>NZ_CP106951.1 GCF_030419005.1 Eleftheria terrae
GCCCAGGCCATTCGGCGCCTGGGCATCCGGGTAGCGTCCCCTAAGGTGAACGTCGGCTCGCTGTCGGGTGGCAACCAGCAGAAGGTGTTGCTGGCCCGGCTGCTGGAGACCCAGCCGCGGGTGCTCATCCTCGACGAACCGACGCGCGGGGTGGACATCGGCGCCAAGAGCGAGATCTACAAGCTCATCGACGAGCTGGCCCGCCGTGGCGTGGCGGTGCTGGTCATCTCCAGCGAGCTGCCCGAGGTGGTCGGCATCTGCGACCGGGTGCTGGTGATGCGCGAAGGGCAGCTGGTGGGCGAGCTGGGCTCAGGCGGCACCGGGCTCGACAGCCCCATCACCCAGGAAGCCATCGTGGCCCTGGCCACCGGTGCCGAGGCACCTTCCCGGGCGGCGGTTGACGCCGCCCTGGCCTGAAGCAGATCACAAGGAGTCGTTGCGATGAAGGAGACCACCATGTCCATGCCCACCCCGAGCGGAACGGCCCCGGCCCGTGGCCTGGCGCTGCAGGGCCAGGAGCTGCTGCGCACCCTGGGCATGCTGCCCGTGCTGGTGTTGCTGTGCATCGGCTTCGGCCTGTTGACCGAGAACTTCGCGACGCTGCAGAACCTGTCCATCGTCACGCAGCAGGCGTCGATCAACATCGTGCTGGCGGCAGGCATGACCTTCGTCATCCTCACCGCCGGCATCGACCTCTCGGTGGGCTCCATCCTGGCGGCCTCGGCAGTGGTGGCGATGCTGGCCTCGCAGTCGGCGGACTACGGCCTGCTGGGCGTGCTGGCCGGCCTGTTGTGCGGTCTGCTGTTCGGCCTGGTCAACGGCGTGCTGGTGGCCTTCGTGCGGTTGCCGCCCTTCATCGTCACGCTGGGCGCACTGACCGCGGTGCGTGGCATCGCGCGGCTGCTGGGCAATGACACGACCGTGTTCAACCCGCAGCTGCCCTTTGCCTTCATCGGCAACGGCGAGGTGCTGGGCGTGCCCTGGCTGGTGATCATCGCCTTCGCGGTGGTGGCCTTGTCGTGGTTCATCCTGCGCCGCACGGTGCTCGGCCTCAACATCTATTCGGTGGGTGGCAATCCCGAGGCGGCCCGGCTGTCGGGCATCAAGGTGTGGGCGGTGCTGCTGTTCGTCTATGCCATCTCGGGCCTGCTGTCCGGGCTGGGCGGGGTGATGTCGGCCTCGCGGCTCTATGCGGCCAATGGCTTGCAGCTGGGCATGTCCTACGAGCTGGATGCGATTGCCGCGGTGATCCTGGGTGGCACCAGCTTCGTGGGCGGGGTGGGCTCCATCCTCGGCACCCTGGTGGGGGCGCTGATCATCGCAGTGCTGTCCAACGGCCTGATCCTGATGGGCGTGAGCGACATCTGGCAGTACATCGTCAAGGGCCTCGTCATCATCGGCGCGGTGGCGCTGGACCGCTACCGCCGCAAGGATTCCGCACGCACCTGAACCGGGGTGCGGCTTCGGGCGGGGTGCGGCACGGTCGGCCCCCCCGCCCTGACCTACACGACCTGCAACGGAGATATCGGACATGAACAAGAAACTGCTGGCGCTGGCCGCCTTCACCGCCGCGGCGCTGTGCGTGCCGGCCGCCCAGGCGCAGCAAAAACAGCTCAAGAGCATCGGCATCACGCTGGGCTCGCTGGGCAACCCGTTTTTCGTCACGCTGGCCAAGGGGGCGGAAGCCAAGGCCAAGCAGCTCAACCCGGGCGTGAAGGTGACGGCGCTGTCGGCCGACTACGACCTGAACAAGCAGTTCTCGCAGATCGATGGTTTCATCTCCTCGGGCGTGGACCTCATCTTGATCAACGCCGCCGATGCCAAGGCCATCGAGCCGGCGGTGCAGCGCGCGCGCAAGGCCGGCATTGCGGTGGTGGCGGTCGACGTCGCCGCAGCAGGTGCCGACGCCACCGTGCAGACCAACAACGTGCAGGCCGGCGAGCTGGCCTGTGGGTACATTGCCGAGCGGCTGAAGGGCCAGGGCAACCTGATCATCCAGAACGGCCCGCAGGTCTCGGCCGTGGTGGACCGCGTCAACGGCTGCAAGGCGGTGCTGAAGAAGCACCCGGGCATCAAGGTGCTGTCGGACGACCAGGACGGCAAGGGTTCGCGCGAAGGCGGCATGAACGTGATGCAGGGCCACCTGACGCGTTTTCCCAAGGTGGATGCGGTGTTCACCATCAACGACCCCCAGGCCATCGGCTCCGACCTGGCAGCCCGCCAGCTGAACCGCAAGAACATCGTCATCACCTCGGTGGATGGTGCGCCCGATATCGAGGCGGCCCTCAAGGGCGACACCCAGGTGCAGGCCTCTGCCAGCCAGGACCCGTACGCCATGGCCCAGAAGGCGGTGGAGATCGGCGTGGAGCTGATCAACGGCAAGAAGCCCGCCAACCCGATGGTGCTGATGCCCTCGACGCTGGTGACCCGCGCCAACGTGGCGAGCTACAAGGGCTGGTCGGCACCGCGCTGACCGGTCCATCGTCAACCTTCAATCGAACCAGGAGGAGCCGGCCATGTTTGTCGTGTGCGGTGAAGCTTTGATGGACGTCTATACCGGTGACCGCACCGGCACCGGGCTGCTGCTTGATGCGCGCATCGGCGGCTCGCCATTCAACGTCGCGGTGGGCCTGGCCCGGCTGCAGCGGCCGGTGGCCTTTCTGGGTGGCCTGTCCACCGATGCCTTCGGCGAGCGCTTGCTTGCCGCTCTGCAGGCGGAGGGGGTGGACGGCAGCCTGCTCGTGCGCAGCCCGGCTCCCACCACACTCAGCGTGGTGGGGCTGGATGCACAAGGCGTGCCGGCCTATGCCTTCCACGGGCAGGGCGCTGCGGACCGCCTGTTGTCCCCCGAGCTGCTGCCGGCGCTGCCGGCGGCAGCGCGGGTGCTGCAGTTCGGCTCGTATGCCATGGTGGTGGAGCCGGTGGGCAGCACACTGCGGGCGCTCGCCGCCCGCGAGCGGCAGCAGCGACTGGTGGCCTACGACCCCAACGTGCGGCTGAACGTCGAGCCCGACGTGCGGCGCTGGCAGGCGGTGGTGGACGAGATGGCTGGCATCGCGCAGCTGGTCAAGGTCAGCGACGAGGACCTGGGCCTGCTGTATCCCGGCCAGCCGGCGGCCGCGGTGGCAGCTCGCTGGCTGGAGCAGGGCGCGCGGCTGGTGGTGGTGACGCGCGGCGCGCAAGGCAGCGAGGCCTGGACCCGCGCCGCCCACGCGCGGGCAGAAGCAGAGCCGGTGGCGGTGGTCGATACGGTGGGTGCCGGCGATACCTTCCAGGCCGCCCTCCTGACGCGGCTGGACGAATTGGGCCACTTGTCGGTGGCTGGCCTCGAGGCGCTTCCCGGGCCCGTGTTGCAGGACGTGCTCCGCTTCGCGGGGCGGGCTGCGGCCGTCACGTGCGCACGCCGGGGCGCTGACCTGCCGCGCCGCGCCCAAGTGGCGTGAACCCTCCCATGTGGCTGGGACTGGACCTCGGCACCGGCTCCGCCAAGGCGGCCATCGTGTCGCACAAGGGCGCGGTGGTGGCCGAGGCGGCGGTCGGCTACGAGGTGCGATCGGCCCAGCCGGGCTGGGCCGAGACCCATCCGGGGCATTGGTGGGCGGCTGCCTGCCGCTGTGTGCAGGCCTTGCCGGCGGCGCTGCGCTCGGACATCCAGTGCATCGGCCTGTCCGGACAGATGCACGGGCTGGTGCTGGTGGACGCCTCGGGTCGCCCGCTGCGGCCGGCGGTCTTGTGGGCCGACAGTCGTGCCGGTGCCGAGCTGGCCCACTACGACGCAGCCTTGCGTGCCCGGCTCGCCAATCCGCCCACGCCGGGCATGATGGGGCCGCTGCTGCTGTGGCTGCAGCGGCATGAGCCCGAGCTGTTCGCGCAGGCGCGCTGGGCCCTGCTGCCCAAGGACTGGCTGCGGCTGCAGCTGGTGGGCAGCGCCGCCTCGGACCCCAGCGACGCCAGTGGCAGCCTGCTGGCCGACGGCCGGGGGCAGTGGGATCGTTCCCTGATGCAGGCGCTCGGCCTGCCGCCGTCCCTGTTCCCGCCGGTGCAGGCATCGGCGGCGCTGGCTGGCCGCCTGCAGGCTCGGGCGGCGTCCCGGCTCGGCCTGCCGGTCGACATTCCGGTGGCGGTGGGCGCCGCCGACACGGCGGCCGCTGCGCTGGGCAGCGGCCTGGTGGACGATGGCGACGCGCAGCTCACCGTGGGCAGCGGGGCACAGATCGTGGTGATGCGGGGGGCTGAGCCGCCTGCTTCACCGCGGCTGAACACCTACCGGGCCGTGGACGGGCCGGGGCTGCCCGGCTGGTACACCATGGCTGCCATGCAGAACGCAGGCACCGCGCTGGAGTGGGTGCGGGCCTTGTTCGGCCTGAGCTGGGCGGCTTTCTACGACCTGGCCTTTGCCAGCGAGCGACCGGCCTCGCAGGCGATATTCCTGCCGTACCTGAACGGCGAGCGCACGCCCTGGATGAACCCCGAGGCGCGTGGCGGCTGGAGCGGGCTGGCACGCAGTGACACTCAGGGCAGCCTGTTGCATGCGGCGCTGCTCGGGGTGGCCTACAGTCTGCGCGCGGGACTGGATGCGCTGCGCGAGAGCGGAACGCCACTGCGCCGGCTGCGCTTGGCGGGTGGCGGTGCGGTGAGGCCCGAGTGGCGGCAATTGCTGGCTGACGTGCTGGGATGCGAGCTGCAGCCATCGACGCTGGCCAATGCATCGGCCCGCGGGGCGGCCCTGCTGGGAGCCCAGGCGGCGGGCTTGCTGCCCACGCCCCTGCGGGAGAGCCGGCCACCGGATGCACTGGACGAGCCGCCGGTACGGCCCCAGGCCAACCATGACGCAGGCTACTGGCGCTTCCGGGACACCTACCTGGCCCTGCATGACGCAGGCGGAAGCCTCGGCGGCGCCTGAGCGGGTTGACCCCCGGGCGTGCGGCATGCCAGCATGCCAACGCCTATGAAACATCCAGACGACGACATTGCAGGGGTGCCGGCAACACCGGCGGAACTCGAACAGGTGGCTCGCCGCTGCCGCCGGCGCGTCAATCGCCAGGCCTTGATGGCCGCCGGCGTCGCCGCGGTGCCGGTGCCGGGGCTCGACTGGCTGGCCGACGTCAGCGTGCTGGTGAAGCTGTTTGGCGAGATCAACCATGCGTTTGGCTTGACGCCACAGCAGGTGGAGCGGCTGAGCCCACACCAGCGGGTGTACGCCTACAAGGCCATCAGTGCCGTGGGTGGTTTCATGGTCGGCCGGGTGGTGACCCGTGAGGTGGTGGTCCGCACCTTGAAGCTGGTGGGCGTGCGGCTGACGGCCCAGCAGGCAGCCAAGTACGTGCCGCTGGCCGGGCAGGCGGTTTCCGCTGCGTTGACATTCTCTGCCTTGCGCCTGGTGTGCGAGCAGCACATTCGCCAGTGCATCGAAGTGGCGGAGGTCTTGCAGAAGCAGCTACCGCCGCCCGAACGTGATGGCGGCCTCGCTTCGCGAACTTCACTTGATGCGCGATGAAATAAGTGGCCGGCTGCGGCTACAATGCGCTCCTTCGGGGTGTAGCGCAGCCTGGTAGCGCAACTGCTTTGGGAGCAGTGGGTCGGATGTTCGAATCATCTCACCCCGACCATCACATGCCAGCATTGGCGCGATCTAAAGGGATAGTGGTCGCAAACGAGAAGAGGCGGGGTTGTCTACCCCACCGCCATTCGTCCAACCGCTACCTCGTCATCTTCGTTTTTTGGGCCGTTTTCCGGCGTACGCAGTCCGCCGTCTGCTGCTCCGTGCCGTCGCCCCCATCTCTCGCCACCTGCCTTCCCTCTTTCGGTTCCTTGTCCGTCAGCATCCTCGTGAAGATGGCTCGACACCTTTGAACGCTTGATGGTCCCCCTGGAAGGCAGGCATTGCTTGCCGCCTCATAGGACTGCGGTTGGCCGTCCTGCTTGTTGGTGAACAGGTGCTCGGTGACCATCCACTGCGCAGCCCGCTTCTTCTGCTCGCGTGGACTTGCAGGCGAAGGAGCGAATCTGCGCCGCCCTCAGAATCAGCAGCGCTCGGCTTCAGAGTCCGTGGGTTGAATCGTGGTTGGTGGCTCTGTGCCGCTGCCTTCTGCGAGCAGGCGGCAGCGGGCGGCGAACGCAGCCGGGGGCAGGTAACCCAGACGGCTGTGGCGTCGGTGTTGGTTGTAGTCCTTCCGCCAGTTGTCGATGATGCTGCGCATGCGGTTCAGGCTGGCGAACCAGTGCTGCGACAGGCACTCGTTCCGGAACCGGCTGTTGAAGTTCGCGATGCACGCGTTCTGCACAGGCTTGCTGGACTGGATGAACGGCAGCTCGACGCCGTTGCGGGCCGCCCAGTCTTGCATCGTCCGTCCTGCGAATTCCGGCCCGTTGTCGGTGCGAATCACCTTCGACAGCCCCCGCTCCGCCTTGACTTGGTCGAGGATGCGCGTCATGTACAGGGCTGGGATCGACGTGTCCGCAGCGATCTGCAGCGCCTCCTTGCTGCAGTCGTCGACCACCGTCAGCGTCTTGACGCGTCGTCCGTTGGCCAGCTCGTCGAAGACGAGATCCATACTCCACACCTCGTTGGGTTGCATCGGGCGAGCCGGGGGTTGGTGCTCCGGCACCGGCAACTTCTTGCGCCGGCGCTTTCGCACCATCAGCCCCTCCTGGCGATAGAGCCGGTAGGTCCGCTTGACGTTTACGCGCCAGCCCTCGTTTCCTCCCGCAGCGCATCAACCTAGAGCATCGAGTTCGCCAGCAGCTTCTTGAGCTTGGTGTTCTCGGCTTCCAGCGCCTCCAGCCGCTGGGCCTCCGACACGTTCATGCCGCCGAACTTCGCCTTCCACGCGTAGTAGCTGGGCGCGCTGAAGCGATGTTTACGGCACAGCTCCTTGACGGGCATGCCGACATCGGCTTCGCGCAGGAACCCAATGATCTGCTCCTCGGTGTATCGCTTCTTCAAAAATCCGATCTCCTTCTCTGTGACCGACTCTAGAGCCTCATGCTGCTGTTATCCGGGGGCAGCGCAGAGTGGTGCGAGTAATGCGGCCAGCAAAACCAGTCATCGGATTGGCATTCGGTTCGTCCAGAACAGAAGAGAACTGGTCATATCAACACCGTGATGTTGGAGAGCCGGATACCCTCCCAGCGAAACTGACGTTTCCGCACAGCGGAGACATCAGTGATATAACGAGCACCAGCCGGTCGTCGTCATGGGAAGGCCGCAGTCACGTCTTCAAAAGACAACATACCGAGCTCTTCTCCGCTGGAGAGTTCCATGAAGCTTCGTAGCGTGCTGCTGTGGGTCACCGTACTTCAGGCGGGCATAGCGTGGGCCGCGCCCTCTAGTGCTTCTGGTGCCGCCAGCCTCGGAAACCTTCAAATCGGCGTCATCGACCTGGCACCGGACGACAACATTGCTCCATCTTACGCTTGGCGTTCGGGGGCGCCATGGACGAAGTATGGCGGTCGCATCGATCTCGATGTTCGTAATGAGATAGTGAATGGGTGGTTGCCAGAGGTATCGCTTTCGTTCTCTAGTGACGATGGTACGACCCAGGTTTCACTGAGTGGCGGTACCCTGCGGGCCGCGGCGGATATCGAGAGCGACGACCACGCAGGAGAGGCCACGGCGCACATCTACACGGGCATCGCGGAGAACCCGTACCAAGATGAATACCTGCTCAAATTGAGTCCGTACACGCGCATCACCGTTACGGCGGATGCCACCGCTTGGCTCAGTCAAATGTGGGGGGTGCCGTCGACTTCTTTTCGACCCAGTTACAGCGGCGCGTCGCTCCTTGTACGGGGAGGGGGCCCCAGCTGGAACTTCGATGACGTGTTCCTGTTCCCGACCGACGATGGCGCGCCGGTGAATGAGAGCCGCCAGCTATCGGTTACTTTTTTCAACGACACTGCCAGCTTTGCGGACGTCCAGTTGCGCGCGACAGTGGTTGTCTCAGCCCATCTACCCCTTCCGGTTGCGGTCCCCGAGTCGTCTACATGGCTCTTAATAGCTACAGGTTTGTGCGGATTGGCGTGGCGAGGACGCCGGGGCTGGGGCCGTAAGCTTCCCTTTGACCGGTCGTCGATCCAAAATGGACCGATCGAATTTCTATAAGCGGCACAACTATGTCGGCAACATGGGTGCTGAGCCCCTGGTAGAGTTTTTTAGGCTGACTGTTTGCGGCGCGTTTGCGTGATAACAAGCCGGCTCCGAGCAGACTGCAACCTGGCCGAGTTGTATTCCGCTTTGACTATTTGCCTCGCTACTAGACAAGCTGAGTCTGAGACGTGTAAATCCATCCTTCGTGAGGTCCTCGCCACTTGCAGATGACGTCGGCTGAGGGTGGAACGGCAGACTGGCAAAACTTTCCTGCGCAGATATACATATGTCACAATTGCGGCGCCGGGAAATGATCTCATATTTGCAGCTCCTGGCTTATTAGGCGATGTGCAGTTTCTGGCCGTCGGAAGAAGGGGAGGCGGCCGAGTATGTTTTTCTCGGTTGTTGCTTGCAAACTGTTAATTTCCTTATTTGGTTGTTATGTGATTGACGAAGTGCCTCCGTTTAGTTTGCACCGGTACCCGATCCATAGAGGCAACATGAGGCCCGGCTTTCAGCTCACTTTAGGTGCCCACGGTGGAGTCGGTGTGAAGTTGGCGCCGCCGCCTATGAGCGGTCCGTGCGTACGCGCTGGCAGTGTTGCCGGGCGTACTCGTTAAGCACCTTAGTGGCCCTGGTGCGGCATCTGAGAACAAGCGGGGCGGTGCCACGGCACGCGTGACAGGCTGAGCATCGACGGCTACGTCAAGCAGGGCGACTGCGACACCACCGAGCCGGCCACATCATCCGAAAGTGGTCGCGGCTGATCGGGATCAGCCCGGTGGCGTTCCCCGCGGGCAACTCCGCGCGCCTGCGACTTGTCAAGCGTGAAAGGCGAGGCGCAAACGAAGACGTCGAAACCGATCGGGACATCGAGCGCTTCTCGCAGGACGCAGGCTGGCCGGGCAAAGGGACGGCCGCCGCGCTGGTGGCCCGCGCGAAGAAAGTGTTCTTGGTGCAAGCCAAGCCGACTTCCTTCATGACGCAAGGGCGATGCGTGAGTTGCGGAACAGCATTGCCCGGATAGCAGGGCTGGCCTGACGTCGGGCCGACGTGTGCGGTGGAAGTGGAAGACTTCTGGTAGCGGCACACTCCACCACGCGCTTGAAGGCAGCGTGTCGCTCAGTGTGTCCCGTGCACTGATCTTGTAGGCGCTCGCCATCTTGCATGGGCAGGTTCCCGCGTGCACCGGTGAATACTGCGAAGGCAACCAGAACATGCGATGTCAGCTGCCGCTCGCAGTCCTTCTTGTTTTCGCGAGGCACTGTGAACTTCGAGCAGAAAGCGAGAGAGGCGGCCGCGCTGGCCGAGGGGCAAGATCAAAACCGCTTTCGGCCGCCTCAAGGACATGGCCATGAATGTCTGCGGCGCGTCGGCCGGTGCATCACGGTCGGCGCAGGTGAGCCAGCAAGCCGGTGTCGGTGCTATCGGCGCACTCAGCGCTGTCGCCGACACCACGGTTGACAGCGTCGCCGACATCGCCAGGCACGCCGGCGGCGGCCTCGAGCAGAGGCCGGCCCGTCAACCCCGGTGTGCGCGACGGCGCTTGGCGCCCACGGAAAGGGCTCCAATTCCCGCCAGCATCAGCGCATACGTACCCGGCTCTGGCACTGCCGCAACCGTCACGTCGTCGAACAGGGCAATGTGAGTGGTCTGCTGGAGGCTGTATTGCCCTGCGCCACCGAAGTGCGAGATCTTGCCGTGATCGAGCCCGGTGAACCGCAAGGTGTATTCGCCCGGCGCCAGGTCGACGACGAAGGAATGGCGCGTGAAGTCCTGGCCTACCTCTGCCACGAACTTGCCCAGCACCTGCCCGCCCAGCGTGACCTGGTAGTGCAGGCCGTAGGCCACCAGGATGGAGGTGTCGAACAGGCTCTTGTTGTAGCTGCGCCCGGTCTGCGCCGAAGCATCCAGCCAGGAGATGCTGTAGGTGCCGGCCGCGCCGACGCTGAAGGTCTGCCACATCGAGGCGTGGTTGTACATCACCGCGGCAGAGGCACCCGAGCCGCCAGCCACGTCACCGTAGTGAGTGGTGGTGTCGGCGATCACGGCGTTCTGGAAGAAGTCGGCGCCGGCGGTCGAGCTGTCTTGCGAGCGGTCGTCGGTCTGCCAGTCGTCCAGCACATCACCGCCGAGGTCCGGATACTCCGGCCAGAAGGGATGGGCGTTGTCGAAGCCGCCGTCGCGAAGCAGATTGGGTCCGGGGGCTGCGTGCGCGCCGCAAGCGAAGCAGGCAAAGGCAATGGTGGCAATCGAGCGCGCGAAGAGGCCGCGCGGCATGCTGCCGAGAAGCTGGGAATTCATGGGTTCACCTGAGTGTTATGACGTGTGGTTCAAGTGCGGTTTGACACCGCGCGAGCAGGATAGCGAGAGTCATCCACGCCGGAGTAAGCAGAGTTCACGCCGGCCCTGAGGGGTCGCTGGCGGTGAACGAGGCCACGATGGCCGGCATGCTCGCGCGACACGGCGCAACGGATTGCGTTGTCCGTCACGCCCGCCCCACACCGGCCGGCGGAACGCGCCCTGACGGGTGGTGCTGAGGGGTTCCTTGTGGTGCTGGCCGCACCGTACAAGGGGTGAACAAAAAAGCCCGCGACGAGTGCCGCGGGCTTCGGTCACGCCGCGCGGCGCTTTGGGCCGCCGCGCTGGTTGTCAGCTCAGAAGGAGATCGTTTCTTCGTCAGAGCAAGCGGTCGTGGAGCCGCTCTCGCACACCTTGTAGCGCCAGGTGCCGCGGCTGCGCGATTCACGGTAGAGCCCGTCGTTCGCGGTCGTGCCCACCTTCGTACCATTGCGCCACACGTCGACCTGATCCCCGGTGGCACCGCTCCAGCTGAGCGTGACTTGCCAGCCGCTCCAGGTGCGCCGGGCGCTGAGGCCGAGGTCAATGGTCGGGTCGCCACCGCCGCCGTCGCCAATCTTGAGGAAGGCTGCCGAGATCGGTCCCCAGGCGCCCGAGGCATCGCGACCTCGCACATAGACGATGTGCTTGCCCTCGCTCAGACCGCTGGTGGACAGGCTGCCAGTGACACCTTCGGTGGTCGAGTTGAAGCTGCCGTCGGCTGCACCGAGCGGGATGGGCACGGCGCCGGAAACCCAGGGCGGCACATCGATATACGCTTCCGCGCCAGCGATAGCCTGGGTCGGCTCGGTACCGTTGCTGTTGTTGAAGCGCGTGTCGGTCACCGAAGCCGTCAGGCTCACCGCGGTGCCGGCCGGCACGCCGCCCTCGCTCGCGCCACCGCCCAATGCGACGTTCGTCACATCCGGGCCCGCCGGAGTGATGTAGGGCGTGCGCACCACCTTCGCTGCATAGATGAGCGCCGGCAGGTTGTTCGGCCGCGTCGACCCGGTGTAGCTGCTGCAGCTCTCGAAGAAGCTGGTGCCCAGCTCGATCGTGAAGGCGGCCACCCCCAGTTCCCCATAGCTCGGGCCGTCGCTGGTGCCGTCGGTCGGGTACAGGCCGATGGACTGCTGCGGCGTGTAGCCGTTGAAGTAGGCAAAGCGCCGGCCCAGGGTCTGCAGTGCCGTGCCGTTGCCCGAGGGCGTGGCGGTGTCGCCCCACGGCCACAGCACCAGTTGGCTGTAGCTGTGGATGTCGAGGTGGATGCCGCTGGTGTCGCTCGGTGCGGCGTCGCCCTTGTTGGGGCCTCGGCGATCGGGCCACAGCGAGCGGATGTAGCGCTCCAGCGCCTGAACTTCAGGTTCGGAAGCCGGGGACGGGCCGCGGTAGGTCTCGTTGCACTGGCTGCCGCTGGAGCCTTCACCGTTGGTGGAGTTCCAGCTGAAGCTGAAGTTGCGGTTCAGGTCCGCACCGCGCGTGTTGCTCGTGGCCCCGCAATAGGCGGTGTTGGTGTTCTTGCGCCACAGCACGCCGCCTTCGGCCTTCTTGCGGCCGTCCGGGTTGGTGTGCAGCAGCAGGTGCACCTCGTGGTGGTCGAGAATCCAGGTCGCGTCTGCGTTGGTGCCGTAGCCGTTGACCAGCCAGCGGGCGAACTCCAGCACAAGCGGGGCGGTGGTGTATTCGCGGGCATGGATGGCACTGTTGACGAACAGCTTGGGCTTGCTGCCGCCGACAGCGCTGTTGGTCAGCTTGAGCACCCGGAGGTCATAGCCGCCGATGCCCCGCGTCTTCTCCCAGGAATCGCCGATATCGATCCAGCTGGCCAGCGTCGGATGGCTGGAGACGAAGCCCTGTGCGGCGGCGAAGGTTTCCTCCACCGTCTCGTAGCACGAATAGCCAGGGATGGACTGGATGCCGACGTCGGCGGCCGCCTTCGCCCCGGTGCCGCTGGTGGCAGCGCTGCGGCTGGCCGCCGCCGCCTGGATGGCGTTCAGGAACTCGTCGCGCTTGGCCACGTAGTCGGGCGCGTGCTCGACGCGGAAACCAAAACGCTGCAACCGCGCGATGTCGGTGCCGTCCAGCTCCAGCACCAGGTAGCCTTTGGCGTAATCCGCCTCCAGCAGGTTGGCGTGGAAGCTGATGGCGGCCTTGCGGGCGGTCGCTGCATCGGGGAAATAGGCCTTGTAGATGTTGACCCGTTGTCGTTCCTGCTCACGCAGCACGCGCAGATCCTGCGCGTGTCCGGGGCCCGCCAGGGCGGGGGTGATGGCCAGGGTAAGGCCAACTGCGGCAAGTGCCGCCCCGAGGTGCGAATGAATGAACTTCATGTGGCTCCTTACAGTGACGCTCCACGGCGCGCCGGGCGTTTGGTGGCACCGCTGAAGGGTTCGTGGCAGGCGGCAACCGACCGTGTGGAGCGCAAATTCTGCGTTTGGTCAAAGCCGCGAAAAGCATCCGCCCGTAAGTTTTTGCAGCTTGAAAAGGGCGATAGTGATCTCTCAGATCACCAGGATGGAATGGGTGGCGTTTCGAGCACCATGGCCTGTCCTTAAGGTCAGGCAGCGAATGGCAGGCATAAGGCCTGGCGGCCTCTCCAGCTGCGCAGCAGCCGGGACGCGGTGGCCACGGCCCACGAGAGGATCGGTGCAGCGCCTCGCTCAGGCCATCGCGGCACCGCGCGCAGTGGGCCTCAGGCCAGCCCACCTCGACAGACTCCCACCGCGCAATGCGGCCGGCACCGTCGCAGTCCGGCCTGGCGGCAATCGCGGGAAGCGGGTAGGGCGCAAGCGTCGCCGGCGCCATCGACTCATCCATACTCTGAGCGTTCAGCCGAAGGAGAACGCAATGGGCGATGTCGAAGGCTTTCCGGTCGGTGACTACATGGTGATGCCGTCAGCCGAAGAGCTCGGCGACGGGAAGTGGCAGGCCTGCGTGTTCATCAGCGGCCCGGGCACTGGCGAGGGCGGGCGTGGCAGCTGGAAATACGAGCACGAGCACGCCTTCATCAGCCGGGAGGGGGCGCTGAAATACGCACGCGAGCGGGGCGAGCTGATGGCGTCAGACCCCGACAAATACCTGTAAGCCGGGCAGAGCGGGCTGCAGCACGGGCGGGCGCGCACGATGGGCGCGCAGCACTCCGCGGCCAATGCCGCCTGCAAGCTTCCGGGCGTCCCTGGACATCGGCTTGAACGAGTCCGAACGGACCCGGCCGGGGGCTTACTTGCCCGGGCGACGCGGCGCGCCGGTCGACGGGCCCCGGCCTTCCAGATGGCGGAAAGTCACGCGGCCTTTGCTGAGGTCGTAGGGCGACAGCTCCAGGGACACCTTGTCGCCAGCCAGGATGCGAATGTGGTGCTTGCGCATCTTGCCGGAGGTATAGGCCACCAGCTGATGCCCGTTGTCCAGCGTCACGCGAAACCGCGAGTCGGGCAACACTTCATCAACCAGGCCACTCATTTCGATCAGTTCTTCTTTCGCCATTCTTCCTGTTCCAAGCAAGTTCCAAAACACGCGCGCGCCTGCGGCGCTCGCGCGGAGATGATGCTCAGGGCCGCCGTCCACAGGATCCGCACCGCGAAGGGCGTTGCATCTGCAAACCGGCGCCGGCCCGGCACCGACCGAAGCGTCCAAAAGAAAAACCGCAGCCTGTGCTGCGGTGTTCTTCGCGGTGACGCGACCTGCAGCCGCGTCAGCTGAGACGAAGCTCCGTTAGCACACCACTATCGGGCACGAGCCCAGCAACACCGCCAGCAGCGCGCTGCCTGGCATGAAGCCGGCCGGTACGACGGAGGGCCGAACTGTTACGGCTCGCCAGCAGGTCGATGCTCATGGAGCGCGGCGCCCTCGGTTTCCGCCCAGCCCTTCCGTCGAGGAGAGAGCAGGCCGGACCCTCAGGACAGCAGCCCAAGGGTCCACCAGGATCGTAATGGTACGCCTTTTGCTCAAGGCGCGCCGGACATGTTGCAAAACAGGGCCATGAAAGCGCTCATTCCGGCGCTTGCGCGCGCCGCTCCGCGCCGGCCCGAACCCGGCGACTGTCTCAGTTCAGGATGCGGCCGCCGCCGCCCACCACGCTGATCTCCACGTAGTTGGAGCCGGAGTTGCTGCCTTCGTCGAACTCCACCCGGTAGCCGCCCAGGTCGAAGGCCCCGCCTCGCAAGGCGGCTGCCAGACGCTCCCGGCTCAGGTTGCGGCCCGCGCGTTGCAGTGCCGCCGTCACCAGGCGCGCATTGAGATAGCCCTCCAGCCCGTAGTAGGAGGGCGCGGATTGCTTGGCATAGGTCTGCAGTGCCTTCTTGTATTCGCGCACGACCGCCACACGGTCGCCCCATGGCGAGGGAATCACCTGCGACACCTGGATGCCCCGGGCGTTGTCTGCACCGAGTTCGGCGATCAGCTGGTCTGTCCCCACCGGGGAGAGCGCCACGAAGAACGGCGTCGCCCCGGCCGCCCGCATTTGCTTGATGAATGCGGCGGTCGGGCGGTACAGGGTCACCATCACGACGGCCTGCGCGCCGGATTTGGCAATCGTCGACACCGCCTGAGCGACGTCCACCGAGTTGCGGGGCACCGAGGCGGTGGCGACCGGGCTGAGCTGGTGCGCTACCAGCGCTTCGCTCACGCCCTTGAGTCCGGCCTGCCCGAAGCCATCGTCCTGGTAGAGCACCGCGACGCGCCGGATGCCGACCGTGATCAGGTTCTTCACGATTGCCGCCGTCTCGTCGCCATAGCTCGCGCGCAGGTGGAAGACATGCCGGTTGACGGGGCGACGCAGACTGTCCGCACCGCTGATGGTGCCGATCAGCGGCACGCCGCTCGCGTCCAGCACCGGCAGTACTGCTGCCGTCGGCGAGGTGCCGTAGTAGCCCATCAGTGCGAACACCTTCTCCTGCTCGATCAGCCGGCGCGTGTTGGCCACTGCCGGTTCGGTCTCGTAGCCGTCATCCAATGCCACTAGTTCGAGCTTGCGGCCCGCCACGCCGCCGGCGGCATTGACCTGTGCAAAGTAGGTTTCGATGCCTTCTTTCATCGCTCGCCCGTAGGCGCCCGTCGGGCCGGACAGCGGCGACGACATGCCCAAGCGGATGGTCGTGTCGCTGACACCGTCAACGGCCAGCGCCAGGGTGGCATGAAGCCACAGGAATGCGGCGGCGAGCAGCGCGCGCAGGAGAAGCAGACGATTCAAGCAAACCTCCGGTCGAATTTCGAGGACCGGCGACTGTTCCCGCGATTCCTTAAAGTTTCCTGACATCCCCGACTTGGGCGTTTTCCCAGTTGCGCGATGTTCCGGGTGATGCTTGATCCGCCGCAAGTCGCAAGTCGCAAGTCGCAAGTCGCAAGTCGCAAGTCGCAAGTCGCAAGTCGCAAGTCGCCAGGCGCAAGTCGCCAGGCGCCAGCCGGCAGCCGGCAGCCGGCAGCCGGCAGCCGGCGACGGCTCGGCTCGTGTGTGCGCTGACGCGGGTCGCGCCGGTGGCCGCGCGGCCTGGGGCGAGTGCCAATGCAGCGTCGCGGCGCCTCCCAGTCGGTGCAAGGCTGCGAGGGGGCACCGTCAATGGATCCCGCGCGCCATACTTTCGCAGAGGACGGCAAACTCGTCCTGCCGCTCTAGTGGCAGGAAGACGAAGTTGTTGACATAGCCGTCGATGTGTCGGCCTGGCAGGGGCGTGCGGTCCGGCGGTTGAAGCGTCCCGATACTGCCCGGAGTGAACGGCTGCAGGCCGTCTTCGCCGAGGAAGCTGCACTGGTAGCCATGCGTGACCAGTCCGGCGATGATGGACTCCGACTCGCCGAGGTGATGCCGCTCCTCGATCTCGACGATGAGCGTCGGGCGCTCGCGGTCGATGGTGCGCCAGGCACCGTCCAGCACGGCACGCTCATGGCCTTCGACATCGATCTTGATGACGTCGATCTGCGTCAGCTCGAAGCTGTCCAGCCGTGCCAGCGGTACTTCGTAGACCAGCTCGTCCTCATGGCCGACATTCGCACCGGTTTCCAGGCTGGCGCGAGTCGTGAGTGCTTCGCCGCCATAGACCGGGACCGCGAAGCGGCCGCTGCCGTCGTGGTCGGACAGTGCCAGGGCGTAAACCGTGACGTTGGAGGGCGCGGCGCGTCGCAAGGCTGCTGCCAGCGCCGGTTCGGGCTCGAAGGCATGCACCTCTCGGAACACGCGGGCCGCGGGTCCGCACCAACTTCCCCGGTTGGCGCCGATGTCGACAAATGCGCCGCCACGCTCCAACAGCGGCAGCAAGCGTGTCTCGGGATCGCCGTCGCTGCGCAGGCCGCGGTGAACATCCAGGGCGGCCAGCGCAGCCCGCGGCAAGACAGCCCGGGCGAACTGCCTCAGAAGGTGACGGTTGCGCATCGCAGACTCCTTGCGGACCGGCGGGCGTCCGGGGCGGCTGGCCGCCGGGGAGGGCCGGTGTTCAGATTTGGCAGCATCTGCGAGAGCACATCTGCCGCGGGCGAGGGCGTGAGGAGTGAACCCCGATCGCTCGTGTTGGTGAAAGGTAGTAACTGGATGGCGGCTTCGCCGGACTTTCACCCCCCTCGTTCAGGGGGGTGTCCTCGGGTTTTCTCGGGCCTTGCAGCCGGCTTCTGCCGGGGCGCCGAGGCATGCCGCTTGCCAGACAAGCAGGCGACCTTGCAGGAGTCGAACGATGGAAATGCCGAAGATTCGTTGGATTCGACGCTGTGCTCAGCGCATCCTGGACCAAAACCCGTGGCTGGGCGCCGACCAGGCGATCACAATGGCGGCCGACCTGTGGTGGGACGCGGAAGAATGGAACAGCCCTGAAGAAGCCGCTGACACCGAGCTGGCCGGGTGGGATGACGAGGACACGGTGATCCCGGTGCAGCGCACGCTGCATTGAGTGGAAATGGGCCGCCGACGAGGGCGGCGAGTGCCGCGACCTGTTTCACGTGGCGCGTGACTCCCCGCAACAGGGGCCTTGCGTTTGCTCTGTGGGCGCGAGACAGTCGGGACAGCAGCCCTTCTTGGAGTCCGCCATGACCGACCGATCCCCCGCCGATACACCGGGAGACTCGCACTGGAGTCTCATGATCGAGCAGTGCACGGGCCGGCCCAAAGCCCAGGTCCGCAAGCAGCGGCCCGCTGCCGTCGCCCGCGGCCCGCATGCGGCGGTACCGCTGCTGCAGGGCCCGCCTTGCGAGCGGGAAGTGCTGCGTGCCCTGCTGCCGTCGGTGGAGCGCCATCTTCTGGATCGACGGGTCGATCTTCTGTCTCAACGCGACCTTGGTCGCTACCTCGCCCTTGAATGGCTGGAGTGGCACGGCGGCACCTTGCGACTGACGCAGGTGGGGCGCAATGTGTGCGACCAGGCGCGCGGCTTCTCTTCCGCGCTGGCGGCTTCAGAGGCTTGAGGCGGGCGCCCTCAGCAAGGGCGCGTGAGAGGCGGGCGCGCCGTGTCAGCGCAGGCGTCGGTCGGTCGCTGGCAGCAGGTCGGCGCTGGTCCGGGCGTCCAGGCCACCCAGCAGGCGCTCCAGCGCCTGGGGATCGATCGGCTTGGTCATGTGGGCGTTGAAGCCGGCCTTCAGCGCGCGTTGCTTGTCTTCTTCCTGGCCCCACCCAGTGGCGGCCACCAGCGCCGCCTCGCGGCCCCAGCTGGTGCCACGGACCCGGCGAGCCGTTTCATAGCCGTCCATGCCCGGCATGCCGATGTCGAGCAACACCACGTCGGGATGAAAGTCGGGTCCGGCCTCCAGGGCCTCCAGCCCGCCGCTGGCCGTCTTTACCTCGTGGCCCATCATCGCCAGCAAGGAAGCCAGGGTGCTGACCGTGTCGGGATTGTCGTCGACGAGCAACACTCTTTGTCCGGCGGGGGCGGGGGACGCCTCGCGCTGGGCCAGGGCGCCGGGGTGGGGCTGGGTGGTGGACAGCGGGAGGGTGACGATGAACTCCGCCCCCTGATCCGGCCCGCGGCTGGCGGCGACGATGCCGCCTCCGTGCAGTTCGGCCAGCGTGCGCGCCAATGACAGCCCGACACCCAGGCCGCCTTCGGTGCGATCGAGCAGCCGGTCGATCCGCGTGAAGGGATCGAACACGCGCTGCAGCGCTTCGGCCGTAATGCCGCGGCCGCTGTCCGCGATGGTGACGCACACCTTGCCGGCCTCCGGCTGGGCTGTCAGTGAAATGCGGCCGCCAACGGGCGTGAACTTGCACGCGTTGTTGAGCAGGTTGGTGAAGATTTGCGCGAGCCTGACCGGATCCCCATCGAGGTAGATGGGCTCCGGTGGCAGGCTCACCCGGAGCCGGTGGCCGCGCTGCACGAGCAAGGGGCGCACGGTCTCCACTGCGTCGTGCACCGTGGAAGCCAGGTCTACCCATTCGCGACGCAAGGCCACCCGTCCGGTGCTCACGCGCGAAACGTCCAGTAGGTCTTCCACCAGGCGGACCAACTGCTGCACCTGTCGCTCGATCACTGCGCGCGTGGTCTCGATCAGCTGGGGCTTGTTGCCCGCCAGCTGCATGATCTGCAACGCATGACGGATGGGTGCCAGCGGATTGCGCAACTCATGGGCCAGGGTGGCGAGGAACTCGTTCCTCTTGCGGTCGGCCTGCTCCCGCTGCTCCTCGGCTCGGTGCAGCTGCTGGAAGGCGCGGGCATTCCGAATGGCGACAGCCGCGAGTCGCGCCACCCCTTGCAGCAGGTCGTGGTCTGCATCGGTGAAGCCGCTGCCGTCGAGTTTGTCGTGCAACTCGACAAAGCCGAGCAATTCGTCCGGTCCATCGAGCACCGGCACGGCGAGCGCAGCGGTGACGCCGAGCTGGCGATAGAAGTCGCGCTCGGCCTGTGGGTCGCTGCCTGTGTCCGGTGCGAGGTAAGGCTGCCTGTGGGCGATCAGCCAGCCGGGCAGGCCCTGGCCGGTGACCCAGCGTCGTTGCAAGGGCAGGGGCAGCCCGAGGCTCCAGTAGCACTGGCAGTCAAGCGCCGAGCCGTCGTACAGGCCGGCGACCGCGCCTCGCGTTCCGATGAGCTGGCTCGTCTCTTGCGACAGCACCTGCATGACTTGCTCGACGTCCAGCGTCGAGCCGAGTCTCTCGCCGATGCGTAGCAAAGAACGGGCGACGGGGTCTATCCCGGTGGGAGTGCCGGTGTCCGACATGATGATGTGCCTGCAACTTTGCTGTTGCTATTGAAGCATGCGCGGAGCAGCAGGCGGCCCCAGGGAAAACCTGTGGTCCAGCAGGGATGCTGCGGCAGAGTGGGCACAAGGACGCAGCAGGCGATGCGCCCTGTCCTGCAGGGCCCTGCTGCAGCCGGCCCGGGCAGGTCGAGCGGCCATCATCGGCCTGCGAGGGTACCGGCAGCACAGGGCGGTCGGGAGAACGGCCCCCTTGCGTCGCGGCAGTTCATCGCCAATGGCGGTGAAGGCCGAGGCGGTTGGCGCGGGTTTCGAGCTGCTGCAGTGCCCCGGCCGCTTGCGCTTGCCCCGAAAGCACGTCATGCACCGTGTCCAGAGCTGCCGGCGCAGCTGCTTGTGCCTCGCGCCGGTGACGGTGGTGAGCCGGCTCACGGCACGCGTAGCCGCTGATTGCCCGCCGCCCGCTCAGCCTGCTGGATCTTCTTCCCGGCCGTGGCCCGTTCGTCCCGGGTGACGGGAGACGGGAGACGGCAGGACATGCTTTTGCAGCAAATCGCTGTGGGAGCAAAGCAGCCGGTATCGGTCAACCACGGCATGGCAAGCAGGTGCTTGCGCACCGTGGCGGAGGCGACGCCGCCGGGAAAGTGCCTTTGCGCGTTCCCCTTGCGAAAGGGGGAGAGGTCCAGCAGGTTGGGCGCGAGCACGCCTGGCCAGATGATGTCTACCTGCAAGAGGTCGAGCGGTCAGAGCGCGAGGCGAGCTCTTGCAGGTGGATCCTCCGGCGCTTGCTCACATCGGCTGGCATGGCGATCACCTGCACCTCGTGCCCGCTCGTGCGTGCCCGGGCCTCGGCGGCCTTCCTGCACATCCCGAGCTCCTGGCCCACCGGGCCACAAGCACAGGCCCAGCGTGGCTGCCTGCGTCGTCGCGGCGCTCGGTCGGAGGAGGACGGTGCCTCCCACAGGTGGATTCCTTGGTGCCGCCCGATGTCGCGGCGGGTGATGGGAGGCCGCGGGCGGTCGGTGTTGTCGGCGAGGCAAGGGGAGCGCGGGCCCCCTCGCGCGTGTCTCGCGCAAGCAGCGCAGGGCAGCGGTGTTCCGTGGCCGCGCCCGCGGTTGCGGGCCGGTGCGCGAGGAACCGACTGGGGCGGCTCGGTCAGGCGAGTCGATAGGACGGCGGGCCCTCGAAGTCCTGTTTGCCCAGCGGCACGCCCTGAGCGCGCAACAGCGCGTACGCGATGCTGGCGTGGAAGTAGAGATTGGGCAGCAGGTAGTCGAGCACGAAGTGATGTGCCTCGAAAACCCTGACATTGCCCGGCTTGGCCACCGTGATGCGGGTCCCGGCGTCCACCGTGATCTGCCCGCGGGCGAGTTGCGTCAATTCGGCGACCGCATCGCTGAGCAAGGCCTGCAGTTCGCCGAAGCCGGCGGCCGGCGGCCCGAACTCCTCTTCCGACCCCCGGTTGAACACCGCCAGGGCGGGGGACGGGTCCAGTGGGTCCAGCCGGCCGGCCAGCCGGGCGGCTCCGCCGCGCGCTGCGGAGGCGAGGATCTCGACCTGTCGCGAAAGATCAAACATGTCTGGCGCGAGGCGGTGGCGCAGCAGGGCGGCTGGCGGCAGCCCTTGTGCCTCAGCGTGCGATGCGGCTTTGACCAGCCACAGCGAGACGCGGTTCAGCATGCGATGGAAGGCGGGGAGGGCGAGGTCGGCAAGGGGCAAAGTCATGGGCGTTGCTAGAAAAGGGCGCCAACTTGCCGCATGGTCAATGTCGACGGCCCGGGAGGAGCCCTCGCCAGCGGCCTGGCAGGGTCGCCATCATAAGCGGCGCAGCTCATCCTGCTCGGCCAGCTCGGCCAGCTCGGCCAGCTCGGCCAGCCCGGCCAGCCCGGCCAGCCCGGCCAGCCCGGCCAGCCCGGCCAGCCCGGCCAGCCCGGCCGCGGGCCGCCACCTCTTCGGTCTGGCAGGTTTTGCCGCAGCCCGCCTTTGCCGCAGGCGTAGGCGGGCGCCGACATCGGCCGCAGGGGAGGCTCCGACATTGGGAGATTGGGCCCGGCTTCTAACATCCCGTCACATGCAACCCCCATTAAAAGGAGCTGAGGATGTGGAAGTGGTCGCTTGCGTTTGCCGTCCTGGCGCTGGTCTCCGCTGTGATGGGAGCGCCGTTTGCTTTCAATTCTGCATTGACCGTCATGTTGGTCGTCTTGGCCATCGCTGCGGCGCTGGCTGGCGTCGGGCAACCACAGAAGGTCGGGTCTGAAGCAAAGCCGTCCGTGGCGAATGGAGTACAGCGATGACGAACTGGAACTGGGCTGTAGGAATGAAAGTGCTGGGCCTGGTTGCCGCCGTACTCACGGTGACCGGGACAGCGCTGGGCCTCGATGCTGCCGGCGAGGCGCTGCTGGTGGTGGTCTGCCTCCCGGTAGCCGGCGCGGTGGCTTTCGGTGTCTCCGCCTTCCTCGACCTTGATCGTTGAAGAAGCGGCTGGCAAGCGCCGGCCGCTTTGACGCCTCCCCCACTGCCGCGTGGGGCTATTCGCGCCTGATCGGCCCGCACCCATGCGCGGTGCGGGCTTTTTTGCGCCTGCTCGTCATCCCTTTCCGGTTCATCCAGCCGTCCATCGCCATGGCGGCACCGCTTGGCGGCCTTGTGGTCACCGCGGTGACTTGTGCAGTGCGGCGGCGCAGCAACTACGAGAACTCGGTGTTGCGATGGCTGCATACGCAACCTTAGAGTGAAGCATCCCCCGGGGTTTTCCCCGGGTCACGAGCGCGGCGACAAGGCTGTGCGAAGCCGCCCATGCTTCGTGCAGCGAGGAGAACGCGATGTTGCCCCACCCACCGCTGGTGTATTGCCTTCTCTTTGTGCGCTGGCTGTCTGCCATCGCCCTGGGACTGGTGCTGGCCGGCTGCAAGATGGGCCTCTACCTGGACCTGGACGAGCACGAAGCCGACCAATTGGTGGCGGCGCTGCAGGCGGACGGCATCCCGGTTTCCAAGGAGCCGGCTGGCGGCGGCGACTGGCAGGTGCGGGTCGACCGCCGTGACGTCGGCGCATCGCTCGAGCTGTTGCGTGCTCAAGGCTTGCCGGCCGTCCGCTATGGCGGCGACCCGATCGGCCAGCGACCCTTGCACTGGTCTGCCGGTGAGGAGCAGCGGCTGCAGGCCACTTATGCTGCTTCGCAGCAACTGTCGCGCGAACTGCGGCAGGTCCCCGGCGTCCTGGACGCCCGCGTCCACCTTGTCGTATTGGCCGAAGACCCGTTGACCGACCGCTTGCGTCCATCCTCCGCAGCGGTGCTCGTTACTCATGCGCCGGGCGCTGTGTTGCAGCGACTGGCTCCCGCGGTGCGGTCCTTGGTGGCCCGCCGCATTGCGGGGCTGCCCGGCGAGAAAGTGGCGCTGACCCTGGTGCAGGCTGCGCCGGAGCCGTCTACCGGCGGTGGCGATCGAATGGCTGCCGCGCTCTCCGGACGGACCCTGGGCCTGCTGTTGCTGCTTCTCGCGGTTGCCGCCTGCCTGATGTGGTGGACGGCGCCGTTGCGGGGGCCGCAGGTGGGTGAATGAGCTGGTGACGTGGGTGGCCCTGGCGGTCGTGCAGGGCGGGGCGGTTTCGGCTGGACAGCCGGGACGGGGATGGCGCGGCGTGTATGACAACAGCACGCGACGGCCGGGATGACGACAGGAGGACAAAGCCATGAAAAGGGTGTTCAGCGGCCGACCGCGCGGCGGTCGGCGCGCTTTGAGCCGGCCGCAGTGGCTGTCGGGCGCTGCCTGTGCGCCCTGCGTGAGGCGCCGTCCCGGCGCCTGGGCCCGCCGCGACGGCGGCTCCTGGCAGATCCGCGTGCGTCCCGCTGGGTGCAGGCGCCGCTCCTGCGCATGGGCGCACTGATGACAGCAATATTCCGAGCGGCCGCGCGTGCGATTTGCTCGATGCGGGGAGCGGTCCTCACCGACGGCTTGCCAAGGCCGGGGAAGGGTGTGAGACGACCGGGCCGGCCCATCAAGGGCTCGCCTGGCCATGACGACGGAGCGCAGCCGCGCGATACGGAACACAAGGTGGAATCATGGGCAACCTGTGGAACAAATTGAGGCAGGTCCGTGAGGTGCAGCAGGCTGCCGCCGGTGAGGCCTGCCTGCGGGAGGCCTGCATGGCCCCCCTTGCACCGAGCGCACCCAGAGGCTGCGGTGAGCACGGGGCCCCAGGTCCCTTTGAAGCCGGGCGACAGGGCCGACCGGACGGCGGGTCGAGCCGCGACACCGAGTCGCCGCTGCTGGAGCAACGCCTGATCGCGGCGCGGCGGGCGGTGGCTGCAGCAGAGGCCGAACTGGCGCACCGCATGGCCGAACTCGAACTGCGTCGCGTCGAGCTGTGCGACGTGGTGCGCCAGATCGAGACGGCACGGCGTTGTGACGCCGGCCCGGGCAGCAAAGGCGGCCCGGTGGCGGGCCGCCTGGCCTTGCACACGTCCTGAGCGCCTGGCCGGGCTGCGTCGCGGCGCTGCATGGCCCGCTCAGCGCGAGTGGCCGTTCAGGCCATGCCGGCTTGCTTCAACGCGGGGCGACCGGCTCGTCGGCGCGAAGATGGCGTTCCTCCACCTCGATCTTCATGCCGGCCTTGGTGCCGTTGCTCGTGATGAGGTGGCGCACCATCAGCCGCGCCGGTACGGGAATCAGGTTCAGATCCCGGCTGCAGACGTCCAGCGGCACAGTCGCCCAATCCTCCTCCAGCGTCAACACCTTCAATTGCAAAGCCTTGGCATGCAGGGCGGCGCTCGCTTCCGGCACGACGGTCAGGCCCAGGCCGGCTTCGACCATGCGGCAGGCGGCCTCGAAGCCGTTCACCCGCACCCGGACCTTCATCGAGGATCCAGCAGCGGCCGCCATGCGGCTGAGCAGCTGGTCCCATCCGCCGCCGGCCTCAAGGCCGATGTAGGGATGGTCCAGCGTCTCGCTGTACCGGACGCTTGAGCGGCGGGCCAGCGGGTGGCTCGCCGGGGCCAGCACCACATGGGTCGCGGCGCTGTAGTGCCAGTAGTGCAACCCAGGCGGGTAGCGGGTCACGGGCGCGATGATGCCCACGTCCGCCTGGCCGCTGGCGATGGCTTCCAGCGTGTAGGCGGTGGAGCGCTCTTCGAGGGCCACGCCGATGTGCGGATGCTCGATGGCAAAGCTCGCCAGGTCGCGTGGCAGGCAGTGGACCATGGCGGTCAGGTTGGAGCACATCCGCACCTGCCCGCGGCTGCCCTGCGTGTACTCGCTCATCTCCACCACCGTCTGGTGCAGGTCACCAAGGGTGTGCTTGATCCGGCTGTAGAAGACCTCGCCGGCCTCGGTGGGCAGTACGCCGCGGGCGTGCCGGCGTAGCAATTGGATGCCGAACTGGTATTCCAGGTCGGTGATGCGTTTGCTGGCCGCCGAGACCGCGAGGTTGTGCCGCTTTGCACCCTTGCCGATACTGCGCGTTTCGACGATGTCCGCAAACAAATGCAAGGAAAACAGATCCAGTCGCATGAGGGTCGTTGAACAATCGGTAACTGCTCGACGAGCAGAAGGACAGAATGGCGACGTCGCCGCGGTGTACCGTTCTGTCGCCGCGAATGGACGTTTGCCGAGATAGCGCTTGTGGCGCAGGCGGCGATTCTGCACGCTAGTACGTCTCACGCCAGGGTATCGGAACATGATGCAAGCAATCGAATCCAGTGCCGCGCGTCGGCAGCAGCTGCCCCGGATGGGGCGCGACGCCTTTGCAGGGGGCGACCGTGCCACGGCTGCCCGCCTCCTCACAGGGCCGGGCAGCCGGGCTGGGCCGCCAGGCCAAGGCAGCAGCCCACATGCACAGCGGGAGGTGACGGTATGGAAGTGACTGCAGGGGACGATCGTCGCCGCGCTGCGGCGTCCTGCCAGCCGGGCCGACACATCGGAGCCGGCAGCGGCGCAACGATGCGGGGGCTGGTCGGTGGTGACGGTCATGCCCAGGAAAGTGGCGACGAGCATCCGGGGGTCATGCTCTACACCGAGGCCGACCTGGTGCCGCTGGCCCAGCCGCAGGCCGAGGCGCAGGAAGAGCGCCGGGTCGGATTGCCGAGCATGGTGGGGCACCTGCTGGAGCTCGACAGCATCGCAGCTCGCGAAGAGCATGTGCGGGCCATGCTGCATGCCACCGGGTTTGAATGGTTCGCCTATGGCAACGTCTCGCAACAGCGCGGGCGTGGCCTGCCCCAGTCCTTTTTCAGCACTTACTCGAACCCTTCGTGGACGCCGCACTACTTCCGCGAGCGCTACTACGAGCTCGACCCGCGCCACCAGGACGCACCACGCTCCAGCCTGCCGCTGGTGTGGGACCTGGACGACATCGTCGCCAACACGCGCGGCAAGCAGGCTCCGCCACGCATGCGTCGTTTCCTCTCGGACTTCTGTGACAGTGGCATTGCCAGCGGTGTCTTCTTCCGCCTGGCCTCGCCCAACAGCTCCAACGACCGCACCGTGATCAGCCTGATGTCCAGTGAACGCCGCCGTAACTGGATCACCGACGGCGTGCTCGGGCGAGCCTTGACCTTCGGGCTGAGCATGCACGAGTTTCTCTCCCGGCATGCGGCCGGCCCGACTCGCACGGCGAGCGCCTGGCCGACGGTGTCGCCGCTGCAGCGCGAGATCCTCGAATGCCTGATCGGGGGCCAGAGCGACAAGCAGATCGCCAGCCGGCTGCGGCTGTCGTCGCACACGGTCGACTACCACCTGCGCCAGCTGCGCCGGCGGTTTTCTGCTCGCAACCGCGTGCAACTCGTCAACGCCGCCATCGACGCGACGATGTCCGGCATGACCGAAGGCTCGGCCGGCATTCCGCGCTGAGCCTGTGGCATGGATGGCAGCGGCGGCATGGTATGCCGCCGCTGTCAGCAACTATTTCCTGAATGCTGCTGAAATCGCCGCGCTCCGCGCGGGGCGACTCGGCACGCCTGTTGCCTTGGCTGGTGGGACTCGCGGCCGGGGCCGAGGAGGAGAAGCTGGCCGGCATGCGGCCCACCTGACCCCGTGAACAAGACGAGCAGCGAGGGTCGCAGAAGAACACAGGTGGCTCATGCTATTTTTTTCGATTTATCGTTGGTTCCGTAGTGCACCGTCCGCGCATCGCTGGGGGGCGGCCCTTTTCATGATGCTGTTGCTGCTCGGCTCGCGGCCGGCTCATGCAGCGGGCTGGACACCCGAGCTGGGCTTTGTCCAGTATGGCCAGGCGAAGTCCGACACCACCGCCGCCACGGTGGGGCTGATCTGGCCCTGGCAGCGGTCCTGGCCCTGGGCAGGCGGCCAGTGGTCCGGCTACTGGGAGGCCGCGGTCGGCCGCTGGTCGACCGACGGCGTCAACGGCGGCCGGGACCGGTCCTGGGTCACCCAGGTCGGCCTGACGCCGGTGTTTCGCTGGCGCGGCGAGGCCGGGCACTCGCCATGGTTCTTTGAGGGCGGCATTGGCCTCACGGTCGTCACGCCCATCTACCGCAGCGGCAGCAAGCGCTTCAGCACCGGGTTCAATTTCGGCGACCACTTGGCCGTGGGCCGCAACTTCGGTGACGACCAGCGGCATGAACTGTCGCTGCGCTACCAGCACTTCTCCAATGGCGGCATCAAGCATCCCAACCCGGGAGAGGATTTCATCCAGCTCCGCTACGCCTTCTCCTTCCGCTGAGGGCGGGCGCCACTTGGGGTATCGTGCCGCCATGGCAAGCGTTCCCAGCAATCCCCAGAAGTTCGCCGTGCAGGTTCAACCCAGCACGATAGACGGCACCGGCGTGTTCGCCGCAGAGCCGATCCCGCCGTACAAGAAGATCGGGGAGTTGCGGGGCGAGTCCATCAGCGTGACCGAAGCACGACGCCGGGCACGTCGGCAACAGCGCATCATGATCGTGGAGGTGTCGGAGAAGCGGGCCATCGACGCCTCGGGCTCCAACGACCCGATGCGCTTCACCAATCACTCCTGCTCGCCCAACACGGTGCTGCGGATTCGCCAGGGCCGCGTCGAGTTCTATGCCTTGCGAGCCATCGCGTCCGGCGAAGAGCTCACCGCGAACTATGGCGAGACCCATCACGAGGGCCGGCTGGAATGCCGTTGCGGCGCGCCGAACTGCGTCGGGCGGCTGTGAGCCGGTGCCTGTGGTGCGCCCCCGACCGGTTTATTGGTAACCGAAAGATTTCATCGCGGCGGTGAGCGTTTGGCGGGTGGCGGCGTAGTCGGCCCACGGATCGAGCGAGAGGCGTTGTGGCGCGGTGAAGATGTTCCACTGCGCGCCGCCTTCCAGGTCGTCGAGTTCGTCCCAGCTGCAGGGGATGGATACGCCCATGCCGGGACGGGCGCGCGCGGAGAAGGCGGCGGCGGTGGTGGCGCCGCGGCCATTGCGGAGGTAGTCGACGAAGATCTTGCCAACCCGATTGCGCGGGCCGCTCTTGGCCACGAAGCGGCTGGGCACCACCCGCGCCAGGTGCTGCACCAGCGCCTGTGAGAAGCCCTTGACCGTGTCCCAGTCGTGCCGGGGCGTCAGCGGCACCACCACGTGCAGCCCCTTGCCGCCGCTGGTCTTAAGAAAGCTGCGCAGGCCGAGTTCATCCAGCAGCGTGCGGGTCAGCTGGGCGGCCTCGGCCACCTTGTCCCAGCTCACGCCTTCGCCGGGGTCGAGGTCGAAGGTCATGCGGTCGGGCTTTTCCAGGGCCCGGGTGGTGGCGTTCCAGGTGTGCAGCTCGATGACGTTCATCTGTGCGGCGCCGATCAGGGCTTCGACGCTGTCGATCTCCAGCAGCGGTTCACGGCCGGGGTCGAGGGTGGGATCGAGCTGGCGGACGCCGGCCATCTTGAGCGTGTCGCCGTGTTTCTGGAAGAACAGCTCGCCACCGATGCCCGACGGCGCCCGCACCAGTGCCACCGGACGGCGCGCCAGGTGCGGCAGCATGGCGTCGGCCACCCGCAGGTAGTAGGTCACCAGGTCGAGCTTGGTGGCGCCGCTGCTGGGGTCGATGACCCGTTCCGGGTGGCTGATGCGCAGCCCTTCCGGCAGCTCGGCCGGGCGGGGCGCACTGCGGCGGCGGGTCGCCTTGCCCGCGGCGGTGCCGGCAGCCGGCTTCGCGGGCGCAGGGGCCGGGGCTTTGCCGGCCTTGCCGGCTTTGGCTGGCGTGGGCGCCGGGGCCGTGTCGGCATTGGCCGGCGTGGCAGGCACCTCGCGGGTGATGGCGCGGGCTGGCTTGTCGCTGCGCAGGCCGTGGAAGACGGAATGGCGGATGCGGCCATCCGGCGTCCATTCGCTGAAGGACACCTCGGCCACCAGCTTCGGTTCCACCCAGCGGCCCTTCGCTTCGCGCGGCTTGCCGGCGAAGGGCGTGCGCTCGGTTTCCAGCGCCTGCAGTTTCTCCCGCAGCAGCTTCAGCGTGCGGGTGTCAAAGCCGGTGCCGACGTTGCCGGCGTATCGCAGCTCGCCGGCCTCGTCATGGATGCCGAGCAGCAAGGAGCCAAGGCCTGAGCGGCTGCCCTTGGGCTCGGTGTAGCCCCCGATCACGAACTCCTGCCGATGCGTGCACTTGAGCTTGATCCAGGTGGGCGAACGGCGGCTCACATAGGGTGCGTCGCGTCGCTTGCCGATCACGCCTTCCAGGCGCAAACGGCAGGCGCTTTGCAGCATCTCGGCAGCACCGGCCTGAAAGTCCTGGCTGAATCGCAGGCGCTCGGACGTGGAGCGCTCCAGCAGCCGCGCCAGCAGTTCGCGCCGCTGCCACAGTGGCACCTTGCGCAGGTCATGGCCGGCGTAGTAGGGCAGGTCGAACAGGAAGTAGCGGATGTGCTCGGTGCGAGCGGCGTCGAAGGCGTTCTGCAGGGCGTTGAAGTCCGGCACGCCGTGCTCGTCGAGCACCACGATCTCACCGTCCAGCCAGGCCGAAGCCAGCTTCAACCCGCGTAGCGCGGTGGCGAGACTGCTCATCTTGGCGGTCCAGTCGTTGCCGTTGCGGGTGAAGAGCCGCACCTCGCTGCCCTCGATGCGGGCCAGCAGCCGGTAGCCATCGAACTTGGCCTCGTAGATGTAGTCGGCGCTGTCGGGCACCTGCTCGACCAGGGTGGCCAGCTGGGGAGCGAGTGTCAGGGGCAGGGCGGCTGGTGCGGCGGCGTCGGGCAGCTCGCCGGCGGTCGCCGCGCGGCGCCTCGGCTTCTTGCTTGCAGCCGTTGATTCGGTCGCTGCGGGCGACGCCGCACGCCGGGTCGCGGCACCCGGGCCGCTGATCACGCTGTCGGGCAGCTCGTCCACCACGCTGAACTGCGACGCCGGGCGGGCTGCCTCGTCGCGCTCCTTGATCAGCAGCCAGGGCTCCTGCCGTTCACCGCCGCGGCCGTGCATGCGCACCAGTGTCCAGTGGCCCTGCAGCTTCTCGCCGTCGAGCCGGAACTTGAGCTTGCCCGCGCGGTAGCCGGCCTCGGGGTCGCCCACCGGCGTCCAGGTGCCCCGGTCCCAGACGATGACGGTGCCCGCACCGTACTGACGCGGCGGGATGACGCCCTCGAAGCTCGCATACGACAGTGGATGGTCTTCGACATGCACGGCCATGCGCCGGTCGTCTGGGTCGAGGCTGGGGCCCTTTGGCACCGCCCAGCTCTTCAGGGTGCCGCCCAGTTCGAGCCGGAAGTCGTAGTGCAGCCGTCGCGCGGCATGCTTCTGGATCACGAAAGACAGGCTCTTGCCGGCCCTGGCGGCCTTGCCGCGCGGCTCGGGGGTGATGTTGAAGTCGCGCTTTTCCCAATAGCGGTCGAGGGCTTGCGGCATGGCGGGCGGTGGGCGGCGTGGCTCGGCTCGGTGTCAGCTCAGGCGCGTTTGCGCCGTGCGGGGGCCGGGGCGGGCGCCTCGGCGGCCTTGCGGGTGCCGGCGGCCTTGCGTGCCGGCTCGGCTTGCGCCGAGCGGGTGCTGCGGGCGCTCGTCTTGCGAGCGCTGGCACCGCCGGCAGCCGCACTGCGCTTGCCAGCGGGCACGGGCGATGGGGCTGCCGCCGTCTTGCCACCCACATGCATCGGCTTGACCTTGCCATCCCCATCGCCCGCTGCTGGCTTGCGCTCGGCCCGCTGCACGCTCTGGCGCAGCGCGGCCATCAGATCGATCACCTGGGCGCCGCCGCCGCGGTCGGCCGCTTCGTCGCCGGCCGGCGTCAAGGTGTGGGTCTCGCCCGCCTCGATGCGCGCCTCGATGCGGGCCAGCAGGTCTTCTCGATAGGTGTCGCGGTACTGCTCGGGCTGCCAGCCTTGCGACATCTCGTCCACCAGGCGCTCGGCCATCTCCAGCTCCCGCTCGCCCACGCCGACCTTCTTCAGCTCGCTGTCCGGCACATAGAGGTCCTCGGGCTGCAGCACCTCGTCCGGGAAGCGCATGGTGTTGAGCATCAGCACATCACCCTGCACGAGCACGGCCGCCAGCCGCTGCTTGGTGTGGATCACCACCTTGGCCAGGCCGGCGCGCCCGCTGCGACGCATCACTTCGCGAAGCAGGGCATAGCCTTTCTCGCCGCGCTTGCCCACTTCCAGGTAATAGGGCACCTCGAAGTGGGCCGGCGAGATCTCGGCGGTGTCGACGAAGCCGAGGATGTCCACCGTCTGGGTCGCCTCGGGATTGGCCTGCTTGAAATCTTCATCGCTCATCAGCACGTACTCGCCTGGCTCGTAGGCGTAGCCCTTGACGATGTGCTCGCTCTCGATCGGCTTGCCGGTGCGCTTGTTGATGCGCTGGTAACCCACCGGGGCCATGTCACGCTTGTCGAGCCAGTCGAAGTCCAGGTCTTTCTTGCGCGACGCTGCCCGCAAGGTCACCGGGATGTGGACCAGGCCGAAGGTGATGGCTCCTTTCCAAACGACTCGTGCTGCCATGCAGGGACAGCAGCAACCGGTATGCCTGTAAATTCATGCAGGTTGTTGGCCGCATTCACCGGGCGCGTGCCTCGGCCTGCCCGTGCGGAGGCGCGGCCTGTGCACGGCGCTGGCGCCGGGTGTTGCGCCAGAAGATGGCCTGGCCTGCAATTGCGCTGACGAGCAGGGCCAGGTTGACGAAGAGGAACACCCAGTTCTCGAGCAAGGCGCTGTAGACCGAAAAGCCCAGCGAGGCGGCCGACTGGCCGATGAACAGCCAGGACGACACGCCGGTGCTGTCGCCGCTCAGGTATTGCTTGCGCACCTGGTGGAAGATGGTCCAGAGGAGGACGGCGGCACTGAGCCAGCCGATGATCTCGGTTGCCATGCGGGAGGATCCTTTCCAGTGAGGTTGTGGGTTGGCGCTCGATGGCCTACTGCCGGCTCAGCGGCGCGCCGGGGCGGGTGCCTTGCGGGCGGCGGGGGCGCCCGTGGTGCCGCGCAGGCTCTCCAGGGCGTTGCGACAGCCGTTGTCCTCGCCTTCGCCGGGGTCGATCATCGGGATCACGGCCGCCAGCGGATTCACCGCCGCGAGCGCCGCCGCTGCCAGCAGCTTCAGGCCGAGCGACTTGCCTTCGAGCTTGACTTGCGGGTCGGCAAAGCTGCCTTCCAGCCGAATGGGCGAGCGCAGCGACAGCGGCGAGAAGTCCTTCGGTCGCGCGTTCAGGCGCAACGCCAGGCTCTCCTTGGCCAGCGACAGCTGGCCCGACACCAGCACCAAGGTGTCCGGCGTGTCGATCACGCCCAGCTCGGTATCCAGCACGCCGTCCTTGGCCCGGAAGCGGGTGACGGCGCAGTGCATGGGCAGCGACTCGTCGCCCTTGATCAGCACGCCCAGGGCCTGTGCGATGTCGATGCCCAGCGCCTCGACCACCAAGTGCGAGATCTGCCCCTTGCGCACCCACAGCGCCGCATGGCCATCCAGGGAGCCGAGCATGGCGGCGGTGGACTTGCCGACCCCGCGGAACTTCGCTTCGCCGCCGAGCACGCCGCTCACATAGCCGGGCGCCTTCTCTCCTTCTGCGGCCGCGCGCTGGTTGCGGGCCTGGATCCAGCGCTCCAGGTCGATGCCGGACCACTGCAGGTCGATGTCCCAGCGCGGCTGCGCGGGGCGGCTGTCGAGTCCGATGTCGCCACGCACCTCGCCGCCGGAGGCGCGGGCCAGCAGTTTCGAGATGTTGAGTACGCCGTCCTTCAGCGTGATGTGGCCCTGCAGCGGCGTCAAGTCGCTCAGCAGTCCGGTGCCGAGGTCCAGCTTGCGCAGGTTGATGCGCACATCGGCATTCATCGCCCTGAGCGACGGGATGTTGAACTCGCGTGCCGGCAGCACATGCCCGTCCGGGGCGCGTCGCGGCCGCTCTTCGTCGGGTGGTGGGGCGCCGAAGGCCGGCCCCAGATCCGCCAGCGTCAGGCTCTCGCCCTGCAGTTCGCCGCTGAGGAGCGGCACCTGCGGCCGCCGGTCGTAGGTGAAATCACCACCGAGCCGGCTGGTACCCACCGCCAGCCGTGCGATGCGGGCCTTGTACAGGTCGCCGTCCTTGCTGAGCCGGCCCTTCATCTCGAAGTGAGCGGTGGTGGGCAAGGTGACGCCGGCCGGTGCACCGACCGCGGCCAGTGACGGGCCGGACACCGAGAAGTCGCCCTCGATGCCGCGCAGCCGCAAGATGTCCTTCGCCTGCCCCTTGAAGTCGAGCTTCGCCTTGCCGGCGCTGGCTTGTAGGGTGAGCGGCACCGGTGGGGCGCCTTCCGTCGGCGTGACCAGTGGCAGCAAGCCCTCAGAGGTAATACCGAACTTGAACTGCGCACCGGCGAAGCGCTTGACGCCTTCCCGGTAGCGGCCTTCGCCCTCGATGCCGAGGCCGCCGCCGCCGCTGCTGGCTCCTTCATCGGTGCGCGCACGAACCTCCATCTGCAGGCCGATGACTTCGTCGTTGTAGCTCACCGCGCCGCCGCCGACCACCAGGCGGTCGAAGGTCGGCACCGGAGCGGCGCCCGGCTGGGGGGCCTGGTCAGGTGGCGTGAACTGCCAGTTGGCTCGGCCATCGGCGGCCCGCCACAGCGAGGCCGTCATGCGCCGCACCTCGAGCGCTTTCACATGCACCTCGGCGCCCGGCGTCTGCCGCAGAGGGGCCAGTACCGTGGCATAGGGCAGGGCCAGCAGCACACCTTCGGCCTGCACCAGGGGCTCGGCGTGGCCCCGGGCAGCGGCCCAGGCCGGGGCGCCGAGGGCGAACGCATCGCTCTTCAGGCGAATGCCGCCGAGCAGGCTGAGCCGGAAGTCCTCGCCGATGAGCACATCGCGCTGCAGGCGCTGCTGCAGCGCGCGCTGGATGGGGCCTCGCAGGAAGGGCCAGCCGGCCCACTCGCAGGCGGCAAAGGCCAGCACGAAGAGGAGCAGCAGCAACCCGATCCAGGTCAGTGGGCGTCGTGGCAGCCGGCGTCGCAGGGACGCCGGCGCGGTCGACGGGGGAGGGGCGGGCGAAGCGGCAGGGGTGGTGTGCGTCACAAGCGCAGCAGAGCAAGGCAAGTGCCCGGCAGCCGGCCTGCCATGGAAACGGCGCTGGTGTCTGTGGCGACCAGACTTTTCTACGGCAAGGTCGGGCAATGCGACGAGCGGCGCCCCCGGGAAGTGGCTGCAGGCGTAGCCGCTTGATCGGCGGGAACAGGAGGGCGCTCACCTCGGAGAAGCGCGGAATGCCACGGAAGCGGCAGATTCCGTGAACTTCGGCACGCTGATTGCCGATGAAGCGTGGTCATTCACCGGCATCCCGGCGGGTGGCGGCCAGCGCCGCCGACCCGAGTAGCAAAGACCCACCAGAACGGAGCACGTCCGAGTGTTCAGCGATCATGATGTCTACTTGTTCCGCGAAGGCACCCACGGGCGCCTGTATCAGGGCCTGGGGGCCCAGCTCGCGGAGGATGGTGCCGGCGCGCGTTTCGCGGTCTGGGCACCGAATGCCGAATCGGTCTCGGTGATCGGCGACTGGAACGGCTGGGACCCTGGCGCCCACCCACTGCAGCGGCGCCACGACTCCAGCGGCATCTGGGAGGGCCGGATCGACGGCGCCCAGCGCGGCCAGGCCTACAAGTACCGCATCCAGTCCCGCCAGGGCGGCGCGCCGATGGACAAGGCCGACCCCCTGGCCTTCTACGCCGAGCTGCCGCCGGCCACCGGCTCTCGGCTGTGGGACCTGGCGTACGAGTGGCAGGACGCCGAATGGATGGCGCAGCGCGCAGCGCGCAACGCACTGGATGCGCCGATCTCGATCTATGAAGTGCATGCCGGCTCCTGGCGTCGCAAGGACGGGGAGTTCCTCAGTTGGCGCGAGCTGGCGCATGCGCTGGCCGACTATGTGCAGGAGATGGGCTTCACCCACGTGGAGCTGATGCCGATCACCGAGCACCCGTTCTACGGGTCCTGGGGCTACCAGACCACCGGCTACTTCGCGCCCACGGCGCGCTATGGCACGCCGCAGGACTTCATGTACTTCGTCGACCACCTGCACCGCCAGGGCATCGGCGTGCTGCTCGACTGGGTGCCTTCGCACTTCCCGGCCGATGCGCATGGGCTTGCGCAGTTCGACGGCACCCATCTCTACGAGCATTCCGACCCGCGCCAGGGCTTCCACCCCGAGTGGAACTCCAGCATCTTCAACTACGGCCGCAACGAGGTGCGCAGCTTCCTGATGTCGTCGGCCTTGTTCTGGCTGGACAAGTACCACATCGACGGCCTGCGGGTCGATGCGGTCGCCTCGATGCTGTACCTCGACTACGCCCGCAAGGACGGCGAGTGGATTCCGAACCGCCATGGTGGCAAGGAGAACCTCGAGGCCATCGACTTCCTGCGCCGCCTCAACGAGGCGGTCTACCGCGACCACCCGGACACGATGACGATCGCCGAGGAATCGACCGCCTGGCCGCTGGTCTCGCGGCCCACCTACCTGGGCGGCCTGGGCTTCGGCATGAAATGGAACATGGGCTGGATGCACGACACCCTGGCCTACCTGAAGGAAGACCCGATCCACCGGAAGTACCACCACGGCAAGCTGACCTTCTCGATGGTGTATGCCTTCAACGAGAACTTCGTGCTGCCGCTCTCGCATGATGAGGTGGTGTACGGCAAGGGCTCGCTGATCGGCAAGATGCCGGGCGATGCCTGGCAGCAGTTCGCCGGGCTGCGTGCGCTGTTCGGCTACATGTGGGCGCATCCCGGCAAGAAGCTGCTGTTCATGGGCGGCGAGTTCGGGCAGCGCCGCGAATGGGCACATGAGGGCGAGCTGGAATGGTGGGTCACCGAGATCAGCCAGCACGAAGGAGTGCAGCGCTTCGTGAAGCAGCTCAACCGGGTCTACCGGGACGAGCCGGCGCTGCACCGCATCGACTTCTCGCATGAAGGTTTCCAGTGGGTGGAGAGCAATGACGCGCAGCACAGCGTGTTCGCCTTCCTGCGCAAGCCGGCGGCGGCCGAAGGCACGCCTGTGCTGGTGGTGTGCAACCTCACGCCGGAGCCGCGCACGAACTATGTCGTCGGCGTGCCGGCGGCCGGCCTCTGGCGCGAGCTGATCAACAGCGACGCACGCGAATACGGCGGCTCCGGCTGGGGCAACCTGGGCGGGGTCGAGTCGGCGCCGCTGCCCTCGCACGGGCAGCCGTATTCCGTGAGCCTGACCTTGCCGCCCCTGGCCACCCTCATCCTCAAGCTGCAAGCCGATGCCTAAGACGCCCACCTCCGCTGCTACCGGGACGCAGACCGCGTCCTCCCCCGTTCCCCGAAAATCAGCCGCCGGCCCGGCGCGGGGCATGGCCCCGGTGCCCGCGCGAAAGACCAGCGCGGCTGCAGACGCCGCACCGCCCTCCGCGCCGCGCAAGCGCGCCACCGCCGCCAAGGCGGCTGCCGCGGTCAATGCTGCGCAGGGGGCCGAGGGCGCCACTCACGCGCCCGGCGGCCGGGTCACGCTGCAGGCGGCTGCCGCCGGTCTCGCGCCGCAGGCGCAGGTGCCGGCGGTGCTGGCCGCCGATCCGCCGGTGGCCACGGCCAAGCCGACTGACGGCCGGGTGCGCGCCGTCATCGATGCGGTGCTGCCGGCGGTGGACGGTGGCCGATTCCCGGTGAAGCGCGTCTGCGGCGAGCCGATGCAGGTGGAAGCACATTGCTTCACCGACGGCCATGACGTGCTGCGCGTGATGCTCGCCTGGCGTGCCGAGGCCGAGACCGCCTGGCACGAAGTCGAGATGCGGCTCAAGTACAACGACGAGTGGCATGCCGAGTTTCCGCTCGAATCGATGGGCCGCTACTTCTACACCGTCACCGCCTGGGTGGACCACTTCGAATCCTGGCGCAAGGAGCTGCAGCGCCGGGTGGAGCCGGCCGACATCCGCATTGCCGCCCAGGTGGGCGCCGGCCTGCTGGAAGAAGCCGCGGCGCGGGCGCAGGGCGAGGACCGCGAGCGCCTGGCTGGCTGGGCCGAGCAACTGCGCAGCGGTGGCCTGGCGAGCGACACCGACCCTGCCGCCTTGAAGGCGCAAGCGCTGGATGACACCCTGGCCGAGGTGGTACGCCGCTGGCCGGACCGCCACCTGGCCACCACCTACGACCGCGAGCTCAGCGTGTTCGCCGACCGCGAGCGGGCGCGCTTCAGCACCTGGTACGAGTTGTTCCCGCGCTCGGTCTCGGCGCAGCCCGGCCGTCATGGCAGCTTCCGCGAGGTGGAGGCCGAGCTGCCCCGCATCGCGCGGATGGGTTTCGACGTCCTCTATTTCCCGCCCATCCATCCGATCGGGCGGGAGAAGCGCAAGGGCAAGAACAACGCGCTGGTGGCGGAGCCGGGCGACGTCGGCAGCCCGTGGGCCATCGGCGCCGCCGAGGGCGGGCACAAGAGCATCCTGCCCGAGCTGGGAACGCCCGAGGAGTTCCGCCACCTGGTGGCCCATGCGCGGGAGCTTGGCATGGAAGTGGCGATGGACATCGCCTACCAGTGCGCGCCGGATCATCCGTATGTCGAGCAACACCCGGCCTGGTTTCGCTGGCGGCCGGACGGCACGGTGCAGTACGCCGAGAACCCGCCGAAGAAGTACCAGGACATCTACCCCTTCAACTTCGAGAGTGAAGACTGGGCAGCCATGTGGGAAGAGCTCAAGAGCGTGCTCGACCACTGGATCGGCGAAGGCGTGCGCATCTTCCGCGTCGACAACCCGCACACCAAATCCTTCGCGTTCTGGGAGTGGGCCATTGCCGAGGTCAAGCGCCAGCATCCCGACGTCATCTTCCTGGCCGAGGCCTTCACCCGGCCCAAGGTGATGCACCGGCTGGCCAAGCTGGGCTTCACTCAGTCGTACACCTACTTTACCTGGCGCAACACCAAGCAGGAGCTGGTGGAGTACTTCACCGAGCTGGCGCAGGAATCGGGCCGAGAATACTTCCGGCCCAATGTCTGGCCCAACACGCCGGACATCCTGCATGAGGCGCTGCAATCCGGCCGGCGCTCCACCTTCATGGCCCGCCTGGTGCTCGCTGCGACGCTGTCGGCCAACTACGGCATCTACGGCCCCGCCTACGAGCTGATGGAACACCTGCCGCGCGAGCACGGCAGCGAGGAATATCTGCATTCCGAGAAATACCAGCTGCGCAACTGGGACCTGGCGCGGCCCGACAGCCTGGCGCCCTTCATCGAGCGGGTCAATGCGATCCGGCGTGACAACCGGGCCCTGCAGTCGGACTGGAGCCTTCAGTTCTTCCCGGTCGACAACGACCAGCTGCTGGCCTATGTCAAGCGAACGCCCGACGGTGCCAACGTGGTACTGACCGTGGTCAACCTGGACCCGGAGCACACCCAGTCCGGCTGGGTGGAGGTGGACCTGGAGCTGCTGGGCGTGGAGAGCGGGCGGCCCTTCCAGGTGCACGACCTGCTCAGCGGGCAGCGCTTCACCTGGAACGGCACGCGCCACTTCGTGATGCTGGACCCCGGGCGATCGCCGGCCCACGTGTTCCGGGTGCGCCGGCACCTGCGCAGCGAGAAGGATTTTGACTATTTCGAATGAGGTGCAGGCCATGATGAACACAGCGCCGACCCACAGTGCCGTACCGGGTCATGTATTGAGCGCCAACCCCGCCCTGGACGAGGCGCTCTGGTACAAGGACGCGGTGATCTACCAGGTCAACGTCAAGGCCTTCTACGATTCCAACGACGACGGCATCGGTGATCTCAAGGGGCTCACGTCCAAGCTCGACTACATCAAGGACCTGGGCGTCAACACCATCTGGCTGATGCCGTTCTATCCTTCGCCGCTGCGCGACGACGGCTACGACATCTCGGACTACCACAACGTCCACCCGATGTACGGCACCCGCAACGACTTCCGCGTCATGCTGCGCGAGGCGCACCGACGAGGCCTGAAGGTGATCACCGAGCTGGTCATCAACCACACCTCGGACACCCATCCATGGTTCCAGGCCGCGCGCCGTGCGCCGCCGGGATCGACCAAGCGCAACTACTACGTCTGGAGCGACGACGACCAGAAGTACAAGGGCACGCGCATCATCTTCACCGACACCGAAACGTCCAACTGGACCTGGGACCCGGTGGCGAAGGCCTACTACTGGCATCGCTTCTTCAGCCACCAGCCCGACCTGAACTTCGACAACCCGCATGTGCTGAAGGCGGTGTTCCGCACCATGCGCTTCTGGCTCGACATGGGGGTGGACGGCTTCCGGCTCGATGCCATTCCCTACCTGGTCGAACGCGACGGCACCAACAACGAGAACCTGCCCGAGACGCATGCGGTGATCAAGCAGCTGCGGGCGGCCATCGATGCACGCTACAAGAACCGCTTCCTGCTCGCGGAGGCGAACCAGTGGCCGGAGGACGTGCGCGAGTACTTCGGTGATGGCGACGAGTGCCACATGGCCTACCACTTCCCGCTGATGCCCCGCATCTACATGAGCATCGCGCAGGAGGACCGCTACCCGATCATCGAGATCATGCAGCAGACGCCGGAAATCCCGGAGACCTGCCAGTGGGCCATCTTCCTGCGCAACCACGACGAGCTGACGCTCGAGATGGTGACGAGCAAGGAGCGGGACTACATGTACAACACCTATGCCGCCGACCCGCGCGCCCGCATCAACCTGGGCATCCGGCGGCGGCTGGCGCCCCTGATGGAGAACGACCCGGACCGCGTCAAGCTGATGAACAGCCTGCTGCTGTCGATGCCGGGCTCGCCCATCATCTACTACGGCGACGAGATCGGCATGGGCGACAACGTCTTCGTCGGCGACCGCAACGGCGTGCGCACCCCCATGCAGTGGAGCCCGGACCGCAATGCCGGCTTCTCGCGGGCCGATCCGCAGCGGCTCTACCTGCCGCCCATCATGGACCCGATCTACGGCTACCAGGCAGTCAACGTCGAGGCACAGTCCCGGGCGCAAAGCTCCTTGCTGAACTGGACGCGCCGCATGCTGGCGGTGCGCAAGACGAGCAAGGCCTTCGGCCGCGGCAAGCGCAGCTACCTGAAACCAGGCAACCGCAAGATCCTGGCTTACCTGAGCGAGTACGGCGACGACGCCATCCTCTGCGTGGCCAACCTGAGCCGCACCGCCCAGCCGGTGGAGCTGGACCTGGGCCGCTTCAAGGGCCGCGTGCCGGTGGAGCTGCTCGGGCGTGTCACCTTCCCGCCCATCGGCGAGTTGCCCTACCTGCTGACGCTGCCGGCCTACGGCTTCTACTGGTTCCGCCTGGCCTCCGACGCCGAGGTGCCGCAGTGGCATGACGAACGCATGGCGCCGGACGACCGGCCGGTGCTGGTGCTGTTCGACGGCTGGAACAGCCTGTTCCGCGACCAGGTCGTGCCCTGGCGCATCGGCATGGCCGAGAAGACGCGTGCCCAGTTCGAGAACGAGGCGCTGCCGCGTTTCGTCGAGACGCAACGCTGGTATGCCACCAAGGACTCGAGCGTCAAGCGCGCCGTGCTGTGCGACCACGCCTTCTGGCGCGAGGGCGACACCAGCTGGTTGCTGCCGCTGCTGGACCTGGAGGGCCCGCCCGAGCGATTCCGCTATTTCATGCCGCTGGCCCTGGCCTGGGAAGACCGCGACGAGGAACGCCTGCCGGGCCTGGTGCCCGCCATGGTCGCCAAGGTGCGCCAGCAGGCCAATGTGGGCGTGATGGCCGACGCCTTCAGTGACGAGCGCTTCTGTCGTGCAGTGGTGATGGCCATCGGCGCCGGCCGGCGGGTACCGACCCAGCGTGGCCAGCTGCACTTCCGACCGACCTCCGCGTTCGCGGAGATCGCGGGCAGCGACATCGCCAAGCTGCCGGTGGGCCGGCCCGGCGCGCAGAGCAGCAACACCGTGGTGACGCTGGATGAGCGCCTCTTCCTGAAGGGCTACCGCCGTGTGCGGCCCGGGGTCAATCCCGAGCTGGAAGTCGGGCGCTACCTGACCGAGGTGGTGCGCTATCCCCACTGTGTGCCGGTGGCAGGCGCGCTGGAATACGTCGATGCCAACGGCGTCTCCAGCACCCTGGCGCTGGTGCAGGCCTATGTGTCGAACCAGGGCGACGGCTGGGACTACACCACCGAGTACCTGCACCGCTTCCTGGATGAGCGCCGCGCCAGCACCGAGCCGGTGCCCGACGACGTGCACGGCGCCTATGTGGAGCTGATCCGCACCCTGGGCCGCCGCACTGCCGAATTGCACATCGCGCTGGCCAGCCGCACCGGCGACCCGGCCTTCGACCCGGAACCGCTGCTCGACGCTGACCTGCAGGCGCTGCGCCTGCAGGCCATCGAGGAGACCCAGTCCACCCTCGACCTGCTCGCGGCCAACATGGCGCAGCTGCCGCAGGCAGCCCAGGCCGATGCCCAGCTGGTGCTGTCGCGCCGCGAGGCGGTGCTGGCCCGCATCGACGCCTGCACCGCCCGGCTGCCCGCCGCACTGAAGACGCGCTATCACGGCGACTTCCACCTCGGCCAGGTGCTGCTGACGAAAAACGACTTCGTCATCATCGACTTCGAGGGCGAACCCGCCCGCACCTTCGAGGAGCGCCGCAGCAAGCATTCGGCACTGCGCGATGTGGCCGGCATGCTGCGGTCCTTCAACTACGCCTACTGGGAAGGGCTGCGCCGCGTGGCGGAGGACGGCGACCAGTTCGCCCGGCTCGCGCCCTTCGGCCGCGCCTGGGAAGCGCAGGTGAGGGCGGCCTTCCTGCAGTCCTATGCACAGACGGCGGCGGACGGGGGCCTGTACCCGTCCCTGGTGCAGGTGCAGGGTCTGCTGGATCTGTTCGAGCTGGAGAAGGCCTTGTACGAACTGCGCTACGAGCTGGGCAACCGCCCCGACTGGGTCGCCATCCCGCTGCACGGCATCGTCGCGCTGGCGGGCGGCGCCCCGGCCTGAGAACCACCACTTCCACCGGAGGCAAACGATGGAAAGCGTTGACGTGCTGCTCGATCCGGTCCGGGTCTTCCTGGCCCAGATCGGTGTCTTCCTGCCGCGGCTGCTGCTGGCCTGCGTGGTGTTGATTGGCGGCTGGCTGCTGGCCAAGGTGATTCGCTTCGCCATCGAGCGAGGCTTGCGGGCGATGAACTTCAACGTCCTCACCGAGCGTGCCGGCATGGACGGCTTCCTGCGCCAGGGCGGGGTGGAGACCGACACCACCCGGCTCATCGGCCTGCTGGTGTACTGGCTGGTCATCCTCGCGGCGCTGGTGATTGCCTTCAACGGCCTGGGGCTGACCTACATCACCGAGCTGCTCGGGCGGGTGCTGCTGTTCGTGCCGCATGTGGTGGTGGCACTGGTGATCCTGGCGTTCGGGAGCTACTTCGCGCGTTTTGTCGGCGAGACGGTGGTGACCTATTGCCGCAACATCGACCTGAAGGACGCCGAGCTGCTCGGGGCGCTCGCGCGCTACGCCATCATCGTCTTCGTGGTGCTGATCGCGCTCGACCAGCTGGCCATCGGCGGCGACATCATCCGCGAGAGCTTCCTGATCATCCTCGGCGGCATCGTGCTGGCCGCCGCCCTGGCTTTCGGCCTGGGGGGCAAGGACTGGGCTGCCGAGAAGCTGGAGCGCTGGTGGCCGAGCGTGCGGCGCAGCGAGCCCCTTGATCGCCGCGATGACCTCTCGCCCTGAGCGGCGGTCGCCATGAACCCGCGACACGACGAACGAATCAGCGTCGTCTGGCCCGGCAGCCCCTATCCGCGGGGCGCCACCTGGGACGGGCAGGGCGTCAACTTTGCCGCCTTCTCCGAGAACGCCGAAGGCATGGAGCTGTGCCTGTTCGATGAGGACGGCCGCCATGAGCTGCAGCGCATCCCGATGCGCGAGCGCACCGACGACATCTGGCATTGCTACTTGCCGGAGGCCCGGCCGGGCCTGGCCTACGGGCTGCGCGCCCACGGCCCTTACCGGCCGGAGGACGGCCACCGCTTCAACCCGCACAAGCTGCTGGTCGATCCCTATGCCAAGGAGCTGGTGGGCGAGTTGCGCTGGAGCGATGCGCTCTACGGCTACACCATCGGCCACCGCAAGGAAGACCTGTCCTTCGACCGGCGCGACAGTGCCTCCTTCATGCCCAAGGCACGTGTGCTGGAGACGGCATTCACCTGGGGTGAGGACCGCCGGCCGGCGGTGCCCTGGGCCGACATGGTGATCTACGAGCTGCATGTGCGCGGCTACACGATGCTGCAACCCGGCGTGCCCCCCAGCCTGCGCGGCACTTACGCCGGCCTCGCCTGCGCGCCGGTGATCGACCACCTCCAGCGCCTGGGCGTGACCACGGTCGAGCTGATGCCCACGCACAGCTTCATCGACGAGCGCAGCCTGGTGGAGCGCGGCCTGCGCAACTACTGGGGCTACAACAGCCTGGCCTTCTTCGCGCCGCAGATGCGCTACAGCGCCTCACGCAAGGTGAAGGAGTTCAAGACGCTGGTGCGCACCCTGCACTCCGCCGGCATCGAAGTGCTGCTGGACGTGGTCTACAACCACAGTTGCGAAGGCAACCAGCTCGGGCCGACGCTGTCGCTGCGCGGGCTGGACAACGCCTCGTACTACAAGCCAGGCAACGAGAGCCGCCGCCACTATGCCGACTTCACCGGCTGCGGCAACACGCTGAACCTGGTGCATCCACGCTGCCTGCAGCTGGTGATGGATTCGCTGCGCTACTGGGTCGAGGAAATGCATGTGGATGGCTTCCGCTTCGACCTGGCGCCGGCGCTCGCGCGGGCGCGCGGCAAGGTGGAGCACCTTGGCGGCTTCTTCACCGCCATCTGCCAGGACCCGGTGCTCAACCGCGTGAAGCTCATCGCCGAGCCCTGGGACCTGGGGCAGGACGGCTACCAGGTGGGCCGCTTCCCGGCCGGCTGGGCCGAATGGAACGACCGCTACCGGGACGGCATGCGCGCCTACTGGCGAGGCGACGCTGGCATGGTGGGCGAGGTGGCACGCCGCGTCACCGGCTCCAGCGACCTCTACGAAAGCTCGGGCAAGCGTCCGCATGCCGGCATCAACTTCGTCACGGCGCACGACGGCTTCACCCTGCACGACCTGGTTTGCTACAACGAGAAGCACAACCAGGCCAACGGCGAAGACAACCGCGACGGCACCGACAACAACGTCGCCTGGAACAGCGGCGTCGAAGGCCCGAGCGACGATCCCGGCATTCGCCAGCTGCGGGAGCGCCGCAAGCGCAACTTCCTCACCACCATGCTGCTGTCCCAGGGGGTGCCGATGCTGCTGGCCGGGGACGAGTACGGCCACAGCCAGGACGGCAACAACAACGCGTATTGCCAGGACAATCCGCTCGGCTGGATCGACTGGACCCCCACGCCCGAGCGTGAAGCGCTCCTTGGCTTCGTGCAGCGGCTGGTGGCGCTGCGGCGCGAGCACCGCACGTTCCGGCGGCGCGGCTTCTTCGTCGGTCGCGGCAATGTGGAAGGCCGGCCGGCCGACCTGCTATGGCTCACGCCCGACGGCACCGAGATCACCGAGGCGCAATGGGCCGACCCGCACGCCCGCTGCTTCGGCATGTACATCGCCGGGGCCGGCATTCCCGACCTCGACCGGCGCGGCCAGCCCATCAGGGATGATGATTTCCTGTTGCTCTTCAATGCCTACCATGACGACATTCCATTTGTCGTCCCCGCCGTCGAAGGCGCCGCCTGGCAGGCCTTGCTCGACACCACCTTCGAATCTGGCGAGCCGCCACCCCAGCGTCTGGAGGCCGGCGAGCGCTATGAATTGCGAGGGCGCTCGGTGGCCGTTCTGATCCGTTCGGCAGCGGTCTGACACCGGTTTGGGGGGAGGGCCCTTACATCACGACGATTGTCGTGAGAAGCTGCCGTTGAAACGTTCACGTTGTGCTTGCGTCTAGGGGGCTGCCTGATGTACGCAGGCGGGGGGCTGCCTACACTTGCTGCATCGAGACCCGAAGCCGCCGCTGCAGGCCGCCACGGAGCCTCCCCAAGCTGCGGCCCCAGGCTGCTGGAGTTGAAGAAATGAAATATGCCGATCCGAGCTGCCCGAACCTCGAAGCCGAGCTGGAGCAGGACGACGACTTCGAGGTGCCTGAGCAGGCCGTTCCCGCCGCCGCGCCCCGCCATGAACTGCTGATGCCGGGCCCGGGGCTCGTGAAGCGCTGCGCCACCGAGTCGCTGCGCCTGCTGCAGGACAACCTGACGCCGCAAGGCATCCTGGCTGCCAGCCGGACAGCGGCCGCCGAAGCGCGCAGCTACACCCGCATCTTCGGCCGCGATGCTGCGATCTGCGTGCTGGCCATGGCCGGCAGCGGCGTGGAGGCGCTGGAGCAGGGCGCGGTGGCCAGCCTCGACTCGCTGGCCAAGCTGCAGGCCCGCAACGGGCAGATCCCGAAATACGTGGACCCCGCTGGTCAGGATGCGGACTTCTGGTACCTGGGCTGCATCGACGCCACGTTGTGGTGGCTCATCGCAGTCGACCACACCCGCCGCAACGGCCAGCTGCCGGGCCTGGCCGGTCGCTGGGAAGACGAGGTGCAGCGGGCCCTGCAGTGGCTGCAGGCGCAGGAGCACCAGCGCTTCTACCTGCTGCAGCAGAACGAGGCCAGCGACTGGGCCGACATCATGCCGCGCTCGGGCTTCGTGCTCTACACCAACGCGCTGTGGTATCGCGTCAAGCAGCTCTTCGGGCTGCCCCACCAGGAAGAGACGCACTACCACTTCAACCACCTGTTCCATCCCTTCCAGCGCGACCTGCCCGAATACCGTCGCACTCGCCTGCTGGGCCACTATGCCCGACGCGGCCAGCGCAATCCGGGGCTGTACCTCAGCTTCGTGAACCTGTCGTTCGCCGGCGAGGAGGGGGACGTGTTCGGCAATGTGCTGGCGGTGCTCTACGGGCTGGCAGGCGACTCGATGGCGCACGGCATCGTCAAGACGCTGGTGAATGCCGGGGTATCGGATCCCTATCCGATCCGCACCGTCACCCACCCGATCGCCACCGACCACGACCTGTGGCGCGGCTACATGGCGCGCCACAAGCAGAACCACCCGCACCAGTACCACAACGGCGGCATCTGGCCCTTCATCGGCGGGTTCTGGGCGATGGCGCTGGCCCGCCTTGGCCAGCACGAGGTGGCCCGCAAGGAGCTGGCCAAGCTGGCCCTCACCAACAGCCTGGACGACTGGCGCTTCACCGAGTGGTTCCATGGCCAGAGCTTCGAGCCGATGGGCATGGCGGGCCAGAGCTGGAACGCGGCGGCCTACCTGATGGCCAAGCAAGCCCTCGATACCGGCAAGTTTGCCATGTGAGGCGGCGCCCGCCAGGGCGCCTCAGTCGGCCAGCGCATCGCTGGCCGTTTGGCTTTCGCTGGCCGGCTCCAGCAGCGCCAGCACTTGCTGAATGTCGGCCGGCTTGCGCAGGTAGGCGTGGAAACCGGCCGACTGGATGCGCGCGTTCGCACGTGCGGCCGGCCAGCCAGTGAGCGCCACCAGGCGCGCCCGCGCGCCCCAGGCGGTCTGGCGGATCAGCCGGGCCGCTTCCAGGCCGCTCACCTCCGGCATGCCGATGTCGGTGATCACCCATTCGGGGCACAGCGTCTCGCCGACCCGCAGGGCTTCGGCCGCACTGCCGGCGGTCCAGACATGGTGGCCATAGAACAGCAGCAGGTCGGCCAGCGACCGGGCAGCCGCGGCGTCGTCGTCAACGATCAGGATACGCACAGGTTCAACCTCCGCGGCTTTGAAAGCAAGTGGCATACCACCGCGGCCTCGATGGGGGGCGGTTTCTGCTGGCGCGTCCACGCAGTGTGCCGCAGGTCTTGAGGCGAAGAAGGCACAGTGCTTGCTCACCCAGCGACACACCGCCATCGAAACCTCAAGACAGCATGACCCACTCCATCGATTCCAGCCGCATCCACGAGGGCTCGCCCTTTCCGCGCGGGGCGACCTACGACGGCAATGGCGTCAATTTTGCGATTTTTTCGGCATATGCCACCAAGGTGGAGCTGTGCCTTTTCGACGAGAGCGGGCAGCAGGAGCTCGCCCGCATCCCCTTGCCTGAGTACACCGACGAGGTGTGGCATGGCTATGTGGCCGGCCTGCAGCCGGGAACACGCTATGCCTACCGCGTGCACGGGCCCTATGAGCCGGACGCCGGGCACCGTTTCAACCCCAACAAGCTGGTGCTCGACCCCTATGCCAAGGCCCACATGGGGCGGCTGCGATGGGCGCCTGAGCTGTTCGGCTACACCCTCGGGCACCCGGATGCGGACCTGAGCTTCGACACCCGCGACAGCGCCGCCTTTATGCCGAAGTGCGTGGTGGTCGATTCACGCTTCGAATGGAAGCAGCCCGACCGCATCCGCGTGCCCTGGGAGCGCACGGTCCTCTACGAGACCCATGTGCGCGGCTACACCCGGCGCCACCCGGCGGTGCCCGAGCACCTGCGCGGCACGTTCGCCGGCCTGGCGGTCGACGAGGTGGTGGAGTACATCCGCCAGCTCGGCGTGACGAGCGTCGAGCTGCTGCCGATCCAGATGTTCATCAGCCAGCAGGCGCTCACCGACAGGGGCCTGTCCAACTACTGGGGCTACGACACGCTTGGCTTCTTCGCGCTGCATCCCGACTACATGAGCGCGCCGTGGATCGACGAGTTCAAGGCCATGGTGGACCGCTACCATGCCGCCGGGCTGGAGGTCATCCTCGACGTCGTGTACAACCACACGCCCGAGGGCAACGAGCTCGGGCCGACGCTCTCCTTCAAGGGCGTGGACAACGCCAGCTACTACCGGCTCATGCCGGACCAACCACGCTACTACATCAACGACACCGGCACCGGCAACACGCTCAACCTGAGCCACCCCCGGGTGCTGCAGATGGTGACCGACAGCCTGCGCTACTGGGCCACCGAGATGCGGGTGGACGGCTTCCGCTTCGACCTGGCCACCATCCTGGCGCGAGAGCCGCACGGCTTCGATGACGGTGGCGGCTTCCTCGACAGCTGTCGGCAGGACCCGGTGCTCTCCAGCGTCAAGCTGATCGCCGAGCCCTGGGACTGCGGCCCCGGCGGCTACCAGGTCGGGCGCTTCCCGCCCGGCTGGGCCGAGTGGAACGACACCTTTCGCGACACCGTGCGCGACTTCTGGCGCGGCACTGAAGGCGTGGCACCGGAACTGGCCAAGCGGCTCACCGCGTCGGGCGACAAGTTCAACTTCCGCGGCCGCCGGCCGTGGGCCAGCGTCAACTTCATCACCGCCCACGACGGCTTCACGCTGCAGGACCTGGTCAGCTACAACGACAAGCACAACGAGCTCAACGGCGAGGACAACCGAGACGGCCACTCCGACAACCGCTCGTGGAACTGCGGCGCCGAGGGCCCGACCGAGGACCCCGAGGTGCTGGAGCTGCGCGAGCGCCAGAAGCGCAACCTGCTGTGCACGCTGCTGCTGTCGCAGGGCACGCCCATGCTGCTGGCCGGCGACGAGTTTGGCCGCACCCAGCATGGCAACAACAACGCGTATTGCCAGGACAACGAGGTCTCCTGGGTGGACTGGGCGGGCATCGACGAGCGGGGACGGTCGCTGTCGGCCTTCGTGCGCAAGCTCCTTGCGCTGCGTCACGCCTTGCCGGTGCTGCGCCGCAACCGCTTCCTGACGGGTGAGTGGAACGAGGCACTGCAGGTGAAGGACGCCACCTGGCTTGCGCCTGACGGTCAGGAGCTGACGCCCGACCACTGGAGCGACGCCAGCATGCGCTGCTTCGGGGTCGTGCTGGATGGCCGGGCGCAGGCCACTGGCATTGCCAGGCGAGCCGCGGACGCCACCTTGCTGCTGGTCATGAATGCCTGGCACGACGTGGTCGAATTCACTCTGCCCGAAGTGACGGGCGGCACCCGCTGGACTTGCCTGGTGGACACCAACGCGCCCGAGCGCGACAGCCTGCCGGAATTCGACGTGGGCCACTGCTACCAGGTCACTGGCCGGTCGCTGCTGCTGCTGCGCCTGGATGCGTCGAGCAGCGCCGATTCCACCTTCGCCCACCTCGAGACCGTGCTGACCGGGCCGGCCTGACCTGGCCGGGCGAGCTCGAGGCGCTCGGCCGCTGGGCCGGCCCCGGCGAGGCCTGTGTCTGCACCTGGCTGGCCGCCTACGGTGGACCGGCGGCCTGGCAGGGCGACCTGCAGTGGCGCCTGCACCGTCGGTCCGCACGCCTGCTGCGCGGCGTGATCTCGGCGCTAGCGTGGGCTCCGCCGGGCCGGGCTGCTCAGTTGCTGCTGGTGGGCTGGGCCCCGCAGGGCAGCGACCCGGTGGCCCAGGTGGCGGCCTTGCGCTGCTGGGCTGCTGGGCTGCTCGGGCTGCCCTCGGCGCTGGCCCACCTGGCTCCCGACGCATTGATCGGATCGGCAGCGGCGCCGGTGGTGCGGCCGTGGGCGGAGCCGCCGCGTTGCTGTGGCACCAAGCCGTTGCGCTGCCGGTGTTGCAAGGTTCGCTGGCGGATGCCGGCCCGGCGGTGCGCGCCCGGTGCTGCTGACCTATGTGGGCCGGGTGCTGCCACGCCACCGTCCAATCCAGGCCCGGCCGCAGGCGCTGGACGAAGCACTGCGGGCGAGCTGGCTGCCGGGCGGGACGCCGTTCGACGATCCGGGGATCCACCGGCGGCTGGTGCAGGCGGACAGGGGCATGTAGCGACGCACTCCGGGCCCGAAGCCGGTGCGACGCGCCGGCGCAGGAGCCGCTTCTGCTGCGGTGGCTGCGCACTGCACATAGCGCTTCACAAGTGAAAGGTCCTTCGCTGCAGGCAAGCCTTAGAATCGAGCGTTTTCGCACTTCGTTGCGCCGGCTGCCCATAGCTCAACTGGATAGAGCAACTGCCTTCTAAGCAGTAGGTCGGGGGTTCGAGTCCCTCTGGGCAGGCCAACTCTGGCGCGGCTTGCGGGGCCATGCCGGCAAGCCAGTGGTGTTTCGCCTCCCGCAGTGCTTCCAAGGCGAGCCGCCTGGCGCCAGTCGCGATTGCCCGTGGATCGGGCTCGGCGAGTGCATGCTACGCTGAACCATCGCATTGCAGCCGGAGCACGCATGCACAGAGACAACCGGGCCACCTTCCTGGTGCTGATCGAATCGGGCGGGCCGATGGAGGCGCTGCTCTTCGACGCCGAGCGGCGTCTGGTGGCCGAGATCGATGCCACTTCGGAGGAGGTCGGGGTGATGACTGCCGGCCTCACCCCTGAACGCGCCGGAGCCGACGAAGCCTGGCGCCAGGCCTTGCGCGGCCACAGTGCCGAGGAACGGGCCCAGGCGCTGATCTACCGCCTGGCCCTCTAGCTCGCCGCCGCTGCGCCCGGTTCAGCGGCGACCGCATTTCACCGGCGCTGGTACTGCTGGGCGCCGAACAGGGCTTCGCGCGCCTTGTCGTCGGTCAACTCGCGGCGGGCATGGGCCAGCACCTCGACGCCGCGCTGCACCGCCGGCCGGGCCGCGATCTCGTCGAACCAGCGCTTGAGCGCCGGATAGTCGGCCCAGTCGATGCCTTGGTTCTTCCACGAGCGCAGCCAGGGGAAGACCGCGATGTCGGCAATGCTGTATTCATCGCCGCCCAGGTAAGGGCTGGCCTCCAGGCGCTTGTCCATCACGCCGTAGAGCCGCTTGGCTTCCTTGGTGTAGCGATCGATCGCGTAGGAGATCTTCTCCGGCGCATAGATGCGGAAGTGATGGGTCTGGCCCAGCATCGGCCCGACGCCGCCCATCTGGAACATCAGCCACTGCAGCACCTCGAACTTGGCCCGGTCGCCGGCCGGCAGCAGGCGGCCGGTCTTGGCCGCGAGATAGAGCAGAATGGCGCCTGATTCAAACAAGGAAATGGGTTCGCCGTCGGGTCCCACCGGGTCGACGATGGCAGGGATCTTGTTGTTCGGGCTGATCGCGAGGAACTCGGGCCTGAACTGCTCGCCCGCGCCGATGTCCACCGGAATCGCCCTGTAAGGCAAGCCGCACTCTTCGAGCATGATGTGCACTTTGTGCCCGTTGGGCGTCGCCCAGGAATACACTTCGATCATTCGGCGCTGCTCCGTGAGGTTTGGTTGTGGCTGATGGCCGGAATCTAGCAGGGTGTTGAAAAGCCCGTCGGGACGCGCCTTTTGCGGCCCCCATCGTACGAAAAACGATGCTGAATGCACTGAAACGCTGGTTGGGGGGGGCAGGGCCAGTCGTCGACCTGGTGTCGGTAGAAGCCTGGGCCCAAGGTCGGGGTTGGCTGCTGCGGCGCGACCGCGAGTCGCTCAAATTGCTGATGGAGGGGGACTTCGACGGTCAGCGCTGGAGGCTGGAATACGGCCCGCCGCAGCGCGGCTATATCGAGGGCCTCGAATTGCGCATGCGCATCGAGCTGCACCTCCCCCCCACATTGAACGTGCTCTTGATGACACGCGTATTGAAGGACAAGCTGGAAACAGCCGCCTTCGAGCGCTTCACCAAGCGGGTGGAAACGCACATCGACACCGCCTCGCCCGAAGAGATGCGGTGGCTCGCCATGTATCCCAAGGTGGCGCTGCCGTCGTCGCCGGCCCTCAAGCAGCATTTCGGCATGGTGTCCAATGCGCCGCATGCCGCCTCCGGCTGGCTGCAGGGCCCGCTGGGTGACCGGCTCGCGGTGCTGGCAGTGACGACGCTGGACGGCATCTCCTTCGCGATGATGACCCTGCGGGGTCGCCTCTACCTGCGCATGCGCTTGCCCAAGCTGCCGCTGTCGCTGCTGGAGGAAGTGGTGGAACTGTTCCGCCTGGCGGCGGAACGCGCCAAGGAATCGATGTCGCAATGGGAGGAAGACAGCGACGGCTCCTGGATGAGCACCACCTCCATCGCCTGGCATGCGGAGTCGCACATCGAGCTGCCGTTGGACTCGCAGCCGCCGCCGCTGAAGCCGCCCAAGTGAGGCGGGACCGCCGCAGGCGGGGTCCCAGCAGGGGGGACGATTGCGGGAGGGCCGCGTCTTGCGGCCGGCCGGCGAAGGCCGCGGCGCCGGCGCTGCCCGGCCGCCCGCGCCTGCGGCCCGGCGCGGGTCGATGCCCGGCGTCGGCGCGCGGGGCCAGGCGCGGGGTCAAGCCGCGTAGCGGCCCAGCTCCATCTTGGCGATGGCGTTGCGATGCACCTCGTCCGGGCCATCGGCCAGCCTCAGGGTGCGGGCCTGGGCATAGAAGTAGGCGATGGGGAAGTCCTCGCAGACGCCGCCGCCGCCATGGGCCTGCAGCGCCCAGTCGATCACCTGGCAGGCGACGTTGGGCGCCACCACCTTGATCATCGCGATCTCGGCCTTGGCGGCCTTGTTGCCCGCCACGTCCATCATCCAGGCCGCCTTGAGCGTCAGCAGCCGCGCCTGGTCGATCTTGCAGCGCGCTTCGGCGATGCGCTCCTGCGTCACCGTCTGGGCCGCCACCGGCTTGCCGAAGGCCACCCGGGCGGAAGCCCGCCGGCACATCAGCTCCAGCGCGCGCTCGGCCAGGCCGATGAGGCGCATGCAGTGGTGGATGCGGCCCGGCCCGAGCCGGCCCTGCGCGATCTCGAAGCCGCGGCCTTCGCCCAGCAGCATGTTGGACGCCGGCACCCGCACGTTCTCGAACAGCACCTCCATGTGGCCGTGCGGCGCGTCGTCGTAGCCGAACACGCCCAGTGGCCGCAGGATCTTCACGCCCGGTGTCTCGGTGGGCACCAGGATCATCGACTGCTGCTGGTGGCGCGGCGCGTCGGGGTCGGTCTTGCCCATGAAGATCATGATCTTGCAGCGCGGGTCGCCCGCGCCGGAGGTCCACCACTTGCGGCCGTTGATGACGTACTCGTCGCCCTGGCGCTCGATGCGGGCGCAGATGTTGGTCGCGTCGGAGGAGGCGACCTCGGGCTCGGTCATCGCGAAGGCGCTGCGGATGCGGCCTTCCAGCAGCGGCTCCAGCCATTCGCGCTGCTGGGCCGGCGTGCCGTAGCGCACCAGCACTTCCATGTTGCCGGTGTCGGGCGCCGAGCAGTTGAAGACCTCGCTGGCCCATGGCACCCGGCCCATGATCTCGGCCAGCGGCGCGTATTCCTGGTTGCTCAGCCCGGCACCGCGGTCGCTGTCGGGCAGGAAGAGGTTCCACAGCCCGGCCGCGCGGGCCTTGGGCTTGAGTTCCTCCAGCAGCTGCAGCGGCGTCCAGCGCTTGCCGGCCCGCGTGTTGGCTTCGATCTCTTCGGTGAAGCGGCCCTCGTTCGGGTAGATGTGCTGGTCCATGAAAGCCGTCAGGCGGGCCTGCAGCTCCTTGGTCTTGGGCGAGTAGTCGAAGTCCATGGGATCTCCGTGATGGGATGCGGGAGGCGGCGCGTGCCGCTCAGACGTTCTGCGCGAAGCGCCAGGCCATCTCGGCCAGCGGCCGGGCGCCGGCGGCGGCCTGCTTGGCCTGCGCACTGGAGGCGGTGCCGTCCACCACCCGCTTGGCGATGCCCTGCAGGATGCCGGCCAGCCGGAACAGGTTGTAGGCGAGGTAGAAGTTCCAGTCGGCCATCAGCGCATCGGCGTCACCGCGCCCGGTCCGTTCGCAGTAGCGGCGCACATAGTCGCGCTCGGCGGGGATGCCGAGTGCCGCATGGTCCAGGCCGCCGATGCCGCGGAAGGCACCGGGCGGGATGTGCCAGGCCATGCAGTGGTAGCTGAAGTCGGCCAGCGGGTGGCCCAGCGTGGACAGCTCCCAGTCGAGCACGGCGAGCACGCGGGGCTCGCTGGGATGGAAGATGAGGTTGTCGAGCCGGTAGTCACCATGCACGATGGACACTTGGCGATCGTCCCGGCCGCTGGCCGGGATGTGGGCGGGCAGCCATTCGATCAACCGGTCCATCGCCTCGATCGGCTCGGTGATGGAGGCCTGGTACTGCTTGCTCCAGCGGCCGATCTGCCGCTCGAAGTAGTTGCCCGGCTTGCCATAGTCGGCCAGGCCGCAGGCCTGCACGTCGACCCGGTGCAGCGCCGCGATCACACGGTTCATCTCGTCATAGATGCGGGCCCGCTCGGCCGGCTGCAACTCCGGCAGCGACTGCTCCCACATCACCCGGCCCTCGACGAATTCCATCACGTAGAAGGCCCGGCCGATGACGGATTCGTCCTCGCACAGCAGGTGCATGCGGGCCACCGGTACCTCGCTGCCGTGCAGGGCCTGCATGACCTTGAACTCGCGCTCGATGGCATGGGCGGAGGGCAGCAAGCGGGCCACCGGCCCGGGCTTGGCGCGCATCACGTAGGGCCGTGCCGGAGTGATGAGCTTGTAGGTTGGGTTCGATTGCCCGCCCTTGAACTGCTCCACCGACAGCGGGCCTTCGAAGCCCGGCAGGTGGGCCTGCAGGTAGCGGGCGAGCGCCTCGGTGTCGAAGGCGTGCGAGCCGGTGACGGGGCGGGTGCCGGTATAGGCGTCCATCAGTTCATGCTTCCTTGGTGTCAGAAGCGATACCGGAACGACGCCCTGCCTGCCAGGCTAGCCCTCCGCGATCGCCATCAGTTTTTCTTTCGAGAGCACCACCAGCCGGGTGGGCTCGATGCGCAAGCAGCCCTCGCGCTCGAAGCTCTTGAGCTCCTGGTTGACGCGCTGGCGCGAAGCGCCCAGCAGCTGCGCCAGGTCTTCCTGTGCCAGCTGCAGCCCGATGCGGATCTCCTCGCCCTGCGCAATGCCATACGAGCGTGCCAGCAGCAGCAACTGCTTGGCCAGGCGGGCTGCCAGCGGCAGGGTGTTGAGGTCCTCGACCACGTTGAACATCAGACGCAGCCGCCGGCAGTTCAACCGCAGCAGGGCTTCGTACAGCTCGGCGTGCTGCTGCAAGAGCTGCTTGAAGTCCGGCTTGCGAACCACCAGCAAGGTGGTCTCGCCATGGGCATTGGCATCGTGGGTGCGCGGCAGGCCGTCGAACAGCGCGATGTCGCCGAACCAGGTGCCCGGCTCCACATAGGTCAAGGTGATCTGCTTGCCCGACAGCGACACCGAGCTGACGCGCACCGCGCCGCGGGCGACGCCGATCCACTCGTCGGCGGCCTGTCCGCGGGTGGAGAGCAGGGCCCCGTCCGACACGCGCCGCACCGTCGACTTCGACAGGATGGCGGAACGCAGGGCAGGCGAGAGCTTGGAGAACCACGGGCCGGACTCGATCGTGTTGCGTTCGGCGATTGTAAGAATGGGGCTGTTCATGTTTTGTCGCTGAAGTGACAAGGCTGCAGAGGCCGCGCGGCGTATTTTCCACCCACCCCTCGACCACTGAGACACAGGAGATGCACGATGGCTTCGACGACCTCCGGGCTACAGATACCCAGCCTCGCGGGACAGGTGAGCGACGCCGAATGGCAGGCGCGGGTGGACCTGGCTGCCGCCTACCGGCTGGTGGCCTGGTTCCGCTGGGACGACCTGGTCTTCACCCACATCACCGCCCGCGTGCCGGGCACCGAGGACCAGTTTCTCATCAATCCCTATGGTCTGCTGTTCGACGAGATCACTGCCTCCAGCCTGGTGAAGGTGGACTTGCAGGGACGCAAGGTTGGCGACACGCCCTTCGACATCAACCCGGCCGGCTTCACCATACACAGCGCCATCCATGCCGCGCGCCATGATGCGGGCTGCGTGCTGCACACCCACACCCTCAACGGCGTCGCGGTGTCGGCACAGAAGGGCGGGGTGCTGCCGCTGTCGCAGCAATCGATCTTCGTGCTGTCGAGCCTGGGCTACCACGACTACGAGGGCGTGGCCCTGCGCGAGGACGAAAAGCCGCGCCTGGTACGCGACTTGGGCGAGCACACCTACCTGATGCTGCGCAACCACGGCCTGCTGACCGTCGGCGCCACGGTGGCCGATGCCTTCCTGGCGATGTACCTGTTCGAGACCGTCTGCACCATCCAGTTGCGGGCGCAGTCCGGTGGAGGCGAGCTGGTGCCGGTCGATGCGGCCCTCATCCAAGGTGCGGCGCGGCAGGCCCGCGAGGTCACGCGCGGGCAGGGCGCCGGCGCACTCGCGTGGCCGGGCCTGCTGCGCCGGCTCGACCGCCTGGACCCGGGCTACCGCCACTGAGGGCCGGCCGCCGCCTCAGCTGCGCGGCGTGCTGCCTTCGATGCGCAGGTACTGCGACAGCAGCTTCTCCATGGTGGTGTAGCGTTCGCGCTCATGCAGCCATTGGGTCGGCGCCAGGTTGATGGCGCGCACCACCGTGTCGGCCGCGCCGACATCCAGCACGTTGATGCAGGCCGGCGCCTGCTCCATGCGGCCCAGGAAGCAGCGCTGGCCCGCCAGCGCATACGACAGCAGCGCGCGGTTCACGCCGCCGTGCAGCACCAGCAGCATCTGCTGCCACTGCGCATCGGCCAGCAAGTCCTGGAAGGCCGGCAATGCCCGGTCCAGCATCTCGCCGATCGATTCGCCGCCGAGGAAGCGGGCCGACTCGTCCACCTGCCCCTGGAAGGCACCGAGGAAGGCACCGCGCAACTCGCTGCGCGGGATGTCGGCCAGCCGGCCGGAGCGGATCTCCTGCAGGCGCGGCTCGGTCTGCCAGGGCGTGGCCTGCCCGGCGGCGGCCAGCACCCGCTCGGCCGTCTCGACGGTGCGCGGCAGGCCGCTGACCACCACCCGGTCGAATTGCACGCCCGCGGCCCCGAACAGTGCCCCGGCCGCGTCCGCCTGCTGGCGGCCGGTGTCGTTGAGGGCCACGCCGTCGGGTGCCACAGGCGTGCCGTCGGCCAGGAAGTAGTCCACCGAGCCATGGCGCATCAGGTAGATGCGCCGGCGCTGCGGCCAGGCGGCCGTCATCGGCGGCCTCTGCGCAGGGCGTCAGCGGTAGCGTGGCGGGCGCTTCTCGAAGAAGGCCGCAATGCCTTCGGCGGCATGGGGGTGCAGGAGGTTGTCGACAAAGCTGTCTCGCTCGGCGTCCAGTTGCTGGGTCAGGGAGGCAGGCCACTGGTTGAACAGCTCCTTGCTGCTCGCCAGCGCGTGCGGCGCGGTCTGCGCCAGCCGCTCGGCCAGGGCCAGAGCTTCGGACAGCGCGTCGCCCTTGTCTGTCACTCGATTGACAAGGCCCACCGCATGCAGGCGCTCGGCGGTGACGGCTTCGCAGAGCCACACCATCTCGGCCACCAGCGGGCGCGGCAGCATCTGCATCAGCTGCCATGTGATGCCGCCGTCCGGCGACAGGCCGACGCGGTGGTAGGCCAGGCTGAAGCGGGCGTCGCGGGCCGCCACCACCAGGTCGCAGGCCATCGCGAGCGAGAAGCCGCCGCCGGCAGCGCTGCCCTCGACCGCCGCGATCACCGGCTTGGGGAAGGCCCGGATCGCCTCGATCCAGCGGTGGAAACGCTCCAGCCGCTGGGTCTGCGGCTCGCGGCCGAGGCGGCTGTTCTGCCTCAGCTGGTGCAGGTTGCCGCCGGAGCAGAAGCTGCCGTTGGCGCCGGTGATGACGACACAGTGCACCTCGTCGGACGATTCGGCCATGTTCAGCGCCTCCACGCCTGCCACGGTGATCTCCTCTGACAGGGCATTTCGCGTCTCGGGGTCGTGCAGCGTCAAGACCAGGGTACGATCCAGGCGTTCGGTTTGCAGTTCGCTCGTCATCGTGCAGTGCTTCTCGATAGACTGTGGTTCCACCCGGCGCGGGGCTTGCCAATCGGCGAGGCCGATTGTGCATGAGGCGTTCCGCAACCGGGCAGGGCCGGCCTTCGCAAGCTGGCTGTCCGCCCGCCGGTCGCCGGCCTTGTTTGGCCGGTGGCCAGGTGGCCGTGCTAGAGTCTGTTTCAGTATGTCAACAGCGCACGCATGAAGAAGTACCGCACCTGGCTGACCACGGTTGTTGTCTTGCTGGGGGCGTGCGCGGACGCTGCGGCCCTGGGTCTCGGGGAGGCCCGCACATCTGCCTTCATCGGCCGGCCGCTGGACGTCACGGTGCCGGTCCGGGCCGAGCCGGGCGACGGTTTCTCCTCCGAGTGCGTGAATGCCGAAGTGGTGCTGGGCGATGCCCCCCTGCCGTCCTCGTCGATCCAGCTGCAGGTGAGCCCCGGCCGCACGGCCGGCGAATGGGTGCTGAAGCTGCGCACGCTGGTGCCGGTGCATGAGCCGATCGTCACCGTCAACGTCAGTGCCGGCTGTGTCTCGCGCATCTCCCGCAGCTTCGTCGCCTTCGCCGACCCGCCGCCGGTGCGTGCCAGCCTGCCGGTGACGCAGGCCGACGCCGGCAGCACGGCCGAGGCGCCGGCACCCGAGGCGCCTCGGCCGCAGCGGCGCCCGGCCCGGCCTCGACGCGAGCCTGTCCCCGCAGAGGCAGACGCCCCCGCCGCTGTGGCTGCGGCGGGGCCTTCCGCATCGGCGGCCGAGCCGGCCACCCCACCACGCCGCCCGGCGCGTCGCCGGGCTGCCGCAGCGGCCGCCGCAGCTCCCGCTGCGCCCGCCACGGCCAGCGCTCCGGCGGCCGCCCCTCGCACCGAGGCCCGGCTGCGGCTGGACCCGTTGGAGCCGCCCCAGGGCAGCGGCCCATCGCTGCGCACCTCGCCCGAACTGGCAGCGGCCCCCGAGGCCAGCGACGAGCAGCGCCGTGCCGCGGCGACCGCCTGGCAGGCTCTGAACAGCTCGCCCGAGCAGATCGCGCGCGAGCTGCAGCGCGTGAAGCAGCTGGAGCAGCAACTGGCCCAGCTGCGACACGAATCCGCCCAGACTCGCGGCAGCATCGACGCCATGCGGACCGAACTGCAGCAGGCGGCCCGCCATGGCAGTGGCCCGGCATGGCTCACCTATGGGCTGCTGGCCTTGTCGGCGCTGCTCGCGCTGGGCCTGTTGTGGGCCCTGCGCGCTCCGGGTGGCGGGCCGCGCATCTGGTGGCGCCCGTCGGAGCTGGCGCCCGCACGCGGTGGCGACGATACCCCGCCTGACGACGACGAGCTGGATCTCGGCGCCGAAGAGCCGCCGCTCGCCCCACCGCCGCTGGCTGCGTCGCCCGTGCCCAGCCCGCGCGTGGAGCCGCCTGCACCGGTAGCGCCGGCCGTCGCCATCCAGCCGCCACCGGTGGCGCCACCGCTTCCTGCCACCCAGCCGCCGGCCCGGGTGCCGCTTGCGCCGCGCCCGGCGCCGACGGTTGCCGCACCGGCCCCGCAGCGTGAAGACCTGGCTGGCGCGCCGACCGTGTCTGTGGAAGAGCTGATCGACCTGGAGCAGCAGGCCGAGTTCTTCGTGGCGCTGGGCCAGGAAGAGGCCGCCATCGACCTGTTGCTGGGCCATGTCTCCGGCCATCCGGATGGCAGTCCCTTGCCCTACCTGAAGCTGCTGGAGATCTACCAGCGCCGCGGCGAGCACGAGGCCTACGAGCGCATCCGCGAGCAGTTCAACGAGCGCTTCAATGCCTATGCCCCGGCGTGGGAGGATGCGCTGGCCGACGGCCGCTCGCTCGAGGACTACCCGACGGTCGTCTCCCGCTTGCAGGCGCTCTGGGAGACGCCCTCGCGTGCGCTCGAGGTGCTGCAAGCCTCGCTGTTGCGGCGCGACAGCGCCGCGCAGACCTTCGACCTGCCGGCTTATCGCGAATTGCTGCTGCTGTACTCGGTGGCGCGCGATCGCGCGGAAGGCGACAGTCCCGACGTCGACTTGCTGCTGCCGCTGGAGGCCGAGGGCGCCGACTTCTCGCACACCATGCTGGAGCCGCTGACCGCCACCACGCCGGTGCGGGCCTACGACGGGCCCGGCCCGTCGCACGAAGTGGATCTGCCGCTCGATCTGACGGCCAGCGGCACCGGCCTGCCGGAACTGCCGCCCGCCAGCCCGGCGGCAGCGCCCCGGTCCGGGCGCGACAACCTCATCGACTTCGAACCGATCGAGCTGGATCTGCCCGCGGACGGGCACAGCCGCCCCGGCAGCCGCAGCTCCTGACGCCGCAGCCGCCCGCCCGGCTGCTCAGGCCTGCCTCAGAGCCGCGCCAGGCGGTGCAGTGCCTCGCTCAGCGTGCCGTCCTGTTTGGCAAAGCAGAAGCGCACCAGCCGCTGTTCGCGCGGCTGGCTGTAGAACACCGACAGCGGGATCGCCGCCACCCCGATCTCGCGGGTCAGCCAGCGGCAGAATTCCACTTCGCCCAGGTCGCTGATGGCGCTGTAGTCGACGCACTGGAAGTAGCTGCCTTCGCTCGGCAGCAGGCGAAAGCGCGTGCCCGCCAGGCCGGCGCGGAAGAAGTCGCGCTTGCGCTGGTAGAAGTCGCTCAGGCCCAGGTAGGGCTGCGAGTCCGCCATGTAGGCCGCCAGGCCGTGCTGCATCGGCGTGTTCACCGTGAAGACGTTGAACTGGTGGACCTTGCGGAACTCGGAGGTCAGCGGGGCCGGCGCCGCCACGTAGCCCACCTTCCAGCCGGTGACATGGTAGGTCTTGCCGAAGCTCGAGACGATGAAGCTGCGCGCCGCCAGTTCGGGGTGGGCGGCCACGCTCTCATGGCGCCGGCCGTCGTAGACCATGTGCTCGTAGACCTCGTCGCTGATCACGACGATGTCGGTGGGCCGCAGCAGCTCGGCCAGGGCCAGCATGTCCTCGCGGGTCCAGACCGTCGCGCTGGGATTGTGCGGGGTGTTGATCAGCAGGGCCCGGGTGCGCGGCGTGATGGCCGCGGCAATGCGGCCGAAGTCAGGCCGGAAACTGCCTGGCTCGCCCTCGTGCCCCAGCGGCACGAACACCGCTTTCCCGCCGGCCAGCGCAATGTTCGGCTCGTAGCTGTCGTAGCAGGGTTCGAGCACGATGACCTCGTCGCCCGGCCGCACCACCGCCAGGATGGCGGTCAGGATGCCCTGGGTGGCCCCGGCGGTCACGGTCAGCTCGGTCTGCGGGTCGTAGCGCCGGTCATAGAGCGCTTCCATCTTGGTGGCGATGGCTTCGCGCAGTGCCGGCACGCCGGCCATCGCCGGGTACTGGTTGTGGCCGGCCTGCATGGCGGCGGCAACCGCCTCCACCAGCCGCGGGTCGCAGCCGAAGTCCGGGAAGCCCTGGCCCAGGTTCACCGCGCCGTGCTCCTGGGCGAGGGTCGACATCACGGTGAAGATGGTGGTGCCGACCTGTGGCAGCTTGGTGCCGATGTCGGGCGTGCGGGCAGTGGCGGTTGGCGTCATGGCGGAGATCTCCGGCGGCGTCACAGGTCGTAGCTGGGGGTTTCGTTGCCCATCGCCCGGGTGATGAGGCTGCGATTGAGGCGGTCCGACAGCGACTCGGCAAAGGCATAGACGAAGTTGCGCAGGTAGGCGCCGCGCTTGAACGCGATGCGGGCCACGTTCTGTCCGAACAGGTGGCCGGTGGGCCGCCACACCAGGTCGCCGCTGCCGGACAGGAAGGCCGGGTCGTCGCGCACCGCCATCTCGGCCACAATGCCCACGCCGAGGCCCAGGCGCACATAGGTCTTGATGACGTCGGAGTCGATCGCTTCGAGCACCACATTCGGCTTCAGCCGCTTGAGGGCGAAGGCGTGATCGATCTTGGTGCGCCCGGTGAAGGACGGGTGGTAGGAGATCAGCGGCTCGCCTGCCAGCTGCTCCAGCGACAGCCGGTCGACCTGGGCCAGCGGATGCTGGGCCGGGAACACCGCCACGTGCTGCCACTCGTAGCAGGGCAGGGTGATCAGTTCCTCGTAGCTGGCCAGCGACTCGGTGGCCAGCCCGATCTCGGCCGACTCCTCCATCAGCATCTGCGCCACCTGCTCCGGCGTGCCCTGGTGCAGGCTGACGTTGACCTTGGGGAAGCGCTTGCGCAGCTGGGCCACCGGCGTCGGCAGGACATAGCGGGCCTGCGTGTGGGTGGTGGCGATGGACAGCGTGCCGGCGTCCTGCTTGGAGAACTCCTCGCCGATGCGCTTGAGGTTGCCCACCTCGCGCATGATGATCTCGATGGACTTCAGCACCTCCTGGCCGGGTTCGGTCACCCGTTTGAGGCGCTTGCCGTGGCGCGCGAAGATGTCCACGCCCAGCTCCTCCTCCAGTTCCAGGATGGCTTTCGAGATGCCGGGCTGCGAGGTGTAGAGCGCCTTGGCCGTCTCGGTCAGGTTGAGGTTGCGGCGGACGGCCTCCTGAACGAAGCGGAACTGATGCAGGTTCATATTTCGGCCTGTTCTGAGAATGGCCGAAATTATGTCACCGAGGCATGTTTTCGTGCGCCTGTGGCAAGCTCAGCCGCAAGGCGCTGGCGGCCATGGCCTGCACCACTTCGTCGGTCTCGCCCACCGCGGGCTGCAGGTTCCAGCGCACCGCCGGATGGCGGCCGGCCAGGCTCTGCAGCAGGGCCGGCAGGTCCTTGCGCACATGGCCGCCGGCGCCGAGGAACAGCGGCACCACGCTCACCTGGGTGCAGCCGGCCGTCACCAGGCGGCTGCCGGCTTCCTCGAGCGTGGGGGCCATGAACTCAAGGAAGGCCAGTTCCACCACGGCGCCCGGCGCGAGCGTGCGCAGCCGCGCCGCCACCGCTTCGAAGGGCTGGGCCCAGTGGGGGTCGCGCGCGCCGTGCGCGAAGAGCAGGATGCCGGTGTCCATGGGTCAGCGGTTGCGCACCAGCCAGTTGAAGGCCAGCAGCGAGAGCACGAAGTAGATGGCGCTGGGTGCCGCGGCGGCGATCCACGGCGTCCAGTCCTGCAGCAGGCCGATGTGGTTGGCCACGTTGTTCAGCAGCACGAAACTGATGCCCAGCATGATGCCGCCGAACACCTTCAGGCTGATGCCGCCGGAGCGGCTGTGCAGATAGGCGAAGGGCAGGGCCAGCGCCATCATCACGAAGCAGGCCAGCGGATAGAGCGCCTTGCGCCAGAACTGGATCTCATAGCGCTGGGCGGACTGCTCGTTGCCGGCCAGATGGTTGGCATAGCGGTACAGGTCCATGGCCGACATCTGGCTCGGTGACTGCACCGCGGCGGCCACCACCGAGGAGCTCAGCGAACTGCGCCATTCATAGCTGGGCCGTTTTTCGTTGTGCACTTCCAGCTCGCCCTGGGCATGGTCCGGCGTGGTGGCCGGCTGCCAGCGGCTCACGCTGGCCTGCTCCAGCTGCCACACCGGCCCGGGCCCGATGCGGCCAGTGGCGGCCGACACCGACGACACCAGCCGCCCGCTGGGGTCGAACTCGTAGATGCGCACATCGCGCAGCGAGCCGTCCACCGACGCCGCGGTGAGCTGGACCGAGTAGGTGCGTTCGCCCTCGGGGGTGCTCAGCCGGTCCTTCAGCCAGGCGCCGGTGCGGCCATAGGCGATATTGCCGCGGGCCACCGCCCGCAACTGCTCGGCCCGCTGGTCCGACAGGGGGGCCAGGTAGTCACCCGTCACGAAGGTCAGCACCGCGAAGCCCAGCGCCAGCTGCATCAGCAGGCGCAGCGCGGCCACCGGCCCGAGCCCGCTGGTGCGCAGCACGGTGAATTCCGAGGACTGCGCCAGCCGGGCCATCGAGTAGATGGTGCCGATCAGCACCGCGATGGGGATCAGCTCGTACAGCCGCCCCGGCAGCTGCAGCAGGCAATAGAGCACGGCCTTGCCCACCGGGTAGCTGTTGCGGCCCACCTTCTCCAGCTCATCGATGAAGTCGATGAAGAAGAACAGGGCCAGGAAGGCGACCGTGACAAACGTCACGGCAGCCAGTACCTCGGTGTAGATGAGTCGGCGAACGGTTTTCATGGGCGGGAAGGCCGGGGTCAGGTGGCGGCGCCGGCACGCGCCGCACGCGACCAGAAGCCGGCCACGCCTTGCTGGCGCCAGCGCAGCAGGCCGACCGCGAGCGCCGCCGCGCTGCCGTGTATCACCAGCAGGGCGGCCCAGGGCTGCAGCTTGCCGCTGGCGACCCAGGCCTGGCTGAGGTTCAGCAGGTTGAAGTAGATGACGAAGCTGAGAAAGGCCAGCAGCACGTTCCAGCTGCCGCCACGCCGCGGGTTGGCGGCTGACAGGCCGATGCCCAGGATCGTGAGGTTGACGCAGGTGAGCGCCAGCCCGATGCGCCAGACCAGCTCGCCGTGATGCCGTGGGCTGGCGTCGCGCCACAGGTCCAGCGTGCTGCGCGCCTTGGGCGGCAGGTTGGCGCCCTGGGCCGCCGCCTTCTCGCCGGCCAGGATGCGATAGCTTTCGAACTGAGCGATGTTCTTCTCATCGGAAGCGTACTTCTGGTCGACCCGCTGGCCGCGGTCGAGCACCAGGAAGCGCTTGTCGTCGACCACCTCGATGTGCCCGGTGCTCGCCGAGGTGACCGATTCACCGTCCTTGCCGCGGATCAGCACGAAGACGTTGCGGCCGGTCCGGCCGTCGTCGGTGTTGCGCTCGACGAAAAACACCCGCCGGCCGTCGCTGGAAGTCTGGAATTGCCCGGGCGCCACGCGGGACAGGTCGGAGCGGCGCTCGTACAGCTCGCGCAACTCGGCACTGCGCTGGTTGGCCCAGGGCCAGCCGAGCAGGGCCAACAGCAGCACCGCGGCCGCCACCGGCAGCGACAGCCGGGCCACCGGCCGCACGAAGCGGCCCAGTGGCAGGCCGCTGGCGAACCACACCGCCATCTCGCTCTCGCGGTACATCCGCGACAGCGAACTGACGATGGCGATGAACAGCGACAGGCACAGGATGATCGGCAGGTAGCCGAGCACCGTGTAGCCCATCAACAGCACGATGTGCTGGGGCGCGACCGCGCCGCTGGCTGCCTGGCCGAGCGTGCGGATCAGCATCATCGTGAGCACGATGGTCAGCAACACCACGAGGGTGGCCCCGAAACTGCGTGCCAGCTCTCGGCGAACAGAGGAATCGAATAACATCAAAGCATTCAGGCCAAGACGACATTATGGACTTCAGATTCTTACCCGCATCCCGCACCGCCCTTGCCGAGCTGCCCGTCGATGCCCTCATCGTGGTGGTGGCCGGCGAGGCGGCGTCGCAAGGCCTGGACGGCACGCTGGCTCAGCTCCTGAAGGACGCGCTGGCGCAGAAGGATTTTCAACTCAAAGCCGGCCGCACGCTCTACGTGCACCGCCCACAGGGCCTGCGGGCGCAGCGCCTGGTATGGGCCGCCGCGGCCGACGCCGGCCCCAAGGCGTTCCGGGCTGCCGTGGCGAGTGCCGCAGCGGTGCTGAAGAACGGCGGCGCCAAGCATGTGGGTGTGGTCTGCGCCAATGCACAGGCGCTCACCGCCGAACACGCGCAGGCACTGGTGGCCGCCGTGGGCGAGGCCACTTACGTCTATCGCGCCACCAAGCCGAGCGCCCCGCCGGCCGGCCCGCTGGCCAAGATCAGCCTGGTCGGCGAGAAGGCCGACGCCAAGGCGGTGCAACGCGGCCTGGCATTGGGCCAGGCGGTGGCCGCTGGCGTGACGCTGGCGCGCGAATGCGCCAACCGGCCCGGCAACCACTGCACGCCGACCTTCCTCGCCGAGCAGGCCCAGGCCCTGGCCAAGACCCATGGCCTGAAGGTCGAGGTGCTGGACCGCAAGGCCGTCGAGAAGCTGGGCATGGGCGCCTTCCTCGCCGTCTCGCGCGGCTCCGAGGAGCCGCTGCGCTTCATCGTGCTGCGCTATGACGGTGCGGCACGCACCCAGGCGCCGGTGGTGCTGGTGGGCAAGGGCATCACCTTCGACACCGGTGGCATCTCCATCAAGCCGGCGGCCGAGATGGACGAGATGAAGTTCGACATGAGCGGGGCGGCGAGCGTGCTCGGCACGCTGCGGGCCGTCGCCGAGCTCAAGCCGAAGGTGAACGTCGTCGGCGTCATCCCCGCCTGCGAGAACATGCCCGACGGCCGGGCCACCAAGCCGGGTGACGTGGTCACCAGCATGTCGGGCCAGACCATCGAGATCCTGAACACCGATGCCGAAGGCCGGTTGATCCTGTGCGACGCGCTGACCTATGTGGAGCGCTTCAAGCCGGCGGTGGTCATCGACGTGGCCACCTTGACCGGTGCCTGCGTGGTCGCGCTGGGCAACCACCGCTCCGGCCTCTTCAGTGCCGACGACGAACTCGCCCAGGCCTTGCTGGCCAGCGGCGAGGCCGCCCAGGATCCGTGCTGGCGCTTGCCGCTCGACGAGGAATACGACGAGGCGCTGAAGAGCAACTTCGCCGACATGGGCAATGTGGGCGGCCGCGCGGGTGGCGCCATCACGGCGGCGATGTTCCTGCGCAAGTTCACCGGCAAGTACCGCTGGGCCCACCTTGATATTGCCGGGTCCGCCTGGAAGGGTGGGGCCGCCAAGGGCGCCACCGGCCGGCCGGTGCCCCTGCTGACCCACTATGTGCTGAGCCAGGCGCGTTGAGCCCGCAGGCGACGCGTGCGCTGCCGATGACGGAGATTTCTTTCCACTTCAACATTCCCGACAAGCTCGCCTACGCTTGCCGCCTGCTGCGCAAGGCCTACCGCAGCGATGCATCGGTGGGCGTGGTCGGTCCGGCTGCGTTGCTCGGCGAGCTCGACCGGGCCTTGTGGTGCTTCGATCCGCTTGAATTCTTGCCGCATGCCGCCACCCGGCAGGCCGAGGGCCGGCTGGGCCGCCATACCCGCGTGTGGCTGGCAGCGCGCGCGGCCGAGGTGCCGCACCATGCCGTGCTGGTGAACCTGGGGGGTGAGGTGCCGGAGGGCTTTGAGCGCTTCGATCGCCTGATCGAGGTCGTGAGCAACGACGAATCCGACCGCCTGTCGGGCCGGCAGCGTTGGAAACACTATGCCGATCGCGGCTACGCAATCCAGAAATTCGAAGTGGGCGCCTGAGTGGACGCCCCTCTGTCTGAGGAAATCGCAATGAGCAGTTTCGGGAAGGGTGCCGCCGCATGAGCCAGGCCAAGGCGTCGCCTCAGCGGCAGGTGCCCACACTCACCGAAGTGGTGCAACTGACACCGCCGGAAGCGCTTGATGCCCCTTTATCGGGGCCTACCCTGGCGCCGCCCGCCATGCCAGCCGCATTGGAAGCGGCGCCGGTGCCGGCATATATGCTGCCGGGGGGTGAAGAGCAAATCACCCAGCGCGTGCTGGTCGATCTGCAGCGGCAGGTCGACATGATGCTCGAATATCGGCTGCGGGAAACTCTGACCCCCGCACTTGCCCGCATGGCAGACCAACTGATACGTGATACGCGCGTTGAATTGGCCGCCACCTTGCGGGATGTCGTGGCCCGCGCCGTGGCCCAGGAACTGGCCCGCCAGCGCGGCCGCTAGCCCTGCCCAGCCTGGGTTGTGAACCTTTTCACGAATGCCGTGCAGCATTTGCGCGGCTGGTCTGCCTCTTGCTTACTCGCGGCTCCTGTCGCTCGGACCAACGCAGATGCAAACCTGCGGTTGACCGCCCTGATCCGGGTTTTCCTAGAGGATTCCCGCAGGAGGCGCGGTTTTTTTTCGAGTATTGTTCCGCCCGTTGAGTCATTCATCCAAATCTCAACTTTCAAGCTAGGAGGCTATTCATGCAATTCAAAATGAACCTGATCGTGGGTGCGGCAGCCCTGGCCCTGGCCGGTACGGCCCTGGCACAGGAAGTGGTCCGTATCGGCCACGTCGGTCCGACCAGCGGCGGTATTGCGCACCTGGGCAAGGACAACGAATTGGGCGCCCGCATGGCGGTCGATGAGCTGAACGCGAAGGGCGTGACCATCGGCGGCAAGAAGGTCAAGTTCGAACTGCTGGCCGAAGACGATGCAGGCGACCCCAAGCAAGGCACCGCAGCCGCCCAGAAGCTGGTCGACTCCAAGGTCAACGGCGTGGTGGGCCACCTGAATTCCGGCACCACCATCCCGGCCTCCAAGATCTACAGCGACGCAGGCATTCCGCAGATCTCCCCGTCTGCGACCAACCCGCGCTACACCCGCCAGGGCTTCAAGACCACCTTCCGCACGGTGGCCGATGACGTGCACCTGGGCGGCACGCTGGGCCGCTACGCCGTGTCGCAACTGAAGGGCGCGACCATTGCGGTGATCGATGACCGCACCGCCTACGGGCAGGGCGTGGCCGACGAGTTCGAGAAGGGCGTCAAGGGCGCGGGCGGCAAGGTCGTCGGCCGCGAGTTCACCAACGACAAGGCCACCGACTTCACCGCCATCCTGACCTCCATCAAGGCCAAGAAGCCCGACATCATCTTCTACGGCGGCATGGATGCCGTGGCCGGCCCGATGCTGCGCCAGATGAAGTCGCTGGGCATCACCGCCAAGTTCATGGGCGGCGACGGCATCTGCACCGGCGAGCTGCCCAAGCTGGCCGCCGGCACCATCACCGACAGCCAGGTCATCTGCGCCGAAGCCGGTGGTGTGGAAGGCGAGCAGAAGAAGGCCATGGACGACTTCAAGGCCACGTTCAAGAAGAAGTTCAATGCCGACGTGCAGATCTACGCGCCTTACGTCTACGACTCGGTCAACGTGATGGTGGCTGCCATGGTGAAGGCCGGCTCTGCCGACCCCGCCAAGTACCTGCCGGTGCTGGCCAAGACCGAAGGCTTCAAGGGCGTGACCGGCACGATCAGCTTCGACAACAAGGGCGACATCAAGAACGGTGCGCTGACGCTGTACACTTACAAGGCAGGCCAGCGCGAGCAGCTCGCCGTGGTGCGCTGATCACAGCGATACATACGGCTCACTGCAGCCTCGAGGGCGTCCGCAAGGACGCCCTTTTTGTTTGTCTGGCGGTGAGGCGGCAAGGGCTTGCGCGCCGTTCGCTGCCCCGGCCGGCGAGGCCTTCGCTTCCTTCGTCCGGCAGCCGCGCAACTTGCGCTTCGCGCTGCCTCCCGGGCGGCCGCCCGCTGCGCGCGTTCCGGTCAATGCGCCGGCTGCGGCGCGGCCTCGATGCGCTCGATGACATGCCGCGAGATCGCCCGGGCCAGCTCGGTCTCACCGAGAAAAACCCGGTTGAGCTGCGCATCGGCCAACAGTTCGGCTTCTTCCTCGTTGTGCCCGCGCAGCACCACCTCGATGGCCGGGTTGAGGCTGCGGGCGGTCTCCACCATGCGGCGCACGTCGATGGTGTCGGGCGTGGCGATCACCAGCATGCGTGCCTCGGCCACATGCGCCTGGATCAGCACTGCCGGCTCGGTGGCATTGCCCGACACTGCCGGCAGCCCCTCGGCCCGCAGCCGTTCCACCAGCTCACGGTTCTCGTCAGCCACGACAAAGGGAATATGCCGCTCGGTGAGCGCCTGCGCGACTTGCCGGCCCACCCGGCCATAACCCACCAGGATCACCTGCTTCGACAGGTATTTGCGGTCAGTGCTCAGCGGCAGTTCGGCCAGCGGGTCATCCGGGCGCTCGAGCGCCTGGGCCAGGCCGGGCCGTGACCGGACCCAGCGCAGCATCGGCCCCACTGTGCCGAACACCAGCGGATTGGCCGCAATCGAAATCAAGGCGCCCGCAAGGATCAGGCTGTGTCCATCGTTGTCCAGCAGGCGCAACTGCAGCCCGAGGCCGGCCAGGATGAAGGAGAACTCGCCGATCTGCGCCAGGCTCGCCGACACGGTGAGCGCCGTGGTCAGGGGGTAGCCGAAGGCCATCACCAGCAGGGCCGCCGCCAGGGACTTGCCGAGCACGATGATGGCGACCACCGCGAGCACCTGCAGGGGCTGCTCCAGCAGCACGGCCGGGTCGAACAACATGCCCACCGAGACGAAAAACAGCACCGCAAAGGCATCGCGCAGCGGCAGCGTTTCCTCGGCTGCCCGATGGCTGAACTCCGACTCGCGCAGCACCATGCCCGCGAAGAAGGCGCCCAGCGCGAAGGACACGCCGAACAGCTCGGCGCAGCCATAGGCGATGCTGACCGCGGCCGCCACCACGCACAGCGTGAACAGCTCCCGCGAGCCCGTCTTGGCCACCTGCCACAGCAGCCAGGGGAACACCCGACGCCCGACCACCAGCATAAAGGCCACGAAGCCCACCACGCCCAGCAGGGTCGTGCCCAGCGTGCGCCACAGCGGCTGCGCGCCGGCCACGGCCAGATCGGTGCCGCCCTGCAGGACACCCGCCAGGGGCGGCAGCAGCACCAGCACGAGCACCATGGCGAGGTCTTCCACCACCAGCCAGCCGATGGCGATGCGGCCATTGAACGACTCCAGCGCATTGCGGCTTTCCAGCGCCTTGAGCAAGACCACCGTGCTTGCCACCGACAGCGACAGGCCGAACACCAGCGCCCCCCCGGCCGGCCACCCCCATGACACCGCCACGGCCGCGCCGAGCGCGGTGGCCACCGCCATCTGCACCACCGCGCCTGGCAGGGCGATACGCCGCACCTTCAACAGGTCGTCCAGGGAAAAGTGAAGGCCCACGCCGAACATCAGCAGCATCACGCCGATCTCGGCCAACTGGCTGGCGATGCCGCTGTCGGCCACATAGCCTGGCGTGGCCGGCCCGATGAGGATGCCGGCGAGCAGGTAGCCCACCAACGGCGGCAAGCGCAGCCGCGCGGCGATGAATCCGAAGACCAGGGCGAGGCCGAAGGCTGCCGCGATGGTGGTGATCAAGCTGATGTTGTGCGGCACCTGCCGTGTCTCCTTTGTACCGGGTGGATATGCGCGTGAATGGCGGGGCGAAGCGGGAAGCCCGGCGCGGTTTCGCACCCTTTACACCGCCCCGGCAGAATGCCGGCCCGGCCGCCCCTGCAGGACTGTGGTGCGCCATCCTGTCCGTCAAGCCAGCGTGCCTCCTGTCCTTTGGTGCGGAGCGACGAGTGGTGTGACTCGCTGTGCCTGCCGGTAACGCGCGCCAACAGAGCTTATATCCGGCAAGGCCTCCGATACCTATTCGATGTATGGCAAGCCAGGCATGTTCCTGCCCGTGCAGGGCCGGCCGCGGTGCGGCGAGGCGGGACCTGCAGTTGCTGCCAGTGGCGTGAGTGGCCGGGGCAAGCGGAAATCGCAGGTGGCGACACAGCGCCGTCGCGCACAAGTTTCCTTGCGGCCACCAAGGCAGTTGTCGGGCCGGGCACTGGGCCCACTCGGGGAGCAAGCATGTCAAGAGCGGACCAGTTCCAGCGCGAGGCCCGAGCCTACGTCTGCTCGCGGCTCGACAGAGCCGGCGGGTGGCGCGAGGCCGCCGCCGGGCTGTGGCACCGCACACTGCCCGACCTGGTCGGGAGCACGCGCGGCATCACCTTCGCGGGCGCGGCCATCGTGCTGCTAAGGGCCCTGTTGCTGGCAGGTGCTGCTTCCCTGTCGGTCTTCATGCGCAAGACCTACAACCACGAGGTACAGCCGGCCAATGCTGCGGATGGCTGGGAGGCCATTCTTCAGATCTTCCAGAACCTGGACAGCCTCGACTACTTCTTCATGGGCCTGGGGGTGCTGGTGGTGGGCGCGCCGAAGCTGCTCGACAGTTGGCGACGCCGCAGCCCACGGGCGGACCGCCGGCTGGCTTACAAGTACTTCGTCGGCGCGGTGCGGCGGCTGCCGCTCAATCCGGCCCATGACGGGCTCGGCGTGGTGGAGGCCTCCCTGCGCGAGGTGCTGGAGGCCCTGCGCTACGAGGTCTGTGAACTGATCGGCGACAGTGGCGGCAAGGGCACCGATGCGACCCTGCTGGTCTTCTCCGACCCCACGGGCCAGCGCATGGAGGTGCTCGCGCGCACCGACACCAGTCGTCCCACCCGACGCCCGGTGGACGCGCATCGCCTGCTGGCCTACTACGTCGGCACCGACGGGCGCTGGATGGCAGAGCATCATTTCGGCCGGGCACGAGGCTCGCCATTCAAGCCGGTGCGGGCGACCTCGCCGGGCGTGCCGGCGCCCTACAAGAGCATTCTCTTCATTCCCATCGTGGTGTCCGATCCGGCGCCGTCGTCGAACACGGGCGTGTCCGATGCGGCATCGGCGGTTGACCGTTGCATCGGAGTCGTCTGTGTCCACAGTGAAAAACCGTATAGGTTCTGGCGCTGGGGAGACCATCGGCAAGCGCTGGGCGGCTTCGGCAACATCGTCTTCGAGCGAGCCAGTCCCTACATCGCCTTCATTGCGCATACACTGCGCGGTAGAGCACACGAAGTCGCTCTGATCAAGTAGGGAGACGATCGTGTCACCAGCGATGGTTCACAAGGGAACCGGGTCGGGTGCTCCTGAAGTCCAAGAGCCCCAGACCTCCGAGAGCGAGCAGCTCGAACAACTGATCCGTGACATCGGCATCGCCCGCTTCGTCGGGCGAATCAACTCCGGCCTCATCGACCCCGTGCTGGGCTACCAGACGGTCGAACGGTTCGTTGCCAGGCACAAATCGGTCGGTCTGGCCCGGCATCTCCTTGCGCTCTTCCGCCCGTGAACCCCACCGCTCCGCGGCACGCTCGTCCGCGGAGGCTGTCGCAGGTCCCCTGCACAACTGAACAACTGAAGCAGTCCGGGCAACAGGTCTCCTTCAACTGAACAGCGACAGTTCCCGCTCGCTGCCTTTCCTGTTCATCTGAAGTGCTTGGCACTCAGCGCGGCGGCGTGGTGCATGCTGCGCTGCCGCGGCGGCAGGCCGGCGCCCGTGTGGTGGGCACCGGTACACCGTCGCCGCGCCGGTGGCGCGTGTGGCGCTGCAGCAAAGCGGAGCGCAACCGGGCTGAAGCAGTTCCAGAAGCGGGGACTCTGAGTCGAGCGCGAGGGCAGGCGTGCCATCATGGGCTGCAAGGGCTGCAAGGGCAGCCGGGTGCCGGCACCGGCATGAAGCGATGGCGCGGCAGCCTGGCCCCGGATTTTCAATGGAGGCCCACGATGAAGTTCATCACCGCTGTCGCCGGCGTGGCCACCGTGCTGGCTGGCCTGCTTCTCTGCAACCCGCTGCAGGCGCAGTCGCCGCCTGCGGTAGCGGCGGGTGAGTCCTCGGCGACGGCCCTTGGGGTTTCAGTGGCCGAGACGCAGCTCCTCGTGGGCAGCTACCGCGCGTCTCGGCTGAGACGGGCCGACGTGTTCAACGAGAAGGGCGAGAAGGTGGGGCGGGTCGACGATCTGCTGATCGCGCCGGACGGCAGCCTGTCGATCGCGGTCATCGATGTCGGCGGCTTCCTGGGGCTGGGCAAGCACCTGGTCGCCATTCCCGTCAGGCAGTTCAAGCACATCGCGCCCAAGGCGGTGCTGCCCGGTGCGAGCCGTGAATCGCTCAAGGCCTTGCCGAAGTTCGAGTATGCCGCTTGAGGACGGCGGGGATCGCGGGACAGCGGGTGCGCAGGCTGCGGGAGGGCCGCAGCGCACAAAAGCGAACGGCCCCGTGCGGGGCCGTGGGTCAGTGCAACGCTTCAAGGATGTGGCTGGAGCGTTCAGCAGATCTGCCTTGAAAGGCCGCAAGGTGTGGCGGAGAGAGCGGGATTCGAACCCGCGGTGGGCTATTAACCCACACACGCTTTCCAGGCGTGCGACTTAAACCACTCATCCATCTCTCCAGAATTCGGGTCCGGCATCTGGGGCCGGCCGCAGCATTGCTGCGAAGCCCGCCATTCTAGCAGCACATCGCAGCAATTTTGCACCGGCCCGCGCAAGTTGCGGAAGATTTGCGAGGAAGGGCAGCGGCGCAGGTGCTTTCACGCCGCCGCAGGCGCGGCTAGCGGGGGGTGCTTCCCGGTGCGGGCGTCTTCTTCAGCAGCGTCATCGCGGTGCCAATCAGCGCCGACACCTCGCTCATGTTGCCCGGCACGATCATCGTGTTGGTCTTCTGCGCGAGCTCGGCATACGCTTCCAGCGCCTTTTCGGCGACCTTCAGGTTGACTGCCTCGGCGCCCCCCGGCTCGCGGATTGCGGCGGCGATGCGGTCGATGGCCTGCGCCGAGGCGGTGGCCACCGCAATGATGGCTTCGGCTTCGCCCTGCGCCCGGTTGATGGCCGCCTGCTTCTCGCCTTCGGACTTGGCGATGAAGGCTTCGCGTTCGCCGGTGGCGATGTTGATCTGCTCCTGCTTGCGGCCCTCGGAGGCAGCGATCAACGCCCGCTTCTCCCGCTCCGCGGTGATCTGCTGCTGCATCGAGCGCAGGATCTCGTTCGGGGGCGTGAGATCCTTGATTTCGTAGCGCAGCACCTTCACTCCCCAGTTCAGCGCCGCCTCGTCCAGCGCGTTGACCACCGCGGCGTTGATGGCGTCCCGCTCCTCGAAGGTCTTGTCGAGTTCCATCTTGCCGATCACCGAGCGCAAGGTGGTCTGCGCCAGCTGGGTGATGGCGACCAGGTAGTTGGAGGAGCCGTAGCTGGCCCGCATCGCGTCGGTCACCTGGAAGTAGAGGATGCCGTCCACCGTGAGCTGCGTGTTGTCGCGCGTGATGCAGACCTGGCTGGGCACGTCTAGCGGGATCTCCTTGAGCGAGTGCTTGTAGGCCACCCGGTCGACGAAGGGCACCAGGATGCTCAGGCCGGGTGTCAGCGTGGAGTGGTAGCGGCCCAGGCGCTCCACCACCCAGGCGTGCTGCTGGGGCACGACCTTCAGCGAGCGGATCACGAAGATGGCGGCGATCAACAGGGCGACGCCGGCAATGTATTCCATGGCAAGGTTTCCATTCATGAGTGAGTGACGCGGTCCGCCCGCTCGACGACCAGGGTGTTCGCCTCGAGGGCCAGGATCACGAACTCGCCGGGGGCCGGCTCGTCGCTGCCGGCGTAGCGCACCGACCAGGCGGCGCCACGGTAGCTCACGCGGGCAGTGTGGCCGCTCCAGGCCGGCACTGACACTCGCTGGCCGATGTCGATGTTGACCCCCGGGTCGGCCTGCGGGGATCGGCCGCCCTGCTGGGCCGGGCGCCGCCAGCGCCAGGCCAGTACGGCGGCGCTGCCGGCTGCGGCGGCCACCACGAGCTGTGCGGGCACCGCCAGGCCCGCATGGCTGGCCAGCGCCCCGGCCGCCAGGCCAAGGGCCAGCATCAGCAGATAGAAAGTGCCGGTGGCAAGTTCGAGCGCAACCGCCAGGCCGGCGGCCACCCACCAGGCGGTTGATGCACCCAGTTCCATTTCCGTGTTCCCCCTGTGCGGCCCGAGTGTACGACGCCCCCTGCCGGCCCAGCGCCGGCGCGACCGGGCGCCCGGCGCGCCGCGCATGTTGTTTGCTGCGAACAGACGTCACGGGGACGAGGCGGAAGCTCTACACTTCGCGCTTCATTTTTCGACCCCCCGCCGCCGGAGGCTGCCCCATGATGCGTTTTCGCTTTCCCATCGTGATCATCGACGAAGATTTCCGCTCGGAAAACGCGTCGGGACTGGGCATCCGCGCCCTGGCCGAGGCCATCGAGAAAGAAGGCTTCGAAGTGCTGGGCGTCACCAGCTACGGCGACCTGTCGCAGTTCGCACAGCAGCAGAGCCGGGCCAGCGCCTTCATCCTGTCGATCGACGACGAGGAATTCGGTGCCGGCTCGAACGAGGAGGTGGACGTCGCGCTGAAGAACCTGCGTGCCTTCGTCAGCGAGATCCGCTTCAAGAATGCCGAGATGCCGATCTACCTCTATGGCGAGACGCGCACCTCCCAGCACATCCCGAACGACGTCCTGAAGGAGCTGCACGGCTTCATTCACATGTTCGAGGACACGCCGGAGTTCGTCGCCCGGCACATCATTCGTGAAGCGCGCAGCTACCTCGACTCGCTGGCGCCGCCGTTCTTCCGTGCGCTGGTGGAGTACGCGCAGGACGGCTCCTACTCCTGGCACTGCCCGGGGCATTCGGGTGGCGTTGCGTTCCTGAAGAGCCCGATCGGCCAGATGTTCCACCAGTTCTTCGGCGAGAACATGCTGCGCGCGGACGTCTGCAACGCAGTAGAGGAGCTGGGCCAGCTGCTGGACCACACCGGCCCGGTGGCCGCCTCCGAGCGCAACGCGGCGCGCATCTTCAACGCGGACCACTGCTTCTTCGTCACCAACGGTACGTCCACCTCCAACAAGATGGTGTGGCACCACACGGTGGCGCCGGGCGACGTGGTGGTGGTGGACCGCAACTGCCACAAGTCCAACCTGCACGCCATCATCATGGCAGGCGCGGTGCCGGTGTTCCTGACGCCGACCCGCAACCACTACGGCATCATCGGGCCGATCCCGCAGAGCGAGTTCAGCCGCGAGTCGATCGAGCGCAAGATCGCGGCCAACCCGCTGCTCAAGGGCGTGGATGCCAAGAGCGTGAAGCCGCGCATCCTGACGCTGACGCAGAGCACCTACGACGGCGTGCTCTACAACACCGAGACCATCAAGTCGATGACCGACGGCTACATCGACACGCTGCACTTCGACGAAGCGTGGCTGCCACATGCGGCCTTCCACGACTTCTACAGCGGCATGCACGCGATGGGCAAGGACCGGGCGCGCACGCAGCATTCGCTGGTGTTCTCGACGCAGTCCACGCACAAGATGCTGGCGGGCCTGAGCCAGGCCTCGCAGATCCTGGTGCAGGACTCGCACATGCGCAAGCTCGACCGCCATCTCTTCAACGAGGCCTACCTGATGCACACCTCGACCTCGCCGCAGTACGCGATCATCGCGTCCTGCGACGTGGCGGCGGCCATGATGGAGCCGCCCGGCGGCACCGCGCTGGTGGAGGAGAGCATCCGCGAGGCGCTCGACTTCCGCCGTGCCATGCGCAAGGTCGAGAAGGAGTTCGGCAACGACTGGTGGTTCAAGGTGTGGGGCCCGGACGAGCTCGCCAGCACCGGCATCGGCGAGCGCGAGGACTGGATCATCAAGGGCGATGCCAAGTGGCACGGCTTCGGCCAGCTGGCCGAGGGCTTCAACATGCTCGACCCGATCAAGTCGACGGTGGTGACGCCGGGGCTGGACCTGAACGGCTGCTTCGCCAAGACGGGCATCCCGGCCAGCATCGTCACCAAGTACCTGGCGGAGCACGGTGTCATCGTCGAGAAGACGGGGCTCTACTCCTTCTTCATCATGTTCACCATCGGCATCACCAAGGGCCGCTGGAACACGCTGCTGACTGCGCTGCAGCAGTTCAAGGACGACTACGACAAGAACCAGCCGATGTGGCGCATCCTGCCGGAGTTCTGTGCCAGCCATCCGCGCTACGAGCGAGTGGGGCTGCGCGACCTGTGCCAGAGCATCCACGAGATGTATGCCAAGGGCGACATCGCGCGCCTGACCACCGAGATGTACCTCTCGGACCTGCAGCCGGCCATGAAACCGAGCGACGCCTATGCGCGCATCGCCCACCGCGAGACCGAGCGGGTCGAGATCGACCTGCTGGAAGGCCGCATCACGACCTCGCTGCTGACGCCGTACCCGCCGGGCATTCCGCTGCTGATCCCGGGCGAACGCTTCAACAAGAAGATCGTCGACTACCTGCGCTTCGCGCGCGAGTTCAACCGCAAGTTCCCTGGCTTTGACACCGATGTGCACGGCCTGGTGGAGCAGGTGGACGAGAACGGCGACGATGTGTACTACGTCGATTGCGTGAAGCAGGACTGAGGCTGGCCGCGCTGCGGCTGCCCCTGCGAAGCCCGCCACTGCCGGCGGGCTTTTTTCATGGGGCACCGCCTGCATGGTCGGGCCGACAGGCGTGACATGAAAGCGCCGGCCGCCGCCGAGGTGAGGCCGCGCCAAGGAGGTCACCACGCCGGGCGGTGGCGGTGACAAGGTGAGCTACTTCCCCTACCGCGATCTGGAAAAGGCCATCCGAGCCGCCCTGCGCTCCGTCTACCAGGACGTGACGGTGCTGGCGTCGGCGAACGATGCCGAAGCCATCCGCAAGGCCGATGTGGCGTATGTGTTCAAGCCCGAGATCACCACCGCCTCCAGTTCCCCGTCGCCCTTCACCTGGCCGCCCACCAAGTTCACGGCCGAGGTCGCCTGCACGGTGACGGACGCCTCCGGCACGCCGGTCACCCAGGTGAAGGCCGTTGGCCAGGGCGCGGCCGAGTTCGACGAGTTCAAGAGCGACTTCTCTCTGTCGGCGCGCCGTGCGGCCGCCGACATGGCACAGAAGCTGGTGGAAGAAGTTCGCAAGAACGACAAGCTGCGCTGAGCGCGCAACGCGAGGGCCGGCGCCTTGCGGCCGCCGCCGCGCAGGCGGTATCCCGGGGCCGCGCGCCGCCGGCCTTACTCCACGTGGGAGATCAGGACGCCGGCGGCTGCTCGCCCGCCAGCCTCGCCAGAGGCGGAGCTGCCACCCAGCCGCGGCATGCTGCCGCCGGGTTCGCGCCGCACCGCCACGCCGACCGACACCATGTCGACCACCAGCAGGTGCAGGATGCGCGAGATCATCGAGATGAAGGTCGAGCCTTCCTCGCCATGGTCCACCGGAATGCACACGGTGGCCTTGCGCGCCAGCGGTGACTTGCTGGACGTGATGCAGATCACTGCCGCGCCGCGCTCCTGCGCGATGCCGGCCGCTCGCACCAGCTCCGGTGGCTGGCCCGAGCTGGAGATGAACACCGCCACGTCCTGAGGCCCCAGCAACTCGGCGGCCATCGACTGCATCGATGCATCGGTGTGCGCCACCGATGGAATGCGGAAGCGGAACAGCTTGTGCTGCGCGTCGATCGCCACCACGCCGGAATTGCCCATCGCGTAGAACTCCACCCGCTTGGCCTCGCGCAGCACGCCGATGGCCCGGTCCACCGCGTCAACATTGAGCGACTCGCGAAACTGCACGATGGCCGAGATGGTGTTGTCCAGCACCTTGGCGCACAGGTCGGGCGTGGCGTCCTGCCGCCGCACCTGGGTGCGTTGCACGGGAATGTTGCCGGTCAGGCCGGAGGCCAGCTTGAGCTTGAAGTCGGCCAGCCCCTGGAAACCCAGCGAGCGGCAGAAGCGGATCACGGTCGGCTGGCTCACTTCGGCCATCTGGGCAATCACCGCGATGGCGTCGTTCAGCACCGTGCGCGGGTTCTCCAGCACGAAATCGGCCACCCGACGCTCCGCGGGCGACAGCGTGCCGCGCGCCTGGCGCACCCGGTCCATCAGCGGGTTGCCGCCTTCGCTGGCCGGCACGTGCTCGGCCAGCAGCGAGGACACGCCGTGGAAGACGGAGTTCTCGGCCGTCAGCACATAGGTGGGAATGCGCGAGACATAGCCGGAGAACCGTCCCTTGGCTTCGAAACGCTCGCGGAAGCCGGAGGCCAGGAAGGCGCTGCCCAGGCGCGGCACGATGCCGCCGCCGATGTAGATGCCGCCGGTGGCGCCCAGCGTCAACGCCAGGTTGGAGGCGACCGTGCCCAGCATGTTGCAGAAGCAGTCCACGGCTTCCATGCACCAGCGGCAAAGCTTCTGGATCGCGCGCTGCACGATGTCGGCCGTGCTCAAGCCCGGCGCCGCGTCGGCGACGCCCTGGGTCAGCGCCTGGTAGATGATCTCGAGCCCCGGTCCGGACACCAGCCGCTCGGCCGACACATGCGGCAGCGACTTCCAGGCATGGCTCAGCACCTTCAGCTCACGCTCGTCGGCCGGCGAGAAGCTGACGTGGCCGCCTTCGGTGGCCAGCGTGGTCCAACGATCGCCGGTGGGCACCAAACCTGACACGCCCAGCCCGGTGCCGGGGCCGAGCAGGCCGATCACGCCGTGCGGCTGCGGCTCGCCGCCGCCCACCTGCTCGCGCCCTTCCGGGCCGACCTTGGGCAGCGACATGGCCAGCGCGGTGAAGTTGTTCACCACCAACAGGGTTGCCAGCCCGAGCGCGCGCTGGGCCTCCGCGATGGAGAAGGCCCAGTCGCGGTTGGTCATGCGCACCCAGTCGCCTTCGATCGGGTTGGCGATGGCCACCGCCGCATGACGGGGGCGGGGGCCGGGGCCGGGCAGCGATTCGAGGTAGGCCTGCATCACCGCAATGAAGCCGGAATAGTCGGTGCAAGGCAGCACGGTGACGTAGTCGAACCGGCCGCCGACCTGCTCCAGGCAGAAGCGGGCATAGGTGGCGCCAATGTCGGCCAGCAGCCGCGGCTCTGGATAGGGGGCGTGATAGCTCGCCATCTCACGCTCCAGCGACACGCTGGGCAGCACGTCGGAAGCCGCGGCAAGCACGGATGAAGAAAGATGAATTGCAGGCATGGAAATCGCTCTCCATGCGCACTGTATCGAAGTTTCGGTGGGCCTCCATGCTGGGCTGCCTGTCCTTCAGCGACGCGGCGTGGCGGAGTGGGACCGCTCCAGCAGCACGACGCGGCCGGCGTCGAGCTGCACCCGGCCGTCCTTCACGCGCAGCGTCTGGCCGCTGTACGCCTCGTGCAGCACCTCGCCTTCCGGGAACACATCACCCACCGGCAGCGCCAGCCGGCCGGGCACAGGCAGCGCCACCACGACCCGGTCGCCGCTGGTGGCGTCCACCCGGCTGAACACGTACGGTTCTTCTTGCAACATCTGGTGCCTTCCGCGTGCAAGGGCCACATGGCGGGCGCGGAAGCTGCCAAGCTTGCGCCAGTGGGCCAGCAGCGCGGTGTCCGCGGTGCTCCAGTTCATGTCGGAACGGGTCGCCTGCTGCGCGTCGCTGGCCGGCGCGGGGCCGGCTGGCCGGGCCGTCTCGTCACCGTAGTAGATCTGCACGCCCCCGGGCGCCAGCAGCAGCGCGCTGCCGGCCTCGAACAGGCGGCTGCGGTCGAACAGCGTGGTGTCGTGGGACGACAGGTAGGCCAGGTTGCTGAAGCCGGGTCGCCCCGCATAGATGCGCGCGTAGTCGGCGAAGAGCGCCTCCGGTCGCGCGAAGCTGGCGCCGCGCTGCTGGAATTCGAAGTCGATCAACGCATCGAAGCCGGCGTCGTGCCACTCGCTGCGGCGCGGCCCGTGGCCCCAGTACTCGCCCACCATCCAGAAGGGGGCGTCATCGATCTTGCGATCGGGATGGCGCGCCTTCCAGTCGGCCAGCGCCAGCGTGGCCGAGCGCTTGAGTTCGAGCCAGGCCTGCGGCTCCACATGCTTGACGGTGTCGGCCCGGAAGCCGTCGATGCCGTAATCGCGCACCCACTGGGTGAGCCAGTGCACCAGGTAGCCGCGCACCGGGGTCTGTGGCAGGTCCGCCGCAGCCGTGCCCGGCTTGCGGCGCAGGAAGGCCGGCAGCTTCACCGGGGCGGGGTCTTCGGTGCGGAAGTCGGGCAGGAAAGCCACCTGCATCGTCAGGTCGTCGCGGCCGCCTTCTTCCTTGTAGCCGGCCAGGCTCGCCCGTATCCAGTCGCTGCCCCACCAGTCGGCGAGGGCCGGGTTGTTGTAGTCGATGTAGCTGTGGTAGTCGCGCAGCGTCGCCTGCTCCGAGCCCGGCCACACCACGCGTGGCAGCAGCTCACGGGCGGTCTGCAGATCGAGGTAGCCGGGGTGGTTGAGCACCACGTCGAACAGCACGCGGATGCCCTGTGCATGCGCCTCGTCCACCATCTCGCGCAGCTCCTGCGGCGTGCCCATGTTCTGGTCGAGCACCGTGTAGTCGAGGGCGTAGTAGCCGTGGTAGCCATAGTGCTTGAAGGCCTTGTCGCCGCCCACCACCCAGCCGCGGATCTGTTCATACGGCGCCGTGATCCACAGCGCATTGACGCCGAGCTGCTTGAACCAGCCCTCGCGCAGCTTGAGGGTCAGGCCCTTCAGGTCGCCGCCATGGAAGGTGCCGATTTCCTGGCCACCGTCCTTCTGGCGGCCATAGGCATGGTCATTGGATGGGTTGCCGTTGTGGAAGCGGTCGGTGACCACGAAGTAGACGATCGGGTTGTCGGCGAAGCTGCCCGATGCCGGGCCGGCACGGCCGGTCGCGGTGCCGGCCACCGCCGGCTCGCTGCCGGGGGCCGAGGGCGGCGCACCGGCGCACCCCGCCAGCAGGCCGGTGGCCAGCAGGGCGGGCGCCAGTTGGCGGCGCAGGCGGCCGCTCAGGCCGCGCAGTCGCGGCGGGCGGATGGGCGAGAGCAGGTCAGTGGGCATAGCGGATCCATGCGGCTGCCGGGCGCGCCGGCCGGGGCGCCCGTGGAAGACGGGGAACATGACGGGCGATGCCGGCGCCCGGGCGCGTGTGTCGGCGGCGGGCGTCCTCAGCCCTTGATGCCGCCGGCCGTCAGGCCCGACACCATCCATTTCTGCGCCAGGATGAAGACCACCGTGATCGGCAGGCCCGACAGGATGGCTGCCGCCGCGAAGTCGCCCCACAGGAAGCGCTGCTCGTAGAGGAAGAGACGGGAGCCGACGGCCAGCGTCAGGTTGCGCTCCTCGCTCAGCAGCACCGAGGCCACGGGGTATTCGATGATGGCGCCGATGAAGGCCAGCAGGAACACCACCATCAGGATGGGCACCGCCATCGGCAACAGCACCAGCCGGAAGGCCTGGAAGGGCGAGGCGCCGTCCACCTTCGCCGCTTCCTCGATCTCGGCCGGGATGGTGTCGAAGTAGCCCTTGATGGTCCAGACATGCAGCCCGATGCCGCCGGCATAGGCCAGCAGCAGCGAGGCATGGCTGTCGAGGCCGAACAGCGGGAAGACGTTGCCGATGCGGTCGAAGATCGCGTAGATGGCCACCAGCGCCAGCACCGCCGGGAACATCTGGATCAGCATCAGTGCCGACAGCGCCTGCGACTTGCCGCGGAACTTCATGCGGGCGAAGGCATAGGCTGCGGTGGTGGACAGCAGCACCATGAGGATGGCCGACAAGGTGGCCACCTTGATGGAATTCCACAGCCACAGCAGCACCGGGAAGGGCGGCTGCACCAGCTTGCCGTCCGGTCCTTCATAGCTGAAGCCGAGGGCCAGCTTCCAGTGTTCCAGGCTGATCTGGTCGGGGATCAGGCTGCCGCTGGCGAAGTTGCCGGGTCGCAGCGAGATCGACAGGATCATCAGGAACGGGAAGATCACCACACACACCAGCGCGATCAGGCAGGCATGCGCGGCAACCACGCGCCAGCGGTGCGACTTGTCGAGGACGATGGCCATCTGCTCTTGCTCCCTGCGGCCCTCAGCGGGCCTCTTCCTTGGTGATGCGGGTGGCCCGCAGGTTGATCCACGACAGCAGTGCCACCATGGCGAAGACCACGGTCGAGATCGCGGCGGCCAGGCCGAAGTTCTGGCCCGAGTCCTCGAAGGCGATGCGGTAGGTGTAGGACACGAGGATGTCGGTGGTGCCGGCGGGCACCTGGGTGTCGAGGAAGTCCGGCCGGCCGTTGGTCAGCAGGCTGATCAGCACGAAGTTGTTGAAGTTGAAGGCGAAGGCGGCGATCAGCAGCGGCGTGAGCGGCTTGAGCACCAGCGGCATCGTGATACGGAAGAAGTTGGTCAGCGGCCCCGCGCCGGCCACCGCCGATGCCTCGTACAGGTCGGCCGGAATCGCCTTGATGAGGCCCATCGTCACCACCATCATGTAGGGGTAGCCGAGCCAGGTGTTGACGATCAGGATCATCGTCTTGGCCAGCAGCGGGTCCGAGAACCAGGCCGGCTTGACGCCGAACAGCGCGTCGAGGATGAGGTTGATCTCGCCGAAGTTGTTGTTGAACAGGCCCTTGAACACCAGGATGGAGATGAAGCCCGGCACCGCATACGGCAGGAACAGCAGCGTCTGGTACACGCCCTTGAAGCGCAGGGCCTCCCAGCTCAGCAGCACGGCCAGCAGGATGCCCAGGCCCGCCGCGAAGAGCACCGTGAGGCCGGCGAAGGCCACGGTCCAGCCGAAGATGCGCAGGAAGGGCTCGCGGAAAGCCGCGTCGGTGAAGATCTGCTTGAAGTGCGTCAGGCCGATGTTGACCTGGAAGCCGGGCGGCACGTTCTGCCCGCTGGCGGTCTGGTAGAAGCCGGCCTCGAAATTGGGCTTCAGCACCTCGCCGGTCTGCTGGTTCACCAGCGTGCCGTCGTCGTTCTTCTTGTACAGCTTGGCGACCGGGCCGAACTGGCGCAGGCCGGTCATGCGCACCTGGCTGCCGTCAGGCAGCTCCACCGTATAGGCCTTCAGCGCCGGCTGCAGGCGGATCAGCTCCTTGATGGGCAGTGCCTCGCCGGCGCCCGCATCGGCTGCCGCGGCTTGCGCCTTCACGTGTTTGTGCTCGGCCTTGGCCGGCGCGGCGGCCTCGGAGGGGGCGGACAGCTCCAGTTCCGGCGTCAGGAAGGCTTGCTCGCCCTCGCTCTCGGTGAGCCGGATGCGGTGGCGCTGGCCCTGCTGCAGCAGCGCGAAGCCGTAGGTCTTGCCTTCGGCCTCATAGGTTTCTTCAAGGAAGTAGGCGGTCGTGCGCTCGAACTTCAGCAGGTTGTTGGTGCTGTAGTTCGTGAAGCCGATCGTCACGGTGTAGAGGATGGGCAGCACCACGAAGATCGCCACCGCCGCGACCCCCGGGAACAGGTAGCGCCACGCATAGAAGCGCGGCGAGGTGTAGACCCAGGCCGCCAGGGCCACCACCACCAGGATGGTGCCGGCCAGCAGGAACTCGCCCGCGGCGTAGACGATGGTGACGAAGTAGAGCGAGGCGAGGGCCAGGGCCGTTGCGACGGCCGGCCACACCCAACGCTGCATGCCTGAAGACGACTGGTTCATCTGGATCACGTTCAGGGCGCAGGCAAACAGGGCCGGCGCCTCACCGGGAAAGGGCGGCCCGGCGCGGGCCGGGCCGCATGAGGGCAGGGAGTTACTTCGCGCTGATGCGCTTGGCGGCCGCGTCCAGCGCTTCCTTCGGGCTCTGCCGGCCTTCGGTGATGTTCTGCAGCGCCGAATTCATCGACGACCAGAAGCGGCCCATCTCGGTGTTGTTGGGCATCGGCGCGCCGGCCTGCGCGCTGGCCATCGTCGCCTGGATGTTCGGGTTGCTCTTGAGCTCGCCGTACAGCGCCTTGCTGGCCGGGGTGCCCAGCGGCACGTCGGCGTCGATGGTCTTCAGGCCCTTGACGGTGAGCATGTGGTTCTCGATGAACTCCACCGCGATGTCACGGTTGGGCGAAGCCTTGGAGACCATCGCGCCCAGCACGCCGACGAAGGGCGCGGCCGGCTTGCCGGCCACGCTCGGGATCTGGGTGACGCCGAAGTTGATCTTGGACTTTCTCAGGTTGTCCCAGGCCCAGGGGCCGCTGATCATCATCGCCACCTTGCCCTGGTTCACGCCGGCTTCCATGTCGGAATAGCTGGCACCCTTGGGCATCACGCCGTCCTTGATCAGCTTGGCCAGCACCTCGGCGCCCTTGAGCGCGCCGGCGTTGTTCACGCCGGTGTCGGCAGCGTCAAAGCTGCCGTCGGCCTTCGGCTTGAAGGCATAGGCGCCGTTGGCAGCCAGCAGTGGCCAGGTGAAATAGGCGTTGTTGTAGTCCCACAGCATCGCCTTCTTGCCCTGAGCCGACAGCTTCTTGTCGAGCGCGGCCACTTCTTCGAAGGTCTTGGGCGGGTTGGGCACCAGGTCCTTGTTGTAGATCAGCGAGACGGCTTCCATCGCGATCGGGTAGCCCCAGGTGCGGCCACCCACGGTGAAGGCCTTCCAGGCCAGCGGGTCGATGTCGGCCTGTACCTTCTTGCCCGGGCTGACCGGCTGCAGCAGGCCGCCGGCGATCCATTCGCCCACCCGGTCGTGCGGCCAGATCCAGATGTCGGGGCCCTTGCCGGCGGCGGCCGCCTGCTGGAACTTGTTGGGCGCGTCCTCGGGATGCTCGACCACCACCTGCACGCCGGTGGCCTTGGTGAATTCCTCGCCCACCTTGGCCAGGCCGTTGTAGCCCTTGTCGCCGTTGATCCAGATCAGCAGCTTGCCCGGCTCGGCGGCCGCGACGGTGCCTGCGAAGCCGGCCGAAAGCGCCAGGGCGGCGGCGAGCGCCACCCCCCGGATGCGTTGACGTTGAATGCTCATAGCGTTGCTCCTTTGGAATTGCCTTGTTGGCGCTAATGAAAGTCGGTTCGCCGTTGATGTGCTGCCAGCAGCCTCAGGCACCGGCGCGCGGCAGGGCCACGCCTTGTTCGTCGAACAGGAAGCAGCGTTGCGGCGCCAGCCCCAGGCGCGCGGTGTCGCCGGTGGTCAGCGGGTTGGCGGCATCGGCGCGCACCACTACCGGTGCCTGGGCGCCGGCCACCTCCACATAGAGGTAGGTGGCATCGCCGAGGTGCTCGGCCAGTTGCACCTGGCCGCGCAGTTCCTTGCCCGGCTGGGCGCTGCCGGCGTCGATGTGCTCCGGCCGGGCGCCGAGCGTCACCTTGGCGCCGGGCGCCAGGCGGCGTGCATCCACCGCCACCTGCACGCTGGCGCCGTCGGCCAGCCGGACCTCCGCGGTCTCGGCCGTCGCGGCCACCAGCGTGGCGGGGATGAAGTTCATCTTCGGCGAGCCGATGAAGCCCGCCACGAAAAGGTTGGCCGGCTGGTGGTAGAGCTGCATCGGCGTGCCCACCTGCTCGATGCGGCCGGCGTTGAAGACCACGATGCGGTTGGCCAGCGTCATGGCCTCGACCTGGTCGTGGGTGACGTAGACCATGGTCGTCTTCAGCTCCCGGTGCAGGCGCGACAGCTCGACCCGCATTTGCACGCGCAGCGCGGCGTCGAGGTTGGACAGCGGCTCATCGAACAGGAAGACACCTGGCTTGCGCACGATGGCGCGGCCGATCGCCACCCGCTGGCGCTGCCCGCCCGACAGTGCCTTGGGCTTGCGCTCCAGCAGGTGCTCGATCTGCAGGATCTGCGCGGCGCGCTTGACCGCGGCCTGTTGCTCGTCCTTCTTGTAGCCGGCCAGCCGCAGGCCGAAGGCCATGTTCTCGGCCACGGTCATGTGCGGGTAGAGCGCATAGCTCTGGAACACCATCGCGATGCCGCGTTTGGCGGGCGGCACCTCGTTGACCACTTGCCCGCCGATGTGCAGCTCGCCACTCGTGATTTCCTCCAGGCCGGCGATGCAGCGCAGCAGCGTCGACTTGCCGCAACCCGAGGGGCCGACGAAAACGACGAATTCGCCGTCCTGGATCTCGAGGTCGATGCCATGCAGGGTCTGGACGTCGCCGTAGGACTTACGCAGGGCCTTGAGTTGGAGGTGTGCCATCGGTGCTTGCTGGGTGCTCTGGAGGTTCTTCAGGGGCGGCGAGCCGCAGTGGCCGTGCTCGCCAGTCCGAAATAGGCGCCATAGGGCGGCAGCGTGAAGCGCGCGCCCTGGCGCTGGCCGACCTGCGCTGCCGCGAAGCCGTGGCCGTCGAGGGCCTGGCTGGCGGGCGCGTCCGGCAGCTCCAGTGTCACTGCTTGCCCGCCCAGGTTGAAGAGGGCCAGCACGGGGGCGCCGGTGGCAGGGGTGCGGATGAGGGCCAGCACCGGCTCGGGCGCGTCGAGGAAGACGATGCTGCCTTCCAGCAGCGCCGGCTGCGTCTTGCGCCATGCCAGGAAGCGGCGGGTGAAGTGCAGCGGGGAGGCCGGGTCGGCTTCGTTGACGTCGACCGCGCGGGCCGCGTGCTCCGGCGGCACCGGCAGCCAGGGCTCCACGTCGCGGCCGCCGCTGAAGCCGGCATGCGGCAGGTCGCGCGCCCACGGCATGGGCGTGCGGCAGCCGTCGCGGCCCTTGAACTCCGGCCAGAAGGTGATGCCGTAGGGGTCCTGCAGCTTCTCGAAAGGAATGTCGGCCTCGGGCAGGCCGAGCTCGTCGCCCTGGTACCAGCAGGCGCTGCCGCGCAGCGACAGCAGCATGGCCAGCGCCACCTTGTTGTAGTCGGGCGTGGCGCCGGGGCCGCCCCAGCGCGTCAGCACGCGGGCCACGTCGTGGTTGCCGATGGACCAGCAGGGCCAGCCACCGTCCATCGCCGCTTCCAGCTCCTCGACCTGGCTGCGGATGTAGGTCGCGGTGTTCTCGGCCGTCAGCAGGTTGAAGCTGTAGGCCATGTGCAGCTTGTTGCCGCTGGCGGTGTAGGCGGCCATGGTGGCCAGCGAGTTGTCGTCGCCCACCTCGCCGACGCTGGCTGCACCGTACTCGTCCAGCAGCACCCGGATCTTCTCGAGGAAAGCGATGTTCTCGAACTGCGTCTTGTCGTACTTGTGCGACTGCATGCCGTAGGGATTGGTGTCCTGCACGGTCTTGTTGTCGCGCTTGGTGGCCGGCGGGTTGTCGCGCAGCTGGCGGTCGTGGAAATGGAAGTTGCAGGCATCGAAGCGGAAGCCATCGACACCGCGGTCCAGCCAGAACCGGATATCTGCCAGGATCTGTTGCTGCACTTCCTCGCAGTGGAAGTTCAGGTCAGGCTGGCTGGTGAGGAAGTTGTGCAGGTAGTACTGCCGCCGGGTGGCGTCCCACTGCCAGGCGGAGCCACCGAACACGCTCAGCCAGTTGGTCGGCGGGGTGCCGTCGGCCTTCGGATGGGCCCAGACATACCAGTCGGCCTTGGGATTGCTCCGGCTCTTGCGGCTTTCCTTGAACCAGGCGTGCTGGTCGGAGGTGTGCGAGAGCACCTGGTCGATGACGACTTTCACCCCCAGCTCATGCGCGCGGGCGATCAGCCGGTCGAAATCGGCCAGCGTCCCGAACATCGGGTCGACGTCGCGGTAGTCCGAGATGTCGTAGCCGAAGTCCTTCATCGGCGAGCGGAAGAAGGGCGAGATCCAGATCGCGTCCACGCCCAGGCCGGCGATGTAGGGCAGGCGCTCGATGATGCCGGGCAGGTCGCCGATGCCATCGCCGTTGCTGTCAGCGAAGCTGCGCGGGTAGATCTGATAGATGACGCCGCCGCGCCACCAGGAGGTGCCGGGGGTGTTGTGTGCTTTCGAGGCCATGAGAGCAGTCTCTTGGGTTCGGGTGATGGACGGAGGAGAGGGGTCTCACTGGCATGCGCAGCAGGCCGGGTGCCGGCTGCGCATGCCAGTGAGGGCGGGCGGTGCCCGCCCCGGGAGGCTCGTTGCGCGCCAGCCCGCCGGCCCCTGGGGCCCGGCGGGCGGAGGCGGCTTACCACCAGGCTTCGACTTGGATACCGTAGGTCATGCCGTTGTTGTCGTCGCCGAAGACGCCGCCGGTCTTGGCGTCGCCCGCTTCGTCGTTCCACTTGGCATAGGTGGCGAAGGCGCGGAACACCGGGCGCGACCAGAAGCCGCGGCCCAGGGACAGCTGCGGCGCCACCGTGAACTTGGTCAGCTTGGCCGCCGGGCTGCCTTCGGTCTTGGTGCGGTCGTGGCCGAGCTCGAAGGCCAGGCTGAAGTTGTCCGTGAAGTTGTACTGCGGACGCACGCCGATGGTCAGCCAGGTCTGCTTGTCACCGTTGTCAGGCTTGTAATGCTGGTAGCCGAACACACCCTGGCCCGACCAGTTCGAGCCCGCCGGCGCGATGAAGAGCTGTTCGACCAGGCGGAACTCCTTGCCGTCCACATTGTCGGTGGCGTTGCGATAGGTCGGAATGTATTTCCCGCCGGCGCCAGCGTCCTGGCCGTACACGAGGGCCAGCTTGTTGTAGCCGCCCAGGATGCCGGTCTGCATGTGCTCGACGAACAGGGCGAAGCCGCTGCCCTTGCCGACCGGTTTCTTCGAACCGTCCTTCTGGATCTCGTAAGGAGCGCCGGAGCTGTCACCCTTGAGGATGGCCAGTTCCGCTTCCAGCTTGCCGCCCTGGTTCACCGCGATGTCGTAGACACGGGCCGACAGCCGGCGCGTGTTCAGTGCGTTGGCGGTGTCCGTCACGTCCTGGTCATCGCCTTTCTGGTGGTAGGCGATGGCGAGCTTCGCAGTCTGGCCGAGCGCGATGTCCTCGATACCACCGCCCAGGCCGCTGTTGTTCCAGTAGTAGTAGTCGTTGATATGGACGTCATGGCGGTTGTAGTAGCGCTTGCCCACCCACACCTTCGCGTCCTGCAGGGCACCCGGGCCGAAGAAGCCGCCGGCCTGGATGAAGTTCTGCCGGCTCATGATGTCGAACTTGTCGCCGTCGACGCTCTCCGCGTCACTGGCGCCGTTGTCCTCTTTGGTCGCCAGCATCAGCGTGTACTTGGCATAGGGGCCGGTGTCCTTCTTGCCAAAGGGCAGCGAGAAGGCCACCTCGCCATAGGTCTCGCACTCGTTGCCGAGGCGGTACTTCACATCGCCCGTGGCCGGGTTCTGGAAGCACGCCTGCTTGCTGCCTTCGCTCGAGCTGCCAACGCCAGTGCGGAAGTAGCCGTTGAATTCCAGCCCCTGGGACTGTGCCTGCGCCGTGCCGAACGCACCTGCTGCCGCGGCCGCGATGGCCAGCAGTTTGAAACGACCTCTCATCGGGATGCTCCTCTTTCAGTTCTAGCTTGGGTAGTGAGTGCCGGAACGCGCCCGAGCGAGGGGCCGGTCTCCAGCGGTTGGGGATGAGGGAAGCGGGGCCGGCCGGCGGCACGCGCTGCGTCGAGCGCGATCAGCCATCGGCATGCGGGCAAGAAGCCACCGGAAAAAGGGGCGGCGCCCCGCAGGGGAGGCGCCGCGAACTGGCTCTCTTGAGATGAACCCCGGGCAGCGACGAAACAAAGCTTCATGGGGCGCAGCGCAGCGGAGCGGCCTTCCTCGGTCGATGCTGGCATCGTGGCCGCCCGCCCGGGGCGAGCGACGGGTGCAGCACGAAGCGCGAGGTGGGCAGGGCGAAAGCGCGGAGACATGGCTGTGCTCGTCGGTTTCAAAACAGGTACATCGACTACAACGGACGCTGTAGTTTTATAACGGAGCGAACTTTAGTAATGAAACTACTGGGCGTGAACAAGGGTAAACCCCGAAATTGGCACGCCAACGCCGTCACGCCGTCTGCAATCGGCCCGGCTTTCCTCTAGACAGCGGCGAGTAGGCTCACTACCATCCCGCTGTAGTTTGCCTACAGATAGGCAGTGCTTTTGTGCTCTACGGGGTGCGGTCGCCGTCGTGCGGAAGCGGGGCGGCCATGCGCCCTTCCGCGTTTCTTTTGGTTTTCGGGGTTCGATGCAACAAACAACAAGCTACCCACGCATGGTGGGAGACGTCGGCGGCACCAACGCGCGTTTCGCCTGGCTGGAGGCGCCCGGCGTCCCGATGTCGGATATCGCCACCTATGCCTGCGCCGAGTACCCGACGTTGCAGGACGCCATGGCCCACTACCTTCGTGCACACGGAAAGCCGCAGCCGCGCTGGTGTGCGATCGGCATCGCCAATCCCATCGTCGGCGACCATGTGCAGATGACCAACCATCACTGGTCGTTCTCGATCTCGGCGGTACAGCGCCAGCTGGGTATGGACCGTTTCCTGGTCATCAACGACTTCACGGCGTTGGCCTTGTCACTGCCCGCGCTTGCGCCTGACGAGTTGCGCCAGGTCGGTGGCGGGCGGCCGCTCGCCAAGGGGCCGCTGGGCCTGGTGGGGCCGGGCACCGGCCTGGGCGTATCCGGGTTGCTGCCCGCCATGGCGGGCCATGGTGCCATCCCGATCAACGGCGAAGGCGGGCATGCGACCCTTGCTCCGATGGATGACCTGGAGGAGGCAGTGATCCGCTCGCTACGGCACCGCTTCGGCCATGTGTCCGCCGAGCGGGCAGTGTCGGGCATCGGGCTGCTCAACCTTCATCAGGCGGTCTGCGAGGTGAACGGCGTGGCTGCGCCGTCGATGACCGCCGCGGACATCACGTCGGCGGCGCTTGATGGGCGTGACCCGCAATGCGTCACGACGCTGGACCTGTTCTGCAGCTTCCTGGGCAACGTTGCGGGCAACGTGGCCCTGACGGTCGGTGCCACAGGTGGCGTCTACATCGGCGGCGGCATCGTGCCGCGCCTGGGGGACGCCTTTGCGCGCTCGAAGTTCCGCCAGCGCTTCGAGGAGAAGGGGCGCTTCAAGTCCTACCTGGAAGGTATCCCGACCTTTGTCGTGCACGCGAGGACGCCGGCGCTGATCGGTGCCGCGCGTGCGCTGGAAGAGCTGCCCTGAGCGGCCACCGGCGGCGGCCGGTCTGGCCGCCGCACCCCACCACAACGAGGAGCATCATGGATCGACAAGCTCGCACACGAGCCACCATCGCCGGCCTGGCGACGGCGGCCCTTCTGGCCGTGTCCGCCGCACCGGCGAATGCCGGGGTGATGGATTTTCTGTTTGGCTCGTCTGCCGAGAAGGCGCCGGCGGCCAAGGACGCCCCGCACCCCAAGCGGCGCGAATGGTCGATCGGCGAATTCACCGCGGTGAGGCTGCAGCCGGCGGAGGCCGGTGCACCGGCCAACGAACATCCGGCCGTGCTGTCGCCCGAGCAACTGGCGCAGGCGCTCGGCAGCATCACCATCACGGTGAAGGATGAGCCCGAGTCGCTGTTCCATGCGGACGAGTTGAAGGATCTGGTGGGCCCGCTTGCCAGCGCCTTCCGCAACGCCGGGCCGGGCGACGACGTGCTGCTGCTCAGCACCTCGCGGCGCGGTGGTGGCTTGCTCAGCGTCGGCACCGGTGTGACGGCGCGCCTGTTCGTCAAGGGTGGCGAGCTGCAGGTCATCGTCAACGACAGCCGGCTGGACTTCGTCAACGCCTATCGCGGCACGCACATTGCGCCGGACTTCGAGTTCGGCTCGCGCCAGGCGGCTGGCAAGGCGCGGCTGGTCAGCACCGCCGGCACGGCCCGGCGGGCCGATTGGCTGGCGTTCCCCGTGGCGGCCCAGTCCGTGGCGGCGTCGACTGCGGCGCCTGCGCCGGCACCCCGGCCCGCGCCGGCCCGGGCGGCTGCCCCTGCAGCGGTGGCCGCCCCGGCGGCCGCGGCGCCGGCCCCACCGCCCCCTGCAGCGCCTGCCGCGCCCGCAGCACGCGACGGCCGCTTCTTCGAGGAGCAGGAGCAGCGCCTGCGCACGCTCAAGCGCCTGCGCGAGCAGAACCTGATCAGCGAGGAAGAGTTCCAGCAGAAGCGCCGCGAGATCCTGCAGAGCCTCTGAGCGGCGTGCAGTGCCGCCCCGAGGGGGTGCTGCGCCGTCCAGGCATGAAAAGACCCGCCTCGGCGGGTCTTTTGGCTGGTGCGCCGGGGGCGATCTCAGTCGGCGGCGCCTTCTGCTACGCCGCCCATCATCTGGCTGAAGCCGGCGTCGACATACGTGATCTCGGCCGTCACGCCGCCGGCCAGGTCGGACAGCAGGAAGGCCGCCACGTTGCCGACATCGTCGATGGTCACGTTGCGGCGCAACGGTGCGTTCTGTTCCACCACACTGAGGATCTTGCCGAAGCCCTTGATGCCGGAGGCGGCCAGCGTCTTGATCGGACCGGCCGAAATGCCGTTGACCCGAATGCCCCGCGGGCCGAGGCTGGAGGCCAGGTAGCGCACCGAGGACTCGAGTGCCGCCTTGGCCACGCCCATCGTGTTGTAGCTGGGAACGTAGCGCACGGCGCCCAGGTAGGTGAGCGTCAGCAGGGCGGCATTCGGGTTGAGCATCGGCGCGGCGGCCTTGGCCATTGCCGGAAAGCTGTAGGCCGAGATTTCGTGGGCGATGCGGAAGGACTCGCGCGACAGGCCGTCGAGGAAGTCGCCGGCAATGGCCTCACGCGGGGCGAAGCCGATGGCGTGGACAAAACCGTCGAAGCTCGGCCAGCTGGTGCGCAGGTCGGCGAAGAGCCGTTCGATCTGGGCGTCGTCGCCGACATCGCAGTCAAACACCAGTTCCGAATCGAATTCGCGCGCGAATTCCGTGATGCGGTCCTTGAAGCGCTCGCCGACGTAGCTGAAAGCCAGCTCGGCGCCTTCGCGGCGACAGGCCTTCGCGATGCCGTAGGCGATCGAGCGGTTGGACAGCAGCCCCGTGATCAGAAGGCGTTTGCCGGCGAGAAAACCCATGGTGTCTCCAGAATGTCAACAATCCCGGATTTTGGCATGGCAGACTGCGCATCGGTCCCCTTTGGTGCCTGCCGATGGCCGCTGTCTCGCGCGGAGGCCATGGCGGCCGCAGGAAAAAAGCGGGCCCAGGACTTGCTTGCGCTGTTGGGGCGGAGTACAATCCGACTTTCGCTAAGTCATAGTCAGTGGGCGGAGTTATCCAGCCCATTTTTTTTGCTTGATCGGTATTCGCCGTATTTGGGCGCCGGCCTTCGGCAGTCGAGAGGTTGTCGCATCGTCCGGCGCGGATCGCCTGGCGGTCGGCAGGGCCGGCGGCCAAGGCAAGGCGGCGCGAGGTTGCTCTTCAGGCGGCCTCGGTGAGCGGTTGGTACCAGGACGGCGCGGCAGGACCGCGCGCGGTCCATGACACACGGAGTTGAACACGGCAGTGGTGCAGCAGGTTGGATGGCAGGCTTTGGTTGAGAGCACGGTGGTGGGCTTGGGCTATGAGCTCGTCGAGTGCGAACGCAGTGCAGGTGGCTTGCTGCGTGTCTATATCGACCGCGTGGCCCAGGATCCGAGCGGCGAGTTCATCACCGTCGACGACTGCGAGAAGGTGACGCGTCAGCTTCAGTACCTGCTGGAGGTGGAAGGCGTGGCCTACGAGCGGCTCGAAGTGTCGTCGCCCGGGCTCGATCGCCCCTTGCGCAAGCTGGCCGACTACCAGCGTTTTGCCGGGCACGAAGTCGACATCACCCTCAAAGTGGCATTCCAGAACCGCAAGAAGTACCGCGGTGTGCTGTCGCCCGAGGGCGAGGGTTGGCGTCTCGTGTTCAACGACGGCAAGCAGGATCAGGCATTGGATTTTTCGCTGGATGAGGTGCGCGAGGCGCGTCTTGTGCCGGTGGTCGACTTCAAGGGTCGCCGCCGTGGCAAGTCGCAGGCTGCCGACGTGCCGCCTGCAGCGAACGCACAAGAAGACGGAGGTCAGGAATCATGAACCGCGAACTGTTGATGCTGGTCGACGCGATTTCGCGCGAGAAGAGCGTGGACCGCGAGGTGGTGTTCGGTGCCGTTGAAGCCGCGCTGGCCTCTGCCACCAAGAAGCTTTACGAAGGCGAAGTCGACGTCCGCGTGGCCATCGACCGCGACACCGGCGAATACGAGACCTTCCGCCGCTGGCACGTGGTGCCGGACGAAGCTGGCCTGCAACTGCCCGAGGCGGAGATCCTGTTGTTCGAGGCTCGCGAGCAGATCGGCGACATCGAGGTCGACGACTACATCGAGGAACCGGTGGATTCGGTGCCGATCGGCCGCATCGGCGCCCAGGCAGCCAAGCAGGTCATCCTTCAGAAGATCCGCGATGCCGAGCGCGAGCAGCTGCTGAACGATTTCCTGTCGCGCGGTGACAAGATCTTCGTGGGCACCGTCAAGCGCATGGACAAGGGCGACATGATCGTCGAGTCCGGCCGCGTCGAAGGCCGCCTGAAGCGCGGCGAGATGATCCCGAAGGAAAACCTGCGCACCGGCGACCGCGTGCGTGCTGTCATCGCCGAGGTCGATCCGACGGCGCGTGGCCCGCAGATCATGCTGTCGCGCAGCGCCCCGGCCTTCATGGTCGAGCTGTTCCGCCAGGAAGTGCCTGAAATCGAACAAGGTCTGCTGGAGATCAAGAGCTGCGCTCGTGATGCCGGTTCGCGCGCCAAGATCGCGGTGCTGTCGCACGACAAGCGGGTCGATCCGATCGGCACCTGTGTCGGCGTGCGTGGCTCGCGTGTCAACGCGGTCACGAACGAGCTGGCGGGCGAGCGCGTGGATATCGTCTTGTGGTCGGAAGACCCGGCACAGTTCGTCATCGGCGCGCTGGCGCCGGCCAACGTGGTGTCCATCGTGGTGGATGAGGAGCGCCATGCGATGGATGTCGTGGTCGACGAGGAGAACCTCGCGATCGCCATCGGCCGCGGCGGCCAGAACGTGCGCCTGGCGTCGGAGCTGACCGGCTGGCGCATCAATATCATGACGGCCGAGGAGTCGCAGGCCAAACAGGCCGAGGAAAGCAATGCGATCCGCGCCCTGTTCATGGACAAGCTGGATGTGGACGAGGAAGTCGCCGACATCCTGATCGAGGAAGGTTTCACCAGCCTTGAGGAAGTGGCCTATGTGCCGCTGCAGGAGATGCTGGAGATCGAGTCCTTTGACGAGGACACCATCAACGAGCTGCGCACCCGAGCCAAGGATGTGCTGCTGACGATGGAGATTGCCAAGGAAGAGAAGGTCGAGGAAGTGTCGCAGGACCTGCGCGATCTCGATGGCCTCAATGGCGAGTTGATCGGCAAGCTGGCCGAAGCGGGCATCCATACCCGCGACGACCTGGCCGACCTGGCTGTTGACGAGCTGACCGAGATCACCGGCGTGGACGAGGCTCAGGCCAAGGGTCTGATCATGAAGGCCCGGGAACACTGGTTCACCGCCTGAGCCCGGACCACCCGCCACCGCCTGCAACCGCCACACACCGAACTCGCTCTGCCCAAGGACACCAAACAATGGCCGTTACCACAGTCGCACAGTTCGCCTCGGAGCTGAACCGCCCCGCGACGGCGCTGCTTGACCAGCTGAAAGCCGCAGGGGTGGCGAAAGGTTCGCCGGAGGACTCCCTGACCGAGGCAGACAAGGAACGTCTGCTGGACTACCTTCGCTCGTCGCATGGCACTGCCGGCAGCGAGCGCAAGAAGATCACGCTGACCCGCAAATCGACCACCGAGATCAAGCAGGCCGACTCGTCCGGCAAGGCGCGAACCATCCAGGTGGAAGTGCGCAAGAAGCGCGTGTTCGTCAAGCGTGACGAGCCGAGCCCTGCCGTCGAAGAGCCGGCGTTGCAGGCCGCGCCGGAGCAAGAGGACCTGGAACTGCAGCGCCGTGAGGAAGAGGCGCGCCGCCAAGCCGAACTGCTGCGCCGCCAGGAAGAAGAGCTGGCGGAGAAGCGCCGCCAGCGCGAAGAGGAAGAGCGCCGCCAGCGCGAGGAAGCCGAAGCCAAAGCCCGTGAAGCTGCCGAGAAGGCCGCCGCGGAAGCCGCGGCCCGGGCAGCCGAGGCGGCTCGTGCAGCGGCCGAAGCCGCTGCTGTCGTCGGTGCCAGCACGGCCGCTGAGCCGCCGGCACCCCCCGCGGCCGCGCCGGCCGCTCCAGCTGCTGCACCGGCGGCGCCGGCGGAAACGCCCAGGCCCGGTGTGCGTGTCGTGAAGGCTGCCGAGGTGGAAGCCGAGGAGAAACAACGTTTGATGGATCTTGAGAAGCGCCGCAAGGCTGCCGAAGCTGAGGCAGCTGCGATTCGCGCGATGATGGCGGCCCCCCGCAAGGTGCTGACCGCGAAGAAGCCCGAGGAAGAGAAGCCGAAGGTCGATCCGAGCAAGGAAGGCATCAAGGGCACCATCCACAAGCCCAAGGCCGCACCGGGTGCTCCCGCTGCGCCGGGGGCTGCGGCGCCGGCGCCTGCCGGGGCAGGCGCGGCCAAGCCGGGCGACAAGAAATCGGTCAAGTCCGAGAAGCTGTCGTCCAGCTGGGCTGACGACGCGGCGAAGAAGCGCGCGCTCAAGACCCGTGGTGATTCCTCCGGCGGTGCCCGTCCGGGCTGGCGTGCGCCGGCCGGCGGTCGTGGCGGGCGCCGTGGCGACCGCGGCGGGCCGGGCTCGGGCTTCGTAGCCCCGACCGAGGCGCAGGTGCATGAGGTGCACGTGCCCGAGACCATCAGCGTGGCCGACCTGGCTCACAAGATGTCGGTCAAGGCGTCCGAAGTCATCAAGCAGATGATGAAGCTGGGCCAGATGGTCACCATCAACCAGCAACTCGACCAGGAGACCGCGATGATCCTGGTCGAGGAGATGGGCCACAAGGCCTTCGCCGCCAAGCTGGACGATCCGGAAGCCTTCCTGGAGGAAGACGCGACCACCTCCGGCGCCGAGCTGCTGCCGCGCGCCCCGGTCGTCACCGTGATGGGCCACGTCGACCACGGCAAGACCTCGCTGCTCGACTACATCCGTCGCAGCCGCGTGGCGGCCGGCGAGGCGGGCGGCATCACGCAGCACATCGGCGCCTATCACGTCGATACGCCGCGCGGCATGATCACCTTCCTCGACACCCCGGGTCACGAGGCTTTCACGGCCATGCGTGCCCGCGGTGCCAAGGCGACCGACATCGTCATCCTGGTGGTGGCGGCGGACGACGGCGTGATGCCGCAGACCAAGGAAGCCATCCACCACGCGAAGGCGGCCGGCGTGCCCATCGTCGTGGCGGTCAACAAGATCGACAAGGCCGAAGCCAACCTGGACCGCGTGAAGTCCGAGCTGGTGGCCGAGCAAGTGGTGCCCGAGGAGTTCGGTGGTGAATCGCCGTTCTGCCCGGTGTCGGCCAAGACCGGCCAGGGCGTGGACGAGCTGCTGGAGAACGTGCTGCTGCAGGCCGAGGTGCTGGAGCTCATGTCCGCCAAGGACGCGCCGGCCAAGGGCCTGGTGATCGAGGCCCAGCTCGACAAGGGCCGCGGCCCGGTTGCCACCGTGCTGGTGCAGTCTGGCACGCTCAAGCGCGGCGACGTGGTGCTGGCCGGCTCCAGCTATGGCCGCGTGCGTGCCATGCTGGACGAGACCGGTCGCCCGGCCACCGAGGCTGGCCCGTCCATCCCGGTCGAGATCCAGGGCCTGACCGAGGTGCCGCAAGCCGGTGACGAGTTCATGGTGCTGGCCGACGAGCGCCGGGCGCGCGAGATCGCCACCTTCCGCCAGGGCAAGTACCGCGACGTCAAGCTGGCCCGCCAGCAGGCCGCCAAGCTGGAGAACATGTTCGAGCAGATGGGTCAGGCTGGCTCGCAGACGCTGCCGCTGATCATCAAGGCCGACGTGCAAGGTTCCCAGGAAGCGCTGGCTGCCTCGCTGCTGAAGCTCTCCACCGACGAGGTGAAGGTGCAGATCGTGCACGCCGCGGTGGGTGGCATCAGCGAAAGCGACGTCAACCTGGCGATCGCCTCGAAGGGCGTCATCATCGGCTTCAACACGCGGGCCGATGCCGGTGCGCGCAAGCTCGCCGAGAGCAATGGCGTGGACCTGCGCTACTACAACATCATCTACGACGCGGTCGACGAGATCCGCGCCGCGATGTCGGGGATGCTGGCGCCGGAGCAGAAGGAAGAAGTCATCGGCATGGCAGAGATCCGCCAGGTCTTCCGCTCCTCCAAGGTCGGCGCGATCGCAGGTTGCATGGTGTTGTCGGGCGTCGTGCGCCGCAATGCCCGCCTGCGCCTGCTGCGCAACAACGTGGTGGTGTTCACCGGCGAACTCGACTCGCTCAAGCGCTTCAAGGACGATGTCCGGGAAGTCAAAGAGGGCTTCGAGTGCGGCCTGAACATCAAGAACTACAACGACATTGCCGAAGGCGATCAGCTGGAGTTCTTCGAGATCAAGGAAGTGGCCCGGACGCTGTAAGGCGGTTCTTGTTGCACCTGCAAGCCCCGCCGATCGAAAGATGGGCGGGGTTTGTGTTTGAGGGGCAGCCGCACAGGAGTTAAACGACGATGCGACACAAGCGATCGATCCCCAACCGCAGCTACCGCGTGGCCGACCAGATCCAGCGCGACGTGGCCGAGCTGATCCGCGACCTGAAGGACCCGCGCATCGGCATGGTCACCATCAACGCCGTCGAGGTGACGCCCGACTATGCGCACGCGAAGATCTTCTTCTCGCTGCTGGTGGGCGACCCCCAGGAAAGCGAGGAGGCACTGAACGAAGCCGCCGGTTTCCTGCGCAACAGCCTGTTCAAGCGCCTGCAGATCCACACCGTGCCGACGCTGCATTTCAGCTTCGACCGCACCACCGAGCGCGCGGCCGACCTGAACGCCCTGATCAACCAGGCAAACGCCAACCGCGCCAAGGACTGACGAGGACCGCTGCCGTGCAGGCCGAGACCACTCCCATCGCCCCAGTCGCCCGCCAGCGCGTGCCGCGCCGTGCCGTGCACGGCGTGTTGCTGCTGGACAAGCCGCTGGGCCTCAGCAGCAACGACGCGCTGCAGAAGGTCAAGCGCCTGTTGCGGGCGGAGAAGGCCGGCCATACCGGCACGCTGGACCCGCTGGCCACCGGCTTGCTGCCGCTGTGCTTCGGCGCGGCGACCAAGTTCTCGCAGGTGAGCCTGGAGGCCGACAAGACCTACCGTGCCACCTTGCAGCTTGGCGTGCGTACCAGCACCGGCGACGCCGAGGGCGAGGTTTTGGAGCAGCGCCCGGTGGAGGTGGTGCCACAGCAGCTGCTGCAGGCCTGCATGCGCTTCATGGGGCCCATCCAGCAGGTGCCGCCGATGTATTCGGCACTCAAGCGCGATGGCCGTGCCTTGTACGAGTACGCTCGTGCCGGCATCGAGGTGGAGCGCGAGCCGCGCGAGGTGACGATCTTCAGCATCGAGGTGCTGAAATGGCAGGGCAGCTCGCTCGACATCGAGGTACGCTGCAGCAAGGGCACCTACATCCGCACGCTGGCCGAGGACATCGGCGAGGCGCTCGGCTGCGGTGCCCACCTGAGCGCGCTGCGCCGCACCGGCAGCGGCCCGGTGACCTTGCAGGGCGCCCGTACCCTGGCCGAGCTGGAGGCAATGAGCGAAGCCGAGCGCGACGCCTGCCTGCAGCCGGTGGACGCGCTGCTGGCCGACTGGCCGGTGCTGCGCCTGGAAGCCGAGGACGCCGGCCGCTTCCTGAGCGGCATGCGGCGGCGCACGGCGCATGCCGACGCCGAGCAGGTGCGCGTGTACGGCCCGCAGCCGGCTGCCTTCCTCGGCAGCGGCAGCGTGCGGGCCGGTGAACTGATTTCAACGCGGTTGTTGAGCCCGCTGGAGGTCCAAGGCCTCCTGAACGCTCAAGCATCACAGTGACTCGCCGATCGAGCACGTCTTCAAGAGCGAACTTATGAGCAAGCAAATCCGCAACATCGCCATCATCGCGCACGTCGACCATGGCAAGACGACGCTGGTCGACCAGCTGTTGCGTCAATCGGGCACCTTCCGCGACAACCAGCAGGTCAGCGAGCGTGTGATGGACAGCAACGACCTCGAACGCGAGCGCGGCATCACCATCCTGGCGAAGAACTGCGCGGTGAGCTGGCAGGGCACCCACATCAACATCGTCGACACCCCGGGGCACGCCGACTTCGGCGGCGAGGTGGAGCGCGTGCTGTCCATGGTGGACAGCGTGCTGCTGCTGGTGGACGCGGTCGAAGGCCCGATGCCCCAGACCCGTTTCGTGACGAAGAAGGCGCTGGCCCTGGGCCTGAAGCCGATCGTCGTGGTGAACAAGGTCGACCGTCCGGGCGCGCGCCCCGACTACGTCATCAACGCCACCTTCGACCTGTTCGACAAGCTGGGTGCGACCGAGGAACAGCTGGACTTCCCGGTGGTCTACGCCTCCGGCCTGAACGGCTGGGCGACGCTGGAGGAGGGCGCGGTCGGCACCGACCTGGCCCCGCTGTTCGACGCCATCCTGAAGCACGTGCCGCCGCACGAGGGTGACGAGAACGCGCCGCTGCAGCTGCAGATCTGCTCGCTCGACTATTCCACCTTCGTCGGCCGCATCGGCATCGGCCGCGTCAACAGCGGCACGCTCAAGCCGATGCAGGACGTGGCGATGTTCGCCGGCCCCGACAGCGCGCCGAAGAAGTGCCGCGTCAACCAGGTGCTGAAGTTCGAAGGCCTGGAGCGCCAGCAGGCCACCTCGGCCGGCCCCGGCGACATCGTGCTGATCAACGGCATCGAGGACATCGGCATCGGCGTGACGCTGACCAGCCTGGACGACCCGCGCCCGCTGCCGATGCTGACGGTGGATGAGCCGACGCTGACGATGAACTTCTGCGTCAACAACTCCCCGCTGGCGGGCCGGGAAGGCAAGTTCGTCACCAGCCGCCAGATCCGCGACCGGCTGGACCGCGAACTGCAGAGCAACGTCGCGCTGCGCGTGCGCGACACCGACGAAGACGGCGTCTTCGAGGTCTCCGGCCGCGGTGAACTGCACCTGACCATCCTGCTGGAGAACATGCGCCGCGAAGGCTACGAGCTGGCCGTCTCCAAGCCGCGCGTGGTCTTCCACGACGTGGACGGCGAGAAGCACGAGCCGATCGAGCTGGTCACGGCCGACGTCGAGGAACAGCACCAGGGCGGCGTGATGCAGGCGCTGGGTCTGCGCAAGGGCGAGCTGGTCAACATGGAGCCGGACGGCATGGGCCGCGTGCGCCTGGAGTACCGCATTCCGGCGCGGGGCCTGATCGGCTTCCAGAACGAGTTCCTGAACCTGACCCGCGGTACCGGCCTCATCAGCAACATCTTCGACGGCTACGAAGCGCACAAGGGCGACATCGAAGGCCGCAAGAACGGGGTGCTGATCAGCCAGGACGACGGCGAGATCGTGACCTACGCGCTCGGCAAGCTGGACGACCGCGGCCGCATGTTCGTGAAGGCCGGCGACCCGGTGTACGAAGGCATGATCGTCGGTATCCACAGCCGCGAGAACGACCTGGTGGTCAACGCCGTGCGTACCAAGCAGCTGACCAACTTCCGCGTCTCGGGCAAGGAAGATGCGATCAAGATCACCCCGCCGATCGAGCTGACGCTGGAGTATGCGGTCGAGTTCATCGAGGACGACGAGCTGGTCGAGATCACGCCCAAGTCCATCCGCCTGCGCAAGCGTTTCCTGAAGGAGCACGAGCGCAAGCGCGCCTCGCGCGACGCGGCCTGATCCCGTCGTGAGGCTCTTGTGAGGCTGACGCATGGCCAGGCAGCCTGGGCCATGGTGGGAGTCACGCTGCTGTGGAGCACCGCCGGCGTCGTGACCCGTCATCTCGAAGACGCACGCGCCTTCGAGATCACCTTCTGGCGCAGCTGCTTCAATGCCGCCTTCCTGCTGCTCGCCTTGCTGGCGCTGCGCGGGCGCGCCCTGTGGCGCGGCATGGCGGTGGGCGGCTGGCCGCTGTGGGTGTCCGGGCTCATGTGGGGGGTGATGTACACCTGCTTCATGGTGGCTCTGACGCTTACCACGGTGGCCAATGTGCTCATCACGATGGCGCTGTCGCCGCTGCTGACGGCGCTCATCGCCCGCTTCGTGCTGCACCACCGGCTGCCGGCCCGCACCTGGGGCGCCATCCTGGTGGCTGGCCTGGGCATCGGCTGGATGTACGGGCAGCAGCTGTCGGGCGGCGATGCCCGGCACCTGCTGGGCACCCTGGTGGCGCTGGCGGTGCCGGTGGCCTCGGCCATCAACTGGAGCGTGATCCAGCGCAGCGGCCGCCAGGCCGGGGGGGCGGGGCAGGACATGCTGCCTGCCGTGCTGATCGGCGCCGTGTTGTCCGCCGGCATCGCGCTGCCGCTGGCCTGGCCACTGCAGGCGTCGGCCCATGACCTCTCGCTGCTGGCGGGCCTGGGCGTGTTTCAGCTGGCGATTCCCTGCCTGCTGGCGGTGCAGCTGGCCCGGGTGCTGCCGGCGCCCGAGGTCGCCTTGCTGGCCTTGCTTGAAGTGGTGTTCGGCGTGGCGTGGGCCTGGCTGGGCGCCGGTGAGGCTCCGTCGCTGGCGGTGCTGGGTGGCGGCGCGTTGGTGCTGGCCGCGCTGGTGGCCAATGAACTGCTGGGCCTGAGGCAGCGTCGCTGAAGCGCGGGGCGCCGGGCATGGCCGGGCCTGATGCCGGGCCGGCGCTGGCCGCCGCCGCGACAGCGGGCGCCGGCCGCTCACGCTAGCATGTCGGCACTCAAAACTCCGGAGACCTCATGACTGCCACCCTGCAGCTCGACCACTCGGACGGCCTGGTGCTTGCCCACAAGGCGGGCGACATCGGCCTGATCACGCTCAATCGCCCGCAGGCGCTCAACGCGCTTTCGCTGGCGATGATCCGCGACCTGACCCAGGCCTTGCTGGCCTGGCGCGACGACGCCACCGTCAAGGCGGTGCTGGTGCGTGGTGCCACGCAGGAAGGCAAGGGCGTGGCCTTCTGCGCAGGCGGCGACATCCGCTTCTTCCATGGCGCGGCGCTGCAGGGCAATCCGCAGGTGGACGACTTCTTCACCGAGGAATACAGCCTCAACCACTTGATCCACGTCTATCCGAAGCCCTACATCGCCCTGATGGACGGCGTGGTGATGGGCGGGGGCATGGGCATCAGCCAGGGTGCCAAGCTGCGCATCGTCACCGAGCGGACCAAGATGGCCATGCCCGAGACCAACATCGGGCTGTTCCCGGATGTGGGCGGTGGCTGGTTCCTGTCGCGCTGCCCGGGCCGGGTGGGCGAGTACCTGGCCTTGACCGGCCAGGTGATCGGTGCCGGCGATGCGATCGGGTGGGGATTGGCCGATGGCTTTGTCGAGAGCGCCCAGTTGCCCGGCCTGGTCGAGGCGCTGGTGGACCAGCCCCACGAGAACGGCGAGCAGGTGCTGGCCACGCTGCGCGCGCGGCTGCAAGCGGCGCCGGCGCCGGTGCAGGCGGCGCATCGGGCTTCGATCGACCGCCATTTCGGCGCGACCGATGTGCCGGCGATCGTTGCCTCGCTCGCCGCTGACTCCAGCGGCTGGGCGGCCGAGACCCTGGCAGTGCTGCGCAAGCGCTCGCCGTTGATGATGGGCGTCACGCTGGAGCAGATCCGCCGAGCTCGCAGCATGAGTCTGGCCGACGATCTGCGCATGGAGCGCGACATGGTGCGCCACTGTTTCGCCCTGCGGCCCGGTGCGGCGAGCGAGACCGTGGAAGGCATCCGCGCGCTGGTGATCGACAAGGACCACAGCCCGCGCTGGAACCCGGCAACAGTGGAGGAGGTGAGTGCCGAGATGGTGCAGGCCTTCTTCCGCAGCCCGTGGCCGGCGCATGCGCATCCATTGCGCGGGCTGGCTTGAGACACGGTGGCAAGGTTCCTGTGAGAGGGGGCCGCCTCGGCCCGTGGGCTTGCGCCTGGCGGGCGTGGTGCGCGCCGCCGCAGGCTGCCAGGCGGCGCCTGCCGTCGACCGGCGGCATGGCCTTCGCACAGGAGGTCGCGCGCGGGCACCAGGAGACGCCACACACGGCCCCCGTGACCGGGGCATAGGTCGTGTGATGGCAGCGCCGATGCCGCTGGCTGCACTGATGGGCTGCCCGGCGCCATGACGCTGGGCCCCCTACGGTCCAGGGGGCGCCGACCTGCCTAGCGCTCCCCCGCCTCCGGTTCGGTGAGGGGCACGTCGTTGCGCTTCAGCAAGTGCACCATTGCATCGGTGATCGCGGATGTCAGCAGCTCGTCGAGGCCCAAGGTCAGCGGCCTGCCCTCCAGCAACGGACCGAGCCGCTCGACGCTGCCGACATAGTCCTCCGTGTGGAAGTCATATCGGCCGAAGCCACCCTGCCGGTCGACCAGCAGATAGGTCGAGCGATGGTCATCGTCCGACCAGCGGCCGAAGCCGAAGTAGTTCGCATCAAGGTGGGCCACCTGTTGCGGCGAGAGTTCTTCGTCGGTGAAGTAGGGCCCGAAATTCCAGGCGATGGCCTTGCTCAGCGGATGCAAGCAGTCTCCGTACTCCGAAGACCGGTTGAATTCAAGCACGCGTCGGTCGCCCCAGCGACCGAACCGCGTCGACACGTCATAGATCGCGAAGCGCTTGCGAAACACGCCCTTCAAGGCATCAGGCAGGGTCCAGCCGAGCTTGGCTTCCATCGCCAGCAAGTCCGGCTCCGACACCGGCTCCTGCCACTCGAACAAACTGCCGTCGCGGTAGTACTCGTCGAACAGCACCTCATACGCTTCCCCGTCTTCGACGAATTCATGAAGGCTCAGGCAGAAGGCGGCGAACCGGTCCACCGCCTGCTGCCAGGTCTCGCCGGCAGGGCCTTGAAGATGTTGTAGGTATTCGTTGGGCATGTGGTTCCTCGGGAGGCCGCGCCCCTGGTGCGCCGACGATGGGCCTCCCATCCGGGCCTGCTCATGGGGGTGGTGCGCGGGCCGGCGCATTGTGGCATGGGCCCCGCATTCAACCGCCGGCCGACCCGCCATGGCACGCTGGCCGCCGCCGGGGCAGCGTCGGTCGCCGTGCATGGGGGCACGTTTGCCATGACGGTCATGCGATCGCCGCCCGCCCGCTTGGCTGCCGCCTGCGCCAATGCCTGGCGGGCAGCGGAGACCTCTCACCCGCCGGTCAGTTTCGCTCGATCAGGACCGTGTAGCCGCGGCCCCCGTTGTTGTCCCAATAACCGTGTCCGTCGACGGTGTAGTGGACGGCGACTTCAACCTGCTTGGCCTGGCCGATGTCGAGCCAGTAGTTCCATTCCTCCAAGCCCAGTTCGTTCGGGTTGGCCGCGTTGCTGCTGCCGCGGACGAAGTAGCTGTAGCTGAACCAGAAATACGGCGAGAAGGTGGCGGCCACGGTTTTTCTGCTGCGCCAGCCGTCGGTGGAATAGTGCACCGTGACCGCCTTGTCGACGCCCAGGTTGCGCACCGTCACCGAGCCACCGATGCGCTGGCTGGTGCCCACGCGGACGACCGGTTGGTAGCGGTTCAGGACCTGGATGCCGTCCTGCAGCCGCGAGCCGCTGTTGAGGTCCTGCCGGTAGGGATCTCCTTGCCGCTTGTCCCAGTAGGAGTTGCCGTCGACCTTGTATTCGATGGCGTACTCGAGCGTGCGCTGCCGGCCCCAGTAGCCGGTGCGCCAGTGATCGGCCACCCAGATGTCCTGCCCGGGTTCGGCGGCGCTTGCGAACCGCAGCGGGATCTGGAACCACTGGCCGTCCGCTCCCTTGAGGTGGGCGATGACTTCCCTTTGCTGCCCCAGGTTGGCGGCCTTCACCTGGAAGCTGAAGTTCTGGTGGTAGATCTGCGCCTTCATGGTCTCGATGCTGTGAGCCCGCAGCAGCTGCACTTCGTCGGCAGCCGATGCGGCGGAGCCGAGAAGCAGGGCGAATGTGCAGAAGAAGAAGGCTTTGAATGGAAGGGGGTGCTTCATATGGAAGATGTCTGTTCAATACGGGGGAAGTGACTGCCGCGGCATCGTAGGGACCCCACATCCGGGCGCCAACCGTCTGAAAGCAGGGGAACGGCCTTCCTGCGGCCGCAGAGCGCGGCGAGGAGAGGACGGGCATCGCTGGACGTGGCGCCGGACCGGTGGGCACAGGTGGGCAGGTGGTTCGCGGCAGTGCGTGGTGGCAGTCCTTGGCGGCATCTGTGCGGGATCTGACGCTCAGGGCGCGTCCTGCTGGCCAAAGGCGGGGAGGGCGCGGGGCGCCGGCTTCCCGCTTCGTACAATGGTGAACTGTCTCCGGGTGCACCGGCCCCGGTTTCCCGAAGTGCGACTCCGCGCCTGGAAGCGCTCAGAGTCGTTGTGCACGCCCCCGCTCTTGTCGTACCGTCACCCACCCTATGTCCGGCGCCTTGTCCTTGCATCCCTCGAAGTCCAGCCCGTGGAGGCTCAGCGTCGCCCCGATGATGGATTGGACTTCGTGCCCAGCGTTTATGCGGTGTGGCGCTGCTGCTGTAGCAATCGCGTAGCGTCCTCGCGCTGTTCGTCGATGTGCTTTGCCAGGTCCGAGACGTGGGCCGCCCACTTCGTCCCCAGCTTGAACACAGGGATCGGGAAGGTCTTCGCATAGATCTTGTTCTCGGCGGTGCGCTCGGTGATGCCCAGCAGATCGGCTACCTGCTTGAGGCTCATCACAGGGTTGCCGTCGTTCGTCATCAGCAATGCCAGTTCGGTTTTCATAGCGGTACGTCTTCGTCGTCCCAAATGGTGTCGGTGCTCTCGCCGAAGTCGCCGCGATGGCGGTGCTGCGGCGGTTCTTCATCAGGTGGCGCATTCCCCTGGTCAGGTTGACAGGGGTGGCCGGTCATGAATGTATGTTTGCGGCTGCTAACATGAGCGCCGCCAATAAACAGGGAGGTTTCATGGCTGACTTTTCGAAGTTCTACGAGTACTTCCGCGAGAACATGGCCGCGCTCGGGCTGCCGGCTCCGCAGGAGCTCTACGGCAATCTGACGCTGGCGCTTGGCAGCGTGACGGCTCTGGAGCTGTTCATCGAGAAATACGGGACCAAGGTGACCGTGCGCGAGCTGCTGGGCGCTGGCCTGCGAGCGGAGAAGCTGGCGACCGTTGGAGCGATGCAGGCGGCCGGCTACCTCGGCGCGGTGATCGGCAGCATTGCGGTGGCCACTGGCCGCTGCCTCGGCAACGGGGTCACAATCGGCGAGGTGTTGTTCTCCGCAACGAAGCACGGCATCAACAGCCCTTGGCTCGCGGCGCACTTGGCTCGGTACCCGGCCATTTACGACGCCCGGGTGCCGGCTCGGCAGCTCTACCGATACCAGGCGATGGCATGAAAGATTCACTGCTGCTCCTTGCAACGGGCCTGGCTGGCGCCGTGATGGCGTGGGCCTTCTTCCACTACCTGGGCGTGTACGCCGCGCTGGTGCTGCAGGTGGTCGTGTTTGCTGTCCTGATCATGGACAACCGAGACATGCGGCGGAAGCTGCGCGAGCACAACATCCCGCACCGGTGGGACGGCAAGACCCACCCGCCCAGGGAGCAGCAGGCCGGCCGATGAGCTGATGAGGTGCCAGGGGATTCGGTCGTCCTCCACCTCTCCGGCCGCCCAGGGCCGGGCGGACTCCCTGGCACGTGCGCGCCGGCTCATGGTGTTCCCCTCATGGCGTGCTCGGTCCGCCGGATGGCGTTGCCGATGGCTTCGGTGATCTGGGGGAGGACGGCGTCGCCGTAGGCGGCAATGCAGCTGCGAGCCAGCCGGGGGGGTACCCCATAAGCCACTCGCAGATGCCCAGCAGGGCCGCCGTTGAACCTAATTCGTCGCGGGCCGGTCGCTCGTTCGAGGGCAGCGCAGTGCCGAGCAACTTCCTCGTCCGATGCGCTGCTTCCCCGCTGATCTTCGTGGGGGTCAAGAGCAGGTGCACCTGCTCGTTCAAGGGCCTGGAGTTGCGTGCCAGGGTCGCGTCGCTCGCCTTCCCAGAGCGCCAATCCCTCTTGGTCGGGGTGGCAAGCATGGCCCGCATCTGCGTGACCAAGTTCTGCTTGGGCTTCCCGTTCCCTCTGCGGACGCCGAGGCTTCCCTTCGTCCCGTCCGATTTGATCGGCGTGCACAGCAACGAACCAGACCCGTTGGCGGAGATGCGGTGCTCCGGCATGGACAGCACCCACCATGAGTGGCCAGCAGGCGTAGCCTTCCGCCGCCAGTGCATCGAGCACCCAGTCAGCGCCTCGAGTTCGGATACCAGGGACATTCTCAGCAGCGACCCAACGAGGACGGACCTCTCCGACGATTCGGACGAAGTCTCGGAAGAGGCCGGTGCGCTCGCCATCGATGCCGCGGCCCTTGTGGTTGGCGGTGCTGGCGTCCTGGCACGGGGGGCTTCCGCAGATGACGTCGGGCAGATACCCAAGGTCTCCAAGAAGTCGAGCTGCTGTGACGGTTCGAACATCGTCGTACATCCTGACGCCCGGGTTGTTGTGGGCGAAAGCGCCGCGCCGCGCCGGGTCGATCTCGCAGGCGGCCACTGTGGTGAAGCCGGCCCGGTGCAGCCCGAGGGACCAACCCCCGGCCGCCCCGCAGAAGAGATCGAGCACCTTCATGTACGCTGCTCCTCTTCTTGGCCCTGCGCCTCCGGTGCGGCAGGTGCTGCGGCGCTGGCGCCGTGTGCCCGCTCGATGGCAGCCTTGAGGGCCTTCGGATCGGTGCCCTTGGCCGGCGTCACGATCACGTAGCCGCCTTCGATCCATGCGCCCTTGATTGGCGTCGGTTCGGCCGGCACTTGCGCCGCGGGAGTGTGGGGGCGGTCTGCTGGGCCAGGAGCGATAGACAGCAGGTAGCGCAGCCCGATCAGGACATCGTGGGCGCTCATTCGGTGATCCGCCACCGCCGCCTCCATGCTCTTGCACGTCTGCTTCCACTCCTTCTGCCACCGCTCCCACGTGGGAAGCCCAGGGGTCCCATAGAAGCGGGCAGCGGCCACCGGCTCCATCTGCTGCGGGCCGGCCGCGAGGGTGCGGATAGTAGAGGCGGCAGCCCTGGACCTGCGCCGCGTTTCTGTTGCCATTGCCCCGTGGAGCCTGTCGGCCCATAGGTCTAGCTCATCCGCCAGCCGCAGCGCCTCTTTGATTTGGTCTTGGTTCACGGCTGCTCCTTCAGGGCGGCGTCGATGGCCTCGTCGAGCGTTTCGTGTCGCAGCCACGACGTAGGCATGCCGAACCGCGGATCGTTATCGCGCAGGTAGGAGTAGCGGATGGCGTACTGGCGCACCAGGTCCAGCGACAGCGCGCGGTTGCATCCGCAGCAGTCAGCGCCGCAAGCGGGAGAAGCGCACAACGCCGGGGCCGGAGTCGCCGTCTCCAGCTGCTGCACGCGCTCCCGCAGCGCCGCGGCCTCACGGTGGGCCTGCTCGTTCTCGTGCTCCAGGCGGGCGATCTCATCGGCCGCCGCGCGCATGGCCAGGACGGACGGGGCGCCCATCAGCCGTTCCTTGATGTTCATGGTGTTCTCCGTGCGGAGGCCGGCGCTGGCCGGCCCGTTGGGTCAGCTGCCGTGCGTCTCGGCGAAGATGTCTGTGGCGTCCTTGGGCGCCGGCTCCATCTCTTCGCCGTCGTCCTCGTCGTCGTCGCCGCCGCGGTACCAGTCGCTGTCGCGGCTGCCGTCGATCAGCTCGGGTGCGGCCTTGGGCGGGGTGAGGGTGATCCGCACCTCATCGCCGATGAGCGTCGCCAGGTCGCCGATGGTCGGGCCCGACAGCTTCGACGCCTGGGCGCGGAAGTGCACCTCCACCGTGCCGCCCTCCAGCAGGTGGAGGCGGAACTGGTTGACGGAGCAGCCATCAAGCTCGATGTTCGAGTCGCCGCCGAGGCCGCGGTCGACGGTCAGCGCATAGCCGACGTACTCGTTGGACAGCTTCAGCGGCTGGTCGATCAGGCTGCAACGCAGCAGCGGCTTGTGCGAGATCGGCGCGACGCATTCCAAGGTGGTCTGCGTGTCCGGCTGCCGCGGCTCGGGCGCCGTGTAGAACATGTCCAGCAGCGCGCCGTGAAACTCCGACAGCACGGTGTTGGGCGCCACCCACTTGAAGGCGATGTCAGCCGCGGGCACATGCTCGTCGCCGTGCATCTCGCTGCGGACGTTCACGTTCTTCACGTGCACGGCGGTCATGGATTCGAGAGAGAACTGGGCCATGGTGGTCCTTGGTGGTGGGCGGGGGTTACTTAGACAGCTCGGCTTCGCGGGCCTTGAAGACCTTCACCAGGTCGTCGAACTGGTCGGGGGGGAGGGAGTCGCGGGCCTCGTCCAGGGCCAGGCCGGCGGTTTCGACGCTGGTGGCCTTGCTGATTGCGTCAGCGGCTTGGGCGTAGGTGACGGCCGGCGCGGCTGGCGGCAGCGTGGGGGCCGGTGCCTGCTCATCGTCCTCCGCCACGAACCGGAAGTCGCCGTCGATCACAGCGCTGTTCTGCTGGCTCACGCCAGCGTCGGCCAGTTCGTCGAGGCCTACAGCACGCTGGATTTCGATGGACACCGGCAGATACTTGAACAGCCGACGGATGGCGGTCTTCTTGGCCATCTCGTCGAAGTGCTTCATCCAAGGGTTGTCCTGCTTCTTGTACTGGACAGCGGTCCTGTATCCCTGGCTTTCGTTGCGCACGCGCTCGATGTCATGGCGCGTCATCACTTCAAACTGCACGCCACCGTCCTTCAGCTTGGCCACAGCGTAGACGTGCGTGAACTCGCCGCGCTCACCCTCGGCGGGAACATGCTCGATGGTCTCGTTGATGCCGAAGCGGTAGCTGAACGTGTCGTTCGCGTACACCGAGCGGGCGGTGAGGCTGACAATCTGCCCGCTGCGCCGGGCGAGGTCGATCATCCCGCGGTAGCCGATGATCAGCTGACACTCCGTGCCGACTACCTGCCATTGGTCGCCGACCTTCTTGCGCTTGTCGAACGGCAGTAGGTAGGCATGTCCGAGCGAGTTGCCGGGCTCCAAGCCGAGTTGGGCGCACTGGATGACTGCGCCGAGGAAGGACATCGGATCGCACTCGCCGAGCTTCGGCACCTTGCGCATTTCCGTGGTCGCAATGCGGGCCATCCGCTCCGCCGTCATGTGGCGGGGGAGGGCGGCCTTGATCTGGCTCTGCACGCCTGGGCTGGCGAGCAGGTGGGCGAGGTCCTTCGGCTTCTCCGCCACGGCGGTCTTGCCAGTGGCGGCGGCTTTCAGGGCGGTGGTCGACATGCAGGTCTCTCCTGTGGTGGTGGAATGGGTCAGCGGAGCCGGAACACGCGGCTCTCGGTGGTCTTGATGAACTGCTCGAAGAGGTCGGGGTGGGCGGCCTGGAATGCGCGCTGGTCGAAGCGGCGGGCCGTCTGCGTCTTCCAGGTAATGACGTCGCGCCCGTTGACGGTGAGGCGTGCCGCGCCGCCCATGGCGCGCTGCAGCGCTTCCTTGCAGCCGTCGATGCGGGCCTTCAGCTGGCCGGCCTCCGCCTCCAGCGCGCGCAGTTCGTTCAGCGCGACGAGAGCGGCGGTGTCCGCCTCGATGGCGCTGCCGGCGTCACGCGGGAAGAGGCGCTCGATGTCGCTGGCGTCAGTGGCGGGAGGCGGCACCATTGCCTCGACGTGCTCGCGCCAGAAGGCGACCTCGCGGGCCCGCAGCGCTGCGATGGTCTCGTCGTCGCGTTCGACCCGGTAAACCCGGAAGTCATCGCCGCCGATGAGCACGCCGAAGACGCAGGAGGCGCGGCCGGTGATCATCAGGCCGTGCATTGCCTGGGCGGTGTAGTGCACGGGGATCGCGTCGGTGCCGATCTCGCCCCACTCGGCCGCCTTGAACGGGCTGACGGTCTTGATCTCGATGTTCACGGGGCCGTCGTCTTCGAAGGCCTCCGCATCGATCTCGCACGCCAGAAACGGGTACTCGCGGTCCACGTAGCGGTTATTGCGGCCCACGATGCGCAGCCGCTTTTCCTCGGCCAGCAGGTCGCACACATAGGGCTCCATCCGCTTGCCGCGGTTCAGCACCCGCATGCGATCCGGGTCGGCGTTCTCCGGCATGGCCGGCATCACCTTGTCCTGCCACAGCTGCAGGGGCGTCTTCCAGGGGCTCAGGCCCAGCACGGCAGCCGCGTCGCTGCCGCCCAGGAACTTGGTTCGATCGTTGGTTTGCATGTCACTTCTCCAGGCGGTGCTTGGTGTCGGCGATGAAGATGAGGTAGCCCAGGACGGTGGAGGCCGGCGCAAACAGGAACTCGCGCTCCCGCATGTCGGCCTCGGCCCAGCGCAGGCGAAGCCGAAGCCACGCGCGCGCCAGGCACCGCATCAGGCGCTCCAGGTGAAAAAGAGGGCCACCAGCGGCGCGGCTACGATCAGCAGCACCACCACGATCAGGGCCGCGGCGAGCGCAGAGACGGTGCGGAGCACGCGGTCCTCGATGGTCTCGGCGTCCGCGCCTTCGAAGGGGTCGGGGCTCACAGCTCGATTCCCTTCGCCTTGGCGATCAGGCGCTGATAGGGGCGGGTGGCCACGTCGATGGCTTCCTCGCCCATCTCGCAGGCCCGCAGGAAGCTGGTGAAGTGCTGGAGCATGTCTTCCAGGCCTTGCAGCATCTCAGGGGCGGCGGCGATCAGGCGGGCGTTGTCTGCGTCGGGCCCATTGCCTTCCGTCGGGTAGTAACGCTCGCAGTCGCCGAAATCCATAATGACCCGGCCATTCGCACCCTTCAGCATCGGCATCTGCGTGCCCTGCTGCTCGACCCAGTGCCACGGTCCCGGAGTGTGTTTCGTGGTGCTCATCAGACTTCCCTCGCGGAGAGGTAGAACTCGTAATCGACGTCGTGGTCATCGCTGGGCCGCTCGACCGCGATCTCGCCGCAGCCGCGGCACCGCCAGCACACCTGGCCCTCGTGCCGGCCTTCACCCGAGCCGCCGCAGGTCGGGCAGTACTCGGTGTCGGTGCTCATTGCAGGGCGCGGGCGATGTCGCCAGCGTTCTCGATCGCGTAGCGGTCAGCCATGGCCATGCGCAGCGCCAAGACCGTGGGGCACGGAGACTCGCGCAGCACGGTGAGCAGCAGCGCGGCGATCTCGTGGTGATCGAGGACGTCCAGCACGATCTCCGGGAACGCCTGCTGATAGATCCACCCCGTCGACTCCGACACCCGGGGCAGCTTTAGCCGGCCATCGCTGGCGGCGGCCAGGAGGAACAGGGCTTTCAGCCGCAGCTTCTCGGGCGCAGTGGCGTCCACGGCATGCGACACGACGGGGAAGTTCAGAACGGCAGCCATCACAGGCTCCTTTCGATGCTGAGGTGCACGACGTGCGTGCTGCGCTTGTTGGGGCGGGCGCCGTAGCTGATGCGCACCCGGGTGTCACCGCCGAAGGCAACGCTGGGCAGCACGATGGGCCGCAGGGCCTGGCCGGTCTCTTGTCGGTAGCCGGTGGCCACAGCCGCGGTGAGGTCCAGGCGCACCCAGTCGCCGCGGTACAAGTTCCAGCTGTAGCCGCCGTACACGGTGGGCCGGCGGTAGCTGTTGCGGTACACGCCCGCCGTCCAGCCGTCGTGCAGGACGTACACGCCCGGGTTGACGTTGTTCAGGTCGCGGGCCGGGTAGTGCTGGCTGCCCAGGTGCAGGCCGATGGTGGTGTCAGCCTGGGCGGCGCCGGCCAGCAGGGCGAAGAGGAGGGCGGCTGCTCGCATCTCAGTACCCCAGCACGTCGCGCAGCTCTTGCAGCGAGCGCACGGAGTCGAGAACCACGGCCACCCGGCCATCGGGATGGGCCTCGGTGGAGCGCACCACCACAGCACCTGCTGCGGCGTCGAATTCGGCCCGCGGCTGCGGCGTGCCGTCGTCGTGGCTGTTGGCGAACCGGATCAGCCGGTCGGCGGTGATGCTGTCCATCTGTCTCTCCACGCGGTGTGTTGCGATGGAGAAACTTTATGCGGATGCGCCTAGCAAAGCAAGGCGTATGCGCCTAACAGAGGCCGCCGGAGATAGACACTTTGGGAATATCGTTAAGGCTTATATGCCTAGACTTTGAATATTCGGCGGAAGAACGCCGCCACGGCCCGGGCTGCGCTCCGAACGTCGTCCGGATACCGCCACGCCCCGAGGGTCACTCCCCACACCAGCGCCAGAACAAGATAGCCCAGGAATTTGGCTGTCCGCTGAGGGACCTCCATGGCGTCGAGTAGCCAGAAGAAGGACAACGCAGCGAGGAACCCTGCGAACCCAACGCCAGCGGCGAGGAGGAATCGCTTATCGCGCTCGGTGATCTTTAGTCCCATGGTGAGGTCCTCTACCTGTTGCCTGGCTTGCGCGCCTTTGGCCCGGGCGCTGGAGCGTCTGGACCAAGCTTCAAGGCGCGGGGTGCCGGCTTGATGGGATCCAGAGCCCCCCAATCGGAGCGGGTCCAGTCTGGGGAGGGGGGCGGACCAGGGAGGTGTGCAGCCGCCTTGTCTGGGGAGACATACCCGGTCACCCCGAAGCGCTCGCGCAGGATCTTGTCCACGTGTTGCCGTGACTGCTCAGCCTGAGCCATGACCGCCTGCAGCACCTCGCGTTGGGTCGCCTCCGGGATATCGCGGAAGGCAAGGATCAAATCCCGTTCGGTAGAGGTCAGGCGCACCTCAGGGACCCGACTCGCGCCGAGGTTGGGTTGTAGTAGATCGATCACCGGGATACCGGTAACTTGGCTAATGCGCTCCACCATGCCAATGGTCGGATCGAGTTGGCCTCTGATGATGCGATTCACGGTCGTTTGTGTCAGGCCGTGTTCGTTTGCCCAGGCGTTCACCGACTTCTGCGCCTTGTCGATCAGGGCTCGAAGGTTCTGGCCGATGACGGTCGGCTGTGGCGAATTCTGGGCGTCGTTAGGCATGTCCGCCCAATGATGCCGCAGCCCGGGCTCGCTTCTATGCGGATGCGCCTTGACGATTAATGCGGATACGCCTAATCTACGCGCCATGACGCTCGACCAACTGATCAGCAGGCTGCAGGCCATGAAGGGCTCCGGCGGCTGGCGACGCCTGGCGAAGCAAAGCGGGGTGGACTACTTCACGGTCGCCCGCATTGCCCGTCGGGAGATCGCCAACCCCGGCATGCGCACGTGCGAACGCCTCATGGCGGCCCTGCCGCCCGAGGTCGCTCCCAGTGACCCACAAGCAGGTGGCGAAGTGGAGGAGGGCGTGTAGCCCCCATTGGCCATGCGCGCTCACCGCGACCACCTCCTGCAGCGGCGTGCCGCGTCGATGAGGTCGTTCGCTTCCGCGCTGAAAGCCGCTGCTGCACCGGCAGCGCAACGCATCAGGAGCTGCCGCACGGCGGCTCTGGCCCAGAGGTGGATTTGCAGTTCGTCCATGGCTGGGCAGTTTTCCGTGCATCCAACTGGTAACCCAAGAGGTAATCACATGAGTTTTCTCTATGCAGGCCACCCCATGCCCATGGGCAAGGAGGTGATTCGGAGGCAACGCCTCAGCGTCTCGCCGGCCGTCGTGCGCCAGCTGCTGACCTACCGCGACGCATGCCGCCTCGCGTGGGAGAAGCGGGCCATCCCCGGGCTGACGCAGCGCACCGTGGCCGAGCTGGCAGGCCTGCACCCGCCCCACGTGTCCGACTACTTCTCGCCCGATCCCTCGCGCCGTGAGCTGCCGGCGCGCGCCATCGGCGACGTGGAGCGTGTGCTCGGCAACACCGTCATCAGCCAGTGGGTCGCCAAGCAGGCCCGGCTGACGGTGCTGGAAGAGCTGCAAGCGCTGGAAGGCGAGGCGGCGTGAAGGTCTCCACTGCTCCGGTCTATGCGCGCGTGGCGTGCGAGGGGAAGCAGCGCTTCTCCTCGGCCGTGCTCGCGCACCAGGTCGCCCGGCAGGGGAACCGCCGGGCCGACCGCAGCTATCGGGCGTACCGCTGCGTCTACTGCCACGGGTGGCACCTGGGCGGTGGCGTGTTCAAGACGTCCGCGAAAGGAAAGTGAAGTGAGCCACGCACCCGGCACATATCTGGGAGGCATTCGCACCGTCGAGTGCCTTCGGCAACGCAGCCATGTCGATCCCGACACCGCCTGCTGGCACTGGCGCCTGTCCATCAGTCAGGGCTCGCCGGCCATACATCTTCTGGACCCCGAGAGCGGCAAGCCGTTCCGGGCCCGTGGGCGCGCTGCCGCTTGGATGCTCTCGCACGGGCTGCGGCTGCCCAAGGGCTGGGTGTGTTGGGGCATCTGCAAGCACGACGACTGCGTGAACCCGGCGCACTCGCGTGCAGGAACCCGCGCGGCGTGGGGCGCATGGATCGCCAAGACTGGGATGGGCAAGAACCGCCCCGCAAAGGTCGCGGCGAATCGTCGCATCGTGCGTGAGAAGTTGGCCAAGCTCACGCCAGAGCAAGTGCTGGAGATCCGTCGCAGCAGCATGACCCACGTCGCGCTGTCGAAGATCTACGGTGTATCGCCAAGCCGCATCGGCTACATCAAGCGCGGTGAGGCCTGGGCCGACGTCGTGACGAATGCGACGGTCTTCACCTGGCGAGGCGCCGCATGAAGCGCCCCGCCTTCCAGTTCTACCCAGCCGACTGGCGCAAAGACGTCGAGCTGCGCTCGTGCTCTGTCGCTGCACGCGGCTTGTGGATCGACCTCATGTGCGTCGCGCACGACTGCGAGCCCTATGGGCACCTGATCCTCAACGGCAGGCCCATGACTCCTGCGCAGATGGCGGGCCAAGTCGGCAACATCTCGCCCGCCCAGCTCAAGAAGCTGCTCGACGAACTGATCGAGAACGGTGTGGCTCGCGTGACCCCTGAAGGGGCGATTTACAGCAAGCGCATGGTGGACGACGAGCGCGTCAGGAACGCACGGGCTGAGGGCGGGAAGGCGGGGGGTGAGCACGGTTCCAAGGGGGGATCTCACGGCAACAAAGGGGGGCGTCCTAAGTCTCCGAAGGGGGGTTCTGAAACCCCCCTCGAAACCCCCCTTGAGCCCGAGTTAAAACCCCCCCCTTCTTCTTCATCTTCATCTTCTACTTCCTCGCTTCGCTCGGAAGCCGCGGGCGCGAAGCCGGAACCCCCCTCCGCAGCACCGGACCCGCAGCCCTCTGCCGCCGGCCTGGCCTGCCGAGCCATGCGGCAAGCCGGCCTCACCGACGTATCGCCGTCCGACCCGAGGCTGCTCGCCCTGCTGGCCCAGGGCATCGCGGTCGACGAGTTCGCCGCCGTCGCCGCTGAGGCCAAGGCGAAGGGCAAGGGCTGGAGCTGGGTGCTCGCCGTCGTCAAGGGCCGCCGTGCCGACGCAGCGCAGATCGCCGCCACCACGACCGCCGCAGCACCAGCCCCGGCCGCAGACCCCAACGCCTGGCAGCAGACCCGCTCCGGCGTCATCCATCGCGCCAACCAGCTCGGCATCGGGCCGTGGAACGAGGTCGACGCCCACGTCGGCGTCGGCCCCAGCTGGGGCGCCTACAAGCGCCAGGTCATCGAGGCCGACGCGCAGCAACGCCAAGGAGGCTCCGCATGAGCACGTTCGAATCGCGGCGCGACCAGCGCATCGCCGACGAAGTGGCCGACGACAGGACGCTGATGTGCGCCGCACACGGCTGCCCCAATCGCTGGTCCGTCGACGCCGGCAACGGCCGCCTCTGCAGCGCCCACGCTTGGGCCGACACCCGCGACTGGCAGGCCATCACCCACGCCCAGCGCAACGCCCAGACCGACCGCGCCATGGCCGCGCAGCGCCCAGCACCAGCGCGTCCGATGGTCAGCAAGCGCGAAGCGATCCAGCGCCTGCGCAGCCTCGACTTCGGCCGCAGCAAGGGCAAGAGCTGGGCCGAGCGTCTGCGCGATCGCGAGCTGGCCGGCGAACGCCTCACCGACGCCCAGAAGCGCATGTGGCGGTCTGCCCTGCGCGCCGACCTGCCGAGCATGCCGTTTGAGCGCATGCCCGAGCCCGAGGACACCGCGCGCGCGCCCGCGCATTTCGCCCGGGACGAGGCCGACGAGGACCTGCCCTACGCCTTCGAGGAGGCCTGACCGTGCTGCCCTACCGAGACCCCCGAACCATCGCCGACCGCGGCGCCGTGCGCGCCGTGCTGGTCTTCCTGGCCCTGGTCTGGGCCGCCGTCATCTGCATTGCCGAGGAGCTGCTTTCGTGAACGTCGTCCCCATCACACCCACCACGCCTGCGTGCTTCGGCGTCATGTGCCAGCGGCACGCCGAGTGCGCGCGGTACCACCTCATCGACAACGCTCCGCACGACCAACTGCGCATTGCGTCGTGCGAGCAGGGGCCGGAGCGGCCGCTGTTCGTGCCGCGGGAAGGAGGCCAGTGATGGCGACGGAAGAACAGGTCAAGCAGTGGGCCGCCCAGGTGGGAGCCGAGACCGGATGGCAGAGCACCCAGTCGCGCAGCGACCCTGAACTCGCGGATGACGACTTCGTGCTGAGCGCGGATCAGCTGCGCCGCTTCGCCGAACTGGCCCAGGAGGCAGAGCGGGGGGCTGAGCTAGTGATACGAGCAACCGAGGGCCCGGTGTGCATCAAGGAGCTGGAAATCTCGCTGGGCGCCCGGGTAGTGGTCGAGCCAGGCGAGTTTCCAGTGCTGATTTGGAGTGTGAGCCGCGCCCGAGGAGAGAAGCAATGAAGTACCGCAAGAAGCCTGTCGTGATCGACGCATGGCGCATCGACTACGACGCAGAGCGGCCAGACTGGGTGCAGGCCGCATTCGTGGCCGATGAAATCGACTGGGACTACGGCGGCGATTGTTTGTGGATCGACACGCCAGAGGGCACTGTGATGGGTGGCATGGGTGACATGCTGATCCGCGGGGTAAAGGGCGAGCTGTACCCCTGCCGGGCCGACATCTTCCTGCTCAGCTACGAAGCTGTGGTGGAAGGCGGTGCGGCATGAGCGACATCAAGCTGCCGAAGGGCGAGCCTGTGCTTTGCGGGTACACCGCCGAGCAGGTCGCGGAGCTGTGCTGCGAGTACGGCCGGCAGTGCGCCGAGGCTGCGCGGCGGGAGGAGCGTGAGGCCGCATGGCTCAAGGGCTATGAGGCAGGGCAGAAGGACGCAAAGCGGGGTTTCGACGTCCGCACAAGGGGCAAGGCATGAACTGGATCGTGATAGCTGGCCTCGGCGTGGCCGGCCTTCTCTGCGCCATCTGGATCGCTGCGCTGGTCGTCAGCGCGATCCGTCTGGATCAGATCATGCGCGCGGCATGCCCGGCGCGGCAGACGAAGGAGGGCAGGGCATGAGCGAGAAAGACAACGGCGGGCCGGCGTTCCCTGGCCTGAATCCGGCGATGACCGGAATCGACAGCGACGGATTCGAGCGGTGGGAGACCGAGCCGTCCGGCGGCATGTCCCTGCGCGACTACTTCGCGGCGAAGGCGATGGCTTCCGTCATTGCGATCGCCAAGTATCCGTGGGTCCGCGGTGATGTGGACCTGGAATCCGTGGCAAAGGCTGCCTACCTGGCCGCCGACGCCATGCTGAAAGCGAGGGATCAATGATCCGCTTCACCGTCCCCGGCCAGCCCCAAGGCAAGGGCCGCCCGCGCGTCGGCAAGGTGGCCGGCAATGCCCGGCTGTTCACGCCGGCCAAGACCGTGGCCTATGAGGGGCTGGTAGCCATGGCAGCGCAGGAGGCGATGGCCAAGGCTGGCCGCCCGATGCTGGAGGCGCCCGCCGGCTGCAATGTGTTCATCGACTGCCAGGTGCCGGCCAGCTGGTCCGCCAAGAAGCAGCGCCAGGCCCTGGCCGGCGAGATCCTGCCCGGCAGCAAGCCCGACGCCGACAACGTGGTCAAGGCGATCTTCGACGGGCTCAACGGCGTCCTGTGGCGCGACGACGTGCAGGTGGTCGACCTGCGGGTGCGCAAGCGCTACGCCGCCGTGCCGTGCGTGCGGGTCGAGGTGTGGGCCGTTGCCCCGGCCACTGTGGTGCAGCAAGCCCTGCTGGAGGTCGCATGACCGAGCGCAACCGAGTGGACGAAGCCCGGGCCGAGCTGTTCCGCATCCGCGAGCACCTGCGGCAGCTCAAGGCCGAAGAGCGTGAGTCGGTCCAGGCCAAGGCCCGCTTCCTGCGCGGCTGCGTGGGGCAGGCGGCGCAAGGGCCCGGCGGCCAGCGGCTGGCCTACGTGGCCATGCTGCTGGTTTGCGCCGAGATCGGGCTTGAGGTGATGGAAGCACGCGAGGGGAAGGCCACCGGATGACCTGGTTCAACCGCCTCCCCACCAGCACCCGGGTCGACTGGGTGCGCGTGCTCATGGATCTGAAGCGGGCAGGGTGCTCGCTCAAGGTCATCGCCGCCTTCGTCGAGGTGTCGAAGAGCGCGGTGGTGGGCTGGCGGAACCTGGACGTCGAGCCCAAGCACCGCGACGGTGAGCGGCTCATCGCCCTGTGGCAGGACAAGACCGGGCGGCCGCTGCACCTGCTGCCCGTGGTCGACGGCCGTGGCCGGCCAGTCGAGAACCGCATGCGCGTGGGCGTGCTGATGCTGGGCAGCCGGCCCCGCCCCCACGACGAGCGCCAGCTCGCGTTGCCAGGCCTCGCAAACGGTCAGGAATCCGACCCGCAGCCGCGCTGAGACTGCCGGCGGGTGAGGGATCAACCCTCGAAAGGACGTCCACCATGACCAAGACCACACGCAATGTGCAGGTGCCCGGCGATACCTCGCCGCCCGAGTCCAACAAGCCGGACCAGCCGAACGACCTCATCGACCCGCGCGTGCCGCCGTCGGTGCAGGAAGAGCAGCGCCGCGAGCACACCTCCGACAGCCGCCACAAGGGCGACAGCGTGGAAGCGCTGCAGGCCCAGGTCGACGCGCTGCGCGCCGAAAACCAGCGCCTGAAGAGCGCAGCCAGCGGCGCGCCCGTGCCGGCCGTGCTGTCGCGCGAGGTGCCCAAGGCGGCCGACATCAATCCGGCTGAGCTGACCGCCCCGGTCAAGACCGACAAAGGCTGGATCGTGCCGGAGCCGCCGGCGACCGTGACCACCACCGTGCGGAAGTAAGCCATGTGCGGCGGCAAAGGTGGTGGCTATAGCGAAGAAGACGCGGCACGGGATCGGGAGGCGGCCCGTGCCGAGGCCGAGGCCGAGCGGGTCGCGGCAGAGAACCAAGCGCAGCTGGAGGCGAACAACCAAACCGCTGCCACCCGCCGCCGCCGCCGCGGCATGTCGCTGCTGGCCGGCGGGGCGGGGCGCCGCGCTGGTCAGACCCCGGTGAGTTCCGTGCTGGCCATGGGCAAGCCGACCCTGGGCGGGGGGTGAGATGGAAGACAACCGGGCGGCGACGCTCATCAAGCGCAATGGCGTGCTGAAGTCGCAGCGCATGCGGCATGAGCCTGTCTGGCGCGAGTGCTACGACTACACCTACCCGATTCGCGGTGAGGAGTTCTTCAGCGGCTCGATGCCTGACGCCGGCTCGGCGCTGAACCGGGCGGCCAAGCTGATGGACTCGGTGCTGACCGATTCGTCGTCGACGCTGGCCGCTGCGCTCATGTCCGGCCTCACTCCGAACAGCACCGTCTGGCCTGACCTGCAGGTCGACAACGCAAACGACGAGGAGAAGCGTTGGCTGGGCGACGCGGCCAAGGTGGTGTGGGCCAACATCCACGGGTCGAACTACGACGCGGCCGGCTACGAATGCTCCTTGGATGCGGTGGTGGCCGGCTGGTTCGTGCTGTTCATCGACGACGACCGGGACCGCGGCGGGCTCGAGTTCGAGCAGTGGCCGCTCGGGCAGTGCTCCATCACCTCGTCCAAGCCTGGCGGCCGGATTGACACGATCTACCGCGAGTACTCGCTCACGGCGGAGCAGGTCTACAACACCTTCGGCGAGAAATGCAGCGACAGCACGAAGCAGGCCGCCCGGACCAAGCCTGACACGCGCGTAGAGTTGGTGCGCGAGATCAAGCCGCGGGCCAGCGCCAAGCCCGGCGCATCACTCGCGCGCAACCTGCCCTTCTCCTCGATCACTGTCGAGAAGACGGGCAAGAACATCGTGCGCGAGTCGGGCTACCACGAGTTCCCGTGCGTGGTGCCGCGCTGGACCTTGATCCCCAAATCGCCCTACGCCACCGGCCAGGCTCTGCTTGCGCTGCCGGACATGCGCAGCCTCAATGCGCTGCTCATCAACGAGGAGCGGGCCACCGACCTGGCCGTGGCCGGCATGTGGATCGCCGAGGACGATGGCGTGCTGAACCCGCGCACCATCAAGGTCGGCCCGCGCAAGGTCATCGTGGCCAACAGCGTGGACAGCATGAAGCCGCTGCTCACCGGCTCCGACTTCAACGTCAGCTTCACCAAAGGCGACGAGAAGCGGCGTGCGATCCGCAAGACGATGATGGTCACCTACCTGGAGCCACGCGACGGCCCGGTGCCCACAGCCACGCAGGTGCACGTCGACGTCGGCCTGCTGCGGCAGCTGCTGGGCCCGGTGTACGGGCGCATGCAGGCCGAGTGGTTGGCACCCATGGTGGAGCGCTGCTTTGGCCTGTGCTACCGCCAGGGCCGGCCCGAACTGGGTGGCCGGCCGGGCCCGAAGATCATCGCCGACCCGCCGCAGAGCCTGGCCGGCCGCGTGATGCAGGTCCGCTACAAGAACCCGATGGCGCGCGCCCAGATGCTGGAGGACGTGACGGCCATCGAGCGCTTGACCATGAACGGCGGCGCCATGGCCCAGGCCGGCAAGCCCGAAGCGCTCGACCTCATCGACGGCGACGAAGCCATGCGGGTGATGGCCGAGGCCCTGGGCGTGCCGACCCGCGTGATCCGCGACGAGCGGAAGCTGAAGCTCCTGCGCGAGCAGCGCGCCAAGGACCAAGCCCAGCAGGCCGAGCAACAGCAGGCGATGGGCACACAACAGGCGATGGCTGACGCGATGGCGCAGCGCATGGCCAAGGCAACTTGAGGGGAACTCCATGGGCTTCAGCTTCAACCTGCTCGGAAACGGCTGGACCATCGGCAAGCCGGATGTCGAGGATCTGCGCGGCCCGAAGGGCGACCCTGGCGTGCCAGGTCCGGCGACCAACAACACGGACAAGTGGGCCGGTAGGCTGTCTCTGCGGCACACCCAGAACGCGAACCCGACTTGGCTGCTGAACACGCCAGTGGAGACGCCGCGGACCGATCAGCCGGCGCTCGTCACCAGCGAAACAACCAAGCTGGTGAACCTGCTCGCGGACGTCCACCTCAACCGCAAGAACGTCGTTGCACTGGACAGCGCCACTCAGGTGACTGACCGCCCGCTGACCGTCGACGGCGATTCCTGCGTGGAGGGCCCGTTCGGCGAGGCCTACGGCTACGCAGGCATCCGCAACATCTCGACGACGCCGGGCCAGATCCCGGCGATCGTCAACACCTACCGGGCCGCAAGCCAGCTGCGCACGTCGCTCAAGGACTTCGGGATCACCCTCAACAACACGGCGGGCACCGAAGAGTTCGGCGTGCAGCTGACCCGCTTTGGCCAGTGGCGGCTGACCAACATCTTTGCCAACGCGAACAACGCCGCCGGCAACTTCCTGAAGATGCAGGACGGCGACGCCTCGCTGGTCATGAACCTGCGGTGCATGGAGAGCAACGGCCGCATGCTGGAAGTCGGTTGGCGCTGCCAGGATCTCTGGTTCTTCGGGCTGGACCTGGAGGCGACAGCCGGGCAGACGGCCCAGGGCGTGAAGGTCGACGCCTACCGGATGTACGACCCGGCAAACCCCACGGTCTACAGCATCCCGACCGAGATCCTCAAGTACCAGCGCATTTCCTTCTGGGGCACGCAGCTGGAGCGGGTTGGCACCTTCCATGTCCGCAGCGGCATGGCGAACATCGACACGTGCCAGCTGACCGGCACGAGCCTGATGCTCGACGACCGGGCTTCGCTCTGCAACGTGCGCGGCGCTGGCGGCAGCGCGCCGGACAGCTACGTCTGGAACTTCGGCATCGGCAACACCATCGCGCAGGCGAACGCGCTCAACTGGCTTGCCACCCGGCCGATCACCCTCGGCAGCATGCCGGTCCGCCACACCGCCCGGCACGTGAGCGACGCTTCCGCGGCATCCGTCTACGTGCCGGGCCTCGGCAACGAATGGGCTTTCCTCTCACGTCAGGAGGGGCAGACGGCCACCACCTCGGCGCAGATCCGCTACCTCCGGGCGGACGGCTCGGTGATCGAAGAGTCGCCGGTTCAGACGCTGTTCAAGTCGGGGTCGGAGACCTTCTCGCTGGCCCTACGCGACGACCTCACCTACATCACCTGCCTGTCCACCGCCTCGCCCCGCCTCGTGGTCGTCACCTCTGACGAGTCGTGCCCGGTGACGCCCAACGCCTTCCGGAACCTCCTCGTCAACGGCACGTTCGGCGGGTCCGCCGACGCGCCCGGCAGCAGCACGGCCGGCTGGTCCACCACCACTGCCACCCTGGCCACCGGGCAGACGCCGCCCGGCGTGGATGCGGGTTCGCCGGACGCCACCAAGTGGATCAGCTACCAGGGCACGGGCGCGGGCGGGCAGGGCGCCATGTGGCAGGACGTCGCAATGCGCGCAGGGGGGCACTACCTGTGCATGGCCCGGGTGTCTGCCGGTGCCGAGATGTATGCAGGGCAGCCGTGGCTCGCCACTGCGCTGCGCCGGATGGCGAAGTCGGTGGCCAGTCCGGCCTTCACCTACCCAGACGGCACGCGCCTGCTGCAGATGGTGCTCCAGGCCCGTGCGGGCTGGAAGGACGTCTACAGCCGCATCGGCTTCGGTGGACCGACCGCCGGCGGCCCGCACCACGTGAAATGGGCGTTCATGGTTGACCTGGACGCGCCCGCGGTCTGCTACACCGCCGGGCCGCCCACCGAGGGCGTCTGGGCGAAGGGTGACGAAACGGTCGACCTGGCCGCCATCCCGGGCGGCCCGACCAAGTGGCGGTGTGTTGCCTCCGGAGCGATCACGGCCACCGCTTCGTCCGCCGGCAACGTCGCCACGCTGTTCGAGGGCGCCGAATTCAGCGCGCCCGCGGTCGGTACGACAGCACAGCGCCCGGCCATCACGAACACGCCGGCTGGCCTGCAGGCCGCCTACCGGGGCACAACGTTCATCGACACCACCGTAGGCCGGCTCGTTGTGTGGACCGGCTCTGCCTGGATCTGACCATGCGACAACCAGTAGACCCCGCCGCCTACCTCCGCGTGTTCGAGCTGCACCCGGAGGGCGTGCAAATCCTCGACGAGCTGGTCACGCGCTTCGGACGCAACCCCTACGTGCCCGGCCACAACGGGGACCGAGACACCGCCTACAACTCCGGCCAATTCGCGGTGGTGCAGTTCATCCTTGGCCGGATCAACAAAGCAAATGGAGCCCATGAAGATGAAGATGTTTCGACGCCTGATGAACCTGGAGACGCCGGCTGAGGCTGGCGGCGCAGGTGGGGCTGCAGCTGCCACGCCGGTCGCGGCGCCCACGCCCCCCGCACCGGCCGCGACCGCGGCTTCTCCTGCCCCGGGCGCCAGTGGCTCACTGCTCAGCAGCGCCGCCGCGCCGCCCCCGCTGCCGCCCCTGCCGGAGCGCATCCCCGAGAAGTACCGGGTGACGGGTGCGGACGGGAAGCTCGACATCGAGGCCACGCTGGCCAAGGTGGAGGAAGGCCGGGCCAACCTGGAGAAGCGCCTGGGCAGCGGCGACGTGCGCCCGGCCGCGGTCACTGACTACAAGGTCAACGTGCCCCAGGCGATGGCCGATCAGCTGAAGGACTGGAACCAGGCCGAGGACCAGCTGCTGCAAGGCTTCCTGGCCGACGCGCACAAAGCCGGGATGACGCAGAGCCAAGTGGATCTGGTCATGGGCAAGTACTTCGACATGGTGCCCAAGCTGGCAGCGGCCGGGCAGCAGCTGACGCCGGACCAGCAGGCCGAGAAGACGGCGGCCGAGCTGAAGCAGGTCTGGAAGGACGATGCGACGTTCGATCAGAACGTTGCCCATGCCTACCGCGCGGCGAACCACTTCGCGGCCAAGGCCGGCCTCTCCTACGACGAGATCGATGCGGCAATGGGCAACAACCCCGCCTTCCTGCGCATGATGGCGGCGCTCGGGCCGGAGCTGGCCGAGGACACGTCCATCGATGGCAACGATGCTGCCACGGCCGACTGGGACGAGGTGGTGGCCAACCTGAAGGCCGAGAAGAACGCCATGCCGGAGCGCGATCCTCGACGCGCGCACATCCAGGCCAAGATCAACGCCATGTACGAGAAGCGCTACGGCAAGCAGTAGTGCCACTTGGTCGGGAAACTGACCGCTCCCCAAACGCACCATCACAGCCACATCGGGGCCCGTGGTGGTGCGCGGACACCCCCTGAAGAACACCCGTCGCGTAGACCGCTGCAGCCGGCGGAACGCCACGAAGCGGGCCCAGCGTGCTGGACACCCCGTAGGCGATTCGTTCACAAGTTCAGGAGCACACGGGTATGTCCTCTCTCTCGAATCCGACCGCTGCATTCAAACAGCAGTTTCACGATGCGTTCAACGAGCAGCTGCAGCAGCGCGAGTCGCGCCTGCAGGGCACGGTGCTGGACCGTGGCCAGATCAGCGGTTCGTCCTTCACCATCAACAACCTCGGCGCGACCGAGATGGAGCCGGTCAACAACCGCTATGAGGACAAGCACCTCGGCGGCGTGGACAACTCGACCCGGGTCGTCTACATGCAGGACTTCGACCGCTTGCTCGCCGTCGATGGCTTCGACATCCCGAAGCTCGCAGCTGACCCCACGTACAGGTACCCGGGCCTGCTGGTTTCGGCCGCGAATCGTCGCCGGGACAAGACCATCTACCGCGCGCTGCTCGACCCGGTCCTGCAGAAGACCGGCGAGTCTGGCCCCCTGACGTCGGTTTCCCTTCCGTCCAGCCAGATCATCCTGGCCGGCGGCACAGGCTTCACGAAGGCCAAGGCCATCTTTGTGCGTTCGCTCTTCCGCAAGAACGAGGCCGACCAGGAAAGCGACCTGAACGAGGAAATCTTCATCCTCTACGACAGCAACATGGTCCGCCAGATCCTGAGCGACACGACGCTTACGAGCGGCGATTACATGTCCGTGCGCATGCTCCAGGACGGCGCCATCGCCAAGAACTGGATGGGCATGACCTGGATTCCCTACGAGAAGCTGGATCCGGGTGCCGGCGGCGCTACCGAGCGTCGCACCGTCGCATACGCCAAGAGCGCTGTGGAGTTCGGCACCGGCATCGAGACGAAGACGGAAGTCGGCCAGAACAAACAGAAACGCGGCCACCCGATCGAGGCCTACGCCTGGATGTCCATCGGCGCCGGCCGGGCCGACGAGAACAAGGTGGCTGCCATCGACTTCGTGGCAAACGCCTAACCCCACCGCACACGAAAGGAAACAGCCATGGCTGTCGTCACCGTCAAATCCGCCGCCATCATCGCCGCCGACACCCCGGGGGGGAAGGGCGGCCTGACCCTTGGCCCGCGGCGTCTCTACGAGGCCGTCTCCACCGTCGAGGTCACCAACGGTGATTCCGTTGGATCGCAGTTCCGCCTGGCCCGCGTGCACAGCTCGGTGCGCATGTCCCAGATCCTCATCAAGTGCGACGCGATCACCGCGGCCGCTGCCGACTTCGGCGTCTATGACACGCCGCAGAACGGCGGCCTCGTCGTCGATGCCGATGCGTTCGGCTCTGCGGTCGCGCTGGCCACCGCTATCGTGGCCACGCCGCTGGACGTGCTGCACGAATCGGGCGTGCTGGACATTGCCGAGATCGAGCAACCGCTGTGGCAGATCCTCGGCCTCACCAGCGACCCGGGCAAGGAGTTCGACATCGTGGCGACCCTGACCGCCGCGGCGACCGCCTCCGGCACGCTGACCGCGCATGTCCGCTACGCGCAGGGCAATTGAGGAAAGGGGCTCCAGCAGTTGCTTTCGGGGGGCTAGGTGCCCCCCTTTTTCGTGAGGTGTACCCATGACATCCCCCGTCTCCATCTGCTCGCAGGCGCTGCTGCTCCTGGGCGCCCAGACGATCAACTCGTTCGATGAGCCGTTCGACCGAGCGAAGATTGCATCCAACCTCTACCCGGACGAGAAGAAGGCGCTGCTGCGCCTGCATCCGTGGAACTGCTGCATCCGGCGCGTGGTGCTGGCGCCAGAGGTCACTGCACCAGCCTTTGGCTACAGCCATTCCTTCGTGCTGCCGGGCGACTGCGTGCGGGTGCTCAACGTCGGTGACGACTACGGTTGGCCGGAGGACTACCAGGTGGAGGGCCGCCGCATCCTCTACAGCGGCACGGTGCTGCCGCTGCGCTACGTGGCCGAGGTGGACGAGAGCGAGTGGGACGACACCTTGGTGCGCTTGATGAAGCTCGCCATGGTGGCCGCGATGGCGTACCCGATCACCAAGTCAGGCACGGTGGCCGATGGAGCGAAGGCGGACTTCGAGCGGGAGCTGAAGCGGGCCCGGGCGATTGACGGCCAGGAGAACCCACCCGAGGAGATCGTCGACTCGCCTCTGCTCGCCGCGCGCCGGCGCGACAGCGACTGGTGCTGGTGATGGGCAAGGTCACACCAGTCCAAACCAACTTCACGGCCGGCGAGCTGACGCCGCGCATGCGGGGCCGTGTCGATGTCGCCCGATATGCCAACGGCGCTGAGATCGTGGAGAACGCTTGGCCGGTCATCCACGGCGGCGTGGAGCGTCGTTGGGGCACCCGGTTCATGCGTGGCACCAAGGTGAACACCAAGCGGTCGCGGCTCGTCCCCTTCGTCTTCAGCGAGGAGCAGGCCTACATGCTGGAGTTCGGCGACGGCTACATGCGCGTGTTCACCAGTGCCGGGCCTGTGATGAACGGCGGTGTGCCGTATGAGGTTGCGACACCGTACGACGAGGGCATGCTGCAGCAGCTCGATTTCACGCAGGCCGCCGACACGATGATTCTCTGGCACCCGGCCAGGTATCCGCGCCGGTTGCGCCGGTTTCTCGATAACCGTTGGGTGATCGATAACCTGCCGGTCGATCCGAACCCAATCGAGGAGATTGGCTCGCGGTTCACCTATCCCCTTTCCGTCACGCCAAATGTCACCGGCGTTCAAAACGTCTCGGGCGGATACACGAAGCAGGCGGACATCGGGAACCAGATCATCACTCCAGACGGTGGAACGGCCACGATTACCGGTGTCGTGGACGGAGCGGTATGGAAGGTTGACGTGATTGTCCCGTTTGCCTCGTCCTCCTACCCACCATACACATGGACCGTGACCGGTTCGCCCAGGTCAACCATCACGGTCTCGGGGACCCTTGAGGTGGGTGGCGCTGTCACTATCACCGCGGACGTCGACACCTGGCGTACATCGGACGTCTATATCTTCCGCCCGTTCGTGGAGCTGAATGGGGGGCTCGTGCAACTGACGAGCATCAACGGCGTCGATCCCTTGAAGGTCCATGGCAAGGTGCTGCGCAAGATAAACACCAACGCCGCAGCGCCACCATATTCGTGGACGATGAAGGGGCCGGTCTGGAATGACTGGGACGGATATCCGTGCACCGGCACGTTCTTTCAGCAGCGGCTTATCGCAGGCGGTAGCCCTGGGTATCCGCAAACCATTTGGGGCTCAGCGACTGGGTACGCCTACGATTTTCTCTTCGGCACCGAAGACGATGCTGCATTCACGTTCACCATCGCCAGCGATGACGTAAACCCGATCCGCTATATCTGTGCGATGGAAGCGATTGTGGTGCTCACCTATGGCGGCGAGTTCACCATCGAGGGCGGCGTCGAGAAACCCATCACGCCGACGAACTTCAAGGTGAAGCCGCGCACCAACTACGGCGCGGCGAATGTGCGCCCGGTGCGAGTGGGGGCCGAGGAGGTCTTCGTGCAGAAGCCAGGCCGGCGCGTTCGAGCCATCGGCTACAACGACGACCTCGGCAAGTGGGCCGCGCCGGATATGTCCGTGTTGGCAGAGCACCTGCTGCGGCCTGGTGTCGTTTCGCTGTCCTGGCACGACGACCCACAGACGCTGATCTTCGCCGTGCGCAAGGATGGTGTTCTGGCCACGTGCACCTTTGACCGCGACCAGGACGTCGCCGGCTGGGCGCGGCAGACGACTGATGGCGCGTTCGAGTCCGTCGCAACTATCCCAGGCGCTGACGGCGCAGAGACCTGGGCCATTGTGCGCAGGACCATCGGCGGTGCCACCGTGCGCTACGTCGAGAAGTTCGATCCGGCAGTGATGCGCGACAGCTGCATCACGGGCGAGAACCCGGGCGGCGCGAACGTCTGGACCGGCCTTGGCCATCTCGAAGGCAAGGAGGTCGACATCATGGCCGACGGCGCGGTGATGCCGCGGCAGATCGTGACCGGCGGACAGGTGACGCTGCCGCGCCTGGCGCGATCCGTGGAGATCGGCCTGCCCTACGTCTCCCGCGTCAAGACGCTGCCACCTGAGGTCGCCGGCCCCATGGGCAGCTCGCAGGGCTCGGCCAACGACATGGGCGACGTTCATGTGCGCTTGCTCGACACCATCGGCTGCGCCGTGAATGGCCAGCCGCTGCCCTTCCGCAACTTCGGAACCGGCATGCTGAACCAGCGTGTCGAGCCCTACTCGGGGATCAAGAAGGTCGAGAACCTGAGCTGGGCTGAAGAAGAGGAAGGAGGCACACAAGTCGAACTCACGCAAGAGCAAGGGCTGATCTGGCACGTGCTGAGCGTCATTCGCAAATGGACCACCAACCAGGGATGAACATGATCCGACAAGCAACGCCTGAAGACCTCCCGCGCCTGGTTGAGCTGGGCCGGCTCATGGTGGAGGAGTCGCCCGAGTTTCGGGTGATGCCGTACCGGCCCGAGAAGGTGCAGGCCATGCTCTCCACCCTCATCGAAAGCCCGCGCGGCTTCGTGGTGGTGGGCGAGCGGCAGGGGACGGTAGTGGGCGGCATGGTGGCCGCTGCCAGCGAACAGTGGTTCTCCGACGCGCTGTGCGCGTTCGACCTGTGCATGTTCGTGGACCCGGCGCACCGCGGCACCCTGCTGCCGGCGCAGTTGCTCATGGCCTACCGGTCGTGGGCCAAGCGGCTGGGTGTGGCGCGGGCAACGGCTGGCATCAGCACCGGCGTGCACGTCGAGCAGACCGAGCAGCTATATCGCCGCATGGGCCTGCGCCACGTGGGCCCCATCTTCGACGTTCTGGAGGGCTGAGCATGTGCACAGGTCTTGAACTCGCGTTCGTGATGGCAGCTGGTGCCAGCACCGCGGTCAGCGTCTATGGCCAGCAGCAGGCCGGCAAGGCCCAGGAAGCGGCAGCAGAGGCCCAAGGCCGCGCCATCAACCAGCAAGCCGGCGCCGAGCAGGACGCGGCCGAGGCCCAGGCCGACCGCATTCGACGCGCCGCGCGGGCGCAGGTGGGCGAGGCGAACGCGGCCCTGTCGGCCTCCGGCGTGTCGGTGGGTGAAGGCACGGCGCTGAAGATCACGGAGCAGATCATCAAGGACGCCGAGAGCGACGCGCTCAACGCCATCATCAGCGGCAACCGTGGCGGCCGGCAGCTCAGCAGCCAGGCGCGCTCCATCGTGAAGCAGGGCCAGGACGCCCGCCGCGCGGCCAACATCTCTTCCATTGGCACGGTGCTGTCGGGTGCCTCCCAGGCCTTCGGCGCTTCTGGCTGGCGCTCTCGCGGGCCAGGCTGGTCCGGCACGCAGGCTCCGGCGCCCGTCTACGACCGGTCTATCCGGGTCGGCCCGTAAGGAGCCCGCATGAAGATCCCAGTCGGCAACTTCGGCAACACGGTGGCCGCCCCTCAGCAGGCGGCGCGTGTCACAGCCAACACCGCCAGCGCCGAAGCCCTGGCCCAGCTCGGCCAGACGGTCCAGAACGTGGCCGTCGACCAGATGGCGCGGCAGACGCGCGTCGACCAGCTGCAGATGCAGGAGGAGATGCGCAAGCGCGACCTGGAGGAGCGGACCACCGCCGCCCGGGTGCGCACCACCACCATCAACGACCTGGCCGACCTGCAGGACGAGGTGAACCGCGGCATCGTCGACGGCTCCATCCCCAAGGACAAGGCGGCCGAGGTCTGGCAGCAGCGCGTTCAAGAGAAGCTGGAGGGCCGGCTCGATGGCGTGTCGCCTGACTTCTCGGGGCAGCTGACCGTCGAGTTCGAGAACCTGACGCGCCGCGGCCTCAACGGCGTGCGAGATGCCGTCACGAAGCGCGACCAGCAGGAGACGCGAGCGAACCTGCTGGCGCTGGACGAGCAATACCAGCGCATGGCGCAGCGCGACCGCCCTCGCGCGCAGGCCGAGTTCTTCGCCCAGATCGACGCGCTCGGACCTCAGGCCGGCCTGGCGCCCGAGCAGGTGGCGCAGATGAAGCAGGGCTTCACCGAGCGGACCACCTTCACAGAGGCATTCAGCCTGGTGCGCGGCGCCAAGGACGACATGGGCAGCATCCGGCGCGCGCGGGAGGTGCTGGCCGGGGAGGGGTTCGCCGGCCTGGATCCCCAGCGCCGGGCGCAGCTCGACGCCCAGCTCGACGGGTACGAGACCCACATCCTGCAGAAGCAGGAGATTGCGGCGCAGCGCGCGGCCCGGCAGGCCGAGGCCAACCTGCGCCGGGCCGGCGCGGCGTTCGAGACGGCGCAGCGCCTAGTCGACTCTGGTGTGCCGCTGGCGGCCGACGAGTACGAGCGGCTGGCGGCGGCAACGGCCGGCACGCCATACGCCGGCGGCTTGCGGGCGCTTCAGCAGCAGGCCCGGGAGGTCGGCGGCTTCGCGGCCCAGCCGATCCGGGTGCAGCGCGCAGCGCTCGACCAGGTCAACGCGGCCATCGCCCAGAACGGCGCCAGCGAGGCCCTGGTTAAGCGCCGCGACGCGCTGCAGAAGGTGCTGGACGGCTCGGCCCGCGACCTCCAGGAAGACCCGCTGCGCGCCGGCTTGCAGCGCGGCGTGATCACCGAGATCGCGCCGATCGACACCCGCAGCGTCGCCGGCCTGGTGGCATCCCTCGGCGCCCGGCAGCAGTCGGCGCAGGTGGTCGGTGCCTGGGCCGGGCAGGCGGTGTCGCCGCTCACGAGCGAGGAAGCGGACCAAGTGGGCAAGCTCATCAACGTGCTGCCGGTGGATCAGCGGTCCAGCGCGATCGCGCAGATGGCCACCGCCATGGGGCCACAGCAGGCGGCGGCGCTCGGCCGGCAGCTGGCGCCGAAGGACAAGGCCTTGGGTATCGCTATTGGCATGGCCGGGGCCAAAACCACAGCCGGCCGCTACACATCCGAGCTGGTGCTGCGCGGTGCCCAGGCCATCCGCGACCAGACGGTGAAGGAGAGCGACACCACTGCAAAGAATGACCGCGCCAAAGTCATCAAGGCGATAGGAGACGCATACCCAAACCAGGAGCTGCGCGAGACCATGATCGAGGCGGCGGTGCTCACACATGCGGGCCTCAAGTCTGAGAACGACGACGACGTCGAGAAGGCGATCAAGCTGGCCACCGGCGGCATCGTGGAGCGCGCGGGCAAGAAAGTGCCGCTGCCCTATGGCATGGACGCGAACACCTTCGACAAGCGTATCCGCTCGCTCACGCCGGCCGACATCAGGGCCGAGCAGGTCTTCATCGGCGGCAAGCCGGTGCCGGCGGCTGACTTCCTCAGCAAGGTCGGCGAGGCGGTGCTGATCCATGCCGGGCAGGGCCGGTACGCGGTGCAGGCGGGGGCCGGCGTGGCCACCGACGACAAGGGCCGCCCCATCATCATCGAGGTGCGCTGATGCTCGACGACGCTTTCCAGGCCAGCACCGACGCGGCCCTTACCGACCTGGTGCAGCGGCCCCGCCCGGTGGCGCCGCCGGCGCCGGCCTTCAGCTTCTGGCGCATGCTCAGCGCGGCGCCGAAGGGTGCTGCCGCCGGTACCGCCGAGGTGGCTGGCCACAGCGCCGACATCCTGGGCGCCTTCGGCCAGGTGCTGGGCGCGACCGGCACCGCCAGCGCCGGCGGCATGTTCTCGACGCAGAACGATCAGGAGCGGCGCGAATCGCAGGCGGCGGCCGAGAAGATCCGCGCCGAGGGCGTCAACCTGCGCAGTGATGGCGGAGACGTCTTCCGCAACGTGGCCAAGGACTACCTCCCCGATCCGCTCACATCGCATTGGTCCGAGCAGATCGTCGGCAACATCGTGCGGGTCGGCACCAAGGCGGTCGGCGCCGGCATGGTGCTGGGCCCGGGCGGAGGCGCCATCGTGGCCGGTGCCGATGAAGGCCTGACGGTGGCGGACGAGCTGGCGGACGCCGGTGTCGACGCGAAGACCCGGATGAAGGTCGGCGCGGTCACCGGCGCGCTGACGGCCGCCGGGTTCGCGCTCCCCGTGGCCGGCACGACGTGGCTACGAACCGGCGCGCTGGCGCTGGCCGGCGGCCCGGCTTCCTTCGTTGCCCAGCAGGCGGCCACCCGCGAAATCCTGCAGGGCGCTGACTATGGCCAGCTGGCCGACCGCTACGACCCCTTCGACCCGGTGGGGCTCACGCTCTCGACGCTGCTGCCGCTCGGCTTCGGCGCGGCGGCGATGCGCGGTGCAGGGCGCCGGGCCCGCGTGACAGAACCGGCTGCAGGCGGGACAGGCCTGGCCGCTCGCGCGACAGAAGGGGCTGAAACCGGAACGCCGCCATCCGAGCGGACGCCGGTGGCGCGTGCCATCGACGAGCAGGTGGTGGAGGCAGCCCGGGTGAGCCTCATCCGGGAGACGGTCGAGTCTTGGAACCTGGGCCGTGCCGAAGACATCCAGGCTGCTGCCGCCCACCTCGAAGCCGTCGCCCGCGCCTCCGATCAGCTCGCCCGCGGCGGCCGGGCCGACGTCTCCGACCTGGTGCCGGCCGATGTCGTGGCTGCCTCCCGCGTGATGGACACCATGATCGAGCGGTTCGAGGGGCAGCGCGCCGAACTCCTGGCCGAGGCCGGCGACCTGGCACAGGCCGGCGCCGTGCGCGCGATGCGGGAGGAACTGGCCGAGCTGCAGCGCCTGCCGCCCGACACCTCGGACGCCGGCCTCAAGGCCTTGGCCAAGGAGATCCAGGCCGCCGAGGGCGTCAGCTACAAGCAGGCCCAGACCAAGGCCAAGAAGCAGCTGCAGGAGACCGTCGCCGACTTCGAGGCCCGGATTGAGCGGCTGGAGTCTGCGCTCGAGCGCAACGCTCAGGGGCAGCGCGCGACTGCGGCGCTGTCGCTGCTTGATCGCCAGCTGCAGGCCATGAGGGCTGACCGCGCCGAGGTCGATGCACCGGCCACCCGGCAGCGCCCGCTGGCCGCAGCCGTGGGCGACGCGGCGCGCGGCGGCGAGCTGGGCCGAGCATCAGCATCACCTGCAGGCCGCGCTCAGCCTGCGGGGAAGGGGAAGGAGGGCGGTTCAGCAGCAGCACCAGCAGCACCGGCGCCGGACCCGCTGCCGCGCCCGGGTGCCGAGGCGCGGCCCGCCGAAAGCCGGCCGGCTGCCGCTGCCCAGGACGCCGACGCCGCCCGCTTTGCGGAGATCGAGGCCGCCCACGGCGAGATGCTCGTCATGCTGGAAGGGATGGATTCCCCGAAGCCGCTTTCAGAGGTGATGGCCGCCGTTCGGGCCGAAGCCGCTGCCGAGGCAGCCGACGCGCCGCTGCTGCAAGTGGCGGCGCAGTGCTTCCTTACAGGCGCTCGATGAGCGCGACCAGAGCGGCGGTGGCTGTGATGGCGCAGCACGGCAGCACGAAGAAGAGCACGTACTCCTTCCAGGCCCGCCAGGCCGTGCGCCAGCTGCCAGACCCGGCGGCCACCGCCAGAGGAATGATGAGCGTCATTCCCAGGATCACAACAAACGTCTTCAGGAACAGGAACATCGAGCGATGACACCCCAATGCATTCAGGCTGTCAACACCGCAGCTGGGCGGACGCTCACCGCGGCGCAGATCAAGGCCATCGATGACCGCATCAGCGCGACGATGCGCCGGCTGGCCCGGCAGGACCCGGTGCGCTGGCGCGCCATGCCGCAGGACCAGCGGGTGATGCAGGCGGCGCTGCAGGCGCAGAACGACATCCAGGCAGAGGCGGCGCGCAAGGTCACCAACGCCCAGAAGCAGGCCCTGGCCACGGTAGCGACCGAGCAGCGCATCCAGACCCAGGCGGCCGAGTACGGCTCGGGCCGCAGTGTGGCGCTGGTGCACGAGATGAACACCACCGGCCACTACATAGAGGGCATCAAGCGCGAGGCAATGACGGGGATGATCGACGCCATCGAGGCGGCCAGCAGCCGGCAGGGTGCCGGCGCCGGGCGGCGGGCGCTGATGTTCCTGTTCGACGCCGACAACCCGGCCATGACCCGGGACATGGTGACCGAAATCTTCGGCGGCGCCGCGGGCACGACCGGCAACACCCTGGCCAAGGCCGGGGCCAAGGCCTGGCTCGACACCATCGAAAGCCTTCGGCAGCGCTTCAACGCGGCAGGCGGCGACATCCGGCAGCTCGACTACGGCTATCTGCCGCAGCCGCACGACACCACGCGCGTCCGCGACGCCGGCCCGGCAGCGTGGGCGCAGAAGCTGCTGCCCAAGCTCGACCGCAGTCGGTACCTGCGCGAGGACGGCAGCCTCATGAACGACGCCGAGGTGCTGCAGTTCCTGGAGGCGGCGCACGAGACCATCGCCACAGACGGCCTCAACAAGACGGCGCCGGGTGCGTTCAAGGGCTCCGGCGCCCGCGCCAACCGCGGCAGCGACAGCCGACAGATCCACTTCAAGGACGGGCAGGCCTACCTCGACTACATGAGCGAGTTCGGCGGCGGCAGCATGTACGACGCCATGCTCGGCCACATCGGCGGCCTGTCGCGCGACATCGGCCTCGTCGAGCGCTACGGGCCGAACCCGGCACACCAGATGCGCGTGCAGTTCGACATCGCCGAAAGAGCCGATGGCACGCTACGCCGCGTGTTCGGGAACAAGCCGCCGGCCTACTGGGACATCCTCAGCGGCACGACCGGCAGCCCGGTGTCTGCCCGGCTGGCGCAGATCGCCCAGGACACGCGCAACATCCAGACGTTCGGCAAGCTGGCCGGCGCGGTCCTGCAAAGTGTCACTGACATCAAGGACTTCTTCGTCACCACGGGGTACAACAAACTCAGCTACTGGGACGCTATCCGCAACGTCGGAAAGATGGCCACCGACAGCAGCGCCCGCGACTTCCTGGCCATGCACGGCGTGATGGCCGACTCCATGCTCAGCGACCTGAACCGCTGGGCCGGCGACAACATCCGCAACAACTGGTCCGGCCGGCTGGCGAACAGCACCATGAAGCTGTCGCTGATGAACGCTTGGACGGATACGCTGCGCCGCGGCTTCTCCATGACGATGATGGGCGGCCTGGCCAAGATGGCGAACAAGCGATGGGCGGATCTCACCGAATGGGACCGGTCGCACCTGCAGCGCAAGGGGCTGACGGAGGCTGATTGGGATGTCGTCACGCAAGCGCAGCTCACCACGTTTCAGGGTCAACGGTTCCTGACGCCGGAGGCCATCCGCTCCACCGGCGACCCGCGCGCCGGCGAGGTGGTGGCGAAGGTGCTGGGTCTGATCACCGATGAAAGCGAGTACGCCGTGATGAACCCCGATCTCGCCACCAAGGCGGTGCAGACCTGGGGCGGTAAGCAGGCCGGCACCATCAACGGCGAGCTTGCTCGTGGAGTGATGCAGTTCAAGAGCTTCCCCATTGCCATGATCTCTCGCCACTGGCGGCGCATGCTTGAAGGCGATCGGGATCTGGAGGGAGCGCCTTTGGTGGCGAACCGTCTCGCATACGCTGCCTCGTCCATTGTCAGCATGACCATCCTGGGCGCCATCGCGTTTCAGACCAAGCAGCTTGTACAAGGCAAAGACCCGGCCGAAATGGACTCACCGAAATTCTGGGCCAAGGCCATGGCCTCCGGTGGTGGTCTGTCTTTCGTCGGAGACATGCTGCTCGCCGATACCACAGAGGACCGCGGGCAGCTGGACACCTTAGGGAAGATGCTGCTGGGACCAACCTTCACCAGCACCGCTGATCTGTGGGAGCTGACCAAGGGCAACGCGGACGAGGCGGCTGCCGGCAAAGACACCCACATCGGCGCGGAGGCTCTACGGTTTGCACGGGGCCATCTGCCATACCTGAATCTCTGGTACGCGAAGGGAGCGCTGGACCACATGGGCCTCCACGCCTTGCAGGAGAACCTGTCGCCAGGGTACCTTCAGCGCATGCGAGACAAGGCTGAGAAGGATTGGGGGCAAGGCTTCTGGTGGGAGCCGGGCAGCGGCGGCCCCGACCGGGCGCCGGACTTCGCCAACGCACTGGGGGAATGACATGCGACAGGACCAATTCGACGCGCTGCAGGAGCGAGCGGAACAGCTGATCGACCTCTTCATCGAGGAGTCCGACCCGCAAGCGTGGCCCGGCGCCGGCCTGCAGCCGGCCAAGATGGACAAGCAGACACGCGGAGACCGCTACTGGTGCAAGAAGGATGCTGTCGCCACGCTGGCCTGCGCGCAGCGCATCGTCGCGCTTGTCGACCAGGTGCGCCAGAAGACCGCAGGCGGCGATGACAGCCCGGCAGCTGTGAGCGATGGCGAGGACGAACTGGACAAGGAAGTGGCGGAAGCCGAGGCCCAGGCCCAAGCGCTGATGGACAAGGTGGCCCGCGAGGCGCGCAAGCGCGAATTCGACCGGCGCGTGCATGGCAAGCCGTGAGATCTCGTTCGCCGCCTTCTACCTGCTGTGGGGCAAGCACCGGCAGTGGAAAGTGCCGGCGGTGCACGTCCGGGTGTGCCACTGGATGGAGCACCGCGGCGACCTAGCCGTGCTGCGGGCGCACCGCGGGTTCTCGAAGTCGACCATCCTGGCCGTCTACAACGCCTGGCGCTACTACCGCGACCCGACCTATCGCATTCTCCATCAGTCGGAAGCAGACCGCACCGCCTACAAGACGAGCCGCGACACCCAGAACGTCCTCCGCAATCACCCGCTCACGCGCGGCATGTTTCGAGAGGGCGGTGTGCAGGAATGGTGGGTCGAGGGCGCAGACGACGCCCGGAACGCCAGCATGTTTGCCTGCGGCATCCTATCGAACGTCACGAGCGCCCGATGCGACGAGGCACAGAACGACGACGTCGAGGTGCCCCGAAACATCCAGACGCCGGAGGCCCGGGAGAAGCTGCGGTACCGGTTGGGCGAGCAGACCCACATCATGGTGCCCGGCGGGCGTCAGCTGTTCATCGGCACTCCGCACACGCACGACAGCCTCTACGACGAGAAGGAGCGCCAGGGCGCCGATTGCCTGACGGTCCGGATGTTCGAGCATGAGCACCGGATCGAGGACGCGAAGCTGGAGGCGTACCAGCTGCCCTTCGTGCCTGAGTTCGTCTTCGCCGGCATCGGAGCCAAGGCCAGGCTGCTGAAGCGCGGCAAGGACTATCGCCTCGATCGCGGCAGCATTGTCTTCGCCGCACCTCCAGGCGGGCTGGTCGACTGCTACGCCGGAGTTGCCTGGCCGGAGCGATTCGACGGGGCCGAGCTGGAGAAGCGCCGGCGCAGTACCCGCACCATCAATGAATGGGACTCGCAGTACCAGCTGCACAGCAAGCCCATCCACGAGGTGCGGCTCGACCCCGACCGAATGAAGCTCTACGACGTGGAGCCCGTCTTCCGGTCCAGCAACGGCCAGCACACCATGTGGCTCGGCCGCACCAACATCGTCAGCTGCTCGATGCGCTGGGACCCGTCTGGCGGCAAGCTGCACAGCGACGTATCGGCCCTGTGCTTGGTGCTGCAGGACGACGCCGGCCGCATGTACTGGCATCGCGCCGTGGCGCTGGAGGGGGAGATCGCCACCTTCGACGACCGCGGCAAGATCATCGGCGGTCAGGTCTGGCAAATCTGCGACGTGGTGGAGCAGCTGCAGGTGCCGCGCGTGACGGTCGAAACCAACGGCGTCGGCACTCATTCGCCCGGACTGCTTAAAGCAGCACTCAAGGCTCGCAAGCTGCAGTGCGGCGTGAAGGACCTGCACACCACCGGCAACAAAAACCTGCGCATCCTCAGCGCCTTCGAGCCCCCGCTGTCGGGCGGCTACTTGTGGGCGCACGTCAGCGTCTACGACCAGGTGGCCGAGAAGATGCGCGACTGGAACCCCGCCGTCACCGAGCAGCCGGACGACGAACTCGACGCAGCCGCTGCGGCCATGAGCGACGAGCCGGTGCGCATCGGCCGCATGGTCGGGAATCCGACCCCCACCCCCCTCGACGATTGGCGTCCAAGCGCAGGGGTCCACGAGGTGGAGCTGGCCGACGCCGAATGACGGCTGTCCCTGCGCATTGCGCGAGGACAGCATGCCCGTACCCCAAGAGACTCCCTACATTGAGCACGTCGGTAACGGCGTCACCGTGACGTTCGCCTATCCGTTCACGCTCCTGCGTCTCGCGGACTTGGTAGTGAAGGTGGGAGGCGTCACCCAGACCACGGGCTACATCGTCTCCGGCAGCACTGTGGGCGGCAGCGTGATCTTCAACGTGCCGCCGGCCGCCGGCATCCGTGTTGAGCTGCTGCGCGAGATCGCACTCGAACGGAAGGACGACTACCAGGAAAACGGCGACTTCCTGGCCAACACGGTGGATATGGACTTCGACCGCATCTGGCAGGCGCTGCAGGGGCACCTGCTGCGACTCGGTGGAGCGTTGAGGGCGCCATACCCGGAGCAGATCCAGATTCTTCCGGCCGCAGAGGCGCGCGCCGAGCACCTGCTGATGTTCGGCGAGGACGGAGAGCCGACAGCGACGCCTTTCACAGTCAGCCAGGTAGCCTCGGCGGTTGCTGCTTCCTACAACGGCGCCCCCTCTGCGGATGCCATCTCGTTCTTCCAGCTCGCATCGGGTGCTGTGGTGCGCTCGATTCAGTCGAAGTTGCGAGAGACGACCTCGGCGCTTGACTTCGGCGTCGATACCACCGGAGCCACTACCGCCGACGCAGCGCTGCTTTCCTGGGCCGCTGCCGCCACATCGGAGGGGGTGATCGGTCCGGGCTACTACCGCCTGGTCTCCGGCAACATTCCGATCGCTGCCGGCGCGCGCATCACCATCGCACCGGGCGCAGTCTTCGATCTGAGCGGAGCACCGGCCGGCACGGCGCTATTCAGCATCGCGGGTTCGGCCGGCTCGTTCGTGAACCTCACAGCCGACGCCGCGAAGAACGCGACCAGCGTGTCCATCGCAGCGGGTGCTGAGGCCGGGTTCGCGGCCGGTGACCTCGTGCAGGTCGTGTCGGAGAGCGTCTACGACGCCGGCTGGTCGAATGCGAAGTTTGGCGAGCACCGCGAGGTCCTGTCGGTTGCCTCAGGCGTTGTGACGTTCACCGGCCCGCTACGCGGCGGCCCCTACACCACAGCGGCTTCCGCGAAGATCCGCAAGATCACCCCGGTTCGCAACGTGTCGATCGACTTCGGCGGTGCGTACCTGATCGGCTCCGACAACCCCGCCGTAGGTCACCGCCCGATCCGTCTCGATAGGGTGATGAACTGCGATGTGCGCGGCCTGCGGGCCCGCCACTGCGCCGACTCGGCCATCGAGATTCGCAACAGCATCAATGTGCGCGTGCGAGATGTCGACGTCTCCGACTGTCTCAACGCCAGTTCGGGCTATGGGCTGAACGTCGTGGGATGCTGCGAGGACATCCTGCTTGACGGCGGCGTCTTCCGGCGCTGCCGGCATGCTGCTACCACCTCTACCCCGAGCGGGGACTACGGGATCATCCGTGGCCTCACTCGGCAGAACTCGGTCAGCTACGACACGGTGAACTCGGGTGACGCCTGGGACACGCACGCCAATGTCGAAGACCTGACCGATATCAACCTGCGGTCCTACAACTCGAGCTCGGCCGGCTTCAACTACGAGTGCAGCTCGTTCCAGGCCATCGGGTGCAAGAGCTACAAGTCGGCTTCCTCTGGGTTCCGTGTATCGCTTGGCTCCACGGTAGAGAAGTCGCGCGCGAAGCTGGTCAGCTGCGAGAGCGACCAGGCCAGCATCGGTTTCGATCTCCGGCCGGCCACGGCGCTAAACAGCACCGAGAGCGAGTTCGCGCACGTCACGGACTGCGTAGCTCGCAATGCCTCATCGTCCGGGCTCATCTGCGGCAATAGCACCCTGGGCGCTACCGCCTTCACGACCAAGGGGCTGCGAATCAGTGGTGGCCACTACGACGGGAACAGCGCCTCTGGCTCGATCATGATCCAGTACGACACCCCAGACGTAGATATCGAAGGGGTGTTGGCGTTCGTGCGGTCGGTTTCCGGTAGTGGCATCCAGTGCCGGTGCGATCGGCCATCGGTCAGCAAAGCGCGGGTGCGTTGGCTTGTCTCCGGCGCGAACGGCACCAGCAGCTCGGCCGCGGTTCGATTCACCGATTGCAGCTCTCCCTTCGTCGACGGGCTGCATGTTGATGCTCCTTTGGCTACCTCGGGTGCGAGGGCTGTGCGGGCCACTGGCACGACAAGTGGCGTTCGCGCTCGGGGAACCGTCGCACCGGCGCTGGCCACGATCTACGACCTTTCTGCTGCGGCCGGATCTATCGTGGACGACGACTGGGCCGGCAACGTCACTATTGCTGCCGGCGTAGTCGCGGTACCGCATGGGGGTATCCGCATGCTGACGGTCGACACCGAGGCGTCAGCCGCAACCGATGACCTGGACACGATCAACGGCGGCGTGCCCGGGCAGCTCATTGCCGTGAAGACGTTCACCTCTACCCGGGATGTGGTGCTGAAGGACGGTACCGGGAACATGCAGCTCGGCGCGGACATCACGATCGGCGACAACACGGATAGCGTCACGCTGGTGTGGACTGGTACCTACTGGCTGCGGGCCGGCGGCTTCTCCGACAACTAAAGGACCGCCATGGCCGAAGTCACCACCACCATTGCTACCGGGGTCGCAGCCGCGGCCAGCACGACCGCGGTAGCGGCTGGCCGCCCGCCCGAGGAGGTCATCCTCTGGGCGTTCCTCGGCTCGCTCGTCGCCGTCTGGCTGGACGGTCGACGGGACGAGCCGCTTTCCTTCCGCTGGGGATTCAACGTCCTGGGCCTGGTCCTGGTCAGCGTGCTGTCCGGGATCGTCGGCAGCGCCGTCCTGCTGTCCCTGGCCCCGGAGTTCTCGCTGACCGCGCCGCTCGCCAAGATCGAGCGGTGGGGCCTGGCCTTCGTCATCGCGGCGCTGATCCACCGGGTCGGGCCGCTCGCCTTCGGTGTGCTGCGCGGGAGGATTACGAAAGTAGGGGGCAGCGATGCTGCAAATCCTTGAAGACTCGGTTCTGCTTTTCAGCTCGATCATCGTCCTCCTCGCCGCCCTCCGCATCCTCTCGGCGGCCCGCCTCGGCGAGATATCTGTGCGGGTGCTGGTCGCCCTCGGTGTGGGGGTGGCGGCCGCCGGCTCCATCGCCATGGTTTGGAGCCAGGACACCGAACCGCCGGCCGCCCACGTCCTGATGATGCTGGCCTCTGCCGCCTGGGTGCTGCAAGCGGTCTGGCGCAATCGCAACAAGCCTCAGACACCCATGCGGCGCGAGACCGACTGGGGCGAGCTCGACACCCTGCCGGAGGTTCCCAAGTGAAGGAAGTGATTCAGGACGTCATCGAGACGGCCATTGATCCCGCGCTGGCGCTGCTGCCCGATGCTATGGACTCCAACCAGGCCCGGGTGATGCTGGTGGCCGTCGGCCTGCAGGAATCACGGCTACGGTACCGGCGGCAGAACGGCGGCGGGCCGGCACGTGGGCTGTGGCAGTTCGAGCGCGGCACGCTGGAGAGCCAGGGCGGGGTGTGGGGCGTCTACCTGCACCGAGCCAGCCGTTTCTGGCTGAACGAGCTGTGCAAGGCGCGGCGCGTCGACTTTGACCCGGACTTCATCTACGACTCGCTGGAGGACGATGACGTGCTCGCCGCCGGCGTGGCCCGCCTGCTGCTCTTCACCGACCCGCACCCGCTGCCAGCCGTGACCGACGAGCTTGGAGCCTGGGATCTCTACGCCAAACGCACGTGGCGCCCGGGCAAGCCGCACCGCTCGACCTGGGCCGGCTTCCACCGGGCGGCCCGCGAGGCGGTGCTGGGATGATCCTGCCGGCCTGGCTGTCGCCCCGCGTGCTCGGCGCTGCCGCGGTGCTGGCCGGGCTGGCGCTGTCGCATGGCTGGGCCTACCGCGCCGGGGGCCGGGCGGTGCAGGACAAGTGGGATGCGGCAGTCGTCGAGGCCGATCGCCTGGCCAATGAGCGGCGCGCCGAGGATCAGCGGCTGGCGGCCCGCGCCGCTGCCGCCCACCAGGAAGCAGCGGCCGCCATTCAGGCCGAGCTGGCCAAGACACAGGAGGCCCTTGATGCAGCCCTCAACGAACCCGTGCCCAGCTGCCCGCGCTCTGCCGGCGATGCTGTTGTCCCTGCTGCTGTGTGGCTGCGCCTCCAGGCCATCGACGACGCTGGCCCGGCCAGCACCGCCCGAGCAAAGCCTGCTCGCTGAATGCCCGGCGCCGCCGCGGCTGCCAGCCAAGGCGACCACGCTACGCCAGGCGCTGCCCCTTCTCGAGCAACGGGCGGCGCTGGCCGCCGAATGCCGGGCCCGGCACCGCGCGCTGGCGGACTGGGCCCGCGGCGTCACGCAGCCTTGACCTTCCGGCGCACAGCGGCGAGCAGGCCCAGCCCGGCCAGCATTAGCGCGTAGGTCTCAGGCTCCGGCACCGCCGGCAGTATGGGCAGGCCGTGGAATCCGATGCGGAAGGCCATCCGCTCGTCGGCCGCGGGCACCATGCAGTCGAAGCTGCCGCAGTTCGGCGTGCCGGGCACCATGCCGCGCCCCGGGGTCCCAGTGATCGTGCCCGTCAGGCGCAGCGTCTTCGGTGCACCGGTCAGCTGGAAGACGCCGCCGGCCGTCACATCGATCTTCGTTCCGGTCGTGGTGTCCTCAAGGAACAGGCTGCCGGTGATGGAGCCGTTCGAGAAACGGATCGGCATGGCCGATGGGATGATGTTCCACCAGGGCTCGATCAGCACCGAAGCGAACCCCTTATCCATCGACAAGACGCTCTCGAACTTCGAGTTGAAGTCAGTGGAGTAGGCGAAGAAGCCGATCGGCGCCGCGAAGGCCCGGCTTTCCCGGTAGCTGCCGTCCGGAGCATAGACGCGCCACGGGCCGGAGTGAGCTCCCCATTCGGGGTTGTAGTTGTAGATGCTCTCGTCCGACGTGGTGGTGCCGGTCATACGGCCAACGGCCTCGCCGAGACCGAAGTCGGCCACCGCGGTGCTGCTGTGGTTGAGGACGCCGGCCTGCGCCGGCAGGGCCAGCACGAGGGCCAGCCCGAGGGTGTAACGCATGTGGACTCCTGAGGTTGCGCCCGGAATCGGGCGGCCGTCAGGGTAGGTCGGCGGCGGTGATCCCGTCTCCCCCATTTAGGGGGATCAGCGGTGCAGGTCTCTGGCTCTGAGTTGGGTGTAGCGCATCAGTTGTTTCGGATCTTTGTGGCCGGTGATGAGCATCATCTCGGCGAGCGAGTATTTCTTGCTCTCGACGAGACGGCTGATTGCTTCGTGCCGCAGGTCATACAGCTGCAGGTCATCGATTCCCAGGGCTGCGCAAGCTCGCGGGAAGATGCTGCTCCAGCTCTTACCGTTCACCGGGAAGATGCGCGGGCCGATCCGCGGCTGCCTCATGATGATGTCGAAGCACCGGCCAAGCAGGGGCACCGTCTGGTGGTTGCCGATTTTCTTCCGAGGGTCCTTGCGGTCACGGATGATGATGGTCCTGTCGGCCTCGTTCAGGTCCGACCACAGCAGCCGCGTGATCTCGGAGGGCGGCCGGAAGCAGCTGTCCAGGATGAAATCCATCAGATCGGGCGTCAGGCTCTTGGAGTGCAGCAGGAACCAGCCGCGCAGCTTCTCGATTTCCTCGGCGGTGGGGCGCCGGTCGCGCTCGTTGGAGCGGTTCACCTGGCCCATGTACTTCAGGATCTCGCGGGCATCGTCGATCACCGAGGGCTGAACAGGGAAGCGCCACAGCGCTTTCGCGACCTTGAACACACCCTTCAGGTAGGTGAGGTCGATGGCCGCTGTCACGCCGGAAACCCGGCGCTCCTCGGTGACGTACTGCACCACGCGTTCGGCGGTCAGCGTGCCGGCCTCGACGTTCTGCAGGTGCAGCTTCAGCTTCTTCAGCACGTCCGCCTTGTTCTTGCCGAACGGCTTCGCTTCGCCGACCTCCGTGGTGTACCGGTCGATGAGCTGGCCCACGGTGAGGCCTTTGCCCGTGACATTGAGCCCGGCCCGGCCGTGGTCGATCTCGCTCTCGATTTTGCGGGCCCACTTCTCGGCGAGAATCTTTGTGTCGAACGTCTTGGTTTGCGGCGGGAAGCCTTTGCGGCGCACCTGCGCACGCCACTTCTCTCCAACCCTGATGATGGAAGCCATTTCGTAGCACTCTCCGTAGCACCGCGGGAGTGTAAACGCATGGTTTGCCCTGCAAATGAGTGGACAAACGTGCTACGGCACTGCTACGCAACCTGGCGCCAGCCTTGAGAAATCAAGCGCTGGCAACCCTTGGCGGCTTTCCATTGCCCCGATGATGGACTGGACGGACCGCCATTGCCGGTACTTCCATCGCCTGCTCACTCGCCACACCCTGCTCTACACCGAGATGGTGACCACCGGTGCGCTGCTGCATGGCGACGTGCCGCGCCATCTCGATTTCAACGAGCAGGAGCATCCGGTAGCGCTGCAACTGGGAGGCAGCGAGCCGGCCGATCTGGCGGCTTGCGCGAAGCTGGCCGAGCAGTGGGGCTATGACGAGGTCAACCTCAACTGCGGCTGCCCCAGCGAGCGGGTGCAGCGGGGCGCCTTCGGCGCCTGCCTGATGGCTGAGCCGCAATTGGTGGCCGACTGCGTGAAGGCCATGCGCAATGCGGTGGACCTGCCGGTCACGGTCAAGCACCGCATCGGCATCGACAAGGTCGAAAGCTATGAGTTCGTGCGCGATTTCGTGGGCACCATCGCGGCCGCCGGCTGCCAGGTCTTCATCGTGCATGCCCGCAATGCCTGGCTGAAGGGCCTCAGCCCGAAGGAAAACCGCGAGGTGCCGCCGCTGCGCTACGAGCTGGTGCACCGGCTCAAGCGCGAATTCCCCAGCCTGACCATCGCCCTCAACGGCGGCATCACCACCACCGCACAGGTGCTGGAGCAACTGCAGTCAGTGGATGGCGTGATGGTGGGCCGCGAGGCTTACCACAACCCCTACCTGATGGCCGGCTGGGATGCCGAGGTCTTTGGCGACGCAGACAAGCCCGCCTGTGAGCGCGAAGCGGTCGAGGCCGAGATGGTGCGCTACTGCGAGCGCCAGGCCGCCCAGGGGGTGCCGTGGGCGCACGTGATGCGCCATGTGCTCGGGCTCTACAACGGCCTGCCGGGCGCGCGCCGCTGGCGCCAGGTGTGGTCAGACCACCGGCTCAAGGGCCTGCCCCCGGCGGAGGTCAGCCGGCGCGCGCTGGCCGCGCGGCTGGGACGCGAAGCCGCAGCGATCGCCGCCTGAAGGCTGCGGGCCGGCGGACTCGCCGCGCCAGCTACGGGCCCGTCATGCCAGGCGCGGCCACCGTCGCCTCGATGGCGGCCCCGCCGAAGCGATGCCGCACCGGCGGAGCGAGCGGCTCACGGCGCTACCGACAAGGGTGCGGGATGGCCCAGGGCCTCCCACACATAGGAGCTCAAGGTCACGGGCCGCAGGCCATCCAGGCGCTTGCCCTGGGAGCAGAAGCCGCGGCGGGTGGCGGTGCACATCTCCGCCTTGATGCGTGCCTCGTTGGGCCACGGCCAGAGCGGCGTGTTCGTCGGCTCGCGGTAGCCAGGCTCACCATGCCGGGCAGCGTCGCGGCCATAGCGATGGAGCAGGGTGGCGCCAAGATCGTGGCCGCCCTGGCCGGCAGCCGCCAAGGGGGAGCCGTCCTCCACGCGGGTGGGGTACTTCAGTGAGCCGTCGTGCAGTGGATCACCGCCCCTCAGGGGCGCGGGGGTCGTCTGGTTGAAGCTGCCTTCGCTCCACTGGCCGGAGATGTTCACATGGCTGGCCGCGAAGGCGGAGTTCAGCCCGTAGCGGCCGCTGCCGGCCACCACCACATTGCGCAGCACGCCGCCGCTGCCGGCCAGGGCCGGCCCCACCCGCAGGGCGTCGCCGGCCCGGGTATGGGCCACCAGGTGCTCCAGCAGGAAGTCGTTGCCCGCGCGGTCGAAGTTGAAGCCGCCGGCGGCCGCATCCCAGGCCACCGCATTCGACACGGTGAGCGTCGGGCTGACGGTGGTACCGGCGTCGGGTTCCATGTAGTAGCCGATGTCCGGCGCATGCAGCGACAGCGTGCCAAGCCATTCATTGCGGCCGAAGCGATACAGCCCGCCGGTGTGCGAGGCGATCGCGAAGTCGGCATACGGTGCATCGCCCGGAAGCAGGACACGATCGAGCACGAGCACGTTCTGCACCGAGACGTCCTGCGAGTCATAGACGGTGAAACCGACATTGGGATTGCCGGAGCCCGCGCACGCCGCGGTGCCGCAGCCGTCCCCGCGCACCACCATGCGGCGCCAGACATTGCGATGGCTGCGGTAATTCATCGCGATGGCCCGCTCGCCCGCAGCCCAGACCCAGACGTCCTCGACCAGGTTGTCGGTGTTGCCCGCATCGTGGTCGTTGGTGCCGATGCCGAAGGCGCCGTGGAAGCCCGTGTCCTTGATGGTCACGAAGCTGCTGTTGTAGAGCTGGCCACCGCCCTCGAAGGTCAGCCCGCGCAGGTGGATGTGACTGTCCTTGCGGAAGGAGCGACCGATGAACAGCGGCCCCTCGATGGTCACCTTGCCGGGATGCAGCGCGTGCACATAGGTCGGGCTTGCCGAGGTGCCGGAAGGCGGCTGCGCCGAGTGGCTGCCGTTGTCCCAGTGCAGGGTGCCGGTGCCGGCAGCGGCCGAATAGCGGCCGTCCAGCAGCACCAGTTCGCCGCCCGCCGGCATGCGCGCAAACACCGTCGCGAAGCTCCTGCAGGCAGTGTCGGCGCTGCGGCAGCTGGCCCGGTCATCGCCGGAGGGCGACAGGTAGAAGGCCGCAGGGCCGGCCGGCAGGGTGGATGGCGCACCGCCATCGCCCGGCCCCGGGGATGACGGCGGGGTACCGCCTCCGGCCGAAGGGTCACCAATGCCGCCGCTGGAGGAGGGCGAGCCACCCCCGCCACCGCAGGCAGCCAGGGCTGCACACAGCAGCAGCGTCAGTGCACCCGCGATGGGGCGGCCGGCCGGACGCATCGGCCCGGCGGTTGGCAGGATGAGGAACATGGCACTCCGACCGTCGTTGGATCTTGTCGCGGCGGAGCTTACCGGAGTTGGCATATTGGCTGTGGCAGGGACAAGGCCGGGCCACCGGAATGCGGGGGACGGGCGTGGCCCCTCACTCGCGGGTGCGCGCTGGCGCCGGCTGGCCATCGCCGGCCGGTCGACCTGCGGGTGGCGGCTATTGCGGCGGCGCCGGCGAGCCGCGCGCCACGCTGGCCGGCCGCATGTCGCTCCAGTGCCGCTCGACATACCTCAGGCAATCCTGTCGCGTGCCCGGACCGTGCACGGCACGCCAACCGGCCGGCAGGCCGGCATAGCCCGGCCACAGCGAATGCTGGTTGTCACGGTTGACCAGTACCAGGAAGCTGGCCTGGTCGTCATGGCTGTCGAAGGCGTGGCTCATGAAGGGCTCCGTTGCGGGGGCAGGTGGTTCGCATGCGAGTGCATCGGCCGGCATGGCCGGGACGGAGCAGGAGCTGCCGTACCGCGATGGACCGGGCGCGCGACAGTACGGAGGGTGGCAGCAAGATGGATCTTGTGTACTGCGAAAATTGTCAGTTCATTTGTGAAGCAAGTGGCGAGCGCCTGCACCACCTGCCGGGGCGGTGGATGGCGGCCTGCCGGAGCTGGCGGGGTGTGGGGCCGGTACAGGAGGTTGCAAGCAGCGCCGGAAGACCGCATGCGGCGACACCTCGATGATCTAGCATCACGGCTCCAGCCCGATGGAGACACGAAGATGCACAACAAGCTGCCGGCGGACCGGAGAGCCGCCGTTGACGTCCCCCTTGCCACCCCGGCAACACGGCGCACCGCGAGCCGGTGGCTGCGTGCGGCCTGGCTGGGCCTGCTGGCCGGCGGCGCGTGCCTGGCCGGCAGCCCGGCACAGGCGGCCTGCCGTGCCGGGGAGCCCAGCTTCTTCCGTGACGAAGGCCTGACGATGAAGGTCACCACCAAGCTGCAGTTCACCAAGGCGCTGATGCGCGAGAAGATCCACGTCAAGGTGACCGGTGGGGTGGCCACGCTGTCGGGCGGCATCTCGTCGGCGGAGCAGATCGAGACGGCGGTGAGGGTGGCTCGCCAGGTGGAAGGCATCCACTGTGTCAACAACTTCATGAAGGTGGGCCCGTCCGAAACGGACGGCGCCCGCGGGGTGCAGCCGTAGCCCACGGCCTGCTGTTCTCGGGAACGGCCGGTGCGGGGCGCCGGCACAGTGAGCGGGGCATGCCTCTTCCTTCGGCCAGCCCGCTTGCCGGCCGCCCTCGACGTTGCAAGACGCGGCGGCGTGGTTCCTTCACCCCCGGCAATGCCCAGGAGCTCCAGCGCCTGGGCTGGAGGGCGGCGCCGGATGGGTGCCTCGGCCCCTGCGGCCCGGCCCCCGCTTGGGGCAGGCGCGCAGCCGGCGCCTGCCTGCGAACGAACCGGCGGGTACCGGCGCGCGCCCCGGAGGCCGAGGGCCGGGTGCTCCCGACGCTAGGCCGCCAGGATGGGGTAGAGCGAGGCCACCAGCAGGCCGGCCGCGATGAAGTTGAAGACGCGCACCGAGCGCGCGTCCTGCAGCACACGGCGCATCGCGACGCCGAAGGCGGCCCAGGCCCCGACGCAGGGCGCGTTCACCACGCCGAAGACCAGGGCGAGGAGCAGCGCGTCGTGGGCCTGGAACGAATGAGGCAGGTACGTCGTCACGGCCCCGACCGCCATCACCCACGCCTTTGGGTTGACCCACTGGAAGGCCGCCGCGGCGAGGAAGCTCATCGGTTTCGCCCCCGCCGCCGGTGATTGCGACCCCATGGGCGCCGACTTCGCCAGCTGCCATGCCAGCCACAGCAGGTAGGCCGCGCCGGCGTACTTGAGCACCGCCTGCAATGCAGGCAGCTGGACGAAGACCGCATGCAGCCCGAGGCCGATGGACAGCACCATGAGGGTGAAGCCGATGCTGATGCCGGCCAGGTGCGGCAGCGAGCGGACGAAGCCATGGTTGAGGCCCGAGGCCAGCATCATGGTGTTGTTGGGCCCCGGCGTGACGGAGCCGATGGCGGCAAAGGCGCAAAAGGCCAGCAATTGATCGAAGGACATCGGCAGAAGGACGGATGGAAGCGGCGCAGCGCCATCACCGTCGCCCCATGCGCGAGAGGCTGCTTGCCGCCAGGTCTGCAGCGTAGCGGCAAGGCCAAGCGCGGGCCCAGCACATCGCGGCACTGACAACGCGACGCTGTACTGGCGTGGCGACGGATACAGAGAGGGCGCCGCTGACCGGTACGGCGGCGCCGTGCGCGTCCGCAACGCCGCTGCACCAAGGGCCAGTGTCGCGCTGCTCAGCCGCTGCGCGCCTTGTGGCCGGGCCAGGTGGCCAGCACCAGGCCCAGCAGCGCCAGGGTGAAGGCACCCAGGTGGATGGCGCCGAAGGCCTCGCCGAGGAACAGCACGCCCACCGCTGCCGCGCTGATGGGCAGCATCACGGTGAACACGCCGGCCGACGCGGCCGGCACCTGCTTGAGCCCGCTCATCCACAGCCAGACGGTGACCATGCTGGCGGCGATCGAATAGAACAGCAGCAGGCCCCAATCGCGCGCTGCGACGCTGGCGAAATCGAAGCGCCAGGCGAGGTAGAGACCAAAGGGCGTCACCAGCGCCCAGCCCCACAGGTTGACCAGGGCACTGATGCGCTTGGCGGACAGGGTGCCCGTCAGCTTCTTGCCGATGACCACATAGGTGGCTTCGCACCAGACGGAGATGAACAGCAGCAGGTCGCCAAGCAGTGCCGGGCCCTGGCCGGATGCGTCGGCCGGCCCGGCATTCCAGGTCTTGGCCACCGCCAGCAGTGCAATGCCGCCGACCGCGCAGCCAATGGCGAGCTGCACTCGGCCGCTGATGCGCTCCTTCAGCAACAGCCATGACAGGATGGCCACCACCGCGGGGATGGCCGCCATGATGACCCCGGCTGCCAGGGCCGAGGTGAGGGACACGCCGAACAGCATGCAGACCGAGAACAGGAAATTGCCGAAGAACGATTCCCAGAACAACAGCCAGCGGTCACGCGGCGACAGCGGCGCCTCGCCGGGCTGCCGGCGCAGCCAGCCCACCATCGCCACCGCGCCAATGCCAAAGCGCAGCCAGGCCAGCAGCATCACGGGGAACACCAGCACCAGCACCTTGGACAAGGCCACATAGCTGCCGACCAGGACCATGCTGGTGGCCAGGGCGGTGTAGGCAAGGATGGGAGGGCGATGGGCGATAGGAGAAAACGTCATGAAGGACCGGAGCAAAGCCTGCAGGGAAGGCGCCGCCGGCAGGCCGGCCGCCAGGCCGGTGCCGCAGCGCGGACCGGGGGCATGATGCCGTAGATGGGCGATCCCCGCAGGACCTTCGTGCACCCGCCCCGGCCTTTGCCGCGCCCGTCAGCCTGGACGCGGCGCGATCGACCTCGACAGCAAGACGGCGTCACTTCAGCCGGCGTCGATGCGCAGCCAGGTGGTCTTCAGCTCAGTGTACTTCTCCAGCGCATGCAGCGACTTGTCGCGGCCGTTGCCTGACTGCTTGTAGCCGCCGAAGGGCACGGTGATGTCGTCCTCGTCGTACTGGTTCACATGCACCGTGCCGGCCCGCAAGGCGCGGGCCACGCGGTGGGCCCGGTCGAGTTGCCCGCTCCAGACGCTGGCCTGCAGGCCATAGCTGGTGTCGTTGGCCAGGCGGATGGCCTCGGCCTCGTCGTTGAAGCGGATCACGCTGAGCACCGGGCCGAAGATCTCCTCGCGTGCAATGCGCATGTCATTGCGCACGGCGTCGAACACCGTCGGCTCGACATAGTAGCCACCGCTGTCGCCACGCGCCTGCTGGCCGCCGGCCAGGCAGCGGGCCCCCTCCTGGTGGCCGGAATCGATGTAGCCGAGCACGGTGCGCAGCTGCGTCTCGTCGACCAGCGCACCCATCTGGGTGGCATCGTCCAGCGGGTCGCCGGGCTGGAAGCGTGGTGCCAGCGCCGTCACCCGCTGCACGAACTCGTCGGCCAGGCCGGCCTGCACCAGCAGGCGCGACGGTGCGTTGCAGGACTCGCCCTGGTTGAAGAACATCGAGCCGGCCGCCGTTGCGGCAGCGCGTTCCAGGTCGCTGCAGTCGGGAAAGACGATGAAGGCCGACTTGCCGCCCAGCTCGTTGTACACCCGCTTGAGGTTGGAGCGGCCGGCGTATTCCAGCATGCGGCGGCCGATGCGCGTCGAGCCGGTGAAGCCGATGGCATCCACGCCGGCGTGCAGGGCGAGCGCTTCACCGGCTTCATGGCCATAGCCTGGCACCACATTGAAGACGCCCGGCGGCAGGCCGGCCTCCAACGCCAGCTCCGCGAGCCGCAACGCGGTCAGCGGCGACTTCTCCGATGGCTTGAGCACCACGCTGTTGCCGGTGGCCAGCGCCGGCCCGAGCTTCCAGGCCGCCATGATCATCGGGTAGTTCCAGGGCACGATGGCGCCCACCACCCCGACCGGCTCGCGCGTGACGAGGGCCAGCGCCTGCGGCCCGGTGGGGGCGATCTCGTCGTAGACCTTGTCGATTGCTTCGGCATACCAGGCGATGCAGTTGGCGGTGGCGGGCACGTCCACCGTGCGGCTGTAGCGGATGGGTTTGCCCATGTCGAGGGTTTCAAGCAGGGCCAGTTCATCGGCGGCGGCCAGCACCCGCTCGGCAAAGCGGCGCAGCACCTTCTTGCGTGCCGAAGGCGGCTGGCGCGCCCAGCGGCCGTCGTCGAAGGCGCGGCGGGCGGCCGCCACGGCCCGGTCGATGTCGGCCTCGCGGCCGCGCGCAATGGCAGTGAGCCGGCGGCCGTCGATGGGCGAGTGCTTGTCGAAGCTGTCGCCGGCGGCGGCCGCCAGGCGCTGGCCGTCGATCAGGGCGCGCCCGTCCGGTTGCAGTGAGCGGGCCCGCTCGTGCCAGTCGATGGGCGGGGAGGTGTCCATGTCGTCGCTCCTTGGCAAGGGCCGGCGCCTCGGGGTGGTCAGAAGCTGACGAGCACCGAGGCACCGAGCAGGTGGTTGGACTTCTTGTACAGGCCGCTATCCTCGTCGAGGAAGACCGGCACGCTGGCGCGGTCCAGCCGGTATTCGGCCCTCAGCGTGGTGTTCAGGTTCAGGAGATAGCTGGTGCCCAGGCTCAGCGCATAGCGGTTGGCCCCCCGCTCCGGGTCGCCATTGGGGGCGGGGCCCACGCCGTTGTGGTCGTCGGCCGTGGAGTAGCCGAGCAAGCCGCCGCCGTGCTTCTTGTTGTTCAGGTAGTCCAGCCGCGCAATGCCCTCCAGGCGCGGGGTGAACTTGTAGGCCGCCAGCGTGGACAGGCCCCACCAGCGCGAGTCTCGCAATGCGCCGCTGTCGGGGTCGGGGGTGATGGCGGCCTTCTTCTGCGTGCCGACCGACACCTGCCCCTGCACGGTCCAGTCGCCCCGGATGAAGTAGGCGTCGAACTCGAACAGGTGCACGGTGGAGTCGGGCTGGCCGACGGGGTTGCCGTCGGCGTCGAGCACGTTCTCGGTGAAATTGGCGGCCTTGCCGTGCACGCCGGCGAAGCCGAAGCCCTGGAACTCGCCGCGTGCATAGTCGATGCGGTAGGCCAGCACCGGTGCCTTGTTGCCGGGGCTGCGGCGGCTGGCGTTCATGTTGGCCAGCATCACCTTGCTCAGCCATTTGCCGCGGGTGAGCTCCATACCGACGCCGGTGTAGGCGGTGGGCAGCGTGAAGTCGAACAGCAGGTTGTGCGTGATGAGCTTGTTCTGGGGGGCGGGCAGGAACTCGTAGCCTGACCAGTCCGGCAACTGGCCGGCAATGACGCGCGTCTGCAGGTCGCTGAGGGGCACGGACACCGAGGCTTCCTGCACGATGGAATTGCCGTTGAACGCCGTGCCGACGCCCCGGTTGGGCGCCAGGGTCAGGCGCCAGCGGGTGTTGCTGTCGGTCTCCTTGATGAGGTCGAGCACCGCGGCGCCGAAATAGGAGTTGTCGTACGCATAGCCGCCGTTGTCTTCATCGTCGATGCGGTTGAGGAACTGGAAGCCCGCCCGGTCGGCCCGGCGGTTGTAGATGTAGGCCGGGTCCATGTAGCCGCTGATCTTCAAGCCCTTGAAGCCGGCGCGCTCCTGGTTGTCCTCCAGCGCCTCGGTCTTGAGGGCGATGCGGTTGAACTCCTGCTGCTGTTCCGCCGTCATGCCGGCAGGGCCGGTCTCAGCGGGCGCCGCCGCCGCGGGAGCGGGGGCCGGCGCGGCCGGCCGGGTGGGGCGGGCCTCCTGCTCCCGGACCTTGCGCTCGAGTTCGTTGACGCGCTCGCGCAGCGCGCGCAGTTCCTTCAGCAGGTCGTCCTGCGTCGTCTGTGCGCCGACCGGGGCGGCCAGTCCGGCGGCCAGCGCGGCGGCCAGCGCGGGGTGCTTCCAGGGTGTCATCGGAATCCTCCTAGGTCTTTGGGCGGAAAGAAGGGCAGGACAGCTCATCCGGAAGCGCGCTGCGCCTGCGAGGCGGCTCGCAGGCGCTCGCGTTCGGCGCGCGCAATCAGGTAGCTCGCACCGGCCACGCCCACCGCCACCACCGACACCAGCACGGTGGCGATCGCATTGACGCTCGGGTCCAGCCCGAGGCGGGCGCGCGAGAAGATGACCAGCGGCAGCGTGGTGGCACCGGGCCCCGAGAGGAAGGCCGAGAGCACGACGTCGTCGAGGGACAGCGTGAAGGTCAACAACCAGGCCGAGGCGAGCGACTGCGCCATCAGCGGCAGCGTCACCAGCAGGAAGACCTGGCCGGGGCGTGCGCCGAGGTCCATCGCGGCTTCCTCGAGCTGCGGGTTCATCTCCTGAAGGCGCGCCTGCACCACCACCGTGGCGTAGGCCATGCCGACCAGGAGGTGGCCCAGCCAGATGGTCAGCAGCCCGCGTTCGGGAAAGCCCAGCACCCGTTGCACCGACACCAGCATGAGCAGCAGCGAGAGGCCGACGATGACTTCCGGCATCACCAGCGGCGCGCTCACCATGCCCGAGAACAGGGTGCGGCCGCGGAAGCGGCGGTATTTCACCAGCGCGAACGCGGCCAGCGTGCCGAGCACCACCGCCCCGCAGGCGGTGAGGAAGGCGATCTGCAGCGACAGCCACAACCCGTTGAGCATCTCCCGGTCATGGCCCAGCGCGGCATACCACTTCAGCGTGAAGCCGCCCCAGCGGGTGGGCACCGGCGAGTCGCTGAAGGAATAGAGCACCAGTGCCACGATGGGCAGGTAGAGGAAGGCGAAGCCGAGCAGCAGCCAGGCCCTGCCAAGCCGGCGGCCGGCCTGCCGGGGCGTGGTGCGGCTCATTGGCCGGCCTCCCGGGACTGTGCCTGGTAGCGGTGGAACAGGGCCAGCGGAACGATGATGAGCAGGATCATCACCACCGCCAGGCCGGAGGCCATCGGCCAGTCGTTGTTGCTGAAGAACTCGTCCCACAGCACGCGGCCGATCATCAGCGTCTGCGGCCCGCCCAGCAGCTCGGGAATGACGAATTCGCCGACGCAGGGGATGAACACCAGCATCGAGCCGGCGATGATGCCGGCCTTGGACAGCGGCACCGTGATGCGCCAGAAGGCCACCCACGGTGTGGCTCCCAGGTCCAGGGCCGCCTCCAGCAGGCGCATGTCCATCTTCGACAGGTGCGCATAGAGCGGCAGGATCATGAAGGGCAGGTAGGTGTAGACCATGCCCACCAGCAGGGAGAAGGGCGTGTTCATCAGCTGAGCGGCGTCGGGCACCAGGCCGGCGCGGGCCAGCAGGCTGTTGATGCCAAGCGCTGCCAGGGCCTGGGTGACCCAGCCGTGCTCGCCCAGCAGCCCCTTCCAGGCATACACCCGCAGCAGGAAAGAAGTCCAGAACGGCAGCATCACCAGCATCAGCAGGGCGGGCTGCACCGTGCTGCGCGCCCGGGCCATGAAGTAGGCGAACGGGTAGCCCAGCAGCAGGCAGCAGGCGGTGGTGATGCCGGCGTACTTGAGGCTGGCCAGGTAGGTCTCGAGGTAGAGCGGGTCCTGCGCGATGTAGCCGAAGTTGGCCCCCGTGACGGTCAGCTGCAGCCGCCCGTCGGCCCAGGTGATCAGGTCCTTGATCACCACGGTGTCCATCTCGGACAGGCTGATCTTCACCAGGATCAGGAAGGGCAGCAGGAAGAACACCAGCAGCCAGCCATAAGGCAGGCCAATCACCGCCAGCCGGCCGCGGCCGGGCCGGGACCTTGGTTTCGCAGGGGACACCGCGACAGGCATCATGCGCCTCACTGGGTGAGAACGACCTGGGCCGAATCCGACCAGCAGGCCCAGGCTGCATCGCCCCAGGCCAGGGCATCGTCGGGATGGCGCTCGACATGGCTTTGCTGCACCTTCAGCATCGCCCCGCTGGGCAATTTCAGCTGGTAGAGCGTGTAGCTGCCGAAATAGGACAAGGCCTGCACCGTGCCTTGCACGCGGTTGTACTCGCCTTCGGGGGCGCGGCGCGAGAGGCGGATCTTCTCCGGCCGCAGCGCCACCGTGACCGGCATGCCGCGGCTGCCGGTGATGCCGTGGCCGACATAGTGCCGGCAGTCGGGGCAGGCGATCACGACATGGTCGCGCTCGTCTTCCACCACGCTGCCGGCCATCAGGTTGACATTGCCGATGAAGTCGGCCACGAAGCGCGACGACGGCGTCTCGTAGATCTCGCCGGGGGCGCCCACCTGCAGTAGCCGGCCTTCGCTCATCACCGCGATGCGCGAGGCCATGGTCATGGCCTCCTCCTGGTCGTGGGTGACCATCACGCAGGTGACACCCACCTGCTCGATGATGTGGGCCAGCTCCACCTGCGTCGCCTCGCGCAGCTTGCGGTCGAGCGCGCCGAGCGGCTCGTCCAGCAGCAACAGCGCGGGCCGCTTCGCCAGGCTGCGCGCCAGCGCCACCCGCTGCTGCTGGCCGCCGGAGAGCTGGTGCGGGCGGCGGCGCGCCTGGGGGCCGAGCTGGACCAGCTTCAGCATGGCCTCGACCCGCTCGGCCACCTGCTGGCGTGGCAGGCCGTCGCGCCGCAGACCGAAGGCGATGTTGTCCCACACCGTCAGGTGAGGGAACAGCGCATACGACTGGAACATCATGTTGATGGGCCGCTCGTAGGGCGGCAGCGGCACCAGGTCCTGGCCGTCCAGCACGATGCTGCCGGCGTCGGGCGTCTCGAAGCCGGCCAGCATGCGCAGCAGCGTCGTCTTGCCGCAGCCCGAGGAGCCGAGCAGCGCGAAGATCTCGCCCTTGGCGATGTCCACGCTCACGCTGTCGACCGCCTTCACTCCGCCGAAGGACTTCACCACGCCGCGGATCTGCAGATAGGCGCCCGGATCGGCGGCGGTCATCGGCGGTCCCTCGCCGGTGCGCGCCCGGCATCTCGCCCCAGGGCGGCCGCGGCCTGGCCCGGCCGTGCCGGCCCGGTGTGTACTTGGGTCATGCCCCCTCCCGTGGGTATGGCGAGTGACACCGCTGGGTGCCGGCCCGGCTCACAGGCCGGTCTTGAACGAGGTGTAGATCCGCGTGACGGTCCGGCGGATGTCGTTGCTCAGCGCATCGGGGGCGCTCATGCGCTTCATGTCGTCGTCGCTGGGGAACACGGTCGGGTTGCTCGCCACCTCGGGTTTCACGAAGGGCCGCGAATCCTTGTTCGGGTTGGCGTAGAAGACGCTGTTGGTCAGGCTCGCATGCACTTCCGGCCTGAGGATGTAGTTGATGAACTTGTGGGCGTTGCCCGGATGCGGGGCATCGGCCGGAATCACCATCACGTCGAAGAAGAGGAGACCGCCGCTCTTCGGGATCAGCGCCTCGATCTTCTGCCCGGTCTTGCCGTCGATGGCGCGCTGGCGGGCGATGTTGATGTCGCCGGACCAGCCCAGCGCGGCGCAGATCGAGCCGTTGGCCATGTCGTTGATGTAGCCGGACGAGCTGAACAGCGTCACATAGGGGCGCACGCTCTTCAGCAGCGCCGGTACCGCCTGGTAGTCGGCCTGGTTGCGGCTGTAGGGCGGCTTGCCGAGGTAGTGCAGGGCGGACGGCACCACTTCGCTGGCGCCGTCGAGCATGCTGACCCCGCAGGACTTGAGCTTGGAGATGTACTCCGGCTTGAACAACAGGTCCCAGGCGTTGTCGGGCATTGGCAGGTCGCCGAGCGCGGCCTTCACCTTGTCGACATTGATGCCCACCGTGGTGAAGCCCCACAGCCAGTTGACCTGGTACTGGTTGCCGGGATCGAGCTTGGCGAGTTGTGCCTGCAGTGCCGGGTCGAGGTGCTTCAGGTTGGGCAGCTGGGCCTTGTCGAGCTTGCGCAGCAGGCCTCCATCGGCCTGCAGCTTGGCCCAGTAGGACGAGGGCACCACCACGTCATAGCCGGTCTTGCCCGCCACCAGCTTGGCGTGCACGATCTCGTTGTTGTCGAAGTTGTCGTAGCGCACCTTGATGCCGGTCTCCTTCTCGAAGTTGGCCAGCGTGTCGGGCGCGATGTAGTTCGACCAGTTGTAGACGTTGAGGACCTTCTCCTCCTCTTGGGCAAGGGCGCCCTGTGGCAGCAGGGGAGCGGCAACAGCGCTGGCGAGGCCCAGCATGGCAGCCAGGCGGTGCAAGGAGTGGCGGGTCATCGGGGTTCCTCCGTCGGGTGGTGTTCGATGTCTCGGTGGCCGCGGGCACCGGCGCCGGACTGCAGGGTGCCTGCGGTGGCGGGCTTCACAGCCAGCCCTTGTCCTTCAGCTCGGCCCAGGTCTTGTCCAGGCACAGGCGGATCAGCCCGCCCATCTCGTCGATCTGCGCGGTGGTCATCACCAGCGGCGGCGCGACGATCATGCGGTCGCCGACCGCCCGCATGATCAGCCCGTTGGCGAAGCAATGCGCGCGGCACAGCATGCCCACCGCCTGCTCCTCGGGGAAGGCCAGGCTGCGTTCCTTGTCCTTCACCAGCTGCAGGGCGCCCATCAGGCCGCAAGTCTCGGCGTCGCCCACCAGCGGGTGGTCTTTCAGGCCCTGGTAGAGCTTGGCGAGATGCGGGCCGGTTTCGCTCTTCACCCGCTCCACCAGGCCCAGTTGCTGCACCAGTCGGATGTTGGCCACCGCCACCGCGCAGGCCACCGGATGGCCGGAGTAGGTGTAGCCGTGCTCGAACTCGCCGCCTTGCTCGATGAGCACGCGGGCGACGCGCTCGCCCACCATCACCCCACCCAGCGGCACATAGCCTGAGGTAACCCCCTTGGCGAAGGTCATCAGGTCCGGCCGGGTGCCGAAGCGCTCGCAGCCGAACCAGTGGCCGGTGCGGCCGAAGCCGCAGATGACCTCGTCGCTGACCAGCAGGATGCCGTGGCGGTCGCAGATGCGCTGCACCTCCGGCCAGTAGGTCTCGGGCGGGATGATGACGCCGCCGGCGCCCTGGATCGGCTCGCCGATGAAGGCCGCCACCCGGTCGGCGCCGAGTTCCAGGATCTTCTCTTCCAGCCAGGCGGCGGCCTGCCGGCCGAAGTCGTCACGACTCATGCCACGGCCCAGCTGCCACCAGAAGGGCTGCTCGATGTGCACGATGCCGGGAATCGGCAGGCCGCCCTGCGCGTGCATCGCGCTCATGCCGCCGAGCGAGGCACCTGCCATGGTGGAGCCGTGGTACGCGTTCTTGCGGCTGATGATCACCTGCCGCTGCGGCTGGCCCAGCAGGTCCCAGTAGCGCCGGACCATGCGCACCACCGTGTCGTTGCCTTCCGAGCCAGAGCCCGAGAAGAACACGTGCTGGAACTGCGGCGGCGTGACGCTGGCCAGCAGCTCGGCCAGCTCCACCGCAGGCGGGGTGGTGGTCTGGAAGAAGCTGTTGTAGAAGGGCAGCTCCTGCATCTGCCGGGTGGCCGCCTCCACCAGGGCTTGCTGGCCGTAGCCGACGTTGACGCACCACAGGCCGCTCATGCCGTCGAGGATCTTGTGGCCTTCGCTGTCCCAGAGGTAGATGTTGTCGGCCCGGGTGATGATGCGTGAGCCCTTCCTGGCAAGTGACTGGAAGTCGGTGAAGGGATGCAGGAAGTGGGCCGCATCGGCGGCCTGCCAGTCGCGGGTGCTGCGGGTGGCAGCGGGGGCGCGGGGCGCAAGTGCAGCGCTCATGGGTGTCTCCTGGAAAAGGCGGTGGGGACCGGGGTGCGTCGGCCGCTCACACATGCAGCAACAGGTGCTCGCGCTCCCAGGGCGAGATCACCTTCATGAACTCCTCATGCTCGGTTTCCTTCACCTCGCAATAGACGGTGATGAACTCGTGGCCGAGCACCTCGTGCAAGTCGGTTTCGCTTCTCAGCCGGCTGAGGGCCTCGCTGAGGCTGCGTGGCAAGGTGTATTCGCCGAGGTAGGCGTCGCCCTTGCACTCGGGGGTCGGCTCGATGCGGTTCTTGATGCCCAGCCAGCCGCAGGCCAGCGTGGCGGCCAGCGCGACATAGGGATTGGCATCGGCGCCGATCACCCGGTTCTCGATGCGGCGGGCGGCCGGGTTGGCCACCGGCGAGCGGATGCCCACCGTGCGGTTGTCGGTGCCCCACTGAATGTTGATTGGCGCCGCCGTGGAGCGGGCCAGGCGGCGGTAGGAGTTCACATAGGGCGCGAACAAGGCCATGGCGGCCGGCACATAGCGCTGCAGCCCCCCGATGTACCAGTGGAACTCCTGTGAGGCGCTGCCATCGGGGTTGCTGAACAGGTTGCGGCCTGTGGCCTTGTCGATCAGGCTCTGGTGCACGTGCATCGCGCTGCCCGGCTCGTTGGCCATGGGCTTGGCCATGAAGGTGGCATACATCTCGTGGCGCAGCGCGGTCTCGCGGATGGTGCGCTTGAAGAAGAACACCTCGTCGGCCAGCTGCAACGGATGGTCGTGGAAGAAGTTGATCTCCATCTGCCCCGCGCCGACTTCGTGGATCAGCGTGTCCACGTTCAGCTCCATCTGCTGGCAGTAGTCGTAGATGTCCTCGAAGAGCGGGTCGAACTCATTGACCGCATCGATGGAGTAGGCCTGGCGCGAGGTCTCGGCCCGCCCGCTGCGCCCGCGCGGCGGCTTCAGCGGCTGGTTGGGGTCGGTGCTGCGCTCGATCAGGTAGAACTCGAGCTCCGGTGCCACCACCGGCAGCCAGCCCTCGGCATCGAACAGATTGCAGATGCGCCGCAGCACCGAGCGCGGCGCGTAGGGGATCAAGCGGCCCTCGCGGTCGAAGCAGTCGTGGATGACCTGGGCCGTGGGGTCGACCGCCCAGGGCACGATGCGCACCGTGGCCGGATCGGGCTGCAGGTGCATGTCGCGGTCGGTGGGCGTGATCACGTCGTAGTAGGGCCCCTGCTCGGGGAACTCGCCGGTCACCCCGATCGCGACGATCGCCTCGGGCAAGCGCATGCCGCGGTCTTCCGTGAACTTCTCGCGCGGCAGGATCTTGCCCCGCGCCACGCCGGTGAGGTCAGGCACCAGGCACTCGATCTCGGTCACGCGGCGCTCGTTGAGCCATTGCTCCAGTTCGCTGAAAGTGAAGTTGTCTCGAACCACCATACATCCCCGTTTTTTTCCGGTGCGGGCCGAGGCCCGCCTGTTGATCTGGATTCCTCTCGACGGCTTCTTCGGTCAGCGAAGCGGCGCTAGGTCATCGGGTCGCGGGGACGATCACGGTAATCGCGGCAGGCTTCGCCGAAGGCGCGGAAGAGGCGCAGCGACACCGGGTTGTCGGCGGCCTGCCATTCGGGATGCCATTGCACGAAGAGGTTGAAGCCGGGCGCCTCGGCACTCGAGAAGGCCTCGATCAGCCCGTCCGGCGCGGTGGCTTCCACCCGCAGGCCGGGCGCCAGCTGGCGCACGCCCTGTCCGTGCAGGCTGTTGACCTGGAACTCGCGCTGGCCGACCACCGCCTCCAGCACGCCGCCGGCTTCCACCCGCACGGCATGGGCCATGCCGTACTGCACCTCCACGCTGTCCTCGTCCCGCGAGCGGTGGTCCTGCAGGCCAGGCTGCTCTTGCACCGCCTGGTGCAGCGAACCGCCGAGCGCCACGTTGGCTTCCTGCAGGCCACGGCAGATGGCAAACAGCGGCACGCCGCGCTGCAGTGCGGCGGGGATCAGGGCCAGTGTCCAGGCATCGCGGCCGGGGTCGAGCGGCAGGCGGCTGTCGTGCACCGCCTCGCCGAAATGGCTGGGGTGCACATTGGAGACCGAGCCGGTGAGCAGCACGCCGTCGGCCAGATCCAGCAGCTCGTCGGCCGCCTCGGGTGCTTCGCCGGGCACCACCAGGGGGAGGCAGCCGGCCAGGCGCACCGCATCGACGTACTTCTTGCCGGCCACGTGGAAGGCATGGTGGCCGAGGTGCTTGTTGCAGGCGGGTACCAGCACCACGGGGCGGCGGGACTGGCGGGGAGCGGAAATGAAGGTCATAAGCTTGCTGCGTGATTCCGGTCTTGCGACCCGACGCACTGGGCTGACGGGAGCCGGCGCGATACCTGGCCGGCCGGTGCAATAAGTGTGCCAAACCGCACACCGCTGTCAATCAAGTGGGAACCCAGGGGTGAGCGCCGGCGGGTCACAGCAGGTCCCTCAAGCGGTACCACGCCATGGCGAGCACCAGCGCCGGCATGCGCAGCCAGGCGCCGCCGGGGAAGGGGTGATGCCGCAGGCGGGCGAAGACGTCGAAGCGGCTGGCATGGCCGGTGATGGCTTCGGCGACCAGCTTGCCGGCCAGTCCGGTGAGGGCCAGGCCGTGGCCCGAGAAGCCCTGCAGGTAATAGATGTTGCGTGCACCGTGGCGGGCCGCTGCACCGTGCAGGGGCAGCCGCCCGAAATCGGGAGCCCGGTTCATCGAGATGTCCACGAAGCCGCCCCAGGCGTATTCGACCCGCACCTCCTTCAGCTGCGGGAAGCTCTTGACCAGCCGCCGTCGCAGCCCCGCCGCCATGCGAAAAGGCGTCATCGTGCTGTAGCTGACGCCGCCGCCGAACACCAGGCGACTGTCGAGCGTCGGGCGGAAGTAGTCGAGCACGAAATCGGTGGTACAGGCGGCGGAGCGGGACGGGATGAGCGTGGCCACCCGGTCCTCGCCCAGCCGCTCGCTGGCCACCACATAGGTGCCCACCGGCATGATGCGTCGCTCCAGCTCGGGGGCCAGCCCCTGCAGGTAGACGTTGCCGGCCAGCAGCACATGCGCTGCCCGCACCGTGCCGCCGCGCGCGTGGACGGTGCAGCGGGTACCGGGCTCGATGCGCAGCACCGGGCTGTCCTCGTGGATGCGCGCACCCAGCGCGGTGGCGGCGCGGGCCAGCCCCAGGCAGTACTTGAGGGGGTGCAGGTGGCCGGAGCGCGGATCGTGCACCCCGCTGTGGAAGCGCGGGCTGTTGATCCACCGGGGCAATTCCTCGTGCGGTATCCAGGTGGACGGGTAGCCGTAGGCGCGGGCCATGTGCTCCTGTCCCGCGCGCAGCCGGTGGGCCTTGCGGGCATTGACGGCCAGGCTCAGGAAGCCGGGCTGCCATTCGCAGTCGATGCCGAAGCGCGTGCGGCGCTCGTGGATCAGCTCGATGGCCTCGATCGACATGTCCCAGATCCGCCGCGCATCGGCCATGCCGAGCTGCGCTTCGATCTTGGGCTGGTCGCAGGCAAGGCCGTGGATCACCTGGCCCCCGTTGCGGCCGGAGGCGCCCCAGCCCACCTGCCGGGCCTCCAGGACCACCACCGACAGGCCGCGCTCAGCCAGCTCCAGCGCGGCCGACAGGCCCGCCAGCCCGCCGCCGACGACCGCCACATCCACCTGCATGTCGCCCTGCAGCGCGGGGTAGTTCACCTCGCGCCTGGCGGTGGCCGCGTAGTAGGAATTGCGCGTGAGTTCCCGGTCGGCGCGGTGCAGGTGCATGGGCTGTATCGCTAGGCGGAGTCCTGCTGCAGTGGAGGAGGGGCGGCGTTGTCAGCCGGCGCTGCGCCTGAGCGCTTCGGCGATGCTGCCCACCAGCTGGTCGATCTGCGGCTTGTCGATGATCAGCGGTGGCGACAGGGCGATGGTGTCGCCGGTGGTGCGGATCAGCACGCCGCTTTCCCAGCAGTCGAGGAAGATGGAGAAGGCCCGCTTGCCCGGCTCGCCGGCCAGGGGCGCCAGCTCGACCGCGCCGACCAGCCCAATGTTGCGCACGTCCACCACGTGCGGCAGGCCCTTGAGGCCGTGCACCGCGTCGGCGAAGTACTCGGCCAGTTCGCCGCGGCCACGGGTGAGCAGGCCTTCCTCCTGGTAGGTGTCCAGCGTGGCCAGGGCCGCCGCGCAGGCCAGCGGGTGCGCCGAGTAGGTGTAGCCGTGGAAGAACTCGATCAGGTGCTCCGGCCCGTTCATGAACGCGTCGTGAATGGTCTGGCGCGCGAATACCGCCCCCATGGGTACGCAACCGTTCGTGATGCCCTTGGCGACCGTCATCAGGTCGGGTGTCACGCCAAAGTGTTCGGCCGCGAAGGGGGAGCCCAGGCGGCCGAAGCCGGTGATGACCTCGTCGAAGATCAGCAGGATGCCGTGCTTGTCGCAGATCTCGCGCAGTCGCTGCAGGTAGCCTTGCGGCGGGATCAGCACGCCCGTGGAGCCGGCCACCGGCTCCACGATGACGGCCGCGATGGTGGACGCGTCGTGCAGCGCGATCAGGCGCTCCAGGTCGTCTGCGAACTCCGCGCCGTGCTGCGGTTGTCCGCGCGAGTAGGCATTGCGCTGCGGGTCGTGGGTGTGGCGAATGTGATCGACGCCAGCGAGCAAGGTACCGAACATCTTGCGGTTGGCCACCATGCCACCCACCGAAATGCCGCCGAAGTTGACGCCGTGGTAGCCGCGCTCGCGGCCAATGAGCCGGGTGCGCTGGCCTTCACCGCGCACGCGGTGGTAGGCAATCGCCATCTTGAGGGCGGTTTCCACCGCTTCCGAGCCGGAGTTGGTGAAGAAGACCTTGTTCAGGCCCTCTGGCGTGAGTTGCACCAGCCGTTGCGCCAGCTCGAAGGCTTTGGGGTGGCCCATCTGGAAAGGCGGCGCGTAGTCGAGTTCGCCGGCCTGGCGCTGGATCGCTTCGACGATGCGCGGGCGCGCGTGGCCGGCGTTGACACACCAGAGGCCGGCGATGCCGTCCAGCACCTGGCGGCCCTCGGGCGTCCAGAAATGCATGCCCTCGGCACGGGACAGCAGGCGAGGGGACTTCTTGAACTGGCGGTTCGCCGTGAAGGGCATCCAGTAGGCGTCGAGGTCTTGATGCATGGGGCGGATCTGTTGGCTGAAGGGCGGGCCCATCATGAACTGCGTCACGTCCGGGCTGAGAAACAGTCTAGGCGGTGACGCCAGCAATTGGGTTGCGCAATCGAGGTGTCAGCAGGGAGGTGTTCGCATATCATGCGAACAAGCGAAGCTTCATTGCAATTTCATGCGAAGCCCCTCCCGAGAGTCGCAACTCGATGCCATCGATCGCGCCATCCTGGCGGTGCTGCAGAGCGACGCGCGGCTGTCCAACGTGGAGCTCGCCGAGCGAGTGCACCTGTCGCCGTCGGCCTGCCTGCGGCGGGTCCGGCAACTGGAAGAGCGCGGCGTCATCGCTCAGTACGTGGCCTTGCTGAATCCGAAGGCCGTGGGCCAGCCAGGCACCTCGTACACCATCGTCAACATCGAGCGCACGACGCCCGACACCTTGCGTGTCTTCGAGCAGGCCGTACGCGACGAGCCGCAGATCCTCGATTGCTTCTACGTGGCCGGCACCAATGACTACCTGATCCGCTTCACCTATCGCGACGCCGAGGACCTGGAGCAGTTCCATGCCGAGGTGCTGGCCCGCCTGCCCGGCGTGGTGAGGTCGAATTCCATGCTGGTGCTGCGCACCGTCAAGCGGACGACGGCGCTGCCACTGTGAGGCTGGCCGTGCGCCGCCCGGCGGCGCGGCACGGGGGCGCCGGTCTCAGCCCGCGGCGGCGAGCCGGCCGCAGAGATAGGTCCAGACAAAGTGGGCTGCCGCCTGCGCTGTCAGGTCCGCGTGGTCGTAAGGCGGCGCCACCTCGACGCAGTCCATCCCGACCCACGGCAGGTCGGCCGATTCCTCGAGCAGGCTCAGCACCTGGCCGGTACTCATGCCGCCTGGTTCCGGCGTGCCGGTGCCGGGTGCCCAGGCAGGGTCGAGGCAATCGATATCCAGGCTGAGGTAGAGCGGCGGCCTGCCATGCGCGGCCAGGCGCTCGCGCAGCTGTTGCAGCACCGGGGCCAGGTGGGTCGGGCTTTCCAGTCCGCGCAACTGGCGGGCGGTGAAGATCAAGCCGCCCTGGTCCCGCACATGGTCTCGCGCCTGCCGTTCGCCGGCAGAGCGGATGCCCACCTGTACGAAGCATTCCTTCACCACCAGGCCTTCCTGCATCGCTTCATAGACCCAGGTGCCATGGCCGCTCGGCTCACCGAAGTGGTCCTGCCAGGTGTCACAGTGCGCGTCGAGGTGCAGCACCGCGAGCGGCCGCCCCAGCCAGGCCCGGTAGGCTCGCAAAAGAGGCAGGGTGATGGAATGGTCACCTCCCAGCCACACCATGTGGTGCCGGCGAATCAGCGCCTCCACCAGCGGCGCCATGGCGGCCCGCATGGCGGCGAGCCCGGTGTTGGGCAGGGCGAGGTCGCCGAGGTCCGTCAACCAGGGCCCGGGCGACAGGTCGAAGTGGGGATGGATGCCGTCGCAGAGCAGGTGGCTCGCGGCACGTATGGCCTGAGGCCCGAAGCGGGCCCCCGGCCGGTGGGTGACGGCGCCGTCCCAGGCGAGGCCCGCCACCGCATAGGGCCGTCCCGTAGCGCCGCCCGGCACGCTCAAGAAGGTGGATTGTGAGAGGAAAGGGAAGTGGCTCATCGGCAGGCAGGCAGCGATGCAGGAGGGAGGCAGCTTCTCATGGAAGCGTCCTGCCACCGGGACAACCGGGCCGAAGCGTGGGGGCTTGGCCTGTCGCTCGTTGATGACGCTGGTGTTGCCGCCACCCCGGTCCCTTTTCATATTCAGGAACTCTCGTTTCACATCATGGAACTGCGCATTGGTGCAGTGCGGAAAAATCTTTCATTGTGAAAAAACAAGTTCCACATCCCGAAATGAAATCGTTAAGTCGTTGATTTTCCAGGACAAAGGTTCGTGTCTTATATAAGACATAAGTGTCGCGAAATCCGGTGATGACTCTTAAGCTTGAGTCCATCAACACACCTGTTTTTCACCTACCGGAGGTCTACATGACGAACCTGACCCGCGAACAGCAAGCCGCCGCCCTTGAGAAGGACTGGGCCGAGAACCCCCGCTGGAAAGGCATCAAGCGCGGCTACAGCGCCGCCGACGTGGTGCGCCTGCGCGGCTCGGTGCAGATCGAGCACACGCTGGCCAAGCGGGGTTCCGAGAAGCTGTGGCAACTCGTCAACACCGAGCCCTTCGTGAATGCCCTCGGCGCGCTGACCGGCAACCAGGCGATGCAGCAGGTCAAGGCCGGCCTGAAGGCGATCTACCTGTCGGGCTGGCAGGTGGCGGGCGATGCGAACCTGGCCGGCGAGATGTACCCGGACCAGTCGCTGTACCCGGCCAACTCCGTGCCGCAGGTCGTCAAGCGCATCAACAACACCTTCCAGCGGGCTGACCAGATCCAGTGGTCCGAGGGCAAGAACGACATCGACTTCTTCGCGCCCATCGTGGCGGACGCCGAGGCTGGCTTCGGCGGCGTGCTGAACGCCTTCGAGCTGATGAAGGCCATGATCGAGGCCGGTGCTTCCGGCGTGCACTTCGAGGACCAGCTGGCCTCGGTGAAGAAGTGCGGCCACATGGGTGGCAAGGTGCTGGTGCCGACCCGCGAAGCCGTCGCCAAGCTGGTGGCCGCTCGCCTGGCTGCCGACGTGTCGGGCACGCCGACCGTGCTGATCGCCCGCACTGACGCCGAAGCCGCCGACCTGGTGACCAGCGACGTGGACGACAACGACAAGCCCTTCACCACCGGCGAGCGCACCGTGGAAGGCTTCTTCCGCACCAAGCCGGGCCTGGAGCAGGCCATCAGCCGTGGCCTCGCCTATGCGCCGTACGCCGACCTGATCTGGTGCGAAACCGGCAAGCCGGACCTGGCCTATGCGAAGAAGTTCGCCGAAGCCATCCACAAGCAATTCCCGGGCAAGCTGCTGAGCTACAACTGCTCGCCGTCCTTCAACTGGAAGAAGAACCTCGACGATGCCAGCATCGCCAAGTTCCAGCGCGAGCTGGGCGCGATGGGCTACAAGTTCCAGTTCATCACGCTGGCTGGCTTCCACAGCCTGAACTACTCGATGTTCAACCTGGCCCACGGCTACGCCCGCAACCAGATGAGCGCCTTCGTGGAACTGCAGGAAGCCGAGTTCGCCGCCGCCGAGAAGGGCTTCACCGCGGTGAAGCACCAGCGCGAGGTCGGTACCGGCTACTTCGATGCCGTGACCACCACGATCGAGCGCGAAGCCTCGACCGCCGCGCTGAAGGGCTCGACCGAAGACGAGCAGTTCTTCGACCAGAAACACGGCTGACCCCAGCCTGACCGCCTCCCCGGCGGGCGGCTGCTGCCAGCGGCCGCCCGAAGTGTGAGAAGCTCGCGAAGCATCTGACTGGATGCATTGGCCCGGCCGCTGTGCAAGCTGCCGGGCATTTTTGTCCATGCTGCGGTAGAATCGGTCCCATCTTTCACCAGCAAGAGCGAGAAAGGCACACGGGTTATGACACCGCGAACTACGACCACCCCTTTTACTGAGGTCTAGTCGGTCGGCCGCGGCTTGCGTTTGTCTATTTCGAACCCATGAAAGCGCGGCGACCCCCGCGCTTTTTTTGTTTTCTGCGCCGCATGCAGGGCGCCATGAGAGGTCAAGATGGTTTCAGTTCAGTTGCCGGATGGTTCCAAGCGTGAGTTCCCCGGCCCCGTCACCGTCGCGGAAGTCGCGGCGTCCATCGGCGCCGGCCTGGCCAAGGCCGCGCTTGCCGGCCGGGTGGGGCAGGGTGATGCGGCGAAGGTGGTGGACACCAGCTACCGCATCGAGCAGGACACGGCGCTGGCCATCCTGACCGAGAAGGACGCCGACGGCCTGGACGTCATTCGCCATTCCACGGCGCACTTGCTGGCGTACGCCGTGAAGGAGCTGTTCCCCGAGGCGCAGGTGACCATCGGCCCTGTCATCGAGAACGGCTTCTACTACGACTTTTCCTACAAGCGCCCCTTCACGCCCGAGGACCTGCAGGCCATCGAGAAGAAGATGGCCGAGCTGGCGAAGAAGGACGAGAAGGTCGAGCGCCGGGTGCTGCCGCGCGACGAGGCGGTGGCGTACTTCAAGGGCCTGGGCGAGCACTACAAGGCCGAGATCATCGCGAGCATCCCGGCCAATGAGGACGTCTCGCTGTACAGCGAGGGCGGCTTCACCGACCTGTGCCGCGGCCCGCACGTGCCGAGCACGGGCAAGCTCAAGCACTTCAAGCTGATGAAGGTGGCTGGCGCCTACTGGCGCGGCGACCACCGCAACGAGCAGCTGCAGCGCATCTACGGCACGGCCTGGGCCACCAAGGATGAGCTGCAGCAATACCTTCACATGCTCGAGGAAGCCGAGAAGCGCGACCATCGCCGCCTTGGCCGTGAGCTGGACCTGTTCCACATCGACGACCACGCGCCCGGCGTCGTGTTCTGGCATCCCAAGGGCTGGGCGGTGTGGCAGTGTGTCGAGCAGTACATGCGGGCGGTCTATCGCGACAACGGCTACCGCGAGGTCAAGGGCCCGCAGTTGCTGGACAGCAGCCTGTGGGAGAAGACCGGCCACTGGGACAAGTACCGCGAGAACATGTTCACGACCGAGAGCGAGAAGCGGGACTACGCGCTCAAGCCGATGAACTGCCCGGGCCATGTGCTGATCTACAAGCAGGGCATCAAGAGCTACCGCGACCTGCCGCTGCGCTACGGCGAATTCGGCCAGTGCCACCGCAACGAGCCGAGCGGCGGCCTGCACGGCATCATGCGGGTGCGCGGTTTCACGCAGGACGATGGCCACATCTTCTGCACCGAGGAGCACATCCTGCCCGAGTGCCGCGAGTTCACGGCCTTGCTGCAGAAGGTCTACCGTGATTTCGGCTTCACCGAGATCATCTACAAGGTGGCGACGCGGCCGCAAGCCCGCATCGGCTCCGACGAGAACTGGGACAAGGCCGAGCACGCCCTGATGGAGAGCCTGCGCGCCTCGGGCTGCGAGTTCAGCATTGCGCCGGGCGATGGGGCCTTCTACGGTCCGAAGATCGAGTACACGCTGAAGGACGCGATCGGCCGGCAGTGGCAGGTCGGCACGATGCAGGTCGACTTCTCGATGCCCGGGCGGCTGGGTGCGGAATACGTCACGGAATCCGGCGAGCGCCGTGAGCCGGTGATGTTGCACCGCGCGATCGTCGGCAGCATGGAGCGCTTCATCGGCATCCTGATCGAGCAACATGCTGGCGCGCTGCCGGTTTGGCTCGCTCCGGAGCAGGTCAAGGTGCTCAATATCACCGACGCGCAGGCGGACTACGTGAAAGAGATCGTCAAAACGCTGCAAAAACAAGGACTTAGGGTTGAGGCCGATTTGCGCAACGAAAAAATCACGTATAAAATCCGCGAGCATTCAATGCAGAAGGTTCCCTACATCCTCGTTGTCGGTGACAAGGAGAAGGCGGCGGGAACCGTCGCGGTACGTGCCCGAGGCAACCAAGACCTCGGTGTGATGTCCCTCGACAGCTTCTCCCAAAAGATTGCAAGCGACATCGCTCAAAAGGTGTGACGCCGGCGGCCCTCCCAGGGGCTGCCTACCGCCTGACCTGGCGAGCCATGTGTTTTTTGTTTATGGGGTGGGACCCCTGAGGATCTGAGCCATCGCTACTTTCATGGACCGACGCACTCCCAATGTGGAGCGCAAGCACCGCCTGAATCGGGAAATCACCGCGCCGGAAGTCCGGCTGAACGGGCCCGACAATGAGCCGCTCGGTATCGTGAGCCTGCAGGAAGCACTGCGGCTCTCCCAGGAGCATGACGTCGACCTGGTGGAGATTGCAGCGACGGCCACGCCTCCGGTCTGCCGCCTGATGGACTACGGCAAGTTCAAGTACCAGGAACAGAAGAAGGCGGCCGAAGCCAAGGCGAAGCAGCACGTCATCGACATCAAGGAAGTGAAGTTCCGCCCCGGCACCGACGAGGGCGACTACCAGATCAAGCTGCGCAACCTGCGCCGCTTCCTTGAAGAAGGCGACAAGGGCAAGGTCACGCTGCGTTTCCGCGGCCGCGAGATCACGCACCAGGAACTGGGCATGCGCCTGCTGGAGCGGGTGCGCGACGACCTGACCGACGTCTCGGTGGTCGAGAACATGCCCAAGCTGGAAGGACGCCAGATGATCATGGTGCTGGCGCCCAAGAAGAAGAAGTAAAGCAACAGACGAGCGTCGGACGGGCTCCCTGCAGGAGCCTTTCTCAGCAAGTTTCGATACCTTGCCCATGGTTTGGTCGCCGCGGGTGAGGCAAGTGGCCCGGGGCCGGCAAGACCGCGAGAGGTTCGCGGCGCCTCACGGGCACAACGAAAAAGGAGCAGTCATGCCCAAAATGAAGACCAAGAAGAGCGCGGCCAAGCGGTTCCGCGTTCGCCCGGGTGGCACCGTCAAGCGCGGCCAAGCGTTCAAGCGCCACATCCTCACCAAGAAGTCCACGACCCGCAAACGCCATCTGCGTGGCGCTGCCAACGTGCACGAGACCAACATGGGTCACATCGCTCAGATGATGCCCTTCGCTGGCCTGTAATCTAGGTTGAAGGAGAAGATACATGCCTCGCGTTAAACGTGGTGTAACCGCACGCGCCCGCCACAAGAAGATCCTGGCCCTGGCCAAGGGCTTCCGCGGTCGCCGCAAGAACGTATTCCGCATCGCCAAGCAGGCGGTGATGAAGGCCGGCCAGTACGCCTACCGCGACCGCCGTGCCAAGAAGCGTGAATTCCGCCGCCTGTGGATCGCCCGTATCAACGCGGCGGCCCGTGAGCAGGGCATCACCTACAGCAAGTTCATGAACGGCCTGAAGAAGGCGGCGATCGAGATCGACCGCAAGGTGCTGGCCGACATGGCTGTGAACGACCCGGCTGCTTTTGGCGGCATCGTCGCAAAGGTGAAGGCTCAATTCGCTGCTTGATTGCCGTGATCCTGTCGGGAGACCGCTCCCGACCACTGCAGTGTCCCCGGGAGACCGGGGCCAGCATGAAAGGCCGACACCTGGTGCGGCCTTTTTTTATGTCCAGACCCCATGAAGCAGGCGGCGCAAGCCGCGTGTTCGACTGACTGTTAAGCATGAACGAGCTTGATCAACTGGTGGCCGAGGCACGTTCCGAGTTTGGCCAGGCGCATGCGCCGGCCGAGCTGGAGAACGCGAAGGCGCGCTACCTGGGCAAGGCCGGCCGCCTGACCGAACTCCTCAAGGGCCTGGCCCAGTTGCCGCCCGAGGACAAGAAGCTGCGCGGCGCCGCGATCAACGTGGCGAAGCAGCAGGTGGAGGCCGCGCTGAACGAGCGCCGCCAGGCCCTGGCCGAGGCCGAGCTGGAACAACAGCTGAAGGCCGAATCGCTCGACGTGAGCCTGCCCGGCCGCAAGCGCGGCGTGGCCGGCCTGCATCCGGTGACGCGCACGATGGAGCGCATCGAGTCGATCTTCGCCTCGATGGGCTTCGAGGTGGCCGATGGCCCCGAGATCGAGGCCGACTGGTTCAACTTCACCGCGCTGAACACGCCTGCCGACCATCCGGCGCGCTCGATGCACGACACCTTCTATGTCGAAGGCGGCCACCTGCTGCGCACCCACACCAGCCCGATGCAGATCCGGCATGCGGTGCAGCATGTCAAGCGCTACCGCGAGCGGCTGGATGCGGGGCAGTCGATGCCCGACATCCGCGTGATCGCGCCCGGCCGCACCTACCGGGTCGACAGCGACGCCACCCATTCGCCGATGTTCCACCAGGTCGAAGGCCTGTGGGTGGGCGAAAACGTCAGCTTCAAGGACCTGAAGTCGGTCTATGTGAGCTTCCTGCGCGAGTTCTTCGAGACGGACGACATGCAGATCCGTTTCCGGCCCAGCTACTTCCCCTTCACCGAGCCCAGCGCCGAGATCGACATGATGTTCAACAGCGGGCCGCTGAAGGGCCGCTGGCTGGAGGTGTCCGGCTCGGGCCAGGTGCACCCGCAGGTGGTGCGCAACATGGGCCTGGACCCGGAGCGCTACATCGGCTTCGCCTTCGGCTCGGGCATCGACCGCCTGGCCATGCTGCGCTATGGCGTCAACGACCTGCGCCTGTTTTTCGACGGCGACCTGCGCTTCCTGTCGCAGTTCAAGTAGTCAAGGATCCGACTCATGCAATTCCCAGAATCGTGGCTGCGCGAGTTCTGCAACCCGCCGCTGTCGACCCAGCAGCTGGCCGACCTGCTCACGATGGCCGGCCTGGAGGTCGAGGAGCTGCGGCCGGTGGCGCCGCCGTTCAGCAAGATCGTGGTGGGGCAGGTGCTCGCGGTCGAGAAGCACCCGAATGCCGACCGGCTGAACGTCTGTCAGGTGGACGCCGGCACGGGCGCTCCCTTGAACATCGTCTGCGGCGCGCCCAATGTGCAGGCCGGCATCAAGGTGCCTTGTGCGCTGGTGGGCGCGGAGCTGCCTCCCGGCGAGGACGGCAAGCCCTTTGTCATCAAGCTCGGCAAGCTGCGGGGGGTGGAGAGCCAGGGCATGCTGTGCTCGGCGCGCGAGCTGAAGCTGTCTGAGGACCATGGCGGCCTGATGATCCTGCCCGAGGACACGCCGGTCGGCCGCGACATCCGCGAGCAGCTGCGCCTGGACGACACGCTGTTCACGCTCAAGCTCACGCCCAACCTGGCTCACCACCTGAGCATCTACGGCATCGCCCGCGAGGTCTCGGCACTGACCGGTGCGCCGCTGAAGCCGGTGTCCTTCCCGCCGGTGGCCCCCGCGCATGATGCCCGGCTGCCGGTGAAGGTGGAGGCCGCCGACCTGTGCGGCCGCTTCTCCGGCCGGGTGATCCGCAACGTCAACACCCGGGTGCAGACGCCGGCATGGATGGTGGAGCGGCTGGAGCGCTGTGGGCAGCGCCCGGTGTCGCCACTGGTCGACATCTCCAACTACGTGATGTTCGAGTACGGCCGGCCGTCCCACATCTTCGACCTCGACAAGATCCACGGCGGCCTGACGGTGCGCTGGGGCCGCGCCGGCGAGCAGCTGAAGCTGCTCAATGGCAACACCATCGAGGTGGACGGGCAGGTCGGCGTGATCGCCGACGAGCAGGCGGTGGAATCGTTGGCCGGCATCATGGGGGGCGACGCCACCGCGGTGTCGGACGACACCCGCAATATCTATGTCGAAGCCGCCTTCTGGTGGCCGCAGGCCGTGGCGGGTCGCTCACGCCGCTACAACTTCTCGACCGACGCCGGCCATCGTTTCGAGCGCGGTGTCGATCCTGCGCAGACGGTGGAGCACATCGAGCGCATCTCGGCACTGGTGTTGGAGATCTGCGGCGGCGAGGCCGGCCCGATGGACGACCAGGTGCTGGGCCTGCCCGAGCGCAAGCCGGTGTCGCTGCGGGTGGCGCGCGCCGCCAAGGTCATCGGCATGCCGGTGAGCCAGCAGCAGTGCGCCGAGGTCTTCCGCCGCCTGGGCCTGCCCTTCGAGGAGGCGCCGGGCGTGCTGACCGTGACGCCGCCGAGCTGGCGCTTCGACCTGCAGATCGAGGAAGACCTGATCGAGGAAGTGATCCGGGTGGTGGGCTATCCGCAGCTGCCCGACACGCCGCCGCTCGGTCCGGTGGTGCCCAAGGCACTGCCCGAAGCGCGCCGCAGCCTGCATGCATTGCGCCACGCCCTGGCTGCGCTGGACTACCAGGAGACGGTGAACTTCAGCTTCGTCGAGGAAGCTTGGGAGCGTGACTTCGCCGGCAACGAGCAGCCGCTCAAGCTGCTGAACCCGATTGCCAGCGCGCTGAGCGTGATGCGTTCATCGCTGATCGGCAGTTTGGTGCAGGTGCTGCGCTTCAACCTGGCCCGCAAGGCCGCCCGCGTGCGCGTCTTCGAGGTGGGCCGCGTTTTCCTGCGCGATGCCGAGGTGGTGGACAGCGACACGACGGTGGGCGGCCTGCGCCAGCCGATGCGGGTGAGCGGCCTGGCCTTCGGGCCCGCGAACGAGCTGCAGTGGGGGCAGGGCGAGCGTCTGGTTGACTTCTTCGATGTGAAGGGCGACCTGGAGGAGCTGCTGGCGCCGGTGCAGGTCCGCTTCGAGCCGGCTGTGCATCCGGCCTTGCACCCCGGGCGCTCGGCGCGGCTGGTGCTGGGCGAGCGGGTGGTGGGGCATGTCGGTGAATTGCATCCGCGCTGGCGGCAGCGCTACGAGCTGCCGCATGCGCCGGTGGTGTTCGAGATCGATGCCGAGGCGCTGCAGCAGCGCCCGGTGCCGAGCTACCGGCCGATATCGCGGCAGCAGGCGGTGCAGCGTGACATCGCGGCCGTCGTGGCCGACTCGGTCAGCCACGAGGCGCTGATGGCCGCCGTCCATGCGGCGCCCACCGGCGGACTGGTGCGCGAGGCGCGGCTGTTCGACATCTACAAGCCGAAGGCGGCAGTGGCCGACATCGGCCCCGATGAACGCAGCGTGGCGGTGCGCCTGGAACTGCAGGACGAGGACACGACGCTGACCGACGAACGCATCGACGCGGCGGTGCGCGCCGTGGTCGAGACCCTGGGTGCCCGCGTGGGCGCCCGCTTGCGCGGCTAGGCCGAACGAAGGACGCCATGGAACGCCCCATCTCTCCGTCGATCGAAACGCCCACGCTCACGAAGGCCGAGCTGGCGGACCTGTTGTTCGAGCGGCTCGGGCTGAACAAGCGCGAGTCGAAGGACATGGTCGAGGCCTTCTTCGAAATCATCCACGAGAGCCTGGTCGAAGGCGAAGATGTGAAGCTGTCCGGCTACGGCAACTTCCAGATCCGCCGCAAGGCCCCCCGCCCGGGACGCAACCCGCGCACCGGCGAGGCCATCCCCATCAAGGCACGCAATGTCGTGACCTTCCACGCCAGCCATAAGTTGAAGGGCGTCGTGCAAGGAGACATACCGGCTGGGGAGGAGTTCGAGTAAAGTCTAAAGTTGTCTCCGATCTCATTGATTTCAATGGAGAAAGCGCTCCCCGCCATTCCCGCCAAACGCTACTTCACCATTGGTGAGGTCAGCGAGTTGTGCGGCGTGAAGCCCTATGTGCTGCGCTACTGGGAGCAGGAGTTCACGCAACTCAAGCCCATGAAGCGGCGTGGCAACCGGCGCTATTACCAGCACCATGAAGTGCTGCTGATCCGGCGCATCCGGGAGCTGCTGTACGAGCAGGGCTTCACCATCAGCGGGGCGCGCAACCGCCTCGCCGAGATGGGCCAGCATGCCAAGGCTGAGCCGGCCGTGCCGCTGGTGGTGGAAGCTGCGGCCGAGTCGCCGCCGACCGAACTGGCCGGCGTGGAAGTCATCGAGGTGACTGCGATGGCGGACACCGCGGTCGAGCTCGCGGAGGTTGCGGCTGAGCCGGCAGCGCCCTACAGCATCAGCCAAGTTCGCCAGGAATTGCTTTCGATCAGAATGCTCTTGGCAATATGAGAAAAGTTAGCCTATAATCTGAGGCTTCGTCGGGGTGTAGCGCAGCCTGGTAGCGCACTTGCATGGGGTGCAAGGGGTCGCGAGTTCGAATCCCGCCACCCCGACCATTAATATCGATTTCGTCTTGTCCTCTCCAGTCCACTGGAGAACAAGAACTACCAGCGAAATCAAGCGTCAAGAAGACAGCCCGCCGCGGGAAATCGCGGCGGGCTGTTCTGTTTGGTGCCGATGTTCGGAGCGAAGCAGTGACACAGCGCGTGGGCCGGGGTGACCCTGCAATGGGGAGCTGCTGGACATCGACGCGCGGGCCACGGGTAGGGATCGAGAAGAGTGCCGCTGCCAGAATGGGGCGCTGCCGGACGCGACTGCCGGGTGGCCGAACTTGCCGGTTGGAGGGTTGCGGCGGTGTGGCACCCATACGCCAAGCGCAGGAAGAAGCTGGCTGATCGCCACCGTCTTGACGCGCGTCGAAGGCGCTTCGGCAGGGCCACAGACGGCACCGGCCGCCTTCGACCCTCACTGCCGGCCGCGGCAACGCTGTCCTGGCTGGCTACCTTGCCATGGACAGCCAGGGGCCGACGTCACCGTCAGCCAAGCCGTCAATGCAGTGGTGCCCCGGCGTCGGGCGCCGGCATCGGCGGCTGGGACAGGGTCTTGCCCCAGCAGAACGCAGAACGCTGGGCATCGAGAAGTTGCCGGAGCTGCTTGTCGGACCTGCTTGTCGGACCTGAGTGGGTCATCTCCGCATCAACGACTGGCGGATGGCCGTCCCACCGCGCCCGAGCCCACTGCGCCGCGAGGCTCCACGGCCAGCGAATGCGCAAGCGGAACCACACCTTCAGACACACCGTCCCCCCGTATGGGTGGCTGGCCGCATGCGAGGTCGCTCCTACACTTGCGCCCACAAGAACTTGCAGGGCCGGCGCACGAAGAGGTGCCTCTCGCACGGCCTTGTGAGAACGAGGGGGGAGCCATGACCGACGACGACCACCGCGCGCATCCGTGCGCCGATACCGCGCACCTGCGTGCTGGCGGCAACCACGTGCCTTCGAAGCACAGGCACATTCAGGCGGTCCGGCGGTGGCGCGCTGCACGATGACGCGGCCGCGCATCCTGGGTGCCGACCGGCAGCATGCGCGGCTCGGCTGGGCGCCGCCAGCCGCATGGCGGGACGCATGCCTGCGCGCGACCAAGGGCTGCGCGCGTGACGGCGGTACACGGTCGATCTCCTCAGCAAGCCGGCGAACACCGGCCTCGAAGCACCGCAGCGCAAGACGCGCTGCGAATTGCCCGCCACGCGGAAGGTCGCCCGCGGTGCGCTTCACCGGGTACCCCTGGGGCGCGGGGCGCGACGAGACAGCAGCGACAACGCCTTCTACGAGGCGCGTGCCGACGTGCTCGCTTCAACCTCCGCACGGATTTCGCCGCTTGCCGAGCGATGGTCCGTGCTGCGGTCGAGCAGCCATGGCGGCGATGCGCCGCCGATCCGAACACGCCTGGCTGCTTTCAGCCGCGGCATTGATCCTTCTTGATATCCAGAACACGCCAGCAAGCCGAACCCTATGAAGAAGTTTCTCAAATCCTTCCTCTCTTTCGCGATCGTCTCGTCTTTTGCCATGGCCGCCGGTGCAGCGCCGTCGGATGCCAAGACGGTCCTTGATGCTGCCGTGTGCAAGCCACCTTACTCGCTCGATTCGTCCCTCAAGTTCTATGAGTCCGCGGAGCGGATGGCGAAGCGGGAGCTGGTGGACTTCATCGCGGTCTACAAGCTCAAGAATCCGATCACCAGCAAAGACGGCCTGAAGACCCAGGCATTGGTGGTCGCGAACAACTCCTACGGGATCTTGCTCGATGGCTCGCAGGCGGAAGCTTTGGCCGCCCGTTTTCAGCTGAAGCCGGAGCGCAGGAGCGTGCTGCGGGCAGCCATCATCAAGGGGTACTCGCGTGCGCTCGCCGACGCTGAGCAACCGTCCCCGGAAACGGGCGTGGTCTCCCTCGCGGTTCGCGAAATCCACAGCTTCCCGGGGAAAACGATGCTGATTTGCGAGATGCTCACCCACTCCGAGATCAAGGCGCTGCAGTCGTACTGAACAGTGCGAATCCGACCGGAAGCACGGTCGGTGACCCAGGTGGTTTTACAAGGAAGCTCAAGGATGGCGGATATTCGTGCTCTTGCTGTGGACCTGCAAGAGGAAATCAGGGACTTCCAGGAGCAAGGCGCGGCATTCCTTGCCGTGTCGCAGGAGTCCGCTCCGGCGGATATTGTTGAGCGCATCAATTCATTCGTCCGGCAACTGAAGCAGGATGAGAAATCGCTCTCCGAGGACGTAGTGATCTCCCTCGGTGTCTTGCTTGGCGAGCAGTATGTCCGTCGTTTCCAGTGGCATTGGGGTGAAGTGATTTTTGATGGGGACGAGGAGAACAGTCAGACCTGCGTTCTCTCGCCCAACAATGGGGTGGCCATCAACCCGATCTGGTGGGTCAACAACGTCGTCTCGACCGAAAGGCCGACCAACTTCCTGTTGAACTTCAATATGGTGGCGGACGGGCGGCTGCCGAACGCACAGGCCAACGAGGCACTTGGTTTTCATTGAAGAGGCGGCGGGCGCTGCACATCGTCTTGAACGATCGGCTGGCCATGGCACGGGCCATGGTGTCTGCCTCGCGCCTTTTCGGGAGCCGCGCCGGCCGGCAGCAGCACGGCTGGGTTGCAGCAGCACAAGGGACGGCGAGGCCGGAGGGCCCTCGCGTGGCAGGCGCTGAGGGGCAGGTTCAGGATGCATCTGCCACGGCGCTCGTGGCGCAGCCCCATCACCGCGGGTCGCCGATCCAGGGGCATGGCACCCCATACCGGGTGCATGACCGAGGCGGGGCCCGCGACGTCGGTCCTGCGCCGTCGAGTGGACGCTGCAGCCCTTGCTGCGCTGAGCCGGGGCAGTCCGCTCGCCGCTACGCACGGCACCGCAAGTGAGTCGCCTGCGAGGGGCGCGGCATCGTCAGCTTGCTGGTGCATGACCGAAGGCGGGGCCCGCGACGCCGGCCCTGCGCCGTCGAGTGGACGCTGCAGCCCTTGCAGCGCTGAGCCGGGACAGCCGCGCTCGCCGCTACGCGAGGCACCGCAAGTGAGTCGCCTGCGAGGGGCGCGGCATCGTCGGCTTGCTGGTGCATGACCGAGGGCGGGGCCCGCGACGTCGGTCATGCACCGTCGAGTGGACGCTGCAGCCCTTGCAGCGCTGAGCCGGGGCAGTCCGCTCGCCGCTACGCAAGGCACCGCGAGTGAGTCGCCTGCGCGGAGCGCAGCATCTTCGGCCCGCTGCGGTGCGTGGTCCGGCGGGATGCGGCCCACGAGTGGCATGCCGGCTCTAGGCGCTGGGCGGGCGGGTGCGCACCGCAAGGTGGGGCGGGGCCTTCGCCCGCAGCCGTCGCGGCGGCGGTCGTGAGTGTGCAGGCCCTGGACCCGATGCCGGGCTCATCGGCCGGCTGCATATGCGACAGCGTGCCCTCGATGTCGGCGCTGCGCGCTGACGATGTTCTTGCCCGCCGGTGCAAGACGGCGCGCCTCCGGCCTGCCGGAAGGCGCGCCGTCCGCTGTGCCCCTGGCACGCAAGCGGCTTGATCCACTCGCGCTGGCTGGCCGGTGGCGGAAGCATGCGGGACACCGTCGGCGGTCCAACCGCAGGCTGCCGGTGCCCGGCGATTGTGGCCGGGCCCGGTGGCCCGGCCTGTTCCGGCCTCAGTGGGTGGCCCGGCCTGTTCCAGCCTCAGCGGGTGGCCACCGGCACTGCCTTGCGGCCTGCGCCGCTCACCGTGCGGGCTGCCGCGCTCGCGGTGTCGATCGACAGCAGGGTGCTCCCCACCACCGCGCCGCGCCCGTCCTTGAACAACACGGCGCCCAGGTAGCGGCGCCCGGTGCTGGTGGACCAGCCAAGGCCGACCGATGCCGTGCCGCCGATGGCGATCTTCGACGGGCCGGCCGCGCGCAGCGTGCCTTCGCCGGTGCTGGGCGCGACCACCCAGCTCGACAACGTGAAGCGCGAGCTGTCGCCCTGCACCGCATAGCCGAGCACGCAGGCGCGGTACTGGCCCGCCGCCGGTTCGCTCAGGGTGACTTCCTCGTCAGAGCTGCTGCTGCCGCTGCTGCCCACCAGCTGGTCGCCCTGGTAGACCTGCAGGTCGAGGTCGTCCGCGCCCGCGCCCGAGGTGTCGCTGTCGAACAGCGCGAAGCGGGCATAACGGGTGGCCGCCGGCACCGACACCGGGAAGCACTGCGTGGCCTTGTGCGTCACCTGGCCGGCCTGGCGCTGGGCCGGCACCAGCCCGAGCGGCGTCACCTGCAGGGCGCCGTCATAGCCGGTGCCCACGGTGAAGACCTTGGTGCCGGAGGGCCGCGTGTCCTCGATCAGCGCAGGTGCGCTGAGGGTCAGGGCCTGGGCGACCAGCGGACTGCGCACCTGGTGGCTGCCATCGCTCCAGGTCAGCGAGCCGAAACGCCAGTCGCCGATCGGTGCGCCGCTGCGGGTGAGCTGCACCGTGAAGCTGGCGCTTTGCTGCGGGGCCAGGCTCAGCGTGGCCGGCTCCACCTTCACCTCGAAGCCCGGCAGGTTGGCGCTGGCCACATAGGTGGCATGCGCGCCGCCGAGGTTCTTCACGGTGCGCCGCAAGGTGATGCGGCCGACCACCTCCGCCGCGATGGAGGGCAGGTTCAGGTCGTAGGCTGCGATCGCGCCATGCGTGGCGCATTGCGGGGAGGTGGCATCGAGCGCACCGACGCCGCACAGGAAGCGCACATAGTCCGTCGTGCCCGCGTCATACACGAGGGTGGTGGCCGCAGCGGCATTCGGGTTGACGTGGCCGGCGCCGTAGCCCCAGACGTCGGCGTCGCGGCTGCCGTCCGGCAGTTTCACGGCCTGTGCCGAGGTGAGCAGCGCCGACTTCAGGGCGGCCGGCGACCAGTCCGGATGCAACTGCTTCAGCAGGGCCGCGATGCCGGCGATGTGCGGGCTTGCCATGGAGGTGCCGGACAGGAAGTCCGACGCGGGCGGCGGCGTCAGCGTGCCGTTGGCGATGGCGTCGCGCTCGGCTGCGGTGGCCGGCTTGTAGGTGTGGCCGGCCAGCACGTTGACGCCTGGCGCGGCGATGTCCGGCTTCAGCAGGTTGGCATTGCCCAGGTTGGGCCCGCGCGAGGAGAAGTCGGCCATCACCGGTGCCACCACGCCCGGGGCCTGCCGGCTGGCGCCCAGCGCCGCAGTGGCGCCCTGGGCGGCGGCATAGCTGCGCACCGCGGCGCGCACGCTGTCGGCCAGGTGCACGGTGGGCACGTAGTGAGCGTCGTCGATCTGGTCACCCGGGTCGACGTTGAGCAGCACCATGCCGAGGCCGCCGGCGCGCTTGACTTCCTGGCTCTTCTCCACCCGGGCATTGCTGCCGCGGTCGCAGACCACCACCTTGCCGGCTGCCTTCGCCGGGTCGAGGCTGCCCAGCACGCACAGCCGCGCGTCGGTGTTGCTGTCGTCGAAGGGAGGCTTGAGGGCCACCGCGGTCGACAGGACCAGCGCATGCGCGCTCAGGCCGTTCGAGCGCGAGGGGCCGGTATGGCTGCTGCCATTGCCCAGGTTCAGCGTGGCCACCGTCAGCCGGTCATGCGTCGACGCGGCGACCGTGGTCAGCCAGGGGCTGATGTGGGCCACCGTGTTGGCCGGCCCGTCATTGCCGGCGGCGGCTGCCACGAAGATGCCGGCGGCCGAGGCGTTGAAGAAGGCCACTTCGACCGGATCAAGGAAGCTGGTGCGGGAGCCGCTGATCGAGAAGTTGATGACATCCACGCCGTCGGCCACCGCCTTGTCGATGGCCGCCACGCTGTCGCCGTTCCAGCAGTTGTTGTCGACTTCCAGGGTGGACGGGTCGTGCCAGGTCCAGCAGACCTTGTACGCGGCGATGCGCGCGCGCGGTGCCATGCCGGCGATGGTGCCGCCGAAGGCGCCGTTGATGACCGTGTCGACGCCCGCATTGCCGCCGGCGGTGGAGGCGACGTGGCTGCCGTGTCCGTCCTGGTCGCGTGGCGACACCCAGTCGCTCCAGTGCAACTGGCGTCCGGTCGACAGGAAGGCCTGGTTGAAGTACTGCGCGCCGATCAGCTTGTGGTTGCAGTGCGCGGTGGTGAAGCCGGGACCGCTCTGGCAGCGGCCTTTCCAGCGGGCCGGCGGCGGGCCGTAGGCCACGCTGCCCTGGCTGTTGGACGCCACCGGCTTGCCGGTGCCGTCGACCTTGTCGGAGAAGGACAGGTTCTCGGGCCACACGCCGCTGTCGACGACGCCGATGATGATGTCCTCACCCTTGACGGCCCGTGCCGCCGCATCGGTGCGCGACCACAGGCCGCCGGGCGTGCTCAGGCCCAGGAAGGCCGGCGTGCGGCTGGTGTCCAGCGAGCGCGGCGTGTCGGCCGTCACCGCCACGACGCCCGGGGTGCCGCGCAGCTTCTGTGCCTCGGCATCCGTCATCAGGGCCGAGAAGCCATTGAAGGCCACGTTGTAGCGGTGCAGCACGCGCGCCTGGGCCACCGCGGCGAGTGCCTGGTTGCGCCGGGCATCGAGATAGCCGATGTAGGCGCGGACGCTGCTGGCGTCGATGTTGAAGCGGCTGCCCGGCGCTGGGCGGGTGGCGCTGTAGCCACTGACGCCGCCGGCATAGGCGGCAGCCGGCGCGTCGGCCAGCTGCACGATGTAGGGTTTGCGGCCGGCTGCCTGCGCGCCGGCCGACAGGGTGGCCGTGGCGAGCACGACCATGTACGCGATGCGATGCAATGTCATTGTCGAGAGCTTTCCTTGCCAGGGGTCAGACGGAGGCCGCAGCCGGCTGCGCGCCGCGGCGGCTGCGACGTGCCAGCGCGCCCAGGCCCAGTGCCAGCAGGGCCACGCTGGCCGGCTCGGGCACCGCCGGGGCCAGCGCGATGTTGTCGAGGGCGAATTGCGCCAGGTTGCCGCCCGGGTTCTGGCAGGCACCGCCCGCGGTGTAGACGCAGGCGCTGAAATCGATCGAGGTGATGGCGCTGAAGGACGCGAAGTCGGCGCCCGAGAAGCGGGTGAAGCTGAAGCTGCCGTCGCTGCCGCTCACGCCGAAGTCCCAGGACGAGAACAGGTGGCCACCCGAGGCGGTGAGCGCATGCAGCACGATCTGGCCGGCCGGGCTGCCGCTGCCGAAGTTCAGCGGCGCGACAAAGGCCGCATCGAAGCCCTGCAGGCGGAAGGCGGCACCGTCGGTGCGGCTGAGCGACAGCTGGCTGTCATTGAGGGCCGAATAGAACTGCGTGTCGTTGCCGCTGGGACAGACGGTGATGAAACAGGACGCCGCCGTGTCGAGGGTGCCGAAGCCGCCCTCCACCGAAAAGCGGAAGCCGTCCTGCTGGAAGCCGCTGCCATCGAAATACAGGTCGGGCGGCAAGGCCTCGAAATCAACCACGGTGGCGTGGGCTGGCATGCAGGCCAGCGAGCACAAGGCCAGCAAAGCCAGCAGGGAAGGGCCTGTGAACTTCTTCGACATGGATCACCTTATGAAGGAGTCAGGCGTGCACATCGGCGACGCCCATTGCACCGCCGCTGCACACGACCCGGGAAGGGAAGACAACAAGCCCCGGGTTGCCGAGCCGACTGCGATGGCCGAACCACGCCGGGGAGCGCGCAGCCAAGCAGGTTCGGTGCCAGACGGGGCGCTTGGCGGATGGGCCGCTTCGGTGCGCACCCGGCCGCGGTGTTCGGCCGATGGTGGGCGGCGGTGTTCGGTACCTGGGCTGTACCGCCCGTTCCATTGCGGGACGCTGTGCCTGTGCCATCGCTCTCCGGTCGCGACAGTGCCCTGTCAGAAGCGACCGGCTTGCCGGCCAGGGCGGAACCGCCTATGCATGCCTTGCAGGCCCGCATCGCTGCCGGTGGAGCCACGGGGGCACCGGCACGAGGCATCACGGGTCTGACATGCAACCCTCCCCGAGGGAGTAGCGATCATGCGACATGCCCTGCTTCTCAGTGCACTGGCCGCCGCCTGCTCATGCGGCGCGGCGCACGCTGCCGATGTGTCCACACCGGCCCTCACGGGCCTGACAGGCCCAGCCGGTGCGGAGGCGCCGGTGCCCGGCACGGCGGCGCCCTGGCCGGAATGCGCCGGCATCCCGCTGGCGTCGGACATGCCGTTCTACGACTACGAGGGGCTCAGCGGCAGCTACGGCAGCAGGATGCCGTTCGCCGAGGGCCAGCCGATCACCGTCACCTTCGCGCTGCTGCATTCCCAACCGTATGCCTGGTCGGATGGCAACTACAGCGGCTTGTTCATGGCGGCCAATGGCACGATGCGGTGGCGCTATGGCAAGTTCGCGGCCGTGCCTGTCAATCCGGCGGCCAGCCCGGGCATCGTGCTGCAGACAGACCCGTTGCCGTCGAGCGCCGCCTTCATGGTGTTGGGCCTGTTGAAGTCCTCAGGGACCGGGCACATCACGGCCTTGTGTCTCTATGACGCCCGGCATCCCTGGCCACCGACGGTGTTCCCGCAGCGCCCCTTCACGCTGCGTCGCCTGTCGCCGTGAAGGCCCGGCCGGGCGGGTGCCCGGCCTTGGTTGAGGTCGCGCCGGCGGGCCGCTGACGGGGGCACCGCCCGGCGACCCGGCTCACAGGTTGGAGCGCTGCACGTAGGGCCGCGCCTGCAGCAGCACGACGCGGCCTTCGCCGTCGATGGCCCATTCGATGTCCTGCTCGGCCTTGCCCAGGCCGCGCTTGACCTGTTGCCCGATCCTGGCGAGGCGGCGCACATCGGCATCCGACAGCACCGGTGCGTGGCGCTCCACCGGCACCTCCTTGACGCCGCCTTGCTCGTCCAGCCGCAGTTCGGTGTCCTCGGCCGAGCGCGAAAAGCGCTGCACTGCACCGTTGCGGCTGTTGTAGAGCGATTGCTCGGCAATGCGCCGGCCTTCGACCACCCGGATGCCGATGCCGCGCTTGGCGGAGATGTAGATGCTGTCGTTGCGCTCGGCGTCGAAGGGGTCGCGGGTGATCATCACGCCGGACAAGCGGGAGTCGATGGCCCGTTGCACGAACACCGCCATGCGGACCTGGTCGTGGGCCAGCCCGGCGGCGCGACGGGCCTCGAAGGCCTCGGCGTTGAAGACCGATGCCCAGACCGTCTTGACGGCCCGCGACAGGTCCTGCGCCTGGCGCACATTGGGCACCGTGCTGTAGAGCCCGGCGCCACTGAAGTTGGCCAGGTCTTCCGAGTTGGAGGAGCTGCGCACGAAGACGCCGCTGCCCGCGAGTTGCTCGCGCCAGCGCTGCAGCCATTGTTCTTCGAGGCCGGCCGGCAGCGGCAGCTCGACCAGGTCGGCTCGCAGCTGCTGCAGGACCTGCCGGCGCACCCGGCTGCTGCGGTCGAAGCGCTCGGTGGCCAGCGCCTGGCGGATCAGCGCCTGGGCCTGCGGCTGGGCCATGAAGGCGGCATGCTGCGCGAACGGCAGGCAGAAGCCGTCCGGCACCGGCGCCACCCCGGGCAAGCGGCCGGCCAGGCGCAGCCGCTCCAGCACGCCGAGGCGGGCCGCCTTGCCGCCACAGGCCGAGGTGTCGGTGGCCTTCAGTGCCACCAGCGGGATCGGCGCCGACCGGGAGAGGTCGGGCTTGGCAATGAGGGCGGCGGTCTTGCGTGTGGGCAGCCGGGCGGGCCGCTCGGTGGCCTCCAGTTGATAGCTGTCGCGGCCGGCTTCAAAGCGCACCCAGCGCCCGTCATGCCGTGCCAGCGCCTCGTAGGCATCCCGCACATAGGCATTGGGAATGCCCCAGCCCTTGGCCAGCAGGTTCACATGCGACAGCGCGGTGGACGGCTGCACGGTGATGACGCCAGCCACCGGCGGCAGCGACAGCGGCACCTCGCGCAGCACCACGATGTCGTAGGGCTCGATGTCGTCCTGCGTGTCGCCTTCCAGGTTGTCGATGAGGCGCAGCCGGCCCACCGCGCGTCCCTGGTTGAGCGGCAGGTAGTCGCGCTGCGACACCAGCTGCTGCTGCGTGATGGCCGCGATGCCGGCCTGCCGCGCCGACGCCTCGTGCAGCGTGGAGTTGGCCTTGAAGGCCAGCGGGGCGAAGAAGGTGTCGCGCAGCCGTCGGTCGGCCAGCGCCACATGGTCGGCCGTGGCCTGGTCGCCATCCCAGAATTCGTAGACCCAGCGGCCCAGCGCCGGGTGCAGGCTCAGCGTGCCCAGCACGAAGCGCCGGTTGGGCTTCTGGTAGAAGCCGAGCAGGGTGGCGTGGTCCAGGTTGGCCACCAGGTGCTGCGCCCGCAGGAAGTCCTCGTGGAAGGGGAAGCGGACGCTGTGGATGTAGTAGACCCGATCGCCGGCGCTGCGGTCGATCGCGAAGATCAGGTGGGGCGTGGCCTGGGCGCTGCCGTCACCATGGATGCGGGCCAGGCGGTCGAAGTCGCTGCGGCTGTCCAGGCGGTCCAGGAAGGCCGGGCCCTGGCGGGCCGCCTGTGGCGCTGCCGGCTGCATGGCGCCACCGCGGCGTGCGGCGAGGAAGTTGGACGGTTTCTCGTCGGTCTGGGCCTGCGCCAGCAGCGGGGCGGCTGCCAGCAGCAGCAGGCCGAGGGTTCTTGGGGTGAAGATCATGGGCGGCGAGCATCGCTGCTCGCCGCCTGGCGCGCCATCCCCAGGACGCGGGACACCGGTCGAAAGCGCCTGGAGGACCGAAAAAGTCACACTTCATCGTCCGCATGTCGAGCGCTGCAGGGCGTGCCCGACAACCGCCGTCGCCCGCTGTGGCGCCGGCCGGTTGGCTTGCCGCCGCGGCGCTCAGCCGGGCGGGCGCCGCAGGTGCTGCAGCTTCTGCGGATTGCGCACCACGTACACCGCGGCAATGCGGCCCTGCCCGTCGGGCTGGATCGACAGGGTCTGGATCGGCGAGCCGTCGACGGCGTCGTACACCAGCCAGCCGGGCAGGCCATTCACCTCGGCCAGCATCACCCGCTGGCGCTCGCGGTCGGCCTGCCGCGCGAAGCCGGTGAGCGCCTTGGCAATGCGGGCGGCGCCGATCAGGGGGCGTGGCACGGCGGTCACCACGCCGCCGCCGTCGGAGACGAACTTCGCATCCTCGGCCAGTGTGCTGGCCAGCGCCTCGACGTCGCCGCGGGCCAGTGCCTCGGCGAAGGCGCCCAGCAGGCGCTGCCGCTGCTCGGCCGCGACCTCGCAACGCGCATAGCCGGCACGCAGGTGCTGGCGGGCCCGGCTGGCCAGCTGCCGGCAGGCGGCGGCCGAACGGTCGAGGCGCTGGGCCACTTCGTCGAACTCGAGGTCGAACACGTCGTGCAGCAGGAAGGCCGCGCGCTCCAGCGGGCTCAGGCGCTCCAGCGCAAGGAGGAAGGCATTGGACACGTCCTGGGCGTACTCGCTGGTCACATCGGCACCGGGGTGGAAGTCGTGGGCCTCGTTCACCAGCGGCTCGGGCAGCCAGGCGCCGACGTACTGCTCGCGGCGGTGGCGGGCGCTCTGCAGCCGGTCCAGGCACAGGTGGGTGGTGACCTGCGTGAGGAAGGCGCGCACATTCACCACCTCGGAGCGATCGGCGGCCTGCCAGCGCAGCCAGGCGTCCTGCACCGTGTCCTCGGCCTCGGCGCGTGAGCCGAGCATGCGGTAGGCCAGCGCGCGCAGGTAGCGGTAATGCGGTTCGAACTGCAGGTCGGCCTGCGGCCGGGGGGCTGCGGGCGGCACGGTGGAGGCAAGGGCGGTCATCGCTTCGGTGGAGAGCTCAGTGGGCATGGGTCGATGGGGACGGAGGAAGGGTGAGGCCGGCCACCTGCACCCGCTGGCACGCCTGGGCATGGCCGAGCGCGTATTTGAGCATTGGATACATCCGGGCGGCCGCAATGCCGACGGCCAGCGCCGCCAGGCCGCGGTCGCCCCAGCGGCGGCGCAGTGCTTCGCCCAGGGGCGCGATGTCGGCACGGCGGTCCACCACTGCATGCGCGTAGCGCCAGCCGAGGGCCGCGGCAGCGTCCAGCCGGTCCAGCTCGTCTTCGCAGTCGCACAGCGCTGCGGCCAGCACGGCGGGTGGCACGCCGGCGGCCAGCCCCATGTCGACCGCCAGCTGGGTGCAGGGGCCGCAGTCTTCGGCGCGCAGGGCAACGATCCTGGCCGCGTACCACGCGGCGGGCGGCACGTCGCCGCGTGCCTCCGCCAGGCGGCCGGCCCGGGTGAAGCCGAGGAAGGCGCGCCGGCTCATGGCCAGCAGCTGCTTGAGGTCGCTGGCGTCGTAGCCGAAGCGGCGCTCGAAGCGAGCGATCTGCCAGCGGATCAGGGCGTCGATCATCGGCTCAGTCCTTGCGGGCGGGTGGGGGCAGCGCGAGCGCCAGGGCCAGCAGCGCCGGGAGGATGACGCCGGGCATGTCGCGCCACAGCGCCGGCCAGCCACAGCGGCCCAGCAGCGTCTCGGCGAGGTGGACGCCGGCGTGCAGCAACAGGAACAGCGCCCCGGCCAGTGCCGCCGGTGCACCGCTGGCCGGCCGGGCTGCGCGCCAGGCGAGGCCGGCGGCGCTGACCAGGTAGGCACACCCGATGTCACGCACGAAGTGCAGGTTGAGCGGGCCGGTGAAGGGCACGCCCGGCACGCTGTGGTACCAGGTGTCGGGAGCCAGCAGCATCGCCAGGCCGTTGGCGGCCAGGCCGAGCGCGAGCAAGCCGCGCAGCAGCAGAAGGATCATGGCAAGTCGATGGCATGAAGTCGGCACCCCTTCATGACGACACAGCCTCGCACGGTGTGACATGCACCGCGTCGCTGCCGGGTGGCAGCGAGGCGGGCAGGTTCAGCGGGAGGCGCGGCGCTCGTTGCCGGCCCACATCGCGGTCCAGGGCTGCGCTTCCTCGCGGCCCGGACCGTGGCTGGCGGAGGCGCCGCCCGCGGCGCCTGAGCGCCACATGGCCGGCAGCACGCCCATCAGCGGGGGCAGCACCGCGAGCTGGCGCATCAGGGTGCCGATGCTGTCGGTGGCGGTCTTGGTGCGCACGCTGGCGATGTGCGAGCGGATGGTGGCGATGGCCACCCCCAGCAGCCGCGCGATCTCGTCGGGCCGGGTGCCGGCGGACAGCGCGGTCAGCACCCGGCTTTCGGTGGAAGTGAGGCCGTGGCTGCCGGCATAGCCCTGGATCGACAGCTCGGTGCACACCTCGCGCTTGCCGAGCAGCAGCAGGATCGGCCGTGGGCCCTCCGGCTCCAGCGTGCCGAGCGGCACGACGGATACGTTGAGCCGGTGGTCGGCGTCACCGAGGGCCAGCAGCTTGCGCAGGCCGCGAGCGGACGCGGTGCGCAAGGCCGAGTACAGCACCGCCGCATCGACGCAGCGCCGCGTGTGCAGCTGCCCGCCGACCAGCAGCAGCGGGTCTTCTCGCTGCAGCTCGAAGCGCGCCATGCGGTTCAGGTGCAGGGTATGGGCCTGCTCGTCGAGGATCAGTGCGCCGTAGTCGATCTCGTCCAGCGCGGCGGCCAGCCAGCGGGTGTCGGCCGCCAGCGAGGTGCGGGGCAGTGCGCTGCCGTAGGGCACCGGCCGGGGCGTGGATTCGGCCGGCGGGTCGGCCCGGGCGGGGGCAAAGATCGTGTCGGACATGAAAGTCTCCTGCGGGGGCCGGGGCGCACCGCGCGTCTCGGCATGACTCAAGATTAGGGAGAGCAGGGACTCACCGACAGTGAGTAATGCCGGGCGGCGATGCGACATATTCACGCTGGCGCAGCCGCCCGGCCAGCGGGCCTAGCGACCGAAGCAGACGTCCACGTAGACCTGCTTGCCGTCCACATTGCGCTCGACCAGGTAGCACTGCGAGCCGCTGTGGCGCACGACGCCCAGCGAGTCGATCTTGCGCACCGTGGTGCCGACCGCGGAACGGCAGAGGTTGCCGGCCGGCGCAGGCGCCTGCGCACCGGCACCCGCTCCAGGCTCGGGCTGGGCGGGCGCCGAGGCGGTGGCGGTGGCCGGTGCGGTGCCGGTGGCCGGTGCAGTGGCGGACGGCCCCGCCGCGGCGTCGCCGCTGGCGGCTGCACCGGCTTCGCCGGCCGCCTTGGGCATCTCGCGGCAGCCGCGGCCGAACACCCGCTCGAGTTCCTCGGTGCACGGCTGGCAAGGCGGCAGGAGCCGGCCCTCGCGGTCCACCACGTAGGAGTTGCCCTGGGCGTCGTAGACGATGGCGAACACGCCGTTCTGCGGCAGTGCGCCGGTGCGCGGCGGCTTGTTGCCGGGCGGTGGCGCCACCGGCTTGGCGGACAGCGCCGGCAAGGGCTGGAAGAGGATCAGGCAGGCCGCGGCGGCCATGGCAAGGCGGGTGGATCGGGGGGCTGAAAGGAACATCGAGGTCTCCATCGTATTGGCATATGCCTAGGGGCGGGAACAGCTGCGCTAGAAGCGCACCTCCAGCCGGCCAGCGATCGTGCGGCCGGGTTGGAACGGGGGCACTTGCGCCCTGGGCTCGCCCAAGGTGATCACGTCCATGCCCTGAAACTTGAACTGCCGGTTGAACAGGTTGGCCACTTCCAGGGTGGCGGTGGCCGACCGCGACGGCAGGCGCCAGCGCAGGCCGAGGTCGACCAGCCAGAAGCGCTCGGAGGGGGTCTCGATGGAGGAGGAAGCAGAGGGGTGGGCTTCGATGCGCTGCTGCACGCCGCGCACCTCGCCGAAGGCGGTGAGGCCGCCTGGCAGGAAATAGGCCAGCCGCATTGGCAGCTGCCAGGTGCGCGCAGCCAGCGGACGGTCGAGCACCGCCGCGCGCGTGGACAGGCTTTGCGCGTTGCGCTCGAGGGCGACCGATGCCGCCCAGCGGGCGCCCCAGCGCGTTTCGAAGTGCAGGCGGTAGAGGTCGGAGCTCCAGCGCTGGTTGCAGCCGGCCGGGCCGCAACGGCCGTTGCTGGCCGGCTGCACCGGCACCGACAGCTGCCCGTGTACCGCCTCCGCGCCCCAGCGCGAGGCGGTACCCAACGGTTGGTCCAGCCCGAGGCCGACCCGCCGCGAGCGGGTGCCGTCGGGGTCGTCGAACAGCTGGTTGAAGCCGGCGAACTGGGTCGGCTCCAGCGTCTGTTCCTTGGCTCGCGCGCCCTTGACGCTGCCAAACAGCGCCGCCCGCACGCGCAGGCCCGCCGGCCCTTGCAGCACCACCCCCAGCTTGGGATGGGTGCGGTGCTGCCGGATGTCGCCATCTTCGTAGCGGTCGTGGCTCAGCCCCCACAGCAGGGTGGTGGGCGACGCCAGGCTCCAGCTGCCGTAGGCAAACAGCAGGTCGTGCCGCACCGGCGGCTCCTCGGTGCGTCGCGCTGGCGTGCTGCAGAGCGGCGCCGGGCACAACGGCGGGCGCAGCACGATACGGCTGGTGATGGTGCGGTCATCGCGATAGCGCGAGCCGCCCAGCGTCCATTGCAGCGCGCCATGGTGGCCGGAATGCAGCAGCTCGGCCAGGCGGCTGTCGCGGCGCAGCTCGTCGTCGAAGGTGAAGGGGGGAGTGTTGTAGACATCCTGCAGCGCGCCGGTGCGGCGGCCGCGGATGAAGGACGCCAGCCATTCGCTGTGCACGTCGGGCGCGTAGCGCAGCCCCAGCCGCACCGCCTGGGTGGTGAGGTCGCGCCGGTGCTCGAAGATGGCAGGCAGCAGCGGGTGGGTGGTGTCGCCGACGTCGCCGGTGGTACGGCGCCATTCGGCCTGCACCCGCAGCTGCGGCGTCAGCTCGTGCTGCCAGAGCAGGCTGTTGAAGTCCAGCCGCACATCGGCCCGTGAGCGGAAGCCCTGCGTCTGGTAATGGAAGTGGCCCAGCGAGAACTGGCCAATGGCGGTGTTGCGCCAGGCGAGCAGGGCCCGGCCGAACTGGTCGCGGTTGCCGGCCATCAGGCCCAGGCGCAGGCCGCCGGGCTGCTCGTCGAACCAGGCACCGGTGTCCTGCAGCGCAAGGGCACGCGGCCCGTAGAGCACCGGCAGGCCGGGCTGCAGCTCCTGCGGCGGCACCGGCTCGGCGCGTGGCGACTGCCGCAGCTGGGCCTGCAGCAGCTCGCTGACGCGCGCGGTCTCATACCGAGGGTCGCGCGCATAGGCCTCGGCGAGCAGGCGGTGCGCGGTGTCGCTCTGGGGGTCGTCGAGCAGCGCGCCGCGGGCCGCCGAGAGCAGCGCAGCGTCGAAGCCCAGATCGTGCCAGACACTGGCCAGTGCCGCGGTGCGCGCGGCGCGGTCGATGTCCAGCAGGGTGCGCGGCCGCAGCACGGCGCGCTCGTCATTGAGCGCCAGGGCGCGCTCGAAATCGGCGGCGGCCTCCACCGGACGGTTGTCCTGCTGCTTGCGCATGCCTTCGTAGAACCAGGGCGTCGGGTCGCGCGGGTCCATCTGGCGGGCCAGCGTGAACTCCTCGCCGGCCAGCCGGCCGCGGCGTTCGGCGAGATAGGCCCGGCCGAGCAGCGCGCGCAGTTCGGCATCGCCGGGCGCCAGCATCACCGCCATCTCGAACCGGCGGCGGCCTTCGGCCAGTGCGCCGGCGCGCAACAGCGCCAGGCCCTGACCGACATGAGCCAGCGGGTCGCCGGGCGCTTCGGCCTCCGCCTGGGCCAGGGTCTGCCGAGCCGCTGCGTCTTCGCCACGCAGCAGCTGGGCAAAGCCGATCAGCGCGGTGACCCGCGGTGTGGCGGGGGCCAGCGCGCGGGCGCGGGCCGCGCTCTGCTCACCGGCGCGCAGCTCGCCGGCGGAGAGCTCCAGCTCGGCCTGCCGGGCCCAGGCCAGGGGATGGCCAGGCTCCAGGGCCGTGGCCTGGCGTGCCGCCGCGAGCGCGGCCGCCGGATCGCGCCGGGCCTGCAAGGCATAGCTCAGGGCCAGCTGCGGCGCGGCGGCACGGGGATCGAGCGCGACCGCTTCGCGGGCCGCCGCTTCGCCCTCGGCAGGCCGGTTGCGCACGACATGGATGACCGACTGCAGGGCGAGCCCGGCCGCCATGTCGCCACCTCCGGCGGCACGGCCTCGTGCCAGCAGCGCCTCGGCTTCGTCGATGCGGCCGACACCCAGCCACCAGCCGGCCCGCTCCACCGCGAGCGGCTCCACCAACGCGGCCGGCCAGGCGGCCAGTGCGTCGTGGTAGCGGCCCGCGGCGGCGTGCCGTGCGGCAGCGCCGGCCGCGGGCGGCAGTGCAGCCAGGGCCGCCTCGCTGGGGCGGGTGACCTGCGGGTAGTACATCGCCCACCGCACGGCGTCGAGCGGCTGCACCTGCAGGGCCACCGGGGCCGCGGCGCCGCTCGACTCGGCTGCCTGGCCGGGCAGCAGGGTCTGGCGGCCGGCCGCATTGTGGGCCTGCACCCGTCCTTCGGCCACGCTGACGCGGGCCGTGCCGTTGTCGACCGCCACCGTGAACTCGGTGCCCTCGACCATGGCATTGAGATAGGGCGTGGCCACGCCGAAGCGCTTGGCGAAGCGCGTCAGCACATGCAGCGCGCCGCGCAGCAGGCCCAGCTCCGAGGGCTGGTCGGCGGCCACTGCGGTGAGCGTCAGCACCGAGTGCTGGTCCAGCCTCAGCAGCACATCGTTGGCCAGCACGATGGCGGCCCGGCTGCGAGCGCGCACGGCCACCGTGTCACCGGGGCAGAGCCGCTCGTTCAGCGTGGCGGGGCGCCAGCGGTCGGTCTGGGCGGGGCGGATCTCGACCACCCCTTCCACCGAGGTCAGGCGGCCGCCGGGTGGCTCGCATGCCAGGGCTGCGCCGGCCGGGCCGGCCAGTGCCAGCACGGCGATGCGGCCGAACCGGCCCAGGACCCCTGAGCCACCGGCCCAGGCCGTGATGACAGTGACGACGTGTCTGACCATCGCAAGGACGGTCTGCCGGGGGACCGTCCCCTCCTTCCTGAATGTGCCGGCGTTCGCCGCGGACCCGGCGATGCAGCCTGGGGCGCGACTACTTGGCATTGAGCACGATCGGCTCTTCGCTGTCGAGCCGATCCATCAGAAACCGCGCCGGCCCATCCTCCGGGCAGCACTCGAGCAGGGCACGCAAGGAGGCACGGGCCAGCTCCAGCTGCCCGGCCGCGCGCGCGGCAAGCGCCTGGGCGTAGAGCGACGACACCCGGGGCGTGGGAGGCATTGGATCGCCCAGGCCCACCGGACGCTGCTTGCCGACGAGCAGGAACCGCCCGAGCGGCCGCACATCGGGCCCCGGCAGGTGGGCGGCAACGACGTCGGACACCAGCACCCGGGTGCCCAGCAGCTTGTTGGCCGACTGGATGCGGCTGGCGGTGTTCACGATGTCGCCGACCACCCGGGGCTCCGCATGCTCCGGGTCGCCCACCTCGCCCAGGGCGACGGGGCCGAAGTGCAGGCCGATGCGGGTGGGCCAGGCATCGGCATCGAAGGGCGCGCCAACGGCATTGGGATTGAGCGCACGGTGCAGCGCGCGGGCCGCGTCCACCGCTGCCTGGCAGGCCGCAGCCGGCGAACCGCCGGACAGCCAGATGCAGACGGTGGAGTCGCCGGCATGGTCCACCACATGGCCGCCGTGTTCTCGAACGATGGGGAATACTTTTTGAAAATAAGCATTTACCCAAAGACGTGCATCAACTGGTTCACGAGCCTCGACGCGGCGGGTGTAGTCCTCGATGTCGCTGCTCATGCAGACGACATAGACGTCCTCCGATCGGGCGTCAAGCTCGCGCGCAAGCCGGGCCACCGCCTCGCGCGGGCCATAGCGGTCGAGCGCCGCATGCAGCCGGCGGCGCTGGCGCTCGACCTCGGCAAAGCGCAGCAACAGCCCGCTCAGGGCGGCGGCCGGCAGCACCACCAAGATGGGCAGCGCCATCGGCAGCCACAGGCCGGCGCGCGCGAACAGCATGCAGGCGGCTGCGGCATGCAGCCCGGCCACCGCCAGGCTCAGCAGCGCCGCGCGCGCCGGCGACGACAGCAGCCAGGCACCGAACACCGCGGCAGCGAAGGCGGCCACCAGTGCGGCCCGGGCCGCCGGGGGCAGCGGCCGCAGCGCGGAGCCGTCCATCCAGTTGGCGACGGCAGTGGCAGCCAGCTCGACGCCGCTCACGTCGAGGCCGTCGTCGGTGCTCCAGGCGGTGGGGTAGCCGTCGCGCTGCTCGGTCTGCTTGAACTCGGACAAGCCCACCAGCACCGCGCGGCCGCGGAAGCGCGCCGCCTCCGGCGAGGAGGTGCGCAGCCAGGTGAGCGCCCGGTCGTAGGGCACCGTGTCGATGTGGCCCGGCGGGCCGTAGAGGTTGAGCCAGACCCGGGTGTCGACCTCGCTCAGCACGCGCTGCCAGGCCGCCACCGCGCGCGACGCCGCCGGCCGCTGCGCTGCCGCGGGGCGGCCCTCCTGCGGCGGGCGGCTGCGTGCCGCGCGGCGCAGTTGCGCCAGCCAGCGGGCCGGGTCGCCGGCCTCGGCGGGCACGCCGAGGGTGGCCGACAGCGCCGTCAGCGGCATCGGGTCGAGCGCCGCGGCCAGCACCAGCGGCAGGGTGGGGCGATCGTCCTGCTCGGGAGCGAAGGCCAGGTAGTTGGAAACGCCTTGCGGCGTCTTGGGCAACACGAAGGGCGCGGTGGCCAGCGTGGCGTTGGTGAACAGGGGCAGCGCCGGCATGCTGCGGTCGATCACCGCCTGCGTGGCGCCGGCGCGCACCACGTCGCGGCGCAGGTACTCGACCAGCACGACATTGCCGGCCTCGCGCATCGCGGTGCTCAGGCGCTGGTCGTCGGCTTCATCGCGCGGGCGGTCGAAGAGCAGGTCGAAGGCCACCACCGCCGCACCGTGGCGGTGCAGGCCCTCGATCAGCTCGGCATGCCAGCGGCGCGGCCAGCGGTCGGGCCGCGGCGCGGTGCCGAGCGCCTCGGCGGCTTCGGTGTTGAGCGCGACGACGGTCACCCGCGGCGGTGCCTCGCGCGCGCCCCGCATCGCATACAAGGCGGCGAGCCCCAGGCCGGGCTCCAGCGACTGCAGCGGACTCAGCGCGAGCGCCGCGCCGATCGAGGCAAAGCCCGCGACGAGTACGGATTGGCGCAAGGGCAGGCCAAGCCGGTATGCTGTCGAACGAGCCGCATTCCACATCGCCGCCACCATATGGATCCTTCCTCCGGTCCACGCGAACACCCGCAGCTGAGGGCAGTGCCGCTGTTCTCGCAGCTGCCGCTGCACGCCCTCGACGAGCTCGACCGCCACACCCGCCGGCGCAGCTACGCCAAGGGCGCCATCCTGGTCAACGAGGGCGACGCAGGCAATGAGCTGTTCATCGTCTGCTCCGGCTCGCTGAAGGTGTACCTCAACGACGACCAGGGGCGCGAGGTGATTCTGTCGGTACTCGGCCACGGCGACCACTTCGGCGAGCTGGCGCTGCTGGACGGCGCGCCGCGCTCGGCCAGCGTGGAGGCGCTGGAGCGCAGCGACCTGCTGGTCATCAACAAGCCCACCTTCGAGGCCGTGCTGCACGGCAACCCGGCCTGCATGGACGTGGTGGTGCGCGAACTGGTGGGCCGGGTGCGCGAGCTGTCCGAGAACGTGCGCGCGCTGGCGCTGGTGGACGTGTTCGGCCGCATCGCGCGGCTGCTGCTGTCGCTGGCCCGGGAGGACGGTGACACGCAGGTGGTGCATCCGCGGCCGACGCAGCAGGACATCGCCAGCCGCATCGGTGCTTCGCGCGAGATGGTGAGCCGGGTGCTGAAGGAGCTGGTGGTCGGCGGCTACCTGAGCATCGAGGCCGACCGCATGGTGATTCATCGCAAGTTTCCGAGCCGGTGGTGAGGGCCGCGGCCGGTTGGTCGCGGCCCCGTGTCCTGCCTCAGCAGGCCCAGGGGTAGGCCGAGCAGGTGTTGGTCACCATGGTGCCGAACGTGCCGTTGAGCTGCGTGCCGCCCTGCACCTTGCGGGCCGGGTCGATATAGCCCCAGGACACCACCGAGGTGACGCGGTTGCCCTCATACTCGGACGGCACCGGGCTGCTGTTGACGTAGTCGGCGCGCAGGTTCAGCACGATGGGCCCGCCGCTCGATCCGCCTTCCATGTCGGAGCCGAAGCTGCCGTTGCCGGTGCCCGAATCGGTCACCATGCTTTCCACCCGGTGCAGTTGCCCGCCGGAATCGAGGTTGCCGGGGTAGCCCAGCACGCTGTTGTGGCGGCCGATCATCGCGGGGTACTTGTAGCCCAGCCAGCCGGTGTAGTCGCCGATGCGGTAGCCGCTGCCGTTGCGGTTGAAGACGATCAGTGCGAAGTCGCCGGCATTGGGCACGCCGCCACCGCCGCACGCCCAGGTGGTGGTGGTGGTGGCATAGGCCCAGTTGGCCCAGGTGCCGTAGGGGCGGGTCTCGACCGCGCCGACGCGGCGGAAGCCGGGGATGAATTCGAAGCTGTCGTAGAAGCCCTCGCTGCCGCCGCGGCAGTTGGCGCGGTGCACGCAGTGGCCCGCCGTGACCACCACGCCGGGCTTGATCATCGAGCCCGAGCACATGTAGCGGCCGCCGGTGGAGGGATCGCGGAAGTAGAGCTTGCCCACCGTGCGGGTCGGATAGGTGGTGTCCGAGTTGTTCGGATAGACCCGGGTCGAGGTGAAGTGCACGCCCATGGTGCCGACCGCCGAGGGGGCGACGCCGTCCGTGGCGGCGGCGGGCAGCAGCAGCGCGCTGTACGTCTTGCGCTGGGCGAGGCCCGCGGCGTCGCGCCCGCCGGCCGAGCCGGCAGCGCTGGCGCCACTGCCGGTGAAGCTGGCGGCCGAGACGGCGGCGTTGTAGTCGAACACCGAGGCCGGCAGCACGCTGACACGTGGCAGGGGCAAGGCCTGGGCGCGCGCATAGTCGGCGTCGCTCCAGCCGGCGCTGGCGGTGGCGGTGCCTTGCATCGATTGAGCGGTGACCGAGACGAGCCCGCGGGCTGCGTTGTGCTGTGCGCCGGCGCTCGCCGCCGCCAGGGTGGTGATGCAGGCGAGGAACAGCTTGGTGTTGGTGTGCATATGGAACTCCCGGAAAGGACAACTGTCGCCAAACCCACTGGCGCCCTGTGTGCCGGTGTTGCGACGGGAGCAACGATAGGTGGCCGCTTTTCCGCACGCCTCCTTCACACATACTAGAAATGCTTCAGGGGCGAGGCGATGCGGCCGCCAGCCCAGGCGCGCCGGCCATCGGCGATTTGCCATCCCCCTTCGGAGGGGGTCCCCCCTCGCGGGCGGGGTGGCCGGCACCTCCCTCCGTGGTGGGATGTGGCCGCTGCGGCTGCGGCCTATGTTTGCGGCGTGGTGCCTGCCTCGGTCGCGTTGCCGGGCGGTGCCACACCGATGCTGCACCTGCCGTGCAGCGTCCTGCACCACCGCAAGGAGGACATCATGAGAGACCTGAAGTTCCAGCCCCTGGCGTACCAGGAGGGGCGCATCCGCGTCTATGTCGACAGCAGCGTCACCTACGACCTGGAGAAGATGAACCGCATCACCGCGGCCGTCCTGGAGAAGTACGGCTGTGCCGGCTGCCATTCGGGCCGCACGCTGGACTTCGTCAGCCTGCGCGACTTCGTCGTCAACCCGGTGACGCTGGACATCGAGGACGTCGCGGCCCGCCCGGCCTGAGGCGGTGGCCATGCGAGCGCTGGGCGTCGGCTTGACGTACTGGCCGGTGCTCTCGCCGCTGTTCGAGGGCGACACGCCGGCCGCTGCCGTGCTGGAGCTCGAGCCGCAGACCCTGTGGACCAAGGTCGCCACCGCGGCCGGCTGGCAGTACCGCTGCAACGAGGCGCTGCTGGCTCGCGTGGCCGCGCTGCCCCAGGCCAAGCTGCTGCACGGCGTGGGACAGCCCCTGGCGGGCGCCACCCGCGATCCGCTGCCGCATCGGTCGCTGCTGAGGCAGGCGGCCGATGCACTGCGTGTCGCCTGGGTCAGCGAACACCTGAGCTTCAACCGGGTGCGCCGCCAGGGTGGCGTGCAGGAGGCCGGCTTCCTGCTGCCGCCGCGCCAGCGGCCGGCGGCGGTGCGGGTGGCGGCCGATGCGGTGCGGCGCTATGGCCGTGCGCTGGGCCGGCCGGTGGCCTTCGAGACCGGCGTGAACTACCTGCGCCCGCAGCGTGACGAGATGAGCGACGGCGACTTCTTCGCGGCGGTGTCGCAAGCGGCCGGCTGCGGCATCGTGCTGGACCTGCACAACCTCTGGTGCAACGAACGCAACGGCCGCCAGCGGATGGCCGAGGCGCTGCGCCAGGTACCCCTGGAGCGGGTGTGGGAACTGCACCTCGCGGGCGGCATGCCGATGGGCAGCTACTGGCTCGACGCGCACAGCGGCGCAGTGCCAGAGCCGGTGATGGCGCTGGCGGCCGAGTGGCTGCCGCGCCTGCCGCAGCTCGGCGCGATCATCTTCGAGATCCTGCCCGAGCATGTGCCGCGGCTCGGCCTGGACGGCGTGGCGCGGCAGCTGGAGCGCCTGCAGGCGCTGTGGGCGCTGCGTCCACCGCGCACGCTGGCCGTGCCCCGGCTGCACGCGGCAGCGCGCCGGCGCCCAGCGGCGTCCAGCAGCGACCTGGCCGCCGTCGCTGCCTGGGAGAGCGCGCTGGTGGACACGCTGCGCGGCCAGGTGCGGCCCGGCTTCGGCTGGCTGGCCGCCGATCCCGGCGTGGCGCTGCTGGCGGAGCTGGTGGCCGACTTCCGCCGCGCCAGCCTGTCGAAGGTGTTGCGCTACACGCTGACGCTGCTGCTGGGCACGCTCGGCGAGGCGGAGACCGCGGCGCTGCTGGCGGCCTACCTGGTCCAGCACCCGCCGGACAGCTTCGCTGCGGTGGAAGCCGAGCAGTTCACCCGCTTCCTGGCGGCGCACGAGGCGATGCTGCGGCGGGTGCCGCACCTGGCGGAGGTGCTGGCCTTCGAGCAGGCCTTGCTGCGCGCGACCCTGTACGGCGAGAGCCGCCAGCTGCGCTGGAGTGTCGATCCGGCCGGGCTGTTCGAGGCGCTGGAGGCCGGGCGAGTGCCCGCCGCACAGGCCGCCTTGCCGACCACGATGCTGATCACCACCGCCTGACTGCAGCCGTGAACAGGAGAAATGTCACTGATGTGCAGGGCGATCGGCTGTTGCCGGGAACCGATCGGCGGTTCGGCGAACTGATGCAGGCGTGCAGCAAATTCTTCACATCGGCGTGAGATGGCGAAGCGGCTCGACGGCCGCCGCAAACACGCACTCGCGGCACTGCCAAATCCGCACGCGTTGACACCCCTGGCAGCGCCTCCTATAAACCGCGTTTTGCTTTTCAGCAGGATCGATCGCCTCGTGACGCATCTCTCCCGCCGCCGTTTCGTCGCTGCCCTGGCCGCAGCACCGTCCCTCGCCGCCTTGCCCAGCTGGGCACGTGCCGCATCTGCCGCCCCCACTGCCGCAGGCTCCCGCGCACTCAAGTTCGCGCACCTGCACACCGGCGAACGCCTGAGCGTGGAGTATTTCGCCCAGGGCGCCTACCTGCCGGATGCCCTGGCCGAGATCAACCGGCTGCTGCGCGACTTCCGCACCGCGGAGGTCAAGCCGATCGATCCCCATCTGCTCGACCTGCTGCACGGCCTGGCCGAGCGCACCGGCACCAGCCGGCCGTTCGAGATCATCTCCGCCTACCGTTCGCCTCACACCAACGAAGCGCTGCGTGGCAAGAGCGCCCACAGCGGCGTCGCCACCCGCAGCCTGCACATGACGGGCCAGGCAATGGACATCCGGCTGGCCGACGTGTCGCTGCCAGACCTGCGCCGCGCCGCGCTGTCGATGGGCGCCGGCGGGGTCGGCTATTACCCGGAGTCGCGGTTCGTCCACGTGGACACCGGGCGCGTGCGCGCCTGGTAAGCCGGGGCGGGGCCGGCGAGCTCCCCTCCCGCGCTGGCCCGCCGGCATGGCGCCCCGGCTCAGGCGGGCGAGCCGTACAAGGCTTGCTCCAGCTTCTTGTCGTGCCCGTAGATGTCGGTGGCGAAATGGATGCTGCCGTCGCGCGGCGACACCATCGCGGTCACGTAGAACAGCAGCACCTGGATCGGCTGCTTCAGCTCCACCCGGGCCTGCTGGCCGGCCGACATGGCCGCCTCGATGCGCTCGCGCGTCCATTCCGGCTGGTCCTGCAGCGCCCATTGCGCCAGCGCCAGCGGGTTCTCCACCCGCACGCAACCATGGCTCAGGTCGCGCCGGCTGCGGTCGAACAGCTGCTGGGCCGGCGTGCCGTGCAGGTAGACCGCGTCGTCGTTCGGGAAGATGAACTTGGCCGGTCCGAGCGAGTTCTTCGGTCCCGGCCGCTGGCGCACCCTCAGCTGGCCCTGTTCCAGCAGCGCCAGGTGCTCGGGGGTCACCTCCACCGGGCGCGCGTCGTCGCCGGGCCCCTGGACCAGCTCCATCTCCTGCGCGGCCAGGTGCCCGGGGTTGCGCTGCAGGGCCGGCAGCAGTTCCTCGCGCACGATGGAGCGGGGCACGTTCCAGTACGGGCTGAAGACGATGTAGCGCATTTCCTCGACCATGGCCGGCGTCTCGGTGTCGAGGGCGCGGCCGACGATCACGTCCATGTCGAGCGCGGGCTGGCCGTCCAGCGCCTGCGGCCCGCCGGCCCAGAGCTTGAACATCGGGATGTTGATGCCGACGAAACGCTGCGCCTGCAGCGGCGGGAACCAGCGCATCCGCTCCAGCGCCAGCTCGATCTGGCGCACCCTGCGGGCCAGCGGAACGTCCAGTGCCGCCAGCGTCGACTTGCCGAGCACCCCTTCGGCCGGCAGGCCGTGGCGGGCCTGGAAGCGCTTCACCGCGTCGACCAGCGGCCCTTCGTAGAGGGCGCCTGCTGCCGGCGCCGGTGCATCCGCCGGCAGGTCGCCCAGCAGCACCAGGCGCTGGTGCAAGGCCGGCACGCCGGCATAGGGCTGGCCTGGCCGCAGGTCCTTGCCCACCGGTGGCAGGGGCGCCGGCGCGGGCTGCTCGGCCAGCGAACGGTAGCGCGCCAGCATGGCCCGCAGGCTGCGGTACTGCTCCAGCGGCGGCCGTAACGAGTCCACCGCCTCCCCGAGCCGCTGGCGCTGCAGCGCTGCCCGCAGCGGGCCGGCCAGGGCATTGGGGTCGGTGGCCTTCTCCGGGGTGCGGAAGCCCATGCGGCGCGGGTCGGCCCGCCCCGCGTGCAGGTGGCGCAGGTAGCGCAGCATGCTGCGGCTCAAGGCCAGGTCCAGCGCGGCCGCCTCGGCATCGCCCGGCAAGCCGGCCGACTGTGCGGCGGCCACCTTCGCTTGCAGCTCCTGCGCCTGGTAGTCGGCGGGCTGCAGGCCTTCGGCGGCGGCGCCGCTGAGCAGGCGCACCGCCTCCGCCGCGCTCGGGCCGGGACGGTGGGCCTGGTCCAGCCACAGCGGACGCCATCCTCCTGGCTGGTAGAGCGCCTGCAGCGGACCGCGCTCATCGGCCGGCAGGGCGCCTTCGCCTTCGGCGGCGTTCAGGCGGCCTTGCAGCACGGCCGCGGCACCGGTGGGGACCGGTGGCGCCACGGCGGCGGGCGCTTCCGGCCCCGGCGGGCTTGCGTCGGGATGGCGGGCGCCATCGCTGCAGCCCAGCAGGGCCAGTGCGAGGCAGGCGCCGGCCAGCAGGCCGGAGGGAGCTAGCGGCCGCTTGGTGGACCAGGCCGGGCAAGCGGGGGAACGAACGAGGGGACTGCGCATCGGTTCGGGCCGGCAGGCCGGCGGGAGGGAAAGTCGGCTCCATTGCGCCAGAGCCGCCGGGCGCTGTCGGTCGGCCAAGCGCCGACATCCGGCGTGGGGGCGACGCCGGCCCGGGGCCCGGCCCTGCAGGCTGCGCTCGATGGCAACGCCGGGTATCCGCCTTGCTAACAGCGCCGTATGGCACTACGACCCGACGACAACGTTTCCCTGGACGATGTGACAAGGGGCCAGCAGGCCCTGGTGAAGGACGCGGCCTGGGCCAGCCTGGCCGGCTCGCTGTATGGCGGCGTGATCCTGGTGGGGTTTGCGCTGGCCCTGGGCGCCGGGCCGATGCACATCGGCCTGCTGGCCGCCATACCGTTGATCGCGCAGGCGGTGCAGTTGCCCGCCATCGCGCTGGTCGAGCGGGTGCAGCAGCGCCGCAAGATCACGGTCATCGCCGTCACGCTGGCGCGCACGCTGATCCTGTCGCTGGCGGTGCTGCCCTTCATCGGTGATGCGCCGGTGCAGCTCACCTGGCTGCTGCTGGCGCAGTTCACCATCTCGGCGCTCGGCTCGGTCAGCGCCTGCTCGCTCAACTCCTGGCTGCACCAGCTGCTGCCGCGCGAAGGGCTGGGCGCGTTCTTCGCGCGCCGGCTGTTCTGGGCCACCACCATCGCCTGTGTCGGCACGCTGTGCGCCGGCCTGCTGGTGGACCACGCCCCGTTCGAGCAGCAGCTGCATGCCTATGCGGTGTCATTCGCCGGCGCCGGCCTGGCGGGCTATGTCAGCTCGTGGTACCTCTCGCGCGTTCCGGAGCCGCGCATGGCCAGCGTCAGCCATGGCACCGTCTGGTCGCGGCTGCGGCTGCCGTTCACCGACCGCAACTTCCGCAACTTCCTCGTCTACATGGCCAGCTGGAACGTGGCGTCCAGCTTTGCCGCGCCGTTCCTGACGGTCTACCTGATGCGGCAGCTGGGCTACCCCTTGAGCACGGTCACCACGCTGTGGGTCGCCAGCCAGGTGGCCAACGCGCTCACGCTCTACGCCTGGGGCCGCATCTCGGACCGGCTGTCGAACAAGGGCATTCTGTCGGTGGCGATGCCGGCCTGGTTCGCCTGCATGCTGGCGCTGGTCTTCACGGCCGAGCCGTCACGACACGCGCTGACCCTGCCGCTGCTCTATCTGCTGCACCTGGTGATGGGCGCGTCGGCCGGCGGCATCGGCCTGGCCAACGGCAACATCGGCCTGAAGCTGGCGCCGCAAGGGCAGGGCACTGCCTATCTTGCGGCCATCAGCCTGGTCGGATCGGTGGTGGGCGGGCTGGCGCCACTGGCCGCGGGGGGGCTGGCGCAGTGGCTGCAGGACAAGCAGCTGTCGCTGGTGCTGCACTGGGCGTCTTCGTCGCGGGTGAACGATGTGGCCTTCATCGACTTCACGCAATGGGAGTTCCTGTTCGTGGTGGCCGCACTGTTCGGGCTCTATGTGCTGCACCGGCTGTCGAAGGTGCAGGAGGGCGAGCACGTCAGCGAGCGGGTGGTGGTGCAGCAGTTCGCGCTGGAGGCGATGCGCACGGTCAACAACATCTCGTCGGTGGGTGGCATGCTGGGCAGCTTGTTCACCTTCGCGCGGCTGTTCGACCGCCGGCTGTACACCCGCACGGTGTACCGTCGCGAAGGCGAGGCGCGGCAGGGCTGAGCTGCCGTCCCCGGCGGCAAGGAGCGGCAGGCCCTGCCAGGCCGATCGCCGCCGCAGGGCGGTGGCCTGTGTGCAATCCGGCACGCCGGGTGCGCGGCCGCGGACGGCCCAGGTGTGCAAATTTGCCTGAAGCCGGCCTCAAGGTTCAGGAGCGGCGGTCGATATGCGCTGGGTCGAGTTCTCGGTCCGCCTGTGCCGCCCCATGCCCTTTGCCCTGTTTCCCCACCGCGGGTCGTCGGATCGCCTTGGCCGGATCTATGCGTCCAGTGTCGCGGCGACCCTCGTCCTGATCCTGCTGCTGTGGCTGGGCGCCGGGTGGTCGATCTCCGAGAGCCACCGCACCGCGGTGCGCTTCGCCTTCCTGCAGGCCGACAGCGCGTCGCAGAAGCTGGCCGAGCGCACGGCACGCCTGCTCGAGCGGGTGGACCAGACCGCCATCATGGTGAAGTTCCTGCAGGAACGCGACGGCATGGTGGACCTCAAGCGCCTGGAGCGCGAAGGGCTGCTGGTCGACCCGGCCACCCTGCCGGCCGTGCACCTGCTCGACGCCCATGGCCGGGTGGTGGCCAGCACCCTGGCGGGGCTGGATGTCCAGCTGGGCGACCGCGCCTACTTCCGCGCGGTGCAGCACAGCGGCGATGACCGCCTGGTGGTGACGGCACCGGTGCAGAGCCGGGCCCGCAAGCAATGGGTGCTGCCTGCGGCCAAGCGGGTGCTGGCGCCGGACGGCAGCTTCGCCGGCGCGGTGGTGGTGTCCTTCGATCCGATCGTCCTGACCCGCGGCTTCACCTTGCATGGCCACCCGGACGCGCTGGTCGGCGTGATCGGGGAGGATGGCCTCTACCGCGCCCGTTCCTCTGGCAGCTCGCATTCCATCGGTGTCAGCATTCCGCGCGAGCGGCTGCAGCAGGCCACCCGCATCGAGCAGCGCCAGCTGGCGCCGGCGGTCAGCCCCATCGACGGCATTGCGCGCTTCAACTCGGCGGCGCCGGTCGGCCGGCATGGCTTGTATGCGGTGGTGGCCGTCCCGGAGAGCACCGCGCTGACCGAGCATCGGTCGGTGCGCCGGCAGATCCTGGCCATTGCGCTGCTGTCGAGCCTGGGCATCGTCGCCTGCGCCGTCTTCCTGACGCGCCAGGCGGTGCGCATCGCCCGCACCACGCAGGCACGCACCTTGGCGGAGGTGCGGCTGTTCAACGAGAAGGAATTGCTCCATGTGACGCTGCGGTCCATCGGCGACGGCGTCATCACCAGCGACGCCGAGGGCCGGCTGACCTACCTCAACCCGTCTGCCGAGGACATGACCGGCTGGCCCACCGGCGAGGCGGCCGGCCGCCCGGCCAGCGACGTGCTGCGCATGGTCGATGCCGAAGGCGCCAGCTGTGGCGATCCGCTGGACCAGGTGCTGCACGAGCGCCGGCCGGCCACCGGCGGCACCGAGCTGGCCGTGCTGTCGCGCAGCGGCATGCAGCGGCCGGTGGAGCATTCGGCCGCGCCCATCTTCGACCGCGAGGGCGCCCTGCTTGGCGCGGTGATGGTGCTGCACGACGTGACGCGGGCGCGCCGCCTGGCCCAGCAGCTGTCGTGGCAGGCCAGCCATGACGCGCTCACCAACCTGCTCAACCGCACGGCCTTCGAGGAGCGGCTGGATGCCGCCATCGAGGCCGCCGCATCGCAGGGCCGGCAGCACGTGCTGATGTTCCTCGACCTGGACCAGTTCAAGATCGTCAATGACTCCTGCGGCCACATCGCTGGCGACGAGCTGCTGAAGCAGCTCAGCCACGTGCTGTCGACCCAGGTGCGCAAGGACGACACGCTGGCCCGGCTGGGCGGCGACGAATTCGCGCTGTTGCTGAAGGACTGCCCGCTGCCGGCGGCCATGCGGGCGGCCGACGCGGTGCGCCAGCAGGTGCGCGACTTCCATTTCGTCTGGCAGGACAAGAAGTTCCAGCTCGGCGTCAGCATCGGCGCGGTGGCCATCCACGACGGCCGGCACAGCCGCACCGATCTGCTGCGCATGGCCGACACCGCCTGCTACCTGGCCAAGGACAACGGCCGCAACCGCATCCACGTGTATGACGACGCCGACCATGTGGTGGTGCAGCGGCAGGGCGAGATCGACTGGGCCTCGCGGCTGCAGAACGCGCTGAGCGAGAACCGCTTCCTGCTCGAAGGCCAGCGCATCGAGCCGCTGCGCGAGTCGGAGGCCGGCATGGCGGGCTACGAGATCCTGATCCGGCTGCGCGACGAGAACGGCCGGGTGGTGCCGCCGATGGCCTTCCTGCCGGCGGCCGAGCGCTACGGCCTGATGGCCGGCATCGACAAGTGGGTGATCGACAAGGCCCTGGCACTGCACGCGGCCTGCCGCGGGAAATGGCCGGCGGCCACCCGCTTCTCGATCAACCTGTCCGGCGTGACGCTGTGCGATCCGACGCTGGTGGAGTACATCACCGGCAAGCTCGCGGAGCACCGGGTGCCGGCCACTGCCATCTGCTTCGAGGTGACCGAGACGGCCGCCATTGCCAACCTGGGCATCGCGGTGGACCTGATCCACCGCTTGCGCCGCCTGGGCTGCCGCTTCGCACTGGACGACTTCGGCAGCGGCATGTCGTCCTTTGCCTACCTCAAGCAGCTGCCGGTGGACTATGTGAAGATCGATGGCGGCTTCGTCAAGGACATGCTGGACGATCCGGTGGACTATGCGATGGTGGAGGCCATCCACAACATCGCCCAGCGCATGGGCCTGAAGACGGTGGCCGAGTTCGTCGAGAACGCCCAGACCATCGAGGCGCTGCGTGCGCTGGGGGTCGACTATGTGCAGGGCTATGGCGTGGAGCGGCCGCGGGCGCTGGACAAGCCGGGCGGTTGAGCCGCCCGGCTGCTGCAGGCTCCGGGCCCGGCCGGCACGGTCGGCGTAGCGGGCGAAGCCCCGCATGCGGCCGGCGGCGCGCCGCGCATCGGGCACACGCTGGCGGCGCAGCTTTCGTAGCGGCCGCCCCGGGGCGCGGCGGGACGCCGGGCGCGCGTGGCAGCCGGTCCTGCCGGCGGTGGGCGCGGGGCGTCCCGGCCGGACCTGGCGCGTCTGCTGGCCGAGCGGCGCCGCCGCCTGCGGCACACTGGGGGTGGCCGGGGACAATCCGGCAAGCCTGCAGGCCTGGGCAGCTGCCGCGATGGCGGCCGGCCCGCGCCCAGCCCGGGGCAGCAGGGCGTGATTTTTTCTGGGCGCGTGTCGTGCTGGATGTACCGAAACGGCTCAACTTCACGCCGCCTCTGACGATAAGCTAGAAGTTCCGCTGCACGATTCCGCCATCGGGTCGGGAGGCAGGACCTGCAACTGCTTGATGCCATGCCCATCGCCACCTTCTTCGCGCTGCTGTCGTCCGGTTACCCTCTGCGGGGCCGTCGCGCCCTGCTGCTCGGTGCCTGCCTGCTGCTGCTGCTGCCGCTGCTGGCGGCCCGGGCGCAGGAGATCCGGGTGGTGACCGAGGAGCTGCCGCCGTACAACATGACGGAGAACGGCAAGCTCACCGGCTTCAGCACCGAAGTGGTCGAGGCGGTGCTCAAGGAGGTCGGCGTGACGGCCACCATCCAGTCCATGCCGTGGGCACGGGCCTACGACATCGCGCGCAACGGCGAGAACGTGCTGATCTACTCCATCGCCCGCACTCCAGCGCGCGAGAAGATGTTCAAGTGGGTGGGCTCGATCGCCACCTCCGAATGGGCGCTGTTCGCGGCACCCGGCAGCCCGATTCGCCTGAGCCGGCTGGAAGATGCCAAGAAGTACCAGGTCGCCACGGTGAACGAGGATGTCGGCGAGCAGTACCTGGTGTCCAAGGGCTTCGTGATCGGCAAGAACCTGCAGTCGAGCAACAAGTACGAGTTCAACTACGACAAGCTCAAGCTCGGTCGTGTCGACCTGTGGATCTCCAACCAGGCGGCGGCGCGCTACATGGTGCGGCGCGGTGGTGGCGATCCCGAGACCGGCCTGGTGCGGGTGCTGGAGCTGCCCGAACTCGCCAGTGACGAAGGCCTCAGCATGGCTTTCGGCGCCAAGACGTCGGACGCCCTGGTCGAGCGCTTCCGCAAGGGGCTGGAGACGATCCGCAAGAACGGCAAGTACGAGGCGTTGCGACGCAAATGGCTGTAGCGTGGACTTCGCTCACGATCCAGGCCGTGCCACGGCCGCCGCATTTCCCGTCCCCGTTTCCCGGCCCGGCCAGGGGCGCGCGCTCATGAAGCCCGGGCGCCGCGCGGCGCGGTCGCTGGGACGCCGGGTGGCGCTGGTGACCATCTGCTTCTGCCTGCTGTTCACGTTGGTGGCGGTGGCCGTGCGCACCTGGTCTGCCTGGCAGGGCCACATGGCCGACCTGAACCACGAGCTGGAGCAGGTCGACCAGGTCTTCAACCGCACGCTGGCCAAGGCCATCTGGGAGATGGACCGCGACACGCTGAACACCCACATGGCGAGCGCCGCGCAAGTGAGCGCGGTGGGCCGGGTGCAGCTGAAGATCCAGCATGCCAACCGCCAGCCCGAGGTGATCGAGCGGCTGCGCCCCGGCTGGTCGCCGGCCGACCACATGCCCTCGCTGCGCCACATGCTGGTCTACGAGCCGTATGCCGGCGCGAGCGAGCAGGTCGGCGAGCTGACGCTCGATGCGGACGAGCGGGTGCTGTGGGAACGCCTGGGCGGTGAGGTGGCCAGCATCGTCATCACCCAGCTGGTGCAATCGGTGCTGCTGGCGGGCCTGGTGATGTGGTTGTTCAACCGCTCGGTGACCGTCCATGTGAAGCTGATCGCCCGCCACCTGGCGGCGCTTTCGCCGGAGACGCTGCGCACGCCGCTGGTGCTGCCGCGCAAGGCCGCCCGCGATGACGAGTTGAGCCAGCTGGAGTCCGGCGTCAACCAGCTGCAGAGCAGCCTCTACGACTACCTGGAGCGGCAGCGCCAGTACGAGCGCGAGCTGGCCGCCCACCGCGACACCCTGGCCGACCTGGTGCACGACCGCACCAAGGAGCTCGAAGCCGCCATTGCGCGGCTGGAGGAGCTGTCGCGCAGCGACCCGCTCACCGGCCTGCCGAACCGCCGGCATTTCGACGAGATGAAGGAAATCGAGCTGCGCCGTGCGCGGCGGTCGCAGCTGCCGCTGTCGGTGCTGCTATGTGACGTCGATTTCTTCAAGCGCTTCAACGACGCCTACGGGCATGCCAACGGCGACCGCTGCCTGCAGGCGGTGGCCCAGGTGCTGAAGGACAGCTTCGGGCGGGCCGGCGAGCTGCCCGCGCGCATCGGCGGCGAGGAATTCGCGGTGCTCCTGCCCGGCGTGGACGCGGCTCGCGCCCATGATCTGGGCGAGCGACTGCGCCTGGCGGTGGCGGCCTGTGCGATCCCGCATGCGGGGTCGGAGGTGGCGCCGCATGTCACGCTGAGTGTCGGCGTGGCACAGTTCAATGCCGCCACGATGGACCGCTTCGACGTGCTGCTGCAGCATGCCGATGAGGCACTGTACCGGGCCAAGACCCGGGGCCGCAACCAGGTGGCACATTGACCGAGGGAGAGGTGCATGAAGAAGTCCTTGCTGCTGGCGCTGCTGGTGCTGCTCGCGCCGGCTTGCCGGCTCGCAGTGGCGCAGAAGGTGCAGGTGCAGGCCGTCACCGAGGCCACGCCCTACACCTTCCTGCGCAACGGCAAGGTAGCCGGGCCGGCCACCGAGATCGTCGAGATGAGCCTGGAGCGGGCCGGCCTGAGCGATTGGCGCATTTCGCTCTATCCCTGGGCCCGGGCCCTGGACCTGGCCCGCAACGAGCCCAATGTGCTGATCTTCCTGATCGCCCGCACGCCGCAGCGCGAGTCGCAGTTCAAGTGGGTGGGCGAGTTCATGAAGATGGAGTACCACCTCTACCGGCTGAAGGATCGCCGCGAGGTGACGGTGGGCCGCCTGGAAGACGCGCGCAACTTCTCGGTGGGCGTGACGCGCGATGACCTGCGCCACCAGTACCTGCAGGGCAAGGGCTTCACGAAGATCGTGGTCTCGGCCCACAACATCGACAACTTCCGCAAGTTGCTGGCCGGCCAGATCCAGCTGATCCCGCTGCCGGAAAACGACCTGCTGGACCTGTGCGCCGAGACGCGCACCGACTGTGCCCGCATCGAGCGGGTGCTGACGCTCGACGAGCTGAGTGCCAGCCTCTACATGGCCTATGGCCTGAAGACGTCCGACGAACTGGTCGAGCGCACCCGCGTCGGCTTCCTCAAGGTGAAGGCCGACGGCACGGTCGGCCGGCTGATGCGCCTGCGTCCCTGAGGCGCGTGCGGTGCCCCAGGCTCCCGGGGCGGCCGGCTGGCGAGCCGGGGCGCCCGGCCCTTCCTGCGCGGGGCGCTGCGGCATTCTTTACACTGCCGCGATGAGCTGTACGCGCGCATCCGGCCGGCCTGGCCTCGTCCCCACTTCCCACCGGCACCGGCCGCCCCCGCCAGGGCGGGCGGCGGGGCGGGGCGTGGCCCGATGACGGCCGACATCCGGCCCGGCCTGCTGGTGCTGCACGGCAATCGCCTCGAACTGCTGAGGGACACCGTCTTCGCCTGGATCGAAAGCCACCCGCTGCAGCCGCTGGAGGAAGAGGTCTTCCTCGTGCAGAGCAACGGCGTGGCCGAATGGCTCAAGATGGCGCTGGCCGAGAGCCAGGGCATCTGCGCCGCCACCCGGGTGGAGCTGCCGGCGCGTTTCCTGTGGCGGGCCTGGCGCCAGGTGCTGGGCCGCAACGCGGTGCCGGCCCAGTCGCCGCTCGGGCGCCAGGCGCTGGTCTGGCGCTTCATGCGGCTGCTGCCCTTGCACCTGGAGCGGGCCGACTTCGCGCCGCTGGCGCGTTTCCTCGGCGAGGGGGCCGACACGCTGCTGCGCCGGCTGCAGCTCGCGCAACGCCTGGCCGACCTGTATGACCAGTACCAGGTCTATCGCGCCGACTGGCTCGACGCCTGGGGCCGCGGCCAGGACGAGCTGCCACGGCCGCAAGGCCAGCCGCTGCCGGTGCCGGCTGACCAGCGCTGGCAGCCTGCGCTGTGGCGCGAGCTGCTGGCCGGCCTGGACGAGGCCGGTCGCGAAGGCGTGCGGCCCCGGCTGCACCGGCGGGTGCTGCAGGCGCTGGCTTCCGGCCAGCCGCCGGCGGCGCCGCTGCCGCGCCGGGTGGTGCTGTTCGGCATGTCGCATGTGCCGATGCAGACGCTGGAGGCGCTGGCCGCCCTGGCCGGCCACACGCAGGTGGTGATGTGCATCCCCAACCCCTGCCAGTACCACTGGGCCGACCTGATCGACGGCCGCGAGCTGCTGCAGCTGCAGCGGCGCCGCCAGCCGCTGCGCCAGGGCCGCGAGCTGGCCGACATCCCGGTGGAGGACCTGCATGCGCATGGCCACCCGCTGCTGGCGGCCTGGGGCCGCCAGGGCCGCGACTTCGTGCGCCTGCTGGATGTCTTTGACGACGCCCAGGCCGCCCGGCAGCAGTTCAGCCTGCCGCGCATCGACCTGTTCGACGATGGCGAGGGCCAGACCCTGCTGGAGCAGGTGCAGGCCCGCATCCGCGACCTGGTGCCGCTGGCGCCCGAGGAGCCGCCGGCGCCACTGGCGGACGACGACCGCTCCATCGTCTTCCACGTCGCCCACAGCGCCCAGCGCGAGCTGGAGATCCTGCAGGACCGCCTGCTGGCCCTGCTTGCGCAACCGCCCGGGGGGCGGCCGCTGGCGCCGCGCGACGTGGTGGTGATGGTGCCCGACATCGCCGCCTTCGCGCCGGCCATCCAGGCGGTGTTCGGCCAGTATGCGCGGCAGGACCCGCGCTACATCCCGTTCGAGATCGCCGACCAGCAGCAGCGCGGCCACAACCCCCTGCTGGTGGCCCTCGAATGGTTGCTGCGGCTGCCGCAGCACCGGTTCCGGGTGGGCGAGATCCGCGACCTGCTGGAGGTGCCCGGCATCGCGCGGCGCTTCGGGCTGGGCGAGGAGGACCGCGAGCGGCTGATGGCCTGGATCGACGGTGCCGGCGTCCGCTGGGGCCTGCATGCCGGGCAGCGGGCCGTACTGGGGCTCGAGGTCTGTGGCGAGCAGAACACCTGGCTGTTCGGCCTGCAGCGAATGTTGCTGGGCTATGCGAGCGGTGAAGACGCGGACTTCGCCGGCATCGAGCCCTATGCCGAGGTCGCCGGGCTGGAGGCCGGCCTGGCCGGCTCGCTGGCGCTGCTGCTGGACCGCCTGGCCGCCTGGGAGCGCGAGGCCTGCCGGGCGGCCTCGCCGGCCGAGTGGACCGAGCGAGCCCGCCGCTTGCTGGACGACTTCGTCGATGCCGGCGACGAGATGGAGCGCCTGAGCGTGGCCGCCCTGGAGGCGGCCCTGGCCCGCTGGCGCGAGGCCTGCGACGCGGCCCGCTTCGACGAGGCGGTGCCGCTGGCGGTGCTGCGCGAGGCCTGGCTGTCCGGCGTGGACGAGCCGACGCTGAACCGGCGCTTCCGCGGCGGCGGCGTGACCTTCTGCACCCTGATGCCGATGCGGGCCATTCCCTTCGAGGTGGTGTGCCTGCTCGGCATGAACGACGGCGACTACCCGCGCCAGACCAGCCGCACCGACTTCGACCTGATGAGCCTGCCGCAGCAGCGCCGTCCCGGCGACCGCTCCAAGCGCGACGACGACCGCTACCTGGTGCTCGAGGCGCTGCTGTCGGCCCGCCGTGTCCTCTATGTCAGCTGGACCGGCCGCAGCGTGCGCGACAACAGCGAGCAGCCGCCCTCGGTGCTGGTGGCCCAGCTGCGCGACTACCTGCGGGCCGGCTGGGGCGAGGCCGCGCTGGCCCGCCTCACCACCGAGCATCCGCTGCAGCCCTTCAGCCGCCGCTACTTCGAGCAGGACGGTCCGGCCGAGCTGTACACCTTCGCCCGCGAATGGCGCAGCGCCCACGCAGGCGAAGGCGGCAGGCCGGCGGCCGCCGGCCTGCCGCCCTACCAGCCCGAGCCCGGCGTGCCGCTGGGCTTGCAGCCGCTGGTGGATTTCCTCAACCACCCGGTGCGCGAGTTCTTCCGCGTGCGGCTGGACGTGCGCTTCGAGGCGGTCGAGGAAGCGCTGGAGCAGGACGAACCCTTCCACCTTGCGGGCCTGGCCGAGTACCAGCTGCTGGCCGGCCTGCTCGACAGCGCCGCCGCCGGCGACTGGCAGGACGCCGACGCGCTGGTGCGCGGCCTGCAGCGCCGCGCGCTGCAACAGCAGCGGGCCGGCCGGTTGCCGCTGGCGGCGCTGGCCGGCCGCGCCCGGCACAGCCTGCTGGGCGTGGCCGAGCCGATGGTGCGCGAATGGCAGCGCCTGCGGCAGGCCCACCCGCGCGCCTACGACAAGCAGCCGCTGCGGTTCGAGCATGACGGCCTGGTGCTGGAAGACTGGCTCGAAGGCCTGCACGACGACCAGGGCCGGCCGCTGTGGATCGAGATGCGTGCCAGCCGGCTGGCCGGCGTCAAGCGCGACGAGAAGAAGGGCAGCGTGAGCATCGCCTGGCGGCCCGAGCGCCTGCTGGGCGCCTGGGTGCGCACCCTGGTCGCGGCCGCCTGCGGCATTCCCCTGCGCGGCATGATCGTGGGCCGCGACGCGGTGGTGACGGTGGAGGCGCTGCCCGCCGAGCAGGCCACCGGGCACCTGCAGGTGCTGATGGAAACCTGGCGCGAGGGCATGGCCGCGCCGCTGCCGCTGTCGCGCGGGGCGGGGTTCGCCTATGCAATGAGCGGCGACGCGGCCAAGGCGGCGCCGCTCTACGACGGCCAGGCCGGGACCCGCCAGCGCCTGCCGGCCGAGCGCGACGACCCCTTCCTCGCGCGGGTGTTCCCCGACTTCGAGGCGCTGTGTGCCGATGGCCGCTTCGCGTCGCTGGCCGGGCGCCTCTACCTGCCGGTGTGGGACTGGCTCAAGCAGCATGGCCGGGCCGTGGCCCTGGCCGGCGCGGCCGACCTGGCCGGGGAGGCCGGCGATGAGTGAAGCACTCGACGTCCTGCGCCTGCCGCTGTGGGGCAGCCGCCTGATCGAGGCCAGCGCCGGCACCGGCAAGACCTGGACCATTGCCGCCGTCTACCTGCGCCTGGTGCTCGGGCACGGCGAGGCCGGTGCGGCCTTCGGCCGTGCGCTGCTGCCGGCCGAGATCCTCGTGATGACCTTCACCCGCGCCGCCACGCGGGAGCTGTCCGATCGCATCCGGGCCCGGCTGCTGGACGCCGCCCGCTGCTTCCGTGGCCAGGCCGAGCCGGCGCCGCACGACAGCCTGCTGCAGGCGCTGCTGGAGGCCCACCCGGAAGGCGAGGCGCGCCGGCGCGCCGCCTGGCGGCTGGCATCGGCGGCCGAGGCGATGGACGACGCGGCGGTCTTCACCATCGATGCCTGGTGCCAGCGCATGCTGCGCGAGCATGCCTTCGACAGCGGCTGCCTGTTCGACGAAGAGCTGCTCGCCGACGAAAGCCGCCTGCTGCAGGAGGCCGCGCGCGACTATTGGCGGCAGCAGGTCTATCCACTGGACGGCAGGGCGCTGGAGGCGGTGCTGGCCGTCTGGCCGCATGTGGACGAGCTGCAGGCCGACGTGGCCAGCCTGCAGGCCCATCCGCAACGCCACCGCGACGGCGCGCTGCCGCCGCTGGGCGTGCTGGCGCTGCAGCTGTACGAGGAGCGCGACCGCGCGCTGGCGGCCCTCAAGGCCGGCTGGGCCGACAAGGCCGAGCGCATGCGCGCCTGGCTCGACGGGCACTACGAGGCCCAGCCCAGCCCGCTGCAGAAGCAGTCGCTGAAGGCCCACCACTACCAGCAGTGGCTGCAGCAGCTGCGGGCCTGGGCGCTCGATCCGCAGGCCGATGCACCGGACCTCGGCAAGGGCGCCGAGCGGCTCACGGTGGACGGGCTGCGCGCGGTATGGAAGGGCCCTGAGCCGGCCTGGCCGCAGGAGTTCGCCGACTTCGCCCGGCTGCAGGCCGGCCTGCGCCAGCTGCCCGAGCCGCAGGCCACGCTGCGCCTGCATGCTGCCGCCTGGGTGGCACGCCGCCTGGCGGCGCTGAAGCAGCAGGCCGGCAGCTTCGGCTTTGCCGACATGCTGGAGCGGCTCGATGCCGCGCTGGCGGGCCCGAACGGCGAGCGGCTGCGCGAGCGCGTTCTGCAGCAGTACCCGGTGGCGTTGATCGACGAGTTCCAGGACACCTCGCCGCTGCAGTACCGCCTGTTCGACCGGCTCTACCGCACGGCCGACAACGATCCGGCCACCGCGCTGTTCCTCATCGGCGACCCCAAGCAGTCGATCTACCGCTTCCGGGGCGCCGACATCTACAGCTACCTCGACGCCCGCCATGCCACCGCCGGCCGCCACTACATGCTGGGCACCAACTACCGCTCCACCGCCCGGCTGGTGGCGGCGGTCAACCAGCTCTTCGTGCAGGCCGAGCAGCGGCCGGGCGGCGCCTTCCTGTTCCGCGCAGAGGGCGGCGAGAACCGGCTGCCCTTCGAGCCGGTGCAGGCCAGCGGCCGGCCCGAGACGCTGGTGAGCGCCGCTGGCCCGCTGCCTGCGATGACGCTGTGCCATGAAGAGGAGCTGCTCAATGCCGACACCGCCAACCGCCGTTTCGCGGCGCGCTGTGCCGAGCACATCGTCGGCCTGCTGAACGACCGGCAGGCCGGCTTCGAGCAGCCCGGCCGCCCGCCGGTGCCGCTGCGGCCGGCCGATGTCGCGGTGCTGGTGCGCACCGGGCGGGAAGCCGCCCTGGTGCAGCGCGAGCTGCGGCGCCGCGGGGTGCCCTCGGTCTACCTGTCGGACAAGGACTCGGTGTTCGACAGCCTGGAAGCGCGTGACCTGCTGGCCTGGCTGCGCGCCGTCGCCTCGCCGCGCGACATGCGGCGGGCCCGGGCGGCCTTCGCCAGCTCGCTGATCGGCCTGTCGCTGGAGCAGCTGGCCGCCCATGCGGCGGATGACGATGCCTGGGAGGAGCGCCTCGCCCAGCTCGCCACGCTGCATGCAGTGTGGCTGCACCAGGGCGTGCTGGCCATGCTGCGCCAGACGCTGCACCTGCTGGAGCTGCCGGCGCGCTGGCTGGCGGCCGCGGACGGCGAGCGGCGCCTGACCAACTACCTGCACCTGGCCGAGCTGCTGCAGGGCGCCAGCCGGCAGGTGCAGGGCGAGCAGGGCCTGGTGCGCTGGCTGCTGGAGCAGCTGCAGGGGCAGGGCGGCAGTGCCGACGAGCGGGTGGTGCGCCTGGAAAGCGATGCCGACCTGGTGCAGGTGGTGACGGTGCACAAGTCCAAGGGCCTGGAGTACCCGCTGGTCTACCTGCCCTTCGTGTGCGGCTGCCGGCCGGTATCGGCCGGCGACCGGCTCTTCGAGCGGGTCGATGCGGCCGGGCGCCGCAGCGTGGAACTGAGCCCCAGCGCGGAGGTGGTGGAGGCGGCCGACCTCGAGCGCAAGCGCGAGGACCTGCGGCTGCTGTACGTCGCGCTGACCCGTGCCCGGCATGCCCTCTGGCTGGGCGTCAGCGCGCTGAAGGACGGCCGCGCCAGCCGCTGCGGCCTGCCGCGCAGCGCGATGGGCCACCTGCTCGGCGTGCCGCCCGATGTGCAGGCGGCGGAGATCGGCCGCTACCTGCAGGCCTGGGCCGAGGGCGGCGCGGACATCGTCCTGCAGGCGGCCGATGGTGTCACCGGCTGCACGCCGATGCGCTCCCGTGCGGCGGGCGATGCGCTGCAAGCGGCCGGCCGCTACCAGGGCCGGTTCGAGCGCGACTGGCAGATCGGCAGCTTCTCGCTGATGGTGCGCGACCTGCGCGTGCCGCGGGTGGAAGGCCTGCTGGAGGCCGGCGCCCGCGAGGAGGAGCTGCTGGCCGGCTCCGGCGACGAGGCGGCCGAGCCGCTGCAGGTCCGTCCCGGCGACGCGCCCTGGCACCGCTACCCGCGCGGCGCGCGGCACGGCAACTTCCTGCATGACCAGCTCGAATGGCTGGCCGACGAAGGCTTCGCGCTGGCCGATTCCCCGGAGCTGCAGCAACAGCTGCTGCGCCGCTGCGAACGGCACGGCGCGGGCGACCGCCAGCACGATGTGCTGGACTGGCTGCAGGCGGTGCTGGCCACCCCGCTGCCACCGCTGGGAGTGCCGCTGCAGGCGCTGCGCGGCGGGCTGCCCGAGATGGAGTTCTGGTTCGCCAGCGACGGCCTGCGCACCGCCGAGGTGGATGCGCTGTGCCGCCGCCACCTGCTCGACGGGCTGCCGCGCCCGCCGCTGCCCGAGCGCACGCTGCGCGGCATGTTGATGGGCTTTGCCGACCAGGTGTTCGAGCATGCAGGCCGCTACTGGGTGCTCGACTACAAGTCCAACGCCCTCGGCACGCGCGACGAGGACTACAGCGCCGCCGCCCTGCAGGCCGCCATGGCGCAGCACCGCTACGAGGTGCAGGCCGCGCTCTACCTGCTGGCGCTGCACCGCCTGCTGCGGGCCCGCCTGGGCGCCGGCTACGACCCGGCCCGCCAGCTCGGCGGCGCCATCTTCCTGTTCCTGCGCGGCATCCGGGGCCCCGCCGCCGGCTGTTGCCACATCCCGGCGCTGCCGGCGCTGCTCGATGCGCTGGACCAGGCCGTCGGCCTGCCGTCCGAGGTGCAGCCATGATGAAGGACGACCACCTGCCGTCCCGCCAGCCCGCCAGCGGCGGCCGCGAAGCGCTGCTGCAGCAGCTCGGCGACTGGAGCGAGCGAGGCTGGCTGCGCCGGCTCGATGCCGCCTTTGCCCGCTTCGTGGCCCAGCTGGCGCCGCAGGCCCCGGAGCCGGTGCTGCTCGCAGCCGCCTTGCTGGCCCACCTGGAGGGTCGCGGCCACGCCTGCCTGGACCTGGGCGAGCTGCTGTCGGCGCCTGACGCCTTGCTGGGGTGGCCGCCTCCCGCGACCCAGGCGCTGCAGGCGGTGCTGGACGGCTTGCCGGCCACCGCGGCGCCATGGCTGGGCGCGCTGCGGCAGTGCGAGCTGGTGGCCGGGGCCGACGGCGGCCAGGGCCAGGAGCCGCTGGTGCTGGCCGACGGCCGGCTCTACCTGCGGCGCTACTGGCGCTACGAGCAGCGCATTGCCGCCGAGGTGGCCCGGCGGGTCGCCGAGCCGCTGCCGGTGGACACCGCCCGGGCGCGCCACTGGCTGGACCGCCTGTTCGATGCGGCCGAGCCCCGGCCGGACGACGCGGTGGACTGGCAGAAGGCGGCCTGTGCGGTCGCGCTGCGGGGCCGGCTGTCCATCATCACCGGCGGCCCCGGCACCGGCAAGACCTACACCGTGGCGCGGCTGCTGGCGCTGCTGCACGCCATGCAGCCGGCCGGCCAGCAACTGCGCGTGGCCCTGGCTGCGCCCACCGGCAAGGCCGCCGCGCGGCTGCGGCAGTCCATCGAAGACGTGCTGCAGGCCTTGCAGCCGGCGCTGGCCGCCGAGCTGCCCGGCCTGGCGGCCTACACCGCCCGGCTGGGCGCGGCCCGCACGCTGCATGCGCTGCTCGGCGTGCTGCCCGACACGCGGCGCTTCCGCCACGATGCGGCCCACCCGCTGGAAGTGGACGTGCTGGTGGTCGACGAGGCTTCCATGGTGCACCTGGAGATGATGAGCGCCTTGCTCGACGCGCTGCCACCGGCGACCCGCCTGGTGCTGCTCGGCGACAAGGACCAGCTGGCCTCGGTGGAGGCCGGCTCGGTGCTGGGCGACCTGTGCCGCGGCGCGGAGGCCGGCCGCTACGACGCCGCCACTCGCGACTACCTGCTGCAGGCGGGCGGCCAGGCGCTGCCCGCGCGCTGGCTGGGGGCCGGCACGCCGCTGGCGCAGCAGACGGTGATGCTGCGGGAAAGCCGGCGCTTTGGTGGCCCGCTGGGCCGGCTGGCGCAGGCGGTCAATGCGGGCGACGTGGCGCAGGCCGCCGCCGTGCTGCGCTCCGGTGGCGAAGGCGCGCTGGGATGGCAGGAGCAGGCTTCGCCGCAGGCCGTGGTGCAGCTGGCGCTGCAGGGCCGCCCCGGCGCACCTGGCGGCTACCGAGCCTACCTGGAGCGGCTGCACGAGCGCCCGCCAGCCGGCGATGCCGCGGCACACGAAGCATGGGCGCGGGCGGTGCTGGACGCTTTCGACCGCTTCCGCGTGCTGTGCGCGCTGCGCGAGGGGGAGTGGGGGGTGGCCGGGCTCAACCAGGCCATCGAGGCGGCGCTGGTGGAGGCGCGCTGGCTGGCCCGGCGCGGCGAGTGGTACGAAGGCCGGCCGGTGATGGTGACCCGCAACGACGCGACCCTGGGCGTGTTCAACGGCGACGTCGGCATTGCGCTGCGGCCCTTCGGTGCGGCGGGCGCGGCGCTGCGGGTCTATTTCAAGGATGGCGAGCGGCTGCGCTCGGTGCTGGTGAGCCGGCTGGCGGACGTCGAGACCGCCTTCGCGATGACGGTGCACAAGTCCCAGGGCTCGGAATTCGCCCACACCGTGCTGGCCCTGCCGGAGGACGACAAGGGCATGCTCACGCGCGAGCTGGTCTACACCGGCATCACCCGGGCGCGGGCCGCCCTGTCGCTGCTGACCGCGCGGCCGGCCGGCTTCGAGGCGGCGCTCGGCCGCACCACCCGGCGCGGCAGCGGCCTGGCGCCGGCCATCGAGGCCCTGCAGCGGCGGCCCGGGCCGCCCGCTGCTGCGGCGCCCCTGGCTGGCGGCGCTGGCCCAACCTTGGGCAGCTGCGGGGCGGCTGCTTCGCCGGGCGGCCCGGCCGAATCATCGTCCCTGGACGAGGCGGCGGCCCCGGCCGACGGCCCACCCGCGCCTGCGGCCGGAGGCGGCGCCGAGGCCCCCGGCGGGGCCCCGGCGCCCTGGACCCAGGGCAGCCTTTGGTAGGCGGGGCCGGATGGCTGCCCGCCGGGCCCGGGCCCTGTCCGGCAATGCCGGCTGGATCGCCCGGTTCAACAACCCGCCACTTCAAGCGGCTCATCGAGCTCTTCGTTCTGTCCGTGTTGACCTGCCGTTGTCGCCACCCGGGAAGGGCCGCCGGCATCCACGCGGCTCTCCGAGCGCGCAGCGCGATCGTCCTGCAATGAATGCCATGCTGGGCGGTGTCGTGGTACCCGCTGAGGCGACGCTGCCACCACTTCGCTCTTTCCCCAGGGGCAGAGTTCAGTCTTCCCAGTGGAATAGGGCGTCGAACTGGCTCAGTCCGTGAGTCGCCAGGTTCGTCGCCACGTGAACGCCCGCCGAGAGCGGCTCGTGCAGTTCGCTCCTGCCGACCCGAATCAAGCCGAATGATTCGAGAACGGGCTGCACTTCCTCGCTCAGCTTCGCCACGGCTGGTGTGGTGATCCTGTCGACCATGTCGAACTCCGGCATATAGCTGACAGTGCCGCGCTGGTCCCACCGCTTCTCACCCTCCATGAAGACGCAGTACGGCGACAAGCGACTGAAGAGCACGACCAGTCCGGTGTGTTCTTCCTGGTAGCCCGAGCGCTTCTTCACATCGAAGCCCGGGTCGCGCTTGTAGAACCATGCATCGATGAACGAGGCATAGCCTGAGCCGTAGTGGTTCCATTCAATGCGCGACAGGGCGCGGGTCGATCGCGAGACCGCTGCGCACGTGGCCTTGAGGTGAGCCTCGACTGCCATGGGGTCGCCGGACGCCCACGGATGTCGATCCGAGATCGGCTGCTGATGGATCAGCATCTGGATCGAGGATTCGGACAGCAATGGCTTCATCGCCTTGGGACATCGAAACCACGGCCCCGAAGGCGGCCGTGCGCCCACCTTGGACATGAGCGGGCGACCCGGCTTGCCGGGGCACGCCCGCCCGACGGGGACATTGGCCCCCGCCTGCTGGGCAGGCCCGCGCCGCAATCAGCGCCGGGCTGCAAGCTACTGCTGGGCCAAGTGGTAGGCGACCAGTGCATTGGCATGGCCATGACCGAGTCCATGCTCCGACTTGAGCAGGCCGACCAACTCCATATGCTTGAGCTGCCCGGCCTCTCGCAGCACCCCGAACCAATGCTCCACCGGCTGGCCATACTTCTTCTCGATGGACGGAAAGTAGGAAGCAGGGCCCTTCGACTTTTCTGTTGGCTCCATTATTCACCTCGACGAAACACACGGAGGAGGGCTCGGCAGAGCAGGGCAGGTCGCTCGCCCTGCTGGGCCCGACGATTGAAACGGCAATGCCGCTTCACCCTCACGACGAACAGGCAGGCTCGATTTCGACAGGAGTTCGTCCCGGCACAAGCGCGGCTTGTCGCTCGACGTGAGCGGCCGCGCGGAGGTGGACCGCTCCGAGTATCGCCCGGATCGCTTGCTTGCAAAGCCCGGCAGCTCCATGGACCGGCGGCCTGCACAGCGGCTCCCGACAGCATCTGCGATTGCATGGCACGTCGAACGCCAGGGGACGTTGGAAGCGTTGTCGTCGCCGTGTCTTTCCGTCTCGTGCGCCATCAATGGACCCGGGCGACCTCTGGCACGAGCGCTGGATGTCTTATGCTGCCCGACCCCACTCCAGGAGATGCCAATGATCAAGGTCAGCGTGATGTATCCCAACACGCCGGGCGCCCGCTTCGACCACGCGTACTACCGTGACCAGCACATGCCCATGGTGCAGGCCCGGCTGGGCGAGCACTGCCGCTCCTACACGGTGGACAAGGGCCTGGCCGGCGGCGCGCCCGGCTCGGCGCCACCCTATGTGGCGATGTGCCACATCTTCTGCGACTCGCTGGAGGCCTTCCAGGCCGGCTTTGGCCCGCATGCGCAGGAGATCATGGCCGACGTCGCGAACTACACCGACCTGACGCCGCTGCTGCAGATCAGCGAAGTGGTGGTGGACTGAGCCGGCGCCGAAGCGGCGGCCGCGGCACCAGCAGGGCCAGCTTCGCCGGCGCGGGGCAGGGCGCGCATACTGCGGCGATGCACAGCACCACTCCCTCCCATCCATCGCCCGCCGGCGCAGCCTCGCGCACGGCGGCGCATTTCCTCGTCAGCGGCCTGGTGCAGGGCGTCGGCTTTCGCGCGGCGACGCGCCGGCAGGCCGAACTCCTGGGTCTCGACGGCTTTGCCCGCAACCTGTCCGACGGCCGTGTCGAGGTGATGGCCGAGGGCCCGGCCGCCGCCATCGAGCAGCTGGCGCTGTGGCTGGCCCAGGGGCCGGCCGGCGTCATGGTCGAGGAGGTGCGGCGCGAAGCTGCCCAGCCTGCCGGCCGGCACGGTTTCGCCACCGGCTGACCAGCGCGGCACCCCGCGTGCCACGGGTGCATGGCGCGGCGGTGCAAAATCGGGGCTTTTCCTGCTGGCCCCGCCCGGCTTGCCGGCGCCGTGCCCGGTGTGCCGGGTCCCGGGGTAGCCTTTGCCTGTGTCCATGTCCTCTGCCGCTGAACCCCGCCTCCTGCCCGACCCCAGCCACGCCAGCCGCATTCCGCCCCACCTTGCGCCCGAGCAGGTGCAGCGCATCCGCAAGGCCGCCTACCACCTGCCGCAGGTGGTGAAGCCGGCCGACTTTGCCGAGGGCGACGCGGCCGAGGACGAGGACCACCTCGACTGGCTGGGACTGGTGCTGCTGCAGAAGGGGGTGCCTGGTGCACGACCCAGCCGCTGGATCGCGCCCACCCTGATGGACGAAGCCCTGTGCCACCTCGACGCAGTGCCCGCGCGCGAGCTGCGGACCGTGCTCACCGGCCGTGGCGCGGCGCTCGAAGCGCTCGGCATCGTGCGCAGCGGCAATGGCTGGGAGCGGCTGAGCAACGAGGAGCTGGCCCTGGCCGGCGCGCCCGACTGGCGGGTGCCGGTCGCCTTTTATGCACCGATCGACGCGGCCGCCGTCTGGGCCTTCTTTCGCACCGGCGACCAGGCCGCGCTGCTGGCGGCACTGGGGCCGCCCGCCCGCTATCCCGGTGCGGCCGCGCTGCAGGCCCACCTCGACGGCCTGATGGCGCAGGCGCGCCGCCACAACGAGCGGCAGCTGCCGTCGCTGCTGGCCGGGCTGCAGGCCGAATGCGCCAAGCCGCGCAGCCTGGACGCCCTCAAGTCCGGTTGCAGCCGTGCGCTGGAGCGCTGGCAGCACCGCGTGACCGAGCTCGACACGCTGGCCGACCTGAACAGCGAACTGGCCTTCCAGGGCTATCCCGACACCTTCCCGCTGGCGCGGCGGCTGCAGCGCCGGGTGCGGCTGTTCGTCGGCCCACCCAACAGCGGCAAGACCTATGCGGCCTTCGAGCGGCTGGCCGCGGCCGGCCACGGTGCCTACCTGGCGCCGCTGCGGCTGCTGGCGCTGGAGGGCCGCGACCGCCTGCAAGCGCGCGGCGTGCCGTGCTCGCTGCGCACCGGGGAAGAAAACGTGCCGGCCGAGGACGCCCGGGTGGTGTCCAGCACCATCGAGATGGTCAACACCTCCGACGAGGTCGACGTGGCGGTGATCGACGAGGCGCAGATGATCTTCGACGCCTCGCGCGGCTGGGCCTGGACCCAGGCCATCGTCGGCGTGCCGGCACGCGAGGTCATCATCATCTGCTCGGCTTATGCGGCCCGCGCCATCGGCAACCTGCTGGGCCTGTGCGGCGAAAGCCACGAGGTGGTGCACTTCGAGCGCAAGCAGCATGTGGAGCTGCTGCCGGCGCCGGTGCCGCTGGCTTCGCTGAAGAAGGGGGATGCGGTGGTCGCCTTCAGCCGCAAGGACGTGCTGATGCTGCGCGACCAGATCGGTGCCCATGGGCGGCCGGTGTCGGTCATCTACGGCGCGCTGCCGCCGGAGGTGCGGCGCCGCGAGGCCGAGCGCTTCGCCCAGGGCGAGTCGCACATCCTGGTGGCCACCGATGCCATCGGCATGGGCCTGAACCTGCCGATCCGCCGGGTGCTGTTCAGCACCCTGACCAAGTTCGACGGCCAGGAAGACCGGCTGCTGGGCGTCTCCGAGACCCACCAGATCGCCGGCCGGGCCGGCCGCTTCGGCATGCACGAGGAGGGTTTCGCCGGCGTGCTGCAGGAGGCTGAGGCCGGTGCCGGCCGCGAGCTGAAGGAGCTGCTGGAGAAGACGCCGCGCGCCCCGCGCAACTTCAAGGCGCCGGTGGCGCCGAACTGGTGGCATGTGAGCACCATCGCCTCGCGCCTCGGCAAGACCCGGCTGCGTGAGGTGCTGGGGATCTTCATGGACCAGCTCAAGCTCGACACCGCCCACTTCGAGGTGGCCGAGCTGGAGCAGATGCTGGAGCTCGCGGAGCAGCTCGACCGCACCGCCAGCCGGCTGCCGCTGCGCGAGCGCTTCATCTATGCGCAGGCGCCGGTCGACACACGCACCGAGACCCAGCTGCACGAGTTCCTCAGCTGGACCGAGAGCCACGCCCACACCGGCCGGGCCGGGCAGCCCTGGTTCCTGCAGGACGTGGACGAACACAGCCGGCTCGACCGCATGGAGCAGGGCTTGCGCTCCTGCACGCTGTGGCTGTGGCTGGACCAGCGCTTCCATGACGTCTATGGCCATGTGGAAGCGGTCGACGACCTGCGCCTGCGGCTCAATGACGGCATCGAGCGGCAACTGAAGGGCAAGCGGCCGTTGTGGCAGACGCGCGGGCGGGCGCGGCGGCGCTAGGGGCGAGGCGCCCCCGCGTAGCGGCGAAGCGCGACCCACCGCCCGGGGCAGGAGCCGGTCCGGCCTCGCGGCCACCGCAGCCGGCGGCGCCGGCCGCAAGGCCCGGTGCGCCGGCTCACTCCTCGACCCCTGCCTTGCAGTGATCCACGAACGCGCGCACGGTGGCCGGTGTCTGCCGGCTCGGGTAGTAGAAGTGAAACCCGGGGTGGCTGGGCCACAGTTTGGGCAGCACCGGCAGCAGGCGCCCCGCGGCCAGGTGGGGCGCCACCTGCCGCTCGAACACATAGGCGATGCCGATGCCGTCCAGCGCCGCCTGCGCCATGCTCAGGCTGTCGGACACCGTCAAGGGGCCGTCCACCGCCACCTCCACGATCTGGCCCCTGCATTTCACCTCCCACCGGTAGATGGCCCCGCTGCCCGGGAAGCGGTAGCGGATGCAGCGGTGGTCGCGCAGGTCGTCCACCTTCCCGGGCAGGCCGTACTGCCGGGCATAGGCCGGCGAGGCGACCATGCAGGTGCGCTCGCTGCGCGTGAGGGGCACCGCCACCATGTCGCGCTGCACCGAGGCGCCAAGGCGAATGCCGAGGTCAAAGCCCGACGCCACGATGTCGACGAAACCGTCTTCCAGGGCCAGCTCCAGCTGCACCGCCGGGTGGGCTGCCAGGAAGCCCGGCAGCAGCGGACGCAGCAGCATCTCGTGCACCACCAGCGGCGCGTTCACCTTCAGCCGCCCGCTGACGCCGTCGCGGAAGCTGTCCAGCACTTGCGAGGCCTCCAGCAGCTCGCTGACCGCCGGGCCCACCCGTGCGAGATAGCGTTCGCCCGCCTCGGTCAGGCCCACGCTGCGCGTCGTGCGGTGCAGCAGCCGCACGCCCAGGCGGCCTTCGAGCTGCTTGACCGCCTGGCTGACCGCCGGCGGCGTCACCTCCAGCACCGAAGCGGCGGCGGTGAAGCTGCGATGCCGGGCCACCATGGCGAAGGCCAGCAGGCCGTCCAGTTGCGTCAATTTCATTGCGAAGCGCTGCTTATCACTGCATCAAGATTATGGCGGTTTATCCGTAGTGGGCCGGAGGCTAAGCTCGCCTTCATCCATTCACGAAGGAGCACACCACCATGCCACTCGACACCTACTACACCCTGGGCCGCAGCGGGCTGCGCGTCAGCCGCCTTTCGCTGGGGGCCATGACCTTCGGCACCGAATGGGGCTGGGGTTCCGACAAGCACAACGCCCGCCGCATCTTCGACCTGTATGTCGAGCGTGGCGGCAACTTCATCGACACCGCCGACGTCTACACCAACGGCACCAGCGAGGCCTGGCTGGGCGAGTTCGTCGCCGACGCCGGCCTGCGGGACCGGCTGGTGCTGGCCAGCAAGTACACCTTCAACCTCGGCGACCGCAATGCCAACGGCGGAGGCAACGGCCGCAAGAACCTGCTGCGCGCGGTGGAGGGCTCGCTCAAGCGGCTGGGCACCGACTACCTCGACCTGTTCTATGTGCACGCCTGGGACCAGCTGACGCCGGCGGAGGAGGTGATGCGCACGATGGACGACCTGGTGAGCAGCGGCAAGGTGCGCCACATCGGCCTGTCCGACGTGCCGGCCTGGTATGCGGCCCGGGCCCAGACGCTGGCGGAGTGGCGCGGCTTCGAGCCGGTGTCCGCCCTGCAGCTGCAGTACTCGCTGGTGGAGCGCAACCTGGAGCATGAACACGCGCGCCTGGCCACCGAGCTGGGGATGGGCATCACGGTGTGGAGCCCGCTGGCGAGCGGCCTGCTGTCCGGCCGATATCGAAAGGATGCCGCGCCCGAGGGCCGCCTGGGTGTCATGAAGGACAACGGCAATCCGGCCTTCCAGCATTTCAGCGAGCGCAACTGGCGCATCGTCGAGGAACTGGAGCGCGTGGCCGGCGAGATCGGCCGGCCGATGGCGCAGGTGGCACTCAACTGGGTGGCGAACCGGCCCGGGGTGGCCAGTGTCATCGTCGGCGCCAGCCGCCCGGAGCAACTGAGCGACAACCTGGGTGCGCTCGACTTTGAGCTGCCGGCCGCGCTGGCCGAGCGGCTCACCCGCGCCAGCGACATGCCGGCCCCCTTCCCGTACTACTTCTTCACCAACGCCATGCAGGGAATGATGTACGGCGGCGCTACCGTGGGCGACAAGCCGGCCGGCTACCGGGCGCCGGTGCGGGTGTCGGGCTCGGGCAGCGGCGTGGAGTGAGCGATGCGGCTCGGGTGCCGCCGGCCGCGGCCCGGCTGGCCAGGCGCCTTCGAAAAGGCGCCTGGCCCAAGCGCTGGACGGGATGGCGCCGAGCGCGTCCTTCTGGGCCGGCGCTCCCGCCTCAGGTCAGCAGGGTCTGGATCGCATGCACCAGCACCGACGGGTGGGCCGCGCCGTTGTAGATCGCCGGCGGTGCCTTGTCGAGGCCCAGCAGGCCGTAGACCGCCGTCTGCGCGGCACGCACCGAATACTCCACCGTGAACACCACGTCGTCCGGCAACTCGCAGAACTGGCCGACGAAGGCGAAGTTGGTGCTGCCCGGCGGCAGCACCGGCGGCCGGTCGCCAGGTTCGCGCACCAGGAACTGGCTGGTGATGTAGGGCATCTTGCACGGCACGCAGCGGGTGCCCTCCAGCAGCCGCGGCAAATGCGCCTGCCAGCCCAGGTGCGAGCACAGCTCCGTCATCAGCTCCGCACCGCTGCAGTCGGCCATCTTCTTGGCCACGAAGTTGCCCGGTTGGTCGGGGAACAGGCCATAGCCCCAGAACACCTGCAGCCCGGCCGGCTGGTTCAGGAAGTGCGGCTGGCGGGCCACCACGAAGGACATCAGCCAGTTCGAGTCCTGCAGGGTCACCAGCGCGCCGGTGCCGGCCTCGTTGCCGGTGAACTGCTCGATCAACTCGAGCATCAGCGGGTCGTGGCAGGTGACGGTGAACGACTCCCACCACGACTGGTCGATGTGCTCGGTGAAGACCGAGGGGCGGCCGAAGCCGGGGCGTTGGCGCGCAATGCGCTCCCACAGCAGCCAGTCGGCGGTCTTGCGCGTGTCCAGCGGCGGCGGCTCGGCATGGCTGCCCAGCGTGGACGCCGCGGTCATCGAGCCATTCGTGAAGATCACCAGGTCGCCGGGCGCCACTTCGATGCGGCGGGCCCGGCCCTCGGATTCAAGCGCCAGGGCACGCGCGGTGACGGCCTGCGTGCCGGGCTCGAACTCGATGTCGGTCACGGTGGTGCCGAGGTGGAACTGCACGCCCTGGCGGCGCAGCCAGGTCTCGATCGGCAGCACCACCGAGTCGTACTGGTTGTACGGCGAACGGTCGACACCGGCCAGCGTGTTGATGCGCGGGAACTCGTGCACGAAGCGATGCAGGTAGCGCTTGAACTCCACCGCGCTGTGCCACGGCTGGAAGGCGAACATCGTCGCCCACATGTACCAGAACGGTGTCTCGAAGAAGGCCGGCTGGAAACACTCGTCGATGCGCTTGCGGCCCAGCGACGCTTCGGAGGCCAGCACCATCGCGCACAGGTCCAGCCGGTCCTTCATGTCGAAGCCCATGCGCGAGCTGTCGACCTTCTGGCCACCTCGCACCAGCCGGGCGCGGGCATCGGTCTTGTACCGCTCGTTGAACTCGCGGAACTCGTCCAGCACGGTCCGGCCGGCATCGGTCAAGGACGGGATGAAGGACAGCAGCTCGTAGGTGCACAGGTAGCTGAAGTTGAACATGCGCCCGCCGCGGATGACATAGCCGTCCTGCGGCGTGCCGGCGCCGTCCAGGCTGCCGCCGAGCACCGGCTGGGCTTCGAAGACGTGGATGTCGCTGCCACGCAGGCCGCCGTCGTGGATGAGGTGGGCCGCGCTGGCCAGCGAGGCGATGCCGCCGCCGATGAGATAGGCCTGGGTCATGTCGGGAGGTCCTTCCTGAGGTGGGCCGGCGAGCGCTGCCGGCATCGAATGGATGCCGGCCATCATCGTTTCAAACACCTGTTTGAATCAACCGCTTGGGCTTGATGCAGCTCAAGTTTGCGAGCGATGCCCCGCGTCGGCGGGCAGCAGCCCCAGGCGGCGCACCAGCCGGTGGAAGTTGCTGCGGTCCATGCCGGCCTCGCGCGCCGCTGCGGCCAGCGAGCCCGGATGCCGGGCCAGCAGTGCGGCCAGCCACTGGCGCTGGAAGGCCGCGGTGGCCTCCTTCAGCGTGCCGCCGGGCCAGGCGTCACCTTGCGGGCCGGGCGCTGCGGCTGCCGGCCTGCCGGCCTCCGGCGCCAGCAGCAGGTGGCGCGGCTCGATGCCGACCCAGCGGGCGTCGCGCCCCTGCTCAGCCACCGCACGCAGGGCGGCGCGGGCCACCAGGTGCTCCAGCTCGCGCACGTTGCCGGGCCAGGGCTGGTTCAGCAAGGCCTGCTTCGCATCGGGCGACAGCCGCAGGTTGCGGGCGCCAAGGCGGTGCTGGTTTTCCTCGAGGAAGCCGCCGGCCAGTGCCAGCACGTCGCGCCCGCGCTCGCGCAGCGGCGGCACGCGCAGCGGGTAGACCGACAGGCGGTGGTAGAGGTCGGCACGAAAGCGGCCGGCTGCCACCTCGGCAGCCAGGTCGCGGTTGGTGGCGGCGATCACGCGCACGTCGACATGCAACAGGCGGTCGCTGCCGGGCCGCTGCAACTCGCCGCTTTGCAGCGCGCGCAGCAGCTTGGCCTGCACCGCCAGCGGCAGCTCGCCGACCTCGTCGAGGAACAGGGTGCCACGGTCGGCCAGCTGGAACTTGCCGCTGCGCTCCTGGGTGGCGCCGGTGAACGCGCCCTTGTGATGGCCAAACAGCTCGCTGTCGGCCAGCGTCTCGGGCAGGGCGGCGCAGTTGACCTGGATCAGTGCCTGCTCGCGGCGCGGCGACAAGGCATGCAGCCGCTGGGCCACCAGCTCCTTGCCCACGCCCGTCTCGCCGAGGATCAGCACCGTCAGGTCCGAGGCGGCCACCGTATCGATCTCGTGCCGCAGCTGCTGCATCGGGGCGCTCTTGCCCAGCAGCTCGCGGCGGCCGCGGTCGCCTGCCTGCAGCACGCGGGCCAGGTCGCGCTCACGGGCGGCCTGGTCGGTGAGGACGCGGATGGTCTCGGCCGCCTCGATGCCGGATTGCAGCAGCGCCACCAAGGCCGCCAGCTGGCCCGGCGTCACCGCATCGAAGCTGCCGGGCTGCAGCGCGTCCAGGGTCACCAGGCCCCAGGGCCGGCCGTGCACGCGCAAGGGGGCGCCCATGCAGTCGTGCACCGGCAGGATGGCGGGCTGGCCGTCCACCAGGCCGTCGTACGGATCGGGCAGGCCGCAGTCGGCCGCGAAACGCAGGCTCCCGGTGCTGGCCAGCAGCCGCGCCAGCCGGGGGTGGGCCTGCACCGGGAAGCGCCGGCCCAGCGTGTCCTCGCTCAAGCCGTCGACCGCCACCGGCAGCAGCGCCTCGCCGTCCAGCCGCAGCAGCGCGGCGGCATCGCACCGCACCATGCCTCGCGCGGCACGCAGCAGCTCGCTGTAGCGCCAGTCGTCAGAGAGTGAAGGCAGCGGAGCGGCCTGTGAGGTTGTCGTCATGACCACATTGTGGTCCAAACGACCACGGCGTGCTGTGGTGGAGATGACCACGCAGAAGTTTGCGCCAAGTCAAATCAAGCACTTGCGCGCGGTCGCCGGCTGGCCCGGGTCTTGATAAGAGGCAGATGTCATCAACAACTCAGGAGTCCGCATGATCTCGTTCCAGACCGTCACCCTCGTCCAGGCCACCGTGCCGCTGCTGCGCGAGCAGGGCGAAAGCATCACGCGGCATTTCTACCAACTGCTGTTTCGCAACCATCCCGAGGTGCGCGGCTTCTTCAATGAATCGCACCAGGCGGCAGGCACCCAGGCCCGCGCACTGGCCGGCGCGGTGCTCGCGTTCGCCGAGCACATCGAGCGGCTCGACGCACTGGCCGGCATGCTGCCGCGCATCGTGCAGAAGCACGCCGCGCTCGGCGTGCGGCCCGAACACTATCCGGTGGTGGGCGGCTGCCTGCTGCAGGCCATCCGCGAAGTGCTGGGCGAGGAGCTGGCCACCGAGCCGGTCATTGCCGCCTGGGCCGAGGCCTACCAGGCGCTGGCCGGCATGCTGATCGCGGCCGAGGAAGCGGTCTACCAGGCCAACGAGGCCCGGCCTGGCGGCTGGCGCGGCACCCGGCAGCTGCGCATCGTGCAGCGGGTGCAGGAGAGCGAGGAGATCACCTCCTTCCACCTGGCGCCGGTCGACGGTGGCCGCCTGCCCGACTTCATGCCGGGCCAGTACCTGACGCTGGTGCTCGACATCGACGGCCAGCAGCTGCGCCGCCACTACTCGCTCTCGGCCGCGCCGGGGCAGGCTCACTGGCGCATCAGCGTGAAGCGCGAGCCGGGCGGCCGGGCTTCGAACTGGCTGCATGACCATGCGGTGGTCGGCACCGAGCTGGCAGTGCAGGCGCCCGGCGGCGACTTCGTGCTCGACACCCAGGCGCCGGTGCAGCGGCCGCTGGTGCTGGTCACCGGCGGTGTCGGCATCACGCCGGCCATCTGCATGCTGGAGGCGGCCGCTGCCAGCGGCCGGCCGATCCGCTTCGTGCATGCCGCGCGGCACGGCGGGGTGCATGCGTTCCGCGAGCGGGTGCGCGAGCTGGCGGCACAGCATCCGCAGGTGCAGACGCTGTTCGTCTACGACCAGCCGCGCCCCGGCGACCAGCCCGATGCCCAGGGCCGCCTGACGGCCGAGCTGCTGGCCCGCCAGCTGCCGGCGGACCGGGATGTGGACCTCTATTTCATCGGCCCCAAGCCCTTCATGCAGGCGGTGTACGCGATGGGCCGTGCGCTCGGCGTGCCGGCAGCGCGGCTGCGCTACGAGTTCTTCGGCCCGCAGGAGGCGCTGCAGGCCGCCTGAGCGGCGGCCCGGCCGGGCGCTTTGCTGCGGTGGCGATCCCGGGCGAGGATCGTGCGCGACATCGCCCGGCAGCCATGGCGCCCCGGCGTTGGCCTACCGCTTGAACGGGTTGCTGATGCGCCGGTGCACGCGAATGGTCCACTGCAAGCGGGCGCCGCTTCGTTGCAGGTCGCAGGGGGCCGGCGAAGGCGCGGCCGCCGATGACCACCTGCTCGTCGAGCGCCCGCGGTGGCAGCGCGCCCGGACAGAAGCGGCCGGCCCAGGGCATGCGGCGCTCGGCTGCCATGCGCCCTGGCTTCGTCGAGGCAGAGCCGGTGTCCGAGAGGGGGCCGTGCATCCGGCCGGCGGCTGTCCCGGTGTGATGCCTGGCGCTGGATGCCCGACCCCGGCAAAGCACGCCGACGCGGTGGGCCCGGGCGGAGCCGAGCTGCGCGGGCGCATGTCGGTGGCCAAGCGGTGCGAATGCAGCATCTCGTGGCCGGCCCGGCCACCTCTGCCTCCCGGTGAGCTATCGGCGCTGCTCTCGGCGCGGGCGCCGGGCCCAGCAGCAGCCCGAAGGCCGGGGCGGCCCTGCTCAGGCGGCAGGCCCGCCCCCGCCCATCGCAAGGCCGTCCACGGTGCCGGCCGCTTCAGGGCAAGCCCACCGGCCGGCCGGGCGCCGGCGCCGGCGCCGGCGAATGTTCAGCTCCAGGGAATCTCCTTAAGCTATTCAGTGTCTGGCCTTCTCCATGCCGCGTGCTCCCGGGCAAGGAGGGGCTCACTTGCCGTCCGCGACAGCGGGCGCGCCACCAAGCCGGGCTCGCACACCGCTGCTGTGCTGCCGGTGGACGGGGGCGGGCCGCGCAAAACGTCCGCCGCCAGGGCACACTGGCAATTTTCCTCCTGTATGTGTCACTCGCCGTTACCGGCAGGAGGCAATTCAAGGCGACATTACGGCGTCGTCAGTTACATGCGCTGAGGAGAAAAGCAATGAACGGGCCCGATCAAGTGGTAGCAGAGGCCGGCAACGAACCCCTGGCCATGATGTTGGCCGCCTTGAGCGCCCTTCGACGGGGCGATGCGTCGGCCCGGCTGCCGGTGCACTGGAGCGGGGTGCATGGCAAGCTGGCCGAAGTCTTCAACGATGTGGTCGAGCGCAACGCCGAAATGGCCCAGGAGCTCGCTCGTCTGCGCCAGGTGGTCGGCAAGGAAGGCAAGCTCAAGCAGCGTGCCGTGCTGACCGGTGCGCGCGGCTTCTGGGGCGAGTCGATCGACTGCATCAACTCGTTGATCGACGACCTGGTGCACCCCACCAGCGAGGTGGCCCGCGTGATCGGCGCGGTGGCGCAAGGCGACCTCTCCAAGAGCATGGCGCTGGAGGTCGAGGGCCGGGCGCTGGAAGGCGAGTTCCTGCGCACTGCCAAGACCATCAACAAGATGGTGGAGCAGCTCGGCAACTTCTCGGCCGAGGTGACGCGGGTGGCCCGCGAGGTGGGCACCGAAGGCAAGCTGGGCGGCCAGGCCGACGTGCAGGGCGTGGCCGGCACCTGGAAGGACCTGACCGAGTCGGTCAACTTCATGGCCGGCAACCTGACCTCGCAGATGCGCAACATCGCGGAAGTGACGAAGGCGGTGGCGGCAGGCGACCTGTCAAAGAAGATCACGGTCGACGTCAAGGGCGAAATTTCAGAACTGAAGAACACCATCAACACGATGGTGGACCAGCTGCGGTCGTTCGCTGCCGAAGTGACGCGGGTGGCCCGCGAGGTGGGCACCGAAGGCAAGCTGGGCGGGCAGGCCGACGTGCAGGGCGTGGCCGGCACCTGGAAGGACCTGACCGACTCGGTCAACTCGATGGCGTCCAACCTGACTTCGCAGGTGCGCAACATCGCCGACGTGACCAAGGCGGTGGCGGCGGGCGACTTGTCCAAGAAGATCACGGTGGACGTGAAGGGCGAGATCCTGGAGCTGAAGGCCACCATCAACACCATGGTGGACCAGCTGTCCTCCTTCGCCGCCGAGGTGACCCGGGTGGCCCGCGAGGTGGGCACCGAGGGCCGGCTGGGCGGCCAGGCCGAGGTGCGGGGCGTCTCGGGCACCTGGAAGGACTTGACCGACTCGGTCAACTCGATGGCCGGCAACCTGACCTCGCAGGTGCGCAACATTGCCGACGTGACCAAGGCGGTGGCCGCGGGCGACTTGTCCAAGAAGATCACGGTGGATGTGAAGGGCGAGATCCTGGAGCTGAAGGCCACCATCAACACCATGGTGGACCAGCTGCGATCGTTCGCTGCCGAAGTGACGCGGGTGGCCCGCGAGGTGGGCACCGAAGGCAAGCTGGGCGGCCAGGCCGACGTGCAGGGCGTGGCCGGCACCTGGAAGGACCTGACCGAGTCGGTCAACTTCATGGCCGGCAACCTGACCTCGCAGGTGCGCAACATCGCGGAGGTGACCACCGCGGTGGCGGCGGGTGACCTGTCGAAGAAGATCACCGTCGATGTCAAAGGCGAAATTTCAGAACTGAAGAACACCATCAACATCATGGTGGACCAGCTGTCCTCCTTCGCCGCCGAGGTGACGCGGGTGGCCCGCGAGGTGGGCAGCGAAGGCAAGCTGGGTGGCCAGGCCGACGTGCAGGGCGTGGCCGGTACCTGGAAGGACCTGACCGAATCGGTCAACTCGATGGCCGGCAACCTGACTTCGCAGGTGCGCAACATCGCCGACGTGACCAAGGCGGTGGCCGCGGGCGACTTGTCGAAGAAGATCACGGTGGATGTGAAGGGCGAGATCCTGGAGCTGAAGAACACCGTCAACACCATGGTGGACCAGCTGCGGTCCTTCGCTGCCGAGGTGACGCGGGTGGCGCGCGAGGTGGGCACCGAAGGCAAGCTGGGCGGCCAGGCCGACGTGCAGGGCGTGGCCGGCACCTGGAAGGACTTGACCGAGTCGGTCAACTTCATGGCCGGCAACCTCACTTCGCAGGTGCGCAACATCGCCGAAGTGACCACCGCGGTGGCAGCCGGCGACTTGTCCAAGAAGATCACGGTGGACGTGAAGGGCGAGATCCTGGAGCTGAAGAACACCATCAACACGATGGTGGACCAGCTGCGGTCGTTCGCTGCCGAAGTGACGCGGGTGGCCCGCGAGGTGGGCACCGAAGGCAAGCTGGGCGGCCAGGCCGACGTGCAGGGCGTGGCCGGCACCTGGAAGGACCTGACCGACTCGGTCAACTCCATGGGCTCCAACCTGACGGTGCAGCTGCGCGATGTGTCCAAGGTGGCCACCGCCATCGCGATGGGCGACCTGACGCAGAAGATCACGGTGGACGTGCGCGGCGAGATCCTGCAGATCAAGAACGTCATCAACACCATGGTCGACCAGCTCTCGTCCTTCGCGGCCGAGGTGACCCGCGTCGCGCGCGAGGTGGGCACCGAAGGCCGGCTGGGCGGGCAGGCGCAGGTGCGTGGGGTGTCCGGCACCTGGAAGGACTTGACCGACAACGTCAACTTCATGGCCGGCAACCTGACCGGCCAGGTGCGCGGTATCGCCAAGGTGGTGACCGCGGTGGCCAACGGCGACCTGAAGCAGAAGCTGACGGTGGAGGCCAAGGGCGAGATCGCCGCGCTGGCCGAGACCATCAACAGCATGACCGACACGCTGGCCACCTTTGCCGACCAGGTGACCACCGTGGCGCGCGAGGTGGGCGTGGAAGGCAAGCTGGGCGGGCAGGCCAAGGTGCCGGGCGCGGCCGGTACCTGGAAGGGGCTGACCGAGAACGTCAACCAGCTCGCCGCCAACCTGACGACGCAGGTGCGTGCCATCGCCGAGGTGGCGACGGCCGTGACCCAGGGTGACCTGACGCGGTCCATCACGGTGGAGGCGCAGGGCGAGGTGGCCGCGCTGAAGGACACCATCAACGAGATGATCCGCAACCTGAAGGACACCACGCAGAAGAACACGGAGCAGGACTGGCTGAAGACCAACCTGGCCAAGTTCAGCCGCATGCTGCAGGGCCAGAAGGACCTGGTGACGGTGGGCCAGCTGATCCTGTCGGAGCTGGCGCCGGTGGTGCGGGCGCAGCAGGCGGAGTTCTACGTGGTCAGCACCGCCTCGGAGACGCCGCGCCTGAAGCTGTTCGCCAGCTACGCCTCCGGCGGGCAGCAGACGCACGGCAAGGAGATCGAGCTGGGCCAGGGCCTGGTGGGGCAGTGCGCGCTCGACAAGGAGAAGATCCTGCTCACCAACGTGCCGTCGGCCGCCTTCCGGGTGGCCACCGGCCTGAGCGAAAGCGCCGCGATGGACGTGCTGGTGCTGCCGGTGGTGTTCGAAGGCCAGGTGCGCGGGGTGCTGGAGCTGGCCTCGCTGGAGCGCTTCAACCCGGCGCACGAGGCCTTCCTGGACCAGCTGACCGAGAGTATCGGCATCGTCATCAACACCATCGAGGCCAACAGCCGGACCGAGGACCTGCTGAAGCAGTCGCAGTCATTGGCCGAGGAACTGCAGAGCCGCCAGCAGGAGCTGCAGCAGACCAACCAGGAACTGCAGGAGAAGGCCCGCCTGCTGGCCCACCAGAACCAGGAGGTGGAGCGCAAGAACCAGGAAGTGGAGCAGGCCCGGCAGGCGCTGGAGGAAAAGGCCGAGCAGCTGGCGCTGACGTCCAAGTACAAGTCGGAGTTCCTGGCGAACATGTCGCATGAGCTGCGCACGCCGCTCAACAGCCTGCTGATCCTGTCCGACCAGCTGTGCAAGAACGCCGAAGGCAACCTGACGGCCAAGCAGGTGGAGTTCTCCAAGACCATCCATTCCTCCGGCAACGACCTGCTGATGCTCATCAACGACATCCTGGACCTCTCCAAGATCGAGTCCGGCACGGTGGCGGTGGATGTCAGCGAGCTGCGGCTGGACGAGCTGCAGCGCTATGTGGAGCGCAGCTTCCGGCACTTTGCCGAGTCCAAGCAGCTGGACTTCCAGATCCGGGTGGACACGCCCCTGCCCAAGAGCATCGTCACCGATGTGAAGCGCCTGCAGCAGATCATCAAGAACCTGCTGTCCAACGCCTTCAAGTTCACGCATGAGGGGCAGGTGAACTTCACGCTGCGCTCGGTCCACGACGGCTGGTCGCCGGACAACGAGGAACTCAACCGCGCCGCCCAGGTCGTCGCTTTCGAGGTGGCGGACACCGGCATCGGCATTTCGCCTGACAAGCAGCAGATCATCTTCGAGGCATTCCAGCAGGCCGACGGCAGCACCAGCCGCAAGTACGGCGGCACCGGCCTCGGCCTGGCCATCAGCCGCGAGCTGTCGCGGCTGCTGGGCGGCGAGATCCGCCTGGTCAGCGCGCCGGGCAAGGGCAGCGTGTTCACGCTGTTCCTGCCGCAGGCGATGAACGGGCAGCGCAGCGGCCGCAGCGCCCGCCCACCTGCACTGGAGGCACCGCGCCGCCCCGCGCCGGCGCCCGAGCTGGCCGCCAGCCGGGCCGCGCTGCTCGCGCCGGGCGCCTCGCAGGACGAGGGCGAGGACAGCGTCGGCGCGCCCAACCTGGCCGGCGACGACCGCGACGAGATCCAGGCCGGCGACCGCGTGCTGCTGATCGTCGAGAACGACCTGGGCTTTGCCCGGGTGCTGCTGGAGTCGGCACACGAGCACGGCTTCAAGGGGCTGGTGAGCCCCACCGGCGCGCAGGCGCTGTCGATGACGGTGGAATACCAGCCGGCTGCCATCACGCTCGACATCCACCTGCCCGACATGCAGGGCTGGCGCATCCTCGACCGGCTGAAGGCCGACTTTGCCACCCGCCATGTGCCGGTGGCCGTGGTGTCGACCGACGACGCCCGCGAACGCGCCTTCGCCAGCGGTGCGCTGGCCTTCCTGGCCAAGCCGCTGCAGTCCAAGGACCAGGTCGACGAAGCGGTGGCCGACCTGGCCCGCTACGTGAGCCGCCGGCCGCGCCGAGTGGTGCTGGCCATGCCGCCGTCACCGGCCCGGGGACTGCTGCAGGACAGCCTGGCCGGCGAGGCCGAGGTGGTGCTGGCCGAGCAGCCGGACGCCGCCCGCGAAGCGCTGGCCGGGCCGGCGCCGGACCTGCTGGTGGTGGACGCGGCGCTGCCCGGGGTGGAGCCTGGCGCCCTGCTGGCGGAGATCGACGCCTTCCCGCCCGGCCGGCCGGTGCCGGTGCTGCTGTATGGCGACACGGCCGAGGACGGCGAATCGGCCTGGCGCAGGCTGCACCGGCCGGTGCCGCTGCGCTGGGCGGACAGCAGCGCCGAGCTGCTGGACCAGGCGGCCTTCCTGCTGCACCGCAGCGTCGCGTCGCTGCCCAATGCCGAGCGCTCGGCGCTGGAGCAGCTGCAGGCGGAGGTGCGCAACCTCGCCGGCCGCAAGGCCCTGATCGTCGACGATGACATGCGCAACATCTTCGCCCTGGCCACCGTGCTGGACGACCACGGCATGGTCATCGTCTCGGCCGAGAGCGGCCGCGACGCGATCCGGCTGGTGCAGGAGGATGCCGGGATCGACATCGTGCTGATGGACATCATGATGCCGGAGATGGACGGGATCGCCACCATCCAGGAGATCCGCAAGCTGCCCGGCGGGCGCGAGCTGCCCATCGTGGCGGTGACGGCCAAGGCAATGAAGGGCGACCGCGAGAAATGCATCCAGGCCGGTGCCTGGGACTACCTGTCCAAACCTGTCGACACCACTCACCTGTTGTCGGTCCTGCGGAGCTGGCTGTGCCGTTGAATTCCGTTCCCATGCCCTTGCTACCGCTGAATGCCGAGGCGCCCCGGCCGGGCAACATCCTGATCGTCGACGACCTGCCCGACAAGCTGCTGGTGCTGCAGACCGTGCTCGAGGACCTGGGCCAGAACCTGGTCTTCGCGCGCTCCGGCAGCGAGGCGCTGCGCGAAGTGCTGCAGCGCGAGTTCGCGGTCATCCTGCTGGACGTCAACATGCCGGACATCGACGGGCTCGAGACTGCCCGCCTGATCCGCAGCTACAAGCGCTCGGCCCACACCCCCATCATCTTCATCACCGCCTATGCGGACGAGATGCAGACCGCGCGCGGCTATTCGCTGGGCGCGGTGGACTACATCCTGTCGCCGGTGGTGCCGGAGGTGCTGCGCAGCAAGGTGAAGGTCTTCGTCGACCTGTATGCCATGCAGCAGCGGGTGCGCCGGCAGGCCGAGGAGCGGGTCGCCCTGGCGGCGGAGCAGGCGGCACGCCGGGTGGCTGAGGACAACCTGCGCCGCTCGGCGTTCCTGGCCCAGGCCAGCCGCGTGCTGGGCGGCTCGCTCGACACGGTGGTGGCCTCGCGCGAGCTGATGCGCCTGGTGGTGCCGGAGCTGGGCAGCCTGGCGGCGCTGCGCCTGCTGCAGGGCCCGCCCGGTGCACCGGCCTGCCTGGTGCACCATGCGGACGTGGACCAGGGCCCCTCCGAGCGCAGCTGGGCCAGCCTGCCCGAGTCGGCCCGGCTGCTGCTGGACCAGGCCCTGCAGACCGAGCGTCGCATCGACCTGCCGCGCTTTGCCTGGCCGCAGCCTGGCGGCGCGGACGCGGTGCTGGCAGCCGCGGCAGTGCCGCTGATGGTCGGCCGCAAGGCCATCGGTGCCTTGCTGGTGGCCGCACCGGCCGGTGGCGCCGAGCCGGCGGGGCCCGGCTTCGCCCCGCTGGAGGAGCTGGCCGGGCGGGCCGCCATCGCGCTGGAGAACGCCCGGCTGTACCGCAGCCTGGAGACCGAGATCGTCGAGCGCCGCCAGGCCGAAGCCGAGCTGCAGGAAGTCAATCGCCGCAAGGACGAATTCCTCGCGATGCTCTCGCACGAGCTGCGCAATCCGCTGGCGCCGATCCGCAATGCCATCGAGGTGATCCGCCGGGTGGCGCCGCCCGACCCGAAGATCGGCTGGGCCGGCGACGTGATGGATCGGCAGGTGAAGCACCTCACCCGCCTGGTGGAAGAGCTGCTGGACGTGGCCCGCATCAACCAGGGCAAGATCGTGCTGCACCGTCAGGCGGTGGAGCTGAGCGCGGTGATCGCCCATGCGGTGGAGACGGTGCGGCCAATGATCGAGGCCCGTCACCACACGCTGGAGCAACAGCTGCCCGAGCAACCGGCCTGGCTGCAGGCCGACTTCAGCCGGCTCTCGCAGATCGTGGCCAACCTGCTGAACAACGCCGCGAAGTACACCGAGGACGGTGGCCGCATCGAGCTGAGTGCGCGCATCGAGGCCGGCCAGGCGGTGATCTCGGTGCGGGACAACGGCATCGGCATCGAGCCGTCCTTGCTGCCCCGGGTGTTCGACCTCTTCCAGCAGGGCGAGCAGTCGCTCGACCGCAGCCAGGGGGGCCTGGGCGTGGGCCTCACGCTGGTGCAGCGCCTGGTGGAGCTGCACCAGGGCCGTGTCGAGGCGCGCAGTGCGGGACGGGGCCTGGGGGCGGAGTTCCGGGTGCACCTGCCGTGCCTCAGCGTGGTCGAGCGCGAGCCCGGCAAGCCGGCGCCCGCGCCGAAGGGCCCGGCCCCCGGGGTGCGGGTGCTGATCGTCGACGACAACCAGGACGCGGCCGACAGCGTGGCGGCCGTGCTGGCCCTTGAAGGCCATGAAGTGAAGACGGTCGGCGACGGCCTGCAGGCGCTGGCCAGCGCACCGGTGTACCAGCCGCAGGTGGTGCTGCTGGACATCGGCCTGCCCGGGCTGGACGGTTATGCGGTGGCGCGCCGCCTGCGCGAGCAGCCGGCCACCCAGGGGTCCCTGTTGATTGCGTTGACGGGCTACGGCCAGCAGGAAGACCGCCAGGCGGCCGCCGAGGCGGGCTTCGATGCCCACCTGGTGAAGCCGGCCAGCCCGGCCGACATCCTGGAGCTCATCGCCGGCTGGCGCACGGGCAGCGGCCGCCAGCCGGCCCAGCGCAGCGAGGGCGGCGGGACCGGCTGAACCGGCCCCCCTGCATCTCGGGCACCCAGGGCCTCCGCGCCCTCTCAGGTGGCCGCGGCGGCTGCCTCTTCGGAGGCGGCCGCTCGCACGGCGGCCGGGTCGGCTCCCAGGGCCTTCAAGGTGCGTACCGCGACACCGTGCTTCATCGAGGCGATGACTGCCAATACGTGGGCGCCCAACAGGGGCGAGCCCGGTGCGCGACCCTCATGGCGGGCCAGCGCCTGCACCACGGCCTGTCCGGAGCCGCTTGCCTTGTAGAGCCCGTGGCCGCCCGGGTGCCCGGCTTCGGCCGGCGCCAGCTCGAAGGCGTCGGCGTTCACGCCGACATGGCGCAGCGCGTCCTGGTACTGCTGGGCCAGGGCCTGGGCCAGCCGTTCGGGCGGCAGCTGCAGCCGCTGCAAGGTGCGCCGCGCCGTTCCGTCCGGCAGGTCGAGGGCCGCCAGCAGGAAGTGCTCCGCACCCGGCTCGGCCTGGCCATGCTGGCGGGCGTGGCGTTCGGCACCCTCGCACAGCGTTCTGATCGTCTTCATGTCGCGCCACTTGCGGCGCAGGCCTGCCCACATACAGCCTCCTGGTTCGGTGTTGTCATCGTTGCACCCACGGCGCGAGGCGCTTGTGAGCGGCCTGCTTCGTCACTCCCAGTGCCTCGGCAATGTCGGCCCAGGACCAGCCTTGCTGCAAGGCGTGCGCCACGGCCTGTTGTTCGAGCCGGTCCGCCATCAGGCGCAGGGCCAGCACGGCTGCCAGCGCCTGTCCTGGATCGCGAGGGGAGGGAAGGTCTTTCGCGTCGAACATGCGTCAACTCTAGTTGACGCATGTCCAGCCGTCAACCATTGTTGACGGAAGGGGAGTGGCCAACCGCCGGGCGAAGCAGGGCCGGCGGTCGGTGAAGCGCCGTGGCCGGACAGCCCGCCGGCCGCCCCGCCGCACCGAGAGCGCGGCACGGCAAGGGCAGGGGGCTCAGAACCGGTCGACGCGCTTGAAGGTGGGGGGGCCGCCGGCGCCCCAGACGCCAAAGACCGGCTGGCCGGCCGGCACGCCGGTGTTGTCGCGGATCACCATCGGCGAGGTGCCCATCTCGCGGTAGTCGCCGTAGCCGCCGTATTCCTTCAGCGTGATGCGCAACGGCAGCTGGCCCATCTCGTTCTTCTCGACCACCGAATGGCCGACCAGCAGCCCCACCCGGGTCTGCGTGCCGTGGCCGCAGAACACCTCGCGCACGGCCGGCTGGCCGTCGGGGCCGGTGTAGGTTTCGGGTACCGTCTTTGCGCTCACGCCACCGACGTGCGTGACGCTGATGGACGTGCGGCTCTTGAAGTCGGCGGCGCCGCCCTCGTCGATGATCTGGTTGCCGCTGATCCGGAAGCCCAGGCCGGTGCCCCACAAACCGATGGCGGTGGTGTTCTTGCCCGAGTACGCCTTGCTGTAGATGAGGTTGTCCTCGATGCGGATGTTGGCCGCCACCGCGCCGATCGAGACCTTGTGGTTGTTGGCGATCAGCGTGAAGTCCTCCTGCGTCAGCTCGCCCAGCCGCAGCCCTTTGGCGCCGGCCTTCAACACCAGGTTGTCGGCGTGGCGCGGGCTGCGCAGCCAGAAGGCCATCAGGCGGCCGTTGTCGTGCAGGGTGCACTTCCAGATCTGGGCGTACTTGCCGGTCAGCGGGCCGGAGTTCCAGACCACGAAGTAGTCCTGGTAGAGCTTCTCGCTGAAGGGCAGGGCGTCCTTCGGCAGGTTGGGGTTGACCGGCACCAGCACCGCGGGCCGCTCGGGCGTGCCGGTCTTGCCGTATTCGCTGCCGCCGACGCGGGCCAGGTCGAACACATCCACCACCGGATGCCACAGGCCGCCCTCGGCGTGGGCGTCGTAGCTGATGGACTCCTCGACGATGTTGCGCAAGGTGTTGCCCTGGATCAGGTTGTCCAGGTGCGACTGGTTCGGCGCATGCGAGTTCTGCCCGGTGGTGGATTGGGGCAGGCCCATCACGACGGCGGTGATGCCGATGAAGCCACCGTCGATGTAGTTCGAGACGAACTGGTTGTTCCAGCCGCCCTCGTACCAGATGCAGCGGCCCTTGATCTCGTCGCGCCCGTCCAGGCGGATGCGGTTGTGGCTCAGCACCGAGTCGCGCAGGTCGGCGGCATAGACGCCGTAGGCATAGGGGGCGGGTTGGCCGTTGGCACCGATGCCGCCGATGTCGTTCCACTGGAAATCGACCTTGTTGTACCTGTCCCAGCCCACCGGATGGAGGCGCAGCGCCTGCGACTTCGGGGCCGGGTCGGTGAAGCGGTTGAACTGCAGCACGAGGCCGTTGACCCAGCCGGCATAGACCTGGTCCGGCGAGCGCTGGCGGAACCAGCAGTTGTAGAGGCGCATGGCCCGGTCGAGCTTGAGCCTGCCCTTGCCGGTGAAGGCGTGCCGGCCCTCGGTGAAGAGGGTCAGCGGGCCTTGGCCGGCGGGCACCAGCGCGGCCGGGTTCCAGTCGTCTTCGAGCCAGGTGTCGCCGGCCGGCAGCAGCACGGTGTAGTGCTTGTCCTGCACGGCGCGCTGAATGGCCTTCACGACATCATCGAGCCGGGCGCTGGCGGCGGTCACGTACTTCTGCGCCTTCAGCCTGGCGAGCTGCTCCTGCCAGCGGGTGTCGCGGGCCGACTGCCAGTCTTCGGCTGTCGCATGGCCGGTGGCCGAGGCGTCGCTGCCGGCGGCAGGCGCGGTGCCGGCATCGCTGGCGGCTTCGCTGCCGGTGTGGCCACCGCCGCCGCAGGCGGCAAGCAGGGCGCAGGAGGCGGTGCCAAGCAGCAGGTGGCGTCGGGACATCGGGCTCGGGTGCTGCTCGACCGCTTCACCGGCGGCCGGGGAAGTGGGATGTTGCGGATGCATGCGGACTCCTGAGTGTTGTGATGGGGCTGAGCGTGGGCGGACCTGCCGATCAGCCCACGCCTGCCGTCCTGTGAGAGGGCGCGACGCGGGCAGCGGCAGCCGCGCTAGAAGCTATCCGCAATGGCGCCGTGTGGGAGCCGTCCAAAGAGGGGGCCCGCTGTATCAGGCGTAAGTAGCGGCAAGACGCCGGCAGGGCGCAGGCGGAGTGCGGCGGGGCAACCGGCTGGCTGCTTCAGCCTTTGCGGCGGCCGCGCAGGTTCTTGTCGACGATGGCGCCGAGGATCAGGGCAAAGCTCAGCAGGCGCACCAGATAGGCCAGTGGCGCTTCCTCGTGGGGCGGCAAGGCCAGTCCCAGCGCGACGCGGTTCAGTGCGTCGAGCAGGAAGGCCAGCGCGAACAGCAGGAAAAAGCGGTCGCGCGTGCGGCGCCAGAAGCGCAGGAAAAACAGCGAGGCCACCACCGAGGCCATGGCGATCGCACCCATCAGCAAGGCATTGACCATGGGCTCACTCCGAATCGAGGATCAGGCCGTACAGCAGGACCAGCATGGCCAGCAGTGCGAGCAAGGAGCGCGGCACGCTCAGGTCGACGCTGGGCACCAGCAGCTTGTCCACCACCAGCAGCAGGTTGTTGAGTGCCAGGCCCACGAAGCACAGGCCGCTCCACAGCAGCAGGCGATAGCGGCCCTTGGCCCAGGCCTGCAGCAGCAGCACCGCGCACAGCACCGCGGTGAGCGCGCACAGGAAGTAGATCGTGCTGGCCATCATGTCCTGTCGCCTTTTTTCCTGAGCTTGAAGGCATCCGCGAATTCCTGGATGCGATTGTCGCGCTTGGCATGGATCAGGTTCGTGACGGGAATCAGGTGGCTGGCATACAGCCGCGCGAGTTCGTCCGCCTGTCTTGCCAGCGCTTCGGAGGCCGGGCCCCACCCATAGCCCTTGCCACGCCGCTGTGCCAGCCCCTGGCTGACCAGCCGCTCCAGCACGCGGGCCGCTTCGGCGGGCGCGATGTAGAGACGCCCGGCCACCTGGTCAGCCGTCCACGTCGCATCGGGTTCGCGCCACAGCATCGACCAGGCCTCCATGTGCGCGATGGAGTCCACCTGCGTCAGGATGAAGTGGCGGATGCCGGCCGGGATCGGTTCTGGGTTCACGGGGACGGGCACTGGGAGGCGGGCAGCGAAAGCGGTCGTCGCCACGGAGGGCGAGCCAAAAACGCAGAGGCCGCTTTATACCCTGCCCGGCCGGCCCTGTGGCAAGCCCGCAGCCCCAGGGCGTGCCGGCGGCCGCCGGGGGGGCTCAGGCGGCAGCACCGCGCGCCAGCAGCTCGGCGTAGCGTGGCACATCCATGTTGGAGCCGCACACGATCAGGCCCACCCGGCGGCCGTCCAGCCGCTGCCGCAGCGGCCCGAGCAGGGCGGCGGTGGCGGTCGCCGCGGCCGGCTCGGTCACCAGCTTCATGTCGCGGAACAGGTGGTGCATGGCCTGGCACAGCTCGTCGTCGGAGACCCGCACGATCTCATCAACGAAACGCCGGCAGACGCCGAAGCTGTAGGGCAGCGCATAGGGCGCGCCCAGGCTGTCGGCCACGGTGTCCACCGTCGCCAGCGACTGCGGCGTGCCCGCCTGGAAGCTGCGGTACATCGCATCGGCGCCGAAGGGTTCGACACCGAACACCTGGCACTGCGGCCGCAGCTGCTTGACCGCCGCGGCAATGCCGCCGCACAGGCCGCCGCCGCCCACCGGCACCACCACCGCATCCAGCTCGGGCAGCTGCTGCATCACCTCCAGCCCCAGGGTGCCGGTGCCTTGCGCGGTGAGCGGGCCGTCGAAGGGGTGCATCATCGTGCGCCCCTCTTCGAGGACCAGGGCCTGGGCCCGGGCAAAGGCGTCGTGCACGCTGTCGGCCAGCACCACTTCGGCGCCCTGCGCCCGGCAGGCCGCGATGCGGGCCGGGCTGGCGTGCCGGGGCATCGCGACCTTGGCGGAGGTGCCGGCCACGCGGGCCGCATAGGCCACCGCCATCGCGTGGTTGCCGGCGCTGGCGGCGACCACGCCGCGCTGCAGGGCCGCGGCGTCGAGGGTGGCGATGGTGTTGAGCGCGCCGCGCAGCTTGAAGGTGCCGGTGCGCTGGAACAGCTCCAGCTTCAGCCACACCTCGGTGGACGGCTGCAGTGCTTCAGCGACGATGCCGGTCTGCCAGCGCCAGACCGGGGTTTCCAGCACCTGCCCGGCCAGGCGGGCCGCGGCGGCGCGGATGTCCTGCAGGGTCGGGTACTCGGCAAGCGGGTGGGCGGTGGTGGGCGTGAGGACGGCGGTCATCTGGAATCTCTCCATTCGAATCTGGATGCGGTGGGCGTGCGGGTTGGCACGGCGAGGCGGCGGGACCGCCGAGCACCGGCCGCAGCCGCAGCTCAGCGATCCGGTCGAATTCGAAGGAGCGCGCGCCGCGCGGGCGCCAAGGCCGTGGCGCCGCTTGTATGCGAGCTTGCGCCAGCGGCATGGGCCGTGGGCAGGCAGCAGGTGCGGCGTGGGCGGGGGAGGGAGGACATCACGCGCCGCATCATGGCACAGCGGGCTCGACGATGCAGCCGGCATTCGGGGTGGGCCGCTCGGTGGGCCTGGCACCGGTGGCGGCCGCCGCCGACCCCATGCCGAGGAGCGGCGGCAGGCCGGCCACCAGCGTGTCGATGGCCACCCGGGTCTTGGCGGCCAGGTAGCGGCTTTGCGGCCAGACCGCCTGGATCTCCACCGGCGCAACCCGCTCGCTGCTGAACACCAGCTCCAGCGCACCGCTGCGCAGGTGGGGCGCGGTGAGCCAGCAGGGCAGCCAGGCCAGGCCCACGCCGGCCAGTGCCGCGTCGGCAATGGCCTGCAGGTCGTCCAGCCGCACGCGGCCCTGCACCCGCACCTCGCGCAGCTGCCCGTCGTCGTGCTGCAAGCGCCAGGGTTTGTCGCCGTCGTGGCGGTGGTAGAGGATGCCGGTGTGGTGCGCCAGGTCGTCGAAGCTGGCAGGCCGCCCGTGGCGCGCCAGGTAGGACGGGGCGGCGCAGATGCCCATGCGCTGCATGCCGAGCGCCCGGGCGGCCAGGCTGCTGCTGTCGGGCAGCGGGCCGACCCGCACCGCCAGGTCGTAGCCGTCCTCCACCAGGTCGGCCACCCGGTCGCTGAAGCACATCTCGATGTCCAGCCGGGGATGGCGGGTCACCAGCGGCAGCAGCAAGGGCGCGACGCATTGCCGGCCGAGCACCACCGGCGCGCTGACGCGCAGGCGGCCGCTCGGCTCCCGGCGGCCGGAATCGAGCTCGGCCTCGGCGGCCTCCAGCTCTGCCAGCGCGCGTACGCAGCGCTCGAAGAAGGCCTGGCCGTCTTCCGTCAGGCTCTGCGAGCGGGTGGTGCGGTGGAACAGCCGCGTGCCCAGGCGCTGCTCCAGCCGGGCGACCGCCTTGGCCACCGCGGATCGGGTCAGGCGCAGCCGCTCGGCCGCCAGCGAGAAGCTGCCGGCCTCGACGGCCTGCACGAAGACGTCGATGCCGGTGAGTCGGTCGTTCATGCGCGGATGATATGCAGAAGATTGTTGCCTTGTGGGAAACACAGTGCCGAGATGAATGATCCACTGTCGCCCATGGGGCAACCATAGAGTGTCCTCCTGTCAGCAACCTGCGGCGTTTCCCTTGCCGCTTCCCAGGAGGACATCGACATGAAGGCATACCGCATCGTTCCCGGCCAGGACATCGCCGGGCTGGAGCGCGTGGACATCGAGGCGCGGCCGCTCGGCCCGCGCGAGGTGCGCGTGCGAATGCGCGCCGTCTCGCTCAACTTCCGCGACCTGATGCTGGTGCGCGGCTGGTATCCCAGCGGCAGCAATGCACGGCCGGTGCCGACCTCCGACGGTGCCGGCGAGGTGCTCGAGGTGGGCGCCGCGGTGCGCCGCTTCCGCCCCGGCGACCGGGTGGTGACGACCTTCTTCCAGGGCTGGCGCAGCGGCGAGCGGCCCGCGGGCGTGAGCCAGATCGCGCTGGGCGCCCATCTGGACGGCGTGCTGGCCGAGCAGGTGGTGCTCGACGAGGACGGCTTGCTGGCCCAGCCCGCCACGCTGGACTTCCAGCAGGCCGCCACCGTGCCGGTGGCCGGCGTGACGGCCTGGACCGCCTTGTTCCACCATGGCGCTGCCCGGCCGGGCGACACGGTGCTGCTGCTGGGTACCGGCGGGGTGTCGGTGTGGGCCCTGCAGCTGGCCAAGGCGGCGGGGCTGCGGGTGGTGCTCACCTCGTCCAGCGATGCGAAGCTGGCGCGGGCACGCAGCCTGGGGGCCGACGAGCTGATCAACTACCGCGACACGCCGCAATGGCAGGACGAGGTGCTGCGCCGCACCGGCGGGCGCGGCGTCGACCTGGTGCTGGAGGTGGGCGGCGCCGGGACGCTGGACCGCTCGGTGGCTGCCACGCGGGACGGCGGCCGGGTGGCGCTGATCGGTGTGCTGGCGGGCCTCGGGCAGGGTTTCGACCCGATGCCGCTGCTGCTCGGTGGCAAGCGGCTGGAGGGGGTGCTGGTGGGCAGCGCCGAGCACCAGTCGGAACTGCAGCGCTTCGTGGAGCAGCGCGGCATCGAGCCGGTGATCGACCGGGAGTTCGGCTTCCACGAGGTACCGCAGGCCTTTGCCTACCTGGCGTCGGGCGGGCATTTCGGCAAGGTGGTGGTGCGGCTGGATTGAGGCCGGTGCCGCAGGCCGGCCCGCCATGGGCAAGCCGCTGCATGCCGGGCGGCCTGCCAATGGCCGCACTGTTCCGACGACGAGTGGGGCACGGACTGCCGGGGTGGTGTGGTCCGGCGTGCGCGGGTACCGTCAGCGGTCGCGCCGCGGGGCATGTCCCGCGGCGCCGCCTGCCAACCGTCGGCGCGGCTCCCCCGGCAGGGCGTGCACTGCACCGCTTGCACCGGCGGTGTGGTCCGGCGCGCGAATGCGCTCAGCGCGTCGCGCCGCTGGCTTTGGAAACGTAGCGGGCGAGGGCCTCGATCTGCTCGTCCGTGAGGCTGGCGCGGTAGGAGGGCATGTTGCCAAGGCCGTTGCGCAGCGCCGTGGCGACGCGCCGCTCATCGGGCTTCAGCTCGTCCAGCACCGGGCCCACCGCGCCTTCGGCATCGGCGTCCTTCAGCGTGTGGCACAGCTTGCAGGCCGGCACGGCGGCCTCGGTGAAGAGCTTGCGGCCCAGCGCGAGCCGGGCCGCGTCGTCGTCGGCGGCGCGCGCTGCGGGCAGCAGCGCGGCCCCGGCCATCAGCCACAGGCTGGCTCGCAGGCGCCGGCGCAGCGTGGCAAGGGTCGGCTCGCGCACCATGCTCAGGCCACCGTCACCTGCACCGCGTGGTCGCGCCAGCTGGTGTTGTTGTAGCCGCCGACGTTCTCCACCCGCGCCTCGGGCTGCACATTGCCGGCGGCGTCGGTCGCGCGGCTCGCCAGCAGGTGGGTGCCCGCCGGCAGCTCGGCCGTCAGCGCGAACTGGCGCCAGGCGAACTTGCCCAGGTCGGGTCCAACAAAGCGGGCCTCGCGCCAGGTCTTGCCGCCGTCGGTCGAGACCTCGACCCGCTTGACCGCCTCGGTGCCGCCGAAGGCCACGCCGTGGATCTGCACCATGCCGGCCGTGAGCGGCGCGCCGTCGGCATGGGGCGAATTGATCCAGGACTTCACGCTCATCTCGAGCACCGAGGGCTGGCTGGGGTCGGCCTTGGCGCCCGGCGGGGTGACCCGGTAGCCGTGCGACATGATCTTGGCCTGGCTCTCGCTGGCGGTGAAGGCCAGCCGCTTGACGTACTTGATGTTGTTGACGCCCTGGTAGCCCGGCACGATCAGCCGCAGCGGCCCGCCATGCGCCAGCGGGATGGGTGCGCCGTTCATCTCCCAGGCCAGCAGCGCGTCTTCCAGGGCCTTCAGCGGCACCGAGCGCTCCACCACGATGCTCTTTGGATCGATGCCTTCCGGCAGCTTCTCGCCGCCGGTGCCGGTGATGTAGGCCATGCCGTCGGCCACACCGCCCAGCGCCTCGGCCACCCGGCGCAGTGGCACGCCGCTCCACATGACGCAGCCCGCCGCACCGACCGTCCATGGCGTGCCGCTCGGCTTGCTCGGGAAAAAGCCGCGGCCGTTGCCCGAGCACTGCAGCACGGTGGCCACCGTCTCCAGGCCCAGGCTCTTGAGCTGGCCCAGCGTCAGATCGCGCGGGTGCTGCACGCCCTCGATGGTGAGCACCCAGGCATCGCGGTCGGCCAGCACCGCGGCATCGGGCGGCGGCAGGTTGTTGCGCACATAGAGCTGCTCGGACGGCGTGATGACACTGCTGCCGAAGGCACTGCGCCGCGTCTCCAGCGTGTTGGAGCTGTGGACGATCAGGCTGCTGTCGGACTTCCAGGCGGCGTAGGCGGGCAGCGGCTTTGCCGCCGCCTGGGTCTGGGCTGCGGCGGCCTGGCTCCAGGTGCCGAGGCCGGCGGCTGCCAGCGCGCCGGCCGTGCCGGCCAGCAGGTGCCGGCGCGGCAGCGAGGGGAGGGTGTCTTGCATGGTGTTCTCCTGGGTTCAGGCGGGTCTTCTGATGGACCGGGGACACGGCGCTGCAGGGCCTCATCCTGCCCCTGCATGCCGCGGCTGCCATGAAGGCAGCGCGGGGCATCATAGTCCGCTGGTGTGGCGTGGCACCCGGTCAAACCCTGCAAGCCGCGGCACTCGGCGCAGGCCGTGAAATAGTGCGCAGGCCGGCGTTCTCCCGGCCGGCGGCGCGGGGCGCCGGGCCGCCCTGCGCAACGGCGCCCGCGCCGCTTGGCGACAATGGCGGCCATGAGCCCGCTTGTTCCCGGCGAGGGCAGCCCCCTGCTGTTCCACATCGCCTTCTATCGTTTCGTCCCGCTGCCCGACCCCGATGGCTGCGCCCTGCGCCTGCGCGAACTGGCCCGGTCGCTGCTGGGCAGCGTGCTGGTCGCGGCCGAGGGCGTCAACGGCGTGCTGGCCGGCACCGCGGCGGCGCTGGACACCTTCGAGCGCGAACTGCTGGGCGACGCCCTGCTCGGTCCCTTGCTGGCCGGCATGGCGTTCAAGCGCAGCGCCTGCCGCACGCCGCCTTTCGGGCGGCTGAAGGTGCACCGCAAGGCGGCCATCGTCAGCGTCGGCGTGCCGGACCTGCCGCAGCGTGGCACGGTGGTGTCGCCGGCGGAATGGCGCGGGCTGCTGGGCCGCGACGATGTGGTGGTGCTCGACAACCGCAACAGCTTCGAGTTCCGCCTGGGGCGCTTCCGGCAGGCGGTCGATCCGCAGGTGAGCCATTTCCGCGACTTCCCGCGCTTTGTCGAGGCGCATGCAGCGGAATGGAAGCGCAACGGCAAGCGGGTGGCGATGTACTGCACCGGCGGCATCCGCTGCGAGAAGACCAGCGGCTGGATGCAGCAGGAGCTGGGCCTGCAGGTGCTGGAGCTGGAGGGCGGCATCCTGCACTACTTCCAGGCGATGCCCGATGCCTGGCGCGACTGGGAGGGCGAGTGCTTCGTGTTCGACAACCGCATTGCGCTCGACACCCGGCTGCAGGAGACCGCGACGACGGCCGAGCAGGTCTATGCCGACCAGCCGGACGGCGCCTGGCGGCTGCAGCGTGCCCGCCGCCTCGACGCGGCCCAGCCCTGATGGCGCGCCCCCGTCCCGCCGCGCCGCTGCCGACGCGCGACGGCGTCAGCCCGAGCTGTGTCGCGCTGCCTTGCGGCCCCTGGAGCCGCCTGGTCGATTTCCTGGCCGAGCGTCTGCCCGGTGTCAGCCATGCCGCCTGGCTGGCGCGGCTGGCGGCCGGCGAGGTGGTCGACGACCATGGCCGGCCGCTGGCACCCGAGGCGCCCTACCGGCCGCAGACCCGGGTCTGGTACTGGCGCAGCCTGCCGCGCGAGCATGCCGTGCCGTTCCAGGAAACGGTGCTGTTCCAGGACGAGCACCTGGTGGTGGCCGACAAGCCGCACTTCCTGAGCGTGACGCCTTCGGGCCGCTATCTGCAGGAGACGCTGCTGGTGCGGCTGAAGCGGCGGCTGGGCATCGACACGCTGGCGCCGATGCACCGCATCGACCGCGAGACGGCCGGCGTGGTGGCCTTCACGGTGCGGCCGGCCGACCGCAACCGCTACCAGGCCTTGTTCCGCGACCGGCTGGTGTTCAAGACCTACGAGGCCATCGCGCCGTGGCATCCGGGGCTGGTGCTGCCGGCGGTGCGGCGCAGCCGCATCGAGGAAGGCGCGTCCTTCATGACCATGCGCGAGGTGCCGGGCGAGCCGAATGCCGAGACCGCCTTCGAGCTGCTCGAAGTGGGCGAGGGCCGCGCCCGCTATGGCCTGAGCCCGGTCACGGGCCAGCGGCACCAGTTGCGGGTGCAGATGGCGGCGCTGGGCATTCCCATCCTCAACGACCAGATCTACCCGCAGCATCTGCCGGAGCCCGATCCGGAGCTGCCGCCCGACTACAGCCGGCCGCTGCAGTTGCTGGCGCGCTCGCTCGCCTTCCTCGATCCGGTGACCGGCGAGTGGCGCGAGTTCCACAGCCGCCAGCGGCTGCAGCTGGGCTGATCAGCGGCGCCGCCCGGCCTCAGGCCGGCGGCAGGTCGAGCGAGACGGCCGGCACCCGGGCGGGCAGCGGAGCTGCCTCGTCCGGTGCGGTCGACCAGGCCGGCAGATGCGCATTCGCCAGCTGCGAGCGCAGGGCCGACAGCTCGGCCCGTGCCTCGGCCAGCGTGGTGGCCACCCGGTCCGCGCCAGCGGCCGTCAAGGTGCTGCAGGTGCTTGCCGGGTCCAGGTGACGGCCCAGGCAGGCCACCACCAGCCGCGGCTGCAGCGGATGGGTGTGCAGCCGCTTGCACAACAGCTGCGCATAGGCGAGCGCCGAGGCGCTGGCCACGATGATGCAGACCACCGGTGCGGGCCGGGCCTCCAGCTCGGCCGCCACCTCGGAGGCGAGGGCGCCGGGGTCGCAGGTGTCGAGCGCGAAGCCGCCCGGCTCCAGCAGGCGCTGCAGCAGCATGGCGACCGCAGCGGCCGAGGCGTCGCGTACCGGCACCACCAGCAGCGGCATGGCGACCGCCGGCGGGCCTTCGCGTGGCAGCACGCGGGGCGCTTGCGCCGCGTCCAGCTCCAGCGCCAGTTCCTGCACCGTCTCGACGACGAAGGCCACGTCGTCCTCGTCAAGCGCGCCGCGCTCCAGGTCGCGCCGGGCATAGCACAGGGCCGGCATCATCAGGTCGTCGAAGACCGCCGGCAAGCCAAGCTGGCGCACCTGTTCGGCCGCCACTTCGGCCGCCTCGTGCCGGTCGCGGGCCAGCAGGCGCTGGTAGAAGCGCGCGCCGGGCGCCAGCGCCGGCCGGTCGCCCAGCAGCGTGTCGAAGAAGCGCAGGGCCGGCACATAGTGGCCCAGCACCACCAGGCAGACCGTCAGTGGCGTGGCGAGCAGCAGGCCGATGGGGCCCCACAGCCAGGTCCAGAAGGCGACCATCACCAGCGTGGCGGTTTCCGACACGCCGATGCCGCGCCCGTACAGGACCGGCTCCACCACCATGTTGCTGATGGACTCCAGCACCAGGAACAGCATCAGCACCTGCAGCGCCGGCGCCCAGCTGGTATCGACCACCAGGCTCAGCAGCAAGGGGAAGACCGCCGCGATCCAGGGCCCCAGGTAGGGCACGTAGCGCAGCACCGCGGCCAGCAGGCCCCATAGCACCGCATAGGGCACCCCGATCAACGCCAGCCCGGCAGCCACGGCCACCCCGTGGCTGGCGTTGATGGCGAACTGCATCAGCAGGAAGCGGCTGATGCGCTCGGCTGCCTCGTCCAGCATCTTGGTCGTGGCCACCAGCCGGGCCTGGCCCACCAGCGTGATGAGGCGGTCGCGCAGGTCCTCGCGCCGCAACAGCATGAAGATCACCAGCACGAAGGCGAAGCCGACCATCGAGACCGGCTCGATGATGGGGCCGAAGGCCGCCCACAGCCGCCCCACCTGGAAAAGCCCGCCGTCCTCCACCACCCGCACGGTGCGCGGCGTGCCGCCCTCGGGCTCGGGCAGCACCTGGGCCTTCTGCAGCTGGCGCGAGACGCGGGCCATGATGCGCTGCAGGCGGTCGAGCACGCTGTGGTCGTCGCGCCGGAGGTCGCTGATCTTGACGGTGAGGTTGCGCTCATAGCGCGGGAAGTCGTCCACCAGCCGCGTGGCCTGATGTGCCACCGTCCAGCCGATGCCCACCAGCAGGCCGAGCGCCAGCGCCACCGTGGCGAGCACGGCGACCACCCGCGGCACGCCACGCCGTTGCATGGCGGTGATGGGCGGGCTCATCAGGAAGGTGAGCAGCACGGCCAGGGCGATCGGGATGAGCACCCCCTGCAGCCAGTGCAGCAGGCCCAGCACGATGGCGGCACTGCCCAGCACTGCGAAGGCATGCGTCCATCCGGCCGGCGTGCCGAGCGGCAGGCGGCTCATGCCGGGCACCCGGTGGCGGGCAGGAGGTGGCGGGGGCGGGCGGCTGGCGCCATGGGGGGGATGTCGGGCTTCATCGGGCTGCAGCGATGCTACTTCCCGCCGAGCCGAGGGCCGCTTCACGGGGGCCGCTTCGGGCTGTCGGACGCCGCCTACACGCCTCGGCGCCGTGGCCGGGGCGGGCCGACTATAGTGTGGCCCCGCGCGCCAGCGGCCGCGGACAGGATACAGGTGTTGGAACGCCGGCAAAGCCGCCTCTTTCGGTGCGGCCGCCCGGCATCGAGAGGACCAGATGGGTGAAGCAAAACGCAAGGGCCAGCAGCTCAAGGTGATCGAGGACAGCCTGCGTCGGCGCGTGGCGGCGGGCGACTTCGGCGGCGCCGGCCGCACCGAGCACTACTGCCTGGTGCTCGACAAGTCGCCACGCGGCCGCGAGCTGCTGCTTGCGTTGAAGCGGATGCCGGAGTTCGCCGGCCTGCAGCCGGTCTTCGAGGCCGAGCCCTACCGGCTGTGGGAAGCGTCGGCGCTGTTCGAGTACCTGGTGCTGTGTGGCGGCAGCGGCACGCCGCACCAGCGCACGCTGCTGGCGGCGGACACCGCCCGCCTGGTGGGCGAGGTACTGCCTCGTGCGCTGCGGCAGGTGCGCGCCGGCGGCGTGGCGGCCGGGCTGGTGCTCGGGGTGGCGGATGAAGTGGCGAAGGGCCTGGAGGGCGCTGCGGCGCAGCAGGCCTGAACGCCGGGGCGGCCCTTCGGCCGGGGCGCGATGGCCTCACGCCGGCAGGTGCTGATGCGGCGCCAGAGAGCGCCGCGCGGGCAGGCTGAAGCAGGCGGGGCGAAAACGATGCCCCGATACGGCGGGTGCCGGCCCGCAAGGAGCGGCATGGAGCGCCATGCGCTGCCCGTGCAGCCGCGGGGCGCAGCGAACCCGGATCCCGTCACCCGCAGCAGCCGGGACGGCAGCACGAGGGCGTGCCCGCGGCGACCCCGCCGCGGCCCTCCAGCCTCTGGCAGCAGTGCTGCGCGAGCCGGGCGCGCCAATGCGAAAGCAGCCCCGGCCCGCCGTCCAGGGCGGTCCTGCCGACAGAGCCGTCGCCGGCGCGGCCGCGCTCCTGCACGCCGGGATTCTGCACAGGTGGCAGTCACCGCGCCGCGAGCGCCTTCTCCAGCTGCAGCCACCGGATCAGGGGCGCGCCGTCACGGCGCTCGATCGCTGCAACACCAGCTCGAACACCACCCCGTCCGGCTGGTTGCGGGCCGTGATCCTGCCCCCCATCTTGGCCATGTAGGTGCGGGCGACGAACAGGCCCTGGCCGCGTTGCCCCAGGGCCGCCGCGTCCTGCGCGTCGGACACGCCGTACTCGAAGATCTTCTCCAGCATGTCGGCCGGCACCGGCGGCCCCTGGTTGTGGATGAGCACCCGGGCCTCGCTGTCACCCACCTCCAGCCGCATCTGGATGGGCGTGCCCGGCGGCCGGTAGCGGTCGCCGTTGCGCAGCACGTGGGTCACCACGTCTTCCAGCGAGTACTCGTCGGCCCGCACCTGCACCGGCTGGGGCAGGGCATCGAAGACGACCGACTCGATGCCGGTGTAGGGCGCGTTGCCGGCGACATGCGCCAGGAACTCGTTGACGTCGAGCGCCTGCAGCGCCAGCGTGGTCGCGTCAAAGGCCTCGCTCGGCGAGGCATGGCCGTAGAGCACCCGCACCGCCTGCTGCATGCGGCTGATGTAGCGGTGGCTCGGGTCGTCGGGCGTGCCATGCAGCGCCATCAGCGACTGCAGCGGCGACATGATCTCGTGCCCGACCGCCTGCCACATGTCCTTCTCCTGCTCGGCCCGGATCTGCTCCCGCTTCACGTCCTCGTTGACGCGCTGCAGCAGGTCTTGCAGGCCCTGCGCCAGCACGCCCAGCTCGTCGCCACCGCGCAGGTCCGAGAGGTCGATGCGGGCCAGCCCGTCGGCGCCACGCACGCCGGTGGAAACGCTGGCGGCCCGCCGTGTCAGCAGCGTGATGCGGCGGATGATGCGCACCTCGATGGCCAGCCATGTCAGCAGCACCGCCAGCAGCATGGCGCCGACGAACCAGGACACCCGCGTGGCCACCGCCGCCAGGTTGCGATTGACGGTGCGCACGTCGCCGGTGAGTGTCAGCTCGTAGCGGCCCAGCGGCGTTGCAATCACCTCGCGCGAGACGATCGGCGCCTCATAGCCCTCCACCGGCAGTCGGCGGATCAGCCGGTCCATCCAGGGCGAGGCAGGATCGGCCGCGTCGGCGGCGCCGGTCAGCCGGAACAGCTCGGGCGCCGGCGTGCCGGCCGGGCTGCCCAGCCGGCGCACGCTCAAGGTCTCGCCGGGCAGCAGCAGCGGTCGCAGGTCGGCCAGCGAGAAGGGGCGCGCCGCGCCGTCGGCGTTGCTGTCGAACAGGGGGCTGCCGTCGCCGGGCGCCAGCACCTGCAGGCGGGTCACGATCTGGTCGAGGTCGGGCGGCGGCCACACCGGGCGCTTCTGGAACAACGCGTCGCGGAACAGGTCCACCGGCAGCCGCACCGAGAAGAAGGAGCGCCGGCGGCAGTCGGCGGCCGTGTCGCCCGCCTCCAGGCAGCGCCCGTCCTGCCAGAGCCAGCCGCGGAAGTCGCGTACCGAGCGCGTGCCGTGGACGATGGGCGCGTCGGCCGAATAGCCGGTGAGCCGGCCGCGCACGCCGGGGGCGTTGCCGTCGTCCAGCGCCTCGAAGGGCGCGATCCAGCGGAAGGTGCGTCCGCGCATCGCCACCTCGATCGCCACCCGGTGCGAGGTGCTGAAGTCGAGTTCGCCGACCGCGTGCGGCGCCAGCTCGCCGCTGATGAAGCTGCCCACCAGGTAGAGGAAGCCGCCGGCATAGGGGTTGTTGCCTACTGCCACGCACAGGCTGGCCGAGTCCGGGTACTGCACATGGCAGCCGGCCATCTCCACCGCCTGCTGGGCCTTGGCCTTGTCGTCGAAGTCGATGGCCGAGAAGGGCAGCACCAGCGGGCGCAGCGGTGTCACCGCGTGTGCGGCAATGCCGGGGTTGAGCAGCGCGAGCTGGCCGGTGGGGTGGCGCAGGCGGGCGGCGATCTGGGCCTGGTTCTTCAGCAGCCCGTCCTGGTAGTTGCGGTGGCTGCGCTGCTTCTCGTCCTGCAGCACGTTGACGGCCAGCGCCAGCGTGGCGCAGGCCAGCAGCGCGAACGCGCCGCGGAAGAACACCCGCAGCCCGAAGGGCAGGCGCGGGCGCAGGCGCAGCCAGCGCTTCATCGGCGCGCGGCCGCCCAGCGGAAGCCGCGCATCGGCACGTTCTCGATGCCGTCGAAGCCGGGGTCGATCTCGCGGAAGGCGTCGCGGATGGTGCTGACGTGCTTGCGGATGTTGTCGCGGTTGCGGCCGCTCTTCACCACCTGGTAGAGGTCGTCATAGGACACCACCTCGCCGCGGCGCTGGTACAGCGCGGCCAGGATGCGCTGCGCCGTCAGCGGCAGGTTGACGCGCTGGCCGCGCCACAGCGGCGAACCCTGGCGCAGCGGGTCGAGCGACAGCTCGTCGCCGGCCGGTGGGCTGGCCACCCCGCGCGTGGCGGCCTGCTCGCGCGCGGCACGCAGGATTTCGAGGAAGGTGTCGATGAAGTCCGACTCCTCGAAGGTGGTCTTCTGCAGGTAGTCCCACGCGTCCAGCGCCTTCATGATGCTGCGGTAGATCGTGGCCGGCATGGCCGACACCACCAGCACCGGTGTGCCGCGCTGCTTGTTGATGGTGTTGATGATGGCCACGCCGGCATGCCGCTCGCGGCCCAGCTCGATGTCGAGCACCACCACGTCGTAGGCCTCGCGGGCCAGCGCGGCCTCGGCGTCGTCGCGGGTGAACCACTGGTGCACCTCGATGTCGGCGCGGGCCGACTCGATCCATCCCTTCAGTTGATTGCTGGTCGGGACGTCGTCCTCGATCACCGCCACTTTCGCCATCGTCGCTGCTGCCTTCGCGGCTCCCTGCCGCCGGCCGATTATCCCGGCCAGCCTGAGCCGGCGCCGTGAGTGTTTCTTCCGCCGGCCGCCCCACCCCCTCACACGAGGGAGCCAGCGATCCCGCCGCGCAACCGAAGTCGCCCCGCGCCTGCATTGAGCGCTCCGGGGTCGATTCGAACAATGGAGCCCAGAGAGATGCAGCGCCGCTGCACCTCGCAACCCCAAGGCACCGACCGCCTGATCCAACGACCCTCCTGGAGTCTCCTGACATGAACTTCCGCCTCCGCCCCCTGACCGATGCCATCCGCCACGGCCTGGGTGCCACCGGCACCGGCATCGGCCGCTTGGTCGGCAGCACCGGCCGCTTCCTCTTCGCCTCGCGCCGCGGGCTGGTGGCGGCCGGGCTGCTGGGCCTGGCGGGCTGGGCGGCCGTGACGCACCCGCCGCTGCGCACGGTGGCGCGCGGTGACATCGGCGTGCGCACCAACCAGTTCACCGGCAGCACCGCCGAGTTCCGCGAAGGCAGCGTGTTCGTGCTGCCGGGCTTCCACGAGCTGCGCACCTACCCGCTGCGCGACCAGGTCTACCGCCTGGTGCAAGGGCGCAAGGCCGACGGGGACGCGCCGTTCCAGTCGGTCGAGGGGCTGTCGCTGGGCGTGGACCTGAGCATCCGCTATGCGCTCGACCCCAGCCGCATCGCCGCGATGGCCGGCAAGCTGCCGGACGACATCCCTGGCGAAGTGGTGCAGCCCGCTGTGCAGGGCGTGGTCTACAAGGCCTTCACCCGCTACACCGTGCGCGAGATCTTCTCGAGCAAGCGCGCCGAGATCCAGCAGGCGGTGGAAGCCGAGCTGCGCACCAAGCTGGCGGTCGACGGCATCCTGCTGCGCAGCGTGCAGATGGGCCAGGTCGACCTGCCGGCCGACTACCGCCAGGGCATGGACAAGCTGCTCGCCGAGGAACTGGCCAGCGAGAAGATGCGCTACACGCTGGAGCTGAAGGAAAAACGCGTCAAGGAAACCGAGCTGGAGGCCCAGGCCGACAAGGTGCGCCGCGAGACCGCCGCCGCCGCGGCCGCCAACGAGCAGGTGATTGCCGCCCGCGCCCAGGAAGAGGCGATGAAGCATGTGCTGCCCTTCAAGCAGAAGCAGATCGAGCAGCGCCAGTTCGAGGCCGAGGCCGAGAAGGTCTCGCGCATCAAGTCGGCCGAGGCCAGTGCGCAGGCGCGCAAGATCGAGGCCGCCGGCGAGGCCGAGTCGCGCCAGAAGCTGGCCGATGCCGAGGCCTACCGGCTCGACCGTGTCGGCAAGATCGCCAGCGAGCAGATGGCCCGCGACGGCGCGCTGATCACGCGCCATCCGCTGCTGATCCAGAAGACGGTGGCCGACAAGCTGTCGGACAAGATCCAGGTCATCATCGCGCCGCCGTCGACCGACGGCCGCTTCATCGCTGCCGGCCTGATCGGAGGTGGTGGCCAGGCTGCGTCGTCGTCCGCCGTCGCCGACGCGGGGACGGAGCCGGTGCAGGAGGGCGAATGATGCTGGTCGCCACCCTGGCCTCGATGGCCATCGTCACCCAGGACCAGGCCCCGCTGCGCGCCGGCCCGCGCGACTCGGCCGCCCAGCAGGCGGTGCTGTGGCAGGGCGACACGCTGGAGATCCGCGGCGAGCGCATGGGCTACCTGCAGGTGTGGGACCACCGGCGCGAGCGGGCCGGCTATGTGCTGGCGTCGCAGGTGCGCACCACCTCGCTGAAGCCGGAGGAGGCGCCCGAGCTGCTGGCGGTGGTGCGCTTCCTGCGTGACACGCCCGGCGCCGAGGCGCTGGGCATCGGCTATACCGCCGCCTACCTGAAGGCGGTGCCGGCCGGCGCCATCACTGCCGAGCCCTTCGATGCGCTGGGCAGCATGGCCGAGCGGCTGGCGCGCAGGGCGTCCGCGCAACAGGGCAAGGCCGGTCAGACGGTCTCGGCGCACCTGGAGGTGGCGACGCACTACGGCGTCACCTTCAAGAGCTACGAGCAGGACGGCACGCTGCGGCTGTGCTACGACGGCGAGGCCTTCCGGCGCGTCATCGCCATGGCCGCCAATGCGGAGGTGCGGGCCCGTGCCGCGCTCGCGGTGACGCGCAACGATTGCATCGACCCGGCCTTGCCGCCGCTGGAGCGCCAGCAACTCGACGCCTGGCGGGCCGAGGTGCTGGACCGCATCGACACCGCCCAGTTCGCCCAGTTGAGCGAGCCGCTGAAGAACCGGCTGCGCCTGCGCCGCGCCGGCGTCTGGGCGGGCGTGGCTTTCCAGCAGGCACGCAAGGGCCAGCCCGCCGGCGCGAGTGCGGAGCGGGCGCTGGCCGAGCTGGCGGCGGTGAACAAGGCCGAGCTGAGCGATGCCGACGCGGTGGACTACAACGACGCGGCCATCCGCGTCGGCGCCTCGCGCTGGGCCGTGCAGGCGGCAGCTGCCCCGGTGGCTTCCGGGCCGCGGCTGTCGGTGCTGACCGAGGCCGGCCTGCCCGGGGAGACCTGCGTGCTGCTGACCGATGCCAGCCACGGGCCGAAGGCGCCGCTGGCCCGCCGCTGCACCTACGGCATGGTCTGGACCGCCTCGGCCAGCGCGCGGCCCGACGGCCGGGCGCTGGCGCTCGCGGTGCAGCCGCTGGAAGGCTGGCGCGAGCTGTGGGTGTTTCGCCAGGACGCGGGCGGCTGGAGCGTCAACGTCATGCCTCCGGCGGCCAGTGCGCCCGAGCTGGGGTATGTGGAATTCGCCGGCTGGGTGCCCGGCGGTGAGCAGCTGCTGATGGCCCGCGAGGCGCGCACCGAAGGCCGCTATAAGCGCAGCTTCGAGGTGGCCGAGCTGGCCACGCTGAACGTGCAGAAGCAGGCCAGCGCGCCCGGCCCGCTGGCGGCCTTTGGCAAGTGGCAGGACGCGGCCTGGAAGCGGCAGACGGTGATCCTGCGCTGATGGCCGGGGCGGGCCGACCCGGGTGGAGGGCTGTGGACAAGGCTGTGGGCAAGCAGTGGGTGGCCGGTGGATGGTGTGCTGCCCGGTGTTGTGGTGGCTGCCGGGGCGGCAGGCGCCGCCCCGGCAGCCGGTTCGCTGGGCCGGTTCGCTGGGCCGGTTCGCTGGGCCGGTTCGCTGGGCCGGTTCGCTGGGCCGGTTCGCTGGGCCGGTTCGCTGGGCCGGTTCGCTGGGCCGGTTCGCTGGGCCGGTTCGCTGGGCCGGTTCGCTGGGCCGGTTCGCTGGGCCGGTTCGCTGGGCCGGTTCGCTGGGCCGGTTCGCTGGGCCGGTTCGCTAAGCCGGTTCGCTAAGCCGGTTCACGGAGCCGGAGCCGTGACACCCCGGTGTCGCGGACCGCCCGCTGGCTCAGGACCGTGCCGCAAGTGCAGCGGCGGCGCGGCCGGCCGGCAGCAGGCGCGCAGGATCACCCAGCCGGCCATGGCCGCGGCCAGGTGCTTGAGCGGGTGGCCGGCCACCCAGCCATCGGTCAGCGCCGCGATGGCCGCATCGAAGTGCTCCAACGACTTGGCCAGCCCGTACCAGCCCACCACTGCGAGCGCCGGGAACCCGTGCCGCGGTCGGCAGACGGCCAGCACCGCCAGCAGCAACAGCCCGCCGCCCTGCATCACCAGGTAGGGCGTCAGGTTGCCGGTGGCCTGCCAGAAGGCGACGCTGGCGACGCCGTAGGCCAGCAGCGGTAGCAGCCCGGCCGCCGGCGGCACCGGGCGGTCGCCGTCCAGTGCCAGCGCGATGACGGCCGCAAAGGTCCACGTCATCGGCAGCCGGTCCCAGAACAGGCTCAGGTCGTCGGGCCGGGCGTGGTACCAGGCGCTGCCCAAGCCGGTGAGCGCGAGCGAGGCAGCCAGTGCCCAGGCCAGGCGCAGGCGCCGGGCGGGCACCTCGCCGGCAGGCAGCTGCCGCAGGTGCAGCACGCCGGCGCCCGCGGCCAGCAGGAAGGCCAGGTTGGACAGCACGTTCCACACGTCGTCCAGCGGTCCGGCCGCCACCGCAGCTGCGAAGTGGTGGTAGGCCTGCGGCTGCGCCACCGGCGGCAGCAAGCAGGCCAGCAGGAACAGCGCCGTGGCCGGTGCGGCGGCCTTCAGCCAGGCGGCCGGCTTGCGGGCCGGGCGAGGTGGGGTGCCGGCCGCCGTGGGCCGGGGCAGCCGCGCCATGGCGCGGCCAGCGGGTGTCGTCATCTTGGGTCTCCCTGCAAGCGTGGCGGCCGCCCGGGCCCTGCGGGCCGGGCCGGTGGACGCCGTCGCCGGGGATTCTTGCCGCGGCGGGCAGGAAAGCCGCGCCCGGATGTCCCCGGTGCCAGGGCGGTGCACCGCCGGTACCGCCGAGGGATACCTGGCGCCAGGAAGACAAGGACAGGACCCTGGTGCAGGACAGGGCGGCAAGCCGCCCCCGCCCCGTCAGAGGCGCTCGAGCACCCGCATGGAGTAGTCGACCGCCTTCACGTCCTTCGTGAGGCGGCCGATCGAGATGCGGTCCACGCCGGTCTCGGCGATCGCGCGCACCTGCTCGAGCTGCACGCTGCCCGACACCTCCAGCAGCGCCCGGCCCTGGTTGACGGCCACCGCCTCGCGCATCTGCGCGGGTGTGAAGTTGTCGAGCAGCACGCTGCGCGCGCCGGCCGCCAGTGCTTCCTGCAGCTGGGCGATGGTTTCGACCTCGACCTGGATGTCCACCCCCGAGTCCAGCGCCTGGGCGTTGCGCAGTGCCTGGGTCACGCCGCCGGCTGCGGCAATGTGGTTTTCCTTGATGAGGATGCCGTGGTAGAGCGCCAGCCGCTGGTTCTGGCCACCGCCGCAACGCACCGCGTATTTCTGCGCCAGCCGCAGGCCGGGCAGGGTCTTGCGGGTGTCGAGGATGGCGCAACCACGCGGGTTGGGGGAGGCACCGGCGATGGCGTCGACATGGCGGCGCGTCAGCGTCGCGGTGGCCGAAAGCAGCTGCAGGAAGTTCAGCGCCGGCCGCTCGGCCGACAGCAGCGCGCGGGCGTCGGACTCGATGTGGCAGACCAGCGTGTCGGCGTCCATCATCGCGCCTTCGGCATAGTGCCAGTCGATCCGGGCGCTGCTGTCCAGTGCCGTGACGCAGCCTTCGAACCAGTCGCGCCCGCACAGCACCGCCGCCTCGCGCACCAGCACCCGGGCCTTCACCCGCTGCCCGGCCGGCACCAGCAGGGCCGTCCAGTCCTGACGGCCGATGTCTTCCACCAGCGCGTCGCGGATGTTGCGCTGGCGCGCCTGCTCCAGGGTTTCGTTGAAATCGAACACGTTCTTCTTTTCCTGCACGAGTGACAAGGACCGGCGCTCAGGCCGCGCCGACGTTGGGCACGAAGCCCTGGGCCGGCTTGGCGATGCTGGCCGGGTTGCGGGCGACGAAGTCCAGCATGCGGTCGATGCAGCCGAGCGCCTGGCTGCGCACCGGCTCAGGCACCGAGATCTCGCCGCTGCCCTGCTCCAGGCAGGCCACCACGCCCTGCAGCGCGTTCATCGCCATCCATGGGCAGTGCGCGCAGCTCTTGCAGGTGGCGCTGTTGCCGGCGGTGGGCGCCTCGATCAGCGTCTTGCCCGGGGCCAGCTGGCGCATGCGGTGCAGGATGCCGTTGTCGGTGGCGACGATGAAGGTCTGCGCGTCGGAGTTGACCACCGCGTTGAGCAGCTGCGAGGTGGAGCCCACCACGTCGGCCTGCGCCACCACGCTGGACGGCGACTCCGGGTGCACCAGCACCCGGGCGCCGGGGTGGGCCTGCTTCAGCAGGTCGAGCTCCAGGCCCTTGAACTCGTCGTGCACGATGCAGGCCCCGTTCCACATCAGCATGTCGGCGCCGGTCTGCTCCTGGATGTAGCGGCCCAGGTGGCGGTCGGGGGCCCACAGCACCTTCTCACCCTGGTCCTTCAGGTGGCGCACGATGGCCAGCGCGCAGGAGCTGGTGACCATCCAGTCGGCGCGTGCCTTCACCGCCGCGCTGGTGTTGGCGTAGACCACCACCTTGCGGTCCGGGTGGGCGTCGCAGAAGGCGGCGAAGTCCTCCGCCGGGCAGCCCAGGTCGAGCGAGCAGGTGGCGTCGAGGTCGGGCATCAGCACCCGCTTGTGCGGCGACAGGATCTTGGCGCTCTCACCCATGAAGCGCACGCCGGCCACCACCAGTGTCTGGCTCGGATGGTCGCGGCCGAAGCGGGCCATCTCGAGCGAATCGGCCACGCAGCCGCCGGTCTCCAGCGCCAGGTCCTGCAGGTCGCCGTCCACGTAGTAATGGGCCACCAGCACCGCATCGTGCTGCTTCAGCAAGGCCTTGGCGCGCGCTTTCCAGTCGGTGCGCTGCTCGGGGGTGAGGGGTTCGGGCACCTTGGCCCAGGCATGGGCGGTGCAGCTCGCGCCGGACGAGTCCTGGCGCGTGTAGTCGAAGATCACTTGGTTCATGGCGCGAATTCCGGGCGCGAGCCCGTGCGGCGGCTATCGTGGGACCAGCCAATGGTAGCGGAGCGGCCACGATGGCGCCGGCGACCCGGGTTTGGCCCGCCATCGCGCCGCTGGCATCGTGCCGGGGCCGGCTCAGCCCAGCGACTTCTCCGCGTCCAGGATCTTGAAGCGGGCCAGCGCGAGGTTGGTGCGCTGCTTGTCCAGCACCGCCAGGAAGAACAGCTCGGGATGGGCCGAGACCGTCCGCAGCACCTGGTGGCGGCGGGCATGGGTGACGATGATCTCGTCGATCCGCTCGCCCGAACCCATGTCGCGCGCGGCGCGGCGGTGGGCCTTCATCACCTCGGTCTGGCTGGCGGCGGCCAGCTCCAGGTTCAGGCCCGCGGCTTCGTTGGCCAGCTCGCTGCCCAGCAGCAGGCCGCTGCTGGCATCCACCACGCAGCAGCCCAGCATGCCCTCCACCTGCAGCAGCTGCGCCAGTGCTCGGGCGATGCGGCCGCCGTCCGGCGTGGCCGGGCGCACCGCCGCGTCCACCTGCACGCCGGTCGCCGTGGCCTGGGACGGCGCCACCACCCGGCCGGTGGGCGGCAGGCCAAGGTCGGCCACCTTGATCGGAAACTCGGTCTCGCCCAGCGCACCGGGCGTTACCTTGTCCTCCCACTGTGCCTGCGACTTCACCTGGTTCCAGCTGCCCAGCACGCTGTTCCACAGGCCGGAGGCGCTGGTGAGTGGCTCGGTCGTCACCATCACGTTCAGGCGCTCCGGCCAGGCACTGGCCGCGATGCGCGGCGCGTACTGCGCTGCCGAGGCACACAGCAGGAACAGCAGGTGAGGGCAGCGCCAGTGCGCGCTGCGGGTGGCCTCCTGCAGCATGGACAGCATCTCGTCCAGGGCCGCGGCCGACACCGGCGTGAGCACCACTGCGGTGAGGTGGCTGCTCTCCATCAGCGCCACCGAGATGGCGCGGGCATCGCCGCCCGGCTCGCGCAGGTCGATGTGGTAGATCTTCAGGGGCTCGTCGAGGCGGCGGCGCAGTGCCGTGCGCTCGATCATGGCGATGGTGGCCAGCGTGTCCTGGTGGCGCAGCTGCAGCCGCTCGACCGGCTGGCCGGAAGCGTCGGACAGCGCCTTGATGACGCTGGACGCCCACATGCGACCGGGGTCGAACAGGGTGATCTGGCGGGTGGCGGCGCCCAGGTCGGCTCGGGTGGCCGAGAGGTGCTGGCGGATCGCTTCGGCCGGCGAGCCCACGACGAACAGGTCGCGGGTGTGCTTGTCGATGATCTGGCCACGGTCGTTGACCTCGGTGGCCGTGCTTTCGAGGATGGCGGTTGCGGCGAAATCGGCGCTGTGGGCGGCCCGCCGCGCCTCGCGCGGGTCGCTCGGGGCGCCCAGGTCGCCGAACAGGGAACTCAGCATGGTCGCATCCTCAGGTGGGGGGGCTGGTGAATCTGACGGACTATGGAGCACTTGACGTGCCTGCATCGGGCCGATGCGGCGCGCTGGCATTCGCCCGGCCCGGCCAGGTTCCCTGGCAGTGTAGGCAGGGCCGCGGTGCGGCCCATCCCCCAAAAGCGGGGTCGGCGGTTCCAGCGGTCGCCGCCAGGGGACCGAAGGTGGCCATGCGGTAGGGGCGCAGGCGGCCAAGCTGCAGCGGCCGCGGGTGAAGGGAGTGGGGGGCCGCCCCCTCAGGCCGCGGCTTCGGCGCTTTCGGCCTGGGCGCCGAAGAACCGGCTCGGCGGCATGCCGACCGAGCGCCGCACCATGGCCGTGAAGGCGCTCGGGCTGGCATAGCCGAGTTCGGCCGCAATGTGGCTCATCGGCAGCTTGCGCGCTGCCAGCGACAAGGCCTTGGCCAGCAGCACCTGCTGTCGCCAGGCCAGGAAGGTGGTGCCCAGCTCCTGCCGGAACAGCCGTGCCATGGTGCGCGGGCTGGCCCCGGCGTCGCGCGCCCAGCCGTCCAGGGTCTCATGCCGGGTGGGTTGCTGCAGCACCGCCTGGCACAGCGCGCGCAGGCGCTTGTCGTCCGGCAGGTCCACGCCCAGGCGCACCGCCTGGGCCCGGCGCAGTTCGTCCAGCACCAACGCGCCCAGGTGCTGCTCGCGCACCAGCACGGCCGGCTCGCAGCCGCCGCCCTGGTCGGGCCGGGTGTCGAGCTCCAGCACCAGCGCGCGCAACAGGGGCGACACGTCGAGCACCCGGCACTGGCGCCACTCGGCCTCGGACTTTGGGTCCACTTCCGGGCCGCAGCGGCCGGGCCGCTGGCGGATGTAGACGGTGCGCAGGTCGGCGTCCTCCAGCACGGTGACGGCATGCGCCACGCCAGACGGCACCCAGACGGCGCGCGTCGGCGGCACGATGTAGGTGCTGTCGGCCGTGCTCAGCCTCACCACGCCGGTGGCGGAGAAGGTCAGCTGGGCCCAGGGGTGGGTGTGGGTCGCCACCTCGGTGTCGGCCTGCATGCGATGCAGCTTGCCGCGCACCGGTCGCTCGGCGGTCGGCACATAGAGGTGCGGCGTGAGGGCCGGGACCTGTTCGAGCACCCGGCTGCGGCGCGGGCGGGAGGCGGGTGGCGGCTTTGGCATCTTCTCGACAGAGTTTGTCTTTCTATCGTAATCGAGCCGGACAACGAATGCCTACCATGAGGACGAACTACTTCTGATCGACATGACCTCTGCCCACACATCGAGCGTTCCGCTACGGCAGGACGCGCGCACCATCGGCCTGATCGGCCTGGCCCACGGGACCTCGCACTTCTTCCACCTGCTGCTGCCGCCGCTGTTTCCCTGGTTCATCAGCGAGTTCGGCGTGACTTGGCTGCAGCTGGGCATGCTGAGCAGCGTGTTTTTCGTCATTTCCGGCGTCGGGCAGGCGCTGGCGGGTTTCCTGGTGGACCGGGTCGGCGCCCGGCCGGTGCTGTTCGGCGCGCTGAGCTGCTTCGTGGCGGCCGCACTGGCGGCGGCCTCGGCCCAGGGCTACACGGGCCTGGTGCTGGCATCGGCCCTGGCCGGCCTGGGCAACGCGCCTTTCCATCCGGCCGACTTCACCATCCTGAACAAGCGCGTCTCGGCGGCGCGGCTGGGCCATGCCTTCTCGGTGCATGGCATCACCGGCAACCTGGGCTGGGCCATGGCGCCGCTGTTCCTGGTGGGCCTGACCAAGTTCAGCGAGGCGCACTCCTGGCGCCTGGCCTGCGTGTGCGCGGCCGGCGTGGCGGCCCTGGTGCTGGCTGTGCTGGTCTGGCAGCGCGACGCGATCGACGACCGCCAGGGCAGCTGGGGCCATGAGACGCGCAAGGCCTCCGCAGCGGCGCAGGCCGAGCATCCGCTGGCCTTCCTGGCACTGCCTTCGGTGTGGCTCTGCTTCTCCTTCTTCTTCTGGTCGACCTGCGCGATGAGCGCGGTGCAGAACTTCGCCAGCCCGGTGCTGCAGCAGCTCTACGGCCTGCCGGCGGAGCTGACGTCGATGGTGGTGACGGGCTACATGCTGTGCGGCGCGGCCGGCATGGTGGCCGGTGGCTTCCTGGTGGCCCGGGTGCAGCGACTGGAGCTGACCATCAGCGTCACCTTGCTGGGCGGGGCGGTCTTGCTGGCGCTGGCCGGCTCCGGGCTGCCGGGCGGCATGGCCGCGATGGTGATTGCCTGCCTGGCGGGCCTCGGCACCGGCCTGGCCGGGCCGTCGCGCGACATGCTGATCAAGCGTGCCGCACCGCCGGGGGCGACTGGCCGGGTCTACGGCACCGTGTATTCCGGCCTCGACCTGGGCTTCGCGGTGGCCGCGCCGGTGTTCGGCGCGATGCTGGACCGTGGCCTGCTGTCGTCGGTGTTCTACGGCGCGGGGGCCGCGCTGGCGCTCAGCGTGCTGTCGGCGGCGGCGGTGGGGCAGCGGCAGCGCGCGCAGGCGAGGAGGGTGATGGCACAGGCCGCCTGAGCCGCGTCGCAGGACGGCGGGCGGACCCTGGCGCCTGGCCGCGAGACGCACCGGCCGCAGCCGGGCCGCCCGAGGTGCGCACACCCCCGCCGGCCGGGCCGCCCGCAGCGGCTGTTGCCGGGGGGCCTGATTCCGGCGCCGCTTTCTGGCATAGTGGGCGCACTTCGAGTTCGCGCCTGCATTGCGCCCCACGCCATGAAAGCCCTCAAGTCCGACCGAGCCCGCCTGCTGCTGCAGGACCCCGATGCGAGCGGTCAGCTGATGTCCTTCCTGCTCTCACAGGGCGCCCGCCCGGCAGGGCAGCATCGGACATCAGCACCGGTCATCACCGTGAAGGCGAAGGACGGACGGTCCTTCCAGGTGCAGCCGGAAGTCGTCCCCAAGGCAGCCTGACCGGCCGCGCCGCCAGCACGTGAACATTGCGCTCCCCGCGGTCATTGTTTTCTTGCTGGTTCTTCCCGGTTTCCTGGTCCGGGTCCGCTTCAAACGGGTCGAGCGCACCGTGCTCGATGCCTCGCCCTTCGGCCGGGTCGCCACCGAGGCGACCATCCTGGCCACCCTGCTGCACATCGTCTGGATCACGCTGGCCGCGCTGTGCTTCGACCAGCACTTCCAGCTCAGCCTGCTGCTCGACCTGATCGGCTCCCACCCCGAGGCGCAGCGCGAGGCCAGCCACCGGCTCGGTGCGCAGTCGGGCTGGCTGGCCGCCTACTTCGTTTCGCTGTACCTCTCGTCGTGGCTGCTGCCGCCATTGGCGCGGCGCGCGGTCAGCGCGCGGCGCTGGGACCGCTGGGGCACCCGGCTCGGTGCGGTGCTGCGCTTCAACGAGGCGCCCTGGTACTACCTGCTGAGCGGCGCCGACTTCCCGGCCGACGCGGTGCCCGACCTGATCCTGGTGTCGGCGGTGGTGGACATCGGCCGCGAGTCCTGGGTCTACGTGGGCGTGCTGGACGACTATTTCATGACGCCCGCCGGTGACCTCGACCGCCTGGTGCTGCAGAGCGTGCGCCGGCGGCGGCTGGCCGCCGACCGCGGCGAGGGCGAGAGCGACGACGGCACCGAGCGCTTCTACCCGATCGACGGTGACTACCTGGTGCTGCGCTACACCGAGTCCACCACGCTCAACGTGAAATACGTCCGGCTGCCGCCGCCACAAGCGGCGGTGCCGCCCTTCGATGTCCCCTTGGCCGCAGCCACCCCCGCGGCCGCACCGCAGGAGACCGCATGACCCAGAACCAGTCGCGCCCAGCCGGCCACGCCCTTGTCGAAGCCTTGCTGGCGCAAGGCGTGGACACTGCCTTCGGCGTGCCCGGCGAGAGCTTCCTGGCCGTGCTCGACGGCTTCTACGAGCACCGCGAACGCATCCGCTTCGTCGCCTGCCGCCAGGAGGGCGGCGCGGCCTTCATGGCCGAGGCCCAGGGCAAGCTCAGTGGCCGGCCGGGCATCTGCTTCGTCACCCGCGGGCCGGGTGCCACCAACGCGAGCATCGGCCTGCACACCGCCTTCCAGGATTCCACGCCGATGATCCTGTTCGTCGGCCAGGTCGGCTCGGACATGCGTGACCGCGAGGCCTTCCAGGAGGTGGATTACCGCGCGATGTTCGGCCCCAGCACCGGCGCTTTCGCCAAGTGGGTGGCCGAGGTCGACCGCCCGGAGCGCCTGCCCGAATACGTCGCGCGGGCTTTCCATGTCGCCATGCAGGGCCGGCCGGGACCGGTGGTGCTGGCGCTGCCGGAGGACATGCTGACGACGCCGATCGAGGTGCCGGTGCTGCCGCGCGTGGAGCCGGCGCTGGCCTGGCCCGCGCCGGGTGCGCTGCGGCAGCTGCGCGGCCTGCTGCTGGAGGCCGAGCGGCCCTTCGTCATTGCCGGTGGCAGCGGCTGGGATGCCGAGGCCTGCAAGGCACTGCAGCGCTTCGCCGAGAACTGGCAGCTGCCGGTGGGCTGCGCCTTCCGCTTCCAGGACCTGTTCGACAACCGGCACCCGCAGTACGCGGGCGATGTGGGCATCGGCATCAACCCGCGGCTGGCGCAGCGCATCCGCGATGCCGACCTGGTCATAGCCATCGGCGCCCGGCTCGGCGAGATGACCACCGGTGGCTACACCCTCATCGAGGCACCGCGGCCGCGCCAGAAGCTGGTCCACCTTCACGCGGGTGCCGAGGAGCTGGGCCGCGTCTATGCGGCCGACCTGCTGCTGCAGGCCTCGATGGCCTGCGCCGCCAAGGCGCTGGAGACGCTCGCGGCGCCGCCCAGCGTGGCGTGGGCCGGATGGACCGCGGCAGCGCAGGCCGACTACCAGGCCAACCTGGAACCCACCCCGGCCGCCGGGCCACTCGACCTGGCCGAGGTGGTCAAGACCATGCAGCGCGTGCTGCGCGAGAGCGGCCGGGAGGACGCCATCTTCACCAACGGCGCCGGCAACTACTCCGGCTGGCTGCACCGCTACTACCAATATCCCGCCCTGGCCGCGGGCGGACGCAGCCAGCTCGCGCCGACCTCCGGCGCCATGGGCTACGGCGTGCCGGCGGCCGTTGCCGCCAGCCTGCTGCAGCCGCAGCGCACGGTGATCAACATCGCCGGCGACGGCGACTTCCTGATGACGGGGCAGGAACTCGCCACCGCCACCGGCTACGGCGCGCGTCCCATCGTCGTGGTGGTCGACAACGGCACCTACGGCACCATCCGCATGCACCAGGAGCGCGAGTACCCGGGGCGCGTGTCGGGCAGCGACCTGTTCAACCCCGACTTTGCGCTGCTGGCCCGTGCCTATGGCTGGTCGTCCACGCTGGTGGCGCAGACGGCGGAGTTCGAGCCGGCGTTCCGGCAGGCGCTGGATGGCCCGCTGCCGACGCTGCTGCACCTGAAGCTCGATGCCGAGATCAGCACCAGCCGCGCCACGCTCAGCGGCATCCGCGCAGCGGCGCTGGCCCGGCAGGCGGGGCGGTGAGGCGCACGGGCCGGCGATGGCAGGCCCGCACAGGAGGCGCCCGCAGGCGCCCGGCAGGAACACAGTGCCGCCGGTGGGCGGCCGTGCAGATGCAACGGAGGTCTGGCAATGAATGTGGCCATCGTGCTCGAACTGCTGCTCGCGGCGACGCTGGTCGCCTGGGGCGCCTGGCTGGCCGGCACTCGCTTGCCGATGGTGTGGCTGGCACGCCGCGCGGCAGCCTGGCAACGCGCTCCGGCCACGCTGCGGCTCACCAGCCTGCAAGCGGCGCGCAGCCGCAGCGCGAGCTTTCGGGTGCTGGTGCGCTACAGCTACGAGGTGGCGGGCGCGGCGATCGAAGGCGAGCGCATCCACCATTGCTACTCGCCCTCGGGCCGCCGGCTGCTGCACAAGGGCATCTTCAACCGGCTGCAATCGGGCTCGGTCATCGCGGTGCATTTCGATCCGCACCGGCCGGCCGAATCGACCATCCTGGCCGGCGTGAACCGCGACTGCCTGCTCTACGCGCTGGCCGGCCTGCCACTGCTCCTGCTCGGCCTGCTGCTGGCCCTGCATGGCGTGCTGCTGGGGGCCGACGTGGAGGTGCCGGACTGGCTGGAGGTCCTGGGAGTGCTGCTGGCCTCGGCTTGTGCCACCTTGGCGGCGCTGGGGGTGCGCGCCCACGACCGTTTGCTGGAAGACGTGGCCAAGGTGCTCTAGCCGAAGCCGGCCAGCGCCGGCCCGCCAGGCTGCAGGCGCTCAGCGCTGGCCCGGGCGGTGCGCACGGGCCGGCTGCGGCTCAGGCCAGGTGGTGCCCCAGGCGCCGCACCTTGCGCCGGCGCACGCGCGAGAAATGCGCGCTCAGGGCCAGCGCCGTCAGGATGCCGCCCGCCCACATCGGCAGCAGGTCGGTCGACTGCCCGGCCCGCGGTGGCTCGCTGGCCTGCCACAGCACCCAGGCCAGCAGGAAATTGGCCACCGCCCACAGCACGTTGACCAGCGGCCGCGAGTCGCCCACGGCCGGCGGGTGGCCGAAAGGGGTGGGGAAGCGCCGGCCGCTCAAGCCGTTGACGAAGTGCGGCAGCCCGTTGACTGCCAGGGCCGCGACGAAAAAGTGCGCGAGGTGATCGAGCCAGTCCATCGCTTGCCTCCTGCTGCCTGCATCTGGCAGAGAGGCTGCAAGCCTTGTGCCCGCGCCGGGCGCGCTCAGGCCATCAAGGCATCATGCAGGGCCGGGCCGTGCAGGGCCGCCTCGGTGGCATCGGCCAGCCGCTCCAGGCTGTGTTCGCGCAGTGCGTCGAGGTCGAGCGGCTGGCGCTGCTGCAGGCCGGCCCAGGCCAGCAGCGCGTCGAGCGCCTCGGGGGTGTCGAACAGGCCGTGCACATAGGTGGCGAGGATCTGGCCGCCCGGATCGGCCACGCCGTCGCTGCGGCCGTCGTCCAGCTGCACCGCTGGATGGGCGAGGGCCGCACCCTCGCTGACACCGGCATGGATCTCGTAGCCCCGCACTGCTGCACCACTGCCACACAGATGGCCGCTCACGCGGCGCAGCTGCTTGTCGCCGGCCAGCGTGGTTTCCAGCGCCAGCAGGCCGAGGCCCGGGAGCGAGCCGGCCGGCCCCTCGATGCCCTGTGGGTCGTGCAGCCAGCGGCCCAGCATCTGCATGCCGCCGCACAGGCCCACCAGCTTGCCGCCATAGCGCAGGTGGCGCTGCAGCGCCTGGTCCCAGCCGCGGGCGCGCAGCTCGCGCAGGTCGGACTGCACGCTCTTGCTGCCGGGCAGCACCACCAGGTCGGCCGCCGGCAGCGGCTGGCCGGGGCCGGCCAGCACCAGCTCGACCTGCGGATGCAGGCGCAGTGCATCGAGGTCGGTGTGGTTCGAGATGCGCGGCAGCACCGGCACCACCACCTTCAGCCGCCCGGCCGCATGGCCGGGCTGTGGCTCGCGGGGGAGGGCGTCTTCCGCGTCCAGCGCCAGGCCCTGCAGGTAGGGCAGCACGCCCAGCACCGGCTTGCCGGTGCGGGCCTGCAGCCAGTCGAGGCCGGGTTGCAGCAGCCGCAGGTCGCCACGGAAGCGGTTGATCACGAAACCACGGATGCGCGCCTGCTCGCTGGCGCTCAGGCAGGCCAGCGTGCCCAGCAGGTGGGCGAACACGCCGCCACGGTCGATGTCGGCCACCAGGATCACCGGGCAGTCGACCGCCTCGGCGAAGCCCATGTTGGCGATGTCGCGCTCGCGCAGGTTGACTTCCGCGGGGCTGCCGGCGCCTTCCACCAGCACCACCTCGTGGGCGTCGCGCAGGCGCTGGTGGCTCTGCAGCACGTAGGGCATGGCGAGCGGCTTGTACTCGTGGTAGGCCAGTGCGTCGGCATTGAAGCGCGCCCGGCCCTGGATGATGACCTGCGCACCGGTGTCGCTGTTGGGCTTGAGCAGCACCGGGTTCATGTCGGTGTGCGGTGCCAGCCCGCAGGCCTGCGCCTGCAGCGCCTGGGCCCGGCCGATCTCGCCGCCGTCTTCCGTCACCGCGGAGTTGAGCGCCATGTTCTGCGGCTTGAACGGCGCCACGCGGCGGCCGTGGCGCCGGAAGATGCGCCCGAGCGCCGCCACCAGGGTGGACTTGCCGGCGTCGCTGGTGCAGCCCTGCACCATCAAGCTGCCGCTGAAGCGGGTGTAGAAATCGTTCTTTCGTGACGAGGAGGGCATGGCCGCCATTATGATTTGCGGCTGCATGGCGCCCTCCCTGGAGCAGGCGCTTCTTTTTTGTCCGATCCCGCCGCGGCTTGCGGCGACGCGGCGCATGAACCTCGATCTGCTGACCCTCCTCACCGACCGCGAATGGGCCTGGGCGCTGCTGCTGGGCGTGGCGGCCGACGTGTTGCTGGGCGAGCCCACGCGCTGGCATCCGCTGGTCGGCTTCGGCCGGGCGGCGGCCTGGCTGGAGCAGCGGCTCAACCGCGGCCGCCGCTGGCAGGGCCTGCTGGGCTGGCTGCTGCTGCTGGTCGGTATCGCGGCCGCCTACGGCGCGGCCCGCCATGCGCTGCCCGCGGCGGCGCGCTGGATGGCCGACGGCCTGGCGCTGTACTTCGCGCTCGGCGCACGAAGCCTGCAGGAGCATGTGTGGCCGGTGCGCCAGGCCTTGCTGCGGGGCGACCTGGCGGCGGCGCGTGGCGCGGTGCAGCGCATCGTCACGCGCGACTGCAGCGGGCTGGGCGCCGCTGCGGTGGCCGGTGCGGCCATCGAATCCACGCTGGAGAACGGCAACGACGCAGTGTTCGGCACCTTGTTCTGGTTTGCCGTTGGCGGCGGCCTGGGCGCCCTGTTGTTCCGGCTGGCCAACACGCTGGATGCCATGTGGGGCTACCGGACCGAGCGCTACCTGCACTACGGCTGGGCCGCGGCGCGGCTGGACGATCTCCTCAACTGGCTGCCGGCCCGCCTGACCGCGCTGAGCTATGCCGGGCTGGGCTACACCCGCCTGGCCCTGTGGTGCTGGCGCCACCAGGCCCCGCTGTGGGACAGCCCGAACGCCGGGCCGGTGATGGCCGCCGGCGCCGGTGCGCTGGGACTCAAGCTGGGCGGTGCGGCGCACTACCACGGCCGGCTCGAGCAGCGCCCGGTGCTTGGCGCCGGCCGCCTGCCGGAGGGCGGCGATGTGGGCCGGGCACTCGCGCTGGTGGCCAGCGCGCTGTTGCTGTGGCTGGTGGTGCTGACCGTGCTGCATGTCGGACTGACACGATGATCCTTCCCCCCCATGCCGCCACCGCGGCTTCCCCCTGGCCGCAGGTGCCGCACGGTGCCGACCTGGCCCGCGCCCGCCGGCTGTATGACGCACCGGCGGCCGGCTGGCTCGACCTGTCCACCGGCATCAACCCGCGGCCCTGGCCCGCGGCCGAGGCCGCGGCGCGCCTGGGCGCCGCTGTCTGGCGCGACCTGCCGACGCCGGATGCCGAGGTGCTGGCCGCCTTCGAAGCGCACTACGGTGCAGGGGCCTGGCCGGTGCCCGGTTCGCAGGCGGTGATCCAGGCCTTGCCGCGGGTCTGGCGCCGCCTGCACGGCAGCGCGCGCTGCCGGGTGCTGGCGCCGGGCTATGGCGAGCATGCCGCCCGCTGGGCGCTCGAAGGCCATGCCGTGACCTTGTGCGAAGGCCATGAGCTGGGCGAGGGCGAAGCCGACGTGCGGGTGCTGGCCTCCCCGAACAACCCCACCGGCGAGCGCTTCGATCTGCCGCAGCTGCAGGCGCTGGCGGCGCGCTGCCGGCTGCTGGTGGTGGACGAGGCCTTCCTCGATGCCGAGGCGGCGGCGGCCAGCCTCGCCTGCCTGGCACTGCCCAACACGCTGGTGCTGCGTTCGCTGGGCAAGTTCTATGGCCTGGCTGGGCTGCGGGTTGGCGCGGTGCTGGCCGCGCCACACTGGCTCGACGCCCTGCGGGCCGAGATGGGCCCCTGGTCCGTCAACGGGCCGGGGCTGCAGCTGGCGGTGGCGGCCCTGCGCGATACCGGCTGGCAGCAGGACGCCCGCCGCTGGCTGGCTGCCGCGTCGCTGCAGCTGGCCGGCCTGCTCGAGGCGCATGGCCTGCATCCCACCGGCAGCGCGCTGTTCTGCACCGTTCGCACCCCGCGGGCGCGCGCGCTGCACGAAGGCCTGGCGCAGCGGGGCATCTGGACCCGTCTGTTCGACCTGCAGCAGCCGCGGCCTTACCAGGCGATGCGCATCGGCCTGCCCGCCGACGAGGCGGGCTTCGAGCGCCTGGAGGAGGCGCTGGCTGCCCTGAGGAAAGAGATCGATCCATGCGAATGAACCTGCCCCGGCTGGCCGGGCTGTTGTGCGCCCTTGTGCTGGCCGCCGCGGCGACGGCCGCGCCGGTGAGCGTGGAGGATGACCACGGCCACACCGTGGCGCTGCCGGCACCGGCTCGCCGCGTGATCAGCGTCGCCCCGCATGCCACCGAGCTGGTCTTTGCCGCTGGCGGCGGCGCGCGCCTGGTGGGGGTGGTGGCCTACAGCGACTACCCGGAGGCGGCCCGTGCCATCCGGCAGATCGGCAACAACAAGGCGCTGGACCTGGAGGCCATTGCCGCGCTGAAGCCCGACCTGATCGTGGTCTGGCGGCACGGCAATGCACAGCGCCAGCTCGACAAGCTGCGCGAGCTGGGCGTGCCGATGTACCAGAGCGAGCCGCGCCGCCTGGAGGGGATCGCCACCTCCATCGAGCGGCTCGGCCGGCTGCTGGGCAGCGAGGACACGGCGCGTGCCGAGGCGGCCCGTTTCCGCGCCCGCTTGCAGCTCCTGCGGGAGCAGCATGCCGGCCGGGCCCCGGTGCGCACCTTCTACCAGGTGTGGCGCAACCCGCTGATGACCTTGAACGACCAGCACATGGTGAGCGACGTGATCCGCCTGTGCGGCGGCGTCAACGTGTTCGGCTCGCTGGACCAGCTGGTGCCCACCCTGGCCGACGAAGCGGTGCTGCAGGCCGACCCGGAAGTCATCCTCGGCGCTGCCATGGGGGCCACCCGCAGCGAGGCAGCCGCAGTCGGCCTGGACAGCTGGAAGCGCTTCGGCCGGCTGCAGGCGGTGGCGCGGCAGAACCTGGTGGCCATCGACGGCGACCTCATCAACCGGCCGACCCCGCGCATCCTGCTGGGCGCCGAGCAGCTCTGCGCGGCACTCGAGGCGGCGCGGCGCAAGCGGCCGCGCTGAGGCCGGCGGCCCGCCAGCCGGCAGCTAGTGCCACTGCCGCGGCGCCAGGCGCATCTGCAGCCCGACCGGCCGCATCGCGAAGGCCATCTGCTCGCGCGGCGGCAAGCCGTCGGCGGTGCCCACTTCCGCCAGCTCGAAGTTGCGCGCCAGCATACCCAGCAGCATGCGCATCTCCAGCATCGCCAGGTAGCGGCCGGGGCACAGCCGCGGCCCGGCGCCGAAGGGCATCGACAGCCGCTTGGGCGAAGCGCCGGCCGCTGGCGGATCGCTGGCCAGCCAGCGCTCGGGCCGGAAGTCGCTGCCGTGCTCCAGCTGCCGCTCGTCCACCGCGCCCATGCGCGTGAGGCAGAAGAGCAGCGTGCCGCGCGGCAGCAGCAGGTCGCCCAGGCGGGTGTCCTCGCAGGCTTCCAGCTCGTTCAGCGGGGCCACCGGATGCAGGCGCATCGCCTCGTTCACGCAGGCTTCGGCCCATGGCAGCGCCGCGGCGTCCTCGATGCGGCCGGGCAGGGTCGCCGGCGCCAGCACGCTGTCGGCTTCCTCCACCAGGCGCTGCCAGGCCGCAGGGTGGGTGTGCAGCAGGTAGAGCGTCCAGGCCAGCGAGTTGGCGGTGGTGTCCTCGCCGGCCAGCAGCATGGTGAACACGTTGCCGGCAACCTCGTCCTCCGGCATGGGGCGTCCCTCATCGTCGCGAGCCAGCAGCAGGGCTTCCAGCAGGTCGGCCGGTTCCGTGGCAGCGCCGCCGCGCGCCTCCAGCCGGTGGCGGGCTGCGTCCATCAGCTGGCGCACGACGCGGTGCACGCCGTCGATGTGGCGATCGAACTCGCGGTCGCGTGGCAGCCGCAGCACGCGCCAGTAGGCCAGTGGGCTGTTGAGGCGGCGGAAGATGGTGGGGAAGACCTGGTCCAGGTGCGCATGCAGCTCGCTGTGCTGCTGCTCGATGGTGTTCATGTCGACACCGAAGGCCAGGCCGGCGGTCACGTCCACCGTGTAGCGCATCAGCTCGGCCTGCAGGTCGAAGCGGCGCCCTTCGCGGGCCGCCTGCATCCAGTGCTGCTGCAGCCGCCCGGTGACACGCTGCAGCGCCGGGAAGAAGCGGCGCAGGTGGCCCGGGTCCAGCGCGGCCATGACGATGCGGCGCTGCCGCCGCCAGGCTTGGCCTTCCGCCGAGAAGACACCGCGGATGCGGGCCTCGTGCAGCACCTTCTCCAGGCTGCTGAGCCGTCGCCACGTCTGGGGCCTGGCCCGCAGCGCCTGCAGGATGGCGTCGGTCTCGGACACCACCACCGCGTCGCGCCGGCCGAACTGCAGCCGGTAGGCCGGGCCGTAGGTGCGGGCCCAGTCCTCCAGCTGCAGGTGCAGCCGGGGCAGGTCGAACTGCAGCAGGTGGCCGAACAGCGTCGAGGGGCGCGGGCCGGGCAGCTCGGCCGGCCGGCGCGCGGCGCCGGAGCGAACGGAAACGGTCTGGGGCAATGCCATGGCAGGTCCTCCGAAGTGCAAGCTGCAGTATCGGCAGCCGCTGTGCGGCGGAACAGTGTTTGGCAGCGCCGGCCGCAGGTGCCGGCATCACCCTGGCGCCGTTCAGGGGCCGAGGAAGAGCTGGGCCGCCGCGGCCGGGCAGGAGCTGTAGTAGCCGTGGAAGAAGGAGGCGGTGAGCGAGCCGACCTGGTAGACCGCCTCCGGCCCGCCGTAGCGCCGCGGCTGCGTCAGTGCGGCCGGCGCCACGCCGGGCTGCACTTCGAGGCGGCCGTAGTGGAAGACATGGCCGCGCAGCTCGCCATGATCGGTGCGCCAGCTGTGCAGGCCGATGCCGGCCAGGCGGCTGCCCATGACCGCGGTGGCCGGCAGCAGGCCGGCCATGCGGTGCTCGCGGCCTTCGCCGTCGCGCAGCGTGTCGGCGCACACCATCATGCCGCCGCACTCGGCCACGATGGGGCGCCGCTCGGCATGGTGCTGCCGCAGGCTGTCGAAGAAGCGATGGCAGCCGCTGAGGGCCGGAGCATGCAGCTCGGGATAGCCCCCTGGCAGGTAGACGGCGTCGGTGCCTTCGGGCACCGGCTCGTCGGCCAGCGGCGAGAAGGCTTGCACCCGGGCACCGAGCGTCGCCAGCAGGTGCAGGTTGGCTTCATAGCAGAACGAGAAGGCCGCGTCGCGCGCCACCGCCACCTGGCGGCCGGCCAGCAGGCCGGCCGGCGGCCTCGGTGCGGCCGGCGGCTGGGGCGGGCAGCGCCAGGCCGGCAGGCTGCGCAGCAGGCCCAGGTCGAGGTGCAGCCCGGCATCCAGGCCGGCCCAGATCTGCGGCAGGCCGCTGGCCAGCTCGCGCGCCTGCACCAGGCCCAAATGGCGTTCGGGCAGCGGCTGCTGGCAGCGCTGCAGGTGGCCGGCCCACTGCAGGGGCGGCGGCAGGCTCTCGCGCAGCATGCGCGCATGGTTGGGGCTGGCGACCCGGTTGGCCACCACGCCGGCCCAGCTCAGGGTGCGGCCGCGGCCGTATTCGTGCAGGCCCAGGGCCAGGGCGCCGAAGGTCTCGGCCATCGAGCCGGCGTCGATCAGCGTCAGCACCGGCACCGCGAAGGCGGCGGCCAGGTCGGCGGGGCTGGGGTCGCCGTCGTAGAGGCCCATGGCGCCTTCGATCAGCAGCCAGTCGGCCTCGGCGGCTGCCGCGTCGAGCAGGCGGGCGCTTTCGGCGGCCCCCACCATCCACAGGTCGAGGTTGTGCACCGGCGCGCCGGTGGCCGCAGCGAGAAAGCCGGGGTCGATGAAGTCCGGCCCGATCTTGAAGCCGCGCACCCGCTCACCGCCGGCCACCAGCCGGCGCGCCAGCGCGCAGGTGAAGGAGGTCTTGCCCTGGCCCGAAGCCGGCCCGGCAATGAGCAGTGCCCTGGTGCCACCCGCCATCGCGCTACAGCTCCACGCCGGGCTGCGCCCGGATGCCCTGCGCGAAGGCGTGCTTCACGACGTTCATCTCGGTGACCGTGTGGGCCACCTCCACCAGCTCGGGCGGCGCGCCGCGCCCGGTGATGACGACGTGCTGCATCTCCGGCCGGCCCAGCAGGTCGTCGATCACCTGCTGCACATCGAGGTAGCGGTACTTCAGCGCGATGTTCAGCTCGTCCAGCACCACCAGGCCCAGGGCCGGGTCCTGCAGCATGCCGGCCGCGATCGACCAGGCCTCGCGGGCCTTGGCGGCATCGCGCTCGCGGTCCTGCGTGTTCCAGGTGTAGCCCTCGCCCATCACGTGCAGGCGCACCTCCTCGGGAAAGCGGCGGAAGAAATGCTCCTCGCCGCTTGGCATGGCGCCCTTGATGAACTGCACGATGCCGACCTTCATGCCATGCCCGAGCGATCTCGCCACCATGCCGAAGGCGCTCGAACTCTTGCCCTTGCCGTTGCCGGTGGTGATGACGATCAGGCCGCAGTCGCGCTGCGCGGCGCCGATCTTTGCATCGACCACTTCCTTCTTGCGTTGCATGCGGCGGCGGTGGCGCTCGGCCAGGGCCTCGTCTTCCGGTGTGTCCATGCTCATGTGTCCTTTATTCTTGCGCTGGCAAGTAATAGGTGTGGCTGTCGAGAATGACAGGCTTCATCCGGCAGCCATAGGCCTGTGCCAGGTGCGCCTCGGTCAGCACCTCGGCCAGCGGGCCGGCCGCCCAGCGGGGCGGGCCGGTGCGTGCGGGCAGGCACAGCAGCGCATGCGTGCAGCAGCGCTGCGCCAGGTTCACGTCGTGCAGCGACATCAGCACCGCCCGCTCGTCCAGTGTGGCGAGCAAGCCGGTGAGGCCGAGCTGGTGGGCCACGTCGAGGTGGGCGGTGGGCTCGTCGAGCAGCAGCACCGGCGTCTCCTGCGCGAGCGCGGCGGCCAGCGCGACACGCTGGCGCTCGCCGCCGGAGAGGCTGCGCACATCCTGCTCGGCCAGGTGGCCCACGTCGCAGCTGGCCAGGCAGCGGCGGGCGATGGCCAGGTCGCCGGGTGCCAGCCAGCCCATGCGTCCGGCATAGGGCTGGCGGCCGGCCAGCACCACGTCGAGTGCGCTCATCGCGAACACGTCATGGTGGTGCTGCGGGCACCAGGCGCGCAGCCGGGCGAGCGTGCGGGTGGGCAGGGCGGCCAGCGGCCGGCCTTCGTAGCGCACCTCGCCGGCCGCCGCCGGCAGCAGGCCGGCCAGCGTGCGCAGCAAGGTGGTCTTCCCACAGCCGTTCAAGCCCAGCAGGGCCCAGCGCTCGCCACGCCGCACCTGCCAGTCGAGCCGGTCCACCAGGCGCCGGCGGCCGGCCTCCACCACCAGGCCGGCGGTGCACAGCACCGCCGGGCCGGCAGCGGGACGCATCTCCTCGCTCATGGCCGGCCTCCGCGGTGCAGCAGCAGCCACAGGAAGGCCGGCACGCCGATCAGCGCGGTGAGCACGCCCACCGGCAGCTGCATCGGCGCCACCACACTGCGGGCCAGCGTGTCGGCCAGCACCAGGAAGCCACCACCGCCCAGCGCGCAGGCTGGCAGCAGCAGGCGCTGGTCGTTGCCGAGCCAGAGCCGCAGCGCATGCGGCACCACCATGCCGACGAAGCCGATGCTGCCGGCCACCGTGATGGCCAGGCCGGCCGCCAGCGAGGCCAGCACCACCACCAGCGCGCGCACGCGGCGCACCTCCACGCCGAGCGACGCGGCCTGGGCATCGCCGAGCAGCATCAGGTTGAGGTCACGCGCGACCAGCAGCGCCAGTCCGAGCAGCAGGGCGGCGCCGGCCAGCGGCAGGCCGTAGCGGTCGGCGCCATTGAGGTCGCCGAGCAGCCAGAAGACCATGCTGCGCAGCTGCTGCTCCGGCGCCACCGAGAGGATGAAGGAGACGATCGCCGCGAACCCCGCGCTCAGGATCACGCCCACCAGCAGCAGGTGCACGCCGGCTTCGGTGCTGTCGGCCTGCCGGCGAAAGGCCCGGGCGCCGAGCAGGAAGACCGCGCCGGTGGCCACCAGCGCGCCGGCCGAGGCACCGGCGCTCACGAGCCACCAGCCGAGGCCTGCCCACAGTGCCGTCAGCGCGCCCACCGCTGCGCCGCTCGACACACCCAGCACGTACGGATCGGCCAGCGGGTTGCGCAGCAAGGCCTGCAGCAGCGCGCCGGACAGCGAGAGCAGGGCACCACAGGCCAGGGCGCACAGGGCGCGCGGCAGGCGCAGCTGCAGCACGATGTCGCCATCGATTCCTTGCGCCTGGCCCGCCAGGGCGGCCAGCACCGCGCCGGGCGACAGCGCCTGGCTGCCCACGGCGACGGCCAGCAGCAGGCTGGCGCCGGCGGCCAGGCCGAGCATCAGGAAGACCAGGGGCGGCCGTGTCGCTCGCATGTTGCCGGCCCGCTCAGGGGCGGCTGCCGCTGAACTGGATGCCGATGAAGGCGGTGCGGCCGAGCGTCGAATAGCTGTACGCCGTGGTGTAGTCCTTGTCGGTCGCATTGTTGAGGCGTGCGAGCAGCGTCCACGCCGGCGCCAGCCGCCATTGCGCCCCCAGGTTCAGCAGGCCGTAGCCGCCGAGGCGTGGCCGGCGGCCCTTCACCGCGGTGTCTTCGCGATCCGAGACGAGCAACCATTCCACGAAGGCGTTGCCCCAGGCGGCCTGCTTTTCCACGGTGAGCTGGGCGGTGCGGTCTGCACGGCGCACCAGTTCACGGTCGGTCGCCTCGTCCTTGGCATCGAGGATGTCGAACGAGCCGTCGATGTGCCAGTCGGCATTGCGCCAGCCGGCCTGCAGCGTGGCGCCGGACATCTTGGCGCGGCTGGTCTGCTTGGCCGTCACGGTGTCGATGAAGCCGCGGATGTGGTTGCGGTAGAAGGTGAGCGAGCCCTGCCAGCGCCCGTCGTCGTATTTCACGCCGAGTTCACGGCCCTGGTTGCGCTGCGGGCGCAGCGCCGGGTTGCCGTAGTCAGGGAAGTACAGCTGGTTGAAGGTGGGCGCCTGGAAGTTGTTGGCGGCACTGCCGGTCAGCCGCAGGGCCGGCGTCAGGCGGTAGCCCAGGCTCAGGCTGCCGGTGGTGAAGCCGCCGAACTGCGAGTTGTGGTCGCGCCGCACCGCCGCCTGCCCGATCCAGGGCCCGCGGTCCAGCGAGTAGGCCAGCAGGGCGCTGTTGGTGTGGCGCCGGCTGACGGTGTAGGGGGTGGTGCTGTCCACCTCGTCCTCGACCCGCTCCAGCGCCGCGATCACCTTGTCGCTGCCGATCGAGAAGGTGTTCTGCCAGCCGAACTGCAGGCGTTCGGTGTCGAAGTCGTAGCGCCCATCGCGCGCGCCATCGGAGGCCCGCTCGTAGACGCTGGCGCTCTTGTCGAGCGTCAGGCCGAGGCGAACGCTGGACTGCCAGCGTTCGCTGAGGCGGTTGTCGATCGTCACGCCCCAGTTCGTGGTGGTCCCGCGGGTTTCGGCATCGGTGGTGGCGGAGGTCAGGCCCAGCGGGCTGCCGAAGGTGAGCGGGTCGGAGTAGGTGCTGTCGAACTCGTGGATGTTGCGCGCGCTGAACCACTGCGTGGAGATGGTGTGCCCGGGCGCGACGGTCCAGTTCAGCGAGCCGGCCACCGAGCCGCTGCGGTAGCTGTCGTCGTCCGGGTTGTAGTCGAGCGATCCGCCTTCGCGGGTGCGGCTGCTGATGCCCTTGGCGCGTTCGCCGGACAGCGAGAGCGCATAGCCCCAGCCGGGGCCGCCGCCGCTGACGCTGCCGCTGGACTTCACCAGCCCGTGCGAGCCGAAGCCGGCCTGCGCCTCGTACTGCTGCCCGGCGCTGCCGCGGCGCGTGAAGATCTGGATGACGCCACCCACCGCATCGGCGCCGTAGAGGGTGGTTGCCGGGCCCCGCAGCACCTCGATGCGCTCGATCTGCGCGACGGGGATGTTCTCGATGGCTGCAGCGCCCGAGGTGGCCGAGCCGATGCGTATCCCGTCGAGCAGCACCACCATCCGGCTGAGCTCGGCACCGCGCATGAACAGCTGGGTGTTGGACGCATAGCTGCCGTTGCTGCTCATCTGCACGCCGGGCAGGCGCTGCAGCACCTCGCGCAAGGTGGTCTGGCCGGAGCGGCGCAGCTCCTCCTGGGTGACGACGGACACGTCGGCCACCACGTCCTGCACGGGCTGGGGCAGCCGCGTCGCGGTCACCACCGTCTCCGGCAGGTGGAGGGCCTCGGCATCGGCCCAGGAAGAAGAAGGAAAGGCAGCGGCCAGCGCCAGCGGCAACACACCATGCAGCATGGTGGACGATCGTGTGGTCATCGCGAGAAAGGCAGTCGATCGATGCTCGTGCCTGCTTCCCCGCAGGGCCGAGCCGTTCGGGCGTGCTGTGCACGCCCCCCTGTTGGCCGGTATCCGGGCTGGCAGACCGACGCCGGTGGCCTTCCCAACTCGTTGCCGAGCCAGTGGCGGTGAACCGGCGCTGAAGCACGGTGCGCTTCGTCTGCTGACCGTTGCGGGGGCAGCGCAGGCCAGGATCGGCACCTCTGCGGCACCGGCCCCTCCTGCTTCCCGTTTAACCGCGCAGCCGACCGGCCGCGCGAGCACCAACCCGATGATTGTATGAGAGCGTTGCAGACTTCCCGGTTGATCCAGCACACGTGAAGCAATTGGGACGCCTCGTAAGCAAACGGCGCGCCCTGGGCCGCCTTGCCAAGGCCCCTGACTGGGTGGGCGCGTGCCCACTTCTTTGCCGATATCGTTCGGGCCACGAAGAACAACCCCGTCCCAACGGGCAACCGCCGCAGCGGCCCCCCCCGCCCGTCACGGGACCTCACGGAGTCAGCATGTTGATACTGAAGCGGCCTCGCCTTGTGCTTGGCCACCTGGTCGCGCCCTGGATCCTGGCCGCCCTGGCGGCCTGCGGCGGCGGAGGCGGAGGCGGCGGCGATGCCGACACGGACGGCAGCAGAGCCGCCCCGGCCGCCGAGGCGGCCGATGATCGCGAGACGGCCCAGGCGGCCGTCATCGCCCCGGCACTCGACGGCCTGGTCGGCACCGTCACCCCCACGGCCGATGCCCACCTGGTTGGCATGTGGACGCCGGTGGTCGACTGGCCCCTGCTCGGCATCCATGCCAACGTGCTGCCCAACGGCCGCATCCTCACCTACGGTGCCAACGAGGAGAACCCGCGCACCCGCAAGGCGGTCACCTTCGACGAGTGGGACACCCGCATCGGCCTGACGCCCGCGGCACACCGGGAAGTCGCCAGCCCGACCGAGCTCGACTCTTTCTGCAGCGCATCGGTGATGGGCCCGGACGGCCTGCTGCTCATCGTTGGCGGCAACACCTTCTGGAAGACGGCCCAGTACGACCCCGACCGCAGCCTGCTGATCGCCCGCGCCTCGCAGATGCAGCAGCCACGCTGGTACGGCACGCTGGTGAAGCTGCCCGACAACCGGGTGGTGGTGGTGGGCGGCAACAATGGCGGCATCACGCCGCCGGCCTATGGCGTGACGCCCGAGATCTTTTCCGCCGCCGAGGGCTGGCGGCCCCTCACCGGTGCCAGCAGCGAGGAGGCGTTCGGCGCCACCGAGAAGCGCTTCTGGTATCCGCGTGCCTACCTGGCGCCCAACGGCCTGATCGTCGGCGTCTCCAACGACCTGCTGTGGCAGCTCGACCCGCAGGGCGAAGGCCGCCTCACCGTGCTCGGTCCGGCGGGCCACCGGCTGGGCGTGGCGGGCACTTCGGTGATGTACCGCCCCGGCAAGGTGCTGCTGATCGCTGGCGGCGAAACCGACTTCGACCGCGAGCCCGCGACCCGCAAGGCCACCGTGCTGGACATCGCCGGTGACCTGCCCGTCAGCAGCCCGACGGCCGAGCTCAACTTCGCCCGCAACTATCCCAATTCGCTGATGCTGCCGGATGGCCGGGTGCTGGTCACCGGCGGCACCACCCGGGGCAACGGTGTCGGCACCGCGGTGATGCCGGCCGAGATGTGGGACCCCGACACCGGGCAGTGGGCCACCTGGGCACCGGCCGCGGCCGCCCGCCTGTACCACTCCACGTCGCTGCTGCTGCCGAACGGGGCGGTGCTCAACACCGGTGGCGGCTCGCCGGGCCCGGTCTTTGCGAAAACCGCACAGGTGTTCTTTCCGCCTTACTTCTTCAAGAAGCGCTGGGACGGCGAGGTGGTCTGGGCCGACCGGCCGGCCATCAAGCGGGTGGATCCGTACTTCCGGCAGGGCGAGGACGGCTCGCTGCGCCTGTCCGACAGCCGCCGCATCGCCTCGGTGGCGCTGATCTCGGCCGGCGCCGTCACCCATGGGCACAGCACCGACCTGCGCTACGTGCCGGTGCCGTTCTCGCAGTCCATGAACCGGGTACAGCTGCACCTCGGCGAGCTGGGCGAGACGCTGCTGCCGCCGGGCCACTACCAGCTGCATGTGGTCGACGAGGAGGGCGTGCCGTCCTCGGCGGCCATCGTCGAGGTGCGCGGCGGCTCGGCCAACGTCGCCTACCAGGGCTGGGCCAGCCAATCGAGCACCAGCGGCTTTCGCGACGCCGGCGCCGCCATCGACGGCAGCTGGTCTGCCTACAGCGCCACCTCGTCGAGCAATGTCGACCCGAGCTGGCAGCTCGACTTCGGCAGCGGCCGCCCGATCGCTGGCATCAGCCTGTTCAACCGCCTGGGCGAATGCCGGGACACCGACGACTGCCGCAGCCGCTTGCGCGACATCACGGTGTCGGTGCTGGATGAAGCCGGCAACCCGGTCTGGACCTCAGGCCTGCTCAATGCCGAGAACCTGCTGCAGTCGCCCGACCGGCTGCATGTGGACCTGACCCTGCTCAATGGCACCGCGGTGGTCGGCCACGGCGTGCGGGTGCAGCGCCAGTCGGACCCGGACCTCTCCGGCTCGGGCGGCCAGGGCGGCGAGTCCGAAGCCAACGTGCTCGCGCTGGCCGAGGTGGAGGTGGAGGAGGGGCCGGTGAACCTGGCCTTGCGCAAGCCGGCCCGGCAGTCCCACACGGCGGCCGGCGGGGTCGCCAGCCGGGCGGTGGACGGCCGCTTCAACGCCACCTGGCGTGACGGCCCGCTGACCTTCACCGGCGAGGCCTTCCAGCCCTGGTGGGAGGTGGACCTCGGCGCGGTGCACCCGCTACGCCGGGTGCGACTGTGGAACCGCATCGATTGCTGCAGCGAGCTGCTGGCCGACTTCGACGTGCTGGTGTCGGACACACCCTTTGGCAGCGGCAGCCTGGAGGAGGAGCGGGCGCGTCCCGGCGTCGGCGTCTACCACGTCGACACGCTCAAGGGCGAACGTGCGCTGGAGGTGGCCTTGTCCGAGGCGCAGACCGGCCGCTATGTGCGCATCTGGCTGAACCGGCAGAGCACGCTGTCGCTGGCCGAGGTGGAGGTGATCGGTCGCTGAGGCTGCACCGGCAGGCTGACCCGGAGACATCCCGGGCGGCCTTGCCGAGTGTCCGTGCGAAGGCCTCGTTGCCACCAGGCCCGCGTCAGCGCGCGCGCAAGGCGGCGCCGCGCAGCATCAGCACCACGCCGCACAGCACCACGCCAGCGGCGGCCCACTCGAAGCGGGTGATGTGCTCGCCGGCCACCGCCACGCCCAGCAGCATGGCCAGCACGGGGTTGACGAAGGTGTAGCTCGAGGCCAGTGCCGCGCTGGCGCGGCTGAGCAGCACCATGTAGGCATTGAAGGCGATCAGCGAGCCGAACACCACCAGGTAGGCCCAGGCGGCGGCCGAGACCGGCTGCGGCGGCCAGGCCGGGGTTTCGCCGGTCGCCAGCGAGAGGGCGAGCAAGACCGCGCCGCCGCAGATCATCTCACTGGCGAAGCCCATCGCGCCGGGGGCCAGCGGCAGGCTGCGCTGGCTCAACACGCTGCCCAGCGACCAGCTCACGCAGGCGATCGCAATGGCGAGCAGGCCGGCCGGCGAGGCCTGGAAGCCGGCGCCTTGGGTCAGCAGCAGCACGCCGCACAAGCCCACCACAATGCCGGCCAGCTCGTAGCGACCGGGGTAGACCCGCCACAGCAGGTTCAAGGCGGCGATCATCAGGGGCACCACCGCAATGAAGGCCACCACCAGGCCCGAGCCCACGGTCTGCTCGGCGAAGGCCGTGCCCCCCATGCCGCCCCCCAGCATCAGGGTGCCCACCACCAGCGCATGGCGCCATTGACGCGCATCCGGCAGCGGCCGTCCGCGCCAGCGCATCCAGGCCAGCAGCAGGGCGCCGGCGACCAGGAAGCGGGTGCCCATCTGGAAGAAGGGCGGCAGGCTGATCAAGGCGAACTTGATGGCCAGGTAGGTCGAGCCCCACACCACCCAGGTGGCGGCGAGACAGAGGATGAGCAGCGGCGTCAGCGTGCCGGCACGCGGTGCGGCGGAGAGGGCGGCAGTCATGGAGGAAGCGGCGGTTGCGTTGAACGGAAAGTTCAGATCGTAAGAAAGCCGCCGCTTCGAGCCCAGTGGTGTTTGAAGGAAGTGGCACTCATAATCCTTGCAAACCACAAGTTGCACGGACGGCTGCCTTGAATCCGGAACTCGACCACTACGACACCCGCATCCTCGCCGAACTGCAGGCCGACGCCCGCCTGTCGATGGCGGAGCTGGGCCGCCGGGTGCACCTGAGCCAGCCCGCGGTCACCGAGCGGGTGCGCAAGCTGGAGGCCGCGGGCGTCATCACCGGCTACCGCGCCTGCGTCAACATGCAGAAGCTGGGCTACGGCATCCGGGCCGCCATCCGGGTGGGCCGGGCCGAGTATGCGCGGGTGGTCAAGCTGGTGCAGCAGACGCCGGAGGTGGTGACGGCCTACAACGTCACCGGCGAGGACAGCTGGATCCTGGAGATCGCCGTCATCGACGTGGCCCACCTCGATGCGGTGGTCACCAAGTTCTGCATCCTCACCGAGACCTCCACCTCCATCATCCTGAATGCCGTGCGCGAGCACCAGCCCATGCTGCCGGCCCGCCGCGAAGACGTGAAACCGCCCATCAAGAAAGTGGACAAGGCATGACGACTCCCATCCCCGACTTTGCGACCTGCGACCTCTGCGACCTGCACAAGAACGACAGCGACGGCGGTTTCCGCGTGCTGCCTCCGGTGTTCCGCGACTTCGGCGCGCGCCGCAAGTTCGCCGGCCCGGTCAGCACGGTGAAGTGCTTCGAGGACAACACCCTGGTGAAGGCCGCGCTCGACATGCCCGGCCAGGGGCGGGTGCTGGTGGTGGATGGCGGTGGCTCGCTGCGCCGCGCGCTGGTCGGCGGCAACCTGGGCGCTGCAGCGGCCAGGAACGGCTGGGCCGGCGTGGTGGTGGACGGCTGTGTGCGCGACGTGGCCGAGCTGGCCGGCTGCGACACCGGCATCCGCGCGCTGGCCGCCATGCCCTGGCCCACCGAAAAGCGCAACCAGGGCCAAAGCGAGGTGGCGGTGCAGGTGCAGGGCGTGTGGGTGCGTCCCGGCGACTGGCTGTATGCCGACGAAGACGGCATCGTGGTGCTGCCTGCCGCCGCCGGCGCTTGAGCCGGGGCGCTGCGCCGCGGCCCCGGCTCGAGGGCCGCAGCCCGGCGCCGGCGGTCAGCTGACCTGGATCGGAATGCGGCGCGGCTGGGCGTGTTCCTGCTTCGGAATGCGCAGCTTCAGCACGCCGTCCTTCAGGTTGGCCTCGATGCGGTTGGCGTCCAGCTCGCGGCTGAGCGTGAAGGCCCGGCGGTAGCGCGGCACCCGGATCTCGGCATACATGGCTTCCAGCCCTTCGGGCGCGAAGGGGGTCACCGTGGCCTCGATCTGCAGCGTCTCGCCTTCCACCTTCAGGTCGAGCTGCTCGCGGGCGACGCCGGGCAGGTCGGCCAGCAGCGTGATGCCGGTCTCGTCCTCCAGCACATCCACCCGCGGCACCAGGGCCCGTTGGTCCTGCGCCTGGGTAGCCTGGTTATGGGCCAGTTGTTGTTGCTTGGAATCACTCATGATCTTCACCTCCTGGGCTTGTGGTGGCTGTGGGCTCACTGCACTGCAATGCGCTTGGGCTGGGCCGCTTCGCGCCGCGCGATGCTCACGCGCAGCACGCCGTCGCGGTAGGTCGCCTGCACCTGGGTGGGGTCGATGTCGTCGGGCAGCGTGACGGCACGGCGGAAGCTGCCGTAGACGCGCTCGCGGCTGTAGACGGTGGGCCGCTGCTGGCCTTCCTCGGGCAGCGGCGAGCGGCGCTCGCCGCTCATCGTCAGTACGCCGCGGTCGAGGGTGAGGTCGATGCTGGACGCATCGATGCCGGGCGCAAACGCATAGATCTCGACGCTTGACGGCGTGCGGCCGATGTTGATGGCCGGGAAGCTGCCCGGTGCGACGGAGCGGATGCTCGCCGGCAGGCCGGGCGAGGCGACGACGTCTTCCATTTCCCGGCGCAGGCGGTCGAACTCGCCAAACAGGGCCGCCGGAAAGCTCAGCATGGATTCGTACATGGTGGGTCCTCCTGGTGGATGGCGATGCTCCAGTGCATCTGTAGGCCGAGATAGGTTCCGGCCCCACCATTTCAAGAGGGTGCAAGTGCAGCCACGGCGCAGCCCCGCGGGCGGGGCCTGCAGGCCGCTGCCGGGTGGCGGCCGCCAGCCGCCGCGGCCGGATCTCAGCCCTGCCCGGTGCGGGCGATCCACTGCTCGAAGGTGGCGAGGTACTTGGCCAGGAAGCCGCGGGTCGATTCGTTGCCGATGCCGCCTTGGGCGTCGAACAGTTTGTCCACGCCGCCGATGTAGGCCTCCGGTTGCTGCAGGCAGGGCATGTCGAGGAAGACCAGCGACTGCCGCAGGTGGTGGTTGGCACCAAACGCGCCGAGGGCGCCCGGCGAGGTCGAGATGACGCCGCAGGGCTTGCCGCTCCAGGCGCTCTGCCCGTAGGGGCGGGAGCCGACGTCGATGGCGTTCTTCAATGCGCCGGGCACCGAGCGGTTGTATTCGGGCGTGAGGAACAGCACCGCATCGGCAGCCCGGATGCGCTGGCGGAACTCGAGCCAGGCGGCGGGGGGCTCGGCGTCGAGATCCTGGTTGTAGAGCGGCAACTGGCCGATCTCGACGATCTCCAGTGCCAGCGCCTCGGGCGCGATGTCGCGCAAGGCCAGGGCCAGCTTGCGGTTGTAGGAGTCGCGCCGCAGGCTGCCGACGATCATCGCGACCTGTTTCTTTGAGGCCATCTGTATCACTCCTGGAAAGATAAGCGGGGAGATTCAGGGAAGACGAGGGAGGGGCGCTGCCCGCGGGGCAGCTCGATCGATCATAGCGAGCAGGGTCGATCCCATTCAGCCGGGGGCCAGCTTGAGCACCACGATGCCGGTCAACACCAGGCCGATGCCCAGCAGCCGTGGCACGTCGAGCGATTCGCCGAAAGCGAGTGCGCCGGCCAGCACCGTGCCGACTGCACCGATGCCGGTCCACACGGCATAGGCGGTGCCGAGCGGCAGCGCCTGCAAGGCGCGGCCCAGCAGGTAGACGAAGGCGCCCAGCAGGGCCAGCGACAGCAGGCTCCAGCCCAGCCGCGTGTAGCCCTGCGCTTGTTTCATCGACAGGGCCCAGGCGACGTCCAGCAGGCCGGCCGCGACCAGGGCCAGCCAGGCCAGCGCGGGGCTCATGCGCGCTCCTTGTGGCCCAGCGCGAGCAGATGGGCCTGGTGGTCGGCCAGGAAGCGCAGCAGGCGGGTGGGGTAGTCCGGCCCGACCGCCTGCTGCACGCTGGGCCGTCGTGCCAGCGCCTCGCGCCAACGGCGCACCCGCGGGCAGTCGACGAAGACGCCCGTGTCGGTCAGCGTGTCGAAGACATCGAAGTAGCGAAACACCGGTGCGAACACCGCATCCACCAGGCCAAAGCACTTGCCGGCGAAATACGGGCCATCGGCATCCAGCGTGGCCTCGACCCGGGCGAAGCCGGTGGCGAGCGCCTGGCGCGCAGCCTCAAGCGAAGCCGCGTCGCGCGCGGTCTCCATCTTCCACACTTGGCCCAGCAGGCCCGAGCCGAACTCCATCCAGGCGCGGTGCTGCGCCCGCTGCACGGCATCGGCCGGATGCAGCGGCACGACGGTGGCCGTCTCCTCGATGTATTCGCAAATGACGCTGCTCTCGAACAGCACGACATCCTGGCCCGCCGGCCCCGGCACCCTCAGCAGCGGCACCTTGCCGGTGGGCGAGAGGGCCAGGAACCAGGCCGGCTTGTGGTCCAGGTCGATGGTAACGCGCTCGAAGGGCAGGCCTTTCTCGGCCAGGGCGATGGCCACGCGCTGCACATAGGGACACAGGGCATGGCTGATCAGGGTCAGCACGGGTGCCGGCGCGGGCTGGGAGGAAAAGGCAGGGGGCATGCAACAGGCTCCGAAATGCGGAAGGGGACCCGGCCGGCGGCGCGCGGCTCGCGGGCCGCCGCTGCCCGGCAGGGCTGCGATGGGCGCCACTTTATGATTGCGCCAATGCAACTGGAATAGGCAGAAAGGCAATCGATGAATGCAAGGTTGCAAGCTCGGTCCACCCCCTTGCCGGCCACCTTCCGGCTCGGCGCCGCCGACATGGAAGTGGTGCTGGCGCTGGTGCGAGGCGGCACGCTGGCCGAGGCCGGCCTGCGGCTGGGAGTGGATGTGTCCACCGTGTTCCGGGCCCTGCAGCGCATCGAGAAAGGCCTGGGCCAGCGGCTCTTCGAGCGCTCGCGCGCCGGCTACCGCGCCACCGAGCCGGCCTTGGCGGTTGCGGCCCATGCCGAGCGCATCGAGGCCGAGCTGGAGGCGGCCCGCACCGCGGTGCAACTGGAGCCCGCCGAGGTGGCGGGGCAGGTCAGCATCACCACCACCGACTCGGTGCTGCATGGCCTGCTGCTGCCGGCCCTGCCGGCGCTGCAGGCCGCCCATCCCCGGCTGCAGCTGGAGCTGTCGGCCAGCAACGAGCTGGCCAGCCTGACCCGGCGCGATGCCGACATTGCCTTGCGCGCCACCCGCCGCCCGCCGGACCACCTGGTGGCCCGGCTGCTGGGCCCGATCCGGGTGGCGGTGTTTGTCGCGCGAAGGCATCGGGCGAGACAGCTGGCCGAGGTGCTGGCGGCCGACAGCCCCTGGGTTGCGGTGGACGAGGCCCTGCCCGACCATCCGTCGGTGCAGTGGCGGCGCCGGCACCACCCGAAGCTCCAGCCGCAGGTCAAGGTCAACAGCCTGGTGGCGGTGATGGAGGCGGTCGCCGCCGGGCTGGGCGCGGGCGTGCTGCCGCTGTTCCTGGCCCGCGGGCGCAGCGGCCTGCGCCAGGTGTCCGAGCCACTGGAGGACGCGCAGACGCCGCTGTGGCTGCTGACGCATCCGGAGTCGCGCCACCTGCGCCGGGTGTCCGCGGTGGCGGGCCATCTGGCGCAGCACCTGGTGCTGGATTGAGCGGCCCGCTGCCGGCCGCTGTTGAGCGGGCGACCGCGGGCCGCGCCCGGCGGGCGCCTGCGCGAGGCGGGGCGGGCGCCTACCGGCGCGGCACCCGGCAGCGCAGCGCCACACCCCGGGCGCGCAGGTCCCGCCAGCCCCGGATGCCCAGGGCGTGCAGGGTGGGCCGGGACGGGCCGATCCACTCGACATGCTGGCCCAGGGCCGGCAGCAGGCCCAGGCCATGCAGGCCCGCAACGAAGGCCAGGGCGTCATCCACCTCTTCCGAGGGGCCGAACAGGCTGGCGAGCCAGCACACCGCCATCACCACCAGGCAGTACCAGAAGCTGAAGCCCGCGACGGCGCTGACACCGAACTCGCCATCCAGTTCCCGAGGGGAGCCGGCGTGCCCGTCGGCCAGGTTGGCATAGGCCTTCACGACCGGCTGGCCGTCCTCCTCGGCGACCAGCAGGCGGACCTCGTCACCGGCACAGAAGAAGGGGTGCTGCCCCTGCTCGGCCGCCACCTCGCGGCAGCCGGTGTAGCTTTGGCCCCCGATGGTCAGGGCATAGCGGAGGTGGTCGACGGCGATGCCCTCTTCCGGCTCGGCGCCGCGCTCGTACCAGTGCAATGCGTGGTCGACGCGGCCCTCCACCCGGCGCAGCGGCAAGCCTGGCGGTACCGGCGCCGCCTGATCCAGCGGCGGTGGTGCCGCCTGCAGCGGCACGCGCGCGTCGTCGTCGAACGCGGCCTCCACCTGCCTCAGGAAGCGCTGCGCCGGCGCCTGCAGCCACCGGCGCAACGCCCGCCGGGCGGCCAGCAGGGCGATCACGAGCAGGCTGAGGCCATGGCGCGAGGGCAGGAACCCGGCAAGGCCGCCGGGCGCCGGTGCCGTTGCACCCAGGAGCAGCACCACCAGGCCCAGGGCGGCCCACGCACCGAACTCCTGGCGCGCCGACAGCAGGAACAGCGGCGGCGCCGGCCGCTGCCACTTCGCCCGCGCCACGTCCACCAGCCAGCCGGTGGGCCGGCATGGGCGGTGATCACGACACAGCCAGCGCCGGCCGGCAGCGGGCGCGGGCCAGTGTTTCCAGCGCGGCGGCGTCGCCTGGGAGATGTCGATCTGCTGCAGGTAGGCGCGCTGGCCGTCGATGTCCACCCGGCGCACCGCGTAGAGCACCCGCGAAGTGTCGGCGCTGCCGTCTTCACGGGCCGGATGCACGAGGATGTGGCGGCCCGCGGCCGTGCCGGGGAGCCGGACATCGGCCACCTGGCCGGCCGGTACCGGGCGCAGCCCGGGCGGCTCGGCCAGTGCGGGCCGGCCGGGAACCCGGCGGCGGTCGCGCTTCACCTGGGGCCCCACGTCACGGCGGGGGGGCCAGCACGAGGCGGCTCGCCACGGCCGCCTCAGGGCGCGGGCCGAAGCACTTCCAGCAACCGGTCCAGGCCGCCTTCGTTGATGGCCACCATGGCTTGCGCACGCACCGCGGGCTTGGCGCGGTAGGCCACGCTGAGGCCGGCGGCGCCCATCATCGGCAGGTCGTTGGCGCCGTCGCCGACGGCAATGGCCTGCAGGGGGGAGCAGCCGATGCGCTCGCACATGGCCAGCAGCTGGCGCTTCTTTTCCTCGCCGTCGACGATGTCGCCGATCACGCGGCCGGTCAGCCGGCCGTCCTCGATCTCGAGTTCGTTGGACTTGGCGTGGTCCATCCCCAGGCGGGCCTTGACCCGGTCGGCGAAGAAGGTGAAGCCGCCCGATACCAGCAGCGTGGCCAGGCCGGCCGCCTTGGCCGCGTTCACCAGCTCGTGCGCGCCGGGGTTCAGGCGCAGGCGGTGTTCATACACCTCCAGCAGCGCGCCCGAGGGCACGCCCTTGAGCAGGGCCAGCCGGCGGCGCAGGCTTTCCTTGAAGTCGGTGATCTCGCCGCGCATCGCCGCCTCGGTGATGGCCGCGACCTCGGCCTTCTTGTCGGCGATGTCGGCGATCTCGTCGATGCACTCGATGTCGATCAGCGTCGAGTCCATGTCGAAGGCGATCAGCTTGAAGTCGCTCAGCCGCAGCGTGGGCGTGTCGATCTGCAGGGTCAGTCCGGGGGCGATCTCGGTGGGCATGGGGTGCGGGCAGGGACGGTGGAAAGAGAAGGAATGGAGAGCGTTCTTCAGTGCGCGGGCGCCACCGGCGTGCCGAGCGCGCGCAGCACGTCGCGGATGTACTGGGCCCGGTCCTTCGGCTCCGGGTAGGCCCGCTCGATGCGCAGCTTCTCGTTGCCGGTGAGCTTGACGTTGCGGTTCTTCTGCACCAGCTCGATGATGCGCATCGGGTCGATCGGCGGGTTGGGCCGGAAGGTGATGTTCATCGCCGTGGGGGCCGCGTCGATCTTCAGCACGCCATAGGGCTTGGCCAGCACGCGCAGCCGGTGCACGTCGAACAGGGTCTGGCCTTGCGGCGGCAGCTTGCCGAAGCGGTCGGTGACCTCCTCCAGCAGTGCGTCGATCTGGTCGTTCTTCTCGGCCGAGGCCAGGCGCTTGTAGAGGTTGAGCCGCACGTGCACGTCGCCGCAGTAGCTGTCGGGCAGCAGGGCCGGCGCATGCAGGTTGATCTCGGTGGTGACCGACAGCGGCGACAACAGGTCGGGCTCGCGCCCGGCCTTGAGCGAGCGCACCGCCTCGCTCAGCATGTCGTTGTAGAGCTGGAAGCCCACCTCCTGCATGTTGCCGCTCTGGTTCTCGCCCAGCACCTCGCCAGTGCCGCGGATCTCCAGGTCGTGCATCGCCAGGTAGAAGCCCGAGCCCAGCTCCTCCATGCTCTGGATGGCTTCCAGCCGCTGGGCCGCTTGCTTGGTCAGGCCCTCGACATCGGGCACCAACAGGTAGGCATAGGCCTGGTGGTGCGAGCGCCCGACGCGCCCGCGCAGCTGGTGCAGCTGGGCCAGGCCGAACTTGTCGGCGCGCGAGATCACGATGGTGTTGGCGGTCGGCACGTCGATGCCGGTCTCGATGATGGTCGAGCACAGCAGCACGTTGTAGCGCTGGCCGACGAAGTCGCGCATCACGCGCTCCAGCTCGCGCTCGGGCATCTGGCCATGGGCCACCACGATGCGGGCCTCGGGCAGCAGCTCCTGCAGCTTCTCGCGCCGGTTCTCGATGGTCTCGACCTCGTTGTGCAGGAAGTAGACCTGGCCGCCGCGCTTGAGCTCGCGCAGCACCGCCTCGCGGATGGTGCCGCTGCTCTCGTTGCGCACGAAGGTCTTGATGGCCAGTCGCCGCTGCGGCGCGGTGGCGATCACGCTGAGGTCGCGCAGGCCTTCCAGCGCCATGCCCAGCGTGCGTGGGATGGGCGTGGCGGTGAGGGTCAGCACGTCGACTTCGGAGCGCATCGACTTGATGGCTTCCTTGTGGCGCACGCCAAAGCGGTGCTCCTCGTCGATGATGAGCAGACCCAGCCGGGCGAACTTGACGTCCTGCGACAGCAGCTTGTGGGTGCCGACGACAATGTCCACCGTGCCGTCGGCCAGGCCCTTGAGCGCCTGGTTGATCTCCTTGCCGGAGCGAAAGCGCGACAGCTCCGCCACCTTGACCGGCCAGTTGGCAAAACGGTCGGAGATGGTCTGGAAATGCTGCTCGGCCAGCAGCGTGGTGGGGGCCAGCAACGCCACCTGCTTGCCGCCGGTGACGGCGACAAAGGCCGCCCGCAGCGCCACTTCGGTCTTGCCGAAGCCGACGTCGCCGCACACCAGCCGGTCCATCGGGCGGGGCGAGATCAGGTCCTGGATGACGGCATGGATGGCTGCAGCCTGGTCGGGCGTCTCCTCGAAGCCGAAGCTGGCGGCGAAGGCCTCGTAGTCGTGCGGCGAGAAACGGAAGGCGAAGCCCTCGCGTGCGGCGCGCCGGGCATACAGGTTGAGCAGCTCGGCCGCGGTATCGCGCACCTGCTCGGCGGCCTTGCGCTTGGCCTTGTCCCACTGGCTGGAGCCGAGCCGGTGCAGCGGCGCCTCCTCGGCGCTCACGCCGGTGTAGCGGCTGATCAGGTGCAGCTGGGCCACCGGCACGTACAGCGTTGCCTTGTCGGCGTACTCGAGGTGCAGGAACTCGGTCGGCCCGTCGCCCAGGTCGAGGTTGATCAGGCCCTGGTAGCGGCCGATGCCGTGGTTGACATGCACCACCGGGTCGCCCACCTTCAGCTCCGACAGGTCCTTGATCAGCGCATCGACATTGCTGACCTGCTCCTGCTTGCGGCGACGCCGCGTGCTCGGGCCGGTGGCAAACAGCTCGGTCTCGGTGATGAACTGCAGGCCGGCCGCCTGGCCCTCGCGCAGCCAGTGGAAACCGGCGGCCAGCGGCGCCACAGCAATTGCAAAGCGCGCATCGCCGGCCTCGAAGGCGGCCAGCGATTCGACGCTGGGCGGCTCGATGCGGTTGTCGCGCAGCAGCTCCAGCAGGCTCTCGCGCCGGCCGGCCGACTCGGCCACCAGCAGCACCCGGTGCGGCGTGGTGCCCACATGCACCTGCAGCTTGCGCAGCGGCTCCTGGGCGCCGCGCTCGGCACCCAGGTCTGGCAGCGGGCGAGCCCAGTCGACCGGCTCCTGGCCGCGCACGGCCAGCTGCGCATGCGCGTTGCACAGGCCGAAGAAGTCCTCCGGCCTCAGGAAGAGATCTTCAGGCGGCAGCAGCGGCCGCTCCGGGTCGTGCTGAAGGAAGCGGTGGCGTTCGCGGGTGTCGTTCCAGAAGCGCTTGAGCGCTTCGTCGATCTCGCCGTGCAGCGCCAGAGCGGCCTGCGCGCCGAGGTAGTCGAAGATGGTGGCCGTCTGCTCGAAGAACAGCGGCAGGTAGTACTCGATGCCGGCCGTCGCGATGCCGTTGCCGATGTCCTTGTAGACGCGGGCCTTGCTCGGGTCGCCCTCGATGCGCTCGCGCCAGCGGGCGCGAAAGCGCGCGCGGGCGTCCTCGTCCATCGGGAACTCGCGCCCCGGCAGCAGCCGCACCTCGGGCACCGGGTAGAGGCTGCGCTGGCTGTCCGGGTCGAAGGTGCGGATGGAATCCACCTCGTCGCCGAACAGGTCGACCCGGTAGGGCACGTTCGAGCCCATCGGGAACAGGTCGATCAGGCCGCCGCGCACGGCGTACTCGCCGGGCGAGACCACCTGGCTCACATGCTGGTAGCCGGCGAGCGTGAGCTGCGACTTCAATGAAGCTTCGTCAAGCCGGGCCTTCTGCCTGAAGTGGAAGGTGTAGCCCGCCATGAAGGACGGCGGTGCCAGCCGCACCAGCGCGGTCGATGCCGGCAGCAGCACCACGTCCACCTCGCCCTGGCGCATGCGCCACAGCGTGGCCAGCCGCTCGGAGATCAGGTCCTGGTGGGGCGAGAAGGTGTCGTAGGGCAGTGTCTCCCAGTCGGGAAAGACCGCGCAGCGCAACTCCGGCGCGAAGAAGCCCAGCTCGTCATGCAGGCGCTGCGCGTCGGCCGGCTCCGCGGTGACGATCGCCACCAGGGTCCTGGCTGCCGCCTGCTGGCGGGCGAAGCTGGCGAGCAACAGCGCGTCGGCCGAGCCGGGCGGGCGGGAGACGGTGTAGCGCTTGCCGGGGGCGATGGTGGGGATGTGCATGCGTCCTGTCGCGACAACAAAAGCGAATCGCCCCGGGCGAGGCCGCCCCGGGGCGAAAGAGCCTGCGGATTATAGAATCCGGCCTCCTTGCCGACCTGTGCCCACCATGTATTCCTGCGAGCCGCCGCGCCTATTTGCCCTCGTGCCCTGTGCCGGTGTCGGCGAGCGTGCCGGCGCGGCCGGCCCCAAGCAGTATGCGCCGCTCGGCGGCCGCAGCCTGGTGGCCCACACGCTGGCGGCCTTGCAGCAGGTGCAGCGTCTGTCGGGCGTGATGGTGGTGCTGTCGCCCGGTGACGACCGCTTCGAGCAGGCCGTGCCGGGCTTCGGTGGCTGGGTCGAACGGGTCGGCGGCGCCTCGCGCGCGGAATCGGTGGCCAATGGCCTGGCGGCCTTGCTGGCCCGCGGCGCCCAGCCGCACGACTGGGTGCTGGTGCATGACGCGGCCCGCTGCCTGCTGCGGCCCGAGTGGGTCGATGCACTGATCGACGCCTGCCAGGACGATGAAGTCGGCGGGCTGCTGGCCCTGCCGGTGGCTGACACGCTGAAGCAGGAAGCCGGCGGCCGGGTGGCGGCCACGCTGGAGCGCACCGCCAAGTGGCAGGCCCAGACGCCGCAGATGTTCCGCCTGGGGCTGTTGCGCCCGGCGCTGGTGCAGGCCGGCCTGGCCGTGACCGACGAAGCGAGCGCCATCGAAGCGCTGGGGCATGCCCCCCGGCTCGTGCGCGGCTCGCTGGAGAATTTCAAGATCACGTATCCGCCCGATTTCGAGTTGGCGGAGCGTTTGCTGGGGTCGCGTCGATGAAGATGAGAGTGGGTGAGGGCTGGGACACGCATGCACTGGTGGCCGGGCGCAAGCTGATCCTGGGGGGCGTGGAGATCCCCCATACCCTGGGCCTGCAAGGCCATTCGGATGCGGATGCGCTGCTGCATGCCATCACCGACGCGCTGCTCGGCGCGGCCGGCCTTGGCGACATCGGCCGCCACTTCCCCGACACCGACGCCCGCTTCAAGGGGGCCGACTCGGCCGTGCTGCTGGCCGAGGCCATGCGCCGGGTGCGCGAGGCCGGCTGGGAGCTGGGCAATCTGGACAGCACCATCGTCGCCCAGGCGCCCCGCATGGCACCCCACATTCCTGCCATGTGCCAGCGCATCGCCGCCGTGCTGGGCTGCGATATTTCACAAGTGAACGTGAAAGCGAAGACTGCAGAGAAGATGGGGCCGGTCGGCCGGCAGGAATCGATCGAGGCGAGGGCGGTGGCCTTGCTCGTGGCCCGCAGCTGAGTCTGCCCGCGCTCGACCCCGGTGTGAAGCGCGGTGGCCGGGCAGGGTGGGGAACGCAAAGCACTCCGCGCAGCCTCGACGCTCAGACGGGCGCCGTGAGGCGCAGGCGGGAGCCAGGCAGGTCCAGCGGGGGGGCGGCCCCCGGTGCTGCACCTTCATCCGCCGGTTCCCGGACGCTTCAACCAGCCCGGTGCAAGCTGCGCTTGCCGGTGCAGGCCCGAGCCTGCGCGGTCCTCCCTGCCTCGGTGTTTCGTGGCGGGATCGGCCGAGGGATGCGGGCCTCAGGGCGCCCGCTTCAGCCTGATCCGTGCAATGAGGCCGGTGTCCGGGGGCGGTGAGTTGCTGAGCTCGAAGGTGCCGCCCATGCGCAGCACCGTCTTCTCCACCACGGCCAGGCCCAGGCCGGCGCCTGTCGCCGCGGTGCGCGCGGCGTCGCCGCGGAAGAAAGGCGTCGTCAGCTGCGACAGCTTTTCGGCCGGCACGCCAGGGCCGTGGTCGCGCACCGTCACGATGACCCAGGGCCCCGTGCGCGCATAGGTCAGCTCCACGTTGGTGACCCCGGTGTCCGGCGTGCGGCCGTAGCGCCGCGCGTTCTCGAACAGGTTGGCGAGCACCCGGCCCAGCTCGGTGTCGTCGGCCAGCACCTTGGTGTCGATCGCCACCCGCGAGACGATGCGGATCTGGTTGGTGTCGCGGAAGGCGGCGATCTCGCGGTCCACCACGCTGCTCAGGTGCACCGGCACCAGCTTGACTTCGCCCGGGCGGGCGTAGTCCATGAACTTGTCGATGATGGCGTCGAGCTGGTCGATGTCCAGCGCCATGTTGCGGCGCGCCTCCTCGTCGGAGACACTCATCTCGGCCTCCAGCCGCAGGCGGGCCAGGGGCGTGCGCAGGTCGTGAGAGATGCCGGCCAGCATCACCGCCCGGTCTTCCTCCACCTTGGCCAGCTCGCGCGCCATGCGGTTGAAGCCCATGTTGACCTCGCGAATCTCGCTGGTCAGTGTTTCTTCGTCCAGGCGCGACTCGTACTCGCCCTCGCGGATGCGGCTGGCGGCGAACGACAGTTGCTTGAGCGGCTGGTTGATCAGCCGGGCCACCCCCGCCGAGCCGAGGATGGTGGCCAGCAGCGCGATGCTGACCCAGATGAACCAGGTGCGCCCCTGCACCGCCTGCACCCGGCCGGGGTCGACCTGCAGCCAGTAGCGGTCGTTCTCGATCGTGAAGTCGATCCACAGGCCCTGCGCGCCATTGACACTGGTGGCGACCAGCGTCGTGTCGCCGAGGCGCGAGCGCAGCTCCTGGCCGATGCGGCGAGAGAAACGGTCGGTCTCGAAGGCCTCGTAGCGGTCGGTCTTCTCACGCGGCTGCAGCTTGATCGACTCCTGCTCCGAGATGGTCTTGAGCAGGGTCACCCGGTTGATGCTGTCGGCATAGCGCAGCGCCGCTCGCGACAGGTTCACCAGGCTGGCCAGCTGTTGCGCTGCCTGCACCGCTCGGGGCTCGAATTCCAGCGCGCGGAAGGTCTGCACCCACGCGAAGATGCCGAAACCCAGCAGCACGCCGAGCAGGATGAAGGTGCGCCAGAAGAGGCTGAGGGTGACTCGTTTGCGGGCCATGCGGAGAAACTACAGCGGCCACCCCGCGTGGCCGAAAGACAGGGCCGCGCCGGCATGCCACACGATGGGCAGGCCGGAGCGCATCACGCCGGGCGGGGCAGGGGCCGCCCACGGCAGGAAAACCGGACCGCGTCAGGCGGCCCGGCTGGCGGGGCAAGCTCAGGCGGCGCCGTCCGGCACGAAGACGTAGCCCACGCCCCAGACGGTCTGGATATAACGCGGCTGCGACGGATCGGGCTCAATCATCTTGCGCAGGCGCGAGATCTGCACGTCCAGGCTGCGGTCGAAGGGCTCGAATTCGCGGCCACGTGCCAGCTGGGCCAGCTTGTCGCGCGACAGCGGCTGGCGCGGGTGGCGCACCAGGGCCTTGAGCATGGAGAACTCGCCGGTGGTCAGCGGCATCGGCTCGCCGTCCTTGGTCAGGCGGCGCAGCGCCAGGTCGAACTCGAAGGGCCCGAACACCACGCTCTGCGGTTCCTTGGCCGGCGCGCCGGGCGCTTCCAGCGTCGGGCGGCGGCGCAGCACGGCATGGATGCGGGCCAGCAGCTCGCGCGGGTTGAAGGGCTTGGGCAGGTAGTCGTCGGCGCCAACTTCCAGGCCGACGATGCGGTCGACGTCCTCGACCTTGGCGGTCAACATGATGATGGGGGTGGCGTCGTTGGCAGCGCGCAGGCGGCGGCAGATCGACAGGCCGTCCTCGCCCGGCAGCATCAGGTCCAGCACGATCAGGTCCACCGTCTCGCGGGTCAGCACCCGGTTGAGAGCCTTGGCGTCCTCGGCCAGCAAGACTTCGAAGCCCTCCTGCGTCAGGTAGCGGCGGAGCAGGTCGCGGATGCGTGCGTCGTCGTCGACGACAACGATGCGGTCCATGCGGGCGTTGGGGGTCTGTGAGGTCATGGGCGGTGCTCCCTACTTGTAACAGGCGCGATTCTGTGCGGTGCACACCCTGTTTTTGCGCGGCCTGACCAAGAGTTACAAATTTTGCGGCTGCTCCTGGGCTTTGTCAAACCCCGAATTTCGAGGGGGGCCGCGGCAGTTTGGGGCCATGATGCGAGGCCCGCGAATGACGGTCGGTCAGCCGAACGGCGGGCTGCCGCGTTAGGGATCGGTCCTGGACGGCAGCCGCGCTTGGCGGCGGGACGGACAGTTCCATTCACTCCCTGCGGCCGAACCCGATGGCCCGGCCATAACGCTTTTCCAACAGGAAGGACCTCAATGAAAACAAAGATCGGCGCCCGCAGACTGCTGGCTGCCCTGGCCCTGCTGGCCACCCAGGCGGGAGCCCAGACGGCCCCTGAGCCGCTGAACGTCGTGAGCTTTGCCGCCACCGCCACCGTCGAGGTGACGAACGACCTGTTGACCATCACCTTGAGCACGACCAAGGAGGGCAACGACGCTGCCCAGGTGCAGACGGCCCTCAAGCAGGCGCTGGACAGCGCCCTCAACGAAGCCAAGCGGTCGGCGCAGCCGGGCCAGATGGACGTGCGCACCGGCAACTTCTCGCTCTATCCCCGCTACAGCCAGCAGGGGCGCATCTCGGGCTGGCAGGGCTCGGTGGAGCTGGTGCTGGAAGGCAAGGACCTGAGCCGCATTGCCCAGACCGCGGGCAAGCTCAACACCCTGACCATCTCCAATATCGCGCAGGGCCTGTCGCGCGAGGCGCGCGAACGCCATGAAGGCGAGGCCACCGCGCGCGCCATTGCCGCCTACAAGGCCAAGGCGCAGGACTACGCCAAGCAGTTCGGCTTCGCGAGCTATGTGCTGCGCGACATCAACATCGCCAGCAATGAGCAGCAGCCCGACTTCCCGCGGCCGATGATGGGCCGCATGAAGATGGCGATGGCCGAGGACGCCCAGGTGCCGGTCGAGGCAGGCAAGGGGTTGGTGACGGTCTCGGTATCGGGCAGCGTCGTGATGAAGTGATCGCTGTGCGGTCCCCGCCGGCGCTGGCGCCGGCGAGGCGGCGGCCGCGGGGCCGCCGCCCGAGCGGCCTGCCCGGGTCGGCTTACTGGGCGGCCCAGGCGCCGTCCATGTTCCATGCCACGCCGCGCACATTCGATGCCGCCGGCGAGCACAGGAAGACGGCCAGCTCGCCCAGCTGCTCCGGGGTGGTGAACTGCGGTGCGGGCTGCTTCTCGCCCAGCAGGCTGCGTGTTGCCTGCTCGACCGTGACGCCGGCCTGGGCCGCCCGGGCTTCCACCTGCTTCTGCACCAGCGGGGTCAGCACCCAGCCGGGGCAGATGGCGTTGACGGTGATGCCGGTGTCGGCGGTCTCCAGTGCCACCGCCTTCGTGAAGCCGATCAGGCCGTGCTTGGACGCCACATAGGCCGACTTCTGGGCTGAGGCCACCAGGCCATGGACCGAGGACACGTTGATCACCCGGCCCCAGTTCTTGGCCCGCATCGCGGGAATCGCCAGGCGGGTGGTGTGGAAGGCCGAGCTGAGGTTGATCGCGATGATGGCGTCCCACTTCTCTGCCGGAAAATCCTCGACATTGGCCACGTGCTGGATGCCGGCGTTGTTGACGAGAATGTCGACACCGTTGAACTCGGTGCGGGCGTATTGCATCAGCTCGGCGATCTGTTCTGGCTGCGTCATGTCGGCCCCGTGATAGCCGACGCGGGCGCCGGTGGCCGCCACTTCGGCCTGCGCGGCCTCGATATCGCCAAAGCCGTTCAGCACGACGGTGGCCCCCTGGCGTGCGAGCGACAGGGCAATGCCCAGTCCGATGCCGCTGGTGGATCCGGTGACGACGGCCGTTTTTCCTTGCAACATGGTCGGTCCTCTTTGCTATGGTTCAGGGGGGCGCACGCGCCATGCCTGATTATGAGAGAGGACCACCACCGATGACTGAACCGCGCCTCGAGTTTGTGCAATGCCTCGGCACCCAGGGCCTGCACCGCATGGCGTATTGGGAATGGGGCGACGCGGGCAATCCGAAGGTGCTGGTCTGCGTGCACGGCCTGTCGCGGCAGGGGCGTGATTTCGATGCACTGGCGCATGCGCTGTGCCGGGACTATCGCGTGGTCTGCCCGGACGTGGTCGGCCGCGGCCGCTCCGACTGGCTGGGCGAGCCCATGGGCTACCAGATGCCACAGTACGTGGCCGACATGGTGACCTTGCTCGCCCGTCTCAATGCAAAGACGCTGGACTGGGTCGGCACCTCCATGGGCGGGCTGGTCGGCATGTGCGTGGCTGCGCTGCCCGGCAGCCCGGTGCGCCAGCTGGTGCTCAACGACGTGGGGCCCACCATCGAGCCGCAGGCACTGGAGCGCATCGGCGCCTATGTGGGCAAGGCGCCGCGCTTTGCCTCGGTGGACGAGGCGGCCGACTACCTGTGGTCGGTCTCCACCGGCTTCGGCGAGCACACCCGGGAGCAATGGCTGGCACTGACCCGGCCGATGCTGAAGGATGTGGACGACGAGCATGGCGAAGGCTTCGTGCCGCACTACGACCCGCGCATTGCGGTGCCCTTCCACGCCGTGACGCCGGAGCTGGCCGCCGAGGCGCAACGCCGCCTGTGGGAGCAGTACGATGCGGTGCGCGCCCGCACGCTGGTGCTGCGCGGCGCGCACTCGGACCTGCTGACGGCCGACACCCTGCAAGCCATGACGCAACGCGGTCCCCGTGCCACGGCCCATGTCTTTCCGGCGGTGGGCCATGCCCCGACGCTGGTGACGCCGGAGCAGATCGCGGTGGTGCAGGAGTTCCTGCTGGCACATCCATGAAAACGAATTCGCTGGACCTCGGGCCGCAGCCGTCGGCCATCGTTCAATTGACGGGGGAGGCGGCCGACCGGCTGCTGCCCGCGGCACAGGCCATCTCGCAGGAACACGCGCGCCTGGAGAAGGCGCGCGCCTTCTCCGAGCCCCTGCTGGCCGGGCAGCGGCTGGACACCGGCGAGGACGCCTTGCTGCATGCCCAGGGAGTGGCGTCGATCCTGCAGGGCATCGGCGCCTCGCCGTCGATGCTGGCGGCGGTCTACCTCGTCTATGTCGGTGACTACCTGAACAAGCCCGAGGAGGTGGTGGCCAAGGCCTTCGGCCCCTCCTACGCGAGCCTGGTCGGCGCGACCCGCAAGCTGCTGCAGATCCAGCGCAACGCGCGCGACGCCTTGCTGGACGAGGAGATGCGGGCCGAGCAGACCGAGCGTGTGCGCAAGATGCTGCTCGCCTTCTCGAAAGACCTGCGGGTGGTGTTGCTGCGGCTGGCCTCGCGCCTGCAGACCCTGCGCTACTACGCGCACGAGAAGCGGCCCTGCCCGCTGGTGCTGGCGCGCGAGTCGCTGCAGGTGTTCGCGCCGCTGGCGAACCGGCTGGGCATCTGGCAGATCAAGTGGGAGCTGGAAGACCTGTCGTTCCGCTTCCTGGAGCCGGAGCAGTACAAGACCATCGCCCGCATGCTGGACGAGAAGCGGGTCGAGCGCGAGCAGGCGGTGGAAACCTCCAGGCGCGACCTCGGCCGCATGCTGAAGGCCCAGGGCATTGCCGCCGAGGTGCAGGGCCGGCCCAAGCACATCTACAGCATCTGGAAGAAGATGCGGGGCAAGCAGCTTGATTTCGACCATGTGTTCGACATCCGCGCTCTGCGGGTGATCGTGCCCAGCGTGCGCGACTGCTATGCCGCGCTGAGCCTGGTGCACGAGGTGTACAAGCCGCTGCCCGAGGAGTTCGACGACTACATTGCCAAGCCCAAGCCCAACGGCTACCAGTCGCTGCACACGGTGGTGTACGGCCCGCAGGGCCGGCCCATCGAGATCCAGATCCGCACCCGCGAGATGCACGAGCATGCGGAGCATGGCGTGGCCGCCCACTGGGCGTACAAGGAGGCGGGTACCAAGGGCTATGCCGGGGTGGTGGCGGCCGGTGACTTCGAGTCGCAGGTGGCGGAGGCACGCAAGGCCGTGCTGCGCCAGCTGCTGGCCTGGGAGCGCGACTTCACCGGCCAGGCGGCCGACGCGGGCCGCGGCATGTTCGACGACCGCATCTACGTCTTCACGCCCCAGGCGGTGATCGTCGAGCTGCCCAAGGACGCCACCCCGGTCGACTTCGCCTACACCTTGCACACCGACCTGGGCCACCACTGCCGCGGCGCGAAGGTCGATGGCGCGATGGTGCCGCTGAACACCCCGCTGCAGAGCGGGCAGACGGTGGAAATCATCTCGGTGAAGGAGGGCGGCCCGTCGATGGACTGGCTCAACGGCGAGCTGGGCTACCTGCGCAGCTCGCGGGCCAAGGCCAAGGTGCGGGCCTGGTTCAACGCGCTGGCGCAGCAGCAGACCATCGCCAAGGGCCGGGAGCTGGTCGAGAAGCTGCTGCAGCGCGAAGGCAAGACCTCGGTGAAGCTGGAGGACCTGGCGGGGCAACTCGGCTTCAAGAGCGCGGACGCCTTGTTCGACGTGGTGGGCAAGGACGAGTACTCGCTGCGCAACATCGAGCATGTGTTGCGGCCCAGCGAGCCGCCGCCGAGCCCCGACGAGTTCTTCACGCTGAAGAAGTCGCGCAGCGAAGGCGGCGTGACGCCCAAGGGCGGCGTGCTGGTGGTGGGCGTGGAGTCGCTGCTGACTCAGCTGGCCCGCTGCTGCAAGCCGGCGCCACCGGACGCGATCGGCGGTTTCGTGACCAAAGGCAAGGGCGTGGCCATCCACCGTGCCGATTGCTCCAACTACCGCCAGATGGCCGGCCGCACGCCGGAGCGGGTGATTCCGGTGGAGTGGGGCGCGACCTCCATCGACCGGGGCGCGGTCTATCCGGTGGACGTCTCGGTGCAGGCGGCCGACCGGCAGGGCCTGCTGCGCGATATCTCGGAGGTGTTCGCCAAGGAGAAGATGAACGTGGTGGGCGTGAACACGCAGACCATCAAGGACATCGCCTGGATGACATTCACCGTCGAGGTCTCCGACTCCGCTCGCCTGGCCCAGGTGCTGAACCAGGTGTCGCAGGTGGCCGGGGTGAGGATGGCGCGGAGGAAATGATGCAGAGCATGAGAAGCGACTTGCGCACTTCTAAAAAAAGATGCTATAGTTTCACTTCTGCAGGCGCGTAGCTCAGTTGGTTAGAGCACCACCTTGACATGGTGGGGGTCGTTGGTTCGAATCCAATCGCGCCTACCAAATGCCAAGCCCGACACGGATGATTTCGTGTCGGGCTTTTTGCTTGGCCGGCGCTTTGCATAGGCGGTTGTGTTCTTCGGCATTCCTCCGCCGTGCGCCCGTGTGGCCGGGAAAGCGGCCGGCGCGCGTGGGCAGGGCCGGCTCCTCATGGCGAGCGCCCACGGGAAGCGACGGTGCCGTTGCAAGGGCGGTCCGCCCCACTGCACGGCTTTGGGGACGAAGGCCGGACTCGCGTCGGCCATGGTCGCGCGCTCCAGCCGAACGACTGCGCAGCACGGCCTCGATGCTCTGGACGTCGAGAGCCGAAACCACCCGCCTGGACGGCAAATGTCCAGCCCTTGCGCTCACCGGGTGCGGGGCTGTGCTTCAATGGACTGCGCTGCGATGGATCGAGATCCTCGCGCAGGAAAAGAACGTCGAGCACCGCCTGTGGCGGGTTCCACCGGAGGGGAGGACGGCGAATCATGGGTCCGAAGCGACATCGCGCTGCAGTCGCCGTTGTGGCGGCCAATGTGCTGCTTGGCGTCTCCTCGCTTTTCTGGAAAGCGCTGGCCGTCATCCCTGCCAGCACATTGCTTGGCTATCGCATTCTTGTGTCCCTGGCCACCTTGGTGCTGGCCCTGCTGTTCACGCACGGCTTCGGTGAACTGCGGGGAAAGCTGACGGGGCGGACGGTGGTGGTGCACGTCTTGGCGGCCTTCCTCGTCGTCGTCAACTGGGGCACGTTCATCTGGGCCTCGATCCATGGACATGTGGTCGAGAGCGGCCTTGGCTATCTGATCGCCCCTCTCGTTGCGATTGCAGTGGGCTGCGTGCTGTGGCGGGAGCGGATGACCGCCATACGCGGCGCGGCGCTTGCGGCGATGGGGCTGTCGATCCTCGTGCTCCTGGGACGAAGCGCTGAGCTGGCTCACTGGGTCTATCTCACCATTGGCGTGAGTTGGGGCGGCTACGTCTGCCTGAAGAAGGCGACGGTCCTGGGCTCGTTCGCGGGTCTGTTTGTCGAAACGGCCGTGTTGACGCTGTGCCTGCCCCTCCTGCTCTGGCTGACCCCGATGACCTTGGCGCTTCCGGCGCTTTCGGCGGCCGATCTGCTCCTCCTGCTCAGCTGCGGCGCTGTCTCGGTGATTCCGCTTGCGTTGTTCGCCTATGCAGCCACAGGGCTGCCGCTGTCGGTCATTGGCTATTTCCAGTTTGTCCTGCCGACCACGCAGCTGCTGGTGGCGCTGTGGGTCTACAAGCAATCCGTCTCCCCAGGAACGATCCTGTGCTTTGCCTTCATCTGGGGCGCGCTTGCGACCATCCTGGTCGAGCCGTGGTGGAAGGCCTATCAGTCGCGGGCGCTGCCGGCGGCGATGAAGTGAAGCGCTCCGATCGATGCCGCCGCAGCGAGCAGGCAAGCCGCCTTCGGCCGGATGTGGCGGCCGTGCGGGCCCCCTCGCTTGCCACTTCCTTGCACTGCCACCATGAATCGGCCAACCTCCGCGGGCAGGGTGCGCCGGCAAGGCGGCGTGCGGGTCGATCCGCAGGCGCTGCGTGCACGGGCAGGCGAGGGCGGGGGGCATCAATCGGAATCGTGTGCCGTGGAATGCCGGCTGGTGATCGCGGGGCCATCCACTAAGATGCCCCGTCCCCGCTTCACCGAGACTCGCCGAATGCACTCCCGCCGCACCCAGTGGCTCGCGCTTGCGTCCCTTGTCCTGCTTGCCTTGCTGGTGGTGTCAGGCGTCCAACCCTACGACCGCGCCACCTGGCTCATGGAAGTGGCGCCGGTGATGATTGCATTGCCCATCCTCTGGGGAACCTATCGCCGCTTTCCACTCACCACGCTGCTGTACGTCTTCATCTTCATCCATGCGGCGGTGCTGATGCTGGGGGGCGCCTACACCTATGCCCGCGTTCCGCTCGGCTTCCAGCTTGCCGAGTGGTTCCATCTCAGCCGCAATCCGTATGACAAGATCGGCCACTTCTTCCAGGGCCTGGTGCCGGCGCTGGTCGCCAGAGAAATCCTGGTCCGCGGCCACTTCGTGCGGGGTCGCCGGATGCTCGCCTTCCTGGTGGTCTGCGTTGTCCTGGCCATCAGCGCCTGCTACGAGTTCATCGAATGGGGGGCGGCCCTGGCGCTGGGACAGGGGGCGGACGAATTCCTGGGAACCCAGGGCGATCCCTGGGACACGCAATCGGACATGTTCCTGGCGCTGCTTGGCGCGATGACAGCCCTGGTCTTCTTCTCGGGCCTCCATGCTCGGCAGATCCGGCACCTCGAAGGGGAGCGCCCGCGGAGGGCCTGAGCCGGCAGGGCCCGGCCTGCGGTGGCGGGCTGCGTGTGGAAGGCGTCACGCTGTGGACGAGCCATCGGCGCTGGGGTGTGCTCAGCAAGCCACCGTGCCAGGCATCATGTCGGCCGCCACCGGCGTCATCCTCGATGACGCATGGTGCACTATCACGAATGACGTCAAGAGGGTCCTCCATGATTCAGCGGTTCCTGGCCGCGGCGCTGCTCCTGGCAGCGGGCTTTGCACACGGCGCTTCCTATGAAGGTGCCATCGACGTCCGGTTTCCCGACGAGCTGGCCGGCTTCACGCTGACGGAGGCGGAGCGCCTGCCCCGGAAGGAACTTGGCAGCCATCTGGCTTACCAGGGCCCTCGCGCGGGCGGTGTGGTGGCCAGTGTCTATGTCTACAACGCCGGCTTGAGCGACATTCCGGACGGCACGCACTCGCCCGTCCTGAGGCAGCACTTCGAGCAGGTGCTGGCCGATGTGCAGCAATGGCGGGCGAAAGGCATTGCACGCTCGGTGTCGATCGTCGGACCCGCGATGCTGCGCACCGGCTACATGGGTTGCGGCCCCCAGTTCCTGGCCGCGACCCTGAACATCGAGCTGCCAGACGAAACGCTCGCCTCGCATGTCTACCTGACCGTGGTGCGGCAGCAGTTCGTCAAACTGCGCCTCAGCTATCCGAAGCATCGCGAGCAAGGCGAACACGACGCCCGCGAGTTCGTGCGACAGCTGCGTCCGCTCCTCGGGCATTGCCTCTGATTCTCCGACGCCTGCCTGGCGGTCGAAGCGCGATGCGCCCCTTCGTGAAGCGACCCCGTCGCCGCAGGAGGGAGAGGCCAGCGGACCCGCCCCGCCCGCGGCCCTGCAGCGCTCGATGCCGGCTGCCCGAAGCTCGGCCTCTGCGGCCGGCCGCCAGGCGCCCGGAGCGCAGCGGCGATAAGATCGCCAGGCCGGCCGGCTCGGTGGGCCTTGGGCACCGTGCTGCATGAAGCCGCGCGCCGCCAGCCGGATCCGGTGAAGCAAGAGAGGCAGCCTCCCCGCATGAGCATCGTCGACGGTCAACGCGACATCAGCTGGCGCCAGCGCATCACGGCGTATTGCGAACAGCATCGCATTGCAATTCCCGCCGCCTTCCAGCAAGCGGAGGTGGTCTACCCGCTGGCGCTCGTGGATCGGTCCGTCGCAGAGCGTCCGCGCCTGGTCGGCGAGACGTTCTACAACGTCAACGGCGTGCTGTCCTGGTTCAGGGACCGCAACCGCTACCCGCCGCACTACCAGGTCCTCGACTTCAAGCGCGGCCGGGAACTGGTGCTGGAGAACGCAGTGAACCTGGTGGACGGCCCCGGGTTCGACCCTCGGCGCGACGTCGATCTCCAGTACTAGTCCGCCCTCCGGGGCGCATGGCTGCGTGTGCCATGTGGCGCTGGTTGCAGGCGGCTGTGCGGCTGTCTCCCGTCCGCGGCGGCGTGCTTCCGGCGCGGCGGTGCGACGGCCAAAGGACGGCGGCTGCCCACCCTCCGCAGCACCCGCCCGCACGGCGGAACACCGCTTGCCTCTCCTGGCCCATCGATGGATGAACAAGGAGCAAGCCATGGCCACCCCCACCGTGAGCGACCAGATCCTGCAGCGCCTGCATGCCTGGGGCGTGCGTCGCATCTTCGGCTACCCGGGCGACGGCATCAACGGCCTGATGGGCGCGTTCAACCGCATCGGCGACCAGCTGCAGTTCGTGCAGGCGCGCCATGAAGAACTGGCCGCCTTCATGGCCTGCGCCCATGCCAAGTTCACCGGCGAGGTGGGCGTGTGCATGGCGACCTCCGGGCCGGGCGCCATCCACCTCCTCAACGGGCTCTACGACGCCAAGGCGGACCACACGCCGGTGGTGGCCATCGTCGGCCAGCAGGCGCGTTCGGCGCTGGGCAGCGACTACCAGCAGGAGGTCGACCTGGTCTCCCTGTTCAAGGACGTGGCCCACGAGTTCGTTCACATGGCCACCGTGCCGGCCCAGGTGCGCCACCTGGTGGACCGGGCGGTGCGCATCGCGCGCGATCAGCGCACGGTCACCTGCATCATCCTGCCCAATGACCTGCAGGAACTCGACGCGGTGGAGCAGCCGCCGCACGAGCATGGCACCGCCCATTCCGGCATCGGCCGCACCGCCGCGCGCAGCGTGCCGGGCGAAGCCGAGCTGCGCGCCGCCGCCGAGGTGCTGAACGCGGGCAAGAAGGTCGCCATCCTGGCCGGCGCCGGCGCCCTGCATGCCACCGACGAGCTGATCGCCGTGGCCGAGGCACTGGGCGCCGGCATCGCCAAGGCCCTGCTCGGCAAGATGGCGGTGCCGGATGACCTGCCCTATGTCACCGGCGCGGTCGGGCTGCTCGGCACGCAGGCCAGCTGGGAGCTGATGAGCGGCTGCGACACCTTGCTGATGGTGGGCTCGAGCTTTCCGTACTCGGAATTCCTGCCCAGGGAAGGGCAGGCCCGGGGCGTGCAGATCGACATCGACGGTCGCCAGCTGGGCCTGCGCTACCCGATGGAGATCAACCTGGTGGGCGACAGCCGGCTCACGCTGCAGGCGCTGCTGCCCCACCTGAAGCGCCAGGACGACCGCCGCTGGCGCGACAAGGTCGAAGCCGACGTGCGCCGCTGGTGGCAGGTGCTGGAAGCCCGTGCGATGAACGAGGCCCGGCCGATCAACCCGCAGCGGGTGTTCTGGGAGCTGTCGCCGCGCTTGCCGGACAACGCCATCCTGACCTGCGATTCCGGCACCGCCGCCGCCTGGTACGCCCGCGACATCAAGGCCCGGCGCGGCATGATGGGCTCGCTCTCCGGCGGCCTGGCCACGATGGGGCCGGCATTGCCTTACGCGCTGGCTGCCAAGTTCGCCCATCCCGAGCGCCCGGTGGTGGCGATGGTGGGCGACGGCGCCATGCAGATGCTGGGCATCAACGCGCTCATCACGGTGGCCCATCACTGGAAGGCCTGGCGCGATCCCCGCCTGGCGATCCTGGTGCTCAACAACAGCGACCTGAACATGGTGACCTGGGAGCAGCGCGGCACCGCCGGTGATCCGCAGTTCGAGGACTCGCAGCTGCTGCCCGCCTTTCCCTATGCCGAGTACGCCCGCATGCTGGGGCTGCACGGCCTGCGGGTGGACCGCCCGGAAGCCATCGGCCCCGCGTGGGAGCAGGCGCTCGGCGCGGACCGGCCGATGGTGCTCGAAATGGTGACCGACCCCAATGTGCCGCCGCTGCCGCCGCATGTCAGTGCAAAGCAGGCACGGCAGTACCTCAAGGCCCTGCTGCACGGCGACCCGCAGGCCCGCCAGGTGGTGATGGCCACCGCCCGCGAAGCCTGGGACAGCCTGACGGGCGGGCGCAGCTGACGGCACCGACGGGCGAGCGCCCGGGCGGCCGGCGCTCGCCCTGCGTGCCGGCAGTTGCGATGCTGGCGTGAGGCAGCGGCGGCCGGACCATCCCAGGCGGCCGCCGCCGGCCTCACATCGACAGGAAAGGCCCGGTCACCTCGTAGGTGATGCCGCTGCCGTTGCCGCCGCGCTGCGAGCTGAAGTACAGCCGGGTGCCGTCCGGCGAGAAGGCCGGGCCGGTGATCTCGGAGTCGTCCTGGCCTTCCACCTTCAGGATGGGGGCCACCGAGCGGTCGGGCGCGATGACGACGATCTGCATGTTGCCGCCGTCCTCGCCAACATAGACATGGCCTCGGCGGGACACCACCACGTTGTCCACGCCCGAAAGCACCGGGTCGGCGGCAGTGGCCTCGTCATACAGGATGTCGAGCCGGTCGCTCGCGGTGTGCAGCGCCCACACGCGGTTGTCGCCCTTGGTGGTGAAGTAGACCACCCCCTCGTGGAACCAGATGCCTTCGCCGCCGTTGAAGCTGCTGCTCTCGCGCACCTGGCGCCGGGTGCGGGTGGCGAACACCGACGGGTTGGGGTCGGGCAGGGGCAGCCACTGCAGCTGGTAGGGCGCTGCCGAGCCGATGCGCCGGGCCACCTCCAGCGTGCCGGCGCTCAGGTCGCCCGGGCGGGCCGGGCGGAAGCGGTAGAGGCGGCCGTCCGACTTGTCCTCGGTGAGGTAGAGGAAGCCGCTGGAGCGGTCGACCGCCACTGCCTCGTGGTCGAACCAGCCGAGCGCGTTGCGCACCACGGCAGGCCGGGCGCCGGTGGGGTCGCATTCCAGCACCCGGCCGCGATCGGTTTCCTCGCAGGTGAGCCAGGTGCCCCACGGGGTCGGCCCACCGGCGCAGTTGCGCTCGGTGTTGCTGCAGATGCGGTAGGCGTTGCGGATCTGGCCGCGTGCGTCGAAGGCGATGGCACCGACACCGCCGCCGCCCAGCGCGCGTTCGGAGTTGGAGACATAGATCCATCCGCCGTCGCCGGTGGCAAACGTGGCGCCGCCATCCGGTGCGGCATGCCACACGTGGCTGGTGCCCGGCACCTTGCTGCCGCTGCGCGCCAGGACGCGCGAGCTGAAGCCGGCAGGCAGCCGGATGCCATCGGCATTCGGGCCGAGCAGTTCACCGAAGCTGCCGGCGGCGACGATGCGCTGCAGGCCATGGTCGAGCCGCGGGTTGGCCGGTGTGGCGGGCAGGCCCTGGGCCCAGGTGCTGGCCGGGCCGAGGGCCAGCAAGCCGCCGGCGAACAGGGATTGGCGCAGGAACTCGCGGCGGGGGCTGTGCGGGGTGGGGCGGGGGTCGTACATCGTGGGACTTCCTTGGGGTCGAACAGACACCCTGCCAGCGGCCGTCATCCAGTTCAGTCTTGTTCATGCACCGCTGGCAAGGGACGGGAGCCGGCAGTCTCCGCCGCGACCCGGTGGCGCGCCAGAGGCGGCCGACCTGCTGTCAGGGCATTGAGGCGTTTCACAGGCCGGTCATGCTGCAGGCGTCTGCCACAAGGCGATGCCGTCGTGCGAGTGCGGGTGGCGAGCGGACCGTGACGGCGGCTGGATCGCCAGTCCGCTGCGGTGAGGCTTGGCGACGGGCAGGGGGGCAGCCGGCCGATGGAGAAGACGCGCGCGGAGCGCTCGGTGCGGGAGCGGCGGGCGCAGAGCGAAGTGGATGCCGCGGACGTTAGGAACGCCGGGAACGTCGGGAACGCCGGGACGCGGGACACGGGACGCCGGGGGCGTCGGCGCGCACGCACCCGAGCGCTGCCGGTACCTTCCGTCGCTGCCGCGACGGCGGCCTTGCGATGAAGGTCAATGCGGGGCGTGCTGCCCGTTTCGATGGGAGTGCCGGGCAACGCGGGCCCCCAGGGCAGCGCTGTGCCGACCCGGTGCGCACGACACGTCGCCCACCGGCAGGCAGCTGTCGCGCCAGGGCAACCCGACGTGCAACAGGTGGCGGAGCTGCCAAGGGGACGGCAGCTCGGGCCAGATACCGGGGCGCGGCAGGTCGTTCAGCAGGCGGCCGGTGCAGGCCCGGCCGGATGGGGCGACGCGTGCCTCGCCGGTGGTGGTGCAGCCGGCGGGCAGCCCGGGCGCTGCGCCTCCCGGCGCCACCGGGTCGGTGAGCCATTGGCCGAGCACGGCCGGGTCGGCGCCATCGCGGGCCCTCCGCCGCTCCAGCGTCGCTCGATAGCGGGCGCGCGAGTGGCTTGTCGCTCCGGGCGGCGCCCCGCGTTCACCGCGGCGCCGGGCCGACCGACTCGCGCAGCTGCATCACCGGCTCGAACTGGTAGGTGACCGGCAGCTCGGTGCCGTAGCTCAGGTTCAGCAGCAGCCGGCAGGCGTTGAGCGCCATGTCGGCAATGGCAATGCGCACGCTGCTCAGGCGGGGCGACAGGAAGGAGGCGATCTCGGCATCGTCGTAGCCCACCACCGACACGTCCCGCGGCACCGATTTGCCGGCCAGCTGCAGGCAGGACAGCGCCGCCATGGCCATCTGGTCGTTGGCGCAGAACAGGCCGGTGAAGCGCGCGCCCTGGTCCAGCAAGCGGCGCGTGGCCTGCCAGCCGCCGGCGGCGGTGAAGTCACCGCCGGCCACCGCCACCTCCTCGCGGGCGATGCCGTGGCGCGCCAGCTCGTCGAAGAAGCCCAGCAGGCGCTGCCGGTTGTCGGGGGCCGTCTGCGGCCCCGACACCACCGCCAGCTGCCGATGCCCGTGCGCCAGCAGCGCGCCGGCTGCCAGCGCGCCGGCCTGCCGGTGGTCGAGCGTAAAGCACTGCTGCGCCATGCCCTTGACCTTGCGGTTGACGATGGCGATGCGGGGGTGCCGCGCCTGCAGCTCGGCATAGTCGGCGTCGCGCAGGGCGTTCGATGTCACCAGGATGCCGTCGCATTCGCGGTCGATCAGGAAGGCCACGCCATCCAGCGCCTGCTGGCGCGAGTCCTTGTCGCCGCAGCCGTTGGCGGCCACCATGTGGCGGTCGTGCAGGCGCAGCTCGGTGTCGATCGCGTGCAGCATCGGGCCGTAGAAGGGGCCCTTGAAGTCCGGCACGAACACACCGATGGTGCCGGTGCTGCGCAGCGACAGCGCCCGCGCCGTCTTCGACGGCCGGAAGTTGAGGGCGCGGATCGCCTCCTCGACCCGGGCCCGCGCGTCGGGAGAAAACGAGCCCTTGCCCGAAAGCACGCGCGAAGCCGTTCCCACGCCGACGCCTGCCAACCGCGCTACATCCTTGATCGTTGCCATCGGCCTAGTACCTGTTGTCCTCTGTCACGAGCCCGGATGATAGGGGCAGGCGCAAGGCCCGGGGCGGTCACAGGCGTTGCTGGCTGGACGGGTCGAACAGGGAGACGCGCGCCGCATCGACATGGAAGGCCACCTGCGCCCCGACGGCCGGCGCGTCGCCGTCGGCCACGCTGAGCGCCAGCGTGCCGTGCTCGGCCTGCAGCCATACCACCTGGTGGGCTCCCATCGGCTCCACCAGGCTGACCCGGCCCTGGCCGGCCGGCGAGCCGGCGCCGTCCAGGCCCAGGTGTTCAGGGCGCACGCCCAGCACCACCGGCTGCCCGGCCTCCAGGCGCCGCTCGCAGGCCGGCAGGTCGAGCGGCAGCTGCACGCCCGGCGCATGGAAGGCCAGCCCCCCGCCGCCCAGTGGCAGCAGGCGGCCTTCGATGAAGTTCATGCCGGGCGAGCCCAGGAAGGCCGCCACGAACATGTTGGCCGGTCGTGCATACACCTGCGCCGGCGTGTCGATCTGCTGGATGCTGCCGCCCTTCATCACCGCCACCCGGCTGGCCAGGGTCATGGCCTCCACCTGGTCGTGGGTGACGTAGATCATGGTGGCGCCGATCTCCCGGTGCAGCTGCTTGAGCTCGCGCCGCAGCTCGGTGCGCAGCTTGGCATCGAGGTTGGACAGCGGCTCGTCGAACAGGAACACCCGCGCGTCGCGCACCAGCGCGCGGCCGATGGCCACCCGCTGGCGTTGCCCGCCGGACAGCTGGGCCGGCTTGCGCCCGAGCAGCTCGCCCAGCTGCAGCATGCGCGCGGCGCGCTGCACACGCCGTGCGATCTCCTGCTTGTCGACCCCGCCGACCCGCAGGCCGAAGGACAGGTTGCGCTCCACGTTCATGGTGGGATAGAGCGCATACGACTGGAACACCATGCCGATGGAGCGGTCCTTGGGGTCGGCCCACGTCACGTCGCGCCCGCCGATCTCGATGCGGCCGTCGTGCACGTCGAGCAGGCCGGCGATCGAATGCAGCAGGGTGGACTTGCCGCAGCCCGACGGCCCGAGCAGCACCAGGAATTCGCCTTCCTGCACCTGCAGGTCGAGGTCTTGCAGGATGGGGGTGGCGCCCATCGCGACATGGAGGTTCTGGATGGAGACGCTGGACATGTCGAATCAGCCTTTCACCGCACCCGCCGCGATGCCGCGCACAAACCAGCGGCCCGACAGGAGGTAGACCAGCAGCGGCACCAGCGAGGTGAGGATGGTGGCTGCCATGTTGACGTTGTAGAGCCGCTCGCCGGTGGTCGTGTTGATCACGTTGTTGAGCTGCACGGTCATCGGCAGGTGCTCGCGGCCGGCGAACACGAGGCCGAGGATGAAGTCGTTCCAGATCGCGGTCACCTGCATGATGACGGCCACCACGACGATGGGCAGGGACATCGGCAGCATCAGCTGCAGGAAGATGCGCCAGAAGCCGCCACCGTCGATGCGCGCTGCCTTGAACAACTCGCCCGGCACCGAACGGTAGTAGTTGCGGAACATGAGGGTCATCACCGGCATGCCGAACAGGGTGTGGATCAGCACGATGCCCGGCAGCGTGCCGAACAGCGAGACCGCGGCAAACGCCCGCACCAGCGGGAACATGACGACCTGGTACGGCACGAAGGCGCCCAGCAGCAGCACCAGGAACAGCGCCTGCCCGCCGCGCGGCCGCCAAAACGACAGCGCATAGCCGTTGAGCGCGCCAAAGAAGATGGAGACCAGCGTGCTCGGCACGACGATCAGCACCGAGTTGAGGAAGCCGCCGCGGATGCCCTCGCACTGCAGCCCGGTGCAGGCGCCGGACCAGGCCAGCGCCCAGGGCTCCAGCGTCACCTTGACCGGCAGCGCGAACAGGTGGCCCAGGCGGATCTCCTCCATCGGCTTTACCGACGTCACCAGCATCACGTAGAGCGGCAGCAAGAAGAAGGCCGCCGCGCTCAGCAGAAAGGCATAAACGCCGAGGCGGCCAGGCGACCAGCGGGCGCGCCGGCGGGCCGCCGCCCGGCCTTGCGGGCCGAGGGGCAGGGCAGGCAGGGATCGCGTGTTCATCGCCCGCCCTCCTGCCCGCCGAGACGCGCGCCGCGCGAGCGTGCATAGAGCCAGGGCGCCACCAGTGCCAGCACGGTGAGCAGCATCACGGTCGAGGCGGCCGAAGCCAGGCCGATGTTGGCGCGGCCGAACAGGTGGTCCATGATGAACTTGGCCGGCACCTCGCTGGCCACGCCGGGGCCCCCCTGGGTCATGGCCACCACCACGTCGAACAGCTTGACCACGCTGACCGACAGCAGCACCGCGGCCGTGCCGAAGGACGGCCCCAGCTGAGGCAGCACCAGGCTGAGGTAGACCCGCCAGCGGGGGATGCCGTCGATGCGGGCCGCCTTCCACAGGCTGTCGTCGATGCCGCGCAGGCCGGCGAGCATCAAGGCCATCACCAGGCCGGCCGCCTGCCAGACGGCGGCCAGCACGATCGCGTACATCACCTTGTCCTGGCTGACGATCCAGTCGAAGCCGAACTGTTCCCAGCCGAGGGCGCGCACGCCGGCCTGCAGCCCCAGCTCCGGGTTCAGCAGCCATTGCCAGACCAGCCCGGTGGCGACGAAGGACATCGCATACGGGTAGAGGAACACGGTGCGCAGCAGTCCTTCACCACTCACCTGCTGGTCGATGAACACCGCCAGCAGGAAGCCCAGTACCAGGCAGGCGGCGATGAAGAGCACGCCGAACAGCGCCAGGTTCTGCAAGGACAGCAGCCAGCGTTCGCTGGCGAACAGCCGGCTGTACTGGGCCAGGCCGACGAAGTCGTCCACCGGCAGGCTGCGCGAGCTGCTGAAGGACACCCGCACCGACCAGGCCAGCGTGCCCAGGTAGGCCAGCAGCACGGTGGCGGCCATCGGCAGCAGGGCCAGCTGCGCGGCCCAGTGGCGGGCGCGCGGGCGGCGGCGCGGCGCGGGGGAGGCAAGGGTCTGCATGGCGGCCTTCCCTTCAGCCTTGCAGTGCGGCGGCCAGCGCGCGGGCCGCGTCGTCCGCCGACTGCGGCGTGTTCCAGTACTTGGTGACGATGTCCTGGATGGCACCCGCGACGTCGGGCGTCACCAGCATCTCCGGGTTGGGCAGGTGGCGGCTGCCGTCCTTCATGATCTGCAGGCCGAGGCGGGCGCAGACATCCATCGCCTGTGCGTCGACATCGGTGCGGATCGGGATCGAGCCCTTGCGGTTGTTGAAGGCCACCTGGGTGGCCGGCGCCGTCATGCTGGTGGCCAGCAGCTGCTGAGCCTTGATGGTGGCTGCGTCGCTGGTCTTGGGGAAGACGAACACATCGCCCGAGACGATGTAGGGCGCCCGCGGCCCCAGGCCGGGGAAGCAGCCGTAGTCCTTGCCCGCCACCTGGCGGGCGGCCTGGAACTCGCCCTTGGCCCAGTCGCCCATGATCTGCAGGCCGGCCTTGCCGGCGATCACCATCGACGTGGCGTCGTTCCAGTTGCGGCCGGCCGAGCCGGCGTCGACATACTGGCGCAGCCGCTTGAAGCTGAGCAGCACCTTCTTGAAGGCGTCGGACTGCACCGTGCGCGCATCGCGGTCACGGTAGAACTTGAGGTACAGCTCGGGCCCGCCGAAGTGGGCCAGCACGGCGTCGAAGGTCAGCTTCTCCTGCCAGGCCTGGCCCCCCAGCGCCAGTGGCACCAGGCCGGCGGCCTTCAGCTTGTCCAGCGCGGCGAAGAACTGCTCGGGCGTCTGCGGTTCTTCCTTCAGGCCGGCTTTCTCGAAGGCTGGCTTCGAATACCAGAACCAGGCCGGCATGTGGATGTTGATCGGCACCGCGTAGTAGTGGCCCTTGATCTTCACGCTATTGAGGATGGGGGCCGGCAGCATGCGGTCCCAGCCGTTCTTCTGCGCGACTTCGTCGATGGTATTGAGCAGGCCGCCGTCGATCAGGTCGTGGAACTGCTTGGAGGTGTTGAACTGCGCCGCGGTCGGCGGGCTGCCGCCCAGGATGCGATTGAGCGCGGTGGCCTTGGCTGCCTCCACCCCGGCCACTGCGTTGTCCACCCAGGTGCCGCCGGCCGCCTGGTAGGCCAGGGCCAGCTCCTTGACGGCGGCCGATTCGCCGCCCGAGGTCCACCAGTGCACCACCTCTGCGCGCACCTGCGCCTGGGCGGTGGAGAGGGCCGCGCAGGCCAGGGCGGTGCCGAGGGCGAGCCGGGTTGTCGTTCTCATCGCATGTCTCCTGTGAGCTGGAGCCTGGTAGCCGGCTCCTTGTTGGGGAAGGGAGGGGGCGGGACCGTGGCTCAGCCCGCGCGCGGGCCGGCCTTGCGCTGCCGCAGGAAGTCGCGCAGGGCGAGGGCGCTGTCCTTGGGCGTGCGCTGCTGCGTGGCGTAGTCCACATGGACGATGCCGAAGCGGCGCTCATAGCCGTAGGCCCATTCGAAGTTGTCCAGCAGGGACCAGAGGAAGTAGCCCTTGACCTCCACGCCCTGGCGCATGGCCTCGTCCACCGCGGCCAGGTGGCGGCGCAGGTAGCTGATGCGCTGCGGGTCCTCGACCCGGCCGTCGACCACCCGGTCGTCGCTGGCCATGCCGTTCTCGGTGATGTAGATGGGCGGCAGGCGCGGGTAGCGTTCCTTGAAGCCCAGCAGCAGGTCGCGCAGGCCTTCGGGATAGACCTCCCAGCCCATCTGGGTGCGCTCCACGCCGGGCAGCATGCGCTCGACATAGCCGTGTGCACCGTCGCTGCGCACATTGGCCCGGAAGTAGTAGTTGATGCCCAGGTAGTCCAGCGGCACGGCGATGCGCTCCATGTCGCCGGTGCGCACCGGCGCCTCGATACCCGGCCACAGCTCGCGCAGTTCCTCGGGGTAGCGGCCGAGCAGCAGCGGGTCCAGCACCCAGCTGTTGGCGCAGGCGTGGGCCAGGCGGGCGGCCTGCAGGTCTTCCGGCCGCTGGCTGTCGGCCCGCACTGCGTTGACATTGGTGACGATGCCGACCGGCGCGCTGTCATTCGAGCGCAGCGCCCGGGTGGCGACGCCGTGGCCCAGCAGCAGGTGGTGCATGGCTTCGACGCCGTAGCGCACGTTCTTGAGCCCGGGCGCGTGGTGGCCGTTGGCGTGGCCCAGGTAGGCCGAGCACCACGGCTCGTTGAGGGTGCACCACGCGGTCACCAGGCCGGCCAGCTCCCGGCTCACCAGCGAGGCATAGTCGCCGAAGCGCTGGGCGGTGTCGCGGTTGAGCCAGCCGCCGCGGTCCTGGAGGCATTGCGGCAGGTCCCAGTGGTACAGCGTCACGAAGGCCTGGATGCCAAGCGACTGCAGCCGTTCCAGCAGCCGCTTGTAGAAATCAAGCCCCTGGCGGTTGGGCGCGCCGCGCTCGTCCACCACCCGCGGCCAGGCGATCGACAGGCGGTAGGCATCCAGCTGCAGGTCGGCCAGTTGCTGCAGGTCGGCTTCCCAGCGATGGAAGTGGTCGCAGGCGATCGCGCCGGTGTCACCGTTGTGCACCTTGCCCGGCGTGGCGGAGAAGGTGTCCCAGATGGAGGGGTGGCGGCCTGCCTCGGCCGCCGCTCCCTCGATCTGGTACGCCGCAGTGGCGACACCGAACAGGAAGTCGGGGCGCCACATCGCGGAGCCCTCGGGCGGGGTCAGCAGGCAGGAGTCGGGAAGATCACGCAGCACGTCGGTGTACCTCGGATGGCTAGGGTCGAATCGATGAGTGTGGAACCGGTTCCACTGACCGATGTCACTATAGCGCAGCCGGGCTGGCACGCAAGGCCGGCAAGGGATGGGGGAAATCCCGGGGGCGGGCATGCGCCGTGCGAGGCGGTGCGTCGCCATGCCCGCGGACTGGCCAGCGGGCGCCGGGAGTGAAGTGCCTGGGCCGCGTTGGCGCGTTCTTGCTGCGTTGGCATGGCGGTTCCAGCAGGTTCGCCGGTCCTGGGGGAGCGGGCGTCGCCGGCCTGGCCCCAATGGCGGCGCGCGGTCACGCCGCCCGGGCGGTGCCACCGGCCGGCCGGGCCTCAGCCCGGCAGCCCGAGCAGCGCGCGCGCCTGTGCCGGGCTGGCCACCGAGCGGCCGGCCTGCTGTGCGCAGCGGGCCAGCGCCTCCACCAGCGGGCCGTTGCCGCCGGCTCGTTGGCCATCGGGCAGGTAGAAGGTGTCTTCCAGACCGGTGCGCAGCATGCCGCCCAGTTCCGCAGCCTGGCGATGCACCGGCCAGATGTCGGCGCGGCCGATCAGGGTCGCCTGCCACAGCGAGCCGGGCGGCAGCCAGCGCGGCAGCAGCGCCAGCAGCCCGGCATCGCATGGCATGCCGGAAGCGACACCCATCACGAAGTTGCAACTGGTCGGCGCGCCGGCCGCCGGCAGCATGCCGGCACGGCGATAAAGCTCGACTGAGCGCACGATGCCCACATCGAAGCACTCGAACTCCGGCCGGGTGCCGCAGTCGTGCATCACGTCGAGGAAGGCGCGCACCTTCTCGACCGGGTTGTCGAACACCATCGGCGGCCAGGCCCAGCGGCCATCGTCCTTCAGCTTGAGGTAGTTCAGCGTGCCGGCATTGCAGGCCGCCAGCTCGGGCCGGGTGCGGCGCAGGCAGGCCACGGGGCCGGAGATGTCCGGGCCCACCACGCCGGTGCTGAGATTGACGATGACGCCCGGGCAGGCGGCGCGGATGGCGGCCACCGCCTCTTCGGCCAACGCCGGGTTCCAGCTCGGCAGATGGCCCCGGCCGGGCTCCTGCTGGCGCAGGTGCAGGTGCATCACCGTGGCGCCGGCGTTGTAGGCGTCGCGCGCCTCACGGGCCAGCTCGGCCGGTGTCACCGGCACCGGATGGCGGGCCGGGTCGGTCAGCACGCCGGTGAGGGCGCAGGTGAGGATGGCCGGGGCGCTGGCGTTCATGGGCTGACCTCCTTCGATTCAAGCCGGGCAGTCGCCGGCGAGTGCCGTGGCCCTGTCGAGCCATGGGGCGCTGGACGGGTCGGTGTCATCGGGTCCTCGTCGCCGGCATCGGCTGGCGGGGTGGCTGCGGTGCCGCGCGCGCGGCACCGCAGCGGGTAGTTGTGCTTCACCGCGCCTCTGCCGCCGCACCGCCGGCTTCGTGCAGGGCCAGCTCCACCAGCACCGTGCCGGTGGCCACGGTGTCGCCCGGTGCGGCGTTCAGGGCCTGCACCCGGCCGTCCGCGCGGGCCACCAGCCACATCTCCATCTTCATCGCCTCCACGCAGACCAGGGGCTGTCCACGCGTCACCGGGTCGCCCGGCTGCACCAGCACCTGCACCACGCTGCCGGAAACCGGCGCCACCGCATGGCGGGCATCGATCACCACCTGCGCCGGCTCGACCGCCGGCGGTTCACTGAACACCAGCCGGCCGCCATCGCAGGCCCATTCCAGCCGGCTGCCATCGCGGTGGGCCACCAGGCGGCGCTGCACGCCATCCAGTGCCACCCGCCAGCGCCCGTCGGCGGCGTCGGGCAGGCGCTCGACCGCGTGGCGGCGTCCATCCAGCTCCACCTCGGCCCGGCGGCCCTGTGTCGTTGCTCGCAGGCTGCGCACCTGGCCGGCGCATTGCAGCTGCAGGCCGTAGCCCGCCACGGAAGGCGGGCGCGGTCGGGCTTCTCCGTCACCCAGCGCCAGCAGGCCAGCAGCGAGCAGCCAGTCGGCCTCGGCCGGCGGCGCGGACTGCAGCAGCGGGTCGCCCTGCTCGGACCAGTGGTCGATCAGCGTGGTGTGCAGCCCAGCTTGCCGGAACACCGGGTGCCGCAGCAGGCGGACAAGGAAGGGCCCGTTGGTGGGCAGGCCCAGCACCGGCGCATCCTCCAGCGCGGCGGCCAGGCGGCGAATGGCGTCGTCACGGTTGCGCCCGTGAGCGATGAACTTGGCCAGCAGGGCGTCGTAGTGGGTGCCGATCTCGTCGCCTTCGCTCAGCCCGTGGTCGATGCGCACGCCGCCGCCCGGGCCGGCCGCTTCCAGGGCCACGCCCGGCCGCCACCAGGCAATGCGGCCGGCCTGGGGCCTGAAGCGGTCGGCCGGCTCTTCGGCATACAGCCGGGCCTCGATGGCATGGCCTTGCAGGTGCACCTGGTCCTGCTGCATCGGCAGGGGTTCGCCGGCCGCAATGCGCAGCTGCCACTCCACCAGGTCGAGGCCGCTCACGCATTCGGTGACCGGGTGCTCCACCTGCAGCCGGGTGTTCATCTCGAGGAAGTAGTGCTGCCGCCCGGCATCGACGATGAACTCCACCGTGCCGGCGCCCACATAGCCCACGGCCCGAGCGGCGGCCAGCGCGTCGCGCCCCATCGCCTCGCGCAGCGCAGCGTCCACCACCGGCGAGGGTGACTCCTCGATCAGCTTCTGCCGCCGGCGCTGGGCGGTGCAGTCGCGCTCGCCCAGGTGCAGGGCGCTGCCGTGGCCGTCACAGAACACCTGGATCTCGATATGGCGGCCGTGCTCGACCAGGCGCTCGAGCATCAGCCTGCCGTCGCCGAAGGCCTTCAGCGCTTCGCGCCGGGCGCTGTCCAGCGCCTGGGGCAAGTCATGCAGGTGGTTGACCTGCCGCATGCCGCGCCCGCCGCCGCCCGCCACCGCTTTCACCAGCAGCGGAAAGCCGAGGGCGAGTGCCTCGTCGGCCAGCGCGCCGTCGTCCTGCTGCTCGCCCAGGTAGCCGGCCAGGCAAGGCACGCCGGCGGCCAGCATGCGACGCTTGGCTGCCGCCTTGTGGCCCATGGCCTCGATGGCGGCCGGCGGCGGTCCGACGAAGACGAGCCCGGCATCCAGGCAGGCCTGTGCGAAGTCGGCCCGTTCCGAGAGAAAGCCGTAGCCCGGGTGGACCGCGTCTGCACCGGTGTCGCGGGCGGCCTGCAGCAGCCGCTCGATGTGCAGGTAGGACTCGCGCGCCGGCGCCGGGCCGATGCACACCGCCCGGTCGGCCTGCAGCACATGGGCGGCGCCGGCATCGGCCTCGCTGAAGACCGCCACCGTGCGCCAGCCCAGCTTGCGCGCGCTGCGCAGGATGCGGCAGGCAATCTCGCCGCGGTTGGCCACCAGCAGGGTGGAGAAGCTCATGCGCCGGCTCCCGCGCCGGGCTGCGCCAGGCAGGGCAGGGGCGCCATGTCAGTGCGCTCCCTGGGGCAGCGTGCCTTCGAGCTTGCAGATGATGCCGAGCATCACCTCGTCGGCGCCACCGCCGATGGAGATCAGCCGGCCGTCGCGGAAGGCGAGGCTGACCGGGTTGTCCCAGGTGTAGCCCTGGCCACCCCAGTACTGCAGGCAGGCGTCGGCCACCTCGCGGCTGAGGCGGCCGCATTTCAGCTTCGCCATGGCGGCCAGCCGGGTCACGTCCTGGCCGGCGACGTACTGCTCCACCGCGCGGTAGGTCAGCGCCCGCAGCGCCTCCACCTCGCAGCGCAACTCCGCCAGGCGGAAATGCACCACCTGGTTGTCGAGGATGCGCTTGCCGAAAGCCTGCCGCTCGCGGGTGTATTCGATGGTCAGGTCGATCAGGCGGTCCAGGTTCTTCAGGGTCGACGCCGCCGCCCACAGCCGCTCCTCCTGGAACTGCAGCATCTGCATCGTGAAGCCCATGCCCTCCTCGCCGATGCGAAAGCGCTTGGGCACCCGCACGTCGTCGAAGAAGAGCTGGGCGGTGTCGGAAGCGTCCATGCCGATCTTGCGGATCTTGCTGCGGGTGACGCCGGCGGCCTCCAGCGGCACCACCAGCAGGCTCTTGTTGCGGTGCGGGGGGCCGTCGCCGGTGTTGGCGAGCAGGCAGCACCAGTCGGCTTGCATGCCGTTGGTGATCCACATCTTGCTGCCGTTGATGATGTAGTCGTCGCCATGGCTGCGGGCCGTGGTGCGGATGGCCGCCACGTCGGAGCCCCCACCCGGCTCGCTCACCCCCAGGCAGCCCACCCGCTCCCCGGCGATCGACGGCGCAAGGAACTCGCGCCGCAGCGCGTCCGAGCCGAAGCGCGCCAGGGCGGGCGTGCACATGTCGGTGTGCACGCCGATGGCCATTGGCACGCCGGCGCAGTGGCAGGCGCCGAGCGATTCGGCCATCACCATCGAGTAGCTGAAGTCCAGGCCGGCGCCGCCGTATTCGGGGGGGTACTTCAGGCCCAGCAGGCCCAGGGCGGCCAGCTTGCCAAACACCTCGCGGGCCGGAAATTGCTGGGCCCGTTCCCAGGCCGGCACATAGGGATTGAGTTCATGCTGGACGAAACGGTCGACCGTGTCGGCCAACTGGCGGTGTTCGGGGCTGAATTGCATGGGCGGCCTCGCGGATCAGGGTGGGGCAGGGGCGCTGGGCGTTCAGGAACGCGCCACGCCGAAGGTGTTGGGCCGCAGCACGCGGGCGTCGGCCTCGTGGGCGAGTGCCAGCACCAGGGCCAGCACCCGGCGGGTGTCGCGCGGGTCGATGACGCCGTCATCCCACAGGCGGGCGGTGCCGAACAGCACGCCCGACTCGTGCTCGATGCGCTCGCGCAGCGGCCCGCTCATCGCGGCCAGGGCCGCCTCGTCGGGCGGCTGTCCGGCCCGGCTGTACTTGGCTCGGCCGACGAATTCCATGACCCGCGCCGCCTGCGCGCTCCCCATCACGGCGGTGCGCGCGGTGGGCCAGCTGAAGATGAAGCGAGGATCGAAGCCGCGGCCGCACATGCCGTAGTTGCCGGCGCCAAAGGAGCCGCCCAGCACGACGGTGAAGCGCGGCACCCGTGCATTGGCCACCGCCTGCAGCATGCGGGCGCCGTGCTTGATGGCGCCGGCCCGCTCCGCCTCGCGGCCCACCATGTAGCCGCTGGTGTTCTGCAGGAACACCAGCGGGAGGCCAGCCTGGTCGCACAGCTGGATGAACTGTGCCGCCTTGGCCGAGCCCTGCGGCTGGATCGGCCCGTTGTTGCCAAGCAGGCCCACGCGCCGGCCCTCGATGCGTGCATGGCCGCACAGCGTTTCCATACCGAAGGCGGCCTTGAACTCCAGGAAATCGGAGCCATCCACCACGCGGGCGATGACCTCCCGCACGTCGTAGGGCTCGCGCTCGTCCTGTGGCACCACGCCGAGCAGCTCCTGCGGGTCGTAGCGGGGTGGCGGCGCGCCCTCGGGTTCATGGGGCACCGTGTCCCAGGGCAGCTGGTCGAGCAGCTCGCGCGTCAGCGCGATCGCATGGGCGTCGTCCTCGGCCACATACTCGCCGAGCCCGGTGACGCCGGCATGCAGCAGCGAGCCGCCCAGCTCCTCCTCGCTCACGTCTTCGCCGATGGCGGCCTTCACCAGCGGCGGGCCGGCCAGGCAGATGCTGGAGCGGTGCCGCACCAGCACCACATAGTCGGACAGGCCGGGCAGGTAGGCGCCACCGGCGGTGGAGGCGCCATGCACCACCGCCACCTGGGGCAGGCCCAGGGCCGACAGGCGGGCCTGGTTGGCGAAGCTGCGGCCGCCTTCGACGAACATCTCGCCCTGGTACATCAGGTTGGCGCCGCCGGACTCCACCAGGTAGATGATGGGCAGCTTGTTGTCGCGCGCCACCTCGTGGGCGCGCAAGACCTTCTTCAGGCCCATGGGCGGCACCGTGCCGCCCTTCAGGGCACTGTCGTTGGCCGATACGAGCACGCGCTTGCCCGCCACGGTGCCGATGCCGACGATGGCGCCGCCGCCCAGCACCAGGTCGCGGCCATCGTCGTCGTGCATGCCGAGCCCGGCCAGCGCGCTCAGCTCCAGGAAGCCCGAGCCACGGTCGAGCAGCCGTGCCACCCGCTCGCGCGGCAGCAGCTGCCCGCGTGACTCGAAGCGGGCTTGCTGGGCCGCCGAAGCCGCCACGCTGCGCGCCTCCAGCGCCCGCACCTCCGCCAGGCGCTCCTTCATGCGCCGGGCATTGGCGACAAAGGCGGCCGAGCGGGTGTCGAGGGTGGACGTCAGCACGGCCATGGCCGGCTCACCGGAGGAAGCCGTGGGCAGACCGCAGCGGGTCTGCAGCGCAGGGGCGGCGCAGGGCCGCGGCGGTCAGGTGGCTTGCGCTCATGGCGGCTCTCCCGGTCACGTGGCTGAAGCCTAGCTTCCGTTAACGTCATGCGGCTCTTACATGCGTCATGCGCATGGCCTTTGCGGAATGCGCGCCCCGAGCGCTACGATGCAGGGGCCGGGATGCCCGGCATGCCTCCTCCCTCCGCCTGTATGGTGCCTTTGCTTCCCCTTGCGCCGCGGCCACCTCGCTGCGTCCATCGGTCCACCGTTCTGCCGGGCCGGCCCCGTCGGCGCGGCGCGGCGCGTGCCTGCGCAGCCGCCTGGCCGCGGCCGGCGGCTTGAAGCGATGGCAGGCGCGGCCACCCGCAAGCGCGCCGTCGCGTCGCCCGTTGCGCGCCTCGCGGCACAGGAGGTACTGCAGGCCTCCACGCCGGAGCCGGCCGAGCGGCTCTATGGTGTGACCGAACTGTGCCGCGAATTCGGCATCTCCGCGCGCGCCATCCGCTTCTACGAAGACAAGGGGTTGCTGCGGCCGCAGCGGGTCAACGGCACCCGGGTCTACAGCCCGCGCGACCGGGTGCGGCTCAAGCTCATCCTGCGCGGCAAGGCCATCGGCTCCTCGCTGGCCGAGATCAAGCAGTACCTCGACCTCTACGGCGACCATGGCGAGGGCCGTGTCCGCCAGCTCCAGTTCACGCTCGAGCGCACCGATGCGGCGATCGCCGAGCTCGAGCAGAAGCGCGCCCACATCGACGCCACGCTGGCCGAGCTGCGACTTATCAACGAGTCGGTGCGCCGGCAACTGGTGGCGCGCAAGGGTTGAGCACCGGCGCCCTCAAGTTGTGCCGCCGGCGGCCGATATACCGGGGCTGGGGGCTGCCTTGCGCGCGCGCCCGTCTCATTCAACCCGCTGTCAGCCGGAACAGGCACCAAACCATGCTGCAACGACTGCTCTACGTGAGTGAAATCGCCCCCGGGATCCTGCCGCTCGATGTGCAGCGCATCCAATGGGTGTCGAGCATCCGCAACCGCCGGCTCGACCTCACCGGCATGCTGGCCGTCACCCATCGCCACTTCGCGCAGGTGCTGGAAGGTGCTGCCGACCGGCTGCTGCCGGTGCTGGCACGCATCGAGCGGGACGGTCGCCATGCCCGGGTTCGCGTGCTGGCGCACGAGACGGTCGCGCAGCGCCGCTTCGGCCAGTGGAGCATGGGCTTGATCGACCGCTATGACCGCAGCGACGAGGCCGAGCAGCTGTACCAGGCCGGCCACGTCGAGCCGCAGTCCCTGCCCGGGCTGTTCGAGCGGTTCTTCCTGAACCCGGCCTGAACGGCCGTGGCGCCGGCGGTGCTGCGCCGGGAGCCATGTTTGCTTGCGGACAAGGCCGGCCAGGCGGCCACCGGCAGTCCCTGCCGGCGGCGCTGTCCGCCTTCCCTTCAGCCCATGGACCTCAGCACCCGACGCACGCTGCCCTGGATCGTGGCCATCGCGTTCTTCATGCAGACGCTGGACGCCACCATCCTCAATACCGCCTTGCCGCGCATGGCCGCCGACCTGCAGGAAAGCCCCCTGCGCATGCAGTCGGTGGTGGTGGCCTACCTGCTGACCGTGGCCTTGCTCATTCCGGCCTCCGGCTGGCTGGCCGACCGCTTCGGCACGCGGCGGGTCTTCGTGGCGGCCATCGGCCTGTTCACGCTCGGCTCGCTGGCCTGCGCGATGTCGCCCAGCCTGCCGCTGCTGGTGGCGGCGCGGGTGCTGCAGGGGGTGGGCGGCGCGCTGCTGCTGCCGGTTGGCCGGCTGGCCATCCTGCGCGCCTTCCCGCGTGACGACCTGCTGCGGGCGCTGACCTTCGTCACGCTGCCCGGCCTGGTGGGACCCCTGGTGGGGCCCACGCTGGGCGGCTGGCTGGTGCAGGTGGCCAGCTGGCATTGGATCTTCCTCATCAACCTGCCGGTCGGCCTGCTCGGCGCCGTGGCCGCCGCGCGCTGCATGCCCGAGCTTCGTGGCGCGTCGCGGCAGCGCTTCGATGCACGGGGTTTCGTGTTGTTCGGTGCCGGCATGGTGATGCTGTCGCTGTCGCTGCAGGGCCTGGGCGAGCGCGCGCTCGACGCCGCCGGCGCCTTGCTCCTGCTGTGTGCAGGGCTGGCCTGCCTGGCGGGCTACTGGCTGCATGCGGCGCGCACCCCGGCTCCGCTGTTCGGCCTGCAGCTCTTTCGCATGCCGACGTACTCGGTGGGCCTGCTCGGCAACCTGTTCGCCCGCCTGGGCAGCGGGGCGATGCCTTTCCTCACGCCGCTGCTGCTGCAGGTGGGGCTGGGGTATTCACCCGCCGCCGCCGGCATGAGCATGATCCCCGGTGCGCTGGGCGCCATGCTGTCCAAGACCTTTGCCGAACGCCTCATCAAGCGCCTGGGCTACCGGCGGGTGCTGGTGGGCAACACGCTGGCGCTGGCCGGGTTGATCGCCAGCTTTGCGCTGGTGCAGCGGGACAGCCAGCCCCTGCAGGTGCTGCTGCAGGTAAGCCTGTTCGGCATCGTCAACTCCCTGCAGTTCAGCGCCATGAACACGCTGACGCTCGGCAGCCTGGACGAACGCTCCGCCAGCAGCGGCAACAGCCTGCTGTCGGTGGTCATGCAGCTGTCGATGAGCCTCGGCGTGGCGGCGGCCGCGGCACTGCTGATGGCCTTTGGCGGCCCTGCGCAGGCACCCGGCAGCGAGGGGGTGCTGCGCAGCTTCCAGGCCACCTATGTCTGCGTTGGCCTGATGTCGGCAGCCGCGGCCTTCATCTTCGCGCAGCTGCGCGACGACGCCGGCGAGCGGCGGCGCGCCGCCCGGCCCGTGGGCGACGGCGCCTGAGCCGCCCGGCTCAGCGGCGGCGTCCCGCCTTGCGGGGCAGGGCAGGCGGCTGCAGCCGCGGATGGCCGTGCAAGGCCTCCGAGATGAAGTCGACGAAGGCGCGCACCTTGGGCGAGACGTACTGCCTGTCGCGCCAGCAGGCGAAGAACTCGAGCGGCTCGGGATCGGCATGTGCGCCGGTGCTGCAGGGCGTGGCGAACAGCGCTTCGAGCCGGCCGGCCGCCAGGTGCTCGCCGGCCACGAAGCTGCCGAGCCGGGCGATGCCGGCACCGGCCACCGCCATCGCCGCGAGCGCGTCGATGTCGTTGGAGACCACGGTGGGCCGCAGCTCCGGCTCGAAGCGCTCGCCGCCGCGCACGAACCCCCACGGCAGCAGCCGTCCATGCACCGGCAGCCGGAACACCAGGCAAGCGTGCTCGCGCAGTGCCTCGGGCTTCAGCGGCCGGCCGGCGCGGCGCAGGTAGTCGGGCGAGGCACACAGGAAGATGGGCACCGTCGCGATGCGGCGGGCCACCAGGCCGGGCTCCAGTTGCGCGTTGAAGCGGATGCTGACGTCCACGTCTTCCTTGACATGGTCGACCGCGAAGTCGGTCAGCAGCAGCTCGGTGGCGACGCGCGGATGCCGCTCGGCGAAGGCCGGGATCAACGGCGCCACCACATGGCGGCCGAAGGCCACCGAGCAGGCGATCTTCAGCTCGCCCTGCGCTTCGCCGCACAGCTCGGTCACGGCGGCATGGGCGTGCTCCAGCTGCATCACGGTGTCGCGCACTCGGGCGAAGTAGACCTGCCCGGCATCGGTGAGCGCCAGCGAGCGGGTGGTGCGTAGCAGCAGGCGGGCGCCCAGCTGCCGTTCCAGCCGCGCGATGCTCTGGCTGGCCGCTGCCGGGGTGATGCCCAGGCGGCGCGCCGCCGCGGCGATGCTGCCATGGTCCACCGCCTTGATGAAGGCCTCGATGCCGCGCAGGTTCTCGATACTCATGCCGCCATTAAATCCCAGCCATTCATCACTTTGCCTTACGACTGCCGCAGGCGACTGCCCGCTACCGCGGTAAGGCGGCGCTGCCTAGAGTTGAGCACATCCGCTGCAATCAATTCACATCTTGAGAGGATGATTTCCATGCTGAAAACAAGTTCGACCGCCGGCACTGGCTGGAAACTGCAACGTCGCTTCGCTCCGGTGGCGTTCGCGTTCTACATGTCGGGCATCATGGCGCTGCTGATGTGCTCGGTCATCGTCGGCGCCAACAGCGGCCTTGGCCCCGGCTATGCCGGGCGGGTGCTGCAGGCCTACCTGCTCGCGATGCCGACCGCCTTCTTCTGCGTGATGCTGGTGCGGCCGGTGGTGGCGCGGCTGGTGGCCGTGACGGTGCAAGCCTGAAGCGGGCCTGCACATTCCCTGCTGCCCACGCAAGGCGCCCTGCCCACATACACTGCGGGTTGTGCGGCAGGATGCGCCACCGCCCCGGTGGCTGCCGCGAGGCCGGCGCGTTGCTGGCGACGAGGATTGTGCGATGGCCATGAACACTGTCTATGCGGGGAGCGAGCCCACGCGGGCCGAGGTCGATGCGCTGGCCGGGCCGGCCGTCGTCGAGTTCGGTGCTCCCTGGTGCGGCTACTGCCGCGCCGCCCAGCCGCTGCTGGCCGATGCCTTCGCCGGGCATCCACAGGTGCAGCACTTGAAGATCGAGGACGGCAAGGGCCGCCCGCTCGGCCGGTCGTTTTCCGTCAAGCTCTGGCCGACGCTGGTGTTCCTGCGCGACGGCCGCGAGGTCGCCCGCCTGGTGCGGCCGGCCGACGCCGGTGCGGTACGTGATGCGCTGGCGCGCATCGACTCCGCATCATGAGGGCCGGTGCACGGCGCTGGGCAGCGCTGCTGCTGGTTGCGGCGGGGGCCACCTCAGCCCAGGCCGAGAGCCTGCGCTGCAACGGCTACAGCTCGGAGGTGGGCGATTCCAAGCTGGCGGTCCTGCAGAAGTGTGGCGAGCCGCTGCTGCGCGACTCCTACTGCAAGCCGGTGCGGCGCACGCCCGAGGTGCCACCGGTGCCCGGCACGACCATCGTCACCGTGCTGCCTTGCGAGCAGGTGGACGAATGGCTCTATGACCGCGGGCCCGGCAACCTCAACGCCACCGTGCGCTTCGAGTCCGGACGGGTCACCGCCATCGAGTACGGCCGCCGCATCGAGCATCTGGCGCCCCAGCGGTGAGACGGCATGGCTGGCCGCGGGGCCGGCCATGCTTGGCAGGGAAGCCCCTCAGTTGAGGTAACGCTCCACCGTGCCCGCGTCGCGCATGCGCGCCTTGTCGGGGTCGTCGCCGAACTCGCGCCGGGCCCGGCGTTGCCGCAGCAGGTCCCAGCACTGGTCCAGCTCTTCCTCGATGTGCTGGATCCGCTCGGCATGCTGCTCCGGGCGGGCGGTTTCCGCGCGCAGCCGGTTTTCCTCGTCGACCAGTTCGGTGATGTGCTGCAAGAGGCTCCTGTCGTTCATGGCTTGGCTCCGGTGAAGGTGGCGTCGACCCGGAACGGACTCGCCGCACCGGGGCCTACCGAATGATGGGCAAGCGGTGCACCTGCGGGTGGCTCGTGTCGGCGGCTGCTGCCACGAACGCCGGCCGTGGTGTGGATGCCATGCGCTGGCGGCCGGCTGGGCCCGTGCGCCGGCGCTCCAATGCGGCACACCGCGAGGTGTGGCATCGATAGCCGGACTCCATGCCGCGCGATGACAGGCCCGGCCCCCACGGCCCCCCTGCTTCGGGGGCCTGCGCCCCCGCGGCGCTGGGTTCGTGACCTGCATCACGGCAGGCGGAAGTGGCGGGGCCAGCCGGGGCGGCACAATCGCGGCTCGACTTTCCCACGTGGGGGCGCCATCGTGTCGATCTGCATGGCGAAGGGAACAGGTTTGACCCTTGAGGAGGGGAACGATGAGGACGAAAAGCTGGGTGACTGCCCTTGTGCTGGCATCCGCCGGCTCCGCCGCTGTCGCGGCTCTGACGGGCGACAACAGCATCAAGGGGGTGACGGAGGACGGCAAGAAGGTGGTGCTGCGCGCCGATGGCACCTGGCGCTATCAAGCCGATGTCGGCGCGACGCTGGGCTTGCGCCTGCACGAGAAGCCGCCAAGCGCCACGGCGGTGTACCAAACACCGGTTCCGCAGTTCCAGGTGATGTATGACCCCTCCCTGTGGACGACTCGCAGCGATCGCGATAAGCCGGACCGGCAGAGCTTCGTTCACAAGACCGGCGCGCTGTTTGCGACCGTGCTTGCGGAGCCCTTGCCGCTGACATCCGACGAAGTGAAGAAGCTGGCCATTCACAACTTCTCCAATGGCGCGCCCGGGGGGCAAGTGGTGCTGGAGGAGCAGCGCGTGGTCAATGGCCTCCAAGTGAACACGCTGCAGATGACCGGCAGTCCCGGCGGCGTGGCCTTCACGCTCTACGGCAACTACTACGGCAGCGAGCGCGGCAGCATTCAGGTGATGTGCTGGACCGTGAAGAGCGCGTTTGCCACTTACGAGGCGGACTGCCTGAACTTCATCAACGGGTTGATCGCCAAGCGCTGACCTGCGGCCGCCCGGCCGCCCGGCCGACCTGCCGGCCCATCCCTTCCGCCTGCGACGCGGCGCGTGCGCGCGCGGGGCACGAGCTTGCCAGGCGGGCGCGGCCCAGGGGTTGCGCGAATGGCAGGCCGGCGTGTGGCATCGCGTGCATATGCTTTTGCTCGCTGAGTTGCGCAGCGCCGGCCGCCTGGATTTCGGCCGCGTCAGTCTGTATGCAGCCAGTGTCCCCCAGCCCCCGAGGGACTCGCAGACGGGGCCGAACCCCACCGACCGCGGCAAGCTCGGCAGCAAGCGCCACCGCGTCACCGGCCGCAAAGGCGTCCCGCCGATGTTCTGTGTCACTGGCGCCAACCGGCACGACTCGGTTGTCTTCGAGCCTTTTGTGGACGCAATACCGAGGGTGGCTGGACGACGCGGCCGCCCGCGCTATCGCCCGGACAAGTTGCATGCGGACAAGGGATACGACTTCCCTCGCTGCAGGCAGCACCTGCACCGCAGCGGCATCAAAGCGCGCATCGCTCGCAAGGGCCGCGAGAGCAAAGAACGGCTCGGCCGGCACCGCTGGGTGGTAGAACGCACTCATGCCTGGATCGCCTCATTCGGCGAACTTCGCATTCGCTTCGAGCGCAGCAGCGACGCTCATTTGGCCCTACATTCTTTGGCCTGTTGCGTCATATGCCTACGCTGCCTTCCATCATTTTGTTGGCCGCTCTAAGGCTGCGGCAGTGCGTAGGCCACCAGCGAGTCGCCCAGGCGGGTGCCGAGCGAGCCGTGGCCACCGGCCATCACCACCACATATTGCCGGCCGGTCCTGTCCGAGACATAGCTCATCGGCGTCGCCTGGCCGCCGGCGGGCAGGCGGGCCTGCCACAGCTGCTGGCCGGTGCGCACGTCGTAGGCGCGCAGGTAGTCATCGAGTGTCGCGCTCATGAATGCCACGCCGCCGGCGGTCACCATCGGCCCACCCAGGCTGGGCACGCCCAGCGGCACCGGCACGGGCAGCGGCGCGCTGTCGCGGATGGTGCCGTTCTTGTGCATCCAGAGCTTGCGCATCGTCTTCAGGTCGATCGCGGCCAGGTAGCCCCAGGGCGGCGCCTGGCAGGGGATGCCCCAGGGCGAGAGCAGCGGATGCAGGTCCACGGCATAGGGCGTGCCCTTCATCGGCTGCAGGCCGATTTCGCTGCCGGTGCCACTCGGGTCGTCCACCGTGCCGCGCGGGTAGAGCTTCGAGACGAAGGCCATGTAGTTGGGGTTGGCGATCATCACCTGGCGCTGCGGGTCCACTGCCACACCGCCCCAGTCGAAGATGCCGTAGTTGCCTGGATAGACCAGCGAGCCCTGCTCCGACGGCGGCGTGAACATGCCCTCGTAGCGCAGGCCGCGGAAGGTGATGCGGCACATCAACTGGTCGAAGGGCGAGCCGCCCCACATGTCGGTTTCGCGCAGCGGGCGCGGCGGCTTGAACGACAGCTCCGAGAACGGCTGCGTGGGCGCGGTGCGGTCGCCCTTGGCCGCGCCTTGTGGCACCGGGCGCTCGGGCGCGGCCACCAGCAAGCGGCCGTCGCGGCGGTCCAGCACGTAGATGTCGCCGCGCTTGGTCGGAGCGAGCAGGGCGGGCACCTTGCCGGCCGGCGTGTCCAGCTCGAGCAGCGTGGGCTGCGCGCCGATGTCCATGTCCCAGATGTCATGGTGCACCGTCTGGTAGACCCAGCGCAGCCGGCCGGTGGCCAGGTCCAGCGCGACGATGGCGCTGTTGAACCGCTCGCCCGCGGGGATGCGGTTGCCGCCCCAGATGTCCGGCGTCTGGTTGCCCATTGGCACATAGGCCATGCCGAGCCGCTCGTCGATGCTCGTCACGCTCCAGGAGTTGGGCGAGTTGCGCACATAGGTCTTGCCTTCTGGCAGCGGCGCGGTCTCGTCCGGGTTGCCGGCATCCCAGTTCCACAGCAGGCGGCCGGTGTCGATGTCGTAGCCGCGGATCACGCCCGAGGGCTCGTCGGTCGATTCGTTGTCCGTGACGCTGGCCGAGACGACCAGCACCCGCTGGCTGACCGCCGGGGGCGAGGTGGGATTGAGGAAGCCGCGCTTCACCGGCCCCATGCCCTGGGTGAGGCCGATCACGCCACCCTGGCCAAAGCCCTCGCAGAGGCGGCCGGTGTCGGCATTGAGGGCGATGATGGTGGCGTCCGCCGTGGGCGCGAAGATGCGTCGCGGGCAGGCGGCGGCCACTGCGGCCGCGGCCGGCTCGCGTGCCGGCTGCTGCGGGTAGGCGGTACTGTCGTGGTAGGCGACGCCGCGGCAGATCATGTGCTGGTAGTGGGCGGCATCACGGTTGATGCGCGGGTCGAAGCGCCAGCGTTCCTGCCCGCTGTCCGGATCGAGCGCGATGACGATGTTGTGCGGCGTGCAGATGTAGAGCAGCCCGTTGGCCTTCAAGGGCGTCACCTCGTTGGCGATCTCGTGCGGGTCGCCGGGGCCTTTGAGGTCGCCGGTGTGGAAGGTCCATGCGAGCTGCAGCCGCGAGACGTTGTCCGGCGTGATCTGGCCTGCCGGCGCATACCGTTGTCCATGTCCGGTGCCGCCGTAAGCGACCCAGTCAGCCGGCGCCACCCGGGGGTCGCTGCCTGGCGTCGGTGCTGCGGCTGCGGCTGCCGACACCGGCGCCTGCGACAGGCCCTGGGCCGGTGTGTCGATGCTGGCTTCGGCCTCGGGCCGCAGCAGCGCGGTGCCCAGCAGCACCGTCACCACCACCGTGACGCCCAGCAGCAGCCGGGCCTGCCAACTGCCGGGTCCGGCCGCGGCGGGCGCTTGCAGTGCCCGCTGCACCCACGGCAGCGAGAGGTAGGCGCCCAGCACCAGCCAGACATCGATGCGCGGCACCAGGGGCCACCAGTCCAGGCCGACTTCCGCCACCGCCCAGGCGCTGGTGCCAGCGAGGAAGAGGGCGTACAGCGCCAGCGCCGCCCGTTGCCGGCGCAGCAGCAGCCCGCCGGCCACCGCGGTGCACAGGCCGGCCACCAGATAGTAGGCCGAGCCGCCCAGTGTCAGCAGCCGCACGCCGCCGGCACCCAGGGCCAGGCCGGCCGCGATCAGGACCAGGCCCGGTAGGAAGAGGCGCGTCGGGAATGTCGTTGTGCTTGCCATGTCACTCCTGGAATCAGCGAAGGGCCACAGCCCGGTCAGCACCCGGGAAGAAGCAAGTGACATACCCTCTGGTGCCGCACGGGACGGCGCCCTGGGCGGTGGCCGTCGTGGTTGCCGGTGACAGGGGGTGAGCGGACCGGCGTTGCCGTGTCACCTGTGGCGGAAGTCGGCATGCTGGCCTGCCAGTCACCCGGCGCAGTCGCTCTGCCCGCCACGTCCGGCCTTCAGGCCTGCAACGGGTGCAGCGAGGCGGCAGCAGGAGGAGGCGACGTGTCCTCGGGGCTGCCTCAAGCGGCGTCGGGCCACCCTGGTCGGGAGCGACACGCACGCCATGCGGAGGCGCGGCGGCACCGGGGTGGCGGGCTCGAGGCCGGACGCTGCGGCCGCTGCAACGGTCTGACCGCAGCAAGACATGCGCGTCACGCGGCAGCGTGCGCAGCTGGCGCCGGTCGGACGGCTGTGCAGGCCGAGGTGAGCCGAGCGCCTGAGTCGCCTGGTGCCGGGAAGGGCCGCGATGGTGGCAGCAGCGGTGTGTGGACCGGCCTCACGCCGGCGCCGTGGCCCGCCGGGGTGCGCCCCGCCACCGGACCGGCCAGGACGTGGATGAGCTGCCGCACCTCCAGCCCCGGTCAGTGGCCGGTCGCCGGCCGGGGCAGCAGGTCGGCCTTGCCTGTGGGCCAGCAAGGCGCAGCAGGCGAGCACTGCCTGGGGCGGGCCGGCGGTGCACCGCAGGGCCGCCGGCTGCCGGTGGACGGTGTTTCCGCGGTCAGGGCGGGGCACATCGGCGCGCCCGGTATCCACGGCTGGGCAGGCCCATCCCGGCCGCGTTAGGATGGCGTGGCAGCCCGCCCTCGGCCGATCCGCTGTGGACGGCCGGGCGACTCTCTCAATCTGCAGGAGTAGAACATGTCAGAGCGAGCACAGATCCAGGGCCAAGTGATGTACCGGGAAGGCGATGGACAGAACATCGAGATCCGCCCGGGCCCCTGCGAGGTCGAGCAGACCGAGCTGGACGCCACCATCAGCTGGGACGACGGCAACACCAAGGGCGTTGCCGCCATACCGATTGCCGACTTCCAGCGCTACGTCAAGGAAGGCGCGATACAACTGCGCCACTAGGCGGGCGCGCCCCGCCGGCTGCACGGCGGGGCCCTCCAGCCGGCCCCTCCTGCGTGCAGGGGCCGGCTTCATTCATTGCTGATCGCGCGCACCTCGGCCAGCGTGGTCCAGCCTTGCAGCACCTTGTCGATGCCGTCCTGCCTCAGCGTGCGCATGCCGTCCTGGATGGCCTGCTGCTGCAGCTGCTCGGCCGTGGCGCCGGTCTGCACCAGGCGGCGTAAGGCGCGCGTCGCCACCATCAATTCATGCAGGCCCAGGCGCCCGCGAAAGCCGGTCTGCCCGCAGGCCTCGCAGCCCGTGCTGGCGTGCCGCATCAGCCGGCCATGGCGCCCGTACCGGGTCAACCAGTTCGACAGCAGCTCGGTGCGCGTCGGCGCGCCCTCGGCAGGGCCCCAGGCGTGCAGGTAGTCGCCGAGCAGCTCCTCGATTTCTTCCTCGGCGGCCGGGCGGCTCTGGCGGCAGGCGCTGCAGAGGCGGCGCACCAGGCGCTGGGCCAGCACGGCGAGCAGCGAGTCGGCGAAGTTGAACGGGTCCATGCCCATGTCCAGCAGCCGGGTGACGGTTTCCGGGGCGCTGTTGGTGTGCAGGGTGGAGAGCACCAGGTGGCCGGTGAGGGAGGCCTCGACGGCGATCTTGGCGGTTTCCTCGTCGCGGATCTCGCCGACCATGATGACGTCGGGATCGGCGCGCAGGAAGCTGCGCAGGGCGCGTGCGAAGGTCCAGTCGATCTTGGGGTTCATCTGGACCTGGCGCAGCCCGGGCTGGGTGATCTCCACCGGGTCCTCGGCGGTCCAGATCTTGCGCTCGGGCACGTTGATGTAGCTCATGGCCGAGTGCAGCGTGGTGGTCTTGCCCGAGCCGGTGGGGCCGACGCACAGCACCATGCCGTAGGGGCGCTGCACGGCCTCCTTGAGGTGGCGCAGGTTGTAGTCGCTGAGGCCCAGGTCGTCCAGCGGCAGCGGCTTGGCCGAGGCCAGGATGCGCATGACCACGTCCTCCAGGCCGTTGTTGGTGGGGATGGTGGCCACCCGCAGCTCGATCTTGTGGCCGGGCACGTAGCGGGCGAAGTTGATCTTGCCGTCCTGGGGCTTGCGGCGCTCGGAGATGTCGAGGTCGCACATGATCTTGATGCGCGAGATCAGGGCGTTGCGGTAGGTGTGGGGCAGCTCCAGGTAGGACTGCAGCAGGCCGTCCTTGCGGAAGCGGATCTTGAGCTTCTCGCGTCCGGGGTAGCTCTCGACGTGGATGTCGGACACGCCCTGGCCATGGGCCTCGACGATCATGTTGTTGATCAGCCGCACCAGCGAGTTGTCCGACTGCTCGATCAGCACGTCGTCCTCGAGGCCGGAGGTGCCGGGGCGGCCTTCCTTCTCCAGCGTCTCGACCAGCTTGCTGGTGTCGGTCGGCTCGAAATCCACCGTCAGCGGCGTGCCGCGCAGGCTCCAGGCGTCGCTGCCGATCTTCTCGTAGGCGGCACGCACGGCGGGCTCGATCGTGCCCACTTGGGCCAGCGCCGGCACGATCTTGAGCTGGCTGACGAACTCCAGCTCCTCCAGGACCGCGCGGCGTGAGGGGTCCTCCAGCGCCACCACCAGCCGCCCTTCGCGCAGGATCAGCGGCAGCGCCTGCAGTCGCGCCGCCACTGCCACCGGCACCTTGCGCAGGGCGTCCGGGTCGGCCGGGAAGTGCATCACATCCACCAGGGGATAGCCCATCTTGTGCGCCAGGGCCGTTTGCAGGTCCTGGCGCGACACCAGCCGGCTCTGCACCAGCAGCTCGCCCAGCGGCAGCGAGCGATCGGCCTTCTGCTCCTGCAGCGCGGCATCCAGCTCGGCCTGGCTGACCAGGCCCAGCGACACCAGCGCCTCGCCGATGCGCACCATGGGCATGCGCGACTGCTGCTCCAGCGCAGCCAGCAACTGCTCGCTGGTGACGATCTTGCGGGTCACCAGGATCTCGCCCAGCTTGCGCTCCCGGATCTCCTGCTGTTGCGCGGCCGCCTGCTCTACCGCTCGCGGGCTGGCTGCGCGCTGCGCCACCAGCAGCTCGCCGATGCGCGGGCCCACCTCCACGCTGGCGTAGGCATGCCGTGGCACGAAGATGCGCTGCACGCCGCCCTGGTCGTCCGCCGGTGGAAACAGGAACAGGCCGTCGTCGGTCTCGGCATGGCCCACCGTCTCGCCTTCAAGGTGGTCGCCCTGCTGCATGCGCACGTGGTAGGGCATGCGCGGATGCACATCCAGCACCTGCGCATGCGGGTCCTGGCGCGCCTCGGGCAGGGGGCGCAGCACCTCCAGCAGCTTCAGCGTCCGGAACTGCCCGAAGCGCAGTGCCATGGTCGTGCGTGCCGGGGGCACCTGGACATGCGCCACTTCTTCCTCGGGCACGAAGAAGATCAGGCGGCCGCCGCGACGGCGGCTGTTCAGGCCTTCGATCTCGCAGGCCAGCGCCTGTTGCTGTTCGGCGGCCTTCGGGTAGGCCCCGAACGGCGGCGTGGGCCAGCGGAAGGCCGCCCGCTGTTCCTTCTCGCGCCACTGGCCGAGCGCTTCCACATCGGGGAGCTCGGGCAAGGGGCCGAAGGGGGCGGTCTGCTCGCTCCAGGACGGGATGGACTTGTGCATGGGGCTCCTTCCTTCTGGGGGCACGGTTGCCGGCGATGCAGCGGCTGCCCGCACACGGTGACGTTCCACTATGCCGGAGGACGAAAAACCTTCCGTTCAGCGGTGGGCTTGGGCCCTGTCCGATTTTTGGAGGCTTGCTCGTGCACCGGGCCCGCAAACCGAGGATTCTTCTGCCCAGCTGGTCCTAGAGTGGACGCTGCCCTTGTCACCCTGGAGAAGCACATGCGTATTGGCGTTCCAAAGGAGATCAAGAACCACGAATACCGGGTGGGCCTGGTGCCGGCCTCGGTCTCCGAACTCACGGCACGGGGCCACCAGGTGGTGGTGCAGCGCGGCGCTGGCGCCGAGATCGGCATTGCCGACCGCGACTACGAAGCCGCCGGCGCCACGCTGGAGGACGATGTGGCCTGCCTCTGGCAAGGCGCCGAGCTGATCGTCAAGGTGAAGGAGCCGCAGTCCGAGGAACGCCGCTTGCTACGCTCCGCGCAGGTGCTGTTCACCTACCTGCACCTGGCCCCGGACCTGGCACAGACGCAGGACCTGCTGGCCAGCGGTGCCACCTGCATCGCCTACGAAACCGTGACCGCGCCGGCTGGCGGCCTGCCGCTGCTGACGCCGATGTCGGAGGTTGCAGGGCGGCTTGCGCCGCAGGTCGGCGCGCACTGCCTCGAGAAGGCCCAAGGCGGCCGTGGCGTGCTGCTGGGCGGCGTGCCAGGGGTGGCGCCAGCGGAGGTGGCCATCCTGGGCGGGGGAGTGTCGGGCAGCCATGCGGCGGCGATCGCCCTGGGCATGGGCGCCGATGTCACGGTGCTCGACCGCTCGCCGGAGGTCTTGCGGCGGCTCAACCAGCAGTTCGGCCCACGCCTGCGCACCCTGCATTCCACCCGTGATGCCGTGGCGCAGGCCGTGGCCCGGGCCGATCTGGTCATCGGTGCGGTGCTGGTGCCGGGCGCAGCGGCGCCGCGCCTGGTGACGCGGGACATGCTCAAGACGATGAAGCCCGGCGCGGTGGTGGTGGACATCGCCATCGACCAGGGCGGTTGCTTCGAGACCTCCCGTCCCACCACGCATGCTGCGCCCACCTATGTGGTCGACGGCATCGTGCACTACTGCGTGGCCAACATGCCGGGCGCGGTCGCCCGCACTTCCACCTTCGCGCTCAACAACGCCACCTTGCCCTTTGTGCTCGCTTTGGCCGACAAGGGCTGGCAGGCCGCGTTGAAGGACGACATCCACCTGCGCGCCGGCCTCAACGTGCATGCCGGCGAGCTGGTGTGCGAACCGGTGGCCCAGGCGCATGGCCTGCCCTGGCGGCCGGTGGCTTCGCTCTTCAGCTGAGGGGCGCCGCGGCTGCGCGCGCCGACGCGTCAGGCCGTGTGCAGCACGATGAGCAGCGCGCTCGCGACCGTCTTGCCCGGGTTGGCAATGGCATGCGGCATGTCCACCGCGTAGCGCGCCGTCTCGCCATGCTTGAGGCGGCTGCTGTCGTTGCCGGCACGCACTTCCAGCGTGCCGCCCAGCACCGTCAGGTGCTCGCGCGAGCCGGGCTCGTGCGCTTCGGACTCCAGCCGGCCGCCGGGCTGTACGGTCAGCTCGTACCACTCGAACTGCCCGGCCAGCTCGATGGGCCCCAGGATGCGCAGCTCGCATTTGCCGTCCGGGCTTTTCAGCGAAGGCGTGGCATGGGCCGGCACGGTGACCAGGGCGGGCGCCGCCGCCCGCTGCCCGGTCAGCAGCTCCGCCACGCCGACGCCCAATGCGTTGGCCAGGCGCCAGACCACCGCCACGGTGGGATTGGCCTGGTTGCGCTCGATCTGCGACAGCATCGACTTCGAGACGCCGGCCTTGCGCGACAGGTCGTCCAGCGACAGCTCCTGCGCCTGCCGCAAGGCCTGCAAGGTGGCGCCGACATAAGGCGGGTCCCCCGCGGGGGGCTTGGAAAGAGGGGATTGCGCCATCGCGAGACGTTCGATATCCTGCACAGATTGTTCGATTTAAAGGACTTGTGCATTAATGAACAAGCCCGCCGGCCTGGATGCTAACCCTTCGGAACCCGAGATGACCAGCAGCGACCTTTTCTACCAGCACCTGCGCGACGAGCTGCAGGGCCTGCGCGACGCGGGTCTCTACAAGAACGAGCGCGTCATCGTGACTCCGCAGGGCGCCCGCGTGCGCACTGCCGACGGGCGGGAGGTGATCAACCTCTGCGCCAACAATTACCTCGGCCTGTCCTCCCATCCCCAGGTGATCGAGGCCGCCCACGAAGCGCTGCGCACGCATGGCTATGGGCTCAGCTCGGTGCGCTTCATCTGCGGCACGCAGGACCTGCACAAGACGCTCGAGGCGCGGCTGTCGCGTTTCCTGGGCACGGAAGACACTATCCTCTACGCGGCCGCCTTCGACGCCAACGGCGGGCTGTTCGAGCCCTTGCTGGGCGAGCAGGACGCGGTGATCAGCGACGAGCTGAACCATGCCTCCATCATCGACGGCATTCGGCTGTGCAAGGCCAAGCGCTACCGCTACAAGCACAACGACCTGGACGACCTGCAGCGCTGCCTGCAGCAGGCGGCTGCCGATGGCGCCCGCTTCAAGCTGGTGTTCACCGACGGGGTGTTCTCGATGGACGGCACCATTGCCCGTCTGGACCAGATCCGCGCCATCGCCGACGCCCACGGCGCGCTACTGGGCATCGACGAATGCCACGCCAGCGGCTTCCTGGGCGCCAAGGGGCGGGGTACCCACGAGATGCGTGGCGTGTTCGGCAAGATCGACATCATCACCGGCACCCTGGGCAAGGCGCTCGGCGGCGCCTCGGGCGGCTTCACCAGTGGCCGCCGCGAGGTGATCGAGCTGCTGCGGCAGCGCTCGCGGCCCTACCTGTTCTCCAACACAGTGGCGCCCAGCATCGTCGGCGGCTCGCTGGCGGTGCTCGACCTGCTGGAGGCCAGCACCGCGCTGCGCGACAAGCTGGAGGAGAACACCCGCTACTTCCGCGGCGCCATCGCGGCCGCCGGCTTCGACATCAAGCCGGGCGAGCACCCCATCGTGCCCATCATGGTGTATGACGCGGTCAAGGCCCAGCAGCTGGCGGCGCGACTGCTGGAGCTGGGCGTCTACGTGGTCGGCTTCTTCTTCCCGGTGGTGCCCAAGGGCCAGGCGCGCATTCGCGTGCAGCTGAGCGCGGTGCACGAGCGCAGCCACCTCGAGGCGGCGGTGGCGGCTTTCGCCCAGGCCGGGCGCGAACTGGGGCTGGTGTGATGCGCACGGCCAAGATCCTCATCACCGGGGCCAACGGCCAGATCGGCACCGAGCTGGCAGCCGCGCTGGCCGAGCGCTACGGCGAAGACGCGGTGGTGACCAGCGACGTGGTGCCCACCGGCCGCTCGCCGGCCCTGCGCCACGAGCAGCTCGACGTCACCGACAAGGGCGCCCTTGCGCAGGTGGTGGAGCAGCACCGCATCACGCAGATCTACCATCTCGCCGCTGCCTTGTCGGCCACCGGCGAGAAGGCGCCGCAATGGGCCTGGCACCTCAACATGAGCGGCCTGCTCAATGTGCTGGAGGTGGCGCGCGCCGCCCGGCTGGACCGCGTGTTCTGGCCCAGCTCCATCGCCGCCTTCGGCCCCACCACGCCGGCCGAGCACACGCCGCAGAAGACCGTGATGGAGCCGGCCACGGTCTATGGCATCTCCAAGCTGGCCGGGGAGGGCTGGTGCCGCTGGTACCACGCCAACCATGGCGTGGATGTGCGCAGCCTGCGCTATCCGGGGCTCATCTCATATAAGACGCCGTGCGGCGGTGGCACCACCGACTACGCGGTGGAGATCTTCCATGCCGCGTTGAAGGACGGCCGCTACACCTGCTTCCTGCAGGAAGACCAGGCGCTGCCCATGATGTACATGCCCGACGCGCTGCGCGCCACCATCGAGTTGATGGAAGCGCCACCGGAGCGCATCGGCGAGCGTGGCGGCTACAACCTGGCCGGCATCAGCTTCTCGCCGACCCAGATCGCGGCCGCCATCGCGACCCGGGTGCCCGGCTTCACGCTGCGCTGCGAGCCCGACTACCGCCAGGCCATCGCGGCGACTTGGCCGGGCTCCATCGACGACAGCGCGGCGCAACGCGATTGGGGCTGGCGCCTCGAGTACGGCCTGCAGGCCATGGTGGACGACATGCTGGCCAACCTGGGGCCGCAGCTGCGGGCGCGTGCCGCCGCCTGAAGTAGGCATGGCAGCCACCTAGCTTTAGGGATGGGCGGCGGCGTCCCGTGGCCGGAGCATGAGCAGCACGGCCCGGCCGGGGCGGTGAGGGTCCCCTCCTGCCAGCGGCACGGCCGATCCCCCATATCCACCGAGGAGACGCCGCCATGCCGCTGCAGATGATCGACCCCTTCGACAAGTTCGTGCTGAAAAGGAGTGTCAGCGATCGCAATGCCGTCATTGGCCACCTGCGCTCGGTGCTCAATGTCTTTGCCAACAAGCCGCAGTACCACGAGTTCTATATCGGCGTTACCAGCGACCTGGATCAGCGCTTCAAGCAGCACCGGGTGAGGTGGCCCAACATGAAGTGGATGTGCCCCATCTATTCCGAGCCGGAGAACTACCTCGAGGACAACTTCTTCAACCTCGAAGGCCAGGCGCTCAAGGAGTTCGAGAAGGGCATCGTCCACCCCCAGACGCAGCAGGTGCTGCTGCGCCGGGTCAATGACAAGGGGTCGCCGCGGCCGCAGTGCTGGCTCTACATCCTGGTCGGCTGACCCCTCCGGCCGCGACCGCTGGGCTACAGCGCATTCATTTCAGGGTCACCCAGCGCAGCTCGAGCCAGTTGTCCGGCTTGTGCACCACCTGCACCCCGCTGCGCATTGCCCAGGGAATGTACTGCCGGTGCAGCGGGATGTGGCGCACCTGATCGTTGTGCCGCAGGAACACCTGCTTGATGAGGGCGCGCCGCTTGTCCGGGTCGCTCTCCTTGCTGCTGGCGGCCACCAGGGCGTCCAGCGTGTCGTCGGTGTAGTTGCCGCGGTTGTATTCGCCCACGCCCTTGTCGGCCCGGTTGCGGTAGATGGGGGTGAAGGTGGTCTCCGCGTCGGTGATGGAGCCGCCCCAGCCGAACAGGTACAGCGACGTGTCCAGCTTCTCGACCTTTGGGAAGAAGGTGGTCTTCGGCAGCGCGTTGACCCTCACCTTGACGCCGATGCGGGCCCACATCGACGCCAGCGTCTGGCAGATGCGCTCGTCGTTGACGTAGCGGTTGTTCGGGCAGTCCATCGCCACGTCGAAGCCGTCGGCATAGCCAGCCTCCTGCATCAACTTCTTCGCGAGTGCCGGGTCGTAGGGCAGGCGGCGTTCGATATCCGGGTCGCCGAAACTCGCCTTGGGAGAGGGCACCAGCGCACCGGTGGGTGCCGACTGGCCATTCATCAGTTTGGTGCGTATGGTGTCGATGTCGATCGCGTGGTAGAGCGCACGTCGCACCCGCAGGTCCTTGAACGGGTTCTTGCCCTTCAGGCTGGAGTACAGCAGCTGGTCACGCGCCTGGTCCATGCCGATGAAGATCACCCGGTTCTCCGGCCCCTCCACCACCCGCACGCCACGTGCCTGGCGCAGGCGCTCGAGATCGCGCGGGGGCGGGTCGAGGACGAAGTCGACCTCGCCGGAGAGCAGGGCGGCGACGCGCGTCGCGTCGCTCTTGATCGGCGTGTAGATCATCTCCTGCACATTGCCCTCGATGCGGCCCCAATAGTTCGGGTTGCGCTTGAGCACGGTCTTCACGTCCGGCTCGCGCAGCGCCAGCATGTAGGGGCCGGTGCCGTTGGCGTTGAAGCTGGTGTAGGACTCCTCCTTGTTGGTGAAGTCGAGTGGCCGCTGGGCCTTGTGCTCCTCGCTCCAGCCGCGGCTCATGATGAACACCGTGTTCAGGTGGTCGAAGAAGATCGGGTTGAACTGCGTGAGCTGGAACTCGACGGTCAGGTCGTCGATCTTCTTTGGCTCGCCGAGAGCGCTGGCATAAGCAGCGATCTGCGAGGTCTTCTCGCGCGCCCGCAGCACCGAGAACACGACATCGTCCGCAGTGAAGGGCCGGCCGTCGTGGAACTTCACGTTCGGCCGCAGCTTGAAGCGCCAGACCAGCGGATTGGGCTGGCTCCATTCCACCGCCAGGCCGGGCACGAAGCCCAGCTGCCGGTCCCGCTCCACCAGGAACTCATAGATCTGGTGGTTGATGTTGTTGGTCAGGTTCTCGTTCTGCGAGTAGGGGTCCATCGTCTGCGGATCGCCGGCGCTGGCCCAGCGCAGCGTCTGGGCCGACAAGTTGCCGGCCGCCAGGACGACGGCCAGGCCGCACAGCAGGGGATGGAGGCGCAGGCGCGGCAGCTTCATGAGTGTCCCTTCGAGCGTGGTTGCGGAGCCGACCAGCGACGCAAGGAGCATGCCGCAGGCTGGCGGCCCCGCGCCGCCCGGCGCGCGGCTGCCAGCCTGCGCACCGGGTTCGCTGGAGCCCGGGCGGCCGATGTCCCGAAACGGAACTCAGGAGCGTTCCTTTTTCGTCCGCGCCAGGGCGGTGCGTGATGATGGTCGCGGCCCCGGCGGCCCCGGCGGCCCCGGCGGCCCCGGCGTGGCGGCCTCGGCGCGGATCCAGTCCACCACGTGTGCGACTTCGGGGCGAGGCTGGAGGGCGGCGCTGATGAGCCAGTAGGCGTTCTCCGTGGCCGGCGGGTGCTCCGGCGGCGCCAATGTCACCAGCCGCCGGTCCGCCAGCAGCGGCCCGAGCAGTTCCAGGCGGCCCAGCGCGATGCCCTGGCCGGCGACGGCCGCATGGATGATCTGGTCGTACTGGTTGAAACGCAGCACCCCCTTGGGGCGCGCCTGTGCCAGGCCATGCGCGTGCAACCAGTCGGCCCAATGCAGCCAGGGCCGGTGGATGGGCGGGTCGTCGAACTCCAGCAACACATGTCGACCCACCCGCTCGGCGCTGTCCAGCAGCGTGACGCCGAGGGAAGGGTGGGCCACCGGTGCACGCGACTCGCCAAACAGGCGGATGGCGCCGCCGGGCGCCGTGGAGGCAGGGCCGTAGCGGATGGCGAGGTCGATGCCTTCGGCCCGCAGGTCGGCCCGGCGGTTGTTGGCCGCCACCCGCAGGTCGATGTCCGGGTGCAGCTGCTGGAAGCGGCTGAGGCGGGGCAGCAGCCACAGCCCGGTCACGCCGATGCTGGCGGTGAGGGTGACCGGCCGGCGCTCGTCCGCCGCGGTGAGGGCTCCCACCACGTCCTGCAGTTGCTGTACCGCACTGTCGGCACTGCGGAACAGCCGCTCGCCCTCGGCGGTGAACGCGATCGAGCGATGCCCCCGGATCAGCAGCTTGACGCCCAGCATCTCCTCCAGGGCCTGCACCTGGCGGCTCACCGCTGACTGGGTCAGGCACAGGTCGGCGGCCGCCAGCGTGATGCTCATTCGGCGCCCGACCGCGACAAACCCGCGGACCAGATCCAGTGGCGCCAGCCGAACCAGGGGCACTGACATTCGTCTACCTCATGCGAAGGGGTGCACGGAAATCGTTTGAGCGCAAAGGCTGGCGCCACTGTAATCGAGCTGGGCCGCCGTCGTCCCTGGGGTGCCGGCGCCAAGGCAATGGCAGACGGGAGTGAACGATGCAAGACGAGAATGGATGGCGCCAGGCAGGCGGCCTCGTGGTGGCCGGCGGCCTGGTGATGGGGGTGGCGCTCGGCATTCGGCATGTGCAGGGCCTTTTTCTGCTGCCGGTGAGCGGCGCTCATGGTTGGGCGCGCGACACCTTTGCGCTGGCCATCGCGATGCAGAACCTGGTGTGGGGGCTGGCGCAGCCAGTGGCGGGTTGGCTCGCCGATCGGTATGGTGCCGCTCGCGTGCTGGCTGGCAGCATGCTGCTCTATGGACTCGGCCTGCTCGCCATGACGCAGGCGGCCACGCCGGCGGGGTTCATGCTGAGCGCCGGCCTGTGCATCGGCCTGGCCCTGGCGGGCACCACCTTCACCGTGGTCTACGGGCTGCTGAGCCGCCGCGTCTTGCCCGGCCAGCGCAGCTGGGCGCTTGGCACCGCGGGCGCCATCGGCGGGCTCGGCCAGTTCCTGCTCGTGCCGGCGGTGCAGGCCGGCATCGACAGCCTGGGCTGGGCCGGGGCGCTGGTGCTACTGGCCGCGGCGATGCTTGCCTTGCTGCCCCTCCTGCCCGCCCTGCGTGACTCACCGCAACCCCCGCCCTCCGGCAGCGCGGCGGCCGACCTGCGGTCGGCCCTGTCCGAGGCGCTGCGCCACCGTGGCTTCTGGATGCTGAACCTGGGCTTCCTCGCATGCGGCTTCCAGCTTGCCTTCATGGCTTCGCACCTGCCGGCCTACCTGCTCGACCGCGGCTTGTCGGCCCGCGACGGCGTGTTGGCGCTGGCCCTCATTGCGCTCGCCAACGTGGCCGGGACCTACGCTTGCGGCTGGCTGGGTGGGCGGTTTCCGCGCAAATACCTGTTGTCGTTCATCTACCTGCTGCGGTCCGCGGCCATCAGCTTGTTCCTGATGCTGCCGATCAGCCCGGCGACGGTTCATCTCTTCGCGGTGGTGATGGGCCTGATGTGGCTGGGAACTGCGCCGCTCACCAATGGCTTGGTGTCGCAGGTGTTCGGCGTGCGCTACATCGGCACGCTGTTCGGGCTGGTTTTCCTCGGTCACCAGCTTGGTGCCTTCCTGGGCGTGTGGCTCGGCGGCTGGATCTACGAGGCGACGCGATCCTATGACTCGCTCTGGATAGGCGCCATGGTGCTGGGCGTCGTGGCGGCGCTGCTGCATTGGCCCATTGACGACCGGCCGCTGGCCCTGCCGCCGGCTCGCCCCGGGGTGGCCGCATGAACGCCGTGCGGGCAGTGCGGCGAGCCTGGCGCTGGGCCGCCTTGGTGCTGCTGTGCACCGGCGTCTCGGTCGCCTGGTATGGATGGCTGTCGCCGCGAGGCCAGGCGGCATTGCTCGGCTGGGTCGCCTTGTGCGGCTGAGCGCCTCACGCACACGCACACGCACACGCACACGCACACGCATCCTGCTCGATGTGCCACGTGCGAGTGCCATGTACCAATCTGCCAGCCGTTAACCGTGGGCCGTTAGCGGTGGGCCGTGAGCCGTGAGCTGGGCATTAGGCGACAGGCGACAGGCGGGAGGCGGGAGGCGGGAGGCGGGAGGCGGGAGGCGGGAGGCGGGAGGCGGGAGGCGGGAGGCGGCCTTCCTGCTGATGTGCATCTCCACCGCCGTCGGCCCACCTGTCCGGGGTGTTGCGCAGGCTGGGGGCATGCGGCATGCTGCGGCCGCCGCAGGCAGGGAAGGTCGGGCCGTATCGACGCTGCCGGCCTTGATGCACATCTTTGACAACTGGATCACCCGTGATCGACCAGGACCAGCTAGATGTGAAGCTTCAATAGGTTGTATCTGTGGTTCACCCGGACTGAGTCTGGGAGACTGGAAGTCGCCAAACACCCAGCACTTCCAGGAAACAGCCGGATGAACACCCATAAGAATGCCCGACTTGCGTTCGCCCGTCGTCTCGAAATGGTTCTTGACATGACCGATCGGGGCCTCAAGCCAGCAGAAGCGGCGTTGCGCCACGGCGTCACACCGCCCACGGCGCGCAAGTGGCTGGGGCGCTACCTGGCAGAGGGACAGGCCGCGTTGGGCGATGCGTCTTCCAGACCCAAGCACTCGCCTCGCGCGATCGAGCCCGGCAAGGCGTTGCTCATCGTCGAGTTGCGGCGGCGCCGGATGATCCAGTCAAGAATCGCCAACACCGTGGGAGTGTCGGAGGCGACGGTCAGCCGCGTGCTGGCTCGTGCAGGACTGTCCAAGCTGTCGGACTTGGAGCCGCGAGAGCCGGTGCAGCGCTACGAGCATGCAGAGGCAGGGGACTTGCTGCACATCGACACCAAGAAGCTCGGGCGCATCGAACGGCCCGGCCATCGTGTCACGGGCAACCGCAAGGACTCCGTTGAGGGCGCCGGCTGGGAATTCCTGTTCGTGGCGGTGGATGACCACGCGCGGGTCGCCTTCACCGCCATGCATCCCGACGAGCGCGGGCAAAGCGCTGTGCAGTTCTTGCGCGACGCCGTGGCTTACTACAACCGCCTGGGTGTGACGATCAAGCGCTTGCTGACCGACAACGGCTCGGCATTCCGATCCAAGCCCTTTAGACACGCTTGTCAACAGCTGGGCATCACTCAGAAGTTCACCCGAGCGTACCGCCCGCAAACCAACGGCAAGGCCGAGCGATTCATCCAGTCGGCCCTCCGTGAGTGGGCCTACGGCTGGACCTACCAGAACTCCGAGCAGCGACGCCAGGCGCTTCACCGCTGGCAACACCACTACAACTGGCACCGTCCACATCACGGCATCGGCCGCGTTGCACCCATCTCCCGCCTTCCTCCGCCAAGAAACAACGTCTTGACAGTTCACAGCTAGACACCGCCATCGATGCGCTCGTGCGGTGTGTTCCCTCCATCGACGTGCCCGAGCTGCGCGCCAAGTGCCCCTTTCCCGCCACGACCGACCAGGTCCTGGGCTGGCTGTACGACAACCTGGTGGACCAGGGGGTGATGGCCTATGTGGAGTGGAAGGAGTTCAACGCCTTCCTGGACGACACCATTCTGCCGCTCGCGCCCCTGCGCGACGCGAAGGTGGGCGCGATTGACATGGGGCCGCTGTATGAGCGCCTCGCGGATGAGGGCGATGGCGACGTGGCCCTGGAACTCGACCACCCGCCTTATGTCGAGCACGTCAATCGCATCCTGGCTGCCAGTCGGTTGCAGCTGCTCGAAATCGGCGCCTACGAGAACGCGCACCTGTTGTGCGTTTGCAAGGATCAGTCAGCCATCGACCGCTTGTGCCGGGCGTTGTCGGCGCTTGGCATCCCGGTCTTCGAGCACGCCGCCGCATGAGGCGGTGTGCTGCATGCCGCGGCCGCCAGGGCGCCGCCGACGTGCAGCTGCGCCTGGGGTCCGCTTGAGCCGGTGATCCCCGGTGCGGCGTTGTTCCATCGCAGCAAGGGCGGGCCGCTTCAGTCCGGCTCCACCAGGCCCTTCATCCACAGGCCCCAGGCCCGTTCGAATGGCGTGGCTCCCGGCGCGAAGGAGGCGGCATCCTGGCTCAGGCGCACCCAGGCCCGGGTGTCGTGGTGGCTGCCCGGCACTTCGGGATCCGCGCGCACGCCCTCGAGCCACGCATGGACCTCGGCATAGCGATCAGGGTGGTGCTCCAGCGTCCAGGCCAGGCCGGCCAGGTCGGCAAAGCCTTCTTCGCGGCGGGTGCGCTGCATGTCGCGCCATTGCCGGGCACGATCGCTGTCGTCTTCGGTGTTTTCAATGAAGCCGTCGGGCAAGGTATTCCAGGCACCGCGGACGTAACGCCAGCAGTGCGCCACTTCATGCGCGGCCATCGCCTCTATCACCGCCACCTGCAGCGTTGCCGGCACGGGATCGAGCAGCGCGGCCGGCTGGCTGTTGCCCCGCATCGACAGGACCAGGCGGCAGCGGCCGTTGACATATGCCATCGCGAGGGGGGAGGCTCCCGGTTGGGGTTGCGGCTGCACGATCACGTCCAGCGGCAGGTGCTGCTGCAACGCGTAGTCCAACACGGGCGTCGCGGCTTCCAGCCAACGGGCCTCCGTCTCGGTGAGCGGTGCGGCGGTGGTCGTGCCGACTGCTGCGGCGAGGCTCAGTGCACCCAGAAATGATCGCTTGTCCATGGGAATGGACTGTGAGGGCAGAGCCACCCTGGCAAGGGCTGGACGAACGCCGGCTATACCGGCCAATTCTCGATTCCTGACCGGGAGCGGGCGCCCAGCCACTTGCCGGTGTGACATCCGTCGCAGAGACCGCTCTTCGGCCAAAGCGGCGGTCGATCTTTTCGCGCGACGCGGCAGCCTCTTCCAAAAGGTCTGACGCGACGCCGGCCCGGGCACCAGCGTCGAGACGGAATCGTCCAGCACAGCCGTGGTAAGCGTCCTGCCAGTCTGGCAAATCAGCCGCAGGCGCCGCTTCCTTGCTTCCCCCTCCAGTTCCAACGCTCGTCCCGCGAATTAGGGGTTTTAGCCCCCGCAGCTAGGGATGGCCTCTGCCGGCACCGTTCAACAAGATGCAGCCAAGGTCGCAACCGGGCACTCGCCACCCTCCTAAGGTCCGGCCGGATAACGCGCCAGCAGAGAACAGCTTCACGGATTGCCACAGGTCTCGCAGTTCACCCATTCATGGACCTCGGCGTTCCCCGGCCCTCGCAGCAGGGCTCGGCACGACTGCGTCGTAAACAGGCCCTCGCTGCAAGGGCCGCATAGGAGCCGCATGATGAAGACGTCATCGATGCCTGGGAACGCGGTGGTCAGCTATGAACTGCGCTTCCAGTCTCTCTTTCATACGGGAAGGGGCTATGCCTTCCCCTGTGATGCAGAAGGCCGGGTCGACATGGACACGCTCTCCGACAAGGGCCGTACCAACTACCTGTACGCGCGCGCCACGGTGGGCCGAGAGTTCTCCAACCCGACAGTTCGCCCCAGCCAGCCCCGCCTCGAAGCGCCTTCGGCATGTTTTGTGTGACGACCCTCTTGCGCGGCGTTGCGAAACGCTGCTATAGTTGCGTTCTTCGCTGATCACGGCGCTGCAGACGAAACGAACCGGGAAGCTGGTGAGTGGGTTGAGGCGGCGGTTTCTGAAAAGAAAGAAAGTGGCAGCGAAAAATAAATGAGCCGAGTGCTTGACAGGGTTTAAAGAAAACGTCAAAATCTCGCCTCTCTGCTGATAACGACGAAAGACGAAATCAGCGCTGACGACGAAGCTGAGGTGCTGCGAATGCGGCAAGGATAGCAGAGTTGGAGCAGCAAGCTCTTTAACAAATAACAGCCGATAAGCGTGGGCGTTTGAAGGCGAGTGCCAAGATCTGTGGGTGACTGCAGATCAGGTCGAAAGACTTTAAACGCTCATGGAAGTGAAGTTCACTTCAATTCTTTGAGCGAAATTCAAGATCGAACTGAAGAGTTTGATCCTGGCTCAGATTGAACGCTGGCGGCATGCCTTACACATGCAAGTCGAACGGCAGCACGGGAGCAATCCTGGTGGCGAGTGGCGAACGGGTGAGTAATACATCGGAACGTGCCCAGTAGTGGGGGATAGCCCGGCGAAAGCCGGATTAATACCGCATACGACCTGAGGGTGAAAGCGGGGGATCGCAAGACCTCGCGCTATTGGAGCGGCCGATGTCAGATTAGCTAGTTGGTGGGGTAAAGGCCTACCAAGGCGACGATCTGTAGCTGGTCTGAGAGGACGACCAGCCACACTGGGACTGAGACACGGCCCAGACTCCTACGGGAGGCAGCAGTGGGGAATTTTGGACAATGGGCGCAAGCCTGATCCAGCCATGCCGCGTGCGGGAAGAAGGCCTTCGGGTTGTAAACCGCTTTTGTCAGGGAAGAAAAGCTCTGGGCTAATACCTCGGAGTGATGACGGTACCTGAAGAATAAGCACCGGCTAACTACGTGCCAGCAGCCGCGGTAATACGTAGGGTGCAAGCGTTAATCGGAATTACTGGGCGTAAAGCGTGCGCAGGCGGTTGTGCAAGACAGATGTGAAATCCCCGGGCTCAACCTGGGAACTGCATTTGTGACTGCACGGCTAGAGTGCGGCAGAGGGAGATGGAATTCCGCGTGTAGCAGTGAAATGCGTAGATATGCGGAGGAACACCGATGGCGAAGGCAATCTCCTGGGCCTGCACTGACGCTCATGCACGAAAGCGTGGGGAGCAAACAGGATTAGATACCCTGGTAGTCCACGCCCTAAACGATGTCAACTAGTTGTTGGACGGCTTGCTGTTCAGTAACGAAGCTAACGCGTGAAGTTGACCGCCTGGGGAGTACGGCCGCAAGGTTGAAACTCAAAGGAATTGACGGGGACCCGCACAAGCGGTGGATGATGTGGTTTAATTCGATGCAACGCGAAAAACCTTACCTACCCTTGACATGCCAGGAATCCTGCAGAGATGTGGGAGTGCTCGAAAGAGAGCCTGGACACAGGTGCTGCATGGCCGTCGTCAGCTCGTGTCGTGAGATGTTGGGTTAAGTCCCGCAACGAGCGCAACCCTTGTCATTAGTTGCTACGAAAGGGCACTCTAATGAGACTGCCGGTGACAAACCGGAGGAAGGTGGGGATGACGTCAGGTCATCATGGCCCTTATGGGTAGGGCTACACACGTCATACAATGGCCGGTACAGAGGGCTGCCAACCCGCGAGGGGGAGCCAATCCCAGAAAACCGGTCGTAGTCCGGATCGCAGTCTGCAACTCGACTGCGTGAAGTCGGAATCGCTAGTAATCGCGGATCAGCATGTCGCGGTGAATACGTTCCCGGGTCTTGTACACACCGCCCGTCACACCATGGGAGCGGGTTCTGCCAGAAGTGGTTAGCCTAACCGCAAGGAGGGCGATCACCACGGCAGGGTTCGTGACTGGGGTGAAGTCGTAACAAGGTAGCCGTATCGGAAGGTGCGGCTGGATCACCTCCTTTCTGGAAAAAGCACTCAAGTTTGGGCGCCCACACTTATCGGCTGTTGTTGTGTACGACAGCAAGTGAACGTGAACCGGCAGGCGTGAACCTGGCAGGGATGAGAATCCTAGGTTGACGGTGCTGCAGACGCGGTTCGAGCGGAAGTGAAGAGCGGGTCTGTAGCTCAGTCGGTTAGAGCACCGTCTTGATAAGGCGGGGGTCGTTGGTTCGAATCCAACCAGACCCACCAATCCTTCTGCATGAAGCATGTTCGGGGGATTAGCTCAGCTGGGAGAGCACCTGCTTTGCAAGCAGGGGGTCGTCGGTTCGATCCCGTCATCCTCCACCATCACTGATCACTGAAGTCGAACGTTAACGCAAGGGTTCCCTGAGAGCAGGGATGTTTGCGTTAGCGGTTCGAAAGAATGGCTGTTGTTCTTTAACAATTCGTAGAGTCGAATCAGCGTTGTTGACGGAAAGCATCTATGGGATGCACCGTGCCGTCAACAACATTTGATTGCGTCACCAGACTTCAACTCGAAGTAAAGAGCGAGTTTGAAGACGGCATAACGCGTAAATACTCAAAAAGCGATCTTCTCGAACGATGAGGAGGTCGAGTCCTTGACGACGTCGAAGAGGCGTCAAAGTTATAGGGTCAAGTGACTAAGTGCATGTGGTGGATGCCTTGGCGATTACAGGCGAAGAAGGACGTGATAGCCTGCGATAAGCTTCGGGGAGCTGGCAAATTAGCTGTGATCCGGAGATTTCCGAATGGGGAAACCCACCCTTAGGGGTATCGCATACTGAATACATAGGTATGCGAGGCGAACCGGGTGAACTGAAACATCTCAGTAGCTCGAGGAAAAGACATCAACCGAGATTCCGAAAGTAGTGGCGAGCGAAATCGGACCAGCCTGCACGTTTTAGCATCGTACTTATCAGAACGGTTTGGAAAGGCCGGCCATAGCAGGTGATAGCCCTGTATGAAAAAAGTGTGGTGTGGAACTAGGCGTGCGACAAGTAGGGCGGGACACGTGAAATCCTGTCTGAAGATGGGGGGACCATCCTCCAAGGCTAAATACTCGTAATCGACCGATAGCGAACTAGTACCGTGAGGGAAAGGCGAAAAGAACCCCGGGAGGGGAGTGAAATAGATCCTGAAACCGCATGCATACAAAAAGTCGGAGCCCGCAAGGGTGACGGCGTACCTTTTGTATAATGGGTCAGCGACTTACATTCAGTGGCAAGCTTAACCGAATAGGGAAGGCGCAGGGAAACCGAGTCCGAATAGGGCGTTCAGTCGCTGGGTGTAGACCCGAAACCAAGTGATCTATCCATGGCCAGGATGAAGGTGAGGTAACACTTACTGGAGGTCCGAACCGACTAGTGTTGCAAAACTAGCGGATGAGCTGTGGATAGGGGTGAAAGGCTAAACAAACTTGGAAATAGCTGGTTCTCTCCGAAAACTATTTAGGTAGTGCCTCAAGTATTACCATCGGGGGTAGAGCACTGTTATGGCTAGGGGGTCATGGCGACTTACCAAACCATTGCAAACTCCGAATACCGATGAGTACAGCTTGGGAGACAGTGCACCGGGTGCTAACGTCCGGACACAAGAGGGAAACAACCCAGACCGCCAGCTAAGGTCCCTAAAATTGGCTAAGTGGGAAACGAAGTGGGAAGGCTAAAACAGTCAGGATGTTGGCTTAGAAGCAGCCATCATTTAAAGAAAGCGTAATAGCTCACTGATCGAGTCGTCCTGCGCGGAAGATGTAACGGGGCTAAGCCAGTTACCGAAGCTGCGGGTGCACAGCAATGTGCGCGGTAGGAGAGCGTTCTGTAAGCCTGTGAAGGTGTCTCGAGAGGGATGCTGGAGGTATCAGAAGTGCGAATGCTGACATGAGTAGCGTTAAAGGGGGTGAAAAGCCCCCTCGCCGTAAGCGCAAGGTTTCCTACGCAACGTTCATCGGCGTAGGGTGAGTCGGCCCCTAAGGCGAGGCAGAGATGCGTAGCTGATGGGAAACAGGTCAATATTCCTGTACCGATGTGTAGTGCGATGTGGGGACGGAGAAGGTTAGCTCAGCCGGGTGTTGGATGTCCCGGTTCAAGCCTGTAGTCGTGCCTGGTAGGCAAATCCGCCGGGCTAAGATGAGAGGTGATAACGAGGCCGCTTGCGGCCGAAGTGAGTGATACCCTGCTTCCAGGAAAAGCCACTAAGCTTCAGCTACACACGACCGTACCGCAAACCGACACTGGTGCGCGTGATGAGTATTCTCAGGCGCTTGAGAGAACTCTGGAGAAGGAACTCGGCAAATTGACACCGTAACTTCGGAAGAAGGTGTGCCCTTAGTAGGTGAACCTGTACAAGGGGAGCCCAATGGGGTCGCAGAGAATCGGTGGCTGCGACTGTTTAATAAAAACACAGCACTCTGCAAAGACGAAAGTCGACGTATAGGGTGTGACGCCTGCCCGGTGCCGGAAGGTTAAGTGATGGGGTGCAAGCTCTTGATCGAAGCCCCGGTAAACGGCGGCCGTAACTATAACGGTCCTAAGGTAGCGAAATTCCTTGTCGGGTAAGTTCCGACCTGCACGAATGGCGTAACGATGGCCACACTGTCTCCTCCAGAGACTCAGCGAAGTTGAAATGTTTGTGATGATGCAATCTCCCCGCGGAAAGACGGAAAGACCCCATGAACCTTTACTGTAGCTTTACATTGGACTTTGAACAGATCTGTGTAGGATAGGTGGGAGGCTTTGAAGCGGTGCCGCTAGGTGCCGTGGAGCCGTCCTTGAAATACCACCCTGGTGTGTTTGAGGTTCTAACCTTGGCCCGTGATCCGGGTTGGGGACAGTGTATGGTGGGCAGTTTGACTGGGGCGGTCTCCTCCCAAAGCGTAACGGAGGAGTTCGAAGGTACGCTAGGCACGGTCGGAAATCGTGCTGATAGTGCATAGGCAAAAGCGTGCTTAACTGCGAGACTGACAAGTCGAGCAGATACGAAAGTAGGACTAAGTGATCCGGTGGTTCTGTATGGAAGGGCCATCGCTCAACGGATAAAAGGTACTCTGGGGATAACAGGCTGATACCGCCCAAGAGTTCATATCGACGGCGGTGTTTGGCACCTCGATGTCGGCTCATCTCATCCTGGGGCTGTAGCCGGTCCCAAGGGTATGGCTGTTCGCCATTTAAAGAGGTACGTGAGCTGGGTTTAAAACGTCGTGAGACAGTTTGGTCCCTATCTTCCGTGGGCGCTGCAAGATTGAGAGAGCCTGCTCCTAGTACGAGAGGACCGGAGTGGACGCACCTCTGGTGTATCGGTTGTCACGCCAGTGGCATTGCCGAGTAGTTAAGTGCGGAAGAGATAACCGCTGAAAGCATCTAAGCGGGAAACTCGTCTCAAGATGAGTCTTGCCGGGGCCTTGAGCCCCCTGAAGAGTCGTTCAAGACCAGGACGTTGATAGGCTGGGTGTGGAAGCGCAGTAATGCGTTAAGCTAACCAGTACTAATTGCTCGTGCGGCTTGACCCTATAACTTTGGTGATCCTCAGCGACATCGAAGTGAGTCAAATAGCTTATGCCGGGTGAGGCCACTACAGCGCCTCACCATCCGGTGCGCAATCAAATCCGCTGATTCACGCAGACTCTACGAATTGGTCGTCTTGCTCCAGCAGCAAGGCGGCATCCAGTTATGCCTGATGACCATAGCGAGGTGGTCCCACTCCTTCCCATCCCGAACAGGACAGTGAAACGCCTCAGCGCCGATGATAGTGCGGATTCCCGTGTGAAAGTAGGACATCGTCAGGCTGTTATTCCCCAAAACCCCGCCCACTCTCGCAGTCGGCGGGGTTTTGCTTTTGGGCCACTGAAAGATGGCCACGCGCTGGTGATTCGGGGCAACTGCTCCTTCATTATTTGACCTGGTGCGATAACCGGGACGAGGCAGTACCCCCGATTCGTTACCGCCGAAAAAGGAAGAGGGCGCGCAGCGCACTAGAAGTTGCCGTGCTTCGCGGGATTTGGGGCTCTCGCGTCTCTGCTAGCCGGACAAAAGCGCTCCTACACAACCCGAGGCGCATCCCAAAAAGTCCGTGAATTGCAGCCATGAAATGAACTAACGCCAAGCGGTTTGTAGGAAATGAAATGTCTTTGAGCACTGTGGGGCGCAGCTTACTTCTGGCGGGAACGCAGAAACGCAAATGCTGCTTGGATTAACAGTGCGCGGGCTATTGCGGCTGGATTGCGGATACGCGTTGGCGCCGACAGCAGGGTGTGGGATGGCGGGATACGAACGGCGCTCCGTGCGGAGCGCCTCTCAGGCGTCGCCTTGCACGATGGCGAGGCGCATTTGTCAGCGGGCGGAGCTGGGGAAGGCGCGCGCGCTCATCAGCCAGCAGGCAGCGTTGAAGCGGACTTCGCTGCCCTTGACATAGCGGTCGAAGGCTGTGCGTGCCGTCGTGATGACCTGCCTGCGAACTTCGTCGCCGACTTCGCCGAGGATTCGGCCGACAGGGCCAAGGCGGGTCAGGTAGCGGACAAGATCTTTCTCGAGAAAGGTGCACTCCACATCGAGTGGTCGAATATCGACGTCCACCCAACCGGCTTCTTCCATGATGCCCTGGATCCGGTCGCGATCGGCGAATGCGAACTGGCCTGGCATGTTGGGCCGTCGGGGCGGGAGGCTCGGCAACAGTGGTGCCGCCGCGCGTTCGGCTGTGGTCATGAAGGGGTTTTCTTCCGCGCTCCGCCACACGATGAATTGGCACTTCGCGCCCGCCTTTGCCGCGCGGTGCAGGTTGGCGAAGGCCTTTGCGGGGTCCTCAAAAAACATGACGCCGAAGCGAGAGATGAACATATCGACGCTGCCAGGCTCCAAGGCGTGGAACTGTGCGTCGGCAGCGATGAAGTTCGCCGCAATCTGGTCTTGTGCGGCACGACGGCGGGCGACGCGAATCATCGGCTCGGAGATGTCAATGCCCGTGCACCGGCCGCTGGCGCCGAGTTGCCGTGCTGCGGCCAAGGTGGTCGTTCCCGTGCCGCAGCCGATATCCAGCACGCAGGCCGCGCGCGCGGTCGTGACCGCCTCGGCAAGGAGAGTTTCGAATGGCTGGAACATCTGGTCGAGGACGTCTTGCGTATCGACCCACGCCTGTCCGGCAGAGCCGTTCCAGAGTGCAGCCTGCTCAGCAGCGACGGAGGGGGTGGCATCCATGTTCGTTAACCTTTTCCTGTCTTCAGTAGTGAAAGCTAAACTGTGCAACTTCAAGTCGACTTGAGGTCAAGCGGTTGAGAGCCCTCGACACCACCGAAGTGGCACGGTTAGCCGGTGTCCCGGCATCGACGCTGCGTTTCTACGAGGAAAAGGGGCTGATCGCCTCCGTGGGCAGGCGGGGCTTGCGCCGCCTGTTCGAGCCGGCTGTGCTGGAGCGCCTGGCCTTGATCGCACTCGGCCGGGCGGCCGGCTTCTCGCTGGACGAGATCGCGTCGATGTTCACGCCCGACGGACAGCCCAGCATCGACCGCGAGATGCTGTTGGCCAAGGCAAAGGAGCTGGACCGCACGATCGCCCGCTTGCAAGCCATGCGCGACGGGCTCCAACATGCCGCCGCCTGCACGGCACCGAGCCATATGGAGTGCCCGACCTTCCGCCGTATCCTGCAGGCTGCCGCGTCGGGCGCCGTGGGCGGACGCACGACAAGAAAGCGAGGGCGATTGCCGGACCGTTGAAACGCCTGCGGCGCCTCTGTGCATGTGCCATTCCGGCGAGCTTCATCGTTGCCGACCTACAGTTTCGCTCCTTGAGGCCGGGCAGCGTCGATATGTTCATCTCTCGCTTCGGCGTCATGTTCTTCGAGGACCCGGCAAAAGCTCCGCCGTGTTCGGGCTGGCAACACCCGGTGCCGCGTCTCGGCATCGACTGCTGAGGCTGTGCAGGGCGACTCATGCGGCTCTGTCGTCGTCCAGGAGCGCGAAGCGCACTTCGTTGCCCCACTGGGCCACGGCGTTCCGCGGCAACTGCCCATGCACCGGTCCGGCCCACCGAGCAACCGGGGGCGGGGGCGCCGCACTTGAAGCAACAGCAAAGCAAGGGCTCGAGTACGGCTGCCCCACGCTTGTCGGTGGTTGGCAGCGTCCGTTAGGAGGGAAGCGACAGAGTGCCGCTCCCTGCGCCCGGAAAGCGCTGACCCTCTTGTCCCTCAGGGACGCCGGCCGTGGCCTTTTTTCTGTTTCAGGTGCTGCAGCGAGCTTGCCGCCGAAGCGAGTTCCATTCGCAGGACCGAGACGGGGCGGCGCCCGCTTGTGCAGGCCCCCACCAGCGCCCATACCCGGCCGCCGTCCACCAGAGCCGTGCGGCCGGTGATCCAGCGTGCGTCGTGGGAGACAAGCAGGTGGGCTGCGTCTGCGATGTCGTCGGGTTCAGCGAGTCGCCCCAGAGGTGTCAGGCGGCTTCCCGCTCCAGTTGCGTTGACGGCAGGCCGGCCCTCATGTGCGTGTACGTGATCACAGGGGCCACCCCGTTGACACACGTACTACTCCACGGTGGCCCGGCTTCATGGCGAAACTCCAGCTGAGGACCTCGACCTTTGCCTTTCTCGGGGCATAGGCGGCAGTACCGCTGCCGGGCATGTGAACCAGGCTGGTGGACACGTTCACGATCGCGCCGCCTTCACACGGACAGTGAAGTAGCGCGCCCTTGGGGGCGCGCCGACGGTCCAGGTGTTTGGCTGGAACTGCTGCTCTGCACCCTTCGCCACGGCTTCTCGAACATCGTCCGAGAGACATCGCCTACCGGCGCGCCTTCGAAGGTGCCGGCACTGTTGATCAGGACGTCGATGCGCCCGACGTGAGCCATGACCGCATCATGCTGCCGACAGGCAGCCGATGGGGCTCGGCATGGCATGCACCAGCGTGTGCGTGTCGTGGAAGGCGGGGCAGGGACGGGCAACCCAGGCCGACAGGCCGTGGCGAGGGGTGCATGAGGAAGGCGCTAGAAGGTGCGCATCCGCCGGCAAAGCCATCAGGCCGACGCCGGCGCGGAACGGCCGACGTTGCCGGGACACGGCCCGCTGCAAGGAGCGGCCGTACCGGGAAGGCGCTGCAGCTCCGGCAGCCGGCCGGAGTTGCAGGCTCAGCAGAACCAGGTCAGATCGAGTAGCCGAGCAGCATGGCCACGCCGGCTTCCTTGTTGGGACGCATGAAGCTGTCGCGGGTCAGCCGGCTCATCGGGATGCTCAGGCCGTCGGTGCTGAACCACTTCTTGTACAGGCCCTGGATCTCGCCGCTGGAATAGAGGCGCGACAGCGTGCGGTCCACCAGGTCAACCAGCTTGGCGTCGCCCTTGCGCATCATGATGCCGTAGGGCTCGACCGACAGGGACATGCTGCTCAGGCCCAGCGAGTCCAGCGCCTTCTCGCGCGAGGCCAGGCCCATGAGCAGTGCATCGTCTTGCGGGAAGGCGCGCGCCTTGCCTTCGCGCACCGCCTTGAACGCTTCGCCATTGCTGGCGTATTGCTGCAGCTGGAAGCGCGCTTCACCGGAGCTCTGCAGCTGGGTGAACAGCTTCTCCGACGTGGTGCCCTTGCTGATGGCCACCGGCATGCCGTCCAGGTCCTTCACCGTGTCGACCTTGGTGCCTTTGGGCACCAGCACCCGCATGCCGGCGACGAAGATGGTGTAGCTGAAGTCCACCTGCGCCTGACGGGCCTTGGTGTTGGTGGTGGAGCCGCATTCCAGGTCGATCTGGCCAGCCAGCAGCTTGGGCACGCGCTCGGGGCCGCTCACGGTGAGGTAGTTCACCTTGAGTTCGGGCAGCTTCAGCTCGCGCTTGATCTCTTCCACCGCGGCCAGGCACAGGTCCACCGAATAGCCGACCGGCTGCTTGGCTTCGTTGAGGTAAGAGAAGGGACGGGCGGATTCCCGCACGCCGAGGGTGATGCTGCGCGTTTCGCGCACCCGCGCCAGCGTGTCGGTGCCCTGGGCCTGTGCCGAGCACAAGCCGCCCAAGGCCAGGAGGAGTGCGCCCAGGCGCTGGAGGGAAGAGGAAGTGCTGTTCATGTCGCGTCGACCTTTGGGAGGCAAGGTCGCCCTCTTGAGGCGTCATGCCAGTGGTTAATCCAGAAGTCGGGATGATAGGGTTTGCACTTACAACTTGCTACTGAAATTTACATACAAGCTGTCAGTTGTTCAGCGTTGAGCGCACTTCCGTGAGATATGCACGGGTGTTCGCGGCCAGCGCCAGCGACTTGCACGCTGTTGTGTGGCGAGTGCCCAGCCAGCGGGGCCGGGCACTCGCCCCGTCAGGCAGGCAACAAGCGGCGCTGGCCCTGGCCGGGCAAGGTCTTCAGGCTCTTACCCAGCACTGCACTGGCGCTGCGGCTGGCGATGCTCGGCACGTAGTACCAGTCGGCCCGGCATTCTGTCGGGGTGGCGGTGACGACCAGGAAGCCGCGGCGGCTGGTGTCGCAGTAGCCGAGGTCGGGCACGAGGGCCTGCAGGCCGGCGGCCAGTTGGGCCGGCTCCACGGTGGGCAGGTAGGCCTCGAAGCCGGGCGAGCTGACGGAGGCGGTGGCGAATTCCACGCCCACGGCCGCGCCGCCGGCGGTGGCGAGGTTGCTGGCCCAGGCGTTGTGGGTGTCGCCGGCCAGCACCACGAGGTTCTTGTCCAGCGCGCGGGCGTGGGAGAGGACCTGTTCCCGGGCCACCGGGTAGCCGTCCCAGGCATCGAGGTTGTAAGGAAGTGAGGGTTGGGCCAACACCGCCTGCTCCACCGGCGTGAGGGTCTCGGGCGCGGTGCGTTGCTTATGCAGCAAGGCCACGTAGTTGTCCATCGCCACGCCCTGCTTGCCGGCGGTCATCAGGTGGAAGAGCACGGGGGATGGCAGGTTCATGCGGCCCATCAGCACCTGCTGACCCAGGATGTCCCATGTCGTGCCCGAGTCGCGCCATTGCTGCTGCAGCCAGGCGGCCTGTTCTGCTCCCAGCAGCTGGCGTTGTGCATCACCCACCGCAGCCTGGTAGGCCGCTTGGTCGAAGCTGCCGTCGGCGCGCAGGTAGTGGGTGAGTTCCAGTTGGCGGTCGCGGCCGACCAGGCGGGTGTCGAGCATGTGCAGCGCCAGCAGGGAGCCGAACTGGAACGACCGGTAGATGCGGTCGGGCCGCGCCGGGTCGGGCAGCCGGATCGGCATCCATTCGAGATAGGCCTGCAGCGCCGCTGCCTTGCGTGCCGCGAAGCTGCCTTCGCTGTCTGGCTGGTGGTTCTCGGCGCCTTCGCGCCAGCTGTCGTTGGCCACTTCGTGGTCGTCCCACACCGCCACCATCGGCAATGCGGCATGCAGTGCCTGCAGGTCGGGGTCGGTGCGGTACTGGGCATGGCGCAGGCGATAGTCGGCCAGGGCCACGGTCTCGGTGGCGGGGAGCGATTCACGGCCGAGCTGCGGGGCCTGCGCGTCGGCATAGCCGCCCCGGGCGTATTCGTAGATGTAGTCGCCCAGGTGCACCGCCAGGTCCAGGTCTTCGAGGCGCGCAGCAGCGGCATAGGCATTGAAGTAGCCGGCGGGATAGTTGGCGCAGGAGAACACGGCCAGTCGCACCCGGGTCACCGGGTCGCGGGGCAGCGTCTTGGTGCGTCCGACGGGAGACCACTGCTCGCCGGCGCGGAAACGGTAGTGATAGGCGGTGCCGGCGGCCAGCCCGGTGGCGTCGACCTTCACCGTGTGGTCGCGGCTGGCATCGGTAGGGGCCTCGCCGCTGGCGACGATGCGGGCGAAGGCGGCGTCGCTCGCCACCTCCCATCGCACGGACAGCGGGCGTGCATCGGCAACGCTCACCCGGGTCCAGAGGATGACGCGGTCGGCCAACGGGTCGCCGCTGGCCACTCCGTGCCGAAAGCTGGCGGCGCCGCCGGGCGCAGCGGGGTCGCCGTCGCCACCCCCGCCGCCGCAGGCAGCGAGGCCGAGCGCTGCCGAGCCGGCGGCCATGCCACGGATGAAATGGCGCCGTGACGGTACGGCGGGGAGCGGTTTCTTGAGGGTCATCGTGCGGTCCTGTCGCAAAAAGAGCGGCAGCGTAGGTTCCGCGGATGAAGCCCGCATGACAACTGGCGATGCATCCATCTTGCATCGACACCGTCTGCGCCACAGAGGCGCGCTCTTGCGTCGCCCGGCGATGCCCCGCTACGCCCCGGGGAACCAGGGCAGGCGAGGGGCAGGCAGGGGAGCAGGCAGGGGAGCAGGCAGGGGAGCCGGGGCAGCGGGAGGGCAGCCGCCGGCGGTAGGCCGGCCGCAAGGCCGCGGCGTCCAGCGGGGGGCGGTGCCGCGTTCGATGCCGGTGGATGCCCGCTCGCGGCATGCCGAAAGCCAGGAGCCGCGACCTTCGGCCAGCGGCTCGCGCGGGCTCGGCCGTGTCGGGCGGCCCCGGCAAGCCCGGGAGCCGCCACAGCGGCCGATCTCAGGACGGTGAGCGCGGCTGCGGGTTGGACAGGCTGGGACCGTTGGGCTTGGCGACCACCGCCGGGGCTGCTTGCCGGCTCAGCCGCTCACGCCACAGGTCGGCGTTCTTGATGCCCAGCTTGTCGGGATCGAACACCGGGTCGAGGCCCGCCTTCTTCTGCGCTTCGTAGTCCTTCAGGCACAGCAGGGCCGGCTTCTGCAGGATGATGATGGCGATGATGTTGAGCCAGGCCATCAGGCCCACGCCGATATCGCCCAGCGCCCACGCGGCGTCGGCGCTCTTCACGGCACCGTAGCTGACCGAGGCGATCATCGCGACCTTCAGCACCAGGCTGAGCCAGGGGCGATGGACCTTGCGGTTGATGTAGCTGACATTGGTCTCGGCCATGTAGTAGTAGGCCACGATGGTGGTGAACGCGAAGAACATCAGCGCGAGCGCCACAAAGCTGGCGCCGAAGCCGGGCAGCATGGATTCGACCGCGGCCTGCGTGTAGCCCGGGCCGGTGGCCACGCCCGGCAGCTTGTTCACCAGCAGCTCGGTGCTTCCGACCTGCTTGACGTTGTAGCTGCCGGTGGCCAGCACCATGAAGGCGGTGGCGGTGCACACGAGCAGCGTGTCCACGTAGATCGAGAAGGCCTGCACATAGCCCTGCTTGGCAGGGTGGGAGACCTCGGCCGCCGCTGCCGGGTGGGCGCCGCTGCCCTGGCCGGCCTCGTTCGAGTAGACGCCGCGCTTGACACCCCATTGAATGGCCAGGCCGAGCAGCGCGCCGAAGCCGGCATCCATGCCGAAGGCGCTGCGCACGATCAGCGACATCATCTCGGGCACCTGGCCGATGTTCATCACCGTGATGACCACTGCCATCAGGATGTAGGCGAGCGCCATGAAGGGCACCACGATTTCGGCGAAGCTGGCGATGCGCTTGACACCGCCGAAGATGATGCAGCCCAGTGCCAGCACGATGGCCGCGGCCGTGTAGTGCGACGGGATCTTCCAGGCGTTCTCGACGCCGGCGGCGATGCTGTTGGCCTGCACGCCGGGCAGCAGCAGGCCCATGGCGATGACGGTGGCCACCGCGAAGATCCAGGCGTACCACTTCTGGCCCATGGCCTTCTCGATGTAGTAGGCCGGGCCGCCACGGTACTGACCGTTGCTGTCCGTTTCCTTGTAGACCTGGGCGAGGGTGGACTCGACATAGGCGGTGGAAGCCCCCAGGAAGGCCATCATCCACATCCAGAAGACCGCGCCGGGCCCGCCGTAGTAGATGGCCGTGGCCACGCCCGCGATGTTGCCGGTGCCGACGCGGCCCGACAGCGACATGGCCAGCGCCTGGAAGGACGAGACGCCGGCGGCCGACTTCTCGCTCTTGAACATCAGCCGCAGCATCTCGCCGAAGCCGCGCAGCTGCATGAAGCGGGTGCGCAGCGAGAAATACAGGCCGACGCCGAGGCACAGGTAGATGAGGGCGTTACTCCAGACCAGATCGTTGATCCGGTTGATCCATTCAGTCACTTGTCTTCCTCCGTATCAAATGGGTCACGCCTGCGGCTGCTGCGCTTTTGTGGAGCGCCGCAGGAGAGCAGCAGCGTTGGGTCCGGCCGGCGGCATGGTGTAGGCGACGGCCTTGGAAGGGATAGCCGCCGAAGCGGGTCCGCATGCGGGCCCGGTCCAGCGGCCGAGGGCGCAACTGTAGCAGTGTGGCCGCTGTCACTTTTGGCGACGAATTGCGCAGCGCAGCCGCTACGATGCGCTCTTGCCCGCCACAGGGCGTTCATGATGAAAGGTGGTCCATGAGCCCCCGGCTTGCTATTCCCTGCTGCTTCCCGCCGGCCTTGCCGGTGCCGGTGCAATGACGGCCCGCACGCCGGCAGAGGCCGCGCTGCTGGCCCTGCAGTGCCTGGACCTCACCTCGCTGAAGGACGAGGACAGCGACGACTCCATCCGCGCGCTCGCCGCCCGGGCCGCCACGCCGCACGGTGCGCCCGCCGCGCTGTGCGTCTATCCGCGCTTCGTGCCGGTGGCGCGCCAGGCACTCGATGCCCAGGGCCTCACCGCGGTGCGGGTGGCCACGGTGGTCAACTTCCCGCAGGGCCAGAGGCCGGCCTCCCAGGTGGTGGCCGAGATCGAGGGCGCGCTGGCCGCCGGCGCGGACGAGATCGACCTCGTCTTCCCCTGGCGCGCCTTGCTGGACGGCCAGCCGCAGGTGGGCGCCGAACTGGTGGGTGCCGGCCGTCGAGCCTGCCAGCGCGCCGGCAGCCCGGTACCGCTGAAGGTGATTCTCGAGACCGGCGAGCTGCGCGATCCCGCGACCATCCTGGAAGCGGGCCGCATCGCGGCGGCAGAAGGGGCGGATTTCCTCAAGACCTCCACCGGCAAGGTGCCGGTCAACGCGACGCCGGAGGCGGTGGCCTGCCTGCTACAGGTCATCAACGAGCACGGCGGACGGGTCGGCCTGAAGATCGCCGGCGGCGTCACCGGCATTGCGGACGTTCAGGCCTACCTCGACCAGGTGGCCCGGGCCTGCGGCGACAGCTGGCTGACCCCGGAGCATCTGCGCTTCGGTGCCTCGAGCCTGGTCGGCGCGCTGCTCGCTGCGCTGGACGGGCTGCCGCCGCCCGCAGCAGCCACCCCTCGCGCTGCCTACTGACACCCGATGAACCCGAACACCTCCTTGCTGCTGCCGCAGGAAATCATTCGCCGCAAGCGCGACGGCGCCGCCTTGGCGGCGGCCGACATCCAGGCCTTGGTGGCCGGCATTGCCGATGGCCGGGTCAGCGAAGCGCAGATGGGCGCCTTTGCGATGGCGGTGTGCTGCCGCGGCATGGACACCGCCGAGGCGGTCGCCCTCACGCTGGCCATGCGCGACAGCGGCGAGCGTCTGCGCTGGGACGGCGCGCAGCAGCTGCCCGGCCCGGTGGTGGACAAGCACTCGACCGGCGGCGTGGGCGACACCGTGTCGCTGATGCTCGGGCCCATGCTGGCAGCCTGCGGCTGCTTCGTGCCAATGATCTCCGGCCGCGGCCTCGGCCACACCGGTGGCACGCTGGACAAGCTGGAATCCATCCCCGGCTACCGCGTGCAACCCTCGCTGGCCCAGCTGCAGCGGGTGGTGCGCGAGGTGGGGGTGGCCATCGTCGGCGCTGGCGAGCGGCTGGCGCCGGCGGACCGGCGGCTGTACGCGGTGCGCGATGTCACGGCCACGGTCGAGTCAATGCCGCTGATCACCGCTTCCATCCTGGCCAAGAAGCTGGCGGCCGGCCTGCAGGCCCTGGTGCTGGACGTCAAGTTCGGCTCCGGCGCCTTCATGCAGGAGCCCGCTGCGGCCAGCGCCTTGGCGCAGAGCCTGGTGCAGGTGGGCCAGGACGCCGGCCTGCCGACGCGCGCCTTGCTGACGGACATGGACCAGCCGCTCGCGCCCGCCGCTGGCAACGCGCTGGAACTGAGCCTGACGCTCGACTACCTGAGCGGCCGCGATCGGCCGGCGCGGCTGCATGAGCTGGTCATGGCCTTGGGCGGCAGCCTGCTGCTGCAGGCCGGCCAGGTGTCGCACTGGAGCGAGGCCGAGGGCCGGCTGCAGCGGGCCCTCGACAGTGGCCAAGCGGCTGAGCGTTTCGCTCGCATGGTGGCGGGGCTGGGCGGGCCGGCCGACCTGCTGGAGCGCTCGCAGCGCTACCTGGCGGCCGCCCCGGTCGTGAAGGCGGTCCCGGTACCACCCGAGGCCCGGGCAGCCGGGCTGTCGCGGGTGGCCAGCATCGACACGCGCGCCCTCGGAATCGTGGTGGTGCAGCTGGGCGGTGGCCGCCGCCGCAGCGAAGACCGCATCGACCCCGCGGTGGGGCTCAGCGCGCTGGCGCCCGTGGGCGCCGTGCTGGAGCGCGGCACGCCGGTGGCTTTGGTGCATGCCGCCAACCCGGCCTCGGCCGATGCGGCGGTGGCTGCCGTGCAGGCGGCCTACCGTTGGACCGACCCTGCAGCCGCCTGGGCCAAGCGCCCGGTGGTGGCAGGCATGATCGAGCCCCGCGTGGTGCCGTGACGCCAGCCTTACTGCACCGCGATTGCCTCACCCCCGAACCGGAAGCCCATGATGTCCGACGACGAACTGATCGAAGCCGCCCGCCAGGCGCGCGACCATGCTCATGCACCGTACTCGCATTTCCGGGTGGGCGCCGCGCTGCTGGCGCATGACGGCCGCCTGTTCACCGGCTGCAATGTCGAGAACGCGGCCTACGGCTTGTGCAACTGCGCCGAGCGCACCGCCTTCTTCACCGCCATCGCCACCGGCATGCGGCCCGGCGGCTTCAGCCGCATCGCCGTGATCGGCGATACGCCCCAGCCCATCACGCCTTGCGGGGCCTGCCGGCAGGTGATGTTCGAGCTGGGCGGGCCCCAGCTGGCCGTGCTGCTGGCCAATGTGCAGGGAGCGCGGCGCCTGACGTCCATGGCCGAGCTGCTGCCCGACGGCTTCGGCTTCCAGCCGTCCGCTTGAACCGCGGCTGTGCGCCCTGGGATCAATCCCGAGGCGACCTTGCATGCATTTTGCGAACATGTGCGCCCATCATCGACAGCAGAAGGACTCCTTCATGACCCGGACCTCGACCCACCGCTTCCTGCGCCGCGCCTGCCTGGCCATGCTCGCCGCCCCCGCGCTCGGCATGGGCGTCGGCGCCTGGGCGCAGGCCAGCCAGCCGGCGGTGGTCTACGACGCCGGCGGCAAGTTCGACAAGTCCTTCAACGAAGCGGCCTACAACGGCATCGAGCGCTTCAAGAAGGAAACCGGCATCGGCTACCTCGACTTCGAGATCTCCAACGACACGCAGCGCGAGCAGGCGCTGCGTCGCATGGCACAGAAGGGCGCGAACCCCATCATCGCGATCGGCTTCGCCCACACCTCGGTGCTGGAGAAGGTGGCCAAGCAATTTCCCAAGCAGCAGTTCGCGCTGATCGACAGCGTGGTGGAGGCGCCCAATGTGCAATCGGTCGTCTTCAAGGACCAGGAAGGCACCTTCCTGGCCGGCATGCTGGCGGCCATGGCCAGCAAGAGCGGCAAGGTCGGTTTCATCGGGGGCATGGACGTGCCGCTGATCCGCCGCTTCCAGTGCGGCTATGAGCACGGCATCAAGTACGCCAACCCGAAGGCCGAGCTGCTGGCCAACATGACGGGCACCACGCCGGCTGCCTGGAACGACCCGACCCGCGGCGGCGAGCTGGCCAAGGCCCAGTTCTCGCGCGGGGTGGACGTGATCTTCGCGGCTGCAGGCGCCACCGGCCTGGGCGTCTACCAGACGGCCAAGGACCAGGGCAAGCTCGCCATCGGCGTCGACAGCAACCAGAACCACCTGCAGCCCGGCACCATGCTGACCTCGATGGTCAAGCGGGTCGACAACGCGGTCTATACCATTGCCATGGCGGCCAAGAACGGCCAATGGAAGCCCGGCACCGTGGTGCTCGGCGTGAAGGAGCAGGGCGTCGGCCTGGCCATGGACCAGCACAACGCCAAGCTGGTGACGCCGGAGATGAAGAAGCGCCTGCAGGCCGCGGAGGCGGACATCGTCTCCGGCAAGCTGAAGGTGGCGCTCTACAGCGCGGACGGCGGCTGCAAGTACTGAACGCCGTGCCCCCGACCCTGTCCCCCCCGGCAGCAGTGGCCCTGCCTGAGCCTGCCGGGGTGCCGGCCGTCGAGTTGCGCGGCATCCACAAGCGCTTCGGCGAGGTGCAGGCCAACCGCGACATCCACCTGACCGTGGCCCGCGGCAGCATCCATGGCCTGGTCGGCGAGAACGGCGCCGGCAAGTCCACCCTGATGAGCATCCTCTACGGCTTCCATGAGCCCGATGCCGGCAGCATCCACATCGGCGGCCGCGAGGTGCGCCTGCGCAGCGCCCAGGAGGCGATCGCCCAAGGTGTCGGCATGGTGCACCAGCATTTCATGCTGGTCGAGCGCTTCACGGTGCTGGAGAACGTGGTGCTCGGCGCCGAAGGCGGCTTTTCGCTGGCGGCGCCGCTCGGCCAGGCGCGGCGGGAGCTGCAGCGCCTGGCCCGCGAGTTCGGCCTGGCGGTGGAGCCCGACGCCCGCGTGCGCGACCTGCCGGTGGGCGCGCTGCAGCGGGTGGAGATCCTCAAGGCCCTGTACCGGGGGGCGCGCATCCTCATCCTCGATGAACCGACCGGGGTGCTGACGCCGCAGGAGAGCGAGCAGCTCTTCGCGGTGCTGGCCGAGTTGAAGGCACGTGGCGTCACCATCCTGCTGGTGACGCACAAGCTCAAGGAGATCATGGCCACCTGCGACCAGGTCACCGTGATGCGCGGCGGCAGCGTGGTCGCCACCCGGCCCACCCGCGAGACCAGCGAGGCCGAGCTGGCCGAGCTGATGGTGGGCCGCAAGGTGGTGCTGGGCGCTGCCGCGCCGGCTGTCCGGGTGGCGGAGACCCGGCTGGCGGCCGAAGGCCTGTGGTGGCGGGATGCGCAGGGCGTGGCGCGGCTGCAGGACGTGTCGCTGGAGTTGCGGGCCGGCGAGATCGTCGGTGTCGTCGGCGTCGCGGGCAACGGCCAGAGCGAGTTGCTGGCCTTGCTCTCGGGCATGCAGCCGCCGCAGCAGGGCCGCATCCGCCATGCCGCGGCCAGCGGCGGCTGGCACGATGCCAGCCATGAGCACCCCATCGGCCCGCGCGAGTTGCGGCGGCTGGGCGTGGCCCATGTGCCGGAGGACCGGCACCGGCAGGGCCTGGTGCTCGGCTTTCCGATGTGGGAGTCGGCCGCGCTCGGCTACCAGGACGACCCGGCCCTGCGCCGTGGGCCTTTCCTGCTCTCGCTGGGCGCGATGCGCGCCGCCTGCCGCCGCATGATGGAGGACTTCGACGTGCGCCCGCGCAACGAGCGCCTGGGCTCGGCCAAGTTCTCCGGCGGCAACCAGCAGAAGCTGATCCTGGCGCGCGAGTTCCAGCGTGCGCCGAGGGTGCTGTTGATCGGTCAGCCGACGCGCGGCGTCGACATCGGCGCCATCGAGTTCATCCACAAGCGCATCGTCGCGCTGCGCGATGCGGGGTGCGCGGTGCTGCTGGTCTCCACCGAGCTGGAGGAGATCCTGGCACTGGCCGACCGCATCGTCGTCATGTGCGGCGGCCGCATCACCGGCGAGCTGCCGCGCAGTCAGGCCGACGAACGCCGCCTCGGCGCGCTGATGGGAGCGCAGGCCGCGTCGCCCGCTGCGGCAGGGCCGGACCGCCTGGGCTCGGCGGACGAAACGCCGCCCGCCAGCGCCGCCGGCGGCCTTACCGGAGAGTTGTCATGAGTTCCACCCCGGCCACCCTGCCGCGCTGGGTCGATGTCGGCGTGCTGCCGGTGCTCAATGTCGTGGTCGCGCTCGCCGCGGCCGGCCTGCTGGTGTGGGCGATCGGCCAGAACCCCTTCGACGCGGTGCGGCTGCTGCTCGAGGGCGCCTTCGGCAGTGCGCTCGCCTGGAGCTACACGCTCTACTACACCACCAATTTCCTCTTCACCGGCCTGGCGGTGGCGGTGGCTTTCCAGGCCGGGCACTTCAACATCGGGGCCGAAGGCCAGGCCACGCTCGGCGGCCTGGGGGTGGGCCTGGTGCTGCTGGGCCTGGATGGCTGGCTGCCGGCGCCGCTGCTGCTGCCACTGGCCGTGCTGGGCGGCTGCCTGGCCGGCGTGGCCTGGGCCTTCGTGCCGGCCTGGCTGCAGGCCTACCGGGGCAGCCACATCGTCATCACCACCATCATGTTCAACTTCCTTGCGTCGACGCTGATGGTGTGGCTGCTGGTCAATGTGGTCGCCACGCCAGGTGGCCTGGCGGTGGAGAGCCGGCCCTTCGCCGAGGGCGCCGCGCTGCCCAGCGCCCAGGCGGTACTGGCGCTGCTGGGCATCGAATGGCCCGACACGCCGCTGAACCTCGCCTTCCTGCTGGCCCTGCTGGCCTGTGTGGCAGTGTGGCTGTTGCTGTGGCACACGCGGCTCGGCTTTGCGCTGCGCACGGTGGGGCTGGCGCCCGACGCTGCCCGCTACGCCGGCATGGACCCGCGCCGCCTCACGGTGGTGGCCTTGTGCATCTCGGGTGCGCTGGCGGCGCTGGCCGGCGTCAACGAAATCGCTGGCGTGCATCACAAGTTGCTGCTCGACTTCGTGGCGGGGGCCGGTTTCACCGGCATCGCGGTGGCCTTGATGGGGCGCAACCACCCGCTGGGCATCGCGCTGGCGGCGCTGCTGTTTGGGGCGCTGGCCCAGGGCGGATCGGAGCTGGTGTTCGAGATGCCGGCCTTCACCCGCGACATGTCGGTGACGGTGCAGGGCTTCGTGGTGTTGTTCTGCGGTGCGTTGGCACTGATGCTGCGGCCCGCCGTGGCGCGGGTCTACGGTTGGGCGGGAGGCCGCCATGGATGAACTGCTGCTGATGGCCGGCTCCCTGCTGGGGGCCACGCTGCGCATCTCCGTGCCGCTGGTGCTGTGTGCACTGGCCGGAGTGTACAGCGAGCGTGCCGGCGTGATCGACATCGGCCTGGAGGGCAAGATGCTGGCTGCGGCCTTCACCGCCGCCTGCCTGGCCGCCGCGGGCTGGCCCGCCTGGCTGGCCCTGCTGGCGGCCTGCGGCGTCTCGGTGGCGATGGCGCTGGTGCATGGCTTCGCCTGCATCACGCATCGCGGGCAGCAGATCGTCTCCGGCGTGGCCATCAACATCATTGCGGCCGGCCTCACCGCGGTGCTGGGACTGGTCTGGTTCCAGCAGGGCGGCCGCACGCCGGACGTGGCGCCGGAACGGCGCTTCACCGCGCTGTTCCCCGATGCGGTGGCTGCCGTGCACGGGTGGCCGGGCATCGGTCCGCTGCTGGCGGAGGGCGTGCTGCGGCATGACGTGCTGGTGTGGCTGGCCTTCGCGCTGGTGCCGGCCACCTGGTGGCTGCTGTACCGCACCCGCTTCGGGCTGCGGCTGCGGGCGGTCGGCGAGAACCCGGCCACGGTGGATGCGGCCGGCATCTCGGTCAGCTGGCTGCGCTACCGCGCCGTGATCGCGGCGGGGCTGCTGTGCGGCATTGCCGGCACCTACCTGACGCTGGCGCAGAATGCGGCCTTCACACCCAACATGACCGCGGGCCGCGGCTTCATGGCGCTGGCGGCCATGGTGTTCGGGCAGTGGCATCCGCTGCGCGCGGGCGTGGCCTGCTTGTTGTTCGGCTTCCTGGACGCGCTTGCCATCCGCCTGCAGGGCAGCTCGGTGGCCACCTTGCCGGTGGAGCTGATCCAGGCGCTGCCCTACCTGCTCACCGTGGTCCTGCTGGCCGGTTTCTTTGGCCGTGCCCAGGCGCCGCATGCGCTGGGCCGGCCCTACGTGAAAGAACGCTGAGGTGCCTCGCTTCCTGCATACCGCCGACTGGCAGATCGGCCGCCACTATGGACAGTTCGAGCCCGATGACGCGGTGCCCCTGGCCGAGGCGCGCTTTGCTGCGGTGGAGCGGCTGGCCGCCCTGGCGACCGAGCAGGCGGTGGACGCGGTGCTTGTGGCCGGCGACGTCTTCGACGCCCAGACGGTGTCCGACCGCACCGTACGCCGCCTGTTCCATGCGCTGGCCGGCTATGCCGGCCCCTGGGTCCTGATCCCCGGCAACCACGATGCGGCATTGGCCGAAAGTGTCTGGACCCGCGCTGCCCTGCTGGGTGCGGTGCCGGCGAACGTGCACCTGGCGTTGCAGCCGCAGGTGCTGTCCTTCGCCGAGCGCGGCTTTGCCGTGCTTGCCGCGCCGCTGACGCAGCGCCACACCCATGCCGACCTGACCGCCTGGTTCGACGACGCGGAGACGCCGCCCGGCCTGCTGCGCATCGGCATCGCCCATGGCAGCGTGCAAGGCCTGCTGGCCGAAGGCATTGATTCTCCCAACCCGATTGCGGCCGACCGTGCGGCGCGTGCCCGGCTCGACTACCTGGCGCTGGGTGACTGGCACGGCACCCGGCAGGTCGATGCGCGCACCTGGTACAGCGGCACGCCCGAGCCGGACCGTTTCAAGGCCAACGCGGCCGGGCAGGCCTTGCTGGTCGAGCTGGCATCGCCCGGCTCGCAGGCGCAGGTGACGCCGCTGACCTGCCGGCAGTTCCACTGGCGCACGCTGTCGCAGACCCTGGGCGTGGCCAGTGATGTGGATCAGCTGCTGGCCCGTCTGTCGGAGGCGGGCAGCGGCGACGTGATCGAGCTGCAACTGCAGGGCAGCGTCGACCTGGCCGGCCATCAGCGGGTGCAGCGCGCCATGGGCGAGTTGCAGGCGCGGGTGCGCTGCCTGCGGGCCGACCTGTCCGGCTTGCGGCTGCTGCCCACCGAGGACGACATTGCCGCGCTGCAGGCTGACGGCTACCTGGGCGAGGTCATCGCCGAGCTGCGCGACGCGCAGCAGGGCGAGCGGGCCGGCCTGGCCCGCGACGCACTGGCCCTGCTGGCCGGCCTGCTCGCCGAGCGCCACCCGGCCACGGGGCTGCAGCGGCCATGAAGCTCAGGCGCCTGCGCATCGAGCAGCTGAGGCAGTTCCGCCAGCCGCTGGAGATCGATGGCTTCGAGCCCGGCCTCAATCTCTTCACCGGTGCCAACGAGGCCGGCAAGAGCAGCATCGTGCGTGCCATCCGCGCCGCCTTCTTCGAGCGGCACCGCTCCACCATGGTTGAAGACCTGCGACCCTGGGGCGACTCCGCCGCAGCACCCACGGTGGAGCTCGAGTTCGACTTCGCCGACACCACATACCGCCTGAGCAAGACCTTCCTGCACCGCAAACGGTGCGAGCTGCGGGCTGGCAGCCTGCGGCTGGAGGGCGTCGAGGCGGAAGACCACCTGGCCCAGCTGCTCGGTTTCCAGTTCGCCGGCAAGGGGGCCAGCAAGGCCGAACACTGGGGCATCCCCGGCCTGCTGTGGATCGAGCAGGGCTCGGCCCATGAAGTGCACGAGCCGGTGCGCTTTGCCACCGACCATTTGCGCACGGCCTTGCAGGCCACGCTGGGCGAGGTGGCCAGCAGCGGCGGGGATGACATCCTCGAGCGCGTCAGGGCCGAGCGTGCTCTCCTGCTGACAGCAGGCAGCCGCCCGCGCGGCGAGTATCAGAAGGTGATCGAGGACCTGCAGAACGCATCGGGCCGGCTGGCCGAGCTGGACGACCAAGTCGAGGCCTACCGCCAGCAGGTCGACACCCTGGCCGGCCTGCGTGAGCAGCAACGGCGCGACGAGGCGGAGCGCCCCTGGGAGGGCTACCGCGCCGCCCAGTCGCAGGCCGAGCAGGCCTTGCAAGCCGCCGCCGAACTGCAGCAGCAGCTCGCCCGCGACCGGGAGCGGCTGAGGGAGCAGCAGGGCCGGCTGGAACTGCTGCGCGAGCAGCTGGCCGCCTTCGAGCAACAGCAGGCCGAGCTGGCCGCGCGGGCGAAGGCGCAGGCCCTGGCCGAGCAGCGGCATGCGGTGGCCGAAGCCCGCGAGCAGCAGCTGAAGCTCGAAGCCGAAGCCCTGGCGCGGCGCTACGAGCGGGCCCGTGAGGCCTTGCGCCTGGCTCGCCAGGAAGACAGCCGCCAAGCGCTGCAGCGCCAGCTGCGCGAGGCCCAGGCCCGTGCCGCCGACCTGGCCGAGGCGGTGGCCAAGGCAGAGGCCGAACACCAGCGGCTGGTGGCACTGCGCAGCGAGGCTGCCACCACCCAGATTGCCGTGCGCGAACTCGAACTGCTGCGCAAGCAGCACGGGCGGCTGCACGACCTGGAGCTGCGCCGTGCGGCGGCCGCCACGCGGGTGCGTTATGCGCTGGAGCCGGGGCAGGCAATGCAGGTGGACGGCGAGGCACTGAGCGGCCAGGGCGAACGCCTGCTGGTCGCACCGGCCGAATGGTGGGTGCCGGGTGTCGGCCGGCTGCGCATCGAGCCGGGTGGCCAGGACCTGGGCGAGCTGGCTCGACAGCATGGCGAAGTGCGCGACGAGCATGCCGCGCTGCTGCAGCGCCTGGGGCTGGCTTCGCTGCAAGCCGCCGAGGCGCGGCACCAGCTGCACCGCCAGCAGCTCACCGAGATCGGCCATGCCGACCAGACCTTGCACCTGCTGGCGCCCAAGGGGCTGGATGCACTGCGCACCGAGCGTGCCGCGCAGGCGGCCCGCATGGGCGAGGCCCAGGCGGCCCTCGACCGCTTGCCGCCGCCACCGCCGGACAGCGTGCCGGCCCTGGCCGCGGCCGAGGACGAACACGAGCAGGCGCGCCGCGCCACCGAGCAGAGCAATTCGCAGTTGCACAGCGCGCTGCAGACGCTGTTGGTGGCGAGCAGCGAGCGCGACGCGGCCCGCCGCGAATGCGAGACGCTGCGCGCCGGGCTGGCGGACCCGCAGCGCCGCCAGCGCCTGCAGCAGCATGGCCAGTCGCTGGTGGAGTCGCGGGCCGAAGCCACCGCGCTGGCCGCCCGCATCGAGGCGCGTGAGCACCAGGTGCAGGCCGCCCGGCCGGACATCCTGAGGCAGGACATCGAGCGCCTGCGCCGCAGCGCCGAGCAGGCCGAGAAGCAGTATCGCGAGCGCCGTGACGAGATCATCCGCCTCGAAAGCGCCCTGCAAAGCGCCGGTGCCCAGGGGCTGGAGGAAACCCGCGGCGAGCAGGCACGCGAGGTGGAGGCGTTGCAGCGCCGGCATGGCGAGCTGCAGCGCCGTGCCGAAGCGCTGGACTTCCTGCTGACCCGCCTTGAAGCCCACCGCGGCGCGTTGACACGGCGCCTGCAGGCACCGCTGCAACGGCACCTGGACCGCTACCTGCAGCTGCTGTTCCCGCGCGCCAGCCTGCTCATCGACGAGCAGCTGAGCCCCGGCCCGTTGACGCGCCCCGGCCTGCGCGGGCCCGAGACCGGCGAGTTCGCCAGCCTCAGCTTCGGCGCACGCGAGCAGATGGGCGTGATCAGCCGGCTGGCCTATGCCGACCTGCTGCAGGAAGCCGGCCGGGCCACGCTCATCATCCTCGATGACGCGCTGGTGCACAGCGACGAGCAGCGCCTGGGCCAGATGAAGCGCGTGCTGTTCGATGCTGCGCAACGCCACCAGATCCTGCTGTTCACCTGCCATCCCGCGGGCTGGCGCGACCTGGGCGTGGCGCCTCGCGCCATCGAGGCGCTGAAGGCCGGCTGAGTCCGCCTCGCGTGCTATCGTTGGCCGCTGCCCGCAGGCAGGAGTTGAACAAGACACAGGAGTTGACGTGATGAAGCCTTGCAGCCACCCGGTCGTATGCGGGGGACGGTCATGGCCTTGAGAACCCTCACGCCGCTGGAAGCCCGCGTGCTCGCGGTGCTGGTCGAAAAACAGCACACGGTGCCCGACAGCTACCCGCTGTCATTGAACGCACTGACCCTCGGCTGCAACCAGAAGACGGCCCGCGAGCCGGTGATGAACGTCAGCGAAGCCGAGGTGCTGCAGGCCATCGAAGGCCTGAAGGAGCAGACCCTGGTCAACGAGGTGAGCGGCAGCCGGGTGGTGCGCTTCGAGCACAACGCGCCGCGCGGGCTCGGCGTGCCGAGCCAGTCGGTGGCCTTGCTGACCCTGCTGATGCTGCGCGGGCCGCAGACCGCCGCCGAACTGCGCTTGCACACCGAGCGGCTGCACCGCTTTGCCGACATCTCTTCGGTCGAGGGCTTTCTCGAAGAACTCGCCGAGCGTGAACCACGACGTGTGGTCAAGCTGCCGCGCGCACCCGGTGCCCGTGAAGCGCGCTGGGCCCACTTGCTGTGCGGCGAGGTGGCGGTGCCGCCTGCGGCTGCCGAGATGGCGGCGGGTGGTGGTGCGGGCGAGGGCAGGCCCGCCGCCAGCGAGATCGCCGCGCTGCGCGCCGAGCAGGCCCGCATGGCTGCCGAGCTGGCTGAATTGCGTGCGCTGGTGCTGCGCCTGGCCGGTGAGCTGGGCGTGGCCGTTGACGACCCCAGCGCCGGCTGAGGGACGCTGCGGCGACCGCAAGGCCCCGGTGCCTTCCAGGTTCGCTGGAAGGGGCGGCCCGCGGCACTCCACACGCGGCTGACCGGTCGCCTGACCACTTCACTGCCACCCCCATGAAGCGCGGACGCCAGCCGCGTGAAGCGGGGCGGCCGCGGACCGCAGCCCACCATCACCAGCGAACGGCGACAAGGCCACGCCAGGCCGTCGCCTGTTCCTTGCCGCGGATCAAAGACCCGCGGCGGCCGGTGGCGAGAGCATGCATCGCATGCCATCGCCCGCGATGGCCATGCGCTGCTTTGGGTCGCCTTGTCACCTGGCGCAAGCCCCGGCGGATGATGCGTCGCCGCCACACAGGTTTACCCCGACGCGCCCACCGCGTGGACGGTGGCAAGCCGGCCGCAATAGCACGGCTGGAGCGCACGCAGAGTGCGATCGGCATGCGGACGTCGGGCATCCGTGGTGCCGGGAAGCCACCAGCGTGGTGCATCGGCCCCCCTTGGTGAGGGGGTGTTCGCCCAGCCAGTGCTCGGCCATGCTTCGCGACACCGAAGTTGATGCACACACACAGAAACATGAGGGAGGCTCACGAATGAACTGGCTGTGGACGCCACGCCTGCGCCCCTTCATCGCCTTGGCTGGAACGGCCTCGCTGCTGCTGAACCTGGCGCTGCTGATGCCGTCGATCTACATGCTGCAGGTGTTCGACCGGGTGTTCAGCAGCCGCAGCCTGGAGACGCTGTTCATGCTGAGCGTGCTGACGGCGCTGGCGCTGGGGCTGGGCTACTGCATGGACCGTGCGCGCAGCCTGCTGCTGTCGCGCGCCGGGCGGCTGGTGGACGAGACGCTGGCCCCGCACGCCCTGCAGGCGGCGCTGCAGGAGAACGCCACCGCCCGCCACCGCACCGACCGCTCGGCGCTGCAGGACATCACCCGGCTGCGCGGCTTCCTGGGCAGCCCCGCGGTGCAGGCGCTGTTCGACGCCCCGTGGCTGCCCCTCTACCTGCTGCTGATCTTCGCGCTGCACCCGGCGCTCGGCTGGGCCGCGCTGGGCGCGGCGCTGCTGCTGTTCGGCCTGGGCCTGTACACCGAGCGCCACACCCGCAGCGAGACCGAGCAGGTGCTGCTGCGCGGGCGCAGCGCCGCGCTGCACATCGAGGCGCTGCACCGCAATGCCGAGGTGCTGGTGGGCATGGGCATGCTGCAGCGCGCCGTGGCCGCCTGGAGCGCCCGCCACCGCGAGGCGCTGCTTGCGCAGGAGCGGCTGGGTGAGGCCAGTGCGGCGTTGTCGGCCTGCGGGCGGCTGCTGCGCCAGGCGGTGCAGGTGGGCATGCTGGGCCTGGGCGCCTGGCTCGTCATCGCCGGGCATGCCTCGCCCGGCATCATGATCGCCGCCACCGTGCTGGTGGCGCGCGCCCTGCAGCCGGTGGAGCACCTCATTGCCGGCTGGAAGTCGCTCATCGAGGTGCGGGCCGCCTGGGCGCGGCTGCAGCAGCAGAGCCTGGAGCTGCCGCAGCCCGATGCGCTGCGGCTGCCGCCGGCGCGCGGCGGGCTCAGCCTGGAGCAGGTCAGCTACGGCGTCGACCCGCAGCGCCCGCCGCTCATCAAGCGCGTGAGCTTTGCGCTGGCTGCCGGCGAGTGCCTGGGGCTGATCGGCCCGAGCGCTGCCGGCAAGACCACCCTGCTGCGGCTGATGCTGGGGCTGCGCAGCCCGCAGGCCGGCAGCGTGCGGCTCGACGGCGTGGAGCTGGCGCACTGGCCGCGCGAGCAGCTGGTGGGCGCCATCGGCTACCTGCCGCAGGACGTCGAGCTGTTTGCCGGCAGCGTCGCGCACAACATCGCCCAGCTCGGCCCGGTGGACAGCGAGCGGGTGGTGGCCGCCGCCCAGCTGGCCGGCGTGCACGAGATGATCCTGCGCCTGCCCCAGGCCTACGAGACCGAGCTCGGCGAGGCCGGCTGCGCGCTGTCGGGCGGGCAGCGCCAGCGCATCGCCCTGGCGCGCGCCGTCTACGGCAGCCCCCAGCTGGTGGTGCTCGACGAGCCCAATGCCAACCTCGACAGCGAGGGCGAGGACGCGCTGGCGCGCGCCATCGAGCAGCTCAAGCAGGGCGGCTGCACCGTCGTGCTGGTCTCGCACCGGCCCTCGCTGATGCGCCAGGCCGACAAGCTGGCCGTGCTGCGCGAGGGCCAGCTGGAGCTGTTCGGCCCGCGCGAGCAGGTGCTGGCCCGCCTGAGCAGCCCCAGCGTGCACCCCTTGCGCCGCCCCGAGGCGGGCAGCGCCGCGGGAGCACAGGCATGAACGGCGCCGCCAACTCCGCCTTCCCCTCCAGCTTCGGCAGCGAGGCCGGCCTCGTGGCGTCGCGCCACGGCGGCCCCGTCACGCTGGCGCGGCTGCTGGCCGAGGCGCAGCCCGCCGCCGAGCACCGCCACGCGCTGGCCCGGCTGCGCCGCAAGGTGGTGCTGCCGCTGGCGGTGGTGGGGCTGCTGGTGGGCGGCTGGTGCGCCTGGGCGCCGCTCAGCGGTGCGGTGGTCGCCAACGGCCAGGTGCAGACCGAGCTGGGCCGCAAGATCGTGCAGCACCAGGAAGGCGGCATCGTGCAGGCGCTGCATGTGCGCCCCGGCCAGCGCGTCAGCAAGGGCCAGCCGCTGCTGGTGGTGGGCGACCTGCGCAGCGACGCCGCCTTCGACATCCTCAGCAAGCAGCGTGACGCCGAGCGCGTGCGTGCCGAGCGGGCCCGCGCCGAGCTCGCGCTGGCCGCCACGGTGAGCTGGCCGGCCGATGCGGCGCCCGAGACCCTGGCGCGCGAGCGCCAGCTGTTTGCTGCGCGGCGCGAGGCGCTGGATCACCAGCTGCAGTCGCTGCAGGCGCAGCAGGGCGACGCGCGGGCGCGCATCGCCGCACTGGAGGCCCAGCTCAAGGCCGCTGGCGAGGCCGCCCGGTTGGCGCGCGAGGAGCTGGCCATCAACCTGCCGCTGGCCGAGAGCGGCTTCATCCAGAAGACCCGGCTGATCGCCATGCAGCGCTACGTGGCCGACCTGGAAGGCCGCACCGAGGCCGCTCGCAGCGACCTGGCCGAGGCGCGCGGGCAGCTCGGGCGGCTTGGCCAGATGGCCGCCGAGCTGCGCGGCGCCTACCAGCAGCGCGCCGCCGACGAGCTGAAGGAGGCGGTGGCCCGCCAGCGCGAGCTCGACGACCGGCTGCGCCCGACGCAGGACCAGGTGGAGCGCCAGACCGTGCGCGCGCCGGTGGACGGCAGCGTGATGGCGCTGCGGGTGAGCGCGCCGGGCACCGCGGTGGGCCCGCGCGAGCCGCTGCTGGAGATCGTGCCGGCGCGCGAGCACCTGATCGTGGAGCTGCGCATCGAGCCGCACGACATCGAGCAGGTGCATGCCGGCGATGCCGCCGAGGTGCGGCTGTCGGCCTTCGACTTCCGCAGCACGCCGCTGCTGGCGGCCCGCGTGCTGGCGGTGGCGCCCGACGCGCAGCAGGACCCGCAGACCCGGCAGTCGTGGTACAGCGCCCAGGTGGAGGTGGCGGCCGAGGAACTGGCCCGCCATCCCCAGCTGCGCCTGCAGGCCGGCATGCCCGCCGAGGTCTTCATCACCACCCCGCCGCGCAGCCTGCTGCAGTACCTGGCCCAGCCGCTGGGCCTGTTCGCCCGCCGCGCGCTGCGCGAGCCGTGAGCGCGGCGGACCTCCGGCAAGCCGTGGCGGCTGTGCCGCGAGCTGCCTTTTCATCCTGCGCGCTGCGCATGCCGTCCGGGTCTTGGGCCTGGCGGTGCGCGGTGCAAGAGGGAGACCCCGGTTCCCGGCGATGCGGCGGCAGGCGGAGGTGCTGCCGGCGCCGCGGGTACTTCTTGTTTATCCACTCTCGGAGATACACATGACCATGATCAATGGCACCCAAGCGAGCGAGTCGCTGACCGATGTCGGCGTCGACACCGACTCGACCCTCAACGCCAACTGGTCGCTCGGCGAGGACCGCATGGCCGGTGGCACCGGCGACGACACCTACTACGTGAATTCCGCCGGTGACCAGGTCATCGAGCGGGCCGGGGAGGGCACCGACACGGTGGTGTCGCAGGTGAAGAGCTACACGCTGGGCAGCGATGTCGAGAACCTCACGCTGAGCAATGCGCCAACCCGCGTCATCGACCTGCCGGGTGGCGGTACCGAGCGGGTGCCCGCGGCCGTCAGCGGCACCGGCAACAGCCTGGACAACACGCTGCTGGGCAACGATCTGGACAACGTGCTGTCCGGCCTGGACGGCGACGACACATTGCGGGGCCGGCTCGGCGACGACCTGCTGCAGGGTGGCAACGGCCGCGACTACCTCGATGGCGGCGATGGCGGCGACAGCCTGCTGGGTGGCAACGGCGATGACACCCTCTACGGCGACTATGGCGACGACCTGCTGTACGGCGGCGCCGGTGCGGACCGGCTCGACGGCGGGGCCGGCGCCGACATCATGGTGGGCGGCTTCGGCGACGACCGCTACTACGTCAACGACGCCGCCGACATGGTGGTCGAAAGCGGCCTGTTTGGCGGCACCGACCACGTGTACAGCCGCATCAGCCACACGCTGGCCCGCAACGTCGAGAACCTGACCCTGGACGCCTACAGCGGCGACACCGAGGGCCGCGGCAACGGCTCGGCGAACCAGATCACCGGCAGCTACGGCAGCAACCAGCTGTTTGGCCTGGGCGGCAACGACCAGCTCTACGGCGAGTACGGCAACGACACGCTGGACGGCGGCAGCGGCCGCGATTTGCTGGCCGGCCAGGCCGGCCGCGACGTACTGACCGGCGGCAGCGGCCAGGACCGCTTCGTCTTCGACGCGGTGGGCGTGGAGCATGCCGACAAGATCACCGACTTCAGCCACGCCGACGACACCATCGTGCTCGGCAACGGGCTCGACATCGGGCTGGACGGCGCCAAGGACCAAGGCCTGCTGGGCCTGTCCTTCTCGGATGCCAATGCCGGCCAGGTCCTGGCCGACGCCTGGTTCTTCAAGGGCGCGGGCATGACGGGCGGCGTGGCCGGGCAGTACAGCGGCATCTACGTGAACACCCTGGACGGGCAGGTCTGGTACAACCCCACGACCCAGGCCGGCGGCGACAGCCTGCTGCTGGGCAGCGTCTCGGTCGAGGCCGCCGGCCAGCTCACCGCATCGGACTTCGTCTTCGGCGGCTGATCCCGGCCGCGCGCGCCGTGCCGGCAGATGCTGCAGCGCAGCATCCCGGCTCGACGCCGGAGCCGTGGCCGCCGCGCCGCGCACCCTGGTGCCGGCGCCTTGCGGCCCGCTCCTGCTGACTGCCATCCCGTGCCACCCGGCCACGCCGTCGGGTTGCTCCGGCACGGGCCTCGCTGACCTGGGGAAACCCTTCTCCAGGCGACCTCGGCCGCCCCCCTAGAATCGTTGTGCTGTGCACCATCATGCTGCACGTCGTTGGAGATTCACGCATGGCTCAAGCCAAACGCAGTGCGGCCGCAGGACAGGACACGTCCGCGTCCGGGGTGCGAACCTTGAAGAAGTACCCCAACCGCCGCTTGTACGACACCGAGACCAGCAGCTACATCACGCTGGCCGACGTCAAGCAGATGGTGCTCGGCGGCGAGGACTTCGTGGTCCGCGATGCCAAGACGAACGAAGACCTGACCCGCAGCATCCTGCTGCAGATCATCCTGGAGGAGGAAACCGGCGGCATGCCGATGTTCTCCACCGGCATGCTGGCCCACATCATCCGCTTCTACGGGCACACCATGCAGGGGCTGATGGGCGCCTACCTGGAGAAGAACATCCAGGCCTTCATCGACATGCAGGGCCGCTTCGCCGAGCAGTCGGCCGGCATGTACGACACCAAGGGCTTCAATCCCGAGATGTGGACCCAGTTCATGAACGTGCAGGCGCCGATGATGCAGGGGCTGATGACCAACTACCTCGAGCAGTCGAAGAACATGTTCGTGCAGATGCAGGAGCAGATGCAGAAGCAGGCGGAGTCGCTGATGCCGGGTTTCCCGGGCTTTCCTCCACAGAAGCGCTGAGCGCGCGGCACCCGCGGCCGCCCCGGATCGGCGAAAATCCGGGGCATGACACAAGATACAGCACCGGCCGGCCTGTCCCCCACGGCAGCAGCGGCCCCCAAGATCGGCTTCGTCAGCCTGGGTTGCCCCAAGGCGCTGACCGACTCCGAACTGATCCTCACGCAGCTGCGGGCCGAAGGCTACGAGACCTCCAAGACCTTCCAGGGCGCCGACCTGGTGATCGTCAACACCTGCGGCTTCATCGATGACGCCGTCAAGGAAAGCCTGGACACCATCGGCGAGGCCCTGGCCGACAACGGCAAGGTGATCGTCACCGGCTGCCTGGGCGCCAAGGCGGGCGAGGGCGGCGGCAACCTGGTGCGCCAGGTGCACCCGAAGGTGCTGGCCGTGACCGGCCCGCATGCCACCGACGAGGTGATGGACGCCGTGCACCTGCACGTGCCCAAGCCGCACGACCCTTTCGTGGACCTGGTGCCGGCCGCTGGCGTCAAGCTCACGCCCAAGCACTACGCCTACCTGAAGATCAGCGAGGGCTGCAACCACCGCTGCTCCTTCTGCATCATCCCCAGCATGCGCGGCGACCTGGTGTCGCGCCCCATCGGCGACGTGCTGGGCGAGGCGCAGCGGCTGTTCGAATCCGGCGTGAAGGAGCTGCTGGTGATCAGCCAGGACACCAGTGCCTACGGCGTCGACGTGAAATACCGCACGGGTTTCTGGGATGGCAAGCCGGTCAAGACCCGTCTGCTGGACATGGTGCAGGCGCTGGGCGAGCTGGGCGAGCGCTACGGCGCCTGGGTGCGGCTGCACTATGTCTATCCCTATCCCCACGTGGACGAGATCCTGCCGCTGATGGCCGAGGGCAAGGTGCTGCCCTACCTGGATGTGCCCTTCCAGCATGCTCACCCGGACGTGCTCAAGCGCATGAAGCGGCCGGCCAACGGCGAGAGGAACCTGGAGCGCATCCAGCGCTGGCGCGAGATCTGCCCCGAGATCGTGATCCGCAGCACCTTCATCGCCGGCTTCCCCGGCGAGACGGAGGCCGAGTTCCAGTACCTGCTCGACTTCATGCGCGAGGCGCAGATCGACCGCGCCGGCTGCTTCGCCTACTCCCCGGTGGAAGGCGCCAGCGCCAACGAGATCCCCGGCGCCCTGCCTGACGAGGTGCGCAACGAGCGGCGCGCCCGCTTCATGGCGGTGGCCGAGGAAGTATCAGCCGCCAAGCTGCAGCGCCGGGTCGGCGCCACCATGCAGGTGCTGGTCGATTCCGCGCCGGCGCTGGGGCGCAAGGGCGGCCTGGGCCGCAGCTATGCCGATGCACCGGAGATCGACGGCACCGTGCGGCTGCTGCCGCCCGAGAAGGCGTCCAAGACGCTCAAGGTGGGCGAGTTCACGCGCGCCCGCATCGTGGCGGCCGAAGGCCACGACCTGATCGCCCAGCCCATCTGAGGACCATGAGCGACACGCCCCGCCCCGAGCCCGCCACCGTGCCGACCAGCACCGAACTGATCCACCATCCCTATGTGCCGCCGCCTGGCTTCCAGGCGGTGGTGCCCGCGGTGCACAAGGCCTCGACGGTGGTCTTCCCGAACGTCGCGGCGATGCGCTCGCGCACCTGGCGCGACAAGTCGGGCTACACCTATGGGCTGCACGGCACGCCGACCAGCTTCATGCTGGAGGAGCGCATCGCCACGCTGGAGGGTGGCCGGCACACGCTGCTCGCGCCCAGCGGCCTGGCCGCCTTGCTGCTGGTGAACGTGGCACTGCTCAAGCAGGGCGACGAGGTGCTGATCCCCGACAACGGCTACGGGCCGGCCAAGGAGCTGGCCCGCCACGAGCTGGCCGGTTGGGGCATCCGCCACCGCTTCTACGACCCGATGCTGTCGGGCGAGGCGCTGGCGGGCCTGATCGGTGAGCACACCCGGCTGCTGTGGCTGGAAGCGCCCGGCTCGGTGACGATGGAGTTTCCCGACCTGTCGGCATTGGTGGCGGCCGCCCGGCAGCGCGGCGTGCTATGCGCGCTCGACAACACCTGGGGCGCCGGCCTCGCCTTCAATCCGTTCGCATTGCCGGGCGGGCAGGGCGTGGACGTGTCGGTGCAGGCGCTGACCAAGTACCCTTCGGGCGGCGGCGACGTGCTGATGGGCTCGGCCACCACCCGCGACGAGGCGGTGCACCAGCGGCTGCAGCTCGCGCACATGCGCCTGGGCCTGGGCGTCGGTGCCAACGACGTCGAGGCGGTGTTGCGCAGCCTGCCGAGCGTGGCTTTGCGCTACGAGGCGCATGACCGCGCGGCGCGCGAGGTGGCGGCTTTCCTGCAGTCGCGGCCGGAGGTGGTGCAGCTGCTGCATCCGGCCTTCGCCGGCTCGCCCGGCCATGAGCATTGGGCGCGCACCTGCCGGGGGGCGGCGGGGTTGTTCTCGGTGGTGCTCGACGCGCGCTATCCGGCAGCGCAAGTGGATGCCTTCGTCGACGCGCTGCGCCTGTTCAAGATCGGCTATTCCTGGGGTGGCCCGGTGAGCCTGGTGGTGCCCTACGACGTACCGAGCATGCGCAGCGCCGGCCGCTGGGCGCATGCGGGCGGCCTGGTGCGCTTCTCGATCGGCCTGGAACGGCCGGCCGACCTGATCGACGACCTCACGCAAGCGCTCGGCCAGCTGGCCGGGTGAGGGGGCCGCCCCTGGCGGGGCAGCAGGGAATGCGGGGAGTGCACAGCGGCGCGGACGGCCTCGCGGCGTAGAGCGTCGGCGGTCGCCGACCGGCTCACTCCTTGTTCGGGTTCGACGACACCTTGTGCCGCATCAGGCGGCCCTTCTCGCGCTCCCAGTCGCGCTTCTTCTCGGTCTCGCGCTTGTCGTGCTGGGCCTTGCCCTTGGCCAGGGCGATCTCGGCCTTCACGCGGCCGGCCTTGTAGTGCAGGTCCAGCGGCACCAGGGTGTAGCCCTTTTGCTCGACCTTGCCGATCAGCCGGCGGATCTCGTCCTTGTGCATCAGCAGCTTCTTCGTGCGGTCGGCCTCGGGGCGCACATGGGTGGAGGCCGAACGCAGTGCATTGATGCGGCAGCCAATCAGGTACAGCTCGCCGTCGCGGATGACGACATAGCCGTCGGTCAGCTGCACCTGCCCGCTGCGGATGGCCTTGACCTCCCAGCCTTCGAGCACCACGCCGGTCTCGTGGCGTTCCTCGATGTGATAGTCGAAGCGGGCTTTCCTGTTTTCTGCGATGGTCATCGTTCGATTATCGGGTGAATGGCGGCAGGGGCGCCCGCCCTACAATCCCTGCATTCTATGAAGCACGTCAAGAAGTCCGTCCTGCTCTGGTATTCGGCGCAGGAGATCTACGACCTGGTCACCCGCGTCACCGACTACCCGCAGTTCCTGCCCTGGTGCGAGAAGGCCGAGGTCCTGGCCCAGACGCCGCAGGGCATGACGGCCCGCCTGACACTCGCCTACGCCGGCATGCGCCACGCCTTCACCACCGAGAACACCCATGTGCCCGGCGAGCTGGTGGTGGTGAAGCTGGTCGACGGCCCGTTCTCGCTGCTGGAAGGCAACTGGCGCTTCAACACCCTGGGCAGCGGCACATCGGGCCCGCCGGCCTGCAAGGTCGAGCTGGACCTGCGCTACGCCTTCTCCAGCGGCGCGCTGTCGGCGCTGGTCAGCCCGGTGTTCGACCGCATCGCCAACACGCTGGTGGACTCCTTCGTGCGGCGTGCCGAGCAGGTCTATGGCGTGCGCTGAGGGCGCTGCCCCCTGCCGTGTCGAGGTGGCATGGGCCGCCGGCCCCGGCCAAGCCGAGGTGGTGGCGGTGGAGGTCGCACCGGGTTCGACGGTACTGCATGTCCTGCGCGCCAGCGGCATGCTGGCGCGGCATCCCGAGATCGATCTGGCCACGCAGCGCGTCGGCATCTGGGGCCGCTTGCGCAGCCTGAGCGATCCGGTGCGCGACCGCGACCGCATCGAGATCTATCGCGCCCTCAAGGTCGACCCGAAGGAGGCGCGGCGGCTGCGCTATCGCGGCCAGCGCAAGGCGGGTTGACCGGGCAGGTTGGAAGAGATGCGGTTGGCGGGGCGGGCAGCCAGGCGGCAAGACGGCCTGCTGCCGGGCGGTACGCCGGGGCACGGTGCCCCGGCAGCCCGGGTCACTTGCAGTCGCTGGCGATGACCTGCTTGACCCGTGCCGCTTCCTTGGAGCGCGCCGCATCGTCGAGGATCTCGCGCTCGCCCTTTTCGTTGGTGCGGGCGATGCGCATGCCGTTGTCCAGGCTCTGCTGGTAGCTCCTGGCCCGCGCGCAGTTCTCGGCGCGCGCCTTGGCCACGCGTTCTTCCTCGGCCTTGAGCTTGGCTTCCTGCTCCTGGGCGGCCTTCTTGCGGCGCTCTTCCAGTTCCTTGTCGACGCCACTCGGGGCGGAGCCGGCCGGCAGCGCCGCATCGGCGGCCGACGTGGCGGCGGAGGCCGGCAGCGGGGGCGGCGCCACCGCGGCGCCGCGCGGGCGTTGCAGGATGTCCTTGTCGGCCACCGTGGCCGGCGGCGGACGGTCGCTGTACTGCACCTTGCCCGTGGCGTCCCGCCACTTCCATTGGGCGGCAGCGGGCAGGGCGGCGCCAAGGCCGATGCATACACCCAGGGCCGCGGTCACCAAACGAAGCGAGACATTTTTCATGCGGCGCAGTTTAGCGGCCGGTGCAGTGCCGACCAAGTGCCGGGCGCGCCAACGGCTGCCTTGTCCGTGACCAATCGCACGATGCCGCAAGAAGCTACTTGCGGTGACAACCTGGCACGCTTTCCGCCGACGTCCGTATAATTCGCTTTTGCGTCTGGAGCTTTCTCATGCGCCTGCTCGGTAAAGCGCTCACCTTCGACGACGTTCTGTTGGTGCCGGCTTTCTCCCAAGTGTTGCCCCGCGACACGTCCCTCACGACCCGTCTTTCCCGCAACATCACGCTGAACCTGCCTGTCGTCTCCGCGGCGATGGACACGGTGACCGAGGCGCGCCTGGCCATCGCCATCGCGCAGGAAGGCGGCATCGGCATCATCCACAAGAACCTGACGCCCAAGCAGCAGGCGGCCGAAGTGGCGAAGGTCAAGCGCTACGAATCCGGCGTGCTGCGCGACCCCATCACCATCACGCCGGACCTGACGGTGCGCCAGGTGATGGAGCTGTCGCGCCAGCATGGCGTGTCAGGCTTCCCGGTGCTGGAAGGCAAGACGGTGGTGGGCATCGTGACCGGCCGCGACCTGCGCTTCGAGACCCGCCTGGACGTGCCGGTGCGCGAGATCATGACGCCGCGCGAGCGCCTCGTCACGGTGAGCGAATCGGCCTCGCTGGCCGAAGGCAAGGCCCTGATGCACAAGCACAAGCTGGAGCGGGTGCTGGTGGTCAACCCGGCCTTCGAGCTGCGCGGGTTGATGACGGTCAAGGACATCACCAAGCAGACCACCTTCCCCAATGCCGCACGCGACTCGCACGGCAAGCTGCGTGTGGGCGCGGCGGTCGGCGTGGGCGAGGGCACCGAGGAGCGGGTCGAGCTGCTGGTGAAGGCCGGCGTCGATGCGCTGGTGGTCGACACCGCGCACGGCCACAGCAAGGGCGTGCTGGACCGGGTGCGCTGGGTCAAGCAGAACTTCCCCGAGGTGGACGTGATCGGCGGCAACATCGCCACCGGCAGCGCCGCGCTGGCGCTGGTGGAAGCCGGCGCCGACGCGGTCAAGGTCGGCATCGGCCCGGGCTCCATCTGCACCACCCGCATCGTTGCCGGCGTGGGCGTGCCGCAGGTCACCGCGATCGACAACGTCGCCACCGCGCTGCAGGGCTCGGGCGTGCCGCTCATTGCGGACGGCGGCATCCGCTACTCGGGCGACATCGCCAAGGCCATCGCCGCCGGTGCCAGCACCGTGATGATGGGCGGCATGTTCGCCGGCACCGAAGAGGCGCCGGGCGAGGTCATCCTCTACCAGGGGCGCAGCTACAAGAGCTACCGCGGCATGGGCTCCATCGGCGCGATGAAGGCCGGCTCGGCCGACCGCTATTTCCAGGAGAACGACGAGGCGGTGAACCCCAACGCCGACAAGTTCGTGCCCGAGGGCATCGAGGGCCGCGTGCCCTACAAGGGCTCGGTGGTCGCCATCCTGTACCAGATGGCCGGCGGCCTGCGCGCCTCGATGGGCTACTGCGGCTGCGGCAGCATCGAAGACATGCGCAACCGGGCGGAATTCGTCGAGATCACCGCGGCCGGCATCCGCGAGAGCCACGTCCACGACGTGCAGATCACCAAGGAAGCGCCGAACTACCGGGTCGAGTGAGCGACCTGGAGCAAGACAGCCCTCCGACCCAGGCAGCACCCGGTGCTGCCTTTTCCGTTTTTTGAACAGGCCCGACCGTGCACGACAAGATCCTCATCCTCGATTTCGGCTCCCAGGTCACGCAGCTCATCGCGCGGCGCGTGCGTGAGGCGCATGTCTACTGCGAGATCCATCCCAACGACGTCAGCGACGAGTTCGTCCGCGAGTTCCAGCCCAAGGGCGTGATCCTGTCGGGCAGCCATGCCAGCACCTACGAGTCGCACGACCTGCGGGCGCCGCAGGCGGTGTTCGACCTCGGCGTGCCGGTGCTCGGCATCTGCTACGGCATGCAGACCATGGCAGAGCAGCTGGGCGGCAAGGTCGAATGGAGCGACCACCGCGAGTTCGGCTACGCCGAGGTGCGGGCCCATGGCCACACCAAGCTGCTGGAGGCGATCGAGGACTTCTCCACCGCCGAGGGCCACGGCATGCTGAAGGTCTGGATGAGCCACGGCGACAAGGTCACCGGCCTGCCGCCGGGCTTCAAGGTGATGGCCTCGACGCCGTCCTGCCCCATCGCCGGCATGGCCGACGAGGCGCGCCGCTACTACGCGGTGCAGTTCCATCCGGAGGTGACGCACACGGTCAAGGGCCGCGACATGCTCAACCGCTTCGTGCTGCAGATCTGCGGCGCGCGGCCGGACTGGGTGATGGGCGACTACATCACCGAGGCGGTCGCCCGCATCCGGGAGCAGGTGGGCGACGAGGAGGTCATCCTGGGCCTGTCGGGTGGCGTCGATTCGAGCGTCGCGGCGGCGCTGATCCACCGCGCCATCGGCGACCAGCTGACCTGCGTCTTCGTCGACCACGGCCTGCTGCGCCTGAACGAAGGCCAGATGGTGATGGACATGTTCGGCCGCAACCTGGGCGTCAAGGTGGTGCATGTGGACGCCAGCGCCCAGTTCATGGGCCACCTGGCTGGCGTGACCGACCCCGAGGCCAAGCGCAAGATCATCGGCCGGGAGTTCGTCGAGGTCTTCCAGGCCGAAGCCAAGAAGCTGACCAACGCCAAGTGGCTGGCCCAGGGCACCATCTACCCGGACGTGATCGAGTCGGCCGGCGGCAAGACCAAGAAGGCCACCACCATCAAGAGCCACCACAACGTCGGCGGCCTGCCCGAGACGCTGGGGCTGAAGCTGCTGGAGCCGCTGCGCGAGCTCTTCAAGGACGAGGTGCGCGAGCTGGGCGTGGCGCTCGGCCTGCCGCACGAGATGGTCTACCGGCATCCCTTCCCGGGCCCGGGCCTGGGCGTGCGCATCCTGGGCGAGGTCAAGCGCGAGTACGCCGACTTGCTGCGCCGCGCCGATGCCATCTTCATCGAGGAACTGCGCAACACGTTGGACGGCCCGAGCGGCAAGAGCTGGTACGAGTTGACCAGCCAGGCCTTTGCGGTCTTCCTGCCGGTCAAGAGCGTCGGCGTGATGGGCGATGGCCGCACCTACGACTACGTGGTGGCGCTGCGCGCGGTGCAGACCAGCGACTTCATGACGGCCGACTGGGCGGAGCTGCCCTACAGCCTGCTGAAGCGGGTGTCGGGCCGCATCATCAACGAGGTGCGCGGCATCAACCGCGTCACCTACGACGTGTCGTCCAAGCCGCCTGCCACCATCGAGTGGGAATGAGGGCGGCTGCCACCGCCTGCCACCCGTCGTGCCCGCTGCTGCGGCGGGCTGGCGGGGCCGGGCGGTGGCGCTGCCCCGGTGCCGCGGGCCTGCCGTGAGGCGTGATTCCGCGGGCGCCGGCCCTGTCCTCCGACCCACCTCCTGAAGATCGATTGCCGCGATGCGTCCCCTGTTCACCTTTGTGGCCTTGCTGATCGTGCTGGCGCTGTCCGGCCTGCTGGCGCGCAAGCAACTTGCCGCCGCCCAGCTCGACAGCGTGCCGACGGTCGCGTCCGACCGGCCCGGCATGCCGGCCAGCGAGCCGCTGGGCCAGCAGCTGCAGCAATTCCAGCAACAGCTCGACCAGGCGGTGCTGCAGGCGCCGCGCCGCAGCGAAGACGAGTGAGCCCCTTGCCATGAGCGCCACCCTTCCGCCTGCCTCCGCCGCCGACATCACCCCCACCGACGAGTACGCGATGCGCCTGGCGCTGGACCAGGCGCAGAACGCCTGGCTGGTGGGCGAGGTGCCGGTGGGCGCGGTCATCATGAGCGGCGGCAAGGTGGTGGCCACCGGCTACAACCGCCCGATCACCGAGCACGACCCGACCGCCCATGCCGAGATCGTGGCGCTGCGCCATGCGGCCCAGCTGCTGGGCAACTACCGGCTGCCCGAATGCGAGCTCTACGTGACGCTGGAGCCCTGCGCGATGTGCGCCATGGCGCTGATGCATGCGCGCTTCAAGCGGGTGGTGTTCGGCGCGGCCGATCCCAAGACCGGCGCCGCCGGCTCGGTGGTGGACCTGTTCGGCCAGCGCCAGCTCAACCACCACACGGTGGTGCAGGGCGGCGTGCTGGCCGAGGCCTGCGGCCAGCTGCTGCGCGACTTCTTTGCCGAGCGCCGGGCCTTGCACCGCAGCCGCCGCAGCATGGTGCTGACGCCGCCCACCTTTGACGACCTGACGCCGCCGGCCGAGCCCATTCCGACCGGCGACGCCAGCGAACTGCCCGACCCGGAGAACAAGTTTTGACCGCCCCTGCCGCCGCCGCACACGACGCCGCGCACCACCATTGCGACGACGAACACTGCCACCACCACCATCACGAGGGGCCGATGACGCTGACCATCTTCGCCCCCTCGGGCGTGGTGGCCCAGCCGGCCGCGCTGAAGCTGGCGGTCAAGCGGCTGCGGGCGCAGGGCGTCGAGGCGTCGCTGGACGCCTCGGCCACCGCCCGGCAACAGCGCTTCGCGGGCGATGACGACACCCGGCTGGAGGCCATCCACCGAGTGGCACGCAGCGGCGTGTCGATCGCGCTGGCGGCGCGCGGCGGCTATGGCCTGACGCGGCTGCTCGACCGCATCGATTACGCGTTGCTGGCGCAGAGCATCGAGTCCGGCACGCGCTGGGTCGGGCACAGCGACTTCACCGCGCTGCAGCTGGCGCTGCTGGCCCGTCACAAGGGCGCCGTCACCCATGCCGGCCCGCTCGCCGGCTACGACTTCGGCGGCGAGGCGGTGGACGAGGTGACCGAGGCCTGCTTCCTGGAAGCCATGCGCGGCGAGCTGGAGGCGGTGGGCTTCCGCACCGAGGCCGGCTTCGACGGCCTGGACACGCGTGGCACGCTGTGGGGCGGCAACCTCTGCATGGTGGGCTCCTTGCTCGGCACGCCGCACTGGCCCCGCATCAAGGGCGGCATCCTGTTCCTGGAAGACGTCAACGAGCACCCGTACCGGATCGAGCGCACCCTGTTGCAGTTGCACCAGGCCGGGGTGCTGGATGCACAGAAGGCCATCGTGCTGGGGCACTTCACCGACTACAAACCCTCGCCGCTGGACCGCGGCTACACGCTGAAGAGCGTCGTCACGCACCTGCGCAGCCTGACCCGCACGCCCATCCTGACCGGGCTGCCCTTCGGCCATGTACCGACCAAGGTCACCTTGCCGGTGGGCGCCAAGGTGCAGCTGGTGGTGCAGGGGCGCGAGGTCTTCATGGCCTGGTAGGGAAGTTGCATGGCATCCTCGCTTCAGGGCCGCCGAGCCCTTGCCGAGGAGGATGCTCATGCACCGATGTCCCGCGCCTGTCGTTCCCGGGGCCACCCGTGGGTGGCGCCGGCTGTTTTGCTGGGGAGGCGCCGCGCTGCTGGCGCTGGCGCTGGCGGGCTGCAACAACAGCCCGCAGCCCGAAGGCGACGCCGCCGAGAACACCCTGTTCGCGGCTTTCGCCGAGCGCTCGCCGCGCTACCTGGACCCGACCGCCTCGTACTCCAACAACGAGGCGCACTACACCTTCTCCTTCTACGAGCCGCTCTACGCCTACCACTACCTGAAGCGGCCCTATGAGCTGGTGCCGCGGCTGGCGGAGTCGGTGGTGCAGCCGCACTACCTGGACAAGAACGGCCAGCCGCTGCCGCAGGACGCGCCGGGCGAGCAGGTGGCCGAGAGCGTCTATGACGTGAAGATCAAGCCGGGCTCCCGCTATGCGCCGCACCCGGCCTTCGCGACGGACGCCAAGGGACGCTACCTGTACCACAGCGTGACGCCTGAGCAATTGGGTGACAAGCGCAGCCCCTGGGATTTCGAACACCTGGGCACCCGCGAGGTGGTGGCCGAGGACCTGGTGTACGGCCTCAAGCGGCATGCCACCACCCGCATCAAGGCGCCGGTGTTCGGCGTGTTCTCGGAATACGTGATCGGGCTGAAGGAATACGGCGCCCTGATCCGCGAGGAAGACCGCAAGCTGCGCGCCGGTCAGGATGCCGCCAGCCGTGACCGGCCCTTCCTGGACTTCCGCAAGTACCCGCTGGCCGGCGTGCAGGCCATCGACAAGTACACCGTGCGCTACCGCCTGAAGGGCAAGTACCCGCAGTGGAAGTACTGGATGGCCATGCCCTTCCTGGCGCCCGTGCCGTGGGAGGCCGACGCCTTCTACGACCAGCCCGGCATGGCCGAGCGCGGCCTGTCGCTGAATGTCTGGCCGGTCGGCTCCGGTCCCTACATGCTGGCCGAATACGTGCAGGACCGCCGCCACGTGCTCAAGCGCAACCCCAACTACCGGCACGATCCCTATCCCTGCGAAGGCATGCCGGGCGACAAGGAGGCCGGCCTGCTGGAGGACTGCGGCAAGCCCATGCCCTTCGTCGACAAGGTGGTGGTGACGATGGAGAAGGAGAACCTGCCGATCAAGTCGAAGTTCAGGCAGGGCTACTACGACCTGCCGGAGATCGAGAAGCCCGAGTACGGCGTCGAATTCGCGCTGGCCATGCAGGACTCGCCGGCGGTGCACGAGGAATACACCGCCAAGGGCTTCAAGGTGCCGCGCAACGTGGACCTGACGAACTGGTACGTCGGCTTCAACTGGCTCGACCCGGTGGTGGGCGCGGGCGACACGCCGGAGCGCGCGCAGCGCAACCGCAAGCTGCGCCAGGCGCTGTCCATCGCCATCGACTGGGAGGAGTACACCCGGGTGTTCCCCCGCAAGGGTGGCGAAGTGGCGATGGCGCCGGTGCCGGCCGGCATGTTCGGCTCGCGCCATGGCACCACGGCCGGCATCAACCCGGTGACCCACCGCGTGGTCAACGGCCAGCCGGTGCGCCGCTCGCTCGACGAGGCGCGCCAGCTGCTGGCCGAGGCCGGCTACCCCAACGGCCGCGACGCCAAGACCGGCCAGCCGCTCGTGCTGCACTACGACTACCAGCGCGTGCCCACGCCCGACCTCAAGCCCGAGATCGACTGGATGGTGAAGCAGTTCGCCAAGCTGGGCGTGCAGCTGGAGGTGCGTGCCACCACCTACAACCAGTTCCAGGACAAGGTGAACAAGGGCGGCCACCAGGTCATCTGGTGGGGCTGGGTGGCCGACTACCCGGATTCGGAGAACTTCCTCTTCCTGCTCTATGGGCCCAACGCCAAGTCCAAGTACGACGGCGAGAACGCCATCAACTACCTCAACCCCGAGTACGACAAGCGCTACGCCCGCCTGCGGCTGATGGACGACGGCCCCGAGAAGCAGAAGCTGATCGACGAGATGGTGAGCATCCTGCAGCAGGACGCGCCCTGGGCCTTCGGCTTCTTCCCCTACACCTCGGGCGCCTACCAGTCGTGGGTGGACAACGCCAAGCCGGCGATGATGATCCGCGACCAGCTGCGCTATTTCCGCGTCGACCCGGCTGCGCGCGTTGCCCGCCAGCGCGAGTGGAACCAGCCGGTGTGGTGGCCCATGGGCCTGCTGGGGCTGGGGGTGCTCGCGCTCATCTGGCTCACCCGTTCCCGGGTCCGCGAGCGTGACCGGCTGACCGCCCGTGGCGAGATCCTGAAGGAGGCTTGAGCGTGTTGAACTACATCATTCGCCGCATTGGCTACGGGGTGCTGATCCTGCTGGGGGTCAACCTGCTGACCTTCACGCTGTTCTTCACCGTCAACACACCGGACGACATGGCCCGCATCAACATCGGCGGCCAGCGCATCACGCAGGAGCAGATCCAGAAGTGGAAGATCGAACGCGGCTACGACAAGCCGCTGTACTGGAACGCCGAGCAGCCCGGCACCCGGCAGCTGACCGAGACCGTGTTCTGGGACCGCTCGGTGTCGCTGTTCTCGCTCGACTTTGGCCGCGCCGACAGCGAGAGTGCCGGTGACATCGGGCAGCAGGTGGCGCGCCGCATGGCGGTGAGCCTCCAGCTGGCGGTGCCGTTGTTCCTGCTGCAGGTGCTGGCCAGCACCGCCTTCTCGCTGCTGCTGGTGTTCTTCAGGCACAGCCGCATCGATTTCTGGGGCGTGGTGCTGTGCGTGCTGATGCTGTCCATCTCCAGCCTGTTCTACATCATCTTCGGCCAGTACCTGTTCTCCAAGGTGCTGCGGCTGGTGCCCATCTCCGGCTATGCCGGCGGGCTGGATGCGGTGCGCTTCCTGATCCTGCCGGTGCTGCTGTCGCTGCTGTCGCGCCTGGGCACCGAGGCGCGGCTGTACCGGGCGATGTTCCTCGAAGAGGTGGGCAAGGACTATGTGCGCACCGCCCGCGCCAAGGGCCTGTCGGAGCAGGTGGTGCTGATGCGGCATGTGCTGCGCAATGCCCTGATTCCCATCGTCACCAGTGCCGGTTCCTACCTGCCCTATGTCTTCCTGGGCAGCCTGGTGTTCGAGAGCTTCTTCGGCATTCCCGGCCTGGGCGCCTATGTCATCGAGGCCATCGGCTCGCAGGACTTCGCCGTGGTGCGCACCATGGTCTTCCTGGGCTCGCTGCTGTACATCGCGACCTTCGTGCTGATCGACATCGCCTACACCTGGGTCGACCCCCGCGTGCGGCTGGCCTGAGAGAAGAGGGGACACAACCATGGGTTTCAAACTCGTCATGCTGTGGACCGACCTGGTCCTGTGGCTGCTGATGGCCGGCCTCGGCCTCTATGTCTGGCTGGCGCGCCGCAGCGCGCCGCTGCGGGGCAAGTGGAAGCATGTCTTCCGCGACGCTGCGTCGACGTGCTCCGCCGTGGTGCTGGGCACGTTCCTGCTGGTGGCGCTGGCCGACAGCCTGCATTTCCGGCGTGCCCTGCCGGCCACCACGCCGCAGGAGCAGCAGGCCTATGACCCGCGCGTGGAGTCGCTGCTCGATGTGCTGATGGCGCGGCAGATCGCGATGCGCGAGCCGTCGTATTCCCAACCGCTGGCGTATGCCGGCTTTGTGATGGAGTCCATCGACAACCAGGGCCGGCCGGAGCGCGGCTTCCCGCGCCTGCCACACGGCGGCGCCCACCTGAAGGACCCCGCCAGCGAATGGGGCGCCGATGTGCTACAGCGCGGCGTCGGCGGCGCGGCGCTGGGGGCCGTGGCGGCCCTGCTGGTGGCGGCAGTGGGGGTGGCCTGGGGCGCACGCCGGCAGCGCCTGCCGTTCGCCACGATGGCTGGCCTGCTGTGGCGCGACCAGACCGAGCTGCCCTGGCGCGCCGCCGCCATCACGCTGCTGCTGATCGCCGTGCTGGCCGGCGCCTGTGCCGGCTGGAGTGGCTACTACCACGTGTTCGGCACCGACCGCACCGGCAACGACGTGCTGTACCAGTCGGTCAAGAGCGTGCGCACCGCCTTCGTGATCGGCTCGCTGGCGACGGTGGCGACCTTGCCCTTCGCGATCGGGCTGGGTGTGGCGGCCGGCTACTTCAAGGGCTGGGTGGACGAGGTTATCCAGTACCTCTACACCACCTTGTCCTCGGTGCCCAATGTGCTGCTGATCGCGGCCTGCGTGCTGATGGTGCAGGTCTTCATCGACAAGAACCCGCAACTCTTTCCGACCGGCGCCGAACGTTCGGACATCCGCATCCTGCTGTTGTGCGTGATCCTGGGCGTCACCGGCTGGGCCTCGCTGGCGCGGCTGCTGCGGGCCGAGACGCTGAAGCTGCGCGAGCTGGACTTCGTGCAGGCGGCCACGGCCTTCGGCGTCGGGCCGCTGCGCATCATGGCGCGCCACATCCTGCCGAACGTGATGCACCTGGTGCTGATCACCACCGTGCTGGAGTTTTCCTCGCTGATCCTCTACGAGGCAGTGCTGTCGTATGTGGGCGTGGGCGTGGAGCCGTCGATGAACAGCTTCGGCGGCATGATCAACCTGGCCCGCGACGAGCTGTCGCGCGAGCCGGCGGTGTGGTGGTCGGTCAGCGCGGCCTTCAGCTTCATGGTGACGCTGGTGCTGGCGGCCAACCTGTTTGCCGATGGCGTGCGCGAAGCCTTCGATCCGCGCGGCCGCGCCTTCCGAGCCCGGCTGGGCACCCGCAACCGGGCTGTCGTCTAGTCCACCGGTCGGCTCGCCCCTCGCGTTGCGCAGGCTGTGCAGGCGCCCGGGCGGCGGGGAGCCGACGCGTTCCCATCATCGGTGGCGGCGTGCCTCGGGGCACATTGGAGCAACCCGGCATGCCGCCGCAGCAGGAGCAATGAGATGTTGAACATTACCGACCTCACCGTCGAGCTGGACGCCGAGCAGGGCCTGGTGCGGGCCGTGGACGGCCTGCGGCTGAGCCTGTCGCGTGGCGAGACGTTTGCCCTGGTGGGCGAGTCCGGCTGCGGCAAGAGCATGACGGCCCTGGCCCTGATGCGGCTGCTGCCGGACAACGGCCGCGTGGCAGCAGGGCGCCTGGAGCTGGGCGGCGAAGAGCTGTTCGGCCTGCCGGAGTCGCGCATGCGCGCGGTGCGCGGTGGGCGCATCGCGATGATCTTCCAGGAGCCGTCGACCAGCCTGAACCCGGTCATGCGCATCGGCGACCAGATCATCGAGTCCATCGAGACGCACACTTCGCTGCGTGGCGCGGCGGCGCGCCAGAAGGCCATCGACTGGCTCAAGCGGGTCGGCCTGCCGGAGCCCGAGCGGCGCATTGACGAGTACCCCTTCCGCCTCAGCGGCGGTCAGAAACAGCGGGTGATGATCGCCATCGCCCTGGCCGGCGAGCCCGACTTCATCGTGGCCGACGAGCCCACCACGGCGCTGGACGTGACCATCCAGGCGCAAATCCTGGAACTGCTGAAGCAACTGCAGCGCGAGCGCTCGCTGGGCCTGCTGCTGATCACGCACGACCTGGGCGTGGTGTCGGGCATGGCGCACCGGGTGGCCCTGATGTATGCCGGCCAGGTGGTGGAGGTGGCACCGGCGGCGGAGTTCTTCGCGGCCCCCAAGCATCCCTATGCACGCCTGCTGCTGAGCGCCTTGCCGGATGCCGCCAAGCGGGGCCAGCCGTTGGCCGCTATTCGCGGCACGGTGCCGCCCTTGTGGATGGAGTTCCAGGGCTGTCGCTTCGAGCCCCGCTGCCATCGCGCCATGCCGACCTGCCGCACGGTGCAGCCGCCGATGGAGCAACCGTCGGCGGGGCATGCAGTGCGCTGCCTGCTGTACTCGCCCGGCCTGGCGAGCGAAGCGCCGGGCGGGCTGCCGGCCGTGGCGGCATCGCAGCCGCTGTCGGCGGTGCCTCTGGCGGTGCCCGTGGCGGCAGCCGCGGCTGAAGCTGACCCGGCCCGCAGCGGCGCACCGCGCGAGCCCGGCGCGCCGCTGCTGCAGATCGAGCACCTCAGCGTGCTCTTCCCGATCCGCCGAGGCCTGCTGCAGCGCGTGCAGGGCCACATGGCCGCGGTGCAGGACCTGTCGCTCGACATCCGCCAGGGCGAGACGGTGGCCTTGGTCGGCGAGTCCGGCTGCGGCAAGACCACCACCGGCAAGGCGGTGGTGCAGTTGCTGCGCGGCAAGGCCGAGATCCAGGGCCGCGCCTTGCTGCACGGCCAGGACCTGTTCACGCTCGATGGTGCCGCCTTGCGGGCGGCGCGCCGGCAGGTGCAGATCATCTTCCAGGATCCCTTCGCCTCGCTGAACCCGCGCATGCGGGTGTTCGAGATCCTCGAAGAAGGCCTGCTGTCGCTGCGCCCGGAGTGGGACGCGGCAGCGCGCCGGGCCCAGGTCGAGAAGCTGGTGAACCAGGTCGGCCTGCGGCCGGACGCGCTGGAGCGTTACCCGCACGAGTTTTCCGGCGGGCAACGACAGCGCCTGGCCATCGCACGGGCCCTGGCGGTGGAGCCACAGCTGATCGTCTGCGACGAGCCGACCTCGGCGCTGGACGTGTCGGTGCAGGCGCAGATCCTCAACCTGCTGCGCGAGCTGCAGCAGGCGCTTGGCGTGTCTTATCTCTTCATCACCCACAACATTGGCGCGGTGGAGTACGTCGCGCACCGGGTGGCGGTGATGCAGGCCGGGCGCATCGTCGAAAGCGGCAGTGCGGACGAGGTGCTGGATCGACCCCAGCATCCCTATACCCGCACGCTGCTGGCCGCTGTGCCACGGGTGCAAGGCCAGGAGCCGGCGGTGCGCAAGGCGGTGGCCTGAGCACAGGGGCCGGCTGGGTGGCATGGTGGCAGCGAGGCAGGCACCGACGCGCCTGTGGTGCCGCTGTTGCTGCCACGCCGTGTAATCGACATGGCGACCGGTGGCATGCACGATCGCAGCCGCCTGCCGTCGCAGGATGCGGCCATAGCGCCAGCGCCAGCGCGGTGCTGGCCGCCCGGCCACCGCCGCACCTGCAGCTGCCCGGGGGCACCCGGCAGCATGGACGCCGCCTTTCGCTTCACCGCCGGAGCGGGCGGTGCCGCTTCTTCGCCAGCGATGGGTCATAGGGGTGGGGAGCGGCTCGAAAAAGCCAAACGCTGAACACTGAGCGGCGAGCACCATGTGCCGTGTGCCGTGTGCCGTGTGCCGTGTGCCATGTGCCATGTGCCATGTGCCATGGGCTACGGGCTACGGGCTACGGGCTACGGGCTATGGGTTATGGGTTATGGGTTATGGGTTATGGGTTATGGGTTATGGGTTATGGGTTATGGGCTATGGGCTATGGGCTATGGGCTATGGGCTATGGGCTATGGGCTATGGGCTATGCGTCATGCGCCAGGCGTCATGCGCCAGGCGCCAGGCGCCTAGCCACTGCGCCATGGCACCCGCTAGCCCCGTGATCGATGTCATCGCGTCGCCGGCTGCGCAGTCACTGCATGCACGCCGAGCGCGTCATGAACCACGCTGCAGTTCGTCTTGCGACCGGCATCGGCCACATCGACCTGCGGCCGGCCTTCGTTTCATTGCCGCCAGGACTCGGCGCGGCCACCAAACACAGTCCCCAGTGCGCCGCGGTGTGCAGTGGTTAATCGGCAACCGGTGGTCCTGCGCCCCCCTCCGAAATGCGGGACTGCAGGGCCGCAATGGCACGCGCAACATGCCCCATTGCCGCTCCTCCTCATGGGCGGCAAACCGGCAACCATCTCACCAGGGGGCTTTCCTATGACATCGTTCAGATTGCGTCGCAGTTGGGTGGCAGCGCTTCTCGTGTCGATCGGCGGGGGCGCGGTCGCGTCCTTCGACAGCGTGGCGGACCAGCCGGCCGCGACGGTGCAGCCGCATGCCTTCTTGCGCAGCGCCGAGCCCATCCGCGGCGAATACATCGTGCTGCTGAAGCCGGCCGCGGCCTCCGCCGCGTCCGCCGTGGCCATGCCGCAGGCGGTCGAGGCCGCCAGCGCCAGCCTGGCGCGCAAGCACGGCGCGGTGGTCAAGCAGGTCTACAAACACAGCCTGCGCGGCTTCTTCATCCAGGCCACCGAGGCCCAGGCACGCCAGCTCGCTGCCGAGCCGGACGTGGCCTTCGTGAGCGAGAACGGAGTCGTGCGGGCCAACGGGACCCAGCCGAACCCGCCCTGGGGGCTGGACCGCATCGACCAGCGCCGCCTGCCGTTCGACAACGGCTACACCTACGCGCAGACCGGTGCCGGGGTGCATGCGTATGTCGTCGATACCGGTATCCGGGTGACGCACACCGAATTCGGCGGCCGGGCCACTGCGGACTTCTCCTCGATCAACGACGGGCGAGGTGCGGTCGATTGCAACGGCCATGGCACCCATGTGGCCGGCACCATCGGCGGCAGCACCTATGGCGTCGCCAAGGCGGTGCGACTGCATGCGGTGCGCGTGCTGGACTGCTCCGGCACTGGCAGCTGGGCCGGCGTGATCGCCGGCATCGACTGGGTGGCCGCGCATGCGACGCGGCCTGCGGTCCTCAACATGAGCCTGGGCGGTGGCGGCAATGAAGCGGTCGATGCCGCGGTGGCTGCGGCGGTCAATGCCGGCATCGTGGTGGTGGTCGCAGCCGGCAACGACTATGGCGGCAATGCCTGCGACACCTCCCCGGCACGCGCCTTCACCGCGCTCACCGTGTCTGCGACCGACCGCAGCGACAAGCGGGCCGACTTCGCCAACATCGGCACTTGCGTGGACCTGTTCGCGCCAGGCGTGGACGTGCTCTCGGCCTGGACCGGAAGCGACTCGGCCACGAAGTCGATCAGCGGCACCTCGATGGCTTCGCCCCATGTCGCGGGGGTGGTGGCCACCTACCTCGAGAGCCATCCGTCGGCCAGCGTCGCCGAGGTGACCAACGCGGTGCTGTCGCAGAACACCGCCGGCCTGGTGGCGGATGCGGGGCAGGGCAGCCCGAATCATCTTGCCAGCACCCTCGCGACACGGGTGAGTGCCTTCTACCGCTACCTCCAGCCCGGCAACGGCGCGCACTTCTACACCACCAACTGGCAGGAGCTCAACGCAGGCATCAACGGCTGGGTGTATGAGGGCATCTCCGGCTACCTAGCGCCCACCGAGACCGCCGACAGCCAGCCGCTTCACCGCTACTACCACGCGGGCAACGGCGACCACTTCTACACCACCAACTGGGGGGAGCTGGGGGCCGGGGGCAACGGCTGGACCTATGAAGGCGTCACCGGCTACTGCCCACGGACGGCCGATGCCGGCACGCAGAGCCTGCACCGCTACTACAACCCGTCCGCCGGGCAGCACTTCTACACGGTGAACTGGGACGAGCTGGGAGGTGGCGGCAGCAGCTGGACCTATGAAGGCGTGGCCTGCCTTACCTACACCGCGCCCTGAGTCGGCGCCGGGGCCGGCAGGTCCCGGAGCCAGCAGCCTGCGCCGGTCCAGGCGCAGCCTGCTGGTGCCGGTGGCTGGTGCAGGCTGCTGGTGCCGGTGGCTGGTGCCGGTGGCTGGTGCCGGTGGCTGGTGCCGGTGGCTGGCTCCGGTGGCTGGTGCCGGTGGCTGAGGGCCGTGCCCGACGCCCGTGGCCGCTGCACGTGGCTGACGCGCGTGACCGGTGCAGGCGGCTGATGTGCACGAAGGGTGTGGGTGGCCGGTGGAGGGGTGACGCGCGAGGGCGGCGCTGGGGCGTCATGAGAGCGGCACCGGGCGCTGTGGGAGGCTGAACCGCTCACGGGCACGAGCGTCCGTGCCGCCCTTGCGCAAGAATGGGTGGCCCCGGCCGTCGCTGCCGGGCCTTCACGCAGGAGCCTTCATGATCAAAGCCGTACTCACCGGGCACAGCCGGGGACTGGGCGCCGGCCTGGCGTCCGAGTTGCTGAAACGCCGGATTGGTGTCCTCGCGCTGGCGCGCGGCGCAAGCGCCGCGGCCTCGGCCGAGCAGCCGCTGTTGCAGGCAGTGGCCGTGGACCTGGCCGACACACGCAAGCTGGCCGACTGGCTGGCCGGGCCGGCGCTGGGCGATTTCCTGGCCGGCAGCCGCATGGTGCTGCTCATCAACAATGCCGGCATGTTGCAGCCGGTGGGTCCCCTCGCGCTGCAGGACCCGGCGGAGCTGGCCCGGGCGGTGGCGCTCAACGTGGCGGCGCCGATGATGCTCGCGGCAGCCGTGGTGGCCGCCCGCCCGGCTGGCGTGGACACCCGCATCCTGCACGTGTCGAGCGGAGCCGGGCGGCGGGCCGTGCCTGGCTGGTCGGTGTACGGGGCGACGAAGGCGGCGCTCGACCATCACGCCCGGACCGCTGCGGAAGACGGCCTGGCTGGCGTGCGCATCTGCAGTCTTGCACCCGGCGTGATCGACACCGACATGCAGGCCGAGATCCGCGCCGCCGACGAGCAGCGTTTTCCCCAGCGCGAGCGCTTTGTGGCGCTCAAGCGCGAGGGCGGGCTGTCGAGCGCCGAGGACACCGCCCGTCGCCTGCTCGATCATCTCCTGAGCGCCACCTTCGGGCAGGCGCCAGTGGCTGATCTGAGGGAGCTCGACATTCGCTGAGGCCTTGCCCGCGCGCTGCCCGGCGTGCAGCCGGGCTTGGTGCGGCCGGGCGGATCGGCGTACGGCAGCCGGTTTCGCACCTCTGCGCGGTGCTGCGGCCGGCAGGCGCAGCGGGCTTAGACCCGGCCGCTCCTCACCGAGCGGACCGGTCCTGCACGCACCCGGCGCAGCAGATCATTCACATGCCATCGGTTCGCCCGGGGCCACTGTCACCGGAACGCGCACCGGCCGGCGGACCGCCATCGCGTACTCCGTCGTGGCCAGTGACTCGCCGGCGAAGCTGCGCAAGGTCTGCCCGGTCGGGCTGGGCCTCGGACCGAAGAGGAATTCCAGCACCTCCCGCAGCCACACCCGGCGGCCCATGCGGGTGTACCACCGCATCGCATGCCGGAACTCGGCATCCTTGCCGAACAGGACCCGCCGCAGCGCGGCCGGCCGCAGTTGCATCGTCGCTTCCATGAACTTGACCCACAAGATCATGCGCCAGGGGGGGACCCGCTGTGTCGCCAGCACCTGGTGCTTGTAGTCCCAGCGGCGGGTGTCCGGTTCCACCACCTCCCGGTCGGCCACGGTCTCGTAGTAAGGCGTCCAGCGATGGGGCGTGACGTAGAGCAGCTGGATCTGGTCCGGGTCGTATCGCAGCAGGTGGCGCAACGAATGCCAGTAGTCGGCGTCCCGCTCCTCCTCGAAACCGACCACGTAGGTGGCCATCGAGATGATGCCGTGCTGGCGCAACAGCTGGATCGCCTGCTGGTCCTCGCTGACGGTCGCACCCTTGCGAATGCGCTTCAGCGTTGCTTCGCTGTAGCTCTCGATGCCGAGCAGGAACCGGATCACGCCGGCCCGCTTGTAGAGATGCAGGATGTCCGCATCCCGGACGATGTCGCCCGCACGCGTCGAGCCGACCAGGGTCAGCGGCACGTTCTCGGCGATCAACGCCTCGAGGAAGGCCTTCCACGCCTTGCGGGAGCCGGTGGGCAGTTCGTCGGCGAAGTTGATGAGGCGCACGCCATGGTCGCGGTAGAGCCGGGCGAGCTCCTTCGCGAAGCGCACCGGGTCCCGGTGTCGCCAGCGGGTCCAGAAGCCCCGCTGCCCGCAATAGCTGCACAGGTAGGGGCAGCCACGCGAGAACTGGACCACCACGGCCCGGCGGCCTCCCCAGTAGCTATAGCGGCTGTGGTCGATCAGTTCCCAGCCGATGCGCCAGGCGTCCAGATCGGTCAACATCGGCGCCTGGCCGGTGGTGCGGACCTGACCTTGTTCGCGGTATGCGATCCCCGGCACGTCCGACAGCGGCGTGTTCGACGAAAGGGCGCGCATGAGCCGGGTCGCCGTCTCCTCGCCTTCGCCCCGGACCACGATGTCGATCTGCGGCGCCTCAGCCAGTATCTCCTGCCAGTGGTAGGTCGGGTGCACGCCGCCATAGACGATGCAGCAGCCAGGCATCGCCTGCTTGAAGAGGGCCGCCAGCTCCAGCACGGTCACATGGACCGAGCTGGAACCGGAATGACCGAGCATGACCACATCGGGATGCTCGCGCCGCACCGCATCCACCACCTGGCCGAGGGACAGCGGTCCCAGTTCCGCATCGAGCAAGCGAACCGGGAACCCGGCGTCGATCAACGGCCCGCCGACCGACAGCAGGCCCAGAGGCGGCAACTGCTCGCGCGGAACGCGGCTGCCGATGGCAGTGTGGGGAGGATTGACGAGCAATATCTTGAGGGCCGGCATGTCACAGGGGTCAGGGCGCCGCGAAACGGCAGGAGGCCGGCGAACATAGCCGACCGCGCCTGCAGTGACAAGGGCATGGCCAACGAAGGCGTTTGCAGCCAGCGGCAACGCCGGCATCGCCTTGCAGTCGCGGCGCGTCGATACCGTTTTGGAGCGGTCTGCCCCCTAGCGCTGCCCGGCGCGTGGCGTCGACCCCGCGCTGGACACTCCGCCATTGCCTTTCGGTCACACCGCCGCTGCGGTCCCTCGACGGTTCGCCGCCGGCCGCCAATCAAGACGGCCTGCACGGTGCGCTTGCTGTATGGCGGCTGATGCGAGACGCCCGGAGGACTCGCCGCGGCTGCCCCGGCTGGCGCCGTGGCGACACTGGCGCTTCCACTGCCTGGGGCGCCGTGGCTACCTGTGACCCGGCGCAGGCGCCGGGCCGCGTGGCTCAGACCGCTGCCACCCAGCGGGCGCCGCCCGGCAGCATCGCTTCGGCGGCCCGTTCGAGTGCGGCCAAGCGGTCGAGCTCACGGCACACATCAACGAAGCTGCCGCTCAGCAGGGTGCGACGATGGTCGCTCGGGTCTTGCACCACCCGCAGGTGGCGGGCCGGTGTGCTGCCCAGCGCCGGTACCCGCACGGTCGGTGCTGCTGCGCCCGGCTGCAGGTGCACGCGCACCTCCCACCGGCCGCCCTTGCCGGCGAACAGGCTCACGCGCAGGTCGGCCTCGCCATGGTCGTCCCAGTGAGCCGACCAGGGCCGCACCGCGAAGACGGTGGTGTGGGCCCGGCGCGCGGCACGCTGGAGCTCGCGCAGGTCAGCCAGGGCCAGCTCGGGCAACCACACGGCCAGCACACCGCCACGGCCGGCCCGCAGCCAGGACAAGGCCCGCGGCAGCGTCTCGTGCGAGGGCACCTCACAGGTGCCGGTGGCCCGGGCGCCCGGCGTGGCCACGCAGCCTTGCGCCGGATCGAAGACCACCCCGGCCGGCTGGCCCAGCAAGGCGGTGCGCTGGCCGTGCGACGCGGCGCTGCACAGCACCGGGCCGAGCAGGGCCAGCTCGGGATGACCCGGCTGCGGCGCCAGCACCTCGACCACGCCGGCGGCCGGCCAACCGCCGGCCGGCAGCACCGCGTCGAGTGCGGGAAAGCCACTCGGGGTGGGACCGGCGGCGGCCGCCGCCGCGGCGCTGCCGCCTGGCCCGGCGGGCGTCATCGGCAGCCACAGTTGCTCGCGCAGACGTGCCCACCAGGAGGGGCGGCGTGGGGAACGCCCCGGCGCGCGGACCAGGCGCGCCTCCGTGTGGCCGTTGCCGGCGTCGGTGGGGGCGGGGGTGGGGGGGGTGTGGATGGAAGAGGCCATGTCCGTCTCCGAAAATCAAAACAGTGCAATGACGTTCGGCAGGATTGGTCGTTTCGGAAGTCCTGCAGCCCGGCTGGGCTGTGCTTCCTGCTCGCTGCACGGGGCTCGCGAGCAGAGGCTCGCGAAACGCCCGCCACCCGCGCAGCGGCTCGGCGAAAAAAGCGTGAGTCGTGGTCGGTCGTCGGCCGGTGCGGCTCAGCCGCTGCCGCGGCTTGCAGTGCGATGGCGCTGGCCCTCGCCGCCCGCTTCGCTAGCGGACATGCGCAGCTGGCCATAGAGCAGCTTGCGCTGGGCGGTGTAGTGCCACCACGGCGCCGCAGGTGCACCGCGCATGAAGTCGATCGCTGCCATGAAGGTATCCAGCACGCAGGGGTCTTGGCGTTGGCCGGTGCGTGCGCACAGGTCGTGGTAGAGCACCAGCGCGTCGCGGCCGATCAAGTCGCGCGGGGCGTGAATGCCCAGCAGCGCCAGGTCTTCAGCGAGCGAGGGGCCGATGTTGGGGATCAGCTCCAGCGACGCGGTCGGATGCAGGCAGTCGGTGTGGCGCAGCGCTTTCATCAGGACTTCCGGAGGCTGGAGTTGAAACACCGGGCAGGTCACATCACCAGGGTGTTGCGGATCAGGCCGACGGCGATGCCCTCGAGCTCGAATTCCTGGCCGGGCTCGACCACGATGGTCTTGAAGTCCGGGTTCTCGGCGATCAGCTCGATGGTGCCGCGTGTCTTCTTGAAGCGCTTGACCGTGACATCGTCACCCAGCCTTGCCACCACGATCTGCCCGTTCTTGGCTTCCTTGGCTTTCTGCACGGCCAGCAGGTCGCCTTCCAGGATGCCGGCGTCGCGCATGCTCATGCCGCGCACCTTCAACAGGTAGTCCGGTTGCCGGGCGAACATGCTGGCACCGACGTGGTAGGTCTGGTCGATGTGCTCCTGCGCCAGGATGGGGCTGCCGGCGGCGACACGGCCCACCAGCGGCAAGGCCAGCTGTGCAATGCCGGGCAGCGGCAGCAGGCCCTGGCGTCCCATGCTGGCCAGCCGCGATTCGTTCACCGAGCGCAATGTGTCAGACTTCAGCCGGATGCCACGCGAGGTGCCACCCACCAGCTCGATGGCGCCCTTGCGCGCCAGCGCCTGCAAATGCTCTTCGGCGGCGTTGGCCGAGCGGAACCCGAGCTCGGCCGCAATCTCTGCCCGGGTGGGCGGCGCGCCGGTGCGCTCGATGGAAGCGCGAATCAGGTCGAGGATCTGCTGCTGGCGCGCGGTGAGCTTGGGAAGGTCGGAGCGTTGCGGGTCCACGGGCACCTCGGGTGGTGGGTTCAAATGGGGTGTTGACAGCCCGGGGCGGTAGCCAGGGCCTACAGCGGTTCGAAGGCGGCTTCCTCGCGGAAGCGGTGGCAGGAACGGCTGAGGCGCAGGCACTGTTCGGGCATCCAGTAGCTGTATTTTTATCCAGTCTTTCGAAAAATGCAAAGCAAAGCGAAGCAGGTCGTGATCCTCGGCACCGGTGGCACGATTGCGGGCACCGCCGCCCAGGCGGCGGACACGGTCGGCTATCGGGCGGCCCAATTGGGCATCGCCTCGCTGGTGGAAGCCATTCCGGGCCTGCTGGCCTGTCCGCTCGAGACCGAACAGGTCGCGCAAGTGGACAGCAAGGACATGGGCTTCTCGGTGTGGCAGGCACTGGCCCGCCGCATTGCGCACCATCTGGCGCGCGAGGAAGTGGCCGGGATCGTGGTCACCCACGGCACCGACACGCTGGAGGAGACCGGCTACCTGCTTCAGCGGCTGCTCGCGCCGGCCAAGCCGGTGGTGCTGACCGCCGCGATGCGACCGGCCTCGGCCCTGCAGGCCGACGGGCCACAGAACCTGCTGGACGCGGTGCTGGTGGCGCGCGAACCAGGCGCGCGCGGCGTGCTCGCCTTGCTGGCCGGCGCGGTGCACAGCGCTGCGGAGGTGCGCAAGAGCCACACCTACCGCCTGGATGCCTTCTGTTCGGGAGACGCCGGGCCGCTGGCGTATGTGGAGGCCGGCCAGCTGCGCCGCCTGCGCGACTGGCCCCAGGGCGAGGCACTGGGCCTGCAGGCGGTGGCGGCCGATGTGGCGGACTGGCCCTGGGTGGAGATCGTCTCCAGCCACAGCGGGGCCGACGGGCGGGCGGTGCGCGCGTTGACGCGCATCGGTGTGCAGGGCCTGGTGGTCACGGCCACCGGCAACGGCACGGTGCACGAAGATCTGGAGGCGGCCCTGCTGGAGGCGCAGGCCGCCGGCGTGCGGGTATGGCGCAGCACCCGCTGCGCCGAAGGCCGGGTACTGCCCCGGCCGGACGATATGCTGCCGGCCGCGCAGGCCGGCACGCCCTACAAGGCCAGGGTCGAGCTGCTGCTGCAGTTGCTGTCCGCGCGCGGCGCCTGAGACGGCGGCGCGCGGCGCGGGCCGCCCTGGCGCGGCCCGCGGGCCCTCAGACCACGCTCAGGCGCACTTCGATGTTGTTGCGGGTCGCATTGGAATAGGGGCACACCTTGTGTGCAGCTTCGACCAGCGCCTCGGCATCCGCCTTCTCCCAGCCGGGCAGCGAAATGGCGAGGTCGGCCTGGATGCCGAAGCCGGCCGGGATCGGCCCGATGCCGACCTTGCCGGTCACCGAGGTGTCGGCCGGCAGCGCCTTCTTCTGCTGCGAGGCGACAAACTTCATGGCCCCGAGGAAGCAGGCCGAATAGCCGGCGGCAAAGAGCTGCTCGGGGTTGGTGCCGGCTGCGCCGGAGCCGCCCATTTCCTTCGGCAGGGCAAGCTTCACGTCCAGCGCACCGTCTGACGAGACCGCGCGGCCGTCGCGGCCTCCGTTGGCGGTGGCTTGGGCGGTGTACACCACTTTGTCGAGTTTCATCGAAAGACTCCTTGCTTGGTTGGACAGGGGGGAGGGAAACCGACGCTTCTGAAATGAAGCGTTCTATTGAATTGTGTACAACATATTGCAACAAGCCGATGGCATCATGCCGCCTCGGCCTGGCTGCTGTCTTCTTCGTGCGGCTCGACGGCCTGCAGCGCCAGGCGCTGCCGCAACGCGTGCAGCCGCTGGCGCAGCTCGGTCATCTCGGTCACGGTGCATTGCACGGCACAGGAAACCTGGCGCGGCACTTCGGCGGCGCTGCGGCGCAGCTGGCGGCCGGCGGTGGTCAAGGTGATGACCACACGGCGTTCGTCGTCCTTGGCGCGGGTGCGGGTGAGCCAGCCGCCGGCTTCCATGCGCTTGAGCAGGGGCGTGAGGGTGCCGGAGTCGAGGAAGAGCCGCTCGCCCAGTGCCCCCACGCTCAGGCCGTCCTGCTCCCACAGCACCAGCATTACCAGGTATTGCGGATAGGTCAGGCCGAGGCGGTCGAGCAGCGGCTTGTAGAGCTTGGTCATCGCCAGCGACGTCGAGTACACCGCGAAGCAGAGCTGGTTGTCGAGCAGCAGCAGGTTGTGCTGCTCATCGACGGCGGGCTGCAGGGCGGTGGGCTTGTGCGTTGGCATGGTTGAACTGTACTTCACAATTCAATTGCGTGCAATATAAACAACTTTCGAACTGAAGGAAGATCGCCGGGCGTGGCTGCACCGCTGCACGGGCAGCCGGCGATCATGTCGGCCACAGGTGAGGGCGCTTGTCGCGACGGCCGTGGACCCGCCAGCGGGGCGGCAGACACGCGTTCCCGCCGCGGCCCGGAGGCCTGTTCAGGCGGCGAGCTGCTCGATCTGCTCCGACAACTCCAGCCAGCGCGCTTCCAGGCGTTCGGTCTCGTCGGCGATGGCCTTCAGGCGCTGGCCATGCGCGGCGAGCTGGGACGGTGGCAGCGTGCCGGTGGCCAGGGCCGCTTCGAGTTCGGCCTTCTCGGTGGCGAGGGCCGCCATGCGCTGCTCCACCTGGCCCAGCTCCTTCTTCAGGGGCTTGGCCTGTTCGGCCAGCCGCTGGCGAGCCTGCGCCTGGGCCTTGCGGTCGTCGCGGCGGTTGGCGCCGGCAGCGGCTCCGGCCGGCTCGGCAGCCACCGCAGCGGCAGCCGGTGAAGGGGCGGTCGCTGAAGGCGCCGTCGCTGCAGAGGGGGACGCCGCGGGTGCAGCCGCCGCCGCGGTGGCTGCTTCCCGCTGCAGCTTGGCTTGCTCCAGCAGCCAGCGTTGGTAGTCGTCCAGGTCGCCGTCGAAGGGGCCGACGCCGCCACGGGTCACCAGCCAGAACTCGTCGCACACCTCACGCAGCAGCGCGCGGTCGTGGCTCACCAGCATCACCGTGCCCTCGAACTCGTTGAGCGCCATGCTCAGCGCCTCGCGGGTGTTGAGGTCCAGGTGGTTGGTCGGCTCGTCCATCAGCAACAGGTTGGGGCGCTGCCACACCAGCATGGCCAGCACCAGGCGGGCCTTCTCGCCGCCGCTCATGGTGCCCACCGCCTGGTTGACCATCTCGGCCACGAAGCGGAAGCGGCCAAGGAAGTCACGCAGCTCCTGTTCTCGCCCGGCGGGGCCGACGTCGCGCGCGAGCCGGATCATGTGCTGCAGTGGCGATTCGTCGGCCCGCAGCACGTCCATTTCCTGCTGCGCGAAGTAGCCGATGGCCAGGCCCTTGCCTTCGGTGATCTGGCCTGCGATGGGCGGCTGCATGCGTGCGATGGTCTTCACCAGCGTGGACTTGCCCTGGCCGTTGGCGCCCAGGATGCCGATGCGCTGGCCGGCCAGCACCGAGCGGTCGATGTTGCGCACGATGGTGGTTTCGGCGCCGGTCTCGGCATCGCGGTAGCCGCAGGACACCCGGTCGAGCGCGAGCATCGGGTTGGGCAGGCTGAGCGGCTCGCGGAACTCGAAGCTGAAGTCGGCCGCGGTGAGCACCGGCGCCAGCTTCTCCATGCGCTCCAGCGCCTTGACGCGGCTCTGCGCCTGCTTGGCCTTGCTGGCCTTGGCCTTGAAACGGTCGATGAAGCGGGTCAGCTGGGCCATGCGTTCCTGCTGCCGCTCGAAGGCCGACTGCTGTTGCAGCATGCGCTCGGCGCGCATCTGCTCGAAGGCGGTGTAGTTGCCGGTGTAGCGGGTCAGCTGGGCGTTGTCGAGGTGCAGCGTGACGCGGGTGATGGCGTCGAGGAACTCGCGGTCGTGGCTGATCACGAGCATGGTGCCCTCGAAGCGCTTGAGCCAGCTTTCGAGCCAGACCAGGGCGTCGAGGTCCAGGTGGTTGGTGGGTTCGTCCAGCAGCAGCAGGTCGGCGGGACACATCAGCGCGCGCGCCAGCTGCAGCCGCATGCGCCAGCCGCCCGAGAAGCTGTTGACCGGCGCGTGCAGCTGGGCCGGCTGGAAGCCCAGGCCCATCAGCAGCGCCTGCGCACGCGAGGTGGCGTCGAAGCCACCCGCCTCGTCGATCAGCTGGTAGGCCTCGCCGATGGCATGGCCGTCTTCGCTGGCTTCGGCCTGGGCGAGGGCGGCGCGGGCCTCCAGCAGCCGGGTGTCGCCCTGCAGCACGAAGTCGGTGGCCGAGTCCTCGGTCTCGGGCATCGACTGCACCACCTCGGCCACGCGCCAGCGCGCGGGGATCTCGGCATCGCCGCTGTCGGCCTGCAGCTTGTTGGTGAGCAGCGCGAACAAGGAAGACTTGCCGGCGCCGTTGCGGCCCACCAAGCTGGCCTTCTCGCCCGGATGCAGGGTGACGCTGGCGTCCTGCAGCACGACCTTGGTGCCGCGCCGCAGGGTGAGGTTCTTGAGGGTGATCATGGGCTCTGAGCTTCCAGCAGGGCGGTGCGGGTCACGAGCAGCACCTGGTCTTCACCGGCGCTGGTCTCCAGCCACACCACCTCCAGCCGCGGAAAGGCGGCTTCGAAATGATGACGTTCATTGCCGATCTCCAGTACCAGCACGGCGTCGTCGCTCATGCGGGCGGGGGCCTCGGCCAGCAGGCGGCGCACCAGGTCCATGCCATCGCTGCCACCGGCCAGCGCCAGCGCCGGCTCCGCGCCGTACTCGGCCGGCAGGCTGGCCATGGTGATGGCGTTGACATAGGGCGGGTTGCACAAGATCAGGTCGTAGGGCCCGGCCAGCGGGCCCTGCGGTGCGCCGAGCAGGTCGCTGTGGTGCAGCGTGATGCGCCCGGCCAGCTGGTGCCTGTCGACATTGATGCGGGCCACGGCCAGCGCGTCCTCGGAGAGGTCGGCCGCGTCCACGCTGACGTCGGGATAGGTCATCGCGGCCAGCACGGCCAGGCTGCCGTTGCCGGTGCACAGGTCGAGCACCCGGCGCGTGCGCTCGGACAGCCAGGGGTCGATGCTGGCGTCGGCCAGCAGCTCGGCAATGAAGGAGCGCGGCACGATGCAGCGCTCGTCCACATAGAAGGGCACGCCCTGCAGCCAGGCTTCCCGCGTCAGGTAGGCGGCCGGCTTGCGGGTGGCGATGCGCTGGGCGATGAGGGCGTCGACGCGGGCCTCGTCCTGCGGGGGCACCGGGCGGTCGGCCACCAGGTCGAGTTCGTCCAGCGGCAGCGACAGGCTCCACAAGGTCAGCCAGGCGGCTTCGTCGAAGGCGTTGGCGGTGCCGTGCCCAAACGAAACGCCCGCCTGTTCGAGGCGGGCGCTGCTGCGCTCGATGAGTTCGAGTAGCGTCATGCGATGAGGCCTTCCAGCGTCTTGCGGTAGATGTTCTTCAGCGGCTCGATGCACGCCACCTCGACATGCTCGTCGATCTTGTGGATGGTGGCATTGGGCGGGCCGAACTCGATGACCTGCGGGCAGATGCGCGCGATGAAGCGGCCGTCCGAGGTGCCGCCGGTGGTGGACAGCTCGGCCCGCAGCCCGGTTTCGCTCGCAATGGCGGCCAGCAGCGCCTCGCTCAGGGCGCCCGGCTCGGTGAGGAAGGGCCGGCCGCCCAGGGTCCAGTCGAGCCGGTAGTCCAGGCCGTGCCGGTCCAGCACGGCCTGCAGCCGCGCCTGCAGCGCCTCGGGGGTGGAGGCGGTGGCATAGCGGAAGTTGAAGTCCACCACCATCTCTCCCGGGATCACGTTGGTGGCGCCGGTGCCCGCATGCAGGTTGGAGATTTGCCAGCTGGTGGGCGGGAAGAAGGCATTGCCCTGGTCCCATTCGATGGCCGTCAGCTCCGCCAGTGCGGCGGCTGCCAGGTGGATCGGGTTGCGCGCCAGCTGCGGGTAGGCGATGTGGCCCTGCACGCCCTTGACCACCAGGCGGCCGGAGAGCGAGCCGCGGCGGCCGTTCTTCACCACGTCGCCCAGGCGGTCCACCGAGGTGGGCTCGCCGACGATGCAGTAGTCGAGCCGCTCGCCCCGCTCGTCCAGCCATTCACAGACCTTCACGGTGCCGTCGCGCGCCGGGCCTTCCTCGTCGCTGGTGAAGAGCACCGCGATGGAGCCCCGGTGGCCCGGGTGGGCGGCAACGAATTCCTCGATGGCCACCACCATGGCCGCCAGCGAGCATTTCATGTCGGCGCTGCCACGGCCGTAGAGCTTGCCGTCGCGGTGGGTGGGCAGGAAGGGGTCGCTGTGCCACTGCTCCAGCGGGCCGGTGGGCACCACGTCGGTGTGGCCGGCGAACACGAGCGTGGCGGCGTCGGCGCCGGCGCTGCCGGCGCGCTTGGCCCACAGGTTGGTGACGCGGAAGCTCTCAGGGCCGCTGATGAGGGTTTCGCAGGCGAAGCCGAGCGCTTCCAGGCGGCTGCGGATCAGGGCCTGGCAGCCGGCGTCGTCGGGGGTGACGGAGCGGCGGGCGATCAGTGCTTCGGCCAGTTGCAGGGTGGCGGACATCGGCGGCGGCGTCCTCAACGGATGGTGCCGAAGCCGGTGGTGCCGAAGCCCGTCGTGCCGAAGCCGCTCGGGCGCTCCTCGCGCACGTCGAGCGTGATCTCGGTGAAGGAGGGGCCGTCGTCCTCTTCCTTCTTGGGCGCCGCCTTGGACTGGGCGGTGGTGTCGTTCTGCAGCCGCCACATCAGGTTGGTGGGCGAGTCGGCGTAGAGCAGGCCTTCCTCCCGGGTGACGCGGCCGGTGTTGATCAGGCGGGCAATGTCGGTCTCGAAGGTCTGGGAGCCTTCGGCCATCGACTTCTCGACCGCTTCCTTCACGCCGGTGAAGTCGCCTTTCTCGATCAGCTCGGACACCAGCTTGGTATTGAGCAGCACTTCCACCGCCGGCACCCGCCCGCCACTGACGGACTTCAGCAGGCGCTGCGAGACCACCGCCTTCAGGCCGGACGCGAGGTCGGACATCAGCGCTGGGCGGGCTTCCGGCGTGTAGAAGGACAGGATCCGGCCCATCGCGTGGTAGCTGTTGTTGGCGTGCATGGTCGCCAGCACCAGGTGGCCCGACAGGGCATAGGACAAGGCAGCCGTCATCGTCTCGCGGTCGCGGATCTCGCCGATCAGGATGCAGTCCGGCGCCTGGCGCAGCGCGTTCTTCAGCCCCACCTGCAGCGACTGGGTGTCGCGCCCCACCTCGCGCTGGTTGATGACCGACTTCTTGTTGGTGAACAGGAATTCGATCGGGTCTTCGATGGTGAGGATGTGGCCCGACACGAGCTGGTTGCGGTGCTCCAGCATGGCCGCCAGCGTGGTGCTCTTGCCGGTGCCGGTGGCGCCCACCATCAGGATCAGGCCGCGCTTCTCCATCACCAGGCTGCTCAGCACATCGGGCACGTTGAGGCTGTCGAGGGCCGGGATCTCGCTGGGGATGCAGCGGAACACCGCCGCCACCGAGCCGCGCTGCTTGAAGGCGCTGAGGCGGTAGCTGGCCACGCCGGGCAGCACCAGGCCGATGTTGAGTTCACCCGTCTCGTCCAGCTCTTCGAGCTGGGTGGGGGTGAGCAGCTCGGCCAGCAGCTGGCGCGGCTGCGAAGGCATCAGCGGCTGGTCGCTGACCTGCAGGATCTGCCCATGGATCTTGATGAGGATGGGCGTCTTGGCCGACAAATAGACGTCGGACGCCTTCTTCTCGGCCATCAGGCGCAGCACGCGCTCCATGTTTCCACCGCTCATCGCTTCCCCCTCGCTGTATGCCTTCGTTGTGTGCCGCAGTTGTTCGCTGCAGTTGCGTGCGTCGTTTGCCGCGCTCAGGCGCGCAGCAACTCGTTGATGCTGGTCTTCGAGCGCGTCTGCGCGTCCACGCGCTTGACGATCACCGCGCAGTACAGGCTGTACTTGCCGCCGTCGCGCGGCAGCGAGCCGCTGATGACCACCGAGCCGGCCGGCACGCGGCCGTAGCTGGTCTCGCCGGTGGCGCGGTCGTAGATCGGGGTGCTCTGGCCGATGTACACGCCCATCGAGATGACCGAGTTCTCCTCGACGATGACGCCTTCGACGATCTCGGAGCGGGCGCCGATGAAGCAGTTGTCCTCGATGATGGTCGGGTTGGCCTGCAGCGGCTCCAGCACGCCGCCAATGCCGACGCCGCCGGACAGGTGCACGTTCTTGCCGATCTGCGCGCAGGAGCCGACGGTGGCCCAGGTGTCCACCATCGTGCCCTCGTCCACATAGGCGCCGATGTTCACGTAGGAGGGCATCAGCACGACGTTCTTGGCGATGTAGCTGCCGTGGCGGGCCACCGCCGGCGGCACCACGCGCACGCCGGTGGCGCGCATCTCGTCTTCGCTCAGGTCGGAGAACTTGGTCTGCACCTTGTCGAAGAAGGCCAGCTCGCCGGCGCGCATCGCGGCATTGTCGTTGAGGCGGAAGCTCAGCAGCACCGCCTTCTTGACCCACTGGTTCACCACCCAGCTGCCGTCGATCTTCTGCGCCACGCGCAGGCGGCCGGCATTCAGCTCGTCCACCACCTGCTTGACGGTGGCGCGCACCTCGGTCGGGGCCGCCTTGGGCGACAGGTTGGCGCGATCGTCCCAGGCCTGGTTGATGAGGGCTTCGATGTGTTGGGTCATGACAAAAAACTCTGCGGGTCGGTCAGGAGAGAGAGCGGACGTAGGCCACGATGCGTTCGGCCGCCTCGACGCATTCGTCGACGTCGGCCACCAGCGCCATGCGGATGCGCCCGGCGCCGGGATTGACGCCGTTCGCCTCGCGGGCGAGGAAGCTGCCGGGCAAAACCGTCACATTGTATTGAGCCAGCAGGCCGCGCGCGAACGCGTGGTCGGCCGTCTCGCCGGTGCCGGGCACGCGGGCCCAGAGGTAGAAGCCGGCGTCGGGCAACTGCACGTCGAGCACCTCGGCGAGCATAGGCGTGACGCGGGCAAACTTGCTGCGGTATTTCTCACGGTTGTCGACGACGTGCTGCTCGTCGTTCCAGGCCGCGATGCTGGCCTGCTGCACCAGCGGGCTCATCGCGCTGCCGTGATAGGTGCGGTAGAGCAGGAAGGCCTTGATGAGCGCCGCGTCACCGGCCACGAAGCCCGAGCGCATGCCGGGCACGTTGGAGCGCTTGGACAGGCTGGTGAAGGCGATCAGGCGGCGGAAGTCGCTGCGGCCCAGCCGGGCGGCCGCTTCCAGCCCGCCCAGCGGCGGCTCGTCGCGGAAGTAGATCTCGGAATAGCACTCGTCCGAGGCGATCACGAAGCCGTAGCGGTCGCTCAGCTCGAACAGGCGCTGCCATTCGTCGAGGCCCATCACCGCGCCGGTGGGGTTGCCGGGCGAGCAGACGTACAGCAGCTGCGTGGCGGCCCAGGTGGCTTCGGGGATGCTCGCCAGGTCGGGCGCGAAGTTGCGCGCCGGGTCGCTGTTGGCGTAGACCACGCGGGCGCCGGCCAGCAGGGCCGCGCCTTCGTAGATCTGGTAGAAGGGGTTGGGGCAGACCACCACCGGGCCGCCCTGGTCGCGGTGGCGGGTGGGGTCGATGACGGTCTGGGCAAAGGCAAACAAGGCCTCCCGCGAGCCATTGACCGGCAGCACCTGCGTGGCCGCATCCACCGTGATGCCGTAGCGGCGCGCCAGCCAGCCGCTCATGGCTTCGCGCAGGCGGGCCTCGCCGGCGGTGGCGGGGTAGCTCGCCAGGCCGCCCATCGCGTCGCGCAGCGCCGCGGTGATCAGCTCCGGCGTCGGGTGTTTCGGTTCACCGATGCCCAGGCTGATGGGCTGCAGGGCCGCATTGGGCTGGATGTCGTGGGTGAGTTGGCGCAGCCGCTCGAAGGGATAGGGCTGCAGGCGGGACAGCAGGGGATTCATCCGCCGGATTATCCCCGGCCGGCGGCCTCAGCGCAGCATGCCGGACTCGGCCTCGTGCTGGGGCAGCTGCACCAGCGGCTGCGGTTCCCAGCCGGGCAGGCGGTGCTCGGCCACCACGTTGGTGTAGATGCCACCCCGCACGTACCACTTGGCGACGATGCGCGCATAGCGCGGGCGGATGGTCTTGACGATGTCGTCCAGGATGTCGTTGGTGACCTTCTCGTGGAAGGCGCCCTCGTTGCGGAAGCTCCACATGTACATCTTCAGGCTCTTCAGCTCGATGCAGAGCTGGTCGGCGATGTAGTCGATGGTGAAGTGCGCGAAGTCGGGCTGGCCGGTCAGCGGGCAATGGCAGGTGAACTCCGGGATCTGGAACTGGATCACGTAGTCGCGCTGCGGCGCCGGGTTGTCGAACACATGCAGCTCTTTGGACGGGGCCGACGGCGGGTTGGGCGGCATCGGGCGCTGCTGCGGCGCGGGCGTACCGGCTTCGAGCGCGGCAGCGGCTTTCGCGGCAGCCTTGGCGGAGTCTTTGGAGCTGGTCTTGGCGGCTTTCTTGGACATGAGGGAGCTTCTGTTCTAGATAGAGGCCGATGGTATCATCCCGCCTCGGTTGAGCCTCGCCGGGATACCGGAATCCCGAGGAAAATCAAACACTTATGAAAGCCGCCCGAGGCCCGGGCGGCCTGCATCCGACCGGCTCCCGCCATTCATGCGCCTGAATTCCATCAAGCTGTCCGGCTTCAAGTCGTTTGCCGAGCCGACCCATTTCCAGCTGCCAGGGCAACTGGTCGGCGTGGTGGGGCCCAACGGCTGTGGCAAGTCCAACATCATGGATGCGGTGCGCTGGGTGCTGGGCGAGTCCAAGGCCTCGGAGCTGCGCGGCGAGTCCATGCAGGACGTGATCTTCAACGGCTCGGGCAACCGCAAGCCGTCGAGCCGGGCCAGCGTGGAGCTGGTCTTCAGCAACGAGGACGCGCGGGCCGGCGGGCAGTGGAACCAGTTCGCCGAGATCGCCGTGAAGCGCGTGCTGACGCGCGACGGCACGTCCAGCTACTTCATCAACAACCAGCCGGTGCGCAGGCGCGACGTGCAGGACGTCTTCCTCGGCACCGGCCTGGGCCCGCGGGCCTACGCCATCATCGGCCAGGGCACCATCAGCCGCATCATCGAGTCCAAGCCCGAGGAACTGCGCATGTTCCTCGAAGAGGCGGCCGGCGTCTCCAAGTACAAGGAACGCCGGCGCGAGACCGAGAACCGGCTGAAGGACACGCGCGAGAATCTGACCCGGGTCGAGGACATCCTGCGCGAGCTGAACGCCAACCTGGAGAAGCTCGAACGCCAGGCCGAGGTTGCCGCGCGCTACCGCCACCTGCAGGAGCAGGGCACGCTGAAGCTGCACCAGCTGTGGTTCCTGAAGCACCGCGATGCCGCCAGCGAGGAAGAGCGGGTGCGCAAGGAGGTGCTGGAGGCCACCAATGCGCTCGAGTCGCGGCTGGCCGAGCTGCGCCATGTGGAGGCCGAGCTGGAGACCATCCGGCAGGCCCACTACCAGGCCAGCGACGAGCTGCATGCCGCCCAGGGCGCGCTGGCCGAGGCCAGCCTGGAGGTGAGCCGGCTGGAGGAGCGCATTCGCTACGTGGTCGAAGGCCGGCAGCGGGTGCAGCAGCGCCTGGCCGAGTTGCGCGCCCAGAACGAGCAGTGGGCCGCGCGGCGGGCGCAGGCCGAGGCCGAGCTGGAGACCATCGCCGAGCAGATCGCGGTGGCCGAGGAGCGCTCCGAGATCCTCGCCGCCCAGGCGGAGGAAGAGTCGGCCAACCTGCCCAACCATGACGATGCGGTGCGGGCTGCCAGCCAGAAGGCCAACCAGCAGCGCACGGTGGCGGCCGGCGTGCAGCAGCAGATCCAGTTGCTGGCGGCCGAGTCGCGCAGCGTGGATGAGCAGTCGCGCCAGTTCAACCTGCGCCGCGAGCGGCTGGTGACCGAGAGCAAGGGCCTGGCGGCGCCGGACGAAGGCCGGCTGGCCGAGCTGAGCCGGCAGCACGAGCAGGCCTCGGAGGCGCAGGCCATTGCCGAGGAACGCCTGCACGAGCTGACCGAGCAGGTGCCCCAGCTCGACGATGACCGCCGCCGCAAGCAGGAGCAGGTCAATGCCGAGTCGGCCAAGCAGGCCGACCTGGCAGCGCGGCTCGAAGCGCTGCGCGCATTGCAGGAGAAGGTGCAGACCGAAGGCAAGCTCAAGCCCTGGCTGGCCAAGCACGGGCTGGAAGGCCTGCAGGGCCTGTGGACCCGCGTGCACATCGAGCCCGGCTGGGAAACCGCGCTGGAGTCGGCGCTGCGCGAGCGGATGAACGCGCTGGAGGTGGGCCGCATCGACACCGTGCGCGCCTTCGCTGGCGACCCGCCGCCGGCCAAGCTGGCCTTCTACACGCCGCCCGCCGCCGGCATCACCAACAGCCACCAGACGCTGGCCCGGCTGTCCGAGATGCTGCGGCTGGGTGACGCCGGGCTGAAGGCGCTGCTCAACGACTGGCTGGAAGGCGTCTACACCGCCGCCTCGCTGGAGCAGGCACTGGCCGAGCGCGGCAAGCTCACGCATGGCGAGGTCATCATGACCCGCGAAGGCCATGCGGTGTCGCAGTTCGCGGTGAGCTTCTATGCGCCTGATTCGGAGCAGGCCGGCATGCTGCAGCGGGCCCAGGAGATCGAGAACCTGGAACGCCAGGTGAGGGCGCAGGCGCTCATCGCCGAAGACTCGCGCACGGCCCTGGTGCGTGCCGAAGCCGCCTATACCGACGCCTCGCAACGGCTGGCCGCGGCTCGCCGCGAGGCGGCCGAGCTGCAGGGGCGCAACCACCAGCTGCAGGTCGAGGTGCTGAGGCTCACGCAGCAGGCCGAGCAGGCCGGCGCGCGCCGCGGCCAGATCCAGGAAGAGCTGAGCGAGATCGACGCCCAGCTGGAAGAGCTGAACGAGCGCCGCGCCACCGGCGAGGCCCGCTTCGAGGAACTCGACCTGGCCCTGGCGACCGAGCAGGAGCGCCATGCCGAGCTGGAGGAGGCGGTGATCCAGGCCGAGCGCCGGCTGGCGCAGGCCCGCGAGCAGCTGCGCTCGCTGGAGCGCGAGGCGCAGGAGGCACAGTTCTCGGCCCGCGCCCTGGCCGCGCGCCGCGGCGAGCTGCAGCGCTCGATCGAGACCGCGGCCCAGCAGATCGCCACCAACGAGCAGAGCGCCGCACAGCTGCAGTCGGAGCTGGACAGCTTCAACGACCAGGCGGCGCAGGCCGGGCTGCAGGAGGCGCTGGCGCTGAAGATGGAGCGCGAGGTGGCGCTCGCCGCCAAGCGCAGCGAGTACGACGATCTCTCGCTGCGGCTGCGCCGGGCCGAGGAGCAACGCATGGAGTTCGAGCGCAGCCAGCAGCCGCTGCGCGATCGCATCACCAAGCTGCAGCTGGAGCAGCAGGCCGCGTCGCTCGGTGGCGCGCAGTTCATGGAGCAGCTGACGGCCGCCGGGGTGGACCTGGAGGCGCTGGCGCGCAGCATCGAGGACGGCGGCGTCAAGCTCTACGGCCTGCAAGGCGAGATCGATCGCATCAACCGCGACATCGCTGCGCTTGGCGCCGTCAACCTTGCGGCGCTCGACGAGCTGACCGCCGCGCGCGAGCGCAAGAGCTTCCTCGATGCGCAGTCGGCCGACCTGAACGAGGCCATCACCACGCTGGAAGACGCGATCTACAAGATCGACCTGGAGACGCGCGACCTGCTGAAGAAGACCTTCGACTTCGTCAACGAGCACTTCGGCCGCATGTTCCCCTCGCTGTTCGGCGGCGGCACGGCCCGGCTCATGATGACGGGCGATGAAATCCTGGATGCCGGCGTGCAGGTGATGGCGCAGCCGCCGGGCAAGAAGAACAGCACCATCCACCTGCTGTCCGGCGGCGAGAAGGCCTTGACGGCCATCGCGCTGGTGTTCGCCATCTTCCAGCTCAATCCGGCGCCGTTCTGCCTGCTGGACGAGGTGGACGCACCGCTGGACGATGCCAACACCGAGCGCTATGCCAACCTGGTCAAGAGCATGTCCAGCGGCACGCAGTTCCTCTTCATCTCGCACAACAAGATCGCGATGGAGATGGCCGAACAGCTGATCGGCGTGACCATGCAGGAGCAGGGTGTCTCGCGCATCGTCGCGGTCGACATGGAATCCGCGCTCGGCATGGCCGAGGCGGCATGAGCAACAAGGAAAGAGCGAGCACCCGATGAGCAGCTTGCAAGTGGCATTGGCCGTTCTGGGCGGGCTGGTGCTCGCCGGGGTGGTGGCGCACGGCGCCTGGCAGTCGCGCAAGGCCGGCGGCCGGCAGCCGCTGGTGCGCTCGCCCAAGGAAGCGCCGCCGGCCATCGAGCCGACCTTCGACGTGGGCCAGCCCGCCGGGCCGCAGCCGGAGGACGCGGGGAGGGACGAGCACCCGTCCATCCCGCCGCTGATCCCCGCGCTGCCGGTACGCCGGCAGCACGGCGTGCGGCTCGACCCGCTGATCGACGCGATGGCCTCGCTGGTGGTCGACAACCGCGTCAGCGGCGACAACGTGCTGGCCCACCTGCCACCCACCCGGCGTGCCGGCAGCAAGCCGTTCTTCATCGAAGGGCTGAACGAGGCCACCGGCGAATGGGAGGCTCCGCAGCCGGGGCACACCTACCGCGAGTTCCAGGCCGGCGTGCAACTGGCCAACCGCACCGGCGCGCTCAACGAGATCGAGTACTCGGAGTTCGTGCAGAAGGTGCAGGCCTTTGCCGATGGCCTTGGCGCGTCGGCCGACTTTCCCGACATGCTCGACGAGGTGGCCCGCGCCCGCGAGCTGGACCAGTTCGCCGGGCAGCACGACGCGCAGCTGGCCTGCCACCTGCGGGCGCGCGGTGCCGCCTGGACGGTGTCCTACATCCAGCAGCACGCCACCCGGCACGGCTTCGTGCCGGGCGTGGTGCCTGGGCGGCTGGTGCTGCCGGCGCGGGAAGAGGGGGCACCGCCGGTGCTGACGCTGCAGTTCGACCCTCAGGCGGCCTTCGCCGAGGACCCCAACCTGGTGGCGGTGCGGAATGTGACGCTGTCCTTCGATGTGCCGCAGACCGCGCCTTCGGAGGCCCCCTTCGAGGCTTGGCAGGCCAGCGCGCAGGCGCTGGCGCTGGGCATGGAGGCGGCGGTGGTGGACGACAACCACCAGCCGCTCAGCGCGGCCGGCTTCGAGAACATCGGCCGCGAGCTGCAGCAGCTGTACCGCACCCTGGAGGAGCGGGGCCTGCCAGCCGGTTCGCCGGCCGCGCGGCGCGTGTTCAGCTGAGCGCCGCCGGCCTGCGGCTTCGCCCTTCTTGCCTGCCTCAAGGCCGCCGGGCGCTGCCTGACTCGCGCAAGAGCAGCCGGCGCAGCGTCGCCGCGTCGGCATAGCCCACCCGCTCTGCGACGGTTTGCAGCGGCAGCCGGGCGGTGTCGATCAGGTGCCGGGCCTGTTCGACCCGCAGCCGCTGCACGAACCGCAGCGGGCTCATGCCCAGGCTGCTGTCGAAGCGGCGGGCCAGCGTGCGCGGTGTCAGGTGCAGCGCGGCGGCCAGCTCGCCGATGTGGATGGGCTGGTGCAGGCGCTGCCGGATCCAGCGTTCCGCCTCGCCGATGACCGGATGCTGGCGTGCCAGATGGCCGGGGATGGCGTAGCGCATCTGGCTGCTGCGCCGGTCGAGCATCAGGTAACGGGCGCAGTCCTGCGCAAGTGCCGGCCCGGCATGGCTGGCCACCAGCTCCAGCATCAGGTCCGCCTGGCTGAAGGCGGCACCGCCGCAGCGCACCTGTGCATCGCCCACCACCATTTGCTGCATGTCGAGTTCGACGCCGGGGTAACGCTGCCGGAAGTGCGGGGCCAGCCACCAGGTGGTGGTGGCGGTGCGGCCCTGCAGCAGCCCGGCCTCCGCCAGCACGAAGGTGCCGGCGCAGGAGGCCGCCACCGCGGCTCCCTGCTCAGCCTGTTGCCGCAGCCAGCCAATGGCGCGGCGCAGCGGCGGGCTGGCCAGCCAGGCATCGAGCTGTGCCGGCAGGGCCAGCCGTGCGCCGGGCACCACCACCAGCGCCGGCACGCCAAGCGCGCGCAAGGGCGTCAGTCCACCGATGTGCAAGCCCGAGCCCGCCTGCACGCGGCGGCCGAGGCCGGCGGTCACCACGCTGAAGGGCGCTGCCCGGCCCTGGTACCCGGCCAGCTGGTTGGCGGCCGAGATCACGTCCAGCGTGATCGAGAGGCTGCTGTCCATCACCTGGGGGAGCACGAGGACGGCCACTTGCATGTTGTCAAGAATGGTGCGTTGAACGTCGATCCTGCCACTCGCCGGCGGCTTTGTCGATTTGCACACTGACGCCCATGGCCACACAAGGAGGATGTCATGAACAGCATGGGTGGATGGGAATGGGCGCAGGCCGGCGGCGGGGTGCTCAGCCCGCGCGAGCGCTGGGGATTGCTGCTTGGCGCGATGGCGGCGCGGTTGAAGCAATGGCGCCGCGGCAGGCTGACGCCACCGGCGCCGGGCCTGCTGGAGCTCGACGCGGACGCCCTGCGGCACATTGCGCCGCCCCATGACAAGCTGGCCCGTGCCGCCCTGGCGGCCGCCGAGGCCGTGCAGCCACGCTGGCTGACGGAGCATGCCTGGCGCACCTATGCCTGGGGCAGCCTGCTGGCCCTGAACCAGGGCCTGAAGCCCGACCGCAGTCTGTTCTTCGCCGCCGCCCTGCTGCACGACCTGGGCCTGACCGAAGCGCATGCCGAGCCGGCCCGGCGCTGCTTCGCGGTGCGGGGAGCGGCGGCAGCCGAGGCGCTGATGCGCCAGGCGGGCGCCAGCCCGGTGCAGGCGGCTTGCGTTGCGGAGGCCATCAGCCTGCACCTCAACCCCCGTGTGCCGGTGGAGTGCGGGGTGGAGGCCCACCTGGTGCAGGCCGGCGCGGCGCTGGACGTGATCGGCCGCCGCCATCGGGAAGTGCCGAACCCATTGCGCCAGGCGGTGCTGCAGCGGCATCCGCGCCTGCAGATGAAGGCGGCCTTGTGCCCCTGCCTGCAGCACCAGGCCGACGCCGCCCCGCACACCCGCATTGGCCTGTGGGTGCACCGCTTCGGTTTCATCGACCTGGTGCGCCAGGCCCCCTTCGACGAGTGACCGGCCCCGGATCCACCCTGGCAGGCCGTTCTGCTGGCGGCCACGGCAGACGCCCGCGGCACGCCGCCACGGCATGCAGCGGTCACATGCGGTCGTCGCGGCAGCCATGGCGCATGGCCGGCACGGTGCGGCGGCAGGCCCGGGCACGCCGGGCACGTCGGGCACGTCGGGCACGCCGGGCACGCCCGGCACGCCCCGGAGCACGCCCCGCGGGTGGCGGCGCGGTGCCTCGCCGGCCGCAGGCGCCACTGCGGCCGCTGGGCCGGGCAACATTAACCGTTTGTTGCAAAGTTCCCTCACTTAGGGGCCCAGGGACTGGCTGGGGCCTGCAGCGGCGGCTTTTACACTTCGCCGCGCCAGGGGCCGCAGAGCCCCGTGGTTTTGCGCTGCGAAGGTGTGCCTGGTGCCGCCCTGGCCGCAGTACCTCCATCCTTGAAGGGAGTTTCCCGTGAATGATCGCTTGCTGCGATGGCTGGCTGGTGCCAAGGCCGCCGCTCTTGTCCTGGCCCTGGCCGCTTGTGGCGGCGGTGGCGGTGGTGGTGACGACGGTGGTGAAAAGCCGGCCACCGCGAGCGTGTCGGGCCTGGCCGTGGCCAGCGATACGTCGGCCGCGCTGACCGACGCACGTGTCACCACCGAAGGTGTCGATGTCCGCACCGACGCCAACGGGCGCTTCACGGTGGACGGCGTGCCGGCCGGTGGGCGGCGCGTCTTCAAGGTGGAGAAGGCCGGCTATGCCGATGGCTTCCTGGCCCTGGACCTGAGCGCCGGCCAGCGCAGCCGCGGTGAAGTGAGGCTGGTGCGGGTGGGCGCCAGCGCCACCATCGACGCCGGTCAGCCGGGTGTGGTCACCATGCCGGGCAGCACCGCCCGGGTGGACCTGCCGGCCAACAGCCTGGAAGTGGTGGGCGGCGGCGCGCCGCGCGGGCGCGTCACGGTGGACCTGACACCGCTGAATCCGGCCAACGACCCGGGCAGCATGCCGGGCGACTACACCACCGATGCCGGCCAGCGCATCGAGAGCTTCGGCGCGGTGCAGGTGCGCCTGCGCGACGCCGACGGCCGTCGGGTCAACCTCAAGGCCGGGCAGGAGGCGACCCTGCGCATCCCGCTCTCCACGCGTTCGACCACGCCCGAGCCGACGATTCCGCTGTGGTGGTTCGACGAATCGCGCGGCCGCTGGGTGCAGGAGGGGGAGGCCAGCCTGAAAGGCAGCCCGCCGCAGCAGTACTACGAAGGCAAGGTGAAGCACTTCACCTACTGGAACGCCGACAAGGTGCAGGACACGATCTATGTGCACGGCTGCCTGAAGTACAAGGACGGCAAGCCGGTCGTTCCCGGCTATGCCGAGAGCCATGGCATCGACTACTCGGGCAGCGCCTCGGTACCGACGACGCCGGCGGGCGAGTTCGTGGTGCCGATCCGCCGCAATGGCCGCGCCACCATCATCGGCCGCGACTTCGAGGGCGAGAACGCGGTGGCCACCCAGGTCGGGCCGTCCGCTGTGGACATCTACCTGCCGCAGTGCCTGGTCCTGCCGGAGGGGCCGCAGCCGCCCACGTTGCTGCAGCAGCCGAGCAGCGTCAGCGTCGAGGTCGGCCAGTTCGCCGCCATCACGGTGCTGGCGCAGGGCAGCCGGCCGCTGAGCTACCAGTGGCGCCGCAATGGCCAGCCGATCGCCGGCGCCACCGGTGACACGCTGCTGCTCTACCCGGCACTGATGGCCGATAGCGGGGCGCGCTTCTCGGTCGTGGTGAGCAACCGGCTCGGCACAGTGACGAGCAACGAGGCAGTGCTGACCGTCACTGCGGCCAAGCCGCCGGTGTTCTCGGTCCAGCCGGCGGCCCGCACGGCCGCTGTGGGCGATACCGTCGAGTTCGTGGTCGCCCTGGAGAACCCGCGCGGCGTTTCCCTGCAATGGCGCCGCAACGGCGTGGCGATTGCCGGTGCCACCGGCAGCTCCTACCGGACCCCGGTGCTCACCGCTGCCGACGACGGCGCGATGTTCAGCGTGGTGGCCACCAGCCCGGCGGGCAGCACCGTCAGCGAGACGGTGCGCCTCACGGTGGCCGATAGCGCCACCTCTGAGAAGATCAAGGTGCTGCGCATGATCCAGCTGCCGCTGTACGTGCACCAGGCCGCGGTGGCGCCCATGATCTTCGCCGAGGAGGACACGCTGGTCGCCCTCGATCCGGCCGAGGTCTGCAGCAGCGGCTCGGCGGCGGTCACGCTGCAAAGCGCGCCCTTCCCGGTGGGCAAGCCGCTGCCGGCCAAGGGTGAGGTGTCGGCCACCTTCAGCAACTGCGTCAGCGACCAGGTGACCCACTCGGGCACCGTGGGCATGAACTACGAGCGCGTCTCGCTCAATCCGGACGCCGGCACCACCTCCTCGCTGATGCAGAACGCCCGCGTGCGCACCTCGGACGGCGACGACGGCTGGGCCTCCGACGTCACCGTGACGGGAGGCGCGAAGTCCAGCTACACCCGCACCGTCACTGGCGCGGAGAAGGTGGATCGCAGCGTGATCACCGTGCTGGCCACCACCACCGCGCTCGACGGCGTGCAGGGCGTGAATGCCACCTTCCCGGTGGACAGCACCCTGGTGTTCGAGTTCGCCGAGCCGCTGGCCGGTGGCACGGGCCGCACCCGCATGGCCTACGAGAACGTGGTGTTCGACGTCAACGGTCGGCGCTATGAGTTCACCGGTGAGCTGACGACGCAGATCGTCGTTGGCGGCGGCATCCAGGGCGTGGTGGAAGTGAAGAGCGGCGGCCAGCTGGTCGGCCGCGTGCGCGGCACCGGCAGCGGCCTGGTGATCGAGGTGGACGGCACCACGGTGCCCTTCATGCCTTGACCGTCCTGCCCTGACATCACGGCGCGCCAGGCGCGCCGGCCGGCGCGGTGCCCTTGCCCGCGCCGTGGCCACGGGCCGGTCCTCGACCGGCCCGTTTTTCATTCCGGGTCTCATGGCATGCTTGTGCCTTTGCAGGCCCTTTCCCCGGTAGTCGAGTCCGCATGTCCTCTTCCTCCTCTCCCGACCGCGATGCCGCGCTGGCGCGCGCCGCCGAGTTGCACACCCAGCTGCACCACCACGCCTATCGCTATTACGTGCTCGACGATCCCGAGGTCCCGGATGCCGAGTACGACAAGCTCTTCCAGGAGCTGCAAGCGCTGGAGACCGCCTATCCCGAGCTGCAGACACCCGACTCGCCCACGCAGCGCGTCGGCGGCGCGCTGTTGCAGGAGCTCGCCTCGGTGCCGCACCGCGTGCCGATGCTGTCGATCCAGACCGAGACCGACACCACCGCCGACGGGGCGGTGGCCTTCGATGCCCGCATCCGCAAGCGCCTGGGACTGTCGCCCGAAGACCCGCCGGTGGACTATGCCGCCGAGCTGAAGTTCGACGGCCTGGCCATCAGCCTGCGCTACGAGGCCGGCCTGCTGGTGCGCGCCGTCACCCGTGGCAACGGCGAGCAGGGCGAGGACGTCACGGCCAACATCCGCACCATCGGCCAGATCCCGCTGCGCCTGCTCGACGGTGCCGTGCCGGCGGTGCTGGAGGTGCGCGGCGAGATCTACATGCGCCGCGATGCCTTCGAACGCCTCAACGCCCGGCAGCGCGAGGCAGGCGAGCGCACCTTCATCAACCCGCGCAACACCGCCGCCGGAGCGGTGCGCCAGCTCGACCCCAAGATCACGGCGCAGCGGCCGCTGTCCTTCTATGCCTATGGCCTGGGCGAGGTGGGCGACTGGCCCGGTGCGCCTGACACGCACAGCGGCATCCTGGACGCCCTGGCCGCCTTCGGCCTGCCGGTCAGCGCAGAACGCACGGTGGCCCACGGTGCCGAGGGGCTGGTGGCCTTTCACCAGCAGGTGGCGGCCAAGCGTGACGCGCTGCCCTTCGACATCGACGGTGTGGTCTACAAGGTCAACAGCCTGGCGCTGCAGCGCCAGCTCGGCTTTCGCAACCGTGAGCCGGTGTGGGCGGTGGCGCACAAGTACCCCGCCCAGGAGCAGACCACCACCGTGCGCGACATCGATGTGCAGGTCGGGCGCACCGGCAAGATGACGCCGGTGGCCAAGCTGGCGCCGGTGTTCGTCGGCGGCGTGACGGTGACCAATGCGACCCTGCACAACCAGGACGAAATCACCCGCAAGGATGTGCGCATCGGCGACACCGTCATCGTGCGGCGCGCCGGCGACGTCATTCCGGAGGTGGTGTCGGTGGTGCTGGAGCGGCGCCCCGACGAGGTCGCCGCGGGCGAGCCCTGGGACCTGTACCGCCGCCTGGGCGGCCATTGCCCGGTGTGCGGCTCCGACATCGTGCGCGAGGAAGGCGAGGTGGATTGGCGCTGCACCGGCGGCCTGTTCTGCGCCGCCCAGCGCAAGCAAGCCATCCTGCACTTCGCGCAGCGCCGCGCGCTCGACATCGAGGGCCTGGGCGACAAGCTGGTCGAGCAGCTGGTGGACCAGGGGCTGATCCGGACGTTGCCCGAGCTGTACACGCTGGGGGTGGCCAAGCTCTCCGCGCTGGAGCGCATGGCCGAGAAATCGGCGCAGAACCTGGTGGCGGCGCTCGAATCGTCCAAGCGCACGACGCTCGGCCGCTTCCTGTTCGGCCTGGGCATCCGCCATGTCGGCGAAGCCACCGCGAAAGACCTTGCCCGCCACTTCGGGCAGCTTGACCGCATCATGGACGCCAGCGTGGAGCAGCTGCTGGAGGTCAACGATGTCGGGCCGGTGGTGGCCGAGAGCATCCACACCTTCTTCGAGCAGCCGCACAACCGCGAGGTGGTGGAGCAGTTGCGCGCCGCCGGCGTGCACTGGGAGGAGGGCGAAGGCGCGGCCAGCAGTGCGCCGCGTGCCCTGAGCGGCAAGACCTTCGTGCTCACGGGAACGCTTCCCTCGATGACGCGCGAGGAGGCCAAGGAGCTGATCGAGGCGGCGGGCGGTAAAGTCGCCGGCTCGGTGTCCAAGAAGACCGATTTCCTGGTGGCGGGGGCCGAGGCAGGCAGCAAGCTGGCCAAGGCCCAGGAACTGGGCGTGGCAGTGCTGGACGAGGACGGCCTGCGCGCCTTGTTGGCCGGCTGAACGGCAGACGCCGCGCCATCAGGGCAGGGCGGACGGTGCGGCAGGCACCCCGTCCCTTGCCCGATGGGGCAACCCTCCGAACGGCTGCAGTTTCCAGCGCACGGCAGCGGCCATCGTTCTACAGTGGCGCATCGTAGGCGGGCCGGCCAGGGCTGGCGTGACGCTGCGTACTGCAGCACGGGAGGGATGTATGGAACACCGAGGCAAGGAGTCCTTCGTCCACCTGCACGAGCGGATGCAGTATGCGCTGCAGGCGGCCCAGGCCATCGCATGGGACTGGGACCTGGCCCGGGCGCGCGCCACCCGGCTGGGACCGGTGAGGGAGATGCTGGGCATCGAGGCCGACGCCTCGCCGGAAGCGTTCTTCGAGCTCATCGTGCCGGATGATCGCGATCGTGTCCGGCAGGCGCTGCAGCACACCATGGAAAGCGGCGAGCCGTATGCCGCCGAATTCCGGGTGGCGCCCGCCGGCCTGCCGACGCGCTGGGTGGAAGGCCGGGGACGGCCGGTGATGGATGAGCGCGGCCGCTGTGTGCGCATGAGCGGCGTGCTGCTGGACATCGGCGCCCGCAAGCGGGCCGAGCTGGCGCTGGCCCGCAGCGAGGCACGGCAGGAGCAGGAGATCGCGGCCTTGCGCCGCCTGCATGCCATCAGCCTGTCGATCGGCCAGGCCGACGACCTCGACCGGCTGCTGCAGAGCATCGTCGACGCCGCCACGGAAGTGACCGGCGCGAGCATGGGGTCGCTGCAGCTCTACGACCCCGCCAATGGCAGCCTGACGCTGCGCGCCGGCCGCGGGCTGGACCGCGACTTCCAGGCCTATTTCGCGACCGTCGCCCACGGCGCAGCGGCCTGCGGCACCGCGCTGGCGCGGCGCCAGCGCGTTGTGGTGGAGGACATCGACCGGGCCGAGCTGTTTCGCCATCCTGAGACGCTCGCGGTGTTGCATGCCGCCGGCGTGCGGGCACTGCAGGCGACGCCGCTGCTCAGCCGGGCCGGCCAGCCCATCGGCGTGCTCTCGACCCACTGGAGCACGCCGGGCTGCCCGCCGGAATATCGCCTCAGAGTGGTGGACCTGCTGGCACGCCAGGCGGCCGACCTGATCGAGCGCCAGCGGGCCGATGCCGAGAAGGCACGGCTGCTGCAAAGCGAGCAGCGGGCCCGTGCCGAGGCGCAGGAGGCGAACCGGCAGAAAGACGAGTTCCTGGCGCTGGTCTCGCACGAGCTGCGCACGCCACTGGCGGCGGTGCTGAACTGGGCCCGCGTGCTGCAGGCACGGCATGTCGGCGAAGCGGACCTGCAGGCCGGGCTGGCGGTGATCGCCCAGAACGCCCAGTCGCAGACCCGGCTGATCGAAGACCTGCTGGACACCCGTGGCATCGTCGAAGGCCGCATCAAGCTCGAACGCATGGAGATCGAGCTGGGCAGCCTGCTGCAGGAGGCCTGCGCGGCGGTGCGGCCGGCAGCCGAAAGCAAGTCCATCACCATCCAGCTGCGCCTGGACACCGCGCCGCTGCGCCTGCAGGCCGACCCGGCGCGCTTGCAGCAGGTGGTGGGCAACCTGCTGGGCAACGCGGTCAAGTTCACGCCCGAAGGTGGGCGGGTCACGGTGAGCCTGGCCAGCCGGGGTGGCTGGGCCTGCATCACGGTGAGCGACACCGGGCGCGGCATCAAGCCCGAGTTCCTGCCCCATGTGTTCGACCGCTTCCGCCAGCAGGAGGCAGCCACCAGCCGTCGCCACGGCGGCCTGGGGCTGGGCCTGGCCATCGTGCGCGAACTGACGCGCCTGCACGGCGGCAGCGTCCGCGTCGACAGCGACGGTGACGGCTGCGGCACCGTGTTCACCGTGGAGCTGCCGCTGTCCTCGCCAGGTGCCTGCGACAATGGCCTGCCGCTGCATGCGCGGCAGCGCATCGACCCGCAGCGGCGCGCCGGCACGGCCGGGCCTTGAGCGGGTCACACCGCTGCGCCGCGTGGTGTGGCGCCTGTGGCGGCCCCGTGGTGGGGCCAGGGAAGTGAGCATGGCGATCAGAGAGATCCTGAAGATGGGGGACCCGCGCCTGTTGCGCGTGGCGCAGCCGGTGCGCGATTTCGATACACCGGCGCTGCATGCGCTGGTGGGCGACTTGTTCGACACCATGCGGGCGGCCCGGGGCGCGGGCCTGGCGGCGCCGCAGATCGGCGTGGACCTGGCGGTGGTGATCTTCGGCTTCGGCAGCAACCAGCGCTATCCCGACGCGCCACCGGTGCCGGAGACGGTGCTGGTCAACCCGGCCATCGTGCCGCTGGGCGACAGCGAGGAAGAAGGCTGGGAGGGCTGCCTCTCGGTGCCCGGCCTGCGCGGGGTGGTGCCGCGCCCTGCACGCATCCGCTACAGCGGCTTCGACGTTCGCGGCCAACGCATCGAGCGTGAGGCCGAAGGCTTCCACGCCCGGGTGGTGCAGCACGAGTGCGATCACCTGCAGGGCGTGCTCTACCCGATGCGCGTGCGCGACTTCAGCCGCTTCGGCTTCACCTCGGTGCTGTTTCCCGAACTGGACGCCGCGAGCGACGACTGAGTCGCCAGGCGGGGAGGGCGCGCGCTGCGCCGTGCGTTCCTGCTGCCGGCGCGGCCGCGGGCCTCACGGCCCCAGCACGTCGAGCAGGTCCGACTCCATCTCCAGCTGCACCTTGCTCTGCTGCAGCGCCGGCCCGTCGATCAGGAAGGTGTCTTCCACCCGTTCGCCCAGGGTGGTGACCTTGGCCAGCTGCAGGTTGACGCCGTACTTGGCCAGCACCCGTGCAATGGAATAAAGCAGGCCTGAGCGGTCGCTGGCCGACACGCTCAGCAGCCAGCGCTGGGCCCGTTCGTCCGGCCGCAGCATGACGCGCGGCTTGACCGGGAAGGACTTGACCCGGCGCGACAGCCGGCCCCGGCTGGGCTCGGGCAACGGGCCCGAATTGACCAGGGCCAGGCCCAGCTGGTTCTCCACCAGCGAGATCAGGTCGCGGTAGTGGTGGTCCAGGCTGGGCGAGATCACCTGGAAGGTGTCCAGCGCATAGCCGGTCTTGGTGGTGTGGACCTTGGCATCCAGGATGCTGAAGCCGGCGCTGTCGAAATAGCCGCAGATGCGGGCGAACAGGTCGGCCTGGTCGGGCGCGTACACCAGCACCTGGAGTCCTTCGCCCACCGGCGACAGGCGGGCCCGCACCACCGGCTTGTCGGTGGCCACGTAGCGCCACAGCGAGCGGCTGTGCCAGGCGATGTCGCCGGCATCGTGGCGGGCGAAATAGCTCAGCTCCAGCGTCTTCCACAGCGCTTCCTGCGTGCCGGGCAAGAGCGAATACAGGTTGAGCGTGTGCAGGGCTTCCTGCTTGCGCGCTTCGATCTCAGTGTCGAGGTTCGGCTTGCCGCCGCCCAGCGCCCGCAGCGTCAGCCGGTACAGGTCTTCCAGCAGCTTGCCTTTCCAGGCGTTCCAGACCTTGGGGCTGGTGCCACGGATGTCGGCCACCGTGAGCAGGTACAGCGCGGTCAGGCAGCGCTCGTCGCCCACCGTCTGCACGAAGGACTGGATCACGTCAGGATCGCTCAGGTCTTCCTTCTGGGCGATGCGCGACATGGTGAGGTGGTGCTTCACCAGGAATTCGATCAGCCGCGCATGGTCCTTCGGGATCTGGTGGTCGCGGCAGAAGCGCCTCACCTCCTCGGCGCCGAGGTCGGAATGGTCGCCGCCACGGCCCTTGGCCACGTCGTGGAAGAGCGCCGCCACCCACAGCACATAGGGCTGCTCGAACTGCGCCGCCAGCTGGGAGCAGAACGGGTACTCATGCGCATGCTCGGGCACGAAGAAGCGCCGCACGTTGCGCAGCACCATCAGGATGTGCTGGTCCACGGTGTAGACATGGAACAGGTCGTGCTGCATGCGCCCGACGATGCGGCGGAACACCCACAGGTAGCGGCCCAGCACGCTGGTCTGGTTCATCAGCCGGAAGGCATGCGTCTGGCCCTGCGGCTCCTTCAGGATCTGCAGGAAGGTCTGGCGGTTCACCGGGTCGCGGCGGAACTCGCTGTCCATCAGCTCGCGGGCGTTGTACAGCGCCCGCAGCGTGCGGGCCGACAGGCCCTTCACGCCCGGCGTCTGCTGGTAGAGCAGGAAGGTGCGCAGGATGGCGTGGCGGTCGCGCTCGTACAGGTCGTCGCTGGCCACCTCGAGCATGCCGGCGCGGTCGAAGAACTCGGCGTCGATCGGGCGCATCGGCTCGTCCTGCGAGCCGCTGATGCGCTCCTCGATGTTGAGCATCAGGATCTGGTTCAGCTGGGCCACCGCCTTGGCGGCCCAGTAGTAGCGGTGCATCAGCGCTTCCGAGGCGCGCCGCGCCCGCGTGGCCTGGAAGCCGAAGGTCTCGGCCACCGAGGTCTGCAGGTCGAACACCAGCCGGTCCTCGCGGCGGCCGGCCACCAGGTGCAGCCGGGCACGGATCAGCTTGAGCATGCCCTCGTTGCGCTGCAGCTGCTTGACCTCGAAGGAGGTCACCAGCCCGCGGGCGGCCAGCTCCGCCCAGGTCTTGCCCAGGCCGGCGGCGCGTGCGACCCACAGCACCACCTGCAGGTCGCGCAGGCCGCCCGGGCTTTCCTTGCAGTTGGGCTCCAGCGAGTAGGGCGTGTCCTCGTACTTCTGATGGCGCTGGCGCATCTCCAGCGTCTTGGCGCGCAGGAAGGCCGGTGCGTCCAGCTGCCGTTCATAGGCCCGGCGGAAGTGCTGGTACAGCGCCTTGGAGCCGCACAGGAAGCGCGATTCGAGCAGCGCCGTCTGCACCGTCACGTCGCGCTCGGCTTCCTCCAGGCATTCGCTCACGCTGCGCACGCTGGAGCCGATCTCCAGCCCGATGTCCCAGCAGGCGGTGATGAATCCCTCGATGCTGGACTTCAGCGCGGCATTCGCATCGTGCTGCAGCGAGGTGTCGTCCGGCAGCAGCACCAGCACGTCCACGTCGGAGTACGGGAACAGCTCGCCCCGCCCATAGCCGCCCACTGCGACCAGCGCCGCGCCGCGCGGCAGGAAGGCATGCTGCCAGAGGCCGTCGAGCGTCTCGTCGACATGCCGGGTCAGGCTCTTGAGCAGGCGACGCGCGGCCGCGGCGCTGGGCCGGGCCTGGCGGAACACGTCCAGGATGTCGGCCTTGCCCTTGCGGAAGCGGGCTCGCAGGTCGGTCACGTCGCCCGGCGCAACGGCCGGGGCCATGGGCTCACGGGGCTGGGCCGTCATGCCGGGCGGGCGATCAGGTCGCGGTGGCGGTGACGAAGTCGGGCAGCGGCGGGTAGCCTTCGGACAAGGTGAGCACCTCGTAGCCGGTTTCGGTGACCAGCACCGTGTGCTCCCACTGCGCCGATAGCGAGCGGTCCTTGGTGACGATGGTCCAGCCGTCCGGCATCTCGCGGATGTGGCGCTTGCCGGCGTTGATCATCGGCTCGATCGTGAAGATCATGCCCGGCTTCAGTTCTTCCAGCGTGCCGGCGCGGCCGTAGTGCAGCACTTGCGGCTCCTCGTGGAAGCGCTGGCCGATGCCGTGGCCGCAGAACTCGTGCACCACCGAGAAGCCGGCGTTCTCGGCGAAGGTCTGGATGGTGTTGCCAATGTCGCCCAGGCGGGTGCCGGGCTTGACCTTGACGATGCCTCGCCACATCGCCTCGTAGGTCACCTGGCACAGGCGCTTGGCGAGGATGGAGCCCTCGCCGACCACGAACATGCGGCTGGTGTCGCCGTGCCAGCCGTCCTTGATGACGGTGACATCGATATTGACGATGTCACCGCTCTTCAGCGGCCGGTCGTTCGGGATGCCGTGGCAGATCTGGTGGTTGATGGAGGTGCAGATCGACTTGGGGTAGGGCGTGTAGCCCGGCGGTGCGTAGTTCAGGGGCGCCGGGACGGCGCCCTGCACCTGGGTGATGTAGTCGTGCGCCAGCTTGTCCAGCGCCTCGGTGGTGACCCCCGGCTTGACGTGCGGCGTCAGGTAGTCCAGCACTTCGGAGGCCAGGCGGCCTGCCAGGCGCATGGCGTCCACCTCGGCGCCGGTTTTGATCGTGATGCTCATGGCGGGTGATTATCTCAGGCGGCGGATGCCGATGCAGCGGCGCGACCGGTAAAATCGGCAGCTTCGTGGGCATCTGCACGCCGGCTGCCCAGCGCCTCCCCCACCCAGCCGAGTTCTCCAGCGTGACCGCGACTGCCCAACACCTCCTCCACTTCGAGGGCGGCAATGCCCTTTCAGCGTTCCGAGCCCAGGCCTTGCTGCCCCGCCTGCAGGCCATCAACCCCCGCATCACCGCGGTGCACGCACGCCATGTCCACTGGGTCTGGGCGCCGCAGCCGCTGGCCAGCGGCGAGCAGGAGAAGCTGGCCGCGCTGCTGAACTACGGCGACCCGTATGCCGGCCCGACCGACGGCGAGCTGATCGTGGTCACGCCGCGCCTGGGCACCGTGTCGCCCTGGGCCTCCAAGGCGACCGATATCGCGCACAACTGCGGCCTGGCCGTCAAGCGGGTGGAGCGGGTGACCGAGTTCCGCCTGACGATCAAGGGCGGCCTGCTCGGCGGCGTCAAGCGCCTGGAGCCGGCCGAGCTGCAGGCGGCCGCCGCGCTGCTGCACGACCGCATGACCGAGTCGGCTGTGCTGGAGCGCTCGGCCGCCGCCCACCTGTTCGACGAGCAACCCGGCAAGCCGATGGAGCACGTCGACCTGCTCGGCCGCGGCCGCACCGCGCTGGAGGCGGCCAACCGCGACTTCGGCCTGGCACTGTCGGACGACGAGATCGACTACCTGGTGCAGGCTTTCACCGCGCTCAAGCGCAACCCGAGCGACGTCGAGCTGATGATGTTCGCGCAGGCCAACAGCGAGCACTGCCGGCACAAGATCTTCAACGCCCGCTTCACCATTGACGGCGTCGAGCAGGAGCGCTCGATGTTCCAGATGATCCGCAACACCCACCAGCTGGCACCGCAGCACACGGTGGTGGCCTATTCCGACAACGCGGCGGTGATGGAAGGTGGCCCGATCGAGCGCTGGGCGCCGGCCGGCCACACCGACGGCCCGCAGTACGTTGCGCGGCCCGAGGTGTCCCATGTGCTGATGAAGGTCGAGACGCACAACCACCCGACCGCCATCTCGCCCTTCCCCGGCGCCTCCACCGGTGCTGGCGGCGAGATCCGCGACGAAGGCGCGACCGGCCGCGGCTCCCGGCCCAAGTCGGGCCTGACCGGCTTCTCGGTGTCCAACCTGCACCTGCCCGGCACCACCGAGCCCTGGGAGCGCGAGCCCTATGGCAAGCCCGAGCACATCGCCAGCCCGCTGCAGATCATGATCGACGGCCCGCTTGGCGGCGCCGCCTTCAACAATGAATTTGGCCGGCCCAACCTGGGCGGCTATTTCCGCGTCTATGAGCAGACGGTGGCCGGCGTGCGGCGCGGCTACCACAAGCCGATCATGATCGCTGGTGGCCTCGGCAGCATTCCCGAGGGCCAGACGCACAAGCTGCCCTTTGGCGCCGGCACGCTGCTGATCCAGCTGGGCGGCCCCGGCATGCGCATCGGCATGGGCGGCGGCGCGGCCAGCTCCATGGCCGCCGGCGCCAACACCGCCGAGCTGGACTTCGACTCGGTGCAGCGCGGCAACCCCGAGATCCAGCGCCGCGCCCAGGAAGTCATCAACCATTGCTGGAACCTGGGCGAGCGCAACCCGGTGCTGGCCATCCACGACGTCGGTGCCGGCGGCATCTCCAACGCCTTCCCCGAGCTGGTGGACGGTGCCGGCAAGGGCGCCACCTTCGACATGCGCCGCGTGCCGCTGGAAGAAAGCGGCCTGGCGCCGAAGGAGATCTGGTGCAACGAAAGCCAGGAGCGCTATGTCCTGGCGATCGCACCCGAGAGCCTGCCCTTGTTCGAGAGCATGTGCGAGCGTGAGCGCTGCCCCTTCGCCGTGATCGGCGTGGCCAGCGACGACCAGGCCCTGGTGCTGGAAGACGGCCCCGGCGGCGAACGCGTGATCGACATGCCGATGGACGTGCTGCTGGGCAAGCCGCCCAAGGTGCACCGCGACGTGCGGCGCGTGAGCCGCCAGGGCGAGCCGCTGCAGCTGGCCGAGGTGTCGCTGGCCCAGGTGGGCCTGGACGTGCTGCGCCACCCGACAGTGGCCAGCAAGCGTTTCCTGATCAGCATCGGCGACCGCACGGTGGGCGGCCTGAACCACCGCGACCAGATGGTCGGTCCCTGGCAGGTGCCGGTGGCCGACTGCGCGGTCACGCTGGCCGACTATGCCGGCTTCCGCGGCGAGGCCATGAGCATGGGCGAGCGCACGCCGCTGGCCAGCCTGGATGCGCCGGCGTCCGGCCGCATGGCGGTGGCCGAGGCCATCACCAACCTGCTGGCCGCGCCCATCGAGCTGCCGCGGGTGAAGCTGTCGTGCAACTGGATGGCCGCCTGCGGCGAGCCGGGCGAAGACGCCGCGCTGTACGACACCGTGCGTGCGGTGGGCATGGAGCTGTGCCCGGCGCTTGGCATCTCGGTGCCGGTGGGCAAGGACTCCTTGTCGATGCGCACCCGCTGGAACGAAGCCGGCGCCGAGAAGCAGGTAACGGCGCCCGTCTCCCTGATCGTCTCCGCCTTCGCCACGCTGGGCGACGTGCGCGGCACGCTGACGCCCCAGCTGCGCACCGATTGCGGCGATACCAGCCTGATCCTGGTCGACCTGGGCCAGGGCCGCAACCGCCTGGGCGGCTCGATGCTGGCCCAGGTGCTGGGCCAGCCGGGCGACCTGGTGCCCGACCTGGACGACCCCGAAGCGCTCAAGCAGCTGGTGGCGGCCGTCAACCGGCTGCGCAGCGAGGGCAAGCTGCTGGCCTACCACGACCGCTCCGACGGCGGCCTGTGGGCGGCAGTGTGCGAGATGGCCTTTGCCGGCCATTGCGGCGTCTCGCTGAACGTGGACCTGCTGGTGACCGAGGGCGACGGCATCACCGACAGCCGGGCCGAGTACGGCGACTCGAAGAACTGGGCCAGCCAAGTGGGGGCGCGGCGCAACGAGCTGATGCTGCGCGCGCTGTTCTCCGAGGAAATCGGCGTGGTGCTGCAGGTGCGCGCCGACGAGCGTGACGCCACGCTGCAGACCCTGCGCGAGTTCGGCCTGTCGCGCCACAGCCATGTCATCGGCAAGCCCAACGACCGCGGCGTGGTCGAGGTGTGGCGCGATGTCAAGCTGCAGTTCTCGGCGCCGCTGGAGCAGCTGCACAAGGTGTGGGACGAGGTGTCGTGGCGCATTGCGCAGCTGCGCGACAACCCGGCCTGTGCCGACAGCGAACATGCCGCCGCCGGCCGCGCCGACGACCCGGGCCTGCACGTGAAGCCGAGCTTCGACCCGAGCGAGAACGTCGCGGCCGCCTTCATCGGCCAGGCCCGGCCGAAGGTGGCCATCCTGCGGGAGCAGGGCGTCAACTCGCACCTGGAGATGGCATACGCCATGTCACAGGCCGGCTTCGACACCTTCGACGTGCACATGAGCGACCTGCAGCGCGGCGGCACGCAGCTGGCGCAGTTCCAGGGCATCGTGGCCTGCGGCGGCTTCAGCTACGGCGACACCCTGGGGGCGGGCGAGGGCTGGGCCCGCTCGGTGATGTTCAACCCGCGGCTGGCCGAGCAGTTCCAGGCCTTCTTTGGCCGCAGCGACACCTTCGCGCTGGGCGTGTGCAACGGCTGCCAGATGATGGCGGCCCTGTCGCCCATCATCCCCGGCGCGCAGGACTGGCCCAAGTTCACCCGCAACAAGAGCGAGCAGTTCGAGGCCCGGCTGAGCCTGGTGGAGGTGCTCGACAGCCCGTCGATCTTCTTCAGCGGCATGGCCGGCAGCCGCATGCCCATCGCGGTGGCGCACGGCGAGGGGTATGCCGACTTCTCGCAGCGCGGCAATGCCGAGCGGGTGCATGCGGCGATGCGCTTCGTCGACAACATGGGCCTGGCCACCGAGACCTACCCGGCCAACCCCAATGGCAGCCCTGGCGGCCTGACTGCGGTGACGACGGCCGACGGTCGCTTCACGGTGCTGATGCCGCACCCGGAGCGGGTGTTCCGCAATGTCCAAATGAGCTGGACCAGCGGCGATCCGGCGGCGCACAGCCCGTGGATGCGGATGTTCGCGAACGCGAGGAAGTGGGTGGGTTGAGCCTCGCTGCCTCGGGCTGCGGCGCGACGCCGCAGCCTGCCTGCACGGGCCGCCCGCCACCCGGCTCAGGGTGAAGCCGGCGTGCGGCCTGCGGCCGGCTTCTCGCGGCGGGACTGGAACGCTTCCATGCCGCCTTGCAACTGGTAGAGCACTTCGCCGATGAAGGCATCGTGCTGCAGGCGGTAGTCGTTCTTGCGAACGTCGCCGCGCGAAAACAGGTCGCCACCATGGCTGAGCCGGAAGGCCGCTGTGAGCAGTGGCTGGTAGTCCTTCTCATACAGCGTGACGCGCAGGGTGGCCGCACGCCCGTAGCGCGCCTGCAGGAAGCGGTTCAGCTCATCCACGCGTGCCAGCTGCGGGATGGTGCAGGGGCTTGCGTCGAGGCAGACGATCGGCTCCTGCGCCACCTCGTCGTTGAAGAACGACATCACGCCGTGCAGCCGAACGCCGCCCTCCAGTGCGATCGACTTGACCTCGCCTGGCGCCAGCAGGAAGCGCTCGGGAGACCAGTTGGCCGTGATGTGTTCGGCCAGCACGTCGACGCCCTTCATGCCGGGGTGGCCGTCGAGCCGCCTGGCATCGACGATGGCCAGGCGGCCGGCGGTCAACAGCACCGGTTCGGGCCAGATGCTCTGCACCTGCAGATGCAGGAAGGCCGACTCCTTCAGGTCGTCGACACATGGAGTGGAAGCGGGTGCGCAGCGCCTGCCTGCGAAGTCGGGGGTCGGTAGCAGGTAAGCCGATCGAATGGCGATCTTCTTGCCCACATGCTCGATGACTCGCTGGTGCACCGTATTCGAGTAGTACACCTTCGTGCTCGCATTCGAGCCCTGCTGGGAGATGGCGGGAGACGACGCCCCGGAGGTGTGAATGGCCACCGGCGGACTCGCGCCCGCGGGACAGCACAGCGCGAGCAGCAGCAGCGCCGGCGCGACCCTACCGAGCATGCGGCGTCCCGTAGTGGATATTGACCGGGCCGCTGGCGCCTTCGACCACCGGCGAATTGGCGCCGTGCGTGGTGATATGGGTGGCCGTTGCAGCCGTTGCGGCCGGCGCAGAGGCGGCGCTAGCTGCTGCGGTGGCGCTCGCTGCTGCCGTGGCGGGCCGGCGGCCTTCCATCTCGACCTTCAAGGCTCCCCGGCCAAGGGCCAGCTTCACCTCGTCGAACTTGTAGATGAAGGCTGCTGCGAGCAGCAACAGCGCCAACGGCAGGAGAAGGCGAACGACGAGTTTCATGGGACGGTCGATGACGACCGGGCTGGCGCCGCGGTGGCATGGTCGAGATGAGCGTCGATGACCGCACGGACCAGGCGGGCGGCAGGGCCGGTGAGTTCGGGCAATTGCGGCACACGGTCGGTCTCGATCGCTTGCAGCACCCATTCATGGATGGCGCCGACCAGCGCCGTGGCGGTGGCGGGCGGCAGGGCGCGGGCCGAGGAGCCGTCGACCACTGCGACGATGAAGTCCGCCATCTCCTGATGACTGCGCCGCCGCGCCTGCAGGCCCCGCGGCCCGAGTGCCAGGATCTCGATGAACAAGGTGCGCAGCAGGCCGGGGTCGCAGGCCAGCGCCCCGAAATATGCCTGCACCGCCTGCTCCACCTGCACATGCCAGTCGCGCGCGGGATCGATGGCGGCCTTCAGCACGTCCAGCGCCTGGCGGCTGGCATGCTCGTACAAGGCGATCAGGCAGTCGGGCTTGGCCTCGAAATGCTGATAGAAGGTGCGCTTGGACACCCGCGCACCGGCCGCGATGTCGGCAATCGTGGTGTCGGCATATCCCTTCGCGGCCACGCAGGCGGCCATCGCCTGCATCAGCCGCGCCCGGTGTTCGGCGCTCACCGGCAAGCCCTCTGCTGTCGTTCGACCCATGCGGCATTGTCCCGTCAAAGACGCGGTACTTGACAGTACCACAGCGGCTTGGCACAGTGTTCTCATTCGGTACCAAGGCGTACCGCAACGTGGAGAACGAGATGACAGAGCTGGTGGTGCGGCGTCTCTTGATCGATCTGACGCAGCCTTTCGAGCGGCACTGGAACGGGGGCGATGCGTTCCGCACCGCGTTCCTGAATGCCTTGTCGATGAGCTTTCCGGTGGGCGAGCAGTTTTTCATCGATGCGGTGCGCAACGGCGTGAAGGCGCTGCCGGAGGCGCAGCAGGAGCGCTTCAAGGAGGAAGTGGCCGGCTTCATCGGCCAGGAGGCGACGCATCGGCGCATCCACGGGTTGTTCAACGGCCACCTGGAGCGGCAAGGCTACGACAACGGCTGGGAGCGGCGCGCCAAGCGGCGCATCAAGCGCCTGCAGGGCCTGAACGTGCGGCACCCGCTGGCCATCACCGCCGCATACGAGCATTTCACCGCCATCCTGGCCGAGTACCTGCTGCAGCATCCCGACAGCATCGGCGACAACGTGCCGCGGCTCAAGACGATGTGGATGTGGCACGCGGCCGAGGAATCGGAGCACAAGAGCACCGCCTTCGACGTGTACCAGGCCCTGGGGGGCAACCACCGCTGGCGCATGCGCTGGTTCCGCATCGTCACCTTCTTCTTCATCCTCGACGCGGCCATGCAGACGATCAGCAACCTGCGGCATGACCGGACGCTCTTCAAGCGCAGTACCTGGAAGAGCGCGATGCATTTCCTTTTCGGCGAGAAGGGCCTCGTCACGCTGACCCGGGCGCCGTGGCGGGCCTACAAGTCGGAGCACTTCCATCCCGCACAGCAGGGCAGCACCTTGTCGTCCCACTGGCTGCGCACGCATGCCGATCAATTCTCGGTGGTGGGGCAGGGCCGCTGAAGGCGCCGCCAGCCGGCACGCTGCAAACGCCTCGGGCGGCGGCACAATGCCGGCATGACGCCGACCGCCCCTGCCGCCGCCCGCTCACTGCGCTTCGACCGCCTGGACGCCTTGCGTGCCGTGGCCATCCTGTGGATGGCCGTGTTCCATTTCTGTTTCGATCTCAACCATTTCCGGCTGATCGAAAAGCAGAACTTCTACACCGACCCCTTCTGGACCTGGCAGCGCACCTGCATCGTCTCGCTGTTCCTGTTTGTCGCGGGACTGGGGCAGGCGGTGGCCTGGCAGCAGGGGCAGGGCTGGAGGCGTTTCTGGCGGCGCTGGGCCCAGGTGGCGGGCTGTGCGCTGCTGGTGAGTGCCGGGTCCTACGTCATGTTCCCGAACAGCTTCATCTACTTCGGTGTGCTGCACGGCATTGCGGTGATGCTGGTCATCACGCGGCTGACGGCGGGTTGGGGGCGCTGGCTGTGGCTGCTGGGGCTGGTGGCGGTGTTGCTGCCACAGCTGGTCCAGCACGCGGTGTTCGACACACGGGGGACGAACTGGGTCGGGCTGGTGACGCGCAAGCCCGTCACGGAAGACTATGTGCCGGTGCTGCCCTGGCTCGGCGTGATGTGGTGGGGCATGGCGGCCGGGCAGTGGGCCCTGGGGCGGCGGCCGCAGTGGTTCGGTGGCGGCTTGCCGGCGCCGGCCCGTCCGCTGGCTGTGCTCGGGCGCTGGAGCCTGAGCTTCTACATGGTGCACCAGCCGGTGCTGATCGGCTTGTTGACCGCCTGGGTGGCGCTGCGGCGAATGATGTGATGGCGCCCGCCTGCCCTTTCAGCGTCGAGTGACGCCGGCCGAAGGGGCAACGGGCCTGCAGGCCTGGAGGGACGCCTGGCCGTTGGGGCAGCGAATTGCTGTGCCCGGTCCGTCTGGATGCGCCGGGGGCGAGCTTCGTCGTGCACCAGCCGCTGGCCACTGGCCGGGACCGAGACAAGTTTCGGATCTGGTGCGTCGATGGCGACAGGGGGGGCGGCTGGTGACGGCCGCCGCATGACCGGGGAAGCGAGCGATACCCTCAGGTTCGACTCGGAGCTTTTCGCCATCCGGTTTCCAGCGGGCCGGTGGACGGAATGCAGCGGTCGTCCATCCAGCCCATCGCTCATTTTGGGATTTGGCGACAGCGTCCCCGCCGGCATACAAAACACCCTCCATTTAAATGCCGTGCTGTCGATCAACAGGGGGCGCCCCTGAAGTTGTGGGGCGGCAAAGCGAGGCCTCCCGCATGCTTTTGCGGCACGACTGCTGATGGTTCTCGCCGTGACGATATTCAAAACCAATTGTCCGGCTTGTGCACTGCCGCATAACGTGTACCGTCGTTCCTCGGCAAGGTTGGATTGGGCGGATCGAGCGCAGCAAAGAACAGCGGTTGATTCACTCCCACAGGGCAACACGCACAGTAGGCAGTTTTCTCGCGCGTCCCTTTCATCGGAAGGCAAGGGCACCAGGTGACGCATTTCTCGCACTGGTCAGGTACCAATGCCCGCCGAACCCACCTTGCTGGCCGCCAGAGCCAGTCCCGGCTGGTTCTCTTCGTGATCGGTTTCCCCGCTGTCTCAATATCGTGACAGGCGGGTGAAAGGACGCAGCCATGTTGCACCAAGACCAACTGTCTCATGCCTATATCAATGTGATTGATCCGCCGAGCCACCAAGTGACCTTGACCCGCGAAAACATCGCTCGATTCACTGATGGCTTTTCCAGGCCGGCGCTGTTTCGTCAAATGCTGGTCATCGAAGAAAAACTGGCCGGCCGTGCCTTTTACGAGGCGGTCGACGGCCGAGAAACGCTGCAGTGGCGCGTCAAGCACGGCGAAGGGCCGGTGTCGATGCGGGCCGAGGACGGCAGTTCGGACTACAACTACGTGACCGGCAAGCTTGGCACCGGCACGGAGTTCCTCGACGACATCTTCGAGCGCCGGCTGGACGTCTACTCCCACCTGGGCACCATCTCGTCGGGCTACAACGACCCCTATGAATGGGGCAAGCTCGCCTTCAACCGCCTCAAGGACGAGCTGTTCCGCTCCGGCTGGTGCCAGGTGCCCGGCTGGCGGGTCAGCGGGCACATGTTCTTTGGCCACAGCAACCAGGAATACGGCGAGCCCAGCCGCGGCGCGGTGGGCAGCGACTGGCACATGTTCCCGACGCTCAACATCTTCGTGATGGTGGCCGGCCGCAAGCGCTGGATGACCCGGCCGCCCCGCCTCGGTGAGCAGTTCGAGGAGTACGACCGGCTGTTCTCCAGCAGCAGCGGCCGCGAGGCGCCGGGAGCGAGCTTCGAGCATGACCTGGTCTACCTGGAGCCTGGCGATGTGCTGCTCAACCTGCCGTTCGAATGGCACAAGGTCCTCAATGCCCGGGGACTGAGCATCGGTGCGGCCTTTCGGGTCATCGACGACCATTACCTGCAGGCCTTGTCGGCCCGCGGCAACCTCGACGTGAGCCGAGTCGATGTCGATGCGGACCCGCAGGAGCATGAGGAGCTGGCGCACTTCCTGACCAGTCTCGGCTATGCCTCGCGCCACCTGCCGCGTGCACAGATGATGCTCAATGACCTCGAATACGCCTACCTGCGCCGCCGTGGCGGCTCCGGCTCGGTGCGGGTCGAGCGATTGTGACGGACGAGCGGCCCTACCGGCCTTGCCCGCGTGATGAAAGGCGCCCTTGATGAACCCACCCTCGGCCCGCGCCGAAGGCGTGATCTACGGCCTGCTGTCTGCCTTGATCTGGGGCGCCTTTCCGGTGGTGACCCGGCTTGGCGTGGCCCGCACGGCGCTTGACGGCTTCGACGTCACCGCCTTGCGCTTTGGCGTGTCCGGCCTGGTGTTGCTGCCCTACCTGATGCGGGCCGGCCGAGGCGGGGTGAGCTGGAGCGCCCTCGCGCTGATGGTGGTGGGCATCGGTGCGCCCTACATGCTGGTGGTCGCGCTGGGGCTGGCCCGGGCGCCCGTGGAGCATTTTGCGGTGATCACGCCGGGCAGCATGATCCTGTTTTCGGTGCTCCTCAGTGCCCGGGTCCTGCACACGCGGCTCGGCGGCCGCGCCCTGGGCGGCGTGGCGCTCATCCTGCTCGGCGTGCTGCTGATCGGCCTGCAGGGTCTGCGCGGTGCGGGCAGCGGCAGCATCGGCGTGCATGCCGCCTTCCTGCTGGGCGGGTTGATGTGGGCGGTCTACACGGTCACGTCGAAGGCGTGTGGCGTGCAGCCCTTCCATGCCACTGCGCTGGTCTCGGTGGCGTCGATGGTGCTCTACCTTCCGCCTTACCTGCTGCTGCGCGGGCCGGCCTTGCTGCAGGCGCCGCTGCACGACGTGCTGGTGCAAGGCGTCTACCAGGGCGTGCTGGTCTCCATCGTGGCCTTGTTCTTCTACAGCCAGGCGGTCTATCACCTGGGGCCGGCCCGGGGGGCCCTGTTTGCGGCGCTGGTGCCGGGCATGGCGACGATGCTGGCCGCCTTCCTGCTCGGCGAATGGCCTGCACCATTCGCGGTGCTCGGCCTGGCGGTGGTGACCGGCGGCATGCTGCTGTCGCTGCTGGACGGGCGCTCACCGCCTGCCGCCGCTCCCGGCCGTTCTTGACCGTCCCAGCCCGCTTGGCCACACTCGGCCTGCGCACGCCGGCCCTGCGGCCGGTGGTCTGCCCCGCCTTGCCTGCGTACCCCCGCCGCTGCCCAGGAGCCTGACATGACCACATCGCTTCGCCTCGACGACTTTCCTTGCCGCAGCTACGACAAGCTGCGCTACGGGGACACCGACCGCCAGGGCCATGTGAACAACGCGGTGTTCGCCACCTTGCTGGAGACCGGCCGCGTCGAGATCCTCTACGACCCGGACGCGCCGCTGGCCGAGGCAGGCAGCGCCTTCGTACTGGCGCGCCTCACGCTCGAATTCGTCAGCGAGGTGCACTGGCCGGGCCGGGTCGACATCGGCACCCGGGTGGCCGCCGTGGGACGCAGCTCGATCACGCTGGAACAGGCGGTGTTCCAGGACGCGCGCCTGGTGGCCAGTGGCCAGACGGTGATCGTCCAGGTGAACGAGGCGACGCGTCGCTCGCAAGCCTTGTCCGAGCCGGCCCTGGCCCGCTTGCGCGCCCTGATGCCGCCCGTGGCACCGCCGGCGGCTGCGGCGTCCTGAATGAAAAAGGCGCCCCGCGGGGCGCCTTTCTCTGGAGCGGCCCGCAGGCCGGTCATCACTGGGCGAACTTGTAGTCCGTCTTGGCGTTGTTGCGCAGGTCGTCGCGGAACTTGGCCATCTTCTGCTGCGTCAGGCTCTGCTGGATCTGCGGCTTCACTTCATCGATGGACGGCACCTTGGCGTCGCGCACATCTTCCAGCTTGATGATGTGGTAGCCGAACTGCGATTTCACCGGCGTCGGGGTGACTTCACCCTTCTTCAGGCCCACCATGGCTTGCGAGAACTCCGGCACATAGCTGCCCGGTGCCGCCCAGTCCAGGTCACCGCCGTTGGTGGCAGAGCCGGTGTCCTTCGAGTTCTTCTTTGCCAGGTCCTCGAACTTGGCGCCGCCCTTGATCTGGGTGATCAGCTTCTTGGCCTGGTCTTCCTTCTCCACCAGGATGTGGCGGGCGCGGTATTCCTTGTCACCGGCCTGGCCCTTGAACTTGTCGTATTCGGCCTGGACTTCGGCGTCGGTCACCGGATTGGTCTTCTGGTAGTCGGCGAACAGTTCGCGGATCAGCAGGGTCTGGCGGGCCAGCTCGAGCTGCTGCTTGTAGCTGTCGGAGCTGTTCAGGCCGCGCTTCTCGGCTTCCTGCAGGAAGATCTCACGCAGCACGACTTCGTCCTTGACCTGCTTTTCGAGCTCGGGCGTGACCGGCTGGCCTTGCTTGGAGATCTGGCTGATCAGCGCGTCGGCCCGCTCCTTGGGCACGGCCTTGCCGTTGACGATGGCGATGTTCTGCGCCGAGGCAGCCACCGGGGCCAGCAATGCAGCGCTCAGAGCCAGGCTCAACGCGCCGAGCGCGAAACTAGTTTTCTTCATGGAAACCTCTCTGGTCGAAAAGGGGAGGGCAGCGCAATGCTTCAATCATGAAATGCCGGTTGAAACCCGGTAGCGCGCTGCGAGGAATTCAAACTTCGTCGGGCGTATGAGCCTGTATGGCAAGGGCGTGAATACCCTGGGGAATCAAAGGCATCAGGGCACTATACACGAGCCGATGCCGCGCCAGCCGTGACAAACCGCAAAAGCGTTCGCTGACGACATGAACCGAAAAATGCCGACCTTCACGAGCGCCGGCATGGCCGGCATGCAGGTGGCTGTCGTCCTGCACGCGCAGCTGTACGGGGGCCAGGCCGGCCTGCAGTGCAGCTTCAATCTGCTGGGCGGTGACACTCATTTCAGGGCTGCTGCTCTTCACTCTTGATATGCCGGCTGAGGTAGACCCCCTGGCCCAGCATGAACAACACCATCAGCCCCAGGCTGCCGAACAGCTTGAAGTTGACCCAGGTGGCGGTCGAGTAGCTGTAGGCCACGTAGATATTCAGCAAACCCATCAGACCGAAAAAGGCGATCCAGGCGAAATTAAGGCGCTGCCACACCGAGGCGGGCAGCTCGACCTGGGTGCTCATCAGGGCCTGCAGCAGGTTCTTGCGGAACAGCGTGTGGCTGATCCAGAAGGCCGCGCCCGTCACCCAGTACAGCACGCTGGGCTTCCACTTGATGAAGGTCTCGCTGTGGAACCAGATCGTTGCGCCGCCCAGCACCGTGACCAGGATCAGGCTGACCCACAGCATCTTGTCGATCTTGCGGCCGCGCGCGAGCTGCCAGGCGATCTGCGCCGCGGTGGCTGCAATGACCACCACGGTGGCCAGCAGCACCGGCGCCTCCTTGGCGCCCACCACACCGCCCGAGACCATGAAGCCCAGCCAGTCGGTGGCCGCGGTGGCAGCCCAGTCGGCATGCCCCTCGGCGTACTTGAACATGCCGAAGAACAGGATCACCGGCAGGAAGTCGAACAGGAGTTTCATCGCTTGTGTGCGGACCGCGCTGCGTGCAGGCGGCCGCCGGCCCTTATCAGTCTTTTCGTTCGGCGAAGTCTAACGCGGCGGAATTGATGCAGTAGCGCAAGCCGGTGGGTTGCGGCCCGTCATCGAACACGTGGCCCAGGTGCGCACCACAGCGGCGACAGGTGACCTCGACCCGGACCATGCCGTGGCTGTGGTCCATCTCGCGGTCGATCGCGTCCTCGGCCAGCGGCTCGAAGTAGCTGGGCCAGCCGCAGCCGGCGTCGAACTTGCTGGACGAATCGAACAAGGGTTCGCCGCAGCAGACGCAGCGGTAGACGCCGTCGGCCTGGTGGTCCCAGTACTTGCCGGTGAAGGGGCGCTCGGTCGCGGCATGCCGCGTCACCTGGTATTGCAGCGGGTCGAGCTGCTGGCGCCATTCCTCGTCGCTCTTCTTGATCTCGTGGTCCTTGCTCATGACGAACAGGATACCTCCAACGTTTGCGCCCAGTCAGGCGGGAAGCCCGCATAGGCCTCGTGTTCGGGCTGCTCGTCGTAGGGACGCTCCAGCACGCGGCGCAGGCGGCGCACTTCCTCGTCGTCACCGGCCTGCGAACGTCTGATCGCCACTTCGGCCAGATGGTTCCGCAGCACGTACTTCGGGTTGACGCGCTTCATGCGGGCGCTGCGCTCTGCGTCACTGCCGCCGTCCTGCTGCAGCCGCTCGCGGTAGCGGACCGCCCAGGCGTCGAAGGCGCCGCGGTCGATGAAGAGGTCGCGCACCGGGCGGTTGTCGGCAGTGTCGGCGCTGGAGAAATCGCAGAGCCGGCGGAAGGTGATCGTCAGGTCTGCCCGGTCCTGCGCCATCAGGCGCAGCAGGTCATCGATCAGCTCGCGGTCGGCCGCCAGCGCCTGCCGCAGGCCCAGCTTGGCGCGCATGCGCGCCTCCATCGTCTCGGCAAAGACGGCCTTGTACGGCTGTAGCGCCTGCAGCGCAAGGTCGGTCTCGCCTATCAACGGGAGCAGCGCCTGGGCCAGCGCGTGCAGGTTCCAGAAGGCGATGTTGGGTTGCCGGTTGTAGGCATAGCGGCCCTGGTGGTCCGAATGGTTGCAGATGTGCCCGGGGTCGAAGGCGTCCAGGAAGCCGAAGGGCCCGTAGTCGATCGTGAGGCCGAGGATGGACATGTTGTCGGTGTTCATCACCCCATGGCAGAAGCCGACCGCCTGCCAATCGGCCATCAGCTGGGCGGTGCGCCGTGCCACTTGCTCCAGCATCGCCGCGCAGGGTTCGGCGGTGTCGCGGCACTCCGGGTAATGGCGCTCGATGACGAAGTCGGTCAACTGGCGCAGTTGCTGCGGCATGTCATGGTGGGCGAAGTGCTCGAAGTGGCCGAAGCGCACGAAGCTGGGCGCCACCCGGGTGACGATGGCCGCGGTTTCGATCACCTCGCGGTGCACCGGCAGGTCCGAGCGCACCAGCGCCAGCGCCCGGGTGGTTGGAATGCCGAGGCCGTGCATGGCTTCGGAGCACAGGAACTCGCGGATGGAGGAGCGCAGCACCGCCCGGCCGTCGCCCATGCGCGAGTACGGGGTGCGGCCGCTGCCCTTGAGCTGCAGCTCCTGCGGCTGGCCGCCCGGCGCCTCCACCTCGCCCAGCAGCAGGGCCCGGCCGTCGCCCAGCTGGCCGGCCCACACGCCGAACTGGTGCCCGCTGTAGACGGTGGCCAGTGGCTCCATGCCGGGCCAGGGCGCCGCACCGCTGAAGCAGGCCAGTGCCTGCCAGTCTTCGCGGGTGGTCCAGTCGGCGGGCCAGCCCAGCTCGGCGGCCAGGCTCGGGCTGCTGTCGATCCAGCGGGGAGCGGGCAAGGCCTGCGCGGCAAGCCGGGTGAAGAACTCGTCCCCCAGGCGGGCGTAGCCATTGGTCCATGACAAGGCGGCGGGCGTGGCCGGCGCGGGGACTTCCAGCGGCAGGTTCATGCGGGCCAGTTTAGCGGTGCAGCGATTGCAGCACGGGCCGCAGGGCCTCGCGCCGGGCAGTGCCTGGGCGTGAGTCGCCCCGGCGACAGCGGGCTAGGGAAAACGGCATACGCTGCGCTGCAGCACGGTTCCTATCATGCCCGCCGACCGACTCGTTTCACCGTTCATGCTGGAGGAGAAGACCATGTCACGCCTGATGGGCCAGATGATGCAAATGCCGTTGATGATCTCGTCGCTGCTGGTGCACGCCGCGCGGCACAACGGCGACGTCGAGATCGTCTCCAAGCGGGTGGAAGGCGATGTGCACCGCTACACCTACCGCGACGCCGAGCTGCGCGCCCGCAAGCTGGCCCAGGCCCTGCAGCGGCTGGGCTGCGAGCCGGGCGACCGGGTCGGCACGCTGGCCTGGAACGGCTACCGGCACTTCGAGATCTACTACGGCAGTTCCGGTTCCGGCCTGGTGTGCCACACCGTCAATCCGCGCCTGTTCCCCGAGCAGATCGCCTGGATCATCAACGATGCCGAAGACCGGGTGCTGTGCTTCGACCTCACCTTCCTGCCCCTGGTGGAGAAGCTGGCGCCGCTGCTCAAGACCGTGCAGCACTTCGTGCTGATGACCGACCGTGCCCACATGCCGGCGCACAGCCCGCTGGCCCTGCAATGCTATGACGAGCTGGTGGAGTCGGAGGACGGGCGCTACGAGTGGCCCGAGTTCGACGAGAACACCGCCTCCAGCATCTGCTACACCTCCGGCACCACCGGCCATCCGAAGGGTGCCGTCTACAGCCACCGCTCCAGCGTGCTGCATGCCTACGCCGCAGCGCTGCCCGATGCCATGGACTGCTCCGGCCGCGACGTGATCCTGCCGGTGGTGCCGATGTTCCATGTCAATGCCTGGGGCCTGCCGTATTCGGTGCCGCTGGTCGGTGCCAAGCTGGTCATGCCGGGCCCGCACCTGGACGGCAAGTCGCTCTACGAGCTGTTCGAGTCCGAGAAGGTCAGCTTCAGCGCCGGTGTGCCGACCGTCTGGCTGGGCCTGATCACCTACATGAAGCAGAACCGGCTGCAGTTCAGCACCTTCAAGCGCACGGTCATCGGCGGCTCGGCCTGCCCGCCGGCGATGATCCGCACGCTGGAGGACGAGTTCGCCGTCAGCGTGATCCATGCGTGGGGCATGACGGAGCTGTCGCCGCTGGGCACGCTGTCCAAGCTCAAGGGCAAGCACGACCAGCTGTCGGTGGAAGACCAGCGCCGGCTGCTGGAGAAGCAGGGCCGGGTGATCTATGGCATCGACATGAAGATCACCGGCAACGACGGCGAGACGCCGCTGCCCTGGGACGGCCAGGCCGCGGGTGACCTGCTGGTGCGCGGGCACTGGGTGATCCGCAGCTACTTCAAGCGGCCGGAGTCGCCGCTGCAGCAAGGCTGGTTCCCGACCGGCGACGTGGCCACCATCGATGCGGACGGCTTCATGCAGATCACCGACCGGTCCAAAGATGTCATCAAGTCCGGCGGCGAGTGGATCAGCTCCATCGACCTCGAGAACATCGCGATGGCGCACCCCGCGGTGCACGAAGCGGCGGCCATCGCCTGCAAGCACCCGAAGTGGGACGAGCGGCCGCTGCTGGTGGTGGTGAGGAAGCCGGGGCAGACGCCGAGCAAGGAAGACATCCTCGGCTTCTACGAAGGCAAGATCGCCAAGTGGCAGATCCCCGACGACGTGGTGTTCGTCGACGAGATCCCGCACACGGCCACCGGCAAGATCCAGAAGCTCAAGCTGCGTGAGCTGTTTGCGCATCATGTGCTGCCCGCTGCATGAGGCGGCAGGCCGGTTGTCGCACTCGCGACAACCGGTACGGGCAATCCCTCTGAGTGCGTGATTGCAAGTCCGCTAACCTGAGGATGTGCATGCCGACACACACACATGAGAGGAGACCCCGCCATGCAGTTTCGCCTTGTGCATCTTCCCTCGGTCCTTGCTTGTGCCACGGCTGCGTTGTGCAGCGGCCCGGCCCTCGCGCAGAAGGGTGAGACCGTCAAGATCGCATGGATCGATCCGCTGAGCGGCCTGATGGCCACGGTGGGCCAGAACCAGCTCAAGAGCTTCCAGTTCCTGGCCGAGCAGTTCAGCAAGAAGAACGCGGCCGGCGTGAAGTTCGAGGTCATCGGCATCGACAACAAGCTGAGCCCCCAGGAGAGCCTCAACGCGCTGAAGTCCGCCATCGACCAGGGCGTGCGCTACGTGGTGCAGGGCAACGGCTCGGGGGCCGCACTGGCGCTGGTCGACGCCATCAACAAGCACAACGACCGCAATCCCGGCAAGGAAGTGCTGTTCGTCAACTATGCGGCGGTGGACCCGGACCTCACCAATGCCAAGTGCAGCTACTGGCACTTCCGGGTGGACGCCGACACGTCCATGAAGATGGAGGCCCTCACCACCTTCATGAAAGACCAGCCGGAGATCAAGAAGGTCTACCTGATCAACCAGAACTACGCGCACGGCCAGCAGGTGGCCAAGTTCGCGAAAGACAACCTGGCGCGCAAGCGCAAGGACATCCAGATCGTCGGCGAAGACCTGCACCCGCTGGCCCAGGTGCGCGACTTCGCGCCCTATGTCGCGAAGATCAAGGCGTCGGGGGCCGACACCGTCATCACCGGCAACTGGGGGTCGGACCTCACGCTGCTGGTGAAGGCGGCCAACGACGCCGGCCTGAACGCGAAGTTCTACACCTACTACGGCGGCGTGAGCGGCACGCCGACCGCGATGGGCGCCGCCGCCGAGGGCCGTGTCTACCAGGTGGCCTACAACCACCACAACCTGCCCGGCGAGCATGCGCGGCTGATGGCCGAGTTCAAGCAGCGCTTCAACGACGACTGGTACACCGGCGCCACCTACCATGCCTACGCGCTGCTCAGCGAGGCGATGGCCAAGGCCAAGTCCACCGACCCGGTGAAGGTGGCCGCCGCCATGGAAGGCCTGCGCTTCAAGAGCTTCAACGGCGAGGTGGAGATGCGCAAGTCCGACCACCAGCTGCAGCAGGGCCTCTACATCTCGCGCTGGCAGAAGGTGGATGCCAAGAACGCTTACAGTGCCGAAAACACGGGCTACACCTTTGCCCCGGTCAAGCAGTTCGACCCCTATGTGTCGAGCACGCCGACGTCCTGCCAGATGAAGCGGCCCTCATGACCGTGGCAGCCTGAGCGTTCCTTCTGCTGCCTCTGCGTGGCCCGATGAACTGCAAAGGCATCGGGCCCTTTTTTTGACTGCTGCGTCTTCGCCGACGCTTGCGAGCCACGATGGAGTCCTCGTTCTTCGCGATCTCGATGCTCAACGGCGTGAGCTACGGACTGCTGCTGTTCATGCTCAGCTCCGGCCTGACCCTCATCTTCAGCATGATGGGCGTGCTGAACTTCGCGCACGCCAGCTTCTACATGCTGGGCGCCTACCTGGCCTACCAGACCACCCAGTGGTTCGGCTACTGGCCGGCGCTGCTGGTGGCGCCGCTGCTGGTGGGCGGCCTGGGCGCCTTGTTCGAGCGCTTCTGCCTGCGGCGGGTGCACCCCTTCGGCCATGTGGCCGAGCTGCTGATCACCTTCGGCCTGTCCTATGTGGTGCTGGAGGTGGTGCAGCTGGTGTGGGGCCGCTCGGCCGTCAACTACCCGGTGCCGGCAGCGCTGGACGGGCCCCTGTTCACCATCATCAGCTCCTCGGTGGGCGGCATGGACCTGAGCTGGGGCCGCGCGGCCGCCGAGCTGTGCAGCTCGGCCGATGCAGCGGTGGTGATCAACTGCACCCAGTTTCCGGCCTATCGCGGCTTCATGATGCTGGTGGCGGTGCTGATGCTGCTGGCGGTCTACCTGCTGCTCACGCGCACCCGCATCGGCCTGGTGATCCAGGCGGCGCTGACGCATCCCGAGATGGTGGAGGCGCTGGGCCACAACGTGCCGCGCGTCTTCATGCTGGTGTTCGGTGGCGGCGCGGCGCTGGCAGGGCTGGCCGGCGTGATCGGCGGCAATGCCTTCGTCACCGAACCCGGCATGGCCGGCACGGTCGGCTCCATCATCTTCGTGGTGGTGGTGGTGGGCGGCATGGGCTCGCTGGCAGGGGCCTTCCTGGCGTCGCTGCTGATCGGCGTGATCCAGACCTTCGCCGTCGCCATGGACTACTCGCTGGCCCACCTGTTCTCGGCCGTCGGCTGGCAGGCAGGGCCGGACACCTTCGGCTGGCCGGTGCTGCGGCTGACGATCTCCCAGGTCGCGCCCATCCTGCCCTACCTCTTCCTCGTGCTCATCCTCATCTTCCGACCCCGCGGCCTGCTGGGCACCCGCGAGGGCTGACGCCATGCAAGCCACGGTCTACGTCTTCAAACCCCGCAACCTCGGCCGCTGGGCGGTCTGGAGCGGCTACGCGCTGGTGCTGCTGGTTGCGCCGCTGCTGTTCAGCAGCAGCCTGGCGATGACCATGCTCTCGCAAATGGGCATCGCCATCATTGCCTGCCTGGCCTACAACATGCTGCTCGGCCAGGGCGGCATGCTGAGCTTCGGGCATGCGGTGTACTCGGGCCTGGGCGCCTTCCTGACGATGCACACGCTGAACGCGGTCTCCAGCGGCAGCCTGGCCATGCCGGTGAGCCTGCTGCCGCTGGTGGGCGGCCTCACCGGCCTGGGCTTTGCAGTGTTGCTGGGCTGGGTCACCACCAAGAAGTCGGGCACCCCGTTCGCGATGATCACGCTGGGTGTCGGCGAGCTGGTCTGGGCCATGTCGCTGATGTTCCCCGAGTTCTTCGGCGGGGAGGGCGGCATCACCGGCGACCGCGTCACCGGCACCACGCTGGGCATCAGCTTCGGCCCGCAGATCCAGCTCTACTACCTGATTGCCCTGTATTGCTTCGTCTGCACCGGGCTGATGTTCGCCTTCACCCGCACGCCGCTGGGCCGCATGTTGAACGCGGTGCGCGACAACCCGGAGCGGGTCGAGTTCATCGGCTACAGCACCCAGGTGGTGCGCTACCTGGCCTTCATCCTCTCGGGCTTCTTCGCCGGCATCGCCGGCGGGCTGGGGGCGCTCAACTTCGAGATCGTCACGGCCGAGGTGGTGGGGGCGGCGCGCTCGGGGGCCTACCTGCTGTTCGTCTTCCTCGGCGGGGCGACCTTCTTCTTCGGGCCGATCATCGGCGCGGTGCTGATGGTCATCGCCTTCGTGTTGCTGTCGGAGTTGACCAAGGCCTGGCTGCTCTACCTGGGCCTGGTGTTCCTGTTCATGGTGATGTTCGCGCCCGGCGGCATCGCCAGCCTCATCATGATGAACCTGCGGGTGGCGGCCCATGGCAAGCTGCGCCGGCTGGCCGGGCCGTATGCGCAGGTGCTGCTCGCGGCGCTGCCGCTCTTGGCCGGCGTGGGCGCGCTGATCGAAATGGTCTACCACCGCCAGCTGAACGCTGCGATCGGCGGGCCGCTGCGCTTCCTGGGCGCGACGCTGGACACCGGCTCGGCCGGCAGCTGGCTGGCGGCCGCGGCGCTCGCGGGCGTGGGCCTGGTGGCCTTCGAGCTGGCGCGCCGGCGCTTCGGGCGCGAGTGGCACCGCATCCAGGAAGAGATCGAGCACGACACGCGCCGCCGGGGGGCCGCATGACTTACGCGCTGGAACTGAAGAACGTCCGCAAGAGCTTCGGCAAGACCGAGATCATCCGCGGCGCCAGCCTGCAGGTGCAGGCCGGCGAGCGGGTGGCCATCATCGGGCCGAACGGCGCGGGCAAGTCGACGCTCTTCAACCTGATCAGCGGGCGCTTCGGCATCAGCAGCGGCGAGATCCTGCTGGGCGGCGAGCGCATCGACGGGCGCAAGCCCTACGAGATCAGCCGCCGGGGGCTGGCCCGCAGCTTCCAGGTGTCGAACCTGTTCGGCCGCCTGTCGGTGTTCGAGAACATCCGCTGCGCGGTGCTGTGGTCGCTGGGCTACCGCTATGCCTTCTGGAAGTTCCTGGCGGACCTGCACGATGCCAACGAGCAGGCCGAGCGCATCGTGGAAATGATCCAGCTCGAGCGCAAGCGCGACGTGCTGGCCGCCAACCTGACCTATGCCGAGGGCCGGGCGCTGGAGATCGGCATCACCATCGCCGGCGGCAGCCGGGTGATCCTGCTGGACGAACCCACCGCCGGCATGAGCAGCTCGGAAACCACCCGCTTCATCCAGTTGATCCGCGAAGTCACCGAAGGCCGCACGCTGCTCACCGTGGAGCACGACATGGGGGTGGTGTTCGGTCTGGCCGACAAGATCGCCGTGCTGGTCTACGGCGAAGTGATCGCCTTCGACACGCCGGAGGCCGTGCGTGCGAATCCGCGCGTGCAGGAAGCGTATCTGGGCTCGGTGCTGGCCGCCCAGCAGGCCGATGGGGCGCCACAGCGCCAGGCCGAAGCAGCGGGAGCCTGACATGCTGCAGCTGAACCAACTGCATGCCTTCTACGGCAAGAGCCATATCCTGCACGGCGTGACATTGCAGGTCCAGCCCGGCGAGATCGTCAGCCTGCTGGGGCGCAACGGCTCCGGCCGCTCCACCACCGTGAAGGCAATCATGGGCCTGGTGAACGGGCAGGGCTCGGTGCGCTTCAAGGGCCAGGAGCTGCTGGGGCGGCCGGCCTTCGACATCGCGCACCAGGGCATTGGCTACGTGCCCGAGAACCGCGACATCTTTCCTCGCCTGACGGTGCACCAGAACCTGCTGCTCGGCCAAAAGCGCCGCGGCGGTGGCGGCCGCTGGAGCTTTGACGACATGTACCGGCTCTTTCCGCGGCTGAAGGAGCGGCAGCACACCGAGGCCGGCGTGCTCTCGGGCGGCGAGCAGCAGATGCTGACGCTGTGCCGCACGCTGATGGGCGACCCCGACTTGATCATGATCGACGAACCCACCGAGGGCCTGGCGCCCAAGATCGTCGAACTGGTGGCCGCCTACCTGAAGGAGCTGGAGCGACGCGGCGTCAGCGTGCTGCTGGTGGAGCAGAAACTCACCATCGCGCTCGAAATCTCGCAGCGGTGCTACGTGATGGGGCATGGCCGCATCGTGTTCGAAGGCACACCAGCGGAGCTGCGCGGCCATGCGTCCGTGCGCAAGGAGTGGCTCGAGGTGTGAGGCGCGGGCCTGCCGGGGCCGCCGCGTGCGTGCTGCGGCGCCTTGTGCCCGGCCCTGGCGCCGCCCGTCCTGCCCCGTTCCACCGCCTTCCCACCGATCGGCCACAATCGATTTGTCACGCCGGCGACAACACGCCGGCGTGAGTGCTTCTTAGAATCGAACGAGCGTTCTATTTTTAGACGGGAGCCTACGGATGAGTGCCAGTTATGAGCGCCACGGCGACGTGGCCGTGATTACCCTGAACAACCCACCGGTCAACGGCCTGGGCTACGACACCCGCAAGGGCCTCACCGACGGCATTGCCCGGGCGGAGGACGATGCCGAGGTTCGCGCCATCGTCATCACCGGTGCCGGCCGGGCCTTCTCGGGCGGGGCCGACATCCGCGAGTTCGGCTCGCCCAAGGCCTTGCAGGAACCCAACCTGCTGAGCGTCATCGGGCGTGTGGAGAACAGCGCCAAGCCGGTGGTGGCGGCGATCCACTCGGTGTGCATGGGTGGCGGGCTGGAGCTGGCGCTCGGCTGCCACTACCGCGTGGCGGCGCCCGGCACCCAGGTGGCGCTGCCCGAGGTCAAGCTGGGCCTGGTGCCCGGGGCCGGCGGCACGCAGCGCCTGCCGCGTGCGATCGGCGTCGAGACCGCGCTGAACATGATCGTCAGCGGCGAGCCGGTGAAGAGCGAGCTGCTGGCGGCCGCGCCGGGGCAGAAGCTGTTCGACCGCATCATCGACGGCGAGCTGCTGCCGGCGGCCATCGCGTTCGCCCGCGAGGTGGCCGATGTGCGGCCGCTGCCGCTGGTGCGCCACCTGAAGGCCGAGCATGCCAACCCGGACGGCTACTTCCAGTTCGCCCGCAACACGGTGGGCGCGGTGGCCAAGAACTTCCCGGCGCCGGCCAAGTGCGTGGACTGCGTCGAGGCGGCGGTGCAGAAGAAGTTCGATGACGGCATGCTCTTCGAGCGCGAGCAGTTCGCGGCGCTGATGATGACGCCCGAGTCCAAGGCCCTGCGCCATGCCTTCTTCGCCGAGCGCGCCGCCAGCAAGATCCCCGACGTGCCGGAAGACACGGCCGTGCGGCCGATCGCCAAGGTGGCCGTCATCGGCGCCGGCACCATGGGCGGCGGCATCTCGATGAACTTCCTCAACGCCGGCATCCCGGTCACCATCATCGAGATGAAGCAGGAGGCGCTGGACCGCGGCATCGGCGTCATCCGCAAGAACTACGAAGCGCAGGTGAAGAAGGGCAAGCTCAAGCAGGACAAGTACGAGCAGCGCATGGCGCTGCTGAGCACCACGCTCAGCTATGACGACATCAAGGACGCCGACCTGGTGATCGAGGCGGTGTTCGAGGACCTGGGCGTCAAGGAACAGGTCTTCAAAACGCTGGACGAGGTGATGAAGCCGGGCGCGATCCTGGCCTCCAACACTTCCACGCTGGACGTCAACAAGATCGCTGGCTTCACCCGCCGGCCCGAGGACGTGGTCGGCATGCACTTCTTCAGCCCGGCCAACGTGATGAAGCTGCTGGAGGTGATCCGTGGCGAGAAGACCGCCAAGGACGTACTGGCCACCGTGATGCAGCTGGCCAAGAAGATCAAGAAGACGGCAGTGGTCTCCGGGGTCTGCGACGGCTTCATCGGCAACCGCATGCTGGAGCAGTACTCGCGCCAGGCCGGCTTCCTGCTGGAGGAAGGCGCCACGCCCGAGCAGGTGGACAAGGCAGCCGAGCGCTTCGGCTTCGCGATGGGCCCCTTCCGCGTCGGCGACCTGGCCGGCAACGACGTGGGCTGGTACATCCGCAAGCGCCGCTACCAGGAGAAGCCGCACATGCGCTACAGCAAGACGGCCGACCTGCTGTGCGAGATGGGCCGCTTCGGCCAGAAGACGGGCGCCGGCTGGTATGACTACAAGCCGGGCAAGCGCGACCCGATCCCGTCGCCGCTGGTCAACGAGATGATCGAGAAGCACCGTGCCGAACTGGGCCTGCAGGCCCGCCGCATCAGCGACGACGAAATCGTCGGCCGCCTGGTGTATGCGCTGGTCAATGAAGGCGCCAAGATCCTGGAGGAAGGCATCGCCCAGCGGGCCTCCGACATCGACATGGTCTACCTGACGGGCTACGGCTTCCCGCTCTTCCGTGGCGGCCCGATGTGCTATGCCGACACCGTCGGCCTGTTCAACGTGGTGCAGGCGATGAAGCGCTTCCAGAAGAACCCGCACGACGACGCGCAGTTCTGGGAACCGGCGCCGCTGCTCGCCCGGCTGGCCGAAGAAGGCAAGACCTTCAGCTGAGCCGGCGCCGCCCACGGAGACTGCCATGACCCGAAAATTCCTAGGAGTTGCTCCATGACCGACGCTGTCATCGTATCCACTGCCCGCACCCCGCTTGCCAAGTCGTGGAAGGGCGCGTTCAACATGACCCACGGCGCCACGCTGGGCGGCCATGTCGTGAAGGCCGCCGTCGAGCGCGCCGGCATCGACGGCGCGGAGGTCGACGACGTGCTGATGGGCTGCGCCACGCCCGAAGGCGCCACCGGCGGCAACATCGCCCGCCAGATCGCACTGCGGGCCGGCCTGCCGGTGAGCGTCGGCGGCGTCACCATCAACCGCTTCTGCTCCAGCGGGCTGCAGACGATCGCGATGGCGGCCCAGCGCATCATCGCGGGCGAAGGCGACGTCTATGTCGCCGGCGGCGTCGAGAGCATCTCCTGCGTGCAGAACGAGGCCAACACCCACATGTACCGCGAGGGCTGGCTGATGGAGCACAAGCCCGAGATCTACTGGAGCATGCTGCAGACCGCCGAGCAGGTCGCCAAGCGCTACCAGATCCCGCGCGAGCGCATGGACCAGTACGGCGCCGCCAGCCAGCAGAAGGCCTGTGCCGCCCAGGAGGCCGGCAAGTTCAATGACGAGATGGTGCCGATCACCGTCACCGCCGGCGTGGCCGACCCGGTCATGGGCATGCGCACCAAGCAAGTCACCGTGACACAGGACGAGGGCCTGCGGCCCGGCACCACCTACGAGGCGGTGGCCGGCATCCGCACGGCGCTGCCGGGCGGCGTGATCGCGGCGGGCAATGCCAGCCAGTTCTCCGATGGTGCCGGCGCCTGCGTGGTGATGAACGCGCAGCTGGCCGAGCAGAAGGGGCTCAAGCCACTGGGCCGCTTTCTGGGCTTTGCGGTGGCCGGCTGCGAGCCGGACGAAATGGGCATCGGCCCGGTCTTCGCGGTGCCCAAGGTGCTCAAGCGCCTGGGCCTGCAGGTCTCGGACATCGACCTGTGGGAGCTGAACGAGGCCTTCGCGGTGCAGGTGCTGTACTGCGCCGACACGCTGGGCATTCCGATGGACCGGCTCAATGTCAACGGCGGCGCCATCGCGGTGGGCCATCCCTACGGCGTGAGCGGCCAGCGCCTGGTCGGCCATGCGCTGATCGAAGGCAAGCGGCGCGGCGCCAAGCGGGTCTGCGTCACGATGTGCATCGGCGGCGGCATGGGCGCGGCCGGCGTGTTCGAGGTGCTCTGACCGCCTGGCGGCCCACGGCACCGACCGTGTGCCGCCCGGCATGGCGCCGGACTGGCCACATGGCCATCGCCGGCGCACTTGCCGCGGCCGCCGGCCTTTCATCTTCCTGCCCGGAACCCTGCGATGCGTCCTACCCTCGACTTCCTGCTCAACGACTGGCTGAACATTGGTGCGCTGACGGCGCGGCCGCGCTTTGCCGAGCACACTGGCGAGACCTTCGCCTCGGTGCTCGACACCTGCGAGCGCATCGCGCGCGAGAAGTTCGCACCTTTCAACCGGCTGTCCGACACCGAGGAGCCGCACTTCGACGGCGAGCGGGTCCAGCTGCCGCGCGCCACCCACGAGGCGTTGCGGGCCTACGTGGACTCCGGCATGCTGGCCGCCGCGCAGGACTTCGAGCAGGGCGGCATGCAGCTGCCCTGCGTGGTGGAGATGGCGGCCAACAGCTTCTTCTCGATGGCCAGCGTGGCGTTGGGCGGCTACGCGATGCTGACCAACGGCAACGCCAACCTGCTGATGGCCCACGGCACGCCGGCCCAGAAGGAGGTGTTTGCCCGCAATGAGTTCGCCGGCCACTGGTTCGGCACCATGTGCCTGAGCGAGCCGCAGGCCGGCTCCAGCCTGTCGGACGTGGCCACCCGGGCCGAGCCCGACGGCGCCGACTTCGAAGCCGACCCGCTCGGCCCGCGCTTCCGGCTCAAGGGCCACAAGATGTGGATCTCCGGCGGCGAGCACGAGATCACCGAGAACATCGTGCACCTGGTGCTGGCCAAGATCCCCGGGCCCGACGGCCGGCTGGTGCCCGGTGTCAAGGGCATCTCGCTGTTCGTGGTGCCCAAGCACCTGGTGGACCGCGAAGGCCGGCTCACCGGTGAGCGCAACGATGTGGTGCTGGCCGGCCTGAACCACAAGTGCGGCTACCGCGGTACCACCAACACCTTGCTGAACTTCGGCGAGGGGCGCTTCCCGGTGCGCGGGCAGGCCGGCGCCGTCGGCTACCTGGTGGGCCGGCCCGGGCAGGGCCTGGCCTGCATGTTCCACATGATGAACGAGGCGCGCATCGGCGTGGGCCTGGGCGCGACGATGCTGGGCTATGCCGGCTACCTGGCCTCGCTCGACTATGCCCGCCAGCGGCCGCAGGGCCGCCCCGTGGGCCCCGGTGGCAAGGACGCCAGCCAGCCGCAGGTGCCCATCATCCAGCATGCCGACGTCAAGCGCATGCTGCTGGCGCAGAAGGCGTACTGCGAAGGCGCGCTGGCGCTGGCGCTGTACTGCGCACGGCTGGTCGACGAGCAGGCCACCGGCACGCCGGAGGCGGCCGCCGAAGCCGGTTTGCTGCTGGAGGTGCTGACCCCCATCGCCAAGAGCTGGCCCAGCGAATGGTGCCTGGAGGCCAACAGCCTGGCCATCCAGGTGCATGGCGGCTATGGCTACACCCGCGACTTCCCGGTGGAGCAGTACTGGCGCGACAACCGGCTGAACATGATCCACGAGGGCGCCCACGGCATCCAGGCGCTGGACCTGCTGGGCCGCAAGGTGGTGATGGACGGTGGCAAGGGCCTGCTGCTGCTGGCGCAGAAGGTCAACGCGACGATCGAGCGGGCCTTGCAGGCCGGCCCGCTGGCCGAGCCGGCCACCGCCCTGGCGCGCGCGCTGGCGCGTGTCGGCCAGACCACCAAGGCCGCCTGGGCCACCGGCGACCCGCAGGAAGCCCTGGCCAATGCCACGCCTTACCTGCAGGCCTTCGGCCACCTGGTGCTGGCCTGGGTGTGGCTGGAGGTGGCGCTGTGTGCCAGGCAGGCGCTGGAGCAGGGCGGCGAGGCCGACTTCCTGCAAGGCAAGCTGGCAGCGGCGCGCTATTTCTTCCGCTATGAGCTGCCGCGCATCGATGCCTGGCTGGCGGTGGTCGAGAGCCGCGACGCGACCTGCCGGGAGATGCAGGACGCCTGGTTCTGAACCGGGTACGCTGCAGCCTTCGCTGTCTCCTTCTTGAGTACCGACATGAACACTCGCAAGCTCGAAACCTGGACCTGGGTGCTGATCTACGGTGGGCTGCTGCTGCTGTGCCTGGGCGTCTTCGTGGCGCGCCGCGAAGAGGCGCTCGGCCAGGGAATTATGCTGGGCGGTGCGGCGGGCGCGGCAGTCGGCTTCGTGCTGATCTACGTGCGCTCGCGCATGCCGTCATCGGAGAAGCAGGGATGATCAAGCACATCGTCATGTGGCAGCTCAACGATGCCGCCGACGCACCCAAGTTCAAGGAATTGCTGGACAGCTGCAAGAGCCTGGTGCCCGGCATGGTCGAGTTCGAAGTCGGCATCCGCACCAAGCGGCTGGAAGCCAGCCACGACGTGGTGCTGGTGTCGACCTTCACCGACAAGGCCGCGCTCGACGCCTACCAGGAGCATCCGCACCACAAGGCGGTCGGCGCCCAGCTCGGGCGGCTGCGCCTGTCGCGCGCGGTGCTCGACTACGTGACCGGCCCGCCTGCCGCCGACGTGGACCTGGCCGACGACCTGTCGTTCGCGCCCACCGCGCCCGCGCGGCTTTGACGGCGGCCACTGCGGTGGCCGGGTACATCGATCACTGTGGCGCGCGGCAGGCGCCGTGCGCAGGGCGGCTGCCGCCCGCGTTTTTCCTCAACCTCAACGAGTGTCCGTATGAGCGTGAATTCCCTCTTTGACCTGAGCGGCCGCACGGCCTTGATCACCGGCGGCTCGCGCGGCCTGGGCCTGCAGATCGCGGAAGCGCTCGGCGAGGCTGGCGCCAAGCTGATGCTCAGTTCGCGCAAGGCGCAGGACCTGGAGGAGGCGATGGCCCACCTGCAGGACCGCGGCATCGACGCCCGCTGGGTGGCAGCCGACGCCAGCAAGGATGAAGATGTGCAGCGCCTGGCCGACGAGACGCTGCAGCGGCTCGGCCCGGTCGACATCCTCGTCAACAACGCCGGCGCCACCTGGGGCGCACCGGCCGAGGACCACCCGGTGGAAGCCTGGGACAAGGTGATGGACCTCAACATCCGCGCCATCTTCCTGCTGACCCAGGCGGTGGCCAAGCGCAGCATGATCCCGCGCCGGCACGGCCGGGTCATCAATGTCGCCTCCATCGCCGGGCTGGGCGGCAACCCGTCCTTCATGAACACCATCGCCTACAACACCAGCAAGGGCGCGGTCATCAACTTCACGCGGGCACTGGCCTGCGAGTGGGGCCGCTACGGCATCACGGTCAACGCGCTGGCGCCGGGCATGTTCCCGAGCAAGATGACCCGTGGCACGCTGGAGAAGGTGGGCGCGGAGAACCTGGCGCGCCATGCGCCGCTGCAGCGCATCGGCGATGACGAGGACCTGAAGGGCGCGGCCCTGCTGTTCGCCTCGCAGGCCGGCAAGCACATCACCGGCCAGGTGCTGGCGGTGGACGGCGGCGTCAGTGCCCTGGTGGGCGGTTGACGCCAGGGCGGGCGACGTGCAGTTTCCGGTCCACATTCCCTTCGTCGAGGCCCTGGGCTTCGAGCTGCTGCGCATGGACGACGGCGAGGCCGAACTGGCCCTGGCCTTGCAGCGTGAGCATTGCAACTCCTTCCTGGTGGCGCACGGCGGTGTCAGCATGACGCTGCTCGACGTGGCGATGGCGCATGCCGCGCGCAGCATCAACCGCGACCGGCCCGACTTCGGGCCCGGCGTGGTGACCATCGAGATGAAGACCACTTTCATGCGGCCCGGCGAAGGGCAGCTGCGGGCCGTCGGGCGGCTGCTGCACCACACTGCGACGCTGGCCTTCTGCGAAGGCGAGATCCTGAACGGCGCCGGCGAGCGGATCGCGCATGCGACCGGCACCTTCAAGTACGTGCGGGCGCTTGCCGCCGGCAAGCGCGATGTCAAACCCCTGCAGCGCCGCCTGGACGGCGCTGGTTCCGACTGAACAAGGAGCGAGTCATGGCCGAGACGATCAACCGCCAGATCCTGCTGGTATCGCGCCCCGAGGGCGAGCCGAGTGCCGCCAACTTCAAGCTGGTGGAAACGCCGCTGCCCGCGCTGCGCGAGGGCCAGGTGCTGGTGCGCAACCACTACCTCTCGCTCGATCCCTACATGCGCGGGCGCATGAGTGAAGGCAAGAGCTACGCCGAGCCGCAGCCGCTGAACCAGGTGATGATCGGCGGCACGGTGGGCGAGGTGGTCGACTCCCGCAGCGAGCAGTTCCGCCCCGGCGACAAGGTGGTCGGCATGGGCGGCTGGCAGGAGTACGCGGTGGTCGATGCCGGCCAGCGCGGCCTGCTGCGCAAGGTGGACACCACCCATGTGCCGCTGTCGGCCTACCTCGGTGCGGTGGGCATGCCGGGCGTCACGGCCTGGTACGGGCTGGTGCGCATCATCGACCCACAGGCCGGCCAGACCATCGTGGTCAGCTCCGCCAGCGGCGCGGTGGGTGGCGCGGTGGGGCAACTGGCCAAGGCCCGTGGCTGCCGCGCCATCGGCATCGCCGGCGGCGAGGAGAAATGCCGCTATGTGCAGGAGGAACTGGGCTTCGACGCCTGCATCGACTACAAGCAGCACAAGGATGCGGCCGCGCTGGCCGCGGCGCTGCGCGCAGCCGCGCCGGACGGCATCCACGGCCATTTCGAGAACGTGGGCGGCCAGGTGCTGGACGCCGTGCTGTCGGAGATCAAGCCGCATGGCCGCATTGCGGTGTGCGGGATGATCTCCGGCTACAACGGCGAGCCCATCCCGATGAAGAACCCGCAGCTCATCCTGACGCAGCGGCTGAAGCTGCAGGGCTTCATCGTCGGCGAGCACATGCAGGATTGGCCGGAGGCGCTGAAGGAGCTGGGCAGCCTGGTGGCCGCCGGCAAGCTCAAGTACCGCGAGAGCGTGGCCGACGGCCTGGCGCAGGCGCCCGAGGCCTTCCTGGGGCTGCTCAAGGGCCGCAATTTCGGCAAGCAGCTGGTCAAGCTGGTCTGAAGCCGGGCACCGGGGAGGGCCAACCCATGTCCACCGCCGCTTTCGACACCACCCACGAGGTGTTCAACCAGAGCAGCCCCTTGTGTGGCTACAACCTCTACGCCAGCCACCGCCCGCTGCGCGACGCGCTGGCCTTCCACCTGCCCGGGCATGACGACAGCCGGCTGCAGGCGCTGGGTGAGACGCTGGGCCGGCCCGAGATGCAGGCCCATGCTCGCCTGGCCAACCTGCACGGGCCGCAGCTGCACAGCCACGACCGCTGGGGCCGGCGGATCGACCAGGTGGAGTTCCACCCGAGCTACCACGAGCTGATGGCCACTGCGGTGCGCTACGGCCTCCATGGCACGCCGTGGACCCGGGGCCCCGGCGCGCACATTGAGCGGGCGGCCGCCTTCATGCTCTTCACCGAGCTGGAGCCCTCGGTGCTGTGCCCCATCTCGATGACCTATGCGGTGGCACCCGCGCTGCGCGGCAACCCGGCGCTGGTGGCCGACTGGTTTGCCAAGCTGGGCAGCACCGAGTACGACCCCCGCTTCCTGCCGGTGGCCGACAAGCGCGGCGCCACGATGGGCATGGGCATGACCGAGAAGCAGGGCGGCTCGGACGTGCGGGCCAACACCACGCAGGCCCGCTTCGAGGAAGACACCCCCTGGGGCCGGCGCTATGCGCTGGTGGGGCACAAGTGGTTCTTCTCGGCACCGATGTGCGATGCCTTCCTGGTGCTGGCGCAGGCGCCGGCGGGCCTGAGCTGCTTCTTCCTGCCCCGGCTGCTGCCGGACGGCAGCCTCAACGCGCTGCGCATCCAGCGCCTGAAGGACAAGCTCGGCAACAAGGCCAACGCCAGCTCCGAGGTCGAGTTCCAGGGCGCCTCGGCCTGGCTGGTGGGCGAGGAAGGGCGCGGCGTGCCGCAGATCCTGGAGATGGGCAGCCTGACGCGGCTGGATTGCGCGCTCGGCACCAGCGGCCTGATGCGCCAGGCGCTGGCCCTGGCCCTGCACCACACCGCCGAGCGGCAGGCTTTCGGCAAGCCACTGATCGAGCAGCCGGTGATGCGCAACGTGCTGGCCGACCTGGCGCTGGAAAGCGAGGCCGCCCTGGCGCTGAGCCTGCGCCTGGCCCGCGCGGTGGACCGGCAGGACGATCCCTTCGAAGCCCAGATGCGCCGCCTGCTGACGCCGGTGGCCAAGTACTGGGTCTGCAAGCGTGGCAGCGCCTTCGCCCAGGAGGCGATGGAATGCCTGGGCGGCAACGGCTACGTGGAGGAGGGCGGCGAAGGCGTGATGGCACGCATCTACCGCGAGATGCCGCTCAACTCCATCTGGGAAGGCGCGGGCAACGTGATGGCGCTGGACCTGTTGCGCGCGTTGAAGAAGCGCAGCGGCGACGCCGCGCACGACGTGGTGGCGGCGCTGGATGCCGAGCTGCGCCCGGTGGCCGGTGCCGACCGGCGGCTCGACGCGCTGGCCGCCTCGCTGCTGTCGCGCATCGACGCAGGCGTGCCGGAAAGCGAGGCGCGCCGGCTCGCGCAGGACGTCGCGCTCGCGCTGCAGGCCGCGCTGCTGCGCCAGCACTCCGCCGATGCCGTGTTCGAGGCCTTCTGCACCTCGCGCCTGGGCGCTGGCGCCCCGGCGGCCTTCGGCACCCTGCCGGCCGGGGTGGACGTGGACGGCATCGTCGGCCGCGCCATGCCGCACTGAACCCGCACAACCCGTTTTTTGCGCCGGCCCGGCGCCTACCCGGAACCCCATGCAAGACCTCATCCTTCATCACTACGCCAGCTCGCCGTTCTCGGAGAAGATCCGCCTCATCCTCGCGCACAAGCGGCTGGCCTGGCAGTCGGTGGTGGTGCCGGCCGTCATGCCGAAGCCGGATGTCATGGCCCTGACCGGTGGCTACCGGCGCACGCCCTTCCTTCAGGTCGGCGCCGACATCTATTGCGACACCACGCTGATCGTGGATGTGCTCGAAGCGCGCCAGCCCACCCCCAGCCTGTTCCCCACCGATGCCTCCGGCCGCCCCACCGAGGGCGCGGCCCGGCTGCAAGCCGACTGGGCCGACCGGCAGCTGTTCTGGACCGCCATCGCCTACGCCTTCCAGCCGGCGGGCATCGCCGCCCTGTTCGACGGCGCGCCGCCCGCGGTGGTGCAGGCCTTCACCGAAGACCGCGGCAAGATGCGCAGCAACGCCCCCCGGCTGCCGGTGGCGGTCGCCGCTGCGCAGCTGCGCAGCGCGCTGGGCTGGCTGGAGCAGCAACTGCAGGCGCAGGACTTTCTGCTCGGCGCGGCGCCCACCCTGGCCGATTTCTCGACCTACCACCCGCTGTGGTTTGTGCTGCGGCTCAAGCCGATCGCGGGCGTCTTCGACGACACGCCCCGCGTGCGGCGCTGGCTCGACCGCATGGCCGCGCTGGGCCTGGACGCCGAGGCGCCGCTGCACCGCAGCGCGGCCGAAGCGATCGAGATCGCTGCCACCAGCGAGCCGCTGCCGGTGCAGCAGCCCCAGGTGGTGGGACTGCGTGGCATGGCGCTGGGCCAGCGGGTGACCGTGACGCCGACCGACTACGCCCTCGACCCGGTGGAAGGCGAGTTGCTGCAGGCCGATGCCCAGCGGTTCAGCGTGCGGCGCACGGATCCCCGCGCCGGCACCGTTCACGTTCATTTCCCCCGCATCGGCTTCGAGGCGAAAGCCGTCGCCGCATGACATCTTCCATTCAGGAGCAGACGATGAAGACCTTCCAAGGCAAGACGGCCGTGCTGACGGGCGCCGCTTCCGGCTTCGGCCTGGAGCTGGCCCGGCTGGCAGCGGCCCAGGGCATGAACGTCGTGATGGCCGACGTGCAGCAGGACGCGCTCGACCGCGCGGCCGAGGAGGTTCGCGGCCTCGGCGCCAGGGTGCTGCCGTTCCGGCTGGACGTGTCCAATGCGGCCCAGGTCGAGGCGCTGGGGGCCGCCACGGTCGAGCATTTCGGCGTGCCGCACCTGGTCTTCAACAATGCCGGCGTGGCCTTTGGCGGCCTGATCTGGGAACACTCGCTGAAGGACTGGGAATGGGTGGTGGGCGTCAACCTGATGGGTGTGGCCCACGGGGTGCGCGTGTTCACGCCGCTGATGCTGGAGGCCGCCCGCAGCAACCCGGAGTACCAGGGGCACATCGTCAACACCGCCTCGATGGCCGGGTTGCTGAATGCGCCGAACATGGGCGTCTACAACGTCACCAAGCATGCGGTGGTGAGCCTGTCCGAAACGCTTTACCAGGACCTGCACCTGGTCACCGAGCAGGTGGACTGCTCGGTGCTATGCCCCTACTTCGTGCCGACCGGCATCCACGAGTCGCACCGCAACCGGCCCAAGGACAGCTTGAGCCAGGCCAAGCCCACGCCCAGCCAGCTGGTGGCCCAGGCGACCAGCGCCAAGGCCGTCACCTCGGGCAAGGTGACCGCCCAGGAAGTGGCGCAGAAGGTGCTGGATGCCGTGCGTGACCGGCAGTTCTACATCTACAGCCATCCGCAGGCGCTGGGCATGGTGCAGAAGCGCCTGGAAGACGTGGTGCAGGGACGCAACCCGAGCGACCCCTTCGAAGGCCGACCGGACATCGGCCAGCAGCTGCGCCAGGCACTGCGCGAGGCCATGCGCTGACCCGCGGCCCCGGCCTCACAGTGCCCTGAACACCTGCGCCAGCTGCTGGCCCATCAGGCAGTGGGTGCGGGTGGTCTTGTGGGCCCCGTCCCACAGCACATAGCCGCTGGCGACCGGCTGGCCGCCGCCGTAGTTGTCCCAGGCACAGATGTCGAGGTCGACGCACAAGGCGCGGCCTTCGGTGAAGCCGTGCCGCTGTGGCTCCGTCATCATGGCCTGGATGGCGGCATAGGCGTCGTAGAGGCACAGGCCGATGCCCAGCTCCTGCCCGGCGCGCTGCACGGCCGGCGCAATGGCTGCGTTGAGTTCCACGCCGTTGAGGTTGTCGTCGCCGTCCAGCACGGGGCGCGGGGTGCGGTTGGCCACCACGATCTGCCGGGCGCCGAGGCGGTGCAACTGGCGCAGCGCCGCCTCGATGTTGCTGCAGGCGCGCTGGATGCGGCGTTCGAGGGCCGGGCGGTCCTGGCGGTTGGCTCCGCGGATGTCGTTGGACGCGGCCCAGACCAGCACCCGGTCCTGCGGCCCCAGCACATCCCCGGCCCGCTCGAAGGCATCGATCTGGCCCAGCAGCCCGGTGCCGCTGGGGTAACCGGGCTGCGGGCTGGCAAGGCGGTAGGCGCTTTCCACGCCGGTGGTGGCACCGCCTACCGCATAGTCCACCAAGGGCAGGCCGAGCAGGGCGGCGGCGTACTCGGCCACCACCGGGCCGTTGCAGGACCGTCCTTGCCAGGCAGGCGGCGGGTTGGCCCGCCCTTGCGACAGCCGAAACAGGTTGCCGTTGTCCACATTGCTGTCACCGAACACGACCAGCCGCGGCTGGCCGTCCTGCGCCAGCGGCCAGCGCGGGCTGCCGAGCAGCAAGGCAAGGGCGCTGCTTCGAACCAGAAACGATCGCTTGGAAGCTTGCATGGATTCCTCCTGTGAATGGCAGTCCCCGGCAGAGCAATGAGGCAGGCATTCGTCCGTGGGGGAAAGGCACCGGCATCGACGTGCTCGACGACTCTAGGAGGCGGCCCGGGCCCACTGCAATCGCCCTGAGGGCCATGGCGTCGGCCCAGGCGGTGCCCGCGCGCGGCGCACCCGCGGCAATGGAAGCTGGGAGAATGGAGGCCCGCCTGCCACCTTCCAGGAACATCCACGCATGCATCCCACCCTTGCCGCCCGCTCCCGTGCCACGCTGCTGGGCCTGGCCTGGGGCGACGTGCTCGGCTGCCCGGTCGAGTACTGGCCCAAGCCGCTGATCGCCGAGGTCTACGGCCGCTACCAGACGCTGCCCGAACGCTACCCGCTGGAGCGCATCCCGGCCGACCCCTACATCCGCCAGCACCTGCGGCCGCTCGGCCTGCATTCGGACGACACCCAGCAAGCCATCGTGCTGCTGCACAGCTGCCTGCAGGACGGCGGCTGGCAGGTCGGGCGCTGGGCCGAGCAGCTGCTGCAGGGGCGCAGGCGCAAGGCCTGGCGCGGCACCGGCCGCAACTTCCGCAGTGCCGTCGCCAAGATCGCCGAAGGCTGGCCCCCGCTGCAGTGCGGCAGCGACACCGCCGGCATCGGCGGGGCGATGCGGATCGCCCCGGTCGGTGCGCTGTACCACGATCGCCCGGCCGAACTGCTGCGGGTGGTGGTGGAGGCCACCGTCACCACCCATGCCGACATCCGTGCGGTGAGCCTGGCGGTGGCGGTCGCCACCTGCTGTGCCTGGCTGGTGGATGGCATGGAGGCGGCCGAGGTGCGGGCGCGCCTGCCCGACCACCTGGCCGGCATCGAGTCCGCGGTGGCGCAGCAGGGCCTGCTGGCGCCGGTCGACGCGGCGCAGACGCATGCCGTGTCCACCACCTTGCGGCAGTTCCTCGCGACTGCCTGGGCCGACCTCGCCTCGCTGCGCGCGGCGCTTGCCGAGTTGGCCGCGTCGCTGGACGTCGACCTGCGCGGCATGGCGCCGCCCAGCAACCATGCGTTTGTCCAGCTGGGCGGCGTGCACGCTGTCTGCGTGGGCCTGTGGCCAGGGCAGGAAGCGCCGGCGGCCCTGCTGTCCGGTGTGGTGGAGGAGGGCGGCGATACCGACACGGTCGCCGCCATTGCGGGCGGCATCCTGGGCGCCCGCCACGGCGACGACTGGATCCCGCTGGCCCGCTGCAGCGACGCCGAGATGCTGGCCCGCTACGCCGATGCCACGGTGAGCGGGCAGCTGCCCGAGGCCTATGCCGACTTCCTGGAGCGCGAGCGGCGCTGGTCGGCCCTGGAGCGCGACCATGCCGCGGCACTGGCCGGCACGCCGGCGGCCTGAGGCCGGCGCGGCAGCCCGGCGGTAGTTTGTCGCGGCTGCCGCCAGCGCGCGGGGCAGGCCGGGGCTGGCCCTCCGGCGGCCGTGGCGGCCTATGGCAAACTGCCCCCTTTGCGCAGACCCCCGAACATCCAAGTGCTGGACAAGATCCTTCTTCAGATCGCGGCGGAACTCCAGGTCCGCCCGGCCCAGGTCAATGCCGCCGTCGAACTGCTCGACGGGGGCGCCACCGTGCCCTTCATCGCCCGCTACCGCAAGGAAGCCACCGACGGCCTCGACGATGCGCAGCTTCGCGAGCTCGAAACGCGCCTGACCTACCTGCGCGAACTGGAAGATCGCCGCGAGGCCGTGCTCAAGAGCATCGACGAGCAAGGCAAGCTCACGCCCGAGCTGCGCGCGGCCATCGAGGCGGTGCCGACCAAGCAGGAACTGGAAGACCTCTACCTGCCCTACAAGCCCAAGCGCCGCACCAAGGCCATGATCGCCCGCGAGGCAGGCATCGAGCCGCTGGCCGACAAGCTGTTCGCCGATCCCACGCTGGACCCGGCTGCCGAGGCCGCGGCCTTCGTCAATGCCGAGGCCGGCTTTGCCGACAGCTTCGCGGTGCTCGACGGTGTGCGCGACATCCTCTCCGAACGCTGGGCCGAGGACGCCACGCTGGTTGGCAAGCTGCGTGAGTGGCTGTGGGAGGACGGCCTGTTCCAGTCCAAGCTCATGGACGGCAAGGACCCGAACAACCCCGACGTGGCCAAGTTCCGCGACTACTTCGACTATGCCGAGCCGATCCGCACGGTGCCCTCGCACCGGGCGCTGGCGGTCTTCCGGGGCCGCACGCAGGAGCTGCTCGATGCCAAGCTGGTGCTGGACGAGGAAGTGGTCCCCGGCCAGCCGACGCTGGCCGAAGGCCGCATCGCCCGCCACCTGGGCTGGAGCCATGCCAAGCGGCCGGCCGACGAGCTGATCCGCAAGTCCATCGCCTGGACCTGGAAGGTCAAGCTCAGCCTCAGCCTGGAGCGCGACCTGTTCGCCCGGCTGCGCGAGGAGGCCGAGAAGGTCGCCATCAAGGTCTTCGCCGAGAACCTGCGCGACCTGCTGCTGGCCGCGCCGGCCGGCAAGCGGGTGGTGATGGGGCTGGACCCCGGCATCCGCACCGGCGTGAAGGTGGCGGTGGTCGACGAGACCGGCAAGGTGCTCGACACGAACACGGTCTACCCGCATGAGCCGCGCAAGGACTGGGAGGGCTCCATCCACACGCTGGGCCGGCTGTGTGCCACCCATGGCGTCAACCTGATCGCCATCGGCAACGGCACCGCCAGCCGCGAGACCGACAAGCTGGCCGGCGACCTCATCAAGCGCATCCAGCAGCTGGCGCCCGGCACCGCCATCGAGAAGGTGGTGGTCAGCGAGGCCGGTGCCTCGGTGTACTCGGCTTCCGAGTACGCCAGCAAGGAGCTGCCGGAGCTGGACGTGAGCCTGCGCGGCGCGGTCAGCATCGCGCGGCGGGTGCAGGACCCGCTGGCCGAGCTGGTCAAGATCGAGCCCAAGAGCATCGGCGTGGGCCAGTACCAGCACGACGTCAACCAGAGTGAGCTGGCGCGCAGCCTGGACACCATCATCGAGGACTGCGTGAATGCGGTCGGGGTCGACCTCAACACCGCCTCGGCACCGTTGCTGGCGCGGGTCTCGGGCCTGAGCAACGCGGTGGCCGCCGGCATCGTGCGCTGGCGCGACGCCAACGGCGCCTTCCGCAACCGCAAGCAGCTGCTCGACGTGAGCGGCCTGGGTGCCAAGACCTTCGAGCAGGCGGCCGGCTTCCTGCGCATCCGCGGCGGTGACAACCCGCTGGACATGTCGGGCGTGCACCCCGAGACCTATCCGGTCGTCGAGCGCATGCTCAGCGAGGTGGGCAAGCCCATCACGGAGGTGATGGGCCGTTCGGATGTGTTGCGCCGGCTGAAACCGGAGGCTTTCGCCGACGAGAAGTTCGGCGCCATCACGGTCAAGGACATCCTGGCCGAGCTGGAGAAGCCCGGCCGCGACCCGCGCCCCGACTTCAAGGTGGCCCGCTTCAACGAAGGCGTGGAAGACCTGAAGGACCTGCAGCCGGGCATGGTGCTGGAAGGCACGGTGAGCAACGTGGCGCAGTTCGGCGCCTTCGTCGACCTGGGCGTGCACCAGGACGGCCTGGTGCACGTGAGCCAGTTGTCGAACAAGTTCGTCAACGACGCCCGCGAGGTGGTGAAGACCGGCGACATCGTGAAGGTGAAGGTGCTGGAGGTCGACCTGGCCCGCAAGCGCATCTCGCTGACGATGAAGCTCGACGCCGCCACGCCGCGCGCCGGCAGCGGCCAGGCTGACAACAGCTACCGCCCGGCCGGCCGCGGCGAGCGCATGGGCGGCGGGCGGTCGGCGGGCGCCGCCCAGCCGGCCGGCCAGTCGGCCATGGCGGCCGCCTTCGCCAAGCTGCAGGGCAAGCGCTGAGCGCGCGGCGGCGCACCCCGGTGACAACATCTGGTTGCCGGTGGCACGCCGCTGGCGCGCCGAGGGGCGGGCAGGATCGCTACCATGGCAGCCTTCGAAACAAGGAGGCTTTCATGCAGTCGATTCCCCGCCTGATCCTTTCCTGCGCCGCACTGGCTGGCCTGGCCGCCTGCGGCCACCAGGCCACGCAGGCGCCCGCCCGGGCGGTGGCCGAGTTGAAGCCCACCGCCGGCAACCTCACCAGCGGCACCGTCGTCTTCGAGACGCACGGCGACCAGGTGATGGTCACCGCCAAGGTGCGCGGCCTGGTGCCCAACCAGGAGCACGGCTTCCACGTGCATGAAAAAGGCGATTGCTCCGCCCCCGACGCCACCAGCGCCGGCGGCCACTTCAACCCCACCGCCAAGCCGCACGGCCACAAGAGCGGCAGCGGTGAGCATCATGTCGGCGACATGCCCAACCTGAGGGCCGACGCCAACGGTATGGCCAATGCTTCCTTCCACCTGGACAAGATGAGCATCGGCAGCGGCCCCGGCGACATCCTCGGCCGTGGCCTGATCGTGCATGCCAAGCCCGACGACTACACCTCGCAGCCGGTGGGCAATGCCGGCGCCCGGCTGGCCTGCGCCGTCATCACCAAGGGCTGAGGCTGGCGGCGGGCCGGGCAGTCGCGAGGCGGCACCGCTGGCTCGCGTGGTGCGGCGCTGTGCCGCGCCGGGCAGTGGGCCGGCGTGACATCGGTCCGTGCGGCGGCTGCGCAGCGTGACACGGGTCGCCGCCCGGCGCACATAATCGTCCCCTTGCACCGCCGCCTGCGACGGCGGTGGCTTTCCTGGGGCAGCATGCAAGCACTACAGATCTACGCCGGCCCGCGGGCGTTGCAGCGCATCCGCGAGCAGGGCCTTCAGCCGGGGGACATCCAGGTCGTCGCCGGGGCCGCGGGCGGGCCGAAGGGCCTGATCCTGAGCCACCTCGACCGGCACGTCTTCGGCAGTTTCCTGGCCGGCTCGAGCCACACGGTGCACCTGGTGGGCGCCTCCATCGGCGCCTGGCGCATGGCCACCGGCGCCTTGCCGGAGCCGGCCACCCACTTCCAGCGCCTGGCCGATGGCTACATCCACGAGCGCTACGAGCCCGAGCCGGGCCGCAAGATGCCAACTGCCGAACAGGTCAGCCGCCGTTTCAGCGAGCAGCTGCAGGCCTTCTTCGAAGGGCGGATCGAGCCCTTGCTGGCCCACCCGCGCTACCGCCTGCACATCGTCACCTCGCGCGGCCGCCACCTGCTGGGGCGCGAAGGGCGGCTGCGCACGCCGCTGGGCTACCTGGGCGCACTGCTGAGCAACGCGGCCAGCCGCAAGGCGCTGAGCGCCTGGCTGGAGCGGGTGGTGTTTTCGGCGCCCGGCGAGGCGCTGCCGGTGGACCTGGCCGACCTGCGGCACCGCCGCGTGGCGCTGAGCAGTGCCAACTTCCTGCCGGCGCTGCTGGCCTCCTGCTCGATTCCCTTCGTGCTCAAGGCGGTCCACGACATCCCCGGCGGGCCGCGCGGAGCCTACTGGGACGGCGGCATCACCGACTACCACCTGCACTGGAACTACAGCTCCATCCTCGGCGCCGCACAGGCCCAGGCCGGCGAGCGGGGCGGCCTGGTGCTCTACCCGCACTTCCAGCAGGCGCTGGTGCCGGGCTGGCTGGACAAGGCGTGGCGGGCGCGCCATCGCGCCACGGCGTATCTCGACAACGTCATCGTGCTGGCGCCGCAGGCGTCCTGGGTGCAGGGCCTGCCCAACCGCAAGCTGCCCGATCGCCAGGACTTCGCCCGCTACGGGCAGGACGTGGCGGCCCGTGTGCGCGACTGGAGCCGAGCCCTGTCCGAGAGCGAGCGGCTGGCCGAGGAGTGGGCCGGCTGGCTGGAGCGCGGAACGCCCCCCACTTCGGTCTTGCCGCTGTAGCATGGCAGGCACTGCGGCGTCTCGGGGCGGGACCACCGCGGCCGGTGCCGTCAGCTTGCTGACGCAGGTCCTTCGTGTGTCTCCTTGCCGCACTCGCCCCTGATGATGAATCGCAAGCCCGTCCCCGCCTGGGCCCGGATCGGCCTGTCGCGCTGGATCGCTGCCAGCCTGTTGGCCGCCGTGCTGGTGACCGCCGTGCTGGTGGCCGCATTGGTGGAGCGCTATGCCCTGCAGCAGGCCGAGCGGCATGCGGCCCAGTCGCTGACCCAGGTCGCCTGGCAGATGCGGGACCAGCTCGACCGCGGCATGGCCGCCCGGTACAAGGACATGCTGCTGCTCGCCGGGCAGGAAACGCTGGTGGAGAGCGCCGATCCGGCCGCCATCCGCGCCTTGCTGGAGCGCGTCAAGCTCAACTTTCCCGACTACGCCTGGCTGGGCTATTGCCGCCCCGACGGCACCGTGGTGGCGGCGCTGTCCGGCTTGCTGGAGGGGCAGAACGTCAGCGCAAGGCCGTGGTTCAGCGGTGCCGGCAAGGGACCTTATGTCGGCGATGTGCACCCCGCCGTGCTGCTCGAGAAGCTGCTGCCGCGCCAGCAGGAGCCGTGGCGCTTCGTCGACATCGCGGTGCCGGTGCGCCGCGGCGGCGAGGTGCAGGCGATCCTGGGGGCGCACTTGAGCTGGGAATGGGCGCGCGAGTTGCGCCGCGACCTGCTGAGCCCGACGTCGGAGGTCTACCGCATCGAGGTCTTCATCGTGCGCAAGGACGGCCAGGTCCTGCTCGGCCCCCCCGGCTTCGAGGGCCGCACGCTGCAGCAGCCCGGGTTGCGGGCGGCGCGGGCCGGCCAGGCCGCCGACGGCATGGAGACCTGGGGAAGCGACGGCGAATTCGCCACCGCCTACGTGCCGACCCGCGGGCATGCCGGCTATCCGGGCCTGGGCTGGACCGTGGTGGTGCGGCAGCCGGTCAGCGTGGCGCTGGCCGATTTCCACCAGCTGCGCCGCGAGATCGCGCTGGCCAGTGGTGCCGCCTGCCTGCTGGCGCTGCTGCTGGCGCCGCTGGTGGGACGGCGGCTGGCCCGGCCGCTGACCCGCCTGACGCGCTCGCTGGGGCGGCGCGCCGGGGAGGCGCTGCCGCGCATCGAGCCGGCGGGCGGCTACCGCGAAGCGGCCCTGCTGTCCGATGCGCTGCTGGAAATGCGCGACAGCGTCGCCCGCCATGCCGAGCAACTGCAGGCCCTCAACGAATCGCTGGAGCGCCGGGTGGCCGAGCGGACGGCCGAGCTGGCCCAGCGCGAAGAAGACCTGCGGGCCATCATCGAGCATGCGCGCGAGGCCTTCATCCGCATGGACCCGAAGGGCTGTGTGCTGGAATGGAACCGGCATGCCGAGGAGCTGTTCGGCTGGTCGCGCACCGAGGTGATCGGCCGCGAACTGGCGGAGCTCATCATTCCGCCGGCGATGCGGGAGCGCCACCGCCGCGGCATGGCGCGCTTCCTCAGCAGTGGCGAGGGTGCCATCATCAACCAGCGCATCGAGGTGCCGGCCTTGCGGCGCGACGGGCGGGAGATGCTGGTGGAGCTGGTCGTCGGCGTCACCCGGCTGGGGCCGCACCTGAGCTTCAATGCCTTCCTGCACAACATCGAGGAGCGCCGGCGCGCCGAGCAGGCCTTGCGCGACAGCCGCGAGACGCTCCGGGCAGTGGCCGACAACCTGCCGGCCCTGGTGGCCCTGGTCGACACCGAGCTGCGCTACCGCTTCACCAACCGCACCTACCAGGACTGGTACGGGGAGGCGCCCGAGGCGCTGATCGGCAAGCACATGTCCGAGCTGCTCGGCCAGGACATGGTGGCCCGGCTGCAGCCGCAGATCGACCGGGCGCTGGCCGGCGAGCGCGTGGTCTTCGAGGCCGAAGGGCGCGCCGGCCACGAGCAGCGCCACCTGCACGTCACCTTCGTGCCGCAGCAGGGTGAGGGCGGCCAGGTGCTTGGCTTCTTCCTCGTCGTGCTCGACATCACCGAGCGCAAGCAGCGCGAGCTGAGCCTGGCGCAGCAGGCCCGCCACGATGCCCTGACCGGGCTGCCGAATCGGCGCTTCCTGATGGAGCTGCTGCCCCAGGCCATGGCCCGCTGCGGCCGCACCGGCGCCCCGCTGGCCTTGTTGTTCCTCGACCTCAACGGCTTCAAGGAAGTGAACGACGCGCATGGCCACCAGGCCGGCGATCTGCTGCTCAAGGAGGTCGCCCAGCGCTTGCGCGCCGTGCTGCGCAAGGGCGACACGGTGGCCAGGCTGGCGGGCGACGAATTCGTCATCCTGCTGGAGCCGGTGCCGGGTGGCCGGCACAGCGCGCAGCAAGTGGTGGAGAAGGTGCACGCGGCCTTGCGCGAGCCGGTGGCGCTGGCACCCGGGGTGCAGGTGGCCGTCAGCGCCAGCGTCGGGCTGTCGGTTTACCAGCCGGGCGACGCCAGCACGCCGGAGAAGCTGCTGTCCGGCGCCGACGCCGCCATGTATGCCGACAAGCGCGCCAGCCGCGCCGCACGCGACAGCGGCTTCGGCGCCACGCTGGTGTGAGTGCGGAGGCGGCTCAGTCGCGCTCGCGCGGCCGCGCGTAGAAGCGGGCCACCGCCAGGCTGATCTGCGAGGACACGTTGCGCAGCGCCTGCCGCTCCCGCAGCGTCCAGTCACGCGGCGCGCCGGTCTGCTCGATGCACACCACGCCGAAGATCTTGCCGTTCACCTTGAAGGTGGTGTCCAGCAGCGAGCGGATGCCGCGCGGCAGGAAGTAGGGCGCCACCAGCCCCTGCAGGTGAGGGTCGGTCAGCACGTCGATGCTGGCGTACACGCCGTGCTGCAGCAGGGCCTCGAAATAGCCGTGGTACTCGGACTGGTTCAGCACGTCGCCGCCGCTGGACGGGCCCTCGGCCTCGTCGAAGGCAGCCACGCAGGTCAGCGAGAGGTCGCCGGGCGCAGCGCCGCCGAAGCGCCACAGGCTGGCGCGCGAGCAGGCGAAGGTCGTCTGCAGCTCGACGCAGAGGCGAGCCCGGTAGTCGGCTACCGACAGCCGGTCATTCAACAGGTCGGCGTTGTGCGCCCGGACGGCCGCGGGCAGGCCATCCAGCGAGGACAGGTGGCCGGATGCGGGCCCGGCAATGGGAGCGGCAGTGCTCATGCGTCGACCGATGGTGTGAAGCGGGGGTGGCAGGTCCGCCCCGGGCCCGCGATGCCGCAACGCGGCAGCGCCGGTTGGGCCCGATGCCGGCCTTCTGAAGGGGATATCGGCCGTTGCAGGCACCACTGAAACGGCGTTACACCTTCGCTCACGGCGGTCCAGTTCGAGCAGGGCGGCTGGCCAGGGCGCCGGTCCGGCGTCCACTCCCGGGCCGGCCAGGACCCAGGCACGCGAGGCATGGGTGGCAGCGCTGTCCAGCGTGGCGAGGAGATGGCCGCGGGCGGACGGGTCGAGCCCGTCGAAGGGCCGGTCCAGCAAGGTCACGCGGGTGCCGGCCGACAGGGCGGCGGCCAGCGCCACCTTGCGCTGGGCCCCGCTCGGCAGCGCGCCCAGCCGCTGCTGCAGGTGGCCGGCCAGGCCGAAGGCCTGCACATGCTGGCCCAGCGCGCCGACGTCGAAGCCCGGGTACAGGCCCTGCAGGAAGCCAAAGTACTCGGGAGGCCGCAGGTGGTCGAAGGGCAGCGGGCCGTCGCCGCACCAGAACACCTGCTGCCGATAGCGGCGTGGCTCGCTGGCCGCCTCGACCGGCCCGATCAGCAGCCGCCCCGCCGCCGGCGCCAGGGCGCCACCGAGCAGCTTCAGCAGCGTGGACTTGCCGCTGCCAGGGCGGCCCTGCAGCCAGGTGAGGCCGGCCGACACGGTGGCCGACCATGCCGTGAAGAGCGGCCGCCCGGGGTAGCCGAAGTCCAGTTGCTCGACCGTCAGCAGCGGCTGTGCACGACCCGGTGGCGCGGCATGGTTCATGAACGGGCCACCTGCAGGGCGAGGCCGACCATGGCCAGCAGCGTCAGCAGCTGGCCGCTGGCGGCGCGTGGCCCGGGCCGCTTTGCCACCTGCAGGCCGCTGCCGGCCAGGCAGGCCATGCAGTACGCGGTCAGCGCCGCGGGGCGGACTGCCTGCTGGCAGGCGGCTGGCACCAGCGCCAGCAGGCCCATGGCCATCGGCAGCATGGCCGCGAGCCGGCGCCAGCCCGCCCAGCAGGTGGGTGGGGGCAGCGGCAGCCAGGCGCAGGCGGCGTGCAGGCGGCCCAGGTGCTGATCGATGCGACGCTGCAAGGCCTGCGTCACCGCCAGCCCGAGTGCCCCGAAGCCGGCCAGCCAGGCTTCCAGCCCCGACCCGCTCCAGGCGGTGACGGACGCTGCGCAGAGCAGGGCGGCCGACGCCAACAGCAGCTCCCTGGCCGCTGCCGGCGCTCGCCACACGGGGAGCCACCACAAGGCCAGCAACGCCGGCGTGGCGGCCGTCCATGCCGCCGCCCGTCCCCGCAAGCGACGCCGCCGCTGCAGCAAGGCCAGGCTGGTGCCGAGCGACAGCGACATGGAAGCAGCCAGCAGCGTCATGGCAAGCCACCCGTGGCTTGCAGGCGGGAATGCGCCAAGCGCGCCCGCGGCATACAGCCCGAACAGCGGCAGCAGCAGCGCGCCGACCAGCAAGCCATCGCTGCCCAGCAGGACGCCGCGGCCCAGTGGCCACGCTTGCTCCAGCTCGGTCCAGCCCGGCCGCCACAGGCGATGCTGCGCGGCGCGCACCAGCGCGATGCCGGGCAGCGCATGCAGGCTGACCACCGGCAGGGCGATCCACATCGGCTGGGTGGCGGCCCAGTGGAGCGGCTGGACGCTGGCAACAGCCAGCGTCGCAAGCAAGGAGGGGGCGCGCCAGCCTGCCAGCAGCGCCAGCAGGGCGACCGTCGCCCACCCGGCGGCACGGCGGTGCCGTGCGGCCGGGGCCGGCCCGGCAAGGGCGTGGCGCAGCCGCAGGTTCAGGTAGGCCGCGGCCGGCCAGCGGATCGGCAGCAGCGGCGCCAGTGCCGGCGCGCTGGCCGGCGCGGTGACCAGGGGAACTCGCTGTGCTGCTGGCTCGACATTCATGCAGGACCTGGCAAGGCTGTTCTTGTCTCGATACGCACCGGGGGCCGCGCGGCCCGGCCGTGCCCGCGGGCGCGCGCCGCCTCAGGGCCACGCTGCCGCGGGGAGGCGGGGACGCGAAGCGGCGTATTGTGTCAGCGCCGTGGCGCCAGGTCCGCAACAATGGTCCAGCGGCAGGCGCTTGAGCAAGCGCCAAGCCCATGCCGCCCCCGCGGACGGGTGCCGGGTCAACCCTGATGCCGGACCGTGACTCTCACCTTTTCCTTGGGAAATGCTGTTGTGAAGTAGCTGCTTTACGTATGAAGCGCAAGCTTCTATACCTGAAGCATTCCCTGGCCGATACATGCCTTTTCAATAGAGACGAGTCCGCCTGCCGAATGATGCAAGCACTGGAACTGTTTCGGAGCTTGCCTTGAAAGCGTCTTACCTTCCCAGCCCCTCACAGCTTCGGCCCTGGCGGCATGCCGCCACCGCAGTACTTGTCCTTTCCGGGTCCGCCACCGCATGGGCGGTTGACACGGTGTTCACCGGCGCGGCGCCCCAGAATACCTTCTGGGACCTGAGCGCCAACTGGTCGGCCGGCCTGCCGGTGACGGCGACGACACGGGCCCTGCTCGGCGAACACGACAGCGAGGTGCGCCGCGGCTCTTTCGCGGTCGGCACGCTCACCGGCAGCGGCTTCCTCACCGTGAGCGGCGGCCAACTGGTGCTGCACCAGCCGGGCTCCGGCATTGGCAACCTGTACCTGAGTGGCGGCCGCTTGAGCGGCGGTGGCAGCCTGAGTGCCCGGTCCTTCCACTGGCGGGCTGGCGAACTGGCCGGCCCGGCCCTCACCGTGACGGGCAGCAGCAACCTGGCGGGCGACCTGCGTGCCGGCGCCAGCCGGGTCGAATTGCTCGGCGCTTCGACGGCAGAGGGCGCCACGCTGTCCTTCGCCGGCATCACCGGCGGCTTCTACCACCGTGGCAGCCTCGGCGCCACCGCGGGCCGCCTGCAGTTCGACGTCACCGACAACGCCGCCTGGGTCAATACCGGCGTGATCGAGGTCAAGGACGGCGGCCTGCGCACCTACCTCGGCACCATCTCCCAGGCCGGGACGATGCGCATCGCCGACAACGGCCGCTTCGTGCTGGACCACAACGGCCCCGACAGCATGCTGAGCACCGGCAACTGGCACATCGGCCGCGACGCCACGCTGTCGGTGATCGGCTCCACCGCGTGGCACGACTTCGCCGCCGGCACCGTCACCAACCATGGCAGCCTGCGCATCGACGATCCGGCGCTGGGCACGGTGGTGTCCTTCCATGCCGCCGCCACGCTGCAGGGCAGCGGCGGGGTCGACCTGGGACGCGGGCGCTTCGAATACCACAACCCCGAGACGCTCCAGCTCGGCTGGCTGCGGCTGGCCGGGCCGGAAGACCCGATCGACCATGGCCCGAGCACCGTCATGGTGGCTGGCGGCCTCACGGTCGACCGGCTGGACTGGGGCCACGGCAACCTCGAGGCCGGCGGGCCGGTGACCGTCACCGGCCGGGCACAGCTGAGCGGCTGGGGCCTGCGGACCACGCCGGACGGGCAATGGCTGCTCGAGAAAGTCATGACCGGCCGCTGGAATTTCGAGGACGAGGTGCGCTGGGACGGTGCGGCCCCCATCAGCGGCGACGCCACGATCCACCTTGGCGCGGGTGCGCGCTTCATCGACCAGAACAGCTACCGGCCCGGCCCGGGCGGGGTGTCGGCGCGCTACATCGGCGCCACCGTCGAGAACCGCGGCGTCTACGAGATGGTGGGCGGTGGCGCCACCTCCATCGGCCGCATGGTGAACCACGGCCGGGTGCGCGTGTCCGGCGGCAGCGAGCTGACGCTGGCCGACTTCAGCAACCACGGCAGCTTCGAGGCCATCGACTCCCGGATCAACCTGGGCGCCCGGCGTTCGACCACCCTGCAAGGGCGCTACGTGATGCGCAACAGCGAGCTGATGCTGTACGACACCTGGACCGGCGGCTTCCGCGTCAACCAGGGCAGCGTGGTGCTGGACGGCGCCGGCAGCCGGCAGACGGTGTTCGCGAACCAGCTCGACAACCAGGGCAGCCTGGCCGCGCTGCGCGGGGCCGAGCTGGAGCTGGGCGGAGTGGCCCAGCACGGCGAGGTGGTGGTGGATGCCGAGAGCGCGGTGCGGCTGACCGGCGCCTTCGTGCAGAGCGGTGACGCCGCGCGCACCTGGGTGGACGGCCGGCTGGCGGCCGACAGCGTGCGCATCGACGGCGGGCGCTTCAGCGCCGGGCTGGAGGGGCGCACCGGCAGCGCGGATCTGGCGGCGCAGCTGGTGAGCTTCAACTCCGGCGTGTTGCTGGTCGACATCCAGGACCGGGTGCACTTCGACCAGCTGGCCATCACCGGCGAGGCCCACCTCGGCGGCACCCTGCAGCTGGTCTTCGGCGATGCGTCGCCCAGCTATGGCGTCTGGCGCATCATGACGGCCGGCAGTGGCGTCTTCGGCCGCTTCGACGAGGTCGACTGGGGCCTGGACCCGGCCGCCTACCGGGTCAGCGTGCTCTACGGTGCCGATTATGTGGACCTGAGCGTGTCGGCGGTGCCCGAGCCGTCGACCTGGGCACTGACGCTGCTGGGCGTGCTGTTCGCCGTGCAGCGCAGCCGCCGCAGCCGGTGTCGCGACAGCACCGGCTGAGCTGGCTCGCAGGCCGCGGCGGCCCGCTCCGAGCCGCGGCCGCGACCGACTGCTTACACTAGCCGCTCAACCCGCCACACAGAACGCGGGGGAGCGACTACATGGGCATGACTGCGAGCTTTCTTGTCATTGCGCTGCTGATCGGCGTCAGCGCCTTCTTCTCCATCGCCGAGATCTCTCTTGCCGCTGCACGCCGGCTGCGCCTGCGACAGATGGCCGACGAAGGCGAACCCCGCGCGCAGCGGGTCATCGAGGTGCAGGAGCAGCCGGGTTCCTACTTCACGGTGGTCCAGGTGGGGCTCAATGCGGTGGCCATCCTGGGCGGCATCGTCGGCGAAGGTGCGCTCACGCCCTATCTGGCCGACGTGTTCCTCAACCTCACCGATGCGGAGACTGCCAAGACAGCCGGGTTCCTGGTCTCCTTCCTGACCGTCACCTCGCTGTTCATCCTGTTCGCCGACCTGTTTCCCAAGCGTCTGGGCATGACCCAGCCCGAGCAGGTGGCCATCCGCGTGGTGACGCCCATGCTGTGGTGGGTCACCCTGCTCAAGCCGGTGGTGTGGTTCTACAACAGCCTGGCCAACGGCCTGTTCAAGCTCTTCGGGCTGCCGGCCAAGCGCGACGACCGCATCACCCACGACGACATCCTGGCGCTCACCGAGGCGGGCACCCAGGCCGGTGTGCTGCTGGCGCAGGAACAGCAGGTGATCGAGAACATCTTCGAGCTGGACGTGCGCACGGTCGAGAGCTCGATGACCTCGCGCGAGCGCATCGTCTATTTCCTGGTGAACGACCCGGAGGAGCAAATCCGCGCCCGCATCGTGGCTGAGCCGCATTCCACCTACCTGGTGTGCGACAAGCACATCGACGAAGTGGTGGGCTATGTGGACGCGGCCGACCTGTTCCAGCGGGTGCTGAAGAAGGAGCCCATCTCGCTGCAGGGCCCGTCGGCCGAAGGCCTGCTGCACAAGGTGCTGATGGTGCCCGACAGGATCACGCTGTCGGAGGTGCTGACGCAGTTCCGCCAGGCGCACGAAGACTTCGCGGTCATCGTCAACGAGTACAGCCTGGTGGTCGGCGTGATCACCCTCAACGACGTGATGAGCACCGTGATGGGCAGCCTGGTGGGGCCGCACGACGAGGACCAGATCGTGCGCCGCGAGGACGGCTCCTGGCTGATCGACGGCGTGACGCCGGTGTTCGACGTGATGCGAGCCATCGGCCTTGACGAACTGCCGCACCAGGGCCAGTACGACACCCTGGCCGGCTTCCTGATGGTGATGCTGCGCCGCATCCCGCGGCGCACCGACAGCGTCAGCTGGGGCGGCTACAAATTCGAGGTGATGGACGTCGACAGCTACCGCATCGACCAGGTGATGGTGACGCGGCTGCCCGACGCCTGAGCAGCCCAGCCGCGCCGCCGGCCGGCGCCTGCGGGCGCAGCGGCGCCCGCTACATCGATGCCTCCAGCATCGCCCGGTAGTCGTCCGCACTGGCCAGGCGCGGGTTGGTCTTGTGGCAGTGGTCGGCCATGGCGCCGGAGATGATGCGGCTGAACATCGAGCGCTCCACGCCCATGGCGGCCAGCCCGGTCGCCAGGCCCAGGCGGGCGTTCATGTCGCGCAGGGCGGGCGCCACGTCGGCCGCCGCCGGCAGGCCCATGGCATGCGCCATGCGTTCCAGGCGCCGCTCGCGCTGCACCGACTCGGCCCCGGCATTGAAGGCCACCACCGCCGGCAGGAACACCGCGTTCAGGGTGCCGTGGTGCAGCCGCGGGTTGGCGCCGCCGAGGCTGTGGCTGAGGCTGTGCACGCAGCCCAGGCCTTTCTGGAAGGCGAGGGCGCCCTGCATCGAGGCGCTCATCATCTGGCGCCGCGCTTCCCGGTCGCCACCGTCGCGGGTGGCCCGCTCGATGTGGGCCCAGCCGCGCGCCAGCCCGTCGAGCGCGATGCCGTCGGCCGGCGGGTTGAAGGCGGCCGACAGGAAGGTCTCAACGCAGTGGGCGATGGCGTCCATGCCGGTCGCGGCGGTGAGGGTGGGCGGCAGCCCGATCGTCAGCTCGGGGTCGCAGATCGCGGCCTTGGGCATCAGATGCCAGGAATGGAAGCCGAGCTTGCGGCCGTCGTCCACGATGATGATGGCCCCGCGCGCCACCTCGCTGCCGGTGCCGGCGGTGGTGGGCACCGCGATCAGCGGGGCGGCCCGGTCGGTGATGCGGGCGCTGCCGCCTTCGATGGTGGCGTAGCTGGTCAGCGGCCCCGGATGGGTGGCGGCAATCGCCACGCCCTTGGCCAGGTCGATGCTGGAGCCGCCGCCCACCGCCACCAGCCCGTCGCAGCCATGCGCTTGGTAGAGGCCGACGGCGGCGCGCACCGCGGCCTCGGTCGGGTTGGACGGCGTACCGTCGAAGACCGCGGTGCCGGCCGGCCCGAGCGCGTCCTGTGCCCGCTGCAGCACGCCGGCGGCGCGCACGCCGGCATCGGTCACCAACAGGGGGTGCCGGATGCCAGCACGCTGGCATTCCTCGGGCAACAGCGCGATGGCGCCGAAGTCGAACTGGATCTGGGTCAGGTAGCTGATCAAGGCCATGGGTCGGCTGGCGCCCGCCGGCGCATACGCTGGGGAGGAAAGGCCAGTATGCTTGCCTTCTTCGTACATGGACATCGGGAGACACCATGAAGGGATTGCTGCGGCTGCGCCTGGCGGCGCTGGGGCTGGCCGCCTGCAGCGCCGGCATGGCGGCTGCTGCCTGCCCCTCCGACATCGAGGTGGCGCGGCTGGCGGCACGCTACATGGCGCTGGAGCCGGCCGACAACCCCGCGCCCATGAGCGTGGCCGATGCCGCCTGTGGCCGCGACAAGCTGGTGGCCTACCTGGAGCAGCAACTGGGCCGCAAGGCGGGCTACAAGGCCGGCCTCACCAACCCCGCGGTGCAGAAGCGCTTCCACCACGACAGCCCGGTGCGCGGCACGCTGTTCTCGGCCATGCTGCTGCCCAGCGGCGCGCAGTTTCCGGCTCGCTTCGGCGCCCGGCCGCTGTTCGAGGCCGACCTGCTGGTACGGGTGAAGAGCGCTGCCATCCACCAGGCCCGCACGCCGGCGCAGGTGATGCAGCACATCGATGCGGTCATTCCCTTCATCGAGCTGCCCGACCTGCTGGTGCAGGACCCGGCCCGGCTGGACGGCGCCGGCATCACCGCCATCAACGTCGGTGCCCGCTGGGGCGTGATGGGCGAGCCCATCAAGGCCACACCGGCCATGGTGGCGCAGCTGGCCGCCATGACGGTCAAGGTGCTCGACGGCGACGGCCGCGAACTCGACCGCGGCCAGGGCCGCGACCTGATGGGCCACCCGCTGCAGGCCGTGATCTGGCTGGCCGAGGACGTGCGCCGTGCTGGAGGGCGGCTGCAGCCGGGGGACCTGCTGAGCCTGGGCTCCTTCTCGAAGCTGATGCCGCCGCAGGCCGGCCTGTGGGTCAAGGTGGTGTACGAAGGCCTTGAAGGGATGGAGGGCACGCCCGAGGTGGGCGTGAGTTTCCGCTAGCCCTTGGGCGATCGGCCCATCGCCGACCGACCCCCTTGATTGACTCACCGGCCGCAAGCAAGCACCGGCCATCGCACGGGCAGAGCCCGAGGACATCGTGAATTCGTCTTTGCTGACCCCGCGGATGGCGGGCGTGATCGACCGCATCCGCCGCGCCAACCGCCCCCCTTACTACACCTTGCCGCCGTCCGAAGCCCGGCAGGCCTACCTGGCCGCGGCCGAGATCCTGGACCTGCCGCGCGCGCCGCTCGCCAGGGTGCACGACCTGGTGCTGCCGGCCGATGACGGCAGCCCCCTGCCAGCCCGGCTGTACGCGCCCTCGCACGAGCGGCTGCCAGCCTTGCTTTACCTGCATGGTGGCGGCTTCACCATCGGTGGCATCGAGACGCATGACAGCCTGTGCCGCCAGCTGGCTCTGCGCAGCGGCGCTGCGGTGGTCTCGCTGGAATACCGGCTGGCGCCCGAGCACCGCTTTCCGGTGGCCGTGGACGATGCCTGGGCCGGGCTGCGGGGCCTGCATGAGCGCGGCGAGGCGCTGGGCCTGGACACCCGGCGGCTGGCGGTCGGCGGCGACAGCGCCGGGGGCACCCTGGCTGCGGTCTGCGCCATCCTGGCACGCGACGCCGGGCTGCCGCTGGCTTTGCAGCTGCTCGTGACGCCTGGCACCACCGCGCACCAGGACACCGCGTCGCACGCCACCTTTGCCGAAGGCTTCGTGCTGGAGCGCGCCGCCATCGAGTGGTTCTTCGCGCAGTACATCGACCCTGCCGACCGCAGCGACTGGCGCTTTGCCCCGCTGAACGCGCCGGACCTCGACGGCGTGGCACCGGCCTGGGTCTGCCTGGCCGAATGCGATCCCCTGGTGGACGAAGGCATCGCCTACGCCGATCGTCTGCGGCTGGCTGGCGTGCCGGTGTCGCTCGAGCTCTACCGCGGCCTGACGCACGACTTCATCAAGATGGGTCGCGCCATCCCGGAAGCCTTGCAGGCCCAGGCGGACGCCGCCGACGCCTTGCGGGAGGCCCTGTTCGATGAAGCGCGCTGATTTCCGGTTCGTGCACCGGCTGCGGGTGCGCTGGGCCGAGGTGGATGCCCAGAAGATCGTCTTCAACGGCCACTACCTGACCTACTTCGACACCGCGATGTCCGAGTACTGGCGCGCGCTGGCGCTGCCGTATCCGCAGGCGCTGGAGTCGCTGGGCGGCGACCTGTATGTGAAGAAGGCCAGCCTCGAATACCACAGCTCGGCTCGCTATGACGACCAACTGGAGATCGGCATCCGCTCGGTGCGGGTCGGCCACTCCTCGATGGGCTTCGAGCTGGGCATCTTCCGGCTCGACCAGTGGCTGGTCGGCGGCGAGCTGGTGTACGTGTATGCCGACCCCGCCACCCAGACCTCGGTGCAGGTGCCGCAGGACCTGCGCGAGGCGCTGGCCGCCTACGAGGCCGGCAAGCCGATGATCGAGCTGCGGGTGGGTGGCTGGGACACGCTGGGCCGCGATGCCAAGCTGGTGCGTACCGAGGTCTACATCGACGAGCAGCGCATTGCCGCCCACATGGAGTGGGACGAAGCCGACCTGGCCTGCGTGCATGCCGTGGCCTACAACCGGCTCGGCATGCCGCTGGCCACCGGCCGCCTGATGGAGCACGTGCCGGGCGTCGCCAAGATCGGCCGGATGGCCACCCGCCGTTCGATGCGCGGTGGCGGTGCCGGCCGCGCGGTGCTCGATGCCTTGATGCGGGAGGCCCGGCAGCAAGGCTACCGCGAAGCGGTGCTGCATGCCCAGACCTCGGCCGCCCCGTTCTACATGCGGGCCGGCTTCCTGCCACGTGGGCCCGAGTATGAGGAGCTCGGCATCGCGCACGTGGAGATGGTGAAGGCGCTTTGAGGCTGCGGACGCAGTAGTTCGACGCAGCGTCGAGCCGGCGCGCAAGCCGCTGGTGCCCGGCCGGCAAGTGCGGCGTGCGCCAGCGCGCCGGTCGAAGGCCGGCCAACTCGCTGCGTGGTGCTGCCGCCGCACCGCCGGCACCGTCACGTCGTCATGGTCCAGCCAGCTGCGCCGGCACACCACGGCACCAGCACCAGGGCATCACGGCATTGCAGCAATGCGGCGCCACCGCCCCATGGTGCGCCGCCGCAACACGACTCGCCCGACCATGCACGGCCTTGCCGTCCGTGCGCCCTCCACGAAACAGGCGCAACGACCTGCGCGGTCCTCCCAGCGCGGGGCGGAAGCCGGACCTGCCAGCGGCACGCCCCCCCGGCGCCGTGCGACACCGGGCCCACCGGCGGAGGGCCGCCGCCGGCCGCTTCGGCACCCCGGCCGAAGGGGCGGTTGGACTGGCCGGGTCGCCGTTCTGCACCTATAAACAATTTGATTCAAATGGGATCAAGTTAGGGAGTGTGTGACGGTTATGTGAAAGGTATACCCCGCGTCCTGGAAATAAAACGAGCGTGCTGCCGAGCGCCAGTCGCAAGCCGCTACACGACGAGAGGCACCCCGATGTCGAGAACATTTGAGCTGTTGACCCCGCTGGGCCCCGACGCCTTGCGGCTGCACCGGATGCACGGGCGCGAGGAAATGGCGCGCCTGGGCGAGTTCGAGATCGACGCGCTGAGCGAGCGCGAGGATCTGGACCCGGATGCGATCCTGGGCAAGAAGGTCGCCGTGCGGGTGGAGCAGGCGATGGGTCCGCACCGCGTCTTCAGCGGGCATGCCACCCGGTTCTCGCAGGTGGGTGTGGCGGGCCGCTTCCACCTCTACCGGCTGACGGTGCGACCCTGGCTGTGGTTCCTCACGCGGACGGCGAACTGCCGCATCTTCCAGCAGATGAAGGTGCCCGACATCCTCAAGCAGGTGTTCGACACGCATGGCGACATTGCCACCACCGAGTTCGAGCTGACTGCCCAGTACCGCGAGTGGGAGTACTGCGTGCAGTACCGCGAGACGGACTTCGACTTCGTCAGCCGGCTGATGGAGCAGGAGGGCATCTACTACTACTTCCGGCACGAGGGCGACAAGCACACCATGGTGCTGGCCGACTCCTACCGGGCCCACGATGCCCAGCCCGGCTGCGAGCGCCTGCCCTTCCTGCCGCGCGAGCAGGCGGCGCGGGCCGAGGTGGAGCATGTGAGCCAGTGGAGCTTCGGCCGCGAGATCCAGCCGGTGCGCTATGTGCACGACAACTTCGACCCGGAGAAGCCGCGCGTCAAGCTGCAGAGCATGGCCGCCGTGCAGCGTGGCCACGAGCTGTCGCATTTCGAGGTCTACGACTATCCCGACAAGCACACCACCGCCGCCGATGGCGAGTTCTATGCTCGCGTGCGGCTGGAGGAATTGCAGTCCCGCTTCGAGATCGCGCATGGCGAGACCAACTCGCGCGGCCTGGCGGTGGGCCATCTGTTCCACCTCTTCGGCCAGCCACGGCCGGACCAGAACCGGGAGTACCTGGTGCTGGGCGCCACCTACCAGGCCGAGGGCGAGGAGTACGAGTCCTCCAGCAGCTCGGGCGCACGCTGGGCCTGCAGCTTCACCGCGCTTCCGAGCCAGCAGCCCTTCCGTCCCGCACGGCGCACACCCAAGCCGATCGTCCAGGGGCCGCAGACGGCCATCGTGGTGGGGCCGGCCGGCGAGGAGATCTACACCGACGCGCAGGGCCGGGTGAAAGTGCGCTTCCACTGGGACCGCTACAGCGCCGGTGACGAGAACAGCTCGTGCTGGATCCGGGTGTCGCAGCCGTGGGCCGGCAAGGGCTGGGGGGGCGTGAGCATCCCGCGCATCGGGCAGGAGGTGATCGTCGATTTCATCGAAGGCGACCCGGACCGGCCCATCATCACCGGCCGCGTCTACAACGCCGAGCTGATGCCGCCGTATGCGATGCCCGGCGTGGTGAGCGGCCTGAAGTCGCAGACGCACAAGGGCGCTGGCTACAACGAGCTGGCCATGGACGACACCGCGGGCAAGGAGATGATGAACATCCATGCCCAGTACGACATGGCCACCAAGGTGCTGAACGACCAGGCCAACACCATCCTGAACAACCAGACCAACACGGTGCAGAACAACCGCACGACCACCGTGCAGGCGGGCAACGACACGCTCACCGTGGTGGCCGGCACGCGCACCGTGACGGTCAAGGGCGACAGCACGCACACCGTGCAGTCGGGCTCGCGTGCGGTGACGGTGCAGTCGGGCGACTACACCGCGGTGGCGGCGAAGTCGGTGGTGCTGCACGGCCAGGGCAAGGGCGTCAACATCCAGGGCGACGCCGAGGGCGTGGCCATCACCGGCAATGCCAAGGGCGTCACCATCGTCGGCAATGACGAGGGGCTGCAGATGACCGGCAACGCCAAGGGCGCGACGCTCACCGGCAATGGCGAAGGCGTGACGGTCACCGGCAATGGCCAAGGCGTGACGGTCACCGGCAACGCCAAGGGCGTGACCATCACCGGCAACGGCGAAGGCGTGCACATCACCGGCAACGACCAGGGCACCACCGTGGTGGGCAAGGGCAAGGGGGTGCTGGTGGACGGGCAGGGCGAGGGCGTGACCATCATCGGTGCGCCGGTCAGCCAGATGAGTGGCACCAGCGAGGCCAAGGTGTTCGCTCCGACCATCCAGGTGGGCGACGGCAAGGGCCAGGTGACGGTGGCCGGCGCCAAGGTGGTGCTGACCGCGGGCGGTGCCACCATCACGCTGGACGCCTCGGGCATCACGCTGCAGGGCACCATCGCCCACATCAACTGAACCCGGCTCACTGACCCCGATTCCGAGGAGGACGCGATGTTGCGCGAAGAGACCAGCCCAGCCCCGAGCGTGGCCGAGGAAGAACTCGACGAGGTGCGGTCCTCGCTGCGGCAGCTGCTGCAGCAGGCGGCACGGCCGGCCATGCCCGCGGAGCCCCGCCCGGCGGCCGGCGGGCCGGGCAGCCTGGTGGGCGAGGTGGCCGACACCCATCATCCGGAGCTGCCGGGCCGCGTGCTGGTGCGCTGGTTTTCCGACAGCGGGCAGGCTTGCGAGCAGTGGCTGCAATGCCTGCGCGGCGCACTGCCGGCGCGTGGCGACCGGGTGCTGCTGGAGCAGCCGGCCAACTGGCCGGAGCGCCTGGTGACCGGCGTGCTGGCCGGCACCGCGCGCGAGCCCGCCGCCGCTGCGGCCAGTGCGGCGGCCAGCCTGAAGCTGGCGCCCGAGCACTGCCTGCGCATCACCGACGAGGCCGACCGTGCCCTGGTGGAGGTGCATGCCTCCAGCCAGGGGCCGGTGGTGCGCCTGCTGAGCGACACGCTGACACTGGAGGCGCCCAGGACGCTGCGCCTGCAGGCCGAGACCATCGAGCTGCAGGCCGGCCGCGGCGGGGTGGACATCCGCACCGAGTCCGACACCGTCGTGCGCAGCCGCTTCATCCGGCTGAACTGAACCTAAAAGGAAGCCGGCAGCATGCGTCGTGAATATGTGGCCATGGAGAAGGCGTTGCGCGAGTTCATCGAGCAACCGGACGATCCGGTGCTGGTGCTGTGCGGCACCGACCCGGACCTGCTGTTTCCGCTGAAGGCCTTGCAGGAGATGGACCGGCAGGCACCGACACCGGTGTTCCTGGTGTTCCCTTTCCCGTGCACCGGGGCGGCCGACTACCTGGACCAGGCGCTGAAGGCGGTGGCAGCGCAGATCGATGCCGCCAACGTTCTGCGGTCGCAGGAAGGCGCGCCGCCCTGGGCCGCGCTGCCGCTGCTGTGCCTGGACGCGCGCCAGGCGCCGGCGCAGCGGCTGCTGGCGGCCGTGAAGCACGTGCGCGAGGTGGTGGACCGCCAGCTCGACATCGTGTGGGGCCTGCTGCCCAATGAGATCGGCGATGCCGAGGGCTACCGCGACCTGGTGTCGCCGCTGCTCGATGGCTGGCAGCCCTGGATGCAGGGCCAGCGCTTCATCCTGCGCGACCGGCGCGACACGCCTTTCGTGCTGGCCGGCCGCGAGCGGCTCGACGGGGTGCTGAAGTTCCGCGTCGACTTCTCCGCCGAGAAGGCGGCGGACTCGCTGGTGCGCGAGGTCCATGAGGCCCGCCTGCCGCTGCCACAGCGCATGCAGGCCCTGATGCAGCTGGCGGCCTTCGACCTGGCCTACCAGCGCTTCGACGGCGCGCACGAGAAGTACGCCTTGCTCTACGACTACCACCGCCAGCAGGGCGACGCGGTGGGCCAGGCGCTGGCGCTCGGCGGCGCGGGCGACGTGGCGAGCCGCCTGGGCCGGCACGAGGAGGCGAAGCAGCGCTACCAGCAGGCGCTGGCGGTGGCCGGGCCGGTGAAGAACCTGAGCGTGATGCTCAACCTGCTGATGGCGGCCGGCGCCAGCTGCCTGCAGCTGGGCCAGTACGCCGAGGCCGAGGGCTACTACGAGCTGGCCAGCCGCAGTGCCGGCAAGCTGCTGTTCAGCAACGCCAAGATCGAGGCGATGGAGCAGCAGGGCGTCGCCCTCGCCGCCCAGGGCAGGCCGGTGGAAGCCGCGCGGCTGTGGATCGACGCCAAGGGCCTGTGCGAGCAGTTCGGCTGCACCGATCCCCACCGCGCCTTGCTGGGCCGCCTGCGCGGCCTGTATGCCAGCCTCCAGATGGAGCCGGAGGTGAAGGCCTGCGACGAGGAACTCGCCACGCTGGACCGTGGAGCCGGCGCCGTCCCTGGCGAAGCGAGCCCGCCCGGCCTCGATCACCCGGCCACGCCTGCAAGCGCATGACCCTTCCCAGCGAGAAACTCCAACCCGGGGCGGAGGAGCCGGCCGCCGACCCGCTGATTGCGCCCACCGGCAACAGCGGTGTGGACGCATTGGCCGGCGCGGTGAACCGCACGGCCGCACCGTTCCAGGAGAGCCCGCCGCCGGAGCAGGGCAGCGTGGGCGTGGCCAGCCATTGGGTGAACGCGGCGCTGGGTGTGGTGGGCGCGCCGTTCGAGCTGCTGAACACCGGGCTGTCGCTGCTGACGGCGCCGTTCAACTCGCTGGTGCCTGGGATGCCGGCGGCGTTTCTCACGGTGCCGCACCTGGGCATCCCGCATGCGCATGCGCACCCGCCGAGCATGATGGTGCCGCTGCCCAGCCTGGGGGCGACGGTGGGCTCGGGCAGCGTGGGGGTGCTGATCTCCGGCATCCCGGCGGCGCGGGCAGGCGACCTGGGCATTGCGCCGACCTGCGGCAGCTTTGCGCCGGCCTATGACGTGTTCACCGGATCGAGCAACACCTTCATTGGCGGCTCGCGGGCGGCGCGGCTGGGGCTGGACATGACCCGGCACTGCAACCCGGCGTCGATGTTCGGCAAGCTGGGGGTGGCGATGGCGGCCATCGGCGCGGCGGCCGGGGGGCTGTCGGCCGGGGCGCAGGCGGCCGGCGGCAATGCCGGGGCGGCGAAGATGGCCGCGGCCCAGGCGGCGGCCGATGCGGCCATTGCGGCGATGAGCGCCTTGCTGGGCAAGGACCCCGGCATTGCGCCGAGCATGGGTGCCTTGCTGCTGGGCAACCCGACGGTGCTGATCGGCGGCATGCCGCTGCCCGATGCGCTGGACGCGCTGGCCGGTGCAGCGGGGTTGCTGAAGGCGGTGAAGAAGGTGGCCGATGCCAAGGCCAAGAAGCCGCCGCGGCATGCCGAGAACGCCAAGTGCGACCGCCCGGGCCACCCGGTGGACCCGGTGACGGGGGCCTGCGTCAACGAGTTCCTGGACCATCAGGAGCTGGGGCCCGGGCGCTTCCGCTGGGAGCGCTACTACGACAGCGGGCGCTGCGAGCAGGACGGGCTGCTGGGCTACGGCTTCCGGCACTACTACCAGCGCGAGCTGCGGCTGCTGCGCACACGGGCGATCTACATCGACGGCGAAGGCCGGCAGTACAGCTTCCCGCGGGCCGAGGACGGCCGCTATGGCGGGGTGCTGGCCGGCTACGAGCTGCTGCAGCGAGATGAGCACCGCTTCGTGGTGGAGCACGCGGTGCACGGCAGCATGGGCTTCGAGCGCGAGTCGGCCGAGGCGCCGGCGGCGCGGCTGGTGGCCGTGGTGGGTGGGGGCAGCCGCATGCACTTCGGCTATGACGCGGCCGGACGGCTGGCGGTGGTGGCCGAAGCGGGCGAGGAGCAGGTGTTCGAGCAGAGCTTCTGGTTCACGCACGACGAGCATGGCCGCTTGACCGAGATCCGGCGCTCGCGCGGGCACGAGCTGGCGAGCATCGCGCGCTATGCCTACGACGAGGCTGGCTGCCTGCGCAGCTGGACCGACCCGCTGGGCGCCGCGATGAGCCACGCCTACGACGAAGACCGGCGCATGACGCGCGAGACCGACCGCAACGGCTTCTCGTTCTTCTACAAGTACGACGCCGAGGGCCGCTGCATCGCCAGTGCCGGGCAGGACCAGGTCTGGCGCGTGCAGCTCAAGTACGAGCCCGGGCGCACGCTGGTGACGGAGGCCGACGGCGGGCGCTGGGTGTTCATGCACAACGAGGTGGGCACGGTCACGCGCATCGTGGACCCGTATGGCGGAGCGACCGAGCGCATCACCGGGGAAGACGGCCGCGTGCTGCGGGAGGTGGATTCCGGTGGGCGAGTGATGGAGTGGTTGTACGACGCGCGGGGCCGCAACACCGGGCGCCGCGACCGCTGGGGGAATGTGTGGCCGACGAAGGACGAGGCGCCGAGGCTGCCCAATCCACTGGCGCACACGGTGCCGAGCACGTCGCTGGCCCTGCAGTGGGGCAGGGTGGAGGTGCTGCCGCCGGCGGAGTTCTTTGGCATTCCGGTGCAACTTCAGGCCGTGGCGGCGCAGGTGCTGGCATTGCCCGAGCCGGTGCATGCCGAGCCGGCCGAGGTGAGGGATGCTGCGGGGCGGGTGGTGGAGACCATCGACATCCACGGGCGGCGTGAGAAGTACGACTTCGACGCAGCCGGGCAACTGATCGCCTTCGAGGACAAGGAGGGTCGGCGCTGGCATTACAGCCGTGCGTCCTGGCGCATGCGAGGTGCGGAGACCGACCCGCTGGGCCATACCACGCAGTACGGCTACACCTTGCGCGAGAAGGTGGCGCTGGTGGTGGATGCCAACGGCAACGAAAGCGGCTACGAGTACGACCACAAGGACCGGCTGGTGAGCGTGAAGCGGCACGGGGTGCTGCGCGAGAGCTACCGCTACGACACGGGCGACCGCTTGGTCGAGAAGCGGGATGCCAACGGGCGCTTGCTGCTGAGCTTCGAGGTGGGGGAGAACGGGCTGCACCGCCGCCGCATCCTGAGCAGCGGCGAGGTCCATCGCTACCGCTACGACGCCCGGGGGCGATTCACTGAAGCGTCGACCGAAAGACACGCGGTGCACCTCGGGCGGGATGCGACGGGTCGCCGCACTTCCGACCTGCGTGATGGCCTGGGTGTGCAGCACGAGTACCGCGGTGCGAGAGCGGCTCGCACCATGTATTTCGGTCGCTTCGTGGTGGAGTACACGCACGGGGCCGATGGCGATGTGCTCATTCAAACGCCGGACGGTGGTTTGCACCGACTGCAGCATGCGGCCGACGGTTCGGTATTGCTGACGCTGGACAATGGCACCAGCGAGGCACGGCGCTTCGATGCCGAGGGCCGCTGTGTCGGGCGGGTGCGCTGGCAGGCAGGGCCGGCACCTTCGCCGAGATGGGTGCGGTACCACTACAGCGCAGCAGGCGAGTTGCTGCAGGTGGTGAGCAGCGGCGCTCACGCCTCGGCGCGGTACCACTACGATGCTGCCCACCGGCTGTTGGGTGAGACCCGTGACGGGTGGAGCCTGCGCCGCTATGCCTACGATGCCGGCGGCAACCTGCTGTCTTCGCCGACCTGTTCCGAGATGCGCTATGGCGAAGGCAACCGCCTGATGGCTTCCTCCCTCGGCCGCCATAGCTATAACGAGCGCAACCATCTGGCAGAGCTCAGGGCGCCGGACGGGTCGAGCACCACCTATCGCTACAACAGCATGGACTTGCTGGTGGAGGTGGCATGGAGCGGCCGTGAGGACGTCTGGACAGCGGAGTATGACGGCCTGTGCCGACGGATCGCCACATCCTGCGGCACGGCGCGAACCGAGTACTACTGGGACGGCGACCGCCTCGCCGCAGAAGTACGGGCGGATGGACGCACGAGGCTATACATCTATGTCGATGCAGACGCCTTTCTGCCGTTCATGTTCCTCGATTACGCGAGCAAGGATGCGCCGCCAGACGCCGGTCGCCCCTACTTCGTATTCACTGATCAGGTGGGCCTGCCCGAGTGGATCGAAGACGGCGGCGGACAAGAGGTATGGCGCGCGGAAGACATCGATCCCTACGGCACCATCAAGGTCGCGGCCACGAGCACCATCGACTACGCAGTGCGGTGGCCCGGACATTATTTCGACGCAGAAACCGGCTTGCACTACAACCGGTTCCGCTCCTACAGCCCTCGATTGGGCAGGTATCTTCAATCGGACCCAATGGGGCAGAGCGGGGGCCTGAACCTTTACGCCTATTCCGCGAATCCGCTCGTCTGTGTGGACGTGCTTGGCCTCAGTTGCGATGGAGAGGCCAGCGGCTCGGACGGAAAGGGAAACACGGCAGCCGGCCATTCTTCAGAGGCGCCTCCTCCCGCAGCACCTCACGCGCCGACGCCCCCGCACTCGCATGCAGACGGCTATCCGCCGCGGACTGCGGAGGCCCAGGCGGAGTGCCAGGCGGTGATCGCCACGATGGACAAGATGACCGGAAAGAAGACCCGCTCCGTGGTTTCCGTGATGACGCACGAGGACGGCACGGTATCGGTGGGGTTCTCAGGGGCGAGCAGCGAGAAAAACAGGAAATTCGCTGAAGACCTGCAGAAGAATCTGAACAAGGGGCACAAGCCGCCAAAGTACCGCGTCGCGCCGGAATCAATGCCCACCGGCAGTTTGAAAGAGGTGGCGACGGGCAATGCCGTGGGGGCGTGTGCCGAACCCAGCGTCGTGAACGCCGCACACGGCCACCCGAGCCCCATCAACGGCATGGACACGCGCTGGCGCGGTGCCGGGGACAATCCTCATCCCTATACCGGCACGAATGCGGATGGGGCACCTGTCGCGCCTTCACAGATGGACCCCTGCGATACCTGCGGCGACCCGGACAACATCAGAGAGTATATGAATCATGCCAATAGCTGATCCTTTTCCGGCAACGGGCCCGGTGGAGACACTTTTCGAACGGCTTGCCGACTATGTTTCGCGCTCCGACCCGCAATGGCGGCGCACGATCCGCGGCGCGAGCAGTGAAGATCTGGCCCGCCTGACACAGATGTCGGGGCTGCAGGACCTGGGTCGCCAGTATCCGCCGTCCTACCTCATCTATGCCCAGCATCTGGGGCAGGACGATGGCGGCCTCATCGCGCCGCCGCTGTCGCATCGCTCCATTGACTGGTTGCTTGGTCTGTACGAGGAAGCCGAGCAGTTCGAATACGACGAGATGAGCCCCGAGGCTCCTTTGGTCGGTAGCTTTGAAACCGGAGATCAGCTGAGTCTCGATTTCAGGGACGGGAGTTCCGGTGAACCAGCGGTGTACGTCACCTCGTATGGCGAGTTCATCAGCTTCTATGCGGAGTCGTGGGAGAAGCTGCTGTTCCAGCATGCGAGCCTGCGAGCACAGCGGCGGCAGTTCCCGGTCACGCTGTCGTTCAGTGCGAGTCAGGCCGGGCTGCGTTCGGCGCTGGGCAGCCGCGGCGGTTCTGCGGCCGAGGTGCTTTCCCAGCTTGCCGAGCAGGAAGGGCTGATGCCGGCCTGGTTCAACGACCGGGCTCACTTCTGTGCGGCCGCCTCCGATGTGCAGGTCTGGACCAAGCTGCCGGAGGAAGGAGGCATCGTGATCGTCGCCTCCGGTGCGGCTCGCGAACGGGTGGATGGCATGGCCCAGCGCCTGGCTGCGCAGCTGGGGGCAGAGCCTACCCGCTGAAATGGCACTGCTCGCCGATTGAAAGCCGCAGGCCCGTGGTTTGGTTTTTCTTCAGTTTGACGAGGTAAGCGGGTTCGGTGCTTGGCACCTGCTTTGTAGAACATGACCCTTCCCAGCGAGAAACTCCAACCCGGGGCGGAGGAGCCGGCCGCCGACCCGCTGATTGCGCCCACCGGCAACAGCGGCGTGGACGCATTGGCCGGCGCGGTGAACCGCACGGCCGCACCGTTCCAGGAGAGCCCGCCGCCGGAGCAGGGCAGCGTGGGCGTGGCCAGCCATTGGGTGAACGCGGCGCTGGGTGTGGTGGGCGCGCCGTTCGAGCTGCTGAACACCGGGCTGTCGCTGCTGACGGCGCCGTTCAACTCGCTGGTGCCTGGGATGCCGGCGGCGTTTCTCACGGTGCCGCACCTGGGCATTCCGCATGCGCATGCGCACCCGCCGAGCATGATGGTGCCGCTGCCCAGCCTGGGGGCGACGGTGGGCTCGGGCAGCGTGGGGGTGCTGATCTCCGGCATCCCGGCGGCGCGGGCAGGTGACCTGGGCATTGCGCCGACCTGCGGCAGCTTTGCGCCGGCCTATGACGTGTTCACCGGATCGAGCAACACCTTCATTGGCGGCTCGCGGGCGGCGCGGCTGGGGCTGGACATGACCCGGCACTGCAACCCGGCGTCGATGTTCGGCAAGCTGGGGGTGGCGATGGCGGCCATCGGCGCGGCGGCCGGGGGGCTGTCGGCCGGGGCGCAGGCGGCCGGCGGCAATGCCGGGGCGGCGAAGATGGCCGCGGCCCAGGCGGCGGCCGATGCGGCCATTGCGGCGATGAGCGCCTTGCTGGGCAAGGACCCCGGCATTGCGCCGAGCATGGGTGCCCTGCTGCTGGGCAACCCGACGGTGCTGATCGGCGGCATGCCGCTGCCCGATGCGCTGGACGCGCTGGCCGGTGCGGCGGGGTTGCTGAAGGCGGTGAAGAAGGTGGCCGATGCCAAGGCCAAGAAGCCGCCGCGGCATGCCGAGAACGCCAAGTGCGACCGCCCGGGCCACCCGGTGGACCCGGTGACGGGGGCCTGCGTCAACGAGTTCCTGGACCATCAGGAGCTGGGGCCCGGGCGCTTCCGCTGGGAGCGCTACTACGACAGCGGGCGCTGCGAGCAGGACGGGCTGCTGGGCTACGGCTTCCGGCACTACTACCAGCGCGAGCTGCGGCTGCTGCGCACACGGGCGATCTACATCGACGGCGAAGGCCGGCAGTACAGCTTCCCACGGGCCGAGGACGGCCGCTATGGCGGGGTGCTGGCCGGCTACGAGCTGCTGCAGCGAGATGAGCACCGCTTCGTGGTGGAGCACGCGGTGCACGGCAGCATGGGCTTCGAGCGCGAGTCGGCCGAGGCGCCGGCGGCGCGGCTGGTGGCCGTGGTGGGTGGGGGCAGCCGCATGCACTTCGGCTATGACGCGGCCGGACGGCTGGCGGTGGTGGCCGAAGCGGGCGAGGAGCAGGTGTTCGAGCAGAGCTTCTGGTTCACGCACGACGAGCATGGCCGCTTGACCGAGATCCTGCGCTCGCGCGGGCACGAGCTGGCGAGCATCGCGCGCTATGCCTACGACGAGGCTGGCTGCCTGCGCAGCTGGACCGACCCGCTGGGCGCCGCGATGAGCCACGCCTACGACGAAGACCGGCGCATGACGCGCGAGACCGACCGCAACGGCTTCTCGTTCTTCTACAAGTACGACGCCGAGGGCCGCTGCATCGCCAGTGCCGGGCAGGACCAGGTCTGGCGCGTGCAGCTCAAGTACGAGCCCGGGCGCACGCTGGTGACGGAGGCCGACGGCGGGCGCTGGGTGTTCATGCACAACGAGGTGGGCACGGTCACGCGCATCGTGGACCCGTATGGCGGAGCGACCGAGCGCATCACCGGGGAAGACGGCCGCGTGCTGCGGGAGGTGGATTCCGGCGGGCGAGTGATGGAGTGGTTGTACGACGCGCGGGGCCGCAACACCGGGCGCCGCGACCGCTGGGGGAATGTGTGGCCGACGAAGGACGAGGCGCCGAGGCTGCCCAATCCACTGGCGCACACGGTGCCGAGCACGTCGCTGGCCCTGCAGTGGGGCAGGGTGGAGGACCTGCCGCCGGCGGAGTTCTTCGGCATTCCGGTGCCCTTGCAGACGATGGCCGCGCAGGTGCTGGCATTGCCCGAGCCGGTGCATGCCGAGCCGGTGGTGGAGCGTGATGCCGCTGGGCGCATCGTGGCCACGGTCGATGTGCACGATGGCCAAGAATCGTTCGAGCGTGATGCCGCCGGCTATCTCTCGGCCTTCGAAGACAAGGACGGCCGGCGCTGGTGCTATGCCCTGTCTTCCTGGCGCCTGCCTGGCTTGGAGACGAACCCGCTCGGCCACACCGTGCAGTATGGGTACACGCTGCGCGAGCAGACGGCGCTTGTCGTGGACGCCAATGGCAACGAAAGCAGGTATGAGTACGACCACAAGGGGCGCCTCACCGGCGTGATCCGCCATGGCGTGGTACGCGAGACCTACCGCTACGACGGCGGTGACCGGCTGATCGAGAAACGGGATGCCAACGGCCAGCTGCTGCTCAGTTTCCAGGTGGGCGAGAACGGGCTGCACCACCGGCGTGTCCTCAGCAGCGGTGAGGTCCATCGCTACTGCCATGACGACCGTGGCCGGATCACCGAAGCATCGACCGAGAAGCACCAAGTGCGCATTGACCGCGACGCCTGGGGGCGGCGCACATCCGACACCCGCGACGGCGTCGGGGTTCAGCACGAGTACCAGGGACGGGCCCTGAAACGGACCGCCTACCTCGGCCGCTTTGCGGTCGAGTATCACCGGGCGCCGGACGGCGAGGTGCTGATCTGCACGCCGGACGGCGGTATCCACCGGCTGCAGCGCGACCCCGACGGCTCAGTGCTGATGACGCTGGACAACGGGACCAGCGAGGTCCGGCGCTTCGACCACAACGGCCGATGCGTGGGCCGCTTGCGCTGGCGGGATGAGTGCGCGGACACCGGCCATTGGGTGCGCTACCAATACAGTGCGGCGGGCGAACTGCTGCGGGTGGTGAGCAGCGGTGCCGAAAGCACCTCGCAGTATCACTATGACGCCAGCCACCGCTTGATTGCCGAGACGCGCGATGGTTGGCCAGTGCGGCGCTATCAATATGATGCTGGCGGCAATCTGCTGACCTCTCCCACCTGCGCAGAGATGCGATACACCGGCGGCAACCGGCTGCTGGAATCCACGCTGGGACGCCATCTCTACAACGAGCGCAACCACCTGGCCGAGACCGTCGCTGCCGGTGGACAGCGCACCACCTATCACTACGACAGCATGGATCTGCTGGCCCGGGTGACATGGAGCGATCGCAAGGACGGCTGGGCGGCTGAATACGACGGTTTGTGCCGCCGGGTTGCGAAAACCCTTGGCGAAGCCCGGACGGAATATTACTGGGATGGCGACCGGTTGGGCGCGGAGGTCGGTCCGCAGGGACAACTGCGGCTCTATATCTATGTGAATGAGCAGGCGCTTCTTCCATTCATGGTGCTCGACTACCCGTCCTTGGACGCAGCAGCGGATACTGGGCGCGCCTACTACATTTTCACCGACCAGAGCGGCCTGCCAGAGTTCATCGAGGACGCCAACGGAGACGATGCGTGGCGAGCGGACGATATCGATCCATATGGAAGCATACGGCCCTCCAAAGACAATCGGATTGAATACGACCTGCGCTGGCCGGGGCATTTCGAGGACAGGGATGTCGGGCTGCACTACAACCGCTTCCGTTTCTACAGCCCGAAGCTGGGGAGATATCTGCAGTCCGACCCGATCGGGCAGTCGGGGGGCTTGAATCTATATGCCTATACGGCGAACCCGCTGACTCAGGTCGACGTGTTCGGCTTGAGCTGCGAGGATGGCGGAGCGGGCGATGGGGAGCATGCCGACGCAAGTGGCCCAGTGGCAGAAAGACCGCCGCACGGAATCCCGATACAGCAACGCATCGATGAAGGCTTCAGCGTTCCCGAGCGCGCCAGGGAAAATCCCGACAATTATTACTACGATCCCGAAGCGTCGCGCTACAAGCGCATTGGCGGTGAGGATGGCGATAATCTCTTCGAGCGCGGTTCATTCCGCACCGATGCTCGACGGCGCGCGGAGCGGCGGGCTCCAAAGAATGAAGACGGGGAAATGATCTGCGAGACCTGCGGCAATGTCATTCCCGACAAGATTACCGTGGACACCCGCAACGGCCCGATCGAGCGCGTCGGGTACGACCTGGACCATTTCCCGGACACCTGGGCAGAGCGGGTGGACAACCTGAAGGAGCGGCAGGCGGCGGGCGAGGACATCGACCGCGAGACCGTGCTGGACGAATACAATCGCGACCTCCGGGTGCAGTGCCCGCCCTGCAATGTGAGTCATGAATTCGAAGGCATCCCCGGCCGATACAGAACAGGAGATACTGATGAGTGATTACGGCGCTGCCTTTTACGACCACTTTTCCCGCTTCATTGGGGCGCCGAAGGCGCGGCAGGTTTTCAGGCAGAGCGAGGAGGCACCATCCATTCAGATCCTGAGATACGAGAAGGTGTTCCCGGGGTGTGCGGTCTCCAATTCGCTTGGCTTGAGCCGTTACGAAGAGGTGATCGGAGAGGTCGCGGAAGTCACGCTGGTGACCGACGCGGCCATCGAGGCGAGCGAGCGTATCCTCGCCAATGCCCTGTTCTTCATCGTGCAAAACAGGATCCAGATGGATCGTGGAATGTCGATTGCGGGGGTGTCGAAAATCGATCCTGGTTTTGCCAAGGAATTCGACAAGGAGGCGCTGTATTTCACGATTCCCTATGCGTTTCCGATGGGATACGAGAAGGTGAAACTGCCGGCACCGGGGACGGAAGGGTTTGTCTACTCCGCCATGTTCGTTTCCAGGGCCGAGCACGATTTCGTGATGGCCCACGGCGCGGACGCCTTCGAGGATCTGCTTGAGAAGAAGGGTGTCGATCCTTTCGACATCAAGAGGGCTTCGGTAGTGTGAACCGCGCTGCGGCCCATATCAGCGTCTGCGGCGACCCGGGCTCCACCGGCGCCAGCACCTCGCCGAATGGGCATGGTCGGGACAAGGCGGAGCCGCCGGACGCCACGGATTGCCGCTGACGCGGCCTACCGCCTTTTTTCCTGCCCCAGTTCACCAGCCGCAGGCCCGGACCGCGTGACGGCGGCCGTCACCGCGGCTTCCGCCACAGCTCCCAGCGGCGGCCAGGCCTTCAGCGTCGACCGCCTCAGCAAGGCCACCCCCGGTCCCTTCGCCGGCGTGAAGGTGCGCTCGATCACATGCGTCACCAGCCGTCGCCTGACCCGCTCGGTCACGAGCACGGTGGAGCAGCGCGTGCCATAGCGCCCGTCCGGCGTGCGGATGAAGGCGGGCGACAACCACCGCTCCCATTCCAGCGACACGCCGGTGTGCGGCAGGAATTCGTCCGCGATCTCGGTGCGGTCGCCCAGTCCCTCGAACAGGCGCTCGGCCAGCTGGTCGGCCGAGTCGGCCTCCTTCAGCGCGGAGCGCAGGTGCTGCTTCAGCCGCTCGACCTTGGGCCAGGGCGTGTCCAGCGCGGCGTTCGACAAGCCGTACACGCCGCGTTCCAGTCGCTTCGGGAAGCGCTGCCGGTTCGAGCCCCAGAAACAGTCGCCCTGGCTGAAGTCTGCCGCCACCACGTTGAAGCCGTTGTAGCCGCTCAAGCTGGCCTGCATCCAGAACCGGTCCACCGACAGGTCGCCACGCAGCCACAACGGCACGATGCCGCCACGCGACGGCGCCGCCGGGTCCACATCAGCCGGGTTGCGCACATTGGTCACCAGCGCAAAGCGGCCGGCCTGCGTCAGGCCCATCCAGGTACCGCCGGCCTTCAGGTCGCGACCAGCCAGGATTTCGGGGCCGCCGCCTTCGGGCAGCCACCATGCCAGCCGGGCTGCCGGGCGGTCGAAGTACTCATCTCGGTTGGCCGCCACCACCAGCGGGAAGCGCCGGCTGGCATCCACCGCCAGGGCTACCAGGCACATGGCACGAACACCTCGCAGTGACGCGGCCCCTGCAGCCAGGCTGCCAGGACCTGCGCAGCCGCTGCGATCTCACCCTCCAGCACCGGCCCCACCCCCTCTGCGTGCATATAGATCTCCATCCAGGTCTGCATGCCGTCCTTCTCCTGCGGGCGGCGCCACAGCTCGGCCTGCAGGCCGGGATGGCGCGCGCACAGCGCATCTTGCATCGCCCGGGCCACCGGCTGCGCGGCAGCGGCGTCGGCCGAGGCGATTCGATAGTAGATGAAAAGGCGGCGCACCCAGAAACCTCAGACGTGAACTAATGCGGGGCGCCGGATCGGGCCAGGGTGAAGGAAGTCACGCGCCGATCAGCTTTCGGTCGGCAGGGCATAGGGCAGCGGCCGCAGGCTCAGCGGGGGCCCGTCCGCGCTGCCCAGGTGCAGGCTGCCGCCTTCGGCCGCGGCCAGCTTCAGCTCGGCGAACACGGCCCAGCCTGGCGTGTCGAGGCCCGCCGGCACTTCGGCAGCGTTGGCGATCAGCCCTGCGGGCTGGCCGGGGTCGGCGCTGTGGAAGATCTCCTGGCCAGGCGCCGCCGGTTGCGGCGAATGCAGCAGGAAGCCGCGGCGCTTGAGGGTGCCGCGGTACTGGCTACGGGCCACCACCTCTTGACCGGGATAGCAGCCTTTCTGGAAATTCACGCCACCGACTGCCTCCAGGTTGACCATCTGCGGCACGAACTGCTCCATGGTGGCCGGCACGATGCTCGGCACGCCGCTTTGCACTTCAAGCCATTGCCATACGCCCAGCGGCAGCGAGGGCAGGGCGGCTTGCGGGCCGGCCTGGGCGGCCGCGGCGTCGGTGCTCGCCTCGGCCCAGAGGTAGCGCGGCTCGCCCAGCGCGTCGGGCAGGCGGATCACGCAGCGGTCGCCGGCGGCCGAGCGGCCCCACACCTTGTCCGGCGCCTGCTCGCCCAGCCAGGCCCGGGCGGCCGGGCCCGCCAGGCCCAGCAGCCGCACCGAGGCGCTCGCGTCGCTCAGCTTGGCCTTGGCACGCAGCACATACATGCTCAGCCGCTTGAGGGCGGCGGGCAGTTGCTCGGCAGGCAGGGCCAGCAGCACGCGGCTGGCGCTTTCCTTCCAGCCGACGAAGCTGAACATCAACCGGCCCTTCGGCGAGCACAGCCCGGCCAGGCGCGCCTCGCCCGTGCCCAGCAGCGCGAAGTCCTGCGTCAGCTGGCTGTGGAGGAACTTGGCCGCCTCCTCGCCGTCGGCAGCGATCACGCCCCAGTGGCTGAGGGCAACGGCACCCTCGACGGGGGCGGGGGAGGGATGGACGGAGCTATCGGTGTTCATGCCTCCATTATCATCACCCCCCGTTCACCGGTCTGCGCCAGGGACAACCCCGGCTTCAAATGGTTCATTCGTGATGCGATTGCTGAAGCGCCTGTTCGGCGTCCTCCTGCTGCTGACGGCATTGGCGGCCGCTGTGGTGGCGTGGTGGTTGCACCGGCCGCTGCCGCTGGCGTCGCCGTCGGTCGAGTTCTCGGTGGAGAGCGGCATGTCGCCGCGGCAGATCGCCAATGGCTGGGTGGCGGCCGGGGTCGAGGCGCCGGCGCTTGCCCTCTACGAATGGTTCCGCTGGTCGGGCCAGGCGCGCCGCATCCGTGCGGGCAGCTACGAGATCGGCCCCGGCGTCACGCCCCGCGAGCTGTTGCGCAAGATGGTGCTGGGCGACGAGACGCTGGCCACCGTGCGCCTGATCGAAGGCTGGACCTTCAAGCAGTTCCGCGCCGAGCTGGCGCGTGCCGAAGGACTGCGGCCCACCACCGCGGCGATGAGCGACGCCGAGATCATGGCCGCGCTCGGCGCTCCGGGCCGTCATCCCGAAGGTCGCTTCTTCCCCGACACCTACGCCTATAGCCGTGGCAGCAGCGACATGGCGGTGATGAAGCGCGCCATGCGCGCCATGGAGCGCAAGCTCGCCGAGAGCTGGGCCGCCCGTGCTGAATCGAGCCCGCTCAAGAGCCCGGACGATGCCCTCGTGCTGGCCTCCATCGTCGAAAAGGAAACCGGCCTGTCGAGCGACCGCGCCATGGTGTCCGGCGTCTTCAACAACCGCCTGCGCATCGGCATGCCGCTGCAGACCGATCCCACCGTGATCTACGGCCTCGGCGACCGCTACGACGGCAACCTGCGCAAGCGCGACCTGCAGGCCGACACCGCCTACAACACCTACACCCGGCCCGGCCTGCCGCCGACGCCCATCGCCATGCCCGGCAAGGCGTCGCTGCTGGCGGCCGTGCAGCCGGCTGCCACCAAGGCCTTGTATTTCGTCTCGCGGGGCGATGGCAGCAGCGTCTTCAGCGAAAGCCTCAATGAGCATAATCGTGCGGTCGACAAGTACCAGCGCAAACGCTGAACCCTTTCCATCCAGGCCGGCATGAGCGGTTTTTTCATCAGCTTCGAAGGCATCGACGGTGCCGGCAAGTCCACCCACATCCAGGCCCTGGCCGAGCGCGTGCGCCGTGCCGGGCGCGAGGTTGTGCTGACCCGCGAGCCCGGCGGCACGCCCCTGGCCGAGGCGCTGCGCGAGATGGTGCTGCAGCAATCCATGGATGCGCTGACCGAGGCGCTGCTGATCTTCGCCGGCCGCCGCGACCACCTGCAACAGGTGATCGAGCCGGCGCTGGCGCGCGGCTGCGTGGTGCTGTGCGACCGCTTCACCGACGCGACCTTCGCCTACCAGGGCGCCGGCCGCGGCTTCGACACGGCAGTGCTCGCGCAACTGGAGCACTGGGTGCAGCAAGGCCGCCAGCCCGACCTCACGCTGTGGTTCGACCTGCCCCCCGAAGTGGCGGCCGAGCGCCTGTCCACCGCCCGGGTGCCGGACCGTTTCGAGCAGCAGCCGCTGGCCTTCTTCCGCCGTGTGGCCGAGGGTTACGCCGCTCGCGCACAGGCCCATCCGCAGCGCTTTGCCCGGCTCGATGCGGGGCAGGAGCGGGCCACCGTGTGGGCCCAACTCGAGGCCGCGGTGGCGCGGCACGGCCTGTGAGCGGGGCGGCATCACCGGGCCTGCCCTGGCTGCAGGCGCCGCTGCGCGAGTTGCTGGCCACTCAGCGCGGCCATGCCGTGCTGCTGGCCGGGCCACCCGGCATCGGCCAGTTCGAGCTGGCGCTGGCGCTGGCGCAGGCCTGGCTCTGCGAGCATCCCGACGCGGCTGCCCGCCCTTGCGGCGGCTGTGCCAGCTGCACGCTGGTTCAGGCACGCACCCATCCCGACCTGCTGGTGCTGCTGCCCGAGGCCTTGCAAGAGGAGCTGGGCTGGGCCGCCGCCGAGACCGAGTCCGAAGGCAAGGCCAAGGCGGCCAAGGCCAAGCCCAGCAAGGAGATCAAGGTCGAGGCCTTGCGCCGCGCGGTCGAATTCGCCCAGCAGACCTCCTCGCGCGGTGTCGCGAAGGTGGTGCTGGTGCATCCGGCCGAGCGCATGAATGCCATCTCGGCCAACACCTTGCTCAAGACGCTGGAGGAGCCGCCGGGCCAGGCGCGCTTTGTCCTGAGCACCGAAGCGGTGGACGCCTTGCTGCCCACCATCCGCAGCCGCTGCCAGCTGCAGCGCCTGGCGCCACCCAGCGAGGCGCAGGCGCGCGAGTGGCTGCAGGCGCAGGGCCTGGCCGGCGCCGAGGTGCTGCTGGCCGCCGCCGGGCAACTGCCGCTGGCCGCGCGGCAACTGGCGCAACAGGGCCTGGATGCTGCCGCCTGGCAGCAGCTGCCCGCACGGCTGGCGGGCGGGGAGGTGGCGGCCCTGGCTGGCTGGTCGGTGCCGCTGGCGGTCGAGACGCTGCAAAAGGTCTGCCACGACGCGCTGTGCGTCACGGTGGGGGCGCAGCCGCGCTACTTCCCGGCGGCGGCCTTCAAGGGCCTGCGTGCCGGCTTGCCCGCGCTCACCGCCTGGGGCGCGGAGCTGCGCCGTGTAGCCCGTCACGAAGAGCACGCCTGGAATGCCGGCCTGATGCTCGAGTCGCTTGTGGCCCAGGCGCGGCGCGCCTTACACTCCGCCGAATGAGCGAGCTGACCCAACAACGTCCTGTCCCTGCCGCCCCGGCGGGCGTCACGCCGGCACGGCCCAGCGTGATCCAGCTGGTGTTCCGGGAGAAAGGTGCGCTGTATGCGGCCTATATCTCGGTCTTCACCGACGGTGGCCTCTTCGTGCCCACCACCCGTGAATACAAGCTCGGCGAAGACATCTACCTGCTCCTGTCGCTGCCGGAGGATGCGCAGCGCTACCCGGTGGCCGGCAAGGTGGCCTGGGTCACCCCGGCCAACGCTTCCGGCGGCCGCACGCAAGGGGTGGGCGTGCGTTTCCCGAGCGACGAGAAGTCGCGGCTGCTGAAGATGCGCATCGAGGAACTGCTGGGCACCGCCATCCAGTCGGCCAAGCCCACGCAAACCCTTTGACGCTCTCCTGAGCCCCCTGGGCTCCCGAATCAGGCGCCGGCCGGTGTAGGCTAGGCGCCTGTTTTCATTGGCCCGCCATCCAGACATTCGATGTTCGTCGACTCCCACTGCCATCTCACCTTTCCCGAACTCGCCGAGCAGCTCGGCGCCATCCGCCAGGCCATGGCCGCCGCCCAGGTGGACCGGGCCTTGTGCATCTGCACCACGCTGGAAGAGTTCGACGCCGTGCACGCGCTGGCGCTGCAGCACGACAACTTCTGGGCCAGTGCCGGCGTGCACCCCGACAACGAAGGCGTCCAGGAGCCGACCCTGCAGCGGCTGCTCGACCTGGGCTCCCGCGAGAAGGTGGTGGCCCTGGGCGAAACCGGCCTGGACTACTACCGCCTCAACGGCCGCAGCGTGGCCGACATGGAGTGGCAGCGTGAGCGCTTTCGCACCCACATCCGGGCCGCGCTGGCGCTGGACAAGCCGCTGGTGATCCACACCCGCAGTGCCTCGGACGACACGGTGGCCATCCTGCAGGAAGAGGGCCAGGGCCGGGCGCGTGGCGTCTTCCATTGCTTCACCGAGACGCAGCAGGTGGCCGATGCCGCCCTGGAGCTGGGCTTCTACATCTCCTTCTCGGGCATCCTGACCTTCAAGACCGCGGCCGACCTGCGCGAGGTGGCCCGCCATGTGCCGCTCGAGCGCTGCCTGATCGAGACCGACAGCCCCTACCTCGCGCCGGTGCCCTTCCGCGGCAAGACCAACAACCCGTCTTATGTCCCTCATGTGGCGCGGCAGCTGGCGGAGCTGAAGGGGCTGTCGGTGGAGGAGGTGGCGGACGCCACGAGCCGCAATTTCGAGCGCTTGTTCGGTGTGCCGCGGCTTCAGGCTGCGGCCTGAGTTTTTTCATCAATAGGCGCTAAGCGGCTGTCGGGTCGCTTATTTTTTGGCGTGAAATAATAGGAGTCGTGTCGTGCGCATCGAGCTGAAGTGGGTGTGGGCGCTGGTGCTGGCGCTGGCCGCGCCGATGGCCCAGGCAGGGGCTTATGTCGATTTCTTCCGGGCCCTGATGCGCGACGACGGCGACACCGTGCGCGAGCTGCTGCAACGGGGCTTCGACCCCAACACGCTGGACGAGCACGGCCGGGCCGGCCTCACCATTGCCTTGCAGGAGGTGTCCCTGAAGACGGCCGAGGCGCTGTTCGCCCACCCGCAGGTGGACGTCAACCGCCTCAACGCGCTGGGCGAGTCGCCGCTGATGATGGCGGCGCTCAAGCGCGAGCTGGACTGGTGCCGGCGCCTCATCGAGCGGGGTGCCGACGTCAACAAGACCGGCTGGACCCCGCTCCACTACGCCGCCAGCGGCGGCAAGCCCGAGGTGGTGGCGCTGCTGCTGGAGCACCACGCCTTCATCGACGCCGAATCGCCCAACAAGACCACGCCGCTGATGATGGCCGCCCGCTATGGCAGCGACGACGCCACGCGCGTCCTGCTCGAGGCCGGTGCCGACCCGACGCTGCGCAACGAGAAGGGGCTGACGGCGGCTGATTTCGCCCGGGCGGCCGAGCGTGTCAAGCTGGCCGAAGAGATCGAGCGGCATGCCCGTACGTACAACGCCGCGCCGGCCATTGCAGCGCCTGCGTCGGGCGCCGACTAGGGGCGTTTGTCGGGCGAATTCCGACGTTTCTTTGGCTGGGGCCCGACTACCGGGCCCAGCCGGCCAGGCCTAAAGTTCACTGCATGCCCACCGCCCTTTCTGGAGCCTTCGACATGCAAACCCAACTGCCCGCCGACCCGTTTGCCCTGATGCTGAACCCGCAAGCCGTGCTCAGCGCCGTCGAAAGCTCGGAGCGGCTGAGCCGCCTGAAGCGCCGCATCTGCCGCCCGCTCGACAAGCCGCTGCTGGCCACCGTGTCGCGTGACACGGCCGCCTTCGACGAGGAGATCGACAGCGAGGCCGAGACCGACGCCGAAGCCACCAGCGCCGACACCGAAGCCTGAGCCACCGGCGGCGGCGCCGGCCTCCCGCCTGCTCAGGCCGCCAGCAGCTCGCGATAGACGTCCACGTAGCGCTGCGCCCGGCCCCGCCATCCCAGCTGCTGCGCCATGCAGCGCTGCTGCAGTCCCCGCCACACCGCCGGTTCCCGCCAGGCCTCGAACACCCGCTGCAGCGCCGCCTGCAGCGCGCCTGCGGTGGGCTGCGAGAACGAGAAGCCGCTGGAGCGCTCCGGCGCAGCCGCCAGGTCCACCACCGTGTCGGCCAGCCCGCCGGTCGCATGCACCACCGGTGGCGTGCCGTACGCCTGGCTGTACATCTGGTTCAGCCCGCAGGGCTCGAAGCGCGACGGCATCAGGTAGGCGTCCGCCCCCGCCTCGATCTGGTGGGCCAGTGCCTCGTTGAAACCCAGCTCCACCGCCACCTGCCGCGGATGCCGGCCGGCACAGTCGCGTAGCTGCTGCTCCAGCCCCGCCTCGCCGACGCCAAGCACCACCAGCTGCCCGCCCTGCGCGAGCAGCCAGGGCAGCACCTCCAGGATCAGATCGATCCCTTTCTGCTCGGTCAGCCGGCTCACCAGCCCGAACAGCAGCGCGCCGTCGTCTTCCTGCAGGCCGAAGCGCTGCTGCAGCGTGGCCTTGTTCACGCGCTTGAGTTCGAGCCGGCCACTGTCGTAGCGCTGCGGCAGGTGCGGGTCGGTGGCCGGGTTCCACACCGCTTCGTCGATGCCATTGAGGATGCCGCACAGGCGCCCGGCGCGCGCGCGCAGGATGCCATCGAAGCCGCAGCCCGACGCCGGCTCGCGGATCTCCCGGGCATAGCTCGGGCTGACGGTGGTGATGCCATCGCTGAAGTTGATGCCGGCCTTCAGGAAGGACAGCTGGTGCCAGTATTCCAGGCCGTCCGGCACCAGCCATGGCGGTGGCAGCTCCAGCTCGCGGGCGCGTTCCAGCGGAAACAGGCCCTGGAAGGCCAGGTTGTGGATGGTCATCACGCTGCGCGTGCCGCCCGGCTGCAGCTGCTGCAGGTAGGCCGGCGCGAGCCCGGTGGGCCAGTCATTGCAGTGCAGGATGTCCGGTCGCCACTCGCGCCAGGGCGAGGCCCCGCCCGCCAGCTCCGCGGCCACACGGCTGAGCAAGCCGAAACGCAGCGCGTTCTCGCCCTGCGGGTCTTCATAGGGCCCGCCGGGGCGGTCGTAGTAGCCGGGGCAGTCCAGCAGCAGCAGCTCGACGCCGTCGTGCCGGCCGGCATGCAGCACGCGCGCGGCCGGCCAGTGCCCCTGGGCCGGCCGCTGGAAGAGCAGGCGCGCGCCGTCGCGCAGGGCGCGCAGGGCCGGGTAGGCTGGCATCAACAGCTTGACGTCATGCTCCAGAGCGGCCAGTGCTTGCGGCAGCGCGGCGCTGACGTCGCCCAGCCCACCGGTTTTCACCCAGGGGGCGCATTCGGGCGTCACGAACAGGATCTTGAGGGCCTTGGACATGGAGGCTCAGGCAGGGTCGGAAGAAGAAGTCGGTTCGCGGGCGTCGGCCGGCCCCGCGTCGGTTTCGGGAACCAGCACCGCCACCGGCAGCTCGGCCAGCAGCTCGCCGAGGCGCAGGCGGCTGCCATCGGCGAGGGCGGCAACCCGCCGCCCGGTGATGGCATCACGCCAGGCGCCGGTGCCGAAGCCGGGTGGCAGGGGCAGGGTGGTGTCGCGCCAGGTGGCGGGGTCGGCCAGGGCCTGCAGCTGGCCGCCGGTGAGCGTGTGCAGCAAGCGGGTGGCGATGGTCAGGCTGCGCTGGCCGCGCGCCTCGCGCCCGAAGGCGACGATGTGTTCCGCCGCGGGGCCGTCCGCCTCGATCGGCAGGTAGCGCCCGGTCTCGAACAGCTGCGCCCTCTGGCGGCGCAACTGCAGCAGGCGCCAGGTCAGCAGCAGCTTCAGGCGGCCGTCGTACAGGCCCTCGCGCAGGCTGGCAAGGGCAGTGCGGGGCAGCTCGCCGCCTTCACACATCGCCTGCAGCCCCTGCAACTGCTGGCGCAGCGCCTGGAAGTCCACCGGCCGCCGGTTGTCCGGGTCCACCAGGCTGAAGTTCCAGCCTTCGCAGCCCTGGTAGATGTCCGGCACGCCGGGCGAGGTGAACTTCAGCGCCACCAGGCTCAGGCTGTTGTAGCAGCCGAAGGGGGCGAGCGCCTGGGCGAAGCCCTGCAGATCCTGCAGGAAGGGGTTCGGCGCGCCCTGGCGCAGCAGCACATCGATGAAGCGTGCCAGGCCCGCCTCGTAGTCGGCATTCGGCTCCACCCAGCTGGTGTGCTGCTTGGCCTCGCGCACCGCCTTCAGCATGTAGTCCTGCACGCGCTGGCGCAGCGTATCCAGCTGCTGTGCCTCGGGCGGCTCGACGGGCCAGACGCCGAACAGCGTCTGGTAGAGCAGGTACTCGTCATTGCGGTCGGGCCGCAGCGTGCCGGCGTCCAGCGACGGCAGCTGGCGCTCGGCCAGCGCGTGCCAGCGTCCCAGCGCGTCCTGCCAGGCCTGCGGTACCTCGCTGAGCACGTCGATGCGGGCCCGCAGGTCTTCCGAACGCTTGCTGTCGTGGGTGGAGCTGCCGAGCAGGGTGTGCGGCATGAAGCGCGCCCGCGACTGGTTGGCGACATGGAAGGCCGCCACGGTGGTGCCGAAGTTGCGCGGGTCGCCACCCACATCGTTGAGCGAAACCAGGCGGTGGTAGCGGTAGAAGGCGGTGTCCTCCATGGCCTTGGCCATCACGGGCGCGGTGAACTGCTGGAAACGCCGCACGAAGGCCAGCAGGTCCTGCCGGGCCTGCGGGTCGGGCTCCTCGGCCGCGCCGAGCATCAGCGTGCGCAGGTGTTCCAGCACCACCCCGGCGGATTCGCTGCTGCGCCGCTTGGCCGCTGCAGTGGCCCAGTCGAGGTGGGCCCGGTCGATCTCGTCGGCGCCGTGCTCGCCGATGTAGGTGCGGTACACCGGGAAGCAGGCGGCCAGCTCGGCGAGGGCGGCTTTCAGTGCGTTGCGGGTGAAGTCGCGTGCATGGCGGTCGCGCTGGCAGATGCGGTAGGCCGCAGCGGTCAGCATCTGAAGATCGGCGGCCAGCGCGCTGTTGATGATGATGTGCTTGGCCTCGTGCAGCAGTTCATCGAAGTCCAGCGACGTGCCGATGAAGCCGGCATAGATGCGGTCGAACTCGGGCGCCTGGCGCCCATCCACGAACAGCCCGTTCACCTGGTTGGCAAAGCGGTAGCCGGTGTCGCCGTGCACCGGCCAGCTCGACGGCCAGCGCTCGTGCTCGGCCAGGATCTTTTCGATCACCAGGTACAGCGCACGCGGGGCCTCGTCCTTGCCGGCCGGGCCACTGCGCTGCAGGGCCGCGTATTGCGACTGCAGCCGCTGGAAATAGCCGCAGGGATCGGCCAGGCCGTCGGGGTGGTCGATGCGCAGCCCGGCAATGCGGCCTTCGGCCAGCCAGCGCAGCAGGGTGCGGTGGCTGGCGTCGAACACCGGTTCGCGCTCCATGCGCAAGGCGGCCAGCGTGCTGATGTCGAAGAAGCGCCGGTAGTTGACTTCGTCGCCCGCCACCCGCCAGTAGGCGAGCCGGTAGGCCTGCCGGCGGATCAGGCCGTCCAGCCCGTCGAAGCTGGACGCCTCGCCGGGGCGGCCGTTGAGGGCCTGCACGCTGGCTGCCACCCAGTGGGCCAGCCAGGGCAGCTCGCGGCAGCGCTCGGCCAGCTGCTGCTTGTACAGTGCCTGGTCGCGCTGGCGCGTGGCCCGGGCGGCCGGCCCGGCCTCGTTGCGGTCCGGCAGCCGTGCGAAGGCGTCCAGCAGCGACTCGACCGCGTGCAAGGCTTCGGCCTGGGCGTCATCCTGCGGCAGCGGCGCAGGCGTGCTGCGCACGATGCGGGCGTAGTCACGCGGATCGATCGGGAAGCGGTGGTCGTAGTAGCCGAGCCGGAATTCACCGCGCTCGCCGTCGAAGGACAAGGCCAGCTGACCGGCCTCCAGCACCTCGCCATACGGCGCGCCGAGCACCGGCAGCAGCACCCGGCCGGCCAGCTCGGGCGAGGGCGGGTGCCAGTCGATGTCGAAGGTCTCGGCATGCTCGGAAGCCGGGCCGTGCTCCAGCACGTCGAGCCACCAGGCGTTGTCGGCCTGCAGCACGCCCATGTGGTTGGGCACGATGTCCAGCAGCTGGTGCATGCCGCGCTTGGCCAGGGTCAGGCACAGCCGCTCGAAATCCTGCTCGGTGCCGATCTCGGGGTTGAGCGCGTTGTGGTCGACGATGTCGTAGCCGTGCGTGCTGCCCGAGCGCGCCTTCAGGTAGGAGGAGCTGTAGAGGTGGCTCACCCCCAGTGCGTCGAGGTAGTCCACCACCCCGGTGGCCTGGCTGAAGGTGAAGTCGCCATGCAGCTGCAGCCGGTAGGTCGCACGTGGCACCAGCGCGCTATCCAGCGCGGGCAGGGCCAGCGCGGTGGACGGGCGCGCCGCATGGGCGCGCGAGCGGGCCAGCGCGCCGGCCACTGCCAGCAGCCGCCAATCGTGGGCCAGGGCATCCAGATCCAGCTCCAGCTTGCGGCGCCAGTTGGGCCACCGGTCTTCGGTGGTGCCCGGCAGGTTCACCTGCTCCAGCTGCAGGAGCACGTCTTCCAGCTGCACGCCCACCAGCTGGGATGCCGTGCGGCCCAGCAGCTCGTGCAGCGCGGTGCCCAGCTCCGGGGTGAGCTCCAGCGGCGCTGGCCGGGCGGCCTCGCCAGCCGGCTGCAGGCCTTCGGCTTCGAGCGCCAGCAGCAGCCGGGCCCGGTCGGCGGCCCGCTCCACGCTGTGCTTGCGGAAGGCCTGCTCGGCCGGGTAGAGGCCCAGCTTGCGTCGCAGCGCGATGTCCTCGCCGCGCCAGAAACCGCGCAGGGTGGGCAGGTCGTGCGTGCCCGCCACTGCCAGCGAGTGCGGCTTCCAGTCACCCGGGGCGCGGAAGCCGCCTTCCTCGTCATGCTCGAAGTAGAGGGGGCAGTAGGAGAGCAGGCCGTATTGCTGCATCGCTTGCTGCACTTCGGGCGGCACCGTGCCCAGGTCCTCGCCGATGACCAGGCAGCGCTGTCGCACGCTTTCCAGCGCCACGATGGCCATCATCTCGTCGATGCGATAGTGCATGTAGGCGCCGCCCCCGCCGCCCGGCGCGATCCAGAACAGCCGCCGCAGGGCCATCACATGGTCGAGCCGCAGCGCGCCGGCTGCCCGCATGTTGGCCCGCAGCGTGCGCACGAAGGCCTCGTAGCCCGATTCGCGCAGCGCATCGGGCCGTGGCGGTGGCAGGCCCCAGTCCTGCCCGCCGGGATTCAGCTCGTCGGGCGGCGCGCCCACGTGCACGCCGCGGGCGTACAGGGCGGGGCTGGCCCAGGTTTCGGTGCCCCCTTCGTTGGAGCCCACCGCGAGGTCGCGGTACAGCCCAATGGACATGCCGAGCGCTTCGCCTCGCGCCGCCACCGCCTGCAGCTGCTCGTCGGCCAGCCATTGCAGGTACTCGTAGAACTCGATCCGCTCCAGCTGCTCGGCCTCGAAACGGGAGACCGCGGCGCTGCCACGCTCGCGCCACTCCTCGGGCCAGGCGGGCCAGCCCCAGATGGAGGCGTCCTGCCGGTGGAAATGCGCCTGGATGGCCTCGAACAGGGCCTGGTGGCGCAGCACCTCGCCCTGTTCGCGGCGGAAAGCATCGAAGGCCTGCGCCCGTACGCTGTCCCGGCCCAGATGCTGACGGCGAAACTCGGCGTACAGCAGCTCCAGCACTTCGAGCTTGGCCGCCGTCACACCTGCGTGGTCCACCAGGGTGCTCTCGCGCAAGGCCTGCAGCCGCTGCTGGAAATGCGCGGCCTGCACATGGCGCTGGGCCGCCTCGCAGCTGGCGAATTCGGGCACCGCCTCGACGTCCAGGTACAGCACGTTCAGCAGGCAGCGGTTCGACGGACTGTAGGGGCTCGCCTGGCCTGGTGCATGCAGGAACAGCGCATGCAGCGGGTTCACGCCGACGAAGGAGCCACCGAGCGCGGCGGCAATCTCCATCATGCGCTGCAGGTCCGAGAAATCACCGATGCCCCAGTTGCGGGCCGAGCGCAGCGAATACAGCTGCACGCACAGGCCCCACAGCCGCTGGCCGGCCTCGAAGGCCGGCGGCCGCCAGCACTGCGGCGGGCTGACGATCAGCGTGGTGCCGGCCACGTCGCGGCCGCTGTCCTGCAGCCGCAGGCGGTGGTAGCCCAGCGGCAGTTCGTCCGGCAGCGTCAGGCGGCCATCAGCGTCGAGGCGGCCCTCACGGCTCTGGCCGTCCTCGAGGTCCAGCCGCCATTGCAGTGCCTGGTGGCCGGCCGGGATGTCGAGCGGGGCCCGCTCGCGCTGGGGAACCACCCATACGGGCGGCAACCCGGCCTCTGCGTCTTCAGCTTGGCGGCGCTGTACGTCGGCCTCCGCCGCGGCTTCGCTATCCGCTGTCACTCCCAAGGCGCGCAGCAGCGCCCGCAGCGTATCTGGAGGGACTTGCTGCTCGCGCCCCCAGCAGTCGATGTAGCGGGTGGCCAGGCCAACCTGATCGCACAGACGATGCAGGGCCGAATGTGCACACATATCCATCATTTCGCCTCGTGTCCCCAATACCAGCGCCCGCCCCACGGGCCGAGCGCATCCGCCACCACGTCGCCGAGGCTGAAGAGCAGCGTGGCGTCTTCCAGGCCTTGCGGCTGCGAGGGACTGTCGAGCTGGCAGCTGCGATGCTGCGGGTTAATGAGCATCTCCAGCGCATGGCCGCCCTCGAAACGCCAGCGCACCCGCAGGGCGCCGTCGCCGGCCGGCTCGGCGCTGTGCGCGCCGGTAAGCAGCCGCCGCAGGTGCGGCGTCAGCGCGCGGGCGCGCAGCGCCAGCAGCTGGCCGTAGAGATGGCGCCACTCACGATGGGCCACCGCCTGGGCACTGACCCAGTCGAGCTTGCTGCGCTCGAAGGTGGCCGGGTCGCAGGGGTCGGGCAGCTCGTTGCGCGCAGCTGCCTCGGCATAGCGCGGGAAGTGCGAGAACTCGTTGCGCCGGCCCTCGCGCACCGCCTCGCGCAGGTCGCCACTCCAGTCGGCGAAGTAGAGGAAGGGCGTTTGCGCACCGAATTCCTCGCCCATGAACAGCAGCGGCGGCGACGGATTCAGCAGGCACACCGCGGTGGCCAGCCGCAGCGAGGTGGCATCGGCGAGCTGCGCCAAGCGCTCGCCGAAGGCACGGTTGCCAATCTGGTCATGGTTCTGCAGGAAGTTCACCGTGCAGCCGAGCGGCACCGTGCCTTCGGCCGCTTGTCGCGGCGCGGCATGCTCGCTGTTGTGCGGGCCGCCCTGGCGGGCGAAACCGTGCACCAGCACCCGGGCCAGCTGCTCCAGCGGCCGGTCGTATTCGGCGTAGTAGCCGTCGTGCTCGTCCGTCAACAGCACATGCAGGGTGTGGTGGAAGTCGCCGTTCCATTGGCCGTCGAAGCGGCCGGGCGTGGCCGGCGGCGCGAGCCGGCGGGCATCGTTGCTGTCGTTCTCCAGCACCAGGTGCACATGCCGTCCGGGGCAGGCCTCGCGCACCCGGGCCGACAGGGTCTCGACGATGTCGGGCCGGCTGTTGTCGAGCATCGCGTGCACCGCGTCGAAGCGCAGGCCGTCGAAGCGGTACTCCTGCAGCCAATACAGCGCGTTGTTGATGAAGAAGTCGCGCACGGTCTCGCAGCCGGGCGCATCGAAATTGACGGCCGGCCCCCAGGCGGTCTTGTGGCTGTCGGTGAAGAACTGCGGCGCGTAGCGCGGCAGGTAGTTGCCGTCCGGCCCGAAGTGGTTGTAGACCACGTCCAGCAGCACCATCATGTTGAGCCGGTGGGCGGCCTGGATGAAGCGCTTGAGGTCTTGCGGCGTGCCGTAGGCCGCATGTGGCGCGAAGGGCAGCACGCCGTCATAACCCCAGCCAAAGCGCCCGGGGAAGTCCGCCAGCGGCATCAGCTGCACCGCCGTGATGCCCAGCTGCGCCAGCGCCGGCAACTGTGCCTCCGCCGCCGCGTAGGTGCCGGCCGGCGTGAAGCAGCCGACATGCAGCTCATAGATCACCGCTTCATGCCAGGGCCGGCCGCACCAGGCACTGTCCCAGTCGAACTTCAGCGGGTCGACCAGCTGGCTCGGGCCGTGCGGGCCCTCGGGGTTGAAGCGCGAGGCCGGGTCCGGTACGCGCAGTTCATCGTCGATGAACCACTGGTAGAGGTCGCCGGCCGCGGCTTCGGGCACGACCAGCCGGTACCAGCCGTCGGCGCCGGCATGCGCCTCGAACTGCTGCTCCTGCTGCTGGTGCTTGAGCACCAGCCGGGCCGTGCGCGCTGCGGGCGCCCAGAGGCGGAACTGCGCTCCGCCTTCGGGACGCAGCCGAGCGCCGAAGGGCATCTCGTGTACGTATTGCATCCAAGGCTCCTGGGTCAAATGGAGGGCTGTGTGAGCACAGCAATCGAGCGGCCCGCCACCACGTACTGGCCTTCGGTGGCAATGCCCTCGAAGGCAGGCAGGCCGACCGGGGTGCGGGTGTCGAAGCGCGGCAGCCAGGCGGCGCCGTGATGCTCGGGCAGCGCAAAGGCGACCGGGTCGTCCTGCGCATTGAGCAGGATCAGCACCGAGTCGCCGGTGAGCGGCTCGCCGTGTTCGTCGTGCTGGTCGGTCTTCCAGCCGCAGATGAGAGCGGCCACGGCACCGAGCCCCGGCTGCACCCAGTCGGCTGACGCCATCTCGGTGCCGGCGGGTGTGAGCCAGGTGATGTCCTTGTGGCCATCCGCATCGGCCTTGCCCGAGAAGAAGGAGCTGCGCCGCAGGGCCGGCTGGGCCTTGCGGAAGGCGACCAGCCGCTGCACGAAGTCGCAGAGGCGCCGCGAGCGCTCATCCTGCGGCCATGGCAGCCAGCTGATGTCGTTGTCCTGGCAGTAGCCGTTGTTGTTGCCTCGCTGCGTGCGGCCCATCTCGTCGCCGCCGAGCAGCAGGGGGGTGCCCTGCGAGAGCAGCAGCGTGAGCAGCAGGTTGCGCTTCTGGCGTTCGCGCAGCGCGTTCACCAGCTCGTCGTCGGTCTCGCCTTCGGCGCCGCAGTTCCAGCTGCGGTTGTGGTTGTCGCCGTCGCGGTTGTCCTCGCCGTTGGCCAGGTTGTGCTTCTCGTTGTAGGAGACCAAGTCGTGCAGCGTGAAGCCATCGTGCACCGTGACGAGGTTGATGCTGTCGGTGGGGCAGCGGCGGGCGTGCTGGTAGATGTCGCTGGAGCCGCACAGGCGCTTGGACAGCTCGGCCAGGTTGCCCTCGCGCGGTCGCCAGAAGTCGCGCACCGTGTCGCGGTAGCGGCCGTTCCATTCCGCCCAGCCGGGCGGGAAGCCGCCGACCTGGTAGCCGCCTTCGCCCAGGTCCCAGGGCTCGGCGATCAGCTTCACGTGCGACAGCAGCGGGTCCTGTGCAATGGCGGTGAAGAAGCCGCTGTGCAGGTCGAAGTCGGCCTGGCCGCGGCCGAGGGCCGAGGCGAGGTCGAAGCGGAAGCCGTCCACGTGCATCTCCTGCACCCAGTAGCGCAGGCTGTCCATGATCATGCGCACCACGACAGGGTGGCGCGTGTTCATCGTGTTGCCGCAGCCGGTGTAGTCGACATAGTGGCGCCGGTCCTTCGGGTCGAGCCGGTAGTAGGCCGGGTTGTCGATGCCCTTGAACGAGAAGGTGGGGCCGAGCTCGTTGCCTTCGGCGGTGTGGTTGTAGACCACGTCCAGGATCACCTCGATGCCGGCTGCATGCAGCGCCTTCACCATCTGCTTGAATTCGGTCACCGCCGCCCCGCTGGCGCTGTAGCGCGCCTCGGGCGCGAAGTAGCCGACGGTGTTGTAGCCCCAGTAGTTGCGCAAGCCGAGCTTCACCAGCCGCTCGTCGTCGAAGAAGGCATGCACCGGCAGCAGCTCGACCGCCGTCACACCGAGCCGGCGCAGGTGGGCGATGGCCGGCTCGCTGCCCAGCCCGGCATAGCTGCCGCGCAGGGCCGGTGGCACGTCGGGATGCAGCGCGGTGTAGCCCTTGACGTGCACCTCGTAGATCAGCGTGTCGGCCCAGGGCGTGCGCAACTGCGTGTCCCCCTCCCAGTCGAAGCTGTCGTCCACCACCTGGCACTTGGGCAGGAAGTCGGCGTTGTCGCGTGCGTCGGGGAGCTCGGTCGCGGCGCCATCGGCATCGAGCTGGAAGCCGTAGTGCGCCGTTGTCCAGCGCAGCTCGCCAACGATGGCTTTCGCATATGGGTCCAGCAGCAGCTTGTGCGGATTGCAGCGCAGGCCGTGCTCAGGCGCATAGGGGCCGTGTACGCGCAGGCCGTACAGGTCGCCGGGCCGGCAGCCGGCCACATAGCCGTACCAGACGTTGTGCCGGTGGTGCTCCAGCTCGATGCGGCGCGCCTCGCGCTGGCCGTCGCGCTCGAAGAGGCACAACTCGACCCGCTCGGCGACGCTGGAATGGAAGGCGAAGTTGACGCCCCGGCCGTCCCAGGTGGCTCCGAGCGGGTAGGGGCGGCCGGTTCTCGTGCGGGGTTTTGACATCTAGCCGTGCATCACCCCAGGGCGGTGGCCCGTTCCACGAACGCAGCCGGCGTGCCGGCGCTGCGGCTGAAATAGCAGCGCGGCACCACCACCACCCCGCCTTCGCTCACCTGGAAGCGCTGGCGGTCCTTCTCCAGGTCATAGCCGATGGTCTCGCCCGGCGGGATGAAGTTGTCCTGGTCGATGATGGCTCGCCGGATCTTGGCGCCGCGGCTCACCACCGTGCGCTCCATCAGGATGCAGTGCTCCAGCCGGGCGTCCTGTTCCACCCGCACCGAGCGGCGCAGCATGGCATGGTCGAGGTAGGCGCCGTGGATGATGCTGCCCGAGCCAATCGTGGAATGGTTGATGAAGCCCTGCTCGATCTGTGCGGACTCCGCCTGGTCGGGGCTTGCATAGATCGGCCAGGCGCTGTTGGTCATGCGGAACTTCGGCTCGGCGCCCAGGGTGTCGAAGTGAGCATGAAAGTAGGCGTCGATGGTGCCGACGTCGCGCCAGTAGCCATGCTCTTCGTACGGCTGCGTGCCGGGGATGACGTTGGTGTCGAAGTCGTAGGCCAGCAGCCGGTGCGTCTTCAGCATCCGGGGGAGCAGGTGCTTGCCGAAGTCGCTCTCGCCGGTCTCATGGGCGCGTTGCAGCTCGCGGCGCAGCACGTCGGCATTGAAGATGTAGTTGCCCATCGAAGCCAGCGCGTGCGTGCTGCGGCCGGGCATCGGCCGGGCTTTCGGCGGCTTCTCGGTGAAGGCCTGGATGCGGCCGTCGTCGCTGGTCTCGACGATACCGAAGGAGCTCGCCTGCTCCAGCGGCACCGGCAAGGTGGCCACCGTCACGTCGGCATTGCCGGCCAGGTGGCACTGGATCATCTGGCGCACATCCATCCGGTAGATGTGGTCGGCACCGAACACCGCCACCAGGTCGGGCTGCAGCGTGTCCATCAAGTGCAGGTTCTGGTAGACCGCATCCGCGGTGCCCTGGAACCAGCGAGGCCCATTGCGCATCTGTGGCGGCACCACCGTGACGAAGTGCTGGGGAATGAAGCGCGTCATGGTCCAGGACTGCCGCACATGCTCGATGAGCGACTGCGACTTGTACTGCACCAGCAGGTAGATCGAATAGATCTCCGAGTTGACGAGATTGCTCAGCACGAAGTCGACGATGCGGTGCTTGCCGTTGAAGGGCACCGAGGGCTTGCAGCGCTCCACCGTGAGGGGGTGCAGCCGGGAGCCTTCGCCTCCCGCCATCACGAAAGCGAGCACGTTCTTTCCAGCGATCATTGGGTTCTCCGGATAGGCAGCAGATAAATGTTGTTGAGGGGCGCGGTACAGCTGCCGAAGCAGTCCGGACGAACTCGCCACCTCACCGGGCTGTCACCTCACCCATGGGGCCTGTCGCTCGGCGGGCATGCGCGCTGCCGCACGGCGACGTTGTCGTTTCCGAAACCTTCGTTTGCATCGCTACACCGATCGCAACCTGCCGAAGCAACGGCAAGCGGCGTGCCCAGCCTTTCTGCGGTGTTTGGCTGCAAACGCCGGCTGAGATGTGTCAGGCGGCACTCGGCGCCCATGTGGAAGGGTTGCAGCGCCAGCAAGAAATGCGGCTTTGCAGGGAGGGCGGCGGGAACGCGCCTTGCGGCCCGGGGCTCAGGCGTTGCCGCCTGCCCAGATCAAGGAGACCGACCATGAATCCGGAAAACGATGTCCGCCTGTCGCTTGGACGTATCGAGGCCCTCATCGACCGCGCTGCCGACGTCTGCGACTTCGATCCCTCGGTTCCTCAAGAAGTGAAGGATTGCGTGAGGCAGCTGGACGAGGAGACGGACGCGGCCCGCTATGAAGAGATGCTGGAGCAGGACCGCTTCACGATCGGCGACCACCTGGATGCCCTGGAAGGCCTGGCCGACCAGGCCCGCCAGGCCTGCGAGCAGAGCGAGGCCGTCAACCCTGCGATCGACAACACCATCGACGAGGCAAGACGCGAGATTGCGGAGCTGCGGCGCAAGCTGCATTGAAGCCCGCGCGGCGGTGCCTGCCGGCCCGGCTGGGCCGCCACGGGGCGGTCCACAGCGGCCGCAACTTCTACAAGAATTTCGCGTAAGCCTTACCCCGGTGCAACCCGTATGGCGAGGGTCGCCAGGACGATGCATGGCGCCAGGCGGTCGCCTTGGCAGCGGTAGCGGTCGCTCGCTTGGGCATGGAACTTGCGAGAATTGGCCTCATCCGCAGCCGCCATGAATCACTCCTCGTCCGACCATCCCTTCCGTGAAGTGACCTCCGACACGCCTGTGAGCGTGCTGGTGGTCGATGACAATCGCGACTCGGCTGAAAGCCTGGCCCTGCTGCTCAGCATGGGGGGTTATGTGGTCCGCGTCGCCTATGACGGCCGCGAAGGTCTGGAGGCGGCCAGTGAGCTGCGGCCCACCGTGATGTTGCTCGACATCGGCCTGCCGCAGCTCAGCGGCTACGAGGTGGCCCGCGAGCTCGGGCGCCGCGGCGATCGCCCGCCCTTGCTGATCGCGATGACGGCTTTCTGCTCCGAGACCGATCGTCGGGAGGCGCTGCGCGCGGGGTTCCATCATCACCTGGCCAAGCCGGTTGACATGGCGACCTTGCAGCAGCTGCTCGATTCAGTCGCTCGTCATCCGAGCACCGCGTCCGAAAGCGGTGACGGCGAGTTGCCGCATTCGGGCAGCTCGCCCTTGCTGACGCACTGAGCTGCCGGCACGGCGGCCCGTGCGGCCCCGTGTCGCTCAGGCGGCGGTGTGCACTGCCAGCCCGGCGACACGCAGGGGCTCCAGCACCGTTTCGGGCGCCGAGGCCGTCACCAGCAGGGCGCTGAGCGCGGTGACGGGTGCAATGGCGTAGGCCGAGGCGACCCCCAGCTTGTCACTCGAGGCGAGGGCCACCGTCTCGGCCGCCTGGCCGAGCAAGGCACGCTTGATGTAGGCCTCTTCCAGGTCGCCGGTGCTCAAGCCGGCCTCGACATGAACGCCGGTGACGCCCATCAGGTACAGATCGGCCCGGATGCGCGAGATGGCTTCGGCCGCTGCGGCGCCGACATTCACCATGGAGTGCTTGAACAGGCGGCCGCCGATCGACACCACCTCCACCTCCGGATGGTCTCCCAAGGCCGCGGCAATCACCGGGCTGTGCGTGACGATGGTGGCGCGCAGCTGCGCCGGCAGGTGCCGCACCATCTGCAGCGTGGTCGTGCCGCCGTCGACGAACACCACCTGGCCAGGCTGGATCAGCTGTGCCGCTGCCTGCCCGAGGGCCTGCTTCTCCTCCACCTGCAACACCTGCCGCCGGGCCAGCGGGGCCACCGCCGGCGAGGCTGGCAGCGCGCCGCCATGCACCCGCTGTAGCAGCCCGGCGCGCGCCAGCTCGCGCAGGTCGCGGCGGATGGTGTCCTCGGAGAGCCCCAGTTCCTGCCCCAGGGCCTTGGCCACCACCTGGCCGTCGCGCTTGAGGATGGCCAGGATGTGTTGTTTGCGTTGTTCGGTCAGCATGCCGGCCAGTATGCACGATGTTGCACGAATCCGCACGATTCTTCTTGACGCTGCCCGTGCCGGACTTTAGGCTCGCGCCCTCATCTCATCGAAGGGAGAACTGCATGAGCGTTGCCGACCGGGTCCGGATCGAGGAAGTGACCCTGCTGTCAGACGACTGGTATGTGCTGAAGAAAACCCGCTTTCAGTGGCGCCGGCGCGATGGGCGCTGGCAGTCCATGAGCCGCGAGACGTATGACCGCGGCAATGGCGCGGTGATCCTGCTGCACGATGCGCAGCGGCAGACGGTGGTGCTGACCCGCCAGTTCCGCTTCCCGGCTTTCGTGAACGGGCATGACGGCTTGATGATCGAAGCGGCCGCCGGGCTGCTTGACCAGGCCTCGGCGGAGGAACGCATCCGTGCCGAAGCCGAGGAGGAGACCGGCTATCGGGTCGGCTCTGCCCGCAAGGTCTTCGAGGCGTACATGAGCCCCGGGTCGGTGACCGAGAAGCTGCACTTCTTCATCGCGCCGTACAGCTGCGCCTCGCGGGTGGGCGAGGGGGGCGGGGTGGAGTCGGAGGGGGAAGACATCGAGGTCCTCGAGCTGCCCTTGGCCGAGGCACTGCGCATGGTGGAGACCGGAGACATCGTCGATGGCAAGACCATCATGCTGCTGCAGTATGCCGCGCTGCATCTGGCCGGCCGCCCGGCAGCAGCCGGCGCGTAGAAAGGCCGCGGCCTGGCCGGCAAGGGCGCAGGCCGCGGCGGGCGGCAGCCACCGTACGGTTTCAGCGGGCGGCAGCCGCCTCCTGCCATCCGGCAGGGTGCATCACTTGGCTTGCCAGAGGCCGGCCGTTCCCGGCGCACCGGGGGCCCAGCCTGCGCCCACCCAGGCGGTGTGCGCCTGCAGGCAGCGCCAGGACTTGCCGTTGTGCGTCACCACCTGCCCGGCGGTGTAGCTGGCGCCTTCCTTCCAGGCGCTGCCGCCGGGGTTGGGTGCCGGCGTGGGAGCTGGCGTGGGCCCCGGCGTGGGGGCCGGGGGCGGCGGTGCCGGCGGCGGGGGCGGCGGCGGGGGAGGCGGATTGGTCGGCAAGGTCGTGTCGAGCTGGAAGCGCACGCCGCTGTCGGCATTCAGCGCGTAGACCTGCAGCGTGCTCGCCTCCGGCACCACCACCGAGCCGTTCTGCAGCTCGCCGACGCGCACGTGGGCCGAGCGGCCGTTGGTGCTGCGCGCCAGCTGGGCCAGCCATTTGGCAGCCGAGGTCAGGCCGGAGGTGATGGTCAGGCTGTGCGTCTCCAGGTCGCTGCCGTCGCGGCCGAACACGCGCAGCTTGACCACGGCGTTGACCGGCAGGTCGCGCCGCGCCGACACCTCGCCGAGCTGCTGCAGCGGCGTCGGTGGGGGCACGCCGGTGTCACCGCCGAAGGAGACATCCGAGCAGGCGTAGAACGCTTCAGGGCTGTCAGCGCGCTGCCAGACCATATAGAGCAGGTGCCGGCCGGTACGCGCGGGCAGCGGCAGCCGCATCACATACCGCTTGTCGGCGGTGAGGGTCACCTGCGAACCGGGCACTTCGTGGGCCAGGTCCAGGTCGCTCCAGCGCAACGGATGGGCGGCCGGGTCCCAGCCCTGGCGCGTCAGGTAGAAGCGGAAATAGCGGGTGCTGTGCGGAGCGGTGGCGTGGTAGCGGAACTCGTAGCGGCCGTCGGCACCCGGTGCCCACGAGGTGGCCCGCCAGTCCTTGCGCGCCAGGTTGAAGCCCTTGAAGAGCTCGGCCCCGCCGGCGCACAGCGTGCCGTCCGGTACCACCGCTTGATGGTTGCCGTTGGCGTCGCCCTGGCGCACGCCATTCCAGTCGTAGAGGGCCTGCTCCCCGCCAGCCGCCACCGCGGCGCGGCAGGCTTCCTGGTTGCGGTCCTTGTAGCAGGAGTACTGGCGGCTCACCGGGTATTCCGGTGCGCCGTGCGCCTGCGCCTCGTGGGCGGCAAAGGCCAGCGTGAGCATCGTCGCGACGGCATGTGCCACCGGCGAGACGGGCATCCTGATCCGGCTCATGGTGTTCCTTTCGAAGGCAAATGAAGAGAGAACATGTGAAGGGCTGCACCGGACGGCAGGGCCGTCGGTGCGATGCTCTTCCAGCGAAGCAGGCGCGAGATTAGGGACGCCTGCCACTTCACACTTGCCTAAGCGGTAAACAACGTAGCCGGGAGTGACAGGGTCGGCTTCCCTTCCGCCCCCATCGCCCCCATCGCCCCGGTTCACCGGCGCGCGGCCCCGGGCGCGTGAGAATGAGTCAGTGCAGCAGCGATCTGACTGTCGCTGATGACAACCAATATAAGAACCAGTGAATGATTCAGGGCGTCATCGCGCAATTCAGTGCGCCTGGCTGACGCGCGCTATTTGGGCCAGGTCGTCGACCCACTGCCGATAAGCCGGCGCTTGCGCCTCGGGCGGCAAGCGCAGCAGTGCTGCCGGGTGCCAGGTGACAAGGACCTGTCGGCCATCCGGCCGCTCCAGCCAGCGGCCGCGGTATTCGCTGACGGCAACCCGCTCGCTTAGCAGGGACTGCGCCGCGCTGGCACCCAGCGCGACCAGGCGGCGCGCACCGACCTCCGCCACTTCCTGCTCCAGCCACCGGCTGCAGGCCTGCAGTTCCCGCTGGCCCGGCGACTTGTGCAGGCGGCGCTTGCCACGCAGCTCGAAGCGGAAATGCTTGACTGCGTTGGTGAGGTAGAGCGTGCCGCGGTCCAGCCCGGCGTCGGCCAGCGCGCGGTCGAGCAGTTGGCCGGCCGGGCCGACGAAGGGCCGGCCGGCCAGGTCTTCCTGGTCGCCGGGCTGCTCGCCCACCAGCATCACCGATGCCGTTGCCGGGCCTTCGCCCCACACCGTCTGCGTGGCGTGGCGGGCATGCGGGCAGTCGAGGCAGCCAGCCGCCGCATCCCGAGCCGAGCGGCCGTCCACCAGCGCGGGCAGCGCAGGGCGGCGGCGTTGCGGCACGCTGGCCGGCTGGCTCAGCATGGTGTCGGTGCGTTGCCGGGCCTGGGCCGCCAGGGGAGCGATCAGGCGGGCTTCAGGCAGGTTGTGCCAGTACTTGCGCGGCATTTCGCTTTGCATGGCGTCGAGCTTGAGCCGGGCGGGGTTGAAGATGTGCTCGTAGTAGGTCAGCCACAGCGCCTCCTGAGCGTCTTCTGCCACGACCTCATCGCGGCGCGCGCCGGGGCCGAAGGCCAGTGCCCGCCCATCCCAGCGCACGCTGCGCCGGGGGGTGACGATGGACCAGTGCATGCCGGTGAACCGGCGCATGAAAAACGGCGCGACGGCATCGACGATGTGGTGCTCCGGCTCGAACCAGGCGACAAAACGCGGGCCATGGGCGGTGGGCCGCTCGGTGAAGCGCACAAAGGCCTTCATCTTGTGCATGTCGCGCCGTACCTGGCGGGCCAGCGCCTCGGCGGCCACGCGGTCGGGATCGAGGCTGTCGTGCCGCAGCGCCGGCTCCTGCACCAGGCGCCACAACAGCCGGTAGAGCAGGGCGAAGCGCTGCGGTTCGCTGTGCAGCAGGGCGTGCTCGGCCAGTGTGATGAAGGCCGCCGGCACCTGGTGCGCCGGGCTGGCCGGCGGGATGGGCGGCTGCGCCGCCGGCTGCGGCGCGTCGAACAGCCCGGCCGGCGCGCCGGCACCTGCGTCGCCTGCCACGCGCCATGCCACCGCCTCGGGCGGCACCCGCCGGGCCAGCAGGCCGCGGGCGGTGTCACGCCAGCCCTGCACGTCGGCGGCATGCGCCAATGTGGCGTCGTGCCAGCTCATGGCGGGGCGGTGTCGAACAGGCTGGCCTGGCGCGGCGGAGGCCGCAGCCGTGCAGCGAGGGAGCTGGCCTCCAGCGCCCGGCCGGGGCGGTGGTCGGCCAGCACCACAAAGGGCAGCACCTTGGCGGCCGGCACTCGCATCCGGGCCAGGTCGTCGGTGCGCAGGCGCCGGCTGCGCCGCGAGGCAAGGATGCGCTCGACCGCCTTGACCCCCAGGCCCGGCACCCGCAGCAGCAGCTCGCGCGGTGCGCGGTTCACGTCCACCGGGAAGCGTTCGCGGTGGCGCAGCGCCCATGCCAGCTTGGGGTCGACATCCAGGTCCAGCATGCCGCCGGGGGCGCCGGCGATCTCGTCGGCCTCGAAGCCGTAGAAGCGCATCAGCCAGTCGGCCTGGTACAGCCGGTGCTCGCGCTCCAGGGGCGGCGCCTGCAAGGGCAGCGTGCGTGCGGCGTCCGGTATGGGGCTGAAGGCCGAGTAGTAGACCCGGCGCAGACCATAGGAGGCGTACATGGCACCGCTGGTCTGCAGGATGGTGCGGTCGTCGGCCGGGTCGGCGCCGACGATGATCTGGGTGCTCTGGCTGCGTGCGAACGGCGGCGCTGCGCTGGGCTTGGGTGGCAAGCCGGCGGCGGCACGCGGCGCGGTCGGTCGCGACTCGTCGCGTGCGCCGTCGATCAGGAGGCGCAGCCGCGCCATCGAGCGGCGGATGCCGCTCGCGTCCTTCTCGGGTGCCAGGGCCTGCAGCCCTTCGACGGTGGGCAGTTCCAGGTTGATGCTGAGCCGATCGGCATAGCGGCCGGCGCGCGCGAGCAGTTCCGGGCTGGCATCGGGAATGGTCTTGAGATGGATGTAGCCGCGGAAGTCATGCTCCTCGCGCAGCACGCGGGCGACCTCGGTCACTTGCTCCATCGTGTAGTCGGCGCTGCGGATGATGCCCGAGCTGAGGAACAGCCCTTCGATGTAGTTGCGTCGGTAGAAGTCGAGGGTGAGCTGCACCACCTCGTCCACCGAGAAACGCGCCCGTGGCACGTTGCTGCTGACGCGGTTGACGCAGTAGAGGCAGTCGTAGAGGCAGAAGTTGGTCAGCAGGACCTTCAGCAGCGAGATGCAGCGGCCGTCCGGTGCGTAACTGTGGCAGATGCCCATCCCTTCGGTGGAGCCAACGCCCTGGCTACCGAGTGAATTGCGGGGGGCTGCGCCGCTGGAGGCGCAGGAGGCGTCGTATTTCGCGGCATCCGCGAGAACCGCCAGTTTTTGTTTCAGCTCCATCCGAATACTCCAGAGACGGGGCCTCGAATTGCCTGCTCGGCAGCGGGCCGGCTCATGCGGCCCGGGACTGTGCTTGGCATGACTGTATGAATATACAGTATTTGACGCAGTCGTAACACCCCTGGCCGTTCAGCGGACGGCTGCGGCCGCTGATCTGTCGGTCTGCCGCAAGTGCAACTGCTCGCAAATGGCAGCTGAATATTCGTTCAGCTTTCTGCCCTGGTGTCAATACCACCCAAATACCAGACCTCGATTTGCTGCTTGCCTAAATTTTGGGCGGATCGCGTTCAAGAGTGATGTCGCACTTGGTTCCAGCTTCTGCAGATTTGTTGCAAGAGCCTTCCCCGATATCTCAGCTGTGAACCAGAATCCGCGGCACTTTATGAAAAATTCAACAAAGAAGGAGCACAGATGAGCGGGAGCGGGCGGTGGCGCCTGGCGGTCGTGCATCGGCCCTTCGGCAGGGCGCCGGGCAGCTGGGCCGCGCACTGGTGCCGAAGCCAGGGGGCGGCAGGGTCCGCGGCCCGCGCCTGGTGCCAGTCCAGTCTGAATACCAATTGGGACGGACCGCATCATCGGCTTAACGGCGGACAACGGAACGTCCGCGTCGGGTTGGCCCCGGCGCGGCGGCATGCCGGTGCGGTGGAGACCGCACCGGGCAGGTGCTCAGCGCCTCCTTCAATGCCAAGCAGGGCAGGCTGGCTCACGACCCGCGACCTCCGCCGCCAGCCCACCGTCGCGCCAGGGTCTGGCACGACCACAGCCTCCAGGGGCCGGCCTGCGGCTTCTGCCACGACGACATGCGTGGCCCCGGCAGCCTGCAGGAGCAGGCCGAAACCCCGAGGCCCGTCGTGACCATGGGCCGGTAGGCGCTCCCTGCGCCCCGGCTCGATCGTGGGGCTGTCCGGCCCCGTTTTTCGACAGACAACGACACTAAGGAAAGTGCATGAACGCTCTTCGGATGACTGCCATCACCGTCTCCCTCGCCAGCATGTGGGCGCAGGTGCAGGCCCAGGGACCACAAGCCGCCGATAGGTCCCTGGACGGCATGCAGCTGGCGCAGGCCGCCGCCGCTCCGGCCTGGAAGGAAGGCGGTACCTACACGGCCGGCCAGCAGGTGAGCTACAACGGCCGCACCTATGTCGCGCTGGTGACCCATACCGCCTGGGCAGGCACCAACTGGAATCCGGCCGACACCCCGTCGCTGTGGCAGCCGGCCTCCGGCGCACCGGCGCCGACCCCCACGCCGACCCCGGCCCCGACGCCCACGCCGACCCCTTCGCCGACGCCCACACCCACGCCGGCACCGACCCCGACCCCCGCTCCCGGTGACCAGCTGACGCTGCCCGAGGCGGTCAAGGCGACGCAGAACAAGCGCGTCTACGTCGGCTACTACCCGAGCTGGAGCGACGCCTGGTTCGACGCGAGCGGCAAGAGCGCCAATGAAGTGTTCAAGGCCAGCAAGTTCGCCCGCATCCCGGGCACCTACACCCACGTGATGGCGTCGTTCGGCGATCCCAACTTCTCGTGGGCGGGCCTGGCGGCCAACAGCTGGTCGGGCACCGGCCTGAACTTCACGGCCACGCCGAAGGACATCAAGGCAGCCATCAATGTGCTGCACCAGCGCAACATCAAGGTGCTGCTGGCGGTGGGCGGGGCGACCTACCACAACTGGGATGCGCTGGCAGCCGACGGCCAGCGCGGCAGCGGCCCGGTGATCGACGCGCTGGCGCGCTTCATGGTCGACCTGGGCTTCGACGGCCTGGACGTGGACTACGAGGTGGATGCCAACGTGCAGCGCTACGCCAATGCCATCAAGGCCATGCGCGCCGCGGTGGACAAGGCCGGCGGCGGCCGCGTGCTGGCGGCGGCCACCTGGTCGACCGGCGCCGACTGCACCGCCGCCACCAGCGCCCATCCGGACTGCGCCGGCAAGGTGTCCTTCTGGGGCGGCAGTGCCGGCCGCGAGCGCCAGCTGATGATGCAGTACCCGGACGCGGCCAAGAGCCTGGACCTGGTCAACATCATGACCTACGACGCCCGCTACGAGAACTACGACGGCGTGACGGCGTACAACGAGTACCGCAAGCTCTGGCCATCGAAGACCATCGTCTCGGTCGGCCTGGAGACGCCGCCCGAGGGCTGGGCCGGCGGCATCCTGGTGGTCAACAACGGCGATGCGCAGTGCGAGGGTTCGCGCAACCTCAAGAACCAGTACGGTGTGGCCATCAACCAGCCGTACTCGGTGGAGCGCTACACCAGCGCGGTGCTCGCGAGCCATCCCAACCGCAACCCGCGGGACGGCGCGATGCTGTGGTCCATCCTGAAGAGCGCCAACGGCAGCTGCGGCGGCGCCGCAGTGGCGAGCCCGGGCTCCATCGGCCTGAAGCTGCAGTCGCTGTTCGGCCTGTCCAAGGACCCGGCGCTGCAGCAGCCCGAGTGGCGCTGAGTTGAACTGGCCCCCTCGGGCTGGTGGGACGGCCCTGGCCTCGTGGCCGGGGTCGTCACCCACCCCAGGGGGTGTCCTCGGCCTTTCCCTTCTTCTTGCGTGAAGTGCAGGGCGCCGTGGTGCCCTGCAACTTCGCAGTCCCCATGAACGGACCAGGAGTGAGCATGACGTCGACCTTCTTCAGCCATCCCCGTCTTACCCTGGCGCTGGTGCTGGCCAGCAGCTGGCTGGCCGCCTGCGGCGGCGGCAGCAGAGGCAGCGGCGCCGAGAGCGGCCAGGCCGCCAGCCCGCAAGCGCATGCGGCAGAGGCGCGCCAGCGCTATGCCGGCAACGGTCCCACGGCAGCGCCTGCGCCCGCGCCTGAATGGGCCGAGGGCGTGGCTTACGAGCAAGGAGCGATCGTCAGCTACCAGGGGCAGCTGTACGAGGCGCTGGTGGCCCACACCGCCTGGCCCGGCACCGGCTGGAACCCGGCGGACACGCCGTCGCTGTGGCGCGCCAGCGGGCAGGGGCCGGCGCCGACCCCGTCACCCACTCCGGCGCCCACTCCGTCGCCGACGCCCGCGCCGACCCCGGCTCCTACCCCGGCTCCCACCCCCGCTCCCGAAGGCACCCCCGTCTCGCGCAACGGCCAGCTCCGGGTGTGCGGCACGCAGCTGTGCAACAGCGCGAACCAGCCGGTGCAGCTGCGCGGCATGAGCACCCACGGGCTGCAGTGGTATGGCTGGGGCAAGTGCGTCACGGGTGCGTCGCTCGACGCGCTGGCACGCGACTGGCGGGCCGACGTGGTACGCATCTCGATGTACGTCCAGGAAGGCGGCTACGAGACCGACCCCGAGGGCTACACCCGCCAGGTGGAGCGCATCATCGACGAGGCGACCCGGCGGGGCCTCTATGCCATCGTCGACTGGCACATGCTGGACCCGGGCGACCCCAACTACAACCTGGACCGGGCGCGCACCTTCTTCACCCGCATCGCACAGAAATATGGTCGCCAGCCCAACCTGCTGTACGAGATCGCCAATGAGCCGAGCGAGACGCCGTGGAGCCGCATCCGCAGTTATGCGCACAGCCTGATCCCGACCATCCGCAACATCGACCCGGAGGCGCCGGTGATCGTCGGCACGCCCGGCTGGTCCTCGCTGGGTGTCTCGGACGGCGGCGGTGCGCAGGAAATCATCGATGCGCCGGTGCAGGCCGGCAACGTGCTCTACACCTTCCACTTCTACGCCGCATCGCATGGCCAGGAGTACCGCGACGAGCTGACCTACGCGGCGCGTCACCTGCCGATCTTCGTGACCGAGTTCGGCACCCAGAGCGCCAGCGGCGATGGCGAGAACGACTTCGCCAGCGCGCAGGCCTACCTCGACCTGCTGGCAGAACGCAAGATCAGCTGGGTCAACTGGAATTACTCGGACGACTTCCGCTCCGGGGCCGTATGGAAAGAGGGCAGCTGCGCAAGCAACAACTGGAGCAGCAGCCAGCTCAAGCCCGCCGGCCGCTGGGTGCGCGAGCGCATCCGCCAGCCGCATTGACGCCGGCACAGAGGCATCGAGGAGAACAGCACCATGAACATCCCCTTCAACCCGGCTGGCCGGCAGCGCGCCGGCCTCACGCTGGCACTGGTGGCCGGTGCGGCGCTGACCGCCTGTGGCGGCGGCGACAGCGGCAACAACGGCGAGCGGGCCGCAGCGGCGGACACCGCTGCCCGGGCCGCCGCCCAGGCGGCTGGCACGCTGGCGCCTGGCCGCTATGTACTGGCCAACGCCCGCAGCGGCAAGTGCATGGACGTGGCGGGCGCCGGCTCCGCCGACGGCGTCAACATCCAGCAGGCCAACTGCAATGGCAGCGCGGCCCAGTCCTTCGACCTGGCCGAAGTGGCGCCCGGCGAATACAAGCTGCTGAATGCCGGCAGCGGCAAGGCGGTCGACGTGGCCAACGGCTCCACCGCCGACGGTGCCAACATCCAGCAGTGGAGCGACAACGGCAGCGCTGCCCAGCGCTTTCGCATCGAGCCGCGCGACGCCGGCCAGCAGGTGCTCGTCAATGTCGGCAGTGGCTTGTGCGTCGACGTGGCAGCCGGCTCGCTGGATGACGGGGCCAACATCCAGCAGGCGCACTGCAACGGCAGCGGCGCTCAGCTGTTTCGCCTGTCGCCGGCCGCCACCGCCGCGCCCGGCGCACCGGTGCCGGGGCGCTACCGGGTGAAGTCGGTGCATTCGGGGCTGTGCCTGGCGATCGAAGGTGCCAGCACGGCCGACGGCGGGCGCGCCATCCAGGCCGGTTGCGACGATGGCGCTGCCCAGCGCTTCGAGGTGCGTGACAACGGCGACGGCAGCTGGCGCTTCGTCAACCTGAACAGCGGCCGCTCGCTGGACATCGCCGGGGTGTCCACCGCCAACGGCGCGTTGCTGCACCAGTGGCAGGCCACCGATGGGGCCAACCAGCGCTTCGTGCTCAGCCCGTCCGGCTCCGGGGCCTGGGCCATCCAGGCCCGCCACAGCAACAAATGCCTGGACGTGAAGGACTGGAGCACCGCGTCCGGCGGCCTGATCCAGCAATGGGACTGCGCCGGCACCGCGAACCAGCAATGGGCGCTGGAGCCCGCCACCGGCACGCCGCCGCCAACGCCCGGCTGGCAACTGGTGTGGCGCGATGAGTTTGACGGCAATGCGCTCGACGGGGCCAAGTGGGGCTTCGAAGTCAATGGCGGAGGCGGCGGCAACAACGAGCTGCAGTACTACACCGACCGGCCGCAGAACGCCTATGTCGGCAACGGCGTGCTGACGCTGCAGGCCCTGAAGGAGCGCTACTGCAGCACCGACGGCTGCCGCGACTACACCTCGGCGCGGCTGCGCACGCTGGGCAAGGGCGATTGGCTGTTCGGCCGCATGGAAGTGCGGGCCCGGCTGCCGCGCGGCCAGGGCCTGTGGCCGGCGATCTGGATGCTGCCGACCGACTGGGTCTACGGTGGCTGGGCCGCCAGCGGCGAGATCGACATCATGGAAGCCGTCAATACCGATGCCGCCGGTGGCAACACCATCTACGGCTCCATCCACTATGGCGCGCCCTGGCCGGGCAACCAGCACAAGACGGTGGGCTACACCCCACCCGGCAGCGTCTCGGGCGGCTTCCACACCTACGCGGTGGAGTGGGAGCCGCGGCAGATCCGCTGGTATGTGGACGGCGTGCACTACGCGACCCAGACGGAATGGTGGTCCAGCGGCGGTGCCTACCCGGCGCCGTTCGACCGGCGCTTCCACCTCATCCTCAATGTGGCGGTGGGGGGCAACTGGCCCGGGGCGCCGAACGGCGCCACCACCTTCCCGCAGAAGATGGAGGTGGACTTCGTGCGGGTCTACCAGAAGGCGGGGAGCTGAGCGCGCTAGGGGCGGTGCCGGGGAGGGCTCGGGCCGCCCGCCGCGGGTGACCTTGGCGGTGCGGCGCTCGGTGCGGCGCCGGGTCGCGAGCCGCCCGTGGCCCGCTCGGCGCATGCTCTCGCCCCGGGGCGCGCCGCCGCCCGGTGCCTTCCTTGGCGCTGCACCATGGCCTGGGCGAGGCGGGAGCGTCTTGCCGCGCGCCCGGCCGTGCGCCGACCCTGCCGCAGCCCGCGCCTGCTCGCGCCTTGCTCTTGCGGCCGACCTCGCCGGCGTGGCCGGGCGCTCGGCGGCCGCCCCCTGCACCGCCTACCTCACCCGTCAGCGTGTCGGCCGACCGCTCGACTGCGGAGGGCCGATGCGCGGGTTTCCCTCCCCCTGCCTCGGGGGGCCCCGGTGCCGGGCCGCCCGGAGGCCTTGCTACACTGCGCCGCCGCCCGGGGTGCCTCGGGCGGGGATGGCCTGGCCACAGGCTGCGCAGCGGAGCGTTGCGTCGCCCCGGCCACGCCGGCCGGCACGGACGTCAGCTTCCATTCAGCCGGCGCGTGCGCAATGGCGGGCAGGGCCAAGCGAGGAGGGGACAGGTGAAGTTGCTGCTGGTGGAAGACACCCCCGGCTTGCGGACCACGCTGGTGCGTGGCCTGCGCGAGCTGGGCTTTGTGGTCGAGCATGCGCACGATGGGCCGAGCGGCCTGTGGGCGGCGCGGCACACCAGCCCCGACGTGGTGGTGCTGGACGTGATGCTGCCGGGCTTCGACGGCATCGAGCTGCTGCGCCGGCTGCGCAGCGAAGGCGTGCCGACGCCGGTGCTGATGTTGTCGGCCCTGTCGGCCGTCGAAGACCGACTCAAGGGTTTCGAGGCCGGCGCCGACGACTACCTGCCCAAGCCCTTCGACCTGCGTGAGCTGGCCGCCCGGGTGCAGGCGGTGGCGCGCCGCGTGGCGGCTCCGGCACTGCCGCGGCTGCAGCTGCACGACATCGAGATCGACCTGCTGCGGCACGAGGTGCGCCGCGACGGTGAACTGCTGCCGCTGCGGCGGCGCGAGCGGGTGCTGCTCGAGCTGCTGGCCCTGCACCTGGGCCAGGTGGTGGCCCGCGAAACGATCGAGGCCAAGCTCTACACCGAGGACACCGAGCTGCGCAGCAACTCGATCGAGGCGGCGGTGTCGCAGCTGCGCCGTGCCATCGACCGCCCGGGCGAACCGTCGCGCATCGTGACGGTGCGGGGCGAGGGCTACCGGCTGGAGCGATGACGCCCCGGCCGCAGCCGCCACGGCCCCCGGTGGTGGCGCCATCGATCGCCGCGGCGGGGGCGAGCGACAGCATCGTCGGTCGCTTGCGCCGCGGCATCGTCGGCGCGCTGCTGCTGTCCTCCCTGCTGACCTTTGGCGTGCTGTTCCTGATTGGCCGGGCCGAACGGGTGGATGCATTCGAGCGTGCGCTGGCCGACGACCTGCGCACCATTGCCAACATCACCCAGGTGCTGCCGGACGACGACCTTTATGTGAATGTCCAGCCTGAGTCATTGACACCCTACCTGGCCGGCGGCACCCGCTTCTTCCAGGTCTGGGATGCCGAGGACGGCGAGTTGCTGGATGAATCGCCGTCGCTGCAGGCGCTGCGCCACCGCTTCCCGCATCCGGGCCGGCCGTCGGCCTCGCCGCGGCGGCTGGAAGCCCGCCTGCCGGATGGCCGCACGGTCAGCCTGATCTGGCAGCACACCTCGGCGCACTGGGGCATGGACCAGGAGATGCTGGACCGCACCGGGCTCAGCATTCGCAGCCGCGAGGTGCACCTGCTGGTGGGGCGCCTGCGGGAGGAGCTGGACGAGTCCCTGCGCCCGCTGGCGCTGGCCTGTGCCTGCGGCGCCTTGCTGTTGCCGCTGCTGGCGGCCGGCGTGCTGGCGATCGTGGTGCCGCGGGCCTTGCAGCCGCTGCACGAGCTGCGCCGCGAGGTGGCGCGCCGCGATGCGGACCACCTGGAGCCCTTCGAGGCGGTGGCCACGCGCGAGGTGCGCCCGGTGGTCGAGCGGCTCAACCACCTGCTGGCGCGCATCGCGGGGGCGCGCCAGCGGGAGCGGCAGTTCCTGGTCGATGCGGCCCATGAATTGCGCACCCCGCTGGCCGAGCTCTATGCCATGGCCGATGTGGCGCTGCTGCGCCCGGACGACGCCCCGCGCCAGGCCCAGGCGCTGCATGACATGAAAGAGGTCGCCCGGCGCATGAGCCGCCTGGTCGATGCCCTGTTCCGCCTGGCGCGCCAGGCCCGTCAGGCGCCGCTGCCGCCCGAGCCGGTGCCACTGGGCGAGCTCGTCTGCGCTGCCATCGACAGCGCTGCCGAAGCCAGCCGCAGCCGCGGCCTGCGCTGGCGCGTGCAGGGCGAGCCGGAGGCCGTCGTTTGCACCGACGCGGTGCTCCTGCGGGCCTTGCTCGACAACCTGGTGGGCAATGTGGTCGCGCACGGGCGCGCCGGGTCGCAGGCGGTGGTGGCCTGGCAGGCCGGGCCGCGGCCCGAGATCCTGGTGCGCAACGCCGTCGACGAGCGGCCGCAGGACACCGGCGGCCCTTCGGCCGAGCGCCTGGGCCATGGCCTGACCATGGTGCGGCAGTACGCGCGGGCGATGGGCGCCCGACTGCAGGTGCAGCGCAGCGATGGCAGCTTCGAGGCCCGCCTGCGCTTTGGCACGGCAGCGCAGGCCTCGCCTGGCGAGCCGAGCGGCGACCTTGCTTTACCTCCATAACGCACCGTTACGCCGGGCGGCATGGCACGTCAGCCTGGCATCACCTTCCACTGCCGACACTTGCGGTTCATCGGAGACCCTCGAAGAAGACCCACATGCACCAGCCACGACGCACCCCATCCCATTCCCGCCTGCCCCGGCAGCCCCTGGCCCTCGGCGCACTGACCCTGGCCGCCGCGGCCGCCCTGTCCGCCTGCGGCGGCGGGGGCGGTGGGCAGGCCAGCGCCAGCGCACAGGACAGCGAGGCCAGCCATGGCAATGTGCGGGCCCTGGCCCGCAATGCCGCGGCCCTGGCCACCGCCGCACCCGGCCCGGTCTACCGGCTTCAGGAGCAGAAGGACGGCGAATGCGTCGAGGCGGTGGTGGCCGCAGGCGCTGCGCAGGGCAGCCTGGGCCGGCGCAGCTGCAAGACCGGACCGGCCCAGGGCTTCCACCTGCTGCCGGTGCCCGAGGCCGGCAGCGCGGTGGTGGCCTTGCAGCATGCGGCCAGCGGCCTGTGCGTGGACATTTCCAAGGGCAGCAAGGCCGCTGGCGCGCCAGCCATCCTGTGGACCTGCCATGGGCTGCCGAACCAGCAGTTCAGCAAGCGTGACGCCGGCAATGGCAACCACCAGCTGGTGTCGGTGCACAGCGGCCTGTGCCTGGAGGTGGTGCAGGCCAGCGGCGGCGCCACCGTGCAGCAGGCCAACTGCGACGGCAGCAAGAAGCGGCTGAGCCAGCTGTTCGAGCTGGCCCAGACGGCCGGTGCCCCAACGCCAACCCCGACCCCGACCCCGACCCCGACTCCGACTCCGACTCCGACTCCTGCGCCCACCCCGACGCCCACGCCGGCCCCCACCCCCACTCCCGCGCCCGGCCCGGCGCCCGAGGTGAAGGTGCAGTTCAGCGCCACCGATGCCGAGATCGCCAACCCCGAGCGCGGCTTCTTCCGCTGGAGCTGGACCGAGCTCGACACGCTCAGCGCCGATGACGCGGCCGACGCCTATGCCCACGGCTACCGGCTGATGTACGGCATGGTGCGGCTCGACAACTACCGGGGCGGCCCCTTGCCGGAGGCGCTGCTGGCGCGGCTGCGTACCGGCTTCGATACTGCGCGGCGTGCGGGCATCAAGCTGGTTCCGCGCTTCGTCTATAACTACCCCGAGAACGAAACCGGCTACAAGAATGCGAAGGACGCGCCGCTGAACCAGGTGCTGGCCCATATTGCCCAGCTCAAGCCGGTGCTGCGCGAGAACGCCGACGTCATCGCCTTCCTGCAGGCCGGCTTCATCGGCGCCTGGGGCGAGTGGCACACCTCGTCGAACAACCTGACCGAGGCCGGCAGCCGAACCCGGGTGCGCGACGCGCTGATGGACGCGCTGCCACCGGAGCATTTCGTGCAGTTCCGCTACCCGCCGCACCTGATGGCCTGGTCGCCGTCGCTGCCGAGCGAATCGATCGCGCTCAATGGCTCGGCCGCTGCACGCAGCGGCTTCCACAACGACTGCTTCCTGGCCAGCCCGACCGACGTCGGTACCTACAGCGAGGACGCGGCCGTGCGCAAGCAGCAGCGCGAGCACATGGCCGCATTGGGCAAGATCGCGCCCTTCGGTGGCGAGACCTGCGACCCGGCCGATGACGATGCCCCCGTCATGCGCAACAGCTGCCAGGACGTGCTGACCGAAGGCCGCCAGTTCTCGCTGAGCTTCCTGAACGATGACTACTACCGGGAAGGCTTCCACGACAAGTGGAAGCAGCAGGGCTGCTATGACGACGTGCAGCGCCTGATGGGCTACCGGCTCGAACTGCTGTCGGCCGCCCACGCCGGCACCGTCACCCGCGGCCAGCCACTGCTGGTGCAGTTCAGCGTGCGCAACGTCGGCTGGGCGCGGCCGTACAAGCCGCGCGGCGTGACGCTGGTGCTGCGCCATCGCACCAGCGGCCAGGTGCTGCCGCTGGCGGCCGAGGGCGTGGACCCGCGCCGCTGGGTCCCGGGGACCTCCTTCACCCATGAACTGCGCCTGGCCGTGCCGGCGAGCGCACCCGCCGGTGACTACGACCTCTACCTCGGCCTGCCGGACGGCTCGGAGCGCTTGCGCACCGATGCGCGCTTTGCGATCCGGCCGGCCAATGCCGACCAAGCGGCCACCGGCCAGGGCTGGGATGCCAAGCTCGGTGCCTTCCGCTTCGGCACGACGCTGCGGGTGCAGTGAGCCCCGAAAGCCGCTGAGCCGGCGGCGGCCGGCTTCAGCCCGGCCGCTGCGCCATCACGCTCGAATCGCAGCCCTTGCCGGCCGCCACCAGGCGCCGCGCGACAAGTGACAGGGCCGGCGCGGCCCAGCGCAACGCTTTTGGCAGGTGGGTGGCGGGCTCGGTGATGGCGCCGCAGCGGTAGCGGCCTTGTGCTTCGTTCCAGGCCAGGGCCCGGCAGCCGCCGCGGCGGTGGGTGCCCAGCAGTTGTCCCAGCGGGCAGGGCTCGTCGGCGCAGCAGACGCCGCAGCCGTTGCAGGCCTGGCCCTCCGCCGGCTTCGCGGGCGCAGCTGCTTGCAGGTAGATGACACGTTGCATGCCACATCATGGCCTGCCCGCCGGCTGCACGGTCGGTGGATAAGGGTGGCCTTTGCAACGGCTTTTCCGGCAGCGCCCGGCGCCTGCCCGGCGTTCATGCATGCGGCGGGCGGGCCTGCAGGGCAGCGGCCGGCCCGTTGACTGGCGCCACGCTCGCCGGCGTGGCCGGCGCCGTGGCGGCCCCGCTGCTGCGGCAGCCGGCCGTCAGGTCCCAGCCGGCGTCATAGTCGCGCGTCTCGACATTCAGCAGGCCCAGCACGGTGTGGAAGAGATGGTCGTGGCTGGCCGGCCGTGCCGCTCGCGCCCGCAGGCAAGCCAGGTCCAGCCCGGTGCTGTCGCGCCAGCCGGGGGACAGCCAGAACACCATCGGCACCCGGGTCTGCTCGGCAGGCGCCAACAGGTAGGGCAGGCCATGCAGGTAGAGCTGGTTCTCGCCGAGCGACTCGCCATGGTCGGACAGGTAGATCAGCGCCGTGTCGTAGCGTGCCGACTGCGCCTGCAGGAAGCGGATGGCTTCGGCCACCACGTGGTCGGTGTAGCGCACCGCGTTGTCATAGCTGTTGACGATCTGCTCCTGGCTGCATTCGCGCAGGTCGGCGGTGTCGCAGGTCGGCGTGTAGTGGCGAAAGGCGGGCGGATAGCGCTTGAAATAGGCGGGGCCATGGTTGCCCAGCTGGTGCAGCACCAGCACCAGATTGCCGCGGGCGTCACGCACCAGCTCGCCGAGGCCATGCAGCAGCACTTCGTCAAGGCACAGGCCGTCGTGGCAGAGCCCGTCCAGCGTGGCCCGGTCCAGCCGCTCGATGGGCAGGCCGTCACAGACGCCCTTGCAGCCGGACTGGTTGTCGCGCCAGTGCACCTGCAGTCCGGCCCGATGCAGCAGGTGCAGCAACGATTCATGGCCGAGGATGCGCTCCTCGTCGTAGGCATGCCGGCCCCACGGCGAGAACATGCAGGGCAGCGAGACCTCGGTGTTGGTGCCACAGGCGCTCACTTGCGGGAAGTTCACGACATCGAGGCCGGCCAGCTCGGGCGTGGTGTTGCGGCGGTAGCCGTTGAGCCCCCAGTTGGCCCCGCGCACCGTCTCGCCGACCACCAGCACCAGCAAGGCGGGCCGCGAGCGCTGCAGCGCGGTGGCCCCCAGGCGGGCATCGGTGCCGATGGGCTGGCGTGACCCGGCCGCGGCGCGGTGCGACTGCCACACCGCCCGGCCCAGCGAATAGACGTAGTTGCCCGGCGTGATCTGGTAGCGCAGCGCCTTGTGGTTGCGCATCAGCGCCGCGACGTCCTGGAACACGCACATCAGCGCGACGGTGCAGCCGAGCAGCGCCGCCAGCAGCGCCACCAGCCGGCGCAGCGCCGCCTGGCGCAGGCCATGCCGGGCCAGCCGGACCTGGCTCAGCAGCCACAGCGGCAGGGCCGTCTGCAGCAGCACGTCTGCCAGTCCGGCGGCGGACAGCAGCTCACGCGCTTCCTTCCAGTCGGTGCGCAACACGTTGCGCAGCATGCCGGGATCGAGCACGACGCCGTAGCGGGCCGTGAAATGGTTCGCGCAGGCCGTGGCGACCAGCAGCAGGGCCAGCACCGGCTTGCAGCCGTGCCGCGTGAGCACCGCGCACAGGACGGCGAACTGCAGCAAGGTGATGGCGGCCGCCACCGCCACCGCGAAAGCCCAGGTGCCGAGCGACGCCAGGCTGCGTCCATCGAGCGCGCCATGCCAGAAGGCGCGGTTGCAGAACAAGGTGAAGTACAGGCTGGCGGCGAAGGCCAGGGCTTCGGTCGACACCGTGCCGGGCAGGCGCAGCGCCAAGGCAGGCCAGCGCGCGGGGGATCGCAGAACAGTCGGGGTGGATGGCATGTCGCAGGCGGCGCCTGGGCCCTGAACGTCCGGGGCGGCGTTCCACAGGGTGGCGCGGCAGCGATGATGGAGGGCCGCGACTTAAGCGCTGCTTAAGCGCTGCGGCGCGCTCGCAGGGCGGGCAGGCAGGCCGTCATGGCGGCCCCGCCGGCCGGTCGCCAGGGATGGCGCGAGGCGAGGGCCCAAGAAAAAAGGCCCTCGAGGGGCCTTTGCTGGGAGGCACTGGCGGGGCCGGCGGCCCCACCGCTGCGGCGTCAGTCGTCGCTGCCGCCCACGATGCCGAACAGCGACAGCAGCGACTGGAACACGTTGTACAGGCTCAGGTAGACGCCCAGCGTCGCGCTGATGTAGTTGGTTTCCAGGCCGTCCTGCACGCGCTTCAGGTCGTACAGGATGAAAGCCGAGAAGATGCCCACGGCGAGCACCGACAGCGTGATCATCAGCGCGCTGGATTGCAGGAACAAGTTGGCGATGCCCGCCACCAGCAACATGATGGCGCCGATGAACAGCCACTTGCCCATGCTCGACAGGTCACGCTTGATGACCGACGACAGCGCCGCCATGCCGAGGAAGCTGGCAGCCGTGCCGGCGAAGGCCATCATGATCAGCTCGGCACCGTTGCCCAGGCCCAGCACCGCCCCCAGCAGGCGCGACAGCATCAGGCCCATGAAGAAGGTGAAGCCCAGCAGCACTGGCACGCCGGCCGAGCTGTGCTTGGTCTTCTCGACCGCGAACATCAGGCCATAGGCTCCGACGAGGAACACCAGCACGCTCATCATCGGCGACAGCGCCCGGGTGATGCCGGTGCTGATGCCGACCCAGGCGCCCAGCACGGTGGGGACCATGGACAGCGCGAGCAGCCAGTAGGTGTTGCGCAGCACCCGGTTGCGCTGCTGCACGGACACGCCGGAGTCGACGTACCCGGACTTCATGGTGTAGTAACTCTGGTTCATGACGGTCCTTCGAGGTGATGACGGGCCCCGGCGCCACGGCGCCAGGGTCTGAGCTGCACAATCTACGCCTCAAAATACTTCGTGTACATTCGATTTTTCAAACAATTCACTTCGATAAATACGCAGTATCGGCGGCCGTCTGGTGCGCCGAAGCCGGATGAATTTCAAACATCTTCACTATTTCTGGGCCGCCGCCAAGGCCGGCGGGGTGATGCGAGCCAGCGAGCAGCTGCACACCACGCCGCAAACGCTGTCGGCGCAGATCAAGCTGCTGGAGGAGCGCCTGGGCTGCGCGCTGTTCCGCAAGAGCGGCCGTCACCTTGAACTGACGGAGGAAGGACGCGTCGCGCTGGCGTATGCCGACCAGATCTTCGCGCTCAGCGGCGAGCTGGAAGCGGCGATTGGCCGAAGTCGCAGCGGGGAGCGCACGCTGGACTTCCGGGTCGGCATCGCCGACTCGGTGCCCAAGGCCATTGCCTACCGGCTCATCGAGCCGGCGCTGGACATCGGCCCGCAGGTGCGACTGAGCTGCCATGAAGGCAAGCTGCCCGACCTGGTGGCCCAGATGTCGGTGCACCGCCTGGACCTGGTACTGGCAGACGAGCCGATGAACCGGCAGTTCAGCGTCAAGGCCTTCAGCCACGAGCTCGGCAGCACGGCCATGAGCTTTTTCGTCGCCCCGACACTCCGGCCCTCGTTGCAGGGCGAGTTTCCGCGCTGCCTGCAGGGGGCGCCGCTGCTGATGCAGGGCAGTGCCTCGGCGATGCGCCAGCGGCTGGAGTTCTGGCTGGCGCAGCAGGGCCTGCGGCCCCGGCCGGTGGGCGAGTTCGACGATGCGGCGCTGCTCAAGGCCTTCGGCCGCGAGGGCCGGGGGGTGTTCATGGCGCCCACCGTGCTGGAGACCGAAACCTGCGAGCAGTACGGCGTGGAAGTGCTGGGCCGCAGCAGCGAGCTGGTGGAGGCGTTCTACGCCATCTCCGTCGAGCGGCGCATCAGCCACCCCTGCGTGGTCGCCGTGACGCATGCCGCGCGTGACCGGCTCTTCATAGCCTAGCGATGTTTCACGGCGGAAGTGATACCGTTAACAATCGAAACTATCGCTGAGGTGGCTTGCCGCACACTGGCGGCGCGCACGACGGGCAACACGGCGGCGCGACGACACGGAATAATGAGCGGGGCATGCACCCCGGGGTGATCGTGGAGACAAGACAGAATTTCAAGCCCCGCCTGCTGGTGGTGGATGACGAGCGCGACATGGTCGCGCTGCTGCAGGACGTGCTGACGCGCGCCGGCTTCGAGGTGGACGGTGTCGACAGTGGCGCCGCGATGCGCGAGGCGCTGGCGCGCCGGCCCTACCAGCTGGTGCTGCTGGACCTGCGGTTGCGCGCCGAAGACGGGCTGACGGTGGCGCGCGAGTTGCGGCAGACCTCCTCGGTGCCACTGATCATGATCAGCGGCAGCAGCGACGAGACCGACCGCGTGCTGCTGCTCGAGCTGGCGGCCGACGATTTTCTCCTCAAGCCCCTGAGCTCCCGCGAGCTGGTGGCGCGGGTGCGGGCGGTGCTGCGTCGCTATGGCGACGTGGCGGCGCCGGCGGCTGCCTTGCCGGAACCCGATGCCCCGCGCGGCGACCGCCTGCGCTTCGGCAACTGGGTGCTGGACACCGGCGCGCGCGACCTGCGCAGCCGCAGCGGCACGCCCTGCGAGCTGACGCCGGGCGAGTTCCGGCTGCTCGAGGTCTTCGTGCGCCACCCGCGCCGGGTCTGGTCGCGCGACCAGCTGCTGGAGCAGACGCGCAGCCTCGACACCGAGGTGTTCGACCGCACGGTGGACGTACTGATCCTGCGCCTGCGCCGCAAGATCGAGCCCAACCCGCGCCATCCCCAGTTCATCTGCACCGAGCGCGGCATGGGCTATGTCTTTGCTGCCGAGGTGGTGCGCGTCTGAGCGCCGGCCCGCGCCGCCTGCCATGCCCGCCCCGCTGACCACCGGCGCCTTCGCGCGCGTGCGCACCCGCCTGCTGGCGGCCTTCCTGATCCTGCTGGTGGCCGCGCTGTCGCTGGCCACCGTGGGCTGGGTGGGCATGCGCGGCGCGCAGCAGGCGGTGGCCGGCTTCGAGGGCGAGCTGCTGCCCAACATCGCCGACGCGCTGGAGCTGGCCGAGCGCACCACCCAGCTGGCGGCGGTGGCGCCCAAGCTCGGCGAGTCGCGCAGCGCCGGCGAGTTCGATGCCGACGCGGCGGCGGTGGAAGACCTGCTGCAACAGATCGGCCGACATGCCGGCTCGCTGCCGTCCGGCGGCGAGCTGAGCGGCCGGCTGGCGGGGCTGCAGGGCGAGGTCAAGCGCGACCTGACCCAGCTGCTCGCCCTGACGCGACGCAAGCTGGAGCTGCAGCAGGCTTTCGAGGCGCAGCTGGCGCGGCTGGAGCAGGTGGGCAGCGAGCTGCACGCGCCGGGCCGGCGGGGCGCGGCGCCCGATCCGGCCCTGGTGGTGGCCTGGTCCAGCCTGGTGCTGGGGGCGTCGGCCGATGCGGCGGCGACGCTGGGGCGGCTGGAAGCCGACGTCGAAGTGTCCATGCTGGCCGCCCGCCGGCGCGGTGCGCTGGCCCGGCACAGCGAGCAGACCCGGCAGGCCCTGCAGGACCTGACACGCGGGACCGACGGCCTGCTGTCACGCCGGCGCGCCCTGCTGGAGCTGGAGCGGCGCAGCGCCTACCTGGTGGTGCTGACGCGCGCCAATGCCACCGAGCTGAGCGACACCGTGTCGCGCTATGTCGCCGGCCTGCGCGATGCGGCCAGCGAGCGCAGCGATGCGGTCAAGCGCGCGGTGCGCTTCGGCGAGACCGGCATGCTGCTGCTGCAGCTGGCCTGCCTGCTGATTGCGGTGCTGGCCACCCGCTATGTGCGTCGGCTGGTGGCCGGCATCGAGAAGATCACTGAGGTGATGTCCCGCCTGGCGCAGGGCGACACCGCCCAGCCGACCCCGGCCACCAGCCGGCGCGACGAGCTGGGCGCGCTGGCACGCACCTTCGAGGTCTTCCGCGAGGCGCTGGTGGCCAAGCAGCGCTTGGTCAACGACTTGCGCACCCAGAAGGAGATGATCGCGACGGTGCACGAGAGCATGACCGATGCGCTGGCGGTCTTCGACACCGCCGGCCGGCTGTTGCTGTGGAACCCGCAGCTGGGCCGCCTGCTGGCCCGCCATGGCATCACCCCGCGTGCCGGCCTGCCGGCCGGCGAGCTGCTGGCGCGCTTGCCGGCGGACAGCCGTTGGACGGTGCCGGGGCGCATCGGCCAGCGGCCGCTGGCCGGCGCCCGGCCGCTGCATTTCGAGGCCTTCGACCATGTGGAGCTGCACCTGCCGGGGGGCATCGTGCTGGACACCCGCACCCGGGCCGTGCCGGGCACCGGCGCGGTGACCCTCATCACCGACCTGAGCGCCCGCCGCGCCATCGACCTGCAGCTGCAGCATGCACAGAAGCTGGAGGTGTTGGGGCAGCTGACAGGCGGCGTCGCCCACGACTTCAACAACTACCTGGGCACCATCCTTGGCACCTTGCCGTTGCTGCAGCCGGATCTGCGGCAGGAGCCCCAGGCGCTGGGCCGGCTGGCTCGCGTCCAGCGCGTGGCGGCCAGCGCCGCCGGGCTGACCCGCCGCCTGCTCGCCTTCGCCCGGCGCCAGCCCTTGCAGGCCGAAACCGTGGTGGTGGACGACATGGTCGAGGAGATGCGGGACCTGGTCGAGTACAGCGCCGGGCCGCTGGTGCAGGTGGAGCTGGCCCTGCAGGCCGAGGGCCGCTGCCTGCAGATTGACCGCGGGCAGCTGGAGAACGCGCTGCTCAACCTGGTGCTCAACAGCGCCGCTGCCATGCCCGAAGGCGGGCGCCTGACCGTCGCCACCTCGGTGGCCGAGGGCCGGCTGCGCCTGCAGGTGACCGACACCGGGGTGGGCATTCCCGAAGCGGCGCTCGGCAAGGTGTTCGACCCGTTCTACACCACCAAGCCGGCGGGCGAGGGCTGCGGGCTGGGACTGTCCATCGTCTACGGCTTCGTCAAGCAGTCGGGCGGCGAGGTCGACATCCGCAGCCAGGCGGGGCAGGGCACCTGCATCGCCCTCAGCTTTCCGGCCGGCGAAGCCGGGGGGCCGTCCATGCGCGGTGCGCCGCCGTCGGCGCCCGATGCCGGCGCTGCCCTGGCCGGCGGCCAGGTGATGGTGGTGGACGACGACGAGGCCTTTGGCGCCACGGTGGCCGACATGCTGCAATCGGCCGGGGCCCGGGTGCGGGTGCTGCCGTCCGCCGAGGCGGCGTTGCAGGCCCTGGAGCAGGGCGCCGGCTGCGGCCTGCTGCTGTCCGACGTCTGCCTGTGCCAGGGCCTTGACGGCTTGCGCCTGCGGCAGGAGGTGCAGGCCCGCTGGCCGGGGCTGCCGGTGGTGCTGATGTCCGGCCTCTCGGCCGAGATGCTGCAGGGCCGCACCGGCTGGGACCCGAGCCAGCCCTTCCTGCAGAAGCCCTTCGATGCCCGGCTGCTGGCCGAGGCGGTGCAGCCGCTGCTGCGGCAGCCCCGGCCGGCCGGGGCGGCGCTGCCATAACAATCGAAATCTTTGGTTCACGCCTGGCGCCTCCAATGTCTTCGGGGGCGGCCCGCACCACTGTGCCGGCCGCCCCGGGCAACCCGCCCGCAGGACGTGCGGCGCACCCGGTTTGCCGAGCACAACTGAAGCAGGAGACAACGATGAACCCCGGACACAAGCTGGCGGCCGCCCTGGCCGCGCTGCTCGCCGCGGCGGCCAGCCCCGCCGCTTCCCTCAAGATCTCGTGCGGCGCGGTCGGCCAGGAGCTGGAAATGTGCCGCAGCGCCGCCCAGGACTGGGCCCGCAAGACCGGCCACGAAGTGCAGGTGGTCGCCACGCCCAACGACGGCAGCGAGCGGCTGGCGCTGTACCAGCAGGTGCTCAGCTCGCGCTCGGACAAGATCGATGTGTTCCAGGTCGATGTGGTCTGGCCCGGCATGCTGGCCGGTCACCTGCTCGACCTGCAGCCGTATGCCAAGGGTGCGCAGCAGCAGCACTTCCCCGGCATTCTCGCCAGTGTGCAGGTCGGCGGGCAGCTGGTGGCGATGCCCTGGTTCACCGATGCGGGCCTGCTGTACTACCGCAAGGACCTGCTGGCCAAGCACGGCCAGAAGGTGCCGGCCACCTGGGAGGAGCTGGGCGCCAGCGCCAAGAAGATCCAGGAGGCCGAGCGGGCCACCGGCAACGACCGCATGTGGGGCTATGTCTGGCAGGGCCGGGCCTATGAAGGCCTGACCTGCAATGCGCTGGAATGGATCGCGAGCCATGGCGGCGGCACCGTGGTGGCGGCCGACGGCAAGGTCGACATCGGCAACCCGCGGGCGGTCAAGGCCATCGAGACGGCGGCCGGCTGGGTCGGCACCATCTCGCCCACCGCGGTGCTGAACTATGGCGAGGAGGACGCGCGCGGCGTCTTCCAGGCCGGCAATGCGGTCTACATGCGCAACTGGCCGTATGCCTGGTCGCTGTCACAGGCGGAGGGCAGCGCGGTCCGGGGCAAGGTGGGCGTCGCGGTGCTGCCCAGCGGCAGCGGCGCGGGCGGGCGACATGCCGCCACGCTGGGCGGGCAGCTGCTGGCGGTGTCCAAGTACTCCAAGCACCCCGAGGCCGCGGCCGACCTGGTGATGTACATGACCAGCAAGGCCGTGCAGAAGGAGCGAGCGCTGAAAGGCTCCTTCAACCCCACCATCACCGAGCTGTACCAGGATGCCGACATCCTGAAGGCCAACCCCTTCATCGGCGAACTGCGCGACACCTTCACCCACGCGGTGGGCCGTCCGGCCACCGTCACCGGCGCGAAGTACAACCAGCTGAGCAACCAGTTCTGGAACGCGGTGCACGAGGTGCTGTCGGGCAAGGCGCGGGCCGAGGCCTCGCTGGCCGGGCTGGATGCCTCGGCCAAGCGCCTCGGCCGCGGCGGCAAGTGGCAGTGAACGAGGCGGGCCGGGCGATGCAAGGCACATCCACCTCGGTAGCGGGCAGCGCTTCTTCCGGGGCGGCGAAGGCGGCTGCCCTGTCCCTGCCGGAGGCGGCGCGGCCGGCCCGCGCCGGCTCGGCACTCGCGGCCCAGCGCAGCCGGCGCGCCTGGCTGATGCTGGCGCCGGTGGGGGTGGTGCTGCTGCTGGTGGCCGGCTGGCCGCTGGCGCGCACCATCTGGTTCAGCTTCACCGATGCGCAGCTCGGTGGCCTGGCCGACGCCCAGTTCGTCGGCCTGGAGAACTACCTCGGCGAATACGGCCTGCTGCGCGACGAGCAATGGTGGGGCTCGGTGGCCAACACGCTGCGCTTCGCGCTGCTGTCGGTCAGCATCGAGACCGTGCTGGGCCTCGGCGTGGCGCTGCTGCTGAACCATCCGTCGCGCGGGCGCACGCTGCTGCGGGCGGCGGTACTCGTGCCCTGGGCCATTCCGACGGTGGTGTCGGCCAAGATGTGGAGCTGGATGCTGCACGACCAGTTCGGCGTGGTGAACCACTACCTGATGGCCCTGGGGCTGCTGTCCGCGCCGGTGGCCTGGACGGCCAACCCGGACCTGGCGCTGTTCACGGTGGTGCTGGTGGACGTGTGGAAGACCACGCCCTTCATGGCCCTGCTGATCCTGGCCGCGCTGCAGATGGTGCCCGCCGACTGCTACGAGGCCGCCCGGGTGGACGGGGTGCCGGCCTTCACGGTGTTCCGCAAGGTCACCCTGCCGCTGATCCTGCCTGGCGTGGCGGTGGCGATGATCTTCCGGCTGCTGGATGCGCTGCGGGTGTTCGACCTGATCTACGTGATGACCTCCAACAGCCGCACGACCAAGAGCATGTCGGTCTTCGTGCGCGAGCAGCTGATCGACTTCCAGCAGGTCGGCTACGGCTCGGCCGCCGCGACGCTGGTGTTCTTCACCATCGCGCTGCTGACGCTGCTCTACATGGGCCTGCTGCGCCCGGCCCTGCAGAAGGTGGAAGCCTGATGAGCAAGAAACGAATGAGCCTGTCCCGGCTCGGCTACCTCGCCGCTTCTGCGCTGCTGGTGGGGTTCTCGGTGTTCCCCTTCCTCTATGCGGTGTCGAGCTCGCTGAAAGGGCGTACCGGCCTGTTCTCGCCCGAGTTTCTGCCGGCGCATCCGACGCTGGAGAACTACGTCGGCGTCTTCAGCGAGCAGCCCTTCGCGCACAACCTGCTGAACTCTGTCGTGGTGGCGGGCGGCGTGGTGCTGCTCTCGCTGGGCCTGAGCCTGATGGCGGCCTGGGCGCTCGGCCGGGTCGACTTCCGCGGCCGCGGGGCCTTGCTGCTGACCGTGCTGTCGGCCTCCATGTTCCCGCAGGTGGCGGTGCTGTCCGGCATGTTCGAGCTGGTGCGCTGGGCCGGGCTCTACGACCACCTGGGCGCGCTGTTGATTGCCGACCTGCTGCTCACGCTGCCGTTCACCGTCTGGGTGCTGGTGACCTTCATGAAGCAGCTGCCGCGCGAGCTGGAGGAGGCGGCGACGATGGACGGCGTGGGCGTCTTCACGCTGGTGTTCCGCATCTTCCTGCCGCTGCTGTGGCCGGCGGTGGCGGCCACCGGGCTGCTGGCCTTCATCGCCGCCTGGAACGAGTTCCTCTTCGCGCTGACCTTCACCCTCTCGACCGAGCAGCGCACCGTGCCGGTGGCCATCTCGATGATCAGCGGGCCCAGCGGCTACGAGCTGCCCTGGGGCAGCATCATGGCCGCCTCGGTGGTCGTCACGCTGCCGCTGGTGGGGCTGGTGCTGTACTTCCAACGCCTGATCGTCTCCGGCCTCACCGCCGGGGCGGTCAAGGGCTGAGCCAAGAAAGTGAGAACGAGACCATGAGTCCCACCCCCACGAGCCGCATCGAGTTGCGCCAGGTGGCCAAGCGTTTTGCCGACACCAGCGTGCTGGAAGGCATCGACCTGAGCGTGGCGCCGGGCGAGTTCTGCGTGTTCATCGGGCCTTCGGGCTGCGGGAAGTCCACGCTGCTGCGCCTGATCGCGGGCCTGGACGACCCGAGCAGCGGCGACATCGCCATCGACGGCGTGCGGGTCAACGACCGGCCACCCTCGGCCCGCCAGGTGGCGATGGTGTTCCAGAGCTATGCCTTGTACCCGCACATGACGGTCTACGAGAACATGGCCTTCGGCCTGCAGCAGCAGCGCCTGGACAAGGCCGAGATCGCCCGCCGGGTGCAGGAGGCATCGCGAGCGCTGCGGCTGGAGGCCTTGCTGGAGCGCAAGCCGCGCGCGCTGTCGGGCGGGCAGCGGCAACGGGTGGCCATTGGCCGCGCCATCGTGCGCAAGCCACGGGTGTTCCTGTTCGACGAGCCGCTGTCCAACCTCGATGCCTCGCTGCGGGTGGCCACCCGGGTGGAGATTGCGCGGCTGCACCGGGAGCTGGGCGACGTCAGCATGGTCTATGTCACCCACGACCAGGTCGAGGCCATGACCTTGGCGACCAAGATCGTGCTGCTGCGGCCCAACCCTTCGGCCCACGGCGGGCAGAGCATTGCCCAGGTGGGGCATCCGCTGGAGCTGTACCACCATCCGGCCAACCGTTTCGTGGCCGGCTTCATCGGCTCGCCGTCGATGAACTTCCTGCCGGCCGTGAGCAGCGGCGGCACCGACGCCTGCCTGCAGGCCCGCTGGAACGGCCAGGTGCTGAGCGCCCTGGTGCGGCCAGCGGGGGCACCGGGCGAGGCGGTGACGCTCGGCATCCGGCCCGAGCACGTGCGGCTGGGGCAGGGCCCGCACCGCGCACCGGTCACGCATGTGGAGCGGCTGGGCGAACACAGCTATGTCTACCTGGCGCTGCCGGGGGCGGAGGCGCCGCTGCTGGCCAAGACGCAGGACGAGCAGATCGAGATCGGCCGCGAGCTGGCCTTCGAGCTGCCGGCCGAGGCCTTGCACGTGTTCACCGCCGACGGCCAGGCGATGCCCCGCACCACGCGCCAGCCGGGCAGCGTGCGCGCGGCATAGCGCCCCGGCCGCCCGGCTGCGCCGGCAAGCCCCCGAGGGCGGGCGGGGCGGCCGGCTTCGCGGCACACTGCGTGGTGTCCTGACTCGTTCGGCTGACCAGGCCCGGTTGACCATGCAGTACCCGCGCCCGCGCAAGACCCGGATGCCACGCCGGCCCGCATACCAGCCGGCTCGTCGCCACCTGGCGCTGGCCGGGCCCGCCTGGCTGCTGCTGCCCCGCTGGGCGCACGGCAACGAGGGGCGCCCACCCGCGCCGTGCGCCCGTTGGCCATTGTGGGAGGCCTACCTGGCGCATTTCGTCCAGGCCGACGGGCGGGTGATCGACGACCAGCATGCCACCCGCTACACCACCTCCGAAGGCCAGGCCTACACCCTGTTCTTCGCGCTGGTGGCCAACGACCGGGACCGCTTCGACACCCTGTTGCAATGGACCGAGCGCCACCTGGCCGGTGGCGACCTGCACGACCGCCTGCCAGGCTGGCGCTGGGGGCGGCACGACGACGGGCGCTGGACGCTGATCGACGCCAACTCCGCCGCTGACGCCGACCTGTGGCTGGCGCACACCCTGTTCGAGGCGGCCCGACTGTGGAAGCAGCCACGCTATGGCGGGCTGGCCTATGCGCTGCTGAGCCGGGTGAAGGAGCAGGAGATCGTGACGCTGCCCGGCCTGGGGCCCATGCTGTTGCCGGCACCGCTGGGCTTCGTGCTGGGGCCGGGGCTGTGGCGCCTGAATCCCAGCTACCTGGCCCTGCACCAGTTGCGTGCCTTCCAGCGCATCGATCCCAGCGGCCCGTGGCAGGCCCTGGCGGACAACACCTTGACGCTGCTGCGCGGTGCCTGCACCCGCGGCTATGCGCCCGACTGGGTGAACTACAGCGCGGCCCGCGGCTGGCATGCCGGCCGCGACAGCCCGCCACTGGGCAGCTACGACGCGGTGCGCTGCTACCTGTGGGCCGGGCTGCTGGCGCCGCGGGATCCGTTGCGCGGCGCCTTGCTGGCGGTGCTGGGCGGCATGCGCCGGCACCTCGAGGCGGGCGAGGCCACTCCACCGCAGAAGGTCGACACCGACAGCGGCCTGCCTTCCGGCGAGTCGCCGCCCGGCTTTTCGGCGGCCTTGCTGCCTTACCTGCAGGCGCTCGGGCGCGAGCAGTTGCTGGCCCGGCAATGGGCCCGCGTCCGCCGTGCCAGCCGGACGGAGGAGGGCGCTGCCGCTCCCGGCTGTGCTGACGCCTCCCCGGCGGCCACCGGCCTGGTGGGGCGCCCCCCCACCTACTACGACCAAGTGCTGACACTGTTCGGCCAGGGCGCGCTGGAGCGGCGCTTTGCCTTCGACACCGAGGGCCGGCTGCTGCCGGCCTGGCAGGCGGCGGACTGAGCGGCGGCGCCCGTGTGCCGGGCGACCCGGGCAGGCGTCACGACCGCCGCCAGCATCCGCGGCCACCGCGGCCGGCCGGTGCCGAGGCGGTGGATCAGAAGGTCTTGGAGGCGGCCAGCCCGAGGTAGGCGCTGTGGCCGCCGTCGCGTGCATGGGCCCGGCCGGCATTGAAGTCGAGCGTCAGGCCCGGCGCCACCTGCCGCCCGGCGAACAGGCCGATCTGGTTGTTCCGGTAGTCAGGGCCGGCCGCGATGCTGGCCTCCACCCCGCCGCGCCAGCTCGCCTGGGGCCGCCAGCCCAGCCGGGCGCGCGCAAAGCGGCCGCGGGTGCCGAAGCTGTAGGACGCCAGCAACTCGCCATCGGTGCGCGGGCCCCAGGCCTGGCGCAGCGAGAGCTGCGGCGTGAGGGTGAGCTGCGTGCCGTCGGGCCCTTCGGAGGCGACGTCAGGGCGCCGCCGCGTGTGGCGTACGCCGGCCGAGACGGAGAGGTCGACCTGCAGCGAATCGTGCTGCCAGACATGGCCCAGCCCGGTTTCCACGCCAGGGGCGCGGGCGCGCACCTCCACCTGGCGGCCCTCATGGTCGGTGTCGTAGCGGTAGGTCAGCCAGCTGCCCACCGTCTTGTGGTACCAGCCGCGGCCCAGGCTGCCGCCCCAGACCGGCCGCAGCCACCCGAGGTAGCTGTAGCTGTTGTCCGGCGACAGTTGCAGGCCGGCAATCCACAGCTGCATGACCGGTTGCGCCGAGGCGCCGGTGGACATGGCCACCGCGATGCCGGCGACGCAGGCGGTGCGTGCCAGCCAGCTTGCTGCAGACGGGCTCATCGCGCCCCCTTGTCTTCACGGCGCTGCCCTTCCTGCGCAGGCAGGTGGCGTCGGCGGTATCCGGCCAGCACGGCCCGGCTCAGCACCACCATCAGCGTCAGCAGCGACAACACGATCAGCAGGGCCCACCACGGGTACTGCGACACCCACAAGCCCAGCCCGCCGCGCAGGGAATAGGCCGAGAACGGCGCGTCCTCCGCCGCCACCGTGCGCATGTCGTCGACGCCCGGCCGCCACACCGCCAAGTTGCCGCGCAGCCGGCCCCAGGCGCTGTAGCCGATCACCTGGTGCATGCCGGCCTGCACGGCGGCCGGCGTGCCGGCGGTGAACAGCGTCACCGGCACGCCGTCGTCGAGCACGGTGGCTGCGATGCTGTGGTCGTCCAGCGCGTTGCCCATGCTGACCTCAGCCCCCAGGGTGCGGGGCGCCGCAGCGCCGGCATCGAGGGACTCGCGCAGCTGCATCAGCGTGTCGCCGCCCTCGATGACGGCGACCTCCACCGACTGGATCAGCGGCACCGCCGCCACCAGTTCGCCGGCGCGTCCCAGCCCGGCGGCCGAGCGCACCCGCTCGGGCAGCTTGGACAGGGTGCCGACCCAGATGCGGTTGCGCGCGCTGCTGTCCTCGCCCACCACCAGGGCGGTGCGCAGCAGGGGCCCGCGGAAGACCTGGGTGAGCTTGCCCATCAGCGTCATGCCGGCGCCCACCGTGGCATCGTCCGCGTCGGTCAGCTGCACCGCCATGCCGAGGCCGACTGGCGCTGTCGGCAGCGGGCGGCCGTCACGCGCCAGCAGGGCCAGGTCGGGCCGCTTCAGCGGGCTGCCGCCAAAGCTCTGCACCGTGCTGTCGTCGTAGATGGTGACCGCCAGGTTGCCGGGAAAGAAGGACTGGCAGTCGCCGCCGTTGGACAGCGGCACCAGCACCGGCTGCAGCTCCAGGCTGTTCCAGCCCGGCCGCAAGGCGCCGGCCGGCACGCTGACGGCGTAGTTCTCGTAGGTGCCGCCGTTGCGCTCGCCCAGCGGAATGGTGCCATGCAGCGCGCCATTGGCCAGCACGTTGAGGCCGGACTGGCCGGACATGCCGCTCGAATAGCTCGCATGCACCCGCACCTGGATACGGCCTTGCCAGCTGCCGTTCCAGAACGTGAGCCGGGCGCCGCCGGGCAGCATGCCCTGGTAGGTGGTGGTGCGGTAGCCGAGCGCGCTGAGCGGGAAGGCATTGGTGGAGGGCTTCAGCGTGGCCGCGGCGCCGGTGACCGAGCCCAGCGGCGGCATGCGCAGCTGGCGGATCTCGGCCCAAGCGCGGTCGGGCCAGGGCATGCGCTGCATCGCGAAGGCGGCAGCCACCAGGGCCAGCTCGGCTTCCTCGCGGGCGGCCAGCACCAGCACGAAGCGGGTCGGGTCGTTCGGCAGTGCGCGCACCGCGGCGATCGGCCCGGACTGCGGTGCAATGCCCAGGCCCGCCAGGTATGAGGCCAGCGAGCCGAAGGTGCCCAGCAGCACCGCGCCCCGGCTGCCTGCCGGCATCTGCGCGCCGAGGGCCGCCATGTCGGCCGGGAAGCGGCCGCTGCTCAGGCGCACCGGCACATAGTCGTAACGCTGGCCGATGCCCTGGGCCACCAGGCCCATGGCCGACAGCAGCGCCTTGGACGGTGGCGTGGCGGTGAGCACGCTGACGTCGGGGGTGCTGCTCCAGCCGGCCTTGTCGAACAGCGCGTCGAGCCGGTCGAGCCGCGGCACCACGGGCCGTGGCGTCGCCACGATGCGAAAGCGCGAATCGGCCAGGTCGAGCTGGGTCCACAGCTCCGGCGCCATCGGGTATTCACAGCGATCGGTGTAGTGCTGCGCCACCGACAGCCGCACGTCGTTGAAGCCGTCGCGCAGCACCTGCACCGGCACGGCCACCTCCTGGCGGAAGCCTCCGGCGCGTCCGTCCAGCCCGAACTGCCCCACCACATGGCCGTTGACCTCCACCTCGAACTGCGAGGCCACGGTCAAGGCGCGCGACACGGTGCCTGACAGCGCCAGCCGCACTTCGCGCGCCTGCCACAGCGCGGGCATCGGCAAGGACAGCCGCAACTCGCCGGCCAGGCCGGCCAGCCGGCGCGGCGTCGTGTCGCCCAGCAGCTGGCTCAGCGGCAGCTCAAAGCGCTGGTCGCCCGCCGCCGCTGCGGCGACCACGCCGGGCGGTGCGGCGGGGGGCGCCTGGGCGGGTGCCTTCGATGCCACCGGAGCCTGGGCCTGCGCCAGGCCGGCAAGCAGGGTCACCAGCAGCGCGGCCCGCCGCAGGAGGGAGGAAATTGAGTCGATAGCCATCATGGTGCGGAGGAGGGTGAAGACGGCAGCGCCCGCCGCGGCAGCCGCTTGCGTGCCAGGAAAAGCAGGTGCCCGACGCCGTGGCGCACGGCATAGCGGGCCAGCCCCAGCAGCCCGCGCAGCACGCTGCGCCCGGCATGCCGGCGTTCGTTGTTGGCCACCAGCTGGTCGCTGGAGCCAAAGGCCAGGTCCACGCCGAGCCGTTCGGCCGCCTCGCTGTCAGCCTGGTACTTCAGGCCCAGCGCCAGCCGCCCGGCCGATGGCTGCCGCAGCGACAGCACTTCGCCGAGCAGCCGGCCGCCGCGGCCCGGCAGCTCGATCTCGACCACCTGGTGCAGCGCGATGGCCGGCTTGGCCGCGCCGGCTTCGAGTTCAAGCGTGAGCCCCAGGCCGCTGGCCGAGGCATTCACCGTGTGGCCGGCCAGCGCCTGCCCGTCGCCGAGGTGCACCCGCACCGGCTCCCGATGCGGGGCACGCGGCTCCGAGCGCAGCTGGCGTTGCTCGAAGGTGATGCCCAGGGCGCCGAGCAGCAGCAGCACGTCGAGCACCGCCCAGAACTGCACGAAGGCGATGGCGCCATGGTTCCACGGCTCGCTCGCGTAGCGCACCATGCCGAACACGATGCCCAGGCTGGTCAGCACCAGCAGCAGGTAGAAGGGCGTGGCCAGCGTGGAGACGAACTCGCGGTCGAGCACCTCGCCCTTGGGGGTCACCTTGAACGACGGCGATCGCGGCCGGCGCACCACCTCGACCAGCCCCTGCACCACGTACACCGACTGGATGATTTCGTAGAGCTGCGACATGAACGGCCAGCGCACCCGACCGAAGAAGAACTGGGTGGACACCAGCGAGGCGATCAGCGCCGGCCCGGCGTAGGCCATCAGCTGCCCGGCCGTCGTGTCGCACAGGTTGATGCCGAACAGCAGGTAGGCCGGGGGGGCGAGCAGCATGATGATGCGGGCTGCCGCGAAGCCCCAGTAGAACGCGAAGTTGGTGTAGAGCACCCGCTGCACCAGCGACAGCCCGGGCAGCCGCCACGGGTTCTTCAGGATGAAGATCTGCAGCATGCCCTGGCCCCAGCGCACCCGCTGGACGATGAAGCCGGAATAGGTCTCAGGCTGCAGCCCGGACACCATCGGCCGGTTGTAGTAGGCCGACTTGTAGCCCAGGGCCAGCGCATCCAGCGTGGTCTCGGCGTCTTCGGTGATGGTTTGCCCCGAGACCCCGCCCAGCTGGTCGATCACGCTGCGCCTGAGCACCGCGGCCGAACCGCAGAAGAAGGAAGTGCCCCAAAAATCCAGCCCCGGCTGCATGACGTCGTAGAACAGCTCGTTCTCGGCCGGCGAGCTCTCGAAGGTGGACAGGTTGCGCTCGACCGGGTCGGGGCTGACGAAGTTGTGTGGCGTCTGCAGCACGAACAGCTTGGGATCGGCCAGGAAGAAGCCGACGCAGCGCTGCAGGAAATCGGCGGTGGGGATGTGGTCGCAGTCCAGGATCAGCAGCAGGTCGCCCTGGGTCTTTGGCAGGGCGCTGTTGATGTTGCCGGCCTTGGCGTGCAGGTTGCGCTCCCGCGTGATGTAGCCGGCGCCGAAGCGCTCGGCCAGTGCGCGCAGCTCGGCGGCCCGGCTGCGCGCGGCAGCGGCCTTGGCCGGGTCGGCGTCCTGGCACTTCTGGACGGTGCCGCCATCGTCGAGCACCCACACATGCAGCTTGTCCCTCGGGTAGTGCATCTGCGTTGCGGCGATGACGGTGGGCCGCAGAATGGCCGGGTCTTCGTTGTAGGTGGGGATGTAGACATCCACATGCGGCAAGGCGCCCGGGTCGTCCGGCAAGGGCAGGCTGCGGCGGAAGAAGGGCTCGCTGTTGACGAAGAAGCCGAGCAGCATGTTGACCAGGCCGTAGCCCTCTGCCGCCAACAGCAGCAGGCCGCACACCATCGCCACCAGTCCGTATTGCAACGGCAGCGACTCGGTGGCCCGCCAATGCATGTACCGCAGGGACAGGAAGGTGCACAGCAGGATCGTGGCCAGGCGGGTCAGCCGCCGTGCTTCCAGTTGCCGGGTGCGCCGGCCGATGCGGTAGCACAGCCCCAGCAAGAGCAGCAGCGAGCCGGACCACACCATCTGCGCTTGCTGCGAGGTCGGCAGCATGGCCAGGAAGAGGAAGGCCGCCAGCCCGAGCACCCAGCCGGCGCGCTGCCAGCGCTCACGGCGGCCAGGCCGCGGCACGGTGGTGCCCGCCGCGGCGGCGGTCATGCAGGCCCTCCGATCCCGGCGGGCCGCTCGATGCGGGCTGGCGCTGGCGGCCCGGGGCAAAAGACGGCATCTGGAGACTGCATGCGACGCTCGTGCGGAACCTGCGTTTCGACAGAGCGATCCACGGCAAGCCACATGCCCGGGCACGTGCACCCAGTGCCCGGATGCCCGGGATGCCCGCCCCGGGCGGTGGCCGGCCGCGAGGTGCGCAGCGCCGCGGCGCACGTGGGTGCCTCAAGCGCCGGCCGGCGGGCGCCTTACCACCAGACTTCGGCCTGCACGCCGAAGGTGTTGCCGCTCCTGGAGCTGCCGAACAGCCCGCTGCTCGACAGCGTGTCGCCGGCCTTGGCAGCCGCCTGCGCCGCGCGGTTCCAGCGGGCATGCGTCCAGAAGGCGCGCACCACCGGGCGGGCCCAGAAATCGGCGCCGGCGCCGTACTGCGCGGCCAGTGTCAGCTTGCTGAGCGAGCGCTTGGCGGCGTCGTCGGGCTTGAACTGGTCCAGGCCGAGCTCGGTGGCCAGGCTCCAGCGGTCGCTGAAGTGGTAGATGGGCCGCACGCCAAAGGACAGCCAGCGCCCGCGCTTGGCCAGGCCTTCGGTGTCGGTGCCGGCCAGGTCGCGGTCTTCATAGACCAGCGTGGCCATGCCCGACCAGCGCGAGCCGCTGCCCGGCTGCCACACCAGCGACTCCACCAGCCGCCACGACTTGTCGGACTTGGCGGCGTCGAAGGCCGGCTCGCTGTGGTTCAGGGTGGACAGCGCTCCCTTGCCGAACTGCAGTGCAGCCTTGTTGTAGCCGCCGTTGAACAGGCCCTTCTGGGTGTGCATCACCGTCAGGCCGCGGCCGCCGACATGGTGCACGCCGCGGTCGCTGTGGCGCTGGCGAATGTCCAGGCCCACGGTGAGCGCGCCACCGGGGTTGACCGGAATGTCCTTCCAGCGCAGGTCGTGGCCCAGCAGCTGCCGGCGGTCAGCCGAGACGGTGTCGCTCTTCTGGCCATTGCGCCGCAGCGCATAGCTGAGCTTGCCGACACCCAGCGCAATGTCCTCGATGCCGGCGCCCGGGCCGCTGTTGCTCCAGAAATAGAAATCGTTGATGTGCACATCGTGCCGGTCGTAGTAGCGCTTGCCGGCCCACAGGGTGGCGTCGGCGAAGGCGCCTTCGCCGACCTTGTCGACCGCCACGAACGCTTCGCGCCAGTTGAGCGTGACGTCGTCGGCCTCCCAGTCGCCGTTGTTGGGCATCACCAGGGCCAGCATGGTGCCGATGCGAAAGCGCGCGCCTTGCGGTGTCTCGTGCAGGTTGGCGTTGAGCTGCAGCTCACCGTAGCCTTCGCATTCATTGCCGAGGCGGTATTTCTTCGGCGCGCCGGGCAGCTGGAAGCAGGCCTGGTTGCCGCCGCCCCCGCTGGCACCGATGCCGGCGCGGAAGTAGCCGTGGTAGTCGACCGGCGGGCCGGCCTTCTGGGCCAGGGCGGGCAGGGCGGCCAGCAGCGCGGCCGCCAGCGGCAGCAGGCGGGTGTGAAAACTCATGGTGCTCCTCTTGTGGTGGTGTGTGGGTCGGTGCTGCGCGCCGCGGTGGGCGGCGCACTCGCGCGGCGTTCTGCGAGCCGGCGCGGGGCCACTGTAGGAAGCCGGTCCTGCGGGCGGATTTGCTTCGTTGCAGGCGGGCGGCGGCGGGCTGTCACGGCCGTCATCAACGAAACCGGGCGGCCGTGCATGCCGCCGCCGCGGGGTTAACAGACGAAATCTGCCGGCGCGGCCCTTGCGCTCCAATCCCGCCTGCCCCCCGGGGCCTGGCCGGGCGGCCGGGCCGACGCAGTGCGACCGGCCGGGCCTGTCGGAGACCCCATTCAATGCAAGACCTTCGTACCCCATCGCCGGCCGCCGGCCCCTCGTCTGCCACCACCTCCTCGCTAGAGCTGGGCGTGGTGGGCAACTGCAGCTTCAGCGCGCTGATCGACCGGCAGGCCCGGGTGGTCTGGTCCTGCCTGCCGCGCTTCGACGGCGATCCGGTCTTCAACGCGCTGCTCGATCCCTCGGCACAAGGCGCGCTGTGGAGCTTCGAGCTCGACGCCTTCTCGCACAGCGAGCAGTTCTACGACGGCAACACCGCGGTGCTGCATACCCGGCTGTACGACAGCGCCGGCCAGGGCGTGGAGGTGGTGGACTTCGCCCCGCGCTTCTTCCACCGTGACCGCATGTTCCGTCCGGTGACGCTGGTGCGCCGGGTGCGCGTCATCGCCGGCGCACCGCGGCTGACGGTGCGGCTGCGGCCGCGCTTCGACTGGGGCGCCACGCCGCCCACCGTGACGCAGGGCAGCCACCATGTGCGCTATGTCGGCCCGTCGCAGACGCTCAGGCTGACCACCGATGCGCCGCTGCACTATGTGCTGACCGAGACCGCCTTCGTGGTCGACCGCCAGCTCAACTTCATCCTGGGCGCGGACGAGACGCTGGCCGGCGGCATCCACGACACCGCCACCTGGCTGCAGCAGCAGACCGAGAGCTACTGGCGCACCTGGAGCAGCCGGCTGGCCATCCCGCTCGAATGGCAGGACGCGGTGATCCGCGCCGCCATCACGCTCAAGCTCTCGCTGTTCGAGGACACTGGGGCCATCATCGCGGCCATGACGACCAGCATCCCGGAGGCGCCCGGCACGCAGCGCAACTGGGACTACCGCTATTGCTGGCTGCGCGACGCCTTCTTCGTCGTGCGGGCGCTCAACAGCCTGTCCGAAGTCGGCACCATGGAGGACTACCTCCGCTACCTGACCAACGTGGTGTCCGACGCGGCGGGCGGGCACATCAAGCCGCTGTTTGGCATCGGGCTGGAGCGGGAGCTGACCGAGCGCTTCGTCGAGCACCTGCCCGGCTACCGCGGCATGGGCCCGGTGCGGGTGGGCAACCAGGCGCACGAGCACTTCCAGCACGACGTCTATGGCAACGTGATCCTTGGCGCGGCCCAGGCCTTCCATGACCGGCGCCTGCTGCGGCCGGCCGGGCTGGCGGAGTTCCAGATGCTGGAGCGCGTCGGCGAGCAGGCCTTCAAGGTTCATGACCAACCTGACGCCGGCATGTGGGAGCTGCGCACGCGCGCCCGGGTCCACACCTCGTCGTCGCTGATGAGCTGGGGCGCCTGCGACCGGCTGGCCAAGATCGCCCGGCGCCTGGGCCTGAGCGATCGCGCGGCCTACTGGGGTGAGCGGGCCGCCCACATCCGCGAATGCATCCTGGCCCGCGCCTGGAATGCCGACCGGCAGGCCTTCGCCGAGAGCTTCGGTGGCCGCGACCTCGACGCCAGCGCGCTGCTGATGGCCGAGATCGGCTTTATCGATCCCAAGGACCCGCGCTTCGTCTCGACCGTCGATGCCCTGGAGCGCACGCTGTGCGACGGGCCCTACATGCGCCGCTACGAAGCGGCCGACGATTTCGGGCGGCCCGAGACCTCATTCAACATCTGCACCTTCTGGCGCATCGACGCACTGGCCCGCATCGGCCGCAAGGAACAGGCGCGCGAGATCTTCCAGACCATGCTCGACTCGCGCAACCACCTCGGGCTGATGTCGGAGGACACCCACCCCCACACCGGCGAGCTGTGGGGCAACTTTCCGCAGACGTACTCGATGGTGGGCATCATCAACGGGGCGGTGCGGCTCTCGGCCCCCTGGGACACCGAGATCTGACGCCGCTCCTGGCTCGCCGCCGCGCGGCGGTTGGCGCGTGGCCGTTCAGTCGAGCAGTGCGGCCAGGCCCGCCAGCCGGGGGTCGGACCGGACGCCCTGCAGCACCAGGTCGGCCACCGCCACCGCGCCCGCTTCCTGGAAGTGGGTGCGATCGGCGTTGAGGTAGTGGCCCACGGTGGTCGCGCTCGCATAGAACGGATGGCGGCCGGTGTCCCACACCGCCAGGTAATGGTCGCGCCAGCCGCCACGCGCCTCGGGGCCGCCGCTGCCGACGCCGAGCCGGTTGAAGAAGTCGATGCTGAGGGCGTCCAGGTCGATCACGGGTACCTGGTTGGCATCGCCGGCCTGGCGCACGGTGGCGCTGTAGTCCCCCGGCCGGTCGCCACGGGTGGTGACGTGGGTGCTGCGGGCGATGGGGAAGGCACCTTCCACATGGCTGGCGACGGTCTTGTCCTGCACGATGCGGGTGACCGGCGTGAGCAGCACCGGGACCGCCCCCCGGCTGCGCGCCAGCGCCATGTATTTCTCCAGCGAACGCTGGAAGGACAGGTCGTCCGCCGTGGTCCCGGGCGGCAGCCCGGCAAGCGTTGCCGGCAGCTGCACGCGGCCTTGCGCGTCGTTGGGATAGGTGCAGCGGTTGATCCAGTCCAGCGAACCGGTGAGGTCGCACTTCTCGTCGTTGTGCCCGAACTGGATCAGCAGGTGGTCGCCCGGCTGCAGCTGCTCGGCCAGCAGGCGCAGCCAGCCTTCGGTGATGAAGCTGCGGGAGCTGCGGCCCGACTGCGCCAGATTGATCACCCGTGCGCCGCTGCCCGCCTTGAGCCGGCGCCCCAGCACCTGGCCCCAGCCCATCCGCGGCGCCACCGCCGCGCCATAGTTGCTGGCGGTGGAATCACCCACGACGAAGATGCGCCGGCGGGCCGCCGACCAGGGCGGCAGCGCCGGGTCCAGGGGCCGGTTGTCGGCGGAGATTTCCTGCATCTCCAGGTCATAGAGGCGGGTCGCCCGCAACTGGGTGTCGCTGCCGCTGGACCAGCCGTCACGGGCATGGTGCAGGCGGTCGAGCACCGCATCCACCCCATGGTGGTCGGCCTGCATGGCCGTGCTCACCGGGTCGAAGCGCTCGGGCGCCTCGACCCCTTCGGCCCGCAGTGCGTCGAGCAGCAAGCCCCGCAGGGCGGCGGTCTCGCGGGCGATGGCGGCGGCGCTGATGCTGGAAGGCCGGCAGGCGGTGATCAAGGGCACCGAGCCCGGCAGGTCGAGCTCGGCCCTGGCGACGTCTGAGGCGATCTTGTCCGTCAGCGGATTCACCTGCGCCGCGTTGTCCCGCCCGGGCTGCAGCCGAGGCAGCAGGGCGGCATAGGCGCGGGTGCCGCGCAGGGGCTGCAGCACGCCGTTGAGCGGCTGCAGCGGCCCGTCGGTGGCCGCCAGCAGCAGCGGCGCCGCCAGGCCCGACACGTCGAGCGTGTAGTGCCCGTCCGGGCCGGCCGTGGTCGAGCGCCGGGCGCCGCTGCTGTCGCAGGCGGTGATCTGGGCACCGGCCATCGGGCCGCCGGAGGCCGCCACGCCGGTGAGCCGGGTTGGCGCCGCCGACGCGGCGGCATCGCTGCTGCCACTGCCGCCACCACCGCAGCCGGCCAGGCCGGCGCACAGGGCGGCCAGGGCCACCGGGAACAAGAACTGGGCCATGCTGGTCTCCTTCTGCATTGCCCGCGCTGCGGCGGGCCGTGCCGTTCGCGAGGCCGCTTCAGGCGGTGCGACGCACGGGGCAGCAGGCTAGCGAGGCCGCGCCGCGCCGTCCTGGCAGCAATTGCTGTCTTGTGCCCGGCTCACGTTGGGCGCCCGGCTCGGGCAGGCGAGCGCCGCTGCACCGGCACCCACAGCCAGCAACGCCGCTCGTGGAGAGCCGGCAGGTAGGTCGCCGGGTTGCCGAAGCGGCGCAGCCAGGGTGCGCCGTCGATGATGCGCCAGCCGCCGTGGCGATCGAGCCAGTCGGCCAGCGCCTGGGCTGGTGGAGCGTCATAGCTGCCGTCCAGGCGGAACACCGCGTAGAGGCCGGCCGGCAGCCAGCCCCGGTCCAGGCCGGGCAGGTATTCGCGCAGCGGCGCGCTCAGCAGCGCGGCCTGCAACTGCGAACTGCCGGCCCATGCCGCCTGGCCACCCTCCAGGTGCACCGCCCAGCCGTGCCGCCGGGGCCGCGGAACCTCGCGCGACAGCGCCCGCGCCCGCAGTTCGTCGAAGGGCCACAGCGCGTTGTCGAGGTGGCCCTGGTAGGAGATGTACTGGATGCCGAGCGCCGGCAGCCGGCACAGCGAACCGTGCAGGCCCGCTGGTGGCGCGGCGACGCGGACGGCAGGCTCGGCCGAAGGCGGATGGCCGAAAGCCGAGCGGTAGGCCCGCGCAAAAGCTTCCGGCGAGGCATAGCCGCTGTCGAGGGCCAACTGCAGGATGGAGGCGGCGGCACCGCAGGCCAGCTGCTCACGCGCCCGGTGCAGGCGCAGCCGTCGCACGCGGGCCAGCGGCGTTTCGCCGGCATAGGCGGCGAAGCTGCGCTCGAAGTGATAGCGCGAGAGGGCGGCGGCATCGGCCAGCTCGTCCAGCCGCAAGGGCTGCGACAGGTGCGCCTCCATGTGCAGCGCAGCCAGCCTCAGCCGGTTCAGCTTGCGGGTCTGGCTCTCGATGCTCATCGGGCAGGGGGCACCGCGTGGCGGAAGGTGGCCGTCCCGCCTGCGGCCCGGGGGCACAGCGCCGGGCCGCGCCGCCGCGGCGCAGGCGCCCGGCGCGCGAATGGGCGCCGGGCGGGCCGAGGCTTACAGGCCGGCCACCGGGGTCGGCTGGCCGCCCTTGAAGGTGAACACCGTCACCGGCGAGGACTTCAGGTCGCGCTTGGCGTCGAAGGCGTAGCTGCCGGCGACGCCGCTGTAGTTGCCGGCAGCCATCGCGGCGGCGACCTTCGCCGGGTCGGTCGAGTTGGCGCGCTGCATCGCGTCTGCGATCAGCAAGGTGGCGTCGTAGAACGACACCGCATACGTCAGCGGATCGCGCTTGTGGGCCGCGCGGTACTTGTTGACGAAGGCCTGGCCGGCGTTGACCCGGTTCAGCATCGCGCCGCCCTGGGTGCACCAGACGTTGTCGCCGACCATGTCATTGCCGGCCAGTTTGGCGGTTTCGCTGGAGCAGATGCCGTCGCCGCCCAGCAGCTTGGCCGTCAGGCCCAGGCTCTTCATCTGGCGCACCATCGGACCGGCTTGCGGCGAGTAGCCTCCGAAGAAGATGGCGTCCGGCTTGGACGCCTTGATGGTGGTCAGCGTGGAGGTGAAGTCTGCCGCCTTGTCCGAGGTGTACTCACGCGAGGTGATGGTCAGGCCCTGCGCCTTGGCTTCGCGGGCGAACTCGTCGGCCACGCCCACGCCATAAGCGCTGCGGTCATCGATGATGGCCACGCGCTTGAGCTTCATTTCCTTGGCGGCGTAGAGGGCCATCTTCGCGCCCAGCTGGCTGTCGCTGGCGCCGACGCGGAACAGGCGCTCGAAGCCCTGCTCGGTCACCTTCGGGTTGGATGCGACGGTGGCCACCACCGCGCCAGCTTCGTTGTACACGCGCGAAGCTGGCAGCGTGACGCCGGAGTTGTAGGGGCCGATCACGAAACGCACACCCCCGTCAACCAGCTTCTGCGCCACCGAGACACCCTGCCGCGGGTCGGCCTGGTCGTCCTCGGCCAGCACCTCGAAGCGCACCTGCTTGCCGTTGACGGTGATGGGCTTGGCATTGAGTTCCTGGATCGCCAGCTTCACGCCGCCCAGGTTGTCCTGCCCGGCTGCCGTCTGCGCGCCGGACAGCGGGCTGCTGAAGCCGATCTGCACGGTGGTCTGGGCGAATGCCGGTGCCGAGCCCAGGACGCCGAGCGCGGTTCCCAGGGCGGCCGTCAGCAGTTGTCTTCTGGCATGCATGGACATGAAACATCTCTCCTTCAATGAATTAAGTCCGACGACGGGCGCCGTGGGCCCCCGGCTCCCCCGGCCAGGGCGGGACCGCCGTCTCCGGGGCCGATTGTCGACGCTTCCCGCTGCAGCTTGTTCTGAATTGGGCGCCCCCGACCAGATGTTTTATCAGGTTCGTCCGCTGAGCTGCGCCTGCAGGCCAATGATGCGGACAGGGAGCAGGAATGTGGCGCCCTGGCTATCGGCATGAACCCTAGATCGGGTGACAGCCCGCTCGCCGGCCCTCCGGCCCGCGCACGAGGGACGCTACCCGGATGGGCCCGTCAAGCGGCCGTTCCGGCGAACGACAGGGCGGCGCCAATGACGCACCGTTGCCCGCCGCTTCGCTGCGACGTCGGCGCTGATTCACAGCCTGCAGGACCAGATGGCCCCTGGCAGTTTGACCGCAGGTGCCGCCAGCGTGCCCCAACCGCGGGCCGTCGCCCGCAGTGAAGTTTCGGCCGCTGTCAAAACTTATGCGACTTAAGTGATTTGGCGTTCTTCAAATGAATACTCGGTGGAAAAATGGGCTGGCATTCCCTGTAGGAGCTAGTGAATATGCGAGGAAACTTATTCAGGGTGCGGGGTAAGCATCAGTTTTATTACATAAATTCCTGCGTGCTCGACGGATGCATCGCCTAGTGTGAACTGGCTGCGTTCCTGCCGGCCTTGGATCCTTCACCGCCGGCGTGCGCCGTCTGTGCACCGTGCGGCTTGCGGGCCGGTGTCGTGCTTGCCGGCCCGCTCCGTCGCACACAGGGTGACCGGAGCTGGCCGCCAGGGACGCGGTGTTGGTTCAACTCTCCCTACTTGGAGGAAAGAGCAAATGGCCATTCTTATCGGCACAGCTGCCAACGACACAATGACGGATGTCTCCACCGACGCCTTCTCGACGCTGAACGCCAACTGGTCGGGCGGCGACGACACCATGTCGGGCGGTGAAGGCAATGACACCTACAACGTCAATTCGGTGGGTGACGTGGTCACCGAAGCCGCTGACGAAGGCACCGACACCGTGGTGTCCCGCCTCGCCAACTACGCCCTCGGCGCCAATGTCGAGAACCTGACGCTGGACAGCGCCGCCCCGTTGATTGCGCTGAACGGCAGCGGCAATGCGATGGACAACGTCATCGTGGGCAATGGCGCCAACAACACCCTCAACGGCGCCGCCGGCAACGACACGCTGATTGGCGGCAACGGCAACGACACGCTCCAGGGGGGCACCGGGGACGACACCCTCAATGGCGGCGACGGCATCGACACGCTCAATGGGGGCGACGGTGACGACGAAGGAGAGGGCGGCAACGGCAACGACACGATGAACGGCGGCGCCGGCAACGACATGTTGATGGGCGACAACGGCGCCGACACCATCAACGGTGATGCCGGCAACGACCGCCTCGACGGCGGCAACGGCGCCGACATCCTGAACGGTGGCAGCGGCAACGATGTGGTCAACGGCGGCAACGGCGTCGACCGCATGGTCGGCGAGAGCGGCAACGACATCATGAACGGGGGTGGCGGTCAGGACACGATGTTCGGTGGCACGGGCAATGACCGGCTCAACGGCGGCAACGGCGATGATGTGCTGGGCGGCAGCCAGGGCAACGACGTCCTGAGCGGCGGCGAGGGCAACGACCGCTTCGTCTTCGCCTTCCGTGGCGTGGCGAATGCCGACACGATCTCCGACTTCATCAGCGCCGACGACGACATCGCGCTGGCCAACCTGCTCGACAACGGCCTGCCCGGGGCGGTGAGTCCGGGCGTGCTGGGCCTGAGCTTCGTCGGCGGTGCGGTGGACAGCAATCCGTTGGCGGCTGCGTCCTTCTTCAGCGGCAGTGGCCTGACCGGCAGCGCGGCCGGTGCAGCGACCGGCATCTATGTCAACACCAACACCGGCCAGATCTATTACAACCCGACCACGGCGGCCGGCTCCGAATTGCTGGGGCAGGTCTCGGTTTCAGCGGCCGGCACGCTAAGCGCCAGCGACTTCATCTACAGCGACTGACATAGCAAGCGAACCGTGAGCAGCGCGGGGCGCAACGGCAAGAACCGGCGCGGCCCGCGGTGAACGGAGGACGAGGAGACCGGGAAAGGGCGCCGCCCTTTCCCGACCTTTTTCCTTTCAGCCTGTTTGCTGTTTCCCTTCGCCTCTAGCGCGCGGCTCCCGGTTCTTCGGTTCCCGGTTCCCGCCTTCCCTGCCTCGTGGCGCCTGCCCCAACAGGCCGACGGGCGCCGCAGCCCGGGCGAGCCGGCGTGCAAGCCGGCGTGCAGGCGGGTGGACGTGTGTGCGAGTTCATTGCACGTAGCAGGCCTTCCATACTCCTGGGGCAGGATCACCAAAGGTGGCGTCGTTGCAGGCGACTGCGCCGGTGAACCTCTTCTGCACGAACGTTCCGTTGGCACCATAGGCCACCGTGCGGGTGCCGGGGAAGCTGCAGGTCTGGTTCTGAGCCGAGCAGTGGGTGTACCCCTGCGGACCCACGTAGCAGGCCTTGGCCACGCCGGGCGCCGGGTCGCCGAAGGTCGCATTGCTGCAGCTCACATTGCCGCTCAAGGTCTTGTAGACAAACCGGCCCGCGGCTCCATAGGCCACGTTCTGGATGCCCGACAGCGAGCAGTTCTGCGCTTCGGCGGCGCAGTACACATAGGCCTGGGGTCCCACATGGCAGCCCTTGACCACACCAGGCGCGGGATCACCGAAGGTGGCATTGCTGCACAGGGCGCCACCGGTGAGGGCCTTGTAGGCGTATGCGCCGTTGGCCCCGTAGGCCACGTTGCGTGTGCCGGTGAAGCTGCAGGTCTGCCCCTCGCTGGCGCAGTAGGCGTAGACATCGGCGCCGACATAGCAGGTCTTTGCCACGCCCGGGGCCGGATCACCGAAGACCGCGTTGGTGCAGGCCGTACCACCCGTGAGCCGCCGGTAGGCGAACTTGTCGGCGGCGCCGTAAGCCACCATCTTGGTGCCGCTGAAGGAGCAGGTCTGCCGTTCACTGGCGCACGCCATGTAGTCGGGCAGGGCGGTGGTCCGGAAGGCTGCGACCGTGGCCGCCGTCTCGTTCAATACCCGGGCGTTGTGGTTCAGGCTCGCCGTGCCCATCGGTACGCCGCCATACAGCACGTTGGGGTTGGACCAGTACTGCAGGCGCGGGCAGCCGCCCGGGCAGGCATAGGCCATCACCGTGCGCCACTTGGCGCCGCCGGAGCTGCCCTGGAAGCCGTGCCCGTAGGCAAACGGCGTGGTCGACGGGTCGTTCGCCGGATCATGCCGTGCGCCCTGCAGGTGCCCCAGCTCGTGGCCGAAGGAGTAGTAGCCGGTCGCGCACTCGTAGTGCACCACCGCGAAGGCAGTGGACGCCTGTGCCAGGATGGCGTTGGCCATGCCGCAGTAGTCGCTCTGGTTGATGATCAGGGCCGACATGTCGGCGCCGGCGCGGTTGCGGCGATCGAGCACGGCGGGCATGTTCGTAAAATCGCTCAGGATGGTTTCGTAGGTCTTGCCGCTCTCGGAATAGCTGACCTCGAAGCTGTCGACCAGCCGGATGCGGATGTTGACGCCGCTGTTCAGGTAGGACTGGTTGGTTTCCGCCACCGCGAGCTGGATGGTCGCCTGGATGTCCGACACCGCGCTGCGTGCGGCTGGCGTGTAGGCGACCAGCACATCGATGTCCTGCGGGGCGGCTTGCGAGCCGGTGTCCGGTGCATCGCTTGCCGACGCCGGCGCGGAGGCGGGCAGGCTGCGGCGCTCGATCTGATGGAAGCCGGGCGGGTGCTCCGGCGGGAAGCGCGACGAGTCGATCTTCACGATGGCATGGAGCCCCTGGCCGACCGGCTCGATCCGATAGAGGTCGAGGCCGTCGCGAATGGTGCCGGTGACGCTGCCGTCATGCACCACGAGGGTGGCGTTGCCCTCGACACCCACGGCGCGGCCAAACCAGGTGAAGTCGGTGGGGGTGCGCACATCGGCATGGGTCCTGTCGACGTCGAGGGCCTTGTCCTGGGCGATGGTCATGCGGGTGCCGGCGCCACTGAGCACGGACGGCGCGACGCGCACCAGCGTGATGGCCGCCGTGGTCGGCCGGCGTCGGATCTCCTCGACGCGCTGGTGTTGCGGCAGGTCGCGGGTGCCTCCGCCGGGCTCGAGCGTGAACAGCTCCGGCCGCCCTTGCGCCTGGGCCTGGCCACCGGCCAGCGTGCCGAGCGCGAGCAACCCGCAGGCCGCCAGCTGCACGGCGACGGTCGACCGGATGTATTGCGCCTGGCGCGCCGCCGGCGCCGTGGCACGAAGGCGGGCCACCAGGGCGCGCCAGCCGGCGCGCATCCATGCGATGAATCGGATGTTGAACATGAGTCTCCCCGTGTACGTCTTGGAGAACAACAAGAAGAACGGGGCGGCAGCGCCCCGATGCTACGGAAGGCCGGGAGGCGCTGCAGTGACCGGGCGGCGACTTCTTTGCCTGCCTGGTCGAACCGGCGTTGATGGCCGGGCACTAATGTGCATTTCTCCCGCGCGCATGGCAACGGCGCGCTGCAAGTGGGGGCAAAGGGGAGCCGGGCTTGCTTTCGGGCGCGGCTTTGCCGCTGGAAGGTGGATCGATGGTGCTGGGGCGATCGTGATCACCCGCGGTGCAGTCCTTGATGATCGGCGGGGCACCCGGGAGTACCGCCGAGCACCGCTGTGCAGTTCACCGTTGGCGGCGGCAGCCCTCAGTGCGACATCAGCACCGGCAGGTCCATGTGGGCGAACATGCTGCGGGTGGCACCGCCCAGCATGAACTCACGCAGCCGACTGTGACCCCAGGCGCCCATCACCAGCAGGTCCGCACCCATCTGCCGGGCCTCGCCGAGCAGCGCCTTGCCGGCCTCTTGCTGGGTGAGGATGCGGCGGCTGACGGCCGGCACGCCATGCCGCTGCAGCCATTCGCAGCTCTGTGCCATCTGCTGCTCGGGCACCGCCGCGTCGCTGCCGGCCTGGTCGAGAAACACCAGCTCCACGCGCTGGGCCTGGGCAAGCAGGGGTAACGCATCGGACAAGGCGCGCGCCGATTCACGGCTGTGGTTCCAGGCCACCAGCACCTGCTGGCCGGCGTCGGCGCATTCGCCGTGGCGCGGCACGATGAGCACCGGTCGCCCCGACATCATCAGGAGTTGCTGAGGAAAGTCGGCCGCGGTGCCGTCGCTCTGGCTCACCACGGCGAGGTCGCTGTTGCGGGCGTGAAGCACCATCGACGCCAGCGGGTCGGCCTCATGCACACGTGCCTCGAAGGATGGCAGGCCACTCTGGTGGACCTGCGCCTCGAAGCGCTCCGCGACACCACGCGCCCGCATCTGCAGGGTCTGCATCGTGCGCTGCGCCTGCTGCACGGCGCCCAGGGCGCCTCCCGGCTGGTTGGATTCCTCGATCCAGCCGGTGGGTGCCAGCCCGATCAGGTGGCTCTGCTGGCGCATCGCCAGCCGCGCGGCGAGCGCCACGCGCGTGCCACAGCGAGGCGTGTCGTCGAGGTGGACCAGCAAGGTGCGGTAAGGCATGGCGCAAGGCGTGGGCGAAACACCTGACGATGGTGGCACGGGCGCAGCGGCCGTGGCTTGAGCAAGGTCAAGACGGCCGGCCCCGAGCCGGCGGTGGCCGTGACGCCCGGCGAGCGGCTGATCGCCGCGATGCCAGCCGCCGGCCGGGTGGCCGCCGGCCGGGCGCCTCACGCCGGCCGGGGGGCGTAGCGGGCGGCTAGGCCACCCAGTCCCCACATCAGGGCCAGCAGCGCCGTCAAGCCGCCGAGCACCGGCAGCCATGTCACCAGCGCGAGCAGCAGCAGCGCCAGCGCCAGGCCGGCGATGCGCCAGGGCGGCGTCAGCGCGCCGCCCTGGCGCAGTGCCTGCGCGATATGGTCGCCCAGCAAGCCGGCCACCACCAGGTAGCCTGCCAGCAAGGCCAGCAGGTAGGCCGCCAGCAGGACCAGCGCCAGAGGGGCGCCGACGATGCTCGCCATCAACAGCACGGCCAGCACCGGCGTCGCGCAGAACAGCACCGCCCCAAGCAGCAGGCTGCGCCACGGCGACTGGAGCAAGCGCTGCTGTGCAGCGTGGGCCGCCTGGGGAAACAACAAGACCCAGCCCGTGCCCAGGATCACCAGGCCCAGCAGCCAGCCCAGCCAGGCGAGGGCGGCCAGCAACCCCGGCAGGCCGGGTGCCGTCGGGTCGCCGCCCGGCAGCCCACCCGGCTCGCGCACCGTGCGGCCGCGCACCTGGGCGCCGGGGTCGACTTCGATCTCGCGCGCGCTGGCGTAGCTCAGGCTGCCGCCGATGCGGGCACCGGGCAGCACCCGCACCCGGCGCGCGGTCACGTGCACGTCGCCGGCGATGTCGCCACCGATGCGGACCGTGCCGGCATAGATCTTCACGTCGCCGCCCAGCTTGCCGCCCAGCAGCACCTCGCCGGCGGTGAGCCAGGTGCGCCCGCCGACCTCGGTGCCCGGCCCGAGGGCGACCTGGCCGGCCACCAGGTGGGCGTCGCCGCCGATGCGGCTGTCGATGTACGCGCGGCCAGCAGCCACCCGCAGGTCTCGGCCCACTGCCGCACCGGCCTGCAGTTCCGCCGCGGCGATCGCGGCATCGCCGCTCACCGGCTCGTCGATGCGCACCGACGCGCCGGCCAGGAAGGCGTCGCCAGCCACCGCCTGCGACAGGCGGACCCGCGCCGCGGCGGCATACACATCGTTCGGCGGACTGCCTTCCAGCACGGGCGCGAGGCCATCGTCGCTGGCGGCCCAGCAGCCGAAGCCCGCCAGCCACATGCCCAATGCCAGGCCTGCCGCAGCGCCTGCCTGCCATGGCGGGCGGTGGCGGCCGGCGGGCGTGGCACGGTGTTCTTCTTCGTGCGTGTTCGGCGACATGCTTCCTCCCGGCGCGGTCTGGCAGGACTGCCAGACCCTGGTGTGCTGCCCCGGTGTGCAGCCGGGGACAGCGGCATCCACCCGGTATAGCCGCAAGCCCCTGCTTTCGCCAGTGCATGGAGATGAGACCCGCTTGGGGGTGAACGTCACGCTGCGATCTCTGCAGGGGCGCCTTGCCAGCGGTGGGTCCTGCCACTAAACTGCTTTAGCGCTAAACAATTTAGTTTGTGCGCAGTTGCCGTGTTTCAGTTGCCGTGATCCGCGACGCAGGGCCGCCGGGGCCTGTGACGCCTGCCTTCGGAGCGCTCATGAACATCGTCTGCATCGGCGGCGGCCCGGCCGGGTTGTACTTCGCACTGTTGATGAAGCAGCAGGACCCGCGCCATGAGGTCACCGTGGTCGAGCGCAACCGGCGCGACGACACCTTTGGCTGGGGCGTGGTCTTCTCCGACCAGACCCTGGGCCGCCTGCAGGCGGCCGACCCGCCGAGCGCCGCGCAGATCCTCGGCAGCTTCAAGCACTGGGACGACATCGAGGTGCACATCCGCGGGCGGGTGCTGCGCTCCGGTGGCCACGGCTTTTGTGGCATCGGCCGCAAACGGCTGCTGCAGATCCTGCAAGAGCGCTGCGAGCAACTCGGCGTTCGGCTGCAGTTCGAGACCGAGGTGGAGAGCCTGGCTGCCTATGCCCATGCCGATCTGGTGATTGCCAGCGACGGCCTCAACAGCCGCCTGCGCAGTCGCCATGCCGACGTCTTCCAGCCCGACATCGACTTGCGGCATTGCCGTTTTGTCTGGCTCGGCACACAGCAGCGCTTCGACGCCTTCACCTTCCTGTTCGAAGCCACCGAATGGGGTTGGTTCCAGGCCCATGCCTACCGCTTCGACGACACCCATTCGACCTTCATCGTCGAGACACCCGAGCGGGTGTGGCAGCGGGCCGGCCTGCACGAGATGGACAAGCCGGCCTCCATTGCCTTCTGCGAACGCTTGTTTGCGCGCGCCCTGGGCGGCCATGCGCTGATCTCCAACGCGGCCCACTTGCGCGGTTCGGCACAGTGGATCCGTTTTCCGCGCGTGGTGTGCCGCCGTTGGGTGCATGAGGAGGGCAGCGTGCCGCTGGTGCTGATGGGGGACGCAGCGCACACCGCGCATTTTTCGATCGGCAGCGGCACCAAGCTCGCCCTGGAAGACGCGATCGAGCTGGCCCAGTGCATCGGCGCCGCACCTGGTGACCTGCAAGGCGCGCTGCAGGCCTACGAGGCGCTGCGCCGCACCGAGGTGGCCCGCCTGCAGAACGCGGCCCGCAACTCCACCGAGTGGTTCGAGAACGTCGAACGCTACGCCGGCCTGCCGCCCGAGCAGTTCGCCTATTCGCTGCTGACACGCAGCCAGCGCATCAGCCACGAGAACCTGCGGCTGCGCGATGCCACCTACGTCGAGGCGCACGAACGCTGGCTGGCACAGCGCAGCGGCGCCCAGGCGGCCGGCGGCCAGCGCCCGCCGCCGCCCATGTTCACCCCCTACACGGTGCGCGGCCTCACGCTGAAGAACCGGGTGGTCGTTTCGCCGATGGCGCAGTACTCGTGCGCCGACGGGATGCCGGGCGACTACCACCTGGCCCACCTGGGCGCGCGCGCCATGGGCGGCGCTGCCCTTGTCATGGCCGAGATGACCTGCGTGTCACCCGAGGCCCGCATCACCCCCGGTTGTCCCGGCCTGTGGAGCGACGCGCAGCGCGATGCCTGGAAGCGCATCGTCGACTTCGTGCATGGCCAGACCGATGCCCACATCGGCATCCAGCTCGGCCATGCCGGCGCCAAGGGCTCCACCCGGGTGGCGTGGGACGGCATCGACCTGCCGCTGGCCGAGGGCAACTGGCCGCTGGTGTCGGCCTCGCCGCAGCAATACCTGGAGGGCGTCAGCGCCTGGGCTCGCGAGATCACGGAGGCCGAGATGGCCCAGGTGCTCGAGCAGTTCGTGGCTGCCGCACGGCGGGCGGCCGAAGCCGGTTTCGACTGGCTGGAGCTGCATTGCGCCCACGGCTACCTGCTGTCGTCCTTCATCTCCCCATTGACCAACCGCCGCACGGACGCCTGGGGCGGCACGCTGGAGCGGCGGCTGCGCTGGCCGCTACAGGTGTTCCGCGCGGTGCGGGAGGTCTGGCCGGCAGCCCGGCCCATCTCGGTGCGCATCTCCGCCCACGACTGGGTCGAGGGGGGCATCGGGCCCGACGACGCGGTGCAGATCGCACGGGCCTTCAAGGCAGCCGGCGCCGACCTGATCGACTGTTCCTCCGGCCAGGTCAGCAAGCGTGAGCAGCCGGTGTACGGCCGCATGTTCCAGACGCCGTTCGCCGATCGCATTCGCAACGAAGCGGGCATTGCGACCATCGCGGTCGGCGCGATCACCGAGGCCGACCAGGTGAACAGCATCATCGCCGCCGGCCGGGCGGACCTCTGCGCCGTGGCGCGGCCGCACCTGGCCAATCCTGCCTGGACCTTGCATGAAGCGGCCCGCATCGGCTACTTCGACTGGCCCTGGCCGGCGCAGTACCGGGCCGCGAAGGCGCAGCTCGAGCGCCAGTTCGAGCGCGAGCGAGCCGCCGCCCAGGCGGCCGCCGCCGCGTTGCCGCCGAAGGAAGCCGCATGAGCCGCGCCTTGCCGCTGCAGGGCCGGCATGCGGTGGTCACGGGCGCCGCACGCGGCATCGGGGCGGCCATCGCCCATGCGCTGGCCGCCCAGGGTGCCCAGCTGAGCCTGCTGGGCCGGCATGAGGACGGACTGCGCCGGCTGGCCGTTGCGCTGCCGGGCGGACCGCATGCGGTAGCAGTGGCCGATGTCAGCGAGCCGGCGCAGGTGCAGGCCGCCTTCACTGCCGCCCGCGAGGCACTCGGCCCGGTGCGCCTGCTGGTCAACAACGCCGGCCAGGCCGAGAGCGCTGCCTTTGGGGCCACTTCGCTGGCGCTGTGGCAGCGCATGCTGGCGGTGAACCTGACGGGCACCTTCCTGTGCACCCAGGCGGCGCTGCCCGACATGCAGGCGGCGGGCGCCGGCCGCATCGTCAACATCGCCAGCACCGCCGCCCAGCGCGGCTATGCCTATGTCAGCGCCTATGCGGCCGCCAAGCACGGCGTGCTCGGCCTGACCCGTTCGCTCGCGCTGGAGCTGGCTCGCCAGGGCATCACCGTGAACGCCGTCTGCCCCGGCTACACCGACACCGAGCTGCTGGCCGGCAGCGTCGAGCGCCTGGTGCAGCGCACCGGCCGCAGCGCCGAGCAGGCAAGGGCGGTGTTTGCCGCCGCCAATCCGCAACAACGCCTGGTGCAGCCCCAGGAGGTGGCCGACGCGGTGCAGTGGCTCTGCAGCGACGCGGCCGCCGCGGTCACCGGGCAAGCCATTTCGGTGTCGGCAGGAGAAGTCATGTGAAGCACACCGATCCTTCCCACGCGGTGCTGCGCGAAGCCCGCGAGCTGGGCCACGAGGCGCGTGCCGGCACCCAGGACCATGCAGCGCTCAAGCTGTGGCTGCGCATGCTCTCGTGCACCACGCAGGTCGAGGCCGAGATCCGGCGCCGGTTGCGCAGCCGCTTCGGCGTGTCGCTGGCGCGCTTCGACTACATGGCCCAGCTCTACCGCCATCCCGAAGGCCTGAAGATGCGCGAGCTGTCGCGCAGCCTGATGGTCACCGGCGGCAACGTCACCGGCCTCACCGATGAGCTCGAACGCGATGCGCTGGTGATGCGCGAAAGCAGCCCGACCGACCGCCGCTCCTGGATCGTGCGGCTGACCCCGCGCGGGCGGCACACCTTCGAGGCCATGGCGGCGGAGCATGAGCAGTGGATCCTGTCCCTGTTCGGGCACCTGGACGGCAAGGACCTGCAGCGCCTCTACACCCTGCTCGGAGAGCTGCGCGTGCAGCTGATCCGCAACGACACCCCCGGCGAGGAGAAAGCATGACTTCCGGCCCGCACATGGATCCCCCCGCATCCCCGGCGGGCGATTCCCCGCCCGATCGCCCCCGCATCGACCCGGCCCTGCTGGCCGGCAACCGCCGCCCGCTGGCCGGCTACCAGGCGCGTCACTTCCTGTTCGAGGCGAACGCCGGCGTGGCCACCGTCACGCTGAACCGCCCGGAGCGCAAGAACCCCTTGACCTTCGACGCCTACGCCGAGCTGCGCGACTTGTTCCTGCAGCTGCGGCATGCGAGCGACCTGCATGCGGTGGTGCTGGCCGGGGCCGGCGGCAACTTCTGTTCCGGCGGCGATGTGCACGAGATCATCGGCCCGCTGTTGCAGCTGAAGGCCCCGGAGCTGCTGATGTTCACCCGCATGACGGGCGACCTGGTGAAGGCCATGCGCGCCTGCCCGCAGCCCATCGTGGCGGCGGTGGACGGCGTGTGCGCCGGTGCCGGCGCCATTCTCGCGATGGCGTCCGACCTGCGGCTGGGCACCGCGCGCAGCCGCTGCGCCTTCCTGTTCAACCGGGTCGGCCTGGCCGGCTGCGACATGGGCGCCTGCGCCATGCTGCCGCGCATCGTCGGGCAGGGCAGGGCGGCCGAGCTGCTGTACACCGGCCGCTCCATGGGCGGCGAAGAAGGCGAGCGCTGGGGCTTCTACAACCGGCTGTGCGACCCCGATCGCCTGTTGTCCGACGCGCAGTCGCTGGCGGCCCAGCTGGCCGGTGGCCCGACCTTCGCCAACGCGCTGACGAAGGCGATGCTGCACCAGGAATGGGCCATGGGCATCGACCAGGCCATCGAGGCCGAGGCACAGGCGCAGGCGCTGTGCATGCTGACCGGCGACTTCGGCCGGGCCTACCAGGCGTTTGTGGCGCGGCAGGCGCCGGTGTTCCAGGGAGATTGAGATGGCTGGCTCGCCCGACTACCTCGACTGGCCGTTCTTCGACGAGGGGCACCGCCGGCTCGCGGCCGAGCTGGCCGACTGGGCCGACACCCAGCTGCCCGCCGCCCACGGCCCCGACGTGGATGCGGAATGCCGGGCGCTGGTGCGCCTGCTGGGCCGCGCCGGCTGGCTGGCGCACGTGGTGGCGGGGCGCGAATACGGCGGCGCGGCCGACCGCATCGACACCCGCACCCTCTGCCTGCTGCGCGAAGCCCTGGCCCGCCACAGCGGCCTGGCCGATTTCGCGCTGGCCATGCAGGGCCTGGGCTCCGGAGCCATCAGCCTGTGCGGCACGCCGGCCCAGAAGCAGGCCTGGCTGCCGCGCGTGGTCCGCGGTGAGGCGATTGCGGCGTTTGCGCTGTCGGAACCGCAGGCCGGCTCGGATGTCGCGGCCCTGTCCTGCCAGGCACGCGTGGAGGGCGACCATGCGGTGCTCGATGGCGAGAAGACCTGGATCTCCAATGGCGGCATTGCCGACTTCTATGTCGTGTTTGCGCGCAGCGGCGAGGCGCCGGGCTCGCGCGGCATTTCGGCCTTCATCGTCGCTGCCGACACCCCGGGGTTGCAGGTGGCCGAGCGCATCCAGGTGATGGCGCCGCATCCGCTCGCCCGGCTGCGCCTGCAGGACTGCCGGGTGCCGCTGTCGCAGCGCCTCGGCGAAGCCGGCGAAGGCTTCAAGATCGCGATGCGCACGCTCGACGTGTTCCGCACTTCGGTGGCTGCCGCCGCGCTCGGCTTTGCCCGCCGTGCCCTGGACGAAGCGCTGCAGCGCGCCACCAGCCGTCGCCTGTTCGATCACGCGCTGGCGGATTTCCAGCTGACGCAGGCGAAGCTGGCGCAGATGGCCACCACGCTCGACAGCGCGGCGCTGCTGACCTGGCGTGCCGCCTGGCAGCGCGACCAGGGCCGCAGCGTGACGATGGAAGCGGCCATGGCAAAACTGGCTGCCACCGAGGGCGCCCAGTACATCATCGACGCCGCGGTGCAGATCTGGGGCGGCCAGGGCGTGGTGAGCGGCCAGCAGGTGGAGCAGCTGTACCGCGAGATCCGCGCGCTGCGCATCTATGAAGGGGCGAGCGAGGTGCAGCAGCTCATCATCGCCCGTGAACTGCTGAAAGCGAGGACCGCATGAACCAGGTGCTCCTGCCGCCGGGCTGGCCGCGTCCACGGGGTTATGCCAATGGCGTGGTGGCTCGCGGCCGGCAGGTGTTCATCGCCGGCATGATCGGCTGGGACACCGAGGGCCGCTTCGCCAGCGACGACTTCGCCGAGCAGGCCGCCCAGGCGCTGCGCAACCTGGTGGCCGTGCTGCACGAGGCCGGCGGCCGGCCCGAGCACCTGGTGCGGCTGACGTGGTACGTGACCGACAAGCGCGAATACCTCGCCGCCGGCCCGGCGCTCGGCCGGGCCTATCGCGACATCATCGGCGCCTACAACGCCGCGATGACCGCGGTCCAGGTGGTGGCGCTGATCGAAGACCGCGCCAAGGTGGAGATCGAGGCGACCGCCGTCATTCCCGATCCTGCTTGAGCCGGGCAGGGCGGGGGAGGGCCGGGGCCCGCCCTGCCGCGCGGCTCAGGCCGGACCGGCCAGGGACGCTTGCGACGCGAGCACCCGGGCCACCACGCCGCCCAGCTCCTCCACGCAGTTCTGCTTGTGCAGCAGTTCCCGCACGCCGGCCTGCAGGGCCTCTGTGCGCAGTTCCTCGGTCATGTAGCCCGTGACGATCAGCACCGGCAGGTCCGGGCGGGCCTGCAGGGCCCGCCGCGCCAGGGCCAGCCCGTCCAGCTCGGGCATGTTGTAGTCGGTCACCAGCAGGTCGCACTGGCCCGGGCGCTGCTGCAGCGCCTGCGCCGCCAGCCGCGGGTCGGCGTAGCAGGTCACCTGATAGCCCAGGCGTTGCAGCAGCGCTTCCAGGGTCAGCAACACCATCTCGTCGTCGTCGACACAGACCACCCGCTGCCCGCCGCCGTGCACCGCGTCCAGTGCGCCGGGCGCCGTGCTGGCGAAGTCCTCCGACGGGTCGTGCAGGGCAGGCAGGTAGAGGTGGAAGGTGCTGCCCTCGCCGGGCGCGCTGTCGACCCGCAGGGCACCGTCATGGACCATCGTCATGCCGTGCACCACCGCCAGGCCCAGCCCGGTGCCCTGGCCGGTGGGGCGGGTGGTGAAGAACGGCTCGAAGATGCGGCGCCGGGTCTCGGCGTCCATGCCGTCGCCATTGTCCTGGACCCACAGGTGCGCATGGCAGCCGGGGGTGAGGGCGCCGAGGCTGGCCACCTCATCGGGCCCCAGGTTGGCCTCGTCCAGTCCGACCACGATGCGCCCGCCGCCGGGCGGCAGTGCCTGGCGCGCGTTGTGGCACAGCTGGAGCAGGGCCTGTTGCAGCTGGTTGGCGTCCACCACGACGAACAGCGGATCCTGGCTGATGCGTGCGACCAGCTCGACCTCTTCGGGCAGGCCGTTGCGCACCAGCTCCAGCGCTTCCTGCACCAGCGGCGACAGCAGGCGCTGCGTGCGCTGGCGAGCCTGCTTGCCGCCGAAGGCCAGCAGGTGCTGCACCAGCGCGCGCGCCCGCTGGCTGGAGGTGCGGATCTGCCCCAGGTGGTGCAGGGCGGCATGGCCCTGCGGCAGCTTGTCCTGTGCCAGCTCCAGGTTGCCGAGCACGGCGCCCAGGATGTTGTTGAACTCGTGGGCGAGGCCGCCGGCCAGGGTGCCGATGGACTCCAGCCGCTGGGCCTGGCGCAGCTGGTCTTCGAGCGCCCGTCGCTCCGCTTCCGCGCGCTTGCGCTCGGTGATGTCGCGCTCGACGGCGACGAAGTGGGTGCAGCGGCCCTGGGCATCGTGGATCGGCGAGATTTCCATCTCCACCCAGTGTTCGCGGCCCGTGCGGGTGTAGTTGATCAACTCGGCGCGCACGCCGCGCCGCTCGGCCAGCGCGGCCCGTATGCGGTCCAGCTCGTCCCGCCGGGTGCGCGGGCCTTGCAGGAAACGCGGATTCCGGCCCAGCACCTCGTCCCGGACATAGCCCGAAAGCCGCTCGAACGCGCCGTTCACGTACACGATGCGCGGCCCGGGCGCATCGACCTGTGCGTCGGTGATCATCACGATGTCATTGAGGTGGCCGATGCTGCTTTCCAGCAGGTGCAGCTGCTCCATCCAGGCGCGCCGCTCGCTGACATCGCGAAAGTAGACCGCAAGGCCTTCGTCCGACGGAAAGTTGCGCACCTCGAACCAGCGCTGCACCGGCGGGTAGTAAGCCTCGAACACGTGCGGGCGTTGCTCGGCCACCGCGGCGCGCGCCTCCAGCTCGAAGGCCGTGCCGAGCGCATCGGGAAACACCTCCCACAGCACGCGGCCCAGCACCTGGTCGCGGCGGCGTTGCAGCAGGCGCTCGAACTCCTTGTTGACACCCAGCAGCCGCCAGGAGCGGTCGACGGCGTAGAAGGCATCGGTGATGCTGTCGAGCGTGCGTGTCAGCCGCGAGGCGATGCGTTGTACCGCCTGCTCGGCCTGGATCTTTTCGGAAATGTCCTGCAGCGCTCCGTGGACCTGCACGATGTGCCCGCCGGCGTCGCGCACCGCCTTGCCGATCATGCGCACGGCGCGGCGGGTGCCGGTGGCGCTCACCAGATCGAGTTCCAGGTCAAAGGGATCGCCGCGGCGGATGCAGCGGACATAGGCGTGGCGCAGGGCACGGCGGCAGGCGGGCACGAAGAACAACAGGGCCGAGCGCAGCTCGGGAGGCGAGCCGGGGGGCAGGTCGTGGATCGAGGCGGTTTCCTCCGACCAGTGCACCCGGCCACTGGCCACGTCCACCTGCCAGCCGCCCAGGTGCGCCACCCGGCCGGCAATGGCCAGCAGGGAGCCGCTCAGTTGCAGCCGGTCGTCTGCCTCGGCGACTGCCAGGAGGGCGCGGCGGCGCATTTCCATTTGAAGCATCACCTGCTGGGCCAGCGTGCTCAGCGCCTCGTGCTGCTGCGCATCGAGTACCCGCGGCACCCGGTCGAGCACGGCCAGCGTGCCGAGCGCGAAGCCGCTGGGCGACCGCAGCGGCACACCGGCATAAAAACGCAGCCCGGGCGGGCCGAGCACCAGGGGATTGTCGTGGAAGCGGGGATGGACGCTGGCGTCCTCGACGATCAGCGGCTCGCGCCCCTCGATGGCCGCGGCGCAGAAGGCGATGGAGCGCGGCGTTTCCTGCAGGCCGGGGTCGAACCCCACGGTGGCCTTGAACCACTGGCGGTGTTCGTCCACCAGGGTGATGGTGGCCATCGGCGTCCCGCAGATGTAGGCGGCCAGGCAGGCCAGCCGGTCGAAGTCGGGCTCCGGCGCGGTATCGAGAATGCGATAGGACTGCAAGGCCTGCAGCCGGCCGGTTTCGTCGCCGAAGACGATCGGTGGTGAACGTTCGGGAGACCGCATTGGTCGCATGCCCCTCGGATGAACGACAAACAGACGGCTTGTGGCCGACATGAACCTTTGCAATCGTCATGCCCCTGGAGGCGGTTGGCGTACAGCGACGAAAAACGACAGCAAGGCGATGGAAAAATGGAGGATGTCAAGCGGGAGCGACGGTGCTGTGAGCCGCTTTTCCCGAATTTTCCAGAATGTGCGTTATGTCAACTCATGCTGGCGTGTCGCCTGGTTAGAACAGCCCATCGCCATCGGACAACCTGCCGCCGCTCCTCGCGACGGCCACCAACGCGCCTCGAATCCGCGCTTTGCATCGGGCTGCCCCAGCGCTCCCCGCGTTGCTGGGTGCGTCCAGCTTCGGCCTCGAGGGATCGACACCTGCTCGGTGGCCCTATTCAGTTTCCATGCTCGACTTGCTCAGGCTGACAGGCTGGCTCGTCCGCCACGCGGTTCGCCGTCCCCCGGCCCGCCGGCCCCGACCCCGGGGACTGGGGAACCGGCGACGACCACCGGCGACCGTGCGCCACGGCTGGTGATGAGTTTCAGCCGCGCAACGCCGCTTCGATCGTCGCGATGTCGATCTTTCTCATCTGCATCATCGCGTCGAAGGCGCGCTTGGCCGCCGCTCGGTCCGGATGGGCGATCGCGGCAATGAGGACCCGGGGCGTGATCTGCCACGACAGGCCCCACTTGTCCTTGCACCAGCCGCAGGCGCTCTCCTGGCCGCCGTTGTCGACAATCGCATGCCAGAGCCGATCAGTCTCGGCTTGGTCGTCCGTCGCCACCTGGAACGAGAACGCCTCGCTGTGCTTGAACGCCGGGCCACCGTTGAGCCCGAGGCACGGAATGCCCATCACCGTGAATTCGACCGTCAGCACGTCGTCTTGCTTGCCCGACGGGTAATCGCCCGGCGCGCGGTGGATCGCTCCCACCGCGCTGTTGGGGAATGTCTCGGCGTAGAACTGCGCGGCCTCCAGGGCGGTGCCGTCATACCAGAGACAGAGGGTGTTCTTGCTGATCACATTCGTTCTCCCGTTCATGACCGGTGTGGGGCGGGCCACCGCGCAACCGCAGGGGTTCGTTGAGACGACACTGCAGTGCAAGGGCCTGCCGGCCGTCGATATTAGACGCCCCCTCATGGCGACGAGCGAGGTGGTGGCCCGTGAAGCCCGAGCTTTCTGCATGAACGGCATTCGCAGCGCGGCGCTGCGCTGGCAGTCGGGCTGCTCGAGGCCTGGATCGCTCGTCGCCACCAGTCCCACGACCCACGGCGGTCGCGACCCCCTTCCAGCGGGGCAGCGTCAACGTGTCGGGCGCACTGCCCTCCTCCCCCTCGCTGATGACCCTGGTGGCGGCCAGGCCGCCTCCCGCCACCCTCGGGACGCGCCGGTTGTCCGTGCGCTAGGGCCGGGCGCCGTCCGCAACTCCCATAATGCGTGCAGCTTCATTCCACGGGCTGAAAGGGGCGATCCCCATGAGCGTTGACCTGCAACGTCGTCGTCTCCTTGTCGAAGGAGCCACAACGGCACTGAACACCACCTTGGCAGCAAGCAGCCTCGCCGGCTGTGGCGGCGGTCAGGACGTGCCTGCCGAAGCCACCGGCTCCGCGGGCCAGGCGCAAGGGCTCTCCGGCTTTGTGGACCCGTATACCTTCGAGGTGAAGAAAGGGCCCGACGGCTCGGCAATGACCTCGCCGGTCTCCAACGGCGAAACATGGGTCATCGCGAACACTGGCGGGAAACGCCGCGTGCAGTGCTTTGCGGGCGTCCCCAAGGCAAGGGCGGACACCAATCCCACCCCTTCCGCCGGCTTGATCAAGGACGCAGTGGCGCAGCCCTGGAGCGTCCAGTTCGGCACATCAGACAGGAAGGCTTATACCGCCTGCACCTTCGACAAGGAAACGCAGGACGGCATCAACCAGAACATGGAGGCGAGTGGCGATCCTCCTTGCCGGGTGGAGGTGCAGGCCGCGTCGCTCCACCAACATCTGGGTGAGAAGCGGGTCTTCTTCAATGCGGAATTTCGGCGTCTGTTCATGCTGCAGCGCAAGGGCGACGGGTTGGTTGCACGGCACCCGCGGGTTCAGCTGTACAGCCATCAAGTCCCGAACCGGAGATGGCTGCGCTTCTATTGCCATTTCCATCTGGGCGATGCCGCCTTTGAATGGAACCTGAAAGGAGAGTCGGTCCTGATTTTCCAGTTCAAGGGAGAGAACAAGGCCGGCAGCATCGGCCAGGCGTTCAACTATCCGTCGGTGACGCTTGAATTGCGTAAGAACACCCTTGACCAGGAGGTCGACAACAAGTTCGACGTGGTGATGACCCGCAGGCTCAGGAACGAACAGCCGGAGCAGGAAGTCGCGCGAGTGCCCGGGCTGCTGGTCGTGGAAAACGGCATCAGGCAGGTGCACCGGTTTGTCATCGACATCTTTCCCGACTGGCTCAGCCAGGCGGACGGTGGCCAGGCCTCTCTGGCCCTGTGGCACGACCGGCAGGCTGTCCGGATGCTGAGCTCCGCGGACGCGCCGCGGTATTTCCTGACCGACAACACGATCTATGGTCCGGCGACGCCGGACCTCTACCGGGCCATGTGGGGGCTGTACAGGTACCGCCTCACCGAGCCGGCCAACAACGATGCCTGCATCGTCTGGCACCACGCGGAAGTGCGAATCGCCGACCCAAATGCTGCCGGCTTGAATCCTCCGTAGGTCCCTTCCCTTGCATCGGCCGGCCTTCCACGCGCCAGCCGGCCTGCCGGCATCACGGCCGGCGCGGCACCCGCTTGACCGGAAACGCGTCGCGCATCTGCCGGGCCCGCTTGACCTGGTCGGTGTGCAGGTAGACCGAGGTCGTGGCCACCGACGCATGCCGCAGGTTGTCGCGCACGGTGGTGAGTTCCGCGCCGTAGGCCAGGGCATGGGTGGCGTGGGTGTGGCGCATCCAGTGCGGGGTGGCGCGGCGGAGCTTCTCCGCGGTCGCGGGGCTCGACGGCTCGAGCCGCTCGGCAGCGTGCCGGAAGAACCGCTGCAGGATGGCCCACAGCCGCGCCGGCGTGATGCCGCTGCCGTCCTCCGCGAGGCTGGGCACCAAGGGCGTGCCCGGGTCCCACCGCGCACGCGTCACCGGCAGGTGGCGCTGCACCAGGTAGTTCTCCAGCGCCGCCATGGCCGACAGCGGCACCGCCACTTCGCCCTCCTTGTTCCCCTTGCCGATCACCTTCAGCCAGTCGTCGCCATGGTCATCGCGCCGCAGGGCGCCAAGCCGCGCGGCCACCACCTCGTGGGGACGCAGACCCGTGGCATACCAGAAGTCGAGCAGAAAGCGCAGCCGCTGGGCGCCCTCCTTGGTCCAGCCGCCGGTCCATTCGATGGCATCGGCAATGGAGCGCAGCAAGGGCCACTCGTGCTCGGAGAAGCCGCGGGCCGCGTCCAGCGGCGCGCTGCGCTTGGCGCCTTTCACCGTGACGCCGGAGAACGGGTTGGCCAGCAGGTAGCGCTGCTCGATCAGCCAGCGGTACAAGGCGCCGATGACCGACAGCGCGTAGGCCACCGAGCGCGCCGACAGGGCACCCTGGAAGGGGCGCCATTCCGGCGAGCTGCGGGAGCGTGCCGGGCCGACCCAGCGATCGCGCGGTGTGGGGCGGCGCAGAAACTGCCGGTAGGCGATCGCGTCCTCGGTGGTCAGTGACGACAGCGCCCTGCCCCGCTCCAGGATGGCCCAGAGCATCAGGCGCTCGGCTTCCTTGCGATAGGCCCTCTGCGTGGCGGGCGACTCCTGCAAGGCAAGCCAGGCCTGCACCGCCTGGTAGTCGTTGGTGGCAGCCAAGGTGCAGGTGGCTTGCGGTGCACGGAACTGCCCGCGCGATCCGTCGACCTCGGCAGGCACCACCAGCTGCTCCCAAGGCGCCGTCTCCGAGGCGGGCACGACGATGAGCGCCCTCGCCCGCTCGGTGAGTTGCGGATGGGCCGCGAAAAACGCTTCGATCTGCGCGGCGCCGTGTGCACCCAGGCCGCGGATGCTGGCCCACCAGCGTCGCCGCCGGGGAATGCGCAGCGTCAGCTCCGCCAGCGTGCGGATGCCCTGCTGCTGCAAGGCCCCGACCGCGCGGGCCGGCAACCACCGTGCAATGTCGTCGGTGATCAGCGGCTGAGGCAGCGGCATTCGACGCAGCGCCTCGACGGTACGCAGCACCGCCTTGGCCCGTTCGAGCCGCTCGGCAGGCGGGTGCAGGATCACCTCGGCCAGTTCATCGCGGTGCCGCGCCCGCGCGAACAGCGCCAGCTTGCGCCGGATGGCGGTGATCATGGCTCGAGACGACTGCCCGGTCGCCTTGCGATCGCCGAGGTAATGCACCACCGCCTGGCGCGCTGGCAGCCCGGCATACCAGCCACGCAGGGCGGCCAGCTCGGCCGGGCTGGGAAAGCCCTGCGGATCGCAATCCTGTGCAAGGGCCATGGCGGTGTTGGAAGATTTCATGCCCAGCAGTTTATGCAGATGGAGCTGCTATTGCGATAAGAAGAGTTATCGCAATAGTCGTTTTTTGGCATTGTGCGATGGGCCTGAAGGACCTGAGGGACCGGACGCCCGGCGGACAACGGAGGCGTTGGCCTGCCTGCCGCTCAGCTGAGTCCAGCTCAGCCCAGCCCAGCGGCGCGCAGGACGAATCAGCATGAAGGCCGGCGAGCAGCGCCGCGGCGGCCGAGGCGGTCAGCGGTGGCCGAACCGAGGAGTGAGCCGGCGGCCAGCGAGTGCGAGGGCACTGCGCGGCGGGGAAGCAGGACAGCTGCCCTGTCCTGGGTTCTTGCGGGAGGCCGCAGCGGCCTCCCCTTCAGCCGGGGTCGGTCTCTCAGAACACCAGGAACGCGGCCGCGGCGACCAGGGTGGGGCCCAGCGCCCCGAGCAGCAGTCCACCGGCGCCCACCGTCTCGTCGGCGAAGCCGCGTTTCAGCAGGGCCACGCCGGCCGGATTGGGTGCGTTCGCAATGACGGTGAGGCCACCGCCGGCGACCGCGCCACTGACGAGCATGTACTTGGCCGGGTCCGACATGCCGGAGATCAGCGAGCCGAGGTAGGTCAGCGCCGCGTTGTCGGTGATGGCCGTCAAGCCCAGCGCACCGAAGAACAGCGCGACCGGCTCCAGCTGGGAGACGATGGGCTGCAGCCACCACCGCTGCATGCCGCCCAGCACGACCAGGCCCGCCAGAAAGAAGGCCACCAGCAGCGCTTCCCTGATCAACAGCGGGCTTTGGTGCCGCTCGTAGGCCTGCGTGAACCCTAGGAACAGCAGAAACAGGCCGAGGAAGGCCACCGGGTGATGGGCGAGCACCACCACGCCGCACAGCAGCGCGAGGTGGATGATCGCCACCGTCAAGGGCACCCGCTGGCCGCCCGGCCCTGCGGCGGCCTCCGCTTCCGCGGAGCCCAGGTGGCGGCGCAGCGCATAGGTGGCGATGGATGCATTGATGATGACGGCGAGGGCCGCCTTCCAGCCGAAATGCGCCAGCATGAAGCCGCTGCTCCATTGCCAGGTGGACGCGACCATCAGGACCGGAGGTGCGGCATAGGAAGTGAGCGTGCCACCGATCGACACGTTGACGAAGAGCACGCCCAGGGCGAGGTACTTCACCCGCTCCGGCAGCTCGGTGCGGAACACCCGCGGCGCGAGCATCAGGGCCGCGATGGTCATGGCGGCCGGCTCAGTGATCACCGAGCCCAGCAGGGGCACGGCCGCGAGGCCGAGCCAGGTCATTGCGACGGGCTGTGGCAAGGGCAGCAGCCGTGCCAGCCAGCCGACCAGCCATTGCACCGTGAGCAGCACCGGCCGTGAGGCGGCAACCACCATGACGACGAAAACGAACAGCGGCTCGGTGTAGTTGCGCGATTCCACGTACTGCAACGCTGGCCCCGAGCCGAGCAGCAGCGCCAGGCTGATCACCAGCACGATCGCCCAGAGGCCGAAGACCACCTCCACCTCGCCGAGCAGGTGGAACAGGCCTTCGTGGCGTGGATACCGATGGGAGAGCCGCTCGAAGTTCTTGGCGGTGAAGGTGTGGATGAGCGCCAGCGCGAAAAGGACGGCGGCGACCAGTTCCGAGGTGTGAGCAGACATGGCAGGACAGGCGTGAACAAGCCGCGAGGCGGCCCGACCGTCGCGTCAACCTGCTGCGTCGCCGTTCGGCCACCCAACACCCGAGGGCGAAGTCTAACGCAGACCCGCTTCCCGGCTGGCGCTGGGGTGCTTCCCGCACGGCGTCGCCGGCCGCACGTCAGCCTGCGGCAGCGATGCCCCGCGCGCCGCGCCGCGGCGATCTCAGCTTCAGCCGCACCCTGCGCCAGGCGATGATGATGCCGGTGCCGCTCAACAGCACGCCGCCCACGCTCAGCGTGATGAGCACGATGTCCCACAAGGGCCGGCGTTCCAGCAGCGGCAGCCAGTCCCAGCTGTGCAGCATGGCGAACAGCCAGCGGCTGATGCGCCGGCTGTCGTCGGTGCGGCCCAGCACGGCGCCGGTGTGGGGGTCGATGTGCACCCAGGTTGCATGCGCATCCGCGAACACCACGCGCCATATCGGCAGCGGCTTGTCTGTGCCGCCGGTCATCGTGTGGGCGTCGCGGGTGTAGTAGTGCAGGTCATAGGTGGTGAGCCGCTCCACTCGCGCGACACGGCTGGGCAGCAGGCGGGACGCCGCGGCCAGCAGTGCGCCGGGGTCGAGGGTGCGTTGGCGGCCCGTCCGGCTGTCGAGCAGCGCGGGGCGCCCGCCAGCGCCGAGCACCCGCACCGTGGTCTCGCCCAGTGTGCGAACCCATTGCAACTCGCGCCCCGCCCCACCGGCGGAGGCGACCAGCGCCTGCGGCGGCAGGTCCTGCGCATCGATCGCCAGGGGGCCGCCCTGCAGCGCTTCGGTGCGCAGCGGCGGCGCGCCGTTGTCGAACACCCGCCACGGGTTCATCGACATCAGGCCACTGAAGATCCAGGTGAGCGTGACCGCGGCGAACAACAGGCCCGAGAGGTGGTGCCAGCGCATCATGCCGCCGCGATAGGGTGTGCGGGAGCCGCTGCGGTACGGTTGGCCAAAGCGCCAGCGCAGCAGGCCGACGACCGTTCCGCTGAGCGCGGCCACGATGCCGCCGATCGACAGCCAGTTGACGATGTCGGCCCAGTAGCGGTCGAAACCGTTGCCGCGGAAGGGGTAGAGCCAGTGGATCCAGGCGCCGGCGTAGTTCCATAGGCGCTCGGCCCGCGGCGCGTCGCGCACCACTTCGCCGGTGCGGCCCGACACATACAGCAGCGTCTGAGCGTCGTCCTGCAACTGCACCCGGTGCAGCGGCCGGTGCGGGTCGAGGGCCCGTGAATGGGTGAACGCATCCTCATCGACCGTGCCGAGGTATCGCAGCCCGGTGCTGCCACCCGCATAGGCGGCCGCGCTCGCCATGGCATGCCCGGCGTCGATCGAGCGCAGCACCCCGCCATGCCGGGCGTCGATGACCACCGGCGGCTGGCCGGGCTGCTGGGGCATGGCCAGGTAGACGGCCCGGCCGCCGCTGGCCACCGCGAGCCGCAGCGCCTTCAGCGGCTGCGGCACGCCGGCCGCCTCGAGCGCCTGCGCTGGCCCGAGCAGCGGGCCCACCGTGTCGAGGGGCGGAAGGTGTTGCAGGCGCTCGGCCTCGGTGAGCTTGGGGTAGCCCACATACATCATCACGACGCCGGAGACGAACCACATCGCGAAGAAGAGGCAGGCGACCACGCCCAGCCAGCGGTGGACCAGGAACAGCCAGCGCTTGACGGAAGCTCCCATGGCGCTGGCCGGCTAGAACGACACCCGCAGCGCGAGGTCCGCCGTGCGGGGCGCGCCGAGGTAGGCCATGGTGGACGTCAGGTTGGCCGCGTAGAGGCGGTCGGTGGCATTGCGGATGCGCCCGACGACCGAGATGTTGCGGTTCACCTGGTGGCTCAGGCCCAGGTCCACCAAGGTGTAGGCCGACCAGCTCATGGTGTTGGCCGCGTCGGCGTATGCCTTGCCGACGTGGCGCACGCCCATGCTGGCCTGCCAGGAAGGGGCAAAGGCATAGGACACCCACAGGTTGGCGACTGTCTCCGGCGTGTTGGTGGGCGTTTTGCCGGCCAGGGAGATGCCGCCCTGGCGGAAGCGGTCGTACTGCGCATCGACGCGGCTGACGTTGCCCTGCACCGACCAGCCGGCCGCCGGCTTGAGGCCCACGGCGAGCTCGACGCCCCGCGACGATTGCTCGCCCACCAGTACCGTCAGCGCGCTGTTGTCGGCGTCCTGGGTGGCGATGTTCTTGCGGCGGATGGTGAAGGCGGACACCGTGGCGGTGCCCTTGCCTTGCCAGAAGTCGAGCTTGCTGCCGATCTCGGCCTGGCGGCCGGTGGTCAGCTCGCTGTTGTTGCGCACGTCGGAGAAGGAGGCGGTCGACAGCACGCCGGACGGCGCATCGGCCGCGGTGGCGTACTGCGCGTACACCATGGCGCCGGGCGCCAGGTCCCAGACCAGCCCGATGCGTCCGGTGCTGGGGTGGTAGCTGCGCTGGAAGCTGGCCGGGCTCGCAGCAGTGACCTCCCGGCGGTTCTTCAGTTCCAGCTTGATGCGTTCATGGCGCAGGGCCGTCACCAGGTGCAGCGCCGGCACGAGGGCCGTGCGGTTTTCCAGGTACAGCGCGGTGGTGGTGACCTTGTTGTCGCGGTCGGGGCGGAAGCCGCGCTTCATGCCCGGGATGTCGAAGAAGTTCTCGGTGTCGAAGCGATAGGGGTCCACCGTGCTGACCGTGCCGGGCAGGCTGTTCGGGAAGCGGGTCTGCTTGTTGACGCTGACGTCCAGGCCCCAGGCCCAGTCGCTTCGGTGGCCCCAGGCCTGGCCCTGGTGGCTGCCTTCGATGCGGTCGCCCACCAGCCGTTGGTCGTGCCGCTGCAGCAGCGTGGCGGAACGGATGACGCTCGTGTTGCCGGCATCGAAGCGGTAGGACTCGACGTTGCGGTAGTCGCGCAGCGCGTCGTAGGCGTAGAAGGTGTTCTTCAAGCGGGTGCTGTCACTCAGGCGCCAGTCGGTGATCGAGCGCAACCACTGCACGCGCTGCTCGTAGAGGCCGTCGGCACTGTTGTAGTTCTTGTCGCGGGTGCGCGGGTCGACCCGCAGGGACGCGCCGGGCGGGTTCAGCAAGGGCGTGCCCCAGTAGGGCCGGTCGACCGCCTCGTCCTGCGCTTCGTAGGCCAGCGTGTGGGTCACGCCCTGCCCCAGATCCGACAGGAGCGACGTGGCCAGCTGCGTCGAGCGGGTGCCGGTGCCATCGGTCCAGCCGTCGGCGCGGCGGTAGTTGAGGTCGATGCGGATGTGATGGTCGCCAGCGCCGGATCCGTCGCCGGCGATGCGCCGGTTCAGCCCGACTGAGGCCTCCTTGAGCCGCTGGGTGCCCAGGCGCAGGCGGGCTTCCGAGATGTCGTGGCGCTCGGCCAGCTTGGTGATGTAGTTGATGGAGCCACCCACCCCGCCTGCGCCGAACAGGAAGCTGGACGGGCCGCCGATCGATTCCACGCGATCGTAGATCCAGCTGTCCACCGGGCGGGCTGCGATCGTGTACTGCAGGTGGATGCCGTTGAACAACTGGGTGACGGAGCCGCCACTGAAGCCGCGGTAGCTCACGCCGATGTTGCCCGGTGCGTTGTGGGCCGTGATACCCGGCACGGCCCGCAGGATCTCCTGCGTGTCCTGGGCGCCGCGGGTGTCGATGGTGTTGCGGTCGATGATGCTGACGGTGGCCGGTGTCTGCCGAGGCGTGAGGCCGAGGCGGCTGCCGGTGTCGGCAGGAAGGTCGAGCTGCAACCGGCCGTTTGGCTCCGGTGCACTGGCCCGGATCTTGACTGCCGGCAAGGTGGTCGAGGGAGTGGTTTGTGCCCGTGCAACGGGGGTGGCGGTGGCCACGAGGCACGACAGGCCAAGGCTCACGGCGCGCGGGGAGAACAGGGAAGCGGGGGCAGGCATGATGAAGCAAGCATTCGGTTGGGCGGGGCACCAGGCGCTGCGGCAGGCGCGCTGGGCTGCAAGGCTGGACGGGTGCGCTCGCACTCGGCCGGGCACGGCATCGGGCGGCGCATGCGGCGCCGCGCGGGCAAGGGGCGCAAGAGCGCAGGAAGGACGTGCTGGCCCGTGAGGCGGCGAGCTGCAGCCACGCTTGGGCCGAGGCCGGCGAGCGCCCTGGGGGGCGGCTCAAGGGCGGCGAGTGGCTTGGTGCGTGTGTGCGCTGAAACCGTCAGGGCCGGTCGTCAGGCCGTGTGCGGCGGACCTCGGGGAGGCAGTGGCGCGCCCACCAGCGCGGCGATGTGCGCCGCATACGCGCGGTGGACGGCATGGGCCAGTGGCTGGGCTGGCTCAAGCGCCATGGTCGCCAGCGGCAGAGGCACTGCGGCCGGGAGGCACAGGGGGCAGTCGAGCGTGCCGTGCACGCTGGCCGGGGCCGTCTCGCCATCGTCGCCCACGATGACCAGCTTCATGCTGCCATCTGCGGAACAGACGACATCGATGGCCTTGGGATGTAGCACCGGCGATGCAATCGCCAAGCCGAGCGTCAAGGCCAGCCACGCCAGGACCAGGCGGGCGAGCTGGGATGAGCGCAGGCGGTGCATGCGCTGAATTGTCACACAGCGGTTGCCGCCAGCGACCGCCACGCCGTGCCGCCTGGCTCGTCGCCAGCAAGGAAATGCCGGCCCACTGATGAAGATCAAGAGCAGGTACGACCCTGCGACAATCGCCCAGCCTTCGACCCGCAGGCGCGGTCGCCGGGCCGGTACAGTCGGTGGGGTCTTGCTGCACGCGCCAGCCTGGCGGCGGCCCGGCCCCGCTGGCCCGGATGCTGTCGCGAGCGAGCCTCCGGCCGCCTTGCGGCAGAGGGCCAGAGGCCGGTGCCAGCGGGTGGCGGCCCGGTTCTCAGCAACCCCTGAAGCACGCCGCCATGCCCTGCACTGCCGAAACCCGCTTGCACCACCCGCTTCATCCATGAGCCAGCAGCCCTGCTCTGCCCCACAGGACGTCTTCCGGATCGGGAAAGCCGATTTCGCCTTCGCGCAGGACTGCCGGATCGAGTTTGTCGACGGCGGCATGCGCTTCGATCTGAAGGGCGTGCCAATGCCGTTCGATGCCGGCCTGCATGCCGAGGCCTTCGATCCGGATGAGGGCGCGGCCGCACCGCACCTCTACAGTGCCACCCTCCACTTCGACGACCGCAGTGGCGAGCCGCACCATGTGTTCCGCTACCCTGACAGGTCGCATGGCATCGAATTCTCGCTGTTCTGGAACGGGCTGCGCTACGGGCTCAGGTTCTTCGGCGACGTGGACCTGGCGCCCCACCGCATCGCGCTCAAGGGCCGGCTGCGCCGCGAGCATGACGACGAGGCCGCGGGGGTGCCGCTGGAGCTCGTGCGCCATGGCCCGGGCGGCAGCGTGCAGCTGCGGCCTCGCTACTACGACAGCATCGAAGCCGCGCTGGCCGTGGCGCCGGAGCGCGTGCGCCGGCTGAGCTGGTACCAGCCATGGACCCGGGAGACGCCGCGGCTCGACGAGTTTCCGGCGGAAGTGCTGCGCTGGCGGCAGCTGGAGACGCTGTCGCTGACCTTCGCCTCGCAGGGCCACGCGCGCTTCACCACGCTGCCCGAGGCGCTTGCCAGCCTGCAGTCCCTGACGGACCTGCACATCGGCAACAGCAGCGTGCGACAGCTGCCGGAAGTGATCGGGCGGCTGCGCGGCCTGCGCCGCCTGAGCTTCACCGGCGGCGCCTTGTGCAGCCTGCCCGACAGCTTGGCGCAGCTCGACAGGCTGGAGGTGCTGGACCTCTCGCACAACCAGCTCACCTTGCTGCCCGAGTACATCGGCCACCTGCCCGCACTGAAGCAGCTGGACTTGCGCGGCAACCCCTTTGCATCCCTGCCCGCCTCCCTTGCCCGGATCGAGTCGGTGCGGGTCGATCCCCGCCATCGTGCGCTCTACCTCGACACCCGCTACCGCCCTGACATCGAGCTGCCGGCCAATGCGGAGCTGTTCCTGGCGCGCAGCCACCCCGGGCTCCTTGCCTGGCTGCAGCCGGCGCTGGCGCGGCAGGGGCTGGCGCAGCACGCGCCCGCCTTGCTCCGCCATGCCCGGCAGGCGCTGCGCTGGCGCACCACCACCCCGGATCAGCCGGCGGTGCCCGGTGGCACGCGCTTCGGCGGCGCGCCGGACCTGCCGCCCGCTATCCACTACCCGATGACCGAGGACCGGTACTGGCACTTCTATGCCCAGCTGGACCTGGAGGCGGTGGCCGGCCTGCAGTCGTGGTTGCCGCGCACCGGCCGGCTCTATTTCTTCGCCGAAGGCCTGGATGCGGAGGACCGCACGCTCGTGTTGCATGACACGTCGCCACGCGCGAGGCTCAGGCCCCATGTGTGGAGCGACGGCGCTTGCTTCGTGGACGGAAGCGAGGTGCCCACCGAACAGGCGGGCTACCGTGCCACCGCGGACGTCATGGTGTCGCTGCCGGTCCTGTACCGTGCTTCGCACCGCTTGACCGGTGAGGACGCCGGGCTGTTGGAGATCCGGGATGAGGGGCCGCAGGAGGCGGCCTACCACGCGCTCGGCATCGAACTGGCCGGCAGCGAAGAGCTGCTGCAGGATGTGCACGTGCAGAACGCGCATGTGTCCACGCAGGGAGACAGCCCGGAGGAGCAGGCCATGGCGGTCCACGGCGGGCAGCTCGACGAATGGGTGAACCTGCTGAGCCTGTACTCCGATCCACGCCCGGGCTTCAGCTTCTGGGACGCCGGGCGGCTGACCTTCACCATTCACCGCAAGGACCTGGCGCTGGGCGATTTCTCGCACGTGCAGGTGTCGCTCGAGAGCTACTGACCCCGCGGCCGCTCGAGCGCGGCAGCCACCACCGCCACCGGCCCTGCAATGTGCTGGCATCGGTCGGCGGGGCACCAAGCCGGTGGCGGCTGCCCGGGGCGGTGGATCGTGGCGGCGGCCGGCGGCGGCGCCCAGGCCCGCAGCGGGGCTGGCGCCGCGACGAGGGCGGCCGCGCTCGCGGGGCATGCGGGTGATGCCCGCCCCTTCCACGAGGCGGCGGGTCCTCAGCTCGTCGTGAGTGCCGGGGTGCCAGCCTCGGCCTTCGCGCCGGCCGGCTTGCGCTTGAGCCACAGGTAGAGCCCGCTGCCCAGCACCACGATGGTGGCGATGTCGAGCAAGGCCCACAGGATCTTCATCGGCATGCCGCCATAGTCGCCAAAGTGCAGCGGCTGCGAGATCAGCAGGGCGTCGAGGTACCACGGCAGCCCGGGCGCGGCGGTGACCTGGGCGGTGCGGGCGTCCACCAGCACCGGCTGCAGCAGGCGCGAGGTGAGCGGCTCGTCGCCCCGCATCAGGAAGGCGTAGTGGTGCGGGCTGGAGAACACCGTGCCGGGAAAGGCGATGAAGAACAGCTTCTTGCCCGGCGCCTGCGCCAGCGCGGCCTCCAGCGATCGCTGCACCGAGGCGCGTTCGGCCGGTGGCACGATCGGCTCGCCCTGGTACGGCGCGAGCAGCTCGGTGAGCTGGTCGTGCTGCCAGTACTTGATCAGCAGGTCGGCCCAGGTGTTGATCATGCCGGTGGCGCCCACCACCAGGGCCCACACCAGCGTGACGATGCCCAGCAGGTTGTGCAGGTCCAGCCACTTCACGCGGGACGAGCGCTGGCGGCGCACCTCACCGAAGTCGAGCTTGCGCATGAAGGGCGCGTACAGCAGCAGGCCGGTCACGATGGCCACCAGCAGCAGCAGGCCCATCAGCCCCAGGAAGAGCTTGCCCGGCAGGTCGGCGAACAGGTCCACGTGCAGACGCAGCATCACATGCATGAAGCCTTCGTCGAAGCGCGGCTGGGCCAGCACTTCGGCGGTGCGGGCGTCCACCGCCACCGAGCGGAAGTCGTTGGTCGGCTCCGGCGTGTGGGTGAGCGTGACGAACCACAGGCCGTCGTCGTCCTCGGGCAGCGAGGCGTACTGGACGATCCGGTCGGGATGCTTGGCGCGTGCCACCTCCAGCACCTTGTCGAGGTTGGCGCGCGGCGTTCCGGCCGGCATGGCAGGCGCCTCGACCTCGGTCCCCAGCAGGTGGCCGATCTCGTGGTGGAAGATCAGCGGCAGCCCGGTGAGGCACAGCAGCAGCATGAACACGGTGCAGACCAGGCTGCTCCACTTGTGCAACCAGGACAGGGTCTTGAGCGAACGGGGGCTGGGCATGGCAGGCTCAGGCAGAAAGGCGGCCGACGGGCGGCGAAATGGCGGTGCGGGTCATTCCATGGCGGCCGCGGCGGTGGCAGGCCGATCGGCCCCTGCCCGGGGCCGGCGCAGGCCGTACCAGGCCATCACGGCCACCGGCACACCAAGCGCGAACCACGACCAGGCGTCGCCCCAGGTGTCCGACACCAGCGCGCTCAGCAAGCCGGTGGTGGTCAGCACGCCGAGGGTGACGGGCCAGCCCCAGATGCGCAGGGTCGACGGCTTCATGACAACGACCCGCCTGCGGCTGCCGACGGCGTCAGCCCGCGCAGCCAGCCGGCTGCCGACAGGAAGCGGCCGAGCCGGCGGTGCCCGGCCCCGGCGGCCGGTGGCGTCCATGGATCGATGATCATCTGTTGAACATTAATGCGATTAATTCGCATTCTAATAAAAAAACCGTCACTTCTCCACCGCCCGCCCAGGGCATCGCGGGCCGGGCGCAGGGCTTGCTCAATGGGCAGCAGCGCCCTGCTGCCCGCGCCAGGGGCGGCGTTGCTGCTGGCCGGCGCCGCCGCGGTGGCCTGGCGCGAGGGGGTGATGGCTGCGTCGGCACCCGGCGCTCCGGCATGAACAGGACTGACCACGAATGAGCACACCGATCCTGCCCGCTGCTGCGGCCTTGACACCTGCCCTCCCCGGCTGGCGGCGCCGTCGGCCGGCGTCCTGCGGCGCTGCGGCCCGCAGCGATGCGCGGTGAAGCCGTCGCGCTACGGGAGTGCGGTGCGGCGCGAAGCCGCAGCCAGGCGTTGCCCGGCCCACGACACCCTGACCCCGGCCGACCGGTATGCCGAGCTGTTCACGGCGGTGCAGGCGCAGCGTGTCTTCGCGGACAGCAAGACCTTCGTCGATGCCTCGCCGCGCGGGGAGCCGCAGGCCATTCTGGCCGCCTACCGTGAGCAGGCCGGCCGGCCCGGCTTCGACCTGGCGTCCTTCGTGCGTGGGCATTTCGAGCCGCCTGGCCTGCCGGCGAGCGGGTATGTCTGCTCGCCGGGGGAGCCGATCGAGGCCCACATCGACGCGCTGTGGCCGGTGCTGACCCGCAAGCCGCTGCAGCATCCCGCCCGCTCCTCGCTGCTGCGGCTGCCGCATCCCTACGTGGTGCCCGGCGGGCGGTTCGCGGAGCTCTACTACTGGGACTCCTACTTCACGATGCTCGGCCTGGCGCCCAGCGGCCGCCGCGACCTGCTGCAAGCGATGACCGACAACTTCGCCTACCTGATCGACACCTACGGCCATGTGCCCAATGGCACTCGCACCTACTACCTCAGCCGGTCGCAGCCGCCGGTCTTTGCGCTGATGGTGGAGATGTGCGAGGGCTGCGGCGGCCCGCAAGGCCTGGGCTACCTGCCGCAGCTGATGCAGGAATACGCCTGGTGGATGGACGGCGCCGACGCACTGGCGCCCGGGCAGGCGCACCGCCGGGTGGTGAAGCTGCCCGATGGCGCGCTGCTGAACCGCTACTGGGACGATCGCGACACGCCGCGCGAGGAAGCCTATGTCGAGGATGTCGCCACCGCCGCCGCGGCTGCCGGCCGGCCGGCGAACGAGGTCTACCGCGACCTGCGCGCCGCCGCCGAATCAGGCTGGGACTTCAGCTCGCGCTGGCTGCGCGGGGCCGAGGACGGTCCGCCCGGCAGCGAGCCACTGTCGGACATTGCGACCACGGCCATCCTGCCGGTGGACCTCAACGCCTTGCTCCACAAGCTGGAAACCAAGCTGGCGGAGCTGTGCCAGGCGCGCGCCCGCACGGCCGAAGCCGCCCACTACCGCGCCCGCGCCGAGGCCCGCCGCGAGGCGATGCAGCGCTGCATGTGGGATCCGGCGGCTGGCGCCTTCTTCGACCACGACTGGCGGGCCGGCAGCCGGCGCCGGCGCCTCACCGCTGCCACCGTGGTGCCGCTGTTCGTCGGCATGGCGAGTACGCAGCAGGCCGCGGCGGTGGCGACGACGGTCCAGCGGCGCCTGCTGGCGCCGGGCGGGCTGTCCACCACCGAGGTGTGGTCGCCGCAACAATGGGACCGGCCCAATGGCTGGGCGCCGCTGCAGTGGATGGCGGTCTGCGGCCTGGCCCGCTACGGGCATGAGGCGCTGGCTGACCAGATTGCCGGCCGCTGGCTGGCGACGGTGCAGGAGGTCTACAGGCGCGACGGCAAGCTGGTGGAGAAATATGCGTTGCGCCAAGCGCCGCAGGACCAGGCCTGCGGCGGCGGCGGTGGCGAGTACCCCTTGCAGGATGGCTTCGGCTGGACAAACGGCGTGACGCGGCGGCTGCTGGCGTCCCACCCCGGGCGGATGGCCGCCGACCGGAGCCGGCAGGCCGCCACGATGCGCGGGCTGGGCGCCGTGGGGGCCTGAACAAGGCGTGAGCCACGAGCCGTGGTGTCGAGCACCGCCGCGCTGCGGGCGGCGCGCTGCTGGTGGCAGCGGGAAGGCCGGGCCCGCACCGCGCGAACCGGGTGCCGAAGCCGCCGGCCCGCACGGCTTCAGGCCGGCAGGAACCCTTCCACTGTCAGGTACCGCTCGCCAGTGTCGTAGTTGAAGCCGAGCACCGTGGCGCCGGCCTTCAGGTTGGGCAGGGTCTGGGCGATGGCGGCCAGCGTGGCGCCGGAGGAGATGCCCACCAGCAGTCCTTCCTCCCGCGCTGCGCGGCGGGCCATCTCGCGTGCGGCCTCGGCGTCGACCTGCACCACGCCGTCGAGCAGCCCGGTGTCGAGGTTCTTCGGCACGAAGCCGGCACCGATGCCCTGGATCGGGTGCGGCGCCGGGCTGCCGCCCGAGATCACCGGCGAGGCCGCGGGCTCGACGGCAAACACCTTGAGCTGCGGCCAGGCCTGCTTGAGCACGCGGGCACAGCCGGTGATGTGGCCGCCGGTACCGACGCCGGTCACCAGCGCGTCGATGCCTTGCGGAAAGTCCTGCAGGATCTCCTGTGCCGTGGTGCGCACATGCACCTCGATGTTGGACGGATTTTCGAACTGCTGCGGCATCCAGGCGCCGGGCGTGGCCTCGCACAGCTCCATGGCCCGCGCAATGGCGCCCTTCATGCCCTTCTCGCGCGGGGTCAACTCGAAGCTCGCGCCATAGGCGAGCATCAGCCGGCGGCGCTCCACCGACATGCTGTCGGGCATCACCAGCACCAGCCGGTAGCCCTTGACCGCCGCCACCATCGCCAGGCCGATGCCGGTGTTGCCCGAGGTCGGCTCGATGATGGTGCCCCCCGGCCGCAGCGCACCGGAGCGCTCGGCGTCCTCGACCATCGCGAGCGCGATGCGGTCCTTGATGGAGCCGCCCGGGTTGGCACGCTCAGACTTGACCCAGACCGAAGCGCCGGCGCCGAACAGGCGTTGAATGCGGATGTGCGGCGTGTTGCCGATGGTGTGCAGAATGTTGTCGACCTTCATGGCGGCTCCTGCGTGTCGAGACGAAGGTCGGCATCATGTCACAGCGGCACCGGCCGCGCGTCCGGGCTAGCTGCGGCCGGGGGACGGCGTGCCGGCCCGGCCGCCGGCATTGCCCACGTCACGGCCCGAGGCCAGCCCGTCGTCGGCTCCCAGGTCGCTGCCGGCGGACACCGGCATGCCCTGCGATCCCGAGCTCACCCGCTGCAAGCCCAGCTCGGCCTCGCTGGCTTGGCGCCGCTCGCGCCGCCAGCTGTCGAAGTCGTCGGAGAAGCGGCGGTAGCGCTCCTCGCGCCAATGCTGGTAGTCGGCGTCGGCACGACGCAGCTGCTCGCTGCGCCAGCGCTGGTAGTCGTCATCACCGGGAAAGCGGCCCGGCTGCTCCCAGACGGCTGCGGCGCGCTCGCGCTGGAAGCCGTCCGGGTGGCCGCCGTGGCGGTCGAAGCCCTGGCGGGTCGTCGCGCCTGGCGAGCCGGCGAAGCGGTCATCCGGCCGGGCCGCGCCCTGGACGGTGTCGCGGCTGCCGCCGAAGTACTCGCTCGGCTGTGTTGCGTAGCCAGGGGTGTCGTTGTCACGCCATTCGGCGTTCGAGAACCCGGTGTCGTCGCGGTGGGCGCCGCGCTCGCGATGGTCGATGTGTCGTTGATACATGGGCAGTCCTTGGAGGTGAAGGCCGCGCCGGCGGCTGTCCGGTGACCGGCAAGTGCCGTACCGCGGCGCCGCCGTGGCGCTGCAGCGGCTGGCCGCTTCAGTCGGGCCGTCCCGCCGGGCTGTCGTCGTGCGGCGTCGATGCGGTGCGCATGCGCTCCCAGGCCGAGCGCACCGCGGGCTGCGCCTCGCGCCATTCCAGCGGCGAGCCGCCACGTGCGTCGCCCCAGCCTGCTTCGAGCGGCCCGGCCACCTCTTCCCAGTGCTGGGCGCCGGCATGCCGGGTGCTGCCTTCGGCGCCATAGCGGTAGGCCGGCTCGTAGTCGGCGTAGCTGCGCCCGTCCGAGGCGTAGGGCTGCGCCGCGTGGTGGGCCTGCCATGCCTCGTCCTCCAGCGGCGCGCCTGCCGGCCGGCCCGCCCCGCCGCCCATGGCAGCCCCGGTGGCCGCACCGACCACTGCGCCGGCGAGGCTGCCGACCGGTCCTGCGGCCAGCCCGCCGACCGCGCCCGCCGCCAGGCCGGCAACGGCCCCGCCGACCGTGCCGGCCGGATGCTCGCCGAGCGCCTTCTTCGCGGCCTGCAGCACGCCGCTGCTGCCACTGGTGTTCTTGCCGCCGTGGTCCTTTGCCGTGTCCATCGAGATCTCCTGCGTTGCGATGCGCCGGGAACCGCCCCGGCACCTGCTCCTGCCCAGGCAAACGGGCGGCCTGGCCGGCCGCGGCGCGCACGCTCGCGGCGGCCCTGCTTCTCCTGGTGCCGCCGCTGCCTCGCGGATGCCGGCCAGGGCGCGCTTCGCGGAGAATCCCCGCTCGCCCGCCAATGTCCCCCCTGAGCAATGCCTGCCTTCCTGTCGATCGCCCTCGCTGTGTCATGTGGCACTGCCCTGCATCTCCTCGGTGTGGTGGTGGCCAGCCGGCTGGCCGGCGTGGGCCTGCGGGACGTGGTGTTCGGCCTCGGGCCCGAGGTGGCCCGCATCGGGCGCTTGCGCTGTCGCTTGCTGCCTGTCGGCGGCGCGGTGCGGCTGAGCCACAGCAGCGATGCGACGCCCAGCGGCCCCTGGCCCGCCGGTGCGGCGCTGGATGCGCAGGGGCTGGCCTGCCAGGCGCTGGTGAGCGTCGCCGGCCCGGCCATGTTGTTGCTGGTGGCCGGTGCGTTGCTAGGGTGGCAGGCGCCGGCCGCTTTCCTGTCGGGCTTTGCCGAGATCGTACGCGGTGCGCTGCAGCCGCTGTCCGAGGGTCAGCGGCTGGTTGGCGAGGCGGGCCGCTGGGCCGCACAGGCGGGGCCGTGGACCCTGGCCGGTACGGTGGCCGCCAAGATGGCCGCCCTCAACCTGCTGCCGCTGCCGCCGTTCGATGGCGGCGCGGTGGTGCGCCTGGCGGGCGCCGGCCTCGGCGTGCCGGCCGGCCGTCCGGGCGTCGCAGCCCTCGGCCAGGTGGGTGTGTGGGTGAGCCTGGCCGGCTTCGTGAGCTGGCTGCTTGCCCTGGGTGCCGCGTTCGCCACCACCGCGCGCTGAGCCCGCGGCGTCGCCCGCGTCCCGTGTCGTGACCTGCTTCACGGGCGGTGTGCCCGGATGGGCCGCACGCCGCCGGCACCCCGTGTCCGGGGATTGGAGGGCCGGGCGACCTCTGACACACTGCGCCGCTTTTGTTTTCCCGGATCCCGGATCGCTATGAGCCCCTTGCAAGACGCCGCCCGCCAGCTGCGCACAAGCATTCGCGCCGCCACCGCCGGCCTGGTCGGCCGCGACCAGCTGGCCGAGTTGATCGTCCTGGCGGCGGTGGCCCAGGAACACCTGCTGGTCGTCGGGCCACCGGGCACCGGCAAGAGCGCGGTGGTGCGCCGGGTGGCGCAGGCCCTGGGGGGGCGCTACTTCGAATACCTGCTGGGCCGCTTCACCGAACCATCCGAGCTGTTCGGGCCGGTGGACCTGCGCAAGCTGCGCGAGGGCAGCGTGGAGACCGACGTCACCGGCATGCTGCCGCAGGCCGAGGTGGCGTTCCTCGACGAGGTGTTCCTCGGCTCCACCGCGATCCTCAACACCCTGCTGGGCGTGCTCAACGAACGCCGCTTCCGCCGCGGACACACCCAGCTGGACTGCCCGCTGCGGGTGTGCGTCGGCGCGGCCAACGCGCTGCCGGAGGACGAGGCGCTGGCCGCGTTCGGCGACCGCTTCCTGCTGCACACCTTCGTCGAGCCGGTGGCCGATCACCAGCTGGAGGCCCTGCTGGCCGGCGGCTGGGCCGCCGAGCAGGCGCCGCTGCCCGCCGGAGGCGCGCTGCAGCAGCTGGACCTGCTGTCGCAGCAGCTCAAGCATGTGCAGCTGGACGCCGCCCGCCCGGCACTGGCGCAGGCCATCCGCCTGCTGCGGCAGGCGGGCATCGCGCTGTCGGACCGCCGCATCGTCAAGGCGCAGCGCCTGGTGGCGGCAGCGGCGGTGCTGGCCGGCCGCCTGCAGGCGGGCCAGGCGGACCTCTGGCCACTGCTCTATGTGCTGCCGACGCAGCAGGCCCAGCACAGCGCCCGCGAGGTGCTGCGCGAGCTGCTGGCCGCGGCCAGCCATCCGCACCTGTTCGCCGCGGTGGAGGAAGCGAGCCAGCAGCCGCTGTCGCGGGCCGCCCGCCTGGCCGAGGCGGCGCGTGGCTGGCTGGCGGCCGAAGCCGGTGCAGCGCCTGCCGAAGCGCTGCTGCGCGAGATCGACGCGAACTTCACCGCCGCCACCCTGCCGCCTGAGCTCGCTGCATTGCGTGCGCAACTGGGCGAGCGCCTGGCCCTCGCCGGATGAACCCGCCGCCGCTTCTTGCCGCCGCGGCCGCCGGCGGCTGGCGCTGGCGCGCCCGCGAGGCACAGCAGCGGCCGCGCGCCGCGGTGGCCTGGGGGCGGGAGGTGTCACGGCAGCTGCTGCAGCGGCTGGGCCGGCTGCCGGCGACGCAGCAGGCCAGCCTGTCGGCCACCGCCGGTGGCGAGCTGCTGGTGGTGACGGGCGAGGCGGCCGAGTTGCCGTGGGTGGAGGGGGTGGCCTATGCCGCGCCGTGTGCCGAGGCACCGCAGCTGTGGCTGCCACTGTTGTCCGAGCCGGAGCTGCCTGCCGACCTGATCGCCCGTGCGTTGCAGCAGCGCTTCGGCCGGGCGCCTCTGCTGCTGTGGCCGGCTCCGCTGGCGGTGGTGCCGCTGGACCGCCAGTTGCCGGTGGGGCCGGCGCTGCTGGCGCGGGTGGCGCAGCAATGGCGGCAGCCCCGATGACAACCGCTTCGCACCCCCTGCCGCCGAGCCTGCAGCCGTGGCGCCGCTGGCTCAGCGACTTCGGGCCGGAGCTGGCCGTCGAGCTGGGCCGGTTGCTGCAGTGCCTGCACCCGCTGCTGGGCAGCTTCCGCGGCCAGGACCTGGGCGGCGAGCCATGGCCCGACGGCCTCGGCGACCTGCGCACCCGCGGCCCCTATGAGCGGCTGCTCGCCAGTGAATGGCTGCTGGCCGACGCCTTGCCGGACGAGTTCACGCGTCGCGCCGCCGCTGGCGAACACCTCTTCCTCAGCCCCCACCCGCGCGCCCGGCAGGCCCAGCGGCTGATCGTGGCGCTGTTCGACAGCGGCCCGCTGCAGCTGGGCGCGCCGCGCCTGGCTCAGCTGGCCTTGTGGATCCTGCTGGCACGGCGTGCCGCCGAGGCCGGCGGCGAGCTGCGCTGGGGGGTGCTGCAGCAGCCCGGGGCGCTGCTGCCTGCCACCACATCGCAGGACCTGCGGCGCCTGCTGGAGCAGCGCCGCTTCGAGCCGGCGGGGCCGGAACACTGGGTGGCCTGGCATGCGCACCTGCAGCAGGAGGCGACGGGCCTGCGCGAATGCTGGCTGATCGGCCCGCCCGCGCTGCAGCCGGGCCGCGCGCCGGCGCCGAGCCATCAAGTGCACCTGGCGCGCGGGCTGGGCGGCGAGGCGCTCGACGTGACGGTGCGTGGCCCGCACGGCGAACGTCGGCTGGCGCTGCCGCTGCCGGCGGCCGGGCCGGCCCAGCGGCTGCTGCGCGGCCGCTTCAGCGACACGCCGCCGGCGGGTGCCCTGCATGTGGAGTCGGGCGAGCGGCTGTCGATGCAACGCGCTCCCATCATCTCGCTGCAGGGCAAGCACCTGGCCGTGCCCCGGCTGGACGGCCGGGGGCTCACGATCTATGCCGTGCCCCGGGTGGCCGACCGCAAGCCGGCGCAGCCGCGCGACCAGCGCTGGGCGAAAGGGGCGGAGCCGCTGGCGGTCACCCTGCCCGGCAAGCAGGCGGGGGCGTTGTTCAGCGATGCGAGCCACCTGTTCTTCTGGCAAGTGCCCGGCCTGGACGTGCGGCCGCGGCCACCGGTGGAGGACTTCGATGCACCGCCGGGCACCGGCTCCTGGCTGCCGTCGGCCTGGCTGCGCCACGGCCGGCAGCAGCGCTTCTGCGTGGTCGACCGATCGCGGCGGCTGGTCGCCTGGAGCGCCGAGGAGTGCCCGCCCGACGGCAGGCGGTTCGCGGCCGCGGGGGCCGGGATGGAAGTGGTCGACCGCGAGGTGCTGGCCTGCGTGCAGCTGAATGACCATCAGCTCGCCTATGTCGTGGAGGCCGCCGGGCGGCTCTGGTTGCGCCGGCTCCAGGTGCGGGGTCCGAACATCAAGGCCAGCCTGCCACTGTGCCCGGCGCCTTCCGCGGCGCCTGCGGTGCTGTTTGCCCAGCCGTCGCCCAAGGCGGACAGCGCCTGTGCCGTGCGAACGGCCACCGGCACGCAGGAAAGCTGGCGCATCCACCGCCCGAGCCTGAACCCCGCCCGGCGCGCGGCCGGCGAGCCTTTCGATGCGCTGGACGTGAAGCTCGCGCCCCACTGGCGCGCCATCGGCCTGGTGTGGATGGCAGGCGAAGACCGCTACGCCCTCCTGCTGCAATCGCCCGACCGCACCGCCATCCACCTGCAGCAGCCGGACGGCAGCGAGCTGCTCTACACCGCGCCCGCGCCGTTGAAACAGTGCAGCGTCTGCCCCCACACCGGATTGATTGCCATGCTGACCGAAAAGCACCAGCTCATCGCCTATTCGGCGCCGCAGCGCACGCTGCTGCTCTTCGTCAGCCCCGGCGCGAAGGACGTTCATGACGCCGGCTGAGCGGCCCTTCCCGACCGCCGCCCGTGTGCGGCGGCCCCTGCTGCAGGGCCGCCAGCCGGTGGCCGGGCTCTGGTTCCCTGCCGACTGGTTCGACGAGGCCGCACGCGCCGCCCGCCTGCTGGCCGCCTGGCAAGCCGGCGCCAGCGCATGGCGCTTTGCCGAAGGCGACCTGCTGCGCTACGCCGAGCCGCGCGAGCAGGTGTGCGAAGGCCTGCCCGGCTGGGCGCTGCGGCGCGAAGGCGCCACGCTGTGCTCCGCCGCGTTGCAGGAGGGCGAGGCGGCCGGCCTGGCGCCGGCCGATGTGTGGATCGTGCTGGGCGGCGAGGTGCTGGCCTTGCAGCTGGCACAGGCCACGCCGCTCGACCCCGCGCGCTGGATAACGGTGCAGGAGCTGGCCCTGCTGGAGACCTTCGACCTGCGCGAAGCGCTTGGCCCGCCGGTGCTGCTGGCGCCCGGGCCGCGGCCGGTGCGCGACATCCTGGGCGCCGGGGTGCCGCCGGCGAGCGCCGAGCAGCAGGCCTTCCTGCGCGCCCTGGCCCGCTCCCGCGGGGACAGGCCGCAGGCCGGGCGGGCAGCGCCGGCGCGGCCTGCGGCCGTGGACGACCGGCCGGCAAGGCCCTCGGCCGGCGGCAGGCCTCGATGGTGGCCCCTGGTGGCTGCCGGCCTGGGCGGGGTGCTGCTGGCCCGCTGCACGGACGGGGGCGGCGATGCGCCGGTCGAGATGGCCGTCATGGCCTTCCTGCTCGCGGTACTGGTGGGCGGCCTGCTCGCGCTGCGGGCGGTGCGGCGTGCACCGCCGCAGTGGGTGGCTGCCGGGCAGTCGGCGCCGGCGCGCCAGGGCACAGCGACGCCGGCGCGCAGCGGGCGGACACCGGGTGACACGCTGCCGCGGCGCCGGCTGGCCCAGGCGATGCCGCAGCGCTGGCGCGAGTGGCTGGCGCGGCTGGCCGTGGCCTCCCAGCTGGCGCGGGTGCTGGGACGGCAGCAGGCGGCCTACCTGCGCCGCATGATGGACCTGTTCGAGCGTGGCGAGCTGAACGAAGCGCTGCGCCACGCGCTGCCGCTGGGCAACGAGGCCGGCTCGCTGGGCCAGGCCTTCGGCACGCCGGGCCGCCGCCAGACGCTCGACCTGGGCCGCCAGGCCGCGTTGGCTGCTGCCAGCATTCATCTCGGCGACCACCTGCAGGAGCGCCTGCGCGCGCTCTACCGGCGCAGCTTCGAGCAGCTGGACCGGGCCGGGCGACACGACGAGGCGGTGTTCGTGCTCGCCGAACTGCTGCAGTCACGCGACGAGGCGCTCGACTACCTCGAGAAGCTGCAACGCTACAGCCAGGCGGCCGAACTGGCGCTGGCCTGGGACCGCCCGGCCGCCACCTTGGTGCGCCTGCACTGCCTGGCCGGCGACTGGCGCCGCGCGGTCGCGGTGGCCCGGCGCGACAACGCCTTCGCCAACGCGGTGCTGCAACTCGAGCCGCGCTGGCCCGACGTGGCGCGCCGCCTGCGCCAGGAATGGGGCGAGACGCTGGCCCAGCGCGGCCTGTGGCTGGCCGCGGTGGAAGCGGTGTGGCCGGTCGAGGCGCTGCGCGCGCAAGCCGGCGAGTGGCTGCTGGCGGCCGAAGCGGCCGGCGGCGTGCTGGCGGCACGGGCCCTGGTGCAGCGCGCCGTGTTGCAGCCGGAGACCTTGCAGTTGCACGCGGTGCGGGTGGTTGCCCTGCGCGACGACCCTGGCCTGCATGCCGAGCGTGCGGCGCTGGCCGCCGAGTTGCTGGCGCTGGGCGAGCCGCGCGAGGCGGTGCGGGGCCTCGCGGCCGCCGTGCTGCCGCAGTTGCTGGCCGACCAGGCACTCGGCCGCGGCAGCTTCGACCGCAAGCAGCTGCAGCGCCTGCTGGCCCTCAGCGGCGACCCGCTGCTGCAGGCCGACCTGCCGGCCGGCGACTGGCCGCGCGCCAGCGTCCAGCCCTTGCGTGCGGGCGGGCGCCCGCTGGCCTGCCAGCCGCCGGCAGCGGGGGCGCATGCGATCGCCGACGCTGCCTGCCTGCCTGACAACCGCTTCCTGCTGGCCCTGGGCGAGGCCGGCGTGGCGATGGTGGATGCTGTCGGCACGGTGCTGGCGCGCTTCGCTGCCCCGGCCGAGCGCCTGGTGCTGGCGCACAGCGGCCAGGTGGCCCTGGCCCTGGCGCGCCGCGACGAGGTCTGGCGCGTCAGCCGCCTGGAGCTGCCGCGGCGGCGGGTGACGGACCTGGGGCTGGCCGCCTTCGATCACATGGCCACCGAGTTCGACGGCGTCGCCTGGACGGTGGGGCGCGGCCGCTGCCTGCAAGTGCTCGACACCACCCGCTCGCTTCAGGACGTGCTGTGGCAGGTGGCCGACCTGCCAGGCCGGGTGGCGGCCCTCACCATGACGCCAGTGCTGGAGCAGGTGGTGCTGCAGGCGGACGACGGCACCCTGGCCTTGTGGCGCTATCGCCAGCCGAGCCGGCTGCTGGCCTCGCGCGACCCGGTGCCGGGCTTGCTCGGCGCGCCCGGCGTGCGGGTGCTGCACCCGACCCGCGGGCTGATCGACTTCCAGTTCGGTCCTGGGGAGGAGGCGCCGTCGGAGCTGCTGTGGCGCCTGCCTGGCGATGCCGTGATCGCCCGGCTGCCCTGGCCGGCGGTGTCCGCCACCGCGCTGCAGATCTGGCCGGGCGAACCCTGGACCTGGCTGGACTGGCGTGACAGTGCACAGGACGACCAGCGCGTGCTGCAGCTCATCGAGCTGGAGCACGGTGCGGTCGTGGCCACCTGCTGCTGGCCGGCCGTTAGCCAGCTGCGGCTGCGCCAGCAGGGCGACGCCTGGCTGCTGTTCGACGACCAGGGCCGGCTGCTGCAGCTCGACACCGCCTGCAGCCAGACGCGCAGCTTCGCGCTGCAGTGAGCCAGGGCGCACGGCTTGCGGCAAGGTGATGGCCGCCTCGCCCCGGCGCGGCTCCCGCCGACACAGCGCTTGCGCGCGCCCCTGCGCCGCACGGTGAGAGCACTCGGTGCCGTGCGGTGTCAGGCGAAGCGCCAGCGGATCAGCTGCCGGTAGGTCTGCCCGGGCACCAGCCAGCACGAGGGTTGTGGCCATTCCGGGTGATTGGGGCTGTCCGGCAGGACCTGCGGCTCCAGCGCGATGCCGGCGCAGGCGGCATAGGGGCTGCCGTCACGCGACGGGGTACCGCCCAGGTACTGGCCGGCATACACCTGCAGTGCCGGCAGGGTGCTGTACAGCTGCATCGCAAGGCCGCCGTCGCCGGCCTGCAGTTCAGCCACCGGGTGCTGCAGCGCGGCACCCTCGGCCGCGTCGATCAGCAAGGCGTGGTCGTAGCCGCCGCTGGCCTGCTGCTGCTCGTCGCGCAGCCAGTCCTGCTGCAGCGTCTTGGCCTGGCGGAAGTCGAAGCCGCTGCCGGCCACCGGCGCCAGCGGCCCGAGCGGGATCAGGTCGGCGTCGACCGGCAGGTAGTGCGCCGCCGGCACCCGCAGCCGGTGCGAGCGTACGTCGCCATGGCGGGCGTCGAGGTTGAAGTAGCTGTGCTGCGTCAGGCAAACCGGGCTGGGGGCACTGACCTCGGCCTCGGCTTCCATCTCGATGCTGCGGGCGTCGGCCAGGCGGTAGGTCACCCGCGCCTGCAGCCGGCCCGGGTAGCCCTGGTCGCCGTCTTCGGACACCAGGGACAGGCAGGCCGCGGTGGGCTCATGGCCGTCGAGCTGCCAGCGACGCCGGTCGAAGCCCTGGGGGCCGCCGTGCAGCTGGTGGCGCGAGCCGGGGTTGGCCGTCAGCTGCCATGAGCGCCCAGCATGCGAGATGCGGGCGCCACCGATGCGGTTGGCATAGCGGCCGATGGTCGCACCGAGGTAGGCCGTCTGGGCTTGGTAGGCCGCGGCATCGGGGGCGCCGAGCAGCACCTCGCGGCGCTGGCCGTCCGCGCAGGGCACTTTGCAAGACAGCCAGGTGGCGCCCTGGTCCATCAGGGTCAATTCGAGGCCGTCGGGATGGCGGAGTGTCAGGACGTGGTGGGGCATCGTGCGGAAGGTCGGGGGGTGGCTGGGTCCGGCCACAGCAGCTGCCGCACGCCGGCCGGCCACTGTAGCGGGTCCAGCCCGTGGTGGCGCAGCAAGGCCAGTGTCACCCGTTCCAGCCCGAAGCCCAGGCAGGCCGTGCTGGCCATCTCGCCTCCGGCGGTGCGGATGCCGAACACCGACGAGAAGTGGTCCTGGTGCCAGTTGAAGGAACAGATCGCGGTGGGCTTCTGCTGCGAGACGATTGGCACCAGGATCTCGAACTTCAGGCGCTGCTCGCGCTGGCTCGCCGCCAGGAAGCGCCCGCCGCGGCCGAAGAAAGGATCGGCCGCCACGTCGCTGGCCACCGGCAGCTCCAGCGACTGCAGCAGCTGCATTGCGCGCTCCAGCCAGGCGTCGCGCCAGGCCACCACCTCGTCGGTGGACGCCACCCGGACGAACTCGCGCATGCGAAAGGACTGCAGGCGGGTGGGTTCCGCGGAGGGCTCGTGGCGGTAGACCCAGTTGAGCACCGACACCAGCCGCCCACCGGGCCGCAACCGGCCCGAGAACAGCGGGTAGACCGGATAGCAGGCCGCCGGCGTCAGCATGACGCCGGTGATGTCCAGCAGGTCTTCCCAGCGCTCGCCGGCCTGCACGCGTGCCGACAGCGCCTTGGCCTCGGCTTCCCCGCCGAAGAAGCTGTGCACCGAGCCGGCCAGCTGGGGGAAGTTGTCGAGGTAGCCCACCTTCTCGATCAGGCCGCGGGCCACCACTGGCGGAAAGGTGAGCGACTCCGCGCCATCGTCCGCCGCCTCACGGCTCACCAGTTCGTTGAAGCGCTGCAGGATGTCCTCGAACACCGCGCCGCGGCCATAGCCGCCCGGCACGCCGGTGGGCAGGATGAGTCCGTGCGCCGCCAGCGCATCGTGGAAGGCGACGGGATCGTCAGCGTCGTTCATGCAGGAAGCCTCCCGGAAAGGGGCACCGTGGTCGGCGCCGGGTGTTGTGTCGGCGGTCATTGTCTGGCGCTGCCGCGGGCGCGGGCAGCCGGGCTGGGGGATACCCGCTCCCCTCAGTGAGGGGGTGCGGCGTGTTCGCCACACGGGCTGCGCGCTGGTCGCCCATATCATCAGAACGTTAAGTAATTCATGAACTTATTCACTATTTCCGGATGACGCACCCGCTTTCCCGCTTCAACGCCTGCCTGCCCGATCCGCGGCTTCGCCTGGGCATCGACGTCGTGCAGGTGAGCCGCATCGAGGCCTCGGTGCAGCGCTTCGGCGACCGCTTCGTGCAGCGCGTGTTCACCGCCGCCGAAATCGCCGACGCCGACCAGGCGCCCGCCCTGCGCGGGCAGCGGCTGGCTGCCCGCTTCGCGGCCAAGGAGGCGGCCCTGAAGGCCTTCGGCTGGGCGCCGGCCGGCGTCGGCCCGCGCGACATCGAGGTGGCCCGCAGCGCCGACGGCGGCTGCACGCTGCGGCTGCACGGGCGGGCCGCCGAACGCCTGGCCGCCAGTGGCTGCGGCGACATCAGCCTCAGCCTGAGCCACGACGGCGACTATGCGGTGGCCACGGTGGTGGCCGCCGACCTCTCGCCCGGCCCTGCCCCGCTTGCTGCCGCGGTGCCCCTCCATGAGTGACGCGCACGCCATCGACGCCGGCATCCGCGCGGTGCTGGCCGCACACGCGCGCCTGCCGCAGCCGGTGGACCGGCTGGCCGCGCCGGCCGACCTGTTCCAGGCCGGCATGAGCTCGCATGCCAGCGTGGACGTGATGCTGGCGCTTGAAGAGGCCTTCGCGATCGAGTTTCCCGACGAGATGCTGACGCGACAGGTCTTCGGCAGCATCGCCGGCATCCGCCAGGCCCTGCTGCAACTTGGCGTGCAGTGAAGACGCGGTGAAGACGCAGCCGGCCTCGCCCCTCTACTTCGGTCCGCAGGGCCAGCCGCTGTACGGTGTCTGGCATCCGGGCGCGCAGGCCGCCGCCTCGCTGGCGGTGGTGTTGTGCAGCGCCTGGGGCAGCGAGGATCTGGCGACCCACCACCTGCTGAAGCACCTGGCCGAGCGGCTGGCCGCCATGGGCCTGCCGGTGCTGCGCTTCGATGCGCAGGGCTGCGGCGATGCCGCCGGCGAGCTTGGCGAGGCGGACGGCATCGCTGCCTGGACGGCCTCGGTCCACCACGCGGTGGACGAAGCCCGCCGCCGGTCCGGCGTGCCACGGGTGGCGCTGCTCGGGCTGCGCCTGGGAGCCGCGCTGGCGGCGCTGGCGGCGGTGCAGCGCGATGACATCGCCGGGCTGGTGGCGCTGTTCCCGGTCAGCCGGGGGCGGGCCTACCTGCGCGAGCTGAAGGCCCTGGGGGCGAGCGGTGCCGGACAGCGGCTGGAAGCCGGCGGCTTCCAGCTGAACGCGGCCACCCAGGCCAGCCTGGCCAGCCTGGCGCTGGATGCGCTGCCCAATGCGCCGGCACCGCAGCTGCTGTTGGTGGAGCGCGACGACCTCGCCGGCAGCCCGGCCTGGGTCGAGCAGCTGCAACGCCACGGCGCGGCGGTGCAGTGCGAGCGGCTGCCTGGCTGGCGTGGGCTGATGCAGGACGCGCACCGCAGCCAGCGGCCCGAGGCGGTCTGCGAGCGCACGCTGGACTGGCTGGCGGCGCTGGCCGCGCGCTTGCCTGCCACGCACGCTCCCGCTGGGCTCGTGATGGCCCAGCAGGCGGAGGCGGACGGCCTGCTGGAGCGGCTGGTCCAGGTCGCCGTGCCGGCCGCTGTGCCCGCCGGCGTCCACGCGCAGGCGGCTGATGACGACGCTGCGGCGGCGCTGCTGCACGGGGTGTGCACCGTCGCCAGCCACCTGCCGGCGTCCGGCCATGCCTTCCTGCTGCTGAACGCCGGCGCGGTGCGCCGGGTCGGGCCCAACCGCATGTCGGTCGAGCTGGCCCGGCGCTGGGCGCGGCAAGGCCACCTGGTGTTGCGCATCGACCTCGGTGGCCTGGGCGACAGCGAGCCAGCCCAAGGCGGCCCCGCGCAGCAGCCGTATCCCGGGCGCGGCGTGGCAGACACCCGGGCGGCGCTCGAGTGGCTGCGCTCGCAGCCCGGCATCCGGCACTGTCATGTGGCAGGCCTGTGCTCCGGTGCCTACCATGGCTTCAAGGCCGCGGTGCTGGGGGCGGCGGTGGACACGGTGCTGGCGATCAACCCGACCCAGTTCTTCCCTGAAGACAGTGCCCTGCCCGACTACAAGGTGGCTGGCGAGATGGCCCGCTACCGTGCCAGCCGGTGGGATCTCAGCCGCTGGCGCAAGCTCTTGCGTGGCCAGGTCGACCTGCGGCGCCTGGCCTGGCTGCTTGTGCGACGCGCCGGCAGCCGTGCTGCCGCGCCCTGGCGCGAACTCGCCCGCGGGCTGGGCCTGCCGCTGCGCAGGGACCTGGCGGCCGAGCTCGAGTTGCTGGCGCGGCGTGGCGTGCGACTGCGGGCCCTGTTCTCGGGCAGCGATTGCGGCGAGGAGCTGCTGCTCCGCCAGGGCGGGCGCACCGCGCGGCGGCTGATCGGTACCGGGCAGCTCGACATCCACCGCTTCGCCGATGCCGACCACACCTTCAGCCGTGCCGCCGAGCGCCAGGCCCTGTTCGACGCCCTGACCCTGCAGCCGCAGGCCGAGGCAGGCACCCCCGAGCCCCAGCCGACGCCTGCCCTGGCCTGAGGGCTGCACCGGGGCGCGGCCCGATGGACCGGGCCGGTGACCGGCCCTTCCTATAATCGGCCGCCTTCGACGCCCACCCCCTGGAGAGACGATGACGCACCGCCTGCCGCGCTTGCGGGCCCTGGCCGCCTTTGCCCTGCTGTTGCTGCCCGGCCTTGCGCAGGCCTCTGCGGTGGATGCGAGTGCGATGTCGGCCCTCTGGGCGCTGCCTTTCGCAGGCCTGCTGCTGTCGATCGCGCTGATGCCCTTGCTGCTGCCGCAGTTCTGGCACCACCACTACGGCAAGGTGACGGCGGGCTGGGCGCTGGCCTTCCTGCTGCCCTATGCCGCGCGCTTCGGCGCCGATGCGGCCGGCGCCAGCCTTGCGCATGCGCTGCTGGCCGACTACCTGCCCTTCATCATCCTGCTGACCGCGCTGTTCACCGTGGCCGGCGGCATCTTCCTGCGCGGCAACCTGCACGGCAGCCCGCAGCTCAACACCGGGCTGATGCTGGCCGGCGCCCTGCTGGCCAGCCTGATGGGCACCACCGGTGCGTCCATGCTGCTGGTGCGGCCGTTGATCCGGGCCAACGACAACCGCCCGCATGCGGCGCATGTGATGGTGTTTTTCATCTTCATCGTCTCCAACGTCGGCGGGGCGTTGACGCCGCTGGGCGATCCGCCGTTGTTCCTCGGCTTCCTCAAGGGCGTGGACTTCTCGTGGACCGCGGTCCACCTGCCGCCGCACACCGCCTTCATGCTGGCGGCGCTGCTGGCGCTGTTCTACCTGGTGGACCGCCATTACTTCAGCAAGGAAGACGCGTTGCCGAACGACCCCACACCGGACTCCCAGGGCTTCGGCATCGAGGGCGCCGTCAACCTGCTGCTGCTGCTCGTGGTGGTGGGGCTGGTCTTGCTGAGCGGGCTGTGGAAGACGCAGGTGGCCTTCGAGCTGTTCGGCCTGTCGCTGGGCCTGCCGCAGCTGGTGCGCGACGGCGGCCTGCTGCTGGTCATCGGGCTGTCTTTGGCGCTCACGCCGCGGGCGGCGCGCGAGCAGAACCAGTTCACCTGGGGCCCGATGCTGGAGGTGTCACGGCTGTTCGCCGGCATCTTCCTCACCATCATCCCGGTGCTGGCCCTGCTGAAGGCCGGCCTGCACGGGCCGTTCGCGCCGGTGGTGCAGCTGGTCACCGGGGAAGCCGGCCAGCCGGTGGTGTCGATGTACTTCTGGGCCGCCGGCCTGTTGTCGTCCTTCCTCGACAACGCGCCCACCTACCTGGTCTTCTTCAACCTGGCCGGCGGCGATGCACAGCAGCTGATGACCGGGCTGGCACCGGTGCTGGTGGCGATCTCGGCCGGCTCGGTCTTCATGGGCGCCAACAGCTACATCGGCAACGCACCCAACCTGATGGTGAAGGCCATTGCCGAGGACCGCGGCATCCGCATGCCCGGCTTCTTCGGCTACATGGCCTGGTCGGCTGCCGTGCTGCTGCCGCTGTTCGGGCTGTTGACGCTGCTCTTCTTCGTGCGCTGAGGCGCACGCGCCTTGCCCTTTGTTGCAGGCAGGTGTGCCGGGCCCCCTAGAATCGCGCGCCATGCCGCCCCCGCCCTCACCGCTTGCCCGTCCGCCGGGCCGCCGCCTTGCGCTCGCGCTGTGGCTGGCGCTGGTGATGTTCTGGCAGCCCTGGGTGGCGGCCTACCAGGCGAGCCTGGCGGCGGCTGGCATCGAGGTCTGCACCGCCACCGGTGTCACCCGCGTGCACCCGAAGGAGCAGCCGGCCGGCGAGCATCAGGGCCACGACCAGGACTGCTGCTGCAGCGCCGGGCTGGTGGCCGCCCTGCCGCCGGTGCCGGCGCCGCTGCCCCGGCTGCATGCGATCGCGCCCACCGCCCATCTCGGCGAGCGGGTGCTGCAGGCCGAATGGCTGGGCCCACTCTCTCGCGGTCCGCCCCGGCACACCTGAGCTGACGACCTCCCTCCGGCCTGGTGCCCCCCTTCGCGGGCGGCCCTGCGGCCGGTGTCCGCTGTCTCATTCAGGAGAGTGCCATGGCGCTTCCATCCTTGCGGCCCTCGCTGGCCGTGCTGCCGCTGTGCGGGGCCGTGACCGCCGCCTGCGCCCAGGCCGGCGCTGCCACCGCTGCTGCGCAGGCGGCTCCGCTGCCCGCCGTCGTCGTCACTGGCCGCAAGCCGGCTGACCGCTCCACCCTCACCCAGCCCGACCTGCCGACCGCCCGCCAGCGCATCGAGCAAACCCCCGGTGGCGCGCAGGTGCTCGATGCCACGCGCTACACCGAAGGCCGGGTGTCGACACTTGCCGATGCGCTGGGCAGCGCCACCGGTGTGCTGGTGCAGCCCCGCTTCGGCGCCGAGGAGGCGCGGCTGTCCATCCGCGGCTCCGGCCTGCAGCGCACCTTCCACGGCCGCGGGCTGAAGCTGATGCAGGATGGCGTGCCGCTCAACCTGGCGGACGGCAGCTTCGACTTTCAGGCGGTGGAGGCCTTGTCGGCCCGCTATGTGGAGGTCTGGCGCGGTGCCAACGCCCTGCAGTACGGGGCAGCGACGCTGGGCGGCGCGATCAACTTCGTCTCGCCCAACGGCTACAACGCCGACCGCCTGCGCCTGCGCACCGAGGCCGGCAGCGACGGCTACCGCCGCGCGCAGCTGTCCACCGGGCAGGTGCAGGGGGCCTTCGACTACTACCTGTCGACCAGCCTGTTTCGCCAGGATGGCTTTCGCGAGCATGCCCGGCAGGACACGCGGCGCCACTTCGCCAACCTCGGCTGGCAGCTGGCGCCGCAGCTCGAGACGCGCTTCTACCTGGGCCATGTGCACAGCGACTCGGAGCTGCCCGGCAGCCTGACGCGCGCACAACTGGAGGCCGACCCGGCCCAGGCCAGTGCCGGCAACCTGCGTGACGACCAGCGCCGCGACATCCGCTGGACCCGCCTGTCCAACAAGACCGCCTACCGTGACGGCGCGCGGCAGTACGAGCTGTTCGCCTATGCCTCGCAGAAGCGGCTGCACCATCCGATCTTCCAGGTGCTCGAGCAGCGCAACCACGACCGCGGCCTGGAAGCGCGCTACACCGACGAGGCCGACCTGGCCGGCCGGCGCAACCGCTTCACCCTGGGGCTGGCCGCCAGCGAGGGCAAGACGGGCGAAGACCGCTACCTGAACCTGGGTGGCGAGCCCGGCGCGCGCACCAACCGCAGCCGCCAGACCGCACGCAACCTGGAGCTGTATGTCGAGAACCAGCACCACCTGCTGCCCCGGCTGGCCCTGGTGACCGGCCTGCAGTCGGTGCGCGCCAAGCGCCGGCTGCAGGACCGCTTCGTCGCCGGCAGCGCGGCCGACCCGGTGAGCGAGAGCTTCGAGATGCGCTACCACACCACCAGCCCCAAGCTGGGGCTGCGCTGGGACCATGCGCCGGGGCTGCAGTTCTATGCCAACCTGTCGCGCAGCTTCGAGCCGCCCTCGTTCGGCGAGCTGGCCGGCGGCTCGCGGCCCAACCTCAACCGCGCGCAGCGGGCCACCACGCTGGAGCTGGGCAGCCGCGGGCGGCACGAGTCGATGGAATGGGATGTCGCGCTGTACGACGCACGCCTCACCGACGAGCTGCTGCAGATCGCCACCAACAGCCGTGGCGACAGCCTCACCGTCAACGCGCCGCGCACCCGGCACCGCGGCCTCGAGCTGGGCCTGGCCGGCCGTGCCTTGCGCGGCCCGGCCGGGCAGCTGGAATGGCAGCTGAACGCGCTGTGGAACGACTTCCGCTTCCGCCACGACGCCAGCCACGGCAGCCGTCAGCTGCCCGGTGTGCCGCGCCACACCGCACGCGCCGAAGTGGCGTGGCGCCTGGCCGGCGGCAGTCGCCTGGCACTGCAGGCGCAGGAGGCAGGCGGCTACCCGATCGACTTCGCAGGCAGCTTCGCGGCGAAGTCCTATGTTGTCTGGGGGCTGAAAGCCAGCGGCGAGGTGCGCCCCGGCCTCGCCTGGTTCGCCGAAGGCCGCAATCTGTCCGACCGCAAGTACGCGGCGACCACCGGGGTGGTGCGCGACGCACGTGGCCAGGACACGGCCCAGTTCCTGCCCGGTGATGGCCGCTCGGTCTATGCCGGCCTCGACTGGAGATTCCAATGATGCGCCCCGCCCGACGCCTTGCACTGGCCCGGCTGAGCCAGCTCGGTGGAGCCGGCCTGGCCGCCGCGGTGGGCTCCCGCCCGGCGCTGGCCAGCCCGCCGGCGGCCGCGCTTGCCACGCCGGCTTCGGCGCCGGCCAGCGACACACCCCGCCGCAAACGCCAGGTGCTCATGCTGGCCCACCCCGACATGACGGCCCTGGACCTGGTGGGCCCACAGCTCATCTTCGCATCCATGCCCGACACCGAGGTGCGGCTGGTGTGGAAGCAGCGCACGCCCATCGTCGCCGACAGCGGCCTGCAGCTGCTGCCCGACCTCGTGCTGGCCGAGGCGCCGCCCGCGCCCGACATCCTGTTTGTGCCGGGCGGGCTGAAAGGCAGCACCGCCCTGATGGGCGACGAAGAAGTGCTGGACTTCCTGCGCCAGCGCGGCGAACGAGCCGGCTGGGTCAGCAGCGTGTGCACCGGTGCGCTGGTCCTCGGGGCGGCCGGGCTGCTGCAGGGCCACCGGGCCACCACGCACTGGTATGTGCATGACCTGCTGCCGCTGTTCGGCGCCCGGCCGGTGAAGGAACGGGTCGTGATGGACCGCAACCGCCTCACCGGCGGTGGCGTGACCGCCGGCATCGACCTGGCCCTCACGCTGTCGGCCGCGCTGTGTGGCGCCGGCCATGCGCGGCTGCAGGAGCTGGTGTTCGAATACGCGCCGCAGCCGCCGATGGGGACCGGCACGCCCGAGCGGGCCGGCACCGAGCTGACGCAGGCGGTGCTGGCACGCCGTCGGCCGGCCATCGAGGCGGCCCGCCAAGCGGCGCGGCAGGCCGGCGCGCGGCTCAAGCCACCGGCCTGAAGCGCGGCCCGGGCTCACCGCGGTGGCAAGGCGCCCTGTGCCTGCTGCCAGCGCTCGACCAGCGTGCGCACCGGCCCCGGCTGCACGGCAAAGACGTCGAACAGGCCCAGGGCCTGCAGGCCGGGCAGCAACGCCAGCAGGTCGGCCTCGGCGGCGGCGCGCTCGGCCGGCGTGCTGGACGCATCGGCGATCCGCCGGGCGTTGGCGATGAAGGCGCCGACCGAGCCCTTGCGCACATGGTGGCCGCCAGCCTGCACATGGCTGGCGGTGTCGGGGAGGATGTCTTCAGGTTTCATGGAAGCGACTCTGCGGTGGTGAAGGCCTCATCCTAGGCAGCGGCCCCGCCGCAGGGTGCGGAGATAATGCCGACCGATTCATCGATCAGGCCAACAGCGCGGCCCCGACAGCACCCGCCCACGCTCTGCCTTCTCGTCATGCCCTATTCCAAGACCGCGGCCAGCGGCCTGCGCGTCGAGTTGCTGCACCGTGACGCGGCGGCCGGCCTGCACACCGGCGCCCATGCCCATGCCGAAGGCCAGCTCTTCGCGGTGCGCCGCGGCCTGCTGGTGCTGCACACCGAATCGGCCCGCTGGGCGCTGCCACGCGGCTGCCTCGGCTGGATTCCACCGCAGCGGCCGCATGCCGCCTTTGGCTGGCAGGCCACCGCCGGCTGGAGCCTGTACGCCGAGCCGGGCCTGTGCCACGCCATGCCATCGGCCCCGCAGGCCTATGCCGCCGACGGGCTGGCCCAGGCCCTGGTCGAGCGGCTGCTCGGCCTGGCCGGCGATGCGCAGGCGCGGGCCCGGCTCGAGCGGCTGGCCAGCGTGCTGTTCGACGAGCTGGCGCATGCGCGCAGCGCGCCGCTGTGCCTGCCCATGCCTCGCGACCGCCGGCTGCTCGCACTCGCCCAGGACCTGCTGGCCGACCCCTCGAGCCGCAGCGGGCTGGACGACTGGAGCCGGCGCAGCGGCATTCCGCGCCGCACGCTCAGCCGCCGCTTCGAGCAGGAAACCGGCCTCAGCCCGGGCCGCTGGCAACAACAGGCGCGCCTGCTGCAGGCACTGCAGTGGCTGGCCGAGGCACGGCCGGTGAAATGGGTCGCGTCTTCGGTGGGCTATGACTCCACCGGCGCCTTCATCGAGGCCTTCGGCCGCAGCTTCGGCGTCACGCCGGGCCGCTTCTTCGAGACACAGGCCGGGCCCGAGCTTCAGTCCCTGTAGCGCAGCGAGGTCACCTCGCCGCTGTGCAGGCTCCAGCGGCAGCGGAAGCGAAACGGCGTCAGCGCCCGGCGTGTCTCGTACTGGCCGGCGCCCCGCACGCCGATCTCGTCTGCCGACAGGCGGCTCAGCTCCACCTCGGCGTCGAACAGCTCGATGCGCTCCACACCAGGCTGCTCGCGGCCAAGGCTGTCGCCCAGCGCGCGGGCGCAGGCCGAGCGGGCGGCATGGCCGGCACCGTCATCCACCTCCCTCGCGCCGAACGGCGGGCCGCCGTCGTGCTCGTGCGGCGAGGCGGGCCGGGCCGAGGACAGCCGGTCATTCAAGCCATAGGCGGACAGCGAGGGGTAGCTGCCCGCGCCAAGCGTGATGCACTCGCCACGGAAGCCGGCATCGCTGCACAGCAGCCAGCGGCCCGCGCGCACCACCACCGACGACACCTCGTCGTTCAGCCCGAATTGGCCGAAATTCGCCTCCGGCCCGGCCAGCGCCACGCGGCGCCCGGCGAAGTCGTCATGCCGGAACAGCAGCAGTTCGCCGGCCGGCTCCGGCCCGCGAGGGTCGGTCTCCACCGGCCGCAGCGACGACACCCGGTCGTTGAAGCGCCAGCCCGACAGGCTGGCATACCGGCCCGGCCCGAAGGTCTCGCAGCGGCCGCGGTAGTGCGCGTCGGTGCACAGCTGCCACACCCCGCGACGGATCACCAGCGAGGAGGCGCTGTCGTTGAAGCCGAGCCGGCCGAAATCGGCCACCGGTCCATCGGCCTCCAGGCGCCGCCCCTCGAAGCGCGCGTGCTCGAACACGGTCACCTCGGCCGCCGCGGCGCCCGCCGTCCCGGCCGCCAGGGCCAGCCCGGCTGCGCAGGCCCTGGCCCGCCTGGCCCACATGACGTGCTTCACCGTGGTCTTCCTGTTCATGCCCTGCCTTGAAAAAATGCCGGCGCAGCATACACCGGCGGCCCACGGTGCCCCGCTGCCGCTGTTCGCCGCCTGGCGCCGGCCCTCGCGGGCCGCAGGGCGCCCGACGCGCAAGGCCGGGCCACCGCGGCCACCGTGTCACCAGGAACACGCGCGGGCCGCCGGCCGCTGCCTGTGCCCTGTGAACGCTTCCAGGCCTGTTCGGACAGGGAACGCCTATCTTTGCTGTTCCCGACAAGAGCAACGCCAGACGGTTGGTGAAGGCAGCATCGCGACGTCCGGCCCATTCCCCCGCATCCGCCACAACGCCCCAGCGAAGGAGCGCCGCCATGACATCCCTTGTGCCATCCCCGGACGGTGAACTGCCGACCCTGGCCTTGCCGCGCTCGCGCGGCCATGCCGCACTGCGGCCGGACCTGATCGAGCGCCGCATCGGCGAGTTCATCGAGCAGGCCGCCCTCACCCCCAACCGCAACGGCTTCTTCCTTGCTGCGCGTGGCACCGACGCGGTGCCGCCGGTGGCCGCGCTGTGCATTGCCTACCACTGGCGCGACATCGCCCGGGCCTTCCTGCTCTGCGCGCTCAAGGGCCTGGGCAGCATGGCCGAGGAGGCCTCACGCGGCGAGCCGCGGCCCGGCCTGCTGCGTGCCCTGCAGGCGGCGCACGCCGCCATCGGCGACGACCTCAACAACCGCCTGCCGGCCTTTCGCAAGGCCGCGCCGGCCGGCATTGCCGGCATCCACTATGTGTGGTGGCAGGACAGCATCGTCGCTCCCCTGCTGGCCCGCTGCGACGCGGCGGAGCGCGCCCGGGGCACCGCGCCGAGCACCGCGGTGGACGAGTTGCTGCGGCAGATGCAGGCGCTCTCGCGCAGCGCAATCGGCGTGGCGGTGCAGCTGCGGGTGATGGAGCTGATGGCCTTCGACATCGCGGTGGCCTTCCGGCGGGTGTTCGGGCGGGTGGCCACCGGCGGGCGCAAGGTCTTCGCCCATCGCGACGACCTGGCCTGGATCGACGCGCACCTGCGGGCCGAGGCCGTGCACAGCCGCAGCATGCGTGATCCCGACAGTGGCATGGCGGCGCTGGCCGACACCGCGGCCCGCCAGGAGGACATGCTGATGCATGCAGCTGCCTTCGTGAAGGGCTGGGCCGCCGTGCTGGCCGACTTCGAGCACGCGCTGTCGGCCCGCTGAATCAACACCCTTGCTCGCCCGATGACGACGCCCGAACTGCTGCTGGAAACCCAGCGCCTGCGCGCCACGCTGCCGCCGCGCGGCGAGCGCACCGACATTCCGGTGCTGCGCCGGCTCTCACTGCGGCTGAAGGCCAGCCGCAGCCTGCGCCGGGAGCCGGCCGTGCAGGCCTTCCTCGACGACGTCGACGACAGCCTGCGACACGCCACCCCGGTGCGCCTGCGGCGCACCAAAGCCCGCATCAACCGACAGGACGACCACCGCATCTTCTCGCTGTTCGACACGCCCTGCTTCCCGGCGCTCAGCCTCGAACTGCTGTGCTATCGCCCGCTGTGGGAAGACGACATGCTGGCGGCGCGCTATCCCAGCCGCATCACGCCGGTGATGGTCGAGCGTGCCTCGGCCGGCTTCGCGCCCCGCCTGGTGGTGGCCCTGTTCCCCGAGAACCATGTGGACCACCTGCATCGGGACGACGACCTGGTCTTCTATTTCATCGACAAATTCATCGCGCGGCATCACCGCGTCACCCAGCCGATGTTGCGCCATGTGGTGGCCGAGGGCGACCTGCCCCGCCTGCGCGGCTGCAGTCGCGCGCAGGTGCAACGGGCCGCGGTGCACTGGGTGCGGCTGCATGAGCACCATCACCATGCCGGCCCGCTGCGGCTGCGCGCCGCCCGCTCGCTGAAACGCCTGAAGCCGCTGGCCGGGCTGGAAGAGCTGCGGGTGGACGTTGCCGGCATGCTGTGCTGCCTGGGCGGCAGCAGCGGCCTGGCGCCCGCCGAGGCCGAGTTCACCTATCAGTTCATCCTGGCCGAGCGCCTGTTGCGCCATGCCGTCGAAGGCATACCGACGCCGAACCACGACGCCGTCGCGTCACAGGTGCTGTTCGACTTCCTGCTGCGGCGGGGCGGCATCCGCGTGGTGGGCCGCACGTTGCACCTGTGCCGGCAGCTGCCAGACCGGCTGGCCGATTTCGCTGCGACGGTGGATGCGATCGAGAGCGGCATCCTGCAGCAGCCCGGAGACAGGGTGCAGCAGCAGCTGCTGGGCTTCGTCAACGAACATGCCGCCTATGACACCCTGCTGGGCCGCTATCGCCACATGCCGTTCTTCGAGGACATCAAGCGGCGGCTGAGGCTGTGAGGCGTTGCCGGCCGGACCGCGGGGCCAGACGCTAGACGACGGCCAGCACCGCCTCGGCCACGCGGGCCGCCTCGCCGGCCCGCAGGCCGGCGATGTTGATGCGGCCGCTGTCGGTGCCGTACACCGCGTGCTCAAGCCGCAACCGGGCCATCTGCGCCGGCTGCAGCGGCAGGGTCGAAAACATGCCGCGATGCTCGCGCAGCGCCAGCAGCCGCGGGTCGTCGCAGCGGGCGGCGAAGGCGGCCGCCAGCGCTTCCCGGTTGGCCACGATGCGCTCGCGCATCGCCGCCAGTTCTGCCCGCCACACGCTGTGCAGGGCCGGGTCCCCCAGCACCAGCGCCGCCACCGCCGCGCCATGGTCGGGCGGCATGGAGTAGTTGGCGCGGGCCAGGTGCTCCATCGCGGCCATCGCGCTGGCGGCTGCTGCCGCGGTGCGGCCCAGCACCACCGCACAGCCGGTGCGCTCGCTGTACAGGCCCATGTTCTTCGAACAGCTGGCCGCGACGAACATCTGCTCCACCTGGCTTGCCATCAGATGCAGGCCGGCCAGATCGCCCTCGACCCCGTCGCCCAGTCCCAGGTAGGCCATGTCCACCAGCGGGATCAAGCCGCGCTCCGACACCAGGCGGGCCAGCGCCTGCCAGGCCGACGGCGCCAGGTCCACCCCGCTGGGGTTGTGGCAGCAACCGTGCAGCACCACGACGTCGTCGGTGCGTGCGCGCGCCAGGGCGCTCAGCATGGCCGGCTCGTCGACGCGGCCGTCCGGCCCCAGGTAGGGGTAGTGCCGCACTTCCAGCCCGGCCGCACGGGCGATGGGCTCGTGGTTGACATAGCCCGGCGTGCCGATCCAGAGGGTGGCGCCGGGCCGGGCCCAGGCGACCAGGTCGGCCAGCAGGCGCAAGGCGCCGGTGCCGCCCACCGTCTGCAGCGTGGCGGCACGAGGATGGGCGGGGGTCGGCTCCAGCAGCAGGGCCGTCATCAGCCGGTTGAACTCGCGGTGGCCGGCCAGGCCCTTGTAGGACTTGGACGGTGCCTGCGCTGCCAGCCGTGACTCGGCCGCGCTGACCGCCTGCATCACCGGCGTGCGGCCGTGCTCGTCGCGGTAGACGCCAACCACCAGGTCGATCTTGTGCGCCCGGGTGTCGGCGCCGAACTCGGAGGCGATGGCCCACAGTGGGTCGCGGGCGGGGGAAGCCAGTCGGTCGAGCATGGTCAGCGGCCCTTGGAAGACGTGGAGGAAAAGTCGAGGTTGGCAAACACGACGCCGCCCGTGATCAGCGCGATGCCGGCCACGGTGGTGGCGTCCAGCGGCTCGCCCAGCACCGGCAGCGCCACCAGCGAGGCCAGTGCCGGCGTCAGCGAGCCGATCACGGCACTGCGCTCGGCACCGATGCGGCGGATCGCAAACGCATAGGTGAAGCCGGCCACCACCCCGGCGCCCAGCCCCTGCAGCAGGATGAAGGGCAAGGCCTGCGACCAACCGAAGTGGCCCAGCTGGGTCGGCAGCGCACCGGTCGCCACCAGGGCCGCCACCGCCCCCAGCGAGGGCAGGCACAGCAGCAGGTTGCAGCCGATCGCATCCAAGCCCGCACGGCGCAGGCCGTGGGTGTAGAGGCCCCAGAGGCAGCTGGCGCACAACAGCAGTGCCGAGCCGGCCAGGGCCGGGCCCCGCAGCGCGGTCAAGGAGGTGGCGAGCAAGGCGAGCACGCCCAGTGCGATCAGCGCCAGGCCCAGGCGGCGGCTGCCGGCCACCGTCTGCCGGTACAGCAGCACGCCGAGCGCCGCGACGAACAGCGGCGCGGTGCCGGGCACCAGCGCACCGACATGCGCCGCCGAGGTGGCCGCGCCGCCAGCCGACGCGGCGAAGAAGAACGGCAGGCCGCCGCCGGCCAGGATCATCGCCACATGGCGCAGCCGCACTGCGCGGATCTGCTGCCAGCGGCCGGGCAGCAGGGGCAGCAGCACCAGGGCCGGCAGGCCGAAGCGCAGCAAGGCCACATCGGCCGGCGCCAGCGGCGACTTGCCGATGGCCCGGATGCTCAGCACGAAGCCGGTCCAGATGGCCAGCGTCACCAGCATCGCCAGGTAGCCCAGCCAGGGCCGCGCGGCCACCGCCGCGGCTTGGCCGGAGCCGGTCGGCGTCGGTGGCGCCACGGCTGCTGGCAAGGAGGGGGAAGACGCCAAGGCAGGCGCCGTGCAAACGGCGGTATGGGACGGCATGGGCAGCGCGGTGAGCGTGACGATGGACCGTGACTTTATGCACTTCGCCCCGCAAAATGCTTGCCTTCTATGCCCATCGACCGCCGAATCCAGGGCATGTCTTGTCGGACTAATAGCCAATCATGGAATCTGATGCCCCTTCCCCGCTGGACCGCACCGATCGCCGGCTGCTGGACGAAGTGCAGCGCGACGCCCGCCTTACCACTGCGCAGCTGGCCGACCGGGTGTCGCTCAGCACCTCGCCCTGCTGGCGGCGCTTGAAGCGACTGGAGGAACAAGGCGTCATCCAGGGCTACCACGCCCGGCTCGACGCCGCCCGGCTGGGCTGGGGCGTGACGGCCTTCGTCCACATCATGATGGAGAGCCACAACGCCGAGCTGGGCTCGCAGTTCGAGGACGCGGTGATGCGCATTCCCGAGGTGGTCGCCTGCCACAACGTCTCGGGCCAGTACGACTTCCTGCTGCAGGTGGTGGCGCGCGACCTCAGCAGCTTCGGCGAGTTCGCCCGCAGCACCATCCGCACCCTGCCAGGCGTGAAGGAGATGAACTCCAGCTTCTCGCTCAAGGAAGTGAAGGCGCCGCGGGCGCTGCCGGTGTAGGCGGCGCCCGCGGCGTTCAACCGGCTCCGGCGCCTGCCTGCATGCCGGGCAGCGCCGCCACGCGTTCGGCCAAGAAATCGAGCAGCACCCGCACCCGCAGGGGCTGCTGGCGGCGCTGCACATGCAGCAGGAACACCTCCTGGGAGGGCCCGCACCACTGCGGCAACAGCCGCTGCAGCCGGCCGGCATCGACCAGCCCGGCCACCAGCCAGGCCGGCTCCAGCGCCACGCCTGCGCCGGCCAGCACGCCGTCGAGGATGGCCATGGCGCTGTCGACCCGGTAGCGGCTGCGCACCGGCACCTGCACGCTGCCCGATGCGTTGCTCAGCGTGACCGAGTCGGCCGGTGCGCGGGCGTAGCGCAGGTAGTCGTGGCTGGCGAGCTCTTCGGGCCGGGCCGGAGCCGGGCGGTGCCGGAGATACTCCGGCGCGGCCACCAGCCAGCGCGGCGAGCTGCACAGCGGGCGGGCGATCAGGTCCGGCGGCAGGTGACGGCCGAAACGCAGCGCCACATCCATGCCCTCTTCCACCAGGTCGATGAAGCGGTCGTCGAGCCGCAACTCGACCTCGATCTCCGGATAGCCGCTCAGGAACTCCAGCAGCAGCCCATTCAGGCGCGCCTGGCCCAGCGCCAGCGGCGCACTGACGCGCAGCAGGCCGCGCGGCACCCGCACTTGCTCGCGCACGGCGGCCACCGCCTCCTCATAGTCCTCCAGCAGCTGCCGCGCGCGCTCATGGAAACGCCGCGCCTCGTCAGTCGGCGCCAGCCGGGCGCTGCCGCGCTGGAACAGCCGCACGCCGAGGCTGGCTTCCAGCCCCGAGACCAGCTTGCTGACCGCCGACTGGGTGGTGTGCAGCTCCCGCGCCGCAGCGGACAGGCTGCCCAGCTCCAGGCTGCGCACGAAGGCGCGCATGGCTTTGAAGGTGTCCATCTATTCCTTCTTGGAATGGCGTCTCTGCGCATCTTATGGGTTCTCGTCGAATCCGGAAGAACCTAAGGTGGCCACACCTTCACTGCCCATGGGCCAGCATCATGAAAAAACACCTTCGTTCGGCCGTCGCCCTGTGGCTGGCGGCCTCCCTTGTCGGCGGCGCAGGTGCCGCCCCCTCCGCGCAGACGCCACCGCCCGCGGCGCCTGCCACCCACTGGAGCCTCAGCTGGATGGCCAGCCCGCAGCCGGTCTGGGAACCCGGTTTCGTGCTGCCGGCCCACCTGCCGGCGCGCTATGCGGGGGACACGCTGCGCCAGGTGGCACGCCTGAGCGTCGGCGGCAGCCGGCTGCGGGTCGTGCTCAGCAACGAATACGGCCGGCAGCCGCTGCGCATTGGCGCAGCCCGCCTGGCCCGGGCGGCCGATGCCTCGGCCATCGACCCGGCCACCGACCGGCCGCTGCGCTTCGCCGGCAGCGAGGCGGTCCTGATCCCACCCGGCGGGCGGGCGGTGAGCGACCCGGTCGAGCTGGCGCTGCCGGCCTTGGCCCGCGTGGCCGTCTCGCTCTACCTGCCGGAGCCGAGCGCGCCAGCCGGCTTCCACTGGGGAGCGCTGGAGACGGCCTACCAGGTGCCGGGCCGCCATGTCCAGGCGCCGCGGCTGGCCGGTGCCACCGAGTCGCCGGTGCGGGTCTTCCTGTCCGGCCTGCTGGTCGAGACGGCGCAGCCGGCCGCCGCGGTGGTGGCGCTGGGCGACTCCATCACCGATGGTGTCGGCGCCACCCCCGGCGCCGACCGGCGCTGGCCCGACGTGCTGGCCGAGCGCCTGCAATCCCGCGGCGTCGCGAGCCTCAATGCCGGCATCGCGGGTGCCCGGCTGCTGCGCGACGGCATGGGCGTGAACGCCGCGGCCCGGCTGGCCCGCGACGTGTTCTCGGTGCCCGGGCTGCGGTCGGTGATCGTGCTGCTGGGCACCAACGACCTGGGCTGGCCCGGCGGGCCCTTCGCGCCGCAGGACCGGCCGGTTCCGCCCCAAGAACTGATCGACGGCCTGCGTCAACTCATCGCCCAGGCCCGGGCCCACAACGTGCGTATCGTCGGCGCCACCCTCACGCCCTTCGAAGGCGCCCTGCAGGGCACGCCGCTGGAGGGGCACTACAGCCCCGGGAAGGAGCGCGCCCGGCAGGCGGTGAATGCCTGGATCCGCGACAGCGGTGAATTCGATGCGGTGATCGACTTCGACCGCATCCTGCGCGATCCCGCCCGGCCCGCCCGGTTGCGGGCCGACCTCGACTCCGGCGACCACCTGCACCCCGGCGATGCCGGCTACCGCGCGATGGCCGAAGGCATCGACCTCGACCTGCTGCTGGGCCGGCGCTGAGGCGGCCCGCGGCTCGGGCCACGGCGGGTAGCCATTGCAGAATGCCTGCATCGGCCGGCCGGCCGCCCCACGGAGTACAGCCTTGAGCGATCACCCCCCCAGCTCCCTCAATACCGAAGGTGTGTTCGAGCCCTTCCATGTCAGCCGCGTCCCCACCGAGGAGGTGATGCGCGGCGAGCGCTACGGGATGCGCTTCCAGCACCTCAGCTCCTTCGGCGGTGGCTCGCAGATCAGCGTGTCGCTCGAAGTGCTGCCGCCCGGCCGCCAGGCCAACCAGCTGCACTACCACCTGCTGGAGGAGGAGCATGTCTATGTGCTGGAGGGCTGCCTCACGTTGCGCCTGGGCGAGCACACCTGGGAGCTGCAGGCGGGGCACTACGTGTGCTTCCCGGCCGGGCAGAAGCTGGGCCACGCCCTGATCAACCGCAGCGACCAGCCCTGCCGCTACCTGGTCCTCGGCGCCCCGCATCCGCACGATGTGGTGGTGTTCCCCGACACCGGCCGCATCGCGGTGAAGCTCACCGGCGAGGGCTACCGCCAGTCGGCCACCCAGGGCTACTGGGAAGGTGTGGACACCGGCGGGCCGGCATAGGCGGTGGGCCGTTGGCGCGGCCCCGGAGCCGCCATGGGTGCGCGCCGCGGCGCCTGGCGCGACCTCACACCGGCAGCGGCAAGGCGCTGGTGCACTTGATTTCGTCGAGGCAGACGCTGGAGCGCACGCCGGTCACGCCCGGCAGCTGCATCAGCGTGTCCATCAGGAAGGTCGAGAGCGACTTCAGGTCGCGCTCGATCACCTTGATGACGTAGTCGAAGTCGCCGGTCACCGAGTAGCACTCCAGCACCTGCGGCAGGTCGGCGATCAGGTCCTTGAACTTGGGCAGCTCGCGGATGTGGCCCTTCTCCATCGACACATGGATGAAGGCCACCACGTTCAGCCCCAGGCTGGCCGGGTTCAGGCGGGTCTCGTAGCGGGCGATGACGCCCGCTTCCTCCAGGCGCCGGTGGCGCCTCAGCACCTGGGCCGCCGACATGCTGACCTGCTCGGCCAGCTCCAGGTTGGACGCCCGGCCGTGCTCCTGCAGGAAGCCGAGGATTTTGCGGTCGGTTCGATCCAGATCAATTGCGTACAAATTTCTCTCCTCGTTCAGCGGAAGCGAGAAATTTTATCTCTCACCCCAGGGTTCACCCCGCCCTATTTCGAAAGGTAATTGCGGCCGTCCGACCCTAAAGTTCTCCTCCTCAAAATGCCATTCCGATCAGGCGGCACAAAGCCTGCAGCAGCCTCCCGCGCGGTGGCCGGGAGGTGGAGCCCCTTACGAGAGGAGACAAGACCATGCAACATAATTTCTTCGTCCGTCGTTCCCTGCTGGCCGCCGCAGCGCTGGCCCTGTCCAGCGCTGCCCTGCCGGCGCTGGCCGCCGACAAGTCGGTGGCGGTGACGGCCATCGTCGAGCACCCCGCCCTCGACGCCGCCCGTGACGGCGTGCGTGACGAACTGAAGGCCGCCGGCTTCGAGGCCGGCAAGAACCTGAAGTTCGACTACCAGAGTGCCCAGGGCAACACCGGCACCGCCGCCCAGATCGCCCGCAAGTACATCGGCGACCGGCCCGATGTCATCGTGGCCATCGCCACGCCCTCGGCCCAGGCCGTGGTGGCCGGCACGCGCGACATCCCGGTGGTCTTCAGCGCCGTCACCGACCCGGTGACGGCCAAGCTGGTCAAGAGCTGGGAGCCCTCCGGCACCAACGTCACCGGTGTGTCCGACCTGTCGCCGCTGGACAAGCACCTGGAGCTGATCAAGAAGATCGTGCCGCAGGGCAAGCGCGTCGGCGTCATCTACAGCCCGGGCGAAGCCAACTCGGTCGCCATCCTCGAGGCGCTGCGCAAGGCCGCGCCGGCCGCCGGCGTCACGCTGGTCGAAGCGGCCGCCGCCCGCACGGTGGATGTGCCCACCGCAGCACAAAGCCTGGTCGGCAAGGCCGACGTCATCTACGCGCCCACCGACAACAACGTGATGTCGGCCTTCGAGGGCATCGTCAAGGTGGCCCAGCAGGCCAAGCTGCCGGTGGTGGCGGCCGACACCGCCGCCGTCAAGCGTGGCGCGGTGGCGGCGCTTGGCCTCAACTACTACGACCTCGGCCGCCAGACCGGCAAGGTGGTGGCCCGCATCCTGAAGGGCGAGGCCCCGGGCAAGATCGCCCCGCAGACGGCCACCACCTTCGAGCTGCACCTCAACCCCGGTGCCGCCCAGAAGCAAGGCGTCACGCTGGCGCAGGACCTCGTCAGCACCGCCAAGGTCGTGGTCAAGTAAGGGAAGCCGAGCATGTCCTTGTTCGCCTCGCTCGGCGCCATCGAGATCGGCCTGATCTTCGGGCTGGTCGCCCTGGGCGTCTACCTCTCCTTCCGCATCATCAACTTCCCCGACCTGACGGTGGACGGCAGCTTCCCGCTGGGCGGCGCGGTGGCCGCCACGCTGACGGTGGCCGGCTGGCATCCGCTGGCAGCCACCGCGGCGGCGCTGGCTGCCGGCGCGCTGGCCGGCGCGCTGACTGCCTGGCTCAACGTGAAGCTGAAGATCATGCAGTTGCTGGCCAGCATCCTGGTGATGATCGGCCTGTACTCGGTGAACCTGCGCATCATGGGCAAGCCCAATGTGGCGCTGATCAGCGAGCCCACGGTGTTCACGCTGCTGAGCTTTGGCGACCTGCCGGAAGTGTGGCTCAAGCCGCTGATCCTGCTGGCCATCGTGGCGGCCGCCAAGCTGCTGATCGACGCCTTCTTCGCTTCCGAAGCCGGCCTGGCCATGCGCGCCACCGGTGGCAACCCCCGCATGGCACGGGCCCAGGGCATCTCGACCGATCGCTACACCATCGCCGGCCTCGCGCTGTCCAACGCCCTGGTGGCGCTGGCCGGCGCCCTGTTCGCGCAGACGCAGGGCGGGGCCGACATCTCGATGGGCGTCGGCACCATCGTCATCGGCCTGGCCGCGGTCATCATCGGCGAGACGCTGATGCCCACCCGCAGCCTGGTACTGACGACGCTGGCCTGCGTGCTCGGCGCGGTGCTGTATCGCTTCTTCATCGCGCTGGCACTCAACACCGATTTTCTGGGCCTGCAGGCGCAGGACCTGAACCTCGTCACCGCGGTGCTGGTCGCCCTGGCCCTGCTGGTGCCCACCTACAAGCGCAAGCTGTCGGCGCTGCGGCCGCGCCCGGCCGGCGCCGCCCTGCCCGTTCGCAAGGAGGCCCGCTGATGCTGCGCGCCCAAGGACTCGAGATCACCTTCAACCCCGGCACGCCGATCGAGAACCGGGCGCTGCGCGGGCTGGACCTGTGCATTCCCAAGGGCCAGTTCGTCACCGTCATCGGCTCCAACGGTGCCGGCAAGTCGACCTGCCTGAACGCCATCAGCGGCGACTTGCTGGTGGACCGCGGCAGCATCGAGATCGACGGCATCGACGTCACCCGGCGCTGCGCCTGGCAGCGCGCCGACCTGGTGGCCCGCGTGTTCCAGGACCCGATGGCCGGCACCTGCGAGGCGCTCAGCATCGAGGAGAACATGGCGCTGGCCTGCAAGCGCGGCGAAGACCGCGGCCCGCGCCTGGCCCTCAACCGCAGCCTGCGGGAGGAGTTCCGCGCCAAGCTGAGCACGCTCAACCTGGGCCTGGAAAACCGCCTGGCCGACCGCATGGGCCTGCTCTCCGGTGGCCAGCGCCAGGCCATCAGCCTGCTGATGGCTTCGCTGCGGCCCTCGCGCATCCTGCTGCTCGACGAGCACACCGCCGCGCTCGATCCCAAGACCGCCGCCTTCGTGCTGGAGCTCACCGCCCGCATCGTGGCCGAGAACGGCCTGACCGCGATGATGGTGACCCACAGCATGCGCCAGGCGCTCGACTACGGCAGCCGCACCGTGATGCTGCATGAAGGCCGGGTGATCCTCGACGTCGCCGGCAGCGAGCGCGCCGGCCTGGACGTGCCCGACCTGCTGCAGATGTTCGAGCGCACCCGCGGCGAGAAGCTCGACGACGACAAGCTGCTGCTGGCCTGAGGCCTCATCGCAAAACCAGGAGTGCATGGATGAAAGACTTGCTGCAACGCTTCGAGGCCCGCGCCCCGGAGATCGTCTTCGAATGGCATGACGCCGAGACGCCGGCGCGCGGCTGGGTGGTGATCAACTCGCTGCGCGGCGGCGCCGCTGGCGGTGGCACCCGCATGCGCCGCGGGCTGGACCGCCGCGAGGTGGAGTCGCTGGCCAAGACCATGGAGATCAAGTTCGCGGTGTCAGGCCCCGCCATCGGCGGCGCCAAGTCGGGCATCGACTTCGACCCGGCCGACCCGCGCAAGGACGGCGTGCTGCGCCGCTGGTACAAGGCCGTGACGCCGCTGCTCAAGACCTACTACGGCACCGGCGGCGACCTCAACGTCGACGAAGTGCACGAGGTGGTGCCCATCACCGAGAGCCACGGCCTGTGGCACCCGCAGGAAGGCGTGGTCAACGGCCACTACTCGCCCACCGAGAGCGAGCGCATCCGCAAGGTGAGCCAGCTGCGTACCGGCGTCTCCAAGGTGGTGGAGGACCCCCGCTACACGCCTGACGCCGGCCGCAAGCTGGTGGTGGCCGACCTCATCACCGGCTGGGGCGTGGCCGAGTCGGTGCGGCACTACTACCGCCTGTACGGCGGCAAGCTGGCCGGCAAGCGCGTCATCGTGCAAGGCTGGGGCAATGTCGGCTCGGCCGCGGCCTACTACCTGGCGCAGGCCGGCGCCCGCATCGTCGGCATCCTGGACCGCGACGGCGGCCTGCTGCAGGCCGAGGGCTGGAGCTTCGAGCAGGTGCGCGAGTTCTTCCTGAACAAGCAAGGCAACCGCCTGGCCGCCGACGGCCTGCTGCCGCCGGAGGAACTGCAGCGCCGCGCCTGGAGCGCCGGTGCCGAGATCTTCCTGCCCTGCGCCGCCTCGCGCCTGGTGACGCGCGAGCAGCTGGACCAGCTGGTGGCCGCTGGCCTGGAGCTGGTGTCCAGCGGCGCCAACGTGCCGTTCGCCGACCGCGAGATCTTCTACGGCCCCACCTACGAGCATGCCGACAGCCGCGTCGCCGTGATTCCCGACTTCATTGCCAACTGCGGCATGGCGCGTGCTTTCGCTTATTTGATGCAGGGCGAGGCGGACATCTCCGACGCTGCGATCTTCGAGGACGTGTCGGTGACCATCGCCCGCGCGCTGGAGCGCTGCCATGGCCGCTCCGCCGCCCGCACCGGCATCGCCCGCACCGCCTTCGAGCTGACGCTCGCCCAGCTTGTTTAACCGCCCCGCACCAGGAGCCCTACCATGACCGATCTGTTTGAGAACCCGATGGGGCTGATGGGATTCGAGTTTGTCGAATTCTCGTCGCCCACCCCCAATGTGTTGGAGCCCCTGTTCGAGATGATGGGCTTCACGCTGGTGGCCCGCCACCGCTCGAAGAACGTCCTGCTGTACCGCCAGGGCGAGATCAACTTCATCGTCAACAACGAGCCCAAGAGCGTCGCGGCCTACTTCGCGGCCGAGCATGGCCCGGCGGCCTGCGGCATGGCCTTCCGCGTCAAGGATGCGCACAAGGCCTATGCCCGCGCGCTGGAGCTGGGCGCACAGCCGGTGGACATCCCCACCGGCCCGATGGAGCTGCGCCTGCCCGCCATCAAGGGCATCGGCGGCGCGCCGCTGTACCTGATCGACCGCTTCGAGGAAGGCAAGTCGATCTATGACATCGACTTCGAGTTCATCGAGGGCGTCGACCGCCACCCGCAGGGCGCCGGCCTGAAGCTCATCGACCACCTGACGCACAACGTCTACCGCGGCCGCATGGCCTACTGGGCGGCCTTCTACGAGCGGCTGTTCAACTTCCGCGAGATCCGCTACTTCGACATCAAGGGCGAGTACACCGGCCTGACCTCCAAGGCCATGACGGCGCCGGATGGCAAGATCCGCATTCCGCTGAACGAGGAATCGTCCAAGGGCTCCGGCCAGATCGAGGAGTTCCTGATGCAATTCAGCGGCGAGGGCATCCAGCACGTCGCGCTGCTGACCGACGACCTGGTGGCCACCTGGGACAAGCTCAAGCAGTCCGGCATGCCCTTCATGACCGCCCCGCCCGCCACCTACTACGAGATGCTGGAAGGCCGCCTGCCCAACCACGGCGAGCCGACCCAGGAGCTGCAGGCCCGTGGCATCCTGCTCGACGGTGCCACCGGCCCCGAGGGCCGGCGCCTGCTGCTGCAGATCTTCTCGAACACAGTGCTCGGCCCGGTGTTCTTCGAGTTCATCCAGCGCAAGGGCGACGACGGCTTCGGCGAAGGCAACTTCAAGGCCTTGTTCGAGTCGATCGAGCGCGACCAGGTGCGCCGGGGCGTCATCAAGACGGCTTGAGCCGGCTGCCATCGCTCACCCAAACAAGGGCGGCTCGGCCGCCCTTTGCGCTATCGGTCCGTGGCCGAGAAGCGCAGCTGCAGCGCCAGGCGGCGGCTGGCGGCGTTGCACTCCCGCCAGGCCGCCAATGGAGCCGGGGCGTGCGCGCGCCTTCGCGCACCTGGATCGATCGGGTCGTCCCGGGCGGGAGCAGCAGCGTCAGGCGTTCGGCCATCTGCAGCCGCAGTCGGCAGCCACAGTGCGCGGAGGTGGCCGGCCGGTTGCTCCCGGCCGCGGTCCGCCTGCCACGGCTGCGACGGCGGCAGGCGCCGGCGGGGCCTCGACAGCGGTGCAAGCTGGCGTCCGGCGGCCCAGGTGCCTGCGGCACGCGCCCGCCATGGTCGGAGGCGTTCCGACATGGAAGCGAAGGCAGCGGCATGGCCGGGCCGGCTGCCGGTGGACAACGAAGCCGGCAATCATCAACACCCGGTGAGCCGCTGACACCCTGGGGTGACCAAGCAGGTCGCTCTTCAGCGGAGTTCCGCCTTCACTGAAAGCTGAGCACCTCGCCCTGCGGGTTGTACGCCAGGAGTCCGTCCACCGCCCCGGTGTTCACCGCCTCGACCATGCGGCGCAAGGCGCGCTCCACCTCCTCATCCGCCGGCGACTGGCCGCCCCGGCCAGCCAGCGCAGCCACGAACACCACCTGCCACGGCGGGCCGGCCTGCCGGCTTTCCTCCACCAGCGCGGCGAAGCTGTGCAGGCCCTCGGCCGGCTTGTCCACGCACATCAGCGGCGTCAGTGCACCGCCTTCGCCCGCTTCATAGCGCGCACGCTGCTCGGCGGAGGCACCTGCCGGCAACTCCGAGCCGGCGAAGACAAACAGCAGGCGCTGCGGTTCCGCCTGGGCCCGGGCGGCTTCCAGCAGGGCCTGGAACAAATGGGACGGCACGGTGGTGTTTCCTCGGGGCTGTATCGATGCTGCCGAGCTTCGCCCGGCGGCCTTCGTGCCGCCTTGATGCAGCGCAAGGCCCCGGCAGGCGGCCCCGCATGCGGAATGGCGCGCAATCCGTCACACTGATGCCCTGGGCGAACCAGGAGGCGAGCCCGCCGGGCAGCGCGCATCAGGTACAAGCGACCGTACACGGCCCGGGCGCACTCACCGCCGCGGTCCGCGGTTTCAGGGGCGACGCATGCAACTGCTCGACGAAGAGATCCTGAACGCCAGCGCACTGGTGGTGGACGCCAACCCCACCTCGCGCAGCATCCTGGCCGGCATGCTGAGGGACTTCGGTATCTCGCGTGTCGTGCAGACGAGCCGGGCCATGGAGGCGCGCAAGGCGCTGGAGTTCCGGCACTTCGACATCGTGCTGTGCGAATACCACTTCCCCGGCGAGCCGATGACCGGGCAGGACTTGCTGGACGACCTGCGGCTGGCCCACCTGCTGCCGCTGTCCACCGTGGTCGTGATGATCTCCAGCGAGGCCGGCTACGCCCATGTGGCGGAGGCCGCCGAGGCCGCGCTCGATGCCTACCTCATCAAGCCCCATACCGAGCAGGCCTTGCGCGAGCGCCTGGTGCAGGCCCGCCAGCGCAAGCGTTCGCTGCGCGACATCATCGTTCAGGTCGAGGACGGGCGATTCCTGCCCGCTGCCGAGCTGTGCCAGGCCCGTTTCGAGACGCACGGCCCGAACTGGGTGCATGCTGCCCGCATCGGCGCGGAGCTCTGGCTGCGGCTGGGCAAGCCCCATGCGGCACAGAAGATGTTCGAAGCCATCCTGAAAGTGCGCGCCCTGCCCTGGGCCCGGCTCGGGGTGGCCCGCACCCAATACGAGGCCGGTGGTGCGCTGCAGGCCAGGCGCACCCTGGAAAGCCTGCTGGGCGAGCAGCCGGGCTATGCCGACGCCTACGACGTCATGGGCCGCGTGCTGCTCGACCAGGGCGAGCCGGACCAGGCCATGGCCGCCCTGCGCCGCGCCTGCGACCTCACCCCCGGTTCGGTGGCCCGGCTGGTCAAGCTCGGCCTGCTGGCCTTCTACTACGGCAGCGCCAAGGAAGCGACCGAGGCGCTGCAGAAGGCCAGCCGGCTGGGGCTGCAATCCAAGGTCTTCGACCTGCAGGGGCTGGTGCTGCTGGGCACCCTGCAATTCGACGCTGCCGACGCCCGGGGCCTGGCGCGCTCGCGCGAGAGCATGTCCCAGGCCCGCGAGGGCGCGCCCCACAGCGCGCGGTTGCGCCGCTTCGAGGCCGTGCTGGAGGTGTTCGGCCAATTGCTGCAACGCCGGGTGGCCGATGCGGTGGCGAGCGTGCGGCGCCTGCTCGACGAGGTGACGGCCCCGGACTTCGAATTCGAAGCGGCCTGCAACCTGTTGATGGTGCTGTCGCGGCTGGACCTGCAGGAAGTGCGGCTGGAGGACCTGCCGCACCACGTCGACATCCTCGGGCGGCGCTTTGCTGTCTCACGCACCACGGCCGAACTGCTGGGGCGAGCGGTGCACAAGCGCCCCGAGCTGCAGCCGCTGCTGCAGGCCGCCTACACCGCGATCAGCGGCGCGGCGGAGGAAGCCGTGTCCCACACGCTGGAGGGCTCGCCGCGCCAGGCGGTGCAGGTCTTGCTCGCGCATGCGCAGCGCACGCTCAATGCCAAGCTCATCGACCTGGCCGGCCACACCATCGAGCGGCACCGCCACGAGATCGAAGAGGTCGAGCCGCTGGCCGCCGAGGTGCAGGCCCTGCATGACCGCTACCGCAGCTACGGCACCCAGGTGCACCTGACACGGGCGGAAGATCCCCGCACGATGGCTTCCGCCGCCCGCAGCCGCTGACCCGGCTGCCGCTGACTTGGCCGCTGACCGGGCCGCGGGGACCCGGCCTCACAGCATGGTGCGGACCTCGGCCGCGATCTCGTAGGAGCGCAGCCGGGCGGCGGTGTCGAAGAACTGCGAGGTGATCATCAGCTCGTCCGCCTCGGTCTGCTCGATGAAGGCGCGCAGCTGCCGGCGCACCGTTTCGGGCGCGCCCACCGCGGAACAGGACAGCACCTGCGCGAGCAGCGCCTGGGCCTGCGCGTCCAGCCCGCTGGCATAGCCGGCCACCGGCGGCGGCAGCGGTGTCGGCCGGCCGCTGCGCAGGTTGACGAAGGCCTGCTGCAGCGACGTCGCGTGCCAGGCGGCTTCCTCGTCGGTGTCGGCCGCGAACACGTTGAAGCCGAGCATCACATGCGGCCGGGCCAGCCGGGCCGACGGCCGGAACTGGCTGCGGTAGGTCTCGATCGCCGCCATCATCTGGCCCGGCGCGAAGTGCGAGGCAAAGGCATACGGCAGGCCGAGCGCCGCCGCCAGCTGCGCGCCGAACAGGCTGGAGCCCAGGATCCACACCGGCACCTGCAGGCCGGCGCCGGGCACCGCCTGGACCGGCTGCCGCGGCGAGCCGGCGAAATAGTCGAGCAGCTCCATCACGTCCTGCGGGAACTGGTCCGCATCGCTCGCCAGGTGCCGGCGCATCGCGCGGGCGGTGGCCGCGTCGGAGCCCGGTGCGCGGCCCAGGCCCAGGTCGATACGCCCCGGATACAAGGACTCAAGCGTGCCGAACTGCTCGGCGATGGCCAGCGGCGCATGGTTGGGCAGCATGATGCCGCCGGCCCCCACCCGCAGCGTGGAGGTGCCGCCCGCCACATGGCCGATCAGCACCGCGGTGGCTGCGCTGGCGATGCCCGGCATGCCGTGGTGCTCGGCCAGCCAGTAGCGCTGGAAGCCGAGCGCCTCGGCATGGCGGGCCAGCGCCAGCGTGTTGCGAAAGGACTGCGCGGCGTCGCTGCCCTGGTTGATTGGCGCCAGATCGAGCACGGAGAAGGGAATCATCCCGGGCATGTGGGGTCGCCACCGGCCGGCACAAGGCCCGGTGCACCGTGCGGTGCGCCACGCCCGCGCCCGGCACGGCGACATGCCAGCATGGGCTTTCGGCTACACTGGCGGCCGTCATTGGGGAGTAGCTTCCCTCCTTCACTGAGGGGGACTGGCGTCAACAGACTTGCCTGCATGCGGGCATGGCGCCAGTGGCACGGATTCATTCACTGGTGAACCTCCGGACTTCGCGAGACCTTTGACTGCACAGCTCCTGCCAGGGCCGGGGGAGCGGTGTGGTCAATCGTGCATTGCCGGCCCCGGATTGTTCATGCAGGCTTTTCTCGTTTCCACCGGCGTGGTCGCGCTCGCAGAGATCGGCGACAAGACCCAGTTGCTGGCCTTCATCCTGGCCGCCAAGTTCCGCCGACCCCTTCCCATCGTGCTGGGCATCCTGGCCGCCACCCTGCTCAACCATGCGGCGGCCGGCGCGCTGGGCGCCTGGATCACCTCCATGATCGGCCCCGGCACCTTGCGCTGGGTCTTGGGCCTGTCCTTCATCGCCATGGCCTTGTGGACCCTGGTGCCCGACCAGTTCGACGAGGCCGATGCCAGGCTGGCGCGCCATGGCGTGTTCGGCACCACTTTCGTCGCCTTCTTCCTGGCCGAGATGGGCGACAAGACCCAGATCGCCACCATCGCACTGTCGGCCCAGTACCAAGCCACTGCTGCGGTGGTGGCCGGCACCACCCTGGGCATGATGCTGGCCAATGTGCCGGCGGTCTACCTCGGCGACCGCCTGGCTCACCGGCTTCCGGTGCGGGCGGTGCACGCCGTGGCGGCGCTGATCTTCGCGGCCCTGGGCGTGGCCACCCTGCTGGGGGCCGGCGCACAGCTCGGCTTCTGAGCCGCTGCGGCCACCGGTCCCGCCGGTGCCAGCGACAGCCGCTCGCCGCCGGGCGACGCCTGCCGGCGCTGCCGCAGGCAGGCATGCCGAAGCCAGGCCGGCAAGGCGCCCACCGCGCTGCCTGCCTGGCGCGGCCGCCTCGGCGGCGCCTGCCGCTGCTCCGGCTTTTCCCGCTGGAGCGAAGCGCTGCGGCTCGCGATGATGGGGGTCTGCGCCGCCCCGGATGAAGAGGAATGCCGCCCGCCCTTGCCACTTTCGAAGCCCCTGCCGCACGACGCGCGGTGCTCCTGCAAGGCCGCTGGTTCGCCGGCCTGCCTGGCGCACTGCAGGACGCCTTGCTGGAGCGCGGCCGCTTGCGCCAACTGGCCGCTGGCGAGCGCTTGTTCCTGCGCGGCGACCCGCCCTGCGGCCTGTACGCGGTGCTGCACGGGGCGGTGTGCATCTCGGGCGCGGGCGGTCAGCCCGAGCTCGGCAAGGAAGCCTTGCTCACCATCCTCGAGCCACCGCTGTGGTTCGGTGAGATTGCCTTGTTCGACCGGCAGCCGCGCACCCACGACGCAGTGGCACACGTTCCCAGCGTGCTGCTGCAGGTGCCGCAGGCGCCGCTGCTGGAATGGCTGGAGGCGAGGCCCGATCACTGGCGCGAACTGGGCGTGCTGGTGAGCCACAAGCTCAGGCAGGCCTTTCTGGCGCTGGAGGACATGGCGCTGCTGCCGGCGCCGCAGCGCCTGGCACGCCGGCTGGTACGCATCGCGGAAGGCCAGGAAGCGCAGGCGCAGTCGATCGACTCCCGGCTGCGGCTGTCGCAGCAACAGCTATCGAGCCTGCTGTCGCTGACACGTCAGACCACCAACCAGATCCTGAAGGACTTCGAGAAGCGCGGCCTGCTCCGGGTGGTGCGCGGCGGCATCGAGGTGCTCGACCTGGCCGGCTTGCGCGGCCTGCAGTGAGCCGCCGGGAAGCGGCTGCAGCCAGACACCGCGCGGTCTCGTCAGGCGGCGCTGCGGTGCACGGAGGCCGGCCGCGGCGCACCGGCGTGGCGCTCGATGGCGCTGTGCAGGTCGCGGCACAGGCCAAGCGCGAAAAGCACTTCCGCGACGATGAACAGCGGGCCGATCAGCAGCCCGCGCAAGTCATCCACGAAGGCCGGCTTGCGCCCTTCCAGCAGGTGGCCCAGGAACTGGAAGGCCCAGCCGACCACGAACAGCGCCACACTGCCACCCAGCCAGCTGGCCCACGGCTGGGCCGCCAGCCAGGTGCCGCCCATCCAGGCCAGGCCGTTGAACACCGCCATGGCGAGGCCAAGGCGGCGGTCGAGCGCCAGGTAGTAGAGCACCACCACAGCGCTCGCCACCGTGGCCAGCGACCCCAGCGGGCCCAGCGCGGGCCATTGCACACGGGCCAGCCAGGCCGTCACCGCGAGCACGATCATGGGGACGCCGACGAAATGAGTGGCGATGTTGCGGCGATCGCGATGGTAGGCAGCGTAGTGGACCAGGGGGGCGACGGCGTGGCTCATGGCAGGCTCCGGGTGGCTGATGCCTGCTCATGATGGCCCGGCTGCGATCCGGCCTGTGTCTGCTATCCGACACCCCGGCTCATGGTCTACCCCAGGTGGGCCGGGCGCAGTGCTTCCACGCAACCGGCCGGCTGGCCGCGGTGCGCCGGGCTGCCTGGTGCGCCGCGGCGGACATGCCGCGGCAGCAGTGCGCCGGGGGATCGCAAGGACTTGCCGCGGCGCAGCCAGCGTCAGTGCACCGCCTGCTCGAAGACGGCCGAAAACAGGCCGGCCAGCGCCGCCGGCTCACCACTGAGCGTCGCCAGTTCCTGGCGACCGTAGCGGGGTGCGAAGGCGAACACCTCGAGCCGGGTGGAGGCGGCCAGCAGCATGTCGTCGCTCAGTGCGGCATAGGCCTGCGCCTCGGCGGCGTCGATGTGGTACGCCCAGGCCGCCTCTCCCTGGCTCTGCCGGCAGGCATCTCGCAGCGCCTGCAGGTTCAGCACGTTCAGGTTCTGCACCGACGACCGGTCGAACATGCTCAAGCCCACCACCATGCAGGGCGGAAAGGCCGCCAGCTCGGCCGCGCTCAGGCGCGGCACGACCACAGAGACATCCAGCTGCAAGGCAAGCCCCATCACCTCCTCCGGCGACAGCGCGGCATAGGCCGGCACCGCATCCGAGGGAACGCCGAAGACCTGCGCGGCCTGGGTCTCGTACCTGCGGCAGGCTTCCCACAGGCTGCTGAGGTTGTGCAGGTTGTTCAGCTGCAGCGCGGTCAGATAGGAGCTGTGCATGATGTCCATCCCTCTCGAATTCATGAGGCGGCGGCGGCGCCGGCTGCAGGCGCCGCCATCCCGCCTCGCTGTGGCGACCTGCCTGTCAGGCCGCCATGGCCATGTGCTCGCCGATGAAGCGGTGGCCCTCCGCCGCATCGAACCACCAGGGGAAATACCGGCGGGGGTCGTCGAAGTTGTTCACGATCTCGCTGGCGATGGTGGGTCTGTCCTGCGCCGCCGTCAGGAGTGCGAGCACATGGTCTTCCGGCGGGGCCAGCAAGCGGTTGGTCCACCGGACCACGTGCTGGGCATGGCTCCAGTAGCGGTCGAAGGTGTCCTGCATCCAGCGGGCGTCGAACTCGTCGGTCTCGCGCTCCACGATGGCATCGAGGTAGAACTGGAAACACCGGGTGGCACTGTTGGAGCCCTGCCCGGTGATGGGATCGTTCAACACCACCGCATCGCCCATCGCGAGGACCAGCCGGCCGGAAGGCAGGCGGCCAACCGGCTGGCGCACCGTGGGAGTGACCTGGCCGGCCAAGGTCCCCTGCTCGTCCGTGAGCTGGACCTCGCGGCAGCGCTGCGCTTCCCAGGGCAGGAAGGTATCGAGGAGGTGCAGGCTGCGAGCCAGGTGCTCCTGGGGCGACTTCACCTCGGCCCAGCAGTCCATCGGACCGCCAGGCAGGCCTTCGAACACCATGATCTCGCAGGCGCCGCTCAGGGTCAGTGCCGGGAACACGAAGTACTCGCCGACCCCCGGGATCAGGTTGAAGCACACCCGCGAGAACGGGGTGCGGGGCTGCATGCCATGGACATAGGTCAACGCCAGCGCGCGCTGCGGGCTCGCATAGGGGCTGCGTTGTGCGTCCCGCTCGAACAACTGCCCCACCCTGCCCTTGCCACTGGCCACCACCGTCAGCTCGTGTGAGCCTGCCAGGTCTTCCAGTTCGTCGATGCCGACCTCGCCAATGACCAGGCGACCGCCTTCCTGCTCGAAGCGCTCCATCCACACCGGCATCTTCAGCCGCTGGTCCACCGAGAACGCCGGCTGTTCGAGCCGTGCCGCGAAGTCGATCAGCTTCTGGCCGGGGCTGGCGGGATGCGGCACGCTGAGGCCGATGCCTTCCACCGGCGGGCAGCGCCCGGTCCACAGGTCCAGGTCGTGCGCCCGCTCGATGCCGACGGCGCTGGCGAACATGCATTGGCTGGACATCACCGGACCCTGGCGGATCTGCTCGGCAGAGCGGTTGGACAGCAGGGTCACCTGGTGGCCCCGCCTCAGCAGGCTGATGGCCAGCGGCAGACCGGACTGCCCTGCACCTACGATGGCGATGCGTCGAGACATGCTTCCTCCGAGGTGAAGTGACAAGGGCAAGGTGCCAGGGCAGCGGCCATCAGGCAGGAGGCGCCGCCGTCCGCGATGCGGGCGGACGTGGAGTCAGCAGCTTCCGTGAATGGCAAGGCGCCGTCTATCCATCTTGCGCAGCGTTTATCCGAATAGTGCAAATATCCTGTCAGGCGGTTCCTGGAGGGATGGCGACGCTGGCACGCTGTCTCTATATTCCCACCCTTGCCAGAGAACATGGGTCACTGGGAGGCTGGATGAAGAGCCCCACTGCAGGCTTCACCGCCACAGCGCTGAATGACGCCTGGTTGCGAACATCGCATCGGCAGACGCTGCTCACCTCCCGGGACCGGGACTGCGCCCAGGACCTGGTCAGCCGTGTCTTCCGGCCGCACCGGCTGGAGCCCAAGGGCGGCCGTGCGGACCTCATCGCGTCGATGGAGACGCTCAGGGCCGCGGGCTGTGGCATCTGCCTGCTGCGCTATCACGCGGCGGTCGACATCCTCCCCGGCCCGCTGGACGACTTCTACCTGATCCAGATGCCGCTGCGCGGCAGCGCGGTGATCGAGGCAGGCGGCGAGGCCTTCCTGTCGGACACCGGCTGCGCGAGCCTGCTGTCGCCAGAGCCCGACCTGAGCATGCACTGGGGCGCCGGCAACGAGCAGCTCATCGTGCGCATCGAGGCCCAGGCGGTGCAGCGCTTCGTCGACAGCTGGTGCGGCCGGCCGCTCGGGCCCCCGCCCACCTTCGACCCCCGCCTCCACCTCGACCAGCACCCCGCCCTGCGGGAGGTGCTTCACTCGATGATCGAGGTGGCCGACTGGATGCACGCCGCGCCGGACGAGGCCGGCCCTGCCGCTGAGGCGGCGCCAGCCGGCCTGTCGGCCGCGCAACTGCAGCACCGCCTGCTCGCCATCCTGTTGAGCAGCCAGCCGCATTCGGCGAGCGACTGCCTGGCCGCCAGCAGCCCGCCGGTCGCCCCTCGTTGCGTGCGCCTGGTGGAGGACTACCTGGTGGCCCATTGCCATGAGCCGCTGACGCCGGAGGGGCTGGCGCAGCTGGCCGGCGTCAGCGTGCGCAGCCTCTTCCTCGGCTTCCAGCGCTACCGCGGCGTCAGTCCCATGCGGATGCTGCGTGAACTGCGCCTGCAGCGGGTGCGCGATGAACTGCTGCGTGCGCCACCGGGCAGGCGCATCGGCGACATCGCCATGCGCTGGGGCTTCTACCACCTGGGCCGCTTTGGCCAGGAGTACCGCCAGGCCTATGGCGAGCTGCCGCGGCAGACCTTGGCCGCCGGGCGCTACACCTGAAGGCGGTGCAGCCGGTCTCGCCCGCGGTGGCGCCCCGGCCGGCTCATGGCGCCTGAAGAGCCGCCGGCTGCCGTCACCAGCGCGACTCGGAGCTGTCGGCGGTGTCGCCCAGCGTGTCGGGCAAGGGGATGGTGTACAGGCAGCCGCATTGCTGGGCCTGCGCCAGCACATGGGCATCGAAGGCACGGGCGCTGACATAGGCGGTGCCCATCGCGCGGCCCTGCTCATCGAGCCGGGTCACCTCGAAACCGCTGGCGTGGGCCACCACCCAGTAGGCCAGGCGCTCGGCCCCGGTGATCACGAACTGCCGCCCGGGCAAGCCGGTGTGGTAGCGGCATTCCTCGACCAGGCTCCTGATCTCGTCGCCGGCGTCGACGGCAATGATGTCGGCCATCGGCAGGCTCGCCGGCCAAAGAAGTGCATGCATGTCGATCTCCCAAGCTGAATGGTGCAGCCCCAGTCCGCCATGCGACCCCGTCCTGCACGCTGGGGGCGCCGGCGATACGGTGGGCAGCCGCGGCGAGCGGCTGCCTCGCTGAGGCCATGTTGTTCCTGGGCAGGGCCGGCCTGCCGTTGTGCTCCGTGAGCAGGCCCGCGCGAGGTGCTGCGGCTGTGGCTCACTCCGAAGCCTTCGCGCCTGCACTGCGTCGGCCTACGCACGCCCCATGCCGCCGTCTGCCGCGACCCCGGAGCCGGACCGCAGCACGCGCAAGGACGTCGACCTGCGAGCAGCCATGCCGGCTCACTGCCATGGACGGCGGCCTTCCCGACTCGTGGCCGACAGTAGTGAGGGCCCCGCGGGTTGTCAACAACGCACCCCGGGGGTGTGCGAGCGGCACGTGCTGCACCAGGGTGATCACCAGCCTCGGGCGGAGCGACGTGGAGAAGGCGCCTCCGGGAAGGCCTTGCAGCACAGGGCAAAGCGGGTGGACAAGGACGACGGCTCGCGCGCCGAAGCCGTCCGTCCGCAGCAGCAGCATCGCGAGCCGTCCAGCCCATTGCGTCTGCCGGCGCCATGAGCGCCGCTGCGCGCGGCATGCGGCGCCGCGGCCGGTTGCCCGCAGCGGTACTGTGCCAGCGCGGCCGAGCGAGCGGCGTGCAGCGCCTGCTGAAGCGGGCGCTGCACGCCGCTGCATCGATCTTGCGAGATCCGGCCCGATGGCGGGGCCGGCTCGTGACTCAGAGCTTGGGAATGCGCAAGGTCTTGCTGATCATGGCCGTTCCGGACAAGGCGAACATCAGCACCAGCGGATGCAGCTCCCAGGGGCCCAGCGCCAGCACACCTCCCCACAGGCCGTCGCCCAGCGCTGCCTGCGACGCGGCAATGGCCAGGACCAGGGTCAGCAGCAGGCTGGTCGGAATGGGCGTGCCCTCGAAATACGCCACCTTGTCGCTGCCGGCGGACAGGCTCTCGGCCGTGACGTTGAAGCGCGCCAGCCGGCTGACGCCACAGCAGACGAAGTAGACCAGGACCAGCACATCCCAGCCGCCTTGCATCCCGGCCGCGAAGCCGAGCGTCGCGGGACCGACACCGAAGGACACCACGTCCGCCAGCGAGTCGAGCTCGCGTCCGAGCGCCGAGTGCGCCTGGCGCCAGCGCGCAATGCGGCCGTCGAGCACGTCGAAGACCAGCGCCAAGGGCCCGAGGGCCAGCGCCAGGTAGAACTGCTGCAGCGAGCCGCTGGCCATGTAGGCCATCGCCAGGAAGATGCTGCCCATGCCACACGCTGCATTGGCCAGCGTGAAGAAGTCGGCCAGGTGGAAGCCGCGAAGCATCGAGAAGTGCTTGACGGGCTGGTCAGTGCGATTCATTCGTCATATCCCTTGGTAGGCAACCGCTGAAGTGCAAGGACCGGTCCTTGCGCCGGCCCACGCACCGCCTCGTGTCGCATGGGATGGTAGCCGGTCCGCGCGCGACGCCTGGCACGGCATGCCGAGGCCCGACAGCCGCAGCTGGCAGCGACAACCGCCGACCCGGGCGCCGGCAGCGCTTCGCAGGTGCGCTCGGCTCGACCAGGGCAGTCAGCGCCCGGTGCTTGCGTACATCGGCGGCCCCGCCGGCCCTGGCCCTCGCCCTGCCGTGGGAAGCGACACGGCGGTGATTCGAAACCCTGGCGGCCCTTCCTCGTCGGCTGGGGCGCCCTCTGCGTCGCGTGCCGGTCCGCGCTGCGCAAGAAGCACCGGCGGCAAGCAACTGCGGGCCAAGTACCGCGGCTTGCATCTTCGCCATCCGCCGGGACCGGCTGGCTCGCGAGTTGACAGATTGTTGCCCATCGGGGACCCCGCGGAGCCGTTCTTAGTGTGGAATCACTTCCTTTGCATGAAGCAAAGAGGTTTGCAACTGTTCTATCCTGCAGTTGTTCTACCCTTTGGGGCATCGCACAGTGCCAGCGCAAATCCGTATCACTGCCGGCGCGCCCGCCGCGCGGCCGTGTCGCACGCGGCGGGATGGGGCCGTGGCGGGGGAACCCGCAAGGAGGAACAAGAGATGACATGGACCGACACGATGCACCAGGCGATCGAGCGCCTCGCGATGGCGCCCGGCTTGCGCTCGGCAGCCGAGCGGGCCTACTGGCGGCGCTTCTCGAACAATGTCGAGGCCAACCTCTTCCATGGTGTGTTCGACAGCGCCGCGGACGCGGTGGCCAGCGCTCCGCCCAGCCGCCCACTGGGCTATGACAATGCGGATTCGGCCAACCTGGCCTACCTCAGCCGCATCTATCCCACCGACTATGCCGCACTGTTCTGGCTTGCCAACTCGCTGGCCGGCGGCATGCGCTCGGTCTTCGATCTCGGCGGACATGTGGGCATCAAGTACTACGCCTTCCGCCGTGCCATCGCCTACCCGCCCGAGTTGAAGTGGATGGTGTGTGACGTGCCGGCCGTCGTCACCCGAGGCCGGGAGCTGGCCAGGGAGCGCGACGGCGAACGTTGCCTGCACTTCACCGACGAGTACAGCCATGCCAGCGGTTTCGACGTGCTCTATGCCTCCGGCAGCCTGCAGTACCTGCCGCTGACGCTGGCGGAGTTGATCACCGGCCTGCCGGTGCGCCCTCGCCGACTGGTCGTCAACCTCACGCCCATCCATCCTTCGCGGTCCTTCTACACCCTCAACAGCATCGGCACGGCCTTCTGCCCTTATCGGGTGCAGTCGCGCGATGATTTCCTCGACGGCGTGATCGGCTGCGGCTACGAGAAGCGCGATGAATGGGAGAACACCGGCAAGACCATGCGCATTCCCTTCCATGAGGGATATGACGTGGATCACTACTCGGGCTACTGCTTCGATCTGCGCGCCTGAGCGGGGCTGGCGCGCGAGCCGACGCTCACCTTTCTACATCCCTTTGCAATTTCTACGCACGCCTTCTTGTTGCGGTCATACAGTCCGGCACGTTGCCGGTGACCTGCTGGGACCGTAGGTTCCGCGGCTCACCGGTCGAGGTGCCGGTGCCACAGTGCGCCGTGCGAGCCAGGGGCGCGCGTCGTCACGCGCACAAGGGGCAGGAGCATGAGAGAAGGCTTGGCTGCGGTCATGCAGAAGCAGCGCCACCGGCTTGAGGTGGCGCAGGCGCACTTGCGCGGTCGCCGCACCCGGCTGAAGAACATGGAGATGGCCATCGCCGGCCTGGAGGCGGAAAGCCGCGAAGTGCTGGCCGTCACACAGTTGTGGGAGCAACGCTGGCGCGAGGCGGCCGAGCGTGGCGGCCTCGGCCTGGAGCATCCCGCCTGGACCGAGCCGCGCGCCCAACTCGCCGCCTGGCAGGACCAGCTGCGCGAACTGCGCCACGAACTCATGGCCAAGTACTGCCAGGCGCAACGCGAGGAGATCGAGGCGGCGGCCGAGGTGGGTGGCATGGCGGCGCGCCTGCAGCGCCTGGAAGATGCGCTGGCCCGGTTGCGCCTCAGGCACCGGGGCCGGGTGCATGCCTACCAGGAAGAGCAGGCGATGCATGCGCTGGCCCTCCGTCGCTGGGCAGAGCGCCGGCACCGGCTGCCCTGAATCGACCTCGCGTGCAGCCTGTACGGCGCTGCACGGATTTCGAAATCGCGACATCATTCGTCGATGCCCGCTATCACCCTCGACACCCTGCGACGATATGCCGTCACCCGCACCCTCTTCACCCCCACGACGCTGCTGCGCGCGGTCGGCCGGCTGGGGTTCGTTCAGGCCGACCCGATCCGGGCGCCAGCCCGCGCGCAGGACCTGATCCTGCGGCACCGCGTCACGGGCTACCGGGTGGGCGACCTGGAGCGGCGCTATCCGCGGCTGGCCCTCGAGGAAGATTGCTTCGTCAACTATGGCTTCCTGCCGCGTGAGCACCTGGGGCTGATGCACCCGCGGGTGGCCAGGCGTCCCTGGGATGAAGACACGCACCGCCGTGCGGCCGAGGTGCTCGCCTTCGTGCGGGAGCGGCGCCGGGTCCATCCGCGCGAGGTCGAGGCCCGCTTTGCGCATGGCCGCATCACCAACTACTGGGGCGGCACCAGCGCCGCCACCACTCACCTGCTCGACGGCATGCATTACCGCGGCCTGCTGCGAGTGGCGCGGCGGGACAAGGGCATCCGCGTCTACGAAGCGATCGAGCATCCGGTGGCGGACGACAGTCCCGCCGCCCAGGCCGAGCGGGCGGCGGCACTCGTGGACCTGGTGGTGCGCACCTATGCACCGCTGCCGGTGCGCAGCCTGTCCACCGCCGTGCTGATGCTGGATTACGGGGCGCCGCACCTGGCAGCGCCGGTGCGCGCGGCCCTGCGCCTGGCACGGGAGCGGCTGTCCAGCACCGAGATCGACGGTGTGGCCTGGTACTGGCCGGCGGACGAGAAGCCGGGGTCGTCGCGCTACCAGCCGGATGACGAGGTGCGGCTGCTGGCGCCGTTCGACCCGGTGGTCTGGGACCGCAACCGCTTCGAGCGGCTGTGGGGCTGGACCTATCGCTTCGAAGCCTACACGCCGGCGGCCCGGCGCCGGCTCGGGTACTACGCCCTGCCCCTGCTCTGGCGCGAGCATGTCATCGGCTGGGGCAATCTGTCCTTGCAACCGGACGGCCGGCTGGCGACTTCGCTGGGCTACATCGCTGGCGAGGCGCCACGCGATCCGGCCTTTGGCCGGGCACTGGAAGCGGAACTCGAGCGCGTGCGCGGCTTTCTCGGCGCAGCCGGCTGACCGGCCGTCCGCCGCGCCGAGCCGGTGGCCCACCGGACGCACCAAGGCGGCCGGGGATCCGGCGAGGCCAGCACGCTGCTTGGCGGCCATCTGCCGACGGCCGGCAGCCGGGGCCAGGTGTGGCACCGCGGCCAGCCCTGCAGAGCGCTCAGGCACGGCGGGTCTGTGCCAGGTTGGTGGCGATGAACGACCAGTTCAGCAGCCGGTCGAACACCGCCTCGGCATAGGCGGGGCGCCGGTTCTGGTAGTCGAGGTAGTAGGCATGCTCCCAGACGTCGAGCACCGCCAGCGGCTGTGCATCGCCGAGCGCGATGGGGCTGTCGGCATTCGGCGCCTGGAGGAGCTCCAGCCGGCCGGAACCCGCGTTTTGTACCAGCCACAGCCAGCCCGAACCGAACAGGCCGGTGGCCGCCTTCACGAACTGCCCCCCGAAGGCATCGAAGGAACCGAAGGAATCCTCCAGCGGCTTGAGCACCTCGCGGGGCGGCTTGCCGCCGCCCCGGGGACTGAGGCTGTGCCAGAAGAAGCTGTGGTTCCAGTCCTGCGCGGCGTTGTTGTAGATGGCACGCTCGCTGGGCTGGTTGGCGCTGGCCCGCACGATCTTCTCCAGCGGCTGCCCTTCGTAGGCGGTGCCGCGGATCGCCTTGGCCAGATTCTCGGCATAGGCGCGGTGGTGCTTGTCGTAGTGGAAACCGATGGTGCGGGCCGAGATCACCGGTTCCAGCGCAGCGCGCTCCCAGGGCAGCGGCCGCAGGCGGACCGCCGGCGCATTGCCCGCGGAAGCGGCCGGGGCGGCCGGGGCGGGGGCGGCGCAGACGTGCTCGCCGAGCGGCAGGCTCAGGCTGGCAGCGCCGAGGGCGAGCAAGCGCCGGCGATCGGTGTCAATGTCTTGCATGGTGTGTAGCCTTTGGGTGGGGCGGGGAATCGGATGGCGGCGGGACGATGCACCGCCCCCGTGCAGGCAGGGTCGGGCCCGTCCGATTCTTCCCGATGTGTGCCGCTCCACCGCCTCGCAAACTACACAGTCCCTGTTGGCTGTGCCCGGCGGCATGCGCGCCGGGCCGAGGCGCCGGCCCCGCGCTAGGCGGTGGGCTGGCCCAGGCGCGCCAGTCGGCCGGCCTCGACGATCTCGATCCAGTACCCGTCGGGGTCCTTGATGAAGGCCACGTCCTTCATCTTGCCCTGCTCCGGTCGCTTGACGTAGGCCACCTGGTTGTCGTCGAACCAGCGCACCGCGGCATCGAGGTCGGGCACCGAGAAGCAGATGTGACCGAAGCCTTGCGGCTGCGCGTTGCCGTCGTGGTACTTGAAGTCGGCGTCGGCCTCGGTGCCCCAGTTGTGCGTGAGCTCCAGCACGCCGCGCTGCGAGAAGGTCCAGGCGGTGCGGGCCGAGCTGTCTTCGGGCGCGGCCGTTGTGTCTTCCGGGCGGGCGAGGAAATACAGCGAGAACGTCATCTCGGGGAAATCCAGCCGGCGCAGCAGGCGCAGGCCCAGCACCCGGGTGTAGAAGTCGAGCGCCACGGCAGGGTCCTTGACGCGCAGCATGGTGTGATTGAACACGAAACCGCGGGTCGCCTCGGGCGGTTCGGCACAGACGCCGGGCTGGGTTTCGGTGGAGAAGCTCATGAACGGACTCCTTGTGCGAGCTCGGTGGATACGCAGGGCTGATGCCACCTTGCACCGACGTCGAGGCTCCACCGCGGAAGCCCGGCCGCCGTCCCGGCAAGGCCGCGCATCGGCGGTGGTGAAGCGCTCGAATCACCACAGCGGCTCATGCCGCGTTCGCCCAGCAGGGCGCGTGCAACGGCCCGGCTCGGCCATGGCCGGCAAAGAGGGTGGCGACGGGCGGTGGAAGGCCGCCGTGCCAGGTCCGCCAGAGGGCGCCAGCACAGGGCCTTGTGCATTCAGCGCCGCTAGTTTCTCACCATCGGATGACGCCTGCTGCCGCGGGGGGGCCTGTTCAGCTCTTGCTCAGGAAGCGGCAGGCCAGGCAAGCCGCGGGGCCGGCCCGCAGGCGGCGGTCGCCCGTGGCGGCTTGGGCGGTGCCGCCCGCGGCTTCCACCGGGGGCCGGTCAGACCTCCAGCATCACCGCGGCATGGTCGGACTCATCGATGCCCACCGCGATCTGCAGGGACGCCTGCGTGCCGGCCGGCACCAGCGCGTAGTCGAGCGTGCCGCCACTGCGTTGCGTCGGCGGCAAGCGCTTGTTCAGGGTGCGCCCGCGCAGCAGGCTGCTCCTGAACTCGGTGGTCTGGCCGGCCGGCAAGGCCGGGGGCGGCACGATGCTCACGGTGGTGCCGAGCGCCATCGGCGTGTTGTGCTGCGCCAGGTAGGCCTGGAGCTCCTCGCAGTCGCAGTTCATGTCGCCGATGGCGACGGCCTGCCGGCCCTGGCCGGTCTGCTGCACGATGAGGTTCGCGAGCTGCTGCACGGTGTCCCGGCCGCCGCTGGCAAAGGCCGGTGCATGCACCGCGTAGATCACCGAGCCGCCGACCTCGATCTCCACGATCTCGCGCTGGGCGCTGGCCACAGTCACCTGGTGGAAGGTGCACTGCAGCGGCATGCGGGAGTAGATCAGGTAGTTGCGATGGTTCTGCGCAACGTCGCGCGCATGGCAGTACGGGTACTTGGCGACCAGCGGCACGAGGTGCTCAGACAACTGCTGCTGTGCGGCGTTCATGCCGGCAACCGGGTTGTAGTGGCCGGTGGCTACGATCGCGTCGCCGATGCTGGCCATGCTGGTGGCACTGCGGGCCAGCTGGTCGGCGCGTGCAGTGAAGTTGACGCCGCGCCGCGTTCTCGTGGTGTTGGCCTGCAGCAGGGCGACACCGTTGTCGTAGTCGGTCTGCATTTGCCCGGTCAGCTGGGCGCGCGGGCTGAAATCCGGCGCATAGTGGTCGATCAGGACGTTGCGCTTGAGCTCCTCGATCTCGCACAAGGCCATCGACTCATTGGTCACCTCACAAAAGATGACGATGTCGCAGTTCAGAGCGGCCGCCTGGGCGGCGATGCTTTGGCCGGCTGCGCCGTGTTCACGGCTGAGGACGTTTTTTGTCTGAACGTTCCAAAAAAGAATCTGCAAGTCGAGCTCCAGGGAATCGCGTCCCGGCACGCGGGCGCCTCACGGCAGGCAGCGCGCGCCCATGCCGGGGGCCTTGGGCGACAGCTGTCGAATGCGGCGCATTTGACGGGGGCCCGTGCCTAGGGTCAATCCCTAACTATTGAAACGCTGAAGTAGATTGAAACGACCCGTGTCCCGGTGCCCGGTTCGCCGTCGGTGCGGTGCCCCGGCGCGCCGCCCTCAACCCCGCCGCCGGTCGGCCGATATCCCAGCAGGGCCGGTCCGGACTTCGGCGGCCCTGCCACGACCCTCCTCCCCTCGCAAGGCGCATGTCTGCTTCGAACCGACTTCCCGTCTGGTGGCTGGCCGCACTGACCTGTGGCGCCATGCTGCCGGCTGCCTTGTGGCTGGCCGGCGGACCGCTCTCCGGCGGACTCGGCTGGTGCCTGCCGGCCGCGGCGGCCGCCACGCTGGCCGGACTCGCGCTGGAGGGCCGGCGCGCCCGGCGTCAGGCCGGCGCGCTGCAGGCCCGCCTGCAGCAGGAGCTGCGGCTGTGCCGCGAGCGGGTGCGCGACCTGCAGGCGGTGGCCGACGCGGTGCCGGCCCAGATCGCCCATATCGACCGGCACGAGCGGGCGGTGTTCGTCAATGCGCGGGTCGCCCGGGTCTATGGCTGGGACCCGCAGGCCCTGATCGGCCGGTCGATGCGCGAGGTCTTCGGTGACACCGAGTACGGCCGGCTGCAGCCCATGGTGCGCCAGGCGCTGGCAGGCCAGGCCGTCAGTTTCGAGCACTGCGCACAGCGGCACGGCCAGGATCGTTATGCGCAGGTGGAGTACATCCCCGACATCGATGCCAGCGGGCAGGTCGGCGGCTTTTTCGTGATGGTCTCGGATGTCACGCAGCGCAAGCGCGCGGAGCTGCTGCACCAGCAAAGCGAGGAACGGCTGCGCACCATCACCGGCAACCTGCCGATGCTGATTTCCTACCTTGACCATGAACTGCGGGTGCGCTTCTGCAACGACACCTTCAAGCAGTGGTTCGGCACGCCAGCCTCGGCCGTCCTCGGCGTGCCGGTGGCGCAGGCGCTCGGGCCCCAGCTGATGGCCCAGGTGGGTGACGCGCTGGCGCGCGCCGCCCGCGGCGAGCGGGTGGAGCTGGAGCACACCGCCCGCTCGCGCCGGGGCCTGCTGCACTTGCATGCCACCTATGTGCCGCACCTGGCCGACGACGGCAGCGTGATCGGCGTCTACACGCTGTCCACCGACGTCACCGCGCTCAAGGAGTCGCAGCAGCAGCTGAACCGGCTGGCGATGCTCGACGCCCTCACCGGCTTGCCGAACCGCCGCAGCTTCCACGAGCGCCTGCGCGAGAGCATGGCCCGCGCGGTCGAGACCGGGGCACCGATGGCCTTGATGTTCCTCGATGTGGATCATTTCAAGTCCATCAACGACCTGCGTGGCCATGCGGTGGGCGATGCGGTGCTGCAGGGCTTTGCGGCACGGGTGCATGCCGGCGTGCGCCGCAGCGACATGGTGGCGCGGCTCGGTGGCGACGAATTCGTCGTGGTGCTCGACGGCCTGGCCGATGCCAGCGAGGCCGACCGCATCGCCGACAAGATCGTGAAGGCGGTGTGTGCCCAGCCCATCGAGGTGCCGGGCGGCCCGGTGGCTGTCACCACCAGCCTGGGGCTGGCGGTGTTCGACGGGCAGGACGCCAGCGAAGCCGCGCTGATGGCTCGCGCCGATGCTGCGCTGTATGCCGCCAAGAAGGCCGGCCGCGACGGCTGGTGCCTCGCCGCACCGGCGGCCTGAGGACCCGCGCGGCGGGCCCTGCCCGGCGGCCAGCCGCCATGCACCGCGATGCCGGCCTGCAGGACGCGGCCGGCACCCTGGTCCGCTTTCGTTGGGATCGCCCGCTCTGCCTGCCGCCGGCTTCGACCGGGAGGTGCGCCGTCCCGGCCGACGCTCGGCCAGCGGCGGCGCAGCGCGCTCAGCCGCCGCGCAGCATCTTCTGCCGCTCGTCGCGCGGGGTGACGCCGAAGACGGCGCTGTAGCTGGTCGAGAAGTGCGAGCCGGAGGAAAAGCCGCACATCAGGGCGATCTGCAGCAGCGAATGCCGCGTCTCGCGCAGCAGGCGCCGGGCCTTGCCCAGGCGCAGCTCCAGGTAATAGCGCGAAGGCACGCTGTCCAGGTGCTGCTTGAACAGCCGCTCCAGCTGCCGGCGCGACATGCCGACCAGCTCGGCCAGCTCCTCCGACTGCAGCGGCTCTTCGATGTTGGCCTCCATCAGGGCCACCGCCTCGGCCAGCTTGGGCACCAGCTGCCCCATGCTGCCCGGCAGCGACTGGCGCTGCCGGGTGGCTGGCTCACGCACCCGCTCCAGGCACAACTCGTCCTGCACCGCCTGGCGCAGCTTGGCGCCGCACAGGGCTTCCACCAGCAGCAACAGCAGGTCGTGCACGGCGGCGCCACCGCAGCAGGTGGTCCATTTCTCGCTGACTTCGATGATGGCCGGCGAGGCGATGACCTGCTCCGGCAACTGCTCGTGGCCCGCCAGGTCGGCCCAGTGCAGTGCCACGCGGCGCCCGCGCGCCCAGCGGCTGGCGGCGAACCAGCGCACGGCGGGCCCGAGCAGGAAGACCAGGGCCGCCTGCCCCGCCAGGCGCTTGAGGGTTTCGGCGGCCGGGGCGTCGGGGGGCGGCTCGGCCAGGAACAGGAGCGCCGGGGCGGTGTCCGGTGTGATGGCGGCGGGGCCGAGCCAGGCGGGGGCCAGGTCCGCGGCGCCCTGCCCGGCGGCGGCGGCCAGCACCGCGCCCGCCATGGCAAGCTCCACCGGCGGCAGCGGCTGCCAGTGCAGCAGGCCGCAGGACGGGCGCACGCCCTCTTGCGCCAGCGCCAGCCAGGGGCCGGGCAGCGGGCGTTCCTCGCCGGGGGCCGGCTCGATCTCGCTCATGCGTCCAGCCTGCCAGGCCGGGCCGCGGCCGGGCCCGTCATGCGCTGACGACGCCGTCGGGCGCCACCAGCAGGCCGGCCCGCTGGCCCAGCGCCACCTTGGGGTTGGGGAAGACGATGCATTCGTCGTCGGACAGCGCCCGCACCACCTGCCCGCCCTCTTCGGCGATGGCCTCGCCGGCGGAGAAGCGGTGGAAGTTGGGCGCTTCGGGCGACAGCAGCAGCTGGAAGCCCTCGCTGGCGCGCACCAGTTCGCGGCTGACGCGGTAGTGGGCCATCTCGCCGCGGCCCACCGGGCCTGGCGCAGCACGCCGCACCAGCAGGTCAAGCGCCTGCTCGAAGCGCTGCAGCAGCTCCAGGCGGTTCTCGCCGAAGCGCCCCACCCGGCCCAGCTCCACGGTGCAGCCCGCCGCGCCCAGGCCGGCGCTCCAGGCGCTGAAGGTGCCGCTGGGCAGCGGATTGGACAGTGCCGCATCGAGCCCGGCCGACGCCAGCCAGGCCAGCAGCGGGCCACGCACGGCCTCGGGCCCGTTGAGCGGCAGCACCGCGAAGGTGGGCCGCAGCGAGGGCCGGATGGTGGTGTGCAAGTCCAGGTGCAAGGCGGGGCGGCCGCCTTGCAGGAAACGCGCCGCCGCCTCGCGCAGCACCGCGGCACGGGCCGGCTCGGCGCCTTCGCCGCTGGCACGGGCCGAGAACAGCCGGTTCAGGTCGACCTCCAGGTAGCGCCGCCCGGCGTTCACCGCCGGCGGATTGCCGATGCACACCAGCAGCTCGCACTGCAGCTGGCCGGCCGAGGCGGCCCAGCGCGGCAGCAGGCCGGCCATCATCTCGATCGGCGCGGTCTCGTCGCCGTGCACGCCGACCGACAACAGCAGGCGCCAGCGGGCAACGCGGCCAAGCGGTGCAAAGTGCCAGACCTCGGGGGCCCAGGCCTCGCCCTGCCAGCCGGCGGCGGTGAAGCCGGCAGCAGCGCCGGCAAAATCAAGCAGAGCCATCGTGGCGTGGCGCCCGGCCTTGCGGCGGGCGCGGATCGAAAGGGTTGCAAAACGGCAGCACGCCGGATTCTCCCAGCAGGCGCGGGCCCGGCGTGCCGGCGGAGGCGCTCAGTGCGCCACCTGCCCGAGGAAGGCACGGATGCGCGGATGCTCCTGGGCGCCAAAGAACTGCGCCGGCGGTGCATCCTGCACGATGCGGCCCTGGTCGAAGAACAGGATGCGGTCGCCGACCTCGCGGGCGAAGCCCATCTCGTGCGTGACGACGATCATCGTCATGCCCGAGGTGGCCAGCTGCTTCATCACGTCCAGCACTTCCTTGACCATCTCGGGGTCGAGCGCCGAGGTTGGCTCGTCGAACAGCATCACCCGCGGCTGCATCGCCAGCGCCCGGGCGATGGCCACCCGCTGCTGCTGGCCGCCGGAGAGCTGGAACGGGTACTTGTGCGCATGCTCGCGCATGCCCACTCGCTGCAGCAGCTCCAGGGCCTGCTCGTTGGCCGCCGCCCGGCCCAGCTTGCGCAGGCGGCGCGGCGCGAGCGTCACGTTGTCGAGCACGGTCTTGTGCGGGAACAGGTTGAACTGCTGGAACACCATGCCGACCTGGCGGCGCAGCGCCTCCAGCTGCCGCGGGCTGTCGCCCAACTCCATGCCGTCGAGCAGGATGCGGCCGCCGTCGTGCTTCTCCAGCCGGTTCAGCATGCGCAGCAGCGTGGACTTGCCGGAGCCGGAGGCGCCGACGATCACCGCGACCTCGCCGGCGTTGAAGTGCGTCGTGACGTCCTTGAGCACCGGCACCGGCCCGAAGCGCTTGCTGAGGCCTTCCACCCGGATCAGGGCCTGGGTGGCCGGCGTGGCCTGGGTGGGGTGTGTCATGGCTGCCGGCCCTCCACGTCGAAGTGGCGCTCGATGGCACTGGAGATTTGCGTCATCACGGTCGTCAATGCGAGGTAGAGCACGGCCACCGTCACCAGCGTGGGCACCGGCTGGAAGCTGGAGGCCTGGATGCGGTTGCCGACGTTGGTGAGCTCGACCACGCCGATGGCGTAGGCCAACGACGAGTCCTTCAACAGGGCCACCGAGTTGTTGACCAGCGGCGCCAGCGCCACCTTGAAGGCCTGCGGAAAGCTCACGTCGATGAAGGTGTGCCAGGGCGACAGCCCCAGCGAACGGGCCGCCTCGCCCTGCCCGCGCGGCACGGCCAGCATGCCGGAGCGGATGGCCTCGGCGTTGTAGGCACCGACGTTGAAGGCCAGCGCGACGCAGGCCGAGGCGAAGTCCGACAGCTGCAGGCCCGGCACCATCACCGGCAGCGCAAAGAACACGAACAGCACCTGCACCAGCAGCGGCGTGCCGCGCACCACCCAGATGTAGAGCGAGGCCAGCCAGCGCAGCGGCGCGATGCGCGAGAGCTTGCCGAGCGCGGCCAGCACGCCGATGGCGATGCCGGCCACGCCGGCCACCAGGGTGAGCTGCACCGTCACGCGGGTGCCCTCGGCGAAGGCACGGGCGTTTTCGCCAATGGGCTCCGGCGCCCAGGCCAGCGGGATGGACATCAGCCACAGCAGCAGCACCAGCACGCCAGCCGCCACCACGATGGTGGCGGTGCTGCGTTGCTGGCGGCTCCAGGCGGCGGGCCACTGCAGGGACAAGGCGGTCATGGCTGCCCTCCTGCGCTCACTTGCACCGCACGTCTTCGCCGAAGTAGCGATTCGACAGCGCCGCATAGCTGCCGTCGGCGAAGCTCTCTTTCAGCGCCTTGTTGTAGGCCTCGGCCAGGCCGGCATTGCCCTTGGCCACGGCGGCGGCGATGCGCTCCACGAAGATCAGCTCGCCCACCTGCATGCCGGCCTTCGGCTGGGCCTTGGCCGCGGCCTTGGCGACAAAGCGGTCGGTCACCCAGGCGTCGAGCCGGCCCGACAGCATGGCGGTGCGGGCGTCGGTGTCCTGCGGGAAGTTCTTCACCTCCTTCAGTCCGGGCAGCTTCAGCAGGTTCTGCATGTAGGACGAGCCGGTCTGCACCGCGACCGCCTTGCCGGCCAGGTCCTGGGCGGTGCGCACCGCCGGGTTCTTCGACACCACGATGCCGCCCGAGCAATAGTGCGGCTCGGTGAAGGTGACGGCGCGCGAGCGCTCCTCGGTGACGCCGTGCGAGGCGATCACCAGGTCCCAGCGGCCCTGGTTCAGGCCCGCCAGCAAGGCGTCGAAGCCGAGCGCCTTCCACTCCACCGACAGGCCCATCTTCTTGGCCACCAGCTCGGCCAGCTCGATCTCGAAGCCGCTGAGCTTGTTGTTCTCGAAGTGGTTGAAGGGGGCGTACTGCCCTTCGGACGCAATCACGATGCGGCCCTGCTTCTTGATGTCCTCGAAGCCCCGGGCCTGTGCCACGGCGGCCAGGCCGAGCCCCAGGACACCGGCGAGCACGCCGCTCCACACCTTGTTCATGCTTGTCTCCTTGTCGCTTGTTGTCGAAGAAATGGAAGGCTCAGAGCTGCGGGTAGAGGCCGGGCAGCTGCAGGATCCCGCGCAGCTCGGCCAGCGCGGTGCGCACCTCGCCGATGAGCTGCGGATCGGCCAGGTCCTCGGGGGCCAGCCGGTCGCGGTAATGGGTGCGTACCCAGGCGCCCAGGCGGGCATGCAGCTCCGGCGTCATCAGCACCTGGCCCTGCAGGGCGTCGCGCTCCTCGTCGGTGAGCACCACGCGCAGGCGCAGGCAGGCGGGGCCACCGCCGTTGCGCATGCTCTGGCGCAGATCGAAGCTCAGCACTTCGGCGATCGGGCCGCCGCCCGCCACCAGCTCGTCGAGCACCCGGCTGACGCGCTCGTGCTCGCGGCATTCCTGCGGCACCACCAGCAGCATGCGGCCATCCTCGCGGGCCAGCAGCTGGCTGTTGAAGAGGTAGGAGGCCACCGCATCGTCCACGCTCATGCGGGCCCGCTCGATGCGCACCCGCCGCAGCGCGACGCCGGCTTGCTCGCAGGCGCCGGCGAGCCGGTCCATGGAGGCGGCCTCGTCGACGAAGGCGTCCTCGTGGTAGAGCAAGGTGTCGAGGTTGCCGACCGCAATGACGTCGTTGTGGAACACGCCTGCGTCGATGGCGGCCGGGTTCTGCTGCAGGTAGACCACCCGCGATTCGTTCAGCCCGTGCAGGCGGGCCACCGCGCGGCTGGCCTCGAGGGTCTGGCGCGCCACATGCACCCGCGGCGGTGTCACCTCGGCGTTGAATTCGGCCCGGCCGTAAACGAACAGCTCCACGCCCGGCACGCCGTGCCCGGCGGCAAAGCGGGTGTGGTTGGCCGCACCCTCGTCGCCGAACGCGCCGCCGGCCGGCAACGCCTCGTGCACCATGAAGCGCGTGGCGTCGGCGAAGATGGCACGCAGGCTGCGGGTGGTGTCCGCATGTTCCTGCGAGCGGTGCAGCTTGGCATTCAGGTTGGCCGGCGTGAAGTGCACCCGCTGGTCGGCCGTATCGGCCGAGGGGCTGACGGTGGCGGCATTGGCCGTCCACATGGCCGAGGCGGAGTAGGCCGCGGCCAGCAGGCGTGGCTCCTCGCGTGCCGCACGGGCCACCACCGCCGCGTCCTCGCCCTCGAAGCCCAGCTGGCGCAGCAGCGCCAGGTTGGGCCGCGCCAGCGGCGGCAGCACGCCCTGCGGAATGCCCCGCTGGCTGAGGGCCAGCATCTTGTCCAGCCCCTGCAGCGCCGCCTGGCGCGGGTTGGACACCGCGTGGCTGTTGCGCATGGAGGCGACGTTGCCCGACGACAGCCCGGCGTAGTTGTGGGTCGGGCCGACCAGCCCGTCGAAGTTGTACTCTCTGGCGCTCATGCTGTTCACACCTTGAAGGGCAGGCCCGGCGCCGGCTTGGCCGGCAGGCTGGCGCGCGGCGCCGTCATGCCGGCCACCGGCCAGGCGCAGTAGTCCGCCGCGTAGTAGGCGCTCGGCCGGTGGTTGCCGGAGCGGCCCACGCCGCCGAAGGGCGCCGAGCTGGCCGCCCCGGTGGTGGGCTTGTTCCAGTTGACGACGCCGGCCCGCACCTCGGTCCAGAAGCGCTGCCACAGCGCCTCGTCGTCGCTCAGCAGGCCGGCCGCCAGGCCGTAGCTGGTGTGGTTGGCGGCGGCCAGCGCCGCATCGAAGTCGGCCACCCGCTGCACCTGCAGCAACGGGCCAAAGATCTCCTCGTCCGGCAGGCCCTGCAGGCCGCTCACGTCAAGCACGCCAGGCGACAGCAGGGCCGAGCCCGGCTGCGCCGCACGCATCTCCAGCAGCACGCGTGCACCCAGCTCGACAAGCGCCTGCTGGCGCACCAGCAGGTCGGCCGCGACGCGGGTCGACACCACCGGCCCCATGAAGGGCTGCGGCTGCGCGTTCCAGGGCCCGACCGCGATGGCCTGCGCCACCTCCACCAGCCGGGCCACCAGGCGCTCGCCGCGGGCGTCGTCGGGCACGATGAGCCGGCGCGCGCAGGTGCAGCGCTGGCCGGCGCTGACCCAGGCCGACATCACGATGTGGTGCACCGCCGCCTCGGTGTCCGCCACGTCCCAGGCCACCAGCGGGTTGTTGCCGCCCATCTCGAGTGCCAGCAGCTTCTGCGGCTGCCCGGCAAACTGGCGCGAGATGGCCGCTCCGCCCTGGAAGCTGCCGGTGAACAGCACGCCGTCGACCTCGGCATGCGCGGTCAGCGCGGCGCCCGTCTCGCGGCCGCCGTTGACCACGTTGAGCACGCCCGCCGGCAGGCCGGCGCGGTGCCAGCACTCGGCCATCAGCAGCCCCACCCCGGGGGCGTACTCGCTGGGCTTGAAGACCACCGTGTTGCCGGCCAGCAGGGCCGGCACGATGTGGCCGTTGGGCAGGTGGCCGGGGAAGTTGTAGGGCCCGAGCACCGCCATCACGCCGTGCGGCCGGTGGCTCAGCAGGCTGGCGCCGTCGGCACCTTCGGTGCGGCGCTCGCCGGTGCGCTCGCGCCAGGCCTGGATGGAGATGTCCACCTTGTTGACCATGGTGGTGACCTCGGTGCGTGCCTCCCACAGCGGCTTGCCGACGGCGCGTGCGATCTGCACGGCCAGCGTCTCGGCGGCCTGGTTCAGCTCGGTCTTGTAGCGCTGCAGCACCGCGATGCGCTCGTCCACCGGGCGGCGCGACCAGCCGGCGAAGGCGCGCCGGGCTGCCTCGCAGGCGGCCGCCACCTCGGCGCTGCCGGCCTCGAAGCCGCGCCACACCGCCTCGTCGGTGGCGGGGCAGATCGAAGCCAGGGGCCGGCCGCCGCCGGCCTGCGGCTCGCCTTGTATCCAGTGGCTATACATGAAGCTTGTCTCCTGCATTGAGTGCGACCACGCGCACGGGGTCGCCGTCGGCCAGTTCGAGGGCGGCCAGCTCGGCCTCGCCGAGGTCGAAGCGGCCGTAGGCCGGCTGGCCACTGCTGACGATGACGCGGAAGTCACCGCGCACGGTGTTGCTCACCAGCACCGGGGCACCGCCGCTGCGCGGGGCGGGCCCGCCCCTGCGGGCGATCGCCAGCACGCTTTCGCGGGTGATGCGCAGCTGCTTGATGTGGCCTTGCAGCACCGGGCCGGCGTCGAAGATGTCGACGAAGCCCTCGTACAGCAGGCCTTCCTGCTCCAGCAGCCGGCGCGCGGGCGCGGTGTCGCGGTGCACCACGCCGATCACCTCGCGCGCGGCGTCGGTGAGGAAGTCGGTGTAGACCGGGTAGCGCGGCATCAGCTCCGCGATGAAGGACTTGGGGCCCAGGCTGCTGATGTCGTCGGCCTCGGCGAAGTCCATCCGGAAGAAGTGCCGCCCCAGGCTTTCCCAGAACGGCGAGGAACCGTCCTCGCGCTGCCAGCCGCGCATTTCGGCGATCAGCAACTCGGGGAACAGGTCGAGGAAACCGGCCGCGAACAGCAGCCGGCCCTTCGACAACAGTCGGCCGCACTGGCTGCTGCGGTGCGCTGGCGCCAGGAACAGGGTGCACAGCTCGGCGCTGCCGGTGAAGTCGTTCGAGAGGAACAGCGTCTGCTTGGTCGCATGCACGCCCAGCTCGCGGCTGGCATGCACCAGGCGGCCGACCCGGAAGTTGTAGAAGGCCTCGTCCAGCCCGACCGCCGCCTTCAGCGCGCTGACGCCGATCACCTCGCCGGAGCAGGTGTCCTCCAGCACGAAGACATAGTCGCACTCGGCGGCCGGCAGCTGGCCGGCGAAGGAGGCCACGGCCCGCTCGATGCGCCGGCCGAGCATGGTGCGGTCGGGCTTCAGCGTGGTCATGCCGGCACCCACCTGGCGGGCCAGCGACAGCAGCGCGTCAAGGTCGCCGCTGCGGATGGATCGGAACACGATCATCGGGAAGTTCTCCTGCTCGTCATGCCGCCGCCACCATCACGCTGTCGCCTGAGGCGACGCCCAGCGCAGCCAGCGTGGCGGCCGGCGCCAGCAGCAAACCGTCGTCCAGCTTCAGCAGGCCGGCGCTGCGGCAGCAGCGGAAGTCGGCAGTGGGGCCGCAGCCGGCCACCAGCAGCTCGGGCACGCCGCCCGGCAGCTCGGCCGCCTCGATGACGCAGCGCTGCGCCGATGCCAGGGTGCGCAGCTTGGAGCCGTGGGCTTCGAGGATGGGGCCGCCGTCGAAGATGTCGATGTAGCGGTCGGCCTCGAAGCCCTCGGCACTGAGGATCTCGAAGGGCATGGCCGCCTCGGGGTGCATCTGCCCGAGCACGCCGCGCGCCTCGTCGGGCAGCAGCGGCACGTACACCGGGTAGTGCGGCATCAGCTCGACGATGAGCGTGCGGTTGCGCGCACCGGCCACCTTGCGCTCGACGTCCATGTAGTCCATGCCAAAGAACTTGCGGCCCAGCGCGTCCCAAAACGGCGAGGCGTGCTGCGCATCGGTCCAGCCGGCCAGCGAGACGAAGAATTCGCTGGCGAAGCGCTCGCGGCCGCTGGCCACCAGCATCAGCCGGGCGCGCGACAGCAGCTCGGCCGCCTCGGCCGGCACCTGCTCGCGGGCGACGAAGAAGCTCAGCAGCTGGGTGTGGTCGGTGAGGTCCGAGCACAGGTTGAGCACATGCACGTTGTTGCTGATGCGCAGGTCGCGCGAGGCGTGGTGCACGACGTCGTTGCGATAGGCGAAGAAGGTGCCCTGCGAGCCGGCGGTGGCACGGATGGCCGCCACCCCGCGCAAGGCACCCTGGGGGTCTTCCAGCACCAGCAGGTAGGACTCGTCGCCCGGCACGTCGACGCTGCGGGCGGCCGAATCGATGCAACGCTCGACCGTCTCGCGGATCTGCTGCGGCGCGCGCGGCAGGGTGTGCACCTGCGGGTCGGCCTGCGCCGTCAGCTCGATCAGGGCCGGCAGGTCGTGCTCGCGCACCAGCCGCGCCACCCAGCCGCGTGAGCCGCTGGCCACCATGCTCATGATTGCGGCGCCAGGAAGCGGCGGGCGGTGGCCCGCAGGCGAAGCAGCGCTTCGTCGATCTCGGCGTCGCTGATCACCAGCGGCGGCAGCAGCCGCACGACGTTGGGCCCGGCAATCAGCAGCATCAGCCGCTCTTGCTCGGCCGCGCGGGTGAATTCCTTGGCACGGCCCTGCTGGGCCGCGTCCAGCACCAGGCCGATCATCATGCCGCGGCCGCGCACCTGCGTGAACAGGCCGGGGAAGTCGCCCAGCAGCTGCTGCAGCCCGGCATGCAGGCGCTCGGCTGCCTGCCCGACCCGTGTCAGGAAGGCGGGTGCCTGGATGATCTGCACCACCGCCGCCGCCACCGCGCAGGCCAGCGGGTTGCCGCCATACGTCGTGCCGTGGGTGCCGACCGACAGGCTGGTGGCCAGGTCGTGCCGGGTCAGCATGGCGCCGATGGGATAGCCGTTGCCCAGGGCCTTGGCGGTGGTGAGGATGTCGGGCTCGACGCCGTAGTGCATGTAGGCATAGAGCGAGCCGGTGCGGCCCAGCCCGCATTGCACCTCGTCGAAGATCAGCAGGGCGTCGTGGCGGTCGCAGAGCCGGCGCAGCGCCTGCAGGTACTCGTGCGAGGCCGGCAGCACGCCGCCCTCCCCCTGCACCGGCTCGACGATGACGGCACAGACATCGTCGCCCATGGCCTGCTCGGCCGCCGCGATGTCGTTGAACGGCACATGGCCGATGCCCGGTGGCAGCGGCTCGAAGCCTTCGGTGTACTTGGGCTGGCCGCCGGCCGTGACGGTGAACAGCGTGCGGCCGTGGAAGGACTGCTGGCAGGCCACGATGCGCCGCTTGGCGTCGCCGTGCTTCAGTGCGGCATGGCGACGCGCCAGCTTCAGCGCCGCCTCGTTCGCTTCGGCGCCGGAATTGCAGAAGAAGGCCCGGTCGGCAAAGGTCGCCCCGGTGAGCAGCGAAGCGAGCCGCAGCACCGGCTCGTTGGTGTAGCCGTTGCCCACGTGCCAGAGCTGCTCGGCCTGCGCCTGCAGCGCTTGCACCACCGCGGGATGCGCATGGCCCAGGCTGGTGACGCCGATGCCGCTGGTCAGGTCGAGGTATTCCACGCCTTGCTGGTCCTGCAGCCACAGGCCGCGGGCACGGCGCGGCACCACCTGGCTCGGGGCATAGACCGGCACCAGCAGGTCATCGAAATCGGCACGCGAGACGGCTTGGGGTTCGGGCGCGGGCTGCAGCTTGGCATTCATGGCGTTCGTCGCTGGGGTGATGGGTGGCGCCAGTCTAGGCAGGCGCCGTGCCCCGGTCTTGCGGCAAAGCGACAGCGATTTTCAGAAGTCGGCCGTCATGCAGGTGCACTGCGGGTTGCCCCGGATGACCCTCTGTCCCCGGCTTGGTTCAAGGGTTTACCCTAGACTTCAGCCTCGGCACCGGCGGCCGAAGCGCCGCATTGCGGCGGGCCGGCCGGGCCCTGCCGCGGGGGCGTCCGGCCTGCGCCGGCCCTTGCGGCTGCCTTGCTCATCCTCAGGAGGAATCGAATGACCCTGTCCCGCCGCCTGGCGCTGGGTGGCGTCGCTGCCTGCGCCGTGGGCGCCTTGCAGCGGCCCGCCCGTGCCAGCACGTCCCGGCTGCGCCTGTCCGGCGCCTACGGCGACGCTCTCTTCCACGGCCGCAACCTGCGCGCCTTCGCCAGCCAGGCGGCCAGCCTGTCACGCGGCAGCCTGGACATCGAGGTGGTGCCCGACGGGCGCCTCAAGCCGATGGATCAGGTGCTGCCGGCCCTGCAACGCCAGGAGCTGGCCTTCGGCGAGGTGCTGATGTCGGCCTGCGCCAGCCAGCATGCGCTGCTGGGCATCGATGCCCTGCCCTTCATCGTGCGCAGCTTCGAGGATGCGCAGCACCTGTGGGAAGCCACCCGCGAGGCGGTCCAGCAGCAACTGGGCGAGCGTGGCGTGCGGGTGCTGTATGCGGTGCCGTGGCCGGCCCAGGGCCTGTTCTGCCGCCACCCGGTCGGCCGCCTGCAGGACCTGAAGGGGCTGCGGCTGCGGGTCTACGACGAGACCACACAGCGGCTCGCCGAGCTGGTGGGCGCCCATGCGGTGACGGTCGCCGCGGCCGACCTGCCTCGCGCCGTCGCCGATGGCCGGCTGGACGCGATGTTCACCTCGAGCAGCACCGGCGTCGATTGCCAGGCCTGGAGCTCGATGAGCACCTTCATCGACCTGCGCGCCTGGATTCCGAAGAACATGGTATGTGCGAGCGACGCCGTCTGGCGCGGCTTGCCCGACCCGGCCCGCGCCGCGCTGCTGCAGGCGGCGCGCCAGGCCGAAAGCAGCGGCTGGCAGCTGGCTCGCCAGGCCGACGAAGCCGCCAAGCAGCAGTTGACCGCCCACCGCATGACGGTGGAGCCGCCAAGCGCCGAGCTGCGCCGTCCGCTCGACCTGATGGGCGAGCGCTTCGGCCGCGAGACCGCGCACAAGGCCGGCATGGACTACACGCGGGCGCTGCTGGCCTACTACACCCGCCGCGGTTGAGCGGGGCCCGGTCTCCCGGGCGGCTGCACCACTGACTACCGCAGATCGGCAAATCCGTCACGCTGATGCCACCGCCGTGGCGGCGCCGGCTCAAGTCGCGCGGCAGGCGGGCCGAAAACGCGGCCTGCCGGTCCGCCGATCGCCATTTGCGCACCACCGTGCGAAATCGATCGGCGCGGCCCCTGATCACAACCCGCGGAGCGCAGCCGCACTACACAGCCTGGTAGACCATGAAATTCTTCAACAACCTGCGCATCGGCAGCCGCCTGGCATTGAGCTTCGGCCTCGTCGTCTTGCTGATGCTCGTGTCGCTGGCCCTGAGCCTCGTCAATGTGGCCGGCATCAAGGACCTGGTGGTCGAGGCCGGCGGCCCCCAGGCGCGCCGCCACGCCCTGATGGCGGAGTGGCAGCAGAACATTGCCGTCAACGGCAGCCGTGCGCTCGCGCAGGCCATGAGCAGCGATGCGGCCCTGAGTGCCGAGGTCGCCAATGAAGTGAAGGCGACCACCGCCCGCACGTCGGAGCTGATCAAGGAGTTCACCGAGCTTGAGACGAGCGCGGAAGGCAAGGCGCTGCAGGCGGCGCTGGGCGAGGCACGCAGCCGCTACCTGCGCTTGCGTGACGAGATGTTCAAGGCCAAGGAGAGTGGCGATGCCGCCGCGCTGGCCCAGGCCATGGCGCGCTTCCGCGACGTCACCAAGGAGTACCTGGCCAGCGCCAACCGGCTGCTGGAGCTACAGGACCAGCGCGTCAAGGACGGCGTGGTGGCCACGGTGCACAAGCTGGATGCCACCCGCTGGATCAACCTCGTGGCGGTCGGCATCAACGTGGTGCTGGCCTTGGCGCTCGGCGGCGCACTGCGGCGCAGCATCGTGCGGCCGCTGGGCGAGGCGCAGCAGGCGGCGGCCCGCATTGCCACCGGTGACCTCACCGGGCAGCTGAGCGAAGGCGGCCGCGATGAGACCGGGCAGCTTGGCCGCTCCCTGTCCACCATGCACCGCTCGCTGCGCGGCATGGTGGGCGACATCCGCCAGGCCAGCGAATCGATCCGCGTGGCCAGCAGCGAGGTGGCTTCCGGCAGCGAAGACCTGAGCCGCCGCACCGAACAGGCCGCCAGCAGCCTGCAGGAAACCGCCAGCTCGATGGAGCAGCTGGCCGTCACCGTGGCCCAGTCGGCCGAGGCCTCGCGCCGGGCCAGCGAGCTGGCCACCTCGGCGGCAGAAGTCGCCCGCCGGGGCGGCGCGGTGGTGGACCAGGTGGTGAGCACCATGGACGAGATCAACGACAGCAGCAAGCGGATTGCCGACATCATCGGTGTGATCGACGGCATCGCCTTCCAGACCAACATCCTGGCCCTCAATGCGGCGGTCGAGGCAGCACGTGCCGGCGAGCAGGGCCGCGGCTTCGCGGTGGTGGCCTCGGAGGTGCGCAGCCTGGCGGGCCGCTCGGCCCAGGCGGCCAAGGAGATCAAGGGCCTCATCGGCCTGAGCGTGGACCGTGTGGAAACCGGCGCCGCCCTCGTCAACGGCGCTGGCGCGACGATGCGCGAGATCGTCGCCAGCGTGCAGCAGGTCACCGACATGATCGCGGAGATCTCGGCCGCCTCCAGCGAGCAGGCGGACGGCATCGGCCACGTCAAGACCGCGGTGGACCAGCTGGACCAGATGACACAGCAGAACGCGGCACTGGTGGAGCAGTCGAGCGCGGCGGCCGACAGCCTGAAAGCGCATGCGATGCAGCTGGCCCGCGCGGTCGAGAGCTTCCGCCTCGGCGCCGGCAACGAACCGGCAGTGGCGGGCTGACCCGGCATGCCGAGGCAGGCCCCGCAGGAGCCGGGGCCCGCGAGGAGCGCCGCCGAGGTCGGCCCGTGCCGTCCCATCGCGCCAGGACGCCAGGGCGCATCAGGCGAAGGCCGCCGTTGACGGCCCGCCAGGCCAGGGGCGACCGGCGTTTGCCGGCCAGCTCACTGAGCGGGCGGGTCGAGCTTGAGCGTCCGCTGTATCGGCGCGGTGTGCTGGCGCCGCGTCCTGGGTGGCCCGCTTACCGCGGTGCCGCCAGGTTGAGCACCCAGTACTTGTTGTAGGCAGCGCCGGTGGCCTTCACGCAAGCCAGCCCGATATGGCGCACGCCATTGCCCATGAGGTTGGCGCAATGGCCGTCGCTCTTCATCCAGCCGGCCACGACCGTGGCGACGCTTGCCTGCCCGGCGGCAATGTTCTCCGAAGCCGAGGACCAGCGGTAGCCGGCGGCCTCGATGCGTTGCACGAAGGTGCGGCCGTCGCGGCTGGTGTGGTCGAAGTAGTCGTGCTGGGCCATGTCGCCCGCGTGGCCGGCGGCGGCCGCGGCGAGCTGGTCGTTCCAGGCCACCGCGCCGGCCGGCGCGAAGCTGCCCTTGCTGCCACAGCTGGCACCGGCCGCACGGTGCTGGTTGATCAGCCGCACCGCCTCGGCCTTGAAGTCGGGCAGGCCGCAGTCCGCAAGGACGGCCTGCGGCTCGCCGGGCGCCTGCGGCTCGCCGGGCGCCTGCGGCTCGCCGGGCGCCTGCGGCTCGCCGGGCGCCGGCGCCACCGTGCCCGGGCCACCGCTGTCCTGCGGCGTGTCGTCCTGCCCGCCCCCGCCTCCACCCCCGCCACCACAGGCGACCAGCGCCGCTGCCATCGCGGCGGCAAACAGGAAGGAAAGGCGCTGGGCAGCACCGCTGGACAAGGACATGGCGATTCTTCTGAGGAGGGATGGGCGAAAAGCCGCGCATCATGCCCGGATCGCGGCGTGCCGTGCACCGGCGCACGACCATCGACCCCATCGCCCCGACAAACGGCAGGCGCGTGCCGCGCGCGGTCCCCCGCTGCCTGGCGCGAGCGGCCCGGTCCGGCCCCAGCACCGCCCCGGCAGGAGGGTGGCCGGTCGTGACTTCCGTCACGTTTCTTGCGGGATACCCGGTGCCCGATGCCGCGCCTGGTGGCGGCGGGCGGCGGACATCCGCGCCAGTGCTTCAGCCCAGCGCCGTGTCCAGCAGCATCATGATGACGAAGCCGAGCATCAGGCCCCCGGTGGCCCAGGCTTCATGGCCCTGGCGATGCGACTCCGGGATGATCTCGTGGCTGATGACATAGAGCATCGCGCCGGCCGCGAAGGCGAGCCCCCAGGGCAGCAGCACCGCCGACAACGCCAGCACCAGCGCCCCCAGCACTGCGCCCAGCGGCTCCACCAGCCCGGTGGCCGCCCCCAGGGCGCCGGCCGTCAGCCGCCCATAGCCGGCGGTGCGCAGCGCAAGCGCCACCACCAGGCCTTCGGGCACGTCCTGGATCGCGATGCCGGTGGCCAGCGCACTGCCGGCCAGCGGGTCGTTGCCGGCGAAGGCGACGCCTATGGCCAGCCCCTCCGGCAGGTTATGCAGAAAGATCGCGAAGACGAACAGCCAAGTGCGCTTGAGCAGCGCCGCCTGCTTGCCTTCACGTCCCTTGATGAAATGTTCGTGTGGCAGCCACCGGTCCAGCGCGAACACGAAACCGCCGCCCAGCAGGATGCCGGCGCCGACGATCAGGGCCGAGCCCCAGTGACCCGCGCCCTGCTGCACCGCGACCTCCAGGCCCGGCACGATGAGCGAGAAGGAGCAGGCCGCCAGCATCACGCCGGCGCCGAAGCCGAGCATGGCATCGCGCGTGCGCTCGGCCGGTGGCGTGTGGGCCAGCAACACCGGCAAGGTGCCCAAGGCGGTGGCGGCAGCGGCCATCAGGCCGCCCAGCCACGCCTGGCCGACCCGCGGATCGGCGGCGGCCAGTTGCCGCCACAGCAGCCACACCCCGGCGCAGACACCGGCCACCCACAGGGCGAGCCCAAGCAGCTGCCGGGGCCGCGGCCGTGTCAATGACGGCGGGAGACGGGGGGCGTCGAAAGGATCGAGGGCTGCCACGTGTGTCACTCCATTGCGGTGGTGGTGGGCGGCGGCCGGAAGCCGCCGCTTTGCACCTTATGCCTTTTCCAAGGCGGTTCCGCCTTCCGTTTCCATCAGTGCGTCTTGCCGGTACCCGGGGCCAGGCGGCTGCGCGCCTGGGCCGAAGACGCGGTGGCCGGGTCGAGCAGCGCTTCGTTCGGGCCCATGCCCAGTTCGGCGCCGGTCATCGGATCGGACGTCGGGTCGGACGAGGTCCGGGCCACCAGCTGCTTGGCCACGGCCAACTCGTCGGGCTTGAGCCGCAGCTCCGGCAGGCCGGTGCCGCCGTCCACCGCCTGCTGCTCGTCGCGGTCGGTGATGTAGCGGAAGTTGTCATCGCTGTTCCACGGCCCGCGCATGTCCCCTTCGCCCTGCGACATGTTGAAGTAGGCGTTGGTGAAGCGCGGGTCGCCCGGCAGCTTGCCCGGAGGGAAGTTGGGCTGCATCGAGTACAGCGCCTTCTCGAAGGATTGCTGGTGCGCGATCTCGCGCGTCATCAGGAAGCCCAGGGCCTCCTTCACGCCGGGGTCGTCGGTGGCGTTGATGAGGCGTTCGTAGATGATCTTGGCGCGCGCCTCGGCGGCGATGTTAGAGCGCAGGTCGGCGGATGGGTCACCGATCGAGTCGATGTAGCCGGCGTTCCAGAGCTGACCGCCCGAATTGGTCAGCGCCGGACCGCCGCCATACAGCACCTGCGTCACATGCGAGTCATTGCCGGCACCCGTGATGGAGCGGTACATCTCCGCTTCCTCTTCCACCCCTTCGGAGATGCGACCCTTGGCACCCTTGTTGAGCATCGCCACGATGGTGCCGATCACCTCCAGGTGGCTCAGCTCCTCGGTGGCAATGTCCATCAGCATGTCCTTGCGGCCTGGATCGTCTTCAGCCAGGGCCTGGGTGAAATAGCGACAGGCGGCGGCCAGTTCCCCCTGAGGCCCGCCGAATTGCTCCAGCAGCAGATTGGCCAGGCCGGGATTGGTCTCGCTGACGCGGACTGTGTACTGCAACCGCTTGTTGTGAGCGAACATTTTGACTCCTTGAAAAACGTGGGACGACGACCAGCGCGAAGCTGGGGCGACCCAGCTCATGAGGCAATTGCCTTGCCCGCCCCCCTGTACGGGCGATGCGTTTTTTTCATCGGTGCGATAGGCTAGCGGGAGCCCGCGCCCAGCCTCGCGGCAGCCCGGTACCGCGTCAAAAACGTCAACTAGTTCCGCACCGCTGCACGCGCAACGTGGCCAGCATTGGCGAGGGCCGGAGTTTTCCCATCTAATCCGTCTTACAACACGGACCACTTGGCTAACGGATGACGTTCAAGCTTTCTAAGAACCCGCGTGTGGCGCTCGTGCTGCCGGCCGTGCTCGGCTTGCTGGCGGGCTGTACCACCCCTCCTCCCGCAGAACCACCGCCCGCTCCCGAGGCGGCCGTCGAGCCGCCGGCGGCTGCCAGCGCACCCACCGTGCGCACGCCTGCCATGCTGCAGCAGGCCCAGCGCAGCGCCCTGGCCGCCGCCGATGCGCTGGAAGCCGGCAACGAAGAGCAGGCGAAGCAGGAGTTGCAGCGGGCCCTGTCGCTGGACCCGACCAACAAGCTGGCCCTCAACCTGATGCGCCAGATCACCGCCGACCCGGTGGCCACGCTCGGCCGCGAGTCGTTTGCCTACACCGTGCGCCCGAGCGACACCTTGTCCAAGATCGCCGGCCGCTTCCTCGGCGACATCTACGCCTTCTACATCCTCGCCCGCTACAACGACATCAAGGCCCCCCGCCAGGTCAGCGGCGGGCAGGTGCTGCGCATTCCAGGCAAGGCGCCGCCGCCCGGCACGCTGGAGCGCGAACGTGATCGGGAACGCGACCGCGATCGCGACCGTGAGCGTGAGCGTGAGCGCGAAGCCCCTCCGCCGCGGCAGGAGCCGAAGCGGGAGCCTCCGCCGCCACCGCCACCGCCGCCGCCTCCCCCGCCGCCGCCGCCACCACCGCCGCCTCCCCCACCGCCGGCACCGCCGGAGCCTTCGGCCGGTGAGCGGGCACTCAGCATGGGCGAGTCGGCCGAGCGGGCTGGCGATGCCGACCGCGCGCTGGCCGAGTACCGCCGCGCCGCGAGCCTCGGCCACCCTGCCGCGGCCGGCAAGGCCGCCCAGCTGCGCAAGCAGCTGGTCTCGCGCCACACCGTGAACGCTCGCAGCGCCTTCGCACGGCAGGACCTGGACGGTGCCATCCGCCAGTGGGACCGGGTGCTCGAACTGGACCCCGAGAACGACACTGCCCGGCTGGAGCGCCGCAAGGCCGTGTCGCTGAAGGAGAAGTTCAAGACGCTGAAGTGAGCCCCTGGCCCGCCGTCCGCCACCTCAGGCCGCCGGTGGGCGCAGCAACTCCAGGATGCTGGAGAAATCGCGGCCGCCCTGGCCGGCCGCGTTATGGAGCGCGTACAGGTTGCGCGCCAGTTCGCCCAGCGGCGTCGGGGTGCCGCTCTGCAGCGCCGCTTCGGCGGCCAGCCCCAGGTCCTTGAGCATCAGCGCGCTGGCGAAGCCGCCGCTGTAGCCACGCGAGGCTGGCGCCGTCGGCATCACGCCCGGCCACGGGTTGTAGACCTCCAGTGCCCAGTTGCGGCCGGAGCTGCGCGAGATGATCTGCGACAGCACTGCGACGTCCAGCCCATGCGCCGCGCCGAGTTGCAGTGCCTCGGCCGTGCCGGCCATCAACACCCCCAGCAGCATGTTGTTGCAGAGCTTGGCGGCCTGCCCGGCCCCGGCCGCGCCGGCGTGGAAGACCTGGCTGCCCATGGCCTGCAGCACGGGCTGCGCCCGTTCCAGCGCAGCCGCCGGGCCGCCGACCATGAAGGTGAGCGTGCCGGCTTCGGCTCCCGCGGTGCCGCCGGACACCGGCGCGTCCAGGCAATCGATGCCACGCGCCTGGCAGCGCTCGGCCAGCCGGCGGGCGGGATGCGGGCCGATGGTGGAGCAGTCGATCACCAGTGCGTCGGCATCGATGTGGTCGAGCAGGCCGTCCGCCACCCCGTCGCCCAGGTAGAGGCGCTCGACATGTTGGGCCGCCGGCAGCATCGAGATCACCACCTCGGCGTCGGCCACCGCCTGCGGGCCACTGGAAGCCACCAGCCCGCCCGCTGCGGCGAAGGCGGCGCATGCCGCCGCCGACGGGTCGAGGCCCAGCAACTGGTGGCCGGCGCCCAACAGGCGGCGCGCCATCGGGCCACCCATGTTGCCGAGGCCGAAAAATGCGATGGTCGTCATCCTTGCCTCCTGGCGGGCTTGCCGCCCTCGTGTACAGACACAGCCGCGAAACAGGCGCCGCCAAGGGCGCCCGGGACGATCATGCGCCCTTGGCGCCTCACCTCAGGTGCTCCAGGTCAGGCTGCTCCAGCAGGTGCCGGGCGACGATGACCCGCATGATCTCGTTGCTGCCTTCCAGGATCTGGTGCACCCGCAGGTCGCGCAATAGCCGCTCCAGCGGGTAATCGCGGGTGTAGCCATAGCCGCCGTGCAACTGCAGCGCCTGGTTGCAGACCTCGAAGCCGGCGTCGGTGGCCAGCCGCTTGGCCATCGCGCAATAGACGCTGGCGTGCGGGTCGTCGCGGTCCAGGCGCGAGGCGGCCAGGCGCACCATCTGGCGCGCGGCGGTCAGCTCGGTCGCCATGTCGGCCAGCTTGAACTGCAAGGCCTGGAACTGCGCCAGCGGGCGGCCGAACTGGCGCCGCTCGCAGAGGTGCCGGCAGGCGGCGTCCAATGCGCCCTGGGCCCCGCCGACCGAACAGGCCGCGATGCCAAGGCGGCCGCCATCGAGGCCGCGCATCGCCATGCGAAAGCCCTCGCCCGCCTGGCCGAGCAGGTGCTGCGGCCCGACCTGCACTGCATCGAAGTGCACCGCCCGGGTGGGCTGGCTGTTCCAGCCCATCTTCGCTTCCCGGCGCCCATAGCGGATGCCCGGTGTGTCGGCCGGCACCGCGAAGGCCGAGATGCCGTCGGCCTGCGGGCCACCGGTGCGGGCCATGACCACCAGCAACTCGGTCTCGCCGGCGCCGGAGATGAAGGCCTTGCTGCCGTCGATGCACCAGCCGTCGGCGGTGCGCCGCGCGGTGGTGCGCAGCGCGGCGGCGTCGGAGCCGGCACCCGGCTCGGTGAGGCAGTAGGACGCCAGCGCAGTGCCACTGGCCAGCCGCGGTATCCACTGCCCGGCCAGGTCGGGCCGGCCCCAGCGCGCCACCATCCAGGTGGCCATGTTGTGGATGCTCAGGTAGGCCGTGGTCGAAGGATCGACACGCGCCAGTTCCTCGTACACCAGCGTCGCGTCCAGTCGCGACAGGCCGCTGCCGCCCAGGGGCTGTGGGGTATAGAGCGCGCAGAAGCCGAGCTGGCCGGCCAGCGCGAGCTGTGCTTTTGGAAAATGCCCTTCCTGGTCCCAGCGCGCGGCGTGGGGGGCCAGCTCACGCTCGGCGAAATCGCGCGCAGCGCGGCGAAAGGCTTGCTGGTCTTCGTTCAGTTCGAAGTCCATGCGGTGCTGCTCCTCATCAGACGACGAGGCGAGCGGCAGCCACCGGCCGGATGGACCTGCACATCCATCCAACCGTACGACAACAGGCGTCCGCGCACCCCGCACCGCTCGCCCACCGCAAGCGGAACGCTTGAACGCGGCCGACGCACGAGGGCACCGGCGCGCGCATGCAGGCCGGTCTCCGGACTTGCAAGCCCTGCCGCGTCGCCTTCCCGGAGCCTGAACGCACTCCAGTGGCGTCGATGACGCGGCCACCCTTGCCTACCGTTGCGGGGGCAGTCGCGGCCTGCGCCGGCGCCTGGGGGCCGGCCTCACCGCGTTCCCGTTTCACTCTCGCGAGGAGACATCCTGGAGAGCACCTGCATGCGGCGGACCTTAGCAGAAGCCCCCAGTGTCGCCAAGCCGGCGCCTGCGCTCCAGCAGCCGGGGCGGCCGCCGCCTCAGCGCACGGCGCCGCTGCGGCGGCCGGGCGAGGCGGTCAAGGCGTCATCGGGCTGCGCCACCATGAAAGGCGACGATCCAAGCCGCTTCGCGAGCGTGATGCGCGAGTACTTGCCGAGGTAGTTGCGCCGGTTGCGCTCGCGCTCGATGGCGCGGAGGGCATCGGCGGCCACCTCGTCGTCCGGCTTCAGGGCCAGCACGGCCAGGTGCTGCGACGCCGCACGGTCGAGCTCGCCACGACGCTGGAACTGCTGGGCACGCCGCGCGTGTTCGGCGACGGCCAGCTCGATGTGCCGGCGCACGTCGGCCAGGCGCTCGCGGTATTCGTCCACCTCGGGGCGCAACACGGTGAGCAGTTCCCAGCTGACGGCCGCATCGGCCAGCCGCCGCTGCTGCGTCTGGGTCTGGGCCCGCTGGCGCAGCTCGCTTTCGTAGCTCGCATTGCGGGAGCCCTGCACGGCCGGCAAGGGCGCGGGTGCCTCCTCCGGCGCACTGGGCGGGCCGCCGGCGCAAGCCAGCAGGCCCAGGGACAGGCCGCCAGCGGCCGCAAGGCGGGCACTGCGTGCCAGCACGGAAGCAAGACGGAAGGCAGGAAGAGGCGATGTCATGGCTTGCGTGTTCCCTGCGTGACCTGCAGCTTGGCGCGGAAGGTGGTGAGGCTGTCGTCTCGGTAGATCATGCTGCGCCGGAGCATCAGCGGCTGGGCGAAGAAGGCGTTGCCACCCGGATTGACGGTGACGGCCATGTCGTACTTGTTGCGCTCCATGGCTTCGAGCACCGCTTCGTTGGCATCGCCGTAGGGATAGGCGAAATGCCGCACCTTGACCTTCTTCAGCTTGCGCTCGAGCACCTCGCGCGGCACCTGGGCCTCGGCCTGCAACTGCTGGCGGTAGGCGGCTTCCGGCAGGCCGGGCGGCCGATCCAGCAGGTTGCGGTGGGTCTTGGAATGCGCCTGGATGTCGACCAGGCCGGAATCGGCCAGCTCCTGCAGCTGGGGCCAGCTCAGCGCCTCGCCGCCACCGATGAAGTCGGTGTAGACGAACAGCGTGGCCGGCATGTTGTACTTGCGCAGCAGCGGGAAGGCATAGCGGTGCACCGACTCGAAACCGTCGTCGATCGTGATGACCACCGAGCGCTTGGGCAGCGGCTGGCCGCCTTCCAGGTAGGCCATCAGCTGTTCCAGGCGGATCACGTGGTAGTCGTTGCGGGCCAGCCATTCGAGCTGGGCCGCGAAGCTGGCCGCCGACACCGCCATCTTGCCGCCCACCGTGCCGAAGCGGTGGTAGCAGAGGATGGGCACCGTCTGGTAGTAGTCGGCGTAGATGCCGGACGGATTCAGCGTCTTCAGCGGGATGGCGAGCGGCTCGCCGGCTTGCGCCTCGTCGATGTTGTTGAAGTCGCCGATCACCCAGTAGCGGTCCTCGTCGCCGAGGAAGCGGCTGGCAATGCTGCGCAGGTTGTCGCCGGGGCCCGGCTGGTAGATCACGAAGCGCGGGCTGCGGCCCAGGATCTCGCCCGAGCCGTTGCCGGTCGCCGGGCCGGTCGGCAGGCCGCCGCAGGCGGCCAGCAGGCAGGCCAGGCTGCCCAGCGCGAGGCCGCGCAGCGCCCCCGCGATGCGGCCCGTGGCAGGCCGCCGTGGTGTGGATGAACCCATCTGTACTCCCTAGGGTGCCGGTTTGGAGGCGCTGCTGCCGGCCGCAGTCGTGCCGTGCTGGGTCGCGCCGAGCGGCGCGCCGGTGGTCAGGCCGAGGTTGCCTGATTGACGGTCTTGCAGGGCCTGCGCCATCTGGTCGAAGGCGACATACAGCTGGCCGAACTCGTCCTTGCGTTGTTCGCGGATGCGGTGGTCGAAGCGGCCGCGGGCGATCTCGCCCATCGACTCGGTCAGCAACTTGATCGGCTGGGCGAACCAGTTGGCAACAAAATACATCGCGATGGCCACCGCGAGCACCGTCACGACCACCAGCACCACCATCAGGATCATCGACAGCCGGGCCACCTGCGCCAGCGGCTGCTCGGGCAGCCCGAGCGCGACCCGGCCGACCTGCTTGTCCTGGAAGGTGATGGGCACCTGGAAGCCGAGCACCGTCTTGCCCTGCACGGTGTAGCGCGACACGGCCACGCCGCCCTCGCGCTGGCCCAGGGCCTCGCCCTGCGGGGGCTCGTAGGGCCGGCCCAGCAGCGCCGGCCGGCTGGCCGCGCGCACGATGCCTTCGCGGTCGATCACGGTGACGCTGTCGAAGTCGCGGGTCTTCATGACCTCCTGCACGCCGACCTCCACCGCCGCCCAGTCCTCCGACAGCGCCGGCACCGCGTTCTGCGCGGCAATGAAGCGCGACAAGGCGGCGCCGTAGTCGGTGACCTGGCTGATCATCGCGGCGTACTGCCGCTGCGTGATGACGGTGGCGGTGATGGCCATCACCACCGCGACGATCAGCGCCATCATCGCGGCCCACTTCACGCGCAGCGGCACGATGCGGGGGCGGTCCTTCTCGCGGGCGGCGGCATCGACCTCGGCCAGCACCTTGCCGAGCGCCTCGGCCAGTTCCTTGCCGCTCTGGAAGCGCCGGTCCGGCGACTTGGCCAGGCAGCGGTCGACCACCCGGCGCAAGGCCGGCGGCAGCCCGGGGCGCAGCTTGTCGATCGGGGTCGGCTCCTGGTTGGCGATCTGTACCGCCAGCGCCACCAGGCTCTCGCCCAGGAAGGGGCGCTGGCCGGTGAGCATCTGGTAGAGCACGATGCCGGCCGAGAACAGGTCGGAGCGACCGTCGATCTTGTGGCCCTGGGTCTGCTCGGGCGACATGTACTGTGGCGTGCCGAGGATGTCGCCGACCCGGGTGCGCTGGTCGGCGCCGCTTTCCATGTGGGCGATGCCGAAGTCGGTCACCTTGATGGTGCGGCTGCCCTTGGGGCGCAGGATGTTGGCCGGCTTGATGTCGCGGTGCACCACACCGCGCGAATGCGCATAGTCGAGCGCCCGGGCCAGCTGGATACCCATCACCAGCACGTCGCGCAGCGGCAGCGGCTTGCCCTGGTCCATCAGCTCGTTGAGGGGCTGGCCCTCGATCAGCTCCATGGCCATGTAGGGCCGGCCTTCGATCTCGCCGACGTCGTGCACGGTGACGATGTTGGCGTGCGACAGCCCGCCGGCCGCCCGCGCTTCGCGCAGGAAGCGGGCCCGGTAGCCCTCTTCCTCGCACAACGACGCATGCAGGAACTTGATGGCCACGTCGCGGCCGATGCCGGGGTCGTGCGCCTTGAAGACGGTGGCCATCGCCCCGCTGCCCAGGCGCTCCAGGATCTGGTAGCGGCCGACTTGGCGCACCGCGGCGCTGCCTACGGCGGCGCTGCCCGGCAACGTGCCGGCGATCGGCCTTTGCGGCTGGGCCAGCGGCGGCGCCGGCGGCACGGCGGGCGCGGTGGGGGTTTGCACCGGCGGCACCGGTGGAACGGGGGCCATGGGCGCCACCGGCGCGGCGGCCACGCTGGGCGGCACCGGCGCGGCCGGCGTGCTGGCGGGCGCCAGTGTCGACCAGATGCGGGTCGCGTCATCCTCGTGCGGCCGAGCCGCCGGGGACGGCGTGTCCGTCAATGGGTCCGGGCGACGCCCGCTTGAACTTCCTGCTTCTGACATGTTGCTTGCTCTTTCCTCCCTGCCGGGCCTAGCGCCGAGCCGGGGGTACACCCGGGGGGCGGCAGGGCCGTCCTCACCTGTCTCCGGCCGGCGCCGTCACCTCGGTCGCGGCCGGCAGTTCTCTGGCGGAAACTTCGGGAGTTTGCCCGGTTCGGACGATAAATCCGCGACCCGGTGGAAACAACAAGAAACAAACCGCTTGTTCGCGGGGGGTCAGCCTGAGTTAGTGGCTGCCCGCCGAAAGCCGGCGGCGGAGCCCGCCGCCCGCGCCGCGGCGGCCGCCTCACTTCAGCAGCAGCTCCGGCAGCCACATCGAGAAGGCGGGCACGTAGGTCACCCCCAGCAGCGCGACGAGCAGCGCGCCGTAGAAGGGCCAGATGGTGCGCATCACCTGCCCCACCGACACACCGCCAATCGCACAGCCGACGAATTGCACGGTGCCGACCGGCGGCGTGTTGAGCCCGAGTGCGCAGTTGAGCAGCAGCATGATGCCGAACTGGATCTCGCTCATGCCGTAGTGCTGGGCGATGGGCAGGAAGATGGGCGTGCAGATCAGGATGGTTGCCGCCATGTCGAGGAAGGTGCCGAGCAGGAACAGGATGACGTTGATCAGCAGGAAGATCAGCCACGGGTTCTCGGTCACCGCAGCCAGCGCCCGGCCGGTCAGCTCGGCCACGCCGTAGAGGCTGATCAGGTAGCCGAAGATGCCCGAGATGCCGATCAGCAGCAGCACGATGCCGGTGGTCTTGACCGCCTTGGCCCCGGCCTTCAGGAAGTGCTCCCAGCTGAGGCTGCGATAGACGAGCACGGTCAGTCCCAGCGCGTACAGCACTGCCACGGCCGCCGACTCCGTGGCGGTGAACACGCCGGAAAGAATGCCGCCCAGGATCACCACCACCACCAGCAGCCCCGGCAGCGAGGCCGCGAAGCTGCGCGCGACGATGGCCCAGCCGGGGAAACGGCCGGCCGGATAGCCCCGCCGCACCGCCACCAGGTAGGCCGCCGCCAGGTTGCACAGCGTCAGCAGCAAGGCTGGCAGCATGCCGGCCAGGATCAGCGCCGCCAGCGACACCTTGCCGCCGGCGGCCAGGGTGTAGATGATCATGTTGTGGCTGGTGGGCATCAGGGCGCCGACCAGCGCCGCGTGCGTCGTGACGTTGACGGCGTAGTCGGCGTGGTAGCCCTCCTTCTTCATCATCGGGATCATCACCGCGCCCATGGCCGAGACGTCGGCCACCGGCGAGCCCGAGACGCCGCCGAACAGGGTGTTGGCCACCACGTTCGACATGCCGAGCCCGCCCCGGATGTGGCCGACCAGGCTGCGTGCGAAATCGACGATCTTGTCCGCAATGCCGCCGTGCAGCATCAACTCGCCGGCGAAGATGAAGAAGGGAATGGCCAGGAAGGAGAAAGCGTTCATGCCCGAGGTCATCTGCTGGAAGCCGACCGCCAGCGGCAGCCCCTCCCAGGCAATGGTGGCCAGGGCCGACAGCCCGATCGAGAACGCCACCGGCACGCCGATGATCAGCAGGCCGAAGAAGGCCAGGGTGAGGACGCTCAGTGCCATGCGGGCTCCACGTCGGTGCCGCGCACCAGGGCGATGAGGTGTTCCAGGGAGAACATCACGATCAGCACGCCGGCGATCACCGCCGGCCAGTACTTGAAAGCTTCCGAGATGCCGAGCGTGGGCAGCCGGTAGTCGGCCACCGACTGGGCCAGCTCCAGGCAGCCGATGCTCATCAGGGCACCGAAGCTGCCCACCAGCAGGTGGATCAGCATCTCGAAGCGCCGCCGCACGGCCGCCGGCAGCAGGACCAGCAGCGACTCCAGGCCGATGTGGCCGGCATCGCGCACGCCGGCCGCGGTGCCCAGCATGGTGACGTAGAGCACGAGCACCAGGGCCAGGCTCTCGGCCCAGGTGGGTGTGCTGTTGAGCACATAGCGACCGAAGACCTGCCAGGAGACGGCCGCCACCAGCGCAATCAGGCCGGCCACGCCCAGCACCATGCAGGTCCGCGCCAGCATGGCGCACAGGCGGCTGTACGCCGTGCACAGCCGCACGGCCAGCCCGCTGCCGGCCGCCTGCGGCGCAGCGCGCCCCAGGGGCGCCTTGGCGAGAGTGGGATTCATGGTGGCCTCGCTCACTGGGTGTCCTGGATGCGCTTGACCATCTCTTTCAGGCGCGGGTCGGTCACGTACTTGTCGTAGACCGGTTTCATGGCCGCCTGGAAGGATGCCTTGTCGACCTCGACCACCTGGGCGCCGGCGGCCTTGACGGCGGCCAGCGAGCGGGCATCGCGTTCGTCCCACAGCCGGCGCATGTAGGGCACCGATTCGCGGGCCGCCTGGCGCAGCGCCTTCTGCTCGTCGGCGCTGAGCTTGTCCCACACCCGCTTGCTGAACAGCAGCATCTCGGGCGCCATCGAGTGCTCGGTCTTGGAGTAGTAGCGGGCCACCTCGAAGTGGCGCGAGCTTTCGTAGGAGGGGTAGTTGTTCTCTGCCGCGTCGACCAGGCCGGTCTTCAGCGCGGTGTACACCTCGCCGAACGGCATCGGCGTGGCGTTGGCGCCCATCGCTTCCAGCAGGGACACCCACAGGTCGGACTGCTGCACCCTGACCTTCATGCCGCGCGCGTCTGCCAGGGTGCGGATCGGCTTCTTCACCGAATAGACCGAGCGGGCACCGCTGTCGTAGAAGGCCAGGCCGATGAAGCCCTGCGGCTCGCAGCTTTTCAGGATCTCTTCGCCGATCGGCCCGTCCAGCACCGCCCGCAGGTGCTCCTTGCTGCGGAACAGGAAGGGCATGGTCGGCACCACGGTGGCCGGGCAAATGTTGTTCATCGGCGCGATGTTCACCCGTGTCATGGCCATCGCACCCAGCTTGGTCTGCTCGATCGCGTCCTTCTCGCTGCCGAGCCGGCCGTTGCTGAAGACCGCCACGCTGTGCTTGCCGTTGGTCAGCTTCTGCAAGACCTGGCCCATGTACTTCACGGCGGCCACCGTGGGGTAGTCGTCGGGGTGGATGTCGGAGGAGCGGAACTCGGTGGCGTGGGCGCCCAGCGACAGGGCGGCCGACATCGCGAGCGCGGCGAGGCGCGGCAAGGCCTTGGCGGGGTGGGTGAAGCGCGGCAGGGTGAACATGGTCGGGTCTCCTTGTGGGCGGTGCTTGTCGTGCCTCGGGTCAGCCGCGGAACGCAACCTCGGCGATGCCCTGTGCGCCGGGGCGGGTGACGAACACCGCGCCGGCCAGGGCAGCCTGCCCCGGCGGCGGCACGGCCGGTCGTATCGTGGTGATGAAGAGCAGGTCGAGCGCGGGGCCGCCGAAGGCGCACATGGCGGGCTTGCTGACCGGCACGCTGAGCGAGCGGTCAAGCCGGCCGTCCGGCGTGAAGCGGTGCACCTGGCCGGCGTCGTTCGCGCAGATCCAGTAGCCACCGTCGGTGTCCACCGCGGCGCCGTCGGGCCGGCCGGGGTGGCGGTTCATGTCGATGAACTCGCGCCGCCCGCCGGGCCGGCCCTGCTCGTCGAGGTCGAAAGCCCAGACTCGGCGCACCTGCGGATGGGAGTCGGACAAGTACATGCGCCGTCCGTCGGGGCTGAAGGCCAGGCCATTGGGGGTGATGAGGCCGTCCACCAGCGGCGCGCTCAGGCCATCGGCATCGAAGCGGTGCAGCACGCCGGCCGGCCGGGCCAGCGCCATGTCGCGCACCATGGTGCCGGCCCAGAAGCGGCCGGCCCGGTCGCAGCGGCCGTCATTGAAGCGCATGTCGGCTGCGGCATGCGCGACGCTGGCCAGGCGCCGATGCTCCAGCACGCCGTGCGGCCGCGGATGCAGGTGGAAGATGCCGCTTTCCATGCCGGCCACCAGGCCGCCGCCGGCATGCAACGCGATGCAAGCGATGCGCTCCGGGCAGCGCCAGTGCTCGAGCCGGCGGCTCGACCAGTCGAGTCGCGACAGGCCGGGTGCCTCGATGTCGACCCAGTACAGGGCCTGCTCGTCGGGCGACCACAGCGGGCTTTCGCCCACTGCATCACGCCGGTCGCACAAGACGTCCACGCTCAGTCCCCGAAAGGGCCGGCGTGCAGGAACACGCCTCCCTGGTGGCGCACCGCCGGGTCCTGCAGGTCGAGCACCGGCTGGCGCGCCTCCACCTCGGCACGCCAGGCGTCGGCGCTGTCGCGCGGCACATAGCCCAGGTGCGCAGCATGGCGGTTGTCCCACCAGCGGGTGCCGTTGTCGGACACGCCGTAGATGATGCTGTGGCCCACCACCGGCGCCGTCAGGCAGGACACCACCAGCCGCTCCAGGTCGTCATGGCTGAGCCAGGTGGCGAGCATGCGCCGGTCCAGCGGCCGCGGCGTGGACGAGCCGATGCGCAGGCAGGCGGTCTCGATGCCGTAGCGGTCGAAGTAGAAGCTGGCCAGGTTTTCGCCGAAGGCCTTGCTGACGCCGTACAGGCCGTCGGGACGCGGCAAGGCGCGGGTGTCGATGACTTCGTCCTGCCGGTAGTAGCCCGTCACGTGGTTGGAGCTGGCATAGACGACACGCCGCACGCCATGCCGGCGCGCCGCCTCGTAGAGGTGGTACAGGCCGACGATGTTGGCCTGCAGGATGGGCTCGAACGGCCCCTCCACCGAATAGCCGCCCAGGTGCACGACCGCGTCGACGCCGGCCAGCATCTCGTGCACGGCGGCCGGGTCTTCCAGCCGCACCTGCTGCACTTCCTCGCCGGCGGCGGGCTCGCCGAGCGCCGCGATGTCGCTGACCCGCAGGCGGTCGCAGTAGGCCTTGAGCCGGGGCCGCAGCACTTGGCCCAGGCCCCCGGCGGCACCGGTCAGCAGCAGGCGGGAAAAACGCAAGGAGGTCGGATGGGCGGGTGGCATGACAGGGTGCGAAGCAAGCGGGAGGTTTGCTACAGTCCGACTGACGATGTGCTGTCGTCAGTTGTCGTACAAGGCACGGTATCGTCGTGCAGGCAGACGGCAGTGTCAACAACAAGCCTTCAGGGTTTGCCCGAGTCCACCATGAACATCCCGCCCGACACGGTGCGCCGTCCCCGCACCCTGGCCATCGGCCTGGTCGACGCACTCAGCCAGCGCATTCGCGAGGGCCGCCTGCAGGCCGACGACAAGCTGCCCACCGAGGCCGAGATCATGCGCGAGTTCGGTGTCAGCCGCACCGTGGTGCGCGAGGCCATTTCGAAGCTGCAGGCGGCCGGCCTGGTGCGCACGCGGCACGGCGTGGGCACCTTTGTGGTGGGCCTGGTGGACGCGCCGGCGTTTCGCATCGATCCCGAGCAGCTGGCGACGGTGCGCGACGTCATTGCGGTGCTGGAGTTGCGCATCAGCCTGGAGACCGAGGCGGCTGCATTGGCCGCGCTGCGGCGCAATGACGAGAACCTGACGGTGATGCGCGAGTCGCTCGCCGCCTTTTCTGCCGCGGTGGAGCAGGACGGCGACAGTGTGGCGCACGACTTCGCCTTCCACCTGGAGATCGCCCGGGCCACCCAAAACCCGCACTTCGCGGACCTGATGGGTTATGTCGGCACCACGCTGATTCCGCGGGCCCGGGTCAACACCGCACGGGCCGCCCACACCGACCGGCGCGAGTACCTGAGGCGGGTCAACGCGGAGCACGAGAACATCTACAACGCGATTGCCGATGGCGACCCGGAATCGGCCCGCGCGGCGATGCGCACCCACCTGTCGAACAGCCGCGACCGGCTGCGCCGGGCCCAGCCGGCCAGCCTGGGGGCTTGAAGGCGGCCCTGGTGAGGGGTCCCGGCTGGCCGACGAGTTAGCGAGTTAGCGAGTTAGCGAGTTAGCGAGTTAGCGAGTTGGCGAGTTAGCGAGTTGGCGAGTTGGCGAGTTGGCGAGTTGGCGAGTTGGCGAGTTGGCGGGTTCCGGGGAGGAAAGCCGGCATGTAGAGCGCGACGGAACGGGGGCGGTTGCCGAGCGGCAGACGCACCGCCGGGCATGCGCCTTCTTTGAAGCGCGGGAGACCAGGCGCTACCCCGCCGGAAGCCGACCGCGCACCGACCTCCCAGGCTGGCGGCACGAGGTCGCCGGCCTGCCCTGCTGCCCGTCCTGCCCTCGCCGCGCCAGCCTTCCCGGCCGCGTTCTGCTTCGGCCTCGCGCCGCGTGACACCACGCCGCGCGTGACCGCGCTGCCCCGCCCGCGCGCTTCTCCTTGAGATCGAGCCATGGGACGAGGCGCCTCCTGCACGCCGGTAAAGCGCCTGGTGAGGCGGCCGGGTGCAGCAGTGGCCGGCCCTGGCCGCAAGCGCCCGGCGATGCGCACCGCGATGCTCCCAGCTTGTGGCGGCGCCTGCTTAGTTGTACGATGACTGACAACATAACGCCGGCTCGCGCTTGGCAGCGGGTCGTCCGCCTTCTGGCGCCTTCCTTCCACCAGGACTCTTGTTCATGTCGCCCCACGAACTCCAGCAGCTTCTCTCGTCCGGCCTCCTGTCCTTTCCGCTGACCGATTTCGATGCCCAGGGCGACTTCGCTGCGGCGGCCTATGCCCGGCGGCTGGAGTGGCTGGCGCCCTACGGCGCCACTGCGCTGTTCGCGGCGGGCGGCACCGGCGAGTTTTTTTCGCTGGTGCCACAGGAGTACACGGCCGTGATCCGCACCGCGGTGCAGACCTGCCGCGGCAAGGTGCCCATCGTGGCCGGCGCGGGCGGCCCGACCCGGCAGGCCATCGCCTATGCGCAGGAAGCGCAGCGCCTGGGCGCGCACGGCGTGCTGCTGCTGCCGCACTACCTCACCGAGGCGCCGCCGGAGGGCGTGATGGCCCATGTCGAAGCGGTCTGCCGGTCGGTCGACATCGGGGTGGTGGTCTACAACCGCGCGGTGTGCCGGCTGGGCCCGGCCCAGCTCGAGGCGCTGGCCGGGCGCTGCCCCAACCTGATCGGCTTCAAGGACGGCATCGGTGACATCGAGCTGATGGTGTCCATCCGCGAGCGCCTGGGCGAGCGCTTCACCTACCTGGGCGGGCTGCCGACGGCCGAGGTCTATGCCGCCGCCTACAAGGCGCTGGGCGTGCCGGTGTATTCGTCGGCGGTGTTCAACTTCGTTCCGCGCACGGCGATGGACTTCTACCGGGCGGTGGCCAATGACGACCGGGCCACCCAGAGCCGGCTGCTGCAATCCTTCTTCCTGCCCTACCTGGCCATCCGCAACCGCTGCGCCGGCTATGCGGTGGGCATCGTCAAGGCGGGCGCCAACCTGGTGGGCCACCCGGCTGGCCCGGTGCGGCCGCCCCTGACCGACCTCAAGGCCGAGGAACGCCAGCAACTCGCCGCATTGATCGACCAACTGGGCCCGCAGTAAGCTGCGGCGCTCGCAAGGCGTGCGGCAGCACGGCAGGACCCGGATGGCGAAGCAGCACCCGGTTCGGGCAGGCGGGCAGGAAGCGGATGGCGGCCGCCTGGCCGCCGCCCGCTGCGCCCCCGCCGGCCCGCTGTATCGCCCGGCGAGCCCTGCCTGGCTGGCGTTCGCCACGATGCCCCGCGGGGCCGATTCATCCTTCAGACCCAAGGACGGACATGAGCAGGGAACACCTCAACTACATCGGCGGTGAATGGGTGGGCAGCGAGCACTTCGCGGCCAACCTCAACCCCTCGGACCTGGCCGACACCGTCGGCCTGTATGCCAGCGGCAGCACCGACGACGTGGCCCAGGCCGTGCACGCCGCGCGCCGTGCGCTGCCGGCCTGGAGCGGCAGTGGCATCCAGCAGCGGGCCGATGCGCTCGACGGTATCGGCCGCGAGCTGCTGGCGCGCCGCGAAGAGCTGGGCACCCTGCTGGCCCGCGAGGAAGGCAAGACCCTGCCGGAGGCCATCGGCGAGGTGGCGCGGGCCGGCAACATCTTCAAGTTCTTCGCCGGCGAGTGCCTGCGCAGCGGCGGCGAGCTGCTGCCTTCGGTGCGGCCGGGCATCGGGGTGGAGATCACCCGGGAGCCGGTGGGCGTGGTCGGGCTCATCACCCCTTGGAATTTCCCGATCGCCATTCCGGCCTGGAAGATCGCACCGGCGCTTGCCTGGGGCAACTGCGTGGTGTTCAAGCCGGCCGACCTGGTGCCGGGCTCGGCCTGGGCGCTGGCCGAGATCATCGCCCGTGCCGGCTTGCCGGCCGGCACCTTCAACCTGGTGATGGGCCGCGGCCGGGAAGTTGGCCAGGCCATCGTCGACCATCCGGGGATCGATGCGGTGAGCTTCACCGGCTCGGCGGCCGTCGGCCGGCAGGTGGCGGCCGCCTGCGTTGCCCGGGGTGCCAAGGTGCAGCTGGAGATGGGCGGCAAGAATCCGCAGGTGGTGCTCGACGATGCGGACCTCGGTACCGCCGTGGAGCTGTGCGTGCAGAGCGCCTTCTTCTCCACCGGGCAGCGCTGCACTGCGGCCAGCCGGCTGATCGTCACCGAAGGCATCCACGATCGTTTCGTGGCAGCCATGGTGGAGCGCATGCGCCAGCTCAGGGTGGGCCATGCCCTGGCCACGGGGACCGACATCGGTCCGGTGGTCTCGGCCAGCCAGCTGGACCAGGACCTGCGCTACATCGAGCTCGGCTTGAACGAAGGCGCCGCGCTGGCCTGGGGCGGGCAGCGCCTGCACGGCGAGACCGAAGGCCACTACCTGGCGCCGGCGCTGTTCACCGAGACGACGTCCCGCATGACGCTCAACCGGGAAGAGGTCTTCGGCCCGGTGGCCGGCGTGATCCGCGTGCGCGACTACGACGAAGCGCTGGCCGTGGCCAACGACACCAGCTTCGGCCTGTCCGCCGGCATCGCGACCACCTCGCTCAAGCATGCCACGCACTTCAAGCGCCATGCCCAGGCCGGCATGGTGATGGTCAACCTGCCGACCGCGGGCGTGGACTACCACGTGCCCTTCGGTGGCCGCAAGGGCTCCAGCTACGGGCCCCGCGAGCAGGGCCGCCATGCGGCCGAGTTCTATACCACGGTGAAGACCGCCTACACGCTGGCCTGAGCCAGCCGCGGCACAGGGGCGGCGGCACACCGGCCGGCGGACCGGCGCCCGGTGGGGGCAGCCGGCGGCGGTCCGCCACGCCCAGTTGTGCGAGGATGACGCCCGACAGGTGCGCCGCCAGCCGGCGGCTGCCCTGCGCGTCAACAACTTCACCGGGGGCCGCGCGCCGCCCGGCCCGACACCGCCGATGAAAGACCGCCCTGCTCCCGCCCAGCTCGCCCGCGAACACTGGTCCGTCGATGCGGGATCGCGCGACGTTGCGACCCTCGTCATCCCGGCCGATGCCCAGCGCGACCGCCGTTTCGAGATTGCCTGCCGTTTTGTGGTGGCCCGCCGCGGCGGCCCCGAAGACGACGCCTGGCACAGCTTGCGCATCGATGTGGACGGCGCCCTGGAATGGTCACGCCAGCTCGCCACCGAGAACCCCGGCAGCACCGATTCGCTCGACTACCGCTTCCGCCGCACCGTGCCGAGCGGCCAGCCCTTGCGCATCACCGCCAAGACCGCTGTGCGCCATGCCGAACGCCGTGAGCTGATCATCGAAGCCGAGGAAGACTGAGCCGGACGGCTCGGTGCGGAAGGCGCGAACGGCGGGCGCCAGCGGGACCGCTGATGGCGCGGCTGCCGCTCGGGCGCTGCGTCGAGCACGATGGCCGGCTGTGGCACGGCCGCCTCCTGGCCAGGCTCACCAGCGGGCGACTCGGGGGCAACCAGGGTGATGGCGCCCGGCTGTCAGCACGGCGCACGAGCAAGGGCGCACCCGGCCGCACCTGGCCGCGGCAGTGGCCGGGCCGCCCCGGCGTGGACGTACAGGCCGGACGTACAGGCGCGGATGTACAGGCGCGAATGTACAGCGGCCCCGAGGACCGCAGCGCCCAGGATGTCGCTGGGTGCCGGCTGCCCCCTCAGTCGGCCAGCAGCACGCTGAAGTCGCTCCGGAAGGTCGCTTGCTCCCCCTTGTGCGCATAGCCGAGCGGATTGGCCAGCACCCGGCAAGGACCGGTGGCTGCGGGCCGCGCCACCAGGTAGTCGAGCGCGCAGTGCACATGGCCGTGGATCCACAGCTCGGCGTGCTGCAACAGCTCGTCCAGCGCATTGCAGAAGCCGGCCGTGCCCGGCACCAGGCCATAGCGCGGATCGGCGCTGCGCAGACTGGGCGCGAAATGCGTGACGACCACGGTGCGGCCATCGAAGGGCTCGGCCAGTGCGTGGCGCAGCCAGGCCTGGCATTCGAGCGCCAGCTCGCGCAGGTCCTCGGCGAGCATCGGCCGGCCGTCACGCAGGGCCGAGTATTTCGACAGGTAGTAGTTGGCCGCCCGGAAGGCCTTGCCGCGCTGGCGCAGGGTGTGCGCCAGGTCGCCGGGCCCCGTCCCGGCCGAGGCCAGGGCGTCGAAATCGCTCCACAGCGTGGTGCCGATGAAGCGCACCGGCCCCAGGGTGTGCACCTGTCGCTCCAGCCAGACGATGCCCAGCGCTTCACAGCAATCGCGCAAGCGGCGGTGGGTGGCGTCGAATTCAAGGCCATCGTATTCATGGTTGCCCGGCACGTAGAGCACGGTGGGCCAGGGGGCACCGCGCCGCGGCGAGAAACGGCCCAGGCCGAAGTCGTCCTCTGCCAGCCGCGAGCCGGCCTGGTAGGAGCCGATGTCGCCGGCCAGCACCAGCACATCGGCACCGGGCACCGCCTGGGCGACGAAGCCGGGCTGGTTTTCGAGATGAAGGTCGGAAAGGATCTGAATGCGCATGTCGCTGCCAGTCTATCGGCAGCGCGTGCTGGCGGCCGGGTGCCCCCCGGGCGCTCCGCCGCCCGCCCTGCCTGGGACTGCGGGCGGCGTCGGGGCGGCAGCAGGCGGGCCGGCGTCGCGGCCGCCCGCCATGTGGCGCACGCGCCTCAGCGCCCTGCCCGGCTGGTGACCAGGCCCTGGCCAGCGGCCCAGGCGGACACGTCCTCGCGCCTGATGGCGGCGGCCATCAGGCCCGGGAAGGCGTCCGGCGTGCAGGCGAACGAGGGCACGCCCAGGGCCGCCAGCTTGGCCGCCAGGTCGCGGTCGAAGGCCGGCGCGCCTTCGTCGCTGAGGGCCAGCAGCGTCACCACCTGCACCCCGGACTCCACCAGCTCGGCCGCCCGGCGCAGCAGCTTGGCCTCGACGCCGCCTTCGTAGAGGTCGGAGATCAGCACCAGGATGGTGTTGCGCGGATCGCGGATCTGGCTCTGGCAATAGGCCACCGCGCCTTCGATGTCGGTGCCGCCACCCAGTTGCACGCCGAACAGCAGGTCCACCGGGTCGTGCAGCTGCTCGGTCAGGTCGACCACCGCGGTGTCGAACACCACCAGCCGCGTCGCCACCGCCGGCAACGAGGCCAGCACCGCGCCGAAGATGCTCGAATAGACCACGCTGGCCGCCATCGAGCCGCTCTGGTCGATGCACAGGATCACCTCGCGCTGCGGCCGCCGCGCCTTGCGGCCGTAGCCGATCAGCGTCTCGGGCACCAGCGTGCGCAGCTCCGGCTGCCAGTGGCGCAGGTTGGCTCGGATGGTGCGATGCCAGTCGATCTCGGCATGGCGGGGACGCCGGTTGCGCTGGCTGCGGTCCAGCGCGCCGGTGACGGCTGCGCGCAGCGGCTCCTCGAGCCGCTTCATCAGCTCGTCCACCACCCGCCGCACCACGGCGCGTGCCGTCTCGCGGGTGCCGGCCGGAATCACGCTGGCCAGCGAGATCAGGCTGGCCACCAGGTGCACGTCGGGCTGCACCGCCTCCAGCATCTCCGGCTGCGTGAGCATCTCGGTGAGCTGCAAGCGCTGCAGCGCGTCGCGCTGCATCACCTGCACCACCGAGGACGGGAAGTACTGCCGGATGTCGCCCAGCCAGCGCGCCACCTGCGGTGCGGAGCCGCCGCGGCCACCGCGCCGGTCGCCGCCCAGTCCTTGCGGGCCGTTCGGCTCGTAGAGGGCGGCCAAGGCGCGGTCCATCTCGGCGATGCGGCCTTGCAGAGCGCCGCAGCTGGGCTGCGCCTCGCTGCCCAGCACCAGGCGCCAGCGCTGCAGGCGCTCGGCCTCCGGGGACGGCGGGGCGGCGGCTGCGCCGGCAGGCTCGTCAGCGGCCACCGCGGCCGGAGCCCGGTCTTGCGGGCCGGCCGCGTCGTCGCCTGCAGGGGGGCTGCGGTCGGGTGATACGGGAGTCGAAGTCATCGGGTCGCCCGGCGGCGGGCCTCCTGCGGTGGTCATGCCGGCAAGCCCAGCAGCTGGCGCAGCAAGGGCAAGGCGCGCTCGGCCTGCTGCAGGTCGAAGGCTGGCGCGGTGCCGCTGTCGGCCATGCCGGCGTCGGGCACCGGCTGGCGGGCCCGCTCGCCGAGCGAGCGGCGCTCGGTGGCGCTGAAATCGGCAAAGGTGCGACGCACCAGTGGCAGCACCCGCTCGAAGTGCTCGCGATGCAGGCCGGCCAGCCAGGCATCGACCAGCGCCCACAGCCGGCTGTCGTGCAGCAACACCAGCGCATTTCGGTTGAGGAAACCCTCCAGCCACGCGGCGGCCTCGGCCGGGTCGCTGGCCGAAGACAGGCTCAGGTGCAGCCGGGTCCCGGCGGCCTCGATGTCCCACACGCCGTCGTCCAGCAACAGCCGGGTGGCCAGGCCGCGCAGCAGTGCGGCGCTGCCGGCGGCGTCCGCCAGCCGGGCCAGCGCATCCTGCCAGGCGGTGGTTTGCACCTCGGCGTCGCGCAGGCCCACGGCGGCATGGGCCTCCAGCAGCGAGGCGCGCAGGCCGTGGGCGGCTTCCTCGTCGAGGGCCGCGCAGGCGAGCGGCAGGCCGATGGCGGCGCGCACCAGCAGGCTGTCGAGCATCTGGGCGACCAGCCGCGTGTCGATGTTGCGCACGCTGCCGTAGCGGAACACCTGGGCCAGCGGCGGCATGGCGCGCAGCAGCTGCAAGGTGTCGCCGGTGACGGCGGCGCGGTCTTCCAGCGCGCGGGTGACGCCCGGCACCGCCGCGGCCAGCTCGGCCAGCAAGACCTCGTCGACCAGTTCGGCCAGCGTGTCCAGGCCTTGCGCGCGGGCGGCGCGGTCCAGCACGCAGGCGCTGCTGGCCTGCTCGATGGTGGCCCCCCAGCGGCTGGCGGAGATCAGCGACACCGCCAGGTCCGGCTGCCACTGCAGCCGCCAGGATTCGCGGAAGCTGCCGCGCGAGCCGCGCCCGCCGCGAACCGGTTCGCCCCAGCCGATGTCGAGCAGCCGCAGGCGGTGCAGCAGGTGGCTGCGGGCCAGGTCGTTGGGCTCGCGCAGGTCGAGGTCGAGCGTGCGCTGCGTCGCTTCGGGCTTCAGGCGCAGCCGCTTCTGGGCCTGCTCCAGGTCACGCTGCAGCGGCACGCCGGGCACGCCCTCGGGCACGCTGCCGAGGCGGTCGCCAATGGTCAGCGCGTCTTCGATCAGGCGCAGCGGCCCGTCCTCGCCCATGCAGACCACGCTGCGGGTGGCCTCGTTCAATTCCTCCAGGCCGGGCGCGGGCCGGTCGCGCAGGGCAGCCAGCGCATCGGCCAGGCGGGCGGCTTCGATGACGTGGGCGCTGGAGCAATCGAGGTCGCGCTCGCGCAGCAACCGCGCCACCCGTGACAGCCAGCCGACCGAGCGCGGCACCTGCGGATGGTCGTGCCCCCACAGGAAGCCGTACCAGCCGGGCGCCTGCACGCCGGCCCCGTAGCCGCTGGCCAGGCTCAGGTGGCGATGTGTCCACGGCACCCAGGTGCACTGCACCTTGAGCTTGGGCAAGCCCTTCAGCAAGGCCTGGTCGGCCTTGGCTGGCGGCTCGGCGGCAAGCGCCGGCACGTGCCAGGCGCCGCACACCACGGCGATGCGGCGGTGGCCCTCCTTGCGGGCAGCGCGAATGCACTGGCGCATGTGGGCCTCGCGCTGCGCCTCGTGCAGGCGGCGCGCCTCGGCGCGCGGCGACAGCGGGCGCGCCGGTGCCCGGCGCTCCCATTCGTTGCGCACTTCGGTCATCGCCTCGGCGATGGCGGCAAACAGGTCGGTGGCGTCGGCGCGCTCCTCCACCAGGTGGTTCCACCAGGCTTCGCCGTCGGCATGGCCGCTGGCCTGGGCAAGCCAGTCGAGGGGATCGGCCGGGCGGGCGTCATCGTCGCCCGCCGCGCTGCGCGGGGCGGCATCGGCCTCGTCGGCGGGCGGTGTCACGTCATGGCCGGTGGTCGGTGCGCCAGCCTCGGTCTGCGTCTCGGCCTGCGTCTTGGCTGGCTCGCCGGTGCTGCCGCCGTCGCCCTGCACTGCGGGCGGCAAATCATCATCGGGCAATGCGCCGGCCAGCGCCGCTGCTGCCGCCTCCTCGGCGGCCTTCTCCTGCGCGAGCGCATGGGCCCGTGGCAGGTCGATGAAGCGGGTCGGCACCGCATGGTGCACGCCCCAAGTCAGCGCCTGCCACTCCGGCGAGAACTCGGCGAACGGGTAGAACACCGCACGCCGCGGCTCGTCCGGGCAGTAGGCGAGCAAGGCCACCGGCGGCGCCATCGCCGCGTCCAGCGCGAAGGGCAGCAGCTCGTCGGCTTCCGGCGGGCCTTCGATCAGCACGCAGTCGGGCTGCCAGTCCTGCAGCGCCTGCAGCAGGCTGCGGGCGCAACCCGGCCCATGGTGGCGGATGCCGTACAGGCGCACCTGCGGGGTGTCGGCAGGGGTCGTCATGGACAGCCGCTCAGAGCCGCTCGCGGCAGGCGCGGTAGAGGTCCTTCCAGTCGGCCCGCTCCTTCACCACGGTTTCCAGGTACTCGTTCCAGACCACCGCGTCCTGCACCGGGTCCTTGATGACCGCGCCGATCAGGCCGGACGCAATGTCCTGCGAGCCCATCACGCCGTCGCCGAAGTGGCCGGCCAGCGCCATGCCGTTGTTGATGACCGAGATCGCCTCCGCGGTCGACAGCGTGCCGCTGGGCGACTTGAGGCGGGTCTTGCCGTCCTCCGTCTGGCCGTTGCGCAACTCGCGGAAGATCTGCACCACCCGCTTCACTTCCTTGAGCGCCGGCGGCTCGGCCGGCAGCTCCAGCGCGCGACCCATTTCGGCCACCCGCTTGACGACGATGGCCACCTCCTCTTCCTCGCTGGACGGCACCGGCAACACCACCGTGTTGAAGCGGCGCTTGAGTGCACTGGACAGCTCGTTGACGCCCTTGTCGCGGTTGTTGGCGGTGGCGATCACGCTGAAGCCGCGGCTGGCCTGCACCTCGCTGCCCAGCTCGGGAATGGGCAGTGTCTTCTCGGACAGCACAGTGATCAGGGTGTCCTGCACGTCGGCCGGGATGCGCGTGAGCTCCTCGATGCGGGCGATCTGGCCGCGCTTCATTGCCTGCATCAGCGGGCTGGGCACCAGCGCGTTTTCCGATGGGCCGTGGGCCAGCAGCTGGGCGTAGTTCCAGCCATAGCGCAGCTGTTCCTCGCTGGTGCCGGCGGTGCCCTGGATCAGCAGGGTGGACTGGCCGCAGACCGCAGCCGCCAGGTGCTCGGACACCCACGACTTCGCGGTGCCCGGCACGCCGAACAGCAGCAGGCCGCGGTCGGTGGCCAGCGTGGCCACCGCAATCTCGATCAGCCGGCGGCTGCCGATGTACTTGGCGCTCACGGTGTAGCCGTTGTCCAGGCGGCCGCCCAGCAGGTAGGTCACCACTGCCCAGGGCGACAACTGCCAGTTGGCCGGCCGCGGCCGGCTGTCGGCCCGCCGCAGTTCGTCCAGTTCCTCGGCGTACTGCTGTTCGGCGTGGAGTCGCAGAAAGGTGCTCATGGGGTTGCGCTTGCGTTCGGAAGGGTGGTGAGGGCTTGGCGCAGCCCGATGACGACATCGAGCTGCGCCAGGGTGTCTTGCAGTTGCGGCAGCTGCCCGTCGTGCCGTGGCAGGCCGGCCAGCCGGGGCAACGCCGCGTCGGGCAGCAGCGCGCACAGCGCCGGTGCCGACTGGCGCCAGAAGCTGCCCCAGCCGAGCTGGTCCTCGGCCAGTTGCCGGGCCAGTGCGTCGGCCAGCGGGGCGGCGAAATCGGGGCTGAGGCGGTCGTGCAGCGCACAGGCGCCGAGGATCTCGCTGACGAGGTCGCTGAGCGCGCCCTTGCCTTCGGCGAGCCGGACGCGCCACAGCCACTCGCGCTGCGCCACCGGCAGCAGGGCCTGCACGCCGGAGCGGTCCGAGCCGAGCAGGTGGGCCGGCCAGTGCTGCAGGAGGGCCAGCGCCCAGTCCGCCTGAGGCGCGGCTTCGGCCGTGGCAAGCACCGCATCGCGCCAGCCGCGCAGCAGCGCGGCCTGCCAGTCGCCCTGCCCCGCCCAGGCCAGCAGTTCGGCCGGCGCCAGGCCGGTGTGGGCGGTCCACCAGGGCAGCGGTGTCAGCCGCACCAATTGGTACAGCCACCAGGCCCGCTCCCCCAGTGATTCATGCTTGGGCCGCACTGCCTCGACCAGGTGGGCCTTGGCCTCGGCCGGTGCCTGCGCGGGCGCCTCCAGCCGCCAGCCGGCAGCCGGGTCGCGCTGCAACAACGCGGCCAGCTGGTCCCCCAGCCAGGCGGCCTGGCGGCTCGCGGGCAAGGCCTGCAGCAGGCTGCCGGCGATCCGGCGCACGTCCCCGGCACGGTCCTTGAGCAGCGACTCCAGGAGGTGCTCGTCGTCCATCGACAGCCCACTGGCCAGGCCGGCCACCAGTTCGGCACGTTCGCGCGCGCCCAGCTCGGGCAGCGCCTGCACCAGGCGGTCGCGGGCAGCGGCCGCGTCGCTCAGGCGCTCATGGCGCAGCCAGCCGGCCCGGGCGGCGAGTGGCCCGTGTTCCCAATCTTCCAGGCTGGCGACGGCGGGGGCCGCGATGGCGGCCCGCCAGCGCGGCCGCTGCGCCGCCAGCCACAGCCCATGCTCGCCCAGCACGCCGGTGACGGCTGGCCGCAGCGCGACATCGCCGGCCGCAAGCTCGAGGGCCGCCGGCAACAGCGGCGCGGGCAGGCGCCAGCCGCGTTCTGCGAGAGTGCGCAAGGCCTGGTGCTGCAGCGGGCGCGGCGCATCGCCAAGCACGCGCCGCAACCAGCCCTGCCAAGCTGGCAGGCGCAGCGCCGGCCGGGTCTCGGGCGCAGCCGGCTGCGCCAGCGGGCTGTCGGGTGCCGCCGGGGGCTCGAAGCCGGCCCGCTCGCACACCGCGAGCACGCCGGCTGCGCGCAGCAGCAGCGCGCCGGCCTCGCCGGCCGCGCCGTCCTGCGCCTGCAGTTCGGCCAGCAGCGCGGCGACAGCGCCGCCGGCAGCCTGGCCGAAAACGCCGGCCAGCTCACCGGACCGGTCGGTACCGACCAGGGCGGCCGGCAGCAATGCCTTGAAGCCCTTCATCGGGCACCTCCCTGGCCCAGCGTCCAGACACCCTCGGCGCACCAGGCGGTGAAGGGCCGCAAGCGCTGCCCGTCCCACTCACCGGCGAGCTGCAAGGGCGCGCCACCGCTGCAGGCCAGCAACTGCCACAGGTCCGCCTCGTCGAGGGCCAGGGCCAGCGCACGGCCGCCGGCCAGCAGCTGCCAAGCATCGTCGCGCCGCTGCAGCTGCGCGGTCCGCAACAGCAGCGGCGCCACCGGCAGCCAGGCATGGCGTGCGAATGCCTCACGCAGCGCCAGCCACTCGTCAGGCAGCGCCAGCGCCGCCCATTCGGCCTCTGTCCAGGCAGTGTCCGGGGCCGCGACCGCGGCCGGCGCGACCAGCAGCGCCCGCAGCGGGTGTGCCGACGGGTAGAAGCACAGTTCCGCCTCGACGCCGCTGCCCGTCAGCCAGGCGGTCTCGAAGCCCTGGCCGCCATGGGCGAACTCCAGCACCAGCGCGCGCCGGCCGCTGCGCTGCCCGGCCAGCCAGGTGCGGCGCTCGGCCAAGCGTTGATCGCGCTCCTCGCACACCTGGCCGAGCACGCTCCAGCAGTCGCCCACCCGCTCGCCGCCGGCCAGCACTTCGTCGCGGTCCAGTGGCCAGCCCAAGGTGGCCCGCAGGTCGGCTTGCACGGCGGGCGGCAGGCTGTCACGGCGGCGCACCGCATCGACCAGCAATTGCAAGCGGCCCAGCCGGGCCAGCACCGGGGCCGGCCAGTCCGGGCGGCTGCCAATCAGGGCGGCCGTGTCCTCCAGCCAGGCAGCCAGGGCGGGTGCCTGGGCGTCCACCAGGCGGGCGCCAACGCTGCGCCAGGCCGTGCCGGCCTGGGCGTCGAGTGCGGCCAGCCCCTGACGCAGCAGGTCGCCCATCCAGCGTTCCAGTTCGGTCAGGCCGGCCTCGATGCGCTGCCAGCGGCGCGCCTGGCGCTGCAGGACGCCTTCACGGGCGGCAGCCACGTCGGTTTCAGGCGCGTCTGCACGCTGGGCTGCGCGCTGTTCCTTCTTTTCGGCCTTGTCACGTCGCGACGCGAGCCATTCCGCCACCCAGGCAGGCGGCTCGCCGGTGGCGAAGCGGCCAGCATCGTCGGCGCGCATCAGCATCAGCGCCAGGCCGTGCTTGCAGGGGAACTTGCGGCTGGGGCAGGAGCAGCGGAACGCCGGGCCGGCAAGGTCCACCTGGGTCTGGTAGGGCTTGCTGCCACTGCCCTGGCATTCCCCCCACACCGCCTGATCGTTGTGCCCGAGGGTGGGCCACTTGGCCGGCGAGGTCAGGCCGCGGGCGGCCTTGGCGGAGCTGTCGTCCGGCGCGAGCGCGAGCACGGCTTCGGTGCTGAAGAAGCTCATGCGAGCGCTTCTTTCCGGCCGGTATCGTCCCGCCCAGCGGCTCTTGCGCCCGCTTCTTCGCGGGGTGAACGGGCCTTCCCCTGCGGTGCCTGCCTCCACGCATGGCGCGACTGCATTGCGTCCCTCCTGGCATTCTTTTGTGTCTTGCGCCGTCCGCCGCCAGGTGGCAAGCAGCGGCGCCGCTTTCGAAGTGCGGCAGTGTAACGGAGGTGGGCCCCTCAGGGGCCGCGTGCCGGCCTCTGCGGCCGCCCTCCTCATCCCCACCGGAGGCAGGGAACATCGCTCGATGCGAGGGGTTGTGGACGCACGGGTATACCCTTGCTTCGCATTAAATTTCGTCAAAATAAAATGGCGAAAAACTTCATGGGCGAACTCGGTGGCGCGGCTCCAGGCACGGTTGATCTCGCAACTTCACCTGTACCAGGTGCTGCACGCCGTGCGCCTTGCAGGCGAGCCGATCTCGCGGGCACAGATCTGCGAGTCGACCGGCCTCAGCCAGGGTGCCGTGTCCGGCCTCACCCGGCGGCTGTTGGAAGACGGCGCCCTGGTGGAGGTTGGGGCCCGCCCTTCCCTCGGCGGGCGGCGCGAGCGGGAGCTGGCCATCAATGCCGACTTCGCCTGGGTGCTCGGCGTCAAAGCCTCGATGCACCAGTTGACGATGGCGCTGGCCGATTTCGCCGGCGGGGTGCGCCACACCTTCACCACCGGGTTGCGCGCGCCGATGGCACCGGCCGAGCTGATGGCGCAGCTCGCATCGGCCGTTGACCACTGCCTGGCTGCCGCGCCGACGCCGGTCGCCGGCCGGCTGGCGGGCGTCGGGGTGGCACTGCCGGGGTTCGTCGATTCGCTGGCTGACCTGCTGTGGTGGTCGCCGGTGCTGGACGCCGGCAGCCGCCCGGTGGAAGGGCTGGGCGCCTCGCTGTCGCAGCTGCTGAAGGTGCCGGTGTTCATCGAGAACGACGCCAACATGCTGGCACTGGCGCAGCAGTGGTTTGGGCCGGCCGCCGGCGTGGCCAACGCAGCGGTGGTGACGCTGGAGCACGGCGTGGGGTTGGGCTTGATCGTCAATGGTGAGCTGTATCGCGGCCATGCGGGTCTCGCGTCGGAGCTGGGACACCTGCAGGTGGTGCCCAACGGCCAGCCCTGCCGGTGTGGCAAGTCGGGCTGCCTGGAAGCCTATGTCGCGCACTACGCCGTGGTGCGCCAGGCGCGGGTCGCCGGGCTGCTGCCGCCGCCCGACCCGGCCCGGCCCGGCGACGACATCGAGCAGGCGTACCGGCAGCTCGCGGCACAGGCGCGCGCAGGCGATCCCCGGGCCCGCGAGATCTTCGAGCGCCAGGGACGCTGGCTGGGCCAATGGATCGGCAACGTGGTGAACCTGCTGTCGCCCCAGACGGTGATCCTGGGCGGTGGCGGCACCAGCGCGAGCGACCTCTACGAAACCGCGCTGCACGAGGCGATGCACGACGCGATGGCGCTGCCGCACCGCGACCGGGTGCGCCTGGCCATCCTGCCGCAGGGCGACGAGGTGTGGGCACAAGGCGCCGCCTCGCTGGTGCTGCAACGGCTGGACGAATCGGCCGAGATCCTGGCCTCCATGTCACGCCATGGACTGGAGTCCGAGCCGAAGGGCCATGCCGGCCTGCGGGCCGATCGCTGAGCGCCGGCCGGGCGCGCCACCTCACATTCCCATGGAGACCCGCAATGACAACCCACCCCACCCGGCCGGCCGCAGCGGCCGCCCGGCGCCGGCAAGGTCGGCCGGCATGAAGGCCGCAGCCCAGCTCGCCCAGCCCTCCGGCGCCTCGCCGTACCGGCCGCCGTCGGACCGCGGAGGCATCGCATGACAGGCGCCAGCTACCTCGGCATCGACCTCGGCACCTCGGAGGTCAAGCTGGTGCTGCTCGATACGGACCACCGGCTGCTGGGCAGCGCCGGGGCGCCGCTGGTGGTGGACCGCCCGCGGCCGCATTGGTCCGAGCAGTCGCCACAGGCCTGGTGGCAGGCAACGCAGCAGGCGGCGGCGGCCTTGCGGCAGCAGCTGCCTCAGGCCTGGGCCTCGGTGCGCGCCATCGGCCTGTCCGGCCAGATGCATGGCGCCACCTTGCTGGACGACCAGGACCGTGTGCTGCGCCCGGCCATCCTGTGGAACGACACACGCAGCGCTGCCGAGTGTGCCGAGCTGGACCAGCGGCTGCCCGAGCTGCCGGCGCTCGCCGGCAACCTGGCCATGCCTGGCTTCACCGCGCCCAAGCTGATGTGGGTGGCACGCCACGAGCCGGAGCTGTTCCGCCGCGTGGCGAGCGTGCTGCTGCCCAAGGACTACCTGCGGTGGTGCCTGACCGGCCGCAAGCTCAGCGACATGTCCGACGCCGCCGGCACCCTCTGGCTGGACGTGGCCCGGCGCGCCTGGTCGCCCCGGCTGCTGGAAGCCACCGGCATGGCGCTGTCGCAGATGCCCGAACTGGTGGAAGGCTCGGCTGCCGGCGGCCGGCTGCATGCGGCGGCAGCCCGGGCGCTGGGGCTGGCCGAGGGCACGCTGGTGGCAGGCGGCGCTGGCGACAACGCGGCCAGCGCGGTCGGCATCGGCGCGGTCGCGCCGGGCGACGGCTTCGTCTCGCTTGGCACCAGCGGCGTGCTGTTCGTCGTGACCGACCGCTACCGCCCCAACCCCGCCTCGGCGGTGCATGCCTTCTGCCATGCCCTGCCCGGCCGCTGGCACCAGATGAGCGTGATGCTGTCGGCGGCCAGCTGCCTGCGCTGGGTCACCCGGCTCACCGGCATGGACAGCGAGGCGGCCCTGCTGCAGCGGGTGGCCGCGCTGGGCCCGGCCGCCGCGCAGCGCGCGCCGATCTTCCTGCCCTACCTGTCCGGCGAGCGCACCCCGCACAACGATGCACAGGCGCAAGGCCTGTTCTTCGGCCTGGACCACGAGACCGACGCGGCCCGCCTGGGCCAGGCCGTGCTCGAAGGCGTGAGCTTCGGGCTGCTCGACGGCCTGCAGGCCTTGCAGGCCGCCGGCACGGCGGTACAGCGCCTGGCCCTGGTGGGCGGCGGCGCTCGCAGTGCCTACTGGGCACAGCTGCTGGCCGACGTGCTGCAAGTCGAGATCCAGACGCTCGATGGCGGCGAGACCGGCGGCGCGCTCGGCGCGGCCCGCCTGGCCTGGCTGGCCGACGGCGGCCCGGAGGCGGTGGTGTGCGTCGCGCCGCCAGTGCGGCAGCGCTACGCCCCCGACCCGGCGCGCCATGACGCCCTGGCCGAGCGCCACCGGCGCTTCCAGGCCCTCTACCGGCGGGTGCAGGACCTGTATCCCCGCTGACCTTCCAAGGAGCTGCGATGTCCGAGCATTTCGACGCCATTCCCCCCATCCGCTACGCTGGCCCGCAAGCGGAGGACATGCTGGCTTTCAAGTGGTACGACAAGGACCGCCTCGTGCTGGGCAAGCGCATGGAAGACCAGCTGCGCTTTGCGGTGTGCTACTGGCACAGCTTCTGCTGGAACGGCTTCGATCCCTTTGGCTACGACGGCACCTTCGAGCAGCCCTGGCAGCGCCTGGCCGATCCCATGCAGGCCGCGCAGGCGAAGGCCGACGTGGCCTTCGAGTTCTTCGCCAAGCTCGGGGTGCGCCACTACTGCTTCCACGACCGCGACGTTGCGCCCGAAGGCGCCACGCCGAAGGAAAGCGTGGACCGCCTGCGCCGCATGGTGGACCGGCTTGGCGAGAAGCAGGAGGCCACCGGGCTGCGCCCGCTGTGGGGCACCGCCAACCTGTTCAGCCACCGCCGCTACATGGCCGGCGCGGCCACCAACCCGGACCCCGAGATCTTCGCGCTGGCGGCGCTGCAGGTGCGCGAGGCCATGGAGGCGACCCACCGCCTGGGCGGCGAGAACTACGTGCTGTGGGGCGGCCGCGAAGGCTATGAGACGCTGCTCAACACCGACCTGAAGCAGGAGGCCCGCCAATACGGCCGCTTCCTGCAGATGGTGGTGGAACACAAGCACAAGATCGGCCTGAAGGGCCACATCCTGGTCGAGCCCAAGCCACGCGAACCCACCAAGCACCAGTACGACTTCGACACCGCCACCGTCTACGGCTTCTTGCGCCAGCACGGGCTGGAGCACGAGGTCAAGGTGAACCTGGAGGCGAACCACGCCACGCTCTCGGGCCACGGCTTCGAGCACGAGATTGCGACCGCGATCGCGCTGGGCATCTTCGGCTCGCTGGACATGAACCGCGGCGACCCGCAATGCGGCTGGGACACCGACCAGTTCCCCAACCACCTGCCCGAGACCACGCTGGCGCTCTACCACGTGCTGCAGGGCGGCGGCTTCACCCACGGCGGGCTCAATTTCGACGCCCGGCTGCGGCGGCAGTCCATTGCAAGGGACGATCTCTTCGTGGCCCACATTGGCGCGATGGACCTGTGCGCCCGCGCCTTGCTGGCGGCCGAGCGCATGATCGAGGACGGCCGCCTTGCCGGCCAGCTGGCGCAGCGGTATGCCGGCTGGCAGGACGACTTCGGCCGCGCGGTGCTGGCCGGGCAGCTCGGCCTGGCCGAGGTGGCCGACCGCGCCCTGCAGCGCAATGTCGACGCAGCTCCGGTGTCGGGCCGCCAGGAATGGCTGGAGAACCTGGTGAACCGCTTCTGCTGAGGCAGGCGCCGCAGCCGGGGCCGGCTCAGGCCGCCGAGGCCGGCGCTGCCGAGGCCTCGCGGCAAAGCCGGTCGACCCGCTTCAGCAGGGTGGGCAAGCGATGGCGGCCGTGCATGCGCGCCACGCACTCGCGTGCCTCGGCCAGCGCGATACCGGCGGCCGAAATGAACAACGGCCGGGCACTGTCGCCCCGCAGCAGCGCAGCCTCGGCCGGCGTGCCGGCGAAGGCGGTCTTGGCCACGCCGATCACCGGCACCCGGCCGTGCAGCGCGCGCCACAGGTGGATGCCCAGCCCGTCGCGCTGCTCGGCGCCGAGGTGCACATAGCCGTCCACCAGCAGCAGTTGCGGCAGCTCGCCGGCCTGCCTCAGCAGGGCCAGCAGGCACGGCAGCTCGCGCTTGTAGAAGGCGCCGGGCTCGTAGGGCGCCACCTCGGCCAAGCTCGCCACGTGTTCGTGCAGCGGCACCGCGTCCTCCCAGTGCTCGAAGCTCACGCCGGCCACCACGGCACCCGGCTCGCGGTAGTCCACGTCGACGGCCATCATCATGCGGGGTTCCCTCCTCTGCGGCCGGTCAGGCCCTTCTTCTTCAATGCAGCGGCCGCAGCCAGCGGCCCAGGGTGCGCACCAGCACGTCGGTTTCGACCGGCTTGGGGATGTGGTCGTTCATGCCGGCCGCCAGGCAGGCATCGCGGTCTTCACCGAAGGCGCTGGCAGTCATCGCCAGGATGGGTGTCGCGGCATGCTCGGGCAGGCCGCGGATGGCGCGGGCGGCCTTCAGGCCGTCCATCTCCGGCATGTGCAAGTCCATCAGGATGAGATCGTAGCGCCGCGAGCGGGCCTGCTCGACCGCCTCGACGCCGGTTTCCGCCAGGTCGATGGCCATGCCCAGGCTGCCGAGCTGCTCCATGGCCACCAGCTGGTTGACCGGGTGGTCCTCGGCCAGCAGCACCCGGGTGCCCTCGAAAGGCCGGTTGCGCTCGGCGGCCGCCAAGCTCGCCGCCTCACTGCCCGCACCGGCCTGGGCCCGCGGCCGGCCGCCCAGCAGCTCCTCCAGGTGCAGGCGCAGCGTCGCCGGCGCCACCGGCTTCTCGAGCACGCGGATGCGCTCCTCGCCGGCCAGTCCCGGCGCCAGGTCGGCGACGTTGCGGCGGGTCACCAGCAGGCAGCGCATTGCAGCGTCGCCGGCCTCGGCCAGCAGCCGGCGGGCCAGTGCCACCGCATCCTCGTCGTGGGGCAGCTCGGCGGCCAGCACCACCACCGTATAGGGCCGGCCGGCCGCCCGCGCCGCCTGCGCCTGGGCCGGCACCTCAGCGGCCTCGTGCGCCGCGGCGGGCTGCAGGCCGAAGCGGCGCAGCAGCGACGCCAAGGCCTCCCGCGCTGGCGGCAGCGGCTCCAGCAGGAGCACGGGCCGGCCCTGCAGCGACGGCGCCAGCGCCTCGCCGACCTGTTCCGCCGCTGCCCGCTGGAAGCGGGCGGTGAACCAGAAGGTGCTGCCCTCTCCTTGCCGGCTGGAGGCGCCGGTCTCGCCGCCCATGAGCTGCACCAGCTCGCGGGTGATGGTGAGGCCCAGGCCGGTGCCGCCGTAGCGGCGGGTGGTGGAGTTGTCGCCCTGCTCGAAGGCGTGGAACACCTTGTCGATGACGCCGGGCGCCATGCCGATGCCGGTGTCGTGGACCTCGAAGCGCAACAACACCTGCGCCTCGTCCTGCTCGCAGCACACGCCGCGCAGGGTCACCGAGCCGGCATGGGTGAACTTCACCGCGTTGCCAAGCAGGTTGAGCACGGCCTGGCCGAGGCGGGTCGGATCGCCCACCAGGCGGGTCGGCAGGTGGTCGAGGTCGAGCACCAGCTCCAGTCCCTTCTCGCGTGCGGCGCCGCGCACCAGGGCCAGGGTCCGGGTGAGCACCTCTTCCAGCTCGAAGTCGGCCTGCTCCAGCTCCAGCTTGCCCACCTCGATCTTCGACAGGTCGAGCACATTGTTGATGATGGACAGCAGGTGGTGCGACGCCTCCGACACCAGCTGCAGCCGCTCGCGCAACGCCGGGTCGCGGCTGTCGCGCAGCAGGAACTGGGTCAGGCCGATGATGGCATTCATCGGCGTGCGGATCTCGTGGCTCATGTTGGCCAGGAAGGCGCTCTTGGCCCGCGTGGCCGACTCGGCCTGCCGGCTGCGCTCGGTCAGTGCCTCGTTCAGGGCGACCAGCTCGCGCTCCAGCCGCTTGCGCTCGCTCAGGTCGGCCGCGATCGCGATGCTGCCCAGCACATGGCCGGCATCGTCGCGCAGCTCCGCCACATTGAGCAGGACGGGCAGCCGGCTGCCGTCGCGCCGCACGTAGGTCCACTCGCCACGGTCACTGGTGCCCGGGCTGGCGCGCGCCAGCAGTGCCTCACGCCGTGACACCGGCCGGCCCAGCCCGGCCGACAGCGCCTCCGCGCGCGCATCCAGTTCCACCGGATCGTGGAACTGCTCGATGAAGAGCCGGCCGATCACCTCCTGCGCCGGATAGCGCAGCATCGCTTCGGCCGCCGGGTTGAACAAGGTCACCCGGCCTTCGGTGTCGCAGGCAATGACCGCGCTCGCCGCGCTCAGCAGGATGGCCCGCTCGCGTGCGGCCAGCGCACGAACCTCGGCCGTGCGCTGCTGCACCTGCTGCTCCAGCGTGGCGTTGAGGTGCAGGATCTTCGCTTCGGCCGCCTTGTGCAGGCTGATGTCGCGCACGGTGGTGGCCACCCCGACGATGCCCAGCCCCGGCATGCGGATGGCCGAGATGGAGACCGACACGTCCAGCAGGCTGCCGTCGCGGCGGCGGCGCACCGCGTCGAAGCGCGGCACCTCTTCGCCGCGGGCAGCGCGCACCAGCACCTCGGCCGCCTGCGCCTGGCTGTCCGGCGGCACCACCAGCTCCTGCAGGCTGCGGCCGAGCGCCTCGGCTGCGGTGTAGCCGAAGATGCGCTCGGCGGCGGCGTTCCAGTCGGTCACCCGGCCGTCCACCGTGACGCCCACGATGGCATCGTGCGAGCTGTCCACCATGGCTGCCATGCGGGACTGCTGCAGCCGCACCGTCTGCTGCCGCTGCCCCGCAAGCAGCCAGACCTGCACCAGCCCGGCCAGCAGCACCGCGGCGCCGGCCAGCCCGGCCGCCAGCGCACCCGGATCGCGCAGGTTCAGGCGTTCGCGAAAACCGGGCAGCGCCCGCACGTCCAGATGCCATTCGCGGCCGTACATCGGCAGTGCCAGCTGCCGGCGCAGCGCGCCCGGCGGGGCGCCGGCCCAGCCGGGTGAGCTGAAGAAGGGCTCCCCGGCACCGCCGGCCTGGGTGTCGGACAGCGCCAGGGCGAATTCCTCGTCCGCATAGTCGAAGTCCGCCAGCGCCTCGTCGATCACCAGCGGCATGTAGGCCCAGCCGAACACGCTGGCCTCGCGGGCGCTGACGCTCGGCGGCAGCTGGTCCTGCCGGTAGATGGGCAGCAGCAGCAGCATGGAGCGCAGGTGCTTGCCGCTGGCCTGCACCAGCGTGATGGGCGCGGTCAGCGTGGGCCGGCCGGTGCGGGTGGCGGTTTCGGCAGCAGCCAGCCGGTTCGGCTCGGAGGCAATGTCCAGCCCCACCGCCTCCTGGTTCAATGCGACCGGCTCGATGTACTGGATGACGTAGCGGTCTCCGCCATGGGTCTGCAGCTGGCGGATCGCGAAATGCGGCGCCCCGTCGCGTCGCGCCTCGGCCAGGAAGGCCGCCTCATGCGCGGCCGGCACCCGGCGGATGAAGCCGAAGCCGCGGGTGCCGGGAAATTCCCGGTCCAGGTCGCGCGAATCGCTGTATTCACGGAAACGCTCGCGCGTCAACGCCTCCTTGCCGGCCGCGATGACCGCGCCGCGGGCCCCTCGCAGGCCCTTCTCGTAGCCCCGCATGCGGTTGAGCACCTGCTCGGCGGCGCGCCCCGTCAGCGCGTCGAAGCGGGCCCGCTCCACGTGCAGGTTCTGCTCGCGCTGCCACCAGCCGACCGTGCCCGCCATCGCGAGGCCGGCCACCAGCACGGCCAGCGCGTACGGCCGGCGGGGCCGCGGCGCGCTCAACGGTGACCTCCGCTTTCGCCCCGCCCGACCGCCCGAGCGCGCAAGACCGGGCCGGCCGGTCGACCGGGGGCGCGGGATCCACGACATGCAAAGACAACAGACACTTCGACTCGCCCACTGCTAGCAACCGGCCGGCGCCAGCCGGCGCCGCAGCCTTCCGAGCAAACGGCGCGCCGGGCGCCGCGCGGCGGTGCGCAAGCCCGCCGGCCAGCATCGTCGCCCGCCCGCCGTTAACATCAGCGCGTGACCGCACCCATCCACCTGGCCATCCTCGACGACGAAGTCGACATCACCCTGCTGCTGGCCAACTATCTCGGAAGCCAGGGATTCCGTGTGAGCCAGCTGCATGCCGGGCGCGAGCTGACGGAGTTGATGAACACCGATCCGCCCCAGCTGGTGTTGCTGGACCTCGGCCTGCCGGGCGAAGACGGCTTTGCCATCGCCCGCCATCTGCGCGAGCACTGGCGCTGTGGCCTGGTCATCGTGACCGGCCGCGGCGATGCGGTGGACAAGGTGGTGGGCCTGGAGATCGGTGCCGACGACTACGTCACCAAACCCTTCGACCTGCGCGAGCTGCTGGCCCGCATCCGGGCGGTGTTGCGCCGCATGGAGCCAGCCGCAGGCGCGGCGGCTGCCACCACGGCGCCGGCCGCCGCAGCCGCGCCGGCCGTGCCGGCGGCCAGCCGGCTCTGCTTCGCCGGCTGGCAGCTCGACCTGGATGCGCGCCGCCTGCTGGCCGCCGACGGCCGCGAGGTGGCACTGACCACCGGCGAATTCGACCTCCTGCTGGCGTTTGCCCGCAGCCCGGGCCGCGTGCTGACCCGCGACTTCCTGCTGGAGCAGACGCGCGGCCGCGAGGCCGGTCCCTTCGACCGCACCATCGATGTCCAGGTCGGCCGGCTGCGCAAGAAGCTGGAAACCGACCCCGAGCACCCCCAGTTGATCAAGTCCGTGCGCGGCGCCGGCTACCTGTTCGTGCCGCCGGTCACCCCTGCCTGACGCCGCCTTCATGCCCCAGCACCTGCCCTCCCTGCCGCCCGGACTGGACGAAAGCGACGTCTACCGCACGCTCTTCGCCGCCTACCCCGACGCCCTGCTGCTGGTCGATGCGGCCGGCACCATCCTGCTGGCCAACCCGGCCGCCGGCTCGCTGCTGGGCTACGAATTGCCCGAGCTGGTCGGCCAGCCGGTCGATGCCCTGGTGCCCGACAGCATCCGCCCGCGCCACGCGGCCTACCGCGAGGCCTATGGCCGCAGCCCGCATACCCGGCCGATGGGCACGCAGATGGACCTGGTGGCCAAGCGACGTGACGGCAGCGAGGTGATGGTCGAGATCGCCCTCAGTCCGTTGCAGGACCAGGGCCTGCCCTATGTGGTGGCGGCCATCCGCGGCATCGGCGCCTACCCGCGGGTGCGCCAGGCGCTGCAGCGCGCGCGCTACAGCGAACAGGTGGCCCAGTTCGGCCGCTTGGCGGTGGATGCCCGCGACCCGCGGGTGCTGGTGGAGGAAGCACCGCGCGTGGCGGCCGATGCCTTGCAGCTCGACACCGCCATGGTCTTCCTGCTGGATGCCGAGCGGCTGGAGTTCCGCATCGCCGCCGCTGTTGGCCTGCCGCCGGGCAGTGGCGCGAGCCAGTCCGTCGCCAACCAGCCGGGCACCCTGCCCGGCTTCGTGCTGGCGCACGCCTCGGCCGTGGCCTTGCACGGCGAGCCGGGCCGCGAGTATTTCGAACCCTGGGGCAGCGGGCCGGCCGAAGGCCGGGCCAGCGGCCTGGCGGTGCCCCTGTCGGACCGCGGCCGCATCGTCGGCGCGCTGGCGGTGCGTGCCGCGCAGCCGCAGTCCTTCGGCGAAGACGAATTGCGCTTCCTCGATTCGCTGGCCAGCCTGCTGGCCACCAGCCTGCAGCGGGCCCAGAGCGAGGAAGCGCTGAGCCACAGCCAGCGGCTCGACAGCGTGGGGCAGCTGACCGGCGGCATCGCGCACGACTTCAACAACCTGCTCACCGTGATCTCCGGCAACTTGCAGGTGCTGGAGGACCTGCCGGCCGTTGCCGGTGACAGCTTCGCGCCGCAACTGGTGGCCGCCGCCAGTCGGGCCACCCGGCGCGGTGCCGAGCTCACCGGCAAGCTGCTGACCTTCTCGCGCCGCCAGGTGCTGCAGCCGGTGCCGGTCGATGTGGGCAACATGCTGCACTCGCTGACCGACATGCTGGGCCGCACGCTCGACCAGCGCATCGAGCTGCACCTGGATGCGGCACGCGAAGGCCCGTGTTGCCTGGCCGATCCGTCACAACTCGAGTCGGCGGTGCTGAACATTGCCATCAACGCCCGGGACGCCATGCCGGAAGGCGGCGCCCTGCGCTTCAGCTGCCGCACCCTGCCGGCCCTGCCCCTGGCCTTGCAGGAGGACCGCGAGGCCGGCCCGGCCGCGCCCGACGGCTACATCGCCATCGCCATCAGCGATACCGGCACCGGCATGCCCGAAGCGGTGCGGGAGCGGGCCTTCGAGCCCTTCTTCACCACCAAGGAAGCCGGACGCGGCACCGGGCTGGGCCTGAGCACGGTGTACGGCTTCGCCCGGCAGTCGCACGGCGCGGTGGCGCTCGACAGCGCACCCGGCGCCGGCACCACCGTCACGCTCTACCTGCCCCGCGTGCGCGAGGCCGAGCCGGCCGACGAGGCAGAAGGCGCCGACCACGAGGTCCCGGCAGGCCTGCAGGTCCTTCTGGTGGAAGACGATGCCGAGGTGCGTGCGGTGGTGCAGCGCTTCCTGGCCACCCTGCGCTGCAAGGTCACCACCTGCGTCACCGCGGAGCAGGCCCTGGCGCTGCTGGAGCCGCAGGCGGGCTTCGAGCTGCTGCTGACCGACATTGCACTGGGCGCCGGCATGCGCGGCACCGAGCTGGCCCGGCTGGCCCGGGAGCGCCTGCCGGCGCTGAAGGTCTTGCTGATGAGCGGCTTCTCCAGCGGCCTGCTGGACAGCGTCCCCGACTGGGAGCTGCTGCGCAAGCCCTACACCCGCGCCGAGCTCGCGCGGGCCATCGGCAAGGTGCTGGCGTCCGCCTGAGCCGTGCTCAGTGCATGGCCGCCGCTGGCGCGGCGCTGCGCTGGACAAAGGCGCTGAGGGCGCCGACGTGCGGAATCTCGATGTCGCGCCGGCCCTTCTCGCTGAAGCGGATCATGTCGCCACGCGCCAGGCGCGACAGCGCTCGGCTCACGGTTTCCAGCGTCATGCCGAGGTAGTTGCCGATTTCGGCGCGGGTCATGCGCAGCGTGATCTGGTCGGTGCGCAGGCCCCGCGCGGCCAGGGCCTCGGCCCAGTTGCGCAGGAAGTCGGCCACCCGGGCATCGGCCGGCAGGGTGCACAGCGACATCATCGAATCGCGGTCGCGGCCGATCTCGCGGCTCATCGCCTCGTGCAGCACGCCGAGCAGGGCCGGCTGCCGGGTGCAGGCCTGCAGCAGTTCGTCGTAGCGAATGCTCCAGACCTCACCGGTGTCCATGGCCACCGCGTCGCAGCCGTAGCGGCCGTTGGCGATGCCGTCGAAACCCAGCCAGTCGCCCTTGAAATGCAGGCTGACGACCTGCTCGCGGCCATCGGCCGCCAGGTTGACCATCTTGATGAAGCCCGAATGCAGCACATGCAGGCAGGCAAACGAGTCACCGCTCTGGTAGATGCGATCGCCGGCGCGCACCACGCGGCGCTGCAGCGTGAGGTTGTCCTGCAGCAGCTGCAGGGTCTGGGCAATGCGCTGGCTCACGGTCTGGTTGTTGTCGGTGCTGTGTTGCATGGCGGGCTCTCTTGCGTCGATGGAGAGACTGTAGGCAGCGCCTGCAAACGCTCTATCAACCGCAAAGCGCGTTCGGTAACACTCGGTCAACCCATTGTGTCGGCCTTGTAAACGGCGGCGGCGCCGTGGCCGGACTTGACGCGGCTCAAGGCGGCCGGCGCTGGCGTCGCTAGGCTGCGAGCCATGGTTGTACCCGTCCCCGTTCTCGATCACCGCAAGCTCTGGCCCAGCGGCGTCTTGTCGCGGGCCGATGTGCTGGGCCTGCTCGATGGTGCGCACCGCCTGCAGCAGGCCGGTCGCCGCGCGGGCAGCGGCACGCCGCTGGCCGGCAAGCACCTGGCGGTGCTCGGCCAGGCTGAACCGATCCTGCTCGGCAAGGCCGCGGCGGCCCTGGGGGCCCGGGTGTCCCACCTGAAGCCGGCCGGCCCCCCGCAGGACACCGCCCGGCTGCTGGGACGGCTCTACGACGCGGTCGACTGCGGCCCGGCCAGTGCGGCCGAGCTGCGCGACATCGATGCCGATGCCGGCGTGCCGGTCTACAACGGCTTGGCGGCGGCCGCGCATCCGAGCGCTGCCCTGGCCGTCCTGCTGGCGCTCCAGGAGCGCCGGGCCCTGGCAGGCCGGCCGCTCGACGGCCTGCGCTTGCGCATCCGGGGTGACGCGCTCAGCCCCCCGGCCTCCGCCCTGGCCGCATTGGCCGCGCTGGCCGGGGTGCAGCCCTGCCACGACGGCCCGGCCGACGCCGACGCCACGCCCGACCCCGCGGACGACGTGCCGTGGCGGCTCACGCTGGCCGGGGAAGATACCGCGCCGGTGTCGGCAGAGCCGCGCCACTACACCTTGCAGGCCCTGCTGCTCATGACGCTCGGCTGAAGTCAAAGTCCCCAGGGCTTCTCCTTCCCTGCCGACGGGCCGACAATGCGGCCCCTCGACTTCCTACCGAGGAGAACCCCGAAGTGAGCTTATTCAGAACAAAAAGCATCGATGCCATGATCGCCACCGGCCAGGCGCCGGGCGGCCTGAAGAAAGTGCTGGGCCCGGTGGACCTGGTGCTGATGGGCATCGGCGCCATCATCGGTACCGGCATCTTCGTGCTCACCGGCACCGGCGCACTGACCGCCGGGCCGGCGCTCACGGTGTCCTTCCTGATTGCCGCCCTGGCCTGCGGCTTCGCGGCGCTGTGCTATGCCGAGTTCGCCTCCACCATCCCGGTGTCCGGCTCCATCTACACCTACAGCTATGCCACGCTGGGCGAACTGGTCGCATGGATGATCGGCTGGGACCTGTTGCTCGAATACGGCCTGGCGACCTCGGCCGTCTCGGTCGGCTGGTCGGGCTACTTCCAGTCGCTGATCGCCGGCTTCGGGGTCAAGCTGCCCGTGGTGCTGACAGCCGCCCCCGGCTCGGTGCCCGGCGTCAGCACCTGGCTCAACCTGCCGGCCCTGCTGATCATGCTGGTGCTGACCGCCATGCTGTCGCTGGGCATCCGCGAGTCGGCGCGGGCCAACAACGTCATGGTGGCCATCAAGGTCGCGGTGGTGCTGCTGTTCATCGTGGTGGGCATCGGCCATGTGAAGCCGGCCAACTGGCAGCCTTTCATGCCGTTCGGCACCGGCGGCATCTTCAGCGCCGCGGCCCTGGTGTTCTTTGCCTTCATCGGCTTCGACGCGGTGACCTCCGCCGCCGAGGAGGTGAAGCGGCCTGAACGCGACCTGCCCATCGGCATCATCGGCTCGCTGGGCGTCTGCGCCGTGTTGTATGTGCTGGTGGCGGCCATCATGACCGGCATCGTGCCCTACCAGAAGTTCGCCGGCATTGACCACCCGGTGTCACTGGCGCTGCAGTATGCCGGCGAGAACTGGGTTGCCGGCTTCGTGGACCTGGGTGCCATCCTCGGCATGACCACCGTGATCCTGGTGATGGCCTATGGCCAGACCCGCGTGCTGTTCGCGATGTCGCGCGACGGCCTGCTGCCGGCCCGGCTGTCCAAGGTCAACGAGCGCCATGGCACACCGGTGTTCGCCACCTGGACCGTCGGCATCGTCTTCTCGCTGATTGCCGCCTTCGTGCCCCTGGGCGTGCTGGCGGAGCTGATCAACATCGGCACGCTGGCGGCCTTCACGCTGATCTCGGTGGCGGTGCTGATCCTGCGCAAGACCCGGCCCGACCTGCCGCGTGCCTTCCGTTGCCCCGGCGTGCCGGTGGTGCCGCTGCTGGCCATCGCCTTCTGCGTGATGCTGATGGCGCACCTGACGCCCGCCACCTGGAAGGCCTTCGGCATCTGGCTGGTGCTGGGCCTGGTGGTCTACTTCGGCTATGCGCGGCGGCGCTCGCTGCTGCACACCGCACCGGCCATTGGCGGCGCGGCAGCCGCCACGGCCCGCGACGCCCGCTGAGGCGGCCGGCCTCGTTTGCCCTGCCGCACGAGGAGTGACTCTTGCGGCGGGGCGTAACAGCCCCGCGCCGGCCCGCTCTGCGGCGCGTGTCCCCGGGGTGGCGCCCGGGCTGCCGCTTGCGGCCGCCTGTGGCCGCATCGTCCGGCACTGACAGCGCCTTCATTCCGTAACTTGCCCGAAAGGCAGGCCCCGTTAGTCTGCCAGCTCGGCGACTGTGCACGGCCCTCCGGCCCGAGCAGTCGGGCTCAGACAGGGGAAGTGTTTGCCACCCGTGTTCCTTGCGCCGGCCGATCTCCGGCCGGCTGTGCTATTTCAGGAAGGGCAGCCACTGCGTCACGGTGTGGATCAACAGGCCGATCAGGCCGCCCACCAGCGTGCCATTGATCCGCACGAACTGCAGGTCGCGCCCGATGTTGCGCTCGAGCTCCTGGGTGAGCTCCTGTGTGTTCCAGGCATCGACACGGGCCACGATGTAGCGCCGGATGTCCTCGCGGTAGCGCTCGATGGACGGCGGCGCCGCCGCCAGGACCTGCGCATTGATCCATTCGCGCATCGCGGTGTCTGCCTGCAGCTTGGCGCCGAGCGTGCGCGCCGCCTCGGTGAGGCGGCGGCCGATGCCCGAGTCCTCGCGCGACAGGTCGTCGTGCAACCAGGCGCGCAGCTCGTGCCACAGCCCTCGGAGGTAGTCGGCCAGTGCCGGGTGGGCCAGCACCTCCTCGCGCAGCTGCTCACCCTTCAGGCGGAACTGCGGGTCCTCCTTCAACCGCTCGATGAAGCCGGCCATGTATTCGTCGAAGCGCAGCCGCAGCGGATGCGCCGGGTCCTGCCCCATCTCGCCGATGATGCGGCCGACGCCGGAGACGATCTTGCCGGTCGCCACCTGCCCGGCCAGCTGGTCCAGCCCCAGGTAGCGCAGGTACTTGACCTCGCGCGCAATGACGGCGGCGATCTTCTCGCGCACCCCTTCTTCCTCCAGCAGGGCAGCCACCTGTTGCAGCACTTCGTCCAGCAGCGCCTGGTGCCGGCGCTGCGTCGTCAGCACATCCAGCAGCCGGCCAGCCAACCGCGCCACGTCCACCCGGCTCAGCCGCTGCTGCACGCTGTTGCGCAGGAAATGCCCCACGCGCTCATCGTCCAGCGCATCCAGCCCGTAGCGCAAGGCCGCCTTCAGGTGGCCGCCCACCTGCTCGGCATGGCCCTCGGCGGCCAGCCAGCCGGCCAGCCGGCCGGCGGCGTCGAAGTTGCGCAGCTTCTCCAGCACCTGCGGTGTGCTGAGGAAATGGCTGCAGATGAAATTGGCCAGGTTCGCGCCGATGCGCGCCTTGTTCGCCGGCACGATGGCCGTGTGAGGAATCGGCAGGCCCATTGGACGGCGAAACAAGGCTACCACCGCGAACCAGTCGGCGATGGCGCCAATCATCGCCGCCTCCGCGAAGGCAGCCACATAGCTCCAGGCCGGATGCCGGCCCTGCAGCGCGGTCGACAGCCCGTACAGCAAGGCCGCCAGCAGCAGCAGGCCCAGCGCCAGGCGCTTCATGCGCGCCAGGCCGCTGGCCTTGTCGTCCGAAGCGCCGGCATTCACACCGTTGACATCCATTCGCTCTACCTTCTCCATCCCTTTGCGTAGATCACCGTTGCCTGGCCTGTCACCCTGGCGGGGCCGGCCGGTGCGGCACGCCGGCTCGCCCGGCATGACAGCCGGCGCCAGGATAGCCGTCCCGGCGCCGGCCTTCCCACCGTTGCCTGCACCAGGCAACGCCTCCACCACCCGTGCAGGGCCGGCGGGCGCCGGCATCGCACTTGACCGAAGGAGTCTTCAATGCAACGGCAGTATTCCAGCACCCCCCCCGCCCGGCGGCGCCGCCTTCCGCTGCTGGCCGCCAGCACGCTCGCAGCCTGGCTGGCCGCCTGCGGCGGCGGCGGTGGCACGGCGGAAAGCGCCCAGGACGCCGGGCCCGGCGCGCCGGCCGAGGCGCAGGCGCAGCATGCTGCCGTCGGCCCCATCCAGGCCAGCCACGAGACGCCGCGCGAGACCGGGGGCGCTGACATGGACGACCCTGCCGTGTGGGTCCACCCGGACGAGGACGATGCGGAAGACTCGCTCATCGTCGCTGCCGCCAAGAAAGGCGGGCTGCGCGTCTACGACCTGAAGGGCCGGCCGGTGCAGACCATTGCGGCGCAGCTGGATGCCGAAGGCGAGCCGCTGAACCGCTTCAACAACGTGGACGTCGCCTACCGCTTCAAGCTGGGCGGCAAGCATGTGGACATTGCGGTGGCCAGCGACCGCATCCAGGACAAGCTGCGCGTCTGGCGCATCGACGAGGACTACGACCTGGACGACGGGGAGCCGCCCCTGGTCGACGCCACCTCCGCCACCATGCCGCGGCTCTTCCCGACCCGCCCGGCGCCGGACGACCGGGAGCATGGCAGCGTGCCCAACCCGAATGACGGCAAGCACACCGCCTACGGCCTGGCGCTCTACCGCGACAAGGCCAGCGGCAAGGTCTACGCCTTCGTGAACCAGAACAACGAGGCAGTGATCGCGCAGTACGAGCTGGTCGACGACGGCCACAAGAAGATCAGCGCCCGCCTGGTGCGCGAATGGCGCTTCCCGTACACCCACCGCGGCCAGGACCTTACGCAGGAAGACGAGAACGATCCTGCACGCGACTTCAGCCCGCAGTTCGAAGGCATGGTGGTCGACCAGCAGACCGGCATCCTCTATGCAGCGCAGGAAGACGTCGGCATCTGGCGCATCAACGTCAAGACCGGCGTCGCTGAAGACCGCCCCTTCTACGAAACACGCGCCTTCGATCCGAACAGCCGGGTGGCGCGCGACGTCGAAGGCCTGACGATCTACTACGCCGCGGGCGGCAAGGGCTACCTGCTCGCCTCCAGCCAGGGCAAGGCCCATGGCGAGCCGCCGACCCAGGCCACCCCCGGGCTGGACGACACCTTCGTGGTCTTCGAACGGCAGGGGCAGAACCGCCTGCTCGGCAGCTTCAGGGTCGAGCCCCAGGCCGGCAAGGGCATCGACGGCGTGCAGGAGTCCGATGGCTCGGATGTCAGCAATGTCGCGCTGCCCGGCTTCAAGCACGGCCTGTTCATCGCGCAGGACGGCTATGACAACGATGTGTTCGACGGCTCGGAAACCGCCACCAACCTGAAGCTGGTGCCCTGGGACACGATTGCCACACGCTTCCCGGGCGGCCCGCTGACGGTCGACACCGGCTACAACCCGCGCCGGCCCTGACGCTGGCAACTGGCGCGGCCAGCCCGCGCAAAGGAAGGCCGCCGCCGTGGCGGCCTTCCTGACGGCAAACTGACGGGCGCAGGCCGAACTTCGGGCGGTCTGCACCTGTCCCTTAGGACAGGAAGGTGAATCGCTTCCAACGCCAAATGGGAGTGCTTCACAGAATTTACCCATGCTGGCAGCGTCTGTGCTCACTGCCCGGCGCTGCCAGGACTTGTCCACCCCGTCGAGGCAGGACAATGAGGCAACAATTCCCTGCATCCCGCACCAACACAGGCACCTAGCAAGTTTGTGGCCTACAAAATTACACCAAGCGTAACCTGCACTGCGGAAACATTTGTTGTGATGTTATTTTGGGCCGTAGTCAGGATACTTGCTTGAAGCTTTGCCATACCCCAACACCCGGTGTCCTCCTGCACGGGGAATCCTGATTTTCAGGTCCACCTCGACAACGTGGCGCTGTTCCGGATGGCCGAGCCACACGCAACCTGCGATGTGCCGGCCACCATCGGGCCGGTTCCTGGCAGACACCCGCCCGCCGCGCGCCATTGGCGCACCCGCGCAGCCGATCCACGATGACTGGAAGGAGGAACTACTTGGACATTATCCAAAACGCAGCTGTTTGCATGGCACGGTCCGCTGGGACCATCCCCGCTCGCTCGGCGAATCTTTTCTCCTGCAGGAAATTCGGCTAGTCGGCGGGTCCAGTTATTTGCGAACCCGGTAAAAGATGTTCACGGGAGGAGTTATGGACGGATCAACTACTCCGACGGGGGAGTTGGAGACACTTTCCAAAATCGTCAATGAGATCAAACCGACCGGGGATCTGCTCGACCAGCTCGATCAGTTCTCCGCGAAGGTCAATGAAGTCATTCCATTCAAAAAATGCGTGTTGCTGCACGAGCGAGACGGCAAATCGATCTCGCGCGGCATCATCTATCGCAGCAACGGCCGGCCGTCGGAGCGGGAGGAAGGCAGCCGCGGCCGCTCATGGATCGGCCCGCCGATCGGAATCAGCCGCTACCTGGCTTGCTTCGAGAAGAGCGAGGCACTCGACAATGCATTTTTCTGGCGCGACACCGGCACGATGGATGGGGATTTCGATCCCCGTGTCGCCGAGTTGAGGAACCAGATGAAGGGCGGCGAAGGGGTGGCGGGCAGCGTCCGGTCGCTCAGTTCCGACACCGGTGATGTCGCCACCCTGTTCCAGCTGGAATGCACGCGCGGCACGCTGCGCATGCGGCACCTGCTGATGGTCAGCTTCATTGCCTTTTACCTGCATTCCAGCTTCACGCTGCGGGTGGTGGATTCGACCTGGCAGGATGAACCGTCGGGCGTGAACCTGACGGCCAAGGAAAAAGAGGTGTTGAAGTGGGTGATCGAGGGAAAAACGTCCTGGGAAGTTGGCCGGATACTCTCGATGTCTGAGCGCACCGTGAAGTTTCACTTGAAGAACGTCTACACGAAATTGAATGTCTCCAATCGCGCGCAGGCGGTCACCGTGGCGAGCCGCTTGAGACTGATATAAGGGCCGGCCGCTTGCGGGCGTTCTCGCGGACTCGCCAGCGCCTGTCGCTGATCAGCCGCCGGGGACGGAGGGAGCGCGCGGCGCGGTGATACTGGCAGCGCAGCAAGGCCGTGCGGCCGGGCCGTGTGGGTGACGCGGCACCGCCCTGTTATTCGGCATGCGCCGCCGCAAACGCGGCCACAGCAGCCCTGCGTCAAGCGCGAGCAGGCACGCTCATCACTTCCGCCGCCCCGGCCTCAGGCCCCGCCGACGCAGGCCCGGCGTCAGCCCTTCCCGTGGAGTACCCCAAGTAGCCGGTGGCCGCGAAATGGTCCAGGTAGCGGTCCAGCCAGTCCTCCATCCTGCCGAGGCCAGCCAGGGCTTGCGGGGCCAGCTCCAGCAGGCCGGCATGGTCGATCGCCATTGGCTCGCCGATCGAGGGGTCCTGCATCGGATTGAGCTTGCGCAGCACGGGCAGCACCATCGCCAGCGGATGTTCCGGCGCTGTCTTCAGCCGGGCCGACAGGCCTGCCAGCCAGGTGTTGAAATCCATCCGCTCGAGCCGGTGGCCGCGGCGTTCCAGCTGGTCGAGCACGGCGTCGAGCGTGTGCCAGCGAGGGTTGACCACATGCACCGCACGGCCCCAGACCACCTCGCCCTGCAGGGAGGCTTCCACGATGGCCGCGGCGACCCGGTCGACCGGCAGCATGTTGTCGTGGCCGGCCTGGCGGGGAGCGATGCCGAAATCCACCACCCCTTTGAGGAGGCGGCTGAACAGGTCGTCCTGGTTCATCCGACCGCTGAGCGAGTGGCCGACCACGCGTGATGGCCGGTAGATGCTGACTGGCAGGCCGCGCGCCGCGGCGCTGCAGAGCAGTTGCTCGGCCACCCATTTGCTTTGCTCGTAGCCACCCAGCAACCGCGGATGCAGCTCCACCTGCAGCTGCTCCGGCAGGCGTGGCCGGGCGCGGTCGAGCACGCCCACGGTCGAGACGTAATGCACCGGCTTTGCCCGCCCCTGGCAGGCCAACCGCAGGATGTCCTCGGTGGCCAGCACATTGACCGGCTTGAGCTTCGCATACGGCAAGAGGAAGTTGACGGCGGCCCCGTTGTGGTAGATCAGGTCGATCTCCTCCGCCAGCTGGGCGAAGCGCTCGGCGGTGAGCCCGAGCCGCGGCTCGCCCAGTTCGCCCGGCAGGGCCACGATGCGGGCGGCAGCTTCTGGCTCCCAGAGGTCGTGCGACTGCAAGGCGGCGGTTAGCCGCTGCAAGCCGCTGTGGGCGTCGCGGGCCCGCACCAGGCAGATCACGCGGGCCTCGGTGTGGCGCAGCAGTTCGGCCAGCAGGTGCACGCCGAGGAAGCCGGTCGCACCGGTCAGGAAGACCGTGCGCGGCTGGGTGGGGCGCACAGGACCGGGCGGGCGGATATCGGCCGGCAGGACCGCCTCGGTGGCCAGGTCGGGCATGGCGGGGCCGGCGGCCTCGCCGCCGAGCTCGATGGCCTGGGCCAGGCCCGCGATGGTGGGCGCGGCCAGCAGCGTCTCGAGATCGAGCGCGGTGCCAAGGGCCTCCTCCACCTGGAACAGCATCACCGACGCGAGCAGCGACTGTCCGCCCAGGTCGAAGAAGTTGTCCTGTACCGAGATGCGATCCTGCTTGAGCAGGCGGCACCAGATGCCGTGCAGCGTGGCCTCGGTGGCCGTGCGCGGCGCGGTGGCGGCGCTGCGCACGGCCGGCCGCCAGTCCCCTTCGACCAAGGCGGCGGCAGAAGGCAGCGGCGGCACCACCTCGATCAGCTCGGCGTCTGCCAGGCCGAGTTGCTCGCAGGTGGCACGCAGCCGCTCGCTGGTGCCGACGCCGACATCGGCGTCTTCGGTCAAGGTGTAGAACACGCTGCAGCGCCATTCGCGCCGCCCGTCGAGCCGCTCGACCACCGCCACGTCGCGCAGGCCCGGGCAGGCTGCCCGAAGCTCGGCTGGCAGGTGGGCCCGTGCCGGGCTCGGGGTGTCGAGGCCGGCATGGGCATCAGGCCAGTCGGCATGGCAGCCGTCCGGGGCCATCCAGCCGTGCACGGGCGCCAGCAGCAGCGTGCCATCGCGCATGGCGAGATGGGCGGCGTGCCAGGGCGTGCCGTTGAGCCGCAGGGTGGCGGGCACGCTGGGGCCTCCGGCGGCCAGGCAGCCGCGGGCGCCGGTGCCGGCCGGGTGCAGGTGCCGATCGAGCACCTGCAGGCTGCCGCCGGGCACGGGGTGGGCGAGGCCGGTGCCGGCGACTTGCCGGGCATGGGGGAGCGATGCCCCCGGCCAGTGCCATTCGCTGACGGCCCGGCTGCCGGCAGGCAGCGCCGCCAGGCGGCCCTGCAAGCCAGGGGTCAGGCCGGCGGCGTCGAGCAGCCAGTGGTCCGCGGCGAGCGCCGGCAAGTGCGGCTGACGGCTCAACTGGCGGGTTTGGGCCGCATCGAAAGCGACGCTGTGCCAGCGTGCGCCGGGCGCCACCAGTGGGCGCGCCAGGTCGTTGCCGGGGCCCCAGGGTCCGGTCTGCGCCAGCCTGCGCACTTCCAGCCCGGCAGCCAGGGCCGCCAGGGCCAGCCAGAGGTGCGCGCCCTCCGCCAGCGGGCCGGTGAGCGCCACCGCCCGGGCCGTGCCCACCGGGCAGGCAGCCAGGAAGCTGTCGGCCGCCTGCAGCAGCTGGCCTTCGCCGTAGCGCAGGAACTGCCAGTCCCCCTGCCCGCCGCGACAGAGCCGGCTGCAGGCACCGGGTGGCCCGCGGGCCGGGTCGGGGTCGACGGGCGCGTCGTCGTCATCGGCCAGTGGCGCGAAGCGATGGCCGGGCCAGCCGTCTGGCAGTGGCCCGAAGCCGGCGGTGGCCTGGGGCCGCATTCCCCCCAGGCGCGAATGCCGGCGCCGAGGAGCGTGGGCAGGTCGGTGCCGGGCACCAGGCAGTCGACTCCGCAGGCCATGCCGGACAGCAGCAGCACCAGCAACTGCAGCTCGTCGTCCGCCACCAGCAGCACCCGTTGGCCTGGGCGGACGCCGGCGAGTTGCCACTGCCGGCAAGCCTGCTGCAGCCAGCGCCGCAGGCGGCTGTAGCTCAGGGCCTGCGATGCATCGGCCCAGCAGCCGGCGTCGCCGGGGTGGGACTGCAAACGCGACAGGAAGGACACCGCCGTGGCGGCTTGCGGCGCGGGCGGGCCGAAGAAAGCCGGCGCGGCGTCCAGGCCCAGCTGGTCGAGCCGCCTGTCGCCGCCGTCCACCATGCACTGCAGCAGGTGCAGGTAATGGTGCAGCACCGCCTCGGCGCTCGCCGGCGGCGTGCGCGTGGCATCGCAGATCAGCTCGCAGTGCAAGGCCTCTCCTGGCTGCACCACCAGGGCCAGGCCGTAATGGGTCTGTTCCTGCGCGCAGGCTTCGCTGGCCTGCAGGCCGTGGGCGCCGGCAAGCGCCTGGAAGGCGGCATGGCCGGGGTAGTTCTCGAACACGTAGATGGCGTCGAACAGGGGCTGGCCGGGCGGCAGTTCGGCGCAGCTGGCGATCTCGGTCAGCGGGCAGTCGGCATGCCGCTCGGTCTGCACGGTGTCGGCCTGCAGCGCGCGCAGCCACTCGTGCAGGCCCTGCCCGGCGGGCAAGGCCGCGCGCAGGGGAACCGTGTTGAGGCACAGGCCGACCAACCGGTCGGCCCCCGGCAGCTCGGCAAAGCGGCCGGAGAACACCAGGCCGTGCACCACCTCGTCGCGGTCGGCCAGCAGGCCGAGCAGCAAGGCCCAGGCCCCCTGGCACAAGGTGTTGAGGGTCACCTGCGCCTCGCGGCAGCAGCGCGTGGCCGCGTCATTCCAGGCCGCCGGCAGGGCCGTGCGCAGGCGCAGCACCGGGCGGGGACCGGCGGCCGGGGCCGACTCGGGCGCCAGCAGCGCCGGTGAGAAGGCCAGCGGCCGCCGCCAGCCTTTCAGCCGGGCCTTCCAGAAGGACAGCGAGTCGCCGCGGTCGCGGCCGCGCAACCAGGCCACATGGTCGCGGAAGCGCCGCTGCGGCGGCGGCAGCGCCGGGCCGCCGCCGTAGAGCCGGAACACCTCCTGCAGCACCACCGGGGTGGACCAGCCATCGAGGATGGCGTGGTGGAAGCTCCACAGGAAGCGCCAGCCGCCCTGCCCCAGCGCGATCAGGTAGAGCCGCATCAGCGGCGCCACCGCCGGGTCGAAGCCGCGCTGGCGGTCGTCGTGCAGCAGCTGCGCGAAGCGCCGGTCCTGCTCGGCGGCGGGGAGATCGCGCCAGTCCAGCTCGGTGAAAGGCAGGGGCACCTCGCGACGCACCACCTGCACCGGCTTTTCCTCCTGCAGCCGCAGGAACAGCGTCTTCAGGCTGTCGTGCCGCTGCACCACGCCCTGCCAGGCCGCGCGGAAGCGGGCCACGTCCAGCGGCCCCTGCAGGCGGCAGGAGAAATGCTCCACATAGACGCCCGAGCCCGGTTCGCGCAGCGAGTGGAACAGCATGCCGTGCTGCAGCGGGGTCAGGTGGTAGAGAGTGTCGATGTTCTGCGTCATGGGGCGTCCTGCGGGGCGGCCGGGCGGGGCTCAGGCGTCCAGCGCCTGCACTTCTTCGAGCAAGCGGGCCAGTTCGTCGGGCGCCATCTCCAGCGCCTGCAATGCGGCCGGCGCGGGCCCGGCGCCGTTGGCCGGTGGCTCCAGCTCGGCCAGCTGGCCGGCCAGCCCGGCGAGCAGTTCATCCACCTCCGGGCGGGTGTAGAGCGCGGCGTCGAAGCGGCACTCCAGCACCAGCCTGCCGCCCTGCTGGTACACCGACAGGTCGAGGCCGTGGGTCGGTGCCTGGCGGGCGCTGCGCATGGCCGGCGCCGGTTCGGCCTGGCCGGTGAACCAGCCGTCGGCCGCCACCATCTGCTCCAGCGCACCGAGGTAGGTGAACAGCAGGCCGGGACGCGGCAAGCCGCGCAGCGCGGCAGCCACCGGCGTGTCGGCCAGGTAGCGCAGCGCGCCGTAGCCGCTGCCCTGGCGCGGCACTTCATGGCGCTGGCGATGGATGCGGGCGATGGCGGCCGCCAGGCTCTCGCCGGCCGGGGCCTCCAGCAGCAGCGGATAGATGGCACTGAACCAGCCAATGGTGCGACTGGTGTCGGTGCCGGGGGCGGCATGCCGCCCATGGCCTTCGACTTCGATCCACAAGGCACTGGTGCCGCCCCAGGCCTGCACCGCTCGCTGCAGGGCGGCCAGCAGCAGGTCGTCTGCATCGCTGGCGTGAGCCTGCTGGGCGGCAAGGAAGGCGGCCGTCGCGGCAGGCGACAGGGCCACCTGGGAGGGCCCGCCCGCCTCGACGGCCGAAACGGCGGACAGCGGCCCGCCGCGCCGGCGCCGCGGCAGCAGCCCGAAACCGGGGCCGGCGTCGGCCGCCTCAGCCACCTTTGCGCAGACGGCCTGCCAGTAGCGCCGGTCGGCCGCCATCTCGTCGCCGCGGGCCTGCTCGGCGAGCTGCTCCACCCAGGTCTTGTACGAGGTGGTCTTGAGCGGCAGGCGCGGCGCAGCGCCGGCCTGCAGCAGCCCGGCATACAGGCGGCCCAGGTCCTGCAACAGCAGGGTGCCCGATATGCGGTCCATCAACAGGTGGTGGGCCACCAGCAGCAGGCGGCTGTCGGCCTGCGTGGCGGCTTGCAGCCAGCAGATGCGCCACAGCGGGCCTTGCTCGATGTCGAGGCCGGCCTGCTCGGCCGCGATGGCTTCCTGCCAGGCGGCACTGCCCGGGCTGCAGTGCCGCACCGACAGGCGCGGCACCAGCCGGCCTGCATCGGCCGCGCCGTAGAGCTGGCGCCAGCCCTGCGGACCCCGCACGAAACGCGAGCGCAGCACGTCGTGCTGCTCGGCCAACAGGCGCAGCGCTTCGTCCAGCCGGGCCGGCTCGGGCGCGTCGGCCAGTTGCAGCAGCAGGCTGAGGTTGAAGTGCGACAGGTCCTGCTGCACCGACTCGAAGAACCAGGCCGCCGCCGGCCCCGGCGCCGCTTCACCGGTGACAGCGCCCTGCTCCACCCGGATCAGCGGCGAGTCGCTCACCGCCCGGGCCAGGGCGGCAATGCTGGGATGCTCGAAGACCGCCTTGGGCTCCAGGTAGAGCCCGTCCAGCTGCGCCCTGGAAACGATGACGGCCGCCAGGATGGAGTCACCACCCAGCTCGAAGAAGTTGTCCTGCATGCCCACCGAGGGCAGCCCGAGCACCTCGCGCCAGATCTCCGCCAGGCGGGCCTCCACCGGGTTGGCCGGGGCTGCGCGGCTGGCCGTGGGCCGGCTGGTGGGCGGCGGCAGGCGGCCGGCGTCGAGCGCACCGCAGCGGTCCAGGGGCAGCGAGGCGACGAACACCAGGTCCTGCGGATGCTGGTCTTCCGGCAAGGCCTGCCGCAGGCGATCGCGCAACTCGGCCTCGAGGACCGCTGCATCGAACCCTGCCAGGCCGCCCCTCGGCTGCACGAAGGCCTGCAGGCGCGGACCGCTGTCGCCCGGGCGCACCAGGCAGGCGAGCTGGCGCACCTGGGGATGGGCCGCCAGCACCGCCTCGACCGGCCCCAGCGCAAACGGCGCGAAGCGGTGGGAGGCGACACGGCCCGACGGGTCGGGGCAGCGCAGGCTGCCGTCCGGCTGCAGCACCGCCGTGAGCCCGGTCTCCACCAGGGTGTGGTGCACGAAGGCGCTCGACAGGTCGCCGTGACCGTGGAAGCGTGCGCCGAGCCCCGACGCATCGGCCGCCGCGGCGCCGCGCCGGGGTTCCGCCAGCAAGGCGAGGCGGGCGTGCTGGCGCTCGTCCGCCAGGTCGAGGAATGGGCCCAGTGCCAGCGCCTTCGGGTACGCAGCCGGGGCCGCCTGCAGGCGCCATCCGTCGCCCTCGGGCCGGAAGGCCACCGGCGGGATGAAGCCGTCGACCAGCGCCTGTGGCAGGAAGCCGACCCGGACCCGCGGCTGCGCGGCCAGCAGCTGCCTCACGGCATGGGGATGCTCGCCGACCAGCAACACCGTCTGCAGCGATGCTGGCGCCTCGGCCGGCAGGTCGGCCGCCCGCAGCGCTGGCAGCATCAGGGCGGTGGGCGCCTGCCGCTGCAGCCAGGCCTGCAGCTCGGCCGCCGGCGTGGCCAGCGTGTCGCCATCCAGTGCGGCATGGGTGCACAGGCAGGCACCACGGGCCAGTGTGGCCAGGCCCTGCAGCAAGGCGAGGCGGGGATCGCCACCGGACAGCACCAGCAGCCGGCTGTCTGGCTGCAGGCCCAGCACGCCGGCCAGCGCCTCGACGCAGCGGCCCAGCCGGGCGGCGCTGACGGCCACCCGGTCGCCGGCCGGCCACTGCCGCTGCAGCTGCAGCGCTGGCCAGGCGGCCGCGGTGCCGCCCGGCGCCAGCGGCAGGTCGGCCACCACCAGCTCGCCGCCCTCGGGCTCCAGGCACAGCGAGGCGCCCAGCTGCCAGGCCGCGAGCGCCGCCACGGCCAAACCGGCCACCTCACGGGTCGCCAGCGCCACCACGCTGCCTGCCGCCACCCCCTGCCTGGCCAGCTCGCCGCGCAGGTGATGCAGCGCCTGCTGCACCTCGGCGTGGCTGAGCCAGCGGTCGGCCAGCTGGAAGGCCGGCCGGTCGGGAAACCGGCAGGCATGGCCTTCGAAGTCGGCGCCCAGCGCGGGTGCCGTGTCGGCCGCCCGGCCGAGCAGGGCCACCTGCTCGAGCCCCCTCAGCCGGATGGCGTGCGGCGCCAGGCGGTAGTCGTCCAGGCGCTGCCGGGGATCGGCCAGCACCTGCTCCACCAGGCCCAGGTACTGGCGGGCCATGCGCTCGATGCTGGCAGCCTCGAACAGGTCGGTGTTGTAGGTCCAGGCGCAGAGGTAGTCGCTGCCGCGATCCTGGACATTCAGCGTCAGGTCGTGGGTGGCGCCGCGGGTGCCGGTGCTGGAGGCCGCCAGGATCTCGCGGATCAGCCCGTCCCCCGCTGCCATTGCGTCGTCGGCCGTGCCGGCCAGGCGGCGCTGGTTCCAGTTGTACATGACCTGGTAGACCGGCGACCGGCTCGCGTCGCGCGGTGGGCGCAGCCGCTCCACCAGCAGCGGGAAGGGGTAGTCCTGGTGGTCCAGTGCCCGCAGCACCAGTGCCCGGGTGGTGGTGGCCAGATCGGCAAAGGCTTGCTCGCGCTGCAGGTCGGAGGCCAGCACCACCGTGTTGACGAAGTGGCCCATCAGCGCCTCGCTGCCGGGCTCGTTGCGGCCGGCGGTGGGGGCACCGATCAACAGGCGCGACTGGCCGGTGTGCAGGAACAGCAGCAGCTGGTAGACCGACAGCAGCAGCACATACGGCGTCAGCTGCCAGCTGCGCGCCGCCTCGCGCACCGCGGCCGACAGCCGCTCGCCCAGGGGCAGCTCCAGCACGCGGCCGTTTTCGGTCTTCACCGGCGGCCGGGGACGATCGGTGGCCAGCGCCAGCGGCGGCAGGCCGCCCTGCAGCTCACGCTCCCAGAAGGCGGCCAGGGCCCGCCCTTGCGGGCCCTGCAGGCGCTCGGCCTCGCGCTGCACGCAGTCCTGGTACTGCAGCGTCAGCGGCGGCAGGCGCAGCGGCTCGCCGCGCAAGGCCAGCTGGTAGAGCTGGCCCAGCTCGCGCACCAGGATCTCGAGCGACCAGAAGTCCGCCGCGATGTGGTGCACATTGAGCAGCAGCACATGCCGCGGCCCGGCCGATGGCGCCTCGCCGGCGGCGCCGCGGTTGACCAGCAGCCGTGCGCGGATGGGCGACTGTGTCAGGTCGAAGGGCTGGTTGGCGACCTGCTCGATCCAGGCCAGCACGCCGGCCGGGTCGGCCTCCAGCACCGGTTCCACCTGCAGCCGGGCGCTCGCCTCCAGGCTGACGCGTTGCTGTGGCTCCTGCGGCCCCATCTCGTAGCGGGTGCGCAGGATGGGGTGGCGGGCCACCAGGTAGTCGAAGCAGCGGGCCAGGGCCGGCAGGTCGAGCCCTTCGTCCAGCCGGGCTGCGAACATCACGTTGTAGGCCGCGCTGTCCGGATTCAGCCGGTGCAGTGACCAGAGCGACTTCTGCGAGTACGACAGCCCCGCCGTGCCGGCCGAGGTGCCGAACTGCTCCAGCAGCGCCAGCAGTGCCGGCTTGTGCTGCCGGAGCTCGGCCAGCAAGGCCGGTGTCATGGCCTCCTTGGGACCCTTGTACTGCAGCTTGCCGTCCTGGGCCCACAGCTGGATGCCGCGTGCGGCGAGCTGGTTGAGGTAGTCGATCGAACTCATACATCCCCGCTTTCCATTTCAGCGCCGAAGCTCGCTTCGGCCGACACTGCCGCCAGGCTCGGCGGCGCGGCGGCCGGGCCATGCGCCTGCGGCCCGGGCGCCGCCGCCGCGTCGTCCAGGCGCTCGGCGAGCAGGCGGACCACGTCATCCAGGCTTGCGCCTTCAAGCAGCCGGCCGAACGGAATGTCCTGCGCCAGTGCGCGCCGGATGGTGGCGCGGAATTCGGCCGCCATCAGCGAGTCCAGGCCCAGCTCGATGAGCGGCCGCGCCGCATCGATGCGCTCCGGCGCCAGCTGCAGCGTGGCGGCCAGCCCCTCGGCCAGGTGGCGGCGCAATTCGGCCTGGCGCGTGGCGGCCGGCAGCGCGGCCAGCCGGGCGGCCAGCGCTGACGGCGCAGCGCCCTCGCCGTGCGCCGGCACGGCGGCCGACGTCTGCAGCACGGCCTGCAGCACACCGCCCGCATCGTGCTGCGCCAGGCCGTTCACATCCACCCGCCACAGCAGCCGGCTTGGCGTCGGCGCCGCGCCGAGCCACGCATCCAGCGCGGCCACCGCCTCGTCGGGATCAATGGCGGCCAGCGGCAAGGACTGCAGCCGCGCCTGCGGCCCGGCGGCGAGCCGCGCTGCCATGCCGGCTCCCGCCCAGGGGCCCCATGCGATGCCTTGCGCGCAGCCGCCTTGCAGCCGCTGGCGCAGGCACAGCGCTTCCATCGTCGCATTGGCCGCGGCATAAGCCGCCTGGCCCGGCGAACCGAGCCAGGCGGCCACCGACGAAAAACCGATGAAGAAGGCCAGGCCCGACGCCGCGCTGGCCTGCTCCAGCAGCCAGGTGCCGGCGACCTTGGGCGCCAGCACGCGGGCTGCCGCGTCGCCCGCCTGGCGGCCGAGCCAGCCGTCTTCGAGGTGGCCGGCGGCATGCAGCACGCCGCGCAGCGGCCGGTCGGGGTCGCTGGCAGCCGCGTCCATCAGGCGCTGCACCTGCGTGGCATCCGCCACGTCCGCGCAACGGAACTCCAGCACACTGCCATGGGCCGCGGCGAGCGCCTGCAGGCGAGCGGCCGCGTCGGGGTCCGGCCGCTGCCGGCTCACCGAGATCGTGCGGCCGGTGCCGCGGACAATCAGCCACTCCACCAGCCGGGTACCGACCGCCCCCCGCCCGCCGGTGACCAGCACCGTGGCGGACGCCAGCTCCAGCGGGGCCGCCGCCGGCAACGGCCCGGCAGGACTCAGTCGCGGCACCTGCAGCTGCGGGCCGCGCACGGCGAACTGCCGCTCCGCCGTGTGGCGGGCCACGGCCAGGGCGGACGGCAGCCGCGCAGCGTCGCCTGGCTGCCCGAGGTCGAGCAGCAGCACGCGCAGCTCGCCGGCCTCGTGCATCAGGCTGCGGCCCAGGCCCCAGGCAGCCGCCTGCGCGGGGTCGATGTCCTCGTCCACGCCGGGCAGGCACTGGCCGTGTTGCGTCAGCAAGCAGAGCGTGCTGCCGGCCGGCAGCCCGGCCTCCTCCAGCGGGCGCCAGAAATCGGCGAATGCCCGGTACGCCGCCTCGACGGCGGCGGGCAGCCCGGCCGGGTCAGTCGTGTCGGTGGCGGGCCACGCATAGAGCAGCAAGCAGGGCGAGCCGGCGGCCAGGGGGAGTTGTTCCCCGCTGCCCAGCCTCGCGCAGTGCCAGCCGGCCTGTTGCAGGGCCGAGGCGGCCGAGCGGGCGACGGCGCCGTCCTCGCCTGCCAGCAGCGCATGGCCGGCTGGTGCGGCTGGCGCCGATGCGGCGAGCTGCCACTGCCATTCGTGCTGCTGCAGCGGCGGCGCTGCCCGCTTCAGCCCGCCAGCGCGAGCCATTTGCAAGCCGCGCAGTGTGGCCACCGCCTGCCCGTCCGCATCGAACAGCGCCAGGTCCGCCTTCACCAGCGGCAGGCGGCTGTGCAGCGAAATGCCGCATCGCAAGCGCCGCAGTCCGGCCAGGGCCGGCGACACCACCAGTTGGTCCACCCCGACCGGCAGGCAGGGCGAGCCGGCCAGGTCCTCGCCGAGCAAGGCCGCGATCGCCTGGAAGCAACCATCCAGCAGCGCCGGGTGCACCCCACGCGGCCGCCAGCCCTGCTCCGGCACGGCCAGCTCCGCCAATGCCTGCGAGCCGGCTCGCCGCAGGCCCTGCAAGGCGCGAAACACGCCGCCATAGGCCAGGCCGGCCTGCTCCAGCTGGCGGTAGAGCGGTGCCAGCGCGACTTCGTCGGTACAGGCCTGCTCGAAGGACGAGAGCGCCGGCCCGGCGGGCCCGGCCGGCGCAGCAGCGAACGAAGCCCCTCCATGCCGCAGCCAGTCGGCCTGGCCGGCAGCGCTGTCCTGGGAGAAGAACTCCAGCGCACGGCCGTCGGCCGCCACCACGGTGGCGACGAGGGCGTCGCCCTCCTCGGGCAACACCAGGGGCTGCTCGAAGCTCACCTCGCGCAGGCCCGCCGGCACCTGGCCGGAGCGCATGGCAGCGTCGAGCGCCATCTCCAGCCAGGCAGCGGCCGGCAGCACCGCGTGGCCCTGCACCCGGTGCCCGTCCAGGAAGGCGTGCCGCTGCAGGCCCACCCGGCTTTCATAGCGCCGTTCCGCCATGGCGGGCAGCTGCAGGGCGATGCCCAGCAGGCTGTCGTCGCCTGGCGCGGCCGGTGCCAGCGCGGGGCCGAGCAGCCCGACCGGCCCGCGCGGGCCGATCCAGTGGCTGGCCGGCTCCAGCGCATAGGCCGGCAGCGCCACCACCGGCCGCGCCACCTCGGTGCGGGACGCGCCGCCGGCCGCCTCCAGTGCTGCCCAGTCCACCTCCTGCCCCAGCGTGTAGAGCGCGCCCACCGCCTGCAGCAGGCTGCGGCGCTCATCCTGGCCCGGCGCCAGGCAGGGCAGCCACAGCGGCGGCACGGCCGGCGGCCGCTCGGCGGCGACCGCGCGGGCCAGGCCCAGGCTGCCCTTGCCGGGGCCGACCTCGACGAATGCGCGCATGCCTCGCGCGAGCAAGGCCTCCACGCCTTCGCGAAAGCGCACGGTATGGCGCACATGGTCCACCCAGTAGTCGGCCGTCGTGAACCGCTCCGACTCGAAGCGGCCGGTGAGGTTGGACAGCAGCGGCAGCTGCGGGGGCCGGTAGTCGATGCCGGCTGCCACCTCACGGAAGGCGTCGAGCATCGGCGCCATGGAGGGGGAATGGAAAGCCCGCGAAACCTTCAGCGCCCGCCACTCGATGCCCGCCTGGCGCAGCCGGACCACCAGGCGCTCCACCGCCGCGGGGCTGCCCGACACGGTCACGCTGCGGGGCGCGTTGTCACCGGCCAGGCCGACCTCGCCACCGCTCGCCTCCAGCCAGGGTGCCACCACGGCGGCGGGCGCAAAGACCGTCAGCATGCGGCCGGGCGGCGTCAGCCGGGCCATCAGTTCGCCTCGCGCCACCACCAGCCGGCTGCCATCTTCCAGCGAGAACACGCCGGCCAGGCAGGCGGCGGCATATTCGCCGATGCTGTGGCCCAGCAGCCCGGCCGGGCGCACGCCCCAGTCCAGCCACAGCCGGGCCAGGCCCAGCTCCAGCGCGAACAACGCCGGCTGGGTGTAGCGCGTGTCGTCGAGCCAGGCCTGGCGCTCGCCCCACAGCACGGCCGGCAGGCCTTCGCCTCCGCTGGCGACCAGCGCCTCGCTGCAGGTGTCGAGCACCGCGCGAAAGGCCGGGAAGGCCCGGTACAGCCCCTCGGCCATGCCGGCGTACTGCGCACCCTGGCCGGTGAACAGGAAGGCCAGCGGCGGCTGGGCCTCGGCCGGTGCGGTGGGCAGGCCCAGCGCCTGCAGCTCGCGGTGCAGTTCGCCCGGGCTGGAGGCCAGCACCGCATGGCGCCAGCGCTGGCTGTCGCGTTGCATGCGCAGCGCATGCGCCAGCTCGGGCAGCGCCGGCGGCTCGGGCTGCTCGAGCTGGGCCGCCTGCTCCTGCACCAGGCGTTGCAGCGCCCCGGGGGTGTGGGCCGACAGCGGGATCAGCTCCGGCCCGCCGCCCTCCGCAGGCGCCGGCGCAGCCGCCTCGGGCGGCGCCACCCAGGCCTGCAGCAGCAGGTGGGCGTTCGTGCCGCTCATGCCGAAGGAGCTCAGGCCCGCCACTCGCCGGCCCGAAGGCGAGGCCGGCCAGGCCATGTGCCGTTCGGTGATGCGGATGCCGTTGCGCTGCCAGTCCACATGCGCGGTGGGCCGCGACAGGTGCAGGTGGGCCGGCAGCTCGCCGTGCCGCAGGGCACACACCAGCTTGAGCAGCGACGCGATGCCGGCGGCGCCTTCCAGGTGCCCCAGGTTGGTCTTGAGGCTGCCCACCCAGAGCGGACCGGGCCGGTCGATGCCCTTGCAGTAGACCTCGTGCAGCGCCTGCAACTCCACCGGATCGCCCAGCGGCGTGCCGGTGCCGTGCGCCTCGACATAGTCGACCTCGGCCGGCGCCATGCCGGCCCGGGCCAGCGCGGCCCGCATCACCTCGCGCTGCGCCCGGCCGTTGGGGGCCGTCAGGCCGTTGCTGCGGCCGTCGTGGTTGATGGCCGACGCGCGGATCAGCGCATGCACCGGCCGGCCCAGGCGGCGCGCCTCGCTGAGCCGCATCAGGGCCACCACCGCGGCACCTTCGCCACGCACGTAGCCGTCCGCCTCGGCGTCGAAGGTGCGGCAGCGGCCCTGGCGCGACAGGGCCTGCAGCTCGCTCAGGCCCACGCTGGCATGCGGCGCCAGCATCAGGTTGACGCCACCGGCCAGCGCCAGCTGGCATTCGCCGCCCCTCAGGCTCTGGCAGGCCAGGTGGACCGCCACCAGCGAGGACGAGCAGGCGGTGTCCAGCTGCAGCGTCGGGCCCTGCAGCCCGAGCAGGTAGGCAATGCGGCCCGCCGCAATGCTGCGTGCGGTGCCCAGGAAGGTGGCCGCCAGCTGCCGGCCGGGGCCGGCGGCGGCCTCGCTGACGCGCGCGTAGTCATCCAGGCAGGAGCCGACGAACACGCCGGTGCACAGCGCCCGCAGGCCCTCGCGCGAGAAGCCGGCATCCTCGGCGGCACGCCAGCTGCATTCGAGCAGCAGGCGCTGCTGAGGATCGATCTGCGCCGCCTCGCGCGGCGAGACCCCGAAGAAGGCGGCATCGAAACGGTCCACCCCGTCCAGGAAGGCGCCGTGCCGGCTGTAGCTGCGCCCGGGCGTGCCAGGCTCGGCCTCGGCAAGCACGCGCGCGTCCCAGCGGTCGGGGGGTACCGGTGTCACGGCATCGAAGCCATCGGCGAGCCGCCGCCACAGCTGGGCGGCATTCTCGATGCCGCCCGGCAGGCGACAGCCGATGCCAACGATGGCTATGGGCTCGGCCTGCGCTTCCCGCATCGCCTGCAGCTGCTCGCGCAGCGAGTGAATCTCCAGCAAGGCCTGCTTGACGGGCGACAGCGCCGGTGCCCCAGCGGCAACGGTCGTCATGCGTTGACCCCCGTCTGCGGCTGCAGCATCTGCTGCAGGGCCGCTTCGGCCTCGGCCTCGCTCATGGCGGCGACCGCGGCCCGGTTCGGCACGGCGCCATGGCCTGCGGCCGGCGGCGGCCCCGCCACCGCAGTGCGGCCGGCCTCGCGCAGCAGCAGCTCCTCCGCCAGCTCCTGGATGGTGGCGCGCTCCCACAGCAGGGTGGTTTCCAGCGGCACGCCCAGCGCGCGCTCCACCTGCAGCAGCAATTGCACCGCGCGCACCGAGTCCAGCCCCAGCTCGCTCCACGGCGCGCTGCGCGACAGCGCCGAGCGCTCCAGGCCCAGGAAGGCGGCCACCACACCAGCCAGCCGGTCCTCCATCTCGCGCCGCCGGAATTGGCCCTGGTCCGCCGAGGCGGGCGCGCTGCCGGGCTCCATCGGCTGCCCTTCGCGCCAGCTGGCCACCCGCTGCAGCTGCCCCTGCTGCCAGGCCTGCCGGCACCAGGCCCGCGCGATCTTGCCGCTGGAGGTCTTTTCTATCGTGGCCGGTTCGACCAGCACCACCTCGTAAGGCATCACACCGTGCTCGTCGACGACGGCGCGCACGATGTTGCGCAGCGCCGTCGCCGCATCGAGATGGCGACGGTGGTCACGTGCCACCTCCTGCACCACGACCAGCTGCTCCTCGCCATCGACAGGCACGGCCACCGCGGCGCCGCAGCCGGACCGCAGGCCTTCGGTACTGGCCTGCACCGTCTCCTCCACGTCCTGCGGGTAGAAGTTGCGGCCGCGGATGATCAGCAAGTCCTTCAGTCGTCCGGTGACGTAGAGCTGCCCGTCCAGCAGGGCGCCCAGGTCGCCGGTGCGCAGGTAGGCGGGGCCGTCGGTGTCGCCTTGCAGCCGGCCCTCGAAGGTGTCGCGGCTGACTTGCGGCAGCTCCCAGTAGCCTTGTCCCACGCTGGGGCCGCGCACCCAGACTTCGCCGATGTCGCCGGCCTGCTCCACCGGCCGTCCGGCCGGGGTGACGATGAGGATCTCGTGCGCTTCACCGGTGTCGCCGCAACCCACCAGGCTGCGGGCGTCGGGGTCCGACTCGGCGCAGGGCCGCAGCCGGCCGCGGGCCAGCTCGCTGCCGCTGACACACAGGAAACGCGGCCCCGTGCCCCGGCCGGCGCCGCTCACCTGCACGGTCGCCTCGGCCATGCCGTAGCAGGCGCAGAAGGCCTTCGCCTGCAGCCCGTGCGGAGCCGCGCTGCGCAGGAAGGCTTCCACCGTGTGCCGCGCAATCGGCTCCGCCCCGCAGAAGGCCAGCTGCCAGCACGACAGGTCCAGCCCCTGCGCCTGCGGCGACTGCAGTGCGGCGGTGGCCAGCCGGTAGGCGAAGTTCGGCCCGCCCGACGCATCGGCCCGGTAGTCGGACACTGCCTGCAGCCAGCGCAGCGGCTTCTGGGCAAAGGCCGCCGGCGGCATCATCACCACGCTGCAACCGACCGCCGCCATCTGGAAGACCTGCGAGAGCCCCATGTCGTGGTACAGCGGCAGCCACGAGACGAAGCGCGTTGCCTCGGTGGTGCCCATCAGCTGGCCGATGAGCTGCTGGTTGGCCAGGATGTTGCCGTGCGTCAGCACCACGCCCTTGGGGCTGCCGGTGGAGCCCGAGGTGTACTGCAGGAAGGCGACGTCCTCCACGCGCGGGCGAGGCAAGGCGGCCGGCGCGGCGAGGTCTGCAGCTGCCATCAGCGATGCGCTGCTCTCCACGTCGCAGCCGGCGAACCACCCTTCCTGCTGTTGCAGCGCCTGCACGGCGGGCAGCGCGCGGGCCGTGGTCACGAGGACGCGTGCGCCGCAGTTGTCGACGATGCCCTGCAGCTTGCGCCACGGTCCCGGCTTGCGCGTCTGCTGCGGCGGATGGGCCGGCACGGCCACCATGCCGGCCGCCAGGCAGGCCAGGAAGGTGCAGACGCAGTCGGCGTCATTCGGCAGCAGCAGCACCACCCGCGTGCCCTGCGGCCAGCGCGAGCACAAGACCGCGGCCAGCGCCTGGACCTGGCGGTGCAGCGCGCTGAAGCTGGTGACGCTTTCCGGCTGCTCGCCGTCGTGCAGCACGGTGAGGGCCATCTTGTCGGGCTGACGCTCGCTCAGGGCGGCCAGGGTGTCGATCACGCTGGCGGGCGGGCGCGCAGTGGGGAACAGGCGGTCGGTGTTCATGGGCAGGGCGACAGGCGAAGAAGAAGGGTGGGAAGGCACCAGCGGCACCGTGGCGGCGGTGCGGGCAGCCGGCGGCGCTAGGAGGAACGGCCCGCGCCGTCCTCCAGGAAGGCGGCCCGGATGGAGCGACGGTTGAGCTTCATGTTCTTGGTGCGCAGCCCGTTCTCGACGCTGAAGTCCTGGTCGGTGAAGACAATGCGCCGGATCTGCTGATGCGCCGGCAGGCCGGCGTTGATGCGTGCCACATGGGCCCGCAGCTCGGCCGTGACCTGCGCATCGTCGACCTGCCGGGTGCCGAGCACCGCGGTGAGCCCGGCCGCCTCGTCGCTGCCCAGGAGCACCGCCACGGTGACACGCGGGTCGGCGTGCAGCAGCGATTCGATCGGCTCGGGATGGAACTTCTCGCCGTTGCGGGCCACGATCGCATCCTTCTTGCGGCCGACGATGTGCAGGAAACCGTCCACGTCGAACTCGGCGATGTCGCCGGTGGCGACCGACTGCGGTGACAGGAAGGTCGAGCGCAGGTCTTCCTCGGACGCCTCGAAATAGCCCATCGACAGCAGCGCCTGGCGGCTCACCACCACTTCGCCGTCTTCCGACAGCGAGACGGTGCCGGCCTCCGCCGGCTTGCCCACGGTGCCAAGGCGGACGCAACCTGGCTTGTTCCAGGCCACCATGCCCGCCTCGGTGATGCCGAACGCCTCGTACAGCAGCACGCCATGGCGCCAGAAGAAGTCCAGCGTGGCGCGCTTGATGGGCGCCATGCCGGTGATCATGTAGCGGATGCGGCCGCCCAGCAGCTCGGCCAGGCGATCGGCCGTGGTCATGCCCGCGGCCGGCCGCACCGCCAGCGCCAGGTTCTGCAGCGTCTCGTAGAAGACCGGCGGCGCGATCATGAAGGTCGGTCGCTGCTTCCGGAGCCCGGCGAACAACTGCGGGAACGGCAGGTAGACGAAGTCCACGCCGTAATAGAGGCAGAAGTAATAGACCATGCGCTGCTGGTAGTTGGCGAAAGGCAGGAAGGTCAGGCAGCGCTCGCCGTCACGCACGCCGAAGGCGTCGGCGTACAGCGTCACCAGCTTCTCCGTGCCGGCGCGGCTGATGATCAAGCCCTTCGTCTTGCCGGTGGTGCCGGAGCTGAACACCAGCGAATGCGTGCCAGGGGCATGCGGTTGCGGCCGCGGCGACACGCGCGGCCAGGGGCTGGCCGCGTCGATGTCCAGCACCCGCTCCTCGCCGGGCAGCAGGGCCGGCAACGCGAGCACCGTCAGCTGGTAGCGGGCCAGCAGCCGCTCGGCCGGCTCCTGCAGCGGCTCGTGGGGCAGCGCCACCGACACGCAGCCGAGACCGATGCACGCCAGGTCCCAGACCATCCAGCGATAGCTGCTTGGCGCCGCGATGCCGATGCGGCAGCCTTCCTTCAGGCCGGCGGCGGCCAGGCGCTCCATCAGCGCCTGCGTGTCGCAGTACAGCTCCTGCAGGGTCTTGCGCGTTTCAGCGCCCTGCTCATCGACAAAACAGACGGTGGTGGCGGTGCGGCCCCGCAGGCGGGCCAGAAGGTCATCGAATCGCATGGCCGGCTCCTGTGCTACCCAGCTTTCAGGCTTGCGCCAGTTGCGGCGCGGCACCGCCGGCGCCGGCGGCCGTGGCCTGCTTCACGGCTTGCCAGCGTTGGGCCGCGCTCTCGTACATGTTCCAGAACAGGCGACAGGTGTGGCGCACCGCGTGCAGCGCTTCCTGCTGCATCTGGGCGGTGGTGCACAACTCGGACACCAGGGCGATGCCTTCGGCCACGTGGCCGACGTCTTCCTTCTGGTGCACCGAGAAGAACAGGGTGTCCTGTTCGCTCAGGCCGTACACCTGGCCCAGGATGCGGTGACGCGCCTCGCCGGCCCGGGTCTCCAGGCTCTGGCCCTCGCTGGCGATCATCACCGCGGCCGCGCCGATGTGGTAACTGCCCTCGCCCTTCACTGCATTGAGCCGGTAATCTATCAGCTCCTGCGTTTGCGGCGACGGCCGCCACGCATCCCGCTCCTCGTCCGGAATACCCTGGGCCCGGATGAAGTCCTGCATCAGTTCCACATGGTTCTTGGTCCTGGAAAAGCGACCTGTCTCTTCCTCGAACAAATTGAACAGCAGACGCCGCTTGTGCACCGGCAAGGGGCATCGGAAATAGAGATTCTCAATATATTCGAGGAAGTACTTGGTAATCTGGTAGCCCTCTAAAGTGATGATCTTCAAGAGGGGCCAGTTCCTTTCGCCGGTAAATAGCTCCTTGAAAACCGGGTGGTCGAGGGTCAATTGTTCTTCCAGGACCTTCCGCAATTCCAGCGAGAAAGCCTGCGTGTTCATCGCGCTGCTCATGGCCTGTGGCCTCCAGTGTGGCGCGCCGGCCAGGCCGCATGGGAGGCGGCCGGCAGGCGGGTCAGGATGTGTTTCCGGGTATTCCCGGAGCACGTGGTCAAATCGCCCGGGTGCTCGAAAATGTACGAAGTGAACAGGCGCTGGAAAACCTGTCCCTTGGAACATCCTCAATGTTGATGCCTGATCATCCTGTACGCGTGGTCAGGTGGCGTCGCCTTTGCGATCTCTGTACAACACAATTTCCCTCGCGATATATCCGGCCCGCCAGCGGCCGTTGCATTTCCATTACCCAAGGATCATCAATATGAATGACGGCGGCGCGACGCTAGGCGAAATGGTGGACCTCATTTCGCGCATACTGGCCATCGATATCGACCCGGCCACCATCACGGCAGATACCTCCCTGACGGCCGACCTGATGCTCGATTCGATTTCCCTGATTTCGCTGCTGGCGCTGGCCGAGGAGCAATTCGGCATCAGCTTCGCCGAGCATGGCGAGGCAGTCGCCCAGTTGCGCACGGTGGGCGACGCGCAGGGGTTGGTCGAGTCGCTCCTGCCAGCCCGCGTTTGAGCGCGTGGTCGGGCGCGCCTGCCAGTTCGGGCGCCCGTTCCGCGCGCCGCCGTCCCAGACCCACGACCGGACCCCGCCATGCAAGAACTCGCCCTGCTGGGCGCCAGCCACCCGCTGGTGCCTCATTTCCTCTCCGCCTGGCTGCAGCATCCCGACCGGCGAGCCACCGTGCTGCTCGAACCCGACGAACTGGCGCAAGACGGGCCCGCCTCGGGCCTGGCCCACCTCGAGCGACTGCATGTCGCCGCCGCAGGCGGGCCGGTGCCATCCGCCGCCGGCCGGGTCTGGTTCCTGTCGGTCGGCGACGAGGAAGCACCGCTGCCGGGAGTCGACGCCTTGCCGCCTGGCGCCTCCCGGCTGCTGATCGTGGCCGACCTGGCGGTGCCTGGCCTGGCAGCAAGCCCGCCGGCAGAGCGCATCCAGGCGCTGCGCCGGCAGCTGGCCGGCCTGCTGCCGCAGGGCGGACAGCCATGGCACGTGATGCTGCTGCTCGACGGCATCGCCGACCTGCCGCGCCAGCCGAGCCCCTTCGAGCCCGCCGTCACACCCCTGGACGATCTGGTGCATGCGGTGCGGCAGCCGTTGCTCGAACTGGAGCGCCGGCTGCCTGGCTATTTCGATCGGCATCCCCTCTCGGCGCCCACCGCCGGGCAGCGGCCCCTACGCGGCCTGGGGGCGCACAGTGTGGCCCGCTGCCTGGCCAACGCCTGGAGCGAGCTGCCGCCCGGTTGGTACCTGCTGCAGGGGGGGCCTCTGTTCGATACAGCGGCGCTGCTGGGGGCGCTGACGGACCGACCGCCGATTCCGGACGGCCGCGGCGACCCGGGCGCCGCCGGCCTGGTGATCGAGGCGCTGCAGCACCGCCAGGCGCACTGGCAGCTCGGCATGCACGCGCCGCCCGTGCTGACCGAGGCCCGCTCGCTGTCCTTGCCCACCGAACCGCCGCTCGACCTGCGGGCCCTGCTGCTCCCACCGTCCCGCCAGCCGGACGCCACACTGCCATTTGCGGCGATGTCGCAGGCACGGCAGTGCCGCGCGGGCCATGCCACCGTGCACTACCTGCGCTGCGGCAGTGGGCCGCAGGTGCTGCTGATCGTCAACGCCTTCGGGCTGCCGCTCGACTTCTGGAGCAGCTTGGCGCACGGCTTGTCCCGGCACTTCACGCTGTTGGCGCTGACCGATACGCCCGACAGCCCGGTCCGCCTGCCGATGACCAGCTATGCCAGCGAGCAACCGGTGGCCGACTACCTGGCCGCCATTGACGCCGTGCTGCTCCAGGAGCAAGTGGCCAGTTGCCATGTGGCCAGCTGGTGCAGCGGCGCCAAGCTGGCGTTGGAACTGGCGGCCGCCTGGCCGGCACGGGTCCGCTCGCTGGCGCTGCTGGCGCCCTCCTTCGCTGGCATGAGCGACCACGCCGGCGCCGACTCCACCTATGAAACCAACCTCCACACCATGTGCCGGCTGGTCGACCGCATGCCCTCGGCCGCCGAGAGCATGGCCCGCTCCATGCGCGCCCTGCTGGCCAAGGCCGAGGCCGAGGCGGACGGCGGGCAGGACGGCGCCCTCCACAGCATCTTCGGCATGGCCGACAAGCGACACCAGCCCTGGCTCCAGCTGCCTTTCGACAGTGCGGCCCACATGGTGGCGTACAGCCGCCAGCTGCTGAGCTTCCGCGCGCATGACCTGCGCCCGCTGCGCGCACGCGCCCCGCTGCCGCAGCCGGTGTTGCTGGTGACGGGCGATTGCGACAGCACCACCAGCTGCGAACGCGCGCGCGACGTCTGCGCCACGCTGTGCCGGCCCCGATGGGTGGAGGTGCGCCACGGCAGTCACTATTTCCTGGACCAGAACAGCGAAGCGCTGGCCGCCCTGCTGGCCACCTTCTTCCATGCCGGTGCCGACGGGGAGTTGCCGCCGCACCCTCGCCTGCGCGTTCACCAGGACGAATCACCAGCGGTTGCCGACATACTCGCCTGCGGCGAGCTGTAAATATCGGCCGAATACTCCGCATTAACCCTTAATCAATTCATCATGTCCCATCGGACAGCTGGCACGAAGCGCACCTCGAAAATATATTGAATCAGCAAATCATTCACGCTCTTGCTTCCTCCGCAGCCCACCGTCATTGCGATCTCCAGAATAAGGAGCGCCGACGAGGCACTGCTTTTCATTCACATTCCGACCGTACGGAACGGAGATCTCAACGATGTACGCCAAGAATATCTTGGAGCTGATCGGCAATACGCCGATGCTGGAGCTCCGCAGCTTGGGTGACCCCGACCAGGGCGTGCGCGTCTACGGCAAGCTGGAAGCCTGCAACCCGGGCTTCAGCGTCAAGGACCGCAGCGCGCTGCAACTGCTGCTGCAGGCACGCGAAGACCACCACCTGCAGCCCGGCTGGTCCATCGTCGAATCGACCTCCGGCAACATGGGCCACGCGCTGGCCATGTTGTGCGCCATTCACCGCTACCACTTCATTTGCGTGCTGGACCCCAAGACGCCGAAAAGCAATGTGAACCTGGTGCGGGCGTTCGGTGGGCAGGTGGAAATGGTCAACATGCCTGACGAGAACGGCAGTTATCAGAAGAAGCGCATCAGCGTGGCCAAGGCCATTGCCGAGCGGCTGCCGAACTGCGTGAATCTGGACCAGTACAACAATCCGGCGGCCATCGACGCGCATTATCTTTCCACCGGGCCGGAGATATTCCAGCAGCTGGAAGGATCGGTGGACGTGCTGATCGGCTGCGCCAGTACCGGCAGCCACCTCAGCGGCACCGCCAAGTACCTGAAGGAGCGCCGCGGCAGCACCCGGGTGGTGGGCGTCGAGCCGGAGGGTTCGGTGGTGTTCGGTGGCCAGTTCAAGCCCTTCCTGCAGAACGGCACCGGGCTGAGCTTCCGCCCCGGCAACATCCTCGAATCGCTGGTCGACGAGGTGGTGAAGGTGTCCGACCACGACGCCTTCCTGGCCTGCCGCCGCATGGCCCTCGAGGAAGGTGTGCTGCTGGGCGGCTCCTCTGGCTCCGTGCTGCATGTGGCACGCACCGTGGCGGCCGCCGCCACCGGCCCCTGCAACATCGTCGTGGTGCTGCCCGACAGCGGCATCAAGTACCTCGACACCGTCTACGACGACCAATGGCTGCGCGCCAACCGCCTTGCCGGGGTGCTGGACGCCCTGCAGCCGGCGCAGCCCACCGCAGGCCGCAACGCCGACCCGATGGCGGCCTGACGCCCGACCGATGTACCGAGGAGACACCATGAGCTTGAATGCCACCCGCCAGATCGAGCAGGAAGCCCGCCCGCCAGGGCCGGTCGACACCGCCCAGCTCGAGCCCATTGCCTTTCGATGGCTGGAGCAGGTCGACGCCGGCCTGGGCACCCAGGTGGTGGCGCTGATGCGCGAGACGAGCGCCACGGCCCCCATCATCGGCTTCGCGACCGACATCAGCGACGGCGAAGCCGCCGGCTACCTGGAGGAGCTGCGCGGCCAGCTGGCCGCCGGCAAGTGCCGGCTGCTGACGATCTGGAGCGGCCAGCTGCTGATCGGCCTGTGCACCCTCAGGCGCAACCTGAACCCCAACAACCGCCACATCGCCGACCTGGCCAAGGGCATGATCCGGGAAGGCTTCCGGGGCGGCACCGTGCTGCCGGCCGCCTTCCACGAGATCGCGCTGGAGTGCGAGCGCGAGGGCGTGGACCTGCTGACCCTGGACGTGCGCGCCGGCACACCGGCGCTGCGCGCCTGGGAGCGTTTCGGCTTTGCCACCTACGGCCTGCTGCCAGACTATGCCCGGGCCGGCGGCAAGAGCCACGCAGGCCACTTCATGATGCAGCGCGTGGCCGACCTGAAAGCCAACGCCCTCGCCGTCCTGGCCACCCGCAGCACGGCCACGGGCCAGTCGTGAGCACCGCCGCTGCCGCCCCGCCGGTCTACGACGGCCCGGTCATCGACGCGCACTGCCACCTGGCCTCGACGCGCTTCATTCCCACCGCCTTCTTCGAAGGCCTGTGCGGCAACGTGGCGGCCCGCCTGGCGGCCACCGGGGTGCGGCGCTCGGTGGCCGAGCTGCTGGAGATGTACCGACGGCAGAACCAGGACCATGAAGGCGACCAGCTGGTGGCCGAGATGGACAGCGCCGGCATTGCCCAAGCCGTGCTGCTGCTGCCCGATTTCACTTATGTGATGACCAGCGAGCTCGACATCGCCGAGATGCACCGGCAGCACGCCGCCGTGCTGCAGCGCCACCGCGGGCGCTTTTTTGTCTTCGCCGGTGTCGACCCACGCTGGGGCAGCGACGGCCTGGCGCTGTTCGAGACCGGCATCCGCCAGCACGGCTTCAAGGGCCTGAAGCTCTACCCGCCTTGCGGCTACAGCCCCAGCGACCGCCTGCTCTACCCCTACTACGAGCTGTGCCGGCAGCACCGCCTGCCGGTGTTGCTGCACATCGGCCCGACCAGCCCGGCGCTCGACTTCGGGTGGTCACACCCCGACCTGCTGGACGAGGCGGCGCGCGATTTCCCCGATGTCAACTTCATCCTCGCGCATGGCGCCGTGCACCATGTCGACGCCTGCAGCTCCTTGTGCGCCTACCGGCCCAACGTGCATCTCGACATCAGCGCCTTCATCGCCTCCACGCACCCGCAGGGCTGGCAAGGCGCGCTGGCCGAGCTGTTCCGCAAAGGCATCAACCACAAGATCCTGTTCGGCACCGACTGGCCGGTGTTCCGCTACTCCGGCGGGCACCGCAAGGTCATGGAGCTGTTCCTGGGCCCGGCCGGGCCACTGGCCGGTGTCTCGGCGCCTCAGCGCAGCTGGTTGATGTCGGCCAACATCCGCCGGCTGCTGGGGGTGGACTGAGGCTGCACCAGGGCCGCGCCTGGCGTCAGGCGCCGCCCGCCTCGGCTTCGCGCACCGCCACGCCCTGCACTTTCACCTTGCCGCCAAACGGCAACCCCGCGGCCTGGTACACCGTGCGTGCCGGCCGCTGACCGGCGGGAAACAGGCGTTCGTAGACCGCATTCACCTGCGGCAGGTCGGCCAGGTCGAGAAAGGCAATGTCGATGAACACCAGGTCGCTGCGCTCGAAGCCGGCCGCGGCCAGCGCGCGAAAGAGGTGCTCGAAGGCCCGGTGCGCCTCCTCGGCCGCCGTGCCGGGCAGCAGCCGGCCCTGCGTATCGAGCGAGAGCTGGCCGCTCAGGTAGCAATGCCGGTCCACGACCACCGCATGGCTGATCGGCGAAGTCCACTGCGGCAGCCCCTCGGCCGCGGTGATGAAGCGTCTCATGTCGTCTTGCCTTTCACTCGAAGGCCGCTCGGGCCGGGTTCAGAACCAGTGCTTGACCAGCAGCTGCCACAGCTGGCGTTGCGGCAGCGCGCCGAATTCGCTGCGCTGTGAACCGTGGTGCCCCTGCCATTGCAGCGCCAGGTCGGTGCTGTCCAGACGGTAGCGGGCCTCGGCCCACAGCTGTCGGCTGTCGTCGGCCGCGTTGGCGCGCAGCATGGCCGACAGGTCGAGCCGCGGCCACAGCGCATCCTGCCAGGCAGCCCGCAGGAAGAGGTTGTGGCGGGTCGGCGGGTCCTGCCGCTCGGCCGCCACCTGGCGGTAGGCCAGCTCGGCCGCCAAGGGCCCGCGGCGCAGGGCCCGCCAGCCGGCGTCGTCCAGTGCCGCGCCGTTGCGCTCGTATTCGGCGGTCAGGCTGAGCTTGCGGGCGGTCGTGCAGGTCAGCCCGGCCGCCAGCTGCGAGTGGAAGGCGTCGCCCTCGCCCGGCTGCCCGTGCGAGCGCGCCAGCAGGTCGGGCCCGCGCCCGCCGGACCATTCGGCATGCGCCACGCAGGCGGGGCTGAGCAGATGCGTCAGGTTGAGGCCCAGCTGCAGCGAGCTGTGCGGCTCACCCGGCTCGTAGAGCAGCAGCTGCGGCTGCAGGTCGGTGGCCAGCGTCTGGCTGAGGCTCAGCAGCCAGCGATGCCGGTGGTTCGTCGCGCCCACGTCGATGGCGTGCTTGCCCGGGTTGGGGCCGCTGCCCAGCTTGGGCGAGTACAGCAGGCTGGCCGAGCCGCCCTGCCACAGCTGCTGGCCACGCAGCATGACGGTGCCCTGGCGGTTCTCGCGCAGGCTCGCCGGGTCCACCGACACCACCTGCCGCACCGCCAGCTCCCGGAAGTAGTCGGTCGGGTTGTAACCCATCGCCACGCCCAGCCGCAGATTGACGCGGCCGATGTCGACGATGCGCTCGCGGCCCAGCCGCCCGGTCAGGAACAACTCCTTGAGCGTGTTGACCGAAGATCGCTCGCCCGGCAGGCGGTCCGGCCCCAGCAGGTCCAGGCGGTCGGCAAGGCTGAAGCGCCAGCCCGGCGCCAGGGCCCGCTCCCAGGCCAGGTCCAGCGACAGGCGCTGGCCCTGCTCGCGCTGGCCACCGCCACGCGGGGCAGCCCAGGCGCCGGCGGCTTCGACGCTCAGGCGGCGCTCCGGCTTCCCCGGGTCCGCCGCTTCCGCGGTCTGGTCGGCCAGCCGCAGGGCAGCGTCATCGGCGTCCTGCGCGCGGGCGATGCCGATGGCCGCGGCCAGCAGCAGGCAGCCGCAGGCGGCATGTCTCATTGGCGCCTCATTCCGGCCTGAAGCGCGGCAGGTAGTCCCGCTGCAGCCAGCTCTCGGGCACCTCGCGCGCGACGAATTCGCCATACCGCATCACGGTCACGAGGCTGGGGTCCAGGCCGTCGATGATCACGATCTCGGTCGGCCGCTGCACGCCGAGCTCCTCGCGGTAGCGGCGGTAGAAGGCCGTCTTCAGCAGGCGACCGCTCTCGCTGAAGAAGCGGGCCTTCACCGGCCGCTGGTTGGCATGGTCCAGCCACATCTGCACCGAGTGGTAGGTCACGTCGGGCGTGGCTGCCTCCAGCGCCAGCCGGTCGCACTGGCGCAACTGGCGGTCACCGTCCTGCACCTCTTCCTGCTGCTCCAGCCGGGCCCGGTAGGCCTGCGCAAAGTTCACCGTCACCACGTCGCCGTTGGCGGCCTGGCCCAGCAGCCGCTGCTGCGGCGAGATGCGGACGCTGGCCCGGCTCGCCGGATCGTAGAACCACAGCTCATTGCCGCTCTTGAGCATCAGCTTGTCGAGGTCGCGGGCCGGCGCCACGAAGCGCACCAGGGTGCGGAACTGGCCGCCCTGCGGATCGGCCCGCGAATACACCTGCAGGCTGTTGGCATCGGTCTGCTTGCCGGCCCGGTATTCGGTCAGGCTGACCGCCAGCGAAAACGGCTGGCCCGGGTTGCGGATGGCATCGCTGGCCGCCAGCAGCGCCTGCGCGTCGGTGGCGGCCGGCGCGGCCGCGGATGCCGCGACGGCGCCGGCGCACAGCAGGGTGCAAACCACCAGTCGCCGAATCCGGGAACACGAGAGCTCGGCCATCACGGCAGTCCTTGCGTTAAACATGGCGCAGCGCATCCACGATCTGCAGGCGCGCCGCCCGCCGCGCCGGCCACCAGGCCGACAGCAGGGCGACCACCACCAGGGCGAGCGTGGTGCCGGCGATCAGCTCGGTTTCGCCCCAGACCCGGATGATCAGCGGCACCGGAGAGCGCCCCGGTGGTGTCCAGGTCAGCCCGCTGTGGTTGATCAGCCCGGCCAGGGCAGCCGCACTGAACACGCCCAGCACCGCCCCCGCCAGGCCCAGTAGGAACCCTTCGCAGAGGAACAGCCGCCGGATCCCGGCACGCCGCAGCCCAAGAGCGCGCAGCGTGCCGATCTCCACCGTGCGCTCCACCACCGCGGTGCTCATCGTGTTGCCCACCGTGAACAGCACGATGGCCCCGATCAGCACCGCCACAAAGCCGAACAGCGTGGCGAACATCGCCAGCGCCTGCCCGTAGAAGGGGTTCAGCACGGTGAAGTCGAGCACCTCTGTTGGCTCGGCCGGAAAGCGGCTGGCCAGCAGTTCGGTGATGCGGGCCCGCGCCGCCGGCAGCTGGGAGGTATGGCGCAGCTGCACCAGGATGGCCGTCGCCCGTGGCGGCTCGCGGCCATACACCAGCCGCTGGGCCTGCTCCAGGTGCAGGCCGACGTAGACATCGTCGAATTCCTTGACGAACTGGTCTTCGGCTTTCACCACGTCGAGCCGGGCGACGTTCGGCGCCCCACGCGCGGTGGCCGCCAGCAGCTCGATGCCGGCACCACCGGCCGGCGCCGCCGCGCCGCCCGCCGGAGCGGCCGCCTCTGCGGTGCTGCCTGCCAGCGCGACCAGGTCGCCGGGCAGGTCGGCGCCGGCGGCTTCACGGCGGGATGCGGCCGGCGGCGCGCAGTCGGCCAGCCGCAGCGGCGCGCAGAGCTGCAGCACGCGCGCCAGGCCGAGGCCGACGATGGCCGCCTCGGGCCCGGTGCCGGTCAGGGCCAGCGGCGCCAGCTGCACCGGGAAGGCATAGTCATTCCAGGCCCGCATGCGGTTCTGGTCGTCCACCACCAGGCCCTGGGCCAGCGCCGTGCGCGAGACGCCGGCCGCGAAGTTGCCGGCAATGCCCTGCAGCTGCAGCGTCGGCGTGGCCACCGCCAGCATGGGCGCCAGCACCGGGTCGCTGCGCAGCGTGGCCAGCATGTCGCGGTAGGCCGCGATGCCATACGCGGCCGGATCGCCGCTGCCCCAGCGGTAGTAGCCGGCACGCTGGATCTGCAGGTGGCCGCCGAACTTGACGTAGTCCGTCTGCAGCCCGTAGGTGATGTTGCGGCAGTAGCCGCCGAACAGCAGCACCGTGTGTGCGCCGACGATCATCGCCAACATCGTGGTCAGCGAACGGCGGCGGTTGCGCAGCAGGTTGCGCAAGGCCAGGGCCAGCATCTTCATGTCCGCGCCTCCTCGACCCGGCCGCCGCGCTGCACCGAGACGATGCGGCCGTCGTGGATGCGCACCGCATCGTCGGCCTCGGCCAGCATCTGCGGGTCGTGCGAGGAGATCACGAAGGACACCTCCTGCTCGCGCTGCAGCCGCCGCATCAGGTGGATGATGGTGGCGCCGGTCAGGCTGTCGAGGTTGGCGGTGGGCTCGTCGGCCAGCACCAGCCGCGGCCCGGCGGCCAGGGCCCGCGCGATCGCCACCCGCTGGCGTTGCCCCCCGGAGAGCTGGCCCGGGCGGTGCGCCGCCTTGTCCTCCAGCCCCACCGCCGCCAGCAGCGCCCTCACCCGCTCGCGCCGCTGCGCGGCCGGCACGCCGTTCAACAGCAGCGGGTACTCGATGTTCTCGGCCGCGGAGAGCACGGGCAGCAGGTTGAAGTTCTGGAACACGAAGCCCAGGTGGCGGGCCCGGAAGTCGGCCAGCGCGTCGTCCGAAAGCCGGCCGACCGGCTCGCCGGCGACCACGATCTGCCCGGCATCGGGCCGGTCGATGCAGCCGATGAGGTTCAGCAGCGTGGTCTTGCCGCTGCCCGAGGCGCCAGCGATGACGGTGAGCACGCCCGCGCGCACGGTGAGGTCCACGCCAGCGAGTGCGGGCACGCCGACCGCATCGAGGTGGTAGGACTTCGCGACGCCTTGAAGTGAGACGACGTTCATGGGTGATGGCCGGAATGGCAAGGCAGCAACTGGGGACGTGCCATGCCGCCAAACGCGCCATTGCACAGGCTCGGCGTCGCGAAGGCAGCGGCCGGATGTCGGCAGCCTGCCAGCCCGGACATCAGGGCCGGCTTCGCGGCGTGCTGGAAAGAATATCCAGCCGTTGCAACCGGAGATACCTGTGCGATTGTCCAGGCCGCATCTCCTCTGGCTTGGGGAAGCGAGCCGGGCGCCATGGGGCTCGCCGGAGGCACTGGTCAATGTCGCGATGCTTGCGGTCGCCGCCCCCGGTGGGGGCCTCCATGTGGCGCACCGCGTGCAGCCGCTCCATCGCCGAGGGCCGCAGCGCGGCAAGTGCGCGGCGGGCGCCCTCCGACATCCAGCACGGCGCGTGGCCGGCCATGGCACCGGGCGAGGCCGGTTTCCAGCGCAGCTCGATGCGGCCGCCGGTGTCGGCACCCGGGGCCGTCCCGCGGCGACTCGGGCCACGCCGCCTCGGTCGAGCGGCTCGCACGGCACCTCGGTCAGCGAAATGCTCGGCATCTGGCCACCGGCCGCCGCGTCCGGCAGCGCCATGAAGTGCTGGCGGAACCGCAGGACGCCGGCCGGCGCAGGAGCCACACCCTGCGACAAACCTGGACGCCCGACATTGCCGCCCGCCAAGCTGCGTCCGTCATCTGCGCATGCCGCCTGACAGGCCGGGCGCGCTGGCACGGCCGCAGCGCCAGCGCCTGCCCAAGCCCACCGCGGGCGGCCTCGAACGCAGCGCTCCGGCCGCCTGCCGCACCGGTTCGGCCGGGCCCTGCAGCGCCGGCAACCCAGGGTGCCCTCGCTGGGCAGGTGTTGCTTCTTGAAAGCCAGTGCCTCTATCCCGGGCGGCCTCGCTTAGCATGCCGCCAGGCGGGCGGCACGATGTGCCGGCGCGGCAAGGGGACATGCCCTGCGCCACGCGCCAGCCGGCCCGTTCGGCGCTAGAAAGCGCGATTGTCACGGCCTGCGCCGCGTGCGCAGCGGCCGCCCCGAAGGAGAACCGACATGAAGACCCGAGCCGCCGTTGCCTGGAAGGCCGGCGCCCCCCTCACCATCGAAGACGTGGAACTCGACGGCCCGCGCGACGGTGAAGTGCTGGTGGAAGTGAAAGCCACCGGCATCTGCCACACCGACTACTACACCCTCTCGGGCGCCGATCCGGAAGGACTGTTCCCTGCCATCCTGGGCCATGAAGGTGCGGGCGTGGTGGTGGATGTCGGCCCCGGCGTCACGTCGCTCAAGCCGGGCGACCATGTCATCCCGCTCTACACGCCCGAATGCCGGCAGTGCAAGTTCTGCCTGTCGCGCAAGACCAACCTGTGCCAGGCCATCCGCGCCACCCAGGGCAAGGGCCTGATGCCCGACGGCACATCCCGCTTCTCGCTCGGCGGCAAGCCCCTGTTCCACTACATGGGCACCTCGACGTTCTCCAACCACATCGTGGCTCCGGCCATTGCGATGGCCAAGATCCGCGAGGATGCGCCCTTCGACAAGGTCTGCTACATCGGCTGCGGCGTCACCACCGGCGTCGGCGCGGTGATCTTCACCGCCAAGGTGGAAGCGGGTGCCAACGTGGTGGTGTTCGGCCTCGGCGGCATCGGGCTGAACGTGATCCAGGGTGCCCGCATGGTGGGGGCCGACAGGATCATCGGCGTCGACATCAACCCCGCGCGTGAGGACATGGCACGCCGCTTCGGCATGACGCACTTCATCAACCCCAAGGAAGTCGACAACGTCGTCGATGCCATCGTGCAGCTGACCGATGGCGGCGCCGACTACAGCTTCGAGTGCATCGGCAACACCACCACCATGCGCCAGGCACTCGAGTGCTGCCACAAGGGCTGGGGCCAGAGCATCATCATCGGGGTGGCCGAAGCGGGCGCGGAGATCGCCACCCGGCCCTTCCAGCTCGTCACGGGCCGCGTCTGGAAAGGCTCGGCGTTCGGCGGTGCGCGCGGGCGCACCGATGTGCCGCGGATCGTGGACTGGTACATGGAAGGCAAGCTGAAGATCGACGAGATGATCACCCACACCCTCAGCCTGGGGCAGATCAACGAGGGCTTCGAGCTGATGAAGCGCGGCGAGTCCATCCGTTCGGTGGTGGTGTACTGACATGGCACTCGAACTGCTTTCCAGCCACGGCTGCTTTGGCGGCCAGCAGCGCTTCTACCGCCACGACGCCACCCGCATCGGCCTGCCGATGCGCTTCGGGCTCTACCTGCCTCCGCAGGCGCTGGACGGCGCCCGCAAGGTGCCGGTGCTCTTCTACCTGGCGGGCCTCACCTGCACCGAGGAGACCTTCGCGATCAAGGCAGGCGCCCAGCGCGCGGCTGCGGAGCTGGGCCTGGCCCTTGTCACGCCGGACACCAGCCCGCGGGGCGCCGGGCTGCCGGGTGAGGCCGAGTCCTGGGACTTCGGCGTCGGTGCCGGCTTCTACCTCGACGCCACCCGCTCACCCTGGCGCAAGCACTGGCGCATGGAGAGCTACCTGGTGGACGAGCTCGTCACCCTGGTCGGCGAGCACTTCCCGGTGGACGTCCACCGGGCGGGCCTGTTCGGTCACTCCATGGGCGGCCATGGCGCACTGGCGCTGGCGCTGCGCCACCCCGGCTGCTTTCGTTCGGTGTCCGCCTTCGCGCCCATCGCGGCGCCCACGCGCTGCCCCTGGGGCCGCAAGGCCTTCGCCGGCTACCTGGGCGACGACACCCGGGCCTGGGAAGCCTACGACGCCAGCTGCCTGATGGCTCGCCAGAGCGAGGCGCCCTACCCCCGGGGCATCCTCATCGACCAGGGCCTGGACGACCCCTACCTGGCGGAGCAACTCCACCCAGAGGCCTTGGAGGAAGCCTGCCGCCAGGTCGGCCAGCCGCTGACGCTGCGCCGGCATGCCGGCTTCGACCACGGCTACTACTTCATCGCCAGCTTCGTCGAAGACCACCTGCGCTTCCACGCCGAGCGGCTGGCCGGCACGGCCTGACGGGCGTCGGCACCAACCGGAGCGCCGCTCAGGCCGCCATGGCCAGCGGCGCGAGCGTCGAGCCGGCCGATGACGGCGTGACGGCGAAGTAGGCGTCGTACTGCAACTGCGCCTGGCTGCCGAACAGGAGGCGGCATGCCTCCATCAGCCCGGGCGCGGCACGCAGCGCCCGGCGGCCGAGCGTCAGCTCCAGCTTGGAACGGCGCCGCAGGAAATCCTCCAGCGTGGTGATCATCTCGCGCCGGGCGCAGTAGGCGAATTCGCAGCGCATGTAGCCGCTGCCCTCCACCAGGACCTCGGCCGCCCGGCGGTCGGTGCGGATTTCCTCCAGCAGGCCGAAGGCCTCCTCGCCATACAAGCGCCACAGGCGCTCGCTGGTGCGGTCGCCGGCCACCGGCGCGGCCGCGTCGATGCCCAGCGCCTCGCACTGGCGCAGGAAATCCGTGCGCCGCGTCGCCTGCGGCTCGCCGTACCAGCGGCGCCGGCCTTGCGGCAGCGTCACGCCCATGCGCTCGATCTCGGCACACAGCTCTTCGCCGACGTTCAGGCAATCGGTCAGCTTGCCGCCGAAGATGCTCACGTGGCCGTCCTGCGGCCGGCTTTCGACGACGTGCTTGCGCGACATCTGCAACCAGTCTGCCGTTCCCTTGCCGCTGCCCTTCACCACCAGCGGCCGCACGCCGCAGCGCTCCGAGATGATGTCGGCGGTCGTCAGCGGTTCAGCCAGGTTCAGACGCTTGTTGATGTTGTCGAGCACGAAGCGGCGGTCTTCCTCGGTGACATGCGGGGTGGCATGGTCGACCCGGGTGTCGGTGGTGCCGATGCAGGTCTTGTCGCCCATCGGGATCGCAAAGAACAGACGGCCGTCGTCAGCGAAGAAGGTCAGGATGCGCCGGCTGTCGGTGATGCGCCTGACGATCAGGTGAATGCCCTTGGACAGCACATGATGGTGCTCGGTCCGCTGCCCGCTGCGGGCGTTGTGATGGTCGACGAAGGCGCCGCAGGCGTTGACGAGGGTGCGCGCCCGGATCACAAAACGCTCGCGGCTGACGCGGTCGCAGGCCTGCACGCTCCACAGCCCGTCAGCCCCCCGCGTGGCGCCCTCCGACTCGACATAGTTGACCGCAGCACAGCCGGCGTCCATCGCCGAACGCACGAACTGGAAGACGAATCGGGCGTCGTTGTCGACCAGGTAGGCGTCCGAGTATTCGAACCCGCCGTCGCATCGGTCGAGCTTCACCACCGGCTCCTCGGCCCGCACCTGCGCCACGGACAACAGCCGCGGCGTGCGGGTGAAACCGCGGCCGATCAGCCAGTACAGCCAGGTGCCGGCGAACAGCTTCAGCAACGAGTGGCGGAAGTCCTTCTCGTGCACCGTGAAGAACCGCATCTCCTGCACGGAGGACGGGAAGCTGCGGATCAGGTGGTTTCGCGAGGCGCACAGCTGGTTGACCAGCCCGAATTCGAAGGTCTCCATGTACTTGATGCCGCCCCAGGCCAGGTTGGACGACTGCTGGCTGGAGCCGCCCGCGAAATCGCGCGCGTCGATCAGCGCCGTTCGGGCACCCCGGGCCGACAGGGCCGCCGCAGTGACCGCCCCGTTGATGCCACCGCCAATCACCAGGGTGTCGAACACGGCGGTTTTCAACTCGGACAGGCAGGTGGAGCGGAGCTGCATGGTGGGCGGGGGGCAGGACGGTGGATGACTGAAACACCGGCATCGAGCCGGCCTGAGCGCAGTGTCGGCTCAAAAGATGCCAAAGTCAACAAAAACGAATCAAAGCGAATTCATTAATGCCAAAAAAGGAAAAGAAACGAACATTGGTGCGAGCCTGAGGCCGGGCAAGCAGCAAGACCACGAGAGCTTGGAACGGGGGAAGCGGGGTCGGCCCCGATGAGGCGGGGAACGCGTCGGGCCACCCGACAGGCGGCCGAGCGGACAGCGGACCATCGCGAGAGGCCTCCGAGGGCCGGCTCTCAGTGCCATGCAAAGCCGCTGACGTGCGCCTGCTTCGCTGCGCGGTGCGCGTTTGCCGACCGGCCCGGGGCCCGGTGCTGCTGCTGGGAATCGGATGCCGCAGCGCTGCGGCCTGGCCTGCCGAGCCCACCCGGCGGCATCCGGCCGCCTATCGCCCGTCAGGCGAGCTGCGCCAGCACCGCAATGACTTCTTCATCGCTGACCTGATGGAAGTCATGGTAATAGGCGCCCACCGCCATGAATTCCGGCGGCTGCGCCAGGCAGACCAGGTCGTCCACCTCTTCCTTCAGCGCTTCCGCGCTGCTCGGGGCCGCCACCGGCACTGCCAGCACCAAGCGCGCCGGGTGCCGCGTGCGCAGCGCCTTCAGCGCGGCACGGACGGTGGTGCCGGTCGCAATGCCGTCATCCACCACGACCACCGTCCGTCCGACCAGAGGGACCGCGGCCCGCCCGCCCAGGTAGAGGGCGCGGCGCCGGGCAATCTCGGCTTCTTCCTCGCGGGCGCGTTCTTCGACATAGGAAAGCTCCACGCCCATGGAGGCCATGGTCTGCTGATCCACCACCACCACCGGCGGCTGAGCATCGACCACCGCCGCCACTGCCAGCTCAGGGTGCCAGGGCAAGCCGATCTTGCGAACGATCAGCAAATCCAGCGGCGCATGCAGCCGCCAGGCGATCTCGGCCGCCACGGGCACGCCGCCGCGCGGCAAGGCCAGCACCACCGCATCGTGCAGCGACAGCGCCGCCACTTGTTCGGCCAGGACGCGTCCGGCTTCGATGCGATCGGTGAAAAGCTGGGCCATGTCGCGTCCCTTCAGGCGGTGGGGCGCAGGACGCGGCAATCAGCGCAGTCGCAACTCGGAGCCGCGCCCGCGACCCCCACGCGCGGCAACGCGCTGCCACAGTGCTTCATCGAGGCCGGTCTCGTCCTTGCGTGCCAGCCCGTCCACCGGCGTGCCAGGATGGGCCGGCATGCGCGACATCGCTGAGGCGATGCGCGACCATTCCTCATCACCGAGCAGCTGCCTCGCCAAGGCAAGCAGCTGGGTGTCTTCGTCGTGGAGCTGGCGCAGCAGCGCGGCCCGGTGCTCCCGCAACAGCGCCGACAGCTCACCGGCTCGGCGCACATCGCCTTCGGCCACGCTGTCGGCCACGTGCGTGGCCTGCCGCAACAGGCGGCTCGTGTGGCCGCGGGCATCCTCGAGGGTGGCGATCAGGCGGTCGGCATCTGCCGAGCGGCCCCGCATGGCGGGCAACAGGTGGCCACGCTCCTTCGGCAGGTGGTTGGTGTCCTCGAAGCTCCTGAGGAACGCCATCAAGGACCTCATACGGGGAAGCGAGCCAGCCGGCTGCCACCACGCCTGGACTTGCAGCATTTCGTCCAGCGTCGCGAGCGTCTGACGAATCACCGCGTGCTCGGCTTGCAGCAGCGAACACACGCATTGGGCAGCCAGCATACCGGTCTCCTGTTGCCGGTCCGACGCAGCCGGGACCGTGGGTGGCGCGCGCCGTGCCGGCGGTCGCACAGACAGCCACTTGGCGCATCGGAAGTACCGCCGTCCACACTATAGGAGTTTGCCTTTTGGCGCCACCGGGAATTCGCAATGGCCGGCAGGGTCAATGCAGGCAGGCTTCCTGCCACGTCCCGCAGGCCACGCCGGCGGCTTCTGCACCGCCCCTCGTCTCGCGCCCCCACGACCCAGGAGGACACCATGAAGATCGAACATCATCGGCTGGTCGACGAGGCGGTGGTCTACCGCGATTCGCCCAACCGGGGCGGCGTGCTGCGCCCTCGCCTGCTCCTCCTGCACTACACCGCGGGACGCTCGGCCGAAAGCGCGGTAGCCACGCTGTGCAACCCGGCCTCCAAGTCCTCGGCCCATCTCGTCATTGCGCGAGACGGTCACATCTATCAGTTGCTGCCCTTCGATGTGGTCGCATGGCATGCGGGAGTGAGCCAATGGATGGGCCTGAGCGGCCTCAACCAGCACGCCATCGGCATCGAACTGGACAACGCCGGCCAGTTGCGCCGGGTCGGCCAGGGGTATGTGTCATGGTTTGGCAAGGTCTATAGCGAGAACGAGGTGCTGCTGGCCGAGCACCAGCACGGCGGTGGGGTGATGCCCTGGCACACCTATACCGAAGTGCAGATCGAGCGCGTGCGGGAAGTCGCCGAACTGCTCGTCAGCCACTACGCGCTGGAAGATGTGCGAGGCCATGACGACGTGGCTCGCGGACGCAAGCTCGATCCCGGCCCGGCGTTTCCGATGGCCAGCGTGCGCAGCCGCGCCCTCGGCCGCAGCGAGGACCAGCCCGCCCGCTACATCGTGACGGCCGACAGCCTGCCCGTGCGGCAGGGCCCGGGTTTCCAGTTTGCGCCCGCGGCGGCACCGCTGCACAAGGGTGCGGTGCTGCTGCTGGTGGAGCCGGGCGACCGATGGAGCCATGTGGAAGCCGAGGCGCAAAGCGACGTCGAAGGCTGGGTCAACAACCGCTTCATCACCCCGTGGGCGGCGCCGCTCCCCGGCTGAGGGCCGCCGTGGCGGGTTCATGGACGGAAAGCAGGACCTCGGGAGCAGACACGCGGCAGCCTGAAGCAGGAACCGGACAGGGGCGGCGAAGGGGCAAAGCCGACAGCCGGCTGGAAAACGCGCCATGCCGACCGGCGCCGCAGCAAGGCGGGCGCCCGGAAGGCGCATCAGCAGCCGCATTTGCGCTGCGGGTGTGCAAGATCTTCCGCCCGAGGCGCCGCACCTGCCGGCAGGCTGCCCGGCAGCGCGCCGGGAGCCCAGCCACCACGAACACGGCCCGGGCGCACGCGCTCCAGCCAGGGGCGGGCACTGAATTTGCCCAGCCAGCTCACCGGCCGCCGAGGGGCGGTGCGAGGGAGGCTGTGATGGAACAGGATTCTTTGGAAGCGTTGACGGTGGCTGCCATGTTGGCGGTCTTGTCCTGCGTGGCAACCGTGCATTGGCGGCAGCAGCGCGCCGTGTCCTGGGGCGCCTTGGGCATCCTGCTGCTGATTCCCGAAGCCACCAGCCGTCTGCCCAGCGCAGCACTGCTGCACCTGATTCTGGCGTCGACGGTGCTGGTGGTGGTTGCGCAACTCGCCTACGACGCCCGGCGCCAGCCGGCGCAGCTCGAACAGCCCGCCGAGGCCGGCGCTGACCTCGCCCCATCTGCCGAGTATCCCAGCCGCGGCCTGCGTGCCGGTGACGTGGCGGGCTTGCTCGGGGCGGCCGCCGTGGGCAGCGACGGGCGCGACGCGGCCTCGCTCTAGGCGGAGCCGCACCACCGTCGCGCCGGCTTCTGCACCGGCCTACTCTGGCATGCGAGCGTGGCCGCACAGCAGGAGGCCGCACGTCGTTACAAACTGCGGGTGGCCCGGCGCACGCGGCGCCATCCCGCACCATTGCAGGCGGCGAGGCGGGATCTCGGCATCGGCAGGCCCTGCTTGAAGGGCGCCGCCGGTCGCATGGGGTCACCCTTGGCAACGGTTTCGCCACGTCTTTCGTCTATAAACGGTCACAATCATTGCCGAGTTGCACTTGCGCCCTGCTTCATGAGCGACTCAACTCACCGCGCTTGATTCGATGACCTATCCATCTCAACAGTCCGTCTCCACAGAACGTCCCCCGCCGGGGTTCGAACCCACGCAGGCAACGGCGGCGCCCAGCCAGGACGCGCTCGGCCCGGGGAGCCGGGTCGCCGAGTACGAGGTGCAACGAGTGCTGGGCGAAGGGGGCTTCGGCATCGTCTATCTCGCCACCGACCACGACCTGCAGCGGCATGTGGCAGTGAAGGAATACCTGCCCGCCGCGCTGGCCTCGCGCGGGGCCCGCTCGCAGGTGACCTTGCGCGCCTCCTCGCATGCGGAGACCTTCGCTCTGGGGCTGCGGTCCTTCGTCAACGAGGCGCGCTTGCTCGCGCGCTTCGACCACCCGTCGCTGGTGCGCGTCTACCGCTTCTGGGAGGCCAACGGCACCGCCTACATGGTGATGCCCTACTACGAAGGCCCGACGCTGGCCGAGGCGCGCATGAGCATGAAGGCACCGCCGGACGAAGCCTGGCTGCGCCGCCTGCTGCATTCGCTGATGGGCGCGCTGGAGGTGCTGCACGACGGTTCCTGCTACCACCGCGACATCGCGCCCGACAACATCCTGCTGCTGCCGGACGGCCGGCCAGTGCTGCTCGACTTCGGTGCCGCCCGCCGCGTCATCGGTGACAAGACCCAGACGCTCACGGCCATCCTGAAGCCGGCCTTCGCACCGATCGAGCAGTACGCCGAAGCGGGCCACCTGCAACAGGGCCCCTGGACCGACCTGTATGCCCTGGCCGCGGTCATCTACTACTGCATCAGCGGGCGCTCCCCGCTGCCGTCCACCGTCCGTGCGGTCGACGACCAGCTCAAGCCCCTGGCCGAGGTGGTGCAAGGCCTGAAGCTCAACTTTCCGGAACTGCATTACAGCCCGAGTTTCCTGTCGGCCATCGATTGGGCACTCGCCGTCCGACCGCAGGACCGGCCCCAGAACGTCGAGCAGTTCCGGCAGGCGCTCAACAAGCCGGCCGGCGCCGCTGCGCCGCCTGCGCGCGCCGCCTCGGCAACCTCCGACGCCGCCAGCATCGCTGCTGCTGCGGCGGCAGCCGCAGCAGCCCGGGTTCCTCCCGGCCGCCAGACGCAGCCGCCCCTGCAGGACGTTCCGACCCTGTTCACCGTGTTTCCCGGGCCCGATGCGCGCCCACCCGGCAAGCCGACCACCGGGGCGCCGGCGCCCAAGCAGGAAGAAGCGCCATCCGACGAAGCAGTGATGGCGGCGCTCAGCATGGCCCTGGGGTCGCTCCCCGATGCCAAGACCGACAGCGAGCGCTGGACCGCCACCCGCCCCCTGGACGAGGACGAGCGCCGCGCCGCCAAGGCCGGCGGCTCGCTGGTGCGCTGGGGCATCGGGCTGGCGGTGCTGGTCGCCATCGGGCTGGGCGGCTGGAAGTGGAACGACAGCCGCAATGCCGAGGCCGTGCTGCGCCAGCTCGCCGACAGTTCTTTCAGCGAGGACGCTCAGGCCCCACGCGGCGACGCACTGAGCAGCCCGCCGCGGCCCGCTTCGGCGCCAGTGGTTGCGGCGGCCGCCTCCCAGGCGCTGCCCCCCGCACCGCCGCCGGCGACCGCAGCGGCAGTGCCTGAGGAACAGGCGCCGCAGGCAGCAGCGACTGCGGCGCCGGCTGCCCCGCCTGCCACTGCTGCTGTGCCGGCACCGGCGGCTGCGACAACCACCGTCCCATCAAGCGTGGCGGCTTCCCCGCCCCCCGCAGTGGCGGAGGAGGCGCCCGACGAGCGCTCGTCCCGGCGCAGCGCCGCCAGCGCGGAGCCGACCAATCCGCGCGCCTTGTGCGAGCCGAGGACCAACTTCGCCCTGTACTACTGCATGCAGACGCAGTGCAAGCGGCCCCAATATGTGAACCATCCCCTGTGCAAGCGCCTGCGCGATCGCGACGAGGTGGAGTGAGGTAAGGCGCGCGGCCGGCTTCGCGTTTGCTACGCAGGAGGCAGGCGGCTCGGAACGGCCCACGGCCGTTGCGACTGCCATCCGACGAACGCAGACCGAGGAGAGGCCAACATGACGACATTGACAGACGCTCAGCGCTCCACCCTGAGGGCCCAGCTGGACGAACGCGAGAAGCAGCTGCAGGCCGAAGTGCGCGAGGAACGCGAGGCGAGGGCCGACCGTTCCATCGAGCAAGCCGGCCAGGTCGGCGATCATGGCGATGCGGCCGCCACTCACCTGCAGGAAGGCATTCGCCACGTCGAGACCGAGCGCGATATCGAGGAACTCCGCGACATCGATGCCGCGCGCGCCCGGCTGGACGACGGCAGCTACGGCGAATGCGTGGACTGTGGCCAGGCGATTGCCTTTGCCCGACTTCAGGCGCAACCCACCGCGCTGCGGTGTGCCGACTGCCAGACGGACTTCGAACGAGTCCACCCCACCATCCTGCGCGACCCGGGCTGAGGCAGCGACCCGCGTTTTGTTACCTTCCCGGCACTATTGCTCGCCGGCACAGGCAAGGCCTGATGCCCGGCCTGCCGCGCTCGCTACCATGACCTGCTCCCTTTTCCCGCTTTTTCACGGCAGCAGGCAAACTTCATGTTCGGCGACATCACAGGCTGGCTGGTGGCCTTCAAATACCCGGCAAGCGACAGCGGCCCGCAGTGGCTCGAAGTCAAGCAACCCGAGCGCGAAGAAGCGCTCGCCCTGGCCCGCCAGTTGGCGGCGCAGCGGTGGCCAGAAGCCGACGTCTGCAAGGTTGTACCCATCATGGAGTGAGGGGCAAGCAGCCGCCGCGCTCGCTTCCTCGTTCCCGACTCTTCCCGCCCTTGTTCTCCCCGGTGCCGCTCTGCACCCTGAAGCCAGCCCGCATGCCGCGTGACGGCGGGCAGGCACGCTACTTGAGTGGAAATTGAGGGGCCTTCCCGGCCGGCTTGTAGGAATTTGTCTGACAAGGGCATCAGACGAAGGCGACAGGTCGCACAGAAGCAACCTGATGTTTCCCGCCCTCAAGCTTCGCCAGAATTCATTCCATCGAGCAAGCCACGGCTAGCAACTTTCCAAAGCAGTTCAGGACCGAAGCAGGAGACACAGATGAGCACCACCGCAGACCAGATCCTCGCAGAGATCCGCGAAGCCAACCTGTCCTACCTGATGCTGGCGCAAAACCTGATCCGCACCGACCGCGAACAGGCCCTGTATCGGCTGGGCGTCTCGGAAGACACCGCTGATCTGCTGGAGGTGCTGAGCCCGGCGCAGATGCTGAAGATTGCCTCGGGCAACACGCTGCTGTGCCGCTTCCGCTTCGACGACGAACTGGTCTGGGGCCTGCTCACCAACCACGGCAAGGCCGCGGCGAACGACGCCACCTCGCGCCTGCACGCCGCCATCGTGATGGCCGGCCGGCACCAGGAAGCCGCCTGAGGCGGCCGGTCGCCCGCCCGACCCCGGCTACACCGCCCCTCCCCTCATTTCAAGGAGTCAGCACCATGCGCAGCAAAAGCATCCTCACCGAAGCCAAGCAGATCGAACGCGCCGTCACGCTGATCCAGCTGGGAGCCCGGCTGCAGGTGCTGGAGTCGGAAACCGACCTGTCCTACGAGCGCCTGCTGCGCTTGTACAAGGAGGTCTCGGGCAAGTCGCCGTCGAAAGGCCAGCTGCCGTTCTCGACCGACTGGTTCATGACCTGGCAGCCGAACATCCACGCTTCGCTGTTCCTGAACATCCACGAATACCTGAACAAGGTGGCAGAGATCGACGAGATCGACACCATCATCAAGGCGTATCGACTCTACCTCGAGCAGACGCAGGCCCAGGGCCTGGAGCCGCTGCTGTCCGTCACCCGCGCGTGGCGCCTGGTGAAATTCATCGACAACGGCATGCTGACGATGACCAAGTGCTCCAAGTGTGGCGGCCATTTCGTGACCCATCCGCACGAGATCGCCAAGCATTTCGTCTGCGGCATGTGCAACCCGCCGGCGCGCGCCGGCAAGGGCAAGGCGGCCGGCAGCCTGCAAACCGGCCATTGAGTCGCTCGCCGAACTTGTTTCGTCTTCTTTTTTCGACGTCGTTGGTTTCCTCCTGAGAGAAGCACAGTCCGCTGTGCCTTAACACGGGCCCCTCGGGGCCCGTTTTTCTTTGCGGAATCGCTTTCCCTCAGCGGCGGCGCCACAGCAGCGCACCCACCGCCATGCCCGCCGCCAGGCCGCCATACATCATCCAGAGGCTGCGGCCGGAGAGCCGGCGCTCGAACCCGGGCGTCAGCCGCTTGGGCACCACGACCAAGTCCACCAAGGCCGCCACCGCAGTCGCCTTGATCGCATTGCGGGCCACCGCGCCGGCGCTGGCTGGGCGACGTTCGCGGCGCAGCAGCTTCTCGAACAGCACGCCCCAGAACACCCCCGAGGCGGCATGCAAGGCGGCGCCGACCACGGTATGGCGGGCGGTGGGCCGGTTCACCCGCAAGGCTTCGTCTCCGTAGACGATGTGGCTGGTGGCATTGAGTGGCGCCACGGCGCTGCCCGTGTCCTTGCGGCCGCGCAGCGCCAGGAGCGCCGCCGAGGTGATGCTTGCCGCGCCGCCGGACACCATCGCGTCCTTGAGCGCTCCAGTCCAGGTGCTCATGAGAAGCCTCGCTTTCCTGTCTGTTGAAGGGAAGGCGGGGCCACGGCCCCGCACGAGACGGCTTGTGCAAGCGGTGTTCCCACCTGGGAACGACGCTTGCCAGCTGGGCTACATCAGTCAGCAGGAGCACCACAGTGACAGGTATCGTGAACGACCCGAAGGTGCAGCAGTGCATTCAGGACTGCCTGCAATGCTGGGCCGCATGCCGGGGCGCCGCGTTGCGGCAATGCCTCGACCTGGGCGGGCCGCATGCCGAGCAGGACCACCTGAGCCTGATGATGAACTGCGCCGACCTTTGCCAGGCCACCGCCAACTTCATGCTCAGCGGCTCCACCCTGCATAGCGAGGTGTGCGCCGTGTGCGCCAAGGTGTGTGGCGCCTGCGCCCAAAGCTGCCGCCAGCTCGGCCAGTTGCAGGACTGCGAAGATGCCTGCCGGCGCTGCGCCGACAGCTGCAAGGAGGTGGCCGGCACCGGCATGCCGGCCACGCAGACCGATGATCGTCTTCCGACCACCGGCCTGCCGGGCGGGCCGGCGCGCCAAGGCGCCTACGGCTGAGCCGCGCGGCGCCCCGGCATCAGAGCGCCTTGAAGCGAGGCGGCGTCGGCACCCGCATCGCGCGGGTCTCGGCGGTCAGGGCCCAGCCGGGCAGCTGGCTGGCAATGCGCTCGGCCAGTGCCGCATCGGCCTCGATGACGACGGTGCCGCTGCCTTGCCCCAGCACCCTGGCACCGCAGGCGCGGGCGGCGGCGGCCGCCGCCTCGGCCGCGACCGGTGCAGGCGCGGCCGACTCGAGGTTGCGGCTGTAGAGGACGTAGCGGCCCATGGCCCCATTATCTCGCCAGCCCCCTGCCCTGCAAAGTCGGTGCGAAGCCGAGGTCTTCGGCCCGCTCCGCGGCCAGCGCGAGGATGGCTTCCGAGCGCTTGGCATCACGGGGCGCGTTGAGCAACTGCGCATTGCCGGCCAGCGCCCGCGCCAGGATACCGGCCGCCACGGGGCTGGCCATCGAGGTGCCGTCCATCACGCCATAGCGGTCGCGCGGAATGGTGGACACGATGCCCACCCCCGGCGAGGCGAGGCGCACCTGCGGGCCACGGTTGGAGAAGCGGGCGACGAAGGTGTCGTACTTACCCAGCGGCTCGGTGAAGTGGCCGGCCTGCGCCGACTCCTCCGGCCAGGCGTCCCTGACACCGATGGCCGACACCGCGAGCGACAGCGGGTCGTTGGCCGGGTAGCTCACCGGGCCGCCCTCATTGCCGGCGGCCACCACGCAAACGGCGCCGCTGAGGCGGGCGAACTGGATGGCCTCGGAAATCGCCGCGTCGCTGCCGCCGCCGCCCAGGCTCATATTGATGATGTCGCAGCCATCGAGCACCGCCTGGCGGATCGCCTCGCGGATGGCGGCGTTCGACGCGCCGCCCTCGCCCCGCTCGAACACCCGGTAGGCATGCAGGGCGACCTGGGGGGCTTCGCCCTGCAGGCCGAAACCGCCCTCCGACGCCCGGGCGGCGATGACGCCCGCGACATGGGTGCCGTGGCCGTCCTCGTCGTGCCATTCGTCCACCGGCTCGACCAGGGTGGTGTTGCGGCCGACGACCACCGGCAGGTTGCCGTGCGGCCCCACCCCGGTGTCGATGACGGCCACCTTGACACCGGCCCCCGCCGCCGCATCCGGCTCGCCATAGAGGCGGCGGCGTGCGTCGGCGAAACCGGCGCCAATGCCAGTGACGGTCAGCGTGGTCACCGGCTCCAGCGCGACGTTGCGCCACTGGCGCGGCCAGCCCCCGTGCAGCGGGTAGGCCGCCACCAGCGGCGCCCGCGCCGGCCCGGAGGGCAGCCGCAGCTTCACCTCGCCCTGCGCGTTGGTGACACCTTGCGCACCGGTGCGGCGGGCCGGATCGGTCAGCACGACCACCATCACATCTTCCAGGGGCACCGGCGCTTCGCCGGAAGCCAGGACACGCACGGTGATCTCCTGCAGCGGCGCCTCCGCGGTGCTGCGCACCTTGTGTTCCACCTGCAGGCGCGGCGCCCGAGCAGGCGTGTAGCGCTGCTCGGGCACCATGCGCAAGCCGGGCAGCTGGGACTGCAGCAACGCTGCTTCGTCCGCGGTCAGGCTGACCACCTTGGTGCCGTCGCTCGCGGCCGAGGCAATCACGCGGATATTGACACCCGCGAGCGCCACCCGGCCTTCCGGCTGCTGTGGATCCAGTTGCCGAAGCATCCGCTCGGTGGCGGGCAGGGCCAGACCTTGGGTGACGAAGCCGGCGGTGGGCAGGATGAGGTAGCGCGAGGGGGAAGGCGAATTCGGGGGCATGGTGGTCCTGTCAAGCAGTGACGCGCTCAACGTGAGGCGTGTCCCATTCTGAATCCCTCGTCATGTCGAACGGTGACGACTTTTTTCCAACCGCCAGGCGAGCTGCGAGGTGGTCATGACCGGTCCTATCTACATGGCCGTCGCCACTTTTTACCGGCGCGCCGGGCCGCCGCCGAGGTGCCCTGCCAGCTGGCCGGGTGGGCAGCGCTGCCTGGGGCAGCAGGCACGTCGCTTGCGAACCGCTGCAGGGCGCGCTGCCCCGGCAGTGCGCGAACCGGCCGGTACCCCGCCCGCAAGCGGCCGCCCGGCCCGCCCGATGCAGTGCCCCGGTGCCACGGCAGGCGCCAAGGAGAGAACACCATGCAACAGATTTCCGAAGTGATGACCCGGCGGGTTCGTGTCGTCTCCCCCGACGACACGCTGCAAGCCGCTGCCCAGGTGATGGACGAACTGAACGTGGGCGCGGTGCCGGTGTGCAACGGCGAGCGCCTGGTCGGCATGATCACCGACCGCGACATCACCGTGCGGGCCGTGGCCGCCGGCCTGTCGGCCGACGGCACCCATGTGGGCGACGTCATGACAGACCAGGTCCGCTGGTGCTTCGAGGACCAGCCGGTCGACGAGGTGATGAAGCAGATGAGCGACGTGCAGATCCGCCGCGTGCCGGTGGTGGATCGTGACAACCGCCTCGTCGGCATCGTCTCGCTGGGTGACCTGGCGACCAAGCACCCGGAGGACGTGGAAGGCACGCTGGAACGGATCTCTTCGCCCTCCACCCCCGACCGCCAGCATTGAACCCGCGCGGCCGGCCACGCCGCCTTCGCCGCCTGCCGGGCCTGCGGGCCTGGCAGGCTGGCCTGTGCGCCTTCGAGGCGCGACCGCCCCCCGCCTTGTCAACGAAGGGAGTGACGTGAACACCAAAAACAGCGGAGACCGCCCGCGCGGCGTCGAGCGCATCGATGCCGCCTGCTTCGCCTTGCCAGGCAACCGCGCCGAGGGACGCCCATGAAGCCGCAACTGCACAGCGTGGGGCCTACCGGCGCCTTGCCTCCCTCCCTGCACCCGCAAGCCGGTCCAGCCCGCCATGGCGTGCCGGCGTGGATCGCGGTAGGTGACACCGAAGATGCGGACCAGCGACTGGAGGACCTGCGCCGCGGGCTGTTCGAGCCGCAGGCGCACATCTCACCGAAGTTCTTCTACGACGCACAGGGCTGCGCGCTCTACAGCGCCATTTGCGAGCTGGCCGAGTACTACCCCACGCGCACTGAAGCCGCCATCTTCGAACGCCACCGCGACGCGATTGCCCGGCGGCTGCCGCGGGAGGTGCAATGGATCGACCTGGGCTGCGGCGACGGCGCCAAGTCCTGGCCGTGGCTCAAGCCCGTGGCGGCGCGCCGCTGGGTCGGGGTGGACATCTCGCCGCAGTGGCTGTCCCTCTCGCTACAGGGGGGCGCACAGCGCTTCTCGGACGTGGAGTTCGTCGGCGTGGCGACCGACTTCACCCGGCCGCTGCAACTGCACCATGTGCTGGGACAGCGCCCGCACTGGCCGCGGGTGTTCTTCTATCCCGGCTCGTCGATCGGCAACTTCGCTCCGTCCGACGCCCTCGAGCTGCTGCACTCGGTGCGTGATCACCTGGGCAGCGACGGACGGCTGCTGATCGGCGTGGACGGGTTGAAGGACCGGGCCATCCTCGAAGCGGCCTACGACGACGCGATCGGGGTCACGGCGGCCTTCAACCGCAACGTGCTGCGCGTGGTGAACCGCGAACTCGACGCCTATTTCGACCCGCGGCGCTTCACCCACCGGGCGGTCTTCAACCGGGAGGCCAGCCGCATCGAGATGCAGCTGGTCTCGCAGCAGGCCCAGGACGTGCGCATTGGCGACGCCGAGCGGCGCTTCGAGCGCGACGAGGTGATCGTCACCGAATACTCCTACAAGTACACCCGCGAGAGCTTCGCTGCCTTGCTGCGCGAGGCCGGCTTCGGCAGTGCCCAGCACTGGAGCGACGAGCGCGGCTGGTTCCATGTCTTCGTTGCCAGCGCGTGAGGTGAACATGGCCTGGATGCCCCCTGCCCCCACTCCCCCGCTGGATGCCGGCAGCTTGCTGAAGCGCTTCACCGAAGTCCGTCGCCAGACCGCGGCGCTGGTCGAAGGGCTGACCCCGGAGGACTGCATGCTGCAGTCCATGCCGGACGCCAGCCCGGTGAAGTGGCACCTGGCGCACACCAGCTGGTTCTTCGACACCTTCGTGCTCGAACGGGCTGAAGCCGGCTACCAGCCGGTGAACCCGGCCTACCGGCAGTTGTTCAACAGCTATTACGTGGGTGTCGGCGAGCGCCACCCGCGGCCCGAGCGCGGGCTGCTCTCCCGCCCCGGGCTGGCCGAAGTGCTGGACTACCGGCGGGCCGTCGAGCAGCGGGTGGCGGCGCTGTTGCAGGCTCATGCCCTGGGGCCGGACCTGCTGGCCCTGGTCGAGCTGGGCGTGCACCACGAGCAGCAGCACCAGGAGCTGATCCTCACCGACCTGAAGCACCACTTCTCGCGCAACCCCATGCTGCCGGCTTACCGCCCCGGCGGCACGGGCGCACCGGCAGCCGCTGCGGCGCTGCGCTTCCTCGGCTTCGAGGCCGGCGAGGCGGAGCTCGGCCATGGCGCGCGCAGCTTCGCGTTCGACAACGAATTGCCGCGGCACCGCATCTGGCTGGCCCCCTTCGAGCTGGCATCTCGGCTGGTGAGCAATGGCGACTTCCTGGCCTTCATCGAGGACGGCGGCTACCAGCGGCCCGAGCTGTGGCTCTCGGACGGCTGGGACTGCCGCCAGCGCGAAGGCTGGCAGGCCCCGCTGTACTGGCAGCGCAGCGACGACGATGGCGGCTGGCAGCACTACACGCTGCACGGATTGCGCCCGGTGTCGCACGCGGAGCCGGTCTGCCACGTGAGCTACTACGAGGCCGATGCCTACGCCCGCTGGGCCGGCGCCCGGCTGCCTACCGAGGCGGAATGGGAGTTCGCCGCCAGTGGTGCCGGCCCCCGGCCGGGCCACGGGAGCCTGCTGGAGGACGGCAGCTTCCATCCGAGGCCGGCCGGTCCCGAGCCGCTGGCGCAGGTGTTCGGCGACACCTGGGAGTGGACGCAGAGCGCTTACCTGCCCTATCCCGGTTTTCGCACCGCCCCGGGCGCGGTGGGCGAGTACAACGGCAAGTTCATGATCAACCAGATGGTGTTGCGCGGCGGCTCCTGCGCCACGCCGGGCTCGCACCTGCGACCCAGCTATCGCAACTTCTTCCCGCCGCACGCCCGCTGGCAGTTCAGCGGAATCCGCCTGGCCAAGTAAGGCCGGGGCGACGCGCTCGCCGCGCCCACCGCGCAGGGTGGGGGCGACACCGCCCCCCTGCCTGCACGGGCCGACTCAGCCGTTGATCACCTCGCCACCGTTGGGATGCAGCACCTGGCCGGTCATGTAGCTGGCATCGCGGGTGGCGAGGAACACATAGCTGGGCGAGATCTCGTCCGGCTGCGCCGGGCGGCCCATCGGCACCTTGGCACCGAAACTCTCCACCTCCTCTTCGTCGAAGGTGGACGGGATCAGCGGCGTCCACACCGGCCCGGGCGCCACCGCGTTGACGCGGATCTTGCGCTTGGCCAGCTGCTGGGCCAGCGAGCGCGTGAAGGCCACGATCGCCCCCTTGGACGAGGCGTAGTCCACCAGGTGCGCCGAGCCCCGGTAGGCGGTGACGGACGTGCTGTTGACGATGCAGCCGCCCTCCGGCAGATGCGGCACCACCAGCCGCGTCAGGTTGAACATCGAGAAGAAGTTGGTGCGGAAGGTCTGCTCCAGCTGGGTGCTGGTGATGTCCTCGATCTTGTCCTTGGGATGTTGCTCGGCCGCATTGTTCACCAGTACGTCGACCCGGCCAAAGGTCTCCAGCGTGGAGCGCACCACCTGCGTGGCAAAGGCCTCGTCACCCAGGTCGCCGGCCAGCGCCAGGCAACGCACGCCTTGCGCCTCCACCTTCTGGATGGTGTGCGCGGCATCCTGGTGTTCGTTCAGGTAGACGATGACGACGTGGGCCCCCTCCTTGGCGAAGGAGATGGCCACCGATCGGCCGATGCCGCTGTCGCCACCGGTGACGATGGCGACCTTGTCGCGCAGCTTGCCGTTGCCGGTGTACTGCTCGGCATCTGAATCGGGCGCGGGATGCATCGCCCCTTCGCGGCCCGGCTGGATGTCCTGGTGCTGCGGCGGCAGGGTCCTCTTGTCTTGCGGCATGCGGTACTCCAGAAGGTGATGCGGTCCTTCCGGTTCCGGCAAACGTCGTGCCCCGCGTGGCGGCAGGTGCACCCGCGGCGCCGCTCAGCCGGCCTGCAGCCCCAGCTTGGCAAACAAGGCCTGGTCGCGTTCCCAGTCCGGGTTGCCGGTGGTCAGCAGCTTCTCGCCATAGAAGATGGAGTTGGCGCCGGCCATGAAGCACAGGGCTTGCACGGCGTCGCTCATCTGCTGGCGGCCGGCCGACAGGCGCACCCGTGCCGTCGGCATCGTGATCCGCGCGACGGCAATGGTGCGGACGAATTCCAGCGGGTCCAGCGGCTCCAGGCCGTGCAGGGGCGTGCCTTCCACCTGCACCAGGTGGTTGATGGGCACCGACTCCGGGTAGGGGTCCATGTTGGCCAGTTGCGCAATCAGGCCGGCGCGCTCGCGGCGGGACTCGCCCATGCCGACGATGCCGCCGCTGCAGACGTGCATGCCGGCCGAGCGCACGCGCTCCAGCGTGTCCAGCCGGTCCTGGTAGTCGCGCGTCGAGATGATGCGGCCGTAGGCCTCGGGCGCGGTGTCAAGGTTGTGGTTGTAGTAGTCCAGGCCGGCCTCCTTCAGCGTCTGGGCCTGCCCGTCGCTGAGCATGCCCAGGGTGCAGCAGGCTTCCAGGCCGGCCTCCTTCACCACACGCACCAGCTCGGCCACCTTCTCGACGTCGCGGTCCTTCGGTGCACGCCAGGCGGCACCCATGCAGAAGCGGGTGGCGCCCTGCTCTCGGGCGGCGGTGACGGCCGCAAGCACTTCCGCGCTGTCCATCAGCTTGCCGGCCTCCACGCCAGTGTCGTAGTGGACCGACTGCGGGCAGTAGGCGCAGTCCTCGGGGCAGCCGCCGGTCTTGATCGACAACAGGGTGGAGAGCTGCACCTCGTTGGGCTGGAAGTGGTCCCGGTGCACGCGCTGGGCCTCGAACAACAGGTCGTTGAACGGCCGTGCGAACAAGGCCTCGACCGCTTCGAGAGGCCAGCGTCCTTCGGTGGCAGAGCACTCTGCAGGACGGCGGATCACCTGGACAGGCTGGGCAATGGCGTTGGTCATTGATGGCGGTTTTGCGTTCGAAACAGCGCGTCAGTGTATCGGGCCCGGCGCCCCGGCCGCCACCGGCCCCGGCAAGGTGCTGCGAGGCAGCGCCGGCACCGGCCAGGGCGGCTGCGCCGCGGCCGAAGCGATGGCCTGCTGCAGCCCGGCGATCGCGGCCTCCGGGTCGGTGGCCTGGGTGACGCCACGCAGCACCGCCACACCGGCTGCGCCGCAGCGCACCGCTTCGTGGCTGCGCGCTTCGTCCATGCCGGCAATGGCCACCACCGGCGACGCGAGCACATGGCACCAGTAAGCCAGGTTGTCCGGCCCCTGCGGGAGCCAGGGCATGTCCTTGGTCGTGGTGGCGTGGATGGGCCCGCAGGCGATGTAGCTGGGCGACAGCGCCTGTGCCCGACACACCTCCCAGTAGCTGTGGGTGCTCAGCCCGAGCCGCAGCCCGGCCTGGCGCAGCATCTCCAGCCCGCTGTGGCTCAAGGCCTCCAGGTCTTCCTGGCCCAGGTGAACGCCGTAGGCGCCGTGCTCGATGGCCAGCGCCCAGTGGTCGTTGATGAACAGCTGCGCCTGCACCGAACGGGCCGCGCGCACCGCGCGTTCCACTTCGCGCGACAGCCGCTCGCGCGGCGCCTCCTTGATGCGCAGCTGCACCGTGCGCACCCCGGCGCGCAGCACCCGCTCGACCCAGTCGGCACTGTCAACCACCGCATACAGGCCAAGCCGCCGGTCCTGCAAGGGTGCAAACGCCGCTGCCGGGCCGGGCCACTCGGCATGCAGACCGGGCAAGGCGCCTGCCCGCCGCGCAAAGCCGCGCATGGGCCGCACCGGCCCGGCGCCCTGCCCGGCGGCGTAGCCATGCTGCAAGGCCGCCGTGGTGGCCATCTTGCCGAGCACGCTGGCATCGGCCTCGCAAAAGCCATGGGCCAGGGCCGCCGCCATCGAGGCGGCGAACACGCACCCAGTGCCATGGTGATGCTGCGTGTTGACCCGGGGCAGGCTGAGCCAGCCGCGGGCCTGCGCGCTGTCCAGCCAGTCGAGCGACACTTCACGGCTGGCGTCGCCGCCCGTCACCACCACCGCGGCGGGCCCCAGCCGGCGCAGCGCCGCTGCCGCCGCCGGCACCTCTGCATCGGCCAGCGGCGCCTCGCGACCCAGCAGCCAGGCAGCTTCGGCACGGTTGGGGGTGATCACCGTGGCCCGCGGCAGCAGTTGGCCGATCACCGCCTCGCGCCAGGCGCCCACCCCCAGGGCCGCGCCGCTGCTGGCGCGCCACACCGGGTCCACCACCAGGGCAAGCGGCTGCTGTTGGCGCAGGCGGTCCACCCAGCCCACCAGGCAGTGCACCTGCTCGGCACCGCCCAGCATGCCGGTCTTGATGGCACGCGGCGCCAGGTCTTGCGCCAGTGCGGCAAGCTGGGCGTCCAGCATGGCCGGCGACACGGCCTCGATGCGCTGTACCGCGGTGGAGTTCTGTGCCGTGAGTGCCGCCACGGCAGTGCAGCCGTGCACCTCCAGGGCGTCGAAGGCCCTCAGGTCGGCCTGCAGGCCGGCACCGCCGCCGCTGTCCGATCCCGCCACGCTCCAGACGATGGGAGGGCGCATCGTTCAGACCTCGAACGGCCGGCCGGTGACGGGCGTCGAAGCAACCGCCATCGGCTGCGGCGCCAGCAGGCCGCTGGCATGCGCCAGATGCCCGCCCTCGATCGCCAGCCGGAAGGCGGCCGCCATGCCGACCGGGTCGCCCGCCTGGGCCACCGCGGAGTTCAACAGCACGGCGTCGAAACCCAGTTCCATCGCCAGCGCGGCATGCGAAGGCGCGCCGATGCCGGCATCAACGATCAGCGTGGCCTGCGGCAGCCGCGCCCGCAGGGTGCGCAATGCCCAGGGATTCAGCAGCCCCTGGGCCGAGCCGATGGGGGCCCCCCACGGCATCAGCACCCGGCACCCCACGTCCAGCAGGCGCTGGCAGCTGACCAGGTCATCGGTGCAGTAGGGCAGCACCTCGAAGCCGTCCTTGACCAGCTGGGCAGCCGCCTCCACCAGCTCGAAGGGATCGGGCTGCAAGGTGTGCTCGTCGCCCACCACCTCCAGCTTGATCCAGTGGGTCTGCAACAGCTCGCGCGCCATGTGGGCCAATGTCACTGCCTCCCGGGCCGTGCGGCAGCCAGCGGTGTTGGGCAGCAGGTGGGCACCGCAGCCGCGGATGATCTCGATGAAGCCGTTGTCGCCGCTGCCACCGGCCAGCTGGCGCTTCAGCCCCAGCGTGACGACCTGGCTGCCCGAAGCGGCAATGGCCTGGCGCAGCACCTCGGGCGAGGGATAGCCGGCGGTGCCGAGCAGGAAGCGGCTCTGCAGGGGCAGGCCACCGAGGACGAAGTCGCGGGTGCTTGTCATGGCGGTTCAGCCTCCGACGATGGGTTCGAAACAGGTGATGCTGTCGCCGGCCTGCAGCCGGCAGCTGGCACGCGCCGCGCGTGGCACGAAGCTGCCGTTGACGGCGGTCGCCACCGAGGTCGGTGCGTGCCCCAGGCGCTGCAGCAACCCCTCCAGGGTGGTGCCGCTGTCGACATGGCGCGGCGCGCCGTTGACCGTGACCCGCAGTGCGCCCGGTGCCGAGGCACACACATAGGCGTCCGTGGCTGCATCTCCAAAACCGTTCATGGCACTTGCTCCTCGGGCTGGGCCAGCTCGACGCCGGCCAGGGCCTGCTCCACCAGCGCCGGCGCAATCAGCCAGCCATGGCGAAACAGGCCGTTGATGCGGGTCAGTCCCGCCTGTGTCTCCAGCGCCGGCAGGTTGTCGGGCAGCGCCGGCCGCAGGTTCGCTTCGCTGTGCACCACCCGGGCCTCGGCAAGCTCGGGCAGCACGCTGTGGGCCGCGCTCAGCAGGCCCAGCGTGCTGCGCACCGACACCGGCGAACGGTCTTCCGACTCGATCTCGCTGGCGCCGACCACCAGCAGGTCGCCCGGCCGCGGCACCAGGTAGACACGCCAGCGCGGGTGCAACAGCCGCACCGGCCGGCCCAGCACCAGGCCAGGCGCATGCAGCCAGAACAGCTCGCCTCGCACCCCGCGCACCGGCAGCTGGGGCCGAGCGCCGACGCCGCGCACATCGAAGACCCAGTCGAAGCGGTGCTCGCCGTCCTCGCACACCAGCCGCCCCGGCGCAAGCTCGCGCACGGCCTGGCCCCAGCGCCAGGCGACGCCCCGCTGCGTGGCGCCGGCGGCCAGGGCCTGCATGGCCTGCACCGTGTGGATCTGGCCTTCGCCCTCCAGCAGCCACGCATGCGCCGGGCCGTGGATGGCCGGCTCCAGGCTGCGCAACTCGGGCGGCGTGAGCACCCGCGGGTGGGCCGCCACCGGCGACTTGGCGCGCAGCACGTCGATCAGGCGCTGCGCCGCCCCCGCGTCCGGCCCGTGCGCGAGCAGCAGGCTGCCGCGATGGTGGAAGTCCACCTCGCCGGGCAGGCGGGCGACGATGTCGCGCCATAGCTGCAGCGAACGCAGCCCGAGCGCTGCCACCCGGGCATCGGCGCATTCCAGTTCGGCAAAGGGACTCAGCATGCCGGCCGCCGTCCAGCCAGCGGCGCCGCGGGCCTGCGGGCCGTCGGCCGGGTCGAACACGGTGACTCGCCAGCCGGCACCAGCCAGCGACCAGGCCAGCAGCCGGCCCAGCAGGCCGGCGCCTGCAATGCCGGCATGGGCGGCGCCGCGTGGCGCCTTGCCGTGCTTGTGGAGCGGGAACATGGAGGCGCTGCCGCTCAGGATTGTTGTGGCTGGATCGGGATGTAGATCTCGCCGCCGCCGCGCTTGAACTCCTCGGACTTGGCCTGCAACCCCTCGGCCAGCGCGCGCTCTTCGCTCAGGCCCTGGCGGGCAGCGAAGTCGCGCACTTCCTGGGTGATCTTCATCGAGCAGAACTTGGGGCCGCACATCGAGCAGAAGTGCGCCACCTTGCTCGACTCCTTGGGCAGCGTCTCGTCATGGAAATCGCGCGCGGTGTCCGGGTCGAGCGAGAGGTTGAACTGGTCGTGCCAGCGGAACTCGAAGCGCGCGTTCGACAGCGCATCGTCGCGTGCCCGGGCGGCTGGGTGGCCCTTGGCAACGTCTGCCGCATGGGCGGCAATCTTGTAGGCGATGATGCCCTGCTTCACATCGTCGCGGTCGGGCAGGCCGAGGTGTTCCTTGGGTGTCACGTAGCACAGCATGGCGGTGCCGAACCAGCCGATCATGGCCGCGCCAATGGCACTGGCGATGTGGTCGTAGCCCGGCGCGATGTCGATGGTCAGCGGGCCGAGCGTGTAGAACGGCGCCTCGTGGCAGTGCTTGAGCTGCTCCTGCATGTTGGCCTGGATCATGTGCATCGGCACGTGGCCGGGGCCTTCGATCATGGTCTGCACGTCGTGCTTCCAGGCCAGCTGCGTCAGCTCGCCGAGCGTGCGCAGCTCGGCGAACTGGGCTTCGTCGTTCGCATCGGCGGCCGAGCCGGGGCGCAGGCCGTCACCGAGCGAGAAGCTCACGTCGTAGGCCTTCATGATCTCGCAGATCTCTTCGAAGTGCGTGTACAGGAAGCTCTCGCGGTGGTGCGCGATGCACCACTTCGCCATGATGGAGCCCCCGCGCGAGACGATGCCGGTGCGCCGGCGCGCCGTCATCGGGATGAAGGGCAGCCGCACGCCCGCATGGATGGTGAAGTAGTCGACGCCCTGCTCTGCCTGCTCGATCAGCGTGTCGCGGAAGACCTCCCAGCTGAGGTCCTCCGCCACGCCGCCCACCTTCTCCAGCGCCTGGTAGATCGGCACGGTGCCGATGGGCACCGGCGAGTTGCGCAGGATCCAGTCGCGGGTGGTGTGGATGTTGCGGCCGGTGGAGAGGTCCATCACGTTGTCGGCCCCCCAGCGGATGGCCCACACCAGCTTCTCGACCTCTTCCTCGATGCTGGAGGTGACGGCGGAGTTGCCGATGTTGGCGTTGATCTTGACCAGGAAGTTGCGGCCGATCGCCATCGGCTCGACCTCCGGGTGGTTGATGTTGGCCGGGATGATGGCGCGCCCGCGGGCCACCTCGTCGCGCACGAACTCGGGCGTGATGAAGCCGGGAATGGTGGCGCCCATCGGGTTGCCGCGCAGGCGCTGCTCACGCTCGGCGTCGGCCAGGTAGGGGGCGGCCCAGTCCTCGCGGTCGCGGCGCTTCTGGTTCTCGCGGATGGCGACGTATTCCATCTCGGGTGTGACGATGCCGCGCCGCGCATAGTGCATCTGGGTGACATTGCCGCCGCTGCGTGCCCGACGCGGCTGGCGTTGCAGTGCGGCCGCTTCCTGGCGCAGCTGCTCCAGCCGCTCGCCATCGCGCTGCTCATGCTTGCCACCATCGTCCAGCGCCTGGCGAACACGGCCCTCGTAGGACTCGGTGTCGCCGCGGGCGGCGATCCATTCGGCCCGCAGCGCCGGCAGGCCGCGCCGCACGTCGATCTGCGCCTCGGGGTCGGTGTAGGGGCCGGAGGTGTCGTAGAGCGAGATCACCTCGCCGTTGGTCAGCGTCACCTCACGCATCGGCACCCGCAGCTGCGGATGCCGCTCGCCAGCAACATAGACCTTGCGGGAAGCAGGAAACGGCTCGCGGGTCAGTGCCAGCAGCTGGGTGAGTTTGTCGGGGGCGTTCATCAGGGCTCCTTTCCGGTGGACGGGCAATGCTCCGGAAAGTGGCCCTGCCTGCGCCGGGCGGCGCCACTCCCCGGCACGGGGAGCAAAGACGAGGAACACATTCAGCTCTTCTTCCGCCGGTATGAACCGGATCAAGTTCGCGGGTTCGGCTGGCCAGCCATCTCAGCACCCTTGCAGTTCCCTGTCTCGCAGTTCCCTGCCCGGTGCACCCCGGAGCGGCAATGAGTGTATGGGGCTTGCCGGTGGCACGTCAAGACAGGCCGTGGCGGCCCGGGATCGGCGCTTGCTTGGGCAGGTCCATCGCATCTGCAGACCTCCATACAACACAAGCATGAATGCACCCACCCCCGCTCGCGCGGCGCCGTCGCTGCTGCAGCCGGGCCGCAATTGCTTGCGCATCGAGCCGGCGCGACGACTGGCCTTCCTGATCGACGGGCAGGCCTATTTCAGTGCTGTGCGCGCCGCCATTGCACAGGCCCGACAGTCCATCTTCATCCTTGGCTGGGACATCGACAGCCGCATGCGCCTGGTGCCCGAGGGCGCCAACGACGGCTTTCCCGAACCCCTGGGCGAGTTTCTCGACGCGGTGGTGGCCCGCGGCCGCGGCATCAAGGCCCATGTGCTGAGCTGGGACTTCGCCATGCTGTTCGCGCTTGAGCGCGAATGGATGACCACCTACAAGATGGACTGGCGGACCCACCGCCACCTGCGCTTCCGGCTCGACGATCGCCATCCCTTCGGCGCTTCGCACCACCAGAAGGTGGTGGTGGTGGACGACCGGGTCGCCTTCGTCGGCGGATTCGACCTGACACGCTGCCGCTGGGACACCTCCGAGCATGCCTGCGGCGAGCCGCTGCGCATCGACCCCGACGGCAAGCCCTACGGCCCCTTCCACGACGTGGCCGCCATCGTCGAAGGGCCGGTGGCCGCCGCGCTCGGCGAGTTGGCCCGGGAACGTTGGTGTCGTGCCACCGGAGTCAGGCTCAAGCCGCCCCATCCGCCCAGCGAAGGGCCGGGCCCCTGGCCGGCCCGGCTGGCGCCGGACCTGACCGAGGTACAGGTGGCCATCGCCCGCACCGAGCCGCGCTTCGACCGCTTCGAATCGGTGGAGGAGATCCGCCAGCTGCATCTGGACGCCATCGCCGCTGCGCGCCGCGAGGTGTTCATCGAGAACCAGTACTTCAGCGCCTCGAGTGTCGGCAACGCGCTGGCGCAGCGGCTGGCCGAGGCGGACGGCCCCGACGTGGTGGTGGTGACGCCGCAACGCGAAAGCGGCTGGCTGGAAGAAAGCACGATGGGCGTGCTGCGTTCCCGGCTGCACCGCCGCCTGCTGGCGGCCGACCAGCATGGCCGCTTTCGTGCCTACTGCCCGCAGATTCCCGATCTCGGCGAGAAGTGCCTGAACGTCCACAGCAAGGTGATGACGGTCGATGACGAGTTGTTCACCATCGGCTCGGCCAACATCTCCAACCGCTCGATGGGCTTCGACACCGAATGCAACCTGGTCGTCGAGGCCGCCGCCCAGGACAACCCCGGCGCGGTCGAGCGGGTGCGCGGGGCGGTCGCCCTGCTGCGCCATCGCCTGCTCGGCGAGCACCTGGACGTGGCTCCCGACGTGGTGGCCGCCGCCTTGCGGGAGCATGGCCGCCTGACCGCCGCCATCGAGAGCCTGCGACGAGAAGGCCAGCGCACCCTCGGCCATTCACACCCCGAAGTGCCGCCCGAGCTGGAGGCCCTGCTGCCGGAACAGGCCTTCATCGATCCCGAGGCGCCGCTGGAGCCCGAGCGTTTCGTGGCCGAGTTCGTCCCTCGCGAGGCCAAGCCCCGCGTCTCGCGCCGCACGCTGGCGATGGCCGCGGTGGTGTTCGGCCTTGGCACCGTGGCCGCGGCCTGGCGCTTCACGCCCTTGCAGGAGCTGCTCGACCTCGACACCCTGATGCATGCCGCGGAGCGGGTGCGTGAGCAGCCGTTTGCGCCACTGTTGGCACTGGTCGCGTATGTGGTGGCCGGCCTGCTCGCCATGCCGGTGACGGCCTTGATCGCGGTCACCGGCATGGTGTTCGGCCCGGCGCTCGGACTGCTGTACGCCATCACCGGCTCGCTGCTCAGTGCGGCCGCCACCTACGGCGTCGGCCGGGCCCTCGGCCGTGACCTGGTGCGGCGCTTCGCGGGGGCTCGCATCAACCGCCTGAGCCGGCTGCTGGCCCGGCGCGGCGTGGTGGCGATGACGGTGGTGCGGCTGCTGCCGGTGGCGCCGTTCTCGCTGATCAATGTGGTGGCCGGCGCCTCCCAGATCAGCCTGCGCGACTTCCTGCTCGGCACTTTCCTCGGCATGGCCCCGGGCATCTGCATGACGGTGCTGTTCATCGACCGCATCGCCGAAGCGGTGCGGGAGCCCGGCCTGGGCAGCTTCACCTTGCTGGCCGTGGTGGTGGCCCTGGTGGTGGCCGCCGCCATCCTGATCCGGCAGCGGTTGGTGCGCGCCGAGGAGGCGGCGTCCTGAAGGCAGCGTCCTGAAGGCACCCGGCCGCTGCGGGACAGCGCCCGCTCGGACGGCGGGAAGCCGCCGCCGGGCCCGCCGCCGGAGCCGGAAGCACGCCGGCCCAGTTATAGTTCGCGCCGCCGCCTCGGGGGCGATGCGCCCCCCCGACCGCCACCATGTTCACCTTGCACCGCGCCTCCTTTCGCCAGCTGCTGCTGGTCGCCTTCCTGCTGATCGCCGCTCTGCTGGGCGGCGCGTCGCTGCGCGGGCTGTTCACGCTGGAGCGGCTGATGGGCCAGGCGCGCGCCGGGGCCGAGCGGGCGGTGCAGATCAGCGCGGAAGCTCAAGCGCTGGCCGACCGCAGCGTCACGATGGAGCGGGCCGCGCGCCAGTACGTGGTGCTCGACGACCTGGCACTGCGCCAGCGCTTCGAGGAAGCGGCGGCCGAAGCCGAGGCGGTGCTGACCCGGCTGGTCGCCAACCGCCTGCCGCCGCCACAGGCCAGCGAGTGGCGCCAGCGGCTGGACGCCATCCGGGAACAGATGCGCGGGCCGCGCGCCACCGCCCGCCAGCGCGAACTCACCCTGAGCCTGGCCTTTCGCGAGCTGGCCGACCTCAACACCGCCATCGCCGAGCAGATGCGCCGTGCCAACGAGGCCCGCAACAGCGAACTGCAGGAAGAGCTGGAGGCCAGCCGGCTGGACCTGGCCCGCCAGGTGCTCGGCGCCATCGTCGCCGCCGTGTTGCTGGCCTTGGGCTTCGGTCTCTGGCTGGCGCGGCCGATGAAGCGGCTGGAGCGCGCCATCATCGGCCTGGGCGAGAACCGGCTCGACCAGCCCATTGAAATCCGCGGCCCGGCCGACGTGCGTGACGTGGGCCGCCGCCTCGACTGGCTGCGCCTGCGCCTGGCCGAGCTGGACGCCGACAAGGCGCGCTTCCTGCGCCACGTCTCGCATGAGCTGAAGACCCCGCTGGCCGCGCTGCGCGAGGGCGTGGCCCTGCTGGAAGACGGCGTGGCCGGTGCGCTGACCGACAACCAGCGCGAGATCGCCCGCATCCTGCAGCACAACACGGTGGTGCTGCAGCGCCAGATCGAAGACCTGCTGCGCTTCAACGCTGCCGCCTTCGAAGCCCGCCGCCTGGTGCGCCGGCGCACCGAGCTGAGCGAGCTGCTGCGCCGGCTGGTCGAGGAACAAAAGCTCCAGTGGCAGGCCAAGCAGCTGACGGTGGCCATCGACGGCGGCCCCTTGTATGCCGAGGTCGACCAGGACAAGCTTGGCACCGCGCTGGGCAACCTCTTGTCCAACGCCATCCGCTTCAGCCCGCACGGCGCTACCATTCGCTTCCTGCTCGTGCGCCGCACCGACCGGGCCTGCATCGACGTGATGGACCAGGGGCCCGGTGTCGCTGCGGCCGACCGGGCCCGCGTCTTCGAGCCCTTCTACCGCGGCGAGCGGCAGCCGGAGGGCGCCAGCCGCGGCACCGGTGTCGGCCTGTCCATCGTGCAGGAGTACGTGGCGGCCCACGGCGGCAGCGTCGAGTTGCTGCCCAATGCGCCCGGCGCTCATTTCCGTATCGAATTGCCCCATGCCAGCTGATGCCGCGCCGGCGCGGCCTGCTTATCCGACAAGAAACAAATGGGACTGAACCCTCCCCTCACGACCTCGATGTTGCGCGGCCTGGCCGCTGCCCTGGTGCTGCTGCTGGGCGCCTGCGCCCCCTTGCCTGAAGTGACCGAGGTGAGACAGGTCAAGGTGCCGGTGCGTGTGCCGGTGGTGGTGGTCGACCCGGGCGACGAAGCCACCCGCCACGTGCTGCGCTATGCCGAGCGGGTGCGCAACCTGCCGGCGCCGGAGCTGCAGGCCGAGATCACCCGCATCGGCGACCCGCAGGCCTCGCCAGCGGCCGCGCTGGAGCTGGCCCTGGTGCTGGGCCAGACACGGGCGCCCGGCGACATGGCCAAGGCCATCGCCGCGCTCGACGGCCTGCTGCGCTCCACCGCCCCGCAGGCCACTGCCTGGCAGCCCCTGGCCCGGCTGCTGCTGCCCCGCTACACCGAGGTGCGCCGGCTGGAAGAACAGCTGGACAAGCAGAACCAGCAGCTGCGTGACAGCCAGCGTCGCCTGGACCAGCTGAACGAGAAGCTGGAGGCACTCAAGGCGATCGAGCGCAGCCTGGCGCCACGCGCCATGCCGTCGCCGACACCGGCCATTCCCGGCAGCAAGCCGGCGCTTCCCTGACCCCCTCCCGAAGAAGGACTGCTGATGACCGCCCATGTGCTTGTCGTCGACGACGATCCCGACATGCTGCGGCTGCTGTCGATGCGGCTCGGCGCGGCCGGCTACCGGGTCACCGCGGTCGAGAGCGCGGAGGCGGCGCTGACGCAGATCGCGCTGGAGCGGCCGCAACTGGTGGTGAGCGACGTGCAGCTGCCCGGCAAGGACGGCCTGGCGCTGTTCGACGACATCCGGGCCCGCCATCCGGCCCTGCCGGTGATCCTGCTGACGGCGCACGGCACCATACCCGACGCGGTGGAGGCCACCTCGCGCGGCGTCTTCACCTATCTCACCAAGCCCTTCGACGGCAAGGCCCTGCTCGACAAGATCGCCCAGGCCCTGCAGCTCGCGGCACCGGCCAGCGAAGGCCAGCAGGCCGACGATCGCTGGCGCGAGGCCATCGTCAGCCGCTCCACCCGCATGGCCGAACTGCTGGCGGAAGCCAAGCTGGTGGCCGGCTCCGACGCAAGCGTGCTGATCCGCGGCGAAAGCGGCAGCGGCAAGGAACTGCTGGCCCAGGCCATCCACCAAGCCAGTGCCCGCGCCCAGCGGCCCTTTGTCGCGGTGAACTGCGGCGCCATCCCCGAGGCCTTGCTCGAATCCGAGCTGTTCGGCCATGTGAAGGGCGCGTTCACCGGCGCAGTGTCGAACCATCGCGGCTTGTTCCAGGCGGCCGACGGCGGCACGCTCTTCCTCGACGAAATCGGCGACATGCCGCCGCCGCTGCAGGTGAAGCTCCTGCGCGTGCTGCAGGAGCGCTCGGTGCGTCCGGTGGGCGCGACGCAAGCGGTGCCGGTGGACGTGCGCATCCTCTCGGCCACCCACCGCAACCTCGACGAGGCCATGGCGCAGGGCCAGTTCCGCGAGGACCTCTACTACCGGCTCAACGTCGTCACGCTGGTGTTGCCGCCACTGGCCGAGCGGCGCGAGGACATCCCACTGCTGGCCAACCACTTCCTCTCGCGCCTGGCCGTCAAGTACGGCAAGCGGCTCAACGGCTTCGCGCCCGAAGCGCTGAAGGCGTTGGCCACCGCCTCCTGGCCGGGAAACGTGCGGCAGCTCTACAACGTGGTCGAACAGGTCTGTGCGCTCGCCACCACCCCGCTGATTCCCCTCGTGCTGGTGCAACGGGCGTTGCGGGTGCCGAGCGTCGAGGTGCTGAGCTACGCCGAAGCGCGGCAGCGCTTCGAGCGCGACTACCTGGTGGGCCTGCTCAAGCTCACCGACGGCAACGTCGCCGATGCCGCGCGCCTCGCGCAACGCAATCGCACCGAGTTCTATCGGCTCCTGCAGAAGCATGGGCTCGCGCCCGGCTCCTTCCGCTCCGATGCCCCTGTCGCTGAATAGCGACAAGACATTTCCTTTTGATATCAATCACTTAGCTAAAAGGCTCGAATTCTTGTCGCTGCCCGGCGACGGTTGAGCCTGGGGCGGGCGGCCATTCCGGCCCCCACCCCCGTGAAACCCCTTGTAAGCACTCCCAAGTGCTTGTTTTGCAAGGTCTTTTTCCTGTTGGCACGGACGTTGCGGAAGACGTCACGAAACGGCCCTTTCGGGCCTTGCGTGGCGCCTCCGAAGAGACGTCGTCTGAACCAGGAACAAGGACTTGCCAGTGCCCCTCAGCTTCCAGATCGGCCCCCGCCCCCGCTTCGTCGGCGCCTTTGGCGCGCCGCGTGGCGCCGGCCCGCGGCCGTCCGGGATGCCGGTGCTGCAGCGTCTGGTGGCCCTCGGCCTGCTGCTCGGCGCGGCCGGCGCCGCGACCGCCAAGGCGAGCTTCGATTTCGAACAGCTGAGCGCCCAGGCCCGCCGCCTGGCCGCCGCCCCCCACCGCCCCGCAGCCTCCACGCTGCCCGCCGAACTCCAGGCACTCGACTACGACCAGTACCGCGACATCCGCTTCCGCCCCGAGCGCGCGTTGTGGCGCGGCGACAAGCTGCCGTTCGAGCTGATGTTCTTCCACCTCGGCAAGCTGCAGGCCGAGCCGGTGCTGATCAACGAAATCACCGCCAGCGGCGAGATCCGCCACATCCCCTTCAACCGCAGCGATTTCGACTACGGCAAGAACCGTCTGTCGCCCGAGACCTGGGGCGACGTCGGCTTCGGCGGCTTCCGGGTGCACTACCCGCTGAACCGCCCGGACTACAAGGATGAGCTGGTGGTCTTCCTCGGCGCCAGCTACTTCCGCGCGCTGGGCGCCGGGCAGCACTACGGCCTGTCGGCCCGCGGCCTGGCCATCGACACGGTGGGCGGCGAGCGCGAGGAGTTCCCGCGCTTCCGTGAGTTCTGGATCCAGCGGCCGGCACCCGACGCCACCTCGCTGACCATCTACGCCCTGCTCGATTCCCCGCGGTCCACCGGCGCCTTCCAGTTCGAGCTGAAGCCGGGCTCCGCCACCGTGGTGGACGTGCGCTCGCGGCTGTTCCTGCGTGCCGGCGTGACAACGCTGGGGATCGCACCGCTGACCAGCATGTTCATGTCGGGCGAGAACCAGCCCAATGCGGCCGATTTCCGCCCCGAAGTGCACGACTCCGACGGCCTGATGGTCGCCACCGGCCAGGGTGAATGGCTGTGGCGCCCGCTGCTGCGGCCGCAGCGGCCGCTGGCCACCTCCTTCGCGGTGCGCGAGCTGCGCGGCTTCGGCCTGATGCAGCGCGACCGTGCCTTCTCCAGCTATGAAGACACCGAGGCACGCTACGAGCGCCGTCCCAGCGCCTGGATCGAGCCGCGCGGCAGCTGGGGCCCGGGCCGCGTCGAGCTGTTCCAACTGCCCGCACCCGACGAAGGCCACGACAACATCGTCGCCTACTGGGTGCCCGAAAAGACCCCCGCCCCCGGCCAGCCCCTGGAGCTTGCCTACCAGATGCGCTGGCAGGGATCCGAGCAACAACGCCCGCCGGGTGCCTGGGTCAGCCAGACCCGCACCGGCCGGGGCTATGCGGCGCTCGCAGCGAACGAGCACCAGTTCATCGTCGACTTCACCGGCCCATCGCTCGAGAAGCTGGCCAGCGACGCGCCTGTCAAGGCGGTTGTCACGGCCGGCCCCAGCGGCCGCATCGTCGAGCGCAATGCCTACCGCAACGACGCCACCGGCGCATGGCGGATGGCAGTGCGCGTTCAACACCTCCAGGGCACGCAGCCGCTAGAGCTGCGCGCGTATCTCCAACACGGCAACGACATCCTGACGGAAACATGGAGCAACATCATTCCTCCCCAGTGAGCCGGCCCCGCTGGTCTCGCTCCGAATCGGCCGCGCGCGTGCGCGTGCCCGCCAAGGACTCGGGCGCCAGCGCGCCGCCGATCAACCGAGGGTCCATGGTGGCCCGCCCCTGGAGCGGCTTCTGGGCCGGCCTGGCGGCCATCGTGAGCGGCCGTGCGGTCAGCTCCGCCACCCCGGCGGCCGAGCGCGCGCCGTGGGAACGGGCCGCGGTCGCGCGGCGCCGGGTGTTCCTGGCCCTGATCATGCTGTCCACCGCCATCGCCACCGGCCTGATGGCGCAAACCCAGCCCGAGTCGAGCAGCGGTGCCCTGCAGTACGGGCAGATGGCCTTGTTCGCGCTGCTGTTCGCCTGGGTCTCGGCGGGCTTCTTCACCGCGATGATGGGCTTCGTCGTGCAGCTGCGCGGCGACAAGCACTCGCTGTCCAAGAACGACGTGATGCACCGCCCGGTGCATGCCGATGCGCGCACCGCCATCATCATGCCGATCTGCAACGAGCACGTGCCGACCGTCTTCGCGGGGCTGCGCGCAACCTGCGAGTCCATCGCCACCACCGGGGCGCAGCGCCTGTTCGACATCTACATCCTGTCGGACAGCAACGACCCGGACATCCGCAGCGCCGAGCTGGCCGCCTGGGCCGAACTGCGCTCCACCCTGGGTGACGGCGCCCGCGTCTACTATCGCTGGCGCCAGCGCCGCACCAAGCGCAAGGCCGGCAACGTGGCCGACTTCTGCCGCCGCTGGGGCCGCAACTACCGCTACATGGTGGTGCTGGATGCCGACAGCGTGATGAGCGGCGACTGCCTGCTCAACATGGTTCGCCTGATGGAAGCCAACCCGAAGGCCGGCATCATCCAGACCGCGCCGCAGGCCGCCGGCCATGCCACCCTGCATGCCCGTGCGCAGCAGTTCGCCAGCCGCGTCACCGGCCGGCTGTTCACGCTGGGCATGCAGTACTGGCAGCTGGGCGAGTCGCACTACTGGGGCCACAACGCCATCATCCGTGTCGAGCCCTTCATGACGCATTGCGGCCTGGCCCCGCTGTCGGGCACCGGTGCCTTGGGCGGCGAGATCCTGTCGCACGACTTCGTCGAAGCCGCGCTGATGCGCCGCGCCGGCTACCACGTCTGGCTGGTGGGCGACCTGCAAGGCAGCTATGAGCAGTCGCCGCCCAACCTGGTCGAGGAGCTGCAACGCGACCGCCGCTGGTGCCAGGGCAACCTGCAGAACGCCCGCCTGATCGCCGAGCCCGGCCTGCACGGCGTGCACCGCGCCATGCTGGCCACCGGCGCCATGGCCTACGCCTCGGCCCCGCTGTGGCTGGCCTTCGTGGTGCTCGGCGCGGCGCTGTGGCTGAGCGGCGGCCTGTCGGCCGAAGCCGGCAGCCTGGTGCCCACCGCCATGACCGGCCTGTGGATCGGCACCCTCACCATGCTGGTGCTGCCGCGTGTGCTGGGCATTGCCTGCGTGCTGATGAAGGACGAGCAGCGCCACTTCGGCGGCACTGCCGCGCTGATCAAGGGCGCGGTGCTGGAAGCCGGCCTGTCGGTCCTGCAAGCCCCGGTGCGCATGGTGGCCCACACCCTGTTCGTCGTCGGCGCCCTCACCGGCTGGAAGATCGAATGGAAGTCGCCCCCGCGGGAAGCCGAGGCGATCGGCTGGGCCGACGCCACCCGCCGCTTCGCACCGATTTGCGCCACCGTCGCCGCCGCGGCGGCCGGCATCGCGTTGGTCAACCCGGCCGCGCTGCTGATGCTGGCGCCCATCGGCCTGCCGCTGCTGCTGGTGGTGCCACTGTCGGTGCTCAGCAGCCAGGAAGGCCTGGGCGAGCGCATCCGCAGCCGCAAGTTGCTGCTGATTCCGGAAGAAAGCTGGACGCCCGCGGTGCTGCGCCAGGCCTGGGCCTATGCCAAGCGCCCGTCGGCCGCACCGCGCTGGGCCGACGTGCTCAGCGACAGCTGGCTGTTCAACCTGGTCGTCAAGGCCATGGGTGAACGTCGTACCGACCAGGGCCCGCGTGGTCGTGCCCGCCGGCAGCTGATGAACCGCCTGGCCACCGACGGCGACACCGACAGCCTGTCGCCGACCGAGCGCATGCTCTTCCTCAGCGAGCCTCAAAGCCTCGAGCAACTGCGCGCCAAGCACAGCGTGCTCAAGGGCCAGGCCTTCGGCCGCCGCCTGACCCGCGCCGGCACCATGATCGCCGCCCATGCGCTGGCGCCCAGTCCACGGGCTGCCACGCGCACCGCAAATGCCTGAGTTGCCCGTTTGCTCCATCTCCACGCCGGCTTATGCCGGCGTTTTTTTTTGCGCGCCCCATGGCAACGTTTGCGACAACCGTGGCGCCATGTCGAGCCAGTCGCTCGCGGCAGGAGCCGGCGCGGGCAGCCTTGCCCGCCGCCACCGCAGCTGGGTGGCGCAGCCCTGCTGCGCTAGCGTGCGGGTCTCCCGCGAAGTGCTCGCCTGCCACCCGGGCTGACAGAGGCTTGAGGTACAGTTTGGCGTTCCTTCCTGCGCGCCTGCCGTGCGTTTGTCGTCATGCCGAGTCGTACTGCATTGAGACCGATCCGGCGCCCCTGCGGGCGCATCTTCCCCACTCCTGCCGAGGCCCATGACGGCAGCGCCCTTGCGAGCTGAGGCGGCCCTGCGGCAGCGCCTGCGCGAGGGCACCGCCAATGCCCATGCCCGCCTCGAAGCCGCCCTGGACCTGCCCGCGCTGGGACAACGGCGCGAAGCCTGCCTGGCCTTGCTGCAGGGCTTCTTCGGCTTCCACCGGGCGTGGGAACCGGCCTTGGCTGCCGCCATCGACGCGCCCGACTTCCTGCAGCCACGCCGGCGCCTGGCGCTGTTGCGCCACGATCTGGCGGCCCTGGGCAGCGCCCCCGCGGACATCGAGGCCCTCCCCGACTGCGCGGCCGCCCGCACCCTGTGCAACACGACTGCCGCGGCTTGGGGATCGCTCTACGTGCTGGAAGGCTCCACGCTGGGCGGCCAGTTGATCACGCGGCAGTTGCAGGCTGCCGCCTGGTGGCCCGCGCAAGGCCTGCGCTACTTCCATCCCTACGGCCCGGACACCGGGGCGCGCTGGCAACAGACCCTCCACTGCCTGGCCGGGTTGCCGGCGCCCTGGGCCGCAGAGGTCGTCGACGGCGCGGCGCGAACCTTCGAGCTGCTGCTGCACTGGCTGCCGCATGCCCAGCCCCGCCCGGCCGCCGCATTACCGCGCCCCGACAACCACAAGGTGCACAACGCATGACGGTGCCCGCCCCCCTGTCCGGCCAACCGGTCGACCTGAGCGACTGCGCCCGGGAGCCCATCCACCTGCCCGGCAGCATCCAGCCGCATGGGGCCTTGCTGGTGTTGCGGCCCGACACGCTGGAGGTGCTGCAGGCCAGCCGCAATGCGGCAGAACTGCTGGGACTGCCCATCTGGCCCACCGGCGCCACACCGCCAGGAGCGCCCGCTGCCCTGGGCGACACGCTGCGCGCCGTCCTGGGCGACTGGCTCCTGGCACCCGGCGCGGCGCCGTTGCACACGGTGGCACTGGGCCAGCGCCAGTTCCAGCTCAGCGGCCACCTGGGCCCGCAAGGCCTGCTGCTCGAATTCGAGCCTGCGCTTCCGGGGGAGCTGGAATCGCTGGACGCGCTCTACCCGCACCTGCGCCGGTTCGTCGACCAGCTGGAAGCCGAGGCCGACATTGCAGCGCTGGCCCAGCTGGCCGCCTGCGAGGTGCGTCGCATCACGGGCTTCCATCGCGTGCTGGTCTACCGCTTCGACGAGGACTGGCACGGCACGGTGATCGCGGAGGACGGCGATGGCAGCCTGCCCTCCTACCTCGACCTGCGCTTCCCGGCTTCCGACATTCCGCCACAGGCGCGCGAGCTGTACCGCCGCAACCGCCTGCGCCTGATTCCCGACGCCGGCTACCTGCCGGTACCGGTGGAGCCGGCCCTGAGCCCGCTCGACGGCCGCCCGCTCGACCTCTCGGCCGCGGCACTGCGCAGCGTGTCGCCGGTGCACCTGGAGTACATGCGCAACATGGGCACCGCGGCGTCGATGTCGGTGTCCATCCTGGTCGATGGCCGGCTCTGGGGCTTGGTCTCGTGCCACCATGCCGGCCCCCGCCAGGTCGGCCCGCAGATCCGCAGCGCCTGCGACTTCCTGGCGCAGATCCTCGCGCTGCAGCTGGCGGCGCGCGCGCAGGGGGCCGAAGCCGCCGAGCGCCTGAAGCTGAAGGAGCTGGAGGCCGGGCTGCTGGCCCGCGTGGCCCAGGCCCCCTCCGTGCAGGACGGCCTGCTCGATCAACCCGATGCCTGGCTGGCCCTCGCCAGCGCCCAGGGCGCCGCGGTGCTGCGCGAGCACGGCGTGAGCCGCACCGGCCGCACGCCAGATGAAACGCAGCTCCAGGCCCTGGCCGCCTGGCTGCACCAGCAGGGCAAGCCGGCGGTGTTCGCAACGCATGAGCTACCCGCGCTGTACCCGCCGGCCCAGGCCTGGGCGGACAGCGGCTGTGGCGTGCTGGCGGTGTCGATCTCGGCGCTCCACCCTCACTACATCCTGTGGTTCCGTCCCGAGCTGGTCCACACCGTGCGGTGGGGTGGCCCACCGGACAAGCCCGCACCCGGCGAAGACGGCCGGCTGCATCCCCGGCGCTCCTTCTCGATGTGGACCGAACAGGTGCGCGGCAGCTCGGCGCGCTGGAGCGCCGCACAGCTCGAGGTGGTGCAGTCCTTCCGCAACGCGGTGGTGAGCTTCGTGCTGCGCCGTGCCGAAGAGCGCGCCCAGCTCAGCGAACGGCTGGAAGCCAGCAACCGTGAGCTGGAAGCCTTCTCGTACTCCATCTCGCACGACCTGCGTGCCCCCTTCCGGCACATCGTCGGCTATGCCCAGCTGCTGGGCGAGCGCGAGGCAGCGCTGGACACGCGCTCGCGCCACTACCTCGACTCCATCGTCGAATCAGCCCTGGCGGCCGGACAGCTGGTCGACGACCTGCTGGCCTTCTCGCAGCTGGGGCGCTCCACGCTGTCGATGACGGCGGTCGACATGGACAAGCTGCTCGACGAAGTGCGCCGCTCGGTGCGCATCGACCAGGGCAATCGCCAGGTGGAGTGGCGCACCGGCCCGCTGCCGCCGGCCTGGGGCGACGCTGCCCTGCTGCGCCAGGCGCTCAGCAACCTGATCGGCAACGCGCTCAAGTACACCCGGCCTCGCGAGTGCGCGGTGATCGAGATCACCGGTGAGCAGCGCGACGGCGAGACCGTGTACTCGGTGCGCGACAACGGCGTCGGCTTCGACATGGCATATGCCGGCAAGCTGTTCGGCGTGTTCCAGCGCCTGCACCGGGCTGAAGATTTCGAAGGCAGCGGCATCGGCCTCGCGCTGGCGCGGCGCATCCTGGAGCGCCACGGCGGCTGGATCAGCGCCGATGGCCGCCTCGACCAGGGAGCCGTGTTCCGTTTCGGCCTGCCCGCCACCCCGCATGAAAACTCCGCAGATGCATAACAACAAGCTCAGGCCCATCCTCCTGGTGGAGGACAACCCGAAGGACCTCGAACTGGCCCTGGCCGCCCTGCAGCGCTGCCAGCTGGCCAACCCGGTCGAGGTCGCCCGCGACGGCGCGGAAGCGCTCGACTACCTCTATGGCCGCGGCCGCTGGCTCAACCGGGTGGCCGGCGACCCGGCGGTGGTGCTGCTCGATCTGAAGCTGCCGAAGATCGACGGCCTGGAAGTGCTCGAACGGGTCAAGAGCGACCCGCTGCTGCGCCAGGTGCCGGTGGTCATGCTGACGTCCTCGCGCGAGGAGCGCGACCTGGTGCACAGCTACGAGCTGGGCGTCAACGCCTTCGTCGTCAAGCCGGTGGACTTTCATGCCTTCCTGCAGGCCATCCAGGACCTGGGCATGTTCTGGGGGGTGCTGAACGAGCCGCCGCCTCGTGGAGGCCGCAACGCGTGAAGCCGCCCGTTCCTGCCCGCATCCTGTTGCTGGAAGACAGCGACATCGACGCCGAGCTGCTCTGCAGCCACCTGCTGAAGGCCCGGCCGGAGCTCGAAATCATCCGTGCCGTGCGCCGCAGCGAATACGAAGCCGCCTTGCGGCCTGGCGAGCTCGACCTCATCCTGGCCGACTACTCGCTGCCGGACTACGACGGCCTCACCGCCCTGCAGCTGGCGCAGGAACGGTTGCCCGACGTGCCCTTCATCTTCGTCTCGGGGGTGCTGGGTGAGGACGTGGCGGTGGAAGCGCTGCGCCAGGGCGCCACCGACTACGTGCTCAAGCGCAGCCTGGGGCGGCTGCCGCGCACCATCGAACGCGCCCTGGCCGACGCCCGTGAGCGGCAGCGCCGCCGCCAGGCCGAGGCGGCGCTCGGCGACAGCGAAGCCAACATGCGGCTGGCCCTGGCCGCCGCGGAGCTGGGGCTGTGGCACTACGTGCCGGCGGAAGACCGCCTGGGCTGGGACAGCCGCAGCCAGCTGATGTTCGGCCTGCCCGGGCAGCCACAGGTGCGGCACGAGGAGCTGCTGGCCCGCGTGTCGCCCGCCGACCGGGACGGCCTGCGCTCGGCGATGCAGGCCGCCATGCAACCCGGCGGCGAAGACCTGCTGCTGCGCGAGTTCCGTACCCACGCGGCCGACGGCAGCGAGCGCTGGGTGGTGATGCGCGGCCAGGCCTTCTTCGAGCGCGGCCGGTGCCACCGGGTCTCGGGCGTCGTGCAGGACGTGACCGACCAGAAAGCCGCCGAAGCGCGCCAGCGCCAGACCGAGCTGCTGTTCCGGCTGGCGGCCGAGGCCGCCGGCATCGGCGTGTGGGAGCTCGACATCGAAGGCGACCGGCTGTGGTTCGATGCCGGCCTGCGCACGCTGGCCGATGTGCCCGACGGCCCGGTCCCCGACTACGCCACCATGCTGCACAACGCCGTGCATCCCGACGACCGGGCCGAAGTCGACCGCTCCCTGCGCGCCGCGCTGCGGCCCGGCGCGCCCCCCGAACTCGAATACGAGCACCGCATGATCGGCCTGCAGGGCGGCCGCATGCGCTGGGTGGCGGTGAAAGGCCGCCGCATCGTCGGCTCCGACGGCCGTCCCCGCCTGGTGGGCACGGCGCGCGACGTGACCGAACAGCGCCGCCGCGACGAAGTGTTGCGCCAGGTCAACCGCGACCTGGAGGCCAGCGTCGCCCAGCGCACCCGCGAGCGCGACCGCATCTGGAACCTCAGTGTCGACCTGATGGCCGTCTGCCGGCCGGACGCGACGCTCACCTCCGTCAACCCGGCCTGGGAAAGCGTGCTGGGCTGGTCAGCCGAGGCCTTGCAGGAAGCCAGCCTGCTCGATTTCCTGCACCCCGACGAAGTGGCCGACACGCGGCAGCGGCTGCGCTCGCTGGCACACGGCAGCGTCACGCGCACGCAGGACAGCCGGCTGCGCCACCGCGACGGCGGCTGGCGCTGGATACGCTGGACGGCCAGCGCCGACAACGGCCTGGTCTACGCCATCGGGCGCGATGTCACCGAAGAGCGGGCCGCCGCCGAGGAACTGGCGGCCACCAACCGCGAGCTCAAGGCGCAGATCAGCGAACGCAGCCGCGTCGAGAACACGCTGCAGCAGATGCAGCGGCTGGAAGCGGTCGGCCAGCTCACCTCGGGTGTGGCGCACGACTTCAACAACCTGCTGACGGTGGTGCTCAGCAACATCGGCCTGATCGAACGGCTGCTGCAGCAGCGCCCGGAGTCGGTCGACGAACGTGTCGTGCAGCGGCTCGACTCCATGCGCAACGCGGCCCAGCGCGGTGCCACGCTCACCACCCAGCTGCTGGCCTTCTCCCGGCGGCAGCGGCTGGAGCCGCAGGAGGTGGACTTCAACGACGTGGTGGCCGGCATGCGGGACCTGCTGCAGACCACCATGGGCGGCAGCGTCGCCATCGAAACCGCCCTGGCCCCGCGTCTGTGGCCGGCCCTGGTGGACCCGACGCAGCTGGAGCTCATCATCCTCAACCTGGCCATTAACGCGCGCGACGCGATGGAGGTCGGCGGCACCCTCACCGTGCGCACCGGCAACGTCACCCTGCAGCAGCGGCCCGCGCGGCCCGAAGAGCCGGAGCCCGGCGACTATGTCTCGCTGACCGTCAGCGACACCGGCAGCGGCATGAGCGACGAGGTGCTGGCCAAGGCCTTCGAGCCCTTCTTCACCACCAAGGAGGTCGGCAAAGGCTCCGGGCTGGGGCTGGCCCAGGTGTATGGCTTCGCCAAGCAGTCGGGGGGTGGCGTGCGCATCGAGACCGAGCCGGGCCGCGGCACCTCGGTGCACGTCTACATGCCGCGCGCTCCGGCGTCCGCGGCCAGTCGCCCGGGCAGCACCGAGCCGGAGAACACCGGCGCCACCGCGCAGCAGCCGCCGCAGCCCACGCACACGGTGTTGCTGGTCGACGACGATGAGGACGTGCGCGAAGTGACCGCCGCCCTGCTGGAGCTGGACGGCTACACCGTGCTGCAGGCCCGCAACGGGGCCGCGGCCCTGGAGATGGTGGCGCGCTGCCGCGACATCGATGCCGTCATTGCCGACTTCGCGATGCCCGGCATGAACGGCGCAGAACTGGGCCGGGCGCTGCAACGCTCGCATCCGGCGCTGCCGGTGCTCTACGTGACCGGCTTTGCCGACCTGGCTGCCCTGCGCGACGTGCACGAAGACTACGTGCTGCAAAAGCCGCTACCGCATAGCGAAATGGCCAGCCGCCTGCAGCGCGTGCTGGCGACGCCGGCCAGCCGGCGGCTGGCCACCCAGCCTTGAGCCCGTGCTGCCCGCCGGGCGGCACGGCGCCTCGGTCAGGCCAGGTGCTGCAGCTGGTTCAGCAATCGGCCGCGAGCGGCCTCGTCATCCAGGTGCTGGCCCAGCAGCTGGATGAACTGTTCCCGCGTGCCGGCCTGGGCGGCTGCCTTCTTGGCCACGATGCGAGCGATCGGGCCGATGTGGCTGGCCAGCACCCGCTGCGCCCGCTCCACGAAGTCCGGCGTCAGCGCGATGCCGCTGGCCGGCCGCGGTGAGGTGCCGGGAGCCGGCGCGCCCGTGGTGCCCGGCGCCGGCGTACCGGTCGGGCGCAGCGGGGAGCCGCCGGTGGTGAGCGGCTGGCCGATGAAGGTGGTGCGCTCGCGCTCGGTCTGCAGGTGCTCGGCCAGGCGGTGACGCAGGGTGTCGAGGTCGGCGCATTCCCGTGCGGCGCGACGCACCAGCACCTTCGCCATGGGCCCCACGAACTTCGCCAGCGTGGTTTCCAGCTGCGACAAGGTGGCCGCGTCCCAGTGGGTGGGCGGCGCGGTGGTGGGCGTCGGCGCACTGGCAGCCGCCGCATCGAGCGAGCCCACCGAGATCACGCTGCCCGCCGCCGGCAGGCTCTGCGGACCCGGCGAGCCGGACGGCAGCGGCATGCCGGGCCGCACCATCTCCATGATGACGGTCTCTTCCGACACGGTGGCACTCACCGGCGAGCTGCAATGGGTCAGCAGGTCGTCTCGGAAGGCCAGCGCGCTCGCATAGCGGGCCGACGGCCGCTTGGCCAGGGCCAGCGCCACCACCCGGTCGTAGTGCTCCGGCCGCGAGGACCCGACGTGCTGCGACGGCCGCACCGGCTCCTCGTGCAGGATGCGATACATCAGCGACTCGGCCGTGCCGTTGAAGGGCAGCTGCCCCGTCAGCAGCTGGTAGAGCAGCACGCCGGCCGCCCACAGGTCCACCCGGTGGTCGAGCTTCTCCCCGGTGTATTGCTCGGGCGCCATGTAGCCAGGCGTGCCGACGATGGCGTTCAGCTGCGTCAGCCCGCCGGCATCGACCCGCGCGATGCCGAAGTCGGCGATCTTGAGCTTGCCATGGCGGGTGATGATGAGATTGGCCGGCTTGATGTCGCGGTGCCACACGCCCTGCTGGTGCGCATGGTCCAGCGCGCTCAGCAGCTGCACCATGATGCTCAGGATGTCCTGCTCGGGGAACAGGATCTTGCGGCCCAGGTAGTGGGCGACGCTGTGCCCCTCGACATACTCCATCGCGATAAAGGCGCGCTCCCGGTCCTCGCCGTACTCGTAGACGGCGACGATGCCCGGGTGCAGCAGGCGGCCAGCCGCCTGCGCCTCGTTGCGGAAGCGCTCCGCGATGGAGGCGGCCTGCGGGCTGTCCTCGACCAGCTGCTTGCGGATGGTCTTGATCGCGACGAGGCGCTTGATGTCCGGGTCGTAGGCCTTGTAGACCACGCCCATGGCGCCCTCGCCGAGGACGGCCGTGATGGGGTATTTGCCGAGACGCTCAGGATGTTTCATGCGGCCTCAGCCGTCCAGCATCTTCATGGCCTGCACCAGGCTCTTGCGCATGCGGGTGAACGACTCGGCCAGCGTGCCGATCTCGTCCTTGCTGCTGGCCTTGAACTCGGGAGCATCCATCTCGCCCAGGCTGACCCGGTCGGCGATGGCCGACAGGCGGCTGACCGGCTGGATCACCAGCTTCCACAGCATCAGGTTGAGCGCCAGCCCGATGACGACGAACACCGCCGTCAGCATGCCCATGAACACGTTGAAGGCGCTGGCCGCGCGCTGCAGCGGCACCGTCATCGGCACCGACACCACCTGGGCGCCGATGATCTCGTTGAAGTTCCAGCCGAAACCGTTGGCCGGGCCGTAGCGGTCCACCATCGGCTTGGGTGCCGCGTCCACCGTGCTGTGGCAGCGCAGGCAGGCGGGGTCCTTGATCTGGATCGGGCGGGCGATGTAGAGCGAGCGGCCGCTGGGTGTGTCGCGCTGTCCGACGAACTCCTTCACATCGGGCGAGTTGCGGAACTGGTTGACGATGTCGACCTCCCATTCGACCGCCCGGTCGCGCGGGTTGGTCGGGTTCAGCGTCGCTTCCTTGTAGGCGTAGTCAGGGTACTTCTTGTGCAGCGTGGCCAGCACCTCGGTGGCCGAGTAGGCCGGCACCGACTGGGGCAGGAAGCTGTACTTCATCTGGGTCTCGAGCAGCGGGCCGATCTGACCGGAGGTGTAGGCCCGCACCGCCAGCGCCTTCTCCATCAGCAGGCGGGCATGGTCCAGCACTTCCTGCTGCGCGTTGCGCTGCAGCAGGTCGCGGCTGATGTAGCCGGTGACCCCCAGGCCGAGCACGAACACGAGCACGAACACCAGGTTGAACTTGACGAGCAGTTTCATACGAGTCTCAAGCGGCGCCGGGTTGCGGCGCAAAGAAGTCAGGGACGCGAAGCCGCCGGCGGACGCGGAACCGGCGGGCGCGGCAAGTATTTCTCGGGGTACAACACGCGGTCCCACTCCGGGTGCGCCCGCAGGTTGGTGACCAGGCCGGCGCGGAAATCGGTGTCGCTCGCCCTCGCCTTCCAGCGGGTGACGAAGCGCGGCCGCAGTGTTCGCTCGGCCTGCAGCCAGGATTGCACGTCCTGGTAGGCCACTGCACCGAGCGGCTTCGGCGCTGCCTCGCGCGACTGGTAGCGGTCGGCCAGGGGCGGCAGTGTGTCACGGAATGCGCGCGGCATGCGCTCCAGCATCGCGGCCGGCGGCCGCGCCGCCACGGTGCCCGATCCATCGGCTTCGCGCAGGAAGGATTCGCCGGCCTTCAACCCCAGGGCGCGCTGCGCCTTGCCGTCCAGCCGCTCGGTGAGGCGCACCGCACCCGCCTCGGCAAATGCGAAAACGCGCCGATCGCCCAGGTGGGCCACCAGCACGCCGTCCGGCGCAGCATCCAGCACCGCCGAGCCGAAACCGGCCGCGATCGCCGGCTTGCCAGCAACGACCGGCGGCGGCGAGAGCTTCAGCCAGCCCTGCTGCAGGTACAGCTGCACCGGTGCCCGGCCGCGCTCGCCTGGCAGCGTCGGTGCCAGCAGCGCGCGGCTGCCGGGGCCGAGGTCGGCGATCACGCCATCCTTGTACTCGAGGCGCAGCAGGCCGGTGGTGGCACCGGACTCCACGATGTCGTCACGCTGCAGCCGCACGCCCTCGGTCAGCGCGAACTTGGCACTGCCGCGGATCAGCAAGGCTTCGCCATCCAGGATGGTGAGCACGGCGACCGGCGATTCGGCCGCGGCGGGCCACGCCGCCAGGCTGCAGAAGATCAGACAGATCACCCGCCAGAACATGTTTCTCCTTGTCTTGGAGCGCTCCGGCTCCCCCTGATGTGTCATGCGTCACGCGCTGCACGGCGCATTGTTTCACTGGCCTTGCTTTTCTGTTCGCATCCGCCCGCATCCAAGGGCGACCCCCCCACATTTTTTTCGGGCCGGCCGCCAACTATGTCACTGCCAGGCACGGATTTTGGGGTCAACTCAGCAGTTCTATGCCGGCCAGCTGCTTCGCACATTGTTGCCGGATGATGCCCAGCAGGTCACTGAGGTACGGTTTGCCGGCCAGCGCCTGCGGCGCAGTGGCATGCAACTCACTCCACAAACCGCTGGCGCCGAGCCGTTTGGCGACCACGTAGTCGTAGTCGACGTAGCTTTTCACGCCCCAGTTCGGCAGGGCCGCCACGCCCCGCCGGCTGGCGACCAGCTGCAGGATCGCAATGGTCAGCTCTGCCGTGCGCCGCCCGAAGTTCACTCCAGCCGGGCGCAGCAATTCTCGTATCACATCGATACGTTCCTCCGGCACTGGATAGGTGATCAGCGTCTCGCCCTCGAAATCCTGGGCCAGCAGGCGGCGCCGGTTCCGCAGCGCATGCTCGACCGGCAGCACCGCCAGGATCTCGAAGCGAAACAGCGGCCAGCTCGCCAGCTTGCGCCGCGCCGGCGCCTGGCGCCCCGGCGGCGACCCGATCACCAGCTCGCATTTGTCGTCGGCCAGCAGCGCCATCGGGTCGGCATGGAAGCCGGCCACCAGATCCACTTCCACCTCCGGCCAGCGGCGGCGGAACTCGTCCATCACCGGCATCAGCCAGTCAAAGCAGGTGTGGCATTCGAGCGCGATGCGCAGCTCGCCCCGGGTGTCGCTCGATGCCCGGGCCAGGTCTCGTTCGGCTTCGGCCACCTGGGGCAGCAGATCACGCGCGAGCGCGAGCAGCCGCTCGCCGGCCGGCGTGAAGCGCAGCCCGGTGCTGGTGCGGTGAAAGAGCGGCAAGCCGTAGTGCGTCTCGATGGCACGCACCTGGTGCGACAGCGCGGATTGCGTCAGGTGCACCCGCTCCGCCGCCAGCGCCATCTTGCCGGTCTCGGCAATGGCCATCAGGGAGCGCAGGTGGCGGAGTTCGAGCATGCAGCCTTCCGAGGTAGGCGCCGGACATGAATCAAATTCAAGCCTGGCTGAAAACGTTTCGCTTGTTTGATGCAGTGTCGCAAACCAGACTGCCGTGGGTCAACCTCACCACCACGGCGGAGTCTCATGGCCCACACCCACATCCTCGGTTACCCCCGCATCGGCGAACGCCGCGAGCTGAAGTTCGCCCTCGAATCACATTGGCAAGGCCAGGGCAGCCTGGCAGAGCTGCAGCAGGTGGGCGAGCGCCTCTGCGCCGACCGCCAGCAGCGCCAGGTCGACGCCGGCCTGCACTGGCTCACCACCGGCGACTTCGCCTACTACGACCTGATGCTCGACCATGCCGCGATGTTCGGCGCCCTGCCCGCCCGCTTCGGCCTGGACCCCGCCGCCCTGGAGCTGGACGGCAGCTTCCAGCTGGCACGCGGCACTGCAGCCCAGCCGGCCCTGGAGATGACCAAGTGGTTCGACACCAACTACCACTACCTGGTCCCCGAGCTGGCCGCTGGCCAGGCCTTCTCGCTGCATGCCGGCCGCTACCTCGCGCAGGTGGCCCGGGCACAGGCGCAGGCCGGCGGCCGGCCGGTGAAGCCGGTGCTCATCGGCCCGGTCACCTTCCTGCGGCTGGCCAAGTCGGCGCGACCGCAGGAGCGCCTGTCCCTGCTGCCGGGGCTGCTGCGGGTCTACGCAGAATTGCTCGCCGAGCTGCGCCGCCGCGGCATCGAGTGGGTGCAGATCGACGAGCCGGTGCTCGCCACCGACCTTGACGCGCCGTGGCAGGCGGCCGTCACCCAGGCCTACCGGCAACTGGCCGGCGGCGAGCGGCCCCGCCTGCTGCTGACCACCTATTTCGGCCCGGTGGACCACCACCTGCCGCTCCTCAATGCGCTGCCGGTCGATGGGCTGCACATCGATGCCGTGCGCGGTGCAGCGCAGCTGCCGGCGGTGCTTGCCTCGCTGCCGGCGGGACGGGTGCTGTCGGTCGGTGTCGTGGACGGCCGCAACGTCTGGCGCACCGACCTCCGCCAGGTGCTGCAGGCACTGCGCCCGCTGCAGGACCAGCTGGCTGACCGGCTCTGGATCGCCAGCTCCTGCTCACTGCTGCACGTGCCCTGCTCCCTGGCCCGCGACCCGCGGCTGGAAGCGACCGTGCGGCACTGGCTCGCCGGCGCCGACGAGAAACTGGCCGAACTGGAGGTGCTGCGGCGCGGCCTGCAGGACGGCGAGGCCAGCGTGGCCGACGCCCTGGCTGAGAGCGATGCGGCGCTGGCCGAGCGGCGCGGCTCGGCCCTGGTCCGCAATGCCTATGTCGGCAAGCGGCTGAGCGGCATCGATGCCGACATGGTGCAGCGGCGCCACGCCTTCCCCGAGCGCAGCGCCCGCCAGCGCGCCCGCCTGCAGCTGCCGCTGCTGCCCACCACCACCATCGGCTCCTTCCCGCAGACACCCAGGATCCGGGCGGCCCGGGCGGCCCGCAAGCGCGGGGACATGAACGCCTACGACTACCTCAAGGCCATGCGCGAGGAAATCCGCCATGCCATCGAGCAGCAGGAGCAACTCGGCCTGGACGTGCTGGTGCACGGGGAACCGGAGCGCAACGACATGGTGGAGCATTTCGCCGAACACCTGTTCGGCTTCGCGATCACCGACAACGGCTGGGTCCAGAGCTACGGCTCGCGCTGCGTCAAGCCGCCCATCATCTACGGCGACGTCTGGCGGCCCGACCCGATCACGGTGGACACCGCCCGCTATGCCCAGTCGCTCACCGAGCGTCCGGTGAAAGGCATGTTGACCGGGCCGGTGACCTTGCTGCAGTGGTCCTTCGTGCGTGACGACCAGCCACGCGAGGCCACCGCCCGCCAGCTGGCGCTGGCCATTCGTGACGAGGTGAACGACCTGGAACGGGCCGGCATCCGCATCATCCAGATCGACGAGCCCGCCTTCCGCGAAGGCCTGCCGCTGCGCCGGCAGGACTGGCAGCACTATCTCGATTGGGCGGTCCACGCCTTCAAGCTCGCCTCCTGCGGCGTGCTCGACGACACGCAGATCCACACCCACATGTGCTATTCCGAGTTCAACGACATCCTGCCGGCCATCGCGGCACTGGACGCCGACGTCATCACCATCGAGACATCGCGTTCCCGCATGGAGCTGCTCGACGGCTTCGGTGCTTTCGACTACCCGAACGAGATCGGCCCCGGCGTCTATGACATCCACTCGCCGCGGGTGCCTGGCGCCAGCGAGATGGAGGCGCTGCTCGACCGCGCCTGCCGCGTGGTGGACCCACGCCGGCTCTGGGTCAATCCCGACTGCGGCCTGAAGACCCGCCACTGGCCGGAAACCCTGGCGGCGCTGGGCCAGATGGTGAGCGCCGCCCGCGCGGTGCGCCGACGCCTGGCAACTTCGACATGAGCCGCCCGGCCCGGGGCCGCTACAGTGTCGGCCTGTCTGACGCCGCCCGTCCCTGAGCCCGTGCCCCGCAACGCCCCCCAGCAGTCCGACCTGTTCGCCCTCGAGCCCGGCCCCGGCCAGCCGCCGCCGGCCGCGGCGGACGCGCCGCCGCCAGCCGCCCCGCGGCGCGCCGCACGGCCTCCGGCCAGCGAGCCGGCCCAACTGGAAGCCGCGGTTGTGCCACCTGAAATGGCAGCAGCCGCTGCGTCCCTCAACCCGCTGATTCGCTTCGGCACCTCGTCCTGGAACTTTCCCGGCTGGCATGGCCTGGTGTGGGGCCGCGAGTACGCCGAATCGACGCTGTCGCGCCGCGGCCTGACGGCCTATACCCAGCATCCGCTGCTGCGCTGCGTCAGCCTGGACCGCAGCTTCTACCGGCCGATGGAGGTGTCGGCCTATGCGGCGCTGGCCGCCCAGGTACCGGCCGATTTCCGTTTTGTCGTCAAGGCTCCGTCGCTCGTCACCGATGCGCTGGTGCGGGCCAGCGACGGCCGTGGCGTCGAGCCCAACCCGCTGTTCCTCGATCCCGCCGCGGCCGTCACCCAGTGCATCGAGCCGGCGGTGCAAGGGCTGGGAGCCACCCTGGGCGTGCTGGTGTTCCAGGTGTCGCCGCTGCCGCTGGCCTGGCTGGCCGAGCCGCAACGCTGGCTGCAGGCGCTGGAGCGGCTTTTCGAGGCGGCCACCGCGGCGCTGGCGCAGGCGGGCCACCCCGCGCTGCTGGCCCTCGAAGTTCGCGACCCGGAACTGCTCACGCCGGCCCTCGCCACGCTGCTCAAGCGCCATGGCGTGCGGTATTGCCTGGGCCTGCACGACCGCATGCCCGACATCGAGGCCCAGTTGCCCCTGCTGCGCGCGCTGTGGCCCGGCCCGCTGGTCTGCCGCTGGAACCTCCAGCGGGGCTTCAAGTACGAGCCGGCCAGGGAGCGCTTCGCACCGTTTAACGCGCTGGTCGCCCCGGACCCCGCCACTCGGGAGGTGCTGGCCAAGGTCATCGCTGCCACCGCGATCGGCGGCCATGCGGTATTCGTAACCGTTAACAACAAAGCGGAAGGCAGTGCGCCACTGTCCATTTGGGAACTGGCAAAAACCGTGCTGGCGCGGGGCTGAGGTCTATGCCGGGCCGGCAAAGCGGACCATACTGGTCTGGTCATGCCCGGAAGCAAGCTCCACGACAGCAAGCACCCCCCCGGCAGCGCCGACCATGCGCACGTGCTGGGGCATCTGCGTGCGTCCACGCGCCAGCTGTTCAATCCGCTCGACCGGGCGGGTGAAGTGGCTGGCGGCTTGCTCGTGCTCGTCATCTTCACCGGCGCCTTCGCGATTCTGGGGCGCGATGCCCGCACCGTCTTGCTGAGCGCGCTGTCCTCGAGCTTTGCCTGGAGCCTGATGTGCGCCGTGATGTACCTGCGGCGGGCGGCCCAGGCACGCCATGGCCAGCAGCGGCTGCTGGACGACCTGCGCAGCGCCGACACCGATGCGGCGTTTTCACAGCGGCTGGCTCGCGAACTGCCGGACAGCCTGGTGCGCAACCTGGCGCCGCACGAGCTGGCCCGGCTGCGCGCCCTGCTGCCACGGACCGGCGAGGCCCGCCCCCGCGCCGTGCTGGGTCATCCGCTCGACCTGCTGGGGGCGGCGGCCATCTTCGCCCTGGTGTTCTGGGCCACCTTCCTCACCGCGCTGCCGCTGCTGTGGATCGCCGATGCCGACGCGGCCTTGCGCCTGGTGCACACCACCGTGGTGGTGCTGCTGTTTGGCATCGGCCTCTTCCTGGGGCGTCGGCGCGGTGGCCGCCATCTGTCGCTGGGCTTCGGCCTGGCCGGCCTCGGCGCCCTGCTGGCGGGCCTGTGCATGGCGCTGAGCCCTTGAAACTGCATCCCCCTGACTGCCGCCCCGGCTAGCGCGGCTGCAGCACCAGGGTCGGGCCGGCTTCGGCAGCCCAGAGCGGCACATACTGCCCTTCGGCCCACGGTTGCAGGAAGCTGCGGTAAGCGCGCGAGAACGGCAGCCCTGACTGCCCGGTGGACTGCATGAAGCGCGACTGTCCCGGCGTGCCGAGGTCGTAGATGGCCCGCAGGCTGGGCCCGTGCTCGTTGAGGTAGAAGCGGCCCGTGAGTTCGTCCTCCCGCAGCCCCACCCGGCTGGCATTGACGGTGTGGGTGTCGCCGCCCACCGGCACGCGCAGCTCGAACCAGCGTGCCAGCGATTTCACCTTGCTGAAGGGCCGGTGCTCGGACCGCGCCTGATGGGCCTGGCCCCATTGCCAGCGTTGCGGGTCGGCGCCGTAGGCGGCCTGCAATTCGTCAAGCGCACGATCGAGCGCACTGTCCATCAGCTGCTGGCAGGTTTCGACGGCTGGCGTGGTCTTGTTGTCGCACCACCAGGCCTGGCGGTCCAGCAGCATGCGCTCCACCGCGTCGTAGAAGGAACGGGTGCGGTACTGCGTCCAGAGCGCGGGGCCCAGTTCATCGGCCACCATCAGCTCGGTCGCCTGGCGCGTCCAGGCCCACAGGATGAGCGGCTCGGCCCGGTCCGCCGCCATGCGGCCATCGAAGCGCTGCAGCAGCGCACGCACTCGCGCCGCCAGTGGATGGCTGGAGCGGGCCTGCAGCAGCAGCGGCAACAACTGGCGCGCGGCCAGCGACACCTCGTCCGCCTGCAAGGCGGCCATGCTGTCCACGTCATGACGACCGGGCTCGCCCAGCAACTGCTCGATGCGCTCGGCCCGATACGGGGCGGTCCATTCGCTCGTCAGGAAGTGGGGATAGTCCGGCGGGTGGATGCGCTGGTTCGCGGTGGCGATCCAGCCGCGCGGCGGATCGAATTCGCGCGGCGTCAGGCTCGCATCGAGGTAGCCGGTCCAGTCGTACTTGGCGTCCCACCCGGGCGCCGGCACCAGCCCGCGCAGGTCATGCCGGGCCCCGCGCACCGGCACCCGACCGGCGGCCACCATGCCAATGCGGCCCGACACATCGGCCACCACCATGTTTTGCATCGGCGCCAGGTGCCGCGCGGAGGCGGCCACGAATTCGTCCACCGTGCGGGCCCGGTTCATCGCCAGGCCGGCCTCGAAGGTGGTGTTGGGCACGTCCAGCGCGGTCCAGCGCATCGCCAGTGCAAAGGCCGGCCGGGCCGGCGGGCCGGTCAGGCCCTCTGCCGCCCCCGGCGCGTCGGAGATCACCGGGCCGTGGCGGCTGCTGCGCACCGTGATGGTCCGCGGCATGCCGCCCTTGACGGCGATTTGCTCCTCGTGCGTGTCGAAGCGGGCCCAGCCGGTGGGCGTCAGGTATTGCTGCGGGTCGTCGGGGTGCAGCTGCTCCAGGTACAGGTCCTGCACGTCCGGGCCGGTGTTGGTGTAGCCCCAGGCGATGTGCTCGTTCTGGCCGAGCACCACCGCCGGCACGCCCGGCATGGTGGCCCCCGCCACCTTCCAGCCCGGCGCCTGCAGCCGCGCGAAATACCATAAAGCGGGCGCCGACAGCCGCAAATGCGGGTCATTGGCCAGCAGGGGCCGGCCGGACGTGGTGTGCGAGCCGGCCACCACCCAGTTGTTGGAGCCCACCCCCTCGATGCCCGATTCCGGCGCGAAGCGCTGCGCCTGCTCGCCCAGGCCGGCATCGACCTTCAGGCTGCGAAAGAGCTCGGTGTAGTCGGTGGTCGGCAACGGGGCCTCGCCGCGGTACGGCGGCAGCAACTGGTTGATGCGCTCCAGCGGCAGCTTCAGGGCCAGGCGCAAGCGCAGCAATTCGTTGTTCCAGTTGGCGCCCAGGTCCCAGGCCATCATGGTCATCCAGGCCAGGCTGTCGGCCGGCTCCCAGCGGCCCGGCTGCAGCCCCAGCAGCAGGAATTCGGGCGGACGGGCCTTCAGGTGCTGCGACACATAGGCGTTCACGCCGGCGGCATAGGCCTCCAGCGCCTCGCGGCCTTCGCCGCTGACGCTTTGCAGCTGCTGCTGCGCCACCCGGCGCACGCCAAGGCTGCGCAGGAAGATGTCGGTGCCCAGGGCGGTTTCACCGAACGCCTCGGCCAGCCGGCCGGCACCAATGCGGCGGTGCAGCTCCAGCTGCCAGAGCCGGTCTTGTGCGTGCACGAAGCCGAGGCCCCACATCACGTCGGCCATCGTCTCGCCCTCGATGGTCGGGATGCCATGCGCATCCCGGGTGATGCGCACCGGCGCCTTCAGGGCCTGACGAGGCACCGCCACCACACCTTCCTGCTGCGGCAGCGCCCGGTGGATATAGAGCCACAGGCCGCCAATGACCAGCACGACCAGGGCGACGATGGCCCAGAGCACTCTGCGCATCCATTTCACCGGCAAGCCTCCTGGTGCTTGTTCTTCGGACCAGCGAGGGTACCTCATGGCCAGGCCGGCGGGCCAGTCCGGGCCAGGCCCTGCGGTCAAGGCTGCCTCCGGGTGGCAGCCCGCGCGGAAAGATGCAGAATGAGGCCCACTCGGGCCGCCGCCTCGCCACCGGGCGGGGGGCGTGCTCCGCAAGAAGTGCCATGAACATCATCATCCTGGACGACTATCAGGACGCAGTGCGCAAGCTCAGATGCGCCGCCCAGCTCGAACGCTACAACGCCAAGGTCTTCACCAACACGGTCAAGGGCATCGGCCAGCTGTCGGTCCGGCTGCGCGACGCCGACGTGCTGGTCCTCATTCGCGAACGCACCCACTTTCCCCGCCAGTTGCTGGAGAAGCTGCCGAAGCTGAAGCTGATCGCGCAGACCGGGCGGGTCGGCGCCCATATCGACGTGGAAGCCTGCACCCGCATGGGCATCGCGGTGGCCGACGGGGTCGGCTCACCGGTGGCGCCGGCCGAACTGACCTGGGCACTCATCATGGCCGCCATGCGGCGGCTGCCGCAGTACATCGGCAACCTCAAGCACGGGGCCTGGCAGCAGTCCGGCCTGAAGTCCGCCTCCATGCCGCCCAACTTCGGGCTCGGCATGGTGCTGCGCGGCAAGACGCTGGGCCTGTGGGGCTACGGCAAGATCGGGCAGCTGGTGGCCAGCTACGGCCGGGCCTTTGGCATGAAGGTGCTGGTCTGGGGCAGCGAAAGCTCGCGCGCCAAAGCGCAGGCGGACGGCTATGACGCCGCCTTCACCCGCGAAGCCCTGTTCGAAGCCAGCGACGTCGTCTCGCTGCACCTGCGCCTGGTGGACTCGACCCGCGGCCTGGTGCGGCTCGACGACCTGCTGCGCATGAAGCCGAACGCCCTCTTCGTCAACACCTCGCGGGCCGAGCTGCTGGAAGAGAACGCCCTGGTCAGCGCCCTCAACCGCGGCCGCCCCGGCATGGCGGCGGTCGATGTCTTCGAAAGCGAGCCGATCCTGCAAGGCCATCCCCTGCTGAGGCTGGAAAACGCGGTGTGCACCCCGCATATCGGCTATGTCGAGCAGGACAGCTACGAGCTGTACTTCAACGCCGCCTTCGAGAACGTCATCAACTTCATCAACGGCACGCCCAGCAACATCGTCAACCCCGATGCGCTGAAAGTCATCCGCCATTGAGCCTCGCCCTGGACCGCCCCGGCCCGGCAGACGGCCGGCTCGGCCCTGGCTACACTGACGGGATGCCCGTCCCAGAAGTTGCCCAGGACGCTGCCTCTGCTGCACCGCCCCACCCCGAGTCCCCGGCCCCCGGGGGCACACCGCCCCCCCGCCCGGCTTCGCCGGCCGAGCTGTTCTGGGCCTTCACTCGGCTCGCGCTACAGGGCTTCGGCGGCGTGCTGCCGGTGGCCCAGCGGGAACTGGTGGAACGGCGGCGCTGGCTTGCCAAGCAGGAATTCGTCGAACTGCTGTCGGTGGCCCAGGTGCTGCCAGGCCCGAACATCGTGAACCTCTCGCTGATGATCGGCGACCGGTTCTTCGGCGCCCGCGGGGCCTTCGCCTCGCTCGCCGGCATGCTGGCCGCGCCGCTCATTGTGGTGCTCGCGGCGGCCGCGGTATATGCCGAGCTGGCCCGGCACCCCTTGGTCGCCGGGGCGCTGCGCGGCATGGGGGCGGTGGCTGCGGGCCTGATCCTCGCCACCGGCATCAAGCTGGTCGGCACCCTGAAGCAGTCGGCGCTGGGGCGCGAACTCGCCTTCGGCCTGGCGGCACTGACGGTGCTGCTGGTGGCCGTCCTGCACTGGCCGCTGCTGTGGGTGCTGGGTTGCCTGGGCCCGCTGGCGATGGTGCTGGCCTGGCGGAGGTCCAAGCCATGAGCCTGCCAGCCTCCGACCTGCTGGGCCTGTTCGGTCACTTCCTGGTGCTGTCGCTGCTGGCCGTGGGAGGCGGCATCACGACCGCGCCCGACATGCACCGCTATCTGGTGCTCGAGCGCGGCTGGCTCAGCGATGCGCAGTTCACCACCTCCATCGCCCTGGCGCAAGCGGCACCGGGGCCCAACATCCTTTTCGTGGCGGTGCTCGGATGGAACGTGGCCGGCGCCGCTGGTGCGGCGACCACGATGCTCGGCATGCTGCTGCCGTCCACCACGCTGGCGCTGTGGGCCACGCGCTGGCGCCATCAGCGGCGCGACACCCGAGGCGTGCGGGCCTTCACCGAAGGCATGACACCGATCACCGTGGGCCTGCTGCTGGCCACCGGCTGGATCCTCTCCGAGCCGAGCCGCCACGACCTTGGCGCGGTGGCCATGGTCCTGCTGACGGTCGGCGTGATGCTGAAGACCCGGCTGAGCCCGATGTGGATGGTGGCCGCCGGCGCGGTGGTCGGCATGGCCGGCTGGGTCTGAGGCGGCAGGGCTGCCTCCTGCGGCGGCGGGCTCACGCCAGTGCGCTGTCGAGCACGCTGCGCAGCCGGGCGACCTCGGCCAGTGCCGGGTCGCTGCCGGGCGCCAGCTGGCCATAGCGGCTCGCGTCGAAGAAGCGGACCTCGGTGCGCCCGTCCGGCAAGCCCACGATGAGCAGCGAGAGCGGAGCATCGATCGAGCGGCCCGACTCGTCCACCAACACCGGCGTAACACCGTCCACAGAGCCCAGAACCAGCGCAGTGGACGGCAGCGCCTCACCAGCCGGCCCGCGCCCTGCCACGCGGGCAAAGACGGTATAGCCCCTGCCCTCGGCCGCGGACTCGATCTTGCGCAGGGTCTCGGAGGTGCCGTACTTGCTCTCGATCGCGGCCAGCGGCCGCAGTGACTTCGCGCCGGCCAGCTCGGCACTGACCGCGGCCATCACCACAGCCACGCAGCCCGTCATCCAGAAACGGAAGGTCTTGCTCATGCGGGACGCTCCAAGTGAGATGGTCTGAACTAGGATCTGCTGGCGGCCTCGGCGTTTCAAGCCAGGCCGTGTAAAGCTGTGTGAACCACGGCCCCATGGAAACCCGGAGCTCAGCGTCGCCCGGCCACAAAGGCATCGCGCGCCTTCACCGCCTGGTCCGGGAAATCGCTGAACACCGCGTCCACGCCCAGCTCGAAGAACTGCCGGTATTCGGCCGCCGGGTCGCCCTGGTAGCTCGCCGACAGGCGGTAAGGCTCGCTGCGGAAGGTCCAGGTGTGCACCTGCAGCCCGCGGGCCTTGGCCGCCTTGACGATGCGGTCGTCGGCCACCGCGGTGTAGTCGGCATCGGTGTAGCGGCCATCCCCGTTGACGTCCACCTTGCGCCCCTGGCTGTCGAGGGTCGAGCGCACCTTCACCAGGTAGCGCTTCCATGGCGCGATGGCGTAGGCATAGGTCTTCACCTCGTCCAGGCCCTGGTCCGTCAGCAGCCAGGCAAAGGTGTCCTGGCTGCCGGTGCGGCCGCTGGCGGTCCAGTCATAAGGCCGGTCGTAAGGCGCACTGAGGTCCATCTCACCGGTGTCGGGGTTCTGGTCGTTGGCGTCGACCAGCTGCACCAGCTTCACGCTCGTCTTCGCGTGCAGCGCCTTCAGATTGCCCTGCTCGAAGGACTGGATGAACACCGGCGCGTCGCCATGGTTCCAGCCGGCCTTCTGCAGCGAGTCGAGCAGCTTGTCTTCCAGCGGCAGGCCCTGCTGCTGGTGCCAGGTCGGGTGCTTGGTTTCCGGGTAGACGCCAACGGTGCGGCCGGTCTCGCGGCCCTTGGCCTTCGCCAGCTCGATCACTTCGTCGAAGGTGGGGATGCGATATAGGTCGTTGTGGCTCTGGTCGCGGTCGGCCATGGCCTGGCGGGCGCGCAGCGTGCGCAGCTCGGCCAAGTTGAAGTCGCTCACGAACCAGCCGGTGACGTCGACGCCGTCCACCGCCACCGTGCGCTTGCGCGCGGCGAACTCCGGGTGGTCGGCCACGTCGGTGGTGTCGGTGATATTCGGCTCGTGGCGGGCCACCAGCACACCGTCCTTGGTGGACACCAGGTCCGGCTCGATGAAGTCGGCCCCCATCTCGATGGCCTTCGCATAGGCTTCCAGCGTGTGCTCGGGCAGGTAGCCGCTTGCGCCGCGGTGGCCGGTGACGAGGGGGTAGGACTGGGGCTGCATGCCGGGCACGGGCGTGCCGGGATCCTTGTCACCGCTGCTGCCACCACCGCCGCAGGCAAGCAGCGTGAGTGTGGTGAGGCCGAGGACGGCGGCGAACGTGAGCTGGCGCACTGTGTTGTCTCCTTGGGTTTTGCCTGGAGACAGTAGTGTGACGGCGGATAGTGACAGTGTGTTGACCGCGCGCACTGCGCACAAGGCTTGCCGCCCGCCCGGGCGATCGCCGTCGGGCGCCTGCCGGCCCGGTGTTTCTTGCGATGTGCAGGACCCGCTTCAGCGCCCGGGCACCGGCCGGCGCCGGGCGGCAGTCATTCCTGCTTGGTGCCGAAGATCTTGTCGCCGGCGTCGCCCAGGCCCGGAATGATGTAGCCCTGCTCGTTCAGATGACTGTCGATGGCGGCGGTCCAGCAGCGCACGTCCGGATGCGCCTGGTCCAGCGCACGCACGCCCTCGGGCGCCGCCACCAGGACCAGTGCGCGAATGTCCTGGCAGCCCTTGCGCTTGAGCAGGTCCACCGTCGCGATCATGGAGCCGGCCGTGGCGAGCATCGGATCGATGATGAGGGCCGTGCGGGCCCCCAGGTCACCGACGAAGTTCTCGAAGTAATGCTCAGGCTGCAGGGTATCGTGGTTGCGCGACAGGCCGACCACGCTGATCTTGGCGTTGGGGATCATGTCGAGCACACCGTCGAGCATGCCGAGGCCGGCGCGCAGGATCGGCACCACGGTGACCTTCTTGCCCTTGATCTGATCGACCTGGGTGGGACCACTCCAGCAGTCGATCAGCGTCTTTTCGAGCGGGAAGTCGGCGGTGGCCTCGTAGGCCAGCAGGCGGGCCACTTCGGCGGTCAGCTCGCGAAACTTCTTGGTGGACATCTCCGCCTCGCGCATCAGGCCGACTTTGTGCTTGACGAGGGGGTGCTTGACTTCAATGACAGGCATGGTGCATGGGCCGGTCCGCGGATGCGGCCCGGCAGAACAAATGAAATGGATCGGTGGATACCGGCAGTGTAGGCCCTGATCAGGCGAGCAGCGGCGGCAAGGCCTCGGCGGCCTTCGCACGGATCACCAGGTGTGCCAGTCCGTCGAGCTCGCTCGGCGCGGGGTTGATGATCACCACCCGGGCCTGCGCCTGGCGTGCCAGCGCCGGCAGCCCCGCTGCGGGATAGACGGCGCCGGCGGTGCCGACGACCAGCATCAGGTCACAGTCGCCGGCCGCATCCTCGGCCGCCTGTAGCGCCTGGCCGGGCAAGGCCTCGCCGAACCACACCACCCCGGGCCGCACCAGGTTGCCGCAGACGCCGCAGCGCGGTGGACGCCCGGGCTCCGCGCGCCGGGTGTCCTCCGCCTCGGCGCCGGCGGGCAGGTGGCGGCAGGCGTCCAGCCAGCGGTTGGCGAACAGCGCGCCGTGCAGGCAGATGACGTCGCTGCTGCCAGCGCGCTGGTGCAGGTCGTCCACATTCTGGGTCACCAGGCTCAGGCGGCCGGGGTGCCGGGCCTGCCAGTCGGCCAGCGCGCGGTGGCCGGCATTCGGCTCGGCACGGGCCACGCCTTCGCGGCGCGCGGCGTACCAGTCCCACACCAGCTGTGGGTCAGCGCGAAAGCCCGCCTCGGTGGCGAGCTGCTGCGGGTCGTAGCGAGCCCACAGGCCGCCCAGCGCATCGCGAAAGGTCGGCACGCCGCTCTCGGCCGACATGCCGGCGCCGGTCAGCACGCACAGGCGGCGGGCCTGCTGCAGCCAGCCGCGGGCGGTTTCCAGGGCGGACATGGGCGTGGCCTCAAGCACGCTGGCGCAGCGCCTCGTACAGGCAGATGCCGCTGGCCACCGAGACGTTCAAGCTCTCGACCGCCCCGCGCATCGGCAGGCTCACCAGCTCGTCGCAGGTCTTGCGGGTGAGTTGCCGCATGCCGGCGCCTTCGGCACCGAGCACCAGCGCGACCGGCCCCTTCAACTCCACCTGGTAGAGGGTCTTGGGTGCATCGTCGGAGGTGCCGATGACCCAGATGTTGCGCTCCTGCAGTTCCTTCAGCGTGCGGGCGAGGTTGGTCACCATGAAGTAGGGCATGGTCTCGGCCGCACCGCTGGCCACCTTGGCCACCGTGGCGTTGATGCCGACGGCGTGGTCCTTGGGAGCGATCACGGCATGGGCGCCGGCACCGTCGGCCACGCGCAGGCAGGCGCCCAGGTTGTGGGGGTCGGTCACGCCGTCCAGCACCAGCAGCAGGGGCGGCTCCTCGATGCTGTCGAGCAGGTCGTCCAGCGACTTGACCTGCGCGACCGGCTCGACCTTGGCCACCACACCCTGGTGGCGGTGCGTGCCGCACAGCTTGTGCAGGCGGTCGTCGTCGCTGTCGACCAGGCGGGCGCCGGCTTCCTGCGCACGGGCGACAAACTGGCGCATGCGCTGGTCGCGCCGGCCGGCGTCGACATAAATCTCATGGATGGACTGGGGCGCAGTCTTCAGCCGCACGGTGACGGCATGGAAGCCAAACAGGACCTTGGCGCTCATCGGGGGGAACTCGGCAATTTCATGCCGCGATGGTAGCCGCTGCGGCGACCCGCCCGGCTTCGATGCGGATCTGGCGGTCGCAGCGCGCCGCGATGGTGCGATCGTGCGTCACCAGCACCAAGGTGGTGTCGTGCTCCCGGTTGAGGTCGAACATCAGCTGCATGACCTTCTCGCCGGTGGCAAAGTCCAGGCTGCCGGTCGGCTCGTCGGCCAGCAGCACCGCCGGCTGCACGACGAAAGCGCGGGCCAGAGCCACCCGCTGCTGCTCGCCGCCGGACAGCACCCGCGGATAGTGGCCCAGCCGCTCGCCCAGGCCGACCCGCTGCAGCATCTCGGCCGCCGCCTTGCGAGCGTCGGCCCGGCCTTGCAGCTCCAGCGGCAGCATGACGTTCTCCAGCGCGGTAAGGTTGCCCATCAGCTGGAAGCTCTGGAACACGAAGCCGACCTGCTCGGCCCGCAAGGCGGCTCGTGCGTCCTCGTCGATGGCGAAGAGGTCGCGGCCGGCCAGGCGCACCGTGCCCTGGCTCGGCGTGTCCAGGCCGGCAATGATGCCGAGCAAGGTGGACTTGCCGGAGCCCGAGGCGCCGACGATGGCCACCGATTCCTTGCGGGCCAGCGTGAAGTCGATATCGTGCAGAATCGTCAGCACACCGGTGGAGTCGCGCACCTGCTTGGTGACACGCTCCACCTCAATGATGGGTTCACTCATGGTTCCAGTCTTCCAGCAACGCCGCCACTTTATCCTGCTTGGCCTGGCCAGCGCGGTGCTGGCGCAAAGCCCTGCAGGGGCACGAGCCGCCGCCCCGGTGAAGGTGCTGGTCGTGGGCGACAGCCTGTCGGCCGAGTATGGCCTGACCCGCGGCAAAGGCTGGGTGGCCCTGCTCGAGCGCCAGCTGGCGGCCGCCCGCCCGCAGGCCAGCGTGATCAACGCCAGCATCAGTGGCGACACGACCTCCGGTGGCCGCTCCCGCCTGCCGGCCCTGCTGAAGCAGCACCGGCCGACGCACGTGGTGCTCGAGCTCGGCGGCAACGACGCCCTGCGCGGCCTGCCGATGAGCATGACCGAGGCCAACCTCGGCGAAATGACCCGCGACGCACAAGAGGCGGGCGCCAAGGTGCTGCTGCTGGGCATGCAGATGCCGCCCAACTACGGCCGGGCCTATGCCGAGAGCTTCGCAGCGGTCTATGCCAAGGTGGCGCAGGCCCGGCAGGCGGCCCTGGTGCCGTTTTTTCTCAAAGGTGTGGGGGATGCCGCCAACAGCACCGAGCTGTTCCAGGCGGACCGCATCCACCCCAATGAGCGCGCCCAGGCCTTGATGTTGGACAACGTCTGGCCGGCCCTGCAGCGCCTGCTGGAACCTTAGGCAGCACGCCGGCGCAGCCCGTCGCGCTGCCGATCCAGGCCCCATGACGAAGAAGGCCGCCTGCCCTGCTGGGGCAGACGGCCTTGCGTGAGGACGCGGCAGGCAGACCGGCCCGCCTTGCCTCGCGGCGGACCGCCAGCCGCCCCAGCCGATGTCAGCCCATGTGCAGGCCACCGTTGACCGAGAAATCGGCGCCGGTGGCAAAACCCGCCTCTTCCGAGACCACCCAGGACACGATGGACGCGATCTCGTCCGGCGTGCCGAGCCGCTTGACCGGGATGGTGGCCACGATCTTGTCCAGCACCTCGGGCTTGATGGCGCGCACCATGTCCGTGCCGATATAGCCGGGGCTGACGGTGTTGACCGTGACACCCCTGGCCGCCAGCTCCTGCGCCAGCGCCATGGTGAAGCCGTGCATGCCGGCCTTGGCGGCGGAATAGTTGGTCTGCCCGGCCTGGCCCTTCTCGCCATTGACGGAGGAGATCTGCACGATGCGGCCCCAGCCCCGCTCCACCATGTCGCCCACCACCTGCTTGGTGACGTTGAACATGCTGTTGAGGTTGGTGTCGATCACCGCATCCCAGTCCTCACGGCTCATCTTCAGGAACATGCGGTCCCGGGTGATGCCAGCGTTGTTGACCAGCACGTCGATCGGTCCATGCTCGGCGCGCGCCTTCGAAAACGCGGCGACCGTGGACTCCCAGTCGGCCACATTGCCGACCGAGGCATGGAAGCTGTAGCCGAGCTCCTTCTGCTGGTCGAGCCACTTCACGTAGTCGCGGCTGGGGCCGCATCCGGCGATCACGGTGAAGCCATCCCTGTGCAGGCGCTGGCAGATCGCGGTGCCGATGCCACCCATGCCGCCGGTGACGTAAGCAACCTTCTGAGTCATGTCCTACTCCTTGGTGAAAAGCGGGTGCCGAGGGCCAGGCTCGCTCCGGGGGCGGGGCCGGTCAACCGGTGTTCTCCCTGCCTGGCTCCGGCGTCTGTGTCGGGGTTCAACGCTCGACGGTCAGTGCGACGCCCATGCCACCACCGATGCACAGAGAGGCAATGCCCTTCTTGGCATCGCGGCGCTGCATCTCGTGCAGCAGCGTGACCAGGATGCGGCAGCCCGAGGCGCCGATGGGGTGGCCGATCGCGATGGCCCCGCCGTTGACGTTGACCTTGCTCGTATCCCAGCCCATTTCCTTGTGCACTGCACAGGCCTGGGCCGCGAACGCTTCGTTGATCTCCAGCAGGTCGAGGTCGGCCGCCTGCCAGCCGGCCCGCTGCAGCGCCTTGCGGGCCGCCGGCACCGGGCCCATGCCCATGTAGGCCGGGTCCACACCTGCGCTTGCATAGGACGCGATGCGAGCCAGCGGCTTCAGGCCCAGCGCCTGCGCCTTGGCCGCCGTCATCAGCACCACCGCGGCCGCACCGTCGTTGATGCCCGAGGCATTGCCGGCCGTCACGCTGCCCGCCTTGTCAAAGGCCGGCCGCAGGCCTGCGAGTGCTTCGGCGTTGGTCTTGCGGTTGATGAATTCGTCGGCCTCGAAGCGCAGCGGGTCACCCTTCTTCTGAGGGATGGTGACCGGCACGATCTCGTCCTTGAAGCGGCCGGCCTCCTGGGCGGCCGCGGCCTTCATCTGCGAGGCCAGGGCCAGCTCGTCCTGCTGCTCCCGGGTGATGCCATATTGCTTGGCCACGTTTTCGGCGGTGATGCCCATGTGGTACTGGTTGTACACGTCCCAAAGACCGTCGGTGATCATGGAATCGATCATCTTCCAGTCACCCATGCGCTGGCCCTCGCGGGAGTTGAGCAGCACGTGAGGCGACAGGCTCATGTTCTCCTGGCCCCCGGCGATGACGATGTCGGAATCGCCGTCGCGGATGGCCTGCGCTGCGAGCATCACGGCTTTCAGGCCGGAACCGCAGACCTTGTTGATGGTCATCGCAGGCACGCTGTGCGGCAAGCCGGCTCTAATCACAGCTTGACGCGCCGGGTTCTGCCCGCAGCCCGCTTGCAGCACCTGGCCGAGGATCACGTCGTCGACCTGCTCGCCCTGCAGGCCGGCGCGCTTGAGCACCTCGGTGATGACGGTGGCACCCAGCTCGGCGGCCGGCGTCTTGGACAGCGCTCCGCCGAACTTGCCAACGGCGGTACGGGCAGCGGAAACGATCACGATATCGGTTGTCATGGCTTGGGCTCCTTGGTGAGTCGGTTGGCGATCGCGCGGCGCCCGCCGGGGCGCCGGCCGGCCGCGGTCAGGCTTTCTGTTTGACGTAGCGGCCGGGCGCGGCTTCGATCGGTGGATGATTCGCATTGCCCTGGGCGCGGGGGGCTGCAACTAGCTTGCCAGAGTGCGGGCGGATCCAGTCCGCCCACATCGTCCACCAGCTGCCAGGATGCTCGGTGGCGCCGGCCAGCCAGTCGGCGGACTGGTCCGGCAGCTGGTCGTTGCTCCAGTAGCTGCGCTTCTTCTTGGCAGGGTGGTTGATGACGCCGGCAATGTGGCCGGAGGCGCCCAGCACAAAGCGGCGGTCTCCCTTGAGCAGCCGGGTGGCGGCATAGGCGCCGTCCCACGGCACGATGTGGTCTTCACGCGAGCCGTAGACGAAGGCCGGTGCGTCGATGCGGCCCAGGTCCAGCGGCACGCCGCAGACCTGCAGCCGTCCGGGCTCGCGCAGCCGGTTTTCGAGGTAGGCGTTGCGCAGATACCAGCAGTACATGGGCCCCGGCAGGTTGGTGCTGTCGGAGTTCCAGTACAGCAGGTCGAAAGGCGGTGGCGTCTCTCCCTTCAGGTAGTTGCCGACGACATAGTTCCACACCAGGTCGTTGGGGCGCAGGAAGGAGAACGTGGCAGCCAGCTCCTGGCCTCGCAGCAGGCCGCCGCCCGTGGGGCTCTGCGCGCCGATGGACCGCTCGCGCACCTGCACGCCGGCCTCGTCGATGAACAGGTCCAGCACGCCGGTGTTGGCAAAGTCCAGGAAGGCAGTCAGCAGCGTCATGCTGCTGGCGGCCTTCTCGCCTCGTGCGTCGAGCACGGCCAGTGCGGTGCCGAGCAGGGTGCCGCCGATGCAGAAGCCGAGGGTGTTGATGCGTTCACTGCCGCTGATCTCCTGCGCCAGGTGGATGGCCTGGATCACGCCCTGCTCGATGTAGTCGTCCCAGCCGAGGTGGGCCATGCTCTCGTCGGCATTGCGCCAGCTCATCAGGAAGACCCGCAGGCCCTGCTCGGCGGCATAGCGCACCAGCGAATTGTCCGGCTGCAGGTCGAGGATGTAGTACTTGTTGATGCACGGCGGCACGATGAGCAACGGCCGCTCGTGGACCTCGGCGGTGAGCGGCTTGTATTCGATCAGCTGGAACAGCTCGTTCTCGAACACCACGCTGCCCTCGGTGGTGGCGACGTTGCGTCCCACCTCGAAGACGCTCTCGTCGGTCTGCGACAAATGGCCTTGCTTCAGGTCCTGCAGCAGGTGGCGCAGCCCCTGGGCGATGCTCTCGCCGCCGGTTTCCAGCGCCTTGCGCTGCGCCTCGGGGTTGAAGGCCAGGAAATTGCTGGGCGCCGAAGCGTCGATCCACTGCTGCACCGCGAAGCGCACGCGCTGGCGCGTCTTCTCGTCGGCTTCGACACTGTCGGCCAGCTTGAGCAGGGTGCGGGCATTGAGGAGGTACATCGCGGCGACATAGGCCGCGCCAGGGCTGCCCGACCAGTCGGCGGCGGCGAAGCGCCGGTCCCGCAACGGCTGGGGCGAGGCGCCGGGCTGGGCCACGGCGTCGTTCCAGATCCGCGCCGCCTCCCGCAGGTAGTCGGCCTGCAGCTCGGCCCAGCCGTTCAGCGGCAGTTTCAGCTGGCCCAGGGCGGCGAAGGCCTCCCCGAAGGGGGTGGCCAGGCTGCCGGCACCGAAGCCGCCGGGTGGCGTGCCGAACAGGGCGCCGAAAGGCCCGCCAAAGGGGGATGTGGCGGGCTGCATGGGGCTTGCGCTTTGCTTCATCGTCTCCTCGGGAATGGGGATGGCTGGAATCGGGCGGCTCACGCCCAGTTTGTACACCGTGGCCCGGCAATCGGGCGCGGCGGCTTCATAATCGTGTCGCCTCCCTGGGGCGTGTCAACCCAGTCTGCCGAAACCAGCAGGCCGCTGCGCGGTGCTTTTGATGTATCTGATTCCTATCACCTGGCTGTATGTCGTCCTGATGATGTCGATCGCGGAAGCGACCAGCACGCAGGGCACGGTGCTCGGGGCGATCTTCACCTTCCTGCTGTATGGCGTGGGCCCAGTGGCGCTCGTGACCTACCTGCTGGGCACGCCGCAGCGCCGCAAGGAGCGCCTGCAGGCTGAACGCGAGGCGCGTGACGCGGCGCGGGCGGCGTCATCCGGGGCTGCCTCCGATCCAGACGGCCGCGGCCATGCGCCCGGTGACCCGGTCGCGCCGGAACGAGAAGAAGCGTGAGCCCTCCTCCACCGTGCACCAGTGGCCGCCACTGACCTGCTGCACGCCGGCGACAGCGAGGCGGTCACGGGCCAGCCCGGCCAGGTCGGCCAGCCACTTGCCGGGACGCCCCCCCGCGGTGAAGCGCGACGCAGCGCCCCCCTCCCCGGCGGCTTGCGGCACTTCGCACCCAAGGGGCGCGACGGCCTCGCCGAGGAAAGCGGTGCGCACGTCGTCGCCCACCTCGAAATGCCGCGGGCCGATGCACGCACCCAACCAGGCAACCAGCTCGCCAGGGCGGCAGGCTGCGGCCTGGCAGAGGGCGGCAATCGTCGCCTCCAGCACCCCGCCGGCCAGCCCGCGCCAGCCGGCATGCGCGGCGGCCACCCCGCGGCCGCCCGGCGCCGCGAACAGCACCGGCAGACAGTCGGCCACCATCACGGTGCAGGCCAGGCCGGCTTCGGTGGTGAAGGCAGCGTCGGCATCGATCGTGGCGGCGGAGGCAGCGGCGTCGGCCGCCTGCAGGCGAACCACCCGGGTGCCGTGCACCTGGTTCAGGAACACCGGCCGCGCGCCGAGCACGGCAGCGAAGCGGTCGCGGTTGCGGGCCACGTCGGCGGGTCCATCGCCGACATGGCTGCCGAGGTTCATGCTGTCATAGGGTGCCGCACTGCAGCCGCCGGTGCGGGTGGACATGACAGCGCCCACGCCGGCCGGAGCGGGCCACTCGGGCCGCAGCCAGCCGGCCGCCGCCGACGGGAGGCCGGCGCCGTGGCTCACGCCGGCGCGTCCGGGCAGTTCGAGGGCTGGGCCTCGATGAAGGCCGGCTGCTGCATGCAGTGGTCGAACACCTTCATGACGGTGGGCACGTGGTCGAGGCGGCAGTCGAACCGCTGTGCATTGAAGATCTGAGGCACCAGCACGCAATCGGCCAGCGTGGGCGTATCGCCATGGCAATAGGGGCCGGTGGCCGGGTGGCCAGCCAGCTGGCGCTCCACCGCCTCGAGGCCGGATTCCACCCAGTGTCGGTACCAGCCGTTCTTCTGCTCTTCCGACAGGCCGAGGTCCTGCGTCAGGTACTTCAGCACCCGCAGGTTGTTCAGCGGATGGATCTCACAGGCGATGTCCAGCGCCAGTGCCCGCACCCTGGCCCGCTCGGCCGGCGCGGCCGGCAACAGCCGGGGCTCGGGATGCACCTCGTCGAGGTATTCGATGATGGCCAGCGATTGCGTCAGCACCTTGCCTTCATGCTCGAGCACGGGCACCAGCCGCTCCGGCGACAAGGCGGCAAAGGCCGGCTGCAGCTGCTCGCCCTTCGCCAGATGGACCGGCAGGTAGTCATAGCTCAGGTGCTTGAGCTGCAGCGCGATGCGCACGCGGAAGGAAGCGGAACTGCGAAAGTAGTTATGAAGCTTCATCATGCGCGGCAGTGTAGCCAGACTGCATGTCGTTTCGATGTGCGACCCCATCGTTATGATGGCGCCCCTGTCTGTACCAAGGACCTCTGGCCATCGTGCATTGGCTTCCCCATCCGCCCCTGGACCGGCGCCTGCGCCGCTGGGTCACGGCCGGCGGCTCGCTGACCGCCCACCTGCAGCGCGCCTGCCGGCAGGTGACGGTGCAACGCCTGCACCAGGGCGCGAGCCCGATGCGGCGCGACGAGGCGCACGCGCTGCGCCGCGAGCGCCAGCGCCGCGCGCATGCGCGAGAAGTGGTGCTGCGTTGCGATGCCGAGCCGGTCGTCTATGCCCGCAGCGTGGTGGCCGCGCACCGGGTGCACGGCCCGTGGCGCGCGCTGGCCGGGCTGGGCAGCCGGCCGCTGGCCCAGCTGCTGTTTCAGCAGCCGCACATCGCCCGTTCGCCGCTGGCCTATGCCCGGGTGCCGCGGTGCGGGCCGCTGCGGCGGCACATTGCCGCCGCCTGGCAAGCCGCCACCGACAGCCCGCTGCCCCCTGCCGGGCTGTGGGCCCGCCGCTCGCTGTTCACCAAGCAGCGCGCGCCGCTGTGGCTGATGGAGGTGTTCTCGCCGCGGCTGGCCGAGCGGCGCGCGCCGCTCAGGCGACGACCTGGAGCTGCAGCGGGCTGAGACCGTCGATGCGGCCCTCCAGCCGGTCGCCGGCGACCACCGCGCCGACGCCCTCCGGCGTGCCGGAGAAGATCAGGTCGCCGGGTGCCAGGGTCCAGGCGGCCGACAGATGGGCAATGACCTCGGCCACGCTCCAGATGAGCTTGCCGGTGCGGCTGCTCTGGCGCAGCTCGCCGTTCACCCGCAGCTCGATGGCCGCGTCGTGGATGCCCGGCACGGCGGCCGCCGGCGTGATCGGGCCGATCGGCGCGGAGGCCTCGAAGGCCTTGCCGATGCACCAGGGCCGGCCCTGCTTCTTCATCTCGTTCTGCAGGTCGCGCCGCGTCATATCCAGCCCCACCGCATAGCCCCACACATGGGCCAGTGCGTCGGCCGGCGCAATGTCGCGGCCGCCCTTGCCGATGGCCACCACCAGCTCCAGTTCGTGGTGCAGGTTGCTGGTGAGCGGCGGGTACGGCAGCTCGCCGGCCTGGCCGTCGGCCACCACCAGCACCGCGTCGGCCGGCTTCATGAAGAAAAACGGCGCCTCGCGACCGGTGTGGCCCATCTCGATCGCATGCTCGACATAGTTGCGGCCCACGCAGTAGATGCGGTGCACCGGGAAGGCGCCGGCACCGCCAGCCACCGGGACACGGGGCACCAGGGGCGCCGGAATGACGTCATCCAAGGGTTTCTCCTGATCAGCAGACCCGTCCATGCTACCGCCCCAACCTTGCGCGAGCCTTGATGCGGGGCGCCTCACGCTACACTGCCCGCCATGCTCCACGCCCGACAAATCAAGCATTGCCGAGCCTGCGGCGCGGCCGTCCAGTACACCGTGCCGGCGGACGACAACCGCGACCGGGCGGTCTGCACCTCCTGCGCCACCATCCACTATGAGAACCCGCTGAATGTGGTGGGCACCGTGCCGGTATGGCAGGACCAGGTGCTGCTGTGTCGCCGCAACATCGAGCCGCGGTACGGGCTGTGGACCTTGCCCGCCGGCTTCATGGAGCTTGGCGAGACCACCGAGCAGGGCGCGCTGCGCGAGACCGAGGAAGAGGCCGGCGCCAGCATCGAGCTCGAGGGCCTGTTCGCGCTGATGAACGTGGTGCGGGTCGGCCAGGTCCACCTGTTCTACCGCGCCCGGCTGCTCAACACCCACTTCAACCCCGGGCCCGAGACGATCGAGGCCCGCCTGTTCACCGAGGACGAGGTGCCCTGGGACGAGCTGGCCTTCAACACCGTGCGCGAGACGCTGAGGCTGTATTTTGCCGACAGGGCGAGGGGTCAATTTCCGATCCACACTGCCGATATCGCCTAGGAGTTCCTCCGACATCCTTCGCACGGGCCTTCGGCCACACTCCGCCTCATGCAGTCCAACCCAGCGTCCCCTGCCGTCCCCGAGCGTCCGCCGGGCACGGCCGCGCGGCAGCGTGAAGACCTGATCCACCCCGATCCCCTGCTCGACTGCCTGATGGAGGTGTGCCGGCTGCATGGGCACTCAGCGTCCCGGGCCTCGCTGTCGGCCGGACTGCCGCTGGTGAAGGGGCGGCTCACGCTGGGCCTGGCCGAGCGCGCTGCGGCGCGCGCGGGCATGGCGTGCAAGCTGCAGCGCTGCGCGCTCGACAAGATCGACCCGGCACTGCTGCCGGCCATCCTGATCCTGCATGACGACGAAGCCTGCGTGCTGCTGGGCTGGGACGGCCCCGACGGCGCGGCGCGGGTGCTGTTGCCGGCGGGCGGCCAGGGTTCCGTGACGCTGGGCCGGGAGGAGCTGGCGCGCCGACATGCCGGGCTGGCGCTGTTCGTGCGGCCGCATTTCCGCTTCGACCAGCGCACGCCGCAGGTGCGCCAGGAGCGGGCCCGCCACTGGTTCTGGAGTGCCTTTGGCGAGCAGCGCTTCATCTACCGCGACGTGATGTGGGCGGCCCTGCTCGTGAACGTGTTCGCCCTCGCCTTCCCGCTGTTCTCGATGAACGTCTACGACCGGGTGGTGCCGAACAACGCGGTCGAGACGCTGTGGGCCCTCGGCGTCGGCGTGGTGCTGGTCATCGGCGCCGACCTGGCCATGCGGCTGTTGCGCGGCCGCTTCGTCGACGAGGCCAGTGCCCGCATCGACGTGCAGATTTCCGCCGCTTTGATGGAGCGCGTGCTGGGCCTGCGCATGGAAAGCCGGCCCGAGTCGGTCGGCTCCTTCGCGTCCAACCTGCGCGGCTTCGAGCAGGTGCGGGACTTCATTGCCTCGTCCACCGTCACGGCGCTGATTGACCTGCCGTTTGCCCTGCTGTTCATCGCCACCATCGCCTGGATCTCGCCCTGGCTGGCGCTGCCGGTGGTGGCGGTCTTCGTGCTGGTGCTGGTGGCGGGCTACATCCTGCAGCACCGGCTGCATTCGCTGTCCGAGACGACCTACCGCGCCAGCGCGATGCGCAACGCCACCCTGATCGAGAGCCTGACCGGGCTGGAGACCATCAAGTCGCAGGGCGCCGAGGGCGTCATCCAGCGCAAGTGGGAGCGGGCCAACACCTTCCTGGCGGGCATCAACGTGCGCATGCGCGGCTTGTCGGCGGCGGCCATGTACAGCACCGCCTCGGCGCAGCAGCTGGTGTCGGTGGTGCTGATCTTTGCCGGCGTGTACCTGATCTCGGAACGCCAGCTGACCATGGGCGGGCTGATCGCCTGCACCATGCTGTCGGGCCGTGCGCTGGCCCCGGCCAGCCAGATCATCGGGCTGCTGATGCAGTACCAGGGCGTGCGTACCGCCATGGCGTCGCTGGACCGCATCATGGAGCAACCGGTGGAGCGGCCGCTGGGCAGCACCTTCGTGCAGCGCAAGGAATTCAGCGGCGAGATCGAGTTTCGCAACGTGCGCTTTGCCTACCCCAACCGGCAGGACGCGGCGCTGGAAGGCGTCAGCTTCAAGATCAACCCGGGCGACCGGGTGGCGTTGATCGGCAAGGTGGGCTCGGGCAAGAGCACGATCGAGAAGCTGATCCTGGGCCTCTATGCGCCCACCGAAGGGTCGGTGCTGCTCGACGGCATCGACCTGCGCCAGCTCGACCCGGCCGACGTGCGAGCCAACGTGGGCTGCGTTTCCCAGGACGTGACGCTGTTCTACGGCACGCTGCGCGAGAACATCACCTTCGGCCTGCCTTTCGCCGACGACTCCGCGGTGGTGGCGGCGGCCGAGGTGGCCGGCCTGAGCGAATTCATCAACCGCCATCCGCGCGGCTTCGACATGATGGTGGGCGAGCGCGGCGAATCACTGTCCGGCGGGCAGCGGCAGAGCGTGGGCATCGCGCGGGCGGTGCTGCACAACGCGCCGCTGCTGTTGCTGGACGAGCCGACCAGCGCCATGGACTTCTCGACCGAAGCGCACATCAACCAGCGGCTGGCCCGGTATGCCGAGGGCAAGACGGTGGTGCTGGTGACGCACCGCACCTCGCTGCTGTCGCTGGTCAACCGCGTGATCGTGGTGGATGGCGGCAAGATCGTGGCCGACGGCCCGCGCGACCGCATCCTGGAAGCGCTGTCCACCGGCAAGATCGCGAGGGCGGCATGACGGACAAGGCGCAGCCCTCCTCCCGCCCCGGGCCGGCCGGCGGGCGGCTCATCGGTCTTGCCGGGCGGCTGGGCGGAGTGCTCACGGGCCTGGCCGACCGGGTGCTGGGCAAGGTGAGCCTGGAAGCCGAGGAAGAGCGCGCCGCCTACCGTGGCTTCGAGTTCGAGGCCGACGAAGTGATGGCGCGGCGTGACACCCAGCGAGCCCAGCGCATCGTGCGGGCGGCCGTGATCGTGGTGCTGCTGTTCATCGTCTGGGCGGCGCTCGCCCAGGTGGACGAGATGACGCGCGGCGAAGGCAAGGTCATCCCCTCGCGGCAGTTGCAGGTGCTGCAGTCGCTGGACGGCGGCGTGGTGGCCGAGATCCTGGTGCGCGAAGGCCAGCTGGTGGAGCCGAACCAGTTGCTGCTGCGCATCGACGAGACGCGGGCCGTCTCGGGCGTGGCTGAGAGCCAGTCGCAGACCAGCGCCTTGCAGGCACGCGCGGCCCGGCTGAAGGCGCTCGCCGAGGGCTCGCCCTTCGTGCCGCCCAAGCCGCTGGACGGGTCGCCCGACGAATTGCGCACCATCGAGGAAGAGCGGCGGCTCTATGAGTCGCGGGTGTCGGAGCTGGACACCCTGCTCTCGATCAGCCGCCAGCAGCTGGCGCAGCGGCAGCAGGAGCTGAGCGAGGCCCGGGCACGGCGCGGTTCGGCCGAGCGCAGCCTGGATCTGGCGCAGCAGGAGCTGAACAAGACCCGCCCACTGCTGGCGTCCGGGGCGGTGTCGGAGGTGGAGATCCTGCGCCTGGAACGCGACGTGATCCGCTTCCGGGGCGAGGTGGAGCAGTCGGGCGCCCAGATCGCCCGGGTGCAGGCCGCGATCGGCGAGGCCCAGCGCAAGATCCAGGAAACCGAGATCACCTTCCGCAATGACGCGCGCAAGGAGTTGTCGGACGTGATGGCCAAGCTCAACGGCCTGAACCAGGGCGCGGTGGCACTGGCCGACAAGGTCGAGAAAGCCGCGGTGCGCTCGCCGGTGCGCGGGCGGGTGCAGCGCCTGCTGGCCAACACCGTGGGCGGCGTGGTGCAGCCGGGCAAGGACATCGTGGAGATCGTGCCGCTGGACGACGCCCTGCTACTGGAGGCCCGGGTGCTTCCGAAGGACATTGCCTTCATCCATCCAGGCCAGCGGGCCAAGGTGAAGCTGACCGCCTACGACTTCTCGATCTACGGCGGGCTCGACGGCCGGGTTGAGAACATCAGCCCGGACACCGTGGTGGACGAGCGTGGCAACGCCTTCTATGTGGTGCGGGTGCGCACAGACAAGCCGAATTTCAACGAGAAACTGCCGATCATTCCCGGCATGACGGCGGAGGTGGACATCCAGACCGGTCGCAAGACGGTGCTGTCCTACCTGTTGAAGCCCATCCTGCGCGGCAAGTCGGTGGCCTTGAGCGAGCGGTAGCCTGGCGCTGACGCCCTGCCGCCGCGCGCCAGTCTCCGTGGGTTCGGCGGCGCCTGGTGCAGCCCCGGCTGCCAACTTGTTGGCACATTCGCGCGCAGCAGCGGCTTCTGTGTGCAGACCAGCTGCGCCCGCCCGGCGCGGGTTGGGGATTGTCGCTGCCACCGCCCCGCCCGCCTCAGCGCCCCTTGCGCGGTGGCGTGCGCAGGCCCGGCGCGAGTCCATCGGCGCCCAGCCGCAAGGCGGCAGTGGACCGCTCGTTTTCCTAAAGATCTCACGAAAACCGCCGTATTTCCGGCTGAACTTGTCGCTGCCGCCGGAACACGGCACGCCAGCATCGACTCCATCCCTGGCGCTGCCGTGTTTCGACGGGAAAAGCCCCCAGTTTCGTGGACCCGATCACGAAAACTGGCTGATGGCAAGCCCCTGCGGGGCGGCGAAGTTCACTATTCTGTAGCTGACTGTATCCAGCAGGCATCCGCCTGCGTTTCTGCCTCAAGGAAGTTCTTATGGCCACCGCCTCCCCCACCCTGCTCGGCAAGGTTTCCGCGATTGTCGGCAAGGCGTATCTGCGGCTGCCTGACGGCGGCATGCGGGAGCTGAAGGTGGGCGACGTCATCCGTGAGGGGGACGTGGTGGTGGTGGCCGACAACGGCCGGGTGGAGATCACCGACGAAGCCGGGGCGGTGTATGTGCCACGCAGCGGCGAGGCGCTGACGCTGGACGGGCTGGAGACGGCGCAGGCGGCGGATCGTGCGCGCGCGCTGGAGCCGGCGTCCGCCGCGGACATCGACCGCATCATCTCGGCGGTGGATGCGGGCACCAATCCCGACGAAGCGCCGGCGGCCGGGCTGAGCGGCGACGGGTCGAGCGATGGCTTCGGCCCCGGCCTGCGGGTGGAGCGGGTGAGCGAATCGGTGACGCCCGCAGCGCTGGAGACGCCGGCCGACACGGCGGGCACCGACCTCCCGGTGACGCAAACAAGCCCTGCTGACCAGGCGCAGCAGGCCGACGCCACCGGTTCGACCGGGACGCCGACTGCGACGGCGCCCAGCATTTCGTCCGGTACGGGAGGGGTGCAGGAAGACCTGACGCTCGCGGCCGGCGGCACGCTGACGGCGACAGACGCCGACAATCCGGGCCTGGCATTCCTGCCGCAGCGCACGGCTGGCGCCCTCGGCACGCTGAGCGTGGCAAGCGACGGTCGCTGGGACTACCAGCTGGACAACTCATCGGCGCAAGGCCTGGCGGCAGGCGAGGTGCGCACCGAGAGTTTCACTGTGGCCTTGAACAACGGCTCGTCGACGACGGTGACCGTGACCGTGGCCGGCACCAACGACGGTCCCACCGTGGTGGGTGGCCTGCCCGGCGTCAGCGGCGTCGACGGTGGTGCGGTGCGCTTTGACACTGGAGCCGCTTTCACCGACGTCGACAACGGCGACGTGCTGGCCTACAGCGCGGACGGCTTGCCGGCCGGGCTGAGCATCGATCCGGTGACGGGCGTCATTTCCGGCACGCTCGCCAGCGACGCGAGTGGGGCCGGGCCGTATGCCGTGACCGTGACGGCGACCGATCGCAGCGGCGCGGCGACCAGTCAGTCGTTTGAACTCGCGGTGGGCAACGTGGCGCCGGTCGGTGCCGACGCCAGCGCGACGACGGTGGAGGACCAAGCCGTGGCCGGGACGGTGACCGCCAGCGACGCCGACGGCGACAGCCTGAGCTTCGCCAAGACGGCCGAGCCGGCGCATGGCAGTGTGGTGGTGAATGCCGACGGCCGCTATGTCTATACGCCGAACGCAAATTTCCACGGTACCGACAGCTTCACGGTGCGGGTGAGCGACGGCCAAGGTGGCACCGACACGATGACCGTGAGGGTGACGGTGTCGCCGTCCAACGATGTGCCGGTGATCGTCGGCAGCCTGGGTGACCGCACGGGCACCGATGCCGCTCCGGTCTCGATTCCGACTGCAGGCGGCTTCGCTGATATCGACGCGGGCGACAAGCTCACCTATACCGCCACCGGCCTGCCGGCGGGCCTGAGCATTGACGCCACTACCGGTGTCATCTCCGGCACGCTGTCGTCGGACGCCAGCGTTGCGGGCCCGTACCGCATCACCGTCACCGCTACCGATAGCGCCAACGCCACCGCAACTCAGACCTTCGAGCTGGCTGTCAACAATCCGGCGCCGGAAGGTGCGGATCAAGCCGTCACCGTGGCGGAAGACCAAGTGCTGACCGGCACCGTGACCGCCACCGACGCCGACAACGACACGCTGGTGTTCACCAAGGCCACCGACCCGGCCAACGGCACCGTCACCGTCAACAGCAACGGCAGCTACACCTACACGCCCAAGGCGGACTTCAACGGCACTGACAGCTTCACCGTCAAGGTCGATGACGGCCAAGGTGGTGTGGATACGTTGACCGTCAAGGTCACCGTCTCTGCCGGCAACGATGCTCCGGTGATCGTTGGCAACCTGGCTGACCGCACGGGCACCGATGCTGCTCCGGTCTCCATTCCGACTGCAGGCGGCTTCACCGATATCGACGCGGGCGACCAGCTGACCTACACCGCCACCGGCTTGCCGGCGGGCCTGAGCATCGACGCCAACACGGGCGTCATCTCTGGCACGCTGTCGTCGGATGCCAGCGTTGCGGGTCCGTACCGCATCACCGTCACCGCTACCGACAGCGCCAAGGCCACTGCAACTCAGACCTTTGAGCTGGCCGTCAACAACCCGACTCCTGAAGGTGCGGATCAGACCGCGACCGTTGCCGAAGACCAAGTCCTGACTGGCACCGTCACTGCCACGGACGCCGACAACGACACGCTGGTGTTCACCAAGGCCACCGACCCGGCCAACGGCACTGTCACCGTCAACAGCAACGGCAGCTACACCTACACGCCCAAGGCGGACTTCAACGGCACTGACAGCTTCACCGTCAAGGTCGACGACGGCCAAGGTGGTGTGGACACGTTGACCGTCAAGGTCACCGTCTCTGCTGGCAACGATGCTCCGGTGATCGTTGGCAACCTGGCTGACCGCACAGGCACCGACGCTGCTCCGGTCTCCATTCCGACTGCAGGCGGCTTCGCCGATATCGACACGGGCGACCAGCTGACCTACACCGCGACCGGCCTGCCGGCGGGCTTGAGCATCGACACCAACACCGGTGTCATCTCTGGCACCCTGTCGTCGGATGCCAGCGTCTCCGGCCCGTACCGCATCACCGTCACGGCCACCGACAGCGCCAAGGCCACTGCAACTCAGACCTTTGAGCTGGCCGTTAACAACCCGGCTCCCGAAGGTGCGGATCAGACCGCGACCGTTGCCGAAGACCAAGTGCTGACCGGCACCGTGACCGCCACCGACGCCGACAACGACACGCTGGTGTTCACCAAGGCCATCGATCCGGCCAACGGCACCGTCACCGTCAACAGCAACGGCAGCTACACCTACACGCCCAAGGCGGACTTCAACGGCACCGACAGCTTCACCGTCAAGGTCGACGACGGCCAAGGTGGTGTGGACACCTTGACCGTCAAGGTCACCGTCTCTGCTGGCAACGATGCTCCGGTGATCGTCGGCAACCTGGCTGACCGCACGGGCACCGATGCCGCTCCGGTCTCCATCGCCACCGCTGGCGGCTTCACCGATATCGACGCGGGCGACCAGCTCACCTATACCGCCACCGGCTTGCCGGCGGGCCTGAGTATTGACGCCACTACCGGTGTCATCTCCGGCACGCTGTCGTCGGATGCCAGCGTCTCCGGCCCGTACCGCATCACGGTCACGGCGACGGACAGCGCCAAGGCCACTGCAACTCAGACCTTCGAGCTGGCCGTCAACAACCCGGCTCCCGAAGGTGCGGATCAGACCGCGACCGTTGCCGAAGACCAAGTGCTGACCGGCACCGTGACCGCCACCGACGCCGACAACGACACGCTGGTGTTCACCAAGGCCACCGACCCGGCCAACGGCACCGTCACCGTCAACAGCAACGGCAGCTACACCTACACGCCCAAGGCTGACTTCAACGGCACTGACAGCTTCACCGTCAAGGTCGATGACGGCCAAGGTGGTGTGGATACGTTGACCGTCAAGGTCACCGTCTCTGCCGGCAACGATGCTCCGGTGATCGTTGGCAACCTGGCTGACCGCACGGGCACCGATGCTGCTCCGGTCTCCATTCCGACTGCAGGCGGCTTCACCGATATCGACGCGGGCGACCAGCTGACCTACACCGCCACCGGCTTGCCGGCGGGCCTGAGCATCGACGCCAACACGGGCGTCATCTCTGGCACGCTGTCGTCGGATGCCAGCGTTGCGGGTCCTTACCGCATCACCGTCACCGCTACCGACAGCGCCAAGGCCACTGCAACTCAGACCTTTGAGCTGGCCGTCAACAACCCGGCTCCTGAAGGTGCGGATCAGACCGCGACCGTTGCCGAAGACCAAGTCCTGACTGGCACCGTCACTGCCACGGACGCCGACAACGACACCCTCGTCTTCACCAAGGCCACCGACCCGGCCAACGGCACCGTTACCGTCAACAGCAACGGCAGCTACACCTACACGCCTAAGGCTGATTTCAACGGCGCCGACAGCTTCACTGTCAAGGTCGATGACGGCCAAGGTGGTGTGGACACCTTGACCGTCAAGGTCACCGTCTCTGCTGGCAACGATGCTCCGGTGATCGTTGGCAACCTGGCTGACCGCACAGGCACCGACGCTGCTCCGGTCTCCATTCCGACTGCAGGCGGCTTCGCCGATATCGACACGGGCGACCAGCTGACCTACACCGCGACCGGCCTGCCGGCGGGCTTGAGCATCGACACCAACACCGGTGTCATCTCTGGCACCCTGTCGTCGGATGCCAGCGTCTCCGGCCCGTACCGCATCACCGTCACGGCCACCGACAGCGCCAAGGCGACTGCCAGCCAAACCTTCGAGCTGGCCGTCAACAACCCGGCTCCCGAAGGCACTGACCAAACCGTCTCTGTCAATGAAGACCAGGTCCTGACTGGCACCGTCACTGCCACGGACGCCGACAACGACACCCTCGTCTTCACCAAGGCCAGCGACCCGGCCAACGGCACCGTCACCGTCAACAGCAACGGCAGCTACACCTACACGCCTAAGGCTGATTTCAACGGCGCCGACAGCTTCACTGTCAAGGTCGATGACGGCCAAGGTGGTGTGGACACGTTGACCGTCAAGGTCACCGTCTCTGCTGGCAACGATGCTCCGGTGATCGTTGGCAACCTGGCCAACAGCACGGGCACCGACGCTGCTCCGGTCTCCATCGCCACCGCTGGCGGCTTCACCGATATCGACGCGGGCGACCAGCTCACCTATACCGCCACCGGCCTGCCGGCGGGCCTGAGCATTGACGCCACTACCGGTGTCATCTCCGGCACGCTGTCGTCGGACGCCAGCGTTGTGGGCCCGTACCGCATCACCGTCACCGCTACCGATAGCGCCAACGCCACCGCAACTCAGACCTTCGAGCTGGCTGTCAACAACCCGGCGCCGGAAGGTGCGGATCAAGCCGTCACCGTGGCGGAAGACCAAGTGCTGACCGGCACCGTGACCGCCACCGACGCCGACAACGACACGCTGGTGTTCACCAAGGCCACCGACCCGGCCAACGGCACTGTCACCGTCAACAGCAACGGCAGCTACACCTACACGCCCAAGGCGGACTTCAACGGCACTGACAGCTTCACCGTCAAGGTCGACGACGGCCAAGGTGGTGTGGACACGTTGACCGTCAAGGTCACCGTCTCTGCTGGCAACGATGCTCCGGTGATCGTTGGCAACCTGGCTGACCGCACGGGCACCGATGCTGCTCCGGTCTCCATTCCGACTGCAAGCGGCTTCACCGATATCGACGCGGGCGACAAGCTCACCTATACCGCCACCGGCCTGCCGGCGGGCCTGAGCATCGACGCCAACACCGGCGTCATCTCCGGCACGCTGTCGTCGGATGCCAGCGTCTCCGGCCCGTACCGCATCACGGTCACGGCGACAGACAGCGCCAAGGCGACTGCCAGCCAAACCTTCGAACTGGCCGTGAACAACCCGGCTCCTGAAGGTGCGGACCAAGCCGTCACCGCGACGGAAGACCAAGTGCTGACCGGCACCGTGACCGCCACCGACGCCGACAACGACACGCTGGTGTTCACCAAGGCCACCGATCCGGCCAACGGCACCGTCACCGTCAACAGCAACGGCAGCTACACCTACACGCCCAAGGCGGACTTCAACGGCACCGACAGCTTCACCGTCAAGGTCGACGACGGCCAAGGCGGTGTGGACACCTTGACCGTCAAGGTCACCGTCTCTGCTGGCAACGATGCTCCGGTGATCGTCGGCAACCTGGCTGACCGCACGGGCACCGATGCCGCTCCGGTCTCCATTGCCACCGCTGGCGGCTTCACCGATATCGACGCGGGCGACCAGCTGACCTACACCGCCACCGGCTTGCCGGCGGGCCTGAGCATCGACGCCAACACCGGCGTCATCTCTGGCACGCTGTCGTCGGATGCCAGCGTTGCGGGTCCGTACCGCATCACCGTCACCGCTACCGACAGCGCCAAGGCCACTGCAACTCAGACCTTTGAGCTGGCCGTTAACAACCCGGCTCCCGAAGGTGCGGATCAGACCGCGACCGTTGCCGAAGACCAAGTGCTGACCGGCACCGTGACCGCGACCGATGCCGACAACGACACGCTGGTGTTCACCAAGGCCACCGACCCGGCCAACGGCACCGTCACTGTCAACAGCAACGGCAGCTACACCTACACGCCTAAGGCTGATTTCAACGGCGCCGACAGCTTCACTGTCAAGGTCGATGACGGCCAAGGTGGTGTGGACACCTTGACCGTCAAGGTCACCGTCTCTGCCGGCAACGATGCTCCGGTGATCGTTGGCAACCTGGCTGACCGCACGGGCACCGATGCCGCTCCGGTCTCCATTCCGACTGCAGGCGGCTTCACCGATATCGACGCGGGCGACCAGCTCACCTATACCGCCACCGGCTTGCCCGCAGGCCTGAGCATCGACGCCAACACGGGCGTCATCTCTGGCACGCTGTCGTCGGATGCCAGCGTCTCCGGCCCGTATCGCATCACCGTCACGGCGACGGACAGCGCCAAGGCCACTGCAACTCAGACCTTCGAGCTGGCCGTCAACAACCCGGCGCCGGAAGGCGCGGACCAAGCCGTCACCGTGGCGGAAGACCAAGTGCTCAACGGCACCGTGACCGCGACCGATGTTGACAACGACACGCTGGTGTTCACCAAGGCCACCGACCCGGCCAACGGCACTGTCACCGTCAACAGCAACGGCAGCTACACCTACACGCCCAAGGCGGACTTCAACGGCATTGACAGCTTCACTGTCAAGGTCGACGACGGCCAAGGCGGTGTGGACACGTTGACCGTCAAGGTCACCGTCTCTGCTGGCAACGATGCTCCGGTGATCGTTGGCAACCTGGCCAACAGCACGGGCACCGACGCTGCTCCGGTCTCCATTCCGACTGCAGGCGGCTTCGCCGATATCGACGCGGGCGACAAGCTTACCTATACCGCCACCGGCCTGCCGGCGGGCCTGAGCATTGATGCCAACACCGGCGTCATCTCTGGCACGCTGTCGTCGGACGCCAGCGTTTCCGGCCCGTACCGCATCACGGTCACGGCAACGGACAGCGCCAAGGCGACTGCCAGCCAAACCTTCGAACTGGCCGTGAACAACCCGGCCCCTGAAGGTGCGGACCAAGCCGTCACCGCGACGGAAGACCAAGTGCTGACGGGCTCGGTAACCGCTACCGACGCCGACAACGACACGCTGGTGTTCACCAAGGCCACCGATCCGGCCAACGGCACCGTCACCGTCAACAGCAACGGCAGCTACACCTACACGCCCAAGGCGGACTTCAACGGCACCGACAGCTTCACCGTCAAGGTCGACGACGGCCAAGGCGGTGTGGACACGTTGACCGTCAAGGTCACCGTCTCTGCTGGCAACGATGCTCCGGTGATCGTTGGCAACCTGGCGAACAGCACGGGCACCGATGCTGCTCCGGTCTCCATCGCCACAGCTGGCGGCTTCGCCGACATCGACGCGGGCGACCAGCTGACCTACACCGCCACCGGCTTGCCGGCGAGCCTGAGCATCGACGCCAACACGGGCGTCATCTCTGGCACCCTGTCGTCGGATGCCAGCGTTGCGGGTCCGTACCGCATCACCGTCACCGCTACCGACAGCGCCAAGGCCACTGCAACTCAGACCTTTGAGCTGGCCGTTAACAACCCGGCTCCCGAAGGTGCGGATCAGACCGCGACCGTTGCCGAAGACCAAGTGCTGACCGGCACCGTGACCGCGACCGATGCCGACAACGACACGCTGGTGTTCACCAAGGCCACCGATCCGGCCAACGGCACCGTCACCGTCAACAGCAACGGCAGCTACACCTACACGCCCAAGGCGGACTTCAACGGCACTGACAGCTTCACTGTCAAGGTCGACGACGGTCAAGGTGGTGTGGACACGCTGACCGTCAAGGTCACTGTCTCTGCCGGCAACGATGCTCCGGTGATCGTTGGCAACCTGGCCAACAGCACGGGCACCGACGCTGCTCCGGTCTCCATTCCGACTGCAGGCGGCTTCACCGATATCGACGCGGGCGACCAGCTCACCTATACCGCCATCGGCCTGCCGGCGGGCCTGAGCATCGACGCCAACACCGGCGTCATCTCTGGCACGCTGTCGTCCGATGCCAGCGTCTCCGGCCCGTACCGAATCACGGTCACGGCGACGGACAGCGCCAAGGCCACTGCCAGCCAGACGTTCGAACTGGCCGTCAACAACCCGGCTCCTGAAGGTGCGGACCAAGCCGTCACCGCGACGGAAGACCAAGTGCTGACCGGCTCGGTAACCGCTACCGACGCCGACAACGACACGCTGGTGTTCACCAAGGCCACCGACCCGGCCAACGGCACCGTCACCGTCAACAGCAACGGCAGCTACACCTACACGCCCAAGGCGGACTTCAACGGCGCCGACAGCTTCACCGTCAAGGTCGACGACGGCCAAGGCGGTGTGGACACGCTGACCGTCAAGGTCACCGTCTCTGCTGGCAACGATGCTCCGGTGATCGTTGGCAACCTGGCCAACAGCACGGGCACCGACGCTGCCCCCGTCTCCATCGCCACCGCTGGCGGCTTCGCCGATATCGACGCGGGCGACAGGCTCACCTATACCGCGACCGGCCTGCCGGCGGGCTTGAGCATCGACACCAACACCGGTGTCATCTCTGGCACCCTGTCGTCGGATGCCAGCGTCTCCGGCCCGTACCGCATCACCGTCACGGCCACCGACAGCGCCAAGGCGACTGCCAGCCAAACCTTCGAGCTGGCCGTCAACAACCCGGCTCCCGAAGGCACTGACCAAACCGTCTCTGTCAATGAAGACCAGGTCCTGACTGGCACCGTCACTGCCACGGACGCCGACAACGACACCCTCGTCTTCACCAAGGCCAGCGACCCGGCCAACGGCACCGTCACCGTCAACAGCAACGGCAGCTACACCTACACGCCCAAGGCGGACTTCAACGGCGCCGACAGCTTCACCGTCAAGGTCGACGACGGCCAAGGCGGTGTGGACACGCTGACCGTCAAGGTCACCGTCTCTGCTGGCAACGATGCTCCGGTGATCGTTGGCAACCTGGCTGACCGCACGGGCACCGACGCTGCCCCCGTCTCCATCGCCACCGCTGGCGGCTTCACCGACATCGACGCGGGCGACCAGCTGACCTACACCGCCACCGGCCTGCCGGCGGGCCTGAGCATCGACGCCAACACCGGCGTCATCTCCGGCACGCTGTCGTCGGACGCCAGCGTTTCCGGCCCGTACCGCATCACGGTCACGGCAACGGACAGCGCCAAGGCGACTGCCAGCCAAACCTTCGAACTGGCCGTGAACAACCCGGCCCCTGAAGGTGCGGACCAAGCCGTCACCGCGACGGAAGACCAAGTGCTGACGGGCTCGGTAACCGCTACCGACGCTGACAACGACACCCTCGTCTTCACCAAGGCCACCGATCCGGCCAACGGCACCGCCACCGTCAACAGCAACGGCAGCTACACCTACACGCCCAAGGCGGACTTCAACGGCACCGACAGCTTCACTGTCAAGGTCGACGACGGCCAAGGTGGTGTGGACACGCTGACCGTCAAGGTCACCGTCTCTGCCGGCAACGATGCTCCGGTGATCGTTGGCAACCTGGCTGACCGCACGGGCACCGATGCCGCTCCGGTCTCCATTGCCACCGCTGGCGGCTTCGCCGACATCGACGCGGGCGACCAGCTGACCTACACCGCCACCGGCCTGCCGGCGGGCTTGAGCATCGACACCAACACCGGTGTCATCTCTGGCACCCTGTCGTCCGATGCCAGCGTCTCCGGCCCGTACCGCATCACGGTCACGGCAACGGACAGCGCCAAGGCGACTGCCAGCCAAACCTTCGAGCTGGCCGTGAACAACCCGGCTCCTGAAGGTGCGGACCAAGCCGTCACCGCGACGGAAGACCAAGTGCTGACGGGCTCAGTAACCGCTACCGACGCTGACAACGACACCCTCGTCTTCAGCAAGGCGACTGACCCGGCCAACGGCACCGTCACCGTCAACAGCAACGGCAGCTACACCTACACGCCCAAGGCGGACTTCAACGGCACTGACAGCTTCACCGTCAAGGTCGACGACGGCCAAGGCGGTGTGGACACGTTGACCGTCAAGGTCACCGTCTCTGCTGGCAACGATGCTCCGGTGATCGTTGGCAACCTGGCTGACCGCACGGGCACCGATGCCGCTCCGGTCTCCATTGCCACCGCTGGCGGCTTCGCCGATATCGACGCGGGCGACCAGCTGACCTACACCGCCACCGGCTTGCCGGCGGGCCTGAGCATTGATGCCAACACCGGCGTCATCTCTGGCACGCTGTCGTCGGATGCCAGCGTCTCCGGCCCGTACCGCATCACCGTCACCGCCACCGACAGCGCCAACGCCACCGCAACTCAGACCTTCGAGCTGGCTGTCAACAACCCGGCTCCTGAAGGTGCGGACCAAGCCGTCACCGCGACGGAAGACCAAGTGCTGACGGGCTCGGTAACCGCTACCGACGCTGACAACGACACCCTCGTCTTCAGCAAGGCGACTGACCCGGCCAACGGCACCGTCACCGTCAACAGCAACGGCAGCTACACCTACACGCCCAAGGCGGACTTCAACGGCACCGACAGCTTCACTGTCAAGGTCGACGACGGCCAAGGCGGTGTGGACACCTTGACCGTCAAGGTCACCGTCTCTGCTGGCAACGATGCTCCGGTGATCGTTGGCAACCTGGCTGACCGCACGGGCACCGATGCCGCTCCGGTCTCCATCGCCACCGCTGGCGGCTTCGCCGACATCGACGCGGGCGACCAGCTGACCTATACCGCCACCGGCCTGCCGGCGGGCCTGAGCATCGACGCCAACACCGGCGTCATCTCCGGCACGCTGTCGTCGGATGCCAGCGTCTCCGGCCCGTACCGCATCACGGTCACGGCGACGGACAGCGCCAAAGCCACCGCGACTCAGACCTTCGAGCTGGCTGTCAACAACCCGGCTCCCGAAGGTGCGGATCAGACAGCTACCGTTGCCGAAGACCAAGTGCTGACCGGCACCCTGACCGCGACCGATGCCGACAACGACACCCTCGTCTTCACCAAGGCCACCGATCCGGCCAACGGCACCGTCACCGTCAACAGCAACGGCAGCTACACCTACACGCCCAAGGCGGACTTCAACGGCACCGACAGCTTCACCGTCAAGGTCGACGACGGCCAAGGCGGTGTGGACACGTTGACCGTCAAGGTCACCGTCTCTGCTGGCAACGATGCTCCGGTGATCGTTGGCAACCTGGCTGACCGCACGGGCACCGATGCCGCTCCGGTCTCCATTGCCACCGCTGGCGGCTTCGCCGACATCGACGCGGGCGACCAGCTGACCTACACCGCCACCGGCTTGCCGGCGGGCCTGAGCATTGATGCCAACACCGGCGTCATCTCTGGCACGCTGTCGTCGGATGCCAGCGTTGCGGGCCCGTACCGCATCACCGTCACCGCCACCGACAGCGCCAACGCCACCGCAACTCAGACCTTCGAGCTGGCTGTCAACAACCCGGCTCCTGAAGGTGCGGACCAAGCCGTCACCGCGACGGAAGACCAAGTGCTGACGGGCTCGGTAACCGCTACCGACGCTGACAACGACACCCTCGTCTTCAGCAAGGCGACTGACCCGGCCAACGGCACCGTCACCGTCAACAGCAACGGCAGCTACACCTACACGCCCAAGGCTGACTTCAACGGCACTGACAGCTTCACTGTCAAGGTCGACGACGGCCAAGGCGGTGTGGACACGTTGACCGTCAAGGTCACCGTCTCTGCTGGCAACGATGCTCCGGTGATCGTTGGCAACCTGGCCAACAGCACGGGCACCGACGCTGCTCCGGTCTCCATCGCCACCGCTGGCGGCTTCGCCGACATCGACGCGGGCGACCAGCTGACCTATACCGCCACCGGCCTGCCGGCGGGCCTGAGCATTGATGCCAACACCGGCGTCATCTCTGGCACGCTGTCGTCGGATGCCAGCGTTGCGGGCCCGTACCGCATCACCGTCACCGCCACCGACAGCGCCAACGCCACCGCAACTCAGACCTTCGAGCTGGCTGTCAACAACCCGGCTCCTGAAGGTGCGGACCAAGCCGTCACCGCGACGGAAGACCAAGTGCTGACGGGCTCGGTAACCGCTATCGACGCTGACAACGACACCCTCGTCTTCAGCAAGGCGACTGACCCGGCCAACGGCACCGTCACCGTCAACAGCAACGGCAGCTACACCTACACGCCTAAGGCGGACTTCAACGGCACTGACAGCTTCACTGTCAAGGTCGACGACGGCCAAGGTGGTGTGGACACGCTGACCGTCAAGGTCACTGTCTCTGCCGGCAACGATGCTCCGGTGATCGTTGGCAACCTGGCTGACCGCACGGGCACCGATGCTGCTCCGGTCTCCATTCCGACTGCAGGCGGCTTCACCGATATCGACGCGGGCGACCAGCTCACCTATACCGCCACCGGCTTGCCCGCAGGCCTGAGCATCGACGCCAACACCGGCGTCATCTCTGGCACGCTGTCGTCGGATGCCAGCGTTGCGGGTCCGTACCGCATCACCGTCACCGCCACCGACAGCGCCAACGCCACCGCAACTCAGACCTTCGAGCTGGCTGTCAACAACCCGGCGCCGGAAGGTGCGGATCAAGCCGTCACCGTGGCCGAAGACCAAGTGCTGACGGGCTCGGTAACCGCTACCGACGCTGACAACGACACCCTCGTCTTCAGCAAGGCGACCGACCCGGCCAACGGCACCGTCACCGTCAACAGCAACGGCAGCTACACCTACACGCCCAAGGCTGACTTCAACGGCACCGACAGCTTCACCGTCAAGGTCGACGACGGCCAAGGCGGTGTGGATACGTTGACCGTCAAGGTCACCGTCTCTGCTGGCAACGATGCTCCGGTGATCATTGGCAACCTGGCCAACAGCACGGGCACCGACGCTGCCCCCGTCTCCATCGCCACCGCTGGCGGCTTCGCCGATATCGACGCGGGCGACCAGCTCACCTATACCGCGACCGGCCTGCCGGCGGGCTTGAGCATCGACACCAACACCGGTGTCATCTCTGGCACCCTGTCGTCCGATGCCAGCGTCTCCGGCCCGTACCGCATCACCGTCACGGCCACCGACAGCGCCAAGGCGACTGCCAGCCAAACCTTCGAGCTGGCCGTCAACAACCCGGCTCCCGAAGGCACTGACCAAACCGTCTCTGTCAATGAAGACCAAGTCCTGACTGGCACCGTCACTGCCACGGACGCCGACAACGACACCCTCGTCTTCACCAAGGCCAGCGACCCGGCCAACGGCACCGTCACCGTCAACAGCAACGGCAGCTACACCTACACGCCCAAGGCGGACTTCAACGGCACTGACAGCTTCACTGTCAAGGTCGACGACGGCCAAGGTGGTGTGGACACGCTGACCGTCAAGGTCACTGTCTCTGCCGGCAACGATGCTCCGGTGATCGTTGGCAACCTGTCCAACAGCACGGGCACCGACGCTGCTCCGGTCTCCATCGCCACCGCTGGGGGTTTCGCCGACATCGACGCGGGCGACAAGCTGACTTACACCGCCACCGGCCTGCCGGCGGGCTTGAGCATCGACACCAACACCGGTGTCATCTCTGGCACGCTGTCGTCGGATGCCAGCATTGCGGGTCCGTACCGCATCACCGTCACCGCTACCGACAGCGCCAAGGCCACTGCAACTCAGACCTTTGAGCTGGCCGTTAACAACCCGGCTCCCGAAGGTGCGGACCAAGCTGTCACCGCGACGGAAGACCAAGTGCTGACCGGCACCGTGACCGCGACCGATGCCGACAACGACACGCTGGTGTTCACCAAGGCCACCGATCCGGCCAACGGCACCGTCACCGTCAACAGCAACGGCAGCTACACCTACACGCCCAAAGCTGACTTCAACGGCACCGACAGCTTCACCGTCAAGGTCGACGACGGCCAAGGCGGTGTGGATACGCTGACCGTCAAGGTCACCGTCTCTGCTGGCAACGATGCTCCGGTGATCGTTGGCAACCTGGCTGACCGCACGGGCACCGATGCCGCTCCGGTCTCCATTCCGACTGCAGGCGGCTTCACCGATATCGACGCGGGCGACCAGCTCACCTATACCGCCACCGGCCTGCCGGCGGGCCTGAGTATTGACGCCACTACCGGTGTCATCTCCGGCACGCTCTCGTCGGATGCCAGCGTCTCCGGCCCGTACCGCATCACCGTCACCGCCACCGATAGCGCCAACGCCACCGCAACTCAGACCTTCGAGCTGGCCGTCAACAACCCGGCTCCCGAAGGTGCGGATCAGACAGCTACCGTTGCCGAAGACCAAGTGCTGACCGGCACCCTGACCGCGACCGATGCCGACAACGACACCCTCGTCTTCACCAAGGCCACCGATCCGGCCAACGGCACTGTCACCGTCAACAGCAACGGCAGCTACACCTACACGCCCAAGGCTGACTTCAACGGCACTGACAGCTTCACTGTCAAGGTCGACGACGGCCAAGGTGGTGTGGACACCTTGACCGTCAAGGTCACCGTCTCTGCTGGCAACGATGCTCCGGTGATCATTGGCAACCTGGCCAACAGCACGGGCACCGACGCTGCCCCCGTCTCCATCGCCACCGCTGGCGGCTTCGCCGATATCGACGCGGGCGACAAGCTCACCTACACCGCCACCGGCCTGCCGGCGGGCCTGAGCATCGACGCCAACACCGGTGTCATCTCTGGCACGCTGGCGTCGGATGCCAGCGTTGCGGGCCCGTACCGCATCACCGTCACCGCCACTGATAGCGCCAACGCCACTGCAACTCAGACCTTCGAGCTGGCCGTCAACAACCCGGCTCCCGAAGGCGCGGACCAAGCTGTCACCGTGGCGGAAGACCAAGTGCTCAACGGCACCGTGACCGCGACCGACGTCGACAACGACACGCTGGTGTTCACCAAGGCCACCGATCCGGCCAACGGCACTGTCACCGTCAACAGCAACGGCAGCTACACCTACACGCCCAAGGCTGACTTCAACGGCATTGACAGCTTCACTGTCAAGGTCGACGACGGCCAAGGTGGTGTGGACACCTTGACCGTCAAGGTCACCGTCTCTGCTGGCAACGATGCTCCGGTGATCATTGGCAACCTGGCCAACAGCACGGGCACCGACGCTGCCCCCGTCTCCATCGCCACCGCTGGCGGCTTCGCCGATATCGACGCGGGCGACAAGCTAACCTACACCGCCACCGGCCTGCCGGCGGGCCTGAGCATCGACGCCAACACCGGTGTCATCTCTGGCACGCTGGCGTCGGATGCCAGCGTCTCCGGCCCGTATCGCATCACGGTCACGGCAACGGACAGCGCCAAGGCGACTACCAGCCAGACGTTCGAGCTGGCCGTGAACAACCCGGCTCCCGAAGGCGCAGACCAAACCGTCTCTGTCAATGAAGACCAGGTCCTGACTGGCACCGTCACTGCCACGGACGCCGACAACGACACCCTCGTCTTCACCAAGGCCACCGACCCGGCCAACGGCACCGTCACTGTCAACAGCAACGGCAGCTACACCTACACGCCTAAGGCTGATTTCAACGGCGCCGACAGCTTCACTGTCAAGGTCGATGACGGCCAAGGTGGTGTGGACACCTTGACCGTCAAGGTCACCGTCTCTGCCGGCAACGATGCTCCGGTGATCGTTGGCAACCTGGCTGACCGCACGGGCACCGATGCCGCTCCGGTCTCCATTCCGACTGCAGGCGGCTTCACCGATATCGACGCGGGCGACCAGCTCACCTATACCGCCACCGGCTTGCCCGCAGGCCTGAGCATCGACGCCAACACGGGCGTCATCTCTGGCACGCTGTCGTCGGATGCCAGCGTCTCCGGCCCGTATCGCATCACCGTCACGGCGACGGACAGCGCCAAGGCCACTGCAACTCAGACCTTCGAGCTGGCCGTCAACAACCCGGCGCCGGAAGGCGCGGACCAAGCCGTCACCGTGGCGGAAGACCAAGTGCTCAACGGCACCGTGACCGCGACCGATGTTGACAACGACACGCTGGTGTTCACCAAGGCCACCGACCCGGCCAACGGCACTGTCACCGTCAACAGCAACGGCAGCTACACCTACACGCCCAAGGCGGACTTCAACGGCATTGACAGCTTCACTGTCAAGGTCGACGACGGCCAAGGCGGTGTGGACACGTTGACCGTCAAGGTCACCGTCTCTGCTGGCAACGATGCTCCGGTGATCGTTGGCAACCTGGCCAACAGCACGGGCACCGACGCTGCTCCGGTCTCCATTCCGACTGCAGGCGGCTTCGCCGATATCGACGCGGGCGACAAGCTTACCTATACCGCCACCGGCCTGCCGGCGGGCCTGAGCATTGATGCCAACACCGGCGTCATCTCTGGCACGCTGTCGTCGGACGCCAGCGTTTCCGGCCCGTACCGCATCACGGTCACGGCAACGGACAGCGCCAAGGCGACTGCCAGCCAAACCTTCGAACTGGCCGTGAACAACCCGGCCCCTGAAGGTGCGGACCAAGCCGTCACCGCGACGGAAGACCAAGTGCTGACGGGCTCGGTAACCGCTACCGACGCTGACAACGACACCCTCGTCTTCACCAAGGCCACCGATCCGGCCAACGGCACCGTCACCGTCAACAGCAACGGCAGCTACACCTACACGCCCAAGGCGGACTTCAACGGCACCGACAGCTTCACTGTCAAGGTCGACGACGGCCAAGGCGGTGTGGACACGTTGACCGTCAAGGTCACCGTCTCTGCTGGCAACGATGCTCCGGTGATCGTTGGCAACCTGGCGAACAGCACGGGCACCGATGCTGCTCCGGTCTCCATCGCCACAGCTGGCGGCTTCGCCGACATCGACGCGGGCGACCAGCTGACCTACACCGCCACCGGCTTGCCGGCGAGCCTGAGCATCGACGCCAACACGGGCGTCATCTCTGGCACCCTGTCGTCGGATGCCAGCGTCTCCGGCCCGTACCGCATCACCGTCACGGCGACGGACAGCGCCAACGCCACCGCAACTCAAACCTTCGAGCTGGCCGTCAACAACCCGGCTCCCGAAGGCGCAGACCAAACCGTCTCTGTCAATGAAGACCAGGTCCTGACTGGCACCGTCACTGCCACGGACGCCGACAACGACACCCTCGTCTTCACCAAGGCCACCGATCCGGCCAACGGCACCGTCACCGTCAACAGCAACGGCAGCTACACCTACACGCCCAAGGCGGACTTCAACGGCACCGACAGCTTCACTGTCAAGGTCGACGACGGCCAAGGTGGTGTGGACACGCTGACCGTCAAGGTCACTGTCTCTGCCGGCAACGATGCTCCGGTGATCGTTGGCAACCTGGCTGACCGCACGGGCACCGATGCCGCTCCGGTCTCCATCGCCACCGCTGGCGGCTTCACCGATATCGACGCGGGCGACAAGCTGACCTATACCGCCACCGGCCTGCCGGCAGGGCTGAGCATCGACGCCAACACGGGCGTCATCTCTGGCACCCTGTCGTCCGATGCCAGCCTCTCCGGCCCGTACCGCATCACGGTCACGGCAACGGACAGCGCCAAGGCGACTGCCAGCCAAACCTTCGAGCTGGCCGTCAACAACCCGGCTCCCGAAGGCACTGACCAAACCGTCTCTGTCAATGAAGACCAGATCCTGACGGGCACCGTCACTGCCGCGGACGCCGACAACGACACCCTCGTCTTCACCAAGGCCAGCGACCCCACCAACGGCACCGTCACTGTCAACAAGGACGGCAGCTACACCTACACGGCCAAGCCCAACTTCAACGGCAGCGACAGCTTCACCGTCAAGGTGGACGATGGCCAGGGCGGCACCGACACCGTCACCGTCAACGTGACCGTCAACCCCGTCAACGACGCCCCCGTGGCCATCGTCGACGGCCCCACCGCGCTCGCCGGCCTGCGGGGCGAGTACTTCGCGTTCAACGGACTCAGCTCCAGCGATGTCATCGACTCGCTGGCCGAGGCGCGCGACTACATCGCCACCCGAGCCGCAAATGCCACCTTCGTCGCCACCACGGTGAACTACAGTGGCGTCAGCGGCAACCTCGGTGGCGACAACGCCCTGCAAACCTTCCTCGGCAGTGACGCGGCGTCGTTGAACCTCGACCCGGCCAACAGTCGGGGCGCCATCCTTCGCATGAGCGGCACGGTTCAACTCGAAGCCGGCACGTACAACCTGCGGGTCCTGGCTGACGACGGTTACTCCATCCGTGTCGATGGCGTGGTCGTTGCCGAAGTGCCGAACAACCAGTCCCCCACCACGACCACCCATGCCGCATTCACCGTGAGCGGTGGCGCGCATGTGGTCGAGATCATCTACTGGGACCAGGGCGGCAATGCCGTTTTCCAACCCAGCATCAGCAGCGACGGCGGCGCCACCTACCGCCCCCTCGGCACCCTGCCGCTGGCGCATGAGAGCTTCACCACCCGCGAGGACAACCCGCTGGTGATCACCCCCGCAGCCCTGCTCGCCAACGACACCGATGCCGATGGCGACAAGCTGTCCATCATCTCGGTGCAGGCCCCGGTGAACGGCACCGTCGCCCTCGTCAATGGCCAGGTGGTGTTCACGCCAGCCGCCAACTACAACGGCGCCGCATCCTTCACCTACACCGTGTCCGACGGCCACGGCGGTACCGCCACAGCCACCGCCAACATCACCGTGGGTGCCGTCAACGACGCCCCCGTGAATACCCTGCCCGGCGCACAAAGCTTCGCCGAAGACCAGACCCGGGTGTTCTCGTCCGCCAACGGCAATGCCATCACGGTGGCCGATGTCGATGCCGGCACCACCCTGACCACCACGCTCAGCGTCGGCTCCGGCGTGCTGACCCTGGGCGCGACCTCGGGCGTCACCGTGAGCGGCAACGGCACGGGCAGCGTCACCCTGGTCGGCAGCGCAGCTGCAATCAACGCCGCACTCAACGGCACGACCTACACGCCGGTGGCAGACGCCACGGGCACGGTCAGCCTGCGTGTCACCACCTCCGACGGCAGCACCACCGACACCGACAGCGTGGACCTGACGCTCACCCCGGTGGCCGACATCACGGCCGACACGGCAAACGCGAGCGAAGACACCACGATCACCCTGCCGGTGCTGAGCAACGACAGCTTCGAGAACGCCGGCCGCACCATCACCGCCATCGATGGCACCACCATCACGGCCGGTGGCGCCGCGGTCGGCGTGGCCAACGGCAGCGTCAGCCTCAACGCCAGTGGCCAGCTCATCTTCACGCCGACCGCCAACTACAACGGCAGCACCAGCTTCACCTACACGGTCAGCTCGGGCGGCAACACCGAGACCGCAACCGTCACGGTCAATGTCGCGGCAGTCAACGATGCGCCGGTGCTTGACCTGGATGCAGACAATTCGAGCGGTGCAAGCGGCAGCGGCTACGTCGTCGCCTACACCGAGCAGGCCCCCGGCGTTGCCATCGCCGACATCGACCTCGGCCTCAGCGATGTCGACCACACCTCGCTGAGCGGCGCCACGATCACCCTGGGCAACCGCCAGGCCGGTGACTCGCTGGCCCTGGGCACCTTGCCGTCCGGCGTCACCGGTAGCCTGTCGGTCACGTCCGGCCAGGTGGTCGTCACGCTCACCGGCACCGCCAGCCTGGCTAACTACCAGAACGCCATCCGCGCCATCACCTTCGCCAACGACAGCGACACGCCGGCCACGACGCCCCGCACCATCACGGTGTCGGTGACCGATGGCCAGACCACCAGCAACACCGCCACCACCACGGTGAATGTCACTGCGGTCAACGACGCCCCGGTCACCACCGACGTGACGGCCAGCGGCGCCGAAGACAGCACCATCCCGGTCACCCTCACCGCCACTGATGTGGACGGCACCGTGGCCAGCTTCCGGGTCTCCGCGCTGCCCGCCAACGGCACGCTGTACCTCGATGCCGGCATGACCCAGGCGGTCACCGCCAACACCGACCTCAGCGCCACCAATGGCTCGCTGACGCTGTACTTCCGCCCGACGGCCGACTGGAACGGCAACACCAGCTTCCAGTACGCCGCCAAGGACCACCTCGGCCTGGTCGATGCCACGCCCAACACGGCCGCCATCACGGTGACCGCGGTCAACGACGCCCCGGTCACCGCGAACGTGACCGCCAGCGGCGCCGAAGACAGCACCATCCCGGTCACCCTCTCCGCCACCGATGTGGACGGCACCGTGGCCAGCTTCCGGGTCTCTGCGCTGCCGGCCAACGGCACGCTGTACCTCGATGCCGGCATGACCCAAGTAGTCACTGCCAACACCGATCTCAGCGCCACCAATGGCTCGCTGACGCTGTACTTCCGTCCCACTGCCGACTGGAACGGCAACACCAGCTTCCAGTACGCCGCCAAGGACCACCTCGGCCTGGTCGATGCCACGCCCAACACGGCCGCCATCACGGTGACCGCCGTCAACGACGCCCCGGTCACCACCGACGTCACAGCCACCGGCGCCGAGGACAGCACCATCCCGGTCACCCTCACCGCCACCGATGTGGACGGCACCGTGGCCAGCTTCCGGGTTTCCGCGCTGCCGGCCAACGGCACGCTGTACCTCGATGCCGGCATGACCCAAGTAGTCACTGCCAACACCGATCTCAGCGCCACCAATGGCTCGCTGACGCTGTACTTCCGTCCCACCGCCGACTGGAACGGCAACACCAGCTTCCAGTACGCCGCCAAGGACCACCTCGGCCTGGTCGATGCCACGCCCAACACGGCTGCCATCACGGTGACCGCCGTCAACGACGCCCCGGTCACCACCGACGTCACAGCCACCGGCGCCGAGGACAGCACCATCCCGGTCACCCTCACCGCCACTGATGTGGACGGCACCGTGGCCAGCTTCCGGGTTTCCGCGCTGCCCGCCAACGGCACGCTGTACCTCGATGCCGGCATGACCCAAGTAGTCACTGCCAACACCGATCTCAGCGCCACCAATGGCTCGCTGACGCTGTACTTCCGTCCCACCGCCGACTGGAACGGCAACACCAGCTTCCAGTACGCCGCCAAGGACCACCTCGGCCTGGTCGATGCCACGCCCAACACGGCCAGCATCACGGTGACCGCCGTCAACGACGCCCCGGTCACCACCGACGTCACAGCCACCGGCGCCGAGGACAGCACCATCCCGGTCACCCTCACCGCCACTGATGTGGACGGCACCGTGGCCAGCTTCCGGGTTTCCGCGCTGCCGGCCAACGGCACGCTGTACCTCGATGCCGGCATGACCCAAGTAGTCACTGCCAACACCGATCTCAGCGCCACCAATGGCTCGCTGACGCTGTACTTCCGTCCCACCGCCGACTGGAACGGCAACACCAGCTTCCAGTACGCCGCCAAGGACCACCTCGGCCTGGTCGATGCCACGCCCAACACGGCTGCCATCACGGTGACCGCCGTCAACGACGCCCCGGTCACCACCGACGTCACAGCCACCGGCGCCGAGGACAGCACCATCCCGGTCACCCTCACCGCCACTGATGTGGACGGCACCGTGGCCAGCTTCCGGGTTTCCGCGCTGCCGGCCAACGGCACGCTGTACCTCGATGCCGGCATGACCCAAGTAGTCACTGCCAACACCGATCTCAGCGCCACCAATGGCTCGCTGACGCTGTACTTCCGTCCCACCGCCGACTGGAACGGCAACACCAGCTTCCAGTACGCCGCCAAGGACCACCTCGGCCTGGTCGATGCCACGCCCAACACGGCCGCCATCACGGTGACCGCCGTCAACGACGCCCCGGTCACCACCGACGTCACAGCCACCGGCGCCGAGGACAGCACCATCCCGGTCACCCTCACCGCCACTGATGTGGACGGCACCGTGGCCAGCTTCCGGGTTTCCGCGCTGCCGGCCAACGGCACGCTGTACCTCGATGCCGGCATGACCCAAGTAGTCACTGCCAACACCGATCTCAGCGCCACCAATGGCTCGCTGACGCTGTACTTCCGCCCGACCGCCGACTGGAACGGCAACACCAGCTTCCAGTACGCCGCCAAGGACCACCTCGGCCTGGTCGATGCCACGCCCAACACGGCTGCCATCACGGTGACCGCGGTCAACGACGCCCCGGTCACCGCGAACGTGACGGCCAGCGGCGCCGAAGACAGCACCATCCCGGTCACCCTCACCGCCACTGATGTGGACGGCACCGTGGCCAGCTTCCGGGTCTCCGCGCTGCCCGCCAACGGCACGCTGTACCTCGATGCCGGCATGACCCAGGCGGTCACCGCCAACACCGACCTCAGCGCCACCAATGGCTCGCTGACGCTGTACTTCCGCCCGACGGCCGACTGGAACGGCAACACCAGCTTCCAGTACGCCGCCAAGGACGAGCTCGGCCTGGTCGATGCCACGCCCAACACGGCTGCCATCACGGTGACCGCGGTCAACGACGCCCCGGTCACCGCGAACGTGACCGCCAGCGGCGCCGAAGACAGCACCATCCCGGTCACCCTCTCCGCCACCGATGTGGACGGCACCGTGGCCAGCTTCCGGGTCTCCGCGCTGCCGGCCAACGGCACGCTGTACCTCGATGCCGGCATGACCCAAGTGGTCACCGCCAACACCGACCTCAGCGCCACCAATGGCTCGTTGACGCTGTACTTCCGTCCCACTGCCGACTGGAACGGCAACACCAGCTTCCAGTACGCCGCCAAGGACCACCTCGGCCTGGTCGATGCCACGCCCAACACGGCCAGCATCGCGGTGAGCGCCGTCAACGACGCGCCGGTTGCCACGCCGGTGGCCGTCACCGGCACCGAAGACACTCCGCTCACGCTCACCTGGGCCCAGTTCGGCGTGACGGACGTCGACAGCGCAGCGACCACGCTCGGCATCACCATCACCAGCCTGCCGGCCGACGGCACGCTGCAGATGTCCACCAACGGCAGCACCTGGACAGCCGTCACCGTCAACTCGGTGATCAGCAAGGCAGCCATCGATGCCGGCCACTTCCGCTTCGTGCCAGACAGCAACGAAAGCGGCGCCGACGCCTACGGCGGCAGCGCCGCTGGCAACCGGCAGTCGGACTACGCCCGCTTCAACTTCACGCCCACGGACGGTTCGGCCGCCGGCAGCACGCAAACGGCGGTGATCAACATCACCCCCGTGGCCGACACACCGACGCTCACGCAGAGCTCGGCCGTCAACCCGGGCACCGTGCTGGTGCCAGGCGGCGCCGGCACCCTGATGCGCGACTACTTCAAGGCCCTGCCCGGCATCGGCTCCACCAGCAGCAGCAGCGCGCCCGACTCGATGGAAACCGCCATCGAGAACGCGGTGCCCACCAGCAGCGCTGCCGTCAGCAATGCAGGCGAAACCGGCAGCGCCCGCATCACGGTCGCGGTCGACGATGCCTACAAAGTGCAAGGCCTCATCTACCTGGAAGCCGGCCGCACCTACAACTTCACCGGCTACGCGGACGACACGGTGCGCCTGGAGATTGGCGGCAACACGCTGATCTCCGGCCGCTGGGGCGGCGGCGGCCAGGCCGACAGCGGCACTTTCTCCACCGGCGCGATGACGGTGGCCACCACTGGCTACTATTCGCTGGAGTTCTTCGTCTACAACACCAGCGGCCCGGGCGATTTCGACCTCAACGTCAGCATCGACGGCAAGGCGGCGGTCGATGTGTCGACCGCCAACATCCCGCTGTACGGCAGCATCGGCCAGGTCGAAGCCCTCGGCGGCCAGCACGGCGCCTTTGTCGCCACCGGTGAAGGCGGCTACTACCCGGTGGCCTACAACACCGGCATGCAAGGCAGCACCGTGCGGCTGGCGCCCATCACCGCCGCGCTGGCGGACACCGATGGTTCCGAAACCCTGGCCGTGCGTGTCTCCAACATCCCGGTGGGCGTCACGCTGAGCGATGGCAGCAACACCTTCACCGCGAGCGGCGGCGTCACTTCGGTCAACGTGAGCGGCTGGAACCTGTCGTCCCTGCGGGTCACGGCACCGTCCAGCTACAGCGGCAGCTTCACGCTGACCGCGGAGGCCACCAGCAGCGAAGCGTCGAGCGCCAGCACGGCAAGCTCCAGCATCAGCATCCCGGTGACGGTGGTCGCCACCACCCTGCCCACCACACTGGCCTTCAGTGCAGACACCATGCTGGGCAAGTCCGGCGATGACAGCTTCTTCGTCAGCGAGAGCGGCACCGGCCTGAGCGTGGCCATCACGCACGGCGCCACCACCACCGTGTCGGCCATCTCGGGCACCGACGCCAGCGCCACCACCTCACAGGTGTTCGACACCAAGGAAGGCAACGACTATGTCGAAGCCGGCGCGGGTGCCGACGTGATCTACATGGGCGACTCCGATGCCCTCACGACCACGCTCTCGACTCGCCAGTTCATGACGATCGATGAAAGCTTGATGCTCGACGCCGACGGCAGCCTGTCGACCTACGCGCTCTACTACTCGAGCAGGTCCGACATCAATGAAGTGGCCGATGTCGCCAACGGCGGTACCGGCAACGACCGCATCTTCGGCCAGGGCGGCACCGACTTCATCTATGGCGGTGCCGGCGACGACATCATCCACGGCGGCAACGACAACGACGCCCTGCGCGGCGGCGCTGGCGCCGACGTCATCACCGGCGGTTCGGGCAACGATGTGCTGCGTGGTGATGCGGGCGCCGACGTGTTCCGCTGGGAGCTGGCCGACCGTGGCACGGCCGGCAGTGCGTCCACCACCGCCAACGACATCATCAAGGACTTCAACGTCGACCCGGTGAGCAACGGTGGCGATGTGCTGGACCTGCGGGACCTGCTCAGTGGCGAGGTCAAGGGCGCTGCCAGCGATGCCAGCCCCAACGGTACGGCCGGCAACCTCACGGGCTTCATCGACATCAACATCAGCAGCGGGCAGACCGAGATCCTGATCAGCTCCACCGGCAAGTTCACCGGCACCAACTCGGCGACGGTGGCCGACCAGCGCATCGTGCTGGAGAACGTGGACCTGCGCGTCGACATGAACCTGTCGAGCACAGCCACCGACAAGCAGATCATCGAGGAGCTGATCAACCGCGGCAAGCTGTTGACCGACTGAGCGCCTGGCGCCGTGCTGCGGCGGCGCTCCAGGGCAAAGAGGCGGGCCATGGCCCGCCTCTTTCTTTTGCGCCGCCGTCACGGCGGCTGTGCCAAGCGCCTACAAAACCCTGCAGCGGCGCCTTGGGCCGCCGCTGAACAGCGGGCGGCACCGGGTGGCGCCTCGGCCTCCTCGCTGGTGCTCAGCCCTTCGCGTGGTGCTGCGCCAGGTGGGCGCACAGCTGGTCATGCAGCTCCTGTGCGCTCGTGCAGGACGACCACAGGTCCGGCACATCGAGTTCCCGGGCCTGCTGCCCGGGGCCGGCCATCAAACCGGCTCGCAGGCCGGTCTTCGGATCGGGGCCCATGACCCGCGCGGCGGCCACCAGCGTGCCGCCGGCGTCGATGATGACGGTCATCTTCATGCGAAGGTCCCTCCCTCGAGGTTGTGGTAGCCCGCCTGCGGCCCTTCGTTGAGGATCTCGACGAAGTAGGTGGCGCTGCCGTTCGGCTCCAGCCGCTTGCCCTGCCGCAGCGCCCACATCAGGATGCCGGGGGAGGTCACATTGGGGCTCGCATACTGCGGGCCGCGATTGTCTCCTCAGGTGTACCACCAGGTGGTGCGGCCCCCTGCCGCAAGCAGGACCGGGTCGAAGCCCTGCGATCGCGCAGGCTTCACACCTCCACCGGCGCCCTCATCAAGGACTGACATGATTCACCTCCTTTGCAGTGGGAAACAAGCCACCGGCAACGGTCGGCAACGGCAGCGGTCGCCGGCCCGCCGGCCTTGCCGCGGTTCGAAGCGAAGGGTCGCCGAACCACGGTAAGCCCGTCGCCGCGAAGCGGCAATACCGCAAAGTCACAGGGGGACTCACGGGCCCCGGCAGCGGGAAGGCGACAGCATCGGCAGCCGCTGCGGGAGGCTGCACTCCAGCGCCACCGGTCATGGCGACGAGCTGCCGCGGCGCTGCTAGCCCTGCCGCACCGCGGAGCCGGCCCAGGGTCCGGTGATGCCGTCCACGCCGCAGGCCCACAACGCCTCGGCGTCGTCCGCCCGGGTTACGCCTTCGGCATACAGCTGGATGCCGAGGCCGTGCGCCATCGCCGCGGTGCCCTGCACGAAGTTGCGCACCGCCTGGTCATCGGCCGCTCCGCGCACGAAGCGCGCATCGAGCTTGATGTAGTCGAGCCCGATCTCGTACAGGCGCTCGATCCTCGACAGCTGCTCCCCGGCATGCTCGATGCCGAAGCGGGCCCCGGTGTGGCGCACCTGCTGGCACAGCTCCCGCACCAGCCCGTGGTGGCGCACCGCGGCCGATTCGGGAACCTCCAGCCACAGCTGCGCGGCCTGGGGCGCTTTCTCCAGTCGCTCGCGCAGGGCCGCGGCGAATCCCGGGTCCAGCACCGAGGCCACCGACAGGTTCACGCCCAGTGGCCCGGCGCCCCGGCCGATATCGGCCAGCGCCAAGGCAACCACTGCCAGGTCCACGGCTGCCACGGTCTGCGTGCGCACCGCCAGCGGCAGCCAGCGCGCGGCCGACTCGTAGGGACCGCCCGGCTCCAGCTGCAGCCGCAGGGGACTCTCCGAGTGCACCAGCGCACCCTGGCGGTCCACCAGCGGGTACCGGGCCAGCTGCACCCGGCCTTGCTGCAAGGCCGCCTCGATGCGCCGCTTCCAGCCCTCCTCGCCCTCGGCCGCATGCGTGGCGTCCGGGCCGCCTTGCACCACGCAGGCGAACAGGCCTTGCGCCTCGGCCCGCGCCAGTGCCTCGTCGGCGGCCGAGAGCAGTTGCGACATCGGCGTGCCGCTGCGGTAGTCCACCGCCCCCAGCACCACCCCCTGGGCTTCGCCAAAAGGCCGGCAGGCCTGCGCCAGCTCGTTCGCCAGCGCTTCGGCTGTCACGCCCCCCTCGGCGCCGGCCGCCTCCGGCGCCGGCAGGCACAGGGCGAAGTCCGAGCCGTTCAGCCGGCCCACCCAGGCACCGGGGCAGCGGTGCGCGCCGTCCTGCAACACCTGCGCCACCTGCTGGATCAACCGATCGGTCTCACGCCGGCCGAGCTCCGCGTTGACACGCGCCAGCTCCACGATGCGCACCATCACCAGCACCCCACGTGGTGCAGCATCCTCGCGCTCCAGCTCCGATTCCAGCCGCGTCATGAAATGCCGGCGGTGCGAGACGCCGGTGGCCGGGTCGCAGTTGGCTTGCCGGCGCAGGGCTTCCACCTGGCCGGCCTGCTCGTCGAACGCCGTCTTCAGGCGGTGCACCATGCCGTTCATCGCCCGGGTCAGCCGCTGCAGCTCCGGCACCCGCGGCTCCGCCACGGTGACGAACTGGCCGTTGACGAGCGCCTGGGCCTGGGTCACGGTCGAGTTCAGGGGCCGACGTATGCCTTGCACGATGAAGTTGCCCACCACCCCGGCCACCAGCCCCACCAGCGCGAGCCAGGCACCGGCCTGCAGGCAGCCGCGCCAGAGGTCGCGGTAGGCATACGAGACATGGCTCACCACCTGCACCGAACCGAGGGCACGCCAACCGTCGCTGACCTGCGCCACACCGGGCGCCGATTCGATCGGCACCCATGCGACGAACCAGCGCGGCGCCTGCGGGTCGACCGCACGGGCGACCCGCTCGATGACCTTGCCGTTGCTGCCCTGGAAGCGAATGCGCTCGTAGAACCCGGTGTCGAACTGCGCCGCCAGCAGCAGCTCCATCAACTCCAGGTCGCCTTTCTGCTGGGACAGCGACAGGGCCAGCGCCGCTGCGTTGTCGCTGTTCTTCACCCGCAGCTGGGCTTCCAGGTAGTGGCGGGCGGACGCCACATTGACGGTGAAGCTGCCGGCAAAGGCGATCAGCGCGGTGGCCACCACCACCAGCCACATCTGGCGGATCAGGGACATGGGTCTTCCTTCTGCATGCTCATGGCAAGAATCCTTCTTCGCGGGCCTTCGCCAGCACCTCCCGCCAACGCGACAGGCGGGCCGTCGGGTCGCCCGCCGACAGGGCGCCGACCCCCTGCCACAAGCCCTCGGCATTGAAGCTGAAGACCGGCGTGAGGTCCGGCCGGCGGGACGCGGGCCGGATGTCGCCGATCAGGTTGTCCAGAATGAGCGGTTCGGCCTGCGGGGTCGGGTAGTAGGCCAGCACCATGTGAGCCTGGCTGGCGCCGCCGGGGCCGCCAATGGCGGCCCTCACATACACCAGGCGCATGCGCTCCGACGGGGTGCCGATGGCCAGCAGGCTGAAGTACTTGGCCATCGCGAAATCCTCGCAGTCGCCGGCGCCCTGCTGGAGGAACTCCAGCGGGCTGGCCCAGTAGTCGAGCTGGCTCCACACCACCTGGTCGTCGCGAAAGCCCTGCCGGCGGTTGAAGAACTGGTTGACACCCTGCAGCCGGCTGCGTTCGTCGCCCGCCTGCAGCTCCACCAGCTCGCCCTGCAGCGCGCGGGCAGCCGCCACGGCCGCCGGGCCCAGGCGCTGCGCCGCGCGTTGCAGGCGGTCGCTGTCCAGGGCAGCACCGGCGCAGCCAAGCCCGAGCAGCAGGCAGCACAGCAACCACCTTGCAGCTCGGCATGCACGACAGGGACCGGGCAGCGACAACAACATCTGGCGGCAGGCTAGCGCATCGAGACAGGCGAAAACCTGGGAACACCCCTTGAAACACCCGCCATTTCGGCGCTCCCCGGCGGCGCTGCCCCGATAAGCTGCTTCTCGAGACCGTGGGCGCTGGGCACGGTGTTGTTGCACACGCCCCGAGCGATTCCCGCCACAATCCCGACGCCAATTGGTGACAAAGTTTCCCAGCGAGCAAGGGGCAGCAGAGTACCGACAAAATTACACAAGGATACACTCTGCCCGTCCCTGAATGATCTTGCCGCCGCTGGGTGGCTGTCCATCTTCCGATTTCGACGAGAAAGCCTGCCGATGAGCCTGACGACCCGCTTGACCACCCTGGCCCTGTTGCTCGGCGCTGCCCTGCCCGCGGCAGCACAGACCACGGGCGCCTTGCAGTCGGTGGCCCGCAAGGCGCTGGAGTCCAACCCGGAGGTGACCGCGCGGCTGAACGCATTTCGCGCCGCAGGCGACGAGGCCGATGCGGCCCGCGGAGGGTGGCGACCGCGACTCGACCTGAGCGCCAGCGCCGGCCACGAACGCGACCGCGTCAGCTCCCGCGACCCGGTGCGCAGCAGCCTGCGCCGCACCGGAGCGACCCTCAGCGTCACCCAGGTGCTGTGGGACGGCGCGGCCGTCCGCAGCGAGGTGAACCGCCTCGGCCACGCACGGCTGAGCCGATTCTTCGAGTTCACCGATGTGTCGGAACAAACCGCGCTGGAGGCGGTGCGGGCCTACTACGACGTGGCGCGCTATCGGCGCCTGGTCGAACTGGCGGAAGACAACTACGTGCAGCACAAGGCGTCGCACGACCAGATCCAGGCTCGCTTCAAGGCCGGTGTCAGCCGCGGCGTGGACCTGGAGCAGGCGGCCGCCCGGCTCGCGCTGGCGGAGTCCAACCTGACGACCGAAATCGCCAACCTGCACGACGTGTCGGCCCGCTATCAGCGGCTGGTCGGCGAACTGCCGCCGCCGGCCAGCCTGCCCGAGCCCCTGCAGCAAGGACTGCCGCTGACCGCCCCCGCCGCCATCGAAGCCGCAGTGACGCGCAGTGGTGCCGTCACCGCCGCCATCGAGAACCTGCGGGCGGTGCGCGCCCAGGCCGAGGGCCGCAAGGCCGCTTACCAGCCACGGGTCGAGGCCCGGCTGCGCTCCGGCGTCGGCCACAACTACGAGAGCGTGCGCGACCAGCGCCACGACACCGTGGCCGAGGTGGTGCTGAACTGGAACCTCTACAACGGTGGCTCCGACGACGCCCGCGCACGCCAACTGGCCGACCTGGTGAACCAGGCCGCCGACCTGCGCGACAAAGCCTGCCGCGACCTGCGACAGACGGTGGCGATTGCCTTCAACGACACGCAGAAGCTGCGCGACCAGCTGCGCTACCTCGATGCCAACCAGCTGGCCATCGAGAAGGCGCGCGACGCCTACCGGAAACAGTTCGACATCGGCCAGCGCAGCCTGCTTGACCTGCTGAACGCCGAGAACGAGCTGTACACGGCCCGCCGCTCCTACGCCAATGCCGAATACGACCTCGGCATTGCGTACGCGCGGGTGCATGCCGGCACCAGCACCCTGCTCTCCACCCTGGGCTTGGCGCCGGCCGAAAGCGCCGGCTCCGACGCCGAGCAGTGGAGCGCCGGCGAAGACCGCGCGGCGCGCTGCCCCAACACCGGCCCCGAATACCAGTCCACCCCCCGCACGGCGCTCGATGCGCGGGCGCAGCGGCTGGCCAACAGCGCACCGGTTTTGCCGCCGCCCGCCTCCGTGGCGCCTCCTGCCGCGGTCACTGCGCCGGCCGCACCCGCCTCCGCCCCGGCACCGCAACGCCTGCCGAACCGATAGGCTGTCGCGCGCCGCCGTCCAGCGGCGGCCGTTCGCCGCTTTCACCCAACCAGCCGGCAGCCACCTTGCCGGCCCGATCGCGTTGACGGTGCGGGCCCCCTGGTGCCGCCGTCCTGACAAGCCGACCAGCCGTAGCAGGCTTGCGGCTTGCTGTGCGTCGAATTCCTGCTACACCTTGTTTACGGGCCGACGCGCTTTCCCGGCGGATGGGTGACTCATCTCGTAACCAGCCGGCTCAGCTGGTCGTCCCCCTCTTTGTTAGCCTTCGAGCGAAGGGAAGACGAGCCACGGCAGTGACCCTGCTTGCCGCGGCCGTGCTCCCACCGTTGTCCACCGCACACCGGACTCCGCGCCGGCCGGTGTGCCGCTGGAGCTTCCTGTCGCTACTAGAGGATCACCGCATGAGCCGTACCGACGCGGGCCCGGTCACCCAACGCCGCCTGTACTGGCTGGATGGCGCAAGAGCTTCCCTGATGCTGCTGGGCGTGCCGTTCCACGCCGCCCTGGTCTACGCGCTGCAGGGCTGGGAACTCAGCTCGCCCGACAAGTCGCCCGCGCTCACAGCCTGGGGTACCCTGTCGAGCGCCTTCCGCATGCCGGCCTTCTTCCTGGTGGCTGGCTTCTTCGCCGCATTGCTGGTCACCAAGCGCTCCCGCGCGGGCTTTTTCCGCGGGCGGCTGTTCCGCCTGGGTGTGCCGCTGGTGACGGGCCTGCTCGTGCTCTCGCCGGTGCAGGTGGCCCTGCTCGAAATCGCCAGCACCCATGCCGGGCCCCATGGCCCGCTGGCCCGCGGCTTCCTGGTCGACGGGCACCTGCCGCCGGATGCCGGCCGCGTCTGGCTGGCCCAGCTCTGGTTCCTGATCGACCTGCTCATCTACAGCACGCTGCTCGCCCTCGCCGCCACGCCGGCCATGCTGGAGTGGCTGCGACGCGCCGGCAGCCGGCTGGCCGGCTGGCCCACCTGGGCCCTGGCCGGCGCGATCGCCGTGCACGGGATGTACAGCATTGTGGTGGGCGCCTTCGACAACTTCACCGGCCAGCCGCTGCCCACCTTCCTGTGGGGCGGCGTGATGACGCAGAAGCTGCTGTACAACCTGCCCTTCTTCGTACTCGGCGTCGCGTGTTTCCTTCAGCGCGGCCTGCTCGACCGCTTGGTCACCTGGCGCCGCTGGTCGGTGCCGCTGTGCGTCGCGGTGCTGTTGGCGATCGCGCTATGGCCGGCACAGGGCGCCGCCTGGCAGAAAGCGGTGCGCCTGTTCCTGCTGCCTGCAGCGGCCTGGTCGGGCGTGCACCTGGTGCTGGGCGCCTGCGCGCGCTGGCTGGACCGGCCGTCACCGCTGGTGCAGAACCTGGTCGACAGCGCCTATTCCATCTACCTGTTCCACATCATCCCGATCTTCCTGACCGGGTTGGCGTTCTGTTTCGTCGACCTGCCCGTGCTGCTTGAGTTCCTGCTGATCGTCATGACTTCGTTGCTGGCAGCCTGGGGCGTGCACCAGTTGTTCAACCGCTTCACGCTCTACCGGGTGCTCTTCAACGGTGAGCCGATCAGTACGGCGCGCGCCAGCGCGCCCCGCCCCGCCAGGGCAGAACCGCGCGTCAGTTGAGCGCCTGCCTGGCACGCCGGCTGCCGGCCCACCGTGGGCTGCCGGCCGGCAAGCCACAGTACGGGTGCGTGGCCCCACGCACCGGGCGGGCGACACGCTCTGGCCCAGGCAGGCCTGCGGGCCTGTCGAGCAGCAGCACAACGACGTGGGAGCCGGGAGACCCGGCAGATTCAGGCCACCGAGCGACGGTGGCGGCGATTGCAGCGAATGGCCTGCACGGCCGGTGTGGTGGCCAGTTCACGCAGCTGGCGCGGCGTGACCTCGACCACAAAAGACCCGCTCAGGTCGTTGCGGCGGGCGGAGGCGGCCAGGCCGAGCTTCTGCAACACGCCCTCCAGCTCCCGCATCGTGCTGGCCAGCGCGGTTTTCACGGCGTCTCGCGCATGGCCGGCGCGGCTGGCGGGCGGCGGCCCGGGCAGCAGGTCGCGAGGCTCGCTGGCAGGGCTGCGGCCGCCATGCCGTCCCGCCGGCACCGGTGCACGGCGGGCCTCGATGATGACCGAGGTCTTGCGCGACGAGCCGACCTCGGTGGCGAAGTCGAGCAGATCGTTGTCGCGTAGCGCTGTGGCAGGCAAATGGCTCATGAGAAGGCGGGTCCAGGCGGACAGGGTAACGGCTGCAGGGTCACTTTTCAAGGTCGCGGCCGATAACCCAAGCCCACCGCGTTGCCGCAGGCGGCCAGCACATCCAGGCCGCCGAAGCCATAACGGTGATCCTGCCCGTTCTCCCCCAGGTCCCGCACGCTGCCGAGCAGCAGCTGCACCAGCGCCTCGGTGCGCTCCACGCCCTTGAGCTCACGCAGCGCCGCCCCCTGGCGGGCCGCCGGGGGGCGGCTGAGCAGCAAGGCCATGGCCCCCGAGACATGCGGCGTGGCCATCGAGGTGCCGTTGAGATGCTCCCACTTGCCCTTGCCGATCGAGGAATACACCTGCACGCCGGGCGCCGAGAGGTCCGGCTTGGCATACACCAGCGGCAGATCGGCCGGATCGATGGCGTCCGAGCCTTCCACCACCTGGGTGCGGCCGCCGCTGAAGGCGGCAACACGGCCATGCACGTCCGTCGCGCCCACCGCCACCGCGAAATAGTCGTTGCCGGGGGAACCGGTGGTCTGGGCGCCGTCGTTGCCGATGGCGGCCACCACCGGCACGCCGGCTGCGCGGGCGGACACGATGGCGGCGGTGTAGGTGTCCAGCACGCCGGCTTCGAAGGACAGGCCACCGAGCGACAGGTTGACCACGTCGGCACCGTTGGCCACCGCCCATTCCATGCCTTTGAGGATCTGCTCGTCGGTGCCGCCATGGCGCCCGAGCACCTTGGCCACCATCAGACGAGCGTCGGGCGCCATGCCGATCCAGCGCCCACTGGCATTGCCGCCGGCAATGGTGCCGCAGACATGGGTGCCGTGGCCGTCGGCATCCCAGGCGTGGTCGACGCCTTCCTTGACCAGGCGGCCCTTGGCGTCGATTTCGACGAAACGCGCCACCTTGCCCTGCAGGTCGGGATGGCGTGCTTCCACGCCCGTGTCGAGCACCGCCACCCGCACGCCCTGGCCCCGGGCATCGAATGCGCCCCAGCAAGCCAGGGCACCGGTGCTTTCGAGTCCCCACGCATGCGTCAGCCGGCGGCCCACTTCGGCGGGCAGCTCACGCGCCCGCAGGCGGGGCGGCACTGGGATGCGCCGGTTCAGGAAGACGGCCAGTGCCTCGGGCAGCGCTTGGGGCAGCTGGGCGAGGTCGTCGCGGTCCATCTCCATCACCGCCGCACCGGCCAGCGGCAAGGGGCGCGGTCGCCCGTGTGCATCCGAGCGGCGCGCCAGGCGCGAATTGTTGAGGAAGGCGGCCTGCTGCATCGGCTGCAACGCCGCGGCACCGGCACGCCGCACGGCCGCCACCGACAGGCGGCCGGCTGCCGCCTGCCCGGCGCCGCGTGCGCTGGCCAGCGCAGCGCGCTCCCGCACGGGCGGTGGCAGCAAGTCGGCGGCCTGGGTGGTGGCGCGGCGTTGCAGCGCCTCGCGCGCGGCGCGGGCGATCGCCTGCTGCAAGCCGGCCGGCTCGCCCTGCACGATCACGCTGACGGTTGGCTGGGGGTTCTCGTCGAGGATGCGCTCGACCTGTTGTCTCAGTTGTCTTGTTTTCAAGAGCAGGCTCTCGCGGTGGCCAGCCGCGCATCATGCCGCAGTCCCCGCCTTGGTGTGCCGGGGTCCTTGCATCGGCGGGCAGCAGCGGGACGGACGCCGCCGCAAGCAGCGGCGGGTCCGCGGCAGCGCTCGCCCGGCGTGCCGCCCCTTCCCGGGCGACACGCGGCACCGGGCTGGGCGCGCTCTTGGCGTCCGGCCGAACAGGCAGGGACCAGCCGCCCGGAGGCCTCAGCCCAAGGAGCGCGCCACCGGCTTGGCGGCCCCCTTGCGCGCCCCTTGCGCCGCGGCCTGCCGTCGGAGCTTCAGATGGCCGCCAGCGCCTGCGCCAGGTCGTTCTTCAGGTCGGCCGCGTCCTCGATGCCGACCGACAGGCGCACCAGGCCGTCGCCGATGCCCAGACGGGCGCGTTGCTCCGCGGGAATGGTGGCGTGCGTCATGATCGCCGGATGCTCGATCAGGCTCTCGACGCCACCCAGGCTCTCGGCCAGCGAGAACAGCTCGCAGCGCTCCAGGAAGCGCCGTGCACCGGCCTCGTCGGTCGCCAGGTCCAGCGAGATCATGCCGCCAAAGCCGCGCATCTGCCGGCGCGCCAGCTCATGCTGGGGATGCGACGTGAGGCCCGGGTAGCGCACCTGCGCCACCTTGGGCTGGCTCTCCAGCCATTGCGCCAGCTGAAGGGCATTGCTGCAATGGCGCTCCATGCGCAGTGCCAGCGTCTTCACGCCGCGCAATGCCAGGAAGCTGTCGAAGGGCCCGGCGATGGCGCCAACCGCGTTCTGCAGGAAGCCCAGGCGCTCGGCCCATTCGGCCTGGCGCGCCTCGCGCCCCACCACCGCGATGCCGCCGATGACATCGGAGTGGCCGTTCAGGTACTTGGTGGTCGAGTGCACCACGATGTCGAAGCCCAGCGACAGGGGGCGCTGCACCCAGGGGCTGGCAAAGGTGTTGTCGGCCACCGTGATGATGCCCCGCGAGCGGCAGACCTCGGCAATGGCGGCCAGGTCGGCCAGCTTCAGCAGCGGGTTGCTGGGCGTTTCGACCCAGACCATGCGGGTCTCGGGGCGCAGGGCATCGACCAGGCGCTGCGGATCGGACAGGTCGACAAAGCTGAAGCTGTGACCCGCGCTGCGCCGCCGCACGCGCTCGAACAAGCGGTAGGTGCCGCCGTAGAGGTCGTCGCCGGCGACGATGTGCGCACCGGCGTCCAGCAGTTCCAGGACGGTCGAGATGGCGGCCAGGCCCGAAGCGAAGGCAAAGGCCTGCACGCCGTCTTCCAGATCGGCGACACACCGCTCCAGGGCCCAGCGGGTCGGGTTGTGCGAGCGGCCGTAATCCAGGCCCTTGTGCACCCCCGGGCTCTGCTGCACGTAGGTGGAGGTGGCATAGATGGGCGGCATGATGGCGCCGGTCGACGGGTCGGGCGACTGGCCGGCGTGGATCACGCGAGTGGCGAAGCCGAGGGCGTCGGCGCTGGGTTCGATGCGGTCTTGGGTCATGACAAGGTCTTGCGCAGGTGGTTGAGCAGGTCGAAGCGGGTGATCAGGCCGTGCAGTTGCGCGCCGTCCGCGATGATGGCGACCAGCCCGCGGGCCAGCACCGCACGCAGCGCAGCCAGGTCGGCACTGGGCGCCAGGGTCTCGAGTTCGGTGGTCATGGCAGAGGCAACGCTGTGGCCATAGCGGGCGGGGTCTTCCTGCACGTCGATCAGCACGTCGGATTCGTCGATCACGCCGACCAGCCGGCCGTCGTCCAGCACCGGCAGCTGGGAGACCTCGGCCTGGCGCATGCGCTTGAAGGCGGTGAGCAGGGTGTCCTGCGGCGCCACGCTGACCACCGTGCCTTCGTCGAGCCGGCGGGCGATGAGGTCGCGCAGGTCGCCGTAGAGCGGCCGCTTGAGCAGGCCTTCATCGATCATCCAGCTGTCGTTGTAGACCTTGGACAGATAGCGCGTGCCGGTGTCGCAGACAAAGGTGACGACGCGCTTGGGCTGGGTCTGCGCACGGCAGTAGCGCAGCGCGGCCGCCAGCAGCGTGCCGGTGGAGGAGCCACCGGCAATGCCTTCGGCCCGCAGCAATTCGCGCGCGGCCCCGAAGCTCTCGGTGTCGGAGATGGAGTAGGCGTGCTTGACGCCGCTCAGGTCGGCAATCGAGGGCACGAAGTCTTCGCCGATGCCCTCCACCGCCCACGAGCCGGCGTCACCATGGCGGCCGGTCAGCACCTGGTCGCACAGGATGGAGCCGACCGGGTCGGCAAGCACGAACTCGACGTCCGGCCGCACGCGACGGAAGTAGCGCGTCAGGCCGGTCAGCGTGCCGCCGGAGCCGACACCGACGACGATGGCGTCGATTTCATGCCCCGCCTGCTCCCAGATCTCGGGCCCGGTGCTCTGCTCGTGCGCCAGCGGGTTGGCCGGGTTGTTGAACTGGTCGGCATAGAAGGCGCCGGGAATGTCCCGGGCCAGGCGGGCGGCATAGTCCTGGTAGTAGTCGGGATGGCCCTTGCCGACATCCGAGCGGGTGGTGTGCACTTCGGCACCCAGGGCCTTCAGGTGCAGCACCTTTTCAGTGGACATCTTGTCGGGCACCACCAGCACCACCCGATAGCCCTTGGCACGGGCCACCAGGGCCAGGCCCAGGCCGGTGTTGCCCGCAGTGGCCTCGACCACGGTGCCACCTTCTCGCAGGCGGCCGTCGCGTTCGGCGGCCTCGATCATCGTCAAGGCAATGCGGTCCTTGATGGAGCCGCCCGGATTCTGCGATTCCAGCTTCAGGAACAGCTGGCAGGGGCCAGTCTCCAACCGCGTGACGGGCAGGAGTGGCGTGCGACCGATGAGGTCCAACACGGCCGGTCGCTGGGATGTGGGCATGACAGCCTCCTCTGCTTGAACGTGTGATACACGGGAGTGGCGCTGGGCCGATGTTCGCTGCTTGGGCGAACACCGGCGCCGAAAGGGTTGCTGGGGTCGCATCCTTCACGCCCGCTGCCGCCCTGTCTTTGCGGCAGCGCGGCCCCCGCTTGTGGCGAAGGGCGCCACGATAAGCGAAGGCCTGTCGGCAGCCTAACTCGCAATTCGAATGAGGTCATGCAGCGAAGTCATGACGCCCTGACGACTCCATCAGGCGCGCTGCCACGTGAGGGCAGGCGACACTCGCTCACCCCAGCGGCTGCACCGGCGCTTTTCCGGGAATTTCCAGGGTATTAGGAAATTTCCGAGCTGTATGGAAAAATCAGGAAATGCGGATCGACTCCTGGCGCTATCCGCGCCCGCAACTCGCTGCCCACTACCTCGGCCTGCTGGCTGACGCCCCGCGCCGGCCCCTGGCCGTGTTCGGACCGCGGCAGATCGGCAAGACCTACTTCCTGACGCACGACCTCACCGAGGCGGCCGAGCAGCAGGACCTGAGGCCGCTGTACGTCGACCTGTGGAGCCAGCCGGACCCGCTGGGCGCCATCAACACCGCGCTGGCCACCGCCCTGCGCGAGTTGACCAGCAAGCTGCAGCGCACCCCGGTGACGCGGGTGGGCGCCTTCGGCCTGAGCGTGGGCCTGGCGGCACCGCCCGCGCTACCCGCGGGCAGCGACCCGGCGGCCTGGCTGGCCTCGCAGTTCGCCGAGCTGCGCCGCCTGGAGCCGCAACGGCCAGTCCTGCTGATGCTGGACGAAGCGCAGACGCTCGGCAAGTCCGGCGCCGGGGATGCCGCGATGAAGGCCATTCGCGCACTGTTCAACGCCTACCCCCACGGCCTGCTGCTGCTACTCACTGGCTCTTCCCGCTCGCAACTGCTGTCCCTGGTGGGCGACCACAGCAAGACCGCCTTCAAGCTCGCCGCGCACATGGACTTCCCGCTGCTGGGCATGGAGTTCGTCGCCTTCGTGGCCGAGCGCTACCGCGCCGCCAGCCGGCGCGAGGTGCCGCTGCCAGAGCTGGACTGGGCGTTCTCGCAATTGCTGCACCGGCCCGGCGAGATGATCGACTTCGTGCGCTACTGGATCACCGACGCCCCGGGTCGCGATGCGGCCGAAGCGCTGGCCCGCTTCAAGCAGGTCAACAGCCCTGACCAGTTGTTCGAGGAGGTCTACGCCGGCTGCACCGCACTGCAGCGAGCGGTATTGCGCGAACTGGTCAGCGAGGCACCGCAGCTGTTCTCGAAAGCCACCCGCGAGCGCGTCGCTGCCGCACTGGGCCTGGCCGACCCGGTGGCGCCTGCCTCGGTGGCCAATGCCATCCAGCAGCTGGAAGCCCAGGGCATCCTCGGCAAGGTGCAACGGGGCCGCTATGCCTTCGAGGACGAGGGCTTCCGCGCCTGGCTGAAGTCGGCCGCCGCCGCCCCGGGCGAAGCCCGCTGAGCCGGCCGCTGCAACATCAGGATGCATATATCAGGACACAGGCGTCCTCTGCCCTCCCCCTATCCTGGCCCGACTGGCGCACCTCGTGGTGCACCGGCCCCATCCATCAGCTCAGGAGAAGAGATGCCCTCGTCCTCAGGCCCACAGGCTCGCGTTGCCGCCGTCCCCGCGCGTGGCGCGCGGCCGGCGCGCACAGCAGCCCCCGCCGCCTGGCCGTGTTTCATGCCGGAAAGAAGCGCAACAGGCACCGCCCCCCACCGCTCACTGCTCACCTTGCTGCTGGCCGCGGCCTTCGCGGCCGGAGGCGGCAAGGCCGTGGCCCAGCCGGCCGGCGGCCCCGCGGCCCAGCCGACCGCCGTCGCGCCGGCCGCAGCGCGGTCCGACCTGAGCGAGCCGCGGCTGAAGGACATCGCGATGCAGCTGGTGTCGAGTGCGGAGAACTCGTCGCTCGAATGGCGCGAGCAGTACAAGTACATCGAAGACATCGACGACGGCCGCGGCTACACCGCCGGCATCGTCGGCTTCTGCTCGGGCACCGGCGACATGCTGATGGTGGTCGAGGACTATGCCCGCCGATCGCCCGGCAACCGGCTCGCCAACTACCTGCCGGCGCTGCGCCAGCTCTATGGCTCCGATTCTCATGACGGGCTCGACCCGAACTTCACCGCCGACTGGATCCGGGCCGCCCAGGACCCGGCTTTCCGCCAGGCCCAGGACGCGATGCGGGACAGCATCTACTTCAACCCGGCGCTGCAGCAGGCCAAGCAGGACGGGCTGCGGGCCTTGGGCCAGTTCATCTACTACGACGCCATCGTGATGCACGGGCCCGGCAATGACAGCGTGAGCTTCGGCGGCATCCGCAAGAAGGCACTGCGCAAGGCCAAGCCGCCGTCGCAAGGCGGCAACGAGGTCGACTACCTGAACGCCTTCCTCGACGCCCGGGTGGCCGCGATGAAAACCGAGGAGGCGCACAGCGACACCAGCCGCGTCGACACCGCCCAGCGCGTGTTCCTGCGCAAGGGCAACCTGGACCTGAAGACACCGCTGGAATGGAAGGTCTACGGCGACAGCTTCCGCATCGATGCGGCCGACGGCAACCCGCCGCCGGACCCGACGCCTCAACCGCAGGGCGTGGACGAGGACGGCGTGCAGATGCTGCTGCCCTCTTCCCCCAAGGGCAGCCAGCTGCGCCTCGGCACCCGCGATCCGAACACGACCCCCACCATCTACCTCGAGAAGAAACAGAAGGCGTGGCCCGAGAACGAAGGCGCGCTGCGCTACTGGACCACCGAAGCCTTCCCGCTCGACTATGCCAGCGGCGGCAGCGGCTGGAGCATGCGGCTGCAGATGCGCGCCCACCAGGAAGACAAGGTCTACTACACCTGGAAGAACCAGAAGGGCTACCTGAGCACCAAGCATGACTTCAAGAACCAGGAGTTCACGGTGTTCATGCGCGTGCACCAGCTGCTCGACGCCGACCGTGCGCAGCTGCAGCTGAAGGTGCGGGGCGGCCCTCACACGAGCAGCAATCCCGACGCCGCGTCGGCCGTGATGATGACGCTCGGCCCGGCCGGCGGCAGCCGGGTCGCCCGCTTCGGCAAGGAGCTGACGCACCCGAACTACGACTATGTGAAGCTGACGCCGAAGTTCCAGGCTGCGCTGGCCGACAACACCTGGCTGGGCCTGAAGCTGGTGAGCTACAACGACCCGAGCAACCGCAAGCGGGTCGTCAACCGCCTCTACCTCGACACCGCGCCCTTTGACGCCGCCACCGGCAAGCCGCGCAACCAGTGGCGCCTGTTCAGCGAATACGTCGATGTCGAGGGCCAGAGCACCGGGCAGTACAGCAAGCTGGTGAACTGGGCCGGACCCTTGTCCACCTTGCGGGTGGACGGCTGGCAGCGCATTGATTTCGCACTGCCTTCGGTGCGCGAGATCGTGCCACCCTCCCAGTGAGGCGGCCGGCCGCCGCTCGCGCTTCAGTGAGGGGTGGCGCCGGGCACGCGGGGCTGCGGCCCGGGGCCGAGGTTGCCCGCCTCAGCCGGTGACAGCCCGCCCGGGCCAACCGCCATGTCCATGCCGGCGCCCGGGTCCTCTTCACCGGCGACCGACTCTTCGGCGAGGTCGACCGGACGTGCCTGTCCAGCGTCGACACCGGGCAGGCCGCCCCCCGGTGTCGCACGTGGCGGCGTCTGCTGAAGCTTGTGCTGGCGGTCCATGTCGGCTCCTGTGAAAGCAATGCGGGGGACGCCCCCGTTCCCACGAGGGCAAGCAAGGCGCGCACCCGCCTGACGGCCCAGGACGTGGGCGCGCTGCATCAAGGGCTGCCCGGCTCCGGTGGCCCGGGCGCCAGTCCGGCGTGCAGGCCATACTCGATCAGCCGCGTGTACAGGGTCTTCTTGCTGATGCCCAGCAAGCGAGCGGTGCGCTCGCGGTGGCCGCAACAGATCCGGTAGGTGGCCAGTGTGACCGCCTGCAGGGCGTCTGCCAGGGCCATGCCGACCGACAGCCGCACGCAGGTCGGGGAAGCACCGCAGGGAGTGCGCAACAGCGGCGCGCCCAGGCTGAGGTGCTCCGCCTCGATCACCTCGGCTTCGGCCATCAGGCAGGCACGCTGCACCACATTGCGCAGCTCCCGCACATTGCCCGGCCAGCTGTGCTGCATCAGGCGCTGCATGGCGGCGGCAGAGAAGGTCCGCGAGACACCTTCGCGCTCACAGCATTCGGCCAGGAAGGCCCGGGCCAGCAAGGGCACATCGTCGATGCGCTCCAGCAGCGACGGCACCTGCAGCGGATAGACGTTGAGGCGGTACAGCAGGTCTTCCCTCACGCGGCCGGCACGCGCGGCCTCAAGCGGCACCTGGCTGGAAGCGGCGATCACCCGGACATCGACCGCAATGTCCACGGTGCCGCCGACCCGCCGGAAGCAACCGGTTTCCAGCACGCGCAGCAGGCGCACCTGCATGTCCAACGGCATCTCGGTGATGTCGTCGAGGAAGAGCGTGCCACGGTCGGCCCGCTCGAAGATGCCGAGCCGGCGCTCGTGCGCACCGGTGAAGGCGCCCCGCTCGTGGCCGAACAATTCGCTCTCGACCAGGCGCGGCGACAGCGAGCCGCAATGCACCGCACAAAACGGCCCCTCGCGGCGCCGGCTGAGGCCATGAACGAAGCGCGCCAGCACCTCCTTGCCGCAGCCGGTCTCGCCAGTGATGAACACGGTCAGGTCGCTGCCCGCCACCCGGCGCGCCTGGTGGCACACCGCCAGCCAGCCGGCCGAGCGACCGAGTGGCTGGCCAGCGGCCGTGCGGTCCGGCCGCGCGGCCGCCGACAGCGGCGCCGGCGCCTCGGCACGTGCGGCGATATCGCCCAGCAGGCGCTGCAGGTCGGCGAAACGCAAGGGCTTGGTGAGGTAGTCGGCCGCGCCGCGCCGCAGTGCTTCCACAGACGTGTCGACGCTGGCGTGCGCGGTGATGAACACCACCCTCGAGGACGCGACGGGCGCCTCCCGCAGCAAGTCCATGCCGCTGCCGTCAGGCAAGTGCAGGTCAAGCAACACAACATCCGGCGCGCGCGATGCCAACTGCCGCCGCGCATGGTGCAAGCTGTGGGCCGTGGCGGTGGAATACCCCTCGGCCGCCACCAGCGAGGCCAGCGTCTCTGCGGCCTGGAGGTCGTCATCGACGATCAATGCATGAACCATCGCCGATTCCTCCGCAAGCCCGCCAGGACGTTTGCCGCGCCTCCCGGTGGCCATGAGTCGAACACGCCTTCCATCGATGACCTCCCGTGAAGGGCGCCGCCGTACCTTGCGGGGCGCGCTGGAAGTGCGGCAAGGCTCGTTCCTGTGAGCGGCTGGGGGAACCTGTCCTCAGGGAACGACCGAACGGGACGTCCAAAGCCCTGCCGCCGGGACGCCTGACATGCACAGGGCGATTCGCCGGCCCCGACGACCCGGGCCTGTGGCGCGCCTGACGCGGCAAGCAGCCGAGCCGCGGGCGACCGCAGGCCGCGCCCTCGCCCAGACGCTGCACACAATTGCTTGCGGCTCAAAATACTGTATATTTGTACAGTCCTTGATTGGCCGTTCTTGCCGCTCCCCGCGGCGCTGCAACGCAGCTTCATCCCGAACCGCGGCCACCCTACAACCCGAGGAAAGTCCATGACACACCGCGCAAAGACGGCGTGGATCGAACGTTGTGCCGCCCGTTTGCTGGTGCTGCGGCCCAGCCTGCTGTCCGAGCAGGCCTTGCGGCTGGCGAGCGAGCGCTGGGAGCACCAGTCGCAGCTCGATCCCGAGGCGGCGGCCAATGCAGAGCTGCGTTGGGAAGATGCGTCCCGACATGCCAGCGTGGCCAGCCACATCATCGAGGGGCCGGCCTTCAGCCTGGCCGGCCTGACCCTGGTGCCGCTGGCCATCGGGGCCCGGCATGACTACTTCCCTGCCGCCCGCATCGAAGGTGGCGCAGCCACCCCGCCGGACAGCCGGCGCCCGGTCTGGACCGCCCACAGCTACCTGCACCCGTCCGACGCGCTGGAGGCGGCGCGCTGGCTGGTGCAGACCCTGGTGGCGCCTGAGGTGGCAGCCCCACCGATGGCCCATAGGCTGGCGCCGGTGGCGGCCAGCAGCGGTGCGGGCGAGCTCGGCTCGGCGGCCCGGCTGCCGGCACAGCGCCATTGCTGAGCCGGTCCGCCGGCCGTTCGGCCGTGCGACTTCAGCCGACGCAGCGGGCCAGGTCGCGCTCGAACCGGGCCAGAAGCTGCAGTGCCGTGGCAGCGGCAATCTCGCGCGGGTCGTCGGGGTCGACGCAAGTGGCCGGGTCGTCGCCCAGCTCGTACAGCCGCAATCGGCCGAAGCCAGGGGCATGCGCGATCAAATAGCGCAACTGTTGCGCCACCACCGTGTGATCGTTGTGGAACAGCAGGAATTCCACCACCACCGCGCCGCATTGCAGCCGCCGGCGGGACTGCAGCAGCGGCGCGCCGGTCAAGCGGTGGATGAAAAACGCGGCCTGCACGAGATCGGCTGGAGACTCCAGCCTCGCCACTATCCTTGTCATGCTGATCGCCCGCCCACGCCTGTACTCCGTTGCGACCCGCACTGTACCTTCGGCCAGCCGCGCCGGCACCCCCGCTCCCCCGAGATCGGGGAGCGGCGGTTCGGGCTAAAGCGAGGGCATCAGGTCCACCACGACCGCACGGTGGTCGGAGCCCAGGGACGCGCCGCCCTGGGGCGCTCCCCGGCGCCAGGCCGGGCTCACCAGCACATGGTCCAGCGGCAGCACGCTGAGCCAGCCGCCCAGGCTGGGCCAGGTGGGTGCGAGGCCGGTCGCCCGGCGCAAGCCGGGTGCCACCCCTCGCATGCCGGTGGACCACGGTGTGTCGTTCAGGTCGCCGGCCAGCACGGCCAGGCTGGACGTGGCTTGCAGCCAGCCGGCTTCTTCGCGGAATGCGGCATCGCGGGCCGCCATGAACTCGGCGTTGAACGGCGGCATCGGGTGCACGGCCGACACGGCCACCGGGCGCCCCTGCCAGTCCAGCACGGCGCGCAGACGGCGGGTGTGCCGGCGGTCCTTCGGCAGCAAAGGCGCCGCCTGCACGAGCGGAAAACGCGACAGCAGGGCCAGGCCGAAGGGGTCCTCTGCGGCCGCCAGCAGCCGGTGGGGATAGCGGGCCAGCACCCCGGGCGTGGACACCGCGGCTTCCGCCGCCGGCGTGTATTCCTGCAAGAACACCACGTCGGGCGCCGCCGGTCCCAGCAGCCACGCCTGCAGGGCCGTGAAATCGGTGGTGCCGACATACAGGTTGGCGCTGCCCACCCGCAAGACAGCCGCCTCCCCGGCGGCCGCTGGCGCCGCCTCCGGCGCAGCGGGGCTGTAGCGCGACCAGGCGAACACCAGCACCGCCAGCGCTAGCAGCGCGCGCTTGCGGCCCAGCACCAGCCAGAGCAGACCGGCCAGGCCACCAACGGCCAGGTAGAGCCATTGCCAGTGGGAGGCCAGCCCCAGCAGCCAGGCGACGGTGCCGCTCCAGTGCATCGGCCAGTGCTCAGCAGCGACCGCGCTCAGGCTGGCAGCGGCACAGCCGGTGGTGAGCAGGCGGGCTGCCGAGGCCAGGGGCCCCGGGTGGGGAGTGACTGGCGCAGGGCGACGCAGGCCCCAGCGGTTCAGCAAGGAGGACAAGGCAGGGCGAAGCATGGAAAACGTGCGGTTGGAAGGAAGCCGGCAGGACAGAAACGCGCCGCCGGCAGGACGGCCCGGCAGTCTCGCCCGGCAGTGTCGCTCATGGCGGAGCGATCGCCGCATCCCGCCCTGCATGGCGGGCTCCGAACCGCGGCCGGGTGGGCGGCAGCTGAGGCTGGACGTCCCCCCACGGCCGCTGCCCGTTACCCGTTCGGCGCTCGTCAATGGCCACGGCTGCGTACCGCCGCTGGCGCCCGGGGGTATCGCCCGGCGAGACCGGCGCATCGCCTGGCTCCCGGCGTGCGGCTTTTCACCGAGCATGCGCACCGTTGCTGTTTTGCGATATCGCGCATGCCCCCTCTCCCCCCGTTGTTGCCCACCCCACCGGCCGTGCTGCCGCCAGCCCCCAGCCATCCCGGCAATCCGTGGAAATGTGCCCGCCACGAAGACCCCCATGCGGGGGGAGCCCCCACTGCAAGCGGCCGGCGCTGGCTACACTGCCGTCCTTACAAGAAACAAGGCGTGACGCATCCGGCCGGTATGGGCCGCGCTGCGCTGCCCACCAGGGAGGGTCCCGGCCTCCGCCAGCCCGCGCGGCACCGCGCCGGTGTGGCGTGGCCGTCGGCAGCGGTGCTGCCCACGGCCGGCCACCGCGCGAGCGCGACCCATTGCCTGCTGCGGCCATCGCTTGAAATGCCGCACGAGGCTCCCCGATGATTCCGTTGCACATCCTCTCCACCGGCAAGGCGCTGCCGGACCACTGCGTCACCTCGGCCGAACTCGATGGCCGGCTGGGCTTGCGTCCCGGCCAGGTCGAGAAAAAGTCCGGCGTGGTGCATCGCTTCCATGCCGGCAACGACGACAGCCAGTCCGGCCTGGCCGCTGCGGCGTTGCGCGACGCCATGGCACGCGGCGGCGTGGCGCCTGCCTCGATCGATTTGTTGATCTCCGCCAGTGGCGTGGCCGAGCAGGCCTTGCCGTCCACCGCCTGCCGCATCGTCGAGCCGGCCGGCTTGCGCATTGGCATGCCCGCCTTCGACGTCAATGCCAGCTGCCTGGGCTTCCTGGCCGCGCTGCAGGTGGCAGCCGGCCTGCTGGCCAGCGGCGCGTACCGGCGCATCGCCATCGTGGCCAGCGACCTCGCCTCGCGCGGGCTGGACTGGAACGAGCCGGAAGCCTCGCTGATCTTCGGCGACGGCGCTGCAGCAGCGATTGTCGAAGCCGGCCCGGGCGGCTGCGGCATCGCCGCCCAGCGGCTGGAAACCTATCCCCAGGGCAAGGCGTGGTGCGAAGTGCGCGCCGGCGGTACGCGGCGCAACCCACGCGTCGGGCTGCTGCCGTCAGACCACCTCTTCTCTATGGATGGCAAGCGGGTCTTCAAGCTGGCTGCCGGGCTGATGGACGGTTTCCTGGCGCGCCTGTTCGAGGGCAGCGGCCACCGCCTGGACCAGATGGATGCGGTGGTGCCGCACCAGGCCAGCCACCTGTCGATGTCGCACCTGCGCAAGCGCCTGGGCATTCCGGCCGATGCGCTGGTGGATATCTATGCCCGGCACGGCAACCAGGTCAGCGCGTCCTTGCCGACCGCACTGCACGAGGCCATCCAGACCCGGCGCGTCGGGCCTGGCTCGCGCGTGTTGCTGCTGGGCTCGGCGGCCGGCCTCACCCTGGGTGGCATGGTGCTGGTGCTATGAAGGTCCTGGTCACCGGCGCCACCAGTGGCCTGGGGCGCAACGCGGTGGATGACCTGCTGCAGCACGGCCTGCCACTGCGGGCCACCGGGCGCAACCTGCAGCAGGGCGCTGCGCTGCAGCAGCTGGGCGTGGACTTCGAGCCGGCCGACCTGTCGCTGCTCACCCCGGTGCAGGCCGACCGCCTGCTGCGGGACGTCGACACGGTGTGGCACTGCGCGGCACTGTCGTCCCCATGGGGCCCGCGCCGCGCCTTCGAGGCGGCCAATGTCGAAGCCACCCGGCGGCTGGCCGAGGCGGCGGTGCGCCAGGGCGTGCGGCGTTTCGTGCACATCTCGACGCCGTCGCTGTACTTCGACTTCCGCCACCGCCAGCAGATCGACGAGGCCTGGCGCCCGGCCCGCCCGGTGAACGCCTATGCCGCCACCAAGGGCGAGGCGGAGGCGGTGTTGCAGAGCATCGCCTCGCGCCACGCCGGCACCACGGTGGTGATGCTGCGGCCGCGTGCGATCTTCGGGCCGCATGACCGGGTCATCGTGCCGCGCCTGCTGGCCCTGATGCGCCAGCGTGGCGGCGTGCTGCCGCTGCCAGGAGGCGGTCGCGCCCGCATGGACATGACCTATGTCGGCAACGTGGTGCATGCCATGCACCTGGCCAGCCGCGTGCCGGGCCTGCGCTCCGGCTCGGTCTACAACATCACCAACCAGGCGCCGACCACGCTGGCCGACCTGCTGCAGCGCCTGTTCGTCGACCAGCTGGGCCTGCCGCTGCGCATCCGCGCGCTGCCCTACCCGCTGCTGGCCGGCGTCGCCCGGCTGCTGGAGGCCGGCGGCCGGCTCACCGGCCGTGAGCCGCCCTTCACGCGCTACAGCATGGGCGCGCTGCACTACGAAATGACGCTGGACACCGGCCGCGCCCGCCGCGAGCTGGGCTGGCAACCGGTGATCGACCTGGATGAAGGCATCCGGCGCACCGCCGCATGGATACGAGCACATGGCACGCCTCACGGTCTTTGAAGCCGGCTACTGCACCCACATGGCCTGCATGGCGCTGCGCGGCGCGGGCTGGCACACCTGCGCCTTCCCCGCACGTGCCTGGCTGGTGGAAACCCGCCGTGGACGCTGGCTGTGGGACACCGGCTACGCCTCCCACTTCCTCGACCACACCCGCGAGGGCCTGTTCGCGCTCTACCGCAAGGTGACCCCGGTGCACTTCGACGCGGCCGACGCGCTGTGCCGCCAGCTGCGCGAGCGCGGCTACGCGCCGGGCGACCTGACAGGGCTGATCCTCTCGCACTTCCATGGCGACCACATCGCCGGCCTGCGCGACTTTCCCGGCCTGCCCTGCATCTGCAGCGGCACCGGCTGGCAGCAGACGCGCCGCCGGCGCGGCCTGGCGGCGTTGCGCCGCGGCTTCGTGCCGGGGCTGATCCCGCCGGACTTCGAGGCTCGCCTGAGCTTCATCGAGTCCTTCGAGCCGGTGCCGCTGCCGGCCACCCTGGCGCCCTTCACCACCGCCCGTGCGGTGCCCGGCAGCGATGGCGAGCTGCTGCTGGTGGAGCTGCCTGGCCACGCGGCCGGCCACATCGGCGCGCTGGTGCAGACGCAGGCGGGCTGGACCCTGCTGGCCGCCGATGCGGCATGGTCGGAGCACGGCTATCGCGACCTGCGCGGGCCGTCGCCGCTGACGCACCTGATTCTTGATGACACGCCGGCCTACCACCACACCCTGCAGCAGCTGCACCGGCTGCACCAGGGCGGTGGCGCCACCATCCTGCTCAGCCACGAGGGCGCCCTGTGACCCAGCTGTTGCGCCTGCTTGGCGCCTTTCGCCAGACCCGCCGGCTGAGCTGGCCTGACCGTGCCGCGCTGCTGGCCCACCAGGAACGGCAGTGGCAGCGCTACTGCCGTCGCGTGCTGCCGCGCAGCGCGTGGTTCCGGCCCTGGCTGGAGCAGCCGCTGGACCAGTGGCCGCAGATGAACAAGGCGCTGATGATGGCGCACTTCGACGAGATGAACACCGCCGGCCTGAAGCTGGCCGAGGTGCTGGCCTGTGCCCGGGCTGCCGAGGAGACGCGCGACTTCAGCCCCACGCTGGGCCGCTACAGCGTCGGCCTGTCGTCGGGCACATCGGGCGGGCGCGGGGTCTTCGTGGTCAGCCCCGAGGAACGGGCGCAATGGGCCGGCGTGATGCTGGGCCGCCTGCTGCCCGGCGGGCTGCTGCAGGGGCAGCGGGTGGCCTTGTTCCTGCGCGCCAACAGCAACCTCTACCGCACGGTACGCACACCCTGCCTGCAGTTCCGCTTCTTCGACCTGTTCAGCCCGCTGGAGGCGCATGCCGGCCCGCTGGCCGCCATGCAGCCCAGCATCGTCGTGGCACCTGCCCAGGTGCTGCGGGCACTGGCGCTGCGAGTGCAGGCTGGGCAACTGGACATCGCGCCCGAGCGGGTCATCTCGGTGGCCGAGGTGCTGGAGCCACAGGACCGGCGGCTGCTGCAACAGGTCTTCGGCCGGGTCAGCGAGGTCTACCAGGCGACCGAAGGTTTCCTCGGCAGTAGCTGCAGCCATGGCAGCCTGCACCTGAACGAGTCCTTCCTGCGCATCGAGCCGCAATGGCTGGACGACAAGCGCTTCGTGCCGCTGGTGACCGACTTCACCCGCAGCACCCAGCCCATCGTGCGCTACCGGCTTGACGACATCCTGGTGGCGCGCGCCGCGCCCTGCCCTTGCGGCAATCCCGAGCTGGCCATCGACCGCATCGAAGGCCGCTGTGACGATGTGCTTCGCCTGCCGGGTGCGGCCGGCGCGCCGGTGACGGTATTTGCCGATGTGGTCTCGCGCGCCCTGGCGCAGGTGCTGCCGCTGGACGCCGACTACCGCTTGGTGCAAAGCGGCCCGCGGGCGCTGGGCCTGGCCATCGCACCGCTTGACGCGGACGTGCACCAGCGCTGCCGGGCCCACCTGGGCCAGGTGTTCGCCCGACTGGGCGTGGCCACCGAGGCGCTGCACTGGGACGCGCCGGCCGGCTTGCCGGTGGCGGTCGACTTCACCGTCAAGCGACGCCGCATCGTCGGCTGGCGGGCTCCGGCATGAGGGCGCTCCTGCAGGCACTGCCGCCCCGGCTGCGCCACCTGCTGTTCGGCTGGGGCAGCGTGGGCGTGGCCTACAGCCTTGGCGGCCTGCTGCAGCGGCCGGCCACGCTGCTGACCGAGTCGGCGCTGGACCGCCTGCTGCCCTTCGACCCGGCCGGCGTCTGGTGCTACTTGTCCTTCTTCCTGCTGGTGCCGCTTGGCTACCTGGCCTGCCCGGCGGCACGCCTGCCCTGGCTGACCCGCGCCATGCAGTGCTGCGCGCTTGCCAGCGGGCTCGCCTTCATCGCCTGGCCCACCACCCTGGCCTACCCGGCGCTGCCGGCTGCCGGCGGCTGGAGCACCACGCTGCTGCAATGGCTGGCGGCGGCAGACACCGCGCAGAACTGCCTGCCCTCGCTGCACGGCGCGCTGACCGTGCTGGCCGCCTGGGCCCTGCTGCAGTGGCGCGAACGGCCCCTGCGCTCGCTGCTGGTGGTGCTGTGGGCGGCGGCCATCGCCTACAGCATCGTGCAGGCGCGGCGCCACTTGTCCATCGACCTCGGCGCCGGTGTGGTGCTCGGCCTTGCCGCGGGCCGGCTGTGCCGCCCCGCCGCCACACACGCCAGCCTTTGCCCCTTGCCGGAGACGACCGCGCCATGAACGCCCTTGCCTTGCCGCTGGCCCTGATGCTGGTGCTGGTGCTCGCCGAACAGCTCGCGCTCAAGTGGCGCCGCGGCCAGCCCATTCCCTGGCTCGACCTGATCTTCAACCTGCATTCCGGCCAGCTCGTGCTGTGGCTGTTCCGCGGTGTGGAGGTGGCCGTGTTTGCCTGGGTGGCCGGGCATGCCAGCCTGGGCTGGCTGTCGCACTGGCCCGCGCCGGCACTCTGGCTCTTCACCGTGCTGGCCTGGGACCTGGGCTTCTACTGCCTGCACCGCGTGCATCACAAGATCGGCTGGATGTGGGCCATTCACGTGGTGCACCACCAGGGCGAGCACTTCAACCTGTCGCTGGGCATCCGCAATTCCTGGTACTCGTCGCTCGCGTCGATTCCCTTCTTCCTGCCACTGGCCGTGCTGGGCGTGCCGACCGAGGTCTTCATGGTGGTGAGCAGCGTCCACTACTCCATCCAGTTCTACAACCACAACGGCTGGGTGGGCCGCTGCGGCTGGCTGGAGCAGGTGCTGGTGACGCCGTCGCACCACCGGGTGCACCATGGCGCCAACCCCGAGTACATCGACAAGAACTTCGGCGGCACCTTCCTGTGGTGGGACCGGCTGTTCGGCACCTTCCAGCCGGCGTTGCCCGAGGTGCCCATCGTCTACGGCACCCCCGGCCTGCCGGCCAGCCACAACCCGTTCTGGGCCAGCCACCTGCCGGTGCTGCGCTACCTGGGCTGGCCGGGCCCGCGACTGCGCCAGCAACCGGCCAGCACGGTGCTCGGGCGCCTGGTGGGCGCCGGCGGCATCGCGCTGTTTGCGGTGGTGATCTATTGCGTGCACCGCCAGGGCGGCTGGCCGCCGGGCCAGGAGGCGGTGCTGTTCGCCCTGGTGATCGCGCTGTCGTTGGTGCTGGGCGGACTCTCCGATGGCCGCCCCTGGGCGGCGCCTGCCTGGTGTGTGCTCGGCCTGGCGCTGCCGCTGGCGTTCATCGGCCGCTACCAGTTGCGTGACCCGTTCGGCTGCGCCGTGATGCTGGCCCTGGGGCTGCATGCGCTGGCGCTGGGCGCCTGGTGGTGGCGCGGGCAGCGCCGCCACACCGCACCGCCCCCCGCAGAGCCTGTGGCCCTGCCTGCCGGCTTGACGCCATCGCAGCGCGGCGCCGGCCCGTCCGCGGCCGAGCGTTAAGGTCGTCCCGTCGCGCCGGCCCGGCCAGCACAGCGGCAAGCCGCGGCCGGCGTGTGAGGCAAGCCAACCGCCTCAGAGCCCGAGGATGCCAAGCACCGGGACGGCATTGGCACACAGCAGCAACCAGCCGGCGATGCGCCAGCGTTCCCGGCGCAGCAGCGCCACCATTGCGCAGAGTGCGCCCGCCAGGCAGGACAGCCACCCGCCGAACAGCATCACGAACAGCGCGCCCCAGCCGTCGTGCTCGGGCAGCATCCCGAACGTCAGCGCGAAGCCGGCCAGTGGTACCAGCAGGGCCGCCACGCACATCACCGGCCGCCGGCGCGGGCGCACCGCAGGCGGCGTGCCATTCCCGCGCACCGGCACCCCAGGGGGGGCCGTCTCGGCAAACAAAGGCATCGAAGGCAGCGGCATGGACATCCTGGTGAAGCGAATCAAGTGCCGCGCAGCATAGCGACCGCGGCGGCACCGCGCCTTCCCCCGGATAGGCGGGGCCGCAGGGCCCTGCATTCAACGCCAGCGCAGCTCGCGTCCCGACGGCCCGTCGCGCCAAGCGAGCCCGCCGGCCAGGCCGGCCAGCAGGGCGTCGAAGGTGTCGCTGCCGTGCTCGCGGACGTCGAAGCTCCCGTCCAGCCGGCGCACCATGCGCTCCACCGCGGACGGCTCGGCCCACGGCTCGCCGCTGCGCAGGGCCAGCACGCGCAGCGCGCGTCGCACCAGCTCGGCGGCGGGGCCGCCAGGCAGCGGCTCCTCACGCACGCCGGAGGCGTCGGCCGGGCCCGGCGGCGCCTCTTCCACCAGGCTCTCGTAGTAGCGGAATTCGTGGCAGCTGCGCGCCCAGTGCCGATTGGTGGTGCGGCGGCTGCCCACGCCGACCAGCCGGCGCCCGGCGGCCTTCACCTTCTGCGCCAGCGGCATGAAGTCGCTGTCGCCGCCGACCACCATCACGGTGCCCACGTGCGGCTGGCGGCCCAGGTCCTCCATCGCGTCGAGGCAGAGGCGGATGTCGGCGCCGTTCTTGGCCGAAGCACCGGGCGGGAAGAGCTGGATGAGCTCGATCGCGTTTTGCAGCAGCACGTCGCGGTAGCGGCCGAAGAACTGCCAGTTGCAGTAGGCGCGGTGGACCGCGATCGGCCCCAGCGCATGGGCCAGGTCGACGACGGCCTGCACGTCGATCAGCGGCTCCTGCAGCCGGAAGCGGGCATCGGGCTTGTGGTAGCTGCCTTCACCCTGACGCGCCTCGCAGAGGCTGGCATGCAGGTTCTCGAAGTCCCAGTAGAGGGCGATGGCACCCTGGGGTTCGTCAGGCAGCGAGGCGGTGGGGTTCACGGGCATCGGTCTTGGCAGTGGCGGCTGGCGCCTATGCTAAAGCCTACCTGCCCAGCGGCCCCGGGCGGGGCCGCGGGCCGCTGCGGCCACCGGCGGCCCTGGCAGGCCGCCGGCCGCACTGCGGCCTGCTGGATCAGCTTACTTGGCAGCGGCCTTGCGCTTGGCTGCCTTGGGGTCCACGGCGGCCTTGAACTTGGCGCCCGGGACGAACTTCGGCACCTTGGTCGCCGGGATCTTGATGGCCTTGCCGGCCTGGGGATTGAAGCCGGTGCGAGCGGCACGGTCAGCGCGCTTGAACGTGCCGAAGCCGATCAGCTGCACGGTGTCGCCTTTCTTCACGGCCGTCACGATGGAGTCCACCAGCGTGTCCAGGATCCGCCCTGCGGCCGCCTTGGTGAGTTCATGCTCAGAGGCGATCTTTTCGATGAGTTCGACGCGATTCATTCTTCGTACTTCCAATTGGAGACTTCGCCTCCGCCCCTGCGGAGTGCGGCTTCCGCGGTATGCGGAGCGGGCGTGAGTGTAGCGGCCCCGCACCGCCCAGGCCGGAAGTTCTTCACGCCACCCCCCGCGAACATGCGCCGGCAGTGGGCCCTGGCAGTGGCCTTGCGCTGCGCAAAGCCGCCCGCGGGCACGGGGCCTGCTGCTCTGCCTGTGGCGACCGCAGCGCCATGTCGCGCCCTTCTTCCCGCGCCCGCCGGCCGGGCCCGCCCGCCATGGCCGCAGGCCGGCCTGCCGTGAAAGGACCCCACCATGCACGCCCACGCTGACCTGCCCCGCTTCCGCCGTCGCCAGGCGTGCGCGCCCGTCGCAGGCACCGAAGGGGTGGCGGGCGCCCCCCGCCGACGCTCCCTGGCCGCTGCCACCGCAGCGCGACTGGCTTGCCCGCCTGCCGGAGCGCCTTGATGGGTCGGCGTGACGTGGTGGCCATTGGCGCCTCGGCGGGCGGCGTGCAGGCCTTGCAGCACCTGGCCGCGGCCCTGCCGGCGGACTTCCCGGCCGCGGTGCTGGTGGTGCTGCACATCGGCATGCACCGCAGCGCGCTACCGCGCCTGCTCGCGTCGGTCGGGCCGCTGCCGGCCCGGCATGCCGTGCACGGCGAGCCGATGCACGCCGGCTGCATCTACGTGGCTCCACCCGACCGCCACCTGCTGGTCTCGCAGGGCAGCCTGCGGCTGTCACGCGGACCGAAGGAAAACCACTCGCGCCCCGCCATCGACCCCTTGCTGCGGTCCGCGGCGGTCGACTGCCGGGCCCGCGTCATCGGGGTGGTGCTCACCGGCTATCTGGACGACGGCTCGGCCGGCCTCGCGGCGGTCAAGGCCTGCGGCGGCCTGGCCGTGGTGCAGGACCCCGAGGACGCCTACGCCCCGCAGATGCCCAGCAGCGCGCTGGCCACCACCGCGGTGGACCATGTCGAGCCCCTCTCCAGGCTGCCCGCCCTGCTGGACCGCCTGGTGCGCGAAGACCAGCCCCTGCCGGACGTGAAGGTCCCCGACATCGTGAAGATCGAGAACGACATGACCCTGCTGGAAGGACGCGCCGTGGAAAACCGCATGCCACTCATCGGCAAGCCGTCGTCACTCACCTGCCCGGAATGCCACGGTACGCTGTGGCAAGTCGAAGACGGCAGCCGGCTGCGATACCGCTGCCACACCGGCCACGCCTATTCCGAGCTGAGCTTGCGCGAGTCGCAGCGCGAGAGCACCGAGGCGGCGCTGTGGGCCGCCGTGCGGGCGCTGCAGGAAGAGGCCATGATGGCCAAGGAAATGGCCCGGTCGCTGCAGGCACTGGGCCGCAGCACCGAAGCGCTGGCCGAGGAAAGCCGCGCCAGGGACGCGATGGCGCGCGCCGAGAGCCTGGGCGAGCGGCTGCTGCGCATGGTGGGCGCCGATGCGCCCAACGGATGAGGCCCCGCGCAGCACCGCGTGACGCAGTGCGCACTGCGGCCGCCCGGTGCAACGCATCACCAGCGCCACCGCGGTTAAGCTCGCAGACCGACCCCCGCCCCACGAGACGACCGCCTTGTCCCAGCCTCCTGTCCCCGCATCGCCGCCTGCCGGCGGGTCGCCGTCGGTGCCCTGCGAGCCGATTGGCGACGATGTCGACATCACGCCCTACCGGTTGACCGACCCGCAACCGATCGGCGCAGCCCTGCAGGCGGTGGCTGCCGGCCGCCATGCGGTCACGCTGTATTCGCTGGAAGCCGGCAGCTTCCGGATCGGCCGGCTGACGGCCGTGAACCTGCCGGCCGGCCACCTGGTGTTCGAGGCCGACGCCCAGCGCCCGGTAGATCCCGGCCCCCTGCTGCTCGTGACGGCCCTGCAGGGCATCAAGCTGCAGTGCCTGCTGGCGCCCGACTGGCAGGCCGGCGCCGGCCAACCGTGGCGGGTGACCGCCTCCCTGCCGGAGGAGCTGGTACGGCTGCAGCGGCGCGAATTCGGCCGGCTCGACGCCCCGCTGGGTCGCCCCTACCTGGCCGAGTTCGTGCTCAACGACCAGGCCTACACCCTCAACGTGCACGACCTCTCGCTGGGCGGCGTCGGCCTGCGGGCCTCGCCGCACGAGGCGCCCGCCCTGCACGTGGGACGCCGCCTGCCCAAGGTGACGCTGGAGCTCGGCCGCGACCAGCGCCTGGTGGTGGGCCTGGAGATCCGGCTGTGCCGGGCCTTCCGCTCGCACCTGCTGGGCGAGCAGCTGCACATCGGCTGCCGCTTCTTCGACCAGGCGGCGGCGCAGCAGGCCGAACTCAAGCGCCTGCTGTCGCAGCTCGAGCGCGAGCGCCTGGCCCTGATGGGCGGGCGCCGCACGCCGCGGCGCTGAGCGGCACTGCCCCGCGCCCTCAGCCGCCTGGCCCGGCAGCGGGCTCCAGCGCATCGAAAGCCAGGCGGGCCTGCTCGCGTGCCAGCTCACGCTGGCGCACCCACAGCTCGCGCATGCGGTCGCTCTTGAGCACGCGCTCGTCGCAGTCGGAGATGAAGTCCAGCTCGCCGTTGGGCACCGGTTTCAGGCGGGTGAAGCTGTACTCCCGGGTGAACTCGTCGCGCAGGCTGCCGGCCTTCATCGTCGGCATGGCGCTGAGCACCTGCAGGTCCAGCTTGTCGCGCAGGAAACCCAGCACCGAGCGGGCGCGCGGCTCATCCATCTTGGAGAACGATTCGTCGTTGGCCAGCAGCTTCAGGCTGGGGCCCTTCTCGAACAGCTTGAGCCGGTTGGTGACGACCGCCGCGCGCACGATGTAGGCCGGCGTCTCCAGCTGGCCGCCCGAGCCGGTGCCCCATTCCGAGAGGCGGATGCGGCCGCCGCTGTCAGACTCGTTCCAGATCTCGTAGCGGCGGTAGTTGCGGTAGTCGGCAATGCGCATCAGCTCGCGCGTGGCGCGTTCGTGGTCCTCGTCGAGCAGCAGCTTGACCAGGCGGTCGCGCACCTGCACATGCTTGGCCGACAGCTCCACCTCGCCGAACAGGTCCACCGTCTCCGGCGCATCGGCCAGCTCGGCCACCGCCTTGAAGAAGCCGTAGTAGTCCTCGAACTCCGGCTCCCAGCGCGACCAGTCGATGTCGAAGCGGTCGGGCCCGAAGCTCAGGTTGCGCAGCTCGGCGTTGAGCTGGCGCAGGGTGCGGATGCCCTCCTCCACCTTGCTCTTGATCTCGACGCAGAACTGCTTCGTGAAGACGTCGTGGAAGGACTTCTCGGCCTGCTCCAGCTCATTGCGGTTGTTGTACAGGCCGATGCTGCGCAAGCCGTCCAGCGTGGCGCCGACCGACTGCGACAGTGCCACCAGCGGCGCGTAGTTGGGGTCGAAGCTGCTGCCCTCGTGCAGGTGCGGCAGCGCGGCCGCGAAGCGCTCCTCCGGGCGCGACTGGCTGTTGTACTCGGCCAGCGCCTCGCGCACCTCGCCCAGCAGCTGGTCGGGCTTCTTGCCGAGCGCCTCCAGCTTGCGCCGCAGCGCCTCGGCGTCGACGGCGCCGTCCGCCATCATCGCGTCGACACGGGCCGACAGCACGGTGTAGGTCAGCTGCGGGTTGGCCTCGCACAGGCGCTTGAGGCGAGCCAGCTGGGCGTCACGTGCCTGGAAGCGCGCATCGCGCCCCTGCTGCAGGCCCTGGATGGCCTGCTCGGCCGCCTCGATGCGCGCCTCCGCCCGGGTGATCTCCTTGCGGGCGGCCTCGATCTGTGCCTCGTGGCCGCGGATCTCCTGCGCCACCTTGGCGATCTCGGCCTCCAGGTCGTTGAGCTCCTGCAGGTCGAGCTGGGCCAGGCCACGGCGGGCGGCATCGATGTCGCGAGCAGCAGCCAGCAGCGGCGCCGCGTCGAAGCGCGGCTCGCGCAGGTGCTGCAGCTGCCGCTTCACCGCCGACAGCTCGGCCTGCAGGCCCTGCAGCCGCTGCACCTCCTGCTCGGCCCTGTCCAGCTCGGCGGCGACCTGCGCCAGCGCCGCGTCGCGCGCACCGCGACCAAAGACCAGGTCGCGCTGCTCGCAGGTGAACATGGTGCGAGAGCCGCTGCCCTTGCCGTCGCGGGTCAGCCCGCGCGAGGTGCGACGCAGCTCCTCGGTGGAGCGCACCTTGACGACCGGGCCGTACTGCTCGATGAGATAGGCCTCGGCAATCGGGTTGGCCGCCTTCAGCTCGCGGATGATGGAATCCTCCGGCACCAGGCTGCGGTTGGCCCGCTTCAGGCACAGCGACCCCTGGATGACCCGCGAGCGCAGGCCGCGAGCCTGCACGAAGTCCATCGCGCGGCCCTCCCACTCGGTGTCCACCACCAGGTTGAAGCGCGCATGGTCGAGGTAGCCCTCGATGGCCGGCTGCCATTCGGGCGACAGCGGCTCGATGAGGTCGCACAGCACCTGCGCGTTGGCCTGCGGCAGCGACTCGCGCAGCAGGTCGAGCGCGCGTGCCACCTGCGGCGGGTAGTTGCCGCCACCGCTGGCCAGGCGCGCCTTCCTGGCGCCCAGCTCGCGCACCGCACGGTGCGCTTCGTCGAGCCGCTGCGCCAGCGCCACCTCCTCCGCCGCCACGGTGAGCGACACGCTGTCCTGCGGCCCGACCAGCGCCGCATGCAGCGCCTCGATGCCGGTATTGGCGCCTTCGAAGGCGCCGGCCAGCTGCTGCAGCCGGGCCACGTTGAGCGGCTCGTCCGCCGCCGCCGCGGCGACCGCATCGCGGTAGTCACCCAGCCGGCCGAGCGCGGTGGCCGCCAGCGTGGCCTTCACCGCCTGCACCGCAGCACGCAGCCGCGGCAGGTCGGCGGGCAGCGGCCGGGCGGCCAGCTCACGGGCGCTCTGGTCGAGCAGGCCGGCCGCCAGCAGCGAGCGGCTGAGCGACTCCAGCGTGCCACGGGCCAGCTCGGTGCCGGCTTTCAGCTGCTTGTCGAGGTCTTCCTTCTGGCCGTGCGCGGCAATGCCCAGCTTGCGGGCCTGCAGCGCGATGCGGTTGCCGTCGAGCGACTCGCGGCGCGCCTGCCAGCCACGGATGCGGGCGGCCTCGTGCTCGATCAGCGCCTGGTCCTCTCGGATCTGCTGCTGCCGCGCGGCCACCGTTTCGTCGTCCAGTTGCAGCTGCAGCCGGGCCATCATCAGCTCGTGCTGCACCTGTTCCTCGAAGGCCGCCGTGGTCTCCTGCACCAGTCCCTGCAGCGCCTGCAGGCGGCCCACGCTGGCCTGCAGGCGGCTGCCTTCGTGCTTGAGGCCGGTGACCTGGCGCATCAGCCCGCCGATGCGCTCGATGCTCTCCTGCAGCTGCTTGGCGTCGAACTCCAGGATCTCGTCGCGCACCAGCTCGTGCACGGAACCGATGGGCCGGTAGGCGATCGACTGGCACCAGGCGCGCGACGCGGTGGACGCCTCGTCCCAGGTGGTGCTGGTGCGGCCGCGGAAGCGGCCGAACAGGCCACAAAGGTAGTCCTTCTTCAGCTGCCCGAAGGCCGTGACGCGCGGGTACTTCTCCTTCAGCCGCCGCACCACCCCGTCCACCGGCACCCATTCGCCGGCATCGGCATCGGCCAGGAAGTCGGTATGGCTCAGCACCGCGTCGTCGATGATCAGCAGCTCCATGCGCTCCAGCTGCGCCTGGCGGCGGTCGGCCTGCCCCTCGACACGGGCCGAGACCGCCACCAGCGCGGTGAAGGGCTTCAGGTCCTCCTCGTCGGGACAGGGCCGGAACACCGCCGCCACATAGCCCTGGGCGCCGGCCGGCCGCGAGAACTTGCTGTACTCCGCCCCCACCACATACGACTCGAGCGTGCGCTTGGACTTGCCGCGCCGCTGGTCCTGGCTCACCTCGTCCTGGCCCGGGTTGTAGTTGAAGATGCCCTTGTAGGCCGCCGTCATCACGGTCTGCAGCGCGTCGAGCAGCGTGGACTTGCCGGAGCCGGTCTCGCCGGTCAGCAGCGTCATGTTGCCCATGTCGTAGTCGCCGGGGCGGATCTGGCCCCAGTTCACGAGCACCAGTCGGTCGAGCTTCATGCCGGCACCTCCTCCGCGGCAGGCGGCTCGCCGGCCAACGCGGCGTCATCGGCCTCCAGGGCAGCGGCCAGCGCCTCGTTGCTCACCACGCCCAGGATGGTCGGGCGGATGGCCAGGTAGGCGTCCTCGTCGGCGATCGAGAAGGTCGACGAATAGCGCAGCAGCCGGTGGCGCTTCAATTCGGCCAGCAGGGCCATGCGGTCGGTGGTGCCGGGCGGCAGCTGGCGCTTGAGCTGGGTCTGCAGCGTGGCGGCCAGGTCCTCGAAGCTCACCAGTGCCTCGCCATGCGGGTCGAGGTAGCCGCCGTTGAGCCGCTCCTGGTAGAGGAAGCGCAGGGCCAGGGCCGCCGCGACGAAGTCCGCCGACACGCGCGCCTTCAGCGACGGCACCGGCTCCAGCGTGTCCTCGGGCAGGCCGTCCACCACCGCGCCGGGCGCGTAGAGGCGAAAGAACTGCACGTTGGTGTCGTGGTGCAGCAGCAGGCCGGCCAGGTCGAAGTAGTCCGACAGCAGGCCTTCGACGCGGCGTGCGTCATCGTAGAGCAGCTGCTCGGTGCGGTCCTCGTCGCGGACCAGCACACCCCAGGTGAGCAGCCGGGTGATCAGTTCGCGGAAACGCTCGCGCGAGATGTTGGCCAGTGCAAGCTGTTCCTGCACGGAAGACGAGAGGCTCATGGCGTCACTGCTTCTTGAAGTCGATTTCGTAGTCGGCGCCGCTGAAGTACTCGTTGTCATGGCGAGTGGGCAGCCGCGTGGCCTGCAGGTCGCGCGCCTTGGTGTTGCGCACGGCTTCCACCGTCTGCAGCACCTCCAGCAGCTCGCGCGCCGTGCGTGTCGGCAGGGCCGACAGGCGGATGGGGTGGCGGAACAGCTCGAGCTCGCGGCGCAGCTTGTCGGCCAGTTCCTCGTTGGCAACGGCGAAGGCCTCGTTCTCGGCCCGCTTCATCGCCGCCTCCAGCCTCGCCTCGCGGCTCGGCCGCGGCTGGATCGAGACGGTCACCGCCTTGCGCCGCTGCGCCGCCGAGCGCAGCCTGAAGCTCGCGGGGTCCAGCAGGCGCAGCTCGATGAAGGCCAGGCGGTCGCCGATGGCGGCCAGTAGCCGGTCCTGCCGTGCCGGCTCCAGGCGCGCCACCCGCTGCACCGCGGCCAGCCAGGCATGCCGGTTCTGCCCGGTGCGCAGCATCATCGATTGCTGCACCAGGCCGGCCACGCGCTTGAGGTAGCTGTCCATCGCCTTGATGAAGCCGGGCTGCTTGGACTCGCAGGCGGCGTTGACGATGTCGTCGATGCGGTCGAGGAGCCAGTCGTACACCGTCGCGCCGGTGTGCTCCTTGACGGCCCATTGCGCAATGTCGTGCAGCTGCGCCTCCATGCGTTGCTGCTTGGCCGGTGCCGACAGCCGCAGCTTCTCCAGCTTCTGGCGGATCGCCTCGCGGTTGAGCGTCGCATTGTCGGCAGTGAGCTGCTTGGAGTAGTTGCGGCGGAAGCGCTCCAGGAACTCCACGAACTCGTCCCACTGTGAATGCAGCGTGGCTTCGCGCATCAGCCGCCGCAGCAGCTCCTGGAAGTAGTCGATGCCTTCGGACAGGTCGCGGTTCACCTGCACGGCATATTCGTACGCATCCACCAGGTCATGCGCATCGCCGCGTTCGGTAAGGGCCGCATCGAGCGAATTGCGGCAGCTGCGCATATTGCGCTGGCGGCTGTGGCTCGGCCGGTTGAGCGACCAGAAGGCCTCGGCGAACAGCACCCCCGGGCGCGAGAAGCGGAAGGCCGTCACCAGGCCCTGGCGGTCCGGGAACTGCTCGAGCCAGCCGTCACGCAGCAGTGCGCGGATCAGCAGCGCCGTGAGCTGCTGCGGGTCGCGGCTGTCGGGCGTGCTGAACTCGTCGGGCTCGCCATCGGCCTCCACGGCGTCCTGGTGCTCGCGCACCACCGGCAGCAGCAACTCCTTCAAGGCATCGCGAGTGAGGTTGTGCGCATAGTCAGCGGCCGGACCGTGCAGACGCTCGTACAAGGCGCGCAGGCAGGCCACCACCAGCTCACGCCGGGAGCTGTGCAGGGGCCTGAAAAACTTGTGACGTTCTCCTTCGAAGAACGCGATGGAACTCATGCACTTGATCCTTCGGTCGAGGGCCGGCGCCCACGGGCGGGTCGCGCGGCGCGCTGCGCCGGCAGTCCTGGCGACCTGCCGGCCGTCCCGGCGCGGGCGGCTCGACGCACCGGGACGCCGCCCGGAGGCGGCGGTGAACCGCGCATTATCCCAAGATGTGAAGTAACCCGGCCGCGCCCCTCAGGTGAACCAGGCGGCGAGCGTGCCGGACCGCACGCCGGCCGCAGCCGCGCAGGAATCCGGCAGAACCCACCGGCGCACGATGCGCCGGCGAGGCCGCAACGCCCCGCGGGCGAGCCGCCACCCCGCAAGCAAGCCCGACCGGCCCGCCCCCATACAACAGCTGCCCGCCTCAGCCATTACCCCGCGCCCCTGGCAAAGTTGCCCTTGCCGATGCCCAGGGCCGGCCGTACCGTGCACTGCCCCGAGCCGCCAAGCGGCCGGGAGTGGCCCCCGGCATGAGGCCGGCCGGCCGTAGTTCTTCAACGCAGGAGATCGAGATGGCAATGATCAATGGCACGGATGCACGCGATGCGCTGGCCGACTTCAGCGACGACCCGAGCTCGGTACTGAACGCCAACTGGTCCGGGGGTGACGACGTGCTCGTCGGCCTCGGCGGCGACGACACCTACCATGTCAACTCGGCCGGCGACATCGTCGTCGAGCGCGCCGGCGAAGGCAGCGACACGGTGGTGTCGCGCCTGGCCAGCTACACGCTCGGCGACCATCTGGAGAACCTGACGCTCGACAACTTCCCGGCCGACGCACCCACCGCCGTCAACGGCACCGGCAATGCACTGGACAACGTGGTGACCGGCAACGACGCGGCCAACACGCTGTCCGGGCTCGACGGCAACGACACCCTGCTGGGCAACGACGGGGCCGACACGCTGGACGGCGGCAACGGCGACGACACCTTGTCCGGCGGCAACGGCATCGACCTGCTCAACGGCGGCGCCGGCAATGACACCTTGTCCGGCGGCAACGGCGCCGACCTGCTCAACGGCGACGCCGGCAACGACACGCTGGACGGCGACAACGGCGCCGACACCCTCAACGGCGGCGACGGCGACGACCGCCTCGACGGCGGCACCGGCGACGACCTGCTCACCGGTGGTGGCGGCGCTGACACGCTGATTGGCGCCAACGGCGGCGACACACTCAACGGCAATGCCGGCAACGACAGCCTGGAAGGCAACAACGGCCAGGACACCCTCTTCGGCGGCAGCGGCAACGACGGCCTCGACGGCGGCAACGGTGCCGACAGCCTGGACGGCGGTGCCGGCAACGACACGCTGCTGGGTGGCAACGGGATGGACCGTTTCGTCTTCTCGATCGCTGGCGCACCGCATGCCGACACCCTGGTCGACTACGAGGTGGCCGACGACACCATGGTGCTGGCCAACTCGCTCGACGCCGGCCTGCCAGGAGCCATCAACCCGGGCGTGCTGGGCCTGGCGTTCGGTGGCGGCGTGGGCAGCGTGCTGGAGGCCAGCTCCTTCTTCAAGGGAGCCGGCCTCACCGGCAACGCGGCAGGCAACAGCAGTGGCATCTACCTCAATACCAGCAACGGGCAGCTCTGGTACAACGCAACCACCGCGGCCGGCGGCGATGCCCTGCTGCTCGGCACGCTGGACACCGGCGTGGCCGCCAGCGTGACCAACGCCGACTTCGTGCTGGGCGCCTGAGGGGCCAAGCCACAGGCACACGGCCCTGGCGTCGGCGCTTTTTTGCGCCGACGTCTTGAGCGGAGCATGGGCAGTGGTCTATGATCCGCCGCGTTGGTGCTCGCGCCGGCATTGCGCCGGTGCAGTTAAACGGGAATCAGGAGGAGCAGGCCCCATCGAGCCTGCCCTTGCCTGAGCTGCCCCCGCAACGGTCAGCGGACGAAGCCCTGCGCTTCACTCGTGTTCCCCGCTCCACTGGACACCCTGGTGTCTGGGAAGGACGACACGGGCGCTCCGCCAGCCCGGATACCGGCCAACAGGCGGTCGCGTTCGCGCGGCCATGCACGTGTCGCCTGCGGGGAAGCAGGCGAAGCGACGATCTTCTGCTTTTCATCATGCCTTGCTCATCCTGGCTCCCCAGGCGGACGGTGTTCGGCCGTGCCTTGCCTGCCTTGCCCTGGCTGCCGGCACCACGCCGGCCAGGCCGGCTCCGCCTGCAGCCTCCCGGCTGCCAGCCGGCCTGAGCGACATGCGCCCTCTCCCGCGTTGACCCCTTCACTCCACAGGACACCCATGCACATCGAACCCGGCTACCTGTCGCACACCAAGGTGGTGATGGCCTCGGTCGCGGCCACCGCGCTGCTCGGCGGCTATCTGCTGCCGCTGCTCAAGCAACCGTCGCTGTGGCTGCGCACCGGCCTGGCAGCCCTGTTCTTCTCGCTCTTCATGCAGGCCTTCCACCTGAAGGTGGGCCCGTCGGAGCTGCACTTCATCGGCGCGATGCCGATCTACCTGGCCTTCGGCTTCGTGCCGACACTGTTCGGCTTCGCGCTCGGCCTGCTGGCGCAGGGCCTGCTGTTCGAGCCGCAGGACCTGATGCACCTGGCGGTGAACACCCTCTCGCTGGCAGTACCGCTGGTCGCGGTGCACTACACCGCCGGACGCACGCTGGTGCTGCGCGGCTGGCTGGACGTGCTGAAGCTCGACAGCCGCTACTACGCCGGCGTCACCGCCATGGTGGGTTTCTGGCTGGCCATGGGCGAGATCGAGACGCCGCTGGTCGAGTGGCTGCACTTCGCCGCTTCCTACGTCGCGGTGGTCGCGCTGGAGCCGCTCGTCACGATTGCAGTGCTCGCCCTGATCCGCCGGGTGCAGCACACCGGCCTGGGCACCGCCTGCTTCGCTCCGCTGCCCGCGCGTTGACCCGATGCCGGGCACCGTGTGGTTCGTGGGCGCCGGCCCGGGCGATCCCGAATTGCTCACCGTCAAGGGACGCGACCTGATCGCCCGCGCCGGGGCCATCCTCTTCGCCGGCTCGCTGGTCAACGAAGCCGCGACACGGTGGGCGCCGGCCGGCTGCGCCATCGCCGACTCGAAGGACATGACGCTGCAGCAGATGGGCCGCTGGCTGGTGGCGCAGGCGCAGCAGCATGAGACAGTGGTGCGGCTGCAAACCGGTGACCCGGCGCTCTACGGCACGCTGATCGAAGTGGTGCAGGCCCTGGACGCGGCCGGCGTGCCGCTGGCGGTGGTGCCCGGCGTGTCCTCGGCCATGGCGTCTGCGGCCGCGGCGGTGGAGAGCTTCACCCTGCCAGAGGTCACGCAGAGCGTGATCTTCACGCGGGTGGAAGGCCGCACGCCGATGCCACCGGGCGAGTCGCTGGCCGAGCTGGCCCGGCACCGCTGCACCTTGTGCATCTTCCTGTCCATCACGCTGCTGCACAAGGTCGAGCACGGCCTGCGCGAGGCCGGCTGGCCGGAGGACGCGCCGGTGCTGGTGGTGCACAAGGCCAGCTGGCCGGGCGAGGAGCGCATCGTCCGCGGCACCCTGCACGACATCAAGCAGCGTTGCCGCGATGCCGGCATCGTCAGCCAGGCCATGATCATCGCCAGCCCCACGCTCGGCGCCCGCGACTGGCCGGAACTGGCCAAGTCCAAGCTGTACGACGCCACCTTCTCGCACCGCTTCCGCCGCGCATCCCTCGTTCCTGGAGAACCTTCGTGAATCACACCATCCTGCTCGTCGGGCACGGCTCGCGTGAAGAGTCGGGCAATGAAGACGTGCGCCGCTTCGCCGCCCGCTGGCGCGCTGCCCATCCGGATTGGCGCATCGAGCTGTGCTTCATCGAATTCGGCGAGCCCGGCCTGCAGGCCGGGCTGCGCGCCGCGGCACACGGCAGCTCGCAGGTCCTGGTGCTGCCGCTGATCCTGAACGCGGCCGGGCACGTCAAGATGGAGATTCCCGAAGCCATCGAGCAGGCCCGCCTGGAATGCCTCGGCACCGGCTTCCTCTACGCGCCGCACCTGACGGCCTGCGACCCGCTGTTGCAGGTGCTGCGGCGGCGCCTGCGCGGGGCCATGCAGGCCCTGGACATGCCCGACCCGCGCACCACCGGCGTGGTGCTGCTGGGGCGCGGCTCGTCCGACCGGCAGGCCAATGGCGAGATGGCCAAGATGGCCCGCTGGCTGCAGGAAGACAGCGACCACGAGCTGGTGGACCTGGCCTTCACCGGCATCACCTGGCCGCGGCTGGAACGGGTGGTGCAGCGCCAGGCGCTGGTCGGCATGCGGCAGGTGGTGGTGCTGCCCTACTACCTGTTCACCGGCACACTGATGCAGCGCATTGCCCGCCAGGTGGACCACCTGCGGGTGCAGTACCCGACGCTCAGGCTGGCCCACACCGACTGCTTCGGCTTCGAGCCCGAGGTGTTCGGGCTGCTCGACGAACGGGTGGCCGAGCTGCTGGCCGGCCTGCCGCAGTCGCGCATGCCTTGCGACGGCTGCAAGTACCGCGAGCTGGCGCACGACCTGGGGCACAGCCACCACCACGGCCACCCGCATGACCCTGCTGCCGCGCCGGGCGCTGCCCAGGCGCTGTCAGCCGTGCCGGTGCACGAGCACATGCACACGCACGGGCACGCCCACGAGCACACGCACCAGCACCAGCACCAGCACCAGCACCAGCACCTGCACGAGCACGCCACGGCAGCCGGCGGCCGGCCGGTGCATGCCGGCCACGCGCCGGCCACAGAGCCCACCTCCGCCACCGCCGCATGAGCACCGTCAACACCGTCACCGAGCAACTGACCCGCGCGGGCCAGGCCATCGAGCACGACTCCTTCGCCATCATCGATGCGGAGGTCGGCCCGCATCCCTACGATGCCGGGCAGTGGCCCATCGTGCGGCGCATGATCCACGCCAATGCCGACTTCGACTTCAACGGGCTGACGCGCTTCCACCCGCGCGCTGTCGAAGCCGGCGTGCAGGCGCTGCTGCGAGGTGGCACCCCGCTGGTGGCCGATGTGGAGATGATCTGCAGCGGGCTGTCGGCGCCGCGCCTGGCGCACTTCGGCGTGCAGGCGCATCACTTCATCAGCGATGCCGACGTGATCGAGGCCGCCCGTGCCGAGGACAGCACGCGGGCCGTCCAGGCCATGCGCAAGGCGCACCGCCTGGGCTTGCTCGACGGCGCCATCGTCGGCATCGGCAACGCGCCCACGGCCCTGATCGAGCTGGTGCGCCTGGTGCGGGAAGCGGGCGTGCGCCCCGCCCTGGTGGTCGGCATGCCGGTGGGTTTTGTCTCGGCCGCCGAGTCCAAGGCGCTGATGGCCGAGGTGGAGGCCGTGCCGTGGATCGTCATCGACGGCCGCAAGGGCGGCTCCACGCTGGTGGTGGCCGCGATCCATGCCCTGCTGGCGCTGGCCGAGGCCCGCCAGCGCCAGGGCACCGCCGCCGGCTGAGCCGCGGCACTCCCAGGACCCCCGGCCATGATGGAGAAAACCGTCAAGCGCGGCACCCGCACCGGCTTCACCACCGGTGCCTGCTCCGCGGCCGCGGCCCGGGCAGCGGTGCTGGGGCTGGTCTGCGGCGCGGTGCCGGAGCGGGTGGAATGCCTGCTGCCCAACGGCCAGCAGGTGGTCTTCGCCGTCAATGACGGCTGCTGCGAAGGCGACAGCGCGCAGCGCCGGGCCCACGCCATGGTCATCAAGGATGCCGGCGACGACCCCGACTGCACCGACAAGGCCCACCTGACTGCCGACGTCCGCCTGCTGCCGCAGCGGCCGGGCGAGGTGCTGCTGCTCGGCGGCTTCGGTGTCGGCACGGTAACCATGCCCGGGCTGGGCCTGGAGGTGGGCGGCCCCGCGATCAACCCGGTGCCCCGGCGCAACATCGAGGCCAACGTGCGGCTGGCCGGCGCCCCGCTGCTGGAGCAGGCCGGGCTGGAGGTGACCCTGTCGGTGCCGCAGGGCATCGAGATGGCCAAGAAGACCCTGAACGCGCGCCTGGGCATCCTCGGCGGCATCTCCATCCTCGGCACGACCGGCATCGTCAAGCCCTACTCCACCGCTGCCTACCGGGCCAGCGTGGTGCAGGGCGTGGAGGTGGCCGCCACGACGGGCAGTGGCGTGGCGGTGCTCACCACCGGCGGCCGCACCGAGAAATTCGCGATGGAGGAACTGCCCCACCTGCCGCAGGCCTGCTTCGTGCAGATGGGCGACTTCCTGCGTTACGCACTCGACACGGCGGTGGCCTGTCGGCTGCCGCGGGTGGTCATCGGCGGCATGGTGGGCAAGCTGACCAAGATCGCGCAGGGCGAGACCATCACCCATGCGGGCCGCGCCGAGGTCGACACCGCCCTGCTGGCCGAGCTGTGCGCCGGCATCGGCGTGCCCCCCGAGGTGTGCGAGGACATCCGCAACGCCGAGACCGCGCGCTATGCCAGCGAGCGCGTGCAGGCCCTGGGCCTCGTGCACGAGTTCCACCAGGCGCTGGCCGAGCGGGTGGTGGCCACCGTGGCGGGCCGCTACCCGGGACAGTTTCAACTCACCGTGCTGGTGTGCGACTTCGACGGTCGCAAGCTGGCCGAAGCAAGCAGCTCTCCATGAAAGAAGACCGAGGCCGCTTCGGCGGCGAGCCGTGCCGCGTCATCGGCGTGCTGGACGACGGCGCCCGCAGCCTGCATCCGCAGGCACTGGCCCACCTGCGGCAGGCCCACTGCGTGATCGGCGGCGAGCGCACCTTGCGCCTGCTGGCCGAGCACATCGACCCGGAGGCGCGCCTGCTCGACCTGGGCGGCGCACTCTCGCAGGTGCCCGGCTGGGTGGCCGAGGCGCAGCAGGCCGGCCAGCGCTGCGTGGTGCTGGCCACCGGCGACCCGCTGTGCCATGGCATCGCGGCCTACCTGGCCTCGCGCCTGTGCATCGAGGCGCTGGAGATCCTGCCCAACCTGTCCACCCTGCAGCTGGCCTGCGCCCGTGTCGGCCTGCCGTGGCAGGACATCAGGATCGTCTCGGTGCACAGCCGCGATGCCGGCGAATGGGTGCCCGGCGCCGACGCGCGGCACGGGCTCTATGCGCTGGCCCGTGCCGCCCACGCACATGCCCGGCTGGCGGTGCTCACCAGCCCGGACAACACGCCCGACCGCATCGGCCGCCTGCTGCTGGCCGAGGGCCTGGGCGCCGACTTCCAGTGCGCTGTGGCACAGCGGCTGTGCCAGCCCGAGGAAGCGGTCAGCGCCGCACTGTCGGTGCAGGAGCTGGCCGAGCGCCGTTTCGCCGATCCGAACGTGGTGCTGCTGTGGCGCTTGCAGGACAAGCCGCAGCCGGTGCTGTTCGGGCTGCCCGACGCCCGCTACGAGCAGCGCCATCCCGACAAGGGCCTGATCACCAAGCACGAGGTGCGCGCCGTCTCGCTGGCGCGGCTGCAGTTGCGCCGCGACAGCATCGTCTGGGACATCGGCGCCGGCTCCGGCGCGGTGGGCCTGGAAGCCGCGCGCCTGTGCGAGCAAGGCCATGTCTACGCCATCGAGAAGAACGAGGAGGACCATGCCATCGCCCTGCGCAACCGCCAGGCGCTCGGCGTGGGCAACTACAGCCTGGTGCACGGCAAGGCGCCGGCGGGCCTGGAGCACTGGCCCGACCCGGACGCGGTCTTCATCGGCGGCTCCGGCGGCGAGCTGGGCGAGCTCATCCACCGCGTGCTGCAGCGGCTCAAGCCGCACGGCTGCCTGGTGATGAACTTCGTCACCTTCGAGAACCTGGGCACCGCACTCGCCACGCTGAAAGAGGCCGCCGAGGCCCTGCCGCTGCACTGGGACGTGCTGCAGCTGCAGGCCTCGCGCAGCAAGCCCATCCTGCAGATGCAGCGCCTGGCCGCTGAAAACCCGGTATGGGTGGTCTGTGCCAGCCGGGGAGTGGCCCATGCCTGACCACCGCCGCGGCTGCCTGTGGGGCGTCTCGCTCGGCCCGGGCGACCCCGACCTGATGACCCGCCGCGCGCATGCGCTGCTGCAGCGGCAGGACGCGGTCTGGACCTACCCGGTGCGCAGCACCCGCAGCGAGAGCTATGCGCTGGCCATTGCCGAGCGGGCCGGGCTGGCGCGGCCGCCGCTGCACCAGGCGCTGCTGTTCCCGATGACCCACGACGCGGAGAAGCTGGCCCGCCACTGGCTGGCCGGCGCCAGCCAGGTGCTGGCGCACCTGGAGGCGGGGCGCGACGTGATGTTCCTGGTGGAAGGCGATGCCTCGACCTTCGCGACCTTCGGCCACCTGGCGCGCACGCTGCGTGGCCTGCAGCCGGAGGTCGGCATCGAGGTGGTGCCCGGCGTGGCCAGCTTCCTGGCCAGCTGCGCCCGCCTGCAATGGCCGCTGGCGGAGCAGGACGACACGGTGGCCATCGTGCCGGCGGCCTATGGCGTGGACATGGTGGAGCGACTGCTGGACGACTTCGACACGTTGGTGCTGCTGAAGGTCAAGCCACTGCTGGATCCGCTGATTGCGCTGCTGGAACGGCGCGGGTTGCTCGCGGGCAGCTGCTTCATCGAGAAGGCCGGCGCGCCGGACGAGCGGGTGGTGCGCGACCTGCGCGAGCTCCCCGGGACCGCGGTGAACTACCTGTCACTGCTGATCGTCAAGAACCCCGGGCGGCTGCGCGGCGAACGCGTGCGCGGCTGCCGCCCCAAGCCCGGCCTGCGCCGGGAGATGCAAGGAGAACCCGATGCCCCCCGTGCCTGAACCCAGCATCGTGCTGGTGGCCATCACACGCCACGGCGCCGCCCAGGCGGCCACCCTGGCCCGGGCGCTGCCCGGGGCACGGCTGTGCGTGTCCGCCAAGTTCGCCGACGTGCTCCATGAGTTCGAAGAGCGCCTGCAGGTCTACAGCGGGCCGTTCAAGGACGAGATCGGCGGCTTGTTTGCGCAGTACGACCAGATCGTGTTCTTCGTCTCGCTCGGCGCGGTGGTGCGGCTCATCGCACCGCACCTGCGCAGCAAGGACGAAGACCCGGGCGTGACGGTGGTCGACGATGCGGGCGAGTTCGTCATCCCGGTGCTCTCCGGCCATGTGGGTGGGGCCAACGAATGCGCGCTGCGCATCGCCGGGCTGTTGAAGGCCACGCCGGTGCTCACCACCGCATCCGACGTGGGCCGCACGATCCCGGTGGACATCCTCGGCCGCGAGCTGGGCTGGCGCGTCGAGGCACCCAAGATCAACATCACCCGGGTGTCGGCCCATGTGGTGAATGGCGAGCCGGTCGCCTTCGTGCAGGAAGCCGGCAGCCGCGCCTGGTGGACCCGGCCGACGCCGCCGCCGGCCAACATCCACCGCTACGAACGTTTCGAGGACGTGGACCTGCAGCGCTTCGCCGCGGTGCTGTGGGTCACCCACCGCCCGCTGCAGGCCGAGCACTGGCAACAGCTGCCCGAGCGGCTGGTGGTGTACCGCCCGCCGCTGGCCGAGGAGGCCGGCCAGTGAGCAGCTTCAGCGTGGCGGTGGGCCTGGGTTGCGACCGCGGCACGCCGCTGGCCACGGTGCGCACGGCCATCGAGCAGGCCCTGCGGCAGGCGGGCCTGCAATGGGGCCAGGTGGCCGTGCTGGCCACCATCGACGCGAAGGCCGACGAGCCGGCCTTCCTGCAGCTGGCCGAGGCACTGGCGCGGCCACTGCACTTCTACCCGGCCGAGGCACTCGCCCGCGTGCCGGTGCCCAACCCCTCGGCGACCGTGCTGCGCTTCATGGGCACGCCATCGGTGTCCGAGGCGGCCGCCCTGCTGGCCGCCGAGACGGACACCGGCAGCCTGCTGGTCGAGAAACACCGCTACCGCGGCAGCTGCGGTCGCAACGCCACGGTGTCGCTCGCCCGTGTGCGGGCCGGCGCGGCGCATGACACCGAGCACAAGGAGAGATCGTGACCCACCCCCCCTTCCCCACCCCGCCCGGCAAGATCATGCTGGTGGGCATCGGCCCCGGCCACGAGGCCCACATGACGCAGCGCGCCCGGGAGGCGATCGCCGAAGCGGACACGGTCATCGGCTATGTCACCTACATCAAGCTGGTGGCCGACCTGGTCGAAGGCAAGGAGGTCATCCGCAAGTCGATGACCGAGGAGCTCGACCGCGCCGTCAGCGCGCTGGAGGCGGCCCGCGCCGGCAAGCGGGTGGCGCTCATCTCCTCGGGCGACGCAGGCGTCTATGGCATGGCCGGGCCCACCTACGAGGTGCTGTTCCAGGCCGGCTGGCAGCCCGAGGGCGATGTGCAGGTGGAGGTGGTGCCCGGTGCGTCGGCGCTCAACAGTTGCGCGGCCCTGGTGGGAGCGCCGCTCACGCACGACTTCTGCGCCATTTCCTTGTCCGACCTGCTGACGCCCTGGCCGGTCATTGCAAGGCGGCTGGAAGCGGCGGCGCTGGCCGACTTCGTGGTGGCGCTCTACAACCCCAAGAGCGGACGGCGCACCCGGCAGATCGTCGAGGCGCAGCGGCTGTTCCTGCGCCATCGGCGCGCCGACACGCCGGTGGCGGTGGTCAAGTCGGCCTACCGGCGGCGCGAACGCATCGAGTTCACCACGCTGCAGCACATGGCCGAGTGCGAGATCGGCATGCTCAGCACCGTGCTGATCGGCAACAGCAACACCTTCGTGCGGCATGGCCTGATGGTGACCCCGCGCGGCTATGCCAGCAAGTACGACATGGCCGACGGCGGCCAGGCGCGCGAAGGCGAGCGTGCCGGACGCTCGCTGTCCACCGGACTGGACGGCTGGCTGCAGCAGCTGCAAGAGCTGCACGCGGAGGGCCACGACGTGGCGGCCCTGGCGGCACGCTACCGGCTGCCGGAGGACTACATCGCGGCGACCCTGGCCGAGCCGGTCGCCGCCGAACCTGCAGAGCCCGAGGAAGTGAGCGAGACATGAGCGACCAGCCCGAAACCCAGGCACCGCAAGGCGCGGTGCAGAAGCCCAAGATCGGCGACTACCGCCGCCACCTGCTGGTGTGCACCGGACCCCGGTGCACGCAGGATGGCCAGTCGCAGGCCCTGTTCGACAGCCTGGGCGACAAGTTCAAGGCGGCCGGCCTGGACAAGGGCGAGCGGCGCGTCAAGCGCAGCCGCGTCAACTGCTTCGCCGCCTGCAAGGGCGGGCCGGTGATGTGCGTGCAGCCGGACGGTGTCTGGTACTACGACGTCACCCCCGCCAACATGGACCGCATCATCGACCAGCACCTGGTCGGCGACACGGTGGTGGAGGAGCTGGTGTTCCACCGCGGGCCGGGCCATGTCGGCTGAGGCAGCGGCCCTCGGCGCTGGTGGCAGCCTGCCTGCCGGTTCTGTCTGCATCGTGGGCGCCGGCCCCGGCGCAGCCGACTTGCTCACCGTGCGCGCCCTGCAGCGCCTGCAGCAGGCCGAGGTGCTGGTGCACGACCGGCTGATCTCGCCCGACATCCTGGCACTGGCACCGCCGGCGGCCCGGCGCATCTATGTCGGCAAGGCCGCCGGCCGTCACGAGTTGCCCCAGGCGGGCATCCACCAGGTGTTGATCGAGCAGGCCCGCGCCGGTCGGCGGGTGGTGCGGCTCAAGGGCGGCGACCCCTTCGTCTTCGGGCGGGGCGGCGAGGAAGTGCAGGCCCTGCTTGCCGCCGGCATCGCCACCGAGGTGGTGCCCGGCATCACCGCTGCCGGCGGATGCGCCGCCGCGGCCGGCATTCCCCTCACCCATCGACAACTGGCCAATAGCTGCGTGCTGCTGCCCGGCCACCTGGCCGACGACCGCCAGGAGCTCGACTGGCCCGCCCTGGCCCGCCCCGGGCAGACACGCGTGTTCTACATGGGCGTGCAGCGCCTGACGCACATTGCCGGCCGCCTGCTGGCGCACGGCTTGCCGGGCGACACGCCAGCCGCCGTGGTGATGGACGGCACCCGCCCGGGGCAGGCGGTCATTGCCACCACGCTACGGGCCTTGCTGCCGCAGGCGCCCGCCTACGACGGCCAGCCCGGGCTGCTGTTCATCGGCGAAACGGTGGCCCTCTCGCCCCACTTCCGCCCCGGGCCCCCGGCTGTGGACGGCCTGCCGCCAGTCACCAGCGCCGAGCCGCAGGCAGCCGGCACGCCGGCCTGCTTCAACGCCGCCGAGCGCGAGAGCTTCTACCGCCTGCTGGCAGCCCGGCGCGACATGCGGCACTTCCGTGCCGGCGCGACGGTGGCGCCCGCGACGCTGGAACGCCTGATGCACGCCGCGCACCAGGCGCCCTCGGTGGGCCTGATGCAGCCCTGGCGCTTCCTGCGCATCACCGATGCCGGGCTGCGCCGGCGCATTGCCGCGCTGGTGGAGGAAGAGCGGCTCGCGACAGCACAGGCGCTGGGCGAACGGGCCTCGGAGTTCCTGCGCCTGAAGGTCGAAGGCGTGTCGGAGTGCGCCGAGCTGTGGGTGGCTGCGCTCGCCCCCGACGACGGCACCTTGTTCGGCCGCCGCACCATGCCGCGCGAGATGGCCATCAGCTCGCTGGCTTGCGCGGTCCAGAACCTGTGGCTTGCGGCCCGGGTGGAGCAGCTGGGGCTGGGCTGGGTGTCGCTGTTCGACCCGCTGGCCCTCAAGGCGGCGCTGGGCCTGCCCGACGGTGCCGAGCCGCTGGCCCTGATCTGCCTGGGCCCGGTGGACACGTTCTATCCCGAACCGATGCTGCAACAGGTCGGCTGGCGGCAGCCGCGCGGTGCCGAGCAGGTGTTCTTCGAGAACTGCTGGGGGTCGGTCGCCGCAGCGCAGGATGAGGGCACCGTGTCAGCGGCACCTCCCTCGTCGATGGACTGACGTCCGGGCGCTGCCGTGCCACTGGCCAGGTAGCGGAAATGGCACCCGGTCCACCGGTCGGCCGACATGGCGGACGGATCCGGCCAAGTGGCTACCCGACCGACCGGCAGTGGCCGCTCACCGGCACGACCGCATGTCCGTCCCCGCCTGCCAGCCGGAGTTTCTGTGTGCAACTCCGGCTCTGAAGAGGAAAAGATCAGCAAACTCCCGCCTGCGTTCAACAGAGCCAGGGAGGCCCACATGAAAAACCACCGCTCCACCGCCGTTCATCGGGGGGCGTTCTCCGCGCGTCAACGCTGGGTCGCCGCCGGCACCCTCGCCTGCGCCCCGATCCTCGGCCTGGTGGCGCCGACGGCTGGCGCCATTGCGCTGGAAGGCTTTGAAGCCCCTGCGCTGCCGGCCAATACGCACACCTATACGCCCACCGGCGCGGCCTGGAACTTCAGCGGCACCACCGGGCGCGGCATCCAGCGCAACGGCAGCCCGTTCCATGCGGCGAGCGCACCCGAAGGCCAGCAAACGGTGTTTCTCAAGGGCCATGACGCCTGGATCTCCAAGTCGGTCTTCCTTCCCGCCGGCGTCTACAAGGTGTCGTTCATGGCTGCCCGGCGCGCGGCCCCCAGCGGCACGAACCCGGTCCAGGTCTGGGTGAACAACCGCCGGGTGGGTGCACCGATCGCTCCGGCCTCGACCGCGTTTGCCCGCCACTCCAGCGTGAGCATCCCGATCACCACGAGCGGCACGTACACCATCGCCCTGTCGTCGACCCGGCAGGGCGACCACACGACCTTCATCGATGCGGTCAGCATCGACTCGCCCAACCCCTTCGACTCCCTGTACGCGGCGGACTTCCAGCTGAAGCCGCTCGGCCGCGAACCGGCGCCGGTGGTGGCGAAGCCGCTGACCAAGGCCACCAGCCTCAGCGTCGCGAGCTATATCGACCCCGTCTTCGGCACCCGGGTCTACCGCGCGACCGCGGCCAGCGACTACCCCGGCTCGGCCTATGTGCGCCACGAGTACAGCCGGCGCCAGGCCTTCAACGCAGACAACTCGCGCTACCTCGCGCAGTCGATGGACGGCCACTGGCTGCTGTACAACGCCGACACCTTCCAGGTGCTGCCCAAGTCGGGCACCGCCGGGGCGTTCAAGGGCATGGTGGGTGACTGCGAGCCCATCTGGCATCCCACCGACCCGAAGAAGCTCTGGTACACCGGCCGCAACGGCAGCCTGGTCTGGTACGAGAAGAACGTCGAGACCGACACCGACACCGTGCTGGTCGACTTCACCGCCCGCCTGCGAGCGATCTGGCCGGCGACCACATCGGTGTGGACCGGTGGCGAGGGCACCTCCTCGGCCGATGGCCGCTACTTCGCCTTCATGGCGACCCACTACAACGAAGCCACCCAGACCAAGACCATCGACGGCCTGTTCACCTGGGACCGGGTCAACGACAAGATCATCGGCACCTACGACGCGTCCAAGTTCGGCGGGGTCTATCCGGATCACATCAGCATCTCGCCGAGTGGAAAGTACGCCGTCCCGTCGTGGGCCTACACGCCCAAGCTGGGCACCCGCGCCTACACGCTCGACTTCTCCAGCTTCAGGCAGCTCAACACCCAGAGCGAACACAGCGACCTGGCCCTGGGCCCGGCGGGTGAAGACTACTACGTCGTCGCCGACCAGGCGGCCGAGCAGGTGCGCGCCATCAACATGGCCAACGGCAACGCCTTCAACCTGATGCCGCTGTACCCGCGCTCGGGATCGGCCTATGCCTTGCACATTTCCGGCCAGGCGTTCAACAAGCCGGGCTGGGTGCTGGTCAGCACGTATGGCGATTCCGCCAACTACGGCAAGGTGTTTCCCGACAGCACGATGGAGCCGATGTACCGCAAGCTGATGCTGGTGGAGCTGAAGCCCGGCGGGAAGCAGCATGCGGTGGCCCACACACGCGCGGCGGAGCGCTACCAGTACCTGAGCGCCAATGAAGGCACGGCCTACTTCGGCGAGCACCAGGCCACGCTCAGCCGCGATGGCTCGCGCCTGCTGTTCGCGACCAACTTCAACGACCAGGGCCCGCCCTCCAGCTACATGATCGGCCTGCCATCGTGGGTCTATGTCGGCACGACCGGCAGCGGCGGCGGCAGCAGCACGCCAACGCCGACGCCGGGCGGCGGCCCCCTGGCAATCGTCCTCGGCCAGGTCACGCACAGCGGCTACAGCGCCACCTTCAAGCTGAGCAGCAGCGTGGCGGCACAGTGCCGCTGGTCGTCGCAGGCGGGCTCGAGCTACGGCGCCATGTACGACAACCTGAGCCGCTCGGCCGACGGCCTCTCGCACAGCAAGACCACCACCTTTGCCACCACCGGCTCGCAAACGGCCTATGTGCGCTGCAAGGCCGATGCGTCGGGCGAAGAGAAGGAATTGGTGGTTCGCATCGACTGAGCTCGGCGGGCTGCACGGGCTCGCCACGGAGCCCGTGCCGTGGCTGCCAGCAACCTGTCTGGCCGGCAGCCAGCGACCGGCACTGCAGACCAGGATGGTCGCTGCACCGCAAGCGTCCCGGTCCCCGCAAGCAATGCTGAGGGGCAGCGCCACCCGGCCGACGCGCCAGCGCGGCCGCTGCCTCGCAGCGGCCGCAGCGCGAACACCGCGCCCGACGGGCGCCGGAGGCGACTTCTGCACGAATCGCTGCAGGCGCACGGCCCCCTCGCCCGCGCTCACCGGCAGCCGCACCGGCCTGCGAGGGTCGGCCGTCCGCAGGTCGTCGATGAATCGAGGGCGCAGGCACGGCGTCAACCGCCTGGCGCGTCTCCCCGGCCAGGCGCGTCAATGCGCCCGCGGGGCCCGCCATTGGCCGGCGGAAGCGGCTCGTCCTGCCAGGCCCCCCTCAGCGCGCCGGCGCCGGCCCCGGCGTGCGCGCCACGTTCATCAGCCAGCACACCATCGCGAAATAGCCGATCAAGGTGAGCAGCTCCACCAGCGTCGGCTCACCCCATTGCTGGAGCGCCTCCTGGTAGGTGGCGTCGCCCAGCCGGTGATGGGTGATCAGCTCCGTGGCCACGCTGCGCGCCAGCGCCAGGTCGCCCCGCAGTTCAGGCGGTGACGGCTCGCCGGCATCCAGCGCCGCCAGCGCCGCCGCCGGCACACCGGCCGCTGCCGCGAGCGGCAGGTGCATGTCCCATTCAAAGACGTTGGACAGCTCGCGGGCGACGACGCAGATCGTCCACTCCCGCAAGGCCGCATCCAGGCTGCCTTGGTAGCGCAGGTTCTCACCCACCTTGGCCACCGCACTCAGCAGCGCCGGCCGGTGCATCAGCGGGCGGAACGGCCCGTAGACGCCGCGCCGTGGGCCGTTGATCAGCTCGTCCGCCGCCTCCTGCTGCGCGGGGTCGAGCACCGCCGGGGGGGCCAGGCGTTCGGGCAGGCCGGCTTCGGGAAAAGTCAGCGCCGAGGTCATGGAAGGTGCAAGGGTCATCGAGGTCTCTTCAGGTTGAAGGTGAAGCTGCCGGTACGGCTGCCGGCGCAGGCGCGCGCCACAGCCAGGCCGCCGACATCAGCAGCAGCGCGGTGGCTGCCGCATTGGCCCATGCCAGGGCGTCCCAGCCGGCCCAGCGGCCGGCGCCGAGCACACGCACCAGCAGCGGGCCGGCGATCTGCCCGGCGGCGAAGGCCATCGTCATGCGCGCCAGCAGCGCGGTCGCATGGGCCGGCGCCTGCTCGCGAGCCAGCTGCAGGCCCGCCATGGTGGCCACCATGAAGGTGCCGCCCACCAGCACGGCCGACACCGCCAGCACCCACAGGCCCTGCGCGGCCAGCAGCGGCAGCGCGGTACCCAGCGCCATGACGCCCTGCGCCAGCGCCCAGACCCGCCTGCGCGGCCAGCCCGACAGCCAGCGCGCCGCCGCCGCCACCGACACGGCAGCGGCCAGCCCGAACAACGGCCACATCAGCCCGAACACCAGCGGATCGGCCACCTGCTGCCGCGCCATGGCGGGCAGGAAGGTGGCCGGCACGATATAGCCAAACCCGAACAGGCCATAGCACAGCACCAGCGCCGGCTGCCCGCGCTTCCCCCCCGAGGCGGCTGCCGCTGCAGCCGGCGGTGGCGCCATGCGCCACCCGGCAGACGCGCCAACGCGGCCGCTGCCTCGCAGCGGCCGCAGCGCGAACACCGCGCCCAGCACCGCAAGCCCGCCCAGCTCGAGCCACAACCATCGGGCCGGCTGCCGCCCGCCGAGCCACGCCAGCCCACCGGCCAGCATGATGCCGAGGCCCACGCCGACATACATCCAGCTGCCCCACTGCGACGCCTGCCGCCGGGCCAGCTCCGCCAGGCACCAGCTGCTGGCGCACACCATGACCCAGGCGCTGAAGACGCCGGCTGCGGCGCGCAGCAGCGCGCCCAGCCAGCCGGGCGCCACGGCGCCGTCCATGCATGCCACCGCCAGCGTGGCCAGCGCCACGCCGAGCAGGCCCAGACGCAGGCCGCGCTGCGGCTGGCCGGAGAACCAGGCCGCCGTCATGGCGCCGAGCAGGTAGCCGCCATAGTTGGCGGCCGCCCATTCCGCGCCTGCGGCCGCGCTCAGCGTGCCGTCGCGCAGCATCAGCGGCAGCAGCGGCGTGAAGGCAAAGCGGCCGATGCCCATTGCCACCGCCAACGCGACAAGGCCGGCCACGGTGATCGACGCCGCCGTCAGGTCAGGCGGCCGGTGAGCAAGGGAGGGGTCGGTACGCATCGTGTGGAGGATTGGACACCCGCAAAGGCATTCTGAATACTGAATTGTGGAGACATACAATTCTCCGCATGAGAATGATGGACCTGGACGACCTCCACATCTTCCGCTGCGTGGTGAGGGAAGGCGGCGTCACCCGCGCCGCCAGCCAGCTGCACCGGGTGCCTTCCAACGTCACCACCCGCATCAAGCAGTTCGAGGAGCGCCTGGGCCTGGCCCTGTTCCAGCGCCAGGGTCGCCGCCTGGTGCTCACCGATGCGGGCCGCACCGTGCTCGGCCATGCCGAGCGGCTGCTGCAGATGGCCGACCTGGCCGAGCAGGAACTGCGCAGCGGTGTCGTGCGCGGGGCGCTGCGGCTCGGCTCCCTCGAAAGCGCCGCCGGCGCCCGGCTGCCGCCGGTCCTGTCGGCCTTCCATGCCCGCTACCCGGAGGTGTCGATCGAGCTGCAAACCGGCACGTCCACCGCACTGCTGCGCCGGCTGGAGCGCTTCGAGGTGGAGGCCGCCTTCGTGTCCGAGCCGCTGGAGAAGGGCCGCCTCCGCAGCGTGCCGGCCTTCGACGAGGAACTGGTGCTGATCACCGCCAAGCAGGCGCCCGCCCCTCGCCGTGCGGCCGATCTGGACGGCCGCACCCTGCTGGCCTTTCCGCACGGCTGCTCGTACCGGCGCCGGCTCCTGGAATGGGCGGCCGAAGGCGGCGCCTCGCCCGGCCGCATCCTCGACCTGGGTTCGTACCACGCGATCGTCGCCTGCGTAGCGGCCGGCGCCGGTGTGGCCATCGTGCCGGCCGAAGTGCTCGACCAGGCCGTGCTCGGCAGCTCGGTGCAGCGCCATCCGCTGCCCGCGCGGCTGCGCGTCAATCGCACGCACCTGGTGTGGCAGGGCGAGGCGAGCGCGCCCCTGCGGGCCTTGATGGAGATGCTGCCGCCGCCGCGCGCCAGGCGGCGCACCGCGGCCTGAACGCAGCCACCCCTGGCCGCCTTGGCCGGCAGCCCTCTAGAATCCGCTCCCGCCACGGACGGCATCGCTGCCCGCGGCTCGCGGACGAAGGTGCCCGCGTTGCCCCTCGCGACGCGGGTTAAACGGGAAACAGGTGCGTGCTGCAGACGCTGCAGCGCAACTCCTGTGCTGCCCCCGCAACGGTGAGCGGATCGGGACGGTTTCATGCGGGCGCCAGCAGGCGCCCCAGCCACTGCGCACGAGAGTGCGTGGGAAGGCGAAACCTCCGTGGCGCCAGCGGCCCCTCGGGGCCCCGAGCGCCACACTCCGCCAGCCCGGATACCGGCCTTCGCCCATCCCGGAAGCTGCGGGCGTGCGGCAGACCGGCACACCGGTGCGACTGCCCGCAGGCCGCCCGGTGCCGCCCGTGCGTCGCCCTCCCCGGCTTCTTCCTGCAATGCAATGCAAGGCGGGCTGCGGGGACGCGGCCCGCCAGAGAGCTGGGCCATGAACGACCAACCGCGCCGCACCGGGGTTCTCCACTCCCGTGCGTTCCACTCCAGTGCCTTCCCCCCGGCCGCCGTGCTGACAGCCGCCCTGGCCGGCGCCGCCGCCCCGGCGAGCCGCGCGCATGAGACCACGCCGGCCACCCTGCCCGACATCAAGGTGCAAGCCCGCCGCGCCAGCGCCGGGGCGCTGGACCAACCGACCCGCACCGGCAGCCGGCTCGAGCTGACGCCGCTGCAGACGCCGGCCAGCATCGAAGTGCTGTCTGGCGACGCCGTGCGCGAACGGGGCGACACCTCGGTGCTGGAGGCGGTCAGCCGGGCCACCGGCATCACCGCCTCGCCCGCCCCCGGCAATGGCGGCAGCGCCCTGTCCGCCCGCGGCTTCGGCGGCCATGGGTCGGTGATGCAGCTGTTCGACGGCACCCGGCTGCAGGTCGGCGCAGGCACCGTCACCTTTCCCTTCGACGCCTGGTCCATCGAGCGCATCGAGGTGCTGCGCGGCGCGGCTTCGGTGCTGTTCGGCGAAGGGGCCATTGGCGCGGCAGTCAACATCGTGCCCAAGAAGCCATCCCGCCAGCCGGCCGCCCATGAGGCCCTGCTGGCTGTCGGCAGTGACAGCACGCGGCGTGCGGCCTTCGGCAGCGGTGGCGCACTCGATGAGCGCTGGTCCTACCGCCTCGACATCAGCCACCACCGCAGCAGCGGCTTCATGGACCGCGGCGACGCCCGCAGCCTGGCCGCCGGCGGCAGCCTGCAATGGGACCTGTCGCCCACGCTGGGCCTGCGGCTCTCGCACGACGAGGGACACCAGCGGCCGCAGCGCTACTTCGGCGTGCCGCTCGTCAACGGCCGGCTCGACGAGCGCAACCGGCGGCTCAACTACAACGTCGAAGACGCCGCCATCCGCTACCGCGACCGCTGGACCCGCCTGGAAGCCGACTGGGCACTGAACGAGCAGCTCCGGCTGCGCAACCAGCTCTACCGCCTGGAAAGCCGGCGCCACTGGCGCAACACCGAAAGCTATGCCCACCTGCCCGACAGCGGCCACGTGCTGCGCGAGGACTACCTGCAGATCGGCCATGACCAGGAACAAGTCGGCAACCGGCTTGACGTGGCGTTGGCGCATCCGCTGGGCCGCTACAGCCACCGGGCGGTGCTGGGCCTGGACCTCAACCGCATCCAGTTCCGGCATGCCACCGATGCGCCCTATGGCGGGCAGTCGACGGTCGATCTCGAGCGCTTCGACCCCGGCCGGTATGCCTCGCCGTCGAGCTACCGGCCGCGCTTTCGCACACGCACCCGCACTGTCGCGCTGTTCATGGAAGACCGCCTCGTGATCGACGACCACTGGTCGCTGGTGGGCGGCCTGCGGCGCGACCATGTCGACGTCGAACGCCACGACCTCGCCCAGCCGGCCGGCAGCTTCGACAAGACCTTTGCCTACACCACCGGCCGGCTCGGCGTGGTGTGGGCGCCGAGCGCGGCGCAGTCGGTGTATGCCCAGCTCGCCCGGGCGGTGGACCCGCTGGGCGGGCTGGTGTCGCTGTCTCCGTCGATGGCGCACTACGACCTCACCACCGGCCGCCAGCTGGAGCTGGGCTACAAGCAGCTGCTGGATCAGGGGCGCGGCGCCTGGTCGGTGGCGCTCTATCGCATCGAGAAGCGCAAGCTGCTCTCGCGCGATCCGCACAACCCCGCCCTGCAGCAGCAGATCGGCCAGCAGTCGTCGCAAGGCGTCGAGGCCACCGTGGAGCTGGCACTGGCGCGCACGCTGCGGCTGGAGGCCAACCTCGCCCGGCTGCATGCCCGCTACGACGACTTCGACGAAAAAGTGGGCCGCGCCGTCATCTCGCGCGCCGGCAAGACGCCCCCCGGCGTGCCGCAGCAAGCGGCCAACCTCTGGCTGCACTGGCGGCCGGCGCCCGGCTGGCAGGCCCGCTCGGGCCTTCGCCATGTGGGTCGCCGGCAGGTCGACACCGCCAACAGCCGGCAGCTCGGCGCCTACACGGTGGTCGACGCGGCGCTGGCCTGGCTGCCCCGGGGCGACCTGGAAGTCACCCTGCAGGTGGACAACGTGTTCGACCGCGACCATGCGCTGTCCACCTCCAACGACGGGCAGCAATGGCTGCTGGGCCGGCCGCGCTCGGTCGAGCTGTCGGCCCACCTGCGCTTCTGAGGCCGGCCATGGGGCACTTCCCGGGGCCGCTGGCACGCCGCCTCTGGCCGCCTTGCAGGCGCGCGCTGTACGCCACGCACCGCTGGCTCGGCATCGCCGGCTGCCTGCTGTTCGTGATGTGGTTCGCCAGTGGCCTGGTGATGATGTACATCGGCTTTCCGTCGCTGGACGACGAGGAACGCCTGCGCGGCTTGCGCCCGCTGCACCTGCACGAGGCCCGGCTTGGCCCCGCCGCGGCGCTGGCTGCGCTGCCCGCCGGAGCGCGGGCCGCAGCGCCCCGGCGCATGGGCCTGGAGATGCTGGCTGCCGGGCCGCAGGCCGGCCCGGTATGGCGGGTGGTGGACGCGCACGGTGGCCGGCATGCCGTCTCGGCCCGCGACGGCGCGGCACTGGCGCCGCTCGGTGCCCGCGAGGCAGCCACCATCGCATCGGCCTTCGCAGGCGGCGCCCCGGTCCGCGCGGTGGAGACGCTGGAGCGAGACCAGTGGACCGTGTCGGGCAGCCTCGACGCCTTGCGCCCGCTGCACCGGGTCGAAGTGGCGGACGCCGCGGGCACCGAGCTGTACGTGTCCTCGGTCAGCGGCGAAGTCGTGCGCGACACCACGCGCCGCGAGCGCGCCTGGAACTGGCTGGGCGCGGTGCCGCACTGGCTGTACTTCACGCCGCTGCGGGCCGACGCGCCGCTATGGCGCCAGGTGGTGCTCTGGGTGTCGGGCGCCGGCATCGTGGCCGCGGCCAGCGGCCTCGTCATCGGCGTGCTGCGGATGCGGCTGCGCCGGCGCTACCGGGCCGGGCACATCACGCCTTACGGCGGCTGGCTGGCCTGGCACCATCTGGCGGGCTTGCTGGGCGGCGTGCTGCTGCTGGGCTGGATCGCCAGCGGTTGGCTCTCGATCGACCCCAATCGCTGGTTCGAGCGCAGCGCGCTCGGCGCCGAGGCACTGGCGCGCTACCACGCGGCAGGCCGCACCGATGCCCTGCGCTGGCCGCCGGCCGCACCACCGGATGCGCGCGAGCTGCAGCTGCTGTGGATTGCGGGCCGGCCGCTGCTGCAGTGGCGCGACGGCCTCGGCCGCAGCCAGGTGGTGGACGCGGTGCGCGCCGCACCGGCGCCGGCCCTCACCGCTGCAGAGCTGCGGCAGGCGGTGCAGCGCCTGGTGCCGGGCGCCCCCGTCGCGCGCATCGACTGGCTCACCCGGGAAGACGCGCACTGGTATGGCCACCACCGGCCGCGCCGCCTGCCGGTGTGGCGGGTGGTGCTGGCCGATGCACGGCGCACCTGGCTGCACATCGACCCGGCCAGCGGCCAGGTGCTGGGCAGCAGCGACGACCGCGGCCGCCTGCGCCGCTGGCTCTTCAACGGCGCGCACAGCCTCGATTTTCCCTGGCTGATCCAGCGGCGCCCGGCCTGGGACCTGGTGATGTGGGCGGCCTGTGCAGCGGGCCTGGTCGTGTCTGCCAGCGGCGTGGTGATCGGTTGGCGTCGCCTGCGGGCCAGCCGCCGGCGCCAGTGCCGGCGGGGATGCCGCGGCCCGGCAGGCCCAGAGCCGCCCGGCGCTGGCGGGGCCGCGGGACCTCCGCCCGTCGAGCCCGGGCGGGGGGTGCCGCGCCACCAGGCAACGGCTCCCCCCGCGACCATCGCGCCTGCCCCGCGCGGCACATGACTTCCGGCACTGCGTGTTTGCTGCCCGGCTGCCCACACTGGCGACCGTTGCAAGGCCCGGCCCTGCACATTCCCCCAGCCACAGGAAACAACGCTCATGTCCCTCTCCCTTGCCCGCCACCGCGGCCTGGCGGCCGCCCTCTCCGTCCTGGCCGGCCACCTCCTGGCTTCGCTGCCTGCCCAGGCCCAGTCCGGTCCCCCCCTCAGCGAGAGTGCCGGCCGCTGGTACGCCGGCTTCGGCATCGGCCGGCCGCACCAGAGCCTGAAGACCGAGGACTTCAGCGTGCCGGGCCAGGCCCGCCAGCGTGGCATCGACCAGAAGAACATCTGCAGCAAGCTGTTCGGCGGCTACGAGCTGCTGCCCTCGCTCTCGCTGGAGATGCAGTACGCCTGCCTGGGCCGTGCCGAGCTGAAGTACAGCGGCGGCGCGCGCGAGACCTACGAGGCCGCTGCGCTGTCCTTCACCGCGGTGGGCCGGCTGCCGGTCACCGACCAGCTGAGCCTCTTCGCCAAGGGCGGGCCCTCGCTGCACTGGGCCCGCTCGGAGCTCCGGCGCAGCGGCCTGCGCGACGATCGCGAGAACAAGCTGCGCCACGGCCTGACGGCCGGCATCGGCATGGAATACCGCATCAACGAGCACTACGGCCTGCGCACCGAGCTGGAGACCTTCCAGGGCATCGGCCGCAAGCAGGCCCCCGGGCGGGCCTCGGCCCATCTGGTCTCGGCCAGCCTGTTCTACCGCTTCTGAGCGAGGTCGCCATGTCCGCCCGCTCCACCCCCGCCGCCATCGCCGTGCTGCTGCTCGCCGCCTGCAGCGGCGACGGCCACGACAACGACAACGACAACAAGACGTCCTACCAGGCAGAGATCCGCCGCACCTCCTGGGGCATTCCCCACGTGGTGGCCGACGACGAGGCCAGCCTCGGCTTCGGCATCGCCTATGCCTATGCACAAGACAACGTCTGCAGCATTGCCGAGAAATTCATGAGCTTGCGCGGCGAGCGCTCGCGCCACTTCGGCCCGGGCAAGCAGGACGCGCAGGCACCGTTGCCGGAGAACATCGCCTCCGACTATGCCCAGCGCCTCATTCAGCATGACGGCGCCGTGCAGGCCTACTGGCAGGCCCAGACCCCCGAGGTCCGCGCCCTGCACACCGGCTGGGTGGCGGGCTACAACCGCTTCCTGAAGGACAGCGGCCCCGGCGGCCTGCCCGCCGCCTGCCGCAACGCTGCCTGGGTGCGCGAGATCGACCACACCGACCTGGTGCGGCTGATGCGCTACTACGCCACGCTCAATGGCCTCAGCGGCCAGCCCGCGGCGCTCGCCGCCGCACAGCCGCCGGGCGCCGAGCCCGCAGTGGCAGAGGCCAAGGCCGCCGCCCGCCGCGAACCGCGCCTTGCCCAGGCGCTGCCGCGGCGCCCCCGCACGGCCAGCAACGGCGTCGCCTTCGGGCGCGCCGCGAGTGAGAACGGCCGTGGCCTGCTGCTTGGCAACCCGCACTTCCCGTGGTCGGGCATCGAGCGCATGTACCAACTGCACCTGACACTGCCCGGCAGGATGGATGTGATGGGGGCCACCCTGCCCGGCCTGCCGGCGGTGGGCATCGGCTTCACCCGCGATTTCGCCTGGACCCACACGACCAGCAATGCCGCACGCTCCACCTTCTACCGGCTCGAGCTGGACCCGGCCGATGCCACCCGCTATCGGGTCGACGGCATCAGCAAGCCGATGGTGCGGCGCCATGTCGAGATCGAGGTGCTTGGCGCCGACGGCCGGCTGGTGCGGCAGGCGCGCGACTTCTACGCCACCGAGTTCGGCCCGGTGGTGGTGGTGGCGGGAACCATGGACTGGAGCGCCACTGCCGCCTATGCCATGCGCGACATGAATGTCGATAACCACCGCATGGTGGCGCAATGGCATGCGATGAACCGGGCCCGTTCGCTGGCAGAGCTGAAGGCGGCCAACCTGCGCATCGTCGGCAACCCGTGGAACACCACGCTGGCCGCCGACAAGGACGGCCGCACGCTGTTCATGGACGTCACCCCGGTGCCCAACCTGCCGGCACGCAAGCTGGCCGACTGCCAGGTGCCCGAATTCGAATCCTTGGTGCCCGCAGGCATCTGGGTGCTGGACGGTCGCACTGCAGCCTGCCACTGGGACCAAGACCCTCGGGCGCCCCAGCCCGGCGTGCTGCCCGCGGACCAGTTGCCGGTGCTGGAGCGCGACGACTATGTGCACAACGCCAACGACAGCGCCTGGCTCACCCAGCCGGCGGCACCGCTGGTCGGCCCGACCCCGGTGGCCAACCTCGTGGGCCAGCCGCCGAGCCTGCGCACCCGCAGCGGGCTCACCCAGATCGAAGACCGCCTGGCCGGGCGCGACGGCCAGCCCGGCCGTCGCATCTCGCTGCGGCAGGTGCAGGACCTGGTGATGAACAACCGCGTCCATCTGGCGGAGCTGGTGCTTGACGACCTGCTGCAGCTCTGCCGCCCCGGCCAGCCGCTCGCCACGGAGGCCGGCAGCCCCTGCCCGGCGCTTGCCGCCTGGCACCGGCGGGCCGAGCTGGACGCCGGCATCGGCTACGGTTATTTCGAGGCCCTGCAGCCCTATCTTCAGGATCACCCGGAGGTCTGGCGCCTGCCCTACGATCCACAGGACCCCCTGCACACACCGCGCGGCCTGAAGGTGGACGACGCCGCCGTTGCCAGCGCCCTGCAGGCGGCCCTGCGCGAGGCAGTGGCACAGACCCATGCTGCGGGCTGGACACCGGGCCGCACCTGGGGTGAGGTGCAGGGCGCGACACGCGGTGGCGTGCGCGTGCCGGTGCACGGTGGCAGCGAGCTGCTGGGGATCTACAACGCCATGTACGCCGAGGCCTCGGCGCCGGGCGAGCGGGAGGTGCTGGAGGGTGCCAGCTACCTGCAGGCGGTGGGCTTCGACGCCGACGGCCCGCATGCACAAGCCTTGCTCGCCTACTCGCAGTCGGACAATCCCGACTCGCCGCACTTCAAGGACCAGACCGAGCGGTTCAGCCGCAAGGACTGGATCGTGCTGCCCTTCACCGAGGAGCAGATCCGGTCCGACCCCGGCTACCGGCGACTGGTGTTGAAACAATAGGCAAGGCCGCCCGGTCCCCGCTGCAGCCGCGCTGCAGTGGCTCCCGGCAGCGGCTCTAGGCCCTGCTTCGCCCGGGGCTCGCCACACGGCGGACCCGGGCGCCGGCCTGAAGGGGCGGCTGCGCGCCGGGGCGCCGCAGCGATCGCCGCAGGCAGGGCGGCCGGCCGGCAGGCAGGGCGGCCGGCCGGCAGGCAGGGCGGCCGGCCGGCAGGCAGGGCGGCCGGCCGGCAGGCAGGGCGGCCGGCCGGCAGGCAGGCTTTCCCTGCCTGGCATCGAGCGCGGCCTGCCCGGGGTGGCACGGCCCGCGGCGCTGCCTTGGCTGCATGCGCTGCACCGCCGTCGCAACGGTCCGTGGTGCCCGGGCCGTGCGTCGGCATTTGGCCGACTTTCCGCGGCGCTCCCGCTGGCTAGCATCGGGCGATCCGTTCGCCGAGGACCGCCCATGCCCCAGCGCGCCGCCGCTGCGCCTGCCTGCAGCACGTCATCCACCGCCACCGATCGCCCCGGCGCCCCGCGCGCATTCGCCAGACAAGCCGTGCCGCGGCCGCGCAGCGGCGCCTTCCGCACCCGCCGTTGAGCCATGGCCGACCACTGGTTCGACGCGCTGCGGCCCGACGGCCCCGGCCTGCTCACCGGGGTGCTGCTGCTGGCAGTGGTGCTGCTGGTGCTGTTCATCTGGTCCATCAAGCGGCACCGCGACCCGCGCCTGGCGGTGGACTGCGACGCCCCCATGGCGCAACTCATCGACTCGCTGGCCGGCCTCACCCACGGGCCCATCATCGGCGGCAACGCAGTCGAGGTGTTCGAGAACGGCGCCTTCTTCGAGGCCTTGTTCGAGACCATCGCCGCGGCCCGCCACTCGGTGCACTTCGAGACCTTCCTGTGGAAGGACGGGGTGCTCGCCCGGCGCCTGGTCGACGCGCTCGTCGAGCGGCGCCGCGCCGGGGTGGAGGTGCGGGTGCTGGTCGATGCCCGCGGCGGACGCAAGATGGGCAAGGCCGCCCAGCGCCGGCTGTGCGACGCCGGCTGCAAGTTCGAGATGCACCACCCGAGCCACATCCGCAACATCGGCGTGTTCAACGAACGCGACCATCGCAAGCTGGTGGTGGTCGACGGGCAGGTGGCCTTGCTGGGCGGGCATTGCATCGTCGACCAGTGGCTTGGCGAGGCGCAGGACCGCGACCACTTCCGCGACATCGGGGTGCGCATCCGGGGGCCGGCCGTGCGCACGCTGCAGTACGCCTTCAGCGAGAACTGGATCGAGGAGACCGGCGAGCTGTTTGTCGGCGAGGCGGTCTTTCCGCCACTGCCGGACGCCGGCAACGTCGCCGTGCACGTGGCCTGCGTCAAACCCGAAGGCTCGCCGCCGGCAGTGAAGATCCTGCACCACCTGGTGATCTGCCTGGCACGGCAGCGGCTATGGATCCAGAACCCCTATTTCCTGCCGGACGCGGAAGCCATCGAGGCCTTCGGCCGCGCAGTGGCCCGCGGCGTGGACGTGCGCATCATGGTGCCCGCGGCCGAAGCGTCCGACATGCCGCTGGTGCAGCATGCCGCCCACCGCAACTTCGGCAAGCTGCTGGATGCCGGCGTGCGCATCTTCGAATACCAGACCACCCTGCTGCACCAGAAGGTGCTGACGGTGGACGGCGTCTGGTGCGCCATTGGCTCCAGCAACTTCGACGACCGCTCGCTCGAGACCAACGACGAGATCACCATCGGCCTGCATGATGCTGCACTGGCCCGGCACTTCGAGGCCGTCTTCGAGCGCGACGCCCGGCACTGCGTCGAGCTCGACGCTGCCAGCTGGGCCCGGCGCGGGCGGTGGCACCAGCTGAAGGACAAGGCCTTGTTCATGTTCAATGAATTGATGTGAATCAAGCGGGGCCGGGCCACCGGCCGGTTTCGCCTCAAGCCGGCCGGGTGCGCGCCGATGAGGAATGCTGAGCGCCGCTGCAGCCCGCCCTGGGCGGACAGCGGCAAGAAGGCACCCCGACATCGATCCCCATGGCCGGCGCCTGGGCCACACCGCGCATGACTTCCTTCATCGGCAACCTCCGCTTCTTCCACAAGTTCCTGCTCCTTGGCCTGCTGGCCGTGAGCATGCTGGCGCTGCCCGCCAGCCTGCTGTTGCGCTCGGACCTGCAAGCCATCCAGCGTGCGCAGCGCGAGGTGAACCGGGCCACCACCCGGTCGGTGCGCCAGGCGCGGCAGCTGGCGCAGGCGGTCGCGGCGGGTGACCTCAGCCGGCAGGTGTCGGTCACCGGGCGCGACGAGGTGGGCGAGCTGCTGCATGCGCTGGCCGCGATGAACGCCAGCCTGGCACAGGTGGTGGGCCGCGTGCGCAGCAATGCGGACAGCGTGGCCACCGCCAGCACCGAGATCTCGCAAGGCAACCTCGACCTTTCGCAACGCAGCGAGGAGCAGGCCAGCGCGCTGCAGCCAACCGCCTCGTCGATGGAGCAGCTGGGGTCACCGTGCGGCAGAACGCCGACCACGCGCGCCAGGCCAGCGCGCTGGCGTGCGGCGCGAGCGACGTCGCAGCGCGTGGCGGCGCGGTGGTGAGCCAGGTCGTGAGCACCATGCGCGGCATCGACGACAGCGCGCGGCAGGTGGCCGACATCATCGGCGTGATCGAAGGCATCGCGTTCCAGACCAAGCTGCTGGCCCTGAACGCCACCGTCGAGGCGGCCCGGGCCGGCGAGCAAGGCCGCGGCTTCGCGGTGGTGGCTGGCGAGGTGCGCGGCCTGGCACAGCGCAGCGCCGAGGCAGCCCGGCAGATCAAGGCATTGATCACCGTCAGCGCACAGCGGGTCGAGCAAGGCAGCGCCCTGGTGGCGCAGGCCGGCAGCACGATGGAAGAGGTGGTGCAGTCCATCGGCCGTGTCAGCCACATCGTGGACGAGATCAGCGCCGCCAGCGCCGAGCAGAGCAGCGGCGTGGCCCAGGTCGGCACCGCCGTCGCGCAGATGGACCAGACCACCCAGCAGAACGCCGCCCTCGTCGAGGAAAGCGCAGCCGCCGCCGAGAGCCTGCGCCATCAGGCGGAAGACCTGGTGCGCGCAGTGAGCGTGTTCAAGCTCGCGCCGGCCTGAGCGCATTGCACCGCCGGGCTGGCAGCGAAGCCGCTGGACCGCACCCTCATGCGGTGGCAAGCCATGCGCGACGGGCTCCCGCAGGCCGCCTCCTGCCCGGCGCCGAGCCGCGTGGAGTGCCCGACCTTTCCCGGGCGCCAGGGTGCGGCACACCGTGCGCTGCCGCCGGGCCCGCACCGGGCGGTGCGGCTGCCGTTTCTCCTACAGAAGCGGGGCCCGGCAGCCGCTAAGGTGCTGCGGGCATGCGGCGCCATGTCGGCGCCGCCTTCCCAGGAGACGGAATGAGTCTGCTCAAGGACATCCTCAAGAAGATCTTCCCGGCCGCGCATGCGGCGCCCACCCCCGTGCCGGCCCAGGCGACCCCGGCGCCCTCGCCGGCCGCGGCGGTGCCTGCCCCCTCCCCCGCACAGGGCTCGCCCGCGCCGGCGCCTGCCCAGGCGGCCAGTCCCGCCAGCCCGCCCGGCGCGGCTGCCACGCCGGGCGTGATGCCGGCCGCAGCGAGCGCACCGGTGGATGTCGCGGCCATCCTCGACGCCATGAACGGCAGAAGCACCGAGAAGCTGAACTGGCGCACCTCCATCGTTGACCTGCTGAAGCTGCTCCAGCTCGACAGCAGCCTGGCAGCCCGCAAGGCGCTGGCGGAGGAACTCCACTACAGCGGCGACACCGGCGACTCCGCCACGATGAACATCTGGCTGCACAAGCAGGTGATGAAGAAGCTGGCGGACAACGGCGGCCAGGTGCCGGCCGACCTGAAGGACTGAGCCCGTCCCGCCGCACCGCTGCCCTCCCGGTGGCCGGGGCAGCGTCGCCCCGCGGGCCAGCGGCCGGCGCTGGCCGCCTGGCGCTCCGGCCGCGGTGTGGCCCGCTCGGGCCCGACCCGGGCAGCCACGGGATCGGCACGGCGATACGGATACCCCGGCCCTCGCTGCACGCGGCACCTGGCGGAAGAAGTCCATGACGAACAGCGCCACGCGGGCCACGACCCGCCACACCGCAGCGCAGTCCCCTGGCCGCGAGGCGCGGCCTACCAGCGGTAGCCCGCTGCAAGACAGACGGCAGCCCGGCGCCTTGCCGCCGGCCGGCAAACGCGACAAGATGTAGCGTTTCGTTTGCCGCGACAATGCCTCTCCATGAAGCTTCGCCTCCTCCTTGCCGGCATTGCGCTGTTGTCGGGCCCCGCCCTGGCACAGACGTCGTCGGCTGACATCCCGCCCGCCGCCAGCGCCGCTGCCGGCCGCCCCTCGACTGCCAAGGACCACGGCGCCGCTGCCGAACGCTGCGAGGCCGCCGTGGCCGAGACCATCCGCACCATGCGCGGCCAGGACGCCGAAGACGTGCAGTTCACCGCCGCCAAACGGGTGCTGACGCCCATGAGCGGCGATGACACCGGCGTGAAGGGCGAAGGTCGCTACCAGGGCACCGCCGGCGCCATGCCCTTCACCTACAGCTGCGCCTACAACGCCACCAGTGGCGCCACCTCCGGCGTGGTGTTCCGCGAGACCGGCAAGCGCACCGCGGCCGCCGCGCCGAAGCTGCGCGAAGCCGACATCCACCACATCTCCACCGAGGCCTGCGAGACCGCCACGGCGGCGGCACTCAAGCAGAAGTACCCGCGCGTGGGCCGCATTGCCTTCGGCTCCGACTCGCGGCGGCTGCGCCCGACCGCCGAGCACCGGGCCAGCCTGGAAGGCCAGGGCGGTGTGCAACGCGCGCCCGGCATGAGCTCCATCCCGTTCAGCTACCGCTGCGAGTTCGAGACGCCCAGCGGCAAGCTGGTGGCGGTGCAGACCACCGAGTGAAGCCGGCCGCCCGGCACTAGCGCAGCAGCCGCAACAGGTCGGGCTGCAAGCGGCCGAGCGCCTCCACCGCGGGCGCGTCGTCGCGCAGGAAGGAGAAGTCGGCGAAGTCGAAGCCCGGTCCGACCGTGGCGCCGACGTAGGCGAATTCGCCCAGGGGCTCCGCCGCCTGCCACCAGCCCGCCGGCACCACCTGGCGCGGCATGCCAGCCGCACTGGCCGGCGCCAGTTCCACCGAATGGACGCGGTCGAGCGCCGGCGTCAGCAGCCACAGCCGCAGCGGCCCGCCTTCGAGCAGGTGCCACACCTCGTCGGACACCACCCGGTGCCAGGCCGAGCGCTGGCCCGCGGCCAGCAGGAAGTCGATGGTCGTGAGCGCTGAACGAGGCGGGCGGCCATCGTCGGGCTGCACGGTCGCCGGCGACCGATGCACCTCCCGGTAGTGCCCGCCTTCCGGGTGCGGCTGCAGGTGCAGCAGCCGGATCAGGTCGCTGGCCCGCGACGAAGGCAGCGGCGCAGCGGTCACACCAGCATCACTCATCATTGGACTCCGGGGGCAAAAGCCAGCATTGTGCAGCGGCTCACGCGTCCCGACGCACGCCTGCCGGCCCGGCCAGCTCAGCCTGGCACGACCGATGAGGCGCAGGAACGCTGGCGGCAGGTTCACGGCCCCAGTCCTGCCGACCAGCCGTGCGCTACGCCGTGCGGTCAGTGCGCACGGCCAGCACCACCGAGGTGGTGGTTTTCGTCACGCCGTCGATTTCGCCAATCTCGTCCAGCAAGGCATCCAGCCGCGACATCGAATCGGCCCGCAGCTGCGCGATGTAGTCGAACTCCCCGCTCACCGAGCACAGCTGGCGCAGCTCCGGCAGCCGGGCCAGGCGACGGGTCACGTCCCGGCCGGACTTCGGTTCGGTGGTGATGCCCACATAGGCATGCACCGAGCGGTCGGCCAGGTCCTGGCCCAGGCGCACCGTGTAGCCGACGATCACCCCCTCGCGCTCCAGCCGCGACAGCCGGGCCAGCACCGTGGTGCGGGCCACGCCGAGCTTGCGGGCCAGGTTGGCGGTGCTCTCGCGCGCGTTGGCCTGCAACAGGGCCAGCAGGTCGCGGTCGAGCTGGTCCTTGGCCACAGGCAAGGGCGCGGGCGGCGCAGCGGGTGACTTGGGCATGGCAATGGGCAAGTGATGGGCATTGATGACGAAATGCATCATAGCGCGCGACATTTCGTCGGCAACACTGCGCGTATCGTCGAACTCGCGCTTTTTTTCGTCAGCACCCCTCCCTAGACTCAGCCGCATTCCTTCAACCGACAACATCGATTCGGGAGACGATATGCGAGTGGTTCTTCTCGGTGCCGGCCACATCGGCCAGACCATTGCCCGCCTGTTGAGCGAGAGCGGCGACTACCAGGTGACGGTGGTCGACAAGAGCGAGCCGGCCCTGGCCAAGCTGGCCGCCCTCAACGTCGCCACCCAGGTGGCCGACACTGCCGATGCCCGCCAGCTGCTGGCCGCCATGCGGGGCCACGATGCCGTCATCAACGCCCTGCCCTACCACCTGGCCATCACCGCGGCGACGCAGGCCCGTGAAGCCGGCTGCCACTACTTCGACCTGACCGAGGACGTGGCCGCCACCCGCGAGATCAAGCGCCTGGCCGAAGGCGCCAGCACCGCCTTCATGCCGCAGTGCGGCCTGGCGCCGGGCTTCGTCGGCATCGTCGCGCACCACCTGGCCAGCCAGTTCGAGACGCTGCACGACGTCAAGATGCGCGTCGGTGCGCTGCCGGCCTTCCCGACCAACTCGCTGAAGTACAACCTCACCTGGAGCGTGGACGGACTCATCAACGAGTACTGCCACCCCTGTGAAGCCATCCGCGACCGCCGCCGCCTGGAGCTGCTGCCGCTGGAAGGCATGGAGCATTTCTCGCTCGACGGCGTCGAGTACGAGGCCTTCAACACCTCCGGCGGCCTTGGCACGCTGTGCGAGACGCTGGAAGGCCGCGTGCGCACGCTGGACTACAAGTCGGTGCGCTACCCCGGCCACCGCGACCTGATGAAGATGCTGCTCGAAGAGCTGCAGCTCAAGGATGAGCAGGAGACCTTGAAGGACATCCTGCGCAAGTCGGTGCCGAGCACCATGCAGGACGTGGTGCTGGTCTTCGTCACGGTGAGCGGCCTGCGCAACGGCTCGCTGGTGCAGGAGGTGTTCGCGCGCAAGATCTTCGCCGACCGCACCGAAGGCGCCGCACTGTCGGCCATCCAGATCACCACCGCCGCCGGCATCTGTGCCGCGGTCGACCTGTTCCGCGAAGGCAAGCTGCCACGCACCGGCTTCATCCGCCAGGAACAAGTGGCCCTGCCCGACTTCCTGGCCAACCGCTTCGGCTGCGCCTACCAGCAGTCGCGCCATGTAGAGTCGATCGCCTGATTTCCCGGAGCCATGATGATGAAACACGCACACGAGCTACTCCAGGCCCTCGGCGTTCCCGCCGCGGCCCTCGCCGGCGGCACGCTGCCGGTGCGCTCCCCCATCGACGGCTCGGCCCTGGCCCAGGTGCACGAGTCCACCCCTGAGCAGATGCACGCCGCCATCGAGCGCGCCCACACCGCCTTCAGCGCCTGGCGCCAGGTGCCGGCGCCGCGGCGCGGCGAGCTGGTGCGCCTGCTGGGCGAGGAACTGCGCCGCCACAAGGCCGAGCTGGGCCGGCTGGTCTCGATCGAGGTCGGCAAGATCGCCAGCGAGGGTGAAGGCGAAGTGCAGGAGATGATCGACATCTGCGACTTCGCGGTCGGCCTGTCGCGCCAGCTGCACGGCCTCACCATTGCCTCCGAGCGGCCGGGCCACCGGATGATGGAGCAATGGCATCCGCTGGGCGTCGTCGGCATCATCAGTGCCTTCAACTTCCCCGTCGCGGTGTGGTCGTGGAATGCAGCGCTCGCGCTGGTCTGCGGCGACCCGGTGATCTGGAAGCCGTCGGAGAAGACACCGCTGACCGCGCTGGCCACGCAGGCCCTGCTGGAGCGCGCGCTGCAACGCTTCGGTGCCGACGCGCCCGAGGGCCTGTCGCAGGTGCTGATCGGCCGCGCCGCACTCGGCGAAGTGCTGGCCGACCATCCCAAGGTGGCGCTGCTCTCGGCCACCGGCAGCACCCGCATGGGCCGGGCGGTGGCGCCCCGCGTGGCGGCGCGCTTCGGCCGCTGCCTGCTGGAGCTGGGTGGCAACAACGCCATCATCGTGAGCGCTTCGGCCGACCTGGAGCTGGCGGTGCGCGGCATCGTCTTCGGCGCCTACGGCACGGCCGGCCAGCGCTGCACCACCACCCGCCGCGTCATCGTGCACGAGAGCGTGCATGACGAGCTGGTGCAGCGCCTGGAGCGCGTGCGCACCCAGCTGCGCATCGGCGACCCGCTCGAAGCCGGCACCCTGGTGGGCCCGCTGGTGGACCGTGCCGCCTTCGAGGCCATGCAGCACGCCCTGGAACGCGCCCGCGCCGAGGGCGGCGAGGTCAGCGGCGGCGCCCGTGCTCTGGCCGACCGCCATCCCGACGCCTGGTATGCCGAGCCGGCGCTGGTGCGCATGCCGGCCCAGACCGCGGTGGTGCGCGAGGAAACCTTCGCCCCCATCCTCTACGTGCTGCGCTACCGCGAGTTCGACGAGGCGCTGGCGCTGCAGAACGACGTGCCGCAGGGCCTGTCCTCGGCCATCTTCACCAACGACCTGCGCGAGGCCGAGACCTTCCTCTCGGCGCGCGGCTCGGACTGCGGCATCGCCAACGTCAACATCGGCACCTCGGGGGCCGAGATCGGCGGCGCCTTCGGCGGCGACAAGGACAGCGGCGGTGGCCGCGAGTCCGGCTCCGATGCCTGGCGTGCCTACATGCGCCGGGCCACCAACACGGTGAACTACTCGCGCGCACTGCCCCTGGCCCAGGGCGTCAGGTTCGACGTCTGAGCCTGCCCCGCGGCCAGGCGCCGCGGGCTTCCCGCACACCGGCAGCACACCGGCAGCATGCCGGCCGCCATCGCGGCCGGCGCACTGCTGCGTCCCGCCTGCTTTCGACTTCCCGACACCTGGAGCTTTCTCATGGCCGACACCGGCTTGTCCCGCCTCGTCTCCGACCTCCTCGGCCCGGCCGGCGCCTCGCTCGCCTTTGCGCAGCTGACCATCGCACCCGCGCTGCTGCGGCCGCCCGCCGACACGCTCAGCCGGGCCGAGCTCGCGCAGGCGCTCAACATGGCGCTGTTCGTCGACCTGCTCAAGCGTGTGCCGGTCGGCGCGGCCTATGTCGCCGAGCTGCAGGCGGCCGGCTACAAGGTGGTGTTCGACCATGGCGCGCTGCGCACGGTGGCCTGGGACTGTGGCAGCCTGCCCGCGGGCGAGGCGGCCATCGCCCGGGTGCTGCGCCCGCTCGGCTTCGAGCCGGCCGCCACCTATCCACTGCCGCGCCTGCGCATGACCGGTCGCGCCTGGCGGCACCAGGACGTGCCGCAGGACATCGCGCAGTTCTTCGTCTCCGAACTGCACCCGGAACGGTTTTCGGCGCCCTTCCAGGCGGCGGTCAGCCGGGTGGTCGGGGCCTCCCGCGATCCTCTCTCGCCGGGCGACCTCGGCTTGCTGCAACGCCTGCAGCAGGAGGGCAGCCTGCCCTGGGCAGAAGCGCGTGCGCTGCTGCCACGCCTGCTGCGCTGCTTTGGCCGCCAGCATGAGCTGTTCGCGCTGGACGACTACCACCTCCTGCTGGCCGAGTCGGCCGAGATGGCCTGGATCTCGACCGAGGGCAATGCCTTCAACCATGCCACGGACCGCGTCGCCGACCTCGAAGCCTTGGCGCGCGCCCAGCGCGAGCGGGGCCGGCCGCTGAAGGACAGCATCGAGGTGTCGGCCACCGGCCGTGTCCGCCAGACCGCCTTCCGCGCCGCCGAGGTGGAGCGCGAGTTCCTCACACCCGCGGGCGTGGTGCGCCTGGGCGTGCCCGGCTCGTTCTACGAGTTCATCGAGCGCCATCCCCTGCCCGCCGAGCCGGCCAGCGGCCAGCCACCGGGCCTGGACCTGGCCTTCGACGCCGCCAATGCGACCGGCATCTTCCAGATGACACGCAAGGAAGCGGCCCTGGCCTGAGGCGCCCCATTCGCTGGGCAGGGCGGCTTCGCCTTGCAGGCACCGCCCTGCCTCGCCACCTCCCTCCCCCGCGGTGCCCTCCCCACCGCCCCCCTGATCCGAGCCCCACCCAGGGCCAGGACACCTCCCACATTCGCGCAAACCTCCCCCTGCCGCGCGCGAAAATCGGCCCCCCTGCGACTCTAGGACCCTCACAGGTGAACTATCCCTATGGCGTTAGTTCGAAGTTAAGTTTGAGTGGGTGGCCGGGGTCTCGTCACTGGGGGCCGCGGCGGAGCAACCCGCCGCTCAAGCGTCCGCATTCGCCGGCGGCGGCCGCATTCGCTGGGCGTGTGCGCATTCGCTGGGGGTGTGCGCATTCGCTGCCGGTGACGTGGCCGGTCGAGTCGGTACGCCATGCAGAGGGTCGCCGTCGCCGCCCCCACCCGGCATGCCGCTGCTATCCTGCCGGCATGTCGAACCTGCCCCTGCTTGATGCCGAACTTCCCCCCTCCTGGCCTGCTCTGTGCGCCGGTTACCGCTGGACGGCGGTCGCCACCGGCTGTTCCTCGGCCGAGGTGTTCCGCCTCGACGCCGCAAACCGCCCGGCGCTCTATGCCAAGCGCGAGCCGATCGAGGGTCATGCCGAACTGGCCGACGAGGCGCTCCGCCTGCGCTGGCTGCAGGCCCGGGGTCTGCCGGCGCCCCAGGTGGTCGAGGCCGGCCCGCATGCGGGCCATGCCTGGCTGCTGATGACGGCCCTGCCCGGCTGCTCGCTGGCCGAGGCCGGGCTGCCGCCGCAGCAGCAGGTGGAGATCCTGGCGCAGGCGCTGCTGGCCCTGCATCGGCAGGACGCGGCCAGCTGCCCCTTCGACATGCGGCTGTCGCGGCGCATCGAGGATGCGTCGCGCCGCGTCGACAGCGGCCAGGTCGACGAGGACGACTTCGACGACGCCCACCTGGGCAAGAGCGCCCGCGCCCTGCATGCCGAGCTGCTGGCACGCCGGCCGGCGGCCGAAGACCTGGTGGTCGTGCATGGCGATGCGACGCCCGACAACCTGATGGTGGACGGCGGCCGCTTCGCCGGCTTCATCGACTGCGCCCGCCTGGGGGTGGCCGACCGCTACCAGGACCTGGCCATCGCCCACCGCGAGATCGTTTCCGACTTCGGCGACGCCTGGGGCCGGCGTTTCCTGGCAGCGTATGGCCTGCCGGTGGGCGACGAGCACAAGCTCGCCTACTACCGGCTGCTGGACGAGTTCTTCTGAGGTGAGGCGGCCAGGCCCCGGCGCCCAGGCACCGTTCATCTGCACGACCGCGCCGCGCGCGCCAGGCGGTTCACCCAGCGCCCGCGCGGTGGCCCAGGCACGCCGCCGCCCTCATGCTTGGTCGGCCAGCACCGCCGGCTGGAGCCGCCGCGAGATGCGCCGCACGGCCCACCACGACGGCAGCAACCGCTGCACGCGGGGCTGGGCGAAGCGGTCGTCCATCAGGTAGACCACCCCCCGGTCCTCGGTGGTGCGAATGACGCGGCCGGCCGCCTGCACCACCTTTTGCAGCCCCGGATAGAGGTAGGTGTAGTCCTGGCCCGCACCCAGGCGCTCGTCGATGCAGCGCTTCACCTGTTCGTTGACGACATTGACCTGCGGCAGCCCGAGTGTTGCCACGAAGGCCCCCACCAGCCGCTTGCCCGGCAGATCCACCCCTTCGGCAAAGGCACCGCCGAGCACCGCGAAGGCGATGCCGCAGCCCTCTGGTGTGAAGCGAGCCAGGAACTGCTCCCGCGCCGCTTCGTCCATGCCGGACGACTGCTCCCACACCGGCAGCGCGGGGTGCTGCTCGCGCAATGCAGCGGCCGCCTGGCGCATGTAGTCAAAGCTGCTGAAGAAGGCCAGGTAGTTGCCTGGCTGAGCGGCATACTGCGCAGCCATCAAGGCGACGATGGCCGGCAACGAGCGGGCGCGATCGGCATAGCGGGTCGAGATGTGGTCGGCGATCCACACCTCCAGCTGCTCGGCCCGGAAAGGCGACGCCACCTCCACCCAGGCGGTGTCCTCCGGCAGGCCGAGCATGTCCCGGTAGTAGGCCGACGGCTGCAGCGTCGCCGAGAACAGGGCGGTGGAGCGTGCACTGGCCAGCCGCGGCTTCAGAAAGGGCGCCGGCACCACATTGCGCACCGCCAGCACCGACTGGCGCCGGCGCGCCCGGGCCGCCTCGTCCAGCGTCACGTCGAAGATCGAATGCGTATCGAACGTCTCGGCCAGCCGGCTGAACTGCAACGCGGCGAAGTAGAAGTCCTGCAGCCTGGCATCGGGGCTGGCGGCCGACTCGGCCAGGTGCTCGGTCATGGCGGCGAGCGCCCGGTCCAGCGCCTCGCGCCAGCGCTCGGGAATCGCCGGGTGCGCCAGGTAGGGCGCCGCCTGGTCCTTGTGGATGGCATTCCAGGCCCGATTCAGCCGGTCGAACGCCGGCTTCAGCGCCGCGGGCGCCGCGGCACGCACCGCATCGAAGCCGGCCTTGTGGAGCTGGGCGCTGTACATGCGGCGGGCGCGCTCCACCAGGTTGTGCGCCTCGTCCACCAGCACCGCCACCCGCCACTGGTTGGCCTGGGCCAGGCTGTGCAGCAGCGCACTGGAATCGTAGAAGTGGTTGTAGTCGCCCACCACCACGTCGCTCCAGCGGGCCAGCTCCTGCCCCAGGTAGTAGGGGCAGACGCGGTGCGCCTGGGCCACCGCGCGCAGGCCGGCCTTGTCCAGCCTGCCGCACGCCACGGCGGTGCTGCGCGCCGCCGGCAGCCGGTCATAGAAGCCCTGGGCCAGCGGGCAGGCGTCGCCATGGCAGGCCTTGTCGGGGTGCTCGCACGCCTTGTCGCGCGCGACCAGCTCCAGCACCCGCAGCGGCAGGCCGCCCGGCCCGCTGCCCAGCAGGTGCAGCGCATCCAGGGCCAGCTGCCGGCCAGGCGTCTTGGCGGTGAGGAAGTAGATCTTGTCCAGCGCCTGCCCGGGGCAGGCCTTGAGCAGCGGAAACAGCGTGCCCACCGTCTTGCCGATGCCGGTCGGCGCCTGGGCCACCACGCAGCGCCCGGTGCCGGCGCCGCGGTACACCGCTTCGGCCAGCTCGCGCTGCCCGGGGCGGAAGTCGGCATGTGGAAAGCGCAACGCCGCCAGGGCCGCGTCGCGCCGTGCGCGATGGGCCAGCTCCTGGTCGGCCCATTGCAGGAAACGCTCGCACTGATCCTCGAAGAAGGCCTGCAGTGCCTCGGCGCTGTGCTGCTCAGCCAGCACGGTCTCGCGCTGGGTACCGATGTCGAAGTACACCAGCGCGAGCTGCAACTCGGCCAGGCCCAGCTGGCGGCACAGCAGCGCGCCATAGACCTTGAGCTGCGCCCAGTGCAGCAGCCGGTGGTTGGCCGGCTGGCGGGCCAGGTCGCCGCGGTGGGTCTTGATTTCCTCCAGCACGCCGCGGCCGGGGTCCCAACCGTCGGCGCGGCCGCGCACCGTCAGGTGGCGGTAGTCGCCGGCCAGGGCCAGCTCGGCCTGGTAGCCCGGGCCGCGCCGGCCCGCCACCACGCCATGGCCCGCCACCCCTTCCTGCGCCGAAGGCGAAGGCGTGAAGCGCAGGTCGAGGTCGCCCTGCTTGGCGGTGAACTCGCACAAGGCGCGGACCGCGATGACGTACTGCATGCTGGCTAAGGCGACACCGGCCTCAGGCGTCCCCTGCCGGCTGACCGGCACGTGCCTTGGCGAGCGCCGCGCTTTCCTTCTTCAGCGGCCCGCCCACCGGGCAGAAGGTGGCAAGGTAGTTATGCAGGGTGCCGAGCAGGTTGTCGTCGGCCAGGCTGTAATGCACGAACTGGCCCTTCTTCTCGCTGCGCACCAGCCCCGCATGCTCGAGCACCTTCAAGTGCTTGCTGAGCGAGGGCTTGGTCATGTCGAACCGCGCGGCGATTTCGCCGGCCGTCAGCGAGGTGGCCGACAGCAGGGCCAGGATCTTGCGGCGCGGGGTGGAGGCCAGGGCGGCGAAAACACTGTCGATGTTCATGCTCTTGTTAGCTAATTAGCTAATGCACCGGTCATGATAGCAGTGCAAACACCCCCCAGCAGGGGGGACCGCGGCCCCCGCCGAGGGCCGACAATGGCCGGGCACGTGCAGGGGCCGCCGGCGGCCCCTGCCCTCCCCTGACGTCTGTCGAGCCGCCTCATGAAGCTTTCCTTCCTGCGCCTGAGCCTGCGCCCGCGGCCGCTCGCCGCGGCCCTGGCCCTGGGCACCGCCTGCTCCGGTGCCGTGGCGGCACCATGGCTGAACCAGGCGCAGCTGAACCTGCTGGCGGCGGGCGGCCTCCTGGCGCTGGGCTGCAGCTACGCGCTGTGGCAGCTGGGCCGGTCCCTGCGGCAGCGCCGCAGGGTCGCCCCGTGGCCGCGCGACGCCTGGCAGGCGCCGCCCGGGTCGCGGCCGCTGCTCGGCCTGGGAGCGGTGATGCTGGAGAACGCCGGCCTCGACACTTCCCGCCTGCGCATGCGGCTGCCCCAGGACGAGATGAAGCAGGCGCTGCAAAACGGCTGGGGCATCACCGACGGAGACGGCGCCCGCCGCCATATCGACGACCTGGTCGACGCCGCCCGCGAACCCGAGCGCGGCCAGGACCGCCTGCTGGCGCTGCTGTGCAGTGGCCGGCCGCTGGCCGAACTGCAATCCTGGTTGGCCGAGCTCTATGGCCAGCGCGGCTACATCGACGCGGCGGCCACCGGCCTGGAGCCGCCCGACGCCTTCAGCGACGAGGAAGCCGCCCGCAGCGGCCGCATTCCGCCAGCAGACGCGGCCGCGGCCGCCGGGCTGGCCAACTTCCTGCTGCTGCAACGCGGCTGCGCGAGCCTGGCGCAAGCCCGCGAGCACCTGGCGCAGGCGGCCAGCGCCACCGAGCAGGCGCACCGGCTCGCCCCGGCGACCGTTGGCCAGCGCCTGCCACCCGGCGAACTGAGCACCGCTGCCTACGACCTGGAGCGCGCCGCCTACCTGGCGCGCGTCTGCACCAACCTGGGCTATCTGCATCCGCGCGAAGCGTGGTGCTACCTGCAGCGCGTGGGCCTGGCCGCGCAGCGCTTCGCCGACTGGGACACCTACCTCCTGTCGCTGCTGTACGGGCGCGGCATCTGGCTGGGGGTCAACGCCGCCGACTTCGCCGCTGCGCTGAGCCGCTACCGGCAACGCCGCCACCAGCAGTGGAAGCAGCAGGCCTTGCCCGGGCTGCGCGCCGCTGCGCAGCCAGTGCCATGGCATGCCGAGCGCTGGGGCGGTGCACCCGAGGTGATCGATGGCCAGGCCTGGGCGCTGGCCTCGCTCTGCGTGGAGCTGATGCACAGCGGCGAGGCGGCGCAGAGCCAGGCCCTGCTGGAGATGCTGGCGCAACTGTCCGAGCGCCATGCCGGGCAGCCGCGCGTCATCGGCCTGCACGCCTGGGCCCTGAAAGAGCTGTGCCACGCGCAGGTGCGCGCCGCGCAGACCAGCGAGGCGGCGCAGACCTGCGAGCGGCTGGAGCTGCTGTGCACCCGCCACCCCGAGTCGGCCCAGGCCGGCCGCAACCTCGCCCTGGCCGCCGCCCACCTGGCGCGTGAGCTGGCTGGCAGCGACAGTGCGGCGCAGCGCGTCGACGAACTCTCGGCCCTGCTGCGGCTCGCCGAGCGAAGCGCCCGCCGCTTCCCGCACGACCCGGTGTGCGCCGGCCTGGTGTGTGGCATCGCGGCCGACCTGGTGCTGCTGTACCACCAGGCCGAGCACCCGGGTGCTGCCCAGGCGCTGTTCCAGCTGGCCGCCGAGATGGAAGCACGCCACCCGGGCGACCTGCTGGTGGCGCAGAAGCTGGGGTCGATCGCGCTGTGTGTCCAGTCGGCCCACCTGGCGGCCGACCGGCTGCACAAGGCGCGCGACATGTACAACCACATCGCCCTGCTGGCGCAGCGCTTCCCGGGCGACCTGTCGCTGGCCCGCTCGCATGGCGCGGCCACCTACAACATGGCTCGCACCTACCTGCAAGAAGAGCTGCCGAGCGAGGCACATGAGATGCGGTCGGTGCTGGCCGGCATCGTCGCCCGCCGCGCGAGCGACGCCGACCTGGCGGGCCTGGAGGTCCGGCTCGACCGGTACGCGGAGGAACTGGACGACGGCCAGGACGGCATGCCGCACCATGGGGTGGCGCACAGCCGCGCCTTGCATTGAGGCGGCCGGCATAGGCGGCAGGTCGGCATCGGCACCGCTTGCGGCCGCCCGGCCCCGCCAGCCGCGTTCACACCGGGTGGCCCCGGAGGTCGGCAGATCGCTGCCGGGAAGGCCCCCTGTCGAGGCGGGCGATCGATAGATTGGCTGTCAGCGGCTCGTGTCGCCGGCGTGGGCCGGACACCGCCGCCCTGCGGGAGGCGAGCCCCAGAGCCGGCTCGTGTCCTGCGGTGCCGTGCGCCCTGCCATCGCCTGGCCAGGCGGTTGTTTCTCCCTGCACCGTCGAGAGGCCCCCAGGCGGCAAGCAGGTCAACTCGCACCGATTTCGATTCCCCCATGCGCCAAGGGCCACCTCGGTGTCCCTGTCGAGGGCCGTGCCACGCTGCTGCACTGCGCCGCCCGGTGCCGCGGCGGGCGACGCGCCTCGCGTCGCGGCGAGCCGCACCGGGCTGCAGGCCGAGAAGGTGTCGGGGTGGCCATCGCCGGGCGGCGCCGACGCAAGTTGGTACTTTGCCGCCAGGCGGCCGCTTGCCCGCGGTGCGGGCTCAAGCGGACGCCGTCTCCCCGTTCTTCGTCGGCAGCAACTGCCGGATGCGGCGCGCCAGGTCCTCACGCCGGTAAGGCTTGCTGAGCAGGTGCACGCCGGGGTCCAGCCGACCGCCGTGCACGATGGCGTCCTCGGTATAGCCGGAGGTGAACAGCACCCGCATCTGCGGCAGCAGGGCCTGCGCCTGGCGCGCCATCTCGTGGCTGCGCAGCGGCCCGGGCATCACGACGTCGCTGAACAGCAGGTCGATCGGCAGGCCGCTCTGCACGATGGCCAGCGCGCTCTGGCCGTCATGCGCCTTCAGCACGCGATAGCCCAGCTCGGACAGCGTCTCGACCGTGGTGGCCAGCACCTCCGGGTTGTCCTCCACCACCAGGATGGTCTCGTCGCCGCCACGCACCGCACCACCGCCCACCGGCTCGGGCGGTTTCACCTCGGCCTCGGTCGCGCGTGGCAGGTAGATGCGCACGCAGGTGCCGCGGCCCACTTCGCTGTCGATCTGCACATGGCCGCCGCTCTGCTTGACGAAGCCATAGACCATGCTCAGTCCCAGGCCGGTGCCCACGCCCTCCGGCTTGGTGGAGAAAAAGGGCTCGAAGGCCCGCTCCAGCACTTCCGGCGGCATGCCGCTGCCGGTGTCGGAGACCGACAGCAGCACATACGGCCCGGGCGCCACGTCGTGGCGTCGCGCCGCGTCCTCGTCGAGCACGGTGTTGCTGGCCGCGATGCTGAGGCGGCCGGCCTCGCCCATGGCGTCACGCGCGTTGATGGCGAGGTTCAGCACCACGTTCTCGAGCTGGTAGGGATCGGCGAAGGTGTTCCACAAGCCGTCCTGCGCACTCGCCTGCAGCTCGATGGTCTCGCCGAGCACGCGCTTGAGCAGGTCGTCCATGCCCTGCACCAGCCGGCCCATGTTGACGGTGCGCGGCTCCAGCGGCTGGCGCCGCGCGAAGGCGAGCAGCTGGCCGGTCAGCTTGGAGCCATTGGCCACCGCATTGCTCGCCACGTCGATCCAGCGTTGCGCGGTGGCATTGCCGGCCGTCAGGCGCTGCAGCAGCTGCAGGCTGTTGCCGATGACCTGCAGCAGGTTGTTGAAGTCGTGCGCCACCCCGCCGGTGAGGCGGCCCAGCGCCTCCAGCTTCTGCACGTGCTGCAGCTGGGCCTGAGTCTGCGCGTGCTCGGCCTGGCTGCGCTCCAGCGCGGCGGTACGCTCGTGCACCAGGGTTTCCAGCCGGCAGCGGTAGCGTTCGCGCTCCTCCTCGGCGCGGCGCTGCTCGGTGATGTCGTGCCCCTGCGCGAAGATGCCCGAGACGGAACCGTCCGCCTCCAGCACCGGCTGGTACACCAGGTCCACATAGCGTTCCTGCAGCGGCCCGCCCGGCTCGGGCTGCACCTGCACCCGCATCCCGCGGCCGACGAAGGCCTCGCCGGTCTCCAGCACCCGGTCGAGCAGCTCGAAGAAGCCCTGGCCGGCCACCTCCGGCAAGGCCTCGCGCACCGGCTTGCCGAGGATGTCGCGGTGGCCCACCAACTGGTAGTAGGCCTGGTTGACCAGGTCGAACACATGCAAGGGCCCGCGCAACACGGCGATGAAACCAGGGGCCTGCTCGAACAGCCGGCGCAGCTGGCGGTGCTGCACGTCCAGCGTACGGTGCGCCGCCTGGACTGCCTGCGCGCGCTGCAGCACGCTCGCCTCGATCTCGTTGCGACGCGCCTGCTCTGCCGCGCGCACCGCCTTCTTCAGCGTCTGCAGCTCGGTCACGTCCACCGTGTGCTGCAACACCGCCACCACCTGCCCGGCCTCGTTCATCACCGGTGTGTGGGTGGCGCTCCAGTAGCGTTCGCGAAACACGGTGCGACCGTCCACCTCGCTCGCGATGGCATAGCGGATCAGCGCCAGATGGTGGGGCCGCCGCTCGCGCACTGCCTGCTCGAGCGACTGGCGCAGCTGCACGACGCTGGCATCGTCGGGATCGTCCGGGTTGCCGGGAAAGGCCTCGAACAGGTTGCGGCCGATGATGTCGTCGCGGCGGCGTCCGGTGGCGGCCAGGTAGGCCTGGTTGGCATCGACGATGGTCCAGGCCAGGTCCAGCACCATGTAAGGGTTGGGCGACAGGCTGAACAGCGCGGTGTGATTGATTCTGTGCGGCATGTAGCGCTTGCGTAGGAGGCGCAGCGCCGCAGCGGGCGAGCGAGGCCGGCAGCGCCGTCGGCGCATAAGGCACTCGCTCTGCGTGCGGCGGCTCGCCGGGTGGCACCAGCCCGGCGGGCGGGTGCGCCAACATTGTAGGCGCCCGCCCTGCAGCGCCGGCTGCCTGCGGCGGCTCAGCGGGCTGCCGCCTCCCAGTAGGTACCGGCATAGCCGCGGTGGGGATTGCCGTACACCGGGCGGCCGGCATCGCGGTGCTCGGCCATGAAGGCCTCCACCGCCTCGGGCCGGCCGCCCTTGAACATCTCCTTGAGCACGCCCTCGGGCAGCAGCGCGCGGTAGCGCACCGGCAGGCCGGCATAGGCAGCGCCCTCGGCGAGGTCGAGCGGCACTTGGGTGGGGTCGAGGAAGCGGCTTTCGCCGAATTCGCTGTCGTGGTGCTGCCGCACCCGCCGGGCCGCGTCGAGGATGCCTTCGACCACATCGCTCAGCGTGCGGCCGCTCATCTTGGCCCGCCAGGCGGCGCGCAGGAACAGCAGCTCGCCGGGGTCCACGCCCGGGCAGGCGCCCTGGTAGGCGGCGGTCAGGCAATGGTCGCCAGCGGCCAGCAGGCGCTGGGTCGGGGTCGGTTCCCGCTCCAGCAGCGCCAGCACCTGCCCCAGCGAAGAGCCGCGCAGGTAGTGCTCGGGCGGCACGGTGTAGCCGGCGTCGCCGGGGTGGTGGTGGTCGACGCGGAACACCGGCTCCCGCCCGGCCAAGCCGCATTCCACCCAGACTGCCGGCGCCTTGGGCAGCAACAGGGCGGGCCGGTGCACCTGGTCCGGGCCGACGCGCACCACGCCGTTTGCCGCATAGGCATTCTGCGCGGTGCAGCGGCGGCCCTTGTGCGCCGCATGCAGGGCCGTCCGCCGAGCGTCGGTCAGCACCTGTTCGATTTCCCGCATCTCGGGGTCCTGTGCGCCGAGCACGAAGACGGCCTCCTTGTCGATCACGAGGCGCTCCGCGGACAAGCCATGCCAATGTTCATGGGTGAACGATAACGCCTGCCGGGCGCCCTGCCGCAACAGCCCTGCACGGGCGCGGTGGAAGGGCCGCCATGGCAAGTGCAAGGCCAGGGAGGCGGCCGCGCACCGCCTTGCTGCATGGCTGGCGCACCGCCGCCGGCACGACGGGAATGTCGCTTGCTGAAAAAGGCAAGGTGCTGCATGGCCGCCGGCCGTGCGTCGATCCGTCCCTTCTGCCCCACCCTGCATGACTGCCCGCCTTCCACCCTCCCCGCCTGCCGGCCCGCCCCCGACCTATTCCATCACGCTGCAGGTCAATGGTCAGCGACACGAACTGCAGGTGGAGGCCCGCACCAGCCTGCTCGACGCCCTGCGCGAGCAGCTGGGACTGACCGGCAGCAAGAAGGGCTGTGACCGCGGCCAGTGCGGAGCCTGCACGGTGCTGTGCGAGGGGCGGCGCATCAATGCCTGCCTGAGCCTGGCCGTGATGCAGGACGGCTGCAGCATCACCACGATCGAGGGCCTGGGCACACCGCAGTCGCTGCACCCGCTGCAGGCGGCCTTCGTGGCCGAGGATGCCTTCCAGTGCGGCTACTGCACGCCGGGGCAGATCTGCTCGGCGGCGGCGCTGCTCCAGGAAGCGGAAGCCGGCTGCGCCAGTGCCGTCACCCGCCGGTGGCCACAGGGACCGCAGGCGCTCGACGAAGCCGAGATCCGCGAACGCATGAGCGGCAACCTGTGCCGCTGCGGCGCCTACCCCCACATCGTGCGGGCGGTGCTCCGGGTGTGCGCCCAGGGCTCGCGCTGAGGGGCCGGGGATGGAAGGCTTGCACTACCACCGCGCCACCTCGATCGAGGATGCCTTGCAATGGATTGCGGAACCCGGCGCCGTCTTCATCGCCGGCGGCACCCAGCTGGTGGACCTCATGAAGGGCGGCATTGCCCGGCCCCGCTGCCTGGTGGACGTGAGCCGCCTGCCCTGGAATGCGGTGGAGCCGCTGGACGACGGCAGCCTGAGCATTGGCGCCGGCGTGCGCAACAGCGACCTGGCCGACCACCCCGAGGTGCGGCGGCGCCACCCGCTGCTGGCCCGGGCCCTGCTCGCCGGGGCATCGCCGCAGTTGCGCAACATGGCCACCGTGGGCGGCAACCTGTTGCAGCGCACCCGCTGCCACTACTTCTACGACAACGGCTTTCCCCGCTGCAACAAGCGGGCACCGGGGTCGGGCTGCGATGCATTGCAAGGGCACAACCGCCAGCATGCGGTGCTGGGCACGAGCGAGCACTGCATTGCCACCCATCCGTCGGACATGGCAGTGGCACTGGCCGCCTTGCGGGCCCGGCTGCGCTTGCGCAGCGCGGCGGACGAGCGCCGCCTGGCCCTCGCCGATTTCCACCGCCTGCCCGGTGACACGCCCGAGCGCGATACCGAACTGCGCGAGGGCGAGCTGGTGCTCGCCGTCGAGCTGCCGCCACTGCCATTTGCCCGGCATTGCCACTATCTCAAGGTGCGCGACCGGGCCAGCTTTTCCTTTGCGCTGGTGTCGGTCGCTGCGGCGCTCGAGCTGGACGATGACGGCCGGGTGCGTGACGCCGGGTTGGCGCTCGGCGGCGTCGCTCACAAGCCGTGGCGGGTGCCGGCCGCCGAGCAGGCCCTGCTGGGTCGCCGTCCCGACGCTGCAGCCGCGGCCGATGCGGCCGGCTTGCTGCTGGACGGAGCGCGCGGCCACGGCCACAACGATTTCAAGATCGAGCTGGCCCGCCGGGCCATCACCCGGGCCATCACCCGGGCCGCTGGCAACGACTCCCCCGACGCATGAGGCCGCTGCCGATGAATGCCGAATCCCGCCCTGAACGCGCCCCCGCAACCGCTGTGCTGGGCCAGCCGATCGATCGTGTGGACGGACCGCTCAAGGTCTGCGGCCAGGCCCACTATGTCGGCGACCTGCAGCGGCCCGGGATGGCGCATGCGGTCCTGCTGTTGAGCAGCATCGCGCGCGGCCGCGTGGCCGGCCTCGACAGCAGCGCCGCGCTGGCCCTGCCCGGCGTGCTGGCCGTCATGACCCACGAGAACGCGCCACGCGTGCCGGACGGTGGGCGCGCCGGCATGAAGCCACCGGCTGGCCGCACGCTGTTCCTGCTGCAGGACGACCAGGTCCATCATGATCGTCAGCCGATCGCGGTGGTGGTGGCCGAGACGCTGGAAGCCGCCCGCGAGGCAGCGCAGCGGGTCCAGGTGCGCTACGAGCCGGCGCCGGCCTGCCTGGACCCGGTCGCCGGCCGTGCCGCCGCGCATGCGCCCAAGGCGGTGCAAGGCCGCCCGGCGGACAGCCTGCGCGGCGATCTGCAGCTCGGCTGGCAGCAGGCCGTTCATCGGGTGGAGGCAAGCTATGCCACCCCGACCGAGCACCACAACCCGCTGGAGACGCATGCGACGCTTGCCGAGTGGCAAGGCGACCGGCTCGTCCTTCACGACACGACCCAGTACGTGCAGGGCGTGCGCGACAGCGTGGCACAGCGGCTCGGCCTGCCACCCGGGCAGGTGCAGGTGATCAACGCCTACGTGGGCGGCGCCTTCGGCTGCAAGGGCTCGGCGTGGTCCCACGTGGTGCTGGCTGCAATGGCGGCCCGCCAGGTGGGCCGGCCGGTGCGGCTGGTGCTCGAGCGCCCGCAGATGTTCGGCCCGGTGGGCCACCGCCCGGCCACCGAGCAGCGCTTGCGGCTGGGCGCCGACGCCGGCGGCCGGCTCACGGCGATCGAGCACCAGGTGCATGCCGAAACCGCCCGGGTCGAGGACTGGACCGAATCAGCCGCGTTGCTGACCCGCTCCCTCTATGCCTGCGAGCATGTGGGCACCTCGCATCGGCTCGTGCCGCTGGACATTGCGGTGCCCACCTTCATGCGCGCACCGGGGGAGTCCACCGGGAGCTTCGCGCTGGAATGCGCCATCGACGAGCTGGCCGTGGCCGCCGGCCTCGACCCGCTGGAGTTCCGCCTGCGCAACCATGCCGCTGAGGATGCCGACAAGGGCCTGCCGTACTCGAGCAAATCACTCGTCGCCTGCTATCGGCAGGCGGCCGAGCGCTTCGGCTGGCAGCGCCGGCCCCAGGCGCCCCGGCCATGGACCGATGGCGACTGGCAGGTGGGCTGGGGCATGGCGACCGCCACCTACCCTGCCAACCGCATGCCGGCCGAAGCGCTGGCCCGCTGGGAGCCAAACGGGCGGCTGCGGGTGCAATGCGCCAGCCACGACCTGGGCACCGGCACCTACACCGTGCTGACCCAGGTGGCGGCCGACACGCTGGGCCTGCCGCCGCAGCGCGTGACGGTGGAGATTGGCGACAGCGACCTGCCGCGGGCGCCGGTGTCCGGCGGTTCGATGACGGTGGCCAGCGTGGGATCGGCGGTGCAGGCGGCCTGCCTGGCACTGCGCGAGCGGCTGGTGGCATTGGCCGTGGCCGATGCCGACTCCCCGGTGTACCAACTGCCGCATGAGCAGGTGGCACTCGGCGGCGGCCGCCTGCAGGCCTGCGGCGCAGCCGGCCGCGGCGAGCCGGTGGAGGCGCTGCTGGCACGCCACGGCGGCCGGCCGCTGGAAGCCCGTGCCCAGAGCCGATCGGCGCCCGCCGACGAGCGCCACGCCAGGCAGGCGTTTGGCGCGGTGTTCGCCGAGGTGCGCATCGACCGCACGCTGGGTGAGATCCGCGTGCCGCGCATCGTCGGCGCCTATGCGGTGGGCCGGCTGTTGAACGCCAAGACCGGGCGCAGCCAGCTGATGGGTGGCATCGTCTGGGGCGTCTCGATGGCGCTGCACGAGCACAGCCTGCGCGACCCGCGCTACGGGCGCATCGCCAACGCCAACCTGGCCGAATACCACCTGCCGGTGAATGCCGACGTGGCCGACATCGAGGTCATCGTGGTGCCCGAGGACGATGTCCATGTGAACCCGCTGGGCGCCAAGGGCGTGGGCGAGATCGGCATCACCGGCGTGGCAGCCGCGGTGGCGAACGCGGTCTGGCATGCCACCGGCAAGCGCGTGAGGGAACTGCCGATACGGGTGGAGCACCTGCTGTAGCGCAGCGCCGTGGACCCGGCGCGGGCGCATACTGCCAGCGCATTGCCACAAGAGCCGGTGTCCTTCCCCACCGCAGGAGCGCTTGCCCATGGACCAGCCCGCCCCCCCTCCCGATGCCCGCCTGCTCGACGGCGGCTGCCTGTGCGGCGAAGTGCGCTACCGGGTGGCCGACCGCTTCGAGTACGCCTTGAACTGCCATTGCTCGATGTGCCGGCGAGCCACCGGCTCGGCCTTCAAGGCCTTCGCCGGCATTCGCCGCACGGAGCTGGCGATCACGCAGGGCCAGGACCGCTTGCTGACCTTCGGCGACGCCGCCGCCCATGACGTGCGCTGCCGGTCCTGCGGCTCCTTTCTGTACTCGGTGGTGCGCAACGGGGAATGGCTGCACCTTGCGCTCGGCAGCCTGGCCGATGCGCCGGGGATCCGGCCCACCGCCCACATCTTCGTCGGCTCGAAGGCACCGTGGTTCGAGATCACCGACGGGCTGCCACAGCACGCGGAGTTCGACTAGCGTGGCGCTGCCCGGGCTGGAAACCGGCCAGCGCCACCGCTTGCCCCGGGAACGACCAGCCGGTGGTAACGACCCGGCGGTGCCCGGTCGAAGCCGCCTCAGCCCGCCGCCGGCCCGGCGAACCGGTCGAGGCACTCCAGGAACGGCCGCATCTCCAGCGGCTTGGTGAGGTAGGCGACGAAGCCGCAGCCGGCCGCCCCCGCCCGCTCGGGCGTTGCGTCGGCCGACAGGGCCACCCGCGGGCAGCGCGCCAGCGCGGGGTCGGCATCGAGCTGCCGGCACAGCGCCTGGGCCGCTGCATCCCCCAGGTGCCAGTCGATCAGCAACAGGCAGGGGGGCTGTTCCCGGGCCAGCCGCAGCACATCGTGGCCCTTCGGCACCACCAGCAGGCGCACCTGCGGCCGCAACCGCATCAGCTCCCGCACCAGCGCGGCGTTGTGCAGGTTGTCTTCGGCGTACAGCACGGTGCTCGCGTGGGCCGGCGGAGGCGGGTCGGGCTCGCTGGCCAGTGGCAGCGGGGCGGTGGCCGCCGCGTCAGCCAGCGGCAGCACGATGGTGAAGCAGGAACCGACGCCCGCCGTGCTGTCGACCTGCAGCTCGCCGTTCATCAGCTGCACCAGCCGCTGCGTGATCAACAGGCCGATGCCCGTGCCCTGCACCGCGGTGCGCTCGGCCCCGAGCCGGTTGAAGGGCTCGAACAGCCGCCCGCGCTGCGCTTCGCTCAGGCCTCGCCCGGTGTCGCGCACGCTGATGCGCAGCCAGCCGGGGCGCTGTGCATCGTCCTGCCAGGACACGCCCACCTCGCCGCCCGGCCGGTTGTACTTGATCGCATTGCTGAGCAGGTTGACCAGCGCCTGGCGCAGGCGCAGCCGGTCGCCCCGCACGGTGGCCGCGGCATCGCCGCAAGGCGGCAGCAGGCGGATGCCGGTGTCGCGCGCCAGGGTCTCGAGCAGCTCACTGGCCTCCTGCACGCTCTGCGCCACCGGGAGCACCTCCGGGTGCAAGGCCAGGGCGCCCTGCTCGATGCGCGACAGGTCGAGCACGTCGTTGATCATCGCCAGCAGGTGCTGGCCAGCCCGCTCGATGTGCTCCACGCGGCTGCGCTGGGTGGCGGTGAGGGGCAGCTGCACGTCCAGCTGCAGCAGCTGCGAGAAACCGAGCACCGCGTTCAGCGGGGTGCGCAGCTCATGGCTCATGCGCGAGAGGAATTCCGTCTTCGCACGGTTGGCCCGCTCGGCGGCTTCCGCCGCCATCAGGGCCTGCTCGTATTGCTTGCGCTCGGTCACGTCGAAGGTGAAGCCGTACAACAGCACCCGGCCATCGGCATCACGTTCGGCGGTGGCCCGCGTCTCGTGCCAGTGCAGGCCGTCCTCCAGGTGCACGCGGTACACCTCGTGCAGCGGCTCCAGGCTCTGGTACACCGCCCGCAATTGCTGCAACACCTGCGCCAGGTCCTCGGGCTCCACCCGCTGCATCAGCAGGCCCAGGTCGGGCGGCTCGCCGGCCGCATCCTCAGGCAGGCGGAACAGGCGCCGGATGCCGCGGCTGGCATGCAGCAGCCGCATCGCGCCGTCGGCCTCCAGCTGCACCATGAAGATCGCGCCATCGATGCCGTCGGTGAGCTTGCGCAGCCGTTCCCGGCTTTCACGCAAGGCCGCTTCGGCCTGCTTGCGCTCGCCGATGTCCTGCAGCGACGACACCAGGTGCAACGGCCGGCCGGCCGCATCACGCACCAGGCCGACGGTGAGCAGCGTCCACACCACGCTGCCGTCGGGCCGCAGGAAGCGCTTGTCCAGCGCATAGCTGGCCCGCTGGCCGGCCAGCAGTTCCTCCAGCAGGGCCAGGTCGCGCGGCAGGTCGTCGGCATGCGAGATCTCGTGGAAGCGCAGCTGGCGCAGCTCCTCGGCCGGGCGGCCCAGCATCTGGCACAGCCGCGGGTTGGCATCCAGCAGCCGGCCCTGCAGGTCGACGTGCGCAATGCCGACCTGGCTGCTTTCGAAGATGGTGCGGTACAGGGCCTCGCTGCGCCGCAAGGCTTCCTCGGCCTGCCGGCGCTCGCGCTCCAGCTGCACCTGGCCCATGACGGCGCCGACCGCCGAAAACAGGGGATCGAGCCGGCGCAGCAGGTCGCTGTCATAGCCGCCGGGTCGGTTGGCCAGCCCCACCACGCCCACCAGCGCGCCGCCATGGCGCACCGGCATGCCCAGGTAGGCACGCAGCGCCGGATGCCCGGGCGGCATGCCACCACGGCGCGGGTCCGCGGCCGGCTGGTTGGAAATCACCGGCTCGCCGGTGGTCAAGGGCACGCCCAGCAGCGACCGCAGGTTGCGGAACTCCAGCCCGCTGTCGCGGTGTTCGTCGAGCATCCGGCGGCTGGCCTCGTCCCAGGCGATGTCGGTCAGGGTGAACAGCTTGAGGTAGGGCTGCCCGTCGGCATCGGTCCAGACTTCGGCAATGAAGCCGTACTCGCTGCCGGTCAGCTGGAGCAGGTCGGGCAGCAGCGCGTCGAACACGGTGCGCGGCTCGGCCGCCCGCAGGTAGTGCGCCTGCAGGCGCGCTACGGCGGCGCCGAACTCGGCGTCCGGCGGCAGGGGCGGGGACGGGCTGGACATTGCGGGACGGAATTGACGAGGATCAGCAGGGCGCGTGCCCGGCCAGCGCCCTGCCCCGCGTTTTGCGGTGGCCGGTCCTTCCCCTATAGTCGGTCCCGGCTTGCGTTCGGCCAGGGCCCATGCGCCGCCCCCGGTGGCGGGTGCCCTGCCGGAAGCTGTCGGCCCCGCGTTGGCTCGCGGGCAGGCAGTGTCCGGCCCGTGCGGCGCGGCAGGACGTGTCGTCTTCCGAGCGTCCCCCTGCGGATGTCTTCTTGCCTTGCATCACACCAGCCCTCATGCCTGCACCGCCCTCTCGCCCCGCTGCCGGCCCCGGCCCGGCGGTCTCCACCGCGCCCGCATCGGTCCATTGGCGCAACTCCATCCTCTGGCGGCAGCTGCGCAGCCTGCTGCTGGCCGGCGTCGCGGCGGTGCTGCTGCTGTCGGTGATGCTGGTGCTGGGCCAGGCACGGGTCGAGGGCGAGCAACTGCGCCTCACGCTGCGCCAGTCGCTGGACGCCGCCACCGGCCCGGCCCGCCAGGCGGCTTACGAACTCAACCCGGAGCTGGCCCAGGTGGTGGTGGCGGGGCTGTGGGCCTCGCACCGCTACGCCAGGGTGAGCCTGCTCGACGATGAGGGCCGGCCCCTGGCCCAGGCGCAACGCCCGGCCCGCCCGCCGGTGCTGGGCGCCGCCCTGGTGCACCTGCTCGGCCCCCTGGCGGCCGACGAGCGGCCGCTGCTGGACCCGCACGACCGCCAGCGGGTGGGCGTGCTGTGGGTCGAGCTGGATCTGCGCAGCATCGAGATCGACTTCTTCGAACGCCTGCTGCTGGCCCTGCTGATGTCGATGCTGATGCTGGCGGTGTTGATCGGTGTGGTGGCGGCGGTCTTCTACTACACCATCACCCGGCCGCTGGTGCGTGCCGCACAGACCTTGTCCGGCGCCGAGCTGGGCGACACCTTGCAGCCGCCGCCCGGCCACGAGCACAGCGAGATCGGCGCCCTGTTCTGCCAGTTCGGGCGGCATGTCGAGCGCGTGCGCGAGGCCGAAGCCAAGGTGCAGCAGGCCGGGCAGGACCTGGCGGCGAACGAGGCCCGCATCTCGGCGCTGATCGAATCGCTGCTCGAAGGCATCGTCACGCTCGACGCCGCCGACCGTGTGCTGAGCGCCAACCCGGCCGCCGGGCAGCTGTTCGGCCGTGCGCCCGGTGAGCTGGAAGGCCGCCCGCTGGCCGAGCTGCTGCCCGAGCTGGCCCATGGCGAAGCGCCCGGGCCGCCGGTCTATGGCCCGACGCGCGCCGCCGACGGCGCGGCCCGCCATGGAACCACCCGCGCCCTGCGGGCCGACGGCAGCCGCGTGCTGGTCGAGATCTCCGACACCCGCAGCGTGGCCAACGGCCAGCCGCTGCGGGTGCTGCTGCTGCGCGATGTGTCGGACTGGGTGGCCCTGGAGGAAGCGCGCCGCCAGCGCGCCGCGGCCGAAGCCGCCGACCGGGCCAAGACGGCCTTCCTGTCGCGCATGAGCCATGAGCTGCGCACACCGCTCAATGCGATCCTCGGCTTCTCGCAGCTGCTGCTGATCGACACCGGCAAGACCCTGACCGAAGCCCAGCGCAAGCACGCCTCGCTGATCTTCGACGCCGGGCAGCACCTGCTGTCCCTGATCCGCGACCTGCTCGACAAGAGCCTGATCGAGGCCGGCCGGCTGCAGGTGGACTTGCGGCCAGTCCCGCTGCGGGGGCTGGTGGCCGAATGCCTGCCGCTGATCGATGCGCTGGCGGCGCAGAAGGAGGTGAGCGTCGAAGTGCAGCCCTGGCCTGATCCGCCTCCAGCGGTGCTGGCCGACGCGACCCGGCTGCGCCAGAGCCTGGTGAACCTGCTGACCAACGCCATCAAGTACAACCGCCCGCAGGGCCGGGTCGAGATCGCGGTGCAGTGCCTGCGGGCCGGCACCGCGACGATCGCGGTGAAGGACACCGGCGTCGGCGTGTCGCCCGACCGCCTGGCCCAGGTGTTCGAGCCCTTCAACCGGCTGGGGCAGGAGAAGGGCCCCATCGAAGGCGTGGGCCTGGGCCTGGCACTGACACGCCAGCTGGTCACGATGATGGATGGCACGCTCGACTTCCTCAGCACGCCCGGCGAAGGCACCGTCGTGAGCATCACCCTGCCGCTGGCACCTTGAGTGCGGCGCGGCCGGTGCCCGGGCGGGTCACTTCACTGCCCGCCGGCTGGCGCCCTGCCCCACGCATAGGGGCAGCGCGGCGCCTGGCGCAGCCGCTCGTATTCCCCGCTGTTGCGCAGCTGGCCCAGCCCGCGGTTGAAGGCGGCCAGGCGACGCGCGCTGTCCGGCAGCTGGCGCGGCAGCATCAGGTGGGTCGTGAACCGCGGCGTCATCGGCCGGGGATGCGCGCGCAGGCCCTCGGCCTGGGCCTGGCTGAAGTGGCGCTGCACCAGCTCGCAGGCCACGTGGCGCTCGACCGGCACCACGTCCACCCGCCCGCGCACCAGCTTGCGCAAGGCGGTCAGGTCGTCGGGCGTCGCATCGCCCTTCAGCTCGCCGGCCTCGATCAGGCCGCGCATCTCAGGGGTGTAGGTGTAGTCGCGGATCAGCGCCATGCGCCAGCGCCGCAGGTCGGCCGGCACCTGCCAGTCGAAGCCGGAGTCCTGCCGGTAGAGGAACACCCATTCCTCCGTCAACACCACATCGCTGAGCAGGAAGCCCTGTTCCCGCTCCGCCGCGCGCCCCCAGTAGGCGGTGCCGTCCCAGCGGCCAGCCCGGCTCTCGCGCAGCGCGCGGGACCATGGCAGGAAGGTGTAGTGCACCCGCCAGCCCTGCAGTTCGAAGGCGCGCCTCACGATGGCCAGTGCCACGCCCTGGTCGGCGCGCGAGGCGGTGGCATAGGGCGGCAGCTCGCCGGTGGCGATGCGCAGCACGGGCTCGCCCGCGGCCGCCGCACCGCCCGCCCGGCCGGCCAGCAGCAAGACGGCGGCCAGAATGGAGAATAGGTGTCCGTGCATCCGTCTACTGGCAATTGTTGAAGGGCATCATAGCCATCAAGGCCCCGGGCGCCCCCCCTCGCGGGGGAACAACGACCGCCGGCAAATGCAAGAAAATGACTGTCATGCGATACCTGACATCCTGGGCCCTGGCGCTGGCCCTGGCAGCGCCCCTCGCCGCCTCCGCCGACGAGCCTTCCGCCGCCGTCGCTGCCGAGGTGGCCGGCCTGTTGAGCCACCTCGGCCAGTCCGGCTGCCGTTTCAACCGCAACGGCAGCTGGTACAGCGCCGCCGAAGCACAGGAGCACCTGCAGAAGAAGTACCGTTACCTGCAGGACCGCAAGCTGGTCAGCAGCACCGAGTCCTTCATCGAGCGCGCTGCCAGCCGCAGCAGTGCGAGTGGCCAGCCCTACCTGGTGCAGTGCGGCAACGCCCCGCCACAGGAAAGCGCGGCCTGGCTCGGCCAGGCGCTGAACCGCCGCCGCAGCAACGCCGCCAGGCCCTGATGCAGGACGACCGGCACTACGCGGCCATCGCGCAGCACTACGGGAACCGAACCGCCGCGCGCTCGGGGGTGCCGCTGATGCGGCACATCGACGAGGGCCTGTACCTGCTCGACCTGCTCGGCGCCTCGTTGCGCGCCCGCCAGGCCTGGTGCCTGCATCCGCTGCTGCAGGACGACACCAGCCTGCAGGCCGCCCTGGCCGCCGATGCGCCCTGGTGGCAGCACCGGCCCGACCCGCAAGCGCTGCTGCTGGCAATGGAATACCGCGCCGTCGCCAATGCCTACCTCTCGCAGCACTGCCGCGGCGATGACGACGCCATCGCGCTCAGCCCGCTGCCCGAGGTGAACCAGCTGCTCGTGGCCGACAAGGTGCAGAACCGCAAGGACTTCGAGGCCCACCACCTGGGCCACCATCCGAACAGCGCCACCCTGGTGCGCTACTTCGCGAACTGGCTGCGCTGCCTGCAGGTGTCCGAGCCGCGCTACCAGGCGATGGTGGAGCGCCTGCGCCAGGCGGCGCCCGGGCAGCGCCCGCGCGCCGCGCTGGCCGGCCGGGCCTGAGGCGGCCATGCGGACGCACCCGCCGTCCGGCTCTGGCCCTTCCTGCAGCCCCTCGGCCCCTGCCCTGGCCCGCCTTGACGCCGACGGCTACGCCGTGCTGCCGCGCCTGTTGCCGGCGGCCGACTGTGCGGCGCTGAGCCGCCGCCTGCCCGCCCCCGGCAGCACCACCGGCAGCCGCTGCCTGCTGGCGCAGCCATGGTGCCGCACCCTGGCCCGGCGCCTGCGCCGGCATGCCCTGCTCGCGCCGGTGCTGGACCGCGGGCTGGTGGCGGTGCAGTGCTCCTACTTCCAGAAGTCGCTGGCCCGCAACTGGCTCGTGCCGGTGCACCAGGACCTCAGCGTGCCGGTGGCCGGCCGCGTCGACCATCCGGCGCTGCAGGGCTGGTCGGAGAAGGAAGGCGAGTGTTTCGTGCAGGCGCCGCGCGATCTGCTGGAGCAGATGGTGGCGGTGCGGCTGCACCTGGATGCCTGCGGGCTGGAGGACGGGCCGCTGCGCGTCGTGGCGGCCTCCCACCTCGGCGGGCTGCTGGCGCCAGCGGCCGCCAGTGCCGCCCGGCGCGACGGGCCCGAGGCTGAGTGCCCCGTGCCGCGGGGCGGCGTGATGCTGATGCGGCCGCTGCTGCTGCATGCCTCGTCCAAGGCCACCGGGCATGGAGCGCGCCGCGTGCTGCATTTCCTGTTTGCCCCGCCCATCGCACCGCACGGGCTGCAGTGGCGCCGCAGGGCCTAGCCGATAATCCGCGCCACCGGCCAAGCCGCCGCCTTCTCCTGCCTGGCGCATGCGCATCCTCCTGATCGAAGACGACACCATGATTGGCAAGGCCGTGCGCCAGGGGCTGGGCGACGCCGGCTTCTCGGTCGACTGGGTGCGCGACGGCCGAGCCGCCGAGCTGTCGCTGGCCAATGGCGTCTATGACCTGGCGGTGCTCGACCTGGGCCTGCCGCGCAAGGACGGCATGGCGGTGCTGCAGGACCTGCGCAGCCGCGGCGACATGCTGCCGGTACTGATCGCCACCGCACGCGACGCGGTGAGCGACCGCATCGCCGGGCTGAACGCCGGCGCCGACGACTATGTGCTCAAGCCCTTCGACCTCGACGAGCTGGCCGCCCGCATCCGCGCCCTGCTGCGCCGGCATGCGGGCAGCGCCTCGCCCGTCTACCGTTGTGGCGAGATCGTGCTCGACCCGGTGCGCAAGGAGGTGCGGCTGCGCGGCGAGCCGGTGGCGCTGTCAGCGCGCGAGTTCTCGCTGCTGGAGGCGCTGATGATCAAGCCCGGCGCGGTACTGTCCCGCCAGCGCCTGGAAGAGGCGGTGTACGGCTGGTCGCAGGAAGTCGGCAGCAACGCGATCGAGGTGCACCTGCACCACCTGCGCAAGAAGCTCGGCGCGCACACCATCCGCAACGTGCGGGGCGTGGGCTACCGGCTCGCCGGCGAGCTGCCATGAAGTCCATCCGCCGCCACCTGCTGCTGTGGGCCCTGGGCGCCCTCAGCGCCGGCGCTGCCGTGCTGCTGGGCGCTTCCTACCTCGTGACGCTGGAGGAGCTGGACGAGGTGTTCGACGAGAACCTCAAGCAGGTGGCCCTGGCCGTGGCCAGCCACCATGCCTTCGGGGTCGACTACACGCCCCGCACACGCGGCGAGCTGCCCGCCCTGCCCGAGCGCTACGAGCTGCCACCGCTGCCCGAGCCGGTGCGCCGGCGCGCCAAGTTCGACTACGTGACGCAGGCCTGGACCGCCGCGGGCGAGCGCCGCTTCGCCTCCGACCCGACGGTGCAGATCCCCGTCCTGCAGCGCAACGGGCTGTCCGTGCTGGAGGCCTCGGGCGAGTCGTGGCATGTGTACACGGTGGCCACGCCACGGGGCATCGCGCAGGCCGCGCAGCGGGTCGCCTCGCGCCACCTGCTCGCGGTGGAGACCACGGTGCACATGCTGCTGCCGGCAGCGCTGGTCATCCTGCTCACTGGCGCCCTGCTCGTGGTGGCACTGCGCCGCGGCCTGCAGCCGCTGCAGCGGGCGGCCGACTCGGTGGCCGCGCGCAGCGAACGATCGCTCGAAGCCATTGGCACTGCCGGCTTCCCGCGCGAGATCCATCCGCTGGTGCGCGCCATCGACGGCCTGATGCAGCGGCTCTCGCAGGCCTTCCGCACCCAGGGCCAGTTCGTTGCCGATGCCGCCCACGAGCTGCGCACGCCGATCACTGCCCTGCGGCTGCAGCTGCAGTTGCTGGAACGCAGCCGGGACGAGGTGCAGCGCGCCGCCGCGCTGGCGCAGCTGCGTGCCGGCATCGAGCGCTCGCAGCACCTGGTGCAGCAGTTGTTGCAGCTCTCGCGGGTCGAGCCCGATGCGCCGGCGCCCGGCCGGGAAACGGTCGACCTGGCCGAGCTGGCACGTGAAGTGGTGGCCGAGGCGAGCGTGCGGGCCGAGCACCGCGGCATCGACCTGGGCGCCGACGCCGCCGAACCCGCCTGCCTGCCCGGCGACCGTGAGCAGCTGCGGGTGCTGCTTGGCAACCTGGTGGAAAACGCCATCCGCTACTCGCCGGCCGGCAGCGTGGTCGATGTGCGGGCAGGTGCCGACGTCCATGGCCTGCGGCTGCAGGTGCAGGACAACGGCCCCGGCATTCCACCGGCCGAGCGGGAGCGGGTGTTCGACCGCTTCTACCGCGGCGCCGGCGTGCAGGCGGGCAGCGACGCCGCGGGCAGCGGCCTGGGCCTGGCCATCGTGCGGGCCGTCGCGCAGCGCCACGGTGCCGAGGTGGCCCTGCTCGATCCTCCAGGCGGCGGCCCGGGCCTGCTGGTCGAGGTGCGCTTCCCGGGCTGACGGGTAGCTGCGCCGCTTAAGTGTGGCTTAAGTGCCGGGCTCTTAAGGTGTGCTTCCCGTCCATCACCGGTGTCGCCGCCATGCTGTCGCTTGCCCTTCGTCCGACTTCCCTGCCTCCGCGCCTGCGCCGCCTGCCGCTGGCGCTCGGCCGCGCGCTGCTGTGCCTCGCCGTCGGCTATGGCACGCTGGTGCTGTTGTTCCACTGACGTTCTGACGACGCTGCCCCGTATCGCGGGGTGCCCGGTGGCCCGGCCGTTGCCCTGGACAGCGGGGCAGGACGGCGCCAGGTACGGCTCCTGCTGCACAGCAGGGATCCCGCCGCTACCGGACCATCGCCATGCTTGAAAAACTTCCCGAAGCCGTGGGCCATGCCTTGCGCGAGCAGCGCGCCGGCCTGGCCCAGCTGGCCATGCATCGCACCGGTGCCAGCCGCTCCGCCACCACGCTGGACGTGCGCAGCCTGGCCTTTGCCGACCAGGAATCCATCCCGGCCGAGTACACCGCCGATGGCGCCGGCCTGTCGCCGCCGCTGCAGTGGACCGGCGTGCCGGCCTCGGCCACCTCGGTGGTCGTCCTGGTGGAGGACGCCGACTCCCCGACGCCGCGCCCGCTAGTGCATGCCATCGCGGTCGGCCTGGAACCGGGCGACGGCTCGCTGCCGGCCGGCGCGCTGCAACGCGCGCCCGGCACCGAACCGGCGCTGCACCTCGGCCGCAACTCCTACTTGCAGACCGGCTGGCTGCCACCCGACCCACCGCCCGGCCATGGCCAGCACCGCTACGCCTTCCAGGTCTTCGCCCTGGCCGGCGCGCCGGACTTCTCCGGCAAGCCGGGGCGGGAGGAGGTGCTGCAGGCCATCGAAGACAGCGCGGTCGCCTGCGGCTGCCTGATCGGCGTCTATGAGCGGCCGGACGGCCTGCAGAAGGTCGGCAGCGCCGGCCGCGCCCCCGACCTGCCTGGCGGCACCGCCTGAGCGGACTGCATGGCCGGCACCGGTGCTGCCACCATCGTGCTGATCCGTCATGCGGAGAAGCCGCTGCCCGGCTGCGGCGGCGTGGACGACAACGGGCGGGAGGATGCGCACGCCCTCAGCGTGCCCGGCTGGCAGCGTGCCGGGGCGCTGGTGCGCTTCTTCGCGGGCCCGGCAGCGGGCAGCGGCCTGCCGGCGCCCGCCAGCCTGTTCGCCGCCGCGCACTCGGCCCGCCGCCCGAGCCGGCGCCCCGCGCTGACCCTGGCACCGCTGGCCCGCCGGTTGCAGCTGCCGGTGTGCCTCGATTGCGCCAGCGAAGACCCGCCGGAGCAGACCGCCGCCCGCCTGCTCGCGGCGCCGGGCCCGGTGCTGGTGTGCTGGCGCCACCGGGAGCTGCCGCCGCTGGCGAGGGCACTGCTCGGCGGGCAGTGCCAGGTGCCGGAGTGGCCCGAGGACCGCTTCGACATCACCTGGCTCCTCACGCCCGGCATGCACCCGCCGGCACTGCGCCAGCTGCCGCAGCGGCTGCTGGCCGGCGACGGCGACGCCTGCCTGGCTTGAGCCCCCGTGCCGGCCGGCCAGCACAACGCCGCCGCCCCGCGGCCTGCAGCCGGCTCAGCGCCGCGGTATGCTCCGGCGCGTGCCACTCCTGCTGACTTGCCTTCCTGCCTGATGGGCAGCGCCCCGCCTTCGCTGCCGCTGCGCTGGCTGCGCAGCCTGCCGGCCCATGTCGTCAACGGCTTGTCGGTGGCGCTGGGCATCGGCGTGCTGCATGCCGTCTTCCAGGCCCTGGCCGGGCCGCATGCGGCCCAGCTGGCCATGGCAGGCGCCGTCTGCGCCAGCCTGGCCGACCTACCCGCCACCGTGCGGCGTGGCTGGCACCGTGTGCTGGCAGCCGGCCTGCTGGGCGTGCTGGCGGCGGCACTGGTGGCCTGGCTGCAGCCGCATCCGGCGGCCCTCGGCCTGGGCGTGGTCGGCATCGGCTTTGCCGCAACGCTGGCGCTGGCCTGGGGGCCGCGCGCCGCACCGGTGTCCTTCGCGGCGGTGCTGGCCCTGGTGTTCGCCATGGGCGTGCCGGCCGAGGCAGCGCCGCCTCCGGTGCGCCTCGGCTGGAACCTGCTGGGCGCCTTGTGCTACCTGCCGTGGTCCATCGCCAGCGCCACGCTGCTGCAGCGCCACTACGGCCGGCTCGCGCTGGCATCGGCGCTGACGGCGGCAGCCCGGCTGCTGAGCCTGCGTGCCGGCGACATCGAGGCGCCACCGCCGGGGCCGGGCGACACCGCCTCGATGCGCGACTGGACCCAGGGCGAAGCCAGTTTGGCCGAGCGGCTGCAGGCGGCCCGCGACCTGTTGTTCCCAGCGGCACGGCGCGCCGGCATGCAGCGTGACATCGCCATCCTGCTGCGCCTGGTCGACCTGCGCGACCTGTTCCTTGCCACCCGGCTGGACCTCGACCTGCTCGGCAACGATGCGGCCGGCACGGCGATGCGCCGCGGCATCGCCGCCAGCCTCCGGCACATGGCCTCGACGCTGGAGCTGGCCGGCCTGGCGGTCAGCAGCGGCAAGGCCATGCCGGCCGACCGGCTTGCCGCGCTGCTGCAGGGCGACGTGCTCGGCGCATCGCGCTTGCCTGCCGGCGACGCCCGCCTGCGCCTGCAGCCGGCCTTGACCAGCCGGCTGCAACGGCTGGCGGCGGAGGTGGCCGAGATCGACGCCCTGCTGTCTGGCGGCCCGCCACCCGCCCTGCCACTGCAGCACGGCGAGCTGCGCGCCTTCGTCGGCCCCGAGGGCTGGCCACTGGCGGTGCTGCGGCAGCAGCTCTCGTTGCGCGCGCCGGCCTTGCGCCACGCGCTGCGGACCGGCCTGGCCCTGGGCTGCGCCTACCTGGCCGCGCGGGCCTTGCCATGGGCCTCGCATCCCTGGTGGGTGGTGCTGAGCGTGGCGGTGGTGCTGCGCGGCAACCTGGAACAGACACTGCAGCGGCGCAACGCGCGGGTGCTCGGCACGCTGGCCGGCTGCGCCCTGGTGCTGCTGCTGGCACCGCTGGCCTCGCCACTGCTGCTGGGCCTGGCGTTCACCGTGGCGGTGGGGCTGGCGCATGGCTTCGTGAACGTGCGCTATGCCGTCACGGCGGCCGCCGGCGCGGTGATGGCGCTGCTGCAGTCCCATGCGGCCGACCCGGCGGCCGGCTTCGCGGTGGCCGAGCGCATGGCCGACACGCTGCTGGGCGCCGGGCTGGGCTGGCTGTTCAGCTACGTGTTGCCCAGTTGGGAGCGCCGCAGCGTGCCGCAGGCGGTCGAGCGGGTGGTGCAGGCGCTGCGCAGCTATGCCGGCCTGGCGCTGGCCGGCGACGCCACGGCCCCGCTGGCGCAGCGGCTGGCGCGCCGCCAGGCCTACGACACGCTGGCCGCACTGGCGGCCGCCGTGCAGCGCAGCGAGGTGGAACCCCGCCACGTCCGCCTGCCCACCGGCGAGCTGATGGCCCTGCTCGACCATGGCCTGCGGCTGATGGCCCACCTGTCGGTGATTCGCCTGATGATCAGGCACCGCAGCGACGACCTGCGGGGAGAGCCCGCCACAGCCGCCCTGCGGCAGGCCAGCGACGCGGTGCAGGCCTGGCTGGACCTGGACGCCCCGCCGCCCGACGGCGGCCAGCCGCCACCGGCGCACGGCCTCGACCAGCTGCCCGCGGAGGACCTGGCCAGCGCCGCCCTGCCCTGGCTGGTGCGCCGGCTGCAAGTGAGCGTGTTCGACGCCTCCCAGGTGGCCGGCGCCGCCCGGGCCGCGCGGCAGCGGCTGCAGGCCGGCTGACGCAGGGCCGGCGGCTTCGCGCCCGGGCCTCCGGGCTCAGCTTGCATTGAAATACGGCCGCAGGTGCGTGCCAGCCCGGCCGTGCGCCAGCCAGGCATCCACTTCCGGCAGCAGCGCCACCACCTGGGCCGCGAGGCCCTCGTAGCGGGCCACGTCCTCGCCGAAGCCGGCGAAGCAGAAGCCCTGGAACCCCGGGCCGGCCGTGGGACCGCGCTGCTCCAGGCGGGCGCGCTGGCGTGGATCGACATAGGCAACGTCCAGCTTCTCCTCGGGCACCACCTCACCCCAGCTCGTGTGCAGGGGCCCGCGCTCCCGCCGGGCGCATTCGAGCAGGAACTCGCCGCCGTACTTCCAGTACTGGATCGACAGCAGGTCGAGGGATTGCGGCAGCGCCCGCTGGAACGTCGAGCCGCGGCCGTGGAAGCCAAGGTCCTGCAGCGCAGGAAGGAGCAGGCGCTTGAACGCCCGCCGCATCAGATCGCCTTCGCGAGACATCGATGAGCCGACAAGGTGGAACGACAACGGACGCCGCCCGCGGCAGGCCGCGGCGCCGGCACAGGGCGCCACCCGCGCCGCCGCTGCAGACCACCGGCAGCGACCCAGGGCGCCAAGGCCCGCATGCTGCCTCAACACCAGCCGGGCCCGCACGCCGGCCCGCCCGGCAGGCTGCATTTCCAGGGAAAACCCTGGGATTCCAGCCTCCACGCCATGGCTGTATTGACCTGTATAGACAACTGACTATGATGCGAAACATTCCAGCCGCCCCGCCCTGCTCATGACCACCCCGGCCGCCGCGCCCGAATACCTGAAGATCAAGCGCCACATCCTGGCCCGCATCGCCGCCGGCGACTGGCGCGCCGGCGACCGCATCCCCAGCGAAGGCGAGCTGACGCGCGAGTTCGGCCTGTCGCGCATGACGGTCAACCGCGCGCTGCGCGAGCTGGCGGCCAGCGGCGCCATCACGCGGGTGCAGGGCGTGGGCTCCTTCGTCGCCGGCCCCAAGGCCGAGTCGACCCTGGTCGAGGTGCACGGCATCCGCGACGAGATCCGCCAGCGCGGCCAGGCCCACCATGCCCAGGTGCTGCGGCTCGAGGCAGTGACGGCCGACGCCCTGCTGGCCACCGCCTTCGGCGTGGCGCCGGGCAGCCCGCTGTTCCACTCGCGGCTGCTGCACTTTGCCGACGGCCAGCCGCTGCAGCTGGAAGACCGCCATGTGCACCCGCCCAGCGCGCCCGACTACCTGCAGCAGGACTTCACCGCCGACACGCCGCACCACTACCTGTCGCGGGTGGCGCCGCTGGAGCAGGCCGAGCACATCATCGAGGCCGATGCCGCCTCCGACGAGGTAGCCCGCCAGCTGCAGCTGCAGCCTGACGACCCGGTGCTGATCCTGAACCGGCGCACCTGGTCGCATGGCCGGGTCGTCAGCGTCGCCCGCCTCATCCACCCGGCTCGCCGCTACCGGCTGAGCGGCCGTTTTTCATTCGCCCAGCCGCAGCACGGCTGAACGCCCCGACCCCGAGGAGACCACCCCATGACTTCGACCGCACGCACCGTCCGTGCACCGCGCGGCAGCCAGCTGCATTGCAAGAACTGGCTGATCGAGGCGGCCTACCGCATGATCCAGAACAACCTCGACCCCGAGGTGGCCGAGCGGCCGGACGACCTGGTGGTCTACGGCGGCATCGGCAAGGCGGCCCGCAACTGGCCGGCCTTCGACGCCATCCTGCAGGCGCTGCGCGAGCTGGAGGCCGACCAGACCCTGATCGTGCAGTCCGGCAAGCCGGTGGCGGTGTTCCGCACCCATGCGGATGCGCCGCGCGTGCTGCTGGCCAACTCCAACCTGGTGCCCAAGTGGGCCACCTGGGAGCACTTCCACGAACTCGACCGCCAGGGCCTGATGATGTACGGCCAGATGACGGCCGGCTCCTGGATCTACATCGGCACGCAGGGCATCGTGCAGGGCACCTACGAGACCTTCGTCGAGCTGGGCCGCCAGCACTACGGCGGCGACTGGTCCGGCAAGTTCATCCTGACCGCCGGCCTGGGCGGCATGGGCGGCGCCCAGCCGCTGGCGGCGGTGCTGGCCGGCGCGCACTGCATCGTGGTGGAGTGCCAGGAGTCGCGCATCGACTTCCGCCTGCGCACCCGCTATGTGGACCACAAGGCCCACAGCATCGATGAGGCACTGGAGATCATCCGCCGCGCCGATAAGCCCACCTCGGTGGGCCTGCTGGGCAATGCGGCCGAGCTGCTGCCGCAGTTCGTCGAGCGGGCCCGCCAAGGCGGCCCCCGTCCCGCAGCGGTGACCGACCAGACCTCGGCCCACGACCTAGTCAACGGCTACCTGCCGCGCGGCTGGAGCGTGGCGCAGTGGGAAGCCGCACGCGCCAGCGGCGACGCCGAGCGGCTGCGGCTGGCCGAGGCGGCCGCCGCGTCCTGCGCCGAGCATGTGCAGGCCATGCTGGACTTCCACCGCATGGGCGTGCCGACGATCGACTACGGCAATAACATCCGCCAGGTCGCGCTCGACCAGGGCGTGGCGGACGCCTTCGCCTTCCCCGGTTTCGTGCCGGCCTGCATCCGGCCGCTGTTCTGCGAGGGCAAGGGCCCCTTCCGCTGGGTGGCGCTGTCGGGCGACCCGGAAGACATCTACAAGACTGACGCGAAGGTCAAGGAGCTGTTCCCCGACAACGCGCACCTGCACCGCTGGCTCGACCAGGCGCGCGAGCGCATCGCCTTCCAAGGCCTGCCTGCGCGCATCTGCTGGCTGGGCCTGGGCGAGCGCCACAAGGCGGCGCTGGCCTTCAACGAGATGGTGCGCCGCGGCGAGCTGAAGGCGCCCATCGTGATCGGCCGCGACCACCTCGACTGCGGCTCGGTCGCCAGCCCCAACCGCGAGACCGAAGCCATGCGCGACGGCTCCGACGCGGTGAGCGACTGGCCGCTGCTGAACGCGCTGTCGGCCACCGCCGGCGGTGCCACCTGGGTCAGCCTGCACCATGGCGGCGGCGTCGGCATGGGGTATTCGCAGCACTCCGGCGTCGTCATCGTCTGCGATGGCACGGCCGAGGCCGATGCCCGCCTGGCCCGCGTGCTCTGGAACGACCCGGCGATGGGCGTGGTGCGGCATGCCGATGCCGGCTACGAACTCGCCATCGAGACCGCCCGCCGACAGGGCGTGAAGATCCCCTCCATCGCTGTCCAAGGAGACGCGCAGTGACGCCCGCTTCCACCTTCACCCTGCATCCCGGCCGCCTGGGCCTGCTCGACCTGCGCGCCATTGCCGCCGGCTTCCAGCCGATCGAGCTGGACCTGGAATGCCGCGCCGGCATCGCCGCCAGCGCTGCCGCCGTGCAGCGCATCTCGGCGGGCAACCAGCCGGCCTACGGCATCAACACCGGCTTTGGCCTGCTGGCCAAGGTGCAGATCCCCGGCCACCAGCTGGCCGAGCTGCAGGCCAACCTGGTGCGCTCGCATGCCGTGGGCGTCGGCCCGCTGCTGGACGACGACACGGTGCGCCTGATCCTTGCGCTCAAGATCGCCTCGCTGGCGCGTGGCTACTCGGGCGTGCGGCCCGAGGTGATCGACGCCGCGGTGGCCATGTACAACGCGCAGATCTGGCCCTGCATTCCCAGCCAGGGCTCGGTCGGCGCCTCCGGCGACCTGGCGCCGCTGGCCCACCTGAGCCTGCCGCTGATGGGCGAAGGCCAGGTGCGCTTCGACGGCCAGGTGATGGACGCCGCCGTCGCACTGCAGCGCGCTGGCCTGCGGCCGCTGCAATTCGCCGCCAAGGAAGGCCTGGCGCTGCTCAACGGCACCCAGGTGTCGACCGGCATCGCGCTGATGGGCCTGCTGCGGGCCGAGCAGGTGTTTGCCGCCGCGGTGGTGGCCGGCGCCCTGAGCGTCGATGCGGCCAAGGGCTCCGACTCGCCGTTCGACGCCCGCATCCATGAAGTGCGCGGCCATGCCGGCCAGATGGACGTGGCCAAGCTCTACCGCGACCTGCTCGCGGGCAGCGAGATCCGCGCCTCGCACCGGGTTGGCGACGACCGCGTGCAAGACCCCTATTCGCTGCGCTGCCAGCCGCAGGTCATGGGCGCCTGCCTGGAGCTGATCCGCAACGCCGCCCGCACCTTGGTGACCGAGGCCAACGCCGTGTCGGACAACCCGCTGGTGTTCGCTGACACCGGCGAGGTGCTGTCGGGCGGCAACTTCCACGCGGAGCCGGTGGCCTTTGCAGCCGACACGCTGGCGCTGGCCATCGCCGAAGTGGGCGCGCTGTCGGAGCGCCGCATCGCGCTGCTGATCGACGCGACGCTGTCGGGCCTGCCGCCCTTCCTGGTGGCCGAGCCAGGGCTCAACTCCGGCTTCATGATCGCGCACGTCACGGCCGCCGCCCTGGCCAGCGAGAACAAGACCCTGGCCCACCCGGCCAGCGTCGATTCGCTGCCCACCTCGGCCAACCAGGAAGACCATGTCAGCATGGCCACCTTCGCCGCGCGCAAGCTGGCCGACATGGCGACCAACGTGCGCCACATCATCGCCATCGAGCTGCTGGCCGCGGCCCAGGGCATCGACTTCCACCGCCCGCTGCGCAGCTCCAGCGCGCTGGAGGAAGCACATGCGGCCATCCGCGCCAAGGTGCCGCACTATGCGCAGGACCGCTACTTCGCGCCCGACATCGCGGCAGCCGAGCAGCTCATCGAGGCCGGCACCCTGACCCGCTACGCCGGCAGCGTGCTGCCGTCCTGGAGCGAGCAGTGACGCCCGACTGGCGCCTGCCCTGGCAGGGCCGCGTCGATGCGCTCGACGGCGAGGCCGGCTGGCGCTGGCACCAGGTGGTGGAGCCCTGGCAGGCGGGCGGCCGCCCCGGTGTCGCGCTGCTGGGCCTGGCCAGCGACGAGGGGGTGCGCCGCAACCAGGGCCGCCCCGGCGCGGCCCTGGGGCCGCAGGCCCTGCGCCGCATGCTGGCCAACCTGCCGGTGCACCGCCCGCTGCCGCTGTACGACGCCGGCGACGTGCCCTGCACCGACGGCCAGCTCGAAGCCGCCCAGGACACCTACGCCCGCCAGGGTGCCGCCGTGCTGGACGACGGCCAGCTGCTGCTGGGCCTGGGCGGCGGCCACGAAATCGGCTGGGCCAGCTACCAGGCGTTCAGCCGCAGCGCGGCCTGGGCCGCCGGCGGCTCGCTGGCCATCGTCAACTTCGACGCGCATTTCGACCTGCGCCTGGCGCCCCAGGCCAGCTCGGGCACCCCGTTCCGGCAGGCGCTCGACCATGCCGAGGCCGGCGGCCGCACGGTGGCCTACCACTGCGTGGGCATCAGCGCCGCCGCCAACACCCGCGCCCTGTTCAGCCATGCCGAAAGCCGCGGCGTGCGCTGGCTGGCCGACGACACGCTGGCCGCGCACACCCTGCCGCAGCATGCCGAGGCACTTGCCCAGTGGCTGCAAGGCTTCGACCACGTCTACCTGACGCTGTGCCTGGACGTGCTGCCAGCGCCGGTGGCACCCGGCGTGAGCGCGCCGGCCGCACGCGGTGTGGGGCTCGAGGTGCTGGAGCCGCTGGTGAAGGCGGTGGCCGGCTGCGGCCGCCTGCGGGTGGCCGACATCGCCGAGCTGTGCCCACCGCATGACATCGACCATCGCACCGCCCGCACCGCGGCCCGGCTGGCCTGGCAGATCGTCTCGGCCTGGCAGGCCGCCCGCGACGGAGGGCCCGCCGCATGAAGGCCGACCTGTTGATCCACCATGTGCACCTGGCCACGCTGGACGACCCCGCCGGCGGCTGGGGCGAGCTGCGCGACGCCGCCCTGCTGGTGCAGGCCGGCCGCATTGCCTGGCTGGGCCCGCGCAGCGCCCTGCCCGCCGGCCTGCAGGCGGCCCGCGAGCACGACGGCCAGGGCGGCTGGCTGACGCCCGGCCTGCTCGACTGCCACACCCACCTGGTGTGGGCCGGCAGTCGCGCGGCCGAGATCGAGCGCCGCTGGCAGGGTGCCAGCTATGAGGAGATCGCCCGCAGTGGCGGCGGCATCGTCTCCACCGTGCAGGCGACCCGTGCGGCCGACGAGGCGGCCCTGCTCGCGGCCAGCCGGCCGCGCCTGCAGGCCCTGCTGCGTGACGGCGTGACCACCGTCGAGATCAAGTCCGGCTACGGCCTGGACACCGAGACCGAGCTGCGCCTGCTACGGGTGGCGCGCCGCCTGGGCCAGCAGGCCGGCGTGCAGGTGCGCACCACTTTCCTAGCAGCCCATGCCCTGCCGCCGGAATACCGCGGCCGCGGCGACGACTACATCGAGCTGGTGTGCCGCGAGATGCTGCCCGCGGCCCATGCCCAAGGCCTGGTCGACGCGGTGGACGCCTTCTGCGAAGGCATCGGCTTCAGCCCGGCGCAGACCCGCCGGGTGTTCGAGGCGGCACGCGCGCTGGGCCTGCCGGTGAAGCTGCACGCCGACCAGTTGTCCGACCTGGGCGGTGCCGCGCTGGCGGCGGAGTTCGGTGGCCTGTCGGCCGACCACGTCGAGTACACCAGCGAGGCTTCGGTCCAGGCGATGGCGCGGGCCGGCACGGTGGCCGTGCTGCTCCCGGGCGCCTACTACTGCCTGCGCGAGACCCGGCGCCCGCCGGTCGAGGCGCTGCGCCGGCACGGCGTGCCGATGGCCTTGTCGACCGACTGCAACCCGGGCACCAGCCCCTGCACCTCGCTGCTGTTGATGCTGCACATGGGCTGCACCCTGTTCGGGCTGACGCCGGCCGAAGCGCTGCACGGCGTCACGCGGCATGCTGCGCGGGCCCTCGGCCTGCAGGACGAATGCGGACGGCTGAGCGTCGGCCTGCGGGCCGACCTGGCGCTGTGGGCGGTCGACCACCCGCGCGACCTGGCCTGCCAGTTCGGCTTCCAGCCGCGGCTGGCGTCCTGGGCCGGCGGGCAGGCCGTGGCGGGCTGAGCGCCGCAATTCAGCCCAGGGGCGTGTCCGGTGCACCAGCCGGCCCCCCCTGCGATGGCAGCTGTGCGAGGATGGCAGCCAGCGCATCTGGTTCCACCGGTTTGGTCAGATGCTGGTCGAAGCCGGCCTCCGCCGCCAGCCGCTTGTCCTGCTGCTGGCCCCAACCGGTCAGCGCAACCAGGCACAGGCTGCGCCCCCAGTCCTGGCGGCGCAGGTGGCGCGCCACCTCGTAGCCATTGAGCTGCGGCAGGCCAATGTCCAGCAGCACCAGCTCGGGCGAGAAGCTGCGCACCATGCGTATGGCGTCGGCGCCGTCGTTGGCGGTGCAGACGTGGTGCCCCTGCAGCTCCAGCACCATGGCCAGGCTGCGGGCGGCGTCCTCGTTGTCGTCCACCACCAGCACCCGTCGGCGCGCCTCCGCCGCAAAGCGCGCAGCCTGCGCGCTTTGCGGCGGAGGACTCGCTTGCGGACTCAGTGGCAGGCGCACAAGAAACTCGCTGCCCCGACCTGGCCCCTCGCTCTCCGCATGGATGGTGCCACCGTGCAGCTGGACCAGCCCGCGCACCAGCGCCAGGCCGATGCCCAGGCCTCCCTGCGAGCGCTCCAGCGCCGGCGCGAGCTGCGAGAACATCTCGAAGACGCTCGCCAGGTGCTGGCGCGGAATGCCGATGCCGGAGTCGCGCACGGACAGCACCACCTCGCCCCCCTCGCGCCAGACCCGCAAGCTGATGTGCCCGCCCGCTGGGGTGTACTTGGCAGCATTGGTCAGCAGGTTCAGGATGACCTGGGTCAGCCGCGTAGGATCCGCATCGAGCACGAGGGTCTCGTCGGGCATCTCCAGCTGCAGCTGATGCGAGGCCGCCTCGATCATCGGGCGGGCCGCCTCCACTGCGCCCTGCACCGCGGTCGCCAGCTCCACCGGCTGGCGACGCAGAGCCAGCTTGCCCTGAGTGATGCGTGACACCTCCAGCAGGTCGTCCACCAAGTGGGTCATATGCCGCAGCTGGCGCTCCAGCACGTCACGGCACCAGAGTAGCTGCGCGTCTGCGAGCTGCTTGCGGCGGAGGATCTCCAGCACGTTACGCATCGGCGCGAGCGGGTTGCGCAGCTCATGCGCCAAGGTGGCCAAGAATTCGTCCTTGCGTCGGTCAGCCTGCGCCAGCACGTCGCGACTTTCCTGCAGTGCCTTCTCCGCCTCGCGATGCGCTGCCAGAGCCGATTCGGCATTCTTGCGGGCCTGCAACAGCTCGCGCTCGTACCGGTGCCGATCGTTCACCACCATCAGCGCCAGCTCGTGGCAGACCGTGCCGGCGTGCTCGCGACGAACCGCGTTCAGCAGCATCGGCACTGTGTGGCCATCTCGGTGCAGCAGGTCCAGCTTCACCTCGGCAACCGAGCCCTGCATCTGCAGCAGCGGTGCCCAGTGGGTCTGATGGAAGACGCGGCCGCCCATGGTGAGCAGGTCTTGCACGCGCATGCCGCCCGACAGTTCGCTGGCGTGGTAACCGAGCCAGCGGCAGCAGGTTGCATTAGCGCGAAGGATGCGCCCGTCCGCCGCGCTCAGCAGCAGTCCACACGCCGCCTGCTCAAACAGTACCTCGGCCGCCGGCAGCCCGTCGTCCGCGTACTGCATGCCTCAAATGCCCAGCCGTTGAAAGAACTCGCGCATGGCGACGGTGCTTGCGTCGGGCGCGCTCATGTGCGGACAATGGCCGACGTTGTCGATGATGTGGAGGGTGCTGTTCGGCATCGTCCGTTGCATGTACTCGCCTACCGCGCAGGGCGCGATCAGGTCATCGCTACACTGCAGGATGAGCGCCGGCACGCTGGAGCGCGCCAGGTCGGCACGGTGGTCCGACAGAAAGGTGACCCGCGCAAAATGCTTAGCGATCTCCGGATCGGTACGGCAGAAGCTGTTGGTAAGTTCGACCCCTAGCTCCGGTTGCTCTGGCGCGCCCATGATGGCCGGTGCCATGGTGCTCGACCAGCCCAGGTAGTTGCTCTCCAGCGTGTCCAACAGGCCCTCGATGTCCTGACGGGTAAAGCCACCGACATAGTCGCCGTCGTTGATGTAGCACGGCGACGGTCCCACCATCACCTGGGCGGCGAAGCGCTGTGGCGCCCGGATGGAGGCCAGCAGGCCGATCATCGCGCTGACCGAATGCCCGACGAAGACCACCGGCCCTTCGGCGAACTCCTCGACGATCTCCAGCACGTCGGCGGCATGGCCGTGCAGCGTGGAGTACTTCTCCCGGTCGTAGGCCTGCAGGTCGGAGGAGCCGCTGCCCACCAGGTCGAACAGCACGGTCCTGTAGCGGTCCTGGAAGGCGGGGGCCAAGTAGCGCCACATGTTCTGGTCGCAGCCGAAGCCATGGGCGAACACCATGGTCACAGCCCCCTGGCCGGCCACGTGCACATGGTTGCGTCGTGCTACGCTCATGCAGATTCCTTGAAATCAGTCAATATCGAACGCATTGTTTCACAGCTGAACAACGCAGTCGGTCGGCGAAGGTGAGGCGCTGTATCAGGGCTTTCGCAACGCTGGCTCTGGATCGGCGGCCGCCTCCACCCGGTTGCGGCCCTGCTTCTTGGCCTGGTAGAGCGCGGCGTCGGCGCTCCGCAGCACCGCGTTCCACTCGCCGCGCACACCGCGCGCCACGCCGACACTGACCGTCACCTGCAACTGCGGCGGCAGGCCGGCGAACTGCAAGGCAGCCACCTGGCTGCGTACCCGTTCGGCCAGTTGCAGTGCCGCGGCGAGCTCGATCTCGGCGCAGACCACCAGGAATTCCTCGCCACCCAGCCGGGCCACCAGGTCGTCGCTGCGCACGCAGCCACCCAGGCAGCGCGCGACACCGCGCAGCACCCGGTCGCCCGCCTCGTGGCCCAGGCTGTCGTTGATGCGCTTGAAATGATCGAGGTCGAAGGCCAGCATCGCCAGGCCGTCCGGCTCGCCGCGCACGCGCGGGCGGCCGTCCGCATGCGCCCCCAGCGCCGCCTGCAGGCCGCGGCGGTTGAGCAGCCCGGTGAGCGGGTCGACATTGGCGGTGCGCTGGTAGGACTCGATCGCACGGAAGCTGCCCAGCATCAGCATGCAGAAGTTGAGCAGGAACCACAGGCTCACATCCAGGTGCAGCCAGAACGAGTTGACCAGGAACTGCTCCGGCAACTGGCGCGAGTTGGCCAGCCATTCCAGGGCATACAGCAGGGTCAGTGCCAGCGCGGCGGCCTGCATCGTGCGGGCGGGCACCCGCCAGGGATGCCGCTGCAGCCGCCTCAGCTCCCAGGCGATCCAGCTCAGCATCACCATCTCGGTGGCGGTCTGCACCGCCTGCGGCAGCACCCAGTTGCGGCTGAGGTGGGCCGCCAGCGTGGCGCTGACCGCTGCCGCCGCCACCGCACACAGGGCCAGGCGGTGGCGCGGCGCCAGCGCGCGCTGCCGCACGAAGGTCGCGGCCGACCAGGCCAGCGTCGCCAGGCAGCAGCAGGCCAGCACGGCACCGGCCAGCACAAGCAGCTCCACGCTCTGCGGAGCGGGCCCCAGCTGCAGGTCGGCAGAGGCGATGCCGCGCAGCGCAGCGCCCACGGTGTAGCCGAAATGGCCCCAGCCCCAGCCCGCCACGCCGCGCAGGCCGGGCGCAATGCGGCTCAGGTAGACCAGCAGGCCCAGCAGCGCCAGGGCGAGCGTGCAATCGGCAAAAGTGGAGGCGTAGTCCTGGAAATCCACGGAAGGCAGTTGGGCAGTGGGAAGGTGGCGGGCCCAGCAGGCAGCGGCCCCGGAGCGAATGAAGCAAACCAGCCACCCGGCGCTCGCCATGGGCTTACCCGTGGTTGACGGCCCCGCATGGCGGGCGATACTGCGGGGGCAGTCGAGGAGTCCAGATGAGCAGTGCCGACGATTTCGAATCGATCCGCAACTACTACGAGCGCCCGGTGATGGAAGCGGTGGCCGAGGCCAGCCCGCAATATCCCAATGTCGGCAGCGCCTTGCTGCCCGACGTGGTATGCGTGGCCCTCAACCGCCTGCCGCCGCGCTACATCCGCCATGAAGTGGATCTGGTCTTCTATCTGACCGAGCGCGAGCGCGCCGAGATGGAGACGGCCATGGCCGAGGCGGTGAGCTTCGCCTACGAGTTCGTGCAGGCCCGCGTCGCGATGCGGGCGCGGCGCTGAACCGGGCGGCCGCTGTCAGGGCACCGCGCCGGGCCCGCTGGCCGGCAACGGCATGCCCAGCGGCAGGGTGAAGCTGAAGACGCTGCCCCGGCCAGGCTCGCTGCTGGCCCAGATCCGCCCGCCATGCGCTTCCACGATGCCGCGGGCAATGTAGAGGCCCAGCCCGCTTCCCTGCGCGGCGGTCTCCTCGTGCTGCCAGTGCAGCTCGAAGACATGCGGCAACTGGTCAGCGGCGATGCCCCGGCCCGTGTCCTTGACGTCGAACCGCACACTGGCGCCATGGCGGACGGCAGACACCCGCACCAGCCCGCCAGGCGGCGAGAACTTGATGGCGTTGCCGATCAGGTTGGTCAAGACGCGGAACAGGCATTCCGGGTCGGCATGCGCGACCAGGCCGGGCTCGGCCGAGCACGACAGCGCCTGGCCTTGCCCGGTGGCCATCGGCCGGTGCATCTGGCAGACGTCCTGCAGCAGCGGCCCCACGTCCACCGCCTGCGGACGCGCATCGAACTCGCCGCCCTCGAGCTTGCCGAAGTCGCGCAGATCGCCCAGCAGCACCTTCATGCGGTTGGCCGCGTACAGGATGCCGTCCAGGGCGGTGGCCACGGATTCGCTGGACAGCTGCGCCCCCTGCCTCACCACCCGCTGCACCAGGGTGGTGTTCATCAGGACCGCCGACACCGGGTTGACCAGGTCATGCGAGACGGCGGCGAGCGTGCGTTCACGCGCGGCCATCGCCGCAGCGGCCAGCCGCACCTGCCGCTCCAGGTCGTGCTCCACCGCGCAACGCCGCAGTTCGCTCGCGACCCAGACCTCGTCGTCGCGCCACGGCGCGCTATGGCCTCGCACCTGCTCCTTCCACAAGGCGAAGGAAGTGCGCGGGCGAAGGATGCCCTCGGGCGCCCCGCTGGCGGGCTGGGCGCTCTTGGACGGGTCGCCGGCCCAGTTCACGGTGCTGCCCACCTCCGGCCGGAACCACATCAGCGCGTTCGCCTCCGGCCGCGGCAGCGTGATCGCAAGCAATCCGCAGCAGCCGCCAGTGTCGTCGGCCGCGTCCGCCGCCGCCGGCCATGAGCCCTGCAGCCGCGTCAGCTGCAGCGGCTCCTCGCTGAAGGCGTCTGCATGCACCCACTGGCCCAGGCGCCGCAGGGTGTCCGCGCCCGGGCAGCGGCCGTACCGCACGACATGGCCGTCCACCAGCGCCGCCACCCCGTCGGCCGAGAGCAGTGACAGCAGGTCCTGCGGCCAGCGCATCATGGCCTGCCAGGCGTTCTCGTTGCACATGCGCATGCCGGCGCAAACGCCCGTGACCACCTCCGCCTTGGCGGCGCGGCGCTGGCGGTTTTCGACCGTCTCGCAGGCGCCGATCGACAGGGAGAGCATGCGGCCGACCGCCTCGCAAGCCAGCCGGTCTTCCACCGACAGCCGCCGCGGCGTGCGATGTCCGCAGGCGACCAGGCCCCACAAGCGTTCTTCCTGCAGCAGGGAGATGCTCATCGAAGCCCGCAGGCCCATGTTGCGCAGGTACTCGCGGTGCACCGGCGAGACACTGCGCAACACCGAGTGGCTCAGGTCCACCGGCGCGCCGGTATCCGGCCGCAACGGCGGCTCGAGCGCCACCGGCTCGTAGCTGGCGTCGGGAATCACCCGGAGCCAGTTCATGCGGTACAGCTGGCGCGCCTGGCGCGGGATGTCCGACGCCGGATAGTGCAGGCCCAGGAAGGGTTCGATATCGTCGGCCTTGGCCTCGGCCACCACTTCGCCATGCTCGTCCGGGTGGAAGCGGTAGAGCATCACGCGATCGAAGCCGGTCATTTCCCTGAGGCCCGTCACCGCTGCCTGCTGCAACGCGGTCAGCGTCCTGGCCGTCCGCAGGCGCGCGAGCACCCGGTTCAGCAGGCCTGCGTCGAGGCGGTCGCCAGCCGGATCTTCGAGCTCGACGATGGCCAGCCCGTCCCAGCGATGCACCGTCGCATCGAAGGCCCGAGTGGCCACCTTGATCTTCGCGACACAGGTCTGCCCGGCAGGCAGGTCCATCAGCGCGGCGCGCACTGCGGCGGCGGCATCGGTGCCCAGCACGTCCTCCAGCGCGCGCCCAAGCAGCCCTGCGAGCGGCTGCCCGAGCAGCGGGCCGAGCGCGGCGCTGGCATGCCGCAGCAGCAGGTCCGGCTCGGAACACGCCAGCAAGTGCCCGTGCGGCTGTATGGCCCCCGGCACATGGATGGGCTCCGTCGCACAGCGCGCGAGATCGACGGGGGACAGGCGACTGTCGAGGAAATCCGTCATGGCATCAGCCTCCCTGAAGCCGTCTGGCCATGGGCAGTTGCAGCCACCGCTGCCCATATCGGGCGAAGGACATGGCCTCCGGCTCGCCTGGTCGCATCACTGTGCCTCCCTGGGTACCTCGCGGCACCTGCTTGAAGCCGGCGGTTGGAGCGGTCGTCGGGCAACGCCCACCGCCGGCAGCCTTCGCTCTGGATTACATGCAAGTGCAGGGGCGTTGACAACATCGCCCCTTCACGGAGGATGGCGAGCCCGGCGGCACGAGGCCCGACTGCCTTGATGAAGATGAAGGCCGGGCCCGGTTCGACGCGCCGACTAGAAGCCGGGGAAGCTGGGTGCCGGGGCACCGTTGCCGCCACGCCGAACGGCCGGCCGCACGAGGATGGTCGGGAAACTCACCGGCAGGGTTTGCGGGAAGTCGCGGCTGTAGTGCAGGCCCCGGCTCTCGTGCCGCACCAGGGCCGAGCGCACGATCAGCTCGGCGCAGTCGACCAGGTTGCGCAGCTCCAGCAGGTCGCGGCTGACGCGGAAGTTGGCGTAGTAGTCGTCAATCTCGGTGCGCAGCAGCTTGATGCGGTGCAAGGCCCGCTCCAGCCGGCGGGTGGTGCGCACGATGCCGACATAGTTCCACATCAAGAGCCGCAGTTCGTCCCAGTTGTGCGCGATCACCACCTGCTCGTCGGCGTCCTCCACCTGGCTTTCGTCCCAGGGTGGCAGCGTGGTGGCCTGCACCGCCGCATGGCTCCGGATGTGCTCGGCCACCGTGCGGCCGAGCACCACGCATTCGAGCAGCGAGTTGCTGGCCAGCCGGTTGGCCCCGTGCAGGCCGGTGTAGGTGGCCTCGCCGGCCGCGTAGAGGCCCGGCAGGTCGGTGCGCCCGTGCAGGTCGGTGACCACCCCGCCGCAGGTGTAGTGGGCTGCCGGCACCACCGGGATGGGTTGGCGCGTGATGTCGATGCCCAGCCGCAGGCAGCGGGCATGGATGGTCGGGAAGTGCTCCTTCAGGAACTCGGCGCCCAGGTGGGTGGCGTCCAGCCACACGTGGTCCACGCCGTGCTTCTTCATCTCGAAGTCGATCGCGCGGGCCACGATGTCGCGCGGCGCCAGCTCGCCGCGCGGGTCGTGGGCGGCCATGAAGCGGGTGCCGTCGGGCAGCTTCAGGTGGGCCCCTTCGCCGCGCAAGGCCTCGGTGATGAGGAAGCTGCGCTCCTGCGGGTGGTAGAGGCAGGTCGGGTGGAACTGGATGAACTCCATGTTGCCCACCCGGCAGCCGGCCCGCCAGGCCATCGCGATGCCGTCGCCAGTGGCCGTGTCGGGGTTGCTGGTGTAGCGATAGACCTTGCCGACGCCGCCGGTGGCCAGCACCACCGAGGCGGCCGCCAGCGTCTCGACGCGGCCGGCATCGATGTCCAGCGCATAGACGCCGTAGCAGCGCGGCGGCTCGTCGCGCTTGAGGTGGCGGGAGGTGATCAAATCCACCGCCATCCAGCGCTCCAGCAGCCGGATGTTGCGGTTCGCCCTCACCTCGGCCAGCAGCACGTCGTGGATGGCCTTGCCGGTGGCATCGGCCGCATGCGCGATGCGGCGCACCGCATGGCCGCCTTCGCGCGTCAAGTGCAGGCCCAGCGGGCCGCTCGGGTCGGGCGAGAACGGCACGCCGCGCTGCACCAGCCACTCGACCGCGTCGGCGCTGTGCTCGGCGATGAAGCGGGCGGTGTGCTCGTCGACGATGCCGGCGCCGGCGTCCTGCGTGTCGCGCACATGGCTGTCGATGCTGTCGTCGGTGCCCAGCACACCGACGATGCCGCCCTGTGCCCAGGCGGTCGCCGCCTCCTCGAAGTTGCGCTTGGCCAGCACCACCACCGGGCGGTGCTCGGCCAGGTGCAGCGCCACGGTGAGGCCGGCCAGGCCGGCTCCGATGATCACCACGGGCGCTTCAGTGTTCGCTTGCATGCCTGTCCTGTTGCTCGATGCTGCCGGGTCCACCCGGACGTCTGCCGAATCCTTCTCGCGCTGCAGGCGGGGAACGCAGGGAGGCACGCACAGACGCCAAGGCCGCAGAGGTCCTTCAGGTCCTTGCGTTTCCTGTTCGGCCGCCGCGCCCCTGCCCTTGCCGCGGCAGGACGAAAAGGGCCCGGGTGCGGCCTCGCCCTCCCCCCGGGCAGTCGCCGGTCGATTCTATCGGCAGCATGAAAAAGCCGCCGGGCCCCAGGAGGCGCGGCGGCTGGCACGCGAAGGCCCGGCGCGGCTCAGTGCACCACGCGCTCGAAGGAGAAGCTCGGCCCCTGCTCGCCCAGCTCGACATCCACCGGGATGACGTCCTTGGCGCCGAAGCGGCCCTGCAGGATGAGCTTGGCCACCGGGTTCTCGATGCGCTGCTGGATGGCGCGCTTGAGCGGCCGGGCACCGAACACCGGATCGAATCCCACCTTGGCCAGCTCGGCCAGCGCGGCCGGCGACACGTCGAGCTTCATCTCCATCTTCTCCAGACGGGCCTCCAGTGCCTTGAGCTGGATGCGGGCGATGTTCTCGATGTGCTTTTGATCCAGCGCATGGAAGACCACCGTCTCGTCGATGCGGTTGAGGAACTCCGGCCTGAAATGGTTCTTCACCTCGGCCCACACCGCGTCGCGGATCAGCTCCGACGGCTGCCCCTGCATCTGCATGATCAGGTGGGAGCCGAGGTTGCTGGTCATCACGATCACGGTGTTCTTGAAGTCCACCGTGCGGCCCTGGCCGTCGGTCAGGCGGCCGTCGTCGAGCACCTGCAGCAGCACATTGAAGACGTCCGGGTGCGCCTTCTCCACCTCGTCGAGCAGCACCACCGAGTACGGCTTGCGGCGCACGGCCTCGGTCAGGTAGCCGCCTTCGTCATAGCCCACGTAGCCCGGGGGAGCGCCGATCAGGCGCGACACCGAGTGCTTCTCCATGAATTCGCTCATGTCGATGCGGATCAGGTGCTCCTCGCTGTCGAACAGGAAGCTCGCCAGCGCCTTGCACAGCTCGGTCTTGCCCACGCCGGTGGGCCCGAGGAAGAGGAAGGAGCCATACGGCCGGTTCGGGTCGCTCAGTCCGGCGCGCGAGCGGCGGATGGCGTCGCTGACCGCCACGATGGCCTCGTCCTGCCCCACCACGCGCTCGTGCAGCCGCGCTTCCATCTGCAGCAGCTTGTCGCGCTCGCCCTGCATCAGCTTGCTGACCGGGATGCCGGTGGCGCGTGCAACCACCTCGGCGATTTCCTCCGCGCCGACCAGGGTGCGCAACAGCTGCGGCTTGCCGGTCTCGGCCTTGCCAGCTTCCTTGGCCTGGGCGTCCTTGAGCTTCTTCTCCAGCTCCGGCAGCTTGCCGTACTGCAGCTCGGCCACCTTGTTGAAGTCGCCCTTGCGCTTGAACTCCTCGATCTGGAAGCGGATGCGGTCGATCTCTTCCTTCACGTGGGCCGAGCCCTGGGCGGCCGCCTTCTCGGACTTCCAGATGTCCTCCAGGTCGGCGTACTCGCGCTCCAGCTTGCCAATCTCGTCCTCGATCAGGCCCAGGCGCTTCTGCGAGGCCTCGTCCTTCTCCTTGCGCACCGCCTCGCGCTCGATCTTGAGCTGGATCAGGCGGCGGTCGAGCTTGTCCATCGCCTCCGGCTTGGAGTCGATCTCGATCTTGATCTTGGCCGCCGCCTCGTCGATCAGGTCGATCGCCTTGTCCGGCAGGAAGCGGTCGGTGATGTAGCGGTTGGACAGCTCCGCCGCGGCGACGATGGCCGGGTCGGTGATCTCCACGCCATGGTGCACCTCGTACTTCTCCTGCAGCCCGCGCAGGATGGCGATGGTGGCCTCCACGCTCGGCTCGCCGACCAGGATTTTCTGGAAGCGGCGCTCCAGCGCGGCGTCCTTCTCGATGTACTTGCGGTATTCGTCCAGCGTGGTGGCGCCGATGCAGTGCAGCTCGCCGCGCGCCAGGGCCGGCTTGAGCATGTTGCCTGCGTCGATGGCGCCCTCGGCCTTGCCGGCGCCCACCATGGTGTGCAGCTCGTCGATGAAGAGGATGATGCGGCCCTCGTCCTGCGACACCTCCTTGAGCACCGCCTTCAGCCTCTCCTCGAACTCGCCACGGTACTTCGCGCCGGCCAGCAGCCCGGCCATGTCGAGCACCAGCACGCGCTTGTTCTTCAGCGTCTCGGGCACCTCGCCGGCGACGATGCGCTGCGCCAGACCTTCGACGATGGCTGTCTTGCCGACGCCCGGCTCGCCGATCAGCACCGGGTTGTTCTTGGAGCGCCGCTGCAGCACCTGGATGGCGCGGCGAATCTCGTCGTCGCGACCGATCACCGGGTCGAGCTTGCCCTGGGCGGCGCGCTCGGTGAGGTCCAGCGTGTATTTCTTCAGCGCCTCGCGCTGGCCTTCGGCCTCGGCGTTGTCGACCTTCTGGCCGCCGCGCACCGCATCGATGGCCGATTCGAGCGCCTTGCGCGTCAGGCCGAACTCCTTCACGGTCTGCCCGATGTCGGCCTTCGACTCGGTGAGCGCGAGCAGGAACATCTCGCTGGCGATGAACTGGTCGCCGCGCTTGAGCGCCTCCTTCTCGGCCGCCTGCAGCAGCGAGACCGTCTCGCGGCCGGCCTGCACCTGCTCGGCGCCCTGCACCTGGGGCAGGCGCTTGAGGGCCGCCTCGGTGGCCTTCGCCAGGCCCGAGGTGTTGACGCCGGCGCGCGCCAGCAAGGCTTTGGGGCCCTCGTCCTGCTGCAGCATGGCGAGCAGGATGTGGGCCGGTTCGATGTACTGGTTGTCGTGGGCCAACGCCAGGCTCTGGGCATCCGCCAGGGCTTCCTGGAACTTGGTGGTGAGCTTGTCGAGTCGCATGGGTGGGGTCCTCCGTTGACGAAGGAAATGAAGGCGGCCGCTGCGGTTTCAAGATGCAAGCCGCGCGCCTGCCCGGCGACTGCGCTCAGCCCAGCCAGGCCTTCATCCACCGCCAGCCGAGGGCGGCGCCGGCCAGCGCGCCAGCCACATGCGCCAGGGTGTGCGCCAGCGCCAAGCCCCAGCGGCCGCCCAGCAGCAGCTGCAGCGACTCGGCCGAGAAGGCCGAGAAAGTGGTGAGCCCGCCCAGGAACCCGGTGACCAGCAGCAGCCGCCAGAATTCGTCCGGCATGCGGCTGAACCACAGCGCCGCCGCCCCGATCAGCAGGCCGCCGACGCAATTGACCGCCAGGGTGCCGAGCGGAAAGCCGCTCCAGGCGGCGTTCAGCCACAGCCCGGCTGCCCAGCGCAGCCAGGCGCCGAGCCCCGCGCCGACGAATACCGCCAGCGCGTGCGGCCAGGCGGGCAGTGCCATCATCCGGCCGCGTTGCCGGTGGCCGCGATGCCCCAGCGTTGCAACGCCGCATCGTCGGCGCTGCGAGCATCCACCCAGCGAGCGCCGTCCGGCGTGTGCTCCTTCTTCCAGAACGGCGCCTGGGTCTTCAGGTAGTCCATCAGGAACTCGCAGGCCTGGAAGGCCTCACCGCGATGGGCCGAGGTGACCGCCACCAGCACGATCTGGTCGCCAGGCGCCAGCGGCCCGACCCGGTGCACCACCCGCGCCGCGTGGATGCGAAAGCGCTGCAGCGCGGCATCGATCATGGCCTCGATGGCTTTCTCGGTCATGCCCGGGTAGTGCTCCAGCTCCATGCGGCTGACGCCGGCGCCCTCGCTGACGTCGCGCACGGTGCCGACGAAGGACACCACCGCCCCCACGCCGGCGTCGCCGGCGCGCAGCCGGGCCACCTCGGCGGACAGGTCGAAGTCCTCGGCCTGGATGGAAACGCGCGGGCCGGCCATGCTCAGCCTCCGGTCACCGGCGGAAAGAAGGCCACCTCCGCGCCGTCGGGCAGCACCGCGGTTTCCTCGCACATCAGCTGCTGCAGCGCCGCGCGCACCGCCCGCCCGCGCGCCAGCGCCTCGGCATGTGCGGGTGAACGCGCGATCAGCGTGTCGCGCAGCAGGCCGACGCTGGCGCCCTCCGGCAACTCGACCCACTCGCCGGGGCCCAGCGCCTCGCGGATGGAGGCAAAGTACTTCACGAAGACCTTGATCACGACTGCCACTCCGCGAACGACAGGAAGCGCACCGCATCGCCGGCATGGATCACCTGGCCCGGCGGGTTGTCCACCACGCCGTCGGCCCAGACGGTGGAACTCAGCACGCCGGAACTCTGGTTGGGGTACAGCGCCAGCCGGCCGTCCGGCTGGCGGCGCACCCGCAGGAACTCGCGCCGCCGGTCGGGCTTGGGCCAGTCGAAGCCGGCGGTCAACAGCACCGGCTCCGGCGCCGTGGTGGAGGCACCCTGCAGCGCGCCCAGCAGCGGCCGCACCGCCAGCAGGAAGGTCACGAAGCTGGCCACCGGGTTGCCGGGCAGGCCCAGGAACCAGCAGGGCCTGGCGCCGGCACGGTCGATGTGGCCAAAGGCCAGCGGCTTGCCCGGCTTGATGGCCACCTGCCACAGGTCGAGCGCGCCTTCGGCCCGCATGGCGGGCTTCACATGGTCTTCCTCGCCGACCGACACACCGCCCGAGCTGAGGACCAGGTCATGCGCCGCGGCGGCATGGCGCAGCACCTGGCGGGTGGCCTCCAGGCTGTCGGGCACGATGCCGAAGTCGGTGCACTCGCAGCCGGCCTGCGCCAGCAGCCCGCGCAGCGTGTAGCGGTTGGAGTTGTAGATCGCGCCGGGGCGCAGCGGCTCGCCGGGCATGGCCAGCTCGTCGCCGGTGGAGAACAGGGCCACCCGGGGGCGCCTGACGACCGTCAAGCGGGCCGCCCCCACCGTGGCCGCCAGCCCCAGTGCCTGGGGCGTCAGCCGGCTGCCGCGCGCCAGCACCACGCTGCCGCGCCGCACGTCCTCGCCCTGCTCGCGCACCCACTGCCGCGGCGTCGGCACGGTGTCGATGCGCACCCGGCCATCGTCCAGCAGCTGGGCCTGCTCCTGCATCACCACCGCGTCGGCCCCGGGCGGCAGCGGGGCACCGGTGAAGATGCGCGCCGCGGTGCCGGGCTGCAGCGGTTCGCCTGGCCGGCCAGCCGCGATGCGCTGCGACACCGGCAGCACCACACCTTCGTCGGCCACCTCGGCGGCCCGCAGCGCGTAGCCGTCCATCGCGCTGTTGGCCAGCGGCGGGACATCGAGCGGGGACAGCAGGTCTTCGGCCAGCACGCGGCCCAGCGCCTCGAAGGTGGGCAGCGACTCGGTCTCAGCGAGCGGCGACAGCGGCGCAAGCAGCTTCGCCAGGGCCTCTTCCAGGCTCAGCATCGGCGGGCGGGGGGCAGTACTCATAGCTAGCGGCATTCTGCAGCAGATGGGCGGCAATGGCATCGGCATCGTCCAGCGCCAGCACCGGGCAGGCGCGCACCGGCGGCAGCGCCTCGGGCCGGTCGCAGGCGATGGCGACGATCCACGGGTCCTGCGGGAACTGCAGCGGCTGGCCGGTGGCGGCACGCCACACCTCGATCTTCGGCAGCGCCGCGTGCTTGAAGCCTTCCACCAGCACCCAGTCGCAGGGCGCCAGTTCGGCCAGCAGTTGCGGCACGGTGGGCTCGGCCTCCACCTCGTACTCGCGCACCTTGGCCAGGCGCCGGTCGGAGGCGATGACCACCTCGTAGGCGCCCGCCTGGCGGTGCCGCCACGAGTCCTTGCCGGGATGGTCGATGTCGAAGCGGTGGTGCGCATGCTTGAGCACCGAGACCCGCTGGCCCTGCGCTCGCAGCCGCGGGATCAGCTGCTCCACAAGCGTCGTCTTGCCGGCGCCGGAGTAGCCGCAGAAGCCGAGCACCTTCATGGCAGCCGCCGGCTCAGCAGTGCCGCGCGATGTAGTCCTTGACGGCCAGCGCGTCCGGCGGCACCACCGAGAAGCGCTTGGGCAGCTGCTCGATGCCTTCCAGCGCGGCCGGGCGCTCCGGCTCGCGGCCCAGCGCCTCGCGGATCGTGGCGGCGAACTTCACCGGCAGCGCCGTCTCCAGCACCAGCATCGTCTCGCCGGGGCGCTGCTGCTCGAGTGCCACCTTGAGCCCGTCGGCGGTGTGGGTGTCGATCATCACGCCGTGACGCTCCCAGGTGGTGCGGATGGTGGCAAGCCGGTCGGCATGCGTGCTGCGGCCCGAGACGAAGCCGTACTCGGCCACCCGCGCGAACTCGTGCGGCGCCAGCTGGAAGGAGCCGTGCAGCTCCACCTCCTCCTTGAACAGGCGGCGGGTGCGCTCGCCGTCACGGCCCAGCAGGTCGAACACGAAGCGCTCGAAGTTCGATGCCTTGGAAATGTCCATCGACGGGCTCGACGTCTCGTAGGTCTCGGCACTCTTGCGCACCCGGTAGGTGCCGGTGCGGAAGAACTCGTCGAGCACGTCGTTCTCGTTGGTGGCCAGCACCAGGCGATCGATCGGCAGCCCCATCATGCGGGCCACGTGGCCGGCGCAGATGTTGCCGAAGTTGCCCGAGGGCACCGCGAAGCTGACCCGCTCGTCGTTCGACCGCGTGGCCCCGAAGTAGCCGGCGAAGTAGTAGACCACCTGCGCCACCAGCCGGGCCCAGTTGATCGAGTTGACGGTGCCGATCTTGTGGCGACGCTTGAAGTCCAGGTCGTTGGAGACCGCCTTGACGATGTCCTGGCAATCGTCGAAGACGCCCTCGACCGCCAGGTTATGGATGTTCTCGTCCTGCAGGCTGAACATCTGCGCCTGCTGGAAGGGACTCATGCGGCCGTGCGGCGACAGCATGAACACGCGCACCCCCTGCTTGCCGCGCATCGCGTACTCGGCCGCGCTGCCGGTGTCGCCGCTGGTCGCGCCGAGGATGTTGAGCTGCTCGCCGCGGCGCTTCAGCTCGTACTCGAACAGGTTGCCCAGCAGCTGCATCGCCATGTCCTTGAAGGCCAGGGTCGGGCCGTTGGACAAGGCCTGCAAGTGCACCCCGCCACCCAGCGGCTTCAGCGGCGTGATGGCCGCGCTGCCGAAGACCTGCTCGGTGTAGGTCCGCGAGACGATGTCGCGCAGGTCGGCCGCGGGGATGTCGTCGATGTAGAGCGACAGCACCTCGAAGGCCAGCTCCGCATACGACAACCCGCGCCAGCGCTGCAGCATGGCGGCGTCGACCTTCGGGTAGCGCTGGGGCAGGTAGAGGCCCCCGTCGGGCGCCAGGCCTTCCAGCAGGATCTCTGAAAAACCGCGCTCGGTGCGGTCGGCGCGCGTGCTGATGTACTTCAAGTCGGTCTCCCCGCTGCCGGGCTCAGTTCAGTTCTTCCTTGCGGATGCGCACGATGGGCTGCAGCACCGTCGGCAGCGCCTGCATCTGCTCGGCGGCCCGGTTCATGCGGCCTTCCTGCGTGTCGTGCGTCAGGATGATGAGGTCGGTCTGGTTCTCGTCGTCGCCGGCCTCGCGCTGCAGCACGGCATCGATGGAGATGTCGTGCTCGGCCAGGATGCCCGTGATGCGGGCCAGCACGCCGGCTTCGTCGGCCACCCGCAGGCGCAGGTAGAAGGCGGTCACCACCGCCTCGATCGACAGGATCGGCGTGTTGTCCAGCGCGTCAGGCTGGAAGGCCAGGTGGGGCACCCGGTGGTCGGGATCGGCCGTGTGCAGGCGGGTCACGTCGACCAGGTCGGCCACCACCGCCGAGGCGGTCGGCTCCGAGCCAGCGCCCTTGCCGTAGTAGAGGGTCGAGCCCACCGCATCGCCATGCACCACCACCGCGTTCATCGCGCCTTCGACATTGGCGATCAGGCGCTTCTCGGGCACCAGCGTCGGGTGCACCCGCAGCTCGATGCCGCCGCTGGCCAGGTCGTCGCGCCGCTTGGTGATGCCCAGCAGCTTGATGCGGTAGCCCAGCTGCTCCGCATAGGTGATGTCGGCTGCCTGCAGGCGCGAGATGCCCTCGACATAGGCCTTGTCGAACTGCACCGGGATGCCGAAGGCGATGGCGCTCATGATGGTGGCCTTGTGGGCCGCGTCCACGCCCTCGATGTCGAAGGTGGGGTCGGCCTCGGCATAGCCCAGGCGCTGGGCCTCCTTCAGCACCACGTCGAAGTCCAGGCCCTTGGAGCGCATTTCGCTCAGGATGAAGTTCGTGGTGCCGTTGATGATGCCGGCGATCCACTGGATGCGGTTGGCCGTCAGGCCTTCGCGCAGCGCCTTGATGATGGGCACGCCGCCGGCCACCGCGGCCTCGAAGGCCACCATGACGCCCTGCTGGCTGGCGGCGGCGAAGATCTCGGTGCCGTGCACCGCCAGCAGCGCCTTGTTGGCGGTGACCACATGCTTGCCCGAGGCAATGGCCTTGAGCACCAGCTCGCGTGCCCGGGTGGTGCCGCCGATCAGCTCGACGACGATGTCGATTGCCGGGTCGGTCACGACCGCATCGAAGTCGCTACCGATCTCGACCGTGCTGCCGAGGCTGCTGCGCGCCTTCTCCGGCGAGCGGGCCGCCACGCGGGCGACCTCGATGCCACGGCCGGCCCGGCGACGGATCTCGGCCTGGTTGCGCTCCAGGACCTTGACGACACCGCTGGCGACAACGCCGGCGCCCAACAAGCCGATGCGGATGGGTTTCATAGGAACTCGGTGGTAAGGGACCAGGGAATGGAAACGGATGACGGGCCGCCGCGCGCTTCGCTCAATACGAATGGCGCTTGCGGTACTGCTCCAGGAAGCGCGCAATGCGGCCGATGGCCTCGGTCAGGTCGTCGGAATTGGGCAGGAAGACCAGCCGGAAGTGGTCTGGCTGCATCCAGTTGAAGCCGGTGCCCTGCACGATCAGCACCTTCTCCTCGGCCAGCAGCTCGTAGGCGAACTGCTGGTCGTCGGCGATCGGGTAGAGCCGCGGGTCGAGCCGCGGGAACATGTAGAGCGCCGCCTTCGGCTTGACGCAGCTGACACCCGGGATGTCGCTGAGCAGCTGGTGCGCCAGGTCGCGCTGGCGGCACAGCCGGCCGCCTGGCGCCACCAGGTCCTTGATGCTCTGATAGCCCCCGAGCGCGGTCTGGATGGCCAGCTGCCCCGGGGTGTTGGAGCACAGCCGCATCGAGGCCAGCATGTTCAGGCCCTCGATGTAGTCGCGCGCATGCTTCTTCTCGCCCGACACCACCATCCAGCCGGCCCGGTAGCCGCAGGAACGGTAGTTCTTCGACAGGCCGTTGAAGGTGACGAACAGCACATCGTCCGCCAGCGAGGCGATGCTGGTGTGGGTTTCGCCGTCGTAGAGCGTCTTGTCGTAGATCTCGTCCGCAAACACGATGAGCTGGTGCTGGCGTGCCACTTCCACCAGCTGCTGCAGCAGCTCCACCGGGTAGAGCGCCCCGGTCGGGTTGTTGGGGTTGATCACGACCAGCGCCTTGGTGTTGGGCGTGATCTTGCGCTTGATGTCCTCGATGTCGGGCAGCCAGCCCGACTGCTCGTCGCACACATAGTGCACCGGCGTGCCGCCGGAGAGGGCCACCACCGCGGTGTAGAGCGGATAGTCGGGTGCGGGGATCAGCACCTCGTCGCCGTTGTTGAGCAGCGCGTTCAGCGACATGCCGATCAGCTCGGACGCGCCGTTGCCCAGGTAGACGTCGTCCACCGTCACGCCGCGCACACCCTTCTCCTGGGTGTAGTGCACCACCGCCTTGCGCGGCGCGAACAGGCCCTTGGAATCGGTATAGCCGGCCGTGTGCGGCATGTTGCGGATCATGTCCTGCACGATCTCGTCGGGCGGCTCCAGGCCGAACACCGCCAGGTTGCCGATGTTCAGCTTGATGATCTTGTGGCCCTCTTCCTCCATGGCCCGGGCCTTCTCCAGCACCGGACCCCGGATGTCGTAGCAGACATTGGCCAGCTTGGCGGACTTGGAGATGGATTTCAAGGAAACCTCCGGCACGACGGTGACAAGCGCAGAACTGAAGCGAATGCTGCAGCGCAAAACCTATAATTTAACCACAGCCCCCCTGCCGCTGCCGCGGCTTTTCCGGTGTGCTGGCGCCCTCCCCTCCGCCCTTCCGACCGACTCGAGCGAACCCGCCGTGAAGCTGCAACCCGACCGCATCGACTCTGCCAATGTCATCGGCGCCCACGGGCCCGAAGGCGTCACCATCAATGGCCAGCTGCACACCCGCAGCATCCTGGTGCCACACACCGGCGGCATTGAGGACTGGCCCTGCAGCGATCCCCTGCAGTTGACAGCCGAGCACTTCGAGCAGGTGGCCCGGCTGCAGCCCGAGGTGGTGCTGTTCGGCAGTGGCCCGCGCCTGCGCTTTCCTCGACCCGAGGCGCTGCGCCCGCTGGTGGAGCGCGGCATCGGCATGGAAACCATGGACACCGCCGCCGCCTGCCGCACCTACAACGTGCTGATCTCCGAAGGCCGCTCGGTGGTCGCTGCGCTGCTGCTGGCGGCGCCGGCCTGAGCCGCCGCGGGGGTGGCCGTGCGCGCCACCAGGGGCTGCCGCACATCCCCCTGCATCCCCCCATCTTGCATGCGGCGGCCGCCCGCCCAAGCCACGCTGGGCAAGCGAGAAGCCGTATAATCAGGGGCTACGCCTGACCCGGCGCAACCCTCAAAAAAATCTACATGACGCCAGCCCTCAATAAACCTCTTCCGGAATTTGAAGCGCTCGCGACCGGTGGCGTGAAGTACACGCCTTCGGCATTTGCGGGGCAAACCGTCGTCCTGTATTTCTATCCTAAAGACAATACCCCGGGCTGCACCACCGAAGCGATGCAATTTCGCGACAAGCACAAGGACTTCCTGAAGGCCGGTGCGGTGCTGTTCGGTGTGTCGCGCGACAACATGGCCTCGCATGACAAGTTCAAGCAGAGCCTGGAACTGCCGTTCGAGCTGATTGCCGATACCGAAGAAAAGATGTGCCACATGTTCGGCGTCGTGAAGAACAAGATCATGTACGGCAAGAAGGTGAAGGGCATCGAGCGCAGCACCTTCGTCATCGATCCGAATGGCGTGCTGGTGCACGAGTGGCGCGGCATCAAGGTGGCGGGCCATGTCGATGAAGTGCTGAAGGCCGTCAAGGCGCTGAAAGCCTGAGCCTGCGCCCTCCGAAACGAGGGGCCGGGCGCCGGGGCGCCGGCGTTGATCCGCGAACCGAGTTGTGCATAATGGGTCCATGCCGTTGAGTTGGACCTCCTGCATGACCGCAAAGCCGCACAAGGTTGTTGTGCGGCTTTTTTGTTTTCGCAGCCTGACGCTTTTGTCTCTACACAATGCCACTGCCGAAACCGCCCGCCAAAAAAGCCACCGTACTCTCGCTTGCTGACCTGGATGCCCAGGCAGCGCCGCGGCCCACCCGGCGCTCTTCCAAGTCCGAACCGGCTTCGCCCGCGGTCCTGGATCTGTTCGATCCCAGCGAAAAACCGGCATCGCCCCCCAGTGTGAAACCGGCCGCCAAGGCCGCCGCCAAGCAGGCAGCACCCGCACCCGCAGCGCCGGTGGCAGCGCAGCCGCGCACCGCGGCCAAGCCCGCCAAGCGAGCACGCAGCGAAGGACCGCCGCGGCTCTTCGTGCTCGACACCAATGTGCTGATGCACGACCCGATGTCGCTGTTCCGCTTCGACGAGCACGACATCTACCTGCCGATGGTGACGCTGGAGGAACTGGACAGCCACAAGCGCGGCATGTCGGAAGTCGCGCGCAACGCCCGCCAGGTCAGCCGCGAGCTGGACGGCCTGGTGGCCGGCAGCACCGGCGCGATGCCCGAAGGCATCCCGCTGTCCAAGACCGGCCACAAGGATGCCGGCGGCTGCCTTTTCTTCCAGACCCAGCTGCTCAATGTGCAGCTGCCGGAGGGCCTGCCCCAAGGCAAGGCCGACAACCAGATCCTCGGGGTGGTGCAGTCGCTGCGGCAGCAGCACCCGACGCGCGACGTCGTGCTGGTGTCCAAGGACATCAACATGCGCATCAAGGCGCGTGCCCTGGGGCTGCCGGCCGAGGACTACTACAACGACAAGACGATCGACGATGTCGACCTGCTCTACACCGGCGTGCTGCCCCTGCCTCCCGACTTCTGGGACCGGCATGGCAAGACGATGGAGAGCTGGCAGCAAGGCGGCCTGACCTACTACCGCATCAGCGGCCCCCTGGTGCCTTCGCTGATGATCAATCAGTTCGTCTACCTGGAGGCGCCCGGTGTCGTGCCGCTATATGCCAAGGTCACCGAGATCACCGGCAAGACCGCGGTGCTGCGGACGCTGAAGGACTACAGCCACCAGAAGAACGCCGTCTGGGGTGTGGTTGGCCGCAACCGTGAACAGAATTTCGCGCTCAACCTCCTGATGGACCCGGAGTGCGACTTCGTCACGCTGACCGGTACCGCCGGCACCGGCAAGACGCTCATGACGCTGGCGGCCGGGCTCAGCCAGGTACTCGACGAGCGGCGCTACAGCGAGATCATCGTGACGCGCGTCACCGTGCCCGTGGGCGAGGACATCGGCTACCTGCCGGGCACCGAGGAAGAGAAGATGTCGCCCTGGATGGGCGCACTCGACGACAACCTCGAGGTGCTGGCCCGCTCCGACTCCAGCGCCGGCGAATGGGGTCGGGCCGCCACCAACGAGCTGGTGCGCTCGAAGATCAAAATCAAGAGCCTGAACTTCATGCGCGGGCGCACCTTCCTGAGCAAGTACGTCATCATCGACGAGGCGCAGAACCTCACGCCCAAGCAGATGAAGACCTTGATCACCCGGGCCGGCCCCGGCACCAAGATCGTCTGCCTGGGCAACCTGGCGCAGATCGACACGCCCTACCTCACCGAAGGCAGCTCCGGCCTCACCTACGCGGTGGACCGCTTCAAGGGCTGGCCGCACAGCGGCCACGTGACGCTGGCGCGGGGGGAGCGTTCGCGGCTGGCCGATTTCGCAAGCCAGGTGCTCTGACCGGGCGGCCGCCGGCCATCGAGGGACGGGCCCGGCTCGTCGGCGCCCGCGGCTCCGAGATGAGCCACTCCGCCTGCGGAGTCGACCGCGCGCCCTGCCCTGTGCCTGCCGTGCAAGGCCGGCTCCTCATGCAAAGGGCCCCATGACGGGGCCCTTTTGTCGTCCTGATCGCGCCCAGGCGCGAGGTCAGTAGTCGTCCGGCCCGGTATAGCCCGGCGCCAGGTTCTCGAACTTCGTCAGCGGCTTCAGGAAGGCCAGCTTCACCGTGCCCACCGGGCCGTTCCGCTGCTTGCCGATGATGATCTCGGAGACGCCCGGCTCCTTGCAGGCTTCCTTGGTGTAGTACTCGTCGCGGTAGATGAACATGATCACGTCCGCGTCCTGCTCGATGGCGCCCGACTCGCGCAAGTCGCTCATCATGGGGCGCTTGTCGGTGCGGGTCTCCACGCTGCGGTTGAGCTGCGACAGGGCGATCACCGGGCAGCGCAGTTCCTTGGCCAGCGCCTTCAGGCCCCGCGAGATCTCGCCGATGACGGTGGCGCGGTTCTCCTCGCTGCCGCCGCCATTGCCACTCATCAGCTGCAGGTAGTCGATGATGATGAGTCCCAGCTGCCCGCACTGGCGCGCCTGCCGGCGGGCGCGTGCGCGCAGCTCGGTCGGGCTCAGGCCGGGCGTCTCGTCGATGAAGATATTGGCATTGCGCAGCTTCTCGACCGCCTCGGACAGGCGCGACCATTCGTCGTCACGCAGCGAGCCGGTCCGCAGGTGCGATTGATCGATGCGCCCCAGCGAGCCGACCACCCGCAGCGCGAGCTGGGCGGCGCCCATTTCCATCGAGAACACCACCACCGGCAGCCCCTCGGCCACCGCCACATGCTCACCGATGTTGAGCGCGAATGCGGTCTTGCCCATCGAGGGTCGGGCCGCCAGGATGATCAGGTCGCCCGGCTGCAGGCCAGCCGTCATGCGGTCCAGGTCGACAAAGCCGGTGCGCACGCCGGTGACGTCCTCGGCGCCGTTCTCGGCCAGCTCCTGCACCCGGTCGAGCAGGTCCACCACCAGCTGGTCCATCGAGTGGAAGCCCTGCTTCGAGCGCGAGCCCTCCTCACCGATGCGGAAGATCTTGCCCTCGGCCTCATCGAGGATCGCCGACACCGGCCGGCCTTGCGGGTTGAACGCGGCCGTGGCGATCTCGTCGCTGGCCGAGACCAGCTTGCGCAACACCGAGCGCTCCCGAACGATCTCGGCATAGCGGCCCAGGTTGGCCGCGCTCGGCACGCTCTGCGCCAGCGCGTTCAGGTACACCAGCCCGCCGCACTCCTCGGCCTTGCCGAGGCTTTGCAGCTGCTCGTAGACGGTGATCACGTCGGCCGGCTTGCTGGCATTCATCAGGCCGGCGATGGCGCTGTAGATCAGGCGGTGCTCGAAGCGGTAGAAGTCGGCCTCGCTGAGCATGTCGCCGGCACGATCCCAGGCGCCGTTGTCGATCAGCAAGCCGCCCAGCACGCTTTGCTCGGCCTCGACCGAATGCGGCGGGATGCGGAGCTTGGCAACTTCATCGTCCTGCGCTGGCCCTTGCGGACGGCCGAAGTCGGAGCTGGAGAGTAATGCGGACATAGGCGGCAATGATAGGACCGTGCCTCTGCCTGAACCAGTGCAGGCAGCACGGACCGGTGGACAACGCTGTGGAAAACGAGTGCAGCGCCTGGGGATGAACTGAGGATAAAAAAGGAAAAGGCCGGTCCAGGGGACCGGCCTTTTGCATGGCAGCGTTGAGGCGCCGGGACTGAAGAGAATCAGTCCTGCGCAGCAACCACCGCCACGGTGATGTCGACCACGACATCGGTATGCAGCGCCACCGACACGGTGTGCTCGCCGACGTTCTTCAGCGGACCGGTGGGCAGGCGCACTTGCGACTTGGCCACCTCGAAGCCTTGCTTCTTCAGGCTTTCAGCGATGTCGGCGTTGGTCACCGAGCCGAACAGGCGGCCGTCGACGCCGGCCTTCTGTGCGACCTGGACGGTCTTGCCGCCCAGCTTCTCGCCTTGGGCTTGCGCAGCGCTCAGCTTTTCGCCGGCCACTTTTTCAAGTTCGGCGCGCTTGGCTTCGAATTCCTTGATCGCGGCTTCGGTCGCACGGCGTGCGGCACGGGTCGGGATCAGGAAGTTGCGGGCGTAGCCGTCCTTGACCTTGACGATGTCGCCCAGGTTGCCGAGGTTGGCCACTTTTTCCAGCAGGATCACTTGCATGTCGGGTGCTCCTTAGACCTTGTGCTGGTCGCTGTACGGCAGCATGGCCAGGAAGCGGGCACGCTTGATGGCGGTGGACAGCTGGCGTTGGTAGATCGCACGGGTGCCGGTCAGGCGAGCCGGAATGATCTTGCCGTTTTCGCCGATGAAGTCACGCAGCGTGTCGACATCCTTGTAGTCGATCTCTTCGACGCCGGCGACGGTGAAGCGGCAGAAGCGCTTGCGCTTGAACAGCAGCGATTGCTGGTTGCGCTTGCCTTTGCGGTCCTTCGAAAACTTACCACGGGGTGGGGGCATGATGACCTCCTTCTAAATCTATCAATCCGAATTCAAAACGAACTAGAGCAGCTCGGTGATGTGCAGGACAACACCACGGCCGTTGCGCTGCGAAGCCAGGAAGCCGCCGAACTCATGGGCACTGCCCAGTTCCAGCCGGCCGATGCTCTGCGCCAGGGGCCCTATCACCACCGCCTTGAGCTCGAGGCCCAGCTTGCGGGGATGACCGGCTTCCGTCACCGTCGACTCGTGCGCCAGGCGCAGGTCGAGGGCCGGCAGTCCGGCGGGCGTGTAGCGCATCGCTCCTCGCTCGACCACCACTGCACTGAGAACCACCCGGTTCATGCAGAGGGGTCAACCGCGCGACGAGCCGGCACGGCTCAAGCGGTGGCTTCTTGCTGCGACTTGCGCGCTTCTTCCTTCTCGACCATCTTCATCATCACGGACGGAGTGGTCTCGGCCTTGCTCTTCTGCACCGTCAGGTGGCGCAGCACGGCATCGTTGAAGCGGAAGCCGGTTTCCAGCTCTTCCAGCGCTTCCTTGCTGCACTCGATGTTGATGCAGATGTAGTGGGCTTTCGCGAGCTTCTGGATCATGTAGGCCAGCTGGCGGCGGCCCCAGTCTTCCACACGGTGGATCTTGCCACCGGCGGCGGTCACGACGCCCTTGTAGCGCTCGACCATCGCGTTGACCTGCTCGCTTTGATCCGGATGGATCAGCAGAATGATTTCGTAGTGACGCATGACACTCCTTTTGGGTTCGCCGGCACTCCTGCCGGCCACGAAGCCGCCCCGGGGCGTCATATCGAAGGCGTCCGGCGCGACAGCGCCACACGCAACCCCGATGCCGGGTGCAGCAAGGAAAGCCGAACAGTATAGCGCACTTGTGAACAAAAAGCCGCCGGCAGGCGGCGGCTCCTTCACACGGACGTGACCGGCTTGGCAGGCGGCTGCTTCAGGAGCGAAGCAGCCGTGCACAGCGCTCACACGGCGCGCAGGTTCGGGTAGCGCACGTGCTCGACGAATTCCTGCACCGAGCGGCTGGGCGCGCGCGTCAGCAGGCTCACGACGATGATGACCGCAAAGCCAACCGGCACCCCGAACACGGCGGCCGAGATGGGCTGGATGCCGAACCACAGGCTCACCGGCGAGTCGATGCCGAAGACCTGTCGCAGCCAGGGCTGGTTCTGCACCATGTAGTAGATGGTGACCGCCAGGCCGGACAACATGCCCAGCACCGCGCCGGCGCTGGAGGCGCGCTTCCAGAAGATGCCCAGCACCAGGGCCGGGAAGAAGGCGGCAGCGGCGAACGAGAAGGCGGCCGAGACCAGGAACAGGATGTCGGCCGGCTTCTGGGCCGCCATGTAGGCCGCGCACAGCGCCACCACCAGCAGCAGGACCTTGGAGATCATCACGCGACGCGACGTTGGCGCGTTCGGGTCGATCATCTTGTAGTACAGGTCATGCGACAGCGCGTTGGCGATCGTCAGCAGCAGGCCGTCGGCGGTCGACAGGGCCGCCGCCAGCCCGCCGGCGGCCACCATGCCGGAGATCACATAGGGCAGCCCGCCGATCTCCGGCGTGGCCAGCACCACGATGTCGCCACCGATGCGCAGCTCGCCCAGCTGCAGCAGGCCGTCCTTGTTGACGTCCGAGACGCTCAGGAGTGTCGGATCCACCTTGGCCCATTGCGAGACCCAGTTTGGCAGCTGGTCGAACGAGGTGCCCACCACCATCGTGAAAACCTCGTACTTCACCAGCACCGCGAGCGCCGGCGCGGTGAAGTAGAGCAGGAAGATGAAGAACAGCGACCAGGTCACCGACTCTCGCGCCTCCCGCACCGAGGGCGTGGTGTAGTAGCGCATCAGGATGTGCGGCAGCGCGGCGGTGCCGACCATGAGGCAGAACACCAGGGCCAGGAAGTTGCGGCGCGAATCGTTGAAGGCCGCCCTCTCCTGCTCGCTGCCGTTCGGGTCGCCAGCATAGATCTGGCCGTGCATCGGCATGCCGCCGAGCGGCTTGGCCCGGGCCTCGGCGGCGGCCTTTTCCTTCGTGTACGCGGCCAGTGCCTCTGCCTCGGTATGCGGCAACGCGGCCAGCGCCTTCTCGGCAGCCTGCACTTCGGAGAGCGGCTCGTGCGTGGCCAGCAGCCGCTCCAGCCGGCGCTCGGCTTCGGCCCGGTCTGCGGCCATTGCGGCGGGCACGTCCTTCAGCTTGGCGTCGGCGGCTTCGGCACGCTGCTTGAAGATCGCCATCACCTCCAGCTCTTTCGGGTCCTGCATCAGCTCCCTTTCCTTGGCGCTGACCTTCTCCATCTGCAGGCCGTAGATGGCTTGCGGCACCGGCACCTGGGTCTGCTTGACCGACAGCCACACCACCGGCACCAGGTAGGCAATGATCAGGATGATGTACTGCGCCACCTGGGTCCAGGTGACGGCACGCATGCCGCCGAGGAAGGAACACACCAGGATGCCGCCCAGCCCGACGAAGATGCCGATCTCGAAAGCCAGCCCTGACAGCCGCGACGTGATCAGGCCCACGCCATAGATCTGCGCCACCACATAAGTGAAGGAACAGAGGATGGCGGCCACGATGCCGATGAAGCGTGCGATGTTGCCGCCATAGCGCGCACCGAGGAAGTCGGGAATGGTGAACTGGCCGAACTTGCGCAGGTAGGGAGCCAGGAACAAGGCCACCAGGCAGTAGCCGCCGGTCCAGCCCATGATGAAGGCGAGCCCGCTATAGCCGGTGAGGTAGAGGGTGCCCGCCATGCCGATGAAGGAGGCGGCCGACATCCAGTCGGCACCGGTGGCCATGCCGTTGTAGACGGCCGGCACGCGGCGCCCGGCCACGTAGTATTCGGCGGCATCGGTGGTGCGGCTCATGATGCCGATGCCGGCATAGAGCGCCACGGTGGCCAGCAGAAAGATGAAGCCGATCCAGCTCCTCGGCAGGCCCAACTGCTCCAGCAGGGCCAGCACGACGATGAAGGCGATGAAACCGCCGGTATACCAGCCGTACACCTTGTTCAGCTGCTTGCGGAAATACGCGTTGGATTGCACGTTGCGCGACGCCTGGCGCGGTCCGGGGGAAATGACGCTGCTCATGATCAGGCCTCCTCCGCCACGCCGTGTTCGCGGTCCAGCCGATTCATGTAGTGCGCATAGAAGCCGATGATGAGCACATAGACGATCAGCGCCCCCTGGGCCGCCACCCAGAAGCTGAAGGGCCAGCCAAAGAAGCGGAAGCTCAGGTCGTGGGCGAAATAGCCGACGACAAACGTGACGAGGAACCAGACGGCCAGCAGCCCGCCGGTGACGCGAAGGTTCTTGCGCCAGTAGTCCTCTTGCCTGCGTGTCAGTTGCATGATGGTGCTCTCCCGTAGCTACACACCCCGGGCTTCAGGCTCGGGGCCCCGAGCAGCGCGTCGCCCCCGGCCGGGAAGCGATCGTGCCGCGACGCGCAGGCGGCCGCCCCTCCAGGCGGCCGCCTGCGCAAGGCCGTCAGGCCGCCAGTCCGGTCTCCCGCTCCAGCTGGGCGGCCACCTGGGGCTCGAAGCCCTTGAGGTGGCGGATGATCCGGGTGGCTTCTTGCGGTTCGTCGCGATCGACATGAACCCGTGCCAGCTGGTACCAGCCGTAGGGGCTCATGGGCTGCAATTCGGTGTTGCGCCGCAGCGCGTCCACGGCTTCGTCGAGCCGTCGCATGCGGATCAGGCTCAGCCCCAGGCCATACCAGGCGCGGTCGAGCCGTGGGTCGAGCGCCAGGGCGCGGCGGAAGCCGGCTTCGGCCTCCTCGCAGCGGCCGGCTTCGTCCAGCAGGTAGGCCAGGTTGAACCAGGCCGCAGCGCTGTCTTCAGGATGGAGGCGAACCAGCTCGCCATAGTCGCGCATCGCGGCCTCCGGCTCACCGTGGGTGGCCAGCAGGTGGGCGCGGCCGGCGAGGGCAAAGCGGTCGTCGGGATGGCGCGCCAGCAGGCGATCGAAGGTGCGGCGCGCCGCTTGGGTGGCGCCCACCGACAGCAGCAACAGGGCCTGCCACTTCAGCAGCCGCCAGGTGAAGCCGCGAATCGCGGCCGGCTCGCGGCTCAGCGACACGCCTGCACCCCGATCTGCAGACAGAGATCGATCTTCAGCAGCGTGGCCACCAGCCAGACGAAGGCAAGGAGCAGGAAAGCCACCAGCGGCACATGCGCGTCCACCACCAGGCGCGGGGTCAGCAGGCGTGCGGCCTGCAGGAAGGGGCGGGTCAGGACGTCGAGCAACTGGTAGAACGGGTTGCCGTCGCGCCGGGGCCCGGCCAGCAAGCCCAGCAGCCAGCGGCCAGCCAACGACAGCAGGGCGATCTCGGCAAGCAGCTTGATCGCTGACACCAGCATGAGCATCAGACACCCTTCCTCACTCACGATGAGCGGCCATGGGGCGTGTCTGACGACACATCGACAGCACCCGGGGAGCAAAAGCAAGTCCTGAATGGACCAACCGGGGAAGTCTAAAAGACAAGCGGCTCCCAAGGGAGCCGCTTGCATGCAGAACAGGAAGTTCTGTCAGTGTCAGCGTTGAGCCAAACGTTGCCAGGTGTTAACAACAGTGTCTGGATTCAGAGACAGCGAGACGATGCCCTCTGCCGCCAACCATTCGGCGAAGTCGGGATGGTCGCTGGGCCCCTGCCCGCAGATGCCGATGTACTTGCCCACCGCACGGCAGGCGGCGATGGCGCGCGAGATCATCGCTTTCACTGCCGGGTCGCGTTCGTCGAAGTCCTTCGCCAGCAGCTCGAGGCCGGAGTCGCGGTCCAGGCCCAGCGTCAGCTGGGTCAGGTCGTTGGAGCCGATGGACATGCCATCGAAGTACTCCAGGAACTGCTCGGCGAGGATGGCGTTGCTCGGCACCTCGCACATCATGATGATGCGCAGGTTGTCCTTGCCGCGCTGCAGGCCGTGCTCGGCCAGCATCTCGGTGACACGGCGCGCCTGCCCCAGCGTGCGCACGAAGGGGACCATGATCTCGACGTTGTCCAGGCCCATCTCGTTGCGCACCCGCTTGATCGCCTCGCACTCCATGGCGAAGGCTTCAGCGAATTCGGCGCTGACATAGCGCGAGGCACCGCGGAAGCCCAGCATCGGGTTTTCTTCCTCGGGCTCATAGCGGGAGCCGCCGATCAGCTTGCGGTACTCGTTGGACTTGAAGTCCGACAGCCGCACGATCACCGGCTTCGGCCAGAAGGCGGCGGCAATGGTGGCGACGCCTTCGGCCAGCTTGTCGACATAGAACGCGCGCGGCGAGGCGTGGCCGCGGGCGACCGATTCGACGGCCTTCTTCAGGTCGGCATCGACATTGGGATAGTCGAGGATGGCCTTCGGGTGCACGCCGATGTTGTTGTTGATGATGAACTCAAGCCGGGCCAGGCCGACACCGGCGTTCGGCATCTGGGCGAAGTCGAAGGCCAGCTGCGGGTTGCCGACGTTCATCATGATCTTGATCGGGCAGTACGGCATCTCGCCACGCTGCACCTCGGTGACCTCGGTCTCCAGCAGGCCGTCGTAGATGTAGCCGGTGTCGCCCTCGGAGCAGGCCACGGTCACCAGGGCACCGTCCTTCAGCACCTCGGTGGCGTCGCCACAGCCGACCACCGCCGGGATGCCCAGCTCGCGCGCGATGATGGCGGCGTGGCAGGTGCGCCCTCCGCGGTTGGTGACGATCGCGCTGGCGCGCTTCATCACCGGCTCCCAGTTGGGGTCGGTCATGTCGGTGACCAGCACGTCGCCCGGCTGCACCCGGTCCATCTCGGCGATGGAATGCACCAGCCGCACCGGGCCGGTGCCGATCTTCTGGCCGATGGCGCGGCCCTCGGCCAGCACCGTGCCGTGGCCCTTGAGCTTGTAGCGCTGCTCGGCCTTGCCTTCGGACTGGCTCTTCACCGTCTCGGGGCGGGCCTGCAGGATATAGAGCTTGCCGTCGTCGCCGTCCTTGCCCCATTCGATGTCCATCGGGCGGCCGTAGTGCTGCTCGATGATCAGCGCGTAGCGGGCCAGCTCGACCACGTCGACATCACTGAGCGAATAGCGGTTGCGCAGCTCGGGCGCGGTGTTGACGGTCTTCACCAGCTTGCCGGCGGCCGCCTTCTCCTCGGGCGTGGCGAACTCCATCTTGATCAGCTTGGAGCCCAGGTTGCGGCGGATGATGGGCGACTTGCCGTTCTTCAGCGCCGGCTTGTGCACATAGAACTCGTCAGGGTTGACTGCGCCCTGCACCACCGTCTCGCCCAGCCCGTAGCTGGAGGTGATGAAGACCACGTCCTTGAAGCCCGACTCGGTGTCGATGGTGAACATCACACCGGCCGCGCCGAGGTCGGAACGCACCATGCGCTGCACGCCGGCCGACAGGGCCACGTTGTCATGGGCGAAGCCCTTGTGCACACGGTAGCTGATGGCGCGGTCGTTGTAGAGGGAGGCGAACACCTCCTTCATCTTGTGCAGCACGTCGTCGATGCCCACCACGTTCAGGAAGGTCTCCTGCTGGCCGGCGAAGGATGCGTCGGGCAGGTCTTCGGCGGTGGCGGACGAGCGCACAGCGAAAGACGCGCCGGGATGGTCCTGCGTCAGCTGCACGAACTGGGTGCGGATGGCGTCTTCCAGCGCCGGCGGGAACGGCGTGTCGATGACCCATTGCCGGATCTTCGCGCCAGCCTCGGCCAGCGCGCGCACGTCTTCGGTGTCGAGCCGGGACAGGGCCTCGTTGATGCGGTCGGCCAGGCCTTCATGCGCCAGGAACTGGCGGAAGGCATGGGCGGTGGTCGCAAAACCGCCTGGCACCCGCACTCCGGAGGCGGCCAGCTGGCTGATCATTTCGCCGAGGGAGGCGTTCTTGCCGCCGACCGACTCGACGTCGGTCATCCTCAGGTTTTCAAACGGAACGACCAGGGCGGTCGCCAGTGGGGTGGATGACATGGGAAAGCTCCGTGATGTTGAGAAACCGGTGCTCCCGAGACCCCGCGCAGGGTGGCGGAGTGCGCGCCAGGCGCAGCCTCTCCGACGGACGCGCGCAAGCCAGCCCACTTTCTGGATTCTGCTTGGTGTGGTGCGGCACGCATGGGGTGAGTGACGAGAGGTATTCCGCAGAATTCTACGGGGCTTTAACCTTCGCTTGTGAACAAAGGCTAAACAATCTGAATCATGCCCACCAGAACCGTATTCTTCGTCTCTGACGGAACCGGCATCACTGCCGAAACCTTCGGCAATTCCATCCTGAAGCAGTTCGCGATCCAGCCGCGGCATGTGCGCATGCCCTTCATCGACTCGGTCGAGAAGGCCGAACATGCGGTCGACAAGATCAACCGCACCGCCGATGCCGAAGGCCGCAAGCCCATCGTCTTCACCACGCTGGTGGACGAGGAGGTGCTGGCCATCGTCAAGTCGGGCTGCAAGGGCCTGGTGCTCGACATGTTCATGACCTTCGTCGAGCCGCTGGAAGCGGAATTCGGCATGAAGTCCAACCACCGGGTGGGCCGCTTCTCGGACATCGCCAAGAGCCAGGAATATCACAATCGGATCGAGGCCATCAATTTCTCGCTGGCGCACGATGACGGCCAGTCGGCCAAGAACCTGGAGCAGGCCGACGTGATCCTGGTCGGCGTCAGCCGCAGCGGCAAGACGCCGACCTCGCTCTACCTGGCGATGCAGCACGGCGTGAAGGCCGCCAACTACCCGCTGATCCCCGAGGATTTCGAACGCGACTGCCTGCCGGCCTCGCTGGCACCGCACAAGGGCAAGTGTTTCGGCCTCACGATCGCGCCCGACCGGCTGGCCGAGATCCGCCACGAGCGCCGCCCCGGCAGCAAGTACGCCAGCCTGGAGAACTGCCGCTACGAAGTGGCGGCGGCCGAGTCACTGATGCGGCGCGAGGGCATTTCCTGGCTGTCGTCCACGCACAAGTCGATCGAGGAAATCGCCACCACCATCCTGCGCGACATCCGTCCCGACCGGCTGATCTACTGACCTGCCTGGCGAGCGCCGGCGGCTACCGCAGCCGCTGGCACAGCGATTCATAGAGGCAGATCGCCGCAGCCGCCGCCACGTTCAGCGACTCCTCGCCGCCCGGCTGCGGAATCCGCACCACCTGCTGGCAACGCGCCAGCAGGGCCTCGTCGACGCCCTGCCCCTCGTGGCCCAGCACCCAGGCGCAGGGCGACGGCAGCCGGGTAGCATGCAGCTCGGCCTCGGTGTGCGAGCTGGTGCCCAGCAGCGGCAGTTGCAGCCGGCTCAGGTCGTCGGGAACCGCACCCTCGACGATGTGCAGCGCGAAATGCGCGCCCATGCCGGCGCGCAGCACCTTGGGCGACCACACACCCGCCGTGCCACGCAGCGCGACGACCTGACCCACCCCGAGCGCCGCGGCGCTGCGCAGGATGGAGCCGACATTGCCCGCGTCCTGCAGGCGGTCGAGCACCACCGTGGCGACGCCAGCGCGCACCTCGACCTGCGGCGTCCAGGGCAGCAGGAAGCCGCAACCGGCCGGTGATTCGAGGCCGCTCGCGGCATTGAACAAGGCGTCGGGCACCACGGCGACCCGCGCGGCGTGGCCGGCCAGCTGGCGCAGCGCCGGCCGTGCCCAGGCCGACTCTGACAGCACGGCCTGCGGCACCGCCAGGCCCCGGCCGGCACAGGCGCTGCAGAGATGGTCGCCCTCGATCCAGACCTCGCCCAGCTTGCGGTAGGCGGTCGGGTCCTGGGCGAGCTTGCGCAGCCGCACCAGCAGCGGGTTGTCCCGCGAAGTGATGTGCACCGGCGGCTGCATCAGCACTCGTCCGGCAGCACCGCCCGCACCGGGGCGAAGCTGCGCCGGTGCACAACGCAGGCGCCATGCGCCTTCAGCGCGGCCAGGTGATCCGGCGTCGGATAGCCCTTGTGCACCGCGAAGCCGTACTGCGGGTGGCGTTCATGCAGAGCCAGGCAGAGCCGGTCGCGATGCACCTTGGCCAGGATCGAGGCGGCCGAGATGGCCGGCACCCGCGCGTCGCCCTGCACGATGGCTTCGGCCGCGACCTTGAGCACCGGCAGGCGGTTGCCGTCCACCAGCACCTTGGCCGGCCGCAGCCGCAGGCCCTCGACGGCCCGGCGCATCGCCAGCATCGTCGCATGCAGGATGTTGAGGCTGTCGATCTCCTCCACGCTGGCCTCGGCGATCGAGCAGCACAGGGCCTTGGCGCGGATCTCGTCGAACAGGCGCTCGCGCACCCGCTCGGTGAGCTGCTTGGAATCGTTCAGGCCCTCGATGGGGCGGGTGTCGTCGAGGATGACGGCGGCGGCCACCACCGGGCCGGCCAGCGGACCGCGGCCGGCTTCGTCGACGCCGGCCAGCAGGCCTTGCACATCCCAGCTCAGGGGCAGCTGTTCAACGATGGAGGACTTGCGCGATCGCATCGGTGGCGGCCTGCGCGGTGTTGCGGCGCAGGCGGTGGTGCAGTTCCAGGAAACGCTGTTCGACGGCGCGGCAGCGCGCCGGATCGTCCAGCCAGGCCAGCGCCGCATCGGCCAGTGCGGCCGGCGTCGCATGGTGCTGCAGCAGCTCGGGCACGACCCAGTCCTCGCAGAGGATGTTGGGCAGGCCCACCCACGGCAGGTAGCCCATGCGCTTCATCAGCTGCCAGCTGAGCCAATGCATGGTGTAGGTGATGACCATCGGCCGCTTGAACAGCGCGGCCTCCAGCGTGGCGGTGCCGCTGGCCACCAGGGTCACGTCGCAGGCCGCCAGCACCTCGTGCGAGCGGCCGTCCACCAGGCTGACCTGCACTTGCCCGGCATGCCGCGCAAGCACCGGCTCCACCAGGCCACGCAGGCCCGGCACCAGCGGCAGCACGAAGCGCAGCCCGGGGCGGCGCCGCTGCAGTTCGGCAGCGGCGGCGACCAGGCCCGGCGTGATGTACTGCACCTCGCTGCGGCGACTGCCGGGCAACAGGGCCACGACCGTGTCCTCGGCCGCCAGGCCGAGTGCGGCGCGCGCTTCGGCACGCGGCAGGTCGAGCGGGATGGCATCGGCCAGCGGATGGCCGACATAGCTTGCCGAGATGCCGTGCTGCTGCAGCAGAGCCGGCTCGAAGGGGAAGACGCACAGCACATGGTCGGCGGCACGCCGGATCTTTTCGATCCGGTTGCCGCGCCAGGCCCAGATCGACGGGCAGACGAAATGCACCGTCTTGATGCCGGCGCCGCGCAGCCGCTCCTCCAGCCCCAGGTTGAAGTCGGGCGCGTCGACACCGATGAAGGCATCGGGCGGCTGGCGCAGCAGGCGGTCGCCCAGCTCGCGGCGGATGCCCGAAATCTCGCGGTAGTGACGCAGCACCTCGGCATAGCCGCGCACGGCCAGCTTCTCGTGCGGCCACCAGGCGTCGAAGCCGTGCGCCGCCATCCTGGGGCCGCCGATGCCTTGCGCCTGCAGCTGCGGCCAGCGCGCGCGCAACCCGCCCATCATCAGGCCGGCCAGCAGGTCACCGGAGGCTTCGCCGGCCACCAGGGCCAGACGCGGTGCTTCGCCCATCGGCGTCAGCGCACGATGCCGCGGGTGGCGGCGGACAGGAAATCGGCCATCATCGCGACATCGCCGGCGGCCTCGGGATGCTCGGCCGCGAGGGCCGAGATGGCCTGGCGGGCCGCATCGAGGGTCAGGCCGTCGCGGTACAGCAAGCGGTACATCTTCTTGGCCACCGCCAGCCGCTCGGGCGTGAAGCCACGCCGCTTGAGGCCCTCGGTGTTGAGCCCGACCGCCTTGGCGGTGTCACCGTCGGCCATCACGTAAGGCGGCAGGTCCTGCAGCAGCACGCTGCCGACCGCGGTCATTGCCTGGGCGCCGATCTTCACGAACTGGTGCACGCCGGTCATGCCGCCCAGCGTCACCCAGTCGGCGATCACCACATGGCCGCCCAGCTGGGTACCGTTGGCAATGGTGATGTGGTTGGCCAGGTGGCAGTCGTGCGCGATGTGCACATAGGCCATGATCCAGTTGTCGTTGCCGAGCGAGGTCAGGCCGCCGTCCTGCACGGTGCCGACGTTGAGCGTGCAGCACTCGCGAATGGTGTTGCGGTCGCCGATGCGCAGCTCGGTCGGCTCACCCGCGTACTTCTTGTCCTGCGGCACCGAGCCGATGGAGGCGAACTGGAAGATGCGGTTGTCACGCCCGATGGTGGTGTGGCCTTCCACCACGGCATGGGCGCCGATGCTGCTGCCCTCGCCAATGCGCACATGCGGGCCGATGACGGCATAGGGGCCGATGCTGACGTTCTCGCCCAGCTCGGCCCGGGGGTCGACGATCGCCGACGGATGTATGGTGGCCATGCCGCGCTCCTTCAGTCCTCGATGATGCGCATGGTGCACATCAGCTCGGCCTCCACCGCGAGCTCGCCGTCCACGCTGGCGCGTGCCTTGAACTTGTAGATGCCGCCGCGGGCGCGGTCGAGCTCGACCTCCAGGATGAGCTGGTCGCCCGGCTCCACCACCCGCTTGAAGCGGGCACCGTCGATGCCGACGAAGTAGTACACCGCGCGAGGGTCGAGGTCGCCACCGTCGCCAGCGAAGGACAGCAGTGCCGACGCCTGGGCCAGTGCCTCGAGCATCAGCACTCCGGGCATCACCGGACGGCTCGGGAAGTGGCCCATGAAGAACGGCTCGTTGATCGTGACGTTCTTGAGCGCCTTGACCCGCTTGCCGGGCTCCACTTCCAGCACCCGGTCCACCAGCAGGATGGGGTAGCGATGGGGGAGCTTCTTGAGAATCTGATGAATGTCCATGGTCATGGCGTGAATTTCTTTTCCAGCGCGCGCACGCGCTCCCGCAGGCCGTGCAGCTGACGCAGGGTCGCCGCATTCTTCTCCCACGACTTATTGTCATCGATGGGGAAGACGCCGCTGTACAGGCCGGGCTGCAGGATCGAGCGGGTCACCAGCGACATCGACGACACATGCACATGATCGGCCAGCGTCAGGTGCCCGAGGATGCCGGCGCCGCCGCCGACCGTACAGTGCCGGCCGATCCGTGCGCTGCCCGCCACCCCGACGCAGCCCGCCATCGCGGTGTGCGCGCCGATGTGCACGTTGTGGGCGATCTGCACCAGGTTGTCGAGCTTGACGCCGTCCTCGATCACCGTGTCGTCGAGCGCACCACGGTCGACGCAGCTGTTGGCGCCGATCTCCACATCGTCACCGATGCGCACTGCCCCCAACTGTTCGATCTTGATCCACTGCCCCTGGTCCGGCGCGAAGCCGAAGCCGTCGGCGCCGATCACGACGCCGGAATGCAGGATGCCGCGCGCGCCGATGCTGCAGCCATACAGCAGGCTGACTCGCGGCGCCAGCCGGGTCTGGGCGCCGACCCGGGCGCCCTGCCCCACCACGCTGTGGGAACCGATGACGGCACCGTCTTCGATCACCGCGCCGTCCTCGATGACGACGAAGGCCTCGATACGCACGCCTTCGCCGATGTGGGCCGAAGGCGAGACGCAGGCGCTGGGGTGCACCCCCGCAGGCGCAGCCGGCCGCACACGCCGGGCCCACCACTGGGTCAGGCGTGCGAAGTAGAGATAGGGATCGGGCGTGACGATCGCCGCACCGCGGCCCGCCGCCGCCTCCCGGAACGCCGGCGCAACGATCACGCAGCCGGCCGCGGTGGCGGCCAGCTGGGACTGGTACTTCGGGTTGGAGAGGAAGCTGAGTGTCGAGGGCGTGGCGCCCTCGAGCGGGCCGATGCGCGTGATCGCGAGGTCAGCCGGACCGATCAGTTCACCGCCGAGCTGGTCGGCGATTTCGCCCAGGCGAACATCGGTCACGGCGCCGCCGTCACTTGCCACCGTTGGCGTTGAGCGCCTTGATGACCTTCTCGGTGATGTCGACCTTGGGGCCGGCAAACACCGCTTCCTGCAGGATCAGGTCGTACTTTTCCTGCTCGAAGATCTGCTTGATGACGCGGTTGGCGCGTTCCACCACCGCCGACAGCTCTTCGTTCTTGCGCGAGTTCAGGTCTTCCTGGAACTCGCGGCGGCGGCGCTGGAAGTCGCGGTCCTGCTCGACCAGCTCGCGCTGGCGGCGCGAACGCTCGGACTCGGCCAGCGTCGGGGCTTCCTTCTCCAGCTTGTCGCCGGCGGTCTTGAGCTTGGCGGCCATGTCGGCCAGCTCTTTCTCGCGGCGCGAGAACTCCTGCTCCAGGCGCGCCTGGGCCGCCTTGGCCGGCGTGGCATCACGCAGCACGCGATCGCTGTTCACATAGCCGATCTTGAGCTCCTGCGCCTGCACGCCCTGGACTGCCATGGCCAGCAGGCCAGCAGTCAGCATGGCCCTCAAAAGATTCTTCTTCATCAGAACGCAGTCCCAATCTGAAATTGCAGTCGCTCGATTCTATCGCCTGGCTGTTTGCGCAAAGGCACCCCGTAGGCGAGCTTCAGGGGGCCCACCGGCGAGACCCAGCTGAAGCCGATGCCGGCCGAGGCCCGCATCTCCGACAGCTTGACCTTGTCCCGCTCGTCGAACACGTTGCCGGCGTCGACATAGGCGAACAGCCGCAGCGTGCGGTCGGCCCCGGAGCCCGGGAACGGCGCATACAGCTCGGTGTTGACGTTGATGCGGCGTGAGCCGCCGTAGTAGGCGCCGGTGGCATCCACCGGCCCCAGCGAGCCCTGCTCGAAGCCCCGCACCGTGCCCAGGCCACCGCTGTAGAAGTTCTTGAAGATCGGGAACGGCCGGCCCTGCAGGCCCTTGCCGTAGCCCAACTCGGTGTTGAAGGCAAAGGTGAAGCCCCGGCCCAGCGGGATGTACTGCTGGAACTGGTAGTTGCTGCGCAGGTAGCGCGCGTCGCCCACCAGGCTGAGCTCGGCATTGATGCGCTGGTAGCGGCCGCGGGTCGGCACCAGTGCGCTGTCGCGGTCGTCACGGGTCCAGCCCAGCGTGAAGGGCACTGCCAGGCTGCGGGCACCGAAAGCTTTGCGGTAGGCGTGATACTCGTTCGGCATCGCATCCGAATCGCCGCGGATCTCGGTGCTTTCGGCGCCGACGCCGAAGTACACCGTGTCGTACTCGCTGAACGGCACGCCGAAGCGGATGGAGGCACCGGGCGTCACCAGCTTGTAGTCACTGCCCTGGCTGGACAGCGGCTGGGTGGTGCGGTAGTAGAAGTCGAGCGCCCGCGACACGCCGTCCACCGTGAAGTACGGGTCGACCGTGCTGACCACGAAGGTGCGGTTGTAGCGGCTGGTGTTGAACTCCACGCCCAGGTAGTTGCCCGAGCCGAAGATGTTGTCCTGCTTGATCGAGGCGGTCAGCGTGAGCTTCTCGGCGCTGGAGAAGCCGGCACCCAGCATCAGGTTGCCGGTCGGCTTCTCGACCACGTTGAGGGTCAGGTCGACCTGGTCGGTCGTGCCGGGCACCTCGTTGGTCTCGATGTTCACCTCGTTGAAGTAGCCGAGGCGGTCGACCCGGTCGCGCGACATGCGGATCTTGTCGCCGTCGTACCAGGACGACTCGAACTGCCGGAACTCGCGGCGCACCACCTCGTCGCGGGTGCGGGTGTTGCCGGCCACGTTGACCCGGCGCACATACACCCGGCGCTGCGGCTCGGCCTGCAGCACGACGGCCACACGGCCGTTGGCCCGGTCGATGTCGGTGCGCGGCTCGACCCGCGCGAAGGCATAGCCGAAGGCACCGAAGCGCTCGGTGAACTTGCGCACCGTCTCGGCGACGTCCTCGGCCCGATAGGCCTTGCCGGGGTCGATGGTGACCAGCGACTTGAACTCTTCTTCCTTGCCCAGGTACTCGCCTTCCAGCCGCACGCCGGTGACGACATAGGGCTGGCCCTCGCGGACATTGATGGTGATCGTGATGTCCTGCTTGTCCGGCGAAATGGCCACCTGGGTGGACTCGACGGCAAACTCCAGGTAGCCGCGGTTCAGGTAGAAGGAGCGCAGCGACTCCAGGTCGGCATTGAGCTTGGCACGCGAATAGCGGTCGCTCTTGGTGTACCAGGTCAGCCAGCCGCCGGTGGTCAGCGAGAACAGGTCCTTCAGCTCGCCTTCGGAGTAGGCCTTGTTGCCGACGATGCGGATGTCCTTGATCTTGGCCACACCACCTTCGGTGACCGTGAAGGTCACGTTGACGCGGTTGCGTTCCTGCGGCGTGATGGTGGTGATGACCTCGGCACCGTACAGGCTCTTGGCCAGGTACTGGCGCTTGAGTTCCTGCTCGGCACGGTCGATGAGCGCCTTGTCGAAGGGCCGGCCGTCGGCGATGCCGACGTCGCGCAGCGCCTTGGTCAGGACGTCCTTGTCGAATTCCTTCGTGCCGACGAACTCGACGTTGGAGATGATGGGGCGCTCCTGCACCACCACCACGACCACGTTGCCCTCGACCTCGATGCGAACATCGGAGAACAGACCCGTGCCGAACAGCGAGCGCAGCGCGGCCGCCCCCTTCTCGTCGTTGTAGGTGTCGCCGATGCGGAACGGCAGCGAGCCGAACACGGTGCCGGCCTCGGTGCGCTGCAGGCCTTCGACCCGGATGTCGCTGAGCGTGAAGGGCTCCACCGCCCAGGCTGCAGCTGATTGAAGGGCCGCGAAGATCGCGGCAGCGATCAGCGTCGGTTGGCGGAAGCTGTGAAACGCGCGAGCGCGCGAGCGAGAGGAAAGCAGCATGAGGTCAGTGCTGACCCAGGAGCCGGGCCACGTCGTTGTAGAGGGCGATGGAGGTCATCAGGACGATGATGGCCAGGCCCACGAACTGCAGCCGATCCAGCCACACATCGGAGATCGGCCGCCCTGTCACCCCTTCGAAAAGATAATACATCAGGTGTCCCCCATCGAGGACCGGGAGCGGCAGCAGGTTCACGACACCCAGGCTCACGCTCACCATTGCCAGGAAACCCAGGTAATAGGCCAGCCCGAGGCTGGACGACTGGCCGGCATAGTCGGCAATGCTCAGCGGGCCGCTGAGGTTCTTGACCGAGGCCTGGCCGATCAGCATCTTGCCGAGCATGCGCAAGCTCAGCATCGAGACTTCCCACGTACGTGTCACGCCATACGCGATGCCATCGAGCACGCCATAGGACACCTGCACCATCTCGGGCGGCCGGCCCACGAAGGCGCCAATGCGGCCAATGGTCCGGCCGTCGACCTCCTCCACCTTGGGCTGGACCCGCAGCTGCAGGGTGCCACCGCCCCGCTCCACCTGCCAGTCCATCGCGCGCGGCTGGCCGTCCTGCACCGCACCCCGGATGCGTTCGCGCAGGCGCGCCGCGTCGCGCACCGGCTCACCGTCCACCGCCAGCACCCGGTCGCCTTCGCGCAGTCCGGCCTGCGCGGCCGGGCTGGCCGGCACGATCTCGCCCATCACCGGCTCGCCATAGGGCGCGCCGATGCCGACCTTCTGCATCAACTGGGCATCGACGTCCTCCGAGCCGAGCTCGGCCAGCGGCAGGCGCACCGAACGGGCATGGTGTCCCTGGGCGTCGGTCACGTCCAGCGTGAGGTCGCGCCGGTCCACCATCGCGTCGATCATGGCCCAGCGCAGGTCGCTGAACGAGCGCAGCTCACGCGCGCCCTCGCCGTCATCGGCCGCCTGCACCCAGTCGCCTGCCCGCAGGCCGGCCTTCTCGGCCAGGCTGCCGGCGGTCGGGGCGCCGAGCACGGCCTTGGGTTCCTCGGTGCCGACCCAGCCCGCCACCGCATACAGCAGCATGGCGAGCACCAGGTTGGCGATCGGCCCCGCCGCCACGATCAGCGCGCGGGAGCGCAGCGGCTGCCGCTCCAGGGCAAGATGGGCTTCGGCCGGCGGCACCGGCACGCCGCTGCGCTGGTCCAGCATGCGGACATAGCCGCCCAGCGGCAGCGCGGACAGGACGAACTCGGTACTGTCGGGGCTGCGCTGGTAGCGCAGCAGGACCTTGCCGAACCCCAGCGAGAAACGCAGGACCTTGACGCCGCAGGCCTTTGCCATTCGGTAGTGGCCCCACTCGTGCACGAGCACCACGATGCTCAGTGTCACCAGGAAGCCGAGGACCGGGTTCATCGGCTCCGGCTCCCGATGCGTTGGAGCGCGCAGCGACGTGCGGCCGCGTCCAGCTCCAGCAGGCCGTCGAGCGACTCGGTCGCGCCGGCTGGCAGCACGAAGGCCGCCAGCGTGTCGGCGTTGACCGCATGGATCTGGTCGAAGCCGATGCGCCCGTCGAGGAAGGCCGCCACGGCCTCCTCGTTGGCCGCGTTGAGCACCGCGGTGCTGCCTTGCGGGCCGCGCAGCGTGTCCCAGGCGAGTTGCAGCCCCGGGAAGCGAGCCGCATCCGGCGCCTCGAAGGTCAGCGCCGAGAGCTGCGTGAAGTCGAGCGCCTGTGCCCCGCTCTCGATGCGCCGCGGCCAGGCCAGGCCATAGGCGATCGGCACCCGCATGTCCGGCGTGCCGAGCTGGGCGAGCACCGAGTTGTCGCGGCAGACCACCATCGAGTGGATGATGCTCTGCGGATGGATCACCACCTCGATCTGCTCGGGCGCGAGGTCAAACAGCCAGCGGGCCTCGATGACTTCGAGCGCCTTGTTCATCATGGTGGCGGAGTCCACCGAGATCTTGCGCCCCATCACCCAGTTGGGATGGGAGCAGGCCTCGGCCGGCGTCACCGCCCCGAGCGTGCCGGGATCGCGCTGGCGGAACGGCCCGCCGGAGGCGGTCAGCACGATGCGCTGGATGCGCTGCTGCCAGGTGGTGGCGTCCTCGGGCAGGCACTGGAAGATGGCCGAATGCTCGCTGTCGATGGGCAGCAGCGTCGCGCCGCCCGAACGCACCGCCCGCATGAACAGTGCGCCGCCCACCACCAGCGCCTCCTTGTTGGCCAGCAACAGGCGCTTGCCACTGCGCGCGGCGGCCAGGCACGGCGCCAGGCCGGCGGAACCGACGATGGCGCCCATCACGGTGTCCACCTCGGGATGCGCGGCGATCTCGGCCAGGGCCGAGCTGCCGGCCAGCACCTCGGTGCGGCTGCCAGCCTGCTGCAGCCGGCTCCGCAGGCGGGCCGCGGCGTCAGCATCCGACATCACCGCGAAGCGCGGTTGCCATTGCAGGCACTGGGCCAGCAGTTCATCGACCCGGCTGTGGGCCGTCAGCGCGAACACCTGGTAGAGGCCGGGATGCCGTGCCATCACGTCCAACGTGCTGGTGCCCACCGAACCGGTCGAGCCCAGGATGCAGACCTGCTGCAATGCAGCGGCGTCGGAATGTGTCACAAGAGGCTCAGGGTCAGGGCAATGGGAAAGACCGGCAGCAAGGCGTCGATGCGGTCCAGCACGCCGCCATGGCCCGGCAGCAGCTGGCTGCTGTCCTTGGCACCGACGCTGCGCTTGACCAGTGATTCGAACAGGTCACCCACCACGCTCATGGCGGCCAGGAACAGGCAGACCACCACCAGGCCGGCCCAGCCGAAGCGGCCCTGCATCTCGGTGTAGAGGCTCGGCGAACCGAGCGGTGCGGAACGGTCCAGCGTCACCCAGGCCACGGCAAGCACCAGCACGCCGGCCATGCCGCTCCAGACGCCTTCCCAGCTCTTGCCGGGGCTGATGGCCGGCGCCAGCTTGCGCCGCCCGAAGGCGCGACCGCCGAAATAGGCCGCGATGTCGGCCGCCCAGACCAGGCAGAACACCGACAGCAGGTAGGCCACGCCGACTTCCTTGGCGCGCGTCAGCGCCACCCAGGTCAGCCACAACATCAGCACACCGAGGCCCAGCCGCAGCACGGCGGGCACCGCAGGCCAGCGCGAAGGGCCGCTTTTGAGCACGAAGGCGCCGCCCAGCACCCAGGCCGCGGTGGCCGCCCACCACAGCCAGGGTTGCCCTGTCAGCGGCAGCTCGCGCCACCAGGTCAGCGCGCACAGGCCACCGACCAGCGCGCCGAGCGCCACCGAACCGGCGGCGCCGGCCTGGTTGAGCCGGCCCCACTCCCAGCCGGCTGCAGCCACCATCACCACGCTCAGCAATGCGAACGGCCAGACCTGCGGAGTCAGCAAGGCCGGCAGCAGCACCGCCAACAGCACCAGGGCCGTGATGACACGTTGCCTCAGCATGGGTCAGGCTCCTTGAGTTGCGAGGGCCGGCGGCGCCGCATCGACGCCGCCGAAGCGGCGCTCACGCCGCGCGAAGGCAGCGATGGCGGCATCGAGTTCGGCCTCGCCGAACTCCGGCCACAGGCAGTCGGTGAAATAGAGTTCCGAGTAGGCGGTCTGCCACAGCAGGAAGTTGCTGATGCGCAGCTCACCGCCTGTGCGGATGAAGAGATCGGGGTCCGGCGCATAGTTCAGCGCCATGTAGCGGCTGAGGGCGGCCTCGGTGATGTCGGCGGCGCCCAGGCCGTCAGCCACCGCGCGCTGGCAGGCCTGCACGATGTCCCAGCGGCCACCGTAGTTGAACGCCACCGACAGCACCAGCTTGCTGTTGTGCTGCGTGGCGGCCTCGGCCTTGTCCCAGGAGGCGCGCACCTTCTCGGACACCGCCGAGCGGTCACCGACGATGCGGATGCGCACGCCCTCCTGCGCCAGGCGCTCCACATGGCGGGCCACTGCCACCAGCACCAGGCTCATCAGGCCGGACACCTCGTCGGCCGGGCGACGCCAGTTCTCCGAGGAGAAGGCGAACACGGTGAGGTAGTCGATGCCGCGCACCACGCAGGCCTTGACGGTGCGCACCAGCGCATCGACGCCCTGCTCATGGCCGAAGGCCCGCGGCATGAACCGCTTGTTGGCCCAGCGGCCGTTGCCATCCATCACGATGGCAACGTGGCGGGGCACCGCTTTGGAATCGGATGACACGTTGGAGCTGCCTGGGCCGCTGGAGGACACCGGGTCAGACCGCAAGGATCTCGGCTTCCTTGCCGGCGATCAGCTTGTCGATCTCGGCGATGGTGCGGTCGGTCAGCTTCTGCACTTCGTCCTGCGAGCGACGCTCGTCGTCTTCGGTGATCAGCTTGTCCTTGAGCAGCTTCTTGGCCTGCTCGTTGGCGTCGCGGCGCAGGTTGCGCACGGCCACCTTGGCGTCCTCGCCGGCATGGCGCACGACCTTGGTCAGGTCGCGGCGGCGCTCTTCGGTGAGCGGCGGCATCGGCACGCGGATCAGGTCGCCCTGCGACGCCGGGTTCAGGCCCAGGTCAGACTCGCGGATGGCCTTCTCGATCTTGGCACCCATGCCCTTTTCCCAGGGCTGGACGCTGATGGTGCGGGCATCGAGCAGCGTGACGTTGGCCACCTGGCTGATCGGCACCATGGAGCCGTAGTACTCGACGTTGACCTGGTCGAGCAGGCCCGGGTGCGCCCGGCCGGTGCGGATCTTGGTCAGTTCGTGCTTGTAGGCCTCGACCGACTTCTGCATCTTCTGCTCGGCCGTCTTCTTGATGTCTGCGATGGTCATGAGCTTCGTACTCCTCAAACGTGGACCAGGGTGCCCTCGTCCTCACCGAGCACGACCTGCTTGAGCGCACCCGGCTTGAAGATGCTGAACACCTTGATGGGCAGCTTCTGGTCGCGGCACAGCGCGAACGCCGTGGCATCCAGCACCTGCAGGTTCTTGATGATCGCCTCGTCGAAGCTGATCTTCGAGTAGCGGGTGGCCGTCAGGTCCTTCTTGGGGTCGGCGGTATAGACACCGTCGACCTTGGTGGCCTTGAGCATGATCTCGGCACCGATCTCGGCGCCGCGCAGCGCGGCTGCCGTGTCGGTCGTGAAGAAGGGGTTGCCGGTGCCGGCGGCGAAGATCACCACCTTGCCTTCTTCCAGGTATTGCAGCGCCTTCGGACGCACATAGGGCTCGACCACCTGCTCGATGCCGATGGCCGACATGACGCGGGCCACCATGCCTTCCTGGCGCATCGTGTCGGCCAGCGCCAGCGCGTTCATCACGGTCGCCAGCATGCCCATGTAGTCGGCGGTGGCCCGGTCCATGCCGACCGAGCCGCCCGCGACGCCGCGGAAGATGTTGCCGCCGCCGATCACGACCGCCACTTCGCAGCCCAATGCCGTCACCTCCTGGATCTCGCGCACCATGCGGACGATGGTGGCGCGGTTGATGCCATAGGCATCGTCGCCCATCAGGGCTTCACCGGAAAGCTTGAGCAGGATGCGCTTATATGCCGGCATGCAGTTCCTCCTGAGGGTGCGGCGGGTTTGGGTGCGAAGTGTAGGGGATGGCGGCAACAGGGTTTACTGGCCCTTGGCAGCAGCGACTTGCGCGGCCACCTCGGCAGCGAAGTCGTCCTGCTTCTTCTCGATGCCTTCGCCGACGACGTAGAGCGTGAAGCCCTTCACCGTGGTGTTGGCAGCCTTGAGCATCTGCTCGACGGTCTGCTTGTCGTTCTTCACGAAGGGCTGGTTGAACAGCGACACTTCCTTCAGGAACTTCTGCACCGAGCCCTCGACCATCTTGGCGACGATGTCGGCCGGCTTGCCGGATTCGGCAGCCTTTTGCTCGGCCACCGAACGCTCCTTGGCGATCAGTTCGGCGGGCACCTGGTCGGCCGACAGCGAGACGGGCTTCATCGCAGCGATGTGCATCGCCACGTCCTTGGCCGCCACTTCGTCGCCGGTGAACTCGACCACCACGCCGATGCGGGTGCCGTGCAGGTAGCTGACCAGCTGGCTGTCGCCGGCGAAGCGCTTGAAGCGGCGGATCGTCATGTTCTCGCCGATCTTGCCGATCAGGCCGGTGCGGGTGGCTTCGACGGTGGTGCCGTTCAGGTCCAGCGCCGACAGGGCTGCCACATCGGCCGGGCCTTGCTTGGCGACCACTTCGGCCAGTGCCTTGCCGAAAGCCAGGAAGTCGTCGTTCTTGGTGACGAAGTCGGTTTCGCAGTTCAGCTCGAGCAGCGCGCCGGTGTTGCCTTCGATGAAGGCGGCGACGATGCCCTCGGCCGTCACGCGCGAGGCCGCCTTGCCGGCCTTGTTGCCGAGCTTGACGCGCAGGATCTCTTCAGCGCGGTCCAGGTCGCCGTCGGCTTCCGTCAGCGCCTTCTTGCACTCCATCATCGGGGCATCGGTCTTGGCGCGCAGTTCGGCGACGAGGCTAGCGGTAATTGCGGGCATAACTATCTCCAGTTCTCTTGCATGCTCCGGGCGGCAGGCGCCCGGCATCGAAATCGGATGCTGCTGAAAAAAAGGGGCTGAAGCAGCCCCCGTTTCAGCGCCTCGGGAGGGCTCAGGCGGCTTCGTTGACTTCCACGAACTCGTCGTCGCCACCGGCACCGGCGGCTTGCACCACTTCGTTCACGGCGTTGGCCTTGCCTTCGAGCACGGCGTCAGCCACGGCACGCGCGTAGAGCGCCACGGCCTTGGAGGAGTCGTCGTTGCCGGGGATGACATAGTCGATCTCGGCCGGCGAGTGGTTGCTGTCGACCACGCCGATCACCGGGATGCCGAGCTTCTTGGCTTCGGCCACGGCGATCTTGTGATAGCCCACGTCGATCACGAACAGCGCGTCAGGCAGCGCGTTCATGTCCTGGATGCCGCCGATGTCCTTTTCCAGCTTGGCAATCTCGCGCTGGAACAGCAGGCCTTCCTTCTTGTTCATCGACTCCAGGCCGGCTTCGACCTGGGCTTGCATGTCCTTGAGCTTCTTCAGGGAGGTCTTGACCGTCTTGAAGTTGGTCAGCATGCCGCCGAGCCAGCGCTGGTCGACGAAAGGCATGCCAGCACGCTGCGCCTCGGCCGAAACGAACTCGCGCGCCTGGCGCTTGGTACCCACCATCAGGATCGTGCCGCGCTTGGCCGACAGCTGGCGCACGAACTTCATCGCTTCCTCGAACATCGGAAGCGTCTTCTCGAGGTTGATGATGTGGATCTTGTTGCGATGGCCGAAGATATACGGGGCCATCTTGGGGTTCCAGAAGCGGGTCTGGTGACCAAAGTGGACACCTGCTTCCAGCATTTCGCGCATCGTCACGGGCATGTTTTGCTCCAAAGGTTGGGTCTAAAATCCGGCGCACATTGCAACGCGACTTTCCTGTTGCAACACCTTCAAACCGCCGGGTTTGTGATTTGTCGACCTGGCCCGTTCCAGGCCCGATGCCGGGCCGGTGGCCTGCCCCGAAGTACTTCCATGAAGCGGCTTCAGAAGGGCCGGGAACGAAGGGCTTAGAAGTGGCCCGTCCAGGTAAACCCGAAGAGTATAACAGCTCCATGCACATCGACTTGATTTCGGCGCGCGACGCGCTGCGTGAGCGCCGCGTCCGCGCGGCCGACCTGCTGGCACAAGCCCAGGCCGCAGCACGTTCGCCCGCCTGCCGCCATGTCTTCCTGCGCGAGTTCACCGCGTCCGCCGAAGCGGCCGCGCGCTCGGCCGACCTGGCCGTGGACGCCGGCGCCCCCCTGTTGCCACTGGCTGGGCTGGCGGTGAGCGTGAAAGACCTGTTCGACGTCGCCGGCCAGCCAACCACCGGCGGCTCCGTCGTGCTGGCTGACGCGCCGCCCGCCGCGGCCGACGCCGGCGCGGTCGCACGGCTGCGCCAGGCCGGGGCGGCACTGGTGGGCCACACCAACATGACCGAGTTCGCCTTCTCCGGCGTCGGCTGGAACCCGCACCATGGCACACCGGCCAATGCCGGCAGCCGTGCGGCCGACCCCAGCGGCGAGCGCATCCCGGGCGGCTCCAGTTCGGGTGCTGCCGTGTCGGTGGCGTGCGGCGCCGCCTGGGCAGCGCTCGGCTCCGACACCGGCGGCTCGATCCGCATCCCCGCAGCCTTGCAAGGCCTGGTGGGTTTCAAGAACACCGCGCGCCTCACGCCACTGAGTGGTGCCATCCCGCTGTCCACCACCTTGGATACGGCCTGCGCCCTCACCCGCTCGGTGCGCGATGCGGTGCTGCTGCACGAAGTGCTGGCGGCGCGGCAGCTGGCCCTGCCGCGACGCCCGCTGGCGGCACGCCGCCTCGCGGTCGTGCGGCACACCATGCAGGACGGCCTCGATGCCGAGGTGGCCAGCGCCTTCGAGGCCAGCCTCGACCGGCTGCGCCGCGGTGGCGCCCGCATCGAGGAAATCGGCCTGGCCGAGCTGGGCGAGCTGGCCCAGATCCAGTCCACCGGGGGCTTCTCTGCGGCCGAAAGTTGGGCCTGGCACCGCCGGCTGCTGGAGCGCTCGGGCGACCGCTACGACCCGCGCGTGGCGCAGCGCATTCGCCGCGGCGCCACGATGAGCGCGGCGGAGTACATCGAGCTGCAGCAGGCCCGCACTGCATGGATCGCCCGGGTGCAGGCGGCTCTGAGCGGCTTCGACGCGGTGCTGTCACCCACGGTGCCGATCGTGGCCCCGCCGATCGCCGAGATCGCTCATGACGACGACGCCTTCTTCCGCATCAACGCCCTGCTGCTGCGCAACACCTCGGTGGTGAACATGCTGGACGGCTGTGCGCTGTCCCTGCCTTGCCAGGCGGCAGGTCGCCTGCCGGTGGGCTTGATGGTGTGGGCCGGTCCGCTGTGCGATGACACCGTGCTCGACCTGTCGCTGGCCATCGAGGCCCAGCTCCTCGCGCAGGAAGGCTGAACGATGCACCTTGCCGTCATCGGCGCCGGCATCGCGGGCGTCACCGCCGCGCATGCGCTTGTCACCGCCGGCCACCGCGTCACCGTGTTCGAGCGCCGCGGCAGCGTCGCTGCCGAAGCCAGCTTCGCGCAGCTGGGTCTGGTCGCCCCCAGCCTGGCCGGGCCGACCGGCTTCGACGCTGCCCCACCGCTCCACGAGCAGGGTCGTTGGGGTCTGCATCCGCGGGCGCAGCTGAAGCCCGGCTGGGACGCAGGCGCCTGGCGCTGGCTCTGGCAGGCGCGGCAGGCCTCGGGGCCGCGACGCGGCACCGCACAGAAAAGCCTGGGTGAGCTGGCCCGCTACGGCCGGCTGCAGCTGCGCAAGCTGGTGGCAGGCCACCGGCTGGACTACGAACGGGCCGATGGCCACCTGGTGCTGGGCCACCGAGCGCCAGATGGCGGATGCCGAGCAAGGCCTGCTTGAACTGAAGGCCCGCTATGTGGAGGCGCAGGTGCACGACGCGGCCGGCTGCCAGGCGCTGGAGCCGGGCCTGGCAGCCGCTGCCAAGCTCGCCGGCGGCCTGCACTTTCCCGGTGACGAGGTGGGCAACTGCCGGCAGTTCACCCACCTGCTGAAGGACGTGTGTGAACGCCTCGGCGTGGAGTTTCGCTTCTCGACCGAAGTGACCCGCCTGACCCCCGGGCCCCGTCCCTGCATCAGCAGCGTGGAGCTGATCGAGACCACCGCCTTCCTGCAGACGCGCCAGGGCGTGCCCGCGCAACGAGCCAACAGCGCGCTGGACGAGCGCTTCGACGCGGTGCTGCTGTGTGCCGGTGCGCAGGCCATGCCGCTGCTGCGGCAACTGCACCTCAAGCTACCACTGATGCCGATCTACGGCTACACCATCACTGCCACGGTGCGCGACCACGACCGCGCGCCACGCGCGACAGTGACCGACGCCCAGGCAGGCATCAGCATCGCCCGCCTCGGTCAGCGCTTGCGGGTGGCTGGCGGCGTGGAGCTAGGCACCGCCCCGCATCGGCACCTGGACACGTCGCTGCGCCCGCTCTACCGCGCACTGGAGCGCTGGTTCCCAGGTGCTGCCCACACCCACAAGCACCACGCGCACGCCTGGAAAGGCGCCAGCCCCAGCCTGCCCGATGGGCTGCCTGCCCTGGGTGAGAGCGGCGTGCCGGGCATCTGGCTCAACCTGGGCCACGGCATGCAGGGATGGGCCCTGGCCTGTGCGTCGGCCCGCCTGCTGGCCGACCAGATCTCGGGCCGGCCCACCGACCTGCCGCTGCAGCCTTTCGAGGCGCGGCGACTGCAGCAGCGCGCTTGAAGCGGCCGGCAGCCTGGAGCGCACGGGCAGCCCCCCCGGCAGCCCGTGGCGGCGGCGCGGCCTGGCTGCATGACAGGGATCGAAAGGGTCACGCCCCATGCGCCGCGCGGCCAGCCTCGCCGCGGCGGCCGCATGGCGCTATCGTGGCGCCATGAGCACCCCCCGCCCAACCACCCACCCCTTCCCCGTCCCCAATGACGGCGGCCTGCAAGCGGTGCTGCCCGCCGCCCGCAGCGGCCACGCCTGCCGGCCGCTGCATGGCGTGGCGAAGAGCCGGACCATCGAGGCGGCAGCCAGGCAGCCACTGCCTCCCTTCACGCTGATGCAGCGCGCCGGCCAGGCCAGTGCCCGGCTGGCCCTGGCCATCGCGCCGCATGCCGAACAGGTATGGATTGCGGCCGGTCCGGGCAACAACGGCGGCGACGGCCTGGAGGCGGCCATGCATCTGCACCGCGCCGGCAAGGCCACCACCGTGAGCCTGCTCGCCGACCCGCAACGCCTGCCGACCGATGCGCAGACCGCCCTGGCCCGGGCCCGCGCGGCAGGAGTGCCCATCGTCGAGCAGGGCCTGCCACCCGAGCAGCCGGCTCGCCACGCCCTGGCTGTTGATGCAGTGCTGGGCCTGGGCAGTTCGCGGGCGCCGCAGGGGCGACTGGCAGAGGCCGTGGCACGCCTGCGGCAGTGGCCCGGCCCGGTGCTGGCGCTGGACCTGCCGACCGGGCTGGATGCCGACACCGGCCAGCCCCTTGGCGGCGAGGCAGGCACCTGCGTGCGGGCCGATCACACCCTGTCGCTGCTGACCCTCAAGCCAGGCCTGTTCACCGGCCAGGGCCGTGACTTCTGCGGGGCCGTCTGGTTCGACGATCTCGGCATTGCCGCCGACGAGGAACCGGACGCCTGGCTGACCACCGACGCCGCCTCGCTGATGCCGCGACGTGCACATGCCCACCACAAGGGGAGCTTTGGCGACGTGCTGGTGCTGGCCGGGGCACCCGGCATGACAGGGGCCGCCCTGCTCGCATCGCGCGCTGCGCTACATGCCGGCGCGGGACGGGTGTACGCCAGCCCGCTCGACGAGGAGTTCCCGCAGCATGACGGGCTGATGCCCGAGCTGATGTTTCGCACCCCCGCGGCCGCGGACGCGATGGACTGGAGCCGCCTCACCGTCGTGTGCGGCTGCGGTGGCGGCGAGCCGGTGCGCCAGGTGCTGCCGCGTGCACTGGGCGACAGCGCGCGCTTGGTACTCGATGCCGATGCCCTGAATGCGCTGGCCGCCGACAGCGCGCTGCGCCGGCAATTGCAGGCCCGCCGCGCACGCGGCCAGACGACCGTGCTGACGCCGCATCCACTGGAAGCAGCTCGCCTGCTGCGATGCAGCGCGGCCGACGTCCAGGCCGGGCGAATCGAAGCGGCGCAGGAGCTGGTGCGCCAGGACGGCTGCGTGGTGGTGCTGAAAGGCTCGGGCAGCGTGGTGGCCGCGCCCGGCCAGGTGCCGGCAGTCAATGCCAGCGGCAATGCCGCACTGGCCACGGCCGGTACCGGCGATGTGCTGGCCGGCTGGCTGGGCGGCCTGTGGGCCCAGGGCCTGGACGGCTTTGACGCGGCCCGGCTGGCGGTGTGGACGCACGGCGCCGCCGCCGATCGCTGGTTGCAGGACGAGGACGGCACAGCGCCCCAGCGCGGCCCGCTGACCGCCAGCCAGCTGCTAGAAGCCCTGGCCAGGGCCGCCGCAACAGGCTGAGCCGGGCACCGCCGGGCGGGTGCGCAGCATTCAGCTCCGGCGCGTTTTCTTGGCGGCGCTCTTGGGCGCTTGAGCCGTGCGCGGCTTGGAGGCCGCACTGCGTCCCTTGCCGGCCGCGCGGCCACGCGCCTTCAGCTCGCGATCAGCGTCCTGCACGCCCTTGAGCTCGGCCTGCTTGCCGCCGCCACCACCGGACTTCTCGCGCATGGCCCGGCTCAGCAGGCGCTCGTCGGCGGTCTCGCGCACCATGCGAAAGTCGATCTTGCGGCCGTCCAGGTCCACCCGGCTGACCTGCACCCGCACCCGTGCGCCCACCGCATAGCGCACGCCCGTGCGTTCGCCCCGCAACTCCTGCCGCACTTCATCGAACCGGTAGTACTCGCCGCCCAGCTCGGTGATGTGCACCAGGCCCTCCACATAGAGCGCATCCAGCTGCACGAACAGGCCGAAGCTCGTCACGGCGCTGACCGTCCCGCTGAACTCCTCGCCGAGGTGCTCGCGCATGTAGCGGCACTTGAGCCAGGCCTCGACGTCACGCGAGGCCTCGTCGGCCCGGCGCTCGCAGGTGCTGCAGTGCAGCCCGGCGGCCTCCCACTGGGCAGCGTCGCTCTGAGCGGCCTTGCGGGCGCCTCGCTTGGCTGGCACGTCATCCTCCGCCACTCCGCTCAGGTGATAGCGCTTGCCGAGCAGCAGGGCCTTGATGACGCGGTGCACCAGCAGGTCGGGATAGCGGCGGATGGGGCTGGTGAAGTGCGTATAGGCCTCGTAGGCCAGGCCGAAGTGGCCGCTGTTGGCCGGGGTGTAGATGGCCTGCTGCATCGAGCGCAGCAGCATCGAGTGGATCTGCTGTGCGTCCGGCCGCTCCTTGGTGGCCTGCGCGATGGCCTGAAACTCGGCTGGCTTGGGATCGTCGCTGACGCCCAGGCCCAGGCCAAGTGCCTTCAGGTAGTTCTGCAGCACCGCCTTCTTCTCGGGGGTAGGCCCTTCGTGCACCCGGAAGAGGCCGGGGTGCTTGGCCCGCTCGATGAAGTCGGCCGAGCAGACATTGGCCGCCAACATGGCTTCCTCGATGAGGCGGTGTGCTTCGTTGCGCACGCGCGGCACGATCTTCTCGATGCGGCCGTTGTCGTCGCAGACGATCTGGGTCTCGGTGGTCTCGAAGTCGACCGCACCGCGCTCCGCGCGGGCGCGCAGCAGCGCGCGGTAGACCTCGTGCAGGTTCAGCAGGTGCGGGACCAGTTCGCGCCGGCGCTCGGCCTCGGGGCCGCGGGTGTTGCTCAGGATGGCCGCCACCTCGGTATAGGTGAAGCGGGCATGCGAGTTCATCACCGCCGGGAAGAACTGGTACGCATGCAGCTCGCCCTTGGCGGTGATGAGCATGTCGCACACCATCGCCAGGCGGTCCTCCTCCGGGTTGAGGGAACACAGCCCGTTGGACAGCTTCTCCGGCAGCATCGGAATCACACGGCGCGGGAAGTACACCGAGGTGGCCCGCTCATACGCATCGCGGTCGAGCGGCTCGCCCGGCTTCACATAATGGCTCACGTCAGCGATCGCGACCACCAGCCGCCAGCCCTTGGCACGGCCCACCTTGGCCGGCTCGCAGTAGACCGCATCGTCGAAGTCGCGGGCGTCCTCGCCGTCGATGGTCACCAGCGGCACATCGCGCAGGTCAATGCGGTGCTTGCAGTCTGCTGCGCGGATGCTGTCCGGCAGTCGGCCCGCCTCGGCCAGCGTCTCGGGCGAAAACTGGTGGGGCACTTCGTACTTGCGCACCGCGATCTCGATCTCCATGCCGGGATCGTCGATCTCGCCGAGCACCTCCGTGACCCGCCCCACCGGCTGGGAGTACAGCGATGGCGGCTCGGTCAGCTCCACCGCCACCACCTGGCCTGCCTGCGCCTTCGCCGTCGCGTTCTTGGGGATCAGGATGTCCTGGCCGTAGCGCTTGTCCTCGGGCGCCACCACCCAGACGCCGCTCTCATGCAACAGCCGGCCGATGATGGGCGACTTGCGGCGCTCGACGATCTCGAGCACCCGCCCCTCGGGGCGGCCCTTGCGGTCGTATCGAATGATGCGCGCGCGCACCCGGTCACGGTGCAGCACCGCCCGCATCTCCTGCGGCGAGAGGTAGACGTCGGATTCGCCGTCCTCTCGCTGCACGAAGCCATGGCCGTCGCGATGGCCCTGCACGGTGCCTTCAACTTCGCTCATCAGAGCCGACGTGGCGGAGGGAGTTGCAACGTTGGAATTTTTAATGATAGAATCTCCTTCTGTTCGGTTCACAGCTTAACAAACAAGTTGTGAACCAAGAAGCCCAGGTGGCGGAATTGGTAGACGCACTAGTTTCAGGTACTAGCGGGTAACTCCGTGGAGGTTCGAGTCCTCTCCTGGGCACCAGACACAAATGCCTCGCATCGCAAGATGCGGGGCATTTTTGTTTGTGGGCAGCGTTTGGTTTGCGCCCGCGACCGCGATTTGCCGGCTGGCGTGCCGCACGGTGAAGCGGGCGCCCTTCCCCGGGACAGCAGGCTGCATGTATCGCCGCCCTGAAGGGCTGTTCGGCGATTCGCCAAACGCTTCCCATACCGTGGCCAGCTTGCCCTCCAAGCCCTGCCCTGGGCCGCGACGCCCCGCATGGCCACCGCCTCGCCGGCAGGCAGCCCGGATATTGGAAGCGATATTCGCTTTGCGAGGGAAGCGCGGCAGCCATGCAAGAGAGGATGAGGCCAACGCCGGCCGGGCTGGAGTCATCGGCAGAAGCAGACGGCAAGGCCGGATCGATGCAACGGCCGCAGCCTCTTCTCACGGGTCGGCCGCGCGGCCCATGCCCACCGCACCGAGCGGCGCTGCGGGCGGCGCACCCAGCCGCACATGGGGCCGTGCACCGCGCGGCCCGCCAGGCCGGCCAAGTGCCGTGCCGCGTACCGCCTGAACCTGGGCCGGCGCCGGTCCCGCCCGCTCTTGCTGCCGTGAACATCGGCTCGCATGGTGCCCCATGCAGGCCCCTGCATGCAAGGAAGATGAGGCCGTTGCCCCGCCCCGGCCACGGTTAAGGCCTGACCCGGACCGGCAATGCAAGAAAAGTACGAAAAAGACTGGACAAACGAAAAAAGACCCTGCTAGAATATTCTTCTGTTCGGTTCACAGCCAAAACATTCAAGTTCTGGTTTGAATCCTGGCCCAGGTGGCGGAATTGGTAGACGCACTAGTTTCAGGTACTAGCGGGTAACTCCGTGGAGGTTCGAGTCCTCTCCTGGGCACCAGACACAAAAGCCTCGCATCGCATGATGCGGGGCTTTTTTGTTTATGGCCTCGAATCGATTGCAGGTGTGTTTGCCTCTCGGCATCGGTGAGTCGGCCTTTGGTCGCACGGTCCGCCCTCTTCCCTTCTCCTGGGCGTGCTGCACCGTGAAGACACCGGCTGCATTCCGGCCGACGCGGCCGGCCACGGCAGTGGACAAGAAAAAAGCCGGGAGCTTTGCAGCGTCCCGGCCGGGTGACGAAGGTGGCGCGGTCGCGGCGACGGCGCCGCCGTCCGGCGCTCAGACCTCGTATTTCTTCGCCAGGCCTTCCGGGCGCAGCGAGTCATATTCTTCGAACGGCTGGTGGATCCAGGGGCTGGTCTCCAGCTTCTCGACATAGTAGTCGGGCAGGTAGCTCGACACCCCCTTCACCCAGATCACGGCGGACCGCACCTCGCGAATGGCCGGCATGCCGCGCAGGCGCTCGACCACCGCGCGCAGCGTCACGCCCGAATCGGCCAGGTCGTCGACCAGCAGCACGCGGCCAGCCAGCTCGCCCTTGGGCATCGTGATGTACTTGGCCATGTCCAGCCGGCCCTGGATGGTGCCGGCCTCGGCGCGGTAGGAGCTGGTCGACATGATCGCCAGCGGCTTGTCGAACACGCGCGAGAGCACGTCACCCGGACGCATGCCACCGCGCGCCAGGCACAGGATCTGGTCGAACTCCCAGCCGGAGTTGTGCACCTTGAGCGCCAGGCGCTCGGTCAGCATGTGGAACTCGTCCCAGGAGACGTAGAGATGTTTGCCGTCGTCGGTCAGCATGCGGTTTCCTAAAGCTCGGCGGGAAGCCGTGGGTTCAAACTCTTTCGGCCAGGGCGCGTCAGCCCTTGTAGGGATGGCGCAGCAGGATGGTGTGGTCGCGGTCGGGGCCGGTCGACACCATGTCTATCGGCGCGCCGACGAGTTCCTGTACCCGCTGCAGGTAGCTGCGCGCATTCGCCGGCAGCCGGTCCCATTCGGTCACGCCGAAGGTGGACTCGGTCCAGCCCGGGAAGGTCTCGTAGATCGGCCGGCAGGCCACGATGTCGTCGGCGTCCAGCGGCAGGATGTCGATGCGCTCGCCGTTCAGTTCGTAGCCGACGCAGGCCTTGATCTCGCTGAGGCCGTCCAGCACGTCGAGCTTGGTGATGCACAAGCCCGACACGCCGTTGATCAGGATGGAGCGCTTGAGCGCGGCCGCATCCAGCCAGCCGCAGCGGCGGGCGCGGCCCGTGACGGTGCCGCGCTCCTGGCCGACGGTGGACAGGTGGTGGCCGATGCTGCCTTCCTGGTCGATCGGCAACTCGGTCGGGAACGGGCCGCTGCCCACCCGGGTGGTGTAGGCCTTGGTGATGCCGAGGATGTAGTGCAGCTTGTCCGGCCCCACGCCGGAGCCGGCTGCCGCATTGCCCGCCACGCAGTTGCTGGAGGTGACGTAGGGATAGGTGCCGTGGTCGATGTCCAGCAGCGTGCCCTGCGCGCCTTCGAACAGCACGCTGCCGCCTTCCTGATTGATGGCCGCAACGCGCACGCCGACGTCGGCCAGCATGGGCTTGAGTTGCTCGGCCAGCTGCATTGCGTGGTCGAAGATCGGCTGGAATTCGAGCGGGCCCGATTTCAGGTAGCCCTGCAGCACGAAGTTGTGCAGCTCCAGCAGCTCGCGCAGCTTCTTGGCGAAACGCTCCGGGTGCTTCAGGTCCTGCGCACGCAGTGCGCGGCGTGCCACCTTGTCCTCGTAGGCCGGGCCGATGCCCTTGCCGGTGGTGCCGATCTTGCCGGCGCCGCTCGATTCGCGCAGCGCTTCGCGCGCCTTGTCGATCTCGACGTGGAAGGGCAGGATCAGCGGGCAGGACTCGCTGATGAAGAGGCGCGAACGCACCTCCAGCCCGGCCGCCTCCAGCCGCTCGATCTCCAGCAGCAGGTGGGCCGGATCGACCACCACCCCGTTGCCGATGTAGCAGCCGACACCGTCGCGCATGATGCCCGAGGGAATCAGCTGCAGGGCCGTCTTCTTGCCCTTGATCACCAGCGTGTGGCCGGCATTGTGGCCGCCCTGGAAGCGCACCACGCCCTGGGCATGGTCGGTCAGCCAGTCCACCACCTTGCCCTTGCCTTCGTCGCCCCACTGGGTGCCGATCACGACGACGTTGCGCCCACGGTCTTGCTGCGTCATGGAAGATGTTCCTGAATCAAATGAAAGTGTGTGGCGGGCTGTGCACCCGCCGTCGCTCACAGGGCCTGGACGACCCAGCTCCCTGCGGCCGAGACCAGCTCCCGGTCGCACTCGAATTCCTGCACCTGGTGCTCGTGCCCGGGCAGCACGCAGACGACGATCTCGCCCTGCTCCCGCAGCTGGCGGATGGCGTCGCGCAGGCGGCGATCCTCGCCCCACGGCGCGCGGATCGCCGCCCGGGTGCCAGCCACACGGGCCGGCCCGACCAGCTCCTTCAAGTCGGTGCTGAAGCCAACGGCGGGGCGGTTGCGGCCGAACACCGCGCCCACCTCGTCATAGCGGCCACCGCGCACCAGCGCGTCGGCACTGCCGGCGGCATAGATGGCGAAGCGGGTACCGCTGTAGTACGCATAGCCGCTCAGGTCGGCCAGATCGAAGCCGATGCGCACCTGCGGATGGGTGTGGGCCACCCGCTCCACCAGCCAGCGCAGGTCGGCCAGCGCCGACTCGATGCCGGGACGGGTCGGCAGGATGCGCGCGGCTTCGGCCAGCACTTCGTCGCCACCATACAGGCGGGTCAGTGCCAGCAGGCCCTCGCGGCTGTCGGAGGGGAAGGCAGCGGTCAGCTCGCGCAGACAGGCGGTGTCCTTGGCGGCGAGACAGGCATACACCTGGTCCAGCACGTCCGGCGCGGCATTCACGCCCTGCAGCAGCGCACGCACGATGCGCACGTCAGCCAGGTCCAGGAACAATGAGTCGATGCCCAGGCGGTGCAGGCCTTCCAGCGCCAGTTCCTGGGCTTCCAGGTCGGCTTCGAGGCCACCGTGGCCGTAGATTTCAGCGCCGAATTGCAACGGCTCGCGGGTGGCATGCAGGCCTGAGGGCTGGGTGTGCAGCACCGGCCCGCAATAGCACAGGCGGGTCACACCGTGGCGGTTGAGCAGGTGGGCGTCAATGCGGGCGACCTGGGGCGTGGCGTCGGCCCGCACACCCATGGTGCGGCCACTGAGCTGGTCGACCAGCTTGAAGGTGCGCAGGTCCAGCTCGCGCCCGGTGCCGGAGAGCAGCGACTCCAGGTACTCCAGCAGCGGCGGCATGACCAGCTCGTAGCCATAGCCACGCGCCACGTCGAGCAACGCACGGCGCAGTTCCTCGATGCGCCTGGCCTCCGAAGGCAAGACATCGGCAATGTGCTCTGGCAGCAGCCAAGCAGACGACATAAAAACCACCGGGGGATTAAAAACGCGATTGTACCGGGGCGTAAGCACCGCGGCGCGTGCGGAAGTACCCGGCGAGGCGCCGGGCATGCAGGATCAACTCAGCAGCCAGAGCAACAACAGGCCGGCCGCGAAGCTGGCCAGGCCGAGAAAACGGATCTGGCCATTGCTCAGCTGCAAGGCCTGCTCGAAGACACGACGCCAGGTGATGGGGCTGAACAAGGGCAACAGGCCTTCAAAGACCAGGACCAGGGCCAGCGCCACCCACAAGGCGTCCGTCATTGCCGTGCGTTCACTTCCGGGGCGCTGCTGCTGCCCCGCTGCTGCCACGCATGGCGCGGAAGAAATCGTTGCTGGCCGGGTCGAGCACCAGCACGTCGGAGCGGCCGCGGAAGCTCTGCCGGTAAGCCTCCAGGCTGCGGTAGAACTGGGCGAACTGCGGATCCTGCCCAAAGGCCGCGGCATAGATGGCAGCGGCCTTGGCGTCGCCCTCGCCCTTCACCTTCTGCGCGTCGCGGTAGGCCTCGGCGATGATGATGTCGCGCTGCTTCTCGGCGTCGGCGCGGATCTGCTCACCTTCAGCCAGGCCGGTGGAGCGCAGTTCGCTGGCCACGCGCTTGCGCTCGGAGCCCATGCGACGGTAGACGGCGTCGGTGATGTTGGACGAGAAGTCCACCCGCTTGGTGCGCACGTCGACAATCTCGATGCCGAAGCTCTTGGCGTTTTCCGCCATGTTCTTGCGCACTTCCTGCATCACCTCCTCGCGGTCGGTGGCCAGCATCTCGCGCACGGTGCGCTTGGTCACCGCCTCGTTGAAGGCCGCCTGCACGATGGGCGCCAGGCGAGTTTCGGCGTGGCGCATGTCGACGCCGTTGTTGCGGATGAACTGGCGCGAATCGACGATGCGCCATTTCACCAGCCAGTCGATCACGAGGCTCTTCTTCTCGGCGGTGAAGATGGGCCGCGTCTCAGGGCTGTCCAGGGTCTGGATGCGTCGGTCCAGGAAGACCACGTTCTGGAACGGGGGCGGCATTTTGATCTTCAGGCCCGGCTCGGTGATGACCTCCTTGATCTCACCCAGCGCATACACCACGGCGAACTGCCGCTGGTCCACCACGAACAGGGTCGAGCCCGCCACGACCACCAGCAGCAGCAGGGTCGAAACAATCAATCCAATACGGTTCATATCAGCCTCTACGCCTCTTGTTCTTGCTGTCAGCGGCTTTCACGCTCACGGCTGCGCTGGTTGTCGCGCGAACGGGTGTCGGCCGGCGCGGGCAAAGGCACCGGATCGGCGGTGGCCGGCAGGGCCGGTGCGGCAGCCGGCGCACTGGCCGCCGGCGCGCCACCCGCCTGCTGCTGCAGGATCTTGTCGAGCGGCAGGTAGAGCAGGTTCCCGTTGTTGCGGGTGTCGATCAGCACCTTGGTGGCGTTGGCGTAGATCTGCGTCATCGTGTCCAGGTAGAGCCGGTCGCGGGTGACACCCGGCGCCTTGGCGTATTCGGTCAGCACGCTGTTGAAGCGGTCGGCATCGCCCTCGGCCTGGGCGACCACGCGGGCGCGGTGGGCCTCGGCGTCCTCGCGCAGCCGCGACGCGGTGCCCTTGGCCTTGGGGATCACCTCGTTGGCATAGGCTTGTGCATCGTTCTTGGCCCGTTCGCGGTCCGCGCCAGCGCGGAAGGCATCGTCGAAATCGGCCTGCACCTGCTCCGGCGGCTGCACGCCCAGCACGTTGACGTTGGAGATCTGGATGCCGGCGTTCAGGCGGTCCAGCTGAGCCTGCACCGACTTCACCAGGTCGGCCGCGATGGCGTCACGCCGCTCGTAGAGCACCGAGTCCATGTTGCTCTTGCCCACGATCTCGCGCACGGCCGACTCGGCCGCCTGCACCACCGCGTCGTCCGGGCGGCGGTTCTCGAAGACGTATTGCTTGACGTCCTTGATGCGGTACTGCACCGCAAAGCGGATGTCGACGATGTTCTCGTCCTGGGTCAGCATGGAGGAGTCGCGCAGGCCGGTCTGCTGGGTCACCGCGGTGTTGCCCACCTCGACCGAGCGCAGCTGCGTGACGGGCACGATCTCGTGCGACTGGAAGGGATAGGGCAGGCGCCATTTGAAGCCGGCTTCCGTCGTGTGGCTGTAGCGGCCGAAGGACATGACCACCGCCTGGTGGCCTTCCTGCACGATGAAGATGCCGCTCATGATCCAGATGAGGACGGCCACCCCGCCGATCAGCAGCACGCTGAGGCTGGCACCGCGAAAGCCGGGCGGCATGGAGCCGCCGGAACCGTTCGGGCCAGGGCCGCCTGACTTGCCACCGAACATGCCGCTGAGGCGACGGTTGAAGTCGCGCCAGATCTCGTCGAGATCGGGCGGGCCGTCATTGCGGCCGCCGCCCGAGCCCTGGTTGCGGGTGGGCTCGTTGCTCTGCGGATCCAGGCCCCGGCCCCAACGCGGATCGTTGAGGTTGAACAGCCTGCGCGCGCCCCAGCCGACCGTCGCCGCGACGGCCGACGCCAGTGCGGTGAGAACGGCCAGCGGACGCACGACCGACCGGCGGCTGTCCGGAGTGGGAGGCACGTGAGAGTTGCTTGTGTTCATGCTCGTGCAATTGAAGCGGAATTCTGCGCAGGCACTTCCTTCTCGTCCTGGCCTGCGCTCTGTTCTGTCGTGTCCGCTGAGGCGCTGGCTGCCGACGCCATGGCGTCCGGTGCAGGCAGCGTGCCCAAGGCGGCCTGGGCAATCATATGACGCAACTCGTCGAGTCCCTCGCCGCTGAGGGCGCTGACAAACACCCGCAGCGCACGCCGGTTCGGCTCGAACTCGTAGGCATCGACGGTCGCACGCGGCCGCTGCGAGCCTTCGAGTGCGTCGAGCTTGTTGAAGACAAGCAGCTGAGGCAGCCCGTCGGCACCGATCTCGCGCAGCACCCGCTGCACTTCGTCGATCTGCTCCTGCCACACCGGGCTGGCCGCATCGACCACATGCAACAGCAGGTCGGCATCGTTGGCCTCCTGCAGCGTCGCCTGGAACGCTTCGACCAGCGTGTGCGGCAGGTCGCGGATGAAGCCGACCGTGTCGGACAGCGACACCGAGCGCTGGGCTTCGGCCAGGTAAAGCTGGCGGGTGGTGGTGTCCAGCGTCGCGAACAACTGGTTGGCCGCATACGCGCGGGCCTTCACCAGGGCGTTGAACAGCGTGGACTTGCCGGCATTGGTGTAGCCGACCAGCGAGACCCGGAAGGTGCCGCTGCGCTCACGCGAACGACGCTGCGTGTTGCGCTGCCGCTTGACCTTCTCGAGCTGGAATTTCAGGGCCTTGATGCGGTCGCCGATCATGCGGCGATCCAGTTCGATCTGGGCTTCACCCGGGCCACCGCGGTGCCCCACGCCGCCGCGCTGGCGCTCCAGGTGGCTCCAGCGCCGCACCAGGCGCGTCGACAGGTATTGCAGCCGGGCCAGCTCGACCTGCAGCTTGCCCTCATGGCTCTGCGCGCGACGCGCGAAGATCTCCAGGATCAGGGTCGTGCGATCGGCCACCGGCACGCCGAGCACTCGCTCGAGGTTGCGCTGCTGCGCCGGTGACAGGGCTTGGTCGAACAGCACCGAGCCGGCCTGGTGGGCGCTGACGAGGAGCTTGATCTCGTCGGCCTTGCCTTCGCCGACGAACAACGCCGCGTCGGGCGCCTTGCGTTTGCAGGTCAGGCGTGCAACGGGTGTCTCGCCGGCCGATTCCGCCAGCAAGGCCAGTTCATCAAGGGTGGGATCGAAAGGCGCGCCGGCGCCGAGGTCCACGCCGACGAGGATCGTGCGGGTGGGAGTGGGTGTCGCCGTGGGGGAGGATGTCAAAGTAGGTGCCGTTGCCGAAGGCTTACATGGGGCCCGTCGCCGGGCCCTCATGTACTTCAGTTGGACTCGGTCGATTCACCGGCGTGGAAGTTCACGGCCCGGCCGGGAACCACCGTGGAGATGGCATGCTTGTAAACCATCTGGGTCACGGTATTGCGCAAGAGCACCACATACTGATCAAAAGACTCGATGTGGCCCTGCAGCTTGATGCCGTTCACGAGGTAGATCGAGACCGGCACATGTTCCTTGCGCAGCAGGTTCAGAAAGGGGTCTTGTAGAAGTTGCCCTTTATTGCTCACGATATGCTCCGTGTTGAAAGTTTTGGAACCCGGACGTTAACACAGGCCCCTACCCCTCCCGGCAAATCCTTACGAATCCTTATCTGTGAAGGGGTTGCGGGACGATTTCAACTCGATGCGCAAGGGGGTGCCCACCAGCTTGAAGTGCTCGCGGAAGCGGCCTTCCAGGTAGCGCTTGTAGGCATCCGTGATGTGCTCCAGCGAGTTGCCATGCACCACGATCAAGGGTGGGTTCATGCCGCCCTGGTGCGCATAGCGCAGCTTGGGACGGAACATGCCGGCGCGCTTGGGCGCCTGGTGCTCCACCGCCTCGTGCACCAGGCGGGTCAGCACCGGGGTCGACATCTTCTTGAAGGCCGAGGCATGCGCGTCGGCAATCGCCTTCCACAGCGGGCCCAGGCCCTGCCGCTTGAGGGCCGAAATGTTGATCATCGGCGCGAACTTCAGGAAGGCCAGGCGTTGCGCGACCGAGCGCTCCAGCATCTGGCGCTGGTAGTCGTCCACCGCATCCCACTTGTTGAGCGCGAGCACCACCGCGCGGCCGCTGTCGAGGATGTAGCCGGCGATGTGGGCATCCTGGTCGGTCACGCCCTGCGTGGCATCGAGCAGCAGCACGACCACGTTGGCTTCGGAGATGGCCTGCAGCGTCTTGACCACCGAGAACTTCTCGATCGCCTCGAACACCTTGCCCTTGCGCCGTAGCCCGGCGGTGTCGATCAGCTCGAAGCGCTGGCCATCACGCTCGAAGGGCACGCTGATGGCATCGCGCGTGGTGCCCGGCATGTCGAAGGCGATCAGCCGCTCCTCGCCCAGCCAGGTGTTGATGAGCGTGGACTTGCCGACGTTGGGCCGACCGGCCACCGCCAGCTTGATGACGAGGCCGGGATCAGGCGCCTCGGCCTCTTCCTCGTCCTCGAAGAAGAACGGCTCCAGGGCGGCTTCGATCAGGCTGCGGATGCCCTGCCCATGCGCGGCCGAGACGGCCATCGGCTCGCCCATGCCCAGTTCGTGGAACTCGGCCAGCAGCGGCGAGTCGGCCATGCCCTCGGCCTTGTTGACCGCCAGCACCACCCGCTTGTTGACCGAGCGCAGGTAGCGGGCAATGTCCTGGTCCTGGGCCGACAGGCCGGCCCGCACATCGAGCACGAAGATGACGGCATCGGCCTCGGCGACGGCCTGGCGCGTCTGCTTGGCCATTTCCTTGACGATGCCGGTGGACGAGTCGGGCTCGAAGCCACCCGTGTCGATCACGATGAACTCGCGGTCGCCCAGCCGGCCGTCGCCATAGTGGCGGTCGCGCGTCAGGCCGGCGAAGTCGGCCACGATGGCGTCGCGCGACTTCGTCATCCGGTTGAACAGCGTCGACTTGCCGACGTTGGGTCGCCCGACCAGGGCAATGACAGGTTTCATCGACAACTCACTACCACTTCACTCACTGCGCACTGAACGCAAACACGCCGCCGGCGCGGGTGACCACCACCCAGGCCGAGCCGGCCAGCACCGGCGCACCCACCACGGCCGAGCCGTCGGTGGCCACGCGAGCCTGCGGCTGGCCGTCTTCCCGCGACAGCAGGTGGACATAACCTTCCGCATCGCCCACCACCACGCTGCGGCCGACCGCCAGCGGGGCCGACAAGCCACGGAAGCGGAAGCGCTCGGAGGTCCAGGCGACGTCGCCATCGGCCTGGCGATAGGCCGTCACGCGGTCGGTCGAATCGACGCCGTAGACACGCTGGCCATCGGCGTACAGGCCGGTGGAGCCGCTGGATGCCTTGCTCCACAGCAGCGTGCCGCCCTGGGCCTCGACGCAACCCACGGCCGACTGGAAGGAACGCGCACAGACGACATTGCCTTCACGGCCGGCCGGGCCGACCAGGTCAGCCAGCCGCTCCACCTCGTTGGTGCCGCGCGGCGAGGCCAGCGGCACTTCCCAGCGCACCGAGCCGCGCAGCGGGTCGATGCCGGCCAGGCGCGGGCCCTGCCCTGCCACCAGGGTGTCGCGCACCGGCAGCAGCACGCCGGGTTGCGCCAGCATCAGCGGGTCACCGGGGCGCTGCTGGCTCCACAACTTGGCGCCGCTGGCGGCATCGAAGGCATGCACCGAGCGATCGGCGGCATAGACGAACACCCGCTCGCCGGCCACCAGCGGCGCCGTCACGATGCGGGCCTTCAGCGGATAGCGCCAGGCCACCTCACCGTTACGCAGCACCACCAGTTCGTTGGCGCGCGTCACCACGGCGGTGTGGCGGCCGTCAGTGCCGACGCCGGCGCTCAGCTCGGCGCCCACCTCGGCACGCCAGAGCTCCTTGCCGCTGTCGGTCTGCAGCGCCAGCACCTTGCCGTCGCCGCTGGCCAGCACCAGCTGGTCGCCGTTGACGACCGGGCGCAGCGGCAGCTGCTGCAGGCCACCGATGCGCTGGCTCCACAACGACTGCACGCGCACCGCGGACGGCGCCGGCGACTCCAGCGGCGTGGGCTTGGGTTTGTCAGGACCGCTGGAGCAGGCAGCCAGGGCGGCCAGCAGCCAGGCAGCGGACAACCGGCGCAGCGCGCCGGCGGGCATGAGCGGGTGCGTCTTCATCACTCTGCGGCGGAAGCTGCGGTTTCAGGAGCCGGGGCCGCGCCGAGGGCGGTCAGCTTGGCCTCCACCAGGCGGCGGTAGTCCAGCGTCGCGGGCATGGCCTTGTAGGCTTTCTCGTACTCGGCCTGGGCGTCGGCCTTCTTGCCCTGGGCCGAGAGGATGTCGCCACGGCGGTCGGCCGCCAGTGCCTCGAATTCCTTGGGCAGCCCGGTGGACAACAGCTTCAGCGCATCGTCATAGGCCTTCTGGTCCAGCAGCACCGCCGACAGGCGCAGGCGGGCGATGGCGCGGTACTCGTCCTCGGAGGCGTTCTCCGCGACCCAGCTCAGCGCGCTGCGTGCGCCGTCGGCCTTGTTCTGCTGCTGCAGCACCTTGGCGGCCAGCAGGCCGGCCTGCTGGGCGTAGACGGTGCGCGGGTGGCGCTGCTTGATGTCGTCGAAGGCGCGCTGCACCTTGTCGGCGTCCTTGGCGGTGGCCGCCTGCTCCAGCTGGTCGTAGAGGGCCGCGGCCTTGATGGCCTGGTCGCGCTGCCACCAGTTCCAGCCGTTCCACGCGGCAAAGGCAGCAAGCACCAGGATCAAGGTCCAGGTGATGAGGTTGCCGTACTGCTTCCAGAAATGCTTGAGGTGCTCAAGCTGCTCTTGTTCTTCGAGGTCGAGATGGGTGGCCATGCGGGCGTTCCAGGAAGGAAATGGGGGGCCGGCCGCCATGCGGCCGGCAGCGGATTATGCGTTGCGCAGCTCGGAAGCCCACTGCGCGGCTTCACCGATGGGCAGCAGGCGTTGCTGGGCGCCGGCATCGCGCAGCGGCTTGAGCGCCACCATGCCTTGCGCCAGCTCATCGCTGCCGAACACCAGCGCATAGCGTGCACCGCTGGCATCGGCCCGCTTGAACTGGCTCTTCATGCTGCCCTGCCCGTCCTTGCCGCCGGCGTGCATCAGTACCGACACGCCGGTTGCGCGCAGCGCCTCCAGCGTGGCAGTCACCACGCCGAGCGACTGGGCGTCGGGCACGATGGCATAGGCATCGGCCACGCGAGCCGGCGGCTCGGCGCCCAGTTCCTTCAGCAGCTCCAGCACCCGCTCCACGCCGAGGGCCCAGCCGACTGCCGGCGCCGGCTTGCCGCCGACCTGCTCGATCAGGTAGTCATAGCGGCCGCCGCCGCAGACCGTGCCCTGCGAGCCCAACCGGTCGGTGACCCACTCGAAGACGGTGAGGTTGTAGTAGTCCATGCCGCGCACCAGGCGCGGGTTGATGCGGTATTCGAGGCCGTTGGCGTCCAGCACCGCACGCACCGCGTTGAAGTGGGCCAGCGAGGCTTCGCCAAGGAAGTCCATCAGCCGCGGTGCCGCCTCCACCAGCGCCTGCATGGCCGGGTTCTTGGTGTCGAGGATGCGCAAGGGGTTGCTGTGCAGGCGCCGCTGGGCCTCGGCATCGAGCTGGTCGCGGTGCTCCTCGAAGTAGGCGATCAACGCCGCCCGGTGGGCACGCCGCTCCTCCGGCTGGCCGAGGCTGTTGAGTTCGAGCCGCACGTCGGTCAGCCCGATGTCGCGCCACAAGGCCCGGCACATCAGGATCAGCTCGGCATCGACGTCCGGCCCGCCGAAGCCCAGCGCCTCGGCACCCACCTGGTGGAACTGCCGATAACGACCGCGCTGCGGCTTTTCATGGCGGAACATGGGGCCCATGTAGTAGATGCGCTTGCCGCCGTCGTAGAGCAGGGAGTGCTCGGCGACCGCGCGCACCACGCCGGCGGTGTTCTCGGGTCGCAGGGTGAGCTTGTCACCGTTCATCGCGTCCTCGAAGGAGTACATCTCCTTCTCGACGATGTCGGTCACTTCGCCGAGGCCCCGCACGAACAGCGCGGTGGGCTCGACGATGGGCGTGCGCAGGTTGGCATAGCCATAGCGCTGCATCAGCGCCCGCACTTTGTCCTCGAACCACTCCCAGCGTGCCGACTCCGGCGGCAGGAGGTCGTTCATGCCCTTGACGGCCTTCAACTCGGCCTTGATCTGTTCTGCCATCTTGTCTTGAAGTGCTTGCCGGGCCCGGCGAGCGCCGGGCCTGCGGGGACGGCGCCTGCGCGCCGCCGGAATGTCAGGCGACGCTCGCCGCCGCGCCGTAGCGACGCTCGATGTAGTCCTCGACGATGCGCTGGAACTCCGCGGCGATGCCGTCGCCGCGCAAGGTCAGGGCCTTCTCGCCGTCGATGAAGACGGGAGCGGCCGGCGCCTCGCCATTGCCAGGCAGGCTGATGCCGATGTCGGCATGCTTGCTTTCGCCCGGGCCGTTGACGATGCAGCCCATCACCGCGACCTTCATGGTCTCGACACCGGGATAGCGGGCCTTCCACAGCGGCATCTGCCGGCGCAGGTAGTCGTCGATCTGCTTGGCCAGCTCCTGGAAGGTGGTGCTGGTGGTGCGGCCGCAGCCCGGGCAGGCCGTCACGCTGGGCACGAAGGCACGCAGGCCGAGGGACTGCAGGATCTCCATCGCCACCACCACTTCCTGGGTGCGCGCCTCGCCGGGCTGCGGGGTCAGCGAAACCCGGATGGTGTCGCCGATGCCTTCCTGCAGCAGCAGCGCCAGCGCCGCGGTGGAAGCCACCGTGCCCTTGGTGCCCATGCCGGCCTCGGTCAGGCCCAGGTGCAGCGGATAGTCGCAGCGCGCCGCCAGAGCGCGGTAGACCGACACCAGGTCCTGCACGCCACTGACCTTGCACGAGAGCAGCACCTGCTCGCCGCGCATGCCCAGCTCCTCGGCACGCCGGGCGGATTCGATGGCCGAGGTCACCAGCGCCTGGTACATCACCTGCTTGGCGTCCCAGGGACGTGCACGGCGGGAGTTCTCGTCCATCAGCGAGGCGAGCAGCTCCTGGTCCAGGCTGCCCCAGTTGACGCCGATGCGCACCGGCTTGTCATGGCGGATGGCGGCTTCGATCATCTGGGCGAACTGCCGATCGCGCTTGTCACCCTTGCCGACGTTGCCGGGGTTGATGCGGTACTTGGACAAGGCCTCGGCGCAAGCGGGATGCTCGGTGAGCAGCTTGTGGCCGTTGTAGTGGAAGTCGCCGATCAGCGGCACCACGATGCCCATGCGGTCGAGCTGATCGCGGATGGCCGGCACGGCCTCCGCCGCCTCGGGCGTGTTGACGGTCAGGCGCACCATCTCGGAGCCGGCCAGCGCCAGCTCCTTGATCTGGATGGCGGTCTCGATGACGTCTACCGTGTCGGTGTTGGTCATCGACTGCACGCGCACCGGCGCATCCCCGCCCACCGTCACGACATGCTCGCCCCAGCGGATGTGCGCCTGCCGGCTGCGGCGCGGCGCCGGCTGCGCCGGAGGGATGAAGAGGGGGTCGGTGGACATCGGGAAGTCTTCCATGCGAAGGCAAACGCGCCTGTGGGCCTTATTTGATCTCGAAGCGGGCGACGTTGTCGCGCGCGTAGGGTGTCAGGTCCATCGGCTGGCCGCGCACCGTGACCTCGGTGGCGCGCGCATTGCCGACCTGCACCCGCAGCGGGAAGCGGCCGTTGAGCTCCACCACCTCGCCGGCAGGGACCAGGCGCGACACCAGGGTCTTGCCGCCAGCGTCGCGCACGCTCAGCCAGCTGCTGGCCGAGACCCGCACCACCACCGGCGCGGACGGCACGGCGACATCGCTTGCAGCCGCCGCCTGCGAGGCCGCCGGCACCGCTTGCGAGGCGACCGGATCGGCCACCAATGGGGCCGAGTGCACGGTCTCCGTGCCGCTGGCCTCGCCGGGCGGGAACACCGGCGACGTGACCGTCGTGGTGGTGGTGCCCTCCGCCGCGCCGGACGCCGAGCTTTGTGCCGGCGCCGGCGCACTGCTGCCCGTGGGCAGGCGCAGCAGGCCCGGCGGCAGCGCCCACAGGATGGCGGCGGCCACCACCAGCAACAGCGGCAGCAGCAAGGCCGGGCGCAGCAGCGACGACAGCCTGAAGCCTTCGCGGCGGCGGCCGGCGCCGTCGCGGAAGGGCTGGTTCAAGCCAATGGCCACGTGCTCCAGCCGCGACGGGGTGCCAAGTTCGGGCAGCTTGGCCAGCACCGGCACCGGGTCGATCTTCAGGAAGCGGCAGACGGCCTGGGCCAGCGCGCGCGCGAAGGTCGGATCGGGCAGCTCGTCATGCCGATCGGCCTCCAGCGCCTCCAGTTTCTGGACCGTGACCTTGATCGAGGCCGCCAGCGCGGCGATGTGGATGCCGCTGGCCACCCGCGCGGCCTTCAGCATCTCGCCGGCGGTCTGGGACCCGTGCGGGGTCGGATGCAGGTTGCGGTCGCTGTCACTCATCGAAGCGCCTCCGCTCGAAGTCCGCTGCCTGGCGGGATTGCGGATAGCGCTGCTTCAATTGGTTGCCGTAGTCCATTGCTCCCATCGTGTTGCCCAGCTTGTGCTCGATGCGCGAGGCCAGCCAAAGGGTCTCGGCATTGGCCAGCTGGGGGACGTTGTTGACACGCCGGATGTAGAACCGGGCGCGCTCGTATTCGCCGCGGCGGTACAGCACGTCGGCCAGGTTGACGGAGATGGCCGGGTTGGCGGGGTCCATCTCGTAGGCTCGCGCCAGGGTTTGCTCGGCCTCAGGCAGCGTGCCGGCACGTGCCTGGCAGACCCCCTTGGCGAGCAGCGTCTTGGTGACGTCGCGGTTGCGCGGCTGGGCCGCCGCCAGATCGAACTGCGTGTTGGCGTCGTTGTAGCGGCCACGCTGGCACAGGAACCAGCCGTAGTTCTGCATCACGTCGGCATCGCGACTGTCGAGCTGCACCGCACGGCGGAAGCTCTCCTCGGCCAGCTGCTCTTCATTCAGGCTGGCATAGATCAGCCCCCGCAGGTTGTAGGCCTGCGGCATGTCGGGATCGGCCTGCAGGGCCTGCTTCAATTCGTCGAGCGCCGTGGTGGCCTGGCCCTGGCCGAAATAGGCGGAGGCCAGCTCAAGCCGGATGCGGGCGCGCTTGTGCGCCTCCGTCTCGTCGGAGGCGGTGACGATCTCGCGGCCGCTGCCGCCCCCCGGCGGCGGCAGATTGCCGCAGCCGGCCAGCCCGGCCGCCGCCAACACCAGCCACAGCGCGCGGCGCCAGCCATGAAGGACTGCACCGCCTTGCCCGCACATGGTCATCTTGTCTCCTGCCGGCGCCCGCCGGTGGTCGCGTGGATGGGGATGGGCTGGCGTGTCATGCGCTGCTGGACCCGGGTCCGGTCCTGCACCTCGCCGGCCAGCTGGCCACAGGCGGCGTCGATGTCGTCGCCGCGCGTCTTGCGCACGGTGGTGACGATGCCGGCGTCCATCAGGACCTTGGCGAAGGCCTGCACCCGGGCGCGCGGCGAGCACTTCAGCCCCGACGCCGGGAAGGGGTTGAAGGGAATCAGGTTGAGCTTGCACGACACCCGCCCGCGCAGCAGCGCGACCAGCTCATGGGCATGCGCCTCGCTGTCGTTGACACCATCGAGCATGCAGTACTCGAAGGTGATGAAGTCGCGCGGCGCGGCTTCAAGGTAGCGGTTGCAGGCGTCCAGCAGCTCGGCAATGGGGTACTTGCGGTTCAACGGCACCAGCTCGTCGCGCAGCGCATCGTTGGGCGCATGCAGCGACACGGCCAGTGCCACCGGGCAATCCTGCCGCAGCCGGTCCATGAAGGGCACGACGCCGGAGGTGGACACCGTCACACGGCGCCGCGACAGGCCGTAGCCGTGGTCGTCCAGCATCGTGCGCAGGGCCGGCACCAGGGCCGAATAATTCTGCAGTGGCTCGCCCATGCCCATCATCACCACGTTGGTGATGGCGCGCTCGCCGGGGGCCAGTTGCAGCCGCTGCCTCAAGTGGTGCTCGGCATGCCACAGCTGGGCGAGGATTTCGCCGGTGCCCAAGTTGCGGCTGAAGCCCTGGTGGCCGGTGGAACAGAAACGACAACCCACGGCACAGCCGGCCTGCGATGAAACGCAGAGCGTGCCACGGTCGTCTTCGGGAATGAACACCGCCTCCACCGCATCGCCGGCGCCGACGTCGAACAGCCACTTGATGGTGCCGTCGCTCGAGGCCTGCTCGGTGAGGACCGGCAGGGGCCGGATTTCCGCGCTGTGCGCGAGCTTTTCGCGCAGGGACTTCGCGAGGTCGGACATCTGGGTGAAGTCCGATGCGCCTCGCTGGTGGATCCAACGGAACAGCTGGGTCGCGCGAAAGCGCTTCTCCCCCAGCTGCTCGCAGAAAGCGGCCAGTCCGTCGAGATCGTGATCAAGCAGGTTGGCCGCCATATGCTCTCCTCGTTGGCGCCGCCCGCCGCAGCGGGGAGGCGCAGATGCTACGACCGCCTCAGCGGCTGTAGACGTTCATGCCGGGGAAGAAGAAGCCCACTTCCACAGCAGCCGTCTCGGGGGCATCGGAGCCGTGCACGGCATTGGCGTCGATGCTGTCAGCGAAATCGGCGCGGATGGTGCCCTTGTCGGCCTTCTTCGGGTCGGTGGCGCCCATCAGCTCACGGTTCTTGGCGATCGCGCCTTCACCTTCGAGCACCTGGATCATGACCGGGCCGGAGATCATGAAGTTGACCAGGTCGTTGAAGAAGGGACGTGCCTTGTGCACGGCATAGAACTGTTCCGCCTCAGCGCGGGACAGGTGCGCCATCTTGGCCGCGATGATTTTCAGACCCGCGCCTTCGAAGCGAGAGTAGATCTGGCCGATCACGTTCTTGGCCACTGCATCGGGCTTGATGATCGACAGGGTGCGTTCGACCGCCATGAATATTCTCCTGAATTCAACTACTTGGCAAAGCTTTGCATTGTAGCGCTTGAGGCCCGGGTTTTCCCCCGCCGAGGGCGCTTTTTCCGCCCTGCGGCATGGACTTGGAGCGCCGCCCCTCAGCGGCCGCGGCCGCCTCCACCGCCGCCGCGCTTGTTGCCACCACCACCGAAGCCACGGTTGCCGCCCTGGCCGCCGCCGCCGCCACCAAAGCCGCGGTTGCCGCCGGAGTTGCCGCCGCGCCCGCCGCCCTTCTGGCCATGGCTCTTGCGCAGGAAGGCGTCGGCGCCGATGTAGCCGACGCTGGTCTGCATCGGGTCAGGCTGGCGCGGCTGGCCTTGCTTGAGCTTGGTCGACTGTGCGAAGCGCTTGTCGTAGGTCTGCTCCAGCGGATCCGGGCCGATCACACGCGGCTGGGCCGGCCCACGGCCACCGCCACCACCGGCGCCGCCCGGGCCACGACCCTGGCGCTTGCCGGCCGGACCGCCCTTGCCGCCCTGCCCTTGGCCCTGCTTGCCGCCGCCCTGCCCCGGCCGACCGCGCGCATCGCGCTGGCCTTCCTGGCGCGGCGCGTCGCCGCCCTGGGCCAGCCGCTTCATCGAGCGCACATCGTTGTCGTCCAGCTCCACCCAGACGCCGCGCTTGAGGCCGCGCGGCAGCACCACGGTGCCGTAGCGGATGCGGATCAGCCGGCTCACGGTCAGGCCCACGGCGTCGAAGAGCTTGCGCACCTCGCGGTTGCGGCCTTCGGTGATGACCACGCGGTACCAGTGATTGGCCCCTTCGCCGCCACCGTCCTCGATGGACTTGAAGCTGGCCGGCTGACCGTCGATCTTCACGCCCTCCAGCAGCTTGTCACGCGCCTCCTTGTCCAGCGAGCCCAGCACGCGCACGGCGTACTCGCGCTCCACGCCGAAGCGCGGATGCATCATCTGGTTGGCCAGCTCGCCCGAGCTCGTGAACAGCAGCAAGCCTTCGGTGTTGATGTCCAACCGGCCAACCGACTGCCACTTGCCCTGTGGCAGCTTCGGCAGGCGACGGAACACGGTAGGACGGTTCTGCGGGTCGTCATGGCTCACCACCTCGCCGACCGGCTTGTGGTAGGCCAGCACGCGCGGCGGCGGCGGGGCGATCTGCACGCGGATGGGCTTGCCGTTGACACGCACCTGGTCGCCGTAGGAAATCCGCTGGCCGATGTGGGCCGGCTCGCTGTTGACCGAGATGCGGCCTTCGAGGATCAGCTGCTCCATGTCGCGGCGCGAGCCGATGCCCGCCTGGGCCAGCACCTTGTGCAGCTTGGGCGCGTCGGCATCGGGCTGCAGCACCCGCTTGCTCACGACTTCTTCGGCTTCCGCCTCGTCGTCGCCGTCAAACTCGCCGGCCAGCACTTCGGCGAAGCGCTGGCGCGCGTCTGCCTGGCCGCCAGCGCCCTGGCCGCGTGCGCCGCGCTTGCCTTGCGGCTGCCCGCCCGCGCGCTCGCCCTGGGCGGCACGGTCGCCACCCTGGCGCGGCTCACGCGGTTCACGCGGTTCGCGCGGTTCGCGCGGTTCGCGACCTTCCCGCGGCGGGCGCGGCTCGCGGGCCTCGGCCGGCTCGGTGGACGGCGCATCCTTCGACGGCTCCTGCCCGGCCGCTTCGGCGCCGGCCTGGCGTTCACCGCGTCGGCCACGGCGGTCGCGGCGACGACGACCGCCGCCTTCACCCTCAACGGCGGGCGCCTCGTCGCCTTGACCGAACTGCGACAACGTCTCGCCCGCCTCGGCGGCCTCCGCTGCCGTTTCCCCGGCATCCTGCCGGCCGCTAGGAGCCACTTCCGCCACAGCCGTGGTCGCCGGCACCTGAGGCGCCTGCGGAGCAGCCGCTGGCATCACTTCGGCCGCTGGGATCGAGCCCTCAGCCACCGGCACGGCGGCCGCCTCGCCTGCCAGCGCCTCGACCGCCACGGCAGCCGCGGTCTTGCGGCGGCGCGGCGCCTTCTTGGCGGGCGCAGCTGCCACCGCCTCCTCCGCGGCCGGTGCTGCTTCGACGGCAGGCGCCTCGGCGGGGGCCTGCGCCACCGCCTCGCTCACGGGCGCCTCGGCTGCCGGCACGTCCGCAGGCTTGGCCTTGCGCGGGCTGCGACGCTTGGGCTTGTCGGCCGGCGCAGCGCCCGCCTCGGAGGGCACCGTGGCTTCGGTGGGCACCTGCGTCTCGGGCGAAGGTGGCAGGTCTTGCGATTCAGAGTTCATGGCGAGTCGGTGGGAAGGCAGTGGGATCCGGGGTGTCGGGTTCAGCGGCGTCGCTGACGGGCGGGTGGTCGGAGGCCGGCAGCTCAGGCGCAATCGCCTGCTGCGGCACAAGGTCGGAGGCGATCTCGGCGCAGCCGGAGGCTGCCCCGCCATCGGTGGGGAGCGTCGCGGAGGTTGCCACGCCGGCCGCCTCCTGGAGCTCGTCGAAAGCCACACCGGCGTCGGGCCGGGGCGGCTGGGCGGTGTGAGGCGGCAGCGGGTCGACGCGGGCCTCGTCCTCGGCATCAGACAGCGGCGCGGCAGCCGCGACCGCGACCGCGGTATCGGTATCGGTATCGGTATCGGTATCGGCGTTACCTGTCGCCAGCGACGGCTCGGTGGCGGCAGCAGCCGCCTCCGGCCCGCCATCGCTGGCCACTTCCCGCGCGGAACCGGCCTCGGCCGGACCGTCCTGCACGAGCTCGGCCGGCGCCGGCGCATCCATCAGGCCGGCGGCCAGCAGGTCGGGCGCGGTAGCGGCATTCTGCAGCGCCGGCAGCTGGTCGAGCGAAGCGAGACCGAGGTCGTTGAGGAACTGTCGCGTCGTTGCGTACAGGGCCGGGCGGCCGGGCGCCTCGCGGTAGCCGATGGCGTCGATCCAGCCGCGGTCTTCCAGCTGCTTGATGATATGGCTGCTGACCGTGACGCCACGGATGTCTTCGATGTCACCGCGCGTGACCGGCTGGCGGTAGGCGATGATCGCCAGCGTCTCCATCGTCGCGCGGGAGTACTTGGGCGGCTTCTCGGGGTTCAACCGGTCGAGGAACTCGCGCATCTCGGGACGACTCTGGAAACGCCAGCCGGTGGACACCGCGACCAACTCGACGCCCCGGTCTTCCCAGTCCCGCGTCAACTCGTCGAGCAGCATGCGGAGGGTGTCTGCGCCCAGCTCGTCATTGAACAGGGAGCGCAAGTCGCGCAGCGGCAGCGGCTGTTGTGCGCAGATCAGCGCCGTCTCGAGGACGCGCTTCGCATCCTGTGTGTTCATGAGTTGTCGTTGTCGTCCTCAACCGGGATCGGGCGTCGCCGTATGGCGGCGAGCCTGCTCGCTGCAGGCCGGTGCATCGCACGCTGGATACGGGTGTCGTCGAGACTTGTTCTGGGTTCTGGGCAACGGCGCCAGGGATCAGGGCGCCGGACCTGGCTTGCCGGCGCTGCCCGGGGCGGCCGCAAGCCGCAGGCGCGGCACGGGCCGCAAGCTCTGGGCTGGTGCTTGCCTGGGGCGCATTGTATCCAAGCCGGCGCCTCGCGCGGCATCCGCGGCCTGGATGTCGGTTGATTACATCAGATCACGGGTGCCAGCCACCTGCTCCCAGGCCGCAGCGAAGTCCTCCGGCGGCTCGGCCTCGAAGCTCAGCGGGGCCGCGGTCACGGGGTGCAGCAAGCCCAGCCGCGCCGCGTGCAGGGCCTGGCGCTGCAGGCCCAGGGCCGGCCGCCCGCCGTAGACCGCATCCGCCACCAGCGGGAAGCCGCGCGAGGCGAGGTGCACCCGGATCTGATGCGTCCGCCCGGTGTGCAAGCGGCACCTCACCGCGGAGCAGCCCTGCCCGGTGGCCACGAGACTGACGTCGGTGCGGGCCGGCTTGCCGCTGGCGACCACCGCCATGCGCACGCGCGACTGCGGGTCTCGGCCGATGGGCGCGTCGATGCTGGCCAGGCGGGCCGGCTGCAGGATCTCGCCGTGCACCAGGGCCGCATATTCGCGCCGCACCTCGCGCGCGGCGATCGCCCGCACCAGCGCGGTCACCGCCTCCAGCGTCTTGCCGACCACCATCAGGCCGCTGGTGTCCTTGTCGAGCCGGTGCACGATGCCGGCTCGCGGCAAGCCCGCGGCGCCCGGGTGGTGTGCCAGCAGGCCGTTCAGCAGGGTGCCCGACCAGTGCCCGGCCGCCGGGTGCACCACCAGCCCGGCCGGCTTGCGCACGACCATCAGGTGGGCATCTTCGAACACGATGTCCAGCGCCAGCCGCTCCGCCCGGAAAGCCTGGCTTTGCGGCGTCGGGCGCAGCTCGACCTGCACCCGCTGGCCCAGCTGCACCTTGCGGCTGGCGGTGGTGGCGGGCTTGCCGTCCAGCTGCACGCAGCCCTGCTCGATCAGCGACTGCAGGTGGCTGCGCGAGAACTCGCCCGCCAGCCCGACCAGCAGCTTGTCCAGCCGCAGGCCGTGGCTGGCCGCATCGACGACCGCCTCGCGGCGCTCCGCCTCGGCGACCTCCGGGCCCTCGTCTTCCAGTTCGGCCGCGTCGGCCGGGAACGTGTCGGGGCAGGCAGGGGGAAGCATATAAAATCCGCGATCCTTCTTATGACTGGGGGCGGCAAGCACCGCCCACTGCTGGTATGCGTGATGTGAAGCCCGTGTCGGGAACCGAGCCGACGAGCGCAAGGCGCGTATCGCCTTCAGCCGCCCTGGCCGCCAGTGCCGTCGCCCTGGCCTTGCTGGCCGGCTGCTCCTCGACGCCGAAAGACGAGACGGCCGGCATGTCGACCGAGAAATTGTATGCAGAGGCCAAGGACGAGGCGGCCGCCGGCAACTACGAGCGCGCCATCAAGTTCTACGAGCGCCTCGAAGGCCGTGCCGCCGGCACCGTGCTGGCGCAGCAGGCCCAGCTGGAGCTGGCCTACCTCTACTACCGCACCAACGAGAAGGCGCAGGCGCTCGCCACGCTCGACCGCTTCGCCAAGCTGCATCCGAGCAGCCCGGCAATGGACTACGCGCTCTACCTGCGGGGGGTGGTGAACTTCAACGACAACCTGGGCCTGTTCGGCAAGCTGTCGCGCCAGGACCTGTCGGAGCGCGACCAGCAGGCCTCGAAGGACGCCTTCCAGGCCTTCAAGCAACTGGTCGAGCAGTTCCCCACCTCCAACTATGCGCCGGACGCCCGCCTGCGCATGGGCTACATCGTCAACGCGCTGGCCGCCTACGAGGTGCATGTGGCGCGTTACTACTTCCGCCGCGGCGCCTACCTGGCCGCCGCCAACCGGGCCCAGCAGACGGTGCAGGACTACCAGCAGTCGCCCGCGCTGGAGGAAGCGCTCTACATCATGGCCCGCAGCTACGACCGCCTCGGGCTGACCCAGCTGCGCGACGATGCCGAGCGCGTGCTGAAGACCAGCTTCCCCGACAGCCCCTACCTGGCTCGCGGCTTCGACGGCAACACCAAGCCGTGGTGGCAGCTCTGGTGAGATGAAGCGCGTCGGGCCGGCGGGCGGTCAGCTCGCCTCGCCCGCCAGCTCGCCCAGCCAGGCCACCGCCTCGTCCTCGCTGCCGAGGCGGGTCATCGGCGGCAGCGCCGCCAGTAGCCGCCGCCCATATCCCATGCTCACCAGGCGCGGGTCGCACACCACCAGCAGGCCGCGGTCGGTCTCGGTGCGTATCAGCCGGCCGGCGCCCTGCTTGAGCGCCACCGCGGCTTCCGGCACGAAGTAGTCGTTGAAGGCGTTGCGCCCTTCGGCCTCCAGGCGCTTCACCCGGGCCTCGACCAGCGGGTCGTTGGGCGGCGGGAAAGGCAGCTTGTCGATCACCACGCACTGCAGGGCCTCGCCGGGCACGTCGATGCCCTCCCAGAAGCTCTGCGAGCCCACCAGCACCGAGCGCGGTTGCGCGATGAACTGCTGCATCAGCTGCCGTTTCGGAGCGGTGCCCTGCAACAGCACCGCGATGTCGGCGCCTGCGTGCTCGAACTCCGCCTGCATCTCCTCGCCGATCTGCTGCAGCGCACGCAAGGTGGTGGTCAGCACGAAGGTTCGGCCACCCACCGCCTGGGCCAGGCGGGCCGCCAGCCGGGCGACGGCCAGCGGATGCCCCGGCTCGTTGGGCCGCGGGAACACGCGTGGCACATAGAGGCGCGCGTGCTCCGGATAGTTGAAGGGACTGCCGACCCGCAGCGTCCTGGCCTCGTCCAGCCCGGTGGGCTCGGTGAACCAGCGCAGCTCGTCGTCGGCGCCCAGCGTGGCGGAGGTGAAGATCCAGGCTTTCGAATGACTGTCGAGCTGCTCGCGCATCGCCTCGCGGATATCCAGCGGCGACTCCACCAGCCGGGCCTGCTGCGGGCTGATGTCGATCCAGCGCACCTTGCCGGCCGCCGCATCGAACGCAAAGCCGCCCGCCTTCTTCGCCAGCAGGCGGGCCCGCTCCTGGAGCTTGGGGAAATCGGGCGCGACCTCGGCCACGTTGTTCAGCGCCTGGTCGGCGGCGCGCGCATGCTCGCCAAGCGCCTGCAGCGCGTCGAGGAACTCGGGCCGCCCGGCGCGCTCCTGCCAGCGCAGCTTGACCACCCCCCGCACTTCACGCAGCGAGCCAGCCGCCGCCAGCCGCAGATCGCGCGCGGCGCGCTCGCAGGCGGCCGCCAGCTCCGACCAGGGCGCCAGCCCGCGCGCGTGTTGCAAGCCGGCCGCCAGCATGTCGCGGGAGAAGTCGAGCACCTGGCCGGTGGCCAGCGTCGTGCCGAGAAACTGCACGCCGGCCTCGGCCAGCTGGTGCGCTTCGTCGAAGATCACGGCGTCTGCGCTCGGCAGCAACTCGGCAATGCCTGTTTCGCGCAACGCCAGATCGGCAAAGAACAGGTGGTGGTTCACCACCACCACGTCGGCGGCCAGCGCTTCACGCCGGGCCTTCATCACGTGGCAGTCGCGGTAGCTGGGACAGTCCGAGCCCAGGCAGTTGTCGCGGGTGGAGGTGACCAGCGGGATCACCGGCGAGCGGTCATCCAGGCCGTCGAGTTCGGCCAGGTCGCCGCTCCTGGTGCCGTGCGACCACTGCTCGATCTTCGCCAGGGTGCGCACCGCCCAGCGGTCGGGCAGCGCACTGTCGTGCCGCGCCTGCTCCAGCCGGTGCAGGCACAGGTAGCTGCCGCGCCCCTTCAGCAGGGCCAGCTGCACCGGCACCTGCAGCGCATCGCGCACATGGGGAAGGTCGCGCAGGAACAGCTGGTCCTGCAGGCTTTTGGTCGCGGTGCTGACGAGCACCCGGCCGTCGGCCAGCAACGCCGGCACCAGGTAGGCGAAGGTCTTGCCCACGCCGGTGCCGGCCTCTGCGACGATGGGCCGGCGCGCCTCGATGGCACGCGCGATCTCGCGCGCCAGCTCGGTCTGCGGCGCCCGCTCGCGGTAGTCGGCATCGGCTTGCGACAGCGCGCCGCCGGGCGCGAAGGTGTCGAGCACCGCCTGCACCAGCACGCCATCCTGGTGGGATGGCGGCGGCGCCATGAGATCGTCACCCCAGCCGCTGCCGGCCAGGAAGTCGTCGGCCTCGGTGGCCGAGTCGGCGGGGTTCATCGGGGGCCCTTCGGGAGGTGCGCTGCCATGGGGCTGCCTTCAGGCGGCTGGGCAACGGTCATGGGGTGGCTTTCGTGCTGCGCACTGCGGGGGCATGGCCTGCGAGCGGCGCTCATGCCGGCTCTTGCGGGTCGAGTTGGGTTTCCAGCCGGGCGATGTGGTCGCGCAGCAGCAGGCGGCGCTTCTTGAGCCGGCGCAGCGACAATTCGTCCAGCGGGCGCTGTCCTTCGGTCTGGTCGATCAGGTTGTCGAGGTCCGCGTGTTCCATGCGCAGCTCGATCAGCCGACGCTGAGGCGAGTGCAGGTTTTCATTCATGGAGGCCATCAGTAGGAGTACTCGGCAGGGATCGGGGTCGCCTCGATTATAGTTTTCGCTGTTTTGTAACGGGCCGACCATGAGCGCTCCACCCAAGGGTTACCGTCTCACCGCCGCCACCGGCATCCACCGGGGCGACCGCACCTACCAGCAAGACCAGGTGGAGGTGCTGGCCCATCCGCGTGTCAGCGGCTGCCTGCTGGGCATCGTGGCCGACGGCATGGGCGGCAAGAGCGGCGGCCGCAAGGCCTCCGACCAGGTCGTCCTCACCGCGCGCCAGTTGTTCGAGCGCTATGCGCCGTCGAGCGACGACGCGGCCGAGACCCTCAAGCAGCTGGTGCTCGAGTCGCACCTGATGATCAAGCTCACCGCCATCACGGCCGAAGAGGAGCCGCACAGCACGGTGGCGGCTTTCCTCATCAATCCGAGCCGGGAATGCGCGGTCATCCATGCCGGCGACTCGCGGGTCTACCACTTCCGTGGCGCCGACATGGTGAGCCGCACCAAGGACCACTCCTATGTGCAGCGCCTGGTCGACGAGGGGCAGATCACCGAGGACGAGGCCAATGTGCACCCGCAGTCCAACCTGCTGACCGGCTGCCTGGGCACCTTCCAGGATCCACCGGTGACCACCCACCACATCGCCCGACTCGAGGTGGGCGATGCGTTGCTGGCCTGCAGCGACGGGTTGTGGCACTACTTCAGCCCCCGGGAGCTGGGCGCCATCCTGCACACCTTGCCACCGCGCGAGGCAAGCGAAATGCTGATCAGCAAGGCGCGCCAGCGGGCCCGCGGAGGCGGCGACAACCTGTCGCTCGCGGTGGTGCGCATCGAAGCGCTCAGCTGAGGCGGTTCCAGGGCGACTGTCAGAACCCGCGTTGAAATGCCCCCCGCAAGGGCTTAGATTCCACGCCACTGACCGCACCCGGCCTGGCTTGCCGCCTGCCAGCCCTTGCGGGCGAGCAGGAGCCCGGTGCATGGCACGCGCCATTGCGGCTCCCTTCCGCCATCACCAGGAGCCGCCATGCCCGTCACCGCCCCGCAGCACCCTGCTGCCCTCGTCACGCCGGGAGATTCCACGCACGGTGCGTCGAGCACCGCACCAGGCGCCGGGCCCGGCAGCACGGTGCATGGCGCGGCGGGCAAGCCCCCCGATACGGGCAGCGCTCCGAACGACGTGCCAAGCGGCCTGCTGGCCGGCACTGCCAGCGGCCCCCGGTCGAGCGGCATGCCGCACGGCGACCCCGCCTCCCCCCTTGCAGCAGCCGATGCGACCCCGAAGAACACCGCCGGTGGCGGAGCCGCGGCCCCCGGCCACGAAGCGGCTGTCGAAAGGGAGATCACCGAGCGACTGGGGCTGCTGCCGAACTTCTTCAGGGCCGCCGGCGGCATGCCGGGCTGGCTGCCGGCGCTGTGGCAGTTTGCCAAGGCGGCCTACCTCGACAATCCGCTGCCCTCGCTGTTCAAGGAACGCCTGTTCGTCCATCTCTCGCGCTTTTGCGAACGGCGCTACTGCATCGTCCGGCATGTGGGCTACCTGCTCGGCCGGGGCCGTCCCGCCGGCGATGCCGCCGCCTGCCCGGCCAGCGTCGAGCAGGTGCTGGCCCTGCTGAAGCGGGCGCCGGCGGGCAGCGAGCAGGTGCAGACAGCCATTGCCCAGCTTGCTGCACGCGAGGCCCCCCTTGCCGCCTGGCCGGCGCCCGACACGCCGCTGGAGCAGCAGCTGTTCGACGTGGCCACGGCCCTCTTCACCGACCCCACCCGCGCAGAAGACGCCACCCAGGCGCTGCGGCAGGCGCTCGGCCTGCTGCGCTGCGAACGGCTGCTGGCCTGCCTGGCCTACATCCGGGCCGCCCATGCCTGGAGCCTGTTGCACCCCGAGCTGGCTTATGAAGACGATCTGCAGGCGCTGTTGGCCGGGTACCCGGCGCTCGGACACCTGCTGCACGGTGAGGATGTCGGCGCCCGGTCGGGGCGCATGCACTCCGAGTCGGTGGAATTGCAGGCGGTGCGCCACCAGCGCGACCAGCTCGAAGCCGTGCAGCGTGAACTGGAAGAGCGTGACCGTCAGAAGGACGAATTCCTCGCCATGCTCTCGCATGAGCTGCGCAACCCGCTGGCACCGCTGCGCAGCGCGCTGGAGCTGCTGCGCCTGAGCGCACCCGGCGCGCTGGACCCTGCCCCCCTGCACGAGATGCTGGAGCGGCAGGTGAACCACCTGGTGCACCTGGTGGACGACCTGCTCGACGTGCAGCGCATCACCCACGGCAAGATCGCCCTGCGCAAGGAAAACGTCGACCTGCTGCTGGTGGTGAACACGGCCGTCGAGGCCAGCATGCCGCACATCATCGACGCGCGTCAGCGCCTGCACCTTTCTCTGCTCGCCGCGCCGCTGCGGGTGCAGGGTGACCGGGTCCGCCTGACCCAGGTGGTCACCAACCTGCTCAACAACGCCGCGCGCCATACCGCGCCGGGTGGCGACATCTGGCTCACCGTGCAGCGAGAAGGCCAGCAGGCGCACATCTCGGTGCGCGACAGCGGCCATGGCATCGAGCCGGCCATGCTGCCGCATGTCTTCGACCTGTTCGCCCAGGTGCCCAGCCCAGGCACCGCGCTCAGCGCGGGACTGGGGGTGGGGCTGGCGCTGGTGCGCCGGTTGGTGGAGCTGCATGGCGGCAGCGTCGCTGCCTACAGCGAGGGGTCCGGCCAGGGCAGCGAGTTCACCGTGCACCTGCCGCTGGCGACCCAGGGCTTGCCCACCCTCAGCCCGGCCGAAGCGCGCAGCTTTCGCCTCTCCGCCCGGGTGCTGGTGGTGGACGACAACCGCGCGGCGGCAGACCCGGTAGGCGCACTGCTGCGCCTGATCGGGGCGGATGCCAAGGTCTGCTACGACGGCGATGCGGCCCTCTACGCGATCGACGACGGATTCCAGCCCGACGCGGTGGTGATCGACCTCGGCATGCCGGTGATGGACGGCTTCGAGCTGGCCCGGCTGATTCGCCAGCATCCGCACAGCAAGGACGCCCTGCTGATTGCCCTGACCGGCTGGGGCCACGAGCAGCACAAGCAGATGACCCAGGCCGCCGGCTTCGACCACCACCTGACCAAGCCCATCGACTTGGCCGCCTTGCAGGCCGCGCTCAGCACGATCCGGCATGCGTCGTGAGTCAGCCGTCGCGCGGTCGGCTGCGCGCCATGCGCCATGCGCCGTGCGCCATGCCGTGCGCCATGCCATGCGCCGTGCCATGCGCCATGCCGTGCGCCATGTGCCGTGCGCCCTGTGCCACGAGCGATGTGCCATGAGTCTGGGGCAATATGCCGCGCATCGCCCACCCCGCTTCCCGCGCCACCTGCCGGGAGCCGGCACGGCATGATAGACGCCTGCAAGGCAGGTCGCGAGGGCCCTCAGTGGACCCCAGCGGGCGCGACACCTGCAGGCCGGCCAGCGGCCGACAGGCGGCCTGCGCGGCAAGCCGGCGCCGAACACCGGCGGCTGCCGCGAGCGGTGGCCGCTGGCGGCGTTCAGGTCAGCCGGGTGTCCACATTGCGGTGTGCCAGCGAGAGGAACTCGGTCGACTGCATCTCGTGCAGCCGCGAGACGGTGCGTGGGAACTCGTGCGCCAGCGGGCCGTCGGTGTAGAGCTGCTCGGGCGGCACTTCGGCCGACAGCATCAGCTTGACGCGGCGGTCATACAGCACGTCCACCAGCCAGGTGAAGCGGCGGGCCTCGGATGCGAGCCGCGGCGACATGCGGGGCACGTTCGACAACAGCAGGGTGTGGAACTGGGTGGCCAGTTCCAGGTAGTCGTTCTGCGAGCGCGGCCCACCGCACAGCGTCTGGAAATCGAACCACACCACGCCGCCGGCGCGGCGCCGGGCGCGAATCTCCCGGTGCTCGATATGGAGCAGCGGGTCCTCGTCACGTGCCTCGGCCAGGCGCTCGAAGGCCTGCTGCATCTGGGTGTCGGCCTCGATGCCCAGCGGCGTGTGGTACAGCTGCACCTGCTCCAGCGTGCGGCGCCGGTAGTCAGTGCCGTTATCGACGTTGATCACCTCCAGCTTGTCCTTCAGTAGCTCGATGGCCGGCAGGATACGGTCGCGATGCAGCCCGTTGGGATAGAGCTCGTCGGGATGGAAGTTGGACGTGGTGATGATGCTGACCCGGTTGTCGAACAAGGCCTGCAGCAGGCGGTGCAGGATCATCGCGTCGGTGACGTCCGCCACATGGAACTCGTCGAAGCAGATCAGCCGGTGCCGCCGCGCGATGCGCCGGCCCAACTCGTCCAGCGGGTCGGCCATGCCCTTCAGCTCGGCCAGCTCGCGATGCACCTCGCGCATGAACTCGTGGAAATGCAGTCGCGTCTTGCGCTGCACCGGCACGGCGTTGAAGAAGCAGTCCATCAGGAAGCTCTTGCCCCGCCCCACCCCACCGAACATGTAGACGCCCCTGGGCAGCGGCGGGCGCCGCAGCAGCTTGGTCAGCGCATTGGAGCGGCGGGCCTTGTAGTCCACCCACTCGTCGTAGCAGCGCTGCAGCGCCTCGATGGCGCGCAGCTGCGCCGGATCGCTGCGATAGCCGCGCTCCTTCAGCGTCTGTTCGTACAGCTCGGTAACGGTGACCATCGAAACCTGTTGTCGTTGTTCGCCGGCTCCTGGGAGCGCGCGTGAAAAGGGCGACCCGCAAGTCGCCCTCCGTCCCGGTGATGCAGGGGCCGCTGCCGCCGCGGGCCCACCGGCTCAGGCCGGTAGGCCGGGCAGCGGCGCCCCGGCCAAGGCTCAGAAGTTGAGCGTGCGCTTGTCCACCGCCAGGGCGGCTTCCTTGGTCGCCTCGCTCAGCGACGGGTGGGCGTGGCAGATGCGCGCGATGTCTTCGGCGCTCGCCTTGAACTCCATCGCCACCACGCTCTCGGCGATCAGTTCCGAGGCGTAGGGGCCGATGATGTGCACGCCCAGGATCTCGTCGGTCTTGGCGTCCGCCAGGAACTTCACCAGGCCGGTGGTGTCGCCCAGCGCCCGCGCGCGACCGTTGGCCAGGAAGGGGAAGCTGCCGGCCTTGTAGGCACGACCGGCGGCCTTCAGCTGCTGCTCGGTCTGGCCCACCCAGGCGATTTCCGGGTGGGTGTAGATGACCCAGGGCACGGTGTTGAAGTTGACGTGGCCATGCTGGCCGGCAATGCGCTCGGCCACCGCCACGCCTTCTTCCTCGGCCTTGTGCGCGAGCATCGGGCCGCGCACCACGTCACCCACCGCCCAGACATTGGGCAGGTTGGTCTTGCAGTCGTCGTCCACCACGATGGCGCCGCGCTCGTCCAGCTTCAGGCCCACTGCCTCGGGGTTCAGGCCGATGGTGTTCGGCACCCGGCCGATCGAGACGATCAGCTTGTCCACCGACAGGATCTGCGAGCCGCCCTTGGCATCGACATAGTTCACCGCCACGCCTTCACCGTCGGTCTTCACCTCGGCGATCTTCACGCCCAGCTCGATCTTCAGGCCCTGCTTGGTGAAGATCTTCAGCGCTTCCTTGGCAATCTGCTCGTCCACCGCGCCGAGGAAGGTCGGCAGCGCTTCCAGCACCGTCACCTCGGCGCCCAGGCGGCGCCACACCGAGCCCATCTCCAGGCCGATGACGCCGGAGCCGATCACGCCCAGCTTCTTCGGCACCGCCGGGATGCGCAGGGCACCGTCGTTGGAGAGGATCTTGTCCTCGTCGAAGGCCGCGCCCGGCAGGGCGCGTGCGTTCGAGCCGGTGGCCACGATGATGTGCTTGCCGACCAGGGTGTCCTCGGTCGTGCCGCTGACCTTGATCTCATAGCCGCCCTCCACCGCCTTGGCAAAGGAGCCGCGGCCGTGGAAGAAGCTGACCTTGTTCTTCTTGAACAGGTAGAGGATGCCGTCGTTGTTCTGCTTCACGACGGTGTCCTTGCGGCCCAGCATCTTCGCCACGTCCATCGACAGGTTGGACAGCGAGATGCCGTGGTCGGCGAAGGAGTGGCCGGCCTGCTCGAAATGCTCGGAGGACTGCAGCAGCGCCTTCGAGGGAATGCAGCCGACGTTGGTGCAGGTGCCGCCCGGGGCCGGGCCGCCCTTGCTGTTCTTCCATTCGTCGATGCAGGCGGTGTTGAAGCCCAGTTGGGCCGCGCGGATGGCGGCGATGTAGCCGCCGGGGCCGCCGCCGATGACGATGACGTCGAATTGTTTGCTCATCGTCGGGTCCTCAGATGTCGAACAGCAGGCGGGCCGGATCTTCCAGCGCTTCCTTCATGGCCACCAGGCCCAGCACGGCTTCGCGGCCGTCGATGATGCGGTGGTCATAGGACATGGCCAGGTAGTTGATCGGACGGATCACGATCTGGCCGTTCTCCACCACCGGGCGGTCCTTGGTGGCGTGCACGCCCAGGATGGCCGACTGCGGCGGGTTGATGATGGGGGTGGACAGCATCGAGCCGAACACGCCGCCGTTGGAGATGGAGAAGGTGCCGCCCGAGAGGTCCTCGAGGCCCAGCTTGCCGTCCTTGGCCTTCTGGCCGAATTCGGCGATCTTCTTCTCGATCTCGGCGAAGGTCATCTGGTCGACGTTGCGCAGGATGGGCACCACCAGGCCGCGCGGCGAGCCGACGGCAATGCCGATGTCGAAGTAGCCGTGGTAGACGATGTCGTTGCCGTCCACCGAGGCGTTGAGCACCGGGTACTTCTTCAGCGCATGCACCGCCGCCTTGACGAAGAAGCTCATGAAGCCGAGCTTGACGCCGTGCTCCTTCTCGAACTTCTCCTGGAACTTCTTGCGCATCTCCATCACCGGCGCCATGTTCACTTCGTTGAACGTGGTCAGGATGGCGTTGGTGGCTTGCGACTGCAGCAGGCGCTCGGCCACGCGGGCACGCAGGCGGCTCATCGGCACGCGCTGCTCAGGGCGGTCGCCCAGGTTGGCCACCGGCGCGGCCACGGCCGGCAGGGGCTTGGCGACGGCGGGTGCCGCCGGGACCTGCACCGGTGCGGGCACCGCAGCGGCGGGCTTGGCACCGCCTTCGATCGCGCCCAGCACGTCACCCTTGGTGATGCGGCCGTCCTTGCCGGTGCCGGCCACCGAGCCGGCGGTCAGGTGGTTCTCGGCCATCAGCTTGGCGGCAGCGGGCATCGCCACGTCGGACTTGCTGCCGCCCGTCGCGGCGGCAGGCGCTGCCGGCGACGCCGCAGCAGGCGCCGGCGCCGCAGCAGCCGGAGCACTGGCAGCGGGAGCGGCTGCACCGGCCTTGCCTTCGGTGTCGATCTTGGCGATGACCTGGTCGGAGGTGACGGTGCCGCCGTCAGCCACCACCAGCTCACCCATCACGCCGGCGGCAGGCGCCGGCACTTCCAGCACGACCTTGTCGGTTTCGATCTCGATCAGGATTTCGTCCTGGGCCACGGCTTCGCCGGGCTTCTTCTTCCATTGCAGCAGGGTGGCTTCGGCCACCGATTCGGAGAGCTGCGGAACCTTGACTTCTACGATTGCCATAACGTGTCTTTCGATGTCTGTGATGCGGCGCGGCCGGCCCCTGGCCCGGCGCCGCGCAGGCGGTCAGGCGGGGCAGGCGGCGCCCGCCCCGACCGCGAAGCTGCTTATTTGGTGAGGACGAAACCCTTGAGCTTGGCGAAGGCCTGGTCGAGCAGCGCCTTCTGTTGCTCCTGGTGCAGGTGGGCGTAGCCCACTGCCGGCGAAGCCGAGGCCGGACGGCCGGCATAACCCAGCTTCTGGCCTTCGCTCATGTTCTCGTGGATGTAGTGCTGCACGAAGAACCAGGCGCCCTGGTTTTGCGGCTCGTCCTGGCACCACACGACATCGACCAGGTTGGGGTACTTCTTCAGCTCGGCCGCGAAGGCCTTGTGCGGGAAGGGATAGAGCTGCTCGACGCGGATGATGGCAACGTCGGCAGCCTTCTTCTCCTCGCGCTTCTTGACCAGGTCGTAGTAGACCTTGCCCGAGCAGGCGATGACGCGCTTGACCTTGGCCGCATCCACCTGCGGGTTCAGCTCGCCGATGACCGTGCGGAACTCGCCCTTGGTGAACTCGGCCAGCGGCGAGGTGGCGTCCTTGTTCCGCAGCAGCGACTTCGGCGTCATGATGACCAGCGGCTTGCGGAACATGCGCACCTGCTGGCGGCGCAGCACGTGGAAGATCTGGCTGGCGGTGGTGGGCTGCACGACCTGGATGTTGTTGTCCGCGGCCAGCTGCATGAAGCGCTCCAGGCGGGCCGAGGAGTGCTCGGGGCCCTGGCCTTCGTAGCCGTGCGGCAGCATCAGGGTCAGGCCGTTGGCACGACCCCACTTCACTTCGCCGGAGGCGATGAACTGGTCGATCACCACCTGGGCGCCGTTGACGAAGTCGCCGAACTGCGCTTCCCAGATCACCAGGGTGTTGGGGTCGGCGCTGGCATAGCCGTATTCGAAGCCGAGCACCGCTTCCTCGGAGAGGATGGAGTCGATGACGACGAACGGAGCCTGGTTGTCGGCCACGTTCTGCAGCGGGATGTAGCTGCCCTCGTCCCACTTCTCGCGGTTCTGGTCATGCAGCACGGCATGGCGGTGCACGAAGGTGCCGCGGCCGCAGTCCTCGCCCGACAGGCGCACCGGGTAGCCGCTGGCCACCAGCGAGGCGAAGGCCAGGTGCTCGCCCATGCCCCAGTCGACGTTGATCTCGCCACGGCCCATCGCGGCGCGGTCGGCGATGACCTTCTCGACCAGCGGGTGCACCTTGAAGTTGCTCGGGATGGTGGTGATGCGCTCGGCCAGGCGCTTGACCTCGGCCAGCGGCAGCGCGGTGTCGGCCGCGTCGGTCCACTTCTTGCCGAGGAAGGGCGACCAGTCCACCGCGTACTTGCTCTTGTAGTCGGTCAGCACCGGGTCGACCGTGTGCTTGCCGGCGTCCATCGCGGCGCGGTAGGCCTTGGCCATCTCGTCGGCCTCGTCGCCGGCGATGGCGCCCTGCGTGCTCAGCTTGTCGGCGTAGAGCTTGCGGGTACCGGGGTGGGCCGCGATCTTCTTGTACATCAGCGGCTGGGTCAGCGAAGGGGTGTCCTGCTCGTTGTGGCCCAGCTTGCGGAAGCAGACGATGTCGACCACCACGTCCTTGTTGAACTCCTGGCGGTAGTCGAGCGCCAGCTGCGTGGCCAGCACCACAGCCTCGGGGTCATCGCCGTTCACGTGCAGCACCGGGGCCTCGATCATCTTGACGACGTCGGTGCAGTACAGCGTCGAGCGGCTGTCGCGCGGGTCGGAGGTGGTGAAGCCGATCTGGTTGTTGATGACGATGTGCACCGTGCCGCCCGTGTAGTAGCCACGGGTCTGGGCCAGCGCCAGCGTTTCCATCACGACGCCCTGGCCGGCGAAGGCCGCGTCGCCGTGCACCAGCACCGGCAGCACCTGGTCGCCAGCCTTGTCGCCGCGGCGGTCCATGCGGGCCTTGACCGAGCCTTCGACCACCGGGTTGACGATCTCCAGGTGCGAGGGGTTGAAGGCCAGGCTCAGGTGCACCGGGCCGCCAGGGGTGGAGACGTCGCTGGAGAAGCCCTGGTGGTACTTGACGTCGCCGGCCGGCAGGTCTTCGGGCGCGGTGTGGTCGAACTCGGAGAACAGGTCGCGCGGGGTCTTGCCCAGCGTGTTCACCAGCACATTCAGGCGGCCGCGGTGGGCCATGCCGATGACGATTTCCTGCACGCCCTTTTCGCCGGCGCGCTTGATCAGCTCGTCCATCGAGGCGATGAAGCTCTCGCCGCCTTCCAGCGAGAAGCGCTTCTGGCCGACGTACTTCGTGTGCAGGTAGCGCTCCAGGCCTTCGGCGGCGGTCAGGCGCTCGAGGATGGCCTTCTTCTTCTCGGCGGTGAAGACCGGCTTGGAGCGGATGCTTTCGAGCTGCTGCTGCCACCAGCGCTTTTCAGCCGGCTCGGTGATGTGCATGAACTCGGCGCCAATGGTGCCGCAGTAGGTCTCGCGCAAGGCCTGCACGATCTCGCGCAGCGTCATCTGCTCGGCCTTGGTGAAGTAGGTGTTCGTCGCGCTGAACGTGATGTCCATGTCGGACTCGCTCAGGTCGTAGAACGCCGGCTCCAGCTCGGGGATGCGGGGGCGCTCCTGGCGCTTGAGCGGGTCGAGGTCGGCCCAGCGGGAGCCGAGGAAGCGATAGGCAGCGATGAGGGACTGGACGTGGACCTGCTTGCGCGCCACGGCCAGGTCGGCACTGCTGGCCTTGACCGCGAAGGCGTTGGACTTGGCGCGCTGGGCGAAGGATTCGATCACCGGCGCATGCGGCACGTCACGCGCTTCGGAGCCGTCGGCGGCGGGGACGTTCTGCAGCGCATCGAAGTAGGCACGCCAGTTGTCCGGCACCGAGCCGGGGTTGTCGAGATAGGCCTCGTACAACTCTTCCACATAGGGCGCATTGCCCCCGAACAGGTACGAGTTCGACCTGTATTGCTGCATCATTTCGCTCACCTTTCACCCCGGTTTCCAGGGCTGTTGGCTGGTTGGACAACCTTCCGCGACACGGCTTGACCGGTTGGCGGATTGCGACCCGCCTTTCATCTGGAATCAATACAGAAACCAGCAAAGGGGACGGGAAGGACCTGCTTTTCAGACGGCGCACTCTAACACCGTTGTAACTCGCTCGCCACTGCGGCAACTGCTTAGCATGTGAAGCATCTGGCGGATGCCAGGGCCGGCACGGCCGCCGCGATGCCTCGCCGCAACCGGCGGGACAGGCATCGCGACGGCAGCCACGATGGGCTTCAGCGCGCGGCGCCGCCGCTGGCCGAGGAAGCCGCCGCTGCGGGTTGCGAAGCGGCGGACTGCGGCGCCTCGGCGGCCGCCGGCAACCGGGTGGTGCCGCCGATGCCGACACCAACGCCGCCCCGCCCCACCCCGACCGTGCCGCCGATGCGGCCGTCCGAGCCGATGGACACGCCGACGCCGCCGAAGCCGACCGGCACCGACAGGCCCACGCCAACCGAACTGCAGGCGCCGAGCAGGGGCACGGCGATGAAGAAGGAAACCAGGCTGCGTCGCATGCGGGCATGTTAGGACTGATTCACATCGAAGTCATCCTTGCGCCGGCGAACCCTGTTGGCAGCGTTGGCGCCTCGTCCCGCCTGGCAGGCCGGGCGGTTTCGTGCTCTCGCGGCGAAGGGCCGCTGCGGCGCCCCGCGGCCCCATGCCGGTGGTCCGGCATAGGGAATGAGAGGCAGGCGGCCGATGCGGCGACGGCTCCAGAGGCGGCAGGCGGTCGCCGGCACGCTTGAGTGACAGCCCCCGAGGGCAGCCGGCGGGCAGCAAAAAGGGCGGCCGAAGCCGCCCTTTTTGCCGGCAGCCACACGGGCTGCCAGCTTGGCCGAGCCGTGCAGGCTCAGGATGCCTGCGTGATGCCGGCAATGGCCCAGTCGCGGCTCTCGTCGAGCGGGCGCACGAAGTGCCACAGCTCGTTGAACGGCTCGGCCGGCGCCTCGGCCGCCTCGCGGATGAGGCCGTGGAAGCGCACCGTCACCACCCACTGGCCGTTCTCTTGCGCCGGGTGGATCACCTCGGCCTCGAGTTGCAGCACGTCGGTGCGCTGTGCGGCGCCCTGGCGCTCCTGCAGGTCCAGGCGCAGCGAGGCAAACAGCTCCGGTGTCGTGAACTTGCGCAGGTCGTCCACTTCCTGGGCATCGTTGGCCGCCTGCAGGCGGATGAACAGCATCTTCGCCACGCGCTCGAAGCCTTGCGCATCAAAGCCGGGAACGGCGACGCCGGCCGGTGCCGAAGCGCCCTTGCCGAGCGAGATGCCGCCCGCCGCAGCGGCAGAGACCGGCTTGAATTCGCCAGCGGTGCGCTGCATCGGCTGCGCGGCTGCCGGGGTACCGAACGGCGCGGGGCCGCTGCCGCCGTGCGCATGCGCGCCGGCCAACTGCATGCCAGCCGGAGCCTGGCGCGCCGCACCGCCGCCGAAGCGGCGCATCAGGAAGCGGATGACGAAGAACAGCGCGGCCGCCATCAGCATCATGGTCAGCATGTTGGCCATGCCTTCGCCGAGGCCGAAATGGCTGAGCAGCGCGGCAATGCCGAGGCCCGCAGCGATGCCGGCGACCGGGCCCAGCCATGAGCGCTTGCCCGGCGCTGCAGCGGCGGCACCGGCAGCCGCCGGCACGCCAGGCGACGCCTGGTTGGGGTTGGCCGGGGTGGCCGGTGTGTTGTCAGGGGTGCGCGGGGGCATCTGGCGTTGCATGCCGGCGCTCTTGCCGCCGCCAATGCGCTTGGCCTCGGCCTCGGACGGCAGGCCGCCGAAACCCAGCCCGGCGACGGCAATCGACAGGGCGAGCAGGAAGGATTTCATCAGTCAGGTCTCCTTGCATTGATGAAGGGATGAGGCGATTGCCGAAGATAGGCAAGAATTGCTTCTGAAAAAACATAGGTTTCGCAGAAGGATACTTCGGAATTCCCGAACTTGAAGCATGGCCACCTCATTCAACTATCGCCACCTCTACTATTTCTGGGTCGTCGCCAAGGAAGGCGGCATGGCCCGGGCGGCGCAACGGCTCGACATGGCGGTGCAGACCGTGAGTGCCCAGGTGCGTGAGCTGGAGCGCTCGCTGGGCCATGCGCTGCTCAAGCCGGCCGGCCGGGGCGTGGCGCTGACCGAGGCAGGTGCCGCGGCACTTGCACAGGCCGAACTGATCTTCCAGCTCGGCGAGCAGTTGCCGGGCCTGGTGCGCGAGGCGGCCACCGAGCGCAGTGTGCGCCTGGCCGTGGGCATTTCCGACGGCCTGCCCAAGCTGGCCGTGCCGCAGCTCTTGCAGCCCGCCATGGCGGGGCACCAGGTACGGCTGCTGTGCCACGAGGACGAGATTGAGCGCTTGTTGGCCGAACTGGCGCTGCATCGGCTCGACGTGGTGCTGTCCGACCGCCCTGCCCCGCCCAATCCCAACCTCAAGCTGTACAGCCATGCGCTGGGCGAGGCACCGGTGGCCTGGTATGCGCCGGCCGCGCTGCTGGGAAGCGCCACCCAGGACTTTCCGGCCTGCCTGGGGCGGCTGCCAGTCTTGCTGCCCACCACGCATGGGGCCCTGCGGGCACGGCTGGAGCACTGGTTCGAGCGGGTGGGCGTGCGGCCGCTGGTGGTCGGCGAGTTCGAGGACAGCGCGCTGCTGGCCACCTTCGGACGCAGCGGCAGTGGCGCTTTCCCGGCGCCACAGTGGTCGCACGACGAGCTGACGCGCGTGCACGGCCTGACGCTGCTCGGCCATTGCACCGACGTGGCCGAGCATTTCTACCTCATCACCGCGCAGCGCAAGATCCAGCACCCGCTGGTGCAGCGCCTGGTGGCCGCCGCCACGGCGGGCGGCGGCACCAGCCCGGCATGAGGCGGCCGCGCCGCACGCGGACGCAAAAAAGCCGCCCCGCGGGGCGGCTGCAAGTCGCGCTCTGGACAGAGGCGAACGTCAGAAATTGTGCTTGATGCCGAAGTCGACGCCGGTCTTGTCTTCCTTCGCTTCGCTGTCGTTGGCCACATCCACATAGACGGTGGTGCGCTTGGACAGCGGGTAGTGGTAGCCGATGCCGAACTTGGACGACAGGTCCTGGTCCGGGTCCTTCGTCTCCAGCTTGCTATAGGCCAGGCGCAGCTCGCCGCTGGCCAGCGGCGCGGCGGCGCCGACGATCCAGGCGCGGCGCTTGTCGCCCTTGGCGTCCTTGCCGGTGCCAAAGCCGCCCAACAGCTTGGCCATGCCGAGGTCCCAGGAGCCACCCACCACATGCCAGGTGGCGTTCTTCTTCGCGAACTTGTCGAAGCCGTAGCTCACCGACAGCGGCCCGCCCACGTAGCCCAGGGAGAGGCCGTAGGTGGTCTTGGTGTCGGTGGCCTCGTCCTCGTCCAGCGCGATCTGGGCCTGCGCCTTGAAGCCGCTGAAGTCGGGGCTGGCGTAGGTGATGGCGTTGGCCTTGCGGGTGGGGGCCAGCTTGCTGCTGTCGCCCAGCAGGTTGCTCTCGTGCTTGGCCACCGTGTCGCCGCCCCAGGGGTCGAGCGCGTTGGCGACATTGCGGGCCGGCGTGTAGTCGCGGCCCAGCGTCACGGTGCCGAAGCCGCCCTGCATCCCCACCACGGAGCGGCCCTGCCAGAAGGTCTTGTTGGCGACGCCGTCGTCGGCGGTGAAGCGGTGCTCGATGTTGAAGATGGCCTTCAGGCCGCCGCCCAGGTCTTCGCTGCCGCGCACGCCAAGCCGGTTGCCCGAGCCTTCCTGCAGCTTGAGGGTGTCGTCGCCGATGTTGCGGGCGAGGCCCAGGTCCACCCGGCCGTAGAGCGTCACGTTGGACGTGGTCTGGGCCCAGGCGGGGGCGCAGGACAGCAGGGCGAGCGTGCTCAGCAGTATCGATTTTTTCATGAGGTCCTCGGTAGTGAGTTCGGTGTTGTCGCGACACCGCCCCCCCTCATGAAGCAGGCAGGCGTCGCCGGGCGGCATTGAGCCCGCGCGCCACAAAGGCGCCATGACACTTCCGAATACACCACCGCACAGCTCGGCCGTCACAGCCGGGTCACGTCCTCATGCCAGCCCCCTGCGCGGTGGTGGGTGGCCGGCCGGCCGCGACCCGGGCGGCCGCGGCCTGCCGGCTGCAGCCGGGCCCGCTGTCAGAAGGCAGGCGCGCCCGACTGCTCGAAGAAGACCGGCCCTTCCAGCAGGAACCGGGAGGTGCCGCTCACCCCGATGCGCTGGCCGTCGAGCAGCCGCGCCGCGACCGGCGTGAAGGGCAGTGTGACGTTGACACTGTCGCGCACCGGCCACACCGCCCAGCCACGCCCCTGCAGGCGCAGCACGCACCAGCCGTCACCGCACCAGCCGTCCTGCACGGTGGCCCCGGCCAGCCATCCGCTGACTGCGGCATAGCCAAGGCCGGCCGGCGTCACGGTGGTCCAGTCGGTGCTGGAGAGCAGCGCCTTGTCAGCGTTGCGGCCTTCCATGTAGTAGTAGTTGTAGTTGCCCACGCCGGCGGCAGCCATGGTCAGCATGGCACGGGCATTGAGGCGGGCATGCTCCAGCGGCCGGTCGATACCGGGGCAGGCCAGGCTCGTGATGTCGCAGGTCGAATCGCCTTCGGTGTTGAAGATCGGCAGGTGCGACAGCCCGTGGCGAGCCGCCAGCTGGCGCACGTTGTAGTGATAGAGGGCCGCCGCCTCCGCGTTCTCGCCGCCGTAGTAGTGGTAGGCCAGCACGTCGATGTGCTTTGCAGCGCCTGCGCTCAGGTAGGCGTCCATCCAGTGCAGGCCCGGCCAGGTGATGTTGGCCGAGACGATCTTGTTCTCCGGGTCGATGGCCTTCAACTCCTCGGCCGCGACGGCCGTCATTTCCGCCTGCTGCTGTGCGGTGCCGCGCCAGAAGCCACCGTAGTTGGCCTCGTTCCACATCTCCCAGTAGCGGATGTGGCCCTTGTAGCGTTGGCCCATCTGGCGCACGAAGCGGCGGAAGGCGTCCACGTCCTTGAGCGGGGACACCGCGCCGTCGGCACCGGCCGCGCCAATGAGCGTCGGGTCGCTGGCAGCCCAGGTCGGCGTGGCCGAGAAGGTGTACATCAGCTCGCCACCGAAGCGCCGCTGGTTGAAGACGTAGTAGTCCAGGCGACGCGCCGCCGCGTTGCCACTGAAGTCGACCGGTGCGTCCTCCGGCTGCAGCGCACGCCAGGTGGTGCCGGTGTCATGCAGGCGCACGATCTGCACGCCCAGCGGCGGCCAGCTGTTGTGCTGGCCGAGCTTGTTGACGTGCATGCCGCTGAACAGGGGTGACACCGCCTGTCCCTGTGCCTGGGCCATCAGGTTGGGGCGCGACTCGATCAGCTCGAAGTCGTCGAGCAGGATGGGCGTGTCGAGGTAGTGGTGCGCCACGCGGAAGCCGCCGCTCTGGTCGGCATGCGGGAAGGCCGCCTTCAGGCTCAGCTGTTCCCAGTTGCCGGTGCCTTGCACCACCTGCTGGGTGAGCGTCTCCCAGGGCTGCTGGTCATGACGCAGCTGCAGGGTGGCGGTCTTGCCGACCGGCAGCTTCCACTTCACGCGCACTTCATACGCTCGGCCTTGCTTCATCGGGAAGGCGCGCACCAGGTGCGCGTCGCCGCTGCCCTTGCCAAGCAGCACGAAGGACTGCGCACCGGTGCCCACCGCGGCGTCGTAGCTCTTGCTGGCGCTCCAGGTGGCGCCATCGAAGGCGTTGACGGTCCAGCCCGGGGCCCGGGTCGTGAAGCTGTCGTCGAAGGTCGAGCGGGTGACCACCACCGGCGCAGGAACCAGCGGCGGGTCGCTCTGCAGGGTCACCTCGGCAAGCCCTGACCTGGGCGTCAGCGCCGCAGGCAGCACGGGCTCGCTCTGGGCGGTCGCCGTCATCATGAGCGTCGAGCCGCTGGTGGACGCAGGGGTGGAGTCCTGCGTCGAATCGGCCGGTGCGATCACCTGCTCCGGCGCATCGGCGGTGGGCTGGGAATCGGTGCTGGTGGTCGACGTGGTGGCACTGCTGCCGCCACCCCCACCGCCACCGCCGCAACCGGTGAGGGTCAGGGCGGGCAGGAGAAGAAGGGCAAGCGTGGCAATCGGTTTCATGGGGATCTCGGGTTGACCTGTTCCCCTTAGCGGCATCGCTGAACCGTGGCTTGAGGGCGCGCGGCTGCGAATCAGACCCCGACGTGTGGAAGTACCGTTGGCTTAAGCCGTCGCCTGTGTGCTGTCGCCCTCGCCGGCCCGCAGCCCAGGCTGGGAGCGGGCGGCGGCCGGTTTGCGGCGCGCTTGCACGGCCTGTTGGGGGGGCGGCCTTGCCCACCGTCGTGCAGTCGTTCGGCAAGGGCGTGCATCGGCACCTTCCCGCACTGCGACGCAGCGCGCGGCGGCGTCTTCGCGGCTGGGGCCACCGCGGCGCCGCGGCCCTTGTATAAGCTCCAGCCTGCCCCAGCTTCACCGGTGCGCCTTCGCGTGCCACCTGCCTCGACACCATGCTGACCCAGGACACCACCACACTGGCTTTCCAGACCCGCGGGCGCGGCCTGCTCGACATCACCCAGCCGGTGCGCCGCTGGGTCGAGGCACGGGCGCAACGCACCGGCCTGCTGACACTGTTCGTGCGCCACACCTCGGCCAGCTTGCTGGTGCAGGAAAACGCCGACCCGCAGGTGCAGGCCGATCTGGAGCGGTTCTTCGCGCGCCTGGTGCCCGACGGCGACCGGCTGTTCGAGCACACGCAGGAAGGCCCGGACGACATGCCGGCACATGTTCGGGCGGCGCTGACGCAGACCCAGTTGTCCATCCCGCTGCTCGACGGGCGCCTGGCGCTGGGCACCTGGCAAGGCGTCTACCTGTGGGAGCACCGGCTGCGGCCGCATCGCCGAGAGGTGGTGCTGCACCTGCTTGGCGAGTGAGCGGCATGCGGGCCGAGGTGCGGCGCTCGGGCCGGCTGCGGGGCCGCCCGGTCCCGGCGCCGCCGGGTGGCACCGGGACCTGCCGGGCAGGCGCGGCAGCCCGCGGCCCGGCGTGGCGGCCGCAAGAGGCCACCGCCGCTGTCGGCGCACTGGCGCCAGCGGCGCACGGCGCCCGCGGCCTGGTGGTCATCCGGCCACCAGACGTGCCGACGGGTGTTCAACGAGGCTGCCAGCGCCTCCGACACCACGCTCGCGCCCCGGAAACGGGGCCGCCGCCCGGACTCGACCGGAACGCCTCGGCGCGGCCTAGGCCCGCGGCCCGGCCAGGCCGGGATACAGGCGCGCCAGCACCGCCCGGCCCGCTGCCGCCAGCCACGCCTGCAGCCGGCTGGTGGCCTCGCCTGCCTCGTCCGGCGCCGCCCCCTCCTGCCGCAGCGCGTGGAGTTCGGCCCACAGCGGCTCGAGCTGGGCCTGCCGCTCGGCCACCACCGCCTGCACCACCTCCTGCCAGAAGGCCGGATGTTCAGACTCGGTCCAGTCGCCGCGGCCGCGGCCGTAGTGGGCCACCGCCAGGTAGCCCAACAAGGCCGAGCGGACGAGTCCGTCGAGCACCTCGGGCGCCCAGCCCAGCATGGGCTGCTCGACGCCTCGCAGCAGGTTGTAGCCGCGCGCCAGGCCGGCAGCGCCAAGCGCGCCCAGCACGCCACCGGCAAGCAGGCCACCGCCCAGCGTGAGGCCGCCACTCAGCACATCGGCCTTCAACCCGGCCAGCGCGCCCGCGACGGCGCCGCCCCACAGGGCCGCACGCCCTTCACTCACCGGCGCCTGCAGCGCGTAGTGCTCGGCCAGCCGGGTCAGCACACGCTCGCTGGCGTGGCCGGCCAGGCCGTGCAGGGCGATCAGCCGGTCGGTGGATGCCCGGATGTCGGCGTCCAGCCGTTCGGCCAGATGCTGCATGGCCTGCTCCCGCGGCGTGGCGCGTCCTCCGCGGTGCAGGCCCAGGGCGGCGCCGACCTCGCGCAGCCGGCCGCTCCAGCCGTCGGCGGGCAGCGGCTCGCGGTCGAGTGCGGCGTGCACCAGTCGCTCCGCCAGCACCGCCATGGCGGCGTGCCAGGTGGCCTCGCTGCGGGCCTGCCAGGCCCCGCGCAGGCGCTCGAAGGCCGGCCGCTGCGCGGGCGGCAGCACAGCGTGCACTGCGGCGAGCAGGGTGTCCTCCTGCACCCAGCAGCGGGCGAATGCGTCCAGCGCCCAGACGCCGCGCACCACGGGGACTGCCGCGATGCGCCCGCGCCATCGCTCGAGTTCAGCCGCTTCGGCAGCCGGTGACTGTGGCGGGCCCATCTGGTTCAGCAAGACCAGCACCGGCTTGCCCACCAGGCCGAGCACTTCCAGCTCGGCATCGAGGTAGCCTGCGTCGTCCGGCGCCTCCGAGGCGTTGACCAGGTAGAGCACCACGTCGGCCTGCTCCAGCACATGGCGCACGGCGCGCTGGCTCGACCAGAAGGCGCGGTCGCGGAAACGGTCCCACACCTCCGTGAGGAACCAGCCCAGCGCCTGGCCGGCCTGCAGCCGCCGGGCCAGGCGGACGCTGTCGCCGAAGCCCGGCGTGTCCCACAACAGCAGGCGGTCGCCGGCGGCGGATTCGATCAGCGTGTGCGGCTCGGCCTCGCGGGTGACGTGCGCCTCGTCCCGCACCTCGCCGATGTCGCGGCGCAGCAGGGTGCGCGCCAGCGTGGTCTTGCCCACATTGGTATGCGCGACCAGGCTCAGGGACAGGCTCGCGGCAGCGGCATCGGCCGTCATGGACGCGGCTCCACCATCGCTTGCGACAGGTCCACGAACAGCGCGGCCTGGCCGCTGTCCTGCAGCAGCGCCTGCCAGGCCGATCGTCGTTGCGCGAGGCGCTGCGCATCCGCCCCGAAACGCTGGCGGAAGCCGGACTCGTCGATGACCACCCGCACCGGCACCTCGCCCCGTTGCAGCAGCAGGCGCAGCAAGGCGCCATGGTTCTCGCGTTCCGGCGTGGCGGTGAGGGCGAACAGCAGCACGCGCGCGCCCCCTGCAGGCAGGGCTGGCAGCCAGCGCACCGGGTCGTCCTCGCCGCCCAGCGGCACGGCAGGCGCGAGCGCTGCCGCCACGGGCCCGCCCAAGGCCTGCTGCAGCACCGCCTGCAGGCCGGGCAGCAAGGCGTCGGGCATGTGGTAGCTGTAGGGCAGCACCTGGACCGCCAGCGGCTGGCGGCGCTGCTGGCGCAGCAGGCCCTGGAAGTAGGCATCCTGCAGCGGCAGCGGAAAGCGGCGCGCGAACCGGGTTGCTTTCCGCGCCGCCAGTGCCGCCAGCACCAGGCGAGGCAGCAGCACGGCCCAGCCCAGCGTCAGTGCCTGCAGGTGGATCCAGCGGGCCGCGTTCTCGCTGCCGCCACTGGAGGCGCGCAGCGCCGCCAACTCAGCCGGACCGGGCAGCTCGATGCCACCGAGCCAGGCGGCCGGCGCGAGCACGGCACGCAGCAGTGCATGCACCGTCTCCGGCACCAGGAAGGTGCTGTCCCAGGACGCCCGGTATTCGAAGGCCAGCCCGCGCAGGTAGAGCGAGGCCACCGCCCCCAGCGCCAGCGCGGCCGCTGCCGCATGCAGCAGGGCTGCACCGCGGGCTGCCTGCAGCGGACGGGCCGCGTGCAGCCAGGCGGCGGCAAAGCGGGCCAGCGCCGGCGCTGCGCCAGGCCGTTGCAGCCGCCGCATCGCACCGTCCGCCAGGCCACCCAGCGCCCGCCGCAACGGCCCGGGAGCCGTGCGGCCCGGCCGCACGGCGGCCACCACCAGGGCCAGGTAGACAAGCAGGTTCCACACCAGCAAGGCCAGCAGGGGCGGCGCCAGCAGGTTGATGTGCCCGGAGGCTCCCGCCGCATTGCCCGCCATCCCGAGCAGGAAGGCCGCCGCCACCAGCAGCAGGCCCCAGCCGCGCAGCGGGTGGGCGGCAAGCGCTGTCGCCGGCACGGCACCGCGCTCCTGCAGGCGGCGCACCGCCAGCCCGGCACGGCAGGCCAGCAGGCGCTCTGCATCAGCCGCCTCGCCCACCACATGCAATGCCTCCTGGGTGGCCCAGGCGGCATCGGCGTCGGTCCACGGGGTCGTGGGCGGGTCCTCGAAGGCGCGGGTCAGCAGCAGCAGGCGGGCGTCGGATTCGGTCATGCGCAGGATTGGAATCAGATTGCGTCATTGTGCCGGTGCAGGCGGGCCGGGGCCGGCGCAGCTGGCCGCCGCAGGCCGCGTCGCGACGACAATGCCGGCACTGCGCCCACCGGGCCGCCATTTCGCCTGCACATGTCCTTGCCGCACACCCGCCGCTCCACCACCTCGCCCTCGACCCGGCTGGCCCGGCAACTGAAGCAGATCCGCCGCCGCGGCGAGATGCTGGCCCATCAGCTGCGGCAGCGGCACTGGCTGCGGCTGCATGTCGCCTGCATCGCCTTGCTGACGCTGGCCGCCACCTGGCTGGCGTCCGCGCTGCTGATGCACGGGGGCCTGGTGTCGCTGGCGGCCCGCTACGCCATCGCCCTGCCCCTGGGCTACGGCTTCTACCTGCTGCTGCTGAGGGCCTGGGCCGGCTCGCTGCTCAGCCGCCGGAAGAGCGACGCAGGCATCGATGTCGGTGACCCGGGCTTGCCTGGAGACACCAGCGGGAGCAGCGCAAGCACGGGCGGGGGCACCGGCGGCGATGCCTGGCACGGCGACGGCGGGGGCGACTTTGCCGGTGGCGGCGCCGACGCGTCCTGGGACGCCGGCGACTCCCCCGTCAGCGAGCTGGCCGGTCAGGCCTTGGAAGGCGCCGGCTCGGTCCTGGAGGGCGCGGACGAAGGCGCGGTGGTGGCCATCCCCTTCATCGTGGTGCTGGGCCTGCTGGCCCTGCTGGCCGGCTTGTTCGGCGTGGGCCTGTTCGCGCTGTTCGGCGTGGATGTGCTGGTGGCAGTTGCGGTGGAGCTGCTGCTCGCCTCGGCGGCCGGCTCGCTCGCCTACAAGGGCTTTGCCGAAGGCTGGCTGGGCCGCGCGCTGCGGCACACCTGGCGCGGCGCGCTGGGCGCGCTGGTCCTGGCGGTGCTGCTCGGCCTGGTGATCGACCACTACCTGCCGGCGGCGCACTCGCTGCCCGACGCGCTGTACCTGCTGCGCCACGCTGGCGGCTGAGGCCCGGCCGGCCCGCCGCGCGACCACCGCCGGTGTAGTGTAAGTAGCAGCCACGCCGACACGCCCTGCCACCCGCCTGCCCGGCAGCCAGCGTCCCCACACGGCACGGCGCCGCAGCGCCCGCAGGGGCCGGACCGCGTCGGCGGACCGCCGTTAACAACTTCTCGCGCCTGGACACCGGCCACCATCGGCCGCGATGCTCACATGGCGGCGCTTCGGCCCGCCGGCGCGCCGCGCAAGCGCTGGCCGAGCCGGGCCAACGAGGAGACGCACCATGCCCCCCACACCGAGCCGCCGCGCTTGGCCGCGCGCCCGCCGGGCCCTGGCCCGCACCGCCCTCGCCTGCCTGGCCGCCGCGCTGGCGGCCTGCGGCGGTGGCGGGGGCCCGTCCAGTCCACCCGCGGCAGAACCACCGCCACCGGACGAGGCACCGGGCTACCAGCTGCCCTACGAGCTCTACCTGCCGGGCACCCTGACGCAGTGGAGCCACACCGCGGAGAACCGCTTCATCTTCGATGTGGCGCGCGGGGTCTACCATCTGGACAACGTGCGGGCCGGCCTGGCCGGCGCCGACGGGGGCCGCAGCCTGAAGATCAGCAGTGCGGGCTGGACCCACCAGTTCGGCCTCGGCCCCAATGGCGCAGCCACCCCGGTGGAGCAGTCCACCCTGCGCTTCGACGGCTCGCGTTCGGTCACCCAGCTTCAGCACCATGCCGACAGCAAGAACCTCTACCTGCCTCTCGACAGCGACGCCGCCGACCCGGCCGGCCGGGTGCTGCTGGACTTCGAGGTGCGGGTGCTGGAGCCCGGCCCCACCCCCAAGGTCCGACTCACCATCGTGAAAGACGAACCCACCCTCACCGACACCCTGAGCGTGCAGGCCGGCAGCGATCCGGCCGCCATCCTGGGCTATCGCGGCGACGGCAATTACGTCGGCGCGCTCTACCTGCAGGCCGGTGACAACCGGGTGCGGCTCACCGCTGCCGACGGCCGGCGCTGGCAGGCCCACCTGGGCGCTGGCCAGCAAAGCGCGGCGCTCGTTCCCTGCGAAGGCACCTGCGATTCGACGCTCACCGTGGACCTCGGCTTCTGGTACGAAGTGCACGTGGCTGCCCCCGGCGGCGCGGCGGCGCCCACACTGGCCCTGCGGCGCCTGACACCGGACGAGGCCAAGCCGGTCGCCCCCCATTTCGATGCCGACGGCGAGCCGCAGGCCCAGGCCTACCCGCCCTATGCCGGCGAGCCCGGCGGCCGCAGCGAGACGGTGCGCGTGTCGGTCAGCGATCGCCGCGCGCCGTGGCGCCGCTACACCCTCAGCAGCACCGCCGAGCAGCGCGACGGCACCCCGCAGTACCGCGTGGTGGAGGAAGACGCGGTCCACCCGGTGGTGCGCACCGGCAGCCTGCTGTTCGATGCGCTGTTCGCGATGGCGGTGGACGATGCCCGGCTCGACAGCGTCAAGGCCATCCAGGATGGCAGCTACGACGCAGGCCATGCGGTGGCCTGCGACTGCTTCCAGACCGGCGAGAAATGGACCTACGTCTGGACCCGCGACCTGTCCTATGCGGCCCACCTGGGGCTGGCCGGCTTCGATGCGCAGCGGGTGGTCAACTCGCTGCTGTTCAAGACCAGCGACTGGCGCGACGGGGTGGCCGCCCCCGGCTCGCTGCCGCCCGGCAGCACCCAGATCGTGCAGGACACCGGCTCCGGCGGCAGCTGGCCGGTGAGCACCGACCGGGTCACCTGGGCCTGGGCGGCCGAGAGCGTGCTGGCCCAGTTGACCGGCGACGCCCGCAGCCGCTTCGCCGAGCAGGCCTGGGCGGCGCTGCGTGGCACGCTGGAGGCCGACCGCGAGGCCGCCTTCGACGCCCGCCAGGGCCTCTACGGCGGCGAGCAGTCCTACCTCGACTGGCGCACCCAGACCTATGCACCCTGGATCACCGACAACCTGAGCCGCATGGCCAGCAGCAAGGCCTTGTCCACCAACGTGGGCCACTACCAGGCGCTGCGGCTGGCCGCACGGCTGGCCGCCGAGCGGGGCGAAACGGCGCTCGCGGCACGCTACGGCGGCTGGGCCGACGCGCTCAGGCTGGCAATCAACCAGACGTTCTGGCTGCCCGCCGAGCAGCGCTATGCCAGCCTGACCAGCACTGGCGACGACCCCGCCGCGGTGCACAAGTTCGACATGCTGGGCACGGCCCTGGCGGTGCTCTCCGGCGTCGCCAGCGAGGCGCAGGCTCGCGAGGCCCTGGCCCGCTATCCGCACGCCCCCTTCGGCGTGCCGGTGTACGAGCCGCAGCAGCCTCATGTGCCGGTCTATCACAACCGCGCGCTGTGGCCCTTCGTCACGGCTTACGCGCTGCGTGCCGCGGCTCGGGTGCAGAACCCCCTGGTGGCCGCCAATGCGGTGGATTCGCTGATGCGCGGCGCAGCGCTCAACCTGTCCAACATGGAGAACCTGGAGTGGCTGACCGGCAAGGCCTGGTATGACGACGGCCCGGCCATCAACTCGCGGCGCCAGCTCTGGTCGGTGGCCGGCTACCTGAACATGGTCACCGAGACCCTGTTCGGCCTGCAGGTGGACGCCAACGGCCTGCAGCTGCGGCCCTTCCTGACGGCCAACGCCCGGCAGGCCATGGGCGCCTCGGACACCGCGGTGCTGGACCGCGTGCAATGGCAGGGCCGGCCACTGAAGGTGGTGCTGCACCTGCCGCCCATGACGCCCGGTGAGGGCTTCTATGCGCCGAGCTCGGTGACTCTGAATGGCCAGCCGGTGAGCGGCATCCTGAGCCGTGAACACCTCTCGGCCTCGACCAATACGCTGGAGGTGCGCTTCGGCGCCCTGCAGGCCGGCGACGCCCGCATCACCCGCGTTCCCGTCGTCAGCAGCACCAGCCATGACGACTGGCGCGTCTTCTCGCCCGAGGCGCCGGTCATCGATGGCCTCGGCCTCGCGCAAGGCCGGCTCAGCGTCAGCTTCTCCGACCCGGGCAACACTGGCGCGGGCCAGTCGGTGCGCTACAACATCTGGCGCGACGGTGTGCTGGCCCAGGCGGGCCTGCAGTCGCTGCGCTGGACCGACCCCGTGCCGCCGCAGCCCGGCCAGCGCCGTTGCTATGCCGTGGAAGCGGTGTTCGACGGCAGTGGCCACCGGTCGCACCACAGCGCCCCGGCCTGCTGGGAGGAAGACGCGGTCCAGGTGATCGGGGTGGACGATGCGCGGGTGCAGAGCAATGTCCCGGTCAGCCCCGCGGGCAACGGCCTGGCCCTGCCCACGCTGCGCGACTGGGGGCGCCCGGGCGACACCCTGCACCTGGACGAACTGAACCTGGCCCGCGACGGCCTGCACGGCTTCGAGCTGAGCTACAACAACCGGCAGCACGCGATCAACTCCGGCATCACCAATGCCGTGAAGCTGCTGCGCATCCTGCGGCCAGACGGCAGCGAGGCGGCACGCGGCATCGTGCAGATGCCCAACGTCGAAGACCGCGACGGCCAGCATCCGCTGGTGCTTTCCACCCAGGTGCAGGCCCGGCTGGCGGCGGGCCGCTACCGGCTCGAACTGCTCGACTACTTCAACATGAGCTACCTGCGCACCAACGCGAGCTATGCGGGCAGCGGGGGCCTTTCGGGGCCGGTCAACCGCGCGAGCATCGCGGCGCTGCGGGTGGTCTACCTGGGCGGGCCATGAGCCGACCGCCGGCGCACCGGATGGCCTTGAGTGGGCGACGGCCGGCTGCATAGAATCGACGCATGCCGACCGATACCGACCGCGCGCGCCACGATGAGGCGGCCCTCACGCCCTGGTTCCCGAGCGGCGAACTGCCGCACCATCCAGGGGTCTACCAACGCCGCTACCCCGGCGGCCCCTACAGCTGCTGGGACGGCCGCGCCTGGCGTTACGACGCCGTGACGCCCGACGCCGCGGCCCGCCAGGCGGCTGCCAGCCCGCACCAGGCGGCCGCCTGGCGCGGCCTGCTGCAGGCGCCGCCGCAAGACTGCATGACCTGCCGCGGCCACGGCGTGGTGGACCATGGCGACGACCCGGACAGCGGCGAACCGCTGGTGGAGCCCTGCCCCGACTGCTGACGCCGGCAGGGCCCCAAGCGGGGCCGGTTCAGGCCTCGGCAGCCGCCAGCGACGCTTCGCCGGCAAACAGCCGCTCGAATTGCTCGCTGGCCACGGCCGGCGAGCACAGGAAGCCCTGGAACTCGTCGCAACCCGCCTCCACCAGGAAGGCACGCTGCGCCTCGGTCTCCACCCCCTCTGCAATCACCTTCAGCCGCAAGGCCCTGGCCAGTCCCACCACCGCGGTGACGATGCCGGCATCGCTTTCGTCCCCCGGCAAGCCCTTGACGAAGGAGCGGTCGATCTTCAGCTTCTCGATCGGGAAGCGCTTCAGATAGCCCAGGCTGGAATATCCGGTGCCGAAGTCGTCAATGGCCAGGCGCACGCCCAGGGCCGCCAGTGCCTTCAGCCTCAGCAGCGCCTCGCCGGCATCCTGGATCAGGATGGACTCGGTCAGCTCCAGCTCCAGCCGCTGCGCCTGCAGGCCGTGGGCGGCAATGACGGCGGCCACCCGCTCGACGAATCCGCCCTGCTGGAACTGCAAGGGCGAAACGTTCACGGCCACCCCCCAGTCCAGGCCGGCCGCCTGCCATTGCGCCGCCTGGCGCACCGCCTCGTCCAGGACCCAGTCGCCCAGGGCGACGATGAAGCCGCTTTCCTCCGCCACGGGGATGAACTGTGCCGGCGACACCTGGCCCAGGTCGTCGTCATGCCAGCGCAGCAACGCCTCGGCACCCTTGACGCGGCCGCTGCGCAGGTCCAGCTGCGGCTGGTAGTGCAGCCGGAAATCGCCACGCTGCAGGGCCTGCCGCATCGCATGGTCGATCTTCATGCGCGACAGCAGGTTCACGTTCATCTGCGGCTGGTAGAAACGGAAGCTCGACCGGCCCCGCTCCTTGACGCGGAACATCGCGGTGTCGGCGTTCTTGATCAGGTCGTCCAGCGTGGTGCCGTCGTTGGGATACAGCGCGATGCCGATGCTGGCCGTCACGGTGAAGGAATGGCCATCCAGCGTCAGCGGTCGCGACAGCGCGTCCAGCACCCGGCGCGCCGCCGCCTCGGCCCCACGGGCGTCGGCCTGGTGCACCAGCAGCACGAACTCGTCACCGCCCAGGCGGGCCAGGGTGTCCACCTCGCGCACGCAGGACTTGATGCGTTCGGCCACCTCCACCAGCACCCGGTCGCCAAAGGCATGGCCCAGCGAATCGTTGATGTGCTTGAAGCGGTCGAGGTCGACGAACAGCATCGCGAAGGCATGCTGGTCGCGCCGGGCCAGCGCAATCTCGAACTCCACCCGCTCGCTCAGGACCAGCCGGTTCGGCAGCCCGGTCAGCGCATCGGTATAGGCCAGCTGCTCGATGCGGCGCTTGGCCGCCAGCTTGTCCTTGAGGTCCTTGATGAAGCCGATGTAGTGCAGCGTGCGGCCCTGCTCGTCGGGCAGCCGCACCAGGCTGACCTGGCAGGGCCCGGCATGCGCCTCGCCCAGCTGGTGCCAGTGCCACAGCTCGCCCTCCCAGTAGCCCTGCGCGCTGAGGTGGCTGCGCACCCGGTCCATCTGCGCCAGGTCGCCCGGCTGGTGCAGCAGCTGGGCCGTCTCCCGGCCGAGCAGGCCATTGCGGTCGCAGCCGGTCAGGCGCTCGCACCCCGGGTTGGCGGCGATCACGCGGTGGCCGGCATCGGTGACGAAGATGGCGTCCAGGCTGGCCTCGAACACCTTGGCCGCCAGCTGCTGGCGCGACTCGGCCGCCAGCCGCGCGGTGATGTCACGGAAGGAATAGACCCGGCCGATCGGCTGCCCGCGGCTGTACTGCGGCAGGGTCACCCGCTCCAGCACGCGGCCGGCCTGCAGCACCAGCGTGTCGCTGGCCTCCAGCAGCGGCGAGCGGGCAATGTGCTGCAGCCGTTCGGCATAGGCCTCGGCGTCGCGCACGGCATGCTGCATCCAGGCAAACACCGCCTGGTCGTCGCGCCGTGACAGCAGCGACTCCGGCAGCGCCCACAACTCGGCGAAGCGCCGGTTGTAGCCGCGGATGGAACCATCGAGGTCCAGAGCCAGCACGCCGTCGGCGGTCGACTCCAGCGTCGCGCGCAGCTCGGCCACCAGCTTCTCGAGCTCGGCGGCCGCCTCCTGCTGCTCGCTGCGGTCGAGCACGCTCATCATGAAGACCGAAGCGCCGGAGGCGAAGCGCACCCGGCTCACGCGGCGCTCCACCGGCAGCGTGGCACCGTCGGGACGGGTCAACAGCGTGTCGGAGCGGATGCGGTCGGACAGCCCGGCCGCCACGTCCTCCCAGAAGGCCAGGTCTTCCGGCGTCGCGGCGAGCGCCACCACTGGCTGCCCGACCACCGAGCCCGCCTCCACGCCCAGCAGGCGGTCGGCTGCGGCATTGGCGGCCATCACCCTCAGCTCGATGGGATCGATCAGCCAGGCGGCCTCCAGCATGGCGTCGATCAGGGGCTGCAGCAGCGACAGTGGCGGCACCCCCTGCACCACCGCCGCCAGGATGGGTTCACCGGCCGTCCTCATGCCGCCATCCTCTCGCAGCCCGCCAGCGAGGCACTGGCCGGCGGCTCGAAGAAATAGCTCACGCGCTGCCGCGGAGCCAGGTAGTCACGCGCGGCCTGCGGCAGCTGGGCCGGCTTCAGGCTGCGCCGTATGCCCAGGGCCGGCAGCGCCTCCAGGTCCAGCAGCAAGGCGTCCTCGCGCGGCACGCCGGGGTCGTGCACGATCACCCGCGGCTTCAGGGGCCGGGCCGGGTTGACCGAGGCCACCAGGGCGTAGCGGTCGTCGCCCAGCTGCACCACCGAGCCCGGCGGGTACACGCCCATCATCTTGATGAAGGCGTTGAGCAGGCTCGCGTCGAAACGCTGCTTCATCTGCGCGAACATCAGCGACAAGGCCTCGTGCGGCGTGAGCGCGCGCGCCGGGTTGGGGTGGTTGCAGAGGTTGTCGTAGCGATTGACCAGGGCGACGATGCGCGCCGCATGCGCGATGCGCGGGCCGGACAGGCGCTGCGGGAACCCACTGCCGTCGGCATGTTCATGATGCTGGGCGATGATCAGGGCCGCTCCCAGCCCGAGCTGCATGCGGCGCGCCAGGTCCAGCCCGTGCGCCACATGCTCCTGGTAGAACTGCAGCTCCACCGGCGAAAGGTGGTCGCTGCGCCAGCGCACGCGGTCGGGCAATTCGACCTTGCCGATGTCGTGCAGCAGCGCGCCCAGCCCCAGTTCGTGCAACTCGGCCTGTTCCAGGCCGCAGGCCTTGCCGAGCAGCAGGGCCACCACGGTGACGTTGATCGCATGCCCGGCTGCACGGTCGCCCGAGGTTTCACCGAGCAGCCGGATGCAGATGTCGCCGCCCCGGCCGAGGCAGTCCAGGAAGCCGCCGATCAGCTGCTCGCTGCTGCGGCGGGCGCCTTCGGGATCGCTCTGTACCTGCTCCAGCACCTGCCGATGGACGCGGCCGGCCTGGGCGAACTCCCGCTCGCAGGCAGCCAAGCTGGCCTGCTGGGCCGCCAGCAGCTCGCGCCGCGCCTGGCGCGCCCGCGCAGCGTCGTCCACCGCGGGACCGGCGCTCGGTGCACCGGGCGCGGCGGCCGGCGGCGCCGCCTCCGGCGCCGCGCCGGTATCGCTGCGTACCGGGTCCCAGCGCACCTGCGCCAGGCCCAGCGAACGGATGATCTCGATCTGCTCCTGCGAAGCAATGCGAAAGCTGCTGCGCGCAAAGGGGTGGGCCATCCAGCCGAGGTCGAGGTGCACGTACATGCCGACCTGGAGTTGGAGGACGTCGATGCTGCAAGCGGGGGAGGTTTTCTTGTCTTTCATTCCCGAGAGCCGACCGCGTTGGAGGGTCCGGCTCCCGGGATATCGGCCGCTGCGGCGCCAGCTTGAGGGCCGCCCCGGTTCAGCCGAGCAGCGCCTTGATGTGCTGCAAGGTGGCCGGGTCCTCGATGGTGGTCAGATCGCCCGGGTCCCGCCCCTCGCACACCGCCTGCAGCGCACGGCGCAGCAGCTTGCCGGAGCGTGTCTTGGGCAAGGCCGTGACGAATCTCACGCGCGCCGGCCGGGCCACCGCGCCGAGCTGCTCCTCCACCCGCTTGAAGACCTGCCCTTCGAGCATGAGCTGCTGCGCCGTGTCAGCCGCCTGGGCCGGGTCCTTGAGCACCGCGAACGCCATCGCCACCTGGCCCTTGAGCGTGTCGGCCACGCCCACCACCGCCACCTCCGCGACGGCCGGATGGCTGGCGATGCTTTCCTCGATCTCGCGGGTGCCGAGCCGGTGGCCCGCCACGTTGATGACATCGTCGGTGCGGCCGAGGATGAAGTAATAGCCCTCCTCGTCGCGCACCGCCCAGTCGAAGGTGTTGTAAGTGTTGCGGCCGGGGAAGCTGCGCCAGTAGGTGTCGACGAAACGCCGGTCGTCCCCCCAGACGGTCTGCATGCAGCCGGGCGGCAGGGGCCCCTCGATGGCCAGCACCCCCTTGCGCCCGGGGCCCTGCAGTTCCTCGCCGGTGTTCTCGTCCAGCAGGCGCACGTCATAGCCGTACATCGGCACGCCGGGGGAGCCGACCTTGGCGGCCTGGCCGGGCGCAACGCCGCGCGCCAGCGTGAGGATGGGCCAGCCGGTCTCGGTCTGCCAGTAGTTGTCGATCACCGGCTTGCCCAGGCTGTCGGCGATCCACTGGGCGGTGGGTTCGTCCAGCGGCTCGCCGGCCAGGAACAGCGCCCGCAGCGAGGACAGGTCGTGGCGGCGCAGGTGCTCGGGGTCGTGGCGCTTGAGCACGCGCACCGCGGTCGGCGCGCTGAACATCACCGTGACCCGGTAGCGCTCCACCAGCCGCCACCAGATGCCGGCGTCGGGGCGGATCGGCAGCCCCTCGTAGAGGATGGTGGCCATGCCGGCGATCAGCGGCCCGTAGACGATGTAGCTGTGCCCCACCACCCAGCCGATGTCACTGGTCGAGAAGAAGGTCTCGCCGGCCTGGCCGCAGAAAATGTGCTGCATGCTGGCCGCCAGCGCCACCGCGTAGCCGCCGGTGTCGCGCTGCACGCCCTTGGGCCGGCCGGTGGTGCCGCTGGTGTAGAGCGTGTAGCTCGGATGCCCGGCGTCGACCCAGGTGCAGGCCACCTCGGCCTGCAGGTGCCGCTCGCGCAGCGGCGCGTAGTCGACGTCGCGGCCGGTCACCCGGTCCATCGCCGCGAGGCCGCGGTCCACCAGGAGCACCGTGGCGGGCGGGTGTTCTGCCAGCCGGATCGCCTCGTCCAGCAGCGGCTTGTAGGCCACCACCTTGCCGGCGCGGCTGCCGGCATCGGCGCTCACCACCAGCCGCGGCCGGGCGTCATCGATGCGGCTGGCCAGGCTCACGCTGGCGAAGCCGCCGAACACCACCGAATGGATGGCACCCAGCCGCACGCAGGCCAGCATCGCAAACACCGCCTCGGGAATCATCGGCATGTAGATCAGCACCCGGTCGCCCAGCCGCACGCCCAACGACTGCAGCACCGCGGCCATGCGCTGCACTTCCGCGTGCAGCTCGGCGAAGCTGTAGCTGCGCTCCTCGCCGGTCTCGCTGGACACGTGGATCAGCGCCGGCTGCGCCGCCCGACCCGGCAGGTGGCGGTCCACCGCGTTGTGGCAAAGGTTGGTGCGGCCGCCGGCGAACCACCGGGTGAAGGGCGGCTGGCCGGTGTCGCAGATGGTCTGCGGCGGGGTCTCCCAGTCGATCAAGCGGGCCTGCTCGGCCCAGAAACCGTCACGGTCGGCGATCGAGCGCCGGTAGAAGTCCTGGTAATCCATCACGGGGTCTCCTGCAGGTGGCGCTCGCCGCCGCCGACCCTCGACCTGGACTGGCGGGGCCCCGGCGGGAAGCCGGCGATTCTTATGTCTTATAGAAGAGTCGCCAGGCCATTGAAGGTGCGGAGGCTGACTCTGCCCTGACGCGTAGGGGGCCAGCAACCTGGCGGTTCTGCCGGCCGGAACGCCGTGCCAGACGCCGTCGCGCCGCGGCCGGGCGCCGCCTGGAAAGGGGGCGCAAGCCGCGCTATCGACCGGCCGCAATTCTTAATATGTTGAAAAATCTGTCCTAACTACTTGTATTTGCGGGATTTTTTGGTTGACTCCTGCGTTTCGGTGCACTAAGGTCGCGGCCATGCTGTATTGCCGCCGTCCCCTCCGCGCCCGCTGGGCCCTGGTTGTCCTTGCCCTGGCCTGTGCGCCGGCGCTGGCCAACCCGGATGCAGACCCGGTCAGCCAGTTCCTTGCCGAGAAGGGCCTGGTCGCACCGGCCGCCCCTGCACCGGCCCCTGCTCCCGAGGAAAAGCGCGGCCTGATGGCCCATGTGCGCGACACCACCTCTGAGATGGTGATGACGGCCATGAACTTCCTCGGCGTGCCCTACCGCCGCGGCGGCGACTCCGCTGAGGAAGGCTTCGACTGCAGCGGCTTCACCCGCTACATCTTCGAACGCAGCCTGGGCCTGGTGCTGCCGCGCCGGGCCGACGAGCAGGCCAAGGCGCCCGGCCTGATCAAGATTTCCAAGGACGACCTGAAGCCCGGCGACCTGGTGTTCTTCAACACCCTGCGTGCCACCTTCTCGCATGTCGGGATCTACATCGGCGAAGGCAAGTTCATCCACTCGCCCCGCAGCGGCTCCGAGGTGCGCATCGAGGACATGCGCATCTCCTACTGGACCAAGCGCTTCACCGGCGCGCGCCGCCCGAGCACGCTGGACACCGGCAGCGCCCCGACCCTCGGCGCCACCCTGCCCGGCGGCTCCCCCGCTGCGCTGAGCTCCCCCGCCTACCCTGACTTGCGTCAACCCTGAGTGTCGCGGGGCCGCCGCAGCGGCCAGGGACCAAGGGTTTGTGCAGATGGACCTCCCCGGTCCGCTGCGGTTAACGGCACAATGGCCGGCATGGGCGAAAAAATCATCCCCTTGGCGGATCACCGCTACCTTGCGGCCGCGCCGCGGGTGCCCTCGCTCCTGGAGCCGCCCACCGGGCGGCTGAGCGACCGCCGCGGACGCCCTCTGCGCGACCTGCGCATCTCGGTCACCGACCGATGCAACTTCCGCTGCAGCTACTGCATGCCGAAGGAGGTCTTCGACAAGCACTACCAGTTCCTGCCGCACAGCTCCCTGCTGAGCTTCGAGGAGCTGACCCGGCTGGCTGGCGTGTTCGTGGCCCATGGCGTCGAGAAGATCCGCCTGACCGGCGGCGAGCCGCTGCTGCGCAAGGACCTGGAGCGCCTGGTGGCCATGCTGTCGGCGCTGCGCACGCCGGCCGGCCGGCCGCTGGACCTGACGCTGACCACCAACGGCTCCCTGCTCGCGCGCAAGGCGCAAGCCCTGAAGGACGCCGGCCTGCGCCGTGTCACCGTCAGCCTGGATGCGCTCGACGACACCATCTTCCGCCGCATGAACGACGCCGACTTCCCGGTGGCCGACGTGTTGCATGGCATCGAGGCCGCCGAGCGAGCCGGTCTCGGCCCGATCAAGCTCAACATGGTGGTCAAGCGCGGCACCAACGACCAGGAGATCCTGCCGATGGCGCGCCACTTCCGCGGCACGCCGGTGGTGCTGCGCTTCATCGAGTACATGGACGTCGGTGCGTCCAACGGCTGGCGCATGGACGAGGTGCTGCCTTCCGCCGAGGTGGTGGCCCGGCTCGACGCCGCTTTCGGCCTGGAGCCGCTCGCGCCGGCACAGGCCGGTGAAACCGCACAGCGCTGGCGCTGGCGCGACGGCAGCGGCGAGATCGGCGTGATCTCCAGCGTCACCCAGGCCTTCTGCGGCGATTGCAATCGCGCCCGGCTGTCCACCGAGGGCAAGCTCTTCCTCTGCCTGTTCGCCCACCGCGGCCACGACCTGCGCGCCCTGTTGCGGGGTGGCTGCTCCGATGCGCAGCTGGCCGGCGCCATCGGCCAGGTCTGGAGCGAGCGCAGCGACCGCTATTCGGAGTTGCGCAGCTCGCTGCCGGCGGAGCAGGCCGGGCACGGCGGCCCGCGCGTCGAGATGCACTACATCGGAGGTTGAGATGGGTGCGAGCCGCAGCCTCCCTCCCTCGCCTGCCGCCCTGCGGCCGGTCCAGGCTCCCGGCGGCGCGGCATGATCGAGCGGCGCCACATCACGGGCCTGGTGCTGGCCGGCGGGCAAGGCAGCCGCATGGGTGGCATCGACAAGGGCCTGCAAGCCTTCCGGGGCCAGCCGCTGGTGCAGCACGCGCTGCAGCGGTTGAGCCCGCAGGTGCACACCACCCTGATCAGCGCCAACCGGCACCTGGATCGCTACCGCAGCTTCGGGGCGCCGGTGCTCACCGATTCCCTGCCGGGCCATGCCGGCCCCTTGGCGGGCTTCCTGGCCGGGCTGCAGCATTGCCGCACCGAGTGGCTCGCGTGCGTGCCCTGTGACAGCCCGATGTTTCCCCTCGACCTGGTGGAGCGGCTCGCCCACGCACTGCGGACGCAGGGCGGGGACATCGCCATCGCCCGCACCGGCACGCAGCTGCAGCCGGTGTTCTGCCTGATGAAGACCCACACCGCCGACAGCCTGATGCGCCACCTCGATGCAGGTGGGCGCAGAATCGAACGCTGGTGCGTCGAGCACGGTTGTGTGGAAGTCCCCTTCGAAGAGAAAGCGGCCTTTGCCAATGCCAACACCCTGGAAGAGCTTCAGAAGCTCGAAAGTGCCCATGACTGACCAGCTTCCGGTGCAGATCCGACGCCTGCAACCCGAGCACCTGCCGGCGTACAAGGCCTTGCGCGATGAAGGCCTGGAACGCCACCCCGAGTCCTTCACCTCCGATCCCCGCACCGAACGGCAACGCTCGCCGGAGAGCTACCTCGGCCGGCTCGGTTGGTCGGAGCCGATGGGCGGCACCTTCCTGCTCGGCGCCTGGCTCGGCGAAGAGCTGGCCGGCACGGTGGCCTGCGAGCGCGAGCTGATGCCCAAGGTGCGCCACCGCGCCAGCATCGTCGGCATGTATGTGCGCGAGAAGCACACCCGCCGCGGCATCGGCCGGCAGTTGCTGAGCGCCGGCATCGAGCTGGCGCGGCAGGCCGAGGGGCTGGAGATCCTCACCCTGACCGTGACCGCCTCCAGCGAGCGCACCGTGCGCATGTACGAGCGCGCCGGCTTCCGCATGTACGGCCTGCTGCCGCGCGCCATCCGGGTCGAGACCGGCTCGCGCGTGCAGTACTTCGACAAGGCCTACATGCTGCTGGAGCTGTGAGCGCCGTGGCCGCAGCAGCAGGCGCCCCCGGCGCCGCGCCCGTTCTCACCGTCGAGCAAGCCCGCCAGCGGGTGATGGCCGGGCTGCCGCGTGTGCAGGAGCGAGAACGCCTGTCGATCCGCCATGCGCTGGGCCGCGTGCTGGCCGACGATGTGGTCTCGCCGATCGACGTACCGGCCCACGACAACTCCGCGATGGACGGCTACGCCCTGCGCGCGGCCGACCTCGCCGGCAGCGGCCCGACGCAGCTGCCGGTGGCCGGCACGGCGCTGGCCGGCCAGCCCTTCCATGGCAGCCTTCCGGCCGGCCATTGCCTGCGCATCATGACCGGCGCCATGCTGCCGCCGGGCCTGGACAGTGTGGTGCCGCAGGAAGCGGTCAGCGTCGTCGACGGCCGGCTCGTGGTGCCTGCCGGCAGCGTCCAGGCCGGCCAGCATGTGCGCCTGCGCGGAGAGGACTTGGCCCGCGGCCGGCCGGCCTTGCCGTCCGGGCGGCGGCTGCGGTCGGCCGACCTGGGGCTGCTGGCGTCGCTGGGGCAGGCCGAGGTCGTCGTCTGGCGGCCGCTGCGGGTGGCGGTGTTCTCGACCGGGGACGAGCTGCGCGGCATCGGCCAGCCGCTCGACGAAGGCTGCATCTACGACAGCAACCGTCACGCGCTGCTGGGCCTGCTGCAGGGCCTGCCGGTGGAAGCGCTCGACCTCGGCATGGTGCGGGACGACCCGGCAGCCCTCGAGGCGGTGCTGCTCGGCGCCGCCGCACAGGCTGACGTCATCCTCACCTCCGGCGGCGTGTCCAGCGGCGAGGCCGACCACACCCGGGCCCTGCTGGCCCGGCTGGGCCAGGTGACCTTCTGCTCCCTGGCCATGCGCCCGGGGCGCCCGCTGGCCTTCGGCCGCATCGCCCACCACGGCCGCGAAGCGCTGCTCTTCGGCCTGCCGGGCAATCCGGTGGCCAGCATGGTGGCCTTCCTGGTGTTCGTGCGCGATGCGCTGCTGACCATCGGCGGCGCCACCGCGGGCCCGCCGGTGCTGTTGAAGGCCCGGGCGAGCGGCCCGATGCGCAAGCGGCCGGGCCGCACCGAATACCAGCGCGGCCTTCTCGGCTGTGCCGACGGCGAGCCCACCGTGCGGCTCACCGGTTCGCAGGGCTCCGGCATCCTGCATTCGATGTCGCAGGCAGACGCCCTGGTGGTGCTGCACCATGAGCAGGGCGACGTGGCGCCCGGCGACTGGGTCGACGTGATGCCCCTGCAGGGCCTGCTCTGAACCGGCCGCCGCCGCGCCCCTCCTCGGCGGCGCGGGCCGGCGCGTGCCGCGCGGTGACCCTCAGTGCCCGGTGGCCTGCGCCGCGACGGGCGTGGTGATCGGCCCTGGCGTGCTCTTGCGCGCGAACAGCGTGTACATCGTCGGCACCACGAAGATGGTGAGCAGCGTGCCGAGCGTCATGCCGCCGACGATCACCCAGCCGATCTGCTGCCGGCTCTCCGCCCCCGCACCGGTAGCCAGCGCCAGCGGCAGGGCCCCCAGCACCATGGCACCGGTGGTCATGAGGATGGGGCGCAAGCGCATCGCCGCGGCATGGCGCACCGCCTCGAACACGCCCTCGCCCAACTGGCGCTGCTGGTTCGCGAACTCGACGATCAGGATGCCGTGCTTCGTGATCAGCCCCACCAGCGTGATCAGGCCGATCTGCGAATAGACGTTCAGCGTGCCGCCGGCCAGCTTGAGGGCCAGCAGCGCGCCCACCATCGACAGCGGCACCGACAGCAGGATCACGAAGGGATCGACAAAGCTCTCGAACTGCGCCGCCAGCACCAGGAAGATGAACAGCAGGGCCAGCACGAAGACCAGCGCCAGTGCACCGCTGGAGCTGCGGAACTCGCGCGAGACACCGTTGAGCTCGGTGGAGTAGCCCGGCTCCAGCAGCCGCGAGGCGGTGTCGTCCATGAAGGCCAGCGCTTCGCCGAGCGAGTAGCCCGGTGCCAGGTTGGCCGTCAGGGCCACCGAGCGGCGCTGGTTGAAGTGGTTCAGCTCGCGCGGCGCCACCGTCTCCTTCACCTTGACGAGTGAAGACAGCGGGATCATGCGGCCGTCCCGGCCACGCACGAACAGCCGCTCGATGTCGTCCGGCCGGCTCCGGCCGGCGGCCTCGGTCTGCACGATGACGTCGTACTGATCCGCGTCCTGCTTGTAGCGGGTCACGTTGCGGCCGCCCAGCATGGTCTCGATGGTGCGTGCGATCTGGTCCACCGCCACGCCGGCATCTGCCGCCCGCTCGCGGTCCACGTCGATGAAGATCTCGGGCTTGTTCAGCCGCAGGTCACTGTCGGGCTGCACCAGGCCGGGGTTCCGGGCCATCTCGGCCAGGAATTTCTGCGCCACCTGGTTCAGGTTGTCATAGCTGTCCGAAGTCACGATGACGAAGTTCACCGCCCGCTCGCGGAAGCCCTGCCCGAGCGACGGCGGCGTGATCGGGAAGGCGTTCACGCCCGGCAGGCCGGCGAACTTCGGCTGCAGCGCCTGCGCCAGGTCCATGGCCGAGCGCTCGCGGTCGTCCCAGTCCACGGTGCGCAGGAAGGAGATGCCCTGCGACACGCTGGGGTTGCCCGACACGACGAAGATGCGGTCGAACTCCTTGTACTGGCCGCCCAGGCGTTCGATCTCGCGCATGTACTTCTCGGTGTAGGCGAGCGTCGAGCCGTCAGGCGCGTTGACATTGACCAGCACGGTACCGCGATCCTCCATCGGCGCCAGCTCGCTCTTGGTGGTCTTGAACAACGCCCAGCTGGCTGCCGCGCAGGCGGCCATCACCGCCACCACCACCCACCGCCGGCCCAGGCTCCAGCCCAGCGCGGCTTCATAGGTCCCGGTCAGGCGCACCAGGCCGCGCTCCATCCAGCGGTCGAACCTGGAGGGCGCGGCATGGTGGCGCAGCAGCTTGGAGCACATCATCGGCGAGAGCGTCAGCGCCACGAAGCCCGACACCACCACCGCACCGGCCAGCGTCAGCGCAAACTCGACAAACAGCCGCCCGGTGCGCCCCGGCGTGAAGGCCAGCGGTGCGTAGACCGCCGCCAGCGTGAGCGTCATCGCCACCACCGCAAAGCCGATCTCCTTCGCGCCGGTCACGGCCGCGGCGAAGGGCGACAGCCCTTCCTCGATGTGGCGGAAGATGTTCTCCAGCACCACGATCGCATCGTCCACCACCAGGCCGATGGCCAGCACCAGGGCCAGCAGTGTCAGCGTGTTGATGCTGAAACCGGCCAGCGCCATCAGCGAGAAGGCGCCGATCAGGCTCACCGGAATGGTCACCAGCGGAATGATGGAGGCGCGCAAGGTGCGCAGGAAGACGAACACCACCAGGGCCACCAGCACCACCGCCTCGGCAATGGTGTGGTAGACCGCCTTCACCGAGCGGTCAATGAAGATGGTGTTGTCGTTGGCCACCTGCACCTCCACTCCCTGCGGCAGGTCCTCGGCCAGGCGCGGCATCATCGCGCGCACGCCGGCCGCGACCTCCAGCGGGTTGGCGGTGGCCTGCCGCACCACGCCGAGCGACACCGCCGGGCGACCGTTCAGGCGCACGCTGGAGCGCTCGCTCGCCGCGCCCTGCTCGATGCGGGCCACGTCGCGCAGGCGCACCGTGTAGCCATTCACCTGGCGCAGGGCAACCTCGCCGAACTGCTCCGGCGTGCGCAGGTCGGTCTGTGCCGTCACGCTGAACTCGCGCTGCTGGCCCTCGATGCGGCCAGCCGGCACCTCCAGGTTCTGCTTGCGCAGCGCGTCCTCCACATCCTGCACCGTCACGGCCAGCGCGGCCAGCTTGTCGGGGTCCAGCCAGACCCGCATCGACTGGGTGCGCTCGCCGCGCACCACCACGTCGGCCACGCCGGGCACCGTCTGCAGGCGCGGCTTGACGACGCGGTTGGCCAGGTCGGTCACCTGCAGCGGCGACAGGGCCTCGGTGGTGAAAGCGAGCCAGAGCGTGGGCGAGGCATCGGCCTCGACCTTGGAGATCACCGGTTCCTCCACCGCCTCGGGCAGTCGCCCGCGCACCCGCGAGACCCGGTCGCGCACATCGGCGGCGGCGTTGTCCGGATCCTTCTCGAGCTTGAAGCGCACCGAAATCTGGCTCTCTTCCTGCCGCGAGATGGAAGTGATGATGTCCACGCCGTCGATGCCGGCGATGGAGTCTTCCAGCGGCTTGGTGACGGTGGATTCGATCACCTCGGAGGAGGCGCCGGTCAGCTGGGTGCGCACCGTCACCACCGGCTCGTCGATGCGCGGGTACTCGCGCACCTGCAGCCGGGTGAAGGACACCAGGCCGACCAACACCAGCAGCAGCGACAGCACGGTCGCGAAGACCGGGCGGCGGACGGACACTTCAGCGAGTTGCATAGCGCGCTTTCACTCGTGGGGATACAGGCGACATCGAATGCGCCTCAAGGCGCCCGGCCGCTGGCCGGCGCCAGGCTCACCCGCGCCGCGGCGCGGGCTTCGCCCTCTTGCCCGTTGGCGGCTGCCGGTGCGCTGGCGGCGCCGCCCGGCGCCGCCCCCTGGCCCAGCTCGACGATGCGCAGCGGCGCGCCGTCGCGCTGCAAGCGCTGGTGGCCCGCCGTCACCACCGTGTCGTCGGCCGCCACGCCCTTCACGATCTCCACCTGGCCCTGCCGGCGTGCGCCGGTCTGCACCTCGACCCGGCGGGCCACCGTGGCGCCCCTGTCCGGCCCCGGCACCGCCTTGATGACGTATTGCTTGCCGCCCTGCGGCAGCAAGGCCTCCTCCGGCACCACCACCACCCCGTCACGGGTGGACAGGCGGATGTCGACGCGAGCGAACATGCCCGGGCGCAGAGCGCCGTCAGGGTTGGCGATGCTCGCTCGCACCAGCACCGAGCGGCCGTCCGCATCGACCTGCGGCTCCAGCGCCTCCACGCGTGCCTCGAAGCGCCGACCTGGCAAGGCGTCCAGGCTGACCGCGGCGGGCTGACCCGGCCTGAGTTGCGGCAGGTAGCGCTCGGGCAGCCGGAAGTCCACCAGGATGGTGCCCAGGTCTTCCACGTTCACCAGCTCGGCGCCGGCATTCACATAGTCGCCCACATTGACGGCCCGGATGCCAGCCACGCCGTCGAACGGCGCCAGGATGCGCATGCGCGCCAGCTGGGCGCGGGCCAGGGCCAGCTGGGCTTCGGCCACCTGCAGGTTGGCCGCGGTCTGGTCCACCGACGCCTGGCTGACGAAGTTCTCCGCCAGCAGCTCGCGGTTGCGCTTGTCGTTGGCACGCGCAATGCTGAGCTGGGCGTCGGCCTGACGCACCTGCGCCGCCAGCAGCGTCTCGTCGAGCTGCACCAGCAGCTGGCCGCGGCGCACCGGCTGGCCGTCCTTGAAGCCCAGCGCGGCGACCCGCCCGGCCACCTCGGGCCGCAGCATCACCCCCTGGCGCGAACGCAGGCTGCCAACCGCCTGTGCCTCCTCGCTGAGTGAGGTGGCACGGGCCTTGGCCACCTCGACCGCCACCGGCCCGGGCCCAGCAGCGTCTGCAGCGCCGGCGCGGCCGGTACCGCCCCCGCGGGATGCGCCCGGCGACACCGTTTCGACAGCAGCCGCCTGCGCGGAGGTGGGCCGGTTCTGGTACCAGTAGGCGGCAGCGCTGGCCAGCGCCATGCCAACAACCGCCACGGTGGCGTGCAACTTCTTCATTGGGGGTGGTGAAAGCCTCAGCCATCTCACTGTAACCGGCGCACCACGCCCCCTGTTCACACTTCTTCACACGGCCGGGTGCCGGCCGGGGCGCCGGCCCTCAACCGGCGCGCGCCACGCCGCGGTTGGCCAGCGCATCGGCGCGTTCGTTGCCGGGGTCGCCGGCATGGCCCTTGACCCAGTGCCACTGCACGTGATGCAGCGAGGCCAGCGCATCGAGCCGCTGCCACAGCTCGGCGTTCTTGACCGGCTTCTTGTCGGCCGTCTTCCAGCCGCGCGTCTTCCAGCCGTGGATCCACTCGGTGATGCCCTTGCGGACGTATTCGCTGTCGGTGTAGAGGGCCACCTCGCAGGTGCGCTTCAGGCTGGCCAGTGCTTCGATCACCGCGGTCAGCTCCATGCGGTTGTTGGTGGTCACCGGCTCGCCACCGAACAATTCCTTCTCATGGCCGTTGGACTGCAGCCAGGCGCCCCAGCCGCCCGGCCCGGGATTGCCCTTGCAGGCGCCATCGGTATAGATCACCACCTTGGGTCGCGTTATGCCTGTCGTCATGAAGCTGAAGATCCGAAAAATGAAAGAAGGGTCGAGGAAGGCGCCAGGACCGCCGGCGCCATCGCGCGCCGGCCGGTCAGCGCCGAGGTTCCGACAGGTCGCGCAGCGGCTGGCGGCGTGATGCGGCCACCGCAGGCGCGCGCTGCTGCGCCTGCTGCCGGCGCTTCCAGGCCGGGTTGATCAGGCGCATGCCGCGCACCCGTTTGGTGGCCATCAGGAAGTAGGCGGCTCCCAGCACTGGCCACCAGCGCTCGCCGGCCCGCTCCATCCAGCCGAAGCGCTCCAGCCAGAGCTCGGAGCGCAGCGCAGGCCGCCAGCAGCCGAAGCGGCCGCCTTCGATGTCGAAGCTCAACAGGCGCAGCCAGTCGCGCAGCCGCCAGTAGCCAATCAGGTCACCGGCCGGCGGCAGGAAGTCGGTGCCCATGCCGAGCCGGGCGCACAGCCCCGCGCTGCGCTGCTGCACACCCCACAGGCTGGCCGGGTTGAGGCCGAGGGCCAGCAGCTTGCCCTCCGGCACCAGCACCCGCTCGACTTCACGCAGCGTCTGGTGAGGATCGCGCGACAGCTCCAGGGTGTGCGGCAGCACCACCAGGTCCAGGCTATGGGTCTCGAAGGGCAGCGCCTCGAAATCCGTCATGACCGCATGCGGCACGCTGCGCGGTACGGCACTGGCCGGCGCACCGGCGGCGCTGAGCGCCACCCAGCGGTGCGGCATGCGGTTCTGCGCCAGCGCGTCGAGTTGCGGCAGGCCGAGCTGCACGGCATGGAATCCGAACAAATCGCCTACAGTTCGGTCCAACTGCTCCTGCTCCCATGCCAACAAATACCGGCCGGCTGGCGTGAGCAACCACTCATCCAAACTTATAATCCGCCCGTTTTGCGTCATGGAACTGGTTGCCTTACCCGCCTTTGCCGACAACTACATCTGGATGATTCATGAGGGCCAGGAGGCCCTTGTCGTCGATCCAGGCCAGGCAGCGCCGGTCATTGATGCCCTGGACCGCCGCGGGCTCCAGCTGACCGGCATTCTAGTGACCCACCATCACGCCGACCACGTCGGCGGCCTGGAAGCGCTTCTCCCTCGTCTGGGGGGGCCCGTATTCGGGCCGGCCGGCGAGGCCCTGCCGGTACACTTCGAGCCGCTGCGGCAAGGCGACCGTGCGATCTGGCGCGGCCACCAGTTCGAAGTGATCGACGTGCCCGGCCATACCGCCGGGCACATTGCCTACTGGAGCACCGATGTCGGCGACGCGCCGGTGCTGTTCTGCGGCGACACGCTCTTTTCCGCCGGCTGCGGCCGGCTTTTCGAAGGCACGCCGGCACAGATGTCGGCCTCGCTGGGCAGGCTGGCCGCCTTGCCCGGCACCACCCGCGTGTGCTGTGCGCACGAATACACCTTGAGCAACCTGCGCTTCGCTGCCGCGGTCGAACCCGGCAATGCCGACATCGCCGCCCATCGGGCACGCTGCGAAGCCTGGCGGGCCGAGGGCCGGCCCACCCTGCCCAGCACGCTGGACCAGGAGTCCCGGATCAATCCCTTCCTGCGCTGCGATCAGCCGGCCGTTGTCGCGGCTGCCCGTGCGCAGGGCGCTGCCGGCGACGACCCGGTGAGCGTGCTGGCCGCCCTCAGACAATGGAAAAACGAATTTCGATGAAGCCTCTCCTGACACGCCCGGGCTGGCTGCTGGCCATGGCGGCCAGCCTGCTCGCCTCGGGTTGCGCCACGGGCCCGCTGCCGTCCGCCAAGACCGCACCGTCGGCGCAGGCCGCCGCCAGCGCGCCGGCCAACGGCGCCTCCGCCCCCGAACTCGCCAGCAAGCCCAGCGAAGCCGCGCTGAAGGCGCTGGAGCAGGCACGTGACGAGGACGACCCGCGCGATGCCGCGGTGATCGTTCCCGACCCCGAAGCCACGCCCACCGGCACCACCGCCAACAGCCCGCCCGGCCCGACGTCGGCCGACATCGTGGTGTCCGACCTGTGGGTGCGCATCCGCCAGGGGTTCAAGATGCCCGACCTCGAAGGCGAGCTGGTGCACGATCGCGAGCAGTACTACGTCTCGCGGCCCGACTACATGCAGCGCATGACCGAGCGGGCCAGCCGCTACCTCTTCCACATCGTCGAGGAAATCGAGTCGCGCGGCATGCCGACCGAGCTGGCCCTGCTGCCCTTCATCGAAAGCGCCTTCAACCCGCAGGCCATGTCGGTCGCCAAGGCCTCCGGCATGTGGCAGTTCATTCCGTCCACCGGACGCGACTTCGAGCTGACGCAGAACATGTTCCGCGACGAACGCCGCGACGTGCTCGCCTCCACCCGTGCCGCGCTCGATTACCTGGCCCGGCTGCACGGCATGTTCGGTGACTGGCACCTGGCGCTGGCCGCCTACAACTGGGGCGAAGGCAGCGTGCAGCGCGCCATCGCGCGCAACCGCAAGGCCGGCCTGCCAACCGACTACCAGAGCCTGCGCATGCCGGTGGAAACGCGCTACTACGTGCCCAAGCTGCAGGCCATCAAGAACATCATCCACCGGCCGGAGTCCTTCGGCGTCTCGCTGGCCTCGATCGAGAACCACCCCTACTTCCTGACCGTGGCCATCCAGCGCGACATGGACGTGGCGGTGGCCGCCAAGCTGGCCGGCATGCCGCGCGACGAATTCCGCGCCCTCAATCCGCAGATGAACCAGCCGGTGATCCTGGCCGCCGGCACGCCGCACATCCTGCTGCCCTACGACAACGCCCGCAAGTTCATCCGCAACCTGGCCGACCACACCGGTCCGCTGGCGACCTGGACGGCCTGGGTCGTGCCCAAGACCATGCGCCCGGCCGAGGCCGCCAAGCAGGTCGGCATGAGCGAAGCCGAGCTGCGCGAGGTCAACAAGATCCCGCCGCTCATGCTGATCAAGGGCGGCTCCACGCTGCTGGTCGAACGCCAGGCGCGCAAGCACCACGAAGACGTCTCGGCCGAGGTGGCCGACAACGCCGTCATGTCGCTGGCACCCGACCTGCCGCCCGTGCGCCGCACCGTGGTGCGCGCCGGCGCGCGCGACAGCGTGGCCTCGGTGGCCAAGCGCTATGGCGTGAGCGCCGCCCAGGTGGCGAGCTGGAACAAGGTGGGCAGCAGCGCCCGGTTCAAGCGCGGCCAGCAGATCGTGCTGTTCGTGTCACCCAAGCGCGCCGGCCGCAGCCCGGCCGCCACCCGCCTGGCGGCCCGCCAGGAACAAGCCAGCCCGCGCGCCACCCTGCGCAAGGGCCAGCGCACCGTCGTCGCCTCGAAGACCGAGCGCAAGCAGGCCGCGAAAGCACCCACGCGGGTCGCCCGCAAGGACGCCGGCAAGGCCTCGGTGCGCACTCAGGGCAAGGGACGGGTCAAGGTGGCCCGCAACTGAGCCGCCCTCGACCCCACCACCGGTGGACCTGAAGGCCGCGCCAAAAGCGCGGCCTTTTACTTGGGCGCATGGCTTCCCTTCCGCCACGCTGAGCCTCCTGGGGCCCACGCCCACGCCCACGCCGGCCCCCATGTCCGCGTCCGCGTCCACGTCCACGTCCACGTCCACGTCCACGTCCACGTCCACGTCCACGTCCACGTCCACGTCCACGTCCACGTCCACGTCCACGTCCACGTCCACGCCCACGCCCACGTGAACGTGAACGGCGCGAGCACGCAAACGCACCAGACCCCTGCCTGGCCATGGTGCCGGCCCGTGCCCTGGTCGCGCTCGCCGCCCGCACCCTCTCCCTCCACATGCCCCCTGCAGCACGTCCTGCCCGGCATTCCTGCATTTGCTGACGAATTCGCCTCGCGCCGCCCGGGCCGGCTGCCAGACTGCGGGCTCGCGCAGCCGCGCAGGGTCGCCGACAGGCAGGCACTCACGACGAGGCAGGAGGAAAGCATGGCAGTTGCACGTCTCTCCACGCACCTGGCGGCGGTGGCCACCGCCGCGCCCTCCTCATCGCAGCGCCCGAGCGGCCCGCCCTTCCCCACGAGTCGCTGCTTCCTGCGTCCAGCCGCATTCGATCCGCATGCCCTCCCGCTGACGGCAGCCGCTGCGATCCGTCCGCGCGATCACGGCCCCTGCCCTGTGCGCACCGGCCTTGCGCCGCCGCAGGCCCGCCCCCCTTGCCTCAGCACCGCGGCCGCCCCACAGCCGCCGCGGCACGTCGCCACTGCAGGTGCAGCCTGAACCCCGGGCTGTGCCGGTAGTCGGCGCCCGGGCAGGGGCCGGTCGTCGCCCACGAGGCGGCGCGCCGGCGCCGGGCGCCGTCACTCAACCAGGAAACTCGAATGAAGATGACCTGTTGTGATCCCCGCCCGTCCCGCCGCTGGCTGCGATGCGGCGCTGCCCTGGTACTCGGGCTGTCGGCCTCCTGGGCCAGCGCCGGCTACTTCCAGTGGGATGTCGTCGAACTGCCGGCATCCTCCGGCGCCGCGTGCGGCAATGGCACGCCCTATCGCTTCTTCCTCAACCGCACCCCCTTCACCCGCAACACGGTGGTGATGTACGAAGGCGGCGGTGCCTGCTGGGACCAGGCCTCCTGCCTCGGCCAGGGCAGCCTGAGCGCCACCAACCCGGACGGCGTCCCGGCCGACTACCTTGAGCGGCTCAGCGCCGCTGCCTTCGGCCTCATCACCCCTTTCACCGCCCGCGCCCATCCCTTCAACCAGGTCGCCACCCAGAGCTGGAACATCGTCTACCTGCCCTATTGCACCGGCGACGTCCACACCGGCAATGCGGTGCAGGTGTACAGCGACAGCAATCCGGCCGAGCCCCGCGTGGAGCACCACCGCGGGCAGGCGAATGTCACTGGCGCCGCACGCTGGCTGCGCGAGCACATCGGGCGCCCTGACGAGCTGCTGCTGACCGGCTTCTCGGCCGGCGGCGCCGGCTCGATGGGCACCTACCCGCTGGTGCGTGACATCCTGCAGCCCGGCCGCTCCTCGCTGCTGTCGGACTCCGGCCCGCTGTTTCCGGCCCGGCGCGGCGCCACGCCGGCGCAGGCGCCGTCGCTGCCGCTGCACAACCGCATCCGGGACGCCTGGGGCCTGGACCGTCCGGGCAGCCTCCTCGACGCCTTCGCCGATCGCCCGGGGCTGGACCGGGAGAACCTCGGCAGCGTGGCCAATGCGCTGGCCTTGAGCTATCCCGAGGACCGCTTCAGCTATGTGCTGTTCCAGGAGGATGGCATCTACTCGGCCTTCAGCTACGCGAAGTTCCATCCCGACATCATCGGCGCGCCGGACGAGCCCACCCGCCGCAAGCTGATCAACCAGCGCTGGCGGCAGGACATCTCGCAATGGCTGCCGGTACTGGGCCAGCACGACAACGTGGGTTGGCACGTGCCCTTCTGGCGCTCCTTCAACGACGCGCACTGCCTGACCATCGTCGACTTCTCGGGCACCGGCATCGAGGAGAGCGGCATCGCCGACCTGTCGCCGGTGGTGGAGAACGTCCTGCAGCGCCAGGCGCCGCCGATGCGCCATGTCGAGGCCGACCAGTCGTCCGACTATGCGCGCCCCGTCAATCCCATCCAGTCGCTGGTGAGCTTCCTGCGCTGGCTGTTTGGTTGAGCGCCTGAGCGGCTGAACCGCAAGGCCGCTCGAGCGCCGGGCGGCCAGGCACCGCCGGGGTCAGGCCCTGAGCCTGGCCCTGGCACGCAGCACGAACTCGTTGGTATGGCTGCGGCCGAGCAGCGCCTGCAGGTCGTCCTGCGGCCGCGGCTCGCCCAGCCAGCCGGCCGCTTTCCAAGCGGTGCGCAAGGCGTCTTCACGCAGCTCGCCATCGGGCGAGTAGGACTCGCGCACCTTGAAGAAGGACGCCAGATAGAGCGCACGGTCCCCCATCAGCTCGGCCGGCACCGTTTTGATGATGTCCTGCGGCTGCGCCGTCTGCAGCCAGCGCAGCCCCCGCACCACCGCATAGACGAAGGCCTCGCAGGTGCGCGGATGGCGCTCCACGAAAGCCGGCGCCCCGTACACGCAGGTGCCCGGCATCGGGCCGCCGAACAGCTCATGTGCGCCCTTGGGCGTGCGCGGATCGGCCACCACCCGTGCCTCGCCGCGCAGCTCCAGCTGTGTCATGCCGGGGTCCAGGTGGCTCAGGGCGTCGATCGCGCCGTTGCGCAAGGCCTGTACGGCCTCCTGCATCGAACCATGAGGGACGAACTGCACCTCTGCCGGCTTGAGCCCGCCCTTGGCCAGGCACACGCGGGCCAGCACCTGCGACAGGCTGCCAGCCGCAGCCACCCCGAGGCGCCGCCCCCGCAGGTCGCCCATGCCGCGCCAGGTCGACATCAGCCGCGCAGAAACACCGAAGGACACCTTGGGTGTCCGCCCTTCGAGCACCACGGTGCGCAGCGGATGCCCTTGCAATTGCCGGGACACGAGGCCCAGGTAGGCGCCCGAACCGAATTCGGCATCGCCCGCCAGCACCGCATGCGAGGCACTGCCCGGCTCCGGCACTTCGAGCAGTCGCACGTCGAGCCCCTCGGCGCGGAAGTAGCCCAGCTCCTGCGCCACCGTCAGCGGCAGGTGGCAGAAGGACTCGCCCCGCCCGAGGGCCACCGAGACGCGAACCTGCTCCGGCTGGGCCCGGGCGCCCCCCAGGCCGGTGCCCAGCAGCACCGCGGCGGCGCCGAAGGTGCGCAGGCAGTCGCGCCGGCTCGGGCGGCGTGAAGGGCGCATCAGCGGAACGGGCAGGTGCAGCGGCATGACCGGCAGCTTATCGGCAGGACCTGCCGGCTCCAATCGGGACCGATCCGGGCAGGGAAACTCCCAGCGACGGCGATACTGCCCGTCACACCCGCGTTGCCGTCCCGGAAAACAACAGGCCGATGTTGACGGCCAGTGCAGCCGCCCACACCAGGCTGCGCAAGGTCGCCTTGTCGGCCAGGTACAGCGCGATGTAGGCCAGCCGCAGCCCCACGAAGGCCGCCGCCAACAGGTCCACGCGCGCGGCCGGCGCGCCGGTGCTGATGGCGATGGCCACCGCGCCGATGAACAACGGCAAGGCCTCGAAGCTGTTGGCCTGCGCCGCATTGGCCCGTTGGCGCCAGCCTTGCTGGCGGGCCAGCCAGGCGCGCGGGTCATGGTTGTCGTAGCCGCCTTCGCTGCGGCGCTTGCCGAGCTGGCCGGATTTGGCCAGCCCTGCGCACACGATCGGCAGCAAGGCAGCGATCAACACACACCAGATGGCAATGCTCATCGGTCTTCGCTCCTGGCAAAGGCATCCCGCGGGGGGACAGAGGCGGCCCGGCTCAGCGCCGCTCCACCAAGGCATGGGCGATGGTGCCCAGGTCGACGTATTCCAGTTCGCTGCCCACCGGCACACCGCGCGCCAGGCGGGTCACCCGCAGGCCGCGGGCCTTCAGGCCCTCGGCCAGCACATGGGCGGTGGCTTCGCCTTCGGCGGTGAAGTTGGTGGCGACGATCACTTCGCGCACCTCCCCCTCCGCGGCACGCTCGAACAAGCGCTCCAGGCCGATCTCTCGCGGACCGATGCCGTCCAGCGGGCTGAGCCGGCCCATCAACACGAAGTACAGCCCCTTGTAGCTGCCGGTGCGCTCCACCGCGGCCTGGTCGGCCGGCGTCTCGACCACGCACAACTGCGCCGTGTCGCGCTGCGGGTCGAGGCAGGTGTCGCACACCTCGGCCTCGGTGAAGGTATTGCACAGCCGGCAGTGCCGCACATCACGGATGGCGTCGTCGAGGGCCCGCGCGATCAGGTGGGCTGCCTCCCGGTCGTGCTGCAGCAGGTGGAAGGCCATGCGCGTCGACGACTTCGGGCCCACTCCGGGCAGGCGGCGCAAGGCCTGCACCAGGGCATCGAAAGACGACATGTGTGGCAGCGGTACGGCGTTGTGTGGGAATGCGGGTCGGGCGCGAATCGCTCGCGGGCACTCAGAACGGGAACTTCATGCCGGGCGGCAGCGGCATGCCGGCGGTGAGCTTGCCCATCTTCTCCTGGCTGACTTCCTCGGCGCGGCGCACGGCGTCGTTGAAGGCGGCGGCGACCAGGTCCTCCAGCATGTCCTTGTCGTCGGCCAGCAGGCTGGGGTCGATCGTGATGCGCTTGACGTCGTGCTTGCAGGTCATCAGCACCTTCACCAGGCCGGCGCCGGACTGGCCTTCCACCTCGACGCTGGCCAGTTCTTCCTGGGCGCGCTTGAGGTTGTCCTGCATCTGCTGGGCCTGTTTCATCAGGCCCGCGAGTTGTCCTTTGAGCATGTCTTTCCTTTCGGGTTCAAGGGGTGTCGGTGCCGGCATCAAGGGGCCGGCGCCCGGGTAATCTGCACAGCTTCATACCGGCCGGATCGAGCCCGGCACGATGCGTGCGGTGCTGAATTGCTGCATCAGGGAGCGCACCAGCGGGTCGCCCTGGATGGTTTCCTCGGCCTGGCGCTGCCGCGCAGCGCGTTTGGCGGCTTCACGACGGGCCGGTGTGTCCTGCGTCGGCGCCACCTCGAGCTGCAGGCGCACCGGCCGGCCCAGCACCTCGGCGAGGGCGGCTTCCAGCTTGGCCCGGGTGGCCTCGGCCGCCAGGGTGTTGCGCTCGACCCGCAACTGCCAGGGCGCCTCGCCGTCGGCCATGGCGCAGCACTCGGCCTGCATCGCGAGTTCGCGCACCAGGGCCGAAATCAGCTCGCGCTCAGCCATCTGCAGCACCAGCGCATGCCAGCGCTCGCCAATGGGCGAGTCCGCCGCGGCGGGCACCGCGATCGGCGCAGCGACGGAGGCCGGCTGCTGCTGCACGAAGGCAGGCGGTGCCACGTCGAGCACGGCCGGCTCGGCTCGCGCCGGGACCACGGAGCCCGGCGCAGGCTCGGCTTCAACCTGCGGCGGACGGGGGTCTGCCGGGGCCGGCGCGGGCGCGATGGGGCGAGTGGCTGCAGCAGCCGGCGCAGGGTCCTCGGGCAGGTCCTCCCAAGGCGGGGGTTCGGCGCTGGCGCGAGCCGGCGGCTGGATGCTGCGTACCGGCGCGGTGCTTGACTGGCGCAAGGCCACCGGCCTGGCCGCGGCCACCGGGGGCGCCGCGAGCGGCTGGTGGGCCGGGCCGGCAGAGGTGACCGGGGTGTTCTCGGACAGCTGCCGAGCCGGCGGCTCGGCTGGCTGGGCCGCCGCTGCAGCGGCCGATGGGGCGGACTGCGCAGGCCGCGCCTCCGGCTGGGCTGCCACGCCGGTGCCCGTGGCAGCCGGCCCGTCGAGCCGCGCAGCCGGAGTGCCGGGCTGGCGCAATGCAAGCGAGGCTTCCGCGCCTGGCGCAGCGGCCTCGGCCGACGGCTCGTTGCTGCGCATGGCCACGCGCAGGGCGGCGTTCTGCGCCGGCCGCTGCAGCGGCGCCGAGGACGCCGGCCGCCCACCGCCACCACCGCCCACGGCCGGCTTGAAGGCCAGCATGCGCAGCAGCACCATCGTCAGGCCGCTGTACTCATCCGGTGCCAGCCCCAGTTCGTTGCGGCCGTGCAGTGCAATGCTGTAGAGCAGCTGCGTCTCGTCGGCCGGCAGCAACTCGCCGAGGCGGGCCAGCCGCTCGGCCTCGGGATCGCCGGCATCGGCCGCGTCGGGCACCACCTGCAGCACCGCCAGCTGCTGCAGCAGCACCGCCATTTCCTCCAGCGCCCCCTGGGCCGACAGCCCCTGGGCCCGCAGCTGCCGGGCGGTATCGACCACCGCCGCACCATCCCCGGCTGCGAGGGCCTCGATCAGCCGGTAGACATGGCTGCGATCGACGGCGCCGAGCATCTGGCGCACACCCGCCTCGCGCAGCTCGCCGGAGCCAAAGGCAATCGCCTGGTCGGTCAGCGACAGCGCGTCGCGCATGGAGCCGCGCGCAGCGCGCGACAACAGCCGCAGCGCTCCGGCATCGGCCGCGATTTGCTCGGCCTGCAACACGGACTCCAGGTGCTCCAGCACCGTCTCGGGCGCCATCGGCCGCAGGTTGAACTGCAGGCAGCGCGACAACACGGTGACCGGGACCTTCTGCGGATCGGTGGTGGCCAGCACGAACTTCAGGTACTCCGGCGGCTCTTCCAGCGTCTTCAACATCGCGTTGAACGCGGTGTTGGACAGCATGTGCACCTCGTCGATCATGTAGACCTTGAAGCGCCCCACCACCGGCTTGTAGACCGCCTGGTCCAGCAGCTGCGAGATTTCTTCAACACCGCGGTTCGATGCGGCATCAAGCTCCACGTAATCGACGAAGCGGCCGGCATCGATGTCACGACAGGCCTGGCACGCGCCGCAGGGCGCGGCGGTGATGCCGCCCTGCCCGTCGGCACCCACACAGTTGAGCGATTTCGCGAGGATGCGCGAGACCGTGGTCTTGCCCACGCCGCGGGTGCCGGTGAAGAGGTAGGCGTGATGCAGGCGCTGCTGCGTCAGCGCATTGGACAGGGCCTGCACCACATGCTCTTGCCCCACCATTTGCTCGAAGGTGCGCGGGCGGTATTTGCGGGCCAGGACAAGGTAGCTCATGTCGCAATTCTACGGGGGCGGCGCCCCTCCTCGCCGGGGCCACGCAGCGAGGCGCAATGCACTTCACTTCGCAACTTTCGATGCCGCGGCGGACGCCGGGCGAAAAGCTGGCCTACAATCGCGCTTGACGGGCCTCCCCGCATGGGAGCGCGGCCAACCGGGTCAGGTCGGGAACGAAGCAGCCCTAACCGTTGCGACCAGTGCCGGGGTTAAGGCTCGTCACCCATCTTCTCGAAAGCCGCCACGCGGCGGCTTTCCATCCATCGGTGGTGTTCAAGGGAAGCAGACCATCCCGCCCGTGCACCCCATCAAGGGCCGACATCGGACCCGCCCACCCCACCGATCTCCGCTGCACCGATCTCTGCTGCACAGTTGGCCAGTAAGGGCCAGCATGGCCTTCGATCGCGCCATGCACCGCGGTGCCCGGCACGCTGCAAGCACCGTTTGAAGGCCAAGCCGCCAGCGGCCTGTCCGGCACCGCCCACATGCCGGGCGGGACCGCAGCTCGCCCATCCACCGCCGAGCCCGACAGCCCCCCGCAGGCGGTACTGGCCGCCCCTTGGCGAAGGAAAGGCGCGCTCCTGTCGACGTCCCTGCTCCGGGGGCCTCGTGCCGGCTGGCCGCAGGATAAGGTGAACGCTCCATCACGCCAGGAGCTTCAGACGTTCATCCCTCCTGCACTTGCCCGCGGGGGCGTCGCCTTGTCGCTCGCCCTGGCCACCGGAGGCTGGCTGGCGGCACCTCGCTACCGCCTGGTCAATCTGGATCGGTTCGAGGCTGTCTACAGCAGCGCCGGCGACATCGGCGAAAACAGGCTGCTCACCGACGCAACCGCCCGCACTCCGTAGGATCACCAGGAATCCCAAGGACGCGCCTTCATCCATGACGGCAGCACCATGCACGACCTGGGAACGCTCGGCGGCAGCACCGGCTGAGCCGATGGCATCAATCAATGCACGAGGCACCGTCACCTGAGCGGCGCAGCTCGCTGGTGACGCAGCCATGCACGCGTTCCTGCACGATGGCACCGTGCTGCGCGACCTGGGCACCCTTGGAGGGGCAGGCTCGGTCGGCGGTGACGCCAATGCCGCAGGGCATGGCGTCGGATCCTCTCAGATCAAAGGCAGCAGCGCCGCCCGTGCGTTTTCCTACGATGGGGAAACGACGCAGAACCTGGACCTCCTCGACGCAACCGGTGAAGGCGGGGAGCTCACCTCAGCAACCGCGATCAATGATCGCGGTGGAATCGTGGGCTACGGGCAGATCCACGGGAGGCGGCACGCATACTTGCAGCAGTCGATTCCCGAGCCGCACACCGATGCGCTGATATGGGTCGGCTGGGTGGCCAGTCGGCGGCCACCTTGCCAGGCGCCGCCGCTGAGCGCCTTCCCGCCAAGCCGGTCGGGAGGGTCAGGCGGCAGCACACTTCGGGGCATGCAGGCGCCCCCTGCACCGCTCCCAGTCACAGCGGCGCGGCGCCGATATGCCGGGGATCGTGCCGGCCTGCCCCTGGCAAGCGCGGTCCACCCGACATGACGCGCAGCTGCCATGAGCCCGACGCGATGCGAGTCGTGGATGCCGCCAGCAGCGGCCTGTGCGGGATTCGGCAGTTCGCCGAGCCAGTCGCTCCAGCGGAGGAAGGCCGGCAGGCAGCGCAGACTCCACGATGCCACCCTCCGGGGCGCGACACCTCCACAGCTGGACCGCCCCACGGCCCGGCTGCCGGCCTGCCGCGGGCCCAGGGTTTATACCGAGTTTCGCCCTGTCCAGGACCGTCGCCCACCACCTCCGGCATCGATGCCACTGGCAATCGGCCCCGGCTTGGTGCATCGGTCTGCGAGCCCTGACAGGTTTAGACGATAGCTGCGCATACATATGCGTGGGCATCCCGCCCTTGCCCTTGGAGCAGACATTACCCTGCACATTCGCAATCGCGAGGAGACACAGCATGACCATCGCATGGGACGCAACCCGCATGATCGTTGAACGCGGCTTCGAGCCGTCGCGGCCATTGCCTGAGACCCCATCGGACGACACCGAACCTTGGGCTCCGCACAGTGCCGGACTGCCTTTCACCGTGGTCCTTCGCAGCCCCGGCCCGCACATCGACTATCAGACCGTGCTCCTGCATGCCAGCACCTGGCACGACGCCGTTTCGCTCGCCCTGGAAGACCGGCAGGACTGCGACGTCTGCGCCGTCTTCCCGGGCCATCACACCGACGTCTGGAACGATTGACAACCCCCATCCCTCATGCCGTCGCCTCCGCGCTCATGCGCCAAGCGGCGGCATGTCTTTATGTTTCCGGGGCGGTCGTTCCACCCGGGGATCGTTTCAATAAAACGGGCGGGAGCCCCCTGCGTCATCTCCTCCCGGTCCTCCTGCCCATTCGGACAGATGTAAGGCTCGGTTGCGCCACCCGGTGCCCACCGCCATGTCTACCAGTGCGAATTGGACGGCTTCAATATGTCGGCAAGATGACTCTGTCGCTGATCGCCGCCCGCCTTTGACCGGTTTCGCGGAAACAACGATCACGCGGCCCAGCGCAATACTGCTCCGGCTCCCCTCCCTTTCGGACATTCCGGCGCCTGCGATCACCTCTTATATTTCTTCATCGTTTCGTCAGAAAACGGAAACATCTGCTGGTTTCTCATCTCGGCTGCGGAGAAACCTAGCAAAAACTACAGCTACTCTCCCCTGCAGGCGTTTGGTGAAATGGAGTACAGAGAGCACGACAGCACCCCGTCGTGCTGAGGTGGCAGGATAAACGGCACCTGCCTCACTGATCGGCCGTTTCTCACATCGTCCTACCGATATCGCCATGCCCGCGCCTTATGCGGCGTGCGCCCGGTGTCGTTCCGAATTTGTGGAGGTCGCACAATGGCTCAGCAAGCCGAATTTACAGGGAAAATCCTGCTCGTCGGTTTTGGCTCTATTGGTCAAGGCCTGTTGCCGCTGCTTCTGCGGCATTTATCAATATCCGCTGACCGAATAAGCATCATCACGGCCGATCGCAATGGCGAATCGATCGCCCGCGAATACGGTGTGTCGCACTCGGTAAATCCCCTGACACCCACCAATTACCAGGAGATTCTCAAGCCGCGCCTGAAGGCCGGCGATTTCCTGGTGAACGTCTCGAATGACGTCTCGAGCTTCGCGCTGATCGAGCTGTGCCAGCGCCTGGGCGTGCTCTACCTCGACACCTGCATCGAACCCTGGGCCGGCGGCTATGTCGACGAGGCGCTCACGCCCGACGAGCGCAGCAACTACGCCTTGCGAGAGCAGGTGCTCGGCCTGCGCCGCGACCTGCCCCGCGGCCCGACGGCGGTGCTGACCCATGGCGCGAATCCCGGCCTGGTCTCCCACTTCGTCAAGCAGGCCCTGCTGGACGTCGCCCGCGACCTGCAGGTCGAGGCCGACGTGCCGACCCAGCGCGAGGGCTGGGCAGACCTGGCACGCAGGCTGGGCGTGAAGGTGATCCACATCGCCGAACGCGACCACCAGGAGTCGCAGCCGCGCAAGCAGCCCGGCGAGTTCGTCAACACCTGGTCGGTCGACGGCTTTGCCGGAGAGGGCTGCCAGCCGGCGGAACTCGGCTGGGGCACGCACGAGCAGCAGCTTCCGCCCGATGGGCAGCACCATGCCTACGGCTGCCAGGCGGCGATCTACCTGAACCGCCCCGGCGCGGCCACCCGGGTGCGCAGCTGGACGCCGATGGCAGGCGCCTACCACGGCTTCCTCATCACCCACAGCGAAGCCATCTCCATCGCCGACTACCTCACCTGCCGCAACGGGGGCCAGCCGGCCTACCGGCCGACCGTCCACTACGCCTACCACCCCTGCGACGACGCCGTGCTGTCGCTGCATGAGCTGGCCGGCCGCAACTGGGCCTTGCAGCCGCGCAAGCGAGTGGTGAAGGAAGACATCGTGAGTGGTGTCGACGAACTGGGCGTGCTGCTGATGGGCCACGGCCGAGGCGCCTACTGGTATGGCTCCCGGCTGTCGATCGACGACGCGCGGCAACTCGCGCCTCATAACGGCGCCACCGGCCTGCAGGTGACGGCGGCCGCCATGGCCGCGATCGACTGGGCCATACGGCATCCGGCGCAGGGCATCGTCGAGCCGGAGGACTTGCCCTTCGACCAGATCCTGCGCTTCAGCCGCCCCTACCTCGGCGAGGTCGTCGCCGCCTACACCGACTGGACGCCCCTGCAGGGACGCGGCCGCATCTTCAAGGAGGACCTCGACACGAGCGATTGCTGGCAGTTCAAGAATTTCCGCGTTTAACCCCGACCGCCAGGCCACGCAATCGACGCTGGCCACAGGAGTGCCCCCCATGGATAGTGAAGTAAAGCAGGCCGACTGCCACGGCAACATGCAGCGCCTGGAAGAGGTGCTGACCTACTGGGCCCAACGACAGCCACACCGCAAGGCCTATACCGAACTCGACACGCAAGGCGCGGAAGTCGAGGTCATCACCTACGGCGAGCTCGACCGCCGATCACGCGAACTGGCGGCCGCCGTGCAGGCCTCCTCGCCGCCTGGACAGCACGTGATGCTGGCCTTTCCAGCCGGCATCGACTTCGTCGTCGCCTTCTTTGCCTGCATGCGGGCCGGCCTGGTGGCTGCGGCCATTCCTCTGCCCCGCGACAACCGGCCCAACGCGCGGCTGGCGCAGATGGTGCGTGCCAGCGAGGCCCACCTGGTGCTGACCACGCCCAGCCTGCAGTCCTGGCTTGAAACGGTGCTCAGGCGCGAGGCCGACTGGCCACAGGACATCGGCTTCCTGTCCGCCGACGCCGGCAGCGGGCTGACGCCTGCGAGCCTGGCTGCGGGTTCCAGCGAGCTGGCCTTCACGCAGTTCACCTCCGGCTCGACCTCCCTGCCCAAGGGCGTGATGGTGAGCCACCGCGCGGCCCTCTACAACCTGGAGATGATCCGCTCCTGCAGCGGCGCGGGCCCCGAGTCGGTGCTGGTGAGCTGGCTGCCGCATTACCACGACCTGGGCCTGGTGGCGCACATCCTGCACAGCGTGTACTGCGGCAGCCACTGCGTGTTGATGAGCCCGGCCGCCTTCGTTTCGCAGCCGCTGCAGTGGCTGCGTGCCATCAGCCGCTACCGGGGCGAATACACCGGCGCACCGAACTTCGCCTATCAGCTCTGTGTCGACCGCATCCCGCGCGAGGAGCGCGAGCAGCTGGACCTGTCCAGCCTGAAGATGGCCATCAACGCGGCCGAGCCCATCAATCCGCAGACGGTGAAGGATTTCTGCGCCGCCTTCGAAGTGGCCGGCTTCCGGCCCGAGACCTTCCTGCCAGCCTATGGCATGGCGGAGGCCACCGTGTTCGTGTCGGCCAACCCGGTGGGCTCGCCGCTCAACTTCAAGCGGGTCGACCCGGCGTTGCTCTACAACAGCGGCCTGGTGCGCGAGCCGGCCGAGGGCGCCCCCTTCCGCGAGCTGGTGGGCTGCGGCCGCAGCTGGCTGGAGCAGCGCATCCGGGTGGTCGATCCCAAGCGGCATGTGGAGCTGCCGCCCAACACCGTGGGCGAGTTCTGGCTGCAGGGCGACAACGTGATGGACGGCTACTACCGCAATCCCGAGGCCACCCAGCAGGCCACCGGTCGCCTGGAAGGCGACACGGTCGACCACCTGCGCACCGGCGACCTGGGCTTCTTCGACGAGAGCGGGCAGCTCTACATCACCGGCCGCGTCAAGGACGTCATCATCATCAACGGCGCCAACTACTACCCGCAGGACATCGAGGAGCACGCCCAGGTCGCGCACCCGGCGCTGCGCAAGGGCGGCATGGCGGCCATCGGCATCACCCAGGGGCCTTCGGAAGCACTGGTGCTGTTCGCCGAGCTGGAGCGCCAGGCGCTGTCGCAGGTGCAGGCCAACCCAGGCCTGCTCAACGACATCGCGGGCAAGGTCTGCGAGGCGGTCGGCCAGCACTTCGACCTGCCGGTGACCCGCATCGTCTACCTCAAGCCGGGGCAACTGCCCAAGACCTCCAGCGGAAAGATCCAGCGCCAGGAGTGCAAGCGGCGCTACCTGAAGGACGCCACCGACGCCCTCGCCCTCTGGCCCCTGGCCGACACCACCTCCGACGAACGAAAGAAGCAAATGTCCAACATCGAAAAAGCCCTCGCCCGCATCACCGAACTGGGCCCCGACCACCTGCGCGTGTTCAGCCTGCTGACCCAGCTGATGAGCTCGAAGTACGGCGTGCAGCTGTCCGACTTCGACATCGAGAAATCAATCTTCTTCTACGGCATCGACTCGCTCAACATCATCGACATCCATGCCCATCTCGAAAAGAAGCTGGGCTGCTCCATCCCGACGGTGGCCTTCTTCCGGGCCAACAACTTCATGGAGATGATCGACGACATCGTCGCAGCGATGGCCGACCGCCACCAGTTCGACCGCAAGATCGCCGAAGGCGCCACCCTGCGCGAAGAGATCGACCATGCGGTGGCCCAGCTCACCACCAAGCTGGAAGCCGTCAGCGGCAGCTCCGACGGCAGCATCGGGCGTCGCACGCTGCTGACCGGCGCCTCGGGCTTCGTCGGCGTGGCCTTGCTCAAGGAGATCCTCGAACGCACCGATGCGGACGTGGTGTGCATGGTCCGTGCAGCCGACGAAACGGCTGCCCTCAAGCGCATCCGGAACACCTCGGCCAAGTACGACCTTCGACTGCCGTCGGGCTTTGAGCGGCGCGTGCAGATCATGATCGGCGACATGTCCAAGCCCAGGCTGGGCCTGAGCGATGCCGACTACCAGCGCTTCGCCCGCGAGATCGACAGCGTCTACCACTGCGCCGCCATCGACAACTTCTACCTGCCCTACAGCGTGATGCGCAAGACCAATGTGCTGGGCACGCTGGAGGTGCTGAACTTCGCGCTCAGCGAGAAGCTCAAGCCCATCTTCTACATCTCGAGCTGCGCCGTCTCGATGCTGGAGGGCCAGGAGGAGAACACCGAGGTCATCGGCCTGGTGAACGGCTACGCACAGAGCAAGTTCGTGGCCGAGCAAACGGTGCTCGCCCTGGCTGCCAAGGGCTATCCGGTCATCAACTACCGCCTCGGCTACCTCTACAACCTGCGCGTGCAGGACGTGCCCGCCAACGGTTCCTTCGACAAGCTGCTGGCCGCGGTCGAGAAGGCCTACAGCCAAGTCAACGACGACCTGATCGTCGATGCCGATGCCTTCGAGAACTTCCTGTCCTCGCTGCCGCAGATCGGCGCCTGCCCCGACATCGACGTCGACTTCGACCTCACCCCGGTCGAGTATGCGGCCAAGGCGATCGTCGAGACCACCAAGCTGCCGCTGGGTGAGCGCAAGACGACCTACACCTTCTACAACCCGCAGCCGCTCAAGTGGCGCGACGTGCAGTCCTACTTCAAGAAGGCCCATCCCAAGGTGCAGCACGTGCCGCTGCCCGACTTCCTGCAGCGCTACGAGGACTACATCCGCGACGTCAAGAAGCCAAGTGCCAAGCTGCTGAAGTCGGTCGTCTCGCACCAGCTGCAGCACCAGTTCAACACGATGTTCCGCAACGTCGAGATTGACCATGCCCAGCAGTTCAAGCACTGGTGCCCGCCCTGCGACACCCGCTTCACGCACCACTATGTGGACTTCGCCGTGAACGGCTGATCGCGCACGGCGGGCGGGGCCCACCGGTCCCGCCCGCCACACCGGGAGTTGCCATGCATTGGCTCTACTTGACGCTGGCCATCGTCTTCGAGGTGGCCGGCACCACCTGCATGAAGCTGTCGGACGGCTTCAGCAAGCTGTGGCCCAGCATCTTCATCTTCGTGTTCTATGCCCTGTGCGCCGGTTTCATCACGCTGGCGCTGCGCCATCTGGAGATCGCGGTGGCCTACGCGATCTGGGCCGGCCTGGGCACTGCCTTGATCGCGGTCGTGGGCATCCTGTACTTCAGGGAACCGGTCTCGACCGCCAAGGTGGTGTCGCTGCTGCTGATCGTGGCTGGCATCGGTGGGCTCAACCTGAGCGGGGTCAGCCGCTGATGCGGGCATGACGCCTGACGTCGACGTCGCGGTGCTGGGGGCCGGCATCGCCGGCCTGGTGGCGGCGCGCATCCTGGACGACACCGGGTTGCGCGTGCGCCTGCTGGAGGCCCGCACCCGTGTCGGAGGGCGCATCCACACCGACCACGACTTCGCCTCCGTCCCCATCGAGCGCGGCGCCGAGTTCGTGCACGGCGACGCGGTGGCCACTTGGCGCTACCTCGACCGCCTCGGCCTCGCCACCCGGCGCAGCCTGCGCACGCGCCACCTGCGGCTGGTGCAGGGCGAGCAGTTGCACCACCCGCTGTGGCTCTTGACGCGCCCGGCGTTCTTCCAACTGCTGCTGGCCCTGCCCGAGCTGATGCTCGGCCGCCGGCGCGACGAGAGTGTGGCCGCCTTCCTGCGCCGCCACCGCATTCGCGACCCGGCCGGCTGGCAGCTGGCCGACACGCTGGCCAACTCGGCCTGTGCTTCCGCCGAAGACCTGAGCCTGGCGGATGTGCTGCGCATGTATTCGTCGCAGCAGTCCAGCGGGGGCGACTTCCGCATCGAGCAGGGCTACCAGGCCCTGCCGGCCCACCTGGCGCGTGGACTGGACGTGCATTACGGCATGCCGGTGACACACGTGCGCTGGAACGACCAGGGCGTGGACATCGAGGCCGGCCAGCGCCTGCGGGCGCGGGCCGCCCTCATCACCCTGCCACTTGGCGTGCTGCAGGGCGGCCAGGTGCTGTTCGAGCCCCCCCTGCCAGCGGCCAAGCAGGCGGCCCTGGCGGCACTGCGCATGCATCCGGCCATCAAGGTGCTGTGCCGCTACCACGAGCCGGTCGGCCCGCGCGATGTGCGGGTGCTGGCCGGCGACGACGTCTTGCCGTTGATCTGGCGGGCGCCTTCTCCCGCGCCGGTGTGGACGGCTTTTCTCACCGGCCCGCGGGCCCGCCATGCGCCGGACGGCGAGCAGGTCGCGCACCGGGTCAGCCGGCTGCTCGGCGGCGACGCGCTGGACGCCCTGCGCGACGTGGAGGTGGTGGACTGGGGCCGCGACCCCTGGGCCCGGGGCGGCTATTCCGCCGTGCCACCCGGCGAAGCACACGCCCGCGTGGTGCTGGCCCGCACAGTGGGGCCGTTGCTGTTCGCCGGCGAGGCGACCGCGGCCGACGGTGAAGCCGGCACGGTCAGCGGCGCCATCACTTCGGGTGAACGGGCTGCCACGCAACTGCTGGCCACCTTTGCGGCCTTGCGCTCCTGAGCGCGCACCACCCGCATGCAGCGTGGAGCCAGGCAGCCGGAGGGCACCGAGCGCCGCAGCCGCTTCATCCCTTTGCCCCGCCTGCTGCGCCGCCCGACTCGGCCTGCCAGCATCACACCAACGCCGGCCCGGGTGCGACCTGGCGGCCGCTGCGTGTGGTGGAGCACGAAATGCAAGCGGCGCCGCGAAGCCGCCGCCAGCAGGCCGCATGCTCGCCGGCACCCCGCACGCCAGGCGCCCCGCCGAGCGACGGGCGGCCCCTTCTAGCCCGCCGCCACCCTCGGCTGCGGTGGCTGCCCCTGCAGCGCCTTCTGCAACTCGTCGCGCAGGCCGCGCAGGAGCGCCAGCTCCCGGTCGGCCAGCTTGAAGCCGTCCACCTGCGACTTGTCGGCATACAGGAGGCCGACCGGCCCGTCCTCGCCCACCAGTGGCAGCACCATCAGGCTGGCCGCCCGCAAGTGCCGGTGGAACCAGGCCGGCAGGCGCGCCGCAATGTTCGGCGAGCCGGCGTCACGGATCAGCGTGTCGGCCCCCTTCAGGCACAAGGCGCTGAAGAGGTCGCTGTCCTGCCCAAGGCGGAAGCGGAAGTGCTGGCGCAGCAGCGCCTCCCGGGCGCCAAAAGCCTGCCGCACCACCAGGGTGTCCCCCGGCTGCTCGCGCAGCAACAGCGCCACATCCTGGCACTGGAAGGTGTCGAACACCGCCTCGGCGGCAATCTTCAGCAGCGGCGCACGGTCCGTCGACTGCAGGCTGGCCAGGCGCAGCCGGGCGGCTGCCCGTGCCAGGGGATGGCTGGCATCGCGCGACGCAGCGGGCTGCACACGTGCCACAGCGGCCTCGCGAGGCGCAGCGGGCGGCTGTTGCGCGTCGATGGCGGCCCAGATCTGCTGGCTCGCCAGGCCCAGCGCCTTGCCGTAGCGCTCGATGATCACGGTGTTGCGCACCGCGTGATCGCGCCGGTCGGCTCGCGTCTGCACATCGGCCAGCTCGTTGCCCAGGCCGCCCAGCAGGCGGAACCAGTCGTTGCGCTTCTCGGGCCGGCGCGGCACGCCGTCGCGCCCGGGGCGGCGCATGTCGCGCACCAGGCTTTCCGGCAGCCCCCAGGTGCGTGCGATGCTGATGCCCAGGTCTTCAAAGCTGGCGCCCAGCACCGACCAGACGGCGGCGTCCTCGCTGCCGCCCTGGCTGAGGGCCAGTTGGCGGATCTGCGTCGCTTCTTCGGGCAGGTAGTAGTGCACCAGGGTCCGGCCGAGGTTCTGCATCATCGCGGTGATGAAGGACTCCTCTTCCTCCGCTTGCGTTGGGCACAGGCGGGCGGCGAAATGGCCGGCCAGGCGCGAGCGCGCATATTCCTCGCGCAGGGTCTCGGCAGCCGCGGCGTCGCGCATGTCCTCCAGTGTCGGCAAGGTGCCTGCCAGGTCCCGGATCGCCATGAACCCCATCAGGGCCACCGCCCGCGAGACAGTGGTGATGCTGCCCCCGCCGACCGAGCTGTAGTAGGCGGCGTTGGTCATGCGCAGCAGCTTCTGCGTCAGCGACACGTCGTCGAGCACCGCCTGGCTGATCTCGTCGAGGTTGACCTTCTCCGCACTGGCCAGGCGCCGTACTCGCCGCACCACCTCGGTCTGCACCGGCAGGTCCGCCTGCTGCGCGATCTGCTGCACCAGGCGGTTCAACGTGCGGGCAGCCCGGCTATCGCCAATGCCCTCGAGCAAGGCCGGTGTGAGCCAGTCCTGCAAGGCATCGCGCAGGGCCGCTGCGGTTTCGTAGCGCTCCGCCGGATCGCGCGCCAGGCAGCGCGCCACGATGGCCCGCAGCTGCGCCTCACCGTGTTCGATCCCCGGCACGCCGCGCGGCAACGCCAGGTCTTCCTCCTGCAAGCGGGCGGCGGCGCGTTGCGGGTTCTGGTCCTGCACGGCGGGCCGGCCAGTCAACAACTCGAACAACACCAGGCCGGCACAGAACAGGTCGCTGCGCACGTCGGCCCCGCCGCCAGTCACCATCTCGGGTGCGAGGTACAGCCCGCTCGCGCTCGGCAGTGCGCTCACCTCGGGCGGCACGGGCAGCACCGCAAAGCCGGTGAGCCGCGGCCGCCCGGCAATGTCCAGCACCACGCAAGCCGGCTCCAGGCAGCCGTGCACCACGCCCGCGGCATGCGCATGCGCCAGCCCGTCCAGCATGCCGATCACCGTCAGCACGGCTTGGCGCGACGGCATCGCGTCGTGCTCGGCGAGCCACTGCGACAGGGCGACGCCCTGCACCGGCTCGACCACCAGCACCGGCCGGCCAGCCGCGACGCCGGCTTCCACCGCCTGCACCAGGTTGGGATGGCGCAGCGCCAGGACCGGCGCTGCGGCGGCTCGCCACACCTGCTCACCCAGGCCGGGCAGCGGCAGGCGGTGCCCCACCTGCAACTGCACATCACGTTGCGACAGCGTGTCGTGGGCCTGCCACCAGGTGCTGACGCTGCCGCGGGCCAGGGCTCGCAGCAGACGCCAGCGCCCGAGGGCGGGCAGGTGTTCAGCGGTGGTGTCGTCCAGCGTTTGCACGGCGGTTCACGGTGATCATGAGCAAGGCCCGTCGCACCCGGCCGTGCCCCCGAAGACGGGGACACCTGCCGGCACGGCAAGCAGGAAACTGCGGCGGCGGTGCACGGTCATTTCAAACGGCCTGCTTGAAGGCCATGACGGCCTGATTGCGCAGTGTGCGCAGCAAGGACAGCTCGCGGTCGCTGATGGCGATGGCGCCGGCATTCGCCTTGTCGGCATAAATCAGGCCCAGGGGCGCATTGCGCAACACCAGCGGCAGCAGCAGGAAGGTGGGCGCGTTGACCTCGCTGCGATACCAGGCGGGCAGGCGGTTTGCGATGTTGGCTGCCGAGGCGTCACTGATCAAGGTGTCGGCCCCTTTCGCGCACACGGCAGCGAACAGGTCCGCGGCCCCGGTCACCTGCAGCCGAAAGCGACCAGCCACCCGCTCTGCATCGACCCCGAGGCCGAACCGGCCGGTCAGGGCCCCGCTGCGCGCGTCGCGCAGGCAGAAGATCACGCGCTGAAAGCCGTGCGCCCGGTACATCGTCTCGAGAATCATGCGCAACACCTCGTTGAGCTTGAAGTTCTCGACCAGCGTGTTGCTGATGTCCTGGATGCCAGCCGCCAGCGTATGCGCCGCATCGTCGGCTGCACTGCGCACGGCGGCCTCCACCGGTTGGGCGGCCTGGGCCTGCACGAGCGTGTCGAGCTGGTGCGGCGACAGGGTATCGGCATCGACAGCAGCACCTGTGGCCACGGGGCCCGTCTGCAGCAAGCGTGCGGCCGGGCTGCCGGCCCGTGGGCTGAGCTGCAGCGCAGTGACGATCTCGGCCATGCGGTTGCGCGCGCGTTGCACGGCCTCCTGCAGCTCGCGCGCGCCGAGGCCCAGCGCCGGCGCAAAGCGTTGCGACAGCTGCTCGACCTTCGACGCATGCCCGGTGCTCGGAGTCTGCAGCAGCATCTCGGCCACCTCGTTGGCGGCACAAGCCAGCAGGCGCAATTGCTCCGCCGCATGCTCGGGCCGCTTCACCGGTGCCCCCGGCAGCAGCTTGCGCATGCAGCGCTGCAGGCTCTCGGGCAGGCCCCAGGAGCGCGCGACACCTATCCCCAGGTCCTCCAGGCCGATGCCGAGCACCGCCCTCGCGGCCCGCTCCTCGTCCATCGACTCGCCCTCGGGCGACTCCACCAGACGGCGGATCTGTTCCGCCTCCTCGGGAAAGTAGAACCGGGTCAGCGTGCGGCCGAGGTTCTGGAACAGGCCGCCGATGAACGCCTCCTCGGCATCGCGCCCGCCGGCGCACAGCTCGGCCGCCAGCGTACCGGCCATCATGCCGCGCAGGAAATCTTCCTTCAGCCCGGCGGCATGGGCCTTGTCCTGCATGTGCTCCAGCAGGATCAGCGACAGCGCCAGGTTGCGAATGCCGGCAAAGCCGATGAGCGCGGCCGCCCGCGACACCGTGCTGATCGAGCCGCCCCCCGCACCGCCGAAATGCGCCGAGTTGACCAGCCGCAGCAGCTTGTGGGTCAGCGCCACGTCCTTCAACACCTCGTTGGCCAGGCTGTTGAGGCTCTCGTGCTCCGAATTGGCAATGCGCTGGATGCGGCCGATGGAGTCGGACAAGGCCGGGAAATCGCTCTTGTGCCGCATGCGCCGCAGCAGGAAATCGAGCGTGCCGCTGCGGGCGCTGTCTTGTGGCTCGGAGTCCGCCGTGGGCGCGAGCCAGGACCGCAGGGCGGCCAGCAGTTCGGCGGCACCGCCGAAACGCACCGCGGTGTCGCGTGCCGTGGCCCGGTTCACGATGGCGCGCAGCGCGTCATCCACCGGCTGCGGCGTCTGCACCGGCAGGCTCAGGTCCTCGTGGGCATTGCGGTAGATCGCCCGGTAGGGGTCGCGCTCATGCACCGCTGGCTGTCCCACCAGCATCTCGTACAACACCAGGCCCGCGGCGTAGACGTCCACCTGCGGCGTCGGCGGACGGCCGTGCGTGACCTCCGGTGCCATATAGCCCGGCGTGCCGACCAGGGTCGTGTCGGCCACACCGTGTCGCTGGCTGGCCGCGATGCCGAAGTCCATCACCCGCGCCCGGCCGCTGGCGTCGAGCAGGATGTTCGACGGCTTGAGGTCGCGATGCACCACGCCGGCCTGGTGCGCATGTGCGAGCCCTTCAAGCACCCCCAGGAGGAGCTTGACGGCCTCCGCCGGCGCCATCGGGCCCTGCTCGCGCAGCCGCTGCGCCAGCGTGACACCCTCGACCAACTCGAACACCAGATAGGGATGCTGCTCGTGCACGTCCGCCTCGAACAGCGGCACGATGTGTGGATGGCTGAGCCGGCTGACCGCGCGCGCTTCATGCAACCACTGCGTCAGGGCTGCCGCATCCGAAGCCTGGGCGCGGTGCAGCTTCAGCGCCACCTCGCGGTCGAGCCGCGGATCGAAGGCCCGCCACACCGAACTCTGGGCACCCTGGCCCAGCGCGTGACGCAGTTCATAGCGTCCGAGCAGGCGGGTGGGTGGGCTGAGGGTGGCGGCGGCCGACATTTGTACGTTTCGTTGCAAATGGGGTGATTGTCCTGATTGGACCGCGTCTCGGGGGAGGGAGAAGCCCGGAGGAAGCGGCAAAAGTGCCGCCATTTCGCCTCCGTGTGCGCTCGCTCATGCGAGCGACGCCTTGGTCGCCTCCCGCCTTGCCGGTTCGGTTGCCCGGTGGGGCCCACCCCGCCGGCTCCGCCGCCCTCCGCAACCACCCTCCCGGCGCCCGGTGCGTGCACGGCCGGTGGAACGGCAGCAGGAGGGCTGCCGGGCGAGATGCGCTGAGGCTCTGCCATCCCGGCCAACCAGCCGATGCTGCAGCCACGCCCCCTTGAAGAAAAGGTGGCCTGCCACCGATGCTGAGAGAGAAAACGGATATCCCCGCGATAGAAAGACTTGCACCGGCCAGGTACGCCGGCCAAAAGGTTTATGTCAGAATCATTGGGACTTGAGTCGAAGCCGGGCTTCGACCTCTCTGAGGACTCCAAGATGAGCAGCGATCTGATTAAACACATCTCCGACGCGTCCTTCGACGCCGACGTGCTGCAGGCGGGCAAGCCTGTGCTGGTGGACTACTGGGCCGAATGGTGCGGGCCTTGCAAGATGATCGCCCCCATCCTCGACGAAGTCGCCAAGGATTACGGCGACCGTCTCTCCATCGCCAAGATGAATGTCGACGAGAACCGGGAAGTGCCCGCCAAGTTCGGCATTCGTGGCATCCCGACCCTGATGTTGTTCAAGGACGGCCAGCTGGCCGCCACCAAGGTGGGCGCCCTGTCGAAAGCCCAGTTGACGTCTTTCCTCGACGGTCATCTATAATTTCCCTCAATGCATCGGGAGCCGACACCACAAGGTCGGTTCCCGGTAGCACAAGCTTCGCCACTACGCACATCGTTCGCCGCGTAGTTTCGGCCCCCAACTCCAGCGTCTTCCGATTCGCGCTTGTCGCGGTCATGCGCCAGTTCTCGCATCCGGTCCGCCGGGCTGCGAGCGATGCCGAAGTCTATTCAGCCGTCGCCCTTGGCAGTGCGACGGGCACCGACAAGGGTATGCGCCCATGCAACTATCCGAACTGAAAGTCCTCCACGTCTCGGAACTCATCAAGATGGCCGAGTCGCTGGAGATCGAGAACACCAGCCGCATGCGCAAGCAGGAGCTGATGTTCGCGATCATGAAGCGGCGCGCCAAGCAGGGCGAGCAGATCTTCGGCGATGGCGTGCTGGAGGTGCTGCCCGACGGCTTCGGCTTCCTGCGCTCGCCCGAGACCAGCTACCTCGCGAGCACCGACGACATCTACCTGTCGCCCAGCCAGATCCGCCGCTTCAACCTGCACACCGGCGACGCCATCGAAGGTGAAGTGCGGGTGCCGAAGGACGGCGAGCGCTACTTCGCCCTCGTGAAGGTCGACCGTGTCAACGGCCTGACCCCGGAGGAGAACAAGCACAAGATCATGTTCGAGAACTTGACGCCGCTCTTTCCGAAAGAGCAGTTCAAGCTCGAGCGCGAGATCCGCTCCGAAGAGAACATCACCGGCCGCATCGTCGACCTGATCGCCCCTATCGGCAAAGGCCAGCGCGCCCTCCTGGTGGCGCCACCCAAGAGCGGCAAGACGGTGATGATGCAGCACCTGGCGCATGCCATCACCGCCAACCACCCGGACGTCTACCTCATCGTGCTGCTCGTCGATGAGCGCCCCGAGGAAGTGACCGAGATGCAGCGCACCGTGCGCGGCGAAGTCATCAGCTCCACCTTCGATGAGCCGGCCGCCCGCCATGTGCAGGTGGCCGAGATGGTGATCGAGCGCGCCAAGCGCCTGGTCGAGCTGCGCAAGGACGTGGTGATCCTGCTCGACTCCATCACCCGCCTGGCGCGCGCCTACAACAACGTGCTGCCCTCCTCCGGCAAGGTGCTGACCGGCGGTGTCGACGCCAACGCGCTGCAGCGCCCGAAGCGCTTCTTCGGTGCCGCCCGCAACATCGAGGAAGGCGGTTCGCTGACCATCATCGGCACGGCGCTGGTCGATACCGGCAGCCGCATGGACGAGGTGATCTACGAAGAGTTCAAGGGCACCGGCAATTGCGAAATCCATTTGGATCGCCGCATGGCCGAGAAGCGGGTCTACCCGTCCATCCTGCTGAACAAGTCGGGCACCCGGCGCGAAGAGCTGCTGCTGAAGCCCGAGATCCTCCAGAAGACGTGGATCCTGCGCAAGCTGCTCTACCCGATGGACGAAGTCGCGGCGATGGAGTTCATCCTCGACAAGATGAAGGCGACGAAGACCAACCTGGACTTCTTCGACATGATGCGCCGCGGCGGTTGAACGCCCCTGCGCACCCAGCAAGGCCGGGCAACCGGCCTTTTTTGCGCCTGGACGGGCGGTGCCAGGCCGAGAATCTTCATAAGTGCCTGATCGTCATGGCATAATCGCCGGTTTTCCGCTTCCGGAAAGTGCTTCGAGCGGTTCGAAGTGGCTCCCGGCGCATAGACCAGCGATAAGGCACCGCCATGAAAGAAGGCATCCACCCCAACTACCGCGAAGTCTGCTTCGTGGACCTGTCCAACGGCTTCAAGTTCGTGACCCGTTCTTGCGCCCAGACCAAGGAAACCATCAAGATGGAAGACGGTCGGGAACTGCCGCTGTTCAAGCTGGAAACCACCAGCGAATCGCACCCCTTCTACACCGGCACGCAAAAGAGCGTGGACTCCCTCGGCGGCCGTGTCGAGAAGTTCCGCAACAAGTTCGCCCGGGTGGGCATCAAGAAGTAAGCACCGCTTCTTCTTCGCGAAGAGGGCAGCCTGGGCAACCGGCTGCCTTTTTTCTTTTCGGGGTCCGCCCAGTCGCGGCTGCGACAATGCAGCCCTGCCGGCCCGGCGGCCGATTTGCTGCATGATGCCGGCTTCGCCTTCCCGCCTCTGCCCGTGAACCATCCCACTCCCGCCATCGTCACGCAGCGCGCCGCGCAGCGCCTGCCGCGCATTCCCCTGCTGCTGCTGTGCGCTGCCTATGTGTTGCCCGGCCTGTTCGGCCGCGACCCGTGGCGCAGCGCCGATGTGACGGCCTTCGGCTTCATGCACCGCCTCGCACGTGGCGATGCCGAGTTGTGGCATCCGCTGGTCGGTGGGCTGCCGCCCGAGGGCGGCCTGCTGCCTTACTGGCTGGGCGCCGCCTTCATTCGCCTCTTCGACGGCTGGCTGGACCCGGCGCTGGCGGCCCGGCTGCCCTTTGCCCTGCTGCTGGCCGCGGTGCTGGTGCTGACCTGGTACACCTGTTACCACCTGGCCCGGACCGAGGCTGCCCAACCGGTGTCGTTTGCCTTCGGGGGCGAGGCCAGCCCGGTGGACTACGCACGAGCCATCGCCGACGGCGCGCTGCTCGCCCTGCTGGCCACGCTCGGCTTGCTGCAACTCGGCCACGAAACGACGCCGGAGCTGCTGCAGCTGACCGGCGTGGCCTTGCTCATCTATGCCTTGGCGGCCAGCGCGGTGCGCAGCGCCAAGCCGCGGGTGGCGATCGTCGTGGCCCTGCCGCTGATGGCCGGCAGCGGCGCGCCCAACATGGCGGTGCTGCTGGCCCTGGTGTCGCTGGCGGTGTGCTGGATGTCGCATGACGACCGCACCAAGCGCTTTGCCATCTGGGTGTTCGCCGCGCTGCTGCTCGCCGCGCTGACGGCCACCGCCTTCGATGCCTGGGCCTGGCGAGCCGATCCGCGGCCACAGCTGCGCCAGGTCACCCGGCTGTTGGCCTGGTTCACCTGGCCGGCATGGCCGCTGGCTGCCTGGACGCTGTGGCGCTGGCGCGGCCACCTGCTCAAGCGCCACATTGCGGTACCGCTGTTCACCGCCGCCGTTGCGGTGGGGGCCTGCATCGTGATGAACGGCTACGACCGTGCGCTCATGCTCGCACTGCCCTCGCTGGCGGTACTGGCCGGTTTTTCGCTGCCGACGCTGCGTCGCGGCGTGGCATCGGCGATCGACTGGTTCTCGGTCTTTTTCTTCAGCTTCTGCGCGCTCGCGGTGTGGGTGATCTACATCTCCCTGCAGACCGGGGTGCCGGCCAAGCCGGCAGCCAATGTGATGAAGCTGGCACCGGGCTTCGAGCCCGGCTTTTCGCTGGCGGCGCTGGTACCCGCGCTGCTCGGCACGCTGGCCTGGCTGTGGCTGGTGCGCTGGCGCGCCGGCCGCAGCCGTGAGGTGCTCTGGCGCAGCCTGGTGCTGCCGGCCAGCGGCGTGGCGCTGTGCTGGCTGCTGCTGATGACGCTGTGCCTGCCCGTCCTGGACTACGCCCGCAGCGAGCGACCGCTGGTGTTGCGGCTCGGCGTGCACCTGCCGCGCGATGCCTGCATCGAGGCACGTGGCCTGGCCCGCAGTCAGGTGGCGGCGCTGGAGGCACTGGGGGGCTGGCATGTCTACGCCAGCCATGTGCTGAATGCGCCGCGCTGCGACATCCTGATGCTGCCCGGAGGGCATCAGGCACCGGCGCCCGAGGGCTGGACACAGGTGGCCCGCGAGCGGCGGCCGACCGACCGGGGCGGCGACTACATCTATGTGTTCCGTCGCGCGCAGGCGGACCGCCCATGACAGTGTTGCGGCGCATCGCCCGCGATGCGGGCGCGATCCTGGTCGGCCAGCTGGCCACCATCGGCTTCGGGGTGGCCGACACCATCATGGCCGGGCGCTATGCCAGTGAAGACCTGGCGGCACTGTCCATCGGCTCGGCGCTCTACATCAGCATCTATGTCGGCGCCACCGGCATCGTGCAGGCCCTCATTCCCATCGTCGGCCATCACCATGGCGCGAAGGACAACCTGCAGGTCGGCGAAGCGTTTCGCCAGACCGTCTGGCTGGCCTTGATCCTGTCGGTGCCGGGCCTGCTGCTGATGCGCTGGCCCGACGCGCTGCTCAGCCTTGCCGGCGCCCCACCGGGGCTGACCGACCGGGCCCGCGACTACCTCGGCTGGCTGGCCTGGAGCCTGCCGCTGGGCTTGCTGTTCCGCTGTTACACCGGCTTGAACCAGGGCATCTCCAAGCCACTGATGGTGACGGTGCTGCAGCTCGGCGCCTTGCTGGTCAAGGTGCCGCTGAACGCCTGGTTCATCTTCGGCGGCGCCGGCTTGCCGGCACAAGGCGCGGTGGGCTGCGGGATGGCTTCGCTGGTCATCAGCGCCGGCCTGCTGCTGGTGGGCCTGCTGATGTTGCTGCGCCATCCGGTCTACCGCCCGTTCCAGCTCTGGACCGGCTGGCACGGCCCGCGCTGGGTCGTGCAAAAGGAGCTGCTGCGCCTAGGCCTGCCGAGTGGGGCCAGCTACTTCGTCGAAGTCACCGCCTTCACGCTGATGGCGATCTTTATTGCCCGCTTCGGCACCATCGCGGTGGCGGGGCACCAGATCGTCGCCAACCTCGCCGCGGTGATGTACATGCTGCCGCTGTCCATCGCGATCGCCACCGGCGCCCAGGTGTCGCAGCTGCGCGGCGCGGGCCAGGCCGCCGCCGCTGCTCGCGCCGGCTGGCAAGGCATCGGGCTGGCGGTGTCGCTGTCGGTGCTGATGGGCGGCATGATGTACCTGTGCCGCGCTCCGCTGGTGGAGCTCTACAGCACCGATGCGGCGGTACAGGCGGCGGCGGCCGGGCTGTTCATCTACATCGCCCTGTACCAGCTGTTCGACGCCACCCAGGTGACCTGCGCCTTTGCACTGCGCTCCTTCCGCGTGGCGGCGCTGCCGGCCGTGGTCTACGTGGTCGCGCTGTGGGGTTTCGGCCTGGGCGGCGGCTATGCGCTCGGCTTCAACCTGGGCGGCCAGGTGCCGGCGGCCCTGCATGCCGCCAGCGGCTTCTGGTGCGCCAATGCCGGCGCGCTCGCGGTGGTGGCAGCGGTGCTGGTGCTGCTGTTCGGCGCGGTGGCCCGCCGGGAAGCTCAGCGCGCGCCCACCGCCTGAGGCACCGGCACCGGCGCCGCCTGCCCCACCCTCACCCGCAACGACGGGAAGATGAGGCGGAACTCCGAGCCCTTGCCCGGTTCGCTCTGCACATCCAGCTCGCCGCCGTGGCGCTGGATCACGTGCTTGACGATGGACAGGCCCAGCCCGGTGCCGCCCGTCTCGCGGGAACGGCTGCCGTCCACCCGATAGAAGCGCTCGGTCAGCCGCGGCAGGTGCTCCTTCTCGATGCCGATGCCGCTGTCCTTCACGATGAACTCCGCGCTGCCGTCAGCGCGCGGCTGCCAGCGCACCTCCACGCGTCCTCCGTCCGGGGTGTAGCGGATCGCGTTGGTCACCAGGTTCGTCAGCGCACTCAGCAGCTCACCCTCGGCGCCCGCGAGCTGGGCCGGCGCCAGGCTCTCGAAGACGAGCTGGTGGCGCTCGCGCGACAGCGTGCGGGCGTCACCTTCGGCATGCTGCATCAGCTTGTCCACGTCGACCCAGCGGTCCGAAGGCGGCCGCGGGCTGCCCTCGAGCTGGGCCAGTGTGAGCAGGTCGCTCACCAGGGTCTGCATGCGCGCCGTCTGCTGCCCCATCAGGCTCAGCACGCGCTTGCGCTCGACCTCGGTGAGGGGCAGGTTCACCAGCGTCTCGATGAAGCCGGACAGCACCGTCAGCGGCGTGCGCATCTCGTGCGAGACATTGGCGACGAAGTCACGCCGCATGGTCTCGGCCCGTTCGCGCTCGGTGATGTCTTGCGAGAGCACCAGCTTGAGCCCGTCGCCGTAGCCGCGGATCAGCACCGACAGCGTGCCTCGCCCGCCCGGACTGGGGAACACCACCGGCTGCTCGAACTGCCGCGCCCGCAGATACGCCACGAAGCTGGGCGCCCGCACCAGGTTGGTCAGGTGCTGGCTGCGGTCACGCACCGGGTCGAGCCCGAAGTGCTCGGCAGCCAGGTGGTTGCACCAGTCGATCTGGTCGTTGGCGTTCAAGAGCATCACACCGTTGGGCGAGGCCTCGATGCCCGACAGGAATTGCGCCAGCCGGGCCTTCTCCTGCACCGCCACCATCTCACGGCTGCGCACCGCCCGCTCGACGCGATAGCCCAGTTCACCCCAGAAGCCCGTGTCGCGCGGGGCCGGCCCCTGCAGCGAGCCACGCAACCACACCAGCAGGCGCCGGCCGCGCAGGCCGTCGAACAGCACCGCCAGCGCCACGCCCATTCCAGCGCCCACCACCATGCCCGAGGTCGACATGTGAAAAGGCGTACCGGCGATGCGGCCAAGCAGGCCGCCTCCCAACATCATCACCACATAGGCCAGGACCCTCGGCAGGAACCAGCTCATGCCCACCGGGCCGTCAGGCGGTCGCGGAGACCTGCTGCGTCAGGCGATAGCCTGCGCCGCGCACGGTCTCGATCATCTGGGCACACTGCACCGGCGACAACGCCTCGCGCAGCCGCTTGACGTGCACGTCCACCGTGCGCTCCTCGATGAAGACGTGGTCGCCCCATACCCGGTCGAGCAGCTGGGCCCGGCTGTGCACCCGCTCCGGGTGCGTCATGAAGAAATGCAGCAGCTTGAATTCGGTCGGTCCGACCTTGACGTCGCGCTCGCCACGCGAGACGCGCCGCGTGGCCGGGTCCAGCCGCAGGCCGCCCACCTCCACCGCCGAATCGAGCGCTTCGGGTGCCTTGCGCCGCAGCACGGCGCGGATGCGAGCCATCAGCTCGTTGGTGGAAAAGGGCTTGGTGAGGTAGTCGTCGGCCCCGGCATCGAGGCCGGCGATCTTGTCCGGCTCGTCCGAGCGGGCGGTGAGCATGATGATGGGCATCTCACGCGTGCGGGCCTCCGAGCGCCAGCGCTTGGCCAGGGCCAGGCCGGACTGACCGGGCAGCATCCAGTCGAGGATCACCAGGTCGGGCAGCACGCGGTCCACCTCCTGCTGCGCGCTGTGCGCGTCCGGCGCCACGCTGACCTCGTAGCCGGTGTGCCGGAGATTGAGCGAAATCAGCTCGGCAATCGCAGCTTCGTCCTCGACGACCAGAACACGACTCATGCGGACTCCTGTGGCTTCTTACTTCAGCACCGACTCGACGCTTTCCATGGGGACATGGCGCACGTCGGTGCCCTTGACGATGTAGATGATCTGCTCGGCCAGGTTCTTGGCATGGTCGCCCACGCGTTCGATGGCCTTGGCAACGAACACCAGGTCGATGCTGGCCGAGATGGTGCGCGGGTCTTCCATCATGTAGGTGATGAGCTTGCGCATCAGGCCGTCGAACTCCTGGTCGATCTGGTTGTCCTGCTTGAGCACCTCCACCGCCTTCTTGATGTCCAGCCGTGCGAAGGCGTCCAGCGTCTTGCGCAACTGGTCGGTCGCCAGCGACGCCTCGAAGGACAGGTCCGACACCGGCAGCCGCAGGCGGCTCGAAACGCCGGTGTTGATCAAGCGCTGCACCGTGCGGGCGATGCGGGCGGCCTCGTCGCCCACGCGCTCGAGGTTGCCGATGGTCTTGGAGATGGCAATCAGCAGCCGCAGGTCGCGCGCGGTGGGCTGGCGCCGGGCGATGATGGTGGACAGGTCGCGGTCGATGTCCACTTCCATGTGGTTGACCCGCTCCTCCTGCGCGATGACCTGGGTGGCCGTCTCGCCGCTGAAATGGGTGAGCGCATAGATCGCCTGGGCGACCTGGGCCTCGACCAGGCCGCCCATCTCGAGGACCCGGGTCGAGATGCCGCTCAACTCGGCATCGAATTGCGTCGACAGGTGTTTGTCGCTCATGGTGTGCGCTCCTCGGTCCGGCTCAGCCGAAGCGGCCGGTGATGTAGTCCTCGGTGTCTTTCTGCTTGGGCTTCATGAACAGGTCGGCGGTGGGGCCGAACTCGATCAGGTCGCCCAGGTACATGTAGGCGGTGTAGTCCGAGCAGCGGGCCGCCTGCTGCATGTTGTGCGTGACGATGACCACGGTGTAGTCCGCCTTCAGCTCGTGGATCAGTTCCTCGATCTTGCCGGTGGAGATGGGGTCGAGCGCCGAGCACGGTTCGTCCAGCAGCAGCACTTCCGGCTTGATGGCGATGCCCCGGGCGATGCACAGCCGCTGCTGCTGGCCTCCCGACAGGCCGGCGCCGCTCTGGTCCAGCTTGTCCTTCACCTCTTTCCACAGGGCCGCCTTCTTCAGCGCCCATTCGACCCGCTCGTCCATCTCGGCGCGCGGCAGCGTCTCGAAAAGGCGCACACCGAAGGCGATGTTGTCATAGATCGACATCGGGAAAGGCGTGGGCTTCTGAAACACCATGCCGACCTTGGCGCGAATCAGCGACACGTCGAGCTTGGACTTCAGGATGTTCTCGCCATCGAGCAGGATCTCGCCGCTGGCGCGCTGCTCAGGGTACAGCTCGAACATGCGGTTGAAGGTGCGCAGCAGCGTCGACTTGCCGCAGCCCGACGGCCCGATGAAGGCGGTGACCTTGCGCTCCGGGATGTCGAGGTTGATGTTCTTCAGCGCGTGGAAGCTGCCGTAGTAGAAGTTCAGGTTGCGGACCGAGAGCTTGGCCTTCTCGATCAAGGGCAGTTCAACTTTTGCGTCCATGGATGGATGGCCTCGGATCAGGATTTGTTGCGGAAGAAGATCCGCGCCAGGATGTTGAGCAGCAGCACCCCGATGGTGATCAGGAACACGCCCGCCCAGGCGAGCTTCTGCCAGTTCGGGTCCGGGTTCATCGCGAACTGGAAGATGGTGGCCGGCAGGCTGGCCACCGGCGCTCCGAGGTTCAGGCTCCAGAACTGGTTGTTGAAGGCGGTGAACAGCAGCGGTGCGGTTTCACCGGCGATGCGCGCCAGTGCCAGCAGCACGCCCGTCACCACGCCGGCCCGGGCCGCCTTGAGGGTGACCATGGAGACCACCTTCCACTTCGGCGTACCCAGCGCATAGGCGGCTTCGCGCAGCGCGTTGGGAATCAGCATCAGCATGTTCTCGGTGGTGCGGATCACGACCGGGATCACGATCAGGGCCAGCGCCACCACCCCGGCCAGGCCGGAGAAACTCCGCATCGGCGCGACCACCACCGCGTAGACGAACAGGCCGATAACGATGGACGGGGCCGACAGCAGGATGTCGTTGATGAAGCGCGTCACCGCACCGAGCCAGCCGCGCTGGCCGTACTCGGCCAGGTAGATCCCGGCCAGGATACCGATGGGCGTGCCGAGCAGCGTGGCCAGCGCCACCATCATCAGCGAGCCGGCAATGGCATTGGCCAGGCCGCCGCCCTCTGCCTGCGGCGGCGGCGTCATCTCGGTGAACAGCGACAGCGAGAGGCCGCCGATGCCGAGGCGCACCGTCTCGAACAGGATCCACAGCAACCAGAAGACACCAAAGGCCATGGCCGCCATCGACAGGGCCAGCGCGAGGGTGTTGGTGCGCTTGCGGCGGCGGTGCACCGCCAGGCGCGCATCGTCGAGCAGCAGGCGGCTCATGCGCGGGCTCCTTCGCGCCGCTTCAGGCGCAGCAACAGGATCTTGGAGAACGCCAGCACCACGAAGGTGATGAAGAACAGCACCAGGCCGAGGTAGATCAACGAGGCGGAATGCAGGCCTTCCTGCGCCTCGGCGAACTCATTGGCCAGGGCGGAAGTGATGCTGTTGGCTGCCTCGAACAGCGAGGCCGAGTCGAGCTGGTTGGCATTGCCGATGACGAAGGTGACCGCCATCGTCTCGCCCAGCGCACGCCCCAGGCCCAGCATGATGCCGCCGATGACACCGGTCTTGGTGTAGGGCAGCACCACCTTCCAGACCACCTCCCAGGTGGTGGAGCCGAGGCCGTAGGCCGATTCCTTCAGCAGCGCCGGCGTGACCTCGAAGACGTCGCGCATCACCGAGGCGATGAAGGGAATGATCATGATGGCCAGGATGATGCCCGCCGACAGCAGGCCGATGCCCACCGGCGGGCCGGAAAACAGCGCACCGAGGTAAGGCACTTCGCCGAACGCCGCCTGCAGCGGCTGCTGAACATAGGTGGCCAGGATGGGGCCGAAGACCATCATGCCCCACATGCCGTAGACGATGGACGGCACGGCGGCCAGCAGTTCGATGGCGGTGCCCAGCGGCCGGCGCAGCCAGCCCGGCGACAGCTCGGTGAGGAACAGCGCGATGCCGAAGCTCACCGGCACGGCGATCAGCAGCGCGATGAGCGAGGTCATCAGCGTGCCGTAGATCATCACCAGGCCGCCGTACTGGTCCTGCACCGGGTCCCATTCGCTGCGCCACAGGAAGCTCAGGCCGTAGGCCTCGATGGCAGGCGCCGCGCCGATCAGCAGCGACACCAAGATGCCCAGCAGCAGCGCCAGGGTCAGCAAGGCCGCACCATGGGCCAGACAGGAGAAGACGGTGTCCGCCCACGGCGAAACCCGGCGCGCGACCGGGGGCTCGCCCATTGGGTCCGTTCGTTGCATGTTGTCGGTGTTGTAGTGGGATGCCCGGAGTGTAGCGGTCACGTTTTCCCCTCGATGTGCGAGCAGGGCGGCTCGCGCCACCCCACCCTGGAGCCTGCTTCAGCCCGCCTGCCTCACTTGACGGCGACGACCTTCCCGCTGCTGTCCTTGATCTCGCCCCACTGCTTGCGAACCAGCGCCTTGACCGATTCCGGCAGCGGCACATATTCGAGCTCGGACGCCATCTTGTCGCCGTTGGCGCCGTAGGCCCAGTCGAAGAACTTCAGTGCGCCGGCAGCCTTGGCCGGGTCATCCTGCGACTTGTGCATCAGGATGAAGGTGGCGCCGGTGATCGGCCAGGCATCCTTGCCTGCCTGCTCCGTCAGCACCTGGTAGAAGCTCTTGGACCAGTCGGCGCCGGCGGCGGCGGCCTTGAAGTTCACCTCGTCAGGGGCCACGAACTGGCCATCCTTGTTGCGCAGCAGGACATAGGACATCTTGTTCTGCTTGGCATAGGCGTACTCGACATAGCCGATCGAGTTGGGCAGGCGCTGCACGAAGGCCGACACCCCCTCGTTGCCCTTGCCACCCGCGCCGGTGGGCCACTTCACCGCGGTACCTTCGCCGACCTGGCTCTTCCACTCGGCATTCACCTTCGACAGGTAGTTGGTGAAGATGAAGCTGGTGCCCGAACCATCGGCCCGGCGCACCACCGCGATGGCCGCGTCCGGCAGCGACACGCCCGGGTTCAGGGCGGTCAGCGCCGGATCGTTCCACTTGGCGATCTTGCCGAGGAAGATGTCACCCAGCACCTGGCCACTCATCTTGAGCTGGCCGGGGGTGATGCCCTTGATGTTGACCACCGGCACCACGCCGCCGATGACGGTGGGGAATTGCACCAGACCGTCCTTGGCCAGCTCTTCGTCCTTCAGCGGTGCGTCCGACGCACCGAAAGCAACCGTCTTCGCCTTGATCTGGCGAATGCCCGCGCCCGAGCCGACGGACTGGTAGTTGATGCGCACACCGGTGGCCTTGTTGTAGGCGTCGGCCCACTTGCTGTAGACCGGCGCCGGGAAGGAGGCACCGGCGCCGGTGACGTCCTGGGCCTGGGCGAAGCCGGTAACACCCACCAGCGCGGCAGCAGCCAGCCCGCAGCGGATCAGGGAGAAGTTCATCAGGTGCACCTTACTTAGTAAGCGGAGGGTGGGAAACAAGGCCTCACAACAGGCCTCTCGACGGTGGCGGACTGTAGGGCGCATTTGTGACATCGCCGTGACATCTGGCGCCGCACCAGCAATGCGCCCGCCCGCACCGGCCGGACTGTCATGGAGCGTCATGCCGGCGTCACGGGATTGTCATGCACCGCTTCTAAGCTGCGCGGCGCTGAGAGCCGGGAGGTGGAGGGTCCACGCTCACCGGCCCGAGACAGCCCGACGCTTTCCCAAGGAGCTCACATGATCCAACGTACCTGGGTGCTCGCCTTCGGCGCTGCACTGATGGCCACCCTGGTCGGCTGCGCCGCCACGCCCGCACCGAAAACCGTCGCCGAGGCCACGGCCGGCGCGCCCCAGCTGGGCACGCTGAACAAGCTGGTGGCCGAAGCCGGCCTGGGCGACACGCTGCGGGCCGGCGGCCCCTACACGGTGTTTGCGCCGTCCGACGAAGCCTTCGCCCAGTTGCCCAAGGCCACCCTGGACAGCCTGGCGCAGGACAAGGAACGGCTGAAGGCGGTGCTTGCCTATCACATCGTGCCGGGCAAGCTTGGCGCCGCCGATGTGAAGAACGGCAATGTCAAGACCCTGCAGGGCAGCGAAGTGGCCCTGTCCAAGGCCGGCACCTTCGTGACGGTGGAAGACGCCATGGTCCTGCAGGCCGACATGCCGGCCAGCAACGGCGTCGTGCACGTCATCGACCGCGTGCTGATGCCGCCGCAGAAGAAATGATGCGACGATAAGTCGTCGCCCGAACGGCAAAGGGCCGGCACCGGCCGGCCCTTTGCCTGCAGGCAGCCAGGCCGCCGGCCAGGAGGAAGCGAACCTCAGCCGGCCCGCACCGCCTCGGCCAGGCGTTCCGCGCAGCGGCGCGCCAACGGCTCGTCCTGCGCCTCGACCATCACCCGCAGCAGCGGCTCGGTGCCCGAGGCACGGATCAACACCCGCCCGCGTGCCTGCAGCTCCTCGGTGACCGCCTGCTGCGTTTCGGCCAGCCGGCCATTGGCCTTCCAGTCCTGGCCCGGCTGCAGCCGGACGTTGATCAGCACTTGGGGGAACAACTGCACGCCGTCCAGCAGGTCAGTCAACGTGCGACCGGACCGAATGACCGCCTGCAGGACCTGCAGGGCACTGATGATGCCGTCGCCGGTGGTGTGCCGGTCGAGCGCCAACAGGTGGCCCGAGCCTTCACCGCCCAGCTGCCAGCCGCGCGTGATCAGTTCTTCGAGCACATAGCGGTCGCCCACCTTGGCCCGCACGAAGTCGACGCCACGCGCCTGCAGCGCCAGCTCCACCGCCATGTTGGTCATCAGCGTGCCGACTGCGCCCGGCACCGACTGGCCTTGCGCCAGGCGGTCCATCACCATCACGTAGAGCAGCTCGTCGCCGTTGTAGAGCCGGCCCTGCCGGTCCACCAGCTGCAGGCGGTCGGCATCGCCGTCCAGGGCCACGCCATACTCGGCGCCCTGCTCCTGCACGGCCTTGACGAGGGCAGCCGGCGCAGTCGCGCCAAAACCGGCATTGATGTTGTAGCCATCCGGCGCGCAGCCGATGGACACGACATCCGCCCCCAATTCGTGAAAGACGTTCGGAGCGACCAGGTAGCCAGCGCCGTGGGCCGCGTCGACGACCACCTTGACGCCCTTCAGCGACAGGTCGTTGCCGAAAGTGCTCTTGCAGAACTCGGTATAGCGGCCCTGCGCGTCGTCCAGCCGCCGCGCCTTGCCGAGGCCCGCCGAATCGGCCCACCGCGGCTCCTCGGCCAGGGCCGCCTCGACCCGGGCCTCCCACTCGTCGGGCAGCTTCTCGCCACGCGCCGAGAAGAACTTGACACCGTTGTCCCCGAAAGGATTGTGCGAGGCACTGATCACCACGCCGAGGTCCAGCCGCAACGCCCGCGTCAGGTAGGCCACGCCCGGCGTGGGCAGCGGCCCGCTCAGCAGCACATCCACGCCGGCCGAGGCGAAGCCGGCCTCCAGCGCGGATTCCAGCATGTAGCCCGAGATGCGGGTGTCCTTGCCGATCAGCACCGTCGGGCGCCGCCCGCCGGTCTTCAGCACGCGGCCCACGGCATGACCCAGCCTCAGCATGAAATCTGGCGTGATCGGGGCCTGGCCCACGGTGCCGCGTATGCCGTCGGTGCCAAAGTAAGTACGGCTCATCCTGCGTCCTCTGCCTGCTGTTCTCGTGGAAAGGGCGGTATTTTCGCCCTTTCAGCCTGACACCAGGCGCGCTGCGCGCCACACCTTCAGGGCCTCGACAGTGGCCGCCACATCGTGTACGCGCACCACGCGTGCACCGAGGATCACTGCCGCAAGCGCGGCCGCCACGCTGGGCACCAGCCGGTCGCCCACCGCCCGGCCGGTCACCGCACCCAGGGAGGACTTGCGCGACCAGCCGGCCAGCAGCGGATAGCCCAGCGCCAGCAACTCGCGCTGGCGGGCCAGCAGCTCGAAGTTGTGTTCCACGCTCTTGCCGAAGCCGAAACCCGGGTCTAGCACGATGCGCTCGCCGCCCACGCCTTGCCCGCGCAAGGCCGCGGCGCGTTCGGCCAGGAAGCCGCCGACCGCTTCCAGCACGTCGCCTTCGTAGGAAGGCGAGGCCTGCATCGACTTCGGCTGCCCCTGCATGTGCATCAGGCAGACCCCGCAGGCCGGATGCGCCGCCACGGTGGCCTCGGCGCCCGGCGCCCGCAGGGCATTGATGTCATTGACGATATCCACACCCAGGTCCAGCGCCGCCTGCATGACCTCGGGCTTGTAGGTATCGATCGACACCGGCACGCCGAGCCGCACCGCCTCGCGCAGCACAGGCAGCACGCGGTCCAGCTCCTGCTGCAGTGGCAGGGCTTCGGCGCCCGGGCGACTCGACTCACCGCCGATGTCGAGGATGTCAGCCCCCTCTTCCAGCAGTAGCTCGCAAGCTCGCACGGCCGCCGTGGCATTGCCATGCCGGCCGCCGTCGGAGAACGAGTCAGGCGTGACGTTGACGATGCCCATCACCCGCGGGCCCGAAAGGTCGATGCGAAACCGGGTGGTCTGCCAGAAGCTCATGCTGAACATCCCTCAGGAAATGCAAAACGGGGCCTTGCGGCCCCGTCGTGTGGAAGTCCGGCCAGCCTCAGGCGGTCGCCGGTGCACCGTCGGTGTTCACCGAGGGCGTGCTGCCGCCACCCCCACCGCTCTTGGAGTTGGACGGCGTCCAGTCCTTAGGCGGGCGCGGCGGGCGGCCGGACATGATGTCCTCGATCTGCTCGGCGTCGATGGTCTCCCACTCGAGCAAGGCCTTCGCCATCGCGTGCATCTTGTCCTGGTGGTCCTCGATCAGCTTGCGGGCGGTGCCGTACTGGTCGTCGATGATCTTGCGGATCTCGTGGTCGACCTTCTGCATCGTCTGCTCGGACACATTCACCTGCTTGGTGATGCTGCGGCCGAGGAACACCTCGCCCTCGTTCTCGGCATAGACCATCGGGCCCAGCTCGTCGGTCATGCCGTAACGGGTGACCATGTCGCGGGCAATCTGCGTGGCACGCTCGAAATCATTGCTGGCGCCGGTGGTCATCTGATTCATGAACACCTCTTCCGCAATACGGCCACCGAACAGCACCGAGATGGTGTTGAGCATGCGCTCCTTGTCCATGCTGTAGCGGTCGCCCTCGGGCAGCTGCATCGTCACACCCAGCGCGCGGCCACGCGGGATGATGGTGACCTTGTGCACCGGGTCGGTCTTCGGCAGCAGGCGAGCCACCAGGGCATGGCCGGCCTCGTGGTAGGCGGTGTTGCGACGCTCTTCCTCGGGCATGACCATGGACTTGCGCTCGGGGCCCATCAGGATCTTGTCCTTCGCCTTCTCGAAGTCCTGCATCTCGACCACGCGGCCGTTGCGCCGCGCCGCGAACAGCGCGGCTTCATTCACCAAGTTGGCCAGATCGGCACCAGAGAAACCCGGTGTGCCGCGCGCCAGGATGTCCGGCCGCACGTCGCCACCGATCGGCACCTTGCGCATGTGCACGGTCAGGATCTGCTCACGGCCGCGCACGTCCGGCAGCGTCACGTACACCTGGCGGTCGAAACGACCCGGGCGCAGCAGCGCCGGGTCCAGGATGTCCGGCCGGTTGGTCGCTGCGATGACGATGACACCCAGGTTGGTCTCGAAGCCGTCCATCTCCACCAGCATCTGGTTCAGCGTCTGCTCGCGCTCGTCGTTGCCGCCGCCCAGGCCAGCGCCCCGGTGGCGGCCGACGGCATCAATTTCGTCGACGAAGATGATGCAGGGTGCGTTTTTCTTCGCCTGCTCGAACATGTCGCGGACGCGGGCCGCGCCCACACCGACGAACATCTCGACGAAGTCGGAGCCGGAGATCGAGAAGAACGGCACCTTCGCCTCGCCGGCAATGCTCTTGGCCAGCAGCGTCTTGCCGGTCCCCGGCGGGCCGACCATCAGCACGCCGCGCGGAATGCGGCCACCGAGCTTCTGGAATTTCTGCGGGTCCTTCAGGAAGTCGACCAACTCCTTCACTTCTTCCTTGGCCTCGTCGCAACCGGCGACATCGGCGAAGGTGACGGAGTTGTTGGACTCGTCGAGCATGCGTGCCCGGCTCTTGCCGAAGCTGAAGGCGCCGCCCTTGCCGCCCCCCTGCATCTGGCGCATGAAGTAGATCCACACGCCGATCAGCAGGAGCATGGGCCCCCAGGAGATCAGGATGCTCATCAGTAGCGAGGGCTCCTCGCGCGGCTTGACGTCGAACTTCACGCCATTGTTGATGAGGTCGCCGACCAGGCCCCGGTCGAGGTAGGTGGCGGTGGTGCGGATGCGCTTGTCGTCATTGGTGACGGCAATGATCTCGGTACCGCCCGAGCCCTCCTGCAGGGTCACGGCCTTGATGCGCTTGCTGCGCACCTCTTCGAGGAAATCGGAATAACCGATCTGCCCCGAGGTGGCCACGCCGCGGTCGAATTGCTTGAACACGGTGAACAACACCAGCGCAATCACCAACCACACGGCCACTTTAGAGAACCACTGATTGTTCACTGGGGCTCCTTCTCCGATTCCTGATAGCAAAAATACTGCGAATACCGAATAGATCGGGGCAATTCTAGACGAGTCAAGACCCGGTTCTCTTTGATGTTTCCCACGCTTGTGACAGGTGTTTTCTATCGCCCGCCCGTCCACCAACGAGCGCAAAAGCGCCTTCTTTGAGCACTATCGGCAGTCAAGCCTGCAGCTTGAGACCCCGGCCGACAAGAAAGGTTTCAGAAGATTTGTCGCGCGAGGCCTTGGGCTTGATGGGCTTCACCACGCGAAAGCTGCGCTTGAACAACTCGACCAGCTGGCTGTAGCCGCTGCCGTGGAAGACCTTGCAGACGAGCGCCCCGTCCGGTCGCAGGTGGTTTTGCGCGAACTCGACCGCCAGCTCGACAAGATGCGCCACCCGGGCCGAATCCGAGGACTCGATGCCCGACAAGTTGGGCGCCATGTCGGAGATGACCACATCGACCGGCCGCCCGCCGACCACGTCGCGCAACTGCTGCAACACCTCATCCTCTCGGAAGTCGCCCTGGATGAAGCGCACGCCCTCGATCGGCTCGAAATCGAGCAGATCTAAAGCAATGAGCGTGCCATTCAACTCACCCACCGCGGCGCCGCCGACGCCGGCTTCCTTGGGCGCGAACTTGCGGCGCACGTACTGGCTCCAGGCGCCCGGGGCAGCGCCCAGGTCGACCACCAACTGGCCGGGCTTCAGCAGGTGCAACTCTTCGTCGATTTCCTTCAGCTTGTACGCAGCGCGGGCCCGGTAGCCCTCTTTCTGAGCCAACTTGACGTAGGGATCCGTGAGGTGGTCATGCAACCACGCCTTGTTCACCTTCTTGCTTTTGGTTTTGATCTTCATTGCCAAACGATAATACGCGCATGCCAGCCATCAATCTGACCCCTGCCCAGCGCAAAGAAAAACGCGCCGAGGCCCATCATCTCGACCCGGTCGTCCTCATCGGCGGCGAGGGCCTCAGCCCTGCCGTCATGAAGGAAACCGACGCCGCCCTCAAGGCCCACGGCCTGATCAAGGTCCGGGTGTTCTCCGACGAGCGCCAGACCCGCGAGGACATCCTCGCCAAGCTGGCCGACGAACTCGACGCCGCCCCCATCCAGCACATCGGCAAGCTGCTGGTGCTCTGGCGCCCCATGCCGCCAAAGGAAAAAGCGGAGCGCGAGGACCGCATGCCGGCGCCGAAGACGGTCAAGCTGGTCAAGTACTCCAAGCGAGGCGGCCAGCGCCCGGAAGTGAAGAAGGTGACCCTGCTCGGCAACCAGCGCCTGACGCCCGGCGGCACCATCAAGCGTGCCAAGCCACGGATCACCAGCGTCAAGAAAAAGGCCGGCAGCGAATAACCGCCTTGCCAACCGCCGCGCCCCTTCGGCGCGGCGCCCGCGAGGCAACCAGGAACCGCAGCCGCGAGCGCGCCCAGCCCGCTCAACGAGGCGCACAGCGCCAGCTGAGTGCGAGCAAGAGCAGGCCCTTGAGCAGGAAAAACACGCTCGACACCGCGTGCAGCGTCCCGAACGACCACGGCCCCTGCCCCGCCCTCGCCTGCTCCATCATCGGCTGCAGTGCGAAATACCCAGCCACCACGCAGAAGAGCACGCCGAACACCAGCACCAGTTCAGTGCTCATCGGCGATCCACGGCCTTGCTCGGCCTGGCGGGCAGCAACCTGCCGCTCCAGCAGGATCAGCACGACGGCCAGCGCCAGGCCCAGGTAGGCGTCGATGCGGAACAGCCGGGCTGCCACCAGCCCGGCCTGCTGGCGCTCCAGCACGGCGAACAGTGACGGAGCTGCCACCAGCCCCACGCACCCCACCACACCGGCCCACAAGCCGGCGAGCCAGCCACGCCAGCGCAGAAGCGACATCCGCATCACGCCGGCTGCCTCAGGCGTAGCGAACCTCAACAATCTCGTAGCGCTTGATGCCGCCGGGCGCCTGCACTTCCGCGACGTCACCGGCTTCCTTGCCGATCATTGCCCGTGCGATGGGCGAGCTGACCGAGATCAGGCCCTGCTTCAGGTCCGCCTCGTCGTCACCGACGATCTGGTAGGTGACCGGCTCGCCGGACTCTTCCTCTTCCAGGTCGACCGTCGCGCCAAACACCACCCGGCCGCCGGCGTCCAGCGTGGACGGATCGATGACCTGGGCAGCGGCCAGTTTGCTTTCGATTTCGAGGATGCGGCCTTCGATGAAGCCTTGCTTGTCCTTGGCCGCGTCGTACTCGGCGTTCTCGGACAGGTCGCCCTGGGCGCGAGCCTCGGCGATCGCATTGATCACGGCCGGGCGTTCGACCGTCTTGAGGCGGTGCAGCTCTTCCTTGAGCTTCTCGGCGCCGCGCTTGGTCAAAGGAATGGTGGCCATCAGTATCTCTCCGGCAGCAAAAAATCAGCCGCCGCCACACTCCTTCTCAGGAGGGCGGCGGCGGCCGCTGGGTTCAAGTTTGAAGTTAGTTTAGCTCTTTGTGAAGCTCCTGCACCGAATAGACCACCAGGTCGTCCAGGTGCTTCAGAGCCTCCACCGCGGCTTCACAGCCCGCCATCGTCGTGTAGTACGTGACGCGGTTGGCCAGCGCTGCCGTGCGGATGTAGCGCGAGTCGGCAATGGCCGTGCGGGTTTCATCCACCGTCGTGAAGACCAGCTGGATTTCGCCGGCCTTGATCATGTCGGCGATGTGCGGGCGACCGTCCTTGATCTTGTTGACGGTGCGCACCGGCACGCCGGCCTCGCTGATCGCCACTGCGGTGCCCCTGGTGGCCACCAACTGGAAGCCCAGCGCATGCAGTGTGCGCGCCGCCTCCACGGCACGTGCCTTGTCGCCGTTCTTCACCGTGATGCAGACCGTGCCGCTGGCAGGCAGGCGCGAGCCGGCGGCCAGCTGGCTCTTGAACATCGCCTCGCCGAAGGTCTTGCCGACGCCCATCACCTCGCCGGTCGATCGCATCTCGGGCCCCAGCACCGGATCGACGCCCGGGAACTTGTTGAACGGGAAGACGGCTTCCTTGACGCTGAAGTAAGGCGGAATCACCTCGCCCTTGACGCCCTTCTGCTCGCCCAGCTTCTGGCCCGCCATGCAGCGTGCCGCGATCTTGGCCAGCGGTTGGCCGGTCGCCTTGGAGACGTACGGCACCGTGCGCGAGGCACGCGGATTCACCTCGAGCACGTAGACGATGGCATCGCTGCCTTCGCCCTGGATGGCGAACTGCACGTTCATCAGCCCCACCACCTTGAGCGCCTTGGCCATCAGCGTGGTCTGCCGGCGCAACTCGTCCTGCAGGGACTTCGAGAGCGTGTACGGCGGCAGCGAGCAAGCGGAGTCGCCCGAGTGCACCCCGGCCTGCTCGATGTGCTCCATGATGCCGCCGATCATGACGTCCTGGCCGTCGCTGATGCAGTCCACGTCGACCTCGATCGCATCGTCGAGGAAGCGGTCCAGCAGCACCGGCGACTTCTCGGAGACCTTGACCGCCTCGCGCATGTAGCGCTCCAGGTCCTTGTCGCCGTGCACGATTTCCATCGCGCGGCCACCCAGCACATAGCTCGGGCGCACCACCAGCGGGTAGCCGATTTCCTGCGCCAGCGCCAACGCCTGCTCTTCGGTGCGGGCGGTGCGGTTGGGCGGCTGCTTCAGGCCCAGCTCGTGCAGCAACTTCTGGAAGCGCTCGCGGTCCTCGGCGATGTCGATGCTGTCCGGCGTGGTGCCGATGATGGGCACGCCATTGGCCTCGAGGTCGAGGGCCAGCTTCAGCGGCGTCTGGCCGCCGTACTGCACGATGACGCCGACCGGTTTTTCCTTGTCAACGATCTCCAGCACGTCTTCAAGCGTGACCGGCTCGAAGTAGAGGCGATCCGAGGTGTCGTAGTCGGTCGAGACCGTCTCGGGATTGCAGTTGACCATGATGGTCTCGTAGCCGTCCTCGCGCATGGCGAGGGCGGCGTGGACGCAGCAGTAGTCAAATTCGATGCCCTGCCCGATCCGGTTGGGACCACCGCCGAGCACCATGATCTTCTTCTTGTCGGTCGGCTGGGCCTCGCACTCCTCGTCATAGCTGGAGTACATGTAGGCCGTCTGCGTCTCGAATTCGGCGGCACAGGTGTCCACTCGCTTGTAGACCGGGCGGATGCCCTCGGCATGGCGGCGCTGGCGCACCGCATGCTGGTTGGTGCCCAGCAGCTTGGCCAGGCGGCGATCGGAGAAGCCCTTCTTCTTCAGGAAGCGCAGCTCCTCGGCCGACAGGCTGGCCAACGTGCGGCCGACGAGTTGCTGCTCGGTCTTCACGATCTGCTGGATCTGCGCCAGGAACCACGGATCGATCGCGGTTTCCTCGAACACCTCCTGCAGGCTCATGCCGATGCGGAACGCGTCGCCCACGAAGAGGATGCGCTCCGGGCCGGGCTCGCCGATCTCCTGCACGATCTCCTCGCGGTCGGTGCTGCGTTCGCTCAGGCCGTCGATACCGGTCTCCAGGCCTCGCAGGGCCTTCTGGAAGCTCTCCTGGAAGGTGCGGCCCATCGCCATCACCTCGCCCACCGATTTCATCTGGGTGGTCAGGCGCGAATCGGCCTCACGGAACTTCTCGAATGCGAAGCGCGGGATCTTGGTGACGACATAGTCGATGCTCGGCTCGAAGCTCGCGGGCGTCGCGCCGCCGGTGATCTCGTTGCGCAGCTCGTCGAGCGTGTAGCCCACCGCCAGCTTGGCCGCAACCTTGGCGATCGGGAAGCCGGTGGCCTTGGATGCGAGTGCCGAGGAGCGCGAGACGCGCGGGTTCATCTCGATCACGATCATGCGGCCGTTGGCCGGGTTGATCGAGAACTGCACGTTGGAGCCACCGGTGTCCACGCCGATCTCGCGCAGGATGGCCACCGAGGCATTGCGCAGCAGCTGGTATTCCTTGTCCGTCAGGGTCTGCGCCGGCGCCACGGTGATGGAGTCGCCGGTGTGGATGCCCATCGGATCCAGGTTCTCGATGGAGCAGACGATGATGCAGTTGTCCGCCTTGTCGCGGACCACTTCCATCTCGTACTCCTTCCAGCCGATCAGCGATTCCTCGATCAGCAGTTCCTTGGTCGGCGAGAGGTCGAGGCCGCGCTTGCAGATTTCCTCGAACTCCTCCGGGTTGTAGGCAATGCCGCCGCCCGTGCCGCCCAAGGTGAAGCTGGGACGAATGACGGTCGGAAAGCCCGGGCCGCCGGTCTCGGCGGCAATGCGCTTCTGCACCGTCCAGGCCTCTTCCATCGAATGCGCGATGCCGGACTTGGCCGAGTCGAGGCCGATCTTGGTCATCGCCTCCTTGAACTTCTGGCGGTCCTCGGCCTTCTCGATGGCATGCTCGTTGGCGCCGATCATCTCGACGCCGTACTTGGCCAGCACGCCATGCTTGTGCAGGTCCAGCGCGCAGTTCAGCGCGGTCTGCCCGCCCATGGTCGGCAGGATCGCGTCGGGACGCTCCTTGGCGATGATGCGCTCGACCACCTGCCAGGTGATGGGTTCAATGTAGGTGACATCGGCCATCTCGGGGTCGGTCATGATGGTGGCCGGGTTGCTGTTGACCAGCACCACCTTGTAGCCCTCCTGACGCAGCGCCTTGCAGGCCTGCGCCCCGGAGTAGTCGAACTCGCAGGCCTGACCGATGATGATCGGGCCGGCGCCGATGATGAGGATGGTCTTGAGGTCGTTCCGCTTAGGCATTCTTCTTCTCCATCAACGCCACGAAGCGGTCGAAGAGGTATCCAATGTCGCTGGGGCCGGGCGACGCCTCGGGGTGCCCCTGGAAACAGAAGGCCGGCTTGTCGGTGCGGGCCAGGCCCTGCAGCGTGCCGTCGAACAAGCTGACGTGCGTCGGACGCAGGTTGGCGGGCAGCGAGGCCTCGTCCACCGCGAAGCCATGGTTCTGGCTGGTGATGCTGACGCGGCCGGAGTCGAGGTCCTTGACCGGGTGGTTGGCACCGTGGTGGCCGAACTTCATCTTGAAGGTCTTGGCACCTGAGGCCAGCGCCATGATCTGGTGACCCAGGCAGATGCCGAAGGTCGGGATGCCTCGCTCGATCAGCTCGCGCGACGCCTGGATGGCGTAGTCGCACGGCTCGGGGTCGCCAGGGCCGTTGCTGAGGAAGATGCCGTCGGGCTGGTGCTTGAGGGCCTCGGCCGCAGGCGTCGTGGCGGGCAGCACCGTGACCTTGCACCCCCGCTCGGCCAGCATGCGCAGGATGTTGCGCTTGACGCCGAAGTCATAGGCCACGACGTGGAAGCGCGGGGTCTCGACGCGGCCATAGCCTTCGCCCAGCTTCCACTCGTTCTCGGTCCAGTCGTAGCGCTCGTTCACGCTCACCACCTTCGCCAGGTCCAGCCCTGCCATGCTCGGCGCAGCCTTGGCCTTGGCGATCGCATCATCGATGTGGGCCTGCGTGATCTCCTGGCCGGCCGGCAGCGCCAGGATGCAGCCATTCTGCGCGCCCGTGGTACGCAGGATGCGGGTCAGGCGACGGGTATCGATGTCGGCGATCGCCACCGTGCCCTCCTGCTGGAGGTACTGGGGCAGCGTCCGCGTCATGCGGAAGTTTGATTCGAGAACCGGCAGATCCTTGATGATCAAGCCGGCGGCATGGACTTTCGGCGCCTCGATATCCTCTTCATTCACGCCCACGTTGCCGATGTGCGGATACGTCAGGGTGACGATCTGCCGGCAGTAGCTGGGGTCGGTGAGGATTTCCTGATAGCCGGTGAGCGCGGTGTTGAACACCACTTCACCGACCGTATGACCGGCTGCGCCGATCGAGGTGCCACGAAAGACCGTGCCGTCTGCGAGTGCGAGGAGTGCTTGGGGCAGTTGCGGCAGCACGGGATACTCTCCGTAGGTGTGTGCACGCCCAGCTCTGCTCGACAAGCAGCGCTCCAGTCGATGGACGTCGACCGGGGTGGAAACGACAGGGGGTTTCGCTAGGCGGGGGTGGTTGCAGGTAAACCGCGGAATTATAGCCTGCGGGCACGACTTCCTGGCAGCCTGCGCCTGCAGCGGCCTTCGACGCCCCGACAACAGGCACCGGAACGCGAAAGCCTCTCACTCTCATGCGCAGCCCATGCACCGCGAGTCGGGTTAGGCGGCCGCGCACTTGGAGCTCGGCAATCGAAGCCCCACAATCCGCCGACGATTCACCACTACAAGAAGGACAGGAGCCCCGATGAAAGGCGATCCGAAAGTCATCGAACACCTGAACGCGCAGCTGAAGAACGAGCTGACCGCGATCAACCAGTACTTCCTCCATTACCGCATCCTGCAGCACTGGGGCTTCGACAAGCTGGCGAAGAAGGAGTACGCCGAGTCGATCGGCGAGATGAAGCATGCCGACAAGCTCATGGCCCGCATCCTGATGCTGGACGGCCTGCCCAACCTGCAAGACCTGGGCAAGCTGATGATCGGTGAAGAGGTGCTCGAAGTCCTGCAATGCGACTTGCGGCTGGAGCAAGGCGCACAGGCCACCATCAAGGATGGCATCGCCTATTGCGAGTCGGTGCGCGACTATGTCTCGCGCGACCTGCTGCAGGAGATCCTCGACGACACCGAGGAGCACATCGACTTCCTCGAAACCCAGCTGGACCTGGCCAGCAAGGTGGGCCTGCAGAACTACATGCAGTCCATCATGGCCGAGGTGGCCTGAGCCGCCCCACTTCCTCGACGGGTTCCTGTCAGCCGCGCCAGCGAGGCAGGACCCGCCCAGTGCGCCGCATGTAGTCGCGGTAGTCCTCCCCGAATGTCTCCAGCATCAGTTCCTCTTCGCGTGGCACGCGCAGGAAGTACAGCAGCGCAAAGCCGGGGATGGCCAGCGCCCCAGCCACCCAGTTCTGCACGAGCAGCGGCTGCGCCAGGGCGAACAGCCAGATCGAGGCATACATCGGATGGCGGAGGCGGCGATACACCCCCTGGCTGACCAGCCGGTGCTCGGTATGCACCTCCAGCGACGGTGACCAGTGGCGGCCCAGGTCGGCATGCGACCGGTAGAACAACCACAGCGACGCCACCATCATTGCCACGGCGGCACCACCGTAAGGCAGTGGCAGGCGGTAGTCGAACAGGTCCAGCCAGGGTGTGGCCAAGTAGAACATCGGCAAGCCGAGCAAGGTCAGGAAGACCCCGAACATGAGCCACTGCTCCAGCGGGCAGACCTTGCTGCGCGCCACGCGATTCGCCCGGTTGGCCTGCACATGCGGCCAACGTATGGCCAGCTGGAGGAAGGCAGCCAGCACCCAGCACAGCTCGGGCCAGCGCACCTGCTCCCCGCGGCGCCAGACATAGGCGGCCACCACCAGCCCGAACAACAGCACCGGGAACCACAAGCGCAGGCGGGCCCCGTAAACGCCGGAGGTGGCATTGGCGCCACGGTCCTGCGCCGCCGCCGCGTCGATGCGCCTCATGCGCACAGCCCCAAGGGCTCCGGTTCAGCGTCTTCCGCCTCGCCCCTGGCTACCCGCGCCTCGCATGCCCGTGCGGTACAGCCACTTCCCGCGATCAGGGACTTCTCCATCCTCATATTTCCTCGGCGCATGGCGCGCAATTAGGGCATCGAATTTGCCTATTGATAGTGGGCAGTATGCGGCCCCAACGCGCGAATACCGCCTCCCCCAAAAGTGGGAGGCCCCAACGGCGCACCCCGGCCAGAGCCCGGGTTCGCGGCGCCATCGCGGCCCCTCCCCCTCGTTCAGATACCCCTCTTCGCAACAGAGCATTGAATTGCGAATCATTCGTATTTATACTGGGCACAACTTGAATAGAAGGACCAGCGAATGATTGTGTGCGTCTGCCGAAAGGTCTCGGACCGCGACATCGAGCGTGCCGCTCGGGCGGGTTGCGCCTCGTTCGACGACCTGCAAATGGAGCTGGGTGTGGCCACCTGCTGCGGCCGGTGCGCCGAGTGCGCACAGCAGACCCTGGAGTCCGCCACCCACAAGCAGACAGTCGGCGCGCGTGCAGCGTGCGCGCCGCGTGAGCTGGCCTTGGCGTGATGATGGTTTCGCTGCTGAGCTTGGCCATTGTGCTGGTCGGCGCCTGGTGGGTGGTGACCCGCCCCTGAGCGTCCCGGCCCCACCGAGCCTGCCGCACCCGATCATTTCAAGAAAGCAACGTCCGATGAAATCGACTTCTGCTCTGGCAGGCCGCGAACAGCCTGTCCCCCTGCCCCCTTCGCTGGCCGTCGCCGCAGCACAGGGCCCCGCCTCTCAAGCACCGGCCGCCCCCACGCTGGCCAGCAGCAGTCTGCTTCGTGGCGGCAAATCGGTTCAGATTGAACACAACGGCTCGCTCTACCAGCTGCGCGCGACCAAGCTGGGCAAGCTGATCCTGACCAAATAGCTTTCATCGTGGGGCGACCCGGAGGCGGGTTTCTATCGAACCGCCGCGGGTCGTATTTGTGCGCAGCCACGTACCGGTCGCCGGTGCCAGCCACGCTTTTTTTGCCCCCTGGGTAGACCCTTTCAGCCTGCAGCCAGGGCCGCGATGCCGGCCTTCGCCACCTGGGCATCTTCGGCGGATTTGACGCCGCTGACTCCCACCGCACCGACGCACTCGCCCTCCACCAGGATCGGCACGCCACCTTCCAGCAGCCCCTGCAGTGCAGGCGCGCTGAGGAAGGACATGCGCCCTTGGTTCACCATGTCTTCGTAGATCTTGCTTTCACGGCGCCCGAGCGCCGCGGTGTGCGCCTTGGCAGGAGCGATCTGGGCGGAGACGGGTGAGGCGCCGTCCAGGCGCTGGAACCACAGCAGGTGGCCGCCGTCGTCAACAATGGCGATGGAGACCGCCCAGCCATGGGCTTGCGCCTCCGCGCGTGCCGCCTGGGCGATCCGGTCGACGTCGGCAGCGGTCAGTTGCGGCTTGGTTTTCATTCGCGAACCTTTCTTTTGTCCTCGGTATGCACGGGCGGCACAGCGCCGCCCTGCTGCATCCTGCATGTTGCCAGCAAGCGGCCGGTGCTGGCTTACAGCCATCTTGCTGGTGCCGCTCACCGCGCCTGCGCGGTGGAACTAGAATCGCCACCGGGAGGTCGAATCGCGGCCGCTTTGTGTTAGAGGAGAAAACCGATGAATGAAAGTCTTCAAGCAGCGTATTCGGGCTCAGGCGTCCTGGCCGAACAACGCAACCGTGTGCTGCGCAATACCTACTGGCTGCTGGCCCTGTCGATGGTGCCCACCGTCCTTGGTGCCTGGATCGGCGTGCAAACCGGCTTCAGCTTCTTTGCCGGCAAGCCCCTGATCAGCTTCATGGTGTTCATGGGCGTGGCCTTCGGCTTCTTCTTCGCGATCGAGAAGTTCAAGAACTCCCCGGTGGGCGTGGCCCTGTTGCTCGGCTTCACCTTCTTCATGGGCCTGATGCTGTCGCGCCTGATCGGGGTGGTGCTCGGCAACTTCTCGAACGGTGCCCAGTTGATCATGATGGCCTTCGGCGGCACCGCGCTGGTGTTCTTCGGCATGGCGACGCTTGCCACCACGGTCAAGCGCGACCTGTCGAGCATGGGCAAGTGGCTGATGGTCGGCGCCGTGATGCTGATGGTCGCCTGCGTGGCCAACATCTTCCTGAAGATGCCCGCCATGGCTGCCACCATCTCGGCCCTGGCGATCGTGATCTTCTCGGCCTTCATGCTGTACGACATCAAGCGCGTGATCGACGGCGGCGAAACGAACTACGTGACGGCCACCCTGGCGATCTACCTGGACATCTACAACGTGTTCCAGTCGCTGCTGAGCCTGCTCGGCATCTTCGGCGGCGAACGCGAGTAAGCCGGCTGGACACACCGCGGCCGAAGGCCGCAGCAAGCACAACGGGGCCCGCGGGCCCCGTTGTGCTTGCGGGCGGCAGCCGCGGTGGGGCCGCCCGGGCCTCAGTTGCGCTCGAACACGGCGATGCTCTCCACATGAGCCGTGTGCGGGAACATGTTGACCGCGCCTGCGCCCGCGGCCCGATAGCCCGCCTGGTGCACCAGCAGCCCTGCATCACGTGCCAGGGTGGCCGGGTTGCAGGAGACGTAGACGATACGTCGTGGCGCCTGGTAGCCCGGCACCAGCTCCGGCTGCTGATGCAGGTCGGCCAGCGCCTTCACCAGCGCGAAGGCGCCTTCACGCGGCGGGTCTACCAACCATTTGTCGGCCGGCCCGTAGCCGGCGAGCTCGGACGGCTCGATCTCGAACAGGTTGCGAGCCTCGAAGCTGGTCTTGTCAGCGAGGCCGTTGTGGCGCGCGTTCTCGCGCGAACGCTGCACCAGCGCCTCGCTGCCCTCGATGCCCAGCACCTGGCGGGCACGGCGGGCAATGGGCAGCGTGAAGTTCCCGAGCCCGCAGAACCAGTCGATGACCCGCTCCTGCGGCTGCGCATCGAGCAAGCCCAGGGCACGGTTCACCAGCACGCGGTTGATGTGGTGGTTGACCTGGGTGAAGTCGGTCGGCTTGAAGGGCATCGAGATGTCGAACTCGGGCAACGAGTACGCCAGCTGTACCCCACCGGCCTCCAGCAGGTGGACGCTGTCCGGACCCTTGGGTTGCAACCACCACTGCACGCCCTGCTCCGCGGCGAAGGCGCGCAGCCGGTCCAGGTCGGCGGCCGACAACGGTTCCAGATGGCGCAGCACCAGCGCGGTGATGAGCTCGCCGTGATGGTTGCCAATGGCCACCTCGATCTGCGGCAAGCGCTCCCGGGCGTCCATGGCCTCGATCAGCCGACGCAGCGGCACCAGCATGGCACTGATGTGCGCAGGCAGGATCTCGCAGCTGTCCATGTCCGCCACATAGCTCGACTTGCGCTCATGGAATCCCACCAGCACACCGCCCTTCTTCGCCACATAGCGCACCGACAGCCTCGCCCGGTAGCGGTAGCCCCAGGTCGGGCCCTCGATGGGGCGAAACATCGTGTCCGGCTTGACCTTGCCCAGATGCCAGAGGTTGTCCTCCAGCACCCTCTGCTTCACCGCGACCTGAGCGCCAACATGGAAGTGCTGCATCTTGCAGCCCCCGCAGACGCCGAAATGCCGGCAGCGCGGCACCACGCGCTGGGAGCTCTCGCGTCGCAGCGCGCGCACCGTCGCCTGCTCCCAGTTGTTCTTGCGACGCCCGGTGTGCACCTGGACCTCTTCGCCGGGCAGCGCCCCTTCGACAAACACCACCTTGCCTTCGGCGTTGTGGGCCACGCCTTGCGCCTCCAGGTCGAGCGACTCGATCCGGAGCCATTCATTTGCTTGAGTCATGCCCCGGATTATCGGCCCCAGGCCTCCAGGTACTCCCGCCAGTGCGGCTCGTCGATCTCGCCGAGGCAGTTCTTGACGTGTTCGATTTCACGCTCGTATTCGCCCTCGGTGAGACCGCCGCGCATCTGCTGGAAGCGGCAGTACATGAGGTAGGTGTTCATCACGTCGGTCTCGCAGTAGCGACGGATGTCCTCCAGCTGCCCCGCCCGGTAGGCCGGGTAGACCGCCGAGCCGTCCATGCCCAGCTTGCCCGGAAAGCCGCAAAGCTTGGCCATGGCGTCCAGCGGTGCATTGGCGCGCGGCTGGTACAGGGCCAGCAGGTCCATCAGGTCGAGGTGGCGCATGTGGTAGCGCGAGATGTAGTTGTTCCACTTGAACTCGCGATCGTCCTCGCCCAGGTCCCAGTACTTGTGGGCGGTGACGCCGTGCCGCAGGCCGCGGTAGTGCAGCACCGGCAGGTCGAAGCCGCCGCCGTTCCAGCTGACCAGCTGCGGCATGTGCTTCTCGATGGTGTTGAAGAAGGTCTGGATGATCTTGCCTTCCTGGCTCACACCCTCGGGCTCGCGATCGACGAAGGAATGGATGCGCAGCCCGTCGGCGTTGCGGAAGACGCAGCTGATCACCAGCACCCGCTGCAGGTAGTGCGGCATGAAGTCGCTCTGGCCGGCGGCGGCACGCTCGGCCAGCACCTGGGCGAAGAACGCCTCGTCGTCAAGCTCGGGCTCGGCCTTGCGCAAGGCGCGCAGACCAGGAATGTCGGGGATGGATTCGATGTCGAAGACGAGTACCGGCCAGGTCATGGCACCTCTGTGCAGTGGGGAAGTGAAGTGAGAACGGGAAAACGAAAGAATGCCGCTCCGGGCCCGGATCCAGGCCGCTGGCGGCAGCCGGCGGGGGCGATCAGAAGATCGAGTCGCGGTCCACGCCGTTGCGGATCATGCGGCGCTTGAGCTTGAGCAAGGCCTCTTGCTGGATCTGCCGGATGCGCTCGCGTGTCAGGCCCAAGCGCTCGGCCAGCACCTCCAGCGTCTCGGGCTCCCGGTCGTGCAGCCCGTAACGTCCGGCGAGCACCTCGCGCTCGCGCTCGCTGAGGTCACCAAGCCAGGTGTTGAGCAGGTGCTCGACCTCGTGCGTCAGCGTGGTGCCCATCGGGTCGGTGGCCTGTTCATCGGCCACCATGTCGATCATCGACTCGGAGTTGTCGCGCTCCAGCGGCGCGTCGAGCGAGGTGGGCGTCTCGGCGAACTTGAGCAGCTCGGCCACGTCCTGCACCGGGCGGCCCAGCATTGCCGCGACGTCTTCGACCCGCACCGGCTTGTCGCCGTCGGGGCGGCGCGACAGTTCGGCTTCGAGGTGGCGGCGTGCCTTCAGCACCTGGTTGAGCTCCCTCACCACATGCACCGGGAGCCGCACCAGACGGGCCTGATGCATGATGGCCCGCTCGATGCTCTGTCGTATCCACCACGAGGCATACGTCGAGAAACGAAACCCGCGCTCGGGCTCGAACTTGCCAATGGCATGCATCAAGCCCAGGTTGCCTTCCTCGATCAGGTCGGTGAGTGGCAGGCCCCGGCCGAGGTAGTTCTTCGCGATGCTGACCACGAGCCGCAGGTTGTGCTCGATCATCGACTGACGGGCGCCGAAGTCGCCGCCGCGCGCCCGCGTGGCGGTGGCGAATTCTTCCTCGGGTGTCAGCAGCGGCGTGCGGCGAATCTCGCGCAGGTAGGTCTGCAAGGTGTTGCCGATGTCCGGCTCACCGGCCGAGAACTCGGCCTTGGCAGCAGCGCCGTTGACCACCGGCTCCACCACTTCCGGCGCCGGCTCGGCTGGCACCGCCTGGTCCGACTCCAGGTAGGGCTCCAGCGCTGATTCAGGAAGCTCGCGAGCGTTGAGTTCGACGTGCTTCCTGTTCATCATGGGCTGCTCCGGGGTCCGGTGCGCTCAGCGCGGTGGTAGGAATTTGGCAGGGTCGACCGGCTTACCCTGCTTGCGAATCTCGAAGTGGAGCTTCACCCGATCGGAGTCGGTGGAGCCCATCTCGGCGATCTTCTGACCGCGCCGCACAGTTTGATCCTCCTTGACCAGCAGCGTCTGATTGTGCGCGTAGGCGGTAAGGTAACTGTTGTTGTGCTTGACAATGACCAGGTTGCCATACCCACGCAAGCCAGAACCGGCATAGACCACCCGGCCATCGGCGGCTGCATAGACCGGATCGCCCGGCTTGCCGGTGATGCCGAGGCCCTTGTTGCGCGACTCGTCGAACCCGGCGACCACCGCGCCACCTGCCGGCCACATCCAGTTGATGTTGTCGTCCCCCTCGCGGGCGGGCGGCGCGGGCGGCGGCGGCGCCACCGGTGCGGAAGCGGCCGTCGTCACCGGCGGCAGGCCGGCTTCGCCGGGGGGCACGCTGCCGGGCTTGGCATCCAGCGGACGCGGCTCGACACGCGCTGCGGAGATCGGCTTGGTCGCAGCCCCCCCCGGGTCGACACCCGGCGGCACCACCCGCAGCACCTGCCCGACTTCGAGCACGTTGGGGTTGTCGATGTTGTTCCAGCGCATGACATCACGCCAGTTCTGGCCCGACTCCAGGCCCACGCGGATCAGCGTGTCACCCGGCTTCACCGTGTAGTAGCCGGGCTTGCCGGCGTTCTCCGCGCCGGGCGGCAGCGGCCGCGACGCATCACCGGGGAGGGTCGAAGACGCCCGGCCCGAGGTGTTGCGATCCTCGACGGGGGCACGGTGCCTGGGGGTGGTGCAGGCCGCCAATAGCAAGGCGGCTGCAATGCAGACGCCTGTCTTGAAACTCATCAAAACTCCAGAAGTGGAAACCATGAGGGACGCAGGTGGGGCTCAGGTCGTGCCAGATTTTAAAGGGACAAAGTGCACGGCCTCATGCTCACTGCGCACAAAGCCGGTTTCGGTGCGCTGCACCAGCACGATGACCTGGCCGCCGCCCCGGACAACTGGCGCGACCAGGCGGCCGCCCACCGCCAACTGCTCCAGCCAGGCCGGTGGAAGGGCCTCGCCGCCAGCTGCGCTCACGATGCCGTCGTACGGCGCATTGGGGCCGTGGCCCAGCATGCCGTCGCCCCACACCAGGCGCAGGTTGTCGATGCGCATCGAGCGCAGCAACTCCCGGCTCTTGTCGTGCAGCGGCTTCAGACGCTCGACAGAGATCACCTGCCGCCCCAGCAAGGCCAGCACCGCCGCCTGGTAGCCGCAACCGGTGCCGATCTCCAGGATGCGCGGCAGTGGCTGCGGGCCGCGCCCGCCGAGCATCAGCTCGAGCATGCGGGCGACCACCGAGGGCTTGGAGATGGTCTGCTGCAGCCCGATGGGCAGGCTGGTGTCTTCATACGCCTGGTTGGCCAGCGCCGTGTCGACAAACAGGTGCCGCGGCACCCGCTGCATGGCGGACAACACCTGCTCGTCGCGCACGCCGAGGGCCCGGAGCTTTTGCACCATGCGCTGGCGCACGAGCTCGGAGTCGAGCCCGATGCCGGCCGGCGTGGCATGGCGGGCGCGGTCCTGGGCGGCCTCGTGCAAGGGCCGCTGGGGCCGCAGCAACACGCCGGCCGGCGCCTTGGCGACCACGCTGCGAGCTGCGGCCGCCACCGGCGTGGCCCGGCCGCCGGCTGGTTCCTGGCGCGACGGTACGGGCGCGCGCTGCGCCGCCGGGGCAAGGCGCTCCAGGCTGAGCGGGAAGGCGCGTGGGGGCCGCGGCTTGGTGCTGTCGTTCATGCAGGGGCCCGGCCCTGGAACCAGTCGCGCCAGGCCGGCAGGCGGGCGTGGTCGGTCAGGTCCACCTGCAGCGGCGTGACCGACACCATGCCGGCTTCCACCGCATGGAAGTCACTGCCCTCCCCGGCCTCGCGGGCACCGCCGGCCGGGCCGATCCAGTAGATCGGCTCGCCGCGGGGGTTGGTCTGCCGGATCACGCCTTCGCTCGCATGGCGGCGACCCAGCCGGGTCAGCGCCAGGCCGCCGAGCTCGTCGTAGGGCCGGTTGGGAATGTTGACGTTGAGCAGGAAGGCGCCGCCCGAGGGCGGCTCGGCCACCACCCGCTGGATGACGTCCCGGGCCACCCGGGCCGCGGCATCGAGGTGCTGCCAGCCTTTGTCCACCAGGGAGAACGCAATGGCTGGCACACCGAACAGGAAGCCTTCCATCGCAGCGGCGACAGTGCCCGAATAGAGCGTGTCCTCGCCCATGTTGGCGCCGTTGTTGATGCCCGAGACCACCAGGTCGGGCCGCTGCTCCAGCAGCCCCGTCAGCGCCACGTGCACGCAGTCGGATGGGGTGCCGTTGATGAAGCGAAACCCGTTGGCGGCCTGGAACACCGACAAGGGCCGGTGCAGGGTCAGCGAGTTGGAAGTGCCGCTGGCGTTCTGCTCGGGCGCCACCACCTCGATGTCGCCCAGGCCCTGGCAGGCGTCGACCAGGGCCTGCAATCCGGGGGCAAGATAACCGTCGTCGTTGGCTACTAGGATGCGCATGGCGCGATTGTATTGAGTCGTCACCTCGGTGACTCACCCCTCCGTGGGGGCTGCCTATCATTCGTCAACTCTTGGAGGAGACCGGACGATGCATGCCTGGATTTGCGACAACCCCGTAGGGCCCGAGGCACTGAGCTGGCGCGAGCTGCCGACCCCCAGCCCGCAGGCGGGCGAGGTCTTGGTGGCGATCAAGGCGGCCGGGCTGAATTTTCCCGACCTGCTGATCGTCCAGGGCAAGTACCAGATGAAGCCGACGCCGCCCTTTGTGCCAGGCGCCGAGTTCTCGGGCGTGGTGGAAGCGGTCGGCGAAGGGGTCAAGCACCTCAAGCCGGGCGATGCCGTGGCGGCCTTCGCCGGCCTGGGCGGCTTCGGCACGCATGCGGTGGTGCCCGCCGCACTGCTGATGCCCTTGCCGGCCGGCTTCGCATTTCCCGATGCGGCGGCCTTCCTGTGCACCTACGGCACCACCCATCATGCCCTGGTCGACCGGGCCGCCCTGCAGCCCGGCGAAACCGTGCTGGTGCTGGGCGCGGCCGGCGGCGTCGGCACTGCGGCGATCCAGATTGCCAAGGCGGTCGGTGCGCGCGTCATCGCGGCCGCATCGACCGACGAGAAATGCGCACTCTGCCGCGAGCTGGGGGCGGATGCGACCCTCAACTACAGCGGTGGCCAGCTGCGCGAGGAGATCAAGGCGCTGACCGGCGGCAAGGGCCCCGACGTGGTCTACGACCCGGTCGGCGGCGACCTGGCGGAGCCGGTGTTCCGCTCCATCGCCTGGCGTGGCCGCTACCTGGTGATCGGCTTCGCGCAGGGCAGCATCCCGGCGCTGCCGCTCAACCTGGCCTTGCTCAAGGGCGCGTCCATCGTCGGCGTGTTCTGGGGCGAGTTCGCCAAGCGGGAGCCGCAGCGCAATGCCGCCGCCCTGGGGCAGCTGGCTGGCTGGTATGCGGCCGGCAAGATCAAGCCGGTCATCGAACACCAGCTGTCGATGTCGCAGCTGCCGCAGGCCTTCGCCCTGATGGCGGCACGCCAGGTGCGCGGCAAGCTGGTGCTGACGGTGGATTGAGCCGCACTGTCCCCCGATGAAGTGACACTGCGGCCGGCCAGGGAAAGCGCTGCGCTACCATTGCGCCTGTTGGAGGAAGGCGCACACACATGACAGTCAAGGTCCTGATCGTCGAAGACAACCCGGTGGCCCGGGCATTCCTGTGTCGGGTGGTGAGAGACAGCTTCAGCGACGCCATCGCGATCACGGAAGCCGGCGACCTGGAGTCGGCCCGTCGGCAGATCGGACTGCAGCCCGGCCGCCCCCTGGAACCGGGCCCCGACCCCTTCAAGCTGATGCTGCTGGACCTGGAACTGCCCGACGGCAATGGGCTGGAACTGCTGGCCCAGCTGACCCAGTACCCGGCGACCAAGGTCATCACCACGCTGTACTCGGACGACGAACACCTCTTTCCGGCCCTGCAGTGCGGCGCCGACGGCTACCTGCTGAAGGAAGACCGCTTTGAGGTGCTGGTGGAGGAGCTGCAGAAGATCGTGCGCGGGCAGCCGCCGCTGTCGCCCGCGATCGCGCGGCGCCTGCTGACCCACTTCCGCCACGGCGGCGACTTCGGCGGCCAGCGCTACAGCGATTCGGGCTTCACCCCTGCCGAGCCGCATCACCCGCACCGCCAGCCGGCGCCCGCGCCGCAGCCGGCCCATCCGCCCATCCCGATGGACCCGGCGGACAAGCTGGACTACGAGCGCCTCACGCCGCGCGAGAACGAGGTGCTGACCTACCTGAGCAAAGGCTTCACGATCAAGGAAATCGCGAGCCTGATGGGCATCAAGTGGTTCACGGTCAACGACCACATCAAGTCCATCTACAAGAAGCTGAACGTCTCCAGCCGTGCCGAAGCCGCGGTGCTGGCCAGCAAGCAAGGCCTGGTCTGAGCGCCGCCGGCAGCATGGCGGCCCGCGCCGGCGCCCGGCCGCGGATCTCAGCCGCGGCACAGCGGCTGCGCGCTGCGCCATAGCGCGGCACACCGCTGCACAATCCCTGCTGCGGCAACGCCGCAGTGCCGCCTGCCCGCGGCAGGCCCGCCCCTCGCCCGCACTGCCCTCATGACCCCACCCTCGCCCGCCCCGCAGGACCCACCGACGCCCACCCTGCCCGGGCCCGGCGCTTTCCTGAGCACCGGGCAATGGAATGCCTTCGACCGCAGCCTGGGCCGCAAGGCGGCCATGTCGCGCTGGCTCGGCTGGCGCTTGCGGGGGCTGGTGGCAGCGGTCTTGCTCGGCTGCCTGGGCGTGTTCTTCCTGGCCTACTGGCTGGCCGCGCAGCCGACGCTGGGCGCCACCTGGCGGGCCACCGGCAATGGCCAGATCGAGCTGAACCTGGCCCACGACAGCATCCTGAAGGCGGCCCAGGGCAAGACCCTGGTGGGCCTGGCCGGGCCGGACGGCCGGGTGGTGCCAGTGGACGCGCTGGTGTTGCAGCGCTCCGCCCGCTGGTTGATCGACGACGTGGAGGCCACTCGCTACCTGGGCCTGCAACGGCAGCTTGGCCAGCTGCTGCAGCACGACACGGTGCAGCTGCATTTCTCCGACCACACGCAGCTCGAGCTGCGTCCGCAGCCGCGCGGCCTGATGGGGCTGGGTTTGCTGTTCTGGCTGCTGTGCGCGCTGGCGCTGGTGTTGTTCGGCGTGGCCCTGGCCGTACTGCTGGCGCGCCCGGGCCACCGCAACGGCGTGTATGCGCTGATGGCGGTGTGCCAGGCACTGAACCTGGTGTTCATTGCGGCGGAGTCGACGCTCGACTTCGCCTGGCCGCCGGGCCTGGCCCATTGGGACCTGTATGTGCGCCTGGCGCTCGATGTGGTGACGGCCGGCGCCACCGTGCACGCCACCGCGCTCTACCCACACCGCGTGCCGCATGCCCGCTTGTGGCTGGCGGCGGCATGGGCCGCGGTGGGCCTGCTGGTCTTGCTGGGCACGCTGGACTGGCTGCCAGGCACCTGGTGGTGGTGCCAGCTCGGCGCCGCGGCGCTCAGCGGCACCGCGATGGTGCTGCTGACCTGGTCGCACCGCATCGAGCCGCACCCCTTCGCGCTGGTGCTGCGGCGCTTCGGCTTCATCGCACTCGGCACCTGGGTGCTGCTGAGCGTGGCGGTCGCCATGGCCGATGGGCAGCCGGGCATCCAGCAGAACATCTCCATCGTCGGCTCGATGATCTGGTATGTGTTCTTTGCCTCGCTGCTGCTGCTGATTCCCTTCCTGTCGAAGTCGCAGCAGGTGATGCGCGAGTTCTCGCTGCTGGCGGCCATCACGACGGTGGGCACCTCGCTGGACCTGCTCTTCGTGGCCGCCTTCTCGCTCGGCCAGGTGACCTCGGTCACGCTGGCCTTGTTCGTTTCGCTCGGCCTGTACGTCGGTGCCCGCCAATGGCTGCTGGACCGCCTGATGGGCAGCAGCGTGGTCACCACCGAACGGATGTTCGAGCAGCTCTACAAGATCGCGCGGGAGGTGGAGGCCCGGCCCGACCGCACCGCCTCGCTGCTGACACGGCTGCTGCGCGAGCTGTTCGAGCCGCTGGAGATCCTGGTGGTGGACAAGCTCACATCCGGCTCGCGGGTGGTGGCCGACGGCTCCACGCTGGTGGTGCCGGTGCCCAACATGGTGAACCCGCAGCCGACCGCGCCGACCATGGGCTCCATCGTGATCCGGTTCGCCCACCGCGGGCGCAAGGTCTTCACCGCCGAGGACGCGCGGCTCACCGATCGCATCTTCGAGCAGCTGCGCCGCGCGGTGGCCTTCGACAAGGCGGTCGAACAAGGCCGTAGCGAGGAACGCACCCGGCTGGCGCAAGACCTGCACGACGACATCGGCGCACGGCTGCTGACGCTGATGTACCAGGCGCAAACGCCCGAGATGGAGGACTACATCCGCCACACCCTGCAGGACCTGAAAACCCTGACCCGCGGGCTGGCGGCGCAGAACCACCACCTCTCCGATGCAGCGGCCGAATGGAAGGCCGACCTGGTGCACCGGCTGCAAGCCGCGGAATGCGACCTGGTGTGGAACGTGGGCTTCGACCGCAACGTGCCACTGGGCGTGGTGCAGTGGTCGGCCCTCACCCGGGTGCTGCGCGAGCTTGGCAACAACGCCATCGCACACGCCCGGGCGACCCGGGTCGATGTGGCGATGACGCTGCAGGGCGACCGCTTCGAGCTGGTGGTGCGCGACAACGGCATTGGCCGCGACCCGGCCAGCTGGTCGCACGGGCTGGGCCTGGGCGGCATCCGCAAGCGCATCAAGCAGCTGGGCGGCGAAGTGGAATGGCGCGAGGTGGCGCCCCAGGGGATCGAATGCCGGGTGACCGTGGCCCGGTTCCGGCCGACCGACTGAAGCAGGCGGCGCAGGTGCGCCGCCACGCGCGTCAAGGCTTGGGCAGGAATACCCAGAGGCGGCCGTTCTGGCGCGTCTTGGCCGCCACCTCGCCCGCATGCTCGCCGAAGCCCCAGAAAAAGTCGGCCCGGATCGGGCCCTTGATGGCGCCGCCGACGTCGTGCGCGAAGACCACCCGCCGGTTCATGACCTGGGCTGACAGCGGCGACGGGAACTCGATGAACATCGGCACGCCCAGCGGCACCGCCTTGGGATCCACCGCCAGCGAGCGCATCGGCACCACCGGCGCGCCGGAGGCGCCGCGCGGGCCCACCGTGACGTCGGCCACCGGCTCCCAGCGGAAGAACACCACCTGCGGATTGCTGTAGAGCATCTCCTGCACGCGGGGCGGCGGGCTGCGGCGCGCCCACTGCCGGATCTGCAGCATGCCGGGCGACGCCAGCTCGCCGGTTTCCTTGAACCAGGTGCTCAACGGCCGATAGGGATGGCCATTGTGGTCGGCATAAGAGAGCCGGATCGCGCTGCCATCGGGCAGCACCACCCGGCCGGAGCCCTGCACCTCGATGAGGATCACGTCCATCGGGTCGTCCACCCAGACGATCTCGCGTCCGCTCATCGAGCGCAGGCCCTGCGGCGTCGCCATCTGCGAGCGCGACCAGTAGGGCACCACCTTGTCGCCCTCGCGCCGGCCGCGCGTCACGCCCTTGCCGGCCTTGGCATCGAGCGGCACCAGGTCCACGGGGCGCGAATACAGCGGGAAGAAATAGGGGTTGCGCGCCGTGCGCGAGCCGCGCAGCACCGGCTCGTAGTAGCCCGTGATCGGCCCGCTGTCCTCGCCCTGGCGGGATTCGAGACGATACGGCTGCAAGGTCTTGAGCAACTGCCGCAGGCCGGCCGCGTCGGTCGGCTTGAGGCGGGCCACCTCCGTACAGACGCTACGCCACTGCGCCGTGCGGCTGAGGTAGGGGCAGCTCAGCCGGAAGCTCTTGTGCACGTCGTCGAGCGGATCGACGTCGATGTCGGGCAGTTCGCTCCAGGCCACCGGCACCAGCCGGCCGGCCTCGGTCTGGATCACCTTGGCAGCCGGCTCGGCCTGGGCCGGCGCCGGTGCCGGCCCGGCCGCGGGTGTCTCGCCAGCCGGCCGCTGGCCGCCGGGCGCAGGGCTTGGCGGGCTGGCACAGCCGGACCACAGAGCGGCCAGCGCGACGGCGCCTGCCAGCAGGGCGTGGCGCCGCGCGGCCTTGCCGGTGGGCTGTACGGCGCTTGACATCCTCACAGCACCGCGATCTCGACGCGCCGGTTGCGAGCCCGGCCGGCGGCGGTGTCGTTGCCCTCGCGCGGCTGGGCATCGCCGCGTGCGCTGGCGTCCACGCCTTCCGGCTTGGCGCCCAGGCCGACCAGCAGCTGCTTGACGGCGCGGGCCCGCGCCTCGCTAAGCGCCTGGTTGCGGGCACTGTCGCCTTGCTGGTCGGCATGGCCGACCACGACGATGGGCCTGCCGCCACCGGCCGCTGCCACCAGGGCCTTGAGCTGCTCGCGCTGCGCCGCGGACGGCCGCGGGGTGCTGCTACCCGTGGCGAAGAACAGCGTCATCGCCGAAGCCTGGGCAGCGGCGGCCGTGGCCGTCGCGGTCGGCGGCGCAGCGGGCGCGGGGACCGGGGAGGCTGCCGCGGCAGGAGCCGGAGCGGGAGCCGGGGCCGGCGTGGGCGCAGGCGCAGCCGCGGAACCGGGGACGGCTGCCCCGGACGAGCCCGGAGCCGCAGCCGGGGCGGAGGCAACCCCCGCTTCCGCCGGCGCCGCGGCCACCACCGTGCCGGCCGGTTCACTGCCCGCGGAGGCGCCTGGGGCGGCCGCAACCGCGGTCGACGGTGCGTCCACCCACTCGAAGCTGACCGCCTCAAACCGGCCGGCCGGCGCACTGCCGCTGGCCGGTGCCGACTTCAGCACGATGCGCTCGGGCGGCAGCGTTTCCATGAACAGGATGCTGGCCGCCTCGGCCCGGGCCCGGCCCAGATCTTCGCCGCCATTGGCCTGCTCGTTGCCATAGGCGCGGCCGGTGACCTGCAGCACCTTGGTGCTGCCACCTTCGGCCAGCATGCGGTCACGCCAGGCCACGAACTCCGGGCCGGTGACGGCCACCGTCTGGTTGGCTTCGAACAGCACCGCCTGGCCGGCCGGCGCCGGTGCTGCGGTGTCCACCGACGGCGCCGGCGGCGCCTCGGCTGCCTTGTCGCCGCAGGCCGCGAGCGCTGCGGCCAGCGCGACGGCCAGGGCCGCGCGCGCAAGAAGTGGGGAGGTCGGCTGGCTCATGGTTGCTCCTGCATGTTGTTGTCGGGGCGGCCGGCAGCCGCGTCAGGCATCGTCGCCGCTGCCATAGGGCTCGAGGCGGGCGATCACGGTGGTTTCGGGGTCCATGCCGTCGAACGCTTCGGCATCGCTGCCGCCGTCGAACAGCGCCAGCAGGGCCGTGAAGTTGTCGCGCGTCTGCGGGGCCCGCTGGTCCACCCAGCGCTCGAAGCAGGCCAGGGCCTGGTCGCCGTCGGTGCCCAGGCGCAGCACTTCCTGCATCTCCTGTTCGTGCACGTACTCCCAGATGCCGTCGGTGCACAGCAGCAGCGCATCACCGCCCTGCCCGCCCTGCGCCAGCTCGTAGACATACGGCTCGATGCCGCCGGCACTGCCGAGCGAGCTGGTGAGCACGCTGCGCTCCTTGCGCTGGCGCAGGTCACCCGGGGCGATCATGCCGGCCTCCACCATCTGCTGCACCAGGCTGTGGTCGCGCGTCTGCAGCTGCAATTCGCCGCGGCGGAACCAGTAGGCGCGCGAATCACCGACATTGCCGAACACCGCCCGCCCGCTCGGCAGGTCCACCAGGGCCAGGATCACGGTGGAGCGCATGTCGGGGAACTGGGCGAACTTGCTCTGGCCGGCCAGCACCACCTGCTGCGCATGCTGGATCAGCGCATTGGCCGCCTCCATCGAGCAGGCCGGCCGCAGCGAGTGCTGCTCCAGGATGGACCGCACCACCAGCTTGGATGCCAGATCGCCGCCGCCATGGCCGCCGGCGCCGTCGGCCACGACCAGGCAGGCCACGTCCTGCGAGATTCGCAATCCGTAGGCATCCTCCTGGTAGGAGCGCCCACCCTGGCTGTGCAGAAGGTGGGCGTGCAACTCGAGCATGGTGCCGTTCACTCTTGGGGCATGTCGCGCCGCAGCGCCTCGACGTGCTCTTCATAGGCCTTCAGGAAGGCCTGGCCGAACAAGGCGTGGAAGTCGTCTTCCGCCTCGCGGGCGATTTCCTTGTACAGCTCGGTGAACAGGTCCCACAGCCGGGCCTTGCGGGCCGCCGGAATGATGGACTCCACCAAGCCGCCCTTGCTCAGCCGCCCTTCCAGGCGCTGCGGCTCGAAGCGCTCGATCACCCCTTCGAGCGCCGCCTTGGTACCGGCCATGAAGCCGAACTGGTGCGAGCGCAGGTCGTAGTACGCGTCGCGCATCGCGGTGATGGGCGGCATGAAGGCCGGGTTGAGCCGGCCGGACACCAGGTAGAGCATCGCCGTCTTCGCATCCGGCGAGAACTTCAGCGGGTTGTTGTTGCGCTCCATGATCATGGTGGCGCTGGCCTTCACCTCCCGCTTGGTGACCGCCCGTGCGTTGAGCAGGTCCACCGTGCCCTGCACTGCCTCGCGCACCAGGCCGCCCATGCGGAACATGAATTCCTCGGTGACGCCATCCGGCAGGTTCAGCGGGCTGCCAAGGCCTTCGCAGAAGGCGGTCATCAGCGCGTCGACCGACACCTGGCCGGCGACCGGCGGTGCGCCAGCGGCCGCTGCCGGCGCCATGGCGGCCGCCGGGCTCGCCGGTGGCGAGGGCGGCAGGGGCGCGGTATGCGCCGGCTGGGCCACGCGGAACTGGCCGGTGGCGCCCTTGTTGGGATCGAGCGGGCCGACTGACGCCAGCAGGTCGTCGATCGCCTTTGCCGACACGCCGCCGGTGCGGGTGGCCCCCGGCGGGCCGGAGGACAGCGTCGGCATCGGCACCGGGGCCGAAGGGACCGGCATGGGCGTGGGCGCGGTGCGCGGCGCAGGCGCCGCCTGCGGCAGCGCGAAGGCCGAGTGCACGGCGGGCGTCTGGTCGGCATGCGCGGGGCCGGCGCCAGCGCTGCTCGACGGGCCGCCGAACAAGGCGAGCGGGTCATCCACCGGCTGCGCGGACGGGTTGCCCGCGCCGGCCGGAGCCCCCAGCACGTCGAGCGGGTTGGCCGGCGCGGCGCCGAGGCCGAACAGCTCGTCGATCGAGGCCGACTTCTCGACTGCCGGGCCGATCAGGTCGTCATGGCCGGCCCTTGAATCGAAGGGAATGGGTGGCGGTATGCGACGCGCGCCCGAGCTGAGCGGGTTGAAGCCACCGGTGCTGGTGTGCGAAGCCGGCGGCGGCATGCGCGACAGGCTGGCGAAGGGATCGAAGTCGTCCGGAATGGCGGAACCGGTGGGGCGAGCCGCCGGCGCGGGAGCACTCGGCGGCAGGCCGAAGGGATCGACCGGCGGCCGTGCCGCCGCAGGCGCCGCGGGCGTCGGGCCCAGCAAGTCGGCAAACGGATCGGACATGGCCGGCGTCGGCGCACCGAAAGGTGCCGGTGCGGCCGGTGTCGCGGCAAAGGGCGCCGGCGCGGTAGGAGCCCCCCCCAGCGGAGCCAGGGCCGTCGGCGCTCCGCTGAAAGGCGCTGGCGCGGTGGGTGCGGCCGAGAACGGCGACCCCGCGGCCGCCTCGCCCAAAGGCGCCGGCGGCACGGCCGGGGCTGGCGGTGGGATCGCGAAGGGATCGAAGGGCGGCAGCGCGGCCGGCCGTTGCACCGGCGGCGGCACCACGGCCGGAGCAGCCGAAGGCCGCGCGGCCAGCGCCTCGTTGACGAGCGTGCCCTGGGGATCGAAGCCGCGGGCGCTGCTGGCAGGCGACTCGACCACCAGCACGTAGGGCCCGATGCGCAACTCGTCGCCGGCCACCAGCGGCACCGACTGGCCGCTGCCCACCGGCACCCGGTTGCGCAGGGTCGGATTGGCGCCCTTGTCCACCAACACATAGTGGCCGCCCTGCATCAGCACCTGCGCCTGCTGCCGCGAAATTGTCTTGGCATCGTCCGGCAGCACCAGGGTGTTGCCTTCGTTGCGACCGATGGTCCCGCCGGCCGGCCCGAACTGGGCAGCCATGGCCGAAGCCGGCGCTTGGCCGGCAACACTCACAACTCGAATCTGGAGCATGGTTGGAATTTCGCTCGTCTGGGTGAACCCGCGTGAACCCCGTGCGGGAAGCTTCGGCTCTCGGGGGGGCACCATGCCTGACCCCCGCGGGCGCAGGTGGATGCCGAGGCTATCGAAGCGCTCCGGCAGGCGCAAGGCGTCCCCCCTAACTTGAGGTCGCCCGCCCCCCTTGGCGAGCACGCCCCGTGCTCAGGGCGCCAGCAGCAGGACCTTGACCTGGCTCGGTGCAACCCGCATGCCGGGGGCATTGGTGCTGTTCTGCAGCGAGGCGCTGGTGAGCCGGGTGGCCGGCATGCCGCCGAACAGCACGGTGAAGGCGGCCGTCAGGTGGCGGCTCGGGCCCATCACCATGCCGGAGGCCACGCCGAGTGCGACGCCGGCGTTGTCACCGTTGGTCATCGGGATGGTGGTGCCCAGGTTGTGGGCCGGCGCGCAGCCGACGAGCAGGTTGTAGGCAGCGCCTACCGCCATCGGAGAGGCGGCGATGTTGGGATACGGCACCGGCACCGGCACCGGCGGCGTCAGGCAGACATCGGGAAACGCCATGTCGATGCCGCCCATCTGGCAATTCGCAAACATCTTCGTTGCTCCCCTTGCTCAGCCGACCTGGATCTGCTTGCCGTCGATCTTGACCAGCTCGCTGCTCTTCACCACGGCATGCCGGGCGTGCACGTTCAGCATCTCCCGGGCTTTCAGGTCGAGGTGGCCGACGCGGGCCGATTCCAGCTCATCGACCTGGCGGTGGAAGCCCTTGGCCTGCAACGTGTGGGTCTGGCTGACCTGGCGCAGCGCGCGGGCGGCGGTCTCCAGCGTGTCGGCCACCCAGTGGGCAGCGCGGCTGAGAATGTTGAGCTTGTCTGCCGCGATCTCGACCTCGCGGCCTTCCAGCCGGAGCTGCGGCGCGGCAAGTTGGGCGGCGTCGCGCGCCTGCACATCGAGCCGGCCCTGCACCTCCAGGCGCAGATCGCCCTCGGTCTGCAGTACCAGCGGCTCCTGCGACGCACGTGCAAGCACCGCCAGGACATACAAGTCGCTGTCGTCCGAGGCGAGCAGCACCCGGTCGCCGCAGGCCGGCAGGGCGAGGCAGGAGGCCGCCAGCCGGGCCCGGCGCAGGCCGGCCGCCGTGGAGACGGTGAGCACACGGGCGCTCTCGGCCGAGACACGCTCCACCTCGCCCACATGCTGGATGACGCCCTGCGTCAGGCCGGTGGTGGCCGCGGGGGCCGGCTGTCGTTCTTGCTGATCTTGCTGCTGCACTTGCATCACATCCTCGTGCGGTCGGTGGGCGGGCGGGCCAGGGTTCAGGTGCGGGCCGGAGGCGTCCATGCCTCGGCCTTCACGGTGTCGGGGTCGTCGGGGGCGGCCAGCGAGCGGTCCAGGCCGCCGCTGCCTTCGGCCTGCAAGCCGCGCAGGCCGGTGCGGAACAGGTCGGCGCGCTCGAAGCGGCTGCCGTCCACGCGGGCATGGGCCAGGTCGGCATAGCGCAGGACGGCGCCGCGGAAGTCGCACTGCTCGAAGACGGCGCGCTGCAGCACCGATTCTTCCAGCACCGCGCCGGCGAAGCTGGCGGCGCGCGCCTGCGCGCCGGTCCAGACGGTCTGCCTGAGCAGCGCGCCGGTGAAATCGGCCTGCTGCAGCCGCGCTTCGAGCCACAGGGTCTGGGGCGCGCGGGCCTGCCGGAAGCTCGCGCCATCCAGCACGGCGCCCTTGAAGTTGCTGTTGGCCAGCTCAGCGCCGCTGAAGTCGCAGCCGCTCAGCTCGGCTTCCATGAACTGGGTACGCAGCCAGCTGGCGCCGGCGAAGCGCTGGCCGGTGAGCTTGCATTCGGTGAAGACGCATTTGTCGCCGCGTGGCGCGCTGCCGAACCGGGCTGCCGACAGGTCAGCCTGGTAGAACACGGTGGCGAGCAGATGCGCGGCATCCAGGTTGGCGTCGCCAAAGGCGCATTCGATGAAGGAGACCTGCTCGAGCTGCGCCTGGCCAAAATCCGAGCCCTGCAGCTGACATTTGACCAGGCTGCCGAATTCCAGGTCGGCCTGCTGCCACTGTGAGCGGTGCGCCACGCATTCGTTGAAGGTAACTCCGGGCGCGAACAGCTGGCGCAGTGAGGTGTCCTTCAGCCCGCAGGCCTGCAAGGTGGCCAGCTGCAGGCTGGCGCCGTCCAGGCAAGCCCCCGCGAAGTTGCATTCGATGAAGGTAGCTTCCCGCAACACCGCTTGCGAGAGGTCGCAGCCCGAGAAATCGACCCGCTGGAACACGCCGCCGGTGAAATTCACACCCTTCAAAGGCAGGCCCTGCATCTGCAGCTCCGACAGCGGCTGCAGATCGGCGATCTGTTCAAGGATCTGGTTCAGCTCCATCCTGGTTCTCCTCAAGCGGCCGAGCCGTTCACCGGCAGCACCTTGCGGGCCGGCAGGGTGCGGGCCTTCGCGGTGAAGGTCTGATCCCAGCGGGTCCTGTCGTCTGTCTCCAGGCGAGCGAGGTCCGCGCCGTAGAGGTTGCAGCCACTCAGGTCGGCGCCACGCAGGTCGGCGTGCTGCAGGATGGCCGACATCAGGTTGGCCTGTGCGAAACAGCTCTCAGTCAGCACCGCCTTGGCAAACAGGGTTTCCTTCAGGCTGGCGCCGACGAACACGGCTCCCGGGCCCTCGCTCTCGCCGAAATCCGCCGCATCAGCGCTTGCGTAGCTGAAGTTGGCACCGTGCAGCGGCATGCCGCGCAGATTCGCTCGCTGCAGCCGCGCGCGCACAAAGCTGGCACCTTTCAGCGATGACTGGTGCACGGCCCGCAGGTTGTCGGCGCGTGCCTCATCAAAGCAGGCGCCGTCGAGCAGGCAGGTGACGAAGTCCGCCTTGGCCAGTGCCGCCTGGCGGAAGCTGGCCCCCGTTGCGTCACACTCGATGAACGAGGTCCCGTTCAGCAAGGCCGCGTCCAGCCTGGCGCCACCGAGTCGGCAGCGCATCAGCACCGCGTCTTCGAGGCGGGCGCCGCTCAGGTCGGCGCGCTGTAAGTCGGTGTCGAGCAGCGTGGCCTCCTGCCAGGTACCGAGTTGGAGCACCGCCTCCGCCAGGCAGGCTTCGCCAAGGACCGCATCGGTGAAATTGCATTTCTGGCCCGCTGCACCGGTCATGTCAGCCTTGCCGAGATTGGCCCCTGCAAAGCTGGTGCCTTCCACACGTGCGCGCGCGAGCTTCGCATGGGCGAGCGAAGCGCCATCGAAGCGGGCACCGTCGAGGCACGCCTCGCTGAAATCCGCCCCCTCCAGTTGGGCGCCGCTGAAATCCACACCGGCCAGGTCCATGCCGCGGAAGTCGGCTGCTTGCAGCCTCAGCCCTGCGAAACTGCGGCCCTGTGCCTTCGCCTGCGCGGCGCCTTCGCGCCAGGCACCGGCGGTGGCTGCGTCCAGGCGGGCCGGCGCGTCCTGCAGGTGTGCCATGGCGTTGAGCATGGGCTTCACCCGTGTGTCCGCCTGAGCCGCGAGGTTGCGCAACTCGGGGGTGACGAGGTCACCAGGCCGCACCGCCGCCGGCAGCGCCGCCATGCCCTGGTCCAGGCCGCTCAAGCTGCGAGCAAAGCCCTGCGGGGCTTGCGCCAGGCCACTGGCCTGCTGCAGGGCACCCAGCCAGGAACGGTCCTGGCCCGCGGCCTGCAGCGTTCGATGGGCATCAGCAACTGCCGCGGCCTGACGGCTGGACATCCACTGTCCGATGGCAGAGCCCGGCGCCGTGCTGGGCAATTGCTTGGCAACCGCCATCAAGCCCTTGATATCGCTGGGCAGCGGCGCCAGTGGATCCGGCAATCCCAGCTCACGCAGGGTGCGGGCCTGCTCGGCTCGCAACTCCTGCACGGCGGTGTCGCCAAACTTCCCTTTCAACTCGGCCTCAAGGCGTTGCTGGCTCTGCCGGAGCTTGTCCTGGTGACGTTCCAGTCCGATGCCGGAATCCTTCAGCAGTGTTTCGTAGCGAGCTAGCGCCTCGTTGGGTGCCGCCATGCCTTCAGGCAACAGGTCTTCATCGTCGAGCATGCGCAGGGCACCGTGCTCGTCGTCCAGGCGCTCGTCAATGGCTTTCAGGTAGTGCTCGCGGGGCTTCGGGCTGTGCAGCCATTCCGCGCCCACCTGCATCAGCTCCACCTGGTCGGCGAACTCATCCGCCACCGGCATCAGGGCATGCCAGACCAGCGCCATGCGCAGCTGATTCGGGAACAACCACACCGTGGTGAGCCGAGGCTCGAGAAAACGGGCCGCGCCATTCGACATGCGCTTGTCACGCACCGCAATGACGGGACGGATGCCCGGGAGCCGACCCGCCAGCCGCGGATGCTCCGGATGCAGGTGCAGCAGTTCCACCGGTTCGTCGCCGACAAACGGCTCGGACTGCCACTGGTCCTCGCTTCCAACACAGAAATAGCGCCAGTCGATGTCCCGCGGTGTGCCGGGAAAGTCCTGTTGCAGCCAGGCATCGTCATAGGTGCCATCAAAGCGCTTGCGTTGCGGCGCCATCGCTCCCAATGCGGCGAACCCGGCCGGCGTGAGCGGGGCGGAGGGCTTTACGCTTGGCTGCGTCGGGTATTCGATATGCGGCAGCGGATGCACCCGGCCGCTCGGCGTCTCCAGCGGCACATGGCCGAGGCCAAGCGGGTTGAGCTCGAATCCGGGGCCGCCATAAGCATGCTGCCACACCAGGGGCAAGCGCTCGAAGGGCCGTGGCTCACTGGGCGACGGGCCGATCCACTGCCGCTCGCCGAAGACATGCAACTCCTTGCGCAGTCCACCGACGCGCACACCGACCTTCAGGCCGGACAAGGGCTGTCCGGCAGGCGCACAGGCGTCGCCGGCCAGCACGAATTCCGCACCCTGCTTCGGCACGGCCACATCGAGTGGCGTATCACCCAGCAGCGAAGGCACCATCTGCCACAGCTCCTGCTCCGGCAGCAAGGCCGGCTCTGCAGCCAGCGGCACGAAGCCGATCACCGACACGCCCAGCCAGGCCCGCTGCTGCCGTTCGAAACAGCGATGCAGCACGGAAAGCGATTGTGGCTTGAGGATTTTCATTGCTCGTCAGCCGCGTTCCAGGGCTCGTCGAAGAGGAACTCCTGCGGATCTGTTGGGTGCACCAGCAGGCGCATCTTGGCGCCCGGCTGGAACAGCGCCGCACCCAGCACCGGAACGACCTTCTCGGCGCGCAGTTCACGGACAGGCTGGCCGTCCTGCTCCACGCTCATCACCAGGGCGAGCGCAGGCGAATTGCCGGACCAGCCACCCGTTTCCCGCGCTGAAATCACCGTGGCCAGCGCCGGCCGGCCATGGGCCCGAAGGAAACGCTGCATTCGCTGCTCCTTTCGGATGCCCACGAACAGCCAGCCGACAAACAGGAGGCAGGCCACCAGCGGGACAATGAAAAAGGGGTTCGTCAGTTCTTCAGACATTCTCGGGTTCCGGATTCAGCGCCCCACCACCCGGCGGCAGTCACTGCACGAAGGAAAGATGTGGCGTCATGATGCCGCGACTGCCGGCTCAATTGTCGGGTGGTACGTCCCAGGGCTCGTCAAAAACAAACGCGCCAGGGTCCTTTGGATCGATGCGCAAGCGCATCTCGACCCCCGGCTGGAACAGGGCTGCCGCCGCGAGCGGAACGATTTTCGTCGCTTGCTGCTGTCGTGCGGGCGCGCCTTCCTCTTGGATGCGCAGCAGCAGCTCGAGCTCCGGATTGTTGGCCACCCATGAGCCGGTTTGCCTGGCGGACAGCACGGTCGCGACGGCCGGCCGGCCGTGGTTGCGAATCTCGCGTTCGAGCCGCTCCACTCGCAGCGAGTCGTAGACCACATAGCCGAAGAAGCCGGCCCCTGCCAGCATGGCAACCACCAGCAGCGGACCGACCTTCATCAGGACCAGATCGACACGACCTTCTTGTACAGGGCAACGCCGCCCTTGCCGATCGCCACGCCGACGTTTTTCATCTCCAGCGCCTTGCTGGCGTTGTTGAGCGCCGCGGTTCGGGTGGCCACACCGACATGTTCGCCTTTGAAGGTGACCCCGGTCATGGCGAGCCCCTTCGTCTCCAGGCTGACGAGTTTCGCTTCGGTGCTGATGCCGGTGGCCTTGTTGACCATGCCGTACACCTTCGCGTCATGCAGCACGAACCACGATGACTTCGGCGCCGAGCCGGTCACCGACGCTCCCCCCGTCAGGATCAACTGCGGACTGTTGATCGTCACGCTCGTATCCGCCTTGAGCAGAATCGTCGTCGGCGTGTTGAACACATGCCCGGCCTGCGCAAAGTGCGTCGCATTGCCCGTGCTCACCGTCTGCGTGTAGCTGCCGGTGGTCAGCGTCTGCGTGACATCGGCGTTCTTGATGGTTTCCTTCAGCGCGCCAGTGATGTCCTTCTCTTCCCCGCCCTTCTCGATCGTGACCTTGCGGCCGCTCTTGAGGGTGCGCGTCTCGAAGCCGGTGATGTTCTCGGTGTTGGTGCCGGTCTGCACCTCCATCAGCCGGTTGCCGGTGGTGACCCGCAGCGTCTCGTCCTTCGTGATCGTGCTCAGGCGCTGGCCCTCGACCGTCAGGGTCTCGTCGTTGTGGATGGTGCTCTTGCGGTCGTGGCCCACGTCGCGCAGCTCGTCCACCTCGACTTCGGTGCGCAGCTGCCGCTCGGCATGCAGGAAGACCTCTTCCGCGCCCATCTTGTCTTCGAAGCGCAGCTCGTTGGCCGTGCTCGACGAGCCGCCCAGCGAGGACCGCGTGACGATGCCGCTGCGCGTCTTGTGGTCGGCCAGCGGCCACGGGGGCATGTTCTCGGCGTTGTAGACGCGGCCGGTCACCATCGGCTGGTCCGGGTCCCCTTCAAGGAAGTCGACGATCACCTCCTGCCCGATGCGCGGGATGGCGATCATGCCGAAGTTCTTGCCGGCCCAGGGATGCGACACCCGCACCCAGCAGGAGCTGTTCTGGTTCAGCTCGCCCAGGCGGTCCCAGTGGAACTGCACCTTCACGCGGCCGTATTCGTCGGTGTAGATCTCGTCGCCCTTGGGGCCGACGACGATGGCCGTCTGCGGCCCCTGCACGGTCGGCTTGGGCGTCAGGCGCTGCGTCCGGAAGCTCTCGCGGCTGTCCAGCACCGCGAAGTTGCAGCGAAAGCGCGCGCCGGCGGTTTCCTGCGACTCGTGCCGAAGTCCTCGAACTCGATGGTGCTGCGCACCACCAGGTACTCGCGGTTCTGGTCGTCGCGCGGCTGGCCGGTGAGCCGGAACACCGATCCCACCGTGATGCCCCGTGCATTGCCGCCGCCTTCGATCAGCTCGTGGCGGGCCTGCAGCTCCTCGAGCCGCACCTTCACATAGTGGTCGCCATCACCGGCCTGGGTGTATTCGCCCGGGTAGTCGTAGTACTCGCCACCGGCCTCCGCGTGGCCGCGCTGGCGGCGGGTGGAGACGCGCAGGTCGGCACTCGGCTTGATGAAGTCGAAGTCGTCGCTGACATAGGCACCGGGCTGGATCTCGCGGGAGAAGTACCACTCGTCCACGTACTCCTGGTCGAGCCGGCCACCGCGATCGTGCGGGATGAACGGAATGGTGCCGTAGTCCCCGAAAGGCGTGTGGGCGCTCGGACCGTCGGCCAGCACCAGGGTGTGGCCGCCGTCGCGGTGCTCGAAGTAGTAGTAGATGCCCTCCTGCTCCATCAGCCGGCTGACGAAGTTGAAATCGGTCTCGCGGTACTGGACGCAGTAGTCCTTCGCGGAGTAGCTGCCGGTCAGGCGGCTCTCGAAGGCGGCGGCCGGGTACTTGTCGAAGATGTCCTTCAGGATGTCGGGCACCGTCTTGTTCTGGAAGATGCGGCAGTCGCTGGTGCGCGTCAGCAGCCAGAGCCAGGGCCGCGCCGTCAGGCGATAGCGGTGATAGCGTCCGACGCGGCCACTCAGGCCAAAGCGGGTCACGCAGCCGTCGAAGCAGCGCGGCGCGGCATAGGGCAGCTCCAGCTTGACGGTGACGTTCTTGCCCAGGATCTGGTCCGGGTCGAGGTCGTTGCGCTCGGACAGCACTTCGATCTGGAACTCGAACAAGCGCCCCAGTTCCTCGTTCGCGCTGATCGAACGAAACAGCAGCACGTCCCCCCCGAAAGGCGTGCTGATATCCATGACTCTTTGCATCTTCTCGAAATCCTTCAGTCAGGCACAGGCGCTCGTGTGCGAGCCCGGTGCATTGTGCGCAAGGCCGCGCCCGGGCTCCATCCCTAACCTGCGTGGCGGGATGACATCTGCCCGCCACATGGCGACAGCCGGGCGACCAAGCGCGATGAGCGGCACAGCCGGCAGGCCGGCCGCTGATGATGCAGCGCCGCCAGCCCGGCGTGCTCGATGTCAGCGCCCGCTCGCGTCGCCGGCCACTATGCCACCTGCGCCGACACCACCCAGCCCTGCACCGGCCGGCCGTTTTCGCTGCGCAGCACCTGGCCCGAGAGCGCAGGCGGCTGGAAGCCGGCCGATTCGAGGACCCGGCGCAGATAGCCGGCCTCGTGGCTGTAGCGGCCATGCGGGTTGAGGTGGAACCCCTCGCCGCCGATGTCCGCCGGCAGCGACTCGACGGTGAAAACCAGCCAGCCACCGGCCCGCAGTGCCCGGCGGGCCGCCAGCGCCACCCCGGCCAGGTCGCCGAAGTAGCACAGCGTGTCGGCCGAGACGATCAGGTCATAGGCGCCGGGCGCCGCTTCGATGAACGCGGTCAGCTCGGCCTTGCTCAGCTGGTCGTAGACGCCACGCGGCTCGGCCTTGGCCAGCATCTGCGCCGACAGGTCGACCCCCACCAGCCGGCGCGCATAGGGCGCCAGCAGCGGGCCGCACAGGCCGGTACCGCAACCGGCGTCCAGCACGTCGAGCCGGCGTTGCGGTTCGCCACAGGCGCTGGCCACCGCGTCGGCAATCAACTGCGGGGCCCGGTAGCTCAGCCGGGCCAACTTGGCGTCGAAGCTGTTGGCGAAGCGGTCGAAGGTGTCCTCGACATAGGCATCCGACGCGCGCACCGGTGCCGGCTCCCCGGAACAAGCGGCCAGGTAGTGGGCCGCGACCGGGTTGCCCGGCTCCTCGGCCAGCCACTCGCGGTAGACGCGGGCGGCCTCCTCCACCCGGCCCAGGGCACAGTAGCCGACGCCGAGCATCATGCGGGCCTCGGGATGGCGCGGCCTGAGCTCGATGGCCTTGATATACAGCGCCAGCGCGGCTTCGTTGTCGCCGCGGTCGCCCATCAGGTTGCCGAGGTTGTTATAGGCGTCGGCGAAATCGGGGGCGAGCTCGATGGCGCGCCGGTAAGCCGCCTCGGCCTCGCCGGCCCGTTGCTGGGCACGCCGCAGCACGCCCAGGTTGTTGAGCACCTCGGGCCGCTCGGGCGCCAGCGCCAGGCAGCGCTCGTAGGCCTCTGCGGCCTCGTTCAGGCGGCCCATCTCGAGCAGGACGTTGCCCGCGTTGTTGTGCCAGTCGGGCACCTTGGCATTGGCCTGCAGCGACCGCTCGATCAAGCCCCAGGCCGCTTCGCTGCGGCCGCGCTGGTGGTTCAGCACGCCCAGGAAGTGCAACGCGTCGGCCTGACGCGGCGCCAGCCTGAGGACACGCTGATAGAGGGTTTCCGCTTCGTCGAGCGCGCCCTTGCGATGCAGCTCCACCGCCACCCGCAGGGCGTCGCCGAGCGAGAGGTGGGCGGGGCCTTTGGCGCTGGCTCGGCGTGACTTGGATGTGGACTTGCTCATGGAAGACCTGGTAGGCCGGTTCGGTCGATCTGCTCGCAGGCATGTCGGGCCTCGTTCCGGCCGCAGCCGGGCGATGCCGTCTTCCCTCGCAAGGCGAAACAAGCGCCGGCTCGCCTGGCAACCTGCGCTCTTCGGGTCGTCAGCTCTGCATGAACACCTACGGCGCCGACCGGCTGCGACCTCGACCCGTCAGTCGGACAATTGCTCAGCGAAGCTGGCGGCCCGGGCCCGGTAGAACCGAGCCGATGCGGCGTTCCCACGCGCTTCGAACCGCGCGGCCGCCTGCTTCGCTGCCTTCTCGGCCTCCTCAAAGGCCCGGATCATGAGACCGCGGTCATCCGTCGGCACCAGGCTACCGTGCCGGAACTCGCCAGGCCCCAGGCCGCCCTCGGCCTCCATCACGCCGAACCGGGGCTCGCCTGCCTCGATTCGGCCGAAGAAGAACTGCGTCGGCCCGGCCTGGCCGTAGGCCCGCAGCACCCCGCTGCCTGTGGCACGCCCGTGGGCGCAGGGTCCTTCCCACTGCACCGCGAAGGCCTCCCAGCCTTTCAACGCAGCGAACCGGCAATTGGCCGGCCCCTGCAGGACCCGCTCCACGGTCGGTGGATCGACATCCGCGGCCTGCACGGCTGCCGGCCGTCCGGCAGCCATCAGAGCCAGGGCGAGCAGGCCAAGCGCGACGTGCCGAGAGCCGGTCATCGCGAAGAAGCCGCCATGCTGTTGTCTCCGTTGGGGCACCGCCACTTCAGGCGAAGTTGTAGGCAAAGTCGCCGTCCGCCACTTCCACCTTCACCCCGGTGATATCGCGCCCTTCCATCATCCGGTTCAGGAACTCACGGGAGATGTCGGGCAGCATCGTGTTGGTGAGGATCGCGTCGATCATGCGGCCACCGGACTCGCTTTCGGTGCAACGCGACACCACCAGCTTCACCACCTCGTCGCTGTAGGTGAACGGGATCTTGTAGCGCGCTTCCACCCGCTTCTTGATGCGGCCCAGTTGCAGCTCGACGATGCGGCCCAGCATCTCGTCCGACAGCGGGTAGTACGGAATCGCCACCAGCCGGCCCAGCAAGGCCGGCGGGAAGATCTTCAGCAGCGGCTCGCGCAGCGCCTTGGCCATGCCCTCGGGGTTGGGCATCAGGTCGGGGTCCTTGCACAGGCTGGCGATCAGCTCGGTGCCGGCATTGGTGGTCAGCAGGATCAGCGTGTTCTTGAAGTCGATCTGGCGGCCTTCGCCGTCTTCCATCCAGCCCTTGTCAAAGACCTGGAAGAACAGCTCGTGCACATCCGGGTGGGCCTTCTCGACCTCGTCGAGCAGCACCACGCTGTAGGGCTTGCGCCGCACCGCCTCGGTCAGCACGCCACCCTCGCCGTAGCCGACGTAGCCCGGAGGCGCGCCTTTCAGCGACGACACGGTGTGTGCCTCCTGGTATTCGCTCATGTTGATGGTGATGAGGTTCTGCTCACCGCCATACAGCGCCTCGGCCAGTGCCAGTGCCGTCTCGGTCTTGCCGACGCCGGAGGTGCCGGCCAGCATGAACACGCCGATCGGCTTGCTCGGGTTGTCCAGGCCCGCACGCGAGGTCTGGATGCGCTTGGCGATCATCTCCATCGCATGGTCCTGGCCGATCACGCGCTGGCCCAGCATCTTCGGGAGGTTGAGCACCGTCTCGATCTCGTTGCGTGCCATGCGGCCCACCGGGATGCCGGTCCAGTCGGCCACCACGCTGGCCACCGCCTGGTAGTCCACCGTGGGCAGGATCAGCGGGCTCTCGCCCTGCAGCTCGGTCAGCCGGGCCTGCACCCCGCGCAGCTGCTCCAGCAGCGCGGTGCGGTCGCCTTCGGTGAGCTTGTGTTCCTCGGGGGTGGCGGCCTCGGCCGAGGCCTCCAGCGCGCTGCCGGTGCCCTCCACCGCCCGCACGCCGCCACGCAGCTGGCCGCGGATGGCCAGCAGCTCGTCGACCAGGCTCTTCTCGCTGGTCCAGCGCTCGCTCAGCGCGGCCAGGCGCTCGCGCTCGGTGGCCAGCAGGCCGGTGCAGGTGGCCTCGCGTTCGGCAGTGTCGATGCCGATGCTCTTCTCGCGGCCGATGATGGCCAGCTCGGTCTCCAGCGCCTCGATGCGGCGCTGGCTGTCCTCGACCTCGGCCGGCGTCGCATGCAGGCTCACTGCGACCCGCGCGCAGGCGGTGTCGAGCAGGCTCACCGCCTTGTCAGGGAGCTGGCGCGCCGGAATGTAGCGGTGCGACAGCTTGACGGCCGCTTCCAGCGCCTCGTCGAGGATCTGCACCTTGTGGTGCTTCTCCATCATCGACGCCGAGCCGCGCAGCATCAGGATGGCCTTCTGCTCCGACGGCTCCTCCACCTGCACCACCTGGAAGCGGCGGGTCAGCGCGGGGTCCTTCTCGAAGTACTTCTTGTACTCGGCCCAGGTGGTGGCGGCGACCGTGCGCAGCGTGCCGCGGGCCAGTGCCGGCTTCAGCAGGTTGGCGGCATCACCGGTGCCCGCCGCGCCACCGGCACCCACCAGGGTGTGCGCCTCGTCGATGAACAGGATGATGGGCTTGGGCGAGGCCTGCACCTCCTCGATGACCTGGCGCAGGCGCTGCTCGAACTCGCCCTTCATGCTGGCGCCGGCCTGCAGCAGCGCGATGTCCAGCGTGCGCAGCTCCACGTCCTTGAGCGACGGCGGCACATCGCCCTTGACGATGCGCTGCGCGAAGCCTTCCACCACCGCGGTCTTGCCGACGCCGGCCTCGCCGGTGAGGATGGGGTTGTTCTGGCGCCGGCGCATCAGGATGTCGATGACCTGGCGGATCTCGTCGTCACGGCCCACGATGGGGTCCATCTTGCCGCTGCGGGCCTGCTCGGTCAGGTCGACCGTGAAACGCTTGAGCGCTTCCTGCTTGCCCATCTGCGCGGCCGGCATCGCGCCGCTGGCTTCGCCGGGAACGGCACCGCCCAGCGAGGAGCCGTCGGTGGAGGCCAGGCCTTCTTCCGGCGAGCCGGCCACGATCTTCTCGAAGTCCTCGGCCAGATCGTCCGGACGGATGCGCTCGAACTGGCGCGAGATGGCCACCAGCGCATTGCGCAGGAAGGAGGTCTTGAGCAAGCCGACCAGCACGTGGCCGGTGCGCACCTGCGCCTCGCCGTACTTCAGCGAGCCGTAGACCCAGCCGCGCTCCACCGCGTTGGAGATGTTGTCCGACAGGTCGGAGATGGAGGTGGCGCCACGCGGCAGGCGGTCCAGCGCGTTGGTGATGTCCTTGGCCAGCACCGAAACGTCGAGCCCGTAGTGCTGAATGATGCGGTGCCAGTCGCTGTCGGGCACCTGCACGATCTGCGACACCCAGTGCTCCAGCTCCACGTACGGGTTGCCCCTGAGCTTGCAGAACACGGTCGCGCCCTCCACCGCCTTGTAGGCGACCGGATTGAGCTTGCCGAACAGAGCCACGCGGCTGATCTCACTCATGCTTTTTCTCCTTCGATGGACTGCCTCAAGCGACAACCGCTCGGGTGGCGTCGGTAGTGGGTGTCGGCGCAGCCGGACGGCGGCTGCGCACTTGTTCGGGATGGATGATCAACGGCTGCGCATGGCCGGCATCGCGCCGCTTGCCGCCCCAGGACGTCCAGCCCAGGCGCGAATGCGGCCCCAGCCGTCCGAGCGGCACCTGGTCGGCCCGCAGGATCAGGCGCACGTCCCAGTCGAGCTCGAAGCCGATGTACTGGCGCACCGCCGCCACCAGCGGCTCCAGCCCTTTTCCGCCAGGCAGGAACTGCTCGTACTGCGCCAGCGTCAGCGGCCCGAGGTGGATACGGAACTTGTGCTGCCGGTCCCAGACGCGGCGGCCCAGCACGGCGCCCACGCCCAGCTGCTTGCCGGGATCGGGCTCGCGGCGCAGCTGGGTGCGCTGGTCGGGCGGCAGGGCCATCCAGTGCGCCACGAACTGCTCGACCCGTGTCGGCAGCCCGAAATAGCCTTGCACGAAGGCCTGCAGGCCGTCGGCATTGCGGGCCTGGCGCACCAGCAGGCCGGCGTAGTAGAGCTTGGCGTTGTCGGGGATCTCGTCTCGCCGCTGCAGCGGCGCGCTGCCGATGCCGAACAGCGAACCGACATAGCTGGCGAAACGGTCGTCCTTCGGCCGGTCCAGCGACACCGTGGGCTGCGCCTGCGCCCAGGCGCGGTAGAACAGCAGCAGCAGCCGGTGGTGGAACACGTCGGCAAAGCGCGCGAAGCCCCGGTCGCCGTGGTGCAGCAGGCGCTCCCGGGCGTAGTCGGTCAGGTGCAGCGGCAAGGGCCCGTTGGGGCCGAACAGGCCGAAGAATCGCACCTCCATGCGCGGCGGCAGGCCCTTGTCATTGAGCTTGAAGCCCGACAAGGAAGCCGGCGCGAAGTCCATCGCCGGCTCCTGGCCCACCCGCACCGGCTCATCCACCGGCCGCATGCCAAGGCCCAGGCGAGGCCGGTCGGTGTAGTGGCACTCGATGCGCCGCATGGTCCAGTAGAAGTCGTGCCGCCAGGGCTGCGCTTCCAACCGGTGCCACAGCTGCATCGGCGCGGCCACGCGCGGTACGCCGGCCGGCCCCGCAGCAGGCGCGGCCACGCGCGGTACGCCGGCCGGCCCCGCAGCAGGCGCGGCCGGCCGCTCCACCGGCTCGGCCGGCGCGCTCACAGGATCGCCCGGCTTCCGCATTTGGGCACCCAGCGCATCAGCTGGCCGCGGCTGGTGGACCGCAGCACGGTCTCGGTGAAGGAGTTGATCGACACGTAGCGGCTGAAGAAGGTCGCCAGCACCGCGCCGAACAGGAAGGCGCTGGCGCCCTGGAAGGCGAATTCGTCCACCTCCAGGCCGATCTCGATGCCGCGGCCGAAGGTGATCGGCCCGGGCACCGGGAAGCGCCGTACGGTGGGCTGAGTGCGCACTGAGCGCAGGCCGTCGATCTGCTTCAGCAGGCTGGCGTCACCGCTCTGCGCGTACAGCGACAACATGTCACGCAAGGCGGCTGCACCTTCGCGTTCGTCGGTGTCCACCAGCGACAGGTAGTTGAGCGAGAGCTGGTTCACGAACTTCCAGCTCATCGCCCCTTCGCGGATCGCCGAATGCGGCCGCGACGGTCCCTTGAGCGCGCGCACCGACTCCACCGGCGCCGCCATGTCGAGCATGAAATCCGTCTTGCCCATGCCCAGCGGCATGTGCAACGGCAGGTCCCGGTTGGTACACAGCGCCGTCACCGCCAACTGGCGCAGGTCTTCACTGAACGGCGCCTCCTTGGGGTCCACCAGCGACAGGAACACCTCGCTGCCGATGTAGGTGGAACGGGCGCCGCGGCGCTTCTGCTCGGCCGACAGCAGGCGCGGCTCGCGCTGCAGGCTGTAGTACGCATGGTGCGCGCCGTCCTTGGCATGGAAGGCAGCGTAGAACGGCAGGAACTTGTGCTCGCTGTCGGCGCCCACCCCATAGCCGGTGACCGAGGTGACGTCGAAGACCTCGAAGTCCATCGGCTTGGTGCGGTCGGCCACCACATGATAGTCGTGCGCGTTGTCGGTGATGTGGATGCGGTCGCAGCGGCGCTCGAACAGGTTGATGGCCGGCGAGCAGTACAGCGAGAAGTTGCCGGCGTCGACCACGTTCTCCAGGCTCGCGTCACCCCGCTCCAGCAGCAGCACCAGTTCCAGCTCATTGCCGGTGTGCCGCTTGATGGCCGGCGCCAGCGAGCCGACGTCGAACATCAGAAAGCGCTGCGGGAAGGTGAAGTACTCCTGCAGCAACCGGTAGCCCTGGAAGTTGCGCAGGCCCACCGGCAGCAAGGCCTCCTCGTCGCCGAAGCCGGCCGGCGTCACCACGCTGCCCGGCAGCTGGTGGTGCCACGGCACCGGCCGCTGCGGCGGCACCACCATGGCGCCCAGGGTGCCGCCCAGAATGGCTTCGTAGAGCTTGTAGGCGATCTCGTCGCCGCCGGAGAGGTGGATGCGCAGCGTGTCCAACGACAGCTGGTTGAAGGTCAGCCCGGCCGTGCAACGCAGCTTCAGCCGCACCCCACCCTTGACGCGCCGGCCGACGGCCAACTGGTTCAGCGGCAGGTCGGGCGCGTAGGAGAAGTACGAGGCCGAGGCGATCTCGATGGGCCACAGCGTGACGTCGTTGGCGGTGCGGAACTGGCACGGCGTCTCGTCTCCCTTGCCGAGCTGGCTGCGCATCGTGCTGCCGCGGGCGATGGTGAAGCCGCGCGCCAGGTTGCCGTCGTTCAGGTCGGGCCGGAACTGCGCCATCACCATGGCCGGCGTCGGCGCAAGGTAGTTCGGGTAGACGATCTCCAGCAGCCGCTGCGTGAAGCGCGGAAACTCCGCATCGATCTTCAGCTGCACCCGGGCCGCCAGGAAGGCGAAGCCCTCGAGCAGGCGCTCGACATACGGGTCGGCCACCTCGATGCCGTCCATGCCCAGCCGGGCGGCGATCTTCGGGAACTGCTGGGCGAATTCGGCGCCCATCTCGCGCAGATGCTGCAGTTCCTGGTTGTAGTAGCGAAGCAGCCGGGGATCCATGTGGAGGTCGGTTCAGCAGGGGGTCGGACGTGCCACCCCGGGGGCGGCGCAGGCAAGAGGCAGAAGAACAGCAGGCCGGTACATCTCGATGGCCGCCTTCCTTTCAGCGGGCCAGTTCCTGGATCTCGACTTGCCCGGTTTCGAGATCGACCTCGGTGCGCAACAGCAGTTCGAAGGGAATCGGCTGGGCCCACAAGTGGCCCGAGATGCGCAGGCTGACCACATTGTGATGGTCCATCTGCAGCTCCGACACCAGCGCCTCGACCTTCAAGGTGGAAGCCATGATGCGGGGCTCGAAATCCATGATGGCCCGCTTGACGTCAGCCTCCAGGTTGACGATGTCCAGCGTGGACGCCGTCTCGCCGGACAGCGCGGGCAGGCCGAAGTTGATCACCGAGCGGTTGGCATGGGGCAGATTCTGCCAGTCGACGTCGCCCGACATGCGGGTGGAGTTGAACAACCATGCCAAGTCACGCAGCACCGCCTCGCGCAACCGTGCCTTGCTCAGCACCCGCTGCTCGCGCGACTCGACCTTGCGGCCCGGGTCGTCGTCGGTCAGCCGGTCCAGCAAGGCCGGTTGCAGGCGCTCCTGCGGCGTCAGCTCGGCCACCGCTTACTCGCCTGCGGGCGCCTCGGCTGCTGCCTCGTCGGCCACCGCGTCCCACTCGATGGTGCGGATGTCCATCAGCGGCACGTCGCCGTTGTCGGTGGTGAGCACGCGCTGGCCCAGGCCGGTGTAGAAGCCGGGCGCCGGCTCCAGCCATTCGGTCTTGCGCGACAGCGCCACCATGCCGTCGGTGGACTGCTCGCTGCCGGGGTAGCGGGTCGGCACCAGGCCCACCGTTTCGCCACCGTTCTCGAACTGAAGGTGCACCGGCATCCAGACCGCGTCGCGCAAGTCGGCCGGCTCTTCCACCGTCAGCTTCGACAGCCGGGCAAACGGCACCCAGTAGTACTTGCCATTGATGATGACCTCGAGCACCGGGCCCAGCCGCATGTCGGCATCGGCGATCCAGGCGAAGGGCGCGTCACCCAGCTTGCCGCTGCTGGCTGGCGCCTGCTCGAATGCTTGGTCGCGCAGCGCCTTGGCATCGGCCGGCTGGCCCTGCCCTTCACGCAGCAAGGCCTCGATCAGCAGGGCGATCCATGGCTCGGGCTCGCCGAACAGCATGGGCACCTTGCGGCCGGCGAACACCTGGCTGCGCAGCATCTCGCACTGGATGGCTTCGCGGTAGGTCTGGGCCATGGCCAGCGCCATCGGGTCGAGCTCGGCCGCGACGTTCAGCTGGTTCAGCGCCCGCTCCCACTGGCCCAGCACGCACAGCAGCTGGAACAGGTAGATGCGTTTCTTCGCGTCGGCCGGCTTGGCGCGCACTTCATCCTGCAGCGCCTTCAGCGCTGCGGCCGGATCACCAGCGCGCAGGTGTTCTTCCGAGGAAAGGGCCATGTCAATTCACCTCCGCGGTGAAGCTCATGCTGCCCCGCTTCAGGCCCCGGTCGTCCTGGCCGACATACTCGGCGGTGATCTTCTGGAACGAGAAGGTGAGCTTCTCCAGGAGCACGTCGCTGCCGGCACCGGCGGTCGCCACGTCGTAGGACGTGATGCGGGCGTTCTCCAGCGTCACCACGAAATAGTCGATCGGCAGGCCACCCGCCTTGCGCACGGTCAGCACCACCTTGGTGAGCAGCTCGTTGTTGCGCATGACCGACATCAGCGCAGTCGATGCGGCGTCCACTTCCTTGGTCACGTGCAGCGATTCAACGGTGGTCTTGGAGGCCGTACCGCCGCCGCCCATGGCACTGGCCGAACGCATGCCCCAGGACCAGCCGACGACGTCGATCTCGTCGCGGTGGGCCTGATCGTTGGCCTCGCCCTTGATACCGCCGGAGCGGCTGCCGTTGACCTTGAGGAACATGTCACCGTGAGACATGGGAGCTTTCGTGAAGTGGCGTGGCGGCCGGAAGCCGCCTGCGCATGTTGTGGCTGAGTACGGCCCTCACCGCGATACGCATGCGCCGCGCATCCCGGTGAGGACCGGAAGGAAAAGGGCGCAGGCCCCTGCGGGCCTGCGTCCAGAACACAGGCGATTAGACCTTGACGTTCTCGGCGATGTTCCAGGCCGACTCGACCACGGCTTCGCCCGAGCCATCCGGCCGCTGGGGGGTGTACTCGATCTTGAACTCGGCGAAGTTCAGGGTCAGGTTCTCGGTGAGGCGGTCTTCACCACCCGAGCCGCCGGTGCTCAGGTTGGAGATGAGGACTTCCTTCATCGTGATCTTGATGTACTCCAGCGGCTTTTCGCCAGCCTTGCGCACGGTCAGCACCGCTTCCTTGTAGTGCTTGCCGTTGCAGCAGGCCAGCATCAGGGTCGGGGTGGACTTGTCGACGTACTTGGTCAGGGAGATGTCCTGCACGGCCACCTTGCCGGAACCGCCGCCACCGCCCAGGTGGGTGGTGCCGGACTGGGCCATGCCCCAGCTCCATGCCAGCACGTCGATCGTGCCCTTGTGCTTGGAATCGACCGATTCGCCCTTGACGTCGTCGATCTTCAGAAACATATCTACAGCCATGTCGCGCTCCTAATTGCTATGACAGTGATGGAAAAGTACTGCGTCTTCTTGTGCTGGCCCTTGCGGGCCAGCGCTTCTGTAAGCCGGCGAGCGGCTTAAGCCCCCTTGACTGACGGCAGCTTGGATACCAACCGCAAGGAGACGGTCAAGCCTTCGAGCTGGTAGTGCGGTCGCAGGAAGAATTTGGAGGTGTAATAGCCGGGGTTGCCCTCGACTTCCTCCACAACAACTTCGGCGGCAGCCAGTGGCTTGCGCGCCTTGGTTGATTCGGACGAGTGGGCGGGGTCGCCGTCCACGTATTGGGTGATCCAGTTCTGCAGCCAGATCTGCATGTCGTCCCGTTCCTTGAACGAGCCGATCTTGTCGCGCACGATGCACTTCAGGTAGTGCGCAAAGCGGCAGGTGGCGAACAGGTACGGCAGGCGGGCCGCCAGGTTGGCGTTGGCCGTTGCGTCCGGATCGTCGTATTCAGCCGGCTTCTGCAGCGACTGGGCACCGATGAAGGCAGCGAAGTCGCTGTTCTTGCGGTGCACCAGCGGCATGAAGCCGTTCTTGGCCAGTTCGGCCTCGCGCCGGTCGGAGATGGCAATCTCGGTCGGGCACTTCATGTCCACGCCGCCGTCGTCGGTCGGGAAGGTGTGGGCCGGCAGGCCCTCCACCGCACCGCCCGACTCGATGCCACGGATGCGCGAGCACCAGCCGAACTCCTTGAAGGAGCGGTTGATGTTGGTCGCCATCGCGTAGGCGGCATTGGCCCAGGTGTACTTGTTGTGGTCGGCCGCGCCGGTGTCTTCCTCGAAGTCGAATTCCTCGACCGGGTTCGTGCGTGCACCATAGGGCAGGCGCGACAGGAAGCGCGGCATCGCCAGGCCGATGTAGCGGGAGTCGTCCGACTCGCGCAGCGAACGCCAGGCCGCATATTCGGGCGTCGAGAAGATCTTGGTCAGATCGCGCGGGTTGGCCAGCTCCTGCCAGGTCTCCATCTGCATGGTGGTCGGCGACGCACCGGAGATGAAGGGCATGTGCGCGGCAGCGCAGACCTTGGCCATCTCGCCCAGCAGCTCCACATCGGGCGGGCTGTGGTCGAAATGGTAGTCGCCCACCATGCAACCGAAGGGCTCGCCACCGAACTGGCCGTATTCCTCTTCATAGACCCGCTTGAAGATCGGGCTCTGGTCCCAGGCCGTGCCCTTGTAGCGCTTGAGGGTCTTGCCCAGCTCGTTCTTGGTGATGTTCATCACGCGGATCTTCAGCTGCTCGTCAGTCTCGGTGTTGTTGACGAGGTAGTGCAGCCCGCGCCAGGCGCCTTCGAGCTTCTGGAAGTCGTTGTGGTGCAGGATCAGGTTGATCTGCTCCGACAGCTTCTTGTCGATCTGGGCGATCATGGACTCGATCGTCTTGACGACATCGGCGCCGATCACCTGGGTCTGCGACAAGGCCTGCTGGGCCAGCGTCTGCACCGCCTGCTCGACCGCGGACTTCGCTTCCTCGGTCTTGGGCTTGAATTCCCGCTGCAGCAGCGAACTGAGTTCGTTGCCCTCGAAGGTCACGCCTTCGAGCTGAGTTTGCTGTTGTTTTGTGTCAGCCATGAGAAAAACTCCTGAGTGGTTCGAGCGACTTCAGTCGAGCGACCTCAGGCCGCACCGCCTTCTTCGGCAGGCTTCTTGTTGGCAGCCAGCGACTGCAGCAGCGCCGGGTCCTGCATGACCTTGGCGATCAGTTCCTCGGCGCCGGTCTTGCCGTCCATGTAGGTGACCAGGTTGGCCAGCTGCTGGCGCGCTTCGAGCAGCTTGTTCAGCGCATCGACCTTCTTGGCCACGGCAGCCGGCGAGAAATCGTCCATGCTGTCGAAGGTGATGTCGACGCTGATGTTGCCTTCGCCGGTCAGGGTATTGGGCACCTGGAAAGCGACGCGCGGCTTCATCGACTTCATGCGCGAGTCGAAGTTGTCCACGTCGATGTCCAGGAACTTGCGGTCGGCCACCGGGGCCAGCGGATCAGCCGGCTTGCCCGACAGGTCGGACAGCACGCCCATCACGAACGGCAGCTGGATCTTCTTCTCGGCGCCATACAGCTCAACGTCGTACTCGATCTGCACGCGGGGCGCACGGTTCCTGGCAATGAATTTCTGGCTGCTGGTGGCCATGTGGATCTCCTAAGTTGAGGACGGACCCCGCGTGCAGTCGCGGCGACCCATAACATCTAAATCAATACGGTCGGGGCAGACGAGTCGGCGACTGCACCGGTGCGGCGGGGCTCGGGATGATCATTCTCTGATACCGGCCAGGTTGCGCACCGTGCTGGCGCCGTCCGGCGTCATGTCCTCGATGATCTCCAGGAAGTTCATCGTCATCAAGCGCTGAGCACGACGCAACAGCAGGGGCGCCGGGTTGGTCGGCTCGTTGCGCTCGAGGAATTCGATCGCCTTGTCCAGCATGCGCATCACATCCTCCCGGCTGCGCATCTCGCCCGGCGGCAGCGCCGGTGCCGCGGCAACCACCACCTGCCCGTCGGCGCCCTCGGTCGTGACCACCACGGTGGCCGCCTCCGGCGCCGGTGCCGCGATCTGGTCGACCAGCTTGGTGACAGCGTTCAGGATGGCCCGCAGCGGGCGGAAGTCCACCGCCTGCTCGGAGCCGACACGCTCATTCAACCAGCTTTGCAGCGCATTGGCCTGCTGGCTGGCCCGCCGCACCCCCTCGACAAAACCGGCCTTGGCCGCCGCCGCTTCGCGGAACGCCGCCAGGACCTCCTGCTCCGACGGCGCGGGCTGGCCGGCCGGCGGCTCGGCGAGAGCCAGTGCATACTCCACCTGACGCACCGTGATGGCACCGCCCCGAGTGCGCACGCAGGGCGACTCGCGCAGCTCCTTCAGGCCCGCTTCCGGGTGGGCCAGCGGTGCCAGCGCGTTCATGCGCATGATGGGATCGTACCCGTCATCCGGATCCAGCTGAGGATACAGCTGATCCCAGTAGCGCTCGCACAGGCCGTGCAGAAGTTCAAGACCATGCCCCAGGCCCACCGGCCCGGCCGTACGAGCCAGGCCGCGGGCCAGGTAGGTGGCCACGCGCAGGTCCTTGGTGCGGCCGAGCAGCTCGGTGGCGCTGTCGATCACGACGTTCCAGTCGGGATCTTCGGCGGCCACCACCGTGTCGCCAAACTGCTGCTCCGCCTTGCCGCGGGCCGCCTGCTCCAGCGCCATGAACTGCGCGTCGTACTCCAGGTCCTCGCCGCAGGGCGAAGACTCGGAGACAGGAGCGAGCAGGACGTCGAGAGCTATCACGGAAGGAACCTCAGCAGGCACTTGTTGCGCCATTTGTTTGGATTGCCGGCAGTCTAGGATCGCACCCCGGCAGGCGCCACCCCAAGGGTTAGGGGATCGCTGGCCGGCGCGCCCTCGCGCCCACAACGCGCCTATACCACGTCCAGACCCCGATCGCACGCCCCGCCCACCACCCGCTTGCCGAGGCCGCCCCCTAGTTCTTGGTGGTGCACAGCAGCAAAGCTTTCTTCCGGGTCCTGCGCGACCCATAATCGTGCGGCGCCGGCGGTCGCGAGCCGCGCATTTGGCTGCCCGCGACCGCCGCCCCCGATGTTCCTGCCCGAGATCGTTGCCCCAAACGGAAACCAGAGATGAGCCGACACCTGCCCGACCTGCTGAAACGGATCTTCGTGGTCGGCCTTGCCGCCCTGCTGTGGGGCTGCTCCAGCACGCCCAAGCCCACGCCGATCGAGATTCAGCTGACCGGGACGGCCGACCTGAACCCGGACAGCCGCAATCGCCCGTCGCCCGCCATGGTGCGCGTCTATGAACTGAAGTCGCCCGCCGCCTTCGAGACCGCCGATTTCTTCTCGCTGTTCGACAAGGACCGCGAAACGCTGGCGGCCGACCTCAATGCGCGCGATGAATTCGTGCTGCAGCCGGGCAAGACGCTGTCGATGAAGCGGGTTGCCAAGCCCGACACCCGCTATATCGCGGTGCTGGTGGCCTACCGCGACCTGGAACGCTCGCGCTGGCGCGCCGTGGGCGCGCTGCCGCTGGGCAAGTCGCAGGTGGTGCGCATCACTGCAGGGCCGCGGGTGGTGGACCTGGCCATCTCCAGGAAGTAGGCGTCCGGCGCCGTGGCGGCGGCCGGTGCAGGGCACCACCGCCGAGATCGAATTTTCATTTTCACGTCCAGAGCAGGGAAGCGGATTTCATGTCGAGCTTTCGCCGTGTGGTGTGGACGGAGGGCATGTTCCTCCAGCCGCAGCACTTTCAACAGCAAGATCGCCACATCGAGCGCTGGGTCGACCAGCGCTTGTCCACCACCGCGCCCTATCGCTGGGGCTGGGTCGAGTACGAGCTGGACGATGCCAGCCTGATGCTGGGCCGGGTGCAGCTGGTCAAGATTCGCGGCGTGCTGCCCGACGGCACCCCCATCGACGCGCCCGCGCTCGACCCGCTGCCGCCGGCCTTCGATTTCCCGTCCGACGTCAAGGACAGCGTGGTCGTGCTGGCCGTGCCTTCGCGCCGGCCTACCGCCCAGGAAGCGGGCCTCGACAGCGAAAGCGATGCCGCCCTGCTGCGCTACCTGGCGCGTGACGTGCAAGTGCAGGACGCTTCGGCCGACTTCGAGAACCAGGCCGACATCCAGGTGGGCGACCTGAACGCCCGGCTGATGCTGCAGCGCGAGGCGAGCGAAGCCTACCAGTCGGTGGGCGTGCTGCGCGTGATCGAGCGCAAGGCCGACAACCAGCTGGTGATCGACCGGCACTACGTGCCGTCCATGCTGTCGATCGCAGGGCATCCACGCCTGATCGGCTATGCCCGCGAGGTGCAGGCACTGCTGGCGCAGCGCGGCGAGGCGCTGGCTGCGCGCATGGGCAAGCCCGGCGCGGGCGGCGTGGCCGAGATCGCCGACTTCCTGATGCTGCAGACGGTCAACCGCTACGAGCCGGTCTTCACCCACCTGACCAAGCTCTACCAGGTGCACCCGGAGCTGCTTTACCGCACCTGCCTGGAAGCCGCCGGCGACCTGGCCATCTTCGGCAGCCCGACCCGGCGCCCGCGCGCCATGCCCGACTACCTGCACGAGGACCTGGAGCGCTGCTTCAGCGTCGTGGTGGCCGAGCTGCGCGCGCTGCTGGGCACCGTGCTGGAGCAGCGCGCCATCGCCATCGAGCTGATCGACCGCAAGTACGGCGTGCGGACCGCCTCGATCGCCGACCTGGAGCTGATGAAGAGCGCGAACTTCGTGCTCGCCGTCAATGCCCAGCTGCCCGGCGAGCAGCTGCGAACCCGCTTCCCCACACAGGTCAAGCTGGGGCCGGTGGACAAGATCCGCGACCTGGTCAACCTGCAGCTGCCCGGCATCACGCTGCGCGGCCTGCCGGTGGCGCCGCGCGAGCTGCCCTACCACGCCGGCTTCCACTACTTCGAGCTGGAACGCCACGGCGACCTCTGGGAGCAGCTGAAGAAGTCAGGCGCGATGGCGATGCACATCGCCGGCGAGTTCCCCGGCCTGCAGCTGGAGTTCTGGGCCATCCGGGAGCGCTGAGGCGCACCGAACCGCCCCGCCCTTCCCTTATGCGGCCCGTGCCCTGAGTTGACCGACTTGCGCACTGGCCCCGCCCCACCGCCTTCAAGGTGCCTCCCATGAGCCCATCCAACGATCCGTTTGCAGGCTTCGACGTCGGGCAGACATTCGTGATGCCCACCCCGGGCGCACGCCCGGCCACGATGGCCGCCCCTGCCCAGGGCGGCTTCATGCGCGAAGCCGCGCAGGACATCGCCTGGCATCCCGCCGGCTTCAACCCGCTGATCGCCGCGGCCAACCCGCTGCTCAACATGATCCCGCAGATGCGGACGATCACGGTGCACCAGGACGTGGCCGGCCTGCGCGACAACCTGGCCCAGGGCATCCGGCAGTTCGAGAATGCCGCGCGCTCGGCCAACATCGCCAACGAAAAGGTCATTGCCGCCCGCTACATCCTCTGCACCGTGCTCGACGAGACGGCCGCCAGCACACCCTGGGGCGGTTCGGGCGTGTGGGGCCGGCACAGCCTGCTGGTGATGTTCCACAACGAGGGCTGGGGCGGCGAGAAGGTCTTCCAGCTGCTGACCCGGCTGGCGCAGAGCCCGGCCGACAACATCGAGCTGCTGGAGCTGATCTACACCTGCATCGCCCTCGGCTTCGAGGGCCGCTACCGTGTCATCGAGAACGGCCGCACCGAACTGCAGGTGCTGCGCGAGCGGCTGGCCCAGCTGATCCGCCGCCAGCGCGGCAGTTTCGAGCCGGCACTGGCCAAGCACTGGGCACCGGCGGTCCTGCCCAAGCGCAAGTGGTCCACCGCCATGCCGCTGTGGATCTTCGGCGCGGTGGTGGCCCTGCTGCTGCTGCTCGGCTACATGGGGTTCAGCTATGCGCTGAACCAGGCGTCGGATCCGCTGTTCGCCTCCATCACCGGCCTGAAGGCCCGCAAGACGCAGATCGCGCCGCCCGCCCCGCCGCCGGCGGCGGCCCCGCGCCTGGCGCACTTCCTGGCGCCCGAGATCGCCGCCGGCCTGGTGGACGTGCGCGACTTCGCCGACCGCAGCATCGTCACCATCCGCGGCGACGGCCTGTTCGACCCCGGCAGCGCGACGCTGGCAGTCGCGCGTGAGCCGCTGATGCGGCGCATCGCCGAGGCGGTGGAATCGGTCAAGGGCCGCGTGCTCGTCACCGGCCACACCGACAACCAGCCGATCCGCTCGGCCCGCTTCCCGTCGAACTGGCACCTGTCGCAGGAACGCGCCAAGTCGGTCGCCAACCTGCTGACCAGCAAGATCGACGCAACGCGCATCCAGGCCGAAGGCCGCGCCGAGTCCGAGCCGGTGGCGCCCAACGACACGCCGGCCGGCCGCTCCAAGAACCGCCGGGTCGAAATCACGGTGTACGTCGCCAAGCCGGCCTGAGGCCCGCGCGCGCATCGAAGGAATGATGATGAAGAAGGTTTTGGGTTGGATCTTCAACCGTTGGGTCATGCTGGCCCTCGGCCTGCTGGCGCTGTCGCTGGTGATCTGGATCGTCGGGCCGCTGGTCTCCATCGGCGACTGGCGTCCGCTGGACAGTCTCTGGTCGCGCCTGGCGTTGATCGGGATCATCGTGCTGCTGGTCATCGGCCGGCAGCTGTGGCTGGCCTGGCGCGCCCGCAAGGCCAGCGACAAGCTGGTGCAGGGCTTTGCGCAGCAGGCCGCGGCCGCGCCGCCGCCAAGCGCCGGCAGCCAGGAAGTGGTGCTGATCGAAGGCCGCTTCAAGGAAGCGCTCGAAACGCTCAAGAAGGCCGGCCTGGGCGGCAAGGCCAGCTTGAGCCGCAAGCTCGGCCGCGGCTACCTCTATCACCTGCCCTGGTACATCATCATCGGCGCGCCAGGCTCGGGCAAGACCACCGCGCTGATCAACTCCGGGCTGGAGTTCCCGCTGGCCGAGAAGTTCGGCAAGGAAGCCATCCGCGGCGTCGGCGGCACCCGCAACTGCGACTGGTGGTTCACCAACGAAGCCATCCTGCTCGACACTGCCGGCCGCTACACCACCCAGGACAGCCACCAGCAGGACGACGCGACGGCCTGGCAGGGCTTCCTGCAGCTGCTGCGCAAGAACCGGCCGCGCCGGCCCATCAATGGGGTGCTGGTGACGATCAGCGTGTCGGACATGCTCTCGCATGCCGCGCCGGAGCGTGAGCGTTATGCCCAGACCGTGCGCCAGCGCGTGCAGGAGCTGTACCAGCAGCTGGGCGTGCGCATTCCGATCTACCTGCTGGTCACCAAGACCGACCTGCTGCCCGGCTTCACCGAGTACTTCGACAACCTGAGCAAGGAAGAGCGCGAGCAGGTGCTGGGCTTCACCATGCCTTACCAGGACCGTGCGCCGGCCCTGGAGAAGGCGGCGCTGGCCCAGACCTTCGGCACCGAGTTCGAGCTGATGTCGCGCCGCCTCTTCGAAGGCTCCCTGGAGCGGCTCGAGGCCGAGCGCGACCCGACCCGCCGCTCGCTGATCTACAGCTTTCCGCAGCAGTTCGCCGCAGTGCGCGAGGTGCTGGGCGACTTCCTGGTGAACGCCTTCTCGGGCTCGCAGTTCGACGAGGCGATGATCCTGCGCGGCGTCTACTTCACCAGCGGCACGCAGGAAGACTCGCCGATCGACCGCATCATGGGCGTGCTGGCGCGCAGCTTCAAGGTGGAGCGCCGGGCGCTGCCGCCGCAGAAGAACACCGGCCGCAGCTACTTCCTGACCCGCACTCTGAAGGACGTGATCTTCCAGGAGTCGGAGCTCGCCGGCACCAACCTGAAGTGGGAGCGCCGCCGCGCCTGGGTGCAGGGCGCGGCCTACGTGCTGGTGGGGCTGCTGGCGGTGGGCGCGCTGGCCGCATGGAGCGTCAGCTACGTCAACAACAAGCAGTACCTCGCCGCGGTGGGCGAGCGCGTCCCGCCGGCCAACAAGACGGTGCAGGCGATCGATCCCAGCACCGGTGCCGAGGTGGTGCAGCTGCTGCCCGCACTCAACGAACTGCGCCAGCTGGCCATCGTGCCCCCGGTGACGAGCGAGCTGGATGCCCCCGCCTCCTGGCGCTTCGGACTGTTCCAGGGCGAGAAGATGGACGCCGCGGCCCGTGCCGCCTACGAGCGCCTGCTGGAAGACGCGATGCTGCCCAAGGTGGCCCGCCGCGTTGAAGACCTGCTGCGCTCGGCCCAGAGCCGCAATCCCGAGCTGATGTACGAGGCGCTCAAGGCCTACTTGATGCTCTACGACAGCGAGCACTACTCGTCGGCGGCGCTGAAGGACCTGGTGCTGGCCGACTGGGAAGCCAACCTGCCGCGCGAAGTCAACAATGAGCAGCGCGCCATGCTCGAGCAGCACCTGAACGTGCTGCTGGACCGCGGCATGGTGCTGTCGCCGGTGCCGCAGGACAAGACCCTGGTCGAGCAATCGCGCCAGGCGCTGCAGCGCATGTCGCTGGCGCAGCGCGTCTACAGCCGGCTCAAGCGCGTGGGCGTGGGCGCGGACATTCCCGAGTTCAAGCTGACGAAGGCCGCCGGTCCGGCAGCCGGCCTGGTGTTCACCCGCGCCAGCGGCGCGCCGCTGACCAAGGGCATTCCGGGCCTCTACACCTATGACGGCTACCACAAGGCCTTCCTGCAGCAGACCGACAAGGTGGCACGCCAACTGTTCGATGAGGAAGGCTGGGTGCTGGGCCTCAACGAGCAGCAGCGCAGCTTCAACCTGCAGGACCCGCAGAGCCTGGCCCGGCTGGTGAACGAGGTGCGCCGCCTCTACCTGGAGGACTACGCCCGCATCTGGGAAACCTTCATCAACGACATCAAGCTGGCTCGCCACGGCACGCTGCCGCAGACCATCCAGGCGGCTCGCACGCTGTCGGCCGGCGATTCGCCGCTGCCGCCGCTGCTGCGGGCCATCGTGAAGGAAACGACGCTGGGCGAGAAGATCGAGGGCGGCACGGTGGAGCGCGCCACCAGCAGCGTCAGCGACCGGGTCTCCAACACCCGCGACAGCCTGGCCCGCCTGCTGGCCACCGACCAGCCGCAACCCGGCACCTCCAGCCAGCCGCAGAAGCTCGAAAGCATCGTCGACGACCGCTTCGAGCCACTGCGTCGCTTCGTGCTGAGCCCGGGGCAGGGCCAGCCGGCGCCGATCGACACCTCGCTGCAGCTGCTCAACGAGCTCTACACGCTGATGACCGCCACCGAGACCGCGGTGCGCGGCGGTGCCGCGCCGCCCACCAGCGACGTGCCGAACAAGGTGCGTGCCGAGGCCGGCCGCCTGCCGGAGCCGATGCGCGGCATGATGACCCAGCTTGTCACCAGCGGCACCAGCCAGGCCCTGGGCGCGACCCGCGAGAACCTGAGCAACAACCTCAAGACCACGGTGTCGGACTTCTGCCACCAGGCGATCGACGGCCGCTACCCCTTCGCCCGGGGCAGCAACCGCGACGTCACCCAGGACGACTTCTCGCGCCTGTTCTCGCCCGGCGGCCTGATGGACGACTTCTTCCAGCGCAACCTGATCCAGTTCGCCGACACCACCACCCGGCCCTGGACCTTCCGTGAGATCGGCGGCGGCCAGATGGGCACGACGAGCGATTCCGGTGCGCTGGTGCAGTTCCAGCGGGCGCAGGCCATCCGTGACACCTTCTTCCGCTCGGGCGGCAAGGCGCCCGGCCTGCGGCTGGACTTCAAGCCGGTGGAGATGGATGCGTCGATCACGCAGTTCATCCTCGACGTGGACGGCCAGATCGTGAAGTACGCGCACGGCCCGTCGGTGCCGATGAGCGTGCAGTGGCCAGGCACCGGAGGCCGCGGGCAGGTACGCATCCAGCTCTCGCCGCCATCCGCGTCGGGCAGCTCGGGCGCGGTGTTCGAGGGGCCGTGGGCACTGTTCCGCATGTTCGACAAGGTGCAGATCGACGGCGCCGGCCAGCCTGAGCGCTTCCGCGCCACCTTCGTCATCGACGGCCGCCGCGCGGTCTTCGAGGTGACGACGAGCAGCGTGCTGAATCCGTTCCGCATGAATGAGCTGGCCAGCTTCGGCTGCCCTGGCAAGCTGTGACACCGGGAGCGAGAACATGACCGGCTTGGAAGACTGGCTCGCCACGTCGCCGGCCGCCGGGGACGGCGCGCCGGCCTGGTTCGGCAAGCTGCCGGCGCTGGGCGACTTCGCCCACCGTCGCGGCAACGAACGTTTCAACGGCCTGCTGGATGCCTGGCTGCAGCGGGCCATCCCCGCCAGCCGCGCCCAGCTCAACGAGGGCTGGACGCATGCCTACGTGGGCGCACCGCTGTGGAGCTTTGCGATGTTTCCCGGCGTCTGCGGCGAAGAGGCCTACGCGGGCGTGCTGATGTCCAGCGTGGACCGGGTGGGCCGCTACTTCCCCCTCACGGTGTACACCGAGGTGCCCTACCCGCGCGCGCTGCTGCGCGAGATGCAGGGCACAGGCAGCTGGTACGCCTATGTGCAGCAGGCGCTGCCGCAGGTGCTCAACACCCAGTTCACGCACGAGCAGTTCGAGTCGCTGCTGGCATCGGCGCCGATGGCGCCGGGGGTGGGCGATGCGCTGGAGCTATCGGGCAGCATCGACTGGGGTGCGGCCTTCCAGCAGGGCCAGCCGCTGCTGCTGCCGAACATGGCCAGCGCGGTCGACATGCTGGGGCTGGACCTGATGTCGCACTACCTGCGCGGCACCACGCTGTGGTGGGCACCGCTGCCAGGCGGCGCGACGGTGTTGCGAGCCTTCAAGGGCATGCCGCCGCCGGAGTCGTATACGGCGATGCTGGCGGCGGAGGGGTGAGGGGCAGAAAAACCGGCGAGGTCGCGGCCGGCCGCTATTGCGGCACACCATAGGCGTGCAGGAGCATGTTCTCGATGGCACCGGCCAGGTACTGCTCTGCAACCGACTTCGGCATTCCCTGCACTGCAGGGTGAAACTTCTCACACCAGCGGATCAGCATCCTCATTTCCTTAGCCGGGATCGTCCACTTCTGCTTCCTGATGCCGGAACGCAGGCTCTCACCAAGAGCCTGCATTGCATCATTCTCCCGCTTCGTCTGCTCCTGCTCCCGGGAGATGGCAGACACCAGCTCGACACTGGCGTTTTCGAGCTTCTCCTCGTCCTTGAACGAGGCCATGGCGAATAGCCCGCCCTTCAGACCGAATTCACCGCAGTTGCGGAGGAAGGCGTCGAAGGTCAACGCCCCCTCACCGATCAGTTGCAGGCCCATGACCGCCGTGACATAGGCCAGGTTGTTCTTGTTTGCTTCAACGCCGAAGATGTGCAGCAGGAAGGCGGCCCGTATCAGTTCGCGCTCGTCCGCAGCACCGCTGTCGCCGCTGCAAAGCAGGGCCAGCAGCTGGGCTGCCTCACTGCGATCGTTTTGCTGGAACATCGCGGCGATCTCCGAATAGCTGGCCCCCGCCACATCTTTGCTGTGATACTGGACGCGAGGGTGCTTGCGCAACACGGTCATGGTGCCCGTCCCAGCGACTCTCACCGTCGAGAAATCGCTCTTCACCGGTATGCGGCGGTTTCCAATCCATGTCGTCGCACAGACGTCGAGCAGCTTTGCCCCGGACTCCTGGAATGCCGAGACCTTCCCTGGATCAAAGGACGCCAACCGGGAGGGATTGTTCAACTCTTGCAGCCGCCCAGCCAGCCATAGCCATTGGCAGCCGTTACGCACCTGGAAGCCGTAATTGTCGCGCTGGACAGCGTCACGCTGGCCACCGCTGCGCCGTTGCGCGGTGGCCTCGTACTGCCCATCGCACCACACACGCGACACAATCGCGGCCATTACCCGGTGGGCAACGCGCATTAAGCGATAACCTGTGATGCAACCGTCGGCGACCCTGAGCGCATAAGGTGTTCTCCAGCAGCAAGCGCGGCAGCAAGGCGAAGGATTAACCACCAAACTGACGCATGCATCTTGCGGCACGATGGCTGACGAGGTCCAAACTCCGCAGTCCTCACCTTCAGAAGGATACGCATACACCGCGAACGGAGCCGGGAGTACGTGGAATGTTGCATCCAGCGTGCGCAAGTTCGGCATCTCACCGAGCCGAAGCAACTGCTTGGCATTCAGATCGTCTTGTACAACGTGGATCACCATTGGCGTGACGTGCCAGGCAGGGAAGTTCGTCAGCACCACCTTCAGCGTCTCAGTGGGCCACAAGCCGTCCATCGAACACGGTACGTCTTCGAGCGTGGCGCGAGAAACCTCGCCAGTCAGAGCGCTGAACGGCAAGGCACCGGCGTTCGCTCCAAAACCTTGCCCACCCACTGGCCCGAGCGGCAGCTCTTGCGGACTGCCGTCGCTCAGCACCTCCTCCTCGTCGATGACGACGAGCATGGCCTCGCCCTCGCTCTCGCCCTCGCTCTCGCCCTCGCCCTCGCTCTCACCCTCACCCTCACCCTCACCCTCATCCTCATCCTCATCCTCATCCTCGTCTTCGTCTTGGTCTTCGTCCTCTTCGTCCTGCAGCGCTGCATGCTCGCCCTCGGCGCAGCCCCATCTGTTCATCATCTGCTGCAGCCGGTCGCAGGCACCCATCACGTCTTCCGACTCCTGGCGCCATGCCAAGAACTTGCCCTCAGCCGAATCCAGTTCGTCTTCAACCTCCAGGCTGTCACCGCGGATCATGTTGACCGCGTTGGAGAATGGGCCCGCGACCCACAGCACGCAGTTCTCCGCGCTGACTATTTCCCCTCGCGCCCGCTTCCACCGCTGCTTGAAGTCGGCAAGGTGCTCCTGGTTCGCGGGAGTGACCAGATCCGCTGCCCCATCGAGTGCAGCCAGCACAGTGCAGAACAATGCAGGAGAGTTCCGACGTCTCGCTTCCAGCTCTGCGAGGAAGCGGGCCGAGGCCAAATGCAGCGCCTCTTTGGCATCCGGGCCCGCAAATAGGATCTCGTCGACTGCGTTGCCAAAGGCCTCCACCAACCGGCGGAAGTTGTCCGCGTCAGCCACCGCCTTTCGCGCCTGCGCCCATTGCTGCTGAAAGGCGGCCCCATGCTCCTGGTTCGGGCAGATGACCCCGTCTGCTGCCTCGTCGAGTGCCGCCAGGAGATCGCGGCGGACTGACTCAATCGTCATGGGGTGCGTCCTCTCGCCTTGCTGATCTCGCAGCGGCCCCCGCCTGCAAGTCAGCCCAGTCCCCGTCGGCCATCTCCAGGAACAGGCGTGCCAGCCGCTGCTCCACAGGTCGATCGTCAGGCTCGAGCAGCCGCCGCACCGCAGGGTGCTCCTCGAACCCGAGGCCGAAGCGAAATGCCAGCCCGACATAGTCGGACAGTGAACGCAGCGACTGCAGCTCCAGCCGCCGTGCATCGATGAGTGCCTGCCGCACCAGGGCCTGCAACTCCGCCGTGCTGCGGCCTTCGCAGGCCCGCGGCCATGCGCGACGCAGTTCGTGCGCCAGGCGCTCGGCAAACCGGTCACTGGCGTCCTGTGTCAGGGCGTGCAGCTGCTGAGGCGTCAGCTTCAGCACCCAGCCACCGGCTGGCGGCAACCTCACATCCAACGGTGCCTCCCGCAACATCGCCCGCTCAACGAAGACCCGCAGCTGAGGCAGGCCCTGGAGCTTCTGCACATCCTGCGGCCGCGGCCCCATGCCGCACAGCTGCGCATCGTTCGACGCGCTCGACTCCACCAACACGCAAGCCATCGGCCCCATGAAGCGTTCGGCCTGGGCCGATGTGCTGTGCGGCAGGAGCACGCGCAGCACCCGGGGGTCGAAGAATCGCAGCAGGCTGGGACCGTCGTCCGCGCTCCCCGGCACCAGCAGCAGGGAACGCAGGTGGCGGCGCATCAGGGCCAGTCCAACCTCTTGCCGGGTCACGGCGAGCCAGCCCCTGCTGCCACCCCACACGGCCGTCAGCAGCTGGAGCCACTGTCCACCCTCGTGCACATCCAACTGAACGACATAGGGCGCCACCGCAAGCAGCCGGGCCGACAACGCTCCCGCCAGCAAGCACTCGCGGGGCAAGCCGCTGGCGCGAAGCAACGGCTCTATCGCCCGGTCGCGGGCCGTATCCAGCACGGCGAAATACCGGAGCGGCCGCCCCTGATTCCGCAGCAAGGGCAGTTGCTCCAGCCAGGCCAGAGTGCCGGCAGGTGCCGCCGCTGTCACGGCCGGTCTCCCGCCCGGGCGGCGCCGCGGCCACACAGGCGGCAGCGTGCGATGCCATGCTGGGCGGCCAGCTCAAGTGCCCGGGCCTGCGCCTCTTCCTGCAGCGCCGACGAGGGCGTGAGGTCGCTGGCGTCGTTGACCTGCGCCACTGCGGCAGGGACCTGCGGCAACGCCTCCGGCTCCGGCCGCCGCGTTTCGATATGGTCCCACCCCGTACTGCGTTGCACGGGGGCAGGCTGCTGCGGCACCGCAGCGATCGAGCGATGTCGGCCGGCCGACAACGGCAGCGCCAGCAGGCATAGCCGGCCCATGGCCAGCAACACCGCGACTTCCTCCACGACCCGCCCGTCTTCCAGCCGGGCCACCTCGAAGTGCCCCAGTTGACGCAAAGCCGCACGCAGGCTCTGCATCCGGTCTCGCTCGCAAAGGCAAGGCAGCAGGCTGCGACTGAAGGTCGGCGGGTCGCCTGAGCACAGATGCCAGGCGGCTTCGCAAGGCCGGGGCCGCTCGCCTTCAATGACACCGGCCGGCAAGTCGCGCGGCTCACAGAGCCAATGACTGTCGTCCAGGCGCAGGCTGGCTCGCAGGACGCTGGGTTCCAGCTCGGTCATGGCACTCCTTGGGCATCGTCGAATGAACCGAAGGCGGTGCCAGCAGCGGGATACCGAGACTCCAGGTCCGGGGCCCTCTGCGGCGCTCGACATACCGTGCGGCCCCGCATGGCGCCCGCCGGAAGCGGCAGTGCAGGCCGTCGAAGCGAATGTTAGTGAGACGGCGGCGTGCCGGGCCCCCACGACCCGGGGGGCGCCGGCAGCCGCCCTGTGGCTGCCGCGCTCAGCCCTCGGCCGAGCGCTCGTTCTTTGCTGTCTCGAACTCGCGCCGCCCCGCCTCGGTCAGCACGAGCTGCGAGCCTTCACGCTGCAACAGCCCACGGGCGACGTAGTCCTCGAGCTTCTGGGCAGGCACCAGGTCTGCGCGGCCCTGATCGAGGTAGTCCACAGCCTGGCTGTATTCGATGCGGTCGGCGGCACTGTCGAACATGAAAAGCGTCTCCATTCCATGAATACCGTCACGGTAGCGCCCGGCGGCTCCGGCCGGTCAAAGACAGTGTCGAAGCCAGGGGCTACCGAGGCCCTTGGAGGCGCGGACTGGCCACCATCGCTTCACATCGATAGAATTCGGAACACCGTTTCAATAATCAAGAGGAGACCGCGTGAACGTAGCGCTGTTCGGCGAATGCATGCTGGAGCTGCAAGGCGAGGCCTTTGGCACGATGCGCCAGGGCTTCGGCGGCGACACCCTCAACACCGCGGTCTATCTGGCTCGCCTGGGCCAGGCGCGCGGCATCCGGGCCAGCTATGCGACCGGGCTCGGCGAAGACCGCTATAGCGACGGGCTGCTGCAGCGCTGGGCCGACGAAGGCGTCGGCACCGAGCTGGTCCGGCGGGTGCCGGGCCGGATGCCGGGCCTGTATGCCATCGAGGTGGATGCGCGGGGCGAACGCAGCTTCAGCTACTGGCGCGATACCAGCGCCGCCAAGGCTTACTTCGACGCACCGGAAACGCCGCTGGAAGCCCGGCTGCCGGTGCTCGGCGCGCTCTACTTCAGCGGCATCAGCCTGGCCATCCTGCCCGCGCCTGCGCGCGAGCGCCTGCTGGACGCCGCAGCGCGGTTGCGGGCGGCCGGCGGTCGGGTGATCTTCGACAACAACTACCGGCCACGGCTGTGGGGCCACGCTTCGGAGGCACGTGACTGGTTCCAGCAGGCCTGCCGCTGCGCCGACATCGCCTTGGTGACCGCCGATGACGAGAGCCTGCTTCATGAACTGCGGGGGCCAGAGGCGGCCCTGGCGCACTGCCTCGCCCTGCCCTGCCCCGAAGTGGTCGTCAAGCGCGGGGCCGAGGCCACGCTGGTGAGGCTGGCCGGCGGTGCCCCGCAACCGGTCCCGGTGGTGCCGGTGCCGCGCGTGGTGGACACCACGGCCGCCGGCGACTCCTTTGCCGGCGGCTACCTGGCCGCTCGACTGGCGGGCGCGCCGGCGGCCGAGGCCGCAGCCCTCGGCAACCGCCTGGCCGCCATCGTGGTGCAGCATCCGGGGGCCATCGTGCCGCGGGAGGTGATGCAGGACGTCATGGCAGGCTCGACGGGTTGACGCCGGCCCCTGCCGCCGCCCCCGCGACGCACGGGGCGGCGCGGCGCCCCCCTCGCCGGCCCAGGCGCTGACGCCCCGGCAGCGCCGCGACGGCCCGCGTGAGCCCCTTGCCGCGAGGTCGGCCCACAGCCAAGGCGCGGGGCTCGTGCCTCGGCTCAGCCGCGCTTGGCGTCCGGCGGATAGCTGCTGCAGCCCAGGCCGGCCGACACCGCGCGGCCGGCATCGTGCAGCAGCTTGACGATCTCGTCGCTGCGCTGCTCCGGGTAGCGGAAGGTGGGGAAGGAGATGCTCAGGCCAGCCACCACCTTGCCGTGACGGTCGAACACCGGCACGCCCAGGCAGCGGATGTGTTCGTCGAACTCCTCACGGTCTTCGCCGTAGCCTTGCTCGCGGGTGCGCCGCAGTTCCTCGTCGAAGGCCGCCCGGCTGGTGATGGTGTTCTCGCGGAAGCGCTTGAACTCCACGCCTTCGAGCACCGCGTCACGGCGGGCCGGCTCCTCCCAGGCCATCAGCACCTTGCCGATGGCGGTGCAGTGCAGCGGTGCGCGTCGGCCGATGCGCGAATACATGCCCAGCATGTGGCGCGAGTCGACCTTGTGCACGTAGATGATCTCGCTCTCGATGAGCATGCCGAGGTGGATGGTCTCGGCGGTCTGCGCGGACAGTCGTTCCATCTCGGTCTTGGCCAGCTCCACCAGGTCCGGGTAGCGGGGTGCCTTGGTGCCCAGCTCGAACAGCTTCATCGTCAGGCTGTAGCGTTCGCTGTCGGCAGCCTGGCGCACATAGCCGAGGCTCTTCATGGTCTGCAGGAAGCGGTAGATCGTGGCCTTCGGCATGGCCATGCGCACCGAGAGCTCGGAAATGCCGACTTCTTCCTGTTCGGTCAGCGCCTGGAGGATCGCGAAGACCTTCAGCACCGCCGCCACCGACTCCGGCTGCTTGTGGTCCTGTGTTTCAGCATCCATCTGCTTAGCAAGCATGTTGTGTCGCCTGTCAGTTGTGTGTGCATCGTCGCCGAGTGCAACGGCTCATTGTAGAAGCCGATGCCTCGTCCATGTGTCGCCGCCCGCGCGACGCAGAAAGAGCGCGGCCCGCACCATCCAGTCGATGTGCATGCCCAGCCACACGCCGAGCACGCCCCAGCCGGCCAGCACGCCGAGCCCGTAGCCCGCCGCGATGCGGCACAGCCACATCGAGCCGACCGCCACGATCATCGTGTAGCGCGTGTCACCGGCACCCCGCAGCCCGGAAGGCAGGACGAAGGATGCGGCCCAGGTCGGCATGAAAAGACAGTTCACCGCAATCAGCCAGGCCGCGGTGCGTGTCACCGCGGGCCCCGAGCCGTACAGCCCGGCCAGCCACGGCGACAGGGGCAGCACCGCCAGCCCCAGCATCGACAGCGCCAGGGTCGCGCTGCGCAGCACCTGGCCCAGCGCCTGGCGGGCGCCGGCCACGTCGCGCGCGCCCAGGCGTTGCCCCACCAGCGTGGTGGCCGCCACCGACAGCGCCTGGCCGGGAATGTTGATCAGGGTCACCAGCGAGGCGGCCACGTAGTTGCCAGCCATCGCGGCGGTGCCCATGCCGGCCACCATCAGCTGCGTCAGCAGCTTGCCGACGTGGAAGAGCCCGGCTTCCGCGGCCGTCGGCCAGCCCACCCGCAGCATGCCCGCCAGGAACCGCCGCTGCAGGCGCGGCCGGGCACCGGCCGACGGCCGCCGGCCCGCCACGGACCACCAGGCAGCCACCGCCAGCGCCATGCCAAGGGTGCGAGCCGCCACCAGCGCCAGGCCGGCGCCATGCACGCCGAGCCCCGGCCAGCCCGCCACGCCATGCATCAGCACGAAGGCTGCCGCCACCTGCAGCAGGTTCATCGCCACATGCGCCTGCATGGCCTGGCGAGTATGGCCCATGCCACGCAGCACGCCGCTGGCCACCACCACCAGGCCGGTCGGCAGATCAGATGCGATGACCCAGCCGAAATACGCCAGCGCCTCGGCCCGCAAGGCCGGCTCCACAGCGGGAAAGCACCACCGCACGATCGGCTCCCGCAGCCACCACAGCAAGGCCGCCAGCAGCAGCGCGGCCGCCGCGCCGAGCGCCAGCGCGTTGAAGCCGGCATCGCGCACGTCGGCGTCCCGCCCCGCCCCCTGGCAGTGAGCGACGGTCACCGTTGCGCCGACGCCCAGTGCGACGAACAGCGAATGAAAGAGGTAGCCGAGCGACTCGATGGCGCCGATCGCCGCCACCGCGGTCGAGCTCAGGTGGCCCGCCATCATCGTCACCAGCACGCCCGAGAACACCAGCGACACCTCCTGCAGCGCCACCGGCCAGGCCAGCTGCAGCACCACCGGCTCGGGCCGGCCCCAGCGCCCCAGCCGTTCGAGCAGCGCCGGCCTCGGCATCAGGCCGGCAGATCGGCGAGGTAGAGCGCCGGCTCGCCGTGGCAGTCCGACGTGAACAGCACCTGGCGGTCGCCAGGCGCGAACGAGGGGTGTGGATGCGTCACCTGCCGGTTGTTCTTGTGCACCCGCCATGAGGTGTCGTGCCGGCAGATGCGGCGCGCCTGCCCGGCCTTCAGGTCGAACAGGTACAGGTAGGGATCCTTCTCGATGCGGTAGCCGCCGGTGTCGTCGACATCCACCGGCGTGTCGCTGCCGTCGCCGACGATCAGGCTGCCGTCGTGGTTGCTCATCAGGTGCGAGCAGTTGGGCATCTTCATCAGCCGCCGGTTCTCCAGCGTCTGCGGGTCGAACGAGCAGATCCAGCGCTCGGTCTGTCCCTTCAGGTAGGACACATAGATCATCGCCGAGCCGTCGGGCACCCAGAACTCATGGGTGCAGCTCTCGCCGTCCAGGTGCTCCTTGCCGCAGCGCAGGCGGCTGCCGTCCTCGTCGACGAACCACATGCGGGCGTCGATCAGGTCGTGCGGCCCCTCGTGGCAGAAGGCCACCGTCTGGTCGTCGAAGGGCCGGTACTGCGGATGACCCAGCCAGGTGCGCTCGTCGAGGATGACCTCGCGCTCGCCGCTGTGCAGGTCGATGCGGATCAGCCGGCAACGAGGCCGGCGGAAGTACAGCTCGCGGAACTTCTGCCAGTCGGTCAGCGGCATCCAGTCTTCGGCGGCGATCTCGATGCCCACCATCTTCGTGCAGGACGAGTTCGCCACCCAGGTGCCATAGCCCACCCACCCCTGCGGCACGGTGTACACCACCTCCTCCGACAGGTCGGCCAGCGCCAGCCGCATCAGCTGCCGCTCGGCCCGCACGAAGTAGAGGTGGCGGTCGTCCGGGCTCAGGAAGCCGCCGAAGGTGTTCTCGCCGGCCTGGTCGGTGAGCTGCAAGGCACTGCGCTCCTGCAGGTCGAGCAGGAAGTAGTTCCAGTGCTCGCCGAACTGCCCGCCGAACAGCAGGCGCGCGCCGTCGTTGGTGAAGCACTTCTGGTAGAAGTAGTTGCGATGGCAGGTGACGTCCGTCGGGGTCATGCGGGTCACCCGCACGCCCGTGTCAGGGTCGTCGTAGCTGTGGAAGGGAAGCGGAATGACGCGGGCCTTGGCCATGGTGCGGTGTGCCTTCATTCGAAAGTACCGGCCTGCCCGGTGCAGGCAGGCCGGCAGAAAGGGAGCTGGGGCGACGCATGCCACCCGGCTCCCGGGGTCACGAAAAGGAATGCGCCAGCGGCCTCAGCGGATGCGGCGCAGCATCGAATTGCCCTCTTCCACCAGGCGGCGGGCCGCGTCTTCGTCGCTGACCTTGTTGTAGGACACCGACTCGAACACCTCGCGCAGGAACTTGTGCACCCGCGCATGCTCCAGCAAGGGCGAAGGCAGCTGGATCTGGCCCGCGTCCTTCAGCTTCTTGATCTGCAGGTAGGCCTTCAGCTCGGTGGGCTCGATGCGGTTCTCCTTCACCAGCGTGTGGAACTGGCTGTCCGAAGCCGGCACCCCGCGCGACAGGCCCAGCACCCGGGCCGCTTCAGGATCGGTCAGCAGGAAGTTGAGCAGCTTGGCCGCGGCAGCCGGGTGCTTGCTGTTCTTGCTCACCGCGAACATGAGCGACGGCCGGCCGAACACGCCGGAAGCCTTGGCGCCGGGCAGCATCAGGAACTCGCCGATGTCGAGCTTCTGGTCCTTGTTCAGCGTGCTGGCGCGCAGCCTCAGCACCGAGTCCCAGGTGTAGTTGCCGGCCCAGTTGCCGCTCACCCAGTCAGGCTGCTGCTCGGTGGGCTTCTCGGCGCCGCCCAGGCTGGCCCGCAAAGGCAGCGGAACGGCGGTGTGCTCCGCACTCAGCCGCTTGTAGGTCTTGACCCAATCCAGCGCGGCCTGCGGCGTCATGGCCACCTTGGGCTCGGAGGGGTGGATGTAGGGCTGGCCGTACTTCTGCTGCACATAGGCATGCGACAGCAGCAGCATGTCGTAGGCCTCGCCGTCGATGGCATAGGCCTTGTCGCCCAGCTTCTGCTTGAAGGCCGCGCCGGAGGCGAACAGCTGGTCCCAGGTGGTGGGCAGCGGCAGGCCGGCCCGGTCCCAGGCTGCCTTGTTCCAGACGAACACGCGCGCGGTGTAGGACACCGGCAAGGCATTGAGCCGGCCCTTGACCACGCCCATCTTCAGCTCTTCCTCCGAGAACTGGTTGAGCGCCAGTGACGCCTTCTGCTGGTTCAGGTCGTACAGCCCGTCGCCATTGCGCGAGAACATCGACAGCCAGGCCCAGTTGATCTGCATGATGTCGGGCTCCGAGCCACCGGCGATCTGCGTCGTCAGCCGCTCCAGGTAGCCGGCGAACCCCATGTACTCGGCCTTCACCTTGATGCCCGGGTTTTTGCTCTCGAACAGCTGGATGGCCTTCAGCGTGCTTTCATGCCGCTCGCCGCCGCCCCACCACGAGAAGCGCAAGGTGGCGTCCTGCGCCTGCACCGCGCTGCCGGCCACCCCCAGGGCGGCCACCGCCGCCAGCAAGGCCTTCTTGATCTGTTTCATCCGCGTCTCCGTCTTTTGTTGCTTGGAATGAGGTCCGCTCACAGCGTGAGGTTGGCGCCGCTGTCGGCATCGAACACATGGCACTGGTCCATCAGGAAGGCGAACTCGTGCGGCTCGCCGCGCGCCAGCCCGCCTAGAGCGCCCAGGCGGTCGGCGCTGATGCGGCACGCAAAGGGCACGTCGCCAAGGTCGAAGTGCACGAACACCTCGCTGCCCATGTGCTCCTGGAAGCGCAGCCGGCCGGTCACCACCTGGCCCTCCCCGCCCGCAGCGTGGCGCGAGGCAATGTGCTCGGGCCGGATGCCCAGGCGCACCGGCGTACCGACCCGGGCCCGCAGCCGCGCCGCCTTGTGCTCCGGCAGGGCCAGGCAGATACCGCCCACCTCGACGCCCAGCCCGGCGCCCTGCTGCACCACCCGGGCATCGCGGATGTTCATCTCGGGCGAGCCGATGAAGCCGGCGACGAAGGCATTGGCCGGCCGGTCATAGAGCGCGGTCGGCGTATCGACCTGCTGGATGGTGCCGTCCTTGAGCACGCAGATGCGCTCGCCCATCGTCATCGCCTCGACCTGGTCGTGCGTGACATAGACGACCGTGGAGGGCTGGCCGCGCTCCTTCAGCCGGCGGTGAAGCTCGGTGATGCGCACTCGCATCGAGGCGCGCAGCTTGGCGTCGAGGTTGGACAGCGGCTCGTCGAACAGGAACACCTCCGGCCGCTTGACGATGGCGCGGCCCACCGCCACCCGCTGCGCCTGGCCGCCCGAGAGCTGCTTGGGATAGCGGTCGAGCAGGTGCTCGATCTCCAGTGTGCGGGCCGCCTGCTCGACCCGCTGCGTCAGCTCCTGCTTGCCGACCCCGGCCAGCTTCAGGCCGAAGCCCAGGTTGTCGCGCACCTTCATGTGGGGATAGAGCGCGTAGTTCTGGAACACCATGGCGATGCCGCGCTGCTTGGGCGGCAGGTTGTTGACCACTGCGCCGCCGATGTGCAGCTCGCCGCCGCTGATCGATTCGAGCCCGGCGATCATGCGCAGCACGGTGCTCTTGGCGCAGCCCGAGGGGCCGACGAAGACGATGAACTCGCCGTCCCGGATGTCCAGGTCGATGCCGTGCACCGCCTTGAAGCCGTTGGGATAGACCTTCTCGAGGCGCTTGAGGGAAACATGGGCCATCGCTGTACCTCTGTGTGTTGTCAGCCTTTGATGCCACTGCTGGTGGCACCTTCGATGAAGTGGCGCTGGGCCATGAAGAAGATGAGGACCGATGGCAGCAGGGCCACCACCGAGATGGCGATGACGCTCGCCCACTCGACCTCCTCGGTGGCCCCGATGCTCATCTTCAGCGCCAGGGAGACGGGGTAGTTCTCGACCGAGGACAGGTAGATCAGCGGCCCCATGAAGTCGTTCATGGTCCAGATGAACTGGAACACCACCACCGAAATGATGGCCGGCTTCAGCAGTGGCACCAGGATGTGCCACAGCAGCTGCAGCGCGTTGCAGCCGTCGATCAGCGCCGCCTCCTCCATGTCGCGCGGGATGCCGCGCAGGAACTGCACCAGCAGGAAGACGAAGAAGGTGTCGGTGGCGAAGGCCGACGGCACGATCAGCGGCAGGTAGGTATCGAGCCAGCCGAACTCCTTGAACATCAGGTACTGCGGCACGCGCAGGATGATGTGGGGCAGCATCATCGAGGCCACCATCACGCCGAACAGCACCTTCTTGCCCCAGAAGTCGAAGCGCGCGAAGGCATAGGCCACCAGCACGCAGGAGACCACCGTCACCGCGATGCGCGGGATGATGATCGCGAAGGAGTTGAGGAAGTAGGTCGCGAAGGTGTACTCGGTGCTGGTCTTCCAGCCCTTGGCATAGGCCTGCAGGCTGAAATGGCTGGGCCAGAAGCCGATCTCGGTGAAGATTTCGGCGTTGCTCTTGAACGAGGCGCCCACCAGCCAAATAAGCGGGTAGAGCATCAGCAACCCCACCGCGATCAGGATGGTATAGCGCACCACCGCGCTCAACTGTTCACGCCGCCGCGTGCGACGCGACTCCACGTCGGACACCGGCAGTCGCTCTTGCAGGACGGCGCTCATCGTGCCTTCTCCTTCTCACCCGAATAGAACACCCAGTACTTGGAAGACCAGAAGGCCACCAGGCTGAGCGACACCACCAGGAAGAACATCACCCACGACAGCGCGCTGCCGTAGCCCAGGTTGAAGAAGCGGAAGCTCTGGTCGTAGATGTAGAGCGACAGCAGGTAGGTGGAGTGCAGCGGCCCGCCTTCGGTCACCATGTAGGGGCCGTTGAACTCCTGGAAGGCGTGCACCGTCTGCATCACCAGGTTGAAGAAGATGACCGGCGTGATCAGCGGCACGGTGATCTTGAAGAACATCTGGAACTTCGTGGCACCGTCGATGGCGGCCGCCTCGTACAGCGAGGTCGGCACGTTCTGCAGTGCGGCCAGGAAGATGACCATGGCCGAGCCGAATTGCCACACGTTGAGCAGCACGATCGTCCACAAGGCATAGTCCTCGTCAGCCAGCCAGGCGATCGGCTCCATGCCGAGCTTCATCAGCACGATGTTGATGAGGCCGTTGCGGGAGAACAGGTAGCGCCACAGCACCGATACTGCGATGGAGCCGCCCAGGATGGACGGCAGGTAGTAGGCCGAGCGGAAAAAATCGATGCCCCGCAGGCGGAAGTTCAGTACCTGCGCGATCATCAGCGCGAAAGCCAGCCGCAGCGGCACGGTCAGCGCGACGAACATCAGCGTGACGCCCAGCGACTTGCGGAACAGCGGGTCTTCGCTTAGCTCACGGTAGTTTTCCAGGCCGATGTATTCGGGCGGGCTGATGATGTCGTAGTGAGTGAAGCTCAATGCGAACGACATCACGAAGGGGAAGAGCTTGAACAGCAGCACCCCGAGAAAGAACGGCAACACGAACATGAAGCCGAGCTTCTTGTTCTCGTACATGACGTACTCCTTTCATCGCAGCTGCGGCAGGGCAGCCGGATCACGCATGCGACGTCCGTCGGACGGCACGCACGGCGCGTGGGTCGTCACGAAGCGTCTCCTGTTGTGCCGGCTCTGCGTCGCGGGGGTCAGCCCCGGGCAGCCGGTCTCTATGGTGTTCAGCGGCGTCAGGCCGCCGGTGTGCGCCTGCTGGGCGCGGGCGCTCAGCGCGCCAGCCAGCCGCCGTCGACGGCGACGGTGTAGCCGTTGATGTAGTCCGAGGCGCGGGAGGCGAGGAACACCACCGGGCCGGCCAGATCGTCCGGCGTGCCCCAGCGGCCGGCCGGGATGCGCTCGAGGATGGCCTGGCTGCGGTTTTCGTCAGCGCGCAGCTGGGCGGTGTTGTTGGTGGCCATGTAGCCCGGGGCGATGGCATTCACGTTGATGCGATGCTGTGCCCACTCGCAGGCCATCAGGCGGGTGATGCCCATCACACCGCTCTTGGACGCGGTGTAGGACGGCACCCGGATGCCGCCCTGGAAGCTCAGCATCGATGCGACGTTGATGATCTTGCCCGGGCGGCCCTGCGCGACGTACTGCCGCGCCACCGCCTGCGAGAAGAAGAACACCGTCTTCAGGTTGATGTTCATCACGTCGTCCCAGTCCTTCTCGGAGAACTTGAGCGCGTCTTCACGACGGATGATGCCGGCGTTGTTGACCAGGATGTCCACGCCGCCGAAGACCTCGGTGGCCTCGGCCACGATGTCGGGGATACCGCGGATCTCGCCCAGGTTGGCGCGCACATCGTGAAAACGCCGGCCCATGCCGCGGATCTGCGCGATGGTGTCCTTGGGTTCACTGATGTTCACGCCGACCACGTCGGCGCCGGCCTGCGCGAGGGCGCGGGCCATCCCCTGGCCCAGGCCGGTGTCGCAGCCGGTGATGATGGCGACCTTGCCTTCCAGGTCGAAGCTGTTCAAAACCATGGTGTCTCTTGGTGAGAGGAAGGAAGCGCGGCGCCGAGGCACCGCGCGGCGAAGCCCACTACATCAGGTCCTTCATCGCGACATGGTCCATGTCGGGGAAGACCTGGTTCTCGCCGACCATGCCCCAGATGAAGGTGTAGGCCTGGGTGCCGACGCCGGAGTGGATGGACCAGCTCGGGCTGATCACTGCCTGCTCGTTGCGCACCACCACATGGCGGGTTTCCTGCGGCTCGCCCAGCAGGTGGAAGACGGCCGCGTCCTCCGCCATGCCGAAGTAGAAGTACACCTCCATGCGGCGCTCGTGGCGGTGGCAAGGCATGGTGTTCCAGAGGCTGCCCTCCTCCAGCTGCGTCATGCCCATCACCAGCTGGCAGGACTCGACCACGCCCGGCACGATGAACTTGTAGATGGTGCGGCGGTTGCTCGTGCGGGCCTCGCCGAGGGTCTGCGGCGAGGCTTGCTCCAGGGTGATCTTCTTGTGCGGGTAGGCCGTGTGGGCCGGCGCGCTGTTGAAGTAGAGCTTGGCCGGCTGCGCCTCGTTGCGGCTGAGGAACTCGACCTCGCGCGCGCCCTTGCCGATGTAGAGCGCTTCCTGCGCTGCCACATCGAAGGTCTGCCCGTCGACCTTCACCACCGCGTCGCCGCCGATGTTGATCAGGCCAAGCTCGCGCCGCTCCAGGAAGTAGTCGGTGCCGGTGTGGCGGCCCAGCTCGGGCGAGAACACCAGCGGCCCGGTGGTCGGCTGGATGCCGCCGACGATGATGCGGTCGATGTGGCTGTAGGTGAGCGTGATCTCGCCGGGCCGGAAGATGGCCTCCACCATGAACTGCTTGCGCAGGCCGGCCGTGTCGAGCTGGCGCGCATGTTCGCTGTGGATGGCTTGTCGGATTTCCATGAAGGCTCCTGATGCGGTGGTCTCCTCGGCTGGCCCGTGGGCCGCCGCTCGAATGGAAGTCATTCTAAACATGGATTCCAAAAAAATGAACCGGCGTTCCACAAAAAGAATTCGCTTCTATAATGAACCGAAACAACCCCTCCTTCACGACAGGAAGCGACATGAGCCCCTACTTCATTGACAAGGACACCCCCTGGACGCCGGTGGAGCCGGGCATCACGCGCAAGATCGTGGGGCACACGCCGGAGCTGCTGGCCGCCGTCGTCAAGTTCGAGCAAGGGGCGATCGGCAGTCCGCATCACCACGAGGTGCATGACCAAATCGCCTATGTGCTGGCCGGCGCCTTCGAATGCGAAGTGAATGGCGAGAAGCGGGTGCTGCGGGCCGGTGACGCCTTCGTCGCAGCCAAGCACGTTCGTCACGGTGTGGTGGCCCTGGAGCCGGGCAGCCTGCTGCTCGACCTGTTCTCGCCGCGGCGCGACGACTTCGTCGCCTGAAGCCGGCGCCCTCCTCGCGCCAGCGCCCTCACTGCCGAATGTGTGGCCAGCGGCCTGCTGCCGCCCGGCCCTTCATCTGCCGCCTGCTGCGGCCCTCCCCTTTGTGTTTTTCAACAGCCACACCGCCGGGGCATCGACGGCGAGGTGGGCTGCCTGCCGGACGCGTAGCCGGCACACGAGACGATGCCGATACAAACGAGACGGAGACAAACCCAATGAGAACCCTTCCGCTGGCCCTCGGGCCCGCCCTCTTTGCCGCCGCCTGCGGCCTGGCCTGGGGGCAGTCGAGCGTGACGATCTATGGCCGCGTGGACCTCGGCCTCAAGTACGGCCCGCAGGACCTGACGAAGTCGGACGACAGGATCTGGGCGGTGGATGACAGCTCCACGGCCCGGCTGGGCTTCCGAGGGGTGGAAGACCTGGGTGGGGGACTGAGCGCCTTCTTTCAGCTGGAGCACCGCTTCAAGGCAGACACCGGCAATGTGGATGGCACCGTCTTCTGGAAGGACAAGGCCTGGGTCGGCCTTGCCAGCCGCAGCTGGGGCTCGCTGCAGCTGGGCCGCATGAGTTCACCGCAGGACAACCTGGGCGTGAACGGCCGCTTCGAGGCCTATGGCGGCGACTCGTATGCCTCGATGGGCACGCGCGGAGCGGCCTCAGCGGCGAAATGGGACAACGCCATCTACTACACCACGCCCAACCTGGCCGGCATCACCGTCGGGCTGGCCGGCGCCCTGGGTGAAGGGGGTCGCAAACATGCCGCCGGCTTCCACCTCGACTATGCCGGCGGCCCGCTGGTCGCAGCGCTCACCTACCAAGTGGAGCAGGACAGCTTCAGCTCGGTGGTGGGCAACGGCATCAAGACCTGGACGCTGGGCACCACCTATGACTTCGGCCCATTCAAGCTGCTGGGCACCTACGCGCGCAGCGCTGACGTGAACACCGCGGACTCCGGCAAGCGGGTGGTCTACACGCTCGGCACGCGGGTGCCGGCGGGCCCCGGCGAATTCCGGGCGTCGTGGCGCGCGGTGCGCGACGACCAGCTCAAAGGCCGGGGCGACTTCTCGTCCGACCGTGACAGCCGGCGGCTGGGCCTGGGCTACCAGTACCCCTTCAGCAAGCGCACCAGTGCCAATTTCTCGCTGCTGGCCCATGAGAAGGTGAAGGTGCAGAACGCCAATGGCAGCGAGAAGAGCCACTTCAGCGGCCGCGGCGTGGAGCTGGCCCTGAGGCATAACTTCTGACGCGCCTGACCGCCACGCGGGCCGGCCGGCAGGCAGGCAGGGCGCCGTCCCTGCCTGCCGGCAGGAGGCAGCGGAGCGCCCTCAGTGGGTGGCGCTGCGTCTTTCCACCGCCTGCTTCAACCAGGGCTGCAACTCGTCCGGATTGGCCGGCTTGGTGCAGTGATGGTCGAAGCCGGCATCGCGGGCGCGCTGCAGGTCATCGGACTGGCTCCAGCCGGTCAGTGCGATCAGCAGCATCCGGCCGCCCCAGGAGGCGGCGCGGATGCGCCGCGCAACTTCATAGCCGTTGAGCCGCGGCATGCCAATGTCGAGCACCGCCGCATCGGGCTGGAAAGACTCTGCCATCTGCAAGGCCTCCTCCCCGCCCCGGGCGGTGCGGACCTCGTGGCCATCCAGGGACAGCAGCACGGCCAGGCTTTCGGCCGCATCGACATTGTCGTCGGCGATCAGCACCTTGCATGGGGAGGGATGGCCCGATGCCGGCGCGCCTTCGGCTGGGTTCATGAGCAGATTCGCTGGGTTCGACATAGGGAAGATTCTATGCAGCCTGCGCGCCTTGGCGAGCAGAGAGTCTCTTATGGTCACCAACGACCCCGGCGGGGCCTCCTGGACTACACACAATAGGTCGGCCATCGCCGACCGTCTCAGGCCGGCTGCTGCGAGGCCGCCTCACCCCGGCCGACCGCCCGCAGCAGCGCCGCACGCGCCAGCAGACGAGTGGAATCGAGCGTCGGCAAGGGCGAGTTGCCATCGTTCATGATCAATGGGATTTCGGTGCACCCCAGCACGACGGCATCGCAGCCCGCCGCTTGCAGCCGGCCAATCACAGCCTGGAAGCAGCTCACCGCCTCTGGGCGAAAAATGCCCGGGACCAGCTCGTTCATGATGATGCGGTCGATCGCCTCGCGGTCTTCAGCGTCGGGGCGCACCCAGTCCAGGCCATGTTGTGCCAGCTGCTCCGGATAGACGTCCCCCTCCACCAGCAAGCGCGTGCCAGTGAGGCCCAGCCGCCGAAAGCCGCGCGCCGCCGCCTCTGCGGCGACGACCTTCGCAATGTGCAGCCAGGGCCGTGGTGAACGCGCTTGCAGCAGCGGCAGCGCCTGATGGATCGTGTTGTCGGGACAGATCAGGAAATCAGCCCCCGCCCGCGCCAACTTCTCGGCCGACGCGAGCATCAGATCGGCAACGCCTTGCCAGTCATCCCTTGCCAGGCAGGCGACGTAGTCGGCCAAGGATGGCGTGTGCAGGGACACTTCCGGATGGGCGTAGGGCCCGAGGAGATCCGCCCCTTCGGCGCAAAGGGTGCGATAGCAGAGCGCTGCGCCTTCGGCGGAGCAACCAACGATACCGATGTGCTGGGGCATGGGTTCCTTGATGCGAAGCGGTGCGACTCACCGCGGTCGACCAAGGATAGCCGCACCGTCGACGGCGGGCGCACGAGTGCCATTGCAGCCGCCCTCGCATGCCATGGAACGCCCGGGGCATCGGCGCCGCAGCCGCGGTCTCCGGTGCCGCATGCCGGCAGCACGGCCATCACCAGCTCGATCGAGCTCCCTGCCAGCGGGCTGGCACTTGTAGGAGGGGCATGCCGTCATGGAGGTGCCACTGCGCGGCGGCATATCGAGCAGGCAGCCCGCGGACGAGGGAGCCGGGCAGTGGGCGCGGGTCCGGTGACGCTTCCCCCTGCATGCGCACACGGATCAGCCGTCAAGGAACAAGCGGCAGGTCGTCCATGCCGAACGCCAGGGAAGAGCGGGCGCAGCCGGCGGTAGCGCATGGCGCGCCAGCGTCGTTGTCACGGTGCCTGAACGGCAGCACCCTCGCACCGGGACGAGTGAGAGCCCCTGTTCCTCCCTGCCCCGCGTTGGCAAGCGCGACAAGAGCGGCAAGCCCTCTTGCGCTGCGGAGCAGCAGAGGCTTCGTGTCGTGCGCTTCATGCCCGAAGGCGAGTGATGGACCGGTCCACGGTGAAGCTGCTCGCGAGAGCGCTGCTTGTATTGATCGGCACGCGAAAATGCGTGAGCTCGTCGCAGCCTTCGCGACGGGCGGGGGGCGATACCACCTCCTGCCTTCTCCTTCTCCGAGTCGATCACCGATCATGTCGAACAAGGCCATCGCCATCTCCGCGGCGTTTGCCGCAGGCGCCGCACTCTGCGTGGCCACCTTCGTCACCGCGTCGAACCTGCTCGAGTCGTACGGCAGCGGTCCGCCCTACTACGGTCGGACCGCCAACATGGACAAGTGGGAGAGTCCGGTCCCCTTCCTGCTGGCGTTCGATGCAGTGGCGCTGCTTGTCGCCACGGTGCTCGGAGCGTTCGCAAAGAGCCGGCTGAAGGGCTGTGCCCGTCGATAGGCGGTTCGTCACGGCTTCACCGTCGGCCGAATACGCGACCACGGAAGGCCGGTTCTTCCGGTCCGGGCGAGCTTCGAGCCGAGCAGCTGGGGCGCAGTGCCCTTGGCAGGCGTGCTGCCGGTTGCCCACCACGCGCGGGATCGCGAAGCGCGACGTCGACGAGGGACACGGCTTCATGTCCAGCATGAGTACCGCCGGTTCAAACGATGGACGAGAAAGAACACCGGCGCCGAGGAGAAACAGTTCAGCTTCGCCGACCTGGCGACTTCCACGTCACGGTGCACAAGCCGCCATGCGGCGCCCTGCCCGTCCCTCGGGCTGGCCCAACGGTGACAGCCGGGCTCTGCACTTGGGCTCCCAGCAAGGTCATCCATGCCAGAGGGCCCATGGATTTCCCTCGGAGGGAAATCAAAGCCAAAAGAAAAGAGGCCCTCACGCGGAGGGCCTCTTGAATCTTGGGGTGGCTGATGGGACTCGAACCCACGACAACAGGAATCACAATCCTGGACTCTACCAACTGAGCTACAGCCACCAGAGAAGCTGAGATTATAGACACATCTCAGCGATCTTGTGCAACTTATTCATTCATTCAGCGACGGCGCCCGGTGCGCCGCCACCTTGCTCCCTCACGGAGCGGAGGTCTCCTGCTTCGGAGCGTAGGTGATCTTGGTCTTGAAGCGATTCTTCAGCGCTTCGTAATAGGCCTCGCTCTCGGCAGCGGCCCAGGCCTGGGCGTACTGCTGCGGCAGTTGATCGGCACCCGGCGTCTCGGCACGTCCGGCCACCGCATTGATGCGCACCACCGCCCACCCCTGCTGGTTCCCCAGGTCCACGCTGGTCCAGGCCGGCAGCTTGTCGGCCTTGGCCTTCAGCGCGGCCTCGACCAGCTGGCGGCTCTGCTGATTGGGCAGCACGCGCGACACATTGAGCGGCGCACCCAGCGCCGCACTGTCCGGTGCCTTCTGCCAAGCCGCCAGCTTGGCCTCGGCATCCTTGCGTGCCAGTTCAGCCGCCTGGCGGGCCACCACCCGCTCTTGCACCTTCTGCTTCACTTCCTCGAACGGCAAGGTGCGGGCCGGCACATGCTCGATGATCCGCGCCGCGGCCAACTGCTGCGGCGCCACCTCGACTGCATCGGTGTTGCGCTTGCTGCGCAGCGACTCTGCGTCGAACAAGGCCGCCAGCAGTTTCGGGTTGGACAGCGGGCCTTCCGCACCAGGCTGCGGCGTGCGGGTGACGTTGTCGGCGGTCTGCAGGGTCAGCTTGAGCTGGTCGGCCACCGGCTTGAGGCTGTCGGCCTGCTCGTAGACGATGTCGTTGAACTTCTGCGCAGCCTCGTCATAACGCTGGCGAGCCAGCTGCCCGCGCACTTCGGCCTCGATGGCCGGGCGCACCGCTTCAAAGGCTTGCGTCTGGCCGCCACGAACATCGGTGAGCCGGATGATGTGGTAGCCGAACTCGGTCTCCACCAGCGGGCTGATCTCGCCCTTCTTCATCGCGAACACGGTGTCGTTGAAGGGCTTCACCATGGCGCCCGGCCCGAAGAACTCCAGGTCACCGCCGTTGACGGCCGAGCCGGTGTCTTCCGAGTTCTTCTTCGCCACGTCGGCAAAGGTATCGGGCTGGGCCTTCACCTGCGCCAGCAACTGCTCGGCCTTGGCCTTGGCAGCAGCACGCTGTTCCGGGCTGGCGCCTTCCGGCACCTTCACCAGGATGTGGCTGGCACGCCGCTCCTCGGGCGTACCGTAGCGCTTGATGTTCTCGTCGTAGTATTTGCGCAGGTCGGCTTCCTGCAGCGTCACGTCCTTCTTCAGCGACTCCAGGTCGAGCACCACGTATTCCACCTTGGCCCGCTCGGGAGACTGGAATTGCGTGGCGTTGGCCGGGTCCTTGTAGTAGGCCTGCAAGTCGGCATCGGTGGGCTTGGCCTGGGCAAGGTAGTCCTTGGCCTCGAAGCGGGCGACCTGGATCTCACGCTGCTGCATGAAGGCGTCGAGTGCGGCGTCGGACACCGCCTTGGACGCCATGGCGCTCTCGGAGACGCCCTGCATCACCTGCCGCAGCGAGTAGTTCTGCCGCAGGCTTTCGACAAAGGCCTGCGGGTTCATGCCCTGCGCCTGCAGCAGTTCCTTGTTGAGGCTGTTGTCCGGCTTGCGCACCTGGCTCAGTTGCGGGTCCTGCGCGAACAGCCGCAGCAGTCGGTCGTCGGTGGTGATCAGGTGCTGCTTCTCGGCGGCTGCGGCGATCACGCGTTCGCGCACCATTTGCTCCAGCGTGTTGCGGCGCATCTGCGGCGTGTCGAGCAGGGCCGCGTCGATGCCGGGCATCTGCGCCTGGGCCTGCTGCACCTGGCGACGGTGCACCGCATCGAGTTCGGCAGCCGAGATCTCGTGCCCGGCCACCTTGGCAACGCTCTCGCCGCCTTCACGGAACTGCGTGTAGCCCTGGACGCCGAAGAAGACGAAGGAGGGAATGATCAGCAACAGCAGCACGAAGAACAGGACGCGCGTGTTGTCGCGAACGAAATCAAACATCGAACGAACCTCGACTTTCAGTCGGTGGTGAACCGCGCCGCAGCGCGGAGCCAATACCAGAGCCTCGCCATGCTCGGCTCGCACGGCACTCGATGGCACCGCGCCGCCAGATGCAAAAAAGGCGAACCACCGAGGTTCGCCTTCATCATGTGGCCATCGCTGGCGTCGCGGACGCTGTGACGGTTGGCGCAGTGGCCGGAACTCTTCCGGCGATCCCGGCGTGACAGCCAGTGATTCTAACCAACTGCACCACAACTTCCGTGCGGTGCTTTGCGTCCTTGCGTTTCCCGGTGGTGGGTGCTGAGGGGTTCGAACCCCCGACCTACGCCTTGTAAGGGCGCCGCTCTACCAACTGAGCTAAGCACCCCGAGAAAAGAGCGTTAGTTTAATGCGTCTTTGAGCGCCTTGCCCGGGCGAAACTTCGGAACCTTGGCTGCCTTGATCTTGATGGCGGCACCGGTGCGCGGATTGCGACCGCTGCGTGCTGCACGCTTGCCGACCGCAAACGTGCCGAAGCCCACCAGAGAGACCGTCCCGCCTTTTTTCAGCGTGGTTTTCACGCCGCCGATCATGGCTTCCAGGGCGCGCGTGGCCGCTGCCTTGGAAATGTCGGCCTGCTTGGCGATGTGCTCGATCAGCTCGGTCTTGTTCACGAAGTACCCCCTCTCAAAGGTGTCTCAGATGGATCTCGGCGCTGCCGGTTGAATGCGCTTTGCAAGAGGCCGCGCGCCCGTTTGTCGTCTACTGCGCGACCAATTACAGCCACCGCCCTACTCAGTGTCAAGCGCGGTTGCGGATTCTATGTCCAATCGCGGCGCTTCATCAGTGAAGCATCCTGCGTGCATCCACGCTTGACAATGGGCCGCCAGGCCGCCTCCCGCCTCGGTTCACGCCAGGGCCTGGACGACAGCCTTTCCCACATCGGCGGTGCTTGCGCAGCCGCCCAGATCAGGGGTGCGAGGGCCCCCGTTCGCGGGATCGAGCACGGTCTCGATGGCATGCAAGACGGCATCGTGAGCCTCGCGGTGGCCGAGGAAATCCAGCATCAGCGCACCCGACCAGATCTGCCCCACCGGGTTGGCAATGCCGCGGCCCGCGATGTCGGGGGCGGAGCCGTGCACCGGCTCGAACAGCGAGGGGAACCGTCGGTCGGGATTGAGATTGGCCGAGGGCGCGATGCCGATGGTGCCGGTGCATGCCGGGCCGAGGTCGCTCAGGATGTCGCCAAACAGGTTGCTGGCCACCACCACGTCGAAGTGCTCGGGCCGCTGGACGAAATGTGCAGTGAGGATGTCAATGTGGAACTTGTCGACCTTGACGTCCGCATAGCCCCGCGCCATGGCTTCGACGCGCTCGTCCCAGTAGGGCATGGTGATCGAAATGCCATTGGACTTGGTGGCCGAGGTCAGGTGCTTGGCCGGCCGCGACTGTGCCAGCTCGAAGGCGAACTTCAACACCCGGTCGATGCCGGTGCGGGTCATCACCGTGTCCTGGATCACCACCTCGCGCTCGGTGCCCTCGAACATGCGGCCACCGATGCTGGAGTACTCGCCCTCGGTGTTCTCCCGCACGATCATCATGTCGATCTCACCGGCCTGCCGCGGCGAGCCGTCGCGCCGCACCAGCGGCGAGCGCACGCCAGGCATCAGGCGCGCGGGGCGCAGGTTGACGTACTGGTCGAACTCGCGCCGGAACTTCAGCAGTGACCCCCACAGCGAGACATGGTCGGGGATTTTCTCCGGCCAGCCCACCGCACCGAAGAAGATCGCGTCATGCCCGCCGATGCGCTCCTTCCAGTCCTCCGGCAGCATGCGACCGTGGCGCTCGTAGTAGCTCCAGCTGGAGAAATCGAACTCATCGACCTCCAGCCCGATGCCGAACCGGCGCGCCACGGCATCGAGCACACGCAGGCCCTCGGGCATCACTTCCTGCCCGATGCCGTCGCCGGCGATCGCGGCGATACGGAACTTGCGTTGGCTCACCATCATTTCACTCCTTAAAGAACTCGTACATTTCTTCAAGCAACGCGGCGGGCGCCTCCTCCGCGATGTAGTGTCCGCAGTCGAGCGCCTGGCCGCTCACCTGGGGCGCACGCTCCCGCCACAGCGCCAGGACGTCGAAGCAGCGGGCCACCACGCCGTGGCGGCCCCACAGGACCCGCACGGGCTGGCTCAGCTGCCGGCCTTCAGCAAGGTCCAGGCGGTCATGCACCAGGTCGATGCCGGCCGCGGCGCGATAGTCTTCGCAGATCGACGTGGCGCTGCCCGGCACTGCCAGGCAGCGTTCGTACTCGGCCAACGCAAGCGGGTCGAACACGGCCAGGCCGCCATGCCGGCGGCCCATCACGGCATGCAGGTAGAAAACCGGGTCCTGCTCGATCAGGCGCTCCGGCAGCGGAGCCGGCTGGATCAGGAAGAACCAGTGCCAGTAGGCCCTCGCGAACTCCGCGGTGGTGGCCTCGTACATCGCGAGCGTTGGCGCGATGTCGAGCAGCATCAGCCGGCGCACCTGGGCGGGGGCATCCATGGCGAGGCGGTGCGCGACCCGTGCGCCGCGGTCATGCGCGCAAACGTCATAGCGGCCGATGCCGAGCAACTGCATGGCCGTTGCGATCTCGGCCGCCATGCGGCGCTTGCTGTGCTGCACATGTTCTGCACCGGCCGGCGGGCGCCATGAGTCGCCATAGCCAGGCAGGTCGATCAGCACCACGGTATGGCGCTGCGCCAGCGTGCCGGCGACGCGGTGCCACATCACATGCGTCTGGGGATGGCCGTGCAACAGGAGCAGCGCCGGCCCCTGCCCGCCCACCCGCACATGCAGGCGGCCCGAGCCGGTGTCGATCAACTGCGAGGAATAGCCGGTGAACATGGCGCCCATTGTCCAAATGCCCACCGCGAGGACAAGCAATAATCCGCCAATCGTCTCTTTCCTGGCAGGAATGAATCGGATCGATCGCCCCGACCTTGAACTGGTGCTGCAAGTGGCCGCCCAGGGCAGCCTGGCAGGCGCCGCCCGGCAACTCGAACTGGAGCCGCCCGCCGTCAGCAAGCGACTGGCGGCGCTGGAGGCGCGGCTGGGTGTGCGCCTGTTCCACCGAACCACGCGCCGGCTGGCACTCAGCGAGGAGGGTGAGCTGTTCTGCCAGCAAGCGCGCCCGCTGCTCGACGGCCTGCAGCAGCTGGAAGATCGCCTGCAGGAGCGCCACAAGGAAGCACGCGGCACGCTACGCCTGGCCTCGTCGTTCGGCTTCGGACGCACCTGGCTGGCACCGGCCCTGAGCGCCTTCCAGCAACGCCATCCCCAGGTAGAGCTGCAGCTCCACCTGACAGAACAGCTGCCCGACCTGACCACCGGCGGGCTGGATGCCGCCGTCTGGCTGTGGGCGCCACAGGACGCCTCTGCCGTGACGCGCAAGCTGGCCGCGAACCGGCGCGTGCTGGTGGCCGCACCTGGCTACCTGGCCCGCCGCGGCAGCCCGGCCACGCCGGCGGACCTGCAACAACACGACTGCCTGGTGGTGCGCGAGCACAGCGGCAGTCCCACGCATTGGCGGCTGTCCGCGGTGGAACGGCGCCGTGACGGGCGGCCGGTGACGGTGCGGGTGCACGGCCCGCTGTCGAGTAACAGCGGCGAGGTGGTGCGCGACTGGTGCCTGGCCGGCCACGGCATCATGTTGCGCTCGCTGTGGGACGTGCACGAAGCGCTGGAGCAGGGCCGCCTGGTGCACCTGCTGCCGGGCTACGCAATGCTGGATGCGGACGTGCACTGGATCGCACCGCAGCGCGCGCAGGGCCAGGCGGCACCACTGCGGCTTCGGCTACTGCAGGACCACCTGGCGAAGTGGTTCGCCGCCCCGCCCTGGCTGCAGCCCGGCTCAGGCCGCCCGCGCTGAAGCCGGCTTGACCACCAGCCACACGCCCACTGCCGTCAAGGCCATGCCCGCCAAGGCCATCCAGCCCAGGGTTTCGCCGAACAGCAGCCAGGCCATCACCGCGGTGCAGGGCGGTACCAGGTAGAGCAGGCTGGTCACGCTGGTGGCGGCGCCGCGCTGGATCAGCAGGTACAGCAAGGAACTGCCGCCGAGCGTCAGGCCGCAGACCGACCAGGCCATGGCGCCGACGAAATGCGGGTGCAGCACGATGGACTCGCGCTCCAGCCAGGCCAGCGGCGCCGACACGAGCAAGGCCGCGAGCAACTGCACCGTCATGGCGGTGCGCACGTCGCAGGGCTGCACATGGCGCTTCTGGTAGAGCGTGCCCGCGGTCATGGACAGCAGCGCGAACAGGGCCAGCCCGAGGTTGAGCGCATTCAGCTCGCCCTGCCCGAGCTTGCGCCCGACCACCAAGGCGAGCCCGGCGAAGCCGAGTGCCAGGCCCAGCCATTGCCGGCTGCTGGCCCGCCCCTGGCCGTCGCCACGGGAGGCCAGCCACAGGGCGGTCAGAACTGGCTGCAGGCCGACGATCAGCGCAATCGTGCCGGCGCCCATGCCAGCCTTCACAGCGGCCCACACGCCGCCCAGGTAGCCCGCCTGCATCAGCGCGCCGGTGACTGCCAGGTGCCCCCATTGGCTCGGGCTTCGCGGCCAGGGCGCGCGAGCCAGCAGCACCCAGGGCAGGAAGCAGGCGATGGAGAAGGCATAGCGCAAGGCCAGGAAGCCGAGTGGCGGCGCGTAGGGCATGCCGTAGCGCGCAACGATGAAGCCCGTGCTCCAGACGAGCACGAACACCCACGGCATGGCGCGCAGCAGCGCGCGTTGGCGGTCCTGCGTCACGGTCAGCGGCTGGTCTTGGAGCGGATCTCGGGCAGGGCCTTCTGCAGGTAGTAGACCATGGACCAGATGGTGAGCACGGCCGCGATGTAGATCAGGCCGGTGCCCCAGATGTGCGTGTCGATGACGCCGAACACCGGGCCGTCGTAGAGCAGGAAGGGGATCGCAATCATCTGGGTCATGGTCTTGGCCTTGCCCAGCATGTGCACGGCCACGCTCTTGAGTGCGCCGATCTGCGCCATCCACTCGCGCAGGGCGGAGATCGCAATCTCGCGGCCGATGATGACCAGGGCCACCAGGGCGTTGACCCGGTCCAGCTCGACCAGGATCAGCAGCGAGGCGCAAACGAGGAACTTGTCGGCCACCGGGTCGAGGAAGGCGCCGAAGGACGAGGTCTGGTTCAGGCGGCGGGCCAGCCAGCCGTCGGCCCAGTCGGTGAGGGCGAAGACGACGAACATCACGGTCGCCGCCAGGTTGCGCACCGGGCCGTCGAAGGGAAGGTAAAAGACCCCCACGATCAGTGGGATGGCGACGATGCGCGCCCAGGTCAAGAGCGTGGGGAGATTGAAGAACATGCGCAGGATTGTGGCTCAAGTCGTGTGACACCGGCCATGGGGGCCGCCCCACCCCGTCGCGCAAGGCCTTGAAGCAGGCCCGCGCCCTGGCGCGCAAGCGCGGCAGGGGCCCCACCCGGCCCGGCACGGGCGGCGCCGGCCCCGCTGCGGCCGCAGCGCGTGCCGGGCGGGGCTGAGCCGGCTCGCGCCGGCTTGTCGAGCTGCATCGCCTGCCCGCCACCCGGCGCCCTGGGGCGCGCCTGTTCCCGCCGCCGCGGCGGCCCGGCCTGCCTCAATCCAGCGAACGCGGCTTGAACTTGCGGTCGTCGCGGAACAGGAAGGTCTCCGGGAAGCGCCACGGCTTGGGCAAGCGCGACACATCACCGAACGGCGCGGCGCGGCGCACGGCGTCGATGGCGAGCTGGGTGGTGTCGGGCGCCTGCCCAGGGCGGCGCAGCACGTTGATGCGGCGGATGCTGCCGTCGGCATGGAGGTCGATCTCTAGCACCGGAATGGCGAGCAGGATGTCGGGCGGGGTATCGAGGTACACGCTGCCGGCGTTGGCCTGCGCAATGCGCTGCCCGGCACGCAGGCGGTACTGCTCCCAGTTGCGCGCGGGCGCCTCGGCCTGGCCGGGCGGCGGGCTGCCCGGGGTGGGCAGCTGCGGCCGCGGCAGCTGTTGTGCACATCCGAACAATCCGGCCGCCGTGGCGGCCAGCAGGCCCAGCAGCAGCCCGCCGGCGGCGACGCCGCGCTGACGCTTGTTTTCCGACCTCATGTCACCCTCGCTCTCTCTGGTGGTTCGCCGTGCTCAATGCAGGGCGCGGTAAATTTCCTCGGCCAGGTCGCGCGAGATGCCTTCCACCGACAGCAGGTCCTCGACGCTGGCGTTGCTCACGCCGCGCAGGCCGCCGAAGCGCTGCAGCAGCTTGGCCCGCTTCTTGGGGCCGACGCCGGCAATGTCCTCCAGCCGCGAGCCGCCGGTGCGCACCGAGGCGCGCCGCGCCCGCATGCCGGTGATGGCGAAGCGGTGGGCCTCGTCGCGGATCTGTGCCACCAGCATCAGCGCCGCCGAGTCCTTGCCGAGGTAGACCTTGTCCCGGCCATCGGCAAACACCAGTTCTTCCAGGCCGACCTTGCGGCCCTCGCCTTTCTCGACGCCGACGATCAGCCCCAGGTCCAGCCCGAGCTCCTCGAACACCTCGCGCGCCATGGCGACCTGGCCGCGGCCGCCGTCCACCAGCACCAGGTCGGGCAGCCGGGCCTCGCCCTTCTCGGCGGCCTCGGCCAGCTTGGCATAGCGGCGGGTGAGGACCTGGCGCATGGCTGCATAGTCGTCGCCGCCGACCACACCCTCGATGTTGAAGCGCCGGTATTGGGAGGACTGCATCTTGTGCCCCTCGAAGACCACGCAGGATGCCTGCGTCGCCTCGCCGGCGGTATGGCTGACGTCGAAACACTCGATGCGGAAGGTATCGAGGTTCTCGGGCGAGAGGTCCAGCGCTTCCACCAGCGCTCGGGTGCGGGCCTGCTGCGACCCCTCCTCGGCCAGCAGGCGCGCCAGCGCCAGCTCGGCGCCCTTGATGGCCATGTCGAGCCAGGCCCGGCGCTGCTCGCGGGGTTGGTGCTGGGCGGTCACCTTCATGCCGGCCTGGCCGGAGAGCGCGTCCACCAGCGCCTTGTCCACCGCATGGCTGAGCACCAGCAGGGGCGGCACGCCACCGTTCAGGTAATGCTGGGCGATGAAGGCCTCCAGCACCTGCACCTCCACCGGCGGACGCTCCTCGCCACCCCCCTCGTCGGCTGCTTCGGCGCTGACCGCGGTGGCGTCCTCCACATGGGCCGGGAAGTACGGCCGGTCACCCAGGTGGCGGCCACCGCGCACCATGGCGAGGTTGACGCAGGCCCGGCCGCCCTGCACGCGCACCGCGAGCACGTCGGCATCCTTGTCGCTGCCGGTATCCACCGCCTGCTGGTGCAGCACGCGCGACAGCGCTCCCAGCTGGTTGCGGATCTCGGCCGCCTTCTCGAACTCCAGGCGCTCGGCATGGCCCATCATCTGCGACTGCAGGGTGTCCATCAGCTCCTGTTGCTCGCCTTGCAGGAAGCGCTGCGCATGCGCCACGTCGCGGGCATAGTCCTCGGCCGACACATGGCCCACGCAGGGGCCGCTGCAGCGCTTGATCTGGTACAGCAGGCAGGGCCGCGTGCGGTTGTTGAACACGGTGTCCTCGCAGGTGCGCAGCCGGAACACCTTCTGCAGCAGCTGGATCGATTCCTTCACTGCCCAGGCGCTCGGGTAAGGCCCGAAGTAGGCGTGCTTGCGGTCCACCGCACCGCGGTAGTAGGCCATGCGCGGGAATTCGTGCGAGGCGATCTTCAGGTAGGGATAGCTCTTGTCATCGCGGAACAGGATGTTGAAGCGCGGATTGAGCGTCTTGATGAGGTTGTTCTCGAGCAGCAGGGCCTCGGCCTCGGAGCGGACCACGGTGGTCTGCATCCGGGCGATCTTGGAGATCATGTGGCCGATGCGGGTGCCGCCGTGGTTCTTCTGGAAGTAGCTGGAGACGCGCTTCTTGAGATTGCGGGCCTTGCCCACGTACAGCACATGGTCCTCGGCATCGAAATAGCGGTAGACGCCCGGCAGCGCCGGCAAGGCGGCCACCTCGGCCAGCAGCTTCTCGCGCACCGGGTCGACCGGTTCAGGAACGGTTTCGGCGGTTTCGGTCATGCCGAAATTGTGCCAAGCGGCCGGGCCGCTGTCCCGCGCTGGCGAACGGCTTCGATCTTCAATAAATAATCGGCCCATGCAATGGGATTTGTTTTGCCGGGTGATCGACAACTTCGGCGACATCGGTGTGTGCTGGCGCCTCGCGGCCGACCTGGCCGCGCGGGGCCACCAAGTGCGCCTGTGGACCGACGATGCCAGCGCGCTGGCCTGGATGGCGCCGGCCGGCGCCGCCGGTGTGGAGCTGCGCGCGTGGACGGACGCCGGCCACCACGGCGAGGCGGGCGACGTGGTGGTGGAAGCCTTCGGCTGCGAGCTGCCACCGCCTTTCGTGGCCGCCATGGCCCGCCGCTCGCCGGCGCCGGCCTGGATCAACCTGGAATACCTGAGCGCCGAGGGCTACGTGGAACGCTCGCACGGGCTGCGTTCGCCGCAGTTCGCCGGCCCCGGGGCGGGCCTGGTGAAGCGGTTCTACTACCCTGGCTTCACTGCCCGCACCGGCGGCCTCCTGCGCGAGCCCGGCCTGCTCGAGCAACAGGCCGGCTTCGACGGCCGCGCCTGGCTGCAGCGGATGGGCGTGGCGCCCCAGGCCGGGGAGACGGTGCACAGCCTGTTCTGCTACCGCAACCCCGCCCTGCCCGCCCTGCTGGCCCAGCTCGGCGCACGGCCGAACCTGCTGCTCGTCACGCCCGGCCTGGCGACGGCGCAGGTGGCCGAGCAGCTCGGCCTCACGCCGGAGCCCGGGCGCCTGGCAACGTGCGGGCGACTGCGGGTGGCGTGGCTGCCGGCGCTGCCACAGCCCGAATTCGACCGGCTGCTGTGGGCCTGCGACCTCAACTGGGTGCGCGGCGAAGACTCGGCCGTGCGCGCGATGTGGGCCGGCCGGCCCTTCGTCTGGCAGCTGTATCCGCAGGACGATGGCGCCCACCTGGCGAAGGCCGAGGCCTTCCTGGACCGGCTGCTGCCGGCCGCCGCGCCTCCGCTGGCCGCCGGGGTGCGGGCCTGGTGGCGGGGCTGGAACGGGGCCGCCGCACTGCCCGGCGCCTGGCCCGCGTTGGCCGAATGGCAGGCGCTCGCACTGGGCTGGCGTGAAGCCTTGCTCGCGCAGGCCGATCTTTCTTCACAGCTGATCGGATTTGTCTCCCGGGCAGAGTAAAATGCCCGGCTTTGCGCGCGTCCCCGGGACCTCGAGCAGATATCGGCTCGGGGCGGCAGATGGCCTGTACAGGGACAGCAGATCACCGATCGGCTCAGGAAGCTTCGAGCCCCACTGCCGGCGGGTCGGCCCCGGTGCCGGCTGCGAAGCACCACCGGCCGGGCCTTGTATCGATCCATGCGCGCCCCCATCTGCCCTCAATCTTTCGACCGACCCCAAAAGGGACTGATATGAAAATCGCACAGGAAATTCGCGCCGGCAACGTGATCATGCAGGGCAAGGACCCGATGGTCGTGCTCAAGACCGAATACAGCCGCGGTGGCCGCAATGCAGCGACCGTGCGCATGAAACTCAAGAGCCTGCTGAACAACTCGGGCACCGAAGTCGTCTTCAAGGCCGACGACAAGATGGACCAGATCGTGCTGGACAAGAAGGAGTGCACCTACTCCTACTTCGCCGATCCGATGTACGTCTTCATGGACACCGAGTACAACCAGTTCGAGGTCGAGGCCGAGAACATGGGCGACGCGATCAGCTACCTGGAAGACGGCATGCCGGTGGAAGTCGTGTTCTACGACGGCAAGGCCATCTCGGTGGAACTGCCGACCTCGCTGGTGCGTGAAGTCACCTGGACCGAGCCGGCCGTCAAGGGCGACACCTCGGGCAAGGTGCTGAAGCCGGCCAAGATCTCCACCGGGTTCGAAATCCAGGTGCCGATCTTCGTGGCCCAGGGCGACAAGATCGAAATCGACACCCGGACCCACGAGTACCGCAAGCGCGTCTGAACGACGCCGCGCATCGATGAAGGGCACCACGGGTGCCCTTTGTCTTTTCTGCCCCGCCAACGCCGATCCCCTGCCCCCCGATGAAGACCGAAGCGCTGCGCCCTGCCCGGATCGACTTCGACGACGCCGGCATTCCGTGCGCGCCGGAATTCGGCGATGTCTACCACAGCAGTGCCGGCGCGCTGGCCCAGGCCCGGCATGTCTTCCTGGGCGGCAACGGCCTGCCGGGCCGCTGGCGGCAGCGCCGGCATTTCGTGGTGCTGGAAACCGGCTTCGGGCTGGGCAACAACTTCCTGGCTACTTGGCAGGCATGGCGCGAGGACGCCGGGCGCTGCGAGCGGCTGACCTTCGTGTCCATTGAGAAGCACCCGCTGGGGGCCACCGACCTGGCCCGCGTTCATGCGGCCCACGAGTTGCCGGCACTCGCGACGCAGCTGGTGGCGCACTGGCCGCCCGCCACCCCCAACCTGCACTGCCTGTCCTTCGAGGGCGGCCGGGTGACGTTGCTGCTGGCCTTCGGCGACGCGGCTGCCGTGCTGCCCGAACTCTCCGCCGAGGTGGACGCGTTTTTCCTCGACGGCTTCGCCCCCGCCAAGAATCCGCAGATGTGGGAGCCGCGCATCTTCAAGCAGCTGGGCCGGCTCGCCGCGCCGGCGGCCACCGCGGCCACCTGGAGCGCCGCACGCCGAGTGCGCGACGGCCTGTCGGAAGCCGGCTTCCGGGTCGAGGCGGCAGCCGGCTTCGGCGGCAAGCGCGACATGACGGTGGCCCGCCACGAGCCGCGCTTCCGGCCACCGCGACCGGTGGCCTGGCAGGCCGCGCCCGACGGCCCGGCGGACGCCGTGATCGTCGGCGGCGGCCTGGCCGGCTGCGCCGCCGCCGCCGCGCTGGCCCAACGAGGCTGGCATTGCACCGTGCTCGACCGCCATGCCAGGCCGGCGCAGGAGGCGTCCGGCAACCTGGGCGGCCTGTACCACGGCATCGTCAACCCGCATGACGGCGCCCACGCCCGCTTCAATCGCGCCGCGGCGCTGCACCTGCAGCGGGCCTTGCCGCTGCTGCGACAGCACCACACCATCGCCGGCCAGGCAGAAGGCCTGCTGCGGCTGGCTCCCGGCGCCAGCGTCGAGGCCATGCAGGCCCTGCTGGCAACTCAGGGCCTGCCGCCCGACTACCTCCAGGCACTGGACGCCCATGCCGCCGCCGCGCTGTGTGGGCTGCCGCTGGCCTCGCCCGCCTGGTACTACCCCGGTGGTGGCTGGCTGCGGCCTGCCGACCTGAGCATGGCCCTGCTGAAGCATGAGCAGCTGCACTGGCAGGGCGGTTGCATCGCAAACGCGCTGCGCGAAACCGGGCAGGGCTGGGAGGTGCTGGACCACAGCGGCTGCTTGCTGGCCCGGGCCGCGGTGGTGGTGCTGGCCAATTCGGTCGATGCGGCGCGGCTGCTGGCTCCCCGGCACTGGCCCCTCACCGCGGTGCGTGGCCAGACCACCGTGCTGCCGGCCGGCTTGCCGGGACTGCGCCCGCCGCGCCTGCCGGTGGCCGGCGCCGGCTACGTGCTGCCGGCGCACGAGGGCCGCGTGCTGTGCGGCGCCACCACCCACAGCGGTGATTTCGACCCGCAGCTCAGGCCGGCCGACCAGGCGCACAACCTGGCCCAGCTGGCACGGCTCAGCGGGTCCCTGCCCGACACCGCCGGCCAGCCGCTCGAAGGCCGGGTGGGCTGGCGCTGCGTGAGCGACGACCGCCTGCCAGTGATCGGCCCGGCGGCCGACGAAAGCGCCCTCGACCAAGCCGGCCTGCGGCTGGACCATGCGCGCTTCGTGCCACGCCGCCGGGGCCTCTACCTCTACACCGGGCTGGCATCTCGCGGCATCACTTGGTCGCTGCTCGGCGCCGAGCTGCTGGCGAGCTGGATGAGCGGCGATCCCTGCCCGGTGGAGTCCGACTTGCGCGATGCGCTGGACGCGGCCCGTTTCGTCAGCCGCGCCGCCCGGCGGCGCCCGGCTCAGTGAGAGGGGGATCGCTGCGCGGCCGCCTGCAGGTCGCGGCGGATACGGCCCACCTGTGATGACAGCGCGGCCACCTGGGCGCCAGCGGCCCAGAACAGCAGGCCGGCGCCCGCCAGCGTCCCGGCCGCGCCGAACAGCAGCGGCATGGCCGCGCTCGATGCGTTGATGGCCATCATGCGCAGGCCCAGCGCCTGGCCGTGGCTCTGGGCCGGCGTGACCTGGTGCAGCGCCGACATGATCATCGGCTGCACCGAGCCGAGCGCTGCACCCAGCAGCACCGAGCACAGCCCCATGCTCCACGCCCCGACGGTGAAGGGGTAGGCGATGAAGAGCAGCGCGGTCGCCAGCATCGCGCCGAGCAGCACCTGCCACTCCTGCAACCGGTCGGCAAGCAAGGGGATCAGCAGCCGCACGCCGGTGGTCGCGACCGAGAAGATGCCGAGGATCGTGCCGATCGCCGAGGCACTCAAGCCGCGCTCATGCCCCAGCACAGGCACCAGGAAGGTATGCACGTCCCAGCAGGTGGACAGGCTCCAGTTCACCAGCAACAGCCGCACCAGCGGCCCATGCCGCAGCAGCGCCAGGGTGGAGCTGCGCTGGACCTGGGAGGCCGTTGCCGCCGGTCGCTCACGCGGCACCCGGCGCGCCCACAGCAGCGTGGCCAGCGGCAAGGCGGCCAGGAAGGCGAAGGCGGCACGCCAGCCCCAGATGTCGATGAGCAGCCCCGCCACGAAGGGACCGATGAAGTTGGACACGGCCGGCGCCAGCGCCAGCCAGCTGAAGATGCGCTTCAGCTCGGTGCCATCGCGGGCGCTGCGGCCCGCGGTGCGCTGGATGGCGACCAGCGCGAACGAGGCGCCGCCGCCGGTGGCAAGCGCGGCCAGGCACAGGACCGGATAGGTCGGCCACAGCAAGGCCAGCAGCGCCCCGGCGAAGGCCAGCGTCACGCCGATCGCGACCGGCCGGTGGTAGCCATGGCGATCCGCCATGCGCCCCGCCGCCAGCGAGAGCAGCACCGGCGCCGCCGCGAACAAGGCCATCAGCACCCCGACGGCCCATGGCGTGTGCCCCTGCTGCAGCGCCAGCAGGGGAGCGGCCAGGCGGGTGCCGGTCATGCAGGCATGCACGCACACCTGGCCCGCGATCACCGCGCGCAGCGCCGGCGGCATGCCCGACATTCAGTCGGCCCCGCCCGCCGCGTCTGCCGGCAGCAGCCGATGCGCCTCTGCATCGGGCAGTGCCTCCACCTCCTTGAGGGCACGGCCCATCACCCGCGTGCGGGTCTGGGCCGCCTCGATGGTGTGGCTGGCCTCCTCCAGCTTGCGGCGGGTCTTGTCGAGCACCTGGCCGAACTTGGCAAACTCGGTCTTCACCGCGCCAAGCACCCGCCACACCTCGGACGAGCGCCGCTCCAGCGCGAGCGTGCGGAAACCCATCTGCAGGCTGTTGAGCATGGCCAGCAAGGTGGTCGGTCCGGCCAGGGTGACGCGGTGCTCGCGCTGCAGCGCTTCGACCAGGCCCGGCCGACGCAGCAGCTCGGCGTACAGGCCTTCGGTGGGCACGAAGAGCACCGCAAAGTCGGTGGTGTGCGGCGGTGCCACGTACTTGGTGGCAATGGTGCGGGCCTCGTCGCGGATGCGCAGCTCCAGCGCCTTGGCGGCCAGCTCCGCGGCCTCCCGGTCGGCACGCTCCTGGGCGTCGAGCAATCGCTCATAGTCCTCACGCGGGAACTTGGCGTCCAGCGGCAACCAGACCGGCCCGCCCTCCTCGCCCCGCCCCGGCAGGCGGATGGCAAACTCCACCCGCTCGCGGCTGCCCGGCACGGTGGCCACGTTCGCGGCGTACTGCTCGGGCGTGAAGACCTGCTCCAGCAGGCCCTGCAGCTGCATCTCGCCGAAGATGCCGCGCGTCTTGACATTGGTCAGCATGCGGCGGAGATCGCCCACGCCCTGCGCCAGGGTCTGCATCTCGCCCAGGCCCCGGTGCACCTGCTCGAGCCGCTCCGCCACGTGGCGGAAGCTCTCGCCCAGGCGCTGCTCCAGCGTGGCGTGCAACTTCTCGTCCACGGTCTGGCGCATCTGCTCGAGCTTGCGCTCGTTGTCCGCCGCCAGGGCCGAGAGCTTGTGCTCGACCGCGGCACGCACCTCGCCCAGGCGCCGCTCGTTGGCGTCTGACAGGGCCCGCAGCTGGGCGTTCAGCGTGCGTGCCATGTCGCCCTGCTGGGCCAGCAGGGTCTGCTGGAAATGCGCCAGCGTGCTGCCCAGCTCCTGCCGGGTGCCCTGGCCGTTGCGGCCCACTTCGTCGCGCAGCTCTCGCTCCAGCCTGACCAGCCCGTCGGCCTGCAGGCGCAGCAAGATGTCGAGCTCCTCCCGCGGGGTGCCGGCGGTACGGGCCCGCGCCATCGCCAACAGGGCTACCAGCAGGAACAGGTTGGCGAGGCCCAGTGCCGCCAGCCACCAGAGGTTCGGATTCATCGCCGCCATTGTGGCAGCGCCCCGGCGGTGGTGCCGGGCATCAACCGCCCTGTGCCAAGACCTGCGGGTTGAGCGGCGTGGGCGGCCGGCCGGCCTGCGGCCCGCAGCCTAGCCCGGCGATCAGGTTGTCGGCCGCCAATTGCGCCATGGCCCGTCGCGTCTGCACGGTGGCGCTGGCAATGTGCGGCGTGAGCACGGCGTTGGGCAGGTCGAGCAGCGCCGGATGCACCTGTGGTTCGCCCTCGAAGACGTCCAGCGCCGCAGCGGCGATGCGCCGCTCCCGCAGCGCCCCGGCCAGGGCCGCGTCGTCGACCACCCCGCCCCGGGCAATGTTGGTCAGGGTGGCTGACCGCTTCATCAGGGCCAGCTCGGCCGCGCCCACCGCATGGTGGGTCTCGGCCGAGTAAGGCAGCACGATCATCAGGTGGTCCGCCTGGCGCAGCAGCGCTTCCTTGCTCACATGCGTCGCCTTCAGCGCCGCTTCGGTGTCGGCAGGCAGGCGCGAGCGGTTGTGGTAGATCACCTGCATGCCGAAGCCCCATGCGCCGCGCCGGGCAATCGCCTGGCCGATGCGCCCCATGCCGAGGATGGCCAGCGTGCTGCCGTGCACCTCGCGGCCCATCATCATGTCGAAGCTCCAGTTGCGCCACTGCCCGGCGCGCAGGAAGCGCTCCGATTCCGTCAGCCGGCGGGCAGCGGCCAGCAGCAGGGCGAAGCCGAAGTCGGCGGTGGTTTCGGTCAGCACGTCCGGCGTGTTCGTGCACAGCACGCCGCGCGCAGTGCAGGCGGCCACGTCGATGTTGTTGAAGCCGACGGCCATGTTGGCGACCACCTTCAGCCCAGGCCCGGCGTCCAGCACCGCCGCATCGACGCGATTGGTCGGCGTCAGGTAGATGCCGGCCTTGTCCTGCACGCGGGCGAGCAGTTCGTCCGCCGTCCAGGGTCGCTCGGTGTCGTTGACTTCCAGCTCGAAATGCGCGCCGAGCCGCTCCAGCACCTCGGGAAATACCTTGCGCGTGACCAGCACCTTGGGCTTCATCGATCCGCTCTCCTGATCAGGGGCACCGCGGCCCCGGGGTTGACCCATCGTCGTTCTGTGCATCCTGATCCGGCTTCCCGGTTGCCAGGGCCCGGCCCAGCGGCCCGGCATAACGCGCCCAGTCCGCCTGGTTGCCCACCGACAAGCCTGCCCGCTCGAGGGCCAGGCGCACGCCGAGCAGGCGCCGCGTCAGGGCTTCGGCCTCCTGTGCGCCGGGCGGCAGGCGGCGCAGGGCCTGCTCCATCTCGCGCAAGGCCTTGAGCTGGCGCACCTCTTCGGGCACATAGCCCGAATTCTTCAGCACGCGCATCGCCGCACGCTGGGATGGCGGCACCAGGGCGTCGTCGTCCAGCTCCAGCGGCTGCCCTTCGCCGGGCAGGCCCGACAGCTCGCCCGCCTCGATGGCACGCGCGATGCGTTCCTCGGCGATGCGGTCGAAGATGGACATGGCTGCCGCCCTCACCGGACGATCGCATCGGTGCGCAGCAGCTCCAGCGCCGCTACCAGCTGCGCCGGCAAGGCCGCCGGCCGCCGGGTGGCGCGGTCGACATATACGTGCACGAAATGCCCGCGCGCCGCGGTCTGCCGCTCGCCCCGGGCGAACAGGCCAATTTCGTAGCGCACGCTGGAGCTGCCCATGTGCGCGACCCGCAGACCGGCGTCCACCTGCTGGGGGAAGGCCAGGGACGCAAAGTAGTTGCAGTGCGTCTCGACCACCAGGCCGATGACCTCGCCGGCATGGAAGTCCAGTGCGCCCCGGGCAATCAGGTACTCATTCACCACCGTGTCGAAATAGCTGTAATAGACGACGTTGTTCAGGTGGCCGTAGACATCGTTGTCCATCCAGCGGGTGCTGATCGGCAGGAAATGGCGGTAGTCCTCTCGGGTCTCAGGCTGCAGTCGGGACATGGGCTTGCTCGCAGGCGTTCAAGATTCGGTGGTGTTCGACAGCCAGGCGGAGGGTGCGCAGCTGCAGTGCCACGGTCTCCTCGATCACATGGCCGTAGCCGCCAGCCATCGAGACGGCGACCGGGATGCCGCGCTCGCGTGCCGCCGCGAAGACGCGCGCGTCGCGTGCCGCGAGCCCGGCGGCGCTCAGCTTGAGGCGGCCGAGGCGGTCGCCCTCATATGGATCCGCCCCGGCCAGGTAGAACAGCAGGCCGGGCGGTGTGTCGCCGTGGCGCTGCCACAGGGTGGCGAGCGCGGCATCCAGCGCATGCAGGTAGCCGCTGTCGTCGCAGCCGTCCGGCAGCTCGACATCCAGATCGCTGGCCTCCTTGCGGAACGGGAAGTTCCGCTCGCCATGCAGCGACAGGGTGAAGACGGTGCTGTCGTCGCGAAAGATGGCGGCGGTGCCGTTGCCCTGGTGCACGTCCAGGTCGATCACCGCCACGCGCAGGAGCCGCCGGTGCCAGCGATGCCACTCCGCCTGCATCAGGCGCGCGGCCACTGCGACATCGTTGAAGACGCAGTAGCCGCTGCCCTTGTCGGCGTAGGCGTGGTGCGTGCCCCCTGCCAGGTTGGCCGAGATGCCCTGCTGGAGCGCCACTCGCGCTGCAGCCACTGTCGCGCCCACCGAGCGGCGTGCGCGCTCGACCATCTGGGGCGACCAGGGAAAGCCGATCTCGCGCTGCTGGGCAGCATCCAGCCAGCCTTCACAGACGGCGGAGACATACGACGGCTCGTGCGCCAGTGCCAGCTCGCCGTCGCTCGCCGCCGGGGCTTCCTGCAAAACCACCTCCGGCAGCTCCCGTTCCAGCGCCTCGCGCAAGAGCCGGTACTTCGCCATTGGGAAGCGGTGCCCGGGAGGCAAGGGGAGCACGAAATGGTCGGAGTAGAACGCTTGCACTGGCGGCCGCACGCTGGGTGGAAAGACAACAGCCGTCGAATTGTGCCCGCGCCGCGGGCCCCGCTTCGTCGCCTGGGTGTCACGCACCTGCAGCAAAGTGCAGGCCCATCCCCCCCTCCAACCCCTGTAAATAGAGGATGGGCCCTAGATTGCTGCAATGCAACATGGAAGCCTTGCAAGCTTGCGTCGAATCTTTATACTGGCCTTCATGCTGCATCGCAACAAAAGCAGCTGATTCAACCCATCACCGCTCGTACCCGTTCTGCCACCTCAGGAGGTCCCCCAACATGCTCACCGCTGAACAACTGATTGCCGCCCAGAAGACCAATGTCGAAACGCTTTTCGGCCTGACGCAAAAGGCCTTCGAAGGCGTCGAGAAGCTGGTTGAGCTGAATGTGCAGGTTGCCAAGGCTTCGCTGGGCGAAGTGGCGGAGCATGCGCAGGCCGTGCTGTCCGTCAAGGACGCGCAGGAACTGCTGGCGCTGCAGGCCTCGCTGCTGCAGCCTGCGGCCGAGAAGGCGGCCGCCTACAGCCGCCATGTCTATGACATCGCCCAGTCCACCAATGCCGAAGTCACGCGCGTGGCCGAGGCGCAGCTGGCGGAAGCCCAGCGCAAGTTCCTGGCCGTGGTCGACACCGCCGTCAAGAATGCGCCGGCCGGCACCGAGAACGCGGTGGCCCTGGTGAAGTCGGCGGTGGCCGCCGCCAACAATGCATTCGAAAGCGTGCACAAGGCCGCCAAGCAGGCCGCTGATGTGGCGGAAGCCAACTTCCAGGCCGTCACCAACTCGGCGGTGAAGGCCACCCAAGCTGCCAAGGCCGCCAAGCGGCCCGTCGCTTGAAGTAAGGTTTTGTGTCGGGGTTGAACTTCTTCTGCCAGCCCCGATCTGTGGAAGTACCGTGATTGTTCACGGTCTCCCTGAAAGGTTGTCTCCTCGGTACCTCTCGAAACCCTCTTTTCAAGGTACCTTCAGCCCGACGGCTTGCCGTCGGGCTTTTTTATGCCCGCAGCATGGCGGCTGCGCCGCAGGCGTGCGGTGCGGACGCAGGCCGTCCGCGTCCCGGGAAGCCGGCCTCAGTGCGACTGCCTCGCCGCCAGCTTGGCCTTCAACTCGGCCAGTGCCGCTTGCGCGGCTTCCCGGCCGGCCTGGATGGACCGGCCCCGGGCCGTGAAATCGGCGCCGGAAACACCGGTGAGCTTGGGGGTCAGCACGACGTCGGCGTTCTTCAGCTCGAACTGGTTGATGCTGCGACCCATGATCGCGAAGGTTTGCAGCAGCATGCGGACCGCATCGCTCACTGCATTGCCGTCGGGCGGCGAGGAAATGTCGACCGCGATGACGAAGTCGGCCCCCATCTGGCGAGCGAAGCGCACCGGCACCGGGGACACCAGGCCACCGTCCACATATTCCCGATTGCCGATGCGCACCGGCTGGAAGACCGCCGGGACCGCACTGGACGCCCGCACCGCCAGGCCCGCGTCGCCGCGCTGAAAGAGGATGGCTTGGCCGTTGCCCAGGTCGGTCGCCACGATGCCGAGCGGCAGGCGCATCTGCTCGATGAGCTTGTTGCCGGTTTGCTGGTTGACGTACTTGGCCAGTGCGTCGCCCCGCAAGAGGCCGCGGAAGGGGTACGACCAGTCGGTGATGCTGAGCTCGTCCATCGAATCAGCCAGCGTCGCCAACTGGGTGGGCGTCTTGCCGGCGGCGTAGAGCGCCGCCACCAGGCTGCCGGCCGAGGTGCCGGCCACCAGATCGGGCTTGATGCCGTTTTCTTCCAGCACCTGCAGCACACCGATGTGGGCAAAGCCGCGTGCCGCCCCACCGCCGAGGGCAATGCCGATGCGTGGCGGCTTGGGCGGCGGCTTGACCACTGCGGCGGGCGGTATCGGAGGCTGCACTGGTACCGGCGGCGCGGCGGGTGGCGTCTGGCAGCCGGCCAGCACCAGGGCGGCGGCAATGCCCAGGGCGCCGGTCAGGCGTCGCAACAAGGAGCGAGGGGAAACAGCGGGAAGGGCCGGTCGTTCTGACCCGGCGGGGTAAGCGAGGGCGTGCATGGCGGCGAATTCTAGCCAGCCTGCCTCCCGCCCCTGCCGCGCCAAATAACGATATTCGATAAACAACCAACCAAACAGTAGTTCGTTTTTATATAGCGCCCTCATAAAGTGCGAACTCCCGAGGTGGACCGCCGGTTCGCCGCGGGTTCTCCACAAGAAAGGTAGACATGGATCTGGTTGCGGTTCTCGGCGGGTTCGCAGTGGGCGCCATCGTCGGCATGACGGGTGTCGGCGGTGGCTCGCTGATGACGCCGCTGCTGCTGTCGGTGTTCAAGCTGAATCCGGCCGTCGCGATCGGGACTGACCTGTGGTTTGCCGCCATCACGAAAAGCTCCGGCTCCCTCGCCCACCACCAGCACGGCCATGTCGACTACCGCATCACAGGCCTGATGCTGGCGGGCAGCATCCCGGCCGCGGTGGGCACCGTGGCGCTGATGCACTTCACCGGCGTCACCAAGGGCTGGGCCAGCGCCCTGACGCTCTCGCTGGGCATCGCGCTGCTGCTCACGGCAGTGACGGTGGCGTTCAAGAAAACCTGGCATTCGGTCGCCTTGCGTCTGCAACGCTGGACGCCGGAGCATCGCAAGCCGCTGCTGACGGTGCTCGCCGGTCTGGTGCTGGGCGTGCTGGTGTCGCTCAGCTCCATTGGCGCCGGTGCCATCGGCGCAACCCTGATCCTCTTTCTCTACCCGCAGCTGGACGCCAAGCGGCTGGTGGGCACCGACATCGCCCACGCGGTGCCGCTGACCCTGGTGGCTGGCATCGGCCATGCGACGCTCGGCCATGTGGAGTGGGGCCTGCTGGGCGCACTGCTGGTGGGCTCCATCCCGGGCATCTGGCTGGGCGCACAACTCACTAGAAAAATGCCGGAACGCCTCGTCCGCACGCTGCTGTGCGGCTCGCTGGTGGCAGCCGGCCTGAAGGTCATTCACTGAGAACCTACGATGTATCAATACACCGAGTTCGACGATCGCTTCGTCAAGCAACGCGCCGCGCAATTCCGCGACCAGCTGGAGCGCAACCTCGCCGGCACGCTCAGCGAAGATGATTTCCGCGCGCTGCGCCTGCAGAACGGCTGGTACATCCAGCGCCATGCGCCGATGCTGCGCATCGCGGTGCCCTATGGCGAGCTGAGCACGCGCCAGTTGCGCAAGCTGGCCCACATCGCCCGCACCTATGACCGCGGCTACGGCCACTTCACGACGCGGCAGAACATGCAGTTCAACTGGATCCCGCTGGACCGTGCCGCCGATGTGATGGACGAGCTGGCCGAGGTGCAGATGCACGGTATCCAGACCTCGGGCAACTGCATCCGCAACATCACCAGCGATGCCTTCGCGGGCATCGCCCCGGACGAGCTCATCGATCCGCGGCCCTATTGCGAGATCCTGCGCCAGTGGTCGACGCTGCACCCCGAGTTCGCCTTCCTGCCCCGCAAGTTCAAGATCGCGGTGAGCGGGGCGGCCGAGGACCGCGCCGCCATCGCCTGGCACGACATCGGCCTGCAGCTGCTGCGCAACGAGGCCGGCGAGGTCGGCTTCAAGGTGCTGGCCGGCGGCGGCATGGGCCGCACGCCGATCACCGGCACGGTGGTGCGCGAGTTCCTGCCGTGGCAGCAGATCCTGGTCTTCATCGAGGCCATCGTGCGGGTCTACAACCGCTACGGCCGCCGCGACAACATGTACAAGGCCCGCATCAAGATCCTGGTGAAGGCCGAAGGCGAGCGCTTCATCAAGGCCGTGGAAGAAGAGTTCCTGCAGATCCTGGAGCATGACGTCGACGGCACCGCCCACCTGATCCCGCTCGAGGAACTGGACCGTGTGGCGCAGTACTTCGACGTGCCGGCCGGGGTGGAATTCAAGGCCGCCAACGACGCGCTCGGCAGCGCCGTGACCGACGCCCCGCCCGCCTACCAGCGCTGGCTGGAGCGCAATGTGCACCCGCATCGCTTCCCCGGCTACCGTGCCGTGACCCTCTCGCTCAAGCGAGTCGGCCAGGCGCCGGGCGACGTGACCGACGCGCAGATGGAAGCCGCAGCCGACATCGCCGACCGCTACAGCGCCGGCGAGATCCGTGTCAGCCATGACCAGAACCTGGTGCTGCCGTGGGTGCGCGAGTCCGACCTCTACGCCCTCTGGCAGGCGGCCCGCTCGGCCAGCTTCGCCACGCCCAACATCGGCCTGCTGACCGACATGATCGCCTGCCCAGGTGGCGACTTCTGCGCCCTGGCCAATGCCCGTTCGATCCCGATCGCCGAAGCCATTGCAGAGCGCTACCAGGACCTGGACGAGTTGTACGACATCGGCGACATCGACGTGCACATGAGCGGCTGCATCAACTCCTGCGGCCACCACCATACCGGCCACATTGGCATCCTCGGCGTCGACAAGGACGGCTCCGAGTGGTACCAGATCACGCTGGGGGGCTCAGATGGCACGCATCAGAGCGGCGCCTCCGTCGCCGGCAAGGTGATCGGCCCGTCCTTCGCGGCCGACGAGGTGCCGGACGTCATCGAGGCGGTGGTGGAGACCTATCGCAGCCAGCGTGCCGCCAACGAGCGCTTCATCGATACCGTCAAGCGCATCGGGCTGGACCCGTTCAAGACGGCGACCAATGCGGTACGCCGCACCACCGGCCACAAGGCCCTGGCCGCCTGAGGAGAACGACATGGAATTCATCTCCGCCGCCACCGACCGCTGGACACTGATCCCGGAAGACCGGCCGGTGACCCCGGCCGCCCACACGCTGCTGAGCTGGGCCCAATGGCGCCACATGCGCGAGCAGTGGCCCGCCGGGCTGCCAGTGGGCGTGTCCTTCCCGAACGATGCCGACATCGAGGTCCTGGCCGACGACCTGGCCCGGCTCGAGCTCGTCGTGCTGCACTTCCCCAAGTGGACCGATGGCCGCGCCTACAGCCAGGCGCGCCTGCTACGCAGCCGCTACCGCTACCGCGGCGAGATCCGCGGCACCGGCGACGTGGTGGTCGACATGACGCCGCTGATGGCACGCACCGGCTTCGACACCGCCGTCCTGCGCGAAGGCCAGAGCGTGGAAGTCGCACAACGCACGCTCGGCTTCTTCCCGGCCTACTACCAGGGCGACGTGCGGCAGCACCAGCCGCTGTTCGTGCGCAAGGACAAGGTGAACGCATGAACGCGATCTCGCTGTACGCCCGCCCCTCGGTCGATTTCGCCGCCAAGCTCGCCCACACCCAGGCGCTGCTGCAGGCGGCGGCCAGCCAGCATGCCGGCACGGTGGTCCAGGCCACCAGCCTGGGCGCCGAGGACATGGTGCTGACCGACCTGATCGCCCGCGAGCGCATCGGCATTGCTGTCGGTACGCTGGAAACCGGCGCGCTGCATGCCGAGACCGTGGCGCTGATCGAGCGCATCGAGCAGCGCTATGGCCTGGCGGTGGAGGTGTACCGGCCGGTGGCGGAATCGGTGGTGCACTTCGTCGACCGGCATGGCGACAAGGCCATGTACGAGAGCATCGACCTGCGCAAGCAGTGCTGTGGCATCCGCAAGCTCGAGCCGCTGGCCCGCATGCTGAAGGGCCGCAGCGCCTGGGTCACCGGCCTGCGGCGCGAGCAGTCGGCCAACCGCGGGGTGGTGCCCTTCAGCGAGGCCGACGACCAGGGTCGCATCAAGTTCAACCCGCTGGCCGACTGGACCTGGAACGACGTGTGGCACTACATCGCCACCTACGAGGTGCCCTACAACCCGCTGCACGACCAGTTCTATCCCAGCATCGGCTGCGCCCCGTGCACCCGCGCGATCGCCGTCGGAGAAGATTTCCGCGCCGGCCGCTGGTGGTGGGAAGATGAAAAAGCCAAGGAATGCGGGCTGCACGTCAAGCAAGACGCACCCGCTGCCGTTTCGATCATTGGAGCCCGAGCATGAACGCCCCTGTGAGCGTCAACCAACTGCTGCCCGAACTGGACCGCCGACATCTTGACTGGCTGGAGGAAGAAGCCATCTTCATCCTGCGCGAGACGGTGGCCGCCTTCGAGCGCCCTGCCCTGCTGTTCTCGGGCGGGAAGGACTCCTGCGTGGTGCTGCGCCTGGCCGAGAAGGCCTTCAAGAACAGCCTGGGCCAGGGCCAGTTCAAAGGCCGCCTGCCCTTCCCGCTGCTGCACGTGGACACCGGCCACAACTTCCCCGAGGTGATCGAGTTCCGCGACCGCCGCATCGCCGAGATGGGTGAGCGCCTGGTGGTGGGCCACCTCGAAGACTCCATCAAGCGCGGCACCGTGCGCCTGTCGCACCCGCTGGAGTCGCGCAACGGACACCAGACGGTGGCCCTGCTGGAAGCGATCGAGGAACATCGCTTCGACCTGCTGATCGGCGGCGCCCGCCGCGATGAAGAGAAGGCCCGCGCCAAGGAGCGCATCTTCTCGCACCGCGACAGCTTTGGCCAATGGCAGCCCAAGGAGCAGCGGCCCGAGCTGTGGACGCTGTTCAACACCCGCATCAAGCCGGGCGAGCACATGCGTGCCTTCCCCATCAGCAACTGGACCGAGCTGGACGTGTGGCTCTACATCGCCCGCGAGAACATCCCGCTGCCCCACATCTACTACGCCCACGACCGCCAGGTGGTGCGCCGCAAGGGCCTGTTGGTGCCGGTGACCGAGGTCACGCCCGTGGAAGCCGGCGAGGCCGCCGAGACGGTGCAGGTGCGCTTCCGCACGGTGGGTGACATGACCTGCACCTGCCCGGTGGAGAGCGACGCCGCCACGCCAGCCGAGATCGTGGCCGAGACCCTCACCGTCACGGTGAGCGAACGCGGCGCCACCCGCATGGACGACCGCACCTCCGACGCTTCGATGGAGCGCCGCAAGAAAGAAGGGTATTTCTGATGTCTGCCGCCGTTCACACCACCAGCCCGGTCGCACAAGAGGCTGACCACCGCGCCCTGCGTTTCCTGACCGCCGGCAGCGTCGATGATGGCAAGAGCACCCTGATCGGCCGCCTGCTGTTCGACAGCCGCGCCATCCTGGCCGACCAGCTCGACACGCTGGAGCGGCGTGCCGCCGGCCAGCCTATCGACCTCTCGCTGCTGACCGACGGCCTGGAGGCCGAGCGGGAGCAAGGCATCACGATCGACGTCGCCTACCGCTACTTCGCCACCAAGACGCGCAAGTTCATCATTGCCGACGCACCGGGCCACGAGCAGTACACCCGCAACATGGTGACCGCCGCTGCGGGCAGCGATGCAGCCGTGGTGCTGGTCGACATCACCAAGCTCGACACCACGGCGCAAGCGGTGGCCCTGCTGCCGCAGACCCGCCGGCATGCGCTGCTGGCCCACCTGCTGCGGGTGCCGAGCATCGTCTTTGCAGTGAACAAGCTCGATGCCGTCGCCGACCCGGCGCCGGCCTTCGATGCGGTGCGCCGGGCACTGCTGGCCTTCTGCGAGCAGGCCGGCATCCAGGTGGCCGGCATCATCCCGGTCTCTGCGCTGCGCGGCGACAACGTCACCACGCCACTGCAGGCCGACTGGTACCAGGGCCCTTCGCTGCTGCAGCTGCTTGAGTCGCTGCCGACGACGCAGGAGCGCAAGACCGGCCAGCTGCTGCTGCCCGTCCAGTACGTGGCCCGCGAAGGCGAAGGCACCGGCAACCAGCCGCGCACGCTGTGGGGCCGCATCGCGCACGGCAGCGTGAAGGCGGGCGACCAGGTGCAGCTGTTCCCCAGCGGCGAGCTCGCCACCGTGGCCGAGGTGCGCCGCGCTGGCGAGGTGGTGGACGCCTGCGTTGCCGGTGAATCGGCCGGCGTGGTGCTGGACCGCCAGCTCGACGTGTCGCGCGGCGACTGGATCGGCAGCCCCCAGTCCATCAGCGCCAGCAACCGCTTCGCCGCCACGCTGGCCTGGCTGGACACCGAGCCAGCGGTGGTCGGGCGCAAGTACTGGGTGCGCCATGGCAACCGCTGGGTGCAGGCGCGCATTGCCAGCATCGAAAGCCGGCTGGACATCCACAGCCTGCAGGCCAGCGAAGCACATGAGCTGGCCGTCAATGACATCGGCAACGTCGTCATCGAGACCCAGCAGCCACTGCCGGTCGAGTCCTACCAGGACAACCGGGTGGGCGGCGCGCTGATCATCGTGGATCCGACCAGCAACCGCACCAGCGGCGCCTTGCTGGTCCAGGCAGCCCGCTGAAACGGGCCGGGGGCGTGGGCATGGGCAAGGTCGTCTTCATCGGCGCGGGGCCCGGGGCGGCCGACCTCATCACGCTGCGCGGCGCGCGCCTGCTCGCCCAGGCCGATGTCGTGTTGTTCGATGCCCTCACCGATCCGGCCCTGCGCGAGCTGGCGCCCCAGGCCCGCTGGCTGGATGTGGGCAAGCGCGGCTTCGCCGACAGCACCGGCCAGGCCTTGATCAACGCCCTGCTGGTGCGCCATGCGCGCGAACATGCCCTGGTCGTGCGCCTGAAGGGCGGCGATCCGAGCGTCTTCGGGCGGCTGGAGGAAGAGCTGGCTGCCGTCGCCACGGCCGGCCTCGCGGCTGAAGTGGTGCCTGGCGTCACGGCCGCGCTGGCCGCCGCGGCGGGCACCCGCCGTCCGCTCACGCGGCGTGGTGGCGGGCGCAGCGTGAGCCTGGCCACCGCGATGACACGCAGCGGCGAACTGCATGCCAGCCGCAGCGCCGACACCGAGGTGTTCTACATGGCGGGCAAGCAGCTGGCCGCGCTCTCCCGCCGCCTGCAGGAGGCTGGCTGGCCGGCCGACACACCCGCCAGCGTGGTGTCGCGTGCCGGCTGGCCCGACCAGTTGCAGAGCGACCACACGGTGGAGCAACTCGTGCAGGCCGGCGTGCTGCATGCCGGGCGCCCCACCGTGGTGGTGGTGGGGGCCGGCGCGACCCCGCTGCCCGCGGCCGAGGGCCAGCCTGGCGAGCCGGCCGCCTGCGAGGTCATTGCGCCGCATCAAGCCCCCGAGAAAACCCTCAAGCCTTAAAATCGGCCGCTCGATTTCCCGCGCGGCGCGCCGGCCCGGCCGGCACGTCCGGGGCCCCACGCCAAAGCGCCCCCAGTGGCGCCCGCCAGAACAACTGTCAACCACAGACGAGACCCGTATGACTCACGTAGTGACCGAGGCCTGCATCCGCTGCAAGTACACCGATTGTGTGGACGTGTGCCCGGTGGACTGTTTCCGGGAGGGCCCCAATTTCCTGGCCATCGATCCGGACGAGTGCATCGACTGCGCGGTGTGCATCCCCGAGTGCCCGGTCAACGCGATCCTGCCGGAGGAAGACGTGCCGGGTGACCAGCAGCATTTCATCCAGCTGAATGCGGACCTGGCCAAACAATGGCCCAGCATCACCAAGCGCAAGGCCGCCCTGCCCGACGCCGAGGAGTGGAAGGACAAGACCGGCAAGCTGCCCGAGCTGCAGCGCTGAGCCGCATCGGTGTCCGCCCCCATGGAGCCGATGTCCGACGCCCCGCCGACCACCGGCGCTGTCAGCGCGCATGAGCCCGGCCCGGGCAGCGGCGACGCCCGCCCGGCCCCCATCGAGGCCGATGCCGTCATCGTGGGCGCCGGCCCGGTGGGCCTGTTCCAGGTGTTCGAGCTGGGCCTGCTGGAAATCAAGGCGCATGTCATTGACTCGCTCGGCTACCCTGGCGGTCAGTGCATCGAGCTGTATCCCGACAAGCCGATCTACGACATTCCCGCGGTCCCGGCGTGCACCGGCCGCGAGCTGACAGAACGCCTGCTGCAGCAGATCGAGCCGTTTGGCGCCACCCTGCATCTGGGCCAGGAAGTGGCGGCCCTGGACCGACGCGAGGACGGTCGCTTCGACCTCGAGACCTCTCGCGGCAGCCGGTTCATCGCCAAGACCGTGTTCATCGCGGCGGGCGTCGGTGCCTTCCAGCCGCGCACGCTGAAGGTGGAAGGCATCGAGGCCTACGCGGAGCGGCAGCTGTTCTACCGCGTGCGCAGTCCTTCCCAGTTTGCCGGCAAGCACTTGGTCATCATCGGTGGCGGCGACTCCGCCCTGGATTGGGCGCTCAACTTCGCGCAAGACGGGCCACAGCAGGCAGCCAGCGTCATCCTGATCCACCGACGCGACGACTTCCGTGCCGCGCCGGCCTCGGTATCGCGCATGCGCGCCTTGTGCGACGAGCACCGCATGCAGCTCATCATCGGCCAGGCCACCGGCATCGAGGAGCGTGACGGCCGGCTCACCGGATTGAAGGTCACCGGCAGCGACGGCGTGACCCGCATCGTGCCGCTGGAGATGCTCCTGGTGTTCTTCGGCCTGAGCCCGCGACTGGGCCCGATCGCCCATTGGGGGCTCGAACTCGAACGCCGCCAAGTGGTGGTGGACACCGAGAAGTTCGAAACCAGCGTGCCGGGCATTTTCGCGGTGGGGGACATCAACACCTACCCGGGCAAGAAGAAGCTCATCCTGTCCGGTTTCCACGAAGCAGCACTGGCGGCTTTTGGTGCGGCCCCCTATGTGTTCCCCGACAAGCGGGTGCAGCTGCAATACACCACCACCAGTCCGAAGCTGCACAAGGTGCTCGGTGTGGAAACACCGGTATTCGACGACTGAGCCAGCGGCCCGTGCCTCCCGGCCTGACCGCGCCCCGCCTGGCGCGGCGCTCCAGTGCCCAGCGCTGTGGTGCAGCGGCCCGCTGTGCCCCCGGTGGCGCCCCGCTGCGGTTCGGCCGCGCGTTCCTGGTGGCGCTACGGGCAGTGAATGAAGCGATGGAGAGGCGGGGAAACGGCTCGCCGACTTCGCTCCTGCTCCACGCTGGCCCGATCCGGCACGGTGAAGCGCGGTACTTCGGGAGGGCGATCACCGGCGCTGCTGCAACGCCGGCATCAGCCGATCAAGTGACCGGTCAAAGGCCGGCGCGCCGCGGCGGTTTCGGCGTGACTTGGCTTCGCGATCAGCTGGAACTGCAGTTGGGCGCTCCGGCTCAGCACCTCCAGCTCTCGGGCCTGCTGTGACAGGCCGAGCAGGTTCGCGCGAATGCGATGCACGATCGCAAGATGCTCCCGAGACAGTGCCAGCGTTGCTTCTGCGTACCGGGAGTCGCCCCCGGCCTCGCGCAGACGCAAGACACGCTGCTCGCACACCGCCGCCCGGCCCTCGGCCGCGATGACAATGGCATCCAGTGTGCCGTCACGCTCTCCTACCTCGCTGCCGTCGAGCATACAACCGTGCCTTTCTACGGCTTGAAGTTGTCGGGCGAGTATAGGTAGTCTGCCGGCCTGATCAAAGCGCGTGGATGCAAGGAACGGGGGTGATTCCCCGCCACTTGCGCGCCGGCCGCCCGCCCACGACGGCGCGCAAGGCGCGCCCAGGATGAGCGCCGCCACGGAGAAGTTGCGATGGCCGGCACCGGACGCCAGCGGCGCGGACGCCGGCACCGAAAGCGCTTGACCGGCATCAGCACTTTCGCCACAGGCCAGGCCGGCCGCTTCTTCTTGCTGCGAGGCGCTGGCTAGAATGCGGCCCGCACATCAGCACCGCTGATGGCACTTGCTGGGGGTGCTGGCCTGGTCGGGCCGGCTGAGAAAAACCCTTTGAACCTGATTGAGCCCGCCGGAACGTTCACCTGGCAGGCCCGAGGTAATCCTCGCGCAGGGAAGCTGTTGGCATCCACGGCCCGCATCAGTCGCCGCCGTGGCCGACCTCTCCCCTGCCATCGAACAAGGACTGCACGATGGCAAACCACCACCCGTACTCACTGCGCCTGACGCCCGTGGCGCTGGCCTGCCTGCTGGCCCCGGCGGCGATGGCGCAAGCCTCCGGCCCGGCCGAACTGCCCGAGGTCACCGTGCGCGGGCAGGCACCGACCTCACGGGCCGCGGTGTCCGGCTTCGGCGACCTGCCCCTGGCGAAGTCGCCCTTCCAGGCCCGTGTGGTGCCGCTGGACGACTTGAAGGATCGCGGGCTGACCCGCCTGTCCGACCTGACGCTGCTGGACGCCAGCGTCAGCGACTCCTACAACTCGCAGGGCTACTGGGACTACCTCAGCGTGCGGGGCTTCACGCTGGACAACAAGTACAACTACCGCCGCGACGGGCTGCCGATCAGCGCCGAAACCTCGATCCCGCTGGACAACAAGGCCTCGGTGGAACTGCTCAAGGGCACCAGCGGCATCCAGGCCGGCACCAGCGCACCGGGCGGACTGGTGAACCATGTCGTGAAGCGTCCGCAGGGCCGGGTGCGCAGCCTCGAGATCGGCTACGAGAGCCCCGGCACCTTCGGCCTGGCAGCCGATGTGGGCGAGCGCTTCGGCAGCGAACAGCGCTTCGGCCTGCGCATCAACGCGGCCTACCAGCACCTCGACCCGCACCTGCGGGACGCCGAGGGCCATCGCCGCCTGCTCGCCGTCGCCGGCGACTGGCAGCTCACCCCCGACACCGTGCTGGAGGCCGAAGTGGAGCTCAGCAAGCGCAGCCAGCCGAGCCAGCCCGGCTTCAGCCTGCTGGGCGACCGGCTGCCGCGCCCGGTCAACCCGCGCATCAACCTCAACAACCAGTCGTGGACACAGCCGGTGGTGATGGAAGGCGCGACCGGATCGCTGCGCCTGCAGCACCGCCTCAATGCCGACTGGAAGCTGACTGCGCACTATGGCTTCCAGCACCTGGAAACCGACGACCGGCTGGCCTTTCCCTACGGCGTGTACGACGCGGACTACAACTGCAACCCCTGCGACCGATATGCCGAAGACGGCAGCTTCACCGTGTGGGAGTTCGTCAGCGACAACGAGCGCCGCCGCACCCGGTCGGCCAACGTGTTCGCCGATGGCCGCTTCAGCACCGGGCCGCTGCGCCACACGGCGCGGGCCGGCGTGCTGGTCTCGCGGCACAAGGTGCGCGGGCCGGTACAGGTCAACGACATCGCCGGGACCGGCACCGTCGATGGCCGCACCCAAGTCCCGCGCTCCGCGGGAGGGCCGGACCAGTTCACCGACCGCACCGAGCGATCCACCGAGTTCTACCTGAACGACGCCATCGAGCTGGCGCCCCGCTGGACCGCCTGGCTGGGCCTGCGGCACACGCGACTGGACCGCGAAAGCGTCCGCACCGACGGCTCCCGGCCCACGGATTACGACCAGTCCTTCACCACGCCGTGGGCCGCGCTGAGCTATGAGTTCGCGCCTCAGCACCACGCCTATGCCAGCTGGGGCCGTGGCGTCGAGTCGGAAGTGACGCCCAACCGCAGCGACCGGTACACCAACGCCGGCGAAGCCCTGAAGCCCCTGAAGAGCCGACAGGTGGAGCTCGGTGTGAAGGCCAATGCGGGTCGCATCGACTGGGGCGTCAGCCTGTTCGACATTGACCGCCCGATCGCCGGCTGCAGCGCCGACAGCCCGTGCACCTGGCGCTTCGACGGCACGGCGCGCCACCGCGGGCTGGAAGGCAACTTCGGCATGCAATGGGAGCGCTGGCGCTTCGACGCCAGCGCGATGTTCCTCGATGCCGAGCGCCGCGGCAGCCTGGACACCAGCCTGCGCGGCAAGCGCCCGGTCAACGTGCCCGAGCGCACCTTGAAGGCCCAGGCCCGCTACCGGGTGCCCCAGTGGGAGGGCTTGAGCCTGCTCGCTGCGCTGGTTCACGAAAGCAATCGCGAGGTGCTACCGGACAACAGCATCCACATCCCCTCCTGGACCCGCTATGACGTCGGCCTGGTGCAGGAGAACAAGTGGCAAGGCAGCACCCTGCGCTGGCGCGCCGGCGTGCAGAACGTGACCGACAAGCGGGCGTGGCGCGAGTCGCCCAACCAGTTCGGCCACGTCTACCTCTACCCGATGGCGCCAAGAACGTTTTTTGTTTCCTTGCAAACTGACTTGCAGTGATCTTAAGAATCTGCCTATAATCTCGGTCTCGATTCCCCGATAGCTCAGTCGGTAGAGCGCCGGACTGTTAATCCGTAGGTCCCTGGTTCGAGCCCAGGTCGGGGAGCCAAGAATGCTGAGTGAGCCTGTACCGAACAGGCTTCCTCGACTGAAGGCCTTGCGTTGATCGCAAGGCTTTTTCTCTCCCGGAGGCCAAGGGTGAGAGAAAAAGAGTCAGGCTTATAATTCATGCCTCCATTCCCCGATAGCTCAGTCGGTAGAGCGCCGGACTGTTAATCCGTAGGTCCCTGGTTCGAGCCCAGGTCGGGGAGCCAGACAAAGCCGCAAGTTCGCAAGGACTTGTGGCTTTTTTCTTGGTGTGTCGTGGCGCATGAGCGCTGCGGGTGCCGACGGGCACAATTGGCACCGCGCGATCGGCCCTGCGCAATGGGCCCACCGCTGCCGGCCGCGCCCTCCTCATACAGTGGATCTGGCACAGGCACGGCGCTCCTGACCCACCATGCCGCTTGTACGCATCTGGGCCGTAGACGGCGCGCTTTCCTCGGGCGTCGCCGCGCCGGTCGACATCTTCTTGGCCGCCAACCATCTGGCGACGCTCGGCAGCGACCCGGCGCCGCAAAGCCGCCTGTTGCAATGGAAGGTGGAGTCCCTCGATGGAAAGCCGGTCAGGACCGCCTCGGGCCAGATCCTCCCGGTCGACGGACAGATCAGTGGAAGTGCCAGTGCGGACGCCATCTGGCTGACCGGCCCCTTTGTCCCGGACGCCATCCGATTTCTTGCCTCCCGCCACGCCCTGGATCCGCTATTGGCTGCATTGCAGCGCCAGCACGAGCGCGGCGCCCTGCTGGCGACCTACTGCACCGGTTCGTTTCTCCTTGCCGAGGCCGGACTGCTGCATGGCAAGGCGGCCACCACGCACTGGTCGCAAGCCGCCACCTTCCGCTCACGCTATCCCGACGTGCGGCTGAAACCCGAAGAGATCGTCACTGAACAGGCAGGCATCCTGTGCAGCGCTGCCGTCACGTCCTACCACAACCTCGCCTTGCGCCTGGTGGAGAAACTGGCGCATGCCAAGCTGGCCATGGACACCGCCAAGCTCATGCTGATCGACAGGCACCGGGATCTGCAGAGCCCCTACGCCGGCGGGCTGCAGGGAGCCTTCGAGCATGGGGACGACCTCGTTGCGCAGGCGCAGCGGTGGATGGCCAAGCGCCTGAAGGAGGGCATCAGCATCTCCGAGCTCAGTCGCCAGTTGGCCGTCAGCGAGCGCACCTTGAACCGCCGGTTCAAGCAGGCACTCGGCGAGCCGCCTGTCAAACACCTGCAGTCGCTTCGCATCGAGATGGCCAAGCGACTGTTCGAGACCACACGGGCCACGTCTGAGGTGGTCTGCGGACGGATCGGCTACAGCGATGTCGCCACCTTCCGCGAATTGTTCAAGCGCCACACGGGAGTCACCCCCAGCGAGTACCGCCGACGCTTTGGCCGGCGCTGAGCGGCAAAGACCGGTCCTCAGGACGAAGGACGACGCGCCCCGGGGTTGGTTGGCCGAATCGCCCCCGAAGATGGCATTCCGGCCACTTCTGCCAAGGCGCCCCCTTCTTGATACTCGTTCTGCAGGCTGCACTGGCAGCAGTCCACAGCAACGACGTACCCACAAGGAAAGGAACCGCCATGCCGATGATCGATGTGTACATTCCGGACGGGGCCCTGGAGCCGGCTTCCGAGGCGACCCTGATGCGCGAGCTCACCGACCTCCTGATTCGCCACGAGGGCATGGACCCGACCCAGGAGCGCGTTCGCGATGTCACCTGGATCTTCGTCCACCGACCGGCACAGATCTATCGCTCAGGCGCTCCGGCGCCCGCCCCCATCTACCGCATCACGCCAACGGTTCCCGAGGGCCAGTACACCGACGAGGCACGCGCCGGCCTCGTGCGCGACGTCACCGCCGCGGTCGCCAGGGCGGAAGGTTCACCGCTCGAGGAGGTCGGCGCCCGGGTTTGGGTGTTTCCGACGGAGGTCGAGGATGGAGGCTGGGGCAGCCGAGGTGTCATACGGCGGCTGCCCGACATCATGGCGTTCTTCGGAGGTGCCGACGCCCGGGCGGTGGGCGTGGAGCGCCTTGCCAGAAAGCGCCGCGGTGACGCGATCGCGCTGCTGGAAGCGGCACTCGGCGCGGCGCGCGGCCATGGGTGAACGACCGATCCGGCGGGCGGCAAGCCGGGTGCCGCGGCCGCGTCGCCACGCGCGGGGTGGGCGCCTGCACGCATGCAGGCAGCCAGGCAGCCAGGCAGCCAGGCGCAGAAGTGTGCGCTTTTCGTACCCGCCCCCCTAGAAGGAGGAATACACCCTTTTGTAACGCCTCGCTAGACTTTCGCTTTCGCCGCACCAGAGGAGGTGGGGCGGTGGTTTAGAAGAGAATCAAATGGCAAACATCACTCCCAGCATCGCAGCCGTCGACGGACAAGGCATCGCAACCAAGGCCACCGAGGTGGCCCAGCTCGTGGCGGGCAAGCCCTATGTCTACGGCGGCAAGACGACGGACGGCTTCGACTGCTCGGGCTTCGTGGCCCACGTGCTCAAGCAGCTCTATCCGAACGCCGCTTCTGCATTCGAGACGAACGTGGCGGGCTACATGAACAGCAGCCTGTTCGAAGACGTGGACGAAGCCAATCGCCAGCCGGGCGACATCATCATCTTCCCGGCCTCGGGTGGCGCCGTGAACCACATCGGCTTCGTGCTCGATGCCGACCACTGGATTGGCTCACAGTCCAGCACCGGCGTCGCAAAGGTGAAGTTCAAGAACACCTATTGGGGCGGCCGCACCAAGAAGTACCGCCGCCTGAAGGCGAACTCGCCCAGCGCGACGACGCTGGGCCGGATGTCGATGTCCTTCGGAGCCTACGCATGACCCGACGCCGTCTGGCTCCCACCCTTGCCGTGGCCCTGTCCGGCCTGCTGCTGGCGCTCGGTCCGGCTCAGGCTTGCGAGGCGGCGCACGGTGCGCAGCATCAGCATGGGATGAAGGTCGCCAGCCACAGCGACAGCGCGCCTGTGCCCGAGGACCGGCAAGCGCCGGACGCCGTCTTCTCGAAAACGGCCTGGCGCATCGAGGCGGTGAGCTGCCCGGCCGGCTGCAGCGAGGAGACGCGGCGTTTTCTCGATGGCCTGAAAGGCAAGGAGGTGGCGCTCGGTGAGCAGACCTTCTCCGCGCCCTTCGCCGACAGTTGCGATGGCCAGCTGAGCGTGCGCCTGCAGTCCCTGCCAGCCAAGGACGTCGCGCAGCGTGTCAACCTCGGCCTGCCGCCGCGCAAGGCCAAGCTGACGCCGCGCCAGCTCGGCTTGCGCCAAGACCCGGTCAAGACCGGCTCGGTGAACTGCACCAGTGACAAGCTGGAATCGCCGCTGGCCACCTTGTTGTCGGTGGAGCCGGGCCGGGTGCTGGTGCTGTTCGAGCAGCAGTCGGTGATCGAGCTGCGCTAAGCAGCGAGGCCTTTGGGCAGCTTGAAAGCCTGCTCAAAGGCCGGCTGCCGCCTGGAGCTGCGCACCTGCCCTTCGGCAGTCGCTCGAGCGCCGCCGGGTCAACGGCCGATCCACTCGGCGGTACGGCGGCGTCGCCCCCCCGGGGCACGGGCGGTGTGCAGGCCACGGGTCGGCATCATCCGCCTGCCATGGCGCCTCGGACGCTGCTCCCTGCCGCGGCCAGCCGGCCGTGCAGCTCGGGTCGGGAGAGGTCTGCAGGGGCCTGGCCGCACACCGTGCGGCCTGCGGCCACCCCGATGATGCGCTGGCTCCGCCGGTGTCCACGCATCCGGGCCCGTGTCCGCAGGACATGCCCCCTCCTCTCTCACCAACTCGCGCCCAGCGACAGCTTCACCGTCCGCGGCGGCCCGGACAGGCTGCCATCCGGACGGCCGAACTCCGCCTGCGAGGTCTTGTACAGGTGGTAGTTGCGGGCGTTGAACAGGTTCAGCACGTCAGCCCGCAACCGCAGCTTCACGCCTTCGCGCACCGGGAATTCCTTGCCCAGCGCCACGTCCACCTGTCGGGTGCTGCCACGCTTGAACTGGTCGATGAAGAAGTGGTTGGCCCCCCGCGTCTCGTTGACGTAGTACTGGGGCCGGCCCGAGGCATAGCTCAGGCGCACCGAGCCCTCCAGGCCCCACCACGGCAGGTCGCGGATCAGCGCCGCCACCAGCTTGTGCTTGGACACCGCGGATGAGGGCTTCCAGCCATATCCCTTCAGGTCCGGATAGTCGAGTGCGTAGTGCTGCTCGAAGTCGCGGTTCTCCTTCGCACGGGAATAGGTGTAGGCCAGCGTCAGCCCCCAGCCACTCAGCCGGGTATAGGGCTTCTGCGCCTGCACATACAGGGCGGTGGTGCGAGACTCCAGGCCGGAGGTGCCGAGCAGCACGCTTCCGTAGCTGGCGGGCTGGTGGCCGAAGGGGGCCCCCCAGCTGGTGCCGGGGGCGAAGAAGCGGCCATCCGGCCGCCGGTTGCCCAACAGGAAGGCAAAGCCGTTCTTGCTGCGCACATGGGAGAGGCCGATGTCGGTGCTCCACTGCCCCAGCGCCTTGCGAAAACCCAGGCTGAACTGGTCGGAGTGAGGCACCTTGAGCTTGTTGTTCATCAACACGATCTCGGGCTTGGACTGCGTGCCGATCAGGCCGGCCAGGCCCTCGGGCGTCAGGTAGCTGTCGTTCCATTCGCCGGGGCCGAACAGCACCTCCCGGGTCGGGAAACTGCCCTTGGTACGCTCCAGCTGCAGCCAGTCGAACAGGTTGCGGTCATAGGCCCGGCCATAGCCGCCATAGATGACCTGGCGCTGGTCGGCATCCAGGTCCCAGGAGAAGCCGAGGCGCGGCTGGAAGGCCTTCTTGAAGGGTTTGCGCTCGCGACCGTCGCTGATGTAGTCGTTGACGTCCACGCCACCGCGGCGCAGGGCCTCGGCATACTCGCCGCGCGTCAAGGCCTGCACGACGGCGTCGGGCGTGCGGTACTTGAGGTAGCTGGGACTGCGCTCGTAGTCGTAGCGCATACCGAGGTTGAGCGTCAGGTGGGCATTGAGGTCCCAGTCGTCCTGCACGTACACGCCGATCTGGGTGTTGCGCGAACGCGCGCCGCCGTTGGCCGAGCCGGGCAGCACGGTGCCGGCCTTGAGCTTGTAGGGATTGGGATCGCCATTGGCGACGTCGATGTAGTACTGCGGGTTGTACGGTTGCTGTTCGCGCGCGTCGACTTCGATCGACTTCAGCTTCACCCCCATCTTCACCACGTGGCGGCCATGTCCCTGCAGGTCGGTGAGCGTCAGATCATCCTGCAGCGCCCAGCCCTTCTGGCCCTTGCGCTGGTAGTCTTCGCCGCCGCCCACGTTGAGCACCGACTGCTCGTTGGTGAACTCGCCCTGGTCGTTCAGGCTGCGCGTGGTGAAATGGAATCCCGGACCCCGATGGGCGGCCACCGGGTTCCAGTAGGACCGTTCATAGCTCAGCCGGGCCTCGTTGACCCAGGCATCCGCGGTGTACTGGTGCTTCAGGGCCAGCCGGGTCTCGTCGTTGTTCTTGTGGGTCGACCACGGCTCGCTGTTCTGCTGCTTCAGGTTGGTGGTCTCGCGCTCGTCCCGGTACTTGAAGGACAGCTCGACCTGCTGGGCATCGTCCAGCGCCCAGTCGAGCTTGGCGAACAGGAGGTCTTCCTTGAAAGGCACGCTCACCGGCCCCACCAGCCCGTGGTACTGGCGCGGCAGGTCGGCCAGCGAACGGCCGGCGCCGACCTCCACCGTCTGCGGATCGCGGTTGTCCTTGCGCTCGTAGGCCATGAAGTAGTGCAGCTTGTCCTTCACGATGGGTCCGCCCAGCGTCAGGCCGTACTGGGTCTGCCTGCTGTCGACCTTCTCGCCGGACTTCTTCTCGGGCGGGGTCGAGGCGCGCCAGCTGCCGCGCGTGTGGTCGACGAACACCTCGCCCTGGAAGCGGTTGGTGCCGGACTTGGTGACGGCGCTGATGGCGGCGCTGGTCACCTGGTCGTACTCGGCCTTGTAGTTCTGCGTCAGCACCTGGTATTCGCTGATGGCCGATTGCGGGAAGGGATTGCCGCGGCTGGAGTCCTGGCCGCTGATGCCGCCCTGGGTCACGTAGTTCTTCTGGCTCACGCCGTCGATGAACACGTTCACGCCGCTGGAGCGCTGCGCGCCCCCCTGCAGCCGGGTGCTGCCTTCGTCCGCGGTGGTGAAGCTGACGCCGGGTGCGAGCTCGGCAAAGCTCAGGAAGTTGCGCGTCACCTGCGGCAGCCGCTCCATCTGCCGCGGCGTCACATAGGTGCCGACCTCCGATGTCTTGTTGTCCACCAGCCGGGAGCCGGTCACGACCACCGCCTGCAGCGACACCTGCGACTGCGCCGTGGGACCCAGGTCGAGGGCCAGCACCTGCCCCACCCGAAGCTCAACCTGTTGCACTGTCCCGGGAAAACCCTCACCCCGTGCCTCGATGCGGTACTCCCCCGGCCCCAGCCCGGTGAGCACGTAGCTGCCGTCACTGCGGCTGGTGGTGCGGGTGGCCTGGCCGGTGGCCACCCGGGTGGCGGTGACCGTGACCTGGGCCCGCGGCTGGCCCTCGGCCCGCACCACGCCGCGCACCGTGGCGCTGCTGACCTGGGCCACCGCGCCGGCGGCCGCACATACCAGCGCGGCGGCGGCCAGCGCACGCACTTGGAAACGGGTGTTGTCTCTCACACTCCAGCCTTTCTAGATCCCGCCCACCCCCTGCTTTCGGGCATGCTAGGAGCCGCTCACCGCCGACGGCGTTACCTTGTGTTCAGCGCTGTTCCCGATGCAACAGTGGCCAGGCCGCGTGCCGCTGCAGGCCCTGCCGCAGTGCCCTCCTGCTGTGCCGCTCCTGCTGTGAAGCTCAGGCTGTGCCGCTCCTGTTGGGCCAAGCCGCACGCCACGGTGCGCGCCGTGCCGCGAGCCTGTCACGCGGCAGTGCTACGCTGCAAGGCGCCGGTGCGGCCCCTGCTGCCGCCCTCCGGCACCATCCGCTGGAGGTCCGTGTGTTGAACAATCCCGAGATCACTCAGGTGGCCGACGATGGCCTGCGCTATCACAGCAAGGCCGGTGGCTCCCCGTTCCGCGGGATGGGCCAGTTGCGCTCGTGTTTTCTGTGCGGCCGCCACCGCAGCGCCGCGGCCTTGATGTCGCGCCGCCTGCTGGGGCGTGTGGAGAAGGTCTGCCAGCCGCGCTGCGGCACGGCCGGCTGAAGCCGCCGCCTGCCACCACCATGACGCTGGCCGAGCAGTTGCAGGCCATTGCCGAGGAGCTCGGCTTCTCGCCGCAGCTGCCGGCGCTGCGCGGGCTGCAGGTGTGCCCGGAAGCCACCGAGCTCGAGGTGGTCGAGCGCGGCGACGACGGCCGCGAGCACCGGCTGCTACCGGCCGCGGCACAGGCCTGGCGACGCATGAAGGCCGCCGCGCGCGATGACGGCATCGAGCTGCAGCTGGTATCGGCCTTCCGCAGCATCGACCGCCAGGCACAGATCTTCCGGCGCAAGCTGGCGGCAGGCGCCAGCATTGAAGCGGTGTTGCGGGTCAACGCACCGCCCGGCTACAGCGAACACCATGGTGGCTGCGCGGTCGACCTCGGCACGCCAGGCAGCAGGCCCTTACAGGAGGCCTTCGAGCAGACGCCGGCCTTCGGCTGGCTGTGCCGCCATGCCGGACGCTTCGGCTTCTGCTTGTCCTATCCACGCGGCCATGCCGGCGGCTACGACTACGAGCCGTGGCACTGGTGCTACCACGGCGAGGCCGAGCGTCAGCCGCCGTCCGGCTGAGCGCGGGGCACGGCTTCGAACACGCCGGACAGCAGCTCCGGCAGCCGCTGCACTTCCATCACGAAGCCGGTGGCGTTGCGGTGGCCGCCGCCGCCCATGCTTTCGGCCAGCGGGATGGTGTCGAACTCGCCCACCGAGCGCAGGCCCACCTTGACCTTGCCGCTGCTGGCGATGTTCCACAGCAGCGCAAAGCTGCCGCAGCGCTCGGCCAGCAGGTTGCCGATGTCGCTGTGGAAGGCGCCCGGGGCGTTCACCATCAGGCCGTCGGCACCGTTGAAGCGAATCGGCAGCGCGGCCGACGCGATCTCCTGCGCCAGGCGCTGGAACTTCTCGTCCATGGCCCGGCCGCGCTCGATGAAGGCAGCCACCTGCAGGGGCGTGAAGGCGGCGATCTCCGACCAACGCGCGAAGTCCTGCGGCTCCATGTCGAGCGCGGCGAGGAAGGCGCGGCTCTCCGGGAACTCCCACTTCCAGATGTCGCGGTCCTCGATGTAGCGCACCAGGTCGGGCAGCGGCGCGTCGGCGCAGAAGAACTCCCAGGCCAGCCGGGCGCCCGACTTCTTCATGTCGAAATGAATGGCGCCGCAGCGGCAGCGGAAGCCGCCCAGCTTGTCGGCCGCGCTCTTGTGGTGGTCGAGCATCACCAGCTTGGCCGCCTGCGCATCGAGCCGCAGCATGACCTCCAGCGGGAAGGAGAAGTCGAGGATGTAGACCGCACGGCCAGTCACGTCCGGCGGCTCCTGGCGGTGCTCGAAGCCGAGGAACTCGGCCTGGCCGCCGAAGAACCGCCAGGCGGCCAGCGCGGCACCGAAGCCGTCGGGGCAACGGCCGTGGTAGATGATCAGGGGCGCGGGGTCTTGGCGGTCCGGCACCGCCGGCACTGCGAGGGAATGGCTGTACTGCTTCATGTGCCCATGGTAGCGGGCCGCAGCCGCTGGCTCTAGCCCACGAAGTTGAGCACCGCCACATAGTGGCAAGCGCTGCCACCCAGCACGAAGAGGTGCCAGATGCCATGTGCATGGCGCCACGCTTCGCTCTTCGCATAGAAGATGACACCGACGCTGTAGAGCAGGCCCCCGGCCACCACCCAGGCCAGCCCTTCGGCGGCCAGCCGCTCCAGCAGGGGCACCGCGGCCGGCACCACCAGCCAGCCCATCATCAGGTAGAGCGGCACCCAGGGCTCGGAGTCGCGGCCCTTGCGCACTTCGATGACGATTCCCAGCAGTGCGAGCGACCAGACGGCGGCGAACAGCGTCCAGCCCCAGGGTCCGCGCAGCGTCACCAGGGTGAAGGGAGTGTAGGTGCCGGCGATGAGCAGGAAGATGGCGCAGTGGTCGGCCTTGGCCAGCAGCGACTTGATGCGCCCGCGCACGCTGTGGTAGAGGGTCGATGCCGCGTAGAGGATCACCATGGTCGCGGCGAACACGCTGAAGCTCGCCAGCTTCCAGACGTCCCCCTGCCGGGCCGCCGCGTCGACAAGCACCACCGCACCGGCCGAGGCCAGGGCAAAGCCCGCGAGATGGGTCCAGCTGTTGAATCGTTCGCCGTGATACATGACCGCTCCAGAACGCAAGAAGGAAGACGGGGATGGCACCGGTTTCGACACCGGTGCACGGACATTACGCCGCGCCCTGCCGTCCCGACATCCCCAATACGCAGGAATCCCGCAGGCATCCCTCCTCCTTTGGAAGGATTCCCGCCCCGGCGCAGGATGCATGGTTTCGATGAAGAACATCTGAACCGACGTCAAAGAAGGCCGAAGCAAACCGCGCGCCGGTGCCAGGTCATCGGCCATCAGGTAGCGGCCATCAGGTAGCGGCCATCGGGTAGCGGCCATCGGGTAGCGGCCATCGGGTAGCGGCCATCGGGTAGCGGACAGCGCCCTGCCCGCGGCTCAGCCCTCCTCGGCCAGCACCTGCTGCAGCAACGCCGGCGTGAGGGAGCGCGGGCGGCCCACCAGCTGCAGCGCCGCGCGGGCCGGCTCGAAGACAGCGACGTTCAGGCAGGGGCTGTTGCGGTGGAAGGAGCGGTAGGCAATGCCGGCCACCGGCCCGAAGCGGTGGGGATGCCGCTGCAGCAGCGTCCAGATGCGCAGCGACACCCGTTGCCAGTGCGCGTAGTGGCTGCGCTGGCTGTCGGGGCAACGAAAGAGCTGGGCGTTGTTCAGCGTGTCGAGGTACACCAGCAACAGGCTCTTGCGCGCCGCCAGGGTGCACAGGCGGCCGGGCGGCAGGGGGTCGCTGACCTGCAGCCGGTCACTGTCACGCGCCTGCACCAGCCGCCGGGCCTCGATGCACACGCCGAGCCGGCTGCTGCCGGTATAGAGCACGCCGTAGCGCTCCTTGTGGCCCGCCGGCGGGTCGAGCCGGCCATCTCGCCAGGCAGGCGGTGCGGGCTCCAAGGGGGCGGCACCCGGCCGGCACACACGGTGCAGCCGGGTGCCGGCGGGCAGGCCCAGCAGGTCGACCCGGCCGCGGCCCAGCCAGCCTTGGGCGTCGAGCAGCGAGCGGGCGTCGAAGGCGGGGCTCATGCGGCGAGGTCGGCCAGGTAGGCGCGCGCGGCCTCCAGCACCGCCTTCTGCCGGCGGGGGCCGGTGCCGGCCAGCAGGTGCTGCTGGACTTCGTCGAGCTGCGCGGCGCGCAAAGCCTTGGCCGCCAGCACCTCGGCCGGCGACAAGCCGGCCAACTGGGGATCGGCCGCCTGGACGAAGCTCCAGAGCAAGGGCTCCATGCCACGTTCGCGGAACAGCTGCACCAACGCAGGCACCGCGCGGGGCGGCACCGCGAGTTCGAACTGGAAGCAAGGCAGCCGCACGCCACGCGCGCTGCCGGAGGGCCGGATGGCCATCAGCCGGCCCTGCGCCAGGCGCTCCTGCACTTGCGGCAGGGGCGCCTGCAGGCGGCCGGCGGCTTCCCGTGCCGACACCGACTCCAACAGCCGCAGCGGCGCTTCCGGCAGTGGCGTGGCAGCGGCCGGGCGGGCGCGGGCCGACCGGCTGCGGGAGGCCGGCAAGGCCTGCGCCAAGGCGGCGGCCAGTGCTTGTGCCCGGCGGTCACGGTGGTGCTGGGCGGCCTGCTGCCAGTCCTCGACGCAGGCGCGCAGCACTGCACGGCCGGGGGCGTCGAGGCGGCGGTGCAGCTGGCGTGCGAAGTCGGCGATGAGGGTCGCGTCGCGGCTGTCCACCACGGGCAGCGGCCCGGACGTGGCGCGCTTGCGGCCGGGCGCAGGCGGGGCAGCGGGAGAGGCAAGCTTCACGAGCAGGACGGCTCAGGCCGTGGAATCCAGGGTCGGTCCAGTCTAGCGCTGCCGCCGCCACCCAGGGTGGCAGCCGCGGGACCGGGTCCAGCTTCCGCGCGCCCTCGGGCGGCAGCACCGCGACGGCTCCTGCCACCCTGGCGGCCTCCGCCGCCAGCGTGACGCGCAGGGCGAGCACGAAGCCCCGGTCCTCATCTCACCCGCGCCGTGGTCTCCCGCACCACCAGGCTCAGCTGCGGCACCTGCACGGTCACCGGCTGGCCATCCATCAACTGCAGCAGCGCCCGGGCCGCCAGCTGGCCGACCTCGAACATCGGCTGGCGCACGGTTGTCAGCGGTGGTGTGGTGAAGACCGAGGCAGGCAGGTCGTCCAGGCCGATCAGCGACACATCATCCGGCACCCGCACGCCGCGCCGGTAGAGTGCCAGCCGCGCGCCATACGCGGTCTGGTCATTGGCTGCAAACACGGCGCTGAAGCTGCGACCACTGTCGAGCAGCCGGTTCATGGCAAGCAGCCCGCCGGTCTCGCTGAAATTGCCCTGCACCAGCAGGTGCTTGTCGGGCCGCAGGCCGAATTCCTGCAAGGCACGGCGCCAGCCTGCCACCCGCTCGACGGTGTCCATGCTGTGCGCCGGACCCTGAATGTGTGCAATTTCGCGGTGGCCCAGCTCCAGCAGATGCCGCGTGGCCAGGTAGCCGCCGGCCTCGTTGTCCAGCCGCAGCCCCCAGGCCCTGCCTGACTGGAGGGCGCGACCGGTGAGCACGATCGGCACATCTTCGGCCAGCTTCAGCAGCTGCGCATCGTCAAGGCTGCCGACCAGCACGATGACCCCGTCCACCTGGCGCGCGATCAAGCGGCGGATGCGGTCCGCCTCTTCGGCGGGGTTCCAGTGCACGCTGCCCACCAGCGGCTCGTAGCCGCTGCCCTGCAGGGCCGATTCCACCCCCAGCACGGTCTCGGTGAAGAAGGGGCTGTTGACGTCCTGCGTCAGCACGCCCACGGTCATCGAGCGGCCCCGCTTGAGGCTGCGGGCCAGCAGGTTGGGCTTGAAGTCGAGCCGCGCGATGGCGGCCTCGATCGCCTCGCGCTTGGCTGGCGAGACCGGCGTGGCCCCACTGAGGAAGCGCGATACGGTGGCCACCGACACGCCCGCGGCACGCGCCACCTCCACCGTGGTGACAGCAGCGGCGGTGGGGGGCTTGCGGCGCGGGGCTCTGGCGTTCATGGGCAGCTCGGTGCCGCGCGATTGTATCGATGGGCCCGGCAGTCGAGAGGCGGCCGTCGTGCGAGCGATGGCCGCCCTGCCCTCGACGCTCATGGCGGTTGCGGGCGAACCGTCGCCGTTTGCGAGAACCGCCCGGTTCGCGGCGAAAGCGGAACTCGGCCGGCTGGCGACCACGATGGCGCCCCCGAGCGCGTCCCGCTTGAGCCGCGAATAGGCCGAACACATGCGCGTGGAGGCGACCGGACAGCCTGCGGCCCGCCCGCAGGCTGTCCGGCTTCCGGCTGAGCATCGGGCTGCGGCAGGTGGAGCCGGCCCCTGCCGGTGCCTGCCGGTGGTCGCCGGCGCGTGCTCCTGCGCCGCTGTTCCCGCCGGGAAGCAGGCCGGCGTGCCGGGCCCTTCGCAAGGCCCTTGCGCCGGCCCCTCAGCCGCCTACGGTGCCGCTGCCGGCGTGCCGTCGCACTGGACCGTCGCGGTGCGCTTCGGCTCCCAGCGCATGTTGGCCAGGGCCACTTCGAAACGGCCCTCGGTGGACATCAGGAAAGGCGTGTTGACCAGCGTCATGTCGGTGCCGGCATCGGCAAAGCACTGCAGCGGCACGGCCACCTCGGTCCAGCTGTTGGCCGGCAGGGCCTGCACCATGGGTGTCACGTCGATCTCGCCCAGGCAGGGATAGCCGCAGTCCACCCGCAGCTTCACTGCATGCGTCGGGGCACTGAGCACGCGCAGGTCGAACACCAGGGCGCCGCCCGAGCCCTGGTAGGACAGCAGGTCGCGCTTGTTGTTCTGGTCGGCGCTCTGCAGGTAGATCTGCCCCACGCTGTCGCGCCAGGTGGCCTTGATGGCCGCCCATTGCCGACCGCCCTTGTCGTCCACCGGCACTGCCTGCAGCTCGCCGCCCGGCGTGCTGGTGGCGGCACTGCTGCTGAGCGTGACCTGCACGCCCCAGTTCGATGGCGCGCCGATGCGCATCACCCAGTCGCCCTGCGCGGCGCCGCCCTCGAACAGCGGCAGCGGCTCGGTCGCACCGCCTCCACCGTCCTGTTGGCCGCAGCCGGTGGTGCCGCTGGTCTCGTCGTGCACGCCCTGGTCGGCTTCGCTGCCGTACTGCAAGCCGTAGCCGTACGGGTAGAGCGGATCGTGGCCGGCGTCGCCGCGGTTCAGCGGCGTCTGGCAGGCCGAGCGCGGCCAGGCATACGAGAGCTTGCCGGTGAAAGGCTGGTTGACGCTGCCATCGGCCGCACGGAACAGCACATCGGCGACACCGTCGCCCTCGCTGCCCGGCAACCAGGCCGCCACGAAGGCGTCCGAGGCATTGATCTCCTTGCTCGCGTAAAGCGGCCGGCCCGACAACAGCACCGTCACGATCTTCTTTACCCCGCGGGCACGCAGGCCCTGGATCACCTTGATGTCCTCGGGGCGCAGCTTGCTCAGCTCCAGCGTGCGGCTGCGGCCGATGTCGCCGACGCCCTCGGCATACGGTGTCTCGCCGATCACGACGATGGCGGCATCGTGCTCCGGGCTGCCCATGGCGCCGTCCGCACTGGTGTCGAGCTCGGCCTGCGGCGCGATCTTCTGGATCGCCTGCCACAGCGTGGTGCCGCCGCCGAAGTCGGCGTTGCTGTTGCCGGTGCCCTGCCAGGTGAGCGACCAGCCGCCGGTCTGGTTGGTCAGGCTGTCGGCACTCTTGCCGGCCACCAGCACGCGCGCATTGCGCGCCAGCGGCAGCACCCGGCCGTTGTTCTTCAGCAGCACCAGCGACTTGCGCACCGCCTCGCGGGCCAGGGCGCGGTGCTCGGCGCTCCCCACCTCTCGAGAAGCGAGGCGGGCCGACGGCTTGGGCTTGTCGAACAGGCCGGCACGCAGCTTCACGCGCAGGATGCGCCGCACCGCATCGTTGATGCGGGCTTGCGGTATCACGCCGCTGCGCACGCTCTTGAGGGTGTTCTCGATGAACGGCTTCCAGTCCGCCCGGTAGGGCACCATCACCATGTCGATACCGGCATTGATGGCCTGCGGACAGTCGCTGTTGCTGCAGTCGGTGGGCGAGTCGCTGTTGTCGCGCGTCACCTGGCCGATGCCGTTCCAGTCGGACACCACCAGCCCGTCGAAGCCCATCTTCTCCTTGAGCGCGCCGGTCAGCAGGTAGCGGTTGCCGTGCATCTTGTAGGCCTTGGCCCCCTCCCCTTGAGCGGCATCCTGCCAGCTGTTGAAGGAGGCCATCACCGTCTGCGCGCCCGCTTCCAGCGCCGGGATGTAGCCACGCGCATGCAGGTTCAGCAGTTCGCTCTCGGTGACCTGGGTGATGCCCTGGTCCTTGCCGTCCCGGGTGCCGCCGTCGCCCAGGAAGTGCTTGGCGGTGGCCACCACGCGCTCATTGGGCTGGCTGTCTTGCGCCAGCCGGCCCTGCAGGCCCTCGACCATCGCGCCGGCATAGGACACCACGATCTCCGGGTCTTCGGAATAGCCCTCGTAGGTGCGGCCCCAGCGATCGTCACGCACCACCGCCAGCGTCGGTGCAAAGGCCCAGTCGATGCCGGTGCGGGCGACTTCGCGGGCGGTCGCCGCGCCGATGCGGCGGATCAGCTCCGGATCGCGCGCCGCCCCGAGGCCGATGTTGTGCGGGAACAGCGTCGCGCCCTTCACATTGTTGTGGCCATGGACGGCGTCGGTGCCCCAGATCAAGGGGATGCGATGCGGGTTGTCGGGATGCATCGAAGCCTCCCACAGCCGATCGGCCAGCGCCAGCCAGTCCTCCACGGCCGCACCCTTGTCCTGGTTGGGGAAGGAGCCGCCGCCGTTCAGCACCGAGCCGATGTGGTACTGGCGGATTTCCTCCGGCGTCACTTCCTGGATCTCGACCTGTGTCATCTGGCCGACCTTCTCCTCCAGGCTCATCGTGGCGAGCAGGGCTTCCACCCGGGCCTCGATCGCCGGGTCGCGCGGGATGCGGCTTTCCACCCGGGGCCAGTCCTTGAGCACCGTGTCGCCGCCGGGTGGCGGACCGCCGTCACCACCACCCGGGCGGCCGCCGTCACCGTCGCCGCCACCTCCACCGCCACAAGCGGTGACCAGGCATGCCGCCAGGCAGCCCAGCGCGATCGCGGACCAGGCCCGCCTTGTCGCTCGTTCCTTCTGCATTTGTCATCCTCCATGGTTGTCGGGGCGCCGTGCCGACCGCCGCAGCGGCCGCCACGCGCCCGCACACCATAAAGAATCGTGTAAACGTTTACAAGCACTTTGTTGAACGAGACATTAACTTTCTAGCTGAACGGTTATCTTCTGATGAGAAACGTGTGAAGACGTTTCCATCGCGAGCCTTCCTGGAAGGGCGGGCGAGCGGCGCTGCGCTCGCCCGCTGCCCGGGCCCGGCACATGGTCGGCGGGGTCGGGGCGGCCGGCGGTGGCGGGCGCTTCGTCCAGGTCGAGCCGGTAGCCCACCGCATAGGCGGCCTGGATGCGCACGCCCCGTATCCCTTCGCTGGCGAGCTTGCGGCGAAGCTTGTACACATGCTGCTCGATGGTGCGCTTGCAGACGTCGACCGAACGTCCCCACACCTGGGCGCCCAGGGCCGGCAGGCTGACCACGCGGCCGGCGTTGGCGAACAGGGTCCACGCCAGCGCGAACTCGCGGCCGGTGAGGCAGACCTCCACGCCCTCGCCGGCCAGCACCTGGGTCTTGGCATCGAGCACGAAGCCGGCCGTGCACAGGCGGCGCTGTCCACCGGCGTTGCGACGCAGCAGCACATGCGCGTGAAGTCGAGACACCAGCTCCGCTGCGCCGGACTGCATGTTGGCGTAGTCGCTGGCGCCGTGCTGGAGCGCGCTGGCCACCCCGGCGCCGCCCAGCCCACCGGCCACGATGCGCGGCAGGCCGGCCGCCCCCTGCATCTGCAGCATGCACAGCCACAGCGAGGTCTGCTCTTCATCGTCTTCGAGCACCACCGCATCGAAGTCTTCGCGGCGCAGGGCGCCCAACAGGGCCTGGACATCGGTGAACGCCGCGGCCTGCATGCCGGCCTGCTGCAGCGCTTCGGTGACCAGGAGATGCGAGAGGCGTCGACCGAACAGCAGTGCGATCTTCATGCTGCCTCCCGTGGCAGACCGTGCTGGCCATGGCGCCTGGAGGCAGTGGGCAATTGGCGGCCGGCCGTATCCATCCTGCAATCGAACTTCGGCATGCTGGGCTCCCGTGTTGATGTACCCGTTAAGGAACTCCCACTTCGCCGAGGTTCCCACCAAAGAGGGTACAGATTAGGGGGGTATGAACCAGGGGTTGACCCGTCTGCCGCGACGCGGCCGGCGCCTGCTCCCGGCTACGGCCTGCCGTGTACCGCGTAAAGGGCGCTGAAATCCACCCGGGCCTGCCGGCCGGCATGCGTGGCATCGCAGGGCAGCCCTGGCGCGGCCCCGCCGGAGGACTGCAGGGTGACGATGGCGGTCACCGACGCCAGCCTGCCGGTGGCCGACACCTGCCGCACCGGCAGGACGGCCCCCGGCTGCAGCACCCCGGGCCCGGATGCGACCCGCACGAGGCTGCCGTCCGCCCATTGGAACGTCGGCCCCGCGTGCAGGGTGCCGACGGTCGCGCCCTGCTCGTTGAAGAGCACCGCCTCGGGCGCCAGCACCGTCCAGCCATGGCCTGCGGGGCGCCCCCGGCATTCATAGATGAGCACGCCGCCCGCCTGCAGTCTCAGCATGGGTACCGCATCGGCGGGCAGGGCCGGCCCGTCGGCCGCCCGCGCGCCGAAGGTGGCCGCCGCGAGGCACAGCGTGCGCAAGCGCCGGCCGGCCCCGCCCCGGGCAAGCGTCCCGGCAAGGCGGCAACAGGCAGGGGGCCGGCCAGCAAGGTCCAACATCATGCACTCCCGCAGAGCAGCGCCCGCCCCGGACGCCCCGCCCGGCAGCAGCGCCGTACCGGCCTTAGTGACGGCAGCCGCTGGAGTGTTCACGGCCAGTGCCCGCGGCGGTGTATCGGGATGCAAGAGCAGGCAGCGACACCCACTGCGTCCTGATAATGAGCCGCACCTTCACAGCTGCGAGCCCGCAAGGCGTGTCCATGCCCCACCCCATCGGCCCCGCCCCTTCCCTGCCCGACCCTGCGCCGCTGGCTCCGCCGGCCGGCTGCCATGTCATGCTGGTGGAGGACGACAAGGACTTCTCGCGCATCCTCTCCGAGTCCTTGTCGGTGCATGGCTTCCGGGTCTCGCTGTTTCGCCAGCCCCGCGAGGCGGTGGCACGGCTGACGCTGCTGCAGCCGGATGCGGTACTCACCGACATGATGATGCCCGGCATGTCGGGCCTCGACGTGCTGGCGGAATGCCGGGCCCTGGACCCCGGCCTGCCGGTGGTGGTGCTGAGTGCGCGCGGCAACATCCCGATGGCGATCGACGCCATCCGCAACGGCGCCTACGACTTCCTCGAGAAGCCGTTTCCGATCGAGAAGCTGGTCACCCTGCTCGGCCGGGCGGTGCAGCAGCGCCGCCTCGCCAGCGAGAACCGGGCGCTCAAGGGCCGGCTGGCCGAGGCGCTGGGCATCGCCTCGGTGATCCGTGGCGACAGCACCCCGGTGCGGGAGCTGCGCGAAGCGATCCTGCGCATCGCCCCGGCACCGGTGGACGTGCTGGTGCTCGGCGAGACGGGCACCGGCAAGGAACTGGTGGCCCGCTCGCTGCACCAGTTCGGCACCCGCAAGGGCAACTTCGTGGCGATCAACTGTGCCGCGATACCCGAGGCCTTGTTCGAGAGCGAGCTGTTCGGCCACGAGGCCGGGGCCTACACCGGAGCCACCAAGGCACGCATCGGCAAGATCGAGTTCGCCAGCGGCGGCACGCTCTTCCTCGACGAGATCGAGGCGATGCCGCTGCACCTGCAGGCCAAGCTGCTGCGGGTGTTGCAGGAACGCCAGGTGGAACGGCTCGGCTCCAACCAGCCCATCCCGGTCGACCTGCGGGTGGTGGCCGCCACCAAGGTGGACCTGAAGGCCCTGAGCGACCAGGGCGGCTTCCGGCTCGACCTGGTCTACCGCCTCAGCGTGGCGCCGCTGCGCAACCCGCCGCTGCGCGAGCGGCGCGACGACATCCCGGCCTTGTTCGCCCACTTCCTGCAGGAAGCGGCACAACGCTTCGACCAGCCGGTGGCGAGCCCGCAGCCCGAGCTGATGCAACGGCTGCTTGGCTACGAGTGGCCCGGCAACGTCAGGGAGCTGCGCAATGTGGCCGAGCAGGTGCAGCTGGGCATCGCGCCCTCGCTCGGCGCCTGCGCGGCCGCCGCCGAGGGCGAGCGCCTGCTCGACCAGACGCTCGCCTCGGTCGAGAAGGGGCTGATCGAAGACGCGCTGCGCCGCCACGGCGGCTCGGCCAGCGAGGCCTGCAAGGCACTGGGCATCAACTATTCGGCGCTCTACCGCAAGATGAAGGCGCACAACATCGACCTGGCCCGCTTCCGCCGCAGCGCCTGAACGGCCGCCGCACGACCCTACACCTCATAACAATCGGCCGGCAGGCCGCACCTAACATCGCTGCGCGCCGACAAGGAGAGCCGGTTGGCCGAAACGGCGCCATCGCAGCAAAGGGAGGTGAGCGGATGACGAAGTGGATCCGCGCGCGCGTCGGGCGCCCGGCGCGCTACAAGGTGCTGATCCTGCTGGGCGTGTTGCTGGTGCTGGGGGCCGCGCACTACGCCATCCTGGTGCGCTCGCAGGAACACATCATCGAGCATGAGGCGGTCCGTGTTGCCGAGATCGTGGCGAGCCAGGCCCTGGTGGCGCGCAGCGTGTACTCCCGCGAGGTGGTGGCCAAGCTGGCCGGCGACGGCTTCGGCAGCACGCCGGACTACAAGGTCCACCCCGGCTTCGCGCCCATTCCGGCCCAGTTCCTCAAGTATGTGGGCCGCGACATCACCCGGCACAACAGCGGCCTCTACAGCTACCGGCCGCTGAGCCGCTGGAACCTCGAGGCCAGCCAGGGCCTGCGCGACGACTTCCAGCGCTGGGCCTGGCAGCAGCTGCAGGCGCAGGACCGGCCCGACCCGCCGCGGCCCATCGAATGGAAGCCGGCCTGGCGCTTCGAGACGCTCGGCGGCCGCCGCACCCTGCGCTACATGCGGGCCGACCCCGCCTCCGAGCAAGGCTGCGTTGCCTGCCACAACGGCATGGAGCGCCTGCCGGAGGTGCTGGCCCGCCGGGTGTCGGACGGCGTCGAGCAAGGCCGTGTCTTCAAGCTGCACCAGCTGCTGGGTGCGGTGGAGGTGCATGTGCCGGTGGACCGGGTCGATGCGCTGGCCGAGTCGCAGGCCCACCTGACGCTGCTGTTCGTGCTGGCGACGTCCTTCGCCGGCGTGATGCTGGTGGGCTACTGGCTGTGGCGCGATGCGCGCAGCGCACGGCGCAGCGCCGACCACACCCATGCCGCGCTGTCGCTGCGGGCCAGCGCCATGCAGAGCGCGCTGGGCAATGCCGGTGAGGCGGTGAAGCTGGCGCTGCAGGCACTGGCCGCAGCGCGCCGCTGGCGGCTGCCACGCCACATGGCGGCCGCCCACGAATGCCTCGGCGACATCCGCCATGGCCAGGGTCGCGAAGACCGCGCCCTGGTGCATTGGCAGCGTTCGATGGCGGGTTTCGAAGACGGTGGCATGCCGGAGGAGGCACGCCGGCTGTGCCAGAAGCTGCTGCAGGCCTGTGATCGCCTGGGCCTGCCGGAGCCGGCCGCGCGCTGGCGCAGGCATGCCCAGGCCCTGGCCGAGCGTGCGCAAGGCAGTGCAGTGGAGCGCCGCGTGCGCCAGCTGACTGCAGAACTCGACATGGAGGAAGAGCGCAGGCGCAATGCCGAAGCGGCCTTCCACACCGGCAAGATGGCGGCACTGGGTCGCATGGTGGCCGGCGTCAACCATGAAGTGAAGCGCCCGCTGGCCAGCATGCGCATGCTGGCGGAGCTGAGCGATACCCTGCTGCAGCGCGGCGAGACCGAGCGTGTGCGCCGCAACCTGCATGACCTGGTGCAGCTGGCCGACCAATTGACGGAGCTCACCCGCTCGCTGGAGGACTTCGCGCGCAAGCAGCCCTACCACCCGCTGCCCGAGCGCCTGCGCGACTGCCTGCGGCAGGCGCTGCGGGTGCTGGAGCCGCAGCTGCATGGTGGCACGCACCGGGTGCTGGTCCATGGCAACGATGCCTGGGCCCTGGTGGATGCGCAGCGGGTGCGGCTGATCCTGGTGAACCTGCTCAGCAATGCGATCGAGGCGACCGCCGGCGCGGCCGACCGCCGCATCCACGTCTCGCTGCGCGACAAGGACAGCCGGTCGGTGCTGGTGCGGGTGCGCGACCATGGGCCGGGCTTGAATGCCGAGGCCCAGGCGCACCTGTTCGAGATCTTCGTGACCACCAAGGCGGCCGGCCAGGGGCTGGGCATGGGGCTGGCACTCTCCGCCAAGCTCGCCCGCGAGATGGGGGGCGAGCTGAGCGGGCGCAACCATCCCGACGGTGGTGCGGAGTTCACCTTGCGCTTGCCGCGCGCACAGCCGGACGCGCGACCCGAGGCCGTGCCGCCGCAGCCCGGCGGCCAGGGCGACTGAGCGCAGCGACGCCTCAGGCAGCCTGCAGGGCCAGGCCGTCCTGCGACAGCTGGTGGCGCAGGATGGAGCGCGCCCGCGAGACGCGGCTGCGCACCGTGCCCACCGGCACCGCAAACGCCTCGGCCGCCTCGCCGTAGGAATTGTCGTCCAGCGTCACATAGAGCAAGGTCTCGCGCATCTCCTGTGGCAGCTGCCCGAGGTGGCGCTGCAGCATGGTGATGCATTGCTGTGCATCCAGCTGATCCAGGGGGTCCGCATGCTGCGCGGGGTGCTCGGCCAGCACCTCCTCGCCGTCGAACTGGTAGCGGCGGCGTGGCGAGCGCGACAGGTAGTTGCGCGTCAGGTTGAGGGCGATGCTGTAAACCCAGGTATGGATCTCGGAGTCGCCGCGGAAGTCCTGGTACGACTGCAGCGCCTCGGTGAAGGCCTGCTGGGCGATCTCGGCGGCATCGTCTGCGTCGCGCACACGGGCCAGCACGAAGTGGTAGAGCCGCTGGTAGCGTTGTGCGAACAGGGAGCCGAGCAATTCATTGCGGCGGCAGCGGCAGGAGGGATCGTCTTCACGGCGGCGAGCGGTGGTCATGCGTCAGGTCTTTCCAAGGTCGCTGGCAGCCCGGGGCTGCTGTCCGGAGGCCCGACCGGCAACCATCGGCTGCGGCAGGGCGGCTTGAGACGGACCTTAGCGAAGCCCGTACCAGGCCACCGCGAGCGCTTGAAGTCGTTGATCCACAACCGCTTTTTCCCGCAGGGTGGCGGGCACCCGGTGCCGCACCTGGCACGGATGCAAGCGGCGCCGGTCGGGAATCTTTCATTTTTGAAAGGTCGCGCCCGGCCGGACGTCGGCTCCCGTGCTCACTCCCAGAAGGTCCACTTCTGCGCCGAGCGCGACGATTCGACGGTCTTCTCGATGAACCACACGCCACGCGCCCCGTCCTGCACCGTCGGGTGATCGGCCTCCCACGCCACAGGAATGCGGCCCTCGCGCCTGGCCTGGATGGCTTCGGCCACGCCGATGTAGACATTGGCAAAGGCCTCGATGAAGGCCTCGGGATGGCCTGCTGGCAAGCGGGTCGCGCGGCGTGCCGCTTCATGCAACCAGGGCGAGCCGCGGGTGAACAGCTGGCGCGGCCCGTCGGCCGGGCACAGCAGCAGCTGGTTCGGCTCTTCCTGGCGCCAGCTCAGGGAGCCTTCGCTGCCGAACACGCGCAGGCTCAGGTCGTTCTCGCAGCCGGCCGCCACCTGCGTCGCCATCAAGACGCCGCAGGCGCCGCTGCTGTAGCGCAGCAGCAGGTTGCCGTCGTCCTCCAGCCGACGGCCCGGCACAAAGGTGCTGAGGTCGGCGCACACCGCTTCGATCTCCAGCCCGGTGACCGTGGCCACCAGGTTCTCGGCATGCGAGCCGATGTCCCCGATCGCCCCCGCCCGCCCGCTGCGCTCCGGGTCGGTGCGCCAGCCGGCCTGCTTGTTGCCGCTGCGCTCCACGTCGCGCGCCAGCCAGCCCTGGTTGTACTCGACCACTACCTTGCGCACCTCGCCGATGGCACCGCCCTGCACCAGCGCCCTGGCCTGGCGCACCATCGGGTAGCCGGTGTAGTTGTAGGTGACGCCAAACACAGTGCCCTCGCGCTCGCACAGCGCCACCAGGTGCCGGGCCTGCTCGCTGTTGTTGGCCAGCGGCTTGTCGCACACCACATGGAAACCGGCTTCGGTGAAGGCGCGTGCCACCGGGTAGTGCAGGTGGTTGGGGGTCACGATGCAGACCAGGTCGATGCGCTCGCCGGGCGGGCGGGCGATTTCGTCCTCCAGCAGGTCCTGCCAGCAGCCGTGGTTGCGGTCGTCCGGCAGCCCCAGGTCGCGGCCGGAGGCACGTGCCTTCTCGGGGTCGGAGGACAAGGCGCCGGCCACCAGCTGCCAGCGGCCGTCCAGGGCCAGGGCCTGGCGGTGCACCGCGCCAATGAAGGCGTCGCGGCCGCCGCCCACCATCGCATAACGTAGCGCTTGCACGGCGGCTCCTCAGCGTCGGGTGTCGAAGGCGGCGTCGAAGGCCCGGCCGGCGCTCGGGAAGTCGAGCCGGCGGCAGTACGCCGCGCTCTCGGTGGCACCGTGCACGCGGTCCATGCGGCTGTCTTCCCACTCCACGCTGAGCGGGCCGGCATAGCCGATGTCGTTGAGTGCGACGATGATGGACTCGAAGTCCACCCTGCCGCGCCCGACGCTGCGGAAGTCCCAGTAGCGCCGCGGGTCGCCGAAACTGGTGTGGCCGCCGAAGACCCCCACCGTCCCGTCGCCACGGTCCCACCAGACGTCCTTCATGTGGGCGTTGTGGATGCGGTCTGGAAAGCTGCGGATGAACTTCACATAGTCCACTCCCTGGTAGGCGAAATGGCTGGGATCGAAGTTGAAGCCGAAGCGCCGGTGGCCGCCCACCGCCTGCAGCGCGCGCTGGCTGCTGGCGATGTCGAAGGCAATCTCGATGGGGTGCACCTCCAGCGCAAAGTTGACGCCGTGGGCGTCGAAGGCATCGAGGATGGGCAGCCAGCGCTCGGCAAAGTCGGCGTAGCCAGCATCCCAATAGGCCTGCGAGGTCGGCGGGAAGCCGTACACCGCATGCCAGATCGATGAGCCGGTGAAGCCGGTGAAGCCGGTGACCGTCTTCACCCCGAAGCGGGCCGCCGCAGCCGCGGTGTCCTGCATCTCGCGGGCGGCACGCCGCCGCACGCCTTCAGGATCGCCGTCGCCCCACAGCCGCTCGGGGAGGATGGCCCGGTGGCGCTCGTCGATGCGGTCACACACCGCCTGCCCCACCAGGTGGTTGCTGAGTGCCCAGCACTGCAGGCCGTGCGACTCCAGCAGCGCCCGCTGACGCTGCACGTAGTCGTCCGACGCGAGCGCCTGCTGCACATCGAAATGGTCGCCCGCGCAGGCGAGCTCCAGCCCGTCGTAGCCCATGCGCTTGGCCAGCGGGGCCAGCTCGCGCAGCGGCAGGTCGGCCCACTGGCCGGTGAAGAGTGCGATCGGTCGTGCCATGGAGACTCCTTGGAGGGGCTCAGAAGGGCGAATCGGGGAAGTAGAACTGCCGCGCGTTCTCCTGGGTGATGAGCACCGAGGGAATGATGGTGGTGGACGGCAGCTTCTCGCCCTTCAGCCTGGCCTCGGCAGTGAGCTTGATGGCGTCGTAGATGAACTTGGGCGAGTAGGACACGTTGGCCTGGATGAGCGGGTCGCCGTCGATCAGCCGCTTCACCATGCCCTTGGCCCCCGCGCCGCCGAAGACCAGGCGGATGTCGCGCCGCTGGGCCTGCTCGATGGCGCGCAGCACGCCGACCGCCATGTCGTCGTCTGCGGCCCAGACGGCGTCGATCTGCTTGAAGCGGGTCAGGTAGTCCTGCATCACCTTGAAGGCATCGTCGCGGTTCCAGTTGGCGTACTTCGCGTCCAGCAACTTCAGTTCCGGGTGCTGCTTGAGCACGCTGTTGAAGGCGTCCATGCGCTCGTTGTCGAGCGTGGTGGGGATGCCGCGCAGCGCCACGAGGTTACCCTTGCCTTCCAGGCGGCGGGCGATGTACTCGGCCGGCAGCTTGCCGAAGGCGGTGTTGTCGCCGGCCACGTAGGCGTCTTGCGCGCTGCTGTCGGTCAGCCCGCGGTCGACCACCGTCACATAGACTCCCTTGCGCTTCACCTGGGCCACGGGCTGCGTCAACGCGGCGGACTCGAAGGGGAAGATCACCAGCGCCCGGATCTTGTTGACGGTGAGCATGTCCTGCAGCTGGTTGGCCTGCTCCGGCGCGCCGCCGGCGGTCTTGACGATGATGCGCAGGCCGGGATGCTGCTGTTCGAGCTCCTTCTTGGCCTGCTGGGCCCACCAGACGATGCCGCCCGTGAAGCCATGGGTGGCCGCGGGAATCGCCACGCCCAGGGTCAGCTTGGACTGCGCGAGCACGGGCCCGCAGGTGGCGGCCAGGGCGATGGCGCCGGCCGAGAGAAGACGCTGGATGAACTTCATGGGCTTGTCTCCGTTATGGGTGCAGCGAGAATGCGGCCTTCAGCGTCGCCCGCGCTGCAGGAAGGCGACCAGGATGATGGCAAAGCCCTGCACCGCCGCGTTCAGGTACACGCTGATCAGGCTGGTGAGGTTGAGGATGTTGCTGATCACTGAAAGCAACACGGCGCCGATCACGGTGCCGGTGATGCTGCCGCTGCCGCCCTTGAGCGCCGTGCCGCCGACGATGACCGCGGCGATCGCCTCCAGCTCCCACAGCAGCCCGGTGGTCGGCGAGGCCGAGCCCAGCCGTGGCACGTAGAGCAAGGTGGCGATGCCCACGCAGCTGCCCAGCAGCACATAGGTGAGGACCTTGACCCGGTCCACGTCCACTGCCGCATAGCGGGCCACCTGCTCGTTGGAGCCGATGGCCTGCACATAGCGCCCATAGGCCGTGCGGTTGAGGATGAGGCCGCCGAGCAGCGCCACGGCCAGGAACACCCACACCGGCACCGGCACGCCCAGCAGGCTCGCGTAGTACACCGGGCTGTAGGCGTCCGACAGCGCGAGGTCGAGCGTCAGGGCGCCGCCATCGGAGAAGTAGGTGAGGTAGGCGCGGAAGATGCCCAGCGTGCCGAGCGTGACGATGAAGGGCTCGATGCGCCCCTTGGTGATCAGCAGCCCGTGCGCCAGGCCGAACAGCGCCCCAAGCAGCAAGGCGAACGCCATGCCGAGGGCCACCACCGCCAGCGGCGAAGCCAGCGCCGGCGCCAGCTTGTTCATCAGCAGGATCATGCTGCCGGCGATCAGGGCGGCCATCGAGCCGACCGACAGGTCGATGCCGCCGCAGATGATCACGAAGCACATGCCGACCGCGATGATGCCGATGAAGGCGGTACGGGTCAGCACGTTCATGGCGTTGTCCAGCGAGGCGAAGTCGCTGTTGAGGGCAGCGCCTGCAACGCACAGCAGCGCCAGGCCGAGCAGCGGCCCCAGCGCGTGCAGCCGCGCAAGCGCCCGGCCGGCCCGGCCCGGGGCGCCGGCGGCACGATGGTCAGCGAGTTCCGGTGGCATGGGCGATCAGCTCCTCTTCGCTCAACGATTCGGCTCCCAGCGTGGCCTGCAGCCGGCCGGCACGCATCACGCAGACGCGGTGGCACAGGCCGATGAGCTCCATCAGCTCGGACGACACGACCACGACGGCACGGCCTTCCCGCGCCAGCCGCTGGATCAGGAAATAGATGTCGCGCTTGGCACCCACGTCCACGCCACGGGTCGGCTCGTCCAGCACGACCACCCGGGGGTCGGGGTGCAGCACCCGGGCCAGGGCCAGCTTCTGCTGGTTGCCGCCGGACAGCGCGCCGGCATGCACCGTGAGGGCACGGGTGCGAATGCCGAATTCGTCGACCGCGCGCTGCAGCGCGCGCTGCTCGGCCGGCAGGTCGAGCAGCGGCCTTGCATAGCGTTGCAGGGCCATCAGCGTGAGGTTCTCGCGCAGGCCAAGGCTCAGGTGCAGGCCGCGGCCCTTGCGGTCCTCGCTCAGGTAGGTCAGGCCGCTGGCGGCGGCGGCGCGCGGATCGCGGAAGCGCACCCGCCGGCCCTGCAGCTCCACCTGGCCGGCCGAGATCGGCCGCAGGCCCACCAGGGCCTCGAACAGCTCGGTGCGGCCGGCACCCACCAGGCCGGCGAAGCCCAGGATCTCGCCGCCGCGCACTTCGAAATCGATGCCCTCGGCCCAGCCTGGCACACCGAGTCCCGACACCTTCAGCAGGGCAGGCGCGGCAGCCGCCTCCCGGGGCAAGGGCTCGCGCGGCGGAAACAGGTCGCTCAGCTCGCGGCCCACCATCAGGCGCGCCATCTCCTGGCGGCTCAGCGCCGGGGTGGGCACCCGCGTCACGAAGCGGCCGTCGCGCATCACCAGCACCTCGTCGGTGATGCGCTCGACCTCGTCGAGCTTGTGCGAGATGTAGAGCACCGTACGGCCTTCCCGGCGCAGCCGGTCGATCAGCCCGAACAAGCGCTCGGTCTCCGACGGCGTGAGGGTGGCGGTCGGCTCGTCCATGATCAGCACGCGCGCCTGACGCGACAGCGCCTTGGCGATTTCCACCAGTTGCTTCTCGGCGACGATGAGGCGGTGCACCGGTGTGTCGGGGTCGCGTGCCAGCCCGACCATCTCGAGCACCGCCGCGGTCTCGCGCCGCATGGCGGCATCGTCGAGCCAGCAGCCGCGCCGCAGCTCATGGCCCAGGAAGACGTTCTGCGCGATGCTGAGGTGCTCCGCCAGGTTGAACTCCTGGTGGATCAGCACGATGCCCAGCGCCTCCGCTTCCCGCGGGCCCGCCAGGCGCAGGGGCCGGCCGTCGAGCCGCAGCGTGCCGCTGCTCGGCGCCTCGTAGCCTGCCAGGATCTTCATCAGCGTGGACTTGCCGGCGCCGTTCTCGCCCAGCAGCCCGTAGACGCGCCCCGGCGCCAGCTCGAAGCTCACGCCGTGCAGCACCGCCACCGCACCAAATGCCTTGGCAATGGCGTCGAAAGCGATGTGCGGCGTGGTGCTCACCGCCCTCTCCCCCGGCGATGCAGGCGCAGTGTTTCCTGCAGGGCCAGCACGCCAGCGCCCGACAGGCCGGCACGCTCACCGAGCGGCGCGTACTCGATCTGCAGGTGGCGGGTGGACAGCGCCAGCGAGCGCTGGTAGATGCTCTGCCGGATCGAGGCCAGGTACAGCGGGCCGATGCGCGCCAGCCCACCGCCAATGAAGATGTGCGAAGGATTGAAGAAGTTCACCAGCGAGGCCAGCATGCGCCCCAGCAGCTGCCCGCTGCGCTGGATGATGGCATTGGCCGCCACGTCGCCCGAGCGGCTGGCCTGGGCCACGTCCTCGGGCGTCAGCGTGCCCTGTGCTTGCAGGCGCTCGGCCAGCATGGCGCTCTCGCCGGCGCGCGCCGCCTCCATCGCCATGCGGGCCAGCGCCGGGCCGGCGGCCATCACCTCCACGCAGCCGAGGTTGCCGCAGTGGCAGCGCGGGCCGTCATGGTCGACGCAGATGTGGCCGACGTCGCCGGCGGAGCCCTCGGCGCCACGGTAGACCTCGCCGTGGCAGACGATGCCGCAGCCAATGCCGGTGCCGGCCTTGATCACCAGGAAATCGCTGAGCCGTCGCTGAAGGCGGCCCAGCTCGCCGAGGGCCATCAGGTTCACATCGTTGTCGATGAAGGCCGGGGCGCGGTAGTCCTCGCGCAGGTATTCGCGGATCGAAAAACCTTCCCAGCCCGGCATCAGCGGCGGGTTGACCAGCAAGCCGCTGTCGAATTCCACCGGCCCGGGCACGCCCATGCCGATGCCGATGACCTGCGAGGCACTGGCGCCCGCCTGCTGCAGCAGCTGGCGCAGCAGGATGCGCACGCGCGACACCGTCACGCCGGGGCCAGCCCGCACGTCGGCCGCCTCGCTGTGGTACGCCAGCACCGTCAGGTCCGGCGCCATCACGGCCAGCGCGAGGCTGGTGGCACCGAGGTCGATGGCCAGCAGGACGCCCATGCGATGGGCCAGCCGCAGCAGCTCGGGCCGCCGGCCGCCGGTGGAGGGCTGTGGGCCGACCTCCTCCAGCAGGCCGCGCTCCACCAGGGCGGCGACCGCCGCATTGGCCTTGCTCTTCGAGAAGTCCGCCTGCCCCGCCAATTCATGACGTGAAGCGCCTCCGGACCAGAACACGGTCTCGAGAACGCGAAACTCGGCAGGCGAGAGATCGTCCCAATCCATCAAGCGGGTCTCCTGAACCCGGCCCGTCTTGCAGCGGACCGTGGCGAAGCAGATGCTAGGCAGCCGACTTCGGCTGCTCAAGACTGATGTTTGGCCAAATACTGGCCGAAGTGGGACGATGATGCCGCAAGCCGGCGACCCGAGGGCCGCCTGCCGGCGTCAGGGCTGCAAGGAGGAGGCTGCCGGCTGCACCGGCGCCGGGGCGACGGGCGCCGCGGCGGGCAGTTCCCGGGTCACGGTTTCCTTGTAGATGCCGCCGGCCTCCACGCTGCCGCGGGCGGTGCCCTCACCACGCACGCGGGCCTGGCAATCTGCGCGGTCGGCCTGCGGCAGGGCGTCGCAGCGGGCCATGGCGTTGCGCTGGTATTGCGTGTTGGCGCCATCGAGTTGCCCACGACGCGCCTCCTCGCGTGCGGCGCCGGCTTCCTTCAAGCAGGTGGCCCGGTCCTGGTGCGACCAGCCGCTCTCGCAGGCGGCCCGCTCGGCGCGATAGCGCTCCTGCGACGAGGGTGGCGGATCAGCGGCCCACACCGGGGCAGCTGCAACGAGTGCGCCGGCAGCAGCCAGGGCGAGGCGGCGGGGCAAGGAAAGACAGGCGTTCATGCAAAGCTCCTGGTCGTTTTGGCTCGCACCAGTCTAGGGTGGCACGAGCCGCCGCCCTGTCGGACGGCCACCAGGCTGTCGTCCGCCAACGCCGACCGGCTGTAGGACGCTCCTGACAGGCCCGGCCCGCGCTCACCGCGCCGCCCGCGAGAGCGCGCCGGTCTGCAGGCCTGCTGCGCAGCCGCTACCCGCGAATCTCCTGCCCGCCGCCCAGCAGGTGCGCAATGACGGCCAGCAAGCGCGGGATCGCGACCGGCTTCACCAGGTGCTCGTCAAACCGGGCCTCGAGGGCACGCGCCCGGTCCGGCTCGCGGCCGTAGCCGGTGAGCGCCACCAGCCGCAGACCGGCCAGGCCCGGGTCGGCGCGCAAGGTACTGGCCAGCTGGTAGCCGTCGATGCCGGGCAGGCCGATGTCGAGCACCGCCACCTGCGCGTCGAAGGACCGCAGCACCTGGAGGGCGGCGCCCGCATCTGCCGCGGTCTTCACCTGGTGGCCTGCATCGCCGAGCACAAGGGCCAGCGAATTGGCCGCATCCAGGTTGTCGTCGACGATCAGGATGCGGGCGCGCGGGGCATCGGGCACTGCCGCCGCCGGCGTCGTTGCCTCGTTCGTGCCCGCCGGCGGGCCGGCCCCCAGCAGCGGCAGGCGCACGACGAACCGGCTGCCGCGGCCGGGCCCCTCGCTGCTGGCGCTCACCGTGCCGCCATGCATGGCCACCAGCGTGCGAACGATGGCCAGCCCCAGCCCGAGCCCGCCGGCACGCCGGTCGAGCGCCTGGCCGCCCTGCACGAACAGCTCGAACACATGCGGCAGCAGTTGCGCCGGGATGCCGCTGCCCTCGTCTTCCACCGCCAGCTCCGCCTGGCCGGCAGCTGCGCTGAGGCGCAGCGTGATGCGGCCGTCCGCTGGCGTGAACTTGAGCGCGTTCGTCAGCAGGTTGCACACCACCTGCACCAGGCGTACCGGGTCGCCCTCGACGCGCACCGGCTGCGCCGGCAGCGCGAGCTCCACCGGCCTGGCGCGGTCCTTCCCGGCCGGCTCCACCAGTTCCATTGCGCGCTCCACCACGGCCTGCAGCTCCAGCGGCGCCAGCTCCAGCTGCACCTTGCCGCGGGTGATGCGGGAAACGTCCAGCAAGTCGTCCACCAGGCGGGACAGATGGGCCACCTGCCGCTCGATCACGCCGCGCTCGAAGGTGTGGTGCCCTTCGTCGCGCCGCGCCATCAGGTGCAGCGCGGTGGTGATGGGGGCCAGCGGGTTGCGCAATTCGTGTCCGAGCATGGCAAGGAATTCGTCCTTTGCGCGGTTGGCCGTCTCGGCCTGCTCGCGAGCCGCTTCGGCGTCGGCATAGAGCCGCGCGTTGTCCAGCGCCAGCGCCGCGCGCCGCGCGAGCTCGGCGATCAGCGCACGGTCGTCGCGGCTCAGCGCGCGCCCGGACTCGGCTTGCACGGCTCCCAGCGCACCGATGATGCGGCCACGCGCCACCAGGGGCACCACAAAATGGGCCCGCATGCCGAGCCCCCGGGCGAACTCGCGAAACTGCGGATCGTCGATCGCCTCGAGGTCCTCGGGCGAGTCGAACTGCGCATGGTGGGCGCTTCCGGTCGCCACCGCCCAGGCCAGCGTGCCAGGGGTGCCCGATCCGCCGCGCCACCGGAGGCCGAGTTCCACCGCCTGCCGGCTGCGCTCGGCATCGGCGTGGTAGGCCAGGGCTCGCTGCAGGCCGCCCTCGGCATCCAGCAGGTCGATGCAGCACCAGTCCACGATGGCCGGCACCATCACCGATGCAACGGCCTGCAAGGTGGTGCGCGACTCCAGCGAATTCGACAGTTCGCTGCCCGAGGACGCGAGTAGCTCGAGGCGGCCGCGGGCCTGCTCGGCCGCGGCACGAGCTGAGCGCTCGGCACCGAGCAGGCGTTCACGCTCGGCTTCACTGCGCGCGCGCTGGCTGGCCGAGGCGCCGAGCGCATCGGCCACCGACTGCACCTCCAGGATGTCGCTGGCGGGCAGTTGCGGCAGCTCGCCTCGGCCCACCGCGAGCGCCGCCAGGCGCAGCTCGTCGATCGGGCCACTGATGCGGCGCGCCGCGGCGAGGGCCAGTGCCACGCCCAGTACCAGCGACAGCAGGAAGCCACCGCCATAGGTCGCGAGCGCCCGCGTGGCCTCGGCCTCGACCGCCGCTGTCGGCCGGCCGACAGCCACCGTCCAGCCGGTCGCCGGTGACCGCACGTAGGCGGTGTAGACCCGGTCGCCCTCGGTTGCCCGCGTGACGCCCACGCCTTCGTCGGCCGGCGAGGCGAGCAGCTGGGCCAGGGTGGGCGACGGCGGCCGGCCCACCGTCTGGTCCAGGCTGCGCGAGCGCGCCACCCGGGCATTGCGGTCATCGAACACCGCCACCACACCGTCGGGCGGCACCTTCTGGGCCTGCACCACGGCCAGGAAGCTTGCCGGTTTGAGCACCCCGGTCAGCACATAGCGCAGCCGCCCCTCTCGGCGTACCGGCACGCGCACCGGCACGCCCCACTCCCCGCGCGGCCCGACCGCCAGGCGGCCCACCGACGGCCGGCCGCTGCGCACCACCTGCAGCAGGCTGTCCGGCTCCACCACCTGGCGCGGCATGCCGTGGCCGCCCGGGTAGCCGGTGTGCACCAGCACGCGGCCCTCCACGTCGCTCAGGATCAGGTTGCGCCAGTCCGGCAGGCTGGCTATCGCCCGGCGGGCCTGCCCGTCGTAAGCGGCCGGATCGCCGGCATCCAGCAGCGGCGAAGCCGACAGCGCCTCCAGCACGGCAATGTTGCGCCGCAGCTCCGCGTCCACCGCGCTGGCCAGCGCCCGGGTGACGTCCAAGGTGGCCTGCTGGGCCTGGTGGCGCTGCTCTTTCACCAGCGCCACGAGGGCCGCCCCGGAGCCGAGTGCGAGCGGAAAGATGCCGGCCACCGCGAGCAGCAGCAGGCGTTGTTGCAGCGGAACGGTGCGCATCCGGAGTGCGGCCGCCGCGCGCGGGTGGCCAGAGGTGTCGAAGCCGGTGAGTCTAGCCTGCGCCCCGAGAGGCCGCAGGGCGTGTTTGCGCGGGGGCGGCCAGCGAGAGCCCGCAGAAGAGCAGGACTGCTATTTGCTACGCAGGCACGCCAGCTTCTCTGGGGAGTCCGGACAGCCACCACACTGCATCTTCCTTTTACAAATCGAGCACCGCTGACTGTAAAAATCGCCGCACTTGCCGCCGGCGACCCTGCCGGGAGCCGTCCTCCGACCCACTTGCCATGCCCATTGAACACACTCGACACGCCCTCCTCTATCTGCTGATCGCCGGCATTGCCGCCGGCATTTTTGCGGTGGACGCCGTCACGCAGCTCGGCGTCACCGAGTGGATGCTCTATCTGGTGCCCGTGGCCCTCTGCCTGTTCCAGCCGCGCCCGGGAGTGCCGCTGGCGACAGCTGCTGCCTCGACCGTGCTGACCGTGGCAGGCTGGCTCATTTCGCCGGCCGGAGTGTCAGCGCAACTGGCGCTCATCAACCGCTCGGTCGGGATGGCTGCCATGTGGGTGGTGGGCCTGCTGGTGGCCCGGGTGCTGCGCGTGCGGCAAGCCGAGCAGGCACAAATGTGGGTCAACGGCGGTGAAACGATCGTGGCGCAGGCGCTGGTGGGCGAGCAAAGCCGCACCGAGGTGGCCGACAACGCGCTGGCCACCCTGGCCCGCTATGTCGGTGCCCAGGTGGGCGTGCTGTACCGGCTGGAAGGCCAGGTGCTGGTACGCACCGGCGCCTTCGCCTGCGATCCAGCGCAGGGTCCGCCCGAGCGCCTGGAGCTCGGGCATGGCCTGGCCGGCCAAGCGGCACGTGAAGAGCAGCCTCAGCTGGTGGAACATCTGCCCGAGCATTACCTGCGGGTGGCATCAGCGCTCGGCCATGGGGCTCCGCGTGCCGTGCTGCTGCTGCCGATCCGCCACAGCCGCCACACCCTGGGCGTGCTGGAGCTGGGTTTCGTGACGCCGCCGCCAGCGCGGCAGTCGCTGCTCGCGCTGGCCAACGCCGTGGGCGATCCGATCGCCCAGGCCTTGCGCTCCGCGGCCTACCGCGAACGCCTGGTGGAGTTGCTGGAGGAAACACAGCGACAGAGCGAGGAGCTGCAGGCCCAGCAGGAGGAACTGCGGGTGTCCAACGAGGAGCTCGAAGCGCAGGCCCGGGCGCTGCAGGACTCCCAGGCCCGCCTGGAGCTGCAGCAGACCGAGCTGGAGCAGAGCAATGTGCTGCTGGAGGAGCAGACCCAGCGGCTGGAGCGCCAGAAGGAGGACTTGCTGGTGGTCCAGCGCGCCCTGCAGCTGAACGCCGAGCAACTGGAAGCGGCCAACCGGCACAAGTCGGAGTTCCTGGCCAACATGTCCCACGAGCTGCGCACGCCGCTCAACAGCGCGCTGATCCTGTCCAAGCTGCTGGCCGACAACAAGGAAGGCACGCTCACCCAGGAGCAGGTGCGCTACGCCACCTCGGTGCATGCAGCCAACAACGACCTGCTCACGCTCATCAACGACATCCTCGACCTCTCCCGCATCGAGGCCGGCCATGTCGAGGTGCATGCCGAGGCGCTGCAGCTCGATGGCCTGCTGCAACGGCTGAAGGACACCTTCATGCCGATCGCCGAGGAAAAGTCGCTGCGCTTCGGCGTGGAGGTGGCGCGCAACGCGCCGTCCGCCTTGCTGACCGACGGGCAGCGCGTGCTGCAGGTGCTGAAGAACCTGTTGTCCAATGCCTTCAAGTTCACCGCGCAGGGCGAGGTCACCCTGACGGTGTCGTCGGCCGGCCCCGGCCGCGTCGCGTTTGCCGTGCGCGACAGCGGCATCGGCATTCCCGAGCACCAGCACGAGGTCATCTTCGAGGCCTTCCGTCAGGCGGACGGCTCCACCAGCCGCAAGTACGGCGGCACCGGCCTGGGCCTGTCGATATCCAAGGAGCTGGCCGAGCTGCTGGGCGGCCGCATCCTGCTCGACAGCGCGCCCGGCCAGGGCAGCACCTTCACCCTCGAACTCCCGGTGCAATGGCAGCCGGCGGCATCCGCACCCAAAGCGCCCGCCCCCCACCCGGCACCGGCAGCGGCCGTGGTCACGGCGGTGGTGGCGCCGCCGGTGCCGGCGCCCTTGCCTGCCGTTGCACGCCAGCAGCCGGCCGACCCGCCCCTGGCGCCCATTCCTCCGCCGGCCTTCGACGACGACCGCAGCCGTCGTTCGCGGCCACAGCGGCTCATCCTGGTCATCGAGGACGACGCCCGCTTCTCCCGCGTGCTCTATGACCTGGCCCATGAGCAGGACTTCGATTGCGTGGTGGCCAACAACGGCGCAGAAGGCCTGCGCCTGGCACGCGAGCTGCAACCGAGCGGCATCCTGCTCGACATCGGCCTGCCCGACCAGTCGGGGCTGGGCGTGCTGGAGCAGCTCAAGCGCGATTCGTCCACCCGTCACCTGCCGGTGCACATGGTGTCGCTGCACGACCGCGCCCACACGGCGCTCGAGCTGGGCGCCATCGGCTATGCACTGAAGCCGGTCGGGCGCGAGCAGTTGCTGGGAGCGCTGGCCAAGATCGAGGACAAGCTCCGGCAGCAAGTGCGGCAGGTGTTGGTGGTGGAAGACGATGCGCAGTTGCGCGACAACATCGGCCTGCTGCTTGGCAGCGACCAGGCCCGCATCACCGCGGTGGGCACCGTGCAGGATGCGCTGGCGCAGCTGTCGGCGCAGACCTTCGACTGCATGGTGACCGACCTGTCGCTGCCGGACGGCTCGGGCTTCGAGCTGTTGGAGCAGATGGCCGAGGGCGGCGACTACGCCTTCCCGCCCGTGATCGTCTACACCGGCCGCACCCTCACCAGCGACGAGGAACAGCGCCTGCGCCGCTACTCGCGCTCCATCATCATCAAGGGCGCCCGCTCGCCGGACCGCCTGCTCGACGAGGTCACCCTGTTCCTGCACAGCGTGGAGTCGGCCCTGCCACCCGACCATCAGCGGCTGCTCAAGCAGGCGCGTCAGCGCGACGTGGTGCTGGACGGCCGCACCATCCTGCTGGCCGAGGACGATGTGCGCAACGTCTACGCGCTCTCCAGCGTGCTGGAGCCGCTGGGTGCCACCCTGGCCATCGCCCGCAACGGCCGCGAGGCGCTGCAGCGCCTGGACGCCGATGGCGCCAACATCGACCTGGTGCTGATGGACATCATGATGCCGGAGATGGACGGGCTGACCGCGATCCGCGAGCTGAGGACCCGCCCGCAACTGGCCAAGCTGCCGGTGATCGCCCTCACCGCCAAGGCCATGCCCGAGGACCGGCTGCGCTGCCTGGAGGCCGGCGCCGACGACTACATCTCCAAGCCCATCGACGTGGACCGGCTCGTTTCGCTGTGTCGCGTCTGGGTCCGCAAGTGAGGCCGGCCGCATGGTGCAGGAAGAAGACGATCCGCGGCTGTTCGACATTGGCATCCAGCTGCTGCTGCAGGGCATCTACCTGACCTACCAGCACGACTTCCGCGACTACGCGGTGGCCTCGCTGCGCCGGCGGGTGCGCCAGGCGATGGACCGCTTCGGCTGCAGCCGGCTGTCGCAGCTGCAGGAGCGGCTGCTGCACGAGCCGGAGGTGTTTGCGCAGGCGCTGCAGTACTTCACCGTGCAGATGAGCGACTTCTTCCGCGACCCCGACTACTTCCGCGCGCTGCGCGAGGAGGTGGTGCCGGTGCTCAAGACCTATCCTTCGGTGAAGGTGTGGGTGGCCGGCTGCAGCAGCGGCGAAGAGCTGTGGTCGCTGGCCATCCTCTTTCACGAGGAAGGCCTGCTGCCACGCACCGTTTTCTATGCCACCGACATCAATCCCGAGGCGCTGCGACAGGCCGAGGCCGGCGTGTATCCGCTGGACCGGGTGGCACAGTTCAGCACGAACTACCGCCTGGCCGGCGGCAAGCAGTCGCTGAGCGACTACTATGTGTGTGCCTACGACGCCGCCGCCTTCGATCGCAAGCTGCGGGCGCAGGTGGTGTTCGCCGACCACAGCCTGGCAACCGACCACGTCTTCTCGGAGGTGCACCTGGTGTCCTGCCGCAACGTGCTCATCTACTTCAACCGCAGCCTGCAGGAGCGTGCCATTGGTCTGTTCCGCGAGGCACTGGTGCGGCGCGGCTTCCTCGGCCTCGGCTCCCGCGAGACGCTGCGCTTCACCTCGCACGAGTCGGCCTTCGACGAGCTGCTGCCGCAGCAACGCATCTACCGGCTGCGCTGACGCCATGAGCCACCCTCCCCTGCGCCTGCCCACCGGCATCGAGGCGGTCGTCATCGGCGCCTCCGCCGGCGGCATCGAGGCGGTGAGCCAGTTGCTGGCCGCCCTGCCCGCCGGCTTCGGCGCGCCGGTGCTGCTGGTGCTGCACATCCAATCCGGCCGGCCAAGCCGGCTGGCGCCGCTGTTCGGCGCACGCTGTGCGCTGCCGGTGAACGAGCCGGAGGACAAGGAGCCGCTGAAAGCCGCCAGCGTCTATGTGGCGCCGCCCGACTACCATCTGCTGGTGGAGCCGCCCGGCATCGTGGCGCTGTCCATCGATGCGCCGGTGCACTATTCGCGGCCGGCCATCGACCCGTTGTTCGAATCGGCCGCCGTGGTCTACGGCCCGGCCCTGCTGGCCATCCTGCTGACCGGCGCGAGCAGCGACGGCAGCCTCGGCCTGCGTACGGTGCGCCGTGCCGGCGGCTGCGCCTGGGTGCAGGACCCGGCCACTGCGGTGGCCAGCACGATGCCGCGCTCTGCCCTCGAGCTGGCCGGGGCCGACGCCATCCTCACCATTGACGAAACGGCCCGTGCGCTGGCGGCCTTGTCGCCGACGCTTCGGGCCACACAATTGCCTAGCACTTGATCATGAATGCACATCAGACGCGGGTCCTCGTTGTCGACGACGTGGAGCAGAACCTCACCGCGATGGAAGCCCTGCTGGCCCGCCCCGGACTGCAGGTGCTCAAGGCGCGCAGCGGCCCTGACGCGCTCGAGCTGCTGCTGGTGCACGAAGTGGCGGTGGCACTGGTCGACGTGCGCATGCCCGGCATGGACGGCTTCGAGCTCGCCGAGCTGATGCGCGGCGCCCCGCGCACCCGGCATGTGCCGCTGATCTTCCTGACGGCGGCGCCGCAGGACCAGCAGCGCTCCTTCCGCGGCTACGAGGCGGGCGCGGTGGACTTCCTGCACAAGCCGGTGGACGCCCAGGTGATCCTCAGCAAGGTGAATGTCTTCGTCGAGCTCGACGCGCAGAAGCGCCAGCTCGCCAAGCAAATGGAAGAGCTGAAGCAGGCGCTTCAGATCAACGAGATGTTCACCGCCGTGCTGAGCCACGACCTGCGCACACCGCTGTCGGCCGTGCGGCTGGGCGCCGAGCTGCTGCTGCGCCTGAGCACCGACGAAACGGCCAAGGCGGCTGCGGCGCGCATCAAGTCCAGCGGCGCGCGCATGTCGCGCATGATCGAGCAGTTGCTGGACGTCTCGCGCCTGCGTTCCGGCGCCATGCGACTGCGTTGCCAGTCGGCGAGCCTCGCCGAGGTGTGCTCCCAGATTGCAGCCGAGTTCGTCGAGAACCCAAGGCAGGCGCGGCTGCGCGTGGAAGTGATCGGCGACATGCAGGGCAGCTTCGATATCGACCGCATGTCGCAGGTGCTGTCCAACCTGATCGGCAACGCGCTCGAGCATGGCGATCCCGAGGGCGAGGTGGTCGTGACGCTGGACGGCCGCGAGGAAGAGTCGCTGCAGGTGCGCGTCAACAACCCCGGCGCCATTCCCGCCGAGGTGCTGGATATGGTGTTCGAGCCTTTCCGCGGCGGCAACGAAGCGGCAGCCGGCCTCGGCCTGGGGCTCTACATCGTGGACCAGTTCGTCAAGGCGCATCGCGGTACGGTGCGCGCCAGCTCCAGCACCGAGCGCGGCACCTCGGTGCTCATCAGCATCCCACGCGACGGCATTGCCGCCTGCGCGCTCGAGAACGCGCCGCCACCGCTGCCGCAGCTGAACGTTCCGCCCTCGCTCTTCAGTTGAGCCACGGCCGGCAGCTTTTACCGGTCGCCGCAAGTTTTGCCGCTGACTGCAGCGCCTGCCGCAGGGCGGCAGGCGGCACCCCGAGCACCGGTGCCGGGCCTGTTGGTTGCCGGAACCCGGCTCGGGGCCCCAAGCGGGCCGGTCTCATGAGCCGACGGGAGAGTGCCATGTCACATGTGCTGGTGGGCGTGTTCGAGGACGGCGCTGAAGCGCGCCAGACGCGCGAGGATCTGATCCGCAGCGGCTTTGCCGAGGACGCGATCCGGCTCCTCGATTCGCGAACCGGCGCCGCCGACGCCGACCGCAGCGACACCGAGGCCCCGGGCCACGCGGTGGCCGAGACGGTCGGCGACATCTTCCGCTCGCTGTTCGGCCACAGCGAGCACGGCGACCTCTACAGCGACGCGGTCGAGCGCGGCAGCCTGGTGCTCACCGTGCGGGCCGACACCGAACGCGCCTGTGGCATTGCCCTGGACATCCTGCATCGCCGCCAGGCGGTGGACATCCATGTGCGCAACGAGCAGCGGGCTCCGCGCCGAGCAGCCGGCGCAGGCGAGCCAGGCCGCGCGCACGACCTCGACGAACGAGTGGTCGGCGACATCCCCGTGCTGGGCGAGGCGCCGGCCGACGGCAGCCCGCTGCCCCCTCCCGGCACCGGGCGGGCCGGCATGCAGGCCATGGGCCGCAAGCCGGCCGGGCGCTGAGTCCGCCGCCCCCTCACCCGCTGCAGCGCTGCGGGCTCCCGACCCAAACAGAAAGGCCGGCAAGCGCCGGCCTTTGCATGCAGGGGTGGGCTGCCTTGCTTATTTCTTGCCGGACTTGGCGAAGTTCGCGATGCCGGCGCGCACTTCCTCGATGGCCGACTCGGTGCCTTCCCAGCCCTTCACCTTCACCCACTTGCCGGGCTCCAGGTCCTTGTAGTGCTCGAAGAAGTGCTGGATGCGGTGCAGGTGCAGCTCGTTCATGTCTTCGGGCTTCTGCCAGTGCTTGTAGATCGGCAGGATCTTGTCGATGGGCACGGCCAGCAGCTTGGAGTCGCCGCCTGCCTCGTCTTCCATCTTCAGGATGCCGATCGGGCGGCAGGTCACCACCACGCCGGGGATCAGCGGGAAGGGCGTGATCACCAGCACGTCCACCGGGTCGCCGTCGTCAGCCAGGGTCTGGGGGATGTAGCCGTAGTTGCACGGGTAGTGCATCGCCGTGCCCATGAAGCGGTCGACGAACAGGGCGCCGCTGTCCTCGTCGACTTCGTACTTGATCGGGTCGGCGTTCATCGGGATCTCGATGATCACGTTGAACTGCTCGGGCGCCTTGGCGCCGGGGGTGACGTTGTGAAGGCTCATGGTGCTGCTGCTTGGGTTGCAGGGGGAAAACCCGCAGTGTAGCGGCTCCTTACCGTCCGGCGAACGCGGCCCGGGCAGCGACTTGGTGCGCAACTGTGTCCAGCAGCAGGGGGCCACGCGTGGCCGGCATTGCGGGGGTCACGTGCTTCCCGTAGCATCGGCTCGCGACCGGGCAGCAGACCCAGGCGCGTTGCTCATTTCCGCTAGATATTGTTCATCTCTAGGAAGGAGACCGCCTCATGTCGACCTCTTTGGCGCTTTATTTCGCGCTGGTCTGCGGCCTTGCCGCAGTGCTGTACGGCTTCGTGTCGCGCAGCTGGATCCTCAGACAAGACGCGGGCAGCGCCCGCATGCAAGAGATCGCAGCAGCCGTGCAGCAGGGGGCGGCCGCCTATCTGGCCCGGCAGTACCGGACCATCGCCGTCGTCGGCGTGGTGCTCGCGGTGCTGATCGGTCTGTTCATCGACCTGCGCACCGCGGCGGCCTTCGTGCTGGGCGCCCTGCTCTCCGGCGCCTGCGGCTTCATCGGCATGAACGTCTCGGTCCGTGCCAACGTGCGCACGGCGCAGGCCGCCACCCGCAGCATCAACGACGCGCTGGACGTCGCCTTCAGGGGCGGCGCCATCACCGGGCTGCTGGTGGTCGGGCTGGGGCTGCTCGGCGTGGGCGGCCTGTTCTGGTCGCTCACTGCGCTGGGCGATCCGGGCGCGCCGCTGTCGGACGTGCTGAAGCCGCTGATGGGCCTGGCTTTCGGAGCCTCGCTGATCTCCATCTTCGCTCGCCTGGGCGGCGGCATCTTCACCAAGGGGGCGGACGTCGGTGCCGACCTGGTGGGCAAGGTCGAGGCGGGCATTCCCGAGGACGACCCGCGCAACCCGGCCGTCATCGCCGACAACGTCGGCGACAACGTCGGCGACTGCGCCGGCATGGCGGCCGACCTGTTCGAGACCTATGCCGTCACACTGATCGCCACCATGGTGCTGGGCGCACTGATGCTCTCCAACGCACCGATGCAGGCGGCGGTCTACCCGCTGGCGCTGGGCGGCTTCTCCATCATCGCCTCCATCGTCGGCTGCGCCTTCGTGAAGGCCACGCCGAGCATGAAGAACGTGATGGCCGCGCTCTACCGCGGGCTCATCGTCTCCGGCGCCATCGCGCTGGTGGGGTTCTACTTCATCACCCTCTGGGTGGTTCCCGACAACGCCATCTACGAAGGTGGCACCCAGCTGCGGCTGTTCGGCGCCGCGGTGGTGGGCCTGCTGCTGACGGCCCTGCTGGTCTGGATCACCGAGTACTACACCGGCACCGACTACTCGCCGGTGCAGCATGTCGCCCAGGCCTCGACCACCGGGCACGGCACGAACATCATCGCCGGGCTGGGGGTGAGCATGAAGTCGACCGCCTGGCCGGTGCTGTTCGTCTGTGCGGCGATCGTTGCGTCCTTCCTGCTGGCTGGCCTGTACGGCATCGCGGTGGCGGCCACCTCGATGCTGAGCCTGGCCGGCATCGTCGTCGCGCTGGACGCCTACGGCCCCATCACCGACAACGCCGGCGGCATCGCCGAGATGGCCGACATGCCCGACAGCGTGCGCGCCATCACCGACCCGCTGGACGCGGTGGGCAACACCACCAAGGCGGTGACCAAGGGCTATGCGATCGGTTCGGCCGGGCTCGCCGCCCTGGTCCTGTTCGCCGACTACACGCATGCCCTGGAGGCGCGGGGCATGAACGTCAGCTTCGACCTGTCGAACCACATGGTGATCGTGGGCCTCTTCATCGGCGGGCTGATTCCCTACCTGTTCGGTGCCATGGCGATGGAAGCGGTCGGCCGTGCGGCGGGCAGCGTGGTGGAGGAAGTGCGGCGGCAGTTCAAGACCATTCCCGGCATCATGGAAGGCACCGCAAAGCCCGAGTACGGCACCGCGGTCGACATGCTGACCAGTGCCGCCATCAAGGAGATGGTGCTGCCCTCGCTGCTGCCGGTGGCCGTGCCCATCGTGGTGGGCCTGGTGCTTGGGCCGGCGGCGCTGGGCGGCTTGCTGATGGGCACCATCGTCACCGGCCTGTTCGTCGCGATCTCGATGTGCACCGGCGGCGGCGCCTGGGACAACGCCAAGAAGTTCATCGAGGAAGGCCACCACGGCGGCAAGGGCTCGGACGCCCACAAGGCCGCCGTCACTGGCGACACGGTGGGCGACCCGTACAAGGACACCGCCGGCCCGGCGGTGAATCCGCTGATCAAGATCATCAACATCGTCGCCCTGCTGATCGTGCCGCTGCTGCCAGTCGGCACGCTGAGCACCCGGGCCGAGGCGCCGCCGGCACCACAGGTGGCACCGGCCGCACCGGTGGCGCAGCTGGCACAGGTGACGCAGGTAACGCCCGCGCCCGCCCATGGGGCCGAGCCGGCCGTCAGGCCTGCCACACCGCGCTGAACTGGTTGAACTGAAGCGTCGTCACGGCAAGCCCGCCCGGGCCTGCCGACCTGCGAAGGCGCCCGAGGAGCACCGAGGGCGCCGGGAGGCCGCTTGGGAGCGGCCCTCTCGGCGCGCGCAGTTCATCGCCGGGGCGGCGGAACGTCGGTGCAGGTGCCGTGGGCGATCTCGGCGGCCATGCCGATGCTTTCGCCCAGCGTCGGATGCGGATGGATGGTCTTGCCGATGTCCACCTCGTCGGCGCCCATCTCGATGGCCAGCGCCACCTCGCCGATCATGTCGCCCGCATGCGTGCCGACGATGCCGCCGCCGACGATGCGGTGCGTTTCCTCGTCGAACAGCAGCTTGGTGTAGCCCTCGTCGCGGCCGTTGGCGATGGCGCGTCCCGAGGCCGTCCACGGGAACAGGCCTTTCTTGACCTTGCGGCCCTCAGCGCGGGCCTGGTCCTCGGTCAGGCCCACCCAGGCTACCTCGGGGTCGGTGTAGGCCACGCTCGGAATCACGCGGGCATCGAAGGCCACCTTCTCGCCGGCGGCCGCCTCGGCCGCCACATGGGCCTCGTGCACCGCCTTGTGCGCCAGCATCGGCTGGCCCACCACGTCGCCAATGGCGAAGATGTGCGGCACATTGGTGCGCATCTGGATGTCCACCGGGATGAAGCCGCGCTCATTGACGACCACGCCGGCCTTGTCGGCGCCGATCTTCTTGCCGTTGGGCGTGCGGCCCACCGCCTGCAGCACCAGGTCGTAGACCTGCGGTTCCTTCGGCGCGCCCTCGCCCTCGAAGCTCACGCGGATGCCCTCGGCGGTGGCTTCGGCACCCACCGTCTTGGTCTTCAGCATGATGTTGTCGAAGCGCGGCGCGTTCATCTTCTGCCACACCTTCACCAGGTCGCGGTCGGCGCCCTGCATCAGGCCGTCGAGCATCTCCACCACGTCCAGGCGGGCACCCAGCGTCGAGTAGACGGTGCCCATCTCCAGGCCGATGATGCCGCCGCCGACGATCAGCATGCGCTTGGGCGTGCCACGCAGCTGCAGCGCGCCGGTGGAGTCGACGATGCGTTCGTCCTGCGGCAGGAAGGGCAGGCGCACCGCCTGCGAGCCGGCCGCGATGATGGCCTGCTTGAAACGGATGGTCTGCGTCTTGCCGGTCTTCTCCGACCCTTCGCCGGTCGTCTCCTCGACCTGCACATGGTGCGGATCGACGAAGCTGCCATAGCCGCGCACGATGGTCACCTTGCGCATCTTGGCCATGGCCGCCAGCCCGCCGGTGAGCTTGCCCACCACCTTGGCCTTGTGGGCCCGCAGCTTGTCGAGGTCGACCGTCGGCGCGCCGAAGGCCACCCCGAGATCGGCGAAGTGCTTCACCTCGTCCATCACCGCCGCCACGTGCAGCAGCGCCTTGGACGGGATGCAGCCGACGTTCAGGCAGACACCGCCGAGCGTCGCGTAGCGCTCGACCAGCACCACCTTCATGCCCAGGTCGGCGGCGCGGAAGGCGGCTGAATAGCCGCCCGGGCCGGCGCCGAGCACGAGCATGTCGCACTCCAGGTCGACCCCACCGGAGTAGCTGCCGGCCGCCGGTGCGGCTGCCGGGGCCGGGCCGGGCGCAGGGGCCGCGACCGGAGCCGGGCCAGGTGCCGCAGCCGCCGTGGCGGGAGCCGGCGCGCCGGCGGCATCCGCCGCCTCCAGCGTCAGCACCACCGAGCCCTGGTTGACGACGTCGCCCACCTTGAGCTTCAGCTCCTTCACCACCCCCGCATGCGAGGACGGGATTTCCATCGAGGCCTTGTCGCTCTCGACGGTGATGAGGCTCTGGTCGGCCTTGACGGTGTCGCCCGGCTGCACCAGCACCTCGATGACGGCCACGTCCTTGAAGTCCCCGATGTCGGGCACCTTGATGTCGATCACTGCCACGGGCGGCTCCTTACAGCATCACGCGGCGGAAGTCCGCCAGCACATTGGCCAGGTAGGTGTTGAAGCGGGCGGCGGAGGCGCCGTCGATCACGCGGTGGTCCCAGCTCAAGCTCAGCGGCAGGATCAGGCGCGGCTGGAAGGCCTTGCCGTCCCACACCGGCTTCATGCTCGACTTGCAGACGCCCAGGATGGCCACCTCGGGCGCATTGATGATGGGCGTGAAGTAGGTCCCGCCGATGCCGCCGAGCGAGGAGATGGAGAAGCAGCCGCCGGTCATGTCGGCCGGACCCAGCTTGCCGTCGCGCGCCTTGGCGGCCAGCTCGCTCATTTCCTTGGCGATGGCGACGATGCCTTTCTTGTCGGCATCGCGGATCACCGGCACCACCAGCCCGTTGGGTGTGTCGGCCGCGAAGCCGATGTGGAAGTACTGCTTGAGCACCAGCTGCTCGCCGTCCAGCGAGGCGTTGAACTCGGGGAACTTCTTCAGCGCCGCCACGCAGGCCTTGATCAGGAAGGCCAGCATCGTCACCTTGACGCCCGACTTCTCGTACTCCTTGTTGAGCTGCACCCGGAAGGCTTCCAGCTCGGTGATGTCGGCATCCTCGTGGTTGGTGACGTGCGGAATCATCACCCAGTTGCGATGCAGGTTCGCGCCCGAGATCTTCTTGATGCGCGACAGGTCCCTGCGCTCGACCGGGCCGAACTTGGTGAAGTCGACCTGCGGCCACGGCAGCAGGCCCGGCAACGAACCGCCCGCCCCAGCCGCGGCCGCCGCGGGCGCCTTGGCCTTCTGCGCCTGGGTCTGCACGGCGCCGGCCATCACGCCCTTGACGAAGCCCTGCACGTCTTCCTGGGTGATGCGGCCCTTGGGACCGCTGCCCGGCACCTCGGCCAACGGCACGCCGAGCTCGCGCGCGAGCTTTCGGATGCTGGGCGAGGCATGCGGCAGCTTGCCCTGCGGCGCGCTCGGCTCATGCGCCGGCAGCGCCGCGGTGGGCACCACCCGCTCGACCGGCGCGCTGGCGAGCTCGGCCGGGCTGGCCGCGGCGGCCGGCGCCGGTGCAGCGGCCGCGGCCGGCGCCGCCACGGGCGTGGGCGCTGCAGCCGCGGCCGGCGCGCCGCCGGCCGCCTCGACCACGGCGATCAGGCTGCCCTTGCTGACCTTGTCGCCCAGCTTGACCTTCAGCTCCTTCACCACACCAGCGTGCGAGGACGGGATCTCCATCGAGGCCTTGTCGCTCTCCACCGTGATCAGGCTCTGCTCGGCCTTGATCGTGTCGCCCGGCTGCACCAGCACCTCGATCACCGCCACTTCGTCGAAGTCGCCGATGTCGGGCACGGTGATGTCCACCGGGCCGGCACTGGCGGCTGGCGCCGATACCGGCGCTGCCGCCGCGGCCTGCGTGGCCGGCGCGGGCGCGGGCGCCGCAGCAGCAGGCGCGGGCGCTGCAGCCACCGGAGCCGGGGCGGCCGCAGCACCTTCGGCGTCCACCACCAGCAGCACGCTGCCCTGGTTGATCTTGTCGCCGAGCTTGACCTTCATTTCCTTGACGACGCCGGCCTGCGTGGAGGGAATCTCCATCGACGCCTTGTCGCTCTCCACCGTCACCAGGCTCTGCTCGACCTTGATGGTGTCACCCACCTTGACCAGCACCTCGATGACCTCGACATCCTTGAAGTCCCCGATGTCGGGAACCGTCACTTCGACCAATGCCATGTTCTTGTCACTCCTGATCGGCGTCCGCGCACGGCCGCGCCGCCCCGGCCTGGCGGGGACGGCGCGGCCCAGTGGCTAGCGCGGCGGACGCACAAGTCCGCTCATGCGTAGAGGGGGTTCACCTTGTCGGCCTGGATGCCGTACTTCCGGATCGCTTCGGCCACCTTGGAAGCAGGCAGCGTGCCGTCTTCCGACAGCGCCTTCAGCGCCGCGACCACGATGTAGTGGCGGTTGACCTCGAAGTGCTCGCGCAGGCGCGAGCGGAAGTCGCTGCGGCCGAAGCCGTCGGTGCCCAGCACCTTGTAGGTCCGGCCCTTCGGGATGAAGGGGCGGATCTGCTCGGCATAGCTCTTCATGTAGTCGGTGGAGGCAATCACCGGGCCGTTGTGCGGCTGCAGCTGCTGCGTCACGAAGGCCACGCGCGGCGTCTCGGTCGGGTGCAGCAGGTTCCAGCGCTCCACGTCCTGGCCGTCGCGGCCCAGCTCGTTGAAGCTCGGGCAGCTCCAGACATTGGCCGCCACGCCCCAGTCCTGCTCCAGCAGCTGCTTGGCGAAGATCGATTCGCGCAGGATCGTGCCGGAGCCCAGCAGGTTCACGCGCGGCGTCTTCTTGGCGCCTTCCTCCAGCAGGTACATGCCCTTGATGATCTGCTCTTCGGTGCCCGGCTTGAGGCCCGGGTGCGGGTAGTTCTCGTTGAGCAGGGTGATGTAGTAGAAGACGTTGTCCTGCTGCTCCACCATGCGCTTGAGGCCGTGCTGCATGATCACCGCCACCTCGTGCGCGAAGGTCGGGTCGTAGCTGACGCAGTTCGGGATGGTGCCGGCCAGGATGTGGCTGTGGCCGTCCTCGTGCTGCAGGCCTTCGCCGTTCAGCGTGGTGCGCCCCGAGGTGCCGCCCAGCAGGAAGCCGCGCGCCTGCATGTCGCCCGCCGCCCAGGCCAGGTCGCCGATGCGCTGGAAGCCGAACATCGAGTAGTACACATAGAAGGGAATCATCACGCGGTTGTTCGTCGAGTACGACGTGGCCGCGGCGATCCAGGAGGCCATGCCGCCGGCCTCGTTGATGCCTTCCTGCAGGATCTGGCCGTCCTGCGCCTCGCGGTAGTACATCACCTGGTCCTTGTCGACCGGGGTGTACTTCTGGCCGTCCTGGCTGTAGATGCCGATCTGGCGGAACAGGCCTTCCATGCCGAAGGTGCGTGCCTCGTCGACCAGGATGGGCACCACGCGCGGGCCCAGGTTCTTGTCGCGCAGCAGCGCGGTCAGGAAGCGCACGTAGGCCTGGGTGGTGGAGATCTCGCGGCCTTCGGCGGTCGGCTCCAGCACGGCCTGGAAGGCACTCAGCTCGGGCACCGGCAGTTGCTCGTCGGCCTTGGCGCGGCGCTGGGGCAGGTAGCCGCCCAGTGCCTTGCGGCGCTCATGCAGGTAGCGCATCTCGGGCGTGTCGTCGGCCGGCTTGTAGAACGGCAGCTCGGCCAGCTTGTCGTCCGGGATGGGGATGTTGAAGCGGTCGCGGAAGGCGCGGATGTCGTCGTCCGTCAGCTTCTTGGTCTGGTGGGCGGTGTTCTTGCCTTCGCCGCTCTTGCCCATGCCGAAGCCCTTGACGGTCTTCACCAGCAGCACGGTGGGCTGGCCCTTGTGGTTGACCGCGCGGTGGTAGGCCGCATAGACCTTCTGCGGGTCGTGGCCGCCACGCTGCAGGCGCCAGATGTCGTCGTCGCTCATCTTGGCGACCATCTCCAGCGCCTTGGGATGGCGGCCGAAGAAGTTCTTGCGCACGAAGGCGCCGTCATTGGCCTTGCAAGCCTGGTAGTCGCCGTCGACCATGTCCATCATGATCTGGCGCAGGATGCCGTCCTTGTCGCGCGCCAGCAGCGGGTCCCAGTAGCTGCCCCACAGCAGCTTGATGACGTTCCAGCCCGCGCCGCGGAACTCGCCTTCCAGTTCCTGCACGATCTTGCCGTTGCCGCGCACCGGGCCGTCCAGGCGCTGCAGGTTGCAGTTGATGACGAAGATCAGGTTGTCCAGCTTCTCGCGCGCGGCCACACCGATGGCGCCCAGCGATTCCGGCTCGTCCATCTCGCCGTCGCCGCAGAAGACCCAGACCTTGCGGTTGGAGGTGTCGGCGATGCCGCGGGCATGCAGGTACTTCAGGAAACGCGCCTGGTAGATCCCCATCAGCGGGCCCAGGCCCATCGAGACGGTGGGGAACTGCCAGAAGTCGGGCATCAGCTTCGGGTGCGGATAGCTCGACAGGCCCTTGCCTTGCACTTCCTGGCGGAAGTTCAGCAGCTGCTCTTCGCTGATGCGGCCTTCCATGTAGGCGCGGGCATAGATGCCGGGCGAGGAGTGGCCCTGGATGTACAGCAGGTCGCCGCCGTGGCCTTCATGCTCGGCATGCCAGAAATGGTTGAAGCCGGCGCCGAACATGGTCGCCACCGACGCAAACGAGGAAATGTGACCGCCCAGGTCACCGCCGTCGGCCGGATTCAGGCGGTTGGCCCGCACCACCATCGCCATCGCGTTCCAGCGCATGTAGGCCCGCAGGCGCTCCTCGATGTCGAGGTTGCCCGGGCAGCGTTCCTCGTCCTCGGGCTCGATGGTGTTCACGTAGCCGGTGGTGGCCGAGAACGGCATGTCGATGCCGGACTGGCGCGCATGCTCGAGCAGCTGCTCCAGCAGGTAGTGACCGCGCTGGCGGCCTTCGGACTCAATGACGGCCGACAGGGCGTCGAGCCACTCCCGGGTCTCTTGTGCGTCGGCATCGTTGGCCGCACCGCCAAACGAATGGGGGACTGCAGACATTGGGTGTCTCCTCTAGGGGTCGGTAGAGCTTGCTCGGCTCCTCGCGCCTGGCTGCGCCCCGGCTGGCGGACGCGCGTACGGGCTCTCAGTGTGAGCAGTGCGCGAGTGTGTCATAGGACCAGGGGTTTTTCAAATAGTGCGAACGCATTGCACATCATGAAATCAAGGGGCACGATCGTGCATTTCCGGCCCGGGCAAAGGCTCGATAATCCGCCCATATGCCAGCCGTTCCCAGTGATTTCCGCCCCAGCACCCATGAGCTCCCGCCCCGCTCGCGACGCCTGTTCGGCAAGTGGTGGCGGCGCCAGTCGCCGGCCCGCCAGGACCGCTTCGCGACGCTGGGCCCGCTGGTCTCGGTCTTGCTCTTTTTGGCGGCCATCATCGCGGCCTTCTGGTACCTGCGCTCCGAGGAACTGGAACGTGAGCATGAATCCGTCAAGCGCGACACCGAGGTCACGCAGCAGCAGATCCGCCTGCGGCTGATCGAGAACCAGGAGCAGCTGGTGCGCATTGCCCGGGAGATCACCACCCGGGCGATCGACCAGGATGAGTTCCTCGGCCAGGCCAGCACCTTCACCCGCGAGCGACCCGAAGTGGTCAGCCTGACCTGGCTGGCCAGCAACCGCACGCCCGCCGCCAGCTACCTCTCGCCCAGCCACACCTTCAACGGCAGCCGCTACAGCGAGGCGCCCGTGGCTCCGCCGGCCGCCGCCGGCACGGTCACCAAAAGCGAGCCGGAATGGGCCTTCGAGGCGGCGCGCGACCTGCGCCAGCCGGTCTACTCGCGCACCTACACCACGGTCAACGGCCAGCATGTGTTCCAGGTGCAGGTGCCCTTGATCGACCGCAGCGCCTTCGCCGGCACGGTGGTGGCCGAGTACTCGGTGGAAGCCTTGCTGCGCTACTTCGTGCCGACCGAGGTGGCGAACCGCCACGGCATGATCCTGATGGACGCCAACGACCGGGTGCTGGCCAGCACCACCTCCCGCGGCATGCTGAAGAACAGCGAGCGGCCATCGATCTTCCACGACATCCCGGTGGCGCCGGTCGGCAACGGCCTGATCCTGCGCGGGCTGGGCTACCGCACCTCGATCGGGTTGATCAGCAACACCCTGTTCTGGATGGTGGCGGCGCTCAGCGTGCTGACGGTGTGGATGCTGCTCGGCACCTGGCGCCACATGCGCCGGCGCCTGCAGGTGCAAAGCGCGCTGGTGGCCGAGACGAACTTCCGCCGCGCGATGGAGAACTCCATGCTGACCGGCATGCGGGCGATGGACATGGAAGGCCGCATCACCTATGTCAACGCGGCCTACTGCTCGATGACCGGCTTCTCCGAGGCCGAGCTGATCGGCAAGCTGCCGCCCTTCCCCCACTGGCCGCCCGACCGCATGGAGGAAAACCGCCGGCTGTTCGAGCAGGAGCTGCAGGGCCGCAGCCCGGCCGGCGGCATCGAGGTGAAGGTGATGCGCAAGGACGGCACCACCTTCGACGCCCGCATGTACGTGTCGCCGCTGGTCGACGCCAAGGGCCACCAGACCGGCTGGATGACCTCGATGACCAACATCACCGAGGCCAAGCGCATCCGCGACCAGCTCTCCGCCTCGCACGAGCGCTTCACCACCGTGCTGGAGGGGCTGGAAGCAGCGGTGTCGGTGCTCTCCGTGCAGCAGGGCGAGCTGCTGTTCGCCAACCGCTCCTACCGCCTCTGGTTCGGCGCTGACGCGCGCGGCCACGCCTCGCTCGCCGGCGAGCACGGCGACGACAGCCTGCCGCCCCAGCCCGACGGCGACGACAGCGTGGACAACCTCAGCGGCCTGCCCACGCAGGAGCTGACCGAGGCGGGCTCCGACCCGCGCGAGGTCTACATCGAGTCGCTCGACAAATGGTTCGACGTGCGGGCCCGCTACCTGCAATGGACCGATGGCCGGCTGGCACAGATGCTGATCGCGACCGACGTCACCGCCCGCCGCCGTGCCGAGGAGCAGGCCGCGCAGCAGGCCGAGAAGGCGCAGGTGACCAGCCGTCTGGTGACGATGGGGGAAATGGCGTCCTCGGTGGCCCACGAGCTGAACCAGCCGTTGGCGGCCATCACCAACTACTGCAACGGCATCATCTCGCGGGTCAAGGCCAACACCATCGAGACGCCCGACCTGCTGGCCGTGCTCGAGAAGACCTCCAAGCAGGCCCAGCGGGCCGGCCAGATCATCCACCGCATCCGCGCCTTCGTGAAGCGCAGCGAACCGCAGCGCCAGCCGGCGCAGGCGCGCGAGATCGTCGAGGACGCGGTGGAGCTGGCGATGATCGAGCTGCGGCGCCGCAACGTCGGCATCCACACCTACGTGGCGCAGCGGCTGCCGCTGCTGATGGTGGACCCGATCCTGATCGAGCAGGTGCTGCTCAACCTGCTGAAGAACGCCGCCGAGGCGATCGACAACGCCAAGCTGCCGCCCTCGCGCCGCAACCTGGAGCTGCGCGTCATCCCGCGCCACACCCCCGAGGAAGGCGGCGTGATCGAGTTCAGCGTCACCGACAGCGGCCCCGGGCTCAAGGAAGAAGTGCTCGGCCGGATGTACGAGGCGTTCTTCTCGACCAAGTCCGATGGCCTGGGCATCGGCCTCAGCCTGTGCCGCTCCATCGTGGAATCGCACCGCGGCAGGATCCGTGCCGAGAACTTATACAATGGCCCGAGCGTGGTCGGTTGCCGGTTCTCGTTCACGTTGCCGGTGGAGACCACCCCTTCCGCTAACCATTGAAGAACCCGCCCATGAGCTTGATCCCCAAGAAAGGCACCGTCTATGTCGTCGATGACGACGAAGCGGTTCGCGATTCACTGCAGTGGTTGCTGGAAGGCAAGGACTACCGCGTCAAGTGCTTCGACTCCTCCGAGTCCTTCCTGTCGCGCTTCGACCCCCGGGAAGTGGCCTGCCTGATCGCCGACATCCGCATGGACGGCATGAGCGGGCTGGAGCTGCAGGACCGCCTGCTGGAGCGCAAGTCGCCGCTGCCCATCGTCTTCATCACCGGCCATGGCGACGTGCCAATGGCGGTCAGCACGATGAAAAAGGGCGCGATGGACTTCATCGAAAAGCCATTCAAGGAAGAGGAGCTGGTCTCCTTGGTCGAGCGCATGCTGGACCAGGCCCGCTCGCTGTTCTCGCAACAGCAGGAAGCGGCCAGCCGCGACGCGCTGCTGTCGCGCCTGACCACCCGCGAGGCCCAGGTGCTCGACCGCATCGTGGCCGGCCGGCTGAACAAGCAGATCGCCGACGACCTGGGCATCAGCATCAAGACGGTGGAGGCGCACCGCGCCAACATCATGGAAAAGCTCAACGCGAACACGGTCGCCGACCTGTTGAAGATCGCGCTCGGTGCCCAGGCCAAGGCCTGAGGCTCGCACCCAGCCCGGGGCCGCTCTTGCCAGCGGCCTTTTTCATTTCCGAACGAGAGGAATCCGCCCCATGACCGCCCGACTCATCGATGGCAACGCACTGTCCCGGCAGATGCGCGCCGAGATCGCCCAACGTGCCGCCGCCCTCGGCCAGGGCGGCACCCGCCCCGGACTGGCGGTGATCCTGGTCGGCGACGACCCGGCCAGCCAGGTCTATGTGCGCAACAAGGTCAAGGCCTGCGGCGAGGCTGGTTTCCATTCGGTGCTGGAGAAGTACGAGGCCACCCTCACCGAGGCCGAGCTGCTCAGCCGCATCGAGGCGCTCAACGACGACCCCGCCATCCACGGCATCCTGGTGCAGATGCCGCTGCCCAAGCACATCGATCCGCAGAAGGTCATCGCCACCATCTCCACCCGCAAGGATGTCGACGGCTACTCGGTGCAGAGTGCCGGCGAACTGCTGGCCGGCCTGCCCGGCCTGCGCCCCTGCACGCCCTACGGCTGCATGAAGCTGATCGAGAGCATCGGCTACGACCTGCGCGGCAAGCATGCGGTGGTGATCGGCCGCAGCAACACAGTGGGCAAGCCGATGGCGCTGCTGCTGCTGCAGGCCAATGCCACGGTCACGGTGTGCCACAGCGCCACGCCGGACCTGGCACGCCACACACGGGAGGCCGATGTCATCGTTGCCGCGGTCGGCCGGCGCAACACCGTCACCCGCGAGATGGTGAAGCCCGGCGCGGTGGTCATCGATGTGGGCATGAACCGCGATGACGAGGGCAAGCTCTGTGGCGACGTCGACTTCGACGGCGTGTCGCCGGTGGCCGGCGCCCTCACCCCGGTGCCGGGCGGCGTCGGGCCGATGACGATCACGATGCTGTTGTTCAATACGCTGGAAGCGGCCGAAGCCGCTGCAGGCCAGCCGGGCGTGGGCGCCGGGAAATGACCACCGTGATAAACGTGGTCAATCCGTTGCTCAACATCGATTGAGCGTCTGCGCCACTACCATGACTGCCTGATCTACCGGGTTCGCCTTGCGGGGCGAACCTCCTGCCGTCGCTGAAGTGCTTGCCGCCAGCCCCCGAGCGGCCCTCACCGTTACCGAGAGCCTATGAACCCCTTGCTCGACGCCACCGACCTTCCCCGTTTCTCCGACATCCGCCCGGAGCATGTCAGCCCGGCCATCGACGCACTGCTGCAGGAGGCCGAGGCCGCTCTGGAGCGGGTGGTGAGCGAGGCGGTGCCGCCCGAGTACGACGCCATTTCGGCGGTGCTGGACGTGGCGACAGAGCGGCTGGGACGGGCCTGGGGCGCGGTGGGCCACCTCAATGCGGTGGCCGACAGCCCGGAGCTGCGGGCGGCCTACAACGAAAACCTGCCCAAGGTGACCGAGTTCTACACCCGCCTCGGCGCCGACGAGCGGCTCTACGCCAAATACAAGGCGCTGGCGGCCAGCCCGCAGGCCGCCAGCCTCAGTGCACCGCGCCGCAAGGCCTTGTCGAACGCGATGCGCGACTTCGTGCTGTCCGGCGCCGAGCTGCAGGGTGAGGCCAAGGAGCGCTTCGCCGCGATCCAGGAACGGCAGGCCGAGGTGGCGCAGAAGTTCTCCGAGCATGTGCTGGACGCCACCGACAGCTTCGCCCACTACGCGAGCGAGGAAGAGCTGGACGGCGTGCCGGACGACGCCAAGCAGGCCGCCCGCGCGGCCGCCGAGCGCGACGGCAAGCCGGGCTACAAGATCACGCTGCAGTTCCCCAGCTATTTCCCGGTGATGCAGTACGGCAGCCACCGGCCGCTGCGCGAGAAGCTCTACACCGCCTACGCCACCCGCGCCTCCGAGCTGGGCGCGCCTGAACACGACAACTCGGCGCTGATGAGCGAGCTGCTGGCGCTGCGCCAGGAAGAGGCGCGGCTGCTCGGCTACCGCAGCTTCGCCGAGGTCTCGCTGGTGCCCAAGATGGCGGAATCACCCGAGCAGGTCACCGGCTTCCTGCGCGATCTGGCGCGCCGCGCCCGCCCGCATGCCGAGAAAGACCTGGCCGAGCTGCGCGAGTTCGCACGCAGCGAGCTGGGCATGGGCGAGTTGGCCGCCTGGGACCTGGCTTATGTCTCGGAGAAGCTGAAGGAGAAGCGCTACGCCTTCAGCGACCAGGAGGTGAAGCAGTACTTCACCGAGCCGAAGGTGCTGGAAGGCCTGTTCAGGATCGTCGAGACGCTGTTCGAGGTGGCGATCCGCCCGGACACGGCGCCGGTCTGGCATCCGAGCGTGCGCTTCTTCCGCATCGAACGCCAAGGCCGCCTGGTGGGCCAGTTCTACCTCGACCCCTATGCCCGGCCCGGCAAGCGCTCCGGCGCCTGGATGGACGACGTGCGTGGCCGCTGGGCACGGCCGGACCGTGAAGGCGACGGCCGCCTGCAGACACCGGTGGCCCAGCTGGTGTGCAACTTCGCAGAGGGCGTCGGCGGCAAGCCGGCGCTGCTGACGCACGACAACGTGATCACCCTGTTCCACGAATTCGGCCACGGCCTGCACCACCTGCTGACGCAGGTGGAGGACATCGGCGTGGCCGGCATTTCCGGCGTCGAATGGGACGCCGTCGAACTGCCCAGCCAGTTCATGGAGAACTTCTGCTGGGAGTGGGAGGTGCTCAAGCACATGACCGCCCATGTCGACAGCGGCGAGCCGCTGCCGCGCGAGCTGTTCGACAAGATGATCGCCGCCAAGAACTTCCAGAGCGGCATGCAGACGCTGCGCCAGATCGAGTTCGCGCTGTTCGACATGCGGCTGCATGCCGAGCCGGGCAGCGAGCAGCGCATCCAGTCCGTCATCGACGAGGTGCGGCGCGAGGTGGCGGTGCTGATTCCGCCGGCCTTCAACCGCATGCAGCACAGCTTTTCGCACATCTTTGCCGGCGGCTATGCGGCCGGCTACTACAGCTACAAGTGGGCCGAGGTGCTGTCCGCCGACGCCTACGGCGCGTTCGAGGAAGCGGGCGTGCTCGATGTGGCGACCGGCCGCCGCTACCGGGAAGCCATCCTGGAGGTCGGTGGCAGCCGTCCGGCGGAAGAAAGTTTCAAAGCATTTCGCGGTCGGGAGCCAAACATCGACGCCCTGTTACGCCACCAGGGCATGGCCTGATAGCATCGCGGGCTTCGCACCAGGCGAAAGGAAAATCGTCATGTCTCGGATCGCGCGTTGGGCACTGCCGCTGTGCCTGCTGGCCATGGGGCCGGCGCACGCCTTGTACAAGGTGATCGGCCCCGACGGCAAGGTCAGCTACACCGACCGGCCGCCTGCCGAAACCACCAAGGTTCAACCCCTGAGCGCGTCCGGCACGCCGGCACCCGCCGGCCCCGGCCTGCCCTATGAGCTGCGTCAGGTGGCAAACCGCTTCCCGGTCACGCTCTACACGACCCGCGACTGCCCCGGTTGCGACAGCGGCCGTGCGCTGCTGCGCCAGCGGGGGGTGCCGTATACCGAGAAAACCGTCACGTCCGACCAGGACATCCGCGCCTTCAACCGCCTGAGCGGTGGCACCGACCTGCCGATGCTGCAGGTCGGTGGCCAGCAGATCCGCGGGTTCTCGGTTCAGGAATGGGGGTCCTACCTCGACACCGCCGGTTATCCGAAACAGTCGACGCTGCCGGCCAGCTACCAGTTCGCCGCGCCGAGCCCGCTGGTGGCAGTGGCACCACCGCCGGCGCCCGGTACCGCGGCGCCGGCCGCAGGCAGCGCACCGGCGGCAGGCACCGCACCGGCCGCGCCGCCACCGGCCGCCGGCAATGCGCCGCCGGGCTTCAAGTTCTGAGCTGGCCAGCCGGCCGGCTGTGCACAAGGCCGCCTGAGGGCGGCTTTTTCATGCCGGTTTCGCCGCAGCGCTGCGGCCGGCTCAGAACTCGAGCTTGCGCACCCCCTCGGGCGTGCCCAGCAGGCACACGCTGGCCTTGTTGCGAGCGAAGATGCCAACGGTGACGACACCGGGCCACTGGTTGATTTCGGCTTCCAACGCAGCCGGGTCGGTGATGGACAGGCCCTTCACGTCGAGGATCACGTTGCCGTTGTCGGTCACCACCCCTTCCCGAAGGCGCGGCTCGCCACCCAGGGCGCGCAAGCGCCGCTCGATCTGGCCGGCGGCCATCGGGATCACTTCGACCGGCAGCGCGAAGCCGCCCAGGGTGTCCACCAGCTTCGAGGCGTCGGCGATGCAGACGAACCGCTCGGCGATGTCCGCCACGATCTTCTCGCGGGTAAGGGCCGCGCCGCCGCCCTTGATCATGTGGCCGCCGCGGTCGATCTCGTCGGCCCCGTCGATGTACACCGGCACCGATTCGACGGTGTTCGGGTCGAGCACCTTGATGCCGAGCGCCTGCATGCGCTCGGTGCTCTTCTGCGAGCTGGAAACCGCGCCTGCAATGCGGTCCTTGATCTTGGCCAGCTCGTCGATGAAGCAGTTCACCGTCGAGCCGGTGCCCACCCCCACCACGGTGCCGGGCACCACGTAATCGATCGCCGCGCGGCCCACCAGGGCCTTGAGTTCATCCTGGGTCATGACTTGAAGGCGTGGACCGCCCCCGGTTTGAGACAATGGCCGGATTATCCCAAGACCGGCGCGCTGTTCACACCCGGACACATCCAGCGCCCTGCACTTCCTCGACATGGCCCTGCTCCCCTACGCCCTCGCCCGCCCTTTCCTGTTCGGACTCGACCCGGAACATGCGCATGAAGTCACGCTCGGCACCCTGGCGCGCGTGCAACGCACGCCGCTCGCCTGCCTGTACGGCCAGCCGAGGGTGGATGACCCGGTGAGCGTGGCCGGGCTGCGGTTCCCCAACCGGGTTGGCCTGGCAGCCGGGCTGGACAAGAACGGCCGTTGCATCGACGGGCTGGCGGCCATGGGCTTCGGCTTCATCGAGGTCGGCACCGTGACGCCCAAGGCCCAGCCAGGCAACCCCAAGCCGCGCATGTTCCGCCTGCCGCAGGCCGACGCGCTGATCAACCGCCTGGGCTTCAACAACGACGGGCTCGACGCCTTCATCGCCAACGTGCGGCAGGCGCGCTTCCGTGGCCAGGGCGGCATCCTGGGGCTCAACATCGGCAAGAACGCCGCCACCCCGATCGAACGGGCGGTGGACGACTACCTGCTCGGGCTGGAAGGCGTCTATCCGCATGCCGACTACGTCACGGTCAACATCTCCTCGCCCAACACCAAGAACCTGCGAGCGCTGCAATCGGACGAGGCGCTCGACGGGCTGCTGGGCGCCATTGCAGAGCGCCGCGAGGCGCTGGCCGCGGCGCAGGGCCGGCGGGTGCCGGTGTTCGTGAAGATCGCACCCGACCTCGACGACGGCCAGGTCCAGGTGATCGCCCAGACCCTGCAGAAGAACCGCATCGATGGCGTGATCGCCACCAACACCACCATCGCCCGCGACGCGGTCCAGCACCTGCCGCACGGCGGCGAAATCGGGGGGCTGAGTGGGCGGCCGGTGTTCGAGGCCAGCAACCGCGTGATCCGCCAGTTGCGTGCGGCCCTCGGGGCCGGCTATCCCATCATCGGCGTTGGCGGCGTGATGAGCGGCGACGATGCGCGTGCCAAGCTCTCCGCCGGCGCCGACCTGGTGCAGATCTACACCGGCTTGATTTACCGCGGCCCGGCACTGGTGCGCGAGGCGGCGCTCGCCCTGCGGCGAGGTTGAGGCGGCCAGCATGCCGGCCGGCGGCGTGATGCTGCCGGCGCGGCCGAACACCTGCAGGTCAGCCTGCGGCGAGCAGCTCGGCCACCGCATCGCCCAGCGCCAGTGAGGCCGTCAGGCCCGGCGACTCAATGCCGAAGAGGTTGACCAGGCCCGCCACGCCGTGCTCGGCCGGGCCCTGGATCAGGAAGTCACAGGCCGGCTCGCCGGGCGCCTGGATCTTGGGCCGGATACCGCTGTAGGCCGGCTGCAGCGCGCCGTCCGCCAGGGCCGGCCAGTAGCGGCGGATTTCAGCATAGAACCGCTCGGCCCGGCCGGGGTCGACCCGGTAGTCGAGCCGACCGTCGGCATCCGGCTGCACCCACTCCACGTCCGGCCCGAAGCGCGCCTGGCCGGCCAGGTCCAGCGTGAGGTGCACCCCGAGCCCGGCGGCTTCCGGCACCGGGTAGACCAGGTGCGAGAAAGGCGCCCGGCCACCCAGAGCGTAGTAGTTGCCCTTGGCAAAGTAGGCCTGCGGCACGGCGGAGGGCGGCAGCCCTTCGATGCGCCGCCCCAGGGCCGGCGCCCATAGCCCCGCGGCGTTGACCAGGCAGCGCGCGCCCAGCTCCATCGGCGCCTCGCCACCCACTTCGAGCACCAGGCCGGGCCCGCCCGGCCGCACCCGCTGCACCGGCGAGGCCAGAGCCACTGCGCCGCCGGCAGCTTCGATGTCGCCGGACAGCGCCAACATCAGGCCATGGGTGTCCACGATGCCCGTGGAGGGTGACAACACGGCCGCCACGCAGGCAAGCGCCGGTTCCAGCTCGGCCGCCTCGGCGGCTGACAGCAGCCGCAGGTCTTGCACCCCGTTGGCCGCTGCCTGCGCCATCAGGCGCTGCAGCTGCGGCCGCTGCGCCTCGGCACTCGCCACCACCAGCTTGCCGCAGCGACGGTGCTCCACGCCGCGCCGGGCGCAGTAGTCGTACAGCCTCGCCTTGCCTGCCACGCACAAGCGTGCCTTCCACGACCCTGCCGGGTAGTAGAGCCCGGCATGGATCACCTCGCTGTTGCGCGAGCTGGTGCCGGTGCCGATGGCGGTCTCGCTCTCCAGCACCACCGTCTCCAGACCCCGCTGCACCAGCGAGCGCGCCACCGCCAGGCCCACCACTCCGGCGCCGACCACCACTGCATCGACCTGATCCATCGCCGTCCCTTCAGCAGGCCCGCGGGTCGAGCCCGACCAGGCCCGCCACCAAGTCCTTCAACACCTGCTTCAAGCGGGCATGCCCAGGCAGGAGGGCCAGGCTCTGCTCGTCCATGTAGAGGCGGCGGTTGATCTCCAGCTGCACCGAATGGCGGCCATGCGCCGGGTCACCGTAGCGCCGCACCAGTTCGACGCCCTTGTAGGGATGGTTCACATCCACCGCATAGCCGCGGGCCCGCAGGAACTCGGCGATCCATCGGGTCAGCGCCGGGGCGGCGCTGGTGCCATCGCGATCGCCGACGACGAAGTCGGCATGCACCAGGCCCGGAAACTCGGTGGCATGGGAGGCGCTCACCGACGGCATCGAATGGCAGTTGATGTGGATGACGTAGCCGTGCGCGGCATGCGCCTGATCGATAGCCTGGGCGACGGCGGCATGGTAGGGGCGCCAGCAGCGCTCGATGCGCTGGCTGACCTCCGCCGCGCTCAGCTTGCGGTCGTAGATCGGCACGCCTTCGTCGGTCAGGCGCCAGACCAGGCCCTTGCCGAGACGCACCTTGGAGCCCGCCTCCACCGGGTGCGGCCAGGGCTCGTCCAGTAGCTCCGGGTCGAACTCGCTGAGCGCGCGGTTGGCATCCAGGTAGCTGCGCGGGAAATGCGCCTCGATCCAGGCCACGCCGAGCGCCGGCGCGAAGTCGTAGAGCTTCTCGACGTGGGTGTCTTCCGCCCGGCGCAGCACCGTCAGGTCGCAGGCGGGGCGGAAATCGTCGGGATACCAGGTGCCGCTGTGCGGCGAATCGAGCACCACCGCGGTGGTGCCCGGCGAGCTGGAGACGTATCGCATCCTGGCATTGTGGTGCATTGCCTCACCATCGGCATGTGGCAAGCACGGATGGCGTCCACTGCACGGCCTCGGACGCCGGGTGCCGTCCGGCAGCCGCGCCGGCCTCAGGGCTGCGTCAGCGTCATCAGGATGTCGGCGTACCAGGCCGAGTTCAGGCCGAGTGCCTCGTCCTGCGCGAGGTCGCGGTCACCCATGTCCATGCGCGACGAATGAATGCCGAGCAGCGCCCACGGCAGCGGGTCGTCGCTGCTTCCGGATGCGGCCTTTCTCATCACCACGGGGGCACCGCTGGTGCCCCGGTGGGTCCGGGCGTCGGTGAGGAAATAGCCCTGCCCCTGGAAACGCACCCCGAACGAGGACGCGACGCAGGCCAGCCGCACCACCGGGAGGCGGTGCAGCGTGTCATGGAAGCCAAGGGGAAAGCCCACCACCAGCAGCGGCGTGCCCACCTCGATCGACGACAGCGTGCCCAGCAGGTGGGCCGGGGTGAAGCAATGCAGGACGGCGTGCTGGGGCAAGGCACGCTGGTCCAGCTCGATGACGGCCACGTCCACCTCGCCACCGGTGTCCTGCGCCTGGCGCCAGATGCTCTGCCCGTCGCGATACAGGAGGATGGAGAAGGTGGTGACCTGCGTCAGGTCGACGGCGTCGGTGTGGAGGTCCAGTTCGAGCCGATCCGGATGGTGCCCGCTCTTGGCATCGGCCAGTACATGCCGGCTCGTGACCAGGTAGAGCCGGTCGTCACGCTTGAAGAAGAAGCCGCTCGCGCTGCTGCTGCTCTGCTGCCCCTGGAAGGTCGCCACCCGCACCGACGTGAGCAGGATCGTCTCGACGGTGCGGCGCACGCTCATTGCCGGTCGGCTCCGGCTTGGTCATCGATGATGGCCAGGGTGCGCCGGACGTCGCGCTCGAAGGCGGCGATGGTGTGCTCGGAGATGGGCGCATGCAGCATGACCGTCCTCGCCACCTCGGTGTGGGCGTCGAAGGCCAGGCCGAGTTCACAGCGCATCTGTGCCGGCAGCACTTGTGCGAGTGCCGACGCGAACGCCTGCAGCGCCAACAGGCTGCCCTTGAGTTCGCAGATGCGTTCGGTCGCCTCCCCGAGGTTGTTCATCATCGCCCTCCACAGCGGGCTTCGACGAGCCGGCCCCCGGCCCTGGGAAGGGTCATGCGAGGCGAGCCGTGAGCTGCCTGCACATGTTCTCGCCGACAGTGGTGAGCTTGAGCCCGCCACCGCACCACTCGAGCCATTTGAGCGCCACATAGTCTTCGAGATAGCCTTCCGGCACATCGGCAGCCCGGCGACGCTTGAGCATGTCGACGGCCGAGAGCAGGCCATCGCGCAACTCTTCCCGGCGCAAGGGCGGGGTCAGAGACAGGGGTCTACGCATGATGTGTTCCTTCATGGGCCCACCATACCACCTGCTGCTGCCGAGAATGTCCCCTTGCTGGAGGGTTGCCCCCCGGCCCGCCACACGACGCCCTGGCCCGCACCTTTCCGGCCCTGCGCATCCGAAGCGCCGGCTGGCCGGGCACATCGAGGCTGCGCGCGGTGCGCCGGCCTGCGACCAAGCCGGCGCGTGGGCATCACCAAGCACCGCGGGCCCGGCCGCCCGGTGGGCGGCACGCCTGGAAAAATAAAAGGCTTTCCAAATGCAGGGCCGAGTGTTAGGGTCGGCCTGCTCTTCCCGCAGTTCGCCCCCGGCGACGCAAAGGGCATGCCCCGCTGGCCCTGCATTGCACTGCGCATGCTGCGCCGCGCCCGGGCCGTCAATCGGCGGCCCCTCTCCAACCCAGGCCGCCCCTCCTTCGGTCTCGGATCGCGTCCCTTTCCGGGCCGATCAGGCAGCGACCCCGCCAGGCGCTGCGGCCCTACCTCCAACACCGTGCAAAGGCTTCGCCCGTGGTGTTGCCAGCTCTCACCGAGGGCTCCTTTCAGAGAAAACATTTGTCGTCCTCCCTGTTCTTCCCGTCACGGGACAAAACGCTGCCGCCGATCGCCGCAGCCACCGATGATTCCGCCAGCGACCTGCTGGCGCACGTGCGGCGCAGTCATCTCCTGCAGCTGTTTGCCGCACTGCTACAGCCCACCCAACTGGCAGCCACCTTGGCCAGCCCCGGCCCGTTCACCTTGTTCGCCCCCTGCAATGCGGCATTCGCCGCACTGCCGCGCGAGTTCCTGCGCGCGATGATGGCCGACCCGAGGATGGCCGCGGCCATCCTCTCGCACCATGTGAGCCCGGATGTGCTGCAGGCGGGGGATCTCGGCCGCTGCCGGGTGCGCACACTGCGCGGCGACCGCGTCTGCACCTTCGCCGAAAGCAGCGGCCCTCGCTATGGGGCCGGGCGCATCACGGCACCCAGCGTCAACGCCCGCAACGGGGTGCTCCACATTCTTTCGGAAGTGATCATTCCCGAGGGACTCGGCCTGCATCGGCGATCAGCCGGGAAGCCAGCCGCCGTGGCACATGCGTGATCACAGGCGAGAGGCCATGCGGGCCGGCCTCTCGCGCCGGCGAGCCGCCGGCGCTGGTGGCGCCACTGCCATGCAGGGCGAGGCTAGGCCGTCTGCGGCACCCGCTGGATGTACTCGCCGACCGAGATCTCCAGCCCCTGCGTGAGCGAGTAGGCCGGCTGGTAGCCCAGCACACGGCGCGCCTTGGAGATGTCGGCCAGGGCATGTCGCAGTTGCACCGCCTCGGCTTCCTCGTATTGCGGCGTGGTGATGCGCAGGCCCGCATGCTCGCGCCCCAAGGCCTGGGCGATCAGGGCGTGCAGCTGGTTCAAGGTGGTGCGCTCGCCGGCTGCGATGTTGAAGACCTGGTTGATCACCTCGGGGTGCTCGGACAAGGCCGCCTGCAGCGTGCCCTGGACGATGTTGCCGATGTAGCAGAAGTCGCGCGAGGATTCGCCGTCGCCTTCGATCACGCAACGGCGGCCCAGCCACATGTCGCGGGTCCAGCGCGGGATCAGGCGGGCGCAGCTGCCGTCGGCATGCTCGCCCTGGCGCGGGCCGAACACCTCGAAGTAGCGCAGCCCCACGGTCTCGATGCCATAGCAGCGCGAGAACACGTCGGCATACAGCTCGTTGACGTACTTGCTCACCGCCGCCGGCGTCTGCAGTCGGCCCATGCGCTCCTCGGTGGCTGGCACCGCGGCCGCATCACCATAAGCGGTGCTCGACGCGGCATAGACGAAGCGACGCACATCGCAGGCACAGGCTGCCGTCAGCAGGTTGACGAAGGATGTCGCATTGGCGCGGTGAGCCCCGAGCGGATCGCGGATGGACCAGGGTGCGGCGTCGATGCCGGCCTGATGCAGCACCACTTCGACGCCGGTGCACAGCTCGTGGCAGATGTCAGGATCGGCCAAGTCGGCCTGCACGAAGCGATGCAGCGACCAGGCCGCCTCGCCCACCGCCTGCCGCACGCTGTTCAGCGTGGCGCGGCTGCCGGTGGAGAAGTTGTCGATGCTGGTGACGCGCTGGCCCGCGCGCAGCAAGGCCTCCAGCAGGTGTGAACCAATGAAGCCGGCACTGCCGGTGAGCAGCCAATGGCGCTGCCCCTGCGCCAGCCGGCCACGCACACTACGCATCACCACCCCCAGCACCGGACAGGCTCCGGCAGGCGCAGCCTGGCCGCGCCAATGCGGCCGGGCGACGGCCCAGCCACGGCAAAGGCAGCCGTGCGCGCTGCAGTAAATAACAGGCGAAGTGGTCCAAGATGTCGGGGGAATGAAACGCCGGAGCGAGGCCGCAACGACAGCACCGCAGCAGAGGCAAGCAGAACAGGGCCCCGGCAGAAGCGGCAGTGGCTGACGAGTATCGGCAATGTGCACAGGCCCAGCACTCACCTATTTGAGGGGGCGCCGCATCAGGCGCTGAAAGCCCTGCGTCAGCCCAGCACCCATGCGCTTCCCGGCGCTCCGGGGTGGCGGGGCGGTGGCCAGGAGGAGTACCGACTCACTCATTCAGGGGGCCCCCTGAGGGAAACCCCGCACCCATAATCCCGCGACATCCTCCGCCCCACCCCTTTCAGGCTGGTGGGGCGGCACGACTTTTGGCGCCGCGGCAAGCCCCGGCGCGCCAGCCTGCGGGCTGAACCTGCATGCGATGGAGAAGCACCACAATGCGCGATGACGGACACAGGGCAGAGCCCGGCAGCGCGGTCAATGACCCGGCACCGCCGCCCCTGGGCCACTGGCTCCGGCGGGCAGCCCGGCATGCGCCCGGACAGGCTGCACTGGAGTCACCGGACGGCACCCTGGACTATGCGGCCCTGCTCGATGCGGTGACTGCTTTGGCCGGCCGCCTGCAGGCCGCCGGCATCAGGCCGGGCGAGCGCGTGGCGATTGCGGCGACCCGTTCTGCCCACACCATCGTGGCCATCCTGGCCGCGGTCGAAGCCGGCATCGGCTATGTGCCGCTCGACCTGGCCTACCCCGGCGATCGCCTGCAGGCCATGCTGCAGGACGCGCAACCACGTGCGGTCCTTGGCGAGCCGGCCACGCTGGCCCGGCTGCAAGCGCTGACCGGCGACTTTCCGACCCTGGAACACCCGGCCCCCCGCAGCGAGCTGCCGCATGCGGCCGAGGCCGACCTGGCCTACGTGCTCTTCACCTCCGGCTCCACCGGCCGGCCGAAGGGCGTCGCCATGGGCGCCGGACCGCTGCGCCACCTGGTGGCCTGGCATGCCGCGCACGAGCGGCTCGGGCTGCCGGCGCGCACGCTGCAGTTCGCACCGCTGTCCTTCGATGTGCACTTCCAGGAGATCTTCTCGACGCTGGCCTGCGCCGGCACGCTGGTGCTGCTGCCCGAGGCCGAGCGACGCGATCCGCAGCGCCTGCACCAGGCCCTGCTCACAGGACGCGTACAGCGGCTGTTCCTGCCGTACGTGGCGTTGCAGATGCTGGCCGAGGCCGCCCGCGGACAGCCGCCGCTGGCGCTGCTCGACGTGGTGAGCGCCGGCGAGCAGCTGCAGGTGACGCCCGCCATCCGCGCGCTGTTCGAGCAGCTGCCGCAGGCGGTGCTGCACAACCACTACGGGCCCACCGAAAGCCATGTGGTCACCGCCTTCGAGCTGTGCGGCAGCGCCCGCGACTGGCCCGAGATTCCGCCCATCGGCCGACCTCTGCCACATGTGCGGCTGGCGCTGCGGCATCCGGAGACGCTGGCGCCCGAGAGCGGCGACAGCGGCGAGCTGCTGCTGGGCGGCCAGACGCTGGCTCACGGCTACCTGGGCCGGCCTGAACTCACCGCCGAGCGCTTCCGCAATGACCTGGCCGGACTGCAGGGCCGCTGGTACCTGGCCGGCGACCTGGTGCGTCGCGACGCCGACGGTGTCTATACCTACCTGGGCCGTGCCGACCAGCAACTGAAGGTCGACGGCTTTCGCATCGAGCCTGGCGAGATCGAGCTGGCGCTGATGCGCCACCCCCAGGTGCGGGACGCGGTGGTGACGGCGCCCGAGCTGCCCGGCGTCGGCCGCCAGCTGGTGGCGCATGTGGTGCCCCGCGACGGCGCGGAGGCCGACATGCTGCCGGCCACGCTGCGCCAGCACCTGCGCGGCTGCCTGCCCGAGTACATGGTGCCGGTGCGCTATCTGACGCTCGAACGCCTGCCCATGACGCCCAGCGGCAAGATCGATCGTCGCGGCCTGCCGCTGCCGCAGGCAGAGGCCCCGGCCGGCAGCGCCGCCGACCTGCCCGCGCTGGTGCGCGCCCTGTGGCAGGACCTGCTGGGGCTGGCCCACATCGACGACGAATCGAACCTCTTCGAGCTGGGCGCCAAGTCGCTGCTGGTGCTGCGTTTCGTGACGCGGCTGCGCGAGCACGGTGTGGACCACCTCGCCGTTGCCGACGTCTATGACCGCCCGACCCTGGCCGGGCTGTGCCGCGGCGCGCAGGGCGTCGGCCGACGCCGGGCCGGGGCCGGTCGTCCGGCCTCGCCGGGCGGCGGCATCGCCATCGTCGGCATGGCAGTGCGGGCGGCGGAGGCGAGCGATCTCGACACCTTCTGGCAGCAGCTGGTCGAGCAACGCGAAGGCATCCGCCACTTCAGGCCGGAGGAGCTCGATCCTTCGGTGCCCGAGGCCCTGCGCCGGCGGCCGAACTTCGTCGCCGCACGTGGCGTGCTGCAGGATGCCGACCGCTTCGACGCGGCCTTCTTCGGCATCTCGGCACGCGAAGCGAGCGTGCTCGACCCGCAGCAGCGCCTCTTCCTCGAACTCTGCTGGAGCGCGCTGGAGCATGCCGGCATCGACCCGCGACAGGGCGACGCGCGGGTGGGCGTCTACGCCGGCGTGGCCAACAACAGCTACATCACCGCGCTGCGCGCCGAGAACCCGGAGCTGGCGCAGCAGTTCGGCGAGTTCGCCACCATGCTGGCCAGCGAGAAGGACTATGTCGCCACCCGGGTGGCCAACCGGCTGAACCTGACCGGGCCGGCCGTCAGCGTGCACACCGCCTGCTCCACCGGGCTGGTGGCGGTGGCCCAGGCCTGGCACGCGCTGGCCGACGGCCAGGCCGACGTGGCGCTGGCCGGCGGCGCCACCGTCATCGTGCCGCAGGCGGGCGGCTACCTGCATGTGGAAGGCGGCATGGAATCCGCCGACGGGCATTGCCGGCCCTTTGACGCGGAGGCCAGCGGCACCGTCTTCGGCAGCGGCGGCGCGGTGGTGGTGCTCAAGCGCCTGGAAGATGCGCTGGCCGAAGGCGACACCATCTACGGCGTGATCCGCGGTGTCGGTCTGAACAACGACGGTGGCGACAAGGCCAGCTTCACCGCGCCCAGCGTCGGCGGCCAGGCGGCGGCCATCCGGATGGCGCTCGATCATGCCGGCGTGAGCGCGCGCAGCATCGGCTACGTGGAGGCGCATGGCACCGGCACCGCGCTGGGCGACCCGATCGAGATTGCCGCCCTCACCCGCGCCTGGCGGCCGGATACCGCCGACTCACAGTACTGCGGCATCGGTTCGCTGAAGAGCAACCTCGGCCACACGATCGCCGCGGCCGGCGTGCTCGGCCTGGTGAAGGCCACGCTGTCCCTGCACCACGAAGCCATTCCGGCCACCCTGCATTTCCGGCGGCCGAACCCCGAGATCGACTTCGCCGCGACGCCCTTCCACGTCATCGCCGCCCACACGCCGTGGCCGCGTGGCGAGCAGCCGCGCCGGGCCGCGGTGAGCTCCTTCGGCGTCGGCGGCACCAATGCGCACCTGGTGATCGAGGAAGCCCCGCCTGCCGCCCCCAGCGCCGAGGCCGCCGGCCCGTTCCTGCTGCCGCTGTCGGCCCGGACACGCGAGGCTGCGTTGCAGCGTGCGGCCGACCTGGCCCGCCATCTCGAAGCGCATCCCGGGCTGTCGCTGGCCGACGTGGCCAGCACACTCATGCGTGGCCGCCAGCCGATGGCGCAGCGCCTGGCCGTCGTTGCACGCGATCGGTCGGACGCGGTCGATGCGCTGCGGGCCTTGCGCCACACCACGGCGGCCCAGGGCCGTCCGCGGCTGGTCTACCTGTTCCCGGGCCAGGGTGCCCAGCATCCCGGCATGGCGCGCGGCCTGTACGACGAGATACCGGCCTTCCGCGAGGCACTCGACCGCTGCCTGGCGCTGGCCGAGCCGCACCTGGGCAGCGACTTCAAAGCCTGGCTGGTGACGGCGGCTCCCGACGACAGCGCGGTCGCCGAGCGCCTGGCCGAGACCCGCCATGCCCAAGTGGCGCTGTTCTGCATGTCGTATGCGCTGGCGGCCTGGCTGGACACGCTGGGAGTCAAGCCCCAGGCCCTGATCGGCCACAGCGTCGGCGAATACGCCGCGGCTTGCCAGGCCGGCGTCTTCTCGCTCGCCGATGCAATGACGGCCGTCATCTCGCGCGGCCAGGCGATGTTCGAGCAGCCCCCCGGCGCGATGCTGGCGGTGCGTGCGGCCGGTGACACCGTGCGCGCCCTGCTGCCTGAAGGCGTGGAGATCGCCGGCGAGAACGCGCCGTCGCTCACCGTGGTGGCTGGCAGCTTCGACGCCATCGACGCCTTCGCGCGCCAGCTCGAGGCGCAGGATATCGGCAGCACCCGGCTGCGGGTCTCGCATGCCTTCCACAGTGCCGCCATGGAAGGGGCCCTGCCCCAGGTGGCGGCGGCCCTGCAGCCGCTGGTGCTGCGGGCGCCGCGCCTGCCGGTGTATTCCTGCGTCAGCGGAGCGCCGCTGCAGGCGCACGAAGCCACCGACCCTCACTACTGGGCCCGCCAGGTCCGCGCCAGCGTGCAGTTCAGCCGCGCGGTGCAAGCCGAGCTGGCCCAGGACAGCGAGACCGTCTTCGTCGAAGTCGGTCCCGGCCAGGCATTGACCGCGCTGCTGCGCCAGCACCGCACGGCAGGCCAGGCGGTGCCTCGCATCGTGCCTCTGCTCGGCCCGGCCCAGGCGCCGGGTGATGCGGCCGTCAATGCGCTGGCCGGCCTGGGTGCCCTGTGGTGTGCCGGCGCGGAGCTGGCCTGGCCGGTGGCCGCCAGTGCCCGCCGCGTCGCGCTGCCGACCTACCCCTTCGCCGGCGAGCGCCACTGGTTCGCGCGCCGGCCCCTTGCACAGGCCGCCCTCGCGGTCTCCGCCGGCGGTGCCACAAGCGCCGCCGCCCCTTCTTCTTTGCCCCCAGCCGAGGCTGCCACGACCATGAGCCGACTCCCCCGCCTAGCCCAGGAACTCACGCGCATCCTCAGCGATGTGTCCGGACTGGCCGCCGATGAGATGAGCCCGGGCGCCAGCTTCGTCGACCAGGGCCTGGACTCGCTCTCGCTGACCCAGGCAACGTTGGAGCTGGAGCGGGTGTTCGGCCTCAAGCTGCGCTTCCGCCGCCTGCTCGAGGACCTGGACACGGTCGACAAGCTGGCCGGCTTCCTCGACGCCGAGCTGCCGGCCGACCGCTTCGCACCGGCGGCCCCGGCCGCTCCCGTTGCCGCGCCGGCCCCGGCCGGCGAGCCGACGGCCACAGCGGTCGCCAATGCCTCGCCGGTCCTGCCGCAGGCTGCCCTGCCGGTGATGCAGCTGGCCGTCGGGCCGGGCCAGCCGGGCGCGGCCAGCGGGCTGCAACTGGTGATCCAGCAGCAAATGCAGCTGATGTCCCAGCAGCTCGCCGTGCTGGCCGGTCAGCCACTGGCCGGTGCAGCGGTGCCGGCCATGGCGCCAGCGGCCCTGCCCGCGCCGGTGGCCGGGCCGGCGCCTGCCGCCACCGCAGGCGCCGCCCCCGCAGCCACTGCAAACGAGCCGGCCCAGCCGTCCATCAAGGCCTTGGTGGAAAAGCCCTTCGGCGCCTCCGCCCGCATCACGCTGGACAACCGCCAGGACTTCACGCCCGAGCAGCGCCGCTGGCTGGATGACTTCATCCAGCGCTACAACGGGCGCACCGGCCAGTCCAAGCATTTCAGCCAGCAGCACCGCAAGCTGATGGCCGACCCGCGCGTGGTCACCGGCTTCAACCCGCTGTGGAAGGACCTGGTCTACCCCATCGTGGCCGACCGCTCCAAGGGTGCGCGGGTGTGGGACATCGACGGCAATGAGTACATCGACCTGCTGTCCTGCTTCGGCGCCAACCTGCTCGGCTACCAGCCCGAGTCGGTGGTGGCGGCGATGGTGGAGCAGCTGCAGCGCGGCATCGAGGTGGGCCCGCAGCATCCGATGGCGGCCGAAGTGGCACAGCTCATTGCCGAGTTCACCGGCATGCAGCGCGTGGCCTTCTGCAACACCGGCTCGGAAGCGGTCATGGGCGCGATGCGCATCGCCCGCACCGTCACCGGGCGCAAGACCATCGCGATCTTCACAAACTCCTACCATGGCATCTTCGACGAAGTGATCGTGCGCGGCACCCGCCAGCTGCGCTCGCTGTCGGCGGCACCCGGCATCCTCGCCAGTGCGGTGGAGAACGTGCTGGTGCTCGACTACGCCAGCGAAGGCGCCCTGCGCGTGCTGCGCGAGCGGGCCCACGAGCTGGCCGCCATCATGATCGAGCCGGTGCAGAACAAGTTGCCCACGCTGCAGCCGCGCGAATTCGTGCACGCGCTGCGCGAGATCGCCGACGCAGGCCAATGCGCGCTGATCTTCGACGAGGTGGTGACCGGCTTCCGCCTGGCCCCCGGCGGAGCGCAGGAGTTCTACGGCGTGCGGGCCGACATCGCCACCTATGGCAAGGTGATCGGCGGCGGCCTGCCCTTTGCCGCCATCGCCGGCGGCGCCCGCTGGCTGGACGCGCTGGACGGCGGTGACTGGCAGTACGGCGATGCCTCCTACCCGGAAGCCGGCGTCACCTACTTTGCCGGCACCTTCGTGCGCCACCCGCTGGCGCTGGCCGCCGGCCGCGCCGCGCTGTTGCACCTCAAGCGCGGCGGCCGGGAGTTCTATCGCACCCTCAACGACCGCACGCAGCGCCTGGTGGACCGCCTCAACACCGCCTTCGCCGTGCGCGGCGCGCCGGTCAAGGCGGTGCATTGCGCCTCGCTGTGGCGGCTGCAGTGGGACGACAACCAGAAGTACGTCAGCCTCTTCTACTACCTGGCCCGCTTCCATGGCCTGCACCTCTACGAACAGTTCGGCCACTTCGTGACCGAGGCGATGGGCGAGGCCGAGGTCGACCGCATCTTCGAGGTCTTCACCGGCGCGCTCGACGAGCTGATGGCACTCGGCTTCATCCTGCCGCGCGACGGCACGCCGCCCCCGCCGCCGCGGGGCGGCGGAGACAAGCCGCAGGCCCAGCCGACCACCGAAGGCCCGCTCTCGCCAGGGCAGACGGAACGCTGGCTGGCGGCCGGCTTCGATGCCCATGCGCGGCGAGCCCTCAACGAGTCCTTCTGCGTCAGCCTGCGTGGCGCGATCGACATGCCCGCCCTCAAGGCCGCCCTGCAGGACGTGCTGGGCCGCCATGCCGCCTTCCGCCTGTCCTTCGACGCGGAGCAGCCGCTCCAGCGCCTGGCCGCCGCCGGCCCGGTGCCGGTGCGCGAGATCGACCTGCGTGCCCGCCCGGACAGCGACGCGGCCCTGGACGCCTTCTGCAGCGAAGCCAGCACGCGCGACTTCCCGCTCGAGCAGGCGCCGTTGGCGGCAGTCAGCCTGCTGCAGCTGGCCGATGGCCGGGTGGTGGTACACCTGGTGGCCAGCCACCTGGTGTTCGACGGCTGGGCCTCCAGCGTCTTCAATGCCGAGCTGGCCACGGCCTACCGCGCACGCAGCCACGGCATCGCGCCGACGCTGCCGGCGGCCGACTCGCCCATCGTCTTTGCGCAGCAGGAGCTGGCCCGCATGGACGGTCCGGCCGGCCAGCAGGCGCTGCAGTTCTGGCAGCGCGTGCTGCACCAGCCGCCCGCGCGCCTGGAGCTGGGCGATCTCGTGCCGCCCGCGCAGCGTCGCTACACGGCCGACACCCTGCGCACCCGCTTCGACGGCGACTCGCTGGCCCGGCTGCGCGCGCAAGCCCGCCAATCCGGTGCCACGCTGTTCCAACTGCTGCTGGCAGCGCTGGCCGCCATGCTGCGGCGCCAAGCCGGCCAGGACGAGTTCCTCGTCAGCATCCCCTACGCCAGCCAGAGCCTGCAACGTCGTGGCCCGCTGATGGCCGACGGCGTGCTCGACCTGCCGCTGCGCCTGTGCTGCCACGACACCGACCGCGGCACCGAGCTGCTGCAACGAGTGCGTGACCACCTGATGGACGCGCTCGAGCACCCGCTGATGACGCAGGGCACCGTGGCCCGCGCCCTCGGCCTGCGCAGTGCCGGCGACCGGCCCGCGCTGACCGGCGTGTTCTTCAACCTCAATCCCAAGGTCGATCTGTCGGCCTTTGCGCCCTTGGGCGCCACGCTGCACGAAGGGCGCAAGCGCGGCACCCTGAGCGAGCTGTTCTTCAACTTCTACGAGCAGGACGATGCGCTGACACTCGATCTGCACTACAGCACCGAGTTCTTCAGCGCGCACCGCGCCCGCGACCTGGTGGACGCGCTGGGCGCGGCCATCCGCGGCCTCGCCACCGAGCTGGACAGCACCGTCGGTGCGCTGCCGCTCGCGGCCTCCGCCACCGACAGCCGGGCAGCCACCAGCCGCACCGCCACTACCGCCACTACCGCCACTACCGCCACTACCGCCAGTAGCGCCAGTAGCGCCAGTGTCGCCAGTACCGGTGTTGACGGCAGTGCCATCAGTACCACCGGCACTTCCTCGACGGCTTCCGGCGCACCGGCCGCTGTCGCAGTACCGTCCGCGGTCGTCGAGCCCCGGCTGCGCCACTGGAACGCGACGGACCGGCCGCTGCCAGCCCGGCCTCGTGTCGAGCAATGGATTGCCGAGCAGGCCGCGCGCACCCCGCAGGCTGCGGCCCTGGTCGCCCAGGGCCGCAGCCTCAGCTACCGTGAACTCGACAGCCGAGCCAACCGCTATGCCCGCCTGCTGCAGGCCCGCGGCGTGGCGGCGGGCGACCGCGTCGGCCTGTGCCTGGGCCGCGGCCCGGAGCTGGTGCCGGCCCTGCTGGGCGTGCTGAAGACCGGTGCGGCCTACGTGCCGCTGGACCCCGGCTTTCCGCGCGAACGTCTGCAGTACATGGCCGAAGACGCCGGCCTGAAGCTGGTCATCACCGAGGCCGTTCATGCGGAGCTGGCCGGCATGCCGCGCGAGCGCCAGCTGCGCATCGACGACGATGCTGCCACCATCGCAGCCGCCCCCGACACCGCACCGCCCGCCTCGCCGGAGTGGCCGGCCGATGCGACCGCCTATGTCATCTACACCTCCGGCTCCACCGGCAAGCCCAAGGGGGTGGTGCTGCCGCAGCGCGCGGTTTGCAACTTCCTGGCGAGCATGCAGCGGGAGCCGGGCCTGCAAGCCGGCGACCGGCTGCTGGCCGTCACCACGCTGTCCTTCGACATCGCGGTGCTGGAGCTGATGCTGCCACTGACCGTCGGCGCCTGCGTCGTGCTGGCCCAGCGCGAGGAAGCGATGGATGGCGAGGTGCTGGGCCGCCTGGTGGTCCAGCATCGCATCAACGTGATGCAGGCCACGCCCACCACCTGGCACATGCTGATGGACGCCGGCTGGCAGGCTCCTGCCGGCTTCCGCGCGCTGTGCGGCGGCGAGGCGCTGCCCCCGGCATTGGCCACCCGCCTGCTGGCACAGGGCATCGAGCTGTGGAACATGTACGGGCCGACCGAGACCACCGTCTGGTCCACCCTTGCGCGCATCAGCGACCCGGCGCAACGCATCACCGTGGGCCGGCCCATCGACAACACCCAGGTGTGGATCCTCGACGAGCGGCTGCAGCCTTGCCCGGTGGGCATCGAAGGCGAGATCTGCATTGGCGGCACGGGCGTGGCCACCGGCTACTTCAAGCGCCCCGAACTGACCGCCGAGCGCTTCGTGCAGGATCCGTTCGGCAGCCATCCCGGCGCCCGCCTCTACCGCACCGGCGACCTTGGCAAGTGGCGGGAGGACGGCAGCATCGAACACCTGGGTCGGCTCGACTTCCAGGTGAAGATCCGGGGCTACCGCATCGAGCTGGGCGAGATCGAGGCCCGCCTGGCGGCCCTGCCCGGCGTCGCCCGCACCGTCGTGGTGGCGCGCGAGGACAGCCCGGGCGACGTGCGCCTGGTGGCCTACTTCGTGCCACAGGCCGGTGCCACGCCCGAGCCGGGCCGCCTGCGTGAAGCGCTGCGCGCCGACCTGCCGGACTACATGCTGCCGCAGTACGTGGTGCCGCTGCCGGCGCTGCCGCTGCTGCCCAACGGCAAGATCGACCGCAAGGCCTTGCCGGCGCCCAGCGCCCCGGTCCCTGACGAGCAACGCCACATCGACCCGCCGCGCACCGAACTCGAGGCGACCCTGGTGGCCGCCATGCAGGCCGTGCTGAAGCTGCCACAGGTGGGCATTCGCGACGACTTCTTCTCGCTCGGCGGGCATTCGCTACTGGCCGCCCGGCTGGTCGGCCAGCTCAACCGCGACCTGGGCCTGCAGCTCAACCTGCGCACGCTGTTCGAGTCGCCCTCGGTCGAGAAGCTGGCCGAGGCCATCGAGCAGCAGCGCGGCAGCGGCCAGGCCAGTGCGCAGCGTGCCCCCATCGTGCGGCGCGCCGACCAGAGCCAGGCCCCCCTCACGCTGATGCAGGAGCGCATCCGCTTCATCGAGGAGATGCACCCGGGCAGCGTGATGTACAACGCGCCGTCCTGCCACCGCCTGCGTGGCCCGATGGACCTGTCCGCCTTCGAGCGCGCCTTCGGCGAAATGGTGCGCCGCCAGGGCGCGCTGCGCACGGCCATCGTGCGCGGCGCGCAAGGCTATGTGCAGCAGCTGCACGAGCAGGTCGAGACCCGCCTGCTGCCGCTGGAAGACCTGAGTGTGCTGCCCGAGGCCGAGCGCGAAGCGGCGCTGGCCACCCGCCTCGAAGCGCTGGCCGCCCAGACCTTCGCGCTGGACCAGGCACCGCTCTACAAGGCGCGGCTGTTCCGCCTGGCGGACGACCACCATGTGCTGTTCTTCATGCCGCACCACATGGTGTGGGACGGCTGGTCCTTCGACATCCTCTACACCGAGATGTCGGCCCTCTACGAGGCCTATCGCAACGGCCAGGCACCGCAGCTGCCCGAGCCGCCGGTGAGCTATGGCGACTTCGCCCAGTGGCATGCCGACTGGCTGCGCAGCGACGAGCTGCAAGCGCAGCTGCAGCACTGGAAGCATCAGCTCGAGGGCCTGCCGCCCTCGATGGAGCCGCCGGCCGACCGGCCGCGCCAGTTCGGCGGCAGCGGCCGCGGCGAAACCGCCTGGCTGCAGCTCGACACGGTGCAGGCCGAACGCATCCGCGGCCTGGCCAAGCAGACCGGCTCCACGCTGAGCATCGTCGCCTTCGCCGCCTATGCTGCGCTGATGTCGCAATGGCTGAACGACCCGCATCCGGCCATCGGCATGCCGGTGCGCGGCCGGCCGATGGCTGAGCTCGAAGGTGTGATGGGCTTCTTCAACAACATGCTGCCCCTGCGCCCGGCGGTCGACACCTCGCTGTCGGCGCTCGACTGGGTGCGCGCCACCCGCAAGCTGCTGGTCGACGCCTTCGCCAACCAGGACGTGCCTTTCGAAGTGCTGGCCCAGCAGCTGCAAGGGCGCCAGCAAGGCGCCCGCGGCCGGCTCTACCAGGTGATGTTCTCTTTCCAGGACGCCCGCCAGCGCCAGAGCCACTGGGGCCCGCTGCAGCACGAGCGCATCAAGCTGATGCAAAAGGGGGCCACCGAGGACATCAACCTCTGGCTGGTCGAGATCCCCGCCGGCATCGAGGGTGGCGTGCAATACAACGCCGACCTCTTCGACGACCGCACCGCGGCCTGGCTGCGCGACCGCTTCCTGGCCTTGCTCGACGCCTTCGCCAGCCAGCCGCAGCGCCGCTTGGACGAGCTGCTGGCCGAGGGTGCCGCCGCGTTGCCCCTGCCGCAGCGGGTCGAGCCGGCCGCTGAAGCAACGGTGGCACCCGCAGCGCTGCTCGATGGCTGGCTCGCCGCGCATCCACAGCGGCTGGCCCTGCGCGGCGCGCAGCGCCAGCTGAGCTATGCCGAGCTGGCGCGCCGGGTGCAAGCGGCCGAGCAGCGCCTGGCCGAACTCGGCCAGCAGCCGGCGAGCGTGGCGGTGAACGTGCGCGACCCGCTGGCCGCCGCCATCGTGTCGCTCGCCGTGCTGCGCCTGGGAGCCAGCTGCCTGCCGCTCGATCCGCACGGCAGCGCGCCGGCCATGCGCGAAGCGCTGGCCCGCACGCCGGCTGCCTGCGTGGTGTCCGACGAAGACTTCCGCATCCACGTGCCGGTCAGCGCAACCTGGCTCGATGTGCAGGCCATCACCGGCCAGCCCGCGTCCGCCACCGCCCAGCCCAAGCTGCCGCGCCAGGACTGGACGGCACGGCCGCAGCATCCGCAGGCGCCCATCGCACCGGCCCTGTTGCTTGGCACGGCCGCGCGCCTGGCGCGAGAGCTCAAGCTCGCCCCCGGCGACACCATCGCCAGCTTCGACGGTGGTGCCCGCGCGCAGCAGCTTTTCGAGGTGTGCCTGGCCTTGGCCGCCGGCGGCGAAGCGCTGCTGGCCGGCCTGCAGGCGTCCACCCTGCCCGCGCTCGCCGACAAGCGCCCGCTGCAGCTGGCCCTGGCCGGGTCGCCGAGCTGGCGGCGCTGGCTCGACGCCCGCCCGCTGCCCTTGCCGGCATGCGCGCTGGTCGACGCCGCCGACAGCTCACCCGCCTTGCTCGCCGAGCTGCAGGCGGCCGGCTGCGAGGTCTGGCACTACGCGGTGCTCGACACCAGCGGGCTGCCTGCCTGCGCCGGCCCGGTGACCGCGCAGGATGTGGACGACGCCGGCCACCCGCTGCGTCCGTCCCTGCAGCTGCAGGATGAGCAGGGCCGGCCGGTGCCGCCCGGGCAGCCCGGCCGACTGGCCGCCGGTGGTGCGCTGGCACGCTGTCGCCAGGACGGCCGCCTGGAGCTGCTGGCCAATGAGGACGCCCCGCTGCAACTCGACGGCTGGCCGCTCTCGCTGCCCCGGCTGTCGCAAGCGCTGCGCGAGCAGTCGGGCGCCACCCAGGTGCAGGCCGAGATCCGGGAGGCACGGCCCGGCGAGCGCCGCATCGTGCTGCAGGTCCGGCCCGCCGCCGGAGCCCGGCTCGAAGCCGCCGCCGTGCGCGACAACCTGGCCAAGGCACTGCCAGCGCGCCTGCTCGCGCTGACCGACGCGCAGGTGCTGCCGGCACAGGCCGTCGCCACACCCGCGCGCCCTGCCAGCCAGCCCACGTCGGCACCGGCCGCCACGCCAGCCGCCGCCAAGCCCGCACAGGTCACGCCGACCCCTGCTGCGGCGAGCACGGCAAGCGCCGCCCCACACGTCACGCCGGCCCCGGCTGCCATGGCCGCACCCGGCGCCGCGGCGGCGCCGGCCCTCACCGAAGCGCAGCAAGCCGTCGCCCAGGTCTGGGCGGAGCTGCTGCGGGTGCCCCACATCCAGCCGAAGGACAACTTCTTCGACCTGGGCGGCACCTCCTTGCTGGCCATGCAGGCCGTCTCGCGGCTGGAGCAGCGCTTCAAGCAGCAGGTGAACGCGCGCCGCCTGGTCTTCGAGACCCTCGCCCAGCTGGCTGCCAGCTATGAGGCGCCTGCGGCCGTGGGCAGCGCCGGCTCGTCCATCGCGGCAGCGGATCCGCAAGCCCCGGCCAAGGGCATGCTGGCCCGCTTGGGCGGCTGGTTGCCGCGGCGCGGAGGCAACGCCAAGGGCCCGGGCGACAGCGACACCACGGGCTCCCGCTCATGAGCATGGAAGTCAGACGTTTTGGCGGGCCCCGGCGCGAGATGGTCGGCATGCTGCAGCGGCCCGACCTGCCCGCCGAGGACGGCGCCGCCCTGTTGCTGTGCAAGCCCTTCGGCCAGGAGGCCGTGCGCACCAACCAGATGTTCCAGGCCCTGGCCAACCGCCTCTGCCGCGAAGGCTGCACGGTGCTGCGCTTCGACTATCACGGCAGCGGCGACTCGCCAGGCGAAGGCGCCGATCAAACGCTGGAGCAGTGGACTGGCGACACCCTGCTGGCCTGGCGCGAACTCGAGTCCTGCGCCGCGGGCGCGCCGCTCCACCTGTTCGGCGTCGGGCTCGGCGCCACGCTGGCCGCCCGGGCCGCGCTGCGGGCCAGCAGGCCACCCGGGCAGGTGCTGCTCTGGGAGCCGGTGCTGGAGGGCCGGGCCTACCTGTCGGCCCTGCTGGAAGCCCACCGGCGGGAAGTCGCGCGCGAGATGCAGGCGCCCTGGGCGCGCCTGCGGCGTGAAGGCCGCGTGCAGGAACCGACCCTGCCCGGGTCGGTGATCGGGTTCGAGATGGGCGCTGCGATGGTGCGGGAGATCGAGTCGCTCGACGTCCAACCGATGCAGGCGCTGCTGGCCCGTGGCCTGCCGCTGCGCTGCGGCGTGCAGCCCGCGCAGGCCCGGGCGCTGCGCGCGGCGGGCCTGCCCGAACCGCTGCTGCGCCCCATCGAAGAAACCATCGACTGGATGTCGGGCGACGCACGTGGCACCGCCATCGTTCCCCGTGAGATCCAGGCCTTCCTGCTGGACGGCCTGCCGCAGCGAGCATGACAGAAGAAACCATCGTCTTCGGGCCAGAACAGAACCTTGTCGGCACCTTCACCGCCCCCCGTCCCGGCCCGGCCGTCCGCGATGACGTGATGGTGTTGCTCAGCAATGCGGGCGTGATCCCGCGCATCGGGCCGCACCGCATCAACGTCAAGCTGGCCCGGCACTTCGCCACGCTGGGGGTGACGACCTTCCGCTTCGACACCAACGGCCTGGGCGACAGCGGGCGCTCTGCCTCCACCCTGCCGGTGGCCGAGCAGTTCGTCGCCGACACGCGTGCCGCCATGGATGCCGCCGAGGCCCGGCACGGTCGCCGCAATTTCTACATGATCGGCATGTGCTCGGGCGCCGACATCGGCCACCTCACCGCACTGGAAGACGCGCGGCTCAAGGGCGTGGTGCTGTTCGACGCCTATGTCTACCCAACCTGGAAGACCGGCGCGCTGCGCCTGCTGCACCGCGCCCGCAACCTGGGCGCGCGCGGCATCGCGCGCAAGCTGGCGACGCGCGCCGCCGCGCTGCTGCCGGGCCGGCGTGCCGCGGGCGCGGCCGCCGGCCTGCCGGCGCCTGCCCCTCGCGTGGCCGCCTCGGTGGGCATCTTCGGCCGCTCCAGCGTGCCCGCGCCGGCGGTCTTTGCCGAGCGCATCCATCGGCTGCTGGCCCGGCGGGTCGAGCTGTTCTTCATCTTCTCCGGCGGCGAGCCGGGCGCCTACAACTACCGCCGCCAGTTCCACGACAGCTTCCAGCGCTTCGGCTTCGTCGACAAGGTCGCCTATGAATGGCTGCCCGAGTGCGACCATGTGCTCACGCTGCCGACATCGCAGCAACGCTTCCTGGAGACGGTGAGCCGCTGGCTGCAGGACAGGGCACTGGCCGAGGGCCGGTGATCGGCACGCCGGCCGCCCGCAGCGGCCGGCACTGCGACTGCCGCGCAGTGTGGCCGGAACGCGCTGAATTGCAAGCAGGCGCTGCAAGGCGGCCCGGACAGGGCAGCTCGCACCGATACTGCGGGCCCGGTGGTTCCCTCGGAGCCGGAGCGAGCCGCACTGCAGCCCCGTCGCGGGCCGCGCCGTCGGCCCCTCGGTGGCAGCGTGCCACCATGGCTGGGCGCGACGGCCGCCAGTGCGGACCGGCGCCCATCGCCTCGTGACGTGTGGCGCCGGGGCGTCCGCTGCGAAGGGACCGGCAATGGATGCGAGCAACGCCACAGGCAGGAGGGCCTGCAACCCATGATGGACTTGAGCGATCGCCTCGGCTGGCCGCCGCTGCGACTCTGGTTGGCGCCGCTGGACGCCTGGCCCGATGCGACCCGGCAGCAGGTGCTGTCCGACGAGGAACGCGCCCGCGCCGCCCGTTTCGTCTTCGAGCGCGACCAGCGCCGCTTCACCGCTGCGCACTGCCTGCTGCGCGAGCGGCTGGCCCAGGCCAGCGGCCTGCCGCCTGCGGCACTGCGCTTTCAGCAGGGCCCGCACGGCAAGCCCTACCTGCTGGACGCCCCCGGGCTCAGCTTCAACCTCAGCCACAGCGGCGACTGGGCCGCGGTGGTGGTGGCGCCGGGCGGCGAAGTCGGCGTGGATGTCGAGGTGATCCGTACGATGTCGGATGTGGTGGCCCTGACGCGCGGCAACTTCACGCCGCAGGAGAACGATGAACTGCTGGCCTTGCCCGAGGCCGAGCGTGAAGCCGCCTTCCTGTGTGGATGGACCCGCAAGGAAGCCTGCCTCAAGGCCCTGGGCAGCGGCCTGAGCCTGCCGGCCGCCAGCTTCCATGCCGGCCTGGCGCCGACCACCACCCGGGTCGAGATGCCGGGCCGCGACGGCCCGTTTGCAGTCGAGCTGCGATCGCTGCAGCACGGCGGCGTGGCGATGCTGTCGGTGGCATGGCAGTCCACCCCCTGATCAGGGCCCCTGGATTGAGGGGGGCCTCCGGGCTGGGGCGAACAGCGGCAGATATAGTCCGCCGCGAGAGGGGCAGCTCACACCGCCGCGGCTTTGGCAATGAAAAAACTCACACAAGCCGCGACGTGTTGTACGGGGAGCGAGCTGCAGGGCCCCTGCGCCAAGGCGCGGGCGGCTCCCCTTCCAGCAGCGCAAGGGGCAAGGGCCCGACCGGCCTGCCGCCGGCGGCTCCCAGCCTGGGCGTGATGTTCATCCACAACAAGATAAAGCGCGAGTCGATGGTGATCTGGACCTTGGCAAGCACATGTCGCACAACACCTTCTTTCCAGCCCTGGTCCCCTTGCCCTGCAGGCAAGCCGGGCCGACCCTTGCCAGGCCGGCGGCCTGCGCCCGTGGTCGCGGCGACAGCGGCACCCGTTTCACCGCGGGCGGCGACGCCCTGGCGCCAGCCGGCCTGCCGACGATGACGAGGCCCGACCGCTCGATGGCCGCCGCCCTCCTGCGCACCGCGGCGCGCCTGACCTACCCCGGCGGCAGCCGCTCGCCGCTGCCCATCCTGATGTACCACCGCGTCGTGCCCCGCCACGACCCGCTGCTGCCGGACGTGCCCGATGCCGCCCGGCTGGCCGACCAGTTCAGGGCGCTGTCGCAGGCCTTCACGGTGCTGCCGCTCGAAGAAGCCGCCGATCGCCTGCAGGCCGGCACGCTGCCGCCACGGGCGGCCTGCATCACCTTCGACGACGGCTACCGCGACAACTACGACATCGCCTTGCCGCTGCTGAAGCAGTTCGGCCTGACCGCCACGTTTTTCGTTGCCACCGGCTTCGTCGACGGCGGCCGCATGTTCAACGACACCGTGATCGAATGCGTGCGCCGCCTGCAGGGCCGGCCACTGCAACTCGGCAGCATCGGCCTGGGCCTGCGCCATGCGGATGGCACGGCGGCCCGGCTGCGGCTGGCCGACGAGATCGTGCAGAAGATCAAATACATGGGCCTGACAGCCCGTGAGGCCTTTTGCGCCGAGCTGCAAGCCCAGGTCGGCGAGCCGCTGCCGGACGACCTGATGATGACCTCGTCGCAGGTGCGCGACATGGCACGCCAGGGCATGACCATCGGCGGCCACACCCGCGACCACCCCATCCTCGCCCGGCTCGACCGGGCCGAAGCGGCTCACGAGATCGCGGTGAACCGGGATGCGCTGGCCTCGCTGCTGGACGAGGCGCCGCGTTGCTTCGCCTATCCCAACGGCAAGCCACAGCTCGACTACACCGGCGAGCACATCGATCTTGTGCGGCAGGCCGGCTACCGGGTGGCGGTGTCCACCGCCTGGGGCGTGGCCACCCGCGAGACCGACCGCTTCCAGTTGCCGCGATTTGGTCCACCCGATCGTCATCCGGCGATGTTCGTCGCGCGTTTGATGCGCATGTCCTGTCATTCCCAGCCCCAGCTCGTGCCGACCCCGACCGCGGGTGCCGCCAGCAGCGGCCGCTCGGCGGCCTGAGGCCCACCAGGCCCCTCACCGGAAACCCACTCTTCTATGGCCGTCCTGGGCATCAGCCTCGAACCTCCCTTCGATCCCCGCAGCTGGTCGGGTTCGTCCAAGTTCTTCTTCGACGCCCTGCGCCAGCGCGGGGTGCTGCAGGATGCCCTGCAGGTCCAGCTGTCGCGCCCGCATGAACGCTTGCTGCAGCTGGCGGCGCTCAGCTGGCCCCGCGAGCGCTGGCGCAGCCGCTACAACTCCAGCCCGGCGCGATTCACCGCGCTGAGCGCGCGCGCCCAGGCCGAGATCCGCCGCCGGCCGCAGACCCGGGCGGTGCTGCAGATCGGCGCCCGCCTGCGTTGCGCCGGCCCGGCCCGCGGCCTGCCGCCGGTGTTCGGCTACCACGACGGCAATGCCGCGCTGCGCTACCGCTACTACGACCAGGGCTTGCTGAGCGACCGGTCGCGCCAGGACCACCTGCGCTGGGAAGGCGAGGTCTACGGCCAGATGCGCGGCATCTTCGTGATGAGCGCCTGGCTGGCCGACTCCTTCATGAAGGACTTCAACGTGCCGGCCGACAAGCTGCATGTGGTGGGCGCCGGCATCAACTTCCCGACGCTGCCGGTGGTGCCGCAGCAGGACTTCGCCGAGCCGCATTTCCTCTTTGTCGGCCGCGAGTTCAAGCGCAAGGGTGGTGAACACCTGCTGGCCGCCTTCGCGGAAGTGCGCCGCGCCCTGCCACGGGCGCGGCTCAGCATCGTGGGGCCCGACGCGCCGGGCACACCGGCGCCGGACGGCGTGCAGTTCGCCGGCTTCCTGTCCAAGTCCGATCCCGCTCAGGCGCAGCAACTGCAGCAGCTGTTCGCGCAAGCCACCGCGCAGGTCCTGCCCTCGGTCTATGAGCCTTTCGGCATCTCGCTGCTGGAGGGCATGGCCTGGGGCCTGCCCTGCATCGCCTCCGACCGCTGCGCCATGCCCGAAATCGTCGAGCACGGCCACACCGGCCTGATTGCAGCGGCCGAACATCCGCCGTCCCTCGCTGCGGCCATGATCGAGCTCGGCCGGCAACCGGACCTGGCCCGCCGCATGGGCCAGGCCGGGCGGCAACGGGTCGAACGGCAGTTCACCTGGGATGCGGTGGCCGGTCGCATCCAGGGCGTCTTGCGCGACCAGTACCGTGTCTGCCCCTGAACCGGCGCGCATGCGCCAGCCCCTGCCGGAGACGGCCGCGCCCCGGCGCGGCCACCGCCGGTGCCCCTTGTGTTCCTTGCAGTTCTGGAGCCGCGGCCATGAGTGACCGCTTCGGCAGCAAAGCGGTGTTCCGCTCGGCCCTGTTGATCACCGGGTCCACCTACGTGGCCTATGCAGCGGGCTTGTTGACCAACACCGTCATCGCACGCAGCCTGGGCCCGGCCGACTTCGGCCGCTATTCCTATCTCATCTGGCTGTCGGGCCTGCTGGTCGTGTTCATGAACAACGGCCTCACCACCTCCGCCATCCGCTTCGTCTCCGAATGCGTCGGCCGCGGCGAGGCCGACGCCGCGCGCAAGCTGCACCGCTGGTTCAGCGCACGGCAGTGGGCCGCGGTGCTTGGCGTGGCGGCCGTCTTCCTCGCGGTGCTGCCCTGGCTCAAGCCGGCCGGCTGGGACGGCAACCTGATGGTGTTCGCCGCGCTGGCGCTCACTGCGGCGGTGGCGCGCGCCTGGTACTTGTTCGGCGTGTCGGTGGCAAAGGGCCACGGGCTGTTTGGCCTTGAAGCGGGCAGCGTGAGCCTGCTGGCGGTGGCGAGCATGGTGGCCGCCGTCGGCGCCATGTTCGCAGGCGCCGGGCTGATGGGCTTTCTCGTCATCTTCGTGCTGCACAGCCTGGCGCATCCGGTGGTGATTGCCATCTGGTCGCGCAAGGCCGGCGTGGCAAGCGCCGCTGGTGCCAGCGATCCGGCACTGCTGCAGCGGGTGCGGCCGCACCTCTACTGGACGGTGGTGCTGACCTTCGCCGCGGCGCTCAGCAACAAGTCCTTCGAGACCTACCTGCTGAACTCCATGGTCGGGGCCGAGGCGGTCGGCTTCTTCACCATCGCAGCCGCACTGACCCGCGGCGGGGTGGACCTGCTGTCCTCCGGCCTCACCTCCATCCTGATGCCGACCATGGCGCATGCCTACGGCGCTGGCGGCGTGGACCGGGTCAGCCGCATCACCTCGGACGCCGCCCGCTACTTCCAGTACCTCGGCCTGTTGCTGGCCGGCGTGGGGGCCTTCTGGGCCGCGCCGGTGATCTCCATCATGTACGGGCCGGCCTACCATCAGGCCGCCTTCCTGCTGCAAGTCATGGTCGTGGTGGGCGGGCTCACCCTCACCCAGGGCACCTTCGGCGCCCTCCTCTCGACCACCGACAACCAGCGCGTGCGGGCCGGGGTGTCGGTGTTCTCGGTGGCCTTCAGCGCGGTGGCCGCCCTGTTGCTGGTGCCGCGCTTCGGCATCCTCGGTGCCGTGGCGGCGCATGCGGTCTCCAGCCTGGTGGTGCTGGCGGTGGTGGCCGGCTTTGTGGTGGTCACCCTGAAGATCCGGCTGCCCTTTGCCGACCTGGGGCGCATGTTCCTGGCCGCCGGCTGTGCACTGGCCGTCGCGGCGCCGGTGGCCTTGGCCTGGCACGGCCCGCTGGGACAGGGCCTGGCCGGCGTGGTCTACGGCCTGGCTTACCTGGCCAGCTCGCTGCTGCTGCGCGTCTGGTATGCGCGCGACCTGGAAGTGATCGGTTCAGCCGCACGGCGCTTCTCCTTCCTGGCCGGCGTGCCAGCCTGGCTGGACCGCTGGACGCGCCCGGCCTGAAGCGCGGGCAGCCTGCCAACGAGGCGGGCTGCTTCAAGCGGTCGATGGGGGCAAGGCCAGCACGGGCGGCGGACGGACGCCGCCACGAAGCGCATCGACGCTGAGCCGCTCCCTGCTGCAGCAGCCGGGGTGAACCGGCTTCTGGGGCCTTCCCGCTTCCACGCGGCGTCCTGCCGTTCATCGGCTCGGGCGCTGCCACCCTGTGCACCACCGCTGGACGACAGTCGACGCGCCGCCATCATCGCCCCGCAGACCCGCCTTGTGCGCCAGCCTTGATGCCCAGCTTCCCAGCTCCCATGCCCGACGGCCCCCGCTTCGAGATGCGCCCGGAAACGCAGGCGGACGTGGCCGCCATCGAGGCCGTCACGATCGCCGCCTTCCGCGACGTCGGCCACTCGAGCCACACCGAGCACCACATCATCCGGGCCCTGCGCGCGTCTGGCGAGCTGCTCCACTCGTGGGTGGCCGAGGAGCGCGGGCAGATCATCGGCCATGTCGCACTGTCGCCCGTCACTGTCTCGGACGGCAGTGCCGGCTGGTACGGGCTGGGGCCGGTCTCGGTGCGGCCCGGCTACCAGGGCCGGGGCGTGGGCTCGCGACTGGTGCTGTGTGCCTTGTCCGCGCTTCGCGCCCAGGGCGCCGCGGGCTGCGTGGTGCTCGGTGAGCCTCGCTACTACTCGCGCTTCGGTTTCCGGGCCGAACCGGCGCTGCGCCTGCCCGGCGTGCCGGCCGAGTACTTCATGGCCATGGCCTTGCACGGCGCAATGGCCTCGGGCACCGTCAGCTACAGCCCGGCGTTCGACGCGCGACGCTGAAGAACCAGGCGCCTGCCTCTTGGCAGCCCGCCATCGGGCCCACGGCCCATCGCATCGCCGGGCAGGATGCGCCAGGCGCCGCGACAGCACAGACAGAAGCCGCAGCGGCGGGCCACCGCCTCAGGCCGGCGCGGCGCTGCGTCGCACCAACATCAGCTGCAAGCCGCCCTGCGGCCGCAAGGTGACGTTGAATACCGGCACCGCCGGCCCGGCGCCCGGTGGCAGCGCCAGGGTGCAGCGCTGCAGCAACATGGCGGCGATGATGCTCATCTCCAGCATCGCGAAATGCTGCCCGATGCACACCCGCGGCCCGGTGCCGAACGGCATCCAGGCGCCGCGCGGCGGCGGCGGCGCATCAGGCAGGAAGCGCTCGGGCCGGAAGGCATCCGGCTCGGCGAAGGAGCGCGGGTCGCGCTGGAGCACCCAGGGCGTGATGCGCACCATGGTGCCTCGGGGCACAAGCCAGCCCTGCACCTGCACGTCCGCCGTGGTGCGCCGCGACATCAGGGCCGCGGCCGGTGGATACAGGCGCATCGCCTCCTTCAGCGTGGCGGTCAACCAGGGCAAGGCGGGCAGGTCCTGCGGCCGCGGCGGCCTGCCGCCCAGCACCGCGTCCACCTCGGCCCGGGCATGTGCCGCCGCCGCCGGATGCTCCGCCATCAGCCGGCTCCACCACAGCAAGGCGGTGGCGGTGGTCTCGTGGCCGGCCTGGAAGCTGACCATGCACTGGTCGAACACCTCCTGATCGCTGAGAGACCCACCGGTGGCCTGCGGCCCCTCCGTGTCACGCAGGTTCAGCAACAGCGCCAGCAGGTCGTCCTGCGGCACCGGCCGGCCCGCCGCGATCGCGGCCCGGCGATCGCGAACATGGCGGCCCACCAGCTCGCGCAGCCGCCTGAGGGCCCGGCGCTTCTCGGCCTTGCCGGGCAGGGGCAGCCAGTCAGGCAAGGTCATCGGCATGAACATCTCCTGCATCGCCACGCGCGACAGGGCCTGGGTGGCTTCGGCTGCCCCGCGGATGTCCTCCGCGGCCGAGCGACTGAACAGCGTGCGCAGGATCACATCCATCGCCAGGCCCTGGAACAGCGCCTCCATGTCCACCAGCCCGCCGGTCGGTCCCGCCGGCAGCGCCTGCTCCAGCGCGGGCGCGATGGCCGCGACCATCAGGCCGGCCTGGGCAGCCACCTTGCGCGGCGTGAAGGCCGGCTGCAGCATGCGGCGCTGGCGCTGCCAGGCAGCGCCCTCGGTCACCAGCACGCTGCGGCCGAACACCTGCTCGAACACCTCGATGCCACGCTCCCACCGGACCAAGTGGGCAGCGTGGTCCACCAGCAGCTCGCGAACCGCCTCGGGGCTGAAGAGGTCGAGGGTGCGTTCATGGCCAAGCCGCATCGCGACGGTGTCGCCGTAGCGCTCCTGCAGGCGGCGGGTGAAGCCGAGGTAGTCGGCGCGCATGGCGCGCAACAAGGGCAGCCCCCACCAGCGGGTCGGCGGCCCCGGTGGCAGGCCGCCGGGGTGGACATGAGGGCGAAGCCGGCCAGGGGCACAGTCATCAGGGGGCGTGTCAAGGTGCGCGTTCATGTCGCGGATGGTGCGACGCCTGCCGGGCACCGTATTGAACGATGTCGACATGGCGCCCGGCGATGTGCCGCCCAGCCAGCGCGCCGCGACCGACACCGGCCGCCCGCTCCTATACTGCCCGGATATGCCTGCCCCCGCCGCTGCGCCGGCCCCGATCGACCGCCTCTGGGCACCGCGCCTGTCGCTGAGCGCCTGCATCCGCGCCATCATGGCGCGCGACACGCGCGGCGCGGCGCTGCAGCCCGAGCAGCGGCTGAACTACTTTCCCGCCACGCCGCTGTGCTCCATCGCCTGGACGTTGCACGGCAGCACCGAGCGGGTGCTTGGCCCGTTCCCCCAGCGCGAGGCCCGCCTCGACGACCCGCGCGAGCCGGTCGTCGCCCGCGTGGTGCTGACCGGGCCGTTCAATCAGCCCTCGGTGAGCTGGAACCCCGGGCCCTTGCACGGGATGATGCTGCTGCTGATGCCCGATGCGCTGCAGTCCATGACCGGCCTCGACCCGGCCATCTTCGTCAACCGCATCGTCGATGCGAACGGGGTGCTGCCGCCCGACTGGTGTGCCATGTGCGAGGCGGTGGCGACCGCCACCGACGACGCAACCCGGGTGCGCCTCATCGAGGACTTCCTGGAGCCACGCTGGCAGGCCGTGCGGCCCAGGCACGGCCTGGACGGCCACCGCTACCAGGACTGGGCGCAGGGCTTGGCCATGCGTGCCGCGCAGAGCGCTGCCGGCCGCAGCCTGCGGCAGGTGGAGCGCCGCATCAAGCAATGGGCCGGCCAGCCGATGCGGGAACTGCAAGGCATCGGCCGCATCGAGCGGGCGTTCTTCGAGGTCATGGCCGCCGAGGCGGAGGACCGGCTGCACTGGGCCGAACTGGCAGCGGACTGCGGCTATGCCGACCAGTCCCACCTCAGCCGCGTGACGCGGCGCATGACCGGTTTCTCCCCAGAGGAACTGCGGCGGCGCATCCACGGCGAGGCCGCCTTCTGGGCCTACCGGCTCTGGCAATGAAGGTCGGGCCGGCCACGGGGCGTGTCGCAGCGCCTCTGGCGCGGCGCGGGCCGGACGAGCCCGGCCGCCCTCCAGGCAGCGCCTTGCCGCCGGCAACCGGCCACGAGCGCAGCCCCAGCCGGCGGACGCTCGTCAGCGCTCCACCGCCCCCAGGTCGAGGGCACCGCCGGTGGCCGTGCGCGCCTTCGGCAGGAAGGCGGTGTCGAGCTGGAAGCCCACCGGGAAGGCACTGGCGCCCGCCGTCGGCGTGGCCTGTGCCGCATTGAGCACCGGGCTGTTGGCCAGCGGCACGAAGGTCTTCAGGTCAACCGGTGCCGTGGTGCCGGTGATCAGGTTCGACGCGCCGTTGAGCTTGCCGCCCACGGTGTGCCATGGGCCGGAGTCGCTCCAGCGGGCGTCGATCCAGTTGCGGTACAGGTTCACGATGCCGCCCGCCTTCGACGGATCGGCATACGCGCCTTCGTTGTCCTGCTTCTCGCGCATGCGCGGGTGGTCCACCGTGGGCGCGAACATGAACACGTTGTTCCAGACCTCGGCCTTCTCGTCGATGGTCGAGAGCTGGAAGATCACCGCATAGCCGTTGCCGCCGATGTGCACCGTGTTGTTGAAGAAGTACAGCGTCCCCTTGCGGTAGCTGGCTTCATTGCCGCCATGGTCGCCACCATAGTGGATGGTGGTGCCCTGCGTGCCGTCCTTGGTGATCTGGTTGCCATACACATAGGTATGACGATAGGTGGGGTCGTCCTTGACGGCCTTGAAGTAATCCTCGGCCTCCACCAGGTCCAGCGAATGGGCACCGCCTTCGATGCGGTTGTAGCGGATCACGACGCCCGCCGAGCGGTCCTTGATCGCATTGCCATAGGCGCCACTGCGCAGCGGGCCGTAGCGGTTGAACTCGTACACCACCCCCACGCTCTGGATGTAGGTGTTGTGCACCAGCTCGACCCCGGCCACGCCGTTGTCGTGGATGTAGTTGCCGGCGATGCGCAGGTTGCGGGTCACGGCGAAGTCGCCGTCTTCCTTCGAGTTGGTGAAGATGGCGTGGGTGCAGTCGTCGATCTCGTTGTTGGCGATCACCACGTTGTGGCCGCGCTCCACCCAGACGCAGGCACCGAACTCCACATAGTTGCGGCGCTGGCCGTGGGTGTCGGTGAACTGGTTCTTCGGATGCGCACCACGGATGCGCAGGCCGTCGATCTGGACAAACTTGGGATAGGCCTCCCAGGCTTCGGTCTGGAAGCGGTTGAGCACGATCACCGAGCGCGACTCATGCAGCTCGTGGCCATACGCAAGGCCGCGGCGAGCCACGGCGTCCTTGCCTTCGAGGACCGGCCGCTCGCCTTGCGGGCCCGGCACGCCGCACAGGCGCACCGGTGCATCGGCCCGGCCCTGCGCCGCGATGATGGCCTTGCCGTGGTAAGGCGCCGGACGATAGAAGACCCGCACCGTGTCGCCGGCAGCCAGCTTCTCCCAGGGCACCTGGTCGAGGTCGGCCAGCTGGCCGGCATAGGGCCCGACCTGGTAGTCCTTGCCCTTGCCGGACGGCTGGCAGGCGGTCAGCGACAGCTCCGGCGGCGCATTGCTCGGTGCAGGTGCCGGCGCAGGCGGCTTGGGGGTGGGCGCCGGAGGGGTCGGCGCCGGCGGTGTGGGCGCGGGAGGCGTCGGCGCCGGAGGCTTCGGCGTGGGTGCCGGGGGCGGCGGAGGCGGCGGCGGCTTCGGCGTCGCGGGCGGCTTGGGTGTCGGGGCGGGCGGGGTCGGCGCACCCGGGTCCGGCGTCGGCGCCGGGGAGCCCGGGCCGGAAGCGGCCGGCTCCGGCGCCGGTGGCACCACCTGGTTTGGCATGCCGCTGCCGTCATTGCCGGCGGACCCGTTGTCACTGCCACCGCCACCGCAAGCTGCCAATGCGGCAGTCACGCACAGCCAGGCCGAGAACACCCATTTACGTCGCTGCGCAAGGCTCATGCCTTTGCTCTCTTTCTTTTTTCTTCGGCACGGCGCGATGGCCGGTGCCCGATCGGAACGACAGTGCGTCGTTCCGCCCCCAACAACCTGCGGGCCGGGAGGTGCACAGCGATCCCGCAGCGCTCCGGCGGCGCCCGTCAGCGAGCCCTTCCCTCTACAGCTCAACCCTCTTCTCAGGTGCGCCAGCGTAAGCGGAAATACCTTTCGCGGTGTAATGTTTTGTTTCTCATCTGAAGTATCTGGCGCGCCGAGTGACAGATCACCGTTGTTCGAAGGCGCCGAGGTCATAGCCCTTGCCACGGCGTTGCCGCTCGACATAGCCGCCCTGCGGCGAATACTCGTAGCGCACCGCCAGGTTCTCCACCGCCACCGGGCCGCTGGCCGGCGGCGGCAAGGCGGTGGCCTTGTCGATCACCGGCGATCCTTCGCGCGGGCGCGCGTCGGCGTCCAGCCCCGGGTCGCGCCCCAGCACGAGGTAGCCGTTGCGCCGCAGCGCCACCGGCGACTTGCGGTCGCCCACCAGCCAGCCGCTGCTGATCCAGTTGGTGCCGGCCAGCTCGATGGTGCCGTTGTCGGTGCCGAGCCTCAGCTCGGCGGTGTTCCGGTTGACGATGACGTTGCCACGGGCCGAGACCGTCTGGCGCGCCTCGGGCATGTCGAACAGCGTCACGTACCAGAACTGCTTCTGCTGCTCCACATTGAGCAGCACCGTGTTGCCATAGAAGTGCAGCGTGCCGTGGCGGAAGGCATCCGGGCTGTTGTCACCGCCCCAGTGGATGAGCTTGACCGAGGACTGCCCCGGGTTGTTCCAGTCGCTGACGATGAGGTTGCCGAACACCCAGGCCTGGTGGTAGAGCGGGTCGTCGCTGACCTGCTTCACGCCGTCCTCGATCTCCACCAGATCGAGCGCGCGGGCGGCCGCCACGATGTGGTTGTAGCGCACCACCGTGCCGCTGGCGCGGTCCTTCAGCGAGGAGCCGAGCGCGCCCGGCACCAGCTGGCCGATGTAGTTGCCCTCGTAGAGGGTGCGCGCGGCCTGCACATACAGGTTGTGCTCCAGCCAGCTGCCGCTGTTGCCGTTGCCATGGATGCGGCTGCGACGCACCGTGATGTAGGCGCTGGCCTCGTCCACCGAGCGGCTGTTGATGAAGATGCCGTTGCCATTGCCGGTGATCTCGCAATTGTCGATCGTCAGGTGCTCGGCGACGATGGCATAGATGCCGGCCGCACCGCTGGCATAGCGGCCGGTCGAGCCGTCCTGCGCGGTGTAGCTGTTCTTCTTGTGCGCACCGGTGATCTTCAGGTTCTGGATCATCAGGTGCTTGGGCCGGTGGCCCCACTTGTCCTGCGGACCTCGGTACAGGAAGACGGTGCCGAGGAACTCGCTGTGCTCCTTGCTGAAGAACCTGGCCCGCGCAGCGTCGCGCGCCGTCACCGCCGATTCACCACTGATCTCCGGGCGCTCGCACTTGGCGTTGGTCACCCCGTTGATGATCACCGGTGCCTCCGGCCGGCCCTGGGCCCGCAAGGCGATCTTGCTGCGGTAGGGCTGCGGGCGCCAGTGGATGTTGACCACGTCCCCGGGACCGAGCTGCAACCACGGCACGTCCTCGAGTTCCGTGAAGGGCTTGCCCGGTCCGACGTCCATCGTGCGGCCGCCGGCACCCGCCTTCAGGGGCCCCGCACAGGCATCGCGCCGCACGGCGGGCAACGGCGGCGGCCACAGGGCCGCTGCGTTCTGGTCGAGCAGCAGTGTCGACGCTGGCGGCAGGCCCACCGGGCCGGCGGCATGGACAGCCAGCGACAGCAGCGCGCCGCCAAGCAGCGCCAGCAAGCTGGCAGGACGGGGTCGGTGAATCTGGCCGGACGGCGTCATCCCTGTCTCCCTGAGCATGGGGCGCCCATTGTGCGGTCTGGCGGGCCTGCAGGCGACCCGCACCCCCCGGATGAGCGGGCCGCAAGACCGCGCGGAGCCGCCCCCTTCCACTACAGTAACGGGCTCTTCTTTCACACCCCGGCCGGCCTTTTCTATGCGAGTGATGCACATCCTGGAGTCCCTGGATCACGGTGGACTGGAGCGCGTCGTCACCGACCTCGCCATTGCGCAGAAGCGCCATGGCCTCGATGTGTCGGTGCTGTGCCTGCACCGCACCGAAGGCTACAAGGCCGAGCTGCTGGACCACGGCCTCGACGTGATCGTCGCGGAGAAGTGCAAGCCCTTCGACATGCGGGCCCTGCGCTGCATCCGCCGCTCGGTCGCCGAGCGGCGGGTGGAGGTGGTGCATGCCCACAGCTTCGTGCCCAACTACTACGCCGCCGCCGCCATGTGCGGCATGAGCGGGCGGCCCACCCTGGTCGGCACCTGCCATGACATGGGCACCCGGCTGAACAACCGGCGCCTGAACCTCTTCTACGGCTGGTCGCTGCGCCGCACGGCCGGTGTGGCGATGGTGGGGCGCCAGGTGCATGACCGCTTCGTTGGCGACGGCATCGTGCCGGCGGCCAAGGCCACCACGGTGCTCAACGGCATCCCGGTGGACCGCTTCCTAGGTTCCGCCGAGCGGCGGGCCCAGGCGCGCCACGCGCTCGGCCTGGGCGCCGGCGAGCGGGTCATTGGCGCGGTGGGCCGCATGGTGGCGCTGAAGAACCAGCGCCTGCTGATCGAGCTGATGCCCACGCTTGTCGCCGAACACCCCAGCACCCGCCTGGTGCTGATCGGCTCCGGCCCGCTGGAGCAGGAGCTGCGCCACTGCGCCCGCCAGCTCGGCGTCACCGACCGCGTGCTGTTTGCCGGCCAGCGCTCCAACGTCGCCGACCTGACGCCGGCCTTCGACGTGTTTGCCATGCCGTCGCTGACCGAGGGTGTCTCCATCGCGCTGCTCGAAGCGTGCGCCACCGGGCTGGCGGTGGTCGCCACCCGGGTCGGCGGCAATCCCGAGATCGTCACTGACCGCGAGACCGGCCTGCTGGTGCCACCGGCCGACGGCCCCGCGCTGCACGCCGCCCTCAGCCGCCTGCTGGCCGATGCCGAGCTGCGTCGCCGGCTGGGCGAGCAAGCGGCGGCCTGGGTGCGCAGCCATGCGTCGGTCGACACCCTGCGTGCCGCCTACGACCGCTTCTATGCCAAGGCGGCCGGCCAGCCGCTGGGCGCTGCGCAAGCAGCCTGATCCCGAGGGCGCCGGCCGCGGGCGGGTGCACAGCCACCCGCCATCCATCGGCGGGCTCATGCGCCGATCCTGCTGCAGCCGCACTGCGTCTGCAGCACCCCAAGGTCAACCAGGCCCATGGGTGGGTGGGCGACCCGGAGGGTGTCGGCGTCCTGCCCCGCCCTCCCTTTGCCTGCCCTGCCCTGCCTTTACCTGCATTCCCTTGCATGCACTGCATGCATTGACCGGGCCGCAACCAGCGGCCCCGCCACCCGGGCCCGCTCAACCGAGCTGAGCGCGCCAGGCTTCGAAGGAGCGCCGCATGCCCTCAGCCGTCGAAACACGGGGCGTCCAGCCGATGCGCTTGAGCGCCGCATTGCTGTACTGCAGCGGCGTGAACATCGACCGCACGACATAGGGTGTGAAGACCGCCGGCAGCTGGCCCTTGGAGGCCTTGTGGTAGCGCAACAGCCAGCGCGCACCGAGTGCCAGCGCCCAGTGCGGCACCGGCAGCACCCGCATCTTCTGCACTGAACGGCAGTACTGGCGCAGGTAGCTGCGGCAGCTGGGCAGGTCGTCGTCCACCACGCTGAAGACGCTGCCCGGCGCGGCATGCAGCGTCGCCCGAGCCACCGCGTCGGCGCAGTTGTCGACATAGGTCAACGGCAGCAAGGCCTTGCCGCCCAGGCTGAAGAAGAAGCCCATCGCCTTCAGCCCGACGCGCGGCGACAGCGCGCCGCCACCGGGGCCATAGATGACACCCGGCCGCAGCACCACCGAGTCGAAGCCGTGCTCGCGCTGGAATTCGGCGAACAACTGCTCCTGCCGGGTCTTGGCATAGCCGTAAGGCCCCTTCTCGACGCCGACTTCCTCGGTGGGCGCGGTCTCGTCCAATGTGGCGCCGGCGGGCAGGTGCTCGGTGCGGAACACCGCAAACGAGCTGATCAGCACCACCCGGCGCACCCCCTGGGCAACCGCCGCTTCGAGCAGGTTGCGGGTGCCGATGACGGTGTTGGCGAACATGTCGGCCGCGGCCCCCCGCATGCCGGCCGCCGCATGCACGATGCAGTCGACGCCGCGCACCAGCTCGTCGAGGCTGCCACGGGCCAGCAGGTTGCCGGTGCCGATTTCGATGTGGGCCTCGGGGAAGTCGCGCTGCAGTGTGTCGAGCAGGCCACGCGGCGCGGTGTGGCGCACGTGCAGGCGCAGGTCACGCGCGCCTTCTGCCAGCAGGCTGCGGGCGATTTGCTTGCCGAGGAAACCGGCCGCGCCGGTGAGGAGGATCTTCATGCTGCGGCCCCGATGCCTTCGACGATCTGGTCGATCACCCGGCACACGCGGATGATCTGTTCCTGCGGCACCGGGTCGGCGCCCTTGCCTTCCACCGCGTCGTAGAAGCGGTCGAGCAGCACCCGCATGCACTGGAAGTAATGGAATTCATGACGCCGGAACTGCCCGGCATTGCGCCAGCCGTTCTTGAAGAACTGGCGGCCCTGGCTCCAGGGCACGAAGCTGCGGCCCAGTGCGCTGGGCTGGCTCTGGCGGGCGCTGCGCACCAGCGTGCGGCCGGCATAGTCCAGCTCCACCGTGTCGCGCGTGCCGACCACCCGCAGCGTGTGGGCCACTGGCCGGCCATGGGCGCTGACCAGCCCGGACACCGTCAGGTGGCCGCTGCGCAGCAGAAAGCGCAGCTCGTCGGGCATTGCGTCCACTCCCGGGTTGCCGGTGGGCTCACGGCGGCGGAAGGCGCAGACCTGGGTCTGCACCTCGTCGCCCAGGTGCGGCACCACCTTGGCCAGCACGTGGTCGAGCACGTTGTGGAAGAGCTTGCCGGGCAGGCGGTGCACCCAGTGGGCGGGGTCCGACATCACGGCCAGCCCGTAATCGCCCGCGAGGTTGTAGCCATAGGCGGTGTCCAGGTGCACCAGCTCGCCCAGGGCACCGGCATCCAGCAGGCGCTGCAGCTCCAGGCCCGGCCACTCGAAGTTGTAGAGGTAGTTGACGCCGACCTTGCGGCCGGCCTCGTTGGCGACGTCCACGATGGCTTGCGCCTGTGCCTCGGTGAGGGCGAAGGGCTTCTCCATGAAGACATGGCAGCCCGCCGCGAAGGCGATCTTCGCCAGCGCCAGGTGCGAGTCCGGCGGCGTGGCGATGTGCACCGCATCCAGCCGTTCGTTCTGCAGCATCTGCTGCAGGTCGGTGTAGCGCCCGGGGATGCCCAGGCGCACGGCCAGCTGTTCGGCCATCAAGGCCTCGCGGTCGCAGACCGCCACCACTTCAGCGCGGCCGATGGCCCGCAGCTGCTCCACATGGCCGTCGGCGATCTTGCCGCAGCCCACGATTCCGACCCGAAACACCTTGTGCTTCCTCCCCAATGTCTCTGAAAACTAGCGCTTGTCCGGTGGCGCCCGGCGTTCATCGGCTGCTGCGGCGCCACGACCCGCTGTAGCGGCCGGTGGCATATCGCAGCGAAGCGACGAGGAACGCCCAGTTCAAGGCGAACAGGAAAGCCGGCAGCCGCAGCAGCGAGGGCAGCTTGACCCCCCGCACGCTGCCGGCGAACAGGGCCGCCGCCGCCAGGTAGCCGCCCAGCTGCAGCAGCGCGAACACGCGCCAGCCCACCGAGTGGAGCCCCAGCCAGGCCGACCCCAGCAAGGCAAGCACCAGCAGGTGCGGTGCCACCCAGCGCAACACCTTGTGCGACAGGTAGGCGAAGGCGGTGGCCCAGGACGTGCGCAGCAGGTATTCCGGATGCCGGCACAGCGCCTGGAAATTGCCGATGCCGATGCGCACGCGGCGGCGGTACTCCTCGCCGATGGCCTCCGGCGTCGCTTCCTCGGCCCAGGCCGACGGCTCGTACACCAGCCGCTGGCCGGCCGCTGCCACGCTCATCGCCACGCAGAAGTCGTCGCAGATGGTGTCCGGCCGCAGCACCTTCCAGGCCGAGCGGCGGATCGCGTAGATGGCACCATTGGCACCCAGCAGGCCGCCGATGCGCGCCTCGAAGAACTTCAGGAACTGCTCGATGCGCCAGTAGAGGCTGTCCTGGTTGTCGCCGCTGCTGCCCTGCAGGCGCAGCTCGCCGCTGACGCCGCCCACCCGCGGATCTTCGAACGGCGCCACCAGCTTGCGCAGGGCACCTGGCTCGAAGAAGGTGTTGGCGTCCGAGAACACCAGCACCGGCTCCTGCGTGCGCGAAACGAGGTCGTTCAGCACACTGGCCTTGCCGCGGTTCTGCTCGAAGACGAAGGCCCGGATGCGCGCGTCCTGGCAAGCCGACAGGATGGCGCCCGTGGCGTCGCTGCTGCCGTCGGAGCCGATGTAGGCGCGCCAGCGGTCGGCCGGGTAGTCGAGTGCCAGCAGGTTGGCAATGCGCTCGCCAATGTGGCGCTCTTCGTTGAAGGCCGAGATGACGATGGCCACCTGCGGCAGCTCGGCTTGCTTCAGCGAGGCGCGCCGCTCGGTCTTGCGGAAGACGCGGGCGGCATCGCGCCGCCCCTGCACGGCGGCGCCCAGCACGAACAGCACCACCGGGTAGAAGAGGTAGGAATAGAGCACCGCCACCAGGCAGGCCACCACCAGCACCGCCACCATCAGCGGGCCCGCGGATCGAAGGGCGAGGCCATGGCCAGCTCAGCGCGGTGCATAGGCCGGCCGCGGCACGACATGGTCGCGGTAGTCATTGGGATCGCCCTGCAGGCCGGCCTCGGCCGCCTTGACGATGTTGTACATCTCGCGGGCGCTCACATAGTGCAGCTTCCATTCGCGGCCGTCGTTGTAGCGGCTTTCCAGGTGGCTGAAGGCCTTGTGCATCGGCTCGCCGAGCAGCGTGTCCATGTCGCGCTCCTGCGTGCCGTGGGTGTGCACCTTCACGAAGATCCAGTCCGGCTTGCCCTGCACGTGGATGCCGCAGTCGACCCACGCATCCACCCGCGCCGCGGTGGGCGGGTTGCTGGTGCGCACGTCGGCATTCTCGATGCGGGGCAGCAGGCCGAACTTGCGGTGCTTCCACATGAAGCCGAGCGGCCCCTGGATCAGCATCAGGTCGCCCACCGGCTGGCCACCCACCTTCACGCGCTCGCCCGTGTCGTGCGACTTGGGACGGTGGATGTCATCGCTCGCGTAGTAGATCTTGTTGATCGTGCTGGTCTGGCAGGGATCGGGTGCAGCCGGGTAGGTGTAGTCCACGTAGCAGCCCTCCTCGCGCAGCACCACCAGCTCGTTGTTGACCCCGCAGCCGCTGCCGTGTGGGTGGCAGTTGTCCAGCGCCCAGTTGCCGTGGATGAAGGCCCAGCGCGGCTGCCCGGTGGCGGGGTCGACCGGCAACGCATCGTGGCGGTCCACCAGCAGCCGGGTGAAGCGGCGCAGCTTCTCTCGCAGGCCGGCTTCGGTATCGTTGTCATGGTGCAGGTGGATCTCGATCTCGCCGATGCCCATGCGGCACATCTCCACCAGCGCGTCCAGGTGCTCGGGCCGGTACTCCTCCTCGGGGTAGAAGAAGCTGTGCACCGGCGGCCGGCCATCGCCGTCGCGGTGCAGCGCGCACAGGGCCGGATAGTCGCGCCGCCAGCGCGCCACGCGGGCGCATTCGACGTCGTAGCCCGGCTGCTGCCAGCCCGGCTCATAGTGGTCGACGAAGCAGAACATCAGGTGCTTCAGGCCGGGCGCCGGCGCCTCGGGCTTCCAGTCCTGCCGCAGGTAGCTGCGCAGCCACACCGAGATGTTCCGCTGGCGCAGGTAGGCCAACACCACGGCGGCCACGCCGGCCAGCAGTGCCAGGACAATCAGGAGCACGATGTTCATGTAGTGGTCGGTTCAGCAGAGAGGATGTGAAGGGCAATCGAAGCCGGCCGCCGCCGGGCCGGCTCAGCCGCCGGCATAGTGGATGCGCACGAAGGTGAAAACGGCCAGCACGGTGACCAGCATGGCCTTCCAGGTACTGCCGGCCCAGCCTTGCAGCGCCAGGTCACCGGCCGGCTGCAGACGGTGGCCGGCGCAATGCCAGACGGCGACGCACAGCCCCAGCAGGAAGAACAGCGTCGACTGGTAGGTGCGCGAGAGGAACCAGGCGCAAGCCAGGAAGCCCACCAGGGCCAGCCGCAGCAGCCGCGCCAGGCGATGCTCCTCGGTGTCCGCCGGCAGGCGCTGCAGCACCAGGCTCATGCCCTTGAACGCGATCACCAGCATGCCCATCCAGGTGAAGAAGCCGAGCAGCCCGGTCTCGGAGAAGCACAGCACGAAGGAGTTGTGCGCTGTCAGCTCATGGTGCTCGGTGAAGTTGCCGAAGCCCACCCCGAACAGCGGATGCGACTTGAACATGATGAGGCCGGTGCTCCAGGCCTCGATGCGCTCGCCGGCCGAGCCCTCCTTCGAGGAGATGGCGCGCTCGCCTCCCATGCTGGCCGCGATGGCCAGCAGCCCGAGCGTGCCGACCATGATCATGCTCTTGACCCGGCCGAGCCGGCCCTGCAGCCACATGGCGAACACCGCCCCCACGCCCAGCAGTGCGCCGCGCGACTGCGTGAGGTAGATGCTGTAGAGCAGCGCCGCGCTCGGCAGCAGCTGCAGCGCCAGCATGCGCCAGCGCCGCCCCGGTATCCAGACGGCCCACAGCAGCGGCAGGGTCGCCACCATGATCTGGGCGAAGTCGTTGGGGTCGTTCAAAAAGCCCAGCCAGCGCACCCGCCACATGTAGAGGCCCGACTGGTCCTGCGCCGGCACGGTGCTCTCGTCCGGCGTGGAGCCATCGCCGCGCTCGCCGCTGAAGCCGCCTTGCCGCAGCACCAGTTCGTCGGCCCGGTAGCCACTGTGGTACGAGTAGATCGATACACAGGCGGCGAAGACCATCGTGACCGCCAGGGCGATGCAGGTGGACCTCAGCCGCTGCACGGTGGTGACGTTCATGCACACCAGCACGAAGAGCAAGGCCGAGGTGCTGAACTGGCTGACCGCCTGCATCGCGCCACCGGCCCAGCCGTTGGCCACCTGCGAAAGCGCCAGGATCACCGTGAAGCTGCCCAGCAGCGCCATGTGCACGCCGCGCGCCGCGAACTCGCGCCGCGATACGCTGCGCCCCAGCGCCATCATGAAGGCCAGCAGCCAGAGCCAGAACATCGGCCGCAGCTCCGCCAGCCCGGGTGCGAGCAGCTCGATGGGCCGCAGGAAATTGCAGACCACATACAACAGGAAGACGGCGAAGCTCATGGCCTGGACTCGAAGGCGCGCCTGACGCGGGCGCCCACCCACCTCGTGTTTGTGTCGGAGCAGTGATTGGAAGGGGAGATCGGCAGAGGAACCGTCGCGACCCTCGGCACATGGCACGCCGCCCCCCGTTGCACAGGGCTCGGCCAGCCACGATGGCCCGACCCTGCCCCTTGTATCAAGCGGTGCCAATGCTAAAGGGAGTGCGCCTGCTGCTGCAGAGAATCTGCCCCCCGCGCCTGCGGGGGGCGGGCCTGTCCGAGGGGGTGCACGCCCCTATGATAGGCGCCTCCTGCAGGCAGCCCCCGACCGGCTGCGGTCGGCCATGCATCCGCGCCGCCGCTGCCGTCCTGCTTCCCGCCATCCAACAGGGCCCCCGCATCGCGGGGCCGAGACCCATGACAGAGAACACGACAACGCCGCCGCTGAAACGGGTGCTGTACCACCATCGAACCCAAGGCAAGGCCGTCGAGGGTGTGCACATCCGCGGCATCGCCGATGCGCTGCGTGCGCTGGGCGTCGCGGTCGACGTGGTGTCGGTGCCGGGGGCCGACCCCTATGCGAGCCCCAAGGCGATGTCGCCGACCCAGCAGGCGAAATGGTGGATGAAGATCGTCACCCGCCTGCCCGAGCCGCTGTTCGAGCTGGCCGAGCTGGCCTACAACGCGGTGGCCGGCTGGCGCATCCTGCGCTACCTCGGCCGGCATCCGGACGTCGAACTGATCTACGAGCGCTACTCGCTGTTCCTGTTCGTGACGGTGTGGATTGCCAAGCGCCGCGGGCTGCCCATCATCCTCGAGATCAACGACTCGGCGGCGGTGCACCGGGTGCGGCCGCTGCACCTGGGCGGCCTGGCCAAGCGCATCGAAGGCTGGACCTTGCGCAATGCCAGCGGGCTGGTGTTCGTGTCGGGCCTGTTCCGCGACCGGGTGCTGCAGGCCCACGGTCGCATGGCGCCGGCCATCGTGACACCCAATGCCGCGAACATCGACAAGTTCAGCTTCACCGAGGCCCAGCGCAACGACACCCGTGCCAAGTACGGCCTGCAGGGCAGCGTGGTGTGCGGCTACCTGGGCGCCTTCGTGCCCTGGCATGCGATCGACCAGTTCGTCTACCGCATCGCCGACCGGCTGGCCACCGCCCCTCACCTGAAGCTGCTGCTGGTGGGCGACGGCGCCACCTTCGACACGGTGGCCAAGTTCGTGCATGACCGCGGGCTGGATCACCAGGTCATCCTGACCGGCCGCGTCTCTCACGACGAGGTGCCGGGCCTGCTCGCCGCGATGGACCTCGCGGTACTGCCAAGCGCTGGCGACTACACCTCGCCAGTCAAGCTGTTCGAGTTCATGGCTTGTGGCATTCCGCCGATCGCCCCTGATTTTTCTCCGATCCAGGAAGTGCTGAGCGAAGGCCGCACCGGCTGGATGTTCAAGGCCGGTGACCTGGACGCCGCGGTGAACGCGGTGCTGGCCCGCAGCACCGATGCCGCGGAACTGGCCCGCGTCGGCCAGGCGGCGCGCGCCTACATCGCGGCCGAGCGGCAATGGCGCAACAACGTGCTGCAGCTGATCGACTTCAAGCACAGCGTCGCCGACACCCCCGCCCTGCCCGCCCGCCATGCTGCTGCTGGCTGACCTGCGCGCCAAGCAGCGCCTCTACTCGCAGTACGGCGAGCGCTGCTCGCTGCTCAAGGCCGTGATGGCCGACGGCACTTCCGCCAACGCGCTGTACCGGCTGCAGGCCGCACTGGCGCGCTGGCGGCTGGCGCCGCTGGCCCTGGTGCCGCACGTCCTCAACAAATGGTTCAACGGTTGCGTGATCGGCGTGCGCGCGTCCTTCGGGCCGGGCTTTGTGCTGATCCACCCGGTGGGCGTGGTGATCAACTCCAGCGTGCAAGGCGGCAGCAATGTCTGGCTGGAAAGCAGCGTCGTGATCGGCGACAACCGTGGCGGCTGCCCGCGGCTTGGCAACGACGTGTTCATCGGCTCGGGCGCCAAGGTCATTGGCGGCTTGCAGGTGGGCGACCGGGCCCGCATCGGCGCCAACGCCGTGGTGCTGCACGACGTGCCCGACGGTGCCACTGCCGTCGGCATCCCGGCCCGCATGCGCTGACACGGCGCGCTTCCTCCGCGCCGCGCGGCCTGCGGTTGCGCGCCGGGGCATGCGCCTTGCGTCAGCCACGCAGCGCGCCGTGCACCGGCATCACCCCCTTGTCATCGCCCACCGTGACGGCGCGCCGCATGACCGGCCGGCAAGATCCACCATCACGCCACCATCACAGGTGGCCTGCAAGTTGCGGCCAGCCCGCATCAGCATCAGGGGTGGGCGCACATGCCGTCCACCCTGCATCACCGCCTGGCGGGGTCGTCGGACCGAGACCTCGTCCGCTCCGACGCTGCCGGTGGCGGTGGCGGTGGCGGCGCGGTGGCGGCGCGGTGGCGGTGGCGGCGCGGTGGCCCCCGAGAGGTTCAGGAACGATGGTTCAGGTCTTGCGCCGCAGCGCGACCACCGACTCGCAGACCTGCAGCGTCTCGACGGCCACATCGTCCCAGGTGCGGCGCATGCGCTCGGCGATGCCCTCGTGGTCCCACTGGCGGTCCAGGGCTTCGCGCAAGGCAGTGCGCAGCCGCTCCACATCGCGCGGCGGCACCAGGATGCCATTGCGCTCGTCGACGATCTCGGCGGTGCCGCCCACGTCGGTGGCCACCACCGGCCGGCCACAGGCCACCGATTCGACCACCGCGTTGGGATAGCCTTCGGACCAGCTCGGCAGGGTGAGCAGGTCGCAGGCGCGGATCCAGCGCGCCACCTCCAGCGGCGGCACGCCACCGGGCACCAGCACGCGCTCGGACAGGCCCGACGCAGCCACCCGCGCCATCAACGCATCGCGCATCACGCCGTCGCCGATCAGCACCAGGCGCAGCTTCGGGTCCTGGGCCGCCAATTGCGAGAAGGCGTCGAGCAGCTCGAGCACCCCCTTGGCCTCGACGAAGCGACCGACGAAGACCATGTAGCGGCCATCTTCCGCCAGCCCCAACTCACGGCGGGCCTCGAGCTGGCTGCCGGGGCGGAACACCGAGGTGTTGAAGCCGTTGACGATGGTGTGCACCCGTTCAGGCAGGGCACCGTAGTCGCGGATGGAAGCGCGACGCATGGCCTCGCTCACGGTGAGCAGTGCGTCGGCCGAGGCGATGGTCTTGCGCGTCATCACCACGTTGATGCCGCTGCGCACATGGATGTCCGAGCCAAGCGCCCCGACCACGCAGGGCACCCCCAGCGCACGGGCCACTCGCACCGCGGCATAGCCGTCGGGATAGACCCAGTAGGCCAGTACCACGTCGGGCCTGAAGGCCTGCACGCGCGGCTTCAGCACCCAGCCCGCCACGTGGCCGTTGAGCACCCGCGAGATGACCGGCAGCGCCGGGTAGTCGAAGGCGTCGACATCGATGCCGTCCAGCGTGTAGCCGCGCTCCACCTCGCCATAGATGAAGCTGCGCGGCCGCAGCAGCGGCACGTCGGGATAGCGCATGGTCTGGAAGAAGACCTTCACATCCGCCAAGCGGGCCAGCGAGCGCGCCGTCTCGTGGATGTAGCGGCCGCGGGTCTGGTCGTGCGGCACCGGGAGCATGGGCGTCACGAGCGCAATGCGCAGGCGCCGCGCTTGCGCGGCCGGCCCGCCCACCCCACCTTCGAGGACGCAGGACGAAGCAGCGCTTCTCCAAATTGCCGTGTCCGAGCCCTGCATCTTCCCCTCCCCATGTCGAGCCCGGCATTGTGCATGTGCCAGGCGGCCTGCCGCAGCAGCGGCGGCCGCCTGGATGAGGGATTGCCGGGCCCCGCCGGGCTGCCCATAGTGGCGGCCATCGCGCAAGCGCCGTGCTTTCCGCTGCGAAGGCATCTTCGGTGCGCCTGCCAGGCTAGACAGGGCTGCGCCCGCGGCTGGACCCCACTACCATGCGCGTCCTGGCGCTGCAGCCCGCAGCGCGGCGATCCACCTTCCCTCTCTCAGACAGACATGGCTACTGCACGCAATCGTCGCAAGCGCTGGAGTCTCGCCATCCTGGCGGTGACGGCCGCCGCGCTGGCCGTGGCCACCGCTTATCGCCACGAACTGCTGGACGGGGTGCCCCTGCACTGGCGTACCGACGCCCGGGCGCTGCTGACCGGCATCTCGGTGCAGCACGACCTGCGCCTGCGCATGCGCGACGGCACCGAACTGGCCAGCTCGCTCTACCTGCCGCGTGCGGGCAAGGAACCGCGCGGCACGGTCCTGGTGCGACTGCCTTACGACCGGCTCGCTTATGCCGAAGGCCTCAATGCCGGCCTGTTCTTCGCCCGTCACGGCTATGCGGTGCTGGTGCAGGACCTGCGCGGCACCGGCGCCTCGGGCGGCGAGCTGCTGCCCTGGCAGCACGCCATGGAGGACGGCGTGGACACCCTCGACTGGATCGTCCGGCAGCCGTGGTCCAACGGCAAGGTCGGCAGCTACGGCTGCTCGGCCCTGGGCGAAGTGCAGCTGGCGCTCGCCCGCGCCCGCCATCCCGCCCACCGCGCCATGATCCCGATGGGCGCCGGCGGCATGCTTGGCTCGCTCGGTGGCGACCATCCACACTACGGCTGGTTCGAGGGCGGCGTGTTCGCGCTGGCCAGCGGCTTCGGGTGGTTCCTGGACCACGGCGCCAGCTCCTCCGAGGTGCCGCCCCCCGCCGCACTCGACCGCCTGCAGGCCCTCGAAGGGTTGCCGGTGGCCGAGCTGCTGAAGCGCCACCGCCCGGGCCCCAACGCCTACGATTGGTTCATGACGACCCCTTTGCTGGACCCGCGCTGGCGCGAGCTGGGCTACGTCGATGAGACGGACCGCTTCAGCACGCCCGCGCTGGTCATCAACAGCTGGGGCGACCAGACCGTCGAGGAAACGCTGCTGATGGCCGAGCATGCGCGCCGCCAGGCCGCGGTCAGCGTGCCGCAGCATGTGGTGATCGCGCCCGGCAACCATTGCAACTTCGAGGAAAACGCGGCCCAGGGCCGCTACGGCGAACTGGAGATTCCCAACGCCGAGCAGCCCTACCGGGAGTGGTACCTGAAGTGGTTCGACCATTGGCTGCTGGGCAAGGGTGACGGCCTCGCGCAGATGCCGCCCTACCTCTACTACATGCTGGGCGAGGGGGGCTGGCACACCGCTGACGCCTGGCCACCCCCCCAGGCCCGGCCGCAGCGCTGGTACCTGGGCGGCAAGGGCCGGGCCAACGGCAGCATGGGTGATGGCGCCGGCACGCTGGCACCCGGCCGTGCGCCGGAGATCGCCGGGGCCGACAGCTACGTCTACGACCCGGACAACCCGGTGCCATCGGTCGGCGGGGCGATCTGCTGCACCGGGGATCCGGCGCAGCGCCCGGGGCCCGCCGACCAGCGGCCGATCGAAAGGCGCGAGGATGTGCTGCTCTACACGTCCGAGCCGCTGGAAGCGCCGCTGCAGATCGCGGGCCGGCTGAAGGCGCAGCTTCATATCGCGTCCAGCGCGCCGGACACCGATTTCATCGCCCGCCTGGTCCATGTGTGGCCCGACGGCCGGGCGACCACCATCCAGGAGGGCGTGCTGCGCGCCCGCTACCGGGACGGCTACGCATCGCCGCATCCGCTGCCTCGCGACGAGCCGCAGCAGATCAGCATCGACATGCGCTCCATCGCCTACCGGCTGCCCGCCGGTCATCGCCTGCGGCTGCACATCACCAGCAGCAGCTTCCCCCGGCTGGAGCGCAACCGCAACACCGGCCGGGCCAACCTGAACGAGGTCGGCGTCCTGCTGGCTCGCAACCAGGTCTTCCATGGCGGGGAACGGGCGTCCTACATCGAGCTGCCCATCCTGCCGGAGGATCCGGACGCCGCTGCGGCCGTGCCCGGCACTTCTCGCGCCGGCGACGCCAAAAAAAATGAGCGACCGTAGTCGCTCATGATCATCACCTGCCAGGGGCAGGCGGCCCCGCCCGGGCGGTCGGCGGCACTTGGCCGCCAGGCGCCCGGCGGGTCGCCGCCGGGCGTTGTCCGGGCTGCAGGTGGCAGGGCCAGCGCCCTGCCCGCCCGCATCAGCGTTCCACTGCGCCGAGGTCCATCGCCGCGCCCTTCACCGTGCGGGTGGTGGGCAGCGCGCTGCCGTCCAGCTGTGCTTGCACCGGGAAGCCGGTCGGCGCCACCGGCGCGCCCTTGGCGGCATCCACCAGCTTGCTGCCGGCCAGCGGCACGAAGGTCTTGAGATCGATCGGCGTGCCGGTACCGGTGATCAGGTTCGACGCGCCGTTGAGCTTGCCACCCACGGTGTGCCACGGGCCGGCATCGCTCCAGCGGGCATCGATCCAGTTGCGGTACAGGTTCACGATGCCGCCCGCCTTCGACGGATCGGCGTACGCGCCTTCGTTGTCCTGCTTCTCGCGCATCCGGGGGTAGTCGACCGTGGGCGCGAAGCTGAACACGTTGTCCCACACCTCGGCCTTCTCGTCGATGGTCGAGAGCTGGAAGATCACCGCATAGCCGTTGCCGCCGATGTGCACCGTGTTGTTGAAGAAGTACAGCGTCCCCTTGCGGTAGCTGGCTTCATTGCCGCCATGGTCGCCACCGTAGTGGATGGTGGTGCCCTGCGTGCCGTCCTTGGTGATCTGGTTGCCGTAGACGTAGGTCTTGCGATAGCTCGGATCGGCCTTGACAGCCTGGAAGTAGTCCTCGGCTTCCACCAGGTCGATCGAGTGGGCGCCACCCTCGAGCCGGTTGTAGCGGATCACGGCGCCGGCCGACCGGTCCTTGATCTGGTTGCCATAGGCGCCGCTGCGCAGCGGACCATAGTGGTTGAACTCGTACACCACCCCCACGCTCTGGATGTAGGTGTTGTGCACCAGCTCGACCCCGGCCACGCCGTTGCCGTGCATGTAGTTGCCGGCAATGCGCAGGTTGCGGGTCACGGCGAAGTCGCCGTCTTCCTTGGAGTTACTGAAGATGGCGTGGGTGCAGTCGTCGATCTCGTTGTCGGCGATCACCACGTTGTGGCCGCGCTCGACCCAGATGCAGGCACCGAACTCCACATAGTTGCGGCGCTGGCCGTTGCTGTCGGTGAACTGGTTCTTCGGATGCGCGCCGCGGATGTGCAGGCCATCGATCTGGACGAACTTGGGATACGCCTCCCACGCCTCGGTCTGCAGACGGTTGACGACGATCACCGAGCGCGACTCATGCAGCTCATGGCCATAGGCCAGACCACGGCGGGCCACCGCGTCCTTGCCGTCGATGATGGGGCGCTCGCCGCTGGCGCTCGGCACGCCGCAGACACGCACCGGTGCGTCGGCGCGGCCCTGCGCGGCCAGCAGCACCTTGCCACGGTAGGGAGTGGCGCGATGGAAGATGCGCACGGTGTCGCCGGCGGCCAGCTTGTCCCAGGGCACCTGGTCAAGTTCCTTCAGCTGGTTCGCGCCGGTGCCGACCTGGTAGTCCTTGCCCTTGCCGGACGGCTGGCAGGCCTTCAGCGCCAGCTGCTCGGGAGCGGGGGCAGGAGCGGGATTCGGCGTGGGCGTGGGTGCAGGCGGCGTCGGTGCAGGAGGAGTCGGAGCGGGCGGCGTCGGCGCAGGCGGCGTCGGTGCGGGCGGCGTGGGGGCCGGTGGCGTCGGCGCGGGCGGCGTGGGGGCCGCCGGCTTGCGGACCCAGGTGTTGCCGTCCCAGTACCAGCGACGACCCATGGCGTCTTCGCGCTCCTGGCCTTCGGACGCATTGGCGGAGGACAGCGCCTCGTCCGTGGAAGCATCGCTTCCGCCCCCGCCACAGGCGGACAGGACGGCGCAAGAGGCGAACAGGTGAGCAGCCCAGGCAAGGCGGGCGCGTTTGGTCAGATCTTTATTCACGGCGAAACCCCAATGACCCCACATATCGGCCGGCGTCCTGGGGCAGCGGGCGCTGCCTCGATCCGTCGGCCTATTCCAGTGCCAGGGGCTCACCGCGTGGGAGCGGGTCGGCCACCTCTTGTATTGGCGCTGGTCCTGTGTCCGCCGCGAATGTCCGGCGGGTACTCCTTTGAATGCGGCGGAATGCTAGGTGGGGCTTAGGGCTCTTCTGTAAGCGAAGTAACGCTCCCGTAACGACATGTGCTTGCCGCGGCAAGTGTTCACCCTCGCTGCAAAGGGCCTGGGGCGGCCGCATCGCCAGCTATACCGAAACCTAGGGTTCTCCTGGAGGCAGGCACAGCCGATGCGCTAGCCGCCTCCAGGGGTTACAAAGTGGCGCGAGTTCGTGGAAATGTGTCCCACGCAACTCGATGTGTGAAGCAGTTCACGTTTCTGACGGTCTGACCGCAGGAAATTGGCATTCCCCCGGTTTCTCGTCAGCCGGCAGCGACAAAGCCAAGCGGCGTGTCAAACCACCGCAGCCGGTCGCGGCTGCACAAAGGGCGCCGCCGGGCGGCGCCGCTGGTCACGACCGCAGGCTGGCCTGCGGGTGAATGGCAGCGTCTTCCTGCCACAGCCAGGCACTGAGGTGCTCCGCCATGCGGGCGGCGGGGCCGCCGTCCCAGTAACCGGCCTCCTCCTGCCGCGGGCGGGTGCGAGCGGCCGCCTCGCCCACCAGGGCCAGGGCGCGCTGCACCTCGTGCACCGCACCGGCCTCGCCGAACTCGGCCGGATGGCCGGCGGCAACCAGGCGCACCACCGGGACGCCCAGCGCGCGCGCCTCCTCGGCCAGGTCGGCATCGCCGCCGGCCAGCAGGCAGTTGGCGCGTTGCAGCAGGCCCAGGCGTTCCAGGTAGCCGAGCCCGCTCAGCGCATCGATCTTGCTGTTCTTGATCCAGCGTCCCAGGCCCACCCGCTCGAGCGCCGAGCGGGTCTCGTCCTGCATGGGCCAGATCACGCGCAGGTCCGGCGGCATCGCGACAAAGCCGGACACCAGGTCGCTCAGGACTTCAACCCGGGTCGATTCCGGCTCGAACTGCAAGGTGACCAACACATAGCCGTCTTGCGGCTTGAGGCCGCGGGCTGCAGCGGTCTCGCGCTGCAGCGTTGCCTCCGCCTCGGCAGCTGCCGGCACCGCCAGGTGCAGCAGGTTGAGCATCAGGTTGCCGAAGCAGTGCACCCGGTCGGCAGGAATGCCTTCCCGGTAGAGGGTGTAGTGCGTGCTCAGCTCGTTGGTGTAGAGGGCGGTGGCCAGGCGGTCCAGCAGGATGGCATTGCTGTCGGCGCCAAAAGGATCGCCGCTGCGCCTGCCTGCCTCGGCGCGCACCACCGGCACGCCGGCCTTGTGCGCCGCCAGGCTGCAGGCGAGCACATCGTCATTGCTGCCGATGGCCATCACCGCGGCGGGCTGCAGCTCCAGCAACAGCTGGTCGAAGGCAGCCAGGACCTGCGTTGCGCGAGGACCGAAGCGCTCACCCCGGGCCTGCAGGTGGACGTCCAGCGCCGGCCGCGGCAAGACCTCGGCCAGCTCACCGGGCAGGCGCACGTCGGCCTGCAGACCGCCATTGAAAGTCACGACCGCCGGCAGCTCGGGCTGCCTGGCACTTTCGGACGCGAAGGCGCAGGCCTTCATGTAGCTGGCCGGTGAGTCGACCAGGCAGACGATCGGCCGCTGCAGGGACACGCCGGCCACATGCAGCTCGCGGACCGCTTCGGCGGGCAAGGCAGGCAGCGGATCATCACCGGCCCCGGACTCGGCCGCCGCCGGCTTGGAAACCGCCGCGACCAGCGTCGTCTCGCCGACCTCGCCCCGCATTTCGCGGGCCGTCTGCATCACGAGCGTGGCGCTGACCTCGTCGCTGTTGCCGAGGTACGCCCCGAGCAGCAGGCGGTTGCACAGCAGGTTGATGCGACGCGGGATACCGCCGGTCCAGCGGTGGATTTCCTCGAAGGCCGCGTCATCGAACGAGGGACGGTCCTGCCAGCCGACACGGCGCAGGCGGTGCTCGACATAGGCCCGGGTCTCGACCACGTCAAGCGGGCCCAGGTGGCAGGACGCGATCACCCGCTGGCGGAACTGCTCCATCGCGCGCGATTCGAGCAGCTTGCGCAGCTCCGGCTGCCCGACCAGGAAGCTCTGCAGCAGCGCATGGTGCTCCAGCTGGAAGTTCGACAGCATGCGCAGTTCTTCGATCGCCTCCAGGCTGAGGTTCTGGGCTTCGTCCACCACCAGCAAGGCGCGCCGGCCGCTGGCCGCCACCGCGGTGAGGAAAGCCTCCAGGCTGGCAATCAGCTCGGCCTTCGTCTTGCCGGCCGGCGCAATGCCGAAGGCGGTGCAGATTGCGCGCAGCAGGTCACCCGATTCGAGCTGGGTGCTGACCACCTGGGCGGCCACGACCTGCTGGCGGTCGAGCCCGCCGAGCAGCGTGCGCACCAGCGTCGTCTTGCCGGCACCGATGTCACCGGTGACCACGATGAAACCCTCGCCCTGGTAAACGCCGAAACGAAGGTAGGCCAGCGCGCTGGCATGGCCGCGGCTGTCGAAATAGAACGACGGGTCCGGGTTGAGCTGGAAGGGCGCGCCTGAAAAGCCGAAGTGCGATTCGTACATGAGGTTTCTCAGAAGCGGTGGCCCAGGCCGACAAAGCCGGCGGATTCCTGAGCTGAGCCGGTCACGCTGGAGTCGAGCAGCGCACGGCGCAGGCCGACGCTGACCTGGGTCTGCGGCGACAGATTGTGGTGCAAACCTGCACGCAGCACTTTCTCATGGCTGCGCGAGCCTTCCAGCAAGCCCTGCCCCACCACCCGTGCCCAGGACAAGCCGAGGTCGGCCTGTGTGGTGGCGCTCAGGCGGCGGTTCAGGTTGAACGCGATGCCGCGCTGTTCGTTGTCCGCGCTGCCGCCGCCCAGGTCGGCCAGGGGGTCGTCGGCCCGCCGCAGCCGTTCGAGCTTGCGAACGTACAGGGTGGCAGTGAGCGTCGTACGCCGCCCCAGCAGGGCCAGGCTGGCAGAGGTGTCCTGCTCCAGCTGTGCATAGTTCGAGAACAGCTCCACCGGGCGCAACAGCTGGGCCGGCAGGCCCAGGCGGGCGATCATGTCCTGCACCAGCTGGCGCCGCTGCACAGGATCGGGGTGCCGCGTGGTCAGGATGGCATCCAGCAGGGATGCGGTGTCGCCGCCACTGCTGCCCAGCCGCTGGGACGTGCTGAGGGCCACCGGCTGGCGGCTGGCGCGCACGGTGAGGGCGACAAAGGGCGAGCGGTGCTGCCATTGCAGGTTCCAGCCGGTGCCCATGAAGCGACGCTCCACCGCAGCCTGCAGCTCGGTGCGCTCGGTGGGCGACCATTGCAGCCGGGCACCGTAGATGGCGTCGCTCTCGTCGGTGCCCAGGAAGGCGCTGCGCTCATGGCCGGCGACCAGGCTCAGCACCAGCTCCGGGTCCACCGCATAGCTGGCCACCAGGCGGATCGCCTCGAGCTCGAGCGCGGAGATGCTGTCGCCGCCATAGGAAGCATCGTCGCGGGAATACTCCACCGATCCACCAAAGGGCAGCGGCTGCCGGCTGAGGCGGACCAGCTGCTGTTGCTGGTAGACGCGGTCGCCCCCGGCGCTGGTGGCGCTGTCGTCACCGCTGCGCCGGGTCCAGGCGTGTTCGCTGCGTGCCAGCAGCGCCAAGGTGGGCGATAGCCGCCGGTCGATGGCAGGCGCCACCCGCAGCCGCTTGGTGGTGGCCTGGTTCAGCGAAGAGCCTGCCTCGGGCTGGCCGGCGAAGGCGTCGGAAGCGCTTTGCTCGACGGCGGCATTGGCGTCAAGCCGCAGCCACTGCTCCACCGGCTGCGACTCCAGCGATAGGCGGGCATTCGGCAGCAGCCGGTCGGCCAGCGTGCCGCGTGCGTAGTGCACCGCATTGGCGCCCACCTCGCCCGAGAGCTTCAGCCGCGCACCGTCGCGCTGCAGCCGCAAGCGTGGTGCGACGTCGAGCAGCACATCGCCATGGGCCTTGCCACTCTGGCCATAGGTGCTGTTGCTGGTGGCCGTGAGGGTCGTCGTCACATCGGCCTCAGCCCGCAACGGCTGCGCGCCGGCCGGCGTCGCCGCCAGGCAGCACATGGCCAGTTGCAGGGACCGCGTGAGGCGCAGCAAGGGAAAGCAAGGGCGGTGCGCACCAGGCATGCGTCGTCCCCGGCTCAGTAGCCGTAACGGGCGACCGAAGCCGGACCGCGCGTCTTGTTCAGCACCGACATCACCACCGGGCAGCTTTCCACCGCCGCATACGCTTCGGTGGCGGCCGCACGGGTCGTGCGGCCCGCCTCGACCACCATAACCACCTGCCCCACCCGGGTGGCCAGCACCCGGGATTCGGTGGTCGGCAGCAGCGGCGGCGCGTCGAAGATCACGATGCGGTCGGCATAGCGTGTGGCCAGTTCGTCGAGCAGACGTTCCATCGCACTGCTGGCCAGCAGTTCGTTCGAGTTGATGCCCGGCGCGCCGGTCGGCAGCACCGACAGCTTGGGCACGTTGGTGCGCAGCAGCACTTCGGACAGGTCGAGCCCGGGGTTCTTGAGCACGTCCAGCAGCCCGCGGTCGACGCCCAGGCCGAGCCGGCTCATCACGGCCGGTCGGACGACGTCGGCATCGACGAGCAGCACGGTCTTGTCGACCTCCATCGCGATGCTCAGCGCCAGGTTGATGGCGCAAAAGCTCTTGCCTTCGCCAGGCATCGCGCTTGTCACCAGGATCAGGTTGGGGCGGTGCAGCGGCGCCGCCGACTGGCCCTGGGCGTTCTTGATCAAGGGGCGCTTGATGACGCGAAACTCGTCGGCCAGTTCGGCCTCCGGTCGGCCCGGCACCAGGTAGCCGGCACGCGCCAACCGGTCGAGGTCGAGCGCCACGCTGCGCGAGCGGCGCTCGGCGCCCGCGCCGGCATCAGCCGGCGCGTCGATGTGCGGCAAGGCCGGAAAGCCGGAGCCTGCCAGCGCATCGCCCGGCTCTGCGGCGGGGGATCGGGCTGCCCCGGCGGGCTCGGCGAACGGCACGGCCGGCGGCGCTGACAGCGGCCTTGCTGTCGCGTGGGCCGGCCCCGCAGCGGGTACAGCAGGCCTCGGCGGCACGGCGACCGGGGCCGGCTCGGCGCCCCCAAGCGGCGGCACCCGCCGCACGATGGGCTCGCTCGGCTCCTGCGGATCCCAGCTGCCGAATTCCGAAGGCGCCCAGGGCACCTCCACGCCGGCGCGGCGAAGTTCTTCGAGCCGCTTGGCGGCCAGTTCGATGATGCTCATGCTTGCCACCCGTCCTCAGACCCGGCCCTGGAGGGTGATCCAGCCGACCCACGCCATATTGGCGACGAAGAACACGCCGGCCGCGCCAGCGAACTGCAGCCGCTCGCGCCGCTCCTTGCGCCGCCCCTCGTCGGTTTGAACCACCCCGACGCTGCCGAGCACCGGGCGCTTGCTCAACTCGCGCAGGGCCTTCTCGTCGTGGAAGGACGGGAAGAGCCGCGTCATCAGGAAGGCTGCCACGCAGCCGGCCGCAGCCGAGCCGAGCATGGCCAGCAAGCCCAGGATCTTGCGGCTCGGGAACACCGGCCCCGGCGAAACGCGGGCCGGCTCCACCATGCGGAAATCGGTCAGGTGCGACGACTGGTCGATCTTCACGCCCAGCGAGGCGGCCTCACGGCGAGACACCAGTTGCTCGTAGTTCTTCCGGATCACTTCATAGTCGCGATTGAGCTGGGCCAGCTCCGCTTCGACTTGCGGCACCCGCCCGGCCAGCGCGCGGATCTGCTCGAGCCGGGTCTGCTGCGCACTCAGCTGGCCACTGAGCGAGGCGACGTTGGCCTCGGCCTCCGCCAGCGCAATGCGAATGCGCTGGAACACGGGGTTGGTCGCCGCCGCCTGCCGGCCGCGGCCGCTGACGGCTCGCGCGTCGACTTCCTGCTTCTTCTGCTGCTCGATGGCCGCAATCGTGCGCCGCACGCTGATGACATCCGGATGATCATCGGTGTAGCGGCGCAGCAGGTCATCGAGCTGGCGGCGCTGGGCGTCCAGCCGGGCATCGAGCTCGGACACCACCGGCCCACCGGCCGGCAACATCGCCTCGGGGGGCAGCTGCGGCTCCTCGGCGTTCAGCTCCTTGCGCAGCGCATCGCGCGAGCGCTCGGCGGCGCTGAGGTCGATGCGCAGCTTGTTGACCTCGTCCGACAAGGTCGACATGCGGGCGAAGTAGTCCTGGTTGGACATGCCGGTGAGGCCGAAATTGCGCAGCTTGAAATCCTTCAGGCGGTTCTCGGCATCCACCAGCTTGGACTCGTATTCCTGGATCTGCTCGTCGATGAAGCGGCTGGCTTCCTGCGAATCGCGCTTCTTGCCACCGATGCTGGCTTCCATGAACAGGTTCACCAGGCCCTCGACCACGCGATGGGCGCGCTGGCCGTCGCTGTCGCGGTAGCTGATGGTGTAGAGGTTGCCGCCGCCGCTCGGGGTGACGCGGATCTTCTTCATCAGCGCGTCGATGGTCCGCGCGCGCAACTTGGGGTCGGAACTGGCGAGGTCCATCTCCGGCGTGTCCACCAGCTTCTCGACGTTCGGCCGCGAGATCAGTGTCTTGGCCAGCATGCGCACCTGCTGGTCGACATCGGGCTGGAAGGCCAGGCCGGCCATCAGGGGCTTGAGCACCGTCTGCGTGTCGACGTAGACCTGCGCGGTGGCCTCGTAGCGGTCCTTGTAGACGAAGATCACCGCGCCGCTCAGCAGCGCGACCGCCCAGGCGACCAACAACGCGATCCAACGGCGTTGCCATACCTCGTACAGCACGCCAGCGGCCTGGCGAACATATTCGTTCATACCGTCTCAGACCCTGTTCCTGGCCCCGCGCCGGCCAACGGCGCGAGGCACCCACCTCGGTTTACGATTCGCGCCCTGCCACAAGCATGGCCCCCGGCCCGCGATGAGCCGGGCCCAGGCGCACCCGCGGCAGCTGTCCGGCCCTGCGGGCTCAGAACCAGCTCTGCGGCACGATGATGATGTCGCCCGGCTTCACGTCGACATTGGCGGAGATGTCGCCCCGCTTGAGCAAGTCCTTCAGTCGCACGCTGAACTGCTTGCCGCCCTCGGCACCGCGCACGAGCACCGCGCCGTTGCCATTGGCATAGTCGGTCAGGCCACCGACCTGGATCATCACGTCCAGCAAGGTCATGTTCTGCCGGAACGGCACGGCCTGCGGGCGCGCGGCCTCGCCGACGATGCGGATCTGCTCCGAGAACGTGCCCTGGAAGTTGCTGACCACCACCGTCACGACCGGATCACGCACGTACTTGCCCAGCACCTTCTCGATGTCGCGAGCCAATTCGGCCGGGCTGCGGCCGGCGGCCATCACGTCTTCGACCAGCGGGGTGGAGATGCGACCGTCCGGCCGGACCGAGACGGTGGACGACAGCTCGGGATTGCGCCAGACGACGATATTGAGGGTGTCGAGCGCACCGATCTGATAACGGTGGTCCGGCGTCTGTGCCGAGACCGGCGCCGGCGGGTACTGGCCGGTGGTGCCGCAGGCCGTCAGCAAGGCGGCAGCAGCGGCAGCCAGCCAGACACGCAGGGAGCGACGCATGCCGCCCGAGCTCGAATTCCACATCAACGATTTCCTCCTAACCGGACCGCTGTCACTGTCGCGCTCAATGGGCGCCTTCGCGGAACAGCACCACACTCACCGTCTCGATCAGGACCAGAAGGTCCAGGAAGAGGGAGTTGTTCTTCACATAGTACAAGTCGTACTGGTGTTTCTTTCGGGCATCGTCCACCGAGGCGCCGTAGCGGTAGCGAATCTGTGCCCAGCCGGTCACGCCGGGCTTGACGCTGTGGCGGAGGTCGTAGAACGGGATCTGCTCCTTCAGCTCCTGCACGAAGCTGGGCCGCTCGGGCCGCGGGCCGACCATGCTCATTTCACCGCGCAGCACGCTCAGCAGCTGCGGCAGCTCGTCGATGCGGGTCTTGCGGATGAAGGCGCCCACCCGGGTGATGCGCGAGTCGTTCTGCGTGGCCCAGCGGGCAACGCCGTCCTTCTCGGCATCGCTGCGCATGCTGCGGAACTTCAGGCACATGAAGGAGCGGCCGCCTAGGCCCACTCGCTCCTGCCGGTAGATGATGGGGCCCGGGCTGTCCAGCCGGATCAGCAGTGCGGTCAGCAGCATGATGGGCGCCGACACGACCAGCAGGAGCAGCGAAGTCACGATGTCGAACACGCGCTTGGCCACCGTGCGCGCCGGACCCTGCACGAAGCCCTGGCTGTAGATGAGCCAGCTGGCCTTCAGACTGTCGATCGGCACTTCGGCCTTCGCGCGCTCGTAGAAGCCGGCCAGGTCCAGCACCGGGGTGCCGCGAATGCGGCAGGCCAGCAGCTGGTCGACCGGGATGCCGCCACCGCGCTGCTCACGCACCGCGACGATGATCTCGTCCACATCGTTCTGCGCCACCACCTCCTCGATGGACAACCCGCGCGCGAACACCTTGTTGGCCGGCACGGCAGCCGCACCTTCGGTGGACGTGGGGTAGAAACCAACCACACGCCGCTCGATGCGCCGCAGCGCGGCCAGATCGGCCGCCACGCTCTGCGCTTCGGGACCAGTGCCGACGATGAGCACCCGGGGCGCGCCGATCAGGCGCTGCATCATGAAGACGGCCAGCCGCACCACGATCAGGCCGACCAGCAGGTAGGCCATCACGAGCGCGACCACATAGCCCGGCGAGGCGCCGCCGGTCACCGAGTCGATCAGCAGGTAGGTGAGGCAGGCACCGATGAACAGGGCCAGCAGTCCGCGCCGCACGATGCTTCCGGCGCCCATTGGCTCGGCACCCTGGCGGTACAGGCCCACAAAGGAATACAGCAGCAGCATGGCCAGCGCGAAGCCGGCTGCCAGCCAGAACATGTCGGCCTGTGCGACGACCTTGACATGGTCACCCGGCACCCAGTGAATCATCGAAGCGATGAACAGGGCTGCGAGAAAACACAGCAGGCTGTCCGCGATCAACTCCAACAGCGTTGATAGCGCGACATGATGATGAAAAACCCGGAACACCCTCATTCTGTCCTCCCTAGTAGCTCCCTCGGCCGAACGACAGGCGAGCGGTAAGAGCCTGAAACTCTTGCAACGGCATTCTCCCCAATCGGACTTTTCGCACAATCCTTTAAACAGGGGCTAGCGCCCCCTTGAGTGAGGGGTCGCTCCGCTCGAAAACAGACACTTTCGCAAGAGACGTAAGGGAGGTAGCAGGATGTGGGCCATGCGGCGCTGTGGCGCAGGTCCCAAGAACAGCAAGGCCAGCCAGGTGCTTGCATGACAGAACTGTATGAAGCTGAGACACCGCAAGTGAGCCACAGCCCCCTCATCCACAATGTGTCAGGGTGTCCACCAGAACCGCACGATGTGGAAGAACATCGGCGCGGCGAAGACCACCGAGTCGAGCCGGTCCAGCATGCCGCCATGGCCTTCGATGAGGGTGCCCCAGTCCTTCACACCGCGGTCGCGCTTGATGGCCGACATCACCAGCCCGCCAAGGAAGCCCATCAGACACAGGGTGAGTGCCACGGCGGCTGATTGCAGCGGCGTGAACGGCGTCACACCATGAAGCGCTGCGCCGAGCAGGGTGGCCGACGCCACGCCGCCGACGAAGCCCTCCACCGTCTTGGACGGCGAGAGCTCCGGCGCGATCTTGTGCCGCCCCAGCAGCTTGCCCCACACGTACTGCAGCACGTCGCTGCCCTGCACGACGATGATCAGGTAGGCCACCAGCAGCAGCTGCCGGCCTTCATACCCGGGAATCTCCAGCGTGAGCAGGGCCGGCACGTGCGAGACGCAGTAGACGCAGATCATCAAACCCCACTGCACCTTGGCGGTCCGCTCGAGGAAGCGCCGCGTGTCGCCGCGCAGGCAGGCGAGGATGGGCAGCACGAGGAAGGCATGCACCGGGATGAAGATCGAGTACAGCCCGTACCACTCGATCCAGATCAGGAAGTACTGCAGCGGCAGCACCAGGTAGAACAGCAGCGCCAGCGCCAGGTGGTCGGCCCGCCGGGTGTGGGTGAGCGTGATGTACTCGCGCAGCGCGGCCCACGACGTGAAGGCGAACAGGACCAGCGCCCCCGGCTTGCCAAAGGTGAAGGCCACACCGAGCAGCGCCACCATCACCCACCAGGCGTTGACCCGGCTGTTGAGGTTGTCGATCACCGCATGGGGCCGGCCCTGGGCGACACGCCACTTGAGCAGGCCACCCACGATGGAGGCCACCAGCAGCACCGCAAGTGTGCCGGCGAAGAGCTGCCAGGTCGGGTCCTGCAGTGGCAAGGCATCCAGGATCATGTTTCCTCCTCAGGGCGCAAGGCCAGCACGGCGGCCGCAGCCCGGGCCAGGAAGGTGGCCTCGTCCTCGCCATCGACCCGTACCAGCGGCACGCCGTAGCTCACGGTGCAGGCCAGCGGCAGTGGCAGCCATTCGCCGGGCGGCATGACGCGGCGCATGTTGGCGATCCATACCGGAACGAAATCCATCTCCGGATGCGCCTGCCTTCGCTGGTACAGCGGCGCGGCAAATGGCAGCAAGGCCTGCTCGCCGGTATTGCGGCAGCCTTCGGGAAAGACCAGCAGCGAGTGCCCCTGCAGCGTGGCAGCGCCGGAGTCACCGGCCGGCCGGGGCCATGCGAACAGGCAGCGCGCAAGGAAGCGCCGCAGCGCGGTGGCCCCGCCCGGCTCCGCGTCGACCACCGGGCACAGGCGCCGGCGCTGGTGGGCGGGCAAGGTGGCCCAGACCAGCACGGCATCCCCGTGGCTCGTGTGGTTCGCAAAGTAGACGCAGGGGCGCCCGCCTGGCGGCTCACCGGCCCACAGCGGGCGCGCGCCGGTCCAGGCGCGCACCGCGGCGAGCACCAGCAGGCGCACCGGCCAGGCCATCAGGTCATGCACACGGGACATGCAGTGCGACTCCTTGACGTCAGCTTGATTCAGGTCCATGCGCCACCGGCCAGCGCCGCCAACGCCAGCCCTGACAGCGCCAGCGCGGCTGCCACATGAGCGCGGTAGAGCCGGCGAGCGCCTGCGATGCGCGGGGCCAGTGCCCGGCCGACCTTGTGTGGCGGCAGCCGGAAATGCGCGGCCAGTGCCGCATCGAGCGTGGCCAGACACAAGCCCTCGGCCCGCGCCAGGCGCTCGAACAGCCGGCGGTCCAGCGACAGGCGCACGGCGAGATAGCGCTCGATGCCGAGCGCCAGCAAGAGCATCGCCGCCGGCCACCCGGCCGCCGGCGCCTGGCGAGCGAGCAGCCAGGCAGCAAGCGCCGCGCTGCCGGCAGCCAGCCCATCCCAGCAGCGGGAGGTGGCGAGGAAGTCCGCCGTCACCGCGCAGTCGCAGCGGTCCTGCTCGGGCAGCGGGGCGGAGCCGGTCTCGTTCATGGCGTGGGGCTGGGCAGCGCAATGGCCTGCGCCACCGCCAGCAGCAAGGCGGGCTTCAGCACGACTTGCGGCCGGGCCCGGCGCAGCAGGTCCGCGGCCGCCGCCACGCTCGGTGCGCGGCCGCTGAGGCAGAGCCAGGCCAGCACCACGGCGGCGCTGCGCGAATAGCCAAGGGCGCAGCACACCAGCACGCTGCCCTGCCCGGCCAGGCGCTGCAGGTGCTCGGCAGCGGCGCGCAGCTGAGTCGCCGCGGGCACCACCAGGTCGAGCTGCGGCAGCGCGTGCAGGCGCGGATGGCGCACCGAGAGCTCGGCGCTCACATCGAGGATGCGATCGAATTGCCGGTGCTCGGGCTCGCCGGCACGCGGCAGCCGGCCGATCCAGACGCCGTCGCACACCTCGGCTGCCGGCGGCACGCAGCGCGTCCACAGCCGGGCATTGACCCAGGCACCCAGCCGATAGGGCGCAAACAACCAGCGGGAGGCCAGCGTGTGGCGGCCGTTGCTGCGCTTCTGGAAGCCGCCGGCACCCACGCCCGCGTAGCACAAGGCGACCAGCAGCAAGGAGGCCGCCGGCCAGAACAGCCACCAGCCGGTCCGTCCCGCCAGTACGGCCAGCAGTGACAGTGCGGCCGCGCCCGCGCCATAGAGCAGCGCGAGACGCCGGCGGACACCGTCGGCAGGCCACTGCCATTGCGGGCGCGCGCCGTCCAGCGGCCACAGCCAGAGGCACAGCAGGCCCACCAGCAGCCCGGTGGGAATGTCGATGAAGTGGTGTTGCCAGGTCGTGAGCACCGACACGCCGATCAGCAGGCTCCAGCCATGCACCACCGCACGCGCTGCGCCGCGGGTGCGACGGCGGTAGAAGTCCCACAGGATCAGCAGCAGCACGATGTGCAGCGAGGGCGCCTGGTTGTAGGGCAGGTCGAAGCCGGCCAGGGCGTCGAACAAGCGGCCCGACCAGCCTTGCAGCGGCGGCCTGCTCACCGAGTACCGCAGCGGGAACAGGAAGAAGCAGGCGACGGCGATGAGCTGGGCCGTCAACAGGCGCCGCGCATGGTGCGCCAGCTCAAGCCGGTCGCGGCAGATGAGCAGCGACAGACCGTAGAACAGGTCAATGGACCAGTACGGCAGGATGGTCCAGGGCCACAGCGGCACCCAGCGCTCCCAGTCGAACACGATGCTGGGCACCGCCGGCAAGCCGGCCGCATGGTGGTTGGCCACGCCGTAGCTGATGAAGAACAGCGGGGCCAGCACCACCAGCCAGCACAGGCCGGGCCGCCACAGCGGAGGCAGGCGCATCATCGCGGGCGCTCAGCCGGCGTTGCGCACCGCAAGCGAGACACTGAAGATGCCCCACTCGTCAATGCGCTGCTCGATCTTCTGGAAGCCAGCGGCCTCCACCAGCTGGTCCATCTCCTGCTGGGTGCGGCGGCGCATCACCCAGGCCTGGCCCTGCCGGTGGCTGGTCAGCGCCCGGGCGATCAGCTCCAGCTGCGGGTGCCAGGGCTGGTTGGTATAGACCAGGCAGGCACCCGGCGGCATCGCATCGGCCAGGCCGGCCAGCGAGCGGGCCACCAGGGCGTTGTCGCCAAACAGCTCGTAGAGGCCGGACACCACCGCCACGGTGGGCGCCGGCCGGCTGGCAGCCAGGCTGGCGCGGTCGAAGGCGTCGGCCTGCACGAAGCGCGCAATGTCCTGCAAGCCGCGCGAGCGGATGAGTGCGGCACCATCCCGCACATTGAGCTCGCTGTAGTCGCGCAGCAGGATGCTGTCGGGCCGCTGCGACTGCTGCGCCACCGCGTCCAGCACATAGCGGCCATGGCCGGCTGCGATGTCCATCAGCTGCACCGGCAGATGGCGCGAGCGCACGCGCTGCATGGCCCGGCCCAGCAGTTCCTCGACATGCAGCTTGCGCTGGCGAATGCCCCGCCAGCCAATGGCATTTAGGTAGTTGCGATCGATCAGCCGGCCGACCGGGCCACGGCCACGGGCCTGGTTGCGGTAGATGTAGTCGAGCGTGCTGCCGGAATCGAAGCCGGTGGCATGTCCGAGCTTCACACCGTCGCTGAGCAGGCCGCCGAGCTTCATGCCGGCCCGGGTCGCGGCCCAGTACAGCCCGCGCGGCGAGCTGGCCGGCAGCGGCCGCGCCAGCGCCTGGGACTCCTCAAAGGTGGGCCCGCGCTGGTGAGCGTCGAGCAAGGAGGGCCGCTGAGGCCGCTGCTCGGCGAGCTTCAGGATGAAGTCGCGAATGGAGCGCACGGCTGTGGCCCGGTCGCGCTCCCCCAGGGTGTCGTGATAGAAGCCCGGCAGCACGTGCTTTTCCTTCACCGGGCTGGACAGCCGCTCGAAGAAGCGGTGTTGCGGCGCCGCGTGCACCACCCAGTCGGCCCCCGAGATCAGCAGCTGCACCGGCGCCGTGATGGCCGCGGCATCGCCCACCACCCGCTCCGCCGCGTCATACAGGCCCAGCAGCACCTTGGCCGAAATTGGCCGTGTGATCAGCGGGTCACGCTCGTAGCTGGCGATGCGCTCGGCATCGTGGGTCAGGAAGCGGGCCTTGACATAGCTGTTGACAAAGAAGTCGCCGCGCAAGGCGGTCAGCAGCTTGAGTCCCGCGCGGGCGAAAGGCACGTACAGCTTCACCTGGAAGGCCGGCGATGCCAGCGTCACGCCGCGCACGCGCGGCGCGTAGTCGTGCAGCCAAGTGGCAGCCAGCACCGCGCCCACGCTCTGTGCCACCACATGGATGTCTTCCTGCTTCACGCCATGGACATGGGCCAGGTGGTCGACAAAGCTCTGCAGGTCGCGCACCGAGGTCGCGAAGCTCGGGCTGTGGCCACGTCGGCCGGGCGAGCGGCCGTGGCCGCGTGCGTCCCAGGCATAGAACTCATGGTCGGCCAGCTGGAGTTCGTCCACCAGGTGCGCCATGCGTCCCGAGTGCTCGTGGCCGCGGTGCAGCAACACCACCACCCCCTGGCGCGGCTGGCCGGGCACGACGGCCCAGCGGCGGTAGTAGAGCGACTGCTGATCGTGCGTTTCGAATTGGTGTTCTGTATGTACGCGTGTCATTTCGGAAACCTTCCTGCGGGGCGATGCGTCGCGGCCCGCGTTGCAAAACGCCGGCCGATGCGGGCCTCGTGCTCGATTCATCCTGGCGGGCGGGCTGTCGCCTCGCTGAGCCCGCGTGCCACGCGCCGGCAGACCGTCCAGGCCGTCAGTGCCGCCACCAGCGGCAGGATGGCTCCGGCCCAGGGCGGCAGCGGGTGGGCGACGGCCATGGCGAGGGCCAGCGCCCCGAAGACGAAGGCCCGGTCGCTCTTGCCCATCGGGCCGTCATAGCGGCGCGAGGCCCCCAGCGTCTGGCCCAGCACGCCCGCCATCTCGCTCAGTGCGGCAAGCAAGGCGATGGTGGCGATCCAGAAGCCGTCGAATGGCGCATAGGCGGCCAGGGGCAGGTAGAGCGCGGCATCCGAGAGCACGTCGGTCAACTCGTTCAGGTAGGCGCCCAGGCGTGACTGCTGGCCGTGCTCGCGGGCCAGCATGCCGTCGACCGCATTGAGCGCCATGCGCAGGAAGAGCCACAACGGCAGCAGCGCCAGCCAGGCCGGCGCGGGCCGCACCACATAAAGCGCCAGGCCCAAGGCCACCGAGGCGGCGCATGCCGCCAGCGTCACCTGGTTGGCCGTCACGCCCCGGCGGGCCAGCCCGGCCACCGCCGGCCGCAGCAGGGCCTGGAAACGCGGCTTGAGTTGATAGATGGACACACGACTCCTGACGCCGACGGGCTTAGGGACCGGGGCACGGCACCAGCGCCGCACCACCTGCCCCTTCTTGCCTCACTCGGCAGCGGCCTTGCGCTTGAAGAGCTTCGCAACGCCGGCGATCAGCCCGGCGCCTGCCAGCAGCGCGACCTTGGCGAACTTGGCGAGGAAGGCACCGATCACCGCGAACAGGCCAAGCTTCTTGGCCGCGCCACCGGCAATGAGGGCGGCCAGGCCGTAGGACGCCACCTTGTCGGTGGAGGCGTCGAAGTCGGCGTAGCGCTTGCCGGCGTTGTACTCGAGCGCGCTCAGCAGGGTGGCGGCATGCACCTTGTCCTGGCCGATGTCCTTCAGCTCGGTGATCAGGTTGAGCGAGACATAGCCTTCGCGGCCGAGCGCATAGGTGTTGTAGTTGATGCTCTGCGTGCCGTCCGCCGGTGCGCCCTTGTCACGCACCGACAGGGCCCACACCAGGCGGTGGTTGCTGCTGTCGTAGGTGGGCTTCTCCACCCAGGGGCCGATCTCCAGCTCCTGGAAGCCGCGGGACTTGCGGTCTTCGTTGCCGGCTTCGGTGCCGTCCTTCAGGCTGGTGTACAGCTCGTCGATGTCCCAGTCGCGGGCATCGTCGTCCTTCACGTAGCCTGCCGGCTCGAACTCGGCCGCCACCATCCACTTCTCTTCACCGGCCGGGAACACCAGACCCACCATGCGGTTGTCGACCGTGTTGCCCATCGCGCGCATCAGGCGGTTGGCCTGGGTCTGGGGCACCCAGACATAGCCTTTCGGCAGGTGCAGCACCGCCTGGTCACGCACCTTGATATCGGCCGGGCCCACCGTCTGCGCAGCTTGTGCGGCCTGGCTGGCGGCGGCCAGCTCGGCATCGAGGCCGGCCTGCACCGAAGCGTTCGGTTCCGCCTCGCCGCTCCAGGCGGGCGCGGCGGGCAGCACGGCAGCCCCCAGGGTCAGCAGCGCGGCGGCGGCCACGCGGCGCATCAGCGGGGACAGGCGGTTCAGCAAGGCGGGGACCGCCAGGGCGGACGTGCAGGCGGTGGAAGACACCATGGGTTCCTCAGGATCAGCAGCTTGTTTGTTGTGTGAGGAACGCCGTGTCGGCCGCTTCCCCTCCGAGCCGAAATGGTAGCGAGACGTTTCTCGCTGCACCACCCTTCGAACGGGGGAAGCGGGATCAGGCCAGCGGCCGGGATGACGATGGGTGCGCCCATCGGGCTCGGTCGAGCGCGCGCCGCCCGCGGCGGTGAGCGGGCCAGATCGAGCGCCAGCGCCAAGGGCAGGTGGCGGGCGAGCCCCGCCCTCGCCCGCCACCGGCTCACCACATCGCAAGCGCTCAGCCTCCCTCGCTTGGCAGGCCCTCGGGCAAGTAGGCGGAGAGGCGGTCGAGCCGCTGCTGCAGCGAGCCCTGTGCCAGCACGAACGGCCAGCCGCGTTCCTGCAGAGCCTGCAGATACCAGTCGTGCTGCCGCGCGCGGAAGCCGGCATCGCGGCGGGTACCGTCCTGCACGAAGTCGAAGTCGGGAGCGCACAGCACCAACAGGGCATAGCGGCGCCCCGCGCGCGCCAACACCTCGGGATGCACCCGGCCGAACATCGCCAGGCTGTAGAAGCAGGTGGTGAGCACCGAGGTGTCGCAGAACAGGTGACGGCGGGCCGTGCGCAGTGCCGCATCCTCACGCGCCTGTTGCTCGCGGGCAATGTGCAACATGTCGCCTTCTTGCAGGCGGCCAGCCCGCTGCTCCCACAGCTCTCGCCCGTATTCGGGGACCCAGGTGGTGCGGTGGCGTGCCGCGAGCGCCGCGGCCAGGGTGGTCTTGCCGCTCGACTCGCCGCCCAGCAGGCAGACCCGCTGTACCAGCGACGCCCGCACCGGCCATGCGAGGTGCCGGTCCCAGTCCGCCGGACTGGCGCGCAGCCGGCTGGCGCTCACCGGCACCGTGCGGCGTTGCGGGTCGAACAACACGCCGTCCACCGGATGCCCCAGGCGATGCGACAGACGCGCTGCGCAGGGCGCCACATAGGCCTCGCTGCCGAACATGGCGTCCGGCAGGCGCTGCAACAGCTCGGCCAGCAGCCAGCCGAGGAAGTCCTGGTGCGTGGCATCGTCCGCATCGTTGGGCGGCAGGCCGCGCGGCGGCAGCCGGCGTTCGGCACAGCGCTGGGCGATGGCGCTGTCATCCAGCACCACGCAGTCGTGCGCTGGAAATCGCTCGGCCAGCCAGCGGCGGCGCGCCTCGACGCCACAACCCAGGAACTCCGGCCGGCTGTAGCTCAGCACCAGCAGCTGTTCGCAGCGGGCAGCGGCGAAAGCCACCAGCGCCTCGTGCCCGGCGTGCAGCGGTGCGAACTTGCCCACCACCAGGCCCAGCCGGTAGCGTCGCTGCGTCATCGGCCCGCTCCTGCCGCCTGCCACTGGGCCCGCCAGCGCCACCAGCCGACCCAGGCATTGAGCCAGTAGCACGCATACAGCGCCGCGGTCAGGTGCAGCTCGCGGGAGGCGAACAGCGGTACCGCCAGGGTGTTCACCGCCAGCCACACCGGCCAGGTCTCGAGCCGCCGCTGCATCAACAGCAGCTGCGCGACCACACTCAGGGCGAGCACGGCCGAATCGAGGTAAGGCGCATAGGCATCGGTGAGCCGGTGCAGCAGCGTGCCGTAGCCCGCCGTGACGGCGATGGCCGCCAGTGCCATCGCCAGCACCTGCCAGGGCGGCACGCGCGACACCGGGGGCTGCCCGGCTTGCTCGCCGCGCCGCCAGCGCCACCAGCCGAGCACGCTGGTGCCGATGAAGAACACCTGCAGGCTCAGGTCGGCATACAGCTTGGCCTGCAGGAACACAGCGGCGAACAGCACGCAACCGATGATGCCGGGCCACCAGGTGTGCAGGCTGTTGCGCGCCGCCAATGCAATGGACAGCGTGGTGGCGAGATTGGCCGCGACTTCGAGCGCCGTCATGCCAGATCGCTCGTGTATTGCCGCACTTTGTCGTCGGCGTGCAGCGGCTCCAGCTGCAGCGGCAGTGGCCCCAGCAGCTGCCCGAGGCGGGCACGCAAGGCGGGCGCCAGGCCGTCCAGCGGCAGCAGGCTGTCGACCGCCAGCCGCAGCATGCCGTCGGCGTGCTGGTGCAGGGCGTATCGGGTCAAGGCCAAGTCCTGCAGGGCATGGGTGACCTCGATGTTGTTGAGCCACTGTCCGTCCGCCGTGCGAAAGCGGACCGGGGCCCGGCCCTGCAGGCCGCGCAGCACCCAGGTGCCGCAGGCGGCCCGCTCGAGGCGGCCATGGTCGCCGGTGCGGTAGCGCAGCAGGGGCAGGTAGGGGTTGAAGCCGCCGGTCACCGTGATTTCGCCCGGCTCGCCCAGCGGCAAGGTGCGGCCCTGGGCATCCAGGATCTCCACATGCAGCCGGGGCTGCAGCAGTGCAAAGCCGTCCAGTGCCGGATCGAAGACAGCGATGGGGCCGACCTCGTTCATCGAATACAGGTCGAGCACCGGGCAGGCGAAGCGCTCAGCCAGCCGGTTGCGCAACGCCGGCGACAGCGCCATCGAGGTCGACAGCAGCGCCCGCGGCCGATGCTGCAGCGGCAGCCGCATCAACTCCACGAGCGAGACCGGGTCGCCCGAAATCAGCTCGGGCGCCAATGCGTCGAGATAGGCCGCGCGGTCCGACGCGCGCGACCATTCGCCGGGATGCAGGTTGATCTTGGCCAGCCCGCAGTCGCCCTGCAGCGGGTTGACCGAGACGTAGGTGAAGCAGCGCCGCTGGTAGCCGGCCAGCACGATGCCCACCTGCCCCGTGCCAGCGCGCAGCTCGAGGCCAAAGCGCGCCAGCGCACGCCGGTGGTAGGCCAGGTACTCGGCAGCCACCCGCGGGTGCGAGGGCACGCGCAGCGGGTGTCCGGTGGTGCCGCTGGTGCTGAAGCACAGCACGCGCCCGAGGGGCAGCCCGGGCGGCACGAAGTCGTCGATGCGGGCGCTCAGGTCGGCACGTGTCACCGGCTCGATGTCCTGCAGCCTTGCCGGGCAGGCACCGCGCCCCTGCCAATGGGGCACCGTGCGCCAGGTCCGCCGGACGAAGCGGGCCACCCAGGCCGCCGGCTCGCCCTGCGGGCCGATGACCACCTGGCCGTGGCGCACCCGCCAGCTGCGCCAGCGCACCTGCCACTGGGCCATGCTGTCGAGCCGATGGCCGCTGTAGTTGCGGAACTGCGGTGCGCTCGGGTGGCTGCGCAGCCAGGCGAGCATTTCGCGGCCGCGGGCCGACAGCCGGGGAAAGCGCCGCGGGTCGAACAGCTCGCGACGCACGTCGGCCGGCAGCAAGGCCATGGCGCTACCCATCAGTCGCGGGTGTATTTGTCGGCCGCTTCCTGGGCCTCGTCGCTGGCGAGGCGGTCGCTGACCGGGCGCGTGCCGTCCGCGGGCCGCGGCGAGACGGACGTCGCCTGCGGTGACGATGGCACGGTCGACGACGACCGCGGTGCTGCCGCGCCGGGCGGACGCGGTGTGATCCAGTGCCTCACGCTGGCCACAGTCACCAGCGGATAGGCGAGCAGCAGCAACAGGCCCTGCAGCACCCGGGGGTCGAACCACCGTCCCAGCAGCAGGGCGAGCGACCCCATGACCGCCACCACCCAGGCGGCGGCCAGCAGCAGCGCCGCCCCCCGGCCAAGCGCCGCCGACGTGGGTGGCAGCAGCCAGGGCAGCACCAGCGCAGCCAGCGGCCACAGCGCCGTTGGCAGGCCCGACGACCGCAGGGCCAGCCGCGCGATGTGCAGGCCGATGGCAGCCAGTGCGAGCAGGAAAGCCGCCGCACCGAGCCGGCGCCAGGCGCGTGGCAGGTCCTCGCGCACGGCGGCGCTGGCGGCAAGCAGGGCCGGCAGCGGCAATGCAAGCCAGACCACCAGGGACCGCGGCTCGGCCACGCCGGACAACACGTCGAGCAGTGGATGCATGGCCGGCCCCCCTTGCCTCAGCCCGTCACCAGGCGACCGACTTGACCCAGGTCAGGTCGCCGATGCGCCGCAGGGGCACCACCACCGTCTCGCGCTTCTCGCGGGCGGTGTTCTCGTGGCTCACCAGCGTCAGCCGCACGGTGATGACCGGGCGCTGGCGCGTCGTCTCGTCGAAGTGGTAGCCGGCGTCGCCGAAGTTGCCCCAGTAGTTCACATAGAAATGGTAGGTGCCCTTCACCGGCGCGGCGAGCGAGAACATCTCGGGGCCGGCACCATCGACACTGTCCACATCCAGCCCGCCACCGCCCTGCAGCACCGGCGAGCCCCAGTAGGCGTGCTGGCCATCGGGCGTGACGACGTGCAGGTCGACCTCGGCCTGCTTGTCGTCCCAGCTGGCGATCAGCCGCATCGCAGCCCGGGGGCCGTTGCCCCGCGTCTCATAGAACTGCACCCGGCGCGTGGGCCGCCCGTCCGGGCTGCGCACCTCGATGGAGTTGGAACCGGCGCCGAAGGCATAGGGACGCACGAACTCGCCGTCCTTGCCGGTGTAGAGCGGCATGGGGTTGCCGTTGACCACCAGGGTGTGCGGCCGCCGCTCGCCCTGCATGGCCTGCAGCCGGCCGCGGATCAGCGTGCGGCCCTTCTGGGCACCGCGGTCGATCAGGTTGTAGGGATAGGCCACCTGGGGGCGGTCCTCGTCGTCCAGCAGGCCGGCGTCGCGCCAGCCGCCGCGCGGGCCGTCCAGCTGCACCTCGCCCGCCTGGCTGGCCGCCCCACCGCCCAGGGCCAGCAGGAAGGCCAGCACGGCCTGCCACCGCGGCCGTTCAGAGCACACTGAAGCTCGCCACATGGAGAAGGTCCCCGGTGCCGCGCAGCGGCACCCGGTACACGCGCTGGGTCTCGCTGGGCGTGCCCTCGCCGGTGATGACCGCCACCTGGGCGGTGCTGGTGACCCGGCCGTCGCCACCGCTGCCGTAGTAGTTGACGTAGACGTGCCAGATGCCGCGCTGAGGCCGGGGCGAGGCGAAGATCTCAGGCCCGTAGCCGGTCGTCACGTCCACGTCCAGCGCGGCACCGCCGGCAATCACGCGCTGGCCATACCAGGCGTGCTGGCCGTCCGGCGTGATCACATGCAGGTCCAGGTCGGTGCCCGGCGTGTCCCAGCTCAGCAGCACCCGCAGCCGGGGCCGCGCGCCGGAACCGCCGTCGATGAACTGCAGGCGGCGGCGCCCTTCGGCAGAGCGCACCTCGACACTGTTGGAGCCGGCACTGAAGGCATAGGGACGGCCGAAGCGGCCGGATTCGTCGGTCTCCAGCGGCATCGACACGCCATTGACGACCAGGGTCGCCGGGCCGTCCGCCTTGCGCTGTCCGGCGATGCGGCCCCGGATCTGGGCCGCCGACGACACGTCGGCCCGCAGTTGCACCTGCGAGGCCGGGTAGTGCACCTCCTGCACGAATTCGTTCTCGCGGTCACCGCTGGTGGCCCGCCAGCCGCCACGCGGCAGCTCAACGGCCACCTGGGCCTGGGCGGCGAGTGCCGCGCCCATCGCGGCCAGCAGCACCGCCTTGCAAAGTAGCTTCATTCAATCAACTCCCAACAGCCGGCGTGCCTGCTGCTCGATGAAGTGTTCGTCGGCGCCCCGGGGGTGTCCCGAGAAAGCCAGGTGGAGAAATTCATGCACCAGCGTCAGCCGGTCTTCCAGCGAATGCAGGCCTGCCGCATAGATGCGCGCCGCCGAGCGCAGCGCATGGGCCCGGCCCTGCTGCAACCGGCAGACCTGCACTGGCGGTGGCGCGGTGTAGCCCGCCTCGCCGGCCAGCAGCCGCTGCCAGCGCCCCCGCCGCGCGGCCAGCCACTGCTCGGCCTGCGGCAGCGGCTCGCAGCCCTGGCTGCCCCGGCCACCGGCGGTGGCCAGCGTCGCGCGCGGATAGGCACTGGCGAGGATCTGCTCGAAGCCCTGCCCGGCCTCCGCCGCTCGCACGGCGTCGGTCCAGGCCATCACGTCGCGGCCCGCCCGCGTGCTGTGGTAGCGGCCTTCCGCGCCCTGCAGCACCAGGTCGGCCGTGTGGCGTACCGCCGCCTGCGCCGCGGCAGTGGGCGGTCGCGGTGCGACGCGCTGCCGCGCGCTGCTGTCGGCAATGGCCAGGCAACCACCGGCCCCCGGCTGCCCGTTGGCCAGCACGTAGCTGCGGGCCGCCACCGCCAGGGCCTGGGCGGCAGCAGCGGGCTGGCCGGCGCCTTCGCGGTCGACCACCCGGGCCACGTAGTCGTCCAGCGTGAAGCGGCCCAGCAGATGCGGCTGCCCCGTGGCGTCCCGGCGCCATGTCAGGTCACGCCGGCTTTCGATGTCGAGCTGCACGCCATTCGCGAAGCGCACCCGCCATCGACCATCGGGCAGCACGCCTTCGGCCGCTGGCGCCGGCTCGATGGCCTGCAGCGGGTAGCGGCTGAAGAAGCTCACCTCGACGCAGGACGCGCCGCCGTCGGCTGCCGGCCAGGGCTGGCCCGCCTCGCGCTGTGCGTCGAGGTGGCGCAGCACGAGGGGCGCCCACCTCGGCACCACTTGCGCGCTGCTGCCGCGGGCGGCCATCCACAGGGGCGTGCCCTCGCGCGTCCAGCCCGAGGCACCGGACCAGCGCTCGCCCGCCGCGCCCGGCTCGCGGCGCTCCAGCGTGAAGGTCTTCAGGCGCAGCCGCCCGCCCACCTCGCCGAGCGCCTTGCGGCCCGGGCCTTGCAACCAGTAGCCGGCCAGGTCGTCCTGGGCCTGCTGGCGCGTGGCAGCCGGCCAGCGTCCGAGCCAGGCCAGCCAGTCGGCCAGCGGCACCCGGGTGCGCTCGCCAAGCCCGCCGGCTTGCTGCAGCACGGACAAGGACGGCGGCAGGGCCTGCAGCGTCTCGCCCAGCAGCAGCCGGTCCCAGCCCAGGCGCGAGGGCTGGAAATAGAGGCCGCAGGAACGCCACAGGGCGGCGCCACGCGAAATGCGCTGGCCCGGCTCGCAGCAATAGACCTCCTCGCGCTGCCGGCCGGTGCAGGTGTAGTCGCCCTCGCGCACCGGGTTGTCGGCCAGCCGCGCATAGGCAGCCAGCTTCCACAGGCTGCCCAGCGGCACCTCGTCGCCATGCGCGAAGGGAGCGGACGGCAATGGGCGGGAGCTGCCGTCGGGCGCCAGGGCCACCGCATGGAAGCCGCCGGCGGCATCCAGCCAGGCCAGTTGCAGCTCACCGCGCGCCGGTTCTCCCGCCTGGGCAAAGGCGCAGCAGCCGGCCGCCGCCAGGGCGGCCAGCCGCAGCCCCGGCCTGCGGCCGGACGCCTGAGAGGAATGCGCCATGCCTGCCACCTTGCCCGGGATGCGCCGCCTCAGCGCACCTCCCAGCGCAGCACGCCGCCCTCGACCGCCTCGAAGGCCTGCGACTGCGGCTGGTACATGCGCCACAGCCGTGCCGGCGGCAGCGCGAAGCGGCCCTTCTGGCCAAAGCGCACCAGATGCTGGAAGACGACCGACTTGCCCGCCTCCAGCGCATCGACCGGCACGGTGTAGCCGGTGGCGGAGGCCTCGCCCACCGCCCGCTCGATGGGTTCGCTATTGGCGCCATCCACCAGCGAGACGCCCCAGGTGCTCGGCTCCATCTGTGCGCCCGGCGGCAGTGCCAGCTCGACCAGCGCAAAGGACAGCGGCCGGCGCGAGTTGACGGTGACCATGTCGAGGTACAGCTCGCTGGTGGACAGCGCGTCGCCCGGCTCCACCGCCTCCGCCTCGAAGCCCTTGCCCTTGGGCTTGAGCCGGAACAGCGTGCGCGTCACCTCGGCGGCCAGCGTGTTCTTGCTCGCATCGATGCGGCCGCGCAGGCGCACCGAGAGGGTCAGCGGCTGCGCGGTCGGCGCGCTCCACTCCACCGCGGCGGGCGGCTGGGCGGCGGTGCTCACGTATTCGGTGTTGCCGCTGGCCGTCATGCGGGCCTTCCAGCCCGACTTCGGCGCCTCGGTCGCAGCGGCCTCGGGCTTCAGGCTCAGGCCCTGGCTGCGCGACAGCACCGCCAGCGCGAGCGCGCGATCCACCGTGGGTTCGGCCTCGCTGGCGCGCTGCAACGCGGCCGACAAGGCCTCCCCGCTCACCGGCCGGCGGCCGGCCCAGACCAGCACCGCCTGCGACAGCAGCGAGTCGGACGCCTCCATCCGGGCATAGGCCGCCTCCAGCGCGGCGCGCACCGCGGGCGGCAGCTCCTTGCGGTCGGCACGGGCCAGCTGGGCAGCGATGGCAAGTGCCAGGTCGTTGGCGGCTTCGCCCTCGCCGTCCCGGCTCAGCCAGTGCTCGCCCGCCGTACCACGCGCGACGGCCCGTGGCGCCGGCGCTGCCACCGGCGCGCTGGCCGGTGCCGCGACGCCACTGGCGGCGCTTGCCGCCGCCGGTGCGGCCACCGCCGGCACCTTGCCGGCAAGCTCGGCGAGCAAGCCTTCGGTCATGGTGGCGGTGGGCAGCTGCAGCTCATGCATCAGCCACAACGCCCAGGCCCGCTGCACCAGCGGCTCCTTCACGCCTTCGCGGCTGTACAGGTCGAGCAGGCCGTCGGCATGGCCGTCCGGCAGGCTGGTGCCGAGCGCCTCGGCGGCACGTTGGTCGGCATAGTAGGCGTAGGCGCTCAGGAAGACGCTGTCGGAGGTGCCCGATCCCCACCAGCCAAAGACCGCATTCGGGCCTGCCATGGCCGCCAGCCGCAAGCGCGCGGCATAGAGGCGCTGGCGCAGCGGCGACTGCGCCGGCACATCGGCACCCAGGCCCTGCAGCGCCAGTGCCAGGGGCACCATGCGGCTGGCCGTCTGCTCGACGCAGCCATAGGGGTAGTCGATGAGGGCATCCGCCACGCGCGACCAGGAGGCCGCACCACTCGGCAGCACGCGCAGCCGCACATCGCCGGCCCCGGCCGGCAGCGCCAGCGGCACCCGGGTGCTGCCCGCCGGCACCGACAGGAGCTGCTCCTGCTCGCCCTGCCAGGCCACCGGCAGCACCGACAAGCGGGTCAGCAGCGCATCGACCCGCTGGCCGTTGCTCTGGATCTCCACCTTCACGTCGGCCGCTTCCTTCAGCGCCGGCAGTTCGGTGGCCAGGAAGTTGGCCCCCGGCTTGGCTTCCAGCTCACGCACCAGGGGCGGCTGGCCGGGCAGCTCGAAGCTCACCTTCAGCCGGCTCGCGCTCGTGCCCTGGTTGAAGATGGCCAGCGTGGCCTGCGGGCGGTCGCCTTCACGCAGCCAGGTCGGCGCGGTCCACTTGGCGAAGACCGGTTGGTCGGACAGGAAAAACGCCCGCCGCTCGCCCACCAGCCCATCGGCCCCTCCGGTGCCGTACGCCTTGGCAGTGACACGCCAGCGGGTCAGGGCGTCGGGCACGGTGAAGCGCACCTGCGCCCGGCCAGCCGCATCGGTGCGCACCACCGGTGCGAAGTAGGCGGTGTCGCGCTCGTCGCGGCGCGGACGCTCCAGCAGCTTGATGCCGCGCTCGTTGCGCTGCTGGCCGATGGAGCTGGCGTCCTGCGGGTCCAGCGCCTCGTCAAAGGAAATGAAGGACAGGCTGGACTGGGTGCGCACGTTGTTGCGGCGCAGGTGGTAGAAGAACTCTTGCACGCTGGGCGCCAGTTCGGGCTGCAGCGCGTAGACCATCTCGTCGACCACCCCGATGCTCAGCACCGCTGACGCCGGCCGGCCGGCCGCATCGGTACTCGTGACGTCGAGCACCACCGTCTCGCCCGGACGATAGCTCGGCTTGTCGGTGCGCAGGCTCAAGCGCAGGGCCGGCTGCTCCACCACCAGCCCGGCGTTCTGGAAGCCGAACTCCTGCCCCTTCACATAAGCCACCGAGAAGGTGATGTTGGGCGCATGCTCGGCACGCACCTCGATGCTCGCTTCCCACTGCCGGTCGTTGAGGCGACGCAGGCGGGCCACGCCGCGCGGCGCGGCCAGGCGGCCGTACTGCTCGACACGGTCACGCTCCAGCGTCAGCAGCGCATCGTCCACCGCCACCGGGAAGGTGATCAGCGCGCGGGCGGTCTCGCCGGCGCGGTAGCGCGCCTTGTCCAGCACGACTTCCACCGCGCCCTGCGGTGGCTTGAGCTCGCCGCCCGACACCCAGAACGGTGCCGCGCCCAGCAGGCTGTCCTGCGCGTCGCGCAGCTCCACCGTGTACGAACCCGGCCGCTTCAGCGCCAGTTGCAGGCTGCGAGCACCGGCCGCCAGGCTGCCCTCGGTGCGGGTCTGGCTTTCCTGGTGCAGGGCGACCCACTTGGCCGGCTGCGTCGGCTGGGCCGCCGCCTCCTCGGGCGCCAGGGTCCAGGCCACGTTTTCCTCCGGCGCCGCATAACGGCGCTGGGGCTGCAGCCGCCAGGCGGCCGCGGCGCGCTCCACCAGCAGCTCCTTGGTCGCCTTCACGCGGGTGGCGGCACCGTCGGTGGCCAGCACGGACAGCACCACGCGGCTGGGTTCCTTGGCCGGCGGCAGCTCGAACTGGGCCACGCCGTCACCGTTGGTGCTCAGCTCGGTGTCGCTGGCCAGCTGCAGCGGGAACAGCCCGCCATACAGCAGGTCGCCTTCGACCATGGTCAGCACCTGCGCCCGTGCGCTCAGCTTCAGCGTCGCGCCGGCCACCGGCTTGCCGTCCGGGTAGGCCAGGCGCACCCGGCCAGTGATCTTCTCGCCGGTCTTGAAGCTGGCTTGCGCCGGCTCCACCAGCACCTCGTAGTGCGGCTTCACATACGGTGCGACACGGAACGCAGCGCTGTAGCTGTCCTCGCCACGCGTCATCACGATCTCATAGCCGCCAGCCACCGCGTTCTCGGGCAGGCGCAAGCGGGTCGCGCCACCGTCTTGCGGGTGGTAGTTCACACGGTCCTTGTGCACCAGCGCGCCGGTGGCGTCCAGCACCTGCACCTCCACCGTGCCGGCCGGCAGGGCGGTAGAACGCACTGCCGAGCTGAACTCGCGGCCGTAGAGGCGGATGTTCACCTCATCGCCCGGTCGGTAGAGCGGCCGGTCGGTGTACGCGTAGAGCTTGGCGTTGTAGATCTCGCTGTCGTAGTAGAAGTTCTCGGTGACGAACACGCCGCCCTGCCCGTCCACCCCGAAGGCATAGCTGGTCTGCGGCACCGGCTTGTCGACCACCAGCACGCCGTGCTCGTCGGTGCGGCCGGAGCCCAGCACGCCGGCCAGGTCGGTCCACACCACTTCCGCCTGGGCGGGCTTGCCGCCTTCACGCAGGGCGGTCCAGATCAGGAACTGGTCGCCCGCCGTCTTGGTCACCGCCACACTGTCGGACACGAAGAGCAAGGCCACCGCACGATGCCGGCCGACCACCGCCTCCACCACATAGAGGCCCGGCTTCTGGCGGCCCAGCGGCACGTAGACATTGCCTTCCGTCGGCGGCGTGAATTCGCTGGACGAGCCGGCCAGCTTCAGCTCGGCCGGCGGTGCGATGGGCTTGGCGAACTGCACCGGATACCGCAGGCGCTGCACCTCGGTCAGGCCCGGCAGCGCCTTGTAGGGGCTGGGATAGGTGTAGCTGGTCTCCTTGTTGATGTCCTTGGAGGTCTTCAGCTGCGGCGCCTGCCCGGTCACCGCCACCCGCACATCGCCCTTGAACAGGTTCTGCCAGATCTGCCGCGCACGGCGCCACCAGCTGTCCCAGAGATAGCTCAGCGTGTTGGCCAGGCCCTCGGGGCGGGCCGCCGCCTTGACATCGATGCGGTGCAGGTTGCGCTGCTGGCGCAGGAAGTCCAGCGGCCGCTCGACGCGGTAGAGCGCGATGTCGGCACCGTCGGCGTGCTCCACCTCCGACAGGCGGCCACTGGCCACCTCCAGCCGCACGCGGGCTTCGTCGGTGCTGGAGAAGCTGCTGTCGGTCAGCAGGAAGAACGGTGCGCCGCGCGGCGGCCGGAAGCCGGCCTCCTCGTCGGAAGCCAGGGCGAGGCCGGCCGTCAGCAGCGCCAGCAAGGCCGCGAGCAGCAGCGCGAAGCCGGCCCCCAGTCGACGCAGCGGGGACGGGCGGAAAGCGGAAAGGGTCAGGGTCGAAGTCGAGGGCATGACTCAGCGCGACAGGAAGCCGAAGCGGAACAGCCCGGCGAAGTTGGGGTTGTGGGCATGCGGGCGCCAGCGGGTATCGGACAGGCGCATCAGCTGCTCCCAGGGCAGCTGGCGCAAGCCGTTGTCGCCGGGCCGGGGTTCGGCGCCGTTGTGATAGGCCACACGGCGGCCGGTCCAGACCATCAGGTGCTGGTCGTCCCCCTGGTCGAAGAACAGCAGGTCACCGGGCAATGCGTCGGTGCGGCTCTTGCCGACATAGCGGGTGTTGTTCTGCACGATGGCGATGGCTGGTGCGTAAGCGGCACGCCGGCCTTCGGGCAAGGCCCAGGCGCCGGCCCAGCCGCGCTGGTCCTCGCCCAGCGCCAGCTCGGGGGGGCGCGGCTTGCCACTGCTCCAGCCCATCGCCTGCACCCAGGCCGCCGTGTGCGGGCGCAAGGCCTCGGCGGCCGCAAAGCGCACCAGGCCCGCGCAGTCGCGGTGCACCCAGCGCGGCGAGGGCCGCAGCACCTGGTCTTCCACCAACGCAACGAACCACTGCCGGAAGGCTTGGCACTGCGCCGCGTCCAGCGGCCGCAACGCAGCCACCGGCTCAGGCGCCGCGGCCCATGCAGCCGGCATCGGGCAGGACGCCAGCAGGCCCGCCTGCAGCAGGCGGCGACGTGACCAGCCCGGCGCAGCAGCGAGCCGGCCGGTGCGGCCACTCGACAAGCGCAGCAGCGTCATGGCGTCCCCGCGGCCTGCTTGCTGCCGGCCTCCTGGTGCACCAGCAGCGGCACCCAGCCGGCTTGCGAGCCACCCTTGGCCGAGGCCGGCAGGCCCACCTGCACCGTGCCCAGGCGGGCCACCGCCTTCAGGCGGGGGGGCAGCAGCTCGCGAGCGACGCGGCTGAAGGTGGGCACCGTCGACGGCTTGAGCACGCGCCAGGTCTCGGCGTCCAACATCCCGCTCAGCTGGCCGCCGTCGATGTAGAGCACCGGCACCGCGCCGTCGACCGGTTTGTCCGAAAGGGCCGGGTAGGTCTTGGCGGCCACGGCCACCGCCTGCTCCACCGCGCGTGCATCGGTCGAGGCGATCAGTGTGGGGCCGAGGCGGGCGATGGAGACGACGTCGGCCCGTTGGCCGTTGTGTTTCACCGCGCCGAACTCGTGCACCACCGTGCGCTTCCAGACCTTGCCACCGGCGGGACGGCTCAGGGTGCTGGCCTGCACGCCCTGCTCGGCCGACGGAGCGGCGGTGGCAGCACCGGTGCTGTCGTCGGCATCGTCCGCGTCGTCGGCTGCCGGCCGGCGGGCGTCGGCGGTGACCCGCTGCAGCAGGCGCGCCAGCGTCTCGTCATGCCGGCCTTCGACACCGTCCCGCAGCTGCAGGGCCAACGTCGGCGCAAACAGTCCACCGGCGCGGCCCCAGCAAACGCCGGCCACCGGCTGCAGGTCCTTGGCCAGCGCGACGCCGGCATCCCCGTCCAGCGTCTGCAGCAGCGGCTCGGCGCGTGACAGGTCGAGCGGCAGTGCGGCGCACAGCGCACTGGCACGCGGCAGCGCGCTCCACAGCCGGGTGGCCCCACCGCGCCAGAGATCCAGCGCAGCACCGCTGGCCTGGGCCGACAGCGACCAGCTGCCTTGGCTCGACAGGTCCAGCCGCAGCGCCTTCACATCAGGAAAGAAATGCTGGTAGCCGAAGGACAGGAATGCGGTCTTCGCTGCGATCTGTTGCTGCAGCCCACGCGGCTCGTCCAGACCGAAGTCGCGGGCAAAAGGCGACACCTCGCCCGCGTCGGTGCCCAGGGCCTTCGCCACAATGTCGGCGGCTGGGCCCGACACCGAGCCGTCCTCCTTCAGCAGCAGGCCGGGATGCGACAAGACCACGGTGCGCTCGCCTCGCGAGGCAAACAACCAAGTGGTGCGCGCATTGATGCGCGCTGCATAGACGGTGCTCTTGCGACCGATCAGCGGCCCGACCTCACCGGCCACGCTCAACTGCGAATCGGGCAGCGCCACCTTGGCCAGTTGCAGCACCGCCTGCGTCGCCAAGTTGTGCTCCAGCATCAGCACGAAGTGCTCGGGCCGGCCCTTGCCGTCCCGCCACAGCGCAATCTCGCCGGGCGCGTCGAGCACGGTGGCGACCAAGCGGTCGCTCCAGGTCAGCTGGTGGTCATAGGCCAGGCGCTTGACGGTGCCCAGCAGCGAGAGCCGCGTCGGGTGGTCTTCGTAGTAGTGGACGAAGTCTTCGGTGAGGATGTCGCGCAGCAGCGGCGCGGCGACCAAGTCCTTGGACAGGGCGGACAAGCGGGCCGAGCGCACCAGCAGATCCGGCTGGCCCAGGTCCACCTCCAGCGCATTGAAGCTGCCGGCGAAGCGGCCCCGCGTCAGCGCCGCCACCGCGATCGCCACCACCAACACGCCCGCCATCCCGATGGCGAACCAACGCGCTTTGCGATTCACAACTGCCCTTCCCTCTCTGCGTCCGTTTGTATCTGAGGCCCGCGCGAGCATACCTGCTCAGCCACGCTCTGCATCCCCCCATGATGGAGGATGGGCAGCGGTTCGAGCGCGAGAAGCAGGCATTTCCGCGCACTATGTCGCAGTGCAGTCGAGAGAAGCATCACAGCAAAAGGAAAAAGATGAGCATGCAAGTACTTCGGCGTGCCTGGGCCCGGCTTTTCAGGGGCACGAGCCGAACGCCTGCAGCGGACGCAGCGTCGGTGGTCCATGAAGAATTGCCGACCTGGGTCCTGGAGGCGATGGCGTTGTTGATTGGCGGGCCAGTGAACCCCGCCGTCTTCGAGCGGTGGTACAAGCGCGCCCTGCGCGACAGCAGCCATCGTTATGTGACGCTGCAGGCGCAGTTCGGCACGGTCACGTATGTGGTGGATCGTGAGCGGCAACGCTGCTTCGCCGACCCCAACGGCAGTGCCCTGCACTTCCAGGGCGCGGTGTTGACCCTCGAAGGGGACGAGAGCCGCTTCCAGCCCTTCCCGGCAGTGACGGATCTCTACACCGTCGACCTTGCCTCGGGCACGCTGGCCTGGCAGGACTGCCCGCACACCGGCGCCATGCAGGATTTCGAGCGCTTCACGAATTCGCATGCGTAGCTCGCCACCCCGCACCTGGGCAACGCGACGCGGAGCCCTCAGCCCTCAGCCCTCCAGAAACGACAAAGCCCTCACGAGGAGGGCTTTGTCGTTCTTCTTATTGGTGGGTGGTACAGGGATTGAACCTGTGACCCCTGCCGTGTGAAGGCAGTGCTCTACCGCTGAGCTAACCACCCGGGATTCCGGTTTCAGTCGTCAACTTCTTGTTTGTTTGTCGTTGCGACCGAAGAACGCAATTATGGCAGAACTTTTCGCCAAATGGTAGCCCCCGACGAAGATTTATCGAGCTGGACCAAAACCGCCTCGTGCTCGACCGTCTCGGCCTCGGTGGCCAGCAGCACCGGCAGCTGGAACTGGCTCAGATCAATGCGTTCCACTTCCAGCTCCTGCGGCCCACCCTCATCGGCCTCGATGACCAGCGACTCCTGGCCGCGCGTCATCTGGATGTAGACCTCGGCCAGCAAGCCGGCATCGAGCAGGGCGCCGTGCAGCGTACGGCTTGAGTTGTCGACCTCCAGCCGCTTGCACAGCGCGTCCAGCGAGTTCGACTTGCCGGGGAACATCTCGCGCGCCATCAGCAGGCTGTCGGTCACACCCGCCACCAGCGTGTGGAACTTCGGGCGCCCCAGGCGCTTGAGCTCGGCGTCGAGGAAGCCGACGTCGAAGCTGGCGTTGTGGATGATGATCTCGGCCCCGGCCAGGTAGTCGAGCAGCTCGTCCGCAATGGCGGCGAACACCGGCTTGTCCGCCAGGAACTCGTCGGTCAACCCGTGGATCTTCACCGCGTCCTCATGGTTCGGGCGCTCCGGGTTGACGTAGAAGTGCTTGTTGTTGCCGGTCAACCGGCGGTTCACCATCTCCACGCAACCGATTTCGATGATGCGGTCGCCGGACTCCGGGCTCAGGCCGGTGGTTTCGGTGTCGAAGAAGATCTGTCGCGTCATGCGGCGATTATCGCGAAGCGGCCGCTGCGGCCGCGCCGGCTCAGTGGTTCTCTCTCGCGTGATTGATCGAATACTTGGGGATTTCGATCGTCACGTCCTGCTGCGCCAGGATCGCCTGGCAAGACAGCCGCGACTGCGGCTCCAGGCCCCAGGCGCGGTCCAGCATGTCCTCCTCGCCTTCCTCGGGCTCGTTGAGCGAGTCGCCGCCCTGGCGCACGATGACGTGGCAGGTGGTGCAGGCGCAACTCATCTCGCAGGCGTGCTCGATCGCGATGTCGTTGTCGAGCAGCGCCTCGCAGATCGAGGTGCCGGCCGGCGCCTGGATCTCGGCGCCTTCCGGGCAGAAGTCGTTGTGGGGCAGAATCTTGATGATGGGCATGGTGTAGGGAATCAGACCTCTTCGACGCTGCGTCCCGCCAGCGCCTGGCGGATGCTGCGGTTCATGCGCTCGGCCGCGAAGCTCTCGGTGCCCTTGGCCAGGTCTTCCAGCGCGGCTTCAATCACGCGGTGGTCTTCCTGTTGCGCCGCGCGCGCCACGGCAGCCGTGAGTGCATCGATGGAGGCGCGCTCCTCGGGCGCCAGCAGGTCGCCGTCGCGCTCGAGCGCCACCTGCGTGGCCAGCAGCAGGCGCTCGGCTTCCACCCGGGCCTCACGCAGCGCACGCAGCTTCATGTCGCTCTCGGCGGTGCTGAAGCTCTCGTGCAGCATGCGGGCGATCTCGTCGTCGCTCAGGCCGTAGCTGGGCTTGACCGCAATGGCCGCCTCGACACCCGAGCCCTCCTCGCGAGCCGACACGTTCAGCAGGCCATCGGCATCGACCTGGAAGCTGACCCGGATGCGCGCCGCACCCGCAGCCATCGGCGGGATGCCGCGCAGTTCGAAGCGGGCCAGCGAGCGGCAGTCGCTCACCAGCTCACGCTCACCTTGCACGACGTGGATGGCCATCGCGGTCTGGCCATCCTTGAAGGTGGTGAAGTCCTGGGCGCGGGCGGTCGGGATGGTGCTGTTGCGCGGGATGATGCGCTCGACCAACCCGCCCATGGTCTCGAGTCCGAGCGACAGCGGGATCACGTCCAGCAGCAGCAACTCGCCGTTCTCGCGGTTTCCGGCCAGGGCGTTGGCCTGCACCGCAGCGCCCAGCGCCACCACCTCGTCCGGGTTCAGGTTGGTCAGCGGCGCCTGGCCGAAGTACTCGCCCACCGCGGCCTGGATGCGCGGCATGCGGGTCGAGCCGCCCACCATCACGACACCCTGCACCTCCTGCTTGTCGACCTTGGCATCGCGCAGCACCTTGCGCACCGACAGCAGGGTGCGGTCCACCAGCGAGGCGGTGAGCCGGTCGAACTGGGCGCGATCGATCGGCAGGTCGATGTCGCCACCCGCCAGGCTGCAGCGCAGCCGCGCCGATGTGGCCTCGGTCAGCGCTTCCTTGGCCGCGCGGGCCGCGACCAGCACCGCCCGCTTGTCGTGCGCAGAGTCGGCAGCCAGCCCGGCCTGCTGCAAGGCCCAGTCGGCCAGCGCACGGTCGAAGTCGTCACCGCCGAGCGCCGAGTCGCCACCGGTCGCCACCACCTCGAAGACACCCTTGGTCAGGCGCAGCAGCGAAATGTCGAAGGTGCCGCCACCCAGGTCATAGACCGCATAGAGGCCTTCGGACCCGTTCTCCAGCCCATAGGCGATGGCCGCCGCGGTCGGCTCGTTGATCAGGCGCAGCACATGCAGGCCGGCCAGCTTGGCGGCATCCTTGGTGGCCTGGCGCTGCGCGTCGTCGAAATAGGCCGGCACGGTGATCACCGCGCCGAACAAGTCGTCGTTGAAGGTGTCCTCGGCCCTGAAGCGCAGCGTCGCGAGGATCTCGGCCGACACCTCCACCGGTGACTTCGGGCCTTCCCGCGTGGCGAGCTGCAGCATGCCCGGCGTGTCGATGAACTCGTAGGGCAGCTTCTCGCGTCCCTCGATGTCCGCCACCGAACGCCCCATGAAGCGCTTGACCGAGACGATGGTGTTCTCGGGGTCGTTGGCCTGCTCCGCCAAGGCTGCATGGCCAATCTGGCGGCGGCCTTCGCCGAGGTAGCGCACGGCCGAGGGCAGGATGGCACGGCCATGGTCGTCCGGCAGGCATTCCGGCAGGCCGTGGCGCACCGCCGCGACGAGGGAGTGGGTGGTGCCTAGGTCGATGCCGACCGCGATGCGGCGCTGATGCGGGTCCGGCGACTGGCCCGGTTCGGAGATCTGTAGCAATGCCATGGTGTAGGACGGGAACGTGGGGCGCGAGCCTCGGGTTTCTTTCTTCTGCCTTCTATTGTCCCAAGGCTTCCAGCTTGCGATCGACTTCCTCGGCGAAACGCTCGACGAACATGAGGGCTCTGACCTGCTGGGCCGCCGCGGCAGGATCATGCCGATCGTCGAGCTCGTCTTGCAGGGTCGCCAGCATCGTGCGGCGCCGCTCCGCCACCTCGGCGGCCAGCGCCTCCAGCGGCTCAAGGCCAGCCGCTTCCTCAAGGGCCTCACGCCATTCCATCTGCTGCTGCAGGAAGGCGTGCGGCATCGCGGTATTGCTTTCGGCCTTGATCGGCGCACCGTGCAGCTCGCACAGGTAGGCGCCGCGCTTGAGCGGGTCTTTCAGGCGCTGGTAGGCCTCGTTGACCCGCACGGCCCACTGCATCGCAGCGCGCTGCGCACCGGCCCCTTGGGCCGCAAAGCGGTCGGGGTGCACCTCGGCCTGCAAGGCCTTCCAGCGCGCATCGAGCACGTCGCGGGCGACCGTGAAGCGCCGCGGTATCCCGAACAGCTCGAAATCGTCCACGTCCAGCTTCATCGCCTGCATCCCGTGCGCCCGAGAGCCGGCGCGTCGCTGAATCGTTGTGTCATCGTCCCATGCAGGCGGGGGCCCTCCCCGCGCCTCCCGCCGACCGGTTTTGGTTCAGATCTGAAGCTTCAGATCCGGAACGATTCGCCACAGCCGCAGCGATCCTTCTCGTTGGGGTTGTTGAAGCGGAAGCCCTCGTTCAGGCCCTCGCGCACGAAGTCGAGCTGCGTGCCCTCGAGGTAAGGCAGGCTCTTTGGATCGACCAGCACCTTCACGCCGTGGCCTTCGAAAATGTAATCTTCCGGCGCCACTTCGTCGGCATATTCGAGCTTGTAGGCCATGCCGGAGCAGCCGGTGGTCTTGACCCCCAGGCGCACTCCAACTCCCCGCCCGCGTTTGGCGAGGTAGCGCGTCACGTGCCGCGCTGCGGCTTCGGTCAGTGTCACAGCCATCGTGTATGTGCCTGCTCGATCAGGCCGTGGCGGCCGCCTTGGCCTTGTAGTCTTCCACCGCGGCCTTGATGGCGTCCTCTGCCAGGATGGAGCAGTGGATCTTGACCGGCGGCAGCGCCAGTTCCTGGGCGATCTGCGTGTTCTTGATGCTGATCGCCTCGTCCAGCGTCTTGCCCTTCACCCATTCGGTGACCAGCGAGCTGGACGCGATGGCCGAACCGCAGCCATAGGTCTTGAAGCGCGCATCCTCGATCACCCCGGTGCTCGGATTGACCTTGATCTGCAGCTTCATCACGTCGCCGCAGGCCGGAGCGCCCACCATACCGGTACCCACCGTCTCGTCGCCCTTTTCGAAGGAACCCACGTTGCGGGGGTTCTCGTAATGGTCGATCACCTTGTCGCTGTAAGCCATGTCACTCTCCTACTACTAGCACTTGTTCGGTCAGTGGGCGGCCCACTGGATCGTGCTGAGATCCACGCCGTCCTTGTACATCTCCCACAGCGGGGACAGCTCGCGCAGCTTGGCCACACGGTCCTTGAGGAGGCTGACCGCATGGTCGATCTCCTCTTCGGTCGTGAAGCGGCCGATCGTCATGCGCAGGGACGAATGCGCGAGTTCGTCGCTGCGGCCCAGCGCACGCAGCACATAGCTCGGCTCCAGGCTGGCCGAAGTGCAGGCCGACCCGGACGACACGGCAATGCCCTTGACGCCCATGATCAGCGACTCGCCCTCGACGAAATTGAAGGAGATGTTCAGGTTGTGCGGAACGCGGCGCTCCAGGTCGCCGTTGACAAACACCTGCTCGATGTCCTTCAGGCCGTCCAGCAGGCGTTGCTGCAGCGCGCGGATGCGCTGATGCTCGGTCGCCATTTCCTCGCGGGCGATGCGGAACGCCTCGCCCATGCCGACGATCTGGTGTGTCGGCAGGGTGCCGGAACGCATGCCGCGCTCATGGCCGCCGCCGTGCATCTGCGCCTCCAGACGCACCCGCGGCTTGCGGCGCACATACAGTGCGCCGATGCCCTTCGGGCCGTAGGTCTTGTGAGACGCCAGGCTCATCAGATCGATCGGCAACGTGGCCAGGTCGATCTCCACCTTGCCGGTGGCTTGCGCAGCGTCAACATGGAAAATGATGCCACGCTCCCGGCACAGATTGCCGATGGCGGTGACGTCCTGGATCACGCCGATCTCGTTGTTGACGAACATCACCGAGGCCAGGATGGTGTCCGGCCGCAGCGCGGCCTTGAACTTCTCGAGGTCCAGCAGGCCGTTTTCCTGTACGTCGAGGTAGGTCACCTCGAAGCCCTGGCGCTCCAGCTCGCGGCAGGTGTCCAGCACCGCCTTGTGCTCGGTCTTGACAGTGACGAGGTGCTTGCCCTTGGTCTTGTAGAACTGCGCTGCACCCTTGAGGGCTAGGTTGTTCGACTCGGTGGCGCCGGACGTCCAGACGATCTCGCGCGGATCAGCGTTGATCAACTGCGCCACCTGGGTCCTCGCCTTCTCGACCGCCTCTTCGGCTTCCCAGCCCCAGGCGTGGCTGCGGGAAGCAGGGTTGCCGAAATGCTCGCGCAGCCACGGAATCATCGCGTCGACCACGCGCGGATCCACCGGCGTCGTCGCGCCGTAATCCAGGTAGATGGGGAAGTGGGGAGTCATGTCCATGGTGCTTGCATCAGGAGCCGCTCGGCTCCGGCTGGCTGGAGAGAAAGCGGGAGTGGGAACAGCGGGTTACTTCGAGAAGGCGTTGCCCAGCGCGAAGACCGAATTCGGTGCATTGACCTTGATCGGCTTGACGACGGGCTGGCTGGAGATGGCACGCTTGACCGGTTGCTCCTCGATCGAGATGCCCCGGGCAATCTGGTCTTCGACCAGCTTGCGCAGCGTGATGGAATCGAGGTACTCGATCATCTTGGCATTCAGGCTGGCCCACAGGTCATGGGTCATGCAGCGGCCCTGGTCGCTCATGCAATTTTCCTTGCCGCCACAGCCGGTCGCATCGATCGGCTCGTCCACGGCCACGATGATGTCGGCCACCGTGATTTCCTCGGCCTTGCGGCCCAGCGAGTAGCCGCCGCCCGGCCCACGGGTGCTTTCCACCAGTTCATGCCGACGCAGCTTGCCGAACAGCTGCTCCAGATAGGACAGCGAAATCTGCTGGCGCTGGCTGATGGCCGCCAGCGCAACCGGCCCTTGATGCTCCCGCAATGCGAGATCGATCATGGCAGTGACGGCAAAACGACCTTTGGTGGTAAGACGCATGGCAAGCTCCTTAATCGTTCAGCTAGCTCTGCTGAAGGTGTGTTGAACCCAAAACAACAGGTGATTCGGGTAAACCCTCGGTGGCCCTTCGGTTGTTTCCCGTGCGGTGATTTCCCGACTGATTTACTCGAATTTTACGTGAAGCCTACTTTTTTAGTCAAGTTCTGAGGCGAAGAACCGGCAGGATCCTGCGCCGCTTGCGCGAGCAGGTGGTCAAGCAGCCCGGCACAGGCGTCTTCCAGGTAGTCCAGGACCACATCGAAGCCGGCTGGCGAGCCGTGATAGGGATCGGGCACCTCCTCTTTGGCGTGGCGCTGCGCAAATTCCATCAACCGGCGCAGCTTGTGTCGGTACTCCGGCGGACAGGCGGCACGCAGGCAGTCGAGGTTCTCGTGGTCCATGGCGAGGATCAGGTCGAAGCGCTCGAAGTCCGCCGGCACCACCTGGCGCGAGCGCAATGCACACAGGTCGTAGCCGCGACGCTGTGCATGCGCCAGCGCGCGCGGATCCGGCGGCTCTCCCAGGCGGTAGCCATGGGTGCCCGCGGAATCGACAAGCAATCGAGATGCCAGCGAGGTTTTTTGTACCAGATGCCGGAACACGCCCTCGGCGCTTGGCGAACGGCAGATGTTGGCAGTGCAGACAAACAAGAGGCGTAACGAAAGTACAGGGTCGGAGCTGGCCATGGCGCCAGTCTAAGGGGCCGACCCGCGGCCGCCCGGCGGCGCCCGCCTGCCGGCGGGCAGCCCGGCATAATCCCCGGCTTTCCAGCTCGGCCTTACCTATGTCCATCACTGGTGACCATCGGCTCCTGAAGCGTCTCAACCGCAGTGCCGTGATACGACAGGTCCGGCAGGCGCCGGGGAGCTCGCGGGCTGACCTGGCCCAGGCCTTGGGTCTGACGAAATCGACCATCAGCCTGCTCTCGCAGGAGCTGATCGAGGAGGGCTGGCTGGTAGAGGTCGAAGCCGAACCGCAGCCGCTACAGGCGCGCGGCACCGGCCGCCCGCCGACGCCGCTGATGCTGGACGAACACCGCCTCGCCTTCATCGGGGTGGACCTGGGCCTGGCGTCGGCCACCGTGGTGGCCACCAATCTGGTCGGCAAGATCCTGGCCGAGCACAGCGGCCCGGTCGACATTGCATCGCCCGCGCAGACCTGCGAGCGGGTCGCGATGATGGTGCATGCCTTGCTCGAAGACCCCGAGCTGCGCCGGCGCGGCGTCGTGGGGCTGGGCCTGGGGGTGCCGGGCGCCGTCGATGAACGCACCGGCATGCTGCGCTTCGCTCCGAACCTGGGCTGGAAAGGCGTGCCGCTGCGCGACCTGCTGCGCGACGCATTGGCCGGAGGCCCGGCCGCCCAGCTGCCCCTGTATGTGCAGAACGATGCCGATGTGGCTGCCTTGGGCGAGTTCGAGTTCGGCGAGCCCCCGGTGTCCGAGCCGCTGGTCTTCCTGGGCCTCGGCACGGGCGTGGGCGCGGGCATCGTCGTCAACGACCGATTGCTGACCGGCGCCGGCGGCTTTGCCGGGGAGATCGGCCACACCGTGCTCGACGCCCAGGGCCCCCGCTGCAGTTGCGGGCGGCGCGGTTGCGCCGAGGCGTTCGTGGGGCTGGCAGCGCTGGTGCAGGCGGTGCTCGGCCAAGACAGTGCGCCGGTCACTCGAGACCCGGCCATGCTGCTGCGCAGCCTGCCAGCCTCGGTGTTCGCGACCGGGCAGGCGGTGCACGACGAGGCGATCGGTGCCGCACTGGAGCGCGCCGGGCACTACATCGGGCTGTTGCTGCAGAACCTCTGGGCGGCCTTCGACCCAGCGCTGATCGTGCTGGGCGGGCCCACCTGCGAACTCGGCGAATCGCTGCTGGGGCCGGCCCGCGAGCGCCTCGCTCACTATGCGGAAGCGGCCGGGCTGCAGCCGCCACTGGTGCGGCAGGCGCGCTTCGGACGCCTGGCCCACGCAGTGGGCGCCGCAGCCGCGGTGATCCACTACCAGGTGCGACCCTTGTCGGACGCCACGCAGCAGGCCAGCAGCATGATCGCGGCGGACGCCGGCTGAGCGCAGCGGCTGGTGGGCCGCCGGCGGTTCAGCGCAGCGGCACCACGTGGTCGCCACCGCTGGCACCGAAGGCCTGCTCCTTCAGCAACGCCAGCTGGTCCCGCAGGCGGGCCGCCTTCTCGAACTCCAGGTTGCGGGCGTGCTCGAGCATCTGCTTCTCGAGCTGCTTGATGCGCTTGCCCAGGTCCTTTTCCGACAGCGCCTCGACCTTGGCGGCCTCCTCGGCGGCCTTGAGGTCCTGGCGCGTTTCCTGGCCGGAGAACACACCGTCGATCAGCTCCTTGATCTGCTTGGTGACGCTGCGCGGTGTAATGCCTTGCGCCGCGTTGTGCGCCAGCTGCCGCTCACGCCGGCGCTGCGTTTCGCCGATGGCCCGGTTCATCGAGTCGGTCATCTTGTCGGCGTACAGGATGGCTTTGCCGTTGACATTGCGCGCCGCACGGCCAATGGTCTGGATCAGGGAGCGCTCGGCACGCAGGAAGCCTTCCTTGTCGGCGTCCAGGATGGCGACCAGCGACACCTCGGGGATGTCCAGCCCCTCGCGCAGCAGGTTGATGCCAACCAGCACGTCGAAGGTGCCAAGGCGCAGGTCGCGCAGGATCTCCACCCGCTCCACGGTGTCGATGTCCGAGTGGAGGTAGCGCACCTTGACGCCGTTGTCTGACAGGTAGTCGGTCAGCTGCTCGGCCATGCGTTTGGTGAGCGTGGTGATCAGCACCCGCTCATTGACTTCGATGCGCTCGCGGATCTCTTGCAGCACATCGTCCACCTGGTGGGTGGCGGGGCGCACCTCCACCACCGGATCCACCAGGCCGGTAGGCCGCACGAGCTGCTCCACCACCTGCCCCGCCGTGCGCTTCTCGTAGTCGGCCGGGGTGGCGGAGACAAAGACCACCTGGCGCATCTTGCGCTCGAACTCCTCGAACTTCAGCGGCCGGTTGTCGAGGGCGCTGGGCAGGCGAAAGCCGTACTCCACCAGCGTCGTCTTGCGCGCCCGGTCGCCGTTGTACATGCCGCCGAGCTGGCCAATCATCACGTGGCTTTCGTCGAGGAACATCAGCGAGTCCGGCGGCAGGTAGTCCACCAGCGTGGACGGCGGATCGCCCGGGCGCGAGCCCGAGACATGGCGGGTGTAGTTCTCGATGCCCTTGCAGTGGCCGATCTCCTGCAGCATCTCCAGGTCGAAGCGGGTGCGCTGCTCGAGCCGCTGCGCCTCCACCAGCTTGCCGGCCTTGACCAGTTCGTCGAGCCGCGTGCGCAGCTCCTCCTTGATGCCTTCGATCGCCGACAGCACCCGCTCGCGCGGTGTCACGTAGTGGCTGCTGGGGTAGATGGTGAAGCGCGGGATCTTCTGGCGGATGCGCCCGGTCAGCGGGTCGAACAGCTGCAGCGAATCGATCTCGTCATCGAACAGCTCGATGCGGACTGCCAGCTCCGAATGCTCGGCCGGAAAGACGTCGATGGTGTCGCCGCGGACCCGGAAGGTGCCGCGCCCGAAGTCGATCTCGTTGCGCTTGTACTGCATGCGGATCAGCTGCGAGATGGCGTCGCGCTGGCCGATCTTGTCACCGACCCGCATCGTCATCACCATCTGGTGGTAGTCGCTCGGATTGCCGATGCCGTAGATGGCGGAGACCGTCGCGACGATGACCACGTCACGCCGCTCCAGCAGGCTCTTGGTGGCCGACAGGCGCATCTGCTCGATGTGCTCGTTGATCGCGCTGTCCTTCTCGATGTAGAGGTCGCGCTGAGGCACATAGGCCTCGGGCTGGTAGTAGTCGTAGTAGCTCACGAAGTACTCCACCGCATTGCGCGGGAAGAACTCGCGGAACTCGGCATACAGCTGGGCCGCCAGCGTCTTGTTCGGCGCGAACACGATGGCCGGGCGCCCGCAGCGGGCAATGACATTGGCCATCGTGAAGGTCTTGCCCGAGCCGGTCACGCCCAGCAGGGTCTGGAAACTGAGGCCGTCGTTCACCCCCTCCACCAGCTGCGCGATCGCGTTGGGTTGGTCACCGGCCGGTGGATAGGGCTGGTACAGCTGGAAGGGCGAGTCCGGAAACTGCACGAACTTGTTGTCGTCGAGCGCGGGAACTTCGGTCAATGTGTCGGCCATGGGAAGGTCAGCAGCCTAGAATGAAGGGGCTACGGGCCGCCAGATGCTCCATGTGTGAAGTAATTGGCTGCGACTGGGGCCGGTAGCCATCAAGGTTAGCCCAATTGCCCGCTCCCCTCCACTGACAAGGATAGTTTCCATGGCATCGCTTTTTGCCGCTGTCGACATGGCTCCGCGCGACCCCATCCTGGGTCTCAACGAACAGTTCAACGCCGATCCCAACCCGAACAAGGTCAACCTGGGCGTGGGCGTGTACTACGACGACAACGGCAAGCTCCCGCTGCTGAAGTGCGTGCAGGCCGCCGAGCAGCAGATGCTCGAGGCCCCGAAGGCGCGCGGCTACCTGCCCATCGACGGCATCGCGGCCTACGACAAGGCGGTGCAGGGCCTGGTCTTCGGCGCCGACAGCGCCGCCGTGAAGGCAGGCCGCATCGCCACCGTGCAGGGCCTCGGCGGCACCGGCGGGCTGAAGGTGGGCGCCGACTTCCTGAAGAAGGTGAATCCCGACGCCCGCGTGCTGATCAGCGACCCCAGCTGGGAGAACCACCGCGCGCTGTTCGAGAGCGCCGGCTTCACGGTCGGCACCTACGCCTACTACGATGCGGCCAAGCGAGGCATCAATTTCGAAGGCCTGCTGGCCGACCTCAAGGCGGCAGCGGCCGGCACCATCGTCGTGCTGCACGCCTGCTGCCACAACCCGACCGGCTATGACCTGTCGCCCGCCCAATGGGAAGAGGTCATCGAGGTCGTCAAGGCCGGCAGCCTGGTGCCTTTCCTCGACATGGCCTACCAGGGCTTCGGCGAAGGCATCGCCGAAGACGGCGCCGTGGTCGGCCGCTTCATCGCGTCGGGCCTTGACTTTTTCGTCTCGACCTCCTTCTCCAAGAGTTTCTCGCTCTATGGCGAGCGGGTGGGCGCCCTCAGCGTGGTGGCGCAGACCAAGGAAGAAGCCGATCGCGTGCTGAGCCAGCTCAAGCGCGTCATCCGCACCAACTACTCGAACCCGCCGACCCATGGCGCCCAGGTGGTGGCCACGGTGCTGACCACACCGGCCCTGCGCCAGATGTGGGAGCAGGAACTGGCCGAGATGCGTGTGCGGATCAAGCAGATGCGCGGCGCCCTGGTCGAAAAGCTGAAGTCGGCAAATGTTGCACAGGACATGAGCTTCGTGACGCAGCAAAAGGGAATGTTCAGCTATTCAGGACTGAGCAAGGAGCAAATGCAGCGTTTGCGTACGGAATTCGGCGTCTATGGCGTCGATTCTGGTCGCATCTGTGTCGCCGCCTTGAACAGCAAGAACATCGACTACGTGGTCGCCTGCATCGCCAAAGTCATTTGATGTTGTCATCTGTGTGACAAAAAATGGGCCGACTGGCCCATTTTTTTCGCCTTGGACTCGGTTTCTGGCTTTGGAATCCGGGCTTATTCCGGGTTTCGGCGAAGGCCTGCCTCTGCAAACATCCGATTACCGAACTTAGAATGGTGCGCCGCAACATCCGTTCGGCTTGCGCACGCCGCTTGCACCACTCCCTCGGCCACGGGCCGCCGCTGCACGGCGCCTGTACGTAGAGAAAGGGCCTCCGATGCTGTACCAACTGTATGAAACCCAACGCGCCTGGCTCAGCCCTTTTGCGGAGTTCGCGAGCGCTTCATCCAAGCTCTACAGCCACCCGCTGTCGCCGCTGACGCACACGCCGGGCGCCGACCGGGTCGCCGCCTGCTTCGACCTGATGCACCGCTTGGCGAAGGAATACGAGAAACCGCAGTTCGGCATCACCACGGTTCAGGTCGAAGGCACCGACATCGCGGTGCAGGAACAGATCGCGGTCAACAAGCCCTTCTGCCAGCTGCGCCGCTTCAAGCGCTTCACTGACGAGGTGGAGCTGCTCACCACGATGAAGTCGCAACCCTCGGTGCTGGTGGTGGCGCCCCTGTCGGGCCACCACGCCACCCTGCTGCGCGACACGGTCCGCATGCTGCTGCGGGACCACAAGGTCTACATCACCGACTGGGTCGATGCCCGCATGGTGCCGCTCGACGCGGGCCCCTTCCATCTCGACGACTATGTCGAGTATGTGCAGGACTTCATCCGCCACATCGGGCCGGACGTGCACGTCATCTCGGTCTGCCAGCCCACCGTGCCGGTACTGGCGGCTATCTCGCTGATGGCCAGCCGCGGCGAGCCGACGCCGCGCACGATGACCATGATGGGTGGGCCCATCGATGCCCGCAAGAGCCCGACCGCGGTCAACAACCTGGCGATGAACAAGAGCTACGAGTGGTTCGAGAACAATGTCATCTACCGGGTGCCGCCCAACTACCCGGGCGCGGGACGGCGCGTTTACCCGGGCTTCCTTCAGCACACCGGCTTCGTCGCGATGAACCCGGACCGGCACCTCAGCTCGCACTACGACTACTTCCTGGACCTGGTGCGTGGTGACGATGAAAGCGTCGAGCAACACCGCACCTTCTACGACGAGTACAACGCGGTGCTCGACATGCCCGCCGAGTACTACCTGGACACCATCAAGACCGTCTTCCAGGACTTCGCACTGGTCAATGGCACCTGGCAGGTGAGGGGCGAGTACGTCCGGCCGCAGGACATCAAGACCACCGCGCTGCTGACCGTGGAAGGCGAGCTGGACGACATCTCCGGCGCCGGCCAGACCCGCGTGGCACACGAACTGTGCACCGGCATCCCGAAGGACGAGCAGCCGCACTACACGGTGGAAGGTGCCGGGCACTACGGCATCTTCTCCGGCCGGCGTTGGCGCGAGAAGGTGTATCCCCGGGTGCGCGATTTCATCGCCAAGCACGAGAAGTAAAGCCGCGGCCGCCGGCCCGGTGGCCCGTGGCTACAATGCGCCGCGCCGCGCGGCGTTGCCTGCGATCCCTCGCAAGCCAGGCGCCGGTGGGCGCGGTGTTGCCGGCATCCGGAGCAACGCCACCCCCCGCCCGCCCTGCCCTGACCGTCCCGGCGTCCATGTCTTCCGAGTCCATGCCTCACCCTACCGTCACGGCCGACGCCATCGATGCACTGCTGCCGCAGACGCAATGCACCCGGTGCGGGTATCCGGACTGCCGCAGCTATGCCGAAGCGATCGCCGAGGGCCGCGCCGGCATCGACCAGTGCCCGCCCGGCGGCGCCGAGGGCATCGCCCGACTGGCTGCGCTCACCGGCCAGCCCGAGCGGCCGCTGAACCCGGCCCATGGCATCGAGGGCGAGCGCCGGCTGGCGATCATCGACGAAGACTGGTGCATCGGCTGCACGCTGTGCATCAAGGCCTGCCCGGTGGACTGCATCGTCGGCGCGCCGAAACAGATGCACAGCGTGATCGACGCCTTGTGCACCGGTTGCGAGCTGTGCGTGCCGGTCTGCCCGGTCGATTGCATCTCGCTGGCCTCGGCCACCCCGGGGCGTACCGGCTGGCAGGCGTGGAGCGAGGAGCAAGCCGGCCAGGCACGCGAGCGCCATGCCTTCCACCGCCTGCGGCTGGTGCGCGACAAGCAGGAAAACGACGAGCGACTGGCCGCCAAGGCCGAGCGCAAGCTGGCCAACCTGCCGGCCGAAACCCGCCTGACCGATCCGGCGCAGATCGACCGCAAGCGGGCCATCATCGAGGCCGCGCTGCAGCGCGCCCGGCAGCAGCGCAGCGGCGGTTGAACCCGCGGCTCGCTACACTTGCGCCGCATGCGCGTCTCTGACATCGAGCCCTTCTTCGCCACCCTCAAGGCTGCCAATCCGCAGCCCAACACCGAGCTGGAGTACACCAGCGTCTTCGAGCTGCTGACGGCGGTTCTGCTGTCGGCACAGGCGACCGACGTCGGTGTGAACAAGGCCACCCGCCGGCTGTTCCCGGTGGCCAACACACCGCAGAAGATCCTGGCGCTGGGCCACGACGGGCTGTGCGAGTACATCAAGACCATCGGCCTCTACCGCAGCAAGGCCAAGCACCTGCTGGAGACCTGCCGCATCCTGGTGGAGCAGCACGGCGGCGTGGTGCCACGCACTCGCGAAGCGCTCGAGGCCTTGCCGGGCGTGGGCCGCAAGACCGCCAATGTGGTGCTCAATGTCGCCTTCGGCGAGCCGACGATGGCGGTCGACACGCACATCTTCCGCGTCAGCAACCGCACCGGACTGGCGCCGGGGAAGAACCCGCTGCAAGTCGAGCTGGCCTTGCTGCGCCGCGTGCCACCCGCCTACCTGGTGGACGCCCACCACTGGCTCATCCTGCACGGCCGCTATGTCTGCGTGGCGCGCAAGCCGCTGTGCTACAAGTGCGCCGTTGCCCAGTACTGCGATTTCACCCCGAAGACACCGCCACCGTCAGGCTGAAGCGCCGCAGCGCGCCATAGCGGGGCGCTGCCGGCCAGTCACCGGGCGAGTGCGGCAGGCCGCGGCCGGCAGCCAGCAGCGCCACGGCGTTCATCCAGCCGCCGTGGCCCACCACCAGCCGCACCGCGGCCGGCTCCTGCTCGCGCAGGAAGGACAGACAACGGTCGAACAGCTGGACCAGCGCCTCGCCACCACCCGGCGCCAGGGCAGCGAAATCGTCGCACCAGGCCTGCACCGGTCCGGCGCCAATATCCTGCCAATGCCGGCCGTCCCACTCGCCGAAGTCGAGTTCCGCCAGCCGTGCGTCGCACTCATGGCGCCAGCCCCAGCGCGCCAGCCAGCGGCCCACCGCCGCGCCCCGCTGCAGCGGCGAGGTCCACACCTCGCGCGGCCAGCCTTCGCGGCGCGCCGCGCGGCGAATGCGGTGGGCCAGCCGCTTCGCCTTGCGCGGGTCTACCGGCAGGTCGGTTCGGCCGATGCAGCGGCCCTGCGCACCGCGGGGCTTCGGGTGGCGCCAGATCAGGCAGTGCATCGCCACGCCCCGAGCACCGCCAGGTAGGCGGCCAGCTCGCTCAGTTGCTGGGAAGCGCCCAGGCAGTCGCCGGTGTAGCCGCCCAGCCGCCGGCGGAACCAGCGCCGGCAGTACAGGCCGGCTGCCGCCATGGCCAACAGTGCTGCCGCCACGGCCGGCAGCGAGAGCCAGGCCAGGCAGGCAGCGCCAGCGCATGCCGCCCACCCGAGCGCCACCGCCCAGCCCGGGTTCGACAGATGGCGCGACAAGGGCTTGGCCTTGGCCTGCTCCAGGTCGCCGGCATAGGGCAGCCAGCGGATCAGGCTCACCGCCACGGTGCGTGAGCCGGTGTGGGCCAGCAGCAAGGCCGGCGCGGCGAGCGCAGGTGGCATGCTGGCCAGCGCTGCCCACTTCAGGCCGAGCATCACGAACAGGCCCATGGCCCCATAGGCGCCGATGCGCGAATCCTTCATGATCTCCAGCGCGCGCTGGCGGCTGCTGGCGCCGCCCAGGCCGTCACAGGTGTCGGCCCAGCCGTCCTCGTGAAAGCCGCCGGTCAGCAGCAGGCTGGCGGCGATGCACAGGCCGGTGGCGGCCGGCATGCCCAGCACAGTGGCTGCCGCCAGCAGCACCGAGGCAGCCACCGCCCCCACCGCGGCGCCCACCAGCGGGAAGTGCCGCGCGCTGGCCTGCAGCCATGCATCCTGATAGCCCACCCAGCGCGTCAACCAGTCCGGCAGCGGCAACCGGGTCAGGAACTGGCAGCCGATCAGCGCCAGGCGCACCTCGTGGGCGAGCCACCTCATGTGCCAGGCATGCCGTCGGACACCCCGGCCGACTCGAAGCTGGCCATCTCGTCGAGCAGGCGCAGGCTGGAATCGATCAACGGCCAGGCCACCGCGGCGCCCGAACCTTCGCCGAGCCGCATGCCAAGGTCCAGCAGCGGCTCGGCGCCCAGGTGCTGCAGCAGCGCCCGGTGCCCCTGCTCGCCGGAGCAGTGCGCAAACACGCAGTAGTCGAGCAGCGCCGGTGCAAGTGCCCGCGCCACCAGCACCGCTGCGCTGGCGATGAAGCCGTCCACCACGATGACACGACGCTCATGGGCGGCCTCCAGCATGGCGCCGACCATCATCGCGACCTCGAAGCCACCCAGTGCCGCCAGCGCAGCCAGCGGTTCGCGCGCCTCATGGTTCACCTCGAGTGCCTGGGCCAGCACTCGCTGCTTGCGCTGCAGCGCCGCGTCGTTCAGGCCGGTGCCCCGGCCGACGCACGCTTCGATGGGCAGGCCACACAGGCGTGCCATCAACAAGGAGGCGCACGAGGTGTTGCCGATGCCCATCTCCCCCAGCAGCACCACATTGCCGGGCCGCTCGCGCAGCACCTGCGCACCGGCGGCCAGGGCCGCCTGGCACTGGGCCGCTGTCATCGCCGGGCCCCGGCTCGCGTCCTGGGTGCCAGCAGCGATCTTGCGCAGCTGCAGGCCCGGCCGCGGCTGGAAGTCGTGCCGGACGCCCGCATCCACCACCGTCAGCGCCATACCGTGCTGGCGTGCCAGCACGCTCACCGCGGCCCCGCCCGCCAGGAAGTTCTCCACCATCTGCCAGGTGACGTCGCTAGGGTAGGCCGAGACGCCCTGCGCAGCCAGACCATGGTCGCCGGCAAACACGATCAGCTGCGGCTGCTCCAGCTGCGGTGTGTCACTGGCCAGCGCCAAGCCCAGCTGGAGCGCCAGGCGCTCCAGCCGCCCGAGCGCGCCAAGCGGCTTGGTCTTGCGATCGATACGTTGTTGCAGGCGCGCGGCGAGGGCGGCATTGGCGGCAGGCGCCACCGAGGGTGCGAGATAATCGAAGTGATTCATGTGTGAAGGGATTCTTGCCTCACGCGGCTGCCGCCGGCTTGACCTGCATCGGAATGCCCGCGACGGTGAGCGTGACTCGCGCGGCGATCTCGGCCACCTGCTGGTGCAGACGCCCGAGCGCATCCACCGCGGCCCGCGCCTCGCGGCTCAGCGGCATCACGCCCCAGCCGATCTCGTTGGACACCAGCAGCACCGTGCCCGGCACCTGCTGCAAGGCCAGCAGCAGCGCCTCGACGGCCGGCTGCGCCGGCTCGGGCGCCACACCGGGCGGTGGACAGAGCAGTTGCGACAGCCACAGCGTCAGGCAGTCGACCAGCACGCAGCGCCCCGGCGTCGCGTGCTCGCGCAGTGCTGCGGCCAGGGCCGCGCCGCCGGGCGGCAGTTCAATGCTCTGCCAGCTTGCAGGACGACCGGCCCGATGGCGGGCGATGCGCTCGCGCATCTCGTCGTCGCCAGGCCATGCGGTGGCAATGTAGACCACCTCGGCACCCTGCTGCTCGCAGTGCGCGGCGAGCCGTTCTGCATGCCGGCTTTTGCCGGAGCGGGCGGCACCCAGGATCAGGTGTACGGACGATGACAACAGCCAGCCTCCCTCTTGGATACCCCCTGTTGGCGGGGACAGCGCGGGATTGTAAGAGCCCGTTCTACAATGGCCGAGGAGGATGTCTCGCCGATATGTCACAGACCGATGAACTCGCGGACCGCGTGGAGCGCCTGCTGGTGCGCTACGAGGAACTCAAGCGCACCAATGCCCTGCTGGAGCAGCAACTGGCCGGCGTGACCGCGGAGCGCGACAGCCTGCGCTCACGCCTGAGTGCCGCGCGCAGCCGCATCGACGCCTTGCTCGAACGCCTGCCTGAAGCCATCGCGCCGCAAGCCGGCGGCGAGAAAGAGGTCTGATGAAGCAGATCGAAGTGACCATCATGGGGCAGAGCTACATCCTCGGTTGCACCGAAGGTGGCGAGGCGGCCTTGCTGGAGGCGGTGAACCATGTCGACCGCGAGATGTGTGCGATACGCGATGCGGGCAAGGTGAAGGCGCGCGAGCGCATCGCGGTGCTGGCTGCGCTGAATGTGGCTTTCGAACTTGCACAGCGGCCACCGGCTTCGGCACCTTCGGTGGCGCCTGGCCAGGTGCCGGCGCCCGCGGTATCGCCAAGCACAGATGCGGCCGCCCTGGTCCGTCGCATCGACGAGGCCCTAGGACAAGACGGGCAACTCATCTGAGCCCGCCATCCGGCGTAGAATCAATCCGTCCGTCGCGTTCGCGGGAGTTTTATATTTCCTTGAACCGATGCTCTTTGAGCAAGGGCTTGGAACATCGTCCTGCTGGTGTGATCGTCTCGCGTCAGATGAACCCGAAGCTTGACTGACCTCGCCCACCTGAATCCCCTGGGTTCAGGAATGCGGCTCTCGGCTCGTGGCGGACACCTTCCGATTTCTCGCATGCCCCCTGCCTCCCCCTGCCAGTACTGGCTGATGAAGAGCGAGCCCGACGAGTGCTCGATCGACGACCTGGCAGCGGCGCCCGGCCAACGGGTTCCCTGGGTCGGCGTGCGCAACTACCAGGCGCGCAACTTCATGCGCGACGCGATGCGCGTCGGCGACGGCGTGCTGTTCTACCACTCCTCCTGCCCCGAGCCTGGCATTGCCGGGCTGGCCACCGTGGCGTCCGCTGCCTATCCGGACGCGACGCAGTTCGATCCCGCAAGCCCGTACCACGACGCCAAATCGACGCCCGAGGCGCCGCGCTGGCTGCATGTGGACGTGCAGCTGTCGCGCAAGACGCGGCTGCTCGGCCTGAAGGAGATGCGGGCCGACCCGGCGTTGGCCGGCATGCAGGTGCTCAAGCCCGGCAACCGCCTGTCGATCACGCCGGTCACGGCCGAGGAATGGGACCACATCGTGAAGCTGTTGGAGACTTCTTGAACATCGAATGGTGGTTCGTCACCGAGCTGCTCGCCCTCGGCGCCTGCACCGGTTTCCTGGCCGGCCTGCTCGGCATCGGTGGCGGCATGCTGCTGGTGCCCTTCCTGACCCTGATCCTCACGCACCGCGGTGTCTCGGCTGATCTGTCGGTGAAGATGGCCATCGCCACTTCGATGGCCACCATCCTCTTCACCTCCATCTCCAGCGTGCGCGCGCACCACAAGCGCGGCGCGGTGCGCTGGGGCCTGGTGGGCGGGTTGGCACCTGGCATCGTGCTGGGTGGCCTGCTCGGTGGGGCAGGCGTGTTCGCGCTGCTCAAGGGGCAGTCGCTGGCCCTCATCTTCGCGGTCTTCGTCGGCTTTTCGGCCACCCAGATGCTGCTCGACAAGAAGCCCGCGCCCAGCCGGCAGATGCCGGGGCTGGCCGGCCGCACCGCCGCGGGCGGCGGGATCGGCTTCATCTCGGGCCTGGTCGGCGCCGGGGGCGGCTTTATCTCGGTGCCATTCATGACCTGGTGCAATGTGCCCATCCACAACGCGGTGGCCACCAGCGCAGCCCTCGGCTTCCCGATCGCGCTCGCCAATACGCTGGGCTACCTGATTGGCGGACGCGAGTTGGCCCCGCCGCTGCCCGGCGCCTTCGGCTACCTCTACCTGCCGGCCCTGGTGGTGATCGCTTCGGCCAGCGTGCTGGCCGCCCCGCTGGGGGCACGTGCAGCACACGCGATGAACGTGCGCCAGCTCAAGCGTGCCTTTGCCTGCACGCTCTACCTGCTCGCCGCCTACATGCTCTACAAGGCGCTGGCCTGAGGGGGCGGCGCGGCCGGCCCAAAGGGAATGGCCGCCAGCATCACGCAGTTGCTGCCACGGCGCTTGGCCTCCTCGAGCGCCGCATCGGCACTGCGCAGCAAGCCCTCTCGGTCATAGGCGGTGTGCGGGAAGCTGGCCACGCCCATGGACACGGTGAAGTGCAGCTCGGCGCCCTCCAGCATCACCAGCTGGGCCTCGCACTGCCGGCGCACGCTTTCCATGCGGGCATGCGCCGTGGCCAGGCCGACGCCTGACAGCACCACCGCGAAACGGTCCTCGCCAAGCCGGCAGGGCGCATCCATCACCCGGGTGTTGCTGCGCAGCAGCCGACCCAGCGCCTGGAGCGTGCGCTCTGCCGCCTCGCGGCCGTGAGTGGCCAGCAAGCGCGCATGACCATCCACCTGCACCGATACCAAGGCGAACTCGCGGTGTTCGCGCATCGAGAGGTCGATCTCACGATGCAGCTGCTCTTCGAAGTGGCGGCGGTTGTAGACGCCGGTGACCGGGTCGCGCACCGCCTGGTCGCGCACTTCCTGGCGCAGCTCCTCGTTCTGGCGCTGCTGCTGTTCGAGCTGCGCCAGCGCCTGGCGCAGCTGCGCCTGGTGGCGCCGCGGCTCGGTCACATCGGTCCAGACGCCGCACAGATAGCGAGCCTCGGCCAGCGGGTCCGGCACCACCGCCACCCGCACCGCCGCCAGTTCCACCGGCTGCCCGCCCGGTGTGCCGGGCAGCTTGTCGTCACGGTGGAGCGGATGGCGCTGGGCCAGTGCGGCCTGATCGGCGCTCTTCAACGGCACAGCGAATTCGGGCGGCAGCAGTTCATCGTCCGTGCGGCCCAGCACCTCTTCGACGGCGCGGCCCAGCAAGCGGGCTGCGGCGGGGTTGGCATAGACATAGCGGCCATCGCCATCCTTGGCATAGACGGCGCCCTGGCTGTGTTCCGTGGCTGCCAGCAGCAGCGCGAGCAAGGCCGGCGACGGCAGGTCGGGCGGCGTCTGGCTGGGCGCGCTCTGCGCCCCGGCGATGAGTTGCGGCTGTTCCATGAGCGGGCCTGGCGAACCGATCGCGGCTCCAGGACGGTGCAATGTCGGGTTCCGCGGGCGACTTGCCGCACGGATGCGTCATTGTCCACCCAAGCGCCTGAACATGTGCTGGCATGGCGCGAGCAGCCCCCTCGTTCAGGGCATCGGGCAAGCGCGAAATAGTGCCGCTTTCAGCGGGTGAGCAGGTCGATGCTGCGCTCATAGCGCTCTGTCAGCCGGTCGAACAGCTCCAGCAGGTCCTCGCTGGCTGCTGCCAGTGCGAGCCGCCCGTCGGCCCTGTGGGCCTGCTGCAGCCCGCTCGAGAACGACCGCCAGCTCAGGCTCGCCGCCTCCAGCAACTGGCGGATGTCGGAGGTGGTGAGCGGGGCCGCCTGGAGCCAGGCCAGCGATTGTTCGAACTGCTGCACCGTCTCGCGCAGGCCAGCCTGAGCGGCGTCGGCCTGGGCGCCTTCGAGCAGCCGCGCCAGCAGCGCCTGCTTGGCCAGGCGCTGCGACAACATGCGCTGCCGCCCGCAGATATTGACGATGTGCAATGAATGGAGCTGGCTGGCCGACTCGAGCACCGTCGTGAGCCGCTCGGCGCCCTTGAGCAACCGTCCGGCCAGCTCGTCGAGCGGCGCCAGGGGCGCGACCTGTGCCGGACGGCCGAGGCTCGGCTTCAACTCTGCCCACAGTCGCTGCACTTCATCCAGCAAGTCGCCGAAGGTGGCTGCGGGCAGGCTGCGCGACAGCACGTCGAGGTTGGCCTCCACCCGGCTCACCGAGGCAGCCATCAGGGCCCGCGAGCCGGCCGTGTCGACCTCGGCCGCGAGCAGCGCATGCAACTTGACCAGGCGCTGCGACAGCATGCGCAACTGCCCCGCGCGGTTGATGGCCTCAGCGTAGCGGGCTGCATCGATGACCTGACGCGAGACCTGGCCGACGCGCCGGTTGTCACGCATCGACAAGGTGCGCAGCAGTCGGAACGCTTCTTCTTCGGAGACCTGGGTGGCCCGCATCAGGATACCCTTGGCACGGTCCACCAGCTTGCGTTCCTCGAAGCGGTGGCTCACGTCCTCGAGCGCGGTGCGCAGCTGCTGCTCATGGCGGAAGCGGGCCTGGGCCAGGTGCAGCAAGGGGCGCACTCGCTGGGGCGCATAGCCGTCGACCACCCAGGCATGCACGCCCGCGGCCAGCGCCCGGCTCATCTTGTCCGCATCGGCATCGGCCGTGAAAACCACCACCGGCAGCGGCGCGGTAGAGGCCAGCGCCGCAAGGGCCTCGAACATCGGCTCGTCGGGCACCGCCTCGGACCAGACCAGCAGGTCCGGTGCATGGCGCACCGTGTCCCGCACCACATTGCGGCGGTCCACCGCACCAAGCACGTGAATGCCGACCCCGTCGAGGTCGGCCACCAGCATGGCAGCCGCGGCCGCTTCTGCACACACCACCAGCACCGACGTCATTCGCCCCTCTTGCTCTCAGCCAGACCGACGGGCGTAGATGCAAAGAACACGCCATGGCGGTGCACGCAAGCGCGGAAGCTTTGGCATGGACGTTGCTTTTGCATCGCCTCGGGTGTGACGATGCACCCAGGCCGGTCACAGCACCGCCGGCCATGCGCACAGCGCCGTGCGCAGCCATGTGCCTCCATGTCCCCGCCGCAGGCGAGGACCCTGTTCCTGCTGGAGAGCATCATGCGCCACGCCCCCATTCACCCGGGCCGCCCCCTGCCGGCCCCCCTGCCCCGCCCTGCCGCCGGTCGGCGCTCGTCGCCCGCGCCGACCTCCCGTGCAGGCCAGGCCTGAATCCATCCCCGTCCACGTTCCATCCGTCCGGAGTCGCTTCATGGCAGGCTACAAGAGCTTTCTTTCCTCAGGTCATTGGCCCACGCTGCTGGCCTCTTTCCTGTACTTCGATTTCTGCTTCGCCATCTGGGTGCTCAACGGCGCCATGGGGCCCTTCATCGGCGAGGCCTTCCAGCTCAGCGCAGCGCAGAAGGGCTTCATGGTGTCGGTGCCCATCCTGGCCGGCGCGCTGATGCGCTTCCCGCTCGGCGTGCTGGCGCAGTACATCGGGCGCAAGAACGCGGCGATGGTCGAGATGAGCCTGATCGTGCTGGCACTGGCCTTCGGCTACTTCTTCGTCGACAGCTATGACTCGGTACTGGCCATGGGCGTGCTGCTGGGCATTGCCGGCGCAAGCTTCGGTGTGGCGCTGTCGCTCGGCTCGGGCTGGTTCCCGCCGCAATACAAGGGCCTGGCGATGGGCCTGGCAGGTGCGGGCAACTCCGGCACCGTGCTGGCGGTGCTGTTTGCCCCACCGCTGGCGACCCACTATGGCTGGCAGGCCGTGTACGGCATGGCGGCCTTCACGATGTTGCTGCCCATGGCCGTGATGTGGCTGGCCGCGAAGGAGCCGCCCGACCGGGAGCACCAGACCCTGCGCGAGCACCTGTCCTGCCTGTTCGAGAAGGACGGCTGGGTCTTCAGCCTGATCTACGTGGTGACCTTCGGCGGCTTCATCGGCCTGTCCAGCTTCCTGCCGACCTACTTCTACGACCAGTTCAAGGTGACCAAGATCGAGGCTGGTCAGCTCACCATGCTGGCCACCCTGATGGGCTCCGCGGTACGGGTGGTGGGCGGCTACATCTCGGACCGCATCGGCGGCGTCAACACGCTGACGGCGGTGCTGCTGATGGTGGCCGCCTGCCTGGTGCTGTGCGGCCTGGCGGGGCAGTCGGTGGTCGTCACCACGCTGCTGTTCATGCTCTGCTTCGCGGCGCTCGGTGCCGGCAACGGGGCGCTGTTCCAGCTGGTGCCGCTGCGCTGGCCACTGAGCACCGCAGTGGCGGGCTCGATGATCGGCGAGGTCGGCGCGCTGGGCGGCGGCCTGGTGCCCAACGCGATGGGCCTGTCCAAGCAGCATGCCGGCAGCTACCTCTGGGGCTTTGTCGTCTTCGCGGTGCTGGCGCTGCTGATGCTGCTGGTGCTGCGGGTGGCCCAGATCCGCTGGACCCGCACCTGGGCCGAGAAGGGGGGCCGCGCGCGCCCGCCGGCAGCCACAACGCCGGCCCCGCACGACTATGGCCGGGCCCGCTACACCACTCAGGCCGAGTGAGCGCGGAGGCATGCACGAGATGACGATGCGCCGGCGCCCCGCCCACTGCCCGCCTGCTGCCTGCTGCGGTTCAACGCGGCAGGAACAGCAGCCAGATCACCAGCAGCAGGTTGAACAGCAGCGACAGCCCCAGGCCGATCTTCCACAGCGCCGCCTCGTCGCGGGCCACCAGCGGGGTGGCCCCCGGGGCGGGCAGCGGGCGCGAGGCACCTCGTTCGAGCGCGAGCGCGAACTCCTCAGCGGTTTCGAAGCGCTGGGCCTTCTCGCGGGCGACCGCCTTCAGCACGACATGGTCCAGCCAGATCGGCACGTCGGGCCGGCTGCGCGACGGCGCGCACGGGTCGCGGCGGAAACGCCCGCTCTGGTAGGGCTCGATCTCGCCATAGGGCAGCCGACCGGTCAGCCAGCGATACAGGGTGACACCGAGCGCGTAGAGGTCGCTCGCGGCATCGGCCGGCTCGGCGTCCCCGTGGGGGCCGGGCCACTGCTCGGGGTTCATGTAGCTCGGCGTGCCGGCATGCAACAGGCGCTGCGCCTGCGGTTCGCGACCGGAGACGGCGGCCCCCAGGTCGAGCACGCGCCATTGCCCATCGACGCCGAGGTGCAGGTTGGCGGGCTTGATGTCACGATGAATCACACCCTGCCGATGCAGCCCGCCCAGGGCGCGCACCACGGCCAGCGCGGCGGCCACGACCTGGTCGACGCCGAAGCGCCGGCCACTCGCCAGGCACTGCTCCAGCGTCTGGCCTTCATGCCAGTCGAACACCAGGTAGAAGGCGCTGGCGTCGCGCTGCTCGCGCAGGCGCACGAACCCGCTGCCGGCGCGACTGCCCAGCCAGGCCTCGTGCGCCAGCATCGCGCGCTCCTGCGGGTCGGCGGCGCGCGCCTCGTGCAGCGTCTTCAGGGCCACCGGCTCGCCGCGAACCGGTTCGCGCGCCCGGTAGAGGCGATGCACGCCGTCGTCGCTGACGAGCACTTCGATGACATGCCCGTCCAGGCGGTCGCCGGCCTTGAGCCGCGGCGGCACCGGCAGCTGGCGGCCCAGCAGCAGCATGTCCTCCAGCCGGGCCTCGGCCAGGTGCAGCACCCGCATCACCAGCGCGGTGGCGTTGTCGCGGCTGCCCGCGGCAACGGCTTCGCGCACGATGGCCTCGCTGGCCAGGCTGGCGTCGCCGTGCAGGGCCAGCGCCGCCAGCCGGCTGCGCTTGAGAGCGCGGTGCACGCCGTCGCTGGTCAGCAGCAGCACGTCGTCGGCCTGCAGCCGGCCTTGCAGGTAGTCCACGCGCACCAGGTCGTCCAGGCCCAGGGCCCGCATGAGGCGGTGGCGCAGATCGGGATGGTCGAAGCTGTGGTCCTGCGTCAGCTGCACGCACTCGCCGTCGCGCAGCAGCCAGGCCCGGGTGTCGCCCACATGCGCCACCGTGTAGCCCTGTCCCTGCAGCACCACCGCCGTCAGCGTGCACATGGCAGCCGGTCCGGCACGGCGGCGGTTGTGGTCGGCCAGCCAGGCGTTGTGGGCGCCAATCAGGCGGTCGAGCGCGACGGTGGTGTCCCAGGTGTCGGGGGTGGCGTGGTAGTCGCGCACCAGGCTCAGCACGGCCGTCTGGGCCGCCTCGGCGCCATGGCCCCCCGCCGAGACGCCGTCGGCCAGCGCAGCGATCCAGCCACGGGCGGCCTCGCCGGGCGGGGGCGCCACGGCGGCCGCGAAGTCCTCGTTGCCGGGCCGCGGGCCGCGCTCGCTGCAGTGGCCGACGTCCACTTCCAAACCCATCTTGTCCCTGCCTGCTGTGCAGCGCCATGCGCGCCGGCGGGCATTGTCCCCGGGAAGCTGCGCGGCGCCAAAACAGTGCGCCCGGCCGGCCCGCTTCAAGCCAAGGACGCAGCGAACGCACTGCGTATTGGCACCCTTTTCGCTTGAACCCGTCGGCGCATAGCCTTGGAGTAAGACCATGAGGAAGATGAAACTGGTGATGGTGGGCAACGGCATGGCGGGCGTGCGCACGCTCGAGGAGCTGCTGAAGATCGCCCCCGACCTCTACGACATCACCGTCTTCGGTGCCGAGCCGCATCCCAACTACAACCGCATCCTGCTGTCGCCGGTGCTGGCCGGCGAGCAGACGCTGGACGAGATCGTCCTCAACCCGCTGGACTGGTATGCCGAGCACGGCATCACCCTGCACCTGGGCAAGAAGGTGGTCGACGTGGACCGGCGCCGGCGTGTCGTCACCGCCGAGGACGGCACCACCGCCGAATACGACCGGCTGCTGCTGGCCACCGGCTCCAACCCCTTCATCCTGCCGGTGCCGGGCAAGGACCTGGACGGCGTGATTGCCTACCGCGACATCCAGGACACCAACACGATGATCGAGGCTGCGCAGCGCTACAAGCACGCGGTGGTGATCGGTGGCGGCCTGCTGGGCCTGGAGGCGGCCAACGGCCTGATGCTGCGCGGCATGCAGGTGAGCGTGGTGCACATCGCACCGTGGCTGATGGAGCGCCAGCTCGACGATGTGGCGGGCAAGTTGCTGCAGAAGTCGCTCGAGGAGCGCGGCCTGAAGTTCCTGCTCGGCGCCCAGACCGCGGCCCTGATCGGCGACCAGGACGGCGGCCGTGCCGGCCGTGTGATGGCGGTGCAGTTCAAGGACGGCAAGGAGGTGCCGGCTGACCTGGTGGTGATGGCCGCCGGCATCCGCCCCAACACCACGCTGGCCGAGAAGATCGGCCTGCATTGCAACCGCGGCATCGTCGTCAGCGACACCCTGCAGACTGTCACCGACGCGCGCATCTATGCGGTCGGCGAATGCGCCGCCCACCGCGGCATCGCCTACGGCCTGGTGGCACCGCTGTTCGAGCAGGGCAAGGTCTGCGCCACCCACCTGGCCGAGTTCGGCATCGGCCGCTACACCGGCTCGCAGGTGTCGACCAAGCTGAAGGTCACCGGCATCGACCTGTTCTCGGCCGGCAACTTCATGGGCGGCGACGGCACCGAGGAGATCGTGATGAGCGATCCCTATGGTGGCGTCTACAAGAAGCTCGTCATCAAGGACGACCAGCTGGTCGGCGCCTGCCTCTACGGCGACACCGTGGACGGCAGCTGGTACTTCCAGCTACTGCGTGAAGGCCGCAAGGTCAGCGAGATCCGCGACAAGCTGATGTTCGGCGAATCCCACCTCGGCGTGGCCGGCCACGAAGGCCAGAACAAGGCCGCCAGCATGGCCGACGATGCGGAGGTGTGCGGCTGCAACGGCGTCACCAAGGGCACCATCTGCAAGGCCATCAAGGAGAAAGGCCTGTTCACGCTCGACGAGGTGCGCAAGCACACCAAGGCCAGCGCCTCCTGCGGCTCCTGCACCGGGCTGGTGGAGCAGATCCTGATGTCCACCGCGGGCGGCGACTATTCGGCGACGCCGAAGAAGAAGGCCTTGTGCGGCTGCACCGACCACAGCCATGCCGAGGTGCGCCAGGCCGTCCGCGAGCACAAGCTCATCACCATCGACAGCGTGTTCCGGTTCATGGAGTGGCGCACGCCCAACGGCTGCGCCAGCTGCCGCCCGGCGGTGAACTACTACCTGATCTCCACCTGGCCCAAGGAGGCCAAGGACGATCCGCAGTCGCGCTTCATCAACGAACGCTCGCATGCCAACATCCAGAAGGACGGCACCTACTCGGTGATCCCGCGCATGTGGGGCGGCGAGACCACCGCCGCCGAGCTGCGCCGCATCGCCGACGTGGTGGACAAGTACCGCATTCCCACCGTCAAGGTGACCGGCGGCCAGCGCATCGACCTGCTGGGCGTCAAGAAGGAAGACCTGGTCAACGTCTGGCGCGACATCGGCATGCCCTCGGGGCATGCCTATGCCAAGGCGCTGCGGACGGTGAAGACCTGCGTGGGCAGCGAATGGTGCCGCTTCGGCACCCAGGACAGCACCCAGATGGGCAAGGACCTGGAACGCGCCCTGTGGCGCATGTATGCGCCGCACAAGGTGAAGCTCGCCGTCAGCGGCTGCCCGCGCAACTGCGCGGAATCGGGCATCAAGGATGTCGGCGTGATCGGGGTCGACTCCGGCTGGGAGCTCTACATCGGCGGCAATGGCGGCATCAAGACCGAAGCCGGCCACTTCTTCTGCAAGGTGAGGACCGCCGAGGAGGTGCTGGAGTACAGCGGCGCCTTCCTGCAGCTCTACCGCGAGGAAGGCTGGTACCTGGAGCGCACCGTGCACTACCTGCAGCGGGTCGGCATGGAGCACATCAAGAAGGCGGTGCTGGAAGACGCCGCCAACCGCAAGGCCCTGTGGGAGCGGCTGCAGTTCGCGCTGGACGGCGAGCCCGATCCCTGGTTCGAGTTCGACAAGGCGCGGGTCGACACCCGCCAGTTCGAGCCGCTGTCGGCCTGAAGCCATCCAAGAACAAGCAAGGAGCCCCGCATCATGAGCCAATGGAAAGCCATCTGCCGCGTCGACGACATCCCGGTGCTCGGCGCCCGCCGCGTCGCCCGCCCCGGCGCCTGTGACGTTGCCATCTTCCGCAGCGCCAGCGACAAGGTGTTCGCGCTGCTCGACCGCTGCCCGCACAAGGGCGGCCCGCTGTCGCAGGGCATCGTGTTCGGCGAAAGCGTGGCCTGCCCGCTGCACAACTGGACCATTGGCCTGGCCGACGGCTGTGCCCAGGCGCCGGACGTCGGCTGCACGCAGAAGTTCAGCGTGCAAGTGGAGGACGGCCAGGTCTACCTCGACCTGGACGAGCTGAACCGCCTCGCTCTCGACGCCGGCCTGGCCGAGGCGCAGGCCGTCATCCGCCTGGTGGCCGCCTGAAGACGCCCGCGACCATCACCGACCAGCAAGGGGCCAGCATGAAAGAAACCCGCTCGACCTGCCCGTATTGCGGCGTCGGTTGCGGCGTGATCATCGAATCGCAGGGGCAGCAGATCACCGGGGTGCGCGGCGACCCCGCGCACCCGGCCAACTTCGGCCGCCTCTGCACCAAGGGCAGCACGCTGCACCTGACGGCCGCCGCGCCGGTGACGCTGCAGGCGCGGCTGCTGCATCCACAGCGGCGAGCCCGCCGCGGCGAGGTGCCGCAGACCGTGGGCTGGGACGCGGCGCTCGACGAGGCGGCGGAGCGCTTCGCCCGCATCGTCGAGCGCGACGGCCCGGACGCGGTCGGCTTCTACATCTCGGGCCAGCTGCTGACGGAGGACTACTATGTCTTCAACAAGCTGGCCAAGGGGCTCATCGGCACCAACAACGTCGACACCAACTCCCGGCTGTGCATGAGCAGCGCGGTCGCTGGCTACAAGCAGACCCTGGGCGCCGACGCCCCCCCCAACTGCTACGAAGACATCGACCATGCCCAGCTGATCTTCATCGCCGGCGCCAACACGGCCTGGGCCCATCCCATCCTGTTTCGCCGCATCGAGGAGGCACGACGCGCCAATCCGGCGCTCAAGCTGATCGTGGCCGACCCCCGGCGCACCGAGACGGCCGAGGTGGCCGACCTGCACCTGCCGCTGCTGCCGGGCACCGACGTGGCGCTGTTCCACGGCCTGCTGCACCTGCTGCTGTGGGACGGCCGCATCGACACGCGCTACATCGAGGCCCACACCCACGGCTTCGAGGCGCTCAAGGCCACGGTGCGCGACTACACGCCGCGTGAAGTGGCGCGCATCTGCGGCATCGATGAAGCCGCGCTGGTGCAGGCGGCGCGCTGGTTCGGCGAGTCCGCCTCGGTGCTCTCGCTGTACTGCCAGGGCCTGAACCAGAGCAGCAGCGGCACCGCGAAGAACGCGGCGCTGATCAACCTGCACCTGGCCACCGGCCAGATCGGCCGGCCCGGCGCCGGCCCCTTCTCGCTGACCGGCCAGCCCAATGCGATGGGCGGCCGCGAAGTGGGCGGCCTGGCCAACCTGCTGAGCGCCCACCGGGACCTCGCCAATCCACAGCACCGCGCCGAGGTCGCCGCGCTGTGGGGCGTGCCCGAGGTACCGGCCACGCCTGGCAAGACCGCGGTGGAGATGTTCGAAGCGGCGGCCCGCGGCGAGATCAAGGCCTTGTGGATTTCCTGCACCAACCCGGCACAGTCGATGCCCGACCAAGCGACCGTGCGCCGCGCGCTGGAGCGCGCGGAGTTCGTGGTGGTGCAGGAAGCCTTTGCCTCGACCGCCACCTGCGCCTATGCCGACCTGTTGCTGCCGGCCACCAGCTGGGGTGAGAAGGACGGCACGGTGACCAACAGCGAGCGCCGCATCAGCCGCGTGCGCCCTGCCGTGGCGGCGCCCGGCGAGGCCCGGCATGACTGGCGGGCGGTGGTCGACTTCGCCCGCCGGCTGGAGCGCCGCCTGCCGCACCGCCTGCATGGCCGCGACACCCTCTTTCCCTACGAGACGCCGGAAGACGTCTGGTGCGAGCACCGGGAAAGCACCCGCGGACGCGACCTCGACATCACCGGCCTCAGCTACGCCCTGCTGGACAGCGCCGGCCCGCAGCAGTGGCCCATGCCCGAAGGCGCCCGCAGCGGCACGCCCCGCCTGTATGCCGACGGCCACTTTCCCACCGCCGACGGCCGCGCCCGTTTCGCCAACGTGGCGTATGCCGCGGTGGCCGAGCCGCGCGACGCTCGCTACCCGTTCAGCCTCAACACCGGCCGCCTGCGCGACCAGTGGCATGGCATGAGCCGCACCGGCACGCTGGGCCGCCTGTTCGGCCATGTGCCGGAGCCGGCGGTGCAGCTCCACGCGCAAGACATGCAGCGGCGCGGGCTCAAGGACGGCGATCTGGTCTACGTCACGTCGAGGCGTGGCTCCATCGTGCTGCCGGCGCAGGCCAGCGAGCAGGTCGGCCCCTCGCAGGCCTTCATCGCGATGCACTGGGGCGAGGAATTCCTGTCCGGCAGCACCAGCACCGGCGAGCCGGCGCGCGGCATCAATGCGCTCACCACGCCGGCCTACTGCCCGAGCTCCCGGCAACCCGAGCTGAAGCACACCGCAGTCAAGGTGCTGAAGGCGGAGCTGCCGTGGTCGCTGCTGGCAGTCGGCTGGCTGCCCCAGGAGCAGGCCTTGCGCGCTCGCGCCGAGTTGCGCACCCTGATGCGCGCCTTCCCCTTCGCCAGCTGCGTGCCCTTCGGCCGCGAACCGAGTGCGGACGGCTTGTCGGGCCTGCAGTTCCGCGCCGCGGCACATGACGCGCCGGCGGCGGAAGTGGTGACGCGCATCGAGGCACTGCTGGGCTTGAGCGGTGCCGACGTGCTGCGCTACAACGATGCCCGGCGCGGCCAGCGCCGTGCCATGCGCCTGGTGCCGCAGGGCGGCAAGGAAAGCCGGCTGCATGCTTTCGTGCTGGCCGGTGACACCAGCGCCGAAGCCTGGATCAAGGCCGTGCTGCAGGACCAGTTGCCGGCGCAGGCCTATGGCCGGCTGCTGCTGGTGCCGGGGGCCAAGGCACCGGTGGCGGTGCAGGCGCGAGGCCGCCAGGTCTGCACCTGCTTCAACGTCTCGGAGCCGCAGATCGCCCAGGCCCTGCCAGGCTGCAGCGGCCCGGCCGACCACCAGCTGTCGCAGCTCCAGGAGCGGCTCAAGTGCGGCACCAACTGCGGCTCCTGCGTGCCGGAGCTCAAGCGCCTGATCCGCCTGCAATTGAGCGTGGCTTGAGGACCGGCCCGCGGCAGTGCCCGTGTCCCCGGCGCCCGCGGCTGCTGCGAGCGTGGATCGCCGCCACGCGTCATCGGCAGGGCTCGGCGCGGGAAGACAGGGAACACGGCGCGCACCGCGGGCAAGCAGGGATGCAGCTGCCCCTGGCGGCTCGGTGCCCCGCGGCGCCTGCAGCATTCCCGGATCCTTCGTGTTCTGCGTCGTGGCGCGCCGGGTGGGGCCAACCACGGCCCCAGCCCCCGCGTCGCGCCAAGGCGGCCTCGCCCACGCCGCAGCCATGCGAATGGCCTGAGAATTGCGGTTCGCCCTGCAAGGCCACTCGATGGCCGGCATCCCAGCCAAGGAGACACATGAGCATCGCCAAATACATCAAGGAGATCGGCCGCGGCAAGGAGGGCGCGCGCGCCCTCGACCGGGAGCAGGCACACGACCTGATGTCCCAGGTGCTCGACGGCCAGGTGAGCGACCTCGAGCTGGGCGCCTTTGCCATCGCGATGCGCATCAAGGGCGAATCGCTGGACGAGCTGGATGGATTCCTGGCCGCCACTGTCGAGCGCTGCCTGCCCATCGAATGCATGCGCCCCACCGTGGTGCTGCCGTCCTATAACGGGGCCCGGCGGCTGCCCAACCTGACGCCCTTGCTGGCCCTGTTGCTGGCGCAGGAGGGCGTGCCGGTGCTGATCCACGGCATGCCCGAAGACCCCGCCCGGGTGACCACGGCCGACATCTTCCGCGACCTCGGCCTGCCGGTGGCGCAGGACGCTGCCGGCATTCAGCAGGCCTGGCGGCGGCGCGAACCGGTCTACATCCGCACCGACCGGCTGTGCCCGCCGCTGGCGAGGTTGCTGGATGCACGCTGGGTCATCGGCCTGCGCAACCCCGGCCACACGGTGGCCAAGCTGCTGGACCCCTGCACCCCGGGCAGCGCGCTGCGGGTGGTCAACTACACCCATCCCGAGTACGGCAGCACCCTGACCCAGTTCCTGCAGCAGACCGGTGCCAACGCGCTGCTGATGCGCGGCACCGAGGGCGAGCCGGTGGCCGACCCGCGCCGCACGCCCCGCATGGACGTGTTCCTGCATGGCCAGCCCCAGCCGGCACTGAGCGTGCCGGCCCGCGAAGGGGTGTTGACCGAGATGCCCCTGCTGCCGCGGCAGTGCGACGCGCCAACCACCGCCGTCTATATCCAGAGCGTGGTCAGCGGCGAGAAGCCAGCCCCCCCGGCCTTGCTGCAGCAAGTGGAATGCATCTTGCATTCCCTGCGGCGTCTACCGATCGCCATCACGGACCGAGATGAACGCTCTGCCTGAAGCCGCTGCCGCCCGCCGCCCCACAGTCACGCTCGTCGGGGCCGGCCCGGGTGATCCCGAACTGCTCACCGTCAAGGCCGTCAAGGCCATCCGCCGCGCCAGCGTGCTGCTGGTGGACGACCTCGTCAGCGAAGGCGTGCTCCGCTATGCCAGGCGCAGCGCGCGTGTAGTGAGGGTGGGCAAGCGCGGCGGCTGCAGCAGCACCCCACAGGACTTCATCGGGCGGCTGATGCTCAACGAGGCACTCAAGGGCGAGCGGGTCGTGCGGCTCAAGGGTGGCGACCCCTTCATCTTCGGCCGCGGCGGCGAGGAGCAGGAGCACCTGCGGGCCGCGGGCGTGGAGGTGGAAGTGGTCAACGGCATCACCGCCGGCCTGGCGGCCACCACCAGCCTGGGGGCGCCGCTCACGCACCGCGACCATGCGCACGGCGTGATCTTCGTCACCGGCCACGCCCGCAGCGACGGCGCACCGCTGGACTGGCCACAACTGGCCGCTACGGCGGCGCAAGGCTTCACGCTGGTGATCTACATGGGGGTGGCCCAGGCGGCCCAGCTGGAGGCCGGCCTGCTCAGCGGCCTGCCGGCCGGCACTCCGCTGGCCATCGTGCAGCACGCCAGCCTGCCCGGGCAGCGCCAGGCGCTGTCCACGCTGGGCCAGCTGCAGGCAACCCTGGAGCGCGAAGGCCTCGGCAGCCCGGCCGTCATCATCGTGGGCGATGTGCTGCGCGGCCTGGCGGCTGCCAGCGCGGCGGCCAGCCCCTTCAGTGCGGCTGCCGCCTGACGAAGAACAGCGCCGCACCCACCAGCATCAGCACGCCGCCGAAGCACCGGTTCTGCCAGCGGCCGGCCCGCTCGCTGCGCAGCCAGCGCTGCAGGTTGGCCGCCAGCAGCGCGTAGCCGTGCATCACCACCAGATCGACCGCCGTCATCGTCGCGCCCAGGATCAACAGCTGCAGTCCCAGGGGGCCGGCCGGATCGATGAACTGCGGCAGCACCGCCACCATGAAGACGATGCCCTTGGGGTTGGTGGCATTGGTCAGCGCCCCGGTCAGGAACCGCCGCCGCGCCGACATGGGGGCCACCTGCTGGCCGGCCTGGCGCGCCGCCGGCGCCCGCCACTGCTGCACACCCAGCCACAGCAGGTAGAGCGCGCCCACCGTCTTGACCACGGCAAAGGCGGTTTCCGACGCCAGCAGCACCGCGCCCAGACCCGCGCCGGCCACCACCAGGATGAACAGCAGGCCCGCCTGCAGCCCCAGGATGGTGACGCTGGCCCGCGCAAAGCCGTAGGAGAGCCCGTGGCTCATCGACAGCACCGCCCCCGAGCCCGGCGACAGCGCAATGGCCCAGGCTGCAAAGAAGAACACCCACCACGCATCCCAGCTCATCCCTCACCCCTTCTGCATTTGTCATTGACGCGGCAGCGCACCACCGCACGCCCCGGCGAGCCGACGGCTCAACCCACCTGTGCCAGTGCCCGCCGGGAGGCTGCTGCCAGCACGCCGGCGAACAGGACCACCACGAACAAGGCCGCCGTGAGCGACCAACCCTCGGCCAGCATGCCGATCACCGGCGGGCCGGCCATGAAGCCCAGGTAGCCCACCGAGGACACCGCCGCGATGCCATGGGCCGGCGTGGTGCCCGGCACGCTGGCTGCCGCGCTGAACAGCACCGGCACCACATTGCCCAGCCCGGCTCCCACCAGTGCGAAACCGATCAGCGCCACCACCGGCTCGCGCACCAGCAGCACCATCGCCATCGCCAGCGTCGCCAGCAAGGCGCTGGCGAACATCAGCGGCGCCGCCGCCACCCGGGCGCGCAGCCAGTCGCCGCCGAAACGGGCCGCGGCCATCGCGCCCGAAAAACTCGCATAGGCAAGCGCCGCCAGGTCTTGCGGGCTGCCCAGCTCCTTCTGCATGAAGAGCACGCTCCAGTCGTACATGGCGCCTTCGGACACCAATCCCAGCGCCGCCAGCACGCCCAGCAGCAGCAGCACGCCACTCGGCAGGCGAAAGCGCGTTGGCTCGGACGGTGCAGCCACATGCGGCAGCATCTGCAGGCAGCCCGCCCATATCGCCACCGCCGTCGCCACGGCGGCCCACAGCAGGTGGCTCTTCGGGTCCACCAGCCACCCCAGCAGCAGGCTGCCCAGGCCCGCGCCTGCCATGCCGCCGAGGCTGAACAGGGCATGGAAGCCACTCATCAGCGGCCGGCCCTCCTGCCGCTCCAGCTCCGACGCCTCGGCATTGATAGCCACGTCGAACACGCTGCTCATCACCCCGAACAGCGCCAGCGCTGCGAGCAACCCGGGATAGCTTGGAAAGCTGAGCAGGCAGCCGATCGCCACCGTGGAGCTGAGGCCGCACACCCAGGCGACCGACTTCGGCCCATAGCGGCCGATCAGCCGGCCGGCCTGCGACAGCCCCAGCAAGGCACCGACGCCGGCCGCCAGCATCGCCATGCTCAGCGCCCATTCGCCAATCTCGTAGTGAGCACGCACCGTCGGCACGTGCACACCCCAGGTCGCGAACAGGAAGCCGGCGCAGAAGAAGTTGGCACGCGTGCCCCAGCGTGCAGCGCGCAGCGAAGCAGACGGGCGGGCCAGGGACCCGCTGGTGGATGCGGACATGGGGGAACAACCGGTTGGATGCAGCACCCGTCGAGGAGCACTGCAGGGAGGATCCCCCCATTCTAGGGAGCAGACGGTGACGGATGCAGGACTGCCCGGATAATTGCCGGGCACTGAGAGGGACACAGGCCGCGACACCTTGCCGCTGCCGCGCCGGTTGGAAGGGACGGGGTCATGCTGCTGGAAAAGATCAATCAACTGGGCGAGTCGCATGGCCACCTGCGCCGCGGCACCGGCATGGTGTCCGGGGTGGTGGCGCTGACCCTGGCCCTGCTGTGCTTCCTGGGGGTGCTGGCCTTCCACTTCCCGCAATACCTGACGACGCCGCAACTGCGCAAGTCCTACGATGTGCAGACCCTGCGCAGCGTGATGTACTGGGCCATGGTCATCGCCGGCTCCACCGCGCTGCTCAACGTCGTGTTCGGCCGCGTGCGCTGGCTGTCCTTCGCGGCCTTCACGCTGGTGGCCCTGACGCTGGCGCTCGGCGGGCACAAGGTGCCGGTGAACGACTTCCCGGACCACACGCCCTACATCGGCCTGGACTGGTTCATCCTCGACCTGCTCGGCTCGACGCTGATCTTCATCTTCATCGAGAAGCTGTTCCCGCTGCGGCGCCAGCAGCCCGTGTTCCGTGCCGAATGGCAGTGCGACCTGCACCACTTCATCGTCAACCACATGGTGGTGGGCTTCATCCTGCTGGCCACCAACCTGCTGGTGCACCAGCTCTTTGGCTGGGCCGTCAAGGACGGGGTGCAGGCCTGGGTGCAGGACCTGCCCTTCCCCGTCGCGCTGTTCCTGATCGTGCTGGTGGCCGACCTGGTGCAGTACTGGACCCACCGGGCTTACCACGAGGTGCCGGCGCTGTGGCGGCTGCACGCGGTGCACCACAGCGTGAAAAGCATGGACTGGCTGGCCGGCTCCCGGCAGCACATCCTGGAGCTGGTGCTGACCCGCACGCTCGTGCTGGCACCGATCTTCGTGCTCGGCTTCTCCAAGGAAGTCATCGACACCTACATCGTCATCGTCGGCTTCCAAGCCGTTTTCAACCATGCCAATGTCGACGTCCGGCTCGGACCGCTCGGCTACCTGCTGGTCACGCCCAACTTCCACCACTGGCACCACTCGCAGGACCAGGAGGCGCTGGACCGCAACTACGCGGCCCACTTCGCCTTCCTCGACCATCTTTTCGGCACCGCCGTGAAGGCCGACCGCAAGTGGCCACGCGACTACGGCGTGCTGGGCGACTATGTGCCGGTGGGCTTCTGGAAGCAGTTGAAGTTTCCGTTCACGTGGAAGGGTTGACGTCGCGGCGCCCGGCCTGAAGCCGGCGCATCGTCGCCGATCGGGCGAGGGACGATAATCCCGCGCCATGCAGAAGTTCGACGCGGTCATCATCGGAGCAGGCGCCGCCGGGCTGTTCTGTGCAGGCATTGCCGGCCAGCTGGGCCAGAAGGTGCTGCTCATCGACCATGCAGCCAAGGTGGCGGAGAAGATCCGTATCTCCGGCGGCGGCCGCAGCAACTTCACCAACCGCGACGCCGGCCCGGCCAACTTCCTGTCCGACAACCCGCACTTCTGCCGCTCGGCGCTCGCCCGCTACACCCCGCAGGACTTCATTGCGCTGGTGCAGCGCCACCGCATCCCCTTCCACGAGAAGCACAAGGGCCAGCTCTTCTGCGACCACTCCAGCGAAGACCTGATCGCCATGCTGCTGCGTGAATGCGAGCAGGGCCGGGTGCAGCGCTGGCAGCCGTGCGAGGTGCAGGCCGTACGGCACGGCGTGCGGGGCTTCGAGCTGGACACCTCGGGCGGCCCGGTGCAGGCGCCCCGCCTGGTGGTGGCCACCGGCGGCCTGTCGATTCCGAAGATCGGTGCGACCGATTTCGGCCACCGGCTGGCACGCCAGTTTGGCCACCGGCTGGTCGAGCCGCGCCCGGCGCTGGTGCCGCTCACCTTCACGTCGGAAGCCTTTGCGCCATATGCCGCACTGGCCGGCCTCTCGCTGGAGGTGCGCATTGCCGCCGGTGCCGGCAAGGCTCGCACCGAGTTCCTCGAAGACCTGTTGTTCACCCACCGAGGCCTGAGCGGACCGGCCGTGCTGCAGATCTCGAGCTTCTGGCGGCCCGGACAGCCGCTGCAACTGGATCTCGCCCCCCAGCTCGACCTGGCCGCCCACCTGCGCGCGGCCAAGGCCGGCTCGCGCAAGCAGCTGGGCAACGAGCTACACGGCCTGCTGCCGGCACGGCTGCTCGACACCTGGCTGGCTGCCGTGCCGCAGCTGGCCACCCGGCCGATCGCCGAGGTCAAGGACAAGGACCTCGACGGCCTGGCCCAGCGGCTGCATCGCTGGGAGCTGCTGCCCGCCGGCACCGAGGGTTATCGCAAGGCCGAGGTCACCGCCGGCGGTGTGGACACGCGGGAGCTCGGCTCGCAGGACATGCAGAGCCGGCACGTGCCCGGGCTGTATTTCATCGGCGAGGTGGTGGACGTCACCGGATGGCTGGGTGGCTACAACTTCCAATGGGCCTGGGCCAGCGCGGCTGCCTGCGCACGGGCGCTCGCGGCGAGCCAGTCGGCCCCGCGCGAGGCGGCACCGCAAGCGTGAAGCAGGCCACGGCCCGCGGCGACGGCTCGCAGCAGTGGAATCCAGCAGGCATTTTGCATTTGCGAAATTTCTACCTATAATCGCGGTCTTTGCTGGCAAACCCGCGTCCGTCGCATTTCGCTGTCTTTTCGCCGTGAGCCCAGCCCGTACACCTGGGCCTAGCTTGCAGCACACAGTGAACAGACACCGTCTTGGCGGCAACGCACGTATCCAAGGATCCGATCTCTCAATGACTACCATTCGCGTCAAAGAAAACGAGCCGTTCGACGTGGCCCTGCGCCGCTTCAAGCGCACCATCGAAAAGCTGGGCCTGCTGACCGAGCTGCGTGCCCGCGAGTTCTATGAAAAGCCGACCGCCGAGCGCAAGCGCAAGAAGGCCGCCGCCGTCAAGCGTCACTACAAGCGCGTGCGCAGCATGCAGCTGCCCAAGAAGCTGTACTGATCCGCTGACGCGCTCGCCGACAGCGCACTGACAAAGCCCGCCTGGGGACGCCCACGCGGGCTTTTTCGTTGTTGGGCCGCTTTGGCGCGCCACCCACCTCCGCCCTGCCGCCGCCTGCCGCGACGCAGTACCATCACCCCTTCGTTTCGCCAGAGACCGCCATGAGCCTGAAGAACCAGATCACCGAAGACATGAAGGCAGCGATGCGCGCCAAGGAAGTCGAGCGCCTCTCGACCATTCGCATGCTGCTGGCCGCCATGAAGCAGAAGGAAGTCGACGAGCGCGTGGAGCTGGACGACGTGGCCGTGGTCGGCATCGTCGACAAGCTCATCAAGCAGCGCAAGGACTCCCACACCCAATACAGCGCTGCCGGTCGCACCGACCTCGCCGACAAGGAAGCCGCCGAGATCAAGGTGCTCGAGGCCTACCTGCCGCAGCGGCTGAGCGCCGAGGAGATTGCCGCCGAGGTGGCCCGCATCGTTGCCGAAACCGGCGCTGCCGGCCCGGGCGACATGGGCAAGGTGATGGGCGTGGCCAAGACCCGGCTGGCCGGCAAGGCCGAGATGGGCCAGGTCTCCGCCGCCATCAAGCAGGCGCTGAGCCGATAATTCGCCACCACCCCACCGGGAGAAGACGATGAGCCTGCCGATCCAGCAGTTGTCCAGTGAAGTGTGTGTCGCGCCCCAGCTCGAGCCTGCGGCCATGCAGGCGGCTGCCGAGGCCGGCTTCAAGAGTGTCATCAACAACCGCCCGGACCATGAAGGCGGCCCGACCCAGCCCACCAGCGAGCAGATGGAGGCGGCTGCCAAGGCGGCCGGCCTCCAGTATGTGCACCTGCCGGTGAGCCCCTCGGTGCAAACCCCCGAGGAGATCGCCCGCTTCGCCGAGTTGCTGGAGACGCTGCCCAAGCCGGTGCTGGCCTTCTGCCGCTCTGGCGGGCGGTGCACCCGCCTGTTCCAGGCGGCCACCGCCACCCGCGGCTGAGGCTTGCCGCCTGCCTGAGGGCAGGCGGCCTCCCGCTCACAGGCGGGACGATTGCATGTAGCGGTCGAACTGCGCTTCAGTGAAGCGGAACCACAGGTTCTGGTCGCGCCTGAAGTTCGCGTAGTCGGCGTAGACCTTCTTCCAGTTCGAGTTCTTCGCGCTGAGCTCGGAGTACAGCGCCATCGACTCCCGGAAGGCGGCATCCATCACCGCCTTGGGCAGCGGCAGCACCCGGGCCTTGGCGGCCACCAGCTGCTTCAGGGCTGCCGGGTTGCGCGCGTCGTAGCGGGCCTGCATGTCGATGTGGGCGAAGGCCGAGGCCGCTTCCAGCATCGCCTTGTATTCCGACGACAGGCCGTCGTAGGCCTTGGTGTTGATGAAGAAGTCGAGCTGCGGGCCGCCCTCCCACCAGCCGGGGTAGTGGTAGACCGGCGCCACCTTGTTGAACCCCAGTTTCAGGTCGTCATACGGGCCGACCCATTCGGCCGCATCGATGGTGCCCTTCTCCAGCGCCTGGTAGATCTCGCCGCCAGGGATGTTCTGCGGCACCGAGCCGAGCCGCTCCAGCACCCGGCCGGCAAAGCCGCCGATGCGCATCTTCAGGCCCTTCATGTCGGCCAGCGTCTTGATCTCCTTTCGGTACCAGCCGCCCATCTGTGCGCCGGTGTTGCCGCCCGGGAAGTTGACGATGTTGTACTGCGCGTAGAACTCGCGCATCAGCTTCATCCCATTGCCCTCGTACATCCAGGCCGTCATCTGGCGCGAGTTGAGCCCGAAGGGAATCGCGCAGCCGATGGCGAAGGTCTCGTCCTTGCCGAAGAAGTAGTAAGGCGCCGTGTGCGCCATCTCGACCGTGCCGTTCTGCACGCCGTCGACCACGCCGAAGGGCGGCATCAACTCGCCGCCGGCATGCACCGAGATCTGGAACTTGCCGCCACTGAGGTCGGCCACCTTTTTCGCGAACACCTCGGCCGCGCCGTAGATGGTGTCCAGCGACTTCGGGAAGCTCGACGCCAGACGCCAGCGCAGCGCCGCCTGCGCGCGCACCACGGCTGGTGCCGCACCGGCGGCCAGCACGCCGGCCAGGCCGGTGTGCCGTATGAAGGAACGACGTTGCATGGAAGTGCTCCTCTCCGACATGAAAGCTGTGAATGAATCACTGTTTGTCTGAAGATTCTAGGAGTGCAACTTTCAGCTTCCTGCAAGGGTTTACCCATTCGGCCCTCGCCGGCCGAGCGGAAAAAGAAAAGCCCCGCCAAGGCGGGGCTGGAGCGGGTGCCGCGCGGCCTCAGAGCTTGGCCGACTGCATGTAGCGGTCGAACTGCGCTTCGGTGAAGCGGAACCACAGGTTCTGGTCTCGGCGGAAGGCGGCGTAGTCGGCGTAGACCTTCTTCCAGTTCGGGTTGCTGGTGGACAGCTCGTCGTAGACCGCCATCGATTCCTTGAAGGCCGCATCCATCAGCGCCTTGGGGAAGGCAACCAGCTGCACCTTCTGGGCCACCAGCTGCTTCAGCGCGATCGGGTTGCGGGCATCGTACTTGGCCTGCATGTCCACGTGCGCATACGCGGAGGCCGCCTGCACCACCGCCTTGTACTCGGCCGACAGCGCCTCGTAGGCCTTGGTATTGATGAAGAAGTCGATCTGCGGACCGCCCTCCCACCAGCCCGGGTAGTAGTAGTACGGCGCAACGCGGTGGAAGCCGAGCTTCTGGTCGTCGTAGGGGCCGACCCATTCAGCCGCGTCGATGGTGCCCTTCTCGAGCGCCTGGTACAGCTCACCGCCGGGGATGTTCTGCGGCACGCCACCCAGGCGCTCGATGATCTTGCCGGCAAAGCCACCGATGCGGAACTTCAGCCCCTTCATGTCGGCCACGCTCTTCACCTGCTTGCGGAACCAGCCGGCCATCTGGGCGCCGGAGTTGCCGCCGGCGAAGTTGATGATGTTGTACTGCGCGTAGAACTCGCGCATCAGCTTCAGGCCGTTGCCCTCGAAGGTCCAGGCCGTCATCTGGCGCGAGTTCAGCCCGAAGGGGATGGCCGCGCCGATGGCGAAGGTCGGGTCCTTGCCGAAGTAGTAGTAGGGCACGGTATGGCCCATCTCGACCGTGCCGTTCTGAACGCCATCCACGATGCCAAACGGGGGCATCAGCTCGCCACCGGCATGCACGGTGATCTGGAACTTGCCGCCGGTCAGCTCCGACACCTTCTTGGCGAAGACTTCAGCCCCGCCATAGATGGTGTCGAGCGACTTCGGAAAGCTGGAGGCACAGCGCCAGCGCACGTTGGCCTGCGCATGCACGACGGCCGGTGCCGCACCGGCTGCCAGCACGCCGGCGATGCCGGTGCTGCGGATGAAGGAACGACGCTCCATGAACAATCTCCTGTCGATATGTAGGATCGCGGGCAGCCCGCCCTGCAGGGCGTGCCGGTGCGACCGGCGTGAGCGATTCTAGGAGTGGGGTTGCCGCCGGACGCTGAGGGGTTTCCCCTCGTGGCAAGCACTCCACCCCGGCGCCGGCCGTCAGGCTGGCGCAAGCCAGTCGGGCAGGCACGGGCGTGGCACCCGCCGCTCGCGGCAGCGCCATCGCCCCGGTCCTGTCATGCGGGGGTCAGAGCTTGGCGGCCTGCATGTAGCGGTCGAACTGCGCCTCGGTGAAGCGGAACCAGAGGTTCTGGTCGCGGCGGAAGTTGGCGTAGTCGGTGTAGACCTTCTTCCAGTTCGGGTTCTTGGCCGACAGCTCGGAGTACAGCGCCATCGACTCCTTGAAGGCCGCATCCATGATGTCCTTCGGAAAGGGCAGCAGCTTGACCTTCTGTGCCACCAGCTGCTTCAGCGCGGTGGGGTTGCGGGCGTCGTACTTGGCCTGCATGTCCACATGCGCGTAGGCCGAGGCCGCATCGATGATGGCCTTGTATTCGGCCGACAGGCCGGCATAGGCCTTGGTGTTGATGTACAGCGACAGCTCGAGGCCGCCTTCCCACCAGCCGGGGTAGTAGTAGTGCGGCGCCACCTTGGCGAAGCCCAGCTTCTGGTCGTCGTAGGGGCCGATCCACTCGGCGGCGTCGATCGTGCCCTTCTCCAGCGCCTGGTAGATCTCACCGCCAGGGATGTTCTGCGGCACGCCGCCCAGGCGCTCGATGACCTTGCCGGCGAAGCCGCCGACACGGAACTTGAGCCCCTTCACGTCGGCCAGCCCCTTGAGCTCCTTGCGGAACCAGCCGCCCATCTGTGCCCCGGTGTTGCCGCAGGAGAAGTTGATGATGTTGAACTGCGCGTAGAACTCGCGCATCAGCGTCATGCCGTTGCCTTCCTGCATCCAGGCCGTCATCTGGCGCGAATTCAGGCCGAAGGGAATCGCCCCGCCGATGGCAAAGGTGTCGTCCTTGCCGAAGAAATAGTAGGGCGCGGTATGGGCCAGCTCGACGGTGCCGTTCTGCACGCCGTCGACCACGCCGAAGGGCGGCATCAGCTCGCCACCGGCATGCACCGAGATGTTGAACTTGCCGCCGCTCAGCTCCGCGACCTTCTTCGCAAAGACTTCGGCGCCGCCATAGATCGTGTCGAGCGCCTTCGGGAAACTGGAAGCCAGACGCCAGCGAAGATTGGCCTGGGCCTGCACGACGGCAGGGGCGGCACCCGCTGCCAGCACCCCGGCGATGCCGGTGCTGCGAATGAAGGAACGGCGCTCCATGTTCGAATCCTCGTAGTGATCACACAAGCCCGGCCGGCATACCGCCACCGGTGCCGACCCATTCTAGGAAGCGGCGCCCCCCGGCAACACGGGGAGCATTCCTGTTCGCAATACTACGTAGAGCCCCGCTTTTCTCAGCGGGCGTTCAGCCGGGCTGTGCTATCGCCGGACCACCGGCCTCAGGAGCCGGCGACCTTCATGCGGTCGATCAGCACCGAGCCGATGGTCTTGGAGCCCATCGTGTAGGCGTCGGCACCGATGGCCTGGATGCCCTGCCACATCTGCCGCAGGTTGCCGGCGATGGTGATCTCGTGCACCGGATAGGCAATGCGGCCGTTCTCGACCCAGAAACCGGCCGCGCCGCGCGAATAGTCGCCTGTCACGTAGTTGACGCCCTGCCCCATCAGCTCGATCACGAACAGGCCGCGGTCGAGCTTGCGCAGCATGGCGTCGAGGTCGTCCTGCGGCTGGGTGAGCCGGCTGGTCATGGACAGGTTCTGCGAACCGCCGGCATGCCCGGTGGTGCGCATGCCGAGCTTGCGCGCCGAGTAGCTGGACAGGAAGTAGCCTTCGACCTGCCCGCCCTTGACGACATGGCGGGCCCGGGTGACCACGCCTTCGTCGTCGAACGGCGCGCTGCCCTTGCCCTTGGGGATGTGAGGGTCCTCGGCGATGTCGACGTGCTCGGGGAACACGCGGGTGCCCAGGCTGTCGTTCAGGAAGCTCGCCTTGCGGTAGAGGGCACCGCCGCTGGTGGCCTGCACGAAGCTGCCCAGCAGGCCGACGGCCAGCGTGGACTCGAACAGCACCGGGCACTCGCAGGTGGCGATCTTGCGCGACTTCAGGCGCGACAGCGCGCGCTCGGCGGCGTAGCGGCCCACCGCTTCGGCAGCGGCCAGCTCGGCCGGGTCGCGCATCGAGGTGTACCAGGCGTCGCGCTGCATCTGGGCACCGCGCCCGGCAATGGGCGCCACCGACAGCGAATGCCGGGAGCTGGCATAGCCGCCCCGGAAGCCGCGGGTGTTGCCGGCGAAGAAATGCGATTGCTGGGCCGACACGCCGGCGCCTTCGGAATTGGTGATGCGGCGGTCGGTTTCCAGCGCGGCGGCTTCGCAGCGCCGGGCCAGCTCGGCCGCAGCTTCGGCATCGATGTCCCAGGGATAGAAGAGGTCGAGGTCGCGCTCGGCGGCCTCGCCCAGGGCCAGGTCCGCCTCGTCCGGCAGGCCGGCGGCCGGATCTTCGGCGGTGAAGCGGGCGATGTCGTAGGCCGCGCGCACCGTCTGCTCCAGTGCGGCGCGCGAGAAGTCGGACGTGCTCGCGTTGCCGCGTCGCTGGCCGAGGTAGACCGTGACGCCAAGCGACTTGTCCCGGTTGCGCTCGACATTCTCCAGCTCGCCCTTGCGGACCGAGACCGACAGGCCGACGCCCTCGGACACCTCCACCGCCGCATCGCTCGCCCCCTGCGCTTGTGCGAAGGCCAGGGCATCCTCGACCAGCTCGCGGAACTGGTCCTGGGCATAGGCAAAGCCACGGGTGGGGGAAGAAGCAGCGGTATTGGGCATGGTCGGGTTCTGGCCGGGCAGGCCTTGGATAAACGGCCGCTTTATCATACCCACCCAGTTGTTCATCGGGGCGAGTGCCCCGCCAGGCCTTTCCATGCAGCACGATTCCGAGCCCCGCGACCCCGCAGAAGACGACCTCGACACGCGGCCGAGCAAAACCCAGCGCAAGAAGGACTCGCACGAGCTGCAGGCGCTGGGCGAGGCCCTGACCCAGCTCACCGACGACCGGCTGGCGCAGCTGGAGATTTCCGACTCGCTGCGCGACGCGGTCCAGCAGTACAAGCGCACCCGGTCGCACGAAGGCCTGCGCCGGCAGATGCAGTACATCGGCAAGCTGATGCGCCATGCCGATGTCGAGCAGATCCGCGAAGCCGTGGCGGCCCAGCAGCTGGGCCGGGCGAAGGACACGCTGTCCTTGCACCGGGCCGAGCTGTGGCGCACCGAACTGGTCGCCAGCGACGACGCGGTCACCCGCTGGGCGGCCGAACACCCGGGCAGCGACATGCAGCAGTTGCGCAGCCTGGTGCGTGCGGCCCGCAAGGACGCGGCCGCCACGCCCGAGCAGCGCAACGGCCGTGCCTACCGGGAGCTGTTCCAGTTCATCAAGCCCCACCTGGCGGAGGACAACGGTGATGAGTGAGTTCGACCCGGTGCGCATCGGCGTGGTCTCGGTCAGCGACCGCGCGTCCGGCGGCGTGTACGAGGACAAGGGCATCCCGGCCCTGCGTGACTGGATCGGCCGCGCGGTGCGCAACCCGGTGCACTGGGAGGCGCGCCTGATCCCGGACGAGCAGGACACCATCAGCGCGACCCTGCGCGAACTGGTGGACCAGCAGCGCTGCGACCTGGTGCTGACCACCGGCGGCACCGGCCCGGCGCTGCGCGACGTGACACCGGAAGCCACCCTTGCGGTGGCTGACAAGGTCATGCCGGGCTTCGGCGAGCAGATGCGCCAGATCAGCCTGCGCTTCGTGCCCACTGCCATCCTGTCGCGGCAGGTGGCGGTCATCCGCGGCCAGGCGCTGATCATCAACCTGCCCGGCCAGCCCAAATCCATCGCCGAGACGCTGGAAGGCCTGACGAATGCCGAAGGGCAGCCCGTGGTGCCCGGCATCTTCGCCGCGGTGCCCTACTGCATCGACTTGATCGGCGGCCCCTACCTCGAGTGCGACCCGGCGGTGTGCAAGGCCTTCCGGCCCAAGTCGGCATTGCGGCCGGCACAGGCCTGAGGAAGGACACCGGCCGCAGCGCGCTGGCGGCGCCGCACGCAGCGCGCCGCCGGCGGCTTGCCTTACTTCACCAGCTGGTTGAGGCGTTCGGCGTCGAAGTGCTCGGTGGTGTGGGCCTCGCCGGGCACGCATTCGCGCGCGCTGCCGCCCCGCGACAGCTTCTCGATGGCCTGCCACAGCAGCGCGATCTGGTGTTCCTGGCTGGAGGCGTTGTCCACCAGGCCCTTGATCGCCTGCGACACCGGGTCGTCGCTCTGCGTCACGCCGTAGGCCGAGAAGCCCATGCGGGCGGCCGCCTGTTCGCGGGCGGCATCGGCTTCCTTGTTCAGGATGCGGGCCGGGTTGCCCACCGCGGTGGAGCCGGGCGGCACTTCCTTGACCACGACTGCGTTCGAGCCGATGCGGGCACCGTCGCCCACCGTGAAGCCGCCCAGCACCTGCGCATTGGCGCCGACGATCACGCCGCGACCCAGCGTAGGGTGGCGCTTGGTGCCCTTGTAGAGCGAGGTGCCGCCCAGCGTCACACCTTGGTAGATGGTGCAGCCGTCGCCGATCTCGGCGGTCTCGCCGATCACGACGCCCATGCCGTGGTCGATGAAGACCCGCCGTCCGATGCGCGCGCCCGGATGGATCTCGATGCCGGTCAGGAAGCGGCCGCAGTGCGAGATGAAGCGCGCCAGCCAGTAGAGCCGCCGCTGCCAGCACCAATGCGCCTTGCGATGCAGCACCAGCGCATGCAGCCCCGGGTAACAGGTCAGCACCTCCCACGACGAGCGCGCGGCGGGGTCGCGCTCAAGGATGCAGGCGATGTCTTCTCTGAGGTGCTGGAACATGGCAGAAGCCGGTGGTTGCGGAACAGGGGACCGTTGCACGGCCGAAATCGATGAGCAGGACGAAACATCCACAGCGCCAGACGCTCCGCGATCAAGGAAGGTTGAAGCGCGGTGAAGCGTTGGCCCTGTGGATCCGGAATCGTTGCAGTTTAGCGGCGCGCCGCAGGCCGTGCGCTGGGCGGGGCCTTGCGATCTGGCAGCCCTTGAGGAATCGCCTCACTTCGCGGAGCCGCCCCGCTTCTGCACCGCCCTCGCGATCCCTCGCAGGATGTGCACCTCCTCCTGCGTCAACTGCGCACGGTTGAGCAATTGGTTCAGCCGCGGCATCAGCTTGCGCGGCGCCGCAGGATCGAGGAAGCCGATGTCGGCCAGCGTGTCTTCCCAATGTCGCAGGGCGCCCTGCACCGCCGGCACGTCGGCCAGCCGGACGTCGGCCGTGCGCGGCGCGACCTCGAAGCCACCCAGCGCCTGCCGCCAGTCATAGGCTACCAATTGCACCGCCTGCGCCAGATTGAGCGAGCCATAGGCCGGATGGGTCGGGATACTGAGCACGGCGTGGCAGCGGTAGACATCCTCGTTGCTCATGCCATAGCGCTCCGAGCCGAACACCAGGCCGACGCGGTGCGGCGAGCCGGCCAGCGCCTGGAACAGCGCCCGGGGCGCCTGGGTGGGCGGGCCGAAGTCGCGCGGCGTCATCGCGGTGGCGCAGGCAAAGCTGACGCCGTCGAGCGCCTGTTCCAAGGTCTCGACCACCCGCGCGCGGGCCAGGATGTCGGCAGCGCCGCTGGCCATGGCGATCGTCTCCTCCTGCACCAGCACATCGGCGAAGCGGGGTGCCACCAGCACCAGGTCGCTGAAGCCCATCACCTTCATCGCGCGGGCGACGGACCCGACATTGCCGGGGTGGCTGGTCTGGACCAGGACAAAACGGGTCGGATCAGTGCTCATGCTGGGGACGGGTCAGTGCCTCGGGAGGCGCATGGCGCACGACAGCATCCGCGCCACGGCAGAAGGCATCGCTGGCGGGTGGCAGCGGCCGCTCGGCAAGCGTCCCGGATGTCGCGCGCGCAGCCGCTGCCATCGGAGGGTGCGCGTTCAACGCGGGGCGCCGGTGCGCCACAGCTCGAACCAGAGCTCGGGCCGCAGGCCGGCGCAACGGTCCATGTAGCTGAAGCGGGTCATCACGAAGTCGCGGCCGTCGAACTGCCATTCGGCCGACTCGCCGCAGTCGGCCACCCCACGGCCCTTGGCGAAGTGCTGCAGCACCCCGGTGCCGGGGTCGTAGCTGACATTGGTCAGGTGATCGTAGCGGCTGCCCAGTGGCGACTTCAGCACCAAGCGCTGGGCGGCATGCGGGGCCGCACGCTGCACACGGAACAGCAGGCTGCTGGTCTGGTAGGCGCCCGCCCAGCAGGCCAGGCTCACCAGCGCTTCACGCGCATCGAGCGCGTCGGCCTCGTCAACCATGCCTGGCGAGCCGGGCGCCTCGCAGTCCACCTCTTTCAGCAAGCCGGCCTGCGATCGCCGGACCGCGGCGATCAGGGCCCGGCCTTGGCGCTCGTCCAGGCCAGGTGGCACCGGCGACGCGGCAGGGGCGGGGGGCACCGGCGCCGCGGCGGGTACGCTGCTCGCCGGCTTGCTGCCACGGCGCAGCAACGCGGCAGCGGTGCCCAGGCGGCCCTGCTTCTCGTCGATGAGCAGCAGCGCGGCGCTCAGGCCAGACAACGAGGCGGCGCCCCGTGCATCGCCGCTGCCATACGACAGCAACTGCCCGTTGCGGACGCGGGCCAGGAAATCGGCCGCTGCAGCCGGGCTCCGGGAGGCGATCTCGAAGGGCTGCTCGCCCTGGCCGTCGCTGCTGACCTGCCAGCCGGCCGCATCCAGCCCCAGCGGCCGGCCGTCGAGCTGCAGATCAGTCACCGAGAAGCGCTCGTCGCCTTCAAGCCGCACCGTCAGCCGGCCGGCGGGGCCGGCCGGCTGCTGGATGCGCAGGGTCAGGCGCTGCGGCTCGGCCGCCGCGGCCAGCGCCTCGCAATCACCGACGTTGTCGCAGCCCACCAGCCAGTCGCCGAAACCCTTGTAGACCGGCGCCGCCAGGGTGGCGGCCGCAGCCCAGGAACTGCCCAGCAGGCAACACATCACGGCGAGGAGTTTCATCACAAGGCAAGGATTCAGATCAGAAGGATAGAATCGCTATTATCTTTGCAGGGCCGGCGACTGCCGCCCCTGCCTGCTCTTTCTTCCCGCCAGCCCTTCCTCCCTGCCTGCCCTGACTTAGGTATTGCCCATGTCCCAAGCCGCCCTCCATCCGATGCTCAACACGGCCATCAAGGCCGCCCGCGCCGCTGGCGCCATCATCAGCCGGGCGTCGATGGACCTGGACCTGCTGCGCATCAGTACCAAGTCCTCGCCCAACGACTTCGTCACCGAGGTCGACCAGGCGGCCGAGCAGGTCATCATCGAAACGCTGCTGACGGCCTACCCCGGCCACGGCATCCTGGCCGAGGAATCGGGCCGCGCCCACGGCGCGAAGGACAGCGACTACGTCTGGATCATCGATCCGCTCGACGGCACCACCAACTTCATCCACGGTTTCCCGGTCTACGCCGTGTCCATCGGCCTGGCCTATCGCGGCCAGGTGCAGCAGGCGGTGGTCTACGACCCGGCCCGCAACGACCTGTTCTATGCCTCCAAGGGCCGTGGCGCCTACCTCAATGACAAGCGGATCCGCGTCTCCAAGCGCACCCGGATGGGCGATGCGCTGATCGGCACCGGCTTTCCCTTCCGCAAGGGCGACAACTTCCAGCGCTACCTGAAGATGTTCGAGCTGATGTCGCAGTCCTGCGCCGGGCTGCGCCGCCCGGGCGCAGCCGCGCTGGACCTGTGCTACGTGGCGGCCGGCTACTACGACGGCTTCTTCGAGACCGGCCTGAACCCTTGGGACGTGGCGGCCGGCTCGCTGATGATCACCGAGGCTGGCGGCCTGATCGGCAATTTCACGGGCGAGTCCGACTTCCTCTACCAGCGCGAGGTGGTGGCCGCAACGCCGCGCATCTACGGCCAGCTGGTGCAGATGCTGGCGCCCTTCAGCCGGGTGATCAAGGAAGACGGCGCTGAAGGCGGCGAAAAGGCCAAGCCCGATGCAACCAGCATCGTGGCCGGCGAGGCCGAGGCGGCCGCGCCGGCGGCACCGGCCAAGAAGAAGGGCCCGGTGCGCATCCGCAAGGCGGACCTGGCCGCGCCCAAGGACGAAGACGCACCGCTCTGAAGCCGCAGGCCGGCCCTGGCCGGCCTGCTGTGCAGCGCAAGCGTGACCCGACCTGCGCCGCATCGGGCAAGTCGCGCGGCACGCCGCATGACCTGCCGTGCACCCTCAAGCCGGAGTTCCCGGCCGAGCGGCGCGGCGACGCCGGCCCCAATAGCCCAGCCCGGCAAGGCCACCGCCCAACAACGCCAACGTGCTGGGCTCGGGCACCGGCGCCAAGGTCGGCGCATAGGTGCTGACCCACTCTGATCCATAGCTGCCGCCGAAGAGCGCCACCTGCATGGTGGCGCTCTCGGTGAAGTTGACGGCATTGCTGTCAATGACGAAATAGGCGTCCTGCTTGCCCACCAAGCCGCCCGGGCCCATCTTGTCGTAGAAGTCGATGCGAATGGTGCAGCCGGGCTCCGTGCACTGTTCGCCTTGTCCCGGCGAGTAGTAATTCCGGATCTCCGCGTCCATCGCGGCCTGGCGCTCCCACCCCTCTTGGGCTGGCACCTCCAGGTTGTAGGCCTTGAGCTTCAGCTGGTCGACGCGGCTGTAGGTGTAGAAGTCGGAGAGGTTGAAGAAAGTCACCGGAACGCTGGCCGATTCCACACTGAGGTGGTAGTGGAAGTCCACCGTTCCATCGATGCTGCGCACCACGCTGGAGGTGACGGTGCCGAGAGCCGCCCCCTGCGGGCCGTCGAGCGAATAGGCGAAGGTCTTTTCCGCAATGACGGAACCCGCCAGCCATGGCGACTGCTGCAAGGTCGTGGAGGAAAAGCGGGTGGCGGCGGGAAACGGGATCGCCTGGGCGGCCGGGGCCAGAAGGGCGCATGCCGCGGCCAGGCAGGACGCCGAAAACAGGTTGAGGCGCACAGAAACTCCTGAGTGTTTTAGGAGCCTGCAGCTTAGCGAGCCGGACATGGCAGCGCATTCACCCGCAGCAAGGACAAAGCAGCGGCAATGTATCTTCGGTAAGTTGGCGCAAACCACTGGCCGACCGCGAGCTTGGCGGCTGTGCACGCGGGCCCGGCTCGGTGCGGAGCGGGCGCCGTGACTGCCTGGCGCTGCTCGTGCCATAGTGGGATCGTGAAGCACTGCGTGATCGTTCCCACCGATGATGAACAAGCAGGTTCTCTTTTCGTATGGCGGCCCTGATGGCGCTGCCCGGTTCTGGGCGGTCCTGTGGCTCCTCGGGAGCGCAGCCGTTTCCTGGGTCCGGTTCAAGGCCCCGGTCGCGTCTGGCGTGCTGGCGAGCACGGCGGTGCTGGCCGTCGCCGGCCTGAGTTGCGCCATCACCGTGACGCCCCGGTCGGTCGAGATCCACCGGTCGCTGTGGCGCCTCAGGTACAAGACCTATCGAGCCGAGCGCATCGACCATGTGGGCTACGACGGGGAGTACGGCACGGAGGCAGGGGCGCTCTGGATGGTGGTCGTCCTGCAAGGCAAGGAGGTGTACTTCGCCTCACGGCGAACCATGCGTGAGGTACACGACCGCCTCGCGGCGGTCATCGAGTCTCAGCGGGTCGGTTGAAGACACCAAGGCGCGCCGCGCGCCGGGCTCGGCAGCCGCAATCCGTCTGTCGGACTTTTGCAGCGGTATGTCCGGGTTCCTGCCGACTTCACCCCCTCCCACCGAGGGCCACAAGCGCCTTCGATGGTAAGGTGTTGGCCCTGCGTCGGCAGCCCGGCCGCACCGGCGCCGACAATCGCCGGCGTCGCTTTTCAATCAGGGCGCGGCGTGCGCCGCGTAGGATTTCGGTCTCCCCGGAAAGCGCTATCTCAACTCAAGGCAAGCAGCCGCCAGCCGGCGTGGCGATCGCCGGCGGCACGCAGCCTTTCCTCATTTTTCTTAGACGATAGACACTCAGGCGTGAAAGACGAGTCGAATCAATCACTTGGCGGAAAGCCGGACACCACTCATACCCCGATGATGCAGCAGTACCTGCGCATCAAGGCGGACTTTCCCGAGACGCTCGTCTTCTACCGGATGGGCGACTTCTATGAGCTGTTCTTCGACGACGCCGTCAAGGCCAACCGCCTGCTCGACATCACGCTGACCACCCGCGGCCAGTCGGGTGGCCAGCCGGTGGTGATGGCCGGCGTGCCCGTGCATTCGGTGGAAGCCCATCTGTCCAAGCTCATCAAGCTCGGCGAGGCGGTGGCCATCTGCGAGCAGGTGGGCGATGTCGGTGCCAGCAAGGGGCCGGTGGAGCGCAAGGTGGTGCGGGTCGTCACCCCCGGCACCGTCACCGACACCGAACTGCTGGCCGACAAGCGCGACACGCTGCTGCTGGCGCTGCACCACAAGGGCGCCACCTATGGGCTGGCCTGGCTGGGGCTGAGCAATGGCCAGCTGGGCATCACCGAATGCTCGGGCCGCGAACTCGGCACCTGGCTCGCCCGGCTGAACGCGGCCGAGTTGCTGGTGGCCGGCGACGAATGGCCCGAGGCCGTGCGCCAGTGCCGGGCCCCCTTGACCAAACGCCCCGCCTGGCAGTTCGATGCGGCGCTGGGGGCGCGCAAGCTTTGCGAACAGCTGCGGGTGGCCAGCCTGGGCGGATTCAACGCGCAAGACCTCACTGTGGCCCATGCCGCCGCGGCGGCGCTGCTTTCGTATGCCGAGCACACCCAGGGCCGGGCCCTGGCGCATGTGAGCACGCTCAGCGTCGAGCGCGCCAGCGAGCTCCTGGAGCTGCCTCCGGCCACCCAGCGCAACCTGGAGCTGACCCAGACGCTGCGCGGCGAAGACAGCCCCACCCTGCTGTCGGTGCTGGACACCTGCCGCACCGGCATGGGCAGCCGGGCGCTGCGCCGCTGGCTGACCTACCCGCAGCGCGACCGCGGCATTGCCGTGGGCCGCCATGAAGCCATCGGCGCCTTCATCGCCCACGGCTATGACGCGCTGCGCGACACGCTCAAGCAGATCAGCGACGTCGAGCGCATCACCGCCCGGGTGGCGCTGCGCCAGGTGCGCCCGCGCGAGCTGTCGGGCCTGCGCGCGACGCTGGAGGTGTTGCCCCAGCTGCGCACCACGCTGCCGGCCGAGGCCACGCCGCTGCTGGCCGAGCTGCACGAGGGCCTGACGCCGCCGGCCGAGATCGGCCAGCTGTTGCGCAGCGCCATCGCGGAAGAGCCGGCGGTGTTGGTGCGCGACGGTGGGGTGATCGCCCCCGGCTTCGATGCCGAGCTGGACGAGCTGCGCGCCATCAGCCAGAACTGCGACAGCTTCCTGATCGACCTGGAAACCCGTGAACGCGGCCGCACCGGCATCGCGAACCTGCGGGTGCAGTTCAACCGCGTGCACGGCTTCTATATCGAGGTGACCCAGGGCCAGCTCGACAAGGTGCCGATGGACTACCAGCGCCGCCAGACGCTGAAGAACGCCGAGCGCTTCATCACGCCGGAACTGAAGGCCTTCGAGGACAAGGCCCTGTCGGCCCAGGAGCGGGCGCTAGCGCGCGAGAAGATGCTCTACGAGCAGCTGGTCGACCGCCTGCAGCCCCACCTGCCGGCGCTGGGTGCGCTCAGCCGCGCGCTGGCCGGCCTGGACGCCCTGGCGGCGCTTGCCGAGCGGGCTGCGACGCTCAACTGGGTGCGGCCGCAGTTCGTCAAGGAACCCTGCCTGGACATCGAGCAGGGCCGCCATCCGGTGGTGGAAGCACGGCTGCAGGAAACCGGCAACGGCCCCTTCATGCCCAACGACTGCCGGCTGGACGCCAACCGCCGGATGCTGGTCATCACCGGCCCGAACATGGGCGGCAAGTCGACCTTCATGCGCCAGGTGGCGCTGATCGCACTGCTCGCGGCCATCGGCTCCTACGTGCCAGCCGGCCGCTGCCGGCTCGGCCCGATCGACGCGATCCACACCCGCATCGGTGCCGCCGACGACCTGGCCAACGCCCAGTCCACCTTCATGCTCGAGATGACCGAGGCGGCCGCCATCATCCATGGCGCCACCGAGCATTCGCTGGTGCTGATGGACGAGATCGGCCGCGGCACCTCGACCTTCGACGGCCTGGCCCTGGCTGGCGCCATCGCCACCCACCTGCACGACAGGAACCGCTCCTTCACGCTGTTCGCCACCCACTACTTCGAGCTGACCGAGTTCCCGGCCAAGCACGAGCGGGCGGTCAACGTGCACGTCTCGGCGGTCGAGTCGGGCGAGGACATCGTCTTCCTGCACGAGATCCAGCCCGGGCCGGCCAGCCGCAGCTACGGCGTGCAGGTGGCTCGCCTGGCCGGCATGCCGGCCACGCTGGTGCGCCAGGCACGCCACACGCTAGAGGCCCTGGAGGCCCAGCAGCGGGACAGCCAGGCGCAGATCGACTTGTTTGCCGCCCCTGCCGCGCCGGCCGCCGAGGAGCGCGACCCCTCGCCGGTGGAGCAGGCGCTGGCCGCCCTGCAGCCCGACGCGCTCTCGCCCCGCGAGGCCCTCGACGCGCTGTACCGCCTCAAGGATTTGCAAGGGAGACCCGCATGACGTACTGCGTGGCCATGTGCCTCGACGATGGCCTGGTGTTCCTGTCCGACTCGCGCACCAATGCCGGGCTGGACCAGATCAGCACCTTCCGCAAGATGACCGTGTACGAGCGAGAAGGCGACCGCGTGATGGTGTTGATGGCAGCGGGCAACCTTGCCATCACGCAGGCCGTGCGCCAGCTGCTCGGCAGCCACACCATCGAGGGCGAGAACGGGCCGGTGTCGATCTGGAACTGCACCAGCCTGTTCGACGCAGCCCGCGTGGTGGGCAGCGCCATCCGCAAGGTCTATGAGCGGGATGCCGAGTCGCTGAAAAACTTCGGCATCGATTTCAACGTCAACCTGATCTTCGGCGGGCAGATCCGTGGCGAGCCGATGCGGCTCTTCAACGTGTACGCGGCCGGCAACTTTGTCGAGGCGGGCGCCGACGGCGTCTGCTACTTCCAGATCGGCGAATCGAAGTACGGCAAGCCCATCATCGACCGTGTCGTCAACCGCGACACGCCGCTCGACCAGGCCGCCAAGTGCGCGCTGGTGTCGATGGACTCGACGCTCAAGTCCAACCTCTCGGTGGGCCTGCCGCTGGACCTGCTGATCTACCAGGCCGACTCGCTGCATGCCCAGCGCATCGTGCACATCGACGAGCACGACCCCTACTTCCGCATGATCCGCAGCAGCTGGGGCCAGCGCCTGCGCGAGGTCTTCGAGTCGATTCCCAACCCGGTCTGGGACGACCCCGATTCCGATTCCGGGCTCAGGCCGCCCACGGTCCAGCAGGAACAAGGCCTCAATCCCATCCGCAAAGTCAACGCACCCCAAGGCTGATGTCGACCAAGCTCCCTCTCGTCTTTTCGCACGCCAACGGTTTTCCCGCCGGGACCTACCGGCTGTTGTTCGAGCAGTTCAGGGACGGGGGCTATGAAGTCCACGCCATCGAGAAGTTCGGGCACGATCCGCGCTATCCGGTCACCAGCAACTGGCCGCACCTGCGCGACCAGCTGGCGCACTTCGTGGAGCAGAGCGTGCAGCACGGCCCGGCCTTCCTGGTGGGCCACTCGCTGGGCGGCTTCCTCAGCCTGCTGGTGGCGATCCACCGGCCGGAGGTGGTGCGCGGGGTGGTGCTGCTCGATTCGCCGGTGATCTACGGCGTCAAGGCACGCGGCGTGCAGCTGTTCAAGTCCACCGGCTGGATCGGCAAGGTCGGCCCCGGCAAGGTGGCCCGCCAGCGCCGCACCACCTGGACCAGCGCCGACGAGGCCCTGGCCCACTTCCAGAGCAAGCCCAACTTCGCCCGCTGGCATCCCGAGGTGCTGCGCGACTATGTGCACTGCGGCATGCACGGCGGCGGCGACGAACACCGGCTGAGCTTCCGGCGCGAGGTGGAGACCGACATCTACAACACCCTGCCCCACCACATCCATCGGCTGCTCGACCGCCACGGGCTGAAGAGCCCGGTGGCCTTCATCGCCGGCACGCAGTCGCGCGAGGTGAAGCAGGTCGGCCTGCGCGCGACGCGTCAGCTGACGCAAGACCGCATCACCTGGATCGAGGGCAGCCACCTCTATCCCTTCGAGAAGCCCTACGAGACGGTGCAGGCCACCATCGCCTGGCTGAAGGCCTTCGAATGTGCCTGAAGCGGGCGAAGGAACAGGCGCCCAGGCCGGCGGGCGGCGCCGATATAATGCCGCTTTACCACCACAGCGGTCGTGAAAGCGGCCGCTGCAAACAATGACCAAGTTTGTCTTTGTCACTGGCGGTGTGGTGTCCTCCCTTGGCAAGGGCATCGCTTCGGCCTCCCTGGCCGCGATCCTCGAATCGCGCGGCCTCAAAGTCACCCTCATCAAGCTCGACCCGTACATCAACGTCGATCCCGGGACGATGTCGCCGTTCCAGCACGGCGAGGTGTTCGTGACCGACGACGGCGCCGAGACCGACCTCGACCTCGGCCACTACGAGCGCTTCATCACCACCAAGATGAAGCGCTCCAACAACTTCACCACCGGCCAGATCTACAAGACCGTGCTCGAGAAGGAGCGCCGCGGCGACTACCTCGGCAAGACGGTGCAGGTGATTCCTCACATCACCAACGAGATCCAGGAGTACGTGCGCCGGGGTGCCGGGGTCGGCACGCCCGAGGCGGTGGACGTGGCCATCGTCGAGATCGGCGGCACGGTGGGCGACATCGAGTCGCTGCCCTTCCTGGAAGCCGTGCGCCAGATGAGCCTGAAGCTCGGGCCCAACAACACGGCCTTCGTGCACCTGACCTACGTGCCCTGGATCGCCGCGGCCGGCGAGCTGAAGACCAAGCCGACCCAGCACACGGTGCAGAAGCTGCGCGAGATCGGCATCCAGCCCGATGCGCTGCTGTGCCGCGCGGACCGCCGCATCCCGGACGACGAGCGCGAGAAGATCTCGCTGTTCACCAACGTGCCGGAGTACGGCGTGATCTCGGTCTGGGACGCCGACACCATCTACAAGGTGCCGCGCATGCTGCACGAGCAGGGCCTGGACCAGCTCATCTGCACCAAGCTGCACCTGTCCACCAAGCCGGCCGACCTGGGCCGCTGGGACAGCCTGGTGCACGAGGTCGAGCATCCGAAGCACGACGTGACGATCGCCATGTGCGGCAAGTACGTCGACCTGAGCGACTCCTACAAGTCGCTCAACGAGGCGCTGCGCCATGCCGGCATCCACAACCATGCCCGCGTCAAGATCGAGTACGTCGACTCCGAGGAGCTGACGCCGCAGACGGTCGACAAGCTGGCCCGCTTCGACGCCATCCTGGTGCCGGGCGGCTTCGGCAAGCGCGGTGTGGAAGGCAAGATCCTGGCCGCCCAGTACGCCCGCGAGCACGGCCTGCCCTATCTCGGCATCTGCCTCGGCATGCAGGTGGCCACCATCGAGTACGCCCGCCACAAGGCCGGCCTCGAAGGTGCCAACAGCACCGAGTTCGATCCCCAGGCGCGGCACCCGGTGATCGCGCTGATCGACGAATGGCAGGAGGCCGACGGCTCCATCCAGCGCCGCGACGCCAACTCCGACCTCGGCGGCACGATGCGCCTGGGCGCGCAGAGCTCCGACGTCAAGCCCGGCACGCTGGCCTACGAGATCTACGGCCCGGTCGTGACCGAGCGCCACCGCCACCGCTACGAGGCCAACGAGCACTACCTGCAGCAGCTGGAAAGCGCCGGCCTCGTGATCTCGGCCATCACCCAGCGCGAGAAGCTGACCGAGATCGTCGAGCTGCCGCGCGAGGTGCACCCCTGGTTCATGGGCGTGCAGTTCCACCCGGAGTTCAAGTCCACGCCCTGGGGTGGCCACCCCCTGTTCGCGTCCTACATCAAGGCAGCGCTGGCTCACCAGCAAAGCCGCGGCGGCAAGGACAAGGCGTGATGAAGACGCCCGCCTGCACCACCCTGCCCAATCTTCGCTGAGGAGCAAGCCATGCAACTTTGTGGCTTCAAGGTCGGCCTCGACCAACCGTTTTTCCTGATCTCCGGGCCCTGCGTGGTCGAGTCCGAGCAACTGCAGATGGACACGGCTGGCACGCTCAAGGAGATCACCGCCGAGCTGGGCATCCCCTTCATCTTCAAGTCGAGCTACGACAAGGCCAACCGGTCGTCGGGCACCTCCTTCCGCGGCCCCGGCATGCAGAAGGGCCTGGAGATCCTGGCCAAGGTGAAGCGCGAGCTGGGCGTGCCGGTGCTGACCGACATCCACAGCGAGGCCGAGGTGGCCGAGGTGGCCGCCGTCGTCGACGTGCTGCAGACGCCGGCCTTCCTGTGCCGCCAGACCGATTTCATCCGCGCGGTCGCCCAGAGCGGCAAGCCGGTGAACATCAAGAAGGGCCAGTTCCTGGCGCCGGGCGACATGAAGAACGTGATCGACAAGGCCCGCGCCGCCGCCCACGAGAAGGGCCTGCCGGAAGACAGCTTCCTGGCCTGCGAGCGCGGCGCCAGCTTCGGCTACAACAACCTGGTGAGCGACATGCGCTCGCTGGCCATCATGCGCGAGACCGGCGCACCGGTCGTCTTCGACGCCACCCACTCGGTGCAGCTGCCGGGCGGCCAGGGCACCAGCTCGGGCGGCCAGCGCGAATTCGTGCCGGTGCTCTCGCGCGCCGCGGTGGCGGTGGGCGTGGCGGGCCTCTTCATGGAGACCCATCCGGACCCGTCCAAGGCGCTGAGCGATGGCCCCAACGCCGTGCCCCTCAAGCGCATGAAGGACCTGCTGGCCACGCTGGTGGAGCTCGACCGCATCACCAAGCGCAACGGCTTCCTGGAAAGCAATTTCGCCTGAACGCTCCCATCACCGAGACCCCATGAGCGCCTACATCATCGTCGACGTCACCGTCACCAACGAAGAACAGTACGCCGACTACCGCAAGTGGTCGACGCTCGCGATCCAGGCGCACGAGGCCGAAGTGCTCGTGCGCGGTGGCCGCATCGAGGTGCTCGAAGGGGCCTGGCAACCCACCCGCATCGTGGTGCTGAAGTTCCCGACGGCGGACCAGGCCCGGGCCTTCTACGACTCGCAAGAGTACCGCCGCGCCCGCACGGCCCGCGAGAACGCAGCCGACATGCGCATGGTGCTTGTCGAGGGCGTGTAACCCGCCCGATGCTATCGTTCGCCACCCATTCACTATCGAGACAAGGAAGAGGAAACCTGCATGAGTGCCATCGTTGACATCGTCGGCCGTGAAATCCTGGACAGCCGCGGCAACCCGACCGTCGAGTGCGACGTGCTGCTGGAGTCCGGCGTGATGGGCCGCGCCGCGGTGCCGTCCGGCGCCTCCACCGGCTCGCGCGAGGCGATCGAGCTGCGTGACGGCGACAAGGCCCGCTACCTGGGCAAGGGCGTGCTGAAGGCCGTCGAGCACGTCAACACCGAGATCTCCGAGGCCGTGCTGGGCCTGGACGCTTCGGAGCAGGCCTTCCTCGACCGCACCCTGATCGACCTGGACGGCAGCGACAACAAGTCCCGCCTGGGCGCCAACGCAACGCTGGCGGTCTCGATGGCCGTGGCACGCGCGGCGGCCGAGGAATCGGGCCTGCCGCTGTACCGCTACTTCGGCGGTTCGGGCTCCATGCAGATGCCGGTGCCGATGATGAACGTCATCAACGGCGGCGCGCATGCCAACAACAACCTCGACCTGCAGGAGTTCATGATCCTGCCGGTCGGCGCGCCCAGCTTCCGCGAAGCCATGCGCTACGGTGCCGAGGTCTTCCACGCGCTGAAGAAGATCCTGCACGACAAGCACATGAGCACGGCCGTCGGCGATGAAGGCGGCTTCGCACCCAGCGTGGCCAGCCACGAAGCGGCCATCCAGCTGATCCTGGAAGCCATCGAGAAGGCCGGCTACACCCCGGGTGAGCAGATCGCGCTGGGCCTGGACTGCGCCGCCAGCGAGTTCTACAAGGACGGCAAATACCACCTGGAAGGCGAAGGCCTGACGCTCAGCTCGCAGGAATGGACCAACGTGCTGGCGACCTGGGTCGACAAGTACCCGATCATCAGCATCGAGGACGGCATGCACGAAGGCGACTGGGACGGCTGGAAGCACCTGACCGAGACCCTCGGCAGCAAGGTGCAGCTGGTTGGCGACGACCTCTTCGTCACCAACACCAAGATCCTGCGTGAAGGCATCGAGAAGCGCATCGCCAACTCCATCCTGATCAAGATCAACCAGATCGGCACGCTGACCGAGACCTTCGCCGCCATCGAGATGGCCAAGCGCGCCGGCTACACCGCCGTGATCTCGCACCGCTCCGGCGAAACCGAAGACTCGACCATCGCCGACATCGCGGTGGGCACCAACGCCGGCCAGATCAAGACCGGCTCGATGAGCCGCTCCGACCGCATGGCCAAGTACAACCAGCTGCTGCGCATCGAGGAAGACCTGGGCGACATCGCCAGCTACCCCGGCCGCGCTGCGTTCTACAACCTGCGCTGATCGACCCCCTGCGATGCGCCTGCCGCTGCTCACCCTGGTGCTCGCCGCGCTGCTCCTGCTGGTCCATGCGGAGCTGTGGTTCGGCAAGAATGGCGTGCACCGGGTGGTGGAGCTGCAGCACAAGCTGGCCGACCACCAGGCCAAGAACGAGGTCGCCCGCGAGCGCAATGCGCAGCTGGCGGCCGAGGTTCGCGACCTGAAGGAAGGCCTGGAGATGGTCGAGGAGAAGGCCCGCTTCGAGCTGGGCATGGTGAAGCCGAACGAGGTCTACGTTCAGGTTTCCAACGCGCCCTGAGCCCCGCTGCCGGGCCCGATGCCGACGGAGCCCTGCGGGGCTCCGTTTTTCCTTGTATGCAACCCGATCGCCGCCGCGAGCCGCCCGATGGACTTCCTGACCGCCGCCCTGGAGCCGCTGCTGCAGCCGCTTTTCCTCATCGACGGCCGGCCCCTCACCACGGTGCTGGAGCTGATCGCCTTCGTGCTGGCGGTGGTGATGGTGGCCTGCAACATCCGCGTCATCGCCTGGGGCTGGCCGCTGGCCATCGTCAGCTCGCTGCTGTACTTCCTCGTGTTCTGGCAGAGCCGCCTGTACGGCGACGCGGCCTTGCAGATCGTGTTCGCGGTGCTCGCGCTGTGGGGCTGGTGGCAGTGGCTGCGCGGGCGCGGTGACAACGGCGCGCCGTTGCGGGTGCACACCCTGCCCGCCCGGGGCCGCGGGCTGCTGCTCGGCGCGGTGCTGGTCGGCTGGCCCCTGCTCGGGCTCTACCTGGACCGCTACACCGACACCGACGTGCCCTACTGGGACGCGTTTCCCACTGTCGCCAGCCTGGCCGGGCAGTACCTGCTGGGCCGCAAGCTGGTGGAGAACTGGCCGACCTGGATCGTCGTCAACGCCGTCAGCGTCGGCCTGTTCGCCTACAAGGGCCTGTGGCTGACGACCGCGCTCTACCTGGTGTTCATCGTGATGGCGATGGCCGGCTGGCGCACCTGGCGGCAGCTGGCCGCGGAGCCGGCCTGATGGCGGGCCAGGTGATCGCCCTGCTGGGCGCCGAGAGCACCGGCAAGACCGAGCTGGCCCGGGCACTGGCGCTGCGGTTGCGGGCCGGCGGCGTCGACGCGGTAGCGGTGCCCGAATACCTGCGCCTGTTCTGCGAGGCACGCGGCCGCACGCCGCGCGAGGACGAGCAGCGCCACATCGCCGAGGAGCAGAGCCGCCTGATCGACACCGCCGCCGCGCGCCACACCTTGGTGGTGGCCGACACCACGGCGCTGATGATCGCGGTGTACAGCGACTTCGTCTTCGGCGACCGGTCGCTCTATCCCGATGCCGAGCAGGTGCATGCCCGGCAGGCCGCGCTGACCCTGCTGATGGGCCTGGACCTGCCGTGGGTGGCCGACGGCCTGCAGCGCGATGGCCCGCAGGTGCGGGACGGCGTGGACCAGCGCGTGCGCGCCGCCCTGCAGCGGGCCGGCCTGGCCTACGGTGTCGTGTATGGGGTGGGCGAGGCCAGGCTGGAGGCGGCGTGGCAGGCGGTGCGGCCGCTGCTGCCGGCGGGGCCAGGCCCGGGCGGGCAGGCAGGGCCGCCGGCTGTCCACGGCAGCGGCCCGGGCCCGGGCGGCGTCGGCCCTGCCGCGGGCGCAACCCCTGGCGCGGCCCCAGGCGGAGCTGGCTCGGACACCCGCCCGCAGGGAGCGGGCGCCAGCGACCCGGCCTATTGCACCGAATGCCTGGACGGCCGCTACGAGCGCCTCTTCACCGGCCTGCTCGGCCGCGACGCGCCGCGCTGAGTCCGCTGCGCGCTGGCCGGCCAGCGGACACGCCCGGCGGGCGGCTGCCTCACTGCATGCTGCTCGATCCGGGCGGATGGTCGCGATCGGGCGTGAAGAGCGCGCCGACGTCCACCGGATCGAAGTGGTACTGCGCCCCGCAGAACTCGCAACCGATCTCGACCCGCCCCTGCTCCTGCAGGATGTCGTCGATCTCCTCGCGGCCCAGGCTCAGCAGCATGTTGCCGACCCGCTCGCGCGAGCAGGTGCAGGCAAAGCGCGGCCCGTCCTCGCCGCGCTGCGGTTCGAAGCGGCGCACGTCCTCTTCCCAGAACAGGCGGTGCAGGATCTTGTTGGCATCCAGCGTCAGCAGCTCCTCGGAGGTGAGCGTGCTGGCGAGGTGGGCGATGCGGTTGAAGCCTTCGCTCAGCCCGATGTCGTCCTCGCGCTGGCGGGTGCCGGCCAGGTTGCCTTCGCCCTCGATCGGCAGCCGCTGGATCAGCAGGCCGGCAGCGATCTGGTCATTGGCGGCCAGGATCAACCGGGTGTCGAGCTGCTCGGACTGCAGCATGTAGTGCTCCAGCACTTCGCTGATGCGCTGCAGTGGCTCGCGCTGGTCGCCGTGCAGCGGCACCACGCCCTGGTAGGGCTGCTGGCCCGGCAGCTTGTCCTTGGGGTCGAGCGTGATCGCGCAGCGGCCTCGGCCCTGCAGGTTGACCATGGCTTCCAGGCTGGCGTCGTCGCTCACCTCGCCCACCACCTTGGCGGTGGCACGCAGCGCCAGGTCGGGCTGCACCTCGGCCACCGCGAGCTTGACCGGGCCGTCGCCCGAGATCTGCAGCACCAGCGCGCCGTTGAACTTGATGTTGGCCTGCATCAGCACGCCGGCCGCGGCCATCTCGCCAAGCAGTTCGCGCACCGGTGCCGGGAAGGGGCCGCTCTGCTCGCGGCGCTTCAGCATGTCCTGCCAGGCATCGGTCAGCCGCACCAGCATGCCGCGCACCGGAAGGCCTTCGAACAAAAACTTGTGCAGCTCGCTGGGGGTGGAGGAAGTGTCCAAAACGAAAGAGTCCTGTAAGGGTGAAGGTCAGGCGAGCTTCTTGAGCCCGGCCTTGAAGCGGCGTGCGTTCTCGACGTAGTGCGCCGCGCCCGCCTGGAAGGCGGCGATCTGCTCGGGCGTGAGCTGCCGCACCACCTTGGCCGGCGAGCCGAGGATCATCGAGCCGTCGGGAAACTCCTTGCCTTCGGTGACCAGCGAGCCGGCGCCCACCAGGCAGTTGCGGCCGATCTTCGCGCCGTTGAGCACCACCGCCTGGATGCCGATGAGCGAGCCGTCGCCGATGGTGCAGCCATGCAGCATGGCCTGGTGGCCGACGGTGACGTTCTCGCCGATGGTCAGCGGCCAGCCATGGTCGGCATGCAGCACGGAATTGTCCTGCACGTTGGAGCCGCGGCCGACGCGCAGGGTCTCGGTGTCGCCGCGCACGACGCAGCCAAACCAGATGCTGGCGTTCTCCGCCAATTCAACCCGGCCGATGACATCGGCGCTGTCGGCCACCCAGGCCGTGTCGTGAACCAGGGGCGTGTCGTCGCCGAGTTGGTAGAGGGCCATGCAGAGTTCTCCGGGTCGCCGAGGATCCATAATTTTAGAGATGAAGCGTCGTCCGCGTGCCGCGAGTCGTCCTTACCCTGCACAGGGTGCGGGGCGCGGCGGCCGCCCTTGCCTTGGCCACCGATGAACCTGCCACCTTGCCTCTGCCGTCCTGCCCGCCTGGTGCCGCCCTGTGGCCGGCCCGGAGCCCATCCGCAATGACGCCGCCGCTGCGGCACGAAGCGCTGCGCCTGCTCGCGCTGCCCGATCCCCTGCAGAAGGCGGCCGGCACCCGGGCGCTGTTTGCCACGATGGCGCAGCACCCGCTGGATGCCGCCGAGCACTTGCCCGAGCCGCCCGGACTGCCCGGCCGCCCGCCTCTGCCGACGCTGGTGCCGGCAGACGCGGTGCCACGCCGCACGCCCTTCACCCTCGAAGGCCGGGCGGCACTGCTGCATGCCATCGCCCACATCGAGTTCAATGCGATCAACCTGGCGCTGGACGCGGTGTGGCGCTTCGACGGCATGCCGCCGGCCTTCTACCACGACTGGATGCGGGTGGCGGCCGAGGAGGCGCTGCACTTCAGCCTGCTGAGGGAGCACCTGGCGACGCTGGGCCATGGCTACGGCGACTTCGATGCGCACAACGGCCTGTGGTCGATGACAGCCGCCACGCGGCACGACATCATTGCCCGCATGGCACTGGTGCCGCGCACCCTGGAGGCCCGCGGCCTGGACGCGACACCGCTGATCCAGGCCAAGCTGCGCAAGGCCGGCGACGAGCGCGCGGTGGAGATCCTGGACCTCATCCTGCGCGACGAAGTGGGCCATGTGGCGATCGGCAACCACTGGTACCGCTGGCTGTGCGAGCGCGACGGCATCGACGCGCTGCTGCACTACCGGGGCCTGGTCCAGCAGTACGACGCGCCGCGCCTGCGGCCGCCGTTCAACCTTGCGGCACGCCGGGCAGCCGGCTTCAGCCAGGCGGAGCTGGACGAACTGGAGGGGCCGCTCGGCGGCAAGCCGCGCTGATGCCGCCAGCCAGCGCACCCACCACGGGCCCGGGCGGCGGTCCCCCGCGGCCCGTCAGCGGCCACCGCTTCGCCGTCGCGCTGGCCTGCGGGCTGCTGTGCAGCCCGGTAGCATTGACGACTCTGCTGACGTCGGTACTCCGGTCGCAGGAGTGGCTGCACCTGCCTGCGCCCCTGGACGGGCCCGGGCGCATCGCGCTGTGGTACGCGTTGATCGCGTTTTTCGTGATGAGCCGCGCCTGGGTCGGCCAGCGGCGGGTGCACTGGCACTGGCCGGTGATCGGCATCCTGGCCTGCGGCAGTGTCTGCGCCTCCCGGGCCGCCTCGCTGTCGATCTTCTTGCCGCTGGTGGTGCCGGCCTGGCTGCTGGCGCTCTACCTTTGCGTCTTTCATCTGCGGCGTGGCGCAGGCGAAGGAACACAGCTCGGGCAGGAGCCCGCGGCCGTCTGACACCGCTGGCGCGGGCTGCGCAGCGGGCCTGCGGCGCGGCAGGCCGCAGGGGGGCTGGCGTGTTGCCGGCTTCAGCCCGTCGCGGCACCGCGGGGGCGGAGAAGCGGCGGCGCCCCGGGGCTCAATCCCGGTGATGCTCGATCTTCAACGACACCCAGGCCGCCGTCGGCTGCCCATAGCGGGTTGCGATGTCGTCCAGCGCTCGCTGCAGCGCCCGCACCGGCGGGGTGTCGCCCGGGGCGGCCAGCATCCGGTCGGGCGCCTTGTCGCCGCCGCTCACGCGGTCGGGCAGCAGGACGAGGCCGCGCCGCGTGCGCACCGGCCCCGGCGACGCAGCCACCGAGAAGGTCTGCGAACGAAAGGTGCTGGAATACACGTCGGCCACCAATGCGGCGGTGATTTCGTCCACGCCGGCCGCCACCGGCAGCCCCAGGTCCTCGTGCGACCAGAAGGCCACCCAGTTCTTGGCGATGGTCCACACCGTGCGGGCACCGAGCTTGAAGCGCTCGCTGTCGTGCGCCACGTTCCAGTCCGGCACACCGAGCTCGGCCGCCACCTGCTGCGCCCGGTCGCGGCCCGCAATGGCCTCCACCAGCGCCAGCGACACCGGGATGGAAGCGCTCAGCCCGGTGGTCGTCACGACCGGGCCGTCCACCACATAGCGGCGGTTCCTCACCCAGGTGGTGTCCTTGAATTCCTTGCGCAGGTCGTCGAACGCATACCAGTGGCCGGTGGCCCGCCGCCCCTTGAGCAAGCCGGCCTTGCCCACCACCCAGACGCCGTCGCAGATGCCGACCACGGTGGCGCCCTTGCGAGCCTGGGCGGCGATCCAGCCCAGCAGCTGGGGATCGTCGTCGTAATGCACCGCGGGAACGATCACATAGTCGGCCCCGTCCGGATAACGCGCGTCGAAGGCGGCGGTGGTCGCCTGCGGCTGGATCTTGAAGGCAGGGAACATCTGCATCGGCCCTTCCCGGGTGGCCACTGCCACCACCTCGGCCGCGCCGGACTGGCTCAACACGCCGTACGGCACCACATAGTCGGACAACTCGGTGTAGCGGTTCTCGCCAATCACCGCGGCCACCGGCCGGCTGCGCCCGAAACGCGGCTGGTAGGGCGCGATCGCCTGGCCCTGGGGAGCCGGTGCGCTGGCGGCCGCAGTGGCACCGGCGCCGTCAGCAGCAGGTGCCGCGGTGCAGCCGGCGACGAAGAAGAAGCTGGCAGCCCCCAGCAGGCACAAGATGCGGCGCATCACGTCTCCTTGGATCAAACGACCGGTCGACAGGCTGCCCGTGCAGCCCGGGCCACCCCGTGGCGGTAGAACCGCGGCGGACCGGCTTCGATCCCGCACCGCCCGGCGCTGGCCACGCAGTGGCGCCCATCCGGTATGGGAATCCACCCGGCCTGCCCGCGTTCCCATGCGGCGCGCAGGACTGCCCGAAGTGGCAGGTACCGAGGCACACCCCATGCTCCGGTGGCAACGCTCATTTTTGCACTGGCGTCCGGGCGGCGTGGAACCTGGCCGCCGCTGGCTGGACTAAACTGCCATCCATGTGGCGTTACCTCCGTCTTGCCTTGATGTGCCTGCTGGCGCTGGCCTTGCCGGTGCAAGGCACGGCCGCTGCCACGCTGATAGCGTGCGGGCCAGGGCATGCCCGGCTGGCCGGGCCGTGGGAGCGCAGCGCCCATGCGCATGGTGACGCCTCCGCCCCGCATGGGGAAGATGCCGTGCCGGCGCATCCTGGCGCCAGCGAGGCCAGCCACCCCCCCGCCACCTCATCGGGCGACACCGCCCAGCTGGATCGCCTCTCGAAAGTCAGCTGCAGTGCCTGTGCCGCCTGCTGTGCGTCGGCCGCGCTGCCAAGCGCTGCACCGGCTTTCGCACCGCTGCGCTTCGACGCCGGGTATTCCTCCACCGTCCCGCTGCGACTGGCAGCCTTCCTGACCGGCGGTCCTGACCGCCCACCCCGACACGTCCTCGCCTGACGCGCAGGGGCCGCGCCCCGTCCCAGCCTCGGCCCGCCCGCGGCGGGATGCGCCGTTCCCTGCCTGACCCGGTGGCTCGCGCCGCGCCTGTGCGCGCCGGGCCCTGCTTCAGCGAGGACAGCATGTCTCACCTACTATGGCGGCCAGCCCTGCTGGCCATGATGGGCGTGGCCGTGCTCGGCACGGCCGCAGGCGCGCACGCCAGTGCGGCCGCCACGGGCCTTGACCCGTCCGGCCGCGATGCCGGCGCGGCAGCCCTTCTTGCGACCCGGCCCGGCCCGGGCGATCCCCCGGCAATCCCCTGGCGCGACGCCAACCACCAGGTCGGCCGCATCGGTGGCTGGCGGGCATATGCCCGCGAAGTGCAGCAGGAGCGGGCGATGCGCCCGGTCGGGCCGCCGGTGCAGGGCAGCCCGCAGCCTTCTCCCCCCGCCACAGGGGCCTCTGCCCCCCTCGAGAAGGAGCCGCGATGACGCCGCGCTCTCTCCCGTCCCGGCGCCAGGCGGCGAGGCACCGCCCCTCGGCCGGCCTGGTGGCGGCCGTTGCGGCCGCGCTGTGGCTCGGCGCCTGTGCCAACCCGCCGGTGGACCGGAACTTCGAGGCCGCCCGCCAGCTCAGCCGCGAGCATCTGGGCGTCGAGGTGCGCTGGCTGAGGTCGGAAGCCGCGCGCGTGGAGGCACAGCGCGAGGCTGAGGCGGTGCTGTCCCGGCCGTTGCAGGCCGACGACGCGGTGCGCCTCGCGCTGGCCTACAGCCCGGCGCTGCAGGCCTTGCTGTTCGAAGCGGCCGCCGCATCGGCCGACGCCACGCAGGCAGCCCGGCTGCCCAACCCGGTCTTCACCTTTGAACGCCTGGCACGGCGCAGCCATGGCGAGACCGAACTCGACATCGGCCGCATGCTGGGGCTGCCACTGTTCGACTTGCTGTTGCTGCCGGCCCGCCTGCGGCAGGCCGACCTGCGCCAACAGCAGACGCAATGGCGGCTGGCCGGCGAGGTGGTGCAAGCCGCCACTGCCGCCCGGCAAGCCTGGGTGCGCGCCGTCGCGGCCGAACAGCGGCTGCACTACCAGCGACAGGTGCAGGCCGCCGCCGATGCCAGCGCCGAGCTGGCCCGCCGCATGCAGGCGGTCGGCAACTTCAGCCGCCTGCAGCGTGCCCGCGAGCAGGCCTTCTCGGCAGAAGCCGCCGCCGAGCTGGCGCGTGCGCAGCAGGTGGCCGCCGACACCCGTGAAGCGCTGGTTCGGGCGCTGGGCCTCGCGCCCGCCCAGGCTCAGGCACTGACCCTGCCGTCACGCCTGCCCGAGCTGCCCGCCACGCTGCGGGACGCCACCGCCCTGGAACGTGACGCGACCGCCCTGCGGCTGGACCTGCGCATCGCCCGGGCCGAGCTGCAACACAGCGCCGATGAGCAGGGCCTCGGCCGGGCCGGCGACATCACCGGCGGCGCGCATCTGGCCGCCGTGCGCAACAGCGAAACCGGCGAAGCCCCTCAGAAAGGCGTGGAGCTGGAGCTGCCGCTGCCGGTCTTCGACCCGGGCGATGCCGGGCGGCTGCGCCGCCAGGCGAGCCACCAGGCCGCGCAGCAGCGCCTGGCACAACGCGAGCGAGAGGCGGCGTCGCAAGTCCGGCAGGCGCATGCCGGCTACCGCAGTGCCTACGAGGTGGCCCGCCACTACCGGGACCAGGTGGTGCCCCTGCGCAAGGCCATCTCCGAGGAGAACCTGCTGCGCTACAACGGCATGCTCATCAGCGTCTTCGAGCTGCTGGCCGATGCGCGCCAACAGGTGGCCAGCGTCGTCGGTGCACTGGATGCGCAGCGCGACTTCTGGCTGGCCGATGCCGCGCTGCAAGCCGCACGGGTCGGGCCGCCGGCCGGTGGCCTGGCGATCGAGGCCCGCCCCTCCGCCGCGGCCGACCCCACCAGCGATGCCGCGCACTGACGCGGCCACTTCCCCCACTCCATGAGCATCGACATGACACTGCAGCGACGTCGCTTCCTGGCCGGCACGGCCAGCGCCGGGGCCGCCGTGGCGGCCGCCTCGGTCAGCCGCGTGGCCATGGCGGCCCTGCCCGAGCCGGTCATCCAGACCGGGCCCGAAACCCAGCCGCCCTTGGCGCCGCCGACCGGGCGGCCCTACCAGCCGGTCGTCACCCTCAACGGCTGGAGCCTGCCCTGGCGCATGAACCAGGGCGTCAAGGAGTTCCACCTGGTGGCCGAACCGGTGGTGCGCGAGATGGCCGCCGGCTTCAAGGCCCACCTGTGGGGCTACAACGGCCAGTCGCCCGGCCCGACCATCGAGGTGGTGGAAGGCGACCGGGTGCGCATCTTCGTCACCAACCGCCTGCCCGAGCACACCTCGGTGCACTGGCACGGCCAGCGGCTGCCCAACGGGATGGACGGCGTGAGCGGGCTGACCCAGCCGGCCATCGCGCCGGGCAAGACCTTTGTCTACGAGTTCGTCGCGCGCCGGCCCGGCACCTTCATGTACCACCCGCATGCTGACGAGATGACGCAGATGGCCATGGGCATGATGGGCGCGTGGATCACCCATCCAAAGGCCGCTCATCCACTCATCGCGCCGGTGGAGCGCGACTACGTCTTCCTGCTCAATGCCTATGACATCGAGCCCGGCAGCTACACACCGCGCATCATGACCATGCTCGACTTCAACCTGTGGTCATGGAACAGCCGTGTCTTCCCCGGCATTGACTCGCTGAAGGCCCGGCTGGGTGACCGGGTGCGCATCCGCATCGGCAACCTGACGATGACCAACCATCCCATGCACCTGCACGGCCATGAGTTCGTCGTGACCGGCACCGATGGCGGCCCCACGCCCCTGGCGGCCCGCTGGCCGGAGGTGACGACCGATGTGGCAGTGGGCCAGATGCGCCAGATCGAGTTCCTGGCCGACGAGGAAGGCGACTGGGCCCTGCACTGCCACAAGAGCCACCACACGATGAACGCCATGGGCCATGCATTGCCGACCATGATCGGCGTCGACCACCGCGGCGTGGCGCAACAGATCAGCCGGCTCATTCCCGACTACATGGTGATGGGCGAACGCGGCATGGCCGACATGGCGGAGATGGAGATGCCGCTGCCCGACAACACCGCGCCGATGATGAGCGGCGACGGGCCCTTTGGATCGGTGGAGATGGGTGGCATGTTCAGCGTCGTGAAGGTGCGCCGCGACCAGCCGGCCGGCGACTACCGCGATCCCGGCTGGTTCAGCCACCCGCCCGGCACGGTGGCCTACGAATGGACCGGCAGCCTGGCCGCGCCGGCCCGCTCCGGCTCGGCCGGCCCGGCCGCCATGCGACGCACCGGCCACCCGGGCCAGCGGCAGGACAACATCGAGGTCCAGGTGCGCAAGCCCCGCGGCACCGGCGGCCACACTGGCCATTGAAGACCGACAAGGAGAGCCTGCAATGAAATCTCACCTCTTCCTGATCACGGCGGCCCTGTGCCTGGGCCTGTCGCAGCCCATGCGGGCGCATGAGCCGTCCGCGCACCGCCAGCGGCCGCCCGCACCGGCCGAACAGACCGCCTGGGGCATCGCCGGGGACCCGAAAGCGGTGCACCGACGTGTCGAGATCGACATGGGTGACGACATGCGCTTCTCGCCCGATCGCCTCGAGGTGCGGCAGGGCGAGACCGTCGAACTGGTGATCCACAACCGAGGCCGGGCCCAGCATGAGCTGGTGCTCGGTACGCGTGAGGCGCTGCAGGCGCATGCTGCGCTGATGGCCCGCCATCCCGGCATGGAGCACGACGAGCCGCACATCGCCCATGTGGCGCCCGGAGAGACCGGCCGGCTGGTGTGGACCTTCAACCGGGCCGGCCAGGTGGAGTTCGCCTGCCTGGTGGCCGGCCACTACGAAGCCGGCATGGCAGGCAGGGTGCACGTGCGGCCGTGACAGGACGGCCGGCGCCGCCCGCGGCCGCTGGCCGGGGCACGGCCGCGGAGCAGGCCCGGCCGGCGGATGGCTGCCGTTCAGGCCGGCGGATAGCCGGCCTCGGCGAGTGCCTGGGCCAGCGCCGCGGCCTGCTCGCGGCTGGTGATGCGCACCGTCCTGGCGCGCAGGTCGATGTCCACCTGCGCCTGCGGATCGGCCTGGCCGAGGGCCCGCGCCACCGCACTAGCACAATGCCCGCAGCTCATGGCGGGAATGCTGAATTCGATCATGGAGACACTCCGTCTGGGATGGGAAGTGCCCAGCATGGCCCTTCCCACCGTGGCAAGGTCAAGCCGCGGGACATCCGCAGCACTGGCCGCGACCGGACTTGACTCTCCCATGGTGGCAAGCTTGACACTGTGGTCCTCGCCGCCAGTGGTGCGGCATTGCGAGCCTCCTCATCCATCATGAGCACTTCTTCAGCCACCCTGCCGCTGTCCGACACGCCGCTGCGGCAATGGGACTTTCCGATCGAAGGCATGACCTGCGCCTCCTGTGTGGCGCGGGTGGAGCGGGCCCTGCGCGCAGTGCCCGGCGTGGCCGAGGCGAGCGTCAATCTCGCAACCGAGGCGGCGCAGGTACAGGCCGACGCGGCAGTGGCCCTGCCGGCGCTGCGCTCGGCGGTGGAGAAAGCCGGCTATCGCATTGGCGAACAGACCCGGCGCCTGCGCATCGAGGGCATGACTTGCGCCTCCTGCGTGGCCAGGGTGGAGAAGGCCTTGCTCAAGGTGCCGGGGGTGAGTGCCGCAAGTGTCAACCTGGCGACGGAGACCGCCGAGGTTCGCTGGAGCGGCCGCGACAGCGACGTGGCCGGCCTGCTCGCCGCTGTGGCTCGTGCAGGCTATGCCGCCCACCTGGACGCCGGGCCGCAGGCAGCACCGGCGGCGGCCGGTTCGGCCACCGGGCGCCGGGCGGTGGTGCTGGCCGCCCTGCTCTCGGCACCGCTGGCGCTGCCCATGCTGGGCCTGCTGTTCGGGCGCGAGTGGATGCTGGACGGCTGGCTGCAGCTCGCCCTGGCAACGCCGGTGCAGTTCTGGCTGGGCGCGCGCTTCTACCGGGCCGGCTGGAAGGCGCTGAAGGCCGGCACCGGCAACATGGACCTGCTGGTGGCGCTCGGCACCTCGGCCGCCTACGGGCTCAGCCTCTACCTGCTGTGGCGACATGCCGGGCATGGCATGCCGCACCTGTATTTCGAGGCGTCGGCGGTGGTGGTGACCCTGGTGCTGCTTGGCAAATGGCTGGAGGCACGCGCCAAGCGCCAGACCACCGACGCCATCCGTGCGCTGAACGCCTTGCGGCCCGAGCGGGCCCGGGTGCACCGCGAAGGCGGCGAGCTCGAGGTGCCGCTGGCCGAGGTGCGGGTGGGCGACCTGGTGGTGGTGCGCCCCGGCGAACGCGTGCCGGTGGACGGGTTGATCATCGAAGGCGCCAGCCAGCTCGACGAGTCCCTCATCACCGGCGAGAGCCTGCCGGTGCCACGCCAGCCCGGTGACCCGGTGACCGGCGGCGCCGTCAATGCAGAAGGCCTGCTAGTGGTGCGCACCACCGCGGTGGGCGCGGAAACGACGCTGTCGCGCATCGTCCGGCTGGTGGAGTCGGCGCAGGCCGGCAAGGCGCCCATCCAGCGCCTGGTGGACCGGGTGAGCGCGGTCTTCGTGCCGGTGATCGTCGCCATCGCAGGCCTCACGCTGCTCGCCTGGGGACTGGCCGGCGGCGACTGGGAAGCCGCCATCCTCCATGCGGTGGCGGTGCTCGTCATCGCCTGCCCCTGTGCACTGGGCCTGGCCACGCCCACCGCCATCATGGCAGGCACCGGCGTGGCGGCCCGCCGGGGCATCCTGATCAAGGACGCGCAGGCGCTGGAAGTGGCCCACGCACTGGCGGTGGTGGCCTTCGACAAGACCGGCACGCTGACCGAGGGCCGGCCACGGCTGGTCGCCCATGAGGCGCCGGACGGCCAGCATGCACAGCTGCTGGCGCTGAGCGCCGCCGTGCAGGCCGGCAGCGAACATCCCCTGGCGCATGCCGTGCTGGACGCAGCACGCGGCACTGGCGACGCCGTGCCTGCGGCCAGCCAGGTGCGGGCCGTGGCCGGCCGCGGCATGGCCGCCAAGGTGGCCGGGCGCGAGCTGCACCTGGGCAGCTTCCGCTACATGCAGGAGCTGCGGGTGGACACCGGCACGCTGCAGGCGCGTGCCGCGCAGCTGCAGGCCGAAGGGCGCACCGTGTCCTGGCTGGCGGAAGTCGGCCAGGCGCCGCGCCTGCTGGGCCTGCTGGCCTTCGGCGACACCCTGAAGGCCGGGGCCGCACAGGCAGTGCAGGCCCTGCAGGCGCAGGGCGTGCGCACCGTCATGCTGACCGGCGACAACCGCGGAAGCGCCGAAGCGGTGGCGCGCCAACTGGGCATCGACGAGATCCGTGCCGAGGTGCTGCCGGCCGACAAGGCCGCCATCGTGGCGGACCTCAAGCAGGCAGGTGGCCGCGTCGCCATGGTCGGCGACGGCATCAACGATGCTCCCGCCCTGGCTGCGGCCGACGTGGGCATCGCCATGTCCACCGGCACCGACGTGGCCATGCAGGCGGCCGGCATCACCCTGATGCGCGGCGACCCCACGCTGGTGGCCGACGCCATCGACATTTCGCGCCGCACCTACGCCAAGATCCGCCAGAACCTGTTCTGGGCCTTCATCTACAACCTGGTGGGCGTGCCGCTGGCCGCCCTCGGCCTGCTGAGCCCGGTGATGGCCGGCGCCGCCATGGCCTTCAGCAGCGTCAGCGTCGTGGGCAACGCGCTGCTGCTGCGCCGCTGGAAAGGAAGCCGCACATGAACCGTCCCGCCACTGCCTCCGGGTCCCTGCTCAACATCGGTGAGGCCGCCGCCCGCTCCGGCGTGTCTGCCAAGATGGTGCGGCACTACGAATCGCTCGGGCTGCTGCCGCCGGTGCACCGGACCGAAGCCGGCTACCGTCAGTATGGCGAGCGCGAGGTGCACACCCTGCGCTTCATCCGGCGTGCCCGCGATCTGGGCTTCAGCATGGCCGAGATCGCGGAGCTGCTGAAGCTGTGGCAGAACCGCCGCCGCAGCAGTGCCGACGTCAAGCGCATCGCCCTCTCGCATGTGGCCGACCTGGAACGGCGCATCGCCGAGATGCAGGCGATGAAGCGCACGCTCGAAGGACTGGCGGCCTGCTGCCACGGCGACGGCCGGCCGGAATGCCCGATCCTGGAAGAACTGGCCGACAGTGACGGGCGCACGCCAGCATGAAGCGCTTCGATCCTGCGGAAGTGGCCCACTACGACCACCGCATTCGCCGCCTGGTACCCGGCTACGACCTGCTGCACCTGCTCAGCAGCGCCGAGTTGCTGGCGCGGCTGCCCGAGGACGCAGCGCGAGTCCTGGTGGTGGGCGCCGGCACCGGCACCGAGCTGCTGGCCCTGGCCGGCCAGCGCCCGGGCTGGTGCTTCACTGCCACCGACCTGTCGGCACCCATGCTGGCCGTGGCGCAGCAGCGTTGCCTCGCGGCCGGCATACAGGAGCGGGTGCAGCTGCACGTGGGTGAACTCGACCGCCTGCAGGGTCCAGCACCGCATGACGCGGCCCTGCTCCTGCTGGTGGCCCATTTCGTGCCGGACGACGGCCGCAAGCAGGCCCTGTTGGCACAGACCGCCGCGCAGCTGCGTCCCGGCGCTCCCTTGCTGCTCGCCGACCTGAGGGCCGGGGCCGACGCGCTGGAGCGCCGCTGCCATGGCGAAGCGAGCCGGCTGCTCGGCCTCGGCGAGGACGAGGTGGCCGCCATGCTGCAACGCCTGGAAAGCAGCTTCCACCCGGTGGATGCCGCGCGCCGCGAAGCGCTGCTGCGGGCGACCGGCTTCGGCCCGGCGCGCCTGTACTTCCGCGCTGCGGGATTCGAAGCGGTCGTCAGCCTGCGCCTGTAAGGCCGCCTGCCTGGCGCCGGTCCCGCGGGGCCGGGCCGGCGGCCGTGGCTTTGCTGTGACTGTGGCTGCGGCTGTGGCTGTGGCTGCGCGGCGAATCAGGCCCGCATGCGGCCTTCGCCGTCGAACACACCGATCTTCACAGTGCTGGAGGCGACGAAAGGCGCAGCGCCGCGGAAGCCAAGCACGAAGTCGCCCAGGTCGAGCTGGCGGATGCCGCCGAGTGCGGCGCGCAACTTGTCGCGCGTCAGGTCGCGTCCGGCACGGCGCAGGCCCTCGATGACCAGCTGGGCATTGATCCAGCCTTCGAAACTGCTGGCGCCGATGTTGTCGGCCTTGATGGCGCGCATCGCTGCCTGGTAGCTGCGCGCGGCGCCCGACTTGGCGCTATGGGGGTCGGGAAACACCACTGCCTGCGCCAGCCCATGCGCCGCCTTGTCGAGCTTTGCCAGCTCGGAGCTGACCACCGCCACCGACACACCCAGCAGCGGCAGCGCCGCCGCTTTGGCCCGCAGTTGCAGCACGAAGGCGGTGGTGGCCGAGCCGGTGGTGCCCATCACCACCGCGCCGGCGCGGGCGGCGAGCACCTGCTGCACCACGTCCTGTGCATTGGAGCCGTCCACCGCCAGCGCGAAGGAGCCGGCGGCCTGCAGCTTGTTGCTGGCCAGGGTGCGCTGGGTGGCTTCGAGCACTTCCTTGCCGAAGAGGTTGTCGAGGTAGACCACCGCAATGCCTTGCAGCCCCATCTGCACCAGCTGCGGCACCACCCGCAGCACTTCATCCTGGTAGCTCGGGCGCACATGGAAGACCGAGCGCTGCTCGGCATTGCGCAGCGAGCTGGCCCCGGTGATGGGACCGACATAGGGAATGCCGCGGGCCTCGATGGTGGGCAGCACGGCCGCGTTGTTGGCCGTACCCATGATGGACATCAGCGCGAACGCGGCATCGTCTTCCAGCAGCTGCTTGACGTTGGCGCCGGTGCGGGCCGGCACATAGGCATCATCCAGCACCTGCAGCTTCAGCTCCCGGCCGTGCACGCCGCCGCTGCGGTTGACCGCGGCAAAGGCGGCCTTGATGCCGGTGCTGTGGTCGGTGCCGGCGCCGCCCAGCGGGCCACTCAGCGCCAGCGAACTGCCGATGCCGACATGCCCGGCCGACAGGCCCACCTCGGCCGCCCGGCTGCCGACGGCCCATGAGGCCGTTCCCAGGGCAACGGCCGAGCCGGCCACGCGGCTCACGAATCTACGACGGTCCATGTGATCCTCCCTATCCACTGGCGCGCACCATACCGGGCGCTGGTCCTCATGTCAGTCGCACACCGGACAACCGGGCGCCGGCCGTCGCCGGCCGATGCGCCGGGCGCCGGGGTGCCTGGCTCCCTGCTTGCGTGCCCGCACACCCGCCACTGAACACACCGCCACCGCGCGGCACGCCAGCGAAGGACAGGTCCCGCGAGCGGCGCGATATTGCCACGCAGCCTTGCGGCGCCGGGAGCATGGAAATCCCGCCACTGCCCGCCTGCGGGCGCCGGCCGCGGCCGCAGCCGGCGCGCCCGGGCGCGCCAGCACTCGGCCATCGCGGGAGCGGCCCCGCGGCCCCCCTCACTTGGGGGTGAGGCGTGAGCAGTGGCATGCATACAACGAACAGGCAGCACCGCAGGCCGTTCACATCACAAGCAGTCCTTGAAGAGCGGCAACACGGCGGGCCGCTCGGCGGGCTACGGACCTCGCCGGCAGCAGCAGCGTTCCTGCTCCGCCCGGCTGGAACCCACCTGCCGGATCGCCGGCGACCCCGCCTGGCCTGCCAGCACAGGAAACGCGGCCGGGCTCGTGGCGAAGCGACCCGCCGCCATGGCACGGCCGTTGCCCGACTCCACGACCGCATGTCTGCGGCCCAGGTGCCGCCCGCCCTCCCCAGAGCCGATTCACCATGCACACTGCGCTTCGACCGGGCTGCCCGGCGCCTGCGGCGCGGCCCGGGCCCGACACGACGGCAGCCGGCGATGCCTGCAGGCGCCCGCCTGCCCTTGCGGCCTGAGCGGCATGGCTACCGACCCCACCCCGCCCTTGCCGCTTTCCGGCGATGCCATGGCCGCGGCCGAGGCCGCAGAGGACCGCGCGCTGCATGTCGCTAGCGACTGGTGGCGCGCCTATGCGCTGGGTGCCAGCCTGGCCACCGCACTGGTGTGCGTGGCCGGCCTGCTGGCCGACCCGCTGCAGCAGGTGATGCGCCAGCGCACGGCGCTCGCCCTGTTGCTGCTGTCGGTCGCCACCGCCGCGCATGCGCTGCCGCTGCCTTGGCTTGCCAGCCGGCTGAAGTGGCTGGCGCCGGCGGCGGCGCTCCTTGCCTGGATCGGCGCCGCCGCGCCGCTGCTGCCGCCGGCCCTGCGAGCCTGGGCCAGCGGCAGCCTGGCCGAGACGGCGGCAGTGCCGCTGTCCATTGCCTTCTGTACCTCACTGCTGGCCGGCTGCCTGACGCTGTTGCACACGGGCCGCCCGGGCTGGGCGCCGCGGCGCGTCGACGACCTCTGCACCGTGCTGGCCTGCCTGGCGATCGCCCTGCCCTACCTCACGTCTCTGGACCTGCTGTACCCGGGCCAGGGATTCGACCTGCCGGGTGTGCGCGGCGTGACCCTGCCGGCCAGCACCGGGGTCCTGCTGCTGGCCACTGCGATCCTCGCGCTGCAGCCCGTGCGCCAGGCCTATGCGCCGAGTGGCCCGTCGTCCGCCGGCGGCCGCTTCTTCCGCGCGGTGCTGCCGATAACCTTATTGCTCCCCGCCGCGCTCGGCTGGCTGCGCCAGTGGGCAGCCGGGCCGGCTGGTACGACAGTGAAGCCGGCATGGTGGGAACGGTGCTCGCCTCCACCGCCTTGCTGTTCTGCGCGGCGCTGCTCAGCACGCGCTGGATCGCCCGCTTCGAGCGGGCGCTGTCGGCACGCCGCATCAGCCTGGAAGCCGGCATCCAGCAACGCACCGCGGAGCTGCGTGCCAACCAGGAGCAGCTCACCGCCATCATCGGCACGGTCAACACCGCCATCATCTCCATCGATGCGAGCCACCGCATCGTGCTGTTCAATGCCGCTGCCGAGCGCATCTTCGGCGTGCCGGCATCGCAGATGCTCGGCCAGCCGCTGGACCCGCTGCTGCCGGAGCGTTTCAGGGCCCGCCATGCGCAGGACGTGCAGGTCTTCGACCAGGCCGGCTCCACCACCCGGCCGATGGACGCCGGCGCCCGCCTGCGCGGCTTGCGCAGCAACGGCGAGGAGTTCCCGATCGAAGCAGCGATCTCGCGGGTCGAGGTTGGCGGGCGCCGCCTGATGACGGTGATGCTGCGCGACATGAGCGACACCGAAGCGCTCGACGCCGAGCGCCGGGCCCGGCTGGCCGCAGAGGAGGCTCGCCGCACGCAGTCGCGCTTCCTGTCGCACCTGAGCCATGAGTTGCGCACGCCCCTCAATGCCGTGATCGGCTTCGCGCAGCTGTTGCTGGTGGACCCGGCGGCCGCGGAGCGGCCCTCCCTGCACCGGTATGCCCGCCATATCCTGCAGGCCGGCCGCCAGCAGCTCGCCATGGTCACCGATTTGCTGGAGCTGATCCGGGTGGAAGGTGCGCCGGCGCCCACCGCCGGATGCGGTGGCCGACGCGGTCCAGGTCGTGCATGACAGCGTGGCGCTCATGCAGGCGCTGGCGACGCAGCAAGGCATCACGCTGCACTGGGTCGCGCCGGCCAGCCCGGCTGTGGTGGTGCAGGCCGACGCGGGCGGCCTCGGCCGGGCGCTCGCCAACCTGCTGAGCAATGCGATCAAGTACAACCGCCCGGCAGGCACCGTGTCGGTGAGTGTGGTCGAACAAGCCACCGAGGTGCGCATCGAGGTCGCCGACACCGGCCCCGGCCTCAACGCAAGCCAGCTGGCGCACCTGTTCGAGCCCTTCAACCGGCTGGGGCGGGAGGGCGGTGCCATCGAAGGCACCGGCATCGGCCTGACGCTGTCGCGTCGCCTGGCCGAGCAGTTCGGCGGCCGCATCGAGGTGCACAGCGTCCCCGACATGGGCAGCACTTTCACCCTGGTGCTGCGCCGCCCGCCGCCCGGCTGAGGGCGCAGGGCGGCTCGATCCGCGGAACTGGACCCGATCTTCGGTGCTTACGCCAGGCTGGCTGGATACCGGTGCGGCCACAATCCTTGGATCACTGCCGGGCCGGCTGCGGCCCGCCCACCGCCATCACGGGGCGCCTCATGTCAATTCCCTTGTTCGAGACGCTGCGCGCGCTCGCATTGCCCGCACCACGCGGCATCCTGCAACTGGGCGCCAGCTATGGCCAGGAGTTGCCGCTGTTCATGCAGAACGGCATCAGCGCCGGCGTGTTCATCGAGCCGCTGCCGCAGCCATATGCCCATCTGGCCTCGCAGTGCCGGCAAATTCCGGGCTATGTCGCGGTGCAGGCCCTGTGCACCGACGAGAGCGGCAAGCGCTACACCTTCCATCTGGCCAGCAACGGCGGCATGAGCAGCAGCATCCTGCCACCGGCCAACCACCTCAAGGTGTTCGAGGACGTGAAGTTCGAAGGCACCGTGGAACTCACCTCGCGCACGGTCGACGAAGTGACCGCCTTCCTGGCAGCCAACGGGCATGCCGACACGGTGGCCCAGCTGGACACCCTCTACATGGACACCCAGGGTTCTGAGCTGAAGATCATGATGGGCGCCAACCGCACGATGAAGTCCGTCAAGTACATCTTCACCGAGGTGATGCGCGCCGAGCTGTACCAAGGGCAGGTGCCCTTCCCCAGCCTCTGCGCCTGGCTGGACGCCTGTGGCTACACGCTCAACAACGTGTACTTCGATCGCCACCACGCCGGCGATGCGCTGTTCATCCGCAAGGACGTGCTCGGCCTGTCGAGCTGACACCTCCGGCTAGCTGCGGCCCTGGCCGCGCCGGGCCAGGTGACGCTCCATCAGGGGCGTGGAGGAGACGCCGTGCGCCACGATGGACACCGCAATGGTGATCAGCGCCGCGCTGACGACCGGCTCGGCCAGCGCCTGGGGCAGGTCGTGGTTCACGGCATAGCAGAGGTAGTACAGCGAGCCGACCCCGCGGATGCCGAACCACGCGACCAGTCGCCGGGGCCCCGGCGCCATCAGGCGCCGCGGCACGCTCAGCAGCACCGACAGCGGCCGCACCAGCAGGGTCAGCAGCAGCGCAAAGGCCAGCGTCCGCAGGTCCCAGGTGGCCCAGGCCAGCGAGGCGCCGAGGACCAGCACCAGCGCCACCTCGGCCAGGTGCTCGCATTGCGCGCCGAAGTTGATCAGCCGCGAGGAGTGGGCGGCATCCTGCGGCTCCTTTGACGACGGGCCTTCGCGGCACAGCTCGCAGTGCGTCAATGCCGCACCGGCGGCAAAGACGGCCAGGAAGCCATAGGCGTGGATCCACAACGCCATGCCGTAGACCAGCGCGATGACCCCGAACACCAGGAATTCCTCATGCTGCAGGGCATGGCCGCGCTCGCGCAGGTAGAGCACCGCGCGCGCCACCGCGTTGCCGCAGAGCCAGCCGAGCAGCAGCCCGGCGCCGCCGGCCCAGAGCACGTCCACCAGCAGCCAGCGCCATCCGAGCTCGCCCAGTTCATGCAGCCCCATGACGCCCAGTGCCAGCATCACGGCCGGAAAGGCGGTGCCGTCGTTCAAGCCGCCTTCGGCCGTCAACGAGAAGCGCACGCTGTCGCGGTCGCCCGGCTGGCGCACCTGCACCTCCGAGGCCAGCACCGGGTCGGTGGGTGCCAGCGTGGCGCCCAGCAGCAATGCTGCCCCCCAGGGCAGCCCCAGCAGCCACCACGCGAGGCCGGCGCTCAGCACGGTGGTGATGGCCATGCCCAGTGTCGCCAGGCGGATCGGCACGCCCCACAGCCGGCGTGCCAGCGGCACACGCAGCCGCAGGCCGACCGCGAACAGGGTGATGAGCACCGCGATCTCGGCCAGCAACTCCAGCGTCGCGGCATGGCGCAGCGGCTTGGCCGGCAGCAGTTCCGCCCCCAGCGGGCCGATCAACGCGCCCACCCCGAGGTACAGGATGGCCGGCGAGAGCGGCAGGCGCCGCACCAGGTGGCTGGAGAAGGCCATCACGATCAGCACCACGCCAACCAGCACGAACCAGGGAATCAGCATGCGCACCACAGCAGAAGTTACGCCGCCATGCAGCAAACGGCGCTCCCAGCGCCCCGCAAAGGCCGGCAGAGGCCCGCGCCGCGTGGTCACAGTGAGGCTCACGCTCGGCGGCGGCCCGGCCGCTTCCGGCCAACCCTGCCGCAACTGTAAGGAGAAGCAAGCAGAGCCGACCACGCGGCTCCCCGGCGGCTGCCGGCTGCGTCAGGACGGCCGGCCCTCTTCCGGCAGCAGGCCGCGCTGCTTCAGCATGGGTTCCACCCGCGCATCCCGCCCACGGAAGGCCCGGTAGCCGTCGCGCACATCGGCCGAACTGCCAGCGCCGTAGATGTGGCGGCGCAGGCGGGCAGCGGTGGCGGGGTCAAAGAGATCACCGGTCTCGACAAAGGCCTGCCAGGCATCGGCTTCCAGCACCTCCGCCCACAGGTAGACGTAGTAGCCAGCGGCGTAATAGGGGCCCGAGAACAGGTGCCGGAAATGCGGCAGCCGGTGCCGCAGGCCCACCGCTTCCGGCACTTCCAGCCGCTCGCACCAGGACCGCTCGAAGGCGTCGACGTCCAGCGTGTCGAGCTCGGTCTGCCGGTGCAGCGCCAGATCGATCAGGGCCGGCGCGACGTACTGCACCGTCTCGAAGCCCCGGTTGAATCGGCGTGCGGCCTCCACCCGCTCCAGCAGGTCCTCGGGAATGGCCTCGCCCGTGGCGGCGTGGCGGGCATGGCGGCGCAGCACCTCGGGCGCCAGGCCCCAGTGCTCGAACAGCTGCGACGGCAGCTCGACGAAGTCCTGCAGCACGTTGGCGCCCGAGAGGCGGCGGAAGCGCACCTGGCTGAGCAAGCCGTGCAGGCCATGGCCGAACTCGTGGAACAGCGTGCGCACGTCGGCCAGGCTCAGCAGTGTCGGCTCGCCGGCCGGCGCCTTGGCGAAATTGTTGTTGTTGGCGACGATGGGCAGCACCTCAGTACCGTCGACGGTGTTGCGCGCCTGCTCGCGGTAGTTGCTCATCCAGGCCCCCCCGTTCTTGCCCGGGCGCGCGAAGTTGTCGGCCAGGAACACGCCGACCTGCCGCCCCAGCGGCCCCTCGCGCACCTCCCAGAGCCGCACGTCCGGGTGGTAGAGCGGCAAGCCGCGGCGTTCGATGAAACTGAGCCCGAACAAGCGACCGGCGCAGTCGAACATCGCCTCGATCATGTGGTCGAGCTGCAGGTAAGGCTTGAGTTCCGCATCGTCCAGCCGGAAGCGCCGCTGGCGCACCTGCTCGGCATAGAAGCGCCAGTCCCAGGGCTGCAGCCGGTCGAGGTCTGCGGCCTCCTGCTGCAAGGCCGCCTGCTCCTGCAGGGCCCGGTCGCGGGCCGGCCCCCAGGCGCGCATCAGCAGCTCGGTGGCGGCCTCCGGGGTGGCTGCCATGCGGTCGTGCAAGGCGTATTCGGCATAGTCCGAGTGCCCGTGCAGGCGGGCCATCTCCAGCCTCAGTGCCAGGATCTCGCGGATCAGCGGGCGGCTGTCGCTGCCCCCGGGCATGGCGCCTCGGGTGGACCAGGCGCGCCAGGCCTGCTCGCGCAGCTCACGCCGCGTCGAGAAGGCCAGGAAAGGCTCCATCAAGGAGGCCGACAGCCGCAGCGCATGGCCCCCCTGCAGGCCGGCCTGCAAGGCCGCTTCACGCGTCGCCTCCAGCATGAACGGGGGCAGGCCCGCCAGGTCTTCGGGGGCCCGCAACTCCATCAGCCAACGCGCTTCGTCGGCCAGCACGGCCTGGCTGAAGGCGGTCTGCAATTCCGCCAGCCGCTCGTTGATGCGGGCCTGCCGCTCGCGCGCCGGGCCCGACAGCTGGGCGCCCGCCCGCACGAAGTCCAGGTGCTGCCGCTCCAGCAGGCACAGCGACTCGGTGTCCAGGCCCAGCCCGAGGCGCTGCCGGTGCACCGTGTCCAGCCGGGCGAACACGCCCGCATGCAGGAACACCGCGTTGCGATGGGCCGCCAGCCGGGGCGCCATCTGCCGCTGCACGGCCAGCAGGGCATCGCTGCTGTGCGAGGCGCACAGGTTCTCGAACAGCAGCTCGATGCGGTTCAACCAGCCGCCGCTGCGGTCCAGCGCGGCGGACGTGTTGTCGAAGTTCGCCGGCTCCGGGCACTTGGCAATGGCGTCCAGCTCTTGCAGGTGCTGCTGCATCGCCGCCTCGAATGCGTCTGGGAAGTGCTCGGGTCGCACCCGCTCGAACGGGGGCAGGCCATAGGGGGGGAGCCAGTCTTGCATCAAGGGATGGGCAGGCGAGGCGGGCGACATGTCGGAAACCTTTCTGGCGGTGGCAAGGAAGGCAGCACGAAAGCAAGGCCCGGGCCGCCCCGGTGGCCGCCTGGCACGCCCTCACCCAGGATACCGATGGCCCACTTTGACACAGCCCGCGAAGCGGGCGTCACGGCGCCACACAGTCGCCCGGCCGCCCCGCGGTGTTTCACACCCGGTAACACTAACAGGGCAAGCAGGCCGGCAAGCTGCCGGGTCCTGCCGGCCGGCACCGGGTGCCGGCCGGCGCTTCCTTCAGGATCCACCTGCCCAGAGAGGTTCTCCATGACGTTCAAGCGTCTTTTCCCGCAGATGCTCCCCCGGCTGTGCTCGACGCTGGCCCTGCTGCTGGCGGCGGCCGGCTGCGCTGTCGCCAGTGGCAATACCGCGCAGGCCGGTGCAGCCACGGCACGCCATGAACAGCAAGACGCCGACCAACACGGCAACCGCCACGGCCCGCGCTGCCTCACCGACTGCGCCAGGCGCGTCGGCATCGTCTCGGCCTTCGGCGCCGAGGCCGACATCCTGGTGGCCCAGACGCTGAACCCGCGCACCCACGTCATCAACGGCAACCGATTCACCACCGGGACCCTGCAGGGGCTGCCGGTGGTCATCGTGCTCAGCGGCGTGAGCATCGTGAACTCGACCATGGTCACCCAGTTGATGCTGGACCATTTCCGTGTCGAGCGCCTGATCATGAGCGGCATCTCCGGCGGCGTGAACCCGGCCCACCACATCGGCGACGTGCTGGTGCCCGCCAAATGGGCCATGCCGCTGGAGGTGTACTGGAGCGGCAACAACGCGGTGCCCAATGCCTGCGGAACGCCGGGCGACGTCGGCTGCCTGGGCCTGCGCCTGGCCACGCGTGACGGTCAGCCGCTGCCGGCCTACGCCATCCCGACGCCGCAAGGCCCGGTGCCCAGCGGCCTGTTCGTGCGCGAGACCTATGTGCTGAACGAGCGCAATGCGCCGCAGGGCGAGTTCCGGCTCGACTACCCGGCCGACCCCACCATGCTGCGCGTGGCACGCTCCATCAGCCCGAAGCTGGAGCGCTGCGGTCCCAAGAACCCGTCGCTGTGCGTTGCAGTCCAGCCGCAGCTCAAGCTGGGCGGCCGCGGTGTGAGCGGGCCGGCCTTCCTGGCCAATGCCGACTACCGGCGCTACCTCTACGAGACGCTGCAGGCGGAGACCGTCGAGATGGAAACCGCCGCACTGGCGCATGTGGCCTACGCGAACCAGGTGCCGTACATCGCCTTCCGCAGCCTCTCCGACCTGGCCGGCGGGGACGATGCAGCGCAGGTCGGCGCCTTCTTCGGCAGCGGCCTGGCGGAAGCAAATGCCTCGGCCGTGACACTGGCCTTCCTGCAATCCTGGAAACGCCAGTTCGGCCGCCCCTGAGCCGCCAGCCACCCGCAGGACGCGGGCGCTCCCCCCGCGCCCCTGCGCCCCGCCAGCGGTGAGCGGCCCGCTCCCCGACCACCGGACCGGCATTGCAACCGCCGACGCCCTGCGTCGGCGGGCCTGCTCCGCTGCCCTCCCGGCCGCAAAACCGTTCGCTGACGAGACTGCCCGACGCCTTGCCGCCACCCGCCAAAACAATATGTAGCTACATACACCGGTCGCTTGCAACTGCGATCGAAGGGGGCGGCGACAGGCGGCCTCACACGGGGTGGGCGCCGCTAAAGTGATCATCCGGCAGCGACTGCGGACGCAGGAAGGGACGCCTCGATGTATATGCAATGCACCTATCGATGGAACGGCCTGGCCAGCTTGTGGGGGTTCTTCGAGGGGATGGGGCTCAGCCCGGCGATGGCCGAGGCGCTGGCCCCGCAGCTGGCCGCACCGGCAGGCCTGCTCGGCTGTGCGCGCGGGGCGGTGCTGCAGGCCCTGCAGGCGCGCCTGGGTCGCGACCAGGCACTCGGGTTCGACACGGCGCCGGAGATGGTGCTGCAGGCGCGCTCCCGTGGCTGCGCCAATGTGCATCTGGTCAGCAACGAGCAGCCGGTGCCGGCCGGGCTGCGTTTTCGCACCCTGATCATCGCGACCGGCGTGCTCGACCCGCTCGAGACGCACGAAGCCGGTGCCCTGCTCGGCCTGCTGCGCGACCACCTGTTGCCCGATGGCGAGCTCTGGGTGCTCGGCTGGGGCCGGCTGGGCCCGCACTGGGTGGCCGCCCGCATCCTGGGGGCGGGCGAGCGGCTCGGCGTCGCCAACCGCCGGCTGTATGAACTGCACGCCAAGGTCGGCAGCAGTTCGGTGCCGGCAATGCTGCACGAGCTGGCGCTGAGCGGCCGCGACGCCTTGATCGCCCGGTTGTGGCTGATGGCCATCGAGCGGCTGGTGGCCGCTGTCGCACGGGCGGAGGCCTGCACGCGGGAGGCGGCGGCAGCCTTGCTCAAAGGCCTGGCACCCGAGGTTCAACGGCGCTTCCATCCGGCGGAGCTGGCCGACGCTGCACGGCTGGCCGGCCTGCACCCTGTCCGCCTGCATGCCTGCGAGGGCCCGGGCGTGCTGCGCCTGGTATGCCGGCCCCGCACGCCCGCCAGCCTGCACAACAGCCACCATTTCGGCATGGGCCGGCTGCCATGAGTCAGGTGGCTGCTTCTCCACCCCACGGTGCGCTGACCCCGCCGCCCCGCCGCGACGCACTGCGCCAGCGGGTGTTGCGCCAGGTCGAGGCGACGCTGGCCTCCACCCTGGCCGCTGTGCCGGGCCGGCCACCGGTGCCACCTGGCATCGAGTCGCTGAGCCTGGTGGACGACCTCGGGCTCGATTCGGTGCAGATCGTGCGACTGCTGACGGAGCTCGAACACCGCCTCGACCTCGCCCTTGAAGACATCGACCTCGATGCGAGCCTCTCGCTCGGCCCCTTGCTCGACCAGCTGGTGTGCCGGGTGCGTGCAAGCATCGCTTGCAGCGATCGCCGCCAGCGCCCTGCCAGCCGATGACAGCCGCCAAGCTCGACTGCACCGACACCGAGTGGCTCGACGCCGGGCTGCTACACGCTCCCTTCTGCACGATGGCACGCCGCTATCCGGGGCGGCCCGCGCTGGTGTGCCGGGACCGCTTCATGACCTATGGCGAGCTGCGCGAACGCATCGTGCGCAGCCGCACCCACCTCCACCAGGCTGGCGTGCGGCAGGGCGACCGCGTGGCCGTGGTCCTGCCGACCTCGCCCGACGCGGTGATCACACTCTATGCCGTTCTCAGCCTCGGCGCCGCCTATGTGCCGGTCGACCCGTGCTGGCCCCTGCCGCTGCAGCGCGAGTTGCTGGGCCGGCTGCAGCCCCGGGCGCTCGTCGCCGACGGTTGCGAGCGGCTTCACCTGGCCTGCCTGCCCAGCCGTGTCACCGCAGCCCAGCTGGCCCGGCCGGCCTGTGGCGAAGAGGAAGTGCCTCGCGTCGCGGCCGCCCCCGAGCTGTCAGCCTGCGTCCTTTGGGCCAGGGGCAGCGCCGGCGCCCTCCAGGGCGTTCAGGTGTCGCACCGGGCTGCCCGCCATGTCGTTGACCGGGCCTGCGACGAACTGGCCCTCGGCTGCGGCGACCGCGTGGCCGGCCTGTCGTCCTTCTGCCACGGCGCTTCGCTGTTCGAGCTCTTCGCGCCGCTGGCCAGCGGCGCCACGCTCTACCTGTACGACGCCAGCAACGCCGCGCCCGCGGCCCCGCTGGCGCGCTTCCTCGCGTGCCAAGGCATCACGGTGCTGCGCGCCGCACCCACCATGCTGGCCTTGCTGGTCGCCGGGGGCCGCCTCGACACGCAGGACCTCAGCCGGTTGCGCACCGTGGTGTTGGCCGGCGGACGCTGGCCGGCGGGCGGCTTCGAGCGCTTGCGCGCGCTGCTGCCCGGGCACGTCACCTATCACGAGCTTTGCCGCCCCGGCGAGACCGCCCCGCCCTGCCTGCCCAGCGACGGGCCGCTGCCTGGCTCGCCGATGGCCACGCTGCCGGTCAGACGTAGCAATGCCGCCGCGGTAGAGCGGTGGGATGGTCTCCCAAGGCTGATGGAGGACGGCGAGTGCGGGCCGCCGGATGGGGCGCCGCTCTAGAGGCAGGAGCCGGTGTCCGGCCGCGGTTGCCGGCGCGGCGGCAACCGCGGGGTGGTCCGATCCGGAAGGCGCTGGCGCCGTCCAGGGCGCGCCTCGACACCGCCGACCTTTCCAGGCCACCTGCACGCGCGCTGGCGCATGCCCGTGCCGACGGCGTCGCGCGCCGAGCCCTTGAAGGGCCGCCCGCTCAGCGGGCCGGCTTGGTCGTCGCCCGCGCCGGGGCCGACATGCGGGCCAGCTCGGCACGCAGCTCCTGCTGCGCCACCAGCAGCTGCTGTAACGCGGGCCGCATCCGCTCCTGCGAGGCCAGCATCGTTCGCTGCATCAACAGCGGCATCTTGTTCAGCACCGCCTGTCCGCCAGGCGAGCGGTAGAAGGCGAGCAGGCTGTCGACCTCCTCCTGGGTCAGGGTCTCGGCGTAGAGGCGCACGTGCACGTCCTTCATGCGGCTCCACGAGGTGGTCTCGCGCAAGATGGCCGCTGCCTTGTCACGGAAGCGGTCCATCGCCTGCTGCAGCTCGGGCGTCAGCGTGCGGCCCTCGAAGGCGGCGTCCATTTCGCGTTTCATCAACTCGTCGACCTGCGACTGCATCGCGACGGTGGTTTGCTCGGCGCCCGAGACCTCCAGCAGTTCCTCGATCGACGCCACGGTGGGCGCTGCAGCCCCTGCCGCGCCGGACAGCGCCCATGCCATGCACAGCGCCAACATCCTCTTGTTCATTCAGCTCCCTCATGCCACTCAAGGCCCGACCGCAGTGCGCGGCCCGGCCACCGGACCGGCAGCATAAGCGAAAGCCGCCCCCGCCGCTGCGGCCCGCGGCGTCGCCGGCTTGTGGGAAGCCACAGCACCAGCCGCCGCGCTTGCCCGTAAACTGCTGCCATGTCTCACCTTGCCCATGTCGAACTTGCCAAGGCCTACCGGCTCTTGAACCACGGGCCGACGGTGCTCGTCAGCAGTGCGCACCGCGGGCGGCGCAACGTGATGGCGGCTGCCTGGAGCATGCCGCTGGACTTCCAGCCCCCGAAGGTGGCGGTCGTGATCGACAAGAGCACCTACACGCGGGAGCTGGTCGAGGCCTCCGGCAGCTTCGCGCTCAACCTGCCCTGCCGGGCCCAGGCGAGGCCGGCGCTGGCGGCTGGCAACCAGTCGGGCCGCGAGCTTGCGGCGCAGGCCGCGGGCGACAAGTTCCAGGAACTGGGCCTGCGTACCTTCGCGGCAAGCCAGGTGGAAGCGCCGCTGATCGAAGGCTGCGTCGGCTGGCTGGAATGCCGGGTGTTGCCCGAGCCGCACAACCAGCAGGCCTACGATCTCTTCATCGGCGAAGTGGTGGCCGCCTGGGCCGACGACCGCGTTTTCGCCAACGGGCACTGGCTCTACGACCAGCAGACCGATCCGGCCCTGCGCACGCTGCACTACGTCGCCGGCGGCGCCTTCTTCACCATCGGCGAGGCCTTCGACGCCACCTCGCCGCTATGATGACTTGAACCAACATATACCAGGGCGGACGGCCCGGGGCCGGGCGCAAGCCACCCCGCCTCGGCCGCCTCACTGGGGCGAGGCATGAACAAGGACGGGGTGGCATCGCAGGAAGACAGCGTGCTCTGGGCGCTGTTGCCCGGCATGGTGGTCGTGGCGGCGGCGGGAGGGGCAGCGCGACATGTGAGCCGGGCCTTTGCCGGCTTCGTCAGCAGCGAGGTCGAGTCGCTCCACGGCCAGGGCTGGTTGTCAGTGCTGGAACCGGCTTCGCGGCTGGCCTTGCTGGCCGGCCTGGCGCAGCCGGTGGACCAGCACCTCTCGCTGCAAATACGCCGGGCGGGCGGCGAAGGGCGCTGGTTCGATTGCATCACCAGCTGGCTGCCGGCGCAGCGCTGCCACCTCTGCCTCTTCCACGACGCCACGCCGACCCACCAGGCCGAGATGGCCGCCCTGGCCCAGGCCCAGTTGCTGAGGCTGACCGCCGATGCAGTGCCGGCCCTGATCGCCTACTACGAAGCGGTCTCGTTCCGCTGCGTGTTCGCCAACCGCCAGTACGCACGCACCTTCGGCTGGGACGAGGTGTCCATCCTCGGGCGCACCTTCGCGGAGGTCATTGGCGAGCCGGCGGCGCGGCAGATCCATCCGCATGTCGAGCACATGTTGCAGACGCGCCAGCCGGTCGTCTATGAACGGGTGCTGCAGGGCGAGGACGGCAGCCCACGGTGGATGGAGGTCAACCTGCTGCCCCATGTCGACGACCAGGGCCGATCCATCGCCGCCTTCGTGCTGATCCACGACGTGACCCGGCACCGCGCGGCCGAATGCGCAGCCCGTGAATCGGAGGACCGGCTCACCAAGTTCCTGCAGGCCAGCACCGAAGGTGTCGTGTTCCACCGCGACGGCCTCATCACCGATGCCAACCCGCCCGTCTGTGCCCTCACCGGCTGCGCGCTGGAGGAGTTGCGGGGCCGCTCCATCCTCGACTTCGTGCCGCCCGAGCACCGCTTGAAGGTCAACGCCGTGCGCGAGGCCGGGCAGGACATCAGCTACGAAAGCGAGGTGCTCGACCGCGAGGGGCGGCGCATCCCGGTGGAGTTCGTCAGCCGCCGCATGCTGCACAAGGGCGAGGAGGTGCGCATGACCATCGTGCGCGACCTGCGCGACCGGCGTGCCGCGCAGGCCCGCATCCACCACCTGGCGCACCATGACGCGCTGACCGGCCTGCCCAACCGCATGTCCTTCGAGGACGAACTCGATCACCGCATGGGCTACGTCGCGGCCGGCGGCCACCAGCTGGCGCTGCTGTTCATCGACCTCGATGCCTTCAAGCGGGTCAACGATTCGCTCGGCCACAGCGCCGGCGACAAGCTGCTGCAGACGGTGGCCATGCGCATCACCGAGACCCTGCGCGCCACCGACCGGGTGGCGCGGTTCGGCGGCGACGAGTTCATGGTGTTGTGTCCCCAGGTGCGGGAGCGCCGCGAGGTGGAAAGCGTGGCCCGCAAGCTGCTCGCTGCCATCGAGGTGCCGGTGGATGCCGACGGCCGGCTGATCTCGGTCACCGCGTCGGTGGGCATTGCGCTCTACCCGGCCGATGCCCGCTCCCCGGCCGAGCTGATCAAGCATGCCGACAGCGCGATGTACCTGGCCAAGTCGCGCGGGCGGGCCAACTACCAGTTCTTCGATCCGGCACTCGCGCACTCCGCCTATGCGGCCCTGGTGATGGAAAGCCGGCTGGTGCAGGCCATCGAGCACAACGAGTTCGTGCTGCACTTCCAGCCGCAGGTGCGCGCCGGCGACGGCGCCCTGGTCGGCGCGGAGGCACTGATCCGCTGGCAACATCCGGAGCGCGGCCTCTTGCTGCCGGACGCCTTCATCCCGGTGGCCGAGCAGCAGCGCCTGATGTGGCCGCTGGGCCAGTGGGTGCTGCGCGAGGCGGCCCGGCATGCCAAGCGCTGGCGGGACGAGGGTCTCACCGATGCGCCCATCGGCGTCAACCTCTCCACCGTGCAGTTCCAGGCGATGGGCTTTGTCGAGGCGGTCGAGCGCATGCTGGCCGAGGAAGGCGTGCGCGGCGAATGGCTGGAGCTGGAGCTCAGCGAACGCATGCTGATGGACGACCTGCCCGAGGTGCAGGACAAGCTGCAGCGGCTCAAAGGCCTGGGTCTGGCGATCTCGGTGGACGACTTCGGCACCGGCTATTTCTCGCTGCGCCACCTGAAGGAGCTGCCGATCGACAAGGTCAAGATCGACCGCTCCTTCGTGCGCGACCTGCCCGAGGCACAGGATGCCGCGGCCATTGCGCGGGCGCTGATCCAGATGGCGCTCAGCCTGGGCCAGGGTGTGATCGCCGAAGGCGTGGAGACGCCGGCGCAACGCGACTTCCTGGCGGCCAACGGATGCACCGAGCTGCAAGGCGAACTGCTCAGCCGGCCGCTGTCGGCCGAGGACTTCCGCGCCTGGATGCTGCAGCGCCGTGGTCGCTGAAGGCCGCGTCAGGCGCGCACCAGCTCGATGACGGTGCGGCCCTCGCAGCTGAACCGCCCGGCCTGGGGCGCGCAATCCCAGCGCTCCACCACGCAGTGCAGCGGCTGCAGCCGGGCGTCGTAGCGCAACAGGTTGACCGAATTCGGAATGCCGTCGCGCACGCGGTGCGACAGTGCCGTGCCGGCCTGCACCGCCCACACCGGCCGCGACAGGCCGGCAATGCTGTCGCTCAAGGGCCGCACATACGGCAGGTGGATGTGCCCACCCATCACCAGGTCGGCCCCGGCCTCGGCCCAGGCCACGGCAGCCTCGCAATGGCCATGCAGCAGGTTCTCCTCGTCCTGCAGCCGCGTCACGAGCAAAGGCTGGTGCGTGACGACGATGCGCAGCTGCTGGGGCCGCGCCAGGCGCAGCCGCCGCGCGACACGCTCGATTTGCTCGGCCGATACCTCGCCATCCTTGTGCCGCCGGGGCCGCGTGGTGTTGAGGCACAGCACCAGCAGGTCCTCGCTCTCGTGACTGGGCTCCAGCTCGGGGCCAAAGGCGCGGCAATGCTCGCCATACGGCTGCCATGCGCGTGCCAGCAGGTTGAACAAGGGCAGGTCATGGTTGCCCGGAATGACGAGCTTGGCCGGCACGTCCAGCGCATCCAGGAAACGCCGCGCCGCCGCGAACTGAGTCCGGCGCGCGCGCTGCGTCACATCGCCCGACAGCACCAGCACCTGCGGCCGCTGCTCGGCCACCAGCGCCTGCAGGGCCGCCTGCACGGGGGGCCGCTCGGTCCCGAAGTGCGGGTCCGAGACCTGCAGCACCAGGGTCATGCGGCCTTGCGCACCGATTCGGCGGCGGCAGCGGCTTCCGAGCCCGAGCTGCCCGCAGCCGCCACCGGCTTGAACAGCCACAGCGGCTTGGACGCGACGCTGAAGTTCAGCGGCGTCTGCATCCAGCGGGTCTCGCCATCGGTGGCCACCTTCACGCGCACCCGCCGCCCGGGTGCCACGATGGGCTGCACCTCGAGCTCGCGGAAATCGAAGCTCAGCACGTTGTCGGCTTCGCCCAGCCGGCCAAGCGCGCCACGCACGGCCAGCCCGAGCATCGCCCAGCGGCCGACCGGCTTCACGCTCAGTGCCACCAGCCGCCCCTGCTGCAGCGCGTCCGCCTCGGCAATGCCTACCTGCTGCAGTTGCAGCGGGTTGTTGCCGATGAAGAGCGTCGCGCTCTCCACCAGCCGGGGCTGTCCTTCATGCTCCATGCGCAGCACCATGCGGCGCTCATGGCGCAGCACCGTCATCAGCGCCGACCACAGCGCCACCGAGCGCCGCCGCCCGTACTGGCGCTTGAAGGCCTCACGGTCTTCCAGCAACTGCGGATACAGCCCGAGGCTCGCATTGACGAGGAAGAGCTGCCCGTTGACCAGGCCGGCCTGGGTCGGCGTCAGCTCGGCACCGAGCAGGGCCCGGGTGGCCTCGGCGGCATCCAGCGGGATGGCGTGGGCCCGGCCGAAGTAGTTGAAGGTGCCCTGCGGCAGCACGCCGAACGGCAGCTCCGCCTCCAGCACCGCCTGGGCCACGGCGTTGATGGTGCCGTCGCCACCGGCCGCCACCACCACGCCATGCTGGCGCCGGGCCTGCTCGACAGCCCGCGCCGCCAGTGCCGGCACCTCCTTGCCGGAGTTCACCCGCAGCAGCTCGAAGGGGCGTCCGGCCTCGCGCAGCACGGCTTCGATGGCCTTCTCGGTGTCGCCAGCCTCATGCTCGCCAGAACGCAGGTTGAGCACGATGAACAAGGGCCCGTCGGCGGGCGGTGGCGCCGGCACCCGGGTGGGGAATGCGGCATTGCCGGAGGTGGTTTCGCTCGCCATTGTCATGCCGCAGGGTGCCTCAGTCTCTGATGAGTGAACGGTCGCGCGGGGTGATGTCCCGCGCGACCACGTCGACGACTTGCTGGTCGCCACGCGCGGAGCCCGCGGTGGCTGCCGCACGCCGGTGGAAAAAATGCCGTGCCGCTGCCCGTGCCGGTGCCCATGCCACGCTGGACGGCCGTTGGCCGCTCACCAGGCTCCACAGCAGCACGCCCGCCGCCAGCACCAGGCCGGCGGCCACCAGCACCGCCAGCATCAGCAGGCCGAACACGAAGGCCACCCCACCGAGGGCGGTGAAGGCGAGGCGGCGGAAAAAGCGCGAAAGGGTTGGGGTCATGGGGGTCTGAGCCTGGCAGAGCAAACAGAGTTCCCGCCCTGCCGGCGGCCAGCGGGCCAAGGCTGGCAGAAGAGCTGACGGGTCAGGATGGCCCCCTGTCCCGACATCCCGCTCCAACATCGATGCCGCTGTTGCCGGCGGCGGCCCGGTCATCCGCCTTGCCGGTCCGCGGCATTCCGTTGGCCGTCGGGCCGGGCGTGCCGGGGTGCGCGCCTGGCCCGCCGAGCGTCGACGGCGGGTGGCTTCATCCGGGGCAACCACCGTGATGGCGCGCCGCGGCAAGGCCCGGAGTTTGCTCCAACCGGGCTAGCTGAAAGAAAGGAGTGGCAACAATGGCAGTGGCAGACAAGCTGTCCGGCGGTCGCCTGGTGAGCCTGCCGGCAGAGGCCGGCAACATCGATGCGCCGGTGTTCGAGCCTGAGGAGCGCTGGCTGCGCAGCGCCGAGCCGGTGCTGCAGCAGGCGGCGATGTGGCGCTGGTTCGGCACCCGGTATGAAGACCCCCGCCTGACCACCCCGCACGACAAGGCCGGCGACTACCTGTACACCGACGGCGGACCCTACCGCGCCGACAAGGTGTTGCACGAACGCTTCGACGGTCTGGTCGACGCCGCGGTGATCGACGAGCTGGTGGCGCACTTGCGCAGCGAGGTTGGCGAGCTGTGGAGCTCCAGGCCGCTGGACAAGACGAGCAGTTGAAGACACTGAAGGCACAAGGGGCTGCCACCTTGCTCGGTGGCAGCCCCCAGGACGGCTCGGTTGCAGCCAGGCTGCTGCGTTCACAGCGCCCGGTGCGCCCCTTCCATGGCCACCCGAAGGGCCGGCGCATGCGGATGCGCTTCTTCCTCTGCACCGGCCGGCAGCAAGGCCTGCAGCAGCGCGCCGGACACGGTTTCTTCCTTCAGCAGCGCATCCGTCAGCCCGTGCAGGGCATCGCGGTGATGGTGCAGCGCATCGCGGCACAGGTGCTGGGCCTTGTCGAGCAGCGCACGCGCCTCGGCCAGCACCTTCTCCTGGATGTGCGGGCCGACCAGCTTGTCGGGCACGCCCTGCAGGCTCAGCAGGCCGAACTCGCTGCTGAAGCCCATCGAGCTCACCATCTCGACCGCCAGCTCCGAAGCTCGCTTCAGGTCGTCCGACGCGCCGGAGGTGGTATTGCCGAACGCCATCAACTCCGCCTCGCGGCCAGCCAGCATCATGCTGAGGCGGGCCTCCAGTTCCTGCTCGCCATACAGCGGCACCTCGTTGGGGCGCGTCACGAAGGTCACGCCCAGCGCGTGGCCACGCGGCTCGATGGTGACGCGCTCGACATTGCCCGCCTTCATGACGTGAGCGACGATGGCATGGCCGCTTTCATGGATGGCGATGCGGTGGCGCGCTTCCGGCGTGAACATCTCCTTGACGCTCGACACCTCGCCGCCCAGCTGGTGGGTCTCCAGTGCGCGGTGCAGGTGTTCCTGCATCACCTGGGCACTGCCCTCCTCGGCAGCCAGCACGGTGGCGCGGTTCACGACATTGGTGATGTCGGCATGCGACAGGCCGGTGCTGGAGCGGGCCAGCGTGTCCAGCTCGATCTGCCCGGACGCCTTCACGCGGCTCAGGCACAGCGCGAACAGCTCGCGCCGGTCATGCACATTGGGCAGCGCGACGCGAGCCACCAGGTCAAAGCGGCCGGGGCGCTTGAGGGCGTCGTCGACATTGCCGACATGGTTGGTGGCGCCGATCACGACGATGTTCTCGGACGCCGCAAAGCCGTCCATCTCCACCAGCAGCTTGTTGATGATGCGGTTTTCCTCCGACTGGCCGCCAGCCACCTTGGCGCCGGTGGAGCGCTTGCCGATGCCGTCGAACTCGTCGATGAAGACGATGCAGGGTGCATGCTTGCGGGCGGTCTCGAACAGCTCGCGCACCTTGGTGATGCCCGCGCCGTAGAACATGCTGGAGAAGTAGGAGCCGTCCACCGCGATGAAGTTGGCCCCGCATTCGCCGGCCAGCGCACGCGCCAGCAGCGTCTTGCCGGTGCCCGGCGGGCCTTCGAGCAGCACGCCGCGCGGCGGCTTGGCGCCCAGCGCCAGGTACTTCTCGGGGCTGCGCATGAAGGCCGTCACCTGCTGCAGCGCCGCCTTGGCTTCGGCCGAGCCGATCACGTCCTTGAAGCTGGTGTCCGGCTTCTCGGCCAGCTTGGCCTTGCTGCCGCCACCCTGCGTCTGGCGCGCCAGGTAGACCGCCACCAGGCCCATCACGGCCACCGTCAGCAAGCCCATCAGCCGCTGCAGCACATTGCCGGTGCTGTCCGCCACCTTGGCGAGCGAGCTGCGCTCGTCGATGTCCACCGGGGTGAGCGCGAAGCCGCGCTCCCGGCTCAGCGACTCCAGCCGCGAGCCCAGGCCCTGGGGCGCCGGCAACAGCTCAGTGCTGTAGCGCTCACCGCTGCGGGTGGTGATGAGCACGCGGCGGCCGTCGACGCCGACGGCCTGCACCGCACCTTGCTCCAGCGCGCGCTCGAACTCGGACACATCCTTGGGATGGTCGAGCCAGGAGCGCGCCTCGGCCTGGAATTGCAGGGCGAGCGGCGTCTTGTTCGCCTTGGCAGGCGCCTGCGTGTGGTAGTCCATCGCCACGGCGGCAGCGAGAACCGAGATGCCGGCAGCACTGCCGGCCAGATATTTCGCCCAGCGGGGCCAGGTTTTGAAGGGCTTCATGCGTATCTCTGAGGAGAGGACCATATGAGAACGCAAAGCCGGCCCTGCAAGAGGAAGCAACAGCGGCGGGAAAGGCCTTTACTTCTCTAGTTAGAGAACCCTCTCCAGTGCAGGTCGGGCAAATATCACGGCCGCCGCCGCGTTGAAAGATTTACAAGCCGTGATAGCCGTGGTGCGCGCGCGCCTTGCCGCGAAACACCCAGTAGGACCAGAACACATAGAGCAGGATGACCGGCAGCAGGAACAAGGTGCCGACCAGCATGAAGGCCTGGGACTTGGGTGCGGCCGCGGCTTCCCACAGCGTGATGGACGGCGGCACGATGTAGGGCCACAGGCTGATGACCAGCCCGGTGAAGGCCAGGAAGAACAAGCCCATCGAGCACAGGAAGGGCAGCACGTCGCGCCCGCGCCGCAGGGCCTGCAGCATCACGACCGCGAGCGCCAGCGTCAGGACCGGCACCGGCGAGAAGTAGAAGAGGTTGGGCAGGCTGAACCAGCGCTCGGCAATGCGCGGCTGCGTCAGCGGCGTCCACAGGCTCAACAACGCAATGAAGGCCAGCACGCCCACCAGGCAGCGCCGGGCGGTGCGCTTGGCCCACTGCTGCAGTTCGCCTTCGGTCTTCATCACCAGCCAGGTGGCGCCCTGCAGCGCGTAGCCGGCCACCAGTCCCAGCCCGGTGAGCAGCGCAAAGGGCGACAGCCAGTCCCAGCTGTCGCCGGCGAACTGGCGCCCCGCCACCGCAAAGCCCTGGATGAAGTTGCCGAGCACCACGCCCTGCGCCCAGGTGGCCAGCAGCGAGCCGATGCAGAAGCCGCGGTCCCAGCCCGAGCGGCGGGGGCCGGCGCCCTCGCGGAACTCGAAGGCGACGCCACGGAACAGCAGGCCCAGCAGCATCAGCAGGAAGGGGAAGTACAACGCCGGCAGCACGATGGCAAAGGCCAGCGGGAAGACCGCCATCAGCCCGCCGATGCCGAGCACCAGCCAGGTTTCATTGAAGTCCCAGATCGGCGCCACCGAAGCCACCATCAGGTCGCGCTCCTGCGCGTCCCGGCGCAGCGCGAACAGCATTCCCACCCCCAGGTCGAAGCCGTCCAGCAGCACGTACATGAAGACGGCCAGCGCCAGGATCGCGGCCCACAGCGGTACCAGGTCAAGCTGCATCGCCGGCCTCCGGACGTGCGGGGCCGCCGGCCCGGTCGGTGACGGCGGACAGCGGACGCTTGGGTCGCGCACCGGCCGCCTCCGCCCCCTCCTGCGCCGCCACGGTCGGCGGCCCGGCCTGCACCAGCCGGCGCAGCAGCAGGAAGCCGCCACCGAAGATGACCAGATAGCTCAGCACGTAGGCGGCCAGCGACAGCGCGACGTCGCTGCCGGACAGCGTGGGCGACACGGCATCACGGGTGCGCATCAGCCCGTAGACCACCCAGGGCTGGCGGCCCACCTCCGTCACCGTCCAGCCGGCCAGCACGGCGACGAAGCCGAGCGGCCCGCTGTATTGCGCTGCCCGCAGGAAGGCCGGCGACTCATAGAGCCGGCCCCTGAAGTGCATCAGCCAGCCGGCTCCCACAACGGCGAGCATCAGCAGGCCGATGCCCACCATCACCCGGAACGCGAAGTAGACGATGGCGACCGGCGGGCGGTCCTCGCGCGGCCAGGATTTCAGCCCGCGCACCTCGCCGTCGAGTTCATGCGTCAGGTAGAGGCTGCCGAGCGCGGGAATGGCGATTTCGAAATGGTTGCGCTCGGCCTCGGCATCCGGAAGGGCGAACAGCGAGGCGGGCACCCGCCGTTGGGTCTCCCACAGACCTTCCATGGCCGCCACCTTGGCCGGCTGGTGCTCAAGGGTGTTGAGCCCGTGCAGGTCGCCGGCCACGATCTGCAGCGGCACCATCACGCTCAGGAAGGCCAGCGACATCTTCACCATGATGCGGCTTTCCGCCACATGCCGGCCTCGCCGCAGGTAGCCGGCGCCGACCGCCAGCACCACGAAGCCGGTGGTGATCAGGAAGGCGAACACGGTGTGGGTCAGCCGGTAGGGGAAAGACGGCGTGAACAGCACCGCCAGCATGTCCTCCGGCACGAAGCGCCCGTCCACCAGCTGGTGGCCGCGCGGCGTCTGCATCCAGCTGTTGACCGCAAGAATCCAGAACGAAGACAACAAGGTGCCAAGCGCCACCAGCAGCGCCGACATGACATGCGCCCATTGCGGCACACGCTGGCGGCCGAACAGCAGGATGCCGAGGAAGGCGGCTTCGAGGAAGAAGGCCGTGAGCACCTCGTAGGCCATCAGCCCGCCCACCACGCTGAAGGTGGCGTCGGCGAAGCGGCTCCAGTTGGTGCCGAACTGGAACGGCATGACGATGCCGGAGACCACGCCCATGCCGAAGGACACCGCGAACAACTTGATCCAGAAGGCCGACAGGCGCACGAAGACCTCACGCTGGGTGACCCACCACAGCACCTCGAGCGTGGCGATGTAGCAGGCCAGGCCCACCGTGAAGGCGGGCAGCAGGATGTGCCACGCGATGACCCAGGCGAATTGCACGCGCGACAGCAAGAGGGCGTCCAGCTCCACGGTTTTCCTTTCAGGGGCGGCAGCGCCCCCGCGGCGACTCGGCGAGCAAGCGCGAGTCCCGGCCGCAGACGCGGGCCGCGCCGCACGGGGCACGTCGCTTGCCAGCGCCGGGGTGTGGGGCCCGTGCTGTATGCGGGCCCCGGTACCAGGAGCACACCATGCCGCAACAGCAATGGAGCGCCAAGCGCGAACGCCAGTACGAGCACATCAAGGCCGGCCTCGAGGAGCGGGGCACCCGCGAAAGCGTGGCCGAGGAGATCGCGGCACGCACGGTCAACAAGGAGCGCGCCCGGCACGGCGAGTCGAAGACCGCGAGCCGCTCGTCGATCGAGGACGTGTCCTCCGGCCACCGCGGCGGCAAGCGGTCGCATTCGGGACCCGGCGGGCGGACCTACGAGCAGCTCTACAACGAAGCCAAGGCCCGCGGGCTGCGGGGTCGCTCCAAGATGAACAAGCAGGAATTGCAGCAGGCTCTGGCCCGCTGAGACCCCACCACCACAAGACGAGCCACGGGCCAGGAGGTAGAGATGGGTGCCGACATCTTCGAGCGCGCAGGGCATGAGCGCATCGCCGTCGACGTCGACGAGGAAAGCGAACTCGAGTACTGGGTCACCGAACTGGGCGTGAGCGCCGAGGACCTGCGCCGCGCCGTCGAGACGGTCGGGCCGCAGGCGACCGCGGTGCGCAGCTACCTCGCCAGCCACACGGTGTAGCCCGCCTTCCCTTGCGTGCAGGCCCGGTGCGACCGGCCACCCTCGCCTTCGTCAGGCCGCGGGTGGGCCCTGGAAGCCGCCCGCGCGAAGCGTGACGACCAGCGTGTCGCGGTGTCCGCTGCCCGGCACCAGGGGTTGGATGGGGGTGGTTTCGTGGATCACCCGCGCGTCGTCGAGCAGCAGCAGGGTCCAGGGCCGCTCCATGGTGAAGCGAATGCCTCGCGGCCCCTGCGCCTCGAACACACGGGTTTCGCCGCCTTTCACGCCAACCCGGTCCACCAGCAGCACCGCGACGAAGTCCACCCCGTCCCGGTGCGCGCCTTCCGGGGTCGGCCGGCCAATGCCGTCGGTGGTGTCGATGCGGAACTGGTGCGCCTCGACGAACCATGGGCCGGCCTCGGGCCGCAGCGCGCTGCAGGCTTGCGCCAGCTGGCGCAGCAGGGCCTGCCAGGCGGGCTGGGCCACCACCTCCGGCTCCATCGGCTCGAACCAGCGCTCCAGGCCGCCGTGCAGCGCGTTGTATTCCACCGGCTGCCAGTGGGCGCGGTGGGGCACCGGGGCGGGCAAGGCGCCGGGCTCCACCAGGAAGCAGGAGTGCCGGCGGCGCCGGTAGCGGCCCCCGTCGCGCAGGTAGGCGTCGGGCGGCAGGCGGTCCCAGGAGGGGCGCAGCGCCTGCAGCGCGGCCGGCTCGCAGTCCAGCCAGCCGGCCAGCGCTTCGGGCGCCAGCACGGCATGGCCGTGTTCGCGCAGCGCAGGCTGCAGTTCCGGCAGATCGATCGACGGCGGCGGCAGGTTCATGGTGGAGGGTCCTTGCACAGGACCCTCACTGTAGCAAGCTGCCTGCAGCGTTGCAGGCCGCCCGTCGCGCGGCGGCGGGCCTCAGGCCGCCGCCGGCTCGCGGGAAGCCAGCACCCGCACCCGGGTGCCGTGCACGGCCACCACCTGGCCCGGGCGCATCTTGGCGGTCTTGCGCCATTCGTCCTGACCGTCGACCTGCACCTTGCCTGCGGCCACCATGGCCTTGGCCTCACCACCACTGTCGGCCAGGCCGGTGGCCTTCAGGAGCCGGTCCAGAGTGATGAACTCGCCGCGAAGCTCGAAATCGATGATCAACATGGGGGGTCCTGCCTGCTGCTACGCCACGAATGGAGCCATTGTGCCTGCACCGGGCGGGACCGCCGCGAGCATCACTGCACGATCTTGCCGCCGTCGCCGATCATCGCGAAGTCGACATAGCGCGAGCCGGAGCGGTCGGCCTTGGTGAAGTCGAGGCGGTAGCCACCCACGTCCAGCTCGCTGGCGCTGTCCAGCGCAGTGCTGACGGCGTCCGCGCTCAGGCGGGGCGCCTTCTCGATCGCCTTGACCAGGGCCTTGGCCGCGATGAAGCCTTCCATCGAGCGGGCCGACAGGTCCGGGTTGTTCGCGGTCTCGCGCAGGCGCTGGAACTCGCGCACCACCTCACGGTCGGTCTTGCTCGACAGCGGCAGCACCACCGAGAAGGCGTAGCCGCGGGCACGATCCGGCCCCAGGGCCTTCAGCAGCGTGTCGGTGTCGATGATGGACATGCCGTACATGGTCGCCTGGCCACCGGCGGCACCGTATTGCTTGACGAACTGCACCGCCGCAGCCGTGGTCGCACCGAGGAAGATGACCTGCGGATTGGCCTTCAGCATGTTGTTCACCGCGGTGCTCACCTCGGTGGTGTTGCGGGCGTAGCCGGTGCTGTTGACGATGGTGATGCCGTACTGGCGGGCGGCCTTGTCGACGCCGACATTGACGTCCTTGCCCAGTCCGTCGTCCTGGAACACGACGCCGACGCGGTTGAGGCCGAGCTGCGAAAGCCGCTTGAACAGGCTGCCCACCTCGTCGTGGTAGCTTGCCTTCACCACCCGCAGCGTGCGCGACTGCGCCACGCTGGCGGCGCCCGACACCGCGCCCACCATGGAAATGCGCTGCTTGTCGAGCACCCCGTCACGGGCCAGCGCCTCCAGGTTGGTGGTGCCGACGGTGCCGATCAGGGCCACCGGCGACTCCTGCTGCACCACTTCCTTCACCAGGCGCACGGTGTTCTCGGGCTGTTGCATGTCGTCGCGCGTGACCAGCTTGATGCGCTGGCCGCGCACGCCGCCGCGTGCGTTCACCGAGTCGATGTAAAGCTTGACGCCGGCATGGATGGCGCGACCCGTCACCGCCTGCGGGCCGCTGAAAGGCGCCACCTGGGCCACCACGACGTCGGCCTGGGCCGCGCCGGCGCAGGCCACGACAGCCAGCGCGATCAGGGAACGGTGCAAGGAGGGCAGGAAACGACGGAAAGCGTGAGTGAGGCTGGACATGGCAGGCAGTGGTGGAAGGCGCGTCACCGCAAGTGGCAACGCAAGCCGGCATTCTAGGGAGACAAACCAGGGTTTACCCTTACACCCACCTGAGACCGCTGCACTTGTCGCTTCAGCTGTGAACTAGTTCGCAGCCACCATCCCCGCGAAGCCGGGGCTGCATACGGACAGTGATCTTCGACACAAGACGACATGAAGTCGCGCGGCGGCCGGCGCATTGTTTGCTTAAGAAGAGCACATCACCGCCGTGTCGGTCCCCGTAGTAGTGGAGAACCTGCGCATGTCGCAAAACACGTCCCAGACCCGGCCCTTGCGCATCGGGATCTCAGCCCGCTTGCTGTACCAGGTGCCGCCCGAGCTGGGCTTTCGCAACAAGACGCTGCAGTACCTGGAGCAATCCTTGTCGCACTGGATCATGGCGCACGGCGCGATCGCCTTCATGGTGCCTGCGGTGGCGGAAGACAGCCGGCGGGCGGCGCGCCACCTGTCGGTGTTCGATTACGTGAACGAGCTCGACGGGCTGGTGCTGCAAGGCGGTGCCGACGTGTCGCCGCAGAGCTACGGGCAGGAGCCGATCGACCCACGCTGGGCCGGCGACCCGGTGCGTGACCGCTATGAGCTCGCGCTGCTGCGCGCCTTCATCCAGCAGCGCAAGCCGGTCATCGGCGTTTGCCGCGGCTGCCAGCTGTTGAACGTCGCTTTTGGCGGCACGCTTTACCAGGACGTGATGACGCAGTACGCCGGCGCGCACGCGCACGTCGATGCTGAGCTGTACGACCAGCTGGAGCACGAAGTCAGCTTCCTGCCCAACAGCCAGCTGGCCCGGCTCTATCCGAGCGAGTCGCGCCTGCGGGTCACCAGCATCCACCACCAGGCGGTGGCCAAGCTGGGCAAGCAGATCGAGGTGGAAGCGGTGTCCTCGGTGGACGGCGTGATCGAGGCCATTCGCTGGACCGGCGACGGCTATGCGCGTGGCGTGCAGTGGCACCCGGAGTTCCACCTCGACCGCCGGGCGCTGGCCGACAGCTCGCCCATCATCCTCGACTTCCTGAACGAGGCCCGCACCGCCGCGCTGGCCCGGCTGCGCGACCGCGACTGCGCCGACCAGCGCATGCCGCGCGCCCCGCTGAACCTGCCGTTCGAGGCGCCGGCCACCGATCCGGCCAAGGAAGCGCCGGCCGCTGCCAAGGCCTGAAGCGCGACCGTCACTTAGGTGACGCGCGAGGCAACGCGACTGTGGTCTGATCCTGGCGACCGTCGGCGGGCCGGTCCCTCGCAGGCCTGCCCGCCGTCCCGCCCCAACGCTGACACGGACGACATCCCGATGAGCACTTCCCTCCCCTCCCCCGGCAGCCTGAGCAACCGCCAGGTCCGCCTGGCATCGCGCCCCGTGGGCACGCCCACCCGGGACAACTGGCACTTCACCGACGAAGCGGTGGCTGAGCCGGCCGCTGGCGGCGTGGTGGTCCAGACGCTCTACCTCTCGCTCGATCCCGCCATGCGCGGCTGGATGAACGAAGGCAAGTCCTACATCCCGCCGGTGGGCATCGGCGAGGTGATGCGGGCCGGCGGCGTCGGGCGCGTGCTGGCGTCGCAGCAGCCCGACTTCCCGGTTGGCAGCCTGGTGACCGGCAGCCTGGGCGTGCAGCAGTACTGCAGCGTGCCGGCCGACCAGCTCAGGCGCTCGGGCCTGACCCGCATCGACCCCCGGGCAGGCAGCCTCACCCAGTGGCTGAACGTCCTTGGCATGCCGGGCATGACGGCCTACTTCGGCCTGATGGACATCGGCCAGCCGAAAGCTGGCGAGACCGTGGTGGTGTCCGGCGCCGCCGGCGCAGTGGGACAGACCGTGGGGCAGCTCGCCAAGATCCACGGCTGCCGGGTGGTGGGCATCGCCGGCGGCCCGGCCAAGTGCGAGTGGGTCGTCAAGGAGCTCGGCTTCGACGCCTGCATCGACTACAAGGCCGGCCCGGTCAAGGACGGGTTGAAGACGCACTGCCCGCAGGGCGTGGACATCTATTTCGACAACGTCGGCGGCGAGATCCTCGATACGGTGCTGACGCGCATCAACCGCAAGGCCCGCATCATCATTTGCGGCGCCATTTCGCAGTACAACAACACCGAGCCGGTGCAGGGCCCGAAGAACTACCTGTCGCTGCTGGTCAACCGGGCCCGCATGGAAGGCATGGTGGTGTTCGACTATGCCGACCGCTATCCCCAGGCCGTGGCCGAGCTGGCCGGCCACCTGCAGAGCGGGCGCATGAGTTCGCGCGAAGACGTGGTGAGCGGCGGCGTCGATGCCTTCCCCGACACGCTGCTGAAGCTGTTCACCGGCGAGAACTTCGGCAAGCTGGTGCTGAAAGTGGCCGACGAGGCCTGACGCGCAGCTTGGCCGCCGGGCCGCAAAAAGAAACCCCGCCTCGGCGGGGTTTCCTGTTTGCCCGGACTCTGGAGGCCGGGCTGGTCAGCGGCAGCCCGAAGGCAGGCGCCGGGCGGGCCGCGCCGCGAAGGATCCCGGCAGCCTGAAGCTGCCGGCCTTCTCCGACGACCGTCAGGGCTTGACGGTGAGGTTGTTCTCGACGCCGGTGACGCCCTTCACCGACGAAGCGAGCTGCGTGGCCCGTTCACGGTCGGCCTCGCTGGGCGCGGTGCCGTTCAGGCTGACCTTGCCATTGCTCGTGTCGACATCGATGCGCAGGGCGCTCAGCTTGTCATCGCGCGCCAGTTCGGCGTTCACCGACGCGGTGATGGCGGTGTCGGCCACCGCTTCGCCGGCGCGGTCGGCCATATCGCTGCCGGTCTCACGGGCCTTGTCGAGGCCTGCACCGGCCTTGTCGGCCATGTCGCTGCCCGTCTCGCGGGCCTGCTGGGCCACTTCGCTGCCGGCTTCCCGGGCGCGCTCCATGCCGTTCTCGGTGCGCTGCTCCATGTTCTGGCCCGCCTGCTCGGTCTGGGCCACCACCGTCGGATCGCCGGAAGCGGCCGCGTTCCGGTCCTCTTCATTGGCACGGTCGCAGGCCGTCAGGGCCATGGCAGCGGCCAGGGCGCTTGCCAAAGTCAGTGCTTTCATCGCTCACACTCCTTCCAGTCTAGAAATGCCGCGCCTGGGGCACGACCACAGCCGGCATCGAAGGAGGGCCGCATTCAGCGGCCGCGGGTCCTGACGCCAGCGCCAGCTGCGGGCCCACAGGCCAGCTGCACGCCGCGCTCCGGGGCGGCAGCAGACGGCCTCGCTGCCCCGGGCACCGCAATCTCTCCAGTCCACCCTCACACCAGCAGCCGCGGCATGCCGATCACGCCTGGCCGGCGCTCCAGCCATTCGGGCTCCACCGGGCCGGTGCCCGGCGCGGGAGCGGTGTTGCCGTCGCCACCACAGGAAGCAGGCGCGTCCGACGGCGCCCGGCGCAGGGCCCACACCGGCTGCGCCGGCTGGGCCGGATGCGGCGTGTGGGCAAAAGCCTCCGACGCACCGGCACAACGCACGAACTGAATGTCGCCAGCCGGGGCGTCCGCCTGAGCCACCGCGCTGCGCACCGCCACGACTCCCAGGGCGCCCGCTGCGCCGAGCAGCGCAGTGCTGATCAGGGTGGCGAAGGATGGAGCCATGACACGTCCTCTACGGCTAGACGGATGAACCGGTCGATGGACTCACTGTAGGCCGCAGGGCCGGGGCGCTCTGTCAGCAGGCTCGGGGCGGGGTTGTCAGCGGTGTCCGACACCGCGGCCCGCGCATCCAGTGAACGCGGTCGGCACCGATGGGCGCGCTCGCCGGGGTGCCCGGCGATGGCGCCGTTGCCTCATCGAGGGAGGCAGGCACCCTCCCGCCCCTCGATCACCGCCGCTTGGGGCGTGAGGAGTCAGCAGTGGGTGCATCGTGCTTCGGGACAACAGCTGCGCAGGCCTTGGCAGGCGTCAGGTGGCCCGCCCGGAACTGCCCGGGGCCGGCTGCTGCGCAGCGGGGCCGCGAGCAGGCGCATGTGTCATGGAACCCGCCGCCTCGTGGCGCAGGCATCGGCCCTGTACCACTGCAGGAATTGGCGGGCTGCCGGTCGCTGCCGGCGGAGGGACGCCGGCCGGCCTGGCAGGACAAGGCCGAGCCGCTCCTGCAGGGCAGTGCGCGTTCAGTCGGCCACCAGGCTCTGCCGGCCCCACCACTGCTCGCCGGGCTGCAGGGCCACCGGCTCGCCGATCACGGCCGCCTCGACGCACAGCATGCGGCGAAAGCCGAGCGCCGGCATGTCGGCCATGGCAGCGCACTTGGCCTCCCACGGGTTCCAGACCACCACGTCGGGGAACTGCTGGGACTCGATGACCAGGCCGCGATGCGGCTCTTCGAGCACCAGCGGCTGGCTTGCGCCGAAGTAGATGCGGTCGGTTTCATCGCCAATGGCCAGGGCCGCCGAAGGCTCCGGCTGCAGCGGGCTACCGGGCCGGGTGCAATCCTGGAAGTCGAGGCCGCGCAGGCCCTTCAGGCGCGCTTCTTCCACCTCGCGCACGCGCAGGTAGGTGTGCAGCGCCGCCATGAAGCTGAAGGGCTCGGCGTCGGCCGGGCCGGTGTGCTCGACTTCCAGCTCGAGATCGAGCCGGCCACCGCCCACCGCCACGGTGAGCTCCAGCGCGAAGGCATGCGGCCAGGCGGCGCGCGTGGCTTCGTCGTCGCACAGCCGCAGCACGGCCAGCGCATCATCACGGCCGACCTCGCTGCGCAGCAGCGTCCAGGGCTTGTTGCGAGCGAAGCCGTGGCGCTGCAACGGACCCCGCTTCTCGAACTGCGGAAAGATGACCGGCACGCCGCCGCGCACCGGCTGGCCCTCGGTGTAGGCCGACTGCTCGGACACGTACAGCCGTTCCGGGCCGCCGGCCGGCGTCCAGGACAGCACCTGCGCACCTTGCAGCAGGACGGTCGCCTGGGCGCCGTCACGGGCCCGCAGCCGCACCGCCGGCAGGCCCTGGATGTCGATGAGTTCGGGAGTGGATGCTTGGGACATGGCCGCGAGCTTACCCGCTTCCGGCGCGGGCCGTGCCGCGGCACCGGCCGGTCATGCCATCAGCCACGCGCCGGCCACAGGGTCTTGCGGTACAGCGCCTCGCCGGCCAGGTCTTTCAGGGTGACGGTCATGGTGCGGGTGCGGCCGTCGATGTCCACCTGGCCGAAGAACTGGAAACCGTCCGACGGCGGTGCGTTGGGCACCGGCGCCGCCTTTTGATAGACCACCTGCAGGCCAAAGGTGGCGTCCGGCGCATTGGGGCCGAAGCTGCCGGCGTGCAGGGGGCCGGAGACAAACTCCCAGAAGGGGTCGAAGTCACTGAAGCGCGCCTGCGCCGGGTCGTAGTAGTGGGCGGCGGTGTAGTGCACGTCGGCCGTCAGCCAGACGATGTTCTCGATGCGGGCGCGCCGGATCTCGCGCAACAGCAGGGCCAGCTCGCGCTCGCGCCCGCGGGGCGGCCCGTCCTCTGCGTTGGCCACCGCCTCCCAGCGCGGGCGGCCGCTGGCATCCTGGCCATCGGGCACCTGCAGGCCCAGCGGCATGTCGGAGGCGATCACCTTCCAGGTGGCACGCGAGCGGCGCAGCCCGTCCAGCAGCCAGGCGATCTGCGGCTTGCCCAGGAAGACGGTGTCCGGGCCGTCGTGGTCCTGCAGGTTGTCGGTGTTGGGGCCACGGTAGCTGCGCATGTCGATGACAAAGACATCCAGCAGCGGACCGTAGGGGATGCGGCGGTAGACCCGCTCGCTCTCGATGTCGCCCGCCCGGCGCAGCGGTGCGTAGTCGAGGAAGGCCCGCGTGGCACGCGCGGTCAGCAGCGGCACCCGCTTCTCGCTGTAGCGGGCGTCGCCTGACAGGTCCTTGGACAAGGACCAGTTGTTGGTGACCTCGTGGTCGTCCCACTGCCACACCTGTGCCACCTCGCTGGCGAAGCGACGCACGTTCTGGTCGAGCAGGTTGTAGCGGTAGCGACCGCGGAACTCGTCCAGCGTCTCGGCCACCTTGGCGACCTCGGGCGTGACCAGGTTGCGCCACACCCGTCCGTCCGGCAGGCGGACCTCCGGCTGAATCGGGCCGTCGGCATAGATGGTGTCGCCGCAATGCAGGAAGAGATCGGGCTGGACCCGCCGCATCTGCTCGTACAGCCGCATGCCGCCCCATTCGGCATTGATGCCCCAGCCCTGGCCAGCGGTATCGCCGCTCCAGACCAGGCGGATGTCGCGCGGCAGCACCGGTGCCAGCCGCAAGCGGCCGGCCTGCGGCTGCGACAGCACCCGCTCGTTGCCCAGGTCCTGCAGCAGCACCCGATAGTGGATCTCCTGGCCGCGCGGCAGGCCCTGCAAGTCGATGCGGCCGGTGTGGTCGCTGTCCTCCAGCAGGTGCGGTCCGCGCACCCGACGGGCATCGGCAAAGCTCTCGCGGGTCGACCACTCGATCCACATGCGGGCCGGGCGGTCGCTGCGCGCCCACACGATGGCGCTGTCGCTGGTGACGTCGCCGCTGGCCACGCCCGAAGGCAGCTGGGGCCGCTCGCTGTCCCTGACGATGGCGCCCGGCGCCTGCTGCGCCCTGAGGACGCCCGGCAACCCGAAGCCCGCTGCACCGACCCACAGGCCCTGGTTCACGAAGTCCCTGCGTTTCATCGAAAGTCCCGCCTCGTGCCGTGATGATGGAGCCGCGCAGCATGCCGGCGCCGCTTGACAGCGCTGTGTCAGGCCACGCTGCTGCCGCCCTTGCAGACCTCGTCGCGCATGAGCACCAGCTCCTCGGCAATGCTGGGGTGCACGGCGACGGTATTGTCGAGCTGGGCCTTGGTGACGCCCGCCTTGAGCGCCGCCGCAAAGCCCTGGATGACCTCCGGCGCCTCGGGCGCGACGATGTGCACGCCCAGCACGCGGTCGGTGGTGCCGTCCACCACCAGCTTCATCAACGCCCGCTCCGGGCTGCCGCTGACCGCATGGCGCAGCGGCCGGAACTCCGAACGCCAGATGCGCACCTTGGGGTAACGCCCACGCGCCTGGGCCTCGGTCAGGCCGACGCTGGCCGCCGGCGGGTCGCAGAACACGGCGCTCGGCACCTCCTCATCCTGCCATTCGCGCGGCGGGCGCCCGTCGCAGCCATAGAGGCGGTCGACCAGTGCGGCGGCCTGCATCAGCGCCACCGGCGTCAACGCGCGCCGGCCGGTCACGTCGCCGATGGCCAGCAGCCAGGGCAGCGAGCTCTCGAAGCGCTCGTTCACCGCGATGGCGCCCCGCTCGTCCAGCGCGACGCCCAGCGCCTCCAGGCCGAGGCCCCGCGTGCTGGGTGCACGACCGGTGGCCAGCAGCACCGCGTCGGCCGCCACCGGGTCGGCACCGGCCTGCTGCAGCAGCAAGGCGCCGCCCGCGTCACGTTCGAGGCGCGAGACGCGGGCCTGCAGGCGCAGGTCCACGCCCTTCTTGAGCAGCTCCTGGGCGACGAAGGCGCGCAGGTCGTCGTCGAAACCCTCGAGCAGCCGCTCACCGCGGTGCAGCAGGCTCACCTGTGCCCCCAGGCCGGTGAAGATGGACGCGAACTCGCAGCCGATGTAGCCGCCGCCGACGATGGCCAGCCGGCGCGGGAACGGCTCCAGGTCGAACAGCTGGTTGGACGTGATGCCCAGCTCGGCGCCCGGCAGCGCCGGCAGCCGCGGTGCGCCGCCGGTGGCCACCAGCACTCGCTCCGCCGTGACGGCGGCATGGCCGACCTGCGCGGCATGCGGGCCGGTGAGCCGTGCCCAGCCCGGCAGCAGCGTGACGCCCGCCTCCTGCAGCAACTGGCCATAGACCTGGTTGAGCCGCCCCACCTCGGTTGCCCGCTGCGCGCGCAGCGCCGCCCAATCGAAGACCGGTGCCTCGAAGCGCCAGCCAAAGGCCCGCGCCTCGTCGAAAGCCTGCCCATGGTGGGCCGCGTAGGTATAGAGCTTCTTCGGGATGCAGCCCGCGTTGACACAGGTACCGCCCAGCCGCGCGCCCTCGGCCAGCGCCACCCGGCAACCCCGGCGCGCCGCCAGCCGCGCGGCGCGCACGCCGCCGCTGCCGCCGCCGATCACCAGCAGGTCATAGTCGTGAGGATGCGAGGCCATGGCTGTCTTTGTGGTGGCGAGAACTGCACTGTATAAGCGCTTGCCGCACAGGTTAAGCTTGCCGCCTTGTTTTCCGGACACCTGCGAATGGACACCATACGTGTTGGCCTGATCGGCTACGGCTATGCAAGCAAGACATTCCACGCCCCGCTGATGGCCGGGGTGCCTGGCCTGGCGCTGGCCGCCGTCAGCAGCAGCGACCCCGGGAAAGTGCGGGCCGACTGGCCCGACCTGCCGGTGGAGTCCTCGGCACAGGCCCTGGTCGACCGGCCGGACGTGCAGCTGGTGGTCATCGCCACGCCCAACGACACCCACTTTCCGCTGGCGCGCGCCGCGCTGCTCGCCGGCAAGCATGTGGTGGTCGACAAGCCCTTCACCGTGACGCTGCAGGAGGCCCGCGACCTCGACGAGCTGGCGCAGCGCCAGGGCCGGCTGCTGTCGGTGTTCCATAACCGCCGCTGGGATTCGGACTTCCTGACACTGAAGGCCTTGCTCGCCTCGGGCGAGCTGGGGCGGGTGGTGCACTTCGAATCGCACTTCGACCGCTGGCGCCCCCAGGTGCGCGACCGCTGGCGCGAGCAGGCCGGCCGCGGCGGCGGGCTGTGGAACGACCTGGGGCCGCACCTGCTGGACCAGGCCCTGCAGCTGTTCGGCATGCCCGAGGGGCTGAGCGTGGACCTGGCCAGCCAGCGCGACGGCTCCCAGGCCGACGACTACTTCCACGCCCGGCTGCGCTACGCCAGCCCGCACGGCGGCCTGCAGGTGATCCTGCATGCCAGCGCGCTGGTGGCGGCAGTTGGCCCCCGCTATGTCGTGCACGGCACGCGCGGCAGCTACCTGAAGCGTGGCCTCGACCCCCAGGAAGACCAGTTGAAGGCCGGCGCCCGCCCTCGCCTGGAGCCGCTCGGCGACTGGGGCCGCGATCCGCAAGACGGCGTGCTGACCCTCGGCGAGGCCGAGCCCGCCGCCTCGCGTCGTCACCCGACGCTGCCCGGCAACTACCTCGGCTACTACGCCGCAGTGCGCGACGCGGTGCGCGGAGCCGCCCCCAACCCGGTGCCGGCCGGGGAAGCCATGCAGGTGATGGCGCTGATCGAGGCGGGCCGCCGCAGCGCTGCGCGGCGCTGCGAAATGCCGGTGAACGGCCATTGAGCACCTCGCCGGGTGCCGGCGGCGGTCCGGCGCGCACCCGAGCCACGGGCCACGACCGGCCGCAGCGCCCTGCCCCTCACGCCGGCAGGCGTTGCAGGGGGAGCGCATCCCTCCTATCCTCGCCAGACCACCGGCCTGGGGCCGGGCAGACGAGGAGCATGCATGGCCTTCATCGAAAAATTCGGCCCACTCATGGGCCGCATCCTGCTTGCGCTGATGTTCGTGCCTTCCGGCTTCAGCAAGGTGACCAACTTCCAGGGCACCGTCGCCTACATCACCTCCAAGGGCCTGCCGGCGCCCACGCTGCTGGCTGGCGCCACCATCGCGCTGGAGATCGGCGCCGGGCTGGCCTTGCTGCTGGGTTTCAAGGCTCGTTGGGCGGCGCTGCTGCTGGCCGCCTTCGCCTTGCTGGCGGCCTTCTTCTTCCACAACTTCTGGACGGTGGACGAAGCGCAGAAAATGGCCCAATACATCAGCTTCTACAAAAACCTCGCCATCACCGGCGGCCTGCTCTTCGTGGCGGCCTACGGTGCCGGCCCCGTCTCGCTGGACCAGCGCGACACGACGTGACACCGCATGCCTGACCTCCGGCCCCACACCTCCACCGACCCGTTCTCGCTGTCCTCCACCTCGGATGAGGACTTCGGCAAGCCGCCCAGCGGCTGGCGGCTGCGCCTCTATCGCGTCATCTTCGAGGCCGACACGCCAGCCGGCCGGCGCTTCGACCTGTTCCTGATCGGCGCCATCCTGCTCAGCGTGCTGGTGGTCACGCTCGACAGCGTGCAGGGCCTGCACCAGCGGCATCGCACCGCCTTCAACGTGCTGGAGTGGTTCTTCACCCTGCTCTTCACTGCCGAGTATGTCGGGCGGCTGCTGTGCGTGCAGCGGCCGCTGCGATATGTGCTGAGCTTCTTCGGCATCGTGGACCTGCTGGCCATCCTGCCGGCCTACCTCTCGGCGCTGGTGCCGGAGCTGCACCTGCTGATGGACGTGCGCATCCTGCGCCTGCTGCGCATCTTCCGCATCTTCAAGCTGAGCCAGTACGCCCAGGAATATCGCCTGCTGGTGCGCGCGCTGGCCAACAGCCGGCGCAAGATCCTGGTCTTCCTCGGCTTCGTGCTGATGGTGGTGCTCGTGCTGGGCACGCTGATGTACCTGGTGGAGGGGCCGGCACACGGCTTCAAGGACATCCCGACCTCGGTCTACTGGGCCATCACCACCTTGACGACGGTGGGCTTCGGCGACCTCACCCCCAAGACCGATACCGGCCGGCTCATCGCGTCGCTGATGATGCTGCTGGGCTGGGGCACGCTGGCCGTACCCACCGGCATCGTGACGTCCGAGATGACCTCGATCCGCCTGCGGCCGGTGCGGGTGCGGGTGTGCCCGGCCTGCAGCACGATGGAGGAATCGGCCGAGGCGAACTTCTGCCGGCATTGCGGCAGCCGGCTGGCGCCCTGACCGCCTCGCAAGCAACGGTCCAGGGCTGATGCCCTGGCGGCAGTTATCTAGGTGACAGTTTCCGGCCGGCGTCGCTTGCACAATGAGCCGGTGTTTCGCCAACCGGCCCTGAAGGCCCGGCCGCCATGACTGCTCCACACACTTTTTCGCAACTGCTCGCCAGGCGCAGCCGCAGCGCCGGCACGGTCAGCTTTCCCGTCACCGACGACTGGCTGCAAGGCCGCACCACCTTTGGCGGCTTCATTGCCGCCTGTGCGGTCCAGGCCATGCGCGACGTGGCCGGCGCCGACTGGCCGGCGCAGGTACAGCTGACCGCGCTGCAAACCAGCTTCGTCGGCCCGGTGGGCCTCGGCATGATGGATGTGGCGGTGCAGGTGCTGCGCGAAGGCCGCCACCTGCGCCAGGTGCAGGCGCACGTCAGCCAGGCCGGCCAGACCGCCGCGGTGCTGCTGGCCGTCTTCGGCGCCGGCCGCGAGACGGTCGTGCCGCACCATGCACCGGTGCAGCCGACGCTGTCCATCACGCCTGCCGATGCACGGCCCCTGCCGTTCGTGCCGGGCGTGACGCCCAATTTCACGCAGCACCTCGACTTCCGCTGGGCCGAGGGCCACCTGCCCTACAGCGGCCAGCCCGGCTGGCAGGTGAAGGTGCATGCGCGCCTGCGTGACGACTCGCTGGACGAGGAGTTGCTGACCGTGCTGCTGGCCGATGCCGCCCCACCCGCCGTGCTGGGCCAGCTGGCGACGCCCGCGCCCAGCAGCTCGGTCTCCTGGGCGCTGGAGCTTGCACCGCTCACCCGCACGGCGGCCCCCGGTGCCTGGTGGCGCATCGACAAGGACACCCGGGCGGCCGCTGCCGGCCATGTCAACGACGGTACCACCCTGTGGACGCCCTCCGGCCAGCTGGCGGCGTTTGGTCACCAGGTGGTGGCGGTCTACGCCTGAGCGGCAGCGACGCGGCGGCGCTGCCACCCGCCTGGCGCCGCCCTTGGCGGCAGCAGCATCAGCCGGCGCGCCAGGGATAGTGCCGCAGCACCTGGTAGCCGCCACCGGGTCCGAGCACCGAGGCCACCAGCACATGCCCGCCCACCGGCCAATGCACCGCGCCTGCCTGTGCGGGTGGCTGCGCGCCCCGCGCGTCGCGTGCCAGGGTGACATGCGGCTCGAAGGACCGGGCATCCACCGGCAAGCGCAGCCGGGCGATCGCCTCGCCCAGCCGCCGGTGCAGCTCGAGCAGTTCCGCTGGCGGCCGCGCCGGCCGCAGCCAGGCCACGCCCTGCCACAGCCCGCCGTCCTGCAAGGCCAGCTCGAAGGGTGGCACCGACACCGCACCGGCATCGGCCACGTCGGCCACCTGGCCATCCGGCACCCGGGTCAGGAAATGCAGGGTCACATGCAGCCGCTCGGACCGGGTCAGCCGGGCGCCGCGCGGCCAGTGCCAGCGCTGCTGCTGGGCGTGCAGCGCCTCGCGTTCGCGCTCGCCTGGCCAGAGGGCGAAGAACAGGCGGGCGCCAGCCGGCTCATGAGGGGGCTGGCTCAGAGCGGCCTCCCTTGGCGACCGTGAAGGTGCCTGGCGTCGGCGCGTCGGGCAGTGACGGCCGAGGCCACCCGGCGCCCGCCCGGCACGGAGGGGCGGCAGCGGCCGGTGGGGTCAACGGCGTGGGCGCTCGGGCAACGGAGCCGGTTCATGCTGGAAGCGTGTCCATCGGTGCGGGACAGGCGCAGCACCCAGTGCTGCAGGGCGCCCCGCGGCCCCCACCTTACTTCACCTGTGCTGCCTTCACCAGAGCGTCCATCGCCTCCGGCACGCTGGTCTGGTCGTTGTTCCAGAATGCAGCCACCACGTCCTTCAGGGCCGCCTCGGTCTTCTCCGGCAGGGCCATCTTGTGCGCGACCGACGGCACCAGCGCGTTCACCATGCTCGAGGCGACGAAATAGGCACTCGACTCCTGCGCACACAGGTCGAACTTGCCCATGTCGACGCCGGTGCCCACCGGGACCGAACCCTTGTTCAGGTTGAACACCTGCTGGAACTCCTTGCTCATGATGGTGGCCGCCAAGGCCTGCTGAGCCTGGGCAGCGGCACTGTCCTTGAGCCGGAACATCGCGAAGCTGTCGATATTGAAGATGAAGGAGCGGGCCGTGCCCGGCGCCGAAACACAGAGGAAATCGCGGTTCGGTTGCTTTTGCGCCGCCAGGAACTCGCCCTTGGCCCAGTCGCCCATGAACTGCATGCCGGCTTCCCCGCGGATGACCATGGCGGTGGCCGCATTCCATTCGCGGCCCGCAGCAGCCGCGTCGGTATAGCCCTTGATGCGCCGGAAGGTCTCCAGCACCTGGCCCATGGTCTCGCTGCGCAGCGCCTTGGCATCCAGCTGCACCAGCGCCTTGCGATAGAAGTCGGGGCCGCCCACCCCGAGCGCGACGGTCTCGAAGGTGGTGAACTCCTGCCAGGGCTGGCCACCGTGCGCGACCGGCACGATGCCGGCCTTGCGCATCTTGTCAGCCACCGCAAAGAACTCGTCCCAGGTGGCCGGCGCGCGTGCGCCGACCTTGCGCAGGGCCTCGCGGTTGATCCACAGCCAGTTGATCCGGTGCACGTTCACCGGCACGGCCACGTAGCGGCCGTTGACCTTCATCGCCTCGGCCACCACCCGTGGTAGCTGCGAGTCCCATTGCTGGCGCCGCGCCACGTCGTCGAGGTTGGCCAGCACGTCGAGGCGGCCCCACTCCTGGATGGCCGGGCCCTTGAGCTGGGCCGCGGCCGGCGGGTTGCCGGCCAGCACGCGCGAACGCAGCACCGACATCGCACCTTCGCCGCCACCGCCGGCCACCACGAAATCGCGCCAGCCGTGGCCCTCTGCCGCCAGCAGCCGCTTGAGCTCGGCCACCGACTTGGCTTCGCCGCCGCTGGTCCACCAATGCAGCACTTCCACCTGGCCGGCCCAGGCCGGCATGGCGGCGGCCAGCGCACAGGCTAGCAACAGGCCGGCGCTGCGGCGTGAACGTGCTGGGGTCGGCATGGGGACTCTCCTCGCTAGTGAAATGTCGGCAGGATGCCGAACGAATTCTTGAATGAGATAACAATTATTAACACATCTGAACATTTGATTAAGTCGGGGCTTCCCGGGGGTTGCCCGGGGCTGTGCGGCGTTCTTCCCGCGGGAGGGCCGTAGAATCCGCCCCCCGCGCCTTTTCGCCTGTCGACCTCGACGCACGCCCCATGAAGCCCTTGCCCGACTATTGCGCCATCGACTTCGGCACCTCCAACTCGGCCATCGCCATTGCCGCAGCCGGCGGCCAGGGCCACCGCCTGGTGGACCTGGAGGATGGACGCAACACCATGCCGACGGCGGTGTTCTACTTTGCCGACCCGCACGATGCACCGGTCAGCGGCCCGCTGCCGCTGCGCGCATTCGGCCGCGCCGCTGTCAAGGCCTATGTCGAGGGCTACGACGGCCGGCTGATGCGTTCGCTGAAGTCCATCCTCGGCAGCTCGCTGGTGGAGCAGACCACCGACGTCGGCGGTGGCCAGGCGGTCAAGTTCATCGATGTCATCACCGGCTACCTGCACCACCTGAAGGCCAAGGCCGAAGCCGCTGCGGGCCGGCCGCTGCACCGGGTGGTGATGGGCCGGCCGGTGTTTTTCGTCGACGAGGACCCGCTGCGCGACACGCAGGCCCAGGCCTCGCTGCAGGCGGCAGCGCAGGCGGTGGGCTTTGGCGAGGTGCACTTCCAGTTCGAGCCGATCGCGGCCGCCTTCGACTACGAGCAGCAGGCCGCACGTGAGGAACTGGTGCTGGTGGCCGACATCGGCGGCGGCACCTCCGACTTCTCGGTCGTGCGGGTGGGGCCCGACCGACGCGAGCGGCTGGAGCGCAAGGACGACATCCTCGCCAGCCACGGTGTGCACATCGCCGGCACCGACTTCGACCGTCGTGTCGAGCTGGCCGCGGTGCTGCCGGCGCTCGGCTACCGCAGCCACGGCCGCAGCACGCCGGGCCAGCCGCCGCGCGAGGTGCCGAGCGGCGTGTACTTCGACCTCGCCACCTGGCACTTGATCAACACGGTCTACCACCCGGGGCGGGTGGCCGAACTGCAGGCGATGGCGAGCTTCTATGCCGACCCCGTCCACCACCGGCGGCTGATGCATGTGGTGCGCCACCGCCTCGGCCACGAACTGGCCGGCCGCGCCGAAGCCGCCAAGATCGCCGTGGCGGCCGGTGGCAGCCACGCGATCGACCTGACGATGGTGGAGGCGGGGCTGCACCGCAGCCTCGACGAGCAACAGGCGATGGACGCCATCACGGCCGACCTGGAGCGGATCGTCGATGCCGCGCGCGCCTGCGTGCAACTGGCCGGCGTGGCACCACAGCAGATCGATGCCCTCTACTTCACCGGCGGCTCGACCGGCCTGCGCCTGCTGACCGACCGCCTGGCGGCCGCCTTCCCGGCCGCGGCCGCGGTGCGAGGCGACGGTTTCGCAAGCGTGGCCACCGGCCTCGGGCTGGACGCCGGCAGGCGTTTCGGCCGCTCCTGACGCCGCGCGCGGCCGCCCTTCATGGAATCAGGGGATGCAGCGGTGGGCGCGGGGCCTCACAATACGCACCGCAACCGAACCCGACACACCGGATGAACCCGCAAGAAAAGCCCGCCGCCTCCTCCGAGGCCATGACCGTTCCCGCCTGCGCCGCCCTGCTGCGGGAGCGTTTTCCCGCCTTGTTCGCGGGCAAACCCAAGCCGCTGAAGCTGCGCATCCAGGTGGACATCCAGGAACGCAGCCCCGGCGTCTTCCCCAAACAGTCGCTGTCGGCCTTCCTGCGCCGCTACACGATGAGCGACGCCTACCTGCGCGCCGTGGCCGCCGGCACACACCGCTTCGACCTCGACGGCCAGCCGGTCGCCGAGCTGAGCGAAGAGCACCGCAAGCTGGCCCATGACACGCTGGCGCAACGCCGCACCCAGGGCGATGCCAAGCGGGCCCAGGAGCAGGCGCAGCGCCAGTTCCGCGCGGCCCTGCTGCGGGACTTCGAAACCACCACGCTGACGCGCGAGAATTTCTGCGCACTCAAGGGCGTGGACCCGGCCCAGCTCGATGAGCAGCTGGAGCTGGCCCGCCGCGAGACCGCCGAACGCCAGCAGTTCCTGATCGAACTGGTGGCCGGCTTCCGCGCCGCCGACAACAACCTGGCCGCCTACGCGCACCAGAAGCACATGCATCCCGTGCAGCTGGAGCGCCTGCTGCGCGAAGCGGGTGTGCGCTTCGGGCCACCCCCGCGTGAACGCGAGCGCGGCCCGCGCCGCGAAGGCGAGCCGCGCGCTGCGCGCTCGGACGCGCGGCCGCCGCGCGGCGATCGGCCGGCCGCGGCGCCGCAGGGCGAGCGGCCGCAGCGCAAGCGCTGAGCCCGCCTCCGCCGGGCACGGGCCGGTGCCACCGAGCCGTGTCGGCGCCACCGGCAAGCGCGTGTCGGACATCCCGCGGCAGGCACAGGGCCTGCCGCACCTGTGGTAACCCAACCGGCACCCTGGTGCGGCGGCGCCCCGCGCTGCTTGCATCGCAGGGTGCCCTCGCAGGAAGCCGCCGATGTCACGACGATGGGAGCTCGATGCCCTGAGGGGCCTGATGCTGGTGCTGATGACGCTCACGCACCTGCCGACCCGCCTGTCCTACCCGCTGGGCCACACCTTCGGCTTCGTGTCCGCGGCGGAGGGCTTCGTCCTGTTGTCCGGTTTCATGGCCGGCCTCGTCTACAGCCAGCGCGGCCGCCGCCAGGGCGCTGCAGCCATGCGGCACGGCCTGTGGCGACGCGCCGGGGTCATCTACCTGTGCCACCTGGTGCTGCTCCTGCTGCTGTTCGGCGTCTTTGCCGGGCTGGCGCAACGGCTTGGCCAGCTCGATGTGAGCAACCTGATCGGCCACTACCTGGAAGATCCGCGGGCTGCCTGGCTGCAGGCGCTGGCCTTGCTCTACCAGCCGGCCCTGCTGGACGTGCTGCCGATGTACGTCCTCTTCATGCTCGCCAGCCCCTGGCTGCTGTGTCACGGGCTGCGGCACGGCTGGGGCGGCATCCTGGCTGGCAGCGTGCTGCTGTGGGTGGCCGCGCAGTTCGGTCTCGGCGAAGCCCTGCATGCGCTGATGATGCAAGGGCTCGGCCTGCCGGTGCGCCCGGAAGACAGCGGCTCCTTCGTGCTGTTTGCGTGGCAGTTCCTCTGGGTGCTGGGCTTGTGGATGGGGGCCGAATCGGCGTCGCGGCAGCTGCAGCCACCCAGGTTTCCGCGCTGGATGGTGCACGCAGCGGTGCTGGTGGCGACTGCCTGCTTCTTCTGGCGCCATGCGGTCGGGCATGCCCCCTTCGGCACCGACGCCACGCTCAACCTGCTGTTCGACAAATGGCATCTCGGGCCGCTGCGCCTGCTCAACCTGCTGGCGCTGATGGTGGTGGTGATGCACTTCGGGCCCGCGCTGCGCGCCGCCCTGCCGCGGCCGCACGGCCTGGAAACGCTGGGCCGTGCTTCGCTGAGCGTCTTCAACGCCCATCTGGTGATCGTGCTGGCCGTGCTGACGCTGTTCGGTGGCAACCCGGCGCTGCGACCGCCCTGGGCCGATGCCATGCTGCTGGCGCTGTGCTTCCTGCTGCTGTGGGCGGTGGCGCGCGCGGTGCAGGCGCGGCCGGCGACGGCCGGCGGCCAGCCGGCAGCCTGGCCCGGCCAGCTCACTTCAGGTGCGAGCCGATGACGGTGCGCCAGAGCTGGTAGCCGGCCTCGTTGAGGTGCAGGGCATCCGCGCCGAACAGTTCGCTGCGTGGCTGGCCGTCGGGGCCGAGCATGGGGGTGTAGACATCGATGAAGTCGACCTGCTCGGCCTCCCGCGCATAACGCTCGATCAGTGCATTGGTCTCGCGCACCTGCGGCAGCAAGCTGCTGCGTGACGGGCTGGGCTTGATGGAGACGTAGGCGATGCGCGTGTCCGGCAGCGCCTGCCGCACGCCGTCGACGAAGGCCGTGAAACTGCCCAGCACCTCCTGCGGGCTGCGACCCTGGGCCAGGTCATTGTCGCCCGCGTACACGACCACGAGGCGCGGCCGGTAGGGCAGCACCAGCCGCTGCAGGTGCTCGGCACAGTCCTGCATGGTGGAGCCGCCAAAGCCGCGCTTGAGCACCACCGGAGCGAGCTGGAACTGCTGCTCCAGCCCGCTCCACAGCCGGATCGACGAACTGCCGACGAACACCACGCCGCCGGGCGGTGGCGGGTTGGCCAGGTCCGCCTCGTCGAAGGCCGCGAAGGTGGCGTCCCAGCGCTTGGCCAGGGCGCTGGCCACCGGGGTGACCGTGGCGGCCACGTCGGCCTCCGGCGCCGGCGGCGCTTCGGCCGCCACATCGGCCTGCACCTGTGGCGCGGCCGCCGCGGCCGGGCCGGCAAGGCAGATCAGGGCCAGCCAGGCCAGGCAACGCGCCGGGCGGGCAAGACGGGGCAGAGAGTCAGGCATCCAGGCTCCTGAGGCAAGACGGTCGGAATCCAGCCGGCAGAGCCGGCAGAACTGGCCGGCCGGTGGCGACCGGTGGTCGGATTCGCAGAATTTACCGCGTTCCGCGGACCCGCCCGACGGGCCACCCGCCAACGACGGCGTCACGCCGGCGCTGGCATCAGCTTCAAGCCCAGCCAGGCCGCACCGATCATCGCGTTGACCGGCAGGCACAGCGCCGAGGGCACGAAGAACACGCTGGCCAGCAGGGCCGCACCCCCGAGGTGCTCCACTGCGGCACCGGCGGCGAACGCCAGGCAGCCCGCCAACAGCCACCGGCGCATGTAGGTCGGCAGCCAGCGCGCCTGCTCCTGGTTGTGCCGCCAGGCAGCGGCCCGCTCGAACAAGGACCCGCGGCCGGCATCCCGGAACAGCCAGGCGAAGAACCAGTAGCGGTACAGCAGCGTGCAAAAGCGCAGCGGCTCGCCGGGCGACGACGGCACGGTGGAAGGGGACGGGGGATCTGCCAGCTCGCTCATTGAAACACTCCAGCCAGCTCCCGCGCGCAGGCACGCACGCGGCGCGAACACGATGGACGGCGGTGGCGTGCGCGGCTCACCCGCCGCCGGCCCGGGGCGAAGGTGCTGGCCCGTGTCCGGCTGGCGGCAAGGCGGCTTGCGCGCGTCGCCCGCTGAAGGCGGAGGCCGGACCCCCACCCCGCCTGACAAGCGTAGCAAGCGGTTCGCCTGCCGCTGGCCGGACCGCATTCCCGGCCACGGCCACCCGGCTGCGCCTGGGGCCTTCGGCCGTGTTTACAGTGGCAGGCCTGCCTGTCCGCCCGCTCCAGCCGGGCCCCACACCCGAGGAAACAGCCGATGGACGTGCCCGTGATCCACCGCCCCGACCAACAGCGCTTCGAGGCCACCGTCGAGGGGCGGCTTTGTGAAGCCGACTACGAACTTCGCGAAGGGGTGATGCACATGACGCACACCCATGTGCCGGACGCGCTGCAGGGCCGCGGCATTGCAGCCGCGCTGGTCAGGGCAGCCTTCGAGCATGCCCGGGCGAAGGGGCTGAAGGTGAATCTACTCTGCTCCTATGTGCGCCAGTACGTGCAGTGCCACCCGGAGACCGCGCCCTTGCTGCTCGACTGAGCCTTCCTGTGAAGCAGGCGACCAGATCGGGTATCGTCCTGCGATCCACGAGCTGCGATTCACGACGTACACAAGGGCCTTACGCGATGTACACCCTGCCATTGCGCCTGCCGCCGGGCGAGGACCTGCGCCACAGCCTGGAGCGCTTCCTGCTTGACCGGGACCTGTCCGCCGCCCATGTGCTGGGGGCCGTCGGCAGCCTCGGCAGGGCCCGGCTCCGGCTGCCGGGCGCGGCCGAGCCCGAGCAGTTGCAGGGTGACCTGACCCTGCTGACGCTGTCCGGCACCCTGAGCCCGGACGGTGCCCAGCTCCACATGACCCTGGCCGACAGCCAGGGCCGTGTGCTCGGCGGGCAGGTGTGCAGCGGCTGCATCGTGCGCACCACCCTCGAGGCCCTGGTGCTCGCCCTGCCGCAGCACCGCCTGCGACGCGAGCCCGACGCCGCGACCGGCCAGAAGGAACTGGTGGTGCTGCCGGGCGCGATGGCCCAGGAAGTGCTCGATTTCTGGTTCGGCAAGCCCGGCAGCCCGCCGCACGGCGAAGTGCGCAACGTCTGGTTCCGCCAGGACCCGGTCTTCGATGCCGAGGTGATGCGCCGCTTCCGTCCCCACATCGAAGCCGCACTGCGCGGCGCATTGCGCGAGTGGGACGCCACCACGCGCGGCACGCTGGGCCGCATCCTGCTGCTGGACCAGATGACACGCAACGCCTTTCGCAACACGCCAAGGGCCTTCGAAGGCGATGCGCAAGCCCTGGAAGCAGCGCACGCCCTGGTGCGCCGGGGGGCAGACCGATCGCTCAACACGGTGGAGCGCTGGTTCGTCTACATGCCGTTCCAGCATGCCGAGGACCTGGCCTGCCAGGATGAAAGCGTGCGGCTGTTCACCCGCCTGGCGGCCGACTCGCCGGCCATGGCCGAGGCACTGGACTATGCGCACCGCCACCGCCGCGTGATCGAGCGCTTTGGCCGCTTCCCGCATCGCAACGAGATCCTCGGCCGCAGCTCCACCGAGGAGGAGCTGGCCTTCCTGCAACAGCCCGGCTCGCGCTTCTAGCCCGGCTGCAGGCGCGCCGCCGCTTCAGGTGCGGGCAGCGGCCCGCTCGTTCTCGCGGTCCTGCAGCAGGCGCCACTGAACCTTGCCGGTGCCGGACTTGGGCAAGACGTCGACGAACTCCACCGCGCGCGGGTACTTGTAGGCGGCCATCTGCTGCCGCGCCCAGTCCACCAGCGCGGCTTCGGTCAAGCGGCCCTGCGCCTGGGGCTTCAGCACCACCACCGCCTTCACCGACTCGCCGCGGTAAGGATCGCGCGATGCGATGACGCAGGCTTCCTGCACATCGGGATGCCGGTAGAGCAAGGCCTCCACCTCGGCCGGCCAGACCTTGAAGCCGCTCGCATTGATCATGCGCTTGAGGCGATCGGTGATGAAGAAGTAGCCTTCCTCGTCCATGCGCCCCAGGTCGCCGGAGCGGAAGAAGGACTTGCCGTCGATCTCGATGAAGGCCGCACGGGTGGCCTCGGGATTGCGCCAGTAGCCCTTGAACACCTGCGGGCCGTGGATGACGATCTCGCCCACCTCTCCCACCGCCACCGGCTGCAAGGTGAGGGGATCGACCACCCTGGCATCGACACCGAGGAAAGGCATGCCCAGGCATTGCAGCTTGGGCCGCTCTGGCGGGTTGGCATGCGACGGTGCGGCGGTCTCGGTCAGTCCGTAGCCTTCGGCGAAGCTCAGGCCGTACTGCTGCTGCAGCCGTTCGGCCACTGCTTCCGGCATGGCCGCGCCACCGCCACTCAGGTAGCGCAGGCTGCTGAGGTCGAAGTGCGCCATGTTGGGGCTGCCGAGCAGGTCGATGATCATCGTCGGGATGCAGGTCCAGTGCGTGACCCGGTGCCGCGAGATGAGCCGGCCGGCCAGCTCGCGGTCCCAGCGCGGCATCAGCACCACGGTGGCCCCGTTGTAGATGGGCGTGTGCATGCAGTACTGCATGCCGGTGATGTGGAACATCGGTACCACGCCCAGCGCGACCGACTCGGGCCCCGAGTAGCCCCACAGCCCGCCGCCGATCGCGTTGTGCATCAGCGTGCGGTGACTGTGCATGCAGCCCTTGGGCAGCCCGGTGGTGCCCGAGGTGTAAGGCATCACGGCCAGGTCGTCGGCCTGCGCGGCATGCGGCGCCGGCGGGCAGCCGCGTGCCAGTGCGTCCTGCCAGCGCACGGCGCCCGACGGCAGCGGAGCATCGGCCAGCAGCCATTCGGCCATGGACGGCGGCGGGCTGTCCTCGGGGTGTTCCGCCTGTTCCGGCAAGACATCCGCATAGCGGGTGACCAGCAGGTGACGCAGCCGGTCGGCCTCACCCAGTGCGGCATTGGCTGCCTGGACGTGGCCGGCCAGCTCGGCGCTGCAGACCACCACCCGGGCCTGCGGGTCGGTGATGTAGTGCCGGAACTCCTCGGCGCGGTTCATCGGGTTGACGGGCACCACCACCGCGTCCGCCCGCAGGATCGCGTAGAAGGCGACGATGAACTGCGGGCAGTTCTGCATGTAGAGCAGCACCCGGTCGCCTCGCTGCACCCCCGCCACCTGCTGCAGCCAGCCGGCCAGGGCCTCGGCCTGGCGATGCAGTTCGGCATAGCTGAGTCGGTGGCCGAAGAACAGCACGGCATCCTTGTCGGGGAAGCGCCGGGCCGAGACTTCGAGGTTGAACCACAGCGAGGTCTCGGGCAGCGTCAAGCGGCGTGGCAGGCGCCTGGGCCAGAAGCTGGCATGCGGGGGATCGGCGGGAGCGAGGGGCAAGGGCGTCTCCTTCACGGCTGGGCCCTGACCTTACGGTGGGCTCGGGGTGCAGTACATCGGACAAAACGCTAGCGAGTTGTCACCCGGGCGACAGCCCTGCCGACCCTGCCAGGCCGCGTCCCGCCCTCATTGGCGCGGCCGGCGCAGCGTGGGCGCATGCCCGCCCTGCACTCCCTGCCCCACCTGCACCGCCAGTGCCGCAACGGCCGGCGCAGCCAACCACCGGGCCCCCACCGGCGGTGCAGCGCGGCTTCGCTGCAGGCTCCAGACCCACCACGCCCCCCCGGCCAATAGCGCAACAAAAAGCGTCGCCAGCGCCGCCTTGCGCCGGCCGCCGCGCAGCGCCTCGCGCAAGCGCTCCATGGCCGAACGGTTCGCAGGCCGCCGCACACCCGATGCGCGGTCGCGCCGCCGCGGCTCTGCGGCGGCCGCAGTGGCCGGCTGCCACTCCACCACCGGCGCAGCCAGGCCGTCGAGCGCGGCACGAAAGACGGCCACGCTCTGCGGCCGGTCCTTGGGCGGCACGGCGAGCGCCCAATCGATGGCCGCCAGGAAATGCTCGCTGTACTGACGCCGGCCGGGGAAGGCCTGCTGCACCATGCGGCCGACTTCGCGCGCCGGCTTGAGCTGGTCGCGGATTGCGCGTGCGGCCGAGGGCACGGGCGCCTCCTGGTTCAGGCAGTAGTGAACCACCGCGGCCAACCCATAGAGATCGGTCCAGGGACCTTGCTTCAGATGCGTCGCATCGGCGTACTGCTCGATCGGTGCATACGATGGCTTGAGGATGGCGGTGAGGTTCTGCGTGCGGTCGCTGATGACGCGGCGTGCCGCGCCGAAGTCGAGCAGGACCGGCCGCCCGTTGCGCAGCAGCAGGATGTTGTCGGGGGCGATGTCGCGATGGAAGCAGGACTTGCCATGCATCTCCTCCAGCGCCCCCAGCAGCGGCCGCAGCAGGGCCCGCAGCCACTCCTCCTTGGGCGGCGCCGACATGCGGCCACAGGCCTGCTGCAAGGTGATTCCTTCGTAATAGGGCATCACCATGTAGGCCGTGTTGTTGGCCCGCCAGAACCGGTAGACCTTCACCAGCGCGGGATGGTCGAAGCGGGCCAGCAGCTTGGCTTCGTTCTCGAAGGAGCGCAGCCCGATCGCGAAGGTCTCGGCCAGGGACCGCGAACGCAGCGTGACCGCGCCGCCCCGTCCTCGTGCGGCGAGCGCCGCCGGCAGGTACTCCTTGATGGCCACCTGCCGTTCCAGGCCGTGGTCAAGGGCCAGGTACACAATGGCGAAGCCGCCACTGCCGATGACTTTCTGGATCTCGAACTCGAACAGGCGCGTGCCAGGAGGCAGGGCGTCCTGGTGGTGATCGGCCGGCCGCGAGAACAGCGATCCGGTTGCCGGCGCAAAAGCGGCTGGGCGCGGCAGGGCGGGCATGCAAGGCATCGATGGGTCAGGCTGCGCCGAGCTTAACGCAGGCTGACGCCGCAGCCCCCGCCCTGCCGGCTGCCGCGCCGGCAGCCGGGCGCTCCGTCCGCCGGCTTCGCTGCACCTGGGACAAAACCGGACGTCTCGAGCGTGGTACGAATCAGACGCTTCAGCGCGACAGAAATCCGGGAGAACCCCAAATCTGTCCCGCAAGTGCTTGTCATGAAACGGCTTTGTCGATCATTGCGGATTCCGCAATGCGGTATTGCGTTGCATGACATCCCCCCATCTCAGGGTGATCCCTATTCTTCGCTGCAAAGTTGATCACGAGTTGTAAAGCCGGGCCGCCGCGCAGAAACGGCAGTCAGCGAGCTTGCACACGGGGTCCCCGGCCGATGCGGTGCGTGGTCCGGTTGCATCCGGCACGCGACGCCGCAGGTGGCAGACACCGTTCATTTCGCCGCCCAAGTGGGGCGTTTTTCATAACCCACAGGAGATTTCGATGGCAATCAAACAAATTGCACTGGCAGCGATGACGCTGGCAGCAGCCGCAGCTGCAAATGCACAAAGCTCGGTCACCATCTACGGTGTGGCCGATGCCTTCTTCCAATACGCCAAGGCCGACAAGAGCGTCACCCGCCTGCAGTCCGGTGGCCTCAACGGTTCGCGCATCGGTTTCCGCGGCACGGAAGACCTGGGTGGCGGCCTGCGCGCGATCTTCACGATCGAAAGCGGCATCAACCTGGACGACGGCACCAACGGCCAGGGCGCGATGTGGGGCCGTCAGGCCTTCGTCGGCCTGGGCGGCAACTTCGGTACCGTCACGCTGGGCCGCCAGTACAGCAGCCTGTACTTCGCTTCCGGCGACTTCAGCGCCTTCTCGAACGGCACCTATGGCGCCAGCACCGCTGTGATCGGCGGCCTGGGCGGCTATGAGCCGGTTCGCGGTTCCGTCAACAGCGGCACCGGCAACAGCGGCCCGGCACGGGTGAACAACTCCATCAAGTACGAAACCCCGTCCTTCGGCGGCTTCAAGGTGGGTGGCCTGTGGGGCTTCGGCGAGGCCGACGGTGGCAACAACAAGACCCGCGTTGCCGACCTGTATGCCCGCTACACCTCCGGCCCGATCGATGCGATGCTGTCGTTCATCGACGACCGTGCTGCAGCCCCGACGCCCGACCTCGAGCGCCGTACCATCACCGCTGGCGCTGCCTACACCCTGGGTGCATTCCGCATCCTGGGCGGCTACATGAAGGTCGATGACCGCAGCACCAACGACGTCGACGGCGACGGCTTCTGGATCGGCGGCGACTGGCGCTTTGGCTCGAACCTGCTGCGTGCCCAGTACGTGGCGAACCAGCCGGACGCCGACGACCGTGACACCCAGGCCTTTGGCATCGGCTATCAGTACGACCTGTCCAAGCGCACCGCGATCTACAGCTCGCTGACGCACTTCAAGAACGACGGTCCCACCCGTTGGCACTCTGGCGTGCCGGCCGGCAACTTCACCGACGGCACCGACAACGTCAACGAATTCGTCGTCGGCGTTCGCCACTCCTTCTAAGGAATGGCACACCGCGTCACGCGCCTCCAGGCGTGACGCGGCACGGTTGAAAGGTTGAACAAGAGGTTCCGACCTCCTTCGGGGTCTGGGTCCAGGGGCGCAAGCCCTGCGGCCCCAGGCCCCATTTTTCTTTTGGGGCCGGCGAATTCAGTCGCTGCTGCTGTCCCAGGCGATGTCGCCGCCCAGCACCAGGCGGCGGCCACCCAGCGTGAGGCTGACCGAGACCGTCACGCACATGCGGGCTCCGGTGATGCTCAGGTAGGGCCGCGTGACCTGCACCTGGCCTGCGGCCTGCAAGGCCCGGCGGAAATACGGGCGACGCGCCCAGCGGGCCTGGCTCGCATCGGCAAGGGGAGCGAATTGCACTGGGCGCTCCGCCTCGTAGCGGGGCGAGGCGACGTTGTCCCCCACCTGCACGCCCTGCTCGTCCAATAGGTAGCACAGCTCGGCGGCCGGCAGGTCAAGGAACGCGCGGCAGGCTTGCGCCTGCGAGCCACCAGCGGCGATCTCCACGGCGGCCTGGGCCAGCGCAGCACGGTACGGCGCCAGCCGTTCCCGTGAACGGCGCTCGCTCAGTTCGTGCTGCTCATCGAAGCGGCTCCACACCGCGTCCAGCAGGCTCGGTGCAGCACGCTCGGTGAACAGGTCGATCGCAGGCCGGCCGAACAGGTAACCCTGCACGAAGTCGACACCACATTCGAGCGCGACGTAACCCTCGTCCAGCGTCTCGATGCCTTCGCACAGCACCAGCGCTCCGCATTCGTGCAGCAGCGAGGTCATCTGCGCCACCAGGCGGGCGACGCTGGGCTGCAAGGCGGCGCGCTGCACCACCCGGCGATCGAACTTCACGATTTCCGGCCGGATCTGCCAGACGCGGTCGAAGTTGGAATGGCCGGCACCGAAGTCGTCCAGCGCCAGCAGGCAGCCCAGTTCGTGGGCCAGCTCCACCGCGCTGCCGAAGCGCTCGTCCTCGCTGATCGCATCCTCGGTCACTTCCAGCACCAGCTGCTCGGGCCGCAGGTTGAACTGCTCGGTGAGGCTCTTCATATAGCCCGGCGTGCCGCGCTGCGGCCCCTGGGCAAAGACGGCCGGGTGGACGTTCAGGAACAGCCAGTGGTCGGCACGGGCCTGCCGCGCGAAGTTGGCGGAATGCAGCCAGCGGCACATCCGGTCGACGTACACCAGCTCGTCCGCCGAGCGGCAGGCCGCCAGCACCTGCGGAGGCGGCACCGGCCGCCCCTGTGCGTCACAGGCGCGCAGCAGGGCTTCATGGCCCACCGCGCGCCGGTGCGCCAGGCTGAAGATGGGCTGGAAATGGCTGCTCAGCCGCAGCTCTCCATGCATGCAGGTCCATTGCTGCCCGTCGAAGATGAGCGGCGGCATTTGCGCGTCGAAGGCGGCGGCGGGCACGATGGGGGTGTTGTGGAATCCAGGCTCCGCGCAGCTTAGCAGTCACCCTACTTTTTGAAACACGGGTTGGCCGCAGCAAATCGGGCGCAGTTCACAAAAGCGGCGCGCTCGGCAAAAAACAGCGCAGGCCGGCACAATGGCCGCCCTTCCTGTCTCGCGGGCCGCCCGGTGCGGCCGGATAGTGCATCCATGAACCACGGCATCGTCTTCGCCGCCCTCGCCTACACGCTGTGGGGCCTGTTTCCGCTCTACTTCAAGGCACTGCAGGGCATCGCCTCGGTCGAGGTGGTGTTGCACCGCGTCGTGTGGTCACTGGTGTTCGTGTTGCTGGTGCTGGCAGTGCGCCGGCAATGGGCGTGGCTGGGCCAGGCCGCGCGGCAGCCGCGGCTGGTCGGGGCCTTCGCGGCCAGCGGCCTCCTGCTCTCGGCCAACTGGTTCACCTACATCTGGGCGGTACAGCACGGCCGGGTGGTGGACGCGAGCCTCGGCTACTTCATCACGCCCCTGGTGAATGTGGTGATGGGCCGGCTCGTGCTGCACGAGCGGCTGCGGCGCGGTCAGTGGGCGGCGGTGGCGCTGGCGGCCGGTGGCGTGGCCTGGCTCACCTGGTCGGCCGGCACGTTGCCGTGGATCGGGCTGATCCTGGCCGCGACCTTCGCCACCTACGGGCTGTTGCGCAAGGTGGCGGTACTGGGGCCGCTGGAAGGCCTGGCGCTGGAGACGCTGCTGCTCTTCCCGATCGCCCTCGCGGTGCTGCTGTGGCAGACGGCCCAGGGCAGCAATGCCTTCGCCACCGCACCGGCCGCCACCCAGGGGCTGTTGATGCTGGCCGGGCCGATCACCGCGGTGCCGCTGCTGCTGTTTGCCGCCGGTGCGCGCCGCATCACGCTCGCGACGCTGGGGCTGCTGCAGTACATCGGCCCGACCCTGCAGCTGCTGCTCGGGCTCTGGCTCTACCACGAGCCCTTCGCACCGGCCACCGCGCTGGGTTACGGCGCCATCTGGGGCGCCTTGCTGGTCTACTCGCTGGAAGGCGCCTGGCATGCGCGACGGCCGGCGCCGCCGCTGGCCGCAAGCTGAGGCGCCGCGGCAGGCGGCAGGCTGGGCTGCTTACTCGTCGTCGCCGCCAAGCACGCCGCCCAACAGGCCGCCCACCGCGAAGCCGCCCAGCAGCGAGCCTTCCTCGCGGCTGCGGCCCCCGGCCTGCGGCGCTGCCGCGAAGACGCGCGAGGCGAGCCGCGAGAACGGCAGCGATTGCAGCCACACGGTGCCCGGGCCGGTCAGCTTGGCGAGGAACAGGCCCTCGCCGCCGAACAGCGCCGTCTTGATCTTGCCAACGTACTGGATCTCGAAGTCGACGCTGGGCGTGTAGGCCACCACGCAGCCGGTGTCGACCATCAGGGTCTGGCCGGGCTGCAGTTCACGGCGCACCACGGTGCCGCCGGCATGCACGAAGGCCAGGCCGTCGCCTTCGAGCTTCTGCATGATGAAGCCCTCGCCGCCGAAGAAGCCCACCGAGAGCTTCTGCTGGAAGGCAATGCCCAGCGAGACGCCGCGGGCTGCAGCCAGGAAGGCGTCCTTCTGGCACAGCAGCATGCCGCCCAGCTGGCGCAGGTCCATCGGCAGGATCTTGCCCGGGTAGGGCGCGGCGAAGGCCACCCGCTTCTTGCCATGCGCCTGGTTGGTGTAGATGGTGGTGAAGAGCGATTCCCCCGTCACCAGCCGCTTGCCGGCACCCAGCAGCTTGCCGAAGAAGCCGCCCTGCTGCTGCGAGCCATCGCCGAACACCGTGTCCATCTCGATGCCGGCGTCCATGAACATCATGCTGCCGGCCTCGCCGACCGCGGCCTCGCCGGGATCCAGCTCGATTTCCACGAACTGCATCTCGGCGCCCTTGATCTCGAAGTCCACCACGTCCATCGCCATGATCTGATCCTTTCCCACCCGACGGTAGCCAATGACGGCGGGATGGTAGCCGATGGACAAGAGCCCGCCAGCCCCCCGCGCGGAGGAGGACCGGCGGGCCCGGCGCTCAGGCCGTCTCGAGCACCGCCGGCTCGGTGGCGGCTTGGCGGCAGCGGGCCTCGATGTGGGCCAGCGCCTCCTCGATCTGGTCGATCAGGACCAGGCAGAGATCGCCCGGCTGCAGGCGCTGCAGTGCCGTGTCGATGGCGAGGAACTCGCCCCGCACCTCGTCCACCCGCCGGGTGCGGCGGGCGCCCTGCAGGCCCTGGCGCAGCAGCGCCAGCACCTCGCCGTCGGCACGGCCACGCTGGCATTGGTCCTGGTAGAGCAGCACGTCGTCGAAGGCAGTGCCGAGGATTTCGGTCTGCTGGCGGATGTCCTCATCGCGTCGGTCGCCGGCGCCGCTGATGACCACCGAGCGGCGGCGCGCGGGCAGGGCCTCGACCGCGCGCACCAGGGCGGCGATGGCATCGGGGTTGTGGCCGTAGTCGGCGATCACGGTGGCGCCGCGGTGCTCGAACAGGTTGAAGCGGCCGGGCACGCTGCCGGCATCGCTGACGAAGCCGCGCAGGGCGCGGGCGATGATGTCCCAGTCGACGTCCAGCGCCCAGGCCGCCGCCACGGCGGCCATCGCGTTCTCGACCTGGAAGCCGATGCTGCCGTTGCGCGTCAGCGGCACCTGCGACAGCGGGAGGCGATGCTCGTGGCGCCCTTCGGCCGCGACGATGGCGCCCCCCTCCACATAGACCACCCGCCCGCCGGTCGCCCGGTGTGCGGCCATCACCGGCACCTGCGCGTCGCTGGCGAAGAAGGTCACGCGGCCGGGGCAGCTCGACGCCATGGCAGCCACCATCGGATCGGCGGCATTGAGCACGGCCATGCCGTCCGGTGCGACGTTCTGCACGATGACGCGCTTGAGCACCGCCAGGTCTTCCACCGTGGTGATGTAGTTCAGGCCCAGGTGGTCGCCGCTGCCGATGTTGGTCACCACTGCCACCTGGCAGCGGTCGAAGGCCAGGCCTTCGCGCAGCATGCCGCCACGCGCGGTCTCGAACACCGCCGCGTCCACGTCGGGGTGCATCAGCACGCTGCGGGCGCTGCGCGGGCCGCTGCAATCGCCGGTGTCGATGCGCTGGCCGGCGATGTAGACACCGTCGGTGTTGGTCATGCCCACCCTCAGGCCCTGCTCGGCCAGGATGTGGGCGGCCAGCCGCACGGTGGTGGTCTTGCCATTGGTGCCGGTGACGGCCACCACCGGAATGCGGCCGTTGTCCTGGCCGGCATACATGTCGGCCACGATGGCTTCGCCCACCGCGCGGCCCTTGCCGTAGGACGGGCTCAGGTGCATGCGCAGGCCGGGCGCGGCATTGACCTCCACCACACCGCCATGCTGCGCCTCCAGCGGCTTGTGGACGGTCTCGCACACCACGTCGACGCCACAGATGTCCAGGCCGATCATCTGTGCAGCGGCCACTGCGCGCGCGGCGACCTCGGGATGCACGTCATCGGTGACGTCGGTGGCGGTGCCGCCGGTGCTCAGGTTGGCGTTGTTGCGCAGCACCACCCGCTTGCCCTTGGGCGGCACCGACTCGGGCGTGTAGCCCTGCGCGGCCAGCCGCGTGCGGGCGATGTCGTCGATGCGCATGCGCGTCAGCGAGGTGGCATGGCCGTCACCCCGGCGCGGGTCGCGGTTGACTTCGTCCACCAGCTCGGCGATGGTGCGACGGCCGTCGCCGATCACGTGCGGCGGGTCGCGGCGGGCCGCGGCCACCAGCTTGTCGCCCACCACCAGCAGGCGGAAGTCGTGGCCGGGGATGAAGCGCTCGACCATCACGTCGGAGCTGATCTCGCAGGCCGCCTCATAGGCACGCTGCAGGTGCTCGCGGGTCTCGATGTTGACGGTGACGCCCTTGCCCTGGTTGCCATCACGCGGCTTGACCACCACCGGCAGGCCGATCTCCTGGGCCGCGGCCCACGCATCGTCGGCATCGGACACCGGACGGCCCAGCGGCACCGGCACGCCGGCGGCCAGCAGCAGCTTCTTGGTCAGCTCCTTGTCCTGGGCGATGGATTCGGCGATGGCGCTGGTGCGGTCCATCTCGGCCGCCTGGATGCGCCGCTGCTTGCTGCCCCAGCCGAACTGCACCAGGCTGCCGCGCGTCAGGCGGCGATAGGGAATCCCGCGGGCCACCGCGGCCTGCACGATGGAGCCGGTGCTCGGGCCCAGGCGCTCGTCCTCGTCCAGCTCGCGCAGGCGGGCCAGCGCAGCGGCCAGGTCGAACGGGGTGTCCTCGACGGCCGAGCGGCACAGCGCCTCGGCCAGCTCGAAGGCCAGCCGGCCGACCGCTTCCTCGCTGTACTCGACCACCACCTGGAACACGCCGGGCTCCACGGTGGCCGTGGTGCGGCTGAAGCTCACGGCACAGCCGGCCTGAGCCTGCAGGCGCAGGGCCGCCAGCTCCAGGGCCTGGGCCATCGAGACCGGCTGCAGATGCCCACTCGGGCGCAGCTCGCCGATCTCGGGAAAGCGGGCGCGCAGCCGGGCCTCGACGCCATTCAGGCGGTCGAGCGCGCATTCGGCTTCGCTGCAGGAGACGATCGCTTCGATTGCGGTGCGGCGGCTCCAGAGATTCGGGCCACGGAGCGCACGGAGTCGGGAAACGTCCATCGTTGTTGTCCTCGTCAATCAGAAAGGGGCGCCGCGTCTCAGCGCGAGGCGGCCCGGGTGCCGCGCGTGCCGGCGTCCAGCGAAGCGGTGCGGGTCGGGTCGAAGGTGCCGGCACCGGCACGGATCAGCTCCGGCGCCAGGCCCAGGGCCCAGGCGGCGCCGACAGCGGCCAGCAGGCTCTCGACGGCCACCGGCGACTGGCCGGCGCGGGCCGCGGGGAAGGCGTCGAGCCCGCCCAGCAGCTGTTCGTCGGCGCCATGCGCCAGCACCACCTGGGTGCCGCGCAGGAAGACCGCGCGGCCACCGGCGGCCCGGTGCTCGGCCAGCGCCGGCAGCTCGGCGTCGAGGCCGTAGAACAGCACCTCGCCGTCGCACAGCGGCGCCATCTCGGCCACCAGCGGGTCATCGGCATTGAGCACCGCGGTGCCTTCGGGCAGCACCACATCCACCTGGGTGCGCAAGACGTTGAAGACCTGGCGCGGCTCGTTGACGTGGTAGGCCGCCAGCGCCTCGGCGCCGCTCACGTCGGTGACCACGCCGACCTGGCAGCGGTCATAGGCCAGGCCGTGTGTCAGGATGGTTTCGGCACCGTTCTCGATCACCGCAGCCTCGATGCGGCGGTTCATCAGCACGCGCTGCCCGGCGGCCCAGGTGGCGCTCGGGCGGGCGTCGACCTGGCGCCGCTCCAGGTAGAGGCCGTCGCTGCAGGCCAGGCCCACCGGCTTGCCGTCCAGGTGCAGCAGCCAGGCCACCAGGCGGCCGACCAGTGCGGTGCCGCCGCTGCCGGCGATGCCCACCACCGGCACGCGGCCGCTGTCGCCCTGCGGGAACAGGTGCTCGACGATGGCCCGGCCGACCGGCCGCGGCGCGCCGTCCACCGGCTTCAGGTGCATCAGCAGGCCGGGGCCGGCGTTGACCTCGACGATGGCGCCCTGCTGCTCGGCCAGCGGGCGCGAGATGTCCTCGGCCACCAGGTCGACGCCGGCAATGTCCAGCCCCACGATGCGCGCGGCCAGCGAGGCAGCGGCCGCCACCTGGGGATGCACGGCGTCCGTCACGTCAAAGGCGACGTTGCCGTTGCGCTGGATGAGCACCCGCTGACCGGCAGCCGGCACCGAGCCGGGCTGCAGGCCCTGGCGCTGCAGCTCCAGCACCACCGCCGGGTCTTCGTCGACCAGGATCTTGTTGAGCGGGAAGTCCTCGGTCAGGCCGCGGCGCGGGTCGGCATTGAGCTGGCGCTCGATCAGCTCGATCACGTTGCAGCGGCCGTCGCCCACCACCCAGGCGGCCTCGCCGCGGGCGGCGGCCACCACCTGGCCGCCCACCACCAGCAGGCGGTGCTCGTTGCCGGGGATGAAGCGCTCGACCAGCACCTCGCTGCCTTCCTGCTCGGCCAGCGCGAAGGCCGCCTCGACGTCCTCGCGGCTGCGCAGCTCCAGCGACACGCCGCGGCCATGGTTGGCGTCCGACGGCTTGACCACCACCGGCAGCCCGATGTCCTGCGCCGCGTCCCAGGCGTCCTGCGCGCTCTCGACCACGCGGCCTTCGGGCACCGGCACGCCGCAGGTGGCCAACAGGCTCTTGGTGAGGTCCTTGTCGCCCGACACGCTCTCGCCGATGGCGCTGGTGCGGTCGGTCTCGGCCGTCCAGATGCGGCGCTGGCGGGCACCGTAGCCCAGCTGCACCAGGTTGCCCTCGGTCAGCCGGATGGCGGGGATGCGGCGCTCGGCCGCCGCATCGACGATGCAGGCGGTGCTCGGGCCCAGGCACAGCGAGTCGACCATGGCGCGCAGCATCGCCAGCGTGGCCGGCAGGTCGTAGGGCCGGTCGTCCATCGCAGCCAGCACCAGCTCGCGCGCGGCCGCCAGCGCGGCGCGGCCGACCTGCTCGTTGCGGGCGCGGAAGGCCACCTTGTAGACACCCCGCACGCCGGTCTCGCGGGCCTTGCCGAAGCCGGCCTGGCTGCCGGCCAGGTTCTGCAGCTCGATGGCCACATGCTCCAGGATGTGCGCCGGCCAGGTGCCTTCGCGCAGCCGCAGCACGAAGCCGCCGGGCTCGCCGACGCCACAGCGGTGCTCGGCCAGCGAGGGCAGCCACGCCACCAGCCGGTCCACGAAGCCGGGAATGGTGTTGGACGGCTGCTCCTCCAGCTCGCCAATGTCGACCCAAGCTTCCAGCACGGGTCGGTAAGTCCACAGGTTGGGGCCGTCGAGGTAGGCCGTTCGCAGGATCTTGATGTCGCGCATGCGTGTGTCCCCGCCGCCGCCGCAGCACAGCCCGGCAAGCAGGGGTTTGCTATGAATTACATAAATGTTCACACCTGAAGCAGGTGCGAAGGAGAAAGTTGGCCGCCGCTGTCAACCGGCCGGGGGCTCCATGCGTGAGGCACGGGTTCGCCTTGCCCGGCCTTCGCCGGTGCCTGGCACGAAGACGTGAATTCCGCACGAAGGCGGCCACGTCTTGCCGAGACGCACAGGACTCAATGACACATCGACCCTCCAACACCACTCTCTCCGCCGGCGTTCGGCCGGTCCGACAGCCGGCGGATCTGGAATCCGTCCTGGCCGAAGGGGAGAACGTTCTGGCTCGGCTGGAGGTTGACCTCGACGAGCAACTTACCTTCGGACACGGGCAAATTGCACTGACTTCGCGCCGCCTGCTGGCCCGCCAGCCGGGCGAGGACTGGCAAAGTTGGCCCTTGCACCTCGGCCTGAGCCTGCAGCACCAGGACCATGCCGGCGTCGGCCGCCTGGAGCTGCACGACAGCCAGGCGCGCCTGGCCTGCTGGCGCTACACGCTGCGCCACCATGCCGAAGCGCTGCAGCTGATCGACCGCTTCGAGGCCCAGCTGGCCGGCCTGGCCTGCGGCACCCCACCCGACGAGGCGACGCAGGATGCCTGCTGCCCCAGCTGCAAGGCCCCCCTGGAGCCCGACGAGGACGAGTGCAGCGTGTGCCACCGCGAGACGCAGCCGCCGCCGTCGACCTGGACGCTGCTCAGGCTGTGGCGTTTCGCACGCCCCTACCGGGGCCAGCTGGCCGCCGGCTTCGCACTGACGCTCGGCTCCACCGGCGCCACGCTGGTGCCGCCCTACCTGACGATGCCGCTGATCGACAAGGTGCTGATCCCCTACCAGAACGGCCAGCCCATCGACACGCCGCGGGTGCTCATGTACCTGGGCGGGCTGCTGGCAGCGGCGCTGCTGGCCTGGTCGCTCGGCTGGGCGCGCACCTACATCCTGGCGCTGGTGAGCGAGCGCATCGGCTCGGACCTGCGCACCACCACGTATGAGCACCTGCTCAAGCTCTCGCTGGAGTACTTCGGCGGCAAGCGCACCGGCGACCTGATGGCGCGCATCGGCAGCGAGACCGACCGCATCTGCGTCTTCCTGTCGCTGCACCTGCTCGACTTCGCCACCGACGTGCTGATGATCGTCATGACGGCGGCCATCCTGTTCTCGATCAATCCCTGGCTGGCCCTGGCCACGCTGCTGCCGCTGCCCTTCATCGCCTGGCTGATCCATGTGGTGCGCGACAAGCTGCGCACCGGCTTCGAGAAGATCGACCGCGTCTGGTCGGAGGTCACCAACGTGCTGGCCGACACCATCCCCGGCATCCGCGTGGTCAAGGCCTTCGCGCAGGAGCAGCGCGAAGCCACCCGATTCCGCGAGGCCAACCGGCACAACCTGGCGGTCAATGACCGGCTCAACAAGGTCTGGTCGCTGTTCTCGCCCACCGTGTCGTTTCTCACGGAAGTGGGCCTGCTGGTGGTCTGGGGCTTCGGCATCTGGCTGGTCTCGCGCGGGCAGATCACGGTGGGCGTGCTGACGGCCTTCCTGGCCTACATCAGCCGCTTCTACACCCGCCTGGACTCGATGAGCCGCATCGTCTCGGTGACGCAGAAGGCGGCCGCCGGCGCCAAGCGCATCTTCGACATCCTAGACCATGTCTCGAGCGTGCCGGAACCGCTGCGCCCGGTGGAGCCGGGCAGCCTGAGCGGGCGCATCGAGATCCGCGAGGTCGGCTTCCGCTACGGCAGCCGCCACGTCATCCGCGGGCTGGACCTCAACATCGCGCCGGGCGAGATGATCGGCCTGGTGGGCCACAGCGGCTCCGGCAAGAGCACGCTGGTGAACCTGATCTGCCGCTTCTACGACGTTAGCGAGGGCTCGATCCGGGTCGACGGCGTCGACCTGCGCTCGATGCCGGTGGCCAGCTATCGCCGCCACATCGGCCTGGTGCTGCAGGAGCCCTTCCTGTTCTTCGGCACCATTGCCGAGAACATCGCCTATGGCAAGCCCGGCGCCACGCGCGAGGAGATCGTGGCGGCGGCCCGCGCGGCCCATGCGCACGAGTTCATCCTGCGCCTGCCGCTCGGCTACGACTCGCTGGTGGGCGAGCGTGGCCAGGGCCTGTCGGGCGGCGAACGCCAGCGCATCTCGATCGCGCGCGCGCTGCTGATCGACCCGGCCATCCTGATCCTCGACGAGGCCACCTCGGCGGTGGACACCGAGACGGAAAAGGAGATCCAGGCGGCACTCGACAACCTGGTGCGCGGCCGCACCACCATTGCCATCGCCCACCGGCTCAGCACGCTGCGCCAGGCCGACCGCCTGGTGGTGATGGACCGCGGCCAGATCGTCGAAGTGGGTCCGCACGACGCCCTGATGGCGCACCGTGGCGCCTACTGGCGCCTGCATGAAGCGCAGGCCGCCAGCGCGGCCGAAGTGGCCGCCGGCCCCGCGCCCGACACCCGCGACGCCGCATGAGGAGCTCCGCCATGACCGACCGTTTCGACTTCATGCTCAGCCGCAATGCCTTCGGCCGCCTGGTCTACACCGCTGCCGACGGCACCGCCTGCGAGGGCGTGACGCCGGTGCGTGCCTTTCCGGTGGCAGCGCCCGAGCACGGCATCTCGCTGGTCGGTGGCGACGGCCGCGAACTGGCCTGGATCGACACCCTGGACGCACTGCCGGCCGAGATGCAGGCGCTGCTGCGCGAGGAGCTGGCCGCGCGCGAGTTCTTCCCCGAGATCCGGCGGCTGCAGACGGTCTCGGGCTTCACCACGCCCAGCACCTGGGAGGTCGAGACCGACCGGGGTGCCACCCGGCTGGTGCTCAAGGGTGAGGAAGACATCCGCCGCCTCGGCCAGGGCGCGGTGATGATCACCGACAGCCACGGCCTGCAGTTCCTCATCCGCGATCTCAGCGCGCTGGACAAGCACAGCCGACGCCTGCTCGACCGCTTCCTGACCTGAGCGGCCGCCCCCCTCGGCGGCGCCTGCCACTTCCTGATCCCCCTGCTTGGGGGCGTTGACACGTCCTGTGACCACTTCTATTCTGCCCCGCGCAGAAGCGGTGCAGTCACGGGAGTCCGTGCCGCATCGCCACCACAACAAGAACGACGGTTCAGGCGGCGCATCCGCGCTTCGAGAGGGAGTCATGGGCAGTTTTGTGGCCGCGGCGGTGGCTTATCCCACCGCGATCTATTCGACGCTGCTCGGGGTCGTGCTGGTGTACTGGCTGCTGGCCATCGTCGGGCTGGTGGACATCGAAGCCGACGGCCTGAACGTCGAGGTCGGCCATCCCGTCGACGGCGAGCTGCCCGAGCTGGGCGCGGCAGCGAGCTTCATGGCCGCCCTGGGCCTGGCCGGGGTACCGATGTCGCTGAGCGCCAGCCTGCTGGTGCTGTTCGGCTGGATGTTCTCCTGCCTGGCCGGCATGTGGCTGCTGCCGCTGGTGCCGGCTGGCGGGTTGCAGCTGCTGGCCGGCAGCGGCGTCTTGCTCGGCAGCGCACTGCTGGCGCTGCCGCCGGCGTGGCTGTCGATCCGGCCGCTGCGCAGCCTGTTCACCACGCCCGAGGCGGCCCGCCATGTGTCCCTCGTCGGCACGCTGTGCACCGTGCGCACCCTGGCGGTCGACGATCGACACGGCCAGGCCGAGGTCGAGACCGGCGGCGCGGTGGCCCTCATCAATGTGCGGGCCGGCGTGCCCAACTCCCTGACGCGCGGCTCGGTCGCCCGCATCCTGCACTACGACGTGCGGCTCGACCGCTACGACATCCGCCCCGAAATCCAGCTGCGCAAGAGCTGAGACCCGAGCGCTGCGCTTGCCTCCCCCTTCCCTGCCCCACCCTAGTCCCGAGAGGAACCCATGGAGCCGATTCTCTTCGCCATCGGCGCACTGGCCATTGTCGTGTTTGGCCTGTTCGCAATGTTCACCAAGTTCTATCGCAAGGTCGAGCAGGGTTATGCGCTGATCATCAACAAGACCGCCGACAAGACGGTGGTCACCTTCAGCGGCGGACTGGTGCTGCCGGTGATCCACCGTGCCGAGCTGATGGACATCTCGCTGAAGACCATCGAGATCACCCGCATGGGCAACGAAGGCCTGATCTGCAAGGACAACATCCGGGCAGACATCAAGGTGAAGTTCTTCGTCAAGGTCAACAACCTGGAAGCCGACGTGCTGAAGGTCGCCCAGGGCATCGGCTGCGACCGGGCCTCCAACCAGGAGACGCTGGAGGAGCTGTTCTCGGCCAAGTTCTCCGAGGCCTTGAAGACCGCGGGCAAGCGGCTGGATTTCGTCGACCTCTACGAGGAGCGCGACAAGTTCCGCGAGGCCATCATCAAGGAGATCAGCTCCAACAACCTGTCGGGCTATTCGCTGGAAGACACCGCGATCGACTACATCGAGCAGACGCCGGTGCACAAGCTCGACAGCCACAACATCCTCGATGCCCAGGGCATCAAGAAGATCACCGAGCTGACCGCCTCCGAGCATGTGCGCACCAACGAGCTGCGCCGCAACGAGGAAATGCAGATCAAGAAGAAGGACGTCGAGACCCAGGAGGCGCTGCTGGAGCTGGAGCGCCAGCAGGCCGACGCGCAGGCCCGCCAGGCCCGCGACATCGCCTCGGTGCGGGCCCGCGAGGAAGCCGAGACGCTGAAGATCCAGGCCGAGGAGAAGACCAAGGCCGAGCTGGCGCGCCTGCAGGCCGAGCAGGCAGTGGCGGTGCAGCAGGAGAACGTGCAGCGCGAGAAGGAAGTGGCCGAGCACAACCGCCGCCGCGCCGTCGCCATCGAGGAGGAGAAGGTCACCCGGGCGCGCGAGCTGGAGGTGGTCGACCGCGAGAAGGAAGTGACGCTGCAGCGCATCGAGAAGGAAAAGGCGGTGGAGGTGCAGAAGAAGGCCATCTCCGACGTGATCCGCGAGCGCATCGTGGTCGAGCGCACGGTGGCCGAGCAGGAAGAGGCGATCAAGGAGCTGCGCGTGATGGCCGAGGCCGACCGCACCAAGAAGTCGACCATCGTGCTGGCCGAGGCCCAGGCCGAGGAGAAGCTGCTGACCGAGGTGAAGGCTGCCGAGGCCCAGGAACGCCGCGCCCGGCACAAGGCAGCCGAGGAGCTGACCCTGGCCGAGGCCAAGTTGAAGGTGGCCGAGAAGGACGCCGAAGCGAAGAAGCGGGAGGCCGAAGGCACCGAGGCGGTCACCGCCGCACCGGGCCTGGCCGCCGCCAAGGTGATGCTGGTCACCGCCGACGCCAAGGAGAAGCAGGGCTTGGTCGATGCCAAGCTGCAGCTGGCTGCGGCCGACGCGCTGCGCAGCCGCATCGTTGCGGAGGCCGCCGGCAACGAGGCCAAGGGCCTGGCCGACGCCAAGGTGCAGCTGGCCGCCGCCGATGCGCTGCGCGCCCGCCTGGAGGCCGAAGCCGAGGGCAGCGAGAAGAAGGGCCTGGCGGAAGCCCAGGTCATCGCCGCACGGGCCCAGGCGGAGGCCGACGGCCTGCGTGCCAAGCTCGATGCCGAAGCCGCCGGCAAGGAAAAGCTGGGCCTGGCCGAGGTGCAGGTGCGCTCGGCCGATGCCGAGGCCACCACCAAGGCCGGCCTGGCCGAGGCCAAGACGGTGGAGGCGCGCTTCCAGGCCGAGGCGAATGGCCTGCGCGAGAAGTTCGATGCGATGAAGGCGATGAGCGAGGACACCCGCGCGCACGAGGAATTCCGCATGCGCCTGGAGAAGAACCACATCGAGACGCTCAAGGGCCTGGAGGCGCAGGCGGCCATTGCGCGCGACCAGGCGCAGGTGCTGGGCACCGCGCTGGGCAACGCGAAGATCGACATCGTCGGCGGCGAGGGCGACTACTTCGACCGTTTCGTCAACGCGCTGTCGATCGGCAAGGGCATCGATGCGACGCTGGGCAAGAGCCAGGCGCTGCAGGCCGTGTTCAAGGACCACCTGGCCGGCGAGCGCGACATCGTGGCCGACGTGAGCAGCGTGGTGGGCGCACTCGGCCAGTCGTCCGACGAGCTGCAGAAGCTCAGCCTGGCCGGCCTGATGAGCCGCGTGATGCGCGACGGCGACGACAGCCAGAAGGCCGCGCTGCGCACGCTGATCAACGGCTTCGGCAAGTCGCTGCCGCTGGGCCTGGCCGACGCCAAGGCACCGCCGCAGTGAGCCTGCGCGCCCCTGGCGGCCGCCCGTGCGGCCCCTTCCACGGCCGCACGGCACGGCGCGCCACCGCGGTGCCCTGCCGGGCCCGGCGCCCCGGCCGGACCGGCCCCGATGACGGGCCGGCGCCGCTGCGCGCCGGCCGGTGAAAGCCGCAACCATGCAAGCCACCGCACAAGAAGCCCCCGGCGCCGGGACGCAGACCGACAGCCTCGTCGCCGAGAGCGGCAGCTACGGCCTGCTGAAGAAGCGCCTGGCCACCCAGGGCGACAGCCTGCTGGCCAAGACGCAGGCGCTGAACGAGGCGCGCCTGGCCGAGTTCGGCCGCTCGGAACAGGCGCTGATCCTGCGCACGCGGGCGCGCACCGAGAACAACTGCGTCGCCCGCGACATCGTGCGCATCGGCGATCTGCTGCTGTTCGGCTACAACGTCTTCATCGGCCTGCGCAAGGAAACCGCGGTCGGCGACGTCTTCGCGCTCTACCGCCTGGCCGCGCACGACGGCGCCGACGAGCTGGAGACGGTGCCGCTGGCTGGCAGCTTCCTCGAAGACCCGCGCTTCACCACCGACTTCCGCGAGCTGTACGCCTACTACAAGCAGGCCACGCTGATGCAGCTGCGCGTGACGCAGGACCGGCTGCTGGCGTGCTTCCGCATCGGTGCGCAGCTGGGCGACATCCGGGTGTTCCGCTGGAGCATCGCGCGCGACGGCAGCGTGCAGTACATCGACAACCGCGGCGAGCGCGACATCGCCCTGCCGCCCAGCCACGACTTCGAATGGGTGCCGACCCGGCGCGAGGACCATGTGGGCGGCAAGCACCCGCATGTGAACATCCTCGACACGGTGTTCGTCGAGACGGTGGGCGGCGACCTGACGGTCAAGATCGAGAACAACACCGAGACCGGCCTCGGCATCTACAGCGAGCCGGTGGAGGACAAGCACCAGTCGCTCACCGATGCCGAGATCGCCTATGCCCGGCTGGGGCTGCTGATCCTGCTGCGGGTCAAGCCCTACCGGGAGCAGGCGGTGCGCTACCTGGTCTACAACACGCGCACCCAGCAGGTGGAGCGCATCGATGCCATCGGCGGCTCCTGCGTGCAGCTGCCGGAGGACCAGGGCATCATCTTCCCCGGCGGCTACTACCTGCAGTCGGGCGAACACAAGCGCTTCGAGCTGCCGGGCGAGATCGTGCCGGCCCTTCGCTTCAAGCGCAGCCTGCGCTCGCCCAACGGCGAGGACATGCTCTATGTCTTCTACCAGCCGGCGTCGGGCCACTATGCGCTGTTCACCTACAACCTGATCAACAAGACGCTGGCCACGCCCCTGCTGGCCAACGGCTATGCCCGCTTTGCCGACGGCCGCTTCCTGCTGTTCCAGGTGGACCGCGGCGAGCCGACCCGCGTGCACCCGATGCAGCTGTGGCAGACCGCCTTCCCGAGCGAGGAGCACGCCAGTGCGCAGCCGCGCGGCAGCGGCTTCTTCGGCCGCATCGGCAATGCCGAGCTGGTGCGTGGCGTCTCCGACTTGGTCGGCATCGCCCGCGCAGTGCGCGAGCAGGTGCCGACCAAGGCAGCGTACGAAGACCTGATCCGCCAGTGCACCCGGGTGGCCGACGCCTACTTCTGGCTCGACGAACCGGAAGCCGGCCGGCTCGCCGACGAGCTGCGCCAGATCGCCGACGGCGCCCGCAGCACGCTGGCGGAGTTCGAGAAGGTCGAGGGCATTCGCCGCGAAACCGCGCGGGCCCTGGCGCAGGCCGAGCAGGAGCAGCGCGTGCTGGCCACCGACATCGCCAGCACGCTGTGGCGCCGTCCGGAGGACTTCGTGCAGGCGCTCAACCGCCTGCGCGAGCGGCGCGGCCACCTGCAGGCCCTGAAGGAGCTGCGCTATGCCGAGCTGCCCCGCATCGAGGCGATGGATGCCGAGCTGCAGGCCGAGCAGCAGCGCGTGGGCGAACGCGCGCTGCAGTTCCTGGCCGCCGACAACGCCTTCGACAGCCATCGCCGCTCGCTCGACGGCCTGGCCCAGGAGTCGGCCCAGGCCAGCACCTCGCCGGCGCTCGCCCGCGTGCTCGACGCACTGGATGAACAGGCCGCCGGTCTCGACCTGCTGACCGAGCAGCTCGGCAGCCTGCCCGGCGGCGACGCGGTGCTGCGCACCACCATCCTGGACCGCATCTCGCTGATCTATGCCGAGATCAACCGCATGCGGGCGGAGCTGCGGCAGCGCCGCAAGTCGCTCGGCGCGAGCGAGGCGGCGGCGGAGTTCGGCGCGCAGTTCAAGCTGTTCGGCCAGGCGGTGGAAAACGCACTGGAGTTCGCCGACGCGCCCGAGAAGTGCGACGAGGCGCTGACCCGCCTGCTGGCCCAGCTGGAAGAGCTGGAAGGCCGCTTCGCCGAGCAGGACGGCTTCCTGGCCGACATCGTTGCCAAGCGCGAGGCCGTCTACGAGGCCTTCTCGGCCCGCCGGCAAGCACTGGTCGAGGCGCGCCAGCGGCGTGCCCAGGGCCTGCTGGAGGCCGGCGGCCGCATCCTCGACGGTGTGCCGCGGCGCGTCGCGCAGATGAAGGAGCTGGCCGAGGTGCACGGCTACTTCGCGGCCGACCCGCTGCTGGCGAAGCTGCGCAAGCTGGTCGACGACCTGCGTGCGCTGGGCGCCGCGGTGGCCGCCGACGACCTCGACACGCGGCTGAAGACCGCCCGTGACCAGGCCCTGCGCGCGGTGCGCGACCAGCGCGAGCTGGTGGCCGATGATGGCCAGACGCTGCGCTTCGGCCGCCATGCCTTCACCGTCAACCGCCAGCCGCTGGACCTGACCCTGCTGCCGCGCGAAGGCGGCCTGGCCTACCACCTGACCGGCACCGACTACCTGGCGCCGGTGGACGACCCGCGGCTGGCGGCGCTGCAGCCCTACTGGCAGCAGGCACTGGTGTCGGAAACCGAAGCCCTCTCGCGGGCCGAATACCTGGCCGGCTGCCTGCTGCAGCAGGCGCAGGAAGGCCGCGGCGAGCCGGCGTGGGCCGAGCTGATGCGCCTGGTCACCGAGGGGCCCGATGGCCACGCCGCCTTGCTGGAGCAGGTGCGCCGCTTTGCCGCGCCGCGCTACCAGGAGGGCTACCAGAAAGGCGTGCACGACGAGGACGCGGTGCGCCTGCTCGCCGCCCTGGCCGCCATGCAGGACGAAGCCGGCCTGCTCGCCTGGGGCCCGGCCGAGCGGGCGCTGGCGCTGCTGTACTGGCATTTCGGCCGCTTCGTGGCCGAGCGCGATGCGTTGTTGCGCCGCGCCCGGGCAGCCATGCAGATGCTGGCCCTGTTCGGCAGCCGCGACGGGCTCGAGCAGCTCGAAGGCGAAGCCGCGCGGGCCCTGGGCGGCTTCGCCCGCGAGTTCCTGCCGGCTGCCGCCGGACGTGCCGACGACGAGGCGCTGGCGCTGCGCTGCAGCGAAGCCGCCGCCTACCTGGTGCGCCAGCTGGCCGGCGAGCGCGGCACCGAGGCCTGGGTGGTGTCCGGCGCCGGCGACGACCTGGCCCAGGCCCTGGTGCGCGAGCTGACGCGCAGCGGCCGCTGGGCCGCCTTGCAGCAGGACCTGCAAGCCGCCCCGCCGCCGGAGCGCTGGCGCCTGGCGCGCGACTGGGTGGCCGCCTATGCCGCCGCGCAGTCGCCCGCCGCGCTCGCCTGGGTCGACGACGCGGCCACGCTGCTGCTGGTGCCGTCGGGCCGCCAGCGTGTCAACACCACGCTGGACCGCCAGGTGGACGGCCTGCTGGGCGAGCACCCGCGTGTCAGCGGCGGCCGCTGCCAGCTCAACCTCAACGACTTCCGGCGGCGTTTCCTGCAGCACAGCCGCCAGGTGGTGCCGGCCTTCCAGGCCTTGCAGGCGCTGCGCCTGGAGCTGCTGCAGGCCGAGAAGGCGCGACTGAAGCTGGGCCAGTTCCAGGCCCGGCCGCTGTCGAGCTTCGTGCGCAACCGGTTGATCGACGAGGTCTACCTCCCCATCGTCGGCGAGAACCTGGCCAAGCAGATCGGCGCCACCGGCGAGGGCAAGCGCACCGACCGCATGGGCCTGCTGCTGCTGATCTCGCCGCCCGGCTATGGCAAGACCACCCTGATGGAGTACGTGGCCGACCGGCTGGGCCTGATCTTCGTGCGCATCAACGGCCCCGCGCTGGGCCACGAGGTGACGGCGCTCGACCCCGCCACCGCGCCCAACAGCGCCGCCCGGCAGGAGCTGGAGAAGCTCAACCTCGGGCTGGCGATGGGCAACAACGTGATGCTGTACGTGGATGACATCCAGCACACCAGCCCGGAGTTCCTGCAGAAGTTCATTGCGCTGGCCGATGGCACCCGCCGCATCGAAGGCGTCTGGAACGGCGAGACGCGCAGCTGGGACCTGCGCGGCAAGCGCTTCGCCGTGGTGATGGCCGGCAACCCGTACACCGAGTCGGGCGAGGTCTTCAGGATCCCCGACATGCTGGCCAACCGGGCCGACATCTACAACCTCGGCGACGTGCTGTCGGGCCGCGAGGCGATGTTCGCGCTCTCCTACATCGAGAACAGCCTGACCGCCAACCCGGCCCTGCTGCCGCTGGCCTCGCGCGATCCCAAGGACGTGCAGCTGCTGGTGCGCCTGGCGCAGGGCGAAGAGGTGCCGGGGAGCGCCTTCTCGCATGCCTACGGCGCGGCCGAGCTGGAGGAGCTGAAGGCCTTGATGCAGCGGCTGTTCCGCGCCCGCGACCTGCTGCTGAAGGTCAACCTGGCCTACATCGAGTCGGCCGCCCAGCAGGACGCCTACCGCAGCGAGCCGCCCTTCAAGCTGCAGGGCAGCTACCGCAACATGAGCAAGCTGGCGGCACGCATCACGCCGCTGATGCATGACGACGAACTCGATGCGCTGCTGCGCGACCACTACCGCGGCGAGGCCCAGACGCTCACCACCGGTGCCGAGGAGAACCTGCTGCGGCTGGCCCAGCTGCTGGGCTCGCCGAGCGAGGCCGAGCAGCGTCGCTGGGAGGCCATCTGCGAGGCCTTCGCCAAGCGCCGCAAGCTGGGCGGGGCCGAGGGCGACGGCAGCACCCGCATCGCGGCCAGCCTGCTCGACGTGGCCGAGGCGGTCGGACGGCTGCAGCCCGCGCCCGCTGCCGAGCCCGAGCTGGGCCGGCTGGCGCAGATGGTGCTGGACATGGCCGCCACCCAGCACCGGGTGCTGGTCTCGCTGATCCGCACCACCCAGCCCCGGCTCTCTCCGGAGCATGCGGTGTGGGACGAGATGAAGCGGGTGGCGGACCAGCTCGACGGGCTGGGCGCCGTCCGCCAGCGCGACGGCGCGCCCCCTGCGGGGCAGGAGGGCTGAGATGCAGCCGCCCCCCCTTGCCACCGAGCCGCCCGACCTGCCGGCGCTGCTGGCCGGGCTGGAGTCCAGCCTCGCCGATGCGCGCCTGAGCGACGACGAGAAGCGCTCGCTGACTCAGGCCCTGCGCGAGGCCTCGCCACCGGAGGAGGGCTTGCGCCAGCTGCGCAACCGCGCCTTCGAGCTGGTGCGCCAGCGCAGCCCCGATGACGGGCAACAGGGCCTGCTGAAGTGGCTCGACGGCGTGGTGCGCGCCATCGACGTCGCCCGCGCACCGGCCGGCAGCCTGCGCAGCGAGGCGTTCTTCAGCCCCGGCGAGGACTGCCTCAATGCCATCCTCGGCCAGCTGCGCGGCGCGCGGCGCAGCATCGACATCTGCGTCTTCACGCTGTCGGACGACCGCATCGCCGAGGAGGTGCTGGCGGCCCACCGCCGCGGCGTCGTGGTGCGCCTGGCCACCGACAACGAGAAGGAGCACGACCGCGGCAGCGACATCGCCCGCCTGCGTGCCGCCGGCATCGCGGTGGCGGTGGACCGCAGCCCCGCGCACATGCACCACAAGTACGCGCTGTTCGACGACCAATGGCTGCTCAACGGCAGCTACAACTGGACCCGCAGCGCCTGCACCGAGAACGAAGAGAACCTGGTGCTCTGCAACGACCCCGCGCTGCTGCGCCACTTCTCGGCGCACTTCGCCCGGCTGTGGCGGCAGCTGGCCGCCGACCGCCCCGGACACAAGGACCGCGCCCGATGAGACGACCCGAGTACGACTGGAAGCTGCCCAAGGAGATCAACGATCGCCTTGGCACCGAGAGCTATGGCGCGCAACGCGCCCTGTGCGAGGCGGGCCACCTGCTGCTGGTGCTGCACGAGGCGCCCACCCGCGGCGGCAACCAGCGCGAGCATGCCGTCTTCCTGCGCAAGCCCGACGGCAAGTGGCTCTACCAGGGCCAGCGCGAGGGCGAGCCGGCGCTGCGCGGACTGCTGGATGGCTACCAGGGCGTGCTGGCCGACCTGGAGGGCCGCTGCGCCAAGGCCGACACGGCCGATGCCCTGCTGCAGGTGCTGGAGCGGCTGATCCCGCTGTCGCGGGCGGCGGCCAACCTGAAGGACGCGCTGCAATCGGCCCGCGAGCAGGTGCGCGAGGACCGGCTGGTGCTGGCACTGCGCGACCAGGCGGTGGAAGTGGCACGCGGCCTGGAGCTGCTGCTGGCCGACGCCCGGCTGTCGCTCGACTACCGGCTGGCGCGCAGCGCCGAAGACCAGGCACAGGCCGCGCTGCAGTTCAGCCGCGCGCAGCACAAGCTGAACATCGTCGCGGCCCTCACCTTCCCGCTGATGGCGCTGGCCGCGGTCTTCGGCATGAACCTCAGGAGCGGGCTGGAAGGCCTGCCCGGCCATGCCTTCTGGGGTGTCTTTGTCGCCGGCCTGTGGCTGGGTGTGATGGTCAAGGGCTGGATCGGCCGCCAGGAAGCGCCCGCGCCGCCTTCGGGCAACGGCCAGAAGAAGCCGGCCCGCCCGCGGCGCTAAGGCGCCTCACCCGCGGCCGGGCCGGCGCAGCAGCGCGGCGCCGGTTGCATTGGAAAGAACGATGGACACCACCACAACAACGAAACCCTTGATGCCGCCCACCTGGAAGCCGGCTGCCGTGGGCGCCCTGCTCTACGCCGGCATGGCGAGCATGGCCGCCCATTGGGGCCTGGCCGCCTGGCAGCCATGCACTGTCAGCTTCGAGGGCGGCTGCGGGCAGGCACGCGCCGTGGCCGGCCTGCTGTCCTGGCTGGCAGCGCTGCTGGCGGTGGCGCTGGGCGGCCGGCTGCAGGCCTGGAGCTGCAGTGCCGGCATGCCGCGGTTGCTGCAGCGGCTGCTGTGGCTGCCGGTGCTGCTGCCCTTTGCGTATGTGGTGGTGCTGGGGGTGGTCCTGTTCGCCCCGGACCTGCTGCGTTCCTACTGAGCGCTGGAATCGTCGCCGGCCGATCCGGCGCCAAGAATCGGGGAGACCGGAATGGGCCATCGCTGCTTTCTCTACCTGCAGGCCGGCATGGCGGGCGAGGCCGCCACCGCGCTGGCCGAAGCGGCCGGTGGCGTGCCGGGTCTGTGGCAGGTGCTGCTGGCCGCCCCGCAATGCGAGCCTGCCCACGACGCCCTGCCGCACCGCCTGCACGCCGACCTGCCGAGGGTGCAGAGCAACGCCCGGCAGGGGCTGGCGCGGCTGGAGCGGTTTGCCGGCTTCGCCGCCCGGCACCCGGCCTGCCGCGAGGTGCCGGCGCTGCCCCGCTACCTCGAAGCCACGGCCGCCTGGCTGCGCGATGCCATCGAGGCTTGCGAGCGGCACGCCGGCGGCCGCGCGGTGGCGGTGCTCAGCGCCGACCTGGCTGCCATCGCCCGCATGGATGGCGACGACCTCGCGCCGGCCGACCGCATCGCCCGCCTGCAGCAGGAATTTGCCGCGCGCTGGCAGCAGCTGGAAGCGGCCGGCCATGCCGGCGCGCTGCACCGCTTCGACGGCTTGCTGGGCTTCGACCTCGACCGGCTGAGCTGCAGCGACTGGGCTGCCTGGTGCCGGCTGTTCGGCCTGGCCGGCTTGCGCCACCCCTACTTCCACGCGGCACAGCAGCGGCCCCAGCCGCTGCGCTACACCGACTTCCAGGCGGCAGCCACCGCGCAGCCCCAGCCGGCCGCCCCTGCGTCGGCGGTCGACCTCGATCGCCTGGCCGAGGCCTGGCGGGCCGGTGACGCGCAGGCCGCACTGGCCCTGTCGCGCGGGCTGCGCAGCTCGCCGGCCGATGCGGCCACCGCCCGCTTGTGGGCCGCTCGCGCCGCCGGTGCCACCGGTGCCACCGGTGCCGACGGTGCCGACGGTGCCGACGGTGCCGACGGTGCCGACGGTGCCGACGGGCCGCCGGGCCCGCCCGAGGCGCTGCCCGCCGCGATGTGCCTGTATGCCGAAGACCTGCTGCACGGCCGCGGCGGCCCGCCCGACCCGGTGGCCGCGCGCGAATGGGCCGAGCGTGCCCTGGCCGCGGGCGACACCGGCCCGCGGCTGTGCCTGCTGCTCGGCGGCCTCCTGCTCGAAGAGACGGCCGGCATCACCGAACCGGGCCGCGCGCTCGGCCTGTTGCGCCACGCCGCCGAGCAGCTGCCCGCCGGCGATGCCGGCCGCACGGCCGCCGAGCGCCAGGTGGGCGAGCTGCTGCTGCAGGCCGGCGGCGCCGAGGCCCTGCGACAGGCGCGCGACTGGCTGGAGCGCGCGGCGCAGGCCGGCGACCGGCAGGCCATGCAGGCGCTGCGCCGCCGGGTCTACGGACCGCCAGGCAGTCCCTGCCACGATGCCGACCGCAGCAGCTACTGGCGCGCCCAGGTGGCGCAGCGGGACCGACACCAACGGCAGGGACGGCCACCGGCCGGCGCCTTCGAAGGCTGGCGGGTGGTGTGGCTGCCGCTGGCCTGCCTGCTGTGGGTCATCGTGCTGCTGGCGCGCAGCATGCGCCGGCTGAGGCGCCGTCTCGGCGCCGTGTTCCGCTGATGGGCCGCGACCTGCCCGCTCGCGGCCTGGCGGCCGGCCGGCAGCGGGCGCTGCGGGTGCTGTGCCTCTCGGCGGCCTTGCTGGCGGCCCTGCCCGGCCCGGCGGCGGCACGCCCGCAGACCGTGCTGTGGGTGTGGGACCGGCCGCAGCGCCTGGCGGACTATCCGGCCGGCGTCGGCCTGGCCTACCTGCATGCCACCGTGCGGCTGAGCGGGCCGGTGGCCGAAGTGCGCTTGCGGCAATGGCCGCTGAAGCCGCCGCCGGATGCCTTCCTGATGCCGGTGGTGCATGTCAGCTTCGACAACCTGCAGCCCGCGCCGCTGGACGACGCGCAGCAGGCCCGCATCGAAGCCGCCCTGCGCCACGCCGCCCGCCACAGCCGCTCCGGCTGGGTGCAACTCGACCTGGAAGCCCGGTTCAGCCAGCGCGCAGCCTATGCCCGCCTGCTGCAGCGCCTGCAGCCGCTGCGCCATGCCGCGACACCGCAGCGGCCGGCAGTGCGCCTGTCCATCACTGCCCTGGCTTCCTGGTGCATGGACGATGCGTGGCTGCCCGCCGGGCTGGTGGACGAAGTGGTGCCGATGTATTTCCGCCTCGGCCCCGACGGCCCGGCCATCCGCGAGCGGCTGCAGCGCGACCGGCAGGCACCGGTGCCCGCCTGCCAGTCCGCCGCCGGCTTCATGCAGGGCGAGCCGGTGGTGGCCCTGCAAGGCCTGCAGCGCCGCTACTTCTTTCACCCCGCCGCCTGGACGGCCGCCGATGTCGCGGCGCTGCCGCCGGCCGGCCTGCCCACAGCAGCGCCCACCCCGCCATGATGAGACGATCCCTCCACCTGCCACGCCGCGCCGCGGCCGTCGCCCTGGCCCTCCTCGCCACCTGGATGGGCGGTCCGGCGGCCGCCAGTGGCGGCGGCCTGCCGGAAGACCTGTATTTCCTCAGCCAGCGCCCCGACCTGCCGACACGCGAGTTCATCACCGGGCCCGGCAGCTTCCAGCCGGAGCACCGGGCGCCCTACCAGGTGGTGTGGTGGTGGCACCTGACCGGCGTACCGATTCCCGACACGGCGGTCGCCCCCCTGGCCGCGGTGCTCGACGGCATCGATCGTGACCGCTGGCCCGGCGAGAACGAATCGGCCCGCCAGGCCTGGCAGGAGGCCCGCAGCCGGGCGCTGGCCCAGCTGGGCCAGGCGCCGCCCGCCGGCGACGACGGCAGCGGCCTGCCACCCTGGAATGCCGCCACGTTCAGCTCGGCCGACGGCTGCTATGCCGACGCCTTCCGCAACGCCATCACAACGCTGGCCGACCGCCAGGCGCGGCATCCGCAGGCCCGCGGCGCCCTGCTGCGCTGGCTGCAGGGCCAGGACCGGGTCTTCAGCCGCTGCGGGGGCGGGCCGGCGGAGCCCGACAGCCTGCCCGACGCCGGCAGCGACGCGCCGGCCTGGCTGCAGCACGACCTCGCCTGGCAGGAGGCGGCCGGCCAGTTCTACGGCGGCGAGCTGGAGGCGGCGGCCACCGCCTACGCCGCCATTGCCGAGGAAGCCGCCAGTCCCTGGCGCCACCTGGCCGGCTACATGCAGCTGCGGGTGCTGGCCCGGCAGCATCCCGGCCCGGACGCAAGCGACCCGGACGGCTCGCCGGCCGAGGCGGAGGCCGAGGCCCGGCAGGCCGCGCTGAGCGAAGAAGTGACGGCACTGAGCGACTCCTTGCTGCGCCGCGCGCCACTGGCGCCGCTGCGCAGCTCCATCGTGCGCCTGCGCGAGGCCCTGCTGATCCGCCACCTGCCACTGCATGAGCGCTTGTTGCGGCTGGTCGATGGCCTGCGTGCGCCCCGCGACGGCGACACCGCGGCCGCCCGGCTGCTGCTGCTCAACCAGACGCTGCGCGACTGCAGCCTCGTCCGCTGCCGCCAGCCCCTGGCCGGCCGGGAGCCGGAGATGCTGCGCTGGCTGTACACCGTGCGCGGCCGGCCCGGGCAGGAAGGCGATGCGCTGGCGCCTGACTGGCAGGCCCGCGAGAGCTGGGCCGGCTACCAGCGCACCGGCGCACTGCCCTGGCTGTTTGCCGCGGCGCGCTTCCTGCCGCCGGCCGACCGGCGGCAGGCCCGGCTGTCGGCCGCGCTCGCGCGGCTGCCGCAGCGGCATGCGGGGCACTTCGCGGCACGGCTGCTGCGCGCCGGCACGCTGCACCATGCCGGCCGGCACGCGGAGGTGCGCCAGCTGCTCGAGCCACTGCTGGATGCCGCGCCGGCCCGCCACGGCGCCTCCGACCACAACCTGCTGGCCGCCCTGCTGCTGCCCAGCGCGCGCAGCGAGGCCGAGTGGCTGCGCTGGGCGCTGCGCACGCCGGCCGGCCGGCGCGACCCGGAAAGCGGCGAGATCCGCCCGGCCGACGCGGCCGCCGCCGGGCTCGACCATGACGCCACGCTGGCCCTCAACACCCGCGGCAGCCTGGCCCTGCTGCTGCGGCTGGGCCGCGAGCCACGCCTGAACCCGGCCCTGCAGCTCGAGCTGCTGGAAGCCGCCTGGACCCGGGCGGTGCTGGCCGGCGAGCCAGCCCGCGCCCGCGAAGCCGGCGCGGCCTTGCTGCAGCACTATGCACAGCTGCCGGCCAAGGCCGCCAGCGTCGGCTGGCTGCGGCAGGCCGAGGCCCTGTCCGACAGCGACAGCGCCGGCTGGCAGCGCCTGCTGCTGGGCCGCCTGGCCGATGCGGCCGACGTTGCGCACCCGCCGCACCTGCGCGGCCCGGCCGACTGGGCAATCGCCCTGCCACTGCCGCCGGCGGACGGGCACGCCGAGCCGCCGCGCGCCGCCGGGCCTTCCTCCTATGGCAAGTGGTGCGACCCCTTCGGCCGGACCGGTGGCACGCTGCCTGCGAACCGGCAGGCAGCCCAGCCGTTCGGCTTCCTCGACGCCGCGGAACAGCAACAGCAGCAGCAGGAAGCGCAGCGCCTGCTGCAAGTGCCGCAGGACTCGATCTGGATGACCCAGGCGGCGCTGGCGCTGATGGAGCGCGCGCCCCGCGATCCGCTGGTGCCGCAGGCGCTGTCGGTGGCGGTGCGCCTGGCGCGGCACAGCTGCATGGGCCAGGGCAGCGGCGCCTGGTCGCGCCGCGGGCTGCAGGCACTGCACAAGCATTACCCCGGCAGCCCGTGGGCGGCCCGCACCCGCTACTGGTATGGGCAGTGAGCCGGCCCGCGCCGCGTACTGCGGCCGCAGCGCCCCGCCCTTGAGGGGGAGGATGGCCGGTCCGGCGCCATGCGCCGCCACGCCGATAATCGCCGCAAGGCACAAGACCAAGGGTGAGGCATGAAGTTTGTCAGCGCATTGATCGGCGCCTACCTGGGATGGAGCATCGGCGACATCTTCGGCGCGCTTGCCGGCCTGGTGCTCGGGCCCGCGCTGTGGACGCTGTTCGGCAAGGCCGCCCTGGGAGCGAACGAGCCGGCCCGCCCGGCGCCGCCAGCCACCGGGGCGGCAGCCGGCCCGGCGGCCGGCGCGGCGCCACTGGAAGCACGGGTCCAGGCGCTCGAGCAGGAAGTGGCGCGCCTGCGCAGCCGCCTGCAACGGCTGGAGCAGGCCGAGCCGGCCATGCCGGAGGCCTCGGCCCCTGTGGCGCCGCCAGCGGTGCCAGACACGGCTGCGGACGCAGGCACGCCCCGGCCAGCACCGGCCGAGCCCCGCCCGGTGGTGTTGCCGCCGGCGGTGGTGCAGGCCGCCACGCCGGCCGTCCTGGCGAAGGCGGCGCTGCCGGCCTCCCCCGAGCCGCAGGCCGACGCCTGGCAGCCAGCCCTGCCGGAGGTGGTGGTGGCTTCCAGCGCAGCGCTCGACGGGCCGGCCGTCGAACCCGGCCCGCAGCTTCCGCCCCAACCGGTGGATGCGCTCGGCGCGCCGGCCCCCGAGCCGGCCCCGCCGCGCGCCGCCAGGCCGCCTGCGCCGCCCCCCGTGCCGCTGCGTGACCGCCTGCCGCCGGTGGTGAGCCGGCTGATCTTCGGTGGCAACACCATCGTCAAGGCCGGCGTGCTGATCCTCTTCCTCGGCCTGGCTTTCCTGCTGCGCTATGCGGCCGAGCGGGTCACCGTACCGCTGGAGCTGCGCTACGCCGGCGTGGGCGCTGTCGGCGCCTTCCTGCTGGGCCTGGGCTGGCGACTGCGTGAGCGGGCCGACAAGGCCGGCGGCCAGGGCTATGGCCTGATCCTGCAGGGTGCCGGCATCGGCGTGTTCTACCTGACGGCACTGGCCGCGCTGAAGCTGCATGCCGGCCACCCCCTGCTGAGCGCCGGCATGGCCTTCGGCTTCATGGCCGGCGTGGCGGTGCTGGGGGCGGTGCTGGCCGTCAAGCAGGACGCGCCCTGGCTGGCGCTGGTGTCCATCGCCGAAGGCTTCGCGGCCCCGGTGCTGATCTCGGATGGCAGCGGCAACCACATCGCGCTGTTCAGCTACCTGGCCATCCTCGACATCGGCATCTTCCTCGTCGCCTGGCACAAGGCCTGGCGCCCGCTGCACCTGGTGGGCCTGTTCGGCACGCTGACGCTGGCCAGCGGCTGGGCCCACAGCCGCTACACCGACGCGCTCTATCCGAGCACGCAGGCCTTCCTGCTGCTGTTCTTCCTGTTGTTCACCGCCATGGGGGTGCTGTTCGCCCGGCGCGCGCTGGCCAGCGACACCGGCAGCCCGGCGGGCCGGGACGCCGACCGGCCCTTGTCCGCGCGCGCCTCCCAGGCGCTGGCCCAGGTGGGACGGGTCGACAGCACGCTGGTCTTCGGCGTGCCGCTGGCCACCTTCGGCCTGCAGTACACGCTGGTCGAGGCGCTGCCCTGGGGCCCGGCCTGGGCGGCCTTCGGCTACTCGCTGTTCTACCTGCTGCTGGGCGGCGGGCTGCTGCGCGGCGGCCATCCGCGCTACGGCTTGCTGGGCGAAGCCTATGTGATCGTCAGCGTGATCTTCGGCACCCTGGCCGTCCCGCTCGCGCTGGAAGGCGCCTGGACCGGCGCCACCTGGGCGGTGGAGGCCGCCGGCATGTACTGGCTGGGTGCCCGGCAGCACCGGCCGTATGCACGCGCCTTCGGCCTGCTGGTGCTGCTTGGCGGGCTGGTGCGCCTGGCCAGCTCGCTCAGCCTGGACCTGACGCCGGGCACCCCCCTCATCGACGGCTCGGTGCTCGGCGTGGTGCTGTTCGGCGCCAGCGCGCTCGCCATCTACCGGGTCTGGCTGCGCATTCCGGCGCAGCACAGCCCGGCCTGGGAAAGCGCCAACGTGCTGGCCCTGCCCTGGCTGGTGACGGCGCCGCTCGCCCTGCTGGGCTGGATGCTGCTGCCACCGCCGTGGGCCAGCGTCACCACCGCCTGGCTGGCGCTGGCCTGCGCGGCCAGCCGCGAACGCCTGGGCATCTCGGTGCTGGGCGCCTGCTCGGCGGTGCTGCACGTGCTGGCCTTGGCCGGCCTGGTCTCGACCCTGCACGTCGCCGGCGACGGCGCGATGCTCGCCAGCGGCTGGCAAGGCCTGGCGGCCGCGGTGCTGATCGCCGCCGCGCTGCTGCTGCAGACCGGCCTGGGCCTGCGCCGCCAGCTGCGCGTGATGGACGCGGCCGCCGCCGTGCCCGCCTGGTCGCTGCCCGGCAGCCTGGGCCTGCTTGCCGGCCTGGCGGTGCTGGCCGGCAGCTTGCTGTTCGTGATGCCGGCCGACCGCGCCGCCCTGCTCTGGCCGGTGCTCGGCCTGGCCGCACTGTTCCTTGCGCTGCGGCTGGCCCATCCGGCCCTGGCGCTGGCCGGGCTGGGGCTGCAGCTGGCCGCCGGCGTCGCCCTGCTGCTGTTCGGGGCGCCACTGTGGGGCGACGGGCCCGGCGTCACCCTGTGGGGCCCGCTGATCCTCACCGCGGCCGGCCTGCTGGCCGGTGACTGGCTGCACCGCCGCTGGCGGCGGCCCAGCGCGTGGCGCAACACGCCTGCGCTGCATTGGGCCGTGGTGCTGTGGAGCCTGGCCTGGTGGGCCCAGGTGCTGCCGCCCGAAGGCTGGCGCCAGCTGCTGGCGCGCGATGCGCTGCAGTTCGGCGCCGCCGCGCTGGCGGCCTGGGTGCTGCTGACCTCCGTCGGCATGGCGGCGCTGGCCGGCTGGCGCCGCTGGCAGGTGCTCGGCCGCGCCACCGCCGGCACGCTGCCGGCCTGGGTGGGCTGCGCCTTGCTGGGCCCAGCCGTGGCGGGCCTGGCACCCTCGGCCCACCTGGGTTGGGCGGTGTGGCCGCTGGCGCTGGCCTGGCACCTGCTGCTGCTGCGCCGGCAAACGGCCTGGTGGCGCCCGCAGCAACTGGGCCTGCTGCATGTGCTCGGCTTCTGGCTCTTCCTGCTGCTCGCCGCGCGTGAATGCCAGCTGGCGATGGCCGGCCTGGGTGAGCCGGGCTCGGCCTGGCCCACGCTGGGCTGGATGCTGGTGCCGGCGCTCCTGCTCGGTGCATTGACCCGCCCGGCCCTGCTGCAGCGCTGGCCGCTGACCGAGCAGCGCGACACCTACCTGCTGGCAGCCTGCGCGCCGCTGGCGCTCTACCTGGCGGGCTGGCTCTGGGTCGGCAACCTGCAGCCGGGCAATGCAGCGCCGCTGCCCTATGTGCCGCTGCTCAACCCGCTGGAGCTGGGCCAGGGCCTGGTGCTGCTTGCGCTGCTGCTGTGGCAGCGGGCCCTGCCGGCGCACTGGCGGCAGCGGCTGCCGCGCCGGCCCCTGCTCGGCGGCCTGGGCGCGACGGCCTTCGCGCTCTACACCTTCGCGGTGCTGCGCGCCTGCCACCACTGGGCCGGCGTGGCCTGGAGCGGCGATGCGCTGTACGACTCCACGCTGACGCAGGCGGCGCTGTCGGTGGCCTGGTCGGTGCTCGGCGTGCTGCTGATGCTGGCGGGCCACCGGCAGGTGCGCCGCGGTGTCTGGGTGCTCGGTGCGGCGCTGCTGGGCGTGGTGGTGCTCAAGCTCTTCCTGGTGGAGCTGGCCGATCGCGGCAGCCTCTACCGCATCGTGTCCTTCATCGTGGTAGGTGTGCTGCTGCTGGTGGTGGGCTATTTCGCACCGGTGCCGCCACGCCGGCGCAGCGAGGAGGTGCCGGCGTGAACCCGACCCGCAGCGATTTCCCGTCCGCCAGCGCCGCTGGCCCGCGCAGCCGCCGGCACACCGCGGTGACCGGCCGCGACGGGCGGCAGGCCCCGCCCGGTGCCCCGCCGGCCCGGCCCGCCACTGGCCACCGGATTCTGCCGCGTGTGATGGCCAAGGCGATGGCGGGCCTGGCCGCGGCCGCCGGCCCGGCCCTGGCCGCCCCCGGCAGCGCCGAGCTGGCCCTGCAGGGCAGCGGCCCCTACCACACGGTGCACCTGCCGATGGCCTTGCACACGCGGGCCGCTTCGTCGGACTTCGGCTCGCTGCGCGTGCTCAATGCCCGCGGCGAGGCGCTGCCTTTCGCCTGGCGCGAGCTGCCGCCGCCGGCGGCCGAGGAAAGCCGTCGCACGGTGCCCTTCTTCAAGCAGCCCGGTGTGACGCGCCAGCCCGCCCGGCCGCCTGCCTGGGTGCTCGACACCCGGCAGCTGCGTGGTTCGCTGCAGGCCCTGGAGCTGCGCCTGCCCGAGGGCAGGCACGGGGCCTACACGCTGGCGCTGGACAGCAGCACCGACCTGCAGCACTGGCAGTCGGTGCTGCCGCGCCTGCAGGTGCTGTGGCTCGAACACCAGGGGTTGCGCCTGGAGCAGGCCAGCCTGCCGCTCGGCGGCGTGCCACCCGGCTACCTGCGGCTCAGCCCGATCGAAGGCAGTGAATTGCCGCCGCTGGCCGCCGCCGAGGTCACCGCGCTGTCCAGCGTGGAGCAGGCGCCCGCCCTGCAGTGGAGCGAACCCATTGCCCCCAGCGGCTGCGGCCCTCGGCACTGCGACTACCCGCTGCCGGCCCAGCTGCCGCTGGCGCAGCTGCAGGTGGTGGCCCATGAGCCGAATGCGCTGGCCGAGGTGCAGCTGCTCGGCCAGGAAGCGGCCGCGCCGGCCGCCGGCCCGCCCCACGGGCTGCGCGAGCGCCTGCGTGCGCTGCGCCACAAGCAGCGGCCCCCCGCGCCACCCGGCTGGCTGCCGCTGGCCAGCACCAGCGTCTACTGGCTGCGCCTGCCGGAAGGCGAATTCCGCTCGCCCGCCCTGCCTTTCGACGCCGGCGTCTGGCCGCAGCTGCGGCTGCAGACCGAGGGGCCCATCACCCAGCTCGGCCAGCGGCCGCCGAGCCTGAAGGTCGCTGCCGAGACCCGCTCGCTGGTGTTCCTGGCACGCGGGCCGGCCCCCTACCGGCTGGCCTGGGGCGGCGACGAGCGCCAGGCCGGCGCACCAGTCGCGCTGCAGCAGCTGCTGCCGCTGCGCCGCCCGGGCGAGCCGCTGCCGGCCGACACGGCCAGCCTGTCGCTGCCGGCGGCGGCGGCGCCTGCCGTCGCCTCCGCGTCCTCGCCCGCCCCCGTGCCGGCGCGCCCTGCCGTGGCGCCGGGGCTCTGGGCCGTGCTGGCCGGCGGCCTGGCGCTGATGGGCTGGATGGCCTGGTCGCTCCTGCGCAAGCGTCCCCCGGCCGAGTGAGGCGCAGCGAAGCGGTGGGGCGTTCGGGGCCGCCATCGCGCACCGGCACCGGGCCATCGGCCCGCGCCGGTTGACAATGCGACCCGAACACTCAGGAGGACAAGCATGGGCTACGACTACAGCTCGGAAAGCCAGCGGCTGGAGCTACCCAATCCCTACCGGCTGCAGAACCTGTGGCTCTGGCTGTGCGCGGCGCTGCTGGCCGGCGGCGGCCTGCTGTGCCTGTGGTGGAGCCGCGAGGCCCTGCAGGCGCAGAGCCTGCGGCTGGTGCTGGCGCCGCTGCTGGCCGGCCTGGCGCTGGTGGCCGGCGGGCTGTTCGCGGCCGGCACCGCGGCCCGGCGGCTGCGCTTCTTCTTCGGCCGCGGCCGGCCGGCTTCGCTGGCGCCCGAGCTGGCGCCGGGCACCACCGGGGGCTCACCCCGTGCGGGCTACTACAAGGACATGCTGCGCCAGGGCGGCCTCACCTACCCCGAGCCGCAGGGTGCGCTGGACGGCCTGCTCTACCACGCGGTGCCGCGGCTGATCACCGCACCGCATGCGGTGCAGACGCTGGCGCAGCGCCACTTCTTCAACCTGGCGGCCATGCTGGCCACCGCGCTGAGCTTCGCCGTCTCGTGGTGGCTGCTGGGCACCGAGGCCTCGCGGCCCTGGGTGGGCATCCTCTATTTCCTCTTCGGCGCCTTCTTCCTGCTCAAGCCGGTGCTGAGCGACCAGCAGGCCCGCCTGACGATGGCGTCGGTGGTCGGCCTGGTGGCCGCCGCCCTGCTGGCCCCGGTGCTGATCGGCCTGGTCGGCGCGCGGCTGCCATCGCTCGGCAGCTTCTCGCTCAGCGGCCAGACCGCAGTGATGCTGGGCACCGGCCTGCTGGCGGTGACGCTGGTCGCGCTCGCCGTGCTGGCCCAGGTCGGCGAGCTGCCGAGCACGCAAGCCAGTGGTGAACAGCTCAAGCTGTCGATGAATGCGCCGCCCCACCTGCTGCTCGACGAACTCGACCGCAAGCTGCAGCAGGAGTGGACCGAGCGCATCCCCAACCGCCGCTATGCCCGGCTGGAACCCTCCATCGACCCCGGCCGCAACGCCGGCCCCTTCGCCGGCGAGCTGCTCGAGGAAACCCAGCCGATGCCGCAGGGCGGCACGGTGGCGCCCACGCTCGCTTCGGCGCTGGCCCACCGGGCGCACCGCTGGCTGGTGGCGCTGGACCTGTATGCCACGCTGCTGGTGGCGATCGCGGTCGGCTTCCTGCTCTACTTCGTGCGGGCCTTCGACGTCACCGCCGCCTGGCAGGACAACCGCCTGTCGATGGCCGGCACCTCGACCTTGCTGCTGCTGGTGGCGCTGTTCTGCTTCAAGGCCTCGCAGGCCTTGTGGGGTCGCTTCAACTTCGAGTCGGTGCTGGTCTGGGTGGAACTGGCCGGCACCTGGCAACGCTCGCGGGTGGGCACTGGCAACCAGCTCAGCAGCCGGCTGCACACCGACAGCGAGATCGTGCGCACCGAGGCGATGACCTTGCGCGTCTGGCGCGCCCGCATCGAATCGGTGGTGTTCGGCAAGGACGGCGAACGCCAGGTCACCGCCATGTTCTCCACCGCGATGGAGGCGCGCGACCTGGCCGCCCACCTGGCCGCCTTCGGGCGCAGCCAGAGCGTGCTGGTGGCGCCCGGCAGCGAGGAAGACCAGGCCCGCATCGCGCAGCTGGGCCAGGGCGAGCGCGCCCTCGCCACCGGCCCGGGGGCGGCGCAGCTGCACCACGACATCCGGGCCGCCGCCGCACTGACCCAGGCCGGCACGGCGGCCGGCGAGGCGGCGCCGCCGCCCGCCTCGCCGGCGGCGCCCCGCTACTGCGCCGAATGCGGCGAAGCCCTGACCCCGGCCGCCCGCTTCTGTGCCGCCTGCGGCGCCGCCGTCACGCCCCGATGAAAGCCGCCCGATCCGGCCGGCCGACCGGCGGCTTCACGCTGATCGAGCTGGTGATGGTGTTGGCCGTCATCGCCATCCTGGCGCTCATGGCCGTGCCCAGCTATCGCGACAAGATGGTGCGCGAGCAGGTGGTCGAAGGCACGCGGCTGGCCGACGTGGCCAAGGCGCCGATCGCCGCCGCCTGGGGCGCCGGCGACGACTTGCCGGCCGACAACGCCGAGGCGGGTCTGCCGGCGCCCGAGCGCATCGTTGGCAACCTGGTCAGCGCCGTCACGGTGGAGGATGGCGCCATCCACGTCACCTTCGGCCAACAAGCCAGCAGCGCCCTCCGCGGCAAGACCTTGAGCCTGCGGGCTGGCGTGATGGAAGACGAGCGGCGTGTGCCGGTGGCCTGGGTCTGCGGCAAGGCGGCCCCGCCCGGCGCCATGCAGGCGCGCGGTCGCGACCGCACCGACCTGCCGGCCGCCTTCCTGCCGGCCAATTGCCGGGCGTCGACTCCCTGACGGCTGCGCCGCCCGCCCCTCCGGGGGCCGACACGGGCACCGGGCTTGCTCCGGTGGACAGCCTCCAACAACGAAGGAGTTCACCATGCCCAGCCCCTCCAGCACCCGCCGCGACAGCTCTTCCGGCCGGCCCCCGCAAGCCCCCTCGACGCCGACGCCCGACGCACTGCCGACCGCTGACAGCTCCGGCCGCAGCGGCTCCGACCAGGCGCTGGTGTCCGACCGCCACGCCCATTCGTCCGAGAACCATGCAGCGCATGACATGAAGCAGCACGGGCCCGGCGGCACCGGCGAGCAGGTGCCCGAGCGCGACAAGTCGCTCGACGCCTGAACGGGCTGCATCGGCCGACGCCTACCGCTGCGTCAGCGCATCGCCTACCGACACGCGGCGCCGCGTCGGCTGCAATCCTGTCATGGCCGGCGGCGCATGCCGGCTCACTGACAACCACACCCACGAAGGAATTCTGTATGGCAAGTACTCAACGCAAGACCAGCGCGGCTGCCGGCCCCGATGCCATCGAGCTGCTGATCGCCGACCACAAGAAGGTCAAGGCCCTGTTCAAGCAATACAAGAAGCTGGCCGAGGAAGGCGGCGCTGCCGCCCAGAAGCGCGAGCTGGCCCTTCAGATCTGCCAGGAACTGACGGTGCACACGCAGATCGAGGAAGAGATCTTCTATCCCGCCGCCCGTCGCTTCCTCGAGGAAAAAGACCTGGTCGACGAGGCCACGGTGGAGCATGCCAGCGCCAAGGACCTGATCGAGCAGATCCAGTCCATGCAGCCGCGCGAGAAGCTGTATGACGCCAAGGTGATCGTGCTGGGCGAGTATGTGGAGCACCACATCAAGGAAGAGCAGAACGAGATGTTCCCGCAGATCAAGGCCGCCGGCGTGGACCTGCAGAAGCTCGGCGCCAAGCTGCTGCAACGCAAGAACGCACTGCTGTCGGAGCTGGGGCTGCTGGAAGAAGAGGAAGAGGCCATCGAGGCCTGACCCGCAACGCCGGCCGCCATGCCATGGCGCCGGTGTCGCCAGGTCGCGGGGCCCCGGCACTGCGGCCGGCCGTCAGGCCTGCTCGTGGTGGCCGGCCGAGGCCACCGGCCCGCCCGGGATGGCTCAGGCCGGCCGGGCGGCCCCACCGTGCGAGGCCTGCGGCGCAGGCCCGCCATTGTCGGCCGGGCCCACATAGGTCTCTGGCTGCTCGATGCCGGTGCTCCAGCGCTCGGTCCAGCGGGCGCGGCCGTCCTCCGTCTCCAGGTCCTTGAACAGCGCATACAGCGCGTCCCAGCCATCGGCCGCGTCCGCACGCTCGCCGAGCAGCACCCGGCGCAGCGGGCGCCGCACCCAGAAGCTTTCCTGGCGGCGTGAGGAGCCGCGGCTCATCCGCACCCGCACCGCCCCGGGCAGCCGGCTCACCTGCAGCATCACCTGTGATGGCCCGATGCCGAAGACCTCCGGGCCGGTGTCGAGGTAGAGCCGGCCGTCCTTGGCATAGACCACCCAGCGCAGCACGCCGCCGAACACCCGGCGGAACTCCAGCAGGCAGCCATGCCGGAAAGGCAGCCGCACCAGTTCCATGCCCCAGTCCTGGCCCAAGGCCACGTAGGCCGGCAGCTCGCGCCGCTTCACCTCCTGCAGCGAAGCCAGCGAGCCGCGGTACAGGAAAAACCGCTCCCGGCCCTTGGCCCCCGGCGGCCGGGGCTTGACCACCACCAGCGGTGGGTCGAGGTTCATGCCTCGCTCCCTGCCGGGCACCCGCCCCTGCGCGGACCACTGCCGACCGCTCGACGTCCCGTGGTGGCCTCCAGGGCCAAGACAGGCTGTACCGGTTCCAAGACACCCCCCTGTGCCGGGCGCGCGGGCCCGGCCCGCCGGCCCCTCATGTTCGAAGTGGCAGCGATGCTACCCGCCGCTCCTGCAACTGCAAAGCAGAAAGTACACAACGAAACAAGGTGGCCGCCCCCGGCTCAGGCCCCGCGCGAGGGGTCAATCAGGCCATGTCGCACGCAGTACAGCGTGAGGCCTGCCACGTCGTTGATGCCCAGCCGTTCCATGATGCGGGCCCGGTGCACGTCGACCGTCTTGGGGCTGAGGCCCAGCTTGAAGGCGACTTCCTTGGTGGCCAGCCCCTTGCCGATCAGCACCAGGATCTCCAGCTGCCGCTCGGTCAGCAGCTCCTCCGGCGAGCGCTCCTTGGCCTGCAGCAGCTTCTGCGACACCTGGGCACTGAAGTAGGCATGGCCGCGCATCACGCTGCCCACCGCCTGCTCCAGCTCGAGCGGCGAGCTCTCTTTCAGCACATAGCCGGCCGCGCCCAGCTGCACGGCCCGCCGGATGAAGTCGGGCGAGTCGTGCATGGACACCACCAGCACCTTGGGCGGCGGCTCGACCGCGCGCATCTGGGCCAGCGCGCTGAGGCCGTCCAGGTCGGGCATGGAGATGTCGGTGACCACCAGGTCGGGACGCAGGCGCTGCACCGACTCGATCAGCTCGATGCCGGTGCGCGCCTCGTAGACCACTTTGAGGCCATCCACCATCTCCAGCAGCAGCTTCAGGCCCGAGCGCACCAGATCGTGGTCGTCGGCCAGCACGGCGCGTATGGAGGGTTGCGGGCTCACGTTGTATTTCCTTTCCGGGCTGCGCGATGGCGGCAGCCCTCATGCAATGAACAGCTGCAGCACGGTGCCGCGACCCAAGCTGGAGCGCCAGCGCAAGCGCCCGCCCACCAGCTCGGCCCGCTCGGCCATGCCATACAAGCCCAGGTTCTTCTCGCTGACACCACCGGCCAGCGTGCGTGCAACGTCGAAGCCGCGGCCGTCGTCGGCCACGGTCATCACCAGCCGCTGCGACCCGGCGAAGCGCAGCCGCACGACCACCGTGCGGGCCTGCGCATGGCGCACGACATTGGTCAGCGCCTCCTGCAGGATGCGCAGGGCCACCGACTGCTGGGCCCGGCCACGCCGCGCGTCATCCACGCCACGCACCCGCACATAGCCGGCAATGCCGCTGTGCTCCAGGCGCCGCTCCACCGTGGCCTGCACCGCCGCGCTGAAGCCGAGCAACTCCAGCTGCGCCGGCCGCAGGTCGAAGGACAGGCTCTTGACCTGCTGGATCGCCTCCTGCGCGAGCCCGGCCGCCCGCTCGGCGAAGCGGCGCGCGTCCTCCGGGTCGCCACTGCGGGCAGCGGCATGCAGGTGGATGACGATGCCGGTCAGCAACTGGCCCAGCCCGTCGTGCAGCTCCCGCGCGATCAGCGCCCGTTCACGCTCCTGGGCATTCACCACCCGGGCCGACAGCAGGCGCAGCCGGTCATAGGCCGCGCCCAGCTGCTCGGCCGTGCGGCGCCGCTCCTGCTCCAGCGCGCGGGCCCGCAGCACCCGGTCGATCACCGAAGGCAGCAGGGCCAGCTTGTCCTTGGCCACGTAGTCCTTTGCGCCGGCACGGAACAGCCGCACCACCGCTTCCTCGCCGATGGCGCGCGTCACCACCACCAGCGGTACGTCATGCGGGCCTTCGGCCAGCAGCGCCAAGGCGCGCTCGGCCGAGAAGCCGGGCATGCTGTAGTCGCACAGCAGCAGGTCCGGCGGCGACAGCAGCTCGCGGCGCAGGCCGGCCTCGTCGGCCACCCGCCGGATGTCGGCGGCGACGCCGCCGCGCAGCAGGCTCAGGCGCAACAGCTCGACATCGTCTTCCTCGTCCTCGATGCAGACGATCTGCAAGGGGGCCTGCCCCGGCCTGCCGGCCGCCGGCCGCCCTGCCTGGCCCATGCCTTGCGGTGCTGCAGTTGCGTCCATCGCCTCAGCCCTCCTGCCAGAACCGCATCAACTCGACGATGACCTCGGCCCAGCCGCGCTCGCGGCCGGGCTTCAGCACATAGCCGTCGGCGCCCGAGGCCCGCGAGCGCTGCATGTCGGCCGCCTGGTCGGAGGTCGAGAGCATCACGATGGGCACGTCCGCCATCGCCGGCAGGCGACGGATGCGCTCGGCCGTGCCCGGCCCGTCCAGTCCCGGCAGGTTGACGTCGAGCACCACCAGCCCGGGCCGGACGGTGCCGCGCTGCAGCGCGCCGACGCAGTCGGTGCCGGACTCGAAGGTCACCACCGGCCGGTCGATGCCCCGCATCTGCAAGGCCAGCACCATCAGCTCGATCTGGTCCGGGTTGTCGTCGACGAGCACCAGCTGCTTCATGCCATGTCCTCCTCGGCCACCGGCTGCGGCGCCGGCAGCTCGGGCATCAGCGGCAGGCGCAATTCGAACAACGCGCCACCGCCCTCGCGATTGCGCCCGCTGATCTCGCCGCCGTGCAGGTGCGCGATGCGGGCCACCGTGGCCAGCCCCACGCCGGTGCCCGCGAAGGCCTCCTGGCTGTGCAGGCGCTGGAAGGGGCGGAACAGGCGATGGGCATATTCCTCGGGGAAGCCCACGCCTTCGTCGGCCAGCTCCAGCACCACCTGGTCGCGCTCGCGGCGCGCGGTGAACTCGAGCCGGCACACCGGCCGGCCCTGCGAGAACTTGGCGGCGTTGTCCATCAGGTTCTCCAGCGCGGCCTGCAGCAGCCCCCGGTCGGCCACCAGGTCGAAGTGGGCCGGGGTCCAGCACTCCACCACCCGGTCGGGGTAGCGCTCCTGCACCGTCTCGACCACCGTGCGGGCGAGCGCCGCGACATCGAAACGCTGCAAGCGCAGCGTCGCCCGCGACACCCGCGACAGCGACAGGATGTCGGAAATCAGCTCGTCCATGCGGCGCGCGTTGCGCAGCACGCGTTCCAGGTAGTGGCGCGCGCGGTCGTCCACCTGGCCCACCTGGCCGGACAGCACCGCTTCCAGGAAGCCCTTCATCACCTGCACCGGCGCCCGCAGGTCGTGCGAGACGGAGTAGGAGAAGGACTCCAGCTCGTCGTTGAGCTGCTGCAGCCGGCTCGACTGGCGCTCCAGCTCGGTGATGTCGGTGTCCACGCCGACCCAGCTCTCCACCTCGCCGCCGGGCTGCAGCACCGGCGCCGCCACGCACAGGAAGCTGCGGTAGCTGCCGGCCTGGGTGCGCAGCCGGCGTCGCACCCGCATCGGGCGGATCTCGCGCGAGGCCTGCATGAACGCCTCACGGGTCGGCTCGACGTCCTCGGGATGCAGGGCGTCGATCCAGCGCAGGTCCAGCCAGTCTTCATCGGCGCTGCCCACCAGCTCGTACCAGGCCCGGTTGAGGTAGGTGACGCGGCCGCGCGCGTCGGCCTGCCAGAGGATCTGCGGCGACAGGTCGGACAGCACGCGGTATTGCTGCTCCCGCTGCGCCAGCGCGCGGGTGCGCTGCTCCACCGTCGCCTCCAGTTCGGCATTGAGGGTGCGCAGCGCGTCCAGCGCCTGCTGCTCGGCACTGCGGTCCACCGGGCACAGCAGGCGGTGGCCGGGGCCGTCGAAGGGCGCGTCCTGCCCATAGATGTCCACCACGATGCAGTGGCCGGAGGCGGTCTGGTGCCGCCAGCGGCGCTCGGCCGGCGGTGGCCGCCCGCCCGTCTCCTGCAGGTAGCGCTCGACGACCTCGCGGTCGGCCTCGGGATGCAGGTCGAAGACGGTCTTGCCCAGGAACTCGTCCCGGCTGTAGCCGTAGTTGCGCACCGCGGCCTGGTTCACCTGCATGATGCGGCGGCTGGCGGTGTCGTAGGTCCACATCGGCAGCGGATGGTGGTCGAACAGGGCGCGGTAGCGGCGTTCGCTGTCGCGCACCCGCTGCTGCGCCTCATGCCGGGCGCTGATGTCGCGCAGCACCAGCAGCCAGTGCAGCTCGCCGCCCTGCGGCGCCATCACCGGGATCAGGTCCACCTCGGTCCAGCGCCGGCCCTGCCGCATGGGCAGCTCCATCTCCAGGCGGGCCGGCAGCTGCCGCTGCATGCTGTCCCGCAGCACCTGGGCCTGCTCGCGCAGCAGCCCGCGCTCGGCATCGAAGAGCTGCTGCTGCACCGGCGCCTGCAGCATCACCGCCTCGCCGTGCACCGCGTCATAGGCCGGGTTGGCCCACAGCCGCTCCAGCGAGCCGTCGCTGCCCGGGCGGGCCAGCAGCACCGCATCCCCGGTCAGGAACAAGGCGCCCGACAGGGCATCGTTCAGGCGCGCAGCGCCGTAGGCCTCGGTGATGTCCTGCACCGTGCCGAGCACATGGGTCGGCCGGCCGGCTTCATCCTGCAACTGCACGGTGGCGCGTGCATGCAGGACGCGCTCGCTGCCGTCGCTGCGCCGGACCCGGTGCACCACGTCCAGGTCGGCCTGTCCCTTGTACAAGGCGCGCGTGCGCTCGGAGAAGCTGGCCCGGTCGGCCGGATGCACCAGGCCCTCCAGCAGGTCGTGGCTGATCACCGTGTCTGCGGGCACGCCATACAGGGCATGCGTCTGGGCCGACCACTCGATGCTGCCGTCGCGGAGGTCGAGCCGCCAGGAGCCGATCGCGGCGGTGCGTTGCACCTCCTCCAGGCGCTCGGCATTGCGCCGCAGCGCGTCGGTGAGCTGGGCCACGCGGGCCTGCTCGGCGGCCATGGCGCGGGCCACGCCGGCCAGCTCGCTGAGGGCCATCTCGTCCGATCGCGCCAGGGCCTGGCCCGGGTTGCCGGCCGCCTGCACCAGCTTGGCCACGTCCCGCCGCAGCACCCAGTGGCTGTAACCCACCAGCGCCACCGCCAGCAGGGCCAGCCCGGCCACGGTGAAGGCCATCATGTCGCGCCAGCGGGCCAGGCCGTCGCGTCCGGGATGGGGGTGGGCGGGGGCCGGCTCGGCCAGCAGCTCGGCCACCTGCTGCCCGCGCAGCACGACGGGCAGGCGCAGCGTGCCGTTGGCGTCAGTGCTGGCAGGGGTCGACGGCCCCTGGCGCGGCGCCTCGAACCAGTGCACCCGCACATGGAAACTCTGGCCCAGCAGGTGCTCCTCCCGGCCGGCCATCAGGCCGGCATCCAGTTGCATCGCAAAGCTGCCGACCGGCGCACCGTCGCGTGCGACGATGCTGTGCCGCATCAGCAGGACCGATTCGTCGCCCTGCACGGTCCACACGCCCCGGCCGGCATCCCGCGGCCAGGCCGCCAGCGCCGGCGGCCGGCTCGCGTTCGGCGCGCTGCAGGCGGGCTCGCCATCGCTGTGCAGCACCCAGGCGCCGATCACCGCCTGCTCGGCCTGCAGCAAGTCCTGCGGGAAGCTGTCGCAATGCGGGCTGCCGCGCAGGGCCGGCTCGCCCAGGCGGGCAGCGCCGATGGCCAGCACCTGCAGGGCCTGTTCCAGGTTGCGCTCGACGCCCCTGGCGCGTTCCTCGGCGGCCTGCAGGGCCGCACGCTGGGCGGCCTGCAGCTCTTCCTGGTAGGCCTGCCGGCCCAGCCAGACCGACACCGCCAGCAGCGGCAGCAGCACATAGAGCGCCACCCGCAACAGGACGCGGTACAGCGGCAGCTTGCGCAGCACGCTCATCGTGCGGCCTCCTCGCGGGGGATGGGGCGGCGCCGGTCGTGGTCTTCGGGCGGCCGCGGGCCCTGCATCCCACGCCGTGCGTGCTGACGCACAGCGGTGCGAGCGCCTTCGGGCGGCCATGCGCCGCTCATTCGGCAACCTCCGTGCTGGCGCACTGCGGTGCGAGCGCCTTCGGGCGGCCGTGCACCGCTCATTCGGCAACCTCCGTGCTGGCGCACTGCGGTGCGAGCGCCTTCGGGCGGCCGTGCACCGCTCATTCGGCAACCTCCGTGCTGGCGCACTGCGGTGCGAGCGCCTTCGGGCGGCCGTGCACCGCTCATTCGGCAACCTCCGTGCTGACGCACAGCGGTGCGAGCGCCTTCGGGCGGCCGTGCACCGCTCATGACAACTCTGCGGGGCGCTTGCGGATATCCACGGGCCGGCCCTTCCTCGGTGAACGACAAACTGCAGGACGTGGCGCCGCCCGCACGGCGGGCCGCAGGCGGCGTGGCGCGCGCCCGGCCGGTCTTCTCGCCGGGGCCGGGGCGGTCCTCGTGCGCGGGAAGGCCTGCTGAAAGTTCAGCAAACGATGCGCCCGTGCGGACCGCCGGCAGCTGGATCCACCGGCTCAACGGCAGGGCAGCGCGACAGCGGGTCATCGCGCCGCAGGCACCCCCGGCGGCGCCGCGGCCGCCGCGTCGTCCCGCTCACGCCGGTGCAGCGACTGCCGCACGAAACCCTGCAAGGCCTCGTCTCGCCAGGGCACCGGCAGCCATGCATCGACCTCGCCGCGCGCAGCGGCGGCCTGCACGCCCGGCAGGTCGACCCGGCCGCACAGCACGCTGCGGCGCAGCGCCGGATACAACGCGTGCACTGCCTGCAACAGCGCCAGGCCGCCGCCGTCTGGCAGGTGCAGGTCGGCCAGCAGCAGCTCGGCGCTCTCCTCCCGCAGCAGGCCCAGCGCTTCGACGGCGCTGCCGGCCGTGCGGACGCGGCACTCCTCGCGCCGCAGCGCGCGGGCCATCGAGCGCAGGATCTCCGGCTCGCCGTGCACCAGCAGCACCCGCGGCACCTGCAGCGGCCCGGCCTCGCCAGCGGGTGCCAGCCGGAACTCCCGCAGGAAGCCGTCGAGCCGGGCCGCCGGCATCGGCAGCGCGATCAGGTAGCCCTGCGCCTGCTGGCAGCCGTGGCGTCGCAAGGCCTGCAGCTGGGCCGGTGTTTCCACGCCTTCGGCAGAGACCTGCAGGCCGAGATGCCGCGCAATGTCCATCACGCTCAGCGCGATGGCACCGCCGCCGCTCTCGTCGGCCATCTCGGCCACGAAGCTGCGGTCGATCTTGACCTTGTCGACCGGCAGGCGGCGCAGCTGGCCAAGGCTGGAGAAGCCGGTGCCGAAATCGTCGATCGCGATGCCGATGCCCAGCTCGCGCAAGCCGCGCAGGGTGTCCGCCGCCCGGCCGGCCGGCTCCATCAGCACGGCTTCGGTGAGGTCGAGCTGCAAGCGCTGCGGCGACAGGCCGGTGCGCTCCAGCACCCCCTGCAGCAAGGCCGGGAAATCGGGCCGCTGCAACTGCAGGGCCGACACATTGACCGCCAGCGCCCCCTCCACCAGGCCCTGCTCCAGCCACTGCCGGTGCCGGGCGCAGGCTTCCTCCAGCACCCACTCGCCCAGTGCGACGATCTGGCCGGTCTCCTCCGCAAGCGGCACGAAACGAGCCGGGCTGATCTGGCCGAGGCCCGGATGCTGCCAGCGGATCAGCGCCTCCACGCCGCCGATGCGGCCACTGGCCAGGTCGAGCACCGGCTGGTAATGCAGCTCGAACTCGCGCCGGCGGATGGCCGTCTGCAGGCGCTGGCGCATCTCGGTGCGCTCGTTGAGGCGCTGCATCAGCTCGGCGCTGTACACCTGCCAGGTGTTGCGGCCGGCCCGCTTGGCCGCGTACATCGCCATGTCGGCCTGCTGCACCAGCGGCTGGGCCGGCTCGCCGGGCAGCCCCTGCGAGACCGCCACGCCAATGCTGCAGCTGGCGTACAGGGTGCGTCCACCCAGCTCGCAGGGCGCGGCCACCGCTGCCGCGATCTCGCGCACCAGCGGCAGCGCGGCATCGGCCTGGGACAGGCCGGGCAGCAGTACCAGGAATTCATCGTCGCCCAGCCGCCCCAGCGTGTCGCCGCCGCCCAGGCAGCGGCCGATGCGCGCGGCCACCTCGCGCAGCAGGCGGTCGCCGATCTCGTGGCCCAGGGTGTCGTTGACTTCCTTGAAGTGGTCCAGGTCGATCACCAGCGCCACCAGGCGACGGCCTTCGCTGCCCAAGTCAGCCAGGGCGCGTGCCAGGCCGGCCATCAGGCCGTTGCGGTCCGGCAGCCCGGTCAGCGGGTCGGTGCCGCTGACTGCGCCGGCGGCCGGCAGCGCTTCGCCATGGCCCGGCGGCGCGGGCGACAGCTCCCGCAGCACCAGCAGCGCGGCTTCCTGGCCGTCCCAGTCGGTGCAGGCGCTGTGCGGCAGCAGGCGGCGCGGCCGGCCCTGCCCGTCAAGCAACGTGAGCGCGGCTGGCACCGGCGCTGCAAGAGCGGCCGCAGCGGCCTCCGGCAGGGGCTGGCCCGGCCGGGCGGCCAGGCCGAACAGCGCGGCGGCGGCCGGGTTGGCGTAGAGCAGTGGCGGGTCGGGCAGCTCGGTCAGCGGCCATACCAGCACCGCATCGTCGCTGTCGTGCAGCAGGCCCCGCAGGCTGGCTTCGCTGCGGGCCAGGCGCTGCTGCTCGCGCAAGGCCTCCCGCAGCTTCTGCACCTGGCCGCGAAACAGCGAGCGCAACCGGTCGCGCTCTTCCAGCAGCCCGGCCACCACCTGCTGGCGCCCCAGCGCGCCGCGCAGGCTGCGGGCCAGTCCGGCCACGTCGATCTGGCCCTTCACCAGGCAGTCGGCCGCGCCTCGGGCCAGCAGCTCGCGCTCGCGCAGCGCATCGTCGCTGTCCATCAGCACCAGGATGGGCGCGCGCTGCTGTGCATGGCGTGGCAAGCCAAGCAGCGCGTCACCACGGTGGGGGCCCAGTTGCTGAGCCACCAGGTAGACGTCGTGCCGGGCCTGGGCGAAAGCCGCCACCGCCGCATCGAAGCTGTCCACGCACTCCGGCACGCAGCCGGGCGGCGGCAGGCGGCACAGCAGGTCCTGCAGCAGCAGGCGGTCTTCGGCGTCTTCGTCCGCCAGCAGGACGCGCAGCGCGCCGCCCGTCATGCGGCGTTGCGAGCCGGCAGCGGCTCGGCGGGCAGCAGCGCGTCGACAGCGCCCGTCCCGTGGTCGTCGGTGCCGGCCGCCTGGCGCAGCGGCAGCCGGAGCACGAAGCTCGCGCCCGGGCCCTGCACCGACCGCAACTCCACGCTGCCGTGGTGGCGCTCGGCGATGGTGCGCACCAGTGCCAGGCCGAGGCCGGAGCCTTCGTAGCGGCCGCGCTCCTGCAGCCGCTGCAGCGGCAGGAACAGGCGCGCCGCCTGCTGCGGGTCGATGCCGATGCCGTGGTCACGCACCTCGATCTCGACCCGCGCCGGCTCGCCGGCCAGGCTGCGCGCGCTGAGCTGCACCTGGGGCGGCACGCCGGGCCGGGTGAACTTCAGCGCATTGACCAGCAAATGGTGCAGCAGCTGGCGCAGCTGGGTGGCATCGGCCTCGACAATGGGCAATGGCAGCACGGCGACGCGCGCGTCGCTGCGGCGCACCTCGGCGTCCAGCCCGGCCAGCACCTGCATCGCCAGCTGGTAGAGGTCGACGCTCTCGAAGGCCGGCGCGCGGCTACCGGCCTGGGCATAGGCCAGCAGGTCGCCGGTCAGGCGCGACAGCCGGCGGCCGGCCTGGCTGATGCGGTCCAGGTCCTGGCGGCCCTCCTCGTCCAGCACGTCGGCCTGGCGGCGCTGCAGCCGCTCGGAGAAGGCCTCGATCTTGCGCAGCGGCTCGCGCAGCGCCTGCGCGGCCAGCTCAGCCAGCTCCGCGCCGGCCGGCCGGCCGGCGCCGGCCTGCGCCTCGGCTGCGCGCGGGGCCGCGGCCAGGCGGCGGCCGATGAACACCACGCTGCCGTCGGCGGCCAGGCTGCAGGCCCAGTCCAGCCAGGGATCCCTGTCCAGCAGCGCTGGGTGCAGCCGCGCCATGCCATGCTCGCGCCGCTCGCCGGGCTGCAGGCCGGTGAAGGCGGCACGGTCGTCCGGATGCAGCAGCTCCAGCCACGGCGTGCCCACCAGGCTGGCGCTGTCACGGCCGAGCAATTCCTCGAAGGCCGGATTGAGCTGCTGCAGCCGGCCGTGCCGGTCGGCACTGCCACACAGGTCGGGGCAGAGGCCGAAGAATCGGTCGCGCTCGTCAATCGCCTGCTGCGCAGCGGCCCGCAGCCCGCTGTCGGCCAGCGCCCCGCACACCGGGGCCACCGACGCCACCGGGGCCACCGGCGGCAGCGGCGTGACGGGCGCGGCGACCATGCGGGGCGGCAGCGCGGCGCTGCACAGCAGGTCGGACTCGACCGCTGCGGCGGCAATCTGGGCCAGCTGGGTCGCCATGGCCAGGTCTTCGTCGTTGAAGTCGCCCTCGTGCCGGTCGGACAGCTGCAGCACCCCCACCGGCTGGCCTTCACGGCCGACCAGCGGCACTGCCAGCCAGCCGCGCAACGCCGGCCGGCCCGGCGCCGGCTGGGCCAGCGCGCGCCAGCGGGGATGGCGCGCCAGCTCGGCCGTGCCCAACCGCACCGGCGCGCCGTGCTGCAGCAGCAGGGTGCACAGGCGACGCGCCTGGCGCGCCTGCGCCACCGCATCCTGCTGGCCGCGGAAGGCCGCGTACTTGGCCGACAGCGATGCGGCATGCCGGTCGCCCGCCTCGCCAGCGGCGCAGATGCTCACCAGGCAGAGATGGGCCGACAGCAGGTGGCGCGCATCGTCGGCGATGCGTTGGACCAGCTCCGGCCGGCCCAGCAGGCGGTTGATCTCGAGCGACGCGCGGTTGAGCTCGAGCAGCCGCAGGTTGTGCGTGTTGGCGCGTTCCAGCGCGTGGCGCAGCGCGTCCTCGGCCATGCGGCGGGCGGTGATGTCCATCCCGTGCACCAGCAGCCCGGCCGGCAGCGGCGACACCGACAGCAGCACCCACAGCGCGTCGCCCTGCGGCGTGCAGGCCCGCACTTCCAGCGTGGCGGGTGCCGTCCCGACAGCGCCCGCGCCTGCAGCCTCGGCCGGGCGGGCACAGCCGAGCAGCAGCTCCTGCAGGGCCAGGCGGTCGGCATGCTCGAACAGGTCCTCGAAGGGACGGCCCAGCACCGCCTCGCCCGGCATGCCGTAGATGCGCGCCGCGCCGTCGTTCCAGTGCTGCACCCGGCCGTCGAGGTCGAGCACCGCCAGCGCATCGCGGCCATGCAGCAGCAGCTCCGCGAGCAACGGCGCTGCGGCACCGCCGGCGCCGTCCACCTGCACACCCGGTGCCGGCCGACGATCGCCACGGTGCGCAGGCGTCTCGACGGACTGCGGCCGGCTGGGAGTTGTCATGCCGGGGAGCATATGCAGAGACCGCCTGCCACCTCCATGGGGATGACGTAGAGGGGGTTAGGAGATTTTCCTATTGGACGAGCGCAAGTAGGGGCTTGCGCTGCCGGCGCCCCTCGCCGGGGCGGCCGGCGGCGGACGTGCGCGCTCAACCGACCGGCCGAAGCGGCAGGCGGTCAGGCGGCAGGCGGTGAGGTGGGGCGGCAGAATGGAAACGGCCCGCGCAGGCGGGCGGAAGGCCGGCGCCGGCGCGGCCGGCGGCTCGGATGCAGGGCAGCTGGCGAGCCGGCTCAGCCGCCGACCGACAGCAAGGCCATCACGCGCTCGCGGCCCAGGCCCACCAGGGCCGGTGCCACCGAGGCCAGCAACTCGTAGCCGGGCTGTTGCGCCTGGGCTTCGAAGCTGCCGACGAAGTCCTGGGCCCATTGCGCCTCGTCGGCCGGGCTGGCGCCGTCGACCTGCTGCCGCGCCTCGGCCAGGGCGGTCTGCACCACCTCGCGCGCGCGCCGCACCCGCTCGATCGCATCCAGCACCTCCTGCAGGCTCTGCCTCAGGCTGGCGCGCTGCTGCGCGGCCCAGTTGGCCGGCCGCACCGCCTCCGGCAGCGCCTCGGCACGCACCGCATGGAAGGCACCGCCAGGAAAGCGGATGCCGCCGCCATGCACCGACAGGCTGTCCTTCACCTGGCCCCAGGAGGATTCCAGGGTGCTGAAGACCAGCTCGCCCTGCGCGTCGCGCGCGGCGCGGATGCCGGCGGGTGCCAGGGCGTTGTCGAGCCGCTGCAGCAGCGCCTCGTCGGACAGCCCCGGCTCCAGGTGCACCCGGGTGGTTTTCTGGCCCGGGAGGCCGACGCTGAACGCCAGCGTCTCGGCGCCACCCGAACGCAAGCTGCGCAGGTCCAGGCCGCGGATGGTGAACGACTGCCGCGCCTCGCCGGGCGGTGTGTGGTCGAGCTGCGGATCGAGGCTGCCGGCGCTGGCCTGGCTGCGCTGCTGCCAGGTCTGCGAGAACCGCTCCACCGCCTGCACCAGCGAGCTGTCGTCCTGCGGCTGGCCGGCGGCCAGCCGGCCGCTGAGTTCGGCCTTCAGCTGCTGCAGCTGGCGGGCCGCGTCGTCGAGGAAGTTCAGGGCCTGCTGGGCGCCGGCCAGCTGTGCATTGAGCTGCGGGTTCCAGTTGCGCACGCCGCGCTTGCGCACCGCGGCCGCCGTGCCGGCCGACGCCGGCGACGCCGCCGTGGCCGGGCCGGCTGCGGCCGGGCCGCGCACCGCCGCAGCGGCGTCATGGCCGCTGGTCGGTCGCGGCGCGACTGCACCGGCACCGAGAGGCGTGATCTGCATGTTCACTTCGTGCTCCGCCGCCCGCGCTTACAGCACGTCGAACAAGGACAGCCGGCTGACCTGGCCATACGCCTTCTGCGTGGCCTGCAGCGCGGTGGTGTAGCCGTTGAGTTGCACCGCGGCGTCGCCATAGTCGAGCTGGCCCAGCTTGACCAGGGCCTGCTGGTTCGACAGGCTGACATTCTCGTGGTTGGCGTCCAGCGTGTGCAGCAGGTTCTGCGCACCGCCCAGCGTGGCGATCTTCACGCTGACCGACTCCATGCCGGCATCCAGCCCGTCCAGCGCCGCGGCAGCATGGGCCCGGGTGGCCGGGTCGTTGATGTTCACGCCCGGCGTGCGCAGCGTGGCCACCGCGCGGTCCAGCAGGTTCAGCATGGTGTGCATCTCCTGCAGCGTGACGTTGGCGGTCTGGGTGACGCCGTTGCCCACCACCACCTTCTGCTCGCCGGCATTGCCGGCCAGGCTGTAGCGCGCTCCCGGCGCAGCGGCTGGGTCCAGCGCAACCGCCGGCACCCCGGTGGCCGTGCCGGAGAACATGTAGCGGCCTTCCTGGTCGCGGCTGTTGGCGGTGTAGTAGAGGCTGTCGCGCAGCGCCGCCAGCGAGTCGGCCATGGCGCCGACGTCCTCCGAGGTGTTGCCGCCGTCGGCCGCCCACACCAGCAGGTCGCGCGCCTGCTGCATGTCCTGCGTCATGCCGCTGAGCAGCGATTCGTTCTGCTGCAGCCGGCTGCGCAGGGCGCCGATGTTGTCGCGGTACTGCTCGATGGCGGCGTCCTCGCGCAGCAGGCGCGACAGCCGCACCTGGCGCACCGGGTCGTCGCTGGGCTGCAGCAGGCGCTGGCCGGTGGCCATGCGCTGCATCACCTCGCCCACGCGGGCGGAAGCGGTCTGCAGCGCGGTGTTCATCGTCGCGTGGTAATGGGTGCTTGCGATGCGCATGAGGGTCTCTGCTGCGTGCGTTCTTGCGTTTGTGCGTGCCTGCTTGGCTGCCTGCCGTGCCTCAGCCCAGCATGGCCAGGGTGCTGTCGAAGAGCTGGTTGGCCACCGCCACCACCTTCATGTTCGCCTGGTACATCTGCTGGTACTGCATCAGGTTGATGGCTTCCTCGTCGCTGTTGACGCCGCTGCTCGACTTCCAGCTTTCCTGCGCCTGGTTGCGCACCGTCTCGGCGGTCTTGAGCGCGGCCTGGTTCTGCTGGCTGTCCATGCCGAGCCGGCCGACCAGCTGGGTGTAGGCATCGCCCAGCAGCACATTGCCCAGCGAGCCCACCGACACCGGCTGCTGCTTCAGCGCAATGAGTGCCAGCAGGTTGTCGCTGTTGCCCGGCTGGCTGGCGTTGGAGGAGAAGCCCAGGTCGTCGGCCGACAGCGTGGTGTCCACCTGCAGCAGCCCGCCAGCGCTGGTGGCATCGAAGCTGAACAGCGGCGCCCCCGCGCTGCCGTCGGCCGCGAAGCCGGCGGCCAGCTGGGCATTGAAGCGGCTGGACAGCTCGCCAGCCATGTCACGCACCGACTCGCGCAGCGGCTGCAGGATCTTCTGCTCGAACTCGTCCAGGCCGCCCAGCGGGCCACCCAGCCCGCTGGTGCCCAGCGTGAAGGATTCCTTGGCGAACGACAGCGTGAGCTTCTGCGAACCATCCGGCTGGCCCTGCGCGCTCAGCGTGGCGGCGTCCATGCCCACCACCAGCGGCTGCCCGCCGCGCAGCGACACGCTGCGGGTACCGTCGGCTTGCTCCACCACCTGCACGCCGACCAGGCCGGCCAGTGCGTCGATCTTCTGGTCACGCTCGTCGATCAGCCCCGACGGGTTCAGGCCGCTGGCCCGGGTGGCTGCCACTTCGCGGTTGAGGGCAGCGATGCCGGCGGTCAGCGTGTTGATCTGCGCCACGCTCGACAGGCGCTGCTGGTTGATGGAGGCGCGCTGCTGGCCCAGCACCTGGTCCAGGCTGTTGAAGCGCTGCGCCAGCGCATCGGCCGCGGTGACGATCTGCCGTCGCAGCGGGCTGGAGGTGGGCTCCACGCTGGCGGCATTGAGCGCGCCGAAGAAGCTGTCCATCCCGGCGTTGAGGCTGGAGGCCTCGTCGCCCATCACCTGCTCCAGCTGTGTCAGGTAGGGCTGCACCGCCTCGCGGCGGCCCAGCTCGGAGCCGGCCTGCCACAGCTGCAGGGTCTTGTAGTCGTCGCTGAAGCGGATCAGCGAGGGCACCCGCACGCCGTCGCCGGCGCCCAGGCCGCCTGCCTGCGACGGCTTGGCCGCTGCCAGCAGCACGCCCTGGCGGGTGTAGCCGGGGGTCATGACGTTGGCGATGTTCTGGCTGGCGGTGTTCAGCGCCGCCTGGGCGGCGAGCGATCCGGACAGCGCGTTCTGGATGATGGACATGGCAATGGAGCTTCGGTTACTCGTCTAAGGCGACCGGCGCGGGGGCGGGCTTAAGCGGCGGGGCGGCGGCAGCGCAGCTATGGACCCACCGCGCGTGCAAAAAGCCGCAAACATCGGCGCTGGACACACGGCGCACCGTCCCGCCCCGACCTCAGGCCCCGTCGGGCTTGGGCGCCTCGGCCGCCGGCGCCGGCAGCACCTGCCGCAGGATCGCGTCGGCGATGCCGAAGGCGCGCTGGGCCGCCAGCGCATCGGCCACCTGGGTGTCGGCCATGTCCAGCATGTCGTCGTTGATGCGGTCGCGGAACACGCTGTCCTCGCCGGCCATCTCGCGCGTGGCGCGGCGCATCTGGCGCAGCGCCTCGGTGATGAAGAAGGCCTCGAACTTCTGCGCCGCCGCCTCGGCCTGGGCGCGCACCTTGTCGCCCTCGCCGGCGGCCGGCGCGGCCGCGCTGCTGTTGGTCTGGATCGGATTCATCTCGGCTCCCCGCGGCTCACAGGATGACCAGCTCGCCGTCGATCGCGCCGGCCTGGTCCAGCGCCTGCAGGATCGCCATGATGTCGTCGGGCGAGGCGCCGGTGCTGTTCACCGTGTCGATGATGGCCTGCAGGCTGGCGCCGGCCGGCCACTTGAACATCTGGCCGTTGCCCTGGTCCACCGCCACGCGCGATTGCGGCGTCACCGTGGTCTCGCCACGGCCGAAGGGCGCCGGCTGGCTGACCGCCGACGACTCCGAGATCACCACCTTCAGCGAGCCGTGCGAGATGGCCGCCGCGCGCACCCGCACGCCTTCGGCGATCACCACCGTGCCGGTGCGCGAGTTGAAGACCACCTTGGGAATCTCGTCGCCCACTTCCACCGGCATCGACTCCAGCCCGGCCACGAAGGCCACCCGCTGCGTCGGGTTCACCGGCGCGACCACCTCGACGCTGGTGGCGTCGCGGGTGGTGGCGATCTCGCCGCCATAGCGGCGGTTGATCGCGCTCACGATGTTGGTGGCGGTCTGGAAGTGCGGCCGCTTCAGGCTCAGGCGCACGGTGGGGCGGCTGTCGAAGTCGGTCTCGATCTCGCGCTCCACGCTGGCGCCGTTGGGAATGCGCCCGGAGGTGGGCGTGTTCACCGTCACGCTGGAGCCGCTGTTGCCCTGCGCCGAGAGGCCGCCCACCACCAGGTTGCCCTGGGCCAGCGCATACACCTCGCCGTCGGCCGCGCGCAGCGGCGTCAGCAGCAGCACGCCACCGCGCAGGCTCTTGGCATCGCCAAGCGAGCTGACGGTGATGTCGATGGTCTGCCCGCGCCGGTAGCCCGGCGGGAAGACAGCGCTGACCATCACCGTGGCCACGTTCTTCAGCTTGGTGTCGCCACCGGCCGGCAGCTCGATGCCGAACTGCTTGAGCAGGTTGTTGACCGACTGGCCCGAGAACTTCACCTGGGTGCTGTCGCCGGTGCCGTGCAGGCCGACCACCAGGCCATAGCCAATCAGCTGGTTCTCACGCATGCCTTCGACGCGCACCAGGTTGCGCAGGGTCTGCGCCGCATGGGCAGGCGGCGCCAGCGCCAGCAGGAGCGAGCTGCACAGGAGCGCCAGCAGGAGGCGCAGGGAGCGAGTGTTCATGGGGTCGGTCTCGTGGCGGGGGCTGCGCCTCAGAAGGGCATCAGGCTGCTGAAGAACAGGCGTGTCAGCCAGCCGGGGCTGTTGGCGTCGGCCAGCGCGCCCTGGCCCGCATAGGTGATGCGGGCATTGGCGATGCGCTGCGAGGACACGCGGTTGCTGGTGTCGACGTCGGCCGGCCGCACCCAGCCGGTCAGGCGGATGAATTCCTCACCCTGGTTCAGGCTCAGCGTCTTCTGGCCGCTGACCTTCATCAAGCCGTTGGGCAGCACTTCCTGCACCACCACCGTGATGGCGCCGGACAGCGTGTTCTGCTGCGTGCTCGATGCACTGCCCGAGAAGTCGCGCTGGCCGCTGACGGCGACATCGCCCCTCAGCGTCTTGCCGGCGATCACCGGTGCCTTCACCGACACGCCGCTTTCCTTGCCGATGCTGGTGTCGGCCTTCTTGCTGGCCTGGGTGGTCTCCTGCAGCATGACGGTCAGCACGTCGCCGGGGTGGAAGACGCGGCGGTCAGCCACCAGCGACCAGGTGTTGCCACCGGTGAAGACACCGCCGCCGCTGCCCTTGCGGGCCTCGGGCGCCGCCACCGGGGGCGGCGGCTCGTCGGCCGGCGCGGCCGGCGGCGCCATCGTGGTGGCGCAACCGCCGAGCAGCACTGCAGCCAGCAGCGCAAGCAGCGGGGCGCGGGGGGGCGTCAGGCGTTTCATCGCACCGCCTGCGCCAGCGACTGCAGCATGTTGTCGGCGGCCGACAGCACCTTGGTGTTCATCTCGTAGGTGCGCTGGGCCGCGATCATGTCCACCATCTCCTCGACCACCTGCACATTGGAGCCTTCCAGCGCGCCCTGCTTGAGCTTGCCGAAGGCCTCCTCGCCGGGGTTGCCCTCGTTGGCGGCGCCGCTCGCGGCGGTGGCCTGGTAGAGGTTCTCGCCCAGTGCCAGCAGGCCGGTGGGGTTGATGAAGGTCGCCAGGGTCAGCTGCCCCAGCTCGGTCGGCGTGGTCGTGCCGGGCACGGTGGCCGAGACCACGCCGTTCTCGCCGATGGTGATGGCGGTGGCATTGGCCGGCACCGTGATCTCGGGCTGCAGCGGCAGGCCCTGGGCATTGACCAGGCGGCCTTCGGCATCCACCTGCAGCTGGCCGGCGCGGGTGTAGGCGGTCTCGCCGTTGGGATGGGCCACGCGCAGGAAGCCGTTGCCGACGATGGCCACGTCCAGCGACTGGCCGGTGGTCTGCAGGCTGCCGTTGGTGAACACCTTCTGCGTGCCCACCACCCGGGTGCCGTTGCCCAGCTGCACGCCCGAGGGCGACAGCGTGTTGTCCGCGCGCTGCGCGCCGGGCTGCTGCTCGACCTGGTAGAACAGGTCCTCGGCCACGATGCGGTCGCGCTTGAAGCCGACGGTGTTGACATTGGCCAGGTTGTTGGCAATCGCCTGCAGCTTGGCGTCTTGCGCCTGCACGCCGGTCTTGCTGATCCACATTGCGGGATTCATGTCGTCTTCCTTGTCGTCAGGTTCATTCGCGGATGAGGCGGTTGCCGGCCTCGGCCATGGAGTCGGCCGCGCGGTAGAGCTTCATCTGCAGTTCGAAGTCGCGGTTCAGGCTCATCGTGGCCACCATCTCCTCGATGGCCGACACATTGCTGCCTTCGAGGAAACCGCTGCGCACCAGCACCGTCTCGTCGGCCGGCAGGTCGCCGCCCGCGCGGGGCACGATCAGGCCGGCTTCGTTCTTGGTCACTTCGCCGGCCTCGGGGCGCACCAGCTTGAGCTTGTCGACCGGCTGCATGTCGGCCTGCCCGGGTGGCTGGATGGAAAGGGTGCCGTCGCTGCCCACTTCCACCCGGCTGTGCGGCGGCAGCTGGATGGGGCCGCCGTCGCCCAGCACCTTGTGGCCGTTGACCGTCAGCGTGCCCTCCTCGTCCAGCGTGAAGGCGCCGGCACGGGTGTAGGCCTCGCCATCGCGCCACTGCACGGCGAAGTAGCCGTCGCCGCTGATGGCCACGTCCAGCTCGCGGCCGGTCTGGCGCAGCGCGCCCTGGCGGCCGCTCACCGCGTCGGCCTGCAGGCCGCTGAGGTGGCGCGCGTCGTAGCCATAGCCTTCCACCGGTTGCGCGGTGGCCAGCTCCAGGTTGGCGCGGAAGCCGCCGGTGTCGATGTTGGCGAGGTTGTTGGCGTGCACCTGCTGGGCCCGCTGGGCCCGCTCGGCGCCGCTCATGATGGTGTAGATGAGGGCGTCCATGGCACGCTCAGACCGCCTGCATCAGCGACTGCATCATCTCGTTCTCGGTCGAGATGACCTTGGTGTTGGCCTGGTAGTTGCGCTGGGCCGACATCAGGCTCACCAGCTGGCCGGTCATGTCCACATTGGACTGCTCCAGCGCGCCGACATTGAGCTTGCCCGCCATGCCGGTGCCCGGTGCGAAGTACAGCGCGGCGCCCGAGCCGATCGAGGCCGACCAGCTGGTCTCGCTCGTCGGCACCAGCGCGTTCTCGTTCGGGAAGGTGGCCAGCACCAGCGTGCCGACGCTCTGCTTCTCGCCGTTACTGTACTGCGCCACCACCGAGCCGTCGTCGGCCAGCTGCAGGCCCACCAGGGTGCCGGAGCTGTGGCCGTTGCTGCTGTTGACCGTGGTGGTGGCCTCGCCAGCGAACTGGGTGGTGCCGGTGTAGTCGATGTCCACCGTCAGCGGCTCGGCGCCGGTGGGGGTGCCGAGCGCCAGCGCGGTGGCGCCGACCGGCGCGGTCAGCAGGCCATCGCTGCCGAAGCTGAGCGTGGTGGTCTGCGCCAGGTCGGCACCGTCGAAGGTGTAGTGCACGTTGACCTGGTTTGTGCCGGTCTTGACGAAGTACTGCGTCACGCTGTGCTGCGTGCCCAGCGAATCGTGCACCACCGAGACCATCGAGCTGTTGAAGCTCAGCGGGTCGGTGCGGTCGAAGGTGGCGATGCTCGGCACGGTCCAGCCGGCCGACAGGTTGCCAACGTACTTCAGCTCGTCGCTGGCGGCGGCGGCCACCTGCCCGCGCGGCACCTTCAGGTCGCCCATCGGGCCGGCCGCGGCACTGCCCTCGATGGCAGCCTGGCCCTGCACGCGGCGGTTGAAGCTGTCCACCACATAGCCGTCCTTGTCGGCCTGGAAGATGCCGACGCGGGTGTACATCAGCTCGCCCGACGGGTCGCGCGCCACGAAGAAGCCGCGGCCCTGGATGGCCGCGTCCATCGCGCGGCCGGTGCTCACCACGCCGCCGCCGGTCTCGATGCTCTGCGTCATCGAGGCGATCTCGGCGCCGGCGGCCTGGGTGCCCGCCACCATGGCGGCGAAGTTGCTACGGCTGGACTTGAAGCCGTAGGTGCCGCTGTTGGCGATGTTGTTGCTGATGGTGTCCAGTTCGCTGTTGATGGCGTTGATGCCGGACAGGGCGATGGCGAAACTCATGGGGTCACTTCCTCTTGGCGACGGCCCTGCAGGCCGGTGATGGTGCTGGCAGCGACTTCGCCGATGCCTGCGATGTTCAACATGGCGCTGCCGCCTGGCGACAGCCGGACGTTGCGCAGTACGCCGTCGACCTCGACGGCCGGGGCGGCGCCGCCCGCGGTCTCCACCTGCACCGCATAGCGACCGGGCGGCAGGCCCAGCGCCGCCGGGTCGATGCTGAAGTCGACCTGGCCGGCGGCCTGGCTACCCAGCTCGATGCGGCGCTGCTGGCGGTCGGTGCCGGTCAGCAGCAGCGTGGTCTGGGCGCTCGCGCCGTCCAGCACGAAGCGGCCCGACACCGGCTCGCCTTCGAGCCGCAGGCTGTCGGTGGCGACGCTCACGGTGCTGCCCACCTGGGCGCCGAGCGCGAGTTGCTGCAGGCTGGCCAGCATGGTGGCCTGCGCCTCGCCTTGCGAAGCGAGCTTCTGCAGCGCCTCCATCTGGCTCAGCTGCGTGAGCTGGCCGACGAACTGGCTCGGGTCGGCCGGCTCCAGCGGGTTCTGGTTCTTGATCTGTGCCACCAGCAAGGTGGTGAACAGCTCGGACGGCGCACCGTTGGCCGCGGCAGTGGGGGCCGCCGTCGCGCCAGCGGCGGCGCCGGTGGTGGTGGAGTTCAGGGTGGTCTGCATGCTCAGCCCTCGCCCAGGCGCAGCAGCGCCGCCTGCATCTGCTTGACGCGGCCCATCACCTCGACATTGCTCTCGAAGGCACGCGAGGCCGACATCATGTCCGTCATCTCGGCCACGCTGTTGACGTTGGGGTAGTAGACGTTGCCGTCGGCATCGGCCAGCGGATGGTCGGGCTCGTGGGCGCGGCGCACCGGCTCGTCGCTCTGCACGACGTCCAGCACCTGCACGCGGGCGCCCGCCACGCCGCCGGCGCGCTCGGCCACCGCGGCAAACACCGGCTTGCGGGCGCGGTAGGCCTCGGCCTCGCTGCCGGCGGCCGACTGGGCGTTGGCCAGGTTGCTGGCCACCGTGTTGAGCCGCACCGACTGGGCCGTCATGGCCGAGCCGGCGATCTGGGCGATGTTCCTGAAGGTCATGCTGTCACTGTCCCGAAATGGCCTTGGCCAGGCCCTTGAGCTTCATGTTGAGGAAGGTGAGGCTGGTCTGGAAGTCCGACGCGTTCTGCGAGAACGCGGCCTGCTCCACGCCCAGCTCCACCGTGTTGCCGTCCTTGGAGGCATGGTTGGGGACGCGATACAGTGCATCGGTGTCGAGCGCCAGGCCGCCGCCTTCCTCTGCGGTCACGCTCGCCAGCGTGGCGGCGAAGTCCAGGTCGCGGGCCTGGTAGCCCGGCGTGTTTTCGTTGGCGATGTTGGAGGCCAGGATCTTCGTCCGCTCTGCCCGCAACTTGAGGGCCTCGGGATGCAGACCGAGGGCCTTGTCGAAATCGATACCCATGCACTTGCCTTTCGAGTCGAAGAAGAAGCCGGCCGGCGCACGCGCGGCGGTCTGGCTGTGGGTGGGGTGGGCGCTGGCCGCCTCGGGTCCGGTACCGGCCGCACCGGCCCGCGCGGAGGCCCAGGTGGCCGAGGCGGCGCGCGAGCTGCTGCAGCAGCAGGCCGAGCGCGACGGCCTGCTGGAGCCGGCCTTCGAGCTGTCGGTGCTGACCGGCCTGAAGCCACTGCCCGACTGTGCCGAGCCGCTGGACATCGAGCCGCTCGACACCCGCCATGCCGCGCGCATGCGCTTTTCGGTGCGCTGCGAAGCCGCCGGCTGGCAGCAGCCGGTGGTGGTGCGCGCCGAGGTGTCCGCCCGCGTGGTGGTGGCCACTGCCGAGATACCGGCCAACCGCCCGCTGCAGGCCAGCGAGCTGGCGCTGGAGCGGCGGCCGGTGCCAGCCTGGCAAGACGCGGTGTCCGACCCGCAGTCCATCGTCGGCCAGAGCAGCCGGCGCGCGCTCAAGCCCGGCCAGCCGGTGGCGCGGCGTGCGCTGGCGGTGCCGCGGCTGCTGCGCCGCGGCGACACGGTGCGCATCGTCGCGCGGCATGCCGGCATCGAGGTCAGCGCCAACGGCGAGGCACTGGACGCCGGCGGCCAGGGCGAGTCGATCCGCGTGCGCAACACCAAGACCGGCAAGGTGATACGTGCGCGCATCACCTCTGCCAGCACGGTGGAACCAGAAGGCCAGGCACCCATGTCCATGCCTCACTCCGCCGACTGAAGGCGCGCCGCAATGCGCACCAGCTTGTCGGCATAGCCGGGGTCGGTGGCATAGCCGCCACGGGCCAGCCCACTGGCGAAGGCCTGCGCGTCGTCGCCCACGTTGAGCGCCGCGCGGTAGCGCGGATTGCCCAGCAGCAAACTGGCGTAGTCGCGGAAGGCACCCGCCGCGCTGTCGTAGCTGCGGAAGCGCTCGGTCTTGCGCACCGGGGTGCCGCCGATGAACTCGGTGGTCAGCGCGTCGGCCGCCTCGCCGCCCCAGCCCCCGGTGGCCTTGATGCCGAACAGGTTGTGGGTGGTCTCGCCGTCCGGCCCGCGCAGCGGCCGCTGGCCCCAGCCGGACTCCAGCGCGGCATGCGCGGCCACCAGGCGCGGCGAGACGCCCAGCCGCTGGCCGGCCTCTTCCGCCCAGGGAGCGATGTCGGCCAGGAACTGGCGCTTGGGGTCGCCGGGCGGCAGCATCGCGTCCAGCCCGCTCGCTTCCAGTGCGGCCGGCTCCAGTGCCGCAGCGGCCACGGCCGCCGGCGAGGCTGGCTGCAGCCGGGCGCGGTGCAGGCTGCCTTCGGGGCTCAGGCCGCCCATTGCGCTGCCGCTGCCCTGTTCGATGAAGGCCAGCACGTCCTCGCGCACTTCGTTGAAGAAGCCGGCGAACGGCGCACCGCCGCGGCCGCCCTGCGGGGCTGCGATGCGCTCGCCGGCGGTCGCCTGCGGCAAGGCCAGGGTGGCGAACTCAGGCCGGAGCATAGAGATCGGCCTCCGGTTGCAGCACCCGCTGCATGATCTCGTGCTGGTCCATCAGCAGGCGGCAGTTGCGGGCGTTCAGCGCCTTGCAATGCCGCACCCGCTCTTCCAGCGTGCGCCACCAGGCCTGCAGCGTGGCACGGCCCTGCGGCGACAGCTGCGGCAGCAGGGCGTCGATCGATGCCGGCTGCGCCTGCCCGGCCAGCAGCTGCTCGAGCAGCGCCACCCGGTCCTGCCGGCGCGCCTCCAGCATCGCCGCCAGCGCGGTGATGCGCTCGGCAACGTCCTGCATGGCCACCGTCTCGTGGCGCAGGGCGGCCTCGAACTGCGACTCCAGCAGCTCCTGCAGCCGCACGTAGTCGGTCAGGTCGGCGCGCACGCCCTGCAGCAGCCGGGCCAGGGGCGTCGTCTCGGTCATCGGCCCACTCCGTGGTAGCGCTCGATCAGGCCGGCCAGGCGCTCGGCGTCGAAGCGCACCTCGCCACGCGCCAGCGCCTCGCGCAGCGCATCGACCTTGGCCTGGTCGATCTCGGGCAGGCCCTGCATCGCGGTCATGGCCGGCTGCAAGGCGGCCGACTGCAGGGTGGGGGCGCGCACCGGTGCGGCGGAGGCGACCGGGGCGGCGGCCTCGGCCGTCGAGCTCGCGGGGGCGACGGGGGCGGCTCCCGCAGTGGAGCCGGTGCCGGTGATTCTCATTCGATCGCCTCTTGTCTTGTGAGTACGCATGTGGTCAGCGGCCTGCGGCAGCAGGCGCGCCCTCGCTCAATCGGTTGCGCAGCTGCTGCAGCGCTTCGCGCTCGGGCAGCGTCGAATCGACGCCGTCGGTCAGGGGCACGCGCTCGCCCGGCACGCCGAACATCGCGGCGGTGGCACGGGCCTGGGACGTGGTCAGGATCAGCAGTTCGATGCGGCGGTTGACCGCCGCCGACGGATGCCCGGCATCCACCGGCGCGCGGTCGGCCATGCCCACCACCTGCAGGATGCTCTCGCCCGGCATGCCGCCAGCCAGCAGGTGGGCACGCGCCACCATCGCGCGGTTGCTCGACAGGCTCCAGTTCGACTGGCCGGTGGGCCCGGCATGGCTGTACTGCAGCGAATCGGTGTGGCCCACGATCAGCATCTGGTTCTCGATCCGCGCGAACAGCGGGCCCATGCGGCGCAGCAGTTCCGAGAAGCGCTCGCTGGGCACCGCGCTGCCGAGCTTGAACATGCCGCGGCGGTCGGTGTCGTGCAGCATCACGCGCAGGCCTTGCGGCGTGATGGCCGTCATCAGGTTGCCGGCCAGGCCCGACTGCTCGCTGAGCTGCTTGAGCAGCTGCGACAGGTCTTCCTGGTCGTCGGCGGTGTCGTAGCGGCGCTTGACCGGCTCGGCCGGCTCGCGGCGCTGCTCCGCCGATTCGCCGGCCGGGCCGGTGGCGGTGGCCGGCACCGGCTCGCGCGAGATCAGGCTGCCGTCGGCACTGCGCATCGACTCGCCCATGTTCGGGCCGGCGCCTTCGTCGAGCTGGCTGCCGGCCGCCAGCGCCTGCGAGGCACGCTCGCTGTCGCGCGCGGAGAGCACCCACAACAGCATGAACAGGCACATCAGCGCCAGGCAGAAGTCGGCGAATGCCACCTTCCAGCCGCCGCCGTGCCCGTCGTCGTCATGCTTGCGCGAGACGCGCTTGATGACGGCTTCTTCGTGCTTGTCGTGCTTGGACATGTGCGCCCCGTTCCCGGCCTCAGGCAGCCGGCGCGTTCTGCAGCGCGTCGATCCACGACTCCAGCTGCGCGAAGCTCGGCTTGATGTTGAGCTGGACCAGGCGGCGGCCGGCGTCGATGGCCAGCAGCGGCGGCTTGCCGGCCACATGGGTGCACAGCACCACCTTCACGCATTCGAGCGTGGACATCTCGCGGGTGACGAGCTGCTTCATCATGTTGCTCAGCGGGTCCAGCATGCCGTAGCAGAAGAAGATGCCGATGAAGGTGCCCACCATGGCGGCGGCGACCTTGGCGGCGATCTCGGCCGCGGCAGCACCGTCGGCCACGCTGTTCATCGCCATCACGATGCCCAGCACCGCGGCCAGGATGCCGAAGCCCGGCATCGCCTCGGCAATCTTGTGCAGCGACTTGGCGGGCTGCGTCAGCTCGTCGTGGATGGCCTCCAGCTCCTGCTCGAGCACGCCTTCCAGTTCATGGGCGTTGATCTTGCCCATCGCCATCAGGCGGAAGTTGTCGACGATGAAGGCCAGCAGCTTCGGCTCTTCCAGCACCTGCGGATAGCGCTGGAACAGCGGGCTCTGGTGCGGTGCCTCCACATGCTGGTCGAGCGCCTTCAGGCCGCCACCGGCGGTCTGCAGCAGCTCGTACATCAGCAGCAGCAGCTGGCGCTGGAACTCCTGCCCCTGCTGCTTGGTGGTGATCAGCTTGCGCAGCTGGATGACCATCTCGGACAGCACGTGCTTGGGGTTGCCCAGCACGATGGCGCCCACCGCCGCGCCGGCGATGATCAACAGCTCCACCGGCTCCCAGATGACGCTGAAGCTGCCGCCCATGAGCATGAAGCCGCCGAACACGCAGCCGAGCACGATGCCGATTCCGATGAGTTGCATGATGTCCTGTCCCTGCCTCAGGCGCTTTCGAGGAAGGCCTTCATCTTCTTCAGGGCCCCCTTGTTGATCTGGCACACGCGGGCCTCGGTGAGATCGAGCACCGCTGCGATCTCCTTGAAGTTGGCCTCGTATTCGTAATAGAGCTGGATCACGCGCTGCTCGCGCTCGTTGAGCTGGCCGAGCGCCTGCTCCAGCGAACGCCGGCGCACCAGCTGCGCCTCCGGCGACAAGGTGTCGGCCGGGTGGTTGGCCAGCTCATGCAGCAGCTCGTCGAAGCTGGCCATGACTTCGGCGTTCTCGTTGAGCTGGTGCGCCTGCCAGGCTTCGCTGCTGAGGCCCAGGGCGGCGGTGATCTCGGCTTCGTTCGGCTCGCGGCCCAGGCGGCGCGTGAGCTCACGCACCGCATCGCGCACGCGGTGGCTTTCCTGGCGCACGGCACGCGGGCGCCAGTCCTGGCGGCGCAGCTCGTCGAGGATCGCGCCGCGCACGCGCAGCGCTGCAAAGGCGCCGAACTTCTCGTCCGGCGCACCGTAGCGGCGCAGGGCTTCGAGCAGGCCCATCAGGCCGATCTGCTCCATGTCCTCCCGGTCCATCGCGCCGCCGGCCTGGGAGGACAGCTGGCGCACGATGCGCTTGACCAGCGGCGCATAGGCCAGCAGGTGGCGCTGCTCTTCGCCGGGGCTGCGGGCCACCGCGACGCTTTCGACGCTCTGCAGTTCGGCGTAGCCGTAGTCCATGAGAGTCCGGATTCTGGAAAGTGGGCTTCAAACAAGGCGTGGCCCCCAAAACACTCGGGCCACCCCCTGGTTTGCGGACGTTCCGCGGCCGTCTTGATCAGCCAAATACCTACGCAGGGGCGGCCCGCTTCGGGCTAGGGCCGGCCCGTGCCGCTCATTCGATGATGAGCTTGCCCACCAGCGCCTGGGTGAAGGGCGCTTCCTGCCGGTCGCTGGCATAGCGCTTGGCAATGGCTTCGTTGAGCGCTTTCGTGAACTGCTCCACGCTCATCATCGACGCCTGCTCGCGCGTGTAGTGCGACAGCGCCTGCACCGCGATGCTGCGCAACAGCGGCAGCTGGGCCTTGGTGGCCTTTTCCTTCTTGACCGGCGCCTTGAACACCAGGTCCACCGCCAGGTAATGGGCCAACGGCTCGCCGTCGCGGCCGCGCAGCATCACCACCACCTTGTCCAGCGTGACGTAGCGGTACTCCTGGGTGTCCGGCTTGGCCTCCTCGACCACCGGTGCCTGGCCGCCCGCTGCCGCCGCACGCGGCAGCAGGAACCACACGGCGCCGCCAGCGGCACCGGCCACGAGCGTGGCGCCCAGCACCAGGCTCAACACCAGCGTGCTCTTCTTCATGTCCGTTCCTTGTCGTCGGTGAGCTGGAAGCCGCTGCGGGCCTCCGCGCCCTCGCCCAGCGCCCGGCCGGGCGACTGCTGCTCTTGTGACTGCCGGCCCTGGCGGCCCTGGGCGTCGCGCTCGCGCGCGCCGGCGTCGGCCACCACCATTACCGCCACGTCACCGTACTGGCGCTGCACCAGGTCCTGGCGCAGGCTGTCGCCAATGGCCTGCAGCTGTCGCGCCACCTCGCCATGGCTGGCGCTCAGGTGCACCTGCAGGCCACCGGCCTCGTGGCGGATCACGATCTCGACGCTGCCCAGCATGGGCGGGTCGAGCCGGATCACGGCGCGGTCGCCACCGCCGGCCAGCTGGAAGCGCAGGCGCTCACCCAGCAGCTCGGCCAGCGGCTGGCTGGCGGGTGCCGCCCGCAGCTTGGCGCCGCCGGTGGCCTGGGCCGCCTGTGCACCGCCCTCGCGGACAGCTGCGCTGCCGCCGTGCAGGGACATTGCCGCCTGCAGGGCCGCCGCTGCGCCGCCGGACTGGGAGGGCAGCGCCGCCATCACGTCTCCGGTGCCACCGCTGCCCACGCCACCGGCCTGCGCATCGAGCGCCGCCGCCGGCAGTTCCCGGGCTTCGGCCAGTCGTGCCGGATCGAAACTGGCGCCGGGCACCGGCACCCGGGCGTCGGCACCGGGCAGCGGCGTCGGGCCCCCGGCCGGCGCAGCAGCGGCCGGCGCGGCAGCGGCCGGCAGTTGGGCTGCCAAGGCGTCCGGCACGGCAAGCGCTTCTGCGGCGGCTGCCGGCAGGCCGGCGGCCGGCAGGGCCAGCCGAAGCTGTGCGGCAGCCGCGGCATTCACCAGCCCTGGCACGCCAGCGCCGGGATGCGTGGTGGCTTTGGCTGCCTGCGGCGCGTGCGCGCCCGCCTCGGCCGGCCCGCCTGCGGGCGCCGGCTGGGGCAGCGGCAGGCCGGTGGGCAGCAGCAGGGCCGCCATCCAGTCCGGCAGCGTCGCGGCCGCCGGCGTGCCGGCACCCGCATCCGCATCCGCATCCGCACCGGCGTTGGCGTTGGCGTTGGCGTTGGCGCGAGTGGGCAGCGCCACGTCCGCGGCGGCCGGCACCTGCTCGGCCGGCAGCGCAGGCGCCGGCATCCCCGGCGGCAACGCCAGCGGCACGGCGGGCAGCGCAGGCTCGGCAAGCGCTTGCGGCAGGCGTTCGCCCAGCAGTTGTTGCACCACCTGCTGCAAGGCACCGGCAAACGCCGGCGCCTGCGGCAGCGCAGTCAGCAGGTCATCGGCGGCCGGCACGGCGGCGTCGAGCGTGCCGGGCAGCGCAGTGGCCGGCAGGCGAACAGCAGGGGCGGCAGGGATCGATGGGGTCATGCGGCGCTTTCTTCACTGTCTTCGTTGAGGGCATAGGCCAGCCAGCCGTCCTTGCTGCTGCGCAGCTCGGCCAGCCGCGCGTCGATGCGTTCGGCCTCGCAGGCGCAGCGCTCGCGGGCATGCTGGTGGGCGTGCTGCAACACGGCGAAGGCGCGCAGCTCGGCGCTGCTCCAGTCCTCGCGCCGGGCCAGCTGGGGTGCCAGCGCCTGCAGCTCCGCATCGGCCTGCGCCAGCGCCGCCCAGTCGCGCGAGGCGGCGGCATGGCTCAGGCGGCCGGCCAGGCCCAGCAGCTGCTGGGCGTGGCGTTCAGCCATGCTGTGCCTCCACGCCATGCCAGCCGCGCTTGAGGGTGGTGAGCAGGGCCACCACTTCGTCCACCATGGCCGGCGCCAGTTCATAGCCGGCCTGGTAGAGGCGCTGGGCGCAGTGGTCGTAGAGCCGCCCGAGGTTGGCCACCACCTCGCCGCCGGACTCGGGGTCGAGGGCGCTCGACAGCCCGTTGAGGATGTCGATGCACTTGTCCAGGCTGCGGGCCTTCAGCTCGTAGCGGCGCGCCTCGATGTGGGCGCGCGCGCGGGCCAGCTCTTCCAGCAGGCCGTCCATCAGGATGAGCACCAGCTGCACGGGCGAGGCCTGGGCGGTGCGGGCTTCGAGGTTGACAGCGTGATAGCTGCGATAGGCGTCGTAGGTCAAGGCGGTCTCTCGGGTCGGGGCCGGCGCGGCAGGGCCGCGCCGGGCGGGTGGGCTAGGTGGTGGCGAACAGGCTGCTGGTCTGGTCCATCTGGGACATCAGCGTCTGCAGCTGGGAGAACTGCTTCAGGTAGCGGTCGTAGGCTTGCTGGTACTGCTCGTCCAGCCGCGTCTGGCGCTGGCGGACGTTCTTCTGGACGGTGGCCAGGGAGTCCTGGCGGCGCTTGATCTGGCCGCCCGTGCTGTCGGCCCACAGGTCCACCTGGGTGTCCAGCCCGCCCAGCAGGCCCGAGCGGGCGCTCAGGCTGTTGCTGCCGAACAGTTGGTTCAGCGCATCCGGGCGGGCGGCCACGGCCTTGTTGAGCTTGGCGCTGTCCAGCGACAGTGCGCCGTGGCGGTCCATGCTGACGCCGAACTCCATCAGGCGCACGCCGTTCCATTCCTGCCGCACCAGCTCGTTGAGCTTGTTGCGCAGTGCCCGCACGCCGGCGTCGGAAGCAAACACGGCGGCGGACTTGCCGGCGTCGGCATCGGCGCCGCGCGTCAGCTCGTCCAGCGTCGTCTTGAGCGTGTTGAAGGCATCGACAAAGGTGCGCACGTTGTCGGCCGTGGCGGTCTGGTCCTGGCTGATGGCCAGCGTGATCGGCGCATCGGTGGGCGCCATCGCGCGCGTGAAGCTCATGCTCACGCCCTGGATGGCGGTGACGGTGTTGGAGGCCTGCTGCAGCTTGATGCCGGTGTCCTTGGCGCCCAGCCAGACGATGGCGTCGCGCGCCGCCGACAGCGTGGTCGGACCAGCCGCCAGCGCGTCCTTCAATGCGCCGGCCGGCATGCCGGTGACGTCCAGCGTCACGGTGCTGCCCGCCCCGGTCTGCGCGGAGGTGAGCACCAGCTGCGTCTGCGCGCCGACCGTGACGATCATCGCCGAGACCTGGCCCTGGTTGTTCGGCGCCAGGTTGATGGCTCGCGCGGTCTCTTCCTGGCTCAGGCTGCCATCGGCATCCGAGTCGGCCGCCGACAGGTCCACCGTGAAGGCGCTGCCCGAGCCCACCTGCAGGCTCAGCGTGCCGCCTTCGGAGGCCGGCACCGCCGGCAGGTTGTTGTACGCAATCTGGTGAGCGGTGGCGATCTGCTCCACGAACAGCTTCTGGGCGCCCGGCTGGGCATTGCTGGACGCGGTGGCGGTGCCGATGCCGGTGGTGTCGAAGCTGGCCGCGTACTGCAGCACGCCCTTCTTGGTCGACATCGAGCTGGCAGCGGTCTCGAAGGCGCGCAGCGCCGTCTGCAGCTTGCTCAGCGCCTTGGCGGTTTCGTCGGCCCGCTGGGTCTGGGTGGTCAGCTGGGCCCGCGCGCCCTGGGTGTACGCAGTGGCGAGCTGGGTCGCCATGCTGCTGGGGTTGATTTCGGTCATGCAGGTCTCCTCGGAGGGTGTTCGCCTCCTGAAAGGCGACCGCCGGCGCCCGGCACTGAAGCCGGCGCGCTCACCGCTGCGACCTCCACCACACCTGGGTGGCCAATTCGTCCTGGCGCTTCTGCTCGCGCTGCTCGACGGCACGGCGCTGCGCGTCTTCGCGGCGTGCCAACAACTGCACGAACACCTCGTGCTTGCGCGCGGCCGCGCTCAGCGCCTGCTGCGACACCGCCATGTCGGCTTCGTGCAGCGCCAGGTCCTGCTGGTGCAACTGCGTCATGCCGATCATGGCCTGCTTGTAGTTGCCACAATTGATCGACAGTGCGGGCGGCAGCGCGGCGGTGGCGCCGCTGCCCTGGCACAGCGCGTTCATGCGGTCGAGGTTGCGCCGGTAGCGGTCGCGCACGGCGCCCTTGGCGGCCACCTCGGCGCTCAGGCGATCCACCTCGCGCTCGCGCAGGTCGATCAGGCGGCTCAGGCTGGACAGGCTCATTTCGTCAGTCCTTCGAGTTGGGCACGGGTGTCGGCCAGCGTCGCGCCCTCGCGGGTGCCCTGGCGCAGGAAGGCCTCGATGCGCGGGTACAGCGACACCGCGCGGTCGGTATGCGGGTCGGCGCCGGGCACGTAGGCGCCCAGCGGGATCAGGTCACGCACCTGGGCATGCCGGGCGGCCATCTCCTTGAGCTGGCGCGCCGCGCGCAGTTGCGACTCGGGCACCACCTGGGCCATGCAGCGGCTGACCGAGGCGGCGATGTCGATGGCCGGGTAGTGGCCACGCTCGGCCAGCTCGCGGGTCAGCACGATGTGGCCGTCGAGAATGGCGCGGGCGGTGTCCACCACCGGGTCCTGCTGGTCGTCGCCTTCGGCCAGCACGGTGTAGATGGCGCTCATGCTGCCGCGCTCGTGCTCGCCGTTGCCGGCGCTCTCGACCAGCTGCGGCAGCAGGCTGAAGACCGATGGCGGGTAGCCCTTGGTGGCCGGCGGCTCGCCCAGCGCCAGCGCGACTTCCCGCTTGGCCATGGCGTAGCGGGTCAGCGAGTCGACCAGCAGCAGCACGTTCTGGCCCTGGTCGCGGTAATGCGCGGCAATGGTGTGGCACAGCTCGGTGGCCATCAGCCGCATCAGCGGCGACTCGTCGGCCGGTGCGATCACCACCACGGCGCGCTTGAGCCCTTCCGGGCCGAGCGACATCTCGATGAACTCGCGCACTTCGCGGCTGCGCTCGCCGATCAGCCCGACCACCACCACCTCGGCCTCGGTGTGCCGCGTGATCTGGCCGAGCAGCACGCTCTTGCCCACGCCGCTGCCGGCGAACAGGCCGACCCGCTGGCCCTTGCCCAGGGTCAGCATGGCGTTGATGGCACGCACGCCGACGTCCAGCGTCTCGTGCACCGGCCGCTTGCGCAGCGGATGCACCTTGGGCGGATGCGGTGGCAGCGAATGCTCGCCGCCTAGGCGGCCCAGGCCGTCCAGCGGCTCGCCCAGGCCGTTGACCACCCGGCCCAGCCAGGACGGGCCGATGCTCAGCGTGCTCTTGTCGGTGGACGGCAGCACCCGCGCGCCGGTGGCCAGGCCGACCGGCTTCTTGAACGGCATCAGGAAGGACAGCTCGTTGCGAAAGCCCACCGCCTGCGCCTCCAGCCACTCGCCGGAGGCGGTCTCGATGCGGCAGCGCTGGCCGGTCTGCAGCGGGCAGCCGACGCTCTCCAGCAACAGGCCCGAGGCGCCGACCAGCCGGCCGGTGGGCGTGGCCACCGGCACATCGTCGAGCTCCAGCTTGCGCAGCAGGTCGGCAATCATGCGGCGGCCTCCCCCGCCCCGCCGCCCGGCAGCAGCTGGGCCGCGATCTGGTCCATGCTGGCAGCCAGGCGCTGGCGGCAGCCGGCATCGGCTTCACGGCCATCGGCCTTGACGCGGCATTCGCCGGCCTCCAGCCGCGGGTCGGGAATCAGCGTCCAGCGGCGGGCCCGCTCCGGGTCCAGCTCGGCAATGCGCTGTGCTTCTTCCGGATTGAGGTAGACCTCCACGCCCTCGCGCACCGGCGGCATGGTGGCGAGCGTCTCGTCCACCAGCGACAGCAGCTGCACCGGCTGCAGCGCCAGCTCGCAGCGGATCACCTGGCGGGCGACCTTCGCCACCAGCTCGACCACTTCCTTGCGCATGGCCGACTGGTAGTCGGCCTGCAGCTGCTGCAGCTGCTGCAGCAGGCTGTCCAGCGGCCGGGCCAGCGTCTCGAAGCCGGCAATCGCCTCCCGGCGCGCCTCCTCGCGGCCGGCGGCCAGGCCGGCCTCGCGGCCCTCGGCATGGCCGTCCTGCAGGCCGCGCTGGTGGCCACCGTCATAGCCCTCGCGATAGCCACGGTCCAGCCCCTGCTGGAAGGCCTCGGCCAGCGAGGCCTGCGCATGCGGCCCGCCCGAACCGGCCAGCGCGGCGCCGGCCGACAGCTGGGACAGCGGCGGAAAGCGGTGCGGCCGGTGGTGCTGCTTCATTCCACCACCGCCTCGGCAAACAGCTGCACCTCGATCTCGCCGCCATCGGCCAGCGTCTTCACGGTGGCCATGATTTCCTGGCGGGCCTGCTCGACGCGGCTGAGCGGCACCGGGCCGGCACGGCGCATGGTGTCTTCGAAAGCCTGTGCCTGGCGCCGCGGCATCGAGCGCAGCACCGCGTCGCGCACGGCCGGCTCGGCGCCCTTGAGCGCCATGGCCCACTGCTCGAGCGGCACCTCCTCGATGATGCGGGTGAGCACCGCCTCGCTCTGGCGCGACAGCAGGAAGAAGTCGTACATGCTGACCTCGATCTGCGACACCACCTCGGGGTCGTGCGCGCGCAGCAGCTCCACCATCTGCTGGCGGTTGCCCTGCAGGCGGTTGAGGATCTCCGCGGCCTGCTTGACGCCTTCCACCGTGGCGCTCTGCAGGCCCAGGCCTTCCAGGCAGCGGTCCACCAGCGCGTCCAGCTCCTCGAGCAGCTCGGCATCGATGTCGCCGAGGCGGGCCACCTGCAGCAGCACCAGGTCACGGCCGGCGGCCGGCAGTGCGTCCACCACGTCACCCGCCAGCGCCGGCGGCAGGAAGGCCACGAAGACCGCCTGCATGCCCACATGCTCGGACGAGATGCGCTCGGCCAGCCACTTGGGCGAGGCCCATTGCAGCCGCGCCATCTTGGGCCGGATGGCGTCGCCGTAGATGCTATTGAGCACGTTGCTGGCGACGTCGCTGCCCAGCGCCAGGTCGAGCGAGCGCTTCAGGTAGGCGCGCGACGCGCCGTGCACGCCGCTTTGCTGGCGGTAGTCGTCGAAGAAGCGCTGCAGCGAGGTCTTCACCGAGTCCACCTTGATGCCGCTCAGGCGCGACATCACCTGGGTCACGGCCAGCAGCTCCTCGCGCGAGAGGCAGCGCAGCACCGCCGCGGCCGGGGCCTCGCCCATGCTCAGCAGCACGATGGCGGCCTGCTCGATCTGGCTGGGCAGGCCGTCGTCGGCGGGACGGTCCAGGGGCTTATTCGGATCGGCCATGTTTCTGCATCCACTGCTTGACGACTTCGGCCACCCGCTCGGGCTCCTTGGCAGCCAGGGTCTTGAGGTGTTCCACCATCACATCCACCGGCGAGCCGGCGGGGGGCAGGTCGTAGTTTTCGAGCAAGGGCACCACCGGCATGCCAGGCCCCGCCGCCGCAGCGTGCGTGGGCTCGGCCATCAGCGTGGCGGCCATCGCCGCCGGGCCACCGAGCGGGATGGCGGCAGCCTGGGCCGCCGGCAGCTCGCCCGCAGCGGCGGCCGCGCCGGCCAGCACGGCGGCACCGCCGCGCGCACCGGTACCGGGCGCCAGGCGCTGGCCCAGCATGCGCAGCAGCGGCCGGGCGACCAGCAGGTAACCAAACAGGAAGGCCAGCGGCGTCAGCAACCAGGAGCCGATGTCCAGCAACCGGTTGTGCTCCTCCCACCAGGCCGGTGCAGCCACCTTGGGCGCGGCCGGGAAAGCCACCGCGGAAACGGCCAGCTGGTCGCCTCGCTCGGTGTCCATGCCCAGGCCGGTGCGCAGCAGGCGCTCGATGCCGGCCACCTCGGCCGGGCTCCACAGGCCCTTGCCGCCCGGCGCGGCCGCGTTGTTCAGCACCACGGCCACGCTGAGCCGGCTGAGCTTGCCGCGGCTGCGCTTGATGCGCGTCACGCTGCGGTCGTAGGCGTACTGCCGGGTGGTGGCGTTCTTGCGAGCCGTGCCGGGCTCCGCGCCGGAGGCGGCACCAGCGGCGGGAACCGGCCGGTTGCTCAGCGAGCCGGGCACACCGAGGGCCATCGGATCGACGTCCTGCTCCTCGCGCATCGCCTCGTTGGTCACCTTGGGCGCCTCGCCGTAGCGCTCCAGCGTCTCCTCGACCCGGTCGTTGTTCACCACGGCCGTGACGCTGGCCTTGTAGTTCTGCTCGCCCAGCACCGGGCCGAGCAGCGCCGCGACATTGCGCAGCGTGTCTTCCTTGGCGCGGCGGGCGGCTTCGTCGCCCTGGGCGCTGCCGTCGAAGCCGTCGCTCAGGTCGATGCGCGAGGACAGCAGGTTGCCCGCCTGATCCACCAGGTTGACGCGCTGCGCATCGAGGCCGGCCACGCTGCCGGAAACCAGCTTGACGATGGCCGCGATCTGCTCGGCAGCCAGGCTGCGGCCCGGCTTCAGGCCCACCACCACGGAGGCGGAGCTGGGCGCGCCATCGCTCACCACGAAGGACGAGGACTTGGCGATGGCCAGGTGCACCCGGGCCGACTCGACCGCATCGAGCGACAGGATGCTCAGCACCAGCTCGCCTTCCAGGCCGCGGCGGAACCGGACGTCCTGCACGAACTGGCTGACGCCCAGCGGGTCGCTGCGGTCCATCAGTTCCAGGCCGGCCGGCAGCTTGGCCACCACGCCCTTGCTGGCCAGCAGCATGCGCACGCGGCCCAGCACGTCCTCGGGCACCAGCACCTGGCCGGTCTCGGGGTGCACGCGGTAGGGAATCTGCTCGGCGTCGAGGGCGGCCATCATGTCGGCCGCCGCCACCTTCTCGCGGCTGCCAAACACCGGCTTGTAGGCCGACTGGTCTCGCCACACCAGCATCATCACCAGTGCAGTGACGCCGATGGCCAGCACCACCAGCGGCAGCAGGCGGTTCATCAGGCCGGCGCCGAGGCCGGCGCGTGCGACATTGGGGCCGAGCCGCTGCAGCCCGGTCTTCACAGAGTTGAGCACGGTGGCGACCTCAAAGCTGCAGCTTGATCAGCTCGTCCATCGCGCCAACCACCTTGTTGCGCAGCTGGGTCAGCATCGAGAACGACAGGCTGGCTTCCTGGCTGGCCAGCATGGCGCCCACCAGGTCGTCGCTGCGGCCGGCATCCACCGCGGCCATCTTCTCGTTGGCCGCACGGTCCTGGGCATCCACGCTTTGCACGGCGGCCTTCAGGCTGTCCATGAAGCTGCCGCTGCTCGGCCCGCCGTCGGCCGGGGCAGGCTGGGAAGGTTGCGGCAGCGCGAAGTCGGACAAGCCGGCGTCGCCTGCGGCACCGCCGGTGCGGGCCCAGGCGCCCAATTCGATGTTCATTTCGCTGTGATCCCTTGTCTGGAGCAGCCAGCGGGTTTCATCGGGGTGACGAAACCCAGCTGCGTTCGGGCAGCGATATTGCGACCATGGGGTATTCACCCGCTACGGCAGATGCGATCGGAGGACACCGGAAAATTCTTATACGGCGAATAGTGCGAGAAGAATTTCTCACTTCCTGGCGATTCGGCATCGCGCACTATCAAGTTCCCCTGCGGCTCCCCGCCATCGGCTGCCACGCCAGTCTGGGAGCGGGCAAACGGCACTTTCGCACGCAGCAGCGGGGCAGTTTGGCGACCCGCCCGGCCCTGCCCGGGTGTATAGGCAAATGCCTTACGCGTCGCCATAGTGGGTCCATACAATCCGCCGCCAATAAGGCAGAACGTCTGCATGGAAGCGGCATTACCTCGAAATGCATTCCCGCTCCCCTCAATAAGGCGACCGCCTGCCGGAAAAATCAAATCGTGGCTCAAGACAATTTTGTTCGGCGCCGAAATGCCTCGGCCGCCTCCCACTTCTGACCCAGAGACGATGAAACGAACGATGTCACCGCCGACGCCCTGCCAGGTGCTGGATCCGTCCACGCTCGGCCGTCCGGTGCACCGGCTGGGCCGTTTCACCGAGTGCTGGCGGGAAGACCTGGCGCAATTGCTCGGCCAGGTCCTGAACCGCCGCTGGCGCGCCGGCTTCGAGCTCGGCAAGGTGAGCATCGAGCGCAGCAGCGTGCCGGCCGACGCCGGCCGCTGGAACGCCTTTGCGGCCGAGGCCGGCAGCATCGCTTGCGCCGTCGAGCGGCCGCTGCTGCTGACGCTGCTGGCGCTGCGCTACGGCGGCCGCAGCGCGGCCACCGATCCGCAGACCCTGCCGCCCACCGCCACCGAAGACCGCCTGGCCAGCAGCCTGGCCCAGCAGTTCGTCGAAGCGCTGGCCGGGCGCATCCAGGCCGGCCTGGACGGCGCACCGTACGACATCCCCAGCCTGGCCTGGCGTGCCACCGCAGCGCTGCTGCCGCGCGGCCCGGCATGGATCGCCCGGGTGCAACTGATCGACCGCCAGCACGGCGTGGACGCGAGCCTGCGGCTCCTGCTCGACGACGCCTGGATGGACCGGCTGCTGGCCTGCCTGCCCGCGCCGCGGGCGCGCAACGCCGAGCACGGCGCCGCGGACAGCCGCCCGCTGAGCCAGCGCTTGCGCCTGACGCTGACCGCCCGCCTGCTGGAGAAGGAAATGCCGCTGGGCGATCTGCTCGACCTGCGGGTGGGCGACCTGATTCCGGTGCGCCTGGGCCCCACCGAGGTGCGGGTGGACGACGCCCGCCTCTACACCGCCACGGTGGCCGAGCACCAGGGCAAGCTGTGCCTCACCTCCTTTGCCGACGCGGACTGAGCCGCGCCGCCTGACCCCCGAGAGAAGCGACTTCATGGACTTGAGCGACAACCCCGCCATCGACTCCCTGCTCGGCGAAGCCGCCGCCGCGCCGGGCGACCTGCCAGCGCCCGCCGGTGCCGAACCGCGCCGCGACCTGGGCCGCATGATGCGCAAGATCCCCGTCACGCTGACCCTGGAAGTGGGCAGCGCGCGTGTTTCGCTACAGGACCTGGCCGACATCCGCGCCGACAGCGTGGTCGAGCTCGACACGCTGGCCGGCGAGCCGCTGGTGATCAAGGTCAACGGCACCACCATCGGCCGTGCCGAGGTGGTGGTAGCCGGCGACAACTACGCACTGAAGGTCGTCGAGCTGAGCAGCGACCTCGACCTGGGCAGCCTGGCGCAATGAAGCTGAAGGCCCGCCTGCCCCTCCTGCTGGCCCTGGGCCTTGCAGCGTTCACGCTGCTGGCGCCCAGCGCGCAGGCGGGCACCATCGAGCTGCTCGGCCAGGCCGGCCCCGGCGGCGCGACCAACGAGTTCACCGTGAAGACCCAGGTGCTCGTCATCATGACCCTGCTCGGGCTGCTGCCCGCGCTGATGTTGATGATGACCAGCTTCACGCGCTTCGTCATCGTGCTGTCGCTGCTGCGCCAGGCGCTGGGCCTGCAGCAGGGCCTGCCCAACCGCATCGTCACCGGCATTGCGCTGATCCTGACGCTGCTGGTGATGCGGCCGGTCGGCGAGCAGGTCTGGACGCAGGCCTTCGTGCCCTACGACGAGGACCGCATCGGCCTGATGCAGGCCCTCAAGGTGGCCGAGGTGCCGCTGTCGCGCTTCATGCTGGCGCAGACCAGCAAGGCCTCGCTCGCCCAGGTGGGCGGCCTGGCCGGCTCCAAGGTGGCGAAGCCGGAGGACCACCCCTTCACCGTCAAGCTCGCGGCCTTCGTGCTGAGCGAGCTGAAGACCGCGTTCCAGATCGGCTGCATGCTCTTCATCCCCTTCCTGGTGATCGACCTGGTGGTGTCCTCGGTGCTGATGGCGATGGGCATGATGATGCTGTCGCCGCTGGTCATCTCGCTGCCGCTGAAGCTGCTGCTGTTCGTGCTGGTGGACGGCTGGACGCTCACCGTCAACACGCTCGTGACGAGCATACAGGCCTACTGACATGCTGACGCCCGACGTTGCCGTGGACCTGGTGAGCGAGAGCCTGCACATCGTGATGGTGCTGGTGGCCGTGCTGGCCGTGCCCGGCCTGGTGGTGGGCCTGCTGGTGAGCCTGTTCCAGGCCGCCACCCAGATCAACGAGCAGACCCTGAGCTTCCTGCCCCGCCTGCTGGTCACCTTGCTGGTGATCACGCTGGCCGGCGGCTGGATGGCGAGCTGGCTGATGGACTTCTGCGTCTCCATCTTCCAGCGTGCCGCCTCGCTGGTGGGCTGAACCGCATGGAGCTGATGTTCGGCCAGCTGGTGGCGCTGCTGAGCGCCTTGTGGTGGCCCTTCTGCCGCACCATGGCCATGCTGTCGGCCGCGCCGGTGGTGGGCGAGGCGATGGTGCCGGTGGCGCCGCGCGTGCTGCTGTCGCTGGCGCTCGCGGTGGTGCTGCTGCCCGCTGCCCAGCCAGCCTCCGCCATCGACGCCTTCTCGCTGCACGGCGTGGTGGCCACCGTCGAGCAGGCGTTGATCGGCTTTGGCCTGGGGCTCGCCTTTCACCTCACCATGTCGGCGATCACGGTGCTGGGCTACATGGTGTCGTCGCAGATGGGCCTGTCGATGGCCTTGATGAACGACCCGATGAACGGCAGCTCCTCGGACGTAGTGTCCAGCCTGCTCTACATGCTGTGCATCCTGGTCTTCTTCTCGATCGACGGCCACCTGGTGCTCACCGGCGTGCTGGGCGCCAGCTTCAAGGCCTGGCCGGTGGGTGCCGCCGGCATTCCCCTGGCCACGCTGCAGGGCCTGGCGCTCAACGTGGCCTGGGTGTTCTCGGCCGCCATGCTGCTGGCGGTGCCGGTCATCTTCTCGAGCCTGGTGGTGCAGCTGGGCTTCGGCTTCCTGAACCGGGTGGCGCCCTCGCTCAACCTCTATTCGCTCGGCTTTTCGGTGGTGACGCTGTTCGGCCTGCTGGTGCTGTCGCAGATGGTCCGCTTCATTCCCGAGCACTACGTGCGCATGACGCAGCGGGTGCTGCAGATGCTGCACCAGAGCCTGCAGGCAGGAGGCGTGCATGGCTGACGCATCCACCGACGACAAGACCGAAAAGCCCTCGCCACAGAAGCTGCGCAAGTCGCGCGAGCAGGGCCAGGTGGCTCGCTCGCGCGATGTGCCCACGGTGGTCGGCATCCTCATCGCGCTCAAGCTGACGGTGCTGATGCTGCCCGGCTGGCTGGATGACTTCCGCCTGCTCTTCACCCACGGTTTCGCGCAGCTCTCGGGCGACGGCACGCTGGACAACGCCTGGTCCACCGCCTTCACCACCACCCTGCTGCTGCTGGTGAAGATGGTGCTGCCGCTGCTCGCGGTGCCGGCCACGGTGCTCGCAGCCTCGCTGTTTCCGGGCGGCTGGGTGCTGAGCACCGCCAACATGGGTCCCAAGCTGGAGCGCCTGAGCCCGGCCAAGAACCTGGGCCGCCTCGTCAGCGGCAAGCACTGGAGCGACTTCGGCATCTCGCTGCTGAAGGCAGCGCTGATGATCGCGGTGCTGTACCACGTCTCGACCTCCATGCTGGGCGAGCACCTGCGCGCCGCCGCCATGCCGCTGCCGCAGGCGCTACAGCATGCCATGGGCCTGGCACTGGACGGCGTGATGGCGCTTTGCGTGGTGTATGCCGGCTTTGCGCTGCTGGACCTGCCGCTGCAGCGCTTCTTCTTCCTGCAGGGCCTGCGCATGAGCAAGCGCGAGCTGAAGGAAGAGCACAAGACCAGCGAAGGCCGGCCCGAGGTGCGCCAGCGGATCCGCCAGCTGCAGCAGCAGATCGCCCGACGCAGCGTGCGCAAGACCGTGCCCGGCGCCGACGTGGTGATCGTCAACCCCGAGCACTACGCGGTCGCCCTGAAGTACGACGAGGACCGCGCCCAGGCCCCCTTCGTGGTGGCCAAGGGGGTGGACGAGATGGCCCTCTACATCCGCGCGGTCGCCGCCGAGCATGGCGTGGAGGTGGTGAGCCTGCCGCCGCTGGCACGTGCCATCTACAACACCAGCCAGGTGCACCAGCAGATCCCCGCCTCGCTCTACAAGGCCGTCGCCCATGTGCTGGGCTACGTGCTGCAGCTGCAGGCCTTCCGCGGCGGGCGGCGCAAGAGCGCGCCGCAGCTCAGCACCGACCTCGACGTTCCACCGCACCTGACCTGAACGCCAGAAGACCATGAACTACCTGACCCAGGCCGTGGCCGAGTTGCGCCGCCACCGCTTCGCGATCCCGCTGTTCCTGTTCGCCCTGCTCGGCATGGTGATCCTGCCGCTGCCAGGCGTGGTGCTGGACGTGCTGTTCACCTTCAACATCGTGCTGGCGCTGATCGTCATCCTGGTGGCGGTGAGCAGCAAGCGGCCGCTGGACTTCTCGATCTTCCCGACGGTGATCCTCACCACCACGCTGATGCGGCTGTTCCTGAACGTCGCCTCGACGCGGGTGGTGCTGCTCAAGGGGCACGAGGGCACCGACGTGGCCGGCCGCGTCATTGAAGCCTTCGGCCATGTGGTGATCGGCGGCAATTTCGTCGTCGGCCTGGTGGTCTTCGTGATCCTGATGATCATCAACTTCGTCGTCGTGACGAAGGGCGCCGAGCGCATCTCGGAGGTGTCGGCCCGCTTCACGCTGGACGCGCTGCCCGGCAAGCAGATGGCCATCGATGCCGACCTGAACGCCGGCCTCATCAACCAGGAGAAGGCCCAGTCGCGGCGCCGCGAGGTGGCGGCCGAGGCCGACTTCTACGGCGCGATGGACGGCGCCTCCAAGTTCGTGCGGGGCGACGCGATCGCCGGCATCCTGATCCTGGTGATCAACATGGTCGGCGGTGTCGCCATCGGCGCGCTGATGCACGACCTGTCCTTCGCCGACGCCTTCCGGCAGTACGCGCTGCTGACCATCGGCGACGGCCTGGTGGCCCAGATCCCCGCACTGCTGCTGTCGGCGGCGGCCGCGGTCATCGTCACCCGCGTCAGTGACTCGGGCAACTTCGAGCAGCAGGTGGCCACCCAGCTGCTGGCCTCGCCCAGCGTGCTCTACAGCGCCGCCGGCCTGATGATGGCGCTGGCCGCCATCCCGGGCATGCCGTGGCTGACCTTCCTGTGCTTCGCGGTGGTGCTGGCCTTCGTCGGCTGGCGCATGTCGCAACGGCCGGTGCAGCCGGCCAGCGAGGAGCTGTCCGCGGTGCAGGCCGCCGTGCTTACCGAGTGGGTCCCCGAGCTGGACTGGAAGAGCCTGCCGGTGGTGGAGCCGCTGTCGCTGTCGGTCGGCTACAAGCTGGTGGGCTTGATCGATCCGGCCCAGGGCGCCCCGCTGAGCAAGCGGGTGCAGGGCCTGCGCCAGACCATGAGCGAATCCCTCGGCCTGGTGCTGCCGGTCATCGGCCTGCGTGACGACCTGACCCTCAAGCCGTCGCAATACGCCGTGCTGATGGGCGGCAGCATCATCGCCGAGGCCGAGGTGCATGCCGACCGCCTGATGGCCCTGCCCTCGCCCCAGGTGTGGGGTCAGCTCGACGGCATCCCCGGCATCGAGCCGGCCTACGGCCTGCCGGTGACCTGGATCGCGCCGCAGGACAAGGCGCACGCCCTGGGCCTGGGCTACCAAGTGGTGGAACCGCAGAGCGTCATCGCCACCCACCTGTCCAAGGTCATCCGCGAGCACCTGCCCGAGCTGCTGCGCCACGAGGACGTGCCGGCGCTGCTGGAGCGGCTGACCGCCCTGGCCCCCAAGCTGGCGGCGGCGCTGGAGAAGGTGCTCACCCACAGCCAGCTGCTGAAGGTGTTCCGCGCGCTGCTGGCCGAGAACGTGCCGCTGAAGGACATCGTGCCGATTGCCACCACGCTGCTGGACAGCGCGGAAACCACCAAGGACCCGATCCTGCTGGCCGCGGAAGTACGCTGCACCCTGCGCCGCGAGATCGTCTCGCAGCTGTGCGGCCGCGCGCCGGAGATGAAGGTCTTCAGCCTGAGCGCCGAGCTGGAGAACATGCTGCTGGGCTCCCTGAACCAGGCCCGCCAGGCCGGCAAGGTGGCACTCGACAACTACCCGGTGGACCCGCAGCTGCTGTCGCAACTGCAGCTCAACCTGCCGGCGGCCTGCGAACAGATGAAGCAGCAGTCGCTGCCGCCCCTGTTGCTGGTGATGCCGCAGATCCGCCCGCTGCTGGCCCGCTATGCCCGCCTGTTCGCGCCGGGCATGAGCGTGCTCTCGTACAACGAGATCCCCGAGCGCCGCGAGATCAGCATCGTCGGCACGCTGGGCTGAGGCCGGGGCCGATGCCGGGCCCGGCTCACCCGTTGCGGAACAGGAAGCTGTAGGCATTCAGCGCCGGCACCCCGCCGAGGTGGACGTACAGCACCCGTGAGCCGGCCGGGAACTCGCCGCGACGCACCTTGTCGATGAGCCCCTGCATCGACTTGCCCTCGTAGACGGGGTCGGTCAGCATGCCCTCCTGCCGCGCACACAGGCGGATCGCCTCCAGCGTCCCTTCGCTCGGCAGGCCGTAGGCCGGGCCGCCGTAGCGGGTGTCGAGCACCACGTCCGCGGCCTCGATCTCGCGGCCCAGCTCCACCAGCGCCGCCGTGTGCCGCGCGATGCGCACGATCTGGGCGTGGGTGGCCTCGGGCTTGGCCGAGGCATCGATGCCGATGACGCGCTGCGCGCGGCCGTCGGCCGCGAAGCCCACCACCATGCCCGCCTGCGTGCTGCCCGTCACCGAGCAGACCACGATGTAGTCGAAGCGCCAGCCCTGCGCGGCTTCCTGTTGCCGCAGCTCCTCCGCAAAGCCCACGTAGCCGAGCCCGCCCAGAGGATGCTCCGAGCAGCCGGCCGGAATGGCAAACGGCCGGCCGCCCGCCTGCCGCACCTCCTGGAGCGCCTGCTGCCAGCTGGGCCGGATACCGATGTCGAAGCCGGCGCTGTCCAGCCGCACGTCGGCGCCAAGGATGCGCGACATCTCGATGTTGCCGACCCGGTCGTAGACCGCATCGACATGGTCCACCCAGTGCTCCTGCACCAGCACGCATTTCATGCCCAGGTGGGCGGCCACCGCCGCCACCTGCCGCGTCTGGTTGGACTGGATGCCGCCGATCGAGACCAGCGTGTCGCAGCCCTGCGCCACTGCCTCGGGGACCAGGTATTCGAGCTTGCGCGTCTTGTTGCCGCCGAAGGCCAGCCCGCTGTTGCAGTCGTCGCGCTTGGCGAACAGCTCCACCTGGCCGCCCAGGTGGGCGCTCAGGCGTTTCAGCGGGTGGATGGGCGTGGGTCCGAAGGTCAGCGGATGACGGGGGAATCGGGTCAGCTTCATGCGCACTCCAGCAGTCGTGGCCAGGCAGCCGCAAGCGGGGCCGCAGCCGGCCGGGGGACTTCGCCGCACCTCACAGCGCGCGGCGGCTTGCCTGGCCATCGTAGGCAGAGGCGCACGGCCCGGGGTCGCGATACCGGAGGTCGCGCGGACCTGGGCAAAGGCCACCTGCACCACCGCTGCATGGTTGTTTCCCGCCACGGGCGCCCGTGCAGGAGACGTTTCTCTGCCTTCCTCGCTAGGGCCACCACACGGCCAGCGTCCCTCGAACGCACCGGCAATGCCTTCCGCACGTCTCGCAGCGAATGGCGCCATCGCCAGCGCAGGGAGGCGCCACCATGGCGCGTTTCGTCACGGGGGCGGGTTTCGGGGTCGCGCTTCCGGCCAGGCTGCACTGCAGCGCGGCAGCCTGCCGGCGGGCCTGTGGCCGGGGAGAGTGACTGAAGCGGCCGGAAATCAGCTTCGGCATTGCCACAGCCCAATCCGCGCCCGATGGCGTCATGCGGTCGATGCCCGGCTTGGTGCTGACCTTGGGACCCGGCGTGCTTCGCCGCCCACGATCAAGCGGCGGTCAAGCTCTCTGGCTACATGAAGCGCCACGTCGGCACCGGCCAGTTCGACGACTTGCCGCTGCGGCCCCTGCAACAGCGACAGCTTGAACCGGCGCAGGCCGAGCAAGCGCGCGGCCTGCCTGGCCCGCGCGACACCCTCACCTTCAGTGTCCCAGGCCGTGCTGGCGACCGCCCGGCTGTCACTGTGAACAGCAGGCGGCCGGAAATGAACCGCCAATGAGGCGTTAATGGCCTGTCAATGACTACAGGTTGCCATTTCCGAGGGTGCGGAAGCATACCGCCGCAATTCGATGCACCTTGTATCGACCGATGACATCCGGGGGCGATACATCGTCTTGTCCTTGAGACTTTCAGAATGCGCCCTGCCTGGTCCGGGCCCCGGGCACAAGCCGGGGCCTGCCGCCTTCCTCTCCACTCCACTCGGGCGGACGGGCACCAACCTAAGGGGACACATGAAAAAGCTCATTCACACCTCACTCGGTGCCGCGCTGGCGGCCATCGGCCTGGCGGTCGCTTCCGCTGGCGCCGTGGCAGGCGCCGACCATGGCCATGACCTGAACCAGCTGCGGGCGCAGGAGAAGCAGCGGGTGCAGATCTACAAGGCCTGGTTCCCGGACGCGAAGACCGGCCGCAAGGCGGCCATCAGCTTCCACGCCAACCTGCTGGAATCGAACTACGAGCAGGGCTTCCTGGTGCTGGAACTCAACGGCGCGGAAATCGCCAAGCTGCAGCGCTTCGGCTTCCGCATCGAGGCCGCACCCGAGTTCGTGGCCAAGCGCGATGAGTTCGTCAACGCCATCCAGGCCGCGGCCGCCGCACGGCTGAAGAGCGGCATGTCGGCCATGGCTGCCGATGCCGGCATCCAGGCCATCCCCGGCTTCGCCTGCTACCCCACCGTCGAGGAAACCTTCAGCATCGGCGACGGCCTGATCAAGCTGCGGCCCAAGCTGGCCAGCTGGGTCGACATCGGCGACTCCTGGGAGAAGACCAAGGGCCTTGGCGGCTTCGACATGCGGGTGCTCAAGCTCACCAACAGCGCGGTCGGCGGCAGCAAGCCCAAGCTCTTCATCAACGCCGCGATCCACGCCCGCGAGTACGCCACCTCGCCGCTGGTGCTGCACTTCGCACGCTGGCTGGTGGAGTACTACGGCCGCAATGCCGACGCCACCTGGATCATGGACAACACCGAGGTGCACCTGCTGCTGCACACCAACCCCGACGGCCGCAAGAAGGCCGAAGGCGGCGTGCTGTGGCGCAAGAACACCAACACCGCCTACTGCGGCGCCACCAGCGTCGACCGCGGTGCCGACCTGAACCGCAACTTCAGCTTCAGCTGGAACTCCACCGGCGGCGAAGGCTCCAGCGGCGACCAGTGCGACCAGACCTACCGCGGCACCGGCCCGGCCTCGGAGCCCGAGATCAAGGCGGTCGAGAAGTACATCCGCTCGCTGTGGCCCGACCGTCGCGGTCCCGGCCTGGACGATGCCGCCCCGCGCGATACCAGCGGCATCCACCTCGACATCCACAGCTACAGCCAGCTGGTGCTCTGGCCCTGGGGCAACACGCCCGCGCCCTCGGGCAATGCGTCCGACCTGCAGACGCTGGGCCGGCGCTTTGCCTGGTTCAACGGCTACACCCCCACGCAGTCCATCGGCCTGTACCCGACCGACGGCACCAGCGACGGCCCGAGCTACGGTGAGCTCGGCGTGGCGGCCTTCACCTTCGAGCTGGGCACCAGCTTCTTCCAGAGCTGCGCCGACTTCAACAACACCATCAAGCCGGACAACATGAAGGCCCTGGTGTATGCCGCCAAGGTGGTGCGCGCGCCCTACATGCTGCCCTCCGGGCCGGATGTGACCGAGCTGCTGCTGGGTGGCGAGCCGCATGCCAAGCGCATTGCGCGTGGCGAGACGGTGGAGGTGACCGCCACCATCACCGACGTGCGCTTCAACAACACCAACGGCGAGGAACCGACGCAGAACATCACCGGCGCCGATGCCTACATCGGTACCCCGCCGTGGGCGCCCGGCGCGGTGGCGGTGCCGCTGCAGGCGGTGGACGGCCGCTTCAACGACGAGCGGACCGAAGCCGTGCGCGGCGTGCTGCCCACCGGTGACCTGAGCGCCGGCCGGCACATCGTCTACCTGCAGGGCCGCGACGCCTCGGGCCACCGTGGGCCGGTCTCGGCGGTGTTTGTTGACGTGGAAGGCGGCACGCCGCAGGTCATCAACCTGTCGGTGGGGGCCGTGCCGAACGTCGGCACCAGCCATCGCGTGACGCTCAGCTTCAGCGGCGCGGTGGGCAGCAACGTGTCGGTCTACCGCAACGGCACGCTGGTGGGCCAGACCGGCAACGACGGCAGCTATTCCGAGCTGCGCCTGCCGGGCACCTGGACCTACAAGGTGTGCCAGCAGGGTGGTTCCAGCCTCTGCTCTGCCGAGCAGAGCATCACGCTGACGGCACCGGTTCCTGCCATCGCAGCGAAGTGATGCTTGGCGGACGCCCGGTGACGGGCGTTGCCGCAGCACCCATGCAAAAGGCCGGACGCTCACGCGTCCGGCCTTTTTCCTTGGCGTGGCGGCCGTGCCATCAGGCACTGCCGCCGGCCGCAGGCTGGGTGCCCGACGCTTATTGCATCAGCGACAGGACCAGCTGCGACATGCTGTTGCTTTGCTTCAGCATCGAGGTGCTGGCCTGCAGCAGCATCTGCTTGGAGGTCATGTTGGCCGTCTCGGTCGCATAGTCGACGTCCATGATGCGGCCACGCGCGGCTTCGGCGTTGGTGCTCATGTTCGACAGGTTGTTGTGCACGTGGTTCAGGCGGTTGGACGCAGCGCCGAGGGCCGAACGCACGACACCGACCTTGTCCAGCGCGGTGGTGATGGTGCCGATCATGGCGTTGGCGCCGCCACCGGTCAGCTCGGTGCCCGTGGCAGCGGCCGTGTAGTTGGCGCTGACGGCCGCGAAGGCGGTCTCGACATCGCTCAGGCCGGTGGTCACGTCCACCGTCATCGTTTCAGCGGTGGCCGAGCCGATCTGGAAGTTGACGGCCGAGGTCAGCTTGCCGCTGCCGGACTTCATCACGGCTTCGCCACCGAAGGTGGTGTTGGTCATGATGTTGGCGACTTCCAGGCCCAGGGCGTCGAACTCGGCCTGCATCGCGGTCTTGTCGGCAGCGGTGGTCGAGCCGTTGGCGCCTTCGGTGGCCAGGTCCTTCATGCGCAGCAGGATGTTGGTGATCTCGCTGAAGGCGCCTTCGGCGGTCTGCAGCATGGAGATGCCGTTCTGCGTGTTGCGCATCGCCACGGCCATGCCGCGGGTCTGGCCGTTCAGGCGGGTGGCGATCTGCAGGCCCGCAGCGTCGTCCATGGCCGAGTTGATGCGGAAGCCGGTGCCCAGGCGGGTCATCGAGGTCGACAGGGCACCCTGGGTGTGGCTGAGGGCCGACTTGGTGGACAGGGCAGCGGCGTTGGTGTGCAGGCTGAGCATGAGGAACTCCGGTAGGGTTTGTACATCGGGGGGCGCTACAACTGTCATCCCCTCTGCCTGTACAAGGCGGCTACCTGCGCGCTGAACTTAAACAGCCGCCCCGCGCTTTGCTACGAAATGCGGGTGTCGCCGCAAGCAGCCCACCGGAGAGCGCAATAGTGCACAACTGAAGCACGAAGTCGTCTCCCTGCCGGCCCCGCCGCCGCGCTTCGGCGGCCCGCCACCGCGGGCAAACCCGAGGTCGATCGCGCTGCGGAGGCAGCGCAGGGCTTGCCGCTCGCCTGTCCGGGCCACTTGCGGCCCGGACAGGCGTGGCACCCCCATTGCTCATCACGCTGCATGGCGGCTGCAACCCGGCCGCATGGCCCGAGCCGCTGCAGCCGGCCGCGCAGCGCCCCCATTACCCTGGAGCCTCCCATGAGCACCCCGCTTCTCGCCACTGCCACGCCCAAGCACGAACCCGTCTCGCCCAAGGTGCTGCCGGGCCAGCCGGTGGAAGACCCCATCCCGCCCGAGATGTCACCGGACGAAGAAGTCCCGCAACTGCCTCAGCCCGAACCCGAGGCCCTGCTGTCGCGGCGGCACAGCCGGCCCGGCGGCTGACAGAGGCCGGTTGCAGGTGCGCTCCGATACATAGACAACTTGACACGGCAGTGACCCACCCTGCTCGGCTACGCTGCGCGGGCACGCTGCCGCCGCCCGGGCGGCGCGGCCCATACGGAGTCAAGTCAAGATGAAGAAGCAAGGAAAGACGCTGGTCCGCCTGCTGGCGACCGGTCTGCTGGCGCTGGCCGGCTCGGCCCACGCCACGGAGACGCCGCGACCGCTGAAGGTGTTGATCATTTCGATGTTCGAGCCGGAAGCGGCACCATGGATCGACCCCTTCACATTGACCGAGAAGGTGCGGGTGCCCGGCCTTTCGCCGGATGCGCCGGACCTCCGTTGCAACAACGACGGCGTCTGCCTGCTGACCACCGGCATGGGCCATGCCAACGCCGCCGCATCGACGCTGGCCGTGACGCTGGATCCGCGCTTCGACCTGCGCAAGACCTATTTCCTGATCGCCGGCATTGCGGGCATCGACCCGGCACGCGGCACGCTGGGCACCGCCGCCTGGGCGCGCTGGCTGGTGGACGTCGGCATTGCCCATGAGATCGACGCGCGCGAGATGCCACGCCACTGGAACAGCGGCTACTTCGGCATCATGACCAAGGGCCCTGGCGAGAAGCCGAAGTTCGACTACCGGACCGAAGCCTTCCAGCTCGACGAAGCGCTGCTGCAGAAAGCCCTGGCCCTCAGCCGCGACGTGCCACTCGAGGACAGCGCCGAAGCGCGTGCCTATCGCAAGAACTACCGCTGGGCTCCGGCCAACCAGCCGCCGCGGGTGACGCAGTGCGACACCCTGGCCGGCGACACCTGGTGGCACGGCCACCGCCTGGGCCAGCATGCACGCGACTGGACCCGCCTGCTCAGCGACGGCCAGGCCACCTACTGCACCACGCAGCAGGAAGACAACGCGACCTACAACGCCCTGGCCCGTGCGGCCGCTGCCGGCAAGCTGGACCTCAAGCGCCTGGCCGTGCTGCGCACCGCGTCCAACTTCGACCGCCCCTATCCCGGCCAGAGCGCATATGCCTCGCTGATGGCGTCCAGCGGCGGCACCACTGGCGGCTTCGTGCCGGCCACCCGCAACCTGGCCAAGGTGGGCGGCGCTCTCGTGCGCGACATCGTGCAGCGCTGGTCGCTGTGGCAAGACGGGGTGCCGGCGCAATAAGCCGCTGCGCCCCGACCCGGGTGAGGCGCGGGACCGACCCCGGCCGGCTGGACCGGCCTGCGGCCCCGCCTCATCCTGGCATCGCCAACGGAAGCACGGCGCTGCCCGTCGCCTGATGGCGCCTGCCGCGGGTGCTTGCCACCTCGGTCAGCGACGCCCGGCATCGGGCGACGGCAGCGCACCGAGCGCCCTCATGCTGGGCAGCCGCCCGGCCCGGCCCGCCTGCGACAGCGCATGCCGCCGAGGCGCGACGGTGACGACACCCGGCCCTTCAGGTGACAAGTCGATGGGGCAGCCCGATCCAGCGCGGGGCACCGACCGCCAGTCGCCGCATACCACCTGCAGGGGGCCGCTGAAGACCCGAGGAGTCCTGGACGATGAACCTGTGTTCCGTCAACGACGTGCTGGACCGTCTGTCCGAGCTGAGCGGCCGCATGCTGGCCGTGCACGGTTTCCTGCGCGTGGAGTTCGAACATGTCGCCTTATGGCATGTCCCCGAGAAGGAGCGTCGCCGCCGGGAGCCGACATCGCGGCTGGTCCATGACTCCAGCCTCTGGCTGCGGCTCCACAGCGAAGGTCCCGGGCCGGACCGCCATGCACTGCGTGCCTGGCACGGCCACATCGTCACCGCCGTCGGCATCGTCCATCGCCCCCGGTCGTCGCGTGGTTGCGGCCATCTTGCCTGCTGGCCGGCAGAACTGGAGGTGATGTCGATCCAGACGGACAACGGCCCGTTCCCAGGGCAGACGGTGTAGGGCGTGCAGTCCTCGCTGCAAACGGTGACGTGGCCCCTCGCCAGGCGGCCGCCGCGGCCCTGCGCGAAGGCCGTTGGATCAGCTTGCCTTGGACGAGCCACGACGCGCGGCGCTGCGTCGGCGTGCACCGCCGGCCAGGACTGCCAGGCCGCCCAGCATCAGCAGGACGGAGGCCGGCTCGGGCACCGGCGTCAGCACGAAGGCAACCCGCTCGAGGGTGCCGAGATGCGGCTGTCCTCGCAGTGCCTCCACCAGGATGCGGCCGTCCTCGCGAATCGCCACAGCGTCCGCCAAGTGCCAGTCGCCCAGCGCGGCGGGATCGACCAGGTCGTTCAGGTCGATGAACTGCTGGCCATCCAATGCAACGGCTGCAGAACCGTTCGAACTCGCCACCACAACGCCGCCTTCGTTGAGGTCGCGCGCATATGTGAAGCCGCCGGGGCCCTCCCGCAAGCCCGTCAGGCGCACCAGCTGCCCGTCCTGCCAGACATAGGCAGTGGTTTGATCGTTGCCCTCGCCCACGTAATGGGCGGCATTGAAAAGGGCCTGTCCTGCCTCGTTCAGGTCGACGATGTGGCTGGCGGTCCTGTCCTCCCCCGGCGCCGTCAGTCGCATCATCTGGCCGTCGGACCAGACGAAGGCGCAGCCCCCGACGCCGTGTTGCTCGGCATCCGCAAACATGACATTGCCCACCACCTGGCCGGCATTGTTCACCCTGGTGGCTTCGCTGAAGCTCACGATGCCCGAAGCGGGCGGAGGCAGGGTACCCAGGTCGATCGGCTTGCCGCGGTCCCACATCACCGCATGGCTGCCACGATACTCGCCGTTCTCATGCAGGGTCGAGCCCCCCACCACCTGCCCCGCATCGTTGACGTCCGCGGCATAGCTGTAGGCTTCACCGCCTGCGTGCTCGGTCAACGGCGCCAATACAGTGGCGCGGCCCCCTGACCACCAGACCGCGCGGCCGCCACCATCGAGGCCGTCCGCCTGGATCGTCACATTGGCAATGGCGTCGCCGGCCCGGTTCATGCCGGATGGGACGGCAGGCGTCGCCCCCGGCAGCTGCGGGCGGGGGAGCAGCCGAGGCTCGCCGGAGGCCGACCAGGCCACCGCCCGGTAGTCACCAGCCACCTGCGCCATGCCCGTGGCGGCGCCCTCTTCAGTGAAGACGGTCGGCCGCACGTCGGTGAGCTGCTGTCCATCGGCAGTCCGCACTTGCAGATGCGTCAGTGGCTCGGGCCAATCGCTGCCGGTGTCCATTCGAATCCAGCCGGTCTGCCAGCCCAATTCGGCGGACAACTGCTAGCGGATCTCGGCCGCTGCATGCGTTGCGATCGTCAAGGCCGCCACCCCGATCACGACACGGCCCGCTCGCCACAAGCGATGGGGGCGGATCCGCCGCCTGTCCGCCTTCGCCGATCGGGCCGCAGCGCCCGCCCTGTCGCCGCCTCGTTTGTGGAAGCGCATCACTCCGCCAGCCACGAGCAAGCGGTGGGCAGCCACGGCAGGCATGAGGAACATCGAGGGGAAGTCAGCTTTCATGGCAAGCACGTCCTGGGATGAGGTTGGGATCGGGACAGGCAAGGTCGCAGCACAGAAGCAAGGCTCACGGCTCGTCGCGACAAGCCGGGCCTGGCGATTCCGCCATGCCCGGGTCAGGATGAGGCAAGCTGGCGATTCGGGGAGCGGGCATGGAGACGAATGGAAACGGCGCGTTCCGCCCGCGGCCGAGGCTGCATCCTGCCACGATGGAACGCCGGGCCTGGAGAAGTGGCGCAGCGCCGCCGGCCGTCCCACTGCCTCGCCTGTGCAGCAAGGGGCTAGGCACAACGGGAAGACGCCCGCATGCCACCGGCCGGACGTCCTTGGGACCGCCGCTCCGAGGGGGCGGTCCCAGCGCGAAGACGCAGAGCAGGTGGGAAGGCCACGAGCCGCTCGCAGCGCGTTCAGGTCAGCCCTGCCCACTCTCGCCCACTGCGCCGGCACGGGCCGATGGACCGTTGAGGGGCCGGCCGGCCGGGCACGGCCCGCATGTGCCCAGCGTGCCGGCCGTGGACCGGGCGTCGTGGCGCCCCCGAAAGCGTGGAGAGAACGGCGAGCGAGCGCCGTGTGTGCGCCCGCGAATCGCGTGGCCGATCGGCCGTCGGTCCGCCAGCGATGAGGCTGACCTCCGACGCAGCCCCGACCTGCGCCTGGGAGCGGCAGCCGCGACAGCGCGCACGGGTCGCTTGCGAGCAGCAGGCGTCGGGCCCCGGCGCACAACAGGCATGCTGGAAGCGAACGCCTGCCGCTCGCCTCGAGCAGCGCTCACCGCCTGGCCCGTTTCGAGCCGCCGCAGCAGCGTTACTCGAAGACGCGCAGAGAACCACGGAGAGCCACGGCCATCACCCGGGCCAAGGCGGCCGAGCCGCGCGGGCACCAGCGACTGGGACGCCCGGCGGTTCCTTCTGCTCTTCGGCAGTGCTCGCACGTCGGCGATACGGAGGGCGTGGCGACAGCACGGCTGAAGCTCTCGAGTCGGCCAAGCCAGAGGGCGGGCAGCGACAGCCGGTGCACAGGGAGGTGCTGGCGCCAGGCGAGGCAAATAAATGCCGCTCAACGCCAATTCAGGGAAGTTGACGGGCCAGCGCCACGACTGTCGTCACAGGCGCTGGCCGTCTCAGGTGGTGGAGCCGGCGGGAATTGAACCCGCGTCCGCAAGCCATCCTCAGGCAGATCTACATGCTTAGCTCACTGATTTGAATCTCACGTTGCGGTCGCGCAGGAGCACGCTACCAACAACGCCAGTCACTTGATCTCGTCTTGAACCGAGTGACCCGGCTCAAGACCAGCCGATATGAATGACCTCTCAGCCCTTGCGGGCCCGGCCTATCGGCCAACCGTTGAGAGGCTCACCGGTGTTAAGCGGCGAGGGCGAAACGTTCGTCGTTCGCAGTTACTTTGATCCAGTGGATTTACGAGCTTACTGGTGCTCGGCATGCACCGCTCTGATTCCGCACCCACGTCGAAACCAGGTCGGCCCCGTATTCGGTATTGTAGATCAGGGTGCCCGTCCGCCTTTCAAGAGGCCCCCAACAAATTCAGGACGCCGGGTGACTTTCCACGATCCCCAGCAGCGGCAACAGGTCCAGCACCTCGCTGATCACTGCATCCGCCCCCCAGGCGCCGAGGTCGGGTTCCTGGCCCAGGTAGCCATAGGCTGCCGCCACGGCCGGCATGCCGGCCGCCCGGGCCGCCTGCACATCACGCAAGTCGTCGCCCACGTAGATGGCGTCTGCAGGCGCGATGTTCAGTCGTCGGCAAGCTTCCAGCAAGGGCTCCGGATGCGGCTTGGCATGTGGCGTGGTATCGCCGGCAATGACCACCGCAGCGTCCGACAGGCCGAGGCCGCGAATCACCGGGCCGGTGAAGCGCATCGCCTTGTTGGTCACGACGCCCCACGCAAGTCCTGCCTGGCTCAGTTGGCGGAGCAGGCGCTGCACGCCGTCGAACAGCCGCGAGTCGACATCCAGCGCCGCCTCGTATTCAGCCAGGAACTCGTCACGCAAGGCCAGGTAGTTCGGGTCGTCTGCCGCAATGCCAAGGCCCACCGCCAGCATGCCGCGCGCGCCCGCCGAGGCCACCGGCCGCAACACCTCCAGTGGCAGGGCCGGCAGACCGCGCCGCTGTCGCAGTCGGTTGAGGGCCCCACCGAGGTCGGGGGCGGTATCAGCCAGCGTGCCGTCCAGGTCGAACAGCACCGCCCGCGGCGTCCAGCGCGCCACGGCTCGATCGGGAAAAGGTGTCGTCATGGTTTGCGGCAGGCGACCAGGTAATTCACGCTGGTATCGCCGGAAAGCCAGTAGCGCTGCGTCAGCGGGTTGTATTCCATGCCCCGGCTGTCGGCGGGGTCCAGCCCCGCGTCGCGGCACCAGCGCGCAAGTTCGCTGGGGCGAATGAATCGGGCGTACTCGTGGGTTCCCTTCGGCAGCATCTTCAGCAGATATTCAGCACCGACGATGGCGAAAAGGAAAGACTTCGGGTTGCGATTCAAGGTCGAGAAAAACACCCAGCCACCGGGTTTTGCCAAGGTGGCAGCGGCCCGGACGATGGACGATGGATCCGGCACGTGCTCCAGCATTTCCATGCAGGTCACCACGTCGTACTGCCCCGGCTGTTCAGCGGCCAGCGCCTCCGCAGCCACCTCCCGGTATTCGACGTTCTCGGTGCCGGCCTCCATCGCATGCAGCAAGGCCACCTTGAGGGCCTTGCCCGCCAAGTCGATGCCCAGCACCCGGGCCCCCTTGCGGGCCATCGAATCCGCCAGGATGCCGCCCCCGCAACCGATGTCCACCACCCGCTTGCCTGCCAGCCTGGCGTGCTTGTCTATCCAGTCCAGGCGCAGCGGGTTGATGCGGTGCAAGGGCTTGAATTCGCTCTCGGGGTCCCACCAGCGATGGGCGAGGTCGCCGAACTTGGCCAGTTCCTGAGGATCAACGTTGGTCGCTTCGGTCATGGCCCTGGATTGTGCCCTGATCGCGCGGCCGCCGCCCGGGGCACCGCGGTCGGGCCGATTCGCACGGCCATAAAAAAACCCCGCCGAGGCGGGGTTCTTGAGGAGAACGATCTTACTTGTTGCGGGTACCGACGACTTCGATCTCCACGCGGCGGTTCTTGGAACGGCCTTCGGAAGTCTTGTTGTCAGCAACGGGCTGCTTCTCGCCCTTGCCTTCGGTGTAGACGCGGTTCTTCTCGATGCCCTTGCTGATCAGATAGGCCTTCACGGCTTCCGAACGCTTGACGGACAGCTTCTGGTTGTAGGCGTCCTTGCCGACGGAGTCGGTGTGGCCCACAGCGATCACAACCTCGAGGTTGATCTCGCCCATCTTGCTGACCAGGTCGTCCAGCTTGGCGCGGCCTTCGGGCTTCAGCACGGCCTTGTCGAAGTCGAAGAAAGCGTCAGCGGCGAAGGTCACCTTCTCGCTGGTCGGAGCAGCGGGAGCAGGCGTCGGGGTGGGAGCAGGAGTCGGGGTCGGAGCCGGAGCAGCAGCGGTCGGAGCCGGTGCCGGTGCCGCTGCCTTCAGAGCGCCGTCGCAGCGCTGGTCAGCAGTGGCCGGGGTCCAGGTGGCATCGCGCCAGCACAGTTCGTTGGTGCCGTTCTTCCAAACATTGCCATCGACGTTGCGCCAGTTGTCGACCGATTGCGCCAGAGCACCGGTAGCCAATGCGGCCGAGGCAAACAGCATCGCCACTTTGTTGAGTTTGTTCATGTTTCTCCTCTCAAGAAAAGCCGCAGACGGACTGCGTAAAACGTCCAGTAAAAGATCGGACGGCTTAATGGAAACGCGCAGTTACGCGCGGGTTGCCCTATCGACAAATCATTGTGCCATAGCACGTCACATGGACAAGTTTTTGTCTATAGGGGCGGGTACGTGGGCAGAGCATGTTGCGCGACTGCCACAACAAGCCCCAATTAGAATGCTGGGTTCTCGGCGCTTAACGCCGCCGCCATCGAGCACCCGCCCCGTTGCATCGTCGATTTCAGGGACCGCATGACTCAGTTCGCTAAAGAAACCCTGCCCATCAGCCTCGAAGAGGAGATGCGGCGCTCGTATCTCGATTACGCCATGAGCGTGATCGTCGGTCGGGCCCTCCCCGACGCCCGCGACGGCCTGAAGCCGGTCCACCGGCGGGTCCTGTTCGCCATGCACGAGCTGAACAACGACTGGAACCGCCCCTACAAGAAGTCGGCTCGTATCGTCGGTGACGTCATCGGTAAGTACCACCCGCACGGCGACTCAGCGGTGTACGACACCATCGTGCGCATGGCCCAGGACTTCTCGCTGCGCCACATGCTGGTCGACGGCCAGGGCAACTTCGGCTCGGTGGACGGCGACAACGCCGCGGCCATGCGGTACACCGAAATCCGCCTGGCCAAGATCGCGCACGAGATGCTGGCCGACATCGACAAGGAGACGGTGGACTTCGGCCCCAACTACGACGGCTCCGAGAAGGAGCCGCTGGTGCTGCCGACGCGCCTGCCCAACCTGCTGGTGAACGGCTCGGCCGGCATCGCAGTCGGCATGGCCACCAACATCCCGCCCCACAACCTCAACGAGGTGGTGGATGCCTGCCTGCACCTGCTGAAGAACCCGGAGTCGTCCATCGACGAGTTGATGGAGATCATCCCGGCGCCCGACTTCCCGACCGCCGGCATCATCTACGGCTTGTCCGGGGTGCGCGACGGCTATCGCACGGGCCGCGGCAAGGTGGTGATGCGCGCGAAGTGCCACTTCGAGGACATCGACAAGGGCTCGCGGCAGTCGATCATCGTCGACGAGATTCCCTATCAGGTGAACAAGAAGAACCTGCTGGAGCGCATCGCCGAGCTGGTCAACGAGAAGAAGATCGAAGGCATCAGCCACATCCAGGACGAGTCCGACAAGTCGGGCATGCGGGTGGTGATCGAGCTCAAGCGCGGTGAAGTCCCCGAGGTGGTGCTGAACAACCTCTACAAGCAGACCCAGCTGCAGGACACCTTCGGCATCAACATGGTCGCGCTGGTCGACGGCCAGCCCAAGCTCTGCAACCTCAAGGACCTGCTGTCCATCTTCCTGGAACACCGCCGCGAGGTGGTGACCCGCCGCACCGTCTACGAACTGCGCAAGGCCCGTGAACGCGGCCATGTGCTGGAAGGCCTGGCAGTGGCGCTGGCCAACATCGACGAGTTCATCGCGATCATCAAGAACTCGCCGACCCCGCCCATTGCACGCCAGGAGCTGATGAACCGCTCTTGGGATTCATCGCTGGTGCGCGAGATGCTCGCACGTGCCTCCGACTCCGAGACCGGCCGCGCTGCCTATCGCCCCGAGGGCCTGCCGACCCAATACGGCCTGCAGGCCGACGGCCTCTACCGGCTGTCCGACGACCAGGCCGGCGAGATCCTGCAGATGCGCCTGCAACGCCTGACCGGGCTGGAGCAGGACAAGATCATTGGCGAGTACAAGGAGGTCATGGCCCACATCGCCGACCTGCTCGACATCCTGTCCAAGCCCGAGCGTGTCACCTTCATCATCAGCGAGGAGCTGACCGCCATCAAGCAGGAGTTCGGCCAGACCAAGGTCGGCGCCCGCCGCAGCGTGGTCGAGCACAACGCCTACGAGCTCGATACCGAGGACCTGATCGCGCCGACCGACATGGTCGTCACGCTCAGCCATACCGGCTACATCAAGAGCCAGCCGGTGGCCGAATACCGCGCGCAGCGCCGCGGCGGCCGCGGCAAGCAGGCCACCGCGACGAAGGAAGACGACTGGATCGACCAGCTCTTCATCGCCAACACGCACGACTACATCCTGTGCTTCAGCAACCGGGGCCGGGTGTACTGGCTCAAGGTCTGGGAAGTGCCGCAGGGCTCGCGCAACTCGCGCGGGCGCCCCATCGTCAACATGTTCCCGCTGCAGCAGGGCGAGAAGATCAACGTCGTGCTGCCGCTCACCGGCGAGTTCCGCAGCTTCCCGGCTGACCACTACGTCTTCATGAGCACCGCGCAGGGCACGGTCAAGAAGACCGCGCTCGACGAGTTCAGCAACCCGCGCAAGGCCGGCATCATCGCGGTCGACCTGGACGAGGGCGACTTCCTCATCGGTGCCGCGCTCACCGACGGCAAGCACGACGTGATGCTGTTCAGCGACGGCGGCAAGGCGGTGCGCTTCGACGAGAACGATGTCCGCTCCATGGGCCGCCAGGCCCGCGGCGTGCGCGGCATGACGCTGGAGGAAGGCCAGAGCGTCATTGCGATGCTGGTGGCCGAAGACGAGTCGCAGAGCGTGCTCACCGCCACCGAGAACGGCTACGGCAAGCGCACCTCCATCGTCGAGTACACCCGGCATGGCCGCGGCACGAAGGGCATGATCGCCATCCAGCAGTCCGAGCGCAACGGCAAGGTGGTGGCCGCCACGCTGGTGCGCGCCGAGGACGAGATCATGCTGATCACCGACAAGGGCGTGCTGGTGCGAACCCGTGTTTCGGAGATCCGTGAACTGGGCCGCGCAACGCAGGGCGTCACGCTCATCGCGCTCGACGACGGCTCCAAGCTGAGCGGCCTGCAACGCATCGTCGAGAACGACGCCGCCGACAAGGTCGCCGAGCCCGGCACCGAGGACGGCGCCGAGGCGGCAGGCACCACCGAGGAGTGAGCGCGCGCCTCGCTCACCTCTTTTTCCAAAGATTCCGCGCCGCGCAGCAGGTTGGCTGCGCGCGTGGCACAGTTCAACTTCAGGAGGCTTCCATGTCCATGTCCCGTGTCTTCGCCTGCTCCGCCCTTGCCCTCGCCCTCGGTGGTCTGGCGTTGCCGGCCGCCGCCCAGAGCAAGAAGGAACTGGCCCAGAAGATCGTGCAGATCCAGCAGCCCGCGGTGGAAGCCCTGGCGCGCAGCATTGCCGAACAACCGGCCGCCCAGCTGATGCAGGAAGCCGGCCAGCTGTTGCGCACGCAGGTGCCGGAAGCCAAGCGCCAGGCGGCCGCGCAGGCCATCGAGGCCGACGTGAAGAAGTACGCCGAGGAAGCCAGCGCGTTGGTGCGCGAGCGCGCCGTCAAGCTCTCGCCCGGCACGCTGGGCACCGCGCTGGAGGAGAAGTTCAGCGAAGACGAGCTGAAGCAGATCATCGCCTGGCTCGAATCGCCGGCCTATAAGAAGTACCAGCAGGTCCTGCCTGAAGTGCAGAAGAACCTGAGCCAGAAGCTGGTCGAGGACACCCGCCCGAGCGTGGAGCCCAAGATCCGCACGCTGCAAGCGAACATCCGCAAGCACCTCGGCCTGCCGGAACAGCCGCCCGCGCCCGCCAGCGCCCCCGCCAAGCCCAAGAAGTAAGGCCCCCGCCGACATGAAGCGTCCGTACAACTTTTCCGCCGGCCCGGCCACCCTGCCGCCGGAAGTGCTGCAACAAGCCGCCGACGAGATGCTCGACTGGCATGGCAGCGGCATGAGCGTGATGGAGATGAGCCACCGCGGTCGCGAGTTCATGTCCATCCGTGACCAGGCCGAGACCGACCTGCGCGAGCTGCTGGCCGTGCCGCCGCAGTTCAAGGTGCTGTTCATGCAGGGCGGCGGCCTGGCCGAGAACGCCATCGTGCCGATGAACCTCTCGCGCGGTGGCCAGGCGGACTTCGTCGTCACGGGCAGCTGGTCGCAGAAGTCCTATAAGGAAGCGAAGCGCTATTGCGACAGCGCGGTAGCCGCCAGCAACGAGGCCGACGACCACACCAGCCTGCCCGCGCCAGCCAGCTGGCAGCTGCGGCCGCAGGCGGCCTATGTGCACCTGTGCACCAACGAGACCATCCACGGGGTGGAGTTCTCCGAGTTGCCCGACCTCAAGGGCCTGGGCAGCGACGCCGCCCTGGTGATCGACTGCTCCTCCCACATCGCCACCCGGTCCATCGACTGGAGCCGCGTCGGCCTGGCCTTCGCCGGTGCGCAGAAGAACATCGGCCCGGCCGGCCTGACGCTGGTGATCGTGCGCGAGGACCTGCTGGGCCATGCCCTGCCGGTCTGCCCTTCCGCCTTCGACTACAAGACGGTGGCGGACAACCAGTCGATGTACAACACCCCGCCGACCTATGCCATCTACCTGGCGGGCCTGGTCTTCCAGTGGCTCAAGCGCCAGGGCGGCGTGGCGGCGATGGAGCAGCGCAATATCGCCAAGGCCACGCTGTTGTACGACTACATCGACGCCTCGGGCTTCTACCGCAACACGGTGGCGCCGGCCGCCCGCTCCCGCATGAACCTGCCGTTCTTCCTGCCGGACGACAGCCACAACGAGGCCTTCCTGGCCGGCGCCAAGGAACGCGGCCTGCTGCAGCTGAAAGGCCACAAGAGCGTCGGCGGCATGCGCGCCAGCCTCTACAACGCGATGCCGCTCGAAGGTGTGCAGGCCTTGGTGGACTACATGCGAGAATTTGCGGCTCGCCATGGCTGAACACATGTCCCCCGAAGACCTCCTTTCGCTGCGCACGCAGATCGACTCGGTCGACCGCGAACTGCTGGCGCTGCTCAACCGACGCGCCGCGCTGGCCCAGGCGGTTGGCGAGCTGAAGAAGAAGGAAGGCTCGGTGGTGTTCCGCCCCGAGCGCGAGGCGCAGGTGATCGACGGGCTCAAGGCCGTCAACGGCGGCCCGCTGCAGACCGACTCGGTCGCCCCCATCTGGCGCGAGATCATGTCGGCCTGCCGGGCGCTGGAAACGCCGACGCGGGTGGCCTACCTCGGCCCGGCCGGCACCTTCAGCGAGCTGGCGGCCCTGGGTTTCTTTGGCGCCTCCATCGTGAAGGTGCCCTGCGCGAGCATCGACGAGGTGTTCCGCACGACCACCGCCGGCGCAGCCGATTTCGGCGTGGTGCCGGTCGAGAACTCGACCGAGGGTGTGGTGGCCCGGTCGCTCGACCTGTTCCTCACCACGCCGCTGTTCATCATCGGCGAGACCAGCCTGTTCGTGCGGCACAACCTGCTGCGGCGCGAAAACGGCCTCAAGGAGATCGAGGCGGTCTGCGCCCACCCGCAGGCCCTGGCCCAATGCCATGGCTGGCTCAGCAACCACCTGCCCAACATCGAGCGCCGGCCGGTTTCCAGCAATGCCGAAGGGGCCCGCCTGGCGGCGGAGAACCCGGCGCTGGCGGCCATCGCCAGCGAGCGCGCGGCCAGCGAGTACGGACTGCATGTGGTGTCGCCGGCGATCCAGGACGACCCGCACAACCGCACCCGCTTTGCCATCGTGACGCGGCCGGAAAGCCATCCCCAGCCCAAGGCCTCGGGCCACGACTGCACCAGCCTTGTGGTGTCGGTGGTGAACCGCCCCGGCGCGGTGCACGACATGCTGGTGCCACTGAAGCAGCACGGCGTGTCGATGAGCCGCTTCGAGTCGCGCCCGGCGCGCTCGGGCCAGTGGGAGTACTACTTCTACATCGACCTGCAGGGCCATCCCGACGAAACGCACGTGGCCGCTGCGCTGAAGGAGCTGCGCGCGGTGTGCGCCTTCTTCAAGCTGCTCGGCACCTACCCGATCGACGTGCACTGAGCTGCCGGAGTTTGCACAGATGTTCAATCAACTCGGCGTGATCGGCTGTGGACTGATGGGCGGATCCTTCGCGCTGGCGCTCAAGCGCGCCGGCCTGGTCAAGCGTGTCATCGGCTACAGCAAATCACCCTCCACGACGGAAAAGGCCAAGCGCCTGGGCGTCATCGACATCGCCGCCGAATCGGCGCTGCTGGCCGTCTCCGGATCGGACCTGGTCCTGATCTCGGTGCCGGTGGCCGCCTCGGAGGCGACCTTCAAGGCCATCCGGCACCTGGTCGAGCCGGGCGTGCTGTTCATGGACGTCGGCTCCACCAAGCGCGACGTCGTTGACGCCGCGCGCCGGGTCCTGAAGGACCGGGCCGACTGCTTCGTGCCCGCCCATCCCATCGCCGGCAAGGAAGTGTCGGGCGTCGAGAACGCCGACCCGCTGCTGTACTCGGGCCGCCAGGTCATCCTGACGCCCCTGCCGCAGACCGAACCCAAGCTGCTGCAGAAGGCCACCGACGTGTGGGCCGCCATCGGCGCCCAGGTGCTCAAGATGAGCCCCGAGAACCATGACGCCGCCTTCGCGGCCGTCAGCCACCTGCCCCATCTGCTGGCCTTCGCCTACTTCAGCTCGATCCACAAGCAGCCGGCGGGCAAGGACTTCCTGTCGCTGGCCGGTCCCGGCTTCCGCGACTTCACCCGCATCGCCGCGAGCGATCCGGCCATCTGGCGCGACATCCTGCTGGCCAACAAGGAAGAGATCCTGAAGCAGTCCATGCGCTTCAGGCACACCCTGGACGCCATGGAGCACGTCATGAAGACCGGCAACGCCGAGGCGCTGGAGGACCTGATCCGCAGCGCCGCCGATGCCCGCTCGGGCTGGCAGATGTCCACGCCCAAGCCCACGCCCGGCCGATAAAGTCGGGGCTTCGTTCTCGTTCCGCGGGCCGCCACCCGGCCCGACCACGCATGTACGCCACCGAATTCCTCGACCTTCCCCCGCTGCAGGGCGCGGCCGGCACCGTGCGGCTGCCCGGCTCCAAGAGCATCTCCAACCGGCTGCTGCTGCTGGCCGGCTTGAGCGAGGGCCGCACCGTGCTGCACGACCTGCTCGACTCGGACGACACCCGCGTGATGATCGCGGCGCTGCGCCAGCTGGGCTGCCGCATCGAGCCGCAGGACGGCGGTCTGTGCGTCACCGGCCTGGGCGGGCGGCTCGAGGTGCGGCAGGCCCAGCTGTTCCTGGGCAACGCGGGCACCGCCATGCGCCCGCTGTGCGCGGCGCTGGCCCTGCTCAGCGGCCTGCAGGGCGGCGAATTCGAGGTCAGCGGCGTGGCCCGCATGCACGAGCGGCCCATCGGCGACCTGGTGGATGCGCTGCGCGGCATCGGCTGCCGCATCGACTACCTCGGCAACGAGGGCTACCCGCCCCTGCGCCTGGCCGGCGGGCAGCCCCGCCCCGGTGAGCCGCTGCGGGTCCGCGGCGATGTGTCGAGCCAGTTCCTGACCGCCCTGCTGCTGGCCCTGCCGTTGATGAGCGAGCACGGCCCGGTGGTCATCGAGGTCGAAGGCGAGCTGATCTCCAAGCCCTACATCGAGATCACGCTGAACCTGCTGCGCCGCTTCGGCATCGAGGTGGCACGCGACGAGTGGCGCCGCTTCACCATCCCGGCGCACAGCCGCTACCGTTCGCCGGGCCACGTGCATGTGGAAGGCGACGCCTCCTCGGCCTCCTACTTCGTCGCGCTCGGCGCGATCGCGGCCGAGGCCGCCCGGCCGGTGCGCATCGAGGGCGTCGGCGCCGAATCCATCCAGGGCGACATCCGCTTCGTCGAGGCCGCCGAGGCGATGGGGGCGGTGGTGCGACAGGGGCCGAACTGGCTGGAAGTCTCGCGTGGCGCCTGGCCGCTGCGCGCCCTGGACCTGGATTGCAACCACATCCCCGATGCGGCGATGACGCTGGCCGTGATGGCCCTCTACGCCGACGGCCCGACCCGCCTGCGCAATATCGCCAGCTGGCGCGTCAAGGAAACCGACCGCATCGCCGCGATGGCGACCGAGCTGCGCAAGCTCGGCGCCCATGTGATCGAGGGCCCGGACTACATCGAGGTCCACCCGCTGGCCGGTGACTGGCGGCCTGCTGCCATCCACACCTACGACGACCACCGTGTCGCGATGTGCTTCTCGCTGGCCGCCTTCAATGCGCTGGCCGGTGCTCGACCCGGCGTGCCGGTGCGCATCCTTGACCCGAAGTGCGTCGCCAAGACCTTCCCGGACTACTTCGAGACGCTGTTCAGCGTCGCGCAGGCACGCACCGCCGACATCCCGGTCATCACCATCGACGGCCCCACCGCCTCGGGCAAGGGCACGCTGGCCAGCGAAGTGGCCCAGGCACTGGGCTACCACCTGCTGGACTCCGGTGCGCTCTACCGCGCCACCGCGCTGGCCGCGCTGGACGCCGGCATCCCGGCCGACGACGAGGCGAGCCTGAGCCGCCTGGCCGGCCGACTGGCGTTGCGCTTCGACGGGCAACGCATCGAGCTGGACGGGCGCGACGTCACGGAGACCCTGCGCCGCGAGGACGTCGGCCTGCTGGCCTCCCGCGTCTCGGCCCTGCCCGGCGTGCGCCAGGCCTTGCTGGAGCTGCAACTTGCCTTCCGCCGCCTGCCCGGGCTGGTGGCCGACGGCCGGGACATGGGCACGGTGATCTTCCCCGACGCCCGCTTGAAGGTGTTTTTGACGGCCAGCGCCGCCACACGCGCCGAACGCCGGCATAAGCAATTGATTTCTAAGGGAATTCCGGCTAGTATTGACGACCTCCGCCAGGATCTTGAGGCGCGCGACGCGCGGGATCGCTCCCGCAGCGCAGCGCCTTTGGTGCCGGCAGAGGACGCGGTGTCGCTCGACAACTCCAGCCTCAGCATCGAAGAATCGGTGCAACAAGTGCTGGCGTGGTGGCAGCAACGCCGGCCGGTTTGACGGGCGAGGCCTCGCGGCCCCCTCCACCGAAGCGGCACCGCCTCGCGCAAGCGGGGCAAGCAGGCCCGGACCTTCCCCTCCTGTGCACAGCAGCACGCCGAAGGTCCGGTTCGACAACTTAACCCGCAACCCCGGTTGCAGTCATCGCCAGCTCCGGCTGGCCCCAGGAACCTGAATGTCTCAAACCACCCAAACCGCCCAAGGGTCGGAATCCTTCGCCGCCCTGTTCGAGGAATCGCTGCAGCGCTCCGAAATGCGCTCCGGCGAGGTGATCACCGCTGAAGTCGTCCGCGTGGACTACAACTTCGTCGTCGTGAACGCCGGCCTGAAGTCCGAGGCCTACATCCCCATCGACGAGTTCCGCAACGACCAGGGCGAACTCGAAGTGCAAGTGGGTGACTTCGTCTCCGTGGCGATCGACTCGCTCGAGAACGGCTACGGCGACACCATCCTGTCGCGCGACAAGGCCAAGCGCCTGGCTTCCTGGCTGTCGCTGGAGCGCGCGCTGGAGTCCGGCGACTTCGTCACCGGCACCGTCTCCGGCAAGGTCAAGGGTGGCCTGACCGTGCTGGTCAACGGCATCCGCGCCTTCCTGCCCGGCTCGCTGATCGACACCCGTCCGGTCAAGGACATGAGCCCGTACGAGGGCAAGACCCTGGAATTCAAGGTCATCAAGCTCGACCGCAAGCGCAACAACGTGGTGCTGAGCCGCCGCGCGGTCGTCGAGGCTTCCATGGGCGAAGAGCGCGCCAAGCTGCTCGAGACGCTGCAGGAAGGCGCCGTGGTGCATGGCGTGGTCAAGAACATCACCGAGTACGGTGCGTTCGTGGACCTGGGCGGCATCGACGGCCTGCTGCACATCACCGACATGGCATGGCGTCGTGTCCGCCACCCGAGCGAAGTGGTGCAGGTCGGCCAGGAACTGACCGCCAAGGTCCTGAAGTTCGACGCCGAGAAGAACCGCGTCTCGCTCGGCCTGAAGCAGATGGGCGACGACCCCTGGGTCGGCGTCTCGCGTCGCTACCCCACCGGCACCCGCCTGTTCGGCAAGGTCACGAACATTGCCGACTACGGCGCGTTCGTCGAGATCGAGCCGGGCATCGAGGGCCTGGTGCACGTCTCCGAAATGGACTGGACCAACAAGAACGTCGCTCCCAGCAAGATCGTCACGCTGGGCGACGAAGTCGAAGTCATGGTCCTGGAAATCGACGAAGACAAGCGCCGCATCAGCCTGGGCATGAAGCAGTGCAAGCCGAACCCCTGGGACGAGTTCGGCCAGAACTTCAACCGTGGCGACAAGGTCAAGGGCCCCGTCAAGTCGATCACCGACTTCGGCGTGTTCGTTGGCCTGGCTGCCGGCATCGACGGCCTGGTGCACCTGTCCGACCTCTCCTGGAACGAACCGGGCGAAGCGGCTGTGCGCAACTACAAGAAGGGCCAGGAAGTCGAGGCCGTGGTGCTGGCCATCGACGTCGAGCGCGAGCGCATCTCGCTGGGCATCAAGCAACTGGACGCCGACCCGTTCAGCAGCTTCACCGCCATCAATGACCGTGGCACCACGGTCACCGGCGTGGTGAAGTCGGTCGACGCGCGTGGCGCCGAGATCCAGCTGGCCGACGACGTCATTGGCTACCTGCGTGCCTCCGAAATCTCGCGCGACCGCGTCGAAGACGCCCGCAACGTCCTGAAGGAAGGCGACGAAGTCACCGCCCTGATCATCAACATCGACCGCAAGACCCGCGGCCTGCAGTTGTCGATCAAGGCCAAGGACAACGCCGAGCAACAGGAAGCGCTGCAGCGCCTGTCGGCCGAGAACCGCGAGAACGCCGGCACCACCAGCCTGGGCGCGCTGCTCAAGGCCAAGCTGAGCGACCAGCAGAACAACGGCTGATCCCAGCCGTCGATCTGACACCCCGACGCCCCGATCTCACCTCCAGGATTCATGACCCGATCCGATCTTGTGAACCAGTTGGCCGAGCGTTTCGCCCAGCTGACCCATCGCGACACCGAGTTCGCGGTCAAGACCATCCTGGATGCGATGTCCGACGCGCTTGCGCGCGGGCACCGCATCGAGATCCGGGGTTTCGGCAGTTTCTCGATCAACCGCCGCCCGCCGCGGGTGGGGCGCAACCCCCGCTCCGGCGAGCAGGTCATCATCCCCGAGAAGCTCGTCCCCCACTTCAAGCCGGGCAAGGCCCTGCGCGAAGCGGTGGATGCCCGCACCGTGCACACCGAGCCTGAACAAGAGGCCGAGCTGCGCGAGGACACGACCGACAGCATCGACAAGGCCGCGGCCTGACGTCGGCTGATCGCGCCCCTGCGGCATCGGCCCGGCTGCGGGCCCTGCCTGCCGCTGCAGACTTCCCGTTCTGACTTTCCCGCCGGCCCTGTCGCGCGGCACCGGCATGAAGGCCGAGGCCCGATGGCCAGTCGCGACCTTGCCGGCACTGGCCGCACTTCCTGCCGCAGCCGCGCCCTGCTGGTCTCATCGGGTCGCTGACAGCAAGCCCCGGCCTCACGGCTAGAATCGCTGCGATGCGAGCCCTGCTCTGGCTCTTTCGAGCCGCCATCTTCTTCCTGCTCTTCGCGTTCGCGCTGAACAACCAGCACCAGGCGGTGCTGCACTGGTTCTTCGGCTATGAGTCGCACGCGCCGATGGTCTTCATCGTGCTGGCTGCCTTCGCACTCGGCTGCGCCTTCGGCGTGCTGGCCATGGTGCCCAGCTGGTGGCGGCACCGCCGCGCCGCCCGCCATGTGCCGGCCCCCGTGAGTGCCGACCCGGTCGCTGCCGTACCGGCTGCCGTCGCCCGTGCTGATGACGCGCCGCCCTTGATGCACCCCCCCCGCGATGGACTTTGATCTCCAGTGGCTGCTGCTGGGCCTGCCGGTGGCGTTTGCGCTCGGCTGGCTGGCCTCACGCATTGATGTGCGCCAACTGCGCTCGGCCGAGCGCCAGTCGCCCAAGGCCTATTTCAAGGGCCTGAACCTGCTGCTCAACGAGCAGCAGGACAAGGCCATCGATGCCTTCATCGAGGCGGTGCGCCATGACCCCGACACCTCGGACCTGCATTTCGCACTCGGCAACCTGTTCCGCCGGCGTGGCGAGTACGAGCGCGCGGTGCGGGTGCACGAGCACCTGCTCAGCCGGGCCGACCTGCCCCGTGAAGAGCGCGAACGGGCCCAGTTCGCGCTGGCCCAGGACTTTCTGAAGGCCGGCTTGTTCGACCGTGCCGAGATGGCCTACCAGGCACTCGAAGGCTCGGCCTTTCGCACCGATGCATGGCTCGCGCTGCTCTCGCTCTATGAACGCTCGCGCGACTGGGGCAAGGCGATCGACGCCGCCCGCAAGCTGGAGGCGGCGGCGGCCGGCTCCTTCGCCAGCCGCATCGCGCACTGCTGGTGCGAGATCGCCCTGGATGCCGACGCGAAGGGCGACGGTGCGGCGGCTGCCCAGGCCCTGGCCGAGGCGCGTCGCGTGGCACCTCAGGCGCCGCGGCCGATGGTGGTGGGCGGCCAGCGCCTGGCGCGCCAGGAGCGGCATGCCGAGGCACTGGAGGTGTGGAACGAGTTGATGACGGCCAATCCATCGGCCTTCTCGCTGGTGGCACAGGACTATGCCGCCTCGGCCATCGCGGCGCGGCAGCAGGCTGCGGCCCGGGAGCGGCTGCGCGCGCTGTACGAGCGGGTGCCGTCGGTCGACCTGCTGGCTGCCCTGCGCCAGCTGGAGGACGATCCGGCACAACGGCGCGAGTGGATCGCGCAGCACCTGGCCAAGCACCCGTCGATGTCGTCGGCCCTGCACCTCATCGACGAGAGCAGCGGGCAACCCCAGGCGCTCACCAGCCACGACCTGCAGCACCTGCACCAGGTGCTGGCGCAGTCGGCCAAGCCGCTGCAGCGCTACCGCTGCGCCGCCTGCGGCTTCGAAGCTTCGCACTACTTCTGGCAGTGCCCCGGTTGCCACACCTGGGACAGCTATCCCCCCCGGCGCATCGAAGACTACTGAGCTCAGCCTGCGCTTCTGCCGGGCTTGACAGGCTGACGCGGCCAGCCGCCTTCCCTATATTGCGAGCAGCCCGCCGGGAAGGTCCGGCCGGCTGCAGTCCAGTCAACCGCACAGGGAGGAGTTCATGCTGAAGCACATGCTGTTTGCAGTTCTGGCCTTCGTGGCTGCCGCCGCCTTCGCCGCCGTCGACGCCAACAAGGCCGACCAGGCCCAGCTCGAAACCGTCAAGGGCGTGGGCGCCACGCTCTCGGAGCGCATCATCAACGAGCGCAAGGCCGGTCCCTTCAAGGACTGGGACGACCTGATCAACCGCGTTGCCGGCGTCGGCAAAGGCAGCGCGGCCCGCCTGTCCAAAGAAGGCCTGACCGTCAACGGCACGAGCTACGGCAGTGGCGCCGCAGCCGCACCGGCCAAGACCGAAAACAAGACCGAACCCAAGGCCGCTGCTAAGCCGGCCGACCCCCATGCGAAGCCCGCCGCCCAAAAGGCGGCGAAACAGCAGTAGCGCGCACCTGCGCAACCACCCCGCCCCGTGACCCACGGGGCCGTCCTGCTCCTGATGCCCCGTGACCCGGGGCATTTTCTTTAGGCGCCCGAGGGCCCGCTTGCCGGCCCGGACGGCGCCGGCGGCATGCGGCTCCAGCCAAAGAAGCGCTCCACCTCTTCACGTCGGGCCAGTGTGTCGTCACGACCAAGCGCCATCAGCTCGGTGGTGTAGTCGGATTCGAACAGCAGGTAGCTCGCCAGGGCCGCCCCACGCGTGTCGCCCGGCACGCTGGTGACGCCCAGGGCCCGCAGCATCGCCCGGATCGGCACCGGCAGCGCGCCCACATGGCGGCCGGCAATGTCGTCGAGCCGCTGGCTCGGGGCGATCACCAGCACCTCCAGCGGCCGCAGGGACGTGCGGGCGCGCAGTTCCGGCGGCATCAGCGCCAGCGTGTGATTGATGCGCTGCAGCCGCTCGACGTCAACCGCCAGGGCGTCGAGGAAAATATTGGACAAGGCATGCCCGGCAATCTGCGCGAGGTTGGGATAGTCCTGCGACACCAGGCGCCGCCCGGGCGGCTCGTGAAGGCGGCCGGCGCCCACCACCAGGATGCGCTGCGCGCCGAGGTGCACCGCCGGCGAGATGGGCGCCGCCTGACGCATCGAGCCGTCGCCAAAGTACTCCACGGTCCCGGCCAGGCCCAGTGGCACGGCTGGGAAGACGAAGGGGATGGCCGACGAGGCGAGCAGGTGGTCGTGCGTCAGGCGATCGTGCATCGCGAGCCGCTGGGTGCGGGTCCAGGGCAGGATGTCGTCGCGGCTCTGGTAGAAGGTGACATGCTGGCCCGAGGAATAGCTCGACGCCGTCACCGCCAGGGCCTGCAGGTGGCCGTCGCGCATCAGTTCCTCGATACGTTCGAGCGCCACCAGGCGCTGCAGCAGGCCGGCCAGCGGTGTGTTGTCGAGGAAGGAGCGTGGCCGGGCGCGCCGCCAGCGGGCAATCACCCAGCCGAGCGACAGCATGGACAGCCAGCGCGCGCCGGTCCGCATGACGCCGAAGGAGTCGGCCCGATACACCTGCTCGGCATGGAAGCCGGACCATACCTGGCACAAGGCGTCCACCGCGCCAACGAAGTCGTCGGCCCGGCAGGCCAGCGCCGCGCCATTGATGGCACCTGCCGAGGTGCCGGCAATGATGGGGAAGGGATTGCCGCCGCCGTGGGCCGCGCCGCAGTCCTGGTAGATCGCGGCGATGGCCTCCAGCACACCCACTTGGTAGGCCGCGCGTGCACCGCCCCCCATCAGGACCAGGCCGGTGCTAGGACGGTCGGATGGCATGGGCGGCAGGGGCCGGAGGCGGCGAGGGCTCAGTGACCGTGACGCCCGTGACCATGGCCACGGCCGTGGCCATGGCCGTGGCCCGGGTGGTCGTCCTCGGCATCGCGCCGGTCGCGACGATCGTAGGACCCATGGCGGTCATCGCCACGGTCGCGCCGCTCGTAGCGGCCGTCGTCCCGATCCCAACCTTCTCTGACGAAATACACCGGCGTGCCGCAGGCGTGGTAGCGATGGCAGTGCTTGCCCCAGTTCTTGGCATGCCCGGGCGGCACATGCATGTAGACCGGCTGCGGCATCACCCGCGGCCGGGCGATGATCACCGGCTGCGCATAGATGACCGGCGGCGGCGGCCGGTTGCCGATGTCAATGCGGCCGTACACCCCCGGCTGGCTGATGCTCACCGAGACGCCGACATCCTGGGCGGCGCTGGCCGCCGCCGCGACGGCGAGCGCCAGGCCAACGGCTGCTGATATTGCTTTCACTGCGGGCTCCACATCGGCCGGCACCGCATCGGAGCCGACCCAGTACAACAATGCCGGCATCTTAGTGCGCTTCCAGCCCATCGAAGGGAAGATCGCCCACGTTTCCGACCAACGTGCCGGAGGAATCCACAAAAGGCGTCCCACCGGCCTCACATGGCTTTCTGCGGCTCCTCGTAGATGACGGTGGCTTGCCCGGCCTGGGCGCCCTGGCGCCAGCGCTGCAGAGCCTCGTCGCTGGGATAGAAACGCGCCTCTTCGCCCAGGTCCAGCTCGCCGTAGGCGGCCGGGCGGTTCAAGAGCAGCCGCACGGTCAGGCCTTGCAGCAGGTCGCCGTGCTCGGTCTGGGTGCGCTTGGGCGGGAACTGCCTGATCAGCTCGCCGATGGGCGGCGCCGAGCCGTTGACCGCCACCCGCAGGTACTTGCCGAAGCGGCAGCGGGCGCTGGTGAGGTCCCAGACCTGCTGCACGTTCAGGCGCAGCCCGCCGGAAAAGCGGTCGGGCTGCACCTTGCCTTGCACGACGATCAGCTCGTCGTCCTTGAACAGCTCGCGATGGGCGTCCAGCAACTCCTCGTTGGCGACCGCCTCGATCACTTCGCTCCGGTCATCGAGCTTGAAGATGGCCACCCGGCCCCGCTGGCCGTTGACCACCCGCAGGTCGCTGACGATGCCGGCCAGCATCTGCGGCTCGCGGCTGTCGATCAGGTCGGCGATCTTGCGCTTGGCGAACTGGCGCACCTCGGGCTCGTATTCGTCGAACAGGTGGCCCGACAGGTAGAAGCCGATGGCGACCTTCTCGAAACCCAGGCGTTCCTTGATGCTCCACGGCTCGGCCGCCACCAGCTCGGGCTCCTGCGAGGACGAGGCATGGCAGTCGCCGAAATCGAACAGACCGCCCTGGTCGGCGTTGGCCGCCTGCGCGCCGGCGTATTCGAAGGCCAGCCCGATGCTGGCGACCAGCTGCGCCCGGTTGGGCTCGAGCGTGTCGAAGGCGCCGGCCTTGATCAGTGCCTCCACCGTGCGCTTGTTGATGCGGCTGCGGTCCACCCGGGCGCAGAAGTCGAACAGGCTCTTGAAAGGCCCCCCCTCCTCCCGCGCCTGCACGATGGCCTCGATGGCGCTCTGGCCGGTGCCCTTGACGGCCCCCAGGCCGTAGCGCACCACCTTGTTGGCGACCGGCTCGAAGCGGTAGCCGCCGGTGTTGACGTTGGGCGGCTCGAAGGTGATGCCCAGGGCCACCGCATCGTCGTAGAAGATCTTCAGCTTGTCGGTGTCGTCGAGCGCCACGGTCATGTTGGCTGCGACGAATTCGGCCAGGTAGTGCACCTTGAGCCAGGCCGTGTGATAGGCCAGCAGCGCATACGCGGCCGCGTGCGACTTGTTGAAGCCGTAGCCGGCGAACTTCTCCATCAAGTCGAAGATTTCGTTGGCCAGCTCGGGCGGGATGCCGTTCTTGGCAGCGCCCTCGGCGAAGATCAGCCGGTGCTTGGCCATCTCCTCCGCCTTCTTCTTGCCCATGGCGCGGCGCAGCAGGTCGGCGCCGCCGAGCGAATAGCCGCCCAGCCGCTGCGCCACCTGCATCACCTGCTCCTGGTAGACCATGATGCCGTAGGTCTCCTCCAGCACCTCCTTCATCAGCGGGTGCGGATACTCGACCTCCTCGCGCCCGTGCTTGCGGGCGCAGAAGCTGGGGATCAGGTCCATCGGGCCTGGGCGGTAGAGCGCCACCAGCGCGATGATGTCCTCGAACACGCTCGGCTTGGCGTCGCGCAGCATGCCCTGCATGCCGCGACTTTCCAGCTGGAACACGGCGACCGTCTTGCCTTCCGAGAGCAGCTGGTAGGACGCCTTGTCGTCCAGCGGAATGGTCTCGAAAGCGAAGTCCTTCTGCGACGGGTGCCGCTTGACGATGAATTCCTTGGCCGTCTCCAGGATGGTGAGCGTCGCCAGCCCCAGGAAGTCGAACTTCACCAGGCCGATGGCCTCGACGTCGTCCTTGTCGTATTGCGACACCGCGGAGTCGCTGCCGGGTTGCATGTAGAGCGGGCAGAAATCGGTGATCTTGCCGGGCGCGATCAGCACGCCGCCAGCGTGCATGCCGATATTGCGCACCATGCCCTCGACCCGCTCGGCCAGTGCGAGCAGCTCGGCCACCTCTTCCTCGTTCTTCTCGCGCTCCTCGATCTCGGGCGCTTCCTTGCGGGCGTAGATGATGCCGGGGTCGGGCTTGTCGCCGGGGCGCTTGAGCGTCACGGTCTTGCCCGGCGGCGCGGGGATGAGCTTGGCGATGCCGTCCACGTGGCCATAGCCCATGCCCAGCACCCGGCCCACGTCACGCAGCGCGGCCTTTGCGGCCATGGTGCCGAAGGTGGCGATCTGCGACACCGCATCACGGCCGTACTTCTCCTTGACGTAGTCGATGACGCGGTCGCGGTTGGCCTGGCAGAAGTCGATGTCGAAGTCGGGCATCGAGACCCGCTCGGGGTTCAGGAAGCGCTCGAACAGCAAGTTGTAGCGCAGCGGGTCGAGGTCGGTGATCTTCAACGCATAGGCCACCAGCGAGCCGGCCCCCGAGCCCCGGCCCGGGCCCACCGGGCAGCCGTTGTTCTTGGCCCAGTTGATGAAGTCGGCCACGATCAGGAAGTAGCCGGGGAAGCCCATCTTCAGGATGGTGTTGATCTCGAAGTCGAGCCGCTCCACGTAGCGCGGCATCGCTTCCTCGCGCTTGGCGGCGTCCGGGAAGAGCAGCAGCATGCGCTCCTTCAGGCCCTCATGCGAGGCATACCGGAAGTACTCCTCCATCGGCATGCGGCGGCCGTCCACCTCCGGCGTCGGGAAGTCGGGCAGCTGCGGCTTGCCCAGCACCAGCGTCAGGCTGCAGCGCTTGGCGATCTCCACCGTGTTGGCCAACGCCGACGGCAGGTCGGCGAACAAGGCCTCCATCTCGGCCTGGGTCTTGAAGTACTGCTCGCGGGTGAAGCGCTTGACGCGGCGCGGGTTGGTCAGCGTCTCGCCTTCGGCGATGCAGGTGCGGGCCTCGTGCGCCTCGAAGTCATCAGGCGTCTGGAACTGCACCGGATGGGTCGCCACCACCGGCAGGCCCAGCCGGGCGGCCAGCGGCACCGCGGCCCGCACATGCGCCTCGTTGCCGGGCTGGCCGGCGCGCTGCAGTTCGATATAGAACCGCTGCGGGAACAGCGCTGCCAGGCGCTGCGCCAGCGCTTCGGCACGTGCATCGTCGCGCGCCAGCAGGGCCTGGCCCACCGGGCCCAGGTCGGCGCCCGACAAGGCGATGAGGCCGCCATTGAGGTCCTGCAGCCATTCCCACTTCAGGCAGGCCTTGGCCAGGTTGACGTTCTGCGTCCAGGCGCGCGCCAGCAGTTCGCAAAGATTGAGGTAGCCGGCCTTGTCCTGGATCAGCAGCAGCAGGCGGCTGGGCGCCTTCTCGCCGTGGCCCGGCTCCAGCCACACGTCGGCGCCGATCAGCGGCTTGACACCGCTGCCGCGCGCCTCCTTGTAGAACTTGATGGCACCAAAGAGATTGCTCAGGTCGGTGATCGCCAGCGCGATCTGCTGGTCGGCCGCGGCGGCGGCCACCACATCGTCGACACGCAGGGTGCCGTCCACCACCGAGAACTCGGTGTGGGTGCGAAGGTGTACGAAGGGCATTGCGTGAATCTAATAAGTGAAGCGTGGCGACGCGGCGCCACGCCGGGCGGTGATGCCGAGTCGGGTCGGCGCCCACGGCGCGGGCTGGCCGTGGCGGAAGGCCGCACCACCGGGGAGCATGCGCCCACATCCCGGCAGCGGCCGCGCAACACGGTCCGGATGCGCCGATTTTAGGGAAGGTCACGGCCTGGCCCTGCCTAAAATCCGGGCGTGAACGAGATCCTCAACATTTCCGCCTACAAATTCGTCTCGCTGGACGACTGCGCCGCACTGCGGGAGCGGCTGCATGCCGAGGCCCAGCGCCTCGGCCTGATGGGCACCGTGCTGCTGGCCGAGGAAGGCATCAACCTCTTCCTGGCCGGCCCGGCGCCTGCGGTGCGCGACTTCGTCAGCGGGCTGCAGGCCGACCCGCGCTTCGCCGACCTGGCGCCCAAGGAAAGCTGGTCGGCCCGCGTGCCGTTTCGCAAGCTGCTGGTCAAGGTCAAGCGCGAGATCATCCGCATGAACCACCCGACCATCCGCCCGCAGGCGGGCCGCGCGCCGGCAGTGGACGCCGCCACGCTTGCGCGCTGGCTGGAGCAGGGCCGGGACGACGAAGGCCGGCCGGTGGTGACGCTGGACACGCGCAACGCCTTCGAAGTGGACTACGGCAGCTTCGACAACGCCATCGACTGGCGCATCACCAAGTTCAGCGACTTCCCCGCCGCCCTGATGGCCCACCGCGAGGAGCTGCGCGGCAAGACCGTGGTCAGCTTCTGCACCGGCGGCATCCGCTGCGAGAAAGCCGCCATCTTCATGCAGGAAGCCGGGCTCGACCATGTCTACCAGCTCGAGGGCGGCATCCTGAAGTACTTCGAGGAAACCGGCGGGCCGCACTACCACGGCAGCTGCTTCGTCTTCGACGAACGCGAGGCATTGGGCCAGCAGCTGCAGCCGCAGGCCGAGGCGCAGTAAGGCTGGCCGCCGCCAGGCGGCGCGCGGGCGGCGCCGCCCGCGCTTCAGCGCCCGCTTCGGAGCCGGTCCGTCAGGGCGACGACTTCAGCACGGCGAGCACGTCCGAATGGAACTCGCGCTGGTACAGCACATAGACCACGCCCGCGGTGCCCACCACGAACCACAACGGCGAGAAGAACCAGCCGATCACCGCGAAGGCCATGTAGTAGGCACGCAGCCCGTCGTTGAAGCTCTCGGCGGCCAGCCCCATGACACGCCCGGCGCGGTCGGCATATTCCTCGCGTGACAGCTCGCCGCGCTCGAACACCCGGAAGTCCGGCAAGGCTCCCATCACCAGCGCGCCGAAGGTGTACTGCCGCAGCGACCAGGTGAAGCGGAAGAAGGCATAGACGAACACGCCGGTCAGCAGCAGCACCTTCAGGTCGAACACCAGCGCGCTGGTGGCCGCCGCGAACGGAATCTCCTTGACCAGCACGGCGGCCTTCTCCGAAGTGCCGAGCACGGCCAGCAGGCCGCCGATGATCAGGATGGTGGTGGAGGCGAAGAACGACGGGCTGGTGGACAGGTTCTGCACGATGACACCGTCCACCACCCGCACGTCGCGCCAGGTGGTCTGCAACATCCACAGCCGCCGGTAGTGGTTGGTGGTGGCCAGCAAGGACATGGAGGACGCGCTGCGCCGCCGCGCAAACACCGCGTAGCCAACCCAGCCGATGAAAAACACGATCAGGGCCAGCCAGTCGGGCCACGGCAGCACCGTCAGAATCTTCAAGCTCTTGAATGCAGTGAGGTCCATGCCGCGACTGTAGCGTCCACCGCGCCCGGCCGCCGGCGGCGGCCCGCACACCGCCAGCCGGACCGTGCGGGTTCAGGCGGGCAGGTCGAACACGAGGACCTCGGCCTGCTGGCCGCCGTCGAGCGTCAGCCGGGCCTCGCCCACCAGCTTGGCGGCGTCGCCGGCCTGCAGCGTGCGCCCGTTCACCCGCACCGAGCCGCGCGCCACATGCACATACGCCTGCCGGCCGGGATCGAGCGGCACCTCCGCCTTCTCAGCAGCGTCGAACAGGCCGATGAAGAGCCGCACGTCGGCATGCAGCGTGACCGAGCCGTCGGCCGCATCGGGCGAGGCCACCAGCCGCAGTCGGCCGCGCTTTTCCTCGGCGGTGAAGGCCTTCTGCTCGTAGCCCGGCTCGATGCCGGCCACCGCCGGCTCGATCCAGATCTGCAGGAAATGGGTGGTGCGATCGGCCGCGTGGTTGTACTCGCTGTGGCGGATGCCGCTGCCTGCGCTCATGCGCTGCACTTCACCGGGGCGGATCACCGCGCCGTTGCCAATGGAGTCCTTGTGCGCGAGTTCGCCGTCGAGCACATAGGAGATGATCTCCATGTCGCGATGTCCGTGCGTACCGAAGCCGGTGCCCGGCGCAATGCGGTCCTCGTTGAGCACCCGCAGCGGCCCGAAGCCCATGTGGGCCGGATCGTAGTACTCGGCGAACGAGAAGCTGTGATGGCTCTTGAGCCAGCCATGGTCGGCATGGCCGCGTTCGAGCGATTGGCGCAGGGTGAGCATGGCGGCGTCCTTGGTGTTGTCGTTCGTGATGCGGCTATGTTGGTCCGCCATGAATTCGCTGCCGTCCGCCAGGCTTGATAACATCGTTCAATTCCATTGAACAGATGACCGATCGCCGCAACGTCCTCACGCCCGAAGCCCTTGCCATGGTGGACGTCATCGCCCGCACCGGCAGCTTCGCCGCTGCTGCACGGGAACTCGGCAAGGTGCCCTCGGCCCTCACCTACAGCGTGCGCCAGCTCGAGGACGCGCTGGACGTGCTGCTGTTCGACCGCCGCTCGCGCCAGGCGCGCCTGACCGCGGCCGGCGAAGAGCTGCTGCAGGAAGGCCGCCGCCTGCTGCAGGAGATGGACGCGGTGGCCAATCGGGTGCGGCGGGTCGCTTCGGGCTGGGAAACGCAGCTGTGCATCGCGGTGGACAGCATCCTCTCCAGCCTGACGATGTTCGAGCTGTGCGAGTCCTTCTACGCGCTGAATCCGCCACACGGCCCCGGCACCCGGCTGCGGCTGCGCTCTGAAGTGCTGGCCGGCACCTGGGAGGCACTGGTCACCGGCGTGGCCGACCTGGCCATCGGCATCTCCGCGGTGCAGAGCCTGCCACCCGGCATCTCGATGCAGCCGCTTGGCGAGCTCGACATGGTCTTCGCGGTGGCACCCCACCACCCGCTGGCGCAAGCGCCCGAACCGCTGACCGATGGCGAGCTGGTCCACCACCGGGCCGTGGCCGCGGCCGACTCGGCCCAGCGCCTGACGCCGCTGACCATCAACCTGCTGCCCGGCCAGGACGTGCTGACGGTGCCAAGCGTGGCATCGAAGATGGAAGCCATCCTGCGCGGCCTGGGCTGCGGCTTCCTGCCAGAGAGCCTGGTGCGCGAGCAGGTGCAGGTCGGACGGCTGGTGATCAAGCAGGTGACGCGCCCCCGGCTCACCGGCAAGCTCTTCTACGCCTGGCGCTCTGCGCCGGCCGGTGCCGGCCGCAGCCGGGCCCGGCTGGGCCTGGCGCTGGAATGGTGGCTGGCCCAGCTGGAGCGCCCCGCCACCCGCAGCGCGCTGATGGAGCGGCACAGCGGCTGGCAGCCCGGCCTGCTGGGCTGAACCGCAAGCAAGGCAGGCAGACCGGCATGGCGGCCTACGTCGGGCGTTTCGCTCCCTCCCCCACCGGTGCACTGCATGCCGGCTCGCTGGTGGCCGCGCTGGCCAGCTGGCTCGATGCACGCGCCCATGCCGGGCGCTGGCTGGTGCGCATCGAGGACGTCGATGGCCCGCGTTGCGTGCCGGGTGCCGACCACGTCATCCTGCAGCAGCTGGCAGCCTGCGGCCTGCTGCCGGACGAGCCACCCGTGTGGCAGTCGCAGCGGGGGCCGCGCTACCAGCAGGCGCTGGAGCAGTTGCTGAGCGCCGGCTGGGCCTATCCCTGCGGCTGCACGCGCAAGGACATCGCCGACGCCTGGGCCGCCAGTGGTCGCGCCAGGCCGCGGCATGCCGAGCTGGTCTATCCCGGCACCTGCCGCACCGGCCTGCATGGCAAGCCCGCGCGTGCGGTGCGGGCCCTGACCGCCGGGCGCGGCGCCGACGGCGGCTGGCGCGACATCCACATCACCTGGCAGGACCGCCGCCTGGGCACCCAGCAGCAGAACCTCAGCCAGCAGGTGGGCGACTTCGTGCTGAAGCGGGCTGACGGCCTGTGGGCCTACCAGCTGGCGGTGGTGGTGGATGACGCCGAGCAGCAAGTGAGCCAGGTGGTGCGCGGCGAAGACCTGGCCGACAACACGCCGCGCCAGATCCACCTGCAGCGGCTGCTGGGCCTGCCCACCCCGGGCTACCTGCACACGCCGCTGGTGCTGGGGGCGAACGGGGAAAAGCTCTCCAAGCAGAACGGGGCGCTGGCCTTCGACACCGGCCGGCCGCTGCAGGCGCTGCAGGAGGCAGCGACGATGCTCGGGCTATCCGCCCCAGCCGGCGCGACGCTCGCCGACATGCTGGCCGGGCTGGTGGCGCAATGGGCGGCGCGCTACCGCCAGGCTTGAAGCGCGCGCCCGGGCGTTCCCCTCAGGCCTGCAGCAGGTGCTGCCGATAGTAGACCAGTTCGTCGATCGACTCCTGGATGTCGGCCAGCGCGGTGTGCTTCTGCGCCTTGCGGAAGCCGGCCATCACCGCCGGCTTCCAGCGCCGCGCCAGCTCCTTCAGGGTGCTGACATCCAGGTTGCGATAGTGGAAGAACGCCTCCAGGCGCGGCATGTAGTTGGCCAGGAAGCGACGGTCCTGGCAGATCGAGTTGCCACACATCGGCGAGCTGTTCTTCGAGACGAACTGCTTCAGGAAGTCGATCACGTGCTGCTCCGCCTCCGCCTCGGTCACGGTCGACGCCTTCACCCGGTCGATCAAACCCGAGCGGCCATGGGTGCCCTTGTTCCAGTTGTCCATGCGGTCCAGCGCCTCGTTGCTCTGGTGGATCGCAAACACGGGGCCCTCCACCCGCAGCGTCAGCTGCGGGTCGGTCACCACCACGGCGATCTCGATGATGCGGTCGCGCTCGGGCGACAGGCCCGTCATCTCCAGGTCGATCCAGACCAGGTTCTGGTCATTGAACGGCAGTGTGGCCGGCGGGGCGGAAACATCGGTCATGGGTTCTCCAGCGGGGGCGGCGCGGCACGAGGCGGCCGCGGCGCCAAAGCCAGGATTCTCGACGAAACCCGCCCGTCACCGCAGCGCCGCGCCAGGGCGACGCAAGGCCATCCCGCCGCCACGCGCCACCGGGGGCTGCGACCCCTACACTTGCAGCTTATGCAAGAAGCGCTCTCCCCCCTGACGCTCGCCTTTGTCGCGGCGCTGCTGGCCTCCCTGCTCGCCAAGTTCTGGTTGGCAGCGCGGCAGATCCGCCACGTCGCCCGCCACCGCGCTGCGGTGCCCCCGGACTTCGACGGCATCGTGACGCTGACGGCCCATCAGCGCGCCGCCGACTACACCATCGCCAAGACCCGCTTCGGCCTGCTGGCCACCGCCTTCGGCAGCGCCCTGCTGCTCGGCTGGACCTTGCTGGGCGGGCTGGACGCCCTGAACACCGCGGTGCGGGACGCGGTGCTGCCGGCCTGGGGGCCAATGGCCTACCAGCTGGCGTTGCTGGGCGCCTTCATGCTCATCGCCAGCCTGCTGGAGCTGCCGCTGGAGGCCTGGGGCACCTTCCGCATCGAGCAGCGCTTCGGTTTCAACCGCATGACCGGGCGCCTGTTCGTCAGCGACTTCCTGAAAAGCCTGGGCGTGATGGCGGTGCTGGGGCCGCCGCTGGCTGCCCTGGTGCTGTGGCTGATGGCCTCGGCCGGCAGCTGGTGGTGGCTGTGGGCCTGGGCCGCCTGCGCGGCCTACATGCTGCTGATGATGGTGGTCATCCCGATCGTCGTGATGCCGCTCTACAACCGCTTCACCCCGCTGGACGACCCCGGGCTGTTGCAGCGGGTGCAGGCCTTGATGCAGCGTTGCGGCTTCAAGGCTCGTGGACTGTTCGTGATGGACGGCTCCAAGCGCTCCGCGCACATCAATGCCTTCTTCACCGGGCTGGGCTCCTCCAAGCGGGTGATCCTGTTCGACACCCTGCTCGACAAGCTCTCCCACGCCCAGCTGGAGGCCGTGCTGGCACACGAGCTGGGCCACTTCCGGCACCGTCACCTGCTCAAGCGCATGAGCGGGATGTTCGCCGTCACGCTGATCGGCTTCGCCCTGCTGGGCTGGCTGGCCGGCCACCTGTGGTTCTATGCCGACCTGGGGGTCGAGCCCAACCTGGGCGCCCCCAATGACGCGCTGGCGCTGCTGTTGCTGATGCTGGTGGCGCCGCCTTTCATGTACTTTGTCTCGCCCTGGATGTCCCGCCTGTCGCGCCGCCATGAGTTCGAGGCCGATGCCTACGCCTGCGCCAATGCGAGCGGGGCCGACCTGAAGGCCGCCCTGCTGCGCCTTTACGAGGACAATGCCTCGACGCTGACACCCGACCCGGTCTATGTCAGCTTCTACTACTCGCACCCGCCCGCCGCGCAGCGGCTGGCGGCCATGTCGCTGCACACTGCCTGAGCCGATGAAGCACCCGATCCCGCCGCAACGCCGCCTGCGCGCTGCCCCCTGGCCCTTCCTGCGTGCGGCCGTGGCCGCCTGAGCACCTTGGCCAAGCACTCAGACCTCGACCTCGGCCTGGTGGTGGCCGGCCACGGCCGCCACTACATCGTCGAAACCCCCGAAGGCCGGCGCCTCACCTGCCACCCTCGCGGCAAGAAAAGCGATTGCGTGGTGGGCGACCGGGTGCACTGGCAACCCACCAATGCAGGCGGTGACGAAGGCGTGATCGAACGCATCGAGGCGCGCCGCAACCTGCTCTACCGGCAGGACGAGTGGCGCACCAAGTCCTTTGCCGCCAATCTCGACCAGTTGCTGGTGCTGGTGGCGGCCGAGCCGGTGTTCAGCGAATCGCAGCTCAGCCGTTCATTGATCGCGGCCGGCCATGCCGGCATCCCGGCCTGCCTGGTGCTCAACAAGACCGACCTGCCCCAGGCCCAGGCCGCCCGCGAACGCCTGGCGCCCTATCGCGGCATGGGCTACGAGGTGCTGGAGCTGGCCCTCAAGGCCCGCCCCGACGAAGCCCGTGCCGCGCTGGCACCGCGGCTGCAGGGCCGCAGCACCCTGGTGCTGGGCCCCTCGGGCACCGGCAAGAGCACCCTGATCAACCTGATGGTGCCGGCGGCCGGCGCCCAGGTGGGCGAGGTGTCGCAGGCCCTCAACTCGGGCCGCCACACCACCACCACCACGCAGTGGTACTGGCTGGACGACGCGCGCAGCAGCGGCCTGATCGACTCGCCCGGCTTCCAGGAATTCGGCCTGCGCCAGGTCGAGCCACAGCAGCTGGCGGCCTTCATGCCCGACCTCGGCGAGCACGCCAGCCAGTGCCGCTTCTACAACTGCACCCACCTGCATGAGCCCGGCTGCGGCGTGCGTGCCGCGGTGGAGCGCGGCGAGATCACGGCATCGCGCTATCGCATCTATGCCGAGATCCACGAGCAGCTGACACGCAGCCAGTACTGAGCGCCACCGGTACCATCGCCTGCCTGCGCGGCACGAACCGAGCGCCGCCAGCCCGCCGCCGGCGCAGCGCTCAGCCGATCAGGTTGGCCAGCGACAGCAAGGCCAGCAGCAGCATCCACAGCACCACCGAACGCCAGACCAGGCCGACGATGCTGCGCAGGTGGCCGGCTTCCGGCGGCATGCCGCCGGTGGAGCCCTCGGCGTCGGCCGCCTCGGCGGCCGAGCCGATGTCGAAGGTCTTGGACCGGTCGGGCATCACCGCAGGGGCGCTGCTGCCGCCCAGGCGCACGCCGACCGCGCCGGCCGCGGCCGCGAGGATGATGCCGTCGTTGGCGAAACGCCACAGCCGCGCATAGCGACGCCAGCTGTCCACCGCCTCCTCGAAGTTGCCCACCACCGCGAAACCAAAGGCGGTCAGGCGGGCCGGGATGTGGTCCAGCCAGCCAAACACCTGCTGGGCCAGCTCCATCAGGCGCGGATTGCTGGGCACGCCGACCGTGCGGCTCTTGTAGGCCCAGTAGCGGCTCGAGAACTCGGCCATCCGGTAGAGCACCGCGCCGGCCGGGCCGAGGCCGAAGCTGTGCAGCAGCACGAACCAGAAGAACACCCCGAAGACATGGCGGTGCGCGGCCAGCAGGGAATGCTCGATGACGTGTCGCAGCAGTTCCGAGCGCGGCAGCTCGCTGGCATCGAGGTGGCGCCATTCCGCCAGGAGCTGCCGGGCGGTGGTTTCGTCGCCGCGCTCCAGCGCGTCCCGAATGTCGGTGAAGTAATGGCTGAACTGCCGAAAGCCGAGGGTGAGGTAGAGCACCACCACGTTCCAGGCCAGCGCAAGCAGCAGGCTGACCTGGCTGATGATCGCCGAGACGCCCCAGATCACCAGGGACGGCACGATGACCGTGATGCACCAGACGACCCAGGCATGCACCGCCTTGCCGGCGTCGAAGTTGCGCCCCGTCCAGCGCACCCAGCCCATCAGCGACTGGTGCACGAAGTTGCCTCCGCGCAAGGGCTTGAGCTGCTCGATCAGCAGCGCGAAGAGAACAGAGAGAAAACTCATGGCCGGCATGATACCGGCGAGGTTGACTTCGGGCCGTCACCGCTTGCGCGGCGAGCACACCTAGGCCGCCAGGAAGCGGTACAGGTTGCGCAGCATCGCCGCCGTCGCGCCCCAGATGAAATAGGGCGCCGCCGACGCAGCCGAGCTGAAGGGCATGGAGAAGAACTCGCGGCGCTCGCCGCCGAATTCGAAGGCATGCCGGCGATGGTGGGCCGGCTGCATCAGGAAGGGCAGAGGCACCTCGAACACCTCGGCCACCTCCGACGGGTCGGGCCGCGGCTCGAAGCCGGGCTGCACCAGGGCGACCACCGGCGTCACGAGGAAAGCCGTCACGGTGGAATAGATGGGCAGGCTGCCGATCACCTCCACATGGGTTGCCGCCAGGCCCACCTCTTCCTCGGCTTCCCGCAGCGCGGTGGCGGTGGCATCGGCGTCATGCGGCTCCGCACGGCCGCCGGGGAAGCTGATCTGCCCTGCATGGTCGCGCAGGTGCTCGGTCCGCCGGGTCAGTAGCACCGTGAGCTGCTCACGCATCACCAGCGGCACCAGCACCGAGGCATGCGCCGGAGCCCGCGTGCCGGTCGGCCGTTCGCTCGCCACCTCGGGCTCCCAGTGGGGCGGGCGCCGAAACCGCTCGCGCAGGGCCTGCGGCTGCAGGCGCTCCGCCGGCACGGCCGGCAGATGATCATCGATGCCGACGACCGGCACTTCATGGGGATTGAAGATCATCGAATCCCTTCAGACGTGAAAAAGCCGCCTGGCAGTGACGCGGCAGGCGGCTTGGCTGATGCCCGGCGAGGCCGGTGCTCAGGCCAGCTTTTCCTTGATGCGGGCCGACTTGCCGCTGCGCTGGCGCAGGTAGTACAGCTTGGCGCGGCGCACGTCGCCACGGCGCTTGACTTCGATCGAGGCGATCAGCGGGCTGTAGAGCTGGAAGGTCCGCTCGACGCCTTCGCCGCTGGAGATCTTGCGCACGATGAAGCTGGAGTTCAGGCCGCGATTGCGCTTGGCGATCACCACACCTTCATAGGCCTGCACCCGCTTGCGGGTGCCTTCGACCACGTTCACGCTGACGATCACGGTGTCGCCGGGCGCAAAAGCGGGCACGTTCTTGTTCAGTCGAGCAATCTCTTCTTGCTCGAGTTGAGCGATCAAATCCATGGAGTTCTCCTTGTGATCGTGCCTGGCGCGATATGCCTGCAGCGTGGCTGCAAGGGTGTAGTGGCCGGCAGAGGATCGAAAAGCTCGCGATTATAGCCCAAGCTGGGAAAGATAGCGCTCATCGGTGACCGTCAGCTTGCCGGCGGCGCGTGCAGCATGTATCAGTTCCGGCCGTCGCTCGGCCGTCAGGCGCAGCGACTGCTCGCGCCGCCAGCGGGCAATCTGCGCATGGTGGCCCGACAGCAGCACCGCCGGCACCGCCTGCGGACCGTCCTCGGCCTGCAGGACCTCGGGGCGGCTGTAATGCGGGCAATCGAGCAGGCCGTCGCTGAAGCTGTCCTGCAGATGCGACTGCTGGTCGTTGAGCACGCCCGGCTGCAGGCGCGCCACGCCGTCCAGCAGTGCCAGGGCCGGCAGTTCGCCGCCGGACAGCACGAAGTCACCGAGGCTCAGTTCCAGGTCGACATGCCGCTCGACGAAGCGCTGGTCGACCCCCTCGTAGCGGCCGCACACCAGCACCGCACCGGGGCCATCGGCCCACTCGCGCATCAGTGCCTGGTCGATGCGCCGGCCGGTGGGCGTGAACAGCACCACCGGCGCGGCCGGCGCGCCAGCCTCCACACGGCTGCGGCGCACCGCGGCCAGGGCGCGCTCCAGTGGCTCGACCAGCATCACCATGCCGGGCCCGCCACCGTAGGGCCGGTCATCGACACGGCGGTAGTTGTCGTCGGCGAAATCGCGCAGCTGCCAGAGGCGCACGTCCACCTGTCCGCCTTCGAAGGCTCGACGGGTGACCCCCTGGGTCAGGAAAGGCTGGAAGAGTTCGGGAAACAGCGTCAGGGCATCGAAGCGCATGCGTTGGACTTCGCAAAGGACCGTCAGTAGTCCAGGCCCCAGTCCACGGTGATGCGACGGCCGGCCAGGTCGACCGCGTCGACATAGGCGCTGACGAAGGGAATGAGCCGCTCGACCGGCTCGGCGCCGGCAGATGCCTGGGCCTCGTCCACCACCCGCAGCACGCTGTGGGCGCCGGTGTCGAGCAGGTCGGCCACCTGGCCAAGCGCTTCGCCCTGGCGATTGACGACCGCCAGGCCGATCAGGTCGACCCAGTAGAACTCGTCCGGGTCGGCGGTGGGAAAGCTGGCGCGCGAGACGAACACGCGGGCGCCCTTGAGGGCTTCGGCCGCATTGCGGTCCTCGACATCCCGGACACGGGCCACGACCACATCGCCATGGTCCTTCGCCTCGGTGATCTTCAAGAGGGTGGGCAAGGCTGCCACGCCCGGGGCCCTGCGGGGCCCCTCCGACGCCTTCAGGAACCAGCGCCGGGAGGAAAACAAGGCCTGTGGATCGGCCGAGTAGGGCTGGACCTTGATCCAGCCCTTGATGCCATAGGCATCGACGATGCGCCCCACCTCCACCGCATCTTCCGGCCAGGCCGCATCATCAGGCGACGTGGTCGGCAGGTTCATGTCCATCGGGGGCAAGGCGCGTCGCCAACCGCTCAGGCGGTGGCGGTCTTGGCCTGCTTGATCAGGCGGGCAACGGTGGGCGACACCTGGGCGCCATGGCTGACCCAGTAGTCGACACGGTCGTGCGCGACGCGCAGCGACTCGGCAGCGCCGGACGCCACCGGGTTGTAGAAGCCCACGCGCTCGAGGAAGCGGCCGTCGCGGCGGTTGCGGCTGTCGCTGGCCACGATGTTGTAGAAGGGGCGCTTCTTGGAGCCGCCGCGGGCGAGTCGAATCACGACCATGATGTTTCCTTTGAATCTCTTGTCAGGCCGCCGCACCAGGAGACACACAGGCGCAAAGCATCCGGGGGGTCAACACCGTAGATACGTGCCAGTCACCCGACCGGCCGGCGTTGAGAACCGAAAATTATAGCAAGGTGGCCGGAGTTGCGGACAGCGCCCGCGACGCAGCGCACTGCCGTTACAGTACGCCGCCATGAAAAAACCCTCGCCCGGCTACAAGTCCAAGACCCTTGCCACCTGGATCGCCCTGCTCGGCGGCAGCCTGGGGCTGCACCGCTTCTACCTCTACGGCTTTGGCGACCTGCTCGGCTGGCTGCACCCCTGGCCGACCCTGGTTGGCGCCTGGGGCGTGCACCGCATGCTGGAGCTGGGCCAGGACGATCGGCTGAGCTGGCTGCTGATTCCGGTGCTGGGCCTGATGCTGGCGCAGGCCATGCTGGCGGCCATCGTCTACGGGCTGATGCCGGACGAACGCTGGAACGAGCGCTTCAATGTGGGCCAGCCGCAGCACCGTACCGGCTGGGACACGGTGCTGGGCGTGGTGCTGGCGCTGATGGTGGGAGCCGGCGTGCTGATGGCCACCATCGCCTACAGCATGCAGCGCTACTTCGAGGTGCAGACCGAGGAAGCCTACAAGATCAGCCAGTGAGGGGGCCGGCCTTGGCCGGCGGCGCGTGCCGCCGGACGGGGCCTCACAGCACCTGCATGCCGACCCAGTAGAACACCGCCGCGATGAAGGCGGCGCACGGGATGGTCAGGATCCAGGCCCACACGATGTTGCCCGCCACGCCCCAGCGCACCGCCGAGGCCCGCTGCGTGGAGCCGACACCGACGATGGCGCCGGTGATGGTGTGGGTGGTCGACACCGGGATGCCCAGTGCCGTTGCCAGGAACAAGGTGATGGCGCCACCCGTCTCCGCGCAGAAGCCACCCACCGGCTTGAGCTTGGTGATGCGCTGGCCCATGGTCTTCACGATGCGCCAGCCGCCAAACATGGTGCCAAGCGCAATCGCGATGTAGCACGCCCAGATCGACCACGCCGGCGGCGATGCGTCGCTGGCCGCGGCGTAGCCGGAGCCGATCAGCAGCATCCAGATCATGCCGATGGTCTTCTGCGCGTCATTGCCGCCGTGGCCCAGCGAATACAGGCCGGCCGACACGAGTTGCAGGCGACGGAACCAGTTGTCCACCTTCAAGGGTGAGCTGCGACGGCAGATCCAGGCCACCAGCACCATCAGCAGCGAGCCGAGCAGGAAGCCCAGCAACGGCGAGACGAAGATGAAGGCGACGGTCTTCCAGACGCCCTTGGCGATCAGCGCGCTCGCGCCGGCCTTGGCCATCGTCGCGCCGACGATGCCGCCGATCAGCGCATGCGAGGAACTCGACGGGATGCCGTAGTACCAGGTGATCACGTTCCAGGCGATGGCGCCGATCAGGGCACCGAACACCACATGGTGGTCCACCACGCCCGGCACCACGATGCCCTTGCCGATGGTGGCCGCCACGCTCAGGTGGAAGATGAGCACCGCGATGAAGTTGAAGCTGGCGGCGAAGAGCACCGCATGCTGTGGCTTCAACACGCCGGTGGAGACCACCGTGGCAATGGAGTTCGCCGCATCGTGGAAACCGTTCATGAAGTCGAACAGGATCGCCAGCACGACGAGCAGCACGACGACCCAGAAGCCTACTTCCATGGTTTGCTCCGAAACGAAAGCGCGCGGCTCAGGAATTCTCGAGGACGATGCCCTCGATCAGATTCGCCACGTCCTCGCAGCGGTCGGAGATGGATTCGAGCTGTTCGTAGATGGCCTTCAGCTTGATCAGTTCGCGCACGTCCTGCTCCTCGCGGAAGAGCTTGGACATGGCGGCCCGCATCACGCGGTCGGCGTCGGATTCGAGCTGGTCGATTTCCTCGCAGGTCTTGATGGCGGCCTGGGCACCGTCTTGCTTGCTCAGCCGGCCGAGCAAGGACACGGCATGCTGCACCCGCTCGCAGCACTTGGCGCTCAGGTGGGCCAGGCGCACCACTTCCTCGGTCATGGCCCGCACGTCGTACAGCGACATGGTCTCGCTGGCGTCCTGCAGCAGGTCGACGATGTCGTCCATCGCATTGATCAGCGAGTGGATCTGCTCGCGATCGATCGGCGTGATGAAGGTGGTGTGCAGCAGCCGGTTGACTTCGGCCGTGATCTTGTCGGCCTGGCGCTCGGCGGAAATGACGGCTTCGGCATGACGCTCCCGCGCGGCCTGGTCGGCGTAGTTCTCGACCATGAGGATGAATGCGCGCGAGCCTTCGACGATCTTTTCGCCGTGTTGGTTGAAGAGTTCGAAGAAATTGCCTTCGCGGGGCAACAGCTTGCCGAAGATCATGTTGAAAACCTTGTGCGTGTATCGTGGTGCGGCTGCTGGGAGCGGGTCAGCCCCCGGCGCACCTGCCAAGCCTGCGGATAAGAGGCGTGAGGAAAAAAACGGCGATATTGTGACAGCACCGGCCGTGCCCGGGATTGCGGCCCTGCCGGCAGGGGGCGTCAGCTCGTCGGTGCGGACCTCGGCGAGTAGAAGGCACGGCCGCCTCCGAAGCGCTGCAGCGCCTGCAGCAACTGCTCGAAATCGGCCTCGCTGTCGATCGGGTTGAAGCCTTCGGTATCGACCGCGAACAAGGGCACTTCGGCATGGCTGCCGAAGTGCTCCACGTAGGCGTCGCTCAGGCGCTGCAGGTAGCCGGCATCGATGCCCTGCTCCATCGCGATGCCGCGGCGTGCAATGCGCTGCAGCAGCGTTGCCGGCGTCGCCTGCAGCCACACCACCAGGTCGGGCTGCGGGATCTGCGGCGCCAGGTGGGCGTACATCTGCGCATAGAGGCGGTATTCGTCGTCGCTGAGCGTCAGCTGGGCGAACAGCGCGTCCTTGGCGAACAGGAAATCGCTCACCACCGGGCCCGAGAACATGCCGGGCTGGGCGAGCTCGCGGTACTGCTCCAGGCGCTGGAACAGGAAGAACATCTGCGTCTGCAAGGCATAGCGGCTGCCGTCGGCGTAGAAGCGCGCCAGGAAGGGGTTCTCCTCCGGCTTCTCCATCATCAGCTCCGCCCCCAGGCGGCTGGCCAGCTTGCGCGCCAGCGAGCTCTTGCCGACGCCGATGGGCCCTTCGATGACGATGTGGCGGCAGCGTGCAAAGCGGAAGTCGCTCATGCAGACCGGAACATGAAGTACACCGCCCCCACCAGGCAGAGGCCCGCCCACACGAAGTCGAGCTTGAACGGCACCTTCATGTAGACCATGGCAAAGGGCACGAAGACCGCCAGCGTGATGACCTCCTGCACGATCTTCAGCTGGGCCAGCGTGAACGCTCCGCTGCTGAAGCCGATGCGGTTGGCAGGCACCTGCAGCAGGTACTCGAACAGCGCGATGCCCCAGCTGACCAGCGCCGCCACGTACCAGGGCTTGGTCGACAGGCTCTTCAGGTGCCCGTACCAGGCGAAGGTCATGAAGACGTTGGAGGCGATCAGCAGCAGCAGGGTCTGCAGGGAGACGGGCAAGGCGTTCATGGTGAGAGGTGAATGGCACTAGGCCAGCGGTGGCAGGTCGTCGCAGCGCGAGATCGCCTGCTCACGCACGGCCGGCAGCAAGGCCTGCACGGCACCGCGGCCGGGGATGAGGAGCGCCGGCGCCAGCTCGGCCAGCGGCAGCAGCACGAAGGCACGCTCGTGCAGCCGGGGATGCGGCAGCGTCAGCTCGCGACTGTCGCTGCGGATGTCGCCCCACAGCAGCAGGTCCAGGTCCAGCGTGCGGGGGGCATTCCGGTAGGGACGCTCGCGGCCGTGGGCCTGCTCGATCGCCTGCAGTTGCGCGAGCAGCCCGGCGGCGTCCCAGTCGCCCTCCAGCGCCACCACCGCATTGAAGTAGTCGGGCCCGCCGGCATCGACTGGTGCGCTGCGGTAGATCGAGGACGCCCGCAGGCCCGAGGTGCGTGGCAGCGCGGCCAGCGCCTGCACAGCCGCACGCAGCGTGGCCACCGGCTCGCCGAGATTGGCCCCCAGTCCGACAAACCCTCGCATGGCGGCCTGCTCAGTCGGCGGCATCACCATCGTCGCCCGGCCGCTCGCCAGCCGGCTCGCCCGCCCCCTCGCCGGCCGGCTTGCGGCGACGCCGGCGGCGCTTCTTCGCGGGAGCGGCGTCGCCACCCTCGCCGGCCGGCATGCCGGCGGCCGGCACGGCGCTGCCGCGACCGGGCGCACGGCGACCCTGGTCCTGCTGGCGTGCCATGTCGAGCAGCTCGCGGCGCTCGGTGGCATCAGCCATCGAGAAGTCCTCCCACCATCGGGCCAACTCGGTGTCGATCTCGCCAGCGTCCGCACGCAGGCGCAGGAAGTCGAAGCCGGCGCGGAAGCGCGGCTGCTCCACCAGCACCGACGGACCGTTGCCGGAGCGCTTCTCGAAACGCGGCTGCATCATCCAGATCTCGCGCATGTCGGCAGCCAGCTTGCCGCGGCCGGAGATGTCGCCGATGCGGGCATCGAAGACCTCGTCGATGGCGGCCTGCAGCGACGGGAAGGGGTGCTCGCCCTGGGCTCGGCGGCGCGCCCAGCCATCGAGCACGTCGTGCCACAGCATGCAGGCCAGCATGAAGCTGGGCGCCACCGGCTTGCCTTCGGAGACGCGGCGGTCGGTGTCGGCCAGCGCCAGCTGCACGAACTTCTCGCGGCCGTCGTGGCGCTGCTGCTCGTCGAGCACCACGTCGAGGATGGGGAAGACGCCGCGGTGCAGCCCTTCCTTGCGCAACTGCTCCAGCGAGGCGAGCGCATGGCCGGTCTGCAGCAGCTTGATCATCTCGTCGAACATGCGCGACTGCGGCACGTTGTCGAGCAGCTCGGCCATGCGCTTGATCGGCGCGCGGGTCTTGGGCTCGATGTCGAAGCCCAGCTTGGCGGCGAAGCGCACCACCCGGATGATGCGCACCGGGTCCTCGCGGTAGCGGCTCTCGGGGTCGCCGATCATGCGCAGCACGCGCTGCTTGGCATCGCGGATGCCGTGGTGGTAGTCGACCACGATCTCGGTCTGCGGGTCGTAGTACATGCCGTTGACCGTGAAGTCGCGCCGCGCCGCGTCCTCGATCTGCGGGCCCCAGACGTTGTCGCGCAGCACCCGGCCGCTGGCGTCCACCACATGGGTCTTGCCGGCCAGGTCGGCCTTGGAGGTCTTCTCGTTGCCCTCGACCTGCTCGGCGGCAGTGTTGTCGAGGTAGGCGCGAAAGGTCGAGACCTCGATGACCTCGTGCTCGCGCCCGCGGCCAAACACCACATGCACGATGCGAAAGCGCCGGCCGATGATGAAGGCGCGCTTGAACAACGCCTTCACCTGCTCCGGCGTGGCGTCGGTGGCAACGTCGAAATCCTTCGGCCGCAGGCCGAGGATCAGGTCGCGCACCGCGCCGCCGACGATGTAGGCCTCATGGCCCGCGTCCTTCAGCGTGGCCACCACCTTCATCGCGCGCTCGTCGACCAGCGCGCGGTCAATGCCGTGCTCGCTCTTGCCCACCTCGACGCGCTGGCCGATGTGGCTGCCCGGCCGGGGCACCGCCGTGGCGGCGGCGTCGGCGGGCGTGGCCGCGGGGGCGGACTTGCCGAGCAGCCTATCGATGAATTTCTTGATCATTGAACAGTTTCAGGATGCGCCAGCCGCGCTCTTGCGCGACTTGCTGGAGGGCAGGCGACGGGTTGGTCGCCACCGGATCGCTGACACGCTCCAGCAGCGGCAGGTCGTTCGGGGAATCGCTGTAGAAGGTGGTGCGCTCGAAATCGCCCCAGCGCGCCCCCAGCGACTGCAGCCACTGGTCCACCCGCGTGATCTTGCCCCCCTGGTAGGACGGCACGCCGCGGATACGCCCCGTGATGGTACCGGCCCCGTCGCGCTCCAGCTGCACGGCCAGCAGGTGCTCCACGCCGAAGGCAGCTGCGATGGGGGTGGTGACGAACTCGTTGGTGGCGGTGACGATGGCGACCAGGTCGCCTGCCGCCTGGTGCTGCCGCACCAGCTCCAGTGCCTGCGGCTTCATCTGTGGTCGCACCACCTCGGCCATGAAGCGCTCCTGCACCTGCGCCTGCTCGGTGGGCGACCGCCCGCGCCACGGCGCGGTGGTGAAGCTCATGTAGGCGTCGATGTCCAGGCGGCCGGCCAGGTATTGCGCGTAGAAGGCATCGTTGCCACGGCGGAACGCGTCGGCGTCGGCCCAGCCAATGCGCACCAAGAAGTCACCGAAGGCGTGGTCGGAATCGATCGGCAGCAGCGTGTGGTCCAGGTCGAAGAGGCACAGCGTGCGCGACGCCAGCGGGCGCGCCGTCATCGGCCCTCCTCCGCCAGCATCTGCTTGAGCAGCGGCACCGTGACGGCACGCTGCGCCGCCAGCGCAAAGTTGTCCAGCCGCCGCAGCAGGCCCATCAGGCTGCCGAGGTCGCGCGAGAAGCGGGTCAACAGGTAGCTCATCACTTCATCCGAAAGAAAGATGCCGCGGCGGTCCGCCGCACGGCGCAGCACCGCCCGGCAATCGCTCTCCGACAGCGGCAGCAGCTGGAACACATGGCCCCAGCCCAGGCGCGAGCGCAGGTCGTCGCGCAGCGGCAGGTCCACCGGCGGCAGGCGGCCGGCCGCGGCGATCAGCTGGCCATGCGTCGTGGCCTGCACGAACAGAGAGAAGGCGCGCTGCTGCTGCTCGGGGTCGTAGCGCTCGCACTGGTCGAGCACCAGCAAGCGCCAAGTGTCGTCGAAATCCATCTCCAGCGAACTGGCGGCGTCGAACCAGCCGACGCGCCCGCCCAGCGAGGCGATCTCGTGCGCGAGGGCCTGCAGCAGGTGGGTCTTGCCGGCGCCGGCCTCGCCCCACAGGTAGACGGGCGCCGGCCGCGGGTCGGCATTGAGGCCGCGCAGGTGCAGCACCGCCGGCGTGTTGTCGCCGGGGAAGAAGTTGTCGAAGCCGAGGGCTTCGTCGGTGCCGAAGCCCAGAGGAATCTGGCGCATGACCATCGTCAACCCCGCCGGCGTCGGTCGCCGGGGCCTGGTGCGGGCACGGCGGGCATCGTCGCCGGCGTGCCGGGCCCGGGCGCCGCCGCCGCGTCGAAGCGGCCGCCCAGGGCGAGTTTTTGTGCAGTGGTGAAGGTCATGAGAAGCAGGATGGGCGGCGCCTCGCGGAATTGCGAAGCCCAACCGGTAAAATCCGCGCAAATTCTATAGGCCGGCCAGCAGGTCCCGGCACCCCGATCATGTCCAACACCCCTTTGTCTTACCGTGATGCCGGCGTCGACATCGATGCCGGCGACGCCCTGGTCGACCGTATCAAGCCCCTGGCCAAGCGCACCCTGCGCGAAGGCGTGCTCGGCGGCATCGGCGGCTTCGGCGCCCTGTTCGAGGTGCCCAAGCGCTACAAGGAACCGGTGCTCGTGAGCGGCACCGACGGCGTCGGCACCAAGCTGAAGCTGGCCTTCGAGTGGGGCATGCACGACACGGTCGGCATCGACCTGGTCGCCATGAGCGTCAACGACGTCCTGGTGCAAGGGGCCGAGCCGCTGTTCTTCCTCGACTACTTCGCCTGCGGCAAGCTCGACGTCGACACCGCCGCGCGGGTGGTCGGCGGCATCGCGCGCGGCTGCGAGGAATCAGGCTGTGCGCTGATCGGCGGTGAAACCGCCGAGATGCCCGGCATGTACCCGGCCGGCGAATACGACCTGGCCGGCTTCTGCGTCGGCGCGGTCGAGAAAAGCGGCATCGTCGACGGCCGCAGCATCGCGCCCGGCGATGTCGTGCTGGGCCTGGCCTCCAGCGGCGTGCATTCCAACGGCTACTCGCTGGTGCGCAAGATCGTCGAGCGTGCTGGCGACAGCCTGCCCGCCACGCTGGACGGCCTGCCCTTCCGCGAGCGCGTGATGGCGCCCACCCGGCTGTACGTTAAGCCGGTGCTGGCAGCCATGCAGTCGGTGGCCATCAAGGGCATGGCCCACATCACCGGAGGCGGGCTGGTGGAGAACATCCCGCGCTGCCTGCCCGAGGCCACCAAGGCGGTGCTCGACGCGGCCAGCTGGCCACGTCCGGAGCTGTTCACCTGGCTGCAGAAGGAAGGCGGCGTGCTGGAAAGCGAGATGCACCGCACCTTCAACTGCGGCATCGGCTTCGTGCTGATCGTCTCGGCGGCCGACGCCGAACGCGCCACCGAGGTGCTGACGGCCCAGGGCCAGACGGTGTACCGCATCGGCCGCATCGAAGCGCGCCAGGGCGAGGAACACCAGACGCAGGTGGCCTGAGCGCCAGCGTCCCTGGCGTACCCGAGCGGGCGCCAGGGCGCCGCCGGCACGACGCAAGAAGATCAGGAAGCGGAGGCGGCGGGCCTCCGCTTCCTTTTTGGGGCCAGCGTTCTTGCGCCGGCAAGCCGGACGACCGCCGCCGCCCCGCCGGGCCGGATCAATGCAAGGGGGCGGGTCCGCTGCGGCGCAGGGCGTCGAGGCGCTCGGCCATGGCAAGCCGGTCGTCGGCCTCGTCGGCCTCGTTCACATAGGCGGACAGGTCGGCAATGGCCTCCTCGTGGCAGCCGAGCTCGGCATAAGCGAGCCCGCGGTCGCGCCTTTCCTCGAGGGCACCGGGCAGCAGGATGACCAGCCGCCGCGCCACCGCGAGCAATCGGGGCCAGTCCTCGCGCACCCGGTAGATCTCTTTCAGGTTGCGCAGCATGCGCGCCACCACCTCGCGCGGCGTGGCCGATTGCAGGAAGAGGCCCAGCGGCACGTCGAATTCGCCCACCAGCCCCTGCTGGCGCTTGTAGGGATCGAGCCGCTCGTCCAGCTCCTCGCGCGACAGCGAGGCGCCCGAGAACGGGTCCATCACCACCTCGCCCTGCGGCATCTTGAGCTTGACCAGGAAGTGCCCGGGAAAGGACACGCCACGGGCGGTCAGGCCGACCTGGCCGGCCAGTTCCATATAGATGACACCCAGCGAGATGGGAATGCCACGACGGGTGCGCAGCACGGCATTGAGGCAGCTGTTGTGCGGGTCGTAGTAGTCGTTCACATTGCCCGCGAACCCGAGCTCGTGGAAGAAGTAGCGGTTCAGCAGGCGCAGCCGCTGCAGCGCGGAAGCGTCGGGCGCAAGGCGCTGGCGCAGCCGCTCGGCCAGGGCGTCGATCTCGGCCAGCGCGGCCTGCAGGTCGAGATCGGGGAACTCGTCCTGGGCCAGCGACAGCGCCACTTCGGTCAGGGAGAAGCTGGCGTCGTCGGCCACCAGGGAGGCGAAGTACTCGATCACGGAAGGGGCCACGAAACGCATGAATGCAGTGTAGTCGGGCCCCGCCGGGCGCATCAAACCCGCCCGGCTTAACCGCGCCGCATGAACTGCCGCGGCCGCACGCCGAGCGCCAGCAGCACGGCGAAGTACACCGCTGCGCCGCCGGTGATGCACAGCGCCAGCCAGCCGATGCGCAGGCCCGGCGTGGCGCGCAGGGCGGCCCAGTCGAGCGCCTGGGCGCAGGCCGCCAGGCCGGCGCCCAGCAGCAGCGAGGCCAGGCCGGCTTGTACCAGGAAGCGGCCCCAGCCGGGCGCCGGCACGTAGGAGCCGCGCTTGCGCAGCCCCCACAGCAGCCAGCCGGCATTGATCAGGGCCGCCACGCCGATCGACAGCGCCAGGCCCGCATGGCCCATGTCCAGCAGCCACACGAACAGCACGTTCATGAGCTGGGTCAGGCACAGCACGACGACCGCGATGCGCACCGGCGTGCGCGTGTCCTGGCGGGCATAGAAGCCGGGAGCGAGCACCTTGATGGCGATCAGCCCGAGCAGGCCAGCACCATAGCCGCGCAGACACACCACGGTCTGCCTCAGGTCTTCGCGGTCGAAAGCACCGTAGTGAAACAGCGTTGCCACCAGTGGCTCGGCAAAGGTCATCAACGCCACCGCGCAGGGCAGCGCCAGCAACACCACCAGGCGCAGGCCCCAGTCGAGCAGGCCCGAATAGCCGGCATCGTCGCCCCGCGCCCGCGTCGCGGACAGCTGCGGCAGCAGCACGACGCCCAGCGCCACGCCCAGCAAGCCGGTGGGGAACTCCATCAGCCGGTCGGCATAGAAAAGCCAGGAGACGGTGCCCGAGCCGAGGAAGGACGCGACCTGGGTATTGATCAGCAGGGACAGCTGCGCCACCGACACGCCAAGCACCGCCGGCGCCATTTGCTTCAGCACCCGCCCGACACCCTCATGGCGCCAGGCCTGCGACGGCCGCCGCAGGCGCGGCAGCATGCCGATGCGGGCCAGCGCAGGAAACTGCACCGCCAGCTGCAGCACGCCGCCAAGCACCACGCCAGCCGACAGCGCGTAGATCGGCTGGATGCCCCAGTGGCCGAACTGCGGCGCCAGCCAGCCGGCTGCCAGGATCATCGCCACGTTGAGCAGCACCGGGGTGGCCGCCGGCACGACGAACTTCTTCCACGTGTTGAGCACCCCGGCGGCCAGCGCCACCAGCGACATGAAGCCGATGTAGGGAAACATGAAGCGGGTCATCACCACGGCCGCGTCGAAGGCCTCGGGCGACCGCCGCAGGCCGGCGGCCATCAGGTAGACCAGCACCGGCGCGCCCACCACACCCAGCACGCAGGTGGCCACCAGCACCATCACCAGCACGGTGGCGACCGAGTCCACGAGCTCGCGGGTGGCCTCGTCACCGACACGCGTGCGCGATTCGCCGAGGATGGGCACGAAGGCGGCCGAGAAGGCCCCCTCGGCAAACAGCCGCCGCAGCAGATTGGGGATGCGGAAGGCGACGTTGTAGGCGTCGGTCCAGGCGCTCGCACCGAAATAGGCAGCAACCAGCGTGTCCCGGGCCAGGCCGGTGATGCGGGACAACAGGGTGAACAAGGAAACCGTGGAGGCGGCGCGGAGCAGATTCATGGCAGACGAGCGCGCCGTTGCTTGGGCAAGGAGGGGCGGCCAGGGGTGGAAGACGCGGGATTATAGGAAGCAGGTGCTCGCCTTTGCTCATGCGCGTTGCCTTGCGCAAAAAGATGCTGCTATACTTTCGCCTCTTTGCCCAACCCGGAAAAGCATTCAGTATGGCCACCTCTTCCAAAGCCAAGAAAACCGTTCGCATCGCCTCGGGCCGCAAGCGCGCTCGCCAGGACGTCAAGCTGAACGCAGCGAACACCGCACTGCGCTCCAAATTCCGCACGGCCATCAAGAACGTGCAAAAAGCTGTGGTTACCGGCGACAAGGCCAAGGCAGCCGAGCTGTTCACCAGCGCCCAGAAGGTCATCGACTCGGTCGCTGACAAGGGCCTCTTCCACAAGAACAAGGCCGCTCGCCACAAGAGCCGCCTGTCCTCCGCCATCAAGGCGCTGGCCGCCTAAAGCCCAACACCGGGTTGGCAAGACGAAAAGGCTCGCGCTGCGGGCCTTTTTCCATGGGGCCCGCAGCATGCGGGCCTTTTGCATTGGCTGGCCCGCATTGACCGGCTGCCATGATCTACGCCCAGCCGCAGCGAATGGCCGGCGCGTGTTCGACAACGGCAGCGCCAATGCCCCCGCCGCCAGGACAGCCGGCTGTCACCGCGGGACGCTGCGACAGCTCCCCCATCGCCCCCCCTCCGTGCCGGCGTTGTGGCCGCCAGCGCAGACGCCGCATCGAGCGCACCCTCCTGGCAGCGCCCGCCCCTGCGGGCGAGCACCCGCCGATCAGCGCTTTTTCGTCGGCGGCACGTCCTCGGGAATCAGGCAGGCCTCGGCCACCTGCAGGTCGTTGTCGCGCGCGAAGTTCATCACAAAGTCCCAGGCCATCGGCTCGACCTGCTTCACGGCTTCGTTGACCACCACGCACTTCACCCCGTTCACCACCATCGGCACGCACCACGGTGAATAGCTGATGTGGCCGCCGCGCGGCACTGCCTGACCACCGGGGCGGAAGCACGACATCACGCCGGCCAGCCGCTCGGCCCAGTCGCTGGGGCGGAAGGTGCGGCCATCGGAGGTGATCCCCTGAATGAAGATCTCGCGGGGTTTGGCAGTCGTCATGCAGTCGTGAACTGTAGTGGAGGCCGCTGATGGCGGCGAGCGCGCAGCGCAGTGTCGTTCGCTGCGACGCAACATTCCGGTTCGGGACGATATCTTATAGAAGACCGGGGCCCACCGGTCGCCGGGCCGCACCGCCATCGTGGCGGATGCACGAGGATCCCCGCCGCACCCGACATGATCGCAGCTCACGCTGTCAACCGGCTTTCGCCGGCTGGCCGATAGAATGGACTTCCAGCGCGGAGTTGGGCCGGCCCTGTGGTGCCGGGCTGCCTCCGCGGTTTTTGTTTTTGGTCTGCCATGAACGCCCCGGAGAAAGCGATGACAAACCCGATGCCCCATGTGATGAACACTTATGGCCGCCTGCCGATCGCGCTGTCGCACGGCGAGGGTGCCTGGGTCTGGGACACCGAGGGTCGACGATACCTCGACGCGCTGGGCGGCATCGCGGTCAACACCCTGGGCCACGCCCACCCGCGCCTGGTGCCGGCGCTGCAGGACCAGGTGAGCAAGCTCATCCACTGCTCCAACTACTACCAGGTGCCGCTGCAGGAGCAGCTGGCCGCCAAGCTGGTGGAGCTGTCCGGGCTGAGCAACGCCTTCTTCTGCAACAGCGGCCTGGAAGCCAACGAGGCGGCGCTGAAGATCGCGCGCAAGTACGGCCACGAGAAGGGCGTCGAGATGCCCGAGATCGTGGTCTACGAGAAGGCCTTCCACGGCCGCTCCATCGCCACGCTGTCGGCCACCGGCAATGCAAAGGTGCAGAAGGGCTTCGAGCCGCTGGTGCCGGGATTCGTGCGGGTGCCGCTGAACGACGTGGCCGCCATCGAGGAGGTCGCGCGCAGCCGCCCCAATGTGGTGGCGATCTTCCTGGAGACCATCCAGGGCGAGGGCGGCGTCAATCCGGCCCGTGCCGAGTACCTGCAAGCGGTGCGCCGCATCTGCGACGAGCGCGACTGGCTGCTGATGATCGACGAGGTGCAGTGCGGCATCGGCCGCACCGGCAAGTGGTTTGCCCACCAGTGGGCCGGCATCGTGCCCGACGTGATGCCGCTGGCCAAGGGCCTGGGCTCGGGCGTGCCGATCGGCGCGGTGGTGGCCGGGCCGAAGGCAGCCGGCGTGCTGCAGCCGGGCAACCACGGCACCACGTTCGGCGGCAACCCGCTGGCCATGCGTGCCGGCGTCGAGACGCTGCGCATCATGGAAGAAGACCGGCTGCTGGAGAACGCGGCCCGCGTCGGCGAAGCCCTGCGCGCCGGCCTGGTGCGCGAGCTGGAAGGCGTGGCCGGCGTGACGGCCATCCGCGGCCAGGGCCTGATGCTGGGCATCGAGCTCGACCGGCCCTGCGGCGCGCTGCTGGGCCGGTCGATGGAAGCCGGCCTGCTGATCAGCGTCACTGCCGACAAGGTGATCCGCCTGGTGCCGCCACTGATCCTCAGCGAGGCCGAAGCAGCCCAGGTGGTGGCCCTGCTCTGCCCGCTGATCAAGCAGTTCCTGTCTGAACCTCTTGCTGCATGAGTGCCTTATGAAACCCGGAAACACGCTGCTCAAGCACTACCTGCAGTTCAAGGACTTCCGCACCGAGGAGTACGCCTACCTGTTCGCGCGTGCGGCCATCATCAAGCAGCGCTTCAAGAACTACGAGAAGTACACGCCGCTGACCGACCGCACGCTGGCGATGATCTTCGAGAAGGCCTCCACGCGAACCCGCGTCAGCTTCGAGGCTGGCATGTACCAGATGGGTGGCTCGGTGGTGCACCTGACCACCGGCGACAGCCAGCTCGGCCGCGCCGAGCCGGTGGAGGACAGCGCGCGCGTGATCTCGCGCATGGTCGACCTGGTGATGATCCGCACCTTCGAGCAGGCGAAGATCGAGGCCTTTGCGGCCTACTCGCGGGTGCCGGTCATCAACGGGCTGACCAACGAGTTCCATCCCTGCCAGATCCTGGCCGACATCTTCACTTACATCGAGCACCGCGGGTCGATCCAGGGCAAGACGGTGGCCTGGGTGGGCGACGGCAACAACATGGCCAACACCTGGCTGCAGGCCGCCGAGGTGCTGGGCTTCAAGGTGCATGTCAGCACGCCCGGCGGCTATGAGGTGGACCCGCAGCTGGCCGGCATCACCGACCGCTCCTGCTACCAGACCTTCCGCAACCCGATGGATGCCTGCCGCGGCGCCGACCTGGTGACCACCGACGTCTGGACCAGCATGGGCTTCGAAGCCGAGAACGAGGCACGCAAGAAGGCCTTCGCCGACTGGTGCGTGGATGCCGAGATGATGGCCGCCGCGAAGCCGGGCGCGCTGTTCATGCACTGCCTGCCGGCGCACCGCGGCGAGGAGGTGAGCGCCGACGTGATCGACGGCCCGCAATCGGTGGTCTGGGACGAGGCCGAGAACCGCATGCACGTCCAGAAGGCGCTGATGGAATACCTGCTGCTCGGCCGCATTGGCTGAGTCGGCCGGCGCCGGCAGCTGAGCGGGCGCACGCGCGCCTTCCGCTCAGCCGCGGGCGCGGTATTCCGAGAAGATGCCCAGCTCGACGTAGCGCTCGGCCGCCTGCAGCCCGCAGCCGGCCAGCGTGCGCAGCACCTCGGCCGGCGGCACGCAGGCCTCGATGGTGTCCCAGTAGTAGCGCCACAGCATCGGCGTGGCACGGGCGCGCGACACCAGGCGGGCCATCAGCGGCACGGCGCCGCGCATGTAGGCCTTCAGCAGCGCGGTGGCCAGCCGGCCCTCGGGCCGCGTGATCTCCAGGATCAGCAGCGTGCCGCCCGGCCGCAGCACACGGCGGAACTCGGTGCAGGCCGCCGAGAAGTCGGCGATGTGCCGCAGCGCATAGCCCATCACGATGAAGTCGGCGCTTGCATCGGGCAGGGGCATGGCCTCGGCCCGCCCCTCGCGACACCGCACCTCCGCTGGCAGCCGGGCCTGGCCCATCATGCCGGGGCTCGGGTCCACCCCCACCAGGCGGGCCGGCTCGCCTGTGACATGCAGGATCTCGCGCGAGACCAGGCCGGTGCCCATGCCGACATCCACCACGTCCATGCCCGGCTTCAAACCGGCCCGCAGCAGCGCCTGGCGCCGGTACCAGGAGCCGGTGCCGAGCCCGAGGATGCGCTCCAGGCGGTCGTAGTCGACCGCGGTGTCGTCGAAGGTGGTGCGCAGGAAGCGCTCGCGCTCCGCAGCGTCGCCCGACTTGTAGTAATCGGGCAAGGGCGTGTGAGGCAGGTGGACGAGGTCGCTGTGAGGATCGGCGGGCGGGGATTTCTGCAGCACGGGCACGATGCGTGTCCTGATTCGGCCCACGGGCCCGGGCGCGATGGGCAAGATGAGAAGCAGTGAGTCATGGTACTCCTTCACACGCACCCCCAAAGCGGGGAGGCGGGCCGCCGCGCCCCTCTGCTAAACTGCCCCACCTCCTACGGCAGGGCACCCGCGCCCTGCGGGGGTGCCGGACACGAGGCCGCAGCGCCCAACAAGAACAGGTGTCCGCGCCATGCGATGCAGCCACAGGCGCGCCTTGCAGCGCGCACACCGGCTGCAGCCGCTTGAATTCGCCCGAGGGGGGCGATGAGACATACCGAGGTACAGGACAGGCAAGCATGACTTCTGCCGACGAGAATTTGCAGCGGGAGGTGGCCGCGCTCTTGGTTGAAAGCCTCAACCTGGAAATTGCCGCCGACGCGATCGACCCGCAAGCGCCGCTCTACGGCGAAGGCCTGGGGCTGGACTCGATCGACATCCTGGAGCTGGCCCTGGTGGTGTCCAAGCGCTATGGCTTCCAGCTGCGCTCGGACGACGAGAACAATGTGCGCATCTTCTCGTCGCTGGCCAGCCTGACCCGGCACATCGCGGACCACCGCACCACCTGATCATGGACACCCGCGCCCGCTACCTGCTGGGGGCGGCCGGCGGCCTCGCCTACGCGGTGCTGTCGCACCAGCTGATGACCCACGCCGCGGACCGCCCGCTGGCCCTCGCGGTGCTGCTCGGCCCCGTGGCCGGGCTGGCGCTGCTGAGCCTGTGGCGCAGCGGCCAGCGCATGGTGGCGGCGCTGCTGGCGCTGCTGGGCACCGCGCTGGCGGCACAAGCCGCGCACGGTGGCCAGGTGTCGCCACAGTGGCTCTACCTGGCGCAGCATGCCGGCATCCACCTGGGTCTGGGATGGTGGTTCGGCAGCACCCTGCGCGCCGGCCACCAGCCGTTGATCTCGCTGCTTGCAGCGCGGGCCCACCGGGGCCTGAGCCCGGGGCTGGCCCAGTACACCCGCCGACTCACCGGCGTCTGGACCGGCTACTTCTTCGCCATCACCAGCGTGTCGCTCGGCCTGTTCGCGTGGGCGCCGTTCGCCGCCTGGTCGCTGTTTGCCAATGTGCTGACGCCGCTGTCGCTGGTGCTGCTGTTCGCCGGGGAATACCTGCTGCGCTACCGGCTGCACCCGGAGTTCGAGCGAGTCAGCATCACCGCGGCGGTGCGCGCCTGGAGCCAGTACCAGCCGGGCTGCGGCAAGGAGCGTCCGCAATGAGCCTGCCCACCGCCCTGCCCCTGCTGGCCGGCGCCGGGCTCGACGCACCGCTGGCCTGGCGCGACGGCCAGCCGGTGAGCCGCAGCCACTACCTGGCCGAGCTGCATGCGCTGGCGGCTGCGCTGCCGGCCGGCGGGCCGCTGCTGGCCATGACGGCCGACCGCTACCGCTTCGCGCTGGCGCTGGGCGCGGCCCTGCTGCAAGGCGAGTGCAACCTGCTGCCGCCCAACCACACGCCGGACACCATCGCCCGGCTGGCAGCGCTGTTTCCGCAGGCCTATGCGCTGGCCGACGAGGTGGCACCCGCGCTGGCGATGCCGAGCCGGCCCTTCCCGGCGCTCGCCGGCACGGCTGGCGGCCATGCCGGTGATGTGCCGCTGATCGACACGCAGGCCGTGGTCGCCCGGGTGCTCACCTCCGGCTCCACCGGCACGCCGGGCGTGCACGCGAAGCGCTGGGGCGGGCTGGTGCAGAACATCAGTGCTGCCGCGGAGCGCATTGCCGAGCACCTGGGCCGGCCCGACCTGCAGGGGGTGACTTTCGTCGGCACGGTGCCGGCGCACCACATGTACGGCTTCGAGTCGACCGTGCTGGTCGCGATGCTGGGCGGCGCCGCTTTTGCGGTGGAGCGCCCCTTCTTCCCGGCCGACATCGTGCAGTCGCTGCAGCGCCTGCCGCGCCCGCGGGTGCTGGTGACCACGCCCTTCCACCTGAAGACACTGCTCGAATCGGGCCTGGCGCTGCCGCCGGTCGATTTGTGCGTGAGTGCCACCGCGCCGCTGTCGCCCCAACTGGCGGCGCGGGCCGAGGCAGCCTTCGGCGCGCCGCTGATGGAGATCTACGGCTGCACCGAGGCGGGCCAGGTTGCCACCCGCCGCACCACCGAAGGCCCGGAGTGGCGCACCTTCCAGGGCCTGGTCCTCAGCGGCGACGGGGAAGCGTGCCGGGTGCAGGGCGGCCATGTGCCGGAAGCCACCGCGCTGGCCGATGTGCTCGAGGTGCTGGACGACACCCGCTTTCGCCTGCTGGGACGCTCGAACGACCTGATCAACGTGGCCGGCAAGCGCAGCTCGCTGTCGCACCTCAACTACCACCTCAACAGCATCGCCGGCGTGCACGACGGTGTCTTCTGGCTGCCGCCGGCCGGCGAGGTGGAAGACGTGGCCCGGCCAGTGGCCTTTGTCGTTGCCCCGGGCCTCGCCCGCGAGCAGTTGCTGGCCGAGCTGCGCCAGCGCATCGACCCGGTGCTGCTGCCGCGCCGCATCATTGCGCTGGACGCCTTGCCGCGCGATGCGACCGGCAAGCTGCCGGCGGCTCGCCTGGCCGCCCTGGCCGCCCACCTGTTGCCCGGCGAGGCCGCCGCCGGCACCGCCTGACCAGCCGCCTGCCATGCCAAGCTGCGAGCTGCGCATCCCTGCCGACCACCCGAGCTTCGCCGGCCACTTTCCCGGCCATCCCATCCTGCCGGGGGTGGTGCTGCTGGCCGAGCTGATGGAAGCCGTTCTCGCCGACGCCGAGGCGGCGCGGCTGCTGGGGCCGGCGCCCCGGCTCGGCGCGGTCAAGTTCCTGGCGCCGGTGGGCCCGGGTGCCCGGCTGCGGCTGAGCTGGGAGGCCGCCGGCGCACGGCTGCGCTTCGATGCGACGCGGCTGGATGAGGCGGGCGAGGCCACTGCTGCCAGTGGCCACTTCGACACGGCGCTGCCTGGCCGCTGATCCGGGCCTGCCAATGCACGACCGCTCCGCCTCCGCCGCCGGCAATGCCGCCGCCCCCACCGCGTGGACCGGGCAGCGCGAGCGCAGCAATGCGCGCACGCTGCGGCTGATGAGCTGGATCGCCACCACGCTGGGCCGGCGCGTGGCCCGGGCGGTGCTGCACCCGATCACGCTCTATTTCCTCTGCTTTGGCGCGGCAGCCGGTCGGGCCTCGCGCCAGTACCTGGGGCGGGTGCTGCAACGCCCCCCCGGCTGGCGGGAGCGCTATCGCCACCTGCACCACTTCGCGGCGACGGTGCTCGACCGCGTCTACCTGCTGCAGGAGCGCTTCGACGAATTCGACATCCAGCTGCAAGGCCTGGAGCACCTCGACGCCGTGCTGGCCGAGGGCGAGGGCGCGTTGCTGGTCGGGGCCCACCTCGGCAGCTTCGAGGCGCTGCGGGCGCTCGGGCAGTCGCACGGCGGCCTGCGGGTGGCCATGGTGATGTACGAAGACAATGCCCGGCTCATCAACAGCACGCTGAAGGCGATCGCCCCGGCGGCCGAGCTCCACACCATCGCGCTGGGCCGCCTGGAGGCCATGCTGAGCCTGCGCGACTGGCTCGACCACGGCGGCGTGGCCGGGCTGCTGGCCGACCGCACGCTGCCGGCCCAGGGCCAGCGCTCCGGCACCCACCAGCTGCCCTTCCTGGGCCAGCCGGCGGCTTTCTCGGACGGCCCGTTCCGGCTGGCCGCGCTGCTGCGCCGCCAGGTTGTCTTCATGGCCGGCCTTTACCATGGCGGGCGCCGCTACGAGCTGCGCTTCCTGCCGGTGGCCGACTTCCGGCAGCGGCCGCGCGGCCAGGCGGCGCTGGATGCCGCCATCGGCGAGGCCGTCGCCCGCTATGTCGCCATCCTCGAAGGGCTGTGCCGCGAGTCGCCCTACAACTGGTTCAACTTCTTCGACTTCTGGGCCAGTGCGGCCGAGCCGCCGCCCCAGGTCTCACCCACTGCCGACGATGACCGACCCGCTGCCCCGCATCCTCCCCTCACGGCCTGAGCCGGCTGCCCCCGCGTGCTGGCGCCGCCGGCTGCTGGCGGCCGTCGGGCTGGCCGCCGGGCTGGCCTTGTGCGCGCCTGCGCTGGCGGCCGGCGAGCTGAGCCTGGCGCAGCTGATGCAGGCGCTGGCCCAGGTCAAGTCGGGCGAGGCGCGCTTTGTCGAGAAGCGCCGGGTCGGCGAGCTGCAGACGACGCTCGAATCGTCCGGCCGCCTGTCGTTCCAGGCGCCCGATGTCTTTGTCCGCGAGACGCTCAAGCCGCGGCAGGAGCGTCTCGCGGTGACCGGCAACCACGTCACGATGAGCCAGGGCAGCCGCAGCCGCACGCTGGCGCTCGACAGCGCGCCCGAGGCCGAGGCCATCGTCGAGGCGGTGCGCGGCACGCTCACCGGCAATGCCGCGGCGCTGCAGCGGCATTTCATCCCCGGCCTGTCCGGCACGCTGGAGCGCTGGACGCTGGAGCTGGAGCCGCGCGAGCCGCGCCTGCGCGGCCAGGTGGCACGTGTCACCGTGCTGGGCCAGCAGGCGCAATTGCGGGAAGTGCGCATCCTGCTGGCCGACGGTGATTCGTCGGTGATGCAGATCGAGACGCTGGCGCCGGGCACCGGCCGATGAACCGCCGCTGGCTTCGGCAGCCGGCCCTGTGGGCCTGGCTGGCCCTGATGCTGCTGGCGCTGGGCCTGGCCTGGCGCGCCAGCTATGTGGCCGACCTGTCGGCCTTCCTGCCCCGTGCGCCGAGCGGCGAGCAGCGCGTGCTGCTGGAGCAGCTCAAGCGGGGCGGCACCGCCCGGGTGATGCTGATCGGCCTGCGCGGCGCCGATGCCACGACGCGGGCCGAGGCCTCCCGCACGCTGGCCGCCGGCTTGCGCGCCAGCGGCCACTTCGACGCCGTGCACAACGGCGACCACACCGCCTGGCAGCAGGCCGGCCGCTTCCTGCTCGACCACCGCTACCTGCTGAGCCCGGCGGTCGACGCCGAGCGCTTCACCGTGAACGGCCTGCGCGACGGCCTGGCCGACACCGCCTCGCTGCTCGGCACGCCGGCCGGCAGCATGATCAAGCCGCTGCTGTGGCGCGACCCCACCGGCGAGACCGTGCGCATGGCCGAGGCGATGATGCCGGCCAGCGCGCCGCGCATCGAGGCCGGCGTGTGGATGTCGCGCCAGCAGCCCCGTGCGCTGCTGGTGGCCACCACGCGGGCGGAGGGCGCCGACCTCGATGCGCAGGCCGCCGCCGTCGCCGAAGTGCGCCGCGCCTTTGTGCCGCTGGCCGGCCGCGGCCTGCAGCTGGAGCTGTCGGGCCCCGGCGTGATGAGCGTCGAGGCGCGCGGCCAGATCCAGGCCGAGGTGGAGCGGCTGGCCACCATCGACACGGTGGCCATGGTCGCGCTGCTGCTGCTGGCCTTCGGCTCGCTGGCGGCGGTCGGCATCGCGCTGCTGCCGGTGGCCAGCGGCGTGCTGGCCGGCATTGCCGCGGTGAGCCTGGGCTTCGGCGAGGTGCACGGCATCACGCTCGGCTTCGGCACCACGCTGATCGGCGAGGCGGTGGACTACGCCATCTACTACCTCATCCAGGCCCGGCCGGCGGACCCGGCTGCCGCCCCCGCCGGCCAGGGCCATCTGCACTGGCGCCACCACAGCTGGCCCACGGTGCGGCTGGGCCTGTGGACCTCGATGGCCGGCTTCGCCGCGCTGGCCTTCTCCGGCTTTGCGGGCCTGGCGCAGCTGGGCGTGTTCTCGCTCGCCGGCCTGGCGGCGGCAGCCCTGACCACCCGCCACCTGCTGCCCTGCCTGGCGCCCGACGGCGCCGCCGGCCTCGGCCTGCGGCGCCCGCTGGGCCGGGCGGTGGCCCGCGCCGCCGCGGCGTTGCCGCGCTGGCGCTGGCCGCTGGCTGCGCTGACCGTGGCGGCCCTGGCCTGGCTGGCACTGCAGCCGAGTGCCTGGCGGGGCACGCTGGCCTCGCTCAGCCCGGTCGCGCCGGCCGCGCTGCAGCTGGATGCCTCGCTGCGTGCCGACCTGGGTGCCTCCGAAGCCGGCACACTCATCGCCATCGAGGCACCGGACGAAGCCACCGCGCTGGAGCGCGCCGAGCAGGCCGGCCGGCGGCTGGACGCGCTGGTGGCCGACGGCCGGCTGCTGGGCTACGAGTCGCCGGCCAAGCTGCTGCCCAGCCCGGCCACCCAGAGGGCCCGCCAGCGCGCCCTGCCCAACGCCGACACCCTGCGCGCCCGGTTGGCCGAGGCGGCCGAGGGCGGCCCGCTGCCGGCCGCCCGCATGCAGCCCTTCATCGACGATGTGCAGGCCCAGCGCCGCCTGCCACCGCTGACGCGGGCCAGCCTGGCCGGCACGCCGCTCGACAGCGCGCTGCAGGCACAACTGCTGCCGGGCCACGCCGGCGGCCCGTGGACGGTGCTGCTGCACCTGCAGCTGCCGCCGCAGCCCACGCTGGACGGCACCTCGCTGCGGGCGGCCCTGGCCGGACTGCCGGACACGCGGGTGGTGCAGATCCAGGCCGAACTCGACGGCCTCTACCGCCACTACCTGCGCGAGGCGCAGTGGCAGGCGGGCCTGGGCGCGCTGGCGGTGCTGTTGCTGCTGGGCGCCCACCTGCGCTCGCTGCGCCGGCTGCTGGCGGTGACGCTGCCGCTGGCCGCCAGCGTGGCGCTGCTACTGGCGGGCCTGACGGCGGCCGGCGTGCCGCTCGGCGTGCTGCACCTGGTGGGCCTGTTGCTGGTGGTGGCGGTGGGCTCGAACTACGCCCTGTTCTTCGACCACCTGCGCCACACCGGGGAGGCCGATGCCGAGACGCTGGCCTCACTGATGATGGCCAACCTCACCACCGTGGTGTCCTTCGGCGTGCTGGCCACTGCCGGGGTGCCGGCGCTGGCCGGCATCGGCCTGGTGGTGGCGCCTGGCGCGCTGCTGGCGCTGGTGCTGGCGGCGGCCTTCATCGCTCCTTCTAGGGAGGTGCCGGCGGCAGCCCGTGTGGGACAATCCGCCCGCTGATCGACCCCGAACCCGGGGCCTGCCGCCAGCGCCCGAGCGGCGCTTCCGCAAGAGCCATGACGTCCCTGCCGACCTTCCCGCCCGCTTGGCCCGTGCCGCCGCTGCTGAAGCTCAGCGCTGCCTGCCACCTGGCGGCCGCGTTGCTGCCGCTCGCCGTACCGGAGGGCTGGCGCTGGGGCCTGGCCTTGCTGCTGGCCAACCATGCCATCATCACCGCCGCCGGCTTGTGGCCACGTTCGAGCTGGCTGGGCGCGAACCTGACGCGGCTGCCGGCCGACGCAGCGGCCCGCTGCGAGATCGCCCTCACCATCGATGACGGCCCCGATCCCGAGGTGACGCCCGCCGTGCTCGACCTGCTCGACGCGCACGCCGCCCGCGCCACCTTCTTCTGCATCGCCGAGCGGGCAGCCCGCCATCCTGCGCTGCTGCAGGACATCCTGCGCCGCGGGCACAGCGTGCAGAACCACACACAGCACCATTCGCACCGCTTCTCGCTACTGGGTCCGGGCGGCTTCGAGCGCGAGATCGCCACCTCGCAGGCGACCTTCACCCGGCTGACCGGCCAGGCACCCACGCTGTTTCGTGCCCCGGCCGGCCTGCGCAACCCCTTCCTTGCACCGGTGCTGCACCGCCACGGCCTGCTGCTGGCCAGCTGGACCCGGCGCGGCTACGACACCCGCGAGCGCGATCCGGCCCGGGTGCTGGCCCGGTTGAGCGATGGGCTGGGCGCCGGCGACATCCTGCTGTTGCACGACGGCCATGCGGCCCGCACCGCGGCCGGCCGCCCGGTGGTGCTCGAGGTGCTGCCGGCCCTGTTGCAGCGCTGCGCCGCCGCCGGGCTGCGCCCGGTGACGCTGCCCGAGGCGCTTGCCGCCCCGGCCGCCCGCCGGCCCCTGCCCGGCATGGCCGAGGCTGCCCGATGAGCCGCCCGACGCCCGACGCCGCCTGGCACCGACTGCGCGAGACCGCCGCCGCGCCCTACCGCAGCGCCGGCCGCTTCGCCTGGCATTTCGCCCGGGGCAAGCTCGGCATGGACCCGGTGTTTCGCCACCTGCTGAGCCAGGGCCTGGTGCCGCCGGCGGCCCGGGTGCTGGACATCGGCTGCGGCCAGGGCGTGCTGGCCAGCCTGCTGCTCAGCGCCGGCCGCAGCGCTCCCGGCGACTGGCCCGAAGGCTGGGCACCGGCACCCTGCGGCACGCGCGTCACCGGCATCGAGCTGATGCCGCGCGACGTCGCACGGGCGCGGGCTGCCCTGGCCGGCGAAGGCGAGGCCGCCCGCTTCGTCTGCGCCGACATGCGCCAGGCCGAGTTCCCGCCGAGCGAGGCGGTGGTCATCCTCGACGTGCTGCACTACATCGGCCATGCCGAGCAGGACGCGGTGCTGCGGCGCGTGCATGCCGCGCTCTCGCCGGGCGGCGTGCTGCTGCTGCGGGTGGGCGATGCCGCCCAGAAGCGCGGCTACGCCATCAGCCAGTGGGTGGACCGGCTGGTCACCCGCGTGCGCGGCCACCGTGTGCCGCCCACCTATGGCCGGCCCCTGGCCGCCTGGATTGAACAGCTGCGGGCACTTGGCTTCGAGGTGCAGCCTCGCCCGATGAGCCAGGGCACCCCTTTCGCGAACGTCCTGCTGGTGGCCCGCCGCCGCAGCGACGCAGGAGCTTGCGCATGAAGAAGAACCCGCTGCCGATCAGCAGCATCACCGCCACCAGCGCACTGGGCGCCGGTCAGGCCGCCCACCTGGCGGCCTTGCAGGCCGGCCGCAGCGGCCTGGCGCCCTGCCGTTTCGCCGATGTGGACCTGCCCGGCTATGTCGGCGAGGTCAAGGGCCTGGACGCGGTGCAACTGCCGCAGGCGCTGGCCGCTTACGACTGCCGCAACCACCGCCTGGCCTGGCTCGCCCTGCAGCAGGACGGCTTCTTCGAGGCGGTGCACCAGGCCCGCGAGCGCTGGGGGGCCGAGCGCGTTGCGGTGTTGCTCGGCACCAGCACCTCCGGCATCCTGCAGACCGAGCTGGCCTACCGGCGGCGCGACGCCAGCGGCGCGCTGCCGGCCGACTTCCACTATGCCGAGACGCACAACACCGGCTCGCTCGCCGCCTTCGTGGCGGCCGCCCTCGGCGTGACGGGGCCGGGCATGGTGGTGTCCACCGCCTGCTCCTCCAGCGCCAAGGTGTTCGCCTCGGCCGCCCGCCTCATCGAGGCCGGCTGGGTCGATGCCGCGGTGGTGGGCGGCGTCGACAGCCTCTGCCTCACCACCCTCTATGGCTTCAATTCGCTGGAGCTGTTCTCGCCCGACATCTGCCGCCCCTGGGATGCGCAACGGCGCGGGCTCTCGCTCGGCGAGGCCGGCGCCTTCGCGCTGATCGAGCGCGACTGCGCCGGGCCGCGCGCCTGGCTGCTGGGCTGCGGCGAAAGCAGCGACGGCCACCACATGAGCTCGCCCCATCCCGAAGGGGCGGGCGCAGTGGCCGCCATGCGCGAGGCACTCGCGCAAGCCGGCCTGGCTCCATCGGACATCGACTACATCAACCTGCATGGCACCGCCACGCCGGGCAACGATGCGGCCGAGGACCGGGCGGTGAGCCAGGTGTTCGGCCATGACACGCCGTGCAGCTCCACCAAGGGCGCCACCGGCCACACGCTGGGCGCGGCGGGTGCGGTGGAAGCGGCGCTGTGCGTGCTGGCGCTGCAGCATGGCCTGATGCCTGGCGGCCTGAACCTGCGCGAGCGCGATCCCGCGCTGCAGGTCCGCTACCTTGACCGCAACCAGACGGCGCCGCTGCAGGCGGTGCTCAGCAATTCCTTCGGCTTCGGCGGATCCAACGCCAGCCTCGTGTTCGGAGCCGCCTGATGCCCGCCCTCACCGTTTCCCTGCATGGCATCGGTCTGGTCGGCCCTGGCCTGCCCAGCTGGGCCGAAGCCCGCGCGGTGCTGGCCGGCCAGCAGCCCTACCAGCCCACCGCCAGCGCGGTGCCGGCGCCGCAGCGGCTGCCGGCGGCCGAGCGACGCCGCGCCGGCCTGGCCATCAAGCTGGCGATGGCGGCCGCCGAAGCCGCCTGCGCCGATGCCGCGGTGGACCCGCAGGGCCTGCCGACCGTCTTCACCTCGTCCAGCGGCGACGGTGCCAACTGCCACGCGCTGTGCGAAGTGCTGGCCGGCGACGACCGGCTCATCTCGCCGACCCGGTTCACCAACTCGGTCCACAACGCCGCAGCCGGGTACTGGCACATCGCCGTCGGCAGCCGGGCCGCCTCGACCAGCCTGTGTGCGCACGATGCCAGCTTTGGAGCCGGGCTGGTCGAAGCGCTGGCGCAGCGCGCACCCGGCAGCCAGCTGCTGCTGGTGGCCAGCGACACCGCCTATCCGGAACCGCTGCACACGGTGCGGCCGATCAGCGACAGCTTCGCGGTCGGGCTGGTGCTGGGCGACCCGGCAGCGGGCACCCCGCGCCTGAGCGTGCGGCCGCTGGCGGCGGCGGCCGCTGGCGTTTCGCCCACGCCCTGCCGCGACCCGGCGCTGGAAGGCTTGCGGCGCATCGTCCCGGCCGCCCGGGTGCTGCCACTGCTGCAGGCGCTGGCCGAGGGCGGCGAGCAGCGTGTGGTGCTCGACTACCAGTCCGGCCTGCACCTGGAAGTGCTGCTGCAGCCATGACGGCGACGCCACTCCCCCTGCCGGCCCACCTCGATCACGCGGGCATTGCCGCCCTGGTGCCGCATGCCGGCAGCATGTGCCTGCTCGAACGCCTGCTGTCCTGCGATGCCGAACGCATCCGCTGCGAGGCCGGCAACCACCGCCGCCCCGACCATCCGCTGCGCAGCGCCAGCGGGCTGCTGGCCAGCGCCGCCATCGAGTACGCGGCGCAGGCCATGGCCCTGCATGGTGCCCTGCTGGCCCGCGCCGCCGGTGGCACGGCCCGACCCGGCTTCCTGGCCAGCGCCCGCAGTGTGCAGTGGCACCGCCTGCGGCTCGACGACCTGCCCGGCCCGCTCGAAGTGGAGGCGATCCGCCAGGCCGGCGACGAGCGCCAGATCCTCTACGCCTTCAGCGTGCGCCATGCCGGCGAGCCGGTGGCCGAGGGCCGCGCCGCCGTCGTGCTCGACACGCCCCTGCCGCTGCCCTGAAGCCAGCCGGCCACCCTGTCTGCGCAACCGCCCCTCACCATGACCGCTCCCCTTCCCCCCAAGCGCGCGCTCGTCACCGGCGCCAGCGGCGAACTCGGCAGCGCCATTGCCCGCCGGCTGGCGCGCGAGGGCGCCCATGTCATCGTGCATGCCAACTCGCGACTGGAGGCGGCCGAGCAGCTGGCCGCCGAGCTGTGTGCCGCAGGCCACTCGGCCGAGGCCGTCGCCTTCGACGTGACCGACCGCGCCGCCGCCCATGCGGCGATCGACGCCCTGCTGCAGGCCGGGCCGGTGCAGATCCTCGTCAACAACGCCGGGCTGCACGACGACGCCGTCTTTCCGGCGCTGCGAGAGGCGCAATGGCAGCGGGTGCTCGACGTCTCGCTGAACGGCTTCTATCACGTCACCCAGCCGCTCATGATGCCGATGATCCGCACCCGCTGGGGCCGGGTCATCAACATCTCCTCGGTGGCCGGCGTGGCCGGCAACCGCGGGCAGGTGAACTACGCGGCAGCCAAGGGCGCGCTCAACAGCGCCACCAAGGCCTTGTCGCTGGAGGTGGCCAGCCGCGGCATCACCGTCAACGCGGTGGCGCCGGGCATCATCCAGTCGCCGATGGCCGACGCGGTCTTCGACGCCGCCACCATCGCCCAGCTGGTGCCCGCCAAGCGCGCCGGCACGCCGGAGGAAGTGGCGGCGCTGGTCGCCTTCCTGGCCGGCCCCGAGGCCGGCTACATCACCGGGCAGGTGCTGTCCATCAACGGCGGCATGGTCTGACGCCCGCGCGGCGCTGCCCGCAAGGACAGCCGGCGGCGGGCGCCGCCGGCACGCCTCTCGCATTGGGCAAGGCTCCTCCGCTCAGGCGGATCCAGGAGGAGCACCATGCAGACGTCCCATGTCCATGCCAGCGAGCAGCTGCTGTTCTTCACGCTGCTGCAGCTGCTCATCATCGTGCTGGCCGGCCGTCTTGGCGGCTCGGCCGCACAGAAGCTCGGCCAGGCCCGGGTGGTCGGCGAGATCGTCGTCGGCATCCTGCTCGGGCCGTCGCTGTTCGGGCTGCTGGCACCGGCGGCCTTCGGGCTCGTGTTTCGTTCGACCCCGCCGCTGCCGCTGGACCTGCTCTCGCAGGTCGGGCTGCTGCTGCTGATGTTCCAGATCGGGCTGGAGTTCGAGTTCAGCCATCTCGGCGAGCGCCGCAACCGCCGCGCCGTGCTCGGCGTGGCGCTGGCCGGCATCGCGGTGCCGTTCGTCCTGGGCCTCGGCTTTGCTCCGCTGGTGCCTGCCGCCTATGCCGGGCCCGCATCGTCGGCACAGTCCTTCGCGCTTTTCTTCGCCACCGCGCTGTCGATCACGGCGCTGCCGGTGCTGGGGCGCCTGCTGATGGAGTTCGGGCTGACACGCGCGCCGCTCGGCGTCATCGCGATCAGCGCGGCGGCCATCAACGATGTGGCCGGCTGGCTGTGCCTGGCGCTGGTGACGACACTGGCCAGCGCCCCCTTCGACGGCGGCCGGTTCGGCCTGCGGGTGGCGGCGGTGCTGGCCTTCGCCGCCGTGTGCTGGTGGGGCGTGCGGCCGCTGCTGGCGCGCTGGGTGGAAAGCCGCGTGGAGCGTGACGGCGAGCTGTCCGGGCAGGTCATGGGCGTGGTGCTGGCCGGCATCTTCGCCGGCGGCATGGCGACCTACGAGCTCGGCATCTTCGCGGTGTTCGGTGGCTTCATGCTGGGCGTGCTGCTGCACGACCGGGCCCGCTTCGCCGCCGCCTGGAAGGAGCGGGTCGGCCGTTTCGTAGACGTGTTCTTCCTGCCGGTCTTCTTTGCCTACACCGGGCTGCGCACCGACATCGGCTCGCTGGCCGACCGTGCCGCCTGGCTGTGGTGTGCCGCCGTGATCAGCATCGCCACGCTGGGCAAGTTCGGTGGCTGCTACCTGGCGGCCCGGCTGGCCGGCCTGCGACGGGACGAGTCCCGGCTGCTGGGCGCCATGATGAACACGCGCGGCCTGATGGAGCTGGTGGTGCTGAACGTCGGCTACGACCTGCGGGTGATCGGCCCGCAGATGTTCACGATGCTGGTGCTGATGGCCATCGCCAGCACCGTGGCCACCAGCCCGCTGCTGCGCCGCTGGCTGCCGGCGCTGGGACTGTGGCAGCCGACGGTCAGAGCCGCCAGGCCGGCCCTGCGCTGACGCCGGGCGCCGGCCGGCTTGTCCCCGCCGGCATGCACGTCTTGTCCGGTGCCGGCGGCTTCGATGCGACAGTGCGCCTGTTGCGAGTGCCATCGCCCCAGGGTCGGCCCATCGCCTCCGGGCGGCGGCCGGCCAGCCTGCTTCGCCTTCGGCGCGCCGCGGGACGCGCGGTGGTTTGCCGTCCGCACCAAACGCAGCCGCGCCGCAGCGCGGCCCCCTGGCCCTGTGGGAGGACCCATGGACGTGCATCGCCGCCTTGCCTCCGTCGCGCCGCTGGACCCCAGCCTGCTGACCGGCTGTTTCGCCGACGAGCCGGCGCTCCCGCCATCACCGGCCTGCCGGCCGCGGCCGTGCGCGGGCCTTGCGTCTTCGGCGCAGGCCACCGGCCTGGCGCTCGAGCCGTGCGCGGCACCCGCCCGTGGCTGGCTCGGCTGGCTGCGGGCCCGCTGGCGCCGGCTGCCCCCGCCAACGCCGCCTGAGCCGCCGCCCCCTGGCGGCCTCGCGTCGCTGCGCGCCCCCGGGCACTTCGCACGAATAAGAATCGTTATCATTGACGTCTTTCGTGCCGTGCCACCGACCCGGGGCGCGGCTTTTCTTCGACCGTGCTTGCCTTCCTTGGATGCCGCAAGCGATCCGCGCCAGCCACGCCCCGCTCCGGGTCCAGCCAGCCATGCGGATGTCCTGTTGCTAGGAGCATGGCCTCATGGCCTCACATCACCGGCTCAGCCTACTCACCGCCGCGATCCTGCAAGCCACCAGCTGCGTGGCCCTGGCCCAGACCGCCGACCGTCCGCCCGCCGCCGACCGCGGCACCGAGCTGCCGGAAGTGCGGGTGCGTGCCACTGCGGTGCGCGAAACCGCCACCGGGCCGGTGACCGGCTACCGGGCCACCCGCAGCGCCACCGCCACCAAAACCGACACGCCCTTGCAGGAAGTGCCGCAATCGGTGAGCGTGATCGGCGCCGAGCAGATCCGCGACCAGAACGCCCAGACGCTGCAGGAAGTGCTGCGCTACACCGCCGGCGTGACGGCCGATGTCTACGGCCTCGACAACCGCGGCGACTGGTTCATGATGCGCGGCGGCAGCGAAGGCTCCATCCTGCTCGACGGCCTGCGCCTGCCGCTGACCGGGTACTACGGGGTGGTGCGCAATGAACCCTATGCGTTCGAGCGCATCGAGGTGCTGCGCGGGCCGGCGTCGGTGATGAGCGGCGAGAACGGCCCGGGCGGCGTGGTCAACCTCGTCTCCAAGCGGCCACAGGCCCAGCCGCAGCGTGAGATCCAGGTGCAACTGGGCAACCACGACCACAAGCAACTGGCCGCCGACCTCACCGGGCCGCTCAACGAGGACGCCACCCTGCTGTACCGGCTGGTGGCGCTGACGCGCGACAGCGGCACCCAGGTGCAGTACGCCGACATGGAGCGCCAGTACGTGGCTCCGTCCCTGACCTGGCAAGCGGCCCCCGGCACCCGGCTGACCGCCTATCTGCAGTACCAGCGGGACCGCAGCGGCAACACCGAGGGCTTCTTCCCGCTGGAAGGCACGCTCCATCCCGGGCCGCAAGGCAAGATCCCGCTGGAGCGCTTCGTCAGCGAGCCGGGGTGGGACACCTATGGCGGCCGGCGCTGGCGCCTGGGCTATGAGCTGGAGCACCGCCTGAATGACCAATGGACGCTGCGCCACCACCTGCGCCATGACGACGTGGAAGGCAAGCTGCGCAGCATGTATGCCGACTACACCACCGGCTTCCTGGCCGACGACCGCTCGCTCGGCCGCCTCTGGTACGCCACCGACGACGACAGCCGCATCACCAACGGCGACCTGCTGCTGGAAGGCCGGCTGCGGGCGGGTGACGTGCAGCACACCCTGCTGCTGGGCGTCGACGTGATGCGCTCGCGCATGTCCCGGCTCTACTGGGCCGGCGCGGCCACGCCGCTGGACGTCTACACCCCGGTGTACGGCCGCTTCACCCCGCCGGCACTGAGCGCCGACAGCGCCCTGCCCGGCAGCTCCGGCACCACGCGCACCCGCCAGTACGGCCTGCTGCTGCAGGACCAGATGAAGTTCGGCCAGCGCTGGGTGGTGGTGGCCGGCCTGCGCCGCGACCGGGTGAAGACCGAGCTGAGCCCGTCCACCAACCAGGACGTCAATGAGCAGGCCTGGACCAAGAACCTGGGCGTGGTCTACCTGGCCGACCATGGCTGGGCGCCGTATGCCAGCTACGGCGAGTCCTTCCAGCCGGTGCCGGGCTTCAACAAGAGCGGCAGCTTCAAGCCCAAGCGTGGCAAGCAGGTCGAGCTGGGTGTGAAGTGGGAACCCACCGACGCTCGCATGAGCGCCACCGCCGCCGTGTACACCGCGAAGGAGACCAACCGCACCATGCCGGACCCGGCCGACCCCACCAACCAGCTGCAGCGCGGCGAGGTGGCGGTCAAGGGCCTGGAGCTGTCCTTCACCGGCCGCGTGCAGTCGTGGGAGCTGATCGGCGCCTTCACCCGCACCCACACGCGCGACAAGGCGACCGACACGCGCCTGCCCAACGTGCCCGAGCACAATGCCTCGCTCTGGGCGGTGCACCACTTCGCGGCCATGGGCGTGCCGGGCGCGAAGGCCGGCTTCGGCGTGCGCCGGCTCGGCAAGACCTCGGATGGCAGCGACACGCTCTCGACGCCAGCGGTGACGCTGTTCGACGCCATGGTCTCGCTCGAACGCGGCAACTGGACCTATGCACTGAACGCCACCAACCTGACCGACAAGACCTACTTCGCCGCTTGCCTGGATCGCGGCGATTGCTGGTACGGCACCAAGCGCAAGCTGGTGGGTACGGTGAGCTACCGCTTCTGAGGCCGGCGCGGCTCGCTGCCGCATCAAGTGCCGCGAGGCAGGCCGGGCCGGTGCCTGGCCTGCCGACCGCGCAGCCCGCTGGTCCGCGGCGCCCACCTTGCCGCGGCTGCGGGGACGATGGCGCCAAGAACGCCTGCACACTCCCTACCAGGCAAGGCCTTGCGACCCAGGCGCGCGTGCGAACTCGGCCCGCCTTCCGCACGCCCGCCCTGGCATGGGTGCGTTCGCGCCACCCGAGGGCCTGCCGCTCGCCCGCTCAGCGCGCCCCTACGCAAAATCCACATCGGGCCGCGCGAACCCGGCGCTTAGAGTCGATGCAAACCTTCCTCCCTACATCGATGATGAGTCCTTCCACAAGCGGGCTTACCCCAGCCTCTGCGCCCACCCGTCGGCCGTTCTACCGCATCCTCTACGTCCAGGTCCTGTTCGCCATTGCGCTGGGCGTCGCGCTCGGGCACTTCTGGCCGTCGCTGGGTGAATCGATGAAGCCGCTGGGCGACGGCTTCATCCGCCTGATCAAGATGATCATCGCGCCCATCATCTTCTGCACCGTGGTGCTGGGCATCGCCGGCATGGAGAACATGAAGAAGGTCGGCAAGACCGGCGGCATGGCCCTGCTCTACTTCGAGATCATGAGCACGGTGGCGCTGGTCATCGGCCTGGTGGTGGTGAACCTGGTGCAGCCGGGAGCTGGCATGCACGTGGACGCGGCGTCGCTGGACACCAAGTCGGTGGCCGCCTATGTCGGCCCGGGCAAGATGGCCAGCACCACCGAGTTCCTGCTCAACGTCATCCCCAACAACGTGGTGGAGGCCTTCGCCAAGGGCGACATCCTGCAGGTCCTGCTGTTCTCGGTGCTGTTCGGCTTCGCGCTGCAGAAGTTCGGCGGGCGGGACAACATGGTCTACCAGCTGATCGACCGCCTCTCGCACGTGCTGTTCGCCATCGTCGGCATCATCATGAAGGTGGCGCCGATCGGCGCCTTCGGCGCCATGGCCTTCACCATCGGCAAGTACGGGGTCGATACGCTGCTGTCGCTGGCCCACCTGATGGCGGCCTTCTACATCACCTGCCTGTTGTTCATCTTCGGCGTGCTGGGCGCGGTGGCCCGGGCGCACGGTTTCTCGATCTGGCGTTTCGTGCGCTTCATCCGCGAAGAGCTGCTGATCGTGCTCGGCACCTCCTCCAGCGAGAGCGTGCTGCCCAAGCTGATCCACAAGCTCGAACACGCCGGCGCGCACAAGTCGGTGGTGGGCCTGGTGGTGCCCACCGGCTATTCCTTCAACCTCGACGGCACCTCCATCTACCTGACGATGGCCGCCGTCTTCATCGCCCAGGCGACCGACACACCCATGACGCTGGTGCAGCAGCTGACCTTGCTCGCGGTGCTGCTGCTGACGAGCAAGGGCGCGGCCGGCGTCACCGGCAGCGGCTTCATCGTGCTGGCGGCCACGCTGTCGGCGGTGGGCCATGTGCCGGTGGCCGGCGTGGCCCTGATCCTCGGTGTCGACCGCTTCATGAGCGAAGCCCGTGCGCTGACCAACCTCATCGGCAACGGCGTCGCCACGCTGGTGGTGGCCAAGTGGTGCGGCCAGCTCGACGAGCAGCGCCTGCAGGACGTGCTGCGCGGCGAAGAGGCGCCGACGGCTGCGGCCGTGGCAGCCCCCCAGGCACCGCAGGGCCACGCCCAGGGCGCCGGCCCCTCACGCTGAAGCGACGGCAGCGCGCGCCAGCAGCGCGCACAGCGCCAGGAACAGGCCGATGTTGAGCGCCACCGTGGCCCAGAAGACACGCCGGAATGCGGCCTTGCTGGACTTGTGGCGCAGGCCCTGCTGGGCCGCGATGGCGCCGGGCCAGCCCCCCAGCAGGCCGAGCAGCAACAGGGTGCGCTCGGGCGTGCGCCGCCGCCCGTGCACCGCCGCGCGCTTGTCGAGCGCATAGGCGGCGAAACACACCACGCTTGCAGCCAGGTAGGCCGGCAGCACCAGCGCCGGCACTCCCCAGAAGGCCTGCGCCCCCCGGTAGGCCAGCGCGAACACGGCCAGCGCGCCGTAGCCGGCAGCCGGTGCGGCAGCAGGCGGCGGCGCCCGGCGTCGCGCCGCCACCGGTGCTTGCAGCGCGGCCTTGGCGCGGCGCTCGCCGGCGCGGGGGGCGCCGGCCTTCAAGCCTGGAAGGGCGGCCGGCCCGCCCGCCGGCGCGCCAGCAGCAGCGGCAGGCGCAGCAGGAAGCCCAGCATCAGCCGCGTGTGCATCCATGTCAGCAGCAGGTTGTCGCGCCCGTAGTGGAAATGCGAGACGCCGCCTTCCTCCGGCCGCAGGTACTTGACCGGCGCGTCCAGGTTGAGCGGCTTCACGCCGCGCCAGGCCAGCCGCACCACCGCCTCGGTGTCGAAGTCGAAGCGCCGCATCCAGGGCTGGCCCTGCATCACCTGGATCAGCGCGTCGACCGGGTACACCCGGAAGCCATACAACGAGTCGGCCACGCCGGCGCCCAGGGTCTCGAGGTTGGTCCACCAGTTGGAGATGCGGCGTCCCCGCACGCGCAGCAGCGGCGCACTGGCGTCGAAGATGGGCCGGCCCAGCACCATGGTGTCCGGCCGCCCGGCCGAGGCCTGCATGAAGCGCGGAATCAGCTCGGCCGGGTGCTGGCCATCGGAATCCATCGTCAGCGCATGCGTGTAGCCCTCGGCCCGGGCCGCGTGCAGGCCGAGCAGCACCGCGGCGCCCTTGCCCCGGTTCTGCGGCAGCAGCAGCACCCGCAGGTCGGGGTCTTCGGCGGCCATGCGCTGCAGGCCTTCGGCGGTGCCGTCGGTGCTGCCGTCGACCACCACCCACACCGGCGACCAGTGGGCACGCGCGGCGCGCACCGTCTCGTACACCTTCGGGCCGGTGTTGTAGCTCGGGATGATGACCGCATGGCGCGGGGCGGCGACGCTGCTCATGGCTGCAGCTCCTTCCTGAAGTAGTCTTCCAGCTCGGCCAGCGCCGCCTGGTGGTCGGCCCGCGGCTCGAAGCGCCGGCCCAGGCGCAGCCGGAACACGACGGGCGTGGCCGGCAGCTTCCAGATCGGCCAGCCCTTGCCGAGGTAGGGGGAGTCGGTCTCGATGAAGACGGTCTGGATCGGCACCTCGGCCTTGTGCGCGATCAGCGTGATGCCGGGCCGGAACGCGTTCAGCGGCGCCTGCTCGGTGCGCGTGCCTTCCGGAAACAGCACCAGCTGGCCACCTTGCTGCAGGCTCTCGACCGCGCAGCGCACCATCTTGCGCGGCGAGTCATTGCAGATGTAGCGCGCCAGGCGCGCACCCGCGCCAAGAAAGATGTTGCGCACCAGCGCCGCCTTCATGATGCAGACGCTGCGTGGCAGCTGCGCGACGATGAGCAGCGCATCGACCATGCTGGGATGGTTGGCCGCGATGATCAATCCGCCCGGCACATCACGCAGCGCAGCCAGCGCCTCGGTGTCGATGCGCATCAGCCCGCTGGCCCGCGCACAGGCCCAGTAGAAGCGGTAGCCATAGGCGATGCCGGCACGGCCGACCGCAGCGCCGCGGCCCTCGGGCAGCAGCGGATGCAGCAGGAAGGCCAGCGTGTTCCAGGCCAGCGAGATCAGGCCCAGCCACAGCAGCAGCACCCAGAGCCACGCAGTGAGCAGCGCGCGCGCCAGCATCGCTTGGATTCGGCTTCAGTCGTCGACCAGCACGGTCTGCCCGGACGTCGCCAGCACCCAGGACACGCCGACGCCGGCGCTCAGGTGGTGGCGGCGCTGCACCAGCGGGCTGTCCTCGAAGGCAGCGCCGTCCAGGTGGTCATAGCGCAGGAAGGCGCCGACCCAGGTGCGCTCGAAGCGGCGCGACAGCGCGGCCACCGTCTGCCAGCCCGAATAGCCGCCCGGCGCGTCATAGGCCGGCCGGCCCGGGCGCGCGTCGGCGGCGCCGACGCCATAGTGGTGCTGGTGGTAGCGGCGGGTGGCAAACATCGGCCCGCCTTGCAGGCCCAGGTTCCAGCCGCCCCGCAGGCCCATCACGTCGAGGTTGAGGTTGGGCGCGAAGACGCTGCCGATGTGGCGTGGCGAGCGCTCCAGCGTGAAGGCGCTGCGCACCGGCAGCCGCAGGTCGAGCTTGGCGCCGCGCGGGCCGGAGCGCCAGAGCGTGATGTTCAGGTTGGGGCCGATCTCGACGCTGGCCGGCAGCTCGTCCATGCCGGCGCGGGCGCCGCGCGGCTTGTCGCGGGTCGGCGGCGAGCCGTTGAGGCTGATGTCGACCTCCACCCGCTGGCCGTCCAGCAGCACGGCGCGGGCGCCCTCCCGGTCGGCGCGCAGCCACTGGCCGCGGTAGACCACGTAGGGCAGCGGCAGCAGGTAGTTGCTGCGCTCGGCCGAGCCACGATAGTCGGGCAGGCTCAGCCCGCCCACGCCCAGCCCCAGTTCCCACAACGGCCGCGCCTGCTGGCGCTTGTCGGCGCGCGGGCCGGCGGCGGCGGCGCTGTCGGTGGTCGGCGTGTCGATCACCTGGGCCCGGGCCGCCAGGCTGGCCAGCGCCAGGGCGAGCACCACGGCTCCTTGTTGCAGCTTGCGGATGCGCATCACGCCGGGTCCTTTGTATCGACGATGTGTTGGGCCTCGATCTCCACCAGCAGGTCGGCCCGACAGATGTCGGCCCGCAGGTAGACCGCCTCCCGCGCGGCGGGCGACTGGGCGCCGATGCTGCGCTCCAGCGTCTCGCGCACCGCGGGCAGGTCGCGTGCATCGCGCACGTAGACGGTGTAGTCGAGCCGGTCGAGCCGGTGCTGCCCGCCGGCGCGGCTGTGCGACGCCGCCGCCTGCAGGACGGCTTCGATGTTGGCCAGCGTTTCCTCGGTCTGGCGGCGCACATCGCCGTGGTGCAGCGTGGCATGCCCCACGATGCTCGCGGTGCCGGAGATGAACAGCGCCTCGCGTTGCGGCCCCAGCTCGGCCACCGCCGCACGCGAGAAGGTCGGGCTGCGCGGGCCGTACTGGCTCGGGTAGTGGTAGGCACTGACCTGGCGCGGGTTCTCGATCGCGCGGGGCGAGCGCCGGCCAGCCAGGAAGTGCACCGTCAGCGGGCCGCCCTCGGTGCCCAATGCGCAGGCCGCCGGTGCACCGTCGAAGGCGCTGCGCCGGGCCGCCAGGAAGGCTTGCTGGCGGCCGATGTTGAAGTGCCGGTAGCGCTCCAGGCCCCCGTCGGGCCGGTTGATGCCGGCCACGTAGTTCCACAGCCGCAACAGCTGCGGGCAGCCATGGCCTTCCAGCAGCTCGAAGAGCTCGGCATAGGCCTGCAGCGAAGCCGCCTCCAACCCGCCGGCCAGCGCCGTGTCATCGACACAGGCGGTGCCGAACAGCCAGTCGCCGTCGGTGCTGTAGCTGAGGCAGCCGCGCCGCTCGGTGTGCACCTCGCCGCGCACCAGCCATTCCTCGAACACCGGCGTCGTCGGCGCCAGGAGTGCGGGGGATGCGCAATCGAGCGCCTCGGACGGCCCGTGCATGCGCCGCGACAGCAGCTGCCGTCCGGCCTCGAGGGGGCGCGGCGAGTCGGCCCGGTAGCGGCGGAACTCCAGGAAGGAAGCGGCCACGCCGGCCGCGCTGTCGCGGGCCGTCACGAGCCGGCCACCCGCACGTCGGCCGGCGCCGGGCGGCAGGACCCGCGGGGAGGCCCATTCGCTGCCGGGCCGCCTCGGCCCACCGGCCTTGCTGCCGCCCCGAGGCCGCGACGGCGACCCACGGGCCAGGCCCCGGAACGCCCTGCGGCGAGTGCCGCGCGCGGCCCCCGGGAAGCAAGCGAAGTACCTGGCCGGGCCAGGTCGGCCGCGTTGCCGACGGAGCGCACCTGGCACGGCAAGGTCGCTGAAGTCTGGGTGGAGGCTGTCGATTCCATGCGCGGAAGGAAGGGCTGGACACCACAACGCAGCGCCGGATACCACCGGTCTTGCGCTCGGTTGTGTCAAGGGGTGACACCGGCCGGATTCTAGCTTGGCCGCCTGGACGGACCGCGCCCAGCGTTGTCGCTCGTTTGGGGGATAAGCAAGCGCTTCGCGACCGGCTACCACCGGCGACGCAGCGCCCGCCATGCCAGCGCATACGCGACGAGGTTCACCGCCAGCACAAGCCCCCCGAGCACCAGCTGCAGGCGCGGCGTGAGCCCGGCGGGATAGATCAGCGGCAGCAGGTAGTGCTCGATGAAGCCACCGGTGTAGCCGGCCTCGCCGCCGGCCTGGCGCAGGCGGTTCTCCAGCGGTGTCAGCGGGCAGATGCCGGCGCTGAATTCGATCCATGCCCCCCACGCCACGGCGGGCAGGTGAAGCCCGGCCAGCCACGGCCGGCGCCAGACCAGCGCGCCGCCGGCCACGACAAAGATCACGAAAGCAAGGTGCAGCACCAGCAGCACGTCGGCCAGCAGGCGGTAGATCATGGGCCGAGCGTAGCGCGCGGTGGTAGCCTGCGCATCCATGCGACTCCTTCCCGAGCAACACCAGGAACTGCTGGCCGAGTGGCAGGCCTTGTGCGAACGCCTGGGCCTGGCCGGCCGGGCCAGCGTGGGCGTCGGTGAAACGCTGCTGGCGGCCTGGCAGCGCTGGCCGCGGCGCTACCACGATGCCAGCCACCTGCTGGCCTGCATCCGCCACTGGCGCGAGGCCGCGGCGCAGTGCCAGGACGCCGATGCCGTGGCCCTCGCGCTGTGGTTCCATGACGCGGTCTACTGGCCATGGTCCAAGCACAACGAGCGGCGCAGCGCGGACTGGGCGAGGCGCTTCATCCACCACAGCGGCCTGCCCGGGCCGCGTGCGCAAGAACTGGCCGACCGGGTCGAAGCGCTGGTGATGGCCACGCAGCACCACAACGGCGCCTTGCAGGGCGACGCGCGCTGGGTGGTGGACATCGACCTGGCCATCCTCGGCCAGCCCAGCGAGGTGTACGACCAGTTCGAAGCGGGCGTGCGCAGCGAATACCGCTGGGTGCCCGCCGCGGCCTACGCCGGGGGGCGCAGCCGGGTGCTGCGCAGCTTCCTCGACCGTCCGCACATCTACGCCACCGCCACCTTCCAGCAGCGCTACGAGCAGGCCGCCCGCGCCAATATCGAACGCGCCCTGGCCCGCCTGCAGCCCGCCGCCGACCGATGAACCCGCCCTCTCCGCGCGACAACCCCTGCGTCCGCTGCGGCGCCTGCTGCGCCAGCTTTCGTGTCGATTTCGCCCGCGACGAGCTCGATGAGGCCGGCGGCCGCGTGCCGGCCGGCCTGGCGGTGGAGGTGACGGAGCACACCTGCCGCATGCGCGGCACCGACCATGCACGCCCGCGCTGTGCGGCGCTGGTCGGCACGGTGGGCGTCGATGCCCGCTGCGGCATCTACGAATGGCGCCCCTCGCCCTGCCGCGAGTTCGCGCCCTGGGCGTCGATGGGCGTGGGTGACGAGGCCTGCGCACGCGCCCGCGACCGCCACGGCCTGCCACCGCTGCAGCCCCCCGGCTGAAGCGCGGGCGGCTGCCGAAGTTTTTCTGCAGCACGCAACCCCGCTCCCGCCGCGGCCGCGTTTCAGTCCGGCATGGCCCCCTCGCGGGGCCGCCGACGAATCGCAGACAAGGAGAGGACCCGACATGCCATTGCCCCCCACCCCGCCGCGCGCCCCGCTGCACCCCACGCTGTGCGCCACCCTGAGCCTCACGCTGGCCCTGGCCGCCTGCACCTCGCGCCCGCCCGCTGCGCCGGCCGATGCGGCCACCCGCCCGGCGCCCCGGGTTGCCGAAGCCGCTGTGGCCGGCAGCCCGCCGGCCGCGCCGCCGGCACCGGCCCCGCTGGCGCGGTCGGCCGCTCCCGAGCTGGTCCGTGAGCGCGGCATCGCGTCATTCGCGGCGCAGGCCGATGCATCGATCGCGGCACCGCATTCGCCGCCGGGCGCCCGCGACACGGCCTACGAGGGCATCACGACGCGCGGTGCGGCGCCGCACCCCGTCAAGCGGGTGGCGCTCGAGCCGGTGTCCACCTTCTCCATCGATGTGGATACCGGCTCCTACAGCAGTGTGCGCGGGCTGCTCAAGCGCGGCCTCACGGTGCCGCGCGATGCAGTCCGGGTGGAGGAGATGCTCAACTACTTCAGCTACGACTACCCGCGCCCCGAGGCCCGTTCCGGCCAGCCGTTCGCGCTGCATGCCGAGCTGGCCGCCACGCCGTGGAACCCGCGCACCCGCCTGCTCAAGATCGGCATCCAGGCCGCTGATCCGGCCAAGGACAGCCTGCCACCGGCCAACCTGGTCTTCCTGGTCGACGTGTCGGGCTCGATGAGCGTGCCGCAGTCGCTGCCGCTGGTGAAGCAGTCGCTGCTGGCCTTCGTCGATCAGTTGCGCGAGCAGGACCGGGTCTCCATCGTCACCTACTCGGGCAGCACACAGGTGCTGCTCGAATCGGTGCCCGGCGATCGCAAGGAGCGCATCCGCCAGGCCATCACCGAGCTGCGCGCCGGCGGCAGCACGGCCGGGGCCTCCGGCCTGCGGCTGGCCTATGAGCAGGCCCGTCGCGGCTACATCGCCGGCGGCATCAACCGCATCCTGCTGGCCACCGACGGCGACTTCAACGTCGGCGTCACCGGCATCGACCAGCTCAAGGAAATCGTCGCGGCCGAGCGCAAGCAGGGCATCGGCCTGTCCACCCTGGGCGTGGGGCATGCGAGCTACAACGATGCGCTGATGGAGCAGATCGCCGATGTCGGCGATGGCAAGTACTCCTTCCTCGACTCCGAGCAGGAAGGCCGCAAGGTGCTGGTCGACGAGTTCACGTCGACCCTGGCCACCGTTGCCAGCGACGTGAAGCTGCAGGTGGAGTTCAACCCGTCGGTGGTCAAGGAGTACCGCCTGATCGGCTACGACAACCGCCGCCTGGCACGCGAGGACTTCAACAACGACAAGGTGGATGCCGGCGACGTCGGCGCCGGCCACCGGGTGACCGCCCTGTACGAAATCACGCTGCAAGGCGAGCGCGGCTTGCATGACGAGGAACGCTATGCGGCCAACCGCCCGGCCCCCCCGGCCAACGGGGCGGACAGCCAGGAGCTGGGCTACCTCAAGGTGCGCTACAAGCGCCCCGGTGAGACCCAGAGCCGGCTGATGGAGCAGGTGCTGCCGCGCGACGCCAAGCGCCTCGACCAGGTGGGCAGCGACTTTGGCTTTGCGATGGCAGTGGCTGCCTATGGCCAGCTGCTGCAGGGCTCGCCCTACCTGAAGGACTACGGCTGGCCCGACGTGCTGCAGCAGGCCGAGCGCCACCTGGGTACCGACCGCTGGGGCCAGCGCAAGGAGTTCGTCGAGCTGGTGCGGCGCGCCTCCCGGGCCGCACTGGGCGACTGAGCGACCGGCTCAGGCCGCCACGGCCCGGGCCTGTGGCAACACGCCGGCCGCCCCGTCGGCCCATGGCGCGGCATGCCAGCGCCAGGTGTTGCGGCCGGCCCGCTTCGCCTCGTAGAGGGCCAGATCGGCCGCCTTGTACAGCGCATCGGCCTGCTCCCCGTGCTCGGGGCAGCGCGCCAGGCCGATGCTGGCACCAGCGCTGAGCCGGTGCCCCTGGAAGGACATCGGCTCGAGCAGTGCCTGCAGGACGCGCCGGCAGACCGCCTCGGCGGCCTGCGCCGCAGCAGCGGGCAGCAGCACCGCAAACTCGTCGCCACCCAGGCGGGCGACGCAGCCCGGCGCCGGCACGGCCCGCGCGAGGCGGGCCGCCACCTCCACCAGCAGCGCGTCGCCGGCGTCATGGCCCAGCGTGTCGTTGACGAGCTTGAAGCGGTCCAGGTCGATCAACATCAACACGCAGCCTTCGCCTGCCCGGGCCGGCGCGGCGTGGCGCCGCAGCTCATCGGTGAAGCGACGGCGGTTGGCCAGGCCGGTCAGGACATCGGCATACGCCATCTGCTCCAGCAACTGCTGGCTGGCCCTGAGTTCGGCGCTGCGCTGCTCCAGCGCCGCGGTGCGCTCGGCCACCAGCGCCTGCAGCTGCTGCTGGCGGCGCCGGAAGTACACCGTCCGCAACTGCAGGCCGCCCAGCAGCAGCGCCAGCCCGAGCAGCACTGCCATGCCGCGGAAGAGGTGGGTCTGGTGCCAGGCCGGCTGCACCCGCACCGGCAGTTCCAGCGCCGGGGTCCAGTCGCCGCCGCGGCTGGCAGCACGCAGCTGCAGCCGGTAGTCGCCCGGCGGCAGGTTGGTGTAGGCGGCCAGGCGGCGCGACGGCTCGGTGGCCACCCACTCCTTGTCGAAGCCGAGCAACCGGTAGGCATAGCGGATACCGTGCGGCGCGGCATAGTCGAGCGCCGCGAACTCCACCAGCAGGCTGCGCTGCTCGGCCTCCAGCTGCACGGGCGCCAGCCGGCCGGTGTGCTGTGCCGCGCCCACCAGCCGCGGCTGCTGCCCGGCGCGCAGCTCCGTCACCACCACCGGCGGCAGGTAGCTGGGAGGCAGCAAGTGCTCGGGCCGCACCACGGTCAGCCCGCCGATGCCGCCAAACAGCAGCTCGCCGGTGGCCGTCAACGCGCCGGCATTGGTCCAGTAGGAGCCGATGCCCACACCCATGTCGCTGCGCAGGGCGCGCACGGCCAGCGTCCGCTGGTCGATGTGCGCCAGGCCGTCATCGGTGCTGGCCCAGATGTCGCCGCGGGCGTCCAGCAGCAGCCGGTTCACGCCGTTGTCCGGCAGCCCCTCGCGGATGCCGATGCGCCGCACGCGGGGCGTGCCGTCCTCGTGCCGCCCGTCGACCACCCGGATGCCGGCACCGAAGGACCCCACCCACAGGCGTCCCTGCCGATCGGTCAGCACCGTGGTCATGTAGCCCGCCGGCAGGCCGATGCGGTCCGGCCGGTCGGCGGCCGGCCGCTGCAGCGCACCGGTGGCATGGTCGCGGCTCAGCAACCCGGCACGGGTGCCGATCCAGAGCAGGCGGCCAGGGCCCGCGGTCAGCGAGGTGACCCTGGGTTCGCCCAGCCGCGTGGCGTCCTCGCGCGCCACCACCCGCGGGCGGTCCGGCCGGGCCACGTCCAGCCCCCACAAGCCATCCAGCCCGCCAGCCCACAGCCGGCCGGCGTCGAAACACAGGGCCCACACCGCAGCGCCTGGCGGGCGGCCCTCGATGTCCAGCCGCCGCACGCCCAGGCCCTGCGCATCGGCCAGGTAGAGGCCCTGCTGGGTGCCGAGGTAGACCTCGCCCAGCGGGCCACGCACCATTGCCAGCACGCGCCCCTTGGGCAGCGCGCTGCGCGGATGGGCCGAGTCCGGCCGCAACTGGCCGATGCGGCCCTTGAGCGGATCCATGATGTCCACGCCGCCGTCGCCCACACTGAGCCAGACGCGACCGTCCGGCAGCGGCAGCAGGAACGGCACGTTGGCGTGGCTGACGCCGCTGGCGCCGGTGCCGCCGAACCAGGTGGAAACCGCCCGCTGGCGCGGATCGTGGCTGCTCAGCGCCGTGTCGCTGCCGACCCAGATCAGGCCGCTGCGGTCGCGGAACAAGGCCGAGATGTCGTTGTCCGGCAGGCTGCTCGACAGGCCGGCGTGGTGCAGCAGACGCCGCGTCTGCCAGGCATGCGTGTCGACCCGCACGATGCCGCCGCCGTCGGTGCCCAGCCAGACTTCGCCGGGCACGGTCTCCAGCATCGCGAAGACGGTGTCGCCATGCAGGCCGGCGGCGCCGGGGTTGCCGCTCTCGCGCACGGCCCGCACGGTGCCCGGCCCCGGCTCGATGACAAAGGCGCCATGCGGTCGGGTGCCGGCCCACACCCGGCCGGCGCTGTCCTGCATGAGCCGCGTCACCGCTGGCGCCGGGCCTTCTTCGGTGGGCAGCGGCACCAGGCTGTAGCGCTCGCTGCGGGGCAGCCGCCGCCACAGCCCGTGCCGGGTTCCGGCCCACAGCGCCCCGGCGCGGTCGCGCAGCAGCGCCTGCACCGGGCCGGCCCCAGGGCCGGCCGCACCGGCATGCGGCGTGATGTGGCCGCGGCCCGGGTCGAGGTGCGCCAGGCCCGCACCGGTGCCCAGCCAGAGCCCGCCGGCCCCGTCGCCCTCGATGGCATAGACGGCCGCACCGGCAACGTTGCCGGCTGCGGCCGGATAGACCACGAAGCGGTCCTGCGCCGCGTCGTAGCGAGCCAGGCCGCCGGCGCTGGTGCCCACCCAGAGCGTGCCCTGCGGGTCGACGTGCAGCGCATGGATGAAGCTGTCCGGCAGCGCACCCGGGCGGCCCGCATCGCCGGTGTAGGTGCGGAAGCGATAGCCGTCCCAGCGCGACAGGCCCGCCTGCCCGCCAATCCAGAGGAAGCCGTCGCGGTCCTGCACGATGGCATTGGCCAGCGCGGCGGCTGGCGACTGCACCCGCTGGAAGACCGCATCGGCGCCCCGCTCCCAGCGCAGCGGCGGCGTGTCGGCGAAGGCAGGCGCCCACAGCCAGGCGCCGAGCGCCACGGCAACGGACAGCAGGCAATGCAGGAGCAGCGGCATCGAGGGAGCGGGCGAAGGGAAGCGACGAAACGGTGGCGGGCAGGCCGTGACCGGCCTCCGTGCCTTATCGGCTCACCAGTGCCAGCCTTGAGGCCCGGCGCTGGCACTCCCGCACGCCAGGCCGTCTCATGAGCGTTGGAATTAACCGACACCACGGCCATTTTCCCGGTGCTAGAAACTGGGTTTTGAGCTTGGACCGCACGCCATGAAACGCCTCTGGGACATCTCGCCGCCCTTGTACGACGGCAGCCCCGTCTTTCCGGGCGACACGCCTTACCAGCAGCGCTGGTGCGCCACGCTGGGCCCCGGCTGCCCGGTCAACGTGAGCCAGATGACGCTGTCGCCGCATGCCGGCGCCCATGCCGACGCGCCGCTGCACTATGCCAACGGCGCCACCCCCGCGGGCCTGTTGGCACTCGACCCCTACCTGGGGCCCTGCCGCGTGGTGCACTGCATCGGCATCGGCCCGCTCATCCGCATCGAGCACCTGCAGGCCGCCGCGGCGCAGGGCGACCTGCCGCCGCGCCTGCTGGTGCGCACGTTCGAGCACGCCCCGGTGCACCGCTGGGTGGACGACTTCACTGCCTATTCGCCCGAGACGCTGCAGTGGCTGGCCGACCGCGGCGTGCGGCTGGTGGGCATCGACACCGCCTCGGTCGATCCGGCCGACAGCAAGAGCCTTGACGCCCACCAGGTGCTGCTGCAGCGGGAGCTGCGGGTGCTGGAGAACCTGGTGCTCGACGAGGTGCCGCCCGGCGACTATGAACTGATCGCCCTGCCGCTCAAGCTGGTGCAGGCCGATGCAAGTCCGGTGCGCGCCGTGCTGCGTGAACTGTGAGACGGTCGCGGCGCTGGCTGCCCCTCGCCTCTTTCCTTTGACCCCCACGACAACGGGGACCGTGCCCGCCACTGTCCCCCCTGAGGAGACCCCCATGACAACCCGTGAAGACTGCCTGGCGCAAGACCAGGCCGACCCGCTTGCGTCCCTGCGCGAGCTGTTTGACCTGCCCGAGGGCTGCCTGTACCTCGACGGCAATTCGCTCGGCGTGCTGCCGCGGGCGACCGCCCGGCGGGTGCAGCAGGTGGTGACCGAGGAGTGGGGCCGCGACCTGATCAAGAGCTGGAACACGGCCGGCTGGATCGACCTGCCCCAGCGCATCGGCAACAAGATCGGCCGCCTCATCGGCGCTGGCGACAACGAGGTGGTGGTGGCCGACTCCACCTCCGTCAACCTCTACAAGGTGCTGATGGCGGCCGCCCGGCTGCAGCGCGAGCGTTCGCCCCAGCGGCGCGTGCTCGTGTCCGAGCGCAGCAACTTCCCGACCGACCTGTACATCGCCCAGAGCGTCTGCGAGGCCATGGGCTGGGAGCTGCAGCTGCTGGAGGCGCACGAGATCGAAGGCGGCCTCGCGCCGGAGGTGGCGGTGCTGATGCTCACGCACGTGAACTACCGCACCGGCCGCATGCACGACATGGCGCACCTGACGTCCCGCGCCCACGAGGCCGGCGCGCTGACGGTGTGGGACCTGGCCCATTCGGCCGGCGCCGTGCCGGTGGACTTGCTCGGCGCGGATGCCGACTTCGCGGTGGGCTGCGGCTACAAGTACCTGAACGGTGGCCCGGGGGCGCCTGCCTTCGTGTGGGCGCATCCGCGCCATGCGGGGCGCTTCTCGCAGCCCTTGTCCGGCTGGCTCGGCCATGTCGCGCCGTTCGAGTTCACGCCGCACTACACGCCGGCGGCCGGCATTGCCCGCTACCTCTGCGGGACCCCGCCGGTGATCTCGCTGGCCGCACTGGAGTGTGGCGTGGACACCGTGCTGGCGGCCGAGCCGGTCGGCGGCATGGCGGCGCTGCGGGCCAAGTCGGTCGCACTGACCACGCTGTTCGCCGAGCTGGTGGATACGCGCTGCGCCGGGCTGGGCCTGTCCATCGTCTCGCCCCGCGATGCCGCGCTGCGCGGCAGCCAGGTGTGCCTGACCTGCACCGAAGGAAGCTACGCCATCGTGCAGGCGCTGATCGCCCGCCAGGTGATCGGCGACTTCCGCGCCGGTGATGCCCGCACGCCAGACATCCTGCGCTTTGGCTTCACGCCCTTGTATTGCCGCTTCGTCGATGTGTGGGATGCCGTAGAGCAGCTGCGCGAGGTATTGCAAAGCGGCGAATGGCGACGCCCCGAGTTCAATCGCCGGCATGCAGTGACCTGAGCACGAGCCAGAGACAGACCAAGCGATTGAAGGAAGCGCAAATGAGCACCCCCACCCCTGGCATTGGCCGCCCCGAGCAGATCGTGCACGAGGAGAAGGCCCAACTCGATTTCTCGCGGGACATGAGTTATGGCGACTACCTGCACCTGGACCAGGTGCTGAGTGCGCAGCACCCGCTGTCGCCGGACCACAACGAGCTGTTGTTCATCGTGCAGCACCAGACCAGCGAGCTGTGGATGAAGCTGATGCTGCACGAGTTGCGTGCGGCGATCGCCTGCGTCTCGCGCGACGAGCTGGCGCCGGCGTTCAAGATGCTGGCGCGGGTCAGCAAGATCATGGAGCAGCTGGTGCATGCCTGGGACGTGCTGGCGACGATGACACCGCCCGAGTATTCGGCGATCCGCCCCTACCTGTCGAACTCGAGCGGCTTCCAGAGCTGGCAGTACCGCTGCATCGAATTCGCGCTGGGCAACAAGAACCCGGCGATGCTGAAGCCGCACGCGCATCGCCAGGAGCGCCATGTCGAGGTGGAGCAGGCCCTGCAAGCGCCGTCGCTGTACGACGAGTCGCTACGCCTGCTGGCGCGGCGCGGCCTGGCGGTGCCTGCCAGCCACACCGAGCGCGACTGGACGCTGCCCTATGCCGAGAGCCATGACGTCGAGCAAGCCTGGCTGCAGGTGTACCGCGACCCGAACCGGTATTGGGACCTGTACCAGCTGGGCGAGGAGCTGACGGACCTGGAAGACACCTTCCGGCTCTGGCGCTTCCGCCATGTGACGACGGTGGAACGTGTCATCGGCTTCAAGCGCGGCACCGGCGGCACCTCGGGCGTGAGCTACCTGCGCAAGATGCTGGAGGTGGTGCTGTTCCCCGAGATCTGGAAGCTGCGCACGGACTTGTGAGGCCTGCAAGCCAGCCGCGGCTGCACTGATGCGGACCGCGGCGAACGCCAAGAGCCGATCCCCCGCCCACCTTTTGCCGCAGGGAAAGCAGGCCCCACCCGATGCGAAGCCAGGCGTGGGGCGTGGGTATAGGGGACCCCGTGCGGAGCGAGCGGAAGGGTGCCCCGCCCGCAGCGCGGGGACGGCGACCCTGGCCGAGCACCGTTTCAAGGGCGCGCAGCGCCCTCGAAACAGGGCGAGTTGCGCAGCCGCCTTCCGCTTGCGAGCACCGCAGAGGGTGCCTTCGCGCAGCGAAGGGACCCCCCGCCCGGGTTCGCCATTCTTTGCCTTCTTTCTTCGGCAAGACAAAAAATGAAGGTGCGCCGCGGGGCGCACATCCCGGCACCGCACCCACAGGGCGCGCGCCTGCGCCAGCAGGCATCATCGCCTGCCTCAACCGGCATCCCACCCGCGCCGGCCTGCCGGCCTCCCAGCGAGGCATCGAGGCGGCACCTTCCGCTTGCGCCACTCGCCACCCATGCCCCCGCCGGCCGGCATTCCCCTCTACGCCAGCCAGCCTCCCCACCTGCACCACCCAGCCCCACCCGCAGGGCCAGCCCCCCCGCCCTCCACCACCAAAGCACCTAACAAGTGACCTAAGCCCCCGTAGAATCCCCCTTTTCCCGCCCTCCATCAACGAGACCCCTCATGTCCCAGCAGATCAAGAAAGTCGTCCTCGCCTACTCCGGCGGCCTCGACACCTCGGTCATCCTGAAGTGGCTTCAGGACCAATACCAGTGCGAAGTCGTGACCTTCACCGCCGACATCGGCCAGGGCGAGGAAGTCGAGCCCGCGCGCGCCAAGGCGCTGAAGATGGGCATCAAGCCCGAGAACATCTTCATCGACGACCTGCGCGAGGAATTCGTGCGCGACTTCGTCTTCCCGATGTTCCGCGCCAACGCGCTGTACGAAGGCGAATACCTGCTGGGCACCTCCATCGCCCGTCCCCTGATCGCCAAGCGCCTGATCGACATTGCCAAGAAGACCCGCGCCGACGCCATCAGCCACGGCGCCACCGGCAAGGGCAACGACCAGGTCCGCTTCGAGCTCGGCGCCTATGCGCTGATGCCCAACGTCAAGGTCATCGCCCCGTGGCGCGAATGGGACCTGCTGTCGCGCGAGAAGCTGCTGGCCTATGCCGACCAGCACAAGATCCCGGTCGACTTCAAGAAGCGCAAGGGCGGCGGCGCGCCCTACTCGATGGACGCGAACCTGCTGCATATCAGCTACGAAGGCGGCGTGCTGGAAGACCCGAACTTCGAACCCGAGGCCAACATGTGGCGCCTGACGGTCTCGCCCGAGAAGGCGCCCGGCAAGCCGCAGGTGGTCGAGCTGACCTACGAGCGCGGCGACATCGTCGCCATCGACGGCCAGCGCATGTCCCCGGCCACCGTGCTGGAGACCCTCAACACCATCGGCGGCCGCCACGGCATCGGCCGGCTCGACAAGGTCGAGAACCGCTATGTCGGCATGAAGAGCCGCGGCTGCTATGAAACCCCCGGCGGCACCATCATGCTGGCCGGCCACCGTGCCATCGAGTCCATCACCCTCGACCGCGAAGTGCTGGCGCTGAAGGAAGACCTGATGCCCCGCTATGCGCGCATGGTCTACAACGGCTACTGGTTCGCGCCCGAGCGCGTGCTGCTGCAAGGCCTGATCGATGCCTCGCAAGCCACCGTCAACGGCACCGTGCGGCTGAAGCTGTACAAGGGCACCATCATGTGCGTGGGCCGCGAATCGCTGACCGACTCGCTGTTCGACACCACCATCGCCACCTTCGACGATGACGGCGGTGCCTACAACCAGGCCGACGCCGCCGGCTTCATCAAGCTGAATGCCCTGCGCATGCGCATTGCCGCCAATGCACGCGCCAAGCGCAGCGGCGGCGCAGCAGCGGGCGGCAAGCCGGCCGCTCGCAAGAAGGCCACAGCGGTGGCCGCGCCGGCCAAGAAGGCCGCCAAGGCCAAGAAGTGACCGGCACGATGCACTGATCGCTGCCCGGCAGCGCCGCGGGATGGCAGGCAAGGTCCATCCCGCGGCCATCACGGCTCAGCAGCCGCCAGCAAGAGGCCCGACACGGGCCTCTTGTCGTTTCAAGCCCGCCCCGCCGTCAGCATCCTGCGGCCCGCGCACCCACCGGTGCAGTCCCCTTTGGCCTGCCGGCCGGCCTGAGCTGGGCACCTCAGCTCGACCGCCTCGCCCGCCGGGCGCAAGGCGCCCGCCCTCACTCGCCCTCCGCAGCCGCGGGCCTGCTCCTCGACCGTTGGCGCTGCCAGCGCAAGGCCCATTGCGTCAACGGCGCAAACGCCTCGAGCAGCGCCAGGCCCAGCGGAGCCAGGCGATAGCCGCCGCCGTCGGCCTCGCCCCCCCGGTCCAGCAGCCCGGCGTCGCGCAGTTCACCGAGCCGCTGGTTCAACACGCTCGGCGACAGTCCGCCGCACTGCTCCTGCAGCTGCCGAAACGTCAGCGGCCCGGCCCGCAGCTCCCACACCACCCGCAGCAGCCAGCGCTGCTGGAACAAGGCCAGCGCCTCGTTGATCGCCTGCTTCGCCGCCTCGACCCGCGCCTGTGTCATCCCGATCTCCCGTGCACGCCCGTTGGAACCGCCACTTCATTGCCAGTCGGTTGCTACTGAAAAAGTAGCGAAACACCGCCACCCATGATAGCGTGTCGCTACGAAAACCGTAGCAACCACAGGAGTGGACCATGTCCCGGATTCCGCCCGCGCAAGCGCCTTATGCCCCCGCCGTCCAGGCCGCCTTCGACAGCATCATGCCGGCGGGCGTCGCGCCACTTGCGCTGTTTCGCACGCTGGCGGTGGCGCCGCGTGTGTTCGAGCGCTTCCGGGCCGGCGCGCTGCTGGACCGGGGCCCGCTGTCGCTGCGCCAGCGCGAGATCGCCATTGCCCGCACCTGCGCCCTCAACGGCTGTGAATACGAGTGGGGGGTGCACGTGACCTTCTTCGCCGAGAAGGCCCGGCTCTCGCCCGAACAGCTGCGCGCCACCGTGGACGGCTCGCCAGCCGGCTGGTCGCACGAGGAGCAGGCCATCCTCGCCCTGTGCGAAGAACTGCACCGGGGCACGCAGCTGTCCGACGACTTGTGGGCCACACTGCAGCAGCACTTCAGCACCGAGCAGATCCTGGAGCTGATGGCCCTGGCCGGCTTCTACCGCACGGTGGCCCTCTTCGCCAACGGGCTGCGCCTGCCACTGGAGCCCTATGCGGCCCGCTTTCCGGCCACCGCCTGAAGTGGCCGGCGTGGGCACGCCACAAAGACGAAAGCCGGCGTGGAGGCCACGCCGGCTTCGAGATCGGGGCACCAGTCACCCTGCGAACCAGGACGGAACAAGGCCCCCGGAAGTCGGTCACCTCCCTGACAGGCACCTGCAAGACAGGCCCTGCCCCTACTGACCGCTTCCGAGGAGAAGGTGCCGGCCCGCGGGGCCGGCAGGTCGCTCGACCGGAGATCACGGCAGCCATCGGGCCCCGATCGACAGGGCTCGATGCTTCATCTCCGGGGCGACGAGGCCCCGTATCCGGTGTGTCCTCGCCGCGATGACAGCGTGACGCAAGTGTCGCCCCGCCTGCCCCCGAGCACCATCCCCCACGGGAGGGTCCTCCGCCCCTCAAGCCGGGGATGGCCCTTTGCAGCAGGTACCATGGCCGCTTCGCCTTTCCGATCCACCGACTGAAGAACCATGAGCAAGCAGATCGCCAACGTCTCCGTCAACGCACAAGCCAATGTCTATTTCGACGGCAAATGTGTCTCGCATACGGTCACCCTGCCGGACGGCACCCGCAAGAGCGTGGGCGTGATCCTGCCCGCCACGCTGACCTTCAACACCGGTGCGCCGGAAGTGATGGAATCGGTGGCCGGTGCCTGCCAGGTGAAGCTGGCAGGCCAGACCGAATGGCAGCGCTACGAGGCGGGGCAGTCCTTCGAAGTGCCGGGCCAGTCGAGCTTCGAGATCAAGGTCGAGGGCGAGCCCTACCACTACGTCTGCCACTTCGGCTGAGCCACAGCCGCGGGCGGTGCACCGCCCGCAGGCCGGAATGAAAAAGGGCCGCAGATGCGGCCCTTGTGCTGCTGTCCGGCCCAGCGCCGCGATCAGCGTTGCGGCGTCGAGCCGCCCTGCACGCCCAGCCGGCCGCCGGTCCCCAGGCCGCCGCGCACTTCCTGCGCCTTGTAGTTGCGAACCGCGCGCACCATCTGGTTGTAGGAGTCGGCAAACGCCGCCACCACCACCTTGCCCTGCGGCGTGTTGCCATAGGCACCGACGCCCACCGCGGCGCCCTTGTAGGCGCCGGCCAGCACACCGAAGTCGATGTTGCTGGAGCTGCCTTCGGCCGCCGCCAGCTGCACGCCCGAGCGGTTGTCGATGAGCGTCAGCATCGTCGACGCGTCGTTGAACTTCATCGAGCCGCCCACCGCACTGATGACGCTGCCGACACGGCCGCCGACCAGGCCGCGCAGGCCGCCGGTGTCCTTCTCGCTGAAGGTCACGCTGGGGCTCATCGTGTAGTCGGCAGCCACCATCTGGCCCTTGCCGAAGTTGCTGTTCTTGCGCAGCTCGCCGCTTTCTTCCAGGCCGCGTTCCTGGCGCATGTTGCGCATCGCCACACCACGCTCGACCACGACGAAGCAGTTGGACTGCTGCACCAGCATGCGCAGCACCGGGATGGTGGACTGCAGCTTGTGGCTGCGCAGGTCGGCGTACCACGACGAGCCCTGGTCCTCGACCAGCGCCACCGTACCGAGCGACTCGGTGCAGCGCTCCATGTCCGGATTGGCGTTCTCCGCCGTCGAGCCGGCGGCTGCGCCGGTGGCCGCCGTCTTGGCGCGGGTGTCCCCCATCGTCGGTGCAGTGGCCATGCAGCCCCCCAGCACCAAGGCCACGCCCACCACCATGGCGGCGCGCACGCCCACCGCCACGCCAGACCCGTTCATTCCAGACACCGCTTGCATACCCGCTCCCCGTCGATTCCCGCCCGAGCCGCGCGGCGCACGGCCGCGACCCGCACCGGGCCCCAAAGGCTCGGCATGGTAACGAGAAGTGGCCCCGGCGGCTGTCCCTAAGTTGAGGTACCCCCCCTTGAGCGGGGGGCGCCATCAGTCGCCGCCGCCGCCACCGCAGCCGCCGCCACAGCCGCCGCCGCCGTCCCCTCCGCCTTCGCCGCCGCCGTCCCCGCCGCCAGCGTCGCTGCCGCCGTCGCCGGCACAGCTGCTGCCGCTGTCGCTGCCGCCGCCGCATCCCGAACCGCTCAACGCGGTGGCGCAGTAGCTCGGGTTGGCGGCGTCGGGCGCGAGTTCGCGGCAGTCCAGGCTGTAGCGAAAGCCGTCGGCAATCGCCAGCTGGGTGTCCAGCGCGAACAGCAGGGGCAGCTGGCTCGGCCGCCGGGGATCGAGGCCCTGCACGCGGCAGGCGTGCCGCCAGGTGGTGCGCAGGGCCTGGTTGAGGCCCGGGCGGCCCTGCTGCAGCGTCGCGGCCGGCCGGTGGTGGAAGAAGTGGCCGAAGCCGCGCTGGCAGAAGTCGCGGTACGCCTGGGTGTCGAGGATGAACTCGTGCCACATCCGGTCGGCCACCTGCGAGGGCATGGCAATGAAGGCGCCGGCCCGCAGGTAGACCACAAAGAACTGCCGCAGGCCGTGCTCCACCAGGTCCAGCTCCGCGGCGAGAAGGTGCGGGTAGGCCTTGCCGACCGCCTGCTGCAGGTGGCGAGGCAGGGGCGCGTGGCGCAGGAAGTGCTCACGCTGCTCGCGCAACAGGCGGCGCAGCTTGGAGTGCGCCCACAGGCACAGGAGGCTGGCGACGAGCGCGAGCAGCCAGTGGCTGCCCGAGCCGGTCAGCACCGGCCACCAGGCGGCAGCCGCCGCCAGTCCCAGCAGGAAGGGCGCGGCGCGCCACACGAGGGTGGCGGCAGGCTGGAGGATGAGGCTCATTCTTGTTGTTCTCCCTTGTTGTTGTTCTTGGCGCGCACTGTCGCGTGCCGGCATGACATTTCCGTGACAGGCGCCCTCCCGGCACCGGCCCGTGCTCAGACCACCACAGGCTCCGGCTCCAGCCGGATGCCAAAGCGGCCGTAGACGCTTTCCTGGATGGCACGCGCCAGCGTGACCACCTCGGCGCCAATGGCGCCGCCCCGGTTGATCAGCACCAGCGCCTGCTTCTCGTAGACCCCGGCGCGGCCGATGCTCTTGCCTTTCCAGCCGCAGGCGTCGATCAGCCAGCCGGCGGCCAGCTTGAAGCTGCCGTCGGGCATCGGGTAGTGCACGATCTCCGGGTCGCGGCCGATGATGTCGCGGCACTGCTCCGGCGTAACCACCGGGTTCTTGAAGAAGCTGCCGGCATTGCCCACCACCGCCGGGTCGGGCAGCTTGGCGCGCCGGATCTCGCAGATCCAGTCGTAGACCTGGCGCGGCGTCGGCCGGTCCACCCCGGTCTCGGCCATCTTGCGCTCCAGGTCGAGGTAGCCGAGCGCCGGCTGCCAGGGCTTTGGCAGGCGCAGGCGCACGCGGGTGATCAGGCTCTTGCCGGCCAGCGACTGCTTGAAGACGCTGTCGCGGTAGCCGAAGCCGCAGGTGGGGCCGTCCAGCGTGACGCTGCGGCCGGTCACCAAGTAGACCGCGTCGAGCGACTCAAAACGGTCCTTCAGTTCCACCCCGTAGGCGCCGATATTCTGTACAGGAGAGGCGCCGACGGTGCCGGGGATCAATGCCATGTTCTCCAGGCCGGGCAGCCCCTGGTCCAGGGTCCAGGTCACGAAATCGTGCCAGTTCTCGCCGGCACCGGCTTCGACGATCCAGGCATCCTCGCGCTCCTCCACCACGCGGCGGCCGCGCACCTCGACCTTGAGCACGACCTGGGACACGTCGTGCGTGAGGACGATGTTGCTGCCGCCGCCGAGCACGAACTTGCCCGCCGTGCCGAGCGTGGGGTGGTCGAGCACGCGGCGAACGTCGGCGTCGCTCTCGATGCGCACCAGGGTCTGGGCAACGGCCGGTAGGCCGAAGGTGTTGTACGGTTTCAGGCTGACGCCGGTCTCGATTTGCATGGCAGAATTTTCGCCGATTCCCTTTTCTTCCCTTTGCAAACCTCATCTGCCATGCCCAGCTTCGATACCGTCCTCGAACCCAACCTCGTGGAAGTCCGCAACGCCGTCGACCAGAGCAACAAGGAAATCGGCACGCGCTTCGACTTCAAGGGCTCGGACGCCCGCATCGAATTGAAGGACAAGGAACTCACCCTGTTCGGCGACAGCGACTTCCAGCTCGGCCAGGTGCTGGACATCCTGACGCTGAAGATGACCAAGCGCAGCGTCGACGCGCGCTTCCTCGACATCGGCAAGATCGAGAAGATCGGCGGCGACAAGGTCAAGCAGGTGATCAAGATCAAGGCCGGCATCGAGAGCGAGCTGGCCAAGAAGATCCAGCAACTCATCAAGGGCAGCAAGATCAAGGTGCAGGCCAGCATCCAGGGCGACAGCGTACGCGTCAACGGCAGCAAGCGTGATGACCTGCAGGCAGCGATTGCGCTGCTGAAGAAGGACATCACCGAGGTGCCTCTCAGCTTCAACAATTTCCGCGACTGAATCGGACACGGGCGCGGCAGAGGGATATCCGGGAACATGTGGTTCATCAAATGCGGCCTGGCGGCCGCCGCCGCGCTGCTGTGCCAGGCAGCCGGCGCCCAGAGCGTGGCCCTCACCGGCAGCCTGGGCAGCAAGGCGCTGCTCATGATCAACGGCACGCCGCGCACCGTGGCCGTGGGCAGCACCGTCGACGGTGTGCGCCTGCTCAGCCTGGCCGGCGGCCAGGCGGTGGTCGAGGCCAGCGGCCAGCGGCAGACGCTGCAGCTCGGCGGCTCGCCGGTCAGCGTGGCGGGCTCCGGGCGCAACTCGACCCAGATCGTGTTGCAGGCCGGCGCCGGCGGGCACTTCTACAGCGACGGGCTGATCAATGGCCGGCCGGTGCGCTTCCTGGTCGACACTGGCGCCACCGCGGTGTCCATGACGGTCCACGACGCCGAGCGCATCGGCCTCGACTACAAGCAGGGCCACCCGATCAAGCTCAGCACCGCCAACGGCGTGGTCAACGGCTACATGGTGGCGCTCAGCTCGGTCAAGGTCGGCAATGTCGAGGTGCACAACGTGCAGGGCGTGGTGGCCGCCCGTGAAATGCCCTACGTGCTGCTCGGCAATACCTTTCTCACCCGCTTCCAGATGCGGCGCGAGAACGACGTGATGACGCTCGACAAGCGCTTCTGACCCCTCCGGGCGCTTGCGCTCGTGCAGGCGCGCGGCCGCCTGCTTCGCGCCGCGCCTGCCGGCCGGTTCGGCCCGGCAGGCCGGCCTGACCCGCCCCCATGCGGCTCCTGCCCGTTCGGCAGCCCCGGGTCAACCCTGATGTCGCCGCCGGGACAAGCTTTTCCGCACGATCGTGCTTAAACTGGCTCTCCGAGCCGGCCCGGCCCCGGGGCGGCAGCCAAGGAGACAGCGATGGATTTGAACTTCACGCCGGAAGAGCAGGCCTTCCGGGAAGAGGTGCGCGCGTGGGTCAGGGCCAACCTGCCCAAGGCCATCAGCCACAAGGTGCACAACGCACTGCGCCTGAACAAGGACGACCTGCAGGCCTGGGCCCGCATCCTCGGCAAGAAGGGCTGGCATGGCTGGGCCTGGCCCAAGCAGTTCGGCGGCCCGGGCTGGAATGCGGTGCAGCGCCACCTCTTCGAGGAGGAATGCGCGCTGGCCGGCGCCCCTCGCGTGGTGCCCTTCGGGCCGGTGATGGTGGCGCCCGTCATCATGGCCTTCGGCACGCCGGAGCAGCAGCAGCGCTTCCTGCCCGGCATCATGAGCGGCGAGGTCTGGTGGAGCCAGGGCTATTCCGAGCCGGGCGCCGGCTCCGACCTGGCCTCGGTGAAGACCCGCGCCGAGCGCCGCGGCGACACCTACATCGTCAACGGCCAGAAGACCTGGACCACCCTGGGGCAGTACGGCGACTGGATCTTCTGCCTGGTGCGCACCAGCACCGAGGGCAAGCCGCAGACGGGCATCTCCTTCCTGCTGATCGACATGAAGTCGCCCGGCATCACGGTGCGGCCCATCATCACCCTCGACGGCGAGCACGAGGTCAACGAGGTGTTCTTCGACAACGTCGAGGTGCCGGCCAAAAACCTGGTGGGCGAGGAGAACAAGGGCTGGACCTATGCCAAGTACCTGCTCGCGCACGAGCGCACCAACATCGCCGACGTCAACCGCGCCAAGCGCGAGCTGGAGCGGCTCAAGCGCATCGCCCGCAGCGAGAAGTCGGGCGGCCGTCCGCTGCTTGACGACGTGCGCTTCCGCGACCAGGTGGCGCAACTGGAGGTGGACATCGTCGCGCTGGAGATGATGGTGCTGCGGGTGCTGTCGGCCGAGCGCGGCGGCAAGCAGGCGCTGGACGTGGCGGCGCTGCTGAAGATCCGCGGCTCGGAGATCCAGCAGCGCTACAGCGAGCTGATGATGCTGGCCGCCGGGCCCTATGCGCTGCCCTTCATCCACGAGGCGATGGAGGCCGGCTGGCAGGGCGACCATGTCGGCGCGGCGTACTGCGCGCCGCTGGCCTCCACCTACTTCAACATGCGCAAGACCACCATCTACGGTGGCTCCAACGAAGTGCAGCGCAACATCGTCGCCCAGACGGTGATGGGCTGAGCGGCACCCTCGCGAGCAAGGAAACACGGCATGGACTTCGAATACAGCGACGACCAGCAGCAACTGCGCGACGCGGTCGCCAAGTGGGTGGAGAAGGGCTACGACTTCGCCCGCCGGCAGGCCATCGTGAAAGCCGGCGGCTTCTCCCGCGAGGCCTGGGGCGAGCTCGCCGGCCTGGGCCTGACCGGCCTGGCGGTGCCCGAGGCGCATGGGGGCCTGGGCTTCGGCCCGGTGGAGGCGATGGTGGTGATGGAAGAACTGGGCCGCGGCCTGGTGCTGGAACCGTACGCGCCGGTGGCCCTGGTGGCGGCCAGCCTGCTGGGCGGCCATGCCCCCGAGGCGGTGCAGGCGGCCTGGCTGCCGCGCCTGGCAGGCGGCGAGGCGCTGGTGGTGCTGGCCCACCAGGAGCGCGAGGCGCGCTACCTGCTGCGCCACGTCGGCACCCGTGCCCGCCAGCAGGACGGCGCCTGGCTACTCGACGGCGCCAAGAGCCTGGTGCCCCTGGGCGACCAGGCCGATGCCTTCATCGTCCCGGCCCGCGTGTCGGGCGCGCTGGACGACAGCCAGGGCATTGCGCTGTTCCTGGTCGAGCGCAAGGCGACGGGCGTGCGCACCCGGGGCTATCCCACCCAGGACGGCGGCCGCGCCGCCGAACTGCAGCTCGACGGCGTGGCGGCGACGCTGCTGGTCGGCCCGGATGACGGTCACCATGCGCTGGAGCTGGCCGCCGACGTCGGCATCGCCGCACTGTGCGCCGAGGCGGTCGGTGCGATGGACAAGCTGCTGGCAGTGACCATCGACTACCTCAACACCCGCAAGCAGTTCGGCGTGCCCATCGGCAGCTTCCAGGCGCTGCGGCACCGTGTGGCCGACATGAAGATGCAGCTGGAGCTGGCCCGCTCGATGAGCTACTACGCCACCCTCAAGCTCGGTGAGGACACGCCGCAGCGCCGGCGTGCGCTGTCGCAGGCGAAGGTGCAGCTGGGGCAGTCAATGCGCTTCGTTGGCCAGCAGGCCATCCAGCTGCACGGCGGCATCGGCGTCACCGACGAGTACGTGGCCGGCCACTACTTCAAGCGCCTGACCTGCATCGAGATGAGCTTCGGCGACACCCAGCACCACCTGGGTGAGGTGTCGGCCCGCATGCAGGACACCGCGGGCGTGTTTGCCTGAGGCGCCGGCGTGGCGCCCCCCCGGGGTGCCACGCCGCGTGCGCGCCGGCTCCCCGGGCTGGAGGGCAAGGCAGCCCCTGCGGTGGGAGAAGGCGAGCCTGCCGACCCGCCCGGCGGCTCCCGCCCTTCTGGGGGCATGCGGCTTCGCTCCATCACCCGCGTCGCGGCCCCGCCGCCATTGCCACGGTCGAGGCGGCGGCGCCCGCGGCCCCACGCCAAAAGCAAGCCGCCCGGGTGAGGCAAACCGGCTAGACTCTCTCCTTCCGAGCCGCCTGCGGGCGGCTTGTTCTTTCGCTGGAGTTGTTCCTATGCGCCTGGCCCAGGTGCTTTTTTCACAAGGTTTCGGCACCCGCCGCGAGTGCGACAACCTGATCCTCGCCGGCGAGGTCCGCCTGCACGGCGAAGTGGTCGACGACCCGGCTCATGAGGTCGACCCGCACGGCCTGGTCTTCAACGTCGAAGGCAAGGACTGGCCCTTCCACGAGAAAGCCTACGTGCTGATGCACAAGCCCGCCGGCCACGAGTGCTCGCACCGGCCCTCGGCCTGGCCCAGCATCTACACCCTGCTGCCTTCGCCGCTGCGCCTGCGCGACGTGCAGGCGGTGGGCCGGCTCGACCAGGACACCACCGGCCTGCTGATCCTGACGGACGACGGCGCCCTGATCCACCGCCTGACCTCACCGAAGAAGCACGTGCCCAAGGTCTACGAGGTGGGCACCGCCCAGCCGGTGACCGAGGGCCAGGTGGCCCAGCTGCTGGCCGGCGTGGTGCTGCACGACGACCCGAAGCCGGTGTCCGCCGCAGCGTGCGAGATCGTCGGCGAGCGCCAGCTCCGGCTGACCTTGACGCAGGGCAAGTACCACCAGGTCAAGCGCATGGTGGCCGCTGCCGGCAACGAGGTGCTGAGCCTGCACCGCAGCCGCTTCGGCGCGCTGGTGCTGCCCGACGACCTGGCCCCCGGCCAGTGGCGCTGGTTGGCCGGCCCGCAGGACATCCTGGGCAGCGGCGGCGCCGCCCCGGCACGATAATCGGTGACCATGCGAGTCTTCCGCGGCTTCCACCATGCGGCGCTGGCTCCGGCCTGCGCCCTCACCATCGGCAATTTCGACGGCGTGCACCGCGGCCACCAGGCCATGCTGGCCCTGCTGAAGGTGGAGGCCGAGCACCGCGGGCTGCCGAGTTGCGTGCTGACCTTCGAGCCGCATCCGCGCGACTTCTTCGCCGCCCAGGCCGGCAAGCCGGAACTCGGGCCGGCCCGCATCGCCACGCTGCGCGACCAGCTCACCGAGCTGCAGCGCTGTGGCGTCGACCAGGTGGTGGTGCTGCCGTTCGACCAGCGGCTGTCGCGCCTGTCGCCCGAGGACTTCGTGCGCGAGGTGCTGTGCGAGGGCCTGGGCGCCCGCTACGTGCTGGTGGGTGACGACTTCCGCTTCGGCGCCAGGCGTGCCGGCGACTATGCGCTGCTGGACGCCGCGGGCGATGCCCACGGCTTCGACGTGGCGCGCATGAACAGCTACGAGGTGCACGGCCTGCGGGTGTCCAGCTCCGCGGTGCGCGAGGCACTGGCCGCTGGCGACATGGATCGCGCGGCCACCCTGCTGGGCCGGCCCTTCAGCATCAGCGGCCACGTCATCCATGGCCGCAAGCTGGGCCGCGACCTCGGCTTTCGCACCCTCAACCTGCGCTTCCACCATCGCAAGCCGGCCGCGATGGGCGTCTTCGCGGTGCGCGCGCATGGCCTCGCCGACACGCCGCTGGACGGCGTGGCCAGCCTCGGCGTGCGGCCGACCATCGAGGATGCCGGGCGGGTGCTGCTGGAGGTGCACTGCCTCGACTGGCCAGCCGGGCTCGGCGCGGAGGGGGGCTACGGTAAAATCGTGCGCGTGGAACTGCTGCACAAACTGCGCGACGAAGCCCGCTACGACAGCCTCGACGCCCTCACCGACGCCATCCGCCAGGATGCAGACAACGCACGCGCGTTTTTTGCGTCGCTCCACGGACAGACCCGGCGCCAGACCACACGCGATCGAATTTAAAGCTCGCCGCCCCTCCTGCGAGCCCGGGCCGGCCGACACCTCGACGGCCCCTTTCCAGCTTTTTCCGCGCCCCCGCGCCGCCCCACCATGAGCGACACGCCACAAGCCCCCGACTACCGAGCCACCCTCAACCTGCCGGACACGCCCTTCCCGATGCGCGGCGACCTGCCCAAGCGCGAGCCGGGCTGGGTGAAGGAGTGGGAGGAGCAAGGCATCTACAAGCAGCTGCGCGACGCCCGCTGCGGTGCGCCGCGCTTCGTGCTGCACGACGGCCCGCCGTATGCCAACGGCCAAATCCACATGGGCCACGCCGTCAACAAGATCCTCAAGGACATGATCGTCAAGGCCCGCCAGCTGGCCGGCTTCGACGCCGTCTATGTGCCCGGCTGGGACTGCCACGGCCTGCCGATCGAGAACCAGATCGAGAAGACCTACGGCCGCAAGCTCAGCCGCGACGAGGTGCAGGCCAAGAGCCGCGCCTACGCGACCGAGCAGATCGCCCAGCAGATGGCCGACTTCAAGCGCCTGGGCGTGCTGGGCGACTGGGACCGGCCCTACCGCACGATGGACTTCGGCAACGAGGCCAACGAGATCCGTGCGCTCAAGCGCATCATGGAGCGCGGCTTCGTCTACCGCGGCTTGAAGCCCGTGTACTGGTGCTTTGACTGCGGCTCCTCGCTGGCCGAGTTCGAGATCGAGTACGCCGACAAGAAGTCGCTCACGCTGGAGGTCGGCTTCCAGGCCGCCGAGCCGGACAAGCTGGCCGCCGCCTTCGGCCTGCCCCGGCTGGAGAAGGACGCCTATGCGGTGATCTGGACCACCACCCCCTGGACGCTGCCGTCCAACCAGGCGCTCAACCTCAACCCCGAGCTGCCGTATTCGCTGGTGGACACCGAGCGCGGCCTGCTGCTGGTGGCTGAGGCGCTGGTGGAGAAATGCCTGGCCCGCTGGGGCCTCACCGGCGAGGTGCTGGCCACCACGCAAGGCAAGCACCTGGACCGCATCGCCTTCCGCCACCCGCTGGCGGCGGTGCATCCGGGCTATGACCGGCTGTCGCCGGTCTACCTGGCCGACTACGCCACCGCCGAGGACGGCACCGGCATCGTGCACTCGGCGCCCGCCTATGGCGTGGACGACTTCAACTCCTGCATCGCGCATGGCCTGAAGTACGACCAGATCCTGAACCCGGTGCAGGGCCACGGCGTGTTCGCCGACGAGCTGCCGCTGTTCGGCGGCATGCACATCTGGAAGGCCGGCCCGAAGATCATCGAGGCGATGCGCGATGCCGGCCGCCTGTTCGCGAGCACCGAGCTGACCCACAGCTACCCGCATTGCTGGCGCCACAAGACACCGGTGATCTACCGGGCCGCGGCCCAGTGGTTCGTGCGCATGGACGAGGGCGAGGGCGTGTTCACGGTCGACAAGGCGCCGCAGACGCTGCGCCGCATGGCGCTGGACGCCATCGAGAAGACCGGCTTCTACCCCGAGAACGGCAAGGCCCGCCTGCGCGACATGATCGCCGGCCGGCCCGACTGGTGCATCTCGCGCCAGCGCAACTGGGGCGTGCCGCTGCCCTTCTTCCTGCACAAGGTGACCGACGAGCTGCACCCCGACACGCTCGCCCTGATGGAGCGGGCCGCGCAGCTGGTGGAACAGGGCGGCGTGGAAGCCTGGTCCAAGCTCGACCCGCGCGAGTGGCTGGGCGACGACGCCGAGCACTACAGCAAGAGCACCGACATCCTGGACGTGTGGTTCGACTCCGGCACCACCCACTACCACGTGCTGCAGAAGAGCCATGCCGAGCAGTCGGCCTGGCCGGCCGACCTCTACCTGGAAGGCCATGACCAGCACCGCGGCTGGTTCCACAGCTCGCTGCTGACCGCCTGCGCGATGTATGGCGAGGCGCCCTACAAGGGCCTGCTGACGCACGGCTTCACGGTGGACAGCCAGGGCCGCAAGATGAGCAAGTCGCTCGGCAACGGCGTGGACCCGCAGGAAACCTCGCAGAAGCTGGGCGCCGAGATCATCCGCCTGTGGGTGGCCGCCAGCGACTACTCCGGCGACATCGCCGGCGACAAGAAGATCCTCGACCGGGTGGTGGACGGCTACCGCCGCATCCGCAACACCTTGCGCTTCCTGCTGGCCAACACCAGCGACTTCGATCCGGCACAGCACGCGGTGCCCTTCGACGAGCTGCTGGAGATCGACCGCTATGCGCTGGCCCGGGCGTCGGCCTTCCAGACCGAGATCCTGGCCCACTACGAGGTCTACGAGTTCCACCCGGTGGTGGCCAAGCTGCAGGTGTACTGCTCGGAGGAGCTGGGCGCCTTCTACCTGGACGTGCTGAAGGACCGCCTCTACACCACCGCGCCCGGCTCGCACGCGCGCCGCTCTGCGCAGACCGCACTGTGGCAGATCACCCAGGCCATGCTGCGCTGGATGGCACCCTTCCTCAGCTTCACCGCCGAGGAGGCCTGGAAGCTGGTGTCGGCCAACCAGTCGCCGTCGATCTTCGTCGAGACCTACTGGAAGTTCGCCGGCGACGATGAGGCCCTGCTGATCAAGTGGGCCCGCCTGCGCGAGATCCGCGACGTGGTGAACAAGGAAATCGAGGCGGTGCGGGCCGAGGGCCGGCTGGGCTCCTCGCTGCAGGCCAACGTGGCCATCACCGCGGGCGAGGATGACCGCCGCCTGCTCGGCAGCCTGGGCGAGGACCTCAAGTTCGTGCTGATCGCCTCGGCCGTGCAGGTGGCCGCGGGCGACGCGCTGGCCGTGGCGGTGACGCCCTCGGCCGCCGCCAAGTGCGAGCGCTGCTGGCACTGGCGCGACGATGTCGGCCACGACAGCGCGCACCCGGCCCTGTGCGGCCGCTGCACCAGCAACCTCTATGGCGCGGGCGAGCCGCGCAAGGTGGCGTGATGGCGGCGGGAACCGTGAAGAAGAAAACCGCCGGCGGCGGCTCGGCCGGCTCGCTGTGGCCCTGGCTGGGGATCGCGCTGGTGGTGATCCTGCTCGACCAGTTCACCAAGACGCTGATCCTCGGCTACTACACGCTGGGCCAGTCCACCGAGGTGTTCTCCTTCTTCAACATCGTGCGGGTGCACAACACCGGTGCGGCCTTTTCCTTCCTGGCCAAGGCCGCGGGCTGGCAGCGCTGGTTCTTCATCGGCCTGGGCACGGCGGCGGCGATCTTCATCGTCTACCTGCTGCGCCGCCATGCCGGCCAGCGCCTGTTCTGCTGGGCGCTGGCGCTGATTCTGGGCGGTGCGGTCGGCAACGTGATCGACCGGGGCCTGCACGGCTACGTGGTCGACTTCCTCGACTTCCATGCCGGCGGCTGGCACTTCCCGGCCTTCAACATCGCCGACAGCGGCATCACCCTGGGCGCGGTGCTGCTGATCCTCGACGAACTGCGCCGCGTGCGGCAGGGCCGCTGAGCTGCGTTGACGGCCTGCGCGAGCAGCGCCGACAATGCCTCGGTCGCAAGAGCAAGGGGGCTGCGTGGAAGACGGCATCGACCACCCGGCGGCGCAGGCGCCCGACGCCGCGCAGCGCGCCCGTGGCGCATTCGTGGCGCTGCTCAGCCACGAAGTGCGCACCCGCATGAACGGTGTGCTGGGCATGACCGAGCTGGTGCTGGCCACCGAGCTGACGCCCCAGCAGCGCGAGTTCCTGGAGCTGGCCCACGGCTCGGCCCGCTCGCTGCTGGCACTCATCAACGACGTGCTCGACCTCTCCCGCATCGAGATCGGCCAGCTGGCACTGCAGCGTCGCCCGCTGCGGCTGCCTGCGCTGGTCGGGGAGGTGCTGGCGGGCTTCGAGGCGCAGGCCGGGCAGAAGGACGTCCAGCTGTGCAGCGAGTTCGCTGCCGGGCTGCCCGACGCGATCATTGGCGATCCGCAACGGCTGGCCCAGGTGCTGGGCCACCTGGTGGAGCACGCCTTGCGCTCCACGCCAGTGGGCGAGGTGCGGGTGGCGGCCCAGGCCGAGCCGCTGCCTGACGGCCGGCTGCAGCTGCAGCTGCTGGTCAGCGACACCGGCACCGGCACCACCCGGCAGCAGCTGCAGCAGGCGCTGGGTGCCCCTGACGCGCAGGACCCCCGGCGGCCGGCCGGTGCCTGCCTGGGCTTGCTGATCGCGCTGCGCCTGGTGGAGCACATGGGCGGCCAGCTGGTGGCGGACAGCACCCCCGGCCACGGCAGCAGCCTGCGCTGTACCCTGCCCTGCGAGCCGGCCGCACCCGAGCCCGATGCGCGTCGGGCGCCGCCGGCGCCGCGCCACTGGCCCGCGCTGCATGGCAAGCGGGTGCTGCTGGCGGAGGACAACCCGGTCAATCAGACCTTGGCGGTGGCCATGCTCGCGCAACTGGGCATGAGCTGCACGCTGGCCGCCAACGGCATCGAGGCGGTGGAGCAGGCCGCCCGCGGCGGCCACGACCTGGTGCTGATGGACGTGCAGATGCCGGTGATGGGCGGCCTGGAGGCCACCGCCGAAATCCGCCGCAAGGAGGGCGACGGTCCGCGGCTGCCGATCGTCGCGATGACCTCCTATGCCATGGAAGGCGACCGTGACCGCTGCATGGCTGCCGGCATGGACGACTACGTGGCCAAGCCGGTGCAGCTGGAGGCACTGGCCGAAGCGATCAGCCGCGTGCTTGGCCACGCCCGCTGAGCGGCCCCCGGCCCTGCCGGCGCCGCCGCGCCGCGGTTGAACCACCCCCATGAAGCCGGCGGGGCGGGCCACCGAGGGCCGCCCGGCCACGGCCGCCCAGGCACCGTCGCGCCAGCCGAACGCTCACGGCAGCAGGATGCTGGAGCCGGTGGTGCGACGGCCTTCCAGGTCGCGGTGGGCCGCGGCCGCGTCCTTCAGTGCATAGCGTTGGTCGATGCGGATGCGCACCTGGCCGTCGGCCACCATGCGGAACAGGTCGTCGGCCATCGCCTGGGTGGACTCGCGGGTGGCCAAGTGGGTGTAGACCGAAGGCCGCGTCACGTAGAGCGAGCCCTTGGCCCCCAGCACGCCCAGCGACACCGGCGGCACCGGGCCGGACGTGTTGCCATAGCTCACCATCAGGCCGAAGGGCTGCAGGCAGTCGAGCGAGCGCTCCCAGGTGTCCTTGCCGATCGCGTCGTAGACCGCCTTCACGCCGCGCCCGCCGGTGATCTCGCGCACGCGGGCGACGAAGTCGTCGCTGCTGTAGTTGATCGCAAAGTCGGCCCCGTGCTCCAGCGCCAGGCGGCATTTCTCGTCGCTGCCGGCCGTGCCGATCAGCCGCAGGCCCATGGCCCGGGCCCATTGGCAGGCGATCAGGCCGACCCCGCCGGCCGCGGCGTGGAAGAGGATGAAGTCGCCCGGCATCAGCCCGCCCTGCGGCTGGGTCTTGCGCAGCAGGTATTGCACGGTGAGGCCCTTGAGCATCATCGCGGCGGCGGTCTCGTCGTCGATCTGGTCGGGCAACCTGACCACGCAGCGGGCCGGCATCACGCGGGCTTCGCTGTAGGCACCGGGCGGCTGGCTGGTATAGGCGGCGCGGTCCCCCACGCGCAGGTGGCTCACGCCCTCGCCCACCGCCTCCACCACGCCGGCCGCCTCCATGCCGAGCGTCAACGGCAGCTCGCCCTGGTAGAGGCCGGTGCGGTGGTAGATGTCGATGTAGTTGAGGCCGCAGGCGAGGTGGCGGATGCGGATCTCGCCGGGGCCGGGCTCGCCGACAGGCAGGTCCACCTGCTGCAGGTTGTCGGGGCCGCCGAAGGCGCTGATCTGGATGGCCAGGGGCATGGTCGCTGCTCCTTGATGACAGGGAATGCCGCACACGATACGTCGGACGGCCGGCTTTTGCAGGCCGCCCCCGCACCGGCCATGCCGCGGGGCCACCATCGCGCCCGGGCCAGGCAGGCTCGGCGTGCCGGCGCTAAGATGCCGGCCACCCCTGCGCCGGACCCGCCCGCGCAGCGCCCGCCGCCCCTGCTGCCCCCCTGCCCGCCCCATGACGCCCGCCCTGACCCGCAAGACCGCCCTGCTGCTCACCGTGTCACCCCTGCTGTGGGCCGGCAATGCAGTGGTGGGCCGGCTGATGGTCGGTGCCGTGCCGCCGCTGACGCTGAACCTGCTGCGCTGGCTGCTGGCGGCGCTGGTCCTGCTGCCACTGGGCTGGCGGGTGCTGCGCATCGGCGGGCCGCTGTGGCCGCGCTGGCGCCGCTTCGTGCTGCTGGGCGGCCTGGGGGTGGGCAGCTACAACTCGCTGCAGTACCTCGCCCTGCAGACCTCCACCCCCATCAACGTGACCCTCATCGCTGCCAGCATGCCGGTGTGGATGCTGGCCGCCGGCGCCCTGCTCCATCGCGAGCGGCCACGGCCGCAGCAGCTCGCCGGTGCGGTGCTGTCGCTGCTGGGGGTGGTGCTGGTGATCTCGCGCGGCAGCTGGGACACGCTGATGCAGGTGCGGCTGGTGCCGGGCGATCTCTACATGCTGGTGGCGGTGGCGCTGTGGGCGCTGTACAGCTGGATGCTGGCCCGGCCCAGCGACGACTCCGCGCGCGAGTGGCACTGGTCGGAATTCCTGCTTGCGCAGATCGTCTTCGGGCTGATGTGGTCCACCCTGGCCGCCGGCGGTGAAGCGCTGGCGCATGGCGGCAGCGTGGAGGTGGCCTGGTCGCTGCCGGTGGCGGGCGGGCTGCTCTACGTGGCGCTGGCCGCCTCGCTGGTGGCCTACCGCTGCTGGGGCATGGGGGTGGCCGCGGTGGGGCCGGCCATCGCCGCCTTCTTCAGCAACCTGACGCCGGTGTTCGCCGCGCTGCTGTCGGCCGCCCTGCTGGGCGAGCCGCCGCAGTGGTTCCACGGCGCGGCCTTCGCGCTGATCGTGGCCGGCATCGTGGTGTCGTCGCGGCGCTGAAGCGCCAGCGCGGGCCGGCTCAGAAGGTGCCGGGGTAGGCGCCGCCGTCCAGCAGCCAGTTCTGGCCGGTGATGTAGGCGGCCTGCCGGCTGCACAGGAAGGCGCAGGCGGCGCCGAACTCCTCGGCCGTGCCGAAGCGGCCGGCCGGGATGGCCTTCATGCGCGCCTCGCGGGTGGCGTCGAGGCTGGCGCCGCGGTCCTTGGCCGAGGCCTCCAGCGTCTTGCGCAGGCGGTCGGTGTCGAAGGCGCCGGGCAGCAGGTTGTTGATGGTCACGTTGTGCTGCGCCGTCTTGCGCGCCAGGCCGGCGACGAAGCCGGTCAGCCCCGAGCGGGCGCCGTTGGACAGGCCGAGCACGTCGATGGGCGCCTTCACCGCGCCCGAGGTGATGTTGACGATGCGGCCGAAGCGGCGCGCGATCATCGCATCGACCGTGGCCTTGATCAGCTCGATGGGCGTGAGCATGTTGGCGTCCAGCGCCCGGATCCAGTCCTCGCGCGACCACTCGCGGAAGTCGCCCGGCGGCGGGCCGCCGGCGTTGTTGACGAGGATGTCCACCTGCGGGCAGGCGGCCAGCGCCGCGGCTCGGCCCTCGGGCGTGGTGACGTCACCAGCCACTGCCCTCACCTCGCCGCCGCCCAGGGCGCGCAGCTCGGCCGCGGTGGCCTGCAGCGCCTCCTCGCCGCGTGCGGTCAACACCACGTTGACGCCTTCCTGCACCAGCGCCTGCGCGCAGCCCTTGCCCAGCCCCTTGCTGGAGGCGCACACCAGCGCCCACTTGCCTTGCAAACCCAGATCCATCGTCCGAACTCCTGTCTATGAGGTCTGTTGTGCCCTGGCCCGCGCCAGCAGCCAGATGCCGGCCAGCACGAGTGCGGTGCCGGCCAAGATCCACGGCGTCAGCGGCTCGCCCAGCACCACCACCCCCATCAGCAGGGTGGAGAGCGGGCCGATCAGCCCGGTCTGCGCGGTCAGCGTCGCGCCGATGCGCTCGATGGCCATCATCACCATCAGCACTGGCGCCACCGTGCAGAGCGTGGCATTGAGCACCGAAAGCCACACCACCTCCGGTGCCACCGCCGCGGCCGCCACCGGCCGCAGCAGCAGGAACTGCCCGATGCAGCACAGGCAGGCGACCAGGCTGGCCCAGCCCACCAGGCGCAACGAGCCGATGCGACGCACCAGCTCGCCGCTGTAGACCAGGTAGACCGCGTAGGAGACCGCGCTGCCGAAGACCAGCGCGGCGCCCAGCATCACATGGCTGCCCTGGAAATTGATCTCCTGCCCGAACACCAGCAGCACGCCACAGTAGCTGACGCCGATGGCCACCAACTGCCGCGCACTCACCTTCTGGCCGAACAGCAGCACGCTCAAGGCCAGCACCAGGGTCGGGTTGAGGTAGAGGATCAGCCGCTCCAGGCTGGCGCTGATGTACTGCAGCCCCATGAAGTCGAGGAAGCTGGACAGGTAGTAGCCGCTGATGCCCAGCCCCACGATGCCGAGCCAGTCGCGCCCGGCCATGGCCGGCTTGCCGCGGCCAGCCCACCAGGCGATGGCGGCGAACAGGGGCAGCGCAAACAGCATGCGGTACATGATCAGCGTCACCGCATCGACGCCATGCCGGTAGGCCAGCTTGACGATGATGGCCTTGCCAGAGAACGCGATGGAACCGGCGAACGCCAGCGCAATGCCCGAGGCCGCGCCGGCCGGCGGCGATGCCGCTGCCGCGGCCCTCAAAAGCCCACCGCCTGGCCGTCGCGGCGAGGGTCGCTGGCGGCCACGTAGCCGTGCTGCGCCGGATCGCCCAGCCGCCAGATGAACTGGCCGGCGCCGAAGTCCTGGTACGAGTCCTGGATCACCTCGATGCGGTGGCCGCGGTCGACCAGGCCCTGCACCACCACCGGGTCCATGCTGGCCTCGACATTGAGCGAATAGCCGCTGTTGTAGCGCCAGCGCGGCGCATCGCAGGCCGCCTGCGGGTTGTGGCCATAGTCGAGCATGCGCACCAGCGTCTGCAGGTGGCCCTGCGGCTGCATGTTGGCGCCCATCACGCCGAAGCTCATCACCGGCTGGCCGTCCTTGCTCAGGAAGGCCGGAATGATGGTGTGGAAGGGCCGCTTGCCGGGCGCCACCACGTTGGGGCTGGCTGGGTCGAGCGAGAAGGCATGGCCGCGGTTCTGCATGGACAGCCCGTAGCCCGGCACCACCACCCCCGAGCCGAAGCCCATGTAGTTGCTCTGGATGAAGCTGACCATCATGCCGCTCTCGTCGGCCGCGGTCAGGTAGATGGTGCCGCCGCGCGACGGGTTGCCGGGGCCGAAATGCTGGGCCCGGGCCGGGTCGATCTGGCGGGCGCGGCTGGCCAGGTAGGCGTCGTCGAGCATCTGCTCGGGCGTGACCTCCATCGTGCGGGGGTCGGCCACATAGCGATAGGTGTCGGCGAAGCCCAGCTTCATCGCCTCGATTTGCAGGTGCTGGGCCTGGGCGCTGTCCGGTTGCAGGCCGGCCAGCTCGAAGTGCGACAGGATGCCGAGTGCGATGAGCGCCGCGATGCCCTGCCCGTTGGGCGGGATCTCGTGCAGCGTGTAGCCGCGGTAGTCGCGGCCGATCGGCTGCACCCAGTCGGGGGCGTTGGCCGCGAAGTCGGCTTCGGTGATCGCCGCCCCATGTTCACGGGCGAAACGCACGGCGGCGGCCGCAATCTCGCCGCGGTAGAAGGCGTCGCCACCGCTCTCGGCGATCAACCGCAGGCTGCGCGCGGCGGCCTTGAACTGCCACAGCTCGCCGACCGCCGGCGCGCGGCCGTGCGGCAGGAAGGCCTCGGCAAAGCCGGGCAGGCCACGCAGCTCCTCCACCGGCGCGGCCCACTTGTAGCCGACGATGGGCGGCACCGCATAGCCGCGCTCGGCCAGGTCGATGGCCGGCTCCATCAGGTCGGCGAAGGGCAGCTTGCCGAAGCGCCGGCTGAGCGCCATCCAGCCGCCGACCGCGCCGGGCACCGTCACCGAGTCCCAGCCGCGCTTGGGCGGCGTGGTGGCGTCGGCACCGTACTTGGCCCGGAAGTAGTCCGGCGTCCAGGCCGCCGGCGCGCGGCCCGAGGCGTTCAGGCCGTGCAGCTGGGTGCCGTCCCACAGCAGGCAGAAGGCGTCGCTGCCCAGGCCGTTGCTGACCGGCTCGACGATGGTCATCGCGGCCGCGGTGGCGATGGCGGCATCGACCGCGTTGCCGCCCTTCATCAGCATGCGCAGGCCGGCTGCGGCGGCGGCCGGATGTGAGGTGGCCACCACATTGCGGCCAAACACCGGCAAGCGGGCCGAGGCATAGGGAAAGTCGTAGAGGAAAGGCTTCATCGCGCACCTCGCTGCTGCTGCGAAGATTATCGGACGGCCGGCCGGCGCGTGCAGGCGTTCAGGGTGGGTTCAGGCGTGGCGCCCGCTGTAGCGATGAGCCGCTCAGCCGCCGCCGGCGACGCCATCGCCCGTGGCGCCTTCGCGCAGCCAGTGCAGCAGGCCGGGGTCGGCGATCTCGTGGCGGCCGCGGCCGTGGGTGACCAGGGTATCCACCGGCAGACTCGCCAGGGCCTTGCTGACAGCCGCGGCGCTGACCGACGTGCCGAGCCGGGACGCCACCTCCCGCAGCGCGGCCGCGCCGGTCAGCTGCGCGGTGCCGCTGGCGATCATCGCCAGCAACACCTGCTGGAGCGGCGTGAAGCGGAAGAAGCGCTCCCGGATCGCCTCCACCGGGTAGCGGCTGGCCAGGAAGGGCTTGACCGCGCCGAGCAGGTCCTCGACATGCGTCATCACGGCGCGCGAAACGAAGGCGACGAAGTCGGCGGGCCGATGATGCAACTGGGCGAACACCTGGCTCAGCACCTCGATGTCCAGGGGCCGGTTCAAGCGCTGGTTCAGGGGCCGCACCACGAATTCCACGAACTCCCGGCCCAGCACCTGGAAATCCTCATGGTCGGCCAGCCCGAAGCTGGCGCGGTGGTGCTCGCCGAACAGCCACAGCAGGCCGTCGCGCGATGAGCCCGTCATGAGCAGGAGGATGTCGCGCCGGTAGGTGTTGAACAGCCCGCGGATGGCCTTCATGGCGCGCTCACCATCGCGCTTGCGCACCAGTTCCTGGGCCTCGTCGAGCATCAGCAGCAGCCGGGCATCCGGGTTCACGCGCTTGAGCGCCGCCATGTGGTGCTGCAACTGCACGCCAGGATCCGGGCTCCTGGCCGCCACCGGCGCCGGGGCCAGCGTGACGCCGAAGCGCGCGGCGCTGACCCGGGTGACCTGGGTGTTCCTCAACTCGCCCGCGACGTCGAGCAGCAGGTCTTCCAGGCGGCCACTCAGGGCGTGCAGCGGGTCGTCGGCGCTCATGAAGTCGACATACACCGGCGTCAACCCACGCTGATGCGCCAAGGCGCTCAGGTCGTTCTGCAGCAAGGTCGTCTTGCCAACCTGCCGGGGCCCGAAGATGGACAGCGCCCGCTCGGGGAGCGCAGTGAGCCGATCCAGATAGTGCTGGGCGAGGTCGGTCCTCGGGTAGTGCTCGAAGTCCATGAGTGGCCCTGATTCAACCAGTAAAGTTGAATTTAACCCAAGCTGGAAAATTCGGTTGAATCCGCACCGGCCGCGCGCGTGGGCCGGCTCGCCAGCCCCGTCACGCCACCTCGCGCAGCACCAGCCGGTGCATGCGCCGCAGGCCGCTCCACACTGTGAGCGCGATCAGCGGGATGGCCAGCGCCACCAGCACCTCCGGCGACAGCGGCAGCAGCCCGGCCTCCTTGCCGCCCTTGGCCAGGTAGCCCACCAGGCCGGCGCCGTAGTAGGTGATGGCCGCCACCGACAGCCCCTCCACCGCACTTTGCAGCCGCAGCTGCACGCCCTGGCGGCGGTTCATGGCGTCGAGCAGGTCCTGGCTGCTCTGCTGCTGCTCGATCTCGACGCGGGTGCGCAACAGGTTGCTGGTGCGCGAGATGCGCTCGGACAGCTGCTGCTGGCGCCGGCCGGCCCAGGCGCAGGTCTGCATGGCCGGCCCCAGGCGGCGGTCCATGAACTCGCCGATGGTCTGCAGGCCGGCCAGCCGGTGCTCATGCAGTTCGTCGATGCGCCGCTGCACCAGCTCGAAGTAGGCGGCGCTGGCCGAGAAACGCGCATGGGTGCTGGCGTAGAGGCTCTCGACCCGGCCGGCCAGCTGGGTGAGCTGGCGCAGCAGCTCGGGTTCGCGGTGGCGCTCCGCGCTGCGGATCTCACCCGCGATGCGGGCCAGGTCGCGCTCGGCGTCGGCCAGGGTGGCGGCCACCTCGCGGGCGGCCGGCAGGCCGAGCAACGCCGTCATGCGGTAGGTCTCGATCTCCAGCAGCCGCTGCACCGCACGGCCGAGCCGGCGCGGGTGCATGCTGGCCGCCACCACCACCAGGCGGGCAAAGCCGTCGCCGTGCAGGCGGAAGTCGGTGTACACCTCGGCCTGGCCGTCCATCACCACCGAGCCGACCAGGCTGTCCTCGTCCAGCGAGCCGCGCACCAGTGTGTCCGCCCCGTCCTCGCGGGTGGACGTCACCATGACATGCATGCCCACCAGCCACTGGCCGGGCACGCCGCGCAGCCAGTCCTGCGGCACCGAGCCGACCGCGCTCGGCTCGAAGCCGGCCGGGTTGTCGGGCAGGTTGCGCCAGAAGGTGTAGGTCTGGAACTCGGTGTGCTGTTCCCAGCGCAGGTGCACGCCGCCCAGGTCGATGCTCAGGTGGCCGGCCTCGGCCGACGGCAGCGGCAGGTGGCGCGATCGCAGCAGCGCATGCAGGTGCTCGCGGCTGCGCGTCTCGCCTGGCGGCGTCAGCAGCGCCAGGTGCGACAGCGCCAGCGGCGCCGACAGGCGTTCATAGGGACGCGCGTGCACTTCGTTGTGCAGCATCTCGCGCAGCGGGTGGGGGGTCGGCATGTCTCGGTCATCCTCCTTGCGGAAGATTATCGAGGGGGGCCGACCCACCTCCGACCCGCTCCAGCGTGGGCTCGGCGGGCTGGCGGGCCGTCGCCGCGGCCCTCCGTCGAGCCGTTCACTTCACGAAGTGAAACCGCACCGCACATGGCGGCTGATGCGCCACCACGGGTCAGACGCCACGCGCGCTCGACGCCGCGGCGGCGCCGCCCGGGTTCTGGATCCTTGCACTAGCAATGGCGCCGAGTCCATGGCGGGCACCGTGGCCAGCCCGCGCTGCTGTGTCTTGGCGCAGCAAGATCACTGTGGCAGCGCCGTTCTCCGGTCGCGCCACCGCTTGCCGCCTGCACCTCGTCAAGAGCCGTTCGCGCTCGCGTTTCCAAAGAACGATGCGTAGAGCACTTCAAACGCGGGATAGGCCGGGTCCTGCACTCGCTGCGCTTCATACGCTCCGGCCAATTCTCCAATCACACGGTCCATGTCCATCACTCGCTCGGACAGGCGCTCCTCCTCATCCTCCTCAGCAGAGATTTCCCCCAGCTTGCGTATCAGGCGCTGGCGTTCCCCCAACACAGACGAAATGGCAACAAACAGACTTTCGGTTGATAGTTCGTACATGAATCATCCCTCCTCCGGCGTACCTTATTCCTCTGTTGCCTTCGCAGCCAGTCCCTATAGGTGCTGCAGGAAGAGGGACAGTGGCATGTCATCCTTCGGCGCCACGGTGTAATGAATAGGTGCTGAACTGGTCTTCACATACTCGCCGATGCCGAGATTGCTTGCTGGCCCGGTGCCCGCGTTGCATATCCAAATGAAAACGCCTGCCAAGCAAAACGCTTGGCAGGCGGTCGGATCAGCAGGTTTCTATGCTATTTGCAAGAGCGGCCCTTCTTCACGGCACGCCGGAGGGGCCGCTTTCAGTCAGCGTCCTGGAACGCCACCTCCCGCTTGCGGCGGATGTTGGGCAGCAGCACGATGATGATCATCAGCCCTGCGGCGCCCAGCAGGCTGGCCGACAGCGGGCGGCTCACGAAGGTGCTCCAGTCGCCTCGCGACAGCAGCAGGGCCCGTCGCAGGTGCTCCTCCATCATCGGCCCCAGGATGAAGCCCAGCAGCAGCGGCGCCGGCTCGCAGCTCAGCTTGTAGAAGGCATAGCCGACCACACCGAACAAGGCCGCCAGGTAGATGTGGAAGTTGTTGTTGTTCAGCGTGTAGAGCCCGATCGAGCAAAACACCAGGATGGCCGGGAACAGGAAACGGTAGGGCACCGTCAGCAGCTTGATCCAGATGCCGATCAGCGGCAGGTTCAAGATCACCAGCATCAGGTTGCCGATCCACATCGAGGCGATCAGGCCCCAGAACAGGTCGGGGTTGCTGGCCATCACCTGCGGGCCGGGCTGGATGCCCTTGATGGTCATCGCGCCCACCATCAGCGCCATCACCGGGTTGGGCGGGATGCCCAGCGTCAGCATCGGGATGAAGGAGGTCTGCGCACCGGCGTTGTTGGCCGACTCGGGGCCGGCCACGCCCTGGATGGCGCCCTTGCCGAACTGCTCGGGCGTCTTGGAGATCTTCTTCTCCAGCGTGTAGGCCGCGAAGGCCGACAGCAGGGCGCCGCCACCGGGCAGCACGCCCAGGATGGAGCCGAGCGCCGTGCCGCGCAGCACCGCCGGTGCGGCCAGGCGGAAGTCGTCACGGGTGGGCCACAGGCCCTTCACATCCTTGGTGAAGACCTCACGCGACTCGGACGGCTGGCCCAGGTTGGCGATGATCTCGCCGAAGCCGAACACGCCCATCGCAATGATGACGAAGTCGATGCCGTCGGTCAGCTCCGGGATGTCGAAGCTGTAGCGCGGCACGCCGGAGATCACGTCGGTGTTGATCTGGCCCAGCAGCAGGCCGAGGATGATCATCGAGATGGCCTTCAGCAGCGAGCCCGAGGCCAGCACCACCGAGCCGATCAGGCCCAGCACCATCAGCGAGAAATACTCGGCCGAGCCGAACTTGAAGGCCATCTCGGTCAGCGGCGGCGCAAAGGCAGCCAGCACCAGCGTGCCGACCGAGCCCGCGAAGAACGAGCCCAGTGCCGCGGTGGACAGCGCGGCGCCAGCGCGGCCGCGACGGGCCATCTGGTAGCCGTCGATGGCGGTCACGACCGAGGACGACTCGCCCGGCACGTTGATCAGGATGGCGGTGGTGGAACCACCGTACTGGGCGCCGTAGTAGATGCCGGCCAGCATGATCAGCGCCGGCGTCGCGTCCAGCGAGTAGATCGACGGCAGCAGCATCGCGATCGTGGCCACCGGCCCGAGACCGGGCAGCACGCCGATCAGCGTGCCCAGCAGCGCACCGAGGAAGGCGTAGCCGACGTTCTGCAGCGTGGCGGCCGTCTGGAAGCCCAGGGCAAGATTGGAAAGCAGGTCCATGATGGGAGGTCCTTGTGCCGCTCAGCCGCCGAAGATGGTGGGGTAGACCGGCAGCGTCAGGTTCAGGCCCTTGGTGAAGATGGCCCAGGCACCGGCCGTCAGCACCACGGAGCTGATCAGCGCATCACGCCAGTGGAATTCGTCACTGGCCAGGCTGGCCACCACGATGAGGATGGGCAGCGAGATCAGCAGGCCCAGGCGCGGCAGGCAGAAGCCGAACAGCACCACGGCACCGAGGATGATCACCAGCGGCTTGACGGCGATGGCGCCGATCGGGTCGCCGCCATCGCGCTCGATGGACAGCGAGGTGAACAGCACCACTGCACCGAGCACCGCCAGGATCAGGCCCAGCACCAGCGGGAAGTAGCCCGGCCCGGGATGGGCCGAATTGCCGAAGGAGTAGTTGCCGGCGCCGATCGCGAAGGCGATGCCGACAGCCAGGAACATGAGCCCCGAGACGAAGTCCCGCTGGCTTTTGATCTTCATCTTTGCGCTCCTCTCCAGCTTCAAAAACTGTTGCGATTCTAGGGAGGGGCCTTCCGCGCACTGGCTGTGGATTACACGTAGCGCAATGCAGGCGCCCCTTGAACTGCGGCACAACCACACGGCCAGGCCAGCCGGCCTGGCCACTTTCCCGGCAGCATCGGCGCACCACCACCGTGCCCTGCCCCGGCGCGGCACTGCCGTCCGGTGGGCGCACAGCTCCGGCATGCCGGCCGCCGCGGGGGCGCGAAGGATACAGCGGGACGCGGCGCGCCCCGGCCTTTCTTCACCCGGCGGGCCTTCTTCCTGCCGCAGGGCGGAAAGAACTCACGAAACTGCCGCTTTTGCAGCCGCCCTCAGCGCTCCCACGCCGGCGTGGCCCGCAGTACTTCGTCCAGCGTGGTGAGCCCTTCGGCAACCTTCATCGCCCCGGCCAGCCGCAGCGGCCGCATGCCGTCCTGAGCGCCCTGCTGGCGCAGCTTGGAGAGGTCGGGCGTCTGGCCAATCAGGGCCTTCAGCGGCTCGTTCACCATCAGCAGCTCGTAGAGGCCGGCACGGCCGCGGAAGCCGGTCATGCGGCATTCGATGCAGCCCACCGGCCGGTAGGGCCGGAAACCGCCGCTCATGCGCCAGGGCTGGATCGCCTCGGCCAGCGTCTCGCGGGTGAAGCTCTCGTCGGGCTGCTTGCAGTGCGCGCACAAGGTGCGCACCAGGCGCTGCGCCAGCACGCCCAGCAGCGTGGCATTGAGCAGGTAGGGGGGCACGCCCAGGTCAAGCAGCCGCGTCACCGCCGAGGTGGAATCGTTGGTGTGCAGGGTGGTGAACACCAGGTGGCCGGTGAGCGCGGCCTGGATGGCCATCTCGGCGGTCTCCAGGTCGCGCACCTCGCCGACCATGATGATGTCCGGGTCCTGCCGCATCAGCGCGCGCAGCCCGTTGGCGAACCCCAGGTCCAGCTGCGGCTGCACCTGGGTCTGGTTGAAGGCCGGCTCGATCATCTCGATCGGGTCTTCGATGGTGCAGACGTTCACCTCGTCGGTGGCCAGGCGCTTGAGCGTCGAGTACAGCGTGGTGGTCTTGCCCGAGCCGGTCGGCCCGGTGACCAGGATGACGCCGTGCGCCTGCGTCACCAGCTGCTCCCAGCGCTGCGCCTCGTGCGGGCCGAAGCCGAGCGCGTCCAGGGTCTTGACGGTGGAGTCGGGGTCGAAGATGCGCATCACCAGCTTCTCGCCGAAGGCGGTGGGCAGTGTCGACAGGCGCATCTCGACTTCCTCGCCGTCGGGGTTGCGGGTCTTGATGCGGCCGTCCAGCGGGCGGCGCTTCTCCACCACGTCCATGCGGCCGAGCAGCTTGATGCGGCTGGTGACAGCGGCCATCACCGTCAGCGGCAGCTGGTAGACGGTGTGCATCACGCCGTCGATGCGAAAGCGCACCGCTCCCATGTCGCGGCGCGGCTCCAGGTGGATGTCGGAGGCGCGCTGGTCGAAGGCGTACTGCCACAGCCAGTCCACCACCTGCACCACACCCTGGTCATTGGCGTCGAGCTGCTTGCTCTTGCCCAGCTCCACCAGTTGCTCGAAGTTGGCCGGCGCCACGGTGGCATCGCCGCTCTTCTGCGCCGCCTTGACCGACTTGGCCAGCGTGTAGAACTCGGTGGTGTAGCGTTGCAGCTCGGGTGGGCTCACCAGCACCAGCCGGATGGGCCGGCGCAGGTGGCTCTCGATCTCGGCGACCCAGTCGGTGTCGAAGGGCTCGCAGGTGGCCACCACCACCTCCTGCAGCCCGACCTGCACCGGCAACGCGCGGCGCCGCTCGGCATAGTTGATGGACATCACGTCGGCCACCCGGCCGACATTGACCTTCAGCGGGTCGATGCGCAGGTAGTCCTTGCCGCAGCGGCCGGCCAGCCATTCGGTGAGGGCCTCGACATCCAGCGGCTTGCCGTTGCGGGCGTCGCTCATGCCGACGTTGGCCAGGCGCACCAGCGGGTGCTGTGCGCTGTCGCCGGCGGCCAGGCGCTGGCTGGTGCGCTGTGCGTCGGCGGCGGAGACCACGCCGTCCTCGCGCAGCCAGTCGAGCAGCGGCCGCCAATCGAGGCGGCCCTTGAAGGCGGTGGTGGCCGGCACGGCGCCGCTGCGCCGCAAGGGGGTGGTGGAGGCGCTCATCGGCCGTCTTTCACGCAGCGAGATGCTTGATCATGCGCAGCCACTTGGCCGCAGGCAGGGAAAAGCGAGTTTCGATGTTTTCGGCACGGGCAGCAAGTTCGCTCCGCTCGGCCGGCGCCAGGCCCTTGGTGGCCAGCACCACGGTGTTGCCCTCGCGCGTCGGCTTGAGCGCCCACATGGCTTCACGGCCGAAGGCGCGGGCCATGCGCTCGACGCTGCGATCGTAGCTGGCGTCGCGGCCGAACAGGTTGACGCTCATCACCCCGCCCGGCGCCAGCAGCTGGTGGCAGGCGGCATAGAAGTCCTCGTCGTCCAGCACCGGGCTGGCCGCCTCGTGGTCGTAGAGGTCCACGCACAGCACGTCGGCGCCGCCGGCGTTGACCGGGTCGGCGGCATAGCGGGCGGCGTCCTGCTGCAGCACCTGCAGCGTGTCGTCGTCGGGCGGCAGGCGGAACATGCTGCGGCACACCGCGATCACCTCGGGGTTCAGCTCCACCGCGGTGGTGCGCATCTGCAGCTTCCTGTGGCAGTACTTGGTGATGGCACCGGCGCCCAGGCCGAGCTGCACGGCATGGCCGTCGGTCACGCACGCCTGCGGCCTCAGCAGCATCCAGGCCATCATGCGCTGGATGTATTCCAGCTCCAGGTCATAGGGCTTGCGCACGCGCATCGCGCCCTGCACCCAGATGGTCCCGAGGTGGAGGAAGCGCACGCCGTCGGATTCAGAAACGGTGACGGGGGCGAGCGTGGGGGTCTTCTTGCTGCGGGTCATGTGAGTGAATAGAGATCGAAGACCTCGCGCCAGGCTGCGAGCTTGCGCTCGAAGCTCCACGAGGCATTGGCCGGGCTGGTGGACGGCAGCCGGTGCACCGGCAGGCCCAGCCCGCGGGTGATGGGCATCGAGCGGGCCGACTCGCCGCCGTTGTGCGCCAGCGCCCGCAGGCCCGGCGCGTGCTGGCGCAGGCCGGGCAGGTCGTTCAGCTCGGCGTCCTCGATGGCGCTGTCCAGGCTGCCCTCGCGGCGGCAGCGGGCATAGACGTCCCAGATGCCGAGCCCGCGCTCGCGCACCACGGCCAGGCGCTCGGCATACGGCAGCCTCGGCAGATCCAGCCCCCACAGCGCGGACAGGATCGGCCAGAAGTGGTTGCGCGGATGGGCGTAGTACTGCTGCGCCTGCAGCGAAGCCACGCTGGGGAAGCTGCCCAGCACCACCAGGCGGGTCTGTGGCCCGAGCACCGGGGCCAGGCCCTGCAGGGGCACGGCCGCCGGGTCGGCGGCGCGCGGAGCCGGCCCGCCGCCGCCCCCGGCCCGGGCAGCGCCCGCGCGGCGCGGCGCCCGGCTCATGCGGCGCCCACCAGGCCGGCCAGGCGCGGCAATGCCGCCAGCGCATTGGCCTGCGTCTGGCGCTGCAGCTCGGCCAGGCTGGTGCCCCGCAGGCGAGCGAGCTCGGCCGCGATGCGGGGCAGCTCGGCCGGTTCGTTGCGGCTGGCCTCGCCGGCGGCGCGTTGCCCGGCGGTCTTGTAGAGCCAGTGCGGCGGAATGTCGGGCGCGTCGGTCTCCAGCACCAGGCTCTCGGCCGGCAGGCCGGCGGCCAGCCGGCGGATCTGCAAGGCCCGCTCGAAGGTCAGCGCCCCGCCAAAGCCCAGCTTGAAGCCCAGCCCGATGAAGCTGCGGGCCTGTTGCTCGCTGCCGTTGAAGGCATGTGCGATGCCGCCGGGCACCTCGATGCGCCGCAGCTGCTGCAGCACCGCGTCCACCGCGCGCCGTGAATGGAGCAGCACCGGCAGGCCGAACTCGCGGGCCAGCTTCAGCTGGCCGCTGTACAGGTGGTCCTGCCTCGCGCGGTCGAGCCCGGGCAGGAACAGGTCGAGGCCGATCTCGCCCACCGCCACCAGCCGCGGGTCGTCGCACCGGGCCGCGAGTGCGCTGCGCAGGCGCTCCAGCGCATCGTCCGGCTCGCTGTTGGCAAGGATGGGGTGGATGCCAAGCGCATAGCTCAAGCCATGCGCGTGCGCCAAGGCCTGCACGGCGTCGAAGTTGCCGCAGCCCACCGCCGGCAGCACCACCTGGCCCACGCCGGCGGCACGGGCGCGCTCGATCATCGCCGGGCGGTCGGCGTCGAACTCGCTCGCGTCGAGGTGGGCGTGCGTGTCGATCCACATCACGGCGCCGCGCCTCCGCTCAGGCCAGCATGCCGGACACCAGGTGCAGCGCCCGGTCGCAGCGCCGGGCAATGGCCTCGTCATGGGTCACCACCACGAAGGCGGTGCCGCGCAGGCGGGCCAGCGACAGCATCAGCTCGAACACCGTGTTGGCCGTGCCGCGGTCGAGGTTGCCGGTGGGTTCGTCGGCCAGCACGCAGGCCGGCTGCGTCACCAGCGCCCGGGCGATGGCAACGCGCTGGCGCTCGCCGCCCGACAGCTCGGCCGGCCGGTGTTGCACCCGCTCGCCCAGGCCCACCTGCTGCAGCATCTCGCGCGCCCGGGCCTTGGCATCGGCCTTGGGCATGCGGCGGATGCGCAGCGGCATGGCCACGTTGTCGAGCGCGGTGAACTCGGGCAGCAGGTGGTGGAACTGGTAGACGAAGCCCAGGTGCAGGTTGCGCCACTGCCCCTGTTCGGCGGCACCCATGGTGGCGAAGTCGCGGCCCTTGAGCTGTACCTCGCCGGAAGTCGGCGCGTCGAGCCCGCCCAGCAGGTGCAGCAGCGTGCTCTTGCCGGAACCGGAGGCGCCGACGATGGCCAGCGTCTCGCCGGCCGGCACCGCGATGTCCACCCCGCGCAGCACATGCACGTCGAGCGGGCCTTCGTGGAAGCGTTTGTTCAGCCCGCGGGCCTGCAGCACGATCTCACTCATAGCGCAGCGCCTCCGCCGGTTGCACGCGGCTGGCGCGCCAGCTCGGATAGAGGGTGGCCAGGAAGGCCAGCACCAGCGAGATCAGTGCGATGGGCACGATGTCGCCGGCCTGCGGGTCGCTGGGCATGCGGGTGATCAGGTAGATGCTGCCGGGCAGGAACTTGGCCCGGAAGACGGTTTCTAGGAAAGGCACGATGACGTCGATGTTGCAGGCCACCAGCAGGCCGAACAGCACGCCGCTGGCGGTGCCGATCACGCCCGAGACTGCGCCCTGCACCATGAAGATGCGCATGATCGAGCGTGGGCTCGCGCCCAGGGTGCGCAGGATGGCGATGTCGGCCCGCTTGTCGGTCACCGTCATGACCAGCGTCGACACCAGGTTGAAGGCCGCCACCGCGACGATCAACGTCAGGATGATGAAGAGCATGCGCTTTTCCAGCTGCACCGCGTCGTACCAGTGGCGATTGGTGCGGGTCCAGTCGCTGATCAACAGGTCGCCGGTCAGCTGGCGGCTCAGGTCGTCGGCCACCTCGCGAGCCTGGTGCACGTCGCGCAGCCGCAGCTGCACGCCGATCGGGCCTTCCACCCGGAACAGCTTGGCGGCATCGTCCACGTGCATCAGCGCCAGGCCGTTGTCGTACTCGTAGTGGCCGGCGCTGAAGATGCCGACCACCGTCATCTGCTTGAGGCGCGGCACCACGCCGGCCGGTGTCATCTGGCCGCTGGGCGAGACCAGCGTGACCTTGTCACCCTCGTTCACGCCCAGGCCACGCGCCAGCTCGGCGCCGAGCACGATGCCCCAGCCGCCGGGCACCAGGCGCTTGAGCACGGTGTCCTTGAGCTGGGCCGCCAGCGGCGTCACCTTCGGTTCCTCGGCCGGCGAGATGCCGCGCACCAGGCTGCCGCGCATCTCGTCGCCGCGCGCCAGCAGCGCCTGCGCGGCGATGTAGGGCGCCGCCCCCACCACCTGCGGGTGCCGGCTGGCCTGGGCCGCCACGTCGTGCCAGTCCGGCAGCGCCTGGCCGCCGGCGGCATAGACCTCGATGTGCGAGATCACCGAGAGCATGCGGTCGCGCACCTCCTTCTGGAAGCCGTTCATCACCGACAGCACGATGATGAGCGCAGCCACGCCCAGGCCGATGCCCAGCATCGAGACGCCGGAGATGAAGGAAATGAAGCCATTGCGCCGGGTGGCGCGGCCGGCGCGCGTGTAGCGCCAGCCGATGTGCAGTTCGTAGGGCCAGTTCATGAGTGGTCTTGCGGCGCAGCCGACAAAAATGCGCCGATTCCGCGAAGCGTTCGATGCTAACCGAGCCGACCGCCGTCGCCGGCCCCCGATAATTGAGCCCCATGCACCTGCTGATTCCCCATGCCTCGGCCTTGTCAGACGCCTGCCGGCACACCTTGAAGGACTTGCAGCTGCCGGTACTGACCCAGGTCCTGGCCCAGCTGTCGCCGGCCTGGCGCAGCGAAGGCGACGAATACTCCCTGTCCCCCCCGCACGAGCGCGCGCTGGCGCGGGCGCTGGGCCTGAGCGGCCCGGACGGCGGCCTGCCCTGGGCAGCCTGGCTGGCCCAGCGCGACGGCATTGCCACCGGCGACCTGGCCTGGGGCCTGCTGACGCCGGTGCACTGGCATGTCGGCACCGACCAGGTCAGCATGCTGCCGCCGGAGGCGCTGCAGCTGCAGGAAGACGAGTCGCGCGAGCTGATGGAGGCGGTGCGCGAGCTGTTCGAGTCCGAAGGCTATGTGATGGTCTGGGGCGCCCCGACCCGCTGGTACCTGGCGCACGAGAGCCTGGCCGAGCTGCCCACCGCCTCGCCGGACCGCGTGGTCGGCCGCAACGTCGAGGCCTGGATGCCCGAGCATGCCGCCGCGCGCCGCATCCGCCGCCTGCAGAACGAAGTACAGATGCTTCTCTACACCCATCCGCTGACCGACCGCCGCGTCGAGCGCGGCGCACTGCCGGTGAACACCTTCTGGCTCAGTGGCTGCGGCCCGGCACAGCCGGCGCTGGCGCCGCCCGCGCTGGTGGTGGACGAGCGCCTGCGCGCCGGCCTGATGGGCGACGACTGGGCCGCCTGGGCCGAGGCCTGGGCCGAGCTGGAGCGCGGCCCGCTCACGCTGGCACTGGCGGCGCTGCGGCGCGGCGCGCCGGTGCGGGTCACGCTGTGCGGCGAGCGCAGCGCCCAGGACTTCGAGCCGGCACCCAGTGGCTGGTGGGCGCGCCTGAAGCGCCACTGGCACCGGCCGCAGCCGGCCGACGTGCTCCTGAACCTGTGAAGAATGAGAAGTTGGCGTCCATGAAGATCACCTCCCGAGACATCCCGCCGCGCGCCGCCTGGGCGCTGGAACAGGCGGGCGTGCACCCGCTGCTGGCGCGCCTGTTCGCGGCCCGCGGCATCGCCAGCTCCGACGACCTGGACGATTCGCTGGCCCGCCTGCTGCCCCCCGACACCCTGCACGGGGCCGACGACGCGGCGCGCTTCCTGGCCGACGCCATCGCCGCCGGCAAGCGCATCTGCGTCGTGGCCGACTACGACTGCGACGGCGCCACCGCCTGCGCGGTGGCGCTGCGCGGCCTGGCCCTGCTGGGCGCGCGGCCCGAGCACCTCAGCTACGTGGTGCCCGACCGCGCCGTGCACGGCTACGGGCTGTCACCAGCAGTGGTCGAGCTGGCGATGGGGCGCCAGCCCGACGTGCTGCTGACGGTGGACAACGGCATCGCCAGCCTGCAGGGCGTGCAGCACGCCCGCGCGCTGGGCCTGGAGGTGGTCATCACCGACCACCACCTGCCCGCGGTGGTGGACGACCGGCTGGTGCTGCCCGAGGCGACCGTCATCGTCAACCCCAACCAGCCGGCCTGCGGCTTCGGCAGCAAGTGCCTGGCCGGTGTCGGCGTGATGTTCTACGTGCTGCTGGCGGTGCGCGCCGAGCTGCGCCGCCGCGGCGCCTTCAGCCCGCAGGAGCAGCCGCGGCTGGACACCCTGCTCGACCTGGTGGCCCTGGGCACGGTGGCCGATGTGGTCAAGCTGGACGCCAACAACCGCCGGCTGGTCGCGCAAGGCCTCAAGCGCATCCGTGCCGGCCGCATGCAACCCGGCGTGGCGGCCCTGTTTGCCGCGGCCAAGCGCGAGCCGGCCCGCGCCAGCAGCTTCGACTTCGGCTTTGCACTCGGCCCGCGCATCAACGCAGCCGGCCGGCTGGCCGACATGACGCTGGGCATCGAATGCCTGCTCACCGACGACCCGCAACGGGCCGCCGAGCTGGCCCAGACGCTGGACGGCATCAACCGCGAGCGGCGCGACGTCGAGGCTGGCATGCGCGAGCAGGCCGAAGCGATGCTGGAGATGCTGATGCCCGAGGACGAGCCGCCGCCCGCGCTGGCCATCTTCGACCCGGACTTCCACGAAGGCGTGGTCGGCATCGTGGCCTCGCGGCTGAAGGACAAGCTGCACCGCCCGACCTTCGTCTTCGCCCTGGGGCAGGATGGGCTGCTCAAGGGCTCGGGCCGCTCCATCCCGGGCTTTCACCTGCGGGACGCGCTCGACCTGGTGAGCAAGCGCCACCCCGGCGTGCTGAAGAAGTTCGGCGGCCATGCCATGGCGGCCGGCTGCACGCTGGAGGAAGAGGACTTCGAGCTGTTCGAGCAGGCCTTCCAGCAAGTGGCGCACGAATGGCTGGACCCGGCCCTGCTGGCCCGCACCGTGACCACCGACGGCCCGCTGGAGCCGCGCTGGTTCGCGCCCGAGGTGGTGCAGGCCATCGAGCGCGAGGTGTGGGGCCAGTCCTTCGAAGCGCCGGTGTTCAGCGACGAGGTCGAGATCGTCTCGCAGCGCATCGTCGGCGAACGCCACCTCAAGCTCACGGTGCGCTGCGGCGGTGCGGTGCGCGAGGCGATCTGGTTCGGCCGCAGCGAGCCGGTGCCCGAGCGCAGCGTGCTGGCTTACCGCCTGTCGCTGGACGAGTTCAACGGCGCGCAGCGGGTACAGATGGTGGTGGAAGCGCTGGCCTGAGCCCGGGCGCCGCCGGACAGCGCCGAAGGGACGCGGCGCAAGGGCGCCGTTTACCGTTCGTTTCTTCGCTGTCCCGGCTCCGGATACCCTGGCGCTTTCCACAGCAGAAGTGCCGCCATGGAACTGACCGACGCCCCCTGCCAACCCGAACGCCGGCGCGCGCTTGCGCGACTGGCTGCCTTGAGCGCGCTTGCCGCGACCGGTTTGTCCGCCTGTGGCGGCGGTTCCGGCGGCGATGACGAGCAACCGACCGAGCCGCCACCTCCCGGGCCACCGCCGCCGTCACCCGGCCCGCTACGCACCGCCTCGCTGGCCAGCGGCCTGCAGTACCCCTGGAGCCTGTGTTTCCTGCCTGACGGCCGGCTGCTGGTCACGGAGAAGACCGGCCAGCTGCGGCTGCTGAGCACCAACACCGGCGGCCGCGGGCAGGCCGTCTCCGGCCTGCCGGCCGCGCGGTACAGCGGCCAGGGCGGCTTGCTGGACGTGGTGCTCGACCCCGCCTTCGCCAGCAACCGGCTCATCTATGTGAGCTACACCGAAGCCGAGGGCGACCTGAACGGACTGGCCGTGGTACGCGGCGTCCTGAGTGCCGATGCCACCCGGGTGAGCGAGACCGAGGTCATCTTTCGCCAGACGCCCAAGTTCGCCGGCAACCAGCACTACGGCGGGCGGCTGGCCTTCCGTAGCGACGGCACGCTGTTCATCACCCTCGGCGAGCGCTTCCTCCACAAGGAAGAAGCACAGAACCTCGGCAGCTACCTCGGCAAGGTTGCCCGCATTCACAGCGACGGCCGTATCCCGGCCGACAACCCCTTCGTCGGCGTCGCCGGCGCGATGCCGGCGCTGTGGAGCCTCGGCCACCGCAACCCGCAGGGCGCGGCAGTGCACCCCGACACCGGCGAGCTGTGGCTGTGCGAGCATGGCCCGCAGGGCGGCGACGAGATCAACATCGCGCGTCCCGGCCGCAACCATGGCTGGCCCAACGTGAGCTACGGCTGCCCCTACGAGGTGGAAGAACCGTCCGACGCCTGCCGCATCGGCGGCGGCGTGCATGCGCCTCTGTACGTCGAGCCGCTGACCACCTGGGGCCCGCCCTCGATCGCGCCGAGCGGCCTGGCCTTCTACACCGGCAACCGCTTCCCGGAATGGCGCGGCCACCTCTTCACCGGCGCGTTGGCCGGCAAGGCGCTGTGGCGGCTGCAGTTCGACGGCGATCGCATGGTGAATCGCGAGGCGCTGCTGACCGGTCTCAACGCGCGCATCCGGGACGTGCGCCAGGGCCCGGACGGCTGGCTCTACATCCTCACCGACGAAGCGTCCAGCGGCCGCGTGCTGCGCGTCGAACGCTGACGCGCCAGGGCAGCCCCCGGGCCGCCCCCCTACCCCCTGCCGCGAGGCCCGATGGCTGCTGCCCGCTTTCCCTTTTTCCCTGCCGGCCCGGCTTCGCCACGCCGGCGACACGCCTTGCGCCGCCTGGCCGGCCTGGCCGCGGCCACCTGCACGCCGGCCCGCAGTGCCGCACTCGCAGCGGCACTGGCCGGCGGCGCCGCGGCGCAGGCGGACGGCTTGCGCGCCTGGCCGGTGGCCCACGGGCTGGAACTGCCCTGGGGCATGGCCTTCCTGCCCGACGGCCGGCTGCTGGTCACCGAGCGGCCCGGCCGGCTGCGCCTGGTGACGCCGGGCGATCCGGCGCCGGCACCGCTGCTCGGGCCAATTCCTGCAGTCGACGCGCGCGGCCATGGCGGCCTGCTCGACGTGGTGATCGACCCGGGCTTTGCCGGCAACCGGCGGATCTACCTGTCCTACAGCCAGGCCTGCGGCACGCCGGAAGCACCGCTCACCGGCCTGGCGGTGGCGAGCGCCCGGCTCGACGCCGACGCCGGCCGGCTGGAAGACGTGCAGATGATCTTCCACCAGGCCCCGGCCGCCGAGAGCACCGAGAACCTCGGCGGCCGGCTGGCCGTCACGCCCGGCGGCCTGCTGTTCATCACCGTGGGCGACCGACGCGAGGCTGCTGAGCGGGTGCACGCCCAGGACCTCGCGTATCACCACGGCAAGGTGCTGCGCATCCACACCGACGGCAGCGTGCCGGCCGACAACCCGTTCGTCGACACGCCCGGCGCGCTGCCCGAGATCTGGAGCTACGGCCACCGCAACCCCCAGGGGGCCACCCTGCACCCGGCCTCGCAGGAATTGTGGACCTGCGAGCACGGCCCCTTCGGCGGCGACGAGGTCAACATCACGCGCCAGGGCCGCAACTATGGCTGGCCCGTCATCAGCCACGGCTGCGAATACGACAACTGCGCCACCATCGGCGAGGGCCCAAGCAAGGACGGCATGGAGCAGCCGCTGCTGCACTGGGGCGCGCCGTCGGTGGCGCCGAGCAACCTGCTGCTGTACACCAGCGAGCGCTTCCCGCAGTGGCGCGGCAACCTGTTCGTCACCACGCTGGCCGGCCTGGCGCTGTGGCGCATCGAGCTGGGCGGCAGCCCGACAGAGCCGGAAGTGCTGCGCCGCGAGCCGCTGCTGGTCGGCCTGGGCCAGCGCCTGCGCGACCTGCAGCAAGGCCCCGACGGTGGCCTCTACCTGCTGACCGACGGCGCGCCGGCGAGCGTGTTGCGGCTGGAAGACTGAGCGCGGCCGCTGCAGCCTGCCGGACGGCCGCGCGGCCCTGGCGGGTTCGCGCCCGGGCACCGATCGGCCGGCGCCATCGGGACACGGGCTCAAAGGGGGAGCCGACCGGCCCGGCGCCTCGCCGCGGCCGCCCGAGCGGCACCCTCCGCGGCATCCCGGCAACGCGCCGCCCGGGGCTGATGGCCGCCTGAGGTGCTGCTGGCCTGCCTGCCCGCGGCGCCGCGCGTCGCTGGACGCCTGCATCGCTTGGCAGCCGTGGGCACCTTGTTGCAGGATGTGGGTTTACCCCACCTGTACATGGAGATCTGTATGCCACGCCGGCCCCGTCCTCTCCTTTGCGCCGTGCTGCAGCGCCCCCGGCGGCTGCCGAGCGCGCTGCTGGCCGCAGCGGCGGTCTGGGCCGCGGTGGCGGGCGGCACGGCCGGCGCCGCCGAGCGCCTGAAAACCGTGGCCGTGGCGCGCGGGCTGCAGTACCCGTGGGGGCTGGCTTTCCTGCCCGACGGCCGCATGCTGGTCACCGAGCGGCCCGGGCGGCTGCGCATCGTCTCGGCCCGCGGCGAGCTGAGCCCGCCGGTGCAGGGCCTGCCCGCGGTGGACAGCGGCGGCCAGGGCGGGCTGCTCGACGTGGCCCTCGACCCGCATTACGCCGAGAACGGCTGGATCTACCTCAGCTATGCCGAACCGGGCGACGGCGGCAACGGCACCGCGGTAGCGCGCGCCAAGCTGCAGGGCCAGCGGCTCACCGACCTGAGCGTGATCTTTCGCCAGTCGCCCAAGTTCAAGGGCGGCAACCATTTCGGCTCCCGCCTGGTCTTCGGCCGCGACGGCCGGCTCTTCATCACGCTGGGCGACCGCTTCAGCTTGCGCCAGCAGGCGCAGTCGGCCGGCGACACCATCGGCAAGGTCGTGCGCATCGAGCCCGACGGCCGCGTGCCGGCCGACAACCCGCTGGTGGGCAAGCCCGGCGCGCGGCCCGAGATCTGGAGCTGGGGCCACCGCAACATCCAGGGTGCCGCCCTGCATCCGCAGACCGGTGAGCTCTGGACCCACGAGCACGGCCCGCAGGGCGGCGACGAGGTCAACCTCACCGAACGGGGCAAGAACTATGGCTGGCCGGTGATCACCTACGGCCGTGAATACGGCACCGGCTTCAAGATCGGCGAAGGCACGGCCAAGGACGGCATGGAGCAGCCGCTGGTGCACTGGGTGCCGTCGATCGCGCCCAGCGGCATGGCCTTCCTCACCAGCGACCGCTACCCAGGCTGGCAAGGCAGCCTGTTCGTCGGTGCGCTGCGCGCGCAGGTGCTGGTGCGGCTGGAGCTCGACGGCCGCAAGGTGGTGCGTGAAGAGCGCCTGTTGCAGAACCTGCACGAGCGCATTCGGGACGTGCGCCAGGGGACCGACGGCTGGCTCTACCTGCTCACCGACAGCGAAGACGGGAAGGTGCTGCGCGTCGAGCGCTGAGGCCGCTGCGGCCGCCGGGCAAGGCCTTTGCCCGGAAGGGAAGCGCACGGTCGTTCACCTCCCTACAATGCAGTGGTGGACATCCTGAACGCCGACCTGCACTGCCATTCCAACGTTTCCGACGGCACCCTGTGCCCCGAAGACCTGGCGGCGCGCGCCCACGCGCGCGGCGTGCAGCTGTGGGCCCTGACCGACCACGACGAGATCGGCGGCCAGCAACGGGCCGCCGCCGCGGCTGCGGCGCTGGGCATGGCCTATCTCACCGGCACCGAGATCTCGGTCACCTTCGCCGGCGAGACGGTGCACGTGGTCGGCCTCGGCTTCGACGCCGGCGACGCGGCGCTGCAGGCGGGCTTGGCCCGCACGCGCGGCGGCCGCGAATTGCGGGCCCGCGAGATGGCGGCCGGCCTCGCCAAGGTGGGCATCGAAGGCGCGTACGAGGGGGCGCTCAAGTACGTCGGCAACCCGGACCTGATCTCGCGCACGCACTTCGCCCGCTACCTGGTCGAGATCGGCGCCTGCCGGGACACCCCGGAGGTCTTCCGCAAGTACCTGACCGAAGGCAAACCCGGATTCGTGCCCCATGCCTGGGCCACCCTGGAAGACGCGGTGGGCTGGATCACCGGCGCCGGTGGCATGGCGGTGGTGGCCCATCCGGGCCGCTACAAGTTCAATGCCAACGAAGAGTACGCGCTGTTCTCGCACTTCAAGGACCTGGGCGGGCGCGGCGTCGAAGTGGTCACCGGCAGCCACACGCCGGCGGACTATGCCAAGTACACCGAGCTGGCGCAGGAGTTCGACCTGTACGCCTCGCGCGGCTCCGACTTCCATTCACCCGCCGAAAGCCACACCGACCTCGGCAGCCTGCCCTTGCTGAGCCCGCAGCTGCGCCCGGTGTGGGCCGCTCTGGCCGACCGCATCCAGCGCTGAGCCGCGGCGGCCCGATACGGTCAGTGACCGGCGGGTTCATCGGCGGCAGCCACAATCGCCGGCATGGCCCAGTACTTCGAAGTTCACCCCGACAACCCCCAACCCCGCCTGCTGAAGCAGGCGGCGCAGATCCTGCATGCCGGCGGCATTGCCGCCATCCCCACGGATTCGAGCTATGCCCTGGTCTGCCACCTCGACGACAAGGACGCGGTCGAGCAGCTGCGCCGCATTCGCGGCGTGGACGACAAGCACCACCTTACCCTGTTGTGCCGTGACCTGTCCGAGCTGTCGAGCCACGCCAAGGTCGACAACCGCCAGTACCGGCTGCTCAAGCTCGGCACACCGGGCCCCTACACCTTCATCCTGGAAGCCACCAAGGAAGTGCCACGACGCGTCTCGCACCCGTCGCGGCGCACCCTGGGGCTGCGGGTGCCGGGACATGGCGTGGCGCAGGAACTGCTCGCCGTGCTCGGCCAGCCGCTGCTGGCCACCACCTTGATTCCGCCCGGCGAGACCGAGCCGCTCAATGACGCGGCCGAGATCCGCGAGCGCTACGAGCGCCAGATCCAGGCCGTGGTCGATGCCGGCGCCTGCCCAAGGACGCCCACCACGGTGATCGACCTCACCGAGGACGAGCCGCGGGTGCTGCGACTGGGCTGTGGCCCGCTGGAGCCGCTCGGGCTGGCCTGAGGCCGGCACCCGCGCGGGCTCCTGCTTCAGGGCTCGAAGGCCCGTGCCAGCCGTTGCGGATCGAATCCCACCTGGCGCCGCCCCTTGACCACCAGCGTCGGCACGCCGGCCGATCGCAGTGCCTCAAAGGCCTGCCGGCACGCCGGGCTGCGCTCGATATTGCACTCGGTGTGGCTGACCTCGTGTGCCTGCAACCAGGCTCGCGCCTTGGCGCAGTAGGGGCAGTCGCTGGTCGTGTACATCACGATGTCGCCCGGCCGGGCCTGCTCGGCCAGCACACTGGCGGCCTCGCGATCGGCGCCGTTCTGGGCCAGCTGCACCGCCCACAGCACCGCCCAGGCTGTCAGCAGCAGGCCCAGCAGGGAGCGCAGCCGGCGCGGCACCGGGCCCCGTCGAGCGGCGCTCAGCTGGCCGCCGGCAACGCGGCCGTGACAACCACCTCGATCTTCCACTCCGGGCGGGCCAGCGCCGCCTGCACGGTGGCCCGCGGTGGCGCGTGGCCCTCGGCCACCCAGGCGTCCCAGACGGCGTTCATGCCGTCGAAGTCGGCCAGGTCGGCCAGGAAGATCTGACACATCAGGAGGTGGCGCTTGTCGGTGCCGGCCTCGGCCAGCAGGCGGTCCACCATGCCGAGCACCTCGGCGGTCTGGCCGCGGATGTCCTGGGTGCCATCGTCGGGCACCTGGCCGGCCAGGTAGACCGTGCCGTTGTGGATGGCCATCTCCGACAGCCGCTTGCCGACATGAAAGCGTTTCACCATGCTCAATTTCCTTTCGGGCCGTGCGCCTTGCCGGCCGGGGCGGCCTTCTGGCCGATCTTGCTTTCCTTGCCTTCGATCAGCTTGCGGATGTTGGCGGCATGGCGCCACACCAGCAGCATGCTCATCACGATGACCGCACCCAGCACCGGACCGGCCCCCCAGCCCAGCAGCTGGTAGAACGGCGCGAAGACCGCGGCGACCAGGGCCGCGAGCGAGGAATAGCGGAAGAACACCGCGATGATGACCCAGGTCGCCAGCGTGGCCAGGCCCAGCCAGGGGTTGATGGCCAGCAGCACGCCGGCGGCCGTCGCCACGCCCTTGCCACCCTTGAAGCCGAAGAACACCGGGAACAGGTGCCCCAGGAAGGCCGCCAGGCCCACCAGGGCCAACGCGCCCTCGCCGAGCCCGAAGCGCTCGCCCCAGAGATGCACCAGCACCACCGGCACCACGCCCTTGAGGGCGTCGAGCAGCAGCGTCAGGATGGCGGCCGTCTTGTTCCCTGAGCGCAGCACGTTGGTGGCGCCGGGGTTGTTGGACCCGTAGGTGCGCGGGTCGCTCAGGCCCATCACGCGGCTCACGATGACGGCAAACGACAGCGAGCCGATCAGGTAGGCGGCAAGCACCGCGACGAGGCTGTTGAGTGTCTCCATGGATTCCTGGAAGTTGGTCCGGCGAGCGACAAAAAAACGATCGACATTGTGCACCCGCCGCGGGCCTCCACCGCTCCCTCGCATCCATGACAGGAACAGCCCTTGCTGAAATGCAGAGGCTGCGCGAACAGCCCGTGCCACGAGCACCGGGCCTGGCCGCCCCCCTGCAACGGTAAAGCGTACACGGGCTTGCAGAAGCGCCGGCGCAGCAGGAGCAACGATTCCACAACGGTTGAAAGGAACGCAGATGCAACAGCGAAACTATGGAGAGCAGCGTCGCAACGAGGGCAGCGACGACGACTATCGCGCCCGCAGCGACGAACGCTATGGCCAGGGCGACCGCTGGCAGCAGGATCGCTTCGGTTCGCAATCCCGCTCCGGGGGCCGCGACTACGAGTCGGCACGTAGCGGCGGAGGCTGGGGCAACGACTACGGCAGCAACGACCAGGGCAGTGACTACAGCGCAGGTCGCGGCTCGATGGGCGACTACTACACCGGCGGCCAGCGCGGCAGCCAATACAGCACCGGCGGCTTCGCCGGCAACTACGGCTCGCAAGGCCCGCAAGGCGGCTCCCAGGGCTGGGAAGGCGCTCGCAGCGGCTGGGGCGGCCAGTATGAGGAAGGCGGTCCCAACCAGCGCGGTGGCCAGTTCCAGCAGGGCCGGCAGTACCAGGGCGGCCAGTACCAGCAAGGCGGCAGCCAGTACGGCTCGCAAGGCGGCCAATACCAGGGCGGTGGCCAGTACGGCCAGCAGCAGGGAGGCCAGTACGGCCAGCAAGGCGGCTATGGCGACCAGCAGGCCGGCCGCTATGCCAGCCAGTACGGCGGCTACGGCAGCGGCAGCAGTGGCGCAGGCTACGGCGGCGGCTATGCCGGGCAGGCGAACTATCGCGGCGGCGGCTACGGCGGCCAGTCCTATGACGAGCACTCCAGCAACACCTATGGCCGCAACTACGGCGGCTCCGGCGAGCACGAGGGCTACACGCAGGGCATGCGCCACGCCGATCCCGACTACCACCAGTGGCGCATGGAGCAGATGCGCAGGCTCGACGAGGACTATCACCACTGGAGGCAGGAGCGCTACCGCAAGTTCTCCGACGAATTCGACCAGTGGCGCCAGGGCCGGCAGTCGGGCTCCAGCGGCCAAGGCAGCCAACAGATGGGCAGTTCCGGCATCGGCGGCTCCAGCGGCGCAACCACCGGGCTGAGCGGCAGTTCTTCGGGGCTCGGTGCTTCGTCCAACACCGCGAATGCCGGCAGCAGCGGCGCCGGCTCGACCGGCTCGGTCTCGGGCAGCAGCGGGCTGTCCGCCAGCACCGGCTCGGCCAGCAGCGACAGTGACCGCACCGGCAGTGGCAACAACGCCAGCAGCGGCTCCAGCTCCTCCGGCTCGTCCAAGTCGAAGTAAGCGGCCCATGCGCCGCCCGTGAACGAAACCGCCGGCACGAGGCCGGCGGTTCTCTTGGTGGGTGGGAGGGGGTCCGGCAGCGGACCCGCAGCCCCTCAGACGTGCTTGCGGCGCTTTTCGACCGAGGGCAGGCGCATCATCTGGCGGTACTTGGTCACCGTGCGGCGCGCCACGCTCAGGCCCTGCCGGGCAAGCTGCCGGGCAATCTGCGCATCCGACAGCGGATCCATCGCATCCTCGGCCTCGATCATGTCCTTGATCACCCCCCGGATGGCGGTGGCCGAGCAGGACCCGCCGCTGACGGTCGGCAAGGCGCGCGAGAAGAAGTACTTCAACTCGAACACGCCCAGCGGCGTCGCCATGTACTTATTGTTGGTCACGCGGGACACGGTGGACTCGTGCAGGCCCAGTTCCTCGGCGATCTCGCGCAAGCCGAGCGGCTTCATCGCCAGCGCGCCGTATTCCAGGAAATGGCGCTGGCGCTTCACGATGGCCTGAGCCACATGCAGGATGGTGGCGAAGCGCTGCTCCACATTGCGCACTGTCCAGCGCGCCTCCTGCAAATGGGCGGCCAGCTCCGAATGGCCCGAGTCGCGATGGCGCTGGAACAACTCGGCATAGACCTGGTTGAGCCGCACCTTGGGGATCACGTCCGGGTTCAGCGTGGCGGTCCACACGCCGCGCACCTTGCGCACGATGACGTCGGGCGTCACGAACTGGGTGTTGGACGGGCCGAAGCGCCAGCCCGGCCGCGGGTCGAGGTGGCGGATGCGTTCACAGACGGCCTCGACCTGGGCGACGCTGGCGCCGAGGGCGCGGGCGAGGCCGTTGACGTCGCGGGTGGCCAGCCGGTCGAGGTGCTCGCCGACGATGCGGCACGCCAGCTCCTGCTCGGCAGCGGGCTGGATGTCCTTGAGCTGCAGCAGCAGGCATTCGCGCACGTCGCGTGCACCGATGCCGCTCGGATCGAGCGACTGCACCAGCTTCAACGCCACGTTCATCTCGGTGTCGTCGGCCGGCGGCGAGCATTCGACCAGGCCCTGCAACTCCTCCAGCGTGAGGCGCAGGTAGCCGTCGTCGTCGAGGGCCTCGATGATGGTGCCCGCCAGGGTGCGGTCGCGTTGCGACAGCGGCATCACGTTGATCTGGCTGTGCAGGTGCTGGCGCAGCGAGATGTCGGCAGCCACCATCTCGACCAGGTCGAGGTCGCCGTCGCCCGTGCTGCCACGGCCCGAACCGCCACCGGCCGAGCCCCAGCTCTCGCGGTCCCAGGGGGTGTCGGCCGCCGGCGCGGTCACCGGCGTGACATCGGCCCAGGTCGGCACCGGCTCTACCGGCGCCGCCTCGGGAGTGGCGGCTGCCGTCGCGTGGGCGTCGCCGTCTTCCTCCAGGAAAGGATTGCTGCCGACGGCCTGGTTGACCTCCTGGGCAAAGTCGAGGGACGACAACTGCAGCAGGCGAACGGCCTGCTGCAGACGAGGCGTCAGCGTCTGGTGTTGCCGGTGCTCAAGTCGAATGACCGGTGCGTTCATGCAGTCCTCCCGATGAAAGCCCCACGCCTTGCTCCGGCGGGTCGGTGGGGTTGCACATGTGAATGAGCAAGGATCGAAAACCAAAAAGACAGGCCGGCAACGCCCATCTTCCGCCGCTTTGGCTGTGAGAAACAGTGGCAAGCATGAGCAGAAGGAGGACGCGGCACGACGGTGTACGGTGTTGGGTGAAGGGGCTCGCGCCAGGCGAACCCGGACCGGGGAACCAGGCGTGACAGCAAGCTGCACGGTGTCCGGCCCTCGGGGTGCGTCCTCTTAGAGCAACCCCCGTGCCAGGCAATCGGGAACGGGTAGTCCATCGGTGTCGGCGTTACAAGAAGCCGCATACCGCTACAAGACGCAGGAAACATCCCGCATCGCAAAATTGCGACGCCGCTTTCGGCACAGCGCGCTCACGCTGGGGTGATCGTGGCGCCCTGACGAGTCAATTCCGCACCAGTCTTAGCCTGGGCCGACCCGTAACGGGCGGTCGAGCGCAGGGCAAAGCCCGCGCCTGGACCTGCGACAAATCCTCTTTCGCGGGAACAAATTGTGCGCTTTGCCGCAATATCTGCTGAAACTCACCGGCGACACGGGGGTGTCTCAAGGCCTGCGCGAGGTTGGCTTCCAGCCATTTCGTGGGCCGCCGACAGTCGAACCGCCGGCCGCTGTAACGATAGGCAAACAACGGCTGTGTCAGAAGGACAGCGCCGAGCACGTCGCGCAAGTCGGCGGCGCGCAACACCGTGCGTTCAGCCTGCTGGGCGAGGGTGTCGAGCACACCGGGCGTCAGGATGCAGCGGCCGGCAGCCGCCCAGGCAGGCGCCTGCGTCGCTGCGATGCCCGCGCCCCGTCCGAGCCGGCGCACGCAAGCCAGGCGCACATCGCTGACGGCCGTCTCCACCATGACGTTGTGCGGGTCGTTGGCCGCGGCGGCCTCCACCGCCACCAGGCTGCAGGGCGTGCGCTCGAACTGCCGCAACAGCTGCTGCAGCACGCCGGGCTCGCCGTCGGTCACTTCGGTGGGCAGCAGCAGGGCAAAGGCCTCGCCGCGCAGCAGATGGCGGGCGCCGAGCAGCCCGTGCGCGAGGCCGCGCTCGCCGCCTTGCCGCAGCAGGTGGGCTCGCACACCGCGCGGCAGCATCGACACCTCGAGGTCCAGTTGCTCATCGACCGGCCCGCGCGGGCCGTCCAGGACAAACAAGATCTCCTCGATGCCGGCCGCCAATGCCTCGGTCACCGCGTAGTGCAACAGCGGGCGGTCCACCACCGGCAGCATCTCGATCGGCAGGGCCTGCAGCGCGGGCCAGGCCACGGCCTGCTGCCCCACCGGGATGACCGCCTTGCGCACCCGGGGCTCGCCGCGGGGGGGAGCGGAATGCGGCCCTTCGGCGGCAGGAGTGCCGAGCAGCCGGCGCAAACAGGCAGGAAGTTTCATGAACGACCGCTCTTGAGCTGCTCGCGGTAGACCTTGTCGGTGACGGCACCGCGGTCGGTATCGACCAGGCCGCGCTCCACATCGTCGTGGGCTTGCTGCATCACCTCGTCCTGCTCGGGGCGCTGCTGGTCCTGGCTGTCGGCCGACTCGTCGCGCTCGTGCGGCATCCGGGGCAGGCGGCGCTGTGCGGCGTTGGCGGTGGTGTCTCCGGTGCGGGTGCGCTGGCCGGTATCGCTCGGGCGGGAGGTGGACATGCTGGGCTCCTCGAATAGGTGTTGCGTGTCCGGCAAGGCGCGTGCCGCGAGGAGCGGCTGGTGGCTTGCCTGGCCTGGCGGGCTGGCGCGGGGCCGTGGCGGCGAGGAACACCGTTTGCTGACCGGTGCTTGACTCATCCCCGCCCGTCCGACCAAGGAGTACCGTCCATGACCACCCGCAATTCAAGCGCCAGAGCCGAAGTCATCGAGATGCTGAAGGAGGACCACAAGCGGGTGAAGAAGGCCTTCCGCGATTTCTCCAAGCTCGATCCCGAAAACGATCCGCAAGCCTGCCAGCAGCTGGCCGACCAGATCTGCACCGATCTGCAATTGCACGCCCGCCTTGAGGAAGAGGTGTTCTACCCAGCCGCCCGCAGCGGCATGGACGAGCCCGAGCTGATCGAGGAGGCCGAGGTCGAGCACGCCTCGGCCAAATGGCTGATCGAGCAGCTGCGCACGATGTCGCCCGACAACCCGCGCTTCGCGGCCACGGTGACGGTGCTGGGCGAGTACGTGAAGCACCATATCAAGGAGGAAGAAGGCGACATCTTCGAGAAGCTGAGCCGCTCGCGCATCGAGTGGGAGGCCCTGCTTGAGGAGATGCACGAGCGCCGCACCGAGCTGATGGTCGAGATGGGCCTGGCGGCCCCGGCCGAGGAGGCCGCCAACGACGAAGCCGACAGCGGCGAGGAAGCCGAGTCTTTCGATGGGGCGCACGCCCAGGGCGGCTCACGCTCGGGCCGGGGCGAGTCCTCCCACAAGGCCGCCCGCTGAAAGCCGCCGCCCCGCCGCCCATGTCCGGCTCGCCCTGGCCCAGCGCCGAGCAGGCCCGACTGCTGCAGGAAGGCGCCTGCAACTGCCCCGCGCTGGCCTCCTTCTGGATGGGCGGCTTCGAAGGGGCTGACCACCGCAATGGCCGCGGCGAGCCGCTGGACATGGTCCGCAGCACGGGCCACCTGCAACGGCTGGAGGCCGACTACGCCAGCCTGGCCCGCTGGGGCCTGCGCGGCGCGCGGGAGAGCATCGGCTGGCGCCTGTCGGAGGGCGCCGGTGGCCGCATCGACCTGGCACGCACCCAGCGGGTGGCGGAGGCGGCTCGCCGCCACGGTGTCCAGCCCCTGTGGACCCTCATGCACTACGGCATGCCGGCCGACGTCGACATCTTCGACGACCGCTTCATCGCCCGGTTCGTTCGCTTTGCCGAGGCGGTGGCGCGCACGCTGAAGCCGCTGTCCGAGCTGCCCCCGATCTACACACCGATCAACGAGATCAGCTTCCTGGCCTGGGCCGTCAGCGAGACGTCGATGATGGCTCCCTACCTGAACGGAGACGCCGCCCGGGCCGACAGCACCCGGGCCAGCGGCTACGCCGTCAAGCGCCGCCTGGTGCGGGCCGCCCTGGAGGCGATGCAGGCCATGCGAGCCATCGATGGGCGTGCCCGCTTCATGCATGTCGAGCCGGTGCTGCACGTGGTGGCGCCGGCGGACCGGCCGGACCTGCAGGGCCTGGCGGCGGAGGTGCGCGGCTACCAGTGGCAAACCTGGGACCTGTTGGCCGGCCGGATGGAGCCGGAGCTGGGCGGCCACGAGGCGGCGCTCGACCTGCTGGGCCTGAACCACTATCACAACGGACAGTGGGAGGTCGGCACCGAGCGTCGCCTGCACTGGCACTTGCGTGACCCACGTCGTCTGCCCTTCGGCTCGCTGGTGCGCGAGACCTGGGAACGCTACCGCCATCCGATGATCGTGGCAGAAACGAGTCATGTCGGTGTCGGGCGCGGCCAGTGGCTGCATGAGATGGCCACCGAGGCGGCCCGTGTGCGCGCCGCCGGCATCCCGCTCGAAGGGCTGTGCCTCTATCCAATCGTCGACCGCCACGACTGGGACGACCCCACCCATTGGCACAACAGCGGCCTGTGGGACGCCGCGCCGCCGGACACCCCCCTGCCGGCCGGCTGTGCACCGGGGCGCGTGCTCAACCGGCCCTATGCCCGTGTACTCAGACGCTGGCAACGCCAGCTGCCAGCCTGCACCACCGAAGGAAGCCCCAAGATGTCTCGACCCTGCCTGCTCGTCTTCTCGCACCTGCGCTGGGACTTCGTCTACCAGCGCCCGCAGCACCTGCTGTCGCGACTCGCACAGCAGTACCGCGTGCTGGTCGTCGAGGAGCCGGTGCACGATGCCGGGCTGCCGCACCTGGAATGTTTCCGCCCCTGCGAGGGGGTGGAGGTGCTGCGGCCGCACACGCCGGTGGAGGCCGCCGGCTTCCATGACGACCAGCTGCCAGTGCTCAAGCCCCTGGTGCAGCGGCACATCGAGGCCCATGGCATCGACAACTACCTGGTGTGGTTCTACACGCCGATGGCGCTGCCGCTGCTCACCGGCCTGCAGCCGCGAGCGGTGATCTACGACTGCATGGACGAGTTGTCGGCCTTCAAGTACGCGCCGCGGCAGATGCGCCAGCGCGAATCGGCCCTGATGAAGACCGCCGACCTGGTCTTCACCGGCGGCCCCAGCCTGTATGAGGCCAAGCGCGAGCAGCATCCGCAGGTGCACTGTTTCCCGAGTGCGGTCGATGCACAGCATTTCGCACCCGGCTCCGCGCTGGCCGATCCGGCACATGCGGCGGCCGCCGAGCAGTTGCAATCGCACCTCCCCTCGCCCCGGCTCGGCTTCTTCGGCGTGATCGATGAGCGACTCGACGTGGAACTGGTGGCAGCCCTGGCCGATGCCCGGCCGGACTGGCAGCTGGTGATGGTCGGCCCGGTGGTGAAGATCGACCCTGCGCACCTGCCTCGCCGCGCCAACATCCACTGGCTGGGGCAGCAGTCGTACGCCCGGCTGCCGGCGCTGGTGGCCGGTTGGGACGTCTGCCTGCTGCCCTTCGCGCTCAACGAGTCGACGCGCTTCATCAGCCCGACCAAGACGCTCGAGTACATGGCGGCGGAAAAGCCGGTGGTCAGCACGCCAATCCACGACGTGGTCAGCCTGTACGGCGACGTGGTGCGCGTCGGTGCCGACCGACAGGCCTTCATCGACGCCTGCGTCGCCGCACTCGGCGAAACGCCGGCGCAACGCCAGGAGCGGGTGGTCGCGATGTCGGCCGTGGTGGCCCGGCTTTCGTGGGACAGCACCGCAAAGTCCATCGGCCGGCTCATCGCCGACGCCCTGCAGCGGCGCACGGTGGCGACCGCCGGCCAACCGGCCGCAACAGCGGCCGCCTCCCTGCCGACCCCTGCCGTGCCGCTCGCCCCGGGCTCCGCCGCGGCAGCGAGCGCCGCGACCCCCGCGGTGCGTGCGGTGCGCCATGTGGTGATCGGCGCCGGGCCGACCGGCCTGGCGGCCGCCTACCACCTGGGTGGCGACACGCTGCTCGTCGAGCGCGAGGCCCGCGTTGGCGGCGGCTGCCGGTCCACCGAGGAAAACGGCTTCACCTTTGGCAACGCCGGGCATGTGATGTTTTCCGAAGACCCGGAGGTGCATGCGCTCTACAGCAAGCTGCTGGGCGACAACCTGCACTGGCAGACCGTCCGGGCGGCGGTGCACCGCGATGGCTGCCTGGCGCCCTTCCCGCTGGCCGGTGCACACCACGGCCTGCCGCCGGACGTATTGAAGGAGCAGCGCCGCCCGAGCGCCAGCACTCGCTTCGGCTATCCGCTGCGCGGTGGCTTCCAGGCCTTGATGGAGGCCTTCCTGCCTCACCTGCAAGCGCAGCTCTCGCTGAATACGCGGGTGGTCCATGTGTCGCCTTCACAACGCACGCTGCGGCTGGACGACGGCCGGACCCTGCAGTACGAAACCCTGGTCAGCACCATGCCGCTGCCACAACTGGTGGCCGCGTGCGGCAATGAAGCACCGCCCGAGGTGCAGGCGGCCGCCCGCGGGCTGCGCCATCTGTCGGTGCGCTGCATCAACCTGGGCGTGGACCGGGCGGCCCTGACCGACCAGCACTGGATCTACTACCCCGAAGGCACCGTCTTCGACCGCGTCTTCGCGCAGGGCAACGCCAGCCCGCATTGCAGCCCGCCGGGCGGCTTCGGCCTGACCTGCGAGATCGGCTACGGCCCCGGCCGCCCCTTGCCTTGCGACGGCCCGGCGTTGCTGGAGCGGGTGGTGGCCGACTGCCGTCGTGTCGGCCTGCTGCGGGAGGACGATCGCCTGCTCGCCAGCAGCCAGGTCGACCTGCCGGGCGCCTGGCTGGTGCACGATGCCGCACAGGCAGGCCAGCTCGCGCTGGTGCGCCAGTGGCTGGGCCAGTTCGGCATCGTGCTGGCCGGACGCTACGGCGAATGGGCCCACGACCATGCGGAACATGCCTTCGTGGCCGGCCGCCGGGCGGCCCAGCAGGCCCTGGCGCGCAGCGGCGCAGCGGCACAGACCATCGCCAAGGCGGGGTGAGGCGATGATCATCGATGCCCATGTGCACTGCACCGGCCAGGAGCGCAGCGGCGACGTGCTGCGATCGCTCGACGATGCCGGCATCGACATGGCGGTGTTGCTGGCCCCCTTCCTCAGCGAAGGCTATTCGCTGGAAGACCCCGAATCGCTGCGCCGCGGCAATGCGGGGTTGGCCCGGCTGGTGAAGGGCCACGAAGACCGGCTGATCGGCTTCGCGGTGCTCGATCCGCGCCGCGCCGACGCACCCGACGACCTGCAGCGCGCCTATGACCAGGGCCTGCGCGGCATCAAGATGGTGCCCGCCGGCTGGTATCCGTATGACGAGCAGGTGCAGCCGCTGTTCGCCAAGGCGCACGAGCTCAAGATGCCGCTGCTGTTCCACAGTGGCATCTTCATCGATGGCCGCTCGGGCCGCTTCTGCCGGCCAACCTTCTTCGAAGCGCTGCGCGACTACCCCGGACTCAAGGTGGCGCTGGCCCACCTGGGCTGGCCCTGGACCGATGAAGCCATCGCCGTCGGCCTGATCGAGCTGATCCACGGCGTGGCGCCCGACCAGGTGATGTTCCGCTTCGACATCTCCTTCGGACCGCCGCCGGTGTACCGGCGCGAGGTGCTGTCCAAGGCCCTCAGCGTGCTGGGCCCCGACCTGCTGCAGTTCGGTAGCGACTGCTTTCTGCCCTGCAGCGGCGCCCACATTGCCGAGCGCCGAGGCTGGGTGGAAGACCTGCTGGACGAGCTGGACGTCGACGCTCGCGGCCGCGAGCGCATCTGGAGCGGCACCGCTGCGGCCTGGCTGGGCCTTGACGCAGCGGATGCGGCACGCCGTGCCGCGCAGGCCCGCGAGCGTGCACCGGCAGAAGCCGCCACCCTGGGCGTGGCGACCCGCCGCCTGTTCACTTCCCTCCTTGGTGGGGACCAAGGCCGCCCGCCCGGCCTGGCCCCCGTGTGCTGCTGATTGCAGCGTCCTCAGCCTCCCAGCGACCCATGGCACCACTGCAAACCACTCCGCGGACCCATGTCCTGCAGATCGTCGGCAACGCGATCGTCGGCGGCATGGAGACCTATGTGTCCCGCCTGATCGAGCGGCTGCCGCGGGAACGCTTCCGCGTCACCGTGCTGTGCCCCTGGGAGAGCTCGATCAGCGAGCAACTGCGCACCACCGGCACCGAGGTGATGGTGGTGCCGATGCCGGACGACCCGCCGTGGGCATCGATCCAGACCACCAGCGCGCTGATCCGGGCGCACGGGGTCGACGTCATCCAGGCGCACCTGCCCAATGCGCACCTGCTGGCCGCCGTGGCCGGCCACCTGACGCACACACCGGTGCTGGCCACCATCCACGGCCGGCAGCTGCAGGTGGCCGACCTGGAGGCGCACCGCCTGGCCGGCACCCATCTCAGCGTGGTCTGCAAGTACACCTACTACCACGCGCTGACCCTGGGCGTCGCTGCGCCGCAGCTGCACCTCATTGCCAATGGCGCCGACCTGCAGGTGTTCCGTCCGCGGCGGGTGCGCGACGGCGCACTGCGGCAGCGCTTCGGCATTGCGGCCGACGTGCCGCTGGTGGGCTTCGTCGGCCGCCTGTCCTGGGAGAAAGGACCCGAGAGCTTCTTGCGCGCCGCCTTGATCGCACACCGCCGCTGCCCGCAAGCGCGCTTCGTGCTCGTGGGCGACGGCCCGATGGCGCAGCAGTGCGCCAGCTTCATCGACAGCTTCGGCATGGGCGACTACACGCACCTGGCCGGGCTGCAGTCGGACATGCCGGCGGTGTTTGCCGAGCTGGACCTGGTGGTCTCGACCTCGCACACCGAGGCCATGCCGCTGGCCCTGATGGAAGCCATGGCCAGTGGCCTGCCGGTGGTGGCGACCCGGGTGGGTGGCGTGCCGGACATGGTGCAGCACGGCCTCACCGGTGCGCTGGTGAGCCCGGGCGATTTCGACGGCGTCGGCGCCCAGATCGCGAAGCTGCTGGAAGCGCCGGACACCCGCGAAGCCATGGGCCGGCGGGCGCGCGAGCGCGCCGAGCAGCACTTCGACCTGGCAGAAGGGGTGGCCGCCACCGGCGAATTGCTGGCCCGGCTGGCGCAGGCCAATCCGCAGCGCGCGCTGAGCAGCCGGCCGCTGGCGGAAGCGGCACCGGTGCCGGCGCCGGCACGCAGCGCCGCCAACGGCCATGCGGCCGCCGGCCATGCTGGCACCGGCCGGCGTGCGCCCCGCAAGCAGGTGGGCGTCTGAGGAGCAGGCACGCTGGTTGCGTTCTCTCTGGCGTTCGCGGCACGGGCCGCAACGGTTTATCAACACCAAGGAGCCCCCTATGAAGAAGCTTTTCGTCGCCAGCATGATCGCCACGGCAGGCCTGATGGCCATGACCGGTTGCGCTGTCACCAGCGGTCAGAGTTCGGTCGGCGAGTACGTCGATGACGCCACCGTCGCCACCCGGGTGAAGACGAAGTTCGCCACCGACCCAGGCGTGAGCGCCGCCCGCATCCAGGTGGAGGTGCAGGACGGCACGGTGCAGCTGGCCGGCTTTGCCACCAGCGAAGCCGAGCGCGCCAAGGCCGCCGAGCTCGCTCGTGAGGTCCCGGGGGCCAAGAGCGTGCGCAACAACATCATCGTGAAGCCGGCCGACAAGTAAGCCGCCCACGCACGGGGCCGGATCCGACCCGCCGCTGCGTCTGTAAATCGCACAGCAATTCCGACCGGCCCCCCTTTTCACCAGCCGACCTCGCATGCCCCACGTCCTCATCGTCGACGATTCGCCTGATGAACTTGGGTGGATGAGCGAAGTGGCCCAAGCCGAAGGTTGCACCGTCGCCACCGCCGACTCGCTGCGTGCCGCGCGGGTCCAGCTGGTACGCCAGCAGCCGGAGGTGCTGCTCACCGACATCCAGCTGCCCGACGGCAACGGCTTGCAGCTGGTGCGCGAGCTCGAGGCGCCGGCGCAAACGGAAGTGGTGGCCATCACCGGCCACGCCTCGGTGGACAGCGTGGTGGAGGCCTTGCGCCTCGGCGCCACCGACTACCTCGTCAAGCCCATCGACATCGAGCGCTTGCGCGCCATCCTGAAGCGCCAGCCCGAAGCGGCCGAACTGCGCCACGAAATCGGCGAGCTGCGTGGCGAGCTGCGCAAGGCCGGCCGCTTCGGCCTGCTGCTGGGCGCCTCGCCTGCGATGCAATCGCTCTATGACAAGCTGGCCCGTGTGGCCCCGACCTCGGCCACCGTGCTGCTGATCGGCGAGAGTGGCACCGGCAAGGAGCTGGCGGCGCGCACGCTGCACGACTTGAGCCGGCGCAAGCGCTGCCCCTTCCTCGCGGTGAACTGCGGCGCCATCTCTCCCCAGCTGATCGAAAGCGAGCTGTTCGGGCACGAGAAAGGCAGCTTCACCGGCGCGGACCGCCAGCACATCGGCTTCTTCGAACGTGCCAATGGCGGCACGCTGCTGCTCGACGAAGTGACGGAGATGCCGCTGGAGCTGCAGGTCAAGCTGCTGCGCGTGCTGGAGACCGGCAGCTTTGCCCGGGTCGGCACCACCCAGCTGATCTCGACGGACGTGCGCATGGTGGCAGCGACCAACCGGCTGCCGGAGAAGGCGGTGGCCGAGGGCCGCTTCCGCGAGGATCTCTACCACCGCCTGAACGTCTTCCCGGTGGTGCTGCCGCCGCTGCGCGACCGCGGCACCGACATCGAGTTGCTGGCCCAGCACTTCCTGGACGAGCTGAACCGGCAGGAAGGCACCAGCAAGAGCTTCTCGCCGCAGGCCATCGCCCGGCTCTACGAGCACAGCTGGAGCGGCAATGTCCGCGAGCTGCGCAACCATGTGCAGCGGGCCTTCATCCTGTCGGATGACATCGTCGAGACCGCCGATGCCGGCGATGCGCCGATGGACACTGGACCGGGCGACGTCATCAGCATCCGCATCGGCACCCCGCTCGACGAGGTGGAGCGCCGCGTCACCATGGCCACGCTGGAGCGCTGCGGCCAGGTCAAGCGCAAGACGGCCGAGGTGCTGGGCATCAGCCTGAAGACCCTCTACAACCGGCTCGAGGTCTATTCGATGAAGGACCAAACGCGCGAGGACGGCAACCCGCCGCTGCCGCGCCACCGTCCGCCCCCGCCGCGCAGCCGTGACGCGGGCGGCGGCACCCACAAGCACTGAGCCCGCCCTCAGTCGGCCGGCAGGCCCGGCGCGCGGCCGCGGGCGCCGTCGATGCACCAGGCCAGCGAGGCGCCGAGCAGGAGGATCTGTGAGGTGTAGTAGACCCACAGCATCAGCACCACGAAGGAGCCAGCCGCGCCGTAGCTTGACGACACCCCCGTGCGGCCCAGGTAGAGCCCGATCAGGTGCTTGCCGATGGCAAACAGCAAGGCACTCACCACGGAGCCGACCGCCACTGCATGCCACCCCGGCGGCGCCTCAGGCAGCCAGCGCAGCAAGGCCGCAAACCCGAAGGACAACACCAGCGTCGAGACCGCCAGGTCGAGCGCCGCGATCAAGGCCGCCAGCGGCGGGAAGCGGGCGGACAGATAAGCGCCCACCGCCGCCAGCGCCGCACTGGCCAGCAGGGACACGATGGCCAGGAAGCCCACGCCCAGCACCAGCGCAAAGGCGATCAGCCGCGCCTTGAGAAAGGCCGACAGCCCGCTGGCCTGCTGCTGCAGCCGCCCCAGGCGGTTGAGCGCGCTGCGCAGCGCGATGAACACGCCGCTGGCGCCCAGCAGCAGCGCCGCCACGCTCAGCGTACCGGCCAGGCCGCTGCTGCTGCCGCGCCAGGACGAGGCAATCATGGCCTCGATGCTCTGGGCCGCGTCACGCCCGACGATGTCCTGGATCTGCTCGACGATCTGCCCGCGCGCCGCCTCGGCGCCGAACACCGCGCCGGCGATCGTGATGACGATCACCAGCAGCGGCGCCATCGCAAACATCGAATAGAAGGCGATCGACGCGCCGAGCTGCGGTCCCTGCTCGTCGAGCCAGACGTCCACCGCCTGGATCACCAGCGCCAGCGGCCCGCGCAGGGGACGCGGCACCCAGCCCCAGGCTCGCTGCTGCAAGGCATGTAGATCCATGCCAGCAAGCGAAGGCAGGGAGCATGCCCGTGGTCGCGCCCGGCGCGGCTCCTGCCGCCCGAAGCGGGGCCGCCAAGACAGTGGCCCCAAGGTCAGGCGCGGCCGAAGGAGCTCAGTGCGCCCGGTCCCAGTTCGGGCCCACGCCCACCTCGGCCAGCAAGGGCACCTTCAGCTGCGCCACCGAGGCCATCACGCGCGGCACTTCCGAGCGCACCCAGTCGAGCTCGTCCTCCGGCACCTGGAACACCAGCTCGTCATGCACCTGCAGCACCACCAGCGTCTGCTTGGCCGCGGCGTCGAGCGCCTGCTGCACCGCCACCATCGACAGCTTGATCAGGTCGGCCGCGGTGCCCTGCATGGGCGCATTGATGGCCGCCCGCTCCGCACCGGCGCGGCGCGGCCCGTTGGGGCTGTTGATTTCGGGCAGCCACAGGCGGCGGCCGAAGACGGTCTCGACATAGCCCTTGTCCTTGGCCGAGGCACGCGTCTCGTCCATGTAGCGCTTGACCAGTGGATAACGCTGGAAGTAGCGATCGATGTAGTCCCGCGCGGCCTTCTGCTCGATGCCCAGATTGGCCGCCAGGCCGAAGGAGCTCATGCCGTAGATGAGGCCGAAGTTGATCACCTTGGCATAGCGGCGCTGCTCGCTGCTGACGTCCTCGGGCGGCAGGTTGAAGATCTCGGCCGCGGTGGCGCGGTGCACGTCCAGGCCTTCGGTGAAGGCCTTCATCAGCGTCGCATCCTCGGAGATGTGCGCCATGATGCGCAGCTCGATCTGCGAGTAGTCGGCCGAGACGATCACATGCCCCGGCGGCGCAATGAAGGCCTCGCGGATGCGCCGCCCCTCGGGCGTGCGGATGGGAATGTTCTGCAGGTTGGGTTCGTTGCTCGACAGGCGCCCGGTCACCGCCACTGCCTGCGCGTAGTTGGTGTGCACCCGGCCAGTGGCCGGGTTGATCATCTGCGGCAGCTTGTCGATATAGGTGCCCTTGAGCTTGGACAGGCTGCGGTGCTCGAGGATCTTGGCCGGCAGCGGGTAGTCCTCGGCCAGCTTCTCGAGCACTTCCTCATCGGTGGACGCAGCGCCGCTGGCCGTTTTCTTGACCACCGGCAGCTGCAGCTTGCCGAACAGGATTTCGCCAATCTGCTTGGGGCTGCCGAGGTTGAAGGGCTGCCCGGCCAGTTGATGCGCCTCGGCTTCCAGTGCCACGATGCGCTGCGCCAGCTCCTGGCCCTGCCGTGCCAGCAGCCCGGCGTCGATCAGCACGCCATTGCGCTCGATGCGCAGCAGCAGCGCCGACACCGGCATCTCGATGTTCTCGTACACCTCGCGCAGCCGGGGCTCGGCCTGCAGTTGCGGCCACAGGGTCTGGTGCACGTGCAGCGTCATCTCGCTGTCCTCGCACGAGTATTCGGCGGCCCGCCCCACCTCCACCTGGGCGAAGGGAATCTGGCTGGCGCCCTTGCCGCAGACGTCCTCGTAGGACAGGCCCTTGCGGTCGAGGTGGCGGGCGGCCAGGCTCTCGAGGCTGTGCGGCTTGTGCGCCTCGAGCACATAGCTCTGCAGCATGGTGTCGTGGCGGTAGCCCTGCACCGCGATGCCGTGATTGGCAAAGACATGCAGGTCGTACTTCACATGCTGACCGAGCTTGGCGCACGCCGGGTCTTCCAGCCAGGGCCGCAGGCGCTCCAGCACCTGGTCCAGCGGCAGCTGCTCGGGCGCATCGGCATAGCTGTGCTGCAGCGGCACATAGGCCGCCTCGCCCGGCGTCACGCTGAAGGAGATGCCGACGATGCGGGCCCGCATCGGGTCCAGCGAGTCGGTCTCGGTATCGAGGGCCGCCAGCGGGGCCGCCCGCAGGCGCGCGATCCAGGCATCCAGCGCCTCGAAGTCGAACACCGTCTCGTAGCGCTTCTCCACCACCGGCACCGCCGCCGGGGCCCCGCTGCTGACGCCGAACAGCTGGCCCGTCTCGCCGGCCGGCAGCGCGGCCTGCCGGCCCAGCTGCTCCTCCAGCTCGCGCCGCCAGGTCTTGAAGCCGTAGCGGGTGAAGAAGCCGAGCAGGCCCTCGCGGTCCACCTCCTTGAACTCCAGCGCATCGAAGGCGGGCCAGTTGTCGACATGGCCGCTCAGGTCGCAGTCGGTCACCACCGTGATCAGGCGGCGGCCCTGCGGCAGCCAGTCCAAGGCCTTGCGCAGGTTGTCGCCGGCCACGCCCTTGATCTTGTCGGCCGCGGCGATCACGCCGTCGAGCGAGCCGTGCTCCAGCAGCCACTTGACGGCGGTCTTGGGGCCGACCTTCTCCACGCCCGGCACGTTGTCCACCGTGTCGCCGATGAGCGTGAGGTAGTCGATGATGCGCTCGGGCGGCACGCCGAACTTCGCCTGCACGCCGGCGATGTCGAGCGTCTCGTTGCTCATGGTGTTGATCAGCGTGACATGGTCGTTGACCAGCTGGGCCATGTCCTTGTCGCCGGTCGAGACGATGACCTTGCGGCCATGCTTGCAGGCCATGGCCGACAGCGTGCCGATGACGTCGTCGGCCTCCACGCCCGGCACCTCCAGCACCGGCCAGCCCAGCAGCCGCACCACCGCGTGGATGGGCTCGATCTGTGCCGCCAGGTCCGGCGGCATCGGCGGCCGGTGCGCCTTGTAGTCGGCATACCACTCGTTGCGGAAGGTGTCGCCCTTGGCATCGAAGACGCAGGCGGCATGGCGGGCGGGATACTGCTCGCGCAGCTTGCGCAGCATGTTGATCATCCCGTAGATCGCGCCGGTCGGCTCGTCCTGCGCATTGCGCAGGTCGGGCATGGCATGGAAGGCACGATAGAGATAGCTGGAGCCGTCGACCAGCAGCAGGGTGTTGTCGCTCATGGCGGCATTTTCCTGCAAGCCCTCGGCCGCCTGCCCGGGCAGATGCAACCGGGGCCTAAAATCGCGTCCATGAAGCGCTCTGCCTGCTGCCTGGCCTCGATGGCCGCCCTGTTCGCCGCTGCTGCCGCCGCGGCGCCCGCCCCTGCCCAGCCCGCGGCTGCGGCGGCGGTGCCCGAGGAGGCGGTGCAGCGCATCCATATCGAGGATGACGGCGCGCGCATCGACGAATTGCGGGTGCGCGGCCAGAACCGCCGCATCACCGTGCAGCCGAAGAAAGGCGGCGCCGCCTACGAAGTCCTGCCGGCCGACGGCGGCCGCGACATGACCAACGAAAACCAGCGTGGCGCCGCCGGCAAGCGGGTCTGGCAGCTGTGGTCCTTCTGATTTCCGCCGCCTTCCCTTCCTGAACCCCGTGCCCTGCACGCTGCCTTCCCCATGGCCGTCTTCACGCCTGTTTCCCTCGACGATGCCGCGGCGCTGGCGCTGCGCCTGAACCTCGGCGCCACGCTCGGCCTGCGCGGCATCGCCTCCGGCATCGAGAACACCAACTATTTCCTCACCACCGAACGCGGAGAGTACGTGCTCACCCTGTTCGAGCGCCTGGGCTTCGAGCAGCTGCCGTTCTACCTGCACCTGATGAAGCACCTGGCCGGCCACGGCATCCCGGTGCCCGAGCCGCAGGCCGACGCCGCCGGCGAGATCCTGCATGCGGTGGGCGGCAAGCCGGCCGCAGTGGTCAACCGGCTGCGCGGCGGGCACCAGCTGGCGCCCAGCACCCGGCATTGCGAGGCCGTGGGCGCCATGCTGGCGCGCATGCACCTGGCCGGACGCGACTATCCGCGCAGCCAGCCAAACCTGCGCGGCCTGGCCTGGTGGGGCGAGACGGTGCCGGTGGTGGCGCCGCACCTGGCGGCGCCCCAGCGGGAGCTGCTCGAATCGGAGCTCGCCTTCCAGCAGAATCTGGCCGGCTCCGCGGTGTATGCGGAATTGCCGCGCGGCCCAATCCATGCCGACCTGTTCCGCGACAACGCGATGTTCGAGGGCGACACCCTCACCGGCTTCTTCGACTTCTACTTCGCCGGCGTCGACACCTGGTTGTTCGACATCGCCGTCTGCCTCAACGACTGGTGTGTGGACCTGGACAGCGGCCGCCTGGTGGAAGAGCGTGCCACGGCCTTCCTTGCGGCCTACGACAGTGAACGCGAACTGACTCACCATGAGTCACGCCTGCTGCCCGGCTTGATGCGGGCCGGCGCCCTGCGCTTCTGGGTCTCGCGCCTGTGGGACTGGCACCTGCCGCGTGACGCGCACATGCTGAAAGCTCACGACCCGACGCACTTCGAGCGCATCCTGCGCGAGCGCATCGCCAATCCCTGGCACTACGTGAAGGGCTGAGCCCGCGCGTGCAGCGGCCCTATCATCAGGGCCGCCATGCCGGTGCCCGGCCGGGGCCGGCGATCGCCGAGACCGACTTCCACCAAGAAGAGCCATGAAACTTCGACTGGTACGCGCCCGCCGGGGCACCGTGTGGGTGCAGCAGGCGTTCCGCGTGTTCTTTCGCCAGCCGCTGGCCTTCACGGCGCTGCTGTTCATCGCCCTGTTCGGCGCCTTCCTGCTGCTGGAGCTGCGCTACGTCGGAAGCTTGCTGCTGTTGGCCCTGCTGCCGGCCGGCACGCTGGGATTCATGATCGCCACCCACCAGTCGCAGAGCGGCCGCTTCCCGATGCCGGGCGTGTTCGTCCAGGCCTTCCGCACCGACCGCAGCCGCACCCAGGCCCTGATCCGGCTTGGCGTGGCCTACGCGGTCGCCTCGCTGGTGGCGATGCTGCTGATCCGCTGGCTGGAGGGCGACATGGCGGCCCTCGAGCAGGCCATGTCCGGCGCCCCGGGCAGCGAGGACCTGCTGGCCGACCCCCGGGTCCAGCGCGGCCTGCTGCTGCGCCTGCTGCTGGCCCTGCCATTGAGCGTGATGTTCTGGCATGCGCCGCCCCTGGTGCACTGGGGTGGCGTGAGTGCGGCCAAGGCCGTCTTCTTCAGCCTGGTGGCCTGCTGGCGCAACAAGGGCGCCTTTGTGGTGTATGCGCTGACCTGGGGCGGCGTGGTGGCTGTCTTCGGTGTGCTGTCGGCACTGGTGTTCTCGCTGCTCGGCGCGCCCGGCATGGTGCAGCTGGCGGCCTTTCCGGCCGCGCTGATGTTCATGACGGTGTTCTACATTTCGCTGTACTTCACCTTCGTGGACTGCTTCGAACTCGACCTGGCGGATGAGCCACCTGCTTGACGGCCGCAGCGCCACCGAGCTGCAGTGGCTCACCCGCCGTGAGACGCTGGTCGGCGCCGCCGCCTGGCTGGCCGGCTGGCCAGCGGGGCCGCTTGCCGCGCCGGGCCGCAGCAACATCGTCACGCTGATCGGCGAGGCGCTGCTCAATGGCGAGCGCCTGCGTCGCGGCGACTTCATCCAGGCCGGCGACAGGCTGGAGACCGGCGACGCCTCGATGCTGGTGTTCACCCTCGGCGACGCGGCCTTCCACCTGCGCCAGCGCACACGCCTGACGCTGGATCGGGGCCGCTCGGTGCACCTGGTGTCGGCCCTGCGCCTGCTGACGGGCGGCCTGGTGTCGGTCTGGGGCCGGCGCGAGACGGCCCGCCTGGTACAGACGCCCGCGCTGACCATCGGCATCCGCGGCACCGGCGTCTATACCGAGGCCCGCGAGGACGGCCGCACCTATTTCTGCAACTGCTACGGCCGCGTCGAGCTGAAGGCCGGTGCCACCCGCCTGCTGTCGCAGTCGGACTACCACCAGGCGGTGTGGGCCGAGCCCGGGCAGCCGGCCGGCCAGCGCCTGCGCCCGGCCGGGATGATCAACCACACCGACGAGGAACTCGAATTCCTCGCTGGCCTGCTGCGCCTGCGCACCCGCTGGCAGGAGCTGGGCCGCAAGGGCGTGCGCGACGGCCGGGGCTACATGCCGGAGCAGGCGGAGCAGCCGCACCCGGCCGCCTCTCGCCGCCTGGATTGACACGCGCGGCGGCGCCATACCGCCTCCCCGTTCTGCGCGCCGGGCCGCCGGCGTCTTTCGGCAGCCCGTTCGCTAGGACGGTCGACCTGCCTTGCCGAGCGGTCTTGGCGCGAACTGGTATTTAGAATCCAATACCAGTACAAGATCAATCACAGGTACTGGTCTTGTCGCGCCGCATGCACTGGCGGCGACACGACGCTCCCACAGTGCCATCCCACCGTGCCTTGAACGTAGGAGACCCGTTCATGTCCATGTCCGTCCCCGCGGCCGCGGCCGCCATGCGCTGCGCCCTGCCCTCCGCCGACCGGCCGGAGCCCTTTCCCGAAACTCCAGGCGACAACCGTCGCGGCCCGCGGCCGGCCCTGCTAGCCCTGCTGCTCGGCGGTCTGCTGGCCACCTCCGCCCAGGCCGTGGACTGCCGCAACCTGCCGGTGTGGAACGCCGGCACCGCGTACACCACCGGCCAGCAGGTGCAGGACGGTGGCAATGCCTATAGCGCGAACTGGTGGACGCAGGGCCAGTCGCCCGCCGGCAACTCCGGCGCCTGGGCGGTGTGGAAACCGCTGGGCAGTTGCGACGGCGGCGGTGGCACCCCGGGGACCAACAAGCCGCCAGTCGCCGCCTTCAGCGCCACGGTGGACCGGCTCAGCCTGCAGCTCGACGGCAGCACCTCCAGCGATGCAGACGGCCAGGTCAGCCAATGGCGCTGGGAGTTCGGCGACGGCAGCAGTGCCAGCGGCGCCAAGGCAAGCCACAGCTACGCCGCACCCGGCACCTATGCCGTGACGCTGACCGTGACGGACAACCAGGGCGCCACGGCCAGCAAGGCCCAGAGCTTCGCGCTGGCCTCGGTCATCAAGGATCCGGTCACCGGCAAGTACATCCTGCGGCTGTCCGACGTCCAGGCCACCGAAGCGGCATTGACGAACACGGCATTGTTCCGTTCGGTGAAGGCCTCGGTGGCGACCCGCCCGCAGAGCGTCGTCAATACCGTCACGCCGGGGGCTGCCGGGAATCCGGAGAACGTCAAGCGGGTCGAGCGCCTGCTGCCGCAAAGCCAGTGGGACTACCTGTTCCCGATGCGCGACGGCTCCTACACCTACACCGGCTTGCTGCAGGCCATCGCCAAGTTCTCGGGTGTCTGCATGAGCTACAGCGACGGCCGCGACTCCGACGCCATCTGCCGCAAGATCCTGGCAACGATGTTCGCGCACTTCACGCAGGAAACCGGCGCGCACGACCGCAACAACGCCATCCCGGAATGGCGCCAGGCGCTGTACTTCGTGCGCGAGGCGGGTTGCACCGAGAACAGCTACGGCTGCCCGTACAACAACGAATGCAGTCCCACCACCTGGCAGGGCCAGGCCTGGCCCTGCGGCAAGGACGCGCAGGGCCGCTTCAAGCAGTACTTCGGCCGCGGCGCCAAGCAGCTGTCCTACAACTACAACTACGGGCCGTTCTCGGATGCGATCTTCGGCGACGTGAAGGTGCTGCTGAACGCCCCCGAGCAGGTGGCCGACACCTGGCTGAACCTTGCCTCGGCGGTGTTCTTCCTGGTCTACCCCGCCTCGCCCAAGCCCAGCATGCTGCATGTGGTGGACGGCACCTGGCAGCCCAATGCGGTGGACACCGCGGCCGGCATCCGGCCGGGCTTCGGGGCCACCACCAACATCATCAACGGAGGCATCGAATGCGGGCAAGGCGCGGAGAAACCGCAGTCGGTCAACCGCATCGCCTACTACCGGCAGCATGCGGCGGCACTGGGCGTGCCGATCGGCCCGCAGGAAGAGCTGGGCTGCGCCAACCAGAAGCGCTTCGAGGTGGGCGGCGCCGGCGCGCTGGACATCTATTGGGACCAGGACTGGTCCTACCACCCGGACAAGCCGGAAGGCAAGGCCTTCGCCTGCAAGCTGGTCGGCTACCAGACCGCCCACTTCGCACTGAAGGCCGGTGACTACCAGCGTTGCGTGGAGAAGTTCTTCGACGTGGTGGTCAAGCCCTGAAACGCGCCGGCCTCCACAGGGGAGGCTGGCATGCCATGCAAGGTGGCGATGGCGCAGGGGGACGCAAACAGCACCGGCCCCCACTCTAGGAAGCGCAGTTGGCGGGCTGCGCCCCCTTGGCGCCCTTCCGCGCGCCTCCGGGTCCCTGGTGTCATGCGGCGGTTCCGGCTCGTTGCGCACCGCGAGCCGGAGCCCCGGCGTCAACTGCCGATGCGGCCGCCGTCGTTCTTGGTGATCACGATGGTGGCCGAGCGCGGCCGCGCGGTGCCGCCGTCGGGCCAATGGCTGCTGTACTTCGAGGGGCTGCCGATGTCGGCCAGCCGGGTGCTCTCGCCCGGGTGCTGGATGTTGACGAACAGCGCCTTGCCGTCGGGCGTCTCCGCGCAGCCGGTGATCTCGCTGCCCACCGGGCCCACCAGGAAGCGCTTGAGGGTCTGGGCCGTCGGCGCCTTGCCGACTTGCGTGTCCACCGCCAGCGTCGTCTTGTCGGCCTTGGTGTGGGTGAGCGTCTTCTTGCCACCATCGCCCACCTGCCCCGGCAGCGCGGCCAGCATCATGCAGTTGGTGACATCGGTGTAGGCGCCGTCATCGGTCTGGATCCAGCAGACACCGGTGGCGCGGCTGAACCACAGGCCGTCCGGGCTGGAGAAGTCCTGGTCGGCAGTGAGGCCCGACAGGTTCACCGTGGCCGGATCGGAGCCCACTTCGGCGCCGAACAGGTAGACGTCCCAGGCGAAGCCGGTGGCTGCGGCCTCGCCGCCGTTCTCCCGCAAACGGATGATGTGGCCGTTGTGGTTGCCGGCCGACCCCGCGCCGCCGTCCTTGTAGGAGCGCGGGTTGGCCGCGTCGACCCCCATCTGCGAGGTGCTCGCCGGGTCCGGCTCGACCTTGCGGTTGCTGTTGTTGGTGAGGGTGTAGTAGACCTCGCCGGTGCCCGGATGGGTCGCGCACCATTCGGGCCGGTCCATCTTGGTCGCGCCCACCGCATCGGCGGCCAGCCGGGCATTGATCAACACGTCGGCCTGGTCGGCGAAGTCGTAGGCCGCGTAGCCAGCGATGGCCGGCTGGTCGATCGACAGCTCGATCCACTGGCCGGTGCCGTCGGCATTGAACTTGGCGACGAAGAGCTTGCCCGAGTCGAGGTACTTGTCGCCCGTGGTGATGCGGTTGGCCGGGTTCGCATCGGCCGCGTTCCATACCGCGGTGGAGACGAACTTGTACATGTACTCGCCGCGCGAGTCGTCACCCATGTAGACCGCCAGCGGCTTGCCCGGCACCAGCCTGGAGAAGGCGGCACTCTCGTGCGCGAAGCGGCCCAGCGCGGTGCGCTTCTTCATCGAGGTGTTGCGGTCGTAGGGGTCGGCCTCGACGATGTAGCCGTAGGTGTTCAGCTCGTTGCGGTAGTCGCCAGCGGCCGTCGCGGCCTTCACGCTCAGGTCCCAGCGGGCGTACTTGTCCTCGCTGCCGGCGGTTTCCCAGCCGTGGCGGGTGTTGGCGCCCTTCTTGCGGCCGTAGCGCTCCAGCGCCACGATGCTCTTGTCGCCGGCCCGCGCGGTGTCGTCCTCGGCCGAGCGCTTGAAGTAGTTGGCCCAGTTCTCCTCGCCCGACAACAGCGTGCCCCACGGGGTGTAGCCCGTGCCGCAGTTGTTCAGCGTGCCGCGGGCGGCGGTGCCGTCGGTCGAGTACCTGGTGACCATCAGCGCATGGCCGCGCGCCGGCCCGGCCAGCACCACCGGGGTGAGCGGCGTGAAGCGGCGGTTGTAGGCCGAGTCCTGCACATAGCGGAAGCGGCCGTCGGCCTTGCGCACCTCGACGATGGAGATGCCGTGCGCCGCCACTTCCTTGTCGACCTCGGCCGCAACGCGGGCCGAGTTGGGGCTGCCGCCGGCCGGGTGCATGAACAGCACCTGGCCGTTCTCGTCCGACGTGGCTTCGTGGTTCATCGCCAGCAGGCCGCGTTCGGACCCGTTGGGGTCGCGGGCAGTGCCGGCGGCGTTGAGGCCGAAGAACTCCATGCCGTCGTGGTGATCGCCGGCGCGCTGCTCGTAGTTGTCGTCGGTGCCGTCGTTCTTGTAGGCGGCCACGCCGGCGGCGATCGGGTCGCCCAGGCGGTACAGCACGCTGGCCGTGTAGCCCTCGGGCACCACCACCGTGTCGGCCAGGCTCTTGGCCACGGCCTTGAAGCCGAGCAAGGTCTCGGCCGGCGGCTGGCCGTTGCCGGGCTGATGGTCGTCGTCGTCACCCCCGCCCCCGCCGCAGGCGGCCATCGCCAGGCCGCCGAACACCGCGGTGGCCGCGGTGCCAACGCCGCCCCGCAGCATGGAGCGGCGGCTCATGCGGGCCTGCAGCACCGCCTCGAAGGTTTCGTTGCCCGAGTTGTTGTTGTCGATGTCGTCGTGATCGATGGCTTGCTGGGGAAAGCCGAGCGGCTGGCTCATGGAGTCGTCCTCTGTAGGGCGTTGGGGTGAAAGACCCGCGGCAGCTTAGGGACGATGCATGAAGGAGCCGTTACAGCTTCATGAACATCGTGTGACGGATGCCCGCCGGCCGGCGCCATGGCAGGCCGGCCGCACACCGATAATGAAGCCGTTTCTGCTCCGGAATCGACACATCATGCGCCCTGCCCTGCGTTACTTGCAGCAGCTGCTGCTCGGCGGCCTGTGCAGCCTGCTGCTGGGCGGCTGCGCCGTCGTCAGCGTGGCAGGCGCGGCCGCAGGGGCCGCCATCTCGGTCACCGGCGCGGTGGTGAGCACCGGCGTCAAGGTGACGGGCGCAGCGGTCGAGGCCGGCATCAACGCCGTCTCCGACGACGACGAGGATGACGACTGACCGTGCCCGGCGGCGCCGGCCTTTCGCCGGGCGCCCGGCTGTCCCGCCCGGGGCGTGAGCCCGACATGGGCGGCGCTTGCTGGCGGGTCGGTCGGCTCGCCTGCGCTTGCGCCTGCCGGTCTCACTGTCCGGCGGCACGCTCCAGCTGTGCGCCCAGCGCCACCAGGCGCGGCCGCACCTGCCCCAGCAGATCGTCGCGGCTCAGGTGGAAGGCCGGGCCACCGCAGTTGATGGCCATCAGCTTGCGTTGCCCGGCCGGCCGGAAGGCCACCGCGATCGCATTGACCTCTGGCTGCCAGTCGCCGAAGGAGCAGCACACGCCGAGCTCGCGGTACTGCTGCACGCCTTGCTCGATGCCTTCCCGCAGGCGCGGCCAGGCGGCCTCGTCGAGCTCGCGGATGCGCTCCATCAACGCCTGGCGCTCGCCCTCGTCGCACATCGCGAGGTAGGCGCGGCCCATCGCCGTGGTGGCCAGCGGGATGCGCGAGCCGACGTCCAGGCTGAGCGTCAGCGCCGACTGGCTGCGGCAGTTCTCGACATAGATCATGCTCAACCGGTCGCGCGAGCCCAGCGACACCATGGCCTGCGAGGCATCGGCCAGCGCCTGCATCAGCGGCCGGGCCTGCTGGCGCACGTCCATGCGGGCGAGCATCGCGCTGCCGAGCGACAGGGTGGCGCTCCCCAGCCGGTAGCGGCCGGTGTCCTCCACCTGATCGAGGAAGCCGAGCCTGGTCAGCGTGTAGGTCAGGCGCGAGACGGTGGACTTGGGCAGGCCGCAGCGCCGCGCCAGCTCCTGGTTGCCCAGCATCCCGTCACTGGAGCGGAAGCAACTCAGCACGTCCAGGCCGCGGGCCAGCGCGGTGACGAAATGTCGGTCCTCCTTCAGCTTGCCGGGCCGGCTGCCCGCAGCACCGGCATCACGGCGGCCGCGGGTCTGCCCGCCGCCGCTGCGGTCTACCGTGTCATCGCCCGCCGTTGCCGCGGCATCTGCCTGCCGTGTGCCCATCTCGCGTCCCCTCGTGTTGCCGTCCCACTGTGGCAGCGTCGCCGGCCTCAGGCGCAGCTGCCCGCAAGCGGCTGCTGGGCCAGCTCGCGCAGGCGGGCCTTCGCCACCTTGCCTGTGGTCGAGGCAGGCAATTGCGCCATCAGCACGATGGCCGACGGCAGCTTGTATGGCGACAACCGCTCGCGCAGCCAGGCCTGCAGCGTGCCCGCCTCCAGTTGCCGGCCGGGCACTGGCTCCACAAAGGCCACCACCTCTTCGTTGCCCGGCACCGGGCGCCCCACCACCGCTGCCTGCATCACGTCGGGGTGGGCGCACAAGGCCTGCTCCACCTCCACGGGGTAGACATTGAAACCGGATCGGATGATGAGTTCCTTGGAACGCCCCACCACCTCCAGCACACCGTCGGGCGCCAGGCGCGCCAGGTCGCCGGTATGCAGCCAGCCCTCGGCGTTCACCGTCTGCCGGGTCAGCACGGCATCGCGGTAGTAGCCCTTCATCACCTGCGGCCCGCGCACCCACAGCTCACCGGTCTCACCGCCAGGCACCGGCTGCTGGCGCTGCAGGTCGACGATGCGCACCTCGGTGCCGGGGATGGGCATGCCCACCGAGGCGTCACGCCGCGGCGTGTCGAGCCGGGTCTGGGCGATGGAGGGCGCGGCCTCGGTCATGCCATAGCCGTTGTGCAGCACCACGCCCAGGGCCTGCTCGACGGCGGCCTTCAGCGCCTCGTCCAGTGGCGCGCCGCCCGACTGCGCCACACGCAAGGCCGGCGCCCGCAGGACATGGCCCGGCTGGCGGCTCCAGGCCAGCAGCTTGGCGTACATGGCCGGTACGCCATGCAGCACCGTGATGCCGCCGACGGCCAGCGCCCGAGCCATCTCCGCCGCATCGAAACGCGGCACGAGGACCAGGCTGGCGCCAGCATGCAGCGTCGCCAGCAGCACGGAAGTCAAGCCATAGACATGCGACAGCGGCAAGACGCCCCAAACCCGGTCGCCCGGCACGAGCCGTCGCATGCGCCGGCCGTTCTCGGCGATGAACAGCAGGTTGGCATGCGTCAGCATCACGCCCTTCGGGCTGCCGGAAGTGCCCGACGTGTAGACGAGGGCAGCCACTTGCTCGCTGGCCGCCGCATGGACCGGCTCCGGCCGGCAGTCCTCGTTGAGCGCACCCAGGTGCAAGGCGCCCAGCTCGGGCCAGTCCTGCGCCGCGGCACCGAGCCGGCGCGCGTGGGCGGCGGCTTCCGCCGAGCCGCCCTCCAGCACCACCACCCGGCGAGGGCCGGCATGTTCGATGACCGCATCGACTTCGCGCGGCGACAGCCGCGCATTCACCAGCGAGCACCAGGCGTCGATGGTGCTGCAGGCCAGCGCGAGCAGCGCCGCTGCCGCGCAGTTCTCGGCCACCACCAGCAAGCGGTCGCCGGGCCGCAAGCCGGCCGCAGCCAGCCGCTTGCCGGCCGCAGCCACCCGCTGCTGCAGCTCTGCGTAGCTCAGCTGCTGGGTGGCGTCCTCGAGGGCCGGCGCGGAGGGCGTGTCACGCGCCCAGCGGTCGATCACCTGGTGCAGGCGGGCCGGCAGGACGGGGCAGGTCGAGCCGGCGTCAACGGAAGCCGCCGCAGCGGCCAGGGGCGATGAGGCAGTCATGACCGCGATGTCCCGCAATGCCAAGGAACGCGGATCGTGTCACGGGCCCCGGCCAACGTCAATTCAGATCGAAACGACGTTCTGCACAGCAGAACATAGGCGCTCGCCAGCCCACGTGTCCCGGGCGGCTGCACCCCTTCACCCGCGGAATGCGAACCCGGATGGCAGCCGCCCCGCGTCGTGCCGCCCCGGGGGAGGCTCCGCGCGCCGACGCCGATGCCGGGGCGGCATTGCCACCGCACCAGCGGCGCGGCTTCAGTCGACCGGCGTCAGCTTCGCCACGCTGAGCGCCAGCCACTTCATGCCATGGCGGCCGAAATTGATCTGTGCGCGCGCGTCCGGGCCGCTGCCTTCCAGCGTCACGATCACCCCTTCACCGAACTTCGTGTGGAAGACCGACTGGCCCATGCGCAGGGCCACCCCGTCGGAGGTGGCCACCTTGGGCGCCATCTTCTTCTCGCCGCCAGCCGCCACCGACCCCGCGCCCGGGCCGCTGGCCCAGGCGGCCTTGTAGTCGCGCGCATAGCCGGAGCCGAAGGCCTGCACCTTGGGAGTGATCCACTTCAGCGCCGCCTCGGGCAGCTCCTCGAAGAAGCGGCTCTTGATGTTGTAGCGGGTCTGCCCGTGCAGCATGCGGGTCTGGCTGTGGCTCAGGTAGAGCCGTCGGCGCGCCCGGGTGATGGCCACATACATCAGGCGCCGTTCCTCCTCGAGCCCCTGGTGGTCGGACAGCGAGTTCTCGTGCGGGAACAGGCCTTCCTCCAGCCCGGTGATGAACACCACGTCGAACTCCAGCCCCTTGGCGGCATGCACCGTCATCAGCTGGATGGCATCCTGCCCCGCCTGGGCCTGGTTATCGCCGGCCTCCAGCGCCGCGTGAGTGAGAAAGGCGGCCAGCGGCGACATGATCTCGCCGGTCTCGGCGTCCGGGGTCTGCTCGGTGCGCGCCACCGCGGGCGGGTCGCCGTCAGCCAGCGCGCCGGGTGAAGCGGCCTGCTCGTCCACCGGCAGGGCAATGGCATCCTTGCCGAAGCCTTCCTGCGTGACGAAGGCCTCGGCCGCATTGACCAGTTCGGCCAGGTTCTCCAGCCGCTCGCGGCCTTCCTTCTCGTTGAGGTAGAAGTCGGCCAGGCCCGAGGCCTGTACCACGTGCTCGATGATCTCGCGCAGGGTCAGGCCGCGGGTGGCGTCGCGCATCGCATCCACCAGCTGGTTGAACGCGAGCAGGTTCGCGCCGCCCTTGCCGGTGACGGCCGTCACGCTCTGGTAGAGGCTGCGGCCGCTGGCGCGCGCCGCGTCCTGCAGCTGCTCGATGGTGCGTGCGCCGATGCCCCGGGTCGGAAAGTTGACGACCCGCAGGTAGCTGGTGTCGTCGTTCGGGTTCTCCAGCAGGCGCAGATAGGCCAGCGCATGCTTGATTTCGGCCCGCTCGAAGAAGCGCAGCCCGCCGTACACGCGGTACGGGATGCCGGCATTGAACAGCGCGCTTTCCATCACCCGCGACTGGGCGTTGGAGCGGTAGAGGATGGCGATCTCCGAGCGCGCAATGCCGTCACGGTGCAGCTGCTGTGCCTCCTCGATCAGCCACTGCGCCTCGGCATAGTCGCTGGTGGACTCGTACACCCGCACCGGCTCGCCGGGCCCGGCCTCGGTCCGCAGGTTCTTGCCCAGCCGCTTGGTGTTGTGCGCGATGAGGTGGTTGGCCGAGTCGAGGATGTTGCCGAAGCTGCGGTAGTTGCGCTCCAGCTTGATGACCTGCTCCACCTCGAACTCGCGCTCGAAGTCCGACATGTTGCCCACCTGGGCACCGCGGAAGGCGTAGATGCTCTGGTCGTCGTCGCCCACTGCGAACACGCTGCTGCCCGGTCCGGCGAACATCTTCAGCCAGGCGTACTGCAGCCGGTTGGTGTCCTGGAACTCGTCGACCAGGAGATGCCGGAAGCGCCGCTGGTAGTGCTCGCGCAGGGCCGGCTGGTCGCGCATCAGCTCATAGGTGCGCAGCATCAGCTCGGCGAAGTCGACCACGCCTTCGCGCTGGCACTGGTCCTCGTAGGCCTGGTAGATCTCGGCCAGCTTGCGGCTCTGCTCGTCGCGCACCACCACGTCCTGCGGCCGCAGGCCTTCTTCCTTGCTGCCGGCGATGAACCATGTCACCTGCTTGGGCACGAAGCGTTCCTCGTCGAGGTTCATGCCCTTGATGACGCGGCGCACCGCCGAGAGCTGGTCCTGCGAATCGAGGATCTGGAAGCCCTGCGGCAGGTTGGCGAGCTTCCAATGCGCCCGCAGGAAGCGGTTGCACAGGCCGTGGAAGGTACCGATCCACATGCCCCGCACGGGGATGGGCAGCATGGCGCCCAGGCGGGTCAGCATCTCCTTGGCGGCCTTGTTCGTGAAGGTGACGGCCATCACGCCGGCCGGGGAGACCTGGCCGGTCTGCACCAGCCAGGCAATGCGGGTGGTGAGCACCCGCGTCTTGCCGGAGCCGGCGCCAGCCAGGATCAGGGCCGGACGGCTGGGCAGCGTGACGGCGGCCAGCTGCTCCGGGTTGAGGTTGTTGAGCAGGGCCGACGCAGCGGCAGGCGGAAAATCGAGACTCATGTCGCGATTCTAGGGAGCCCGGCGAAGCCCCTTGCAGCCGATGCCGCGCGAGGTGAGTAGAATCAGCCACCGGGCCCAAATTTTGGCGCCCGGTTTTTGTTTGCGCGGCCACCTCCGTCCCCGGGGGCCTTCGGCCGCCGGCCGGGTCTCCAAGTCAAGCGCTCGCAGCCTTCGACGCCGCACTGCTTCAACGCGGCGTCCTACCTGCTTACGGAGCGATCTCTGATGGAAATCTTCGACTACGACAACATCCTGCTGTTGCCGCGCAAATGCCGCGTGGAAAGCCGCAGCGAGTGCGACACCTCGGTGGAGTTCGGCGGCCGCCGCTTCAAGCTGCCGGTGGTGCCCGCCAACATGAAGACGGTGGTGGACGAACGCATCACCGAACAGCTGGCCGCCGACGGCTACTTCTACGTGATGCACCGCTTCGACCTCGACAACGTCGCCTACGCCCGGCGCATGCGGGACAAGGGCCTGTTCGTCTCGATCAGCTCGGGCGTGAAGCAGGCCGACTACGAGGTCATCGACCGGCTGGCCGCTGAAGGAGTGGGCGCCGACTACATCACCATCGACATTGCCCACGGCCATGCCGATTCGGTGCAGCGCATGATCGGCCACATCAAGCAGAAGCTGCCCGACAGCTTCGTGATCGCCGGCAACGTCGGCACGCCCGAGGCGGTGATCGACCTCGAGAACTGGGGCGCCGACGCCACCAAGGTCGGCATCGGCCCGGGCAAGGTCTGCATCACCCGGCTGAAGACCGGCTTCGGCACCGGCGGCTGGCAGCTGTCGGCACTGAAGTGGTGTGCGCGGGTGGCCACCAAGCCCATCATCGCCGACGGCGGCATCCGTGAGCATGGCGACATCGCCAAGAGCGTGCGCTTTGGCGCCACGCTGGTGATGATCGGCTCGCTGTTCGCCGGCCACGAGGAATCGCCCGGCCAGACGGTCGAGGTCGACGGCAGGCTCTACAAGGAGTACTACGGCAGCGCGTCCGACTTCAACAAGGGCGAATACAAGCATGTCGAGGGCAAGCGCATCCTGGAGCCGGTCAAGGGCCGGCTGGGCGACACGCTGCGCGAGATGCAGGAAGACCTGCAGAGCTCCATCAGCTATGCCGGCGGACGTTGCCTGGCGGACGTGCGCAAGGTCAACTACGTGATCCTCGGCGGCGACAACGCCGGTGAACACCTGCTGATGTGAGCCGCCTGCGGCCGACAGCCTAAAATCGCGGCATTCCCAATGCTCGGCGGCGTCCTGCGGGACGCCGCTTTCCTTTCACCGCCCGACTTTCACTGCACACGGCACCATGTCCGAAACGCCCAAGTCATTCGAACCGAAAGCCATCGAAGCCAAATGGGGCCCCGAATGGGAGCGCCGCGGCCTGTATGCCCCGACGCTGGACGAGACCCGGCCGTCGTTCAGCATCCAGCTGCCGCCGCCCAACGTGACCGGCACCCTGCACATGGGGCATGCGTTCAACCAGACGGTGATGGACTCGCTGACGCGCTACCACCGCATGCGGGGCTTCAACACGCTCTGGGTGCCGGGCACCGACCATGCCGGCATTGCCACGCAGATCGTGGTGGAGCGCCAGCTGCAGGCACGTGGGCAGTCGCGCTACGAGCTGGGCCGCAAGAACTTCGTGGCCCAGGTCTGGGAATGGAAGCAGCAGTCGGGCTCCACCATCACCCAGCAGATGCGCCGCATGGGCGACTCGGTGTCGTGGCAGCACGAGTACTTCACGATGGACGAGAAGCTCTCGCCCGTCGTCACCGACACCTTCGTGCGCCTGTTCGAGGAAGGCCTGATCTACCGCGGCAAGCGGCTGGTCAACTGGGACCCGGTGCTGAAGTCGGCGGTCAGCGACCTGGAAGTCACCAGCGAGGAAGAGGAAGGCTCGCTGTGGCACATCCGCTACCCGCTGGCCGACGGCTCGGGCGAACTGGTGGTGGCCACCACCCGGCCGGAAACCATGCTGGGCGACGTCGCGCTCATGGTGCATCCGGAGGATGAGCGCTACAGCGCGCTGGTCGGCCGCGAGGTGGTGCTGCCGCTGTGCAGCCGCACCATCCCGGTCATTGCCGACCCGTATGTCGACCGCGAATTCGGCACCGGCGTCGTCAAGGTCACGCCGGCCCACGACACCAACGACTATGCGGTGGGCCAGCGCCATCGCCTGCCGATGATCTGCGTGCTGACGCTGGACGCCAAGATCAACGACGAAGCCCCCGCCGCCTACCGTGGCCTGGACCGCTTCGAGGCCCGCAAGCAGGTGGTGGCCGACCTGCAGGCCCAGGGCTTCCTGGTCGACGTCAAGAAGCACAAGCTGATGGTGCCGCGCTGCGAGCGCACCGGCCAGGTCATCGAGCCGATGCTGACCGACCAGTGGTTCGTCGCCGTGAGCAAGCCGGGCGCCAACGGCAAGTCGATCGCCGAGGAAGCCATCGAGGTGGTGCAGGACGGCCGCGTGCGCTTCGTGCCCGAGCAGTGGACCAACACCTACAACCAGTGGATGAACAACATCCAGGACTGGTGCATCTCGCGCCAGCTCTGGTGGGGCCACCAGATCCCGGCCTGGTACGGCAACGACGGCCAGCTGTTCGTCGCCCGCAGCGAGGACGAGGCGCGCGCCCAGGCCCGCGCCGCCGGCTACGACGGCGAGCTGCGCCGCGACGAGGACGTGCTCGACACCTGGTTCTCCTCTGCGCTGGTGCCCTTCTCGTCGCTGGGCTGGCCCCAGCAGACCAAGGAGATGGACCTCTTCCTGCCCTCCTCGGTGCTCGTCACCGGCTTCGACATCATCTTCTTCTGGGTCGCCCGGATGATCATGATGACGGTGCACTTCACCGGCCAGGTGCCTTTCCGCGACGTCTACATCCACGGCCTGGTGCGCGACGCGCAGGGCAAGAAGATGAGCAAGTCCGAAGGCAACGTGCTCGACCCGGTCGACCTGATCGACGGCATTGGGCTGGAGCCGCTGCTGGAGAAGCGCAGCACCGGCCTGCGCCGCCCCGAGACCGCCTCGAAGGTGCGTGAGGCCACCAAGAAGGAATTCCCCGAGGGCATCCCGGGCTACGGCGCCGACGCCCTGCGCTTCACCTTCGCGGCGCTGGCCAGCCTGGGCCGCAACATCAACTTCGACTCCAAGCGCTGCGAGGGCTACCGCAACTTCTGCAACAAGCTCTGGAACGCCACCCGCTTCGTGCTGATGAACTGCGAGGGCAAGGACTGCGGCTTGGCCGAGCACGGCCCGGCCGACTGCGCCCCGGGTGGCTGGCTCGAGTTCTCGCAGGCCGACCGCTGGATCACCGGCGAGCTGCAGCGCGTGGAGCACGCGGTGGAACAGGGCTTTGCCGAGTACCGGCTCGACAACGTCGCCAACGCCATCTACCAGTTCGTCTGGGACCAGTACTGCGACTGGTACCTCGAAATCGCCAAGGTGCAGATCGCCAATGGCAACGAGGCCCAGCAGCGCGCCACCCGCCGCACCCTCATCCGGGTGCTCGAAACGGTGTTGCGCCTGCTGCACCCCATCACCCCCTTCATCACCGAGGAGCTGTGGCAGAAGGTCGCGCCGGTGGCCGGCCGCAAGGCGGCCGACGCTGACGATTCCATCATGCTTGCCCCCTATCCGCAGGCCCAGCTGGAGCGCATCGACCCGAAGGCCGACGCCTGGGTCGAGCAGCTCAAGGCCCTGGTCGGAGCCAGCCGCACCCTGCGCAGCGAAATGGGCCTGTCGCCGGCCGAGCGGGTGCCGCTCTACACCGTCGGCGACGCGGCTTTCGTGACGCAGGCGGCGGCGCTGCTGCAGACGCTGGCCAAGGTGAGCGAAGTGAAGGTCTTCGACGACGAGGCGGCCTTCGCGCAAGCCACCGCCCAGGCGCCGGTGGCGGTGCAGGGCGCGGTGCGTCTGGCGCTGCACGTCGAGATCGACGCGGCCGCCGAACGCGAGCGCCTGGGCAAGGAAATCAAACGCCTGGAAGCCGAGATCGCCAAGGCCCAAGGGAAACTTAGTAACGAAAGTTTTGTGGCACGTGCACCCGCTAACGTGGTGGAACAGGAAAAAGTACGGCTGCAAGAATTCACTGTTACGCTCCAAAAGGTGCGTGATCAGATCTCCAGGCTGGCTTGAAGCTTGCAGTACGGTCTGCCACTCGATATTTCAGGAGGAAAATACACATGCACGTCACTAAAGCCGTCTTTCCCGTCGCTGGCCTCGGCACCCGCTTCCTCCCCGCCACCAAGGCGCAGCCCAAAGAGATGCTGCCGGTGGTCGACAAGCCGCTGATCCAGTACGCCGTGGAAGAGGCTTATGAAGCCGGTATCCGCGAAATGATCTTCGTGACCGGTCGCACCAAGCGCCCGATCGAAGACCACTTCGACATGGCCTACGAACTGGAAACCGAGCTCGAAGCGGCCGGCAAGCACGAGATGCTGCGCATCCTGCAGTCCATCAAGCCGGACGACATGGAATGCGTGTTCGTGCGCCAGCCGAAGATGCTGGGCCTGGGCCATGCGGTGCTGTGCGCCGAGACCCTGGTCAACGGCCACCCCTTCGCCGTGATCCTGGCCGACGACCTGATGGTGGGCCGTCCCCCGGTGATGAAGCAGATGGTCAACCAGTTCGCCGACTGGAAGGCCACCATCGTCGCCGTGCAGGAAGTGCCGCCCGAGCACACCCGCCGCTACGGCATCGTCGACGGCATTGCGGTCAACGACCGCCTGGTCGACATCCAGCAGATCGTCGAGAAGCCGGCTCCGGAAGTCGCGCCCTCGCGCCTGGGCGTGGCAGGCCGCTACATCCTGACCTCGGGCATCTTCGACGAGATCCGCCGCCAACCCAAGGGCGTGGGTGGCGAGATCCAGCTGACGGACGGCATCGCCGGCCTGCTGCGTCGGGAGAAGGTGTTTGCCTATCGCTATGAAGGCACTCGTTATGATTGCGGTAGCAAGGAAGGCTTCCTGCAAGCCTCGGTCGAACTGGCCCTGGCTCACCCGCAACTGGGCCCCGGCTTCCGCGAATACCTGCAGAACCTGGACCTGTGACACCGAGCGCCGTCAGGCGCTTCACGACAAAGCGGCGCCCGGGCGCCGCTTTTTTTTCGCCTGGAGCGCGGTGCTGGAGAAGCCCGCGCGGGCGCCTCTCTTCAGCGGCGGCGCAGGACGTGGATGAACTCCTTGTCCTGCGTCTGCTGGTCCATCAGCTCATTGCCCGTCTGCTTCGCAAAAGCCTGGAAGTCGCGCAGAGAACCCGGGTCGGTCGACACCACCCGCAGCAACTCGCCGCTGTGCATTTCGGCCAGCGCCTTCTTGGCCTTGAGGATGGGCAGCGGGCAATTGAGCCCGCGGGTGTCGAGTTCCTTGTGGATGTCCATGCGCGTGTGTCCTTGAAGCTGCCATTCTAGGGCTTGGGCCATTCCATCCATTGCGGCTCATGACCGCGGGCGCGCAGCCACTGCGCCAGCAAGAGCCCGGTGCTGCCCGGCCAGCACCGCACGGTGTGCGGGGTGAACAGCCGGTATTCGGCCAGCTCGGGCGACAGCACGATCTCGCCGTGCGCCACCGCGTGATAGGCGATGATCACCTGGTTCATGCGCTGGAAGTCGCAGACCCCGTGCAGGGTCAGCGAGGACACCGACAGCGAGGTTTCCTCGGCGATCTCCCGCCGGATGCCGTCTTCCGGGCTTTCGCCCGCTTCCATGAAGCCGGTGATCAGGGCAAACATGCGACCCGGCCAGGCGGCATTGCGGGCCAGCAGAATCTGGTTGTCACGGTCCGACAGCTCAATGATGGCCGCCAGCACCGGCGTCGGGTTGTTCCAGTGGGTGAAGTCGCAGGCCGGGCAGCGCAACCGGTCGCGCTCGCCGTCATGTTGCGTCTGCAAGGCCGTGGCACAACAGGGGCAGAATCTGAAGTCCTTCACCATGCACTTTCATGTTGTGTCGAGAACTTCGCATGCTAACGAGTCCGCGCCGCCGGCGCTGTCACCTCGGCACGCCGCCTCTCGCTGTGTCACCAGCAACCAGCCCGGCCCGCATCCCCGCCTGGCGCAGGTGGTGGCCCGTCATCTGGGCAGCCGCTTCCTGCGGCCGGTGGCCGGCTACAGCCAGCAAGCCTTCGAACGGCTGGCGCAGCGCTGGGACGGCCGCTGCCCGCTGGTGCTGGACAGCGCCTGCGGTACCGGCGAAAGCACCGCGGTGCTGGCCCGGCGACACCCCGCCGCCCTGGTGATCGGCATCGACCAGTCGGCCGAGCGCCTGGAGCGCGGCCGACGCAAGCTGGCCGACACCCTGCCCGCGAATGCGCTGCTGCTGCGTGCCGACACGACCGACCTGTGGGCCCTGCTGGCGGAGCGCGGGGTCACGCTGGCCCACCATTACCTGCTCTACCCCAACCCCTGGCCGAAAGCCGAACACCTGCAGCGACGCTGGCATGGCCATCCGCGCTGGCGCGAGTTGCTGGCCCTCGGCGGGCAGCTGGAGCTGCGCACCAACTGGCAGCTGTATGCGCAAGAGTTCGCGCTGGCGCTGCGGCAGGCGGGCCAGGTTGCCGCGTTGCGCCCCCTGGTGGCCGAGGGCACCGCGCTGACGCCCTTCGAGCTGAAGTACGCCGCCTCCGGCCACCCGCTGTGGCAGGTGCAGGCCACCCTGGACGGCGGCGCACCCTCGCATCCATCTGCAGCGCGGGCCGGGGAGCCGGGCCGGGAGCGGGCCGGAGATCAGGCCGGGAAGACGCCGGTCGACAGGTAGCGGTCGCCGCGGTCGCAGACCACGAACACGATGGTCGCGTTCTCGACCTGCCGGGCCAGCTGCAGGGCGGCCCAGCAGGCACCCGCGGCGGAGATGCCGGCAAAGATGCCCTCCTCCGCGGCGAGGCGGCGTGCCATGTCCTCTGCATCGGCCTGGCTCACATGCACCAGCTCATCGACTTGGCTCGGGTCGTAGATCTTCGGCAGGTAGGCTTCGGGCCATTTGCGGATGCCGGGAATGCGCGAGCCTTCGCTGGGCTGTGCACCAATGACACGCACCTGCGGGTTCTTCTCCTTCAGAAAGCGGGAGACGCCGGTGATGGTGCCGGTTGTTCCCATCGCACTGACGAAGTGGGTGATGCGGCCCTCGGTCTCTTCCCACAATTCCGGCCCGGTGGTCTCGTAGTGAACCCGCGGGTTGTCGGCATTGGCGAACTGGTCGAGCACGCGGCCCTTGCCGTCGCGCTGCATCTGCTCTGCCAGGTCGCGCGCGTATTCCATGCCGCCGGCCTTGGGCGTGAGCATCAGCTCGGCACCGAACGCCTTCATGGTCTGGGCGCGCTCCACGCTGAGGTCTTCCGGCATGATCAGGAGCATGCGGTAGCCGCGGACGGCCGCCGCCATGGCCAGCGCAATGCCGGTGTTGCCCGAGGTTGCCTCGATCAGCGTGTCGCCCGGCTTGATCTCGCCCCGCTCCTCGGCCCGGCGGATCATGCTGATGGCCGGCCTGTCTTTCACCGAGCCTGCCGGATTGTTGCCTTCCAGCTTGCCCAGGACAACATTGCCGCGGCGCTCATTGTCGGCCCCCGGCAGGCGTTGCAGTTTCACGAGCGGCGTGCGGCCGATGGTGTCTTCGATCGTCTTGTACACAGGCATGAGCGTTCTCCTGCGCCGATTGTCTCAGGCTTGCCCCGGCCTCGCCCGAGGCTATGACATAATCGGCGGCTCGCACGCGGGGTGAAGTTCTTCACCCCCTTCTGCCCAGATGGCGAAATAGGTAGACGCAAGGGACTCAAAATCCCTCGCCAGCGATGGCGTGTCGGTTCGAGTCCGACTCTGGGCACCACCAGCATGGTCAGGAAGCACTCACCGTTTCCGCCGCATTCCCGCAGTTGTTCCGCCGCAGTTGTTCGCAAGAGCCAGCGCCACGAGGCGCCGGTTGGTCGACATGCATCGTCGCCCTGCCCCGCTCGTTCTTCTCCTGAGCCGGTCAGCGCGGCGTCGTGCCCTCCATCACTCGCTCGTTGTCCTCGATTCAAGCCGGGGACCTGCTGACGGTCTCGCAATAAATGCCGTGCCGGCGGCACCGGCTGAAACCGGCGCGCAGGCCCAGGCCCACTGGAACGACTTCCGTGCGGCGGTGCTGGCAGGCGGCCTGCCGACTGTCTCCAAGCCGACCCATTTCCCGATCGTCGTCACCAAGCCCTGTCACGACCAAGCGGCAGGCTGTCTACCGCCTTCAGCTGGCGCGTTGTGATGGCCAGCCCTGGCCGAGGCATCGGCCTGGAGGACGTGCCGATGAAGCAGCACATCGGCGCCCATCCAAGGGTGGACGACTGCCCCGCCCGACGGCGGGCGTCGGCAGCTGGAGCTCGCGCTGCAGGCCAAGGGGTGGCGCTTCGCAATGGCCTACTCGGCCGACGTCGGCCGCTGACACCCGGCGACCGCCGCAGCCCGCAGCACAGCGCAAGCACCCTGAGCACCCGCCGGTCCGCCGAGGCGCCCCGGCACACGCCGGACCCTGCGCCTGGGCGACAGCCGGCCCTCAGGTCACCGGCGCCGGATTGAACAACACCAGCGCGTTGTGCAGTTTCCAGTGCTCGGCCCAGGTTTTCCGGCGCCCGCTCGCCACCTCCAGCATCAGGTGGAACAGCTCCCAGCCGACATCCTCGATGCTCGCCTCGCCGGTGGCGATGCGGCCGGCGTCGATATCCATCAGGTCGTGCCAGCGCCGTGCCAGGTCGCTGCGGGTGGCCACCTTGATCACCGGCACCTCGGCCAGTCCGTAGGGGGTGCCCCGGCCGGTGGTGAAAACATGCAGGTTCATGCCGGCGGCCAGCTGCAGCGTGCCGCAGATGAAATCGCTGGCCGGCGTCGCGGCATAGATCAGGCCCTTGCGGCCGCCCAGCTTCTCGCCGGGCGCCAGTACGCCGGAGATGGGCGCACGGCCGGACTTGACGATGGAGCCCATCGCCTTCTCGACGATGTTGGACAAGCCACCCTGCTTGTTGCCGGGCGTCGTGTTGGCACTGCGATCGACCTGGCCCCGCTGCAGGTAGCGGTCGTACCAGGCCATCTCGCGCACCATGGCGGCGGCCACTTCCGCATCGGCCGCCCGGGCAGTGAGCTGGGCGATGCCATCGCGCACCTCGGTCACCTCGGAGAACATCACCGTCGCGCCGGCGCGCACCAGCAGGTCGGCTGCGAAGCCGACGGCCGGATTGGCGGTCACGCCCGAGAAGGCGTCGCTACCGCCGCACTGCACCCCCACCACCAGTTCGGAAGCCGGACAAGGCTCGCGCCGCCGGCGGTCAAGGCGCAACAGATGCACCCGAGCCTGGCCGAGGATGGCCTCGACCATGCCGAGGAAGCCGTCATGCTGCCTGTCCTGCAGGCACACGACCTCCAGCCCTGCAGCGGCTGCATCGCCAGGCGCCGCGCGCTCGTCCCGGATCGGCAAGCTGCCGGGCGGCAACAGGCGTTGTGGCTGCAGCTTCTCGCAACCGAGGCTCACCACCATCAGCTCGCCGCCGAAGTTCGGGTTCTGGCTCAGGTGGCGCAGCGTGCGGATCGGCACTTCGGCATCGGGCGCGTCGATGGCCACCCCGCAGCCATAGCCATGCTCCAGTGCCACCACCCCGTCCACATGCGGGAACTGGGGCAGCAGTTCGTCCCGGATGCGGCGCACCGCCGCCTCCACCACCCCCGCCACGCACTGCACCGTGGTGGTGATGGCGAGCAGGTTGCGCGTGCCCACCGACCCGTCCGCATTGCGATAGCCCTCGAAAGCGTAGCCGTGGAGTGGTGGCAAGGGGGCCGGCCGGGCACTGGCCATCGGCAAGTCGTCCAGGCCGCAGGCTTCGGGCATGCGCAACAGGCGTTCGTGCACCCAGCTGCCGGCAGCAATGTCACGCAGCGCGTGACCGATGGTGACGTTGTAGCGGCGCACCTCGCTGCCGGCCGGCAGGTCCACCAGCGCCAGCTTGTGGGCCTGCGGTATCGCCTCGCGCAGCACCAGGCCATCGGGAAAGACCGTTCCTGCGGGCAAGCCGCCGTCGTTCGCGACGATGGCCACGTTGTCCGCCTCGTGCATCTTGAGATAGAGAGGGGATGCCGGCGCGCGCTGCTGCATGACCGTCCTTGCGGGGCTGGGAGAGTGAGAAGGGCGACACGGTGTTGTCGTACAACAATGATGATCCATGACGCGGGACGGCGTCAAGCCGTGCGCCACTCCGCCCCTGGGCGGCGATAAAAGGGGACCTCGTGGCGACAAGTAATGCCGATGTTGTACGACAACACCACCCCTCGTGCGCCCACCCCTCGTGCGCCCACCCCTCGTGCGCCCACCCCTCGTGCGCCCACCCCTCGTGCGCCCACCCCTCGTGCGCCCACCCCTCGCCGGCCGCCCGCGCGCCCGAGTCAGCGCGTCGCCACCGGGCCCGCCGTCGTGAGCCGCACGTCCGCGCTGCCGCCGGCGACGGCCGCAGGCTGCCAGCTGGTGCTGGCGGGCCGCCCTGGCAAGCTCAGGCTGGCAACGGCGGCAGGCGTGGTGGCCAGGACCTCACCGCCGCGCATCACCATCAGCCGGGTGGCGCGCAGGCGCAAGGCCTCGAACGGGTCGCGCGCCTGCAGCAGCACCAGATCGGCGCGGCAGCCGGGCGCCAGGCCGTAGCCGGGCAGGCCGAGCACGCGGGCCGGTGCTTCGGTCACTGCGTCGAAGCAGTGCCGCATGCCGTCCTGCCCCGTCATCTGGGCAACATGCAAGCCCATGTGCGCGACCTCCAGCATGTCGGCGCTGCCCAGGCTGTACCAGGGATCCATCACGCAATCGTGGCCGAAGGCCACCGTCACCCCGGCAGCAAGCAGCTCCGGCACCCGCGTCATGCCACGGCGTCGGGGGTAATGGTCGTGTCGGCCTTGCAGCGTGATGTTGATCAAGGGGTTGGCGATGGCCGCCACCCCCGCCTCGCGCATCAGCGGCAGCAGCTTGGACACGTAGTAGTTGTCCATCGAATGCATCGACGTCAGGTGGGAGCCCGCCACCCGGCCCTGCAGGCCCAGGCGCTGGGTGTGGAAGGCCAGGGTTTCGATATGGCGTGACAGCGGGTCGTCCGATTCGTCGCAATGCATATCGACCGGCAGGCCGCGCTCGGCCGCCAGCTCGCACAGCAGGCGCACGGATTCGGCGCCCTCGGCCATGGTGCGCTCGAAGTGCGGGATGCCGCCCACCACGTCCACCCCCATGTCGAGCGCCCGCTGGACCTGCGCGAGCCCGTGCGGCGAACGCAGCAGGCCGTCCTGCGGAAAGGCCACCAGCTGCAGGTCCAGGTAGGGGCGCACGCGCTCACGGACATGCAGCAAGGCCTCGACCGCCAGCAGACGCGGATCGCAGACATCCACATGGGAACGGATGGCGAGCAGCCCCTTGGCCACCGCCCAGTCGCAGTAGGCGAGCGCCCGCTGCACCAGCGCTTCCTGCGTCAGCAAGGGCTTGAGTTCACCCCACAGTGCAATGCCCTCCAGCAGCGTGCCGCTCGCGTTCACGCGCGGCAGGCCGTAGCTGAGCGTGGAGTCCATATGGAAATGCGCATCCACGAACGGCGGGCTCACCAGCTGGCCGGCGGCGTCGATCTCGCGGCCGGCCTGGGCCGGCAGCGCCGGCTGCACCGCCACGATGCGTCCGGCCTGGATGCCGATGTCTTGATCGAGCCGGCCGTCGGGCAGGGTGCAGTGGCGCAGGATGATGTCGAGCATGGAGCCTCCCGGGAAGTGCATGGACCGGCAATGCCCGCATGCTGCCACGACGGGGCGTCGGCGCGACCGGCCCTGCCCCCTGCCAGCGCCTCGGAGGGGGGGCCGCTATGATGGGGCGCTTCCTCTCCTTCGCCGCACGGCCGTCACGATGCCTCCTCTGCCTCCCGTCATCAAAGCCCTGCTCCTGGTCAATGTCGCCGCCTACTGCCTCGATGTGGTCACCGGCGGCTGGCTCACCCTCTGGTTCGGACTGTGGTCGCTGAACAGCGGCCAGTTCATGCCCTGGCAGGTCGTCACCCACGCCTTTCTGCACAGCAACGCCCTGCACCTGTTCCTGAACATGCTCGGCTTGTGGATGTTCGGCGTCGAGCTGGAGCGGATGTGGGGCAGCAAGCGCTTCCTGCAGTTCTACACCGCCGGCCTGCTGAGCGCGGCAGTGGTGCAGGTCCTGTTCACCGTGGTGGTCGGCGGCAGGTCGGTGTCCATGGGAGCGTCAGGCGGCCTCTTCGCGATCCTGCTGGCCTGTGCGATGTACTTCCCCAACCGCACCATCATGCCGCTCTTCCCTCCCATCCCGATGAAGATGAAGGTCTTCGTCTTCGTGTTCGGCGCGATCGAGCTGTTCCTCGGTGCCTACCACGGCCACTCCGGCATCGGTCACTTCGCGCACCTGGGCGGCATGCTGGGGGGCTTCCTGATGATTCGCTACTGGCGCGGCCAGCCCCCCTTCAAGAAGCGCCGCCGCCTGCACTGAGCGGCGCCCGCCCGCCATGCCCCTGCTTTGAGCACAGGGATGGCGAAAGCGCGATGCTGTGGCGATCCGCTCTTGTCCACAGTGGGGTGCACCATGGCTGTATCGCGTGCGTCTTGGCTCTCGCGTGTTGTCCGGCCGCTCCGGCTGCTCGTCTTGCTGACAGCCTGCGGCGCTCCGGCCGTGGCGGGCACCCCGCCGGCCGGCGCATCGGCTGCATCGGCTGCATCGGCTGCATCGGCTGCATCGGCTGCATCGGCTGCATCGGCTGCATCGGCCGAAGACGAGCCGGACGAGGCTGCCGTCCAGCAACAAGCGCGTGTGCTACGCCAGGCAGCCGGCTCGGTGGTCGGCGTGCGCGCGGTGGCCACGCCGCAGGCGCGCAGCACCGACAGCCTGGGCCCGGTTCGCGTGGGCTCTGGCGTGGTGATCGGCAGCGACGGCACGGTCCTCACCATCGGCTATCTCATTGTCGAGGCCGAGCGGGTCGAACTGGTCACCACTGCCGGCAAGGCCTATCCGGCCCGGGTGGTGGCCTACGACCCGGCCACCGGCTTCGGCCTGCTGCAATCGGTGCTGCCCCTGGGCATTGCGCCGGCACGGCTGGGCGCGTCTTCGGGGGTTGACGAGAGCCAGCCCTATGTCGTGGTCAGCGGCGGCAGCGAGGCGGAGATGTCGCTTGCCCAGGTGGTCTCGCGCCGGCCGTTCTCGGGCTACTGGGAATACCACATCGAGGACGCCCTCTTCACCGTGCCGCCGCGGTTGGACCACAGCGGCGCCGGGCTCTTCAACCGCCAGGGCGAGCTGGTGGGCATCGGCTCGCTGATCGTGATGGAGGCCAGCAAGCCCGGCGTGGCCGAGCCCGGCAACATGTTCGTGCCGGTCGACCTGCTCAAGCCGGTGCTGGCCGAGATGCGCAGCCGCGGCGCCTCGGCGCGAAGCACGCGGGCGTGGCTCGGCGTCAACTGCATCGAGCAGCAAGGCCTGGTGCGGGTGGTCCGCGTCAATGCCGACAGCCCGGCGGAGCAGGCCGGCGTGCAGCCGGGCGACCTGATCCTGAAGCTCGACGGCTTGCCGATCGACAGCCTGGAGACCTTCTACAAGAAGCTCTGGGACCATGCCCAGCCCGAGCGAGAAGTGACGCTGGAGATCGGTCGCGGCGCCAGCGTGCAAAGCAAGAAGGCGCACACAGTGGACCGCATGAAGACGCTGCGCCGGTCGGTGGGGATCTGAGCCGGGCCCACGCCCGCCGCGCGCGACACATGCCGCGGGGCGCCCACCCTCGATCGGGCGGCCAGCCTGGAAGCGCATCGGCACCGCCCGCCGCCCGACGTCAGGACAGGAAGCAGCCAGGCGGCGGTCGGCTTCCGCTAGATCGGCCCGTGCTCCGCGTCGGCAGGCCGACCGGCCTCCTGCAGGATCCGCTCGCGATCCGCTCCGACCTTGTCCGAAACATCCATCCGCGACACGAGCGCCCCGTCGTCGAAGATGAGTTCACTCACTTGCCGGTATTTCCAGGCGGGCTGGAACCCCATATGCACCTGCAGGTCGGCAATGAAACCTCTGGCAATCAAGATCCCGCCGGTGAAGGCGACCGGAAGCGCGATGCCGGCGTACTGCAGATCGAATTTCACCGACCCGGGCTCCTGCGGAATCGGGGCACGCCCGCCAAATGCGGGCGGCGGCGAGCAGCGATACTCTCGGCCCTGCCAGCTGCCGTTGTTGATCCTCAACCGATCGAGAACCAGCCGTCCCTCCAGAACCGTATAGGTGGCGACATACCCTCGCCAGCAGCACGTGGTGGTGCAACTCGGTGCAAACCCATGGTCCTCGGGACCGAACAAGCCATGGCCGCGGGCACCGGCAAGATGATGGATGTCGCCATCCAGCGCGAAGAGGTCGGGGAGTTGCGCAGTCATGTTGTTTCTCGCATGGCGGTGACGTGATCAGTGGGCGCTCCGCACCGCGACCGTGTTTGCGCTGGCCACCGCCCTCGACGGTCGTCGCGGGTCGACCGGGTGGTGGCCCCTCCCCGGCGGGCGCACAGCCACGGCGAAAGCGCCGGCGCCTCAGGCCAGCAAGCCGTCATGCACCCGCGGGTAGCGCAGGCGCAGCCGCAACTCCTGCTTCAGCCGCCGGTTCTCCAGTCGGCGCGACTCGCTCATGAAGGACAGCGACATCGGTGCGAGCTGCCCCGCCGCCTCGGCACGTGAGACACGCGGCGGGCGCGGCAGGCCGCAGAGGTCGGCCGCCAGGTCGAAGTAGTCGCCCATCTTCAGCTCGGTGTCGTCGCTCGCATGCACGACGCGCTGTGGCCGACCGCGGAACAAGGCGGCGACGCAGGCCCGTGCCAGGTCGTCGGCATGGATGTGGTTGGTGTAGACGTCGTCGTCCGGGCTCAGCACCGGCGTGCCGCGCGCAAGGCGCTCGCGCGGGTGGCCGCCGGGGCGGTCGCCGGCATAGATGCCGGGAATGCGCAGCACCGTCACGCACACCCCGCGGGCACGTCCGAAGGCGCGCAGGCGCCGCTCGGCATCGACGCGCCGCCGGCTGCGGTCCGAGGCCGGCGACACCGCGCGGGTCTCGTCGAAGCGCTGCCCGCCGGCGTCGCCATAGACGCCGGTGGTGCTGCCGTAGACCAGGCGCCGCACCCGCCCCTTGCGGGCCAGCGCCTGCAGCAGCGCCGCGGTGCGCGGATCCTCGTCCCCCTGGCCGGGCGGCGGCGCCAGGTGCAGCACCGCATCGGCCAGGCCGCCCAGGCGGCCCAGCGTGGCCGGGTCGTCGAGGTTGCCGAGCAGCGGCACCGCGCCCAGCGCGCGCAGGGCGGGCATGGCCTCGGCCCGGGAGGTCAGTGCATAGACCCGCCAGCGCGCTGCCAGCAGCTTCAGGACCCGCTGGCCGACGTCGCCGCAACCGACGATCAGCAGGCGGGGACGGGCGGGCGAAGGGGCAGCGACGAAGGCGGGCATGGCAAGAAGTGGGAACAAGGGCGAGCAGGCTTCCAGAACCCGGGCACAATCACGGGCGGCACAGTTTAAGAGGTCCTCCCATGACATTCACCGTGACCGTGCAGCCCAGCGGCCACAAGTTCGAGGTGCAGCGCGACGAGACCATCCTCGCCGCCGCCATCCGCGAGGGCGTCGGCCTGCCGTATGGCTGCAAGGACGGCGCCTGCGGTTCCTGCAAGAGCCGCCTGCTCGAAGGGCGCGTGCTGCACGGCGCCCACCAGGTCAAGGCCATGTCGCCGGCCGAGGAAGAAGCCGGCTACACCCTCACCTGCTGCGGCACCCCGCAGACCGACATCGTCATCGAGTCGCGCGAGGTCGTCGGCGCCGGGCAGTTCCCGGTCAAGAAGATGCCCTGCCGGGTCAGCGCCATCGAGAAGGCCGCCGCCGACGTCGCGCTGCTCAAGCTGCAGCTGCCGGCCAACGACCGGCTGCAGTACCACGCCGGACAGTACATCGAATTCATCCTGCGCGACGGCGCGCGCCGCAGCTACTCGATGGCCAATGCGCCGCACCTGCAGGCCGAGAAGCCCGGCATCGAGCTGCACATCCGCCACATGGTCGGCGGCAAGTTCACCGACCATGTCTTCGGTGCGATGAAGGAGAAGGACATCCTGCGCATGGAGGGCCCCTTCGGCAGCTTCTTCCTGCGCGAGGACAGCGACAAGCCCATCGTGCTGCTGGCCTCGGGCACTGGCTTCGCGCCCATCAAGGCCATCATCGAGCACATGCAGTTCAAGGGCATCACCCGCCCCGCGGTGCTGTACTGGGGTTGCCGCAGCCGCCAGGACCTCTATCTGCACGACTGGGCCTTGCAGGCCTGCGAGGCGCTGCCCAGCCTGCGCTACGTGCCGGTGCTGTCCGAGCCACGGCCGGAAGACGAGTGGTCCGGCAGCGTCGGCTTCGTGCACCAGAAGGTCATGCAGGACCTGCCCGATCTCTCGGGGCACCAGGTCTACGCCTGTGGCGCCCCCGTGATGGTAGAGTCGGCGCAGCGCGATTTCGTCGCGCGTTGCGGGCTGCCGGAAGCCGAGTTCTACGCCGATTCCTTCACCTCTGAAGCGGATAAGCATTGAGACCCCCGCCGCACGGCGGCCGCCACCTGCGGTCGCTGCCGCGGCCCGGACAGCCCCCCTCCCCCGGGTGCACCGCTTTTGCCGCGCCCGCTCTTGTCGGCCTCGACGCCATCACTGAGCAGTAGCCCATGAATCGACGCCTCTGGCTGCAGACACAGGCCGCGCTGGCCGCCGGACTGTGCACGCCTTCCCTCCTGCGTGCACAGAACCGCATCGTGAAGCTGGTGGTGCCCTACCCTGCCGGCGGCCCGCTCGATGCCATTGCGCGGGTGCTTGCCGAGCGGGCGCGCGAGCAGCTCGGCACGGTGATTGTCGAGAACCGCCCGGGCGCCGGCGGCAACCTGGGTGCCGACCTGGTGGCCAAGGCCCCGCCGGACGGCAACACCCTGGTCATGGGCGCGGTGGCGACCCACGCGATCAATCCCTGGCTGTACGCCCACGTCCCCTACGACCCGATCCGCGACTTCGCGCCCATCACCCTGGTGGCCCGCGTGCCGAATGTGCTGGTGCTGAATGCCGAAAGCGCCACCCGGCTCAAGATCAACAGCCTGCAGGACCTGCTGGCCTACGCCCGGAAGAACCCCGGCAAGCTGAACTACGGCTCGGGGGGCAACGGCAGCGCCGGCCACCTCGCCGGTGAGATGTTCAAGAGCCTCGGCAAGGTCAGCATGGTGCACATCCCTTATGCAGGCGCCGCGCCGGCGCAGCTCGGGCTGCTGTCGGGCCAGGTGGACCTGAACTTCGACAACCTCGCCTCGGCCGCCGCCAACATCCGCTCAGGCAAGCTCAAGGCGCTGGCGGTCACTACCGACCAGCGCAGCCCGGCCATGCCCGAGCTGCCGACGGTGGCCGAAGCCGGCCTGCCCGGCTTTGCGGTGGACACCTGGTTCGGCCTGTTCGCACCCGCGAAGACGCCGCCCGAGACGGTCGCCCAGCTCAACAAGGCCTTTGTCACGGTGCTGCAGCTGCCGGAGGTCAAGACGCGCTTCGCCAGCTTCATGGCCGAGCCGGCGCCCACCTCGCCGCAGCAGTTCGGCGAGCTGGTGAAGTCGGAACTGGCCAAGTACCGCGGCGTGGTGCAGCGCAGCGGCGCCAAGATCGAGTGACGCCGGCAGAGCCGCAGCGGCCGCTGAAGGAATGCAGCGACCGGGCTCGATGCACGGAGGCGGCTGGCTTCGCCAGCCAGGGCCAGCCGCCGGCCCCGCTCGGCTCGGCTCGGCTCGGCTCGGCAGCGTTGCCCACCGATGCCGGTGGCGCATCGGCGAGGGCAGGCCATCACCTCATTGGGGAAGCGCCGGCCATCACGGCAGCCCTTTCGACGTCGGGCAAGGGCCCGCGCACCGGCCTCACCCGTGTAGCCGGGCCGCACCTCCGGCCATGAAAAACGGCCGCCCAAGGCGGCCGTCGGCGGCGGGAGGGCCACTCGGGCGCGGTCACTCGCCGAGGTAGGCGGCCCGCACGCGCGGATCGTTCAGCAGCTGGTCGGCCGGGCCGTCCATCGTGACCTCGCCGGACTCCATCACGTAGCCACGGTTGGCCAGGGCCAGCGCACGGCTGGCGTTCTGCTCGACCAGCAGCACGGTGACGCCCTGCTTGTGGATGTCGTTCACGACCTCGAAGATCTTGTCGACCATGATCGGCGACAGGCCCATCGAGGGCTCGTCCAGCAGCAGCAGCTTGGGACGGGCCAGCAGCGCGCGGCCCATGGCCAGCATCTGCTGCTCGCCGCCCGACATGGTGCCGGCCAGCTGGTTGCGGCGCTCCTTCAGGCGGGGGAACAGCTCGAACACCTTCTCGATGTCGGCGTCGATCTCCTTCTTGTCCTTGCGGGTGAAGGCGCCCATCAGCAGGTTCTCGGTGATGGTCATGCGGGTGAAGGTACCGCGGCCTTCAGGCACCATCACCAGGCCTTGCTTCACCAGGTCCCAGGCGCCCTTGCCGGTGCAGGGCTGGCCCAGGTACTCGACCGAGCCGCTGGCGATGGGCTGGGTGCCGGTGATGGCCTTCAGCGTGGTGGTCTTGCCAGCGCCGTTGGCGCCGATCAGGCTGACGAGTTCGCCTTGCTTGACTTCGAGCGACACGCCCTTGACGGCCTGGATGCCGCCGTAGGCGACCTTCAGGCCGCTGATCTTGAGGATGGTCTGGGTCATCTTCGAACGCTTTCGTATCAGGGGCGAGCTCAGTGGGCGGCGTGTCCGGCGCCGAGGTAGGCCTCGATCACCTTCTCGTTGCGCTGCACGTCGTAAGGCGTGCCTTCGGCGATCTGCTTGCCGTAGTCGAGCACCGTGACGCGGTCGCACAGGCCCATCACCAGCTTCACGTCGTGCTCGATCAGCAGGATGGTGCGGCCGTCCTTGCGGATGCGGTCGATCAGTTCACGCAGCACCACCTTCTCGGTGGCGTTCATGCCGGCCGCCGGCTCGTCGAGCGCAATCAGCTTGGGCTCGGTGGCCAGGGCGCGGGCGATCTCCAAGCGGCGCTGGTCGCCATAGCTCAGCGTGCGGGCCTTGAAGTCGGCGTACTTGCCGATGCCCACGTAGTCCAGCAGCTGCAGCGCCCGCTCGCGGATGCGCTGCTCCTCTTCCTTGAAGGCTTTGGTGCGGAACACCGCGCCGACCAGGCCAGAGCCGGTGCGGACATGGCGGCCGACCATCACGTTCTCGACCGCCGTCATGTCGGCGAACAGGCGGATGTTCTGGAAGGTCCGCGCGATGCCGGCCTTGGCCACTTCATGCACCGCCGACGGCTTGTAGGCCTTGCCTTCCAGCTCGAACACGCCCGAATCGGGCACGTAGAGGCCGGTGATCACATTGAAGAAGGTGGTCTTGCCGGCGCCGTTCGGGCCGATCAGGCCGTACACCTGGCCGCGGCCGATCTGGATGCCGACATCCGACAGGGCTTGCAACCCGCCGAAGCGCTTGGAGACGCCGGCGACCTTCAGGACGATGTTGTCGTTGCTCATCTTCTGTGCTCCCTCACTTCACGGCCGGCTGGGGGGCCGCCTTGCCATGCTCAGGCGCGGGCCACAAGCCGCGCGGCCGCAGGAGCATCACGATGATCATGGCCAGCGCGATCAGCAGCTGGCGCAGGATGGCGGCGTCGAGCCGGCCGTCGGTCATTTGCTGCAGGGGGCCGGCGACGTAGCGCAGCACTTCCGGCAGCGCGGCCAGCAGCAACGCGCCCAGCACCACACCCGGCAGGTGGCCGAGGCCGCCCAGCACCACCATCGCGACGATCATCACCGACTCCATCAGGCTGAAGGACTCGGGCGAGATGAAGCCCTGGAAGGCCGCGAACATCGAGCCCGAGACGCCGCCGAAGGTGGCGCCCATGCCGAAGGCCAGCAGCTTCATGTTGCGCACGTTGATGCCCATCGCCTTGGCGGCGGTGTCGTCTTCGCGGATGGCCATCCAGGCGCGGCCGATGCGCGAGTTCTGCAGGTTGTGGCAGATCACGATGGACAGCAGCACCAGCGCCATGAACAGGTAGTAGTACAGCACCACCGGCGGCAGGCGGTAGTCGCCGATCATCAGCGGCGAGCCGAAGTCGAAGCCGAAGAAGCGCATCGAGTCGATGCCGCTCAGGCCGCGCGGACCGTTGGTGATGTTGACCGGGTACTCCAGGTTGTTCATGAACACCCGGATGATCTCGCCGAAGCCGAGCGTCACGATGGCGAGGTAGTCGCCACGCAGCCGCAGCACCGGGGTGCCGAGCAGCACGCCGGCCAGGGCGGCCACGCCGGCGGCCAGCGGGACGATCAGCCAGATCGGCGTGTGCAGGCCGTTCGGGAACATGGCGGCGATGGCCGGGAAGGTCTCGAACAGGTGCGGGGAGGCCATCAGCGCGAAGAGGTAGGCCCCCACCGCATAGAAGGCCACGTAGCCGAGGTCGAGCAGGCCGGCATAGCCCACCACGATGTTCAGGCCGAGCGCGAGCATCACGTACAGCAGCGCCAGGTCGATGATGCGCACCCAGCCCTGGCCGAAGTGCAGCGCGACGTGCGGCAGGATGAACAGCAGCGCGCCGATCAGCACGAAGGAAAGCAGCTTGTTTTTTTGCAGCATGGCAATGTCTCCAGGCGGTCAGGCGCGATCCGCCACGCGCTCGCCGAGCAGACCCGAGGGACGCAGGGTCAGCACCAGGATCAGGACAACGAAGGCAAAGATGTCGGCGTAGTGGCTGCCCAGCACGCCGCCGGTGAGCTCGCCGAGGTAGCCGGAGCCGATCGCTTCGATGAGGCCCAGCAGCACGCCGCCGACCATCGCGCCGGTGAGGTTGCCGATGCCGCCGAACACTGCCGCCGTGAAGGCCTTCAGGCCCGGCAGGAAGCCCATGGAGTGCTGCACGGTGCCGTAGTTGGCCGCCCACATCACGCCGGCCACCGCCGCCAGGGCGGCACCGATGATGAAGGTGGCGGAGATCACCATGTCAGGCCGCACGCCCATCAGGCTGGCCACGCGCGGGTTTTCCGCGGTGGCACGCATGGCCCGGCCCAGCTTGGTCTTGTTGACCAGCCACAACAGGCCGATCAGCAGCACGCCGGTGGTGGCCAGGATCAGCAGCTGGGTGACCGTGATCACGGCGCCCATCACAGGCACCACCTCGGTCGGCAGCAGCAGCGGGTAGGGCTTGGGATTGGGCTTCCAGAGGATCATGGCGAGCGTCTGGAGCAGGATGGACATGCCGATCGCGGTGATCAGCGGCGCCAGGCGTGGCGCATTGCGCAGCGGCCGGTAGGCGATCTTCTCGATGGCGAAGTTCAGCGCCGAGCAGACGACGATCGCGCACAACAGCGAGATCAACATCATCGCCCAGCCCGGCATGCCGGGCGTCGCCTCCTGCAGGAAGCTGACCACCGTCCAGCTGGTCAGGGCGCCCACCATCAGCACCTCGCCGTGCGCGAAGTTGATCAGGCTGATGATGCCGTAGACCATCGTGTAGCCGAGTGCCACGAGCGCATACATGCTGCCCAGCACCAGACCATTGATGATCTGTTGGAGAAAGATGTCCATCCGTCGGTCTCCGAGGAAAAGTAAATGTCGGCTTGGAGCAAAAACCGGGCCCGCCTAAGCACCTGGACGTCGGCAGGATTCAGCATCGCGCCTCCCCCCAACCGCGGCCAGCAGCGGACACCGGCCCCCTCTGTGGCCCCAAATTGGCGCGGATTGTAGCCACGCGCGACTTGGTGAAAAGTTCGGGGTTTACCCTTCAGAGACTGTCAATTGAACGACGGCCCAAAAAGATCATCGTTTTTTGCGCGATTCTTCATTCTTTTGGCGCAATTCTTCGAGTTTTTCTCCAATGCGGATTTCGAGCCCCCGAGGTACGGGGTGGTAGAAGACCGCGTCCTCCACCCCGTCGGGGAAGTAGCGCTCGCCCGCGGCGAAGCCGCCTTCCTCGTCATGCGCGTAGCGGTAGCCCTGCGAGTACCCCAGGTTCTTCATCAGTTGTGTCGGGGCGTTACGAAGGTGCAAGGGCACCGGTCGGGTGCCATCCTGCTTCACAAAGGCCCGTACTGCCTTGTAGGCGGTGTAGACCGCATTCGACTTGGGTGCCACCGCAAGATAGACCACCGCCTGCGCCAGGGCCAGCTCGCCCTCGGGTGAGCCGAGCCGTTCGTAGGTTTCGGCGGCGTCCAGGGTCATGCGCAGGGCGCGCGGGTCGGCCAGGCCGATGTCCTCCGCCGCCATGCGGATCAGGCGACGCGAGATATAGCGAGCATCGACACCGCCGTCGACCATGCGCACGAACCAGTAGAGCGCTGCATCCGGGTCGGAGCCCCGCACCGACTTGTGCAAGGCCGAAATGGTGTCGTAGAACTGCTCGCCGCCCTTGTCGTAGCGACGCAGCTGCTCGCCCAGCGAGCGCTCGAGCATCGCCTCGTCGATTTCGAGCAGCCCTTGCGGGCCACTCATGCGCACCAGGTTCTCATAAGTGTTGAGCAGGCGCCGGGCATCGCCGTCCGCATAGCCGATCAGCCGGTCACGCGCTGCTTCGGTCAGGCCGGGCGCGCCGAGCAGGTCGCGGGCCTTCTCCAGCAGCGCCTGCAAGTCCTCGGGCCCGATGGCCTGCAGCACATGCACGGTCGCGCGGGACAGCAGCGCCGAGTTGACCTCGAAGGACGGATTCTCGGTGGTGGCCCCGATGAAGGTGAACAGCCCCGACTCCACGTGCGGCAGGAAGGCGTCCTGCTGCGACTTGTTGAACCGGTGCACCTCGTCAACGAAGACGATGGTGTGGCGGCCCATGCTGCGCGCCACCTGGGCCTGCTCCACCGCCTCGCGGATGTCCTTCACGCCGCCGAGCACCGCCGAGATCTGGATGAACTGCGCGTCGAAGGCGTCGGCCATCAGCCGGGCAAGCGTGGTCTTGCCGACGCCGGGCGGGCCCCACAGGATCATCGAATGGGGTTGCCCGGACTCGAACGCCGCCCGCAGCGGCTTGCCCGGACCCAGCAGGTGCTGCTGGCCGATGACCTGGTCGAGCGTGCGCGGCCGCAGCCGTTCGGCGAGCGGGACCGGGGTGCCGGCAGCAGCGGCAGTGGCGGAGAAGAGATCGGCCATGGGCGCGCATTGTGGCAGGGAGCGGGCGGCTTGGCGCTCGGCGCGCAGCCGGCGGCCTCAGGAACAAAAGATGCTGACTCCTTTGCGTCTCAACCCGTCAGTCCGAAGGAGACCTGCATGATGTTCTCTCCCCAGACCCCTTGGCGCGTGGCAGCGCCGCTGGCTGCCGCCGCGGCGCTGGCGCTGGCCGGCTGTGCCAGCAAGACACCGGTGCCCAACGAGCAGATGGCGGTATCCCAGGCTGCCGTCGATGCCGCGGTGAGTGCCGGCGCCACCCAGTACGCGCCGGTCGAGTTGAACCAGGCGCGGCAGAAGCTGGACGGCGCGAAGAACGCGCTGCGCGCCGAAGACGCCATGACCGCGCGCCGCCTTGCCGAACAGGCCGAGGTGGACGCACGCACTGCCACAGCGAAGGCCAACGCCGAGAAGTCGCGCAAGGCGGTCGGCGAGATCGAGCAAAGCATCCGCATGCTGCGCGAAGAAATGGCACGGCCCAATGCCCGTCCCGCCTCTTGAGAAAAACCCGAAGGAGCATGCCATGAAGCACACGCCATCGCTGACCCTGCTGGCCCTGGCCGCCGGCCTGCTGGCCGGCTGCGCGAGCGCGCCGACCCAGCCCAACGCGGCCCTTGAAGAAGCACGCCAGCTCTACGGACGTACCGCGAGCAGCCCGGCCGTCGCACAGGGGGCGCAGGTGGAGCTCGACCGCGCCCGCCAAGCCCTCAACCGTGCCGACGCGGCGTGGAACGACAAGCAGGACACTGCCGAGACCAATCACCTGGCCTACCTGGCGAAGCAGCTCACCGTGGTGGCCATGGAAACCGGCGCTCAGCGCGAGGCGGAAGCCCGGGTTCAGCAGGCCAGTGCCGAGCGCGAGCGCGTGCGGGCCGACGCCCGGGGCGTCGAGGCGCAGGTCGCTCAAGCACGTGCCGACAGCGCCCAGCAACAGGCGCAATCCGAATCGCAGCGGGCCCGCCAGCTGGAGCAGGAACTGCAGCAGCTGTCGGCCCGCAACACCGAGCGCGGCATGGTGGTGACCCTGCAGGACGTGCTGTTCGACGTCGGCCAGGCGAGCCTGAAGCCCGGCGCAGAGCGCACGCTGGAGCGGGTGGCCGAAGTGTTGAGAACGCATCCGGAGCGGCGCCTGTTGATCGAAGGCTTTACCGACAGCACCGGCAGCGAGGCCACCAACCTCGAGCTCTCGCGCCAACGCGCCGAGGCGGTGCAGCGGGTGCTGACGGCTCGCGGCGTCTCACCCGACCGCATCGACGTGCAGCCGCGCGGTGAAGCCTATCCCGTCGCCAATAACGAGACCGCTGCCGGCCGGCAGCTGAACCGGCGCGTCGAACTGCTGTTCTCCGACGAGCAAGGCCAGATCGAACCGCGGTGACTGGCCGCCTGCCAGCGTCGCCGCAGCCACCGGCACCGCCGCCCCCGGCGGGGGTGCCGGGCTGGGTCGGCTTGGCGTTGCTGGCCATTGCCGCCATCTTCCTGCTCAAGGCCGCCAAGACGGTGGCTTTGCCGGTGACGGTGGCGGTGCTCTTCACCTTCGTGCTGGCGCCACCGGTGCGCGGGCTGCAGCGGCGCGGCATTCCGCCGTCGCTGGGCGCCGGCATGGTACTGCTGGCGCTGCTCGGCACCCTGCTGCTGTTCGGAAGCACCTTGATCACGCCCGCCGCGGCGTGGTGGGAGCGGGCGCCGTCGAACCTGCAGCAGTTGATGGACGCCTTTGACCGGCTCCGCGCCGCCCTGCCGGGCCGCGCCCTCGTTGCCACCCCCGACAGCGCCGCCTTGCGTGAACAATTGCGCAGCGAAGGCATGGCGCTGACGCGCGTGCTGGTGAGTGAGACCGGGTACTTCACCATCTCGGCGGCGGCGACCACCATCCTGCTGTACTTCATGCTCGTGAGCGAGCAGTGGCTGGTCACCTGCACGCTGCAGGCCCTGCCCCAGCGGCGCACCCGCTTGCTGGTGCTGTCCGGGCTGGCCGAAGCGCAGCGCGACATTGGCCGCTTCCTGACCACGTTGACACTGCTCAACATCGGGCTGGGCGTGGCCACTGGCCTGGCGCTGCATGCCCTGGGCCTGCCCAATCCGGTGATGTGGGGCGCGCTGGCTGCAGCACTTCATTTCGTGTTCTACATCGGTCCGGTGATCACCACCTTGCTGCTGCTGCTGGCGGGGATCAGCAGCTTTTCCACCGCCAGCCAGATGCTCGCGCCGGCGCTGGCGTTCCTGGTGCTCAACGCGATCGAGAGCAATTTCCTCGGGCCGTGGCTGATGGGACGGCGGCTGCGGCTGAACCCGGTGTTCGTGTTCCTGTCCGTCATGGTCTGGGGCTGGATGTGGGGCATGGCAGGCGCCCTGATCGCGGTGCCCCTGCTGCTGGGCTTGCGCAGCGCCTGCCGCAGGGTGCGGCGGCTGCGGCTGCTGGGCCTCTACATCGGCGACCCGCGCGACGCGAGCAGCTAGCGGCAAGCGCCTGCCGGCCGGCAAGCCGCGCCGGTGCTCAAAAGCGGCAGTCGCGCCGCAGGCCGGCACGGGGTCCGGCCTCACTGTCTGTCAGGCAACTTCCGACAACTTGTCTGGCCCACCCCCGACTGTTGCGCTCGAGCAGCGATGCCTACAGTGCCAAGCATCGTCAAAGGCATTCTCGAACGCGAACCGCAATGAGCCATCCCGCTGCCCACGAATCCACCGGCGTCGCCGAGTTGTACCGCCGTGTCTGGCACTACGCTGCCGGCGTCCGGCTGCGCTGGACGATGGCCATGTCGCTGCTGGTCAGCTCGCAGCTCATCAAGCTCAGCCTGCCGTGGCTGGCCGCCCAGGCCATCAACAGCATCCAGACCGGCGGCATGGCCGGCCTGACCCGCGCCGCCTGGTGGATTGCCGCCATCGTCGGCGTCTACATTGGCGCTTGGTGCCTGCACGGGCCTGGCCGGGTGCTGGAGCGCTCGGTCGGCGTGCGTGTGCGCCGCGGCGTGTCGGACGCCCTGTACGGCAAGCTCACCCGCGTGCCGCTGGCCTGGCATGACAAACACCATTCAGGCGATGTGCAGCACCGGGTGGACCAGGCCAGCCATGCCTTGTTCGATTTCGCCCAGAACCAGTTCATCTACCTGCAGAACGCCGTCAACCTGCTCGGCCCGCTGATTGCGCTGACCATGCTGTCGCAGATGACCGGCTCGGTGGCCGTCGTCGGGTACATCCTCGTCGGCCTGGTGATCGTGCGCTTCGACCAGGCCCTGATGCGCCTCGCGGCGCAGGAAAACCAGGCCGGCCGCCGCTATGCAGCGGGCCTGCTCGACTTCATCGGCAACATCTCCACCGTGATGAGCCTGCGCCTGCAAGGTGCCTCGCAGCGCCTGCTGGACAAGCGGCTGATGGCCCTGTTCGTGCCGCTGAAGCGGACCATCGTGCTCACCGAGTTCAAGTGGTGTGCGGTCGACCTGCTCACCGTGATCCTGACCTGGGGCCTGGTGGTGAGCTTCGCCTGGCAGGTGGCAGGCGCCGGCTCGACCTTGCTGCTGGGCAGCCTCTTCATGATCTACCAGTATGCGAACCAGGCCGGCGGGGTCGTGTCCTCGCTCGCATCGAACTACCAGAACTTCGCCCGCATCCGCACCAACTTCGCCGCCTCCACCCCCATCTGGGAAGCACCCGAGCGCAGCCACAGCGGCCCGGAGATCGCCGACAGCTGGGAGCGCATCTCGCTGGCCGATATCAGCTACCACCATGCCGGCGGCGATGCCGAGCGGGGCGGCCTGAACCACCTGTCGTTCACCCTGCAGCGCGGCGAGCGCGTGGCCTTGGTGGGCCCGAGCGGCGCCGGCAAGAGCACCCTGCTGCGGGTGCTGGCCGGGCTGTACGACGCCCAGCACGGCCACTATGAGGTGGACGGTGTCGCGCAGCTGGGGCTGCGCCACTTGGGTGGCATCACGACCCTGATCCCGCAGGAAGCCGAGATCTTCGAGGCCAGCGTTCGCGAGAACATCACCTTCGACATGCCCACGCCGGAATCGGCGGTGGAACAGGCCGTGCACGTGAGCGCCTTCGACGCGGTGCTCGAGCGGCTGCCCCACGGCCTCGACACCGCCATTTCAGAGCGCGGCTTCAATCTGTCCGGCGGGCAGCGCCAGCGCCTGGCCCTCGCCCGCGGCGTGCTGGCAGCCCGCGACAGCTCCATGATCCTGCTGGACGAGCCCACCAGCGCGCTGGACCCGCTGACCGAGCTGCATGTGCACCACCGCATGGAGGAGGCCTTCCCCGACGCGACCATCGTCGCCTCGGTGCATCGCATGAGCCTGCTGGCCCACTTCGACAAGGTGGTGCTGATGGCCGCCGGCCGGGTGGTCGACGTTGGCAGCGTGGAAGAGCTGCTGGAGCGCCAGCCGCTGTTCTGCGAGCTGTATCGCGGTGCCGCCGCGGCCGAGGGCGAGGACGCCGTGACCGTGCAGGCCACCGAGGAGGCGGCCAACGAGAACCACATCGCCGCCTGAGCTGGCCCCCGCAGCGCCCCCTGAAGCCGGCCCCGCGCCGGCTTTGTCATTTCCCGTGTCAGCGTTCAGCGAGGCGGGGTGAGGCCGCGATCACGCGGGGCGTTCATGCCCCCTTCGCGCGCGGGCGCGGCTTCGGCGTCGCCACCGCGGGTGCCCATCAGGTCGCGCACGCAGTCAGCGCGTGATTCGCGCGGGAGGTCGGTGCACTGCGACATCTCGCGCGAGTGGCCGCTCGGCATTTCCCCGCGCAGCGGGTTGGCACGCTGGGCACGCGGTCGCTCAGTCTCGTTGGCGCCGGCCTGCCGGACGGCATCGGGCTGCGTCACCGGCGGAGGCAGCATGTCGGGGGCCGGCGTGCTGCGCGGCTGGGTGGCCGGGCCGGCGCCCTGCGCCTGCGCCACGCCAGCAAGCGCAACCCATAGCAAGGCGAACATGGGGTGGTGTCTCATCGATTGCTCCTTTCGGCTCGCAGTGAGCCGTGCTCGGCCCGCCGGTCGGCAGGTCTCCATTGCCAGACGGCAACACCCGTGCCAGAGGGGGCAGGCACACTGTTTGCCAGAAAGCTCGAACGCCAGCTTGGCGCTCAGCGCACGCAGTTTTGCCATGCAGACCTTCCGCCCGGCCCCGCCTCACCGTAGCTCCGCCACCACCTCGCGCTTGCGCCCCATGCCGCCGGTGCCTCGACGGCATCCCGGCCTCGAAGCCCGCCAGACGCCCGCCGAGGCGGCCTGCTCGGTGCGCCATGCAACGGCGCTTGCGAATGCCCTGGAGCGGCCGATCACGCCCGGCAACCGGGTCGACGCGCTGATCGATGCGCCGAGCGCGTACGCCGCCATGCTGGACGCCATCGAAGCCGCACGCGACCACATCAACATCGAAAGCCACCTGGTCGAGGCGGACGGCCCCGCACGCGAACTGGCGCGCCGGCTGCTGGCGAAGCGGCGCGAAGGCGTGCGCGTCAACCTGCTGCTTGGCGGCATGGACCCGGACGGCACCTGCAGCCGCTATTTCACCGCCCTGCGCAAGGCTGGCGTGCATCTCTGCGAATACCGGCCGCCGAGCGTCTGGCGCAACCCCCTGGGGCACGCGCTGCACGCCCGCCAGCACCGCAAGCTGCTGATCGTCGACGGCCGGGTGGCCATCACCGGTGGCCTGGACGGCAGCAGCATCTATCCGGTGCCGTCGCAAGCGCTCGGCACCGGCGGCGACAGCCCGGCCCGTGACACCCACGTTCGCCTGGAAGGCCCGGTGGTGGCCACCCTGCAGCGACTGTTCCTGGACCACTGGTGCAGCCAGTCGCGTAGCGCCGCCCAGCGCGCCCGCTACTTCCCGCCGCTGGCGGCGGCCGGCGAACAGCAAGTGGCGGTGGCCGCCTGCGACGACCACCACCGCCACCACCCGTCCCTGCATGTGCTGCTGCGAGCGGTGGAGTCGGCCGAGCAACGAATCTGGCTGACCGCCGACTGCTTTGCGCCGCCTCGCCGGCTCCTGCGCGCGTTGGCCAGCGCGGCCCGCCGGGGCGTCGACGTGCGCCTGGTGCTTCCCGGCGGCGGCAAAAGCGCGCTGTGGCCGGTGCACCGCGGTCACTATGCCGAGCTGCTGGCGGCCGGCGTGCGCATCTTCGAGCGCCGCGAGGCGCTGCCGCAGGCGCAGACCGCGGTCATCGATGGCGTCTGGTCCACGCTGGGCGCGGGCAAGCTGGACTGGCGCAGCGTGTTGCACACCGCCGAGGCGAATGTGGTGGTGCTCGACCCGACCTTCGGTGCCAGGCTGGAAGAGGTGTTCCGCCAGGACCTGTTCTGCAGCCACGAGGTGCTGCCCACCGAGTGGCGCGAACGCGGCTGGCACGCCCGCGCCAGCGAATGGCTGGCGGCCCGCCTGGATTTCCTGCCCTGACACCCGGCTCGACAATCGTGCCAGGCGGGCGCCGGCCGCCGCCCGGCGCCGTCGTCAGTGGGCCGGCTGTTGCGCCTCCTGTGCAGCAGCGACGGCGGCCAGCTCGGGCACCCACTGCGGTGCGGCCGCCGGAGCCGTCTCGGCGGCAGTGACCGGCCGCCCAGGCATCGACAGCATCGGACGCCCCAAGCCCAGCACGCGGCGGAAGTACGCGATGGTCTCGCGCAGCCCGTCCTCCAGCGGCACGGCCGGCTGCCAGTCGAGCACACGGCGGGCGCGGCCGATGTCGGGGCAGCGCCGTCGCGGATCATCGGCCGGCAGCGGACGGTACACCAGGCGGGAGCGGCTACCGGTTTGCCGCAACACGAGCTCGGCGAGCTCCATCACCGTGCTTTCATGCGGGTTGCCGAGATTGAGCGGGCCTTCGGCGTCCGAATCCATCAGGCGCAGGATGCCCTCGATCAGGTCATCCACGTAGCAGAAGCTGCGGGTCTGCTCGCCGCGCCCGTAGATGGTGATGTCCTCGCCGCGCAAGGCCTGAACGATGAAGTTGCTGACCACCCGGCCGTCGCCGGGCTGCATCCGCGGGCCATAGGTGTTGAAGATACGGGCGATCCGCACCGGCACCCGGTATTGCCGATGGTAGGCAGAGCACAGCGTTTCCGCGCAGCGCTTGCCTTCGTCGTAGCAAGCGCGCGGACCGAGGATGTTGACGTGGCCGCGGTAGCTCTCGACCTGCGGGTGCACCTCGGGGTCGCCGTAGACCTCGCTGGTGGAGGACTGGAAGATCCGGGCGCCGCAGCGGCGCGCCTGCTCCAGCATGTTGCGCACCCCCATGACGCTGGACAGCGTGGTGTGCACCGGGTCGCGCTGGTAATGCTCCGGGCTCGCGGGACAGGCGAAGTTGAAGATGCCGTCGACATCCACGGCGACCGGGTCGATCACATCGTGCAAGCGCAGCCGGAACCGCGGATGCCGCGACAGATGCTCGACATTGCGTGGTGAGCCGGTACAGAAGTTGTCCAGCACCAGCACGTCGTGGCCGGCGGCGATCAGCCGGTCCACCAGGTGGCTGCCGAGGAAACCGGCGCCGCCGGCTACAAGGGTATGTCGTGGAGTCATCACAGCTCTTGCTTCAGTGGTGGCACCCTGAGCAGCAAGCGGTATGCCCTTCAATGCGTTTGAAGCCGCCCGCGAGCCGTCAGGCGTTCTGGATGCCATGCGCGCGCAGGCCTCGGCCGATGGCGAAATTCAACTCGCTGCTGAGCTGGTGGCGCGTTGCAGCGCCCGGCAGGTGCCACACGAGCAGCTCGAAGCTCATGGCTGCGCCGCCCAGCGACAGCAGGAACACCGAGGGCCCCGGCTCCTTCAGCACCAGGGGATGCTCCCGTGCCGCGTCGAGCAGTACGGCGCGGACCTGCTCGATATCGCTGCCACCCGCCACGCTCACCGGCAGCCTCAGCCGCACGGGCGCATTGAGGTACACCAGGTTCACCACGTTGTCGGTGATGAAGCGCTGGTTGGGGACGAGGATGGCAACGTTGTCGTTGGTGACGATGGTGGTACGACGCGCACCGATGTCGTGGACCACCCCCTCGATGTTGGCCAGCTCGATGCGGTCGCCCACCTTGATGGGGCGCTCGAACATGATGATCAGTCCACTGATGAAGTTGCTGAACACGTTCTGCAGGCCGAAGCCCACCCCCACGCCCAGTGCGCCGGCCACAACATTGAAGGCGGTCAGGTTGATGCCGGCGGTTTGCAGGATGACCACAAAGCCGACGATCAGCACCAGGTAGCGAACGATGGAGCCGATGGCCTGCCGGGTGCCCAGGTCCATCTGGAAGCGCACCAGCACCCGGACCACCATCCATCGCCTTAGCTGTGCCGCACCGGCGAACAGCAGCACCACCGCCAGCGCGAGCTTGAACAACGAGAAGACAGTGAAGGTCGTGCCACTGAAGGTGAAGAGCTTCACATCGAAAGCGCTCAGGCGCAGGAACCACGCGGCCCAGTCCATCCGGTCCTTTCATTCGAGGCGGTTGCGCGGCAACTCAGCAGGCGCCATGCCTCGAGGTGTCATGCCTCACTTACGCGCACGCCAAGATACAGGCTGGGCACAGCGCTTGCCGTTGAGGTCGGGCGTCTTTCCCAAGGGGCCATCGTGCGCATTGCCTACATCACGGAAACCTATCCGCCCGAGCTCAACGGCGTCGCGCTGACAGTACAGCGCACCGTTGACCACTTGCGTTCCGGCCCGCACGAAGTCGAGCTGGTGCGGCCCCGACAGCCGCACGAAGCTCCACGCTGCGACGCTGAGGAGTGGCGCACCGCCGGCCTTCCCATCCCGATGTACCGCGACCTCCGCTTCGGCCTCGCACTGGGCCGCACCTTGCGCCAGCGCTGGCAGCGCGCGCGGCCGCAGCTCGTGCATGTCGCGACGCCCGGTCCGCTGGGCTGGGCCGCGGTGCGCACGGCGAGCGCAATGGGGCTGGCCGTCACAAGCGATTTCCGCACGAATTTCCATCAGTACAGTCACTATTACGGGCTGGGCTGGTGCGAGCCCTTGGTACGCGGCTATCTGCGACGGCTGCACAACACCTCGCACCGCACCTTCGTGCCGACCTACTCGGTGCGCCGCGGGCTGAGCCACCAGGGCTTCGAGCGGCTGGCCGTCGTCGGCCGCGGCGTCGACACCGAGCGCTTTTCACCCGAGCACCGCAACCCGGCATTGCGCCGCGAATGGGGGGCGGGCCGCCACACGCCGGTGCTGCTCTATGTCGGTCGGCTGGCGGCGGAGAAGAACGTACCGCTGGCCTTGCAGGCCTTCGAGCACCTGCGCGCTCGGCTGCCGCAAGCACAGATGGTGGTGGTCGGCGACGGCCCGATGCGCAAGCGCTGGGAGCACGACTACCCGGCCGCCCGCTTCGTCGGTCCACTGCGGGGCGAGGCGCTGGCCCAGCACTACGCCTCGGCGGACGTCTTTCTTTTCCCCAGCCTCAGCGACACCTTCGGCAATGTGGTGCTGGAGGCGATGGCCTCCGGCCTGGCGGTGGTGTCCTACGACACCGGCGCCGCCGGCGAACACATCGAGGACGGCGAAAGCGGCCTGCTGGCCCGTCCTGGGGACGAAACCGGCTTCATTGCAGCGGCCTGCAGCCTGCTGCTGCAGCCTGGCGGCTTACGCGCCATGCGAGAGGCCGCGCGGCGCACCGCCCTGGAAGCCACCTGGCGCTCGGTGTTGACGCGCTTTGAAGCCCACCTGCTGGATGCCGCCCATGCAGTGGAAGCCACCCATGCCCGGACCGCTTGCCCGGCTTGAGATCAGCCTGCTGCGGCAGCGCTGCGCCGCCTGGGCCCAACACGACCTGCTATGGACCCGCCGCCTCCACCGTGCGGCCGACCACCGGGGGCTGGTGCTCCTGCTGGCCATCGTCAGCCGCCTCGGCAACGGCGCCCTGTGGTACGGCGGCATGGCTTTGCTGCCGCTGGTGGGCGGGCCGCAAGGCTGGGCCTGCAGCCTGCGCATGCTGGGACTCGGGGTGGCGAACCTCACGATCTACCTGCTGCTCAAGCGCTGGGCCGGCCGGCCCCGGCCCTACGTGGCCTGCACCGACATCCGCGCCTGCACCCGGGCGCTGGACCAGTTCAGCTTCCCGTCGGGCCACACGCTGCACGCGGTGGCCTTCTCGACCGTGCTGCTGCACTACTACCCGTCACTCGCCTTCGTGCTGGTGCCCTTCACCCTGCTGATCGCGCTGTCACGGGTGGTGCTGGGCCTGCACTATCCGAGCGATGTGCTGGCCGGCGCCGTCATCGGCGCCTTGATGGCGGCCGGCGTGCTGAGGTTGTTCTGAGCCGCCAGCGCGCTGGGCACCAGCGGCAGCGCCGCCGTTTCCTCGCCGGGATGCCAGTAGGTGGCGGGCAAGGTGTTGGCGCAAGCGCTTTCCTGCCACTGGCGGACGAACTCCGCCACCGTCATTGCGCGGCGATACTGCAGGTGCCACGACAGCAGGCGCTGCCAGGAGCGGCGCACCCAGAAGTGGTCGGCATCATGCGGATGCAGCTCGAAGCGCACCAGGAGCTGGGAGTCTTGCCCGGCCTGGTACAACGCGCTGTTCCAGCACACCGAGGCCAGGCGGCGCCAGCCGGCGCGGGTCGAGTACACCACGCTGGGGCTCGTGATGGACTGGCGCTGCGGCAGGGTGTAGATCTTGCGGAGCGTGCTGGTGTAGGTGAGCGGCATGACGGCCAGCGCCTCCCAGGTGCCCGGGCTGAGCAGCCAGGCCGGCGCGACGAAACCATAGAGTGGCCAGCGATTCGCCTGGAACCAGCGCAGACCGGCGACCAGCCGCTGCGTGGCCGCCTCGCGGCTCAGGTCAGCAAACTCGCCTTCGCCGGCGGTGTACCACTGTCGTCGCAAACGGTCGATCGGCCCGGCCGGCGTGCCGTCGTCCTGGTGCGTATAGCCGTGCAGCGCCAGCTCGTCGCCGCACTCATGGCGTTGGGTCAGGGTGGCCTCGAAGGCCGGGCTGCGGGCAGCGCCGTGGTAGCGCGGCACGGCCAGCAGGGTCAGGGGGACGGGCGCAACTTCGCCCACGGCGTCGATCACCCGCTGACAAGCGCCCCAGGTATCGGGCGCAACGTCATGCAGAACGACACAAAGACTCGGTTCCATCAAGCCTCCGTTTGGGATGAGAGCGACAAGCTGGGCGCCGCTGCTGCGCGCCGCGTGAGCAGGCGGTGGTAGCGGGCCATCAGAACAGGCATCACGCTGGACCAGTCGTATTGCTCGGCCCGGGCTCGTGCGGCCCGCGCCAGCGACTGCCGGTCGCGCGAGAAGCAGGCATCGATCGCCTGCGCGAAATCGTCCGGGTGGGCGCGGTCGACGCCAATGCCGACCGTGTCGTCCACCAGTTCGGCCAGGCCCTCGGCCCGACGCACCACCAGCGGCAGGCCGCAGGCCATGGCTTCCAGCGGTGCCAGCCCGAAGGTCTCCTGGTCGCCGGCATGCACAAAGGCGTCTGCGCTGGCCAGCACCCGGGCCAGCCGCAGGCTGTCGTGCTCGAAGCGCCGCACGATGACGCGCGGACCACTCGGCGGGGTCGGCCCGGCCCCCAGGGCGAGCAGCACGTAGCGCGGCCCCAGCCGAGCAACGGCACTGCACAGCAGGCCCAGGTGCTTCTCGGGCGCGAAGCGGCCGGTGTAGACCAGCAGTCGCGCATTGGGCGGCAGCCCGAGCGAGGCGCGCCACACCGCGTCGCTGCGCTTGGGGTGAAAGACCTGCGTATCCACGCCAAGCGCCTGGCGCTCCACATTGCCGAGGCCCATGCCGAGCAAGTGCGAACGCATCGCTTCGCTGGGCGCCAGCACCAGGTCGAACTGGCTGTAGAGCCGCTTCATGTAGGCCCGTGCCATGGCCGCCGCGGCACGGCCGGCCACCCGCTCAGCCATGGCCGCCAAGTTGGAATGGCAGAAGGCCACGCTCGGAATGCCGAGCTGACGACTTGCGTCGAGCACCGACCACGCCAGCCGGTAAGGATCGCCGGCCTCGATCAGGTCGGGTGCCAGCTGCACCAGCAGTTGCGCACAGGCGCCGCGTTGCCAGGGCATCCGATAGCCGCGCGAGAACGGCAAGGGAACGGCAGGCATGCGAACCATGCGTTCAGTGTCGACGACCGGAGCGGCAATCGTGTGACGCCAGTCAGCATGGCGCTGCAGCCAGGCCCGCTTGGCATGGAGATACCGCCGCACACCGCCACTGGCGGCACTCCAGAACATGGTGACGTCGGCGAGGTGAGTGCTTGCCATCTCAGCCCCTCCGCGGCATGTCGGGAACGCGAAGACCCTCGGTCATGACGCCTCCGGCTGCCGGCCGGCGGCCGTCGGAGTAGGCAACGAGATATGGCTGGACGTAACTGGGCGCTCACTACCCCTTGTCATTCTTTGCATGGGGCTCCCTCGCAGTGGATGGTCGCAATGGCGCGCCACAAGGCGCGAACCGTGTCCGGGCCGGGCGCAGCGTGCACCCTCGGCATCCCCGAACTCGAAAGGTCTTTGGCAATCCGCGTGCCCACTTCCGGCTGGCACGCCGCCTGCCAGACAGGCCATGACCCTGAATCGGGGTCTGCCTTTCATCCGTCACAAGGAGTCCGTCCATGACACCTCAGTCCTCCACCGACCGGGAAGTTTCCGGCGTCACGGGTTTTTCCGTACTTGCGACCATTGCGCTGGTGCTGTTGATCGTCGGAGGCTTGAACTGGGCGCTGGTTGGCCTGCTCAACTTCGACCTCGTGGCCGCCCTGTTCGGCCCCATGTCGGCGCTGTCCCGCGTCGTTTACGTCCTGGTCGGGGTGGCCGCCCTGTTTGGTCTGGTGATGTTGCCCAAGCTGTTGCGGCGCCCCTGACGCGAGTGGCGTGCCTGCGTCGGCCGCCCTACCGGCCGGCCCTGGCCAGCAGACACTTACAGACTGCGGCCAGGGGCATGCCCATCGCTCACCCAAAACTGCCGCACGCTGTAGTTTTTTCAGGAGAACCGATGCGATCGATGTCCACCGCCTTATTTGCGGCGCTCGCCGCGTCCGCCCTGCTCGCCGCCGGTTGCAAGGAGGCGCCGCCTTCCAGCACGACCGAGGGCCCCGCGAACAGCGCGCCTTCTCCCGTCGGCACGCCGACGGGAGGCACCTCGACCGGCGCCGCCGGCAGCCCGTCTGACACCGCCACGGCAGGAGCCACCGGCACCGGGCCCACCGGCGGCTCGGCCGACGCCACCAGCGGCATCGGTAACGAGCGCGCGGCCGAGGGCACGCCGTCGGCAGATGCCAGCACCGGCGCCCGCGGCAACGCCGCCGGCCCGGCCGCTTCGGCCGGCACCACGATGGACAACAGCACTGCAGCGCCGCCCGCCCCCGGCGCCGGCAGCGACGCCCAGTCGCCGCGCGCCACGCCCAGCGGCAACAACATCACGGCAGGCGGGGTCACCCCCTCGGTCCAGCCGGCGCCAGCCGCCAGCCAGGTGGACCCCAGCGCGCTGGCGCTGGCCGACCAGAATTTCCTGACCACGGCCGCCACCTCGGCCCTGTTCGAGCTGGATGCCGCTCGCAGCGTCGCGGAGCACGGTGCACGGGCCGACGTGAAAAACTATGCGGCAATGCTCGTCAAGGAGCACACCGCGGCACTGGACGAACTGCGGACCCTGGCCGCCAAGAAGAAGGTGAGCGTGGCGAGTGAGGTGGCGCCGGAGCGCAAGCCGGACCTGCAGCAGTTGCTGGCACTGCGTGGGGCCGACTTCGACCGCCGCTTTCTGCAAAGCGCCATCGACGGACACAAGATCGACATCGACCTCTACGAGAAGACCGCCGGCAGCGCGCAGGACGCGGACGTGAAGGCCTATGCCAAGCGCCTGCTGCCGAAGCTGCGGCAACATCTGGCGGCCGCCCAGAAACTGGCCGGCGGCACGAGCGCCAAGTAGCGGAGCTGCCCATGCGAGCCGACGCCGGTCCTGACGCCCTGCCTGCCGCCACCGCCCGGCCGGTCGAGGCCATCGGCGCCGCCCTGGCGCGCGCGCTGGACAGCGGGACGGTCCGCCTGCGCTATGTGAGCGACAGCATGCCGGGCCTGAAGCGAGTGCGCCGCGGGCAGGGCTTCGCCTATCTGGACAGCCAGGGCCGGGCGGTGAGCGACCCTGAAGTGCTGGCCCGCATCCGCCAGCTGGCGATCCCGCCGGCCTACACCGACGTGTGGATCTGCCCGCTGCCGGATGGCCACCTGCAAGCCACCGGGCGGGACGCGCGCGGCCGCAAACAGTACCGCTACCACCCGGATTGGCACGCCCAGCGCGATGCCAACAAGTTCGACCGCATGATCGCCTTCGGCGCGGCGCTGCCCCGCATCCGCGCCCGTGTGGAGCGCGACCTGCGCCGCAGGGGGCTGCCCCGCGAGAAGGTGCTGGCCGCCATCGTGCACCTGATGGACACCACCTATTTGCGGGTCGGCAATGACGAATACGCGCGCACCAACGGCTCCTACGGACTGACCACCCTGCGCGACGGGCATGCAGAAGTGCGCGGGGACACGCTGAAGCTGCGTTTCAAGGGCAAGAGTGGCGTGCTGCATCAGGTGAGCGTGACCGACCGCCGCATCGCCCGGCTGGTGCGCAGCTGCCAGGACCTGCCAGGCCAGGAGCTGTTCCAGTATGTGGACGATGCCGGAGAGGTGCGCGACGTCGGCTCCAGCGACGTCAACGACTACCTCCGGGAAACCACCGGGGCTGAGTTCACCGCCAAGGACTTCCGCACCTGGCATGCGTCGACACAGGCGCTGGAGTGGCTGGCGCCGCTGAGCGCCGGCAGCAAGGGCGAGGCGCGGCGGCTGATCAAGGAAGCGCTGACCCAGGTCTCGTCCCGCCTTGGCAACACGGTGGCGGTGTGCCGCAAGTCATATGTCCATCCAGGCGTGCTGGAGTGCTTCGTAGCCGGCACGCTGGCGGCCTCCTGCCAGCCCTGCCGGCGCCGGCGGGTGCCGAGCCGCCTGCCGGCCGCCGAACGACGACTGATGCTGTTCCTGCACGCCGCAGCGGCGGGTTGACGCCGCCAACGCGGCCTGAGGGTATGCCGCAGGGTCATGCATAACTTGCATGACTCGGCCGACTTTAATGGGTCGGGCGACTCTACAGTTCCGGGTGCGCGCACGGCCTACCGGCCGAGCCAACCGAACGAACGAAGCTTTTGATCGAAAGGAACAGGCGTGAGTTCTTTGTCTTACGTGACTCCGTCCACAGACAGCCCGTGGGAGACCTACCTCTCCCAGGTGGACCGTGTGGTCCCCTACCTTGGTTCCCTGGCCCGCTGGGCCGAAACCCTGAAGCGCCCAAAGCGCGCGCTGATCGTCGACATCCCGATCGAGATGGATGATGGCACGGTGCGCCACTTCGAGGGCTTCCGTGTGCAGCACAACCTCTCGCGCGGCCCGGGCAAGGGCGGCGTGCGCTACCACCCGGACGTCACGCTGGAAGAAGTGATGGCGCTGTCGGCCTGGATGACGGTCAAGACCGCCGCGGTGAACCTGCCCTATGGCGGTGCCAAGGGCGGCATCCGTGTCGATCCGAAGCACCTGTCGCTGAAGGAGCTGGAGAAGCTGACCCGCCGCTACACCAGCGAGATCGGCCTCATCATCGGGCCGCAGCAGGACATCCCCGCACCGGACGTCAACACCAACGCCCAGATCATGGCGTGGATGATGGACACCTACTCGATGAACGTGGGGGCCACCGCCACCGGCGTCGTCACCGGCAAGCCGATCCACCTGGGCGGCTCGCTGGGCCGGGTCAAGGCGACCGGCCGGGGCGTGTTCGTGACCGGCCGCGAGGCGGCCCGCCGCATCGGCCTCAACCTGGACGGCGCTCGCGTGGCGGTACAGGGATTCGGCAACGTCGGCAGCGCTGCAGCCGAGCTGTTCGTGCAGGCCGGCGCCAAGCTGGTGGCAGTGCAGGACCACACCGGCACCATCGTCAATCGCAATGGCATGGACATGGCCAGCCTGATGCAGACCCTGCACGACCGGGGCGGCGTCGGCGACTACGGTCAGGCGGAGCGCATCGACAACGAGTCGTTCTGGGACGTCGACTGCGACATCCTCATCCCGGCCGCCCTGGAAGGCCAGCTCACCTCCGACCGTGCCAACCGCATCAAGGCCAAGCTGGTGCTCGAAGGTGCCAACGGCCCGACGTTGCCGCATGCCGACGAGGTGCTGCGCGACCGTGGCGTGCTGGTGGTGCCGGACGTGATCTGCAACGCCGGCGGCGTGACGGTCAGCTACTTCGAGTGGGTGCAGGATTTCTCCAGCTTCTTCTGGAGCGAGGACGAGATCAACGTGCGCCTCGACAAGATCATGGTCGACGCACTGAAGAAGATCTGGGACACCGCCGAGCGCCACAACATCTCGCTGCGCACCGCCACGTTCGCCGTGGCCTGCGAGCGCATCCTGATGGCGCGCCAGGAACGCGGCCTCTACCCCTGAGGCCCCGGCAGGGGGCTCCACGCGCCCCCTTCTGGCCGCCGGACGCGCCACGCGGCCGGCGGCAGGTGGCGGCTCAGCCCGCCACGGTTTCGAACACGTCGAGCCAGTCGTCCACGAAGCGCTCGATGCCAAAGCGCTGCAGCGCCGTCTTGCGGGCCGCAGCGCCCCACTCCTGCGCTTCCTTCGGATCGGCCAGCAGGCGCTGCATGGCCTCGATGAGGCGCTCGGGCCGCGTGTCGAGATAGCCGTTCTCGCCGTTGCAGATCACCGTCACCAGCTCCGTGGTGGCCAGGCCCACGATCGGCAGCCCGACCATCATTGCCTCGATGATCGAGAGCCCGAGGCTGGTGTAGCGGATCGGGTTGAAGAAGAACCGGTACTGCGACATCACCTCCGCCAGGCGGTGGTTCTCCACCTCGCCCAGGCCGCCGATGTCCTGCAACTCCAGCGCCCCCATGCCGACCAGGCTCAACGGCACCGCCTGCCGCACCTGGCGGTAAACGTCCAGCCCGAGCCGGCGGCCGCGTCGCTGCAGGTTGTTGACGACCACGATGCCCTCGGCCTTCTCGCCGCTGTAGCTGGCCGGGCTCATCAGCTTGACGCCATGCTCCACCACCCGGGTGGGCGTGTCGCCGCTGTCCCACATCAGCGCATTGAAGGGGGTGCAGTGCACCAGCATCACCTCCCGGTCCTGCACCCAATGGCGGGTGTTGGTGGGATGCTCCTGCGGCGGGTCGTGCTCCAGGTAGACGCGCGGCAGGCGCTGCTGGGCCGGGCTCAGCAGCCGGTACTGCTCCTCGGTCCAGGCATCGCGCGACTGGAACAGGATGACGTCGAACGCCATCTCGCGAATCTGCTCCACCCGGGCCTCGAACACGTTATCGCCCCACGGCAGCGTGCCGCTGCGGCCACTGTGATGGGTCGAGCGCTCGGCATCGGTGACCAGGTAGAAGTCATGCGGCACCTGGGTCAGGTACCAGAGGTAGTTGCCATGGACATGCCAGGTGAGGATCTTCAACCGCTTACTGCGGGACATGGACGCTAGCTCCTGCAAGGGACAACCGGGCCGCGGCGATCACCGCCTCGGGCCCGACGGCAAGCGCGCATTCGTGCGCGCCCGGACAAACTTCGTGGGCACAGGGCCGGCAGGCAACATCACCCCACAGCACCTGGTGCAAGTCATGGTCGAGCGGCTGCCAGCGCTGCACGTCGCCACCGGAGCTGACGATGACACTGGGCGTGTGCAGCGCGGCGGCGATGTGCGAGATGCCGGTGTCATTGCTCACCACCAGCCGGGCACCTTCCACCAGCGCGCCCAGCTCCCACAGCGAGGTGCGGCCCGCCAGGTTCACGGCCGGCGCCCGCATGGCGGACTGCAGCTCGGCGGCCAGCGGCGCTTCGGCCGCCGTGCCGGTGATGACAACGCGCCAGCCTTCGCTGGCCAGTGCATCGGCGACCGCCGCGAACCGGGCCACCGGCCAGCGGCGTGAACGCAGCTGGGCTCCCGGGTGCACGCAGACATGAGCACCCTGCCCGGCTTCGGGCCACAGCGCCAGCACGCTGCGGCGATCGGCATCGCGCACGGGAAACTCGAGCTGCTGCCCCTGGCGCGGCAGACCGAGCCGGTCGGTGAGCGACAGCAGGCGCTCGATCTCGTGGCCGCCGTCGGGCCAGGGCAGGAACAGCTCCGGGTCGGGACACCAGGCGCCGGGCAGCCAGAAGCCGGCCATGCGGGTCGCCCCGAAGCAGGCCACCAGCGGATTGGCGATGCCGCCGCTGCCATGCATCTGCACGGCCAGATCCGCCTGCCTCGCCTGCACTTCGGCGAGAAAGGCCGGCCAGGCCGACAGCTCCAGCCGACCTTCCGGCAGAGCGGGATGCCCCGGGAAGGCGATGAAATCGTCCACCTGGGGCAGGCGTTCGGCCAGCTGCTGCGCCCACGGCAGGCCGACCAGCGTCAGTGCGGCCTGCGGGTAGGCCGCCTTCAAGGCCCTCAAGGCCGGCACCGCGCAGAGCAGGTCGCCGAGCACCAGGGCACGGAACACCAGGATGCGACGGACCCGGGCCGGGTCGAGCACCGGCTGCGCGGGGGTGCTGGCCTGGGGCGCTGACAGCAGGAAGGAGCGGGCGCGGTCCATCATGCCGGCTAGAAGGCGCCGTGGTACAGCGCGCAATGGCGGCAGACCGACGGTGGCTCGGCGCTGTTGAGCTGCGCGCGGAACCGCTGGGCCGCCTCGCCTTGCCAGCGCGCTGCCACACCGGTGTCGAGCACATTGCCGAAGTTCGCCCGGTCGGGCGTTGCCACCATGCAGCAGGGCAGCATGTCGCCGCCCGCGGTCAGGTAGAGCTGGTCCCAAGGCCAGCGGCAGCCGGCCGCCCCCGGTCGCGGCGACAGGCGCGGCAGATGGAGGGTGACGCCCAAGGCGGCGGCCAGCCGCGACGCATGCGCGAAGACCTGCATGGCATGCGGCAGGTCGTGCTCGGTCAGCTCGGCCTGGTGCACATAGTCGCGGATCGGGATGTAGCGGCGCGGCAAGGTCGCCTGCTCGAGGTCGCTGGACAGGCGTTGCACCAGCACGTCGTGCACGCCCACCCGCTGCGCCAGCCGCAGCACGTCCGCCAGTTCGTCCAGGTTCTGGCGCATCAGCACCATCACCAGCCGCACCTGCAGCACCGAGCCGGCCGCAGCCCGGCGCGCCGCCGACAAACGCTCCAGGTTGCGCACCACCTTTGCGAAGGAGGCCTTCACCCGGATCGATTCATAGAGCTCCCGGTGCGCCGCGTCGATCGAGACCGACAGGGTGTGCAGGCCGCTGGACACGCAGCGTGCTGCCCGCTCAGGCGTGAGCAGTGTCAGATTGGTGTTGGCGGTGACGCGCAGCCCACGCGCCACGGCGAGCTCCACCATCTCGAAGAACTGCGGGTTCAGCATCGGCTCGCCGAGGCCTTGCAGGTGCACTTCTTCCAGCTGCGGCAGTTCGTCGAGCAAGCGCTCGAACTGGGCCAGCGTCAGCATGCCGTCGCCATCGGGCCGCTGCGTCACGGTGCACATGCGGCAAGCCAGGTTGCAACTGCCGGTCGGCTCGATCTGCGCAAAGCGCGGCAAGGGCGGCAGCGCTTCGGAGCCACGAGGCGGTACGGCAGCGGCAAGGTGCATGGGCGCCCTCTCTCAGATGAACGGAACGCGAAAGCGCAAGGCCCCAGCCAGGCGCCAGAACACGGACAGGAAGGGAATGGCCACCGAGGTGAGCACCATCTCGGCCACATGCCGCGGCCGGTGCGAGGTGTCGCGCAGCCGCTGCCAGGCGAAGGCACCGATGAAGCCACAGGCCACCATGCCCAGCAGCAGCGCGAGCACCGGCGAGCCGCCGAGCGCGCACACCAGCGCGCCGATCGCGCAGGTGACGATCAGGTAGTAGCGCCACGGCGGCATGCGGCGGATCAGCTCGCGGTAATGGCGCGGGTGCTTTTTATAGAGCAGCGCATCGAAGAACATGTTGGCCTGCTGCATGACGCTCACCCCCCAGGGCGCCGGCCGCACCGGGTGGATGACGAGCGCCGCCGGCACCGGATCCACGGTGCCGAAGCGCTGCAGCAGCGAGAAATAGAGGTCGGCGTCCTCGCGCCAGGCGCGCTTGAAGCGCTCGTCGAAGCCGCCCACCGCCTCCAGCGCGTCGCGCCGGACAAAGGCGTTGGCGGTGACGAATTCGGCGTTTTCGAGCCCGCGGGTGTTCTTTTCGTGGTCGGTGGGCGGGTCGTCGGCGGTCGGCACCACCACCCGGCCCCAGGCGGCGGCGCGGTCCATGGTCATCGCCAGCATGCCGTAGCGCAGCCAGTCGCGGTCGGGGATCGTGTCGTCGTCGGTGAAGGCGATGACGGCCGATTCGGCCGCCCGCCAGCCGCGGTTGCGGGCGGCCGCCGGCCCGCGCGTGCCCTCCGGGCGCAGGTAGCGGATCTCGGGCGAACCGCGGGTCAGCTCGGCGAGCTGGGCCACGGCGGCTTCGGTGTCGTCGGTCTGGCCGTCGTCGACGACGATGATCTCGTAGGCGGACGGCTCGAAGCTCTGGTCCACCAGCGCCTCCAGGCAGCGCATCAGGAGTTGCGGTCGTTTGTAGGTGGGGATGACCACCGACACACGAAGCGTCATGCGTTTTTCTCCAGCAGGAAGGATCCGATCACCAAGGCGTCCAGCGGGGTGCTGAAGAACGCATTGATGGCATCGCGCGGAGTGCACACGACCGGTTCACCCCGCACATTGAACGAAGTGTTGACGAGCACGGGCACACCGGTCAATGCTCCAAATGCTTTCAACAAGTCGTAGTACGGGGGGTTGGTGTCGCGGCGCACCGTCTGCACGCGGGCCGTGTGGTCGGCATGGCAGACCGCCGGGATGCGGGCCGCCTGCTGGGGCAGCACGTCGTAGATGAACAGCATGAAGGGCGCCGAGCCGCCATTGGCCTCTGCCGGCGTGAACCAGGCCGGCAGGTCATCCTCCGGCACCACCGGCGCCACCGGCCGGAAATCCTCGCGGTCCTTCAACTCATTCAGGCGCGACTGCATCGCCGGATCGATCGGCGAGGCCAGGATGGAGCGTGCGCCGAGCGCCCGCGGGCCGAACTCCATGCGGCCCTGGAACCAGCCGATGATGCGGTTGTCCTGCAGCAGCCGGGCGGTCTCGCCGGGCACATCCTGCAGCCGGCGGTAGGGCAGCTTGGCCCACTGCAGCAGCTGCTCGATGGCTGCGTCGTCGTAGTCGGGGCCCCAATAGGCATGCTCCATGGTCCAGCGCCGGGGTGCTGCGCCGCCGCCGGCACGGCTGCGCTCCTGGGCGTCGATCCACAGCGCCGCGCCGAGCGCCGTGCCGGCGTCGCCGGCCGCCGGCTGCACCCACACCTCGTCGAAGATGCCGGCGTCGCGCAGCCGGGCGTTCATCACGCAGTTGAGGGCCACCCCGCCGGCCATCGCCAGCCGGGTTTCGCCGGTGGTCTCGCGCAGCCAGCGCGCCAGCTGCAGCACGGTTTCTTCCAGCACCGCCTGCAAGGACGCCGTGACGTCGAAATGACGCTGCTCCATCGGCCCGCCGCGCTGACGAGCCGGGCCGAACAGGGCCACCGGGTCGAAGCGGGCGATCTCGTAGCGTCCGTTCTCGCGCACCCGCACCAGGTCGCGGAACGTGTCGAGGAAACGCGGCTGGCCGAGCGCGGCCAGCGCCATCACCTTGTACTCGTCGCTCGAATGCAGGAAACCGAGATAGCTGGTGATGCGCTCGTACAGCATGCCCAGCGAATGCGGCATCGTCACTTCGCCCAGTGGCTCGTAGCGGCCGTCGGCATAGCGGCCGTAGGTGGTGGTGGCCTCCTCGCCGCGGCCGTCCAATGTCATCACCGCGCAGCGCTCGAAGGGCGCGGCCAGGTAGGCGCTGGCCTGGTGCGACAGGTGGTGGTCGACGAAGTGCCAGCGGAACGGGCCGTCGTGCCGCACGCCGGCGAAGCGCGCCTTCAGGTGGTGCGGCGCGCCGTCGGCCAGCTGGCGCGGTGCGTTGACGATGTAGCTGGCGAACAGCGGGTCCCACACGCTCTCCCACTCCCCGGCCGCGCCGGCCGACGGCTGCATCGGCAGGGTCACCGTGTCGCCCTGCACGCGGTCGCGGATGAAGCGTTGCGGGTCGTAGCTGTAGGCCACATGGTCCACCTGGCTCAACGTCAGGCCGGCCTTGGCCAGGCAAAAGTCGATCGCATGGTAGGGCAGTTCCCAGGCCGAGAACGGCACCGGCCGCTTGCCGTGCTTGATGCGAGTGAAGCGTTCTTCCTCCGCCGCGGCGATCAGGACGCCATCGGCGACCAGGGCGGCGGAGCTGTCGTGGAAGGCTGCGTTGATGCCGAGTGTGATCATGCGTAGGCGATGGGTGGTGTGACGATGGGATGCGAGGTCGCCGCTTCGGCCACTCCAGCCGGGCCAAGCAGTTCCAGGGCGGCCTGGGCCACCCGCTGTGGCTCGACCTTGCGCAGGCAGTCGTGATGGCCCTGCGGGCAGACGCTCTTCAGGCAGTTGCGGCAGGGCACGTCATGGTTGAGCACCCGCGCCGGCGTGCGCCAGGGCGTGTGCTGAGGGTTGGTGAGGGCGTAGAGGTCGACCACCGGCGTGCCGAGCGCTGCCGCGATGTGCACCGGGCCGCTGTTGTTCGACACCAGCAGCCGTGCCCGCTGCAGCAATGCAGCCAGCTCGCCCAGGGTGAGCCGGCCGGCCAGCGATATCGATGGCTGCCGCATCGCGGCCTGGGCGGCCTCGATCAGGGCCGCCTCGTCGGGCCCGCCCGTGTACAGCACGCGGCAGCCGCTGTGCTGAGCCACACTGTCGGCGGCCAGGCCGAAGCGGTCGGCCGGGTAACGACGTGAAGCCGCCGTGGCGCCGGGGTGCACGACCAGCACCGGCTCCTCAGGGGACACGCCGGCTGCCGCCAGCTTGGCCTGCAGGCTGGCCCGGTCCTCCGCGCGGCAGGCGAAGCGCAGGCGGTCATCACTGGTCCGCAGGCCGACCGAGGCGACCAATGCCAGCTGCCGCTCCACTTCGTGGCGAATGCCCTGGGCCGGCTCCGGGTCGGGCAGCCAGTCGCTCAGCAGGTCGTACGGGTTCTCGCGGCTGTGCGCCAGACGCAGTGGAATGCCGGCCAGGCGGCACATCAGCGCCGCAGGCAGGGCGCTTTGCGTGTAGACGGTGAAGATCACCGCCGCGTCGAAGCGCCCCGCCTCCAGCCGCTGCAGCAGTGCCCGGTCGGCGGCAGGTTCGCGCGGCGCGCTGCCCTTGGACCAGGGCGCGTCGTAGACGATGGCCTCGTCCACCTCGGGCAGGTGCGGCAACGCGGCGGCGCCCGAGCGGGAGCAGAGCAGGCCGAGGTGGACGCCACGCAGGCTTTCCCGGATGGCGGCCAGCGCCGGACTGGTCATCACCACGTCGCCGAGGTTGTCCAGCCGCACCGCCAGCACCCGCCGCACGCCACGCCAGCGTTCCGGCGCCGACACCATCGGTTCAGACACGAGGCTGGTTGCCATGCAGTCCGTCGGTATTGAGGGCGGCGGCAGTGTCCCAGGGCAGCGGCGACGCCTGCACGATCCAGCGCGCCGCCTCCCGCAAGTCGGCCGCCCGGTGATGCGGCACGCGCAGCTCCGAGGTGCGCCACACCGTCTCGTTGCCGACGTCAAGCATCACGGTGCGGCAACCGGCGCGCCGGCCAGCCTCGATGTCGTCGAGGATGTCGCCGATCATCCAGGAGCGCTCCAGGTCCAGCCCGCGCTCCTCGGCCGCCTGCAGCAGCAGCCCCGGCGAGGGCTTGCGGCAGCTGCAGGGCGCCCGCGATGGATCGAGCCCCGGCGCATGGGTGCAAGCGTAGAACCCGTCCAGCACCAGGCCGTGCTGCGCCAGGCGCTCGGTGAGCGCCTCCTGCAGCCGCGTCAGTGCCGCCAGATCGAACAGCCCGAGGCCCACGCCTGGCTGGTTGGTGATCATGATCAGGCGGAACCCGTCGTCGGCCAGCATCTGCAGCCCTTCGATCGCATGCGGCGTGAAGCGCAGCAGCGAGGGGTCGACGTTGTAGGGCACGTTCTCAACGACGGTGCCGTCCTTGTCGAGGAACACCGCTTTCGAGAGGCCGCCGGCGGCCGGCGCTTGCATCATGGCCATGAGGTCTCCATCAGGGGCAGCACCATCAACTCGGGAATCACCGACTCCCGCGGCATCTGCAGCAACATGCGCACCGCCACGGCCACGTTGGCCGGGTCCTGCAGCTTGCTCTGGTCGATGCCTTCAAAGCGGTCCAGCAGGAAGGGCGTGCGCATGCCCCCCGCCACCAAGGTCGACACCCTCACGCCCTGCGGCCGCAGCTCCGCGTGCAGCGCGTGCGACAGGCCCACCAGGCCCCACTTGCTGGCGTGGTAGGCACTTGCATTCGGCCAGGCCCGCTTGGCGGCGGTGGAGGCGACGTTGACGATCTGCCCGCCCCGGCCGCCGTCGCCCTGCCGCAGCGCATCCACTGCGGCCTTGCTCATCACGAAGGGGCCGCGCAGGTTGGTGGCAATCACCCGGTCCCACTCGTCGTAGCTCAGCTCGTCGATGGACTTGGTGACGTCGGTGCCGGCGTTGTTGATGAGGATGTCGAGCGAGCCGAAATGCCCGACCGTGCGCACCACCGCCTCGCCGGCCGCCTTGGCATCCGCCACGTCGAGCGCGAGCGGCAGCGCATGCTGGCCGCTCGCGTCGATCTCGCCGGCGATCCGGTCGGCCTTGGCGCGATCCAGGTCGGCCACCACCACCCGCGCGCCGGCGGCCGCCAGCGCACGCGCGATCTCGGCACCCAGGCCACTGCCGGCTCCGGTGACGAGGGCGGTCTGGTTCTCCAGCGAGGTCATCTGGGGAGCTGAAGCGGAAGTCATCTGAGGCAATCTCCTGCAGCGTTGAAAAGAAATCTCAGGTTGCGGCGGTCTGCACCGCCGTCAGCCGCGCGGCGCCGCGCCGCATCGGCACCACCACCGAACGCCGGGCCGCACTGCGGTGCAGCGTGCTGAAGGTGGCGGCCAACTGGGCGGCCACGCGGTCCCAGGTGAACATGGCCCGTGCGCGGCGGATGCCGGCGCGTCCCAGGGCCCGGGCCAGCGCAGGGTTGGCCTGCAGGTGGGCCAGCCGCTCGGCCAGGGCCGTCGGGTCGTGGGGCGGCACCAGGTAGCCCGTCACGCCGTCCATCACGGTGTACTGGATGCCACCGACCGCGCTGCCCACCACGGGTGTGCCGCAGGCCATTGCCTCCAGCGGTGTGATGCCGAAGGGCTCGTACCAGGGCGTGGTGACAAAGACGTCCGCCGCGCAGTAGTAGCTGCGCAGATCCTGGCGCTGGCGCCGGCCGGTGAACGTGACCCGGTCCTGCACGCCCAGCTCCTCGGCAATGCGCCGCAGGCGGCCGATTTCGGGCGTGACGGCCTCGTCCGGCCGGTCTGATTCGCCACCCACCACCAGCAGGCGCACCGGCAGGTCGGCATCCAGGTGGGCCAGCGACCGAACCACGTTGTCCACGCCCTTGCGCGGCACCATGCGGCCGAGCTGAAGCACCACGAATTCCTGCTCATCCAGCCCCAGCTGGCGACGCGCCGCGCTGCGATCCATCGGCGCGAACTCCGCAGCATCGAAGCCGCAGGGCACCATCACCATCTTCTGCTCGTCCGCCCCGTACAGCCGCACCAGGTCGTCCTGGTCCTGCGGGCATTCGGCGATGATGCAGTCGGCTTCCTCGACCAGCGTCTTCTCGATCTCGATGCGCTCTTCCGGGAAGGCGTCGGCGCCCCCCTGGTGTTCGCGCCGCACCAGGCCAAGGGCATGGAAGGTGATGGCGAAAGGCAGGCCGAGCGCCTGCTTCAGCTGCAACGCCACCCAGCCGGACATGAAGAAGTTGGCATGCACCACGTCGTAGCCACCCGCATTGCGGCAGAGCACCTCGCAGGCACGTGCGAACTCCGGCATGTGCTGCAGCAGTTGCTCCTTGGGGACGAAGCGGGCCGGCCCGGCATCGATGTGAATCACGCGCAGGCCGGGGCGCAGGTGCACCACCGTCGGCAACGCAGGATCGTCACGACGTGTGAACACATCCACTTGATGGCCGGCTCGCGCCAGGCACTGCGCCACGTGCATCACATAGATGTTCTGGCCGCCGGCATCGATACCACCAAGGGTCGCCAGAGGAGAAGCGTGCTCGCTGATGAGGGCGATCTTCAGCGCGGATCTTTTGGAGGGTGATCTCATGGTGATCCATCGGTGAGAAGTGATTCACCCCTATGGCAATCGGCGTGCCACGGGGTCCGAAGTCACGGCAAGCGGCGGCCACCGGCGCCTCATGTACAGGCAGCGGGCCGGCCGGTAAATCTTCCCGAGAAACAAAAGCGCCCCCGAAGGGGCGCAGGCGGCGACCGAGGAAGGCCCGGATCATGGGAGTCGCCGCGGCAAGAGGCTGCCCGCTACTGACGCGTGCTGGTGCCGGGTGCCGACTTCAACGCATCGGCACTGCGGCTGGCCGGATAGGGGTCGATGTTGCGGCTCAGGCTGGTGCTGTCATCCGCCCCCAGTCCCCGGCTGGACGCTTCCTGCGACTGGCCGCGCTGCAGGTAGTCTGGCTCGGCGGCGGCCGCCTGGCGGCGTTTCTCGCGCACACGCCAGGCAGCAACGCTGGCACCGGCGATCAGCCCGAGCGCCAGCGCGATCCAGATGCCCCGGCTGGGGCTCATCGACTCGGTGCGACTGACCAGCGAGTCACGGGCGCGCTCGATGAAGCGCTTGCCGGTCTCGAGGTTGAATGCGGCGCTATCCATGGTTTACTCCCAGAACGGGCGGGACTTGTAGAGGGTGTGCAGGTTCTGGTGCCAGTCCAGGTTGGGACTTTCTGGCCAATGGTCCTTGTCGAAGCCCTCGGCGTTGGCAAACAGGCTCTTGTCGGCATCCAGCACGAAGCACTTGCGGTCCGTGTCGAGCGTCAGGGCGCTCCACGGAATGGCGAACAACTTGTCGCCCAACCCGAGGAAGCCACCGGACGACATCACGGCATAGGCAATGCGGCCGCGCGGCACGTCCAGCATGATTTCGCTGATCGTCCCCAGGGTCTCGTCCTGCCGGTTGACCACCTTGTCGCCGGTCAAGGTGTCGGCGGTCATCAGGCGCGGTCCGGGGCCGCTCTCGTTGATGTCGATGCGGGCGCCCTGGCCCGTGATATTGCTTTCCATCGATCGCTCCTTTCACTTGGTTTCAGTGGAGGAGAACTCGCGGATTCCTGCGCGCTCCGGCGAGGCCGGTGCGCGCAACGTGGCACGAAGCTCTCTGTGCTGACACGGCAAGCCCTATGCCCGTCGAGCAGCGCTCCCCAGCGCTGCAGGACCAGCCGGAGGGGCGACGCTGGTTACATTCGGTTCGGTGCGCGAGACCCGAAGGTGCGCACCATCTCGCTTTGGCGCCCGCGGGCGCAGCGACCTCCCTCGACCCTTGCGACTCGACCTCTCCTCCCCCCCCATGTCCCAAGCCCAGCCGTCGCGCCGTGGACTGCCGTCGCCCGGCACCGGCCGCTGGCGCCGGCTGTTCAAGTGGCCTGCCTCGTCGCTGCGGGTGTATTTCGTGATGGTGATCCTGGTCGCCACCGTGCCGCTGGCGGTCTTTGTCTCATATCTGATCTACCAGGAGACGCTGGCCGGTCGCACCCAGCTTGAAGAAGGCCTGAAACGCACTGCGGACACGTTCGCCTTGGCTGTCGAGCGCGAAATCGTCTCGTCAGTGGACGCTTTGTCGATACTGGCTTATTCAGAGTCACTGCAACGCAACGACGTGGCCCGGTTCTACCGGACGCTGACGCAGCAACCGACGCTGCGTGCCACCTGGAGCAACGCCTACCTGGTGGCCCCCAACGGGGACCTGTTGTTCTCCACCGACCGGCCCCTCGGGCCGGTGCTGGCCAACATTGAAGGCACGCCCGAGTTCGAACGCCTGAAGCGCACCCGCCAGCCGGTGGTGACCGACTTGATGCTCGAGCAGGACGGCCGGCAACTGGTGACCGCGGTGCAGGTGCCCGTCATCATCGACGGCAGCCTGCGCTATGTGCTCGGTGCCCGCATCCCCGCCTCGAACTGGCAGGCGCTGATGCACAACGCCAGCGTGCCGAAGGGCGGCTTTCTGTCCCTCTTCGATGCCAACTCCCGCATCATTGCCCACAGCCTGCACCCCGACCAGTGGGTGGGCGCCGACCTCAACGAGGACAACCCGCCCATCACGGGCGATCCGGGCGGCCTGCAGAAGTCGCCCTTCATCGGGGTCAGCACCACTTACTCAGCCTGGCAGCGAGTGGCGATCGCCGGCTGGGGCGTGGGAGTGGGCATCGCAGCGGCACCGCTGAACCGGGCGCACCTCTCGGCGGTCGCGTCTGCGGTCGGCGCAGGCGCCCTGTCGCTGTCGCTCGGGCTGATCCTGGCGCTCATCGTCGCGCGCCAGGTGACCGACCCGCTGCTGCAACTCGCCAACGAGGGGCCCGCCTCGGCGCCGGGCAAGATCGTGGTCCGCGAGATCGAAGTGCTGCGCGACGCCCTGGTCCAGGCGGCCGAGCAACGCGAGGTGGCACGCCAGCGCCTGCAGGCCAAGGCCGACGAGTTCGAAGCCCTGTTCAACAGCAGCCCCATTGGTTTGGCCATCACCCAGGAAGCTGGCTGCCGCGGCGTGCTGATGAATCCGGCGCTGGCCACGATGTTCAACACGGTGCCGGGCCGCAGCGAATTGCCCGGGCCCGGCGAGCCGCTGCCGGTCGGCGCCGCCCGGGTGTTCCGCCACGACCGGGAGTTGCCGTCCGACGAGTTGCCGATCCAGCGCGCCTGCACGCTGGGCGTGGAGCTGAGCGATGTGGAACTCGACGTGGTGCACCCTGATGGCCGCGTCGTCAACGTGCTGGCCTATGCGGTGCCGCTGCTCGGTCCCGAGGGGCAATCACGCGGCGCCATCGGCGCCTTCGTCGACATCACCGAGCGCAAGCACGCCGAAGAACGGCTCATCAGCGCCGAGCGCCGCCTGCGCGAGAGCCAGAACCTGGTGGACCTGGCGCAGGAAGCCGGCCACGTCGGCTTCTTCGACTACCACTTCGCCGAAGACGTGGTGATCTGGACCTCCGGCCTCGCCAAGCTGTTCGGCCTGCCCTCACACCATCCGGGCGGCGGCTGGAAAGGCTGGACCGCCCACCTGCTGCCGGAGGACGTGCCGGCGGTGCGCCGTGCGGTGGATGAAGCGGTGGCGCGCCGCGACGAGCAGACCACCTTCGAGTTCCGGGTGCTGCGGCCGGACGGCTCGCTGCGCTGGCTGGCCAGCCGGGTCCTGCTCTCGTATGACGGGCAGGACCATGCCGACCGCATGATCGGCGTCAGCGTGGACGTCACCGACGAAAAGACGGTGGAACAGGAGCGGGCCGCTTTTGTCGCCCGCGAACAGGCGGCGCGTCGTGATGCCGAGAACGCGAATCGCGCCAAGGACGAGTTCCTTGCCATGCTGGGCCATGAGCTGCGCAACCCGCTGGGCGCGATCGCCGCGGCGGTGGAGGTGCTCAATCGGGTCGGCGCCCAGAATGACACCGCGCAGAGCGCCCGGCGCATCATCGGCCGCCAGACTCGTCACCTCGCCGGGCTGATGAACGACTTGCTGGACATGGCGCGCGCAACCGCCGGCAAGATCACGCTGGCCCGCCAGTGCCTCAACTTCGCGCAGCTGGTGCAGCGCCCGCTCGGCGCCCTGGAGGTCTCGGGCACCTTCGGCCAACACAGATTGACGGTGGACCTGCAGGACGTCTGGATCGAAGCGGACGCCATGCGCATCGAGCAGGTGGTGACGAACCTGCTGACCAATGCCGCCAAGTACACGCCGGCGGAAGGCCACATCGAGGTGCGTGTTTTCCCGGAGGGCGACCAGGCCGTGCTGCAGATCAGCGACAGCGGCATTGGCATCCCCGACGCCCTGCTGCCCCGGGTGTTCGACCTGTTCGTGCAGGGCGAGCGTTCGCTCGACCGCCGACAGGGCGGCCTCGGCATCGGGCTGACGCTGGTGCGACGCATCGTGGAGCTGCACGGTGGCAGCGTCACGGCCGACAGCGCCGGCCCTAACCTGGGTAGCCGCTTCACCGTCCGCTTGCAGCGCGCCATTGCGCCGCCCGCGGTGGCGGCCCTGTCGGCAGAGACCACCGCCGGCGCGCGGCAAGTGGTGGTGGTGGAGGACAACGAGGACGCCCGCAATGCCATCGAGAACCTGCTCACCCTGGCCGGCCACCGCGTCACGGTGGCGCAGGACGGGCTGAGCGGCCTGCAGACGGTGATGGACTGCGAGCCTGACCTGGCGCTGGTCGACATCGGCCTGCCCGGTCTGAACGGCTACGAGGTCGCTCAGCGACTGCGCGCCGCCGGCCGCAGCACGCGGCTGGTGGCGCTGTCGGGCTACGGCCAGCCGCAGGACATCGAGCGTGCACTGGCGGCCGGCTTCGACGCGCACCTCGTCAAGCCGATCGACCTGCGCGAGCTGCAGCGCTTCCTGGCCGCCAGCTGAGCCGCGCGACCGCGCCCCATCTCAGTGGGCGTCGCGCCGGGCGGCGCGGGTGGCGGCGTCGATGTCGGCATCAACGCTGTCCTCATCGTCCTCGATGGCGAAGTCATCCTCGTCGATGCCGGCCAGATCGGCTTCGGCCGTCATGCCCAGCGCATCTTCGTCATCCTCGATGCGGTCCGGTGCGATGTCCGCGCCCTCGCGCCAGCCGGCGTCGCGATCGGCGAGCGCCCGCTCGCCGCTGCCGGTGGAATCGCTGTCGGCATCCAGCTCGGCGTCGCCCAGGTCCGCGCCGGCGCCGCCGCGGCGGTCGAGGTCCGAGGTGGGTCCGGCATCCAGGCCCAGGGCCTGGGTGTCGACCAGGCCGGGGCCGCCCTGGATGTCGCTGCCAGTGTCCGACGTGTCGCTCGGGCCGAGCATGCCGGTGCGACTGCCTTCATTGCGCTGCGGGGCGCGTTGCCCGCCGAGCAGGCTGCTTTGTGCCATGGTGTGCTCCTGAAGTGGATGATCTTGATCAGCAAGCCCGGTGCCGCTGCGTTCCGCAGGGCGACGAACATCGCTTGCAACCCCCCTCCGGGTGGCGCCACCCCGCGCCGGCCCTGGCCGCCGGACAGGGCGTCTCGCCCCAGCCGTTCAGGCGCGCCGTTGATCCTTGACCAGGATGACGCTGACGGCGCCGTCGGGCTCCATGTAGGCGGCTTTCACTTCCGACAGTTCCTCCACCCCGTGCTCGCGCAGCTTGCTCTGCAGCTCCTGCATCGACAGGTACTCGCGGCGCAGGTTGCGGTGCAGCACCCGACCGCGCCAGACCAGCGGCAGCGGCGGCGGCTCGGCGAAGCGCCGCACCAGCGTGAAGCGGTAGCTCGCCCAGTCCAGCAGGTAGTTCCAGCCGACGATCGTGGCGACCAGCAGCGCGCCTTCGCTGACGGTGTCGTAGCCGCCGGCCATCGCGTTCTGCGCGGCGTCGGCAATGACGACCAGCAACAGCACGTCGGCAATGGCGACCGAGCCGACATCGCGCCGGACCACGAAGCGGAAGATGAGAAACAGGAACCAGTACATCAGCGTGCCGCGGAGGATCAGCTCCCCGATCGGCACGTGGACCTCGAACAAGTGGGGCATCGGCAAAAATGGCGCGGCCCGCGCCGCGGCGCGACTCAGTGGTAGGTGGCGCGGGGCGGCGCCGCCTCCTCCCGTGCCCCGGGCACCGGATGCGCGGCTGCCGCACCCGCTGCACCGGCGGCTCGCGCCGCGCTGGCGACCGCGCCTGCGCCAGCCGACGTGTGGGCCGTGCGCACCAGGCGCTTGACGTCGAAACCGGCCTGCTGCGCGAGCAGGACGAATTCGGCGAAGGTGTCCTCGTCCAGCGTGGGGCTGCGCGACAGCAGCCACAGGCCGTCACGGTCGGGGGTGCCAACCAGCGCGGCGGAGTAGTCGGCCTCGACGTGCAGCACCCAGTGGTCGGACCATGAGCCGGGCCACCAGCGCAGCCACGCCGGCGCAAAGCTCAGCTCCAGCCGCGATGGTTGTTCCGGGTCGGCCGCCCGCACCACCCCGTCCTGGCGCTGCAGGCTGCCGTCGCCGCGCAGGCACTGCTGGATCACGTTGCAGCTGCCGTCGGGCTGCCACTCGAAGGCCACCAGCACATCGCTGGCGCCCAAGTCCTCCGGCCGCGCGGGCGGCAGGCAAGCGATCTCGTACCAAACGCCGGCATACCGCTCCAGATCCAGCTGGGCCGCAGTGCCCAGCGCCACCGGCTCGGGCTGCGCGAAAGGCAGTCCGAGGCCGGCGAGGAAGGCCGATCCCTTGCGACCCACCAGGGGTGTCACCGCCGAAGCCACCAAGGGCAGCAAGGCGGGTTTCAGCAGCATCTGCAGCCAGCCACCGCGCTGCCGCTGCTCACGCCGTGCACGCCCCTTGCGGGAGCCGCGGGTGACACGCCGCCACAGCCAGCCGGTAACCAGCGTGGTGGCGCCGCCGATGAGCAGTGTGCGAGCCCGCTGCTTGCCGGCCGTCTGCGCCTGCTGCCAGCTGGCAGAGGTGCGCGCGTCCTGCAGGCGCACCTGCGCCTCGGTCTGCTCGATCTGCGCATCGATCTGGGTCAGAAGGGAACGAAGCATGTGGGCTCCAGGTCAGGAAGTCTGCGGATGCCGCTGCTGGCTGAACGGCTTGAGCTGCCGCACCGTCGCAGGAAAACCCATGCGGTGTACCAAGCCGCGCATGGACCAGGTGAGGACGCCGGCAAAGATCAGGTTGAGCGCGACCACGGCCAGCAGCGCCGCGCCCCAGTGCACCCCGCGCTCGATCACCAGCCAAGCCGCCAGGCCGCCCATCAACCCCAGCCAGGCAGTGACGATGAGCACCGCTGCCAGCACGGCGTATAGCACCAGCTGGACCAGGGTGAGCCCGGTCCGCTGGGCCTCCAGCGAGAACAGTTTCACCCGTTCCTGCAGCGAGGCTCGCAGTTCATGCCAGAGCGAGCCGGCCGCACGCGAGAAAGACTCGGGCCCGGCGGCGGCCGCCGCCGCTTCCTGGTGGGCGGCGGCCGCGTGGAAGGCGGCGGCCGCATCCGCTGCGGCCGGTGCCTCGGTGGACGTGGCGGGCCCCATCTCAACGATGGCTCGTCAGGCGAGCGATGAGCATGCCGGCCAGCGCCGCCACGGTCACTGCCGTGAACGGATGCTCCCGCACATAGCCGCGTGCGGCCTCGACCCATTGCTCTTCCATCTCGCCGAACTGGCCTGCCTTGCTGTGGAACTGCTCGCGCGCCGTCGAGGCACTGCCGCGCAGCTTCTCAAGCGTCGGGCCAGCCTTGGCAGCGACCCGGTCGACGGCCTCATGGGCTGTCTGGGCCATGCGTTCGACCATGCTGCTCGTCGAGGCGGAGCTGCTCGTGCTGCTGCCCAGGCCCGAGGTCGTGGTGCTGGCTCCGCTGCCAATGCCCGCGCCCGAGCCGACACCGTTGCTGCCGATGCCAGAGGTGCCAATGGAGGTGCTAGGCTGGTTTTCCATGATGAAATCGCTCCTGTCGCGGGTCTCGCCCGCAGAGTGGTTGAGTAGGAATTGCAGAGAGATTTGCAGCGGGCGGGGCGCCGTCAAGGCGGATCCCGCCGTTTTTTCCGTCAGCGGACGCTTCCGCGTCGCAGCAGGTTCACCACCGCGAGAAGGACCACGGCTCCCACCAGCGAGACCAGCATGGCGCCGAGGCTGAAGGCGTCCTGGTTGATGCTGGGCACGCCGACCAGCGGTGAGATCAGCCAGCCGCCGAGCGCGGCACCGACGATGCCGACCACGACATTGAGGATGAGGCCCTGTTGGGCGTCCGTCCGCATGATCATGCTGGCGATCCAGCCGATCACACCGCCGACGACTAACCAAATGATGAAGTTGATCACGGGCATGCTCCTGTCAGAGTTAGTGGAAGTGTTGTGTGCAGCAGCAGCCGCGGGGCCGCTGAGGGCCGGTTGGCCGAGCCGCTCACGGACCACACCCAGCAACCACCGTGCCGCTGTGGCGCCGCCACCTGCCCGCCGTCGTGCCGCAGGCGCGCAGACTCCGCAGGAATTTCCGCGGGGCGGTAAGCCGTGCTCCCGGCACGATTCACCCTGAAGCAGACGCGGGTTGAGCCGTTCGCCGCCACTCGCCGCCAGCCGCCAGCCATCGGTCTTTTTGCTGGCGAGAGGGAGCAGGCACGCTGTTTGCGATGTAGCGTGATGTGTACTGTTCCGACCCACGTCCTGCCCTTGAACGCACGGCGAATGGGCCAGGAAACAGGATTTCGTTCGTCCGGTTTGTTGGGGCGACGTGCTGGCCCGAGGTACGACCTTGCTGCACGTCCCGCTCCTTGATCCGCAGGAGAGTTCGCAATGGCCAGCCCCATAGCCCACGATGCTCACAGTGGGCCGATACACCGCAGTACGCGGCATTCATCGACCATGGACGCCGAGGACATGAGTGGCGCCAGCAGCACGGCGGCCCCCGAGCGCAGGCTGGATGGCCCGCCGCGCCAGGCGCAGGCCTGCGCAGACGACAATGGCGCCCACGCGCTGCCGCATCCCTGGCAGCGATCGGCCCGCTACCGCTGACCTTCCTTCCCCAGCCAAACGCCTTGCCGGATCTGTTCCCTTCCCATTGCCTTTCCCGCCGTTCAGGCGCCTGCTGAGGAGCGCGCATGCAAGCACAACCGCACGCAGCCGCGGCGGCCGTCCCCATGCTTACTGACGCCGGTGTGGCGCTGGGCGAGCTGTCCTTCGTCGTGATGGAGACCCCGACCGCCGGTGCGCCCTGTGTCGCCAGTGCGGGGGGCGCCCTGCCGGAACTGCTCGGCATGCAGCCCGCCGAGGTCCTGGGGCTCCCGCTGGAGGCCTTGCTGGACAGCCAGGACACCTTGATCGACCTCGACTCCGAAGCAGGCCAGCGCGAGGCGCACGCCCGCGTCGCCCGCCTGCGCCGCGGCACCTGCGCGCAGGGCTACCTGCGCGTGCAGCGCCTGTACACCCTGGCCAGCGCGGCCTGGCTCGTCACCTTCCATACCTTGCGCGCTGCCGGCCGGACCGGGCAAGTGGCCTTGCCAGCGCTTGCCGGGCTGCCCTTCGCCGGTGTCGCGAACGCAGTGCCGGCCCTGCTGTTCGCCTGCTCGCCGGACGGCAGCGCGGTGTATGTGAACCAGCACTGGTTCGAGTACACCGGCTTGGCCAACGACTGCTCGTTGGCAGACGTCTGGCTGGACCTGGTGCATCCCGACGACCACCTGGCCCTGGTGGAGCAATGGCGGCGGGCGCATGCCGAAGGCGGCAAGTTCGAAGGCCAGTTCCGGCTGCGCAACGCCCGCGGCCAGTTCCGCTGGCACCTGTGCCGCGCGCAACTGATGTGCAACGCGCTGGACGAGCCCCTGCTCTGGGCCGGCATGGCGACCGAAATCGAACACCAGAAACAGGTGGAGGACGCGCTGGACCAGCGTGAACGCGAGTTCCGGACCCTGGTGGAGAACGCACCGGACGTCATCACCCGGCTGGACCGGCGGCTGCGCCATGTCTATGCCAACCGCGCCATCGAAACCGCCTTCGGCTTGCCACCGGCCCAGCTGATCGGCTGCACCAGCGGCCAGGCCGGGCTACCGTCCGTGGTGGCCGAACAATGGCGCAGTACCGCGCTGGCGGCCCTGCAGACACAGCAGGAGCAGGAGTGCCAGTTCACCGTCGAGCGCGACGATCCGGTCCGGCCGGTGAGCCACTACATCTGTCGCCTGATTCCCGAGTTCGACCGTGAAGGCAGCGTCGAGACGGTGCTGTGCATCGCCTACGACATCACGCAGCGTCGCCACGCGGTGTCGGCCCTGGAGGAAAGCGAGCAGCGCTTCCGGCAGTTCGCCGAAAGCAGCGACGACGTGTTCTGGCTCGCCGAGGCGGGTGGCGGCCGGCTGCTGTACGTCAGCCCGGCCTTCGAGCGGGTGTGGGGCCGGTCTTGCGAGGCGCTGCAGGCCAACCCCGAACTGTGGCGGACCGCTTTGATCGCGCCTGAAACGGCGGGCCTGCCGGCGCCCTTCTTCGCCGAGGCGATTTCGTCCGGCAGCCCGGACGCCTGGCGCGAATACCGCATCCGCCGCGCGGACGGCCAGCCGCGCTGGATCCGCGACCGGCGCTTCCAGTTGCGCGACCAGGACGGCGTGGTGGTCCGCATCGGCGGCATCGCCGAGGACATCACCGAGCGCAAGGAACGCGAAATCGAGCGCGAGGCCCTGCTGGAACGGGAACGGGCCGCCCGCGCCGAGGCCGAGGCGCTGGCCTCGGCCAAGGACGAATTCGTTGCCGTGGTCTCGCACGAACTGCGCTCGCCGCTGAATGCCATCCGCGGCTGGGCCCACGTCCTGAGACAGACCGGCGAGCTGACACCTGCGCAACTGCGCGCCCTCGACGCCATCGACCGCAACACGCAGGCGCAGGCCCGCATGGTGGACGACCTGCTGGACACCCAGCGCCTGCTGCGCAGCAAGCTCAACCTGGAAACCCGGCGTGCGGAGCTGGCACCCGTGGTGGAACAAGCGGTCGAGAATTTCCGCCCGGGCGCGCAGGCCAAGCGCATCACCCTGACGGTGGCACACGACCCGCAGATCGGCATGGTCGAGATGGACGTCGAGCGCCTGCGCCAGGTGCTGGCCAACCTGATTTCCAACGCCATCAAGTTCACGCCGGAAGAGGGGCGGGTCGACGTCGCCACCCGGCTGCAGCCGCACGCGCTGGAGATCGAGGTGCGCGACTCGGGCATCGGCATTGATCCGCAGCTGCTGTCCCAGGTCTTCGACCGCTTCCACCAGGCCGACGGCTCCAGCACGCGCCGCCAGGGCGGGCTCGGGCTGGGCCTGTCGCTGGCACGCCAGCTGGTCGACTTGCATGGCGGCCGGCTGCGGGCGCACAGCGACGGCATCGGCCGGGGCGCCGCGTTCGTGGTGGAGCTGCCGCGCCGGCTGGCCGAGGCACGCCCCGACCCGTCCGGCAGCCAGCGCGGCGACGACGGCCGCGCGCAGCAGCTCGCGCGCAAGCGCATCGTGGTGGTGGAGGACGACGCGGACGGCCGCGAGATCCTCTCCTTCATCCTGCGCGACCAGAATGCGGAGCTGGCCAGCTTCGACAACGCCTCCTCCGCCTTCCGCTACCTGGCGGAGCTGCCGCCGCAGCAGCAGCCCGACGCCTTGATTTCGGACATCGCGATGCCTGATGAAGACGGCTACAGCTTCATTCGGCGCTGGCGCGCCGAGGAGCTGCGGCAGGGCCTGCGGCGCGTGCCGGCCGTGGCCCTGACGGCTTTTGCGAGTGCCCGCGACCGCGCCAAGGCCTTCGCCGCCGGCTTCGACGCCCATATCGGCAAGCCGATCGACTCCACCGTGCTGATCGACACCCTGCTAGAGGTGGTGATGGGGCGGGAAGCCCTCTCGCCCACGCCGTGAGGGGGGACCCCGGACGGCAGCGTGGCACGGTTCCGGCCCAGCCAGTCGACACATCTTGCAATCATTGCGTTCGTGATTCGCCGACCCACAATGACAGAGACAGCGTTGCAATGGCGGCTTGCCGCCTCATAATTGACGCTCGCAACGCAGCACCCGTAGAAGCCCGGCAATTCAGGTTCCATGGTGTCCAGGGACCAGCGTCGTCCCGGGGGCCGCCGCCGGCCAGCGTGAGCGCAGTCGCTTCGGTGGTCACCCAGGTGCCAGGAAACCTGACTGCCGGCACAGCGTCGACAGGATCCTGTGACAGGGAGCAGCCGAACAACAAGGTGGAAGGGCCCCGGCAGAGTGCATGGCTTCCCTGTATGGAAGCGGTGCTCGGCTGAGGCCAGGTGCTTTTCTTGCTTGCCGTTGCGTCCACGCTGCGGCGAGTGGGCCGTTCGCCGACGAGCGGCCGTGGTTCAAACGCAGGTTCGGGGCGGTAGTGCCCGGGCCTGCATCACGGAGGAAGAAGATGGGGCACGCACTCATCGTCGAAGACGATGCGGACTCGGCCGAAATGATGGCGGCGCTGATCGCGAGCGAAGGTTTCACGGCAGCGACGGCAACCAGCTTGCGTGATGCTCGGCGCCAGCTTGCCTTGCAGGAACCCGACATCGTGCTGCTGGACCTGATGCTGCCGGACGGCAGCGGCATGGAGCTTTTCAACGAACCCGAAACCCTGGCCAACACCGAAGTGGTGTTGATCACCGGCCATGCCAGCCTGGACACCTCCATCCAGGCCTTGCGGCTGGGCGCGGCCGACTACCTGATCAAGCCGGTCAACATCAAGCAGCTGCAGGGCATCCTGTCGCGCGTGATGCGGCCGTCGACGCTGAAGGCCGAGCTGGCCGACCTGAAGGCCGAGTTCGAGCGCAGCGGCCGCTTCGGCCTGCTGTGGGGCCGCTCGGCGCCGATGCAGCGGGTCTACGAGCAGGTGGCCCGGGTATCAAGCACCGCGGTCACGGTGCTGATCACCGGCGAGAGCGGTACCGGCAAGGAAGTGGTGGCCCAGACCATCCATGAACTGAGCCGGCGCCGCAAGAAGCCCTTCCTCGCGGTGAACTGCGGCGCCATCTCGCCCCAGCTCATCGAGAGCGAGATCTTCGGCCATGAAAAAGGCGCCTTCACCGGCGCCGACCGCATGCACCAGGGTTTCTTCGAGCGCGCCCATGGCGGCACGCTGTTCCTGGACGAAATCACCGAGATGCCGCTGGAGCTGCAGGTCAAGCTGCTGCGGGTGCTGGAGACCGGCACCTTCATGCGGGTCGGCTCGACCCAGTCGCAGGAAGCCGATGTGCGCGTCATCGCCGCCACCAACCGGGTGCCGGAGCAGGCGGTGCAGCAGGGCAAGCTGCGCGAAGACCTGCTCTACCGGCTGAACGTGTTCCCGATCCACCTGCCGCCTTTGCGCGACCGGACCGAGGACATCACCCTGCTGGCCGAGCACTTCCTGCACGAGGTCTGCAAGCGCGAAGGCGAGAACAAGCGCTTCGGCCCGCAGGCCCTGGAGAAGATGCGCGGCTACCGCTGGCCCGGCAATGTGCGCGAGCTGCGCAACGTGGTGCAGCGGGTCTACGTGATGGAGGAAGGCGCCATCATCGGCGACGACTGGCTGGTGTTCGACACCCCGGCGGTGCAGGAGCCGCGCGGCCCCTACCTCTCCGTGCGCGTCGGTACGCCGCTGGCGGATGTGGAACGCTCGCTCATCCTGGCGACGCTGCAGCACTTCGGCAGCCACAAGGAGAAGACGGCGGCCGCTCTGGGCGTCAGCTTGAAGACGCTCTACAACCGGCTGAAGGAATACTCCCAGGACCCGGCGGGCGGCAGCGCCAACGAGCGCGAGCCGGGCTGAGGGCCTTCCGCGCCTGGCCTCCCCGGCCGGGCGCCACCGGGCCATCCCGCGGCCCGGTGGCCCTGCTCAACGCGAGCCCGCCTGCACCAGCGTGGGCCCGAGCAGACGCAGCACCTCGCGCGGATCCATCGACACCAGGAAGCCGCGCCGGCCACCGTTGATGTAGATGCGCTCCAGCGCCGCGATGCTCGCCTCCATGAACACCGGCATGGCCTTGCGCGTGCCGAAAGGCGAGGTCCCGCCCACCTGGTAGCCGGTATGGCGTTGCGCCACCTCGGGCTGGCAGGGCTGGATGGCCTTCACCTTCGCTTCGCGGGCCAGCTGCTTGGTGGAGACGGTCATGTCGCCATGCATCAGCACGATCAGCGGCTGCTTGCGCTCATCCTCCATCACCAGCGTCTTGATCACCAGGTGCTCGTCAACGCCCAGCTCCCGGGCCGACACCTTGGTGCCGCCGTGCTCCTCGTAGGCGTACAAGTGCGGCTCGAAGACCACGCCATGCTGGCGCAGGAAGGTGGTGGCGGGCGTCTCGCTTGCGTGGTCCCTGCGTGCCATGGCGACCTCACTGCGCGGGGTCCCGCTGTTCCCAGCGGAGGCGGTCGATCTCGGCCAGCAGCTGCGGATCCAGCCGGGTGCCCCAGGCCTGCAGGTTCTCGTCCAGCTGCTCGCGGGTGGTCACGCCGATGATGGTGCTGGCCACCTGCCAGCGGCTGTAGCAGAAGGCCAGCGCCATGCGGGTCGGCGTGAGGCCATGGCGGCGTGCCAGCTCGTTGTAGCGGCGTGCGGTGGCCAGCGTCTCGGGTCGGCCCCAGCGCTGCTTCTGCATGGTCTCGAACAAGGCCAGGCGGCCGCCCTCGGCTGCCGGGCTGGCGAAGCCGGCTTCGTCGTACTTGCCGGTCAGGGTGCCGAAGGCCAGTGGCGAGTAGGCGAGCAGCGACACGCCGTGACGGTACATCACCTCGTCGAGGCCGTTCTCCACCGTGCGGTTGACCAGCGAGTACGGGTTCTGCACCGTCGCCACCCGGGCCAGGCCATGGCGCTCGGCCAGGTGAACGAATTCGGCGACGCCATAAGGAGTTTCATTGGACAGCCCGATCGCCCTCACCTTGCCGTCGCGCACCAGCCGATCGAGCGCCTGCAGCTGCTCCAGCAGCGGGGTCACCGGCACGTCGCGCTGCGGCTCGAAGTAGACACCGCCAAACATCGGCACATGGCGGGCCGGCCAGTGGATCTGGTAAAGGTCGAGGCGATCGGTCTTCAGCCGCTTCAGGCTGGCCTCGCAGGCGGCGATGATGTCGTCGGCCGTCAGGTCCGGGCTCGCATTGCGGATCCAGTCGTAGCCGCGCGAGGGGCCGGACACCTTGGACGCCAGCACCACCCGCTCGCGCAGGCCCGGCCGGGCTGCCAGCCAGCGGCCCAGGATCGCCTCGGTCAGGCTGAAGGTGTGCGCCCGTGCCGGCACGGGGTACATCTCGGCGGTGTCGAGGAAATTGATGCCGCTGGCCACGGCATGGTCGAGCAGGGCATGGGCGGCAGCTTCATCGACCTGCTCGCCGAAGGTCATGGTGCCGAGGCACACGCGGCTCACGTTCAGCTCGCTCCGCCCCAGCCGGGTCAACTCCATCGTCTTGGCTCCATCACTCACCCAAAGCCGCCCAGTGTGCACCAGGCGGCGCCAGCTTGCAGGCGACGCCCTCAGCGCGCGAAACGCTGCAGCTGCTCGCCGGCGATGCGGCAGATGCGCCAGTCGGGCAACACCGTGGCGCCCATCGCCTCGTAGAAGCGGATGGCGGGCTCGTTCCAGTCCAGCACGCTCCATTCGAAGCGGCCGCAGCCCCGTTGCACCGCCAGGCCGCCGAGGTGGGTCAGCAGGGCCCGGCCAATGCCACCGCCCCGGTGCGCCGGCAGGACGAACAAGTCCTCCAGGTACAGGCCGGGCTGGCACAGGAAGGTCGAGAAGTTGGTGAAGAACAGGGCGTACCCCACACTGCGGGGGCGGCCGTCGACCAGGATGTCGGCCATCAGCACCTCGGCAGGAGGGCGCGGGCCGAACAGCTGGGCCTGCAGCTTCTCGGGTGTGACGGCAAACAGGTGCGTCAGCTTCTCATACTCGGCCAGGGCCCGGATGAGGTCCACCAGGGTCGGCACGTCGGCCGGTTGCGCGGGTCGTATCGTGAGGCTCATGGCGCGCATTATCGAAGCAAGGACGTCGCGGATCATGCGCCGCCGGCCACCCAGCAGGGCCGCCGGCGGCAGCGCCGGCAGACCGGTCGCCAGGCAGGGCAAAATCGCGGCTGGTTGTTTGCGCCTCGCGCAGTCCTTCTCCTGTCCCGGGCCGGCCCGCGGGTCGGCCGCTGCCGGCCGGCACGGCGGCCCCAGAACGAACACAGCTATGCGCATCCCTGACTTTTCCAAGCACCGCCTGCTGGTGGCCGGCGACGTGATCCTCGACCGCTACTGGTCAGGCAGCACCGCCCGCATCTCGCCCGAGGCACCGGTGCCGGTGGTCAATATCCGCCGCTCGGAGCACCGTGCGGGCGGCGCCGCCAACGTCGCCCTGGGCCTGGCGGCGCTGGGCGTGCCGGTGCGCCTGCTCAGCCGCGTCGGCCAGGACGAGCCAGCCGGCATCCTGCGCGAGCTGCTGCAGGCCGGCGGCGTGCACTGCGAGCTGCAGGGCGACCCCAGCCTGGCCACCATCACGAAGCTGCGGGTGGTGAGCCTCCACCAACAGATGATCCGGCTCGATTTCGAGAACCCGCCGGCGGCGGCTGCCGCGGTCCGTACGGACGACTTCGAAGCCCAGCTGCCCTGGGCCGACGCGGTCGTGCTGTCCGACTATGGCAAGGGCGCGCTGCAACAGGTGCAGGCCCTGATCCAGGCGGCCCGTGCTGCCGGCAAGCCGGTGCTGGTGGACCCCAAGCAGGCCGACCTGTCGGTCTACCGCGGGGCGTCGGTCATCACCCCGAACCGGACCGAGCTCGAACGTGCCGTGGGGCCCTGGCGCACCGAGGAGGAGCTGATCGGCAAGGGCTCTGCCCTGCTGGAGCAAATGGGCTGGGAGGCACTGGTCATCACCCGCAGCGAGGAAGGCATGACGCTGTTGGAGCGCGGCCGGCCGCCGCTGAACATCCCGGCGCAGGCGCAGGAGGTCTACGACGTGACTGGCGCCGGCGACACGGTCATTTCGGTGCTGGCCGCCGCCCGGGCCGCCGGCGAGAGCTGGGCCCAGGCGGTGGCACTGGCCAACCTGGCCGCCGGCATCGCGGTGGGCAAGCTCGGCACGGCCACCGTGAGCCTGCAGGAGCTGGCCGACGCAGCCCGCAGCCCGCAGCGCGCCAGCTCGCAGCCAGGCGTGCTGACCGAGGCACAGCTGCTGCAACAGGTACAGGAAGCCCAGCGCCGCGGCGAACGGGTGGTGATGACCAATGGCTGCTTCGACATCCTGCATCCCGGGCATGTGCGCTACCTGGAAGAGGCACGCCGCCTGGGCGACCGCCTGGTGGTGGCGGTGAATGACGACGCCTCGGTGCAGCGCCTGAAAGGCCCGACGCGGCCGATCGTGCGGGTGGAGGACCGCATGGCGGTGCTGGCCGGCCTGGCTGCGGTGGACTGGGTGGTGCCGTTCGGCGAGGACACCCCCGAGCGCTTGATCGACCAGGTGGCGCCGGACGTGCTCGTGAAGGGTGGCGACTACGAGGTGGCGCAGATTGCCGGGCACCGCGGCGTGCTGGCGCGTGGCGGCGAGGTGCGCATCCTGCCCTTCGTGGAGGGGCGCTCCACCAGCGCCATCGTGCAGCGCATCCTGGAGGGTGCGCGATGAAGCCGCCGGTGACCGGGCAGCCTCCCGTGTCGGTGCTGATGTACCACCAGGTCGGCCTGTTCCCGCGACCGAAGGCCCACCGGGCGGCCTTCTGCGACGTGCGTCGGTTCGCAGCGCAGATGCGCTGGCTGAAATGGGGCGGCTACAACGTCATCAGCCTGGAACGGGCCTGGCGCGGCCTGTTCGATGGCGCGGCGCTGCCGTCCCGGCCGGTGGTGCTGACCTTCGACGACGGCTACCAGAACTTCGCCGACCATGCCTGGCCCATCCTGCAGTCGCATGGCTTTCCGGCCAGCGTCTTCATCGTGACCAGCCAGATCGGCCAGCCGGCGGGCTGGCTGTCGAGCGATTTCGCGCCGGCCCGGCTGATGGACGGCGCAACGCTGCGCGAGCTGGCGGCACAGGGCGTGAGCTTCGGCTCGCACACCCAGCAGCACGTGCGGCTGTCTCAGCAGGACGAGCAGCGGCAGCGACGCGAGATCTTCGACAGCAAGGCGGCCCTGGAAGACGTGCTGGGCCAGCCGGTGCCCGACTTCTGCTATCCCTACGGCGACTACGACCAGCGCGCCCGCGACCTGGCAGCCGAGGCCGGCTACCGGCTGGGCCTGACCTGCATCCGGGGCGCCGCCAACACCGCCGACAACGCCTTCGAGCTGCCTCGCAAGGCCATTTCCTACGGCGACAACGTGCTGGGCTATGCCTGGAAACTGCACATGAAACATGCCCGCAAGGACCGGCCCGCCGCGCGCGCCGACGTCTACGCCTGATGCAGGCCGCGTCCCCCACCCCGGGCACCGACGCCGCCGCGGCCCGGCCGCTGCGTATCGTCCATGTGCTGCACAGCCACGGCTATGGTGGCGCGGAGCGGCATGCGCTGACATTGATGAGCGGCCTGCGCGCCCGGGGCCATGAGCTGCTGTACGCCGGCCCGCAAGACGCCTGGCTGACCCGCGAATGCCGCAGCGCAGGTATCGCCACCGAGCACCTGCGCATGTCCGGGCTGTTCGACCTGCCGTCCTACCTGCGGCTGCGCGGCCTGCTGCGCAGCTGGGGGGCGGACGTCGTGCACGGCCACCTGGTGCGGGCCTCGCGCTATGCCGCCACCGCCGCCCGCGGCCTGCGCGGCGTGGTGCCGGTCTGCACGGCACATGCCACCACCGCCCGCAAGCACATGCGCGGCTGCCGTCATGTGATTGCCGTTTCTCAGGCAGTGAAGGACCGGCTGCTGGCCAACGGCTACCGGGACGACGGCGTGACCGTCATCCACAACGGCCTGCCGGAAGGACCGCCCGGCGATCGCCAGGCGGTGCGCCAGGCACTCGGCATCGCGCCCGGCGAGTTCGCGCTGTTCAGCGCCGCCCGCTTCATCCACGACAAGGGACAGGACCTGATGGTGCGCGCCCTGCGTGGCTGCCGCCAGCCCGCCACGCTCTACCTGGCGGGCGACCCGGCCACGCCCTTCGGCGCCGAGGTGCAGGCGCTGGCAGGGGGCGATACCCGCGTCCGCTTCCTCGGCTACCGTGGCGACGTGCAGGCCTTGCTGGCGGGCTTCGACGCCTACCTGTCCGCCTCGCGCCGGGAAGCTTTCGGCTTGTCGATCGCCGAGGCTTGCGCGGCCGGCCTGCCGGTGGTGGCCACTGCCGTTGGCGGTGTGCCCGAAGTGGTGCAGGACCACGGCAACGGCCTGCTGGTGGCCAGCGAGGATGTGGCGGCCCTGAGCGCCGCCATCGACAGGCTGGCCAGCGAACCGGCGTTGGCAAGCCAGCTCGGCACGGCGGGGCGACAACGCTACCTCGACCGCTTCACCGTCGAACGCATGGTGCAGTCCACCGAGGCGCTCTACCGCCGCCTCCAGGAGCCGAGCCGATGAATCCCGCCCCGCGCATCCTCATCATCCGCCTGTCGGCCATTGGCGACGTGGTGATGGCCTCCGGCCTGCTGCCGGCGCTGCGACAGCTGCATCCGCAGGCCCACATCGCCTGGCTGGTGGAGCCGGCGGCCGCGCCGCTGCTGGCGCACAACCCGCGCCTCGACGAAGTGATCGTCTGGCAGCGTGGTGCATGGCAGGCGCTGTGGCGCGAGAAGCGCTACGCCGAACTGTGGCGGCGCCTGCGCGAGTTCCGGCGCGAGCTGCGCACACGGCGCTTCGACCTGGTGCTCGACACCCAGGGCCTGCTCAAGAGCGGCCTGTGGTCCTGGCTGAGCGGCGCGCCGCGCCGCATCACGCTGGAAGGCCGCGAGGGCAGCCACCGGCTGGCCACCGAGCGGCTGCGGCCCCCGCCCGGGCAGGACCTGCCGGGCAGCCGCCGCATCGGCTCCGAATACCGCTACCTGGCGCGCCACCTGGGCGCGCCCGACGAAGCCTTCCGCCTCGACCTGGCGGTGGGTGCTGCCCCGCGCGAGGCGGCGCAGGCGGCCCTGCGCGAGGCCGGCGTGCAGGGCGACTATGCGGTGCTGTGCCCGTTCACCACCCGGCCGCAGAAGCACTGGTTCGAGGACCGCTGGGCCGAGCTGGCGCAGCGCCTGGCGCAGCGCGGCCTGCAGCCGGTGCTGCTGGGCGGCCCAGCCGACCAGGAAGCGGCACAGCGCATCGTCGCGCAGGCACCCGGCCTCGCCAGCTTGGTGGGCCGGCTCAAGCTGGATGCCTCCGTGGCAGCCATCGAGTCGGCCCGGCTGCTGGTGGGCGTCGACACCGGCCTCACGCACATGGGCAGCGCCTTGCGCATCCCCACCGTGGCCCTGTTCGGCTCCACCTGCCCCTATGACAACGGCGATTCGCCGAGGACCGCCGTGATGTACGAAGCCCTGCCCTGCTCGCCCTGCCGGCGCCGCCCCACCTGTGGCGGCCGCTTCGACTGCATGCGGCTGCATACCGTGGACCGCGTGCTGGCCCAGGCCCAGCGGCAACTCGAGGTGACCGCGGCATGAAAGTGATGCATGTGGAAGCCGGCAAGCACCTCTACGGCGGCGCCCTGCAGGTGGTGTTCCTGCTGGCGGAGTTGCAGCGCCAGGCGCCGGGCGACGAGCATGTGCTGGTGTGCCCCCGCGGCAGCGCCATTGCCGCCGCCGCACGCCCGCACGCCAGGCGGGTGCACGAGATCGAGATGAAGGGCGATGCCGACCTCGGGCTGCCCGGCCGCTTGCGCCGCCTCATCCGCGAGGAGCGGCCGGACATCGTCCACCTGCACAGCCGCCGCGGCAGCGATCTGTGGGGCGGCGTGGCCGCCCGGCTGGAAGGCGTGCCGGCCGTGCTGAGCCGGCGGGTCGACAACCCGGAAGCACCGTGGTGGGTGGGCCTGAAGTACCGGCTCTACGACCGGGTGGTGGCCATCTCGGAGGGCATCCGCCAGGTGCTGCTGGGCGAAGGGCTGTCACCCGAGAAGGTGGTATGTGTGCACAGCGCGGTGGACACCGAGCGCTACCGCCCCGAGGGCGGCGACCGTCGCTGGCTGCAGGCGGAATTCGGCCTGGCCAAGGACGAGCCGACGCTGGCGATGATCGCCCAGTTCATCCCCCGCAAGGGCCACCGCACGCTGCTGCAGGCCTTGCCGGCGATCATCGCCCGACATCCGCGGGTGCGGGTGCTGCTGTTCGGCCAGGGGCCGGAGGAAGACGCCATCCGCCGCCTGGCGGCCAACGCGGGCTGGCAGCAGCGGGTGGTCTTTGCCGGCTTCCGGCGCGACCTGGAGCGGGTGCTGCCGGCACTCGACCTGGTGGTGCATCCGGCGGAGATGGAAGGCCTGGGCGTCTCGCTGCTGCAGGCGGCCGCCTGCGAGGTGCCCATCGTCGCCACCCGCGCCGGTGGCATTCCCGAAATCGTGCTACCTGGGCAGACCGGCCTGCTCATCGAGCCCGGCGACGCGGCGGCGCTGGCTGCCGCGGTGAACCGACTGCTCGACAACCCGGCCGAGCGGCAGGACTTCGGCCGCGCCGGGCGGGCGCTGGCGCTCCGGGAGTTTTCCGTGCAGGCCATGGCCCGCGGCAATCGCACCGTGTACCAGCAGGTGCTCGATGCTCGCAACGCCGGGCTGTCCCGGGCCTCGAGCCGATGAGCACCGTCGCCGTCTATTTCGTTGCCTCACCGCTGCAATACCTGGCCGCGCGCCAGATCGCGCAGCGCTTCGAGGCGCAGGCGCAACGGCAGGTGCTCGTCTGGTACAAGCCGGGGCTGGCGCCGCTGGTGCGTGCCGAGGACTGGGACGCCGCCGCCTACATGCCCTGGCCACGCTGGGAACCGCTGCCCGGGCCGTTCGGCGCGCACCGGCGCCTGTGCGCCAACCTGCGGGAGGTGGCGGCGCTGGTGGGCCGGTGCGACACGCTGCACCTGCACAGCGCGGTGTTCGACACCGAGGCGATCAATTACTTCCTGCGCGGACTGCCGGCCGCCTGCGGCGCCACCACCATGCGGGCCCGGCTGCTGCCAGACGGCATCATCAGCATCCGCCGCTATCCGCTGAGCCGGGTCAAGCGGCTGGCGCAGTACGCCCGCAAGCTGCGCCGGCTGGTCACACCGGCCCTGGACTACTGGTGCTTCTCAGGCGACCGCACCGGGGCCGACGCGCCGTTCTGCGACCGCATCTATGTGCTGCCCGGCTTGCCGCACGAATACCAGGCCGACCGCGTCGTCACCCTGGCGCCGCTGGCGTCCCGCCATGGGCAGGCCGAAGCCGCGCCGCAGGTGCCGCGGGCGCTCGTGGTGGGCCAACCGCTGGCAGGCGCCGGCCTGCTCGACGAAGCCGACCTGCCCGGCTTGTCGGCCGAGATCCGGCAATGGCTGCAGGCGCGCGGCATGCAGCAGGTACTCTACAAAGGGCACCCGAAGGACATGCGGCGCGAGCTGTGGCAAGCCGGCTACGACGTGGTGGAGCCCGGCGAACCGCTGGAGAGCTGGATGGCCAGCCAGCGGTTCGACATCGTGGTGGGCGTACGCTCTTCGGCGCTGCTGTTTGCCAAGCAGATCTATGGCGACCAGACCGAAGTCCACGCCTTCGGCTGGGACCGGGTGAAGTTCAAGTCGGCCAACGAGCGCTCTGCGATGGAAGCCGCCTTCCGCTCCTGTGGCGTGCTTCTCGCCCCGCCGCCGGCGGCGGGCCCGAGGTGAATGGCGATGCCGGATAATGCGGCCTTTCAATCCCGGAGAGTCGGCCCGATCGCCTGCGCCCCAGCCCTGCCCGCCCCCTGTGCACCGGCGCGAGGTGCGTGGCTACCCCCGCAGCCCAAGAGGGCCGGACCTGCACAGCAGCCGATGCGCGGCGTCGCCAGACAGCGGCGCAGCCGCCCAGGTCGCGTCGCTGGCCTGAGGTGTGAAACAGCCGCTGCCTCGCGGCGGCCGGCGGGCCTGACGGCTGCTGCCTGGCACAGCACCCATTCTTTCGCCACCCCGCGGGCCTCGTGACCGTCGAGCCCAGCCGGCAGGAGACTTGGTGCGGCCTTCGTTCGTCGGCTTCCGTTCAATCATTGCCATGGTGTCCCCCCTCCCCATCTTCATCATCAGCCTGAGGCGCAGCACCGAGCGCCGTCGCGCGATGCAGGACCGCTTGCACGCCGCTGGGCTGGAGGGCGAGTTCTTTGACGCGGTGGACGGCCGCGTTCTCGATCGCGCCGCCTCGCCCGAGCTGGCCGGGGCGGCTGCCTTGTCCAACGGGGAGGTGGCCTGCTACCTCAGCCATCTGGGCGTGTGGCAGCGTGTCGCCGAGCGCGGCCTGTCGCACGCGTTGGTGCTGGAGGACGACGTGCTGCTGGAGCCGGACCTGCTGCCGGTGCTGCAGGCCTTGTGCGCCCGACCGCTGCCCTACGACCTGGTGCGGCTGTCCAGCCTGCACAAGCAGGTGGGCAAGGTGGTGGCCGAGCTGCCCGCGGCACGCAAGCTGGTATTGCCGCTGAAGAACCCGAGCGGCACCCAGGGCTACCTGCTGTCCCACGACGGCGCACGGCGGCTGCTGGCCGCGTACGCCCGGCCCGAGAGGGCCATTGACAGCGCGGTGGACAACTACTGGCGGCACGGGCTGGCGGTGGTGATGGTTGCCCCGCCTGTGGTGGCCGAGGACAGACAGCTCGACTCCGGCATCGCGCCGAGCGGCCGGGCGACGGCGCAGGGCGTGCGCGGCCTGCGTGCCCGCTGGACCCGCTCGGTGCAGAAGCACCTGGCCGTCGCCGCCATCTACCGCCGGCTGTGTGGCAAGAGCCTCTGGTCGTTCTGGACGGCCAAGTCCCTCTCCCTGCCGGTGCCGCGCCATGAATGACTCCCACGGCCGTGGCCCGGCCACCGCCGGGGCCGCACCGGTACCGTCCGCCGCCGGCTGCCTGCCCGCGCAACTGCCGGTGGTCTGCATCGCCACCGGTGAGTTGTACGGGCTGGGTGACATGTATGTGTCCCGACTGTTCGGCATGCTGCAGCGGCATTGCCCGGTGCCGTTCCGGCTGCACTGCTATTCCGACCGGCCACGCGGCCTGCCAGCCGAGGTGGACCTGCGCGACTGCAGTGGCTGGGAGGCGCTGCAAGCGCCCGGCATGCACCCGACGATGCGCAAGCTGGGCCTGTTCAATCCCGATTTCGTCGAGTTTCCCGAGTTTCTCTATCTGGACCTGAGCCTGGTCATCCGGCGCGACATGCGCGACTTGCTCGAGCACGCCTTCGGCCGGCCGGAGGACCTGGTGGTGGTGAACGACTGGCACTACCCCTGCTACAACTCGAGCGTGATGCGGGTGCGGCGCGGGCCACTGCGCTATGTGTATGACGGTTTCGCCGCCGGCGAGACGCATGCGCAACGGGTGCCCGGCGACCAGGACCACCTGCATGCCGCCATCCGCAGCCGGGGCGACGAGGGCCGGGTGGCCTGCTTCCCGGCGCCTTTGGTGGTGAGCTACAAGAATGCCATGCGCGTCGGCCGGCGGGACCCTGCACGCGCGGCCCACATGGTCGACAACGCCACCATCGTCAAGTTCCACGGCGCGCCAAAGATGCACCAGGCCTTTGACCCGCTGTACTACTTCTTCCGCATCCGCCTGCGCGACTTGCTCAATGGCAATTTGAGGGAGCCGTTCTCGACGCGGGCGCTGGGGCGGGAGTGGCTCGGCGAGTGTTGAATCAGGCGCTGCAAGGCCTCACTTCGTCGCTGCGCGATCAAGGCAGCGGCTTGCCGTGCGAGCGCCTCGGACTCCCCCTACACACCGGCAGAGTCAGAGGCCGGCCGGCTGGTTTCTTGCGCCGAGGCGAGACCTAGGACAGCGGGGACCCCGTCTGTCATCGGTACATTTGCTGCTTGCAGCGATCACCGGGAAGGAGACAGGGTCGAATTCGACCATAATGCCGCCTGAGCGTGCGGGATCAGCCTCTCGCCGCTTGCTGCTTCGCCTGGCCCGTTCTGCGGGAAGCAGACCTCGATGTTTCGCAAGGGCCACCAAATCACGGGCTAGAGGTGGCCGCCTGATAACGAGAACGTTCCGATCGACATGAAGCCGTGCCCTTGGGGTTCACCGTCAGCCTGGGGCGCAGCGCTCCAGCATCCGGCTGTCTGCCCTCCGGGATGACCCGGCCGCCGTGGGCAAGCTAAGCAGGCATCCAGCGAGCATGCGGCTGCCTTTCCGCACCAGTCGCCCTCACAAGGGCCAGCCTTGCGAGGAGCGGTCAAGTGACGCCTATGGCGCTACGCACTGACCGCCTGCGTCGTCAACCAGGCCTCACCTTCTCGCCGAACAAAAAAGGCAAGACACTGCATGAATACTGGCAAACCCACCCTCGATGTCATCATCGTCGCGCACGACATGCGCGACTATATCTACGAATCCCTCTGTTCGTGCAGTGAAGCACTGCGCCCGCTGGGCGGCAGCCTGATTCTCGTGGACGACGGCTCGTCGGATGACACCGTGGCCCTTGCCAAGGCATTCTCGGCGTCGCACCCCGATATTGCGCTGACGATCGTGCAGACCGCGAACCAAGGGCCAGGAGCCGCGCGCAACCGGGGACTGAAGGAGGTGCGCAGCGACTACGTCTGTTTTGTGGACGCTGACGACCTGGTCAATTCTGCGGCACTTGTGCGGATCATCCATGCGATGCATCGCTATCACGCCGACATGGCGCTTCCCATCGCCTATTGCTTCGATGACGGACTGCGTTACACGCGGCCGTTCGGAGACGCTGGCCTCATCAAGCGTCTGCTCGGCGACAACAGCGCGCTCGTGACCAATTCGCGTGACATGCCGGAACTGCTGGACACAGAGACGTCCATGTGCATGCGGATCTTTCGCGCCGGCTTCCTGCAGAAGCACGGCATCGAATTCGACGACATCCGGTTCTGCGAGGATGTATACCCCTCCCGCGCAGCACTGCTACTCAGCAATGCCGTCCTGCTGACCAACGAGACCTATTACTACTATCGGCAGAACCGGCCGCAACAACGCACCTCTGACACCCGGCCGGACACCATGGACGTTTTCCTGGCAATCGACCGCAGCCTGCAGCGCGGCAAGGAAACGATTCTCGACACCAGCCAAGGCGTGCAACTCACACGCCGCCTATCGCGGCTGGTGATGTGGGGCTGGGAGCTGACGCCGCTTGGCCATCAGCGCGAGTTTTCGGAGCGCGCGTATCAGACCTTCTCACAAGTACCCCGGCCGTGGCTGCGCGCACTCAGGCGTGACCGGCGGATCGAGAAGCACATCCGGCGCCTAGCCTGCTACTTCAGCGGCTACTACAACAAGAAGAACATCGACCACTTCTTTTGCTATCGGCGCCCGCGCCTCGTCGATCAGTTATTCGGAGGCCTGTACCGGCTGACCCGGGGCAAGTGAACGCCCCCAAAAGGATGAACGCGCCGATTCACAGAACGCTTTGAATACCACATGCCCATGACCTCCAACGTCGAAGACGCCCGAAGCGGGACAGTTGCAACTCCGGAGCAGGCCCTGCGGAGCCACCTGGAACCCGTCTTCAACTCCGGACGCTATCTGGTCTGCCTCGCTGAGGATGCAGAAAGCGCGAAATCGATCCTGCCGGAAGAACACGCCGACAACGTCGTTACTTTGCTCTCCACCGCGCCGCTGCTGCCGGCAGGCAGTGATCCGCTGCGAACGATGGTTGCCGCGGAGAGCCTGGAATGGTTGCAGTCCCTGCATGCGCGACTGGTGGCCGAGTGGAAGGTGGCTCGCTTCCCCCTCGTGATCTTCATGGCTGACAGCGAAGCGCTGCCGCTTGCGCACCTGGCATCGCTGTTGTCCTCGATGTGCGAACGCTACGTACTGTGGGACCGCGAGACGGGATACCTTCGAACCGGCATTGGGCACGAAGTCGACGTGACCGTCATTGTCCCCGTGTACAACGTCGGCCAGTTCATCGAACGTTGCGCTACCAGCCTGTTGAATCAGGATTTCCAAGGCCGCTACGAAGTCTTCTTCGTCAACGACGGCAGCCCCGACGATTCGCTGGAGATTCTCAACCGCGTATGCGCGAACTCCACCATCGCTAAGGTGCTCACGAAGCCAAACGGCGGAGCGGCTTCGGCACGCAACTGGGGCATAGAGCGAGCACGGGGCGAGTTTCTGGCCTTTGTCGACGGCGATGACTACGTGTCTCCGACTTATCTATCGTCGATGTTCAATGCGGCCATCCTCGCTAACACCGAGATGGCGCAAGCCGAGTTTTCGTACGTCTATGCCGACAGCGGCACGATCGTTCCGCACCCGGAGTGGTTACGCACCGTCAACTCGGGAATCCAGCCAGCAGTCAAGCCGGCCTACGAGCTGATCACGCAAACGCCCGGCATCTGGCGTCGTCTGTACAGCCGTGCCCTGCTCAACCGCAACAGGATCCGCTTTGTCGAATCGTTCCGGCGCCACGACGATCTCTCGTTCAACATCAGCGTCCTGTCGCGTGCGGACGGGGTGGCCATCGTTCGCGAGAATGTCTACTTCTACATCCTGGGCCGCGCCGGGCAGGACGTCAGTGCCACGGATGAGCGGCTGTACATCCACTTCCGGATCTTCGAGCACCTGTTTGACGATCTTCGCACGCGCTTGCGAGATCGACCGCTGTACAAGCAATTTCTGGCCGCAATGTACGGACATCACAAGTGGGCCCTGGAGCGCATCAAGCCCGAACTCAAGGATGAGTACAGCAACGGCATGGCGCGACAGATTCTGAACAGCAGAGGTCCCATTCCGCTGTTGCAGCGCTTGAAAGTCCTTCGCTCTTGGTTTCCAAAGGACCGCTGGCTCTTGCTCAAGATGGTTGCGATCGCACTGCTCAAGCGTGACCGGCCATTGCCTTCCGACGTGTGAGCCGCACCGTCTCCGCCTCACGCAAGATGGATTCCATTCTCGGCAAGAACCCGCAGGAAGCGGCCGGGCCCGCCGGAACAGCGAATTTTGCGCAGGTACAATCCGCATCGCGCCCGTGTCGGCACGGGTTTGTCCCGAGCACTGACACGCGGCCGGCCTCGTTTCGCCTGCTTCACGCCCGCTTCAACATGGCTCGCCCCGAGGGCAGCCATCATAGTCGCTCGCGCCACTCGCGCAGTTTCGCCCACTCTTTCAATCGAACATCGTGACTGTCCTCATCGTTGGCGCCGGCTTCGCCGGCAGCACTTGCGCCCGCGTACTGGCCGAAGCGGGACACCGCGTCCACGTCATCGACAAGCGGGACCACATCGGCGGGAATGCGTATGACCGCTATGACGAGCATGGTGTTCTGGTGCACCCTTACGGTCCGCACATCTTCCACACCAACAGCAAGCGCGTTTTCGAATTCCTCTCTCGCTTCACCGACTGGCGCTTCTATGAACACCGGGTGCTGGCGCAGGTCGATCAAGAGCTGTACCCGATTCCGATCAACCGCACCACACTGAACAAGCTTTACGGCAAAGACCTGACGGAAACCGAAGCGCAGGCCTATCTGGAAAGCGTGCGGGAGCCTCGTGAAGCGATCAAGACCAGCGAAGACGTGGTACTCAGCAGCGTCGGGCACGATCTGTGTGAAAAGTTCTTCCGCGGCTATACCCGCAAGCAATGGGGCTTGGACCTGTCCCAGCTCTCTGCAGGCGTGGCAGCGCGCATCCCCACGCGTACCAACGACGACGATCGCTACTTCACTGACACCTTCCAGTTCATGCCCGCAGCCGGCTACGGGGAGATGTTCAGGCGGATGCTGGATCACCCGCTCATCACGATCGAGCTTGGCTCCGATTTCGAGCAAGTGCGACAGGACAAGAGCTACAGCCAGTTGGTGTACACGGGGCCGATTGATGCCTACTTCGGGTTCAAGTTCGGTCGGCTACCCTATCGCAGCCTCCGGTTCGACCATGAACACCTCGCTAACGTGGAACAGGTGCAGTCAGTCGGTACGGTGAATTACCCCAATGATCACGACTACACTCGGATCACCGAGTTCAAACACCTGACAGGGCAACGCCATAGCGGCACTTCCATCGTGCGTGAGTACCCTCAAGCCGAGGGAGATCCGTACTATCCAGTGCCGCGGGCAGAAAACGAAGCGCTCTTCAAGCGCTATGCCGAATTGGCCGAGCAAGAAAAGGGCGTCGTCTTCATCGGCCGGCTGGCGCAGTACCGCTACTACAACATGGATCAGGTGGTGGCCGCAGCGCTGAAAGCCGCAGAAGATTTCCTGAGCGCGGTCTGACATGTCGGCGCCGACCTATCGCCGAAAGAACCTGGTCATCCTGCGTGCCGGCGATGCCTCGCTGCACGCCTCCTGGATCGCGCAGCCCGATCGGGATTTCGACCTGTTCATCAGCTATTACGGTGCCCGCCCTCAACTACATGCCAGCGATGCAGAGCACTACGAGATGCGTAAGGGCCCCAAGTGGCCCTGCATTGCCGAAGCGCTGACGCAGTATCCAGAGCTGATCGAGCAGTACGACGCCTTCTGGTTTCCCGATGATGATGTGTCCGCGACGACCGACACATTGAACCGCATGTTCGCGCTGTTCCATGCTTTCCGGCTCTCGCTCGCGCAGCCAGCATTGACCAGCGATTCCTACTACACCTGGAAGGTGCTGCTGCAAGATCCGCGTCAATTGCTGCGCTTCGTGAACTTCGTCGAAGTCATGGTCCCGATTTTCGACCGCACCGCGCTGAAGATCTGTTTGCCCAGCTTCTCGGAAAGCCCCAGCGGCTGGGGCCTCGACAGCCTGTGGCCCCGCCTCTGCGGCCGTGGCAGGCCGGACAGCATCGCAGTGATAGACGCGACGCCGGTACGGCATACGCGCCCGCTCGGGGGAGACCTGTACAAGAACAACCCGGACATGCAACCCAGGGACGATGAGCGCCGCTTGCGCGAGAAGTACCAACTGCAATTGCCCAACGAGTTGACGAAGTACGCGCCCCATGGCGCGGTCGCCTTCACGCGCCCTTTGACTTGGCGCCTGAAAAACGCCCTCCATCGTCTCCGGCGACGCAGGCGTGCAGCCTGAGCGAGCACAACGAACCGCCGACCACAGATTTCCCCGGTTGTCCGAGCGCCGCCCCATCTCCAGAACTTGCGCTCCGGCCCCTCACCTCGCCCCCGGAAATGAATCTCAAAAGTACAGCATCGCGACTCGCCCGATACGTTCTGCCGCACAAGGCCGGCGTCGTCCTCGGCGTGATCTGCTTTTTCCTTTCCGCCGCGATCGAGCCGCTCGTGCCCGCCTTGTTCAAGACCCTGCTCGACAGTGGCTTCAAGGCCGACCTCGGCTTCCCCACCTGGCTGGTGCCGGTCGTCATCATCGGCCTCTTCGCCGGCCGGGGCCTGCTGGCCTTCAGCGGCACCTACCTCTTCACCTGGTCGACCTCGCAAGCCGTCATGGCGCTGCGCACGGACCTGATCGTGGCGATCATGCGGGCCGATGCCAGCCTGTACAACCACCTCAGCCCCGGCGTGGCGGCCAACAAGGTCATCAGCGACCCGCAGAACGCCACCAACATGCTGGCCGGCGCGCTCACCACCATCCTGCGCGACGGCACCACGCTGGTCGCCCTGCTCGGCTACCTCTTCTACCTGAACTGGAAGCTCACGCTCATCTCGATGATCACCATGCCGCTGCTCGGTGTGGTGGTGCGGCAGGTGCATCGCCGCATCAAGGCGGTGGGGGGCCAGTCATATGAATCGCAGGTGCGGCTGGTCGGCATCGTCGACGACATCACCCGCGCCTGGCGTGTCGTGCGCACCTTCGACGCCGGCGAGTTCGAGCGCCGCCGCTTCGCCAACGAGGCCCAGCGCCTGCGCCGCACCACGCTCAAGAGCGTGGCCGCCGGCGCCCTGATGACCCCGCTGACGCAGATCGTGGCCAGCACCGGCGTGGCGCTGATCCTCACCCTGGCGCTGGTGGAGGCCAACCAGGGCGGCACCACGGTGGGCGAGTTCGTCGCCTTCCTCACCGCGATGCTGATGACGATTTCGCCGATGCGCCACCTGACCGACGTGACGCAGCCGATCGTCGCCGGCCTGATCACCGCCAACGCCTCCTTCGAGCTGATGGACACGCCGCCGGAGCCCGACCTGGGCACCCGCGAGCTCGACCGGTGCGCCGGCTCCGTCCGCTTCGACCAGGTGCGCATCGTCTACCCCGGCAGCGAGCAGCCGGCGCTCAACGGCCTCAGCCTCGACGTGCCGGACGGTCACACCATCGCACTGGTGGGCCCGTCCGGTGCAGGCAAGACCACCGTGGTCAGCGCCTTGCTGGGTTTCGTTGCGCCCGACTCCGGCACCATCACGCTGGACGGCCACGACATCCAGGACATCCGCAAGGCTTCGCTGCGCCGCCAGTTCGCCGTGGTTTCGCAGGACATCGTGCTGTTTGACGGCTCCATCGCCGACAACGTGGCCTACGCCCAGGAGAAGGACCTGGTGCGCATCGAAGCCTGCCTGAAGGCGGCCAACCTGTGGGAGTTCGTCGAGTCGCTGCCCCAGCAGCTGGACACCGCGGTGGGGGCCAACGGCAGCCGGCTGTCCGGCGGGCAGCGCCAGCGGCTTGCCATCGCGCGGGCGCTCTACAAGAACGCGAGCGTCTGGATCTTCGACGAGGCCACCTCGGCTCTGGACACCGAATCCGAGCGAGTGGTGCAGCAGTCCATCGAGCAATGGCACGGCCGCAAGACCCTGATCCTGATCGCCCACCGGCTGAGCACCGTGCGCAATGCCGACCGCATCTACGTGCTGGCCGACGGCCGGGTGGTGGAGGCCGGCTCGCACAAGGAACTGATGGAGCGGGCCGGCCTGTACGCCGGCATGGTGCAGGCGCAGGCGGTCGAGTAAGCTGGCAGCCTGGCGGCGCCCCCCGGTGCCGCAACCCGTCAGCCCGGCCGCCCAGTGCGGCGCACCGCAGCCCGCCATGCAGCCGCCTCCCTCTGCCAGCTACCTCGCCCGCCGGCCGCACCAGCCGGTCTTCCGGCCCGTGCGCGGCCTGCGCTACCACCTGCGCTGCTGGGGCGACGCCTCGCAGGCCGGTCCCGACCGGCCGCCGCTGGTGCTCCTGCACGGCTGGATGGATGTCTCCGCCTCCTTCCAGTTCATGGTCGACGCGCTGCAGCAGCCACGCTACGTCCTGGCGCCCGACTGGCGCGGTTTCGGGCTCACCGAACGCCCAGGCACCGACACCTACTGGTTCCCCGACTACCTGGCCGACCTCGAAGCACTGCTCGACGCGCTGCTGCCCGGCCAGCCCGTGGACCTGCTCGGCCACAGCATGGGCGGCAACGTCGCGATGCTCTATGCCGGCATCCGGCCGCAGCGCGTGAGGCGCCTGATCAACCTGGAAGGCTTCGGCCTGCCCGACACCACCGCCGACGACGCACCGCGCCGCTATGCCCGCTGGCTGGACGAGCTGAAATCCCCGGCCGAGCTGCGCGGCTACGACAGCCCGGCCGCGGTGGCCGAGCGCCTGCGCCGCAACAACCCGCTGCTGCGCGCCGACTTCGCCGAATGGCTGGCGCCCCATTGGGCGCAGCCGGACGAAGCCGGGCAATGGCAGATCCTCGGCGACCCGGCGCACAAGCGCGCCAACCCGGTGCTCTACCGCAAGGAAGAGGCGCTGGCCTGCTGGCGCCGCATCGCGGCCCCCGTGCTGTGGGTGGAAGGCGACCGCACCGACGTGGCCCGGTTCTGGGGCGACCGCTACCCGCGCAGCGACTTCGAAGCCCGCCTGGCGCAGGTGCCGCGGCTGCAACGCCAGGTGCTTTCGCCGGCCGGCCATATGCTGCACCACGACCAGCCCGAAGCACTGGCCGCCCGCATCGAGGTTTTCCTGAACGCCCCTTGAGCCGGAGTGCCGGCGCTGCGTGAGAAAATCCCCTGTTTTCAGAAGGACACGAGACATCATGGACGCAGAACGCATCAACACCCTCGGCAACACGCTCGAAGACCTGACTCGGCGCACCGCCGAGCTTCGGAGGTATCTTTGACTGGGAGACCAAGTCCCACCGCCTGAGCGAGGTCAACGCGGCCCTCGAAGATCCCACCGTCTGGAACGATCCCAAGCACGCGCAGGAACTCGGCCGCGAGAAGAAGGCCCTCGAAGGCGTGGTGCTGACCATCAGCCGCCTGGAATCCGAGCTGTCCGACAACAGCGAGCTGTTCGAGCTCTCCAAGGCCGATGACGACCTGGCCGGCCTGGAAGCCATTGAAGGCGAAGTAAGCAGCCTGACGGCCGAGCTCGAGCAGCTCGAGTTCCGCCGCATGTTCAGCAACCCGGCCGATCCGAACAACTGCTTCATCGACATCCAGGCCGGCGCGGGTGGCACCGAGGCCTGCGACTGGGCCAGCATGCTGCTGCGCCAGTACCTGCGCTACTGCGAGCGCAAGGGCTTCAAGACGGAGGTGATGGAAGAGTCCGAAGGCGACGTGGCCGGCATCAAGAGCGCCACCATCAAGGTGGAAGGCGAATACGCCTTTGGCTACCTGCGCAGCGAGACCGGCGTGCACCGCCTGGTGCGCAAGAGTCCGTTCGATTCCTCGGGCGGGCGGCACACCTCCTTCGCCAGCGTGTTCGTGTACCCTGAGGTGGACGACTCGATCGAGATCGAGATCAACCCCGCCGACGTGCGCACCGACACCTTCCGCGCGTCGGGCGCCGGCGGCCAGCACATCAACAAGACCGACTCCGCGGTGCGGCTGACCCACATCCCCAGCGGCATCGTGGTGCAGTGCCAGAACGACCGTTCCCAGCACCGCAACCGCGACGAGGCGTGGCAGATGCTGCGCTCGCGCCTGTACGAGCATGAGATGCGCAAGCGCATGGCCGAGCAGCAGAAGCTGGAGGACAGCAAGACCGACGTCGGCTGGGGCCACCAGATCCGCTCCTATGTGCTGGACCAGAGCCGTATCAAGGACCTGCGCACGAACGTCGAGATCTCCAACACCCAGAAGGTGCTGGATGGCGACCTCGACTCTTTCATCGAAGCCAGCCTCAAGCAAGGCATCTGAACCGCCGGGCCGCCCCACCCCGGCAGCCCGCAACCCGAGAAAGCGAACACCATGCGTGAAGGCACCGCCGCCGTGACCCGCCGCGAGGACTACGCCCCGCCGGCCTACTGGATCAAGACCGTCGACCTGACGTTCGACCTCGACCCGGCCAAGACGCTGGTCGTCAACCGGATGACGATAGAGCGCAATGCCGACCACCCTGGCCAGCCCCTGCGGCTGGACGGCGAAGACCTGAACCTGACCCGGGTGCTGGTCAACGGCGAGTCGGTCTCCTTCCGCGTGGAGAACCAGCAGCTGGTGCTGGAGAACCTGCCGCAGGAGCCGTTCACCCTGGAAGTGCGCACCACCTGCGCGCCGGAGAAGAACACCCGGCTGTCGGGCCTGTACACCTCCAACGGCGGTTTCTTCACCCAGTGCGAGGCGCAGGGCTTCCGTCGCATCACCTATTTCCTGGACCGCCCGGACGTGATGGCGGTCTACACCGTCACGCTCAAGGGCGACAAGGCCCGCTTCCCGGTGCTGCTGTCCAATGGCAACCTGGTGGAGCAAGGCGAGCTGGAAGGCGGCAAGCACTACGCGAAGTGGAACGATCCCTTCCCGAAGCCGTCCTACCTGTTCGCACTGGTCGCGGCCAACCTGGTGTGCCGCGAGCAGAAGATCCGCTCGCGCGCCGGGCGCGACCACTTGCTGCAGGTGTATGTGCGCGCTGGCGACCTCGACAAGACCGAGCACGCCATGCGTTCGCTCATCGCGTCGGTGGCCTGGGACGAAGCCCGCTTCGGCCTCTCGCTCGACCTGGACCGCTTCATGATCGTCGCCGTCAGCGACTTCAACATGGGCGCGATGGAGAACAAGGGCCTCAACATCTTCAACACGAAGTATGTGCTGGCCAACCCCGCCACCGCGACCGACGCTGATTTCTCCGGCATCGAGAGCGTGGTGGGCCACGAGTACTTCCACAACTGGAGCGGCAACCGCGTCACCTGCCGCGACTGGTTCCAGCTCAGCCTGAAGGAAGGCCTGACCGTCTTCCGCGACCAGGAGTTCAGCCAGGACCTGTCCGGCTCGCCCAGCGCCCGTGCGGTCAAGCGCATCGACGACGTGCGCACGCTGCGCCAGCACCAGTTCCCGGAAGACGCAGGCCCGATGGCCCACCCGGTGCGGCCCGACAGCTATGTGGCGATCGACAACTTCTACACCGCCACCGTCTACGACAAGGGTGCCGAGGTCGTGCGCATGATGCAAACCCTGGTGGGCCGCGACGGCTTCGCCAAGGGCATGACGCTGTACTTCCAGCGCCACGACGGCCAGGCGGTGACCTGCGACGACTTCGCGCAGGCGATTGCCGATGCCAACCCCGGCAGCGCGCTGGCGCAGAAGCTGGAGCCTTTCAAGCGCTGGTACAGCCAGTCGGGCACGCCGCGGGTGAGCGCACGCGGCCACTACAACGCCGAGCTGCGCACCTGGCGGCTGGAGCTGAGCCAGCATTGCCCGCCCACCCCGGGGCAGGCCGACAAGCAGCCCTTCGTGATCCCGGTGGCCCTGGGCCTGGTGGGCCGCGACGGCACGCCGCTGCCGCTGCAGCTGGTGGGCGAGGCGGCACCGGCCGGCACAGAGCGGGTGCTGGTGCTGAGCGAGGCGACGCAGCATTTCGAGTTCATCCACCTCGACAGCGAGCCGGTGCCTTCGCTGCTGCGCGGCTTCTCGGCGCCGGTGGTGCTCGAAGACACGCTGAGCGATGCCGACCTGCTGGTGCTGCTGGCGCACGACGCCGACCCCTTCAACCGCTGGGAAGCCGCGCAGCGCCTGGGCCTGAACCGACTGCTCACGGCCATCAAGGGCGACGGCCGCATCGAGCTGGACGCGCCCTTGCGCGACGCCATGCGCAATGTGCTGCACCACCCCGCGCTGGACGCCGCCTTCAAGGACCTGCTGCTGACGCTGCCCGGCGAGAGCTACATTGCCGAGCAGCTGCAGGAGGTCGATCCGCAGCGCATCCATGCCGTGCGCGAATCGCTGCGCCTGCAACTGGCGCTGGCGCTGCGCGAGGACTGGGAAGCCGCCTTCACGGCCTCCCAGGTGGAAGGCGGCTACTCGCCCGATCCGGTGTCCGCCGGCAAGCGCTCGCTGGCCAACCTGGCCCTGGCCAACCTGTGCCTGGCCGCCACGAGCGAATCGACCACGGTGTGGCCCGGCAAGGCGTACCAGCGCTTCAAGGACGCCAACAACATGACCGACCGCATCGGTGCACTGGGCGCGCTGGTGGGCGCGCACCACGAGCTGGCCGAGCCGGCGCTGCAGCGCTTCCATGCATTGTTCCGCGAGGAAGCGCTGGTGATCGACAAGTGGTTTGCGCTGCAGGCCTCCGCCCCCGAGAAGGACGGCAAGGTGTTTGCGCGGGCGCGGCAGCTGCTGTCGCACCCCGATTTCTCGCTGCGCAACCCCAACCGCGCGCGCAGCCTGATCACCGCGCTGTGCTTCAACAACCCGGCCGCCTTCCACCGGCCGGACGCCGCAGGCTACGTGTTCTGGGCCGAGCGGGTGCTGGAGCTGGACGGCATCAACCCGCAGCTGGCGGCTCGCGTGGCGCGGGCCATGGACCGCTGGAAGCAGCTGGCCGAGCCCTACCGCAGCGCTGCGCGCGAGGCCATCGCCCGCGTGGCGGCCAAGCCCGAGCTGAGCGACGACACCCGAGAGATCGTCACCCGCGCCCTGGCCGACTGAGCCGGGACGGGCGCGCACGGCAACAGGCCGAACAACAACGATTCATTTCACTTTGGGAGCTCACCGCATGACCCACAAACGAGTCAGCCTCACGCAATACCTTGTCGAACAGCAGCGCATGCACGGCCACATCCCGGGCCAGCTGCGGCTGCTGATCGAGGTGGTGGCGCGCGCTTGCAAGCGCATCGCCATCAGCGTCAACAAGGGCGCCCTGGGCGACGTCCTGGGCACTGCCGGCACCGAGAACGTACAAGGCGAAGTGCAGAAGAAGCTGGACGTCATTGCCAACGAGGTGCTGATCGAAGCCAACGAATGGGGCGGCCACCTGGCCGCGATGGCTTCGGAGGAGATGGACGGCATCTACGTGGTGCCCAACCGTTTCCCGCAGGGCGAGTACATGCTGCTGTTCGATCCGCTGGACGGCTCGAGCAACATTGACGTGAACGTCAGCATCGGCACCATCTTCTCGGTGCTGAAGAAGCCCGAGGGCCACACCGGCGTGAGCGAGGAAGACTTCCTGCAGGCCGGCAGCCAGCAGGCGGCGGCAGGCTATTGCATCTATGGCCCGCAGACGACGCTGGTGCTGACGGTGGGCGACGGCGTGGCGATGTTCACGCTGGACCGCGAGCAGGGTTCTTTCGTGCTGACGCAGGATGAAGTGCGCATTCCTGCAGACACGAAGGAATTCGCCATCAACATGAGCAACATGCGCCACTGGGCGCCGCCGGTGCGCCGCTACATCGACGAATGCCTGGCCGGCAAGGAAGGCCCGCGCGGCAAGGACTTCAACATGCGCTGGGTGGCGTCGATGGTGGCGGACGTGCACCGCATCCTGACCCGCGGCGGCGTGTTCATGTACCCCTGGGACCAGCGCGAGCCGGACAAGCCCGGCAAGCTGCGCCTGCTGTACGAAGCGAACCCGATGAGCTTCCTGGTGGAGCAGGCTGGCGGTGCTGCGACGAACGGGATGCAGCGCATCCTGGACGTGAAGCCCGGCAAGCTGCACGAGCGGGTGAGCGTGATCCTGGGCTCCAAGAACGAGGTGGAGCGGGTGACGGCCTACCATCGCGAGCATGCGGAGCGCGGTGCGTCGAACTGAGCACGAAGCGCGGCGGCTGAATTGCTCGGCCGCTTGCTGAAGCGGGAAATCTGCTGCTAGAATCTCGCTTTCTTTGCCGGTGTAGCTCAGTTGGTAGAGCAGCGCATTCGTAATGCGAAGGTCGGGAGTTCGACTCTCTTCACCGGCACCAAGACACAACGCCCAACCGCTCTCGGTTGGGCGTTTTGCTTTGGGCGTTTCCCGCAACGGCGCGGGGTTCCGGGCCATTCTGCGTAGGCCACGCCCGCGCCCTTCCCGGCCGTTTTTGCCCAAGTTGGACTCTCTTTTCCTCTCTCTTCTCAAAAAAGTAGGGTAAATCTTTGCGCCTGGCCTACGCAGAAGTCCTTTGCTGACGCGGACTTACGCGAAGGCCACAGATTGCGGTTTTCCATGCCGACTGGCCAGCACGGGAACAGTGAACACCTACATTGGGCACTGTTGGACGCCAAGCTACGATGCGGAATCCCTGCTCCACCACGGCACTGGAATAGAAACTGGAATATTTTTACGTGCCTTTTGTTGTTCTGTGCTAGCATCGCGTCGCCCAGCATCTCACTGTCCTGCGGAACGCCACATGCTTGTCCTTGCCCCTGACGAACCTCAACGCATCGCCAGCCCCTATTTCAGCGAGCTTGTAGCGGTGGTCAATGCCGCATGGGCCGACTGGATGTCCTCCGGCTACCCAGCCCAGATGCAGCACAAGCGATTTCGTGCTGCATTCGTGTGGAACCAACTGCTCACGCATGCAAAGCGGCGGTTCGACGGGAGACAGGACGTCCGCGTAGAGGTCATAAAAAACTGGGAAGGCCTCTTGCTGCACGACTCCATTTTTATCCGATTCAAACTTGGGTACGATGACCTCTTGTCGCGCAACTACCCTACTCAGTCGGCGTTGGATTTTCACGACCAGGAACTCGATTTGTTTGGTAGCGGAATCACCCGCCTCGAATTGATCTACGTTTTGAACGACCTTGGCACAGAGATTCAACGGATTGCGTTGATTCAGCGACACAAAAACTCCGTCGCATGGGCAATCGACTTGCTCGGCAAGGAAGACGAAACTCAAAAGGTCATTGATCTTCCTGCTGTCGTCCGTCAAGGTTCTCCTGCAGAACGCATTATTAAGCCGAAGTCTGGCAATCAAAATGAACGTCTTGAGCCCAATAGCGGTTCGTGAAGCACTTTTCCGCCCGGAATTACTCGCGTTGAGAAGGAGAATGCTTGGCCTAAGCCAGATAGAGCTTGCATCGCGGGCAGGCATCTCGCAGGGGACCCTATCCAAGGTCGAGCTTGGCATTAAGGAAGCAAGTGACGAGCTTCTTCTCAAACTTGCCGAAGCGTTGTTATGTCCTAAAAGCTTCTTCTTTCAAGCCGAGCGCGAGTACGGCCCCCCGATGAGCGCTCACCCCATGTTCAGGAAGAAGACGACCGTTGGCTCGAAGGTACTCGACCGGGTCATTGCTGAGTTCAACGTTCGCATTGCACATCTTCGGACATTCCTGGAGTCGGTTGACTTCTTACCGGAACTACCTCTGCCGCAGTATGACGTGGATGATTTTGGCGGCGATCCAGAAGAAGTTGCGGATGCCGTACGACGTGCTTGGTATGTGCCTCGCGGACCGATTCGCTCCCTCACCGAATATGTCGAACGTGCCGGTTGTTTAGTAGTCCCGTGCAATATGGAGTCGGCACACATCGACGGCGTGAGCTATCGGATACCTGGTTTACCACCAATCATTTTTCTTAACAAGGCGCAGCCTGCGGACCGGCTCAGATTTAGCCTTGCCCACGAACTTGGGCACTTGGTTATGCATCTTTGCCCACACCCCGAAATGGAGCATCAGGCAGACCAATTCGCAGCGGCGCTGTTGATGCCGCGCGCGGATATTGGCCCTGACGTCAACGGCCTGACTCTTGAACGAGCCGCCAGCTTGAAGCCTGTGTGGAAAGTTTCAATGGCGGCATTGATTGTTCGCGCCACGACGATTGGAAGACTAGATCCAAACAAGGCCCAATACCTTTGGCGGGTAATGTCCGCCCGTGGGTATCGACTACGCGAACCGCTTTCCTGTGACTTTCCGGCGGAACAACCGACACTATTCGGAGCGTTGATTACAAATCTCACAGAAACGATGGGATATACCGAAAACGACCTTGAGAAAGCGCTGCATCTTCAGTACAGCGAGCTATCCGAGATGTACGGACTTAAATCGAAGCAGCACGCGCTTCGCCTAGTTCGCTGAGTTCGCTCAAGAGGGCTTCGGTGGGAGGCAGGCGCGGTCTGTTTGAAAAGTTCAGGCAGAGCTCCGAACCGTCCCCGCCCCTGGGGAACAGGATGGCGCAATCGGAGCATTTGGCGCTTATCAAACGCAGCCTAGGCGTGCACCCTCCCCGAGACATGAACACAATGCGCAACCGCTCTCGGTTGGGCGTCTCGCTTTGCGCGCTTCCCGCAGAGGTGCGGGGCCTCGGGTCGTTCTCCGTGGGCCACGCCTTCGCCTGTTTTCACCCTTATTGCTCCGGATGAACTCGTTTTCCCTCCCTCTTCGCCAAAAAGTGAGGCGACTTCTTAGAGTTGGCCTACGCAGAAGTCCTTTGCGGACAAGGAGTTACGTAATGGCCACGGAGAGCGGTTTTCCACCATTTTTGCCCGAGCGAGATAAAAAACGGGACGAGATTCGCCCGAGCAGATGCATAGGCAAGCCAGCGGAGACAAACGGCGCCTTTGACTTCTCCGCAAGCGCTTGGGTGCCGAAGAACGTGGAGTTGGAGGTTCAATGCTGGACCAGCCAAACCTCGTGGCTGCCTCGCCGGTGCATACCAAGGGCGTACAACACCGCCATCCGGTGATGCCCCTCGAGGACGTCGAAGGGACGCGAGTAGCGAAACCCCCATGAGGCAACAAATCCTCCATCGGCGTTGTCAAAGACTAGCGGCGGAACCGGCCACGTACCCTGTTGCTGAATGAACTGAGCAAGCCGCTTCATCCTGCGACTTTCAACCCCCTGAAGAAAGTAGTCGCGATACTGAACAACCGTCGGGTGCTCAGCAAGACACGGCAACTCCAGTTCCTTTACTTCAAACGTCGTCAGCCTGAACCTCAAAGAAGGGAAATTCAATCCCGCATGCTGCTCGATGACACCGCCGTGTTCATAGAACCACTGCAGTATTACTGAATCAGGGAAATTTGGAAGCAGGCGCTGTACGCGTCGCGCATATGCGACAGGAAGCTCAACGGGCTCATCTAGCCGGCCACGAACTGGTTCGAGTGAGCGAAGCTCTTTCTTCGATAGCCACATCTATGCCACCCGCCGCATATACTTCAATAACCTTTCCCGCAGCCAAATATGTTCCCGACTGAACGGCCATCGGTCGATTATCTTCCTTAACCGGATCAACGAAGACTCACCTCTGCATCGAACGTAATTTCACTGCAGAATGCGAGGGACAATAACACAAACCTTAGACACTTTCCAAGCGATCGATCAACTTAGAAGCAACCTCGTCAGTGACTTTATCCTGCAAGTCCGGATAGCTGGATTAGGCCGTGAATGGAATGCCAACAACAGCCTCGGCGGCCGCACGGCCAGCAACCTCGTGACGTACTCTCCCGAGATGCCGTAGTGGAAGGTGATGTCGATGCACTCGTGGGACTCCACTTCCCTCACGCTGGCACGGCTGGAGGGGAGCAGGTCATCCGGACGTTATAGACTGTGTGGCATTCACATAGCGGCATCAATTATTCCCTTCACCTGAATGGGTTCTGCTTAGCTGGTGCAAATATCTCTGGCGTAGTACTGCAAATGATCGGCGGCTTGATAGATTTGCTTTTGCTCCTCCGGTTGGTACATCGCTGCACAGCTGAACATGATGCCGAACATGTCGAGGAAGATTTCTGCGAGGCTTTTCTGGATTGAGTCACTGCCCGCGGTTTCATGCTTGATCGATTTCAGTAGCTCAACCATTTCCAGATAGAGTTTCTCATTGAAGCCTTCCTTTTCTCGGAGCTGAGTGCTGAAATCGAGCCATTTCTCGATAAACAGGTCAATGTTCGCGTTCATAGTCGTTTAAGGTCGAACGATCTTGATGGCTGAAGGTGGCACGGATCCGACGATCAGGACCTCCCCTGATCTTCCTGCAAAGCGTCGCGCCGAGATGCCTTTCAAGGGGCTGCATTCACTGTTCAGGTCGATGGCATCATGCACCTGCGAGAGATCGATCCTAACGATGCGTTCTCGACCGGTTCCGTAGCGCTGGGAGTTGCTCACGGCTTGCTCGTAGGTGCGAGATGCGGAGATGTACTGGCTTCGGAACTCCGGCCTTGATCCATGCCCAACGTGACCTTCAGGCGTGTAGTTTGCCGTGGGATCTTTGGGCGCTAGCCCAGCACTCGGATCCTCGTCAGATCGGAGCACCCGGTAAGCGTAGTCTCCTTTGCATTTGCAGCAAGGCTGATGCGTGAGAGTGGGCGCCGGATCCGACTTCTTGCGCCGCTGCAAGCCCCATGGATCGATCCAGCCCAAGGGATTCGGCGCGTACTCATGAAGATTGACTCCGCCTGCTAAGCCAACTGGATCGCGCGAAAGGTACCGGCCGGCGAACGGGTCGTAGTACCGATAGCGGTTGTAGTGCAGACCCGTTTCTTCGTCGAAATACTGCCCCTGGAATCTGATCGGATTGGTGAAGCCGGCCTTGATCGCTGCCCCGCTGATCGCCTCCTTCGCTTGTCCCCACGCTTTGTACTGCGCAGCCCAAGCGATCTTGCCGTTGTGGTCCGTGAGTTCCTGTGGTGTTCCAAGGTGGTCGCACTGATAGAAAGCGATCTCTTCGCTCGTGAAGGGCGCCGCTTCAGGATCCGCTTCGCCGTTCCACAACGGGTCCAGTTCGGCGGCGTAGTGCCCTCCGTTGCTCGCCATCAGCGCCTTGACATCGGTGGTCGGCGCCAGTCGAATGGATTCCTTCCTTCTGGTCTGCAGCAGGGGCACAAAGCCGCCCGGCTCGTGGATGTAGTGCGCCGTCTGCCGGCCCGTCTGACGGGCACCGTGCTGGGTGCGGCTTTCGAAGGCCAGCGTGTCGCCATCCCAGCCGAACAGCACCTCCTCGCGCTGCGGGTCGCCCGCTTGCGTTGTCGCTCGCAAGCTGTGCTTGGCGATACGCCGCCCCAGAGGGTCGTAGGCGAACTGTGCCGTGCCGTAGGGCGTGACGGCCTTGGTCATCCGGCTGAAAGCGTCCCACTCGAACACGGAGCGATGGCCGTTGCGGAGCTGCTCCGTCAAGTTGCCGCGCTCGTCGTGCGTGTAGGTGGTGCCGGCGTATTCCTTCAGCAGGTTGTCGAGCACCTTGGGTAACGCCTGACGGGCCGGGATCGGCGACGATTCCCGGTCCTCCGCTGGCAAGATGTTGCCGGCCGGGTCGAACGCAAAGGTCTCCTTGGCCAGAGCGCTGGTTGCCTGCAGCAGGCGACCTACCGGGTCGTAGCGGTACTCCAGTCGCCCGCGGCGGCTGTCTTCGATGTGGTCGAGCTGTCCGACTTTGTCGTAGCTGTAACGCCGCAGGATCGTCGCCTGCGCGCCAATGCTGGTGCTGGCGTACTGATAGGCTTGGCTGATGTCGACGGGGCTGCGCTGGTGGCGGTACTTGACCTGCTGCTCCAGCAGTCGACCGGCTGGATCGTACTTCTGGTGCTGCTCCAGGTCGTTGCCCTGTCGCCGATACACCTCCCGGTGCAATTCGTCCCGCTCGAAGCCGAGCACGTCCCGCCCGTCCAGCACCAGGCCGTGGATGTGGCCAGATCCATAGGTGAGCCACTCGACGGTGTGCCCGTCCGGCCGCGTGGTGCCCACCCGCTGGTTCAACTCGTTGTAGCGATGCCGCCAGACCGCCGTCTTCTTCTCCGGAAAGAAGGGCCCCTGGTAGTGGTGGTGCTCGCGCACCAGGTTGCCCGCCACGTCGTAGAACCACTGCAGCCGCGCATGCTCATTGCGTGCCTCGGCGATCTGCCCGCCGGGGTAGTAGCCAAAGGTCTCGGTCTGTGCTTCCCCGCCCGGCGCCGTGGCCGAGCGCTTGAGCAGCCGGCCCATCGCATCGAACTCGAGCGCCGTCGTGACCCCGCCGTCGCGCATCTCGAGCAGCACCCCGGTGCTGTCCTCATAGCGGTACTCGGTGGCCTGGCCATCAAACCCGGTCTCCGCCAGCAGCCGGCCCACCGGGTCGTAGCGGAAGCGGTAGGGTTGGTCGTTCTCGTTGCGCAGCTCGGTGAGCCGGCCGAGGCGGTCCCAGCGGTACTGCAGCCGGTGGCCGGCGGCGTCCCGGCGCTGCTCGATCAAGCCAGCCGCCGTGTAGCGGTAGGCGGTCGTGCGCTGCAGTGCGTCGGTGTGCGACAACAGCCGGCCTTCGGCATCGTGGCACAGCTGCTCTTCGCTGCCGTCCGGGTGGCGCACCGCGGCCAGCTGGCCGGGGTGGTTGCCGGGCTCGGTGGCGTGCTGTGTCGCCTGCAGGGCGGCAGCGGTGATGGCGGTGTAGCGGTACTCAGTCGCGTGGCCCAGGGCGTCGGTGGTCTTCACCAGGCGACCGCGCTCGTCATAGTCCCACTGCGTGGTGCAACCCGAGCAATCGGTGTAGCGCGCGAGCTGGCCGCTGGCGGTGTAGGCGAGCTTTTTCACGCCGCCCTTGGCGTCCGTCACCTTGCTCACCCGGCCGGCGGCATCGTAGGCGTATTCGGTCTTGTGGCCGAGCGGGTCGATCTCTTCGATCAGGCGCCCTTGCCGGTCGTACTCCCGCTTCCACACCCCACCGTCCGGGTCCAGCACCCCGGTCAGCCGGTGCGCTTCGTCGTATTCGAAGTGCACCCGGCTGCCATCACGCCGCACGTGCTGCAGCAGGTTGCCGTGGGCGTCGTAGCGGTAGTCGTCGGTGCTGCCATCGGGATGGACGTGGCGGGTGATGTTCTTCGCGGCATCCCGGAAGAACCATTCCTCCAGCCCGTCGGCATGGATGATGCGGTAGGTGTAGCCGTCGATGTCGTAGTAGTGCTCGCTGGTCTGGCCCAGCGCATCGGTCACGGTGGTCAGCCGCAGGTCGGGGTCCCAGGCCAGGCGCACTTCAAAACTGCCGTCGTCCGCCCACTCGTGCACCGCCTTGGCCCGGTCGCCGCTGCCGTCGTAGCGCAGGTTCATGCCCCGGCCGGTGCGGTCGGTGTAGCGCGTGACCAGGTGGTGCTGGTATTCGTAGCGCCAGGCCGCGGCGTTCTCGTCCTGCGCCTGCACCAGGTCGCCTGCGGCGTCGTAGTCGTAGGCGGCAAGCTGGCGCAGCAGCTGGCCGTCCCGGATCTCCCACAAGGCGCGGATGCGGCCTGTCTCGGCCTCGGGTTGGACACCCACGTGCGCAATGACCTGCTCGCCCTGCTTGCTGACGATGTCGCTGAGCACCTCGACATCGCCAATGCGGTGGTCGTAGCGCAGGCCCAGGCTCGCGCCCTGGTCGTTGTGCACGGCCACCAGGCGGAAGTGCTCGCGGCCCGGTGCTGCAGCCGTGCCCGCTCCCGTGGCAACGCGCTCATAACTCTCGCGCCAGGGGCTGCTGCCGCCTTCGGGCACCGGCTTGCCAAAGTCCAGCACCAGCAGCGTCTCGCTCAGCCGGCTCAGCGTGATCTCTTCCACCGGGTCCCGGTGCACCTGGCCCACCTTCAGCCACGGGTAGCGGTGGCTGCGGCCGTCCTCGCCGTGGTAGACCAGCGCCCGCTGCCGGCCTTCGACCTCCACGTCCACCCGGGTGGTGTACGGCGTGAGCCAGCGCGCGCCCAGGCACCCCTGGTCGTAGGCACTGAGGTGGCTGCGGTAGGTGCGGCTCCATTCGATGGGCAGCGGCGCGGCCAGCGTGAAGTCGGTGTGGGTGAAGCGCTCCGCGCCCATCGCAAAGCTGATGGAGCCGCGGGTGGCGCTGGGCAGCTGGCACTGCTTGCAGCCGTTGCCGTCGTTGCGGGCGGGCACCTGCTGGTGGGTGGACTCCTGCACCCGGCCCTGGTGGTTGGCCTGGTGCTCGCTGCCCTGGTGAGCCGCCACGGTGGCATTGCCCCCGGGCTTCCTGCGGCGGGTAATGGCCTCCAGCAGCCGTGCCAGCAGCCACATCAGGCTCTTGTCGACGGCCGGGTCGCACAGGCGCTGCACGGCACCGCGAAACCCGCCCTTGAGGTGCTGCAGTTGCGCGACGGCGAGCCGCAGCAGCTGCTTGGCCTCGTCCGGCAGGAAGTACAGCGCCGCGCTAGCACCGGTGTTGGCCGCGTCGATAGCGACTTCGGCGGCCTCCTGCTTCACAGTCCGGGCGGCCTCGCTGAGGTAGGCCAGCACGCTGTCGAGCGTGCTCTCCGTGCGCGGGTCACGCAGGTGACGGGGCGGCGCTGGCGGCGGACGCTGGTCGATCAGCGGCTGGTTGTCGTGCAGCCGTTGCAGCAGGTCGATCAGGCTGTCGCAGAAGAGGTCGACGAACTTGGCGCAGTCGTTCAGGATGCCCTGCATCAAGGTCATCGCCTTCTGCACAAACAGCTCGAAGCGCCCGGCGATCTCGTCGTTGAGATGGCCGATGAGCACGGTGACCAGCGCTTCGCTGATGTTGCCCTTGAGTGCCTGCTTGCTGAAGTTGCTCTTGATGGCGTGCATGACCGGCCGCAGGCTCATGCGCGCGGCCGAGGTCCCGGGGGCGGGCACCACACCGATCAGGTTGATGCCGAGGCTGGCCCAGTCCAGCACGTTCAACGGCTCGCCGCGGTCGTGCTTGCCGACCAGGTCGACAATGTCGATCAGCGCGTCGCCCAGTGCCATCACATTGCCGACCACCGGGATGCTGCCGATCACGGTGGTGAGGCGGTCCGCGGTGAGGCAGTTGTTGCTGATCTTGCGCAGCCAGGCGTCGAAGACCTGGGCGCCGCGGCCGAGGTCTTCCGGTGCCAGGGCGTCCAGCGGAACGAAGGCGGTGGAGCGCTCGCGCACGACAACAGCAGACGAGGTCATGTCAGCGATCCTGCTCAGACAGCGCGCCGAAGAAGTCGTGTGCCAGGCTGGCAGACGAGTTGTATTTCCCTGGCCGCCGAAAGCCAAGCGTCGACGTTGCGAAATGCCATTGGAACCTCCCTGCAGTGACGCTCCGTCCGATAAGCCATTGGCCTACCGGCAGGCGCCGAGTGTCTTGGCGAGCAGTGTAGCCAGGGCGCAGCTGACATGAGGCTGGGCTCCCTCGTCCGGGGGGGACAACTCCTGGTGAACATCTGTATCTGAAAAATGAAGCGGCTCGCCGCGCTATGACTTGCATCACAGCCGCGAGCCGGAAGGCGCCCCGCGAATAGGGAGGGAGGGCGGAACGCGGCGTGGACTATAGCGCCGACACACGCCTTCGAAGCGCGGCTGCCTCTAAGACGGGCGGGCTGACAACAGCACTCCGAAGAGCAGAGCCAACGACGCTAGCCACTGAGGGGCATGGAGATGCACCTCATGCTGCTCTTGGCACCGAGCTTCCGGGAACGCGTGCAAGGACCTGCGCCTCCAGCATCCTGATCCGATCAGCCGCATCCGTGACCGAGTCCGTGATGTATTGCGTGATTCCCAAGGGGATATCGAGGCCAGCCAGCTCGTTGATGACCTGCTTGGCCTGACGGAGCCATTCGACGTGCATGGCGCTCAGCGTGGCGAGCTGCTGCGCCAGCACGTCCGGCGCTGCAGCGTCGAGGCAGGACTGAAACGCCATCTCCAGCGCGGCGGTCGCGGACAGCATCGCCGAGAACGGCTCATGCAACGCATGAGGAATGGCCAGCTCGGCACTTTTCAGTGAGTCCTGCTGGCTCACCCAGTCCGAGGCATGGCGCCATAGGCAGGCGAACGTCTGGAATCCGACGTAGCGCTCGTACAGATCAGCAAGTTCCGCTTCTGTTGATCCTTCGAGGATCTGCCGCAGGCCAGGCAAGAAGCCCAGCATTCGGTCGAGAATGATCTCCACAGATGCGCCTTGGGCGGCGAGTTGTTTGATGCGCAAATCGATGGCCGCAGCCACCTGATCATGTGCGTGCATGCTCATTTCCTTCAGAGGTGGTGGACGGTTGGCGAGATGAGCCGCGGCACCTGCTAGAAGTGTCAGAGTGCCAGTGGTAGCCAGCTGCCGGAGCCCGGTTGCAAGGGGACTGCACCGCCTGCTCACGAGCTTCTTCACAGCTGAGGTGGACGACTGCAGGCGCCACCGACGCCGACGGCTCAACGCACCAGGGCGAGGCAGCCGCTGCTGGCGGCCTGTTCGCCCTTCTTCAGTCCGTCGTCAGTACCAAGCACCCGGCCATGATCCGGACCCGCACCTGCGTGTCCACCTCGAAGCCGGCGTCCCTGAGCCACTTGCCCCGCAGGCGCACCCACGGGACCGGCGTGTCGGCCACGCTGGCGGGTTGGCGACTTCGGTCGTAGGGAAGGAACGCGCCGTTGACGCTGAGGTAGCGCTCGTTCTTCTCGAGCCTGCTGGTTGTGGGCAATGCTTCGCCCGGCCTATGATTGACATCAGCCACGATTGACTTTCCAAGGAAGTTGATTGTGGTTAGCCGATCCGAGGTGTTCCCGCACCTTCGGGTCGGCGCCTTTACGGCGTCGCCGCGCGGACAGAATAAAGAGACAACCTCCCACAGGGAAGGACCCAGCGGGCGCTTTTCTGGCTCATCCAGCTACAAGCGCGTCTGCTTGATCGCTGGCCCGGTCTCCTCCTTCTATCCTTTCGCGCGACGAGCAGTAACCGTCTACAGCCGCAGTGCTGCAAGCACCGCGTGCTGTGGTGGAGGAGCAGCCGTCGTCGACGGGCTCTTCCCGATTCGCCTTTCCACATTGCATCGGGCCGCTGAACGGCTGGCTCGCGTCACACCGCAGTGAATGCTGTGCAAGGTCGCCCTCGAGAACGCGGGGGAGGACCCATGCGGCAGCCCTGTAGCCTTCCATCCAAAGGTCCCCGATGCATCACCTGCATCGATCTCCAAGATTGGCAAAAGGTCGCCGAGCTGCGCCACGATCAGGATGGGGTCCTGCAGCAGTACCTGAACCAGCCGATAGCGGTACCGGCGCTCTCCACTGGGGCAGCGGTCCAGTGCCACAAGCACCGAGCGGTGAAGCCCAGTGATGAATCCATCTGAGCGTAGCTGTCGCTCCAGTCCCCGGTACCAGATGCGCCCTCGCTGCCACGAGACGTCACGTGCAAGCGTTGCGCAGCACCAGAAGCCGTATGGCGTGTGACCGTCGAGCATGCTTCTCCTTCAGATCGCCTGCAAAGCGCGCAGGCAAAGATCGCCCATCCCACACCCTCTTTGGGGCAGGAGCCTTTATCGGTTGAGGAATGCAGTCAGCCGGTTCTGATGCTGCTGACGGTAGTTGGGGAGCCGAGCCTATGGGGGTGACGCAGAACGTGCGACGGGGCTCTGAATGGATGGCAGGCTGACCGCCAGGCTGCCGTCGCCTTAATCTCGACCAATCCTTCTTTCCCCATTGCTGCCTCCCTGTGTACGCGCTATTTTTCGCCGAGTTGGGCCCGCACTTCAATGACATATTGGGTCTGGGACCCATTCCTCAAAGTTATGGGAGGTCCAATGGAGCTAAGACACCTGCGCTACTTCGCAGCTGTTGCAGAAGCCGGCAGTTTCAGTGTGGCGGCAGAGGGGCTGTTCATCGCTCAACCAGCCTTGTCGAAGCAGATCCGTCAACTAGAAGAAGAGCTAGGGGTCCTGCTGTTCGCTCGGCACGCAAGGGGAGTTGTGTTGACGCCCGCCGGCAAAGCGCTGTTGCCCGAGGCCCGCGTGCAACTTGCGTCCATGGGACGCCTGGCAGACCTGGCGCGTCGTGCAAGGGGCGTGGAGAAGCATCGACTCAGGGTCGGCATCGCTCCTTCGTTGGCCATTCCGGTGCTGCCTGGGCTCGCAGCCCGGCTGCAGGCGCACTTCTCCGAATTCGACATGGACGTGCGCGACATCCCAAGCACTGAGCAAACCGAAGCCTTGCTTGCGAATGAAATCGACATTGGTATGGCGTGCCTGCGGCCGAGACATTCCGCGGTGTCGGTGGCGTGCCACTTGGAGGACCGGCTCTGCATAGCAATGCACCAGCAAGATCCCCGGGCCAGACAAGAGTCCTTGAGCTTGCAGCAGTTCGTCGAGGACCGATTCGCGGCCTTCAGTGAGCAATCTTGGCTCGCACGCGGGGACCGGCCCGACCCGATCTTTGCGAAGGCCAGATTCCAGCCCTACGTGCACTATGAGGTCGCGACGGTGCACCGGGTCCTGGACTTGGTCGCAGCAGGGCTGGGTGTGGCCTTGCTTCCCTCAGTCCTTGCGCTTCACCGGCCCAAGGAGGTGGCACTGCGACCGCTGCGCAACGTGCCGCGCTGCACCGCGCTCGCGCTGCTTCGGCGGCGAGCCGACAGCAATCCGGTGCTCTCATTCGTGGATCCGGCGATGCGGGAGATCTTCGCCCGTCTCCAGCAAGCTGCGGCGGATGCGCTTGATGGCGCAACGGTCGGGTGCTGACTCTAGCTGCACCATCGCCGGCGGCTTAACAGCGGACTACGTGGCAAGGACGGCCTCTGCTGGGCCGGTCCGCAGGTTGTCGTGGAACTTCGTAGGCCGATGTGCTCCGGTACCCCCTCGTTATGGGGGGGGCGCCTCGACCATGAGCGAGCAGCCTGCACAATTGAGGTGCTAGGCAACAGGGAGCAAAATCGATGAGCCAAGAACTGCGCCGGGTCTATGAAAAGGCGGGTGCCCTTGATCGCTATTACGACGAAAGTACGCCGGTCGATCTGTATCGTGGTCGTAGGAAGGGCGACGCGACGGACCTGATGCAGCCGACATTGATCGGCTGGTACACCAAGCAGGACCTGCGGCGCCCAGACGTCCTCGCTGTCAATCAGCAGGGACAGAGTCCGCAGTATGTCGGAAGCGACTTTGGCCAGCTGGCGACGGAGGACCAGGCGAAACCCCTCACCGCCGACATGTTGCGCAACGCGGACAAGTTGATGGTCAAGGGATGTCGCACCATGAAGGGCGACCATCGAGGGGTGTCTGTGTTCGACAAGAAGAACACGCTACTGCCCAAGTTCGAATGGTATCGGCTGCCTGCTGGCACGGAACTGCCCCCAGCACTTGCCGTAACGCGAGATGCTCCTTTTGCCACGAGCAGCAGACCCACCCACTACACCGTCGCCCCCAAAGACGACATGCCACTGTCGCTCTTTCTGCAGCATCTCAAAGGCCTCGCAGCAAAGGCTGTGGCCGAGTAAAAACGATCCTGGAGAAGAACCCCATGTCTGAACTGTCGATGCAATGCCTGTCCATTCTTGTTTCGTCCGTGCTGAACGAGCGAGAACGGCTGCTCAAGCGGATCCAGGAAGTCTCAGACGAGGTCGAAGAGGAGGAGCGCCTGTCAGAGCGGGTCATGGACATTGACCGCGTGCTTGGGGAACTGGAGGAGGCCTATGAGGCTGGCCGCGCAAAAGAGCCTGTTTACCCCAGCTTTGAAGCGCGCTACACCGCAGTGTTTCCTAGCTGATTAGTTGTGGGATTCGCAGACATCGTTTCACTAAGATGTGCGCATCGTGCTGCTCACGCGCCAACCCACGATGCGCCATGCGTACACGTCAACCGCGAAGGCCACGTACAGCCAGGCTCACCAGGTGCTGACGTAGGTGAAGGTGAAGTCCGGAGACCCAGAGCTGGTTGGGTCGTTCGGCCTTGAAGACGCGACTGACCCGGTCGAGCGGGCACGGTGCCTTGGAATCGCTGACGGTGCGTGCGCACTGCCTTGCCGCGGCGCACGCCCTGCAGGCTCAAGCGGCGCATGAGCCGTTCGACCGTGCAGCGCGCCACCGCGATGCCTTCGCGGTTCATCTGCTTCCAGACCTTGTCGGCGCCGTAGACGTGCATGTTGGCGCTCCACACGCGCTCGATGTGCCGCGTCAAGGCGCTGTCGCGCTGGGCGCGCTGGCATCGCATGGCTGGATTGCGCTGCTGCGTGGCGTAACGCCAATAGCCTGACGGGGCGATCTGCAACACCTTGCAGATCGATTACGACCCCGTAGGCCTGGCGATGCTGATCGATGAAGCCCTTCAGGACTTCAGGCGGCGGTCAAGTTCCGCCTGCGCGAAAAACGCGCTGGTCAGCTTCAGGATTTCGTTGGCGCGGCGCAGCTCCTTGTTCTAGTGCTCCAGCTCCTTCAGGCGCTGCAACTCCGACGTGGTGGTGCCTTCCCTGGCGCTAAGTCGACCTCGGCGCACTTGATCCATTCGTTGAGCGTCTGCGGCACACAGCCGGTCTTGGGTGCAATCGATTCGATGGCAGCCCACAGCGAGGGGTACTCGCCTCGGTGTTCCTGCACCATACGCACCGCGCGCTCGTGCACCTCGGGTGAGAACTTGTTCGACTTCTTGTTCATGGCTCCATCCTCTCAGAGAAAAGAGCCTCCTCGAATCCCGGGGCGATTCACTCAGGGCTCGGCTACGGCAGCCAGATAGAGTTCGAGCAAGATCGGAAAGCTTTGGTTGGTGTTCACGGAATTGGCAGCAGCCCACCGCTCGACGGCCAGCGCCTGCTCGAAATTCTGCAACGCTGACGCCACCGTGGCGCGGTTGACGTTCTGCAGTGACGCCGTATTGAAACCCTTGCGTGGGATGCCAAGGGCCTTCAGCAGGTGAATCGCATGCGTGTTGCCACCGACGGCTTCCCTGAATCGGTCGGAGCTCCACCGGTCGAGCGCTTCGCGCAGCGTCTGCGTCTTTTCATAGCGGGCCTGTACTTCTTGCGCTTTGCGGTTGGCATGCGCCTGCCGGCGCTCTTCGAGCTGTTCGGGGGTGAAGCTCTGCTTGTTCAGCATGATATCCGTCAGCGTGGCCTGGTCGTAGGACGGGTACATGATCTCGATGGAGTCAACCACCTTGGTGCTGTTCGTCCACAGAGGCTGCTTCGCAAAGATGTGCCCTTGCGACCCGGCGGCGGTGATATCCAACAGCGCATACTTCCCTGCCCCGCTGCCTGTCAATGGCATGGTGATGTCAGGACGCGTGCCTCCGCCGAGAGCGCTCGTGTCCTGCTCGGTCCACGTTCCCTCGTGCGTGCTTCTCAGCAGTTGATAAGTGCGCTCCTCGACAAGATAGCCTGCGACCCTGTTCAGCATGGCCAGAGCTCGGGCTTTGGCATCGCTCTGCAGCTCGGCATCTTTCGCATGCATGGCCTCCCGCACTTGCCAGAATGCCTCTTCATTGAAATTGTCCGGCCAACCTGCTGCCTGCAGTGCGTTGGCGATGCCTCTGTTGTAGTCATTCTTCTCAAGTTGCTTGCCAGCTTGCACGGTACGTAACTTCTGGAGGTCGTAGAACTTGGCCTCGTTCTTGCCTGCCGCCTGCCAGTCACGCTGGAGATCCAGCATGTGCTTGAGATGTGAGCCGGTCGGATCCCAATTGGCAAACTCGCCGCGTGTCAGCTCGCTGGCCGCCTGGTGCACATGCCGCGTCGCCGCTTCGGCGAAGGAGGCCACGGCCTGCAGCTGCGTCTCCGCATCTCCGCCTTGCAGCGTGCTTGCTCCTTTCGACTTGTAGTGGATCAGGGTCGTGCGGTTGTAGGTCTTTACCTTGTCGATTTGTGCCGAGAAGTTGTAGTCCGAGAAGTCAGTGATCTGAGCGAAATTGTCCGAAGCCTGCGACCCCTCGCCCATGTCTTGGTCTGTCGAGGTGTTCTCCGCTTCAGCGGATTGGCCTGGGCGGGTTGCGCGCCACCAGAGCACTTCGCGAACGGCAGTACCTGTTTTGGGTACGAATTCTTGGTTTTGCATTTTTCAGAAGCGAGTGAAGTTGGAACTAGTTGGTCAGGGATTTGCTCACGTGGCCAAGGGCTGCCAGCAACGGCGTGCGGATGTCGTCGGCAAGCTCGGAGACGTCGTGCACGACTTCGTCGGAGCGGAGGTAGTTCTGCAGCTCGTTGATTTGCTGGGCCGTGATCGGCTCGGCGGTCAGGTTCTTCGCGACTGCCTGGATCTCCAGGATCGCCTTGGCCGAACGGGGGTGTTTGGCCTCAGCAATCTCGGTCGCTACCGATTTCAGGGAAGCCATCGCGGCCGCTCTTGCGGCCTTCCATTGCGCCATCGCATCGCGCGAAGCGCTGCTCTCACTCGAGTCGGGCAGGGACATTGCCAGCAACCGCTCGGTCTCGTCCAGGAGCTGCTGGGCCAGGACAAAATCGCCCTTGCGCGCCGCCAGCCCCGCCTCACTCGCCTTGGCTCGAACTTCCCGGGCTGCGGACTTGACTTTCGGTAGCAGCGCTGCGAACCGGGCATTGAATGCGGTACCTGGATCCACGCCGACATCCGCAGTAGCGGCGTTCTCTGGCAGCGACGCCTCTTCGGTAGCCTCGTCTTGCTCGAACACCGTTTCATCGGGGCCGACCAGCACCACCTTGGTGATCTTGAAGCCGCATTCGCGCACCGGCACACGCACCTTCTTCACCAGTCCGCTCACGGGTTTGTCCACCTGCAGCATCAATTCATTGCCGTTGCGGATCCAGGCCGTACCGTGGGCACCTGTCTTGGCTTTGGTTTCGTCCTTCAGCTTGGTGAACAACTTCTGGCCAGCCAGCTTCGGGCTCAGGGCCAGTACGGACATCCCGTCCTTGTCCGGCGCGTCAGTGAAGCCGAAGGAAACCCGGCGAGCGGCATCTTGCCGGCACAGCTTCAGCTGCTTAAGCAGTGTGGCGGGGTCGAGCAGCGCGCTGGCCGGCTCGTCCTCATCGTCCTGTTGTGCCGCCTTCTTCGCCTCGAACTCGCTCAGTTTGCGCTGCTTGTTCACCGCATCGTCCAGGCCCTTCAGGTAGCCCTTCAGCTCCTTGGTGTCCTCCATGCTCTTCTTTAGCGCGGCGGCCTGCTTTTCGATCGCATCCAGCGCCTGCAGCTGCTGCTTCGGCTGGCTGGCCAGCTCCAGCGCCACCAGTGCATCCGCCATCGCCTTCACCAGTTTCGGGTCGCTCAGCTTCTGGCGTTTGGCGAAATTTCTCCAATGCAACTCGCCGAGATAGTTGTCCGTCATGGGGTTCCTTGGTGGTGGTCAATGAGGCCGGCCCGCGACCACGGTGATGCTTGGGGCCAAGGGCAGGCTAAATGCGCATCAGGCGATGCATCGAACCCATGAGTGAACGTGCGGGCGTGAGAGTTCCCGGCTGGGTAGAGGTCAATCGCCAGTACCCGCAGCGGCGGGGCTCGCAGCCCGGCTGCAGGCGCACTTCTCCGAATTTGACATGGACGTGCGTGACATCCCAAGTACGGAACAGACCGAGGCCCTGCTTGCCGACGAGATCGACATCGGGATGGCATGCCTGCTGCGGAGGCATTCGGCGGTGTCTGCCGCTTGCAAGCTGGACGACACGCTATGCGTCGCACTACGCCGTCAGGACCCACGGGCCCGAGAAGAATTGCTGGCCTTGCAGCAGTTCGTCGAGGATAGGTTTGCCGCCTTCACCGAACAGTCCTGGCTGGCGCGGGGAGATCGACCGGACCCCGCCTTTGCCGAGGCCGGCTTTCAGCCCTACGTCCACTACGAAGTGACGACCGTGCACCGGGTCCTGGATCTGGTTGCCGGGGGCTGGCTGTGGCGCTGCTCCCATCAGTCCTTGCAGTGCACCTGCCAAAAGAGGTCGCACTGCGACCAGTGTGCAATTCGCCTCGCTGCAATGCCATGGGCGTGCTGCGCCGGCGAGCGGACAGCAACCCGGTACTGGATTCCATAGAGCCGGCCATGCGGGAGATCTTTGGTCGGCTCCGGCAGGCAGGGGACCACGCGCTACGGAGCACAACACCTGCGTTGTGATGCGCCATCGGTGGGCGCGGGCGCCCGGAAAGGGAACGGGCGGCACGCCAGGTCGATCACGGAACGTCGCAGGGGAAGCCTAGTAACCGACGCTGCTCCTGCCAGTTCTGCGGCAGCAGGTCTTCCCGCCCCCGGATCATGTGAAGGTTCAGGTACCGCGGTTGCTTGCCCTCCAGGATCGCTTCCACGATGTCGGGGGCCAGCAAGGTGAGCCGCAACGCCTCGGCCACCCAGCCGGCATCGAGCTTCAGCAGCCGCGCGAGGTCCTTGGTCGACACCGCCCCGCCCTCCTCCATCAGCCGCTGCCAGTAGAAGGCCTTGCCGAGCACCTTGATCATCGACACATCGAGCGTCGCCAGGGACGCCGGTGCATCTTGGCCGGTCGGCAGCGTCAGGACTTTCCGGATATGGCGGCGCCTGATGGTCAGCGGCACAGAAGTGACCTTCTGTACCCCCGTGTGATGGCTGCGCGGCTGCCCGGCGGCCTCGACCGTGATTGTCCGCCTCGCCGTGCGAGCAGTTGTCGCCCCCTTGTCCTTCAAGCGACCTCCCCTTCCTCCGCCCTCATCTTCTGCTCCTCAACAAACGGATGGCGCCCGATCTCGGGGCCAAAAGCAAACCAGCCGTCTTCTCGCCACACGATGTCCAGGCCACCGTCGTGCAGTTGCACCCGCTCAATCAACAGCCGGGCGATGCGCTGCTGCTCGGCAGGAAACAGCTGCTCCCACACCAGCGCCATGCGCTGTAGCGCCACCACCGCTTGCGGCTCGTTGATGTCGCGGCCCGCCTCCCAGGCCTGGGCCGCCTTCCACACGGCCACCAGCATCTCCGGCTGCCGCAGTGCGGCGTGGATCTGCTGCAGCACGGCTGTCTCGATCTCGGCCGCCGGGAGCAAACCAATGCAGCTCACCCCCCGCTGCGCCGTCACGCCGGCCGACCGCCTCTTGTAGAGGTAGGGCGCGTAGTAGCGATAGCGCTTGCCGTTCTTCTTGTCGGTGTAGGTAGGCAGCATCCGTTGGCCATCCGGTGCGAACAACAATCCGGCCAGCAAGGACGGGTTTGCCGACGGCCGCTGGCGTGGACCCTTGCGCCGCTGATCGAGCACCGCTTGCACGGCATCCCAGGCGGCTCGGCTCACGATCGCTTCGTGCTGACCCTCATAGCTGGCGCCCTTGTGCACGGTCTCGCCAAGGTAGAGGCGATTGCGCAGCAGCTTGCCGAGGTAGGCCTGGTCGATGGTCCGGCCCTCACGCCGATTCCCGGTCTGAGTGACCCACACCTTCGTGGTTCGCCCCTCGATGGCCAGTTCCCGCACCAAGCGAGCGGCCGATCCGTGCTCGGCGAAGCGACGGAAGACGTCACGCACCAGGTCGGCCTCATGCTTATTGACCACCAGCCGGCGCTCCCGCACGTCGTAACCCAGCGGCGGCATGCCGCCCATCCACATGCCTTTGGCCTTGCTGGCTGCGATCTTGTCCCGGATGCGCTCACCGGTCACCTCGCGTTCGAATTGGGCGAACGACAGCAGCACGTTCAACGTCAGGCGCCCCATGCTCGACGTCGTATTGAACTGCTGCGTGACCGACACAAACGACACGCCGCGACGATCGAATGCCTCCACCAGACGAGCGAAGTCCGCCAGACTGCGCGTCAGCCGGTCGATTTTGTAGACCACCACGATGTGCACGCGGCCGGCGTCGATGTCGGCCAGCAGGCGCTTCAGCGCGGGCCGCTCCATGTTGCCACCGGAGTACCCGGGATCGTCGTAGCCGTCCTCCACCGGGATCCAGCCTTCATGCCGCTGGCTGGCGATGTAGGCCAGCCCCGCATCGCGCTGCGCTTCCAGGCTGTTGTACTCCTGATCCAGCCCCTCCTCGGTGGACTTGCGGGTGTAGACCGCACACCGCTTCTGCGGCACCAGCGGCGCTCCAGACGCACGGGCGGCCCTCATTCCTTGCTCCCTCCACGTGCGGCCTTGAGCCCAAAGAAGGCCGGCCCCGACCACTGGGTGCCGGTGATCGAGCGGGCGATGGCCGACAGGCTCTTGTAGCGACGCCCCTGGTACTCGAAATCGCTGTGGCCACGCACCACTACCCGGTGCTCCACGCCGTCATAGATGCGGGTGAGCAGCGTGCCGGGCAGCAGGCTGTTGGCCTCCCGCTGGGTCAAGCGCGGGATGATGCCGGTCTCGCCGATGGCCTCCAGCCGGCGGCGCACGGATGGCGACAGGCCGCCGAAGGCCCGCTCCTGCAAGCGGTAGGCAATGCGGCTCTCGATGTAGGTCCGATTGTGGTGAGGCGGCCGCTCGTCAAAGAGCCGATCCCAGCGTGCCCAGAGCTCGGTCATCGGCAGGTGAGGCAGCTGGGCGATCTGTTCGGCCAGGCTCGGTTCGGGGGCTACTGGCCTCGCCGGTGTTCCAACTTTCATGCGTCAACTCCTTTCGGTTCAGAGGCGTTGGCATTGACGCTCTGCTCGGGCAGGAAGTGAAGTCCAACTGTCTCAAGTGTGGGATGTAGTGGCGCAGAAGCCGCGCTGTGGCGAGCCCGCAGGCGCAGCAACGCAAGGGCCAGCAGGTCGGCAATCTCCTGGTGTGGGTGGCGGGGCGAGTCGGCTTGTGTTTGAAGGCTGCTGGCAAAGGATGGTTGTTGCAAACGCATGAGAAGAAGGTCACGAATAAACCGATCCGATCCTAGGACCGGGACCCGGTAGACGTAACTCCTTTGCGCTCCCTCGCTGCGCTGACAGGGGTGGGGCACTTGATAGCAGATGTATCTGCAACTACCATCTGCGCTCGCAGTAAAGAACCTTAACTACTCGGAGACCTCATGAACAACTTCAGCAGCAAACGCGCAGAGGCTGATCAACGCCCAGTGGCAGGTCGACATTGCATCGCCGTTGGAGGCCGGCGCATCCGCTGGTGGATTGAGCAACCCTGCAGCACTGCGTGAGCAGCGGGCCGGAGGTGCCGGCCTGGATCTTGGAGAAGAAGAATGAAGAAAAGACGGGCCTCGAACGAGGCCCATTCGCATCTTGGTCATCACCAGGTGCGGCAGCAGCGGCCTCAGCAAGGCCCTCACTTCCGCTTTCAACAGCGCCCCGTGGCCGTCAAGGAGATGGCACGGATCCTGGACTGCGCCATCGAGAAGCTGGCCAGTGGTGAACTGCCGCCCGAGTCCATAGAGCGATTTCAGAAGGGGGCGCGGCTGGCCAACTCCCTGGGCCGTAGGGCGATGCTCAAGGCGGCCGAGGGGCGCGACGACGTCCTGCACGGCCTGGCCGGCTGCCAGCATGACCTGCACCGGTCGTTCTGGTTGTTGGTCCACCACCGCGATGTGTTCGAGCAGGCTTGCGATGCAGTGGACCTGTGTCTGGACGGCCTTCGTCGCGGCCAAGTGCAGGAGATCTGTGTCGCAGCGACGGAGGCAGTGTCGTTCGGGGGTCTCAGGGGCGTCCGGCCCGGACACGTCCAGCAAGGCCGTGGCGTCGAAGGGGACACGTCGGCATCGAGCCCTCCGGTGTGCCCCACGCACCAGCCAGCCCATGCCGCCGAAGACCTCGACAAACCGATCTGGCGGCCTGGCGCCGTTGAGCTCACCCCTGCACCGTTTGCGTTCGACTTCCGCTGCGTCCAGGTGGCGGGCTGGCCGCATGGCGTCATCTGGCTCACCGACGCCCAAGCCGCCATCTTCAAGGCGCTCTGGTCCTTCGGCGGCGAAAGCAGAACCGCAGAGGAGATCATGCAGCGGGCCGGCCTGAGCAGCGAGAAGCCGGCCGATCTCTTCAAGGTCAAGGGCCGCAACAAGGGAGAGCTGGAGTACGAGGGGCCGCTGTATGCCTATCGTGCGCTCGTGGTGACGCATCAGCAGCGCGGCACCTATTCGATGCCCATCGCCAAACCGGGAGCCGCCGCGCGGGGCAGATCTGCGAGTTGAGATGCGCCACTGCGCGCCTCGACTTCATCAGCCGTATTTCGGCGGGCCACTGGCCCGCCGTTTTTCATTGGTGCGCCGATAGATCACGTGTGATCTTCGCCGTGTGTTGCTCGGTAACCACGTCTTGGCGAACCACATGGCGAACCGCATGGCGAACCAAAGGCAATCATGGCGAACCGCATGACGAACCAGGGGCGATCTTGGCGAACCACATGGCGAACCAGCCCCAATCATGGCGAACCACATGGCGAACCTGGTTCGCCATGGACACCGAAAACCCAGCATTCATGCGGGTTCCATGGCGAACTGAACGTTTGCTGAATGGCGAACTTTTGTTCCCTTATCAGTTCGCCAAGATAGTTCTTCAATCCTTCCTGTGCATCGCACATCAACACAGGAAGGTTCCATGTTCATCTCTTCACCCAAGGGCCGAGCGGCGCAAAGCGCGGCCCATCAGCTCGCCGCAGCGGTGGCGGATCTCGCCACGCCGGTGCAGCGCCAGGTGCTCAGCGAGCACGAGCTGGCCCACCGCTGGGGCATCAACCACAAGACGCTGGCGCGCTGGCGTCACGAGGGCCGCGGGCCGAAGTACCTGAAGCTGTCGAAGCGGGTCGGCTACCCCGTCGAGGCGATTGTGGAGTTCGAGCGGGCCGCGGTCTACAGCTCGACGTCGCAGCGTGCGGGTCAGTGAGGGCGCGGTCATGAACCACATCACCACGACCGATTCGGCGCTGACCGGCTGCTTTGTGACGGAGCTGGTTGCGCTGCCGGCGATTGCCGCGCTCACCGTTGCCGAGCTGGCAGCGATGCCTGCTGTGCACAAGGCGGATGTCCAGCGCCAGCTGCAGGAAGCGGCCGCATGGCTGCGTCAGGCCGAGCAGAAGTTCGCCGCGGCGCTGGATGCCGCCTACGGCAGCACGAGCCGGCAGGCCCTGCGTGACTCTGGCCGCGACTTCGGCACGGTGCAAGGCCGCGATGGCAGCGTGCAAATCACCTTCGAGCTGCCCAAGCGCGTCAAGTGGGACCAGCAGCAGCTGCACCAGCTGGCCGAGCGCATCGTCGCCGGCGGCGAGAAGGTCGAGCACTACATCGACGCCAAGCTGTCCGTTTCCGAGACCAAGTTCAAGAGCTGGCCACCCAGCCTCCAGGAGCAGTTCGCGCCCGCCCGAACCGTCGAGCCCGGCAAGGCGAGCATCACCCTGCACCTCGATGCCAAGGAGGCTAACTGATGTCGCTCCCCATCATCACCGCGGAGCAGCGGCTCGCAGAGCGCACCGGCGTCAAGCTGGTGCTGCTGGGGCGCGCCGGAATTGGCAAGACCTCTCAGTTGAAGACGCTGCCCGAGGCGAGCACGCTGTTCGTCGACCTGGAAGCGGGCGACCTGGCGGTCAAGGACTGGCGGGGCGACACATTGCGTCCGGCGACCTGGTCCGAGTTCCGGGACACGGTGGTGTTCCTGGCCGGTCCGAACCCTGCGCTGCCCGCCGATGCTCCGTTCTCGCAGGCGCACTTCGATCACGTCTGCCAGCGCTACGGCGATCCGGCGCAGCTGGACAAGTACGACTGCTACTTCGTCGACAGCCTCACGGTCTTGGCCCGTTGGTGCCTGGCGTGGGCCAAGACGCAGCCGCAGGCGTTCTCCGAGCGCACCGGCAAGCCGGACACGCGCGGCGCCTACGGGCTGCTGGGTGCCGAGATGATCGGCGCACTCACCCAACTGCAGCACGCCCGCGGCAAGCACGTCGTCTTCGTGGCGATCCTGGACGAGCGCCTGGACGACTTCAACCGCAAGGTGTTCCTGCCCCAGATCGAGGGCAGCAAGACCGCCAACGAGCTGCCCGGCGTCGTGGACGAGGTCGTGACGTTGGCCGAGATCAAGTCGGAGGACGGCAGCGCATTCCGCGCCTTTGTCACCCACACCCTCAATCCCTACGGCTACCCCGCCAAGGACCGTTCCGGCTCGCTCGACCTGCTGGAGCCGCCAGACCTCGGCGCGCTGATCGCCAAGTGCGCCGCCACTCACAAAACCATCGACAACCAACAACCGCAAAGGACCGCCGCATGACGATGTGGAACGATTTCAACGACGCCGAACCGCAATCCTTCGACCTGATCCCGAAGGGCACTATCGCGCCGGTGCGCATGACGCTCAAGCCGGGGGGCGTCGACGACGAGGGCATGGGCTGGACGGGCGGCTGGGCCTCGGTCTCGCAGGAGACCGGCTCCGCCTACCTGGCGGCCGAGTTTGTGGTGCTGGCTGGGGACTACGCCAAACGCAAGCTCTGGACAAACATCGGGCTCTACAGCCCGAACGGACCGACCTGGGCGCAGATGGGCCGGAGCTTCATCCGGGCCGCGCTGAACAGCGCCCGCAACGTCCACCCGCAGGACATGAGCCCGCAGGCCGCCGCGGAGCGCCACATTGCCTCCTTCGGCGACTTGGACGGCATCGAGTTCCTGGCCCGCATCGACGTCGAGGTGGACGGCCGTGGCAACCAGAAGAACGTGGTCAAGGTGGCGGTGGAGCCGGATCACCCGGATCACGCTCGGTTGATGGGCGTCGCGTCGCGCTTGGGCCAGTCACCTGCCGCGCAGATGGCCACGACGCCAGCACCACCGCCTGCTTCGGCCGCTTCGACGCAGACGGCGCCGGCATGGAGGACCGCGCCGCCTGCCCCAGCTCGTCCAACGTCGGGACCCCAGCCGGCCGCCACCCGTGCGCCGGTGACGGCCAAGCCGTCCTGGGCGCAATGAGCGGGAGGCCAAATGAAATGCTGGGTGTGCTCAAGGGACGCCCGCGGCTTCGGCCATACCGACAACCGCTACGCGGTGGTCGATCCGCGGCGTTACCCGATCGATTGGGCGTTCTGCTCCAGCCGCTGTCAGGCGGCGTTCCATGCGCTGTATGGCAACTGGGTGGCGGTGCGCCGTGGGGAGATCGGGTCCGAGGAGGTCACCGTGGTTGATGCGTCCGAGATCGAACGGGCATCGATGCGTCGCTGCCTGCGCGCCTTCGGCGAAGCCGGCTCGGCCATCGGCTTCGACAAGCCGCTCGGGCAGTACACCGAAGCCGAGGCGCTGCAGGTGGTGGATGCCATCGTCACCTGCTACACCGAGGCGATGGTCGAGCACCACGAGGCGACCAAGTTCCCGCCGGTGCGCGGCATGGCGCCGGTCCCGGACCCGCTGGTTGTGCCGTTCGCCGACATGACCAGCGAAGCCCCCTGGGAGGAAGCAACCCGATGATGGACTTCAACCCGACAGCCCGCTTGGGCGAACGGGTGGAGGCGCTGATCGACGACGGCCTGCAACGGCGGGCCGCCGAGCAGTCCGCTCGCACCTACCTCGGCGCCTCGCGCGTCGGTGTGGCCTGCGAGCGGGCCCTGCAGTTCGAGTACGCGCAGGCTCCCGTGGACCTGGGGCGCGGCTTCACCGGCCGCCTGCTACGCATCTTCGAGCGCGGCCACCGGATGGAGGACTGCATGGCCGCCTGGCTGCGCGCCGCCGGCTTCGATCTGCGCACCTGCAAGGCGGACGGCGAGCAGTTCGGCTTCAGCGTCGCCGACGGGCGGCTGCAGGGACACGTCGACGGCGTGCTGCTCTCCGGCCCGGACGGGTTTGCCTGCCCGGCGCTGTGGGAGATGAAGTGCCTCGGCGCCAAAGGGTGGAAGGAGCTGCAGAAGCACGGCCTGGCCGTCGCCAAACCGGTCTACGCGGCCCAGGTCGCGCTGTACCAGGCGTACCTGCAACTGCACGAGCACCCGGCGCTGTTCACCGCGCTGAACGCCGATTCGATGGAGATCTACGCCGAGCTTGTGCCCTTCGATGCGGCGCTGGCACAGCGGATGTCGGACCGCGCTGCCCGGGTCATCCAGGCCACCGAGGCGGGCGAGCTGCTGCCCCGCGCCTTTGTCGATCCGACCCATTTCGAATGCCGGTTCTGCGCCTGGCAGGACCGCTGCAAATCACTGTCATGAACAAGAACCCATCACCTTTGACTGCTGAGGATCTGATGCTAGAGCGGCTGCTGACGGCCGACGAAACGGCCCACGCCCTGCGTTTGCCGTCCTCGCTCTTGAGCAACGCCGCCAAGCGCGAGCGCCTGCTCATCCCTCACTACTACATCAACAAGCTGGTCCGCTTCAAGCTCCGCGAGATGCTGGCGTGGCAAGCGCAACGCGCCCGGAAGGAGGCGCCCGATGCTTGATTTCAACGACTACGGTACCCCAGTGCATCACCAGCTCGACGCGCAGCGCGACGAGATCCGGGCCGCCTTGCTCGCCCGACTGGAGTCGGTGCTGGCCATCATGTTCCCTGCCGGGAAGAAGCGCGGCGGCAAGCTGCTGATCGGCGACGTGCTGGGCAGTCCCGGCGACAGCCTGGAGATCGTGCTGGAAGGCGAGAAGGCGGGTCTCTGGACCGACCGCGCCGACGGGTCGGGTGGCGACGTCTTCTCGATCATCGCTGCGCACTACGGCCTGGACGTGCAGCGCGATTTTCAGGCGGTGCTGCAGAAAGCCTGTGATCTGCTCGGTCGTGCACCGGTGCAGCCGACGGCCAAGCCGCCCCGCAAGCAGCCGGTCGACGAGTTGGGCCCGGCCACGGCACGGTGGGACTACCTTGACGCTGCAGGCCAACGGATCGCCAGCGTCTACCGCTACGATCCGCCGGGCGGCAAGAAGGAGTTTCGGCCCTGGGATGTGCGCCGCAAGAAGGCCACCGCCCCCAACCGGCGCCCGCTGTATAACCAACCCGGCATCTTGACTGCCGAACTGGTGGTGCTCACGGAAGGCGAGAAGTGTGCCGATACGCTGATCCGGCTCGGCATCTGCGCGACCACGGCGATGAACGGCGCCAACGCGCCCGTGGAGAAGACCGACTGGTCCCCGCTCGCTGGCAAGATCGTGCTGATCTGGCCCGACAAGGACAAGCCGGGCTGGCAGTACGCCGAGAACGCGGCGCAGGCCATCCTGCGGGCAGGCGCGACCTCGTGCGCCATCCTGTACCCCCCGGAGGACAAGCCGCAAGGGTGGGATGCGGCAGACGCGGTGGCTGAGCAGTTCGATATCCATGGCTTCCTGGCGGCGCGCCGGGGCATGCCGGTCAGCTTGCCGGCCGCTGCGCTTTCCGCACAAGAGGTGCTGCGCGAGGTGGAGTGGGCCACAGAAGACGGGCTGGCCACGGCATTCACCCGCCGCTACGCTGACGACTGGCGCTACTGTGCCGCGTGGGGCAAGTGGTTTGTCTGGACCGGCACGCGCTGGAATACCGACGAAGTGCAGTATGTGCTGCACCTCACCCGAGGGATCGGCCATTGCGCGTCCACCCTGGCGGATACGCCCCGGCTGCGCGGCCGGTTGGCCAGCGCGGCCACCTTCGCTGCGGTAGAGAAGATCGCGCGCTCGGACCCGCAGCATGCGTCCCGGGCCAGCGATTGGGACAACGACGTCTGGGCGCTGAACACGCCGGGTGGTGTCGTCCAACTGCGTGATGGCTCGATTCGCCCGCACAGCCGCAACAGCTGGATGACCAAGATCACGACCGCTCGCCCCGAGGGCGATTGCCCGACGTGGATGTCTTTCCTTGACGCGGTGACGGACGGGAATGCCGAGCTGCAGGCGTATCTGGCTCGGATGGTCGGCTACTGCCTGACCGGCTCCACGCAGGAGCAGGCCCTCTTCTTCCTGTACGGCAGGGGCGCCAATGGCAAGTCGGTGTTCATGAATGTGCTGACCACCATCCTCGGCGACTACGCCGCCAGTGCGCCCATGGACACCTTCATGGAAGCACGCGGCGATCGTCACCCCACCGAGTTGGCGGGATTGCGCGGTGCCCGCTTTGTCGCGTCCATCGAAACCGAACAGGGGCGCCGGTGGAACGAATCAAAGGTGAAGGCGATCACCGGCGGGGACAAGGTCTCTGCGCGCTTCATGCGCCAGGACTTCTTCGAGTACACACCGCACTTCAAGCTTGTCATTGCGGGCAACCACAAGCCGTCCATCCGAAATGTGGATGAAGCCATGAAGCGGCGGCTCCACCTCGTCCCCTTCACGGTCACGATCCCGCCCGAGAAGCGGGACGGCCGCCTCACCGAGAAGTTGCTGAGGGAGCGAGACGGCATCCTGGCCTGGGGGATCCGAGGCTGTCTCGCGTGGCAGCGGGAGGGTCTATCCGCGCCCGCCTGCGTCGTGGCGGCCACCGAGGAGTACTTCGAGGCCGAGGACGCCAGCGGGCAGTGGCTCGATGAACGGATCGTGCTCATGCCTGGTGCCAAGGTCGCTACCTCGGTGCTCTATGCCGACTGGCGGGACTGGGCGGAGCGAGCCGGCGAGTTCGTCGGCTCCATCAAGCGCTTCGCGGAAATGCTGAAGGCCCGCGGTTTCGAGCAGTCCCGCCTCAGCGGCGGCGTGCGGGCGTTCAAGGGCCTCAGTCTCAAGCCGAGGCAGCACGGGCACCACAGATTCAACCCCGAGGACTGACCCGCACGTGACGTTTGGTGATGGCCTTTCCTATTTATCTCTACGGCCGCGCAGGCGTAAGAAAAATACCGGAAGGGGTTCACCAATCGTCACGCAGTCCCGCAATCATCGGAACACGAGATGACGAACATGGCGATTCTTGCCCTGGACCTGGGCACACTCACTGGCTGGGCACTGCGCCAGCAGGACGGCACGACCACCAGCGGCACACAGCAATTCAAGCCGCAACGTTTCGAAGGCGGCGGGATGCGCTTCCTGCGCTTCAAGCGCTGGCTCACGGAGCTTCGCGCTGCTGTGGGCGACATCGGAGCGGTGTACTTCGAGGAAGTGCGTCGGCACACCGGGGTCGATGCGGCGCACATCTACGGCGGCCTCATGGCTCACCTGACGGCCTGGTGCGAACAGCACCAAGTCCCGTACCAGGGCGTGCCCGTGGGGACCATTAAACGGCACGTAGCAGGCCGCGGCAACGCGGGCAAGGGGGAGGTGGCTGCTGCGGTGAAAAAACGGGGCTACGGGCCTTTGGACGATAACGAGGCCGACGCACTTGCGCTGTTGCTGTGGGCCATCGACACGGAAGGAGACGCCGAGTGAACGACAAAGCAGTGATTCCAGTGCTGTCGGGTCGCATCCATGGAACCACGGTGCCCCTGGTCAACGCCCGGCGTCTGCACGAGTTCTTGGAGTCCTCGCAGGACTACACGACTTGGATCAAGGGGCGCATCCGCAAGTACGGCTTTGAGGAAGGTGTCGACTACTTGCTCCACAAGTTTGTGGAGCAAGTCCCACACCAGGGAGGCTGGCGCACGGTACATCGATCGGAGGTGCACCTCACGCTGGACATGGCCAAGGAGTTGGCGATGGTAGAGCGAACACCGCGCGGTCGGGACGCACGGCGCTACTTCATCGAATGCGAGCGGCGCCTTCGGCAGGAGCAGTCCTCGCCCGTTGCGCCGACGGCGCTCAGCCGCGGACAGCGGCAGGCGATCAATCGGAGAGCTTGGGCGGATGTCGCTGGCGAGGCCTATGCAGCTTTTCATGCAAGGCGGGAGGGGTTGATCCGAGAGGCGGCTGCGCAGCCCGTGGCGCGGCCGGCATACCTGCCGCTTAGCCATCGCCCGAAGTGGGCTCGGTGAGGAGGGAAGCTATGAAGATCGACACGTACCGGTATCGTTGCCCCCTGGGCAAGCTGCAGCCGCAGACCACCGACCTGGATGCGGTCAAGGAACACGGCTGGCGAGACCAACGCATTCTCGTCGTGAACGAGGCCGACGAGCGTCTGGACTTTGTCGAGCGCGAGATGGTCCGCCGCATCGGCGAGCGGCTCTACGGCAAGGGAGGCAAGCGCCATGGCTGAGCAGTGGACCGTTGAGGCGGTGGCCACGCGCTTCGCCGATGCTGCAGAGACCTCGCGACGGCTGCCCGCCGTTCGGGTGCAGGGCTACCTCAGCACCTGGCCGCGCGTTGTCCGGGAGCAGTGGGAAGCACTGGGCCGCAGGGATGAGGCACCGGTGCGCTTCCCACCCAGTCCGCAGGACATCGAGCGCCTGCTGCAGGCCATGCAGTGGGTGCAGTGGCTTGAGGTGGAGCAGCGGCACCTGGTGTGGATGCGGGCCCAGCGCTACGGCTGGCAGGAGATCGGCAAGCGCCTGGGCTGCGAGCGGACCACGGCCTGGCGTCGGTGGATGGTGGCCCTCCAGGTCGTGGCCGACCGGCTCAACCAGCAGGCCACAGATGCCAGCGCTCCTTTGCGCTCCTTTGCGCACCCTGGTGCTCCTGAAATGCGGCTATAGCTCCCATGCGCGCCCTCAAGCGCTACTTGAGGTCTGCAACACTTTGGCCGTTTTTGGGTACATTTTTGGGTACGGTGGCGCAGGGACCAGCAGTAGGGAGTGATCTCCCGGAGCGGAAAGCAGACCTTGGTAGCCAGAGTTACTTTGCGCTCCCGTCTGCGGTGCCAGGAGTGCCGGCGCTCCCACCTGCGGTGTGGCCGGCGTCTCGGAGTGCAAGACGGCCGGCGTCGTTCTCGGTACAGTTCGAACTGCGACTGCAAAAGGACCTGCTGTAGAGCGGCGTGATCCACCTCGGATCGCTGTCGGCCTGCTGTTCAACAGCCCACAGGACAGTTTGTGGGTCCTTCTTTCTGGGTACCAATGCGGGCGGAAACCGCGCGACGCTTGAATAGCGTCCGGGTGCAAACCCGGTTGGCACAGTTGGCACTCACGCGCCTCCCGCGCGCTACTATCGATTTCGTCCTTCCTTTCCTTGCTCCGACCGGCCGTTCACCACGGCCTTCAGCGGCCCGACGCCAGTGTGATATTGGCCGGGCCGTCTTCTTTCCTCCTGCTCCCACTGAAGCCGCCACACGGCGCCCACAAGCCGTCACAACCTCTTCGGGGTGGGCCGTCCGTCACCCGACCGCAAATGCCATCGCACAGCTTCTCTCCTCCGCTCAAGCTCGAACACTGGCCTACGAGCAAGCTCATCGCGTATGCCCGGAATCCGAGAAAAAATGACCACGCGGTCGACCAAATGGCGTCCGTCATCGCGGAGTTTGGGTTTCGTTTGCCTGTGGTGGCCCGCAGCACTGGCGAACTCGTTGACGGGCACCTTCGCCTAAAGGCCGCGATCAAGCTCGGGCTGGAGCAGATCCCAGTGGTACTGGCCGATGAGCTGACCGACGCACAGATTCGTGCTTTTCGCTTGCTTGCGAACCGGTCGGCGACCTGGGCGGAGTGGGACGACGAGCTCCTCCAATTTGAAATGGCCGAGCTGAACGAGGCGGATTTCGACCTGTCGCTCACCGGCTTCGACGCCGATGAGGTGGCGGACATCCTGTCCGAGGATGAGGTGGAGCAGGAAGGGCAGACGAACGATGACGCTGTTCCGGAGCAGGAGGCGCGTCCAATCTCCCGCCCGGGTGATGTTTGGCTGATGGGGAAGCACCGCCTGGTCTGCGGCGATGCAACCAGCGCCGAGGTGTATCAGCTGCTGCTGGGCGATGGCCAGGTTGACATGGTGTTCACGGACCCGCCGTTCAACGTTGCGTACGGGGATAACGCAATGTTCCGAAAGCGCACTACGGCCCGTCCGATCCTGAACGATGCCCTTGGCGCAGGCTTCCAGCAATTCCTCACCGACGCCCTGTCGCTGATGGTCCCGCGCTGTCGCGGCGCGATGTACATCGCCATGTCCTCCAGCGAGCTCGACGCGCTGCAGGCCGCCTTCCGAGAGGCAGGCGGTCACTGGTCCACATTCATCATCTGGGCGAAGAACCGCTTCTCGCTCGGCACCGCGGACTACCAGCGCCAGTTCGAACCGATCCTCTACGGCTGGCCGAGGGGCGCCAAACGTCACTGGTGCGGGGACCGCGACCAGAGCGACGTCTGGCAGATCGATCGACGAGCAAAGAACGACCTGCACCCCACGATGAAGCCGGTCGAGCTGGTGGAACGGGCGATCCGCAACTCGAGCAGGCCGGGTGACGTTGTCCTCGACCCATTTGCTGGCTCGGGAACGACCCTGATCGCCGCTGAGAAAACTGGCAGGGTTGCGCGGGTGATGGAACTGGATGCCAAGTACGCCGACGTGGTTATCCGCCGCTGGCAGGAGTGGACAGAGCAAAGTGCTGTTCGTGAGTCAGATCAGCAGCCATTTGATGCACTGGCTGCCGTCTCTGTTTGAGCGCGGGCGCTTCATGCGGTTGGATCGCAGCGATCGCAATACGAAGAATGAATGATCGTGCCCGACCTGTCTCAGCAGATCGCCCAACTAACGCGTATCGATCAGAACATCGAGCGGGCACAGGCCCGAATTGCGGAGCTGGAGGACACAGCGAGGACCATTCCGCAGGGGCACGTCGAGGAGGCGAACAGCAAGACGCTTCTGGCCGCCCTGCGTGCAGCGCGGCTCGTTCTCGAAGAACCGCGCCGATCCATCATCGCGTCCGGGGCGTTGTGTAGACCGACGGGCGCCGCTACGGCCGGCGGGCACGGATGCCCGGGCGTACAACCGCTGGTGCGCGCTCCGGTACGGCATCGGTACGGGTCAACGGTTATGGAAAGGACTTGTCATGGCAACCCTTGAGCAAGAACTTGAGCACCTGGCAGACGCGGACCGCGACATTGCGAAGGCCGAGCTGCACATTGCAGAACTGGAGCAGACAGCCCGTCGTCTTGCCGAAACGGGTGGGGACGCGACCTTGACTCATCAACTGCTGGCAACCATGCGCGAGTCGGTCGCGACCTTCCGGGAGCAGCGTCGCTTGATTGCCGAAACTATCGACGACATGAGGGCTGGCAAGCGTCTGGAGATCGAGGACGCCGCCGCCCGGTTCCCGCCGGGTGACCCGACATCGTTCCCGCCCGCCTCGCCTTGAGCAAGGCAGGCCGCGTGCGTTGAGCAGGCAATCGGCCGGCCGATGCCAACGGCACTACTCAACGCGCTCCTCCTCGAACGCTGCCGCAACAACGAAGCCGGTCAAATAACTGATGCCACGCGGGATGCCGGTGCGGGTGGAGGTTTGCGCACTCACCCGCCACGACTGCCAGCGGTTCACCGCCGCTGCGACTGCGGCGGCCAAGTCGAGGCCGGTATGGTGGAAGTTGAGGACATCATCCGCAAACTGTCGTCCGTACCGGCTGTCGAGAAAGGCCCGAACCGACTCAAGCCGTTCGCCGGTCGCTTCGGCGATTCGCGTCATTGCTTCGGGCCAAGCGGCCGACGCTCGCTGGCCCATGGTGCCGATGAAACCCGAAGCCTCGTCGTTTGTGCCGGGTAAGCCGTAGTTGGGGTGCATGCTGTTTTTCTCCCGATGGGTGCGTGCGATGACCTTATTCACGCTCCGAGCAGGCCGGAAGCCAAGGGGTCTTGGCCTCCAACCTGATACCGATTGATCAACCGAGCCGTGCCACGTAGCGAGCGTAGTCCGCGCCCTCGAAGTTCACATACAGGACCGGGCGGTCGGGTGCGACCAGCTCGACGCACACCCAGGCGTTCCAGATCAGGCCGCCCTCGCGGGTCACCCATTCCCTGCGACGCATGAGATCGCCGGTGAACTCGTCGTATTCCTCAGCGGTCAGGTGCCGCGTCGAGGTAACGAAGATGCGCTGCGGCTCGCCGCCGCCCACGTCCTCAAGCGTCTGGGGCTTGCGCGTGAAGGGCAGCCGGATACCCAGTTCGTGCACCGCCACCTCTCTTCCGCACATGAACACCGTGCGTGGGGTGCGGGAGATGCGGATCGTTAGCTCTTGCAGGGAAACGTGCGTGTCCATGATTCTTCTTTTCCTTGGCGTCATCGAATTGATGCGGGTTGATTCAAAGCCGCCGTGCAGGGTGACGGCGTTCGGCTGCCGGCAGGTGGCCGATGACTCCCGCCAGGGCCGCGTTGAGCGGCCCTTCGCTTCAGGCAGCCAGAACTTCAGTCGTCTCACTCGCACCCGCTTCAACGATGCGGTAGACGCGCTTGCCGCCGTCTTCCTTAGCGGAGACCACCTGAAGGCCGAGGCGCTTGCGGAAGGTGCCGGAGAAGGTGCCGCGCACGGTGTGCGGCAGCCAGCCGGTCAGCGCCTGGATCTCTGCCACCGTGGCGCCGCTGGGGCGGCGCAGCAAGGCAATGACCTGCGCTTGCTTGCTGCCATCACGCGATGTGCGCGCTTTGCGCTCGGGTGCCGGTCGAGCGTCGGCCCAGCTGGCTTCGGCGGCCGCCACGTCCGCCTCCAGCGAGCTGTCCCCATCGAGCGCCGCTTCTTCTTGCGGCGCGGGTCGCTCTTGGCCGATGACCTGATAGCCCGCGTCGGTGACGGCGTGGCGATCCCCTTCCTGGTAGGCCCAGCCGCGGGCCACCAGGCCTTGCAGCACCTTCGCGCGGGCGCCACCCTTGACGCTGGCGGGGAACCACTCGATGCGGCCTTCGTTGTGCTCGGCCGCGTGGGTCAGGGTCTCGCGCTGGGTGGCGGTCAGGGTCGTTGCGTTCATGTTGTTCATCCTTTTGGGTTGGTTGGCGGTCGCTGTGCGACGCCGCTATGAACGCTCTTCTCGGGCCACGCAGCAACGGAAGAGTTGATGCGAGTTGATTCCGCAGGCCCAGTCCTGCCTGAGCACGATGGGACTTTCAATCCGGGCCTATGCGCGCCACCGCGGCGTCAGCGACACGGCGGTCCACAAGGCGATCCGCGCGGGCCGCATCACACCGCAGCCGGACGGCACCATCGATGCGGAGAAGGCGGACGCCGAGTGGGCGCAGAACACGGAGGAGCCGCGCGTCGGCACGCGGCAGCAAGCCCCTCGGGTGCAAAGCGACCTGGTGGAGCGCGGCGCTGCGTCAGCGGGTGGTACCTCGCTGCTGCAGGCCCGCACCGTCAACGAGGTCGTCAAAGCGCAGGCCAACAAGGTCCGGCTGGCCCGCCTCAAGGGCGAGCTGGTGGACCGCTCGCAGGCACTGGCCCACGTTTTCAAGCTGGCGCGTGCGGAGCGCGATGCCTGGCTCAACTGGCCCGGCCGGGTCTCGTCCGAGCTGGCGGCCCGGCTCGGCGTGGACCCGCACGAGATGCACGTGGCGCTGGAGCGCGCCGTGCGCGAGCAACTGCAAGAGCTGGGCGAGGTCGAGCCACGGCTGGACGGATGATGGACTTCAACTACGAAGGGGCGGTCGAGATCGAACGTGCCTGGCGGCAGGGCTTGACGCCGGATCCACTGCTGACGGTCTCCGAATGGGCTGACCAACACCGGGTGCTGTCCAGCAAGGCATCCGCGGAGCCCGGACGCTGGCGCACCGCCCGCACGCCCTACCTGCGGGAGATCCTCGACTGCCTCTCGCCGACGTCACCCGTGGAACGCGTGGTGTTCATGAAGGGCGCACAGGTCGGTGCCCCGCTGGCGCTCGATACGCCGATTCCCACTCCCGAAGGGTGGAGCACGATGGGTCAGCTGAGCCCCGGCGACTATGTCCTCGGGGCCGATGGCTGGCCCTGCAAAGTCACGGGCGCCTCGCCAGTGCTCGAAGACCAGCCCTGCTATTGCATCCTCTTCGAGGACGGTCAGACCGTCGTCTGTGATGCAGCGCATCTCTGGCGCGTGTGGGACTTCACCAATGATGTTCCGCAGGAACGCACGCTGCGAACGGAGCAAATGGTCGGGCGTGTGATGTTGGGCCGGAGCAAGCGGTTTCGGTTTGCCGTGGACTTGTGCAAGGCGGTGGAGTTGCCCCGCGAACCGTTGCTGATCGATCCCTACGTGCTGGGTGTCTGGTTGGGCGACGGCAGCAGCACGATGAATCACATCAGCGTGCATGAAGACGATGAGGAGATCGCGCAGCACTTGAACGCCTGCGGCGTCAATGCCATATTCCGCCTGCCCACCTGGCGCAAGGGGCGCTGCGCCAATGTGATCATCGACCCGACGTACCGGGCCATCGGCGAGGATCAATTGCCCCTGGCTGGCAGCGGTCGCTCCCGTTTCATGACACATCTGCGGCTGCTGGACTTGCTGGACAACAAGCACATCCCGCAGGCCTACTTGCGCGCTGGGCGCCAGCAGCGCCTGGCCTTGGTGCAGGGCTTGATGGATACCGACGGCACCATCAGCGCCGACGGTAAGACATGTACCTTCTCCAACGTCGATCGCAACTTGATCGATGGACTCGTCGAGCTGCTGCGCAGCCTGGGCTACAAACCCAGCGTGTCCAGCCGACCGGGCAGGCTGCATCGAATCCGCGAGCAAGGCTGGACGGCCAGCCAGGAGCATTGGCGGGTCACCTGGACCGCCTATGCAGAAGAGCCGATGTTTCGGCTCTCGCGCAAGCTTGCCCGCATGCGTTCGATCGACAAGGGGCTGCCCGCCAGGAGCCGGCGCCGACGTATCGTCGATATCCAGCCGGTGGCCTCGGTACCGGTGCGCTGTATCGCCGTGGACTCGTCCGATCACCTGTTCCTGTGCGGCAAGGGCTGGATTCCTACCCACAACACCGAGGCGGGCAGTAATTGGATTGGCTACGTGATCCATCACTCGCCGGGTCCCATGATGGCCGTCTGGCCGACCGTAGAGATGGCCAAGCGCAACTCCAAGCAGCGCATCGATCCGCTGGTGGAGGAGTCACCGGTGTTGGCCGAGCTGATCGCGCCGGCCCGCAGCCGGGACGCGGGCAACACCATCTTGTCCAAGGAGTTCCGCGGCGGCGTGCTGGTGATGACCGGGGCCAACAGCGCGGTGGGCCTGCGTTCGATGCCGGTGCGCTACCTGTTCCTGGATGAGGTGGACGGCTATCCGCTGGACGTGGAGGGCGAAGGAGATGCCATCTCGCTGGCCGAGGCCCGCACTCGCACCTTCGCGCGGCGCAAGATCTTCATCGTCAGCACGCCGACGATTGCCGGAGCCTCGACCATCGAGCGCGAGTACGAAGCGTCGGACCAACGTCGCTACCTCGTGCCGTGCCCGCACTGCGGCCACAGCCAGTGGCTGCGCTTCGAGCGACTGCGCTGGGAGCGGGAGCGGCCGCACACCGTCGCCTACATCTGCGAGGACTGCGAAGCGCCCATCCCTGAGCACCACAAGACGCGGATGCTGGAGCGCGGGCAGTGGCGGGCGACGGTGACGGGTGGCTCGCGGCGGACGGCCGGCTTCCACTTGTCATCGCTGTACAGTCCGATCGGCTGGCGCTCCTGGCGCGACATTGCTGCCGCCTGGGAGAGCGCCACCGCCAAGGAATCCCGCTCGTCGGCGGCCATCAAGACCTTCAAGAACACGGAGCTGGGCGAGACGTGGACCGAGGACGGCGAGGCGCCCGACTGGCAGCGCCTGCTAGAGCGGCGCGAGAGCTACCGCCCGGGATCGATCCCCTGGGGCGGCCTGCTGCTGGTGGCGGGGGCCGACATCCAGAAGGACCGCATCGAGGTGTCGGTCTGGGCCTGGGGCCGGGGCAAGGAATCCTGGTTGATCGAGCACCGCGTGCTGATGGGCGACACCGGGCGAGCCGATGTGTGGCGCCAGCTCGGCGCGCTGCTGAACGAAACCTGGGCCCACGAGAGTGGGGTGCAGATGCCGCTGGCCAAGCTGGCCGTGGACACCGGCTTTCAGACGCAGGAGGCCTATGCGTTCGTGCGCGCCTGCCACGACGTCCGGGTGATGGCGGTCAAGGGGGTGCCGACTGGTGCCGCACTGATCGGGACACCGACCGCGGTGGATGTCACGGCGGCTGGCCGCCGGCTGCGGCGCGGCATCAAGGTCTTTGCGGTGGCAGTGGGCCTCGCCAAGCAGGAGCTGTACAGCAACCTGCGAAAGGCGCCGAACGTCGATCCGAGCACTGGGGAGATCGCTTATCCGCCCGGCTACGTCCACTTGCCCGCCATGGACGCCGAGTACCTGCAGCAGCTGTGCGCCGAGCAACTGGTCACCCGGCGAGACCGCAACGGCTTCCCGGTGCGGGAGTGGCAGAAGATGCGCGAGAGGAACGAGGCCCTGGATATCGCGGTCTACGCCCGAGCTGCTGCGGCGGCGTGCGGCTTGGACCGTTTCGAAGAACGCCATTGGCGGGAGCTGGAGCGACCGTTCGAGGGCGGGCGGTCCCTGCCACCGCAGTTTTCGCCAAAGCCCGAACCTTCCCAGCTGTTCGCCGCTTCTGCGCCTGACGCCGTTGCGGCCACGGCCTTCGACTCCTCAGCGCGCAGAAACACCAGGCGGGTGGTTAAGAGTCGATGGCTCTCGTCCTAGCCGTTGGGGATTCAGCGGTCGTAGAGGTAATACCTCGTGACTGGTGGTGGTAGAGCTCCTTGCGGAAGGCGTTCAGCTGAGAAAGGCTGTTCATGATCCCAGCCAGATCGCGATGCGAAGCCCTCAGGTGAGCCCCAGCGCTCTGCGCGGCAAGGATGAACTTCAACCGGCTAGTGAGGCGCAGCTCGCCCATCACGATCATCTTCTCCAGCTGATCCGCCATTGATCGTGGAGCTGGCTCCGTGCCTGCTGTCATCGCTGACCTCCGTCTCAAGGATATGACTCGAATCTAGTCCGCGATGAAGTCGAGCGCCACAAATCATTGCGCTCGCCTGTCACTTCTTCTCCATCTTCTACCCACCGCTATGTCTATGGCTTACTCCGAGGAGGATTTACGACGCGTACAAGCGGCCCTGGCCAAAGGCGAGCGCCGCGTTAGCTTCGGCGACAAGACCGTCGAGTACCGCGACGTCGCCGAGTTGCAGACGGCCTTGCGAGAGGTCAAGCGCGACCTGGCCGCCCAAGGGGTGACGGCCCGCCCGCCCCGGCAGATCCGCGTCACCACCAGCAAGGGCACCTGATGGGCTGGTTCGCCAAACTCAGGCGTGGCCTGTTCGGTGCAACGCCCACCTACGACGGTGTCGGCGGTGGCCGCCGAGCTGTCGCCTGGCAGGTCGGCAACCCAGGCGCTGTGGCGGCGCTGGCGTTCACTCAGAACGAGCTGCGCGCCAAGAGCCGTGACCTGGTGCGCCGCAACGCATGGGCGGCGGCCGGCACCGAGGCGTTTGTGGCTGCCGCGATCGGCACCGGCATCAAGCCGCAGTCGCTGGTGCTGGATATCCCGCAGCGCGAGATGATCCAGGCGCTGTGGCGCGACTGGTGCGAGGACGCAGATGCTGGCGGCCTCACCGACTTCTACGGCCTGCAGTCGCTGGCCTGCCGGGCGATGCTGGAGGGCGGCGAGGCGCTGGTCCGCCTGCGCTACCGCCGGCCGGAGGACCGCCTGCCGGTGGCTCTGCAGATCCAGGTGCTGGAGCCGGAACACCTGCCGGCCACGATGAACCTGGAGCTGCTATCGGGCAACGTGGTGCGGGCTGGAATGGAGTTTGATCGGCTGGGCCGGCGCGTGGCCTATCACCTCTACCGCTCGCACCCGAACGATGGCGCCTTGGCGCCGATGTCGGGCGTCGGCGGCATGGAGACGGTGCGCATCCCGGCCAGTGAAGTGATCCACCTCTTTCGTCCGCTGCGGCCGGGCCAGATCCGCGGCGAGCCCTGGCTCGCCCGCGCCCTCGTGAAGCTCCACGAGCTGGATCAGTACGACGACGCCGAGTTGGTGCGCAAGAAGACGGCGGCCATGTTCGCCGGATTCATCACCCGGGGTGCTCCCGAGGACAACCTGATGGGCGAAGGCGGGCCGGATGCCCACGGCGCGGCGCTCGCCGGCCTGGAGCCCGGCACCCTGCAGTTCCTGGAGCCAGGCGAGGACATCCGCTTCTCCGCCCCTGCGGACGTGGGCAGCAGCTACGCCGATTTCATGCGGCAGCAGTTCCGCGCCGTAGCCGCCGCGATGGGCATCACCTACGAGATGTTGACGGGTGACCTGACGCAAGTGAACTACTCCTCCATCCGCGCCGGGCTGCTGGAGTTCCGCCGTCGCTGCGAAGCGCTGCAGCACGGCGTGATCGTGCACCAGCTGTGCCGGCCGATCTGGCGGGCCTGGATGGCCCAGGCGGTGCTGGAAGGGGCGCTGGAGCTGCCCGGCTACACGCGGCGCCGCCGACAGTACCAGGCGGTGAAGTGGATCCCGCAAGGCTGGCAGTGGGTGGACCCGAAGAAGGAGTTCGACGCGATGAACACCGCGATCCGCTCCGGTCTGCTCTCACGCTCCGAGGCGATCTCTGCGTCGGGCTACGACGCCGAGGACGTTGACCGGGAGATTGCGGCCGACAACGAACGCGCCGACGCGTTAGGGCTGGTTTTCGACTCCGACCCGCGGCACGACCGGCCTGCGGCGGCGACACCGGCACCCGCCGTCCATGAACAGGACCTCTGACATGTCACTCCCCTACCTGGCGTCCCGGCTGTACGGGACGCCGCTGCTGATCACCCGATCCAAGCTGGACGTCATCCTGGCGGTGCTGGGATCGCGCCTGGGATGGCCCAGCGCCGAGGCGCAGCCGGCGCTGCCGGTGCCCCGGACAGCGGCCAGCCCGACCGCCCCCGGCATTGCCTTGATCCCGATTCACGGCACCCTGGTGCGCCGGTCGATGGGTCTGGAGGCGGCCTCCGGCTTGACGTCCTATGCCGAGATTGGCGCCCGCCTGGACGCTGCGCTGGCCGACCCCGAAGTCAAAGGCATCCTGCTGGACATCGACTCGCCCGGCGGTGAAGCTGGTGGCGTGTTCGAGCTGGCTCAGCGCATCCGCACGGCCAGCCGGAGCAAGCCGGTCTGGGCACACGCCAACGATGCGGCCTACTCGGCGGCCTACGCCATCGCCGCAGCGGCCAGCCGGTTGACGCTGTCGCAGACAGCTGGGATTGGCTCCATCGGCGTCATTGCGCTGCACGTGGACCAGTCCGCCAAGGATCTGCAGGACGGATTGGCGTACCGCGCGGTCTACGCCGGCCACCACAAGAACGACTTCAGCCCGCACCAGCCGCTGACGCCCGAGGCCGCCTCTGCCTTGCAGACCGAGGTCGATCGCCTCTACGCGATCTTCGTCGGCTCCGTGGCGCAAATGCGCGGGTTGAGCCAAGACGCCGTGCGGGCGACCGAGGCGCGGCTGCTGTTCGGCCATGGCGGTGTTGACGCTGGCCTGGCCGATGCCGTGCTGAGCCTGGAAGACGTGCAGGCCGAGTTCGCTGCTCGCCTCGCGGGTCCAACCGTTCTCCTGCCTTCCCCCGCCGCGGTGACGCCGCGGCCTACTTCGCCTTCTCCTTCTTCCTCACCCACGGAGCACACGATGCACTCCAACGACCTCATGAACCCGCCGGCTGACGCGGTGCCGCCCGCCACTGCTGCTCTGTCGTCGGTAGCTGCTCCGGTGCCTGCCGCAGCAGCGGCCTATCGCAACGAGGCGCATGCCATTGCCGAGCTGTGTCTGATCGCTGGCGCACCGGAGCGCACCGCCGAATTCCTCGGTGCCGGCATGACGCAGGACCAGGTGCGTCGGGTGCTGCTCGACGCGCGCGCCAGCCAGCCGGAGATCAGCTCGCGCATCACGGCCGGCGCCGGCACGAGCGCAGTGGCCGCGCCGGAATCCAGCCCGCTGATGTCAGCCGTCAAGAAACTGATCTCTCGGAGCTGAACCGTGCCCGTGCTCCGCGAACCCAACAACCTGGGCGACCTGCTGAAGTACGAGGCTCCGAACCTGTACTCGCGCGAGACCGCCACCGTGGCCGCCGGCCAGAAACTCGTGCTCGGCGCCGTCGTCGGCCGGGAGACGGCCACCGGCAAGATCAAGGCGCTGGCCCCTGCCGCCAAGGACGGCACCGAGGCGGCGGAGGCCGTGCTCGCCTTCGACATCGATGCGTCGCAGGGCGAGCGGGCCGATGCGGTTCTGATCGTGCGCCACGCCGTCTTTGCCCGCGCCGCGCTGGTATGGCCGGCCGGTATCACGCCGGAGCAGCGCTCCGCGGCCATCGCCCAGCTTGCGGTGCGCGGGCTGGCGGTCCGCGACAGCGCGTGAGCGCCTCGCTACCGACGTCTTCCCCTCATCCGACCCGCCCGGCGCCACGCGCCCGGCGGGTCTTCTTTTGTGCCATCGCATGCAGAACCCCTTCAACAACCCGGCGTTCTCCACCGCCGCTCTGACGGCGGCCATCAACATCCTGCCCAACCGCTACGGCCGGCTGGAGTCGCTCAACCTGATGCCCATCAAGTCGGTGCGGCTGCGCCAGATCCTGATCGAGGAGCGCAACGGCGTGCTCAACCTGCTGCCGACGCGACCGCCCGGGGCGCCAGGCACGGTCGGCACCCGCGGCAAGCGGGGTATCCGGTCCTTTGTGGTGCCGCACATCCCGCACGACGACGTGGTGCTGCCTGAGGAGGTCCAAGGGATCCGGGCGTTCGGCAGCGAAACCGAGCTCGAATCGATCGCGGGCGTCATGGCCGGCCACCTGGAGACCATGCGCAACAAGCACGCCATCACGCTGGAGCACCTGCGCATGGGGGCCCTCAAGGGCGTCATCCTCGACGCCGACGGCTCGGTGCTCTATGACCTCTACCGCGAGTTCGACATCCAGCCCAAGACGATCAGCTTTGGGCTGGAGAACGAGAAGACCAACGTCAAGGCCAAGTGCATCGAGGTGCTGGCCCACATCGAGGAGAACCTGCGGGGCGAGTTCATGACGGGCGTGCACTGCCTGTGCTCGCCGGAGTTCTTCGCCGCCCTGACGGGCCACGCCACGGTGATCAAGGCCTACGAACGCTGGCAGGACGGCGCGGTCCTCATCAACGATGTGCGCCAGGGCTTCCGCTACGGCTCCATCCTGTTCGAGGAATACCGCGGCCAGGCCAGCGACGAACACGGCAACACCCGGCGCTTCATTGGCGCCGGAGAGGCGCAGGCTTTCCCCATCGGAACGATCAGCACTTTTGCTACCTATGTTGCGCCGGCCGATTTCAATGAGACGGTCAACACGCCGGGCCAGCCGCTGTACGCCAAGCAGGAGCCGCGCAAGTTCGATCGGGGCACCGATCTGCACACGCAGAGCAACCCGCTGCCGATGTGCCACCGGCCGGCCCTGCTGGTGAAGCTGAAGGCCTGACGTGCGGGTCGAAGACCTGTACGACGCCGCCGCGCGATCCGGACTGCTCACGAAGGTGGTCGTGGACGGACACCCGGTGCACACCGAGTTCCGATCGCCCGACAACACGGTGCTCGACGGCCTAGCCGTGTCCGCAGACTACGCCATCCGTTACCCCGCCTCCTGGCTCCCGGACCTTGCTCCTGGGCAGACAATTTATATCGAAGGCGTGGCCTACCGAGTACGGGACAAGCAAGCAATCGGCGACGGCACCGAGCGAAGGGCCACCCTCTCACGACTATGAACGCAGGGCCCAGTGCGCTGTGCCATCTCCTCTACTGAGACGTGCTTTCCTCCTTGGAGCGCTTCGAGGAGGATCCCCTAGCTTGGGTACAGCTGATGAGATCGAGGAAGCCGCCGAGCTTTGCAGCTGCTTGCTGGTTGCACACAGGGGTGGAAACATACAGCAGCAGATAGTCAGTGAAGCCGCTCATCACCAACGCCTCGAACACTTTCTGCGCCTTTCCGTCACTGGCTGCCCGTTCGAGGATCTTCTTTATCAGCAGAATCAGATCATTCACGGTCGCAGTCAGAGTTTTTAGTATAAGTACGTGAGATGGATTCTCCTTTCGGAGAGCCTGCACATGAACCCGGCCGCCGTCTGATTTCTGATTGGCGTCCCTTAGACGTGCTACCACGCACTGGATCTCCGCGATCAAGTGAACGCAAGCAACCGGAAGCTGGATATTGTGGGTGACCGCGGGCGCCTTCGGTGGCTTCGTCAGAATCTGCCGGTACTGAGACATCCACTCGATTAAGTAGAGCTGGGTGCCCTCCAAAACATCGAGGGGGACACTGTGGGCCTGATTCTCAGACTCCCTGCGCTTCACGGACATGGCGTGCGCTTCCTGCGCCTTCACTATGGCAGCGAGGTCCATCGAGCGGCCGTCTCGTCGCGCAGAGAAGTATTCCTCCTTGAGCACATTTGGGTCGTCGTCAGGTATCTCTTTTTTCAGCTCCGTAAGAAATAGCGGCATGACGGCCTCCGGCGTGTTGCGCAATTCGTCCAGAACGCATTCTTATATTCGCACACGCCGCCTGGTGAGCCCTAACCTTAGGTGGCTCGCACCGGCAGCATTCGCTTGAAAAAATCCGCTTCACTGCCTATGGGCCCTGTTGCAGCGACGCTGCTCCACACCAGCGGGTCAGTCCCCCTCGAACGAGACCGTGATCATCTTCGTGGACGAGTTCTTGGCTTCGCCCGGGCTCAAACACTGTCCTCGACCTTCTAGGTCCTCTCGCTCACACATCGCCGCCTCTCTGAAGCATGACCTCCGTCCGCGAGCGCCTTCTGCGGGCGGTCCTGGAGCGCCTCCGCGCGGCTGTCGCGCCGTCGACGGTGCTGCGCTCACCGACGACACCCGTGCACCGTGACAGCAGCGCCGCGCTGCTGCTGTTCCCCGAAACCGACGCCGTCACCGGCCACGCCAACGCCCTCATCGACCGCGCCCTGACGTTCCGCCTAGTCGCCGTCGCCCGGGGCAGTCCCGACATCGACAGCGCCTTCGACGTGGCCGACCAGCTTGTCGTTGCCGCCCACGCCGCCCTGTTCGCCGATGCCAATCTCGGCGGGCTCGCCATCGCCCTGCGCGAGCTCGACAGCGAGTGGGACGCCGAGGACGCGGATGCCGGCGCCGTCGCGATGCCGGCCCGCTACGAAATCCGCTACCGAACCCATGCCCACGACCTCACCCGATCCGGTTGACCGCCGCCGCTTGCGCGAGCTGCGGCCGGCCGCCGACCTGCGGCACCGCCGCCACCGCCTCCCGAACCCGAAGGAGCTTGACCGGCGCCGCCTGCTGGCACTGGGTCTCACCCAGGCCGCCGAAGCCCTGGCCGCGACTCCCTCGTCTCCCTACCACCTCGACAGCAATTGACCATGCCCTATTTCTCCGGCCAAGGCCGCGTCTACATCGGCGCCCGCGATACCGCGGGCCGCCCCTTGGGTCTTGCCTACGTCGGCAACGTCCCCGAACTCAAGGTATCGCTGTCGGTGGAGACCCTGGAGCACCAGGAGTCCTCCAGCGGCCAGCGCCTCACCGACCTGCAGCTGATCAAGACCAAGAAGGGCGAGTTCTCCTGCACGCTGGAGGAGCTGGTGCCGGTCAATCTGGCCCTGGGCCTGTACGGCACGACCACGCAGCAAGCCGCGGGCAGCGTGACGGCCGAGGCCCTGCCCAGTCCCGTCACGCCCGGCAGCCTCTACCTGCTGTCCAAGCAGAACGTGTCCTCGGTAGTGGTCAAGGATTCGTCTTCCACGCCGAAGACGCTGCCCACTGCGCAGTACAGCGTCAACACCAAGCACGGCTCACTGGTGGTCAATGACAAGACCGCCGGTGGCCCCTATGTCGAGCCGTTCAAGGTCGACTATGCCTATGGGGCTGCGCAGGTGACCTCGATGTTCACCCAGCCGCTTCCGGAGCGCTGGGTGCGCTTCGAGGGACTGAACACGGCCGATGGCAATGCGGAGGTCGTCATCGACCTGTACCGAGTCGCGATTAACCCGGCCAAAGAGCTGTCGATGATCACCGACGAGCTGCTGAAGTTCGAGCTGTCGGGCCAGGTGCTGGCCGACACCCTCAAGCCGGCCGCCGGGGAGCTGGGCATGTTCGGCCGGTTGATCCTGCTATGAGCGAGAGCAGAACCACCATGGACCTGGACATCATCTCGCCGCTGGCGGTGACGGTGGACATCGCCGGCGAGCGCCTGGAGATCCGCCCCTTGGTGCTGGGCGAGCTGCCCGCCGTGCTGAAGGCCGTCCGGCGTTTTGCGTCGCAACTGGCCGCGGAGCCGGATTGGTTGGCGCTGCTGTGCGAGCACGGGGAGGCGCTGCTACAGACACTCAGCCTGGCGGCACGCCGGCCGCGGGAGTGGATCGACCGCCTCGCTCTCGACGAGGCGCTGGTCCTGGCCGGCGCGGTGTTCGAGGTGAACGCCGATTTTTTCGTGCGGCGGGTGGCGCCGCGCATCGGCCAGGTGGCACAGGCCATCGGCGGCCGCTTGGCTGGGCCGACGCCATCGCACGGCTGATCAGGGGTGGCCACCGGTATGCCGAGATCCTGGGCTACACCGTGGCCCAGGTGAACGCCTTCCTGGCGGCCGATGCCCGGCTGGAGCACGAGCGGCTCGCCGCACAGCTCACTGTCACTGCGGTGGCTGCCCAGGGCAGCCGGGACGCCATTCAACAGCTGCAGCGGGAGCTGCAGAAGTACAGCGCATGAAACTGCAACTCGCCGCTGGCGGCCTGCTGAGGCCGGGCGGTTTCGACGCATGGCAGGAGGACTTTCGGCGTTCCCTCCGAACCGACGTGGCTAAGGCCATGCGGGAGACCGGTAAGGAGATTGCCGAGACCGTCCGGTCCGAGATGCGGGCCAGCTTCAAGACTGCCAAGCCATCCTTCCTGAAGTCCATGCGCTCCAAGGTCTTCGACAGCAAGCCGGACCGCTTGCCCGCGCTTTACATCGGCTCCAAGGTCCCCTGGCTTGGCCTCCACGAGCAGGGTGGCTCCATCCAGGGCCGCATGTTGATCCCGCTGCTGCCGCAACACCAGCGCTTGGGCCGCAAGGCATTTGCCCGCGTGGTGCGCGACCTGATGGACGCCGGCAACGCGTTTTTCGTCCAGAGGGATGGGCGCACGATCCTGATGGCGGAGAACCTCTCTGCCAACAGCCGGGCGCTCACCCGCTTTCGGCGCGCCGAGCGGGAACGCAGCGGCGTCAAGAGGCTGAAGCGGGGACAGGAGATCCCGATCGCTGTGTTCGTGCGGCAAGTTCGCCTGCGGCGCCGCTTCGACCTGACGCGCACGGTGAGCCGCGACTTGCGCCGCTTGGTCGCGGCCACCGAGAAGGCCTCGACCCCAACCTGATTTCCTTCCAAGGAAATGTCATGGCTCAAAACCGAGCGCAGATCCTGATCACCGCCGTCGACGACACGCGGCGGGCGTTTCAGACCATACAGTCCAGCCTGGTGCAGCTGCGCGAGCAAGCCGCGCAGGTGGGAGACTCACTGCGAGACGTGGGGGCGGGCATCGGCGCCGGAGCCGGCGTGCGAGACCTGCAGGCGGCAGCCGCGCAATACGACGCGCTGCAAGGCCGGCTCCAGCGGGCAGCAACCTTCCAGGACGCCTCCCGTGCCGACGCGCCGCCGCCGGATGTCGCGGGGCGCGACCAGACCGTTCTCACCGAGACGGCAGCACTGCACGCGCGGCTGACAGCGGCAGCGCGCAACGCTGCCCGGTCGCAGGGCGAAGTGGTGTCCGCGACGGCCGGTATCGGCCAGGCTGCTGCACAGTCGGCCCGTGCCTTGCAGCCGCTGCAGGCCGGGATGGCGCGCCTGCGAGCAGAAGCCGGCCAGCTCGGCTCGGCTCTCGGGCAAATGGGAGCGGCCCTCGGCATTGGTGCAGGCGTGCGGGAGCTGACGGGGGCGGCCGACCAGTACAAGGGGTTGCAGGCTCGCCTGAAGCTGGCGGTGACCTCCCAAGAGGAGTTCAACCATGCCGAGGAAGAGCTGTTCGAGATGGCGCAGCGCAATCGGGCGCCGTGGGCGGAAACGGTGTCGCTGTACACCAAGCTCGCACCGACCCTGCAGGCCCTGGGCCGGTCCCAGTCGGAGGCGCTGGACACGACCAACGCTGTCGGACAGGCCATGGCGTTGTCTGGCAGCTCCGCAGAAGGTGCCTCAGCCGCGCTGATGCAGCTGGGCCAGGCCCTGGGCAGCGGCACGCTGCGCGGCGACGAGTTCAACTCAGTCATGGACCAGGCCCCGCGGCTGGCGACCGCCATTGCCGCCGGCCTGGGTGTCCCGAAAGACGCGCTGCGCCAACTGGCAGAACAGGGCAAGTTGACCTCTGCCGCAGTCATCGATGCCCTGCTCAAGCAGCGGGGCCGGCTCGCTGAGGAGTACGGCAGCCTGCCGGACACGGTGTCGGGGGCGTTGACCCGCCTGCAGAACGCCTTCCTGCGGGCCTTTGGCAGCCGCGACAGCGCGAGCGGCTGGACCGCTGGGCTGGCGCAAGGGATCCAGCTGCTGGCCCAGCACATCGGCGGTCTGCTGACACTGGTGGGCATCGGGTTGATGGCGGCGTTCGGGCGGCTGGTGACCTCGATGGTCGCCAGCACGGCGGCGGCCCGCGGCGAGGCAATCGCCCGCCTCAGCCAACTGCGGGGGCTGGAGGCGGAGGCCATTGCTCGCATGCGGGTCACCGCAGCTGCCCTCGCCCAGGCGCGGGCGCAAGGCGCCACCTCAGTCGCACTCGCCACGGACTCGGTCCAGGCCCGTAAACAGGCTGGCGCGGCCAGCGCAGCCGTAGCGCAAGCGGCAGCATCGACCGGTCTGCTCGGCCGGGCTGCGGCGGCGCTGCGGGGCGCCTTCGCGCTCCTGGGCGGTCCCATTGGTATGGTGGTGACGGCGGTCGGCCTGCTTGGCTCTACCTTGTACACCGCCCGGGACGCAGTGGTCGAGTTCGGCGGCAAGACCGCCTCGATCCGGCAGATCGCCGCCGCCGCCTGGTCGCTGGTGACCGAGAAGGTGCAGGCGGCCTGGGGCGCCTTGGTGGAGTTGGTCCGCATCAACGACCGCAGCTGGGCGCGTCTGCGCGACACCGTCAACGGTGGCCTCACCCGCCTCGGCACCGGACTGCGGGCGCTGGTGAACACGGGAATCGGCGCCTTCACGGCGATCGGCTCGGTGGCGGCCAGGACAGCGGAATTTCTGGTCGAGCGTTTCAGAACCGCGTTCTCGGACATCGGAGCGCTGACCCGCGCCTTGAAGCAGGACATCGCGGCGGCCTTCGATGGCGATTTCTCCATGAGCGCGATGAAGGGCGAAATCGACCGCAACCTGCAGCAGATGCAGAGCTTCGGCGACGAACTCGCCGGCAAGGTACGGGAGGCCTTCGACCGCGACTACGTCGGCGAGGCAGCCCACGCCATTGCGGCCCACATCCGACCGGATCCCAAGAAGAAGGACACCTTCGCGGATCCACCGCAGAAAGGCCCACCCCCGCCGCCGAGCGCAGCCGCCCGGCAAGCGTTGCTGAAGGCGCAGGCGGACGCCGCGTTCCAGTTGCTCAAGGACAGCCTCGAGCGGGAACAGCGGGCGCTGGACCGGGCACTGGAGGACCGCACGATTTCGATCCGCGGCTATCACGAACGCAAGGCGCGGCTGGAGCAGCAGGAGATTGACGCGGCGATCAACCGCACCAGGCACTCCATCGCCGAACAGCAACGCGCGGTCAAGGCAGCGGAGAAGCCGGACGATCGCGCCAAGGCGCAGGCCGAGCTGGTCAAGACCAACGCCGACCTGGCGGTGCTGCTGCGCAAGCGAGGCGACGTCGCTGTGGCCGCAGCCCGCGCCACGGCGACGGCAGAACGCGAGCTGAGGGAGGAGCTCACCAAGGTGCGAGAGGAACTGCTAGACCTCACACAGACCAGCACGGCGCAGGACCGGCGTGCGGCGATCGAGGAGCAGTACCGCAAGCTGATGGAGCGGCTGCGCGCTGAGAGCGACAGCGACGGCATGGTAACCCTGGGCCGCCTCATCAACGTCAAAGCGGCGTCTGCCGACCTGACCACCTATGAACGCGAATTCGACACCACCCTGGCCCGCATGCGCGCGAGCGAGCAGTCCATCGACCTGCAGCGCCAGGCCGGCCTGCTGACCGAATCCCAGGCGAAGCGGCAAATCCTGGCACTGCACCGGGAGACCGGCACCGCGCTCGATGCCCTGCTGCCCAAACTCGAAACCACCGCCGCGGCCATCGGCCCGGAGGCAGTCGCCCGGGTGCAAGCATGGAAAAACGAGATCGCTCAAGTGAAGCTCGCGGTCGATGAAGTGGCGGTGGCCATCGACGGCAGCATCCGGGACGGCTTCGGGCAGCTGTTCGAGGACATCGGCCTTGGTGCGAAAACCGCCAAGGAGGCCTTCGGCGACTTCGCGCGCTCGGTGCTGGCGACCATCCAGCGGATCGCCTCCCAGAAACTCGCGGAGTCGCTGTTCGCCAGTTTGCCCAAAGGAAGCGGCGGGGCGTCGGGCTTTGCCGGGTTCATCTCCTCGCTCCTCAAGGGCTACGCCTCGGGCGGCTACGTCACAGGCCCCGGCACCTCGACGAGCGATTCCATTCCGGCGCGTCTGTCTGCCGGGGAGTTTGTCGTGAATGCGGCAGCGGTGCGCCGAGTGGGCGTGGCCTTCCTGCAGTCGATCAATGGCGTGGCGCAGGGACCGGCCTTCAAGGGGCCGGCACTTGCCTTTGCGGCCGGCGGCCTGGTTCCGGACGTCCAGCCTCGTCAGCAAGCGCCGACCGCTCAGGGCGTGCGCATCGTCAACCTGATCGACCCCGCGATGGCGGCCGACTACCTCAACTCGTCCGCAGGCGAGAAAACCATCCTCAACATCCTGCAGCGCAACGCCGGTGCGGTGCGGCAGGTCCTGACCTGAAAGAACACCCCCATGGCTTTCGAGACCGGTGTCGCGGCGAACTACCGCGACCTGCTGGAGCGGCTGCGCACTTTCCTCACCAAGCACCCGGCGCTGCTCGCCGCGAACCAGCAATGGACGGAGCTGCGCTGGGTGTCGGACGCCACCACTCAGGAGCTGCTCCTGCGCGCGCCCGGCCTCGCTGGTGCCGACGAGATCTACTGCAGTGTGCGGTCCTACGAGAACCCCACCTCTGGCTACTACATGTGGGACCTCAATGGCGGCATCGGCTTCAGCCCGGCCGACACCTTCTACGCCCAGCCCGGCACCTTGACCGGCTGGCTGCCGATGATGAGCCTGTGGAACGAGGCGACTCCCTACTGGTTTGTTGCCAACGGCCGCCGGGTGGTGGTCGTGGCCAAGGTCTCCACGCTCTACCAGGCGGCCTACCTGGGCTTCATCCTGCCCTACGCCACGCCGGGCCAGTACCCCTATCCCTTGCTGATTGGTGGTTCCATGACCGGCCAGCGGGGGCGACGGCACAGCATCACCGGGCCGAACCACCGGCATTTTGTGGATCCGGGCGAGGACGCGCAGAACGCCAGCTCGACTGCCACCATGCTGCGGGGGCCGGCCGGCGCCTGGCTGCCGTTCCAGAACACCTACAGCTCCACGTCGGAATCCCGATACGACAGCGCCCGGCCCGTTTGGCCCGGCAGCTACAGCTACCTGAGCGTGTTTCGGGAAGCGCTGGACGGCACCTACGTGCTGATGCCCATCGTGCTGTCGCAAGGCAACTCGCCCAGCGACCACGACCTGTTTGGCGAATTGGACGGCGTCTACCAGGTCTCCGGCTTCAACAACGCCGCCGGGAACCTCATCCAAGTGAACGGCGTGGACCACCTGGTGGTGCAGAACGTGTTTCGCACTTCCGTGAGGGACTACTGGGCCTTGCGCCTGGCCTGAGGAGCGCAATGGCCTACCAAACTGGAACGGCAGCGGGTCCGACCCAGCTGCTGGACGCACTGCGGCTGTTCGCTGTTGCCAACGGCTGGCAGGAGCTGCGCTGGGGGCCGTCAGGCCCCGGCCAGCAGCTGTCGCTGCGCAAGGGCGACCTGATTTTTCACCTGCGCAGCGCGCTCGACGAAGCGCTGCGCTCGGGCTACCAGCGGGTGACCGGCATCTTCCTGCTCGGCTCCGACCAGTTCGATCCGGCCCAGCCCTGGAACAACCAGCCCGGTACGCCACGCGACCCGTCGAAGCGGATCGAGGCGGTGGGGCTGTACGAGGTCGAAGGGCCGAGCACCTATCACCTGTTCTCGGCGGAGTCACCACCGCAACTCACGATGGTCGCTGAGGTCGCGCCGGGGGTGTACCACCATCTGGCATTCGGGCAGCTCGTGAAATACGGCAACTACCCGGGCGGCGCCTTTGTGTCGGGCGCCTTCGGCTCGTCAGACGCGCTCAACGCCAGCGTCAGCGACTACATCTTCGGGGACACACAGGACCTGCATTTCGGCCTGCCGTTCAACGACTACAAGTACGCCGGTGGGAACTATGTGCGGGCGGCGGCCGATGGCTTCGACGGCTGGTGGTCGGTCTGCCAGGCGGCGCCCATCACCGGCAAGCGCGCCATCTCGATCTGGGAGGAAGGGCCGCGCAGCCCGCGCGAGACCCTGGCCAACTACTGGTGGAGCCGCACGCCGAACACGCTGAACGGCATCGCGCCGCTGTTGCCGCTTTATGTTTACCTGGAGCGGCCGGATGGGTTCTTCTCGCCTTTTGGCTACCCAGCCCACTTGCGCTACCTGAACATCACGCACCATGCACCCGCGGAGGTGTTTGCGATTGGCCCCGAACAATGGATGGCGTTTCCGGCGCATTCGAAGAACAACAAGTCCGGTGTGCACGGCTACGCCGTGCGGCTGGAGCGGTGAGCGATGGCCGCCTTCGCAGGGATCGTGGCTCCGGGCTCGGCCGTCGGAGAGCCGGTCCACTATGAGCGCGCCAGGGGCATCTCCGGCTACCGGCCGGTGCGCTACCCCTTTGCCGCCGCCGACAGCGTTTCGCCCTTGGCGGGTACCAGGGGCGAAGCTCGGCCAATCAGTGAGCCGCATCGGCGGCTGGCCGGCGTCCGGGTGCCGTCCTTCGCGGACGACTGGTACCACCGCATCCACCTGCTGCCGCCGCGGATCGACCTTGGCAATGTGATCAGCCCCATCGAGCGCCGGCTGGAGGTGTGGAATGCGCATCTCCAGGAGCAGACGGTGCTGGCCATCGAGGCCACTGGCGCAGATGGCCTGGTGCTGTCAGGGCCGCCCGCGCCACCGCTGGCCTTCGGCGCGCTCCAGTCGCGGACGTACAGCTTCTCGGCCAGCCATCGCGGGGCGCCGGTGATCAACGCCCAGTTCGCCTTCCGGTTCACCGGCGGTGGCGAGATGCGGTTGACCGTCACCGGCCGGCGAGTGGTGGTGTTTGGCATCCGGCCCGACTGGTCCGATGGCCTGACGGAGCGCTTGGAATGGCTGAGCGAGGTGCTGGAGGCACACGACGGATCCGAGCAGCGCATCCGGCTGCGGCAACTCCCGCGGCGCAGCTTCGAGTACAGCTGGCTCCTGGATGGGCAGGACGTTCGCCTGCTGGAGCACCTGCTGTTTGCGTGGGGCGCCCGCATCTACTGCCTGCCGGTCTGGACGGACGGCAGTCAACTCTTGCAGGACGTGGCGGCCGGCGGCCGCGAGCTGGTGGTGCCCAACGCCCCGCACGTCGACTACCACCCGGGTGGCATGGCGGTGCTTTGGCGCTCCGCCGTTGAGAACGAGGCCGTGGAGATCGCATCGATCGACGGCGGGGTTCTGACGCTCACCCTGGCGCTGGGCCGGTCCTGGCCGGCCGGCACCCGCGTGCTGCCGGCGCGGCTCGCCCGCTTGGAAGGAACGACCACCGTCCGGCGGGTGACGGACACGATTGCCAGCGGGCGCAGTCGGTTCACGGTGGAGGACCTGACCGCGGCGGCGGGGTCGGAAGCGGGATCCGCCTATCGCGGCTACGCGTTGTTGGATTGGCCGCCGGATTGGAGTGAAGAAATTGATGTCAGCTGGCAGCGCAAGCTCACGGTGATTGACCAGGGCACCGGCACCAGGGGCTTCGACGACGAAGCGGGCGCGCCGCAGGTCGGACGGCGTCTCACGTGGCTGCTGCCAAATCGGCCACACATCACTGCGTTCCGCCAGTGGCTGGCCGCCCGGGCGGGCCGCGTGCATCCGTGCTGGCTGCCAACGTTCACCTCGGACTTGCAGGTCAGCCGAGTGGTCGTCAGCGGCGGCTCGGGCCTGGTGGTGCTCAACACCGGCTACAGCCGTTTTGTAGCGGCCCATCCACAACGCCGCGACCTGGTGCTGCGCACGACAGCTGGCACCTTCTTCCGGCGCGTCACGGGCGCAGACGAATTGTCGGTTGAAGAGGAGCTTCTCTCTCTGGATGAGCCGCTGGACGTGACCGTAACCGTCGATCAGGTGCTGCAGGTCTCCTGGCTAGAACTGGCTCGGCTCGACCAGGACGCGGTCGAGCTGTTTTGGGAGACGGATAGCGTCGTGCGCGTTCAGCTTTCAACCCGAACCTTGCCGTCATGAACTACCTCGAGCAAGACCAATCAGCCCACGACGGGCAGCCGCAGGAGCTGTACCGATTCGCACAGGGGCACCGACGCTGGTGCTACACCTCAGGCCAAGTGGCCGTCACCTACCAGTCGGAGACCTACGAGCCGGCGCCGATCTCGCGCAGCAATATCGAGCACAGCAACGAGCTGTCGCGCAATGCGCTGGAGATCCAGGTGCCGCGGGACCTGCCGCTCGCCGCACTGTTTGTGGCCGCCCCGCCGGAGGGCGTGGTCAGCCTCACGCTGTATCGGCGGCATCTCGGACCAGGCGGCGACGCCAGCGAGTTCGTCACCTACTGGAAGGGGCGGCTGACGGTGGCGCGCCTGGCCGGCGCGGAGGCCACGCTCAAGTGCGAGCCGATCGGCTCGTCCTTAAAGCGGCTGGGCCTGCGGGCCCGGTACCAGATCGCCTGCCGTCACGTCCTGTATTCGCCCGCTTGTGGAGTGGCCAAGGATCGGTTCAGGGTGGAGGGCCAACTTGACCGGATCGCTGGCACCTCGGTCCGGGTCGCTGCGGCGGCGGAGCGGGAGAACGGCTATTTCGTCGGCGGCTACCTACAGTGTGCTGTTGGCGCCCGCATGGTGACCGGCCACAGCGGTGGCGAGCTGACCCTCACCGCGCCAGTGGTGGGCCTGCTCCCTGGTGAGCGGGTCCAGCTCTACGCGGGCTGCGACCACTGGACCACCCACTGCCGCGACCGATTCCAGAACCTGGACAACTTCGGCGGCTTCCCCTTCATCCCCTGGAAGAACCCGTTCTCGGGCGACGCCATCGTCTGATTCTCCATGTGGCCTCAACTCATTGCCTGGATCGCAACGACGGTCCTGTCGGCGCTGCTCGCGCCTAAACCCAAATCGCAGGAAGCGCAGCCGGGCCAGATCGGCGACAAGGACCTGCCCATCGCATCGCAGGACGCGCCCATCCCGGTGCTGTTCGGCACCCGGGTGATCTCCGGCCCGAACGTCGTCTGGTACGGCGACGTGCAGGTCAAACCCATCAAGAAGAAGGGAGGCGGCAAGAAGTGACGGAGGTGATTGCCAAGCTGGAACACGCCCGGCAGCTGGGCTACTGCGCCCGCGGCATGCGGCGCTGGTTTGAAGGTCGGGAACGGTCTTGGGCCGAGTTTGTGGAGCACGGCGTGCCGGCGCGCTGGCTGCGCGAGAGCGGGGACGCCCTGGCGAAGCGGGTCGCTGAGCAGGCAGAGCAGGTGGCAGCAGAGGAGCGTCATCGATGAGTGGCGGCGGCAGCAAGAAGAAGGTCACCGTCGGCTACTGGTACGGGCTTGGCGCACAGCTGGCGCTGTGCCATGGGCCGGTGGACGCCATCACCGAGATCCGGGTTGGCGAACGAGTCGCTTGGTCGGGAGAAGCAACGGGCAACACCACGTTGGGGATCCACCAGCCCGGCCTGTTCGGCGGCGAAGAGCGAGAAGGCGGCGTCGATGGCGCGGTCGAAGTGCTGATGGGTGGCCCCGACCAGGGACGCAATGCCTACCTTCAGGAGCAGCTGGGAGCGGACATCCCGGCGTTTCGCGGCATCGTCTGCCTGGTGCTGCGCCGCGTGTGGGTCGCAGCGATGAACCCGTACATCAAGCCGTGGTCGGTCCGCGCGCGGCGCATGCCGCGCGGGTGGTACACCTCACATGCGGCGATCGGTGCCGACGCCAACCCGGCGCACATCGTCCGAGAGTGCTTGACCAACGCCGATTGGGGCATGGGATATCCGGCGGTGGACATGGACGATGCCAGCTTCCGTGCCGCTGCCGACACACTGTACGCCGAAGGGTTCGGGCTCTCACTGCTGTGGAGCCAGGAAGAGACCATCGAGAGCTTTGTGCTTTCCGTGCTAAAGCACATCGACGGTGTGCTCTTCGTGCACCCGCGCACCGGCCTGTTTGTGCTCCAGCTCGCTCGAGCGGGCTATCAGCTGGACCGGCTGCAGGTGTTCGATCCCTCGAGCGTCCTGCGCATCGAGGAGTTCACCCGACCCTCCTGGGGCGAGACGGTCAACCAGGTGACCGTGGTGTACCGCGATGCGGCCAGCGACAAGGATGCCTCGGTCACGGTGCAAGACGTGGCGGCGGTGCAGCTCAATGGCGGTGTGGCGGCCACGTCGATCCAGTACCCGGGTATCAGCCATGCAGCGCTGGCCAACCGCGTGGCGATGCGCGAGCTGAAGCAGCTATCCGCCAGCTTGGCGAAGTGCACTTTCATCGGCAACCGGCAGGCAGCGGGGCTGCAGATCGGGGACGTCATCAAGCTCGCGTGGCCGCCCTATGGCATCGAACAGCTGCCGATGCGAGTCGTGCGCATTGCCTACGGCGAGCTGACCAACGGTGCCGTCAGGGTCGACTGCGTGCAGGACGTCTTTGGCTTGCCACAGTCGGTCTACTTGGCGCCGCCGTCGTCCGGCTGGAGGGAGCCGACCAGTGAACCGCAACCCTGCCCGCAGCAGCTGCTGTTCGAAGTGCCGTACTGGTGGGTGGTGCAGGACCTGACCGGGGAGTCGGACAGCCGGCTCGGCGACATCGACGAGCTGGACGGGCTGGTGGCCGCCTGCGGCACGCGGCCGAGTGGCGATGCGTTCGGCATTAAGGTGTTCGCACGGCTGTCGGGTGGATTCGAGGAGAAGGGCTCAGGCAGCTTCACGCCATCAGCAGTCCTGGCGGATGCGCTTCCACAATCAGCCGCCCAGGTTCGAGTGCCACTGGTATGGGCAAGCGATCTCGTGGAGGTGGCGCCGGGCGGCCTGGCTCTGGTCAACGCCGAGTGGCTCAAAGTCGCTGACGTGGAGGCGGCCTCGCCCGCGGTGGTGCTGGAGCGCGGCTTGTTGGACACCGTTCCAGGCCACCACCCGGCCGGCAGCCGCCTCTGGTTTGTGGAAGAAGGCCGGCACTACCTGCAGCCGGAGTACGTGGCCGGCGAGACAGTGCGAGCGAAGCTCCTCACCCAGACGCCTCGCGGCACGCTGCCGGCCAATGTGGCGACCGAAATCCGCCTGCAGCTGAACAAGCGGTTCATCCGGCCCTACTGTCCAGGGCGCCTGCAGGTGAACGGCCGCGCGTACCCGGTGGCCGTGGCCGGCCCGATCTCGGTGAGCTGGGCGACCCGCAATCGCCGCAGCCAGACCGCCTACCTGGTGCTGCAGGCCGAGGGCAGCGTGACGCCGGAGGCGGGCCAGACCACCACCGTGCGCTTCTATGGCGAGACCGGCCGGCTGTGCCGAACGATGACCGGCCTCATTGGAGACAGCGTCACTTGGCCGCTGGCGCAGGAGCTGGCGGATTCTGGCCTGGGGCGGGTCAATGGGCGGCTGCGCATCGAGGTCGAGGCAGCGCGTGACGGCCACACGTCCTGGCAGCACCACAACATCGAGTTCGAGCGGGCGGGCTACGGCATGCACTACGGCAAGTTCTATGGAGGCGCGTGATGCCGATGACCGATCCGAACCTGGGCCTGAGCTACGGCTGGACCCAGGGTGAGCACAACTGGAATGGCGGCATGGACGCCAATTTGAAGCGGCTGGGCGCGATCCTTGGTCTCTCGGTGAAAGACCGGGACCTGGCGGCGCCACCCGTCTCCCCGACCGAGGGCGACCGGTACCTGATTCCTGCGGCCGGCACCGGCGCCTGGGCCGGCAAGGCCGGGCAGATTGCCGTGCGCATCGGCGCCAGTTGGGAATACCACAGCCCTCGCCCGGGCTGGCTTTGTTTCATCGAGGACGAAAACGTCCTCGCCGTTTGCAAGTCCACCGGCTGGAGCCCCGGCCTGCCGGTGTGACGCGTCCCCTCGCCTGCCCTTCCCTTCCTGTACACAACCCGCCCTTGAGGCGGGTTGTTTCGTTCTGGAGATCCACGTGAGCGATCCGACCAAGCCTTCCCTCGTGAACAACATGCTGGTCCTCAGCAAGGAGGACTTCGACGACCTGCTGGACCGCGCGGCCGAGCGCGGCGCCGAGCGGGTCCTGGCCCACCTGGGCCTCGAGAACGGCCACGCCGCCCGCGACATCCGAGAACTGCGGGACCTGCTTGAAGCCTGGCGGGATACCCGCCGCACCGCCTGGCGCACGGCCGTGAAGGTGCTCACCACCGGCCTGCTGGTTGCGCTGCTGATCGGGGCGTCCGTCAAGTTCAACCCCTGGGGAGGCAGCCAATGATCGAGACGCTGCTGGGCGGCCTGCTCGGTGGCGCTCTCCGGTTGGCACCCGAGCTGCTGAAGTGGCTCGACCGGGCCGGCGAGCGCCGGCACGAGCTCGCCATGCAGGACAAGGCACTTGCATTCGAACAGCTGCGCGGTGCACAGCGCATGGCCGAGATCGGCGCAGCGGCCGACGCCGCCTGGGGCGTCGGCGCAATGCAGGCCTTGAAGGAAGCGGTGGCCGCGCAGGGCCAGCTGTCCGGCGTCAAATGGGCCGACGCGCTGTCTACCAGCGTCCGCCCGGTCATCACCTACACGTTCATGGGCCTGTATTGCACCGTCAAGGCCGCCGTGCTCGTGGCTGCATTGAACGCCGGCACAAGTTGGCAGCTGAGCATCCCGCAGATCTGGACCGAGGGGGACCAGGCACTGTGGGCCGGCGTGCTGAATTTCTGGTTCATTTCGAGGGCCTGGGAGCGTCGAAATGGCCGGGCGTAAGGGGCGGCAGCCCCGACCTCTCGCCGAGCGTTTCTGGGAAAAAGTGCAGCGGCATGGAGACGACGAGTGCTGGCTCTGGATCGGCTCGATCGACACGCGAGGCTACGGCAGTATCGGAGCGGACGGTGGCAAGCCGCTCATGCGCGCACACCGAGTGGCGTATCAACTGGAGGTCGGCCCAATCCCAAAGGGGCTGGTCGTCTGCCATTGCTGCGACAACCGGGCCTGCGTCAATCCGCGTCACCTCTTCGTCGCAACCCAACGCGAGAACGTACTGGACATGGTGCGTAAAGGGCGCCGCCGTTGGCCCGCGGGTGAGTGTCACCCGCGTGCGCGTCTCACCTCCGAACAGGTCTTAGCGATCAGGCGGGACACTCGATCTTCCAGCCAGATTCGTGCTGAGTACAAGATCTCGAAGTCAACGCTGAGCGATCTTCGACATCGAAAATCGTGGAGGCATCTAACGTGATCCAGGTGCCGCCGCAGGCTGTCGAGCTGGCCAAGCGCTTCGAGGGCTTCCACCGAGTTCCGACGCAGGACTCCCTTCGCCGCGCCCACCCCTACATCTGCCCTGCTGGATATCACACCATCGGTTTCGGGCATCTGTGCCGACCGGACCACTCGCCGATCACCGAGGCGGAGGGTGAGGCCTATCTGATGCAGGACCTGGCCCAGGCGCTCCAGGCGACGCTGCGCTACTGCCCAGTCCTCGCCGCCGAGCCGGCGGGCAGGCTCGCGGCCATCGTCGATTTCACCTTCAACTTAGGCGCGGGACGGCTTCAAACGTCGACCCTGCGCCGTCGGCTCAACGAGCGCGCCTGGCTGGCTGCGGCGGAGGAGCTGCGCCGCTGGGTCTACGGCGGAGGACGGGTCCTGCCAGGACTGGTGATCCGCCGAGAAGCCGAGGCTCAACTTCTACGCCATCGCAGCGGAGTGCTGCCAGGGACCTCGCTGCAAGCTGTGCCGCTACCGCCACGCACCACGTCCGCGGCGCCCCGTGGTGATCTTCTCCATCACTAAGGCGACAAGCCGGTCAGAGGGAATATCAACCGCGTCGGCCACCGCGAAAAGCGTTGACACGGTAGTTCCCCAAGATCCCTCGCTCCAACGGGCTGGCCTGATTGAGATGAAGGCCGGCTCTCAGTGCTAGGTCGATCTGTGTCAGGCCACTCCGTCGCCGCAGCTCATCACAACGCTGTTATGCCGGCATCCAGTTCTACGCCGGGACGATCGGCAACACCGCAAACGGGCTGATGGCTGCGGCCCGCACGGTGACTGGCGAAAGCGAACTTCCTTCAACCCAACCATGCATGTCCTCCCCCCTGGATGGGGGGCAACGGTACGCGAATACCGCCTAGACTTGAATGGGGAGCGATTCAGCAGTCGGTTTGCGCTTCCGCATCCTGCTCTGCCGCTCGATCCGCTTGCATGGTGCGCCCGAGGAGAGCGTGCAGCAGTCGCCAAACTGGAGGTGCATGATGGAAACCGGTCACCGTTTGATGCTCGCGCTTGGCATGCTGGCAGGGTCGGCAGGCCTGTGCGCCAATCCCCTTCCTCCCGGTGGGTCCGTGTGGCTGCCGGACTCCCATCCTCAGATCGTCGGCACTTGGATCGACTCGTCAAGCGACTCGTTCTACCTGACCGAATACGTGGGCGGAAGCGAGCCTTGGCGAAACCTGAACGGAAGTGTGGAAACGGTGGTGACCCGGTCGACCACCGACAACACGTTGAATTTCTACTGGAGGGTCACGCTCAACTCAGGTTCTGATGTGCCGGCCAACAACTTCTTCTCCTTCTCTGTCGAGAACTTTCTGCATACCGCCTTTTCCTTTGATGTTGGATGGGTCCCGGACAACGGAGCATCGCTGCAATCGGTCTCGCGCATTGGGACACTCTCTGGCGGCTGCACTTTGCAAGCCGACTGTGCCGTCTTCGACTTTCCCTCCTATAGCCAGCCATTCAGCGGCACGTCTTGGTTCTTCCTCGACACTGATGCAACCCAATACGATCGGGGAGGCCATGTTGTGGTCAAGGACGGCATGGCAATTGATTCGCCTCCGGTGATCTCGACGTTCCGGCCAGTGAGCGGCGCCTCAAGCACATCAGTTCCGGCTCGATAGCTCCATGGTGCTCGCTGCTGCTGGATGACGGCGGCACACACTGCCCGCGCATCGGCGGCAAGGGGAATGGACGGCGGGACTGCTTCAGGGCAACGCTTGTGTACCCTTCGCAGGGAGCGGCGCCGGGCCTTCTGCGAGACCGCTGGCCGGATACAAGGTCAGCAGGGAACGTGCTTGCTGCGATGGCGCTTCCAGCCACTGTGCATAGGCGTTTTCGGAGAGAACCGCCATCATCCGCTTCTCCTCGCCTGGCTTGTGCATCCGCCGCATGAGGGGATGGGCATTGGCGTTGACGATCAGCGCCGTGAAGGGTGATCAGTTCCTCGCCGTCCTGATCCTTCGGGCGCCACCGCTCCCACAGGCCGGCGATGCCCATCGGAGCCCCGTCGGTACGCCAAAAGCGCCAGCGCACGTGCTGGCCGCTTTCCCAGTTCGGTTCGAAGAAGCTCTCCATCGGGATGATGCAGCGCTGGCCGCGTTTCCAAGCATCCCGGTAGGAGGCCTTGCTCTCCACGTCCTCGCTGCGCGCATTGACGGTGGACCACCCAATCTTCGGCGCCTTGGCCCACCACGGCAGCAGGCCCCAGGTCGCGGCGATCGACTGCAACCCGAGGTCGATGCGCTCGGCATCTCGCCGGACGATCGGCCCCTGATAGCGCGGCCACAGCTCCGGCTTCCAGTCCTCGCTTTGCAGCCCAATGCCAAACGCAGCGAGCAGCCGCGGATTGCTGCGAACCGGGACGTAGCTCACGCACATGTGCTCACCTCACTGAAGATGTGAAATGCTGCGCCGCAACAGCGGCCAACCCTCTGGCCAGGGAACGCGTGCGGTTCTTCTGGCGATGAGTGTGTAGGCATCGGCCTGACTCGACAAGGACGGGGCGGTGAGATACTGTATATATAAACAGGTATCCGCATGTCTGCCGCCGCTCCCTCTCCCTCACGTGTGCCTGCCGACCGGTGTGCCGAGACCGTTCTGGAATCACTCGATCCAGCGATCGAGTGTTCACTGTGGCGCGGCACCGAGCTGTCGTGCGGCGAGCAGCGCACTGTGAGTACCGGCTTCGAGGGCCTGGATGCTGAACTACCGGGTCGGGGTTGGCCCTTGGGCGCGGTGACAGAAATCCTGCAGCCGCAGGCCACTCTGGCGGAATGGCGACTGCTCGGGCCGGGACTGCGCCAGCTGGCGACCGCAGAGCGTCCCTTGTGGCTGGTGGGGGCGCCCCATGCGCCCTACTGTCCCGGGCTGCGTTTGGCTGGCCTTCCTGAAACCCACTTGATTCGGGTGCGTGTCGACATCCCGGCTGAGCGGCTGTGGGCAACCGAGCAAGCGGTCAAGGCCGACGGTCTGGGTGCCGTGCTGGCTTGGCTGCCCCAGGTGCGGCCGGCGCAAATCCACCGATTGCAAGCCTGTGCAGCTCAAGCCGACATGCCCATCTTCTTGATGCGGCCGGAGCTTGCCCTGCGTGATGCTTCTGCAGCGCCACTGCGGCTGGTGGTATCTCTCGGTGACGCATGGACGTTGCACGTGCAGATCGCAAAGCGCCGCGGCCCAGTTCATGAAGGTCAGTTATCGCTTCCCGCTGTGTCGCCTCAGTTGGCACGGCTCGCAGCGGCCCGCTTGCAGTCCATGGGCCATAGTTTCATGGAAAGCCACCGGGTTGCGTCAGCTGCCACTGCTTCTCCTTACCCCGCGCTTGTCACCGACCATGCTGTTGCCGAGTGAGCCCGGTGCTCAAGGTAGTGTTCCTGCCTTCAACCTCCGCTCCGGCCGGCAGCAGACGTCAACGTGTGCGCCGCCGGGTCAACGAGCGCAAGCAGGCTGGCCGCCGCAGAAGAGTTGCGCTCCTGGGTATATGCCAAGGGACGGGCATTTGCGAGTCTGGTGGCGCGAGGAGATGCCGACGCCCGCTGGGGTTCTGTCCAGGCGCGGCGCGACCTGTGTCCTCCCCCTCAGCACTCCCGAGCATGCGGCCTTGCCGGATCGCGGTGGGGGCACCTTCCGCAATGCCGAGAAGGTGGCGGGCTGATCTGTGCGAGAAGGGCTACCCGGGCCGGCCAGGGTCAGTGCGGCGACGCATGGCGGGGTAGAGCCGCAGCGGCCCTTGACAGCGACTACGGTGCGCTCCTTGGAGCAACCAACATTCGTCTTTGAGCAAACGGACCGATGGCGCCTCGGGATGAGTGGCGGCTGCTACGTTTCAGCGGCAGGGCTCAGCCGCGCCTCTGACGGTTTTGGTTCAGGCACCAGCCGCACCAGCATTCGGGCTACGGCACGGGTGCCGCCAATGAATATGAGCGCTCCGAGCACATTGAACGCGACATGTGCATTGGCGATCTGCTGCGCGGCGTCGTGCGCCGAAGCTCGGGCCAAAGCTGTGAGCGGCTCCAACAGGGCCACCCCGGCGGCGGCCGTCGTCAGGTTGAAGCCGAGATGGAAGACGCCAGCCCTGATGGCTGCAGCCGACCGGCCGAGGGTGGCCAATAGGGTGTCGGCGCAGGTGCCGATCTCCGCCCCCAGCATGAGCGCCAAGCCGGCCTCCAGGCCGATGAGTTGCTGGCTGGCCAGGGTGATGACGATGGCCATCATCGCAGAGGAGGACTGAATCGCCACGGTGGCGGCCGCACCCACCAATACACCCATCACGGGGTCGGAGAAGCCTTTCAGCCAGTGCTTGACCATATCACTTTGGCCCAGTGGCTCCATCGCATGCCCGATCGTGGTCAGCGCAAACAGAATGGCGCCCATGTAGAAGACCGGCTCGCTCCAGTGAGCACCTCGACGGTGGCGGGTAAGAAATTGACCCGCCAGGCCAAGGATCAGAAGCACAGGCGCATAAAGGTCGACATTGAGTGCGAAGACCTGGCTGGAGAAAGTGGTGCCGATGTTGCTACCCAGGATCACGGGCAGGCTTTCGGCGAAGCCGATCAGCTGGGCGTCCACGAGTGCGATCACGAGGATGATGGTGGCTGATGACGAATCCAGCACAACGGTCGCCGCTGTGCCGGAAAGCAGCCCTGCTGCCCGGCGACCCGCGGCTCGCTTCAGCATGGACTTCAACCGGTCGCCCGCGACCTCCTGGAGGCTGATCGCCAGACGGGCAATCGCCCACAGAAACAGGGCCAGGCCGGCCGCAAAAGTCGCCCCCATCGCCACCCAGTCCAACTCACCTCCTCGAGTGCTTGCCGCTGCGGCACTGCTGCTCAAGGGGAGAAGAAGCAGCGAGACGGTCGCACCCACCTGAAGCGCTTGCTGTGCATCTCGATACAGTGGCCTTGTCATGATGCGTTGCTCCCTCTCCAAATGGTCGCCCAAGGCGGCAACGCTAGAAAGGCCGTGTGACGACATCGCGACAGACTTGGTTCGCCTTGCGGTCTCCTGTGAAGACGCAGAGCAAGCGTTTGCCTCGTCTGCGCGTCCTCACAGCGCGGTCAGGTGAGCGCAGCAAGGGCTGCGCCTTCGAAAGACTGGCACAGCCCTCGGCGGTGTGGAGGCCGCAGAGACGGCGACGCACGGCTGGCTCTTGAAAGGTCACCGGTGCGATCCCTCCTTTCAGCTCATGTTGCTGGCAGCTGCGCGTATGCGCGGAGAGGTCCCTCGGCAAGGATCACCCGAGGTGCCATTACTGCCAGGCGCTGCCCGGAGCCGAATCACTGGAAAGACGGTATCTCTGCTGCCCACCGACCGAAATGGCTCGAGGCCGATGTACAAATGTCATCTGGCATTTGGAGGAGACGAGTTTGAGCATCAACGAGCGCCGTGCGAGCACGCGCAAGCTGTTGCGGGTGCCTGTGGTCTTGCAGCTATTGTCCGGGGAGCGACTGGAGGGCCGGATGCTGGACGTCAGCGGTGGCGGCCTGAGCGTTACGGTAACAACCGATCCCCGTGTGGGGACGCAGTGCCGCGTGTTCAATTACCTTGCCGCTCGACGACTCGCGGCATGCAGTCAACTGCCATGCCCCTGTGGTCCACGCCATTCTTCCAAATGAGCTTGGCTTCGATGTGGGCCTAAAGGTCAATCAGATGCATGCCGATTTTCAGGCGAAATTGGAGAAGTACTTGCGTCAATGACGCGGCTATGCGGTCCTTGAAACTGAGTGCTCAGCAAGGACGTGAAGTCACCAGCGATCCGTTGGCTCAAATGGAGATACTTCGACCAATCCGCGTTCGAGCAAACGCTGGATAACCGGTCGCACATCCTCCGTGCAGAGGCCTAGATCTAGCAGAGGACGCAACTGGGTATAGCCGTTCACCACGCCGAGAAAACGACGCTCTTCCCGGGACAATGAACCGGGCGCCGACACGAGGATTCGCTGCCCCAAGACAGTGCGGCGGTAGACCGTTTCATCGGCGAAGGAATCTGACCTATTCACGTCGAGATCCTGTCATCGATTCGTCACCTGAAAAGACTAGCAGACGAAAGCGGAAGGCACTGCAATTCCTTTGCTTGTAACGCGGAAGTCCTGCCATCGCATCTCTCGACTGGCCGTCAATTCATGCAGTTGACACTCTCTTCCCCGATAGTTATTCGCGGCAAGTGAAGTGAATCATCTCGGAGTGCAGGAGCATCGAACATGCGGGCGGGCATACGGAAAGAATGGGTCCAGCGGGCGGTGAGTCGCTACCGCGAGCGGCGCCCTTGGCTGGGAGAGCAGGTGGCCACAGAGATCGCCAGCCTGTTGTGGAGAAGTGATGGCTCTGTCGTCGCACCCGAACAAGCAGTCGACATCCACATCGAACAGTGGGACCAGCTCGTCGAGTCCCTCAGCGCATGACGCGGGCTGGAGTGTCCAGCCTATGCCGGTGTGTTCCAGGTCGCGTTCACCCGCCAGCGATGGGCACTACAGAGCCGCCTCCCGGCGACCACCATCTTGGGGACCATGATGACGCGGGGCCAGTCCACCATTCACGTGAAGCTGCCGCCCCCAGTGCTTGGCTGCATCCTGGACCGATTCTGCGCGGCTGCCGGCTTGCGTCCGAGACCTGCGGCATTCATTGAAGACGACGAGGGTCGCTTCCATGTGACGCTAGGCCGTCATGCGTTCTGTGGCGAGTTCGATGCCGCTTGCCGGTGGCTCAACGAAGAACTCCGGCGCTTGGGCAGCGCATGCCCGCGGTGCTAGGGGCGCCGCGTGTCCGGCACGACGGCAGCTGCCGTGGCCACCATGGTCCGAGAGGCTGTCTACCGCAGTACTCCCAACACGTCGGAGCCGTCCTGCGGGCGGATCTGCTGAAAACGCTGCAGCACCCGCGCCTGCACGGTCGTGGGCAGGGGCGCAAAACCGGTGCCATCAAGGAGCTTGTCGCCCTTCATGAAGCTACCGTAGAAGAAGCGCAAGGTGTTGCGCGCTGCTGTAGCTGAAGGCGGCTGTGCGTCCAGTAGCACGTAAGTCGCTTGGGTGATGGGCCAGCTCTGCGGGCCGGCTTGATCAAGCAATGAGGGCTCGTTGTCGGTGGCGCTCGCAAAACCCGAAGCCGTTACGGCAGCCCGGAAAGCCGCTGGAGAGGCATCGACATAGTTGCCCGCACGATTCTGCAATTTCACTGGCCGCAACTGATCCATGTCGACCCTGTCAAACGACGTGTAGCCGATGCCGCCAGGCGTGTTGCGAATCGCCTTGCTCATGCCGTCGCTGCCTTCGACCCGTATGACCTCACCCGGCCAAGCCGGTTGCAGCGATGGCACCACGGCAGCAGCGAACTTGGCGGACACCATGCCGAGGTAACGCGTATACGATTCACTGCTGCCGGATGCATCCGCCCGCACGACCCGTCGGATCGGCAGCGCTGGCAGCACGAGGCCACGGTTCAGGTCAGCGATGCGGGCATCATTCCAGACCCGGACCTCACCCTGCATGATGGCAGCGAGCACCGGACCGGTCAGCTGCAGACGCTGGCCGCCGGCAATTTCCAGTTGGACCACAGGAACCAGGCCGCCCACCATGGTCGGGAACTGGATCAGGCGATCCTTGCTCAGCTTCTGGACGTCCAGTGGCGAATCGCTGGCGCCAAAGTCGATGCGCCGGGCTGCCATCTCGCGCACACCGGCACCTGAACCGGTTGCGGCATAGCTGACGCGTACCCCTGATTCACGCGCAAAAGCCTCGCCCCACCGGCTGTACACCTTTGCAGGAAAGCTAGCACCCGCGCCGCGGACCTCGGGCTCGGCCGCTGTAGCGCCCATGGTAGAGAGAACGAGGGCGGCACCGACCCCTAGGAAGGCAAATCTCATATGCATTTACTTACTTCACAGCAAAACCGCGCGCATGGTAGCGGTTCCCCTGTGATTCGTCTGTGCGTTCCTCACGCTCTGACGGGCGCTGCAGTGGGAGCCGGTGCCTAGCGCGCTGGGCACTGCACGGCAGCGGTTGACGTCTACTGAATCGCCCCGGGATGAACTGCCCCTTGAAGTTGTTCGAGCTTCTAGCGGTCGGTTCAAATGCGGGGCGGTCCCACGAACTCCCGCGGCGACCTTCTTGCCCTGCGGCGATCGGAGCCAGCGGTGCAAGTGCAAATTCACCGATCCGGAAGCGTCGCGCCGTCGCCCCGCGGCCCGGCCAAGAAGGCGTCACGCGCAACAGCTGACGCATTCAGGCACAACACCGCCCGGCAGTCGTCTCAACTCCCCTTCCGCAGGTGGGCGCGGTGTATCTTCACTCGCGGGAGCATCAATGCGCTCCGTCCCGTCTGAGGCAGCAAACCGAGGTGCTGCAGCCGTGCACAATGCGTGCTGCCTTTTGCCCACTAGGCCATTTCGATGTCAGATTCGAATACTCACAAAAATCTTGCCGCTCTGACGCTCGGCGCACTCGGCGTTGTCTACGGGGATATCGGCACGAGCCCCCTGTATGCACTCAAAGAGATATTCCATGCCGGCCATGTCCCGCCCACACCGGACAACATCCTCGGCGTCCTGTCACTGATCTTCTGGACGATGACGGTGATCGTCTCGTTGAAGTACGTGCTGCTGATCCTCAGGGCCGACAACAATGGCGAAGGTGGACTGATCGCCATGCTCGCCCTCGCGACGACCGCGGTGAAGGACAAGCCACGGTTGCGCGAAGTGCTGCTGCTCGCCGGATTGTTCGGGACGGCGGTGTTCTACGGCGACGGGGTCATCACACCCGCAATCTCGGTGTTGTCCGCCGTCGAGGGATTGCAGGTCGTCGCCCCGCCGCTGAAATCCTACGTCTTGCCCGTCACCCTGCTGGTGCTCACCGGGCTTTTCGTCGTCCAACGTTTCGGCACCGGTGGCATCGGGCGGTTCTTCGGCCCGGTCACCCTAATGTGGTTCACAGTGTTGATTGCGCTCGGCCTGCCCCATGTGCTGAGTGCCCCAGGCGTGCTCAAGGCGCTGAACCCGCTGTACGCGCTGGAGTTCTTCCTGCATTTCAAGGCCACGGCGTTCGTGGCGCTCGGGGCCGTGATCCTGGTCGTCACCGGCGGCGAAGCGCTCTATGCCGACATGGGCCACTTTGGCAAGCGGCCGATTCGCCTCGCCTGGTATGGACTGGTGATGCCTGCTCTCGTGGTCAATTACTTCGGACAGGGGGCCCTGCTGTTGCAGCAACCCACTGCGGTGGACAACCCGTTCTACAAGATGGCGCCGGACTGGGCCGGCGTGCCCTTGGTCATCCTGGCGACGGCGGCCACGGTGATCGCATCGCAGGCATTGATTTCAGCGGCGTTCTCCGTCACGAAGCAGGCGATCCAGCTCGGCTTTCTGCCGCGGATGCAGGTGCTGCATACGTCCGCCAGTGACGTCGGCCAGATCTACGTGCCGTTCATCAACTGGGGACTGTACGTACTGATTGTGCTGGCCGTGGTCCTCTTCGAGACGTCCACCAGCCTCGCCTCCGCGTACGGCATTGCGGTCGCCTTGGACATGACGATCACCACGATCATGACCTTCTTTGTGGTCCGCTACGGCTGGCGTTACCCGTTGTGGCTGGCCATCGGTGCGACGGTGTTCTTCTTTGTTATCGACGTCGCGTTTTTCGCCTCCAACATGCTCAAGCTGTTCCACGGCGGCTGGTTCCCGCTCATGATTGGTGCCGCCATGTTCGCGCTGATGCTGACGTGGAGGGACGGGCGGGAGATCCTGAGTGAGAAGCTGAGAACGTCTTCCACGGGGTTGAAGGAGTTCCTGGACTCGGTCTTCCTGGGGGAGCCGGTCCGCGTGCCCGGTACAGCCGTCTTCCTTACCGCGGAAGAGGACATTGCACCGAATGCGCTGCTGCACAATCTGAAGCACAACCAGGTGCTCCATGCGCAGAACCTATTCGTGACCGTACGGCATCATCAGGTCCCGGTGGTCGCCCCAGAGCGTCGCCTTGTGATCGAATCGCTGGGCAGGGATTGCTGGAAGCTCGTCCTTCACTTCGGCTTCAAGGAAGAGACGGACGTGCCGCAGGCTCTATGCCAGCTTGGTCAGCATGGTGTCGAGCTGGACGAGATGCGAACGTCCTACTTCCTGTCCCGCGAACTGGTGCTTCCCAAGTTCGGCAACGCAGGGATGGCGATGTGGCGCGAGAAGCTGTTCGCCAACCTCCATCACAACGCGTCCGGGGCTGCTGACTTTCTGTGTCTGCCGCCCAACCGTGTTGTCGAGGTCGGTGCACAGGTCGAGATCTGAGGGACCGCCTCTCGCATCGGGTCTCGCCTCCTTCTTTCCAGCCGGAACCCCTCGGGTTCCGTTGAGGGCTCTTCCATGTTGATCAACTGCGTCGCATATCGTGAGGGAGTCAAGGTTGCCGACATCCCGGTCGAAGCCATCAACGATTACCTGGCGATGCCAGGGCACTTTGTGTGGGTGGCGCTGAAGGACCCCGCCCCTGAGGAGTTGCGCCAGATGCAGGATGAGTTCAACCTGCATGACCTGGCGGTCGAGGATGCCGTTCATGGCCAGCAACGGCCCAAGGTGGAGCAGTACGGCAGCTGCCTTTTTCTGTCGATGCACCTAGTGGGAACGGGCACTGCGGCCGACGCCGATCTTTGCGTTGGCGAGGTCGCCGTGTTTGCCGGGGCGAACTTCGTGCTGTCGGTGCGGAACCGCAGCACCCTCGACTTCCTGGGAGTGCGTCGCAGGGCCGAGGCCGAACCCGAACTGCTGCGCCACGGACCCGGGTTCGTCCTCTACGCGCTGATGGACGCGGTAGTCGACCGCTACTTTCCTGTGCTGGACCTCCTGGAAGAGGAGCTGGAAATGATCGAGGACGACATTTTCGGGAAAGGCAGCGCGAGGGCCAATATCGAACGCTTGTACCGGCTCAAGCGGCGCCTCATGGTGCTACGCCGGGCGGTCGCCCCGCTGTTGGAAGCGATGAGCGAGCTGCAAGGATCGCGCGTGCCTCCGCTGGTGGCAGGCATGCAAGAGTACTTCCGGGACGTCATGGACCACCTTGCACGTATCAACGGGTCGATCGACACGATACGCGACACCATCAACACGGCGATCCAGGTGACCCTGTCGATGACGAGCATCGAGGAGAACGTGGTCACCAAGAGGCTCGCGTCCTGGGCGGCCATCTTTGGCGTGTGGACCGCGCTGGCCGGCGTCTGGGGGATGAACTTCGAGCACATGCCAGAGCTCAAGCTGCAGTACGGCTATGCGCTTGCACTCGGGACGATGGCGGCGGCATGCGGGGGCCTGTTCTGGCGCTTCCGACGCGCAGGTTGGCTCTAGGGCGACCGTGCAGAGAGAGGCGGTGGCGACAGGCATCGCACACCTCTGTCAGGCGACGATGCTCTTCAGTCGACGACATTGCAGTCGCTGCCCGACAGCACTGGGCCGCTGACTTCGGCGCGTCGATGCGCCCCCCCCGGGCCACTCGTAGCCACCTCTCGCGTCCCGGGGAGGGATAGCCCCTGGACGCATGACGAGGCGCCGCCCCACCCCGGGCTGGGCCGCCACCTGCGCTCGCGTCTTTATACGGCCTTGATGCCGGCGACCTACAAATTGCCGACATCTTTATGCGCGTCTTTCTAGGATTCCCCCATCTTAGAAGGAGGGCGTCCCGATGGATGTCGTTTATGTCGCGCTCGGCGCGGCCTTCTGGCTCCTGTTCGTAGCGATCGCCAGGGGCTGCGCGAAACTGGGAGGAGCCCAGCCATGACCTCGTTGTACGTCGTCGGCGGCCTCGTTGCGTGTGGGCTGCTGGTCTATCTTGCCGCCGCACTGGTGTTCCCCGAGAGGTTCTCATGACCGCACACGCGTGGAGCTTGCTCGCCGTTTACGGCGTGCTGCTGGTGCTGCTGGCGGTACCGCTCGGGCACTACATCGCCAAGGCGATGGACGGCCGGCTGGCGTTCGCCGGCCGCGCCGAAGGTGCGGTCTACCGGCTCTGCGGGATCAGGGCCGACGCCGAGATGGGCTGGCTGCAATATGCCCTGGCCATCCTGTTGTTCAACGCCCTTGGCCTGCTGGCGCTGTACCTGCTGCAGCGGCTACAGGCCTGGCTACCGCTGAACCCGCAGGGCTTCGGCAACGTCGCGCCCGACTCTTCGTTCAACACGGCGGTGAGTTTCGTCACCAACACCAATTGGCAGGGCTATGGTGGTGAGTCGACGATGAGCTACCTGACCCAGATGCTGGGCTTGGCGGTTCAGAACTTCCTGTCGGCCGCGACCGGCGTCGCGGTCGTGGTCGCCTTGATCCGCGGCTTCGTCCGCCACAGTACCAGGGGCATCGGCAACGCCTGGGTCGATTTGACCCGGGCGACCCTGTGGATCCTGCTGCCCCTGTCTTTTGTACTCGCCCTGTTCCTGGTGCAGCAAGGGGTGGTGCAGAACTTCGAGGCCTACAAGGAAGTCCACACCATCGAGGCCAACAGCTACGAGGCGCCCCAGCTTGACGCGGCGGGCCAGCCGGTCCAGGGCGGCCGCGGCGAGCGGTTGACGGCAGTGCATCGCCTGGACAAGCAGACCCTGCCGATGGGGCCGGCGGCCTCGCAGGTCGCGATCAAGCTGCTAGGGACCAATGGCGGGGGGTTCTTCAACGCGAACGCCGCCCACCCGTACGAGAACCCGACGGCGCTGTCCAATCTGGCGCAAATGCTGGCCATCTTCCTGATCCCGGCCGCCCTGTGCTTCACCTTCGGGCGCATGGTGCAGGACCGGCGGCAGGGCTGGACGGTGTTTGCCGCCATGGCGGTGATGTGGGTCGCTGGCGCCCTCGCCGCCACCCACTTCGAGCAGCAGGGCAATCCGCAGTTCGCGACGCTGGGCGTCGACCAGACAGCCGCCGGCACGCAGGCCGGCGGCAATATGGAAGGCAAGGAAGTCCGTTTCGGCATCGCTGACACTGCGCTGTTTGCCACCATCACGACCGCCGCCTCCTGCGGCGCCGTCAACGGCATGCACGACTCGTTCACCCCGCTGGGCGGTATGGTGCCCCTGATCAACATGCAGCTGGGTGAGGTCGTGTTTGGCGGTGTCGGAACGGGCTTGTACGGCATGCTGACCTTTGCGATCCTGGCTGTGTTCATTGCCGGCTTGATGATCGGTCGCACGCCCGAGTACCTGGGCAAAAAGATCGAAGCCTACGAAATGAAGATGGCCTCGCTGGCCATCCTCGTCACGCCGCTGATCGTGCTGGCAGGCACCGCGGTCGCCGTGACCAGCGACGCCGGCCAAGCCACGCTCGGCAACCCGGGCGCCCACGGATTCTCGGAGATCCTGTATGCCCTCACCTCGGCCGGCAACAACAACGGCAGCGCCTTCGGTGGCCTCGGCGCCAACACGCCCTTCTACAACACCCTGCTGGCCCTCGCCATGTGGTTTGGCCGCTTCGGCGTGATTGTGCCGGTGCTGGCCATTGCCGGCGGGCTGGCCGCCAAAAAGCGGGTGGCGGCCACCAGCGGCACGATGCCGACGCACGGTGCCCTGTTCGTGGGGCTGCTCGTGGGAACTGTGCTGCTTGTCGGCCTGCTGAACTACGTGCCGGCGCTGGCACTGGGTCCCGTCATCGAGCACCTGGTGCTTTGGAAATAGGGACGCGGAGAATCACATGACTCGCAAGACCTTTACGCTGTTCGACCCGCTGCTGGTCCGCCAGGCGATCGTCGAATCGTTCACCAAGCTCGACCCTCGCGTGCAATGGCGCAATCCGGTGATGTTCGTCGTCTATGTTGGCAGCGTCTTTACCACCGGGCTGTTTCTGCACGCGCTCGGCGGCCACGGCGATGCGCCGGCCGGCTTTGTCCTCGCGATCGCGCTTTGGCTCTGGTTCACTGTCCTTTTCGCGAACTTCGCCGAGGCGATGGCCGAGGGCCGCAGCAAGGCCCAAGCGGCGTCGCTGCGCAGCCTGAAGCAGCAAACTTGGGCCAAGCTGCTGGACGAGCCGCGCCATGGGGCGCCATGGCACCCCATCGAATCGAATGAGTTGAAGAAGGGAAGCGTCGTGCTCGTGGTGGCCGGCGATGTCATCCCGGCGGACGGCGAGGTGATCGAAGGCGTGGCCTCGGTTGACGAGAGTGCCATCACCGGGGAGTCTGCGCCGGTGATCCGCGAGAGCGGTGGCGACTTCTCCGCCGTCACTGGCGGCACGCGCGTTCTGTCCGACTGGATCGTCATGCGGGTGACGGCCAACCCCGGCGAAACCTTTGTCGACCGCATGATCGCGATGGTCGAGAACGCCAAGCGCCAGAAGACGCCCAACGAGATCGCGCTGACCATCCTGCTCGTGGCCCTGACCCTTGTGTTCCTTGCCGTCACCGTCACGCTGCTGCCGTACTCGCTGTTCGCAGTCGATATGGTGCAGGCAGGCGCGCCGGTCAGCGTGGCGGTGCTGGTCGCGCTGCTGGTGTGCCTGATCCCCACCACCATCGCCGGCCTGTTGTCAGCCATCGGCGTCGCCGGCATGAGTCGCATGATGCAGGCCAACGTGATCGCCACCTCCGGCCGCGCGGTAGAAGCTGCGGGCGACGTGGACGTGTTGCTGCTCGACAAGACCGGCACCATCACGCTGGGCAACCGCCATGCGTCCGCGTTCCTGCCGGCACCGGGCGTGACGGAGGGCGCACTGGCCGATGCGGCGCAACTGGCGTCGCTGGCCGACGAGACCCCGGAAGGCCGCAGCATCGTCGTGCTGGCCAAGCAGAAGTACAACCTGCGTGAGCGCGACATCCAGGCATTGGATGCGCACTTCGTGCACTTTTCGGCCCAGACACGCATGAGCGGGGTCGATTTGCCGAGAGCGGAGCCGGGCGACACGGAGGCTGCCCAGGTGCGCCAGGTGCGCAAGGGCGCGGCGGATGCGATCCGCCGCCACGTCGAGGCACAAGGCGGCCGCTTTCCGGCTCCGGTGTTGGCCGTGGTGGACGACGTGTCCCGCCGCGGCAGCACACCGCTGGTGGTGGCGGACGGCATTCGGGTGATGGGCGTCATCGAGCTGAAGGACGTCGTCAAGGGCGGCATCAAGGAGCGCTTCGCCGAGTTGCGCCGCATGGGCATCAAAACTGTCATGGTCACCGGCGACAACCGGCTCACCGCCGCGGCGATCGCCGCCGAGGCCGGCGTGGACGACTTCCTGGCCGAGGCCACGCCCGAGCAGAAGCTGGCGCTGATTCGCCAGCACCAGGCCGAGGGCCGGCTGGTTGCGATGACCGGCGACGGCACCAACGACGCACCCGCGCTCGCGCAGGCCGATGTGGCGGTGGCCATGAACTCCGGCACGCAGGCCGCTAAGGAGGCCGGCAACATGGTGGATCTCGACAGCAATCCCACCAAGCTGATCGAGGTGGTCGAGACCGGCAAACAGATGTTGATGACACGCGGCTCGCTCACAACCTTCAGTATCGCGAACGACATCGCGAAGTACTTCGCCATCATCCCGGCGGCCTTTGTCGCGACCTACCCGCAGCTTGGTGCGCTGAACGTGATGCAGCTGGCCAGCCCCCGGTCGGCCATCTTGTCGGCCGTGATCTTCAATGCGCTGATCATCGTCTTCCTCATTCCGTTGGCCTTGAAGGGCGTGTCTTACCGACCCCTGGGAGCCGCCACGCTGCTGCGGCGGAACCTGCTGATCTACGGGCTGGGTGGTGTGATCGTGCCCTTCATCGGGATCAAGGCCATCGACTGGGTGCTCAGCACCGCGGGCCTCGTCTGACCGGAGCAATGACATGACCAGCCAACTTCGTCCCGCCCTGAGCCTGTTTGCCGTATTGACGGTCATGACCGGCGTCGTCTATCCGCTGGCCGTGACCAGTATCGCGCGCCTGGCGTTTCCCGAGCAGGCCCAAGGCAGCCTGGTGGTCCGGGACGGCAAGCCGGTGGGCTCCTCGCTGATCGGCCAGAGTTTCACCGACGCGAAGTACTTCTGGGGTCGCCCGTCGGCCACCGCGCCGATGCCCTACAACGCCAGTGCCTCCACCGGCTCCAACCAGGGGCCGCTGAACCCGGCGCTGGTGGACGGCGTGCAGAAGCGGGTCGGAGCGCTGAAGGCCGCCGACCCCGGCAACACAGCCCCGGTGCCGGTGGACCTCGTCACCGCTTCGGGCAGCGGCCTAGATCCGCACATCAGCGTGGCCGCTGCCCAGTACCAGACCGCACGGGTGGCCCGGGTGCGGGGGCTGGCACCCGAGGTGGTGGCGTCGCTGATCGCCCGGCACACCGAGGGCCGCTTGTGGGGCGTACTCGGCGAAGTGCGTGTGAACGTGCTGGCCCTGAATCTCGCCCTTGATCAAACGGCTCGTCCTTGAAGCCGTGCGTCCGGCCTTCAGGGTGGCTCTGAAATAATTCTTCCGCATGACCGACAGCCGCCCCGACCCGGATCAATTGCTCGCGCGTATTCAGGAGGAGGCGGCGCACGCCGGCCGAGGCCGCCTGAAGATCTTTTTCGGCGCCTGCGCGGGCGTCGGCAAGACCTACGCGATGCTGCTGGGCGCCCGTGAACAGCACCGGCAGGGGGTCGAGGTGGCGATCGGCGTGGTCGAGACGCATGGCCGTGCGGAGACCCGGTCACTGGTTGATGGATTGGATCGGCTCCCGATGAAGGAGGTGGCTTACCGGGACAAGACGCTGCAGGAGTTCGATCTTGATGGCGCGCTCGCCCGCAAGCCACGGCTGCTCCTGCTAGACGAGCTGGCGCACTCCAACGTGCCTGGCTCCCGCCATCCCAAGCGCTGGCAGGACGTGGAGGAACTGCTGAAGGCCGGTATCGACGTCTGGTCGACGATGAACGTGCAGCACCTCGAGAGCCTGAACGACGTGGTCAGCGGCATCACCGGCATCCGCGTCTGGGAGACGGTGCCCGACCGCGTGTTCGACGAGGCCGACGAGGTGGTGATCGTCGACCTGCCACCCGACGACCTGCTGCAGCGGCTCCGGGAAGGCAAGGTCTACCTGCCACAGCAGGCCGCCACGGCGGTGCGCAACTTCTTCCGCAAGGGCAACCTGATTGCCCTACGCGAACTCGCGCTGCGCCGCACGGCCGATCGGGTGGACGACGAGATGCTGCAGTACCGTCGCACCCGGGCGGTCGCGCCGGTGTGGCAGACGCGCGAGTCGCTGCTGCTGGGCATCGGCCCGGATGAACGCTCCGAGAAGCTGGTGCGTGCCACCGCCCGGATGGCAGCGCAGCTCGGCGTGCCCTGGCACTGTGTTTACGTCGAAACGCCGAAGCTACAGCGCCTGCCCGACATGGCGCGCCAGCGCATTCTGCGCGTTCTGAAGCTGGCGCAAGACGCTGGCGCGTCCACCGCCACGCTGGCCGGCGGCTCGCTAGCGTCCGTGATCGTGAAGTACGCACATGAGCACAACCTGTCGCGCGTCGTGCTCGGCCGCGACACGGGTCGCTGGGTGCCTCCGTGGCGCACCACGCTGGCGGGGGCGGTCGGGGCGATGGGCCGCGATCTGGACGTGATCCAGATCGCGCTGCCGGCGGGCCCAGGGGGCAAGCCGCAGCCATTCGGAACCGGGCCAACGATGCAGGGAGAAACGCTGCCCAAGCAGAACGTCTGGCCGCCATATGCCTGGAGCGCTGTCGTCTGCGCGGCCGTCGCGTTGCTGGCCGCGCCGCTGCATTCAGTGTTGGACTTGGCCAATATCGTCATGATCTTCCTGCTGGCCGAGGTGTTTGTGGCAGTGCGCTTCGGCCGGGGGCCGGCGGTGATGGCCGCCTTCCTCAGCGTCGCCGCATTTGACTTTTTCTACGTCCCGCCGCGCTTCACCTTCAGTGTCCACGACGCGCAGTACCTGCTCACATTCGCCGTGATGCTGGCCGTCGCGTTGGTCATCGCGCAGCTCACGGCTGGCCTGAAGTTCCAGGCCCAGGTGGCCAACCTGCGTGAAGAGCGCGTGCGGGCACTGTACGAGCTGTCGCGCGACTTGTCCGCTGCGCTGATGACTGAGCAGGTGGCAGAGATCGCTGCGAGATTCTTGCAGTCGGAGTTCGGCGCACGTGTCGCAGTCATGGTGGCCGACCCAGAGGACAGGATTGGCGCCCCCGTCCCGGCGGCGGACCTGCCGGCCAACGTGGATCCCAGCATTGCGCAGTGGGCCTTCAACCATGCCGAGGCGGCGGGATACGGCACCCACACGCTTCCAGCTGCACCGATCCTGTACCTGCCGTTGAAGGCACCGATGCGCATGCGCGGAGTACTCGCGATAGAACCACGCCATCCGGCGCGCCCGGCGGGCCCGGAACAGCGTCGCCTGCTCGACACCTGCGCTTCGCTCCTGGCCATGTCGCTGGAGCGCATTCACTATGTGGAGGTCGCGCAGGCCACCACCGTGCAGATGGAGTCGGAGCGGCTTCGCAACTCACTCCTGTCGGCGATCTCGCACGATCTGCGCACGCCGCTGGCCGCGCTGGTGGGTATGGCCGATTCCCTCGCGATGACGCAACCGCCGCCGCAAGGCCGGCAAGCCGAGCTCGCCGAAGCCATGCGCCAGGCGGCGCTGCGCATGAACTCGCTGGTGAACAACCTGCTGGATATGGCACGACTGCAGTCCGGCACGGTCATTCTTAACCGGCAGTGGGTGCCACTCGAAGAGGTGATCGGCAGTTCCCTGAAGGCCATGGCCGGCACGCTGGAGCCAGGACGGGTGCGGGTGGTGCTGCCAGACGACCTGCCCCTGCTGCACCTGGACGCCAGCCTGTTCGAGCGCGTGCTATGCAATTTGCTCGAGAACGCCGTGAAGTACACGCCTGACGGGAGTCCGATTGAGATTGGCGCCGACGTGGACAGCCATCGCGTCAGAATGATGGTGGACGATCACGGGCCGGGATTGCCCCGGCACCGGGAGGAATCGATGTTCCAGATGTTCGAGCGAGGGCGCAAAGAAAGCGCGACGCCCGGCGTTGGGTTGGGGCTGGCGATTTGTCGCGCGATCGTCGAGGCCCATGGCGGCACCATCAGCGGCCAGACACGGGCGGGCCGCGGCGCGCGATTCACCGTCGAGTTGCCGCGCGGCGAGCCGCCTCAGATGGAGACGGCTGAAGGGGAAACAGGTTAGGAGACGATGCATGAGCGAGCCAACACCCCGTGTGCTGGTGGTTGAGGACGAGACCGAGATCCGCCGGTTCGTCTGCCTTTCCCTTGAGCGGGAGGGCTTCGAGGTCTACCAAGCCGACGGCGTACAACGGGGGCTGATCGAGGCGGGCTCGCGCAGGCCGGAGATGATTGTGCTTGACCTTGGTCTGCCTGACGGCGACGGCGTGGAGCTGATCCGTGACCTGCGAGGGTGGTCGGATACTCCGGTGCTGGTCCTGTCAGCCCGCACCGATGAAGGCGACAAGATCGCCGCCCTGGACGCAGGGGCGGACGACTACTTGGTCAAGCCCTTTGGGGTCGGCGAGTTGCTGGCGCGTGTCCGCGCGCACCTGCGCCGCCGCGCCACCGCCGGGCGCGACAACGGCGCGACCATCGAGTTCGCGGACGTCAAGATCGATCTGGCGCGCCGAACTGTGGCGCGGGCCGGAGAGAACCTGCACCTCACCCCAATCGAATACCGCCTGCTCACGCATCTGGCTGGGCATCCGCACTGTGTCTTGACGCACCACCAGCTGCTGAAGTCAGTTTGGGGGCCTAGCCACGTCAGGGATACCCATTACCTCCGTGTCTACATGGGCCAGCTGCGAAAGAAGGTCGAAGTCGACCCGGCCGCACCCCGTCACCTCGTCACGGAGACAGGCATTGGCTACCGGTTCGTGCCTTAAAGACATCTTGATCGATCGTCAAGACGAAGCGTCCCGCCACGACCCTCACCGAGTCTGCAGATCGACCTTCAAACCGGTGTTCATCATTTTTCTCCTGCAGTCGAACACAGGCAACTGGCGAATCGGCCGCCCCCCCGCAGGAGCTTGAGAGGAAGGTTTGCCTTGGCCCTCTTTTCGTGCACCAGAACACAACGCCCAACGGTTCTCCGTTGGGCGTTTTGCTTTGGGCGAATCCCGCAACGGCGCGGGGTTCGGGGGCATTCTGCGTAGGCCACGCCTGCACCCTGCCCTGCCGTTTTTGGCTCGTTTCGACTCTCCTTTCCTCTCTCTTCTCTAAAAAGTAGGGCGACTTTTTCCGGTTGGCCTACGCAGAAGTGCTTTGCTGACGCGGACTTACGCGAGGGTCGAGTAGAGCGGTTTTCCAGGGTCTTGGTGTAGCGAGCCGCGTCCTCCTTGACCGCTGCGGGCTTCGGATCGGCCGCCTCTCCGCGGAAGAACACCGGTGCGTCTTGATCTGTACCGCTACGATGCACCGATCGCGCGTGCCGGCAGCCGACGTCGGCTCGTGTCCGTTATAACCGGTGCTATAGCGGAAACCGGCGCAACGCTTCAAGCGTCGCACCACTGCTTCGGGCCGTCATTGACTCACCGGGACAGCACGCGTTAAGCCGGGCCGGGCGCGAGTAGCAGCCAACTGCCGACGCCACAGACGCAATGCTCAGAATTGCGGATAGTCCATGAAAAGCGCACCCTTCTGAGCAGGCTTAACGCTATACAAAAAGGGAGGTGGAATCTTTGGCTGATCCAAGCACTCGTCCACTGAAACAAAGCTGGCAGCATTCACCGTGCTTTTTGCGAACATCGGCTTGAACTCGAGGTTCTTCATCTTGCCAACAGCACCCTCCCTGTCCCATATCTGCGCGGCGAGTTGTTCGGTGACCACACGTGATGCGATCAACGCACTTTCCCTGCTGATTGTGCCGATTGCAATATGAAATCCCACCAGATTAGATATTAAATCTTCCTGACTGTAACTACTATCGCCAGTTAATATACTTTGAGGGAAGCTACCCTGCATTCTTTCGAAACCATGGCTGACCTCCATGTAAATAGCCAAGGCGACTGACTTTTTTTGCTCCAAGGTCAATCCTTGGCGAATTAGGTAGGCACCTCCCGCGCTTCTTGAAAATCGGCGAGGCCCAAATTTCTTGTGCATGCTTTGCTTGTATTCAAGCTTAAAGCCTCTTGCGCCGTCTCTAAAAGTAATAAATTTCCGATTTTTCTCAATCAGCTCAGACGGCACGTTCAATTTCGATAGAACTGCGCGGGGTGCGGCCAAAGCTAAAGCGGCACTTGGGTTGATCTTGACGGCATCAATGATGTAGGCGTCATCCCCACCTGCAAGCATATTCCTCCACAGCTCTGCCGGCCCGCTCGGATTCATGTGCCCTAAATCAAGCCAACCCAAATTGCATGTGTATGCCAGCCGGGACTCTCCCCCCGGCTGTTTAGAGAAAATATCAGCTCTCGTTGTCATGTCCCAGGTCTCCCACGATCCCCCATCATGCAATTCTGTTCAGTCATAATGAACCAGTTTGATCCAAAAGCTCTTTTTTGCCGCGTCGCCAAGCAATATCAGATATCCTTCATCGTGCGAATCGATCAGCAGCTTTTTCGCCTTCACAACTTCCGCCCCCGGAACATAGAAGCCGACATACAGGTTGGCGGCCACTTCATCACGGGAAGAAGCGTTTTGCTTTTCAATATACCTAACATATTTTGCCCAAAACAATTCTTCCTTTCCGGGCGGGATTATGCAGGACAGTTCAGAAGAAGCGGGCTTATTCCCATCTCCTGCCGTCCCAAAAAACGTAGCCTTGTCGAGACAACCATCATCAGGTGCACCTCTTATAAAAGATGATAGTCCCATGAAATAGGCAAACGAATTTTTCTCCGGGTAATAATTTTCCTCTGAGAAAACAACGACGGCAAAAATCACCCAAAGAACGATCGGTATCACTAATGCAGCGCCAATCGCGCCGGCAATCAAAGCGGTCTTCTTCAAAATTTCACCTAGCAACCATAATTCGTCTCGTCAATCACGCCGCTTGCCAGATAGGCTCGCAAAGCATAACCCTTCTCAATCATCGTGCGAATGTCCCGGAGAGCTTTGTTGCGAAAGCTGGTCCACGAGTAGCTTGCCGCCACCAACGTTGACACATGCATCCTGTACGCAAGCGCGCGACTTCGCAACGTCGTCACCGTTGCCCTCTCCCCGCGACGGCTCCGCAAAATCGTCGGTGTGCCCGGCATTACCGTCGGTGTCATCCGTTCGAAGTTGCGCAGCGCCGTTCTCCGCTACCCTCAGCCAATCCGGCTCCCTCAGCAGGGCAGCATCGACCCCTGCGCGGAGCAGACGCTGCCGAAGGTGCATCAGCGAATGCACGGCGCGGAACTGCGGCTCGACGCTGATGGTGGCCGCCCATGCAGCTCGAAACAACGCGGGCCGCTCCCGGGCGAATGCCGCCAACTTCACCATGTTGGTTCCGCCGCGGAAGACAGCGTTGGTCAACCGCAGGTAGTCGAACGCATTGTCCGCAATGATTCGGGCGGCGGCCCGGTCCTCCACTGTTGTGGATCGCTCCAGCAACTCCAATAGGCGAGATTGATGTGGCTCCTGGTACAGGGGAGAAGCCGGCGAGTCCAATAACCAGACAAAGCGCCCGCCGTCCTCCTCCTGGGTCGCGGCGACGGCCGCAACCCTGTACGGTTGCTCAAAGAACTGCAGGGCCGCATGGACCACGGCCGGCGTCAGCCGTAGCCGCACCTCACGCAACCAAACCGATTCAACCTGGGAGCATTCATGTGCGACGTTGAGAGCGTTGAGCCACTCCTGCATGCCGGTGTCGAAGAACAACGCTACCCTATCGCCGCAACGTTGCGCGGCTTCGAGCGACAAGCGGTGCTCTCGATCACGGATCGCCGGCTCAGCGTCGTTCCTACGGAAGTCAAGCCAGGTGCGGCAGATGCCCAGCAAGCGCGTCGACGACCGCAAGGAGCGGGTGGCGGCGACAATCTCCGGAATTGCGCATTCAAGCCATAGGTGCTCCAGAAGCGTCAGCGTCTCCTGTGCCTCTTGCAGACAACGCTCGAAGTCAGCGCGGGCACGCTTCTGGCCGGCGGATTCGAGCCGTGTGCCGTACTCTTCCAGGGCGCAGGCGACGATTTCGTCAGCTGCCGCTTGCCGACCGGCACCGCTGCGGCGGTCTCCTTCAGCCACTTCGGCTTAGATCCTCGCATCATCGCGCAGCTCCCACCAATCGTGCGCCATGGCACGATACTCGTGCCAGGTCAGCGATGGTTCCTGAACGGTCAACTGCATTTCGTAGTCGATTTTCGCTTTTGAGTGGCCATGGCGCGCTGCTAGTAGCGCGCCGATGGCTTGCCTCAGCCAGCGCCGTGTCTCGTTGCTCATCGCTTCCTCAGCGTCAGTGATGGCGGCCTCGACGTCAGTCCACATGGCGCTCCGGCGTCCTTCGGCAATCCGCAGCGCGGCGCCCTCTTCCCCCAGTAGCCGCGTCTCGACGAGGGCGGCCGTCTTCGGCGCCGCGACTTGCAGCATCCTCTGCAAAACGATTGCCCGCCAGGCCAACTCGTCCGCATCATGTCGGCCAGCTGCCTCGCGCAAGACCCGGACGGTGCGCACGACGAGTTTCGCTTGCCGCGGATTTGCAGGGAACAGCGGTGCGACTGATTGGCGCACCTCCGATGGGATGAATGGACAGCACTCGGAGAGCGCCTTCAGGGCCAACCGGGTAATTTGCTCGGGACGGGGCGCCGGCAGTGTGAAGGGGACGTCCACCACCTTCTCGAGGAACTGCTCTGCAGCCTCCCCAAAGGCCACGGAGTAGGCGCCGAGCGCGCTGCCCACCATCACCTTGTCGAACGCCAACACGAAGGCGAAGTCCCGCCAACCAAGCAATTCGCGCAGCGTGAGAAGCGTCTTGGGCACCACGTGCGGATCGGCGCGATCCAAGTCGTCGATGAACACAACTAGCCGACGGCCGCCGAGCGACTGATGCAGTTCCGCCAGATCCTTTTCCGTGAACGACAGCCAGCCGCCCGCCATACCGGCGACAATGGCAGCGACCGTTGCGACGCTTGAGACGACCGTGCCCGTCGTGGTCCCGACTTGTTCGGCCGCTTTCGCTGCCTGCTCCAGCACGACCCGCCCTTTGGCCGCCAACGCTTGCGCCCGTGGTTTCGCCCAGGCCTTGACGGACGGGGGTACACCATCACGCTGTAGCTGCTCCAGCAGTTCGCCGTGGAACTGGGCGATCACGCCGCTTTCCCCGGTTGCGCGCCAGGCTGAGAACCGCACAACGAGGTGCCCATCGTCCTGCGCCATCGATTCCAGGAAGTTCAGAACGCTGGTTTTGCCCGTGCCCCATGGGCCGTAGACGCCGAGACGAGTGGACCACCCTTTCGGCGTCTCCTTGATGGTGCGGCAGATGGACAAAGCAAAGCCCCATCGGTCCAGATCGTCTTCCTCACGCCGGCGCACGTCGGCATCGTGTCCTCCCACGTGCAGCGTCGGTTCGGTTTTTGGTGACGTACCAGCAGTGCTGTGTCGCATCCCGAGCGCTGCAGGACCATCCGGTCTAGATCCTTGATTCTTAACAGGCTGCTGAAATACTGCGCTGAAGCACCTACCTCGACCCGCGAGCTGATGGAGTTTCGGTAGCTGCCGTCGCGAGGAGTGTCAGAAGGGCCATTTCCAAGCTGGTTCGCCCCTGTGGAGGGCCGAGTTGCGCACCTGCGCTGCTCATCTGGCGCCTTGCAGACGGACCTGTCCCAGCGAGCGCATGCGCACCAAGTTGTAGGCCGCCATGTTCAGCACGAACAACTGGTCCACCTTCTTGAGTCCGCGCACCATCACCTGCCGGATCGAGCCGATGGTCTTGGCCCACCCGAAGGCCTGCTCGATGCGCTTGCGGCATTGCATCGACAACGCGTACCCGTCGGTCTGGGCGATCTCATCGGGCACCGCCGAGCGACGCCCCGACTTGTTCTGCGCCACATGAGGCTCGACCTTGAGCTGCTGCAATTCGGCGATGAACTGCGCCGCGTCGTAGCCCTTCTCTGCACCCAGCGTGATCTCTGCCTCAGGGTTGACCTGCCGGGCATCGTTGATCATGGCCCGGGCCGCCGCGCGCTCGGCATAGCCGTTTGCCTGAGTGACCACGGCATTGACGATCAGGCCGTGCCGGTTGTCCATCAGTGTGTGGCCCATGAAGCGCATCTCGCTGGCAGTCTTGCCCTTGCGATACAGGCGGCTGTCTGGATCGGTCTTCGATTCGTGCGTGTCGTTGCTGCGCGGCTGGCCCCGGAAGTCGCTGCCATCGTTGCTGCTGCCACCGCCCGCGTCGTCGTCGTCACCGGGCTTCTTGGGCACAAAGCTCTAGTGGCTGGCCCACGCCTGGATCAGCGTGCCGTCCACACTGAAGTGTTCCTTGGACAGCCAGTTCTTGCGCTCGGCTTGCGCCAGCACTTCGTTGAAGAACGCGACCACCGCATCGTGCTCGATCAAGCGCTGTCGGTTCTTGCTGAATACCGTGGGCACCCACACGTTGTCGTCCATCGATAGGCCGATGAACCAGCGAAACAGCAAGTTGTATTGCACTTGCTCCATCAGCAGTCGCTCCGAGCGCACCGAGTACAGCACCTGCAGCAACATCGCCCGTAGCAGCTTCTGCGGGGCGATGCTCGGACGCCCGCCCTTGGCGCCGTCCTCATACATGTCGGCGAACATGTCTTCAAGCTGGATCAACGCGTCGTTGACCATCGCGCGTATCGCCCGCAGCGGATGCGTGGCCGGCACGAAGTCGTCCAGCTTCTTGACGCTGAACAGGCTCTCGGTGAAGGTGTCGGGACCGCGCATAGGTGGCAACAAGATTCAGGTTCAGCTGCTGGGTGACACTGTGCCGCATCTCCGCCAGGATGCGCTGCCGACGGCGAGGTATTTCAGCAGCCTGCTAGAGGCTTTGGCCGACCTCGATCGCCAGGCACTCCCGCGTGTACAAGTCGACGAAGGTCAGCATGCGCAGCTTGCGGCCATCGAACAGCGCATCGGCGACGAAGTCCATGCTCCCGATTTCGTTGATGGCGTGCGCCAGCTGCTTGGGCTGCCGCAACTTCGCCGCCTTGTTGCACCGAGGCCGCTTCAGCCTCAGCGACAGGCCTTCCTCACGATACAACTGGTACACCCGCTTGAGGTTGTCGGGGTGGCCTTCGGGGCGAAGCATCACGTGCACACGTCGATAGCCGTAGTGCACGCGCGTCCCGGTGATGTCCTTGATGCGCATCTTCAGCACCGCGTCGTCCTTCTTGACCGGCCGGTACAGGTACGTCGACGCCACCATCTTCTCCATGCGCAACGCGTTTCGCTGGCTACAGCCGAAACACCGCATCAAGTCGGGCACCAATGTCCGCCGCAGCGAAGGCCTCAAACTTCTTTGCCACGATGTGCTGCAGCATCGCTTTGTCCAGGATCAGGTCTGCCACGATCTGCTTGAGATTGCGGTTCTCTTCCTCCAGCTGGCGCATCCGGCGCGGCTCCGATGGGCCCACGCCACCGTACTTCTTGCGCCACACATAGAACGTCGCGTCGCTGATGCCCATCTTGTGGCACACCTCATCGACTCAGGTCCCCAGTTCAGCCTGCTTCAGCGCGTACGCGATCTGCTCATCGGTGAACTTGCTCTTCGTCATGGCACGCTCTCCTGGCCCGTCCTCGGGGCTCCCTCTCGCCGGGATGCCTGCTACCGAACGGTTCGAAAGTTGGCGACAGGGTAAAAACAGCGACAACGTGACATCGTCAAGACAGGCGACGCGCCTTTGCTACACGCGGCTCAACGCCGGCGGCCTTTAATGGTGCAATGCGACCTGAAGTTGCCGAAGAAGGATCGCATGCACCCCCTCCAACTCGAACGTTTCCTGCACGCTCACATTCCGCTCGCCAAGGCCATGGAAGTATCGGTCTGCGCCGTCGCTGAAGACAAGGTGCTCCTCTCCGCACCACTGCGGCCCAACATCAACCATCACCAGACCGTGTTCGGCGGCAGTGCCTGCGCCGTGGCGATCCTTGCGGGCTGGTCTCTGGTGCACACCCGCCTTCACGCTGAGGGCGTGGCCCATGACCTCGTGATCCACCGCAATGCGATGACGTATCGCAGCCCCATCACGGATGACTTCACGGCTTGTGCGTCGCTGCCCGCACCTGAGGCGTGGGAGGCGTTCCGTGAGCGCCTGGCACGCCGAGGCAAGGCACGCATCGAGGTCGTGTCCCAGCTGGAGCAGGGTGGCCGGGCGGCGGCGTCACTGAGCGGTGAGTTTGTGGCGCTCGCCGCTCGCTGAGGCAGGTGTCAGTGGCACTCTCGCTTGCTCCATCACGTCGGCCAGGTGTGAAGGTTCGGCCAAACCACATCTGCAGCTGCGCTGCCCCGGAATCAGCAGCGCTCAGCTTCAGGCTGCAAAGGTTCGATCGAAACTGATGGGTGATCACCGCTGCAGCCTGCAAGCAGGCGGCAGCAAGTGGCGAACGCAGAGGGAGGCAGGTAGCGCAAGCTGATGTGGCCGCGGTGATGGTTGTAGTCCTGTGGTGAGTTGTCGATGACGCTGCGCATGTGGCTCAGGCTGGCGAACCAGCGCTGCGACAGGCACTCGTCCCGGAACCGCCTGTTGGAGCTTTCGATGCAGGCGTTCTGCACCGGCTTACCGGGTTGGATGAAGCGCAACTCGACGCCTTTGCGTGCCGCCCAGTCCTGCATGGCCCGGCCCGGCAACTCGGGCCCGTTGTCGGTCCGGATGACCTTGGGCAGCCCGCGCCCGGCCCTGATCTGGTCAAGGACGTGTGTCACGTACAAGGCGGAAATCGGGGTGTCCGCGGCAATCTGGGCCACTTACTCGCCGCAGTCGTCGGCCACGGTGAGCGCATCGCCCTCCAGCATCGAGTCCGCCCGCAGCTTCTTCAGCTTGGAGTTCTCTGCGCTCCAGCGCCTTCAGTCGCTGGGCATCCGACACGTTCATGCCGCCAAACTTCGCCTTCCAGGCGTGGTGGCCCGGCTCGCTGAAGCCGTGCTTGCGGCACAACTCCTTCACTGGCGTCCTCGCATCAGCTTCCCGCAGGAACCCGATGATCTGGTCCTCCGTGTATCGCTTCTTCGAGGTTCAAACTCCTTCTCGGTGATCGAACTCTAGAGCCTCATGCTGCTGTTCTCCGGAAGGAGCGCACGCGGACGTACGCTCCTTCCGCGGCCGATCAGTCAATGACTTGGCAAGGTGTAAGTCAAAATTAACTCCGGTCCCTGCGTGCCGATGCCAGACCAGTCGAGGAACGTATCGTCTCCCGCTCCGTCCGTGGCCCGCTGGAAGCCCAGGCGCAGCTGTGTGCGGCCCGTGCGGTTCACCTGAACGACGGGCACCGCGCCGTAGGCCACGCCTCTGAAGCTGCCAGCCGGGTCGCTCATGAGACCCACGCCGGCCGCGTCGCCGCGCGCCTTGAAGTCGTCATTGGCAAGGGCTGTAGAGCCGCCGAAGACCCGTGCGGCGTCGATTGACAAGCCACCCAGCGCGGAAAACGGGCTACGGCCAGCGGCGGCCTGCTTCTTCAGCAACAGGCTGGCGGGCGCGTCGGCCAGTACCGCGTCGGCCGGCAGCACGGTGGCAGACGTGTCGAAGGAGAGGATCGACTTGTATTGTGTGTTGCCCGCGGCGTCGCCGGTCCGCAGTGGCAACCCGGGCGTGACCTTGCCGCCTTTGCCGCTGCCCGCGCCTGATTCCACGATCCAGCCGCTTTCGGTGTTGACGTAGTCAATGCCGGTGATGGTCGCCACGCGCGGGTCGTCAATGAGCTCCATGCCGTGATCCTGGTTGTGCACCGCCATGCACAGGTGGTTGTCACCCCAGTAGTACACGAAGGACAGATGCTGGGTGGTAGGCGCCGGCACGTAGTGCCGATCGTCCAGACTTTCCATGAAACGCAGTGTGTTGTTGTTGTCGCCGCGCCAGCAAGGCTCTCTTTTCGGATAGTTGACCGCCCACTGCGCCGCCCCGAAAGGTTTGTTGTTCGAGATCGCGAGGTTCATGAGCGCATAGAACACGTCCGCGTCCGGGCTCGGGTCGGTGAACTTGAGGTCGAAGAGCGCCGTATCACCCGACTGAAAGTAGAACGCGCCCGAGACCACGTCCACGAACGGGTTGGGGAACTCCACCGACGGCGTCGGATACCACGGTGCAATGTCGACCTGCGACGGCTGGAACTTGGGGTTGCGGTGCCACACCCAGGCCTCCCAGGTGAAGATCAGGTTGTGCAGCCCCCGCTGGTTCACGTAGTAGTCGGCCACCTCCTTCCACAATTCACGGAACTCGGCGCTGCTCTTGCGGGCGAAGTAGTACTTCTCGGTGTTGAACTCCGCGAACGGGCGGAACACCACGGGAATCGGCTTGCCATCAGCTGTCTTGAGCGCGAGCAGGCCGTCCGCGATGGTGTCGACGTCGTCCCAGAAGTTCCTGACCGGCGATCCAAGCGGTGCGCCCGCCAAGTGCTTGCGCGACAGGGAGGCCAGGGAGCCGTCGAGATCGGTAAAGGAACGCCCCTGCTTCTGTGCCCACGGATTTCGGGGCGTGGCCGTGATCGAGACGACCGGGCGATAGATGTTGTACACCTCAATCAGGCGCTGATTGATCTGCTGAATGACGGCCTTGTCGAGCGTGTAGATGCCTTGCTCATTGTTGGCGTCATAGCGTCCCCCGATCATGCGCGGATAGGCATGCCGAGACGGCGTCTGACTGTCGATGCGGTAAGTCGCCATATCGAAGGCAGGCGACGATTCGCCCAGGTCCGCGGGCCCACCCAGGTGTTGGCCCAGGATCAGGCTGGAATTGACCTTCGTCGTGCGGCTCTTGATGAAGCCATAGAGACTTCGGGTCTCTTCGGTGGCAGCGGGGTCGCTGATCTTGCTGTGGGATCCGTCATTGGGAACCACGCGGTCCGTGGCATGGCTGGCCGGCGCGATGGCACAGGTCACAGCGAAAGCGATGGTGGCGCACCATGCGTTCAAACCCCGCCCCTGTGGCGCAGCGCCGAGCGGCCGCCTGAGGTGAAAAGTCATTCTCTTGTCCCCGTGTTGTTGTAGAGGCCAATATCGTGCCGGTGGTTTGTAAACGCACGGTGAAGCTAGGCTGGACGAATGCGTGAGCGATTGTGAAACGGCCCCGCGCGGTGCGAGGATTGCGATCAGCACCGAGGTGGGAGGGAGGCGAACTTCGCGCACCCTGGAAACGAAGACCGGGTGGATACCAGAGGACGACATCGGCCTGGCTGCGATGTGCAATGGCTGGCAGGAACACAGGCGTCTGAAACCTCAACCTGGCGTGGAAGTTCCCGCTTCCTCGATTCGACATTCTCGGAAGACATTTCAGGACAAGCACTTGCACCTGCGTCGAAGAGAGCGGCCGCGCTTCGTCTTGGAGGAGCAGACACCGAGGAAACCCGAATCTCCACGGCGACCTGCGATCCGGGAACGTTGGCCTGGGGCGGTCCAGTTTCGTCATGGCAAGGTTCGCTTGAAGGGTGGCGCCCGGGACACCGACCTCCGAAAGACGTTCAACGATGTCGATTTTGGGGGGCCTCGAACGTCGAGTCAGTGTCAGAGACCCTCAACGAGCCATTCAGCACAGGAGGAATCGGCCAATGACCCCCACCATCACCGCTTTTGAACGGTCCCCTGATCGCGGCAGGGGACTCGCGCGGGACATGCGCGTTCGCTGGGCCCTTGAAGAAGTGAAGCAAGCTTACGCGGTTCGACTGGTTTCCTTCGCTGCGATGAAAGAGCCGGCGCATCGCGCGCTTCATCCTTTCGGGCAGATTCCGACGTATGAAGAAGGCGACCTGGTCCTGTTTGAGTCGGGGGCCATCGTGCTCCACATCGCTGAGCGCCATGCAGGCCTGCTGCCAGACGATGCACATGCGCGGGCCCGCGCGATCGCGTGGATGTTTGCCGCGCTCAACACGGTGGAGCCGCCAATCCTTGACCTTCAAACCGCCAGGCTCCTGGAGGCTGACAGGAGCTGGTGCGAACAGCGCCTGCCGCTCGTCGAGGATCGCATTCGCGTCCGGCTGGGTGAGCTGTCCGATCGCCTCGGCGATGCCGACTGGCTCGACGGTGAGTTCAGCGCGGGCGATCTGATGATGGTGTCGGTGCTGCTCAGGTTGAAAGCCTCGGGCTTGCTTGACGCCTATCCCAGGCTTTCCGCCTATGTTGCCCGCGGCGAAGGGCGAGCAGCCTACCAGAGTGCCTTCGCCGCTCAACTGGCGGTCTTCACTGAGTGGTCGCAGAAGGGCGGATGAGATCCACCTCCCCGTTCCTGCCGCTGGCTCCGCTCGTGTGACGAAGAGAGCGGTCGGGTAGCTTCTTGCACGAGCCGCTGCGCCGGGACAGCGGACAGCCGGCTAACAACCGACGCGGGTGGAGGATCGAAGATCGAGCGCTTGCGGCTCTTCATGACCCCTTCCCGAAGATCCGAACCATTCGATGGCCTGGCAGGCCGGGTTACCGTCGACGTTGAGTGACGCCAGCGAACCGCACGCAAGCGATGGCCCCGACCAGGGCGATCGTCGAGCGCGTGGAGCAGCGCTTCGGCAAGAGGCTGCCATGCCTCGTCAACGACACGGCCTACGGCACAGCGGGAATGCTGTCCTGGATCGTCCGGCAGGAAGGAATTGCGCGCATGGGCCATGCATCGGACAAGACGCAGCGCCAAGACGGGACGCAGCCGGTGAAGGAATCGTTTGGCACGCAGGGGCCGGCCGGTGCCCCTGCCCCCAGGCAGTTGCCCTTCGCTGCCAGCACCACCAGTTCACGCAAGACTCGATACGCGACGGTCTTCCGATTGATAGCCGCGTCCGGCAATGCCCTTATCAGTTGCCCACCAGCTCTATCCGAACCTTGACCGGGCCCCGCACGGCAAGCGGGCGGGCGTCGCCTTCGGTACGGCCCAGTTTCACAAGCCCACGCGAGTAATCGAAGTCACGGTAGAAGATCGCCAGATTGCCCCAGGGCGCGGGCCGTCGCGTTGTCGAGCAGGGTGGCGGCCAGCACTTTCCCATCCAGGGTCAGTTCGAATCTTCATCCTGCCTGCCTCCTTGTGCACGGGTACGTTCGCAGGGTGCGCGGTAGGGCCGTGGTTCCGCGCAGCAGCGGGGGCCACCGCGGTGACGCAAGCCATGTCAGGGCAAGCGCCGTCGTTAGCAAGGGTTGCTTCATGGGCACTCCGGGGCCAAGGGCGTGCAGTCCTCGCTCCTTCAGGGTGCGCGCCGAGTGGCAGCCACTGCAGCCCCGCTGACCGCGACGCCGGTGAGCACGACAGCCCCGTCCGCCAGCACGGCTCGCGGCCTTCAAGGCCGAGCCGATCGCTTAGCGCTGTCCCCGTTCACCCGCTCGAGCGCCTTGCGCACGCGCCTTGTGGCGTCGGGCTGGCCACGCTGCCCCAGCACGTCGGCGAAATGGCGCAGCTGCTCGGCGCTCAACCCGACGTTCAGGCTGATGCGGGCATAGCCACCGGGTTGGGCCTCGTTTCGGCCTTTCCGTTGCCCCGTTTTGCGACCGCGGCGCTTGCGCAGGAGTATCGGCAACTGACGGTGGGGCGTGACGGTCTTCCCGACAGTCTCACGGCGTTCGAGGGATTTTTTTACGGCTCAACCGTCATGAGCGCCCTGGTGATGAGTGGGGCTCAGACACGCGATGAACTGGTGGCTTGGCTGAACACCCACCCGCTGGATGTCGGAGGGCTCGGGGTGATGTTCGATCAGCAGCGGGTGGGTTTCAGGCATCTGCAAGTGGTCTACAAGAGCAACAACGGGCCACTGCGGGCCTGACCCACCGGGGAGCGTCCAAGCTGGCGGAGGAGTGCCGCCGCGCGGGCGTTGCTATGCTCCCGGGTAGGCGGCAGGGGTGTCGAATGGAGACCCCCCGACCGCTGGAGAGCGACCTTTGGGAACGCCATGAAGGCAGCCCATTGAAACAAGACCAAGATGTCCTCAACAAGAATTTGCGACGAGCTCCTGTTCATCATCAAGATGGAACTGGCAAGAGGCAATGAACTCGCTACCGGGCCGGAAGTGGCGAACTGGCCAAGGCAGGGTTCGGTATTCGCCAGCCTGAAGTCCGATCTCGCCATGAGCGGCTATTCCGTCCCCTCTGGTGTGCGCCATTCCATTTGCACCGACTTGCATTACGGTTGGCATGACGAGTGCCATTGCGAGATCCACGGCGACCTTCTGGTCGCCGGCACCACACATCCACCGGGAAGCTAGCGACCCGGCAGTGAGGGCGGCCGGTCCAAGCTGTGTCGCCGCCCCGATCATCCACGGGCCCCGCGCTTCTGGCCATCTGCCCGGCTCCCATGGCGGGGTAACGCAGGTGTCCTACCCGTTACGGCCGGATGCACTCGCTAGGGCGCACAGCAGTGCCGATGGCGGGCTTGCATCTCGACGAACATCGGTCGCCGATGGCGACCTCGCCTGCAAGACGCCTGCGCCTGCAGCAGTCATGTCCACCGAGGTCGCGCTTGCTGGCGATGCGCTCAGGATTGGCAGCGGCCGGCGCCTTGCACGGATCAGCCGCGCAGCACGGCCCACCCGCCAACGCAGATGCCCCCGGCTCCGGTGCTGCCGCCACGGGAAGCACCGCGGACGAGGCAGGTTCGGCGCCAGCACGACCGCGCGGCCGGGAGCGTGAGACGGATCTTCCACCGCATCATCGCCAGTGAACCGCGGGCCCGTCATGGCCGTCGTCAGCCGGCCCTCCCTACAGAACAGAAGCAGCGCGCCTCACCGGCGCAGCAAGTCGTTCATGGCGATACCGCCATCACGCTTCATTCAGCCGGACCGACATTCGCACGTCGCCAGGCACCCATCTGGCGCAAGCCGCGCGAAGGCCTCGCCGCCTTCGTCCTTTGACGCCGCTGCTTTCATGCTTTTGTCTTCCTCGGGACTCAATACTGCGTACCAGATCGCTCACCGCATCGCCAGCCCCCAGCTCCCTGAACCAGCCCTGCAGCTGCTGTCGCCGGTCTTGCGCAATGTCGTGGAGCATCGGAAGATGGCGCCGCTTCCGGGCGAAGAAGCGAAGCAGTCCCGCCTGCTCTGCAGCGATCGCTTCACAGGTGCACTGTCAAAACCTGCAGTTCATCGAGTCGCCCAGCTTGCCTCATCCACCTGCCACCACACGGTTCCCCTGATGCAAGACACCACGCACGCCCTTCCCACCGACGAGGCCACCGCCAACCCTCCGACGATCCTCAAGCATCCGGGCTTCCTGCGCTTGCTCCTGGGCAGCTCCTGCTCGCTGCTGGGCGACCAGTTCACCATGATCGCCACCTCGTGGCTGGTCTTCAAGCTCACCGGCAGCGGCCTCGCGCTCGGCACGGTGCTGGCCGTCGTCGGCCTGCCGCGCGTGGCCTTTCTGCTGATTGCCGGCGCGCTGGTCGATCGTCATTCGCCTCGCCACATCCTGCGTGCTGCGGCCTTCACCGGGTGTCTGCTGCTGGCGCTGCTCGGCACGCTGGTGATTACCGACAAGCTCACGCTGGCGGGACTCTACGTCTTCGCTTTCCTGATGGGCCTGGTCGGCACCTTCGCGATTCCTGCACGCATGGCCATGCTGCCCCGCATCGTGCAGCCGGAGCAGCTGCCCCAGGCCAACTCCATCATGATGGGCGTGAGCCAGATCTCGATCCTGGTGGGCCCGCTGCTCGCGGGCCTGCTGGTGAGCACCTCCGAGGGCCTGGGCGTGGCCTTTCTCGTCGATGCGCTGTGCTTCCTCATCGCCGCTGTGACGGTCCCGGCACTCACGGTCACGCCGGCGCAAGAACCGGAGAGCGAACAACGGCAGGGCAACCAGCATGTGGTGCGGTCCATCCTCGAAGGCATCCGCTGGCTGTGGTCGGACAAGCTGCTGCGCCTGTTGACGCTCTACTGGAGCATCGCGGTGTTCCTCGCCAGCGGCACCGTGCAGGTCGGTCTGCCGATCCTGGTGAAGGAACAGATGGCGCTGGACAGCACCGCTTTCGGTGCGCTGATATCGGCGAACGGCTTCGGGCAGCTTCTGGGCATGCTGCTGTCCGGGCTGCGGCTGCAGAAGACCCTGTCGCTGGGCCTGGCCGTCTGCCTGATCGATTTCTTCGCCGGCCTGGCCATGCTCGGCATGGGCCTGAACCACTACCTGGTGGTTGGCGTCGCGCTGATGTTCACGCTCGGCGCTGGCGCCGGCTTCGTCGAAGTGCGCCTCTTCACATGGATCCAGCAGCGCATTCCCAGCGGGCTGCTGGGGCGCATCATCAGCATCATGACCCTGATCATGACCGCCGTGGCACCCGTGTCCGCCCTGCTGGCCGGCGTGTTCACGCAGTTTGTGTCGATCACCACGCTCTTCATGGTCGTCGGCCTGTGCCTCTCTGGCTTCTCTCTGCTGTCGATGTTCAGCCCCACGCTCAGGAGCGTGCGGGCCGAGTGAGGCGAGGCGCAAGCGCGGGGCCGCGATGGGGCCCCGCGCGCCGCGACAAGAGGACCTTGCGGGCGTGCCCGCGCGCTTGCCCGAGCGTACAGGCAGGGAAAGTTCTAGCAGGCGCTGCGGCCAGTCTCCGTGCGCCATGGGGCGGTGACCGCGCAATCCTGACAGGTTACCGGCCCATCGCTTCTCCCTATCCTGCCGCTGGTTCGGGGCCTGTTGATATCGGCAGTCCTCATGCGCGGCCTCTCACGAGAACGGTGACGACCGGGCCACAAGCCGGGTCCACCACGCCGCACGCACCTTGTCACCCAGCGCAAACAACGATGGACCACAACGCAGGAACCTCCGCCCGCGCCTGGCGCGCCCCAGCGCCGCTTGCAAGCCCGAGCACCGTCCATCCCCCTTCGTCCCCAGCGTTGCGCACCGTGCCGGCCTGAAGCCGTCATCAATGCGACATCGCGGCTCCATTCAATGACCTGGCTCGCGCCGGTGTAGCACGCGGCCGGCCCTCGGCCTGACGGGCTCGCCGACATCGGCCCTGGCGCCGGGCATCTGGCCGTCTTTCCGGCGGGGCCGCGGCACCGCTCCTCAACATCGATCTCGGCATCCATCAAGGAAGAGCAAATGAGTCATGTAGATCGCCTGCCCTTGTCGGCACCGCAGCTGGAGATGTGGTTCGCGCAGCAGCTCGATCCGGCGAACCCGCTGTATGACAGCTGCGGCTGGCTCGACATCCGCGGCGATCTCGACCTTGGCCGCTTCGAAGCCGCCATCCGCCAGGTGCAGGAAGAAGCCGAAGCGCTGCGCTTGCGGCTCACGCAGGACGATGAAGGCCCGCACCAGCACATCGGCCCTCGGGCTGCCACACCGCTGCGCGTGACCGACCTGTCCGGCGAAGACCGACCCCTGCGGGCCGCCCAGGAAAGGATGCGCGACGACGCAGCCACCGTGTTCGACCTCCTGTCGGACCGGCTCTACACCTATGAACTGTTCAAGCTCGGGCCGGCGCACTTCGTCTGGTACCAGCGTTATCACCACGTCATCATCGACGGCCAGAGCCTGACGCTCATCGTCCGCCGGGTGGTGGACGTCTACAACGCCTTGTGCGCGGGACAGGCCGCGGAGGAATGCGGCTTCGGGCCGTTCGCCGACCTGCTCGCCGAGGACCGACTCTACCGCAGCTCGGATCGCTACCAAGCCGACGCCGAGCATTGGCGCCAGTACCTGGCCCAGGCGCCGGAGGCTGGCCCGCTGAGCGGGCGGCAGGCACCTCACGCGCGGGCCTTTCGGCGCCAGACCTGCTTCATTCCGGAGGCACTCGCCACAGCGCTGCTGCAGGCGGAGCGGCGCACGGGCAGCCCATGGCCGCAGCTGCTCACGGCCGCCACCGCGGCCTATCTGCAGTCGATCGCCAACCGGCCGGACATGGTGTTCGACTTCCCCGTGGCCGCCCGCAGCCGGGCGACACGCCAGGCGCTCGGCATGCTGGCCAACACGCTGCCCTTGAAGCTGGCCTTCGCCCCCCATGCCAGCCTGGCGCAGCTCGCGCAGCAGGCCGGGCGGGAGATCCTCAAGGCACTCAAGCACCAGAACTTCCGTGGCAAGGACATCCGCGGCTTCCATGGTGGCAGCGGGCGGGTCGCGTCCTTCGGACCGCGCATCAACATCCTGCCCTTCGACTTCGCGTTCACGCTGGCTGGTGTGCCGGCGCGCTTGCACTCCCTCTCCAACGGGCCGGTGGATGATCTCGCGGTCACGGTGCAGGGACAACTCGGCACGTCGGAGTGCGAGCTGCATCTGGACGCCAATGCGCAGACCTACAGCGAGGCCGAGGTGGCCTGGCACCTCAGGCGCTTGCTGCGCTTCATCGAGCAGGGCCTTGCCGATCCGTACCGCCCTCTGGCCCGGATCGATCTGCTGGACGCGGCGCAGCGCCGGCAATTGCTGCTCGACTGGCAGCCGGCTCCGCGGCCGCTGCCCGCCGCGACGCCCCTGGCCTTGTTCGACCAGCAGGTGGCCAGCCGGCCGCAGGCCATCGCTCTCACGGCTGCCGACCGATGCTTCACTTATGCGCAGCTCGATGAAGAGGCGAACCGACTCGCTCATGTCCTGAACGACCTGGGCATCGGTGCCGAGCAAGGCGTGGCCCTCTTCCTGCAACGCTCGCCCGAGCTCGTCATCGCCGAGCTGGCGGTGCTCAAGGCCGGCGGCTACTACCTGCCGCTGCACGAGCAGCACCCCGATGCCCGCCTGGTGCAGCTGCTGCGCGACACTGGCGCCCGCGTGCTGCTGGCCGATGCCAGCATCGACGGCCGCGGCTTCCTGCAGCTCGACGGCCACCGCGCTCAGCTGCTGCGCCTGGACCGCCCGCTGCCGCCGCTGCAGCGGCCCCCGGCCCGCCGGCCGGCCGCCGCCCATCCCGAGCAGCTGGCCTACGTGATGTACACCTCCGGCTCCACCGGCACCCCAAAGGGTGTCGCGGTGCGCCAGCGCGACATCGCCGAGTTCGCCCAGGACCGCCGCTTCCAGGCCGGCCACGATTGCGTGCTGCTGCAGGCGCCGCATGCCTTCGATGCCTCCACCTACGAGCTGTGGGTGCCCCTGCTCAACGGCGGGCGCATCGTCGTCGCGCCCCCCGGCCAGCTCGATGCCGCCGAGCTGCAGCGCTTGGTCGCACAGGCCGGCGTCACCAGCCTGTGGATGACCGCCGGGCTCTTCCATGAGCTGGCCGACTCGGCCCCGGCGCTGTTCGCGCCGCTGCGCCAGGTGTGGGCCGGTGGCGATGTGCTGTCGGCCAGCGCCATCCGCCGCCTGCAGGCGCTGCACCCCGCGCTGCAGGTCGTCAACGGCTACGGCCCGACCGAAACCACCACCTTCGCGCTGAGCCATGCGGTGCCCCGGCTCGACGAGCAGGCCCACAGCGTGCCCATCGGCACGCCGCTGGACAACATGCAGGCCTATGTGCTGGACGGTGCGCTGCGGCCGCTGCCGCCGGGCGTGGCCGGCGAGCTGTACATCGCCGGCAGCGGCCTGGCGCGCGGCTACCTGCAGCGCCCCGGCCTGACGGCCGAGCGCTTCGTGGCCAACCCCTTCACGCCCGGCCAGCGCATGTACCGCTCCGGCGACCTGGCCCGCTGGCGCGAGGACGGCCAGCTCGACTACCTCGGCCGGGCCGACCAGCAGGTCAAGGTACGTGGCTTCCGCATCGAGCTCGGCGAGATCGAGGCGGCCCTGGCCGCGCTCGGCTTCCCCCACAACAGCGTCATCGCCCGCGAGGACCAGGCCGGCCACAAGCAGCTCGTCGCCTACCTCGTCACCACCGCCCCGCTGGACGCCCCGGCCCTGCGCCAGCAGCTTGCCGAGCGCCTGCCCGAGTACATGGTGCCGGCCGCCTTCGTCACGCTGCCTGCCCTGCCGCTCACCCCCAACGGCAAGCTCGACCGCAAGGCCCTGCCCGCCCCCGACTTCACCCCCGCCAGCACCCGCGCCCCGCGCACCGCGCAGGAGCAGCTGCTGTGCACCCTCTTCGCCGAGGTGCTCGGCCTGCCACAGGTCGGCATCGACGACAGCTTCTTCGCCCTCGGCGGCCACTCGCTGCTGGCCACCCGGCTGGTCAGCCGCATCCGCAGCACGCTGGGCGTGGAAGTCGCCATCCGCACGCTGTTCGAGTCGCCCACCGTCGAGGCGCTGGCCCGCCAGCTCGCCGCCGCCGGCCAGGCCCGCCCGCCGCTGCTGCCACAACCCCGCCCGGCCACGCTGCCGCTGTCCTTCGCGCAGCGCCGCCTGTGGTTCCTGCACCAGTTCGAAGGGCCCAGCGCCACCTACAACATCCCGCTCGCACTGCGCCTGGACGGCGAGCTCGATGTCGCCGCCCTGCGTGCCGCCCTGGGCGACCTGCTGGCCCGCCACGAGAGCCTGCGCACCCGCTTCCCCGACACCCATCCGCCCTGCCAGCAGGTGCTGCAGCAGGCCGAGCCGCACCTGCAGCTGATCGACAGCAGCGACGCCCGCCTGGCCGACGACCTGCGTCAGGCCGCCGCCCATGCCTTCGACCTGGCGCAGGACCTGCCGCTGCGCGCCACACTGCTGCGCCTGGCCCCGGCCCAACAGGTGCTGATGCTGGTGCTGCACCACATTGCCGGCGACGGCGCCTCGATGGGCCCGCTGGCGCGCGACCTGGCGCAGGCCTATACGGACCGCCTGCAAGGCCAGGCCCCGGCCTGGGCGCCGCTGCCGGTGCAGTACGCCGACTACACCTTGTGGCAACAGCAGCTGCTGGGTGAGGAGAGCGACCCTACGAGCCGGCTGTCGGCCCAGATCGCGTATTGGTCGGAAGCCCTGCGTGGCATTCCCGAGCAACTGCCCTTGCCGACCGACCGGCCCCGCCCGCCGGTGTCCAGCCAGCGCGGGCAGCACCTGCGCTTCACGATCGATGCGGCGCTGCACCGGCAGTTGCTCGCGGTCGCCCACGCGCACCGGGTCACGCTGTTCATGGTGCTGCAGGCGGCACTCGCCACGCTGCTGACGCGGCTGGGCGCCGGCACCGACATCCCGCTGGGCAGCCCGATCGCCGGGCGCACCGACAGTGCGCTGGACGACCTGGTGGGCCTGTTCATCAACACCCTGGTGCTGCGCACCGACACCGCCGGCAACCCGGGCTTCGACACCTTGCTGGAGCGGGTGCGCCAGGCCGACCTGGCCGCCTACGAGCACCAGGACCTGCCCTTCGAGCACTTGGTCGAGCAGATCAACCCGGTGCGCTCGCTGTCGCACCATCCGCTGTTCCAGGTCATGCTGATGTTGCAGAACGAGGGCAGCACTGCATTGTCCCTGCCCGGCCTGGCCTGCCGCGAAACGCACTTCGACTTCGCCATCGCGAAGTTCGACCTCAGCTTCGACTTCACCGAGCAGCGCCAGGCCGACGGCTCGCCCGCCGGCCTGCAGGGCCTGCTGGAATACGCCACCGATCTGTTCGACACCGCCACTGCACACAGCCTCGCCGCCCGCCTGCTGCGCCTGCTGCAAGCGGTGGCGGCCGACCCGACGCAAGCCATCGGCGACATCGACCTGCTCGACGCCGGCGAGCGGCAGCAACTGCTACTGCAGTGGAACGACACCGCCCGGGCACCGGCCTGCCCGCCGCTGCACACCGCCTTCGAGCAACAGGCCCGCCTCACGCCGCAGGCCATTGCCGCCACCTGCCACGGCAGCACCCTCAGCTACGCCGAGCTCGACCGCCGCGCCAACCGCGTCGCCCACACCCTCATCGCCCGCGGCATCGGCCCCGAGGACATCGTCGCCCTGGCCCTGCCCCGCTCGCTGGACCTGCTCGCCTGCCTGCTCGGCGTGCTCAAGGCCGGCGCCGCCTTCCTGCCCCTGGAGCCCGCCCACCTCGGCACCCGCCAGCGCGAGCTGCTCGCCGACGCCCGCCCCGTGCTGCTCATCGCCGAGCACCGCCTGGCCCACGAACTCGCCGCCCCCCTCCCCGCCCTGTGCCTGGACACCCCCGCCGCGCAACAGGCCCTCGCCTCGGCCCCCGACCACCCGCCGGGCGACGCCGAGCGCCGCCGACCGCTGCTGCTGCAGCACCCGGCCTATGTCATCTACACCTCCGGCTCCACCGGCACCCCCAAGGGCGTGGTGCTGCCCCACGCCGGCCTGGCCAACCTGCTGGCCCACCACCTCGAGACCTTCTTCCCCTCGGTGCTGCACGGCAGCGCCGAGCCCCGTGCCCGCTTCGCCCTGACCGCGCCGTTCGCCTTCGACACCGCCCTGGAAGGCCTGTTGTGGATGGCCGCCGGCCACGAGCTGCACCTGCTGGACGATGCCACCCGCCGCGACGCCGAGCTGCTGCTCGACCACGTCCTGCGCCACCGCATCGACGTGCTCGACCTCACTCCCACCCACTTCGAGCAGCTCCACCCGCTGGGCCTGCTGCAGCCCGGGCGCGGCTGGCCCCGCGCCCTGGTGCTCGGCGGCGAGGCCCTGGGCGAGTCCCAGTGGCGTGCCCTGCTCGCCGCCCCGCACGTGCGCGCCTACAACTTCTACGGCCCCACCGAGTGCACCGTCGATGCCTGCCATGCCGCCATCGACCCCCGCACCAGCCGCAACACCATCGGCTCGCCGCTGCGCAACACCCGGCTTTACGTGCTCGACGAGCGCCTGCACCCGGTGCCCCCGGGCGTGCCCGGCGAGCTCTACATCGCCGGCCCCGGCCTGGCCCGCGGCTACCTCGGCCGCCCGGCACTGAGCGCCGAGCGCTTCGTCGCCAACCCCTTCTCCCCGGGCCAGCGCCTGTACCGCTGCGGCGACCTCGTCCGCTGGCGCGCCGACGGCCTGCTGGAGTACCTCGGCCGCGCCGACCAGCAGCTCAAGGTGCGCGGCTTCCGCATCGAGCCCGCCGAGGTCGAGGCCGCGCTGGCCCACTGCGGCCACCCGGGCTGCGCGGTCATCGGCCGCGAGGACCGGCCCGGCCACCTGCAGCTCGTCGCCTACCTGCCTGCGTCCGCGCCGCTGGACCGCAACGCCCTGCGCCAGCAGCTCGCCGAGCGCCTGCCCGAGTACATGGTGCCGGCCGCCTTCGTCACGCTGCCCGCCCTGCCGCTCACCCCCAACGGCAAGCTCGACCGCAAGGCCCTGCCCGCCCCCGACTTCACCCCCACCAGCACCCGCGCCCCGCGCACCGCGCAGGAGCAGCTGCTGTGCGCCCTCTTCGCCGAGGTGCTCGGCCTGCCACAGGTCGGCATCGACGACAGCTTCTTCGCCCTCGGCGGCGACAGCATCAGCTCCATCCAGCTCGTCAGCCGCGCCCGCCAGGCCGGCCTGCGCCTGAGCGCCCGCGACGTCTTCCAGCACCAGTGCGTGCACGCCCTGGCCGCCGTGGCCGTGCCGCTGCAGCCGACCGAGCACACGCCAGCCGTCGAGCCGGTCGGCCCGCTGCCGGCCACCCCCATCATCCAGGACCTGCTCGAGCAGGGCGGCCCGCTGCAGCACTTCCAGCAGTCGCTGCTGCTACAGGTGCCGCCCCTGCAGCACGAGCGCCTGCTGCGCGCGCTGCAGGCCCTGCTCGACCACCACCACGCCCTGCGGCTGTGCCTGCAGCCCGGCCACCAGCTGGCGGTGCTGCCCGTCGGCAGCGTCCTGGCCGCCGACTGCCTGCACCACGTGCCGCTCGAGCGCCTGACCCCCGAGCTGCTGCGCCAGCACGCCCAGGCCGCCCAGGACCGCCTCGACCCGCTGGCCGCCCGGCTGCTGCAGGCCGTGTGGTTCGACCTCGGCCCCGACTCCCGGCTGCTGCTGCTCATCCACCACCTGGCCGTCGACGGCGTCTCCTGGCGCATCCTCACCCAGGACCTGCAGGCCGCCTGGCTCGCCAGCGCCGACCCCCACCCCATCGCCCTGCCACCGGTGCCCACCTCCTGGCGCCAATGGGCGCTCGCCCTGCCCGCCGCCGCCGCCGCCCGCACCGAACAGCTGCCCCTGTGGCAGGCCCAGCTGCAGGGCGAGGACCCGCCGCTGGCCAGCCTCCCGCTGGACCCCCGGCTCGACACCTTCTCCAGCCAGCTCAGCCTCAGCCAGCGCCTGGACAGCGCCACCACCCAGTGCCTGCTCACCCAGGCCCCCGAGCGCATCCACGGCCGCGTCAACGATGTCCTGCTGGCCGCCTTCGCGCTGGCCGTCATCGACTGGCGCCAGCGCCTGGGCCGCGGTGCGCTGCCCCGCCTGCGCTTCGACCTCGAGGGCCATGGCCGCGAGGACATCGTGCCCGGCGCCGACCTCTCGCGCACCGTCGGCTGGTTCACCAGCCTCTTCCCGGTCCAGCTCGAGCTGCCCGACGTCGATGTCGCCGAGGCCCTGCGCAGCGGCGGCCCCGCGCTGCAGCGCGCCCTCAAGCACACCAAGGAGCAGCTGCGCCGCCTGCCCGAGCAGGGCATCGGCTGGGGCTTGCTGCGCCACCTGCACGCCCCTTCCCGCGAGCAGCTGCGTGCCCTGCCTGCCCCGCAGATCGGCTTCAACTACCTCGGCCGCTTCGCCGTCGGCCAGCCCGCCCAGGACTGGAGCGTCGCCCCCGACGAGGGCAGCTTCGGTGGCGGCAGCGATTCCCTGCAGCCCCTGGCCCATGTGCTCGAGCTCAACGCCCTCACCCAGGACGGCCCCCACGGCCCCGAGCTCGTCGCCCACTGGGGCTGGGCCGCCCGGCTGCTCGACCACGCCGCCGTCCACGACCTCGCCAACTCCTGGTTCGCCGCCCTGCGCCGCATCGCCCACGACGCGGCCCAGGCCTCCGGCGCCGCCCTCACGCCTTCCGACGTGCCCCTGGCCGGCCTCGACCAGGCCACCATCGACGCCCTGCAATCGCAGCATCCCGGGCTGGTCGACATCCTGCCGCTGACGCCGCTGCAGCACGGCTTCCTGTTCCACGCGCTCTACGACGGGCAGGCCGCCGACGCCTATGTCACCCAGATGGTGTTCTCGCTCGACGGCCCGCTCGATGCGGGCGCGCTGCGGGCCGCCGCGGCGGCGCTGCTGCGGCGCCATCCGAACCTGGGGGCGGCCTTCGTCCAGCCCGCAGGGCAGGCCCCGCTGCAGCTGATCGCCGGCGAGGTGGCCCTGCCCTGGGAGGAGGTCGACCTGAGCGATGAGCCGGCCGAACGCCGCCAAGCGGCCTTCGAGGCGCTGCTGCGCCATGACCAGCGCCAGGGCTTCGAGCTGCACCGTGCACCGCTGCTGCGCTTCACGCTGGCCCGCCTGGATGCCGAATGCCATCGCCTGATCTTCACCAGCCACCACATCCTGCTGGACGGCTGGTCGACCCCGCTGCTGTTGCAGGAGCTGTTCACGCTGTACGGCGAGGGCAGCACGGCCACCACCCTGCCGCACGTGGCACCCTACCGCGACTACCTGGCCTGGCTCGCCTCGCGGGACCGGCCGGCCGCCCGGCTGGCCTGGCAGGCCGCCCTGGCCGGCGTGGAGGAGCCGACCCGGGTGGCGCCCCGCCGCGCGGCCAGCGTGCTGCCCGAGCTCCTGACCCTCCAGCTGCCGCGCGAGCAGTGCGAACCGCTGACGCAGCTGGCGCGCCGCCTCGGGCTGACCTTGAACACCTTGGTGCAGGCCGCCTGGGCCTTGCTGCTGGGCCAGCTGAGCCACCGCGACGACGTGGTGTTCGGTACCACCGTGTCCGGCCGGCCTCCCGAGTTGCCAGGCGTCGAGCGCATGGTGGGCCTGTTCATCAACACCGTGCCGCTGCGCTTGCAGCTGCGCCCCGAGGAACCGGTCCAGGCCCTGCTGGCCCGCCTGCAGCAGCAGCAGTCCGCATTGCTGGAGCACCAGCACCTGGGGCTGACCGAGATCCAGCAACTGGCCGGGCTGCCGGAGCTGTTCGACACCCTGGTGGTGTTCGAGAACTTCCCCCTCGGCAAGGAGACGCTGGGCGCCGCTGCAAGCGGCTTGCGCCTGGCCCTGCACAGCCACCACGGTGGCGACTCCTCGCACTACCCGCTCGGCCTGGTGGCCGTGCCGGGCGAGGCGCTGACGCTGAAGTTCAGCTGGCGCCCCGACGTCTTCACGCCGGCCGCCGCCCAGGCCATTGCCACCGGCTACCTGCACATCCTGGGGGCCCTGGCCACCGACCCGGCACAACCGGTCGGCCGCCTGCCGCTGATCGGACCGGCCGAGCGCGAGCAGGTGCTCACCGGCTGGAACACCACCGCCCACGCCCTGCCCCCGGGCTGCCTGCCGGACCTGCTCGAGCGCCAGGCCGCCCTCACGCCGCATGCCATCGCGGTCAGCTTCGAGGGCGAGTCCCTCAGCTACGCCGAACTGCATCTGCGGGCCAACCGGCTGGCTCACCACCTGATCGCGCAAGGCATCGGCGCCGAGCAGACGGTGGGGGTCGCCTTGCCGCGCTCGCTCGATCTCATGGTGGCGCTCTGCGCCGTCACCAAGACCGGTGCCGCCTGGCTGCCGCTGGACACCGACTACCCGGCCGAGCGCCTCGCCTACATGCTCGGTGATGCGGCACCCGCCTGCGTGCTGACTCGCGCCGACGTGGCGGCCCGCCTGCCCGGCGGCCATGCGCTGCTGGCGCTGGACGACCCCGCCCTGCAAGCGGCCCTGGCAAGCGGCCCGGCGCACGCGCCAAGCAATGCGCAGCGGGTGCGCCCGCTGGCCCCGCTGCATCCGGCCTACGTCATCTACACCTCCGGCTCCACCGGCCGCCCGAAGGGCGCCGTCAACACCCACGCCGGCCTGGTCAACCGGCTGGCCTGGATGCAGGCCGAATACCAGCTGGACGGCAGCGACACGGTGCTGCAGAAGACGCCGTCGAGCTTCGACGTCTCGGTGTGGGAGTTCTTCTGGCCCTTGCTGCAGGGCGCACGCCTGGTGCTGGCCCGCCCCGACGGCCATCGCGACCCGGCCTACCTGGCCAGCCTGATCCAGCGTGAAGCGGTCACCACCGTCCACTTCGTGCCGTCGATGCTGGAGGCCTTCCTGGACGAGCCGGCCAGCACCGGCTGCACCGGCCTGCGCCGCATCCTCTGCAGCGGCGAAGCCCTGCCAGGTGCCCTGCGTGACCGGGTGCGTGCCCGGCTCGGGCGTCCCTTGCACAACCTCTACGGCCCGACCGAAGCAGCCATCGACGTCACCTCCTGGGCCTGCCGCGACGACGAGCGCGGCAGCACCGTGCCGATCGGCGCGCCGATCTGGAACACCCAGCTGTACGTGCTCGACCTGGCGTTGCGGCCGCTGCCGCCCGGCGTGGCCGGCGAGCTGTACATCGCCGGCGATGGCCTGGCGCGCGGCTACCTGCAGCGCCCCGGCCTGACGGCCGAGCGCTTCGTGGCCAACCCCTTCACGCCCGGCCAGCGCATGTACCGCTCCGGCGACCTGGCCCGCTGGCGCGAGGACGGCCAGCTCGACTACCTCGGCCGGGCCGACCAGCAGGTCAAGGTACGTGGCTTCCGCATCGAGCTCGGCGAGATCGAGGCGGCCCTGGCCGCGCTCGGCTTCCCCCACAACAGCGTCATCGCCCGCGAGGACCAGGCCGGCCACAAGCAGCTCGTCGCCTACCTCGTCACCACCGCCCCGCTGGACGCCCCGGCCCTGCGCCAGCAGCTTGCCGAGCGCCTGCCCGAGTACATGGTGCCGGCCGCCTTCGTCACGCTGCCCGCCCTGCCGCTCACCCCCAACGGCAAGCTCGACCGCAAGGCCCTGCCCGCCCCCGACTTCACCCCCGCCAGCACCCGCGCCCCGCGCACCGCGCAGGAGCAGCTGCTGTGCACCCTCTTCGCCGAGGTGCTCGGCCTGCCACAGGTCGGCATCGACGACAGCTTCTTCGCCCTCGGCGGCCACTCGCTGCTGGCCACCCGGCTGGTCAGCCGCATCCGCAGCACGCTGGGCGTGGAAGTCGCCATCCGCACGCTGTTCGAGTCGCCCACCGTCGAGGCGCTGGCCCGCCAGCTCGCCGCCGCCGGCCAGGCCCGCCCGCCGCTGCTGCCACAACCCCGCCCGGCCACGCTGCCGCTGTCCTTCGCGCAGCGCCGCCTGTGGTTCCTGCACCAGTTCGAAGGGCCCAGCGCCACCTACAACATCCCGCTCGCACTGCGCCTGGACGGCGAGCTCGATGTCGCCGCCCTGCGTGCCGCCCTGGGCGACCTGCTGGCCCGCCACGAGAGCCTGCGCACCCGCTTCCCCGACACCCATCCGCCCTGCCAGCAGGTGCTGCAGCAGGCCGAGCCGCACCTGCAGCTGATCGACAGCAGCGACGCCCGCCTGGCCGACGACCTGCGTCAGGCCGCCGCCCATGCCTTCGACCTGACGCAGGACCTGCCGCTGCGCGCCACGCTGCTGCGCCTGGCCCCGGCCCAACAAGTGCTGATGCTGGTGCTGCACCACATTGCCGCAGACGGTGCCTCGCTCGCCCCACTGGCGCGCGACCTGGCCCAGGCCTACACCGCACGCTGCCACGGCCAGGCCCCGGCCTGGGCGCCGCTGCCGGTGCAGTACGCCGACTACACCCTGTGGCAACAGCAGCTGCTCGGCGACGAGGCCGACACCGGCAGCCGGCTGTCGACCCAGGTCGCCTACTGGCGAGAAGCGCTGCGCGGCATCCCTGAGCAGCTGGCGCTGCCGACCGACCGGCCCCGGCCACCGCTGCCCAGCCAGCGCGGGGCCGCCATCGCCCTCAGCGTGCCGGCTGGGTTGCACCAGCGCCTGGCCGCGCTCGCCCAGGAGCGGCAGGCCACGCTGTTCATGGTGCTGCAGGCCGCGCTGGCCGCGCTGCTGACCCGCCTGGGCGCCGGCTACGACATCGTGCTGGGCAGCCCGGTGGCGGGCCGCTCTGACAGTGCCTTGGACGAGCTGGTCGGCCTGTTCATCAACACCCTGGTGCTGCGCACCGACACCAGCGGCCACCCCGGCTTCGCCGAGCTGCTGGAGCGCGTGCGCCAGGCCGACCTGGCGGCTTACGAACACCAGGACCTGCCCTTCGAGCAGCTGGTGGAAGTGCTCAACCCGGTGCGCTCCCTGTCGCACCATCCGCTGTTCCAGGTGCTGCTGGTGCTGCAGAACACCGCAACGCCCCGCCTGGCCCTGCCGAAGCTGAGCGCGACCCCGCTGCCGCTGGACACCGCCGCGGCCAAGTTCGACCTCAGCTTCGACTTCAGCGAGCAGCGCCAGGCCGACGGCACGCCCTGCGGACTGCACTGCCGGCTGGAATATGCCTGCGACCTGTTCGACGCTGCCAGCGTTGAACAACTCGGCCGCCGCCTGCTGCAGCTGCTCGACGCCGTCGCGGCCGACCCGTCGCGACCGATCACCAGCATCGACCTGCTCGACGGCCGCGAACGCCGCCAGCTGCTGCTGGACTGGAACGACACCGCCCGGCCGCTGCCACAGTGGCTGCTGCCAGCCGGCATCGAGCGGCAGGTGGCGCTCACGCCGCATGCGGTCGCCCTCGTCTGCAACGGCGAGACCCTCAGCTACGCCGAACTCGACCGCCGCGCCAACCGCCTCGCCCACCTGTTGATCGGCCGGGGCATCGGCCCCGAAGACCGGGTGGCGCTGGCCCTGCCGCGCTCGGCCGACCTGGTCGTCGCCCTGCTGGCGGTGCTCAAGGCGGGTGCGGCCTACCTGCCGCTGGACCTCGACTACCCGAGCGAGCGGCTGGCCTACATGCTGGATGACGCCCGTCCCGCCCTGCTGCTGGCCCAGACCGGCAGCCTCGCCAGCCTGCCGCCCCATGACCCGGCCCTGCTGCTGGACGATCCGGCCGTGCAGGCGGCACTTGCCCGCGCCCGCGACACGGCGCCGCGCCCGCAGGACCGGGTGCGCCCGCTCAGCGATCGCCATCCGGCCTATGTGATCTACACCTCCGGTTCCACCGGCCGGCCCAAGGGCGTCACCATCGAGCACCGCGCGCTCGCCAACTTCCTGCAGGCCATGCGGCAGCAGCCGGGTCTGGACGCAAGCGGCATCGTGCTGGCACTGACGCCGGTCTCCTTCGACATCGCGGGGCTCGAGCTGTACCTGCCCCTGCTGTGCGGCGCGCAGCTGCACCTGCTGCAACGCGAGCTGGCCATGGACGGCCCGCGCCTGAGCCAGTACATCGCGCAGGCCCGGCCGACCTTGATCCAGGCCACGCCGGCCAGCTGGCAGATGCTGCGCAGCTGCGGCTGGCAAGCCGAGCCTGGCATGCGCCTGCTGTGCGGCGGCGAGGCCTTGCCACCCGAGCTGGCCGCCGAGCTGGGCGGCGCCGGCGAGCTGTGGAACATGTACGGCCCGACCGAGACCACCATCTGGTCGAGCCTCGCGCGTGTCGCCCCCGGCAAGGCCATCACCATCGGCCAGCCGATCGACAACACCCGGCTCTATGTGCTCGACGCGGCCCTGCAGCCGGTGCCCGTCGGTGTGGCCGGCGAGTTGTACATCGCCGGCGACGGCCTGGCGCGCGGCTACCTGGGGCGGCCCGGCCTGACGGCCGAGCGCTTCGTGGCCAACCCGCACGAGTCCGGGCAGCGGATGTACCGCACCGGCGACCTGGCGTGCTGGCGGGCCGACGGCCAGCTCGAATGCCTTGGCCGGGTCGACCAGCAGGTCAAGATCCGCGGCTTCCGCATCGAGCTGGGCGAGATCGAGGCCGCGCTGGCCCGCCTGGGCCACCCCCACAACGTGGTGGTGGTCCGCGAGGACCAGCCGGGCCAGGCCCGGCTGGTGGCCTACCTGACCATGCCGGCCGAGGCCCTGGACAGCGCCGCGCTGCGCCGGCAGCTCGGCCGCTCGCTGCCCGACTACATGCTGCCGGCCGCCTTCGTGGCATTGCAGGCGCTGCCGCTGACCCCCAATGGCAAGGTCGACCGCCGTGCCCTGCCGGCCCCGGACCTCGCCCAGGACGCCGGCGGCTACCGGGCCCCGGCCACCGCGCAACAAGCGGCACTGTGCGCGCTGTTCGCCGAGGTGCTGGGCCTGGAGCGTGTCGGCATCGACGATCACTTCTTCGAGCTCGGCGGCCATTCGCTGCTGGCCACCCGGCTGGTCAGCCGCGTGCGCGCGGAGCTGGACGTGGAGCTGTCCATCCGTGCCCTGTTCGAGCACCCGACGGTGGACAGCCTGGCGCGCCAGCTGCCGCAGGCGCAGGCGGCCCGCCCGCCACTGCAACCGCGGCCACGGCCGCAGCAGCTGCCGCTGTCGCACACCCAGCGGCGGCTGTGGTTCATCCAGCAGTTCGAGGAGCAAGGCAGCACCTACAACATCCCGATGCCGCTGCGCCTGTCCGGCACGCTGGACGCTGGCGCGCTGCATGCGGCCCTGGGCGACGTGGTGGCCCGCCATGAAAGCCTGCGCACGGTGTTCCTCGAAGCCGACGGCCAGCCGATCCAGCAAGTGCTGCCGGCCGATACGGCGCAGCCGCCGCTCGACACGGTCGAGCTGGACGAGGCCGCCCTGCCCGGCGCGCTGCTCGACGCCGCGCGCCACCGCTTCGACCTGAGCAGCGAGATCCCGCTGCGGGCCCGTCTGTTTCGCCTGGCGCCGCAGGAGCATGTGCTGCTGGTGCTGGTGCACCACATCGCCGCGGATGGCGGCTCGATGGCGCCGCTGGCACGCGACCTCGGGCAGGCCTATGCCGCCCGGCTGCAGGGCCGGGCGCCGGCCTGGGCACCCCTGCCGCTGCAATACGCCGACTACACGCTGTGGCAGCAACAGCTGCTTGGCGACGAGGACGATCCCACCAGCCTGATCGCGCGGCAGTTCGGCTATTGGCAGCAGGCGCTGCAGGGCCTGCCGGAGCGCCTGGACCTGCCCTGCGACCGGCCGCGCCCGGCCGTCGCCAGCTACCGCGGCCGCCAGGTGCCGCTGCGCATCGAGCCGGCCCTGCATGCCCGGCTGCTGAAGCTGGCACACCGCCAGCAGGCCAGCCTGTTCATGGTGCTGCAGGCCGGGCTGGCCGCCCTGCTGACCCGCCTCGGCGCGGGCACCGACATCCCGCTCGGCACCGCCATCGCCGGGCGGACCGACCAGGGCCTGGACGAGCTGGTCGGCTTCTTCGCCAACACGCTGGTGCTGCGCACCGACACCTCCGGCAACCCGAGCTTCGAGGCCCTGCTGCAGCAGGTGCGCGACACCGCGCTGGCCGCCTATGGCCACCAGGACGCGCCCTTCGAGCGGCTGGTGGAGCGGCTCAACCCGGTGCGCTCCACCGCCCACCATGCGCTGTTCCAGGTCGGCCTGGCGCTGCAGAACGTGCCGCGGCCCGAGCTGGAGCTGCCCGGCCTGCGCCTGTCGGTGGAGCCGGCCGACTTCCAGAGCGCGAAGTTCGACCTGTTCTTCAATCTCGGCGAAAGCGACAGCGCCGACGGCAGCCCGCAGGGCCTGGACGGCAACATCGAATACGCCACCGACCTGTTCGACGAACACACTGTGTGCACCCTGGCCGGCCGCCTGGTGCGCCTGCTCGAAGCGGTGGCAGCCGAGCCGCAGCAACGCATCGGCCGCATCGACCTGCTGGAGAGCGAGGAACGCCACCGCCTGCTGAGCGCGTGGAACGACACGGCCCGGCCGCTCGCGCCGGCCACCGTGCCGGAGCTGTTCGTACAGCAGGTGCAGCAGCATCCGCAGCAGCCCGCCGCCGTCTTCGGCGACACCCACCTGAGCTACGCCCAGCTCAATGCGCGCGCCAACCGGCTGGCCCACGCCCTGCAGGCGCAGGGCATCGGCGCCGAGGACTGCGTCGCGCTGGCGCTGCCGCGCTCGCTGGAGATGGTGGTGGCCGTGCTGGGCATCCTGAAGGCCGGCGCCGCCTACCTGCCGCTGGACCCCGACTATCCCGCCGAGCGCCTGGCCTACATGCTGGAGGACGCCCGCCCGGTGCGGCTGATCAGCCACCGCGACGTCGAAGCCCGGCTGCCGGCCCACCGCGTGCCGGCCCTGCTGCTGGACCAGCCGGACACGGTGCAGCTGCTGGCCGCACAGGCCACCGACAACCCGGCCCGCCCACCGCTGCCGGCGCATCCGGCCTACGTGATCTACACCTCCGGCTCGACCGGCCGGCCCAAGGGCGTGGTGGTCACGCACACCGGCGTGCCCAGCCTGCTGGCCAGCCAGGTCGAGCGCCTGGGCCTGCGGCCCGGGGCCCGGGTGCTGCAGTTCGCCTCGCTGAGCTTTGACGCGGCATTCTGGGAGCTGTGCATGGCGCTGCTCTCGGGCGCCACCCTGGTGGTGGCCGACGCGCCGCAGTTGCTGCCTGGCGAGGCGCTGGCCGAACTGATGCAGCGACAGCAGGTCACGCATGCCACCTTGCCGCCGACCGCGCTGTCGGTGATGCCGGCCGACGCGTTGCCCGCATGCAGCCACCTGGTGGTGGCCGGCGAGGCCTGTGCACCGCACCTGGTGGGCGCCTGGTCGCCCGGCCGCGCCATGATCAACGCCTACGGCCCGACCGAGGCGACGGTGTGTGCCTCGATGAGCGCGCCGCTGGCCGGCGAGGCCGTGCCGCCGATGGGGCGGGCCATCCTCAACAGCCAGCTCTATGTGCTGGACGATGGACTGCAGCCCGCGCCGGTCGGCGTTGCCGGCGAGCTCTACATTGCCGGCCTCGGGCTCGCGCGCGGCTACCTGCGGCGGCCGGCCCTGACGGCCGAGCGCTTCGTCGCCCACCCCTTCGTGCCGGGCGAGCGCCTGTATCGCTCGGGCGACCTGGCCCGCTGGCGCCCGGACGGCCAGCTCGAATACCTGGGCCGTGCCGACCACCAGGTCAAGCTGCGCGGCTTCCGCATCGAGCTCGGCGAGATCGAGACCGTGCTGCTGCGCCATCCGGCCGTGGCGCAGGCGGCCGTGCTGGCGCGCGAGGACCAGCCCGGCCACAAGCAGCTGGTCGGCTATGTCGTGCTGGAACGCGACGCCACGCCCGTCCGCGACGAGCACCAGGAAGCGCGCCAGATCGGCGAATGGAAGACCATCTACGAAAACCTCTACGGCGAACACCGGGCCAGCGAGTTCGGCGAGAACTTCCATGGCTGGAGCAGCAGCTACGACGGCCAGCCCATCGCCTTGCACGAGATGCGCGAATGGCGCGCGGCGACCGTGCAGCGCATCCTCGAGCTGCGGCCGAGGCGGGTGCTGGAAATCGGCGTCGGCAGCGGCCTGATCCTGTCGCAGGTGGCGCCGCACTGCGAAGCGTACTGGGGCACCGACCTGTCGGCCGCCACCATCGAGACCCTGCGCGCCGAGGTCGACCGTCAGCCGCAGCTGGCCGCCCGCGTGGTGCTGCGGGCCCAGCCCGCGCATGAGATGGAGGGGCTGCCGTGCGGTGAGTTCGACGTGGTCGTGATCAACTCCGTGGTGCAGTACTTCCCGAACGCCGAGTACCTGCAGGGCGTGATCCGCCACGCGCTGGAGCGGCTGGTGCCCGGCGGTGCGCTGTACCTCGGCGACATCCGCAACCTGCACTTGTTGCGCAGCTTCGCCACCGCCATCCAGCTGCACCAGGCCGACGACAGCACCGACGCAGCGACGCTGCAGCGACGCATCGAGCAGACCTTGCTGGCCGAGAAGGAGCTGCTGGTGGCGCCCGAGTTCTTCGCGCAGCTGCCGCACACCCTGCCCGGGATCGCGGCCGTCGACATCCAGACCAAGCGCAGCCGGCATGCCAACGAGCTGACCCGCCACCGCTACGAAGTGGTGCTCCGCAAGGGCCCCCTGCAAACCCGCTCGGCGGCCGCGCTGCCCACGCTGGCCTGGGGCACCGAGGTGCACGACCGCCACGAGCTGCTGGCCCGTCTGGAGCAGCGCCAGCCGGCCAGCCTGCGGCTGAGCGGCGTGCCCAACCTGCACCTGCAGCCCGAGATCGAGGCCATGCAGGCATTGCGCCGCGGTGAACCGGTGGCCGCCGTGCGGGCGCGCCTGCTGGCCGGCCCGGCGGCAGCGGCCGAGGACTTCCACGCCCTGGGCGAGCGGCTCGGCCTGCGGGTGGCCACCACCTGGTCGGCCGCCGGCGAGCACCGGCTCGACGTGCTGTTCCTGCGCATGGACGAGGCCGATGGGACGGTCCTCAGCGACCTGTACCTGCCAGGCCGCATGCAGGCGGACCTGTCCGCCCTGGCGAACAACCCGTCCAGCTTCGACCAGTTCAGCGACATCCGCCGCTGGGTGGCGACCCAGCTGCCCGACCACATGCAGCCGGTGCTGGTGCTGCTGCCGGCCATGCCGCTGTCGCCCACCGGCAAGATCGACCGCAAGGCGCTGCCGGCGCCGGATTTCACCCCGGCCAGCCAGCGCGCCGCCCGCAACCCGCAGGAAGCGGCCCTGGCCGCCCTGTTCGCCGAAGTGCTGGGCCTGCCGCGCGTGGGCATCGACGACAGCTTCTTCGACCTCGGCGGCGACAGCATCATCTCCATCCAGCTGGTGAGCCGGGCCCGCCAGGCCGGCCTGCTGATCACCCCGCGCGACGTCTTCCAGCACCAGAGCGTGGCGGCGCTCGCCGCGGTGGCGCGGCCGCTGGCCGCCGCGGCCGCCGAGCTGGCCGACGTGGCCACCGGCGAGCTGCCGCTCACGCCCATCATGCGCTGGCTGGTGGACCGCGGCACCCCCTTCGGGCGCTTCAGCCAGTCGGTGTTGCTGCATGTGCCGGCCGGCTTGCAGCAAGACGCCCTGCACACGGCCTTGCAGGCCCTGCTCGACCGCCACCCTGCCCTGCGGCTGCGCCTGGCACAGGCCGACGACGGCCAATGGCACATGACGGTGCCGGAGACCGGCTCGGCCACGGCGGGCGAGGCGCTGCGGCGCATCGACATCGCCGGGCTGGACGCGCAGGCGCTGCAGCAGCGGCTCGACGAGGCCGCCGCCGCCGCGGAAGAGCGCCTCGATCCGTCCCAGGGCCGGCTGCTGCAGGCCGTCTGGTTCGATCGCGGCGGGCAGGCCGGCCGTCTGCTGCTGACCATCCACCACCTGGCGGTCGATGGCGTGTCGTGGCGCATCCTGCTGCCCGAACTGCAGGCCGCCTGGCAGGCGGCGCGCGACGGCACCGCGCCGTCTTTCGCGCCCGCCACCCATTCACTGCGCAGCTGGGCCTTGCACCTGGCGAGCCCGCGGGGCCTGGCCACCCGCCGCAGCGAGCTGCCGCTGTGGACGGCCCTGCTCGGCATGCCAGACCCGCTGCTGTCGGCGCGGCCGCTCGATCCGGCCCGCGACACCCAGGCGACCGCGCAACGCCTGAGCGTGCGCCTGCCGGCCGCCGCCACCGCGGCCCTGCTGACGCAGGTGCCGGCTCGCTTCCACGGGCGCGTCAACGACGTGCTGCTGGCCGCTTTCGCGCTGGCCGTGGCCGACTGGCGTCAGCGGCGCACCGGCGTGCATGCGGAGCAGGTGCTGATCGACCTCGAAGGACACGGCCGCGAGACCGAAGGCACCGGGCTGGACCTGTCGCGCACGGTGGGCTGGTTCACCAGCCTCTTTCCGGTGCGGCTGGATGTCTCGGCCATCGACCTCGGCGCGGCGCTGGACGGCGGGCTGCCGCTGGCAGCGCTGGTCAAGCGGGTCAAGGAGCAGCTGCGTGCGCTGCCCGACAACGGGCTGGGCTGGGGCGTGCTGCGCCACCTCGATCCCGAAGCCCGCACGCTGCTGGCCAGTGCACCGGCGCCGCAGATCGGCTTCAACTACCTGGGCCGCTTCGGCGCCGGGCAGGCGCAAGACTGGGGCCCGGCGCCGGAGGAACTGGCCGCCCACGGCGACCCACGCATGTCGCTGGCACATGCCATCGAGCTCAATGCGGTGACGCTGGACGGCGATGCCGGCGCCGAGTTCGTCGCCCACTGGAGCTGGGCGGGCGAGCTGTTCTCGCACGAGCAGGTCGAGGACCTGGCCCACACCTACCAGCGCGCCTTGCAGGCCCTGGCGCGACTGCTGGACCAGCCGCGTGCCGGCGGACTGACGCCGTCGGACCTGCCGCTCGTGACACTCGCGCAGGCCCAGATCGAGCAGATCGAGGCAGGCGGCGAGGTGGCCGAGATCCTGCCGCTGTCGCCGCTGCAGAAGGGCCTGCTCTTCCACGCCCTCTACCAGCCCGAGGGGCCGGACCCCTATGTCGTGCAGGTGGCATTCGACCTGCAGGGCCCGCTCGACCTGCCGCGCCTGCGCAATGCCGCCCAGGCCGTGCTGCAGCGCCACCCCCAGCTGGGCGCGCGCTTCCTGCACGAGCCGCTGGCCGAGCCGGTGCAGGTCCTGCCGCGCCAGGTGCCACTGCGCTGGCAGCTGCACGACCTGCAGGCACTGGATGCGGCGGCCCGCGAACGCGAGGGCCGGCGCATCGCGGACGAAGACCGCCTGCGCCGCTTCGACCTGGCCGATGCACCGCTGTTGCGCTTCACGCTGGTGCGCCTGGCGCAAGACCGCCACCGGCTGCTGCTGACCAATCACCACCTGCTGCTCGACGGCTGGTCACTGCCGGTGCTGGTGCAGGAATTGTTCGCGCTGTACGGCGCCGGCGCGCAGCCGGCCGCCCTGCCGCGGCCGACACCCTACCGCGACTACCTGGCCTGGCTGCAGGCCCGCGACCTGGCGGTGGCCGAGCGCAGCTGGACCACCGCCCTGGCCGGGCTGGAGTCGCCCACGCTGTTGCTGCCGGCCCGTGCGGCGGCCTCGGGGCTGCAGGAATCGCTCGCGTGGGAACTGCCCGAAGCCTTGAGCAGCGACCTCGGCCAGTTGGCACGGCGCCACGGGCTGACGCTGAACACCCTGCTGCAGGGCGCCTGGGGCCTGCTGCTCGGCCAGCTCACCGGCCGCAGCGACGTGGTCTTCGGCACCACCGTCTCCGGCCGGCCGGCCGAGCTGCCAGAGGTCGGGCGCATGGTGGGCCTGTTCATCAACACGGTGCCGCTGCGGCTGCAGTGGCACCCGGCCGATGCGGTCATCGACGTGCTGGTGCAGCTGCAGCAGCGGCAGGCGGCCTTGATGGACCACCAGCACCTGGACCTGTCGGGCATCCAGCAGGCCATCGGCATGGGCCAGCTGTTCGACACGCTCTATGTGTTCGAGAACTACCCCATCGACCACAGCGGCCTCGAGACCGCGCTGGGCGAGCTGCGCATCGCCGGCTTCCACAGCAGCGATGCCACGCACTACCCGCTGAGCCTGCTGGCCGCGCCGGGCGCGCGCCTGTCGCTGCGCTTCAACCACGATCCGGCGCTGATCCCACCAGCCACGGCGGCGGCGCTGTCGCAGCGCCTGACCCGTTTGCTGCAGGCAATGGTCGCCCATCCGCAGCAGCGCTGCGGCGCGCTGCCCTTGCTCGACGATGCCGGCCGCGCCCAGGTGCTGGTGCAATGGAACGACACCCGGCGGCCCCTGCCGGCGCTCACCGTGCCACAGTGGTTCGAAGCCCAGGCGGCCCGCACACCGGCTGCAACGGCCCTGGTGTTCGAAGGCCAGGCCCTCGACTATGCCGAGCTGAACCGGCGGGCCAATCGCCTGGCCCACCTGCTGATCGCCCGCGGCATCGGCCCCGAAGACCGGGTGGCACTGGCGCTGCCACGTTCGCCGGAGATGGTGGTGGCCTGGCTGGCCATCCTGAAGGCGGGCGCCGCCTATCTGCCACTCGACGCGGACTATCCGGCCGATCGCCTGGCCTACATGCTGGGCGATGCCAGCCCGCGCCTGACCGTCACCGAGGGCCGCACGCTGGCGCGGCTGCCGCAGGGCACCGCGGCCCTGCGCCTGGACGATGCGGCGACGCTGGCGGCACTGCAAGCGGCCCCCGGCCACGACCCGCAGGACGGTGACCGCACTGCGCCGCTGTTGCCCCAGCACCCGGCCTATGTGATCTACACCTCCGGCTCCACCGGCCGGCCCAAGGGCGTGACGCTGACGCATGCCGGCATCCCCAGCCTGGTGTGGAGCCAGGTCGAGCGCTTCGCCCTGGGCCCGGCCAGCCGGGTGCTGCAGTTCGCCTCGCTGAGCTTCGATGCGGCCAGCATGGAGATGCTGATGTGCTTCGCCGCCGGCGCCACGCTGGTGGTCCCGCCGCCGGGCGTGCTGCTGGGCGAGGCGCTGGCAGATGTCATCCACCGGCTTGGCGTCACGCACGCGCTGATTCCGCCGAGCGCACTGAGCAGCCTCGAGCCGCACCAGGTCGACACCCTGCAGACCCTGGTGGTCGGTGGCGAGGCCTGCCCGGCGCAGCTGGTGGCGGCCTGGTCCGCCGGGCGGCGCATGGTGAATGCGTATGGACCGACGGAGTCGACCATCTGTGCCGCGATGAGCGGCACCCTCTCGGGCGACACGCCGCCGCCGCTCGGCCGCCCGGTGGCCAACACGCAGCTGTATGTGCTCGATGCGGCCCTGCGGCCGCTGCCGCCGGGCGTGGCCGGCGAGCTGTACATCGCCGGCGATGGCCTGGCGCGCGGCTACCTGCAGCGCCCCGGCCTGACGGCCGAGCGCTTCGTGGCCAACCCCTTCACGCCCGGCCAGCGCATGTACCGCTCCGGCGACCTGGCCCGCTGGCGCGAGGACGGCCAGCTCGACTACCTCGGCCGGGCCGACCAGCAGGTCAAGGTACGTGGCTTCCGCATCGAGCTCGGCGAGATCGAGGCGGCCCTGGCCGCACTCGGCTTCCCCCACAACAGCGTCATCGCCCGCGAGGACCAGGCCGGCCACAGGCAGCTCGTCGCCTACCTCGTCACCACCGCCCCGCTGGACGCCCCGGCCCTGCGCCAGCAGCTTGCCGAGCGCCTGCCCGAGTACATGGTGCCGGCCGCCTTCGTCACGCTGCCTGCCCTGCCGCTCACCCCCAACGGCAAGCTCGACCGCAAGGCCCTGCCCGCCCCCGACTTCACCCCCGCCAGCACCCGCGCACCGCGCACCGCGCAGGAGCAGCTGCTGTGCACCCTCTTCGCCGAGGTGCTCGGCCTGCCACAGGTCGGCATCGACGACAGCTTCTTCGCCCTCGGCGGCCACTCGCTGCTGGCCACCCGGCTGGTCAGCCGCATCCGCAGCACGCTGGGCGTGGAAGTCGCCATCCGCACGCTGTTCGAGTCGCCCACCGTCGAGGCGCTGGCCCGCCAGCTCGCCGCCGCCGGCCAGGCCCGCCCGCCGCTGCTGCCACAACCCCGCCCGGCCACGCTGCCGCTGTCCTTCGCGCAGCGCCGCCTGTGGTTCCTGCACCAGTTCGAAGGGCCCAGCGCCACCTACAACATCCCGCTCGCACTGCGCCTGGACGGCGAGCTCGATGTCGCCGCCCTGCGTGCCGCCCTGGGCGACCTGCTGGCCCGCCACGAGAGCCTGCGCACCCGCTTCCCCGACACCCATCCGCCCTGCCAGCAGGTGCTGCAGCAGGCCGAGCCGCCGCTGGTCGTGCGTGACGTCGAGCCGGCCGGTGTGGCGCAGCTGCTCAACCAGGCGGCGGCCGAGCCGCTCGACCTGGGCCGCGAGCTGCCGTGGCGCGTGACGCTGCTGCGCCTGTCACCGCAGGAGCACGTGCTGCTGGTGCTGCTGCACCACATTGCCGGCGACGGCGCCTCGATGGGCCCGCTGGCGCGCGACCTGGCGCAGGCCTATACGGCCCGCCTGCAGGGCCAGGCCCCGGCCTGGGCGCCGTTGCCGGTGCAGTACGCCGACTACACCCTGTGGCAACAGCAGCTGCTGGGTGACGAGGGCGACCCGCAGAGCCGCCTGGCCACCCAGCTCGCGTACTGGCGGCAGGCCTTGCACGGCCTGCCGGAGCAGCTGGACCTGCCGACCGACCGGCCCCGCCCGGCGGCCTCCAGCTACCGGGGGCAGCACCTGCGCTTCGAGCTGCCGGCGGCGCTGCATGCACAGCTGCTCGCGCTGGCGCAGGCCCGCGGCGCCACCCTGTTCATGGTGCTGCAGGCGGCACTCGCCACGCTGCTGACCCGGCTGGGCGCCGGCACCGACATTCCCATCGGCAGCCCGATCGCCGGGCGCACCGACAGTGCGCTGGACGACCTGGTGGGCCTGTTCATCAACACCCTGGTGCTGCGCACCGACACCGCCGGCAACCCGGGCTTCGACACCTTGCTGGAACGGGTGCGCCAAGCCGACCTGGCCGCCTACGAGCACCAGGACCTGCCGTTCGAGCACCTGGTCGAGCAGATCAACCCGGTGCGCTCGCTGTCGCACCATCCGTTGTTCCAGGTCATGCTGGCGCTGCAGAACGCGAGCGCCGACGAGCTGGTGTTGCCCGGCCTGCGGTGCAGCGAGGCCCGCTTCGAGCTGCCGGTGGCGAAGTTCGATCTCAGCTTCGACTTCGCCGAGCAACGTCAGGCCGACGGCTCGCCCGCCGGCCTGCAGGGGCAGCTCGAATACGCCTGCGACCTGTTCGATGCGGCCAGCGCCGAGCGCCTGACGCAGCGCCTGCTGCGCCTGCTGCAAGCGGTGGCGGCCGACCCGACGCAAGCCATCGGCGACATCGACCTGCTCGACGCCGGCGAGCGGCAGCAACTGCTACTGCAGTGGAACGACACCGCCCGGGCACCGGCCTGCCCGCCGCTGCACACCGCCTTCGAGCAACAGGCCCGCCTCACGCCGCAGGCCATTGCCGCCACCTGCCACGGCAGCACCCTCAGCTACGCCGAGCTCGACCGCCGCGCCAACCGCGTCGCCCACACCCTCATCGCCCGCGGCATCGGCCCCGAGGACATCGTCGCCCTGGCCCTGCCCCGCTCGCTGGACCTGCTCGCCTGCCTGCTCGGCGTGCTCAAGGCCGGCGCCGCCTTCCTGCCCCTGGAGCCCGCCCACCTCGGCACCCGCCAGCGCGAGCTGCTCGCCGACGCCCGCCCCGTGCTGCTCATCGCCGAGCACCGCCTGGCCCACGAACTCGCCGCCCCCCTCCCCGCCCTGTGCCTGGACACCCCCGCCGCGCAACAGGCCCTCGCCTCGGCCCCCGACCACCCGCCGGGCGACGCCGAGCGCCGCCGACCGCTGCTGCTGCAGCACCCGGCCTATGTCATCTACACCTCCGGCTCCACCGGCACCCCCAAGGGCGTGGTGCTGCCCCACGCCGGCCTGGCCAACCTGCTGGCCCACCACCTCGAGACCTTCTTCCCCTCGGTGCTGCACGGCAGCGCCGAGCCCCGTGCCCGCTTCGCCCTGACCGCGCCGTTCGCCTTCGACACCGCCCTGGAAGGCCTGTTGTGGATGGCCGCCGGCCACGAGCTGCACCTGCTGGACGATGCCACCCGCCGCGACGCCGAGCTGCTGCTCGACCACGTCCTGCGCCACCGCATCGACGTGCTCGACCTCACTCCCACCCACTTCGAGCAGCTCCACCCGCTGGGCCTGCTGCAGCCCGGGCGCGGCTGGCCCCGCGCCCTGGTGCTCGGCGGCGAGGCCCTGGGCGAGTCCCAGTGGCGTGCCCTGCTCGCCGCCCCGCACGTGCGCGCCTACAACTTCTACGGCCCCACCGAGTGCACCGTCGATGCCTGCCATGCCGCCATCGACCCCCGCACCAGCCGCAACACCATCGGCTCGCCGCTGCGCAACACCCGGCTTTACGTGCTCGACGAGCGCCTGCACCCGGTGCCCCCGGGCGTGCCCGGCGAGCTCTACATCGCCGGCCCCGGCCTGGCCCGCGGCTACCTCGGCCGCCCGGCACTGAGCGCCGAGCGCTTCGTCGCCAACCCCTTCTCCCCGGGCCAGCGCCTGTACCGCTGCGGCGACCTCGTCCGCTGGCGCGCCGACGGCCTGCTGGAGTACCTCGGCCGCGCCGACCAGCAGCTCAAGGTGCGCGGCTTCCGCATCGAGCCCGCCGAGGTCGAGGCCGCGCTGGCCCACTGCGGCCACCCGGGCTGCGCGGTCATCGGCCGCGAGGACCGGCCCGGCCACCTGCAGCTCGTCGCCTACCTGCCTGCGTCCGCGCCGCTGGACCGCAACGCCCTGCGCCAGCAGCTCGCCGAGCGCCTGCCCGAGTACATGGTGCCGGCCGCCTTCGTCACGCTGCCCGCCCTGCCGCTCACCCCCAACGGCAAGCTCGACCGCAAGGCCCTGCCCGCCCCCGACTTCACCCCCGCCAGCACCCGCGCCCCGCGCACCGCGCAGGAGCAGCTGCTGTGCGCCCTCTTCGCCGAGGTGCTCGGCCTGCCACAGGTCGGCATCGACGACAGCTTCTTCGCCCTCGGCGGCGACAGCATCAGCTCCATCCAGCTCGTCAGCCGCGCCCGCCAGGCCGGCCTGCGCCTGAGCGCCCGCGACGTCTTCCAGCACCAGTGCGTGCACGCCCTGGCCGCCGTGGCCCAGCCCGTCGAGGACCACTCCCAGGCGCCAGCCGTCGAGCCGGTCGGCCCGCTGCCGGCCACCCCCATCATCCAGGACCTGCTCGAGCAGGGCGGCCCGCTGCAGCACTTCCAGCAGTCGCTGCTGCTGCAGGTGCCGCCCCTGCAGCACGAGCGCCTGCTGCGCGCGCTGCAGGCCCTGCTCGACCACCACCACGCCCTGCGGCTGTGCCTGCAGCCCGGCCACCAGCTGGCGGTGCTGCCCGTCGGCAGCGTCCTGGCCGCCGACTGCCTGCACCACGTGCCGCTCGAGCGCCTGACCCCCGAGCTGCTGCGCCAGCACGCCCAGGCCGCCCAGGACCGCCTCGACCCGCTGGCCGCCCGGCTGCTGCAGGCCGTGTGGTTCGACCTCGGCCCCGACTCCCGGCTGCTGCTGCTCATCCACCACCTGGCCGTCGACGGCGTCTCCTGGCGCATCCTCACCCAGGACCTGCAGGCCGCCTGGCTCGCCAGCGCCGACCCCCACCCCATCGCCCTGCCACCGGTGCCCACCTCCTGGCGCCAATGGGCGCTCGCCCTGCCCCAGGCCGCCGCCGCCCGCACCGAACAGCTGCCCCTGTGGCAGGCCCAGCTGCAGGGCGAGGACCCGCCGCTGGCCAGCCTCCCGCTGGACCCCCGGCTCGACACCTTCTCCAGCCAGCTCAGCCTCAGCCAGCGCCTGGACAGCGCCACCACCCAGTGCCTGCTCACCCAGGCCCCCGAGCGCATCCACGGCCGCGTCAACGATGTCCTGCTGGCCGCCTTCGCGCTGGCCGTCGTCGACTGGCGCCAGCGCCTGGGCCGCGGTGCGCTGCCCCGCCTGCGCTTCGACCTCGAGGGCCATGGCCGCGAGGACATCGTGCCCGGCGCCGACCTCTCGCGCACCGTCGGCTGGTTCACCAGCCTCTTCCCGGTCCAGCTCGAGCTGCCCGACGTCGATGTCGCCGAGGCCCTGCGCAGCGGCGGCCCCGCGCTGCAGCGCGCCCTCAAGCACACCAAGGAGCAGCTGCGCCGCCTGCCCGAGCAGGGCATCGGCTGGGGCTTGCTGCGCCACCTGCACGCCCCTTCCCGCGAGCAGCTGCGTGCCCTGCCTGCCCCGCAGATCGGCTTCAACTACCTCGGCCGCTTCGCCGTCGGCCAGCCCGCCCAGGACTGGAGCGTCGCCCCCGACGAGGGCAGCTTCGGTGGCGGCAGCGATCCCCTGCAGCCCCTGGCCCATGTGCTCGAGCTCAACGCCCTCACCCAGGACGGCCCCCACGGCCCCGAGCTCGTCGCCCACTGGGGCTGGGCCGCCCGGCTGCTCGACCACGCCGCCGTCCACGACCTCGCCAACTCCTGGTTCGCCGCCCTGCGCCGCATCGCCCACGACGCAGCCCAGGCCTCCGGCGCCGCCCTCACGCCTTCCGACGTGCCCCTGGTCTCGCTGGACCAGGGCGACATCGAACTTCTGGAATCGATCTATGCGCAACTCCCAGATTGAAGACCTGCTTCCGCTGACGCCGCTGCAGCACGGCTTCCTGTTCCACGCGCTCTACGACGAGCAGGCGCCCGACGCCTATGTGGTGCAGATGGTCTTCACGCTCGACGGCCTGCTCGACGCCGACCGCCTGCGCCGCGCTGCCGACGCGGTGCTGCAACGGCACGCCAGCCTGCGGGCCGCCTTCGTGCACCACCGTCTGAAGGAGCCGGTGCAGGTCATCCAGCGCACCGTCACCCTGCCATGGCAGGTGGTGGACCTGAGCGGCCAGCCGGCCAGCGAGGCCCAGGCGGCGCTCGACGCGCTGGTGCGCGAGGACCAGCAGCGGCGCTTCGAGCTGGCCCAGGCACCGCTGCTGCGCTTCACGCTGGTGAAGACCGACGCGCGGCGTCATCACCTGCTCTTCACCAGCCACCACATCCTGCTCGACGGCTGGTCCTCGCCACTGCTGCTGCAGGAGCTGATGACGCTCTACCGCAACGACGTGCAGCCGGCCGCCTTGCCGCGGGTCACGCCCTACCGCGACTACCTGCGCTGGCTCGCCTCGCGCGACAAGGCCGCCGCGCGCAGTGCCTGGCGCGCAGCGTTGCAGGGCCTCGACGAGCCCACCCGGGTGGCTCCGTCCAGCACCGAGGTGGCCGTGCCCGCCGTGCTGCGCCGGCGCCTCGACGAGGCGCTCTCCAGCCGGCTGGCGCTGCTGGCACGCCGCTTCGGCGTGACGCTCAACACCCTGTCGCAAGCCGCCTGGGCCCTGCTGCTGAGCCGGCTGACCGGCCGCGACGACGTGGTGTTCGGCACCACCGTGTCCGGGCGGCCGCCGGAGCTGCCCGGCATCGAGCAGATGGTGGGCCTGTTCATCAACACGCTGCCGCTGCGGTTGCGCCTGCGCGCGGGCGAAACCGTGCAGTCGCTGCTCGAGCGCCTGCAGGCCCAGCAGTCGCACCTGCTCGACCACCAGCACCTGGGCCTCGCCGAGATCCAGCAGCTCAGCGGCCACCAGGAGCTGTTCGACACCTTGATGGTGTTCGAGAACTTCCCGGTCAGCGAAGCGACCGCGCCTGCCGCGGGCCACCCTGGCGACGAACTGCAGGTGAGCCTGCGCAGCCATCACGGGGGCGACACCTCGCACTATCCGCTCGGCCTCGCCCTGTCGCCGGGGCAGCAGCTGGCGTTGAAGATCAGCTGGCGCCCGGATGTGTTCGACACGGCCCATGTCGAGCGCATCGCCGACAGCTACATCCGCATCCTGCAGGCCTTTGCCCGCGACCCGGCGCAGCCGGTCGGCCGCATCGGGCTGCTCGACGAGGCCGGCCGCCACCAGCGGCTGCAGGCGTCGAGCGGCGACCGCCACCCGCTGCCCGCCACGACGCTGCCCGCGCTGTTCGAGCAACAGGTGGCACGCCACCCCGAGGCCACCGCGCTGATATGCGGCCGCGAGCGGCTCAACTTCCGCGAGTTGAACGAGCGTGCCAACCGGCTGGCCCACCTGCTGATCGCGCGCGGCATCGGCCCCGAGCAGCGGGTGGCGCTCGCCCTGCCCGGCGGCATCGAGCTGCCGATCGCCCTGCTGGCCGTCCTCAAGAGCGGCGCGGCCTATCTGCCGCTGGACCCCGAGTACCCCGTGCAACGACTGGCGCACATGCTGCAGGATGCCCAGCCTGCCTGCGTGCTGAGCCTGGCCGGCGTGCTGCCCCGGCTGCCGGCCGGCCAGCCGGTGCTGCTGCTGGACGACGCCGGCACGCTGCGCTGCCTGTTGGGCAGCCGGGCCGACAACCCGGGTGATGCGGACCGGCGGGCGCCGCTGTCACCGATGCACCCGGCCTACGTCATCTACACCTCCGGCTCCACCGGTCGCCCGAAGGGGGTGGTGGTGATGCAATCCTCGGTGCTGAACTACCTGTCCTGCACCAACGCGCGCCACCTCGGCGAGCGGGGCCGCGGCTCGCCGCTGGTGCAGTCGCCGGCTTTCGACGGTGCAGGCACCACGCTGTTCGGCCCCTTGTGGAGCGGCCAGGCGCTGACCCTGCTGCCCGAGGGGCGCGAGATCGAATGGCTGGCATCGGGACCACCCGAAGGCGGGCCCTACCGCCTGCTGAAGTTCACGCCGGCCCACCTGAGCCTGCTCAGCGCCGCCCTGCAGGACAGCGGCCGCGACTGCCCGGCCGAGGCCCTGATGGTCGGCGGCGAGGCGTTGTCCGGCGCCGACCTGGCGTTCTGGCGCAAGCGCTTTCCGGACGTGCGCATCACCAACCAGTACGGCCCTTCGGAAGCCACCATCGGCTGCTGCACCTTCGAGCTGCCGCCCGGGCCGGTCGACCCGTCCGCCGTGCCGATCGGCCGGCCGCTCTGGAACACCCGCCTGCAGGTGCTGGACCCGGCCCTGCAGCCGGTGCCCGCTGGCGTGGCCGGCGAGCTGTACATCGCCGGTGCCGGCCTGGCGCGCGGCTATCTCGGCCGCCCGGGCCTGACCGCCGAGCGCTTTGTGGCCGACCCCTTCGCGCCCGGCCAGCGCATGTACCGCTCGGGCGACCTGGTGCGCTGGCGCGAGGACGGCCAGCTGGAATTCCTCGGCCGGGTCGACCAGCAGGTGAAGATCCGCGGCTTTCGCATCGAGCCGGGCGAAGTCGAGGCCGTGCTGGCCGAGGCCGGCCACCCGCACAGCGCCGTCATCGCTCGGGAAGACCAGCCGGGGCAGAAGCAGCTGGTGGCCTACCTGGTGGCGGCCGCCGGGACGGTGGATACCGCCTCGCTGCGCCGGCAGCTCGGCGAGCGCCTGCCCGACTACATGGTGCCGGCCGCCTTCGTGGTGCTCGACGCGCTGCCGCTGACCCCCAACGGCAAGCTCGACCGCCAGGCACTGCCGGCGCCCGACTTCCAGGCCACCGGCCGGCGCGGGCCGCGCAATGCACGCGAAGACCTCCTGTGCACCCTGTTCGCCGAGGTGCTGGGCCTGCCGCGTGTCGGCATCACCGACAGCTTCTTCGAGCTGGGCGGCCATTCCCTGCTCGCCACCCGCCTGGTCAGCCGCATCCGCAGCACCTTGCACACCGACATTGCGATTCGCACCCTGTTCGAAGCGCCAAGCGTCGAGGCGCTCGCCCGCCGCCTGTCGGCCGCCGCCGAAGCGCGGCCCGCGCTGGTGCCGCAGGTTCGGCCGCAGCCGCTGCCGCTGTCCTTCGCGCAGCGCCGCTTGTGGTTCCTGCACCGCTTCGAAGGGCCCGGCGCGACCTACAACATCCCGCTGGCGCTGCGGCTGCAAGGCCTGCTCGACCTCACCGCCCTGCACACCGCGCTGGGCGACGTGGTGCAACGCCATGAAAGCCTGCGCACCGTCTTCCCGGCCACCGAACGGCCCTGCCAGGTGGTGCTCGACGCGGCCGAGCCCCGCCTGAGCGTGCGCGACGCCACCGACGGCGCGCTGCCCCAGCTGCTGTCGGCAGCCGCCGCCCACGCCTTCGACCTCGCCAGCGAAACGCCGCTGCGGGCCACCCTGTTCCGCCTGGGCGAGCAAGAGCATGTGCTGTTGCTGCTGATGCACCACATCGCCAGTGACGGCGCCTCGCTCGCGCCGCTGGCACGCGACCTGGGGCAGGCCTATGCCGCCCGGGTGCAGGGACAGCCGCCGGTCTGGGCGCCACTGCCGGTGCAGTACGCCGACTACGCGCTCTGGCAGCAGCGCCTGCTCGGCCAGGCGGCGGACAGTGACAGCCTGATGGCCCGGCAGCTGGCGCACTGGCGCGCCGCCCTGGACGGCCTGCCGGAACGACTGCCGCTGCCCACCGACCACCCGCCACCGGCGGTGGCCACCTACCGGGGCCGCTCGCTGCAGTTCGCGCTCGACGCCGACTTGCATGCCCGGCTGCTGGCCTTGTCGCGCCAGCAGGGGGTCACGCTGTTCATGGTGCTGCAGGCGGCGCTGGCCGCCACGCTGACGCGGCTGGGCACGGGATGCGACATCCCCATCGGCAGCCCGATCGCCGGGCGCACCGAGCCGGAGCTGGACGGTCTGGTCGGCTTCTTCGTCAACACCCTGGTGCTGCGCACCGACACTTCCGGCCGCCCGAGCTTCGAGACGCTGCTGGCGCGTGTGCGCAGCACCGACCTGGCCGCCTTCGAACACCAGGACCTGCCGTTCGAGCAGCTCGTCGACGCGCTGCGCCCCGAGCGCTCGCTGTCGCACCAGCCGCTGTTCCAGGTGATGCTGGCGCTGCAGAACACCAGCAGCGCCGAGCTGCAGTTGCCCGGCCTGGCTTGCACCGGCGTGCCGATCGAGGTGGGCAGCGCCAAGTTCGACCTGAGCTTCCACTTCGCCGAACAGAGCCGGGAAGACGGCACGCCCGCCGGCCTGATGGGCCTGCTGGAGTACGCCACCGACCTGTTCGAGGCGCCCACCGCACAGGCCCTGGCCGCGCGCCTGCAACGCCTGCTCCAGGCCGTCGTGGCCGACCCCAAGCGGCCCATCGACGACATCGATCTGCTGGACCCGGCCGAGCGCCGGCGCCTGCTGGTCGACTGGCAGCCGGCTCCGCGGCCGCTGCCCGCCGCGACGCCCCTGGCCTTGTTCGATCAGCAGGTGGCCCGGCAACCGGACGCGGTGGCCCTGGTGTCCGACGACTGCTGCTTCACCTATGCGCAGCTCGATGAAGAGGCGAACCGACTCGCTCATGTCCTGAACGACCTGGGCATCGGTGCCGAGCAAGGCGTGGCCCTCTTCCTGCAACGCTCGCCCGAGCTCGTCATCGCCGAGCTGGCGGTGCTCAAGGCCGGCGGCTACTACCTGCCGCTGCACGAGCAGCACCCCGATGCCCGCCTGGTGCAGCTGCTGCGCGACACTGGCGCCCGCGTGCTGCTGGCCGATGCCAGCATCGACGGCCGCGGCTTCCTGCAGCTCGACGGCCACCGCGCTCAGCTGCTGCGCCTGGACCGCCCGCTGCCGCCGCTGCAGCGGCCCCCGGCCCGCCGGCCGGCCGCCGCCCATCCTGAGCAGCTGGCCTACGTGATGTACACCTCCGGCTCCACCGGCACCCCAAAGGGTGTCGCGGTGCGCCAGCGCGACATCGCCGAGTTCGCCCAGGACCGCCGCTTCCAGGCCGGCCACGATTGCGTGCTGCTGCAGGCGCCGCATGCCTTCGATGCCTCCACCTACGAGCTGTGGGTGCCCCTGCTCAACGGCGGGCGCATCGTCGTCGCGCCCCCCGGCCAGCTCGATGCCGCCGAGCTGCAGCGCTTGGTCGCACAGGCCGGCGTCACCAGCCTGTGGATGACCGCCGGGCTCTTCCATGAGCTGGCCGACTCGGCCCCGGCGCTGTTCGCGCCGCTGCGCCAGGTGTGGGCCGGTGGCGATGTGCTGTCGGCCAGCGCCATCCGCCGCCTGCAGGCGCTGCACCCCGCGCTGCAGGTCGTCAACGGCTACGGCCCGACCGAAACCACCACCTTCGCGCTGAGCCATGCGGTGCCCCGGCTCGACGAGCAGGCCCACAGCGTGCCCATCGGCACGCCGCTGGACAACATGCAGGCCTATGTGCTGGACGGTGCGCTGCGGCCGCTGCCGCCGGGCGTGGCCGGCGAGCTGTACATCGCCGGCAGCGGCCTGGCGCGCGGCTACCTGCAGCGCCCCGGCCTGACGGCCGAGCGCTTCGTGGCCAACCCCTTCACGCCCGGCCAGCGCATGTACCGCTCCGGCGACCTGGCCCGCTGGCGCGAGGACGGCCAGCTCGACTACCTCGGCCGGGCCGACCAGCAGGTCAAGGTACGTGGCTTCCGCATCGAGCTCGGCGAGATCGAGGCGGCCCTGGCCGCGCTCGGCTTCCCCCACAACAGCGTCATCGCCCGCGAGGACCAGGCCGGCCACAAGCAGCTCGTCGCCTACCTCGTCACCACCGCCCCGCTGGACGCCCCGGCCCTGCGCCAGCAGCTTGCCGAGCGCCTGCCCGAGTACATGGTGCCGGCCGCCTTCGTCACGCTGCCTGCCCTGCCGCTCACCCCCAACGGCAAGCTCGACCGCAAGGCCCTGCCCGCCCCCGACTTCACCCCCGCCAGCACCCGCGCCCCGCGCACCGCGCAGGAGCAGCTGCTGTGCACCCTCTTCGCCGAGGTGCTCGGCCTGCCACAGGTCGGCATCGACGACAGCTTCTTCGCCCTCGGCGGCGACAGCATCAGCTCCATCCAGCTCGTCAGCCGCGCCCGCCAGGCCGGCCTGCGCCTGAGCGCCCGCGACGTCTTCCAGCACCAGTGCGTGCACGCCCTGGCCAGCGTCGCGCTGCCCGTCGAGGACAGCCCCGCCGCGCCCAGCGTCGCCCCGCTCGGCGAGCTGCCCGCCACCCCCATCGTGCAGTGGTTCTTCGAGCGCGGCGGCCCGCTCGATCACTTCAGCCAGTCCGTGCTGCTGCAAGTCCCCGCCCTGCACCCCGAGCCCCTGCGCCTGGCCCTGCAGGCCCTGCTCGACCACCACGACGCGCTGCGCCTGCGCCTGCTGCCCGGCCAGCGCCTGCGCATCGAGCCCCCCGCCAGCGTGCCCGCCGCCGACTGCCTGCACTGGGTGTCCCTGCAGGGTCTGTCCCCCGCCGAGCGCGAGCGCTGCCTGCAAGCCCAGGCCGCCGCCGCCCAGCAGCGCCTGGACCCCGCCGCCGCCCGCCTGCTGCAGGCCGTCTGCTTCGATGACGGCGCCCACTCCCGCCTCTTCCTCGTCATCCACCACCTCGCCGTCGACGGCATCTCCTGGCGCATCCTGCTGCCCGACCTGCAGGCCGCCTGGCTCGCCGCCTCCACCGGCCGCCCCGTCACCCTGCCTCCGGTGCGCACCTCCCTGCGCCAGTGGGCCCTGGCCCTGCCCCAGGCCGCCGAGCGCCGTGCCGCCGAGCTGCCCCTGTGGCAGGCCATGCTCGACGGCGACGACCCCAAGCTGGCCCACCGCCGGCTCGACCCCGCCCGCGACACCGTCGCCTCCCAGCGCTCCCTGGCCCTGCGCCTGCCGCCAGAATTCACCCAGCCCCTGCTGACCCGCGCCCCGCAGTGCTTCCACGGCCGCATCAACGACGTCCTGCTCACCGCCTTCGCCCTCGCGCTGCTCGACTGGCGCCAGCGCCTGGGCCGCGGCAGCACCCCGCGCATCCGCTTCGACCTCGAGGGCCACGGCCGCGAGGCCCTCCTCGACGGCGCCGACCTCTCCCGCACCGTCGGCTGGTTCACCAGCCAGTTCCCGCTGCAGCTCGACCTCTCGGGCATCGACCTGGCCCAGGCCCTGCACGGTGGCGCACCCCTGCTGGCCGCCCTCAAGCAGGTCAAGGAGCAGCTGCGCCGCCTGCCCGACCACGGTGTCGGCTGGGGCCTGCTGCGCTACCTGCACGGCCCCTCCCGCCAGGCCCTGCAGGCCCGCCCCGCCCCGCAGATCGGCTTCAACTACCTCGGCCGCTTCGCCGTCGGCCAGCCCCAGGACTGGAGCCTCGCCGCCGAGGCCGCCTCGCTCGGCACGCCGGGCGATGCCGCCCAGCCCCTGGCCCACCTGCTCGACCTCAACGCCACCACCGAGGACGGCCCCGACGGCCCCGCCCTGTGCGCCGCCTGGAGCTGGGCCGGCGAGCTGCTGCCCGAGTCCGCCGTGCAGGCCCTGGCCGAGTCCTGGTTCGCCGTGCTGCGCCACATCGCCCAGCTGGCCGAGCACACCCCCGCCCCCGTCTTCACCCCCTCGGACCTGCCCCTGGTGCGCCTGCGGCAGCACGAGATCGAGGCCATCGAGGCCACCCAACCCCCCCTGCTCGACATCCTGCCGCTGGCGCCGCTGCAGCAGGGCTTCCTCTTCCACGCCCTCTATGACCAGCACGCCCCCGACGCCTATGTCGTGCAGCTGGTCTTCACCTTCGACGGCCCGCTCGACCACGACGCCCTGCGCAGCGCCGCACAGGCCCTGCTGCAGCGCCATGCCAACCTGCGTGCCGCCTTCCTCCACCATGGCCTCAGCCAGCCCGTGCAGGTCATCCCCCGCCACCTCGAGCTGCCTTGGCGCAGCTTCGCGCTGTCCGGCAGCCCGGCAGAGCGCGAGGCCGCCTGGCAGGCCTGGCTGCAGGCCGACCGGCAGCAGCGCTTCGAGCTGTCGCAGGCCCCGCTGCTGCGCTTCACGCTGGTGGCCGACGGCCCGCAGCGCCACCACCTGGTGTTCACCAACCATCACATCCTGCTCGACGGCTGGTCGCTCCCGGTGCTGTTCCAGGAGCTGTTCCAGCTCTACCGCCAGGGTGCCGACGCCGGGTCGCTGCCCCGCGTCACACCTTATCGGGACTATCTCGGCTGGGTGGCCGGCCGCGACAGTGAGGCCGCGCAGGCTGCCTGGCGCAGCGCCCTCGCCGGACTGGACGGGCCGACCCGGGTGGCCGCAGCCAACAGCGCCGACGGCACCCCGCCCCAGGTGCTGGTGCAGCACCTGGACGACACCCTGACCGCGCAGCTGGGCCAGCAGGCACGCCGCCTCGGCGTCACGCTCAGCACCTTGACGCAGGCCGCCTGGGGCGTGCTGCTCGGGCGGCTGACGCGGCGCGACGACGTGGTGTTCGGCATCACCGTGTCCGGCCGGCCGCCCGAGCTGCCCGGCGTGGAGCACATGGTCGGGCTGTTCATCAACAGCGTGCCGCTGCGCGTGCAGCTGCACCGCGACGAGCCGGTGCAGCGCCTGCTGGCACGCATGCAGCAGCAGCAGACCGCGCTGCTGGAGCACCAGCACCTGGGCCTGGCCGAGATCCAGCGGCTGGCCGGCATCCCCGACCTGTTCGACACCCTGACCGTGTTCGAGAACTACCCGGTGGACGAGGCCGCACTGCAGGAAGAAGGCCAGGCCGTGCGCATCGTCGGCTGCAGCCAGCAGGGCGGCGACCGCTCGCACTACCCGCTGGGCCTCGCCGTGGTGCCCGGCCCGACACTGAAACTCAGCCTCAGCTGGCGGCCCGACTGCTTCACGCCGGCGCAGGCCGAGCGCATCGCCGACGGCTACCGCCGCATCCTGCAGGCGATGGCCGCCGACACCGGCCAGGCGGTCGGCCGCATCGGCCTGCTCGACGCCGGCGAGGAGCGACCCCAGCCGGATCGCAGCGAGCCGCCCCTAGCTGCGGCTGCAGGCCTCACGCTGCCCGCTCTGTTCGAGCAGCAGGCCGCCGCAACGCCGGCGGCACTGGCGCTGCGCTTCGAGGACCAGGCCCTCAGCTATGCAGAGCTCGATCGGCAAGCCAACCGGCTGGCACACATCCTGATCGCACAGGGCATTGGCGCGCAGGACGTGGTGGCCCTGGCGATCCCGCGGTCGCCGCAGATGCTGGTCGCCCTGCTCGGCACGCTCAAGGCCGGTGCTGCCTACCTGCCGCTCGACGCCGAGCAGCCGGCCGAGCGCCTGTGCGGCATGCTGGAGGACGCCCAGCCCGCCCTGCTGCTCACCGTCGAGGCGCTGGCGCAGCGCCTGCCGGACCGGGTGGCGGTGTTCGCCATCGACACGCCGCATGCACAAGCCAGCATGCAGGAAGCCCCGTCGCATGCGCCGGTCGACAGCGAGCGGGCGCGGCCGCTGCTGCCAACCCACCCCGCCTACCTCATCTACACCTCCGGCTCCACCGGCAAGCCCAAGGGGGTGGTGGTGGAGCACCGCCAGATCGTCGCCTCGACCCGCGCGCGCCAGGCCTTCTACCCGGCGCTGGACAGCGTGTTGCTGCTGCCTGCCCTGGCTTTCGACGCCTCGCTGGCGCCGATCTTCGGCGCACTCACCACCGGTGCCACCCTGGTGCTGCCGCCCCCCGGCCTGGAGCACGATGCGCTGGCACTGGCCGAGTTGGTCGAGCGGCGGCAGGTGCAGGGCTGGGTCAGCGTGCCCGCCTTGTATGCGGCCGTCCTCGAACATGCGGCGGATCATCGATTGTCCAGCCTGCGCTGCGTGGTGCTGGGCGGCGAATCGGCGCCCGCCGCGCTGCTGCAGCGGCACGCGGCGTCCGGCCCGCGGGAGGCGGTGCTCTACAACGAATACGGCCCGACCGAGGCCACCGTGTGGAGCGCAGCGGCCCGGCTGGCCCTGGATGGCAGCGACACCGCTGCCACCATTGGCCGGCCGATCGCCGGGGTGCAGCTGTACGTGCTGGACGACAGCCTGCATCCGCTGCCGCCGGGCGTGGCCGGCGAGCTGTACATCGCAGGCGACGGCCTGGCGCGCGGCTACCTGCAGCGCCCCGGCCTGACGGCCGAGCGCTTCGTGGCCAACCCCTTCACGCCCGGCCAGCGCATGTACCGCTCCGGCGACCTGGCCCGCTGGCGCGAGGACGGCCAGCTCGACTACCTCGGCCGGGCCGACCAGCAGGTCAAGGTACGTGGCTTCCGCATCGAGCTCGGCGAGATCGAGGCGGCCCTGGCCGCGCTCGGCTTCCCCCACAACAGCGTCATCGCCCGCGAGGACCAGGCCGGCCACAAGCAGCTCGTCGCCTACCTCGTCACCACCGCCTCGCTGGACGCCCCGGCCCTGCGCCAGCAGCTCGCCGAGCGCCTGCCCGAGTACATGGTGCCGGCCGCCTTCGTCACGCTGCCCGCCCTGCCGCTCACCCCCAACGGCAAGCTCGACCGCAAGGCCCTGCCCGCCCCCGACTTCACCCCCACCAGCACCCGCGCCCCGCGCACCGCGCAGGAGCAGCTGCTGTGCACCCTCTTCGCCGAGGTGCTCGGCCTGCCACAGGTCGGCATCGACGACAGCTTCTTCGCCCTCGGCGGCGACAGCATCAGCTCCATCCAGCTCGTCAGCCGCGCCCGCCAGGCCGGCCTGCGCCTGAGCGCCCGCGACGTCTTCCAGCACCAGTGCGTGCACGCCCTGGCCGCCGTGGCCCAGCCCGTCGAGGACAGCCCCGCCGCGCCCAGCGTCGCCCCGCTCGGCGAGCTGCCCGCCACCCCCATCGTGCAGTGGTTCTTCGAGCGCGGCGGCCCGCTCGATCACTTCAGCCAGTCCGTGCTGCTGCAAGTCCCCGCCCTGCACCCCGAGCCCCTGCGCCTGGCCCTGCAGGCCCTGCTCGACCACCACGACGCGCTGCGCCTGCGCCTGCTGCCCGGCCAGCGCCTGCGCATCGAGCCCCCCGCCAGCGTGCCCGCCGCCGACTGCCTGCACTGGGTGTCCCTGCAGGGCCTGCCCCCCGCCGAGCGCGAGCGCTGCCTGCAAGCCCAGGCCGCCGCCGCCCAGCAGCGCCTGGACCCCGCCGCCGCCCGCCTGCTGCAGGCCGTCTGCTTCGATGACGGCGCCCACTCCCGCCTCTTCCTCGTCATCCACCACCTCGCCGTCGACGGCATCTCCTGGCGCATCCTGCTGCCCGACCTGCAGGCCGCCTGGCTCGCCGCCTCCACCGGCCGCCCCGTCACCCTGCCTCCGGTGCGCACCTCCCTGCGCCAGTGGGCCCTGGCCCTGCCCCAGGCCGCCGAGCGCCGCGCCGCCGAGCTGCCCCTGTGGCAGGCCATGCTCGACGGCGACGACCCCGAGCTGGCCCACCGCCGGCTCGACCCCGCCCGCGACACCGTCGCCTCCCAGCGCTCCCTGGCCCTGCGCCTGCCGCCGGAATTCACCCAGCCCCTGCTGACCCGCGCCCCGCAGTGCTTCCACGGCCGCATCAACGACGTCCTGCTCACCGCCTTCGCCCTCGCGCTGCTCGACTGGCGCCAGCGCCTGGGCCGCGGCAGCACCCCGCGCATCCGCTTCGACCTCGAGGGCCACGGCCGCGAGGCCCTCCTCGACGGCGCCGACCTCTCCCGCACCGTCGGCTGGTTCACCAGCCAGTTCCCGCTGCAGCTCGACCTCTCGGGCATCGACCTGGCCCAGGCCCTGCACGGCGGCGCACCCCTGCTGGCCGCCCTCAAGCAGGTCAAGGAGCAGCTGCGCCGCCTGCCCGACCACGGTGTCGGCTGGGGCCTGCTGCGCTACCTGCACGGCCCCTCCCGCCAGGCCCTGCAGGCCCGCCCCGCCCCGCAGATCGGCTTCAACTACCTCGGCCGCTTCGCCGTCGGCCAGCCCCAGGACTGGAGCCTCGCCGCCGAGGCCGCCTCGCTCGGCACGCCGGGCGATGCCGCCCAGCCCCTGGCCCACCTGCTCGACCTCAACGCCACCACCGAGGACGGCCCCGACGGCCCCGCCCTGTGCGCCGCCTGGAGCTGGGCTGGCGAGCTGCTGCCCGAGTCCGCCGTGCAGGCCCTGGCCGAGTCCTGGTTCGCCGTGCTGCGCCGCATCGCCCAGCTCGCCGAGCACACCCCCGCCCCCGTCTTCACCCCCTCGGACCTGCCACTGGTGCGCCTGCGGCAGCACGAGATCGAGGCCATCGAGGCCACCCAACCCCCCCTGCTCGACATCCTGCCGCTGGCGCCGCTGCAGCAGGGCTTCCTCTTCCACGCCCTCTATGACCAGCACGCCCCCGACGCCTATGTCGTGCAGCTGGTCTTCACCTTCGACGGCCCGCTCGACCACGACGCCCTGCGCAGCGCCGCACAGGCCCTGCTGCAGCGCCATGCCAACCTGCGTGCCGCCTTCCTCCACCACGGCCTCAGCCAGCCCGTGCAGGTCATCCCCCGCCACCTCGAGCTGCCCTGGCGCAGCCTCACGCTCGAAGCCGGCGCGCTCGAGCCCTTCCTGCAGGCCGACCGCGAGCAGCGCTTCGAGCTGTCGCACGCGCCGCTGCTGCGCTTCACGCTGGTTCGCACCGCGCCGCAACGCCACCACCTGGTGTTCACGACACACCACATCCTGCTGGACGGCTGGTCCTCGCCCATCCTGCTGCGCGAGCTGTTCTCGCTCTACCGCAGCCGGGGGTCGGACGCCGGCCTGCCCCGTGTGACGCCCTACCGCGACTACCTCGGCTGGCTCGCCGCCCGCGACGCCAGCGCCGCCCGTGAAGCCTGGCGGCAGGCCCTGGCGGGCCTGCAGGAGCCCACGCGGCTGGTGCCGCCCTCCACCGCCCGGGCCTTGCCGGACACGCTGGCCACCACCCTGCCGGCGGCCCTCGGCGAGAGCCTGAGCCAGCTGGCACGCCAGCACCGGCTGACCCTCAACGTGGTGATCCAGGCCGCCTGGGCGGTGCTGCTCGGGCGGCTGACGCGGCGCGACGACGTGGTGTTCGGCATCACCGTCTCGGGCCGCCCGCCCGAGCTGGCAGGCATCGAGCAGATGGTGGGCCTGTTCATCAACACCGTGCCGCTGCGGCTGCAGCTGCGGCCGGCCGAATCGGCGCGCGACCTGCTGGCGCGGCTGCAGGAGCAGCAGTCGGCCTTGATGGAGCATCAGCAGCTCAGCCTGGCCGAGATCCAGCGGCTGGCCGGGCTGGGCGAGTTGTTCGACACCCTGGTGGTGTTCGAGAACTACCCGGTGCAGCCCGGCGACACGGGCGCCGACGGCGCGCCGCTGGCGGTCCGCCTGCACAGCAACCACGGCGCCGACACCTCGCACTACGCGCTGGGCCTGACGGTGATCCCCGGCACGCCCCTGCGGCTGGACTTCAGCTACCGGCCCGACTGCTTCGGGCGCACCGAGGTGCGGGCCCTGGCCGACCGCCTGGGCCGCATCCTCGAAGCGTTTGCGCTGCGGCCCCAGCAACCGGTCGGCCGCATCGACCTGCTGCGCCTCGCGGAGCGCGAGCGGCTGCTGCTGAGCTGGAACGACACGCTGCAGCCGCTCGCGCCCGCCACCGTGACCTCGATGTTCGAAGCCCAGGTGGCCCGCACGCCGCACGCGATCGCGCTGCGCTTCGAAGGCGGCACCCTGAGCTACGCGGCGCTCGACCGCCGGGCCAACCGGCTGGCGCATCGCCTGCAGGCGCTGGGCGTCGGCCCGGACACCATCGTCGGCCTGTGCATCGAGCGCTCGGTGGACATGGTGGTGGGCCTGATCGGCATCCTGAAAGCCGGTGGCGCCTACCTGCCGCTGGACCCGGCCTACCCGGCGCAGCGCCTGGCCTACATGCTGGAGGATGCCACCCCGCCGGTGATCGTGACCCATCCCGGCTGCGCCGGCGTGCTGCCGGCATCACCCGCCCGGCAGGTGATGGTCGACGACGGTGAACAGGCCGACCACGACACACCGCGGGGCCGGCCCTTGCCCGCCCACCTGGCCTATGTGCTCTACACCTCCGGCTCGACCGGCCGGCCCAAGGCGGTGATGGGCACCCATGGCCTGGTCGCCAGCCGGCTGCAATGGGACGTGGCACCGCATGGCGTCAACGACCAGGCCACCGAGCTGTACGCGCACAAGACGACGATGAACTTCATCGACGCCCTGTGGGAGCTGTTCATGCCGCTCACCCGCGGCCAGCAGGTGCTGGTGGTGCCGCAGGCCGCAGCGCAGGACCCGGCCCGCCTGGTCGAGCTGCTCGGCACGGCCGGCGCGACCCGCATCGTGCTGGTGCCCTCGCTGCTGCGGGCCATGCTCGACAGCGGGCCCGAGCTGCAGCGGCGCCTGCACCGGCTCACCTACTGGTCATGCAGCGGCGAAGCGCTGGGCAGCGAGCTGGCCACCCTGTTCCGGCAGAAGCTGCCGAACTCACGGCTGCTCAACATCTACGGCACCTCCGAGTTCTGGGACGCCACCTGCCACGAGGTCGGCGACGACTGTGGCGGCCGCCACGGCGTGCCGCTCGGCCGCCTGATCTCCAACATGCAGGCGTATGTGCTCGACCCCTGCCTCAAGCCGGTGCCGCCCGGCGTCACCGGCGAGCTGTACATCGCCGGCAGCGGCCTGGCGCGCGGCTACCTGCGGCGCCCGGGCCTGACCGCCGGCCGCTTCGTCGCCAACCCCTTCCATCGCGGCACCCGCATGTACCGCACCGGCGACCTCGCCAGCTGGCGTGCGGACGGCACGCTGGAGTACCTGGGCCGCGCCGACCACCAGGTGAAGATCCGCGGCCTGCGCATCGAGCCCGGCGAGATCGAGGCGGCATTGAGCGCCGAGCCCGGCGTGGCGCAAGCCTGCGTGGTGGCGCGCGAAGACCGGCCCGGCCAGGCACGCCTGGTCGCCTACCTGGTGGCCGAGCCCGGGCACCCGGTGGCGGTCGACAGCCTGCGCCCGTCGCTGGCGGCACGCCTGCCGGCCCACATGGTGCCGTCGGCCTTCGCCGTGCTGCCGCAGATGCCGCTGCTGCCCAACGGCAAGATCGACCGCAAGGCCCTGCCGGCCGTCGAGCCGGCGGCACGCACGGCCCGTGCCCCCCGTAGCCGGCAGGAAGAGGTGCTGTGCGCCTTGTTCGCCGAGGCGCTGGCGCTGCCGGAGGTCGGCGTGGACGACGACTTCTTCGAGCTGGGCGGCCATTCCCTGCTGGCACCGCGGCTGATCAGCCGCATCCATGAGCGGCTGGGTGCGGAGCTGTCGATCCGCACGCTGTTCGAGGCGCCCACGGTGGCGGCGCTCGCCGAGCGCATCGGGCATCCGGTCGAGGCGGCCGCCTCGTTCGAGCCCTTGCTGCCGCTTCGGCCGCGCGGCGCGCTGGCGCCCTTGTTCTGCATCCATCCGGCCGGCGGCCTGGCCTGGTGGTATGGCGGCCTGGCCGGGCATGTCCATGCCGAGCGGCCGCTGTACGGGCTGCAGGGACGGGGCGTGCAGGCCGGGGCAGCGCTGGCGGGCAGCATCGAAGAGGTGGCGGACGACTGCCTGCAGCAGATACGCGCCGTGCAGCCCCGCGGCCCCTACCACCTGCTCGGCTGGTCCTTCGGCGGGCTGGTGGCCTTCGAGGTGGCCACGCGGCTGCAGCGCAGTGGCGAGGCCGTCGGCCTGCTGGCCCTGCTCGACAGCTACCTGCTGACGGCCGACCCGCAGCGGGTGCAGCACAACGACAAGCCGGCGCACCGGGTGCTGGCCGACTTCCTCGCGTTTGCCGGCTGCGACCTGTCCGGCGTGGATGTGGCGACGCTCGACTTCGAACAGGCCGCCGCGCTGCTGCGGCGCAGCGCCTTTGCCGGCCTCGATGCCGGCCAGCTCGAGCGCTTCATCAGCTCGATGCGCAACGACGTGGGCCTGATGAGCCGCTTTGTCCCGGGCGCGGCCTTCGACGGCGACCTGGTCTACTTCACCGCGCTGAAGGACAAGCCGCCTGGCGCGCCGCAGGCCAGCGACTTCCAGCCGCATGTACACGGCCGCATCCTCAACCACGATCTTCCGTGCTCGCACGATGAGATCGCCCATCCCCAGTTCCTGGCCCGGATCGGCTCGATCCTGTCCGGGCGATACGGAGTCTAGCCATGACCGTCCCATCCGACCCCGTCGTGCACAAGCAGCTGCCGCTACAGGGCAGGCCCTGGAGCGAGCTGGAGCAGGCGATGACGGAGATGCGCGACCGCGACGCCGATTGGCGCCGCGGCCGCACCCCGCTGCACGTCTATTTCGCTGGCGACGAAGTGCTCGACGTCGCGCGCCGCGCCTATGCGATGTTCATGAGCGAGAACGCGCTGGCGCCGGCCGCCTTTCCCAGCCTGGGGCGCATGGAGCAGGAGGTGGTCGGCATGGCGCTGGCGCTGCTCGGCGGCGGTGAGCGGGCCTGCGGCACCCTCACCTCCGGCGGCACCGAAAGCATCATCCTCGCGGTGCGCAGTGCCTGGCAGGCCTTCCGCCGTGGCCGAGGCACCCCGCCAGGCCGGCCGCACCTGCTGCTGCCCGACAGTGCCCACCCGGCCTACGACAAGGCGGCCGACCTGATGGGCCTGGCCATCGTGCGCGTGCCGCTCGGCGACGACTACCGCGCCTGCCTGCACGAGCTGCGGCGGCAGCTGCGCCCGGACACCGTGATGATGGTGGCCTCGGCGCCCTGCCTGCCTTTTGGCACCATCGACCCGGTCGAGGCGATCGGCGAGCTGGCGCTCGAGCATGGCGTGTGGCTGCATGTCGACGCCTGCATCGGCGGCTTCCTGGCACCCTTCGTCGCGCGCTTCAAGCCCGACCTGCCGCGCTTCGACCTCGCCGTGCCGGGCGTGCGATCGCTGTCGGCCGACCTGCACAAGTTCGGCTACGCCGCCAAGGGAGCATCACTGGTGCTCTATGCCGATGCCGAGGACCAGCAGGGCCAGCACTTCGCCTTCGGCAACTGGCCCAAGGGGCTCTACCGCACCGAGACGCTGACCGGCACCCGGCCCGGCGGCGCGGTCGCCGCTGCCTGGGCCGTGATGCACCATCTCGGCGAAGCCGGCTACCTGGCCGTGGCACGGCGCGTGATGGACACCCGCGACCGGTATGTGCGGGGCCTGCAGGCCTTGCCCGGCGTGCGCGTGCTGGGCCAGCCACCGCTGAGCGTGCTGGCCTATACGGCCGACCGCTTGGACGTGCATGCCCTGGGCGACGGGCTGGAGGCACGCGGCTGGTATGTCAGCCGCCTGTCGGCGCCGCCCGCACTGCACATGACGGTGACGCCCGCGCATGCCCAGGCCGTCGAGGCCTACCTGCAGGACGTGCAGGCGCTGCTGGAGCAGCCCGGCCCGCCCCTGTCGCGCGGCGCACCGCGCCGCGTGGTGACGTACTGAGGTCGATCCGCCACACCGACGAGTGAACCATGCACACCCACCCCAGGCACACCGCGAGGGCGCCGCCCGGCCGGCAGCCCTGGTCCCACCTTCCCTACCCTCGGGATGCCCGCCAACGGGCACCCACCGACACCATCCTTCATGGAGCGCAATGATGAGCAATCCCTTCGACGACGAGAACGGCACCTTCCTGGTCCTGGTGAATGACGAGAACCAGCATTCGATCTGGCCCGAGTTTGCCGAGGTGCCCGCCGGCTGGCGCGTGGTCCACGGCCCCGGCGCCCGCCAGGCCTGCCTGGAGTACGTCGAGCAGCACTGGACCGACATGCGGCCTGCCAGCCTGGTGCGGGAGCAGCAGCAGGCCACGCACTGAGGCAGGCCCCTGCCGCTGGGATGCGCGTGAATGGGCGTTGCCGGTGGCGGGGGTGGACTGCGGCGCGCATGGTGGGCGAGCGACGGGTGCAGCACACGTCGCCCGGCCCGCTGTGCCGTGATGCGAAGCGGCGACGTCGCCCTCCTGGCGGGGCCACCGCCGCTGCCGCAGGGAAAGCCAATTGACCTCAGGCAGACCCAAGCAACGCTGACCGGCACGAGGTGCCGCCCCGCTCGACCTCGATCGCCCAGTCGATAGTGCGTGTTGCACCTGCGAACAATAGAACCCCGCGTGCTTCACGACGACTTGCGCAACGTTGTCATCCTTCTGCTTCGGGACAGTGGAGGTGGTCACGAACCTAACGGTTCAATCGCCATGACGTTCTATCGCGACACCCGTCACTGCGAAGAGCGGTGCAATGCCTCCCAAGAATCTATCGAAGCCGCCGCTGTTTCAATACCGAGGGCTAGACCGCCTCGTGTCGCACAAATCCAACCCCACAGCGCTGACAGTAATAGCCACTCACGAACTGCCTTGCCGCTCCAGCGCCTACCGCCTCAGAGACCAGCTCGTCTGCTGCCAGCTGATCGCTGCGTAGAGGACCGGCATATTCCGGGTCCGGACTCCGACTGCCTACGAGAAGCATTTTCGGAATGACGTGCTCCGCCTCCTTGCATTTGGGACAGCGAGGAACGACGCCAGCGTCGGGTGAATACATGTTTAACTTGCTGAACGAGCAAAGCAATCGATCTCGCGCGCACAACTGAGCCGCCACGTGCACGCCCATTCTCCGTCGACAATAGACCGGTCTGTCGCCATCCATGCGCGACGCGCATTACGCATACAACCGCGTTCTTCGTTCCATTCATAGACCTGCTGGGCCTTGCAGCACGAGGTCCCACCATGACATCCCCTCTTTCGCTTGAAAGTTGCGTCGCGTTGTCCATGAAAATCGGGCTGGCGCCGTGCGTGCTGCCGAAGCGCCGCGGCGGCGCCCTCATCCCGCATGCATGCGGCCCTTCCGGCCCCGATCCTCAGGGCAGGGCGATCACGGCGGTGTCGTCCATCACCAGCGGCGCCGTCCTGCCGTCCGCCCCGCCGAACTCGTACTCCCTGGCCTGCGGATGCATCATCCGGTAGCCGCCGTCATAGTCCCAGGTCGTCACATAGACCTTCACCCCGGACAGGCTCTGCAGCTTGCCCAGCGCGCTGTCGGAGAGCACAAAGCTGATGGTGTGACTCGCCTTGTCCACCGAGAGCACAGCGGCCGGCCCGGCCGGCGTGCCTTCCGCGCTGGCGCTGGCCCCCACCGAGGTGAAAAAGGCATTGGACCAGCCGTGCGCCCGCAGGCGGTAGTGCCAGGCCATGCCACCCGGCAGGCTGGCGTTCTGCTGCGGCATCAGCTGCAGGCCGCCGGCACGCCCCGGCACCTCCACGAAGACGGTGAAGGCCACATGATCGAACCCGTTCTGTGGATTCCAGGACGTGGTGACCTTGTTGACCTGCACGTCCAGCTTCAGGGCACCGCGAGCGCCGGAGACCGTGACCTTGCGGATGTCGAGCTGGTGGTTCTCGCCCCAGGTGTCGTTGGTCGGATAGCGGTAGGCGCCGGTGGGGCCGGTGTCGTCGCCGGCCGGGTCGGCCACCTCGACCAGGCGCTGCCAGTGGCGCACCACCCGGAACCCGCGGCTCGCCGACACGGCGCCGGTGGCCTCGTCCCAAGCCACCACCGCATGCCGCACCTGCGGGTCCATCATGGCCCCCGTGTCCACCGTGGCAGACCAGCTGCCGTCAGCCGAGGGCGTCACCGTCTGCGCATGGGCCACGTCTGCGTCCACCACCAGCTTGAACGAACCGCCCGCGCCCGCACGGCCCGACACGGTGAAGTCCCCGTTCTGCACCTCGTCCTGCAAGGCGGCGAGCTCGATGGTGCGGCTGCCGCCGGGCGGCACCGCCGTGTCGTCGCTCGCAATCCACACCCGCGCCGCGCGCGGCGGCAGCTGGAGGGTGACCGCACCGTCTGGCCCTGCCACCAGGTCCTGTCCCCCGCCACCGGCCGAGAACACGCTCCTGAGCACGCGCCCCGGCGCCAGGCCGGTGGCCATGTTGTCGAGCAGCGCTTCGCTGTCGGCCGTGTTGAAGACCACGTAGGCACTCACCCCCTCGTGGCTCATGCGGTAGGCCAGCACGCCGGGGCCGGCCGCGTTGTCCTTCAGGATGGCCGGCACGCCGCGCGAGAACACCTTGTGGTCCTTGCGCAGCTTCGCGGCCGTTGCGATGTACTGGTACAGCGGCGCGCCGGTGTCGAAGCGGTCGCGCCCGCCCGACTTGTACCCGGCACGGAACATCGCTGCGCGCTGCTCGGTGTAGCCCTGCTCGGTGCCGTAGTAGATCACCGGGATGCCGGGCAGGGTCATCATCATCAACAGGCCCTGCTGCAGTCCCGCCACATTGCCGTCCTGCAGGAAGCGGTTGACGTCGTGGTTGTCGAGGAAGGTCGGCATCAGGTGGGGCCGCTTGTGCAGCTCCATCGTGCGCCGGATGCGATAGGCCAGCTCGGCCGTCGGCCGGCCGCGTGCGAAGACATCGCCCGCCGTGCCGTACAGGGTGAAGTGGATCATGCCCGGCAGGATGTCCTCCTGGGTGGCCGGGTCGGTCATGTAGCTGTCGATCCTGCGCTGCGACGCGTCGGCATAGGGCCGGTCGGTGGCAAACCCCTCGCCGAAGGCGAAGAAGTCCTTGCGCCCGGTGGACTGGGCCACCTTCACCATGCCGGGGTCGGCCGACCCGGCGTTGTGCATGAAGTCCTTGAAGAAGTCCGGCTCCACGTAGAAGACCGTGTCCATGCGGAAGGCGTCCACCCCCACCTCCTTGATCCAGTACCCATAGCTGCGTCGCAGTGCGTCGCGCACCGCCGGGTTCCCGGTGTTGAGGTCATCGAGGTCGGACAGCTGGTGCGTGTAGAGCTGGGCCGGATCTTCGTAGTCGGTGATCGACGGGGTCCAGTGGTAGATGGCCGCATCGCGGAAGCTCGCATCGTGCGGATCGATCTGGTGGAAAGGCGCCTGGGTCGGCGCCGCCACCGGCACCGAGGCGGGGTTGAGCCGCAGGCCCTGCGCCGGATCGCCCTCGGTCCAGCCGGTGCCGTAGCTGAAGAAGTTCCCCATGTGGTTCACCACCACGTCCTGCACCAGGTACATGCCGCTGCGGTGCAGCTGATCCGACAGGGCCTTGTAGTCGTCCAGCGTACCCAGGTGCTTGTCGACCTCCATGAAGTTCTGCGCCCAGTAGCCGTGGTAGCCGCCGTACTGCACCTGCGGGTCCCACCACTGGTTGGCCACCGGCGGCGTGATCCAGACAGCGGTCGCTCCGAGCCCCTGGATGTAGTCGATCTTCTGCGCCAGGCCCTTGAGGTCGCCGCCGTTGAACTTGGCATTGTCGGCCGGGTCGTACTCGCCGGCCCCCTGGTCGTTGTTGGCCGGGTCGCCGTCGTTGAAGCGGTCGGTCATGACGAAGTAGATGATCTGGTCGCGCCAGTCGGGCGATGCCACATGCAGCTTCAGCGCGGCGGGGTGGTCGCCCCCGCCCCCGCCCCCACCCACCCCACCGCTGCCGGTGTCGCCCCCATCGTCGCCGGCCCCGCCGCCACAGGCGGCAAGCAGCGCGGCCAGGGCCAGCGCGGTCCAGCGCATCGTTCCCGAGAGTCCTGCCTTCACGTTGGTCTCCTTTGTAGTTTCAGTGCTGTTGTGCCGCTGAAATGCAAAACGCCGCGCTCGGTCACGAGCGCGGCGTTCTGGTGCAGCCAGCGGCGAGCATGGCAGAAGCCGGTGAGGAGGACAAGCGGGGCGGGCCCTGGGTCGCCTGCCGCTGGGGCCTGGTTTCCGGCGCCTGTCGCGCCATACCGCCGCCAAGGCGCACTGTGCCTGCCGGCACCAGGCCGGTCGCGGCGAGGTCAGGGCCGTGCAGGCAGGCCCGATCGGCCAACGCCGGGCCACTGCATCGGCGCCGACACGGGCAACGCTTTCTCGCGCTGCCGGGGGTCTCGATGGGCGCCCCGGCGGCCGCTTCAACCGGTCGGCAACCGCTTCTTGCGACGCGCCCGGTGGGCAATGCCGGCCCACCCCGGGATCGGCCACGGTCCATTCCGGCTGAGCGAGCGGCGTCGTGCCTTTCCGTCAACTCATTGCACGCCCTGGAACCGCCAGCGCGCGTTGTCCGCGCCGCAGTCTCCCTGCTGCACCGGCGCGCCGTCCAGCATGGAGGCATCGGCCACCTGCACGCATTTGCCGCTGTGGACCGCGCGGATGTAGAAGTGGCCGCTCCCCTGGTCTTCCAGCCGGAACTGCTGGTTGGCGCCGCCCGTGCAGCTCCATTGCTGCAGGCTCGCGCCAGTGGCCAGGCTGACGTCGCTCACGTCCAGGCACCTGCCACTGTGCACCGACCGCAGCTGCCACACGCCGTTGCCGGCGGTGCTTGCGGTCCACGCCTGATTGGGGCCGCCCGCATAGCTCCATTGCTGCACCAGGGCGCCGTCGCTGAGCGACACGTCGCGCACGTCCAGGCTGCGCCCGCTGTGCTTGGCAATCACCGCGTAGCGCTGGCCGGAAATGGGCTGGCCGGTGCCGCCGCCAGTGCTGTCCTCGAAACGAAGCCAGTCGATGTTGGCCACACCGTTGCCACCCCGCGCCACCAGGTACAGGTTGTGCACGCCCGAAACGCGCTGAATCGCCGTCACCACCTCGGCGAACTGGGTCCAGCCCCCGGTGCTCGGGACCGTGATGGTCGCCAGCTGCTGCCCGCTCAGGCCGTCCAGCCGCACCTCGAGCGTCTTGCCGGCATAGGCAGCATCCACGGCAAGGCGCAAGGTGAGCCGGTCCATGCCCGCGCCGAAGTCCACGTCGACATAACGCAGCCAATCGCCTGCATCGAGGCTGCCGACGCCGGTGCTGTCGAAACTCGCGCCGCGCTGGGCGTAGAAGTGCTCTGCCTCCAGTGTCCGGCCGGCAGGCCAGTGGCCTTCGAAGGGCAGGTTGCGGACCAGGCTGTTGGCACCGGTGAGCGCGGCCTTGAACACCGAGTGCAGCATCGTGTTGGGCGTCATGTGCTGCTCGACATCCCAGCTGCGCCACTTCGACTCGATGCTCGCATAACTGTCACTCGTCACATCGGGCGTCGCACCGCGGGCGTCACGGTGGTTGTACAGCGCCCAGTTGCCGATGTTGGTGCCCTTGTAGGTCCAGCTCGTCCAGTGCCAGCCAGCATCGTTGTAGCGCCGCAGCGCGTACTCCCAGCTGCTTTGCAGGTTGAAGAGCGTGAACTCGCCCACATAGTGCGGCACGTTGTACGAGAGGAACTGGCGCTCCTGGTTGATCTTGGACTCGACGAAATCCACCTGCGACTGGTAGTTGGAGTCATTGCCCCAGTGGTAGTAGTGGAAGGAATAGATGACGTTGACCCAGCCGTAGTCGCTCGGCCGCGTGATGGCGGTCCAGTCCCAGATCCCCTCCATGATCACGATGTGCTGCGGGTCCACCGCCCGGATCTCGCGGTAGATGCGGTCGTACATGTCGAGCACCGGCCGCGTCGCGGCGCCCGGATAGCTCAGTGACGGCTCGTTGAGGATGTCGTACCCGGCCACGGTGGACTCATTGCGAAACCGCCTGGCCAGCTCGCGCCAGAAAGCCAGGGTCTGCTCCTGGTATCGGGGGTTGTTCCAGAGCTCGCCCGAGCCGCCGATCTTGCCGCTGTGGTCGGCGCCGTTCTGGGAGCCGGGCGCACCGTGCAGGTCGAGGATCACATACATGCGGTACTTCTTCGCCATGTTCACCACCCACTCGATGCGCCGGAAGTCGATGCGGCCCGACGCGTCGCGCTTCCAGCTCCCGTCCTCGTTCATGTGGTTGAGGTAGTAGATCGGCAGGCGCACCGCGCTCATGCCCAGGTTCGACAGGATGCGGAAGTCCTTCTCCTGCAGATAGGTGTCCTGGTATGCGTTGATCAGCGAGTCGCGCCCGCTGTCGCCAAACCGTTGCGCGAGAACGCGCCGCATGTTGTAGTCGTCGCGGGTCCCCGCCAACGGCGACATCCACGGCTCGTGGACCTGCCATCCCCCCAGGTTCACGCCACGCAGGTACACGATGTCGCCGGTGCCGTTCTGGTTCCGGACGTTGCGCCCGTCAACCTTGAGGAAGTTGCTGTGGGCGGCAGCCACGGCCGGCAGGGCCAATGCCACCATCGACAGCATCCGGGCAGCACGCGCAAGGCCGGGTCGGGGACGATAGGTCACGGTTGTCTCCTGGTTGGGTGAAGCGGTTGGCGCTCACGCGGGCGCCAATGGAATCGATTCCATTTCGTTTCATTTTCTTCGCACGGCGCCTGTAATCAAGCCGCCCATACAAGGCCTTACCTGACTTACTGGACAGATCGGCCGCTCGCTGCTGGATGCGGAGGATGGACCGCTGTGGTCCATGCGCGCAGAGGGGAGCACCACCGCCGCCCCGGGCCGCTCGCCTGCGGTTCGCCAACCGGCAAGGGCAACCTGGCCGCAAGAGCGCGACGGGCGGTCCTCGGCAAGTCCGACCTGAAGGCCGATGTGGAGCAGCACAGGCACCGGCCGACACGCCAGCGCCGCCCGCTGCGGGCGCCCGCTATGCGCACCGGTTGATCACCGCTTCAATGCGGTAGCCGTCCGGGTCGAGGACAAAGGCCGCGTAGTAATGAGGCCCGTAGTCGGCCCGCAGGCCCGGCTGCCCGTTGTCGGTGCCACCGTGCAGCACGGCTGCCCGATGAAAAGCATCGACCGCGTCGCGCGATGGCGCGGAGAACGCCAGATGGAAGCCCTCGCCCGGGGCGCGCGCACCGGCGCCGCGGCGCTTGATGGCAAACAGGTCCTCGCGGTCGCACAGGCCGTAGCCCACCGCCGTGTCGTCGGCCCACACCTGGACATACCCCAGCGCAGACAGCACCGCATCGTAGAACCGTGAAGAGCGCGCCAGGTCCGTGACACCGAACGACAAGTGATGGAGCATGGGAACATCGTTGACAGATGGCGGAAGCAAAGCGTACACCGCCGCCCCGGAAATTGCACTTCTGCAGCACCTCCCGCGAGCACGATGCCGCCGGCCGGGCCCGGCGGCCCTGGCCGGGGCGTTGTCCCTCCCTGTCCCGGCCTGTCCCTTCCAATGGGGACAGCCAGCAGCCCGCTTCTCGATGACACTGGCGACCGCCCGCGCCGGCGGGCCCGTGAACAACAACCAGTCAAGAGAGTCGCATGATCGCTAGGGCAAACGTCACCTCCAACCTGCTGTGGGCCGAACGTGCACTGAAGCACGTGAAGACCAAGATGACCACCGGGGCGATGAACAAGTTCGGCGACGTGTTCCGCAGTGCGGGGTACTCGGTCGCCTGCGTCATCGGCCAGCGGGCGGCTTTCATGGGCTGGGCCATGAGCGATGATCCGAAGATGCTGGAGATGATCCTTGGCCTGGCGGCGGTGGCCGAGAAGACCGGTTGCGGCAACTGCGGTGAACAGGCCTGCCTGGCCTTCGCCTACCTCTACCTCCAGCGTGATCCGCTCGGCGCGCAGAAATGCGGCTCCATCGAGTTGATGGAGTTCAGCAACGGCGACCACGGCTATGTGGTGATCGGCCGCCCGAAAGACAGCGACGTCAAGGTACCGGCCAGCTGGGGCCCGGAGGCGGTGGTCTGCGATCCGTGGAAGGGGCACGTCTATCTGCCCATCGAGATGGTCGGCCATTGGCCCGGCATGGTCCCGGCGCTGATGTATCGCGCGGGCTAAGCCAGCCGCCCAAGCTCCAGGCCAGGCAAGGAGCGCGATTCCACGCTCGCCGCAAGATCGGCTGTCCAGGGCCAACCCTGCCATGCTGCGCAGCCGCCGCGGCACCTGGCCGTCCAGCGCAGCGGCAGTTTCCGGCAACGAAGCCAACGGGCGCGGTTGAGCGTCCCCCAAAGAACACCGCGCCGGCAACGGGCAGGCGCATGGCACGCACCGTGCAGCGAGGCGCCACCGCGGCTGGGCCCGCTCGGGTCATTGGCCCGCGGCACGCGCAGCCTTCGGGCTGGACCGCCCAGCGCGGCGCCGCTGCGGCCCTGGCACCGGACCGCAGCGGCACCAGCTCACTCGGCGGTGTAGCCGCCGTCCACCGAAAAGACCCCACCGGTGGAAAACGAGCTCTGGTCGGACAGAAGGAAGGCGACCATCCGGGCCACTTCCTCCCGGTCCGCGAGACGCTTCATCGGGTGCCGGCGCCGGAGGTCGGCCAGCGCCTCCTCGGGCATCTCGCGCATCCGCGGCGTATCCACATACCCGGGCGCCACCGCATTGATGCGGATGCCCTGGTCCGCGAATTCGAGCGCCACGGCGCGCGTCAGGCCGATCACCGCATGCTTGGCTGCCGTGTAGGGCGCCAGCCCCGCCACGCCGACCACGCCGCATCCGGAGGACAGGTTCACGATCGAGCCGCCGCCGCTTCGCAGCAGGGCGGGAATCTCGTACTTCAGGCCGTAGAACGTGCCATGGACATCCGTTGCGATGACGTCCGTGAAATCCTCGATCTCGTAGTCGGGTGCCATGGCGATCGGCCCGGTGATGCCGGCATTGTTGACCGCCATGTGCAGCGCGCCGAAGCGGTCCAGCACCCTGGCCACCAGGGCCTCCACCGAGCGATGGTCTCGCACATCGACCCGGCAGCCGAACGCGCGCCGGCCTTCCGGATCCAGTTGCCGGGCCAACTCGGCCGCCCGTTCTCCGTCCCGGCTCGCCAGCACGACCCGTGCGCCCCGCGCAGCGAGATCGAATGCGATGGCTTCGCCAATGCCGGCGGTCGCCCCTGTCACGAGCACCACCTTGCCTTCAAACGCTGTATCCATGCCTGGCTCCTCGTCGTTCCAATCTGAACCGCTCCAGGATGACCGCCGCCGATGACAGCGCATGTCAGGAGTGACGGCCGAGGGCCGGGAACCTGGCCGGCCCCGACCTCGGTTGAGGAGCACGGCCCATGCCATCAGCGACGTGCTGGATGCGCCGGTCCCCGACAGTCCAGCGGATGCCCCATTGAACGGCAGCGCCATCCCAAGTGCGGCGGCGATCGGTTGTCGCGTCCGCGTTCGAGGCAGGCTGGTCCACGCCACCGCGCTGCTGCCGCGAGGCAGTGGCACCACCTCCAGCCACATCACTCCAGGGGCAACCCAGAGGCGACCACGCGAGACATCAGACCGCGAGCGAAGGCGCTGTTGCAAAGCAGCTCGCTCGGGGAGGCGCTCCATCGACATGCCAGGCAGGGCTGCCGCTGGTTCTTCCTGCGCCTGTTCGAGGGTGAGGCGCGCCGTGAGATGCGGCGGCTCCGCAGCAGGTCATCGTCCGCACGCCGTTCGCGCGGTCAACGATAGAGGTAGGTCGCGCCAGCCATGCCATCCCTTCATCCGGCGCCAAGCCGGTTCCGGTGCGGCCGCCTGTGCGCCGGCTTCTGCCGGTTTGACATGATTAGGACGTATGTCCTAACATGACCGATAGGACGCCTGTCCTATGCGAACTGTTGTCCACGGGACGCGCCTCTGGTCGGTCTCTGTTGCAGTGCGCCGAGGCAGCTGTATCGCTGGGCGCACCAGCTCGACGGAGTTCGAGCTTCTGTGGTTCACATCGTCCCTTGCACTCTGCCGAACATGAATTCGAAGTCCACACGCGATGAGATCGTGGCCGCGGCCGACAAGCTGTTCCACCAGAACGGCTATGCCAACACCTCCTTTGCTGCGATTGCAGAGGCCGTTCAGATCTCGCGTGGCAACTTCTACTACCACTTCAGGACGAAGGACGAGATCCTGGATGCCGTCATCGGCCTGCGACTGGGCCACACGCAGGAGATGCTCGCAAGGTGGGAGAGCGAGGGCAAGACGCCCGCGGATCGAATCGACCGGTTCATCCAGATGCTGGTCGACCACCGCGCGGGCATCCAGGCACATGGCTGCCCGGTGGGCACCCTGTGTACCGAACTGGCCAAGCTGGACCATGCTTCCCAGAAAGACGCGAACCGGTTGTTCACCCTCTTCCGCAGCTGGCTGCGCAGGCAGTTCGAGCTGCTGGGCCGCAAGTCCGATGCCGACCGACTGGCCATGCACCTGCTCGCGCTGAGCCAGGGGGTGGCCACCTTGGCCCATGCTTTCCATGACGAGAAATTCATCCGCCAGGAAGTCCAGCACATGCGCGCATGGCTTGCCGCCTGCCTGGATGAGACGGCGCCGCCGGGCTGAGGTCCCCACCCGGTCTGCGCTCCCATCACCAGCCACCCACTGAAGAGGAAGACACTGTGTTTCTGGTACTGCTCAAGTTTTCGGCCAACCGCGGCCAGGCCGGCGCGCTGATGGACGGCCACCGACAATGGCTGCAGCGCGGCTTCGACGACGGCCTCTTCCTCTTGAGTGGCAGCCTCGACGCCCAGGCCGGCGGAGCCGTTCTGGCGCACGGCGTCTCGCTCGAACAGCTGCAGCGCCGGGTGGCCGAAGACCCGTTCGTCGCCGAGGACGTGGTGCAGGCGGAGATCGTCGGAATCACACCCGCCAAGGCCGACGCCCGCCTGGCCTTCATCTCGTGACCGGCCCGACTCACCACGACAGGACATGAACACCACCCTATTGGGGCCGGACGGCCATCCCCGGTGCCGTTGGTGCGCCGCGGCGCCCGAGTTCCTCCACTATCACGACAGCGAATGGGGCTTTCCCGTGGACGACGATTTTCGTCTCTTCGAGAAGCTGTGCCTGGAGGGCTTTCAGTCGGGCCTGAGCTGGCGAACCATCCTCGCCAAGCGCGACAACTTCCGGTCGGCCTTTCACCGCTTCGATTTCAACCGGATCGCTCGCTACTCCGAAAAAGACATCGAACGGCTGCTGGCCGACCCGGGCATCGTGCGCCATCGCGGCAAGATCGAAGCCGTGATCAACAACGCGCGGCGGGCACGCGAACTGGTGCAGGACCATGGCTCGCTCGCGGCTTTCTTCTGGAGCTTCGAACCCGAGGAAGACGGCTTGGCGACGCCACAGACAGTCTCCCAATCGGCTCATTCGGTGGCTCTGTCGAAAGCGCTCAAGAAGCAAGGCTGGCAGTTCGTGGGGCCCACCACCGTGTATGCCTTCATGCAGGCCATGGGCCTCATCAACGACCATGCCGACGGCTGCGTCGTCAGGGTGCGGGCCGCGGCCGCGCGCCAGGCCTTCCGGCGGCCGGGACGTTGACATCGCCACGGGCCCGTGGAGTCCCACCAGCGGCCGGCAACGGTGCCGGGCCGCGCTCGCTACACTGGGCGGCAGGCTCCGCTCCTCCCCATCCCCGATGTTCCAGCTACGGCAACTGAAGACCTTTCTTGCGGCGGCGGAGAGCCTCAGCTTCACCCGGGCCGCCGAGCGGGTGCACCTGTCCCAACCCAGCGTCACCGAACAGATCCGCGCCCTCGAGGAGAGCCTGGGCCAGGCCTTGTTCATCAGGCGGCACCATGCCCTGACACTCACCGAGGCGGGCCACCGCCTGGCCGAGCGGGCGCGCGAGCTGCTGGCGCTGGCGGACGAGACCTTCCGCGCGGTCCAGGACGGCACCGGCGGCGAAGCGGGCCGCCTGGCAGTGGCTGCCCCGGAGAGCCTGTGCGCCAGCCTGCTGGCTCCCCTGGTCGCCCGCCATGCCAGCCAGCACCCCGGGGTCCGGCTCAGCGTGCAGGCAATGAATTCGTCCGACACGGCGCAGGCGGTGAGCAGCGGCACGGTGGATCTGGGTGTGGTGCATGGCTGGCCGCCGCAGGACAGCCGCCTGCAGGCCGAGGTCATCGGCCGCGACGAGCCGGTCGTCGTGATGCCCCTCGGCCATCCGCTGGCCGCCGCGGGGTCGGTGACGCTGGACGCGCTCGCCCGCCATCCCCTGCTTGTCACCCCTTCGGCTTGCAGGTACCGGCAGTACATCGAGGCGCTGCTGCAGACGGCCTCCGCCGCCCCGGCCATCGCCTGCACGGCCGACAGCGTGCGGGCCCTGGTCGCGATGGTCGGCTCGGGACTCGGCGTGTCCGTGCTGCCACGGCTCGCCTTTCGGGCGGCCGCCACGCTGGCTCCCGTCGAGAGCCGTCCACTGTGGCCGGGCGGCGAGGGCCTGCCGGTGTGCCTGCTGACCCGGGCCGGCGAAGAGCCGGGGCGGCGCAGGCAGGTGGCCAGCTTCATTGCGCTGGCGCGGCAACAGGCCGCCTGCTCAGACCAGCCGGTGTCCACCGTCCACGTGCAGGACCGTGCCGGTGGTGTAGCCGTTGCTGGCCAGGAAGACGATGGCCTGCGCAATGTCCTCGGCCCGGCCGACCCGGCCCACCGGCAGCCGCGCGGCCATCGAGGCCAGTAGCGGTTCCGCCTCGTCGCCGGCCACGTCGCCCCATATCGGCGTGCGCACCCAGCCGGGTGACACCGCATTGACGCGCAGCGGTGCCAGCTCCACCGCCAGCGCGCGCACCACGCCTTCCAGGGCCGCATTGATGGCGGCAACGGCCACGCCCTTGGGTCGCGGCCGGTAGGCCGCGATGCCGGAGGTGAGGGTGATCGAGCCGTGGGCCGGCAGGCGTCCCGCCGCGTGCTTGGCAAGGAGGATGGGTGCCACCACCTTGGAGCGGATGGCACGGTCCAGCGCCTCTTCCTGCAGTTGCGGCAACAGCTCATATGAGCCGCGGATGTCGGCCGCCGTGCAGACCAGGTGGTCGAGCGGCCCGGCCTCGCGGAAGAGGCGTCGCACCTCGTCCTCCAACGTCACGTCGGCCTGATGCAGCCGGACGGCGCCGAACCGGCCCAGGCGGGCCCGGGCCGACTCGAGCTTGTCCATCGAACGGCCGATGATCACGACTTCGCATCGCCGTCGCAGCAGCTGTTCGCTCACCGCGAGCCCCATGCCGGAGCTGCCGCCGACCACAAACGCGCGTTGTCCTTGCAGTGTGTCTTCCATGTCTTGAACCTGGGCTGTCGTGTCAGGAGCGCCATGGTTGCGAATCCGCCATCAGCCCACCAGCAGGATGTTCCGATGACAGCATCGGCGTTTCCGATGACACCCCACGCCTGCGGCCGCGGCCCGGCCAGCCACGGAGGACCGCACGCCATGCTGGCGATGCCGCGAGCTGCAAGCCGGCGCAGCCTTCACGGGCACCCTCGGACGCCGCCACATGCGCAGCTCCACGGTCAGCCGCAGCAGGTCCGCGCTGGGATGCCAGGCACGGGGATCCACTTCCGCACTTGAGGCTTATCAATTGACGCAAGGACCTGCGTCGCTAGAGTGCCTGCATCAAAAGCACAACGGGTTGCAAGGCTCGCTAACCCTCATGAGCCTTTCGACGCCCCCCGCCCTCTCGGCGGCCGACAGCCTGGCCCCCCGTTGCGTGCGGCACTCGCACGCTCCACATCCTCGCTGTCGCTTGCCTCGGCCTGGCTTGCGTATGCCGACTGGGCCTTGCATCTTGCGGTGTCGCCGGGCAAGCGCATCGACCTGGCCGTGCTCGCGCTGAAGCAGGGCCAGCAACTCTGGCGCACGGCCGTCGAGCGCAGCCTTCCACGGCCCGCCGCCTCGCAGCCGGCGCCAGCGGCCCCGCCCGACCGGCGCTTCGCCGCACCGCCCTGGCAGCAGTGGCCGTTCAAGCCGCTGCAGGACGCCTTCCTGATGAGCGAGCAGTGGTGGAACGCGGCCACCCACGACGTCTGGGGCGTCGAGAAGCACCACGAGAACCTGGTGGCCTTCGCGGCCCGGCAATGGCTGGACATGCTCTCGCCCGGCAATGGGTGGGCCACCAATCCGGTCGTCATCCAGCGCACCCTCCAGGAGGGGGCGCCAATCTGGTGCGCGGTGCGTCCTACCTGCTGGACGACCTGAACCGCTTCGCGGCGCACGAGCCGTCCGCGCCGCCCGCGCCCTTGCGGGTTGGCGTGGACCTGGCCGTCACGCCCGGCAAGGTCGTGCTGAGGAACCGGCTGATCGAGTTGATCCAGTACACGCCGACCACCGGGTCGGTGTATCGCGAGCCGGTCCTCATCGTGCCGGCCTGGATCATGACGTACTACATCCTCGACCTCTCGCCGCACAACTCGCTGGTTCGCTACCTGGTCGGCCAGGGCACACCGTGCTCTGCATCTCCTGGAAGAACCCTCGCAGCGAAGATCGCGAGCTGGGGATGGACGACTACCTGCAGCTGGGCCTGCGGGCGGCACTCGAGGCAGTGAACAGCATCGTCCCGGAGTGCAAGGTCCACGCCACCGGCTACTGCCTCGGCGGCACGCTGCTGGCGGCGGCAGCGGCGGCCATGGGCAGCGACGGCGACGACCGGCTCGCCAGCCTCACGCTGTTCGCCGCCCAGACCGATTTCACCGAGCCGGGCGAGCTGGGCCTGTTCATCGACGAAAGCCAGGTCAGCCTGCTCGAGGCACAGATGGCCGAGACCGGCTACCTCACCGCCGCCCAGATGGCCGGCGCCTTCCAGATGTTGTGCTCCTATGACCTGCTGTGGTCGCGCATGGTGAACGAATACCTGCTGGGAGAACGCCAGAACGCCAACGACCTGATGGCCTGGAATGCCGATGCCACTCGCATGCCCGCCCGCATGCACACCGAGTACCTGCGCCGGCTGTTCCTCCACGACGACCTGAGCGAGGGCCGCTTCCCGGTCCAGAGCAAGCCGGTCTCGCTGGCCGACATCGACCTGCCGGTGTTCATGGTGGGCACGATGACCGACCACGTGGCACCGTGGCGCTCGGTCTACAAGCTGCACCACCTGAGCGCGACGGACATCACCTTCGTGCTGACCAGCGGCGGGCACAACGCTGGCATCGTGAGCCCGCCCGGGCATCCGCGCCGGCACTTCCACCTGCTGCGCCGGCCGGCCAGCCCTACCGCGCGCCGGACGACTGGCTTGCCATCGCGCCCGACCTGCCCGGCTCCTGGTGGCCCGCGTGGCAAGCCGGGCTCGCCGAGCAGTCGGGCCCGCGATCAGAACCGCCGCCGCTTGGCAGCGCGGCCTGTCCACCGCTCGGCGACGCGCCGGGCACCTATGTGCTGGAGAAATGATGGACAACGCATTGCAGGGCAAGTACGGCCTGGTCGTCGGCATTGCGGACGAGCGCAGCATCGCCTGGGGCGCTGCAAAGGCATTCCGCGCCGAGGGCGGGCAACTCGCCGTCACTTGGTTGAACGACAAGGCCCGGCCGCATGTGGAACCGCTGGCCGGGCAGGTGGGCGCCGACATCCGCCTGCCGCTCGATGTCGAGCAGCCGGGCCAGCTGGAAGCGGTCTTCGACGCGGTGCGGCAACGATGGGGGCGGCTGGATTTCCTGCTGCATTCGATCGCCTACGCACCGAAGAACGACTTGCAGGGACGGCTGTCACCGGCGCAGCTGGGCCACCTGCTGTACCACGAGTCGGGCCTGCTCGGTGTGTCGGGCGTCGCCTCCGATCCTCGCGAACTGCTGCCCCAGGAAGCGGGCAACCCGCGGGTGCAGCTGGCCCTGGCGCTCTATGTGCGGCGCATCGTGCGGGAGATCGGTGCCTTGACGGCGGTGCTCGGCGGCCTGGGCCTGCTGGTGTTCACTGCCGGCATTGGCGAGCACAACGCCACCATCCGCCAGCGCGTCTGCCGCGAGCTCGGCTTCCTCGGTGTGCAGCTGGACGAAGCGGCCAATGCCGAGCACGCGCCGACCATCTCCACCACCGCGAGCCGCGTCAGGGTGGCGGTGCAGCCGACCAACGAGGAATGGGTTGCCGCGCGCTGCGTGGAAGCGGTGCTCGGGAAGGGCTGACGCAAGGCACCGCGCCGCGCCACGCCACGCGACCCCTACCCCGCCACCCGCTGGAACGCCATCACCCAATTGGTTTCCCACTGCTGCCCGCCGTCGAGCGAGAACGCCTGCTCCCAGCGGGCGGCGTCGGGCCCGAGCCGCTGCCACACGAAGCGCACCTTCACCGGCCGGCCGTTGTCCTCGTCCTCGCCCTCGAACACACCGCGCCCGCCTGCCCAGCCGCCATGCACCGGAGGGAACAGCCGGCCACTGCGGCTGTCGATCCAGTAGATCGCCCACTGCTGGCGGGCCAGGTCCAGCGTGCGCACCGAGCAGCCGGCAAAGCCCTGGCTCTCGCAATCCATCTGGTCCACGCTCATGATGCCGCCCAGGTGCGACCACGCTTGGTAGCTCGCCGGGAACTCGAACCACTCGGTACTGCCGACATGGCGCTCCCGCAAGCGGCGGTTGGTCACGGTCCAGCGGCCGACCAGGAAGTCGAAGTCGCCGGCTTGTCCGGTGAATGCGGGAAGGGTCATGCCTGTCTCCTGTGCAGGGCGTCGGGCTCGTACCGGCCGCCGGTGGTGATGAATGGGCCCGCCATCTTCCGTGCCACCACTGACAAGCGCTGTCAGTAGTGCATGCGACGGACGACTTGCGGCGCTGGCGCCCCGCCCGGCCGCACCGCGGCCGCGGATCGCCGCCCGCGGTGGAAACCACGCCACCCTGCACGCCGTGGACCGCCGCCGCCTCGAGATGCCGCCATCGCCGGGCAGCATCACAAGCCGCCGGCCGCCCGCCAGCCAGGCAGCGCCGGCGGCCGATGTCGCGCAAACAGGGTACGCTGCCCCCTCGGCCCCCCGGCTTGCGGTCCCTACACTTTCGGCATGAAGTTGCGCGTACTCGTCATTGAGGACGACCCGAGCCTGCGTCTGGCCTTCATCGAGGCGGTGGCCACCACCACCGACATGGAAGTGGTCGGCCATGCCGGGAATCTGGCCGAGGGCGCCCGGCTCCTGCTATCCACCCGGCCCGACGTGCTGCTGGTGGACCTCGGCCTGCCGGACGGCAACGGTGTCCATCTCATCGAGCAGGCCGCCCGCAGCCTGCCGGACTGCGACGTGATGGTGGTCACCGTGTTCGGCGACGAGCGCCATGTGCTGGCCTCCATCGAGGCAGGCGCCACCGGCTACCTGCTGAAAGACGCCGAGGCGGCCGAGATCGTCGAGCAGATCCGCGTGCTGAAGGCCGGCGGCAGCCCGATCAGCGCCGTCATTGCCCGGCAATTGCTGCGGCGCTTCGCCGGCTGGACCCCGCCGCCGGCGGCCGCCCCGGCGCCGAGAAGTGCAGACACCGCCGCGGGCGACCACCTGCTGTCGCCCCGCGAGCGCGAGGTGCTGACCCTGTCCAGCAAAGGCTATAGCTTCGATGAAATCGCCACGATGCTGGCGCTCTCCCGCCACACCGTGACCAGCTTCGTGAAGCGCATCTACCGCAAGCTGCAGGTCCACTCGAAAACCGAGGCGGTCTACGAAGCGCGCCACCTGGGCCTCCTCGATGACTGAGCGCCTGCGCCGCTGGATGCTGCTGCTCGCGACGGCCTGTCTGCCGCTGCTCACGCTCGCCCGCACGGCACCGCTGCAGGACGCCGCCTGGCATGTCGAGGCGGCCGACCGCGCCATCACCGCCCGCGAGGACACTGCCACGGCGGCTGCCGCCGCCAGCCAGCCGCGGCCCGGCACGCTGAGCGACGGCCCACCCGCTCTCGACGACCGGCGCTGGGCCCCGGCCACCCTGCCCGACACGCGCCGGGCCGCGCTGGTGGTGCCGCTCGGCGAGCCGCAGCGCCGCATGATGGCCTGGTACCGCTTGCGCCTGCCGGCCCACGCTCCTGCCGGCACGCCGGCCGGCACCGACCGCTGGGCGCTCTACCTGCCACGCGTCACCACCCCCACGCTGGAGTTGTGGTGGCATGACGGCGCGCAATGGCGAGCCCTGACGCCGTCGCCGGTGGCCGTCCAGGAGCGCTGGAGCCGCCCGGTGCTGCTGGCCTGGCCCGAGGCAGCGCCGCCGGCCGAGGCGGTCCGGCTGGTCGCGCTCGGCCTGCCCTTGCGCGAAGCGACGCCCTATGCGGTCTCCAGCGCCTGGATCGGGCCGGAGGCCGCCCTGCGGCTGCGCGCAGAGTTGCGCCTCTCGCTGCAGAAGACGCTGCCGCAAGCGATGAGCGTGGCCATGGCCGCCCTCGGCCTGCTGGCGCTTGGCGTCTGGCTGCGGCGCCGCCGGGAACGCGCCTACCTCTACTTCGGCCTGGCCTGCCTGGCCTGGCCGCTGCGCAACCTGGAGCACTGGGCCGACCTGCCGGGCGACCCGGCCACCGCCGCCTGGCTCTGGTGGCTGGCGAACACCTCGATCTCCTGGGTGATGCTGGCCACTTACTGGTTCGTCTTTCACTTCGACAGCCGGCGGCACCCGGCGGTGGAGCGCGGGCTGCTCGCCCTCGTCACGCTGGGGGCGGTGCTGGGGCTGCCGCTGTGGCCCTTCAGTGCCTTGCTGCTGCAGCATGCCATCAACGCGCTCACCAGCCTGTGCGTCACGGGCCTGCTCACCGCGCGGGCCGTGCGCGGCGGCAGGCCGGAACTGCGGGTGATCGTCGCGGCCTTGTGGGCCTGCCTCGGCTTCGGGGTGCACGACTGGCTGCTCATCAGCATGACCGTCTCGCCCGAATCGATCCTGCTGTTGCCGTACGGGTCGGCGCTGCTGATCGGCAGCTTCCTGTTCATGGGCTGGCGGCGCTTCATCGGCGCCATCGAGCATGCGGAGGCGGTCAATGCCACGCTCGAGAGCCAGCTGGCCGAGCGCGAAGCGGCACTGGCCGCGCAACACGAGCAGCTGCGCCAGATCGAACGCCAGCAGGCGGTGCTGCTGGAGCGCCAACGCCTGATGCGGGACATGCACGACGGCGTCGGCGCGGCGCTCATCTCGGCGCTGCGGGTGGTCGAGCAAGGCTCGCCCTCGGCCAGCGGCGTGGCCGAGGTGCTGCGGGCTGCGGTGGATGACCTGCGCATCGCCATCGACTCGCTGGAGCCGATCGAGCACGACCTGGCCACCCTGCTGGCCGGCCTGCGCGCCCGCATGGGGCGCCGACTGGAAGGCGCCGGATTGACCCTGCACTGGTCCATGGCCGACCTGCCCCCCCTGCCCTGGCTCGATGCTCCCCAGGCCCTGCAGGTGCTGCGGCTGCTGCAGGAGGCCCTGGCCAACGCCATCAGGCATGCACAGGCGCGCAACGTCCGCATCGCGGCCAACACCGATCCCCAGGGCCGCCGCGTGTTCGTCGAAGTGGCGGACGACGGCACCGGCTTCCAGCCCGACCGGTCCGGTAGCGGCCGGGGCCTGGCCAACATGCGGCAGCGGGCGGCGAGCTTGCAAGGGCAGCTCGAGATCGACTCGGCGGCCGCCCGCGGGACCGTGGTTCGCCTCTGGTTGCCGGTCGAGTTGCCGGCGTCCTGACAGGCCCGGGTGCCGCCCGGCATTGCGATGCCGGCGGTCCGCTGGTCGAACCGGCCGCTGCCCCGCGCCCTGGGCGTGCGACGAGGCGCCTGGCTGGGCAGCGACAGCGGCCTCGGCTGCCGCCATCGCCATCGCCATCGCCATCGCCATCGCCATCGCCATCGCCAGCGGCGGCACGCGGCCCAGCCAGCCCCGCCAGCCGGCGCGCCGCCGGCACTTTCGTGACGGGCGACACGGCGAGGCCCGGCCTTCGGAACTGCCACGTTGCCAGCGGCCGCATCGCGCGTCATGCTCGCGCGCGCTCATCGTCCACAGCCCGCCCATGATTCCCGATCCCGACTCTCCCGCCGCCACCGCCGCACCAGACGCGCCGGCGCTCGACCTCGGCGAGATGCGCACCTTGACACGCACCACCACCCCCACCGAGGGGCACCTGCTGAAGTCCTGCCTGGTGGCCGCCGGCATCCCGGCCATGCTGGCCGACGCCCATCTGGCGCAGGCCCACCCCTTCCTCGCCGGCGCAGCGGGCGGCGTGCGGGTGATGGTGCCGGCGCAGCTGCTGGCCCCGGCCCGCCAGGTGCTGCAGGAGTTCCACAGCGGCAGCTTCGAGCTGGAGTCCGACGCGCCGGCGCCGTCGCTGGCACCGGCCACACCGCCGCCCCAGGACATTGCGCTGTGGAACCCCGATGCCGCCGCCTTCTGGAGCCTGTTCTTCACGCCGGTATTCGGCACCTTGCTGCATCTGCTCAACCGCCGTGCCCTGGGGGAGCGCCGCGTCCTGGGCGCCTGGGCCTGGCTGACGGCCAGCCTGGTCCTCAGTGTGGCCGGCCTCCTGGTCCTGATCGCGGCAGGCGGCCATCCGTCCTTGCGCATGAGCGTGGGGGCGGCGATGTCGACCTTCCTGCTCGTCTGGTACTTCAGCTCGGGCCTGGCGCACAGCCAGGCGGTGGCGCGCCTCTACGGCTCGCGCTACCGGCGACGGCCGCTGTTCAAGGCGTGGCTGGCCGGCGGCGCCTTCCTGGTCGTGCGACTGCTCCTCACCACACCGACGTAAGGCAGCGCCCACCGCCCCGCCTGCCGGCGAGCCGCAGCGCCGCGGACGGCGAGCCCGCCCCAGGGCCCACGGCCCGGCAGGCGGCCCGCTAGGGCCGCGCCGCCTCCCGCCCCGCCCCGCGCGCACCGCCGGGCCCATCGAGGAAACCACGAACCACCCGCAGGACGGCGCCTTCCTGCTCGCGATGCGGCACATGCCCGCAGGCAGGCAGGATCTCGAGGACGGCCGGCCCCTGCACCTGTGCAGCAATGCGCTCGGCATGGCTCAGCGACCCGTATTCATCGTCGCCGCCATGAATGGCCAGGACGGGGCAGGCGACACGCTGCAGTGCCGCGTCGAGCCGCCAGCCGCGAAAGTCCTCCGACAACCAGGTATCGACCCAAGCCCGCAGCACCCAGGGCGCCTTGTCGCCGAGGTACTTCCTCAACCGCTCCAGCGGCGCCGGCCCGGCAAACGCGTGCCGGGCGTTGCTCACGCCCTGGACGGTGCGGTCCTCCACGAAGGCCTGGGCCGATTCGGTCACCAGGGCGTGGCAACGTTCGCCAAACGCCGCGGCGCAGCCCGCCGCCATCGCACCGCCCACGCTGTGGCCGAACAGGACGAAGCGATCCAGCCGCAAGCGCTCGCGCACCGCTGAAAAAGCGCCGGCTGCCTCGTCCTCGATGAAGCCGGGCGGCAGGTCGCCAGGATGGGGATCGGACGCGCCGAAGCCAAGCCGGTCATAGGCGATCACGGTTCGCCCGGTGGCCTCCGACAACCGCTGCGGAAAGTCGCGCCACAGCGCCACGCAGCCCAGCGAGTCGTGCAACAGCACGATCGGCGCTTCATCACCGGCCGCATGCCAGGCCTTGGCGAACAGGCGGCCCGGGCCCGTGTCGATCCAGAGGGTCTCGGTGGACAGGTCGCTCATGCGGCGGCGGTGGTGCGCGAGGAGGCATCGCGCGCCGGCAGCCCGCTCCTCAGGTGGGCCAGCAACAGGGATTCCAGGCGCCGCACCGGCGCCGGCGGCTCGGCTTCGGCACGGTGCAGGTCGAGCCCGATCATGGGCAGGCGGGGCAGCGAGGGCACCACCGTGAGGGCCGCCGGCAGGCCGGCGCGGGTCCGCACCGTCACGCCCAGTCCGGCGCCCACTGCGGCCCAGATGCCCGAGAGGCTGGGGCTGGTGAAGGCGACCCGCCACGGCAGGTGGGCCCGGTCAAGCGCCGCAAGGGCGGCGCTGCGCATCAGGCAGGGCGCGTCCAGCACCGCCAGCGGCAAGGGCTCGCCCTCGGCTGGCAGCGGTGCGCCGTGGGCCGGCCCGATCCATTGCATCGCCAGCCGCCCCACGCGGCGCTGGTGCGGCGTGGCCACGCCGCCGTCCCAGGCCAGCGCCAGGTCCAGCCGGCCCCGCTGCACCTCGGCCAGCAGTTCGGCATGGCGTGCCAGCCGGGCCTGCACCCGCACCCGCGAATGCGCACGTGCAAAGCCGCCCAACACCGAGCTGAGCAGGCTCTCGCCGAAATCCTCCGGCAGGCCCAGGCGCACCTCGCCCTTCAGGTCGACTTCCCGCACCGCTTGCGCCGCCTCGTCGTTCAATTCGAGCAGCCGCCGGGCATAGCCCATCACCACCTCGCCAGCCGGCGTGAGCACCATGCCGCGGCCCGACTTCACCAGCACCGGCGTGCCCACCAGTGCGTCGAGCTTCTTCAGCTGCGCACTGACGGCCGAGGTGGACCGGCCCAGCCGGTCCGCCGCCTTGGCGAAGCTGCCCAGCTCCACGCCGGTCACCAGCGTGCGCAGCACGTCGAGATCGAAGGTGATCCGGCGCATTTCATCATCCTGTTTTATGGAACTGTCGGGCCAGAATTTTCTGATATTCAGGACGGTTTGTCAGGCCTAAGGTAGCGACCTCACAAGGAGTTTTCCTGCAATGACCGCCACCTTCTCCCCTGCATTGCCCGCGCATGCGATGTCGCGCGTGGCTCCCAAGCTCGCCGAGCTCAGCGAGCAGGTCTTGTTCAACGACGTGTGGGAACGCCCTCAGCTCGGCCGGCGTGACCGCAGCCTGATCACCGTCGCTGCGCTGGTCTCCCTCTGCCGGCTGGAGCAGCTGCCTTTCCACCTGCAGCGGGCGCTGGACAACGGCGTCACGCCGCAGGAGTTGTCCGAGCTCGTCACCCATCTGGCCTTCTATGCCGGCTGGCCCGCAGCCGCTTCGGCCTGCACCCTGCTTGCCCAAGCCACGTCGGCCTGAGTCCCACCCGAGGAGAACCCCATGCCCTATGCCCGCATCTCGCTGCTCCAAGGCAAGTCGCCCGAGCACCTGCGTGCCCTGTCCGACAGCCTGCACAGCGCCCTGGTGGAGGCCTTTGACGTGCCGCCCGACGATCGATTCCAGATCATCCACCAGCACGCGCCGGGCGAGCTGATCTACGACACCCACTACCTGGGCGGGCCCCGCAGTGCCGACTTCGTGTTGATCGCCATCACCGCCGGTCGCCCGCGGTCGCTGGACACCAAGCGGCGCTTCTACCGGCGCCTGGCCGAGCGCCTGGCACAGTCGCCGGGCATCGACAGCCGCGATGTGATGGTGGTCATCACCACCGCCGAGGCGGAGGACTGGTGCTTTGCCAACGGCACGTCCCTGGTGGACGCCACCGAGGTCTGAGGCCGGAGCGCACCATGCTTGCCATGCAATACAGCATCACGCTGCCCGCCAGCTTCGAGATGGACACCATCCGCGAGCGCATTGCCGCCAAAGGCCATCTGATGGACGGCTTCGGCGACCTGGCCTTCAAGGCCTTCCTCTATGCCTGCCGCGGAGTCGACGGCCCGCAGAACCTGTACGCGCCCTTCTACCTGTGGCACCGTCCGGAGGGCGCCACCCGCTTCCTGGCAGGCGAGGGCTTCGCCGTGCTGGCGCACGACTTCGGCCGGCCGTCGGTCAGCACCTGGCTCGTCCTCGGCGAAAGCCGCCGGGCCGACCTGAAGGGCGCCCGCTGGGCCACCCGCCAGATGCAGTGCATCGAGCCGCACAGCCGGCTGCCGGAGCTACAGGCCGGCGAAGCGCAGGCCATGCACCAGGCAGTGGCGGACACGGGCGCGCTCGCCGCGGTGTCGGCCTTCAGTCCGCAGGAGTGGCGGCTGGTGCAGCTGCGCCTGTGGGCCGAGGAGCCGCCGGCCGGGCCGGCGACTGGGCTGCAGCGCTATCGCGTCGGCCACGTCGCCACTGGCTGAGCGGCCGGTACCACGGCCTGCCCCCTGACACCAGGGCCGAAGCCTGGCGCCTGGCCTGCGCACGGGCCCCGCAGCGGGTGAGGCGGCGGGTTCGCGCGCGGGCGGCCGGTGACGCGGCAGGCCGCCGGCGCGCCGGTCACATCTCGATGATCGCCTTGAAGCCACCCCAGAACATGCGGGCGCCGTCGAAGGGCAAGGACGCAGGGTCCATCATGTCCTTCATGCGCGGGTCATCCATCACCTTGGCATTGACGGTGTCGCGATGCTCGCGCGACTCGAACACAATCCAGGAAAACACCACCACCTCGTCGTCCTTGAGCTGGACGCTCTGCGGGAACGAGGTGAGTTTGCCCGGCTTCACATCGTCGGCCACGCACTCCCAGTACTGCAGTGCGCCGTGCTCGCGCCAGACCGTGCCGGCCTTCTCTGCCAAGGCACGGTAGGCCTCGAGCTGCGCCTCGCGCACCGGCACCACATATCCGTCCACGTAGTGAGCCATTTGCATCTCCTCGAACGCCAGGGGCACGCTGCACCCGCTGGCAGGTTGTGGGTGCCAGGTATTGTGCGAGCCGGGCAGCGAGATGCACAGAGCCACTGCGTCGCTTGCGGCCATCGCCGTCCAGCCGACGGCGGTGGGCAGGTTCCCTGGCCGGCCGCCATGGCATAGTGCCCGGCCAGTGCAAAGGAGATCCCACATGCAGCCCCAACCCTTGATCGCGGTCCGTGACGTCCCGGCCAGCAGCCAGTGGTACCAGGCCGTGCTCGGCGGCCGCAGCGGGCACGGCGGCACCGAGTACGAACAACTGATGGTCGGCGACCGCATGGTGCTGCAGCTGCACGGATGGGACGCCCACCACCACCCGCACCTGGGCCGGCCCGAGTCGCGCCCCTATGGCAACGGCATCCTGCTGTGGTTCCAGGCCGAGCACTTCGATGAGGCGCTGCAGCGCATCCGAGCCGTGGGCGCGGAGGTGCTGGAGGGCCCCCTGGTGAACGCCAATGCCCAGCACCGCGAAATCTGGCTGCGCGATCCCGAGGGGTATGTGGTGGTGATCGCCGGGGCCTACGGCGACCTCGGCCCGGCGGCCAGCTGATCCACCACCGGCCGGCGTGCATGGCCGCAGTGGGCGGGCCTCGGCGCTTGGCGGGCGGCGGCAAGGCTTGCGCCCCCTCGCACCCAGTGGCGGAAACGGCTGGCGCTGCCGCGGCGCGGACCGGCCACCTTGCTCAGGTCCCGCCGATGTTCTGCATCAGCCCGCCGTCGACGAAATAACTGCTGCCCGTCACATAGCTGGCATCGTCGCTGGCCAGGAACAGCACCACCCGGGCGACCTCCTCGGGCCGGCCGGGACGCTGCATGGGGATGTTCTCGCGGGCCTGCTGCACGCCCTTCGGGTCGCTCAAGGCATCCGCCGTCATCGGCGTCGCGATCATGCCGGGCGCGACGTTGTTGATGCGCACGCCGTGGCTGGCCAGCTCCCGCGCCAGGTTGCGCGTCACCGAGCGCAAGCCGCCCTTGGCGGCGGAGTAAGAGGTGCCGCCCGGGATGGGGATCTCCTCGTGCACCGAGGTGACGTTGACGATGGCGCCGCCGCCCTGCTGCCGCATGTGCAAGGCCGCAGCCCGGCACAGCACCCACGGCGTCACGAGGTTGACGTTGAGCACGTCGACGAAATCATCGAGCGTGGTCTGCAGCGAGTCGTCCACGCCCGACATGCGGCCGGCACAGTTGACCAGCACCTGCAGCCCGCCCAGGCGCTGCAGGGCCTGGTCGAAGAAGAGCTGCGCCGCCTGCGGGTTGGAGAAGTCGGCTTGCAGCTGCTCGGCGCGGCGCCCGGCCTCGATCACCTGCCGGGCGGTTTCCGCAGCGCCTTCGTGGTCGCTGTGATAGTGGATCAACACGTCCGCGCCCGCTTGCGCGAACGCCACTGCAATAGCCCGGCCAATGCCGCTGTCGGCCCCGGTGACGATGGCCTTCCTGCCTGCCAGTTTCATGTACGTACCTCCGAACGATGAACGACGCCGCGGCAAGGCCCGTGCCACACGCGCAGGCGCGTCGCTTGCAAGGAAGGCGGCCATGAAGATCCTCCACCTGCCTGCCACGCATGACGCGGCCCACCGCCGGGCCCGCCCACCGCGCCTGCTGGCCGCCGCATTGCTGGCGGCGGCCCTCTCGTCCGCGGCCCAGCCGCCGACCACCGCCGCCGCCCCGGCCGCCGTGCAATCCACCTTCGACACACTGATGGACGCCACGCTCAAGAACGACGCGACGCGCTTCCATGCCGCCTGCCATGACGAGATCCGCAGCGCCGTCACCGCCGAGAAGCTGACCGGCGTCAACACCGCGGTGCAGCCGGTGCTGGGCCAGGGGTGGCGCACGCAGTACCTGGGCAGCTACCGAAAGACCGGCATGGACGTGCACTTGTTCAAGCTCGATCCGGCTGCCGGCGAGGATGACGTGCTGGTGGTGCTGGCGATGCGCGGCGGCAAGTGCGCCGGCTTCCTGCTGCAATGAAGGCCGTGCCGCGGGCCATGCGGCGCTGCCGGCGCGCCGGTATGAATTACCGGCCGCCGGCCGGTGGCGGCATCACCTGCGGCAGCGCAAAGCTGAAACAGGCGCCCTGGTCTGGCCGGCTTTCGGCCCAGACGCGGCCGCCATGCCGCTGCAGGATGCGCTTGACCGAGGCCAGTCCCACGCCAACGCCCTCGAAGGTGCTGGCCGAGTGCATGCGGAAGAAGGCGCTGAACAGCCGCTCGGCGGCGCTGCTGTCGAAGCCCACGCCGTTGTCGCGCACGTGGTAGATGCTCTCGCCATCGCGGCCCTCGCCGGTGATGGAGATGCACGCCGGGTCGCGGGTGCGGGAATACTTGAGGGCGTTGGACAGCAGGTTCATCCAGACCTGCCGCAGCAACTGCTCGTCGCCTTCGGCCGGCGGCAGCGGCTGCTGCACCTGCCATTCGATATTGCGGCCCAGCACTTCCGGCTGCAGCTGGTCGCGGCAGTCCTGCACCAGCGCGTCCATGTCCACCGGCGCGGTCTTCAGCTCACTGGCACCCAGGCGGGCGAATCGCAGGAACTCGCCGATCAGCGCCCGCATGCGTAGCGTGGAATCGCGGATGGTCAACAGGTACTGCTGCTCGTTGGCCTGCAGCTTGTCGGCAGCCGAGGCCTGCAGCAGCTCGACAAAGCCTTCCACATGGGTGAGGGGCGTGCGCAGGTCGTGCGACACGGCGGCGCAGAAGGCGTCCAGCTCGGCATTGGCGGCTGCCAGCTCGCCATTGCGCGCCTCCAGCAACAGGTTCAGTGCCTCCAGCTCGGCAGCGGCCCGCTCCCGTTCGCGGATCTCTCGCTTCAAGCTGGCCCGCGCCTGCTCCAGCTCGATGAAGACCTCCACCTTGGCACGCAGGATGGCGGGCACCACCGGCTTGGTCAGGTAGTCCACCGCACCGGCCGAGTAGCCCTCGAAGACCATCTCCGGGCTCTTCTCCAGGCCGGTGAGGAAGATGATCGGCGTGGTCTGCGAGCGCCGTCGCGACCGGATCAAACTGGCTGTCTCGATGCCACTCATGTCCGGCATCCGGACATCGAGCAGGATCACCGCGAAGTCGTCCTCCAGCACCCGCCGCAGTGCTTCGTGGCCCGACTGCGCCTGCACCAGCCGCTGGCCCAGCGGCCCCAGCACCGCTTCCAGCGCCAGCAGGTTGGCCGGCTCATCGTCCACCATCAGGATGTTGACTGCATCGCTGTCCGTCATGGTGGTCCTTGGCTAGCGCATCCTGCGAAACAGTGGCTCGTGGGCGTCGATGCGTTCATAGTCACGCTGGTGCGTCGAGTTCATCAGCGACTCGCTGCTGCCCAGCGCCAGGAAGCCCAGCGGCGTCAGGCTCTCGTGGATCATCGAGAAGGCGCGCGCCTGCGCGCGGTGGTCGAGGTACATCAGCACGTTGCGGCACGAGACCAGGTGGAACTCATTGAAGGACATGTCGCTCACCAGGTTGTGCACTGCGAACACCGCGTTGCCCAACAGGTGCGGGCGGAACCGGCTGTGGCCGTCCGCCACCTCGAAGTAGTCGAGGAACCGGCAGGTGCCACCCGCTGCGCGGTAATTTGCTTCATAGTCCCCCAGCAGGGAAGCATCCACCATGCCCGAGTGCGCGGTGGTCAATACCGATTCGCTGAGGTCGGTGCCGTAGAGCGTACACCGCTCGCCCAGCCCGGCCTCCTCCAGCAGGATGCGCAGCGAGAACAGTTCCTGCCCCGTCGAACATCCGGCCACCCAGATGCGCGGATGCGGATAGGTGCTCAGGTAGGGCACCACCTGCTCGCGCAACTGCAGGAAGAAGCTGGGATCGCGAAACATCGAGGTGACGTGCAGCGTCAGCGCGGCGCGCAGCCGGGCCAGGCAGTCGCGGTCCTGGCTTGCCTTCTTCAACAGTCCGTCGAGCCCGTCGACCTGCTCTGCCTCGACGCGCCGCAACACGCGGCGCAGCATGGTCGGGTGCTTGTACTGGCGAAAGTCCTCGCCCGTATGCTCGTACACGAGTTGCAGCAAGGCGTTCAAGGCATTGCGCAGCTCGTCGGTCAGCGCCGTCTCGAACTTGTTCATTGTTGTTTGGCGTCGGTCAGGAAGACCCGCAGCATGGCCCGCAGGCGGTCCATGTCCACCGGCTTGGTGAGGTAGTCCGAGGCGCCTGCGTCAATGCAGCGCTGGCGGTCACCCGGCATGGCCTTGGCGGTGATGGCGATCACCGGCAGGCGCTGCAGGCCCGGCATGGCACGCAGCCGGCGCATCGCCTCGAAGCCGTCCATCTTCGGCATCATCACGTCCATCAGCACCGCATCCAGGTCATCGTGCTCCTGCAGCAGGCGCAGCGCCTCTTCGCCGCTTTCCGCATGCTGCAACACTATCCCGTAGGCCTCGAGCGCGGCGGTGGTGGCGAAGATGTTGCGCATGTCGTCATCCACCACCAGCACGCGTCGGCCGGACAGCACCGGGTCTTCCTGGTGGCCGCGCTCGATCATGCGCTGCTTGGTCTCGGGCAGGCGCAGCTCCTGGCGGTTGAGCAGCAGGGCCGTCTCGCCCAGCAGGCGCTCGGGCGAGCGCGCGCCCTTGACGATGATGGCCTCCGCAATAGGCTTGAGCGCGGCCTCCTCGGCACGTGTCAGCTCGCGGCCGGTATAGATCACCACCGGCGGGCAGTGCGCATCGAACTGCTCGTGCATGCGGGCGAGCAGCTCGGCGCCTTCCATGTCGGGCAAGCCCAGGTCGAGCACCACGCAGTCGAACGGCGTGGCCGACATGGCGTCCAGCGCCTGCTGGCCGGATCCGACACCCGTGGCATAGACGTCGCCGTTGCCGATCAGGTCAAGGATGGCCTGGCGCTGCACCGCGTCGTCCTCCACCACCAGCAGGGTCCGGTAGGGCCGCGCCAGCCGCTCCAGGTGCGGGCCCAGCACGCCTTCGAGCACCGACCGGCTCAGCCCGGTGGACGGAATGGCCGAGGCGGCGCCGAGCCGCAGCGCCCGGTCACGTTCGCCCGGCGCGCACACCAGGTGCACCGGCACGTAGCGGGTGCGCACGTTCTGCTTCAGGACGCCGAGCGTGACCCAGCCCTGCTCCCCGTCCATCGCGGCCTCCAGGACGATCATCAGCGGCCAGGAGCGCTCGCACAGGCTGGCCACCTGCGAGAGGTCGGAGACCGTGAGCGTCTCCACCGAATGGGCGGTGGCGATCTCCGTCACTTGCTCGACCACCCGCTGGTCGCTGAAAGCCACGATGAGTCGGCGCGCGGTCTGCTGGGCCGCCTGCTTGCGGGCGGCCGCGCTGGCCGCTGGCGTGGGCGAAGGCAGCTGGGCCGCCGGCGTGGCGGTGGCGGGGGGCACGGCCTCGCCGGCGGCAGCCGGGAACTGTGCCGCCTTCAATGGCAGGTAGAGCGTGAACACACTGCCTTCGCCCAGCTTGCTCTGCACCCGCAGGGTGCCGCCCAGCATGGCGGCCAGCTTCTGGCTGATGGACAGGCCCAGCCCGGTGCCGCCGTACTTGCGGGCCGTGCCCCGGTCGCCCTGGTGGAAGGAGTCGAAGATGCGCTCCTGCTGCTCCGGCGCGATGCCGATGCCGCTGTCTCGCACTGCCAGCGCCACCCAGGCACCTTGCGCGGCAGCTTCGCTCGCCTCGTCCAGCCCGGCAGGCGCTGCGCTGGGTCCGATGGTGAAGACCACCTGGCCTTGCTCGGTGAACTTGAAGGCGTTGGACAGCAGATTCTTGACAATCTGCCAGACCCGGCGCGAGTCGGTCTGGATCGCCCCGGGCAGCTGCTCGTCAAGCCGGGTCTGGAAGCCGACGCCCTTGCTGTCGGCCATTGCGCGGAAGGTGCCTTCCGCGGAGCGGATCAGCTCGGCCAGGCTGACGTCCTCGGTGTCGATCTGCACCGTGCCGGACTCGATCTTGGCCAGGTCGAGGATGTCGTTGATCAGGGCCAGCAGGTCTTCGCCGGCGTCGTGGATGGTGCGGGCGTACTGCACCTGCTTGGCGTTCAGCGTGCCTTCGGGGTTCTCGGACAGCAGCTGCGACAGGATCAGCAGGCTGTTGAGCGGGGTGCGCAGCTCGTGCGACATGTTGGCGAGGAACTCGGACTTGTAGGCCGAGGCCGCGCTGAGCTGGCGCGCCTGGTCCTGCAGTGCCAGCGTGCTGTGGCGCAACTCGGCGTTGGCTTCCTCGTACTCCTCGTTGGCCTGCTGCAGCCGCTCCCGCTGCTCGCGCAGCAGGCTGTCGGACTGGCGCAGCTCCTCGGCCTGCGCCTCCAGTTCGTCGAACGACTGGGTCAGCTCGGTCTGCTTGGCCTGCAGGCTGGCGGTGAGCCGGTTCGACTCGCTCAGCGCCGCTTCCAGGGCCTCGCGTGCTTCCAGCCCGTTGAGCACCACCGCCAGGCTGGGCATGAAGCGATCGAGGAATTCCCGTTCCACCTCCGTCACCCGGCGCACGAAGCCCAGCTCAATGACCGCCTTCACATGGTGCTCGTAGACGGCCGGCAGCACCAGGATCTCCACCGGCGGTGCCGCGCCCAGCGCCGAACTGACCCGTGCATACCCTTCCGGCACCGGGCTGAGCTGCATCACCCGTGCCTCGGCGCAGCACTGCCCCACCAGGCCCTGGCCCAGCTCCACATGCGCCGGGGTGTCGGTCGCGCCATAGGTGGTGCAACGGTCCAGTCCCTGCTCGCCGCCGGTCTTGCGGCGGGTGTACAGCACCGCATAAGGCGCGCCGACCAGCGGCGCCAACTCGCTCAGGGCCCGGTGGCAGAACTCCTGCAACCGGAACTGCCCCTGGAACAGGGGCATGAAGCGGGCCAGCGAAGACTGGATCCAGTCTTCCTGCGAGAGCCGTTCCTCGCGTTGCTGCACCTGCGCCGTCATTGCATTGAACATGCTGGCGACCAGGCCGATCTCGTCGCGCGACTCCGGCACCCGGTAGTGGTAGTCGCCGCCGCCGACCCGCTCGGCGCCTTGCTGCAACTGGCGCAGCGGCACGACGATGCTGCGCACCGTCAGCAGCAGGAGCAGTGCCACGACCACCAGCGTCAAGGCGGTGGTGCCGGCAATGAGCAGCCGCGTACTTTCCGCGGTGCTTTCCGCACGCTGGCGGCGCGACTGCAGCAGGCGCCGCTCGTGCTCGCTGAGGTCGGAGAGGATCTCCCGCGTGCGTTCGGACAGGCGGGCGCTTTCGCGTTGCAGGTCTTGCGAGAGTTGGTCGATGCCCGCCGGACGCGCGCCGCCGCGCTCGACCAGCCGGCCCAGCACCCCCATGCGGCGCTGGGCCATCGTTTCGAACTCGCTCAGTCGGACCTGCTGCTCCCAGTTGTCGGCGATGCGCTGGCGCAAGGTCTCGATGGAGGTCTGCAGGTGGATGCGGGCGGACTGGAAGCGCTGCAGGTAGTCTTGCTCGCCCACCAGGCGGTAAGCCCGCGCATTGCTCTCGGCCTCGGCCAGCTGGGAGGCGGTGTCGCTGATGCTGTGCATCACCTCCACGGTATGGGTGACCCAGCGCTCGTCGTTTTCTATCGCTTCCATCCGGCCGAACGCCACGCCGCCGACGATGAGCAGGCCGAGCAGGGCCGGCACCAAGCCCAGCCCCAGGCGCATCGGGATGGAAAGTGTCATCTGCTCTTGCTCCCCGGCCTCGACCAGAACCGCCATGCCGACTGTCGGCCTAGGGCTTCAGCAAGCCACATGCCTGTCTGGGTGGCGACCTGGGACGGGAAGCGCCATGGACACCATGCAACTGGGGTCGCGCCTTGGGGACGCGGGTGGGCGGCACGGCCGGCGGCCCCCATGCAACGCGAACCGCGCTGCGCGCTGTGGGCGGCGACACCGGGTGGCTGGCTGGCCACCGTCGCGTGCCGCGCCATGCGGCCCGCGGCGCAGCGGCTGGCAAGGGCGCCGCCGCCGCGAAGATTGGCTTGGCGGCCGGCACCGGCCGGGCGAAGCGTCAGCCTTCGGCGCTGTCCTCGGCCGGCTCGGCGATGCGGCTGGCCAGCACCTTGTCGACGCGCTTGCCGTCGAGGTCCACCACCTCGTAGCGCCAGCCGGCCCACTCGACCGCATCGGCCGTCTTGGGCAGGCGGCCGAGCAGCAACATGATCATGCCGGCCAGCGTGTTGTAGCGGCCGCGGTCTTCGTCGGGCAGCTCGCGCACGCGCAGGCGGTCCTTCAGCTCATGCACCGGGATCAGGCCGTCGATGAGCCAGGAGCCGTCCTCGCGCTGCACCATCCAGGCATCGTCCGGACGGTTGGCGGAACTGAACTCGCCGGTGATCGTTTCCAGCACGTCCTGCAGGGTGATCATGCCCTGGATCTCGCCGTACTCGTCGACCACGAACACCATCTGCATGTCCGAGGCACGGAAGCTCTCGAGCAGTTCCATGCCGGTGAGCGTTTCCGGCACGAACACCGGCGCCTGCAGGTTGGTGGCCGTGAGGTCGACGCCCTGGCCCTGGGCCAGCTGCTGCAGGAGCTGGCGGGCGGCAACGAAGCCGATGACGTCCTCCAGCCCACCCCGGCAGACCGGGTAGCGGGAATGTTCGGTCTGGGCAATGATGTCCAGCGCCGCCTGCGGCTCGGAAGCATCGAGCCAGACGATGTCGCCCCGCGGGATCATCATCGAGGACACCTGCCGCTCGTCCAGGCGGAACACGTTGCGCACCATCTGGTGCTCCTGCGCCTCGATGACACCGGCATCGACGCCTTCCTCGAGGCTGGCGGCGATTTCCTCCTCGGTCACGTGGCGGCTCGGCGCCTCCTTGATGCCCAGCAGCTTGAGCACCGCCTGGGTGGCCACCGACAGCACCACCACGAAGGGCTTGACGCCGTACGACAGCCAGTTCATCGGCTGCGCCACCAGGCGCGCGACCGACTCCGGGTACATCTGGCCCAGGCGCTTGGGCACCAGCTCGCCGAAGATGATGGTGAGGAAGGTGATGATGACCACCACCAGCGCGGTGGCCGCCACATTGGTGACGCCTTCGCTGAGCTGCAGCTGCTCGCGCATCCAGGCGGCCAGCGGTTGCGAGAAGGCGGCGTCGCCGACGATGCCGTTGAGCACGCCGATGGAGGTGATGCCGATCTGCACCAGCGAGAGGAAGCGCGTCGGGTCGTCGTGCAGCTCCATCGCTGCGCGGGCGCCGGCGTCGCCGCCTTCCACCATCACTTGCAGGCGGGCCTTGCGCACGGCGGTGAGGGCCATCTCCGACATGGCGAACACGCCGTTCAGGAGCACGAGGAAGATCAGTAAGGCAACGTCCATGCAGGGCCGGCGCGGGCGCGGGGAAAATTTGAAACCGCAGCAGCGTAGCAGAATCGCGGCCATGATCTATCTCATTGGCGATCTGCAGGGCTGTTGCCAGGCCCTGGAGCGGCTGTTGCAGCAGCTCGATTTCAGTCCCTCGCGGGACCGGCTCTACCTGCTGGGCGACCTGGTCAACCGGGGCCCCTGCTCGCTGGAGGTGCTGCAGAGGCTGCACGGCTTGGGCGATGCGGCCACCTGCCTGCTCGGCAACCACGACCTGCACCTGCTGGCGGTGGCGCACGGGGTCCGGCCACCCCACCGGCGCGACACGCTGCAGCCGGTGCTGGACGCCCCGGACCGTGAGCAATGGCTGTACTGGTTGCGGCACCAGCGCCTGGCGGTGCACGAGCATGGCTGGCTGATGGTGCATGCCGGCGTGGTGCCGCAATGGGACCTGGCGCTGACACTGCAGCTCGCGGGCGAGGTGGAGGCGCAGCTGCGCAGCCCCGACCACGGCGACTTCCTGCAGGTGATGTACGGCAACCAGCCGGCCCGCTGGACCGACGAGCTGCGCGGCCATGACCGCCTGCGCAATGCAGTGAATACCCTGACCCGCATCCGCTTCTGTACACCCGACGGGCATCTGGAATTCGCTGCCAAGGAGGAAGCCGCCAAGGCCCCGGACGGCTACATGCCCTGGTTCGAGGTGCCGGGTCGCCGCACCGCAGGGACGCCGATCGCCTTTGGTCACTGGTCCACGCTGGGCTTGATGCAGCGGGAGGACCTGCTGGCGCTGGACACCGGCTGCGTCTGGGGCGGCCGGCTGTCCGCCGCCCGACTCGAGCAGGGCCGGGTGGCGGAGGTGATCCAGGTCGAGTGCGAGCAGTCGCAGGCGCCGGGTTGAGCGGGCCGCCGCGTTGAGTAGAATGGCCGGCTTGCTGGAGGTGTGGCCGAGTGGTTTAAGGCACTGGTCTTGAAAACCAGCGAAGGGGTGACCCTTCCGTGAGTTCGAATCTCACCGCCTCCGCCACCGCTGCAAGCGCGCCATGGAGCGCCACCGCATGACGGTCCCCACCGCGCCGCGCTCATCGCTTTCGCGCATGAATGCACGTCCGGCGCACATCGTCCTGGCTCAATACGGCCGGGGCACCGGTCTCCTGGATGAAAAATCAACGCCGCCGCAGGACGCGGCGCGCACTGGCCAGCGGGCTGCAGCTTGGCAGCCGGACCCTGCTGGCACGCGGTATTGCCTTGCATGCGTTCTTGCGCCCGGCGCCCGGCACAGCGGCGAAGCAGCCCGCGCCAGCAGCTGAGGCAGGGTCTTTCGTTGGCTGGCCGGCGCCTGCAGACCGGGTGGCTGCGGCCGCGCCGTACACTTCGCCGCATGCCTGCCCGCCCCCTGGTCCTGCTGGTCGACGACGATGCCGAGCTGTCCGCCATGGTGGCCGAATTGCTCGCCCGTGAAGGCTGGGACACCCACTCGGTGCTCACCGCCGGCGATGCCGAACGGGCGCTGGCCACCCTCAGGCCGGATGCGGCCCTGCTCGACCTGATGCTGCCCGACGGCAATGGGCTGGACCTCTGCCGGCGCTGGCGGGCCGAGCATCCGGCACTGGGCATCGTGATGCTCACGGCCCGCGGCGACCCGCTCGACCGGGTGCTGGGACTGGAGATCGGCGCTGACGACTACCTGCCCAAGCCCTTCGAGCCGCGCGAGCTGGTCGCCCGCGTGCGCGCCCTGCTGCGCCGGCAGTCGCCGGCCCACCGCCAGCCGGGGACGGCGGCCTCGCTGCTGCGCTTCGACGGTCTGTGCATCGACCTGCTCAGGCGCGAGGTGCACATCACCACGGCGGCGCCCGGCACTGGCCAGGCGGTGGCCCTCACCAGCGTGGAGTTCAAGTTGCTGGTGGCGCTGGCACAGGCCTGCGGCGAGCCGCTCTCGCGGCAGCGGCTCAGCGCCGAAGTCCAGTCGGCCAACTACCGGCCGCTGGACCGCACGGTGGATGTCCAGGTCGCCCGCCTGCGCCGCAAGCTGCGCGACGCCAGCCCCGGCCGCGAGTGGATCGACACCGTGCGCGGCGAGGGCTACGTCTTCGTGCCGCGCGGCGCGGCCACCTGAGCCGGCATGGCTGGGCCGCGGTTCGACAGCCTGTTTGCGCGGCTGCTGCTCGCGCAGTCGCTGCTCGCGGTGGCCTTGTTCACTGTCTTTGGTGTCGTGTATGTGCGCGACCGCAACAAGACCGTCGCGGCCATGGCGGCTGCGCAGTGGGCCCCCGCGCTTGCAGCCGCCACCTCGGCGGCGTCCCCCACGCCCGACACCCCCCTCTCCCCCCTCGGCGGCGTGCGGCGGCTCAACCATCGGCCGCCCGGTGTCGATGCAGGCGCCACGCCCGCGCCGCGGCTGCGCATGTTCCAGCGCGAGCTGCAGGCGCGCGGCGTGGCGGTGCACCGACTGGCCTTCGATCCCGACGAGCAGCCGCAGCGCCGGCTCTGGCTGGAGCTTCGGGGCGCCGACGAGCGGCCCCTCTGGCTGGGCATCGACGCGCCGTTCCTGGCACCAGGCAACAGCACGCGCCTGCTGCTCGGCCTGGCCCTGGGCGGCGCCCTGGTCATCGCCTTGTCGTGGGCGCTGGCGCGCCGGCTGACGGCACCGTTGACGCGGCTGCACCGCCGCATCGCTGGCGGACCGGGGGCCGTCGAGCCCGCGCCGATGCGGCGCGCACCGCCCGAGGTCGCCGAGATCGAGCAGGCCTACCACCAGCTGCTGGCCCGGCTGCAGGCCCAGCAGGCCGAGCGCTCGCTGCTGCTGGCGGGCGTGTCGCATGACCTGCGCAGCCCGTTGGGCCGCATCCGCCTGGCGGCCGAGCTGCTGCCCGCCTCGCCCGACTGCGCCCCGCGCCAGGCCGCCATCGTGCGCAACGTGGCGGTGGCCGACCGGCTCATCGAGAGCTTTCTCGACCTGGTGCGATCGGAACAGCTGGCGCTCGATGAGCCGGTGGACCTGGCCGACGCCGCGCGCCGCGTGGCCGCCAGCTTCGAATGCGATGCAGCGGTGCTGCAGGTCACCGCCCCGCGCAGCCTGGAGCTGCCCCGCGCTCATCAGCACTTGGTGGAACGCGCGCTGTTCAACCTGATCGACAACGCGTTGAAGCACGGTCGGCCGCCGGTGCGCCTGACGGTCTCGGCCGCGGCGCCGGGTGAGGCCCGGGTCGAAGTGATGGACCATGGCCCCGGCATGCCGGACACCGCCGCCCGCCTGCGGGCCTTGCAGGCCTTCTCGCGCGGCGACGGCAGCCGGCAGACGGCCGGCTCGGGCCTGGGGCTGACGGTGGTGCAGCAGGTCGCCACCCGGCTGGGCGGCCAGCTCGAGTTCGACGGCGGGCCCGGCAGCTGGTGTGTCCGGCTGCGGCTACCGGCCGGCCCTGCCGGCGAGCCACGATGACCATCGCCCGCCATCGGCGAGCGCCCTTCTCGCCAGGGATCGAAAGCGCTGCTGCCGTCCTCAACGGCCCAACAGGTGTGCCACCACGGGATCGAGCGTGGCCAGGAAGCGCTCGACGCGGCCGGTGTAGCCGGGCTCCAGGCCGAGCAGCTCATTGATCTCGCGGTGGCTCAACGCCTCGGGCTCGACCTCGGCGACGGAGCCGAGCAGGCTGGCCCGGGCGGCGAAGCGCCGCGCCTCGTCGCAGGACGTCTGCCGCGGGATAGAGCACACCATCAGCAAGGGCGCCGCCTTCTGCTGCAGCAGGTGGTAGGGCGACACGCCGGGCCAATAGGCCGGATCGGCGCCAAAGGCATCGTCGTGCAGCGGGAAATGCGGCCCCTGCATCAGCGTGACGACGTCCAGCGCGGCGCTGTCCAGCAGCACGCTGCCCAGCCAGGCATTGACGCCGTGCCGCTGCGCGAGCGCGGGCGAGGACGCCAGCATGCCCACCAGGTGGGCGCCGGCAGAATGACCCAGCAGGATGAACTTGTTGCGGTCGCCGCCCCATTCCTCGGCGCGGCGCTGTGCCAGCGCGACAGCCCGGGCCACATCCCGGGCCTGCTCGTCCGGCGGGGTGCCGGGCAGCAGCCGGTAGTTGGTCGAGATCACCACGAAACCGAGCTCGGTCCAGCGCTGCACCTTGTTCTGGACGAAGGTGGCGTGCGCCTTGTCCCCGCGCTTCCAGCCACCACCGTGCACCATGAAGATCACCGGCGCCGAGCGCGCACGCAGCGGGCGATAGACGTCGAAGCGTTGCTCGGCCTGCAGACCGTAGGCAAGGTCCGCCACCAGCCGCACGCCGCGCGGCAAGTCCAGTGCAGCAGACGCGGCCGCATCGGCCTCCAGCATCTCGGCCTGGCCTCGTGCGGCCAGCCGCTCGGCCCAACGCTCACGCAGCGTCCCGGCACTGCCGGCCTGCCAGGCCAGCGCCAAGAGCGCGGCCACAAGGGCGCCGCGGCAGGCGGCACTCGAGGTCAATCGGTTCATCGTGGTCTCCCATGGCTTGCAGTCAAGGCGGCCTCCCGGGCCGGACACGGCATCATCGCAGCGCCCGCCGCCCCCATCGGCGGGCCGGCACCGCCCAAGCCATTGGAAGCCGAGCCCCGGCCAGCCCGACCGACGATCGACGACAAAATGCGACAGATCTGAAATATTGTGCCGGCCGGCCAGCGCCATGCCGCGTCGCAGTTTGCCCGGCCCGCCTATCCCCGATCCAGGGGCTGGTGCCACACACCCTGACCACCCACCGGCTGCCACGAGAGCCCGTGCTCACCCCGCCACCCCCCTGCCGAGCCGACGAATGGCAGTTGCGCGCGACGTGCGGTATTGAGCCGTGCCGGCCCGCAGCAAACAATCTGCCAACCCCTCGTTACCTTCGCGCCGGAATGGCGCCCCCTGTTTTTGGCCAAGGAGGCCACCCCAACATGGCTACCGCCTTCGACGTTGCGCGCTACATCCTCGAACAGCGCGGCTCGATGCCGGCGATGAAGCTGCAGAAGCTGGTGTATTACGCGCAGGCCTGGTCCACCGTCTGGGACCAGCAGCCGCTGTTCACCGAATCCATCGAGGCTTGGGCCAACGGCCCCGTGTGCCGGGAGCTCTATGTGGCACACAAGGGCCGGCTCAGCCTGTCCGCGGCCGATTTCCCCGAGCGTGCGCCCGGTGCGCTGAGCGAGGCCCAGTGTGTGGCCATCGATGCGGTGCTGGCCGTCTACGGCGACAAGTCCGCGCAGTGGCTGAGCGAGCAGACGCTGGGCGAAACGCCTTGGCAAAGCGCGCGCGCCCGCCTGACGCGCGGCGAAGGCGGCACCGGCGAGATCACCATCAAGGCGATGGCCGATTTCTATGCCGCCACCTTGCGGCAGATCGAAGCGGCCGAACCGGCCCCCTTGAGCGACTTCGTCGGCCTCTGCGCCTGAAGCCGGCCACCCACCCCGCGCTCCGCATCCCACGGCGGCGAAGAAGGCCGCGCCGCGGTCTGGCGGCAGTTGCCCCGATGACTCGGTGTGTGTCGCCCAGCCGGCCTCGGTCTGCGACAGGGTCCACACCAGCACCGTCGGCCACTCGCCCCGGTTGCCGGCACTTCCGTTTTCGCCTGCCTCGCGCCCTTGCCGCCGGGCGGTGCCGCCGACGACGGCTGCAGTCGCCGCCTGGCAATCGCGCTTTCACACGCCGCCACAGCGGCCATAGGCGGCCATAGGCGACCGTCACCGACCGGACGGCAGCTGCCAGCTGCGCACGCCAGGGCAGCCGTCGTTGGCCGCCCGCACTGCCGTACTGCCGCGGTGTGGGCCTGGCGGCTGCCCTTGCGCGGTGCCGATCGGCATGGCCGGCGTCGCCGGCCCACCCCCTCAGGCGGTCGTCCGCCGCCTCAGCGGCGGCCCGGGACGGCGTCTTCTCGCCGCAAGCGCTCGATCAAGGGACCCAGGGTGGGCGCCTGCACCAGGAGGCTGAACAAGACCACCGCGTAGGAAGCGGTGATGAGCATCGGCCGGCCTTCGAGCTGCGGCAGGGACAACGCGAGCGCGATCGAGATGCCGCCGCGCAGGCCGCCCCAGGTCAGCACCTTCACCGCATGCGGCTCGCTGCCGCGCTCCACCCGCGACAGCCCCAGCGACACGACCACGCTCAACCAGCGCGCGATCAGCACCACCGGGATGGCAATGGCCGCCGCAACGATGTTCTCCAGGCCGAAGGACAGGGCCAGGATCATGATGCCGATCAGGCCGAACAGCACCAGGTTGAGGATCTCGTCCAGCAAGGTCCAGAACGAGAACAGGTGCTCGCGGGTGGCCTCGCTCATGGCCCGCGTGGCGCCCTTGTTGCCCACCATCAGCCCGGCCACCACCACGGTCAGCGGTGCCGACACGTGCAGCGCCTCCGCCAGGCCATAGCCGCCGATGGCCGCTGCCAGCGTCGTCAGGATCTCGACCAGGTAGCTGTCCACGTCGCGCAGCAGCCGCACCACGCCCCAGCCCAGCAAGAGGCCCAGGCCGATGCCGCCGGCCACTTCCTTCACCAGCAGCAGCATCGTGCCGCCGACGGTCGGCGCCCCCTTGCCGCTGGCCAGCCCGAGCAGCAGCAGGAAGGCCACCACCGCGGTGCCGTCGTTGAACAGGCTTTCGCCGGTGATCTTCAGTTCGACGTTCTTCGGCGCGCCGGCCTTCTTCAGGATGCCGAGCACGGCGATCGGGTCGGTCGGTGAAATCAGCGCGCCGAACACCAGGCAGTGCAGCAGCGGTATCGGCTGCCCGGCCAGCAGCAACCCGTAGTGCAAGCCATAGCCCACCACCAGGGTGGACGAGACCACGCCCAGGGTGGCAAGCAGGAAAATCGGCAGCAGCCGGGTCTTCAGCTCGGAGAAGTTGACATGCAGGCTGCCGGCAAAGAGCAGCAGGCCGAGCAGGCCATGGAAGACGACTTCCGAGAAATCGATGTGCTGGATCAGCGCCTGCGCCTGGCGCACGCCAGAGCCGGAGAAGCCGAACAGCAGCAACACCAGCGACGCCACCAGGCCCACCACGGTCGTGCCCAGCGTGTCGGGCAGCCGGATGAACCGATGGTTGATGTAGCCGAAGATGGCCACGGCAGTGAGGACGGCCCCCGACACCTCGAACAGCGTCATTGTTCTCCTTCATTAAAGAGTGACGGCAGGACGCCTGCCGCTGCACTTGTTTTCGTCACGAGTTTAAAGGCCGGCGGGCGGTCCGGCGCTCGCCGGCGCTGGGCGGCCGGGTCGGGACGTTGGCCGGTGCAAGCGGGCCAGGCGGTGCACGGTGAGCGCTGCCGACCGGCGCAGCGTGCGGCCGGGCGGCCACGGGGGCCGCCGGGCCGCGCCTTGCTCCGGTGACGCAGCCGCAGGAGCAGGCCCCAAGGACGCCGGGCGCCAGGGACCGGCAGTGGCAGCGGCACCGGCACCCGCGTGAGCAGCTCCTCACGCGCGGCGACGCACCACCTCGTCGAAGAGCTCGCCCAGGCGGCCCACTTCGACCGGCTTGGTGAGGTGGGCATCGAAGCCCAGGGCGGCGGTCTTCTCGCGGTCGCCGGGCTGGCCGTAGCCGGTCATCGCCGCGATGTAGAGGGGGTGCGTGGCCGGCCGCTCCCGCAGTTGCCGCACGACCGAGAAGCCGTTGCTGCCCGGCATGTTGAGATCCAGCAGGACCACTTCCGGCTTGAACTCGGCGGCCACCCGCAGGGCGTGCTCGCCGTCGTAGACCGCCACCGCTTCGTGGCCCATCAAGGCGAGCACGTGCACCATGGTGTCGGCCGAGTCGACGTTGTCGTCCACCACCAGGGTCCGTACCGAAGGGCCGCGTGGCATGTCGTCGGGCGGCTGCAGGCCGGCGGCCGCACGCTGCGCCTGGGGCGCCAGCCGCGGCAGGCGGACGGTGAAGGTGCTGCCCGCGCCCGGGCCAGCACTCTGCGCCGAGATCACGCCGCCATGCATTTCCACCAGGGTGCGCGCCAGCGTCAAGCCGATGCCCAGGCCGCTTTCGGAGGGCGAGCCGCTGCCGCCCTGCACGAAGAGATCGAACACCTTCGGCAGCGCGTCCGGCGCAATGCCGCGGCCGTTGTCGGTCACCGAGGCCACCACCGTCTCGCTCTCCAGCGTCACCTGCAGGCCGATGCTGCCGCCATCCTCGGTGTACTTGGCTGCATTGGTCAGCAGGTTCTGGATCACCTGCACCAGGCGGGTGTCGTCGCCCATCACTTCTACCGGCTCCGGCGGCAACTCGATGGACAGGCGGTGCCGCCGCGCCTCGATGAGGGGCCGCACCGTCTCGACGCTGCGCTGCACCACGTCGCGGAAGGACACCGGCTCGCGCCGCAGGCTCATCTTGCCGGTCGCGATGCGGCCGACATCCAGCAGGTCGTCCACCAGCCGCGTGAGGTAGCTCAGCTGGCGATCGATGATGTCACGGCAGCGCCGCAGGGTGGGCGACTGCATTGGCTCCAGCTGCATGATGCTGACCGCGTTGCGGATGGGAGCCAGCGGGTTGCGCAGCTCATGGGCCAGCATCGCGAGGAATTCGCTCATGCGCCGGCTGGACTTTTCCAGGTCGAGCAGGCGGCGCGATTCGCTCATGTCGCGTGTCACCTGCGCAAAGCCGCGCAGTCGGCCGTCTTCCTCGTAGACCGGCGAGGTCACCACATGTGCCCAGAACACGCTGCCATCGCGACGCATCCGCCAGCCCTCGTCCTCGGCCCGCCCCTCCTGCAGCGCCTTCGCCAATTCGCGCACTCCGTGGCCGGACTGCACGTCCTGCGCGGTGTGGAACACGGAAAAGTGCCGGCCGAGGATGTCGCTGCCCAGGTAGCCGGTGATGGCGGTCGCGCCGGCGTTCCAGCTCTCGATGCGGCCCTGCGGGTCGAGCATCACGATGGCGTAGTCCTTGACGCCGTCGGCCAGCAGCCGGAAGCGTTCCTCGCTGCGGCGCAGCTCCTCCTCCTGCTGCTTGCGGCTCGTCAGATCGCGGGTGACCTTGGCGAAGCCATAGGGCTGGCCCTGCTCGTCGCGCAGGCACGTGATGGTGACACTGGCCCAGAAACGCTGGCCGTCCTTGCGCAGCCGCCAGCCTTCATCGTGGAAGCGTCCGCGCTCGCGGGCCAGGCGCAATTCCTCGATCGGCCACCCCACCTCAAGGGCAGCCGGCGGGTAGAACAGCGTGAACGGCCGGCCGATGATCTCGTGGGCCGCCCAGCCCTTGATCTTGCGGGCGCCGCGGTTCCACGTCTGCACGACGCCGTTGAGGTCCAGCATGAAGATGGCGTAGTCCTCGATGCCCTCCACCAGCTGGCGGAAACGTTCTTCGCTGTGCCACAACAGGGTGTCCGGGGACTGCGCCGCGCCGGCGTCTTTGTCGATGTGCACCGTGGGTTCCTTCCTGTTCTCGAGGCCCTGCGCGGTGCGCTCTCCTGCCCCGCGGCCGCCAGGACCGTGCCGACGCGCGCCGCTGGTCCAGCGCCTGCGTCCCAGGGCCTATTGTGTGCCGCCCCCGCCACCAGGGAGCAACAACTTTGGCCCCTTGCGGGGCCCGCCGGCCCTGCCCGGCAGCTTGGGCCCCGCCGAAGCGGCGTCCCCCGGTCATCCCGCTGTCATGTGCGCCGACCACAGTGGCAGTGCGCCCATGCCACAGCGGGGTGCCGTCCGACAGACACACAGCCTTCCGTCCACCCAGCCGCCCTGCCCCCGTCATGGAACCGCTCGACCCACTGCAATGGCTGGAGCGCGCCCAGAGCCGCTACCGCAGGCGCCGGCCCTGCCAGCCGGCGCCGGAGGCCGCCGAGGTGGCCGCCGAGCTCTGGCAGGAACGTCGCGGCCGCGACACGCCCGAAGACGCGGTCGACGACCACCTGCTGGCCGACGACAGCCTGCTCGACAGCTCGCGCGACTGAGCCGGCGCGCTTCGCACGCTGTCAGGCGCTGCAGGTGCGGTTCTTCCCGCTGCGCTTGGCTTCGTAGAGCGCCTCGTCGGCCCGGTCCAGCGCCTCTTCCAGCCGCTCGCCGTCACGGTAGAGCGTGACACCGGCCGAGAAGGTGACGAAGACCTGCTTGTCCTCGTGCATGAAGAAGCTGGCGGTCAGGGTCCGCTGCAGCCGCGTCAGCACCACGCAGGCCTCGTCGGTGGTGGTCTCCGGCAGGAGCACCACAAACTCCTCGCCGCCGTAGCGGGCCACCGTGTCCATGGGCCGCAACGCCTGCTTGACGTTCTGGGCCAGGAACTTCAGCGCCTGGTCGCCGGTCTGGTGGCCCAGGGTGTCGTTGAGCTTCTTGAAGTTGTCGATGTCCAGCAGGCCCACCGACAGCTCGCGGCCTGAGCGCTGCATGCGCGCATGCTCGGTCGCGAAGGCCTGGATCAGGCCGCGCCGGTTGGCGATCTCGGTGAGCTGGTCGGTCGACACCTCGGTGGACAGGCGCTGCAGCTCGGTCTCCAGCTCGCGCACCCGCTCCTGCAGCTGCCCGGCCTCGGCCTGCTCCGACTGCAGCCGTTGCTGCGTCTGGCCCACCGCGCTCTGCACGGTCTTGGTCTCCTCCACCAGCGCCTTCACGACGCCGGCCAGGCTGTCGAGGGAGTCCGCCTGCTCGATAACGTCGGCATAGCGGCCCATGCTGTCGTGGAAGCGGCCGGTCTGCGCGCTGAGCTCGGCGATTTCCTGCAGCATGGTGTTGATGACCTGCTTGAGGACGTCGCGCGCCTGGTTACGCTGGCTCTTCAGCGTGTGCTGCTGTATGCGGGCGCCATGCAACAGATGGCTGACCGAGCGCACGGTGCGTGCCGTCAGGCCCTCCTGCAGCTTGGCACGCATGGCCTCGCACTGGCCCTGCACCCAGCTGCCGTCCTCGGCCAGCTCGGCCAGCCCGCCGGTCAGCTCGCCGCACAAGCCGTGCAGCTGGGCCATCAGGTGCTGGCGGTGCTCCAGCAGGCGCTGGGCGTCGCCGGCCCAGCCACGCCAGTCCTCGGCCAGCTCTTCGTCGGCCTCGTCCTCCAGGGCCAGCATCAGTTCTTCCAGCCGGGACATCATGCGCACGCAGCGCGGGTCATCGGCCGGCAAGGCCGGCGTGACGGCGCTCGACAGCTCCCGCACCACCGCCTGCCAGGCCGGCGGCAGCCGTTCTTCCTGCAGTTCGGCGCCGGCGGCGGGGACGGCCGCCCGGGCCACCGATCCAGGCACCGCTGGCACCGCTGGCACTGCTGGCACCGCCGGCGCGGCTGGCACCGCTGGCGGCTGCACCGCGGCGGCGGCCGATTCGGCCTCGGCGGCGGCTTCCAGCAGCCCGGTGTGGTCCGGCGTGTCGCTGTCCCAGCTGCCGGCCAGCTGGCCCAGGCGCTGCTGCAGGCGCTGGGCGTCGGCGCGGCTGCCGGCCAGCACACGCTGCAGGCTGTCCTTCCTGCGGCCGCTGGTCCATTGCCGGCCGCCGCGTTCCACGCCCTTCACCAGGCGATCGATCAAGTCGGCCCAGGCCTGGCCCTCGGCGGCCGCCGTATCCTCGCGCAGGCCGGGCAGCAGTTTCTCCGCCTGCTCCCAGCGCCCCTGCTGCAGCGCCTCCAGCAGGCGCGGCTGGGCCAGGCCTTGGGCCGCGGCCAGCTGCTCGAACAACCGCAGCGCAGCCGCCGGCAGTGCGGGCTCGGGCGCCTCCCGCTCACCAGCCTCGGCACGGTAGGCGCGCTGGTAGTTCTCGGGGGTGGGCTCCAGGCGTTCCTGGGCCAGCCGGCGCAAGGCGGCCTTCGCCAACTGGGCCGGCGGCAGGCCGGCCGACGTGGCGGTGCCGGCGGCGCGGCCGGCAAGGGAGGTCGGATCCATCACTCAGGTTCTCGGGGCACGGTTCACAGGGTGGTCTTGGCGCGTTCGCCCGCGCCCGGCAGGGTGTCGCCCGCGTCGGGCAGGCCGGGCAAGCCCGGTGGCAGGGGTTGTGCGGCACGCCCGCCGGCCAGGCTGGCCTGGTGCAGCAGCGCCTCGATGTCGGCAGCCGGCAGGGGCTTGCTGAACAGGAAGCCCTGCATGATCGTGCAGCCCAGGCGGTTGAGCACCTGCATCTGCAGCTCGGTCTCCACGCCCTCGGCGATCACCCTCAGCCCGAGCGAGCGGGCCAGCGCGATGATGGCGGTGACCACCGCCGAGCTTTCCGGCCGCACGCCCAGGTCGCGCACGAAGGAGCGGTCGATCTTCAGTTCGCTGATCGGCAGCGTCGTCAGGTAGGCCAGCGAGGAATAGCCGGTGCCGAAGTCGTCGATGGAGATCGCCACGCCGATGCCGTTGAGCCGGGTCAGGGCGGGGATGACGTTCTGCAGGTCCTTCATCAGCCCGGTTTCGGTGATCTCGAGCTCCAGGCAGCGCGGGTCCACATGCTGCTCCTGCATGCCGGCCTGGATGCGCTCGACCAGGTCGCTGCGCTGGAACATGCGGCTGGGCAGGTTGACGGCGATGGCGGCGTCGAAGCCGAAGGCGCGCTGCCACTGGCGGGCCTGCCGGGTCGCCTCGCGGATGGCCCAGTAGCTCATCGGGATGATCAGCCCGGTTTCCTCGGCCAGCGGGATGAACTCGCCCGGCGGCACCAGCTGGTTGCCGCGTTTCCAGCGCATCAGCGCCTCGGCACCGACATAGCGGCCGCTGCGCACGTCGAGCTTGGGCTGGTAGTGCAGCACCAGCTCCTCACGCTCCAGCGCCTTGTGCAGCGCGCTCTCCAGCTCCAGCTTCTCGCGGCCCTTGCCGGCCAGCTGGGGGGTGTAGATGGAATGCGCATTGCGCCCCTGCGCCTTGACCGAATACATCGCGACGTCGGAGTTGCGCAGCAGGTCGGCCACCGTCTGGCCGTCGCGCGGGTACAGCGCAATGCCGACGCTGGCGGTCACGAAGCATTCCTGCCCCCCCACCAGCACCGGCTCGCGCAGCGCCTCCAGGATGCGCCCGGCCACCCGCTCGGCATCGCGCTCGTCGCCCACCTCGGACAACAGCGCCACGAACTCGTCGCCGCCGAGCCGCCCCACCGCCTCCAGCGTGCGGTGGGCCCGCGAGGTGACGCTGTCGAAGGTGGCGTCGATCACCTGGTCGGAATGCCGCACGCAGCCGCGCAGCCGGCGCGCCACCTCCACCAGCAGCTCGTCGCCGGCGGCATGGCCCAGGGTGTCGTTGATGATCTTGAAGCGGTCGAGGTCGATCAGCAGCAGGCCGACCTGGTGCCCCAGGCTGCGCGCATGGTCGATGGCGCGCTCGGCCCGCCAGATCAGCTGCCGGCGGTTGGGCAGGCCGGTGAGCGAGTCGAAGTTCGCCAGGTGCTTGATCTTGTCCTCGGCGATGCGGCGGTCGGTCACGTCCTGCACGATGCCGTTGTAGGCCAGCACGCTGCCGTGCTCGTCGAACTCGGGCTCGGCCTCCAGGTGCAGCACCCGGTGCCGGCCGTCGAGCAGGTGCACCGGCACGTCGGTGCACAGCACGGTGTAGTGGCGCAGCACCTCGCGCAGGATGGCGAAGAAGGCGGTGCGCTCGTTCTTCGGGATCATGCGCAGCACGGTGTTCACGCTCAGGTGGTCGCCGGGGCCCAGGCCGAAGACCCGCAGCCCCTCGGAGGAGAACACCAGCTCGTTGCGCCCGGGCCGCCAGTCGAAGCTGCCCATGCGCGCCAGGTCCTGGGCGCGCGCCAGCTGCGCCTTGCTGCGCTCCAGCTCCTGCCGGGTGCGCGAGGAGCGCAGCAGGTAGCGCAGGCGGCCGGCCAGCAGGCTCCACTGGTTGGACTTGACGAAAAAGTCGGTCGCGCCGGCCTCGTAGGCCCGGTTGATCGAGGCTTCGTCGTCGAGGCCGGTGAGCATCAGCACCGGCATCGAGTAAAAGCCCGCCATGTCGCGGATCTGCCGGCAGGTCGCGAAGCCGTCCAGCCCGGGCATGATGGCGTCGAGCACGATCATGTCGGGCGACCAGTCGGCCAGCATGCGCAGTGCCTCTTCACCGCTGCGCGCCTCGGTGATCGAAAAGCCGCGTTCGCGCAGGGCGATCGACGTCAGCAGCAGGTTCACCTCGTCGTCGTCGACGAGCAGCACGGTGGTCTGCTCGGGATCGGCGTCTCGGATGGCGGAAACGTTCATCAGTCGGACCCCAGCAGCACGGCCAGGCTGGCCAGGACGCGGTCGGCCTCCCGCCGGATGGCGTCGACATGCTCGTCGAAAGGTCCCGGATGGCCTTCGCGGATCGCTTTCTCCAGGTCGGCGCACTGCTCCGACAACGTCAGCGCGCCCACGCTCGCACTCGACGACTTGAGCGTGTGCGCCACGAACCGGATGCCGGCACTGTCGTTGATCTGCCGGGCCTCCACCATCTGCGGCACCAGCTTCAGCAACGACCCGTGGAAGACGCGGAACAGTCGCGGCAGCAGCCCGCTCTGGCCTTGGGGGTCGAGTTCGCGCAGCCGTGCGACGGCCTCGGCGTCGAATACCTCGGGGTCCGGTGTGAACATGTTCGGCTCCATGTTGGCGGGCTTGGGCGAGACGCTGCCTTCCTCGTCCTCGTCACCGGCATTCGGCGCGCCTGCCACGGGCGCCACGGCTGGCTGCAGCCAGCGCGTCAGCACCGCGAGCAGCTGGTTTTGCCGGAAGGGCTTGGACAGGTAGTCGTCAAATCCCTGGGCGAGGAACCGCTCTTCATCCCCGCCCAGGGCATTGGCGGTGACGGCCAGCACCGGCGTGCCAGGCGGCGTCTTGAAGTCGAAGCGCCCGCCGGGCCCCCGCTTGAACCAGCGCAGCGTCTCGACACCGTCCATGCCGGGCATCTGGATGTCCATCAGCACCAAATCGAAACGATGTTCGCACAACGCGCGCAAGCCCTCCACCCCCGAGTGCGCAATGCGCGTGCGGCAACCCAATCTGTGAAGCATTTGGTGCATCACTTCCTGGTTCACCCGGTTGTCCTCGATCACCAGCACCTCGCGCCCGAGCATCGGAAGCGGCTGCTCACGCTCGGCGGCCGGCAGTGCGGCCACGCCGAGGATGGCCTGGCGCAGTTCGACCTTGCGCACCGGCTTGGAGACGAAGCGGTGGAAGCCCGCATCGTGCGCCACACGCACGTCGTCCGGGCTGCTCACGGAGGACAGCAGCATCAGCTTGAGCCGCTCGAAGCCCGGCTCGGCCCGCAGCGCACGGGCCAGTTGCAGGCCGTTCATGCGCGGCATCGCCATGTCGACCAGCGCCAGGTCGAAGCGCCCGCCGCTGTCGCGGTCGTGGCGCAGCAGCTCCAGGGCCTCGAGCCCGTCGCCGGCCACCGCGACGCGCATGCCCCAGGCGCCCAGCAGGTTCTCCAGCACGGTGCGGTTGGTCTCGTGGTCTTCCACCACCAGCACCCGCAGCGCCGGCATTTCCAGCGCGTCGAGCCCCCCGGTATCGGAGGCGGCGGCCACCTCGCCGAGCGGCACCCGCAGGCAAAACCGCGAGCCTTGCCCGGGCTCGCTATGCACCGAGATGGTGCCACCCATCAGCTCGGCCAGCTGGCGCGAGATGGCCAGGCCCAGGCCGGTGCCGCCATAGCGGCGTGCCATGCCGCCATGTGCCTGGGTGAAGGCATTGAACAGCCGGGGCAGCACCTCGGGCGCGATGCCGATGCCGGTGTCCTGCACGGCGAATTCGACCCAGAGGCGTCCATCCGGCGCCTCGCCGGCCCCGCGCGCAACGTCGACGATGACCTCGCCACGCTCGGTGAACTTGATCGCGTTGGCCACCAGGTTGGTCAGCACCTGGCGCAGGCGCAGCGGGTCGCCGTGCACGCTCGCGGGCAGGCCGGGCTGCTCGCGGAAGTTGATCTCCAGCGACTTCTCATGCGCCCGCGGCGCCATCAGCTCCAGCGTGTCTTCGACCACGGCGCGCAGCGAGAAGTCGGTCGGCGCCAGCTCCAGCTTGCCGGCTTCGATCTTGGAGAAGTCAAGAATGTCATTGATGATTTCAAGCAGGCTTTCCCCGGAACGGTAGACCGCATGTGCGAAGCGCCGCTGCTTGTCGTTCAGCGGGGTGCCCAGCAGCAGCTCGGTCATCCCGAGGATACCGTTCATCGGCGTGCGGATCTCATGGCTCATGTTGGCCATGAACTGGCTCTTGGACCGGCTGGCCGCCTCGGCGGCATCCCGGGCCCGGTGCAGCTCGCGCTCGCGTTCGTGCTGCTCCGTGATGTCGGTGCACAGCCCGTAGACGCGCACCTCGCCATCGGGCAGGCGGCGCGAGCGGGTACGGGTGCGCAGCCAGCGCAGTCCGCGCGTCGGGTGCTGCAAGCGGTAGATGATGTCCACTGGCAGCAGCTGCCGCTCGCGAGTTTCGCGCTCCTCGCGCAGCGCCAGCTCCTCGGCCGGGATGTGCTCCAGGTAGCGGGTGGGGTCGGCGGCATGCTCCTCGGCCGTCACACCCCAGAAGTCGTACAGCCGGCGACTCACGTAAGCGAAGCGGGTGCGCTCCGGGTTGGCGATGAACAGGTGGTCGTCCACCGCATCGGCGAACTCGTTGAAGCGCGCCTCGGACTCGACCAGCGCGCCTTCGGCCCTGCGGCGCTCGGTGAGGTCGCGGGCCAGCACCAGCAAGGCGCGCGGGGAGCCGTCGGGATGGCGCAGCGCCAGGTAGCGCATGTTCAGGTAGCGCTCGCCGCGCCGCGTCGGCCAGACCAGCTCGTCCTCCACCGAGGCGACCCCCGCGAGCGCCTTGCGCACCGAGGGCCCGACCAGCTCGCTGACCTGCCGGCCGTAGGCCTGCAACGGCGGCCGGCCCACCATGTCCTCGCGGCGCAGCTCGAACTCCTGCTCGGCATGCCGGTTCACGCTCAAGACCTGCAGCTCGCCGGGCTCGACGACAAACAGGCTGACCGGCAGGTGCTCGATCAGCTCGTTCAGCCGTTCGCGCTCGCGCTCCAGTTGCTCGGCCCGCTGCTGGCGCTCGGTGATGTCGGTCAGCACGCCGAGGAAGACAAAGCGCCCGCCCTGCTCGTCGAGCACATAGGCGGCGTCCAGCTCGGCCCAGTACAGCTCGTGCGCATCGCCCTCCAGGCGACGGCGGGCCTGCAGCGTCAGGCGGAAGTTCTGCTGCGCCTGCACGGCCGCCTGCAGGGTGCGCGCCGCGTCTTCCGATGCCGACGCCTCGCGCATCAGCCCCCAGCCGTCGCGGCCCACCACCGTCGCGGCCGCCAGGCCGGTGATGCGGGTGAAGGCGTCGTTGACCCATTCGATGCGACCCTCCCGGTCGGCAATGATCATGCCGCTGCCGGCACGGTCCGCCAACATGGCCAGGCGGCGCGAGCGTTCGTTGCTTCGCCGCATGACCAGGTGGGCCAGTTCGCGGCGCGCCAGTTGCGACAACTGCGCCATGGCGAGCGACAGCAGCCGCTCGCCGTCGGGCCGGGCCTCGTCCACCGGGTCGTAGCCTTCCAGCAGCGCCACCGGCGCATCGTCCGACCAGACAGGCAAGGCCCAGGCCCGCCGGGTGCCGCGCGGGCGCAGCGCGTGGGCGCTGCCGGGCCCCGGCTCGCCGAGCGCCGCGGCCCAGACCGGCCGGTGGGCAGCAATTGCGCTGCCGCTCAGGCCGTCGTCGCGGTGCACCGTGTGCAGCAGGCCCAGATCGAGCCGGCCCTCGCGGCCACCATCGCGTTCGTCCCAGGGGAAGGCCAGGCCGGTCTCGCCGTTCCAGTCCTCCACCCGCAGCACGGCCCAGGCGGCCGCGCCGCTGCGCTCGGCCAGCAGCCGGCCCACCGCTTCGAGCGCCGGGCCGAGGTGGCGGGCCTGGTGCACCGCGTCGAGGAGGGCTTCGGTGGCCTCCAGGCGCTGCCGCACCGCCTGGTCCTGTGTCCCCGCAGCCGCGGCCGGCCGTGCCTCGCCGCCCGCCGGGCGGCGCCAGGCCAGCATCAGGGCCGCCAGGCCAAGGCCGAACGAGACGGCCGCCGCCGGCCCTTGCCAGGACAACGCGGCGATCCAGCCTGTCAGGCCCAGCGAGGCAACGGCGGCCAGGTAAGTGGTGGTCTTGCGGTTCATCAAATGGTTGCGGCCCCGGCTGCCGGAAGCGGAGCGGCCGCCTCCTCCTCGCACCCGCGGGATCGTCTCTCTCGTTTTCGACCGGCCGGCAGCGGACTTGAGGCGGCCGAAATGCCGGGGCTGCGTGCGAATCGCACGGCCGCCAGCAGCCGCGCTCCTTACAATCAGCGCGATGGATCGTTCCCCTGCCACTGCGGAGACGTCGCAAGGCAAGCGCCTGCTCCTGGCCGCGGGCACGGGAGCCGGCCTGACACTGGCCTGGGTGGTGCTGGGCCTGGCCGGCCTGTCCTGGCTGGGCGACAGCGGCTCCGGCCTGGAAGGCGGGCAAGCCCGCCTGCTGGCCTGGATCTTCCTGGCCGGCCTGGCGCTGATGCTCGGCCTGGCCTGGTGGTTCGGCCGGCGGCTCGACCTGGTGGCCGCCGCCTGCCACGAGGCGCAGGAACACCGGCAAGCACTGCTCAAGCTGATGCCGGACTGGTATTGGGAGACCGATGCCGCCCACTGCCTCACCCTGCTGCGCCCACCCCCCGGCGCGCCGGCCTCGGACTGGCAGTTCGACTCCCGCCTGGGCCGCCCGCTCTGGGATGACTTTGGCAGCGAGCCCGCCCTGTGGAGCGCGCACCGCCACATGCTCGACGCACGCGAGCCCTTCACCGCCCTGCCCGCCCACCGCCGCGAGGCCGACGGCCGCAACAGCCTGTGGCTGCTGCGCGGCGTGCCGCGCTTCGACGGCAGCGGCCGATTCGCCGGCTACCGTGGCGGCGCCCGCAATGTTTCAGCCCGGGCGGAGCTGCAATTCGACCGCCAGATCGGCCTGCACCTGCTCGATGTGGTGCCCAATGCCGTGCTGCTGGCCGAAGCGCTGCCCGCCGCCGATGCGCAGGACGGCCCGCCCAGCTACCGCATCCGCCATTGCAACGAGTTGGCCGCCCGGCAGATTGGCGACACCGCCAGCCGGCTGCTGGGCCGCGAGGTGCTGGCCGAGCTGCGCCGCGTGCCGGACTGGCCGCTGGCGGCGGTGCTCGAGCGGCTGGGCCTACCGGCCGAGCCGCTCGAGCGCAGCGGCCCCGGCGGCCGCCGCTGGGAGGCCCGGGTGGACGCCTTCCGCTTCGAGCACGGTGGCACCCAGCGCGACGCGATGCTGCTGGTGTTCACGCCGGTCGTCGCCAGCCTGGACGAAACCGTGCAGCAGGAACGCCAGGCCGTGGAGCGGGAGCTGGAGTCCTTCAGCTACACCGTGTCGCACGACCTGCGTGCGCCCATCCGGGTGGTGGAGGGCTTCACCAAGATCCTCAAGGAAGACTACGGCCGCGCGCTGGACCGCATCGGCAACGACCACCTCGACCGCGTGCTGGGCGCCGCCGCCCGCATGAACGGCATGATCGATGCGCTGCTGGCGCTGTCCCAGCTCTCGGCCAAGCCGGTGCAGCAGCAGCCGGTCAACCTGACGCAACTAGCCACCTACATCATCGACGACCTGAAGCGCCAGGCGCCGGAGCGGCTGGTGGACGTGCGCATCCAGCCCGGCATGACGGTCCAGGGCGACCCGATGCTGCTGCGCGTGGCGCTCGACAACCTGCTGGGCAATGCCTGGAAATACAGCAGCAAGCGCGACAAGGCGGTGATCGAGTTCAGCAGCGAGGACGACGGCGGCCGCACCGTGTTCCGGGTGCGCGACAACGGCGCCGGCTTCGACATGCGGTTCTCCGATCGGCTGTTCGGTGTTTTCCAGCGCCTGCACGGCGCCAGCGACTTCCAGGGCACCGGCGTCGGCCTGGCCACCGTGCAGCGCATCGTGCGCCGGCATGGCGGGCAGATCTGGGCCGAGTCAGAAGTGGGCCAGGGCGCCAGCTTCTTCTTCACGCTGGGCGAGGGCAAGCGCGCGCGGTGAGCCGCCGCGTCGCGGCGCCGCCGCCGGAGCGGGTGCCGCGACAACACCGGGTCAGCCCGGTCCGCTCAGTACTTCCAGCGCATCGACAAACCGCCGGCTCTGGGCCTCCAGGCTGAGGCCCGCCTGGTCGGCCAGGGCCTGCAGCTTCTGCAAGGCCTGCCGGCGCGACAGCGAGAAACGGTGCATGGCAATGCCCACCGCGATGGGCACCGTCGCCTCCAGCGGGCCGTCGGCGGCCGGCGCAGGCGCTGCCGGGATTGCGGCCACCGGGCCGGCCACCGCGACATGGCGCGCCTGGCGGCTGGCGAAGGCGGCGGCCACCGCCGGCACAATCTGGCGGATGTCGAGCGGCTTCACCAAGTAGGCCACCGCACCGAGTTCCTTGACCTTGGCCACCGTCGCATCGTCCGAGAAGGCCGACAGGAACATGAAGGGGATCTGCAGGTGGTCGCGCAGGTAGGCGGCCACATCGAAGCCGCTCTTGCCTTCCATGCGGATGTCCAGCAGCGCCAGCGCCGGGCGGTGCTCGCGCGCCAGCAGGATGGCGTCGTCGCCATTGTCGGCATCGACCACGTCGTAGCCGGCCTGTGACAGGCCATGAGTCAGCGTGGCCAGCACCAGCCGGTCGTCGTCCACCACCAGGATCTTGCCGTTTCCAGACACGATGCTCACTCAGCCGATTGCAAAAGCTCGATCTGCGATTGTGGCTTAAAACCCGCCGGGTGCCTGCCCCTCGCCATGGCGCGGTACGGGCGGCAGGCCGGCGGTGGACCGGCGGTCAGGCGCGCGGCTCGGCGTCCAGCCGTTGCACGCCGGGCGGCGACAGCTCCACGCTGGCCACCACCTGGTCGCCGCGGTTCTCCAGCGCCAGCCGGGCGCTGCGCCGCGGCAGCAGCGCCCGCACCAGGCCCAGGCCCGACACGCCGCCCGGGAAGCGCGCCAGGCTGAAATCCTCCGGCAGGCGGCCGGGGTTGGCCACCTCGATGCGCACCATGGCCGGGCCGCAACGCAGCCGGCAGCTCACCTCGCCTAACCCGCTGTGCTTGATGGCGTTGGTCAGCAACTCGTTGAGGGTCAGCGCGATCGGGATGGATTCGGCCTCCGGCAGGCCCCACTCCACCTCGGGCAGCTCCGGCTCGCTTTCGACGCTGAGCGTGATGGGCCGCTCGAAGCTCTTCTGCACCGAGCCGGTGATGGCGTCCACCACGCGGCGCAACGGCAGGGGCCCGGCGGCTCCCACCTGCAGCCCATAGACATGCGCGATGGCCTGCACCTGGCCGGCCACTTCCTGGATGGCGCCGGCCATCTCCGGCTTGCGCATGGCGATCTGCTGCAGCAGGCCCGCCACCCCCTGCAGGTTGTTCTTGATGCGGTGGTGCACTTCCTTGACCAGCAGCTCGCGCTGGGCGATGGCCGCCTCCAGGCGGGCCTCTTCGGCCGCACGCTGCTCGGTGACGTTGGCTGCCACGAAGAGCAGCTGGTCGGGCGGCTCCCCGGGCCGTGCCAGCGGCAGGTAGCGGCCGTCCCAGATGGTGTCCTCGCCGTCCAGCCGGATGCGGTAGTCCCGCTGCGTGACACCCGGGCTGGCCAGTGCGGCCTGCATGTCGGCCCTCAGGGTCTCGGCCCAGTCCGGCGGGTACAGCTCCTCCACCGTGCGGCCCACCAGCGCCTCCGGCGGGCGGCCGCTCAGGTTGGCCGCGATCGGGTTGATCTGCAGGATGCGCAGGCTGCGGGCATCGCGCAGGCTGATCGCCAGCGGTGCCAGGTCGATCAGCCGTGTCAAAGAGGCCTGGGCCTCGGCAATGCGCTGCTCGGCCTGCCGGCGGCTGTCGATGTCCAGCAGCGCATAGGTGATCTCGCGGCCGCCGACGGTGCTGCCGGTCGGCACCGCATTGCCGACCACCCAGAAGTTGCGGCCGTCGCGTGCCATCACCTGGCATTCGAAGGTGTTGGACTCGCCTTCCTGCAACTGCTCGGTGGAGCGGCGGAAGGGGTGGTCCGGGTCGGCCGAGGCCACCACGCTGATCGGCTGCCCGACGAAGTCGGCCAGGTCGCCGGCGAACATGCGGCGGGCCGAGCGGTTCATCCATTCGATGCCGTGCGGGCCGACGGTGACGATGCCCACCAGCACAGAATCGAGGATGGCCCGCGTGCGCTCGACCTGCTTGGCCAGCGCATGTTCGGCCCGGCGGCGGGCATCGACATTGACATAGGAGGCGATCACCGCGCCCTCGGCCCCGCCGCCCTGCACCTGCCGCTCGTGCACCTGCACCCAGCACAGCGAGCCGTCCTTGCGGCGCAGCCTGCGCTCGCCGGCCCAGCGGCCCTCGCGCTGCAAGGCCTCCGTCGACAGGGCGTGCAGGCGGCGGTATTCCGCCTCGTCGGCGAACAGCAGGCGCTCCTCCAGCGCCTGGAGCTCCTGCGCGGCATAGCCGGTCAGCAAGCTGAAGCCCTCGCTGGCGCGCTGCACCCGGCCGCCGCGCAGGAAGACGATGCCGACGTCCGACAGGCTGAACATCAGCTCGCGGTCGCGCGCCAGCGCGGCCAGCTCGGCCTGCTGGCTCTTCAGGCGGGTGATGTCCGACAGCACCGCGATGGATTCGAGCTCCGCGCCGCCACTGTCCATGCGCCGCAGCGACAACGAGCACCAGCGGGCCGGCCCGCCAGCAGCGTCGATCTCGAACTCGGCGTCGTACTGGCCGGTGTCGGCCAGTGCCACGCGGGCTTCGGCCAGTGCGGCACGAGTCACCGGGTTGTCGGGGAAGACCTCTGACAGGCGGCGGTCGTGTGCCGCGTCGGGCGCCAGTCCCAGCATGCGCTCGAACTGCCGGTTGTAGCGCAGCAGCATGTCGCCACGCAGGTAGGCAATGCCGGTCGAGGTGCTCTCCAGGATGGTCGTCAGCTCCTGCAGCAGCCGTTCGCTGCGCTGCTGGGCCAGGTGCTGGTCGGTCACGTCCAGCGTCACCACCGTGGAATTGCGCCGGCCTGAGGTGAGGATGCGCGGCTCGACCCGCGTCTGTAGCCAGCGCACGCCGAGCTCCGGGTGCTCGATGGCATAGCGGGCGTCGGCCCGCTCGCCAAGGCGCACCGCGCGCTGCACGCGATCGAACTCCGGCAGGGTCTCCGCCTGCACCAGCTCGCGGCCGATGGCCTTCAGCTCACTGGACATCAGGCCGCCTTCGGGCGCCGGGCTGCCGGCGAACTGGAAGCGGCCGGTGCCCTGGTCGAAGGTGGCGAGGCCGGCATGCGCGGTCTCCACCAATGCGCCGAGCTGGGAGCGGGCCATGTCGCGCTCGTCCTCGGCGGTGCGGTCCTCGATCACCACCATGAAGCGGCGGCGGCCCTGCCGCTCATCGAGGCAGCGCAGCAGGGCATGCAGGGCCCGATCCTCGCCCTCATGCTCCACCCAGCCGCTGCGGTGCAGCGGCTTGCCGCCAGGATGCAGGCCCGGCAGCGGACGACCGGGATGCCAGCCCAGCAGCTCCTGCAGGCTGGGGTCGGCCTGCGACAGCTGCGACGGCACCGGGCCGATGAGCTGGTGCGCTGCCGGGTTGGATCGCACCACCTGGCCGTCCTCGTCGAACAGCAGCATGCCCACCGGCGTCAGGTCGAACCACTGGTCCAGCTCGTGCACCGAGCGGTCGGCACGCTCGCGGGCCACATGCTCGGCGGTGCAGTCGTTCAGCACCGCCAGCGCCAGCAGCCGGCCGTGCGCGTCGTGCACCGCGCGGTGGGCGGTACGGTACCAGCGCACCTGGCCGCTCGCATCGATGAAGCGGCGCACCTGCTGCGCCGGCGTGGCCTGGTGCTCGAGGTCGCGGCGCAGCTCGCGCCTGAGGGTTTCGTGGTAGCTGCGGTCCTCGGGGTGGAACAGCACCATCGGGTCCACGCCGATCAATTCGTCCCGGCTGTAGCCGCTGTAGTCGACGAAGGCCTGGTTGATGTCGACGATGCGGAACTGGCTGTCCTGCAGCACCACCGGAAAGGGCGAGTACCAGAACATCCGGCGCAACTCGCGCAAGGCGGTGTCGTCGGCCTCGCCGCGGCCGGCGGCGGCCGGCGGCAGGGGCTCGAAGGCCAGGTGCCAGTGCCCGCCCGCCTCCGCGGCCAGCGCCAGCCGCTGCGGCCCCGCGCTGCCGAGCACCACACGCGGCCCGTGCAGCCAGTGCGGCGCAGCGCCCTCCGGCACCGGCACCGCATGGCGCAGCTGTGCCAGCACCCATTGCACCGCGGTCAGGCCGAGCGTGCCGCTCAGCGCGGACAAGGGCTGTCCCGGGACGGCCTGCAGCCAGCGCTCGGCGGCCGGATTGGCAGACACCACCGTGCCGGCGGCATCGACGCGCAGCGCCGGCGCCTCGCCGGGCTCTGCCTCGGCAACGGCCATGCGCTGCGGGCCGCTGGAGTGCTGAACGCTCATCGTCCCTTCCCGAAAATGCCTGGGTCAGGACAGTGTAGGGGCTGGCGCCCCTTCAGGCGAAAAGCCCGCCTGCGGCGGCGCTCACTCCAGCTGGCCGGCGGCGGTGAGGGTGCCCAGCACCGCGCGGTTGGTCTCGGCCAGGGTCATCAGCAGGTGCTCGGCATGCTCGTTGATGACGGGTGCGGTTTCGGTCTCCACCGCCTTGGCCAGCTCCAGGTACGGCTGGTAGGGACCGCTGCCGTCCACCAGCGCCTGGTAGACGCGCTCAGGCACCGGAATGGTCTTGAGCAACTCGTCGAAGGGCTTGTGGAACAACCGGTCGAGCAGCGAGAACACGCCGCAGATGAAGACCTCGCTGCGCATTTCCTCATCCCCCGCGCTGCCCACCAGCTGCTCCATGAACAGCCCACGCCGCACCGAGGCGAACATCACCGGCCGCATGTTGGCATCCTTGCTCGCGGTGGCCAGCAGCAGCGCCAGCCAGCGCTTGAGCCGCTTGTAGCCCAGCAGCATGATGGCGTGGCGGAAGGAGCTGATCTCCACCGACAGCCCGAAGGCCGGCGAGTTGATGTAGCGCATCAGCTGGAAGGCGAGCGATGGATCGCGCTTGAGCACCGCTTCGAGCTTCTCGATCTCGTCGGCCGCATCGACGCGCCGAATCAGTTCGACCAGCACCGCCATGTCGGGCTGGCCGGCCTTGGCGCCGGAGCTCGAGATGACGTTCTCGATGGGCCAGCCCAGGATGGCCAGCGCGCCGCGGCCGAAGCTCGCCTCCATCTCGGCGACCGTGCGCACGCCGCTCTGGATGAAGCCGATGCTGCGCGTCACGCCGGGATCGCTGTGGCCGGGCGCCTCGTTCTTGCGGCGGTCGTCGCTGAGGTCGATGATGGAGTACTTGAAGCAGGGCAGCAGCTCGCGCGGCAGGCTGGTCGGGAAGGGCCGGCCATGCAGCAGCAGCGTGGTGCCATTCTTGTGCAACTGCTGGATCACCGCGGTGTTGGCGGGATCGCTGGCGATGAAGGACGGCACCTCGACCATCACGTTGGCCAGCGGCTTGGCGCGCATCAGGTCGTTCAGCAGGTTCTCGCTCATGATGTTGAGCGAGACGCGGGCGCCGCCTTCGGGCCACACCTGGGCGATGGCCTGCAGCAGCTCGTCGGCCTGCAAGACGCTGCCGGGCTTCAGTGCGGAGACAGTCAGGCGAGTCGCCACAACCGCGCGGTTGCGGTCGATCATCGGCGAGTAGCTCAGCGCGATGTGGCGGAGAACGTCGATTTCCATGCGGTTCTTTCCGGGGATTCGGCAGCCTCAGCGAATGTATTCGAACAGCGTCATGCGCTGCACCTTCGCATAGGTCTGCAAGGCGGCATCGTAGCCGTTTTGCTTCTCCTGGAACTTCGAAATGGCCTCGACGAGGTCCAAATCCTCCGCATTCGTGCGATCTGTTTGCGCGTGCAGCTTCGAGGCGGCCAGCCGGTCCTCGACATTGTCGATGCGGTTGAGCGTGTCGCCGACCGCGCTGCGCACGCCCTGCATGCGGCTGAGCACCGAGTCCAGGTCGCGCAGGCCGTTGCTCACGCCCTGCGCGGTGTTGCTGCCGCTCTTGAGTTCGGCGATGGCGGCGTCCAGCGCGTCGAACACGCTCAGGTTCGGCTCGCTCGGGGTCAGCGAGAAGCGGTCGCCGGCGGCCGGCACGCCCGAGATGGTGAAGGACATGCCATCGATCTCGATCGGCTGGTCGGCCCGGAAGGCGACGTTGGTCAATGCCGTGGCGGCGCCGTCGCGCGTCACGCTGTAGCGGGTGACGCCGCCGGCCACGCTCATCGTCACTTCATAGTCGGCGCCGGTCAGGGCCGACGGGTTGCGGATCTGGCCGGCATCGATCCATCCCTTGCCGGTATTGGCCGGGTTGGCGGCGGTCTCGAACACGCCGTTGCCGGTCATGGCCGTCATCCAGGCGGTGCTGCCGTTGACGGTGGCCGGCAGGCTCTCGCCCGAGCCGAGCGCGATCTCGCCCGGCGTGCCGTTGAAGATCACCGTGCCGCCGCTTTCCAGGAAGGGCTTGGACGGCGCGCCCTGGCCGGCGAACAGGAAGGTGCCGGCGCTGTCCTCCCGGTTGGCCACCTTCAGCAGCTGGTCGCGGTATTGCTGCAGCTGGGCCGCGAGCGTGGTGCGCTCCTCGGCGGTGTAGGCGCCGTTGCCGGCGTTCACCAGGCTATCGCGGGCGGACTGGATCACGCCGATGGCGTCGCCCAAGGCGCTCTCGCTAAGCCGCATGGCGTTGCGGCTGGCATCGACCGCGCGCTGCGCGACGACGGCCCGCTCCTCCTGTGCCAGCGCGCGCTCCGCGCGGGCGGCCGAGGTGGGGTCGTCGCTGCCGCGCATCACGCGCTTGCCGCTGGTCAGCCGCGTCTGCGCGTCCGAGAGGTCGCTCTGGCGGTGCTGCAGGTTGTTGACCGAGGCGTCGTAGGTCTGGGCGGTGGAGATTCTCATGGTTGACCTGGGTCCTTCTGCTTATCAGCCGGCCGTCTGCAGCAACGTGTCGAACACCGACTGCGCGATCTGCAGCACCTTGGCGGCGGCCTGGTAGCTCTGCTGGAACTGGATCAGTCGGGCGGCTTCCTCGTCCAGGTTGACGCCCGACAGGTTGTTGCGCGTGGCCAGCGCGTCCTCGGCGATGGAAGAAGACATGGTGGCGGCCGCCTCCGCGCCCTGCACCCGCACGCCGATCTCGCCGACCGCGCTGGCATAGGCATCGGTGAGCGTGGCACCGGCCACCATCTCCTCGTCGCGCAGCGCCAGCATGGCCAGCGCATTGCCGTTGTTGGTGGCGGGCGGCACCACGGGGCGGATCTGGATCGTGTCGCCGGCCACCGGCGTGCCGGTGAGCGACAGTTCCCAGCCGTTCATGCGAATCGGCTGGCCCGGCACGATCGCTTGGCTGGTGAGGCCGCCGTCGGCGCTCCAGGTGGTGGCCGACGGGAAGGTGATGGTGGCCGCCGCGCCCAGCGAGGCATGCGCCTCCTTGGGCAGCAGGCTGCCCACGCCCACCGTGCCGCGGTTGCCGGTGCCCACCACGCCCACCACCGGCGAAGCGGCGGCGATGTCGCGCGGGTCGGTGGTGGCCACCTTCATGTCGGTGCCAGCCAGCCGGGTCGGCTGCAGCAGGAAGCGGTCGCCGGCGGCGGCGCCGGCGCCGGGCACGAAGGTCAGACCGTCGCGCTCGGTGCCGGGGGTGTAGGGCCAGCTGCTGCCGTCGCTCAGCCGCGTCATCTGCCAGGACGCGCCGTCGTAGCGCATCTCGTAGTCGCTGGCCTGCAGCGCGGTGGCGTCGGTGATGCTCAGCGCCGGGCTGGCACTGCCGGTGTTGTTGGCATTGGGCAGCAGGCGCGGCGAGCCGCTCTGCAGCAGCGGGCCGCCGGTGCCGCCCAGCTGGTCCACGCCCAGCGCCTGCTGTTCATTGATGCGGGTGGTCAGCACGGTGGCCATGCGGCCCACCTCGCTGAAGGCTGCCGCCAGGTCGTTGCGCTGGTAGCGCAGCATGCCGGCGATGGAGCCGCCGCTGAGCGAGTTCTCCGGCACCGGCCGCACCACGCCGGCCTCCTTGATGCCCAGCGTGACCATGCTGCTGTCGAAAGCGTCCGGTGCGGCCGCCAGCTGCAGCGCGTTGTTGCCCAGCACCAGGCGCTGGCCGCCGCCGATGAACAGGCCCATGGTGCCGTCGTCAGCCGGGATCTGGGTGACCGAGATGTACTTGCCCAGCTCGTTGATCAGCTGCTCGCGCTGGTCCAGCAGGTCGTTGGGCTGGTGGCCCAGGCCCTTGACGCGGGCCACCTGCTGGTTCAGGTCGGCGATGCGCTGGGCCAGTTCGTTGGCGGCCGACACCTGGGTCTTGATGTCCTGCGTCACGCCGGCCTGCAGGCTGGAGAGCTGGCCGGCCACGGTGCGAAAGCGCGAGGCCAGCTCCTCGGTGTTGGACAGCACCACCTGGCGTGCCGAGGCATCGTTGGGCGCGCTGGCCACGTCGGTGAACGAGTTCAGCAGCTTGCCGGCGGCAAAGCCGAGGCCCGCCTCGCCGAGCTTGAAGACGTTCTCGAGCCGCTGCAGCTGCTCCAGCCGCGCGGCATCGGAGGAAGCCGCCGCCCCGGTGGTGGCCACCTCGGTGCTGAGGAAATCGCTGTGGGCGCGGCTCACCGTGGTGAGGTTCACGCCCTTGCCAAAGAAGCCGGCGCCGCTGTACTGGCCGCCGGCGGTCTCCAGCTGCACGCTCTGGCGCGAATAGCCTGGCGTGTTGGCGTTGGAGATGTTGGCCGCGGTGGTGTTGAGCTGGGCCTGCGATGCGAACATCGCGCGGGTGCCGAGGCTGAGCAATCCGGACATGGGCGCCTCCTCAGGTCGCGGCACGCTGCAGGCGCAGCGTGGTGTTGATGATGCGGGTCAGCTTGTCGGCATAGGCCGGGTCGGTGGCGTAGCCGGCCTTCTGCAGGCCCTGCGCGAAGCCCTGGGCACTTCCGCCCTGGCGCACCACCTCGGCATAGCGGTCGTTGTTCTTCAGCAGGCGGGCGTAGTCGCGGAAGGCGTCCTCGGCGCTGTCGTAGGAGCGGAACTTCGCCACCACCTTGCGCGGCTGGCCGCCGATGTACTCGGTGGTGGTGACCTCGGCGACCTTACCCTTCCAGCTGCTGCCGGCCTTGATGCCGAACAGGTTGTGCGAGGAGCTGCCGTCGGCATTGCGGATGTCGCGCTTGCCCCAGCCCGACTCGTGCGCCGCCTGCGCGAGCACGAATTCGGCCGGGATGCCGGTTTCCTGCGACGCCACCTGCGCGGCGTCCCAGTTCTCGCGCAGGAAGTCGCCCTGCGAGCCGCTGGCCTTGGGAATGGCCACCGACTTCGGCAGGCCCTGCAGCGGCTTGGGCAGGCGCTGCTGCGCCACCTCGGCGCTGGTGGTCGCCTCCGTGCCGCCCAGGTTGCGCGAAAGCTGGCGGGCGATCACGTCGGCCAGGCCGCCGCTCAGGCCGCTCATCTGGGTGGCGTACTGCTGGTCCAGCATCTCGGTGCCCATGTCCGAGCCTTCGTTGTCCAGCATGCCCGACTTCATCGTCGAGTCGCGCATGGTCTTCATCAGCTGCTGCATGAACACCGCCTCGAACTGCTTGGCCGCTTCCTTGATCGCGGCCTTCGGGTCCTTGGCGGAGGTGGTGCGCAGGGCGTCCAGCGAGCGGCTGTCGCTCGCCAGGCCCTGGGCCGGCAGTCGGGGCGAGCCAAGCGTCATGTCAGATCACCTCGAGTTCGGCCTGCAGTGCACCGGCGGCCTTCATGGCCTGCAGGATGGCCAGCAGGTCCTGCGGCGTGGCGCCCAGCGAGTTGAGCGCCTTCACCACGTCGGTAAGCTTGGTGCCGGCCGGCATGTTGATCAGCGAACCCGGGTCCTGCTTGACCTGGATGTCGGCTTTCTCGCCCACCACCGTCTGGCCACCGCTGAGCGGGCCCGGCTGGCTGACCACCGGCGTCGAGCTGATGCTGACCGACAGGTTGCCGTGCGCCACCGCGCAAGCGCCGAGCGTCACCGCCTGGTTCATCACGATGGAGCCGGTGCGGGCATTGAGCACCACCTTGGCCGACGGCGTGGCCATGTCGATCGGCAGGTTCTCGATGTCGGCCAGGAAGGCCACCCGCTCGCCGGGGGCCTGCGGCATGCGCACGCGCACCACCCGGCCGTCCATCGCCTCGGCGGCGCCGGCGCCCTTGGCGCGGTTGATCGCCTCGGCCACCTGGCGGGCGGTGCTGAAGTCAGCGGCGTTGAGGTCGAGCTGCAGGAACTCGCCCTGGTTCAGCGCGGTGGCCACCGCGCGCTCGACGGTGGCGCCGCCGGGGATGCGGCCGGCGCTGAGGTGGTTGATCTGGACCTTGGAGCCGCCAGCCGAGGCGCCTGCGCCGCCGACGATGAGGTTGCCCTGGGCCATCGCGTAGATCTGGCCGTCGGCGCCCTTGAGCGGCGTGGCGATGAGCGTGCCGCCGCGCAGCGACTTGGCATTGCCCATCGAGGACACGTTGATGTCGATGGCCTGGCCCGGCTGCGCGAAGGCCGGCAGCTGGGCGGTCACCATCACCGCCGCCACGTTCTTGAGCTGCATGTTGGTGCCCGGTGGCACCGTGACGCCCATCTGCTGCAGCATGGCCACGGCACTCTGGGCGGTGAAGGGGGTCTGGGTGGTCTGGTCGCCAGTGCCGTCCAGGCCCACGACCAGGCCATAGCCGATCAGCTGGTTGCTGCGCACGCCCTGCACGGCGGCGACTTCCTTGATGCGCAAGGCCTGCGCCGACAGCGGCAAGGCCAGCAGCGCGGCGCCGGCGGCGCCCAGGAGAAACTTGAGGATCGCGTTCATCGGCCAACTTCCCGGTTACTTGAGGGGAAGTTTGGCCGACTTCACAAGGGCAGAACGTTCAAAAAGAAGCGTCCCAACCAGCCAATTCCCTGCGCTTCGGCCTGCTGCCCCTGGCCCTTGTATTGCAGCCGGGCATCGGCGATCTGCGAAGAATTCACGGTATTGCCGGGCTGGATGGCACGCGGGTCGATGCGGCCCGAGAACTTCATCACTTCCACGTTCTTGTTGAGGCCGATCTGCTTCTCGCCGGCGATCACCATGTGGCCGTTGGGCAGCACCTCGATCACGGTGGCGGTGATGGTGCCGGTGAAGTTGTTGCTGCTCTCGGTGTTGCCCTTGCCGGCGAAGGTGTTGGACGAGGAGCCCGAGGCGCTGGCCCGGTTGAAGGAGTTGGGGCTCAGGAAGGGCAGCGCGGTGACGCCGGCTTCCACGCTGCCCTGCTTGTCCACCGAGGTGGACGACTTCTGGCTCGCCTGCACCCGCTCGACGATGTTGACCGTGAGGCTGTCGCCCACGACACGCGCGCGGTGGTCCTCGAACAGCGGCCGGTAGCCGGCCGACTGGAAGATGGCGCCGTTGGCAGGCGCCGGCGCGGCCGCCACGGCCACCGGCTGCGGGCGGGCGGTGGTCGGCTCGACCACCTCCACCTTCGGGTCCAGGGTGGCGCAGCCGGTCATCAGGCTGGCGGCGAGGGCGGCGGCCGTGCCGGCCAGGCGGAGCGTGCGGGTCGTCATCTTCATCACCTTGTTCACAGCTGCGTCAGGCGCTGCAGCATCTGGTCGGAGGTCTGGATCGCCTTGGAGTTCAGCTCGTAGGCGCGCTGCGTCTGGATCATGCCCACCAGTTCCTCCACCACGTTGACGTTGGAGGTCTCCAGGAAGCCCTGCTGCAGCGTGCCCATGCCGTCGGCGCCAGGCGCGGCGGCCTGCGGGTTGCCGGAGGCGGCGGTTTCCACATAGATGTTCTGGCCGCGCGGCTCCAGGCCGCCCGGGTTCACGAAGCTGGCCAGCTGCAGGTTGCCCAGCTGCACCGGCTGGGCCGAGCCCTGCACGGTGGCGCTGACGGTGCCGTCGGCCGCGATGGTGATGGTCTGCGTGTTCGGCGGGATGGTGATGCCCGGCGCCACCGCATAGCCGTTGTTGGTCACCAGCTGGCCGTTGGCGTCGGTCTTGAAGGAGCCGTCGCGGCTGTAGCCGGTGGTGCCGTCGGGCATCTGGATCTGGAAGAAGCCGTTGCCGTTGATCGCCACGTCCAGCGGGTTGCCCGACTGCTGCAGGTTGCCCTGGGTGAAGCTGCGGGCGGTGGCCACCGCGCGGGTGCCCAGGCCCACCTGCAGGCCGGTGGGCAGCGTGGTCTGCTCGCTGGAGTTGGCCCCGCTCTGGCGCAGGTTCTGGTACATCAGGTCCTCGAACTGCGCCGACGCCCGCTTGTAGCCGGTGGTCGACACATTGGCGAGGTTGTGCGAGGTATGGTCCAGCTGGATTTGCTGGGCTTCCATGCCGGTCTTGGAGATCCACAGGGAACGCATCATTTCGGGTACCTCTTGTTCCATCAGCCGCCGTTGGCGGACAGGAGCTTGGCGGCCGCCTGCTCGTCTCGCTCGGCGGTTTGCATCATCTTCATCTGTGCCTCGAACTGCCGCGCAGCGGCAATCATCGACACCATGGTCTCGACCGCGCTGACGTTGGAGCCTTCCAGGGCGCCGTCCTGCAGGCGGGCGTTGGGATCGGCCGGCAGCGGGTCGCCCTGCGCGGTGCGAAACAGCGCGTCGGCGCCGCGCTGCAGCGGCTCCTCGGGCGTCACCATCTTGAGCCGGCCCAGCGGGGTGATCGGGCCGTTGCCCACCTTGGCACCCACCGTGCCGTCCGGCGCGATCGACAGCTGGGCATTGGGCGGCGCCTGGATCGGCCCGCCGTCGCCCAGCGCCACCAGGCCGTTGTGCGTCATCAGGGTGCCGTCGGCGCTCACCGTCAGGGCGCCGTTGCGGGTGTAGGCCTCGGTGCCGTCCATGCCCTGCACCGCCAGCCAGGCATTGCCCTGCATCGCCACATCCAGCGGCCGGCCGGTGTTCTGCAGCGTGCCCTGGGCGGCGTCGTAGCCGGTGGTGGTCTCCAGCGCGTAGACGCGGGTGCTGGCGCCGTCGCCACGCACCGGCACCGCGCGGAAGGCCTGCAGCTCGGCGCGAAAGCCCACCGTCGAGACATTGGCCAGGTTGTTGGCCAGCGTCTCCTGCCTCTGCATCGTGGCCTTGGCGCCCGACATCGAGAGATAGATCATGCGGTCCATCGCGTCTCCTCAGCAGCCGTCTGCCCCGCCTGCCTCAGCGCAGGCTCACCAGGGTCTGCAGCACCTGGTCCTGGGTCTTGATGGTCTGCGCATTGGCCTGGTAGGCGCGCTGCGCGGTGATCATGTTCACCAGCTCGGCGGTCAGGTCGACGTTGGACTCCTCCAGCGCGCCCGACTGCAGCACGCCCATGCTGCCGGAGCCCGGCACGCTCAGCGTGGGGTCACCGGAGCCATAGGTGGCCGCCCAGGCGTTGCCGCCCAGCGGCTGCAGGCCCTGCGGGTTGCGGAAGGTGGCCAGCTCGATCTGCGCGGCCGGCTTGGACTGGCCGTTGGAGAAACGCGCCATCACCACGCCGCTGTCGTCGATGGTCACGCCCACCAGCTGGCCGGCCGCATAGCCGTTCTGCGTGAGGTTGGTCACGCCGAAGGCGGTGCCGTACTGGGTGGAGCTGCGCATGTCCAGCGTCAGGCCCGGGATCTCCAGCGTGCTGCTGCCGTCGGCCTTGGTGGTGGCCGGCACGGTCAGCGGGAGGGTGCCGTCGGTGGAGGTGCCGCCGCCGTTGGTGAAGTACTGGATCGAGCCGCTGGGCGCCACCGGGTTGCCGCCGCTGTCGGCCGGGAAGTTGATGGTGGCGATGGGCGCCGGCGTCGTCGCGTCGCCCATCAGCGTGTTGCCGTTGGCAGTGGCATACACGTTCCAGGTGTCGGGCCCCGACTTCTGGAAGTAGTAGGTCAGCGCCACGTCCTGGCCCTTGGCGTCGTACACCGTCACCGAGGTGGCGTTGTTGTAGGTCAGCGGGTCGGTGAAGCTGATGCTGCCGGCGGCCGGCACGGTGACGCCGGCACGCGAGTCGAGGTTGAACTCGAGGTTGATGTTGTTGGTGGCCTGCGGGTCGATGCCGGCGGTGGGCAGCTGCAGCGGCCGGGCCTGCTGCGGCGCGACGATGCCGTTGTTGTCGGCCATGTAGCCGAGCAGCGCCTGGTTCTGGTTGTTGACGATGTAGCCGGCGCGGTCGAGCTTGAACTGGCCGTTGCGCGAGTACATCGGCGGGCTGGCGACGGTGGGCGGCGCGGTCGGCGCGGCGTTCGGGTCGCGGTAGATGTCGGCCACCTGGAAGAAGCCGCCGCCGTTGATGGCCAGGTCCAGCGAGTTCTCGGTGGTGGTGATGTTGCCTTGCGAGAACTGCTGGGCCACCGCGGCCAGGTTCACGCCGATGCCGATGTTGTTGCCGCCGGCGCCGTTCATCGCGCTGGCGTACATGTCGGCGAATTCCGCCCGCGCCGCCTTGGCGCCGAAGGTGCCCGCATTGGCGACGTTGTTGCCGATGACGTCGAGGTTCTTGCTCGACGCGTTCAGGCCGGAAAGACCTTGTTGGAAGCCCATGGTGTGTTCCTTGTCTGGAGAGGCGGGATGCGGATCAGTGGCTGACGACGCCGGCGACCTTGCCGTAGGAAACCGTCTTGCCGTTGGCGAGGTCCAGCTCGACGCCCTGTGCCGTGGTGCTCACGGCGCCGACCGTCTCGCGGCTGTAGCTGGTGGCGGCCACGGCACTGCCGCCGGAGCTGGCGCTCACCTTGAACTTGACGGAGCTGGCGTCGGTGCCGTCCTCGGGCTGCCACATGAAATGGTGGCGGCCGGCTTCCTGCGCGCCCAGCTCAAGGGTGTCGAGCACCTGGCCGGCGGCGTCGGTCACCTGCACCGTCACGCGGCTGGCCTTGCCCGACAGCTCGAAGGCGGCGCGGCCGAACTCCTTGTTGTCCGCGCCCTGCTCCACCGTCATAGTGTTGCCCTCGATCAGCACGTCGCGGCCGATCAGCGACGCTGCCTGCATGGCCTGTCCCTGCATGAAGGAGCTGCCCATCGTCGACATGCTGGTGTTGAGCTTCTCGATGCCGCTGACGGTCTGGATCTGCGCCATCTGGCTGGTCACCTGGGCGTTGTCCATCGGGTTGAGCGGGTCCTGGTTCTGCATCTGGGTGACCAGCAGCTTCAGGAAGCGGTCCTGGGCCGAGGGGTCCTTGCTCTCCACCGTCGAGCTGCCGTAGAGGCTGCTGGCGCTGCTGGAGGGGGTGTTGCTGACGGAGGTGGTCATGCTGGCCTTTCGCTTTCTGACTCGGTTACTGGCCCATCTGCAGCGTCTTCTGCAGCAGCGACTTGGCCGTGTTCATCACTTCGACGTTGTTCTGGTAGGAGCGCGAGGCCGAGATCATGTTGACCATCTCCTCCACCGCGTTCACGTTGCTGTAGGTCACGTAGCCCTGGGCGTCGGCCTGCGGGTGCTTGGGATCGTGCACGCGGCGGCCGGGGGTCTGGTCTTCCGTCACCTGGTTGACCTTCACGCCGGCGGCGCCGGCCTCGCCCATCAGCACGGTCTGGAAGACCACCTGGCGCGCCTTGTAGGCCTGGCCGTCGGGCCCGGCCACCGTGTCGGCGTTGGCCAGGTTGCTGGCCACCACGTTGAGCCGCTGCGACTGCGAGCTGACCGCGCTGCCGGAGATATTGAAGACCTTGAACATCGACATGGGAGCTTCCTTCGTTCAGTGCCGGGCGCCTGCGGCCTCATTGGCCGGTGATGGCCGACAGCATCGTCTTCACGCTGCCGTTGATGAAACGCAGCGTCGCTTCGTAGCGCACCGAGTTGTCGGCGAAGTTGGCGCGCTCGCGGTCCATGTCCACCGTGTTGCTGTCCAGGTTGGTCTGCGCCGCCTGCGCATAGTTGAGTTCCACCGGCGCCCGGCCATTGACCAGGTTGCTGATGTGTCCCGCTTGGGTGGTGGCCACTACCTTGGGGCTGCCAGCGGCCAGGCTGGTCGTGGCCTGGCGCAGTTCCTTGGCGAAGTCCATGTCGCGCGCCACATAGCCGGGCGTGTCCGCGTTGGCGATGTTGCTGGCGATCAGGCGCTGCCGCTCGGAGCGCAGTACCAGCGCTTCCGACTGGAAATTGATCGTGCTGGTCAGGCGGTCGAGCATGGCTTCACCCTTGTGTTGGCTGCCGCGCCGGCCGGCTCCCTGCAGGGGGACGGGGCGCGGGTATCGATGTGAGGCATTGTCTGGATCTGCCGGCGGAACATGAGCCCGAATAGCAGGCGAAAAGGGACGCAATTTCCCGCCTGGCGCGACCGACCCTTCTCTACAGTCACGGTCCAGTCACACGCTGTTCTCGCCGATTCGCATGAACCACCCACCACTTTCCCTGCTCTGCCGCCTCGGCCTCGTGCCGTGGCTGCTGGCCGGGGCCGTGGCGGGCGCTCATGCACAGACCGGCGGGACAGACATCGAGACTCAGCTGCGCGATTTGGCGCAAGCTCATGCTCGAGAGAGGACGACGGCCGCAGCGGGAACTCCCGCACCGCGCATCACCCGTGTCGAGGTGAGCGTGGGCGAGCTGGACAGCCGGCTCAAGCTGGCTCCGTGCACCCGCATGGAGCCCTACCTGCCGGCTGGCCTCAGGCCTTGGGGACGCACCCGTATCGGGGTGAGGTGCCTGGAGGGGCCGACGCGCTGGAATGTGTTCCTGCCGGTAACGGTGCGCGTCTTTGCCGAGGCCTGGGTCGCTCGGGGCCCGCTATCAGCGGGCGCCCTCCTTCAGATTTCCGACCTGCAGCGCGGCGAAGCCGACCTCGCTGCGACCTTGTCACCGGTGGTGCTCGACCCGGCCCAGGCGGCCGGCCGCGCGCTGCTGCGCCCCTTGAATGAGGGGGACGCCCTCAAGCAGTCCGATTTGCGGCCGAAACTCTGGTTTGCCCTCGGCGACACCGTGAAGGTGGTGGCCGTCGGCCCGGGGTTCGCCGTGCATGGCGAAGGCCGGGCGATGTCGCCGGGTGTCGAGGGCCAGCCCGTTCGCATCCGCACTGAAAGCGGCCGTATCATCACGGGCTTTGCGAGCGGCGAGCGCACGGTCGAGGTCCCCCTGTAACAACGAAAAAAAACAGGGGCAGGCCTAAAGTCCGGCGCGTGTTTGACGAAATACCGTCCATGGTGGACGCGACATCGTCGGTCCCCGGTCAAGGAGAAGGTCATGAAAATCGGCAACCACGTTGAAACGCCCCCGGTCGCGCTGCCCAGCAGCGGTGCAGCACCGCGCGCCACGAGCGCAGAGTCGGCCAGCAACGCGGCGACTGCCGCCCGGACGGCAGGCACTGCATCTGCCGACGCCGGCGAAAGCACCACTGTGAAGCTGTCCAGCACCGCCGCCACGCTGATGTCCAGCAATGCGGACTTCGACGCCGAGAAGGTCGCCGCAATGAAGGCCGCCATTGCCAATGGCACCTTCCGCGTGAATGCGGAGGTGATCGCCGACCGGCTGATCTCCAACGCCCGCGAATTGCTGGAACGCCCCGCTCACTGAGCCGGCCGGCCGCCGCCGCGGCCCGGCATGCCCTGATTCTTGACCTTCCTGAGATTCCCGCGTCATGTTGCCCGTCCAAGCGACTATCGCCCCTGGTGACCGTGAGTTAGAACCCGTGGTCCAGGCCGTGGAGGCCCGCCTCCAGGCCCTGGGGCAGGCGCTGCTGGCACGTGACAGCTCCGCCGTGGAGCAAAGCGCGTCGGAACTGCACCGCGCGCTGACCCACGCGGTCGACACCTTCAGCCGCGCCGCCCGCAGCGGCGGCATTCCGCCGGCCCTGCGGCAGCGCCTCGTCTCGGCCACTGGCCAGGTGGCGGCCCAGCGGGAAAGCCTGGCGCGCGCCACGGCCGCCCTTGACCGCGCCATGGACGTGCTGATGCCCCGCAGCCAGGAGGTCGTCTACAGCGGCCAGTCCGGCAGCGCCACCTACGGCAACGGCCCGCGCGGCCGCGCCATCAGCGCCTGAGCTTCCCGCTGCCGGCGGCGCAAGCGCGCCGCTGACACACCGGCCCGTCGCACCTGCACCGCCCTGATCCATGAAAAACGGCCGCTTGAAGCGGCCGTTGTGCATTGTGAGCAGGCTCTCAAGCGGCGCCGTGGCCGCGCTGGCGGCGGGCCCGCCACGCCAGGGCACCCAGGCCGATCATGAACAAGGCCACCGTTTCGGGCTCCGGCGCCGGCGACAGCAGCAGCGTGCGGCCGTCGGTGGTGAGGGCCAGGATCTGGCCGCCGTCGTTGATGCGCTTGGCGCTCTGCAGTTCATAGCCCGGGTTCAGCAGCAGGCCGTTGAGGAAGGTCTTCTGGCCCTTCTCCCAGAGGAAGGCGCCCTCGCCCACCTGCAAGCCCACCACCTGCCCGACGGCGTTGATGTCTTCGCCGTAGCTGACGGTCGAGGCGTCGCCGGCGTTGAGGTCGATCATGCCGGTCTGCTTGCTCCAGACATAGGCGTGCGGCACGTCTTCCATCTGGCAGCCCCAGGGAGTGCACACTTCGCGCTGCTGGGCGATCAGGCCGGTGCCGACGACCCAGCCGTTGTTGTTGATGTCCGCCGTGCCGGACCAGCGACCGCCCAGGGTGCCCAGTTCGATCTTGGTGCCATCAGGCTGGCGCACAAAGGCGCCGGGGGGCACCGAATCGGTGTTGTAGCCGGCGATAGCACCCTTGTCGTTGATGGCCATCGGCGCATAGCCCATGCCGCCGGGCGTGCCTTCCAGCACCGCCTTCAGGCCGCCGCTCTGGGTCCAGGTGTAGGTGCTGGAGGCAATGCCCGACGCGCCGGCGAAGCCCAGCTGCAGCAGGACCGTGCCCTGGCTGTTCACCCCGACGGCCTTGCCGTAGAGGGCAGAGGCCGGCAGGTCGATCTTGCGCATGCCGCCGGACTGGGTCCAGACAAACGGCGTCTCACGGGTGTCGGTGCCCGACACGGTGCTGTAGGCATGGCCCACCACCGTGCCGTTGCCCGAGATGGCCGACGCGACGGTGGCATACCCGGCACCGGCGCTCACGTTGCGGAAGCCACCCGTGGCGTCCCACACAAAACCGACCCGGCCGAGGCCTTCGACTTCCCTCACGCCGGCCACCTGGCCGGCGTTGTTCAGGCTGGCGCCCGAAACAAAGCCGAGATCGGTCACCTGATAGTGATGCTTGGCATTGGTTGCCCAGCTCGCGGACCCGCACAGGGTCGCTGCGGCCGCCAGTACGAGCGCGCGGCCATGACGCATGGAGGTGAAAGAGGCGTTCATCGAAAGCTCCCAACGGTCTGTGGCTCAACCGGCCATGCTTGGTGCATGACCCCCAAGGTCGATACCCAACCTTCTGTTGCAAGTAAACCCTCGCATCGGCGAGTGCACATACGAATGATCGGTGATCGTTTCTCCGAAGGGGTTGGTTTTTGATCCCTTGCGGCCCGATTGCAACGCCAATCCCCCCGGATCGAGGGCCTGTCAAATCGGGTAGGCAGCGCTGGGTACAGGCCTTGCTCGCGGTCGCATCCCATGGCATGTTTTCCCGCCTTTTCGCCGAATGGCGACCAGCGGCGCAAAAGCGGATGCGAGCGGTCATTCACACCCGCCGGCGGCCGCCTGTCGCCTGGCGGCGCGGCCGAACGAAGGCCACCTCCGGCAAGCCCTGCACTGCCCTGGCACGGGAGCGCCCGCCTGCCCTCTCGGGAAGACCCGTGTTGCGCGCCACGCGCCGGCCGGGCAGGCAGGCAGCGTGCAGTGGCGACCCGCTACACGGGCCGATCAGAACTGGTAGGCGAGCCTCAGTCCGCCCCAGTGGCGGCCTGCCACCACGATGGGCGCCGCCACCTCCTTCATCAGCACGAAGTGGCCGCCGCCCATGTCGCGGCGGTAGGTCTGCAGCAGGAAGGGCCGCGTGTTGCGAGCCGAGGCGAGGCCCGTGCGGTCGTTGAAGATGCGGCGGTTGCGGCAGTGCGCTGCGTTCCAGGCGGGGTCGCCGGCACGCTGCGGCTGGCTGTAGGTGCGCAGGTGGGTTGGCAGGTAGCCGTTGCGGTCCACCGCGGCGCAGAACACCACCTTGGGCGAGAGCTGCATCACCGGCTCCTGCAGCGGCGGGAACAGGCGGTCGGTCAGCTCGACGAAGCGGGTGGCGTGCTGCTGCGGCTCGGTGCCAGGCAGCGGGCGGTACTGCTCGTCGAACAAGGCGTCCATCGACAGCACGCCGCTGCGCACCGCCTGCTCCAGCTGCGCGGCCATGCGGGCGGCGGTGTCCTGCGCCGCCGCGATGAAGGGCGAGTCCTCGGTCTCGACGCCGCTGGCGGCGATCACTTCCATCAACCGTTCGCTGACGCCGAGGAAGGTCTCGCTGCGCTTCAGCGCCTGGTTCAGCCCGCCGGTGGCGAGCCGGGACTCCGATTCGATCACCGCCATCTGCCGCGCCATGGCCTCGCCAGCGCCCCGGCTCCCGGCTGCGGCTTCGGCGATGCGTTGCACGCCCGACTCCACCTCGGACAGGGCACTGTGGAAGGCGCCTTGCCGGCCATGCGTCGGCTCGCTGGAAATCTCCCGCGCGAGCGACTCGATGCGGGTGTCCAGCCGCCCGACCGTGCCCATGATGTGCTTGGAGGAATCCTCCACCCGGGCCGCCAGGTCCTTGACCGCGTCGGCCACCACGCCAAAGCCGCGGCCGGCCTCGCCGGCCCGCTTGGCTTCGACGGAGGCGTTGAAGGCGACCAGGCGGGTCTGCATGGCGATCTGGGTGATCTGCTGAGCGGCAGCGGCCACCTCGCGCAGCGTGTCGACGATGGCGGCGACCTCGCGGCCGACCTCCTCCACCGCCTGGCGTGCATGTCCCATGGCTTGCACGCTCGCGTCGGTGACGCTGCCGATGCCGGCCTGCGACTGCTGGATGCCCACCAGCTGCTGCGCCAGCGAGGCGACCGCCTCGCTCTGGCGCGAGGACAGCCGGATGGCGTCCTCGATGATGCCGCGGACCTCGGCCGCCTCGCGACCCAGTCCGGCGGCCTGGCCCTGCAGGGACCTCACCAGCTCACGGGAGTCGACCGGCGGCAGGGATGCCACCGGCTCATTGGCTGCCGTTGCCACCGCAGCCCGCTTGAAGAGGGAGAACATGGTCCGGCCTGCCTGTTCCTGGTTGCGATCACCACTCGCGCAGCTTGACCCTCAGGCGCGCGATGGACTGGCTGTGCAGCTGGCACACGCGCGACTCGGTCACGCCCAGCACCGCGGCAATCTCCTTCAGGTTCATGTCCTGCTCGTAGTACATGCTCATGACGTACTGCTCGCGCTCGGGCAGGCCCTTGATGGCTTCCACCAGCGCGCTGCGCAGGCGGTAGTCGTTGAGCTGGCTGAGCGGGTCCGCATCCTTGTCGCCGACATGGCGGTCCAGGTAGTCGTCCTCGCTGCTGTCGCTGCCCATGTCCTCCAGGTACACCAGCTGGGTGCCGCGCACCTTGTTCAGCATGTCCTGGTAGTCGCCCAGGGTGACGCCCAGCTCCTTGGCGATCTCGCTTTCCTGCGGCGGTCGGCCGAGCTTCTGCTCCAGCCGATGCACCGCTGCCTCGATGGTGCGCTGCTGCTTGCGGGTGCCGCGGCTCATCCAGTCCGCGCCCCGCAGCTCGTCGAGCATGGCGCCGCGGATGCGCTGGGTGGCGAAGGTCTCGAACTGCACGCCCTGGCCGGCGTCGAAGCGGCTGAGTGCATCGTTCAGGCCGATCATGCCGACCTGGATCAGGTCGTCGATCTCCACATTGGCCGGCAGCTTGGCAATCATCTGATGCGCCAGACGCCGCACCAGCGGGCTGTACTGCTTCAGCATCGTGTTGAGGTCGAGGCGGCCTTTGGCGGTGTACATGGAAGCGCTCCGGGAATCAGTTGAACGCAAGGGTCGCGGCGGTGGAGAGGGAAGCCGGGGCGGCTGCCACGCCGTCCCAGGCCGCTGCCTCGCCGTCCTGCAGCGAGAACGGCAGGGCGTAGTGCAGCAAGTTCATCGAGAGCTGGTGCAGCGCCTGCGCCAGCACGTGTTCGTTGTCGTTGGCGGTGCTGGTGACGGCCACCAGGTGCGCCTCGGCGCCCAGGAAGTCGCTCGCGCAGCGCACCAGCCGCAAGGCCGCGGGCGGCACGCCGATGGCTTGCTCGTTGGCATCCATCACCACTGCGTGGTCGAGCAGGCCACCGTACTGCGCCAGGATCTTCATCGACGCGTAGGCATGCTTGAGGCTCTCGGCGTCGTCGCCGGTGAACACCAGCGGCCGCACCCGCTTCTGCGCGAACAGGGCGCTCAGCACGGCCGCATCGGCGTGGAAGACGATGACGTCCACCGACGGCGCGGCCTCGCGCAGGGCTTCGAACAGCAGCGTCGCGCACCCTTCGGTCTCGGCGAAGCACGACAGCGAGGCACCCGCCGCCAGCACCGAGGTGTGGGTGTCGAAATGGTCGATCCACTGGCCGAGGTCGAGGTCACGGGCAATGGCCGCGGCCACGTCCACGCCGCGGCCGCTGGCGCTGGGCACCGCGTCCACCACCAGGGTGTGCAGGCCTTGCGCGGCCAGGCCCTGGCACAGGCCTTCGAGCAGCACATGGCTGCTGGCGGCATGCGGGTTGGCCGCCACCGGCAGCAGGTGCACGGTGTGGTGGGCGAACAGCCGGCGCAGGCCATGGGCCTGGTCGAAGCCGCGCTCAAGCATGGGTGCCTCCGGCGTAGGCGGCGCCGCGTTGCGGCGGGGCGGTGAAGACGAGGTTGACGTCGTCGCTGTCCAGCCGGTAGGCGGCGCTGCCGCCGCCGCGCAGGGCGCGGTGCACCAGGGCCTGGGCCGACATGCGGTACCAGTCTTCCGGCACCCGCTGGCCATTGGCCACGCCGAGCACCTTGAGCTTGTGGCGGATCATGGCGTCCAGCGCCGGGCCGAGCTTGACGGCTTCGTCCAGCTTGGAGAGCACGACGCCCTTGCACTGGTTGGCGCGGTAGGCGAGCAGCACGTCCTCGATGGTCTCGCCTTGGGCGGCCGAATTGACCACCAGCAGGCGCTGGATGCTGCGATGGCCGACCATCTCCAGCAGCTCTTGCGTCCGGCTGTCGCGCTGGGCGATGCCGGCGGTGTCGATCAACACCATCTTCTTGGCCGACAGCAGGTCCAGCAGGTCTTCCAGCGCCGGGCGATCGTGGGCGGTGTGCACCGCCACGCCGATGATGCGGCCGTAGGCGCGCAGCTGCTCGTGGGCGCCGACGCGGTAGGCGTCCAGCGTGATCAGGCCGAGGTTGGAGGCGCCGTACTTGGCCGCGAAGGCGGCTGCCAGCTTGGCGGTGGACGTGGTCTTGCCGACACCGGTGGAGCCGACCATCGCGTACACGCCGCCCTGGTCTTCCAGCGGGGCCTCGCCTTCGCCGGTCAGCAGGTTGCGCTGCAGCACGCTGGCCACCCAGCTGTCGAGGTCGCCGACATCGGCCGGCGTGCCGGCGGCCAGCTTGCGGATCAGCGCGGGCGAGAAGCCACAGTCCAGCAGCTTCTGGGTGAGCTTGGCCTGGTGCGGGTTGCGTTGCAGCTTCTCCATGAAGGCCAGCGCGCCGAAGCGCTCTTCGATCAGGCCCTTCATCTGGCGCAGCTCGTTGAGCATGCTGCGCTGCTCGGGATCGACCGCCGGGGTCGCCAGGGCGGGCATCACCGGCGCCGCGGCGGCAGCGGCCGGTGCGGCCCACATCGGCTCGTCGTGCAGCGACGGCGCGGCCAGGCCGGCATGGTGGTGAGGATGCGATTCGTAGCGGCTGTCTGCCAGCCCGGCATGGCGAGGATCGGCCACGGCGGCTTCGGCGGCCAGGCGCTCGGCCTTGCGCATCGCGGCCCGCTCGGCCAGGCGCTGCTCCAGCGGCAGTGCGGTGGACGCAGCGGCGGCACGCGGCATCGCAGCAGCAGCGGGCGGCAGCGCGGCCGGCGCGGCAGCCTGGGGCAGCGCGCCCGCGGCTTCCGCGGCCTGCGCCTGCAGGGCCGCCTGGCGGCGCTTGAGCATGCGCTCGCGCACATAGTCCTGGAACGACAGCGTGCTCATCGCCAGCTTCTCGACATCGCCGTCCAGCGCCGGCGCCTGAGCAGGCGTGGCGGGCCGGGCCGCCGGGCGGGCAGGCGCCGCAGCCGGTGCGGCAGCGCGCGGTGCCGCAGCGGCCGGTGCCTGGCGGGCATCGAACTTCTCGATCGCAGCCACGCTGTCGGGTGCCATCGCGAGCACTTCGACCCCTTCGCTGCAGGGACGGGTCGACAGGATGACGGCATCGTCGCCGAAAGCCTGGCGGACCTGCACAAGAGCGTCCCGCGAGGTGCGGGCGACAAAACGCTTGACGTTCATGCGTGGGCTCCGATGATCGAACCGATCCGGATCGTGTGGGTTTCAGGGATTTCGCTGTGGCCGAGCACGCTGAGCCGCGGCGCGGCGCGCTTGAGCAGGCGCGCCATCGGCGCGCGGATCATGTCGGGCACCAGCAGGCAGGCGGGCACGCCCAGGTCTTCCTGCTTCTTGGAGGCCTGCGCCGCCGAACGGGTCAGCGTCTCGGCCACGCCGGGGTCGAGCGCGGCGCCGTGGGGCGACATCAGGGCCTGGGTGATCAGGCGCTCCAGGTCGGGCTCGATGGCAATGACGTCCAGCTCCTTGGCCGGGCCGTAGATCTGCTGCACGATGGCCGGGGCCAGGCTGATGCGGATGCGCTTGGCCAGCTCGGCCGGGTCGGTGATGGTCGCACCGTGCTCGGCCAGCGACTCGACGATGGTGCGCATGTCGCGGATGTGGACCGACTCTTCCAGCAGCAGCTGCAGCACGCGCTGGAAGGCGGCGATGCCGACCATCTTCGGTACGACGTCTTCCATCAGTTGCGGGGCCAGTTTCGTCACGTGTTCCACCAGTTGCTGCGTCTCGCTGCGGCCCAACAACTTGGCCGCGTGAACTTGCATCAAGTGTGAAAGATGGGTGGCCACCACGGTCGAGGAATCAACGACCGTAAATCCGGCCATTTGCGCGCTTTCCTTCTGGCGCTCCTCAATCCAGACGGCAGGCAGGCCGAAGGCCGGGTCGGTGGTCTGGGTGCCGATGAGCGGCGTGTTGGCATGGCCCGGGTTGATGGCCAGGAACATGCCGGGGAAGCACTCACCTTCGCCGATGACCGCGCCGCGCAGCGTGATGCGGTACACGCTCGGCTTGAGTTCGAGGTTGTCGCGGATGTGCACCGCCGGCGGCAGGAAGCCGACGTCCTGGGCGAACTTGCGGCGCACGCCCTTGATGCGGGCGAGCAGGTCGCCCTGGCGCTCCTTGTCGACCAGCTGGATCAGGCGGTAGCCCACCTCCAGGCCGAGCACGTCCACCGGCTGCAGGTCGTCCCAGCTGGCCTCGGCGTTGGGGTTGGCGTTGGCGGCAGCCGGCGGCGGGGCCATCTCGGCCTGTGCCTTGGCTTTCTCCGCGCGCTTGTGCATCCACCAGGCGCCATAGCCGAAGCCGCCGGCGATGGCCAGGAAGGTGACGTGCGGCATGCCGGGGATGATGCCCAGGAAGCCGATGATGGCGCCGGTCAGGCCGAGTGCGCGCGGCGTGTTGAACAGCTGGCGCATGATCTGGCTGCCGATGTCCTGTTCCTTGCCGACGCGCGAGACCACCATGGCCGAGGCGATGGAGATCAGCAGGCCCGGGATCTGAGCCACCAGTGCGTCACCGACGGCCAGCAGGATGTAGCTGTCGGCCGCCTGGCCCACCGACAGGCTGTGCTGCACGATGCCGATGATCAGGCCACCCACGATGTTGATGATCAGGATCATGATGCCGGCGACCGCGTCGCCGCGCACGAACTTCGAGGCACCGTCCATGGAGCCGAAGAACTCGGCTTCCTCGCCCACTTCGGCACGCCGGCGCTTGGCTTCCTTTTCGTCGATCAGGCCGGCGTTCAGGTCGGCGTCGATGGCCATCTGCTTGCCGGGCATGGCGTCCAGCGTGAAGCGCGCGCTCACCTCGGCGATGCGTTCGGCGCCCTTGGTGACGACCACGAAGTTGATGACCACCAGGATGGCGAAGACGATCAGGCCGACCGCGAAGTTGCCACCGATCAGGAAGTGGCCGAAGGACTCGATCACCTGCCCGGCGGCGCCGGTGCCGGTGTGGCCTTCGAGCAGCACCACCCGGGTGGAGGCCACGTTGAGCGACAGCCGCAGCATGGTGGTGAGCAGCAGCACCGCCGGGAAGGCGGCGAAGTCGAGCGGTCGCACCATGTAGGCCGACACCATCATCACCATCAGCGCCATCGCGATGTTGAAGGTGAACAGCATGTCCAGCGCGAAGGGCGGCAGCGGCAGCACCATCATCGCCAGGATCAGCACCACCACCAGCGGCGCAGCGAGCGCCTTCAGCGGCAGCCCGCCGAGCACGGACTGGAATTGACGCAGGGTCGGGTTCATCGGTCAGACTCCTCGGGGCTCTGGTCGGCGTCAGCGTCGCTGATGGTCTTGCCGTGGTGCGGGTCGAGCTCGACCGGCACGTTGAGTTCGGGCAGGGCGCCGGGCATCGCGCCCCGGCCCGCCATGGCGGCGCGCAGCTGGTAGACGTAAGCGAGCACTTGCGCCACGGCGCCGTAGAGCGCCATGGGGATCTCGCGGTCGATGTCGGCGTGGGCGTAGAGGGCCCGTGCCAGCATCGGGGCCTGCAGCACCGGCACCTTGCTGTCGCGCGCCAGGTCGCGGATCTGCATGGCCAGCAGGTCGGCACCCTTGGCGACGACGCGCGGCGCGGTCATCTTGCCTTCTTCGTACTTGAGCGCGACGGCATAGTGGGTCGGGTTCATCACCACCAGGTCGGCATTCGGGACGGCGGCCATCATGCGGCGGCGTGTCATTTCCCGCATGCGGGCCTTCATCTTGGCCTTGACTTCCTGGTTACCCTCGGCTTCCTTGTACTCCTGCTTCGCTTCCTGGTGCGACATCTTGAGCTGCTTCATCAGCTTGTGGCGCTGGATGGGGATGTCGATGCCGGCGACCACGCCGAGCACCAGCAGCATCAGGGCCAGGCCGTTGAAGAGCAGCCCGGCCAGGGTGGTGACGGCGGCCGGCAGCGCCATGCCGAGGGCGTTCTGGAAGTCCTGCAGGTGGGCCTTGAGGTAGAAGCCGCCGACGGTGCCGATGAGCAGGGCCAGGCCGCAGGCCTTGAGGGCTTCCAGCAGCTGGTCCTTGCCGACCAGCTTGGCCAGGCCGCTGAGCGGGTTGAGCTTGCCGAAGTTGGGGGCCATGGGCTTCATGGTCCAGTTCCAGCCACCGGAAGCCAGGTTGCCCAGCACGGACACGAGGGACATCACCGCGCCGAGCGGCAGCACCAGCCAGAGGTATTTGAGGGTGGCGACGCTGAGGCGCTCGGCCATCTTGGCGCCGGAGGCCACGTCTTCATGGCCGAAGCTCAGGCCGCTGGTGAGCACCGCCTGCATCCAGTGGGTCATCCACGGCGCCGCGGCGGCCAGCACGCCGACGCCGGCGGCCACGATCAGGAAGTGGCCCAGCATGCGCGAGCGAGCGACCTGGCCTTCCTCCCGGGCCTTGCGGATCTTTCTTTCCGAGGCTGGGAGGTTGCGGTCTTGCTGGTCTTGGTCGGCCATGGCGCGGGGGTGGATGGGGTTGCGCCATTGTCGGGAAAGGGGGGCGGGGCTTGAGGGGGAATAGAGGGGAGAAAGGGGGGTAGTTCTGGGGGTGGGGCCGAGTGGCCGCGGGGGTGGCCGCGGGGGTGGCCGCGGGGGTGGCCGCGGGGGTGGCCGCGGGGGTGGCCGCGGGGGTGGCCGCGGGGGTGGCCGCGGGGGTGGCCGCGGGGGTGGCCGCGGGGGTGATGCCTGCTGGCGCAGGCGCGCACCCTGCGGGTGCGGTGCCGGGATGTGCGCCCGGCGGCGCACCTTCTTTCTTTGTCTCGCCAAAGAAAGAAGGCAAAGAAAGGCGACCCCGGGTGGGGCGCCCCTTCGCTGCGCGAAGGGGTGCTCTGCGGTGCTCGCAAGTGGAAGGCGGCTGCGCAACTCGCCCTTTTTCGAGGGCGCTACGCACCCTCGAAACGGTGCTCGAATATGCTCGCCGTCCCCGCCCTGCGGGCGGGGCAACCTTCCACTTGCTCCGCTCCTCGACGCCCCACACGGGGCCCCGCCACCTACGCCTCGCTTCGCATCGGCGTGCTGCCTCCCTGCTCCGGTGGAGCAGGTTCGGGATGTGAAGTGGCTGTGCTGGATGGGGCGGACGCGGGTGTTGCGCCTGGCCAGCGCAAGCCGTGCGCCTCTGTGGCTGGCGCTTCGTGAATTGCTTCACGGCTTGGACCTGATGACTGCATTGCGCTTCCACTGGCGCTCACCCACACGCGCAATGTCGTCAACGCCTCGCTGGAGTCGCTGCACTTGGCAAGGTAAGGCAAGACGCAAGAAGGGCAGGCGTCGAGGCGTCGAGGCGTCGAGGCGTCGAGGCGTCGAGGCGTCGAGGCGTCGAGGCGTCGAGGCGTCGAGGCGTCGAGGCGTCGAGCATGTTCCACGGCTGCCATCTCGTGCAACAGGCAGCTGACCGACGGGGACACCAGGCCCAGCTTCAATGCAGCGGAGTGCCGAGGCCCGTCTTCGCCGGGGGGCTGCGTTAGAAAAATGACGGAATGCGCCAGGTCTCCAACAGTGGCGCACCGACACATCAGCACCTCCTGCCCCGCCGACCTTTTCCGCAGGAAAAGCAGGCCCCAGCCGATGCGAAGCGAGGCGTAGGTGGTGGGGCCCCGTGTGGGGCGTCGAGGAGCGGAGCAAGTGGAAGGTTGCCCCGCCCGCAGGGCGGGGACGGCGAGCATGTTCGAGCACCGTTTCGAGGGTGCGCAGCGCCCTCGAAAAAGGGCGAGTTGCGCAGCCGCCTTCCACTTGCGAGCACCGCAGAGCACCCCTTCGCGCAGCGAAGGGGCGCCCCACCCAGGGTCGCCTTTCTTTGCCTTCTTTCTTTGGCGAGACAAAGAAAGAAGGTGCGCCGCCGGGCGCACATCCCGGCACCGCACCCGCAGGGTGCGCGCCTGCGCCAGCAGGCATCACCGCTTCCCCAGCCGCGAAGCAGCACTGCACCGCGCTTAGCGGAAGCAGAAGCAGCCACCCAAGCAAAGCCCCCGGCCAAAAAAAAGCGGGCCCTCACCAGGAGAGCCCGCGAACGCAGCGAACTGCGCTTTCTCAGGAGGAGCTACACAACAAAAACCATCAACCCAACAACGTCAAATAAATAATCCAAATCTTTCACATCAGCAGCAGAGGCGCTCCAACCTCCACCGCCCCGCCAGCCGCCCATCCAGGCCGGCCGCGGCAGCAGCAACTCAGGCAGCTTCCTGGTGCCGCCCAGCCATCACGATGGCGGCGTGCAACCGAGAGGTGGCGTCGTTGGCGGCCGCCTTGCCGTGGTTGGTCAGCAGGCCCCACACCAGCTCGTCGTCGAAGCGGAAGCGGCACAGCAGCGTGTTGCCCGAGGCGATCTTCATCAGCTGCGACGGGCTCAGCACCGCCAGCAGGTCGGCCGTCTCTTCGGAGATGCCCAGGCGAAACAGGGCTTCGTCGCGGTCGGCACGGATCAGGTTCTGCGCCAGCATCAGGTAGGACAGGTTGGCTTCGCGGATGTTGGCCAGGATCTGTTCGGTGGTGGTCGTGGTGCTCATCTCGGTGTCCTACTTGCTGCTGCTGGTTGAGGGGCTGATCTGCTCTGGAGAGGAAGCCGGTAAGGCCTGCTCGATGGAATGAATTCTGGCCCTCGACCCTCGACAGCAACATCAGGGAGCTTCTGTGCCAGGCGTCCCCGCGCCTCACACCCCGTGTCAGGCAACTTCCTACAAGGCCGGCACAAACACCCCGCTTATTCCATTCAAGCCAGCCCTGCCAGCTGACGATTCCAGAGCACCCGCAGGATGCAAATTCCGCTTCAGTTCCTGTCGCCAGGCGCCGAAATCACTCTGTCGATCGGCGCTGCGAGCGACACCTGCCACAAGCAGGCCGCAAAGAAAACTGCACAAGTGCACTTAAGTCGCGGAAACAGAGGCCGATAACACATTCAACGGGACATGCAACCAGTCTCGTGGTCCGGAACAGCCGCACCGATGAACCGACAGACACGCTCTATATAGACAGTTCGAGTTCACGGAATGACTGCCACCGGGCACAGCCGGTCGCCGACTGACGACAGCCTTGACCAGACCACTGGCCAGGGACGAAGACAGAAGGCACCGGCGGGTCTGCAGGGGGAGCCCGGCAGACGAGGCAACACACAGCCGGCGTCCACGCCGGGGGTTCGTCAACATTAGGAGTGCCAACATGGCCATGACCATCAACACCAACGTGGCGTCGCTCACCGCTCAGCGCAACCTGAACTCGTCGCAGGGCTCGCTCGCCACCTCCATGCAACGCCTGTCCTCCGGCCTGCGCGTCAACAGCGCCAAGGACGACTCGGCCGGCCTCGCCATCGCCGAGCGCATGAGCGCCCAGACCCGCGGCCTGAACGTCGCCGCCCGCAACGCCAACGACGGCGTCTCGCTGGCCCAGACGGCGGAAGGCGCACTGGGCAAGGTCGGCGACATGCTGCAACGCATGCGTGAACTGGCCGTGCAGTCGGCCAACTCGACCAACAGCGAAGACGACCGACTCGCGCTGCAGGCCGAAGTGACCCAGCTGCGCGATGAAATCGACCGCGTTGCCAAGAACACCTCGTTCAACGGCAAGAAGCTGCTGGACGGCTCGTTCTCGGCCCAGAACTTCCAGGTCGGCTCCAACGCCGGTGAAAGCATCACCATCGCTGCCGTCACCGACGCCTCGGCCGAAGGCCTGTCCACCGTCACCTACGGCGACGGCGGCAATGCCAGCATCGACGCTGCCTCGGTCACCACGCTCGACGAAATCGCCTCCGGCACGCTGTCCATCACGGTCGGCACCGATTCATACGACCTGGCCGAGATCCCCGAAGCCCGCACCGGTGAAGAGCGCATGGGCCAGGTGGTGGAAGCGATCAACCGCCGCACCGCCGACACCGGCGTGACCGCCTTCCTGTCGCAGAACGACGATGGCACCTATGCGCTGGAAGTCCGCTCCTCGCGCATCGACGAAACCACCGGCGATGCCATGGCCGTCACCGCCACCGGCTTCAGCCTGGCCACCACCGGCATCGACGCCGCCGACATGACGACCACCAGCACCGACGCCTCCGGCATCGACGAGCTGAGCATCGAAACGGCCGAAGACGCCTGGCTGGCCATCAAGCAGGTGGACGACGCGCTGAGCCAGATCAACAGCGCCCGCGCCAACCTGGGTGCCGTGCAGAGCCGCTTCGAGAACGCCGTCTCGAACATCCAGATCCAGTCGGAAAACACCTCCGCCGCCCGCGGCCGGATCGTGGACGCCGACTTCGCGACGGAAACGGCCAACATGTCCAAGGCGCAGATCCTGCAACAGGCCGGCACCGCCATGGTCGCCCAGGCCAACCAGCTGCCCCAGCAAGTGCTGTCGCTGCTGCGCTGATCGAGCGACCCCAGACCGCCGCCCGGGCCCCGCGCCCGGCGGTTCTCCAAGCCCGGCCCCGGCCGGGCTTTTCCATTTCCGGCACCGAACTGGCGGTGGATTTCCCGCCTTATCGACCGTTTGCCCGCCCCCCTGCCAGCCCACAATCTCTCCTACCGAACGCGGTACTCCCCGGCGCCAGAGCCGGATCTTGATCCTGGTTCTCAAGGAGAGCTGTCATGCCACAGACCATCAACACCAACGTCACTTCGCTCACGGCCCAGCGAAACCTGAACGCCTCGCAAAGCTCGCTGACCACTTCCATGCAACGGCTGTCTTCCGGCCTGCGCGTGAACAGTGCGAAGGACGATGCGGCCGGTCTGGCCATCGCCGAACGGATGAACACCCAGGTGCGCGGCCTGAGCGTGGCCGCCCGCAACGCCAACGACGGCATCTCGCTGGCCCAGGTGGCTGAAGGCGCCCTCGGCAAGGTCGGCGACATGCTGCAACGCATGCGTGAACTGGCCGTGCAGTCGTCCAACGCCACCAACAGCGACGATGACCGCCTGGCCCTGCAGGCCGAAGTGACCCAGCTGCGCGATGAAATCAACCGCGTCGCCCAGCAGACCGGCTTCAACGGCCAGAAGCTGCTGGACGGCACCTTCTCGGCAGCCAGCTTCCAGGTCGGCGCGAATTCCGGTGAAACCATCACGGTCGCTGCATTGACCGACGCGACGGCCGATGGCCTCTCGCAAGTGACCTACGGCGACGGCGGCAATGCCAGCATCGACGCTGCCTCGGTCACCACGCTCGACGAAATCGCCGCCAACACGCTGAGCATCACGGTCGGCGCCGACACCTACGACCTGCCCGAGATCCCAGAGGCCCGCACCGGCGCCGAGCGCATGGGCCAGGTGGTGGAAGCGATCAACCGCCGCACCGCCGACACCGGCGTGAGCGCCTTCCTGTCGCAGAACGACGATGGCACCTATGCGCTGGAAGTCCGCTCCTCGCGCATCGACGAGACCACCGGCGATGCCATGGCCGTCACCGCCACCGGCTTCAGCCTGGCCACCACCGGCATCGACGCCGCGGACATGACGACCACCAGCACCGACGCCTCCGGCATCGCCGACCTGTCGGTGGAGACAGCCGAGGACTCCTGGCTGGCGATCAACCAGATCGACGACGCGCTGAGCCAGATCAACAGCGCGCGCGCCACGCTGGGTGCGGTGCAGAGCCGCTTCGAGAACGCGGTGTCGAACATCCAGATCCAGTCGGAGAACACCTCCGCCGCCCGCGGCCGGATCATGGACGCCGACTTCGCGGCCGAAACCGCCAACCTGTCGCGTGCCCAGATCCTGCAGCAGGCCGGCAACGCGATGGTGGCCCAGGCCAACCAGCTGCCGCAGCAGGTGCTCAAGCTGCTGCAGGGCTGATTCCCGCGCGCGCCTCGCCGGCGCCTTTGTCAGCCCACCCGGGGAAACCCTGGTGGGCTGCTCGTCCTCGCACGCTCAAGTTTTTCGCCGGCCCGCCGATACGAACGATCGAGGGGGTCCCGCCCCCGCCATTCAAGGAGCCAGACCATGGGCATTTCGTCACCCGGCATCGGTACCGGCCTCGATGTCAGCAGCATCGTCGAGCAGCTGGTGACGCTCGAACGCAGGCCGATCGAGCAGCTCACGACGCAGAAGACGACGCTGCAGTCCAAGCTTTCGGCCTTCGGACTGATGCAGAGCTACACGGTGAACGTGCAGGACGCGGTCAACAAGCTGACCAGCAGCAGCCTGTGGCAGCAAACCAAAGGCTCCACCACCGACACCACCGTGTCGGTGAGCTCGACCGCCGCGGCCGCCAGCGGCACCTACGGCATCGAGGTGAGCCAGCTGGCACAGGCCCAGACGCTGGCGTCGGCCGCCTTCAGCAGCACCAGCGAGAAGGTCGGCGCCGGCAGCCTGAAGATCACCAGCGCCAAGGCGGGCAGCCTGCCGGTGGACGTGGCCATTGGCCCGGACGACACCCTGGACGACGTGCGCAGCAAGATCAACGCCGCCAACGCCGGGCTGAACGCCTCCATCGTGAAGGACTCGGGCGGCGCCCGCCTGGTACTGCGCACCACCGCCACCGGCGAGGAAAACGGCGTCAGCATCGTCGCCAGTGGCGACGCGGGCCTGGACAAGTTCAACTACGACCCCACCCAGAACGGCGGCGCCACCAGCACCGCCACCTCCAGCCAGATGGGCCTGGTGCAGGCCGCCAAGAACGCCAAGATCAAGATCGACGGCCTGGAAGTCACTTCCTCCACCAACACCTTCGACGGCAGCATCGAGGGCGTCAAGATCACGGTCAGCAAAGTGACCACCGGCGCCGCCCAGATCAAGGTGGGCAGCGACACCGAGGCGATGCGCAAGGCGGTGGACGACTTCGTCAAGGCCTACAACGACATCAACAAGTACATCTCGGACCAGACCAAGTACAACGCCGACACCAAGGTGGCGGGCACCCTGCAGGGCGACCGGGCCACGCTGTCGCTGCAGAGCCAGCTGCGCAGCGCCCTGACGCAGAACAGCAGCGCCTCGGCCAGCTTCCCCCGCCTGTCCGACCTGGGGCTGGAGATCCAGCGCGACGGCTCGCTGAAGGTCAACGACACCAAGCTGAGCAAGGCCATGACCGACAACCTGGCCGAATTCGGCAAGGCCTTCTCCAACGTCGACACCGCCGCGGCCGGCAACAATGGCTTCGCGGTGCGGCTCAAGGGCCTGACCTCGGCCCTGCTGAAGACCGACGGCCTGGTCACCACCCGCAGCGAGGGCCTGCGCGACAGCATCCGCCGCAACGAGGACCAGGCGGCCAAGATGGAAGGCCGGGTGGCCCTGGTGCAGGCGCGCCTGCTGCGCCAGTACAGCGCCATGGACACCACCGTCAGCAAGCTGAACAACCTCAACAGCTATGTCGCGCAGCAGATGGCCGCGCTGACCGGCTCCTCCCGCGACTGACGACGCGCCGGCGGTTGCTTCGGCTTTAGCCCCGAGGAGCCGCCCTTTTCCGGCCTTGCCAGGCGCTTGAAACGCTCAAAATCCCTTCAAGTTGCACAGCCGGCCCGCCGATAACTCTTCTGACAGGTTCAATAAAGAGCACACCATCATGTTTGCACCGTTCAGAAGCCAGGCCAGTGCATACGGCCGCGTTCAAGTCGAAACCACCGTGTCCAGCGCCGACCCCCACGCCCTGGTGGTCATGCTGTTCGACGGCGCGCTCAGCTCGATCGCTGCCGCCCGCGGCGCCATCCAGCGCGGCGACATCGAAGCCAAGGGCACGAACATCGGCCGTGCCGTGCGCATCGTCGAGGAAGGCCTGCGCGGCGGGCTGAACCGGCAAGCCGGCGGTGAACTCGCCGAGAACCTCAACAACCTCTACGGCTACATCAACAGCCGCCTGACGCATGCCAACCTGAAGAGCGACGACGCCGCCCTGCAGGAATGCCACGACCTGCTGGCCGGCCTGCGCGACGCCTGGACCCAGATGCAGCAAGCCCCCCGAAAGAACGCAGCGTGAAAGACCGAGCCATGAGCACCGAAGCGACAACGGCCTCCCCCCTCAAGTTGGAGATCGCCATGGAAGACAAGGCCCTGCTCGGCTACTACGAAGCCATCGAGCAAGCCAGCGAAGACATGCTGCAGGCCGCCCGCGATGGCGACTGGGACCGTGTCGTCAAGCTCGAAGGCGCCTGCGCCGTGCTGATCTCCCAACTTAAACATGCCGCGGCCAGCCGCGACCTGGAGCCCGAAGAAGCCCGCCGCAAGAGCAAGATCATGCAACGCATCCTGCTCAACGACGCCCAGATCCGCAACCTGGCCGAGCCCTGGCTGGAGGACCTGGACCGCCTGCTGGCCGGCTCGCCCAAGATGGTTCACTGACCGACCTGCGCGACCCTTTGCGCCGCTGCCCGATGGACACCCGCCCTACCCCGGCCGACCCGCCCGAAGCCCGGCTCGACGACTTCCGCGTCGTTGCGCCCTTCGAGATCGAAGCCCTGCTGCAGCAGATGGTGGCACAGCGCGCGCTGGTGACGATTGCCACGCCGGGCGGCGCGTCGTGCACCACCACGCTGTGGGAGGTGGACCATGCCAAGGGCGTGGTGCGCTTCACCGGTGACCGCCATGATCCGCAGCTGGCCCGCGTGCTCAATGCCGACGACGCCGTCGCGGTGGGCTACCTGGACAGCATCAAGGTGCAGTTCGACGTGGACGGCCTGGTGCAGGTGCATGCCGGCGGCGCCAGCGCACTGAACTGCAGCTTCCCCACCGAGATCTTCCGTTTCCAGCGCCGCGCCAGCTTCCGGGTGCGGCCCCTGCTCAACAGCCCTCCGGCGGCCAGCTTCCGCCATCCGGCCATTCCGGAAATGGGCCTGGAGCTGCGGGTGCTGGACGTCAGCATCGGCGGCATCGCGCTGCTGATCCCGGAGAATGTGCCACTGGTCGACCCGGGCGTGCTGATCTCCCAGGTCACCATCGAGCTGGATGCCGAGACCCGCTTCGTCACCGCCATGCGGGTGGCGCATGTCACCTCGATGATGGACAACGGCAGCGGCCTGCGCCTCGGCTGCGAGCTGGAGCGCATGAGCGGCGATTCGCTGCGCGCGCTGCAGCGTTTCATCGACCAGACGCAGAAGCGCCGCCGCCTGATGGCGCGCGACGACGCTTGAGGCCGGCCGCCGCGCCGCCCCGCAAGGCGCCCACCGGGCGCCTTTTGTTTTGCGGCACCGCCCATCGCCACGGGTGCGAGCGGTTTACCGGCCAATTCATCGTTTCGCGCCGCGTGCGCCTCCCTCAAGTCGCCATCGTGCCGGCCGATAAAACCAGCAATACCGGCCCGGGGACCGTCAGCGTCCCCGCACTTCTCTCGGAAAGAACGTAGAACATGTTCGTCATCATCGGCTACGTCGTCGCACTGGGCTGCATCTTCGGCGGCTTCATCATCCACGGCGGCAACATCAGCGTGATCCTGCACGCCCTGCCCACCGAGATGATGGTGATCGGCGGCGGCGCGGCTGGCGCCTTCATCGTCAACAACCAGCCCAAGGTGCTGAAGGCGACGCTCGGCTCCATCCCCAAGCTGCTGAAGGGCTCGAAGTACACCAAGGCGCGCTACATGGAGCTGATGGCGCTGCTCTACGAGATCCTGCAGAAGGCGCGCAAGGAAGGCCTGATGTCCATCGAGAAGGACGTCGACGCGCCGCACGAGTCGCCGCTGTTCAAGAAGTACCCGACCGTCGGCAGCGACCACCATGTGGTCGAGTTCATCACCGACTACCTGCGCATGATGGTCTCGGGCAACCTCAACGCGCATGAGATCGAGTCGCTGATGGACAGCGAGATCGACACCCACCACCACGAGGCGCATGGCACCGCCGCGGCCCTCACCCGGCTGGCCGGCGGCCTGCCCGCCTTCGGCATCGTGGCGGCTGTGCTGGGCGTGGTGAACACCATGGGCTCGGTGGGCCAGCCGCCGCCGGTGCTGGGCGGCATGATCGGCTCGGCGCTGGTCGGCACCTTCCTCGGCATCCTGCTGGCCTACGGCTTCGTGGAGCCGCTGGCCGGCCTGCTGGAGCAGAAGAACGACGAAGGCACCAAGGAGCTGCAGTGCATCAAGACCACGCTGCTGGCCAGCATGCAGGGCTATGCGCCGCAGGTGGCGGTGGAGTTCGGCCGCAAGGTGCTGTACTCGACCGAGCGCCCCAGCTTCGCCGAGCTGGAAGGCCATGTGAAGGGCAAGAAGTAAACCACCGCGAGGCGCGCCGCAAGGCAGACCGCAGGAGCACCCCATGGCAGGCGATTCCAAGAAACTCCAGCCCATCATCGTCAAGCGCATCAAGAAAGGCGGCCATGCCCACCACGGCGGCGCCTGGAAGATCGCGTATGCCGACTTCGTGACGGCGATGATGGCCTTCTTCCTGCTGATGTGGCTGCTGGGCTCCACCTCGGAAGGCGACCGCAAGGGCATTGCCGACTACTTCAACTCGCCGCTGAAGGTCGCCCTGCTGGGCGGCGGCAGCGGCTCGGGCGACTCCTCGCACGTGATCAAGGGCGGCGGCACCGACCTGACCCGCAGCAACGGCCAGGTCAAGGCCGGCGACATCGAGGCCGAGCGCAAGACCGTCAACCTGCAGGCGCTCAAGGAGGCGGCCCGCAAGGCGGAGGCTCAGCGGCTGGAAGGCCTGAAGCAGCGCATCGAGGCGGCACTGGCCAACAACCCTCGCCTGCTGCCGTTCCAGTCGCAGATCAAGCTCGACATCACCCGCGACGGCCTGCGCATCCAGATCGTCGACGAGCACAACCGGCCGATGTTCGACTCCGGCAGCGCGCTGGTGAAGGACTACATGCGCGAGATCCTGCGCGAGATCGGCAAGGTGCTGGCCCAGACCAACAACCACGTGACCCTGGCCGGGCACACCGATGCCACGCCCTACAGCAGCGGCGAGCGCGGCTACAGCAACTGGGAGCTCTCGGCCGACCGCGCCAACGCCTCGCGCCGCGAGCTGGTGGCCGGCGGCCTGAGCGAAGGCCAGGTCGTGCGGGTGCTGGGCCTGGCATCCAGCTCGCTGTTGGACAAGGACAACCCGACCAATCCGATGAACCGCCGCATCAGCATCATCGTGATGAACCGAGACGCCGAAGACCGCCTGGAACAGGAAGGCGGCGTGGCGGCTGGCACTGCGCCGGCGGTTGAACATTCGTTGCAAACGACACGGCCGGAGCACGGCCATTCTCAAGTTTCGCCCCTGAGCGCCCGATAAGCCTCTGGAACGCACCCATCTCCTCAAGGACAACACACATGAGCACCTCTGCCGACATGAAATTCCTCATCGTCGACGACTTCTCGACCATGCGCCGCATCGTTCGCGGCCTGCTGAAGGAAGCCGGCTACCAAAACGCCGAAGAGGCGGAAGACGGTGCGGTGGCCCTGCAGATGCTGAAGAACGGCAAGTACGATTTCGTGGTGAGCGACATCAACATGCCCAACATGAACGGCTTCGACCTGCTGGCCAGCATCAAGGCCGACGAGTCGCTCAAGCACCTGCCGGTGCTGATGGTGACGGCCGAAGCCCGCAAGGAAGACATCGTGCGCGCGGCCCAGGATGGCGCCGCCGGCTACATCGTGAAGCCGTTCACGAAGGCGACCCTCGAAGAGAAGGTCGAGAAGATCATGCAAAAGCTCGGCAAATAAGAAGGGGACTTGTCATGAAGATGGACGACCTGGCCCCCGCGGGCACTTCCACCACCTCGCCCGAGGTGTTCCAGCAACTCGGCGAGATGACCCGCCAGCTGCACGACACGCTGGCCCAGCTCGGCTTCATGCCCAAGCTCGGCGAGATCACCGACAGCCTGCCCGACGCCCGCAGCCGCCTGACCTACATCGCCGAGAAGACCGGCGAGGCGGCCGAGAAGGTGCTGAACCTGGTCGACAAGGCCAAGACCGAGCAGGCGAGCATCGCCTCGGAAACGCGCCGCATCGCCCAGGCCATCGTGGCCGACCCGGTGAAGGCAGTGGCCCGCGGCGACGTGCTGAACTTCGTCGGTGACGTCGAATCGGCCACCTCGCGGGTCGACCAGCACCTGACCGACATCATGATGGCGCAGGACTTCCACGACCTGACCGGCCAGGTGGTGGCCAAGGTGGTGAAGCTCGCCGCCGACATCGAAGACCAGCTGGTGAAGCTGCTGCTGCAGACCGCCCCGGCCGACCAGGTGCACAAGGTCGAGCAGACCTTCCTGAACGGCCCGGTGGTCAACCCGGAAGGCCGAACCGACGTGGTCGCGAATCAGGAGCAGGTGGATGACCTGCTCGCCAGCCTAGGATTCTGACCCACTGAGGTCAGACGGAGGGGGAGCGCCCTGCAAGCGATTGCAGGGCGCTTTTTTTTGGTTCTTGGCCGACTTGCACGAGGCGCAGGCGGTCCGTGCGGCCGCCGGCGCGATCCTGGTGAGCAGTGAGGTCGAACACGCGACCGACCCGGCAGCGCGACGGCAGCATGCCCGGGCGCGGTCGCTCGCAGCGCAGCGGCAGGTGGCGCGCCGGCCCGGGAAGCCCCGGTTCTTCAGCTGAGAAGTGCCTTGCCGGGCTGCCAATCGGACGGCCAGGAGCAGCCGGGGAGGCATTCGGCATGGCGGCGCAAAAGGGCGGTGGAGGATGCAGGGTGCTCGCGCACGACGCGGCGATGCACAGGCGCCACCGGGCGCCGGAGCAGGCGGGGCCCCCCGCCGCGCTCACACCTGCATGTTCATGATGTCCGAGTAGGCCTGGACCAGGCGGTTGCGCACCTGCAGCGTGGCCTGGAAGCCGATCTGGGCCTTCTGCATCGCCACCATCGTCTCTTCCAGCGAGACGGTGGGGTTGTCGAGCTGGACCTGGCGCTGCATCTCGCTGGCGTTGTCCTGCGCCGCGCTGACTCCCTTCAGGGCCTTGTTCAGTGCCTGGGAGAAGCCGACCTGCGTGTCGCCGCCGTCCACCTTGGCCGGGCCGCGCTGCGAAGGCAGCACGACACCGCTCCTGGCAACGGCCTGCTCGAAGTTGAAGGGTTTGAGGCGGACATCCATGGCGTGCGTTCCGGTGGGGCGCTTGCCCTTGTTTGACGTGTTGCCATCTTAGGTGGCGTCCCCCGGCCGCAATGCGCCGAACTGGCCGCCCTTTGCCGGCTTCTTCCCGCTATAGCTGGCCCCCATCGTCCGAATAATCCACCCCCAAGACCTGATGGGGTGTCGCCGTTCGCCCGCCCCGCCAGATGCCAAAAACTGCCGGAAACCGAACCGATGGACAACGCCGTTGCACTGCAGCCGCCCCTGACGCCCGCCGCCCCCGCCGCCGACCTGGCCGTCGCGCCGGCCGGCTTCGGCGCCCGCGTGGCGGCGCTGCCGATGAAGGCGAAGATCTCGGCCGGCGCCGGCATCGCCGCGCTGCTGGCGATCGTGGTGGCCCTGTCGCTGTGGTCGTCCAAGCCCGACTACAAGGTGCTCTACGCCAACCTGTCGGACAAGGACGGCGGTGCCATCATCTCGCAGCTGTCGCAGATGAACGTGCCCTACCAGCATGCCGAAGGCGGCGGCGCCATCCTGGTGCCGGCCGACAAGGTGCACGACCTGCGGCTGAAGCTCGCCTCCCAGGGCCTGCCCAAGGGCTCGACGGTGGGCTTCGAGCTGATGGACAACGCCAAGTTCGGCATCACCCAGTTCCAGGAACGCCTGACCTTCCAGCGCGGCCTGGAAGGCGAGCTGACCCGCTCGATCGGCGCGCTGTCGGCGGTGCAGAGCGCCCGCGTGCACCTGGCGCTGCCGAACCAGAACGGCTTCTTCCGCGAGCAGCAGAAGCCCTCGGCCTCGGTGCTGCTCACGCTCTACCCCGGCCGCACGCTGGACCGTGCGCAGCTGGCCGGCATCGTGCACCTGGTGTCCTCCAGCGTGCCCGAGCTGGCGCCCAAGGCCGTCAGCATCATCGACCAGGACGGCGCCCTGCTCACCGAGAATCCCGACGCCCAGAACCAGGGCAGCCTGGATGCCAAGCAGCTGCAGTACGTCTCGCAGATCGAGGCGTCCTACACCCGCCGCATCATGGACCTGCTGGAGCCGGTGGTTGGCCGTGACAACCTGCGCGCCCAGGTCACCGCCGAGATCGACTTCTCGCAAAGCGAGTCGACTTCCGAGCAATTCCGCCCCAACCAGGGCAACGAGCCGGCCGCCGTGCGCAGCCAGCAGACGTCCGAATCCAACCAGCCCGGCGCCGCCGTGCCCACCGGCGTGCCCGGTGCCACCACCAACCAGCCGCCGGTGCCCGCCACCGCGCCCATCAACGGCACCGCGCAGCAGCTGCAGGCGGCCGGCAACGTGGCGCCCGGCGCCGCCGGCACCGCCAAGCGCGACGCAATCACCAACTACGAAGTCGACAAGACGGTGCGTGTCACCCGCAACGCCACCGGCTCGGTCAAGCGCATCAACGCCGCCGTGGTGATCAACCACCGCACCAGCACCAACGCCGCCGGCAAGACCAGCACCGTGCCGCTGAGCGAGGAAGAGCTGCAGAAGCTCACCACGCTGGTGCAGGAGACCGTGGGCTACAGCCAGGAGCGTGGCGACTCGGTGAAGGTCGTCAACGCGCCCTTCCAGGCCGAGAAGGTGGAGACCACCGACACCCCGATCTGGAAGGATCCGCAGATCCTCGCGCTGCTGCAGTCCGCCGCCATTCCGGGCGCCCTGACGCTGCTGGCCCTGATCATCGTGTTCGGCGTGATCCGCCCGGCCATCAAGGCGGCCAACCCGCCGCCGCCGGAGCCGGCCCGGCCCGCGCTGGACGCGGTGGTTGCCGACACCGAAGTGCTGCCGCCGCTGGACGGCGCCCCCGGCGCGCCGATGCTGGCCGCCCCCGTGGCGACCGAGCGGCTGGACCATGCCCGCCAGCTGGCCCGCGACAACCCGGCGGCGGTCGCCAACATCGTGCGCAACTGGGTCAGCAAGGAAGCCGGCGCCTGACGGCCGGCCACGCCACCGCCCCGAATTCGAACCCGCCCCACCACCGCGAGCCCCACCACCATGGATGAAGCCGGCCTGCAAGACGCCGCGATTCTGCTGATGTCCCTCGGCGAGGAAGAAGCCGCCGAGGTCTTCAAGCACCTCACGCCCAAGGAAGTGCAACGCCTGGGCGAGACGATCGCCAAGATGAAGGTCATCTCGCGCGAGCGGGTCGACGAGGTGCTGGTGCGCTTCAACGACGATGCGGCCGACCAGAGCATGCTGGTCAGCGACACCGACGAATACGTCAAGAGCGTGCTGCGCAAGGCGCTGGGCGAGGACAAGGCCAACCTGCTGATCGACCGCATCCTGCAGGGCAGCGACGTCACCGGCATCGAAAGCCTGAAGTGGATGGACGGCAGCTCGGTGGCCGAGCTGCTGCGCAACGAGCATCCGCAGATCGTCGCGGCCATCCTGGTGCACCTGGACTTCGAGCAGTGCTCGCAGGTGCTCAAGTGCTTCACCGAGCGCCAGCGCAACGAGGTGCTGATCCGCATCGCGACGCTGGACGGCATCCAGCCGACCGCGTTGAAGGACCTCAACGAGGTGCTGTCCAAGGTGCTGGCCGGCGGCGACCGGCTGCGCAAGGCCACGCTGGGCGGCGCCAAGACGGCGGCCGAGATCATCAACATGCTCGGCTCCTCGGTGGAAAGCTCGGTGCTGGACTACATCCGCCAGAACGACGGCGACCTGGCACAGAAGATCATGGACAACATGTTCACCTTCGACGACCTGATGAAGGTCGACGACCGTGGCATCCAGAGCCTGCTGAAGGAAGTGCAGTCCGAATCGCTGGTCATCGCCCTCAAGGGCGCCCAGCCGGAGCTGCGCGAGCGCATCTTCGCCAACATGTCCGGCCGCGCCGCCGCCACGCTGCGCGAAGACCTGGAGTCGCGCGGCCCGGTGCGGCTGTCGGAAGTGGAAGCGGAGCAGAAGGAAATGCTGAAGATCGTCCGCCGCCTGGCAGACGAAGGCCAGATCGTGTTGGGAGGCAGCGGCGATGACGGCTTCGTTTAAAGCGCCCCCGCGCCCGGTGCAAAGCCGCTTCATCCCGCGCGAGGAGCTGCACTCCTTCTCGGCCTGGAACCTCGGTTCGCTGGCCGACGGCCAGAGCGGCCCGGTGAACGCGCCGCCGCCGCAGGAGGCGCCCGCGCCCGAGCCCGAACCGGTACCGGCCGGCCCGACGCCGGAGGAGATCCTGGCCGAGCTCAACGAAGCCCGCCAGTCCGGCTACAAGGACGGCTATCGCGACGGCCTGTCGGCGCTGGAGAACTTCAAGCAGAGCTACGCGGCCCAGATCACCGCCCAGGTCGGCCAGATCGCCGCCAGCTTCCAGGCCCAGCTCGACGCGCTGGAGCAGCAGCTGGCCCTGTCGGTGGCCCAGCTGGCCAGCGACATCGCGCGTCAGGTGGTGCGCAACGAACTGGCCACGCAGCCGGAGCTGGTCGAGGCAGTGGCCCAGGAAGCGCTTGGCAGCCTGGTCCACTCGGCGCGCCATGTGCGCGTGCTGGTGAACCCGGACGACCACCAGCTGCTGACCGAGCGCGGCCAGCTCGACCTGCAGTCGCGCCACGCCCGGCTGATGCCGGACGCCAGCGTCACCCCGGGCGGCTGCGTGGTCGAGTCCGACATCGGCGTCATCGACGCCAGCCTGGAAAGCCGCTGGCGCCAGGTCGCCGCCGCCTTGGGCCAGCGCAGCGAATGGGCCGACACGCCCGCCACAGCCGCAGAAGAGGAAGCCGCCGAATGACCGCCACCGCTCCCGCCGCCAAGCTGCAGGCCTGGCAGCAGTACATCAAGGACCTGCGCGCCTTCGCCAACGCCCCCATGCCGCTGGAAGCGCAGGGCACGCTGGTGAAGGTGGCCGGCCTGGTGCTGGAGGCCGCCGGCATCCGCGTGCCGGTCGGCTCGGTCTGCGAGGTGCGCATGGACGGCCAGCCGCCGGTGCAGGCGGAGGTGGTCGGCTTCGCCGGCGACCGCGCCTACCTGATGCCCACCGGCGAGGTGCACGGCCTGGCCAGCGGCGCCCGCGTGGTGCCGATGTCCTGCCCCACCACGCCGCCGCGGCTCGGCCAGGTCAGCCATCCCTGGCGGCGCAGCGAAGACCGCAGCCTGCACCTGCCGATGGGCGACGGCCTGCTGGGCCGCGTCATCGACTCGCACGGCCGCCCGATGGACCGCCACGGCCCGCTGCGCGAAGTGCACAACGAGCCGCTGGTGCGCCGCCCCATCAACGCCATGGAACGCGACCCGGTGCGCCTGCCGCTGGACACCGGCGTGCGCGCCATCAACTCCATGCTGACGGTCGGCCGCGGCCAGCGCATCGGCCTGTTCGCCGGCTCCGGCGTCGGCAAGTCGGTGCTGCTGGGCATGATGGCCCGCTACACCCAGGCCGACGTGATCGTGGTCGGCCTGATCGGCGAGCGGGGCCGCGAAGTGAAGGAATTCATCGAGGACATCCTCGGCGAGGAGGGCCTGGCCCGCTCGGTGGTGGTGGCCGCGCCGGCCGACGCGCCGCCGCTGATGCGCATGCAAGGCGCCAGCTACGCCACCGCCATCGCCGAGCATTTCCGCGACCGCGGCCAGCATGTGCTGCTGCTGATGGATTCGCTGACCCGCTATGCCATGGCGCAGCGCGAGATCGCGCTGGCCATCGGCGAGCCGCCGGCCACCAAGGGGTATCCGCCGAGCTGCTTCGCCAAGCTGCCACAGCTGGTGGAGCGCAGCGGCAACGGCCTGAACGGCGTGGGCTCGATCACCGCCTTCTACACCGTGCTCAGCGAAGGCGACGACCAGCAGGACCCGATCGCCGACGCTGCCCGCGCCATCCTGGACGGCCACATCGTGCTGACCCGCGAGCTGGCCGAGAGCGGCCACTACCCCGCCATCGACGTCGAGAAGTCGGCCTCGCGGGTGATGCACAACGTCGCCACCCCGGACCACCTGGACGCCGCGCGCAAGTTCCGCCAGATGTACGCCCGCTACAACCGCAGCCGCGACCTGCTCCAGATCGGCGCCTACAGCGCCGGCCAGGACCCCGAGTTGGATGCCGCCGTGCGCGCCTTCCCCGCCATGCGCGGCCTGCTGCAGCAGGACATGCGCACCGGCGCCACGCTGCGCGACAGCATCCAACAGATGAAAGCGACGGTGGGCGCCCCCTGAGGCCGCCGCAGCCGCTTGAAGCCAGAACCGCCCCCGAGAAGGACCGCCCATGAGCCGCCACCACGCCCTCAGCCTCGCCCTCGAACATGCCGAAAAGGCCCGCGACGACGCCCTGGAGCTGCGCCGCCGCGCCGCCGCGCAACTGGAGAACGCCGAGCGCCAGGCGGAGCAGCTGCAGGAATACCGGCGCGACTACCAGCAGCGCTGGAGCGAGCAGTTCAAGCGCCAGGGCACGATGGACATCCTGCGCTGCTACCAGGACTTCATGGGACGCATCAACGCCGCCATCGAGCAGCAGGCCGGGGCGGTCGCCCAGGGCCGCCGGCAGCTGGACTGGGCCACCGGCGTGGTGCTGGAGCGCGAGACGCGCGCCGCCTCCATCCGCAAGCTGATCGAGCGCCGCGAGGCCGAGCGCGCCCTGCAGCAGCAAAGGCGCGACCAGAAGGTGACCGACGAACAGGCCGCCCGCGCCGCCTGGAACCAGCGGGCCAACGACGCGGCAGCGTCCTCCGGCTTCGCGCTGGCCTGAGCCGCCGTCCCGCCCGCCACCGGCCGCACCAACGACCCTCCATATATAAAGAAGACCTTCGCATGTCCGGCGCCGCTTCCCTGCTGAACTTCCTCAACGGCTCGCCCGCGGGCGTCGGCGCGACGCCGGCCACGCGCGGTGCCGCTGCCGCCACCGGCCCCGCTGCGGGCAGCGCCGGTTTCTCCAACATGCTGCAGCAGGCGCGCGAGCAGAACGCCCGCCAGGCCGAGCAGCGGCCGCGCGCCGAACCCCGCGCACCGCAGCCGCCTGCGCCGGCGGCCCGCCTGCAGCCTGCGCCGGAGCAACCGGCCAGCACGCCTGAGGCCGCGGCGCCCGCGCCAGCGGCCCCGCCCGCGCAGGACGCCGCACCGCCCGCGGCACAAGCCGAGCGGCCGGTGGACCGCAAGGAGGCGAACGAGGCAACCGACACCCAGCCGCCGGCCGACTTGGCCGGCCTGCCCTGGGCCCCGCTGATGTCGGAAGGCAGCGTCGAGGCCGCCGGCGGCCTGCCCTCGGCCGAGCTGGCCGGGGAAGGCGCCGCACTGGAGGGCCCGTCCGGCCAGAAGCGCCGGGGCGCCGAGGGCCTGGGGCGTGCGGGCGAAGAGCGGCCGGGCTTGGTGGATGCGCGCCAACAGGCCGCCGAACCCCGGCAAGCCGCTTTCGACCAGCAGCTGGAAGCCCAGCTCGCCGGCAGCGAGGCCACCAGCGGCGCCGAAGCAGCGGCCGGCCCGTCGGCCATCGAAGCGCCCGCCGGCACGCTGCCGGCTGGCGCCTTGCATGCAGCGGCACCGGCCGGCCCGAGCGCGCCGGCCGCCACGGCGGAGGCGCAGGCTTCGGTGGCGGTGCCGGTCGATTCGCCGGAATTTCCGGAAGCCCTGGCCTCGCAGATCACCTACCTGGTGCGCGATGGCGTCCAGCAGGCCAAGCTGATGCTGAACCCGGTCGACATGGGGCCGCTCACCGTGCAGATCGCGCTGCAAGGCCAGCAGGCACAAGTGGATTTCATGGCTGCGAACGCCGGCACCCGCGCCGCATTGGAGGCCAGCGTGGCCGAGCTGGCCGCGGCGCTGCAGGGCGCCGGCTTCACGCTCACCGGCGGTGGGGTGTCGCAGCAGTCCTCGCAGGGCCAGTCGTCCGGCGCCGGCAACGGCCGGCAGGAGCCCGCGCGACCGGAGGGCCCGGAGTCGCTCGCCGGCAGCGCCGCCACGCCGGCCCCTGCCGCGGCGCGCCGCGTGCGACAGGGCGCGCTGGACCTGTTCGCCTGAGGCAGGCGGCGCCGGCCATAAGCGACGCGCTGCAAAGACAGAGGGGCGCAGAGGCCGGCAAGCACACCGTTTCCGGTGACAGTGATCGGCGGCCTCTGCGCCCCCTGCATTCCACCCCGCGCAGCGCGGGGAAAGGAAGGCACCCGGACGGGCGGGAATCCGGCGCGGCGGAAATCAGGCGAGCTGCTTGCGCAGCCGCTCGGCACGCTCCTTGGGTGCCGGGTGGGTGGACAGCCAGTCGGTCTTGGCGCCGCCGCCGAACATCTTGTCCAGCTTCTCCAGGGCAGCGACGGCCGCCATCTGGTCGAACTTGTGGCGCTTCATGAACTGCAGCGCGTAGTCGTCGGCTTCCTTCTCGTTGCCTTGCGAATGCTGCGCGCGCACCACCTGGCCCATCAGGTTGCCGAGCTCCGACTGGGCAATGGTGCCCACCTTGCCCCCCGACGAGGCGGCCGCCTGCTGTGCCGCGCTGGTGGCCAGTGCCGTCTGCATGCGCTTGCGGGAGTGGCCGCTCTGCACGTGGCCGATCTCGTGGCCGATGACGTAGCGCACCTCGTCGTCGCTCATGGCTTCCATCAGGCCGCTGTACACGCGGATAGTGCCGTCGGCCATGGCGAAGGCGTTCACTTCCTCGGTCAGGTAGACCTTGTAGTTCAGCTTCAGGCCGCCTTCCTCGCCCATGTCGGCCGTCAGCGCGGCCAGGCGCTTGGCGTACTTGTCCTTCGGCGGCGCCACGCGGTTCTCGGCGTCCGACAGCACGGCCATCTGCGCGGCATAGGCGCGCACTTCCTCGTCGCTCAGCGTGGCGGCCTTGGCGGCGTCCTTGGCGGCGCCCAGCATGCCGTCGAGCTTGAAGGCAAAGGCGCCCGGTGCAGCGCTGGACAGGATCAGGCCAGGCACGCCCAGCAGGATATTGCGGCGGTTCATTTTTTATTCCCTCTCATCGTTAAGGTCACCGCAAATTCTAAGTGGGCGGGGTGAGCAAACCGCGTTCCCGCATACCCCCAAACGGGGGCCGGCCCTTTGCTTCGGGGGGCGGGTCGGTTCCGTGAAGTGGGTGGCACACAGACCGCGAATAGGCCCGCTTTCGGCCGCTTATTCGGGCTTGGGCACAGGCGCGGCCCCCGAATAATCCCTGCATCCCCCTCGCCCCAGGAAAGCCCATGTCCGCCGCTCCGTCTGCCGACGCCGCCTCGCCCAAGAAGAGCCCGAAGAAGCTGATCATCGGCATCGTGGCCGCGCTGGTCCTGCTGCTGGCCGGTGGTGGCGGTGCGCTGTTCATGATGAAGAAGGGCGCACACGCCGAGGAAGGCGCCGAGGAAGAGGCGCCGGCCGCCGAGGAGCATGCGCCGAAGGCCGCGCACAAGAGCGGCCCGCCGGTGTTCCTGCCGCTGGACCCGTTCACGGTGAACCTGGCCGACAAGGACAGCGAGCGCTATGCCCAGGTCGGCATCACGCTGGAAGTCGATTCACCCGAGATGGCCGAGCAGCTCAAGTCCTACATGCCGGCCATTCGCAACAACGTGCTGATGGTGCTGTCGCACAAGACGGCCGACGAACTGCTCGATCGCGCCGGCAAGGAAAAGCTGGCCGCCGAGATCATGCGCGAATCGGTGCGGCCGATGGGCATCGAGATCGAGGACGAAGACGAGGACGAAGCCGCCGAGGAGGCGCCCAAGCCCAAGAAGAAGAAAAAGAAGAAGAAAAAGGCGACCTACAACCCGGTGCAGCAGGTGCTGTTCTCCAATTTCATCATCCAGTGAAGCAGGCCGCCTGAACCGGGTCGAGGAAGCGCACGATGAATCAGCAGATCCTCTCGCAAGACGAAGTCGATGCCCTCCTGCAGGGCATCACCGGCGAAAGCCAGAAACTGGAGCAGGAAGAGGTCCAGAGCGGCGGCATCCGCAACTACGACATCGCCAGCCAGGAGCGCATCGTCCGCGGCCGCATGCCGACGATGGAGATCATCAACGAGCGCTTCGCCCGCAACATCCGCATCGGCCTGTTCAACCTGATCCGCCGTACGCCGGAAATCTCGGTGGGCGCCATCAAGGTGCAGAAATACAGCGCCTTCCTGCGCGAGATCGTCGTGCCGACCAACTTCAACATCGTCTCGGTGCGGCCGCTGCGCGGCTCCGGGCTGATCGTCTGCGACCCGACGCTCGTGTTCGCGGTGATCGACGCGCTGTTCGGCGGCAACGGCAAGTTCCACACCCGCATCGAGGGGCGCGACTTCTCGCCCACCGAGCAGCGCATCATCAACCGGCTGGTCGAGGTGATCAGCGAGGAATACAAGAAGGCCTGGGTTGGCATCTACCCGCTGGAGCTGGAATACCAGCGTTCGGAGATGCAACCGCAGTTCGCCAACGTGGCCACACCGAGCGAGATCGTGGTGGCCACCTCCTTCACCATGGAGATTGGCGACAGCTCCGGCACCATCCATTTCTGCATCCCCTACGCCACCCTGGAGCCGATCCGGGATGTGCTGTATTCCACGGTGCAGGGCGACTCGGTCGGCTCAGACCGCCGCTGGGTCAAGCTGCTGACCAAGGAGATCCAGGCCGCCGAGGTGGAGCTGGTGGCCGAGTTAGGTCATGCGCCGGCCACGGTCGAGGAGTTGCTGGCGCTCAAGCCGGGCGATTTCCTGGAGCTGGACCTGAACCCGATGATCGAGGCCAAGGTCGACGGCGTGCCCGTCTTCAACTGCCACTACGGCACCTCCAACGGCAAGTACGCCATCAAGATCGATCAAATGTTGACCGGCCACGACTTCGGCTGGTTGGGAGAATCTCATGCCACTTGAATCTCAAGCCCCGAGCACCGACGAGCAGGACGCGATGGCGGCGGAATGGGAAGCCGCGCTCGCACAGCAGAGCAGCGCTTCCAGCCAGCAGCAGGTGATCGACGCCCCTGCCGAGCAGGTGGCGCCCGCCTCGTTCACCAATTTCACGCCCACCGGGCCGTCCACGGCGGGCAACGACATCAACATGATCCTGGACATCCCGGTGCAGCTCACCGTGGAGCTGGGACGCACCCGGATCCCGATCAAGCACATCCTGCAGCTGGCCCAGGGTTCGGTGATCGAGCTCGACGCGATGGCCGGCGAGCCGATGGACGTGCTGGTCAACGGCTACCTGATCGCCCAGGGCGAGGTGGTGGTGGTGAACGACAAGTTCGGCATCCGGCTGACCGACATCGTCACGCCCTCCGAGCGCATGCGCCGGCTCAGCCGCGGCATGTGAGGGATTTGTCACGCTGGCCGCGCCTGCGGCCGCCGCGGCTGCGACCGCGGTGCTTCCGGTAGAAGCAACAAGGGGGCCTTTGGCCCCCTTGTTCATGGCATCCCCGCGGCGGGGTTTGAACACAATCCTCTTCAGTTCCCGGGCCTCGTGCCGAGTCCCCTTCCCGCCCCTCACCGCCACCCGCCATGCCTTCTGCCGGAATGTCAGTTTTGTGGTTCTTCCTCATCGTCGCGATGATCCCCGCGGCCTTGTGGCTGCTCAAGCGCTCGCAGGTCGCCGGCCTGGGCGGCATGGGGCAGCAGCAGCTCACCCGAGTGATCTCCATCACCGGCCTCGGCCCGCAGCAGCGGGTCGTGACAGTCGAGGTCGGCCAGGGCGAGCAGCGCCAGTGGCTGGTGCTGGGCGTTACCGCCCAGTCCATCACCACGCTGCACACCCTGCCCGCACAGGAACTGCCGCCGGCCGCGCCGCTGCAGATGCCCAAGCTGCCGCCGTCTTTCGCGGCACTGCTGAACAAGGCGCGGGGAGACAAGTGATGCGCTGGTCCGATGTGTCCTGGCGCCAGGCGGCGCTGTACGTCGCCGGCGTGATCCTCACGCTGCTGATGACCCTGCCGGAGATGGCCTTCGCCCAGGCCGCCCAGCCGACCCCGGCAGCGCCCGCCACCTTGCCGCTGCTGGTCGGCCAGGGCGCCGGCGGCAACAGCTACTCGGTGCCCATCCAGACCCTGCTGTTCTTCACGGCGCTGAGCTTCATCCCCGCGGTGCTGCTGCTGATGACCGGCTTCACCCGCATCGTCATCGTGCTGTCGCTGCTGCGCCAGGCGCTGGGCACCCAGTCGGCACCGCCGACCCAGGTCATCATCGGCCTGTCTCTATTCCTGACACTGTTTGTGATGGGCCCCACGGTGGACCGCGTCTACACCGAGGCCTACAAGCCGTACGCCGAGCAGCAGATCCCGTTCGAGGAAGCGCTCAAGCGCGCTGAAGTGCCGATGCGCGGCTTCATGCTCAAGCAGACCCGCGAGTCCGATTTCGCACTGTTTGCCAAGCTGGCCAAGCTCGACCCGTCGGTGAAGGCCGAGACGGCGCCGTTCCGGGTCATCGTGCCGGCCTTCGTGACGAGCGAGCTGAAGAGCGCCTTCCAGATCGGCTTCATGATCTTCATCCCCTTCCTGATCATCGACATGATCGTCGCCAGCGTGCTGATGAGCCTGGGGATGATGATGCTGTCGCCGGTGCTGGTGGCCCTGCCCTTCAAGCTGATGCTGTTCGTGCTGGCCGACGGCTGGAACCTGCTGCTCGGCTCGCTGGCCGCCAGCTTCGCCACCTGATCGCGCCCCTCCTGTCCTGCCCTGCCCCGCCCGAACCACGGAGCCCCGCCCCATGAACGCCCAGGAAGTCTTCAGCTTCACCCAGCAGGGCATGTACCTGCTGCTGACCCTCTGCGCCCCGGTCCTGCTCACCGTGCTGGCCGTCGGCCTGGTGGTCAGCATCATCCAGGCCGCGACGCAGATCCACGAACAAACCCTGGCCTTCGTGCCCAAGATGGTGGCCGCCGTCGCCGTGCTGGTGGTCGCCGGGCCCTGGATGCTCACCTCGCTGGTGGAATTCATCCAGCGCACGATCAGCTCCATTCCCTCGATGGTGCTCTGAGCACCATCGATGTGAGTAAGCCCCAACCCTCACACCCCGTCGAGTTGCCGTGCTGACCTTCAATGAAGCGCAGCTGATGGCGTGGATCACGCCCATCCTGTGGCCCTTCCTGCGCACGCTGGCGCTTTTCATGAGCGCGCCCATCCTGTCGATGCGCTCCACGCCGGCACGCGTGAAGGTGGGCCTGGCGTTCTTCATCGCGCTCGCCTCGCAGGTATCGATGCCCGAGCCGCCGGCGATTTCGCTCAATTCGGCCGAACTCTTCGGTGCGGTGCTGCAGCAGGTGGTGGTCGGCCTGACCATCGGGTTCGCCGTGCGCATCGTGTTTGCCGGCATCGAATTCGCCGGTGAGCTGGTCGGCCTGCAGATGGGCCTGGGCTTCGCCTCCTTCTTCGATCCCACCGCCGGCGGGCAGAGCAACGGCGTCAGCCGCATCTTCAATGCCACCGTGTCGCTGCTCTTCATCGTGATCAACGGCCACCTGGTGCTGATCGCCGCGGTGATCCAGAGCTTCCAGGCCTTTCCGGTCACGGCACACCCCATGGCCTTCGTGCAGGCCGTGCAGGTTCACACCTGGGGCATCGAGATCTTCAAGCTGGGCCTGTGGATCGCCCTGCCCATCCTGGCCATGCTGCTCTTCGTGAACCTGGTGCTCGGTGTTATTTCACGAGTGGCGCAACAGATGAACATCTTTGCCATCGGCTTCCCCATCACGCTCAGCATCGGCTTGATCGGGGTGGTCGCCACGCTGCCGTTGCTGGAACAGCCCTTCACTTTCGCGCTGGAGCGCATGCTCACCCACTTCCAGTAGCGGCACCGCCTGCGAATCAGGGAAAACCAGGGCGACCGGCTGGCCCCAGGGACCGTCCGGGCTGTCTCTTGATGAGCCACTCCGGCCCGGAGCCTCGGCCGCCGGCCGAGGCCGGCTTCAGACCAGGCCGTTGCGGATCGCGTAGACCGTTAGCTCCGAGTTGTTCGACAGCCCCAGCTTCTCCAGCACCCGCGCCCGGTAGACCGAGACGGTCTTCGGGCTCAGCGTGAGTTCCTCGGCGATGTCGGACAGCCGCTTGCCCGAGGCGATCATCACCAAGGTTTGCAGCTCGCGATCGGAAAGGCGCTCATGCGCCGCCTCGGAGGTCGGCGTGGTCAGGCTCTCGACGAGCATCTGCGCCATGTCGGGCGTGACGTACTTGCGGCCCTGAGACACCATGCGCACCGCCGCCACCAACTGCGCCGGATCGCCGCCCTTGTTCACATAGCCATAGGCGCCCGCCTTCAGCGCGCGGATGGCGTACTGGTCCTCGGGATACATCGAGACCACCAGCACCTTCACTGGCGAGCCCTCGTCCTTCAGCACATGCAGCACATCGAGGCCGCTGCGGCCCGGCAGGTTGATATCGAGCACCAGCACGTCGCATGCCTGGGTGCGGAGCAGGCTGCGCAGCTCTCCATAGTCGCCGGCTTCTCCCACCACATCGATGTCGGGCACATCCGCCAAGGTGTCGCGGATGCCGCGCCTGATCAAGGCATGGTCGTCGCACAGGATGACTTTGATCATAGATCTCCCCAGAACGTCGGGTCCTCGCCCGAGCGTGCCTCTGCGTTCGCCGCATCATCGCCCGGCTCGCTGCTGTCGGTCAACGGCACCAGCAAAATCAGCGTCGTGCCACCCGGCCCGCTGCTGAGGTCGACCCAGCCGCCCACCGTGCTGGCGCGCTCGTGCAGCCCGCGGATGCCGAAGGAACGGGCCTTGGCCAGATCCTCGGTGCTCAGCCCCCGGCCGTTGTCGCTCACCTCCAGCGACAGCACGCCCCCCGCCAGCGTCAGGTCCACCTTCACCTGGGTGGCCTGGGCGTGCTTGGAGACGTTGGTCAGCGCTTCCTGGGCGGTGCGGTAGGCCACCAGCGGCACGCCCGCCGGCAGCTGCAGCTGCTCGTGGCTGGAGTGGAAGCTGGTGGCGATGCCATTGCGTTTCTCGAAGGCGCCGGTCATCCACTGCAGCGCCGCCACCAGGCCCTGCTCCAGGATGGCCGGGCGCAGGTTGTGCATGATGCGCTTGCTCGCGTCCAGCGCATGGCTCACCAGCTCCAGCGCCGACTGCGCGCGCTGCTGCACCGCCTCGTCGGCGCTGTGCCGGGCGATCCAGGCGATGTCGAACTTCAGTGCCGTGAGGGAACCGCCGACATCGTCATGCACCTCGCGCGCAATGGCGGCGCGCTCGGCCTCCACGCTGGTTTGCAAGTGCTGGGCCAGCTCGCGCAGCCGCTCCTTCGACTGGGCCAGCGCCGCGTCGGCCTGCTGCTTGGCCCGCACCGCTTCCTGCGCCTCGATGGCGTGCAGCGTGGCCGGCGCCAGCCGGGCCAGGTTGTTCTTCAGCAGGTAGTCGCTCGCGCCGTTGCGCATCGCCTCCACCGCCACGTCCTCGCCGATCTCGCCGGAGACGATGATGAAGGGGATCAGCCGCCCGCTGGCGCGCAGCATGTCCAGGGCCATCAGCCCCGAGAAGCCGGGCAGGTTGTAGTCCGACAGGATCACGTCCCAGGGCCGGCCCTCCAGGCCGCTGCGCAGGGCGGCATCGAAGTCGGCGGCGGTCTCGACCCGCACGGCCCGGATGTTCAGGCCGGCCCGCTGCAGCTGCGTGATCATCAGCTCGTGGTCCAGCTCGGAGTCTTCGATGTGAAGCACCCGCAGTTCGCGGCGCAGGGTTGACGGGTTCATGAAGGCGCCTTCGCGTGGGTTAGTGGCCGACTTGCCAAATAAGTCCTACAGGCAAGGAAGGTGCGTGCCGAAGATGTGGGCGAATCCTTGCCCTTTTCGAGTCGATGGCGACCACCATGTCGCCCCAAAATTCTAATGGGGAAGACGCACAAGAGTCCTCATCGTGGAGACCCGTTTTGATGAACGAGAACCCCTCGCCAGACGAAGACAGCCCGCTGCCGCTGTTGATGGCCGCCGACATCCAGGACCACCTGATGACGGCGACCAACGACCTCGAGCGGCTGCAGACCCTGCTTGCAGACGCCTGCGACGGGTTGATGCTGCGCTTTTCCACCGCGGTGGAACAGATGCAGTCGCTGATGACGGCTGCGACCGACCATCGTATCCAGACCTCGGAGCTGATGCCCGTGATGCTGAACCTCGGCTCGGCAGTGACCTCGCTGCAGTTCCAGGACATGGCATCGCAGCTGATCGTCCATACCAACCGCCGGCTGCGCAACTGCGCCGACCAGATCGCTCGCGAAGCGATGGGGGACGACGAAGACGGTGCCCCGGTGGTCGAGAGCGCACCGCTGAACCCCAACCCGGTCACCCAGGCAGAGATGGACGCCGGCTCCATCGAACTGTTCTAAAGAACTTCCGGCAACGTCCGATATAGGCCTAAACGGAGATAGCTATGCATTCAATCCTTGCCGTAGACGATTCGGCATCGATGCGCCAGATGGTGTCCTTCACGCTGAAGAGCGCCGGCTACAACGTGGTCGAAGCAGTCGACGGTCAGGACGCCTTCGAGAAGGCGGGCAGCCGCGGCTTCGATCTGGTGCTCACTGATCAAAACATGCCTCGAATGGACGGCATCAGCCTGACCAAGAAGCTGCGCGAAAACCCGCAGTTCAAGGCCACGCCGATCCTGATCCTCACCACCGAGTCCAGCGACCAGATGAAGCAGGCCGGCCGTGCCGCCGGTGCCACCGGCTGGCTGGTCAAGCCTTTCGACCCGAGCAAGCTGATCGAGGTCATCCAGAAGGTGATTCGCTGAGCCCGGCGAGACACCCATCAAGGAACAGCAGAAGGAGCACGCCATGGGCGAGATGACGTCCGAAGGCTCTCAACTGAGTGCCGGCATCGACCTGAGCCAGTTTTATCAGGTCTTTTTTGAAGAAGCCGGCGAGAACCTCGACCGCATGGAGCAGTTGCTGCTCGAACTCGATATCGAGGCGCCGGACGACGAGGAGCTCAACGCGATCTTCCGTTGCGCCCACTCGATCAAGGGTGGCGCAGCGACGTTCGGCTTCGCCGATGTGGCGGAGCTGACGCACCAGATGGAGACGCTGCTGGACAAGCTGCGCCGCCATGAGCTGCAGCTGACCGCCCCGATGGTGGACGTGCTGCTGGCTTCTGGCGACGCCTTGAAGGCCCAGCTCGCCCGCCACCAGACGGGTGCCGGCGACGAGTTCGACACCACCGAGCTGCTGTTCAACATCCGTGCCATGGTGGCCGGCGAGACGCCCAAGGTCATCGCCGCTGCGGCGGCCGCCGCGCCGGCCCCGGTGGCCGCACCGGCCCCCGCCCCGGCGCCTGCCGCTGCACCGGCCGCTGCCGGCGCCCGCACGCTGGAGCTGACGGTCGGCCCGCTGGACGACCCGTCGCAGGCCAACAACCTGGTGGACCTGTTCAAGGAAATCGTCGACCTCGGCACCATCGAGGCGCTGGACGGCGGCGTGGCCGAAGGGGGCATGCGCCGCTTCAAGGTCGTGACCTCCAGCAGCGAAAGCGACTTGCTGGACCTGTTCACCTTCCACGTCTCGCGTGAACACGTGCGCTTTGCACCGATCGGCGAGCCGGCGGCGGCCGCACCGGCCCCCGCGGCCGACCTCGGCTACGGCTTCTTCGACGACGCCCCTGGTGCGCCGGCGGCCACGGAGGCGGCCAAGGAAGGCGAAGCTGGCTACGGCTTCTTCGAGAATTCGCCCGGGGCGCCGCAGAGCCATGTGACGCCCACCGAAAGCGCCTCGCCCCAGGCCGCCAAGCCGGCGCCCAAGGCAGCCGCCAAGGCCGAGGCAAAGGCCGGCGCCGCCCTCGACGCCGCGACCATCCGCGTCTCGGTCGAGAAGGTGGACCAGCTGATCAACCTGGTCGGTGAACTCGTGATCACGCAGGCCATGCTGGCGCAGAACAGCCGCGGCCTGGACCCGGCCGTGCACCAGCAGATGCTGGCCGGCCTGACCGACCTGGACCGCAACACCCGCGACCTCCAGGAAGCGGTGATGTCGATCCGCATGATCCCGATGGCCACGGTGTTCAACCGCTTCCCGCGCATGCTGCGCGACCTGGCCGCCAAGCTCGGCAAGAAGGTCGATCTGGTGACGCAGGGCGAGGCCACCGAGCTGGACAAGGGCCTGGTCGAGAAGATCACCGACCCGCTGACCCACCTGGTGCGCAACTCCTGCGACCACGGCATCGAGCTGCCGCAGGACCGCCTGGCCAAGGGCAAGCCCGAACAGGGCACCATCACGCTGGCGGCCTCCCACCAGGGCGGCTCCATCGTGATCGAGGTGCGCGACGACGGCCGCGGCCTGTCGCGCGAGAAGCTGCTGAAGAAGGCGCGCGAGCGCGGCCTGCATGCGCCCGACTCGCTGAGCGACCAGGAAGTGTGGGGCCTGATCTTCGAGCCCGGCTTCTCGACGGCAGACCAGGTCACCGATGTCTCCGGCCGCGGTGTCGGCATGGACGTGGTGAAGAAGAACATCGCCTCGCTCGGCGGCACGGTGGAGATCGACTCTGCCGAAGGCTACGGCATGCGGGTGGCCGTGCGGCTGCCGCTGACGCTGGCCATCATGGACGGCATGAGCGTGGGCGTGGGCGAAGAGGTCTACATCCTGCCGCTGTCCTCCGTGGTCGAGAGCTTCCAGGTCGAGCCCGGCATGGTCAAGAGCATTGGCAACAGCGGCCGCGTGGTCGAGGTGCGCCAGGAATACATGCCGGTGGTGGAGCTGGAACAGGTCTTCCAGGTGCCCCGCTTCGACTTCGAGCATGTGAGCTCCATCATGGTGGTGGTCGAGGCCGAAGGCGGCCGCGTCGCCCTGCTGGTGGACGAGCTGCTCGGCCAGCAACAGGTGGTGGTCAAGAACCTGGAAGCCAACTACCGCAAGGTGACCGACGTCTCCGGCGCCACCATCATGGGCGACGGCCGCGTGGCCCTGATCCTGGACACCGGCAGCCTGGTGCGCCGCTCCCGCCATTGATCCCTGCAACCGCCAAGGCAACGACATGGGCAACATCGAACGCATCGACAGCCGGCAGGTGCCGGCAGCACGCGAGTACCTGACCTTCCGCCTCGGCAACGAGGAATACGGCATCGACATCCTGCGGGTGCAGGAGATCCGGGGCTACGAGGCGCCCACGCGCATCGCCAACGCACCGAACTTCATCAAGGGTGTCGTCAACCTGCGCGGCGTGATCGCGCCCATCGTCGACCTGCGCATGCGCTTCGGCTGCGAACGGGTGGACTACAACGGGCTCACCGTGACGGTGATCCTCAACGTGGGCAACCGCGTGATCGGCGCCGTGGTGGACTCGGTGAGCGACGTGCTGGAGATCCCGGCCCAGTCGGTGAAGCCGGCGCCCGAGATCAACTCGGCCGTCGACGCACGCTACATCGTGGGCCTTGGCCAGGTGGGCGAACGCATGCTGATCCTGCTGGACATCGCCAGCCTGATCGCCAGCCCCGAGCTGGGCCTGATCGAGACACGCGAAGCGGCCTGAGCCCCGCGGCCTCCCCGAGAAACCCGACAGAACCGCTAGCAGGAGACCCAGATGGGCCTGATGGAACCGATCCAGAACATGATGCCCGCCGCCACCGGCAGCCGCGCCGGCCAGGCGCGCGCCAGCAGCGGCATGACACGCGAGTACCTCACCTTCCGCCTCGGCAACGAGGAGTACGGCATCGACATCCTGAAGGTGCAGGAGATCCGCGGCTACGAGGAGCCGACCCATATCGCGAACTCGCCCGCCTTCATCAAGGGCGTGGTGAACCTGCGTGGCGTCATCGTGCCCATCGTCGACCTGCGCATGCGCTTCGGCTGCGAGAAGGTGGAGTACAACGGCTTCACGGTCACCATCATCCTGCACCTCAAGAACCGGGTGGTCGGCGCCGTCGTCGATGCAGTGAGCGACGTGATGGAGATGCCGACCGAGGCGATCAAGCCGGCTCCCGAAATGAGCTCGGTGGTGGATGCCCGCTTCATCACCGGCCTCGGCCAGGTGGCCGAGCGCATGCTGATCCTGCTGGACATCGAAAGCCTCATCCTGTCGCCGAGCCTCGGGCTCGCCGGCGCTGAACTCGGCCTCTGACCGGCCCACCGGCGGCCCGTTGCCGGGCCGCGCCCCTTCCTCTTGCGCGAGTCGCCCCCATGCTCCGACGCCTGTCCATCCAAACCCGGCTGACGCTGTCCTTTGCGTTGATGGCCCTGCTCGTGGTGGTGCTCGGCGCCGCCGCCTGGTACACCTCCCGCCTGCAGAACCAGTCGATCAACCGCTACAACGAGCATGTCGTGCTCGGCATGAAAGCCGCCGACATGAGCTATGTGGCCATGCTGCAGAGCCGCCGCTACGAGAAGGACCTGCTGTTGTCCATCGGCGACGCCAGCAAGGCCGCCGACTACCTGGCCAAGTGGAAGCAGGAGCAGCAGCAGCTCAAGCAATGGCTGGCCGACCTGAACGCGCGCGTCTCCGACCCGAAAACCGTCGAGGCCGGCCGGCAGATCGCCGCCGACTTCTCCGCCTACGGTGAAGCCGCGCTGCCGGTGCTGGAGAAGGTCGCCGCCGGCCAGTTCACCTCGGCCGCCGAGGCGAATGCCGCGCTGGCCACGGCCAAGGCCCGCATGTACAAGGGCGAGGTCGCCCTCGCCGAAACACTCAAGTCGGTGGACGGCTACATCACCCTGGTCACCAACAAGCTCAACGGCCTCTACGGGCTGATCACCACGGCCGTGGTGGTGCTGCTGGCCGCCTCGGTGGCGCTGGTGCTGCTGCTGGGCTGGCGTGTCAGCCGCTCCATCGTGGGGCCGATCGTCAGTGCCACCGAGTTCGCCGAGCGCGTCGGCGGTGGCGACCTGACCGTCGTCATCGACAGCCAGGGCCAGGACGAAGCCGCCCGGCTGCAGCACGGCCTGGCGCAGATGCGCGACGCGCTGCAGGCCATGGTGTCCAAGGTCCGCACTGCCGCCGATGGCATTGCCACCGCGTCCACCGAGATCGCCCACGGCAACCAGGACCTGAGCGTGCGCACCGAGCAGACCGCATCCAACCTGCAGCAGGCCGCATCCTCGATGGAGCAGCTCACCGGCACCGTCAAGCAGTCGGCCGACGCCGCCCGCCAGGCCAACCAGCTGGCCTCCTCCGCCTCCTCGGTGGCGGCCCGGGGCGGCGAGGTGGTGTCGCAGGTGGTCACCACGATGGACGAGATCAATGTCGCCTCGAAGAAGATCTCCGACATCATCGGCGTGATCGACGGCATCGCCTTCCAGACCAACATCCTGGCGCTCAACGCCGCGGTGGAAGCGGCCCGTGCGGGCGAGCAGGGCCGCGGCTTCGCGGTGGTGGCTGGCGAGGTGCGCAGCCTGGCGCAGCGCTCCGCCCAGGCCGCCAAGGAGATCAAGAGCCTGATCACCGCCAGCACCGAGAAGGTCGAGTCCGGCTCGCGGCTGGTGGAGGATGCCGGCGCCACCATGAGCGAGATCGTCGCCTCGGTGCAGCGGGTCAGCGACATCATCGGCGAGATCACCGCTGCCGCAGCGGAGCAGAGCTCCGGCATCGGCCAGGTCAATGGCTCGGTGACCCAGCTCGACCACATGACGCAGCAGAACGCCGCGCTGGTCGAGGAATCGGCCGCAGCCGCCGAATCGCTGAAGGAACAGGCCCTGCGCCTGGGTGAAGTGGTCGGCGCCTTCAAGCTGAGCGACGCGGCCCGCCCGGTGCAGGCCGCGGCCGCGCCTGTCCGTGCGACGCCCCTGCCCGCAGCGCCGGCCGCGGCACCGCAAGCCACCCTCCGCCCGGCGGCCTCCAGCCCGGCACGCGCCGCGGCACCCGCACCGGCAGCCGTCAAGACACCCGCACCGGCGCTGCCGGCGTCCCCCGCCAAGCCGGCGGCAGCCAGCAAGCCGGCCGCCACGCCGGCCAAGGCAGCTCCGGCCCAGCCCGCCCCGCCGGCGCCGGCCGCCGCGCCGGCACCGGTGGATGACGACGACTGGACCAGCTTCTGAGCTGCGACAGCGGCTCCCCACCCCACAACGCCCGCAGCCGCGGGCGTTTTTCGTTGGAAAGCTCACGCAGGCAGCGCCACATCGCGGTAAACCCGCAGCTCCGGTGCCTCAAGAAGGCCCGGAAACGCTCCGATATTCCGGGCGACGGCCCTTCGCCGGCTCCGGACAATCCTCACAGGATCCGGGCGGCTCCGTCACGGCGCAGGACGGCGGCCGACATACCAGCCGCCGACTGCCGCAGACCGCTAGCTTCACCGCGTGCCTGCGCGGCACGACGTCAAGCCAGCCAGGACAACAAGGAGATTCCATGAGCCTCATCGCCCGTTTCGACCGAACCCGCATTCCTACCCGCCTGGCAGTCGCGCTCGGGCTCCTGATGGCCCTGATGGTCATCATCAACGGCTACAGCGTGAAGAAGCTGTTCGACACCACGGCCGTGCTGGAGCGGCTGTCCAGCCGTGAATGGCGGCTGATGCAGGTTGCCAGCGAGTGGAAGGCGCTGGTGGAGCTGAATGTCTTTCGGGTTGCGACCCATTCGCGGCTCGGTACCGGCGACTATCCGGACCAGTTGATGAAGGACTATGCCACCGCCTCGGTGCAGATCGAGAAGCTGCAGAAGGTGGTCGAGTCCACCATCGACAGCGAGCCGGTGCTGCAGCAGTTCAAGCAGGTCGACGAGCTGCGCAAGACGGTGACGGCGCTGCAGCCCCGCATCAAGGACATGCGTGACCAGGGCGACTACGTGGCCCTCGAAGGCCTGCTCAACGGCGAGTTCGAGAAGGCCCGCGTCACCTACGTGCAAGGCATCGAGAAGCTGCAGGCACTGGCGCTGCAGAGCGCCAGCGCCGCCTCCGCCCAGGCGCAAGCCGATACCCGTGCGGCAGCGATCATCACCGTGGTACTCGCCGCGGCGAGCCTTGCTTTCGCGGCGGTGTTCGGCTGGTGGATGAGCCGCTCCATCTCGCGCCCCATCCGCGGCGTGGTGGAACAGGCCCGCGCCATCGCGGCCGGCGACCTCTCGCACGCGCTGGAGGTCAACACCGGCGGCGAAGCCGGCGAGCTGCAGCAGGCGCTGGTGGACATGCAGGAGTCGCTGCGCAGCATGGTCAGCCAGGTACGCACCGCGACCGACAGCATCACCACCGCCAGCACCGAGATCGCCAGCGGCAACCACGACCTGTCGGCCCGCACCGAGCAGGCCGCCAGCAACCTGCAGCAGACCGCCTCCTCGATGGAGCAGCTCACCGGCACCGTGAACCACAGTGCCGAAAGCGCGCAGCAGGCTTCGGCGCTGGCGCATTCGGCGACCTCGGCGGCGCAACACGGTGGCGAGGTGGTGTCCCGCGTGGTATCCACCATGGACGAGATCACCGCCGCCTCACGCAAGATCGCCGACATCATCGGTGTCATCGACGCGATCGCCTTCCAGACCAACATTCTGGCGCTGAACGCGGCGGTCGAATCGGCTCGCGCCGGCGAGCATGGCCGCGGCTTTGCCGTCGTGGCGGCCGAGGTGCGCACGCTGGCGCAGCGCTCGGCGCAGGCAGCCAAGGAGATCAAGACGCTGATCAACACCTCGGTCGAGAAGGTCGAGGGCGGCACCCGGCTGGTGGCCGACGCCGGCAGCTCGATGGGCGAGATCGTTTCCGCCGTGCAGCGCGTGACGGACATGATCGGCGACATCGCCTCCTCCTCGCGCGAGCAGAGCTCGGGCATCGGCCAGGTCAACACCGCCGTGACCCAGCTCGACCACATGACGCAGCAGAACGCGGCACTGGTCGAGCAGTCCGCCGCCGCGGCGGAGAGCCTGAAGGACCAGGCGCAGCGCCTCGCTTCGCTGGTCTCCCAGTTCCGCCTCGGCTCGATGGCTGGCGCGGCAGCCTGAGCCCGGACTCAAGCGCGGCGGCATCCGGCCGATAAGGAGGATGCAGCGCCGCGCCACCGTCCGGGTTCCGCGCGACGCATTCCCTCCAACGACGAACCACCTCCGTATCCACGCATCATGGGCGCTATCGAAGGCTTCACCGAAACGGCCACCCGGCCTCGCGAGTACCTCACCTTCCGGCTGGGCCAGGAAGAGTACGGCATCGACATCCTCAAGGTCCAGGAGATCCGCTCCTACGAGCCGCCGACGCGCATTGCCAATGCGCCGTCCCACGTCAAGGGCGTGGTGAACCTGCGCGGCGTCATCGTCCCCATCGTCGACCTGCGGCTGCGGCTGAACACCGCCAACTGCGAGTACAGCGCCTTCACCGTGGTGATCGTGCTGCACGTGGCCAACCGGGTGGTCGGCGCGGTGGTGGACGGCGTGAGCGACGTGCTGGAGATCGCGCCCGACAACGTGCGTGCCGCGCCGGAGATCGGATCGGCCGTGGACGCAGGCTGCATCACCGGGCTGGCCCAGGTCGGCGAGCGCATGCTGATCCTGCTGGACATCGAGCAGCTGATGACCGACCCCGCCATGGGCCTGACCGACTGAGCGAGGCACCCCATGCAACTCATGACTCTCATGCGCCTGTTCACCATCCGGACCCGGATGATCGGCGCCATCGCGGTGGTGCTGGTGCTGCTGGCCATGGTCGGCGGCGCGGGCCTGCTGGGCATGTACCGGCTGCAGGCCTTGAGCAACGAGTTCATCCAGACCGCCGTGCTCAAGGGCCAGTCCATCAGCTCGCTGCGCGAGTCGATGGGCATGGTGCGCCGGCACGAGAAGGACATGATCATCAACTATGAGAACCCGGAGGCGGTGCGCACCGCCAAGGGAGCATGGGGAAAAAGCCTGGCCGACGCGCTGTCGCAGGTGCAGAAGAAGCTGCAGTCGGCCGAAGGCGAGGAAGCCGCGGCCGCGCGCGCGCTGGAGCAGCACCTGCAGGACTACCAGCAGCGTTTCGGCAACATCGCGTCGCAGCTCGAAGCCACCGCCTATGACTCGGCCACCACGGTGAACAAGATCGCCGGCGCCGCCTATGCGGCCTACGACAACGCCGAGAAGCAGCTCGCGATGCTCGAGACCGCGGTGCACCGCCAGGGCCAGGCCGCCCAGCAAGGCAACCGCGATGCGATGCAGGGCACCATCGTGCTGTTCGGCGTCGCGGTGGCCTTCGCCACCATCGTGGTGGTGCCACTGACCCTGCTCAACATGCACAGCATCTGCAAGCCCATCGGGCAGGCCCAGGCGCTGGCGCATGCCATTGCGGGCGGCGACCTGACCCGCGCGGTGCAGCTGGAAGGCCGGGACGAAGCGTCCCACCTGCTGGAGGCGCTGGTGCAGATGCAGTCGGCCCTGAGGGCCATCGTCCAGAAAGTGCACCTGTCGAGCGAGAACATCAGCACCGCCTCCAGCGAGATCGCCAGCGGCAACCAGGACCTGAGCGCACGCACCGAGCAGACCGCGTCGAACCTGCAGCACACCGCGGCCTCGATGGTGCAGCTCACCGGCACCGTGAAGCAGTCAGCCGATGCCGCCCGCCAGGCCAACCAGATGGCCGCCTCGGCCAGTGAAGTGGCGGCCAAGGGCGGCAGCGTGGTGTCCGAGGTGGTGGCGACGATGGACGAGATCAACACCTCGTCCAAGCGGATCGCCGACATCATCGGCGTGATCGACGGCATCGCCTTCCAGACCAACATCCTCGCGCTCAACGCCGCGGTGGAAGCCGCCCGCGCCGGTGAACAAGGCCGCGGCTTCGCGGTGGTGGCCGGCGAGGTGCGCAGCCTGGCGCAGCGCTCGGCGCAAGCCGCCAAGGAGATCAAGAGCCTGATCGGCGCCAGCGTCGAGAAGGTCGAATCCGGCTCCAAGTTGGTGCAGACGGCGGGCAGCACGATGCACGAAATCGTCGGATCGGTGCAGCGCGTGACCGACATCATTGCCGAGATCACGGCCGCTGCCGGCGAACAGAACGACGGCATCGGTCAGGTGAACCAGGCGGTCTCGCACCTCGACGAGATGACACAGCAGAACGCCGCGCTGGTGGAGCAATCCGCCGCAGCCGCAGAAAGCCTCAAGGAGCAGGCCGGCCGTCTCTCCGAAGTGGTGCGGGCCTTCAAGCTGGAAGCCAGCACCGCCCGGATCTAGCTGGCGCATAGTTTGCTCATATGTGTGCCAATTTGTAAACAACTGCAGGAGCAGGGGAAATGACAATAAAAAGCTTGGCACACGCCTCGATTCGCACTCGGCTCTACTTCAGCACGATCTTCGCGCTGGTGGTGCTCACCGCCATTGGCGCCACCGGGTACCTGGCGCTGGGCAGCACCCGCTCGACGCTGGAGGCCCTGCTGGAGGGGCAGGTCCGCTCCATGGCCCAGGCCGAGGAGCTGCGGGCCACGCTGGAGCGGGCCAGGCGCATCGAGAAAGAGATGATCATCAGCTTCAACAACACGGTTGAAGTGGGCACCCTGCGCCAGACCTGGAAAGCCACCCTGGACGAAGCGCGCAAGGCGCTCGGCGTGATGGCCGAGGGCCTCAAGGGGCAGCCGGAATCGGCCCAGGCCACGCAGGCGGCCGACGCGCTGCTGAAGTACGAACAGGCCATCGCCCCCATTGCCGAGCAGCTGGAGCGGGCCCAGATCGACGGTGCGGCAGCAGGCGCCTATGCCGACCAGGCCAAGGAGCACGTGGCCGCCGCCGACGCCCAGATGACCCAGCTGGCCACCGCGCTGCGCGAGCAGATGCGGGTGGCCCGCGAGCGGCTGGACAGCCGCACCGGCCTGCTGCTGACCATCCTTGCCGGCGCCATCGCGGCGGCGCTGCTGGTGCTCATTCCGCTCACCTTCTTCACCGTGCGCGGCATCACGCGCTCACTGGTGCAGGCCGGCGAGCTTGCCGCGCGCATCGCCCGCGGCGACCTGTCGCAGGAAGTGCACACCGAACAGCGCGACGAGATCGGCGAGCTGGTGCGCTCGATGGGCCGCATGCAGGAATCGTTGCGGGCCCTGGTGGGGGAGGTGCGCAGCGCCAGCGACCACATCACCACCGCCTCCACCGAGATCGCCACTGGCAACCAGGACCTGAGCGCCCGCACCGAAGCGGCCGCCTCCAACCTGCAGCAGACCGCCTCTTCGATGGAGCAGCTCACCGCCACCGTCCGGCAATCGGCCGAGTCGGCCCGCCAGGCGAACCAGCTGGCCGCTTCGGCCTCGGGCGTCGCCTCGCGCGGCGGGCAGGTGGTGAGCGAGGTGGTGGTGACGATGGACGACATCAGCGCGGCGTCGAGGAAGATCGCCGACATCACCGGTGTCATCGATGCCATTGCGTTCCAGACCAACATCCTGGCGCTGAACGCGGCCGTCGAGGCTGCCCGCGCTGGCGAGCAGGGCCGCGGCTTTGCGGTGGTGGCGGGCGAGGTGCGCACCCTGGCCCAACGCTCGGCACAGGCGGCCAAGGAAATCAAGGGGCTCATCACGGCCAGCACCGAGAAGGTCGACAGCGGCGCCCGCCTGGTGCAGACCGCCGGCACGACGATGAGCGAGATCGTCGCCTCGGTACAGCGCGTCAGCGACATCATCGGCGAGGTGACGGCCGCGGCGGCCGAGCAGAGCCTGGGCATCGGGCAGGTCAACACCGCCGTCAACCAGCTCGACCAGATGACACAGCAGAACGCGGCCCTGGTGGAAGAATCTGCAGCCGCCGCCGAATCGCTGAAGGACCAGGCCCACAAGCTCTCCGGCGTGGTGAGCGCCTTCCGCCTGGCGGCGCAAGAAGAAGCGGCCTCGGCGGCGGTCGCCGCACCGGTGGCCGCGCCCCAGGCGGCCGCACACCGGCCGCTGGCGCCAGCAGCGAAGGCACCGAAGGTGGCGAAGGCAGGCTTCGAGCCGCGCACCACGCCGCCCATGCCGACCCACACCGCCGCGACGGCGTCCGTGGCGACTCCCGCAGCGGTGGCTGTCGCCTCGGCCAGCGATGCCGAGGCCGATTGGGAAACCTTCTGAACCGGCCGGCCGCGCCGGGCGCGGCACCGTGGCAACAAGCGCATGCGCCTGGCCCAGCCAGGCGCTTTGCCATGGGCCCGGCCTGCCGCGCCGTCGCTTCTTCCGCGGTCCCGCCGCCGCCCGGCGGCGTTCGGCCGGGAGCGCCCGGCCCCGAACTGGCCCCGGGAAGCGGTGCTGATCGCGGCTTGGCGACCGCACCACCGGCAGCACAATCCATCGTGCCGACGCTGCCTGCCGGGCTGCCGCACAGGCCCCGGGTGTGAGGTATGCCCGGTCCCCTTCGCATTGGGGATTGCAGGGTCTTGGATGCTGCCCATAATTCCCGCCAGCAGCGTCGCCTGCCCGTGTCACGAGGTGGCGGGCCCCGGCCGCAACAGGCCGGGCCGCACCGGCGGCACATCGCCCACAGGAGCGTTTCAGATGGACAGGGAGTCCCCCCACCGCTTGCCCGGCGGCCAACGGGCGATCTTTGCCATGCTGGCCGTGGCCGCCTGCCTGGCCCCTGCCACGACCCTGGCGGCCAGCTCTCCTGCACTGGTCACCGACGATCCGGGCCGCGTCGCCACCGGCGGCTGCCAGGTCGACGGCTGGTACCAGCATGCCAGCGGCGCCAATGCACTGCTGTCGGCCCCGGCCTGCAGCCTGGTGGAGCCGGTCAAGCTGGGCGGCAACCTCGCCGCCTTGCAGCGCGCCAAGGACGGTGCCTGGGGCCTGGGCGCGGCCGCCAAGTTCTCCGACCGCGCCTGGCGCTATGGCGCGGCGCGCTGGGGCCTGAAGGTCTCGGCCTATTCCCAGCAGCCGATGGGCATGAGCCGGTTCCAGCTCGACAACACCACCCTGCTGGGCCTCGCCACGCTGGCCCTGCCGGCCGACCTGAGCCTGCGCTTCAACCTCGGCCCGCGCTACCAGGGCGCCAGCGGCAAGACCACCACGCTGCTGAATGCAGCGGTGCTGTGGGCCCTGGACGAGCAGTTGTCACTGTCCGGCGAAATGCAGACCAGCGACCGCGCTCGCACGGTGCAGTCCCTCGGCACCAACTGGTGGCTGGTGCCCGGCCGGCTGGGCATGAAGCTGAGCGCCGGCCGCACCATCGGCGCGCCGAACTCCGAGACCTATTCCTTTCAGCTGAACTGGCACCTGCTCGACCGCAGCCCGCGGCCGCGCTGAAGGCCACCCAGGCCTGGCCAGCGGCCTGCCCTCCGGTACCGGCGCCCGCCCGTGGGCAACTTGTGGTCATGCAGGGCCCGCGGCAGTGACGGATCGGGCGACTTCCCGCTCAAGCCGCGGTCAAGGATGCCGATAAGCCAGAAGCAGCATGAGCCGCATGCTGCGACTGTCCGGTTTGTCGGCATCCTTCACCGCGAGCGATCCATGAGCGCCGTTCTGCTTTCTCCCCTTGCATCGCAGATGCCCGCCCCGCCCGTGGTGGGCGACCGCAACGCCGAGTTCAGCTTCGACAAGGCCGACTTCGAGCGAGTGCGCCAGCTGATCTACCAGCGTGCCGGCATCAGCCTGCATGCCGGCAAGCAGGCCATGGTCTACAGCCGCCTGTCCAGGCGGCTGCGCGACACCGGCCACCGCTCCTTCGCCGACTACCTGCAGTGGCTGGAGCGTGCCAACGGTGCACAGGGCGAGGCTGAATGGCAGGAGTTCGTCAACTGCCTGACCACCAACCTGACGGCCTTCTTCCGGGAAGACCACCACTTCCACCTGCTGGCCGAGGAGCTGCGCAAGCACGGCAGCAGCAAGCCCCTGCGCATCTGGTGCAACGCCGCCTCCACCGGCGAAGAACCCTATTCGCTCGCGATGACGGTGGCCGACACGCTGGGGCCGCGCGCGCCGGTGCGCATCCTGGCCAGCGACATCGACACCAAGGTGCTCGCCACTGCCAGCCGCGGCGTGTATGCCGACGACTCGCGGGGCCTGTCACCGGAGCTGCTCAAGCGCCACTTCCTGCGTGGCACCGGACGCAATGCCGGCTCCATCCGCATCAAGCCGGAGCTGGCCGCGATGATCGACTTCCGCAGCTTCAACCTGATGAACAGCAGCTGGTCGCTGGGCGACGCCTTCGACATCGTCTTCTGCCGCAACGTGATGATCTATTTCGATGCCGAGACCCAGCGTCGTGTGCTCGAACGCATCCACGGCGTGATGAAACCCCAAGGGCTGTTGTTCGTCGGCCACTCCGAGAACTTCACCGATTCCCGAGACCTGTTCCAGCTGCGCGGCAAGACGGTCTACCAGCGAGTGTGAGAGATGGCACGTTCCCTCCCTCACCACGCCTGCCCCACCTTCAAGTGATGCCGCGCACCTGACGAAAAGACATCATGGCCGACAGCTCACCCACGAGATCCCCCGCCTTCAGCGGCAACGCCGGCGCCCCGTCCACCACCCGCCTGGAGAAGCTCAAGGCCCAGTCCCGCAAGCCCGGCGAGGCCTCGTTCTTCTTCTACGACGCGCACTTCAAGACCGACGCGGTCAAGGTGCTGCCGGGCGAGTACTTTGTGCATGACCAGGACCTGGTCATCCTGACGACGCTGGGCTCCTGCATCGCCGCCTGCCTGTGGGACCGCAACGCCCGCATCGGCGGCATGAACCACTTCATGCTGCCCGACGGCGGTGGCGCCCAGGACTGCGGCCGCTACGGCTCGTATGCGATGGAGCTCTTGATCAACGAACTGATGAAGCGCGGCGCCATGCGCACCAGCCTCGAAGCGAAGGTCTTCGGCGGCGGCCAGGTGATCAGCGGCATGAACACGCTCAACGTCGGCCAGCGCAACACCGAGTTCGTGATGAACTACCTGAAGACCGAGCACATCCCGGTAATCTCCAAGGACGTGCTGGAGATCTACCCGCGCAAGGTCTGCTTCTTCCCCCATAGCGGCAAGGCGATGGTCAAGCGCCTGGCGCCGACCAACCCGGACGCACTGGTGGCCCAGGACCGCGTGGCCAGCCAGCGCATCGTGCCGCCGTCCAGCGGCGCCGGCTCGATCGACCTGTTCTGAAAGGATCGCCCTCATGCCCAAGATCCGTGCCCTGGTGGTCGATGATTCGGCCCTGGTCCGCAGCCTGCTTACCGAGATCATCAACCGCCAGCCCGACATGGAGTGCATCGGCGCGGCCAGCGACCCCTACGTCGCCCGCGAGATGATTCGCAACCTCAATCCGGACGTCATCACGCTGGATGTGGAGATGCCGCGCATGGACGGCATCGACTTCCTCTCCAAGCTGATGCGCCTGCGCCCGATGCCGGTGGTGATGGTCTCGACGCTGACCGAGCGCGGCGCCGACGTGACATTGCGCGCGCTGGAGCTGGGCGCGGTGGACTTCGTCGCCAAGCCCAAGATCGGCATCTCCAACGGCCTGCAGCAGCTGGCGCAGGAGATCACCGACAAGATCCGCATCGCCACCAAGGCGCAGGTGCGCAAGCTGCAGGCCGCCCCGGCCGGTGGCGCCGGCGAGGCGCGTGCGGCGCCCGCGGTGCACAACCTGGGCCGCCTGTCGACCGAGAAGATCATCTTCATCGGCGCCTCCACCGGCGGCACCGAAGCGACCCGCGAAGTGCTGATGAACCTGCCAGCCGACGCGCCTGCGGTGGTGATCACCCAGCACATGCCGCCCGGCTTCACCCGCAGCTATGCCACCCGCCTGGACGGCCTGTGCAAGATCGCGGTGAAGGAAGCGCAGGACGCCGAGCGCGTGCTGCCCGGTCACGCCTACATCGCCCCCGGCGGCCACCACCTCAGCGTGGAGCGCAGCGGCGCCAACTACATCGCCCGCGTGCTGGACGGCGAGCCGGTGAACCGGCACAAGCCTTCGGTGGAAGTCCTGTTCAAGTCTGCCGCCCGGGTGGTGGGCCCGAACGCCATCGGCATCATGCTGACCGGCATGGGCGCCGACGGTGCCAAGGCGATGAAGGAAATGCGTGACGCCGGCGCCTACAACTACGCCCAGGACGAAGCCAGCTGCGTCGTCTTCGGCATGCCGCGCGAGGCGATCCTGGCCGGTGCGGTGCAGGAAGTGCTGCCGCTCACGCAAATTGCGCCGCAACTGATCGAGCGGCTGCGCAGCACGCTGGGCCTCAGCCTCAACCGCGTCTGAAACGGCGGGGCCGCCGCCCGGCGGGCCGGACCGTGGCGCTCACGGCTCCCGCATCGCGGCGCACAGGGCAGCCACCTGCGCCGCGGAAACCGGCTTTTGCAGCAGCTTTTCCATGCCGGCGGCCAGCGCCAGCGGCGCGTCCTCGGTGTCGGCGCTGGTGCCGATCAGGCGCACATGGGCGCCGTGGGGATCGGCCCTCAGGGCCTTGGCGAACTGGTAGCCGTCCATGCGAGGCATGCGGCAATCGGTGATGACGAGCCGGTGGCGGTGGATCTGCCAGATTTCCAGCGCGTCGTGGCCGTCTTCGGCCACGTCGACCTGGCAACCGCAGGCCTCCAGATGTGTGCACAGCAGGATCTGCTGCACCCGATCGTCCTCCGCAACCAGCACTCGTAAAGGCTCGCGACCGGCTTGCGGCTCTTGCAAACCGGGTGGCGACACAGAGGCGGCAGACACGATCAGACTCCTGAAATACGGCGAGTACAGCACGCCGCCGGGCTATCGTGCCACGGCGGCCGGCGACTGAAAACCCCCTGCGACCCGGCCTCGTGCGACCTGCACGGCGCGAGGGTGGTGCCATGCGGAGAAGCCCTAGCGGCGCTTCAGCCAATCGCCTATCGACAGCGGGGGACGCGGCGCGCTTCAGCTGAGGAACAGCGCCTGCAGGTCGCTCAGGAAATCGAAGCCGCGTTCGGTCGGCTTCACCCGCTGCCAGTCGCGCTCGATGAGGCCGCGGCGCTCGGCTTCGTCGAGGCCGGACTGGATGACGGTCAGCGGCAGGCCGGTGCGCTCGCTGAAATGCGCCAGCTCGAAGCCGTCCCGCAGACGCAGAGCATTCAACATGAATTCGAAAGGCAGCTCCTTGCGAGCCACCTCCTCATCCTGCGTCACGGCCTGGCCTGCCAGCGCCTGCTCCATGTAGCGCGCCGGCTCCCGCCAGCGCACCTGGCGCACCACGCGATGAGGGAAGCTCAGCTTGCTGTGCGCTCCCGCGCCGATGCCGAGATAGTCACCGAAGCGCCAATAGTTGAGGTTGTGCTCGCACGCATGGCCGGGCCGTGCGTAGGCCGAAACCTCGTAGCGTCGCAGGCCCGCCTCGCCGGTGACGCGGGTGAGCAGGTCCAGCATCTCCGAGGCAGTGTCCTCGTCAGGCACCACCGGCGGAAACTTGGCGAAGTAGGTGTTGGGCTCCAGCGTCAGGTGGTACAGCGACAAGTGCGGTGGCTGGAAGGCCAGTGCCTGCCGCAGGTCGGCCTCGCATTCGGCCAGGCCCTGGCCAGGCAGCGCGTACATCAGGTCGAGGTTGAAGGTGTCGAAGCTGTGCTGCGCTTCTTCCACCGCGGCCAGCGCCTGGCGCCGGTCGTGCACCCGCCCCAGCGCCTTGAGCTTGGTGTCGTCGAAGCTCTGCACGCCGATCGACAGCCGGGTCACGCCGGCCTGGCGGAAACCACGGAAACGGTCACGCTCGAAGGTGCCCGGATTGGCCTCCAGCGTGATCTCGCAGCCCGCTTCCAGTGGCAGGCGGGCCCGCACATCGGCCAGCAGGCGGTCGATCGCGTCGGGCGAAAACAGGCTGGGCGTGCCGCCGCCGATGAAGATGCTGTGCACCCGCCGGCCCCAGATGGCGGGCAGCGCCGCTTCCAGGTCGGCCCGCAGGGCGTCGAGGTAGCGCGCTTCGGGGGGCGTGCCGCCGTCGCGCCATTCATGCGAATTGAAGTCGCAATACGGGCACTTCTTCAGGCACCACGGCAGGTGCACATAGAGCGACAGCGGCGGCAAGGCGCCCAGCTGCAGCGTGCCGGGGCGCAGGTAGCGGGCCTGCAGTTCCTCACTCGCGGCCAAACCACACCTCCTGCATCAGCTGCAGCATCTGCCGCGCCGCCAGCGCGCGGTGGCTGAGCCGGTTCTTTTCCTCGGCGCCCAGCTCGGCCACGCTCTTGCCCAGCGAGGCAATGAACATCAGCGGGTCGTAGCCGAAGCCGGCCTCGCCGCGCGGCTCGGCCAGCACGCTGCCTTCCCAGCGGCCCATGGCGATCAGTGGCTCGGGATCATCCGCGCCCCGCACCGCTGCCAGCACGCAGACGAAGCGCGCACGGCGGTCGGTGCGGTCGCCCAGCTGGCGCAGCAGCGCCGCGTTGTTCTCGGCATCATCGCGGCGGCCGCCGAACAGCGTGGCATAGCGGGCCGACAAGACGCCCGGCGCTCCGCCGAGGCTGTCGACGCACAGGCCCGAGTCGTCGGCGATGGCCGCGCCACCGCTGGCACGGGCGGCATGGCGGGCCTTGGTCAGCGCGTTCTCGACGAAGGTGGGATAGGGCTCCTCGGCCTCGGGAATGCCGAGCGATCCCTGGGTCACCAGTTCCAGGCCGAGCGGTGCAAACAGCGCCTGCAGTTCCAGCAGCTTCTTGGCATTGTTGGAAGCCAGCACCAATCGGCGTGTCATGCCCGCTCCCCCAGCGCTGCGCGCTGTGCCGCCAGCAACTCGCCGATGCCGTGGCCGGCCAGCGCCAGCAGGGCGTCCATCTCGGCCCGGCTGAAGGGCGCACCCTCGGCCGTGCCCTGGATCTCGACGAAACCGCCCGAGCCGGTCATGACGACATTCATGTCGGTGCCGCAGGCCGAGTCCTCGCTGTAGTCGAGGTCCAGCAGCGGCACGCCGGCCACGATGCCGACCGAGATGGCGGCCACCGCATCCTTCAGCGGCGAGCGGGCCAGCAGGCCTCGCGCGAGCAGCAGGCTGACGGCGTCGTGCGCCGCCACCCATGCGCCGGTGATGGCTGCCGTGCGGGTACCACCGTCGGCCTGGATCACGTCGCAGTCGAGCTGCAGCGTGCGCTCGCCGAGCGCCGCCAGGTCGAACACCGTGCGCAGCGAACGCCCGATCAATCGCTGGATTTCCTGCGTGCGGCCGGTCTGCTTGCCGCGGGCGGCCTCGCGGTCGCTGCGGCTGTGGGTGGCGCGCGGCAGCATGCCGTACTCGGCGGTGACCCAGCCTTCACCGCTGCCCTTCTTGTGCGGCGGGACCCGCTCCTCCACCGAGGCGGTGCACAGCACCCGGGTGTCGCCGAACTCGATCAGCACCGAGCCCTCGGCATGTTTGGTGTAGCCCCGCGTGATGCGCACCGGCCGCAAGGCATTGGGTGCGCGGCCATGGCTGCGTTCGAAGGCACTCATCGATGGTCGTCCTGGAAAGAGGCAGGCAGGAAGGGAACGGCTGCGCGCCGCGGTGGCAGGCCGCGGCGTCGGCTGCTCAGCAAGCCACCCTCAGGTTTTCTTCTGCTGCGAGGAGCGCTTGATCGCTTCGTTGATCTCGCGGATCGAACGCTCGATCTCGGCTTCGTCGAGCTCGTCGGGCTCCTGGCCGAGCACGCTGGCCTGGATTGTCGATGCGAACACCTCCTCGCCCAGCGTCTGGGTGGAGATCGCCTTGGTCGAATCGTAGTCTTCGGAAGACTCCCATTCGACCGCCAGCACCGTGACGTTGTCGCTCTTGCTGCCGGCGCGGCGCAGCGCCTGCTCCACCAGCTCCGGCACCGCGTCCGAGATCGGGCGGGTGGCCAACTGGTCGGTGATGGTCTGGTCGGAGACGCTGCCCCACAGGCCGTCCGAGCACAGCAGCACGCGGTCGCCCGACTGCATCAGCATCGGCCCGATGGTGTCCACCACCGGCTTGCCAGGGCTGCCCAGGCAGGTGAAGAGCACGTTGCGGTTGAACTTCTCGCCGAGCGGCACGACGCCATTCAGCGTTTCCTGCAGCTCGGAATAGGAGTGGTCGCGGGTGCGGGCGATCAGCTTGTCGCCGCGCACGAAATACAGGCGCGAGTCGCCGCAATGCGCCCAATAGGCCGCGCCGTTCTGCAGCACGCAGGCCACCACGGTGGTGCGCGGCGTGTCGAGCAGCGCCTTTTCGGTGGCATAGCGCAGCAGCTGGTGGTGGCCGGCGATGATGGCGTCATGCAGGAAGCGCACCGGGTCGCGCAGCATGGGCTTGGCGTCGCGCTGGAACAGCGCGGCCATCGTCTGCAGGGCGACCTGGGAGGCGACCTCGCCTTCCGGATGGCCGCCCATGCCGTCGGCCAATGCGAACAGGCCGGAATCGCGGGTATAGCAATACCCCATCCGGTCTTCGTTCTTCTCGCGTCCGCCCTTGCGGCTGACCTGGTAAACCGAGAACCTCATGTTGGCGTGGCCTCTTGGCTGGTGATACTGCTTCAGGCCTGCTTGCCGCCCTTGAGGTTCTCAAGCTGCAGCTTGAGTCGCTCGCTGAAGCTCAGCTTGGTGTAGCGGCGCTCGGTCTCGCGTGCCAGTTCCTTCTGCAGCGCGAACACGCTCTGCGGGCGGGACAGCGGGTCCAGCGCCATGCACCATTCCGTCACCTCGATGAGGTTGTCGGAATAGATGTTGCGCAGCCGCGAGAGGGACAGCGTCAGGCGGTCCTTCTCGATGCGCTGCGGTGCGTCGTTCGGCGGATAGCCCTGCATGCAGGCATAGATGCAGGCGCCGATGGCATAGATGTCGGTCCACGGTCCGAGCGTGCCGTCGCGCCGGTACATCTCGGGCGCGGCGAAGCCGGGCGTGTACATCGGGCGGATGAAGTTGCCTTCCTTGCTCAGCACTTCGCGCGCCGCGCCGAAGTCCAGCAGCACCGCCTTGTTGTCGTTGGTGATGAAGATGTTGGCCGGCTTGATGTCCAGGTGCAGCATCTTGTGCTGGTGGACGATGCGCAGGCCACGCAGGATTTCGTCGAACAGCGAGCGGATGGTGGACTCGCGGAACACCTTGTCGCGCTTGAGCTCGCGGGCCGTGACGATGAAGTCCTGCAGGGTGTCGCCCTGCAGGTAGTTCATCACCATGTAGACGGTTTCGTTCTCGCGGAAGAAATTCAGCACCGAGACGACGCTCGGGTGAGAAATCTGCGCGAGCGAACGCCCTTCCTCGAAGAAACTCTTGAGGCCAAGGCGGTAGAGCGGCTGCTTCTCAGGCTTCACGCGCGGCGCCAACTCGCCGGGCGAACGCTCGGCGAGGGACGACGGCAGGTATTCCTTGAGGGCGACCAGGCGCTTGTCCTGGTCTTCAGCCAGATAGACAACGCCAAAGCCACCCGCTGCCAGCTTCTTGATGATCTGATAACCACCGACCACGGTGCCGGGTGGCAGCGGTGATGGCTTGGGCTTTGACATAATCGGATTTTGCAATGCGATAAGTGTCATGGCAGTTTACAGCATGACCGGGTATGCGAGCGCCGCCTCCCAGACCCTGGTTTCCCCAAGCGAGCCATCCACCCAGGTGACGGACGGCCATGGTGCGGCCACCGTGACGGTGGAATTGCGCTCGGTCAACAGCCGTTTCCTGGACCTGGCCTTCCGCATGCCGGACGACTTGCGCGCCATCGAGCCGGCCCTGCGGGAGCTGCTCACGGCCAGCTTCCGGCGCGGCAAGATCGAATTGCGGCTGAACACCCAGCGCGATGCCGACAGCGGGCTGCCCCAACCGCAGCCCGACCAGTTGAACCGGCTGGCCGGCATCGAGGCCACCGTGCAGGGCTGGCTGGCCAAGGCCGCCCCGCTGTCGGTGCACGAGGTGCTGCAGTGGTGCCGCGGCAGCGCACCGGCCGAGAAGCTCGACGAGCCGGCGCTGGCGGCGACCCGGCAGTGCATCGCCGGTCTCATCGAGGCCCGCGCCCGTGAAGGCGAGCGGCTGGTGGGCATCCTTATGGAGCGCATCGTCAAGCTGCGCGAGCTGGCCACCCAGGCCGCGCCACTGGTGCCCCAGGTGGTCGAGAAGCAGCAGCAGCGCTTCCTCGAACGCTGGCAGCAGGCACTGGAGGCGGCCGGCGCGGCGCAAAGCATGAGCGCCGAGACGCTGCGCGAGCGCGCACTGAGCGAGGCGGCCGCCTATGCCATCCGCATCGACGTGGCCGAGGAGCTGTCGCGCCTGAACGCCCACCTGGACGAGATCACCCGGCTGCTGAAGAGCGGCGGCGAGCTCGGCAAGCGGCTGGACTTCCTGATCCAGGAACTGCACCGCGAGGCGAACACGCTGGGCTCCAAGGCCTCGGCACTCGAACTCACCCAGATCTCGGTCGAGATGAAGGTGCTGATCGAGCAGATGCGCGAGCAGGTTCAGAACATCGAATGACGCGGGGCGAGGTGAGCATGGAATATCCGGGCAATCTGTTTGTGGTGGCGGCGCCCAGCGGCGCCGGCAAGTCCAGCCTGGTGAAGGCGCTGCTGGAGCTCGATTCGCACCTGGTGGTGTCGGTGTCGCACACCACCCGCGCGCCGCGCGGCCAGGAGCAGGACGGGCGGGAATACTGGTTCGTCGACCAGGAGCGTTTTCGCACCATGGTCGAGCGCGGCGACTTCTTCGAATGGGCCGAAGTGCATGGCAACCTCTACGGCACCTCGCGGGCGGCCTGCGAGGCCCGCATGGCGGGCGGCGAGGACGTGATCCTGGAAATCGACTGGCAGGGTGCGCTGCAGATCAAGAAGCTGTTCCCGCATGCGGTGCTGATCTTCATCCTGCCGCCCAGCTTCGAGGAACTGCTGCAGCGCCTGCGGCGCCGCGGCGAGGACGGCGACGAGGTGATCGAGACCCGCATGGCGAATGCCCGCGTGGAAGTTGCACAGGCGAAGCATTTCGACTTCGTTATAATCAACGCTCTTTTTGAGACGGCGCTTTTCGACTTGAAGGCGATCGTCCATGCGCAGCGGCTCAAGTACGCGGCGCAGCGTCGAAGCAAGAAATCGGTTTTTGACGCCCTTGAACTCGCCTGACCCTCCCGGTCGGCCCCATTTGCCTGCCACGTTTTGTGGCTTTCGGAGTGTTTCCATGGCCCGCATCACCGTCGAAGACTGCCTGCAGAAGATCCCCAACCGCTTCCAGTTGGTGCTCGCGGCCACCTACCGTGCCCGCATGCTGAGCCAGGGCCACGCGCCCAAGGTGGAAGCCAAGAACAAGCCGGGCGTGACCGCCCTGCGCGAGATCGCGGCCGGCGAAGTCGGCATCGAGATGCTGCGCAAGGTGCCGCTCTGAGCTGGCTGCACCGCCCCACCGCCAGGCACTGACCCGGCACCGCTGCGCCCGACATTGTTCGGGCGCTGTGCGTTTGAGGGCTTGCAATCCGCGCTACATTCGACTTATGGTCGCCCACGCCGCTTCGAAAGCCAGCACTCACACCAAGCCGGATCCTGCCGAGCATGGTGCACACATCGACGCCGCCGCGGCGTCCTTCGCGGCCCTCACCCACCGGCTCGACTACCTCGAGGCCTCCGACATCAAGCGGGTGCGCGAGGCCTACCGCTATGCCGACGAGGCCCACCTGGGCCAGTTCCGCGCCAGCGGCGAACCCTACATCACCCACCCGATCGCCGTCGCGGGCCTCTGCGCCGAGTGGAAGCTGGACGCCCAGGCCATCATGGCGGCGCTGATGCATGACGTGATGGAGGACAGCGGCGCCACCAAGGTGGAGCTGATCGAGAAATTCGGCGCGCCGACGGCCGAGTTGGTCGACGGCCTCACCAAGCTCGACAAGCTGCAGTTCTCCACGCGCGAGGAGTCGCAGGCCGAGTCCTTCCGCAAGATGCTGCTGGCCATGGCGCGCGACGTGCGCGTGGTGCTGATCAAGCTGGCCGACCGCCTGCACAACATGCGGACGATGCAGGCCATGCCGGCCAACAAGCGCGGCCGCATTGCCCGCGAGACGCTGGACATCTACGCGCCGATCGCGCACCGGCTGGGGCTGAACCAGATCTACCGCGAGCTGCAGGAACTGTCGTTCCAGTACCTGCTGCCGTGGCGCTTCTCGGCCCTGACCAAGGCAGTGCAGAAGGCCCGCGGGCACCGGCGCGACATCGTCGAGCGCATCCGCAGCGACGTCGAGCGCGCCTTCGGCGAAGCGAAGCTCGAGGTGCAGATCTTCGGCCGCGAGAAGACGCTCTACTCGATCTACAACAAGATGCGGGAAAAGCACCTGAGCTTCGCCCAGGTGAACGACATCTTCGGCTTCCGCATCGTGGTGTCCACGCTGCCGCAGTGCTACCTGGCGCTGGGCGTGCTGCACCAGCTCTACAAGCCGATGCCGGGCCGCTTCAAGGACTACATCGCCATTCCCAAGGCCAACGGCTACCAGTCGCTGCACACCACGTTGGTGAGCCCGCTGGGCACGGCGGTGGAGTTCCAGCTGCGCACCGACGCGATGCACCTGGTCGCCGAGAAGGGCATTGCCGCGCACTGGCTGTACAAGGCGAGCGACAGCGGCAGCGTCACCGAGGCACAGCGCGTGGGCACCGTCTCGCTGCAGTCGCTGATCGACATCCAGGACGAGACGCGCGATGCCGCCGAGTTCCTCGAGCACGTCAAGGTCGACCTGTTCCCGGACGCAGTCTACGTCTTCACCCCGAAGTCGAAGATCCTGGCGCTGCCGCGAGGCGCGACGCCGGTCGACTTCGCCTATGCCATCCACTCCGACGTGGGCGACCACACGGTGGCCGCCAAGGTCAACGGCGAGCAGGTGGCCCTGCGCACCGAGCTGCGCAGCGGCGATGTGGTGGAGGTCATCACCGCGCCGGTCTCGCGGCCGAATCCGGCCTGGCTGAATTTCGTGCGTACCGGCCGCGCCCGCTCGAAGATCCGGCACTACCTGAAGAACATGCGGCAGGAAGAGTCGATCGAGCTGGGCGAGAAGCTGCTGGCCCAGGCGATGCGCGCCGAAGGCCTGCACCTGCCTGGCGGCGACGAGAGCAACGGTGACGGCCACGACAGCGCGCTGTGGCAGGGGCTGGTGCGCTGGAGCGGCAACCGCGGCCGCCGCGAGCTGCTGATCGACATCGGCCTGGGCAAGAAGATCGCGACCATCGTCGCCAAGCGCCTCGCCAAGCTGATGGCCGAGGCCGGCGCCCGGCCCGACGCGCTGACGCTGTCGATGAGCCGCTACCTCACCGACGACAACATGCCGACGCAGTCCATGGTGACGCTGGACGGCAGCGAAGGCGCGACGGTGCAGATGGCCACTTGCTGCCGCCCCATTCCCGGCGACTCCATCGTCGGCTACCTGGGCCGCGGCGAAGGCCTGGTGGTGCACACCAGCGAGTGTCAGGTGGGCAAGCGGCTGTTCCAGCGCGACAGCGAGCGCTGGATCGCGGTGGAGTGGTCGGAGGAGCCGCAGCGCATGTTCGACAGCGCAGTGGCGGTGCTGGTGCAGAACGGCAAGGGGGTGCTGGCCAAGGTGGCTCAGGCCGTCAGTGAGGCCGAGGCCGACATCACCCACATCGACATGGGCCACGACCCGGGCCAGACCGCCATCGACCTGAAGCTGCTGCTGGCGGTGCGCGACCGGGTGCACCTGGCGCATGTGCTGCGCACCCTGAAGCGCTCGCCGCTGGTGTTGCGGGCGGCGCGGGTGAAGCCGCAGTAGGCGCCGAACTTCTCGTTGTGGCGCCCCGCGAGGCCCCACCGGACGGGCGCCCGGCAGGCCGGCAGCGGCAGCCACACGGCGGCGGCCGCCGAACCGCCACGCCGGCTAGGGCGCCGGATACCTCACTTCCAGCACTTCCAGTTTCTCGACCCCGCCGGGTGTCATCAGCTGCACCTCGTCGCCTTCGCGCGCCTTCAGCAGCGCCCGGGCAATCGGCGAGATCCAGCTCACTTCGCCGGCCAGGTTGTCGGCCTCGTCGATGCCCTTGATGGTGATCGTGCGCTCTTCCCCCTTGCTGTTGGCATAGGTCACGGTGGCGCCGAAAAACACCTGGTCGTTGCCGAAATGCAGGGAGGGGTCGGCCACCTCGGCAATGTCGAGGCGCTTGGTGAGAAAGCGGATGCGGCGGTCGATCTCGCGCAGGCGCTTCTTGCCGTAGAGGTAGTCGCCGTTTTCCGAACGATCGCCGTTCTTGGCGGCCCAGGACACCACCTCGACCACCTTGGGTCGCTCGACATCGATCAGTACCATCAATTCTTCCCGCAGGCGGCGGTAGCCTTCGGGGGTGATGTAGTTCTTGCCGCCGCCCGGCAGGGCGGGCAGTTCGAGGTCGTCATCATCGTCGGCCTCGGTCTCTTTGGTGAATGCCTTGCTCATCTTGTGCGGTCCTGGAACAGCCGTCCGGCGCCAGCGCCGGCAGGCAAAAACCATTATGCCGAGCCGGCCGCCTCGGCAACGATCCATTCGCGCAGCCGTGCCAGCAGCGGGTCACCGGCCTTGCGCTCGGGGGTCACGAAGTAATAGGAGCGCTCGCCCCGATGCGGCCGGTCGCAAGCCACCACCAGCTCGCCCCGTGCGAGTTCGGCCTCGATCAGCAGCGTGGGCATCAACGCCAGCCCCATGCCCTGCGCGGCGGCGGCCGCCAGCATCGAGAACAGTTCATAACGCGGCCCCGCCGCATCGCGTGGGTGCTGTACCCCCTGCGCGGCGAACCAGCGCCGCCAGGCGTCCGGCCGGGTGCTTTGCTGCAGCAGCGGGTAGCGTGCCACCTCCGCCGGCTGCAGCCGGTGCTGTGGCGCGATCAACGCCGGGCTGCACACTGGCACCAGGTCTTCGCGCAACAGCGCCACCGCCTCGGTGCCCGGCCAGTTGGCGACCTGCTCCGGCGTGCCGGCGTACAAGGCACCGTCGAACTCGCTCTCGGCGAACAGGAAGGGCCGGGTGCGGGTCTCCAGGTTCAGCACCAGGTCGGGCACCTGCGCCGCCAGCCGTGGCAGCCGGGGCAGCAGCCAGCGGGTGGCGAAGGTCGGTACCACCGCCAGGTCCAGGCTGCCAGCCAGGCCGGGGTGCGCCATCAGCGCCAGGGTGTCGCGCTCCACCGCATCCAGCCGCTGGCCGATGCGCCGGCTGTAGGTCGCACCGGCCTCGGTGAGCAGGACACCCCGGCGGGTGCGCCGGAACAGCGGCACGCCGAGGAAATCCTCCAGCGACGCAATCTGCCGGCACACCGCGCTCTGCGTCAGTGCCAGCTCCTGGGCCGCCTTGGTGAAGCTCTCATGCCGGGCCGCGGCCTCGAAGCACACCAGCGCCTGGGTGTTCGGGATCTTGCGTTTCATTGTGCAGAAGCTTCAAGTCGAACCCATACATTGCCGCTGGGAACCGCTTGCTTCACCAGTTCGGAATTCCATTCTTGCACAGGCCGCTGCCGAATCCTCGTTTGCCGGAGGGGCCGCCCCGCCCTACCATGGCGGCAAGCCCGATTCACCAGGAGACCTTCATGGCCACAGCCAGCTTCCAGTGGGACGACCCGCTGCTGCTTGATCAGCAACTCAGCGATGACGAACGCATGGTGCGCGATGCCGCCCGCGCCTATTGCCAGGACCGGCTGATGCCCCGGGTGCAGGACAGCTTCCGCCACGAGAAGACCGATCCGGCCATCTTCCGCGAGATGGGCGAGCTGGGCCTGCTGGGCCCGACCCTCCCGGCCGAGTACGGCGGCGCCGGCCTCAACTACGTCAGCTACGGCCTGATCGCCCGCGAGGTGGAACGGGTCGACTCGGGCTTCCGATCGATGATGAGCGTGCAGTCCTCGCTGGTGATGGTGCCCATCCACGCCTTCGGCTCCGAGGCGCAGAAGCGCAAGTACCTGCCCCGGCTGGCCAGTGGCGAATGGATCGGCTGCTTTGGCCTGACCGAGCCCAACCACGGCTCCGACCCGGGCAGCATGGAAGCCCGCGCGCGCAGCGTGCCCGGCGGCTTCCGCCTGAGCGGCAGCAAGATGTGGATCACCAACAGCCCGATCGCTGACGTGTTCGTGGTCTGGGCCAAGAACGACGCCGGCCGCATCCGCGGCTTCATCCTCGACAAGGGCATGCAGGGCCTGAGCGCGCCGGCCATCCATGGCAAGGTGGGCCTGCGCACCTCCATCACCGGTGAAATCGTCATGGACGAGGTCTTCGTGCCGGCCGAGAACGAGCTGCCCGGCGTCGAAGGCCTGAAGGGCCCCTTCACCTGCCTGAACAGTGCCCGCTACGGCATTGCCTGGGGTGCACTGGGCGCCGCCGAGTTCTGCTGGCATGCCGCCCGCCAGTACACGCTGGACCGCAAGCAGTTCGGCCGCCCGCTGGCAGCCAACCAGCTGGTGCAGAAGAAGCTGGCCGACATGCAGACCGAGATCGCCTTGGGCCTGCAGGGCTGCCTGCGCCTGGGTCGCATGAAGGACGAAGGCACCGCGGCGCCGGAGATCACCTCCATCATGAAGCGCAATTCCTGTGGCAAGGCCCTGGACATCGCCCGCATGGCGCGCGACATGCACGGCGGCAACGGCATCAGCGACGAGTACGGCGTGATCCGCCATGTGGTGAACCTGGAAGTGGTCAACACCTATGAAGGCACCCACGACGTTCACGCATTGATCCTGGGGCGTGCCCAGACCGGCATCCAGGCCTTCAGCGCATGAGCGCCCAGCCCGCCGCGGCCGGCCCGGCGACGGGCGACGCGCCGCAGGCCGCCGCAGGCGCCCGGGGCGCCCTGGGGCACCTGCGCGTGCTCGACCTCTCCCGGGTGCTGGCCGGCCCCTGGTGCGGCCAGATCCTCGCCGACCTTGGCGCCGAGGTCATCAAGGTCGAGCGCCCCGGCGAGGGGGACGACACGCGCCACTGGGGCCCCCCCTTCCTGCACGACAGCCAGGGCCAGCCCACCGAGCAGGCCACCTACTACAGCTGCGCCAATCGCAACAAGCGATCGCTCACGGTCGACCTGGCACACGCCGAGGGCCAGGCGGTGGTGCGCGAGCTGGCCTTGCGCAGCGACGTGCTGATCGAGAACTTCAAAGTCGGCGGCCTGGCCCGCTACGGCCTCGACTACCCGACCTTGAAGGCCCTGAACCCGCGGTTGATCTATTGCTCCATCACCGGCTTCGGCCAGACCGGACCCTATGCGCAGCGCGCCGGCTACGACCTGCTGGTGCAGGCCGCCTGCGGACTGATGAGCATCACCGGCCGGCCCGATGAAGCGCCCGGCGGCGGCCCCATGCGGGTCGGCGTGGCAGTGACCGACCTGTTCACCGGCGTCTATGCCTGCACGGCCATCCTGGCCGCGGTGGAGGCGCGCCACCACAGCGGCCAGGGCCAGCACATCGACATGGCGCTGATGGACGTCGGCATGGCGATGCTGGCCAACCAGGCAGCCGCCTGGCTCAACACCGGCAGCGTGCCGCAGCGCCAGGGCAACAGCCACCCGAGCATCGTGCCCTACCAGGACTTTCCCACCCGCGATGGCAACATGCTGCTGGCGGTGGGCAACGACGGCCAGTTCGCCCGCTTCTGCGCCGCCGCCGGCGTGCCGCAGTGGGCCGCCGATGCCCGCTTCGCCACCAACACCCAGCGAGTCGCGCACCGCGAGGAGCTGGTGGCCATGGTGGCCGAGATCACCCGCACCCGCAGCACCGCCGAGTGGGTGGCCTTGCTGGAAGATCGCGCGGTGCCCTGCGGCCCCATCAACGACATCGGCGAAGCCTTTGCGGATGCGCAGGTGCAGGCGCGCGGTCTGCGCGTGGACCTGCCACATCCCCGCTTCGGCACGGTTGGCACCGTCGCCAGCCCGCTGCGCCTGTCAGATACGCCGCCGCAGATGCGCCATGCCCCGCCGATATTGGGCGAGCACACCGACCAGGTGCTGCAGGAAGTGCTGGGCTATGACCCCGCCCGCATTGCAGCGCTGCGCGAACAAGGCGTGATCTAGGGGCACGCGAGGCAGCGGGCGCATTCCTGGCATCCGACGGCAGCGCGGCGGCGTCGGCCCGCCGTCAGCCGCCGGCGCAGAGCACAAAGAAAAGCCCCCGCAGCCTCGAAGGCTGCGGGGGCGGTGGACAGACATCGCGCCGGCGGTGCCGTTTCGTACGGCCGCGGCTCCGTGGTGTGCCTTGGGTGGCGATGGACGAGAGCGCTGCATCTGCTCGTCTCGATCGCGGGACCCTGCAACGGCCAGCGGAAACCATCCAAGTCCATGCGGCGAGCCCGAAAGGCGCGGCAAGCGAGGGTTTCACGGACCGGTGTCTGCTCGTTCTCTGGATCAGAGGGCCGAAAGATCGACGAAAGAGCGGCACCTCGAACGAACTTCAACCACCGGCCAGCCACCCGCTGTGGCTGCTTTTCAGATCACTCGCACCAACTCGACGCGATGCACCTGTAGGTTAATGCAGGTGCTGGGCGGGCCCTGTCAGCCAATCGGCAGTCGCCTGTCGGAATCCTCCTACACCCGAGCGGCGTCGATGCTGCGCTGGCGCCGGCCGGTGCTCGAGCGCTCCGGGCCGTGGTGCTGGCGCAGCAGGTGGCGCTTGATCCACAGCACCGCGTCGTCGACATAGGTGAAGAAGACCGGGATCACCAGCAGGCTCAGGAAGGTCGAGGTGATGAGGCCACCGATCACCACCACCGCCATCGGTGCGCGGAAGCTCGGGTCGACCCCGATGCCCAGCGCAATCGGCAGCATGCCGGCGCCCATCGCCACGGTGGTCATCACGATGGGGCGGGCGCGCTTGTGGCAGGCGTCGAGCAGGGCCTCGGCCCGGGTCATGCCGCGGTCGCGCCGGGCGACGATGGCGTACTCCACCAGCAGGATGGAGTTTTTCGTCGCGATGCCCATCAGCATGATCAAGCCGATCATCGACGGCATCGACACCGCCGTCTGCGTCAGGAACAGCGCCAGGAAGGCGCCCGGGACCGACAGCACCAGCGCAGCCAGGATGGTGACCGGCTGCACGAAGTCCTTGAACAGCAACACCAGCACGATGTAGATGCAGAGCACACCGGCGCCCATGGCCAGCATGAAGCTGTTGAACAGCTCGGCCATCGCCTCGGCATCGCCCACCGAGGTCTGGATGACGCCCGGCGGCAGGTTGCGCAGGCTGGGCAGTGCCAGCGCGGCTTTCTCCACCTCGCCCAGCGGCTGCTCGTTCAGCTCGATCTCGAAGTTGATGTTGCGCAGCCGGTCATAGCGGTCGATCTCGGCCGGGCCGCTCTCGATGGCCAGGCTGGCCACGTTGCCCAGCATCACTGGCCCGTGGGCGCCCGGCACGGCCAGTCGCGACAGCAGTTCCAGGTCCTGGCGGGCGTCGGACTGCAGCTTGACGACCACCGGGATCTGCCGCTGCGACAGGTTGAGCTTGGCCAGGCTCTGGTCATAGTCGCCGGAGGTCGCCACCCGCAAGGTGTCGGCAATGGCGGCGGAGGTCACGCCGAGGTCGGCCGCCTTGGCGAAGTCGGGCCGCACGATGAGCTCCGGGCGCACCAGGCTCGAGGTGGACGTGACGTTGCCGATGCCGGGGATGGTGCGCAGCTCGCGCTCCACCGTCCGTGCATGCGCGGCCAGCGCATCGCCATCCTCACCGGCCAGCACCAGCACGTACTTTTCATTGGAACCACCCAGGCCCACCTTCACCCGTGCACCAGGCACCACCTGCAGCGCCTGCCGCAGCTGCGCTTCGATGGCCTGCTTGCTCAGGTCGGGCCGGTCGTCGCGGTGGCTGAGGTTGATGGTGAGCGTGGCCTTGCGGGGGTCGGCCCCGCCACCCTGCGCAAAGGGATCGTCGCCGGCGCTGCCGCCACCCACCGCGGTGTAGACCATCTTCACATGCGGATTGCCCTGCACCAGCTGGCGAGCCTGCTCGGCCGCGGCGAGGGTCTGCTTGAAGGTGCTGCCCGGCGGCAGCGTCAGCGTCACCTGGGTCTGGGCCAGGTCGTCGGGCGGAATGAAGCCGGTGGGCAGCAGCGGCACCAGGGCCAGTGAGCCGAAGAAAAAGAAGGCCGCCGCCAGGGTGGTCAGCACCCGGTGCCTCAGGCACCACGCGGCCCAGCGCATGTAGAGCCGCATCACGCGGCCGTCGCGCTCTTCATGGTGGTCGGTCTTGAGCAGGTAGGCCGCCATCATCGGCGTGAGCATCCGCGCGACCACCAGTGAAGCGAACACAGAGATCGCCGCGGTCCAGCCGAACTGCACGAAGAACCGCCCCGGCACCCCGCTCATGAAGGCGGTGGGCAGGAACACCGCGATCAGCGTGAAGGTGGTGGCGATCACGGCCAGGCCGATCTCGTCCGCCGCTTCCATCGCCGCCTGGTACGGCGTCTTGCCCATGCGCAGGTGGCGCATGATGTTCTCGATCTCGACGATGGCGTCATCCACCAGGATCCCCACCACCAACGACAGGCTCAGCAGCGTGATGACGTTGACGGTGAAGCCCAGCAGGTGCATGCCGAGGAAGGTCGGGATGATCGACAGGGGCAGCGCGGTGGCGGCCACGAAGGTGGCGCGCCCATTGCGCAGGAACAGCCACACCACCACCACCGCCAGCGCCGCGCCCTCATAGAGCAGCTTCATCGAGCCGTCGTAGTTCTCCACCACCGGGTCGACGAAGTTGAAGGCCTCGGTGATCGTCACGTCGGGATGGTCGGCCTTCAGCTTCTCGAGCGCCTGCTTCACGCCGTCGGCCACGTCGACCTCGCCGGCGCCCCGGCTGCGGGTGATTTCGAAGCCCACCACCGGCTGCCCGTTGAGCAGGGCCGCCGAGCGCTGTTCGGCCACCGTGTCCTCGACCCGCGCCACCTGGTCCAAGCGGATCCGGCGGCCGTCGCTCAGGGCGATCTCCATGCGGCCCAGCTCTTCGGCCGTGCGCACGGTGGCGATCGTGCGCACCGATTGCTCCGCGCCGCCCACGTCGGCGCGGCCGCCGGAGGCTTCCTGCTGGATGTCGTGCAGCTGGCGGGAGACGTCGGCCGCGGTGGCGTTGAGCGCCTGCAGCCGCGCAGGATCGAGCTCGACCCACACCTGGCGCGTGACGCCGCCCACCCGGCCGACCGCGCCGACGCCCTTCACGGCGAGCATGGCCTTGGACACCTGGTTGTCGACGAACCATGACAGCGCCTCGTCGTCCATGCGCTTGGACGACACGGTGTAGGTCAGGATGGGCAGGCCCGAGAGGTCCATCTTGGTGATGGACGGATCGCGCAGGTCGCGCGGCAGGTCGGCACGGATGCGGGCCACCGCGTCGCGCACATCGTCGAGCGCTTCCTGGGTCGACTTCTCCAGGCGAAATTCGACAGTGACCGTGGTCAGGCTGTCCTGCACCTTCGTGTAGATGTGCTTGACGCCCTGCAGCGCAGCCACCGAGTTCTCGATCTTGCGCGCCACCTCGGTTTCCATCTGCGCCGGGCTGGCCCCGGGCAGCTCGGCCGCCACCGTCACCGTCGCAAGGTCGATGTCGGGGAAGTTCTGGATCTTCATCGCGCTGAAGGACATCAGGCCGACCACGGTCAGCAGGACGAACAGCAGGATGGACGGGATGGGGTTGCGGATCGACCAGGAAGAAACGTTGAAGCTGGCCATGAGCTGTTTCCTTTCGGGGCTGGCGCCGCTGCTCAGCGTGCCGGCGAGGACGCGGAGGAGGCCGCCAGCGCGGTGCCTTCGGGCACCACCTTGACCAGGTCTCCGTCAGACAGGAAGCCGCCGCCGGTGGCCACCACCCGCGCCTGGGCCGGCAGGCCGCCCAGCACCTCGATGCGGTCGCCCTGCCGGCGGCCGGTCGCCACCTTGGTCTGTACCACGCGCGAATCCGGGCCGACCTGCAGCACGTACTGGAAGCCGTCGCGCAGCAACACGGCCGACTGCGGCAGGCTCATGGCCGTGGAGTGGCCCAGTTCGAATTCTCCGCGGGCGAACATGCCGGCGCGCACCCGCGGATCGGGCGGCAGGTCGACATAGACGATCGCATTGCGGCTCTGTGGATCGATGGTGGGCGCCACCATCCGGACCTTGCCCTCCAGCCGGCTGCCATCGGGCATCAGCAAGGCGGCCGGCAAGCCGGGGGCCAGCCGGGCCAGTTCGGCGTCGGTGACTTCGGCCCGCCATTCCAGCCGGCCGCGGCGGATCAGCCGGAACAACTCCTGGCCGGGCTGGGCGATGGAGCCGACCGCCGCTTCGCGCTTGGAGATCACGCCGTCGTCAGGCGCCAGGATGCGGGTCTGGCTGAGCCGCAGCTCCTCCGACTTGAGGGCGGCACGCTGGGCCTGCACCCGCGCCCGGGCGGTCTGCTCGGCGGTCAGGTACTGGTTGATCTGCTGGGCGCTGATGGCACCGGTGGTCTGCAGCTGGCGGGCGCGTTCGGCATTCGCCTGTGCCTCGGCCAGGTTCGCGTCGGCCTCGGCCAGGGCCGCCCGCGTCTGGGCCAGCGTGGCCTCCACGGTGTCGCTGGACAGGCGCGCCAGCACCTGGCCGCGCTTGACCTTGTCGCCAACGTTCACGTTGACCTCGACGAGCCGCAGGCCGCCAGTTTCGGGGCCGACGGCCGCCTCTTCCCAGGGCGCCACGTTGCCGTTGGCGGCCAGGGTCTGCGCCCAGGCGGCCGAGCGCGGCGTGGTGGTGGTGACGGTGAGGGCCGCCTTGCCTTGGGCGGCCGACGCGGCGGCCGCACTCGGCTTGGCGGCGGTGGCGGCCTCGGCGGGTTCGCGCTGCGAGGCGATCAGCCAGACGGCGGCGCCGAGCACGAGGGCGCCCACGATCAGGGCGGGCTTCAGGATCTGCTTGTTGAGCTTCATCGGTGTTACCGGGTAGCAGGCGTTTCGGCAACGGCCGAAACGGTGGCAGGGGCGGCCTCGGAATCACTGCGCTGCCAGCCGCCGCCGACGGCCTTGTAGAGCGCAAGCCAGGCAGCGACGCGCTGGCGCCGCACCTCGATCAGGGTGGCGTCGGCCGCCAGCGACTGCCGGCGGGCCTGCTCCAGGTCGAGCAGGCTGCCGGTGCCGACGCGGTACTGCGTCTGCGCCGCGCGCAGGAATTCGCCATAGCCGCGCGCGGCGCTGGCGGCATCGTCCTCGCGCCGTTCGGCTGCCTGCAGCCGCACCAGCGCTTCCTCGACCTCGCGCACCGCCGAGAGCGCGCGCTCGCGCCAGGCCGCGACCGACTCGTCATAGCGGGCGCGGGCGGCTTCCACATTGGCGCTGCGCCGGCCGGCATCGAACAGGGGCAGCACCAGCGAAGGCGCAATGGACCAGGTGCGCCCGTCGATGTTGTCGCCACCGATGCGCACCGCCGAACGGCCGATGGAGCCACTCAGGCTCAGGCGCGGATAGCGGTCCGCCTGCGCTGCACCGACCTCGGCCGCGGCGGCGGCCAGCTCGCGATCGGCGGCCGCCAAGTCGGGCCGCTGCGACAGCAGCCGCGCCGGCACTGCCTCGACGGCGAACTGTGCCGGCACCGGCAGCCGCGAGCGGCCGGCCGCCAGCCGCTCGCGCAAGGCGGGCTCCGGCAGCACGGTGAGGGCCACCAGCTGCTTCACCAGCACCTCGCAGTCGGCCTGCTGGGCCACCAGGCGGCTGGCCGCCTCGGCCGCGCTGGCCGACGCCAGCGCGCCGTTCGCGGGTGCCTCGAAACCGGCGTCCACCTTCTGCTGGGTGAGCCCGGCGGCGTTCTTCAGCGACTGGGTGTCCTGTTCGAACACCGCCACTGTCGCCTCGCAGGCCCGCAGTCCCACATAAGCATTGGCCACCTCGGCGGCCAGGCTGACGCGCGCGTCGTGCCACGCGGCCTCGCTGCCCTCCGCCCGGGCGCGTGCCGCTGCCGCCGTCTGGCGGGCGACGCCAAACAGGTCGAGCTCCCACAAGGCATCCAGGCTGGCGCTGCCCGTGGTATGAGCGCCCGGGTCAGGCGGCAGCTGGGTGCTGCTGCGGGTGATGCCGGCGCGGGCGTCCAGCGAAGGCCACTGGGCCGCTCCGGCCGCCCGGGCCTGCGCACGCGACTGCCGGATGCGGGCGGCGGCCTGGGCCAGGCTGGGGTTGGCAGCCTGCGCTGCGTCGATCAGCTCGGCCAGCAGCGGGTCGTCGAACTGTCGCCACCAGGCCGACAGGCCCGCGCCCTGTCCACCGTGCGGCAGTGGCGCCGTCCATTGCGATGCGACGTCCTGGGTCGGCGGCGTGGCTGGTGGGGCGGACACGCAGGCGGCGAGCAAGGCGGTGACGGCGCACGCGCACAGGGTGCGCAGCAGCGGGCGATGGGGGGAGCGGGGCAAGGGGCGCTTCATGGGCGGTGGGCCGGACGCCGACGTCCGGGCTTCACGGGAGTGGAAGGGGCAGCCGGGGCACGCGCAGCGGCTTCATGACGGACCATGGCGCAGGCCAGGCCGACCAGGCGGTCCAGCACCCGGTCGAAGGCGCCGTTGCGCGACAGCATGCCAGGCGCCAGGATGTCCATCCAGTCGCGCGAGAGCCAGTAGTCCTGCACGATGGCGGTGACGGCGAAGGCCAGCTGGTGCAGCCCGTCGTCGGGCTCGGCTGCGCCACAGTGGCGCGCCAGCAGGCGCAGCATGGCCTGGTGATGGGGCACCACGTATTGCTCGATGACGTCGTGCAGCATCGACGTGGGCTCCACCATCTCACGCAGGTGGATCCGCATCACGTGCTGCATTGCACTGTCTTCCACCAGCGGCATCAGGAAGGCGCGCAGCATGCGCCGCATGGCCTCCTCCAGCGTCAGACGCTCGTCGTCAAAAGGCGGCAGCAGGGCGACCACCTGCTGAATCGGCTCCCTCAGCACCGCGCGGTAGAGCGCTTCCTTGTCGCCGAAGTAGTAGTGGATGGACGCCACGTTGACCGCCGCAGCCTGGCAGATTTCACGGGTGGATGCCCGTGCGTAACCTTTCTCTGCAAAGATGCGCGTCGCCTCGGCCATCAGCCGCTCGCGGGCGTTGGTGCCATGCACCGATGCCGGGCCGGCTGCCATCGCGTCCGGCGGCGCCATGGCACGCGAGCGCCTGCCACCCCTGGGCGGGGCGGGGGGCGACAGCTCGGAACGGCGGCGAATGCTGGGCATGGCGAGAGGGAGGGAAGTCGTGGACTGCAGTGCGATCAACTGCCCGCCACCCGGGGTGGGGCAGGCTGGGTCGCACTCCAGTCTAGCAATTTCAAGCAAGCGCTTGAATTATGTCTTTGCAACAAAGCCTTTCACACCTGCACGATCGAACAGGGCGGTGGCGGTCGCTGCCGGCCCGCGACCGCTGGCTCAGCGCAGGACGACTTGGCGCACGGACTGGCCGCGCACCCAGGCGGCCACGGCCTCGATGGCGGGGTCGGATGCCAGGGCGATGCAGCCCAGCGTCCAGTCGGTGGCGACATTGGCGGCGCCCAGGTGGCGCCAGGCACGGGCCGGCCCGTGGATGCCGATGGCGCTGCCGGTATAGCCCTTGCGGGCCTGCTCCGGCGTCGGATAGCCCACCGGGATGAAGGTGCCGAAGCTGGCCGAGCCCCGCGGCACGCCGAGCGGATAGCGGCCCAGCGGTGTACGGGCATCGCCTTCCCTGCGCTTGTCGAGCCCGCCCGAGCCGAGGGCCACCGGCCAGGTGCGACGAGTCGCACCCGCCTCGCACTGACGGAGTTCGTGGCGGGCCGTCTCGACCAGCAGCACCGTGCCCAGGCCGGCGCAAGGATCAGGCGGCGGCTTGGCGGCCACCTCGGCCCCGGGCAGCCACAGCAAGGCTGCGGCTGACAGCCAGGGCGCCACCCGCACAGCGGCACCAACCGCCGACCGGCGGCCCCGCGCAGCCGGCCGCTGCGCCAGCGCATGCTGCCACTGGCTCATGTCATGCACCTGGGGCAGGCTGCCGCCGGGCAGCGCCCGCTCAGCCTTCGACGCGTCGGTTGTAGGCATAGAAGATCTCGTCGCGCACCCAGCCCAGCGACTCGTAGAGGCCCTGCGCCCTCAGGTTGGTGCGGGCGGTGGTCAGGTCCATGCGCACCTTGCCATCGGCCCGCGCTTGCCTCTCGGCGGCCCTCAGCAACTCGCGGCCGGCGCCGGTGCCTCGCGCCGGCGGAGTCACGAAGAGGTCGTACAGCGAATAGATGGGCGCCGCCTCCACCGAGCAGAAGGTGGGATAGAGCTGGCAGAAGCCCAGGCCTTGGCCCTCGGCGTCTTCCGCCAGCAGGATCACCGACTCGCCCCGGTCAAGGCGCTCGGCCAGGAACCGGCGGGCCAGTGCCAGGTCGGCGGGTTGTTCATAGAACTGCCGATAGCTGTCGAACAACGGAGCGAGCACAGGCAGGTCGGCCGGACCGGCGACACGGATCGAGAAGGAAGGCATGGTCTTGCTTGAAGCGGCGCTGACGCCGGGTTGACGGAGGAGGCGCGAGTGTCGCACCGATGCGTCCCGCCGTGGGGGTGCCGTCAGTCATGCCTTGCGGACCGTGACAGCGGCCAGCGGGCAAGGCCGACCGTATAGTGCACACCATCCCTGCGACTGCCGATGAGGACCCGACCATGACACTCCACCGCCTGCCCTTGCACGCCCTGGCGCCACGCCGGCTGATTTGCGGACTGGCGACGGCCTGGCTGGCTGCCTGCAGCACCGCCACGCCGTCAGCCCCGGCACCAGCGCCGGCCGACAAGTCGCCTCAGGCCTTGATGAAGGCCATCGACGCCGAGATCGGCGATGCTGCCTGCAGCAGCGACGCCCAGTGCCGCACCCTGCCGGTCGGCGCCAAGGCCTGCGGCGGTCCCGAGGCCTACCTGCCCTGGTCCACGCAACGCGGCAATGCCGATCGGCTCGCGCAACTGGCGCGTGAACATGCCGAGGCCAGCCGCATTCGCAAGACCGAGAGCGGCATGGCCTCCACCTGCTCCCTGGTGGTCGACCCGGGTGCGCAATGCACCGCGGGCCGCTGCAGCTTGCGCGGTGCAGACCAGGCACGTTGACCCACCACGCGCCGGCGCCCCGGCGATGCTGGCGCCGCGTCGCATAACGGCCGCATCACCGCCGCATGCCCCCCGCAGGGCGCGCGGCACGACGGCGCCAGGCAATGGCGAGGCAGCGGCAGTGCGTCCGGTGCCGGGTCGCCGCTGCGCCCCACTGCCGCGCAACGCCACGGTCCGGCGTCTTGCTTCGATCCCGTCCGTTGCATTGGACCCGGGGCGATGCTCTGCCGAGGCCCCGGTCCTCTCACGTCAACCATGGCACTGCGGCTGCTGCGCTGCTGCATGCAGCCAGCTGCTTCCTCGCCCGCGACGGGCGCACATCCCCCTTCCATGCTGGCCGCCCGCCGTACAGGCGACAGGCAGGAGCGCGGCCCGAGGCGCCATGAGCGGTACCTTGTCACCGAAGTTGCGAATGCCGCCCGTTGAGGAACAGCCAGTGACCATGTGATGTGCCGGCCCCACAGCCGTCGCCCGCTGCTGTTGGAGTTTCGGCGGCTGCGGACCGGTCATGAGAGGCCTGCAGAGGCAGGGACGGCCGCTTGTCCTCCCCTGCCCGTGAGCCTGTGTCGGGCGCTACCTGTCAGCGCAGCACCGAGCACCGGTGCGGATTCCAGGGCTCGACCACGGCACGCGCCTGAAGGGCAGCCCATGCTGGAAATGCCCGTCTAGAGCAAGCGCTCGCACACTGACAACTCCCTCAAAACAGGGACTGTTAACAATGCCGAGGCCCGCGGGCTGCGTGCGAAGCTCCTTGGCCCAAAAACTCTGCGAGTCCCCGGACCATGACGCGCGATCGTCACGCCTACATCCCGCAAATCGATTCGCTGCGCGCCGTGGCGGTGATCGCCGTGCTGGTCTACCACCTCAGCGCCGCCTGGCTGCCGGGCGGCTTTGCCGGGGTGGACATCTTCTTCGTCATCTCCGGCTACGTGGTCAGCGCCGCCCTGCTGCGCCACCGCCATCTCCGGTTCAAGGCCTTCCTGCTGCACTTCTACGACAAGCGGGTGCTGCGCATCCTGCCGGCGCTGGTGGCCTGCCTGGTCTGTACGGCCTTGGCGGTGGCGCTGTTCGTGCCGGCGTCGTGGCTCAGCCAGTCGAACACCAAGACCTTGCTGCTCGCTTTCGCCGGCCTGAGCAACCTGTCGCTGATGTTCACCGGCGACACCTACTTCTCGCCACGCACCGAGTTCAACCCGGCCACACACACCTGGTCACTCGGCGTCGAGGAGCAGTTCTACGTTCTCTTCCCGGTCATCTACTACGTCTGGCTGCGCTCGCAGGGCGGCGATGCACGCCGCCAGCGGCACGGCAGCTGGCTGCTGCTGGGCTTCGTGGCGGCGTCGCTGGCCTACTGCAGCGTGGTCTCGCACAGCAACGGGCTGGCGGCCTACTACAGCCTGGCCAGCCGGTTCTGGGAGCTGGGCCTGGGCGCGCTGCTGCTGCAGGCCCACCACCGCGGGCACCACTTGACCGGCAGGCTGCCGCAGCCGGCCGTGCTGCTGCTGTCGCTCGCACTGCTGGCCCTCGCCCTGGTGGCCGCCGACCGCCATGCCTTCCCGATGCCCTGGGCACTGCCCGCCACGCTGGGCGCGATGCTGTTCATCGACGCGGTGGTGGCGCCGGCCAGCCGCGACAGCGGACTGTCGCGGGCCTTGAGCTGGGCGCCCGTCGTGTTCATCGGCAAGATCTCGTACTCGCTCTACCTCTGGCACTGGCCTGTTTATGTGCTGCTGCGCTGGACGGTCGGGCTGGACGAGCCGCAATGGCAGGCGGTGGCAGCCGGGCTGGTGGTGCTGCTGGCGATCCTGTCCTATCGCTTGCTGGAGCAGCCGCTGCGGCAAAGCCGCCTGCTGCAGCACCGGCCACCGGGCCAGCTGGTGCTCGGCGCGGTGGCGATGGTGCTGCTGTCGGCCGGCGCGGTGCTCGGCATCCTGAAGGCGCAACCGCGGCTGTCGCTGAGCACGACCAGCCAGCAACGCGAGTGGTATGCCTATGAATGGGCCCTGCGCACCGCTGCACCGGCGAGCGCGGGCTGCAGGACGGCGCAACAGAAGACGACGCTGGCCGACGGCGTCATCATCCGCTTCGACCGCACCGATTGCGAAGGCAGCAAGCGGCTGTTCGTGCTGGGCGACTCGCACTCGATCTCGCTAACCACCCTGCTCTCGCAGCTGTCGATCGACCAGAACTACACGGTCCACATCTACACCCGTTCAGGCTGTCCCTTCCTGAGGTTGTCGGCCGCGGTCTCGGAACGGTGCAAGCCCTTCTTCCAGGCCGCCACCACCCACCTGCTGCAGCAGCTGCAGCCGGGCGATACCGTGCTGCTGCCGTCCTTGCGGCTGCAGCGGTTCGGTGACCAGTGGGCCCACTTCTCGGAAAGCCAGATCAAGGCCGCGACGGTGGGCGACGACGCCACCCGGCGCCACCTGGAAGGCGCGCGGGAAGCCGCCGACTGGGTGCGACCGGTGTCGCAGCGCGGTGCCCGCATCGTCTTCGTCGCACCGACACCGATCTTCAAGGCACCGCCCTTCCGCTGCTCGGACTGGTTCAATCAGTCGAATCCGATCTGCCGGCCGGGCCTGCAGATGCAGCGCGAGCAGCTGCAGGCGATGCGCGAGCCGGTGCTACAGACCATGCAGCGCCTGAGCCGTCTGGTGCCCGGCATCAGCGTGTGGGACCCCTTCGACCGGCTGTGCCCGGACGCTGTCTGCCAGGTGCACCATCAGGGTCGGCCCTTGTACTTCGACGGCGACCACCTGAGCGGCTACGGCAACCTGCACCTCTACGACGACTTCGTGGCGATGCTGGGACGCCCGCCGAAGCAGGCGGCACCGCCCACGGCGGATCACGACGCTGGCGACATGGCCGACCCGGCCGCATCGAACCCGGGCTTCGGCGATTGGCCGGTCTGAGCGGCCGGCGGCCGGCTTCGCGGCATGCCGGGCGAGGCAGCCCTGGGCGGCATGTCGCCCTGCCCCCGCATTGGCCGTCATGCCGGCGGGCTTCTTCAAGCAATGGCAAGCAGCGCCGTGATCAGCGGACAGGCAGCCGCTCGCATTGCGTCGGCCGGTCGCCACACAGGCAGCCGGCCAGGCGGCACAGCGCCTCCCCCGAACGGGTGCCAGCGACGCACGGAGCTGCTTCTAAACTTCGTGATTCAGTGGACGCGTCCGCAGGTCACCGAGCCGCCGCGCCCGGGCCACAAGAACTCAGGGGGTCTCTTTGATGACAACATGCAATGCCGGGTCGACGCCACCGGCCCCGCGCGGTGCGGCATCTGCCGCTTGCCGGGCCGTGAGCGGCCCGCGCCCGGGCGCCTCGGCCCTTCATCCTCTTGATGACAGGCGCACGCCATGAGCAAGCGGGTCATTCGTGTCGGTGATCCGACCAGCCACGGCGGCACGGTGCTCTCGAGCGGCGCCTCGCATTTCACGGTGGACGGCATCGCCGTGGCACTGGTCGGCGACCCCTGCAGCTGCCCAAAGAAGGGCCACGGCCCCTGCAGCATTGCCACCGGCGACCCGGAGCACACCATCGATGGTGTGCCGGTGGCTTATGAAGGCTGCCTCACCACCTGCGGCGCCTCGCTCCTCTCCACCGTGCCCAACTTCAGCAAGGGTTGAGCGGCGCCTTGCACTGCGAGGAACCGCGCGGCCGGTGACGGCAACGCCTCCTTGCCTGCTGCGCCCCCTGAAGACAGGGCGGGCCAGGAGCGACCGGTCGCCAAGGGCCGACCCGGCCTTGCGCGGAATCGGGCATCGGCACAGGCCGGCCGAAATGCACCCGGGCACCTGCGCGGCTTTCGCGCTGCTTGAGCGCTGCGACGATGACATGCCACCGCGCCGTGCGACACCGCCAGCGGCCCGCTCTGTCGAGCGCATGCCGCGGCGGGGCACCGTGCTCGCGGCCGGCAACTTCCACGAACGAAGAGCACCGACCTGGGCCATCACGGGCCCTGCCGGCGACGTGCCCCGAGGTGAACTGCCGAAGGCGTGTATGCCGTGCCTGCACCGGCATCAAGCATCGTCAGGCACCCACCACCAAGCGCCCCTTTCCGCGATGTCCAGCAAGCGCATCATGCCGGCGCGCTCGGTCGGGCAACGGCATCTGCCATTGCCTGCCTGAACATCAAGCGCGAAAAGACAAACGCCCCAGAGGCTTGCACCTCTGAGGCGTTGTCTAGAACCGAAATTCTGGCGCGGCTGGCAGGATTCGAACCCACGACCCCTTGGTTCGTAGCCAAGTACTCTATCCAACTGAGCTACAGCCGCCAAGAACGCTAGTATAGCACCATCAATTTTGAGTTGTCACTCAATTTCTGCAGCTTCTTTCAAACATCTTTGTGACCGCGCCAGATCGCCCTCGCGCTCGGCAAGAGCGGCCAGCTGTCGCCACGCCGCACGGCGCTCGCGGCCACTCAGGGCCTCGTCGCCGGCGCAGCGCTCCAGCTGCTGGCGGGCCTTGCCCCACAGTTGCAGCTGCGCCAACGCGCAGCCGAGTGCATAGGCCAGGTGCGGATCGCGCGCGTCGGCAGTGGCTGCGGCTTCCAGCCGGGGCAGCCAGTCGACGCCCAGGCCCGGCAGCGCCTTCACCAGCGCTCGGCTGATCTCGGCGCGCTCTTCGCTGCCGAGGCTGGCGGCCTGCTCCCAGAAGGGCTTGAGCCAGCCACGGGCATCCTCGGCATGGCCCAGCCCCGCCATCAGCGTGGCGGCACGTGCAGCCACGAAAGCGTCACGCCGGTCCGCGGCATCAAGCTGCAGCCAGACGCGGCGCAACTGGTCGGCGTCGCGGGCCGATTCGAGCGCTTCGATGGCCAGCGAACGCAGCAGGCCGGCCGCTGCGGATTGCGAGAAGCCCTGGTGCTTGGCCAGCAGCCGGGCGGTACGCAAGGCGTCCAGCGGCTGCTGCGCCAGGCGCGCCGCCTGCAACTTCAGGCGCAGCGCCTGGGTGCGGCGTGCAACGCCCGGGGACAACTCGCCGATGAGCTCCAGCGCACGGTCGGCATCACGGTCTTCAAGCGCCCATTCGGCGGCGAGCAGGCGGGCGCCCTCCTCCGCCGGCCGGGTCGCCACGGTGGAGCGCGAGGCGGCCAGCGCATGGGCCAGGTGCTCGTCGCGGCGCACCCGGTCCTGCAGCCGGTGCATGCTACCGGCAGCCAGCAGGTGGGCCAGCATCGTGAACTCGGGATCGCGCCCCAGCTCGGGCGTCTCGTCATGGATGGTCATGGCCCGTTGCGCCGCCTTGTGCGCCCGGGTATAGCGGGCGCCGAAGAACAGCGCCAGCGACTCCCGCAAGGCCTGCTGTGCCGAGCGGTCGCGCTTGGAGAGCCGCCATTCACGCGCCCGGCGCGGCAGCCCGACCAGCACGTTGATGCCCTGCAGCGACACGTACACCACACCCACCGTCAGCACCAGCACGATGATGAAGAGGTTGAACGATACGTCGATGCGCCACGGCGCCCAGAAGACGGTGACCAGCGCATCGTTGGCGCCGAGGAAGGTGGCCGCCACGACCGCAGCGGCGAACAGCAGGACCAGCCAGATGATGGTTCGCATCGGTGCCGCCCGCTCAACGACCGGCCGCGGCAGCTGCCAGCGCGGTGAAACTCTCGTCCGGCCGCGGCACGCTGGACTGGTGGGCCTGCGACATCACCTGGCGCACCAGCTCATTGACATGCGCCCAGCGGCGCGAGCCGTGGTCGAAGTAGCGGTCCAGGGCCTGCTGCGCGTCCTGCAGGTCGGACTGCACCGTCTCGAACTGCCGGCTCAGCAGCGCCAGGCGGGCGTTGAGCAGGCGCAGCTTGAGGTTCTCGCGCAGGAAGAAGGTTTCCTGTGGCGCGATCAGCATGGCTTCAGGCCGGTCGATGCGGGTGACGCGCACCAGCGAACGCATCTCTTCCCAGACGATGCGGCCGGTGTGTCGCCACCACGATTCCTCGGGCGGCTGCGACACCAGCGGCTGCGGCGCGGATGCCACCGGCCGCTTGCCGCCGACCGCCGACGCCGACGCGGCCGGCACCGCCGCACGGGGGACCGGCTCGCGGCCAGCCCCGGCCGAGGACACCAGCGGCAGCTCGTCGATGATGCGGGCCGCCTCGTCAAGCCGGATCACCAGGGCCGACACATCGGCCATGCCGACCGAGCGCACCCGCTCCAGGTCGCGCGCGATGGCGCGGCGCACGCCTTCCAGCCGCGGCTGGTTGACGCGCTGCAGCCGCTCGTCGGCCGCGCGCAACGCCGCCACCAGCGGCTCGGCATTGCCAGTGACCAGGGCCTGCTGCACCGCCAGCCGCAGGCTGGAATCGATGTCCACCACCAGGTTCTCGTCGCGCGAGCGCGACAGCGAGTTCATCAGTTCGTCCAGCTGGCCGCGCTGCAGCGCCACTTCGGCGAGCTTGGCGTCGAGCAGGGCCACCTTGGCACCGGCGTCGCGTGCGATGTCCTGCGCTTCGCGGGCCAGGGTACGGGCCTCGTTGGCCTGGTCCTGGCTCGTCTCCTGGCGCTGCACCAGTTGCTGCGACAGGCTCTGCACCCGCTGGTGGCCCTGATAGGCCAGCACCAGGCTGGCCGCGCAAATCACCAGCAGGCCGGCGCCGGCCACCCAGACCAGGCCACGACCTGGCGATGCGGGTGGCTCATGGCCCGGGCGCGGCGGCGCGGCCACGGGAGGCAGCGGGGCGGGGGCCGCAGCGGCGCCCGCATCGGAGGGGAGGGTGGCAGAGGTGTCACTCACGGTGCGAGGGATTGTATAGAGCGCTCGATGCCGGCCGAGACCGCCTCCAGCGATGGCTGGACCTCGACGACCTGGCCACAGCCCAGGGCGGCGGCGCGCGCTGCAATGCGGGGATGGGTGGCCAGCGCATGGCTGTCATGCCAGGCCGGCTGCAGGCCACGCTCCTGGCAGCAGGCCTGGAGGTGGTCCACCGCTTCGGAACTGCTGAAGAACCACAGGTGCCGGTGCGGCTCGGCAATGGCGGCGCGCAGCAGGCGGTCCTGGGCCGCATCGAGCCGCGGTGCCTCGCGCCGGTAGGCGCAGACGAAATCCACCTCGGCACCGGCCTCGCGCAAGCGCTCGGCCAGCCATTCGCGGCCGCCGTCGCCGCGCACGATCAGGACGCGCCCACCGGTCCAGTCACGGCCCCGCAGCTGTTGCCAGAGCGACTCGGAATCGAACTGCGCCGCGTCAGGCGCCGGCTGCACCCGCAGCTCGGGCGGCACGCCCGCGGCATGCAGGGCCGCATCGGTGCCCGGACCCGGCGTGGCCGCCAGCACACCGGCCGGCCAGGCCTGGTCCGGCGGCCGGGCTGCGAAAAAACGATCGGCGGCATTGGGGCTGACGAACACCACCGCCCGGCACCCGTGCAGCCGCGCCCAGGCCGCCTGCACGGCCTGAGGATCGGGAGCGCCAGCGATGCCGATCAGGGGCAGGGCCTCGGCCTGCCAGCCGCGGCCGCGCAGGCGCTCCACCCATTCGACGGCTTGCGCGGCGGGGCGGGTCACCAGCACCTTCATCGTCACAGGCGCGACAGGATGGCGTCGGCCCCCTGCTCGCGCAACCGCGCGGCGGCCGCGGTGCCGAGCGCTTCGGCAGCCTGGCTGGAGTCCACTGCCTCGCCCACCTGCGCACGCAGCAGCGGCTGCTGCGGCTGGCCGGGATCGCCGATGGCTGCGGTCAGCACCAGCCGGTCACCCTGCCACTGCCCGTGCGCCGCAAGCGGCACGCTGCAACTGCCGCCGAGGGCCCGCGAGACGGCGCGTTCCGCCAGCGTGGCCAGCCAGGTCGGACGATGGATCAGCTCGGCCAGCCGCTCGCGCAGCTCGGCCTGCTCGGTGCGCACCTCGATGCCCAGCGCGCCCTGCCCTGCGGCCGGGATCATCGCGTCGGCATCGAAGACCTGCCGGATGCGGGCCTCCAGCCCGAGGCGCTTGAGGCCGGCCGCCGCCAGCACGATGGCGTCGTACTGGCCGTCATCCAGCTTGCGCAGCCGCGTGTCCAGGTTGCCCCGCAGCGGCTCGATGCGCAGGTCCGGCCGCAGCGACTGCAGCTGTACCACGCGGCGCAGGCTGGAGGTGCCCACCACCGCGCCGTGCGGCAAGGCATCGAGCGATTCGAAGCGGGGCGAGACGAAGGCATCGCGCGGATCCTCGCGCTCCAGCACGGCCGCCAGCTCGAAGCCGGCGGGCAGCTCCATCGGCACGTCCTTGAGCGAATGGACTGCCAGATGGGCACGGCCTTCCTCGAGGGCCACCTCCAGCTCCTTGACGAACAGGCCCTTGCCGCCCACCTTGGACAGCGAACGGTCGAGGATCTGGTCGCCCCGGGTGGTCATGCCCAGCAGCTCCACCGTGCGGCCGAAGCGCTGGCGCAGCAGGTCCTGCACATGGTGGGCCTGCCACAGGGCCAGGCGGCTTTCGCGGGTGGCAATCACCCAGGCAGCGGTTGTCGTGTTGCTCGTCATCATGATGGCGCGATGCTACCCGAGCGGCAAGACGCGCCGGGCGGCAGGGAATCCGGGTGCTACCATCGCGGCTTTGTAATTTAGTTACCAACCCGACCCCTAACCGAGGTAACCCCGATGCCGCGCGCTGCCCGCCCTGCCGCCCCGCCCGCCCCCGCTCCTGCCCGCCGCGCAACCTCTGCCGCGGCGCGCTCGCGCGAGGAAGCGGCCGAGAAGAACCGCCCGCTGATGGAGGACATCCGCCTGCTGGGCCGCATCCTCGGCGACGTGATTCGCGAGCAGGAGGGCACCGAGGCCTTCGAGCTGATCGAGCGCATCCGCCAGCTGTCGGTGGCCTTCCGCCTGAAGCAGGACGCACAGGCCGGCAAGGCACTGGACCGGCTGCTGAAGAACCTGAGCGGCGACCAGACCGTCTCGGTGATCCGGGCCTTCAGCTACTTCTCGCACCTGGCCAACATCGCCGAGGACCGCCACCATGTGCGCCGCCGCGAGCACCACGAGGCGCAGGGCCACTTGCAGGAAGGCTCGCTGGCAATGACGCTGGAGCGCCTGGCGCAGAAAGACGTGCGCGCCGCCGACATCGCCAAGACACTGGAGCACGCCTACATCTCGCCGGTGCTGACGGCCCACCCGACCGAGGTGCAGCGCAAGTCCATCCTCGATGCCGAGCGGGCGGTGGCCGAGCTGATCCACCAGCGCGACGAGCTGCACACGCAGCGCGAGCGGGCCGAGAACGAGGCGCTGCTGCGCGCCCGGGTCACCCAGCTGTGGCAGACCCGCATGCTGCGCAACTCCAAGCTGACGGTGGCCAACGAGATCGAGAACGCGCTCAGCTACTACCACGCGACCTTCCTGCGCCAGATTCCGCGCCTCTATCGCGACCTGGAACATGCGCTGCCCGGCTTCGACATCGCGCCCTTCTTCCGCATGGGCAACTGGATTGGCGGCGACCGCGACGGCAACCCCAACGTCACCGCCGACACGCTGCAGCTGGCGGTGCGCGCGCAGAGCGAGACCGCGCTGCGCTTCTACCTGACCGAGGTGCACGAGCTGGGCGCCGAGCTGTCGCTGTCGGCGCTGCTGGTGCAGGTGACGCCCGAGATGCAGGCACTGGCCGAACGCTCGCCCGATACCAGCGAGCACCGGCGCGACGAGCCCTATCGCCGCGCACTGATCGGCATCTACTCACGGCTGGCCGGCACGCTGGAGGCACTCACCGGCACCGAGGCGCTGCGCCATGCCGTGGCCCCCTCCACCCCCTATGCCTCGGCCGACGAACTGCTGGCCGACCTGCGCACCATCGATGCCTCGCTGGCCTCGCACCACGGCGCCGCCTTGGCGGCGACCCGGCTGCGCCCGCTGATCCGCGCGGTGCAAGTGTTTGGCTTCCACCTGGCGACGGTGGACCTGCGCCAGAGCTCGGACAAGCACGAGGCGGTGATCGCCGAGTTGCTGGCGCTGGCCAAGGTGGAGCCAGGCTATGCCGCCCTTGGTGAAGCCGACAAGCAGGCGCTGCTGCTGCGCCTGCTGAACGACGCCCGCCCGCTGCGCGTGCGCGGCGCCCAGTACTCCGAACTGGCCGAAGGCGAGCTGGCCATCTTCGAGCAGGCCCGCCAGATGCGCGAGCGCTTCGGCCCGGCCTCGATCAAGCACTACATCATCAGCCACACCGAGACGGTGAGCGACCTGCTGGAAGTGCTGCTGCTGCAGAAGGAAGCCGGCATGATGCGCGGCACGCTGGACGACCGGGCGGTGGCCGACCTGATCGTGGTGCCGCTGTTCGAGACCATCGGCGACCTGCGCAATGCGGCGCCCATCATGCGCGACTTCTATGCGCTGCCGGGCATCGTCGAGCTCGTCAAGCGCTCGGCAGCCGAGCAGGACATCATGCTGGGCTACAGCGACAGCAACAAGGACGGTGGCTTCTTCACCAGCAATTGGGAGCTGTACCGCGCCGAGATCGCACTGGTGGAGCTGTTCGGCGCGCTGCGCGCCGAGCACGGCATCACGCTGCGCCTGTTCCACGGCCGCGGCGGCACGGTGGGCCGCGGCGGCGGCCCGAGCTACCAGGCCATCCTGGCCCAGCCGCCCGGCACGGTGAACGGCCAGATCCGGCTGACCGAGCAGGGCGAGGTGATTGCCTCGAAGTACGCCAACCCCGAGATCGGCCGGCGCAACCTCGAGACCCTGGTGGCCGCCACGCTGGAGGCGACGCTGCTGCACCCCACCAAGAGCGCGCCCAAGGCCTTCCTGCAGGCGGCCCAGGAGCTGTCCAACGCCAGCATGTCGGCCTACCGCCGGCTGGTGTACGAGACCCCGGGCTTCACCGACTACTTCTTCGCCGCCACGCCGATCCGCGAGATCGCCGAGCTGAACATCGGCTCGCGCCCGGCCTCGCGCAAGGCCACCCGCGCGATCGAGGACCTGCGGGCCATTCCCTGGGGCTTCTCGTGGGGCCAGTGCCGCGTGGCGCTGCCGGGCTGGTTCGGCTTCGGCTCGGCGGTGGACGCCTTCCTGAACGCGGCGCCTGCCGAGCAGAAGGAACGCCTGGCCTTGCTGCAGAAGATGCACAAGCAGTGGCCCTTCTTCCGCACGCTGCTGTCGAACATGGACATGGTGCTGGCCAAGAGCGACCTGGCAGTGGCCACCCGCTATGTGGAATTGGTGGAAGACAAGCGGCTGGGCAAGAAGATCTTCGCCGCCATCCAGGCCGAGTGGCAGCGCACCCACGACGCGCTGGAGCAGATCACCGGCGAAAAGCAGCGCCTGGCGTCCAACCCGGCGCTGGCCCGCTCGATCGAGCACCGCTTCCCCTACCTCGACCCGCTCAATCACCTGCAGGTGGAGCTGATGCGGCGCTACCGGCAGCAGAAGGAAAGCGGCGATGTGAGTGAGCGCGTGCAGCGCGGCATCCACATCTCCATCAACGGTGTGGCAGCGGGCCTGCGCAACACCGGCTGAGCAGGCGGGCTTCGCCCACCGAAGGGAGCGAGGGGCGCCGTCATCCCCTCGCTGGCCTGTGCGTTGCGCGCTGCCAGGCCGGCCCTGAAGCCCCCATCTTTACCTCCGCTTTACATGAGCGACGCAAGGCCGTGACGCGCCGGCCGCAGCATGCGGGCCATGCCCATTCCTTCCTCCTTCCTGCGGTCCCGGCGCCTGTACGCCGGGCTGGCTGCCGCCCTGGTGCTGGGCGGCGCGGCCTTCTGGCACTGGCGCGCCGGCGCCGCCGACACCCCGCGCTACCTGAGCGCCCCCGTCGAGCGCGGTGACGTCGAGCAGACCGTGCTGGCCAGCGGCACGCTGGAAGCCGTCGAGCAGGTCAGCGTCGGCGCGCAGGTGTCGGGGCAGATCAAGACGCTGCATGTGGAGCTGGGGCAGGACGTCAAGCAGGGCCAGCCCATCGCCGAGATCGACTCGCTGCCGCAGCAGAATGCGCTGCGCCAGGCACAAGCCTCGCTGAACAACGTGCGGGCACAGAAGCGCGCCAAGCAGGCGGCGCTCGCCCAGGCCACCCTTGCCTTCGAGCGCCAGCGCCAGCTGCTGGCGGCCGACGCCGGCTCGCGCGAGAACTTCGAGGCCGCCCAGGCGCAGCTGGAGACCAGCCGCGCCGAAGTGGCGGCACTGGACGCGCAGATCGAGCAGTCGAGCATCGCGGTGGACACTGCCCGGCTCAACCTGGGCTACACCCGCATCGTCGCGCCCATCGACGGCAAGGTGGTGGCGGTGTTGGCGCGCGAGGGGCAGACCGTCAACGCCGCCCAGCAGGCGCCCACGCTGATCAAGCTGGCCAAGCTGGAGACGGTGACGGTCAAGGCCGAGATCTCGGAGGCCGACGTCACCCGCGTGGCGCCCGGGCAGAAGCTGTGGTTCACCATCCTCGGCGAGCCCGAGCGTCGCTACCGGGCCACGCTGCGCGCCATCGAGCCGGCGCCGGAGTCCATCAGCAGCGACAGCGGCTCGGGCAGCAGCAACAGCACCAGCAGCAGCTCCACCACCAGCGCCGTCTACTACCGCGGCCTGTTCGACGTGCCCAACCCGGACGGCAAGCTGCGCATCTCGATGACGGCGCAGGTGCACATCGTGCTCGGCGAGGCGCGCGGCGTCCTCACCGTGCCATCGGCCGCGCTCGGCCCCCGGGGCCGCGACGGCCGCCACGAGGTGCGGGTGCTCGACGCCGAGGGCCGCGCGCAGCCGCGGCCGGTGCGCATCGGCCTGAACGACAACATCCGCGCCGTCGTGCTCGACGGCCTGCGCGAGGGCGAGCGCGTGGTGGTCGGCGAAGCCGGCGCCCGCCCGGCGGCCGACGCGGGCTCGCGCCGCCCGCCGCGGCTGAGGCTGTGAGCATGGCCGGCCCCTTGTTGGAGCTGGACGGCCTGGTGCGGGAGTTCCCGGCCGGCGAAGGCGTGATTCCGGTGCTCAAGGACATCAGCCTGCGCATCGAGGCGGGCGAGATGGTGGCCATCGTCGGCGCCTCGGGCTCCGGCAAGTCCACGTTGATGAACATCCTCGGCTGCCTCGACCGGCCCACCCGCGGCAGCTACCGCGTGGCGGGCGAGGAAACCCGCGAGATGGATCCCGACGCGCTGGCCCGCCTGCGGCGCGAGCGCTTTGGCTTCATCTTCCAGCGCTACCACCTGCTGCCCGCCCTCAGCGCGGTGGGCAATGTCGAGATCCCGGCCATCTATGCCGGCCACGACCGCGGCCAGCGGCGCGAGCGCGCCGCCCAGCTGCTGACCCGGCTGGGGCTGGGCGAGCGGCTGTCGCACCGGCCCGGGCAGCTCTCGGGGGGCCAGCAGCAGCGCGTCAGCATCGCCCGCGCGCTGATGAACGGCGGCGAAGTGATCCTGGCCGACGAGCCGACCGGCGCGCTTGACACGCACAGCGGCGCCGAGGTGATGAAGATCCTGAAGGAGCTGCATGCCGAAGGCCACACCGTCATCATCGTGACCCATGAGCCGGCGGTGGCCGAGCAGGCCCAGCGCATCATCGAGATCCGCGACGGCGAGATCGTTGCCGACCGCCGCAGCGGCCCGGCCGCGACCGCCACGCCGGCGCCCGCGACAGGCGCCGAGGCCCGCCACGGCAGCCTCGACCGCCTGGCCGAAGCCGGCAAGATGGCCCTGCGCGCCATGGCCGCCCACCGGCTGCGCACCTTCCTGACCATGCTGGGCATCATCATCGGCATCGCCTCGGTGGTGTCGGTGGTGGCGCTGGGCGAGGGTTCGCGCCAGCGCATCCTCGCCGACATCAGCGCGATCGGCACCAACACCATCAACATCTACCCGGGCGAGGACTTCGGCGACCGGCGTGCCGACAGCGTGCGCACCCTGCGGCCGAGTGACGCCGAGGCGCTGGCGGCACAGAGCTATGTCGACAGCGTCACACCCATGCTGAGCAGCAGCGCGCTGCTGCGCTTTGGCAACGTGACGGCCAATGCCACTGTCAACGGCGTCGGCGAGCAGTACTTCCGGGTACGTGGCATGCAGGTGGCCGAAGGCCGCACCTTCGATGCCGAGGGCGTGCAGCGCCGCAGCCAGGAGGTGGTGATCGACCAGAACACCCGCCGCCAGCTGTTCGGCGAGCGCACCGAGGCGCTCGGCCAGGTGCTGCTGCTGGGCAAGGTACCAGCCCGGGTGGTCGGCGTGATGCAGGCCAGCCAGAGCCCCTTCGGCAACAGCGAGCAGCTCAATGTCTGGCTGCCCTATACCACCGCGATGAGCCGCATCACCGGCCAGGACCACCTGCGCAGCATCACCGCCCGCATTGCCGACGACGCCTCCACCGCCGCCGCCGAGCAGGCCATCGGCCGGCTGCTGGAGCAGCGCCACGGCCGCAAGGACTTCTACGTGCTCAACACCGACAGCATCCGCCAGACGGTGGAAAGCACCACCGCGACCATGACGCTGCTGATCTCGATGATCGCGCTGATCTCGCTGGTGGTGGGCGGCATCGGCGTGATGAACATCATGCTGGTGTCGGTCACCGAGCGCACCAAGGAGATCGGCGTGCGCATGGCCGTCGGTGCACGGCAGGGCGACATCCGCATGCAGTTCCTGATCGAGGCGGTGCTGGTCTGCCTGCTGGGCGGCACGCTGGGCGTGGCGGCCGCCCTTGGCGTGGGAGCGCTGTTCGGCCGGGCCGGCGGCAATTTCCAGATGGTGTACTCGGGCGCCTCCATCGTTGCGGCCTTCGGCTGCTCAACGCTGATCGGCGTGCTCTTCGGCTTCCTGCCGGCCCGCAATGCCGCGCGGCTGGACCCGGTGGAAGCGCTGGTTCGGGAATGACAACGATGACGTGCCTCTACCGCCGCGCAGGCGGCCCTGCCCCGCTGCCACGACTGTGCGCGTTGGCGCTGGCCCTGCTGCTGGCCGGCTGCGCCGGCCTGCGCACGCCCTACACCCCACCGGCGGCCCAGCTGCCTGCCCAGTGGCAGGCGCCGCGCGAGGCGCCGGCCGCGATATCGCCCGAGGCCTGGTGGCAAGCCTTCGGCGACCCCCGGCTCGACGCGCTGGTGCAGCAGGTGCTGGCCCGCAACACCCAGCTGGCCGCCGCCAGCCTGCGCCTGCAGCGGGCCCGACTGCAGGCCGGCCTGGCAGCCGAGGCGCAGCGGCCCGCGTTCGGCGCCGGCGCCTCCGCCTCGGCCAACCGGCCCCTGGAGGGCGGCAGCACCACCCGCAACCATGCCGTGACGCTGAGCGCGAGCTACGAGGCCGACCTGTGGGGCCGCCTGGCGCGCCAGCGCGACGCCGCCGAGTGGGAGGCGCATGCCACCGAGCAGGACCGGCACAGCACCTCGCTCTCTCTGGCCGCCACCACCGCCACGCTGTACTGGCAGCTGGCCTGGCTGAACCAGCGCATCGCCCTCAGCCAGGACAGCATGGCCTATGCGAGCCGCACCCTGGAGCTGGTGCGCCGGCAGAAGGCCGCGGGCGCCGTGTCGGGGCTGGAAACGCTGCAGGCGGAACAGTCGCTGGCCAGCCAGGAGGCGGCCCACACCGCCCTGCTGCAGCAGCGCACCGAGACACGCCATGCACTGGCCCTGCTGCTCGACGGCCCGCCGCAAGCCGCCTCGCCGGACCATGAGCGCGACCGATTGCCGGAGCAGCCCCTGCCCCCCGTGGACGCCGGCCTGCCGGCCGAGCTGCTGGCCCGCCGTCCCGACCTGCGCGCCGCCGAGCTGCGCTTGCGCAGCACCCTCGCCCAGGTGGACGTGGCCCGTGCCAGCTTCTATCCCGAGCTGAGCCTGACCGGCGCGCTGGGTGGCAGCAGCCGCTCGCTGGGCCAGCTGCTGAGCCACCCGGTGGGCAGCCTGGGGCTGGACCTGAGCCTGCCCTTCCTGCACTGGAACGAACTGCAGCTGCAGCTGAAGGTCTCGCGCAACACCTTCGACGAAGCGGTGCTCGGCTTTCGCCAGTCGCTGTACCAGGCGCTGGCCGATGTGGAGAACGCGCTGTCGGCGCGCAGCCAGCTGGAAGCCCAGGGAGCAAAGCTCCAGCAGGCACTGGACGCCTCGCGCCAGGCCGAGCGCCTCTACGAAAGCCGCTGGCGTGCCGGTGCCGAGCCGCTGCGCGCCTGGCTCGACGCGCAGGAGAAACGCCGCCAGGCCGAGCTGGCGCTGGCGCAGAACCGGCTGGACCGGCTCAGCACGCATGTGGCCCTGGTGCAGGCCCTGGGCGGCGAGCCGCGGGCCGCGGCGGCGCCCGCCCACTGAGGCGGCCGGCGGCTGCCGGGGCGCCCGCTAGCGCAGCGGCGCACCGGCCTCGAACCAGCGGCCCAGCAGGGCCCGCTCGTCCTCGGTGATGCCGGTGGCATTGTTCAGCGGCATGGTGCGGGCCACCACCGCCTGCTGGTAGAGCGCCGGCGCATGCCGGCCGATCAGCTCGGGCGTGTGCAGGCCGATGTTCTTGCTTTGCAGCTGGGCGTTGTGGCAGGGCAGGCAGCGCTGCTCGATGACGGCCCGCACCTGCTCGAAGCGCACCGGCGGCGCATCGGCCGCCACCGGCTGGCGCGATGCCGGCGGCGCGATCCATGCCGCCACCCCGGCCAGCAGCAGCACGCCGGCCACCGCGTATTCCCAGGGCGCACGCCGGCCCTCGACACCCGCCCGGTGCCGGGCCACGAAGGCATGCCGGATCAGCGCGCCGGCCAGCATCAGCAACACCAGCACCAGCCAGTTGTGCGGGTGGCCGTAGGTGAAGCCGTAGTGGTTGCTGAGCATCGCAAACAGCACCGGCAGGGTGAAATAGGTGTTGTGCACGCTGCGCTGCTTGCCGCGCTTGCCGTGGAGGGGGTCGACCGGCTGTCCGGCCTTCATCTGCGCGATCACCTTGCGCTGGCCCGGGATGATCCAGAAGAACACGTTGGCGCTCATCGCGGTGGCCATCATGGCGCCCACCAGCAGGAAGGCGGCGCGGCCCGCGAACAGGCGGCAGGCCAGCCAGGCGGCCAGCACCACGGCCGCACACACCAGCACGCCCACCACCAGGTCGCCACGGCGCCGCTGGCCGAACGACCGGCAAAGGGCGTCGTACACCAGCCAGAACACCCCGAGGAAGGCCAGTGCCGTGGCCACCGCAGCCGCCGGCGGCCAGTCGTGCACGCTCTTGTCGACCAGGAAGGTGCCGGCGTTGAAGAGGTAGAGCACCGTGAAGAGGCCGAAGCCGGTCAGCCAGGTGGAATAGCTCTCCCAGTAGAACCAGTGCAGGCGTTCGGGCAACTGGGGCGGCGCGACCAGGTACTTCTGCGGGTGGTAGAAGCCGCCGCCATGCACGGCCCACAGCTCGCCGTCCACGCCCTTGGCCAGCAGGTCGGGGTCGGTCGGCCGTGTCAGGCTGCTGTCGAGGAAGACAAAGTAGAAGGACGAGCCCACCCACGCGATGGCCGTGATCACATGGACCCAGCGCAGCAGCAGGTTGGCCCAGTCGAGCAGGTAGGTGGTGTCCATGCCGAAGGTCCCGGTGGCCCAGAGGGCAGGTGCACCTCACCACGGCGGGCTCTGTGAGATGCAGGGGTCGCAAGCCGCCGGCGGCCGCAGCGCCAGGCTGCGAGGCGGCCGGCAGGCACCGCGGCGACCAGTGGTCAAAGTGTATACACCTCGACCCTGCGCCCGGCTTCAGCTGCCGCGATAGGTGGAATACGCCCAGGGCGTGGTCAGCAGCGGCACGTGGTAGTGCTGGGTGGCGTCGGCAATGCCGAAGTCCAGCGGCACCCGGTCGAAGAAGGGCGGCTCCGGCAGCGTCACGCCCTGCCCCTGGAAGTAGGCCGCCACTTCGAACACCAGGCGATAGCGGCCCGCGGTGAAGTCGGGTCCCTGCAGCAGGGGTCCGCCGGCGCGGCCGTCGGCGTCGAGCTGCAACCGGCGCAGTTCCACCGCGGTGTCGCCCTCCACCCTCAGCAGGGTCACCGCCATGCCGGCGGCTGGCCGGCCGTTCATCGTGTCAAGCACATGTGTGGTGAGTTGGCCCATGTCGATGGCTTTCCCTTCGTACAGAAAGTGTATACAGTTTACCCATGGATGCGCTGCCGGAGCAGCGCCGTCGTTCGCCTGACCGGCTGCTGCCGGCCTCTTTGCATGCCCCCTGCCCCATCCAAATCCCCCCGACCCGCCGCCGGCAAGAAGCGCACCGCCCCACAAGCCGGCAGTGCGGCAAACGCACGCCTGGAGCCCGGTGGCGCCGGTCAGGCACAGAACACCACCCAGCGCATCGTCGAATCCATCACCGCCGCCATCGTCGAGCGGCGCCTGATGCCCGGCACCAAGCTGGCCGAGCAGAAGATCGCCGACATCTTCAAGGTCTCGCGTACGCTGGTGCGGCAGGCGCTGAACCAGCTCAGCCGCGACCGGTTGGTGACGCTGGAGCCGGCCCGCGGCGCCTTCGTCGCCCAGCCGAGCGTGGCCGAGGCGCGCCAGGTGTTCGAGGTGCGCAAGCTGCTGGAGGCCGGCATGGTGCGGCGCCTGGTGGCCGAGATCACCCCGGCCCAGGTGGCCGAGCTGCGCGAGCACCTGCGGCGCGAGCAGGCGGCGGTGCAGCGCACCGACGTGTCCGGCCGCACCCGGCTGCTGGCCGACTTCCACGTGGTGCTGGCCCGGCAGCTGGGCAACGAGGTGCTGGCCGAGATGCTGCAGGACCTGGTGTCGCGCAGCTCGCTGATTTCGCTGATGTACCAGTCGTCCCATTCGGCCGAGCACTCCTTCGAGGAGCATGTGGCCATCGTCGACGCACTGGAGCGCCGCGATGCGCGCGCCGCCGTGCGCGTGCTCGAAGACCACCTGCACAACGTCGAGCGCAACCTGCGGCTGGACCCGCGCGTGCCCGACCTCGAAGCCGCCTTGATGCCCCAGGACTGAAGACGATGACCTCACCCACCCCCCGCTACCCGCGCGACCTGATCGGCTACGGCGAGCACCCTCCGCATGCGCAATGGCCCGGCCAGGCCCGCATCGCGGTGCAGTTCGTGCTCAACTACGAGGAAGGCGGCGAGAACTCGGTGCTGCACGGCGACGCCGGCAGCGAGCAGTTCCTCTCCGAGATGTTCAACCCGCCGGCCTTCCCGGCGCGCCACCTGAGCATGGAGTCGATCTACGAGTACGGCTCCCGGGCGGGCGTCTGGCGCATCCTGCGCGAGTTCGAGAAGCGCGCGCTGCCGATGACGGTGTTCGGCGTCTCGATGGCGCTGCAACGCCATCCCGAGCTGACCCAGGCCATCGTCGAGCTGCGCCACGAGATCGCCTGCCACGGCTGGCGCTGGATCCACTACCAGACTGCCGACGAGGCGCTCGAGCGCGAGCACCTGCGCCGCGGCATGGAGATCATCGAGCAGCTCACCGGCGAGCGGCCGCTGGGCTGGTACACCGGCCGCGACAGCCCCAACACCCGCCGCCTGGTGGCCGACCACGGCGGCTTCGCCTACGACAGCGACTACTACGGTGACGACCTGCCGCTGTGGATGCAGGTGCGCAAGAGCGACGGCAGCCTGGCGCCCCACCTGGTGGTGCCCTACACGCTGGACGTCAACGACATGCGCTTCGCGCTGCCACAGGGCTACGCCCATGGCGAGGACTTCTACACCTACTTGCGCGACACCTTCGACGTGCTGTATGCCGAAGGCGACGAAGCGCCCAAGATGATGTCGGTCGGCATGCACTGCCGGCTGCTGGGGCGGCCCGGACGCTTCAAGGCCTTGCTGAAGTTCCTCGACCACATCGAGTCGCACGACCGGGTCTGGATCACGCGGCGCATCGACATCGCCCGCCACTGGCAGCAGGTGCATCCCTTCGATGCGGCCACCGCCTTCGTCTGGGAATGAAGCCATGCTGACCCTGGACCGACTCAACACCGCCGGCGCGGCCGAGTTCACCACGCTGCTGGAGGGCATCTACGAACATTCGCCCTGGGTGGCCGAGGCGGCCTGGGCGCGCCGGCCCTTCCGCACGCTGCCCCAGCTGAAGCGGGCACTGGTGGAAGCCGTGCGCGAGGCCGGCCGGGAGCCGCAGCTCGCGCTGATCCGCGCCCACCCCGAGCTGGCCGGCAAGGCCGCCGTCGCCGGCGAGCTGACCGCCGAGTCGAGCCAGGAGCAGGCCAAGGCCGGGCTGACCCATTGCACCCGCGAGGAGTTCGAGACGCTGCAGCGTCTCAACGCCGACTACAACCGGCGCTTCGGCTGGCCCTTCATCCTGGCGGTGCGGGGCCCGCGCGGCAGCGGGCTGACGCGGCAGCAGATCATCGAGACCTTCGCTCGCCGTCTGGCCGGCCAGCCGGACTTCGAGTTCGCCGAATGCCTGCGCAACATCCACCGCATTGCGGAGCTGCGCCTGAACGAGCGCTTTGGCCAGCTGCCGGGCCTCGGCGAGCAGGTGTGGGACTGGGCCGAGCAGCTCGCGGTGCACAGCGATGCAGGAGCTGCCGATGCTCGGCAGCTCACCGTGACCTACCTGACCAAGGCCCATCGCGCGTGCGCCGCACAGCTGCAGGCTTGGATGCGGGACTGCGGCTTCGATGACGTGGCGATCGACGCGGTCGGCAACGTGGTCGGCCGCTATCACGGCCGCCAGCCGGGCGCCCGCGCCCTGCTGACCGGCTCGCACTACGACACGGTGCGGCGGGCCGGCAAGTACGACGGCCGCCTGGGCATCCTGGTGCCGATGGCTTGTGTTGCCGCACTGCACCGCAGTGGGCGGCGCCTGCCGTTCGGCATCGAGGTGGTGGGCTTTGCCGAAGAAGAGGGCCAGCGCTACAAGGCGGCCTTCCTGGCGTCTTCGGCGCTGATCGGCCGCTTCGACGCCGCCTGGCTGGAACAGGCCGATGCCGACGGCGTGACGATGCGCGAGGCGATGCGCCAGGCGGGGCTCGACCCGGCCGGCATTCCGGCGCTGGCACGCCGGCCGCACGACTACCTCGGCTTTGTCGAAGTGCACATCGAGCAGGGTCCGGTGCTCGAGGAGCTGGACCTGCCGCTGGGTGTGGTCAGCTCCATCAACGGCAGCGTGCGCCTGCTGTGCGAGGTCACCGGCGTCGCCAGCCATGCCGGCACCACACCGATGGGCCGGCGTCGCGATGCGGCCGTGGCGGTGGCCGAGCTGGCGCTGTATGTGGAGCGCCGCGCCGCGGCCGACGGCGATTCGGTGGGCACCATCGGCATGCTGGAGGTGCCGGCCGGCTCGATGAACGTGGTGCCGGGGCGCTGCCGGTTCAGCCTCGACCTGCGCGCACCGAACGACCCCCAGCGCGACCGCCTGGCGGCGGACGTGCTGGCCGAGCTGGCCGCCATCTGCCACCGCCGTGGCCTTTCCTGGCAGGCCGAGGAAACCATGCGCGCCGCCGCGGCGCCCAGCGATGCGGCCTGGCAGGCGCGCTGGTCGCGCGCCGTCACTGCGCTGGGCCTGCCGGTGCACCCGCTGCCGAGCGGGGCCGGGCACGACGCGATGGTGCTGCACGAGGTGATGCCGCAGGCCATGCTGTTTGTGCGCGGCGGCAACGGCGGCATCAGCCACAACCCGCTGGAGACCATCACCAGCGACGACGCGCAGCTCTGCGTGTCGGCCTTCCAGCAGCTGCTGGAGCAACTGGAGCAGGAGTTCCATGAGCGACCATGAACGCATCGATGCCTGGATCGATGCGCACTTCGACGAACAGGTGCGCTTCCTGCAGGAAGTGGTGCGCGTGCCCACCGACACCCCGCCGGGCAACAATGCACCGCATGCCGAGCGCACGGCCGAGCTGCTGGGCCGCTTCGGCTTCGAGGCCGAGCGCCACGCGGTGCCGCAGGCCGAGGTGGAAGCTGCTGGGCTGGCCTCCATCACCAACCTCATCGTGCGGCGCCGCTACAGCGAAGGCCGCACCATCGCGCTCAACGCGCATGGCGACGTGGTGCCCCCCGGCGAGGGCTGGACGCACGATCCCTATGGCGGCGAGATCGTCGACGGCCGGCTCTACGGCCGGGCCGCCGCCGTCAGCAAGAGCGACTTCGCCACCTACACGTTCGCGGTGCGTGCGCTGGAGTCGCTCGGCCGCCCGTTGAAGGGCAGCGTGGAGCTGCATTTCACCTATGACGAGGAGTTCGGCGGCGAGCTGGGCCCGGGCTGGCTGCTGGCCCAGGGGCTGACACGGCCGGACCTGCTGATCGCCGCCGGCTTCAGCTACGAGGTGGTGACGGCCCACAACGGCTGCCTGCAGATGGAGGTGGCGGTGCACGGCAGGATGGCGCATGCGGCCATCCCGCACACCGGCATCGATGCGCTGCAGGGCGCCGTCACGCTGCTGCAGGCGCTGTATGCCTGCAACGAGCGCTATGCCCGGACCTGCTCGGCCGTGCCCGGCATCCGCCACCCCTACCTCAATGTCGGCCGCATCGAAGGCGGCACCAACACCAACGTCGTGCCGGGCAAGGTCGTCTTCAAGCTCGACCGCCGCATGATCCCCGAGGAAGACCCGGTGGCGGTCGAGGCCGAGCTGCGCCACGTCATCACCGAGGCGGCGGCCGGCGTGCCAGGCATCACGGTGGAGATACGCCGGCTGCTGCTGGCACGCGCGCTGCAACCGCTGCCGGGCAACGCACCCCTGGTAGAGGCACTGCAGCGCCACGGCGAAGCGGTGATCGGCGAGCCCATTCCCACCATGGGCAGCCCGCTCTACACCGACGTGCGGCTCTACTGCGAGCGCGGCATCCCGGCCGTCATCTATGGCGCCGGCCCGCGCACGGTGCTGGAGTCGCAGGCCAAGCGGGCCGACGAGCACCTGGTGCTGGCCGACCTGAAGCGCGCCACCCGGGTGGTGGCGCGGGCGCTGCTCGACCTGTTGAGCTGAGCTGCGGGGGCTGCCACCCCCGGGATCGCCCGCCCCCGACGGTCGCTGGCCCGGGGGTATGCTGGCTTGTCATGAAGCCGGATGAAAGGCGCCCGTGATGGCACGGTCCCCTCGCACCCTGTTGCCGGCCCTTGTGCTGGCAGCCCTCGCCTGGCCCGCCCCCGCGGCGCGGGCGCAGGAATCGGTGGGCATCGACATCGCCAACGCCCCTTTCATGTACCAGCGTGACGGCGAAGCGGCCGGCCTCTACCCGGCACTGCTGCGCGCCGCCTTCGCCAGGATGGGCCAGCCGCTGACCCTGCAGGCGCTGCCCTGGGGGCGGGTGGTGGCCGCGCTGGAGACCGGCCGGGCCGGTGCCGCCGGCATGTACAAGACCACCGAGCGGCTGCGCCGCTTCGATTTCAGCGAGCCGCTGTTTGTCGAGCAGCTCTACGTATATGCCCCGGCGGCGCGGGCGGCCGGCATCCGCTCGGTGAGCGACCTCAAGGGCCTGCGCATCGGCGTGCTGCGCGGCTGGAACTATGGCGATGCCTTCGACACCGCGCTGCGTGCCGGCGAGCTGCATGCGGAGCCGGCCGCCAGCGACGTCTACAACTTCCGCAAGCTCAGCGCCGGTCGGCTGGATGCGGTGCTGGCGGTGGAACAGTCGGGCTCCGCGCAGCTGCGCTCCGGCGCCTTCCCCGGGGTGGCGCCGACCGCGGCGCCCCTGCTGGCCCTGCCGGCCCACCTGGTGTTCCTGAAGAACACCGGCAGGCAGGCCTTGCTGCGGCGCTTCAACCTGGCGCTGCAGGAGCTGAAAGCCTCAGGCGACTACCGCCGCATGGTCGACGACGCGCTGGCCGAGAGCCGCCGCCTGGGCCGCGCGGCGGGCCCGGCTGCGGACACGGCCGCGCCCCCCGCGGCGCGCGACACGCCGAGGATCCGGCATGCGGCTGCGTCTGCAGCCCCGCAGGCCGGTGATGTCAGGAGGCCGCGGGCGGTGCTTTCCGACGCGGCCAGCGCAGCTCGCTGACCATCACGCTCAGCACGATCAAGGCCCCGCCGAGGACGCCCAGCACCCCGAGCCGCTCGCCTGCCAGCCGGCCGACAATGCCGGCCCAGACCGGCTCCATCGCATAGATCACGGTGGCCCGCGTGGCCGGCACGGTCTGCTGCGCCCAGTTCATCGCGAACTGGATGAAGGCGGTCGCGCAGGCCATGCTGCCGAGGCAGGCGAGCAGCCCGGGCGTCCACTGCGGCGCCGCCTCTGCGTTGAGCACTGCCACCGGCGCGCACAGCAGCGCGACGACCACCAGTTGCACGAACGCCAGCCGGGCCGGGTCCAGCCCCTTGGCATAGCGGCTGATGAGGATGATTTCGAAGGCAACCGCCGCGGCGCAACCCACCGTCAACGCATCGTGCAGGCCGAACTGCCAGTCCAGCCCCGCCGGGTTGGACAGCAGCACCGTGCCGACGAAGGCCAGCACCACCGCCAGCAGCGCCATCACGCGGGGCGGCCGGCGGTACAAGGCCCATTGCAGCAGCGGCACCATGGGCACGTACAGCGCGGTCAGGAAGGCCGACTTGCTGCTCGAGATGCCCTGCAGGCCGACCGTCTGCAGCGTGTAGCCGAAGAACGCCGAAATGCCCACCAGCGCACCGGCCTGCAGTTCCCGGCGGCTCAGTCCAGCGAGCTGCCCGCGCAGCGCCAGCGCCAGCAGCAAGGCGGCCGTGGCAAAGCGCAGCCCGACGAAGGTGTAGGGGCCGGCCCAGCTCAGGCCGATCTGCACCACCAGGAAGGTGGCGCCCCAGATCATCGTGATGAACAGCAGCACCGCTTCGCGGCGGCGGTTGGAGGTGGGGGGCGGCGAAGCCGTCAGTTCGGCAGAGGCAAGGACGGAACTCATGGGCGGCAGACAAGGTGGGCAGGTCGCCTCTGGCGAGGCGTGTGCAACATACTGCACACTTGAGCGCAGTATAGTGCGCAAATGAAAAGCAAGCCCACCCTGGTGCTGCAGCACGTGGCGACCAACCTGCGCGCCGCGCGGCTGGCTCGCGGGCTGAGCCAGGAAGCGCTCGCCACTGCCTCGGACGTCAGCCGCCGCATGCTGGTCAGCCTGGAAAATGGCGACACCAACGTCAGCCTGGTGACGCTGGACCGCATTGCGACCGCCCTCGGGCTGGCCTTCGCCGAACTGCTGCGCCCGCCCGGCAACAGCGCCGTCCGGGGCGAGCCGGTGCTCGCCTGGCGTGGCCGGCAAGCCGGCAGCCATGCCCTGCTGCTCGAGAGCCTGCGCCAGCCGCTCGGCATCGTGGAGTTGTGGGAGTTCCGCCTGGCCGCCGGCGACCGCTACGACGCCCAGCCCGACTCGCCCGGCTTCCACGAAATGCTCTACGTGGTGGACGGCTCGGTGTGTGTTCTCACTTCGTCCGGCTCCCGCGCGCTGGGTGCCGGGCAGTCCTGGCTGTTCGCCTCCGACCAAGCCTACGTCTACGAAAATTCAAGCGACGCACCCACCACATTTGTGAGAAATGTCATTGCCCCGCGGGGCTGAGACGCGGCTTCGAACGCGCTGTCATCGGCACTTCTCCTCCCTCTGGTTCAGGGGGGTGGTGGCGGCCCCCCGGCTGCGGGGGTGCCAACACCGTGACGGGGTACACGAAGTTACGATGCGGCCAAGGAGAACAAGAACCGCGGAGGAATCCGCCCCGGTGCTGTCGGCACGGGGCGGAGAGGGTCGGACCAGCAGGCAGGCGCCGCCGGCGACCCCAGGGACACAGCCGCGGTGGTGTGGTCAAGCATGCGGTCCAGCCCCACGAGATACATCGCCCAGGAATCGGCCATCGTCGGCAATGAGGCCACGCTGGCCTTCCTGTGGTCTCAGAACCTGCCTGGCGCGAGCCGGCCCTGGGCCGAGGACAAGCTGCAGCGCGGCTACCTGCGCAACCCGGCCGGCCATGGCACCTGCGTGCTGTTGCGGGAGGAAGCCAGTACCGAGGCGGTCGGCGTGCAGTGCCTGCACGAGCGGGTGTTCTGGCTGGGCGAGCGCTGCGTCAAGGCGGCCGGCCTGGCCGACTACGTGGTGGCCCAGGCGCACCGCTCGCTCGGGCCGGCACTGACCTTGATGCGCCGCTGCATCGACATCGGCCAGGCTCGCTTCGATTTCGTCTACGGCTTTCCGAACAGCAAGTCCGAAGCGGTCTGCACCCGCGTCGGCATGGTCAAGCTCGGCGGCGCCATGCGCTATGCCAAGCTGCTGCGCAGCGCGCCCGTGCTGGGGTCGCGTGTACCGGGGTGGTTGCTGCCCTGGCTGGCCAGGCCGGCCGACGCGCTCTTGTCGGCATGGGATGCACGGCGCTGGCGCCGCGAGGCGGCCCACCTCCAATGGCGCGAGGTCGACGCCGAGGACCCGGCGCTGGCCACGCTGTGGATGGGGCGCCGCACCGACCTGCTGCTGTCCGAGCGCTCGCCAGCAGTGCTGGGCTGGCGCTATCCGCGGCCGCAGTGGCGCCTTTCTTTGGCCAGTGATGCGGGCGGCCGCCCGGTGGGCTATGTGGCCTGGCGCCTGCAGGATGGCAGCGCGCTGATCAGCGACTTCTTCTGCGCCGACCCCGACCGCGACACCGTGGCACTGATGAGCGGTTTTTGCCGCGAAGCGGCTGCCGCCGGCGCCAGCGTGGTGCAGGTGGAGTTCTACGGGCGGCCGCAGGTGGCCGCGGCCCTGCTGGCGGCCGGCTTCCTGCAGCGCGAGTCACGCGCGCCGCTGTTCCTCAGCCGGCATGGCGACGCCGCGCAGGCCGATGCGGCCAGCTGGTACATCACCGCCTTCGACCGCGACGACGACTGAGCGCCGGCCATGTGCGGCATCGCAGGCATTCACTCGCCGGGGCAGCCCCCCGCGCGAGAACTGTTGCAGGCCATGATCGGCCGGCTGCGCCACCGCGGGCCGGACGGCAGCGGCGTGATGACCGACGGCCCGGTGGGCCTGGCACACGCCCGGCTCAGCATCGTCGACCCGGAGGGTGGCGCCCAGCCGCTGCACAACGAGGACGGCAGCATCTCGGTGGTCTTCAACGGCGAGATCTTCAACCACCCGGAGCTGCGGCGTGAACTGCAGGCCCGGGGCCACCGCTTCGCCACCCGCAGCGACACCGAGGTGCTGGTGCACCTCTACGAGGAGCACGGCGACGCCTTCGTCGAACGGCTCAACGGGCAGTTTGCGTTTGCCCTGTGGGACCGGCCGCGACAGCGGCTGCTGCTGGCACGCGACCGCACCGGCATCCGGCCGTTGTTCTACAGCTGGCAGGCCGGCAGGTTGAGCTTCGCGTCCGAGGTCAAGGCCTTGTTCGCCGACCACCGCCTGCCCCGCCGGCTGGACCGGCGCGCGCTGGGCGAGCTGTTCACCTGCTGGGCGCCGCTGGCGCCGCGCTCCCTGTTCGAAGGCGTGCAGTCGCTGGCGCCCGGGCACCTGCTGGTGGCCAGCGGCGCCACGCTGCAGGCGCGTCGGTACTGGGACTGGCGCTTCCCCGCTGCGCCGGTGCGCACCACCACCAGCGAAGCCGAGGCTGCCGAGGCGCTGCGCGAGCGGCTGGAGGAGGCGGTGCGCCTGCAGCTGCGCGCGGACGTCCCGGTGGGCGCCTATCTCAGTGGCGGGCTCGACTCTTCGATCATCGCCACCCTGGTGCGCCGCTGCAGCGATGCGCCGCTGAGCACCTTCTCGCTGACCTTCGACGATCCCGAGTTCGACGAGAGCGCCCACCAGCGGCTGCTGGCCGACCACCTTGGCAGCGAGCACCATGCGCTGCGCTGCCGCCCGGCCGACATTGCAGCCGCCTTCCCGCGCGCCATCCGGCACATCGAGTCGCCGGTGCTGCGGACCGCGCCGGTGCCGATGATGCTGCTGGCAGCGCAGGTGCGGCAGGCGGGCTACAAGGTGGTGCTCACCGGCGAAGGCGCCGACGAGGTGTTCGGCGGCTACGACCTGTTCAAGGAAGCCAGGGTGCGCCGCTTCATGGCACGCGCGCCCGGCTCGCGCTGGCGGCCCCGCCTGCTGGAGCGGCTCTACCCCTGGCTGGCCCATTCGCCGACCGGGCGCGCTGCGCTGGCCGGTGGCTTCTTCGCCGCCGGCGCCAGCGGCTCCAACCCGCGCTGCTTTGCCCATCAGCCGCGCTGGACCAGCACCCGGCGCAGCTGGCAGTTCTTCTCGCAGGACCTGCGCCACGCTCTGGCCGATTGCGACCCGCCGGCCACGGTGGCCGCCAGCCTGCCGGCGGACTTCGGCCGCTGGGAAGCGCTCGCGCAGGACCAGTACATCGAGGCGCACACGCTGCTGTCGGGCTACCTGCTGAGTGCACAGGGCGACCGGGTGGCGATGGCCGAGTCGATCGAGAGCCGCTTTCCCTTCCTGGACCACCGCCTGATCGAATTCGCCGCCGGGCTGCCGGCGCAATGGAAGCTGCGCGGGCTGGCCGAGAAACACCTGCTCAAGCAATCGGTGCGCGGCCTGCTGCCCGAGGCGTTGCGCCAGCGCAGCAAGCAACCCTACCGGGCGCCCGACAGCGCCTGCTTCTTCACGCAGGGCCGGCCGCTGGACTATGTGGCTGAACTGCTGTCGCCCGGGCGCCTGGCCGAAGCCGGCTACTTCGATGCCACGGCCGTCGGCAAGCTGGTGGAGAAATGCCGGGCCGGGCGGGCCAGCGGCTTTGCCGACAACATGGCCTTCGTCGGCGTGCTGTCCACCATGCTGCTGCATGAGCAGATGCTGGGCGGGGCCGGGTGAGCGACATGCTGCTGCACCACCCCTTCCAGGCCACCGCGCAACGCGTGCCGGACCGCTGCGCGCTGGTCTGCGGCGAGCGGCGCCACAGCTATGCCGAGGTGGAGCGGCTGGCCGCTGGCGTCGCCACGCAATTGCGCCAGGCCGGCGTCGCCCGCGGCGACCGCGTGCTGCTGATGATGGACAACAGCGTCGAGCTGGTGGCTGCGATCTACGGCGTGCTGAAGGCCGGCGCGGTCATGGTCCCGGTGCACGCGCTGACCCGGGCCGACAAGCTGGCGTGGCTGCTGCAGCACACCGAGGCGGTGGCCCTCCTCACGCAGGCCAGCCTGCACAGCGCCTTCCGGCCCGCGCTTTTGCGCAGCCCCGGCCTGCGGCTGTGCAGCGTGGCGGGCGGCGCGGTGCAGGGTGCCGAGCGGCCCTTCCCGCGCGGCGAGGCGCCCACGCTGGCGCCGGCCGATGCCGAGGGAGTGATCGACCAGGACCTGGCGGCGCTGCTGTACACCTCTGGCTCCACCGGGCGGCCCAAGGGCGTGATGCTGACCCACCTCAACATGCTGTCGGCCGCGCGCTCGGTGAGCGACTACCTGGGCCTGCAGGGCGAGGATGTCATCTTCAACGCCCTGCCGCTGAGCTTCGGCTATGGGCTCTACCAGGTGCTGATGGCCTTCGCGCTGGGCGCCACCGTGGTGCTGGAGCGCTCCTTCGCCTTCCCGCAGCGGGTGCTACAGACGCTGGCACGCGAGCGGGTCACCGTGTTCCCCGGCGTGCCGACGATGCATGCGCTGCTGCTCGCGCAGTCGGGCCTGGAGCGCCACGACCTCGGCGCGCTGCGCCTCATCACGAATGCCGCTGCGGCACTGCCGCTGGCCCATGTGCAGGCGCTGCAGCAGCGGCTGCCGCAGGCGCGCCTGTACTCCATGTACGGCCTGACCGAATGCAAGCGGGTCAGCTACCTGCCACCCGAGCAGCTGGCGCTGCGCCCGGGCAGCGTGGGCCGCGGCATGCCCAACCAGGAAATGTGGCTGGTGGACGAGGCCGGCCGGCGCCTGCCGCACGGCCACACCGGCGAACTGGTGGTGCGTGGCAGCCACGTGATGCGCGGCTACTGGCGCGACCCGGAGCAGACCGAGCTGCGCCTGCGCCACGGCCCCCTGCCGGGCGAGCGGGTGCTGCACACGGGCGACCTCTTCCGCACCGATGAGCAGGGCTACCTGTATTTCGTCGCGCGCAGCGACGACATCATCAAGAGCCGTGGCGAGAAGGTCAGCCCGCGCGAGGTGGAGGACGTGCTGTACGCGCTCGACGGCGTGTTCCAGGCCGCCGTGGTCGGCGTGCCGGACGCCACCCTGGGCCAGGCCGTGAAGGCCTTCGTGGTGCCGAGCCCCGGCCATCGGCTCGACGAGCGCGCGGTGCTGCGCCACTGCATGGACCATCTCGAGTCCTTCATGGTGCCCCGCTCGGTCTGCTTCGTGGACGCCCTGCCCCACACCGACACCGGCAAGATCACTCGCGCAGGACTGGCCTGAGCCACCCGGCCCGCCGACGCCCGCCGCCCTTTCCACCCACCGACCCACGACATCATGTCCAGCATCAAGCAGCAGGTTCGCGCCTACATCCTCGACAACCTCCTGATGGGCCACACCGGCGCCGTCTTGGGCGACGCCGACTCCTTCATCGAGCACCATGTGCTCGACTCCACCGGCTTCCTGGAACTCATCACGCACCTGGAGCAGTCCTTCGGCATCCGCATCGCCGACGAAGAGATGGTGCCCGAGAACCTCGACAGCCTGGACAACATCGAGGCCTTCGTGAGCCACAAGCTCACGCTGCACTGAGCCGCCCCAGCCATGAGCACCGCGACCCTGACCCCCGACGTACTGGCCCTGGACTGCGAGGCAGAGGCCAGCCGCATTGCCGGCTGGATGGTGGAGACCCTCGCGCAGCGCCTGCACCGGCGTGGCGTGGTGGTGGCGCTCTCCGGCGGCATCGACAGCTCGGTCTGCGCCGCGCTCGCGGTGCGGGCGCTCGGCGCCTCGCGGGTGTTCGGCCTGCTGCTGCCTGAGCAGGACTCCAGCAGCGACAGCACCGCCCGCGGCCGCGCGGTGGCCGAGCACCTGGGCGTGAGCTTCGCGCTGCAGGACATCGGCCCGGCCCTGGAAGCGCTGGGCTGCTACCGCCTTCGCGACGCCGCCATCCGTGCCGTCTTCCCGGCCTACGGCCCGGGCTGGCGGAACAAGATCGCCATCAGCGGCGGCAGCGCCGGGCGCATCAACTGCTTCACGCTCATCGTCGAATCGCCGGCCGGCGAACGGCAGCAGGCCCGCCTGCCGGTGCGCGAGTACCTGCAGATCGTGGCGGCCACCAACTACAAGCAACGGGTGCGCAAGACGGTGGAATACGGCCATGCCGACCGGCTGCACTATGCGGTCGTCGGCACGCCCAACCGGCTGGAATACGACCAGGGCTTTTTCGTCAAGAACGGCGATGGCGCGGCCGACCTCAAGCCCATCGCCCACCTGTACAAGAGCCAGGTCTATGCCATGGCCCGCCACCTGGGCCTGCCCGAGGCGGTGTGCAGCGCGCAGCCCACCACCGACACCTACAGCCTGCCGCAGGGCCAGGACGAGTTCTACTTCGCCTTGCCCTACCCGCAGATGGACCTGGCCCTGTGGGCGCACAACCACGGCCTGCCAGCCGCCGAGCTGGCCACGGCGCTGCATCTGCCGCTGGAGGCGGCCGGCCATGTGCTGCGCGACATCGAGGCCAAGCGCCGCGCCACCGCCTACCTGCATGCACGCGCGCACCTGGTGGAACCGGTGGCCGAGGTGACGGGCGGATAGCATCCGCCTGGCCGGGGGCGCTGCGACCGGTCGGCCCACCGCAAGGGGCCGGGCTGCGGCGAGCCGCGCGATCCGTGGCGGATGGGCAGGCCGGCGGCCGTGCGGCACGGCCCCATGCCGGCCCGCCCTTCCTACAATGGCGCATCCGCTGCTCCTGTCCCTCCATGACCCGCCTGATCGACATGCTGCGCACCTCCAGCTGGGGCCGCAACCTCAGCGCGGCCGAGTTCGCTCGGGTGGCGAGTGACGTGCGGGAGGTGAAGGTGCCGGCGGGCGGCTACATCGGCCGCACCGGCGAGCCGGCCGAGCACTGGATCGGCATCGTCGAGGGGCTGGCCAAGATGTCGGTCACCTCGCCGGAGGGCCGCACCGCGACCCTGGCCGGCGTGGTCGCCGGCGGCTGGTTCGGCGAGGGCTCGCTGCTGAAGCAGGAGCGGCGCCGCTACGACATCATCGCCATCCGCGACACGCGGGTGGCCCTGCTGCCACGCCACAGCTTCGAATGGCTGCGCGGCACCAGCCTGCCCTTCAACCATTTCCTGCTCAACCTGCTGAACGCCCGCCTGGGCCTGTTCATCGGCCTGCTCGAATACGACCGCCTGCTGGGCCCCGACGCCCGGCTGGCGCGCTGCCTGGCCAGCCTCTTCAATCCTGACCTGTATCCGGAGCCCGGACCGTATGTCGACCTGCTGCAGGTGGAAGTGGGCCTGCTGTCGGGCGTCTCCCGCCAGCGCGCCAACGTGGCGCTGCAGCGGCTGCAACAGGCCGGGCTGATCCGCATCGAGCACCGCGGCCTCACGGTGCTCGACCTCGACGGCCTGCGCCGCTTTGCCGGCGGTGGCTGATCTCCGTACTGTTCATCTACGAGACAGCCTGTCCACCGACCCGACCCGGCCCGGGACGCCCGCACCGCCCCTACACTGCCGCTTCCTCCTGACCGCACGGCCGCGAGCCGCAACGCCATGGGCTGGCACGGCCACCTGAAGCTCCATTACCGCCACGATGCCCCGCGCACGGTGGCCCATGACTGCCACGACGGGCCTTTGCGGGTGCTGGCCGCGCTCTACCCGGAAGGGCCGGCCGTGTGCCACCACGTGCTGGTGCACCCGCCGGGCGGCCTGGTCGGTGGCGATGTGCTCCGGGTCGAGCTGCAAGTGGATGAAGGCGCGCATGCCCTGCTCACCACGCCGGGCGCCACCCGCTTCTACCGCAGCGCCGGCCACCGGGCCGAGCAGCACGTGCAGGCCCGGGTGGCGGCCGGCGGCCGGCTCGAATGGCTGCCGCTGGAAACCATCGCGCATGCCGGCACCGTGGCGCTCAACCGGCAGTGCTTCGAGCTGGCGCCCGGCGCCCAGATGATCGGCTGGGACCTGCTGGCCCTGGGCCTGCCCGCCGCCGGCCAGGCCTTCGACCACGGCAGCATCGAGCAACACCTGGAGCTGCCCGGCCTGTGGCTGGAGCGCGCCCGCATCGACGCGGGCGAGCCCGGGTCGCGACGGCTGCTGCACAGCCCGCTGGGCTGGGACGGCCAGACCGCGCTGGCCACCCTGTGGTGCGCCAGCGGCACGCCGTGGAGCGCTACCGAACGCGAGGCCCTGCTCGCGGCTGCCCGCGAGGGCTGGCCGCACGACCGCCTGCCCCGCTTCGGCGCCACCTCGCCCGACGCGCAGGTGGTGGTGCTGCGTGCGCTGGCCTCGCGCGTCGAGCCGCTGTGGCTGGCGCTGCAAGGCGTGCGGGCGCGCTGGCGCCGGCAGCTCTGGCATGGCGGGGAGCTGCGCCCGCGCGTCTGGCGCACCTGAGCCGGACCGGCACCGGCCGGCGCACGTCGCCCGCGCCCCGGGTGGCCGGCTGGGGCCGTGGAATGCGCCACTGAGCGTCAGTGCTCGCACGCGCGGCGGGCCTGCTGTCAGGAATTTCCTGTGTCTCGCCGCGGCCGTGCCCGTCAAGTTCGTCATGCCGCAGCCGAAACCATGGCAGCCGGGCCAGCGCTGCATGGCAGGCGCGACTTCACAGCTTCCTTCAGGAGCCTCCTTGAAAGCCTTCGACAGCCTCCGCATCGGCACCCGCCTGCACCTCGCCTTCGGCCTCGTGCTGATCCTGCTGGCCGCCATCGCCGCCCTGGGTGTCAGCAGCATGGCTGCCATGAACGGCCGACTCGACGAGATCGTCGCCTTCAACAGCCAGAAGGCGCGCCTCGCGGGCAGCATGCGCACCGTCATCAACCGCGTGGCCACCGGCACGCGCACCCTGATCCTGGTCACCGACGACGCCGGCATGAAAGCCGAAGCCGCCCTGGTGGCGACGCTGCGCGCCGAATACGACGCGGCCGAGCAGAAGCTCGACGCACTGATCGCCGCCTCCGAGAACGGCGTGGAAGCCGAACGCACCCTGGTGGCCCGCATCAAGGAGCTGAAGACCATCGCGCGCCCGCTGACCAACCAGGTGATCGAGCTCGGCCTGGCCCAACGCAATGAGGAAGCGATCCGGCTGCTGCTGCAGCAGACGCAGCCGGCGCAGGTCACGTGGCTGAGAGCCCTGGCCGAGCTGGTGGACCTGGAGGACAAGCTGAACGACGAGGCCGCCACGGCCGCCCGCGAGGATTACCACCGCGCCCGCGCGGTGATGCTCGGCTTCTGCGCGCTGGCCCTGCTGATCGGCGCCGGCGCCGCCTTCCTGATCACCCGCAGCCTGGTGCAGCAGCTGGGTGGCGAGCCGGCCTACACCACCGCCGTGGTGCAGCGCATCGCCGAGGGCGACCTCAGCATGCCGATCGCCACCCGCGAAGGCGACACCACCAGCGTGCTGGCCGCCATGAAGCGCATGCAGCAGTCGCTGGTCGCCGTGGTGAGCGGCATCCGCACCAGCGCGGATTCGATCGCCACCGGCTCCTCCGAGATCGCCACCGGCAACCAGGACCTGTCGCAACGCACCGAGGAGCAGGCCTCCAGCCTGCAGCAGACAGCGGCTTCGATGGAGCAGCTCACCGGCACCGTGCACGCCAACGCCGAAACCACCCGCAAGGCTGCCGAGCTGGCCGGCGCCGCCAGCGACGCCGCCGCGCGCGGCGGCCAGGTGGTGGACCAGGTGGTGGGCACGATGGAGACCATCACCACGGCCAGCCGCAAGATCGGCGACATCATTGGCGTGATCGACGGCATTGCCTTCCAGACCAACATCCTGGCGCTGAACGCAGCGGTGGAAGCGGCGCGTGCCGGCGAGCAGGGCCGCGGCTTCGCGGTGGTGGCCGGCGAGGTGCGCACGCTGGCACAGCGCAGCGCGCAGGCGGCCAAGGAAATCAAGACGCTGATCAACGACAGCGTCGAGAAGGTCGAGCTGGGCAGCCAGCAGGTGGGCGACGCCGGCCGCACCATGGAGGACCTGGTGCGCCAGGTGCAGCATGTCAACGAACTGATCACCGAGATCGGCACCGCCACCCGGGAGCAAAGCTCCGGCATCGGCCAGGTGGGCACCGCGGTGAGCCAGCTCGACCAGGTGACGCAGCAGAACGCCGCGCTGGTGGAGCAATCGGCCGCCGCCGCCGACAGCCTGCGGCAGCAGGCCGGCCGGCTGGTGGACGCGGTGGCGCGCTTCAAGCTCGATCCCGCCCAGTTGCCGGCCGTGGCCGCGCCCCAGGCGCAACTCCGGGCCGCCGCCGGGACGGCCCGGCCCGCCAGCCAGCCGACCCCCTCGTCGTCGGCGAGCGGCATGGCCACCGCGGCGGCCCCCCGCCACGGCAAGGCCGCCCCCGCCGCGGCGCCTTCGGTCCCGCGCAGCCGGCCGGCGCTCGCCACCGCCAAGCCGCCGGCCCCTGCGCCCGTGGCGGCCAGCACGCCGGTGACGGACGACGACGACTGGTCCACCTTCTGAGCCAGGCCGGGGCGCAGCCCTTGGCATACAGCGGCGGGCTGCGGCCCGCCGCTGCGCATTCCGGCGTTGGCGAGCCGGCCGGCATCACGCCCGGGCGGACCGCGTCACCGGCCAACCTGCATGCCCACCCCTGTGCTGCGGGTCGGCAGCGCCGGCTCGTCCAACACGGCGCTGCTTGCTTCTGCACGGTGACCGGGCCGACACCCCGGATGTCGCTGCTGCCGCGGCAGGCCTCGGCCTTGGGCACAAGGTAGCCTTCCACCGGCTGACCGTCCCGGGCGCGGGTGCAGCGCACGGTCGCGGGTCCGCATCTTGCCTCGGAGTCGGTCGAACGCGGCGCGAGCCGCAATTGCAAACGCCTTGCCGACCGCCTGCCGCCATGGACCTCACCCCGCGCGAGAAAGACAAGCTCCTCATCTTCACCGCCGCGCTGCTGGCCGAGCGCCGCAAGGCGCGCGGCCTGAAGCTCAACCATCCAGAAGCGGTGGCCTTCATCACCGCGGCCATCCTCGAAGGCGCCCGCGACGGCAAGTCGGTGGCGCAGTTGATGAGCGAAGGCAAGACGGTGCTCAGCCGCTCGGAAGTGATGGAGGGCGTGCCCGAGATGATTCCCGACATCCAGGTGGAAGCCACCTTCCCGGACGGCACCAAGTTGGTGACCGTGCACCAGCCCATTGCGTGAGCCGCCCGCTCCCCATGCGACCTATCACGTTCACGGTGCAGGCAAGCGATTCACTTCGAGGACAGCCCTGATGAAACCCACCCCGCGCCTGACCGCCTGCCTGGCTGCCACCGGCTTCGGCCTGCTGTGCAGCGCCGCCCTCGCCCACGGCGGCGCAGACGCCGGCCTGCACCACCGCATGGCGGCCGATGCCTTCGTCGCCGGATTGACGCACCCCTGCACCGGCGGCGACCACCTGGCGGCGATGCTGGCCGTCGGCTTCTGGAGTGCCGACCGCATGCGCCGTCCCTGGCTCGCCCCGCTCGCCTTTGCGGCCCTCCTGCTGGCCGGCGCTGCCTACACGCTGCTGCAAGCCAGAACGATGCCGGCGGTGGAGCCGATGATCGCCGCGTCGCTGCTGGTCCTGGGCCTGCTGGTGGCCACCCGCGCGGCCCTGCCCGGCGCAGCAGCGGCGGCCGTGGCTGGCGGCTTCGCGCTGTTCCACGGAGCGGCCCACGGCACAGAGCTGGCCGGCCCGGGCGCCTGGTCCGCCCTGGGCGGGATGCTGCTGGCCACGCTGCTGCTGCACCTGGCCGGCATGGCGCTCGGCCGCTGGGCTCGTCACGGTGCGGCCTGGGCGGCTCCGCTGGCCGGCGCTGCCGTGGCGGCCTTCGGCACGGCATTGCTGCTGCCGATGGCCCTGAGCTGAGGGAGGCGCACGATGATTCCCGGAGAACTGTTCACCGACGACGGCGAGCTGCCTCTGAACCCCGGCCGCCGCACCATGACCCTGGTGGTGGAGAACAGCGGCGACCGGCCCATCCAGGTCGGCTCGCACTACCACTTCGCCGAAACCAATGCCGCACTGCGCTTCGACCGCGAGGCGGCGCGCGGCATGCGGCTCAACATCGCCTCGGGCACCGCGGTGCGCTTCGAGCCGGGGCAGCAACGCACCGTGGAGCTGGTCGACTACGCCGGCGCCCGGGTCGTGTACGGTTTTCACGGCGCGGTGCAGGGCCCCTTGTGAGCGCCCTGCCCGCCCCCGTCCGCGGCCAGCGCGCCGCGCCTTCCTGCCGGAGCTTCATCCGATGAGCAGCCTCCCGCGCCGCGCGTATGCCGAGATGTTCGGACCGACCGTGGGCGACCGCCTGCGCCTGGCCGACACCGACCTCATCATCGAGGTCGAACGCGACTTCACGCTGGCCGCCGGCGGCTATGGCGAAGAGGTGAAGTTCGGCGGCGGCAAGACCATCCGCGACGGCATGGGCCAGGGCCAGCGGCCCAACGGGCCCGGCCCGCACGATGCGGTGGACTGCGTGCTCACCAATGCGGTGATCCTGGACCACTGGGGCATCGTGAAGGCCGACATCGGCATCCGCGGCTCGCGCATCGCCGCGATCGGCAAGGCAGGCAACCCGGATGTGCAGCCCGGCGTGGACATCGTCATCGGACCCGGCACCGAGGTGATCGCGGCCGAAGGCATGATCGTCACGGCCGGCGGCATCGACAGCCACATTCACTGGATCTGCCCGCAGCAGATCGAGGAGGCGCTGAGTTCCGGCATCACCACCATGCTGGGCGGCGGCACCGGCCCGGCCACCGGCACCTTCGCCACCACCTGCACGCCCGGCCCCGCCAACCTCGAGCGCATGCTGCAGGCGGCCGATGCATTCCCGATGAACCTCGGCTTCTTCGGCAAGGGCAACGCCAGCCGGCCCGAGGCGCTGCGCCAGCAGGTCGATGCCGGCGCGATCGCACTGAAGCTGCACGAGGACTGGGGCACCACCCCGTCGGCCATCGACACCTGCCTCACAGTGGCCGAGGACTGCGACATCCAGGTCGCCATCCACACCGACACGCTCAACGAAAGCGGATTCGTCGAAGACACCGTGGCGGCCTTCCGGGGCCGCACCATCCACACCTTCCACACCGAGGGGGCCGGCGGCGGCCATGCGCCCGACATCCTGAAGGTGGTGGGCGAGGCGCACGTGCTGCCCAGCTCCACCAACCCGACCCGGCCCTACACCGTCAACACCATCGACGAGCACCTCGACATGCTCATGGTGTGCCACCACCTCGACGCCACCATTGCCGAGGACCTGGCCTTCGCCGAGAGCCGCATCCGCCGCGAGACCATCGCCGCCGAGGACATCCTGCACGACCTCGGCGCCATCAGCATGTTCTCCAGCGACTCGCAGGCCATGGGCCGGGTCGGCGAAGTGATCCTGCGCTGCTGGCAGACCGCCCACAAGATGAAGCAGCAGCGCGGCCCGCTGCCCGGCGACGGCGAACGCCACGACAACGCCCGCGTCAAGCGGTACGTGGCCAAGCTGGCGATCAACCCGGCCTTGACCCATGGCATCGCCCACGAGGTGGGCAGCATCGAATGCGGCAAGTGGGCCGACCTGGTGCTGTGGCGGCCGGCCTTCTTCGGCGTCAAGCCCTCGCTGGTCCTCAAGGGCGGGCTGATCGCCATGGCAGCGATGGGCGATCCCAATGCCTCCATTCCCACGCCGCAGCCGGTCCACTACCGGCCGATGTTCGGCAGCCACGGCGGCGCCCGCCACGCCACCTCCCTGACCTTCCTGAGCCAGCCCGCGCTGGCGGCCGGCGTGGCCGAACGCTACCGGCTGCGCAAGGCGGTGGCGGCCGTGCGGGGCTGCCGCGGGCTGCGCAAGGCACAGATGATCCACAATGGCTACACCCCGCAGATGCAGGTCGATGCGCAGACCTACGAGGTGCGCGCCGACGGCCTGCTGCTGAGCTGCGAGCCGGCCCGGGTGCTGCCAATGGCGCAGCGCTACTTCCTGTTCTGATGACAAGGCAAGCCCGCATGGACCTCCTGCTTCCCCCGTCCCAGCTGCTGGCCGCCTTCGCTGCCGCCAGCCTGCTGCTGGCCGTCACTCCCGGGCCCGCGGTGGTCTACATCGTCACCCGCACGCTGGCCCAGGGCCGGGCGTCGGGCCTGGCCTCGGTGCTGGGCGTCGCGGTGGGCAACCTCGGCAATGCGCTGGGCGCGTCGCTGGGCCTGGCGGCCCTGTTCGCGGTGTCCTCGGCGGCCTTCACCGCGGTCAAGTGGGCCGGCGCGGCCTATCTGGTCTACCTGGGGGTGCAGGCGCTGCGCGCCCCGGCGGCCGTGCGGGACGGCAACCCCACACCGCCGCCGCCCGCCTCGCGCGCCCGCTTGTTCCGCGACGGCTGCCTGGTGGCCCTGCTCAATCCCAAGACCACCCTGTTCTTCGCCGCCTTCCTGCCGCAGTTCATGTCCGCCAGCGCGCCGGCGATGCCGCAGGCAGTGCTGCTCGGCAGCCTGTTCGTGCTGCTGGCGGCCTGCACCGATGCCTGCTACGTGGCGCTGGCTGCCACGCTCGCACCGCTGCTGCGCCAGCACGGCGGGCGGCGGCCCTGGGGCCGCTGGCTGGCCGGCGGCACCTACATCGGCCTGGGCCTGCTGACCGCCTTGAGCGGCCGCTCGCCCACCAAATGAGGCGCTCGGCTATGCTTGCCCGCCTGTCAATGCGCCCCTCCAAGGCTTGCCCTCCATGCTGACCGTCAACAAACTCCTGCCCCAAGGCCAGGGCCTGGCCCCCGTGCTGCTCAAGCGCGCCACCCAGGTCGAACTCGACTGGGACGTGCGCCAGAAAAGCCGCTTCGACGCCACCGACTCCGCCGGCCGCACGCTGGGCGTCTTCCTGCCGCGCGGTACCGTGGTGCGCGGCGGCGACGTGCTGGTGGCCGAGGACGGCTCGCTGATCCGCGTGCTGGCCGCGCCGCAGCCGGTGCTGCTGGTCAGCCCCTGCCGCGAGCACGGCTCGCCCTTCGACCTGCTGCGCGCGGCCTACCACCTGGGCAACCGCCATGTGCAGCTGGAGCTGCAGCCCGACCACCTGAAGCTCGAGCCCGACCATGTGCTGGCCGACCTGCTGCGGCAGATGCACCTGGAGGTCGCGCCCGCGCAAGCCGCGTTCGAGCCCGAGGCCGGCGCCTATGCCGGCGGTGGCCACGGCCATTCCCATGAGCACGGCCATGCCCACGCACCGGCCGCCGAGCCGCAGCCGGTGAAGATCCATGTGCACGGCCCCCAGTGCCGCCACGACCACGCGCATCCGTCGGCTCACGTCCAGCATGCCGGCCACGGCCATCCGGCCCAGCCGGCCGCGGCCCCCCATGTGCACGGCCCGCACTGCCGACACGGCCACGACCACTGACAGGAGCGCATGAGCCACCCGCCGACGGCCGCGACGGCCGGCCCCGCGTCCCCGGCCACGCTGCTGCAGCTGATGTGGCTGGCCTCGCCGGCCCTGCCGGTGGGCGGCTTCAGCTACTCGGAAGGGTTGGAAACGGCTGTGGACAGTGGCCGCGTCGCCAGCGAGGCGCAGGCCGGCGACTGGTTGCTCGACCAGCTGCACCTGGCCCTCGCACCTTGCGACCTGCCCGTGGTGGCCGCCGCCCTGCCCGCCTGGCAGGCCGATGACGGCGAACGCCTGGCGGCGCTGAACCGCTGGGTGGCGATGACGCGCGAATCGTCGGAGTTGCGCCAGCAGACCGAGCAGATGGGCCGCTCGCTCGGCGAGTGGCTGCGCCACCGGGGCACCGAGCCGGCGCGGCTGGCCAGGCTGCTCGGGCTCGCGCCGGCACCCAGCTGGCCGGTGGCCTTCGCGCTGGCAGCCAGCCAAGCCGGCGCCACCCCCCGCGACGCCTTGCTGGCCTTCGCCTTTGGCTGGGCCGAGAACATGGTGCAGGCCGCCATCAAGGCAGTGCCGCTCGGGCAGTCGGCCGGCCAGCGCATCCTCGGCCGGCTGGCCGACGCGCTGCCGCAGGTGGTCGATGCCGCGCTCGCGCTGCCCGAGGCCGGGCGCCAGGCCCATGTGCCGATGCTCGCCATCCTGTCCTCGCAACACGAAACCCAGTACTCGCGACTGTTCCGCTCATGACCGCACTGCATGCCATTCCGGGACGAAGCAAACCCCTGCCGCCGCTGCGCGTCGGCGTCGGCGGGCCGGTGGGCTCGGGCAAGACCACCCTGCTCGAGATGCTGTGCAAGGCCCTGCGCGAACGCTACGACCTGGTGGTGGTCACCAACGACATCTACACCAAGGAAGACCAGCGCCTGCTGACGGTGGCTGGCGCACTCGAGCCCGAGCGCATCATGGGCGTGGAGACCGGCGGCTGCCCGCACACCGCCATCCGCGAGGACGCCTCCATCAACCTGGAGGCGGTGGACCGCATGCTGGCCCGCTTCCCCGACGCCGACATCGTCTTCATCGAAAGCGGCGGCGACAACCTGGCCGCCACCTTCAGCCCCGAGCTGTCGGACCTGACCATTTACGTCATCGACGTCGCCGCCGGCGAGAAGATCCCGCGCAAGGGCGGCCCCGGCATCACCAAGAGCGACCTCTTCGTGATCAACAAGACCGACCTGGCGCCCCACGTCGGCGCCGACCTGTCGGTGATGGAAGCCGACACCCGCCGCATGCGGCCCAACCGGCCCTTCGTGATGACCAACCTGAAGCAGCTCAGCGGGCTGGCAGAGGTGATCGAGTTCATCGAGACGAAGGGCTTGCTGCGAGCCGGTTGAGCCGATGCCCCATGCAGGCCGGCCGGGGCGAGCCGCCCGGGGCCGACCGTCGAGGGCCGCCCCTCACGAGCGGGTGGCCGGCGGCCCTCGCCGGTTTGCGGCATCATGAACGCCATGCCCACCTACGCCTGGTCCTGCCACGCCTGCGGAAAAAGCCATGGCAGCCTGTCGGAAGCCTGCTCGACCTGCGGCTGCCCGGCCGCGGCCACCTCGCGCCAGATCGACACCGCCCGTGCCCGGCACATCGAGCGAGGCGGCCAGCTTCAAGGGCAAGCCGGCCTCGATGCCGCCAGGGACCTGTCGGCCGTGGAGGTGCTGCTGCGGCCCCTCGCATTTCTGATATTGGGCGGATGGTGGCCCGCCCGCCGGTCGCCGCCGCCTGCCGAACGGTCCTGAGCCGGCAGGCACACCCGCCGGGCCGGTACACCAACGACAAGAGGCCCCGCAGGGCCTCTTGCCTCATGCCGCTGCGGCACCAGCCGCGGCGCGCCTCAGCGCAGCGCGCCCGCCTGGCTGCGCAGCGTCTGCACCGCGCCGTGGCCGATCGCCGCGCCGAAGCGCTTGACCAGCCGCTCCGCCACGTTCTCGCGCGGGGTGTAGTCGATGACTTCTTCGGCCTGCACCACCTCGCGGGCCACGTAGTCCAGCGAGCCGAGCTTGTCCACCAGGCCCAGCTCGACCGCCTGCTGGCCGTTCCAGAACAGGCCCGAGAACATCTCCGGCGTCTCCTTCAGCTTCTTGCCGCGGCCTTCCTTCACCACGCCGATGAACTGCTGATGAATCTGGTCGAGCATGGCCTTGGCAAAGGCCTTCTCCGCGTCCGACTGCGGCGAGAAGGGATCGAGGAAGCCCTTGTGCTCGCCGGCGGTGAGCAGGCGGCGCTCCACGCCGAGCTTGTCCATCAGGCCGGTGAAGCCGAAGCCGTCCATCAGCACGCCGATGGAGCCGACGATGGAGGCCTTGTCGACATAGATCTCGTCGGCCGCCACCGCGATGTAGTAGGCGCCCGAGGCACAGACCTCTTCGACCACCGCATACACCTTCTTCTTGTGCAAGGCCTTCAGGCGGCGGATCTCCTCGTTGATGATGCCGGCCTGCACCGGGCTGCCGCCCGGCGAGTTGATGCGCAGCACCACCGCCTGCGACCCGGCGTCCTCGAAGGCGCTGCGCAGCGCCGACAGCAGGTTCTCGGCACTCGCCTCGCTGTCCACGGCGATCTCGCCGCGCACATCGATCAGCGCCGTGTGCGGACCGGTCTGGGTGTTGGTGGCCACCCGCTGCGAGTAGGCCAGCAAGACCATCGCCAGGCCCAGCAGCAGCCAGGCGAGCCGGAAGGCAATGCGCCAGCGGCGCTCGCGGCGGCGGTCGTCCAGGTAGGCGCGCGCCAGCTGCGCGATCAGTGCGCTGTCGCCCGAAGAAGCCGGCGCCGCGGGCGGGGTCGCCGGAGTGTGGTCACGCAAGCCGGGCTCATGGCCAGGATCGATGGAGCTCATGGTGTCCCTGGGGAAGAAGGTGGAAAGCGGCCGGACGTCGGCCGGCGAAGCCCGCCACCGCGCGACGGCCGCCAGGGGCAGTCAGTCGGGGAAGGCAGGCTGGACGTCGGCAGAAGGATACCAATAGACCTTGCCGTCCCGCTCATCAACCTTCACCTCGATCAGCTTCCCGCCGGGGCACGGCCCGCCGGCGCAGCGGCCGTCACGCGGGTCGTAGATGGCGCCGTGGATGGCGCACATGATCCACTCGCCGCTATCGTCCAGGAAATGGTCCGGCTGCCAGTCCATCTCGGCCGGCACATGGGCGCAACGGTTCACATAAGCCACCGGCCGGCCGTCGAAGCGCAGCGCGAAGGCACGGGCCGGGTGGTCCCACAGCTGGATGTCGAAGGACACGGCCAGGCCGCGCTCCTGCAGTGCGCTGCCTTCGCACAGCTCCAGGCCGGTGTCGGCGGGGTGCCCCGCCAGGGGAGGATGGTTCATGCGTGCTCCTGCAGCCACTGGTGCAGCTCTGCCACCGAGTGCGCGACGAAGCGCGGCTGGTAGTCCTTGAAAAACGCCGGCTCATGGGCGCCGTAGCTCACCGCCAAGCTCGCCGCGTCGGCATTGAGCGCCATCTGCAGGTCGTGCGTGGTGTCGCCGATCATCAGCGTGCGCTCCGGGTCCACGCCGAACTCGCCCATCAGCTCCTGCAGCATGCGCGGATGCGGCTTGGGCAGGGTGTCGTCGGCGGTGCGGGTGCTGTCGAACACGCCGCGCAGCTGCACCGTGTCGAGCGCCTCGTTGAGGCCGCGCCGCGACTTGCCGGTGGCGATCGCCACCCAGTGGTGGCGGGCCTTGATGGCATCCAGCATCGGCAGCACGCCCTCGAACAGCGTCAGTTCGTGCTGGCGGGCGAAGTAATGGTGACGGTAGCGCTGGATCAGCGCCTCGTACTGCCGCGGCGGCAGGCCCGGGATCAGGTGGGCCAGCGCCTCGTACAGGCCCATGCCAATGACATAGGCGGCGTCCCGGTCGGCGGGCAGCGGCACCTGCAGGTCGAGGCAGGCGGCCTGCAGGCTCTTGACGATCAGGGCGGTGGAATCGAACAAGGTGCCGTCCCAATCGAAGACGATCAGGTCGAACTGGCGCGGTCGGTGGTCCATCATGGTGTCTCGTGGCCGGCGGCGTCCAACGCCGCCAGCAGGTCTTGGCATTCGGGAGGCAGCGGCGCTTCCAGCTGCACCGTCTCGCCACTGGCCGGATGCTCGAAGCGCAGCAGCCGGGCGTGCAGGAACATGCGGTCGAAGCGGCAGCCGGGCACCGCCTCGCCGCGCGCCAGCGCCTTGTTCAGCGCGAAGTCGCCGTATTTCTCGTCACCGGCGATCGGATGGCCTTCATGCAGCAGGTGCACCCGGATCTGGTGCGTGCGGCCGGTCTTGATGGTCACGTCGAGCAGCGAATAGCCGTTCAGTTCGCGCGCCACCTTCACCAGCGTGATCGAGCGGCGACCGGCCTCTTCCTCACCGTCGGCCACCGCGCGCACGCGGCGTTCGCCGTCGCCGGTGAGGTATTTGTGCAGCGGCACGTCGATGACGCGGCGGCTGGCCGGCCAGCGGCCGATGACCAGCGCCGCATAGGTCTTGCCGGTCTCGCGCTGGCGGAACTGGTCCTGCAGCGCCGTCAGCGCACGGCGCTTCTTGGCCACCAGCAGGATGCCCGAGGTTTCCTTGTCGAGCCGGTGCACCAGCTCGAGGAACCGTGCCTCGGGTCGCGCCCGGCGCAGCTGCTCGATCACGCCATGGCTGACGCCGCTGCCGCCGTGCACCGCGACGCCGGCCGGCTTGTTGACCGCGATCAGGTGATCGTCCTCGAACAGCACCGGGAATTCGCGCGCCGGCACGGGCGCCGCGGGCGGCTTCTCGGCCACGCGCACCGGCGGTACACGCACCTCGTCGCCCAACGCCAGGCGGGTGTCGGCCGACGCGCGCCCCTTGTTGACCCTCACCTCGCCGCTGCGCACGATGCGGTAGACATGGGTCTTGGGCACACCCTTGAGGGTCTTGAGCAGGAAATTGTCCAGCCGCTGGCCCGCCGAGCCTTCGTCGATCACCAAGCGCTGCACCGCGGGTGCGGCCGCCGGGGCCGGCGCGGCCGCCACCGACCGCTGGCTGCGCGCCGCCGGGCGGCCGCCTGCCGCCGCCGGCACCGCTGGCGGCGCGGTTTCAGCACGGTTCCACTGGCGCGACCGTTTCACCCCTATAATCCGTTGCACCACGTTTGCGTTGTAAGTGTTTGATTTTCAAGAGTTTACCTGCCGCTTTCCCGAATCTGATCGGAAAGGTGGGGGCAACACGGGCAGCCAAGGTGGTTTAACAGGTCTTTTTCGTCAAGAAGTTGCAGGACGAAGGACTTGTACAAACGGTGATGCAACGCAGGCCAGTCAAGCGGGCCGTTTCCCAAGGTGAAGCGGCGGCCGAGAGCAACCTGCGGCAGAGCGAACGTCGAAAGAACCCAAGAACAAGGTTTCCGGCAGCAGGCCGGTCACGCTTGGCGCCCGCAGGCCCTGCGCCCGCGCGGTCCCCCGAGCGCCCGCCTGTCGCCCGCTCCAGAGACTCCCCCACGGATGCTGTCCCCCTTCTCCGAGCTTTCCCCCCTGCCAGGCGCCCTTCCGGACGTGACCCCGGATGCGGCGCCTGCTCGGCCTGGCGTGCCGTGCACTGATGTGCGCCGCACCGGGAAGGAGTCGGGGGGCGACCGGGCCGTCCTTTACAAAAAGGGCGTTGTCTTGCGGATGCACGCGCCAACGCTGTCTTCGTGATCCTTGCGGTCATGACAGTCCAGGGCGATTCCTTCCGGTTCCTCCACGTCACTCGTGCATCGATGAGCCGCCCCTGGACCTGAACCCTCCGGGCGGCGGCATGTTGATATGCCGGAGGCCGTGCGCGGTCGCCGGCAGGAGGAGTGCACATGAAACGCATGCTGATCAATGCGACGCAGCCTGAAGAGCGTCGCCTGGCCATCGTCGATGGCCAGAAACTGCTCGACTTCGAGACCGAAATCGAAGGCCGCGAGCAGCGCAAAGGCAACATCTACAAGGCGGTGGTCACCCGCGTCGAGCCGTCCCTGGAAGCCTGCTTCGTCGACTACGGCGAGGACCGCCACGGCTTCCTGCCCTTCAAGGAAATCTCGCGCCAGTTCTTCAAGGAAGGCGTCGACGTCCGCAACGCCAAGATCTCCGACGCCATCCGCGAGGGCCAGGAACTGCTGGTGCAGGTCGAGAAGGAAGAGCGCGGCAACAAGGGCGCGGCCCTCACCACCTTCATCTCGCTGGCCGGCCGCTACCTGGTGCTGATGCCCAACAACCCGCGTGGCGGCGGCGTCTCGCGCCGCATCGAGGGCGAGGACCGCGAGGAACTGAAGGACGCGCTGGACCAGCTCAACTACCCCAAGGGCATGAGCCTGATCGCGCGCACCGCCGGCATCGGCCGCAGCGTCGACGAGCTGCAGTCCGACCTCAACTACATGCTGAAGCTGTGGACCGCCATCGACGGCGCCGCTTCGGCACGCAAGGGCGCCTTCCTGATCTACCAGGAATCGTCGCTGGTGATCCGCGCGATCCGCGACTACTTCACCGCCGACATCGGCGAAATCCTGATCGACACCGACGACATCTACGATCAGGCGCAGCAGTTCATGAACCACGTGATGCCGGACAACGCCGGCCGCGTGAAGCGCTACCGCGATGACGCGCCGCTGTTCAGCCGCTTCCAGATCGAGCACCAGATCGAGACCGCCTTCGCCCGCACGGTGAACCTGCCGTCCGGCGGCGCGATCGTGATCGACCACACCGAGGCGCTGGTGTCCATCGACGTCAACTCCGCCCGCGCCACCCGCGGCGGCGACATCGAGGAAACCGCCACCCGCACCAACCTCGAAGCCGCCGACGAGATTGCGCGCCAGATGCGCCTGCGCGACCTGGGCGGCCTGATCGTGGTGGACTTCATCGACATGGAAGAGTCGAAGAACCGCCGTGAAGTGGAAACCCGGCTGCGCGACGCGCTGCGCCAGGACCGCGCCCGGGTGCAGTTCAGCTCCATCTCCAAGTTCGGCCTGCTGGAGCTGTCGCGCCAGCGCCTGCGCCCGGCGCTGAGCGAAGGCTCGCACATCACCTGCCCGCGTTGCAACGGCACCGGCCACATCCGCGACACCGAGTCCAGCGCGCTGCAGATCCTGCGCATGGTGCAAGAGGAGGCGATGAAGGAAAACACCTTCGCCGTCCACGTGCAGGTGCCGGTGGAGGTGACCTCCTTCCTGCTGAACGAAAAGCGGATGGAGATCAACAAGATCGAATTCAAGCAGAGCGTGAAGGTGCTGCTGGTGCCCAACAAGCACCTGGAGACGCCCAACTACAAGCTCGAACGCCTGCGCCACGACGACCCACGGGTGGAGAACCTGCAGGCCAGCTACTCGATGATCGAGGAGCCCGACGACGAGGTCGGCATCACGCGCCGCGAGAAGAGCAAGCCCAAGCAGGAGCCGGTCATCAAGGGCCTGCTGCCCGAGCCGCCGCTGCAGTCCACGGCGCCCGCCCGCGCCGAGCCGGCGCCCGCGCCCACCCCGGTGGCCGCCGCCACGCCGCCGGCCCCGGTGCCCGCGCCGGTGCCCGCGCCCGCGCCGGCGTCGGGTGGCTTCTTTGGCTGGCTCAAGAAGCTGTTCGGCGCTCCCGAGGCACCGGCGCCGGTCCCTGCGCCAGCCCCCGCGCCGACGGTCGCCGCACCGGCACCGGCCGTGGCCAAGGAAGGCCAGGACAACCGTCGCCGCGGTGATCGCGGCGGCGAACGCGGCGAGCGCAAGGACGGCGACCGCCGCGGCGGCCGCGACCGGGCTGGCCGAGAGGGTGGCCGCGACGAAGCGGGCCGCGAGGCACGCCGCGGTGAGCCGCGCGGTGAAGGCCGCACGGAAGGCCGGGGTGAAGGTCGCGGCGAAGGCCGTGGCGAGGGTCGCGGCGAAGGCCGCGATCGCAACCGGGACGGCCAGCAACGCGGCCGCGCCGGCGAGCAGCGCGTCGAGGCCCTGGCCGGTGCGGACGCCGGTGCCGAGGCACCGCGCAAGGAACGCGCTCCGCGCGACGGCGGCCGCAGCGGCGAGCCGCGCGAAGCCGGCGCCGCCCAGGACGGCCGTCCCGCCCGCGGTGAAGGTCGCCGGGGCCCGCGTCCCGAGCGTGAAGCCGGCCTGCCGGCGGAAGCGCCCGAAGCCATGGAACCGCACGGCTTTGCCGACACCGTCCCGCAGGAAGGCACCCTCGAGGGCGCGGACGAGCAACAACGCGAAGGCCGTCGCCGCCGCCGTGGCGGCCGCGGGCGCCGGGAGCGCGAAGGCGCCGAGGGCGTCGACGCCGTGAACGCCGGCGAAGCGGGTCTGGACCCGGTCGCCGGGCCGGAGGCCGACGCGGCCCTGGCCAGCGCCACCGAGGACACCGGCAGCGACAGCACGGCCGCCCCCGAGGGCCAGCCCGAGGAAGGCACCGCCCGTGATGGCGAAGGCCGCCGCCGTGGCCGGGGCCGTGACCGCTATCGTCGTGAGCGCCGTGAGCAAGACGGCGCGGAAGACGCCGCCGTGGTCGTCACCGAAGCCCAGGTGGTCGAAGGCGAACCCGCCACCGTGCAGGACGCGGCGCTGGCCGTCGCCGCCGAGCCGACCGGCCTGCCGCCCGCCGCGGCGCCCGTGGCTGCCCAGCCCGCACCCGCGCCGGCGCCTGTCGCCGCCCCGGTCCAGCCCTTCGTGCTGGCCCTGGACGAGTTGCAGCAGGTGGCCGCCCAGGCAGGCCTGGAATGGGTGCATTCCGACGCCGACAAGGTGCGTGCCGTCCAGGACAGCCTGGCACGGCAACCGCAGCCGGTGCGCGTCCCGCGCGAGCGCAAGCCGGTGGTGGCGATCGACGACGGCCCGCTGGTGCTCGTCGAGACCCGCACCGACCTCGCCGAGCTGGCCCTGCCCTTCGAGACCAAGGCCGGCCCGCAGTGACCGGCCTGGCCGGCCCCGGCGGGCCGGCCAATCCAGAGTCGCCAAGACAAACGCCGCCTCGGGCATTGCCCGGGCGGCGTTTTTTTCATGCACTCGGCGCGGCCGGGCCGCGCCGCGCGACGGAGCTCAGGGCAGGCGGGCCAGGGCCTGCTGGTAGGCCGGCTGCAGCATCAGGTCGTCCCACACCAGCGGCGCGGTTTGCGGCAGCAGGTCGAGCCGGCGCGCCTCGCTGTCGGCGCTGGCCTGCCAGCGGCCCTCGGCCAGGGCCTGCTGCAGGCCGTCCAGCAGTTCGTCCACCGCAGCGCCGCCGTCCAGCGACTGGTTGCACAGCAGCACCAGGTCGCAGCCGGCATTGAGCGCGGCCAGCGCGCCGTCCAGCGTGCTGCCGGCCACCTTGGCGCCCTGCATGCTGAGGTCGTCGCTGAAGATGGCGCCGGTGAAGCCCAGCCGGGTGCGCAGGATGTCCTGCAGCCAGCGGCTGGAGAAGCCGGCCGGCTGCGCGTCCACCTTGGGATAGATCACATGGGCCGGCATCACCGAGCCGAGCGAGGTGCTCAGCCATTCGTAGGGCTTGGCGTCGTCGGCCAGGATGGCCTTCAGCGAGCGCTTGTCGACCGGCACGTCCACGTGCGAGTCGGCCGCCACGAAGCCATGGCCGGGAAAGTGCTTGCCGCAGGACTGCATGCCCGCGCGCAGCAGCCCGTGCATCACGCTCTTGGCCAGCAGCGTGGCCACCCGCGCATCGCGATGGAAGGCCCGGTCGCCGATCACGCCGCTCGGGCCGTGGTCGAGGTCGAGCACCGGCGTGAAGCTGAAATCGACGCCGCAGGCGCGCAGCTCCGACGCCAGCACGTAGCCACAGGCCGTCGCCGCGTCGGTGGCCACCATGGCGTCCTGCATCCACAACTCGCCCAGCACCCGCATCGGCGGCAGGTGGGTGAAGCCGTCGGTGCGAAAGCGCTGCACGCGCCCGCCTTCATGGTCCACGCAGATCAGCACGTCGGGCCGCAGGCGCTTGATCTCGGCGCACAGCTCGGTGAGCTGCTGGCGGCTCTGCCAATTGCGCGAGAACAAAATCAGCCCGCCGGTGAGCGGATGCTGCAGCCGGCGCCGGTCGTTGTCGTCCAGCGTGGTGCCGGCAATGTCGATCACGACGGCGGCGTGGTCGGGTCCCTGGGGTTCGTTCATCGGTTCATTCTTTCGTTTCAACCACCACGAAGCTGGCGGCATAGTCGGATTCGTCGGTGACGCTGAGGTGGGCCTGCAGGCCGCGTGCCGCGAACCACTCGGCCAGTCCCCGGTGCAGCCGGATCTCGGGCTTGCCGCTCGGTGCCTTGACGACCTCGCAGTCGCGCCAAGTCATCGGCATGCGCATGCCCAGGCCGATGGCCTTGGAGAACGCCTCCTTGGCCGAGAAGCGGGTCGCCAGGTAGCGCACGCCGCGCGCCGGCACCTTGGCCAGCCGCTGGTGGAACACCTCGATCTCGTGCGGCCCCAGCACCTTCAGCGCAAACCGCTCGCCATGGCGCTGCAGCGCCGCCTCGATGCGGCGGATGTCGCAGATGTCGGTACCGATGCCGTAGATCATGCGCGCGGGTCGCGGGCGCGCACCGCCTCGGCCTTGAAGTCGGCAATGGCCTGGCGCAGGCCGACGAACACCGCATGCCCGATCAGCGCGTGGCCGATGTGCAGCTCGCTCACCTCGGGCAGCGCGGCCACGGCCGCCGTACTGCTCGGAAACGGATGCGGCGCGGGCCGGTCCCACACGGCCAGGCCGTGGCCGGCGTTGGTCTGCAGGCCCAGTGCACGGCCGCGGCGCAGGCCGTCCTTCAGGCGCTGCAGCTCGCTGGCCATCCCGCCCTGGTCCTGCGCCCACCAGGCATTGGCATAGGCGCCGGTGTGCAGCTCGACGCAGGGCGCACCGGCGCGGGCGCTGGCCTCGATTTGGGCGGCGTCGGCGCCAATGAAGAGCGAGACCCGGCAGCCGGCCGCCGCGAGCCGGCCGCAGGCCTCCTTCACGCGGGCGAACTGGCCGACCACGTCGAGGCCGCCTTCGGTCGTCACTTCCTGGCGGCGTTCGGGCACCAGGCAGACGTGCTCGGGACGCACCTGCTCGATCAGCGCCAGCATCTCGTCGGTCACCGCCGCCTCGAAGTTCAGCGGCACCCGCAGCGCCGCCTTCAGGCGGGCCACGTCCTCGTCCCGGATGTGGCGGCGATCCTCGCGCAGGTGGAAGGTGATGATGTCGGCGCCCGCCTCCACGGCCAGTTCCGCCGCGGCCACCGGGTCGGGAAACCGACCGCCCCGCGCGTTGCGCAAGGTGGCGACATGGTCGATGTTGACGCCCAGCAAGGGCGCGTTCGAGGCTCCGGCGAAGATCATTTCTGCTGCAACTCCATCATCAGTTGCCGCGTGCGAAGCACGGGCGTCCCGAGATGATAGTGAAGCAGCAGACGCAACGCGCTCTTGAGTCCCGGCAAGGCGCCGGTACAGGCCTGCTGGGTGGCCAGCAGCGAGCCGGCGTCCAGGGCTTCCTGCAGCGCCGCCAGCGTGGCGCCGTCGACCGCAGCCGGTTCACCCAGGCGGGCGGGCCGCACGCCGAATTCGCCATGCAACAGGTAGCCTTTCTCGGGCCGCACCGGCTCCAGCGTCATCGTCACCACGCCCAGCTCCGGCAGCACGCCCAGCTGGCGCAGCAAAGTGAGCTCGAAGGCCCGCAGCGCCGCCTGCACCAGCTGTTCGTCACCGCTCGGCAGGTGCGGCAGGGTCTGCGCGTAGGCGTCGAACAGCTGCGGATGCGCATCGCCCCGCGCGAGCAGCTTCATCAGCAGTTCGTTGAGGTAGAAGCCGGTCAGCAGCGCCGCGCCGGTCAGCATGGCGCCGCCGCCGGCCCACTCGGCCGCTTTCAGGGTGTGCACCTCGGCGCTGTGCTCGTCGCGACTGCCGAAGCTCGCCGAGATGCGCTGGAACGGCAGCAGCACCGCCCGCAGTTGCGAGTACGGCCGCTTGGCGCCCTTGGCCACCACCGCGACCCGGCCATGCTCCCGGGTGAAAAGGTCGAGGATCAGGCTGGTCTCGCTCCAGTCGTAGCGATGCAGCACATAGGCTGGCTCGGCCGTGACCCGGAAGCCCGGACGTGCCGAGGCACTGCGACCCCGCGAGGCGGCCATGGCCGGTCAGCCTGCCCTTGCGGCAGCGTCACTCGTAGCCATAGCTGCGCAGGCGCTGCTCGTCATCGGCCCAGCCGGAGCGGACCTTGACCCACAGTTCGAGGAAGACCTTGCCGTCCATCAGGGTCTCGAGTTCCTGGCGGGCTTCGGAGCCGATGCGCTTGAGCCGCTCGCCGCCCTCCCCGATGACCATGCCCTTGTGGGCGTCGCGCTCCACCACGATGGTGGCCGAAATGCGGCGCAGCGCGCCTTCTTCCTCGAACTTGTCGATCACCACGGTCGAGGTGTAGGGCAGCTCGTCACCGGTGAGGCGGAACAGCTTTTCACGCACGATCTCACTCGCCAGGAAGCGCTCACTGCGGTCCGTCAGCGCATCCTCGTCATGCCACCACGGCTGATGCGGCAGGTAGGGGCGCACGATCTCCAGCAGGCGCTGCACGTCCTCGCTGCGCTTGGCGGTCAGCGGGACGAACTCGGCAAACGGGTGGCGTTCCTGCATGTCCTTCAGCCAGGGCGCCAGCTCGGCCCGGCGCAACACCTTGTCGAGCTTGTTGGCCACCAGGAAGACCGGCTTGCCCTCAGGCACCAGCGACAGCACCTTGGCATCGTCGAGCCCGAAGCGGCCCGCCTCCACCACGAACAGCACCACGTCCACGTCGCTCAGCGAGGACAGCACCGCGCGGTTGAGGGTGCGGTGCAGCGCGTTGCCGCGCTTGGTCTGGAAGCCCGGCGTGTCGACGAAGATGAACTGCGAGTCGCCCACCGTGCGGATGCCGGTGATGCGGTGGCGGGTGGTCTGCGCCTTGCGGGAGGTGATGCTCACCTTCTGGCCGACCAGCGCGTTCAGCAGGGTCGACTTGCCGACATTCGGCCGTCCGACGATGGCCACCATGCCGCAGCGCTGCTCGGGGGAAGGGGTGGCGGGGTCACCGGCCGGCGGCACGGGGGGAAGATCGACGTTCACGTTGGCAATCCATCGCAGCGGATGCTGCATTGCGAGATTCGGGGCGTTCAGCGGCCTGCTGATGCCTTCAGTGTAGCGAGCACGGCCTGTGCTGCCACTTGTTCGGCGGCGCGGCGCGAGGCACCTTCGCCTTGGCCTGCGACGGCCAGCGCCGGCACCGTGCAGCTGACCACGAACTGCTGCTGGTGCGCATGGCCGCGTGTCGCGACGATGGCATAGGTCGGCACTGCCAGCTTGCGCGCCTGCAGCCATTCCTGCAGTTCGGTCTTGGCATCCTTGGCACCGCTGCGCAGGTCGGGTTCGGTCAGCACCGGGGCAAACAAGCGCTGCACCACGGTGCGGGCCGCCTCGAAGCCGCCGTCCAGGTAGATGGCGCCGAACACGGCCTCCACCGCATCGGCCAGGATGGAGGGGCGCTGGGCGCCGCCGCTGCGGGCCTCGCCCTCGCCCAGCCGCAGGCAGCCTGGCAACTCAAGGAGCAACGCGATGCGGTGCAAGGAGTCCTGCTTGACCAGATTGGCACGCACGCGGGAGAGGTCGCCCTCGTCCGAGCCGCCGAAGCGTTCGTAGAGCAAGCCGGAGATGGCCAGGCCCAACACCGAGTCGCCGAGGAATTCGAGCCGCTCGTTGTGGTCGGCGCCGAAGCTGCGGTGCGTCAGGGCGCGCGACAGCAGCGCCGGGTGGCGAAACCGGTAGTCCAGCCGGCGCTCGAGCGCCTTGGCAGCCTCGGTCACGGCCGGGCCGCCTCCGCGGCCGCCAGGGTGGCCGGCACCGGGCTAGGCAGCGATGTCATTCAGAGCTGCCCGAGTACTTGATGAGCAGGTACACCGGCTCGACCAGCACGACTTCCTTGTCGTAAGCGAACCTCACCACCACCTTGTCGTTCACCTTGGTGATTTCGAGGTCGCCGCTGGAGACGGCGTCCATATTGCTTTCGACCGCCTTCTGCTTCTCGAAGGCCATGCGGATCTCGGGCACCGAGGTACCGCCTTCCTGGGCGACCTTGTGAACGGCCCGCTTGATGGCCCAATACTCCGTCAGCGTCGGGAAAACCTTCATCGCGACGAGTGCGACGATGCCGACCAGGATGGCCCAGAACAGCAGGCCCATCATGGTCACGCCACGTTGCTGGCGTCGACGGATACGGGATGCAGGCGTCATGTGTGGTGCTCCTTGAGCATGTTGTTCTTGCCCCTCAGGCGGGCTTCAGTGGAATGACCCGATGCGGCCGAGATTACCCAAATTCATCCAGACCACAAAGGCCTTCCCGACGATGTTTTCGTCCGGCACAAAGCCCCAGTAGCGGGAATCCTGAGAATTGTCACGGTTGTCGCCCATCATGAAGTAATGGCCGGGGGGCACCTTGCAGGTCACGCCCTCGCCGGTATAGCGGCAGTTTTCCTTGAATCGGAAATCGGTCGCCCCGGCCACGAAGGGCGGGGCTTCCCGGGTCGTCAGGATGCTGTGCTCGACCTGGCCCAGCTTCTCGGTGAACCGCTGGCGGTAGCGCGCATCGTCCTCGTCGTAGTACTCGCCCTGTGCCGTGGTCGGCACCGGCTGCCCGTTGATGAAGAGGCGCTTGTTCAGGTAGGCCACCTCGTCGCCCGGCACGCCGACCACCCGCTTGATGTAGTCGATGCGCGGGTCCTCGGGGTAGCGGAACACCATCACGTCGCCACGCTGCGGGTCGTTGTTGGCGATGATCTTCTTGTTGATCACGGGCAACCGGATGCCGTAGTGGTACTTGTTCACCAGGATCAGGTCGCCCACCAGCAGGGTCGGCACCATGGAACCCGACGGGATCTTGAACGGCTCGAACAGGAAGGAGCGCAGCAGGAAGACCGCGCAGATGACCGGAAACAGCCCCGCCGTCCAGTCCAGCCACCATGGCTGCATCAGCAGGCGACTGCGCGCCTCCTCGACATGGGCCGGGTTGTCGACTTGCGTGATGCCCTGGCGGGCCAGTTCACCCTGGCGCTCAGCCTGCTGCGCCTGCAGCGCCGCGGCTGCACGCTCGCGGGCCGGCCGGAAGCGATAGCGCTCGGCCAGCCAGAAGCCCAGCGTCACGAGGGTCAGAATGAACAGCAGCAGCGAGAAATTGCCGTGCCATTCGCCGAGATACCAGCCACCGAGGTAAACGGCCAGGCAGGCGTACAAAGCTCCAGTGAGCAGTCCCATCCAAGCTCCAGTAAGAGTGGGAATCAGAAGTGGCAACGACCGGCACGGCAAGGCGCCGTCACCGGTGCGCCGCCGACCGGCCGTCCAACGGCCGGCGCCACTGGCCGGCGGCAGGCCACGGCATGCAGGCAGCGCATCGCTCAGTCGTCGACCTGAAGGATGGCAAGGAAGGCTTCCTGCGGCACCTCGACACTGCCGATCTGCTTCATCCGCTTCTTGCCGGCCTTCTGTTTCTCCAGCAGCTTGCGCTTGCGGGAGATGTCGCCGCCGTAGCATTTTGCCAGCACGTTCTTGCGCAGCGCCTTGATGGTCTCGCGCGCGATGATGTTCGCGCCGATGGCCGCTTGGATCGCCACGTCGTACATCTGGCGGGGGATTTGCTCGCGCATCTTGGCTGCCACCGCGCGGCCGCGGAACTGGCTCTGGCTGCGGTGCACGATGATGGACAGCGCGTCGACGCGATCGCCATTGATCAGGATGTCGACCTTCACGACATCGGCCGCACGGTATTCCTTGAACTCGTAGTCCATCGAGGCATACCCGCGCGAGACCGACTTCAGCTTGTCGAAGAAGTCGAGCACGATCTCGGCCAGCGGCAGCTCATAGGTCAGCATGACCTGGCGACCGTGGTAGGCCATGTTGATCTGCACGCCCCGCTTCTGGTTGGCCAGCGTCATCACCGGGCCGACGTAGTCCTGCGGCATGTACAGGTGCACCGTGACGATCGGCTCGCGGATCTCGCGGATGCGGCCCAGGTCCGGCATCTTCGAGGGGTTCTCCACCTGGATCACCTCGCCGCTGTTGAGCTCGACTTCATAGATCACGCTGGGCGCGGTGGTGATCAGGTCCTGGTCGAACTCGCGCTCCAGCCGCTCCTGCACGATCTCCATGTGCAGCAGGCCCAGGAAGCCGCAGCGGAAACCGAAGCCCAGCGCCTGCGACACCTCCGGCTCGAAGCGCAGCGAGGAGTCGTTGAGCTTCAGCTTCTCGAGCGCGTCGCGCAGCTGGTCGTATTCGCTCGCCTCGGTCGGGTAGAGCCCCGCGAACACCTGGGGCTGGATTTCCTTGAAGCCCGGCAGCGGCTCGGCGGCGCTGCCCAGGTTGTTGGGCAGCTTCTTCTCGAGCGTGATCGTGTCGCCGACCTTGGCTGCCTGCAGCTCCTTGATGCCGGCAATGACAAAGCCCACCTCGCCGGCCTTCAGCACGTCGCGCGGCAGCGACTTCGGCGTGAACACGCCCAGCTGCTCGGCGTTGTAGACGGCATTGGTCGCCATCATCTTGATGCGCTCGCCCTTCTTCAGCTCGCCGTCCACCACCCGCACCAGCATCACGACACCGACATAGTTGTCGAACCAGGAGTCGATGATCACCGCCCGCAGCGGCGCGTCGGTCTTGCCGCGCGGTGCCGGCATGCGCTGGATGACCGCTTCCAGGATGTCGTCGATGCCCTCGCCCGTCTTGGCGGAGCACGGGATGGCGTCGGTCGCGTCGATGCCGATGACGTCCTCGATCTCGGACTTGGCGCGGTCCGGGTCGGCCTGCGGCAGGTCCATCTTGTTGAGCACCGGCACCACTTCCACACCAAGATCCAGCGCGGTATAGCAGTTGGCCACCGTCTGCGCTTCCACGCCCTGGCTGGCATCGACCACCAGCAGCGCGCCTTCACACGCCGACAGGGAGCGGCTCACTTCGTAGCTGAAGTCGACGTGACCGGGCGTGTCGATCAGGTTCAGGTTGTAGACCTTGCCGTCGCGCGCGGTGTACTGCAGCGCTGCGGTCTGGGCCTTGATGGTGATGCCGCGCTCGCGCTCGATGTCCATCGAGTCAAGCACCTGGGCTTCCATCTCGCGATCGCTCAGACCACCGCATCGCTGGATGAGGCGGTCGGCAAGCGTCGACTTGCCGTGGTCGATGTGGGCGATGATGGAGAAGTTGCGAATGTGGTTCATGAGAGCGAGCTAGAGGCTCATGCGAGCGTCGTGGTGGTGCCCACCACCGGTGGGCGCGCGGCACTGCGCGCGCAGCAGGATGCCTGCGGCGGGACCGGCCCGCCGAGACCTAAAAAAAAGGCGCGTCGAATCGGCGACGCGCCTTCCAACAAAAAGGTATGGCAACTGCTTTGTTGGACCTTCATTGTAGCCAAAAGCCCCCGACAGAGAACCGCAGTCGGACACCCGGGTAGCACGTTGCACCTCGCCAACAGCACAGTTTATAAACAGCTTGTCCACAGCGCGTTGTGGACTGTCTGGGGATAGTTGCAAAGCGGCGCCACTACTGCCGAAGCGGCGGTGTAAAGCCGCTGCGCTTCCCGACGATTTTATCGAAAGCGGCCGGGAATCGCCGCTTCTCAAAAAATGTTTGTGGGCGCACACAAACATCTAAAGTCGAACTTATCAACATCGGCGCTGCGGCACACCGAGGACCGAAGCGGCTGCTTATTGCACAACATGAAAAAACCCGACAACTGGGTCGGTTGCCGGGTGTTGCCAAAGTGACGCATTGACGAGAGGCGGCGCAGGCCGCCTCCTGGTCAGCGGGCTGGACGAATCACGGCGTACTGGGCCCACTCGCCGCGGCGGAACAAGATGTTGAACGGCTTGCTGCGATCCATGCGGGCCAGCACCGCCTCGAACTGCCGGGCGTCCTTGATTTCGGTATTTGCCACTGCCAGGATCACGTCGCCCTCCCGCAAGCCCGCCCGCGCGGCGACGCCCTCGGCGGCATCGACACGCACGCCACCGCGCAGGTTGAGTTCGCGCTGCTGGGCTTCGGTGAGCTCGCTGACCACCAGGCCGATGCTTTGGGTCGCGGCACCGGCGCCCGGGCTGCTGGAACGCGGCTCGCCGGCAGATGCCCGGCGGGGGCGGTCCTGCTCGAACTCCGCCACCAGCACGGTCAGGTCGCGGTAGCTGCCGCGCCGGAAGACCTGCAGGCCCAGCTTGCTGCCCGGCTTGCTGTTGCCGACGATGCGCGGCAGGTCGGCCGCACGTTCGATCGGTTTGCCATCGAAGCGGGTGATGATGTCGCCCGCTTCCACGCCGGCCTTCTCCGCCGGGCCGCCGGGCTCCACGCTGCGCACCACGGCGCCGATGGGCTTGCCCAGGCCGATGGACTCGGCGACTTCCTTCGTCACCTGGTCGATCTGCACCCCGATGCGGCCGCGAATGACCCGGCCGGTGGCGCGCAGCTGGTCGGCCACCCGCATCGCCTCGTCAATCGGGATCGCGAACGAAATGCCCATGAAGCCGCCAGAGCGGCTGTAGATCTGAGAATTGATGCCCACCACCTCGCCTCGCAGGTTCAGCAGCGGACCGCCTGAATTGCCCGGGTTGATGGCCACGTCGGTCTGGATGAACGGCAGGTAGTCGCCGGTGTCGCGCTGCTTGGCGCTCACGATGCCGGCGGTCACCGTGTTGTCGAGGCCGAAGGGCGAGCCGATGGCCATCACCCATTCACCGACCTTGAGCTTGCCCACATCGGCAATGCGCACGGCCGGCAAGCCGGCCGCATCGATCTTCACCACGGCGACGTCGGTGCGCTTGTCGGCACCGACGATCTTGGCCTTGAACTCGCGCTTGTCGGTGAGGGTGACATAGACCTCGTCGGCGCCTTCGACCACATGGGCGTTGGTCATCACGAAACCGTCGGCGGTCAGGATGAAGCCGGAGCCGACGCCACGCGGCTGCTCTTCCTCGGGCGCCGGCTTCGAGCCGCGCCGCGGGTCCTGCCGCGGCATCGGCTGGCCCGGCATCGGCACACCGAAGAACCGCCGGAAGAACTCCTGCATGTCTTCATCCATCTGTGGGCCGGCACCCTGGGATGCGCGGGCTCGCTCGGTGGTGCGGATATTGACGACGGACGGGCCGACCCGCTCCACCAGCTCGGTGAAGTCGGGCAGCTCGCGTCCCGGCTGGGCCAGGCTGGGCGCCGGCAGGGCCAGCACCAGGCTGGCGGTCGCGATGAGGGCGGCCAAGGCAGGGCGAAGCGAGGGCCACCGTCCACGAGTACGGGTTCTAGCAGTCATCAGTCACCTCAAGGAGAAACAGGCTGCGGAGCGCCGCAGCAGATCACGGCGAGCGCCTTACTTCTTGCGCTCCAGGCCCTGCACGAACAGTCGCAGGGTGGTCGGGGGCACTTCGCCCACCGCGGTGATCCACCAATCCTGGTAGCGCCGCGACAGGGTTTGCGTGGCCCCCATGTTCATCAGCATCTCGGCGCGATGCCGCCCGGCGTCGTAGGGCTCCACAAAGATCGAGACATGCGCCAGTCCGTCCGAGAAGATGCTCTGCAGCAGCTGGTGCGGCGGCGCACCGGCCGGGCGGCCGGCCGGCTCGTTGCCGAGCTCCCGCTTCACGCAGTTGACGTGCCGGAAGCCCGGCACCTTGTGCTTGTAGACCCAGCCTTCCTGTTCGTAGGTGGTCTTGCTGAGGGCCGGCCGATCGACCCGATAGCCCTCGAGCCGCTTCATCGGCTGGATCACCGCCTCGGGCTGCGGCTTCACGCCGATGTCCACATCCGAGAACGCGGACGACTCCAGCACTTCCTCCTCGCCGTTGAGCACCTCGGCCCGCAGCAACAGGCCGCTGACCTTCTCGGCCCACAGCCGGTAGCCATAACGATAGCCGTCACGCGGGCGCACCAGCAGCACGTCGGCCTCATGCCCCGCCACCCGCTCGCCGCCCTGCTGGCGCATCTCGTAGTGGTCCCAGAGGCGGTCGCCGTCGGTATGCAGCAGGGCCGGGAAGCTGCGGAGCGTCTCCCGATGTTCCAGCACCGCCACCTTGGAGGCGGGCCAGACGGTGGCCACCAGGTCGTTGTGCCGGAACACGCGGCGCATCTGGCCGTCGAGCGACTCGATGCGCTCGTACTGGTTCACGCCGTCACAGTAGTGGGCAATGCGCGAACTGGCCACCTGGCCACCGGCGCTGACGACGAAGGTGCCACGGAAGTTGCGCTGCTGGGCCGCTTCATGGATGCGCAGCAGCCAGCTGCGCACTTCCGCCCGCTGCACGGGAACGTCCTGGGTCTGCGCCAGGGCCTGGAAGCTCATGAAGGCGGCCATCCCCAGGCAGAGCCAGGGAGCGAACCAGCGTCGCGCTTGCATCGGGCTCGCTTGCATAGGGATCATTCAGCGCTTCGGACCTTCATAGGTGGAGCTGCGCAGGAACCCGGACGGCACACCGAGTGCGGAACTGCCGGCGAATTCCTTGTGCGCGTTCAGGTATTGGTCGAGCCGGGCATCGCGCAGCAGCGCGCCATTGCCAACGATGAGGGCAGGCTCGGCGGCATCGGCCGATGCCGAGGCCGACAGCGCCACCGGCTGGAGCGCCGACGCGGCCGACGAAGCTTGCGCCAGTTGCGCACCCTCGCCGGCCCCCGGGGGCACCGACAGCCGGGTCACGACCAGCACACCAGCCACCGCCATCACACCTGCCACGGTGGCCATCGGCGCCACCCAGGATCGGCGCCGCGCCGGCACCGGGGTGCCGTTGGCGACCTGCACCGACGGCTGAAGCAGCTGGGGCTGCGCCGCCACCGGGGCCGCCATGGGGGCGACCACCACCGGTTCTGCGGCCAGCCGCTCGCGCAGGCGGCTGAGGAAGACGTCGTCCCGGCCGCTGCCGCAGAGGTCTTCCGAGCGCATCACGTCGCCGATCAGGTGATAGGCATGCCAGGTTTCACAGGTTCCGGCGCGCGCACGCGCATCGTCCCGCCAGGCCGACAAGGCCAGGTGCAGTTCGTCGGCCGAAGCCTCGCCGTCGCTCAGCGCCGAAAGGCGTTCACGGGCTTCGGCGCTCAGGCCGCCTACTCGCAATCGATCCATAGACATCACTGCACTCCTCACTCACCAACGCCTGCCGTCCGGCGTGTCCAACAGCGGCCGCAAGCGCTCGGCAATGGCCTCGCGGGCACGAAAGATACGCGAACGGACTGTTCCGATCGGGCAATTCATCACTTCGGCGATCTCGTCATAGCTCAGGCCTTCGATCTCGCGCAGGGTGATGGCCTGGCGCAGATCCTCGGATAGCGCCTCGATCGCTGCGTTCACCGTCGAGGCGATTTCCTTGCTCGCAAGCACGGCCTCCGGTGTTTCACCATCGCTTAGTTCGTTCTCGACGCGGGAAGTTTCGTCTTCGTCGTCAGCCGACGACAACGCCGTCTCGGTCACCAGCGGATCGCGCTTGAGTTCGACCAGCGACTTCTTCGCGGTGTTGACCGCGATGCGGTAGAGCCAGGTGTAGAACGCGCTCTCACCACGGAACTGCGGCAAAGCCCGGTAGGCCCGGATGAAGGTTTCCTGGGCAATGTCCTGGATCAGGTCGGCATCGCGCACCATGCGGGCGATCAGGCGCTCGATCTTGCGCTGGTACTTGATCACCAGCAGCTCGAAAGCTTTCTGGTCACCGCGCTTGACGCGCTCAATCAACAAGACATCGGCGTCAGCGCTCATCCGTTGCGGGCTTCATTGCGGCCAGGGGGTCGGCCACGTGAGTGGGCGAATATAACGCACGGCGCAGGGCATGCCAGGCGAGCCCCGCCTGGGCGGCCTGCAACGGCAGCCAGGCGTCGCGCCCGCGAGCCCGGCCCGGTTCGGCCTGGGGCCGCAACCGCAGCAGCATCCACCCTTGCAGGTCGGCCACCACCTCTGCCCGGCCGCGATACAGCGGAGCATCGGGCTCCGCCAGGGACTGCCAATGCCAGCAGGCGCCGTCCCAGCGGAGGCGCAGGCCGGGCCGGCGCCACTCGGCGAGCACCGGCCAGCACACCAGCAGGACCGCCGCCGCAGCCGCCACCATGCCGAGGCCTGCCGGCATCCGGGGCCACACGCCGGACAGCCAGGCCATGCCAGATGCCAGTGCCGCAAGCGCCAGCACCGACACCATCACCCGGCAACGGATGCCCGGCTGGACCGTCAGCTCGAGTGCAGGTGCCGTGCGCATGCGGCGGCACGCTGTTGGCAAACGACCTCAGACTCGCTTGAAAACCAGCGAGCCGTTGGTGCCACCGAAACCAAAGTTGTTCTTCAGCGCCACGTCGATCTTCATCTCCCGCGCGGTGTTTGCGCAGTAGTCCAGGTCGCACTCGGGATCCTGGTTGAAGATGTTGATGGTCGGCGGCGACACCTGGTGATGCAGGGCCAGCACCGTGAAGGCCGACTCGATGCCCCCCGCGCCACCGAGCAGGTGGCCGGTCATGGACTTGGTCGAGTTCACCACCAGGCTGCGGGCAGCATCGCCAAACGCCGCCTTGATGGCATTGGTCTCGTTGACGTCGCCCAGCGGTGTGGACGTGCCGTGCGCATTCAGGTACTGCACCTGGTCGGCATTGATGCCGGAGTTGCGCAGTGCCGCCTGCATGGCCCGGCGCGGGCCCTCCACGTCGGGCGCCGTCATGTGGAAGGCATCGGCGCTCATGCCAAAGCCGGACAGCTCGGCGTAGATCTTGGCGCCGCGCTTCTTTGCGTGCTCGTATTCTTCGAGCACCAGCACGCCGGCACCCTCGCCTAGCACGAAGCCGTCGCGGTCCTTGTCCCAGGGGCGCGAAGCCGTCTTGGGATCGTCATTGCGGGTCGACAGGGCCCGTGCAGCCGCGAAGCCACCCACGCCCAGGGGCGAAACGGTGGATTCGGCGCCGCCGGCGATCATCACGTCGGCGTCACCGTATTCAATCAGGCGGCCTGCCTCGCCAATGCAATGCAGGCCGGTCGTGCAGGCGGTCACGATCGCCAGATTCGGCCCCTTGAAGCCGTACTGGATCGACACATGCCCGGAGATCATGTTGATGATGGACGCCGGCACGAAAAACGGCGAGATGCGCCGCGGGCCGCGGTTGGTCATCTCGGCGTGGGTTTCCTCGATCATCGGCAGGCCGCCGATGCCCGACCCGACCAGGCAGCCGATGCGCTCAGCCAGTTCCTCGCTCAGTGCATCGCCGGTGGGCAGGCCGCTGTCCCGCACCGCCTGTATGGAAGCCGCCAATCCGTAATGGATGAAGGTGTCCATGTGGCGGGCGTCCTTGCCCGGGATGTAGTCCTCGATGTTGAAGCCCCTCACCTCACCCGCGAAACGGCAGGAGAGGCTGCTGGCATCGAACTTGGAAATGCTGTCGATGCCGGACTTGCCAGCAAGGAGATTGGACCAGGACTCGGCCACCGTGTTGCCCACGGGGGTGACAAGGCCCAGGCCGGTCACGACGACACGACGACGGCTCATGCGCTGGAATACTCTGTTCGGTCGGGAACCAGGGGGCCGATCAGGCCTTCTGGTGCTTCAGGGCGTAGTCGATGGCGAGTTGCACCGTGGTGATCTTCTCTGCCTCTTCGTCGGGGATCTCGATGCCGAATTCGTCTTCGAGAGCCATCACGAGCTCGACGGTGTCCAGCGAATCGGCGCCCAGGTCGGCCACGAATGCCTTCTCGTTGGTGACTTCGCCCTCAGCCACGCCGAGTTGCTCGGCAATGATCTTTTTGACGCGTGCTTCGATATCGCTCATGACTCCTCCAGGAGGTTTTCAAAAACAGCCCGTGATTTTACGGCCGATGCGGAGGCAGCTCGAAGTGCTCCGTCAAGCCGTGAACCCGGACGGGCTCTAGCCGGTTCGGCGCCGCGTTGCGGCGCTCAGTTCATGTACATCCCGCCGTTGACGTGCAACTCGGTGCCCGTCACGTAACCGGCCTGCGGCGACGCGAGGAAGGCCACCGCATGTGCGATGTCCTCGGCACGGCCGAGCCGGCCCAGCGGAATCTGCCCCATCAGCGCTTCAGTCTGCTGCTGCGACAGGGCCTTGGTCATGTCGGTCTCGATGAAGCCGGGCGCGACACAGTTCACGGTGATGCCTCGGCTGCCCAGCTCACGCGCCAGCGAGCGCGTCATGCCTGCCACGCCGGCCTTGGCCGCTGCGTAGTTGGCCTGGCCGGGGTTGCCGCTTGCGCCCACCACCGACGTGATGTTGACGATGCGCCCGTAGCGTTGCTTCATCATCGGCCGGATCACTGCACGGCTCAGGCGGAACACCGCCTTCAGGTTGGTGTCGAGGACCGCGTCCCAGTCATCGTCCTTCATGCGCATCGACAGGGTGTCGCGCGTGATGCCGGCATTGTTCACCAGCACATGCAGCGCGCCGAATTCCTTGACGATGCCATCGACGGCCGCCTCGACGCCCGCGGCGTCGTTGACGTTCAGGCACAGGCCCCGGCAGCCGGCAAAGGCGCCGAGCGTGTCGCCAATGGTCGCTGCGCCGGCCTCGGACGTCGCCGTGCCCACCACCTTCATGCCCTTGCGCGCGAGCTCCAGCGCAATGGCGCGGCCGATGCCGCGTGTTGCGCCGGTGACCAGCGCCACCTGGCCGGTGCTGTCGATTTCGTTCATTGCAGCCCCCCCTTCACCTCGGCGAGCGACGCCGGGTCATAGACCGTGCCGGTGGTCAGCTCGGCATCGATGCGTTTCACCATGCCGGCCAGGACCTTGCCCGGACCGCATTCGTACACCTGTCGAAGGCCACGGGCCTTGAGCGCCTGGATGGTCTCCACCCAGCGCACCGCGCCATAGGCCTGACGATACAGTGCATCGCGGATGGCGGCCGGCTCGGTCTCGATCCGCACGTCCACATTGTTGAGGACGTCGATGCCGCCCGCATTGAAGTTGGTGCTTGCCAGCCGTTCGCGCAGCCGCACGGCGGCCGGCTCCATCAGGCTGGAATGGAAAGGCGCGGACACCGGCAGCGGCAACGCACGCTTGGCTCCCTTGGCCTTCAGCACCTCGCACGCCTTCTCGACCGCTGCCTTGGTACCGGCGATCACCGTCTGCTTGGGATCGTTGAAATTGACCGCCTCGACGGCTTCGCCGACGGCAGCGGCCGCCTCGGCACACCCCTCACGCACCAGCGCGGCGTCAAGGCCGAGGATGGCTGCCATGCCGCCTGTGCCCACCGGCACTGCTTCCTGCATCGCCTGGGCGCGGAAGCGCACGAGCGGCAGCGCATCGGCCAGCGCCAGCGTGCCGGCGGCCACCAGTGCGGTGTACTCGCCGAGCGAGTGGCCGGCCATGATGGCCGGGCGCAAGCCGGTTTCCGCCAGCCAGGCGCGGTAGCAGGCGATGCCCGCGGTCAGCATGACCGGCTGCGTGTTGGTGGTGAGGTCGAGCGATTCCTTGGGGCCTTGCGCGATCAGCTGCGCGATGTCTTGCCCCAGGGCGTCGGAGGCTTCCTGCAGGGTCTCACGCACGGCCGGGTGGTCGCCCCAGGCATCGAGCATGCCGACGGATTGCGATCCCTGGCCGGGAAACACGAAGGCGAATGGACTCATCTCGGTTCAGTCGTTGAATCGGAGCGGGATGAAAGATGGAGGCGGGGTCCGGCTCAGAAATCGAGCAGCACCGCTCCCCAGGTGAAGCCACCGCCGACACCTTCCAGCATCACGGTGTCGCCGCGCCGGATGCGGCCGCCGCGCACGGCATGGTCGAGGGCCAACGGAATCGAGGCAGCCGAGGTGTTGCCATGTTCGTCCACCGTGGCCACGAGCTTGTCCATCGGCAGCTTGAGCTTCTTGGCGGTGCCTTGCATGATGCGGATGTTCGCCTGGTGCGGAATCAGCCAGTCGATGTCCGCTTCGGTGCGGCCCGCCTTCTCGAGCACGGAACGCGCCACCTGCTCCAGCACGCCAACGGCCAGCTTGAACACGGCCTGCCCGTCCATCTTGAGCAGGGGATCACCGAGCACCGCGCCCCCGGCCACCGTGCCGGGCGTGCACAGGATGCCGACATGGCGGCCGTCCGCGTGCAACTCGCTGGCCAACAGGCCAGGTGCAGTGCTGGCTTCCAGCACCACCGCCCCCGCACCATCGCCGAACAGCACGCAGGTGGTGCGGTCGTTGAAGTCCAGGATGCGCGAGAAGACCTCGGCACCGATCACAAGCGCCTTGCGTGCCGCGCCCGACTTGATCATCGAGTCGGCCACCGTCAGTGCGTAGACGAAGCCCGAGCAGACCGCCTGCACGTCGAAGGCGGCACAACCGTGCACCCCGAGCTTCTGCTGCACCAGACAGGCGGTGGACGGAAAGATCATGTCCGGCGTGGAAGTCGCGACGATGATCAGGTCGATGTCCGCGGCGCTGACGCCTGCGGCTTCCAGCGCATGACGGGCCGCCTGCGTGGCCAGGTCACTGGAGGCGACGCTCGGCTCGGCGAAGTAGCGGGCACGGATGCCGGTGCGCTCGACGATCCACTCGTCGGACGTCTCGATGCCCCGCTTGGCGAGGTCGGCCGCGAAGTCCGCATTGCTGACACGCTTGGGCGGCAGATAGCTGCCGGTGCCGGCGATGCGGGAATATATGGAAGATGAAGAAACGGTCATGCAGTAGAGGCGACCCGTACCGGATCCTCTGCAGCCGCCGATGACGGCAAGGCCTGCAGAGTCTCCAGGATCTGGTCATGCACCCGGTCGAGCAACCGGTTTCGGGCCGCATCATACGCCCGATTCAAGGCTTGCTCGAAAGCGAAGGCGTCTGCCGAGCCATGGCTCTTGAAGACCAGCCCACGCAGACCCAGCAGCGCCGCGCCGTTGTAGCGTCGGTAATCGACGCGATTCTTGAAGTGCTTCAACACCGGCAGCGCGACGATGGCAGCCAGCTTGGTGAAGACGTTGCGGGTGAATTCCTGCTTGATGAAGCTCGACAGCATCGACGCCAGGCCCTCGGAGGCCTTCAGCACCACATTGCCGACGAAGCCGTCGCAAACGACGATGTCGGTGGTGCCCTTGAAGATGTCGTTGCCCTCGACGTTGCCGTAGAAGTTCACATGACCGGCCTCGGCCACCGAACGCAGCAACTCCCCGGCACGCTTGATCGTGTCGCTGCCCTTGATCGCCTCTTCGCCGATGTTCAGCAGGCCGACCGTCGGACTGGCCTTGCCTTCGACGGCGGCCACCAGCGCACTGCCCATCAGGGCAAACTGCAGCAGGTGGTGCGGCTCGCAATCGACATTGGCGCCCAGGTCCAGCACCGTGGTGTAGCCGTCCTTTTGGTTCGGCATCACGGTGGCAATGGCGGGTCGGTCGATGCCGTCCAGCGTCTTCAATAGATAGCGGGACACCGCCATCAGGGCGCCAGTGTTGCCGGCAGAGACGCAAGCGTCGGCCGCCGTGGCACCGCCCTCACCCGGCTTGACCTGGGTGATGGCGACACGCATGGACGAATCCTTCTTGCGGCGCAGGGCCACCTCGACGGGATCGTCCATCTCGACCACTTCACTGGCCGCGACCACAGTGCAACGCGCCCAGCCCCGCGCAAGCGCCAACGCCTCGGGGCGGCCGACCAGGATCAGCTCGACACCGGGATGCGCGCGCAGGAAGGCTTCGCAGGCAGGCAGGGTCACCGACGGACCAAAGTCGCCACCCATGCAGTCCACGGCAATGCGCACGGAACGCATTGCCCGCGGAGAAACATCAGCAGAGGAATTCATCGCTGGAACCGGAGATACCGGAAAAGGTCGGCCCTCAGGCCCACCCCGCCGCGCCCCGAGCAGCGCTCGCCGGGCCCACCAAAGCAAGGACTGCAACAGGCAGCGACCCGCTGAAACATCGCCTCAAAGGCCGCATGCTCCGGCAGGCCGACCCGCCGCCCCGATCGCACGGATCAGGCGTCAGCCTTGGTCTTGAGGACCTTGCGACCGCGGTAGAAACCGTTCGGGCTGATGTGGTGACGGAGATGGGTTTCGCCGGTGGTCGGCTCGATCGCGGTCCCCGGGGTCTCCAGGTGTTGGTGGGCGCGGTGCATACCACGCTTAGACGGCGATTTTTTGTTCTGTTGAACGGCCATGGCTCGCTCCTTGGAAAACCCGAGATTGTAGCAGCTGTGAAGCAAACAACGCCAGTGGCAAATCGCGCCGAAACGCGAGACGCGGGGCAGGAGTGCACAACACCGGCCCCGGACGCGGGCGCACGCTTGCATGCCAACCGGCCCCATGCCGCCGCCCGTGGCCGCGGCGCGCGGCTCACGACGGCTTCTTGTTCTTCAGTTGCGCCAGCACCGCAAAGGGATTCTTTTTCTCGCCCGGGGCGTCGGCTTCCGGCGCCAGGGACTCGGGGTCGGTGCTGGCCTGCAGTGGCGCGGGACAGACTTCATGGCGAGGCACCAGAGGCAGCGCCAGGATCAACTCGTCCTCGACCAGTTCTTGCAGATTGAGGCTGCGCGAGATGGCCAGCACGTCTTCCTCGCTGTCGGCATCCACCTCGGCTGCCAGCCGCTCGTCGGCCACGAAGCGGAAGTCGCGCTCGACCTCGAGCTCCGCCTCCACCGGCTTCAGGCAGCGCTGGCATTCCAGCGAGATGCGAGTGTGGGCCCGCAGGTGCATCCACAGCTCCGGCTCGCCGCCGCGCCGTGGCACCTGCTTGCCGGCCGCCGACCAATCCACCGGTTGGTCGCCGGCAGGCGCATCGGAATGGGCCTCTTCTGCCAGCCGGGACAGCGAGGCCAGCGGCCACTGGCCCTGCAAGGCGGCCTCGTCCTGGATGAATGCCTGGACGTCCAGGCGCAACGGATTGAACTCTCTTGCCTTCATCCGGGCAGTGTAGCCTTGCCGCCCTTGGCCGCCGCGACGTGAAGGACAATGCCGCCCATGTCTGCTTCCGACTTCCCCACGGCGCCCGTGCGCGCCCTCATCCTGGCCTCCACTTCCCGTTATCGGCGAGAACTCCTGCAGCGGCTGGGCCTGCCGTTCGACGTGCAAGCGCCGCAGGTGGACGAGACGCCGGGCGCCGGCGAAGCCCCCGCGGCGCTGGCCGAACGCCTGGCCCTGGCAAAGGCAGCCGCCGTCGCTGCGCTGCATCCCCAGGCGGTGGTCATCGGCTCCGACCAGGTGGCGGACCTGGCCGGTGAGCCCATCGGCAAGCCGGGCGACCATGCCCGCGCCGCCGAGCAATTGCGCCGCATGAGCGGCCAGGCGGTGGTGTTCCACACCGGCGTGGCGGTGGTGTGCGCAGCCAGCGGCCTGCAAGCGGTGCGGCGGGTGCCGGTGACGGTGCGCTTTCGCGCGCTGGGGCATGCCGAGATCGAACGCTACCTGCGCGCGGAGCAACCCTATGACTGCGCCGGCAGCGCCAAGGCAGAAGGCCTGGGCATTGCCCTGCTCGACGCGATCGAGTCCGACGACCCGACGGCCCTGATCGGCCTGCCGCTGATCCAGACCTGCGCCCTGCTGCGCACCGCGGGCCTCGACCCCCTGGCCGCCGCGGGATCGGGAGCGAGCGAATGACAGGCAAGCTCTACCTCGTGCCGACGCCGCTCGATTTCGGCACCCTGGGCAGCGACACCGCCGCGCCCGACCTGCGGGACGTCCTGCCCCTGCAGACGCTGCAAGTCGCAGCGAGGCTGGGCCACTGGGTGGCCGAGAACGCGAAGACAACCCGTGCCTTCTTGAAGCGGGTGCATGCGGTGGTGCCGCTGGCGCAGGCGCTGCAGGACATCCGCATCCAGGAGCTGCCGCGTCCGCCGAAGGGAGGCGCGGCCAGCCGCCAGGCGGCGCCGGCCGCCGACGTGCTCGACGGCCTGCTCGCCGCAGCCCTGCAGGGCCATGATGTCGGGCTGGTGTCGGAGGCCGGCATGCCGGCCATCGCCGACCCGGGCGCGGAGCTGGTGCGGCGGGCCCACGAGCTGGGACTGCAAGTGCTGCCGCTGGTGGGCCCCTCGGCCTTGCTGCTGGCGCTGGCGGCCAGCGGCATGAACGGGCAGAGCTTTGCCTTCGTCGGCTACCTGCCGGTGGAAGAGGCGGCACGCGCTGCGCGCATCCGCGAGCTGGAGGCACTGGCGCGGCGCAGCGGGCAGACGCAGATGATGATCGAGACCCCCTACCGCAACCCGGCGCTGCTGGCCGCGCTGCTGGCGAACCTGCAAGCGGCCACCCGGCTGTCGGTGGCCTGCGGGCTGACGCTTGCCTCAGGCTGGAACCGTTCGATGACGGTGCAGGGGTGGAAGCAGCCGGGGGCACCTGCCCTGCCGGCCGACGTACCGGCCGTCTTTGCGATCCACGGCGCCTGACCGCGCCGGGCTGGCCTGGGCTCTGCGACCGCGGTGGCAGCCGCTGGATTCAGGCGGCCTCAGGCAACCTCGGGCGGCTGCCGGACCGGGCTCCGGCTCAGGGCTTCTTGGGGCCGCCGCCGAGCAGGGCCGCGACCTTGCGCTTGGGCTTGATGTAGGGCGAGGCCACGCGCGAGACCGCCGGCGCGGCGGGCGCCTGCTTCTCCCAGCCAGGGTCCGCGCTGGGGTCGGCCTCGTAGGGCTTGCTGAAGAAGGGATCGCTAGAGGCCGGAGGCGTGGCGCTGTAGTTCGCCATGCTGCGGCTGGCGCGCTGCGGCGGCGGGCCGTCGGCGTCGTCGTCGTACTGGCGACGCGGCGGCGCGCGACGCGGGCGCTCGTCTTCGAGTTCGAGCGGCTCGATCTCGATCTTCTTTTTGATCAGCTTCTCGATGTCGGCCACCAGCCGCTGGTCGCTGCGCGAGACAAAGGACACGGCCAGGCCGGACGCGCCGGCCCGGCCGGTGCGGCCGATGCGGTGCACGTAGTCTTCGGCATTGAAGGGAATGTCGAAGTTGAACACCGCCGGCAGGTCGGCGATGTCCAGCCCGCGGGCCGCAACATCGGTGGCCACCAGCAGCTCGACTTCGTTGCGCTTGAAGGCTTCCAGCGCCTTCAGCCGCTCGTCCTGCGACTTGTCGCCGTGCAGTGCGGCGGTCTTCAGCCCGTCGCGCTCCAGCGAACGGGCCAGGCGCGCGGCGCCCAGCTTGGAATTGACGAACACGATGGCCTGCGACAGCGAGCGCTCGCGCAGCAGGTGGCGCACGGCGCGGCGCTTGTCATCGTCCTCGACGCTGAAGAAGCGCTGCTCGACGGTGGTGGCGGTGGCATTGGGCCGCGCCACTTCCACCAGCACCGGGTCCTGCAGGTAGCTCTGGGCCAGCTTCTTGATCTCGGGCGAGAAGGTGGCGGAGAACAGCAGCGTCTGCCGCTGCTTGGGCAGGAAGCTGAGGATGCGCTCCAGGTCGGGCAGGAAGCCGATGTCCAGCATGCGGTCAGCCTCGTCGAGCACGACGTACTCCACCTGGCTCAGCGTGCAGTTCTTCGCCTGGATGTGGTCCAGCAGCCGACCGGGGGTGGCGATCAGCACCTCGACCCCGCGGCGCAGCTCCTGCGTCTGCGGCGCCATGTCGATGCCGCCGAACACGCAGGCCACCCGCAGCTGGGTGTGCTTGGCATAGGCCTTGACGTTGTTGGCCACCTGGTCGGCCAGCTCGCGCGTCGGCGCCAGCACCAGGGCGCGCACCGGGTGGCGCGCGGGCGAAGCGCTGGCGTTCTCGTGCCGCATCATCTTCTGCAGCAGCGGCAGCGAGAAGGCGGCGGTCTTGCCGGTGCCGGTCTGGGCGGCGCCCATCACGTCCCGCCCCTCCAGCACGATCGGAATGGCCTTCGCCTGGATCGGCGTCATGGAGGTGTAACCCTGGTCGGCAATGGCACGCTGCAGCGTGGGGCCGAGAGGGAGCGAGGAGAACTGGCCGCCCGGAACGGGGGCCTCGGATGCTTCTGTCATAAGTAGCACATTATCGTCCAGGCTGCCGTGCCATGGCTTTTCTGGGTGCTTAGGGGCGCCGGCGACCGGTGGCTTGTGCGTACTCCGGCACGCAAGCAGCCAGCCAGGTCTTGACGGCCTCGTCGCCCTGGGCAGCGTCCAGAGCGGCCAGCACCTCGGGGGCGCGCTGCAGCCAGCCAGCATCCTCGTCGCGGTGCAGGCGCGCCACGCGCAGCCGCGCGATGGGGGTGGGCAGCGTGGTGTCGGCGTCGGCCAGCAGCTCCTCGTACAGCTTTTCGCCGGGGCGCAGCCCGGTGTAGACGACCGGCATTTCCTCCGGCGTGTGGCCGGACAGGCGGATCAGGTCGCGCGCCAGCTCCGCGATACGCACCGGCTCCCCCATGTCGAGCACGTAGACCTGGCCGGTCTCGCCCAGCGCGGCCGCCTGGATCACCAGGCGGGCGGCCTCCGGGATGGTCATGAAATAGCGGGTGATGTCGGGGTGGGTCACGGTGACCGGGCCGCCGCGGGCGATCTGCTCCTTGAACTTCGGGATCACGCTGCCGCTGGAGCCCAGCACGTTGCCGAAGCGCACCGCCATGTAGCGGGTGCCGGCATGCTGCCTCGACAGGTAGGAGATCACCATCTCGGCCGCCCGCTTGGTGGCCCCCATGACATTGGTGGGGTTGACCGCCTTGTCGGTGGAGATCAGCACGAAGCGCTCGACGCCGGCGTCGCCGGCCGCGGTGGCCGCCAGGTAGGTGCCGAGGGTGTTGTTCTGCAGGGCCGCCCAGCTGTTGTCTTCCTCCATCAGCGGCACATGCTTGTAGGCCGCGGCATGAAACACCACTTGCGGCTTCCAGCGGCCGAAGGTGTGGCGCAGGTGCGCGAGATTCTTGACGTCGCCGATCAGGCGCACGAGCGAGATGTGCGGGAACTGCTCGCTCAGCTCCTGCTCGATGCGGTAGAGCGCGAACTCACTCAGCTCGTAGAGCACCAGCCGGCTGGGGCCGTAGCGGGCGACCTGGCGGCACAGCTCGGAGCCGATGCTGCCGCCGGCGCCGGTGATCAGCACGGTCTTGCCGTTGAGGCAGTCGGAGATGCCGGCCTCGTCGAGCTTCACCGGCTCGCGGCCGAGCAGGTCGTCGGGCTCGATCTCGCGCACCCGGCTCACCTGGGAGCCGGCCCGCAGCTCCTGCGCCGAGGGCACGGTGAGCACCGGCAGGCCGGTGCGGGCAGCCGTCTCGATGATGCCGCGCCGCCGCGCGGGCGGCAGCGAGGGCATGGCGACGATGAGGTGCGTGATCTGCTGCTGCGCGACATGCCGGGGCAACTGCTCCAGCGGGCCCAGCACCGGCACGCCGCCGATGCGGGCATGGTGCTTGGAGACGTCGTCGTCCAGCAGCCCGACGATCACATACCCGTGGTGCTGGATGCCCGCCAGCAGCAGCCGTGCTGCCTCGCCGGCGCCCAGCACCAGGGCGCGACGGGTTTCCACGCTGCTGCCGGCGATGCGGGCACGCAGGTGCTCGTACAGCATGCGGTAGCCGATGCGCACGCCGCACAAGGCCATCAGGCAGACCACCGGATGCAGCGCCAGCACCGCCCGGGGCACCTGATCGAGCTGGGCCATCAGCACCACCACCGCGCCGAGCAGGCCGGCGCCGCCGCAGGCCAGCGTCAGCCGCTTGACCTCGCCGAAACCCGAGAAGCGCCACAAGCCACGCGGCACGCCGGCCAGCCAGAACACCACCAGGTACAGCAGCACCAGGCCCGCCATCACCCAGGCGTCGTAGCCGGGGCGGGCGCTGAACCAGCGGTCGAAGCCCAGGCGGAACAGATAGGTGATGTTCCAGCACAGGGCGATGACCACCCCGTCGGTCAGCAGCGACAGCGGCTGGCGGTGCGGGCGGGCGCGGGTGAGGAAAGCGTCGACGGAATGCCAGAACATGGGTTTCAACGGGTCACGATGACGTGCAGGGTGCGCAGCAGCAGGCGCAGGTCGCCCCAGAAGGTGGCGCCGTCCACATACTGCTGGGCATAGCGCAGCTTGGCCGGCAGCACCTCCTCGACATAGGCGCGCTCGGGATCGTGGGCCGCGGCCAGCAGCTCGCTCTCGCGGCGGTATTCGATGGAAGCGAGGTCGGTGATGCCGGGGCGCACCGACAGCACCTTCTCGCGCACCCCGGGTGGGTAATGCGGCAGGTAGCGGGGCACCTCGGGGCGCGGCCCCACCAGGCTCATGCTGCCACACAGCACGTCGAGCAGCTGCGGCAGCTCGTCGAGCTTGGTGCTGCGCAAGAAGGCGCCCACCCGGGTGATGCGTGGGTCGGCGCCCACTGTGATGAGCGGGCCGCCGTCCTGCGGCTGATGGCGCATGGTGCGGAATTTGCGAATGCGAAACGGCACGCCGAAGCGCCCCACCCGCTCCTGGCGGAACAGCACCGGCCCGGGCGAGTCGAGCTTGATCGCCACGGCCACCACCAGCAGCAGCGGCGACAACAGCAGCAGACCGAGGGCCGAGGCCACCAGATCGAACAGGCGCTTGGCCATGCGACGGCGGCTCAGCCCTGCAGCAGGCGGCGCACGGTGGCGACGACGCGCTCCACGTCGGCGTCGCACATGCGGGTGTAGAGCGGCAGGCTGAGCATGCGCTCGTAGGCGCGCTGGCTGTGCGGGAACTGCGCCGGCTGGAGGCCGTAGCGGTCGCGCCAGTAGGGGTGCAGGTGCAGCGGGATGTAGTGCACGCTGCAGCCGATGCCGGCCTGGAAGAGCCGCTCGATGAAGACGTCGCGCGACAGCGGCGCAGCGTCGGCCAGCCGCACCACATAGAGGTGCCAGGCATGCCGGTCGCCGGCGGCGGGCTCGGGCGGCAACAGCAGGGGCAGGTCGGCGAAGGCCTCGCTGTAGCGCCGGGCGATGGCAACGCGGCGCTGCTGGAAAGCCTCGACCCGCTTCAGCTGGTGCAGGCCCAGTGCGGCCGCGATGTCAGTCAGGTTGTACTTGAAGCCGGGGGCCACGATCTCGTAGTACCAGCTGGGCACGGTGGCGGTGAAGCGGTCGAAGGCATCGCGGCTCATGCCGTGCAGGCGCATCACCTTGGCGCGGCGTGCCAGCTCGGCGTCGCGCGTCACCAGCATGCCGCCCTCGCCGGTCGTGATGGTCTTGTTGGCATAGAAGCTGAACACGGTGGCGTCCGACGCGAGGGTGCCCACCAGCTGGCCCTGCACGGTGGTGGGCAGGGCATGCGCGGCGTCTTCCACCACCTTCAGGCCATGTCGCCGCGCCAGTGCCAGCAGGGCCGGCATGTCGGCCGCCAAGCCGGCGTAGTGCACCGGGACGATGGCCTTGGTGCGGGGGGTGATGGCCGCCTCGACCGCCGCGGGGTCGATGTTGAGGGTGGCCGGGTCGATGTCGACCAGCACCACGTCGGCGCCCAGGTAGCGCACCACCTCGGCGGTGGCGGTGAAGGTGTGGGTGGTGGTGATGACCTCGTCGCCCGGGCCGATCCCCAACGCTTCGAGCGCCAGGTGCAAGCCGGCCGTGGCCGAGTTCACCGCGATGGCCTCCAGCCCGGTGGCCGGGCCGCCCAGGAAGTCGATGAAGTCGGCCTCGAAGCGCTTGGCCTTGGGGCCGGTGGTGACCCAGCCGGAGCGCAGCGTGTCGATCACTTCGGCGATCTCCTCCTCGCCGATCTCGGGCAGGGCGAAGGGCAGGAAGGGCAAGGCAGTGTCGGATGTCATCGGTTGGTTTTTTCTATCCAGGCCAGCACGTGGGTGCGCAGCCACGGCATGGTATTGAAAACGGCGTAGAGCGCCGGGTGCAGCCGCACCACCGCACGCGCCAGCGGCGGTGCAAGCGTGATGCGCCGCACGCTCAGCCGGCCCTCGGGAAACAGGCGGCGCAGCCGCGCCACCGGCACGCCGCGCACATCGGGGTTGCGCGGGTTGTCGTAGGTGAAGTCGTACCACAGCACCCCGCCGCCCGGGCGCACCCAGCGCCACATGGCCTCGGCCAGGCGAGCCTGGAAGGCATCGTCCAGCAGCGAGGAGAACACGGTGGACTGCAGCACCACGTCCTGGCTGCCCGGCGCGATCGCCTCCTGCAGCGCCAGCGCATCACCGCAATGCAGCTGCAACGCGGCTGGCAGCACCCGGCGGGCCTGGGCGGCGCGCGCCTCCAGCAGCTCGATGCCCTGCAGGTGCTCGGGCGCCCAGCCGAGCCGCAGCAGGTCGAGCAGGTTGCCGCCGGCACCGCAGCCCACCTCCAGCAAGCGGCGCTGCTCCAGGTCGGCCCAGCCCAGCCGGGCGAACAGCGCCGCGATGGCGCGCAGGCGCTCCTGGGCCGGCAGCAGGGCCGACGGGTTCAGCAGGCTGTAGCGCGGGTCCTGCACCGCACGACGGGCATAGCGCGCCCGTACGGCGACGGCCTCGGCGGCCGCGTTGGCAGCGCCGTCCCCGGCCATGCCGTGGGCGACCTTGGCCTTGCCCTGCGCGCCTTCCGCCTCGCGTGTCACGATGCAGCCTCCTTGCTAGCGGGTCAGCCGGGCGAAACGGCGGCGCCCGGTACGGGCCCCGCGCAAGACATCCGCCCAGCCCCACAGCGAGCCGATGCCGTAGCCGAAGTGGTAGGCAGCGATGACGGCCGGCAGCCGCCACGCCAGCGACCAGCCGGACGCCGCAGCGATCGCCACCGACGCCCCCAGCGCCGCTGCCCCGTACAGGCCGAGCAGGGCCAGCGCCGGCAGCCAGCCCGCCCCCAGCGCGCCGAGCAGCGCCGCCACGGCCAGCGCCAGCACGAACAGCCCTGGCACCAGCTGGCGCAGCGAGGCAGCCTGGCCGTGCTTCTTCATCACGAACGGCTTCCAGTAGCCATACTGCAGGTACTGCCGGAACAAGGCCCCGAGCGAGCCACGCGGGCGGTAGGAAGAGCGGATGGCGGCCGACTGCCAGACCCGCCCGCCGCCCTTGACGATGCGCAGGTTGTGCTCGTCGTCCTGGTTGCGCACCAGCTGCTCGTCGAAGCCGCCGAAGCGCTCCAGGCTGGCGCGCGGCCAGCAGCCCAGGTAGACAGTGTCGACCCAGCCGTTGTAGTCGAGCTGGCGCGAGCGCGCGCCGCCGGCCAGCCAGCGTGACTGGAAGGCCGCGGCGATGGCCCGCTGCATCGGCCCCTCGCCTTCGGCACGCCAGGGGCCGCCCACGTTGTCGGCACCGCTGTGCTGCAGCGCCAGCAGGCACTGCGCGATGTAGTCGGCCGCATAGCGGGTGTGCACGTCCATGCGCACCACCACCTCCCCACGCACCCGGGCCAGCGCCTGGTTGAGCCCGGTGGAGACGATGCCGCCCGGGTTGTCGATGACGGTGAAGCGCGCATCACGCCCGGCCAGCGCCTGCAGGCGCTCGAGGGTGCCGTCGTCGCTGCGGCCGTCGGCGATCAGCACCTCCAGCTCCCAGCCGGGCGGCAGTTGCTGAGCGGCGGCGCTGGCGCAGAAGGCCTCGATGTGGTCGCGCTCGTTGCGGCAGGGCACGATGACGGACACCCGGCGTGACGCGCCCGCCGTCGCGGCGGCCTCGGACGCGCGTGCCGTGCCCAGGTCCCCGGCACCGCTCATCGGCCGCCCCCCGCCTGCCGCAGCAGCCCGCGGTACAGCGCATCCATGCGGTCCATCTGGTGCCGGCGCGACGCCTCCGGCTCGACGCGCGCCCGGTTCGCGGCGCCGCGCGCCGGCAGGCTCGCGGGGTCGGCCATCAGGCTGGCCAGCGCGCCGGCCAGCGCAGCCGCATCGCGCGGCGGCAGCAGCACCCCCCCGGCGGCATCCACCCACTGCCGGTTGGCCGGCAGGTCCGACACCACCACCGCCAGGCCGGCGGCCATGGACTCGAGCAAGGCCACCGAGGTGGCGTCGCTGCTGGGGATGGACACGCTCACATGCGCTTGATTCACCAGCGCGGCCATGCGGTCCTCGTCGACCCGGCCGTGGAAATGCGCCACGCCGTCCAGCCCCAGCGAGCGGGCCTGTGCCCGCAGCTCGGCTTCCAGCGGGCCGCCTCCCAGCAGGTGCAACTCCAGCGCCTCGCCCGGCAGCCGCTGGCGCAGCAGGGCCACCGCCTGCAGCACGACATCGATGTTGTAGAGGCGGTCCCAGGCGCGCAGGCTGACGATGCGGAACGGCCGCGCCGGGCGGGGCATCGGGCGGAATTTGGAGGTGTCTGCCCCCCAGTAGATCTGCTGCAGGGGCGCGCGTGGGCGGTAGTGCCGGATCTCGTCCAGCATGTCCTGGCTGTCGGCGGTGATCAGCCGGGCCCGGCGCAGGCTCCAGCCGGTGATGGCCCGCACCAGCCGGCTCTGGCGCGGCGAGAGCAGGATGTCCGAGCCCCAGCCGGTCAGCACGCACGGCCCCTGCCCGCAGGCCGCGGCCCACAGGCCATAGGACGTCACATAGTGGCCGTGCACCAGGTCGGGTCGCAGGCGGGCGGCCAGCGCGCGCACCCGCGGCAGCGCAGTGAACCAGGGCAGCTTGCCGTCCGGCGTGCCGAGCGCATGCACCTGGGCACCGGCAATCTCGTGCGGCAGCCGCGACACCACGCTGCAGCGCCAGCCACGCTCGGCCATCGCGCCGACCCAGCGCTGGGTGTGCACGCTCTGCGCGTCGGCAAAGAACAGCAGGTGGCCGCTCATCGCGGCCCCTTGGACGCGGGCATCCAGCCGCTGCCGCAGTAGTGGCGGGCCAGGTCGGGGTACTGCTCGATCCAGGCGGCGTCGAGCGTGCGCACGTCGCCCAGCACCCGGGCCGGCTGGCCACCGACCACCGCATAGTCGGGAAAGTCGCCGTCCACATAGCTGAAGGCCCGCACCAGCACGCCGCGGCCGAGCCGGCTGCCCGGCATGATGACGCTGCTGGCACCAATGAAGCAGTAGGGGCCGATGCGGGTCTCGCCGCGGGTGACGCCCACCGGCTCGGCATGGCCCCAGTACTGAGGGCCCATCAGCCGGGTGGCGATGTGGCTGGAATGCGTCAGCACCGAGACATGGTTGGTGATCTGGGTGCCTTCGCCAATGCTCAGGCCGCCGGCGGCATCGATCAGGTTGAAGTGGCCGATGAACACATGGTCCTCGATCTGCAGGTGCTCGGCGCCCTGCACTTCCGCCGCGGTGCTGACACGGGTGTGCGGTAGCCAGCGGCCGTCGTGCCGCCGCCAGCCGTAGAGCAGGCGCGGCCGCACCAGCCGGCGCAGCAATTGGGACACGAGGAACTTGAGCATCGAGGGCAACAGGACAGCGGGGGATCGACCGCGGCTCGCAGTCTAACGGCCCGCACGTCGCAATGGGGCGAGGAGATCGGCCAGCAGCCGCCCCGGGTGGGGCCGCAGCACCTCGGCCCAGCGCAGGCCCGCATGGCGGCGAAACAGCACCAGCCCCCACACGATGGCCAGCAGGTAGGACGCCGAGGTGGCGAGCGCGCCGCCAGCCGCCCCCAGACGTGGCACCAGCCAGGCGCACACGGCGATGTTGATCAGCAGCGACACGCCGGCCACCGCCGCCGACAACTGCGGCCGGCCCAGGAAGTTGGTATAGAAGGCCGACAGCGTGGACGCCGCCGCATAGGCCCAGGTGCCGGGCAGCAACAGCAGCAGCAAGGGCACCGAGCGGCCATAGGCCGGCCCGAGCAGTGCCGGCAGCAGCCAGGCGGCCACCGCCACCAGCACCGGCGAGGCCAGCAGCAGGATGGCCAGGTTGAGGTGCACCACCCGCACCGTCAGCTGCGCGGCCTGGGCCGCGTCCGGCGCGCCGATGCGTGCATAGGTGGCCGCACTGACCGAGGACGAGACGAACCACAGCAGCTCGGCCGCCGTCACCGCCACCGAATAGATGCCCGCCTCGCCCAGCCCGGCAAAGCGCTCCACCACGAACAGGTCGACGCGATAGTTGAGCCAGCTCACCAGGTTGGTCAGGCCCACCACCACGCAGAAGCCGGCCTGTGCCCGCCAGGCCGCGCGCCCCTGTGGCGCCGGACCGCCGGCGCGCAACGCCAGCAGGGCCGCGGCCACCCCCACCACGGCGCGGGCGGCCAGCCAGACGCCGGCCACCGCCAGCAGCCCCAGACCCTGCCCGCCGAGCGCGAGACCACCGAGCAACAGCAGCGCCAGGGCAGGTGGCGCGATGCTGAGTCCGTTGATGGGACCCATGCGACCCTGCCCCAGGTACAGGCCGGACACGGTGGAGGTGAGCAGCAGCAGCGGCGCCGCGAGCGCCAGCAGCGGCAGGAAACGGTAGGCCGGGTCGCCGCGCAGGCCCCAGGCCGCGGCAGCAAAGGCCGCACTGCCCGCCAGACCGCCCGCCACCGCGAGGGCGAGCGCGCCTGGCAGCCAGGCCGCGGCCGCCTCACGGTGGTGCGAGACCTGCCGGGCGATCACCAGCCCCAGGCCCGAGAACAGCGCGACGAAAACCGCCTCGGTGGCCACCAGCAGCGAGAAGGCGCCCTGCTGCTGCGGCCCCTGGCGCGCCACCACCACGACGATGGCCAGGCCCAGCGCCACCGAGACGAGCCGGGCGGCAAAGTGGCCGAGCGCACTGCGCGAAAGCGGGGAGGTGGACATGGAAGGCAGCAGGAATCGGCGACCGGGGCACGGCGCAGGGCCGCAGATCATACGGCGCGGGCGGCGCGGGCCGGTAAAATCGCAGGCTTTTCACGCCCTGAGCCCGTCATGACCGATCGCGCGACGCCGCCCTCCGCCACGGAGCCGCCTGCCCCCGACCAGAACCAGCTGATCGCCGAACGCCGCGAGAAGCTGGCCCACATCCGCCAGCAAGGCGTCGCCTTCCCGAACGACTTCAAACCCAGCCACCGGGCCGGCGCGCTGCATGCCGAATACGGCTCACTCAGCAACGAGGAGCTGGAGCCGCAGCAGATCAAGGTCAGCGTGGCCGGCCGCATGATGCTCAAGCGCCTGATGGGCAAGGCCAGCTTCTGCACGCTGCAGGACGCGGCCGGCCGCATCCAGCTGTTCGTCACCAACGACGGTGCCGGCGAAGCCGCGCATGCTGCCTTCAAGCACTGGGACCTGGGCGACATCATTGGTTGCGAGGGCACCCTCTTCAAGACCCGCACCGGCGAGCTGTCGGTGCGCGTCACTTCGCTGCGCCTGCTGACCAAGAGCCTGCGGCCGCTGCCGGACAAGTTCCACGGCATGACCGACCAGGAGCAGAAGTACCGCCAGCGCTATGTCGACCTGATGACGGACGAAGAGGCCCGCAAGCGCTTCGTGGCCCGCAGCAAGGCCGTGTCGTCGATCCGCAACTTCATGGCGGACAACGGCTTTCTCGAAGTCGAGACGCCGATGCTGCACCCCATCCCGGGCGGCGCCAATGCCAAGCCCTTCGTGACGCACCACAATGCCCTGGACCAGGAGATGTTCCTGCGCATCGCGCCCGAGCTGTACCTGAAGCGGCTGGTGGTGGGCGGGTTCGAGCGGGTCTTCGAGATCAACCGGAACTTCCGCAACGAAGGCATCTCGGTGCGCCACAACCCCGAGTTCACGATGATGGAGTTCTATGCCGCCTACTGGAACTACCACGACCTGATGGACTACACCGAGGCCATCCTGCGCCATGCCGCGCGCGAAGCCACCGGCTCCGCCACGTTGAGCTACCAGGGCCGCCCGGTGGACCTGGAGCAGCCGTTCGCGCGACTGAGCATCCGCGACGCCATCGTGAAATACGCGGCCAGCGTGGGCGCAGCCCACATCGACGACGCCGAGCACCTGCGTGGCGTGCTCAAGCACCTCGGCAAGGAAGCGCCGGCGCACTGGGCGCTGTCGCAGCTGCAGTTCGCGGTGTTCGAGGAACTGGTGGAAGAGCAGCTCTGGGAGCCGACCTTCATCGTCGACCATCCGGTGGCGGTGTCGCCCCTGGCCCGCGCCTCCGACCGCAATCCCGAGATCACCGAGCGCTTCGAGCTCTACATGACCGGCCGCGAGATCGCCAACGGCTTCAGCGAGCTGAACGACGCCGAGGACCAGGCCGCCCGCTTCCAGGCCCAGGTGGCCAACAAGGACGCCGGCGACGAGGAGGCGATGTACTTCGACGCCGACTTCATCCGCGCGCTCGAGTACGGCATGCCGCCCACCGGCGGCTGCGGCATCGGCATCGACCGGCTGATCATGCTGCTCACCGATTCGCCCAACATCCGCGACGTGATCCTCTTCCCGGCCTTGCGCAAAGAGCAATGAGCGACGCTGAACCGATGGCCACGCTGGAGCAGGTCGAACACGCGATCTGGCAGGAGCTGGCCCTATCGGTTCACGACAAGGCCCATGCCTGGCGCACCCCGGTGCTGGCCACCGCTGGCGCCGACGGGCCCAATGCCCGCACGGTGGTGCTGCGCGAGGTGCAGCAGCCGCAGCGGCAGCTGCTCGTCTACACCGACACGCGCGCAGCCAAGGTGGCCGAGATCGGCCACTGCCCGCACGGCATGCTGGTGTTCTGGTCGCCCGGGCTGGGCTGGCAGCTGCGCTGCAAGCTGGGCCTGCAGGTGCAGCACAGCGGGCTCGACGTGTCCTCCCGCTGGGCCCGCATCAAGCTGTCGCCGGCTGCGCACGACTACCTGTCGGCCCTGCCGCCTGGCACGCCGCTGGACCTCGGCATGCAGGCTGCACGCGCCACCCGCGAGCATTTCGGCGTGATCCGGGCCGAGGTGACCTCGCTCGACTGGCTGGAGCTGGGCACCGGCCGGCAGCGCCGGGCCCGCTTCGACGCGGCCGGCGCACGCTGGCTGCAACCCTGAGCCGCCTTCAGCGGTGCTTGAAGCTGGCGGGGCGCTTGTTCAGGAAGGCGTCCATGCCTTCCTTCTGGTCTTCCGAGGCGAACAGCGAGTGGAACACCCGCCGCTCGAACAGCATGCCCTCGTTGAGCGGTGCCTCGTAGGCGCGGTTGACGCATTCCTTGGCTGCCATCAGCACCGGCAGCGACATCGCGCAGATCGCCTCGGCCGCGGCGAAGGCCTCCTTCAGCAACTGCTCGGCCGGCACCACGCGCGAGACCAGGCCGGCGCGCTCGGCTTCGGCGGCGTCCATCATGCGGGCCGTCAGCACCAGGTCCATCGCCTTGGCCTTGGACACCGCGCGCGGCAGCCGCTGCGTGCCGCCGGCGCCGGGGATGACGCCCAGCTTGATCTCGGGCTGGCCAAACTTGGCGGTGTCGGCCGCAATGATGAAGTCGCACATCATCGCCAGCTCGCAGCCGCCGCCCAGGGCATAGCCGGACACCGCCGCGATCACCGGCTTGCGCACGCTCTTCAGCGCTTCCCAGTTGCGGGTGATGAAGTCGGACTTGTAGACCTCCATGTAGGTCCAGCTGGCCATCGCCGAGATGTCGGCGCCGGCCGCGAAGGCCTTCTCGTTGCCGGTGATGATGATGCAGCCGATGCCCTCGTCGGCATCGAAGGCCTTCACCGCCGCCCCGAGCTCGTCCATCAGCTGGTCGTTCAGCGCGTTGAGCTGCTTGGGCCGGTTCAGGGTGATGAGGCCGGCCTTCAAGGCCGCTTCGCCGCGGGTCTCGGTCAGTATCAGTTCGTAGCTCACATCGATCTCCTTGAGAAGTCCCGCACTATACGGACCTTGCAAGTGTGAAATAAGCCGCGCCAGGTCACTGCACCCCTGTCGTCTTCATCAGGTCTTGCCGATGGCGCCGTCGCCGCACGGGCAGTAAGCTTCATGTCAGAACAATGGAAGCAGCGATGGGTACGGTATACCGAAAGACGGAGAAGGGACAGTCCGAGATCGCCACGCGCCAGAATCGCCTGGCACCCAAGTTCCGCTCGGGCTTGATCGTGGTGGACGGCAAGCGCAATGAACACGAGCTGATGCGCCTGATCCCCAACCATCCCGAGGAGGTGCTGCAGACGCTGCTGGCCGAGGGCTACATCGAGATCATCGGCCTGGCCGCCCACCGCCCGGCCGCCAACCGGCCGCGCGAGGAAGACAGCGGCCCGCCGTCGCAGCCCTTCCGTGTCTCGCAGCCCCCCGGTGGGCGTTCCCTGGAGCTGCTGAGGGTGCAGGCGGTGCGTTTCATGAGCGAGCAGCTCGGCCCGCTGGGCGACAGCCTGGCCATGCGCATGGAGAAGTCGCGCTCGTGGGAGGAGCTGCAGCCCCTGCTCGTCACGGCCCACCGCATCGTGGCCGATAACCGCGGCGGCGCCACCGCCGAGGCCTTCAAGGCGGCGTTCCTGGAGTCCGGGACGTGAGCGGCACGGCCTGCTCCGGCAGGCGCGAGATCATCAGGTCGACATAGGTCTCGGCGTCCTGGCGGATGCGGATGCGCACCGGCAGGTACATCAGGCTGGGGGCAAACCAGATCTCGGCGGACAGCTCGTTGCGCAGCGGCAGCTCGCGCCGCGGCTTCAGGTGGAAGGCCGGCAGCCGGCCAAAGGGCGTGTCGAGCGTCTCCTCGCCGAGCACATCGTAGTACCAGCGGTCCTGCCGCCGTGGCAGGGCCAGCGGCACCTCCAGCACCTGGCCCTGCCGCAGCAGCCCCGGCTGGCGCATGAAGCGCTGGGTCAGCTGCACGAACTGGCTGGCGCTGTCCTGCACCCCGGGCAAGGCCGGAAACTGCCGGCCATTGTGCAAGGTGACGGTGTCGCCGTCGAAGCGCACCTGGGTCTGCCGCCGGCTGAAGCCGAAGCGGGTCACCTCGTCGTAGCGCATCGGCGCCAGGCCGTCCGGTGTGATGAGGCCGTCGCTGCTCATGCGCCGGCTCATCAAGGGCGCGAAGCTGGGGCCGATCATCACCTCCACATGCACCTGGTAGTGCTCGTCCTGCTTGACCCATTCGACCTGGGCGCTGCCATGCACGTCACCCCGGTAATAGCCGAACAGCTTGTAGCTCATGCGGGTGGAGGGCGGCCATTCGAAGGCCGGGCCGCTGGCACTGGCCGCATCGGCGACCGCGGGCACGGCGGCCGGCTCGCTGGCAGCCTCCTCGGCCATGGAGGCCGAGGCCTCCGGCTGTGACGCAGCGGGCGGCGCCTGCGCCACCGCTGTGCCGTCGCTGGCGGCCGGCTCGGTCGGCACCGGTTCGGCTTCGCTGGCCGGCGGTTCCGGCCTGTCGGCGGGTTCAGCGTCCGCGGCGCTGGCCACGGCCGCCGGGGCAGCCGCCGGCGTCTTGACAGCGGCCGGTGGCCGCGGGGCCGGCGGTAGCGCCGCGGGTGCCGCGGGCGGGGGTGGCGGGGCAGTGGGCGTCAACTGGCGGGTGTACATCGCCTGCAAGCGATCCGGCCCGTTCGACTGGCCCGGCGCCGGCAGGCGTTGCGCCAGCTCGCGGGTGAGCCACAGGTGCAGCAAGGCCACCACCAGCACCAAGGGCAACAGGCCCCAGCGGCGGCGGGCCCGCCGCAGCGGCGCCGAGGCCGGGGGGCTCAACGGCCCTTCAGCCATGCCTCTCGCAAGGCCTGTGCGTCGGCCCCGGCCGAGGATGCCGGCGCCAGCACCACCGGACCGGTCTGCCGTGCCTCAGGCAGCTGCAGGCGCAGGCGCAACAGGCGCTGGTCGCGGGCCACCAGCAGCTCCATGGGCTGGCCTTCGCGCGCCAGCAGCGGCAGGTCATCGAGCTTGCGCAGGCGCCAGTCGCCCACGCCGAGCACTTCGTCGCCCGCCGCCAGTCCGGCCTGCTCGGCCGCACCGCCCCGCATCACCGCCTTGACCTGCACGCCACCCGCCGTATCGGCCGACCGCAGGCCCAGGCGTTGCGCCAGCGGCGCCGGCTGCAGGCTCCAGCCGACGGCCACCGCCTTCAGCAGCGGCTCCAGCGGCAGGTCCTGCGTGCCATGCACCCAGCGCGACAGCTCGCGGGCATACGAGCGGCCCGCCACCTGCTTCAGCGCTGCGGCGATGTCGGCTTCCGACACCGGCCCCCCGGCCGAGCGCTGCCACAGCTCGGCCATCACCTGGTCGAGCGAGCCGCGGCCTTCGCTGCGCAGGCTCAGGTCCAGCGCGAGCGCCACCAGCGAGCCCTTGGTGTAGTAGCTGACGGTGGCATTGACGCTGTTCTCGTCCTGCCGGTAGTACTTCACCCAGGCGTCGAAGCTGGCCTGCGCGACGCTCTGCACCTCGCGCCCGGGCGTGGCGAGCACGCCGCTCACCGTCTTGGCCAGCAACTTCAGGTAGCGCGCCTCGTCGATCAGCCCGGCGCGCACCAGGAACAGGTCGTCGTAGTAGGAGGTGAAGCCTTCGAAGAACCACAGCAGCTCGGTGTAGTTCTCGCGCGTGTAGTCGTAGCGCGCGAACTCGGCGGGCCGCAGGCGCTTGACGTTCCAGGTGTGGAAGTACTCGTGGCTGATCAGGCCCAGCAGGGTCACATAGCCTTCGCTCTGGCTGCTGTCGCCCAGCCGCGGCAGGTCGCGCCGCCCGCAGATCAGCGCGGTACTGGCGCGGTGCTCCAGGCCGCCATAGCTGTCGTCCACCGCGTTGAGCAGGAAGACGTAGCGCTTGAACGGCGGGCGCTTGCGGCCATGCCAGAAGGCGATCTGCGCTTCGCAGATGCGGCGCGCGTCCTGCAGCAGCCGGCTGCCGTCAAAACCGGGCAGCGCCCCCGCGACCACGAACTCGTGCGGCACGCCGCCGGCCTTGAATTCACCCCGCCAGAAGCTGCCCAGTTCCACCGGGTGGTCGACCAGCTCGTCGTAGTCGGCCGCCTCGTAGCTGCCCTGGCCGCGGCCGTCCACCTGCAGTGCCGGCAGCGCGGTGGCCACTTGCCAGCCACGCGGCAGGCCGCGGATCTCGACGCGCTGGGGCTCTTGCTCGCGGCCCTCCACTCTCAGGAAGACGCTGGTGCCGTTGAAGAAGCCGCGGCTCGCGTCGAGGAAGGCCGCCCGCACCGAGGTGTCGAAGGCGTAGACCTGGTAGCTGATGTCGAGCGCCGCGCGGCCTTGGCAGCGCAGCAGCCAGCTGGTCTTGTCGAGCTGCTCGGGCACCAGCTCCTGGCGGCCCTGGCGGGCGCTCAGCTGCTGCAGGTGGCGGCCGAACTCCCGCACCAGGTAGCTGCCGGGAATCCACACCGGCAGCGACACGCGCTGCTCGGCAGCCGGTTGCTCGATGCGCAGGCTGACGCGGAACAGGTGCGCGTTCAGGTCCAGGGGTTCGATGCGGTAGGCGATCATCGTCTTGGCACTCGCTTCACGACCCGCGGGCTCAAGTGCCCGCGGCAGCCAGGAAACAGCTCAGGCTGCCGACCGCCGTCTGGCGAAAACGCAGCACAAGCCAGGAAGCCGCGCCATGGCGCGGATAGACGCGGCGGTCCACCGCGTAGCAGGCGACCAGCATGACACCCAGCACCACCAGCCCGGCATGGGGCGGCATGACCACTGCCACCCAGCCCACCAGCGCCGGCACCACGCCCCAGGCATACAAGGCGGGCGAAGGCACCGCCTGGCGCATGCCCAGGCCCCAGTGCACGCCGCCCAGGCTGGCCAGCACCATGCCGGCATAGACCGCCAGCGGTCCCGCGACATGTGGCACCACCTGCCGGTGCACCAGCCACACCAGCGCGGCCCCCAGCACAAACGGAAGCAGGCCGGCGTAGCCCAGCTTCAGGGCGACGGGGTTGGGCCCCTGCGGGGCGGCCGCCCGGTTCGCTGCACCACTCAATGCGCTTCTCCATGGATGACAAGGTGGAGCCGATTGTCGCCGCTGCGCTTGGGCCCTGCCACCGACGCCGCGATGGCGGCGACGCGCCGGCGCGACGCCCGGCTGCCTGGCCGTGGCCGCCGGTCGGGCAGCCGAGGGGCCGAAGCCGCCGGCCAGCCCATGGGTCAGCGATGCCGGCGATGGGCTGCGGGAGCCAGGCAGGAGCACAAAACAAAACCGCGCCCCAGGGCGCGGTCGTGCCGGCAGGACCTCGGGATCAGGGATTGGCGACCTGGGCCAGCTGGGCCTCGATCTGCTCGGTGCTCATCGCGCCGGGCACACGGGTGCCGTCCTCGAACACCAGCGCCGGCGTGCCGTTGACACGGTGCTTGCGGCCCAGCTCGGTGTTGCGCGCCACCGGCGTGTTGCAGCCAGCCGGCGCGGCGGCCGGCGCAACGCCGCGGATCATCCAGTCCTGCCAGGCCTTGGTGCGGTCCTTGGCACACCAGATCGCGTTGGACTTGGTGGTGGAGTCGGGCGCGAGGATGGGGAACAGGAAGGTGTAGACGGTGACGTCCTTGACGTTCTGCAGGTCCCGCTCGAAGCGTTTGCAGTAGCCGCAGTTGGGGTCCGCGAAGACGGCGATCTTGCGCTTGCCGGAGCCGTTCTTCCAGACGATGGCGTCCTGCAGCGGCAGGCTGGCGAAGTCGATCGCGGTGAGCTTGTTGACGCGCTCCTGGGTCAGGTTCTTCTTCGCGCGGGTGTCGACGATCTCGCCCTGGATCAGGTAGTTGCCCTCGGCGTCGGTGTAGACCACCTCGTTGCCGAGCCGCACCTCGTACAGCCCGTTGACCGCGGTCTTGCTGACTTCGTCGATCTTCGGCAGGTTGGGCAGGCGCTCGGCCAGGTTCTTGCGGATGGTGGCCTCCTGCGCAATGGCAGTGGTCGCAAGAAGAAGCAGGGAGGCGGTGGCGACCGCACGGCGCAGCGTCATGGGCATTGCTGGAGCTTTCGTCAGGAGTCGAGCGCGCGGCCGGTCAGCCAGCGCTTCAGGGGGGTGAGGTGATTGACTAGAGTCAGGCCGCGGTTGCGGAGTTCCCGCCATGGTGCCGCCTCCGCGGCGAAGAGGTGCAACAAGCCGTCGGTGACACGGCCCATCGCCCAGGTCGGCACGGTGCGCGCACGCTCGTAGCGCCGCAGCAGCTTCTCGTCGCCACAGGAGCGCCAGGACTCGCGCTCGCGCAGCACGCGCGTCAGCACTTCGACATCGGCCAGACCCAGGTTGAGGCCCTGCCCGGCGAGCGGGTGCACCACATGCGCCGCATCGCCCAGCAGCACCCAGCCCGGGCCGCTCCAGCGATCGGCCTGTGCCAGCGCCAGGGGCCAGGCCGCCCGCGGCGACTGCAGGCGCAGCCGGCCGGCGCCGTCGCCGCAGGCCGCCTGCAGTGCCTCGGTGAAGGCATCGTCGTCGAGGGCCATGAGGTCCGCGGCGCGCTGCTCCGGCAGCGACCACACCAGGCCGTAGCTGCGCTCCGGCTCCGGCAGGCCGAAGGGCAGCAAGGCGAGGATGTCGGGCGAGCGGAACCACTGCCTCGCGACGCCGCGGTGCGGTTGGTCCGAGACCAGGCGGGCAGCAATCGCGGTCTGGCCATAGCCATGGCGCTGCCACTGCACGCCGCGCGCCTCGCGCTCGGCCGAGGCCTTGCCTTCGCAGATGGCGGTCAAGGCGGCGCGCGGCGCGGCCTCGACCTCGGTGACATGGGCCTGGAAGCGGACCGCCTGCGACAGCGCGGCCTCCAGCGCCGCCGCATCGGCAATCCAGGCCAGCTCACCGACACCCTGCTCCCAGGCGGTGAACTCGAGCAGCCCGCCCGGCGACGCATCGCCCGCGACGCGCATCTCGTAGACCGGCGTGGCGGCATGGGCCGGCAGCCCGTCCCAGACCTTGAGCGCCCGCAGCAACGCGACCGACTTCGCACTCAGCGCGTAGGCCCGCACGTCCGGCTCGGCCGGCGGTGCCGACGGACGGCTCAGCGCCACATGCAGCCCGAGCCGGGCAAGGCTGAGCGCCAGCGTCTTGCCGACGATGCCGCTGCCCTGTATCGAAACGTCATATGCGTTCATTGCGAGGCATTGTAGGCGGGCGGTCGCTGTCTGCCGACGGAGCGCGTGGCGCCTTGCACCCGGCTCTCGGCACAATAAGCCGCATGCAAGGAAAACAAAGAACGTGGATCAAACGGGCCCTGCTGGCCCTCGGTGCGCTGCTGCTGGTGCTGCTGGCGGTGGCGGCCTGGCTGGTGGCGACCTTCGACGCGAACCGGTACAAGGGCACCCTCGTCGAATGGGTGCGCGAACACAAGCAGCGCACGCTGGCCATTGACGGCCCGGTGGCGCTGAGCGTCTTTCCGCGCCTGGAAGTCACGCTGCGCCAGGTCTCCCTGAGCGAGCACCGCCGGGCCGACGAATTCCTGCGGGTGGAGGAGGCGGCACTGGCGGTGGAGGTGCTGCCGCTGCTGCGCCAGCAGCTGGTGGTCGAGCGCATCGCGGCACGCGGCCTGCGCCTGAGCTACACCCGCGATGCCGAGGGCCGGCGCAATATCGACGACCTGTTGCGCCCGGAGCAACCCGACTCGCCCGATGAGCCGCGCGACCGCCCACCGCCGCAGTTCGACATCAAGTCGGTCCAGCTCGACGATGTGCGCCTGCGCATCGGCGACGTGCCGGCCAAGCTGCGCGGCGAAGTGGGCCTGCACTCGCTTTCGCTCGGCCGCCTGGCCGACCGCACCGAATCGCCGCTGCAGCTCGACGCCCAGCTGGGCCTGCAGGAGCCCGCGGTGGAGGGACGGCTGAAGCTCGACACCCGCCTGTGGCTGGACCTGGCCACCGGATCCATCGACCTGCGCGGCACCGAGTTGAACTGGCAAGGGCATGCGTTCGGCGTGCGCGACCTCGACACCCGCCTGAGCGGCACCCTGTCCTACCAGGGCCAGCAAGGCGCCGTGCGCGCCGAAAACCTGCAGCTGGAGAGCCGCGCGCTGCTGGGCGGGCTGCGGCTGGAACCCGCCACGCTCACGCTGGCGCGCTTCGGCTACGAGCCCCAGGCCAAGGTGCTGACCATCGAGCAGCTGGCCCTCAAGCTCAAGGCGGTGCGCGACAAGCAGCCCATCGACGCCAGCCTGCAATGGCCGCGGCTGCAGGTGCAGGGCCAGTCGCTCAGCGGCAGCGCATTGTCGGGCGAGCTGGCGCTGGGCGGCGCCCAGCCTTGGAAGGCCAGCTTCCGCTCGGCCGCCCCGAGCGGCAACTTCGATGAGCTGCGCCTGCCGGGCTTCGAAGCCACGCTGGCCAGCAGCGGCAGCCGGCAGCTCTCCGGCACGGTGCACGCCGAAGTGGGCATCCAGCCGGCCAAGGCGGCGCTTGCGCTTGAAGCGCTGAAGGTGCAGGCACGGCTGCAGGACCCGTCGCTCAAGCCCCTGGCGGTCACGCTGGAGGGCCGCCTGGCCGGCTCGACGCAGTCGGCGCAATGGCGACTGGCCGGCGCTTTGAACGACAACCGCTTCCACACCGAAGGCCAGGCCCTCTTCGCCGGCACCGTGCCGACGCTGAAGGCCAGCGGCGACTTCACCAGCCTCGACCTCAACACCCTGCTGCCCGAGCCGGCGCCGGCCCCCGCCGCGCAGCCGGCCCCCAAGGCGCCGGCCGCTGTGGCCGATACGCCAGTGGACCTGTCGCCGCTGCGCCAGCTGCAGGGCAGCCTGTCGCTCAAGGCGGGCAGCCTGGTGTGGCGGCCCTACGAGTTGAAGGACGCCCGCATCGAGGCCACGCTCGAAGGCGGCATGTTGCGCGTCAGCACGCTGGCCGGGCGCATCTGGGGCGGCAGCATCGCCGCCAGCGCATTTGCCGATGCACGGGCGCAGCGGGTGATGCTCAAGGGCAGCGGCGAGAACATCGACATCGATGCCGCCTTGCGCGACGTCGCCCGCAAGGACCTGATGGAAGGCCGCGGCCGCATCACGCTGGACCTGGAGGCCGCCGGCAAGAGCGTCAACGAGATGAAGTCGCGCCTGGCCGGCCAGGCGGCGGTGCAGCTGCGTGACGGCGCCATCAAGGGCATCAACCTGGCCCGCACGCTGCGCGAGGCCAAGGCGGCCCTTGGCGCCCGCCAGGACCGCCAACAGCAGGCCCGCCAGACCGAGAAGACCGACTTCTCCGAACTGAGCGCCAGCTTCCAGGTGGCCGAAGGCGTGGCGCGCAACCGCGACCTGGACGTCAAGAGCCCCTTCCTGCGCCTGGGCGGCGAGGGCGCGATCGACATCGGCCGCAGCAGCATCGACTACCTGCTGCGCGCCAGCGTCGCCAACACCAGCAAGGGTCAGGGCGGCGACGATCTGGCGGCGCTGCGCGGCCTGACCGTGCCGGTGGCCCTCAGCGGCCCGCTGCAGGCACCGGCGTGGCAGGTGCAGTGGTCGGCGGTGGCCGCCGCGGCCGCGGAAGCCGCAGTGAAGAACAAGCTGGAGGACAAGCTCAGGGACAAGCTGGGCCTGGAGGCCGCACCACCGCCGCCGGCGGCCGCGTCGTCGCCAGGCGGCAAGCAGGACGCCAGGAAGGCGGCTCGTGAACAGCTGAAGGAACAACTCCTCAAGGGGCTACTCAAGTGAGCGAACCGAACTTCGTCGTCTCGGGCCTGTACGTCTACCCGATCAAGTCATGCGCGGGCGTGTCGCTGCCCGAGTCCCTCATCGTCGAGACCGGCCTGGAATTCGACCGGGCCTGGATGGTGGTGGACGACCGCGGGCACTTCGTCAGCCAGCGCGAGCTGCCCCGCATGGCACTGATCCGCCCCACCCTGCGGCACGCCGACATGGTGCTGCGGGCGCCCGGCATGCTGGCGCTGCACGTTGCCTACGACAGCGTGGAGGCCGCCTGCACGGTGCGGCTGTGGAACGAGATGGTGCGTGCCTATGACATGGGCGACCTGGCGGCGCAGTGGTTCAGCGACTTCCTGGGCCGTCCGCTCCGGCTGGTGCGCTACGACCCGGAGCACAAGCGCCTGTCGGACGCGGCCTGGACCGACGGACGCGAGGCCGAGAACCAGTTCAGCGATGGCTTTCCCTATCTGGTGGTGTCGCAGTCCTCGGTGGACGAACTCAACCGCCGGCTGCAGGCTCGCGGGCAGGCGCCGGTGTCGGTGGAGCGCTTCCGGCCCAACATCGTGATCTCCGGCGACCTCGACCCCAATGCCGAGGACTATTTCGACGAACTGCAGATCGAGACGCCGCAGGGCCTGGTGCGGCTGCAGATGTGCAAGCCCTGCACGCGCTGCAACATTCCCAACGTGGATCCTCAAACCGGCGCCACCGGCCATGAACCGGGCGACACGCTGTCGCTCTACCGGCAGGACATGCGCCTCAACGGTGCCATCACCTTCGGCATGAACGCGATGCTGCTGCAGGGGCTGGAGCACCTGCTGGGCATCGGCGCCCGCGGCCGCGCGACGCTCGACTTCTGAAAGCCGCCGGGAGGCCGCGCGCCCAGGCCCGCACGGCAGCGTCCGGGCGCGCTGGCGGCGAGGTCAAGAAGGGCGGCGCTGCCGCCACGGCGGCCCGCCCCCGTAAAATCGGCGCTTTCCCTCCTACCCCGGAACGCCCGCCATGAGCCTCAAATGCGGCATTGTCGGCTTGCCCAACGTCGGCAAGTCCACGCTGTTCAACGCCCTTACCAAAGCCGGCATCGCCGCCGAGAACTACCCGTTCTGCACGATCGAGCCCAATGTCGGCGTGGTGGAGCTGCCCGACCCGCGCCTGGCGGCGCTGTCGGCCATCGTCAAGCCGGAGCGGGTGGTGCCGGCCATCGTCGAGTTTGTCGACATCGCCGGCCTGGTGGCCGGCGCCTCCAAGGGCGAGGGCCTGGGCAACCAGTTCCTGGCCCACATCCGCGAGACCGACGCCATCGTCAACGTGGTGCGCTGCTTCGACGACCCGAACGTGATCCACGTGGCCGGCAAGGTCGACCCCATCTCCGACATCGAAGTCATCCAGACGGAGCTGTGCCTGGCCGACCTGGCCACCGTCGAGAAGAGCCTGCAACGCTACACCAAGGTGGCGCGGGCCGGTGGCGACAAGGAAGCGCAGCGTCTGGTGGACGTGCTGAAGCAGTGCGAGGTCTCGCTGAACGAAGGCAAGCCGGTGCGCTCCATCAGCTTCAGCAAGGAAGAGCAGGCCGTGCTCAAGCCCTTGTGCCTGATCACCGCCAAGCCGGCGATGTTCGTCGGCAACGTGGATGAAAGCGGCTTCGAGAACAACCCCTTCCTCGACCGGCTGCGCGAGTACGCCGCGCAGCAGAACGCGCCGGTGGTGGCCATCTGCGCCAAGACCGAAGCCGAGCTGGCCGACATGGAAGAAGAAGACCGGCTGATGTTCCTGCAGGAGATGGGTCAGGACGAGCCGGGCCTGAACCGCCTGATCCGCGCCGCCTTCAAGCTGCTGGGGCTGCAGACCTACTTCACGGCCGGCGTGAAGGAAGTGCGCGCCTGGACGGTGCCCATCGGCGCCACCGCCCCGCAGGCCGCCGGCGTCATCCACACCGACTTCGAGCGCGGCTTCATCCGCGCCCAGACCATCGCCTACGACGACTACATCGCCTACAAGGGCGAGCAGGGCGCGAAGGACGCGGGCAAGATGCGGGCGGAAGGCAAGGAGTACGTCGTGAAGGACGGGGACGTGCTGCATTTCTTGTTCAACGTCTGAGGACCATGGACCTGGAGCGCGGTGGCAGCCTGCGCCGCCGCTCCCAGGGCCACCGAAGCGGGCGAGCGGGCATGCGGCGCAAGGCACCGTTCCGCCACCGCGGTGTCGCAGACCTACCATACGCATCGCCGGGCTTTTCGAAGCTCGACGATGATGCGTCTGCTACTCTGTTCTGCACCATCCGCCCAGGAATTTATGGCAGGCCACAACAAGACTTCGAGCGATTGCCCGCTGCTTGCTCGCCCGGCACCCGCCGGAAATGGCCTGCCCCCCGCGATTTCGGAATCTGAATCGCTTTCTTTCTGTGCCTGCTCCCCCAGGCGCAACCGCATGCACTCCCCGCGTGCGCCTTGTTGAGCGCCGCCTCTCGCCGGTGTCGGCCATGAGGAGCCAGGCCTCTCCCTGCTCTCTCGGCGTCCGCTGGGATGCTGCACACACGGCGCGACGTCGCACGGCCATCAGGACATGAGCCCGATCGTGAGCGGACTTTGACGCGAAGCTCCGGAGTGACAGATGCAAATTTGCTTGCCGGCAGATGACGAGATTCGGTCCCTGCAGTCGCAGGAACAAGGGTTCTACTGGAGCGCCTGCTGCGACAACCTGCTGCGCAAGCATGGCGTCATTCCCTGGCCGCCTGCCACATCACCCGGCACAGCGAGCTTGCGCATCTTCACCCGCGGCGGAGAGCCGGGCGACTGCACCGACCCTGTCTTGCTCGAAGGACCCTTGTCTGCATCCGCGCTGAGGCAATGGGGGCTGGTCGCACAGAACCACGAGGCATCGTCGCTGCAACTGCATGCGGCCGCGGGACGCAAACTTTCGCCGTTCGAATATCCACGGGCGATGTTGCTCGCCAAGCATCCGGTCACCGGCGCCCGGGGTGAGCCATATCTGCATGTGCCAGCCGAGCGCCGGCACCACCGGGTGTCGTTCCAATTCCAGTCATTCGAACCCGCAAACGGTTGGAAGCCGGTGCTGTTCGCCTCGCAAGGCGAGGCGGACGAGCGGCTACTTGCGGTGGCGGTCACCGACGGCCGTCGATTGGCGCTCGGCATTCCGCTGATCGATCTTCTATGCTCGATGATGGCCTGGCCACCCCTTCCGGACGGCTACTTCCGGATGGCCAGCGAATTGCCCAGCACCAGCCTCGAGCTGTGGCTCGTCGATGCCCTGCACCGTCTTGCGACGGACAACCGCGTGCCCTGGATCCGGGTTGCTCCCTGGCCCGGCGGCAGCAAGTGGGCATGCACCGTGCGGGCTGACTACGACAGGCCGATCACCGACACTCAACTGAGGCGGCTACTGGCCGTATATGAACGCCACCATATCCGGGCAAGCTGGTGCTTTCTCGAGTGGAACTGCCCGGCACATCAAACCCAGCTGCTGGCGCGCGCCGGCCATGAAGCGGCCCTGCACACCGGTGCCAGAACGCAGCAGGACTTCGACGCGGAAATCGCATCCATCGAGTTGGAAACCGGGCTCTCCCTCGCAGGCGTCACATCGCATGGCGGGGACTATGTCGGCTTCCTCGGCGACATGCAGTACCAGTGGGCCGAGCAGGCCGGCATGCGCTGGAGCGAGTCCATCGGCCGGGTCAGCCGATGGCCGAACCGGGTCGTGCACATCGTGGACGGCATTCCGCGCACCAGCCGCCTGATGCTGATGCCGACCCACTCCAGCCTCGATGCCGGCACGAAGCCCGACCAGCATTACCTTGACCGAGTGATCCGGGCACGGAAATCCGCCGTTGCCGAGGGCGGCCATTTCGTGTTCATGAACCACCCCGACCTGCATGAAGCCCAAGTGGTCGAGGCCCTGCACTTGACCGGCCTGCCCCAGCCCTGGTCGGCGACTTTCGATGAGGTCGCCCGCTGGGCCGGCAGCAGCAAGTACGACATCGAACTGCAAGTAGCCGCCGATGGAGTGCATGCGGTGTTTGCCGAGCCGGTCGGTTTCGATTTCAGTATCGAATCAGAAAGCGGTGCCGGTCGGCGGGTCGTGCCCGTCGCAGCGGGCGCTACCCGTATCAAGGTGATTTGACCTGAGGTGAAGACGATGACCACAGACCCGATCCACGGCCCCATCGGCCTCGTGCTTTCCGACAGTTCTCACCGGGACCTGGAGATCAAGAAGCTGAAAGAAGTGGCTCCCGAGCTGACCCGACGCTCGACACGCATCTTCGCGCAGAACATGGGCATCGCGATGTACCCGCCCGACCAGGCGGTCGTCGGTTCCTTCTACTACCCCGACGGCGCCGCCGGCTTCGACCTGCTCGCCCTGGGCACCAACAACCGCATATTCCGGGGGCCGTGGGGACATGCCTTCTACCGCCGGTTGAACACGATGCTGTCCCCCGGTGGGCGCCTCGTGTTGCCTTTGACGCCAAGGGCGAGCGAGCGGGGCTACTGGACGATGGAGGAACTGCGAGAGCTGTTCCGCAACGAAGGGCAGGTCTCCGAGTCAGGCGCCTTCATCACCTTCCCAAAGTGCCCGGACATGGCGCCCAGCGATTCCCTGCTGGACTGGTATTTCGACAACTATGCGCAGCTGATCTGCGGCGACATGGTGAATCGCCTCATCGGCCAGGCGGCACATGTGCAGCGTTTCGACGACCTGTTTCTGGAACTGGCCCTGGACGGTGCGGCCACACTGGTCGATGCCCCTCGACGCTGGGTGACGCAGGGCGAGGTGCTGAAAGACACCCGCTGGTTCGACAGCGCCGAAGCCAACGAGAAAAATCCGTCCAAGACCCTCGGGTCCGAACTGTCGGCCAGCCTGAAGGTGGCCAGCTACCTCATCTCCGGGCTCAGCTACAAGGCTGCGGTGATGGAGTACATCATCCGCACATATTGCCGTGCCAAGGGCCCGCTGTCGTATGTGGACTTCGGCGGCGCATTCGGCCAGCTGGTCATCGAGCTGCTGCTCGACCCGCGGACCCGGCTGCAGAAAGGTGTCTGCTGCGACTTCAACAATCTTTACATCGCGAGTGCCTACCGGATCTACCGCGGGCTGCGCGACAAGCTGTACAACCGCTTTTTCGTCAGCGGCAGCAAGATGCAGGACTTCCGGTTCGACCAATCCTATTCGGTCATTTCGTCCTTCTCGACGCTGCTGTATGTGCCGAGGGATCAACGCATCCCGACCCTCGAGCGATGCTGGGAACATCTGGCGCCAGGCGGAGTGATGGTGATCTTCGAGGCACCGAAGGCGAATCCCAAGAACAAGGACTACGGCGTGCAATTCACCGCCGCCGAACTCGACGACGTTCTGGGCCGCTTCGGTGAAGTGCACAGAGTGGGGGCCACGGAGATTTGCACCATCTCCGCCGAGGAGGCGAAGGAGAACTCGGTGTTTCGCGTCGTCGCCAAGCCGCCATCGGATGGTTGACTGGCAGGGAGTCCTCCAGATTGATCGAAATCATCATCCCCGATCTGCCAGCCACCCGGCAACTTCAGGAGACGCAAGGGCGCTACTACTGGAGTCGCGCGGCGGAGTTGCTGTTTCGCAGGGAGGGCGTCATCTCGGTGCGCCGCACGTGCAGGCCGTCTGCCGACACATCCACCCTGCTCATCTGCCGTGACACGGCAGCGCCGTCCGACAGTGGCAAGCAGCCGCGGGTCTTCGAAGGCCCCTTGCCGGCAGACACGCTGGACACCCTGGGGCTGCAGCCGACCTGCTGTGAGGCTCAGACCTTGATGGTCGACCACAACAGCTCGCTTGCCCTCCACCTGCCCGAGATCCTGGTCCGCAGGGCGGACAAGACGACAGCTGCGCTCGATTTCGACGACAGCGCCGCAAAGTGGCGGAACTCGCCTTTCCAGGTCCAGTTCCTGAGCGGTGCCGGCTGGACGCCGGTGCTGTACGCGACCGAGCCGACCCGTGGCCTGGAAGGCGCCATCGCCGTGCGGCGCGGCCGGGATCTCGTCATCGGCGTGTCGGCTTTCGACCTGTTGGCTCGCTGGCTCGCGGTGCCGCCGCTGGCAGCCCGCTACGGCGGCTTCTCGCGCATGATGCGCCACGATCTCTTGAGCGAGCGTTTCGTATCGCTCGTGCTCGAGCATGCGGGCAGTACCGGCGGCACGCCGGCACTCGTCATTGATCGCTGGCCACGGGGCCATTCCTCGGCATTGACTGTTCGCCACGACTATGACCGGCAGGCCGATCCTTCGCTCATCCAACACCTGCTTCAGCACTACGACGACCTGGGCGTGCGCGCCAGCATCGGTTTCCTGCCCTACTTCCTGGAGCAAGACACCATCGCAGCATTCGAGGCCCGCGGTCATGAGATCCAGGGGCACGTTGCATCGCCGACACGGATCGATCTGCGGGAAGACCTGCGGCGGCTGCGCAACGAGTCTCGCGGGCCCGTGCTCGGCGTCACGATCCACGGGGGCCCGCAGGGTATCGGGTTTCGTGGCCAGACGCACTTCGAGTGGTTCGACGACAACGGCCTCGGGTACTGCGAGACGTTCGGCATCCGGGACACCATTCCGGTGCCGGTGTGCCGGCTCTATGACGACGTGCCGGACTGCTCCCGGATGATCGCCACCCCGGGCCACCTGAGCCTGGACGGCTCGACCGCCCCTGACGACCACCGTCTCGACACCCTGCTCGTTTCGGTGCCGCGCAGCCTCGAGCGCGGTAACCACACCATCATCATGAACCATCCCGATGTACATCACGACCAGCTGTGCACGCTGTTGTCGCGGATTCGATGGCGTGGTGTGTGGCGGGCCACAACCGCGGAGGTCATCCAATGGCACCGGGTCAGCCGCTATGAGAGCGTCGCACGCTGGACCGCAGCGGGGTACGAGGTGTCGTTCCCGCAGTCGCTCCCGCATGTCGCCACACTGTCCGCCGGCCATGCGCGGTTCGAGCTGGAGGTGCAGGCGCAGCCGCAACGCTGCCCGATGCCTGCACCGGCCGGCGTGGCCGGCCAGGGAGGCTGACTTCTGCCACATTAACGCCCACGCCCTCGGGCAGTGAGCGGGCGTCGCGGCGCCGCACAGGCTGGATCCGGCTAGACTCGACTGTTATCTAGTCCGGTTTTGAGACAGCCGGCGCTGCTTTGCCCTCCATCACCGACCATGAGCGCCTTCTCTCCTTCGCCTTCCGCCACCAAGGCGCCCCTCACCCCCCTCTCCCCCACCGGCGGCCACCTTTCCCGCATCGTCGCCGGCGCCTGGCGCATGGATGCCTGGGGCTGGACGCCGCAGCAGCGGCTGCGCTGGATCGAGCAGAACCTGGAGCTGGGCGTCACCAGCTTCGACCATGCCGACATCTACGGCGGCTACACCGTCGAAGGCCTGTTCGGCGAAGCCCTGGCCCTGGCCCCCGCGCTGCGCCAGCAGATGCAGCTGGTCAGCAAGTGCGGCATCCAGCTGGTGGCCCCCATGCGGCCCGAGCACCGGCTCAAGGCCTATGACACCAGCCGGGCCCACATCGTCGCCTCGGCCGAACGCTCGCTGCAGGAACTGCGCACCGACCACCTCGACCTGCTGCTCATCCACCGCCCCGACCCGCTGATGGACGCCGACGAAGTGGCCCGCGCCTTCGACGACCTGCGCCAGGCCGGCAAGGTGCGGCATTTCGGCGTCTCCAACTTCACGCCCGCGCAGTTCAGCCTGCTGGCCAGCCGCACCGAGCTGGTCACCCACCAGGTGGAATGCTCCCCCCTGCAGCTCGGCGTGCTGCACGACGGCACCCTCGACCAGGCGCAGCAACTGCGCTTCAAGCCAATGATCTGGTCGCCGCTGGCCGGCGGCCGCCTGTTCACCGCCGACGACGAGCGCAGCCGCCGTGTGCGCGCCTGCCTGGAGGCTGTCGGCCAGCGCCTGCAGTGCAGCGCGGCCACCGCCGCCTATGCCTGGCTGCTGCGCCATCCCTCCCAGCCGCTGCCCATCGTCGGCTCCAGCCGCGTCGAGGCGCTGCGCGAAGCCGTCGCGGCCCTCGGCCTGTCGATGGACGCGCCCACCTGGCATGAAATCTGGACCGCCAGCACCGGCCACGAAGTGCCCTGAGCCGGCAACTTCCCCCACCGCCCCCACCCGCGCTGCCGACCACCGCAAGATGACCACGACGCTGAGCCCCGAGCTGCTGCGCGCCTGCCTCTCGGTCTATCCCCGGCTGGCCTTCGTCGACCTGGAGACCACCGGCAGCCGCTGCGGCACCGACCGCATCACCGAGGTGGCCATCATCCAGGTCGATGAAGACGGCGTGCGCGAGTGGAGCAGCCTGGTGCAGCCGGGCATCCCGATCCCGCCCTTTATCCAGTCGCTCACCGGCATCGACGACCAGATGGTGGCCGAGGCGCCCACCTTCGACCGCCTCGCCGCCGACATCCATGCCCGGCTGCAGGACCGGGTGTTCATCGCCCACAACGTCGGCTTCGACCGCGGCTTCCTGCAACAACAACTGCAGGAGGCCGGCTTCGATTTCCGCCCGGCGGCGGCCTGCACCGTCCAGCTCTCGCGCCGCCTCTATCCCGAGCAGGACCGGCACAACCTCGACAGCCTGATCGCCCGCCATGGCCTGCGGGTGTCCGGCCGCCACCGTGCGCTGGACGACACGCGGTTGATCTGGCAGTTCTGGCAGATCGTCTGTCGGGACTTCAGCCCGGTGCAACTGGCCGCCGCGCTGCCCGCGCCACGGCCCCGCCCACCCGCTGTGGCGCCGCTGCAGCTTGATGCCACCCTGCCCGACGGCCACGGCGTCTGGCTGCTGCATGGTGAAGACGACACGCTGCTGCAGGTCGGCCGCGCGACCCGGCTGCGCCAGCAGCTGATGACGCTGCTGCGCACCGACCAGGGGCTGACGCCCGGCACCCGCTTGTCGGCGCAGGTCCGACGCATCGACTGGCTGGCCACCGAAGGGGCCCTGGGCGCCCAGCTGCAGGAGATCGTCCTCGTCAAGGCGCGCCAGCCCCGCCACCACCGCTTGCCGCAGCACCGCGATCTGCCGGCGCCGGCAGCCTGGCCCTATCCCGGCCCCATCGGCGTGCGCGAGGGCCAGCACAGCCTGCACGTGCTGGACGACTGGTGCTACCTCGGCACCGCCCGCGGCGACGCCGAGATCTGGCCGCTGCTGGCGCTGCCCCGCCGGTTCGACCACGACATCCACCTGCTGCTGCTCAAGCGGCTGCCGCGCCTGCCCAAGCGGTCCCTCATGCTGTTGGGCAGCCAGCTCGACTTCAACGCCCCGGCCGCCTGAGGCCACCGTTCCGGGGCGGTTCCGGCATCCAGGCGGCCCGGCAGGGCTGCTAGCATGGCGCCACCTCCGACCCTCCCCCGGGCCCCGCCCGACACCGATGAGCCAACACTGGTTTTCCGTGCTGCCTGGATCGCGGGCGCCGCTCTGCCGCCTCTACTGCCTGCCTTATGCCGGCGCCGGCCACACGGCCTACCGCCACTGGCGGCCGCTGCTGTCCGATCAACTGGAACTGGCCCTGGCAAAGTTGCCAGGCCGTGGCGACCGCTACAAAGACCCCCGCCCGGCCAGCATTGCCGAACTTGCCGACCAGATTGCCGACGCCATCGCGTCCCAGGGGCCGCACCGCTTTGCCTTGTTTGGCCACAGCATGGGCGCGCTCACCGCCTTCGAGGTGGCACGCCGCCTGGTGCAGCGCCACGGCCTAGCGCCGGAGGCCCTGTTCGTCTCGGGCCGCCGCGCCCCCACCGCGCCAGGCAGCCTGAGCAAGGTGCTGCAGCTCGATGACGACGGCTTCCTGGCCCATGTCCGTGCCATGGGCGGCTTCCCCGACGAGTTGCTCGCGCATGAGGAGGCCGTCGCGTTTTTCCTGCCCATCATCCGGGCTGATTTCTTCTGGGTCGACCAGCACCGCCACCAGCCGGGCCCGCCGCTGCCCTGCCCCATTGCCGTCTTTGGTGGAACCAACGATGGCAGCGCGCCCGTCGAGCTGCTGGCAGGCTGGAGCCAGGAAACGAGCGCCGGCTGCAGCACCGAGCTCTACGAAGGCGGCCACTTTTTCCTGTTCCCCCACCAACAGGCAGTGCTCGCCCGGGTGCAACAGCAGCTGGGCCTGGCGGCGGTGCCCGCCTGACCGCCAGCCGCCGCAGGGCGGTGCGCTTCTTGCCCGGCCCCAGCGCCGCACTTCCTGACGGGCCCGGCCCGCATCGGGAAGCACCGGCAAGGTGTCGCCGCGGCGGACCGCTCTGTTGCCGGGCTGCGGCGACGTCCGTTTCCATTCGGGAGGACGCCCATGCCAGCCCTGTCACGCCCCTTGCTGTTGCTCCTGTTCTCCGGCGCCGCCATCGGCGCGCCCATCGCCACGCCACCGAAGGCGGCGCCCCCGGCGGCCTTCAACACGGGCCAGCCGACCTACCGGGTGCTGGTGCGGCGTACGGCCGACGGCATTCCGCACCTGCGCGCGCAGGACGCGCCCAGCCTCGGCTACGGCCAGGGCTATGTGCAGGCGCAGGACAACCTGTGCACCCTGGCCGAGCTTTTCCTCACCCTGCGCGGCGAGCGTTCCCTGCACTTCGGTGCACAGGCGCGGCCCGCCACCGAATCCACCTTCGGCCAGCCGGCCAACCTGGAACTCGACTTCTTCTTCCGGCATGTGGCCGACGAGCCCACCGTGGAGCAGTACCGCCGCCAGGTCTCGCCCCTGCTGCAGCAACTGGTGCACGGCTGGACCGCCGGGTACAACCGGCTGGTGCGGGACTGGCGACAGGGCCGCCTGCCCGGGGCTCACCAGGCCTGCCAGCAGCAGGCGTGGGTGCGCGAGATCGACGAGTCCGATGCCTGGCGTCGCCTGCTGGCCCTCAGCGCGGCCGGGGGCTGGAGCGTGTTTGCCGAGCAGATTGCAGGCGCCCAGCCACCCGGGGCAGCGGGCGACGTGCTCCGGCGGGCCACCGCCGCCCTCGACCCGGCCGCCTTCTTCAGCCCGGGCCGTGGCCGTGGGCTGGGCAGCAACGGCCTGGCTTTCGGCGGCCAGGCCACCGGCACCCGCCACGGGCTGCTGGCCGGCAACCCGCACTGGTTCCTGCGCGGGCCCGACCGCTTCTACCAGGCCCACCTGAGCTTGCCGGGCACGCTCGATGTCGCAGGTGCCGGCATCCTCGGCGTGCCGCTGATCCTCATCGGCTACAACGCCCACCTGGCCTGGACCCACACCACGTCCACCGCCCGCCGCTTCGGCTTCTATGAACTGAGCCTGGCTCCGGGCTCGGCCACGTCCTATCTCTACGAGGGCCGGGTGCTGCCGATGACGGCCCACCGCATCACCGTGCCGGTGCAGCCGGTGGCACCGCGCTTCGAGGCCTCGGTCACCCGCACGCTCTACCGCAGCCATGCAGGCCCGCTCGTCGACCTGTCGGGCTTCTCGCCCGCGCTGGCCTGGACCCGCGACAAGGCCTTTGCCATCCGCGACGTCAGTGCCACCCACCCGCGCTCCTTCAGCCCCTTCCTGCGCTGGGCCGCCGCGCGATCGCTCGACGAGTTCATTCGCATCCAGACCGAAGAATGCTCGGTCCCCTGGAACAACACGCTGGCCGCCGCACGCGGGGACACCCGCGTCTGGTATGCCGACATCGGCGCGGTCCCGCATGTCACCGATGCGCACGCCGCCCGCTGCACGACGGACCTGGGCCGCGCCTTCGCGCCATTCGCGCCCGGCGTGCCCTTCCTGGACGGCTCGCGGGCCGACTGCGAGTGGGCCCGTGACGCCGACTCGCCCGTGCCCGGCACTTTCGGCGCCAGCCGGATGCCGAGCCTGCTGCGGCAGGACTATGTCGCCAACATGAACGACAGCCACTGGCTGAGCCAGCCCGCCGAACCGCTGACTGGCTTCGACCGCATCATCGGCCCGGAAGGCGCCCCGGTGTCGCTGCGCACGCAACTCGGCCACGCCATGGCGCAGGCCCGCCTGGCTGGCACCGATGGACACGGTGGCCGGCGAACCGACGCATCAAGCGTGCAGCACCTGCTGCTGGACAGTCGATCCCTCTCGGCCGAGCGGTTCAAGGCACAGGCGCTCGCGCTGGCCTGCGCCGAGCCCCAGGTGGCCCTGAGCGACGACAGCCTGAACGGCGAGCACTTCGAGCCACCTCGGCGCATTGCGGTGCAGGCGGCCTGCCGGCAGCTCGCGGCCTGGAACAACACCGGCACCCGCCACGCCCGCGGCGCCCACCTGTGGGACGAGTTCTGGGCCCGGCTGCGCCGCATCCCGGCCGAGCAGCTCTACGCCGATGCCTTCGACCCCCGGCGGCCCTTGAGCACCCCGCAGGCGCTGAGGCCCGACGCGCGCATTCCGCAAGCCCTCGCCGCTGCGGTGCTGCGCGTGCAGCAGAGCGGCTACCCGCTCGACGCAGAGCGCGGCGACACGGTCTTCCTGCGCCGCGGCAGCGAGCGGCTGCCGCTGTACGGCGGCTGCGAAGAACACGGCTACTTCACGCTCGCCTGCTCGGCCTACCGCATCGAGCAGGGCGGCTATGCGGTGGAGGGCCAGCGGTTCAACAACAGCTATCTCCAGGTGGTGGCCTTCACCGACGCAGGGGTGCAGCCCTGGACGCTGCTCAGCCACTCGCAGTCCGACGATCCGGCCTCGCCCCACCATGCCGATGCCAGCCGCCGCTACAGCGCGGGCCGGTGGTTGCGGGTGCCGTTCACGGAAGCCGAGATCACCGCGGCCCGGCCGCCGGTCGCGCTGTGGCTGTCGGAATAGGCCGGCACGGCCTTTGCCGAAGTGCGGCTCGTGGGCGCGCGGTGCCGGGCGCCCACCGCCTTCCCTACTTCAAGGAGTCCCATGTCCGCCCCTGCCTCCTACCTCCGCTACAGCGAGCAGCTGGAGCAGCGCCAGCCGAATGAAGAGCAGCTCATCGAGCAGATCGTCGCCTCGATGGGCCGGGTCAATCGCATCGTCTTCGACCGCCACCGGCATGCGGTGCGCGACGCGCATGCCAAGAGCCACGGCATCCTCAAGGGCCGCCTGACCGTGCACGACGGCCTGCCCGGCTTCCTGCGCCAGGGCGTGTTCGCCGAGCCCCGCAGCTACCCGGTGGTGGTGCGCCTGTCGAGCGCGCCGGGCGAGCTCATGAGCGACCGAGTGCCTTCGCCACGCGGCATGGCCATCAAGCTCATCGGTGTCGACGGCCCGCGCCTGCTGCCGCAGGCCCGGCCAGCCCGCACCCAGGACTTCCTGCTGGTCAACCATCCGGTGATTCCCTTCGGCCATGTGCAGGCCTACTGGGAAGCGCAGCAGGCCATGGAGAAGCACATCGACGACCCCGAGCTGCTGCGCCGCACCGTCGCGGCCCTGGCCCGTGGCGCCGGCAAGGTGGCCGACCTGCTGGGCGTGGAGAACCCGACGCTCGACACCCTGGCCACCCCGCGCGACCACCTGCTGGGCGACACCTACTACAGCATGGCCGCGCTGCGCTACGGCGATCACGTGGCCAAGGTCAGCGCCGCCCCCTTGTCCGCCAGCGTGCGCCGGCTCGCCGGCCAGCCGCTGCCCGGCGAAGGCGACTCGGCCCTGCGCGACGCGGTGGTCGACTTCTTCAGCCGCGAGTCGGCCGAATACCAGCTGAGGGTGCAGCTGTGCACCGATCTCACCCGCATGCCGATCGAGGACGCCTCCATCGAATGGCCGGAATCCGACTCGCCCTGGCTGCCGGTGGCCACCCTCTCGCTGCCGCAACAAGACGCCTACAGCCCCGCGCGGCGCGTCTGCGGCGACGACATCCTGTCCTTCAACCCCTGGCAGGGCATCGAGGCGCACCGCCCGCTCGGCTCCATCATGCGGGTGCGCATCAAGGCCTACGAGCAGTCCTCGCGCTTTCGCCACGAGATGAACCTGCAGCCGCGGGTGGAGCCCGACGCGCTCGACCAGATTCCCGACTGAGGCGCAAGCCGCCCCGCTTCCAGGAGATCCGCATGATCCACACGCCCCTGTTTCCGACCGCGCGGCACGCGCTGTCCCTGGCACTGCTGGGCCTGCTGGCCCTGGCCGGCTGTGGCGAGACCGCCCGCCTGCCGGTGTCGGCCGGCACCGGCCCGCAGCCCCAACTGCCCGAGCCCCGGCGCACACTGCTGCCCACCGTGCACATCGCCCCCGCCAAGGGCTGGCCGGCCGGCGGCAAGCCGGTCGCTGCCGAAGGCCTGGTGGTCGACCGCTTCGCGGACGGCCTGGAGCACCCGCGCTGGTTGCATGTGCTGCCCAATGGCGACGTGCTGGTCGCCGAGACCAACGCGCCGCCCAAGCCCGAAGGCAGCGGTGGCGGCCTGCGCGCCTGGGTGATGCAGCGCGTCATGTCGAAGGCCGGCGCTGGCGTGCCCAGCGCCAATCGCATCACTCTGCTGCGCGACGCCGACGGCGACGGCGTGGCGGAGACCCGCTCGGCCTTCCTGGAGCGGCTGAACTCGCCCTTCGGCATGGCGCTGGTGGGGCAGGATGTCTATGTCGCCAACACCGACGCGGTGCTGCGCTTCCCCTACCGAGACGGCGAGACCCGCATCACCGCGCCCGGCACCAAGCTGGTGGACCTGCCGGCCGGCCCGCGCAACCATCACTGGACCAAGAACCTGATTGCCAGCCGCGACGGGACCAAGCTCTACGTCACCACCGGCTCCAACAGCAACGTCGGCGAAAACGGCCTGGACGAGGAAGTGGGGCGGGCCGCCATCTGGGAAGTCGACCTCCGCAGTGGCCAGCACCGGCTGTTCGCGACCGGCCTGCGCAATCCCAACGGCCTGGCCTGGCAGCCCGACACCGGCGCGCTGTGGACCGCCGTCAACGAGCGCGACGAGATCGGCAGCGACCTGGTGCCGGACTACATGACCTCGGTGCGCGACGGCGGCTTCTACGGCTGGCCCTACAGCTACTACGGCCAGCATGTGGACCGGCGGGTCGAGCCGCAGCAGCCCGACCTGGTGGCCCGCGCCATCGTGCCCGACTATGCACTCGGCCCGCACACGGCCTCGCTCGGCCTGGCATGGTCGGGCGGCACCTCGCTGCCGGAGCGGTTCCGCAGCGGCATGTTCATCGGCCAGCATGGGTCCTGGAACCGCCAGCCGCGCAGCGGCTACAAGGTGGTGTTCGTCGCCTTCCAGGGCGGCAAGCCGGTGGGCCAGCCGCAGGACGTATTGACCGGCTTCCTGAACGACACCGGCGAGGCGCAGGGCCGGCCGGTGGGCGTGGCGCTGGACAAGACCGGCGCACTGCTGGTGGCCGACGATGTGGGGAATGTGGTGTGGCGAGTGCGGGCCGGCACAGCGGCCGCACCGGCCTCCGCGCCAGCAGCCTCGGCCGCAGCGAACCCTGCGGCACCGCAGTAGCCAGTCCGGGGACTCCAGCCACCCCTGGATCGCACAGCCCGTCAACAGACTCGCCCCAAGCGCCTGCAGCCTCTCCTGGTGCAGGCCGCCCGCGCTGGCTCGTGCCGGCGCTGAACGGGCCGGCCTCTACATTCCCCTGTCCCTCCCTCTTGAATCGCCTTCGGCCGTCCCTATAATTGGTCCTGTTAGCACTCAACAGTAGCGAGTGCTAGTTGATGTCAACGAGCGCTCACTTGGCGCTCGTTCCTTCTCAGAAGTGCCTTCTCAGAATCCAAGGAGATGCAATGAAACTTCGTCCGTTGCACGATCGCGTGATCGTCAAGCGCCTCGAGAACGAAACCAAGACCGCTTCGGGCATCGTGATCCCCGACAACGCTGCCGAGAAGCCTGACCAAGGCGAAGTGCTGGCAGTCGGCGCGGGCAAGCGCAACGAGAAGGGCGACTTCGTGGCCCTGAACGTCAAGGTCGGCGACCGCGTGCTGTTCGGCAAGTACAGCGGCCAGACCGTCAAGGTCGACGGCGACGAACTGCTGGTCATGCGCGAAGAGGATCTGTTCGCCGTCATCGAGAAGTGATTCTCTGACCCGCGACACCTCTCATCCAACCAGTTCATAGCATTCGGAGAAATCAAACATGGCAGCTAAAGACGTCATTTTCGGCGGCGAAGCCCGTGCCCGCATGGTCGAGGGTGTGAACATCCTGGCCAACGCCGTCAAGGTCACCCTGGGTCCCAAGGGCCGCAACGTGGTGCTGGAGCGCTCCTTCGGCGCCCCCACCGTCACCAAGGACGGTGTGTCGGTCGCCAAGGAAATCGAGCTGAAGGACAAGCTCCAGAACATGGGCGCCCAGATGGTCAAGGAAGTCGCTTCCAAGACCTCGGACAACGCCGGTGACGGCACCACCACCGCCACCGTGCTGGCCCAGGCCATCGTGCGCGAAGGCATGAAGTACGTGGCCGCCGGCATGAACCCGATGGACCTGAAGCGCGGCATCGACAAGGCGGTCACCGCCCTGGTCGAGCAGCTGAAGGCCGCTTCCAAGCCCACCACCACCTCCAAGGAAATCGCGCAAGTCGGCTCCATCTCGGCCAACAGCGACGAATCCATCGGCAAGATCATCGCTGACGCGATGGACAAGGTCGGCAAGGAAGGCGTCATCACCGTCGAAGACGGCAAGTCGCTGGACAACGAGCTGGATGTCGTCGAAGGCATGCAGTTCGACCGCGGCTACCTGAGCCCCTACTTCATCAACAACCCCGAGAAGCAAAGCGCGCTGCTCGACAACCCCTTCGTGCTGCTCTACGACAAGAAGATCAGCAACATCCGCGACCTCCTGCCCACGCTGGAGCAAGTGGCGAAGGCCGGCCGTCCGCTGCTGATCATCGCTGAAGAAGTCGAAGGCGAAGCGCTGGCGACCCTGGTGGTCAACACCATCCGCGGCATCCTGAAGGTCGTGGCCGTCAAGGCTCCGGGCTTCGGCGACCGTCGCAAGGCCATGCTGGAAGACATCGCCATCCTGACGGGCGGCAAGGTCATCTCCGAAGAAGTCGGCCTGACGCTCGAGAAGGTCGCCCTGGCTGACCTGGGCCAGGCCAAGCGCGTCGAAGTGGGCAAGGAAAACACCACGATCATCGACGGCGCCGGCGCCGCTGGCGACATCGAAGCCCGCGTGAAGCAAATCCGCGTGCAGATCGAGGAAGCCACCTCCGACTACGACCGTGAGAAGCTGCAAGAGCGCGTGGCCAAGCTGGCCGGCGGTGTGGCAGTGATCAAGGTCGGTGCTGCGACCGAAGTCGAGATGAAGGAGAAGAAGGCCCGTGTCGAAGACGCGCTGCACGCCACCCGTGCCGCCGTCGAGGAAGGCATCGTGGCCGGCGGTGGCGTGGCCCTGCTGCGTGCCCGCCAGGCGGCTGGCCAGATCAAGGGCGACAACCCCGACCAGGAAGCCGGCATCAAGCTGATCCTGAAGGCCATCGAAGCCCCGCTGCGCGAAATCGTGGCCAACGCTGGCGACGAGCCGAGCGTGGTCGTCAATGCCGTGCTGAGCGGCAAGGGCAACTACGGCTTCAACGCTGCCAACGGCCAGTACGGCGACATGATCGAGATGGGCATCCTGGATCCGACCAAGGTGACCCGCACGGCGCTGCAAAACGCCGCCTCGGTCGCTTCGCTGATGCTGACCACCGAGTGCATGGTCGCCGAAGCCCCGAAGGAAGACGCACCTGCAGCCGGCGGCATGCCGGGCGGCATGGGCGGCATGGGCATGGACATGTAATGTCCGCCTGAGCTTCTCGCTCACTAAAAAGGGCCGCTGCACAGCGGCCCTTTTTTCATGGGGCTGCGGGCTTCGGCAGGCTGCCTGCCATGGTCGCGCTCCGAAGCCCCTAGGTATTTGGCTTAGGGGGCGCTAGTCGAACCTCGCATGAAGCACGGCCCTGGGCTGCCGAAATTGCTCTCATGCCCGCCCCGATCGCCCCCTCCCCGCTTCCGCAGCCGCCTGCGGCTTCCTCCCGGCGCGCTCGGCTGTGCGTGGCCCACGCTCCGCTGCTGGGCATGGCCGGGGCGGCCGCCGTGCTGATGGCGGCCGCCAGCCACCCGGCCGCCTGGGCGGCCGCCGTGCTGCTGAGCGCGCTCGGCCTGCTGGCCGGACGCGAGCTCGCCGTTGCACGGCGTGCCGAACAGGCCATGCTCAACCGCTACCTGGCCGAGCGCGAAGGGTTCGCCCAGGCACTCGCGCCGGTCTGGAGCGGCCACATCGAATCCTCCCGCGCGCAGATGGAATCGGCCATCTCCGCACTCGCCGAACGCTTTGGCGGCATCGTCGACAAGCTCGACCAGACCGCCCGTGCCACCACCGCCACCACCGGCAGCCGCGACAGCGGCGACCAGGGGGTGGTGGCCGTGTTCGCACGCAGCGAACACCAGCTCGACGCGGTCATTGCCTCCATGCAGGCCGTGATGCGCAGCAAGGCAGCGGTGCTCAATGAAGTGCAGGGCCTGACCCGTTTTGTCGCCGAGCTGCAGCAGATGGCCGGCGATGTCGCCAGCATTGCCGGGCAGACCAACCTGCTGGCCATCAACGCCGCCATCGAAGCCGCGCATGCCGGCGAGCACGGCCGCGGCTTCTCGGTACTGGCGCAGGAAGTGCGCAAGCTCTCCGCCCTGTCCGGGGACATGGGCCGCCGCATCGCCGACAAGGTGGCCCTGGTGAACGCCGCCATCGAGGCGACGCGCCAGCATGCCGAAGCCTCCTCGGCCGAAGAGGACGCTTCCATCTGTGCCTCGCAACGCCACATCGGCGAGGTGCTGGCCGAGATGCGTGGCGTCACCGAGGCACTGGCCGCCACCACCAGCCAGCTGGAACAGGACAGCCTGGGCATCAAGAACGACATCGGCGAAGCCCTGGTGCAACTGCAGTTCCAGGACCGCGTCAGCCAGGTCATGACCCACGTCAAGGCCAACATCGAACGGCTGCCGACGGTGCTGGCCGAGCACGGCCGCGCCTGTGCGCAGGCCGGCACGCTGGAGCCGCTGGACGCCACCGCCCTGCTGTCGGAACTGCAGGCCACCTACGCGATGGCCGAGGAACACGCGCTGCACCGCGGCGAACGCCAGGCCGCTGCCACGCCGGCACCGGCCGAAGAAGTCACATTTTTCTGAGGAACACCATGGCAAAGACCATCATGATCGTGGACGACTCCGCCTCGCTGCGGATGGTCGTCGGCATCGCGCTCAAGGCCGCGGGCTACGACGTCCTTGAAGGCAGCGACGGCCGTGATGCGCTGGCGAAGCTGGCCGGCCAGAAAGTGCACCTGATCGTCAGCGACCTCAACATGCCCAACATGGACGGCCTGAGCTTCGCCAAGGCCGTCAAGGCACTGCCCAGCTACAAGTTCACGCCCATCGTCATGCTGACCACCGAGTCGGCCGACGAGAAGAAGCGCGCCGGCCAGGAAGCCGGCCTCAAGGCCTGGGTGGTCAAGCCCTTCAAGCCCGAGCAACTGCTCGCAGTGGTCCAGAAGCTGGTGCTGCAATGACGCAGGAACACGGCGCGATCAGCGGGCAGGCGGCGGGCGCCCCGTGCGCCGGCACGCTGCGCATCGAAGGCGAGATGACCATCTATCGCGCCGCCGAACTGGCCGCGCAGCTGCTGGCCAGCCTGGGCAGCGACGGCTGCCTGCGGCTGGACCTGGCCGAGGTCAGCGAGGTGGACAGTGCCGGGCTGCAATTGCTGGTGGCGACCCAGCAGGCCGCCATGGCGCGCGGCGGCCATGTGCACCTGGTCGCAGCCAGCCCGGCCGTGGGCGACATGCTGGCCCTGCTCGAGCTGGCACCGCACTTCGGTCCCACTGCCCTTCCCATGACGCAGGACACACCGGCATGAACCTCGACCAGGCCCTGCACACCTTCATCGCCGAAAGCCGCGACCTGCTGGCTGAGATGGAGACGGCACTGCTCGGACTCCAGGCCGCCGAGGGCGAGGCGCGCAGCGAGGCCGTCAACGCGATCTTCCGTGCGGCGCACACCATCAAGGGCTCGGCCGGGCTGTTCGGGCTGGACCGCGTGGTCGCCTTCACCCACGGGGTGGAAAGCGTGCTCGATGAAGTGCGCGCCGGCCACCATGCGATCGACGAAGCGCTGGTGACGCTGATGCTCGCCTGCGGCGACCACATGCGCGCCCTGATCGATGCCGCCGAACTCCAGCGCGGTGACCCGGACGCGACAGTGGCCGCCCCTGGGGAACCGCTGCTGCGGCGGCTCGCGGCCTACCTGGAGCCGCAGGCCGAAGTGCTCGCCGCTGCGCCGCCGCCATGCGAGCCGGCCGACGCCGAGACGCGCTGGCAGCTGTCCGTGGGCTTCGGCACCGAGGTGCTGCGCCAGGGCATGGACCCGCTGGCCTTCATCCGCTACCTCGGCACCCTGGGCACGCTGCGCCGCGTGCACCTGCGGACCGCTCAGGTGCCCCCGCTGACCGAGCTGGACCCGGAGAGCTGCCACCTCGCCTTCGACATCGAGATCGACAGCACCGCGCCTCGCGAAGCGCTGGAAGGCGCGTTCGAGTTCGTTCGCGACGACTGCGAGCTGACGCTGCAACCGGTCGGCGCCGGCCAGCCCGCCGCCGCGGCGAACCCCGCCGCCCCTGCGGCCTCTGCGGCCTCTGCCGCTCCTGCCACATCGGCCCCCAGCGAAGCGGCGCAGCCCGCCTCCCGCACACCGCGCGCCGGTGAGCGCAGCTCGGTGCGGGTCGACGCCGACAAACTGGACCGCCTGATCGACCTGGTCGGCGAGCTCGTCACCGCCTCCGCCGGCGCCCACCTCGTGGCCCGCAGCGTGCGGGTGCCGGCACTGCTCGAGAGCCATTCCACGTTGGCCGCACTGGTGGAGCAGGTGCGCGACACCGCGCTGCAGCTGCGCATGGTCAAGATCGGCACCACCTTCAGCCGCTTCCAGCGCGTGGTGCACGACGTGTCCCGCGAGATCGGCAAGGACATCGCCCTGGTGGTCAACGGCGAGGACACGGAACTGGACAAGACGGTCGTGGAGCGCATCGCCGACCCGCTCACCCACCTGGTGCGCAATGCGATGGACCACGGCATCGAGCCGGTGGAGCAGCGCCTGGCGCGCGGCAAACCGGCCCGCGGCACGGTGGGGCTCAATGCGTACCATGACTCGGGCAGCGTCGTCATCGAGGTGAGCGACGACGGCGGCGGGCTCCACCGCGAACGCATCCTCGCCAAGGGCATCGAGCGTGGCCTGGTCGAGGCAGGCAAGAGCCTGAGCGACACCGAGATCTTCAACCTCATCTTCGAGCCGGGCTTCTCCACTGCCGAGCAGGTCACCAACCTGTCGGGCCGCGGCGTCGGCATGGACGTGGTCAAGAGCAACATCGCCGCGCTGCGCGGCAGCGTGCAGATCCGCAGCACCGAAGGCGCCGGCACCACGGTGACGGTGCGGCTGCCGCTCACGCTGGCCATCATCGACGGCTTCCAGGTGCGCGTCGGCCATTCGGTCTTCGTGGTGCCGCTGGACATGGTGGAGGAATGCGTGGCCTTCACCGAGGACGAGGCGCGCGACTACATCGACCTGCGCGGCCAGGTGCTGCCAGTGATCCGCCTGCGCGACCTGTTCGAGCTGCAGGGCCCGCGCGGCTCGCGCGACAACCTGGTCGTCGTGACCCATGCCGGGCAGAAGGCCGGCCTGGTGGTGGACGCACTGCTCGGCGAAGTGCAGACCGTCATCAAGCCCTTGAACAAGATGTTCGGCCGCGTGACGGGCGTCGGCGGCTCCAGCATCCTCGGCAGCGGCGAAGTCGCGCTGATCCTTGACGTGCCCGGCCTGCTGCAGCAGGCCCGGGCTTCCACGGTCGCCCACGGTGCCCCCCTGGCGGCGGCCTGATCGATCCCCCACCCGTTTTCTTTGCACAAGGACCCCTCCATCATGTTCGGCAATTTCAGGATCGGCACCCGGCTGATCGCCGGCTTCCTGCTGGTCACGGCCATCAGCGCAGGCATCGGATTCATCGGCATCTCCAATGCCGGCAAGCTCAACGCGATGGCCGACCGGCTGTACGGCACCGAATTGCTCGGCCTGTCGTATGTCAAGGAGGCCAACATCAACCTCATCTATGTGGCGCGTGCGCGGGCCGAGTACATGCTTGCCACCACCCAGGAGCAGCGCGACAAGCAGCTCTCCATCATGGAGAAGAGCAGCACCACGATGAAGGACTACTTGGAGAAAGCCAAGCCGCTCTTCTACACCGAGGAAGCCAAGCGCAACTTCGCCTCCATCGCCAGCACGGCGGACGAATACGACCGCCTGCTGCGCGAGACCAAGGCCATGGTGGCCACCACCAAGCTGCAGGAGCGCGACAGCGCACTGGCCGCCCTGCTGGGCCGCCTGGCCGAGACCAACGGCCGGCTCGACACGCTGATGACGGAGCTGAGCGAGCGCAAGGAAGCCAACGCCCGGCAGGCCTCGCAGGACGCGACCGAGGTCTACCAGGCCAGCCGCTCGGCCATGCTGACCGCCATCGGCATCGGCGTGCTGCTGGGCGTTGCGCTCGGCTTCCTGATCAGCCGCAGCGTGACGCGCCCCCTGCGCCGCGCGGTGGAAGTGGCCAACCGCCTGGCCGCCGGTGACCTGACCGTGCAGGTCGAGGCCACCAGCCGCGACGAGACCGGCCAGCTGCTGCAGTCGATGCAGCACATGATCACCAAGCTCTCCCAGGTGGTGAGCGAGGTCAACAGCGGCGCCGAAGCACTGGCCGGTGCCTCGGAGGAAGTCAGCGCCACCGCGCAGGCTCTCTCGCAGGCCGCCAGCGAGCAGGCCGCCGGCGTCGAGCAGACCAGCGCCTCCATCGAGCAGATGACCGCCTCGATCTCGCAGAACACCGAGAACGCCCGCGTCACCGACGGCATGGCCACCAAGGCGGCCGGCGAGGCCACCGAGGGCGGCGAAGCCGTCAAGGCCACCGTCAGTGCGATGAAGCAGATCGCGCAGAAGATCGGCATCATCGACGACATTGCCTACCAGACCAATCTGCTGGCCCTCAATGCCGCCATCGAGGCCGCTCGCGCCGGCGAGCACGGCAAGGGCTTCGCGGTGGTGGCGGCCGAGGTGCGCAAGCTCGCCGAACGCAGCCAGGTGGCAGCGCAGGAGATTGGCACCGTTGCCAGTGAGAGCGTGGAGCTGGCCGAGAAAGCCGGCACGCTGCTCGACGAGATCGTGCCCAACATCCGCAAGACCTCCGACCTGGTGCAGGAGATCACCGCGGCGAGCGAGGAGCAGTCGTCCGGCGTCGGCCAGATCAACGCCGCCGTCGGCCAGCTCAGCCAGACCACCCAGCAGAACGCCTCCAGCTCCGAGCAGCTGGCCGCCACCGCCGAGGAGATGAGCAGCCAGGCAGAGCAGCTGCAGCAGAGCATGGCCTTCTTCCGCCTGGCCGGCAGCCAGTCGCGCCCGGCGGCGCAGGCGGCGCAGGCGGCGCCCGCTGCCACAGCGCGCCGCGCTGCGGCAGTGCCGTCCCGCAAGGGCGGCCTGGGCCTGCGCGCACCGGCCCTGGCCACCGCTGGCGATGGCCCCGACGAATCGCAGTTCGTCCGGTTCTGAGCGGAGGCCTGACGTGATGAACCCGTCCGAGCGCCGCGCCGCCCTGCCCCAGGAGCCGACGCAGTACCTCACCTTCATGCTGGCCGGCGAGGCGTTTGCCCTCGGCATCCTCGCAATCAAGGAGATCATCGAGTACCACAGCCTGACGACGGTGCCGATGATGCCGGAGTGCGTGCGCGGCGTCATCAACCTGCGCGGTGCCGTGGTGCCGGTGATGGACCTGCAGGCCCGCTTTGGCCGGCCACCCTCGCCCGTCAGCAAGCGCACTTGCATCGTCATTGTCGAGGTCGCCGCACAACACGCGCAGCAGGACCGCCAGGTCATCGGCGTGGTGGTCGATGCGGTCAACGAAGTGCTGGAGATCCCGCCGGCCGACATCGAGCCGGCGCCCGCCTTCGGCGCCCGCATTCGCACCGATTTCATCCACGGCATGGGCAAGGTGCGCGGCAAGTTCGTGATCCTGCTCGACGTGGACCGGGTGCTGTCCGTCGACGACATCGAGAGCCTGGGCCGGCTGCCTGCCGATGCGCTGGCCGAAGCGGCCTGAGCCGGCCCGCTTTTCACTGCAGGCAAGGAGCGCTGTCGTGCACGCACTGTCAGACCAGGAATTCAGCCGCTTCCAGCGCTTCATCTTCGAGCAGGCCGGCATCACGATGTCGCTTGGGAAGAAGGCGCTGGTGTCCGGCCGGCTGGCCAAGCGCCTGCAGGCGCGCCAGCTCGACAGCTTCGGCGCCTACTTCGAGCTGCTGGCCAGCGGGGAGGCGGACGACGAGGTGCAGACGGCAGTCGACCTGCTGACCACCAACGAGACCTACTTCTTCCGCGAGCCCAAGCACTTCGAGCTGCTGCGCCAGATGGCCAGCCGGGCGGCCGCCGAGGGCCGTGCGCTGCGGGTCTGGAGCGCCGCGAGCTCCAGCGGCGAGGAGGCCTACAGCATCGCCATGGTGCTGGCCGACTGCATGGGCAGCCGGGCCTGGGAGGTGATGGGCTCCGACATCAGCAGCCGGGTGCTGCAGCGCGCCCGCACCGGCCACTACCCGATGGAGCGCGCCCGCCACATCCCGCCGGCCTACCTCAAGCGCTTCTGCCTGCGGGGCGTCGGCCCCCAGGACGGCACCCTGCTGGTCACGCGCGAGCTGCGCAGCCGCGTGCAGTTCCTGCAAGTCAACCTGAACCAGGCCCTGCCTCAGCTGGGCCCGTTCGACCTGGTCTTCCTGCGCAACGTGATGATCTACTTCAACGGCACCACCAAGCGCGAGGTGGCCACCCGGGTGCTGTCGGCGCTGCGGCCCGGCGGGCACCTGTGCATCGGGCACTCCGAAAGCCTGTCGGGCGTGGTGGACAACGTGCAGCAGGTGGCTCCCTCGATCTACCGCAAGCTATGAAGCCCATTCAGGTCATGGTGGTCGACGATTCGGCGGTGGTGCGCCAGGTGCTGTCGGCCCTGCTCGATGCAGCCCCCGGCATCGAGGTCTGCAGCGCGGTCTCGGACCCGCTGCTGGCGATCGAGCGGCTGAAGGCCGGTTGGCCCGACGTGATCGTGCTGGACGTGGAGATGCCGCGCATGGACGGCATCAGCTTCCTGCGCCGCATCATGCAGGAGCGGCCGACGCCGGTGGTGATCTGCTCCACCCTCACCGAGAAGGGCGCCAAGACCACCATGGACGCACTGGCCGCCGGCGCGGTGGCCATCGTCACCAAGCCCCGCCTGGGCCTGAAGCAGTTCCTGAGCGAGTCCGGCGAGCAGCTGGTCGCCACCGTGCGTGCGGCGGCCCGCGCCAATGTGCGGCGCCTGGCCGTCCGCGAAGGCCCCAGCACCGCCAAGCTCAGCGCCGATGCAGTGCTGCCCGCCGCCACCGGCCGGCCGCTGGCCCAGACCACCGAGCGTGTGGTGGCCATCGGCACCTCCACCGGCGGCACCCAGGCGCTGGAGGAGGTGCTGACGGCGCTGCCGCGCGTGAGCCCGGGCCTGGTCATCGTGCAGCACATGCCGGAGAAATTCACCGCCGCCTTTGCGGCGCGGCTCGACGCGCTCTGCGAGATCGCCGTCAAGGAAGCCCAGCCCAACGACCGCGTGCTGCCTGGACGGGCGTTGATCGCCCCTGGCGGGCGGCACCTGGTGCTGCGCCGCAACGGCGCGCAGTACGCGGTGGACGTGGTGGACGGGCCGCCGGTGAACCGGCACCGGCCCTCGGTGGACGTGTTGTTCCGCTCGGCCGCCAAGGCTGCCGGCGCCAATGCGCTGGGCATCATCATGACCGGCATGGGCGACGACGGCGCCGCCGGCCTGCTGGAGATGCGCCAGGCCGGCGCCCGCACGCTGGCGCAGGACGAGCGCAGCTGTGTCGTGTACGGCATGCCGAAGGAGGCCGTGCGCCGCGGCGCGGTGGAGCGCAGCGTGCCGCTGGAGGCCGTCGCGCGCGAGATCCTGCAGTTCGGCTGAGACCTGCGCGGGCCTCGTTCAGCGCCCGCCGAAATGCTCGCGCAGCGCATCGGCCACCAGGGCCGGTTGCTCGTGGATGATCCAGTGGCCGGCACCGGGCACGCGCTGCAGCCGCATCTGCGGCACATAGGCGTCCAGGCCATCGAGCAGCGCAGGCGGCAGCGCGACATCGGCCTCGCCCCACACCACCAGCGTGGGCACACGCACCGTCACCTGGGCCGGATCGAGCACAAGCTGGGACAAGGCAGCGTCTTCGGACGTTGCCGGCCGCAGCGGCGAGGCGCGGTAGTAGTTCAGCGGACCGCTCAGCCCTGCCCGCCAGACCTCGCGATACTGCTGGCGCAGCGCCTCGGTCAGCCAGGGCGCGCCGCCGGGTGGCGCCCCGAAAAACGGCCACAGCCGCGCGAAGTCGTTCTCCGCCAGCAAGGCCTCGGCATCCGGCCGGCACAAGAAGTTCATGTAGGCGCTGGCCTGCTGCTGCGCCGGGTTGTGCCTCAGCTCACGCAGGAAGGTCGCGGGATGCGGGGAATTGATGATGGCCAGCCGCCACAGCAGCTGCGGATGCTGCGCCGCCAGGTTCCAGGCGAGTGCGCCGCCCCAGTCGTGGGCCACCAGGCCACTGACCGGTGCGCCCAGCGCATCGATCAGCGCCGCGATGTCCTGTACCAGGTGACGCGCGCGGTAGGCCGAGACTTCCGCCGGGCTGGACGACGGCGCATAGCCGCGCAGGTTCGGCGCCACACAGCGAAACTGCCCGCCCAGCAGGCCCATCACCTCGTCCCAGGCAAAGGCGGCCTCGGGGAAGCCGTGCAACAACAGCAGCACCGGCGCCTGCGGGGGGCCGGCAGCACGGCAGGACAGCCGGATGCCGTGCGGCAGCTCGACGCAGAAGGTCTCGATGGGAGTGGCTGTCATCGGCGGGCTCCGGTCTGGCAGACCCGCCGAGTATCGGTGTGCCCTGGCGGGCGCGGCGTCACGTAGGCGACGCTTCGGGCGGCGTGGCGCCGGCCGCTGGCTCGCCTGCGGCCGGATGGGTCCAGCCGTACAGCAGCGTCGCCAGGTCGTCCAGGCCGGTCTTGTTCAGGGCCGAGAACAAGGTGATGCCCACGTCGGACTCGTCGGTGACGAACTCGCGAAGCGCCTCCTGCGCATCGCGAAGGGCCTGGCCCTGCTCCTTGCGGTTGAGTTTGTCGGCCTTGGTCAGCACCAGCAGCAGCTTGACCTGCCCGGTGCTCACCCGCGGCGCGACGAACTGCAGCAGCTGGTGGTCGAGGTCCTTGATGCCGTGGCGCGGGTCGGCCAGCAGCACCACGCCGCTCAGGCTGCGGCGCACCTCGAGGTAGTTGGCCATCACTTCCTGCCAGCGCAGCTTGGCGGAGCGCTCCACGGCTGCGTAGCCGTAGCCCGGCAGGTCGGCGAACACCGCGTCGGCCTGGGCCTTCGGGCCCAGCTCGAACAGGTTGATGTGCTGCGTGCGGCCGGGCGTCTTGGACGCATAGGCCAGCTGGCGCTTCTGCGTCAGCGTATTGATGGCGGTCGATTTGCCGGCGTTGGACCGGCCAACGAAGGCGATCTCCGGCAACTCGTGCTGCGGCAGCTGGTCCAGCTTGCTCGCAGTGGTCAGGAAGCGCGCGGTGTGGGCCCATCCCAGCGCGATCTTGGCCTGTGGATCGGCCGTCTGGCGGGCGGAAACGGGGGCACCGGTGTGTTTTGAGTCGGACATCGTGGAGCGCATTGTAAAATCCCGCGGTTTTGCATTCCGCCCACAAATCCCTCCACGTCATGAAAACGATCGTTTCCCTGCTGCTGGCTGCATTTGCAGCGGTACCTGCCGTGGCGGCTGACGCCCCGGCCAAGCCCGATCTCGCCAAGGGCGAGGCCATTGCCACCCAGGTCTGCGCAGCCTGCCATGCGGCGGACGGCTCCCGGGGCAGCCCGGCCAATCCCATCCTGCAAGGCCAGCACCCCGAGTACCTGGTGAAGCAGCTGACGGAGTTCAAGGCCGGCAAGCGCAAGAACCCGGTGATGCAGGGCTTCGCTTCGGCGCTGAGCGAGGCGGACATGAAGAACGTCGCGGCCTTCTACGGCCAGAAGCACGCCAAGCCGGGCTTCGCGAAGCAGAAGGACCTGGTCGCGCTGGGCGAGAAGATCTACCGCGGCGGCATCGCGGACAAGCAGGTGCCGGCCTGCGCGGCCTGCCACGGCCCGGCCGGCAGCGGCATCCCGTCGCAGTACCCGCGCCTGGGTGGCCAGCATTCCGACTACACCCTGGCCCAGCTGAACGCCTTCCGAGCCGGTGGCCGGACCAACAACGCGCAGATGACTGCGATCGCCTCCAAGATGTCGGATCGCGAGATCCAGGCGGTGGCCGACTACATCGCCGGCCTGCACTGATCCCCGGCCGCCGCGCGGCCAGGCTCACGAACCACGAAAAAGGCGGGCCCCGGGAGGGATGCCCGCCTTTTGCATTGCGGCTTTGACGGATCACCAGGTCCGGCCGGGGCCGCCGCTCGATAATCTGCACCCATGTCCGCCCCCACCACCGGTCTTGAGGTCCGATCCGGATCCCGCGCGCTGCGCGAAGCCGTCGAGCTGCTCTCGTCGATGCGCTTCGCCATCTCCCTGCTGACGGTGATCTGCATCGCTTCGGTGATCGGCACCGTGGTCCAGCAGCACCAGCCCTTCGTCAACTACGTCAACCAGTTCGGCCCCTTCTGGGCGGAGCTGTTCGGCGTGGTGCACCTGTATTCCATCTACAGCGCCTGGTGGTTCCTGCTGATCCTGGCCTTCCTGGTGATTTCCACCAGCCTGTGCATCGCGCGCAACACGCCCAAGATCCTGCACGACCTGAAGGCCTACAAGGAGCATGTGCGCGAGCAGAGCCTGCAGGCCTTCCACCACAAGGCCAGCGGCACACTGGCCGAGCATCCCGACCAGGTGCTGGCCCGCATCACCGCCCTGCTGCAGCGCAACCAGTGGAAGGCCCGGGCCCAGGTGCGCCCGCAAGGCGTGATGGTGGCGGCCAAGAAGGGCGGAGCCAACCGGGTCGGCTACCTGGCGGCGCATTCGGCCATCGTGCTGATCTGCCTGGGCGGCTTGTTCGACGGCGACCTCATCGTGCGGGCCCAGATGTGGCTGAGCGGCAAGACCCCCTACGCCGGCGGCTCGGTGCTGCTGCGCGACATCGGCGAGCAGCACAGGCTGAGCCCCGCCAACCCGACCTACCGCGGCAATGTCGAGGTGCCCGAGGGCGCGCGCGCCAACATGGCCATCCTGCAGCAGTCCGACGGCTTCCTGCTGCAGCCGCTGCCGTTCGACATCGAACTGAAGAAGTTCATCGTCGACTACTACGACACCGGCATGCCGAAGCTGTTCGCCAGCGAGATCGTGGTGCACGACCACGAGACCGGCCGCGCCGTGACCCACACGGTCAAGGTGAACGAGCCGGCCTTCCATCGCGGCGTCGCCATCTACCAGTCCAGCTTTGGCGACGGCGGCTCGAAGCTCAAGCTGCTGGCTTACCCGATGCAGGCCGGCGGCAAGCGGTTCGAGGTGGATGGCGAGATCGGCGGCTCCACCGCGCTGAGCAGCAACACCGACGATAAGCTCACGCTGGAATTCGGTGAACTGCGCGTCATCAACGTCGAGAACCTGGGGGCGCCGCAAGGCAGCGGCACCACCGACGTGCGCAAGGTCGACCTGGTGCAGCGCCTCGAGAAACACCTTGGCTCGGGCGCCAAGGCGCCGGGCGACAAGTCGCTACACAACGTCGGCCCGTCCATCACCTACAAGCTGCGCGACACCAGCGGCCAGGCCCGCGAATACCACAATTACATGCTGCCGGTGGAGCTCGACGGCCAGCGCGTCTTCCTGGCTGGCCTGCGCGACACGCCGGCCGACGCCTTCCGCTACCTGCGCATACCGGCCGACGACAAGGACAGCGTCGAGACCTGGATGCTGCTGCGCGCCGCACTGCTGGAGCCGGCACGCCGCGAGGAAGCTGCACGGCGCTTCGCCGCGGTGGCGCTGCCCGACGACAAGCCCGAACTGGCCGACCAGCTCCGCGTCTCGGCCCAGCGCGCGCTCGACCTCTTTGCAGGCGCCGAGCCGCCGGCGGCGGGCCGGCCCGCGGTGGGCGGCCTGCAGGCCATTGCCGACTACATGGAAGCACGGGTGCCCGAGCAGGACCGCAACCGCACCTCCGAAGTGATGCTGCGCATCCTCAACGGCTCGCTGTACGAGCTGGTGCAGCTCGCGCGCAGCGCCGCCGGCCTGCCAGCGCTGCCGTCGGACGAGAAGACCCAGGCCTTCATGATCCAGTCGGTGTTCGCCCTGTCGGAGGCCACGCTCTACCCCGCGCCCATGCTGTTCGAGCTGAAGGACTTCCAGCAGGTGCAGTCCAGCGTCTTCCAGGTGGCCCGCGCGCCGGGCAAGAAGCTGGTCTACCTGGGCTGCCTGCTGCTGGTGATCGGCGTGTTCGCGATGCTGTATGTGCGGGAACGCCGGCTCTGGATTTGGCTCCAACCCGAGGCAGGCGGCACGCGGCTGACCGCCGCCCTGTCGTCCACCCGCAAGACGCTCGACGTCGATCGCGAATTCGATTCCCTGAAGGCAGCACTGCTGCCCGATTCCCTGGCGCCGGAGGCACCATGAACACCACCACCCTGGACTTGAACGCCCCCGGCTACTTGGGGCGCCGCAGCTGGTTCGACTGGCTGTTTGCCGCGCTGGTCGTGGCCGGCGGCGGCATCGCCTTCCAGCGCTACGGCGGCGCCATGGACGGCTACGAGAAAGCCATCCTGGCCGGCGTGATGCCGCTGGCGGTGTGGATCGGCTGGTTCTGGCGGCCGCTGCGGGCGCTGATGCTGGCCAGCTCGCTGGCCGCGCTGCTCGCCATCGCGCTGTATTCGCGCAGCGCCGACGCCTTCGGCGCCGACCTGTCGCAGGCCGAGCACGTCTTCCTGCTCAAGTACTTCCTCTCCAGCCAGAGCGCCATCTTGTGGATGAGCGTGCTGATCTTCATGAGCACCATCTTCTACTGGCTGGGCTACGTCGGCCGCGGCAGTGGCGGCACGGCCGAGCGCCTCGGCTCGCGGCTGGCCTGGGCCGCCGTGGGCATGGCGCTGGTGGGCACGCTGGTGCGCTGGTTCGAGAGCCACCAGATCGGCCCTGACATCGGCCACATCCCGGTCAGCAACCTCTACGAGGTGTTCGTGCTGTTCTGCTGGCTGACCACCACCTTCTACCTCTACTACGAAGACCAGTACCGCACCCGGGCGCTGGGCGCCTTCGTGATGCTGGTGGTGAGTGCCGCCGTGGGCTTCCTGCTGTGGTACACGCTGGAGCGCGGTGCCCATGAGATCCAGCCGCTCGTGCCGGCGCTGCAGAGCTGGTGGATGAAGCTGCATGTGCCGGCCAACTTCATCGGCTACGGCACCTTTGCACTGGCCGCGATGGTGGCCTTTGCCTACCTGATCAAGCAGCAGGCCGGCGAGACCCGCTGGTACAAGCTGGCGCCGCTGTGGGCGCTGGGCGTGGTGCTGTGCTTCGAGCCGATGGTGTTCCGCCAGACGGCCGAGGGCTCGGGCAGCTACTGGGCGGTGTACTTCGGCATTTCGGCGCTGGTCGTGGCGGGCATCCTGTTCGGCCGGCAGCGCATCGCCGCCCGGCTGCCGGCCGCCGAAGTGCTCGACGACGTGATGTACAAGTCCATCGCGGTGGGCTTTGCCTTCTTCACCATCGCCACCATCCTCGGCGCGCTCTGGGCGGCCGAGGCCTGGGGCGGCTACTGGAGCTGGGACCCGAAGGAGACCTGGGCCCTGATCGTCTGGCTCAACTACGCGGCCTGGCTGCACATGCGGCTGATGAAGGGCCTGCGCGGCACGGTCGCGGCCTGGTGGGCGCTGGTGGGCCTGGTGGTCACGACCTTCGCCTTCCTCGGCGTGAACATGTTCCTCTCCGGCCTTCACTCCTACGGGGAGTTGTGAACGACCGGTGAAGCAGCGGCGTATAGTGGCCCGATCGCCCACCTGCGCCGCCCGCCATGCCTTTTGTTGCCCGCAACCTTCACGGCGTGGTCGTCAGCTTGCACCTGGAGCCGACCCCGCAGACCCAGGAATTCCTGCCTGACGACCACCCTGACGTGGAAGCCTTCGTCGGCCGCAAGCCCATGCGGCCGCATGCCGAAGGCGAGCGCTTCCAGGCGCTGGACGCCGACTTCGTGCGGGTGCTCGAAGACGTGATCGACCTGCTGATTGCGCGCAACGTCATCCGCATCACCGACCTGCCGCCCGAGGCGCAGCAGAAGCTGTTCTCCCGCAAGAGCTTCCGCGACAGCCGCAACCGCAACTCGCTGCGGCTGTTCGACCCTGCCGCGCTGGATGCCGTCACGCACCTGCCGCCGGCCGAGCCCGACGGCCCCCTGCCGACCGCGCCCGGCCTGGACGTGATCGACACCGACTTCCACGACGATCTGGGTCGCTGAACGGCGGTCTCGCACCGCCGCTGGTGGCGGCGAAGGGGCTGGGGCGGCGCCCCTCGACGTGCCTGCACTTACTTTCCCGCGCAGGCAAGGAGAAGACCGCGGATGCCACCTTGACGCTCGAAGCGCTGGAGATGTGGCGGGGACGCCCAGAATGGATGCCCCCTAGATTGCCGGAGGAACCAAGCCACCGTCCAGGCCGTCGAACGCTTCACCTCTGATGTGAAAGCCCAGCATGTACGTCAAGAAGAACCCCGGCTTCGACACGCCCGCGGCCAGCGAGATCACGCCGCGCGACATCTACGAAACGCGGCGCGACTGGCTGCGCCTGATGGCGGCCGGTGGCGCCGGCGCCGCATTGGCGGCCTGGGCGCAGCGCGCCGCGCACGCGCAGCCGCCTGCCGCCGCCCGGCCCGGCAAGCTCGCCGCCCTGCCGTCCCAGCGCAGCAACGTGGCGGGTGCGACCACGATGGACAAGCCCACGGCCTATGACGACGTCACCGGCTACAACAACTTCTACGAGTTCGGCACCGGCAAGGAAGACCCGGCCCGGCTGGCGGGCAGCCTGAAGACCCGGCCGTGGACCGTGGCGGTCGAAGGCGAGGTCGACAAGCCTCGTGTCTATGCGATCGACGAACTGCTCAAGCTGGCTCCGATGGAGGAACGCATCTACCGGCTGCGCTGCGTGGAAGGCTGGTCCATGGTGATTCCCTGGCAGGGCTGGTCGCTGGCCGAGCTGATCAAGCGCGCCGAGCCGACCTCGCGGGCCAAGTTCGTCGAGTTCCACAGCCTGGCGGACAAAGCGCAGATGCCCGGGGTGGGCAGCCGGGTGCTGCAATGGCCGTATGTCGAGGGCCTGCGCATCGACGAGGCCCTGCATCCGCTCACCCTGCTGGCCTTCGGCCTCTACGGCGAGGTGTTGCCCGCCCAGAACGGCGCGCCGGTGCGGTTGGTGGTGCCGTGGAAGTACGGCTTCAAGTCCGCCAAGTCGCTGGTCCGCATCCGGCTGGTGGAGAAGCAGCCGGCCACTGCCTGGAATGTCGCGGCGCCGCAGGAGTACGGCTTCTATTCGAACGTCAACCCCAAGGTCGACCACCCGCGCTGGAGCCAGGCGAGCGAACGCCGCATCGGCGAAGACGGGCTGTTCCAGCGCAAGCGCCCCACCGCGATGTTCAACGGCTATGAAGCACAGGTGGCTTCGCTCTACGCCGGCATGGACCTGAGGAAGTTCTTCTGAACGGGAGCCGGCGACGATGAAAGCCTTGCTCCACCCGGCGGCCAAGCCGACCCTCTTCGTGCTGTGCCTGCTGCCGCTGGCCCTGCTGGTTGCCGGGGCAGCATCCAACACGCTGGGGGCGAATCCGGCGGAGGCACTGATCCGCTCGCTGGGCGACTGGACTTTGCGAATGTTGTGCCTGACGCTTGCCGTGACGCCGCTGCGGCAGTGGACCGGCTGGCAGGCGCTGGCCCGCTGGCGCCGCATGCTGGGGCTGTTCACCTTCTTCTACAGCGCGCTTCATCTGCTGGCCTATGCCTGGTTCGACATGGGCTTCTATGTGGACGACATCGCCCGCGACATTGCCAAGCGCCCCTTCATTCTGGTGGGCTTCCTGGCGCTGCTGCTGATGCTGCCGCTGGCCGCCACGTCCTTCAACCGCGCCATCAAGGCGCTGGGGGCCGCCCGCTGGCAGGCGCTGCACCGGCTTGTCTACTTGGTGGCGCCACTCGGGGTGCTGCACTTCTTCTGGATGCGCGCCGGCAAGAACAACTTCGCGGAAGTGGCTGTCTACGCCGCCGTGCTCGGCACGCTGCTCGGCTGGCGCCTGCTGCGGCGGCTCAAGCGGCCGGACCGGCTCCAGCCGCAGCGCGCCTGAAGGCCGGGCGGCCGGTGCCCTGTGGCGGGCTGCCTGGCACGGCCGCCCTGGCCGGCCCCCCAGTGCCCACCGGCTCTGGGCAAGCAAGCGCATCGCGGCCCGGCTCAGGGGGGCCGGCTCAATGCGGCCCGACGCCCGGCTGCTTCCAGACCTGCACCTCCAGCTGCACCGTCTGCTTCTCGTGCCCCAGCCAGACCTGACCGTCCTGCACCGTGCACTGCAACCGCATCGTGCGTTCCACCAGGCCGGCAAGTGCCTGGCTGGATTCGGGCGGCAGGTAGAGCACGCGCAAGTTGGCCAGCTTCTCCAGCGCACTGCGGTTCTGCTGCCACCAGGTCTCGGCGGTGCGGCCAAAGCTCAACAGCACCACCTCGCGCGAACGATGGCTGGCCTTGCGCAGCAATTTCTCATCAGGCTGGCCCACATCGATCCACAGCTCGATGTCGCCGACCAGGTCGCGCCGCCAGAGGTCGGCTTCGTCGTTGGTGGTCATGCCGTTGGCGAAGGCCAGGCCTTCGCTCGCGAACAGCGCGAACGCGAGCACGCGCGCCATCATGCGCTCGTCGTTTTCCGAAGGGTGGCGAGCCAGGGTGAGGGCATGGTCCGCGTAGTAGTGGCGGTCCATGTCAGCGATCTGAAGATCAACTTTGAAAATGGTGGATTTGAGAGCCATGGGCCGCAGTCTGGCACAGAGCGTCGGAGGGCGAGTAGGATGGGCACCGTTCAACCCCTGCTCGCGCACGCCGCGGGACCGAAAGGAAACGATTGGCCACTCCGAACTACTCCTACGAGAAGCGCCAGCGCGAGCTGGCCAAGAAGCGCAAGAAGGAAGAGAAGCTCAAGCGCAAGTCCGAGCGCGGCGATGCGCCGGCCGAGGGCGAGCAGCCGCCTGCTGGCGAAGCCGGCGAGACCGGCGAGGCCGGCGGCGAGCAGCCCACCGGCCCCGGCTGACCGCCCGCATGCCACGCGGCCGGCCGGCGTGCACAGCGGCCCGGGGCCGGGCCTCTTGCGGTTCACTCGCTGCCGCTTTGCTGCAACGCCCACATCTGCGCATAGCGTCCGCCGGCAGCCAGCAGGCGGGCATGGGTGCCCCGCTCGATGATGCGGCCGGCGTCCAGCACCAGGATCTCGTGCGCGTCCACCACGGTGGACAGCCGGTGCGCGATCACCAGCGCCGTCTTGTTGCGCGCGGCCGATGCCAGCTCGGCCTGGATGGCCCGTTCGTTCGCCGAGTCCAGCGCCGAGGTGGCCTCGTCGAAGATCAGGATGGGCGGATTCTTCAGCAGCGTGCGTGCAATCGCCACCCGCTGTTTCTCGCCGCCTGACAGCTTGAGCCCCCGTTCACCCACCATCGTGTCGTAGCCCTGGGGCGTGGCGGCGATGAAGCCGTGAATGTGGGCGGCCCGGGCGGCCGCCTCCACCTCCGCCCGTGTCGCACCGGGGCGGCCATAGGCGATGTTGTATTCCACCGTGTCATTGAACAGCACCGTGTCCTGAGGCACGATGCCGATGGCCTGGCGCAGGCTGGCCTGGGTCACGCTGCGGATGTCCTGCCCGTCGATGCTGATGCTGCCGGCGCTGACGTCGTAGAAGCGAAACAGCAGCCGCGCCAGGGTCGACTTGCCGGCGCCCGACGGGCCCACCACCGCCACCTTGCGGCCGGCCGGCACCTCGAAGCTCAGGCCGTGCAGGATGGGCCGGCTCGGATCGTAGGCGAAGCTCACGTTGTCGAAGCGCACAGTCCCGGCCTGGACCTGCAGCGCCGGCGCGCCGGGCGCGTCGTCGATCTCGCGCTCGCGCTCCAGCAGGCCGAACATCTTCTCCAGGTCGGTCAGCGCCTGCTTGATCTCGCGATAGATCACGCCAAGGAAGTTCAGCGGGATGTACAGCTGGATCATGAAGGCGTTGATCATCACCAGGTCGCCCAGCGTCATGCGGCCCGCCACCACGCCCTCGGTCGCGCGCCACAGCATGGCGACCAGGGCGGTGGCGATGATCAGCTGCTGCCCGCTGTTGAGCACCGACAGGGTGGACTGCGACTTCAGCTTGGCACGGCGCAGGCTCTCCAGGCTCTCGTCGTAGCGGCGCGTCTCGTAGTCTTCGTTGTTGAAATACTTGACGGTCTCGTAGTTGAGCAGCGAGTCGATGGCCTTGGTATGGGCCTTCGAGTCGAGCTCGTTCATGGTCTTGCGGTAGCGCGTGCGCCACTCGGTGACCGTGACGGTGAAGACGATGTAGACCACCAGCGCGGCGCCGGTGATGCCGGCGAACCAGAGGTCGAACTTCGCGCCGAGCAGCGAGAGCACCAGCACCACCTCGATCAGCGTCGGGATGATGCTGTAGAGCGAGTACGAGATGAGCGAGTTGACGCCGCGCGTGCCGCGCTCGATGTCGCGCGTCATGCCGCCGGTCTGCCGCTCCAGGTGGAAGCGCAGGCTCAGGCTGTGCAGGTGGCGGAACACCTGCAGCGAGATGCTGCGCGCCGCACCCTCGGTGGCCTTGGCGAACACCAGCTCGCGCAACTCGGTGAACAGCGAGGTGCACAGCCGCAGGCCACCGTAGGCCAGCAGCAGGCCCACCGGCACCACCAGCAGCGCGCGTGGGTCGCCCGGCTCGATCGAGAGGCTGTCGACCAGCCGCTTCAGCAGCAGCGGCACGCCGACGTTGGCCAGCTTCGCGCCCACCAGGAAGCCGAGCGCCACCAGCACCCGCCACCGGTACTGCCAGAGGTAGGGGAACAGGCGGGCCAGCGTGGCCCAGTCCGAGCGCGGCGCCCCGGAGGGAGCGCCGGCAGCGGCAGGAACTTCGAGCGAGCTCAGGGCGTCACGGCGCATCATGAAACAATTCAGTTTATGTGTGTACGTTTTTATGAAGGTGAGGAACAACAGATGGCCGACACGACTTCCAGCCCTGTTTCCTGCGTGAACCAACCCGCCAGTTTGCCCAAGGACATGCAACTCGTCTTGCGCGTCATGCCAATGCCCGCCGACGCCAATGCCAATGGCGACATCTTCGGCGGCTGGATCATGGCCCAGGTCGACCTGGCCGGCTCGGTCCTGCCGGCACGCCTGGCCAAGGGGCGCATCGCCACCGTGTCGGTGAACCAGTTCGTCTTCAAGCAGCCGGTGTCGATGGGTGACCTGCTTTCGTTCTACGCCCGCGTCGACCGGGTCGGGCGCACGTCGGTGACGGTGCATGTGGAGGTCTATGCCGAGCGCAATCCGGCCGACATCCAGGTGGTGAAGGTGACCGAGGCCAACCTCACCTACGTGGCCATCGACAGCGACGGCCGGCCCCGCCCGCTGCCCGGCAACGCCGCTGCACCGGTGGGCTGACGCCGGGCGCTTCCGCCCCCGCCGCCTGTGCGGGCATCACTTCTATGGAATGCCGATTGCTGCCTTGGGGAGGCCGCAGCACCGGAGTGTCCTCATGAAGATTGCGCAGGTGGCGCCGCTCATCGAGAGCGTACCGCCCAAGGGCTATGGCGGGACCGAACGGGTCGTTTCCTACCTGACCGAGGCCCTGGTGGCCCAGGGGCACGAGGTGACACTGTTCGCCAGTGGTGACTCCGTCACCGCCGCCGACCTGGTGCCCATCGTGGACCGCAGCCTGCGGCTGCATCCCCGCCAGCCCGACCCGCTCGTCTGGCACACCGTGCAGCTCGACGAGGTGTGCCGGCGCGCCGCCTCGTTCGATGTCGTGCACTTCCATGCCGATTTCCTCCACTACCCGCTGGTGCGGCACTGGCACACGCCCTGCGTGACCACCCTGCACGGCCGGCTCGACCTGCCCGACGTGGTGGCCCTGCACCGGCATTTCCATGAGCACCCGGTGGTCTCCATCTCCAACGCCCAGCGGGCGCCGCTGCCCGACGCCAACTGGTGCGCCACCGTGTACCACGGCCTGCCGCCGGAGCTCTACACCTACCATCCGCAGCCCGACGACTATTTCGCCTTTGTCGGCCGGGTGTCGGTCGAGAAGCGGCTGGACCGGGCCATCGAGATCGCGATTGCCTGCAACACCCGGCTGCGGGTCGCCGCCAAGGTGGACCGGGCCGACCGGCCCTATTTCGAGCAGACCATCCAGCCCTTGCTCGGCCATCCGCTGGTCGAGTTCGTCGGCGAGATCGATGAGAGCTGCAAGAACGACTTCATCGGCCAGGCCCGCGCCCTGCTCTTCCCCATCGACTGGCCAGAGCCGTTCGGCCTGGTGATGATCGAGTCGATGGCCTGCGGCACCCCGGTGGTGGCCTATGCCTGCGGCTCGGTGCCGGAGGTGATGGAAGACGGCATCACCGGCCGGGTGGTGAACACCCAGGCCGAGGCCATCGACGCTGCGCGCCATATCGACCGCATCGACCGGCGGGCCTGCCGGCAGGTGTTCGAGCGCCGCTACAGCTCGGCGGCCATGGCCGAGCACTACCTGCAGGTCTATCAGACCCTGATGCGAACGCGGACGCAGCAGCGCACCGGCACCAGGGCTGCTGAAATAACCATGTGAAGTGATCGCTGCGGCGATCCGTCCTTGCCGCCGGCCGCGGCGTCTTGCAGACGCCGGGACGCCCCCAGCCAGCCAGGAGACCAGCGTGACAGACAAGATCCGCATCGGCGACAAGTGGTATGTCAGCGCGCATGCCGCCCGCACCGAGGACAACCCGCATGTGCTCAAGCACAACGAAACCTTCGTGCTGTTCGACCGCTTTGGCGACGTGCAGTCGCTCGGCGCCGGCGAGCAGGGCATCTACCACGAGGACACCCGCTACCTCTCGCACCTGGAGCTGCTGATCGACGGCGTGCGGCCGATGTTCCTCGGCTCGGCGGTCAAGGAGGACAACAGCCTGCTGATCGTCGAGCTGATGAATCCGGACCTGCCGCGCAACGGCGTCCCCAAGGGCACGCTGCACCTGTTCCGCGCCAAGCTGCTGTGGAACGATGCCTGCTACGAGCACATCCGCGTCACCAACCATGGCGACGAAACCGCCCGGCTGCGCCTGTCGCTGCACTTCGACGCCGATTTCGTCGACCTCTTCGAGGTGCGCGGCATGGAGCGGGCGCGGCGCGGTGAACGACTGCCCAGCGAATGCACCGCGAGCGAGGCGGTGCTCGGCTACCGCGGGCTCGACGGCATCCTGCGGCGCAGCCGGCTGGTGTTCGACCCCGAGCCCGCCACGCTGACCGACAGCCAGGCCGAGTTCGACATCGAGGTCGAACCCAAGGAAGAGAAGCACCTGTACTGCGTGGTCAGCTGCGAGCAGCAGCGCGCGGCGCAGGCCAGCCAGCCGGCGGCCGCGGGAGCCATCGGCGCCACCGACGCGACCGCTGCCGCAGCGCCCACGCTGCTGCACTATGACGAAGCCTTCCGCCAGAACGACACGGCCCGGCGTACCGCGCTCGGCATGTCCTGCCAGATCGAAACGTCCAACCCGCTGGTCAACCTCTGGCTCAAGCGCTCGGCGTCGGACCTGGCGATGCTCAACACGCAGCTGCCCAGCGGGCTCTATCCGTATGCCGGCACGCCCTGGTACTCGACCACCTTCGGCCGCGACGGCATCCTCACCGCGCGCGAGTACCTCTGGATGGACCCCTCGCTGGCGCGCGGGGTGCTGCGCTTCCTGGCCGACACGCAGGCCACGTGCGAAGACCCGGAGCGCGATGCCGAGCCGGGCAAGATCCTGCACGAGGCGCGCAAGTGCGAGATGGCGAACACGCGCGAGATCCCGTTCGGTCACTATTACGGTACGGTCGACGCGACCCCGCTGTTCGTTGCACTGGCCGGCGCCTACCACCGCCGCACCGGCGACCATGAGTTCCTGCGTGGCATCTGGCCCAACGTGCTGGCCGCCCTCGAATGGATCGACCGCTACGGCGACCGCGACGGCGACGGCTTCGTCGAATACGCCCGCCGCAGCAAGGACGGCTTGGTGCAGCAGGGCTGGAAGGATTCCAACGACTCGGTGTTCCACGCCGACGGCCGCATGGCCGAAGCGCCGATCGCGCTCTGCGAGGTGCAGGCCTATGTCTACGAGGCCAAGGTGCTGGCCGCCGAGATGGCCGATCACTTCGGCGACACCGACCGCGCCGAGCGGCTGCGCGCCGAGGCAGCCAGCCTGAAGGAGCGCTTCCAGGCCAGCTTCTGGTGTGACGAGATCGGTGCTTATGCGATCGCGCTGGACGGCCACAAGCAGCCGTGCCGCGTCGCCACCTCCAACGCCGGGCATGCCCTGTGGACCGGCATTGCCTCGCCCGAGCATGCGCGGCGCATGGCGCAGCGGCTGCTGCATCCCGACTTCTACTCCGGCTGGGGCGTGCGCACGGTGGCCGGCGGCCAGGCCCGGTACAACCCGATGTCCTACCACAACGGCTCCATCTGGCCCCACGACAACGCGCTGGTGGCGGCCGGCATGGCCCGCTACGGTCACACCCAGGAAGCCCTGCGCGTGCTGACCGGCCTGTTCGAGGCCAGTCTCTTTTTCGGCCAGCACCGGTTGCCAGAGCTGTTCTGCGGGTTCCCGCGCCGCCCCTCCGAAGGGCCGACCCTGTACCCGGTGGCCTGCTCGCCACAGGCCTGGGCCGCGGCCGCGGTCTTCGGCATGGTGCAGGCTTGCCTCGGCCTGGACTTCCATGCCGAACCGCCGGAGGTGGTGCTGAAGGCGCCGAGGCTGCCCGCCTTCGTGGACTGGATGAAGATCCGCAACCTGTCGGTCGCCGGCGGCAGCGTGGATCTGCTGCTGCAGCGCTACGACAACAACGTGGGCATCGAAGTCACGCGCAAGACCGGCGACCTGGCGGTCCGGGTGGTCATCTGAACGCGGGGCGCGGCCTGGTCCGGCCCTCGTTCAGCCTCGCCTCACGAAGGCCGCCGTCGACAGGAAAGGGTCGGATGGCGGCAGGCGCGGCAGCCGCTGCGCCATCACCTGGGCCACATGGCGGGCCCAGCGTGCATAGAGGGTGGGCCCGGGGTGGAAGCCGTCCTCGGCCAGTTCCGAGGCGGCCAGCTGCCCGTCGGCCAGCTCGGGCGGCAAATCCAGGTGCACCACCTGGCGTGACGGGGCCCAGGCCGCCTGGGCCCGGTTGAGCTGCTGCGCGTCGCGGCCCAGCACCGAGCGCAGCGGCCACGGCAGCAGCTGGAAATGCTCCAGCGGCGGCGCGGCGGACCACAGCACCAGGCCCGGCCCGCATTGCTGGCTCAGTGCCACCCACAAGGCATCGCGCTCGCGCACCGCGCGCACCGGCGGCACCTGGGTCAGCACGTCGTTCATGCCCAGCACCACGAGCACTGCGTCACAGCGGGCCGGCGCGGCCTGGCGCAGCAGCGCCGGCGCGTCTTGCGTCGTCAGGCCGCTGCGGGCCACCAGCTGCCAGGCCACCGGGCGCAGCAGGCGCTGCGCCAGTTCGCGGGCCAGCGGGCCGGCCAGCGCCTCGTCCTGCGTCGGCACACCGACGCCGGCGGCCGACGAATCGCCCAGCACCAGCACCCTCAGGGCCGGCGCCTGGGCGGCGGCCTCGCCTTCCGGTTCCGCCCGCCCCTGGCGCGGCCCGTCGGCTTCGGGCAGCACACGGGCATGCTTGCGCACGCGCAGGCCCTGCGCCACCAACAAGGGCGACAGCGTGAACTTCGTCAGGCCCCACATGACGGCACTCCGTGGCGCAGGCGCTCAGGAGAACTTGGTGAAGTCCGGCTTGCGCTTCTCGAAGAAGGCCTGGAAGGCCTCGCGTGCTTCCGGGCTGCGCAGGCGCTGGCCGAAGATCTCGCCCTCGACCACGATGGTTTCCTGCACCAGCTTGGCGTGGGCGCGGCGCATCAGCTTCTTCGTCTCGCGCACGGCGGACGGCGGGAGCTGGTTGAAGCGCTCGGCCACGCGGCGTGCATGGTTCACCACCTCGCCGGCCGGCAGGATGGCGTTGACCAGCCGCATCTCCTGCGCCTCCTCGGCACCGAAGGGATCGCCCAGCAGCAGCTTCTCGGCCGCCTTCACATGGCCTGCGTACAGCGGGATCGTGAAGCTGGAGGCGAACTCCGCCACCAGGCCCAGGCTGGTGAAGGGCATGGCGAAGCGGGCATCGTCGGCGGCATAGACCAGGTCGCAATGCGCCAGCAGCGTGGTGCCGATGCCGATGGCGGCGCCGGTCACCGCCACGACCACCGGTTTCTCGATCGCGGTGAGCTGGCGCATGAACTGGAAGACCGGCGAATCGTCGCCCTGCGGCGGCCGCTGCATGAAGTCCTCCAGGTCATTGCCGGAGGTGAAGATGCCGGGCTGCCCGGTGATCAGCACCGCGCGCACGGCGCTGTCGGCCTGGGCGGCCGCGAGCGCGTCGGCCATCGCCTGGTACATCGCGGTGGTCAAGGCGTTTTTCTTTTCCGGACGTGCGATCTCGATGGTGTGCACGCCGTTGACAACAGCGGTCTTGATGCTCATGACATCTCCTGGTTGAAAGCGGGAAAGCTCAGGAACAGCTCGCTCGCACGGCGCCACAGGGTCGCCTCGAACTGTTCCCGAAAAAAGCCGAAGTGGCCAATGCGACGGGCATGGGCCTCCTGCGGGGTGATGCGCTCGATGCGGCGCGGCGCATTGGCATAGCAGTCCACCAGCGCCCGCGTGCCGCGCTCGGTCATCAGCTCGTCGTCGCTCATCGACAGCGCAACGACCGGGAAGCGCGCCTGCTCGAAGGCCTGCCTCACCTGCCGGCCTTCGGCGCCCACATGGTAGCCGGGGTGCAGGCACCAGCGGCGCCACTGCAGGATCACGCCGCGCGGCAGGTCGCCCACCTTGCGCAGGCGGCGGCCGGGAAAGTAGCCGCACAGCCGGGTGGCCAGCGGTACTGCCACATGCCAGAAATACAGCACCATGCGGCGCGTGCGGGGAGCATTGTCGCGCCAGTAGCCGCTGCCGGCAGCCACCGACACCAGGCCGGCGACCCGGTCGCGGTTGCGCAGCAGGCCCGGCAACTGGGCACCCAGGCTGTGGCCGAGCAGGTAGAGGGGCAGCTGCGGCGCTGCGGCGCGCAGCGCGTCGATGGCACAGTCGTAGTCGGCGGCCCAGTCGAAGAGGTCGGCCTCGAAGCCGCGCAGGCTGCGCGCCATGCCGGGCGGCCGCGAGTCGCCCATGCCCCGGTAGTCGAAGCTCGCCACCAGCCAGCCCTGCTCCGCCAGCCAGCGGGCGAAGGGGGCGTAGTAGTCCTGCCGCACGCCCATGGCCGGGCCGATCAGCACGGCCGCTCGAGGCACCGGGCACTGCGGCCCGGGGCGGTAGAAGCGGGCAGCGATGCGGGTGCCGTCGCCGGCTCGCAACTCGACCTTCTCCATGAGCTGTTGTCTCCTCGGCGCATTGATCGGGGTGGCGGTGCGGCCGCGGCGCCGGGTGGCATCGGCTGCAGAGGCGGCAGCAGGCGCCGCTCGTGGGCAACGGTGGCCCGAACCGTGGCAGCGGCGCACCTTCCGGCCGCTGCGGGGCCCTGATGCGACAAGGGCCGCGATCCGCGGCCCTTGTCGCTTGGCATCAGACGCGCTCGAAGATGCCGGCGGCCCCCTGGCCGGTGCCCACGCACATCGTCACCATGCCGTACTTCAGGTTGTGGCGGCGCAGCGCGTGCACCACGGTGGCGGCACGGATGGCGCCGGTGGCGCCCAGCGGGTGGCCCAGCGCAATGGCGCCGCCCATCGGGTTGACCTTGGAGCGGTCCAGGTCCAGCGTGTTGAGCACCGCCAGCGACTGTGCCGCGAAGGCTTCATTCAGCTCGATCCAGTCGAGGTCGGACGCCTGCAGGCCGGCATAGCGCAGCGCGGCCGGGATGGCCTCGATCGGGCCGATCCCCATGATCTCGGGCGGCACGCCCTTGGTCGCGAAGCTGACGAAGCGCGCCAGCGGCTTCAGGTCGTACTGCTTGATCGCCTTCTCGGACGCCAGGATCAGGCAGCCAGCGCCATCGGAGGTCTGCGAGCTGTTGCCGGCGGTCACGCTGCCCTTGGCACCGAACACGGTCTTCAGGCGGGCCAGGCCCTCCAGCGAGGTGTCCGGGCGCGGGCCTTCGTCGGTGTCGACCGTACGGGTCTTCACGGTGATGGAACCATCAGCCAGGTTGGGGAAGCGCTCGACGATCTCGACCGGGGTCATTTCGTCGCGGAACTCGCCGGCCTGGATCGCCTTCAGCGCCTTCAGGTGCGACTGCAGGGCGAACTCGTCCTGCGCCTCGCGCGAGACCTTCCACTGCTGCGCCACCTTCTCGGCCGTCAGGCCCATGCCGTAGGCGATGCCGATGTTCTCGTCCTTGGCGAACACCGCCGGGTTGATCGAGGGCTTGTTGCCGCTCATCGGCACCATGCTCATCGACTCGACGCCGCCGGCGATCATCACCTCGGCCTCACCGACGCGGATGCGGTCGGCTGCCATCTGCACCGCGGTGATGCCGGAGGCGCAGAAGCGGTTCACCGTGACGCCGCCCACCGTGTTGGGCAGGCCGGCCAGCAGCGCGGCGATGCGCGCCACGTTCAGGCCCTGCTCACCCTCGGGCATCGCGCAGCCGATGATGGCGTCCTCGATCGCCTTCGCATCCAGGGTGGGCACCTGCTTCAGCGCGCCCTGCATGGCGGCGACCAGCAGGTCGTCCGGACGGGTGTTCTTGAAGTAGCCGCGGCCGGACTTGCCGATCGGAGTGCGGGTGGCCGCAACGACGTAGGCTTCTTGAATTTGCTTGCTCATGATTCGTTCTCCGAGCGATCAGTTGCGAACCGGCTTGCCGGTCTGCAGCATGCCCATGATGCGTTCTTGGGTCTTGGGGTTGTCCAGCAGCGAGCAGAAGTGCTTGCGCTCCAGGGCCATCAGGTATTCCTCGCTCACCAGCGAGCCACCCTCGACTTCCCCGCCGCACACCACGTCGGCGATCAGGCTGCCGATGTGGTAGTCGTGCTGGCTGATGAAGCCGCCGTCACGCATGTTGACCAGCTGGTTCTTGATGGTCGCGATGCCCGAGCGGCCGGCCACCGGGAAGGTGCGGCGCAGCGGTGCGCGGTAGCCGCTGTCGAACAGGCTCTTGGCCTGCTGGATGGCGACGTAGAGCAGCTCGTCTTTGTTCGGCACGATGATGTCGCTGTCGAGCAGGTAGCCGAGCTTGCGCGACTCGATCGCGCTGGTGCCCACCTTGGCCATCGCGGCGCCGGTGAAACCTTCGATCAGGAAGGTCAGCAGGAAGGCACCGGCATTGCCGGCCGCCGCCATCTCGGCCGCGCGGCGGGCGATGTAGGTCAGGCCGCCCGCGCCCGGGATCAGGCCGACGCCGACTTCCACCAGGCCGATGTAGCTTTCCATCGCCGCGACCCGCTTGGCCGAGTAGACGGCCAGCTCGCAGCCACCGCCCAGCGCCATGCCGCGGATGGCCGAGACCACCGGCACGTTGGCATAGCGGATGCGCAGCATCGCGTCCTGCAGCTTCTTCTCTTCCGGCTCGATGGCCTTGGAGCCGCCCGCCATGAAGGCCGGCAGCATCGCCTGCAGGTCGGCGCCGGCCGAGAAGGGCTCGTCCGGCGACCACACCACCACGCCCTTGTACTGGGCCTCGGCCAGGTCGACCGCCTTCAGCAGGCCCTCGACCACGCCCGGGCCGATGGCGTGCATCTTGGTCTTGATGCTGGCGATGATGACCTCGTCGTCCAGCGTCCACAGCCGCACCGAGTCGTCCTCGTGCAGCGTCTTGCCGGCGGTCTCGGCGGCCGCCGTGCCGGCGCCCAGCACGTCCTCGGCGAACAGCTGGCGCTCGTACACCGGCAGCTTGCTGCGAGGCACATAGGTCTTCTTGGCCGGCGACCAGGAGCCCTCGGGCGTGTGCACGCCGTCACGGCCGTCGAACACCCAGGCGGGCAGCGGCGCCTTGCTCAGGGCCTTGCCGGACTCGATGTCTTCCTTGATCCACTCGGCCACCTGCTTCCAGCCGGCGGCTTGCCACAGCTCGAAGGGGCCCTGCTTCCAGCCGAAGCCCCAGCGAATGGCGAAGTCGACGTCGCGGGCGGTCTCGGCGATGTCTTCCAGGTGCACCGCGCAGTAGTGGAAGCCGTCTCGGAAGATGGCCCACAGGAACTGCGCCTGCGGGTTGCTCGATTCGCGCAGCAACTTCAGACGCTCGCCGGCCGGCTTCTTCAGGATGCGACCGACGATCTCGTCGGCCTTGCCGCCGGCCGGCACGTAGTCGGCCTTGGCGGGGTCCAGGCGCAGGATGTCCTTGCCGACCTTCTTGTAGAAGCCGGCGCCGCTCTTCTGGCCCAGCGCGCCCTGCTCGATCAGCTTGGCCAGCACCGGCGGCGTGGCATAGGTCGGGAAGAAGGGATCGTCGGCCAGGTTGTCCTGCAGCGTCTTGATGACGTGGGCCATGGTGTCCAGGCCCACCACGTCGGCGGTGCGGAAGGTGCCCGAGCTGGCGCGTCCGAGCTTCTTGCCGGTGAGGTCGTCCACCACGTCATAGGACAGGCCGAAGTTCTCGGCTTCCTTGATCGTCGCCAGCATGCCGGCGATGCCGACGCGGTTGGCGATGAAGTTGGGCGTGTCCTTGGCCCGCACCACGCCCTTGCCCAGGCTGGTGGTGACGAAGGTCTCGAGCTGGTCGAGGATGTGCAGCTGCGTGCCCGGGGTCGGGATCAGCTCCACCAGGTACATGTAGCGCGGCGGGTTGAAGAAGTGGATGCCGCAGAAGCGCGGCTTGATCTCTTCGGGCAGCGCCTCCGACAGCTTGGTGATCGACAGGCCCGAGGTGTTGGACGCGACGATGGCATGCGGAGCGACGAAGGGCGCGATCTTCTTGTAGAGATCCAGCTTCCAGTCCATGCGCTCGGCGATCGCCTCGATGATGAGGTCGCAGTCGCGCAGCTGCTCCAGGTGCTGCTCGTAGTTCGCCTGGCCGATCAGCGCGGCGTCCTCGGCCACGCCCAGCGGGGCGGGCTTGAGCTTCTTGAGGTTGTCGATCGCCTTGGCCACGATGCCGTTCTTCGGCCCTTCCTTGGCGGGCAAGTCGAACAGGACGACCGGCACCTTGACATTGACCAGATGGGCGGCGATCTGCGCACCCATCACGCCGGCACCGAGCACGGCGACTTTGCGGACTTGGAATCGACTCACGGAATTCTCCTAGGTATTCGGCCGCTGCCTGACAGGCGCAGGCGGCGGCACAGACTCATTCGACGCGTTGCCACACCTGGGTGCGCCCCAGCAGGGGAGCACCGATATAGCCGCGCACTTCCAGCTTCTGGCCCCCGTCGGCGGGCTTGAGCCTCACCTTGTAGACCTTGCCGTTGTTCGGATCGAGGATGTCGCCGCCGTCCCAGAGCTGCGCATCGTCTGCGTTTTTCTTGACGTTGCGAATGATCGTCAGGCCGACGACCGGCTTGTCCTTGCGTTCGTCGGAACACTTCTCGCAGACGGCGTCCGCCTTGGCCTCGGGATCCAGGATCTTCTCGACCTTGCCGCTCAGCACGCCCGCCGACTCGGTGATGCGCACCAGCGACTTCTCCTTCTTGGTGCCGTCGTCGATGGTCTTCCACAGGCCGACAGGAGACGCCTGCGCGACGGCGCCGCCACAGACGAGGGCGGCGGCGAGCAGGGCCAGAAGCTGTTTCATGTGTTCTCCTTGAGAGTAGGCAACGCAGGCGGCTCGCGAAGCAGGGCGCGAGCCGCCGGGGGGCGGTCCAGCTTAGAACAAGGCCTCGTCCATCTCCATCAAAGGCTTGACGCCGGCACGGGCAGTGCGGATCAGCGACGCGGTCTCCGGCAGCAGCTTGGCGAAGTAGAAGCGTGCGGTGATCAGCTTGGCCTTGTAGAACGGATCGCCGGAGTCGACCTTGGCCAGCGCCACCTTGGCCATGCGGGCCCAGAAGTAGGCAAACACCAGGTGGCCGCAGACGCGCAGGTAGTCGACCGCCGCGGCACCCACCTCGTCCGGGTTCTGGAAGGCCTTCATGCCGATCTCGGTGGTCAGCTTGGTGACCTTGTCGCCCAGGTCGGCCAGCGGGTTGATGAACTCCTGCATGTTCTCGTTGACACCCTCGTCCTCGACGAAGGCGGCGACGATCTTGCCGAACTTCTTCAGCTTGGCACCGTTGTCGGCGAGCACCTTGCGGCCCAGCAGGTCGAGCGACTGGATCGTGTTGGTGCCTTCGTAGATCATGTTGATGCGGGCGTCACGGACGTACTGCTCCATGCCCCACTCCTTGATGTAGCCGTGGCCGCCGAAGACCTGCATGCAGTGCGACGTGGCGATCCAGGCGTTGTCGCTGATGAAGGCCTTGACGATGGGCGTCACCAGCGCGACCAGGTCCGCCGCTTCCTTGCGGGTGGCCTCGTCGGTGTGCGACAGCTCGCGGTCGATCTGGAAGGCCGACCAGATGGCCAGCGCGCGGCCGCCTTCGGCATAGGCGCGGGCGGTCAGCAGCATCTTGCGCACGTCGGGGTGCACGATGATGGGATCGGCCGGCTTGTCGGTGGCCTTGGGGCCGGACAGCGAGCGCATCTGGATGCGGTCCTTCGCGTAGGCCACCGCGTTCTGGTAAGCCACCTCGGTCAGGCCCAGCGACTGCATGCCCACGCCCAGGCGGGCGGCGTTCATCATCACGAACATCGCCTGCAGGCCCTTGTGCGGCTGGCCCACCAGGGTGCCGATGGCGCCGTCCAGCACCATCTGTGCGGTGGCGTTGCCGTGGATGCCCATCTTGTGCTCCAGGCCGCCGCAGTAGATCTTGTTGCGCTCGGTGAGCTTGCCGTCCTTGTCGAACAGGAACTTGGGCACCACGAACAGCGAGATGCCCTTGGAGCCGGCCGGCGCGTCCGGCAGGCGGGCCAGCACCAGGTGGACAATGTTCTCGGCCAGGTCGTGCTCGCCGGCCGAGATGAAGATCTTCTGGCCGGTGATCTTGTAGGTGCCGTCGGCTTGCGGCTCGGCCTTGCTGCGCAGCAGGCCCAGGTCGGTGCCGCAATGCGGCTCGGTCAGGCACATGGTGCCGGTCCACTGGCCGCTGGTCAGCTTCGGCAGGTAGGTCGCCTTCTGCTCGGGCGTGCCATGGGCATGCAGGGCCTCGTAGGCGCCGTGCGACAGGCCGGGGTACATCGTCCAGGCCTGGTTGCCCGAGTTGAGCATTTCATAGAAGCACTGGTTGACCACCACCGGCAGGCCCTGGCCACCGTACTCGGGGTCGGTGCTCAGCGCCGGCCAGCCGCCTTCCACATACTGCTGGTAGGCTTCCTTGAAGCCCTTGGGCGCGCTCACCTCGTGGGTGGTCTTGTCCAGCGTGCAGCCTTCCTCGTCGCCGCTCTGGTTCAACGGGAAGATGACTTCCGATGCGAACTTGCCGCCTTCTTCCAGGATGGCGTTGATGGTCTCGGCATCGACCTCGGCGTGCGCAGGCATCTGCTTCAGTTCGTCGACGATGTTCAGCACCTCGTGCATCACGAATTGCATGTCGCGCAACGGCGGGGTGTACTGGGCCATGGAGGTCTCCTACTCAGGGAAGGTAAGGCGGTTATCGGGAAGCGGGTTTGGTCGTCTTGCGCGCCAGGGGCGCGGCTTTCGGGGCCGACTCGGTCGCATAGTGGCTGACGATGAACTCGAAGCCACGCCGCGCCCGGTCCAGCGAGCCGGGCGAGCGCAGGAATCGGGCATCGTGGTGCAGGGCCAGGATCAGGCCATGCAACTCGAACAGCATCTGCAGCGGATCGACGTCGGGCTTCAGGTGCCCTTCCTCGATCGACAGGCTGATGGCGCGGCCAAGCGCGCGGTGCCACATGCGCACCATCTCCACCAGCGCGTCGCGCACCGGGCCGGGCCGGTCGTCGAACTCCACCGCGCCGCTGATGTAGATGCAGCCGGAGTCGATCTCCACCGAGACCCGCCGCACCCAGCGCTCGAACAGCGCCCGCAGGCGAGGCAGGCCGCGCGGCTCGAGGACGGCGGGGAAGAACACCTCCTCCTCGAACTTCGCGTGGTACTCGCGGATGACCGAGATCTGCAGCTCCTCGCGCGAGCCGAAGTGGGCAAAGACGCCCGACTTGCTCATGCGGGTGACTTCGGCCAGCGCCCCGATCGACAGGCCTTCGAGCCCGACCTGGGAGGCCAGGCTCAAGGCCGCGTCGAGGATCGCCGCCTTGGTCTGCTGCCCCTTCTGGAGGCCGCGCGCCGACTCCCGGGGAGTCTCGCGTACTGGCTTGGTGGCGGGAGAAGAAGGCGAACTCAAGAGGCACCCGAAATAAAACGAACGATCGTTCTATTTTGCAGAAATCCGGGGGCCTGGACGGGACGCAGGAGAGGAATTTCTAGAGTCGCGTGCCTAGAAAGCCACAGCGAGCCATGAACCGCGGGTTTTCACCTAGGGATTCTGACCGGAAAGCCGGGCTGTTCTTCGCTGCAGGGAGAAGGATGGAGGGCACTGGCCCGCAAAGCCAGGGGAGCTTCCCTAGGGCGACGGATCCGAAGGGGAGCAGGCGTGACGGGCGCCGCAGTCGCCGGGCGGAGGCATCGCCCGGCGGGCCGGCGACGCGGTGCGAATGCCAGGCATCCCACGGGCGCCCGCGCCGCGCGGTGGCAGGCGCGCGGTGGCAGCCACGCGATGGCAGGAGCGAGGTGCCAGCAGCGCGGTGCAGACGCAGGGTTGGCAGCGCAGCGCTGCGGGCTAGCGCTGCAGGAGGCCCGCCGCCCGATGCGCCGAACCGCTGCCGCCTGGCGGCAGCGGATTCCGGCAGGCGAGCCAGCGCTCAGTCTTCGTCCGGGAAGGCGTCCGTGTCCTCGCCGTTGTCGTCGGCGCTGTCCTGCACCGCGCGGTCGAGCTGCTGCTTCAAGCCAGCCGCCTCCTGCAGGAAGGTGTCGGCCGGAACGGACGGAGCGAGGTGGAGCGCCGGCGGCGGCAGGGTGGTCATGTACAGCTCCCCGCTGAGCCGGCCGCTCTGCTGCTGGCGCAGTGCCGCGCCAGTGGCCAGGCCGGCCGCGGTCAGCAGCACGGTCCCGACGGCCAAGCGCCTGCGGCGTGCCGGCAGCACGGCGCACAGGTGCCGGTAGATGGCGCCGGAAAGCACCAGCGCTTGGGCCAGCTCGCTGCACCGGCTCAGCCAGGTCCAGGACGTCATGAAGCCCAGCAGGCCCAGTGTCGCGCCCACCACGCTGGACAGCAGCAGGCCGGCTGCGGCAATGCGCAGGTGGGTCCAGAAGTCGAAGCGATGCCGGAACAGCTTGGAGGCGAGCGCCCAGACCACCGCCCAGCCGGCCAACACCAGGAACGCCGGCAACAACACCACCAGGCCGGCCAGGAAGTTGCCGGGATCGGTGGTGAGGTAATGCTCCCAGGCCTGCCACAGGCCCCAGGCGCCGGTGGTGGCCAGCGCCGAGCTGGTCAGCCCGGGGCGCCAGCGGCCGGCGTGCGGCACCACCTGCTCCGGCGGCAGCGGGTCGCTGGCCAGGCGCACGCGCACCCGGGTGCCACCCAGCACCAGGTCTTCACCGGCCGGGCGCAAGGCTGACTCGCCGGCCTGCAGCCAGAGCCGGCCCAGCCGCACGCCGTTGACGGTGTCGCCCACCTGCAGGCGCAGGCCTTCCGGCCCCGCGTGGAGCACCAGGTGGTGAGGCGCCACATGCGGGTCGTCCAGCACCATGTCGCAGTCCAGCGCACGCCCCAGCCGCACGGGCCAGGACGTGACGGCAAAGGCCTGGCGCGGCAGGCCGTCGCGGTCGAGCACCTCGACCAGAGCTAGTTTGTCCATCCGTAGCCTTGCAGGTAGTGGCGGGCGAGCTTCATCGCGTTGTCGAAATCGATGCCGCGGGCATCGAAGCGGCCCTGCACGCCGAGGGTGGGCTGGTCCAGCGTCGCCACCAGCACGCTGAGGTCGTACAGGCCTTCGAGCTTCTTGTACGCCGTCATGCACAGCACCGCCCGCAGTGGCAGGCCATCGCGCTCGATGAAGCGCTCCTTGCACTGCGGCGGCGTGCGGTCGCGGCTGCGGCCGGCGCCGAAGAACTCGTTGCGAAAGCTCTGCGAGTACTGCGCCGCGAAACGCAGGCTGCCCAGCTTGGCGCCGTCGTAGGCTTCGTGGCGCACGGTCAGGCCGCCCAGGTAGAGCGAATCGGAAATGAAGATCTGCGTGTCCATCTGGCAGTCGGAACGCTCGAACTCCAGGCCCCGGGTGCCGCTGCGCGAGCTGCTGCCCCAGCAGCGCATGAACTGCTCCTGCGGCACCGGGATGGCATAGCGAGGGTGCCCGCCCGAGCGCCACGGCAGCTTGAGGAAACGCTCGACCAGCCGCTGCTGGTGCGCCTGCAGCTGCACCTTGAGCCGGTCGTAGACCGGTGCGGTGATGGGCGCCGCTGCCCGTCCCTGCTGCAGCAGGGCCTGGGCGTATTCGCCCGGCACCAGGAAGCTCACGAGCTGGCCGTCGCGGCGGGTCGCCACATTGACCCCGATGACCTGGCCCTGCTCGTCCAGCGCCGGGCCGCCGCTCATGCCGGGGTTGAGCGCGCCGGAGAAGAAGATGTTGGGGTAGAAGCTGCGCTCCACCAGGCCGTTGTAGTTGCCCTCCACCACCGCGAAGCCGACGTCCAGCGGGTTGCCCAGCGAGTAGATGCGCTCCCCCTTGGCGACGCTGCGGCTGCCCGGGCGGAAGGCAAGCGGCGAGCGCCCCTTCAGGCCGGCGTCGGCGGCCCGCACCAGGGCCAGGTCGTGCACGGCGTCGAAGGCCAGCAGCTGCAACGGCCCGGCACGACCGTCGGCCGTGCTGTACTCGAGCCGGTAGCGCTCCGGCTCCAGCGCCACCTGGCTCACCACGTGGTAGTTGGTCACCAGGTGCCCCTCCTCGGTCACCAGGAAGGCGGAGCCGACCGAGGCCTGGCTGGCCTGGCCCTTGAGCAGGGTGCGCACCTGCACCAGCTGGTTGCGGGTGCCCTCGTAGAGGCGCTGGGCCGACGCCGACACCGGCGCGCCGGCAGGCGCCGCTTCGGCGCCCGCTCCGGCAGGGGGCGCCGTGGGCGGCGGGGCGGTTTGCGCGGCGGCGTGCACCGCGCACAGTGCCGGGAAGCACAGCAGGACAGCCCGGCACAACAAGGCAAAAGACAACTTCATGGGCGGCATTGTAGGAAGGCGCCGGCCGCCGCTGTGGCGGCCCGCCCCGGGCGCGCAGCCTGCCATGCGAGCCGTTGCGGCGCGATGACAAGCGGTACTGGCACGCTCCGGTGTGGCCCGCTGGCCCTGTCGCCAGCACTCCTCCACTTGAGCCGGGAACGTGTCTTGCAATATGCTGCGCGGAGAGGCAAAAGCGATGGACGTCCTTCAACTCGACGTTTCCGGCCGGCCCCAGGCGTGGATCGCGCCCAAGGATGCGGCCCTCCTTTACGCCAGCGACTGTGTCGCGTGGACGTTGGGGGTTCCCTTTGTCGTGCTGCGTGGCGGCATCCAGCGTGTCAGCGGCCTGCAGTCGCGCATCGAGCTGCATCCCATCGTCGCCGTGCGCGGCAGCGTCCCCAGCCGGGCCTGGCGCCAGGTGCCGGCGCTGTCCAACACCAAGCTCTTCCTGCGCGACCGCCACCTGTGCGCCTACTGCGGCCACCAGTACACGGCCGAAGACCTGACCCGCGAGCACATCCACCCCACCTCGCGCGGCGGGCAGGACAGCTGGATGAACTGCATCACTGCCTGCCGCAACTGCAACGGCCGCAAAGGCAGCCGCACCCCCGAAGAGGCACACATGCCACTGCTCTACCTGCCATACGTGCCGAGCCTGCACGAGGACATGATCCTGCGCGGCCGCCGCATCCTGGCCGACCAGATGGAGTTCCTGCTGGCGAGCGTGCCACGCAACAGCCGGCTGCACGGCTGAGCCGCGCCAGCGCGCCCCTCCCAGCGCCTGCCTTATGCATAAAACGAGTGTGAAAAGTACTTTTTATTTGTTTGTTAAATAAAAAGTGCTTTTGATAATCGTTTTTCGTCGCTCGACACGGAGGAAATGAACATGGCAAGTTTGCGTCTTGGAGACCTGGCGCCCGATTTCGAACAAGATTCCACGGAAGGCCGCATCCGCTTCCATGACTGGCTGGGCGACAGCTGGGGTGTCCTGTTCTCGCACCCGGCGGACTTCACGCCGGTGTGCACCACCGAGCTGGGCCTGACCGCCAAGCTGAAGGACGAGTTCGCCAAGCGCAAGGTGAAGGCCATCGCGCTGTCGGTCGACCCGGTCGATTCGCATCACAAATGGATCGGTGACATCGAAAGCACCCAGGGCTGCACCGTCAACTTCCCGATCCTGGCCGATGCCGACCGCAAGGTGGCGACGCTCTACGACATGATCCACCCGAACGCGAACGCCACGCTGACGGTGCGCTCGCTGTTCGTCATCGACCCGCAGAAGAAGATCCGCCTCGTCATCACCTACCCGGCCAGCACCGGCCGCAATTTCGACGAGGTGCTGCGCGTGATCGACTCGCTGCAACTGACCGACCACCACAGCGTGGCGACGCCGGGCAACTGGAAGCAGGGGGACGATGTCGTCATCGTGCCCTCGCTGCAGGACCCCGAGCTGATCAAGCAGAAGTTCCCGCAGGGCTACAAGGCGGTGACGCCCTACCTGCGCCTGACGCCCCAGCCCAACAAGCCGCACTGACGGCCAGCCGTCGCGACGGGCCCATCGGGCGCCGTCGGCGGCAGCTGCCAGCTTCCCGTGCCGGCGCTGTCCGGCATCGCATGAGCCCGCCTGCCCGGCGGGCCCGGCCTCTCCTTGCCTCTTCCTTCGATGAACTTCCAGCAATTGCGCTCCGTGCGCGAAACCGCCCGCCGTGGCTTCAACCTCACCGAGGTGGCCAACGTGCTGCACACCTCGCAGCCCGGGGTGAGCCGGCAGATCCGCGAACTGGAGGACGAGCTGGGCATCGAGCTGTTCGTGCGGGCCGGCAAGCGGCTGACCGGCCTCACGCCGCCCGGGGCCGAGGTGCTGCCCATCATCGAGCGCATGCTGCTGGACGCCGACAACCTGCGCCGTGCGGGCGAGGACTATGCGCAGCAGTCGCGCGGCAAGATCTGCATTGCCACCACCCACTCCCAGGCCCGCTATGCGCTGCCGCCAGCGGTCAGTGATTTCCGCCGCCACTTCCCCAACGTCACGCTGAACCTGCACCAGGGCTCGCCCCGGCAGGTGGCCGAGATGCTGCTGACCGGCGAGGCCGACATCGGCATCGCCACCGAAGCGCTGGCACGCTACGACGACCTGATCGCCCTGCCCTGCTACCGCTGGACGCACTGCGTGGTCGTGCCACCAGGCCATGAACTGCTGGACGGCGAGCCACTGACGCTGGAGCGCCTGGCGCGCCAGCCGGTGATCACCTACGACGAGGGCTACACCGGCCGCTCCCACATCGACGAGGCCTTCGAGCGGCTGGGCCGCAAGCCCGACATCGTGCTGACCGCGATGGATGCCGACGTGATCAAGACCTACGTGGAGCTGGGCCTGGGCATCGGCATCGTCGCCTCCATCGCCTACGACGAGGAGCGCGACCGCAACCTGCGGGCCCTCGACGCGCGCCACCTGTTCGCCATGAACATGACGCGGCTGGCCATCCGCCGGGGCACCTACCTGCGGGCCTACGTCTATGCCTTCATCGAGTCCTTCGCGCCGCCGCTGACCCGCGCGGTGGTGGACCGGGCGCTGAGCGCCGAGCCGGGGGCCAGCTTCGAGATCTGAGCCGGCCAGGCAGCGGCGTGCGTGCCGCCGCTGCAGGGCTTACAGTGCAGGTCTTCCCTTTCTGGAGGCGCATGCATGGCAGGTCCTGGCCGCATCCGGGTCGGCATCGGGGGCTGGAGCTACGAGCCCTGGCGCGAGACCTTCTATCCCGACAGCCTGGCGCAGCACGACGAGTTGCACTACGCAAGCCGCCAGCTCACCGCGATCGAGATCAACAGCACCTTCTATCGCGCGCCGCCCGCCGGCATCTTCGAGCGCTGGCGCGACGCCACGCCGGAGGGCTTCATCTTCTCGCTGAAGGCGCCCCGCTACCTGACCCACCGCAAGGTGCTGGCCGAGTCGGCCGAAGGCGCGGCGCGGTTCCTCGAGGTGGCGGCCCACCTGGGCGACCGCCTGGGGCCGGTGGCCTGGCAGCTGCCGCCGAGCACCCGCTTCGATGCCGAGGACCTGGCCCGCTTCCTGTCGGCACTGCCGCGCGAGGCCGGCGGGCGGCGGCGGCGGCATGTGCTGGAAGCCCGGCATGACAGCTTCCTGAATGCCGAGTACCTGGCGCTGCTGCGCGAACAGCAGGTCGCGAGCGTCTACACCGACTCAGACAAATACCCGAGCCATGCGGACTTCAGCGCCGATTTCGTCTACGCCCGGCTGATGTGCTCTGAGCCCGACATGCCGACCGGCTACCCCGACGAGGCGCTCGACGACTGGGCCGAAGCGGCTCATTGCTGGGCCGCCGGCGGGCGGCCGCCGGCGCTGCCGGCCATCGACCCGGCTGCGGCCGGCGACGGGCAGCCACGCGACGTCTTCGTCTACTTCATCAACGGCGCCAAGGAGAACGCGCCGCAGGCCGCCGGCGCGCTGCTGTGGCGGCTGGCCGGGGAGCCGGCCAGCGGCTGAGCGGCCACGGCCGCCGCGGGCGTCAGGCCGCCGTTTCGAAACGGGTGATGCGCCGCGCCCGCAGGTGCACCGTCTGGCCGGGCCGCAGCCCGAGGCGCTCGCGCAGGTGGCCGAACTCGGCCCGCGGCAGCTCGACATCCACATAGCTGCCGTCGTCGATGCGCTTGAACTCGATGCGGGTGTTGGGCCCCACGGTGAGCGTCTGCGACAGGGTGACGGCCAGCGTGCCGGCATCCGGCGTGCCAAGGATCTCCAGCTCGTGCGGCCGCACATAGCTCACCTCGCCCGTCCCGGCCGCGGCACCCGGGCCGTGGCCGAGGCGGCCGTGGAAGAGGTTGACGTCGCCCAGGAACTGCAGCACGAAGGGCGTGGCGGGATGATCGTAGACCTGGTCCGGCGAGCCTTCCTGCTCGATGCGGCCCTGGTTCATCACGACGATGCGGTCGGCCACCTCCATCGCCTCGTCCTGGTCATGGGTCACGAAGACGCTGGTGACGTGCATCTCGTCGTGCAGCCGCCGCAGCCAGCGGCGCAGTTCCTTGCGCACCTTGGCATCGAGCGCGCCGAAGGGCTCGTCGAGCAGCAGCACCTTGGGCTCCACCGCGAGCGCGCGGGCCAGCGCGATGCGCTGGCGCTGGCCACCCGAGAGCTGGTGCGGGTAGCGGTCGGCAATCCAGTCGAGCTGCACCAGCTTGAGCAGTTCCTGCACCTTGGCGCGGATCTCTCGCTCCGGCGGCCGCGTGGCCTTGGGCCGCACGCGCAGGCCGAAGGCCACGTTCTCGAAGATGCTCATGTGGCCGAACAGCGCATAGTGCTGGAACACGAAGCCGACCTGGCGGTCGCGCACGTCGGCGAAGGTGGCGTCCTCGCCGTGGAAGAGCACCGAGCCGCTGTCGGGGCGCTCCAGCCCGGCGATGATGCGCAGCAGCGAGGTCTTGCCCGAGCCCGAGGGCCCGAGCAGCGCGACCAGCTCGCCCGAAGGGATGTCGAGGTTCAGGTTGTCGCAGACGACGGTGGCGCCGAAGCGCTTGTTCAGACCACGGACTTCGATGCTCATTCCTGTTCTCCCGCCAGCCGCTTCTCGCGCTTGACGTGTTGTTCCACCATCAGCTTCAGCACCAGGGTGACCAGTGCCAGCCCGGCCAGCAGCGAGGCGACTGCGAAGGCCGCCGCGAACTGGTATTCGTTGTAGAGGATCTCGATGTGCAGCGGCAGGGTGTTGGTCTGGCCGCGGATGTGGCCCGACACCACCGACACCGCGCCGAACTCGCCCATCGCCCGCGCGTTGCTCAGGATGACGCCGTACAGCAGCGCCCACTTGATGTTGGGCAGCGTCACGCGCCAGAAGATCTGCCAGCCCGAAGCGCCCAGCACGCGCGCCGCCTCCTCCTGCTCCTGGCCCTGCGCCTGCATCAGCGGGATCAGCTCGCGGGCAATGAAGGGGAAGGTCACGAAGATGGTCGCCAGCACGATGCCCGGCACCGCGAAGATCACCTTCAGGTCATGGTCGCGCAGCCATTCGCCGAACCAGCCCTGCAGGCCGAACACCAGCACGTAGATGAGGCCGGCGATCACGGGGCTGACCGAGAACGGCAGGTCGATCAGTGTCAGCACGACGTTCTTGCCGCGGAAGTCGAACTTCGCGATGCACCAGGCGGCGGCGACGCCGAACACCAGGTTCAGCGGCAGCGAGATGGCCGCGGCCAGCAGCGTGAGCCGGATGGCCGACAGCGCGTCGGCCTCGACCACCGAGGCGAAGTAGACGTCGACGCCCTTCTTCAGGGCCTCGTAGAACACCGACACCAGCGGCACGAAGAGGAACAGCGTCAGGAACAGCAGGGCGACGCCGATCAGCGTGCGCCGCACCCAGGCGGCTTCCTGGGTCGCGGAGCGGACGTTGGGCGGCGGCACGGCCGCTGCGGAGGGGCGGGCCTGGGGCCGCGGCAGGGTCACGGTGGTCATGCGGGAAGCGGGCTCAGCGGCCCTGGCGCTTGCGCGACCAGGCCTGCAGCAGGTTGATGCACAGCAGCAGCACGAAGGAGGCCAGCAGCATCACGACGGCAATCGCGGTCGCGCCGGCATAGTCGTACTGCTCCAGCTTGGTGATGATGAGCAGCGGCGTGATCTCCGACACCATGGGCATGTTGCCGGCGATGAAGATCACCGAGCCGTACTCGCCCAGCGCGCGGGCGAAGGCCAGCGCAAAGCCGGTCAGCAGCGCCGGCGTCAGGATGGGGAGGATGACGCGGTGGAAGGTCTGCAGCCGGCTGGCGCCGAGGGTGGCGGCCGCTTCCTCCAGCTCGCGGTGCAGGTCCTCCAGCACCGGCTGCACGGTGCGCACCACAAACGGCAGCCCGATGAAGGTCAGCGCCACGAAGACGCCGAGCGGCGTGAACGACACCTTGATGCCCAGCGGCACCAGCCACTGGCCGATCCAGCCGTTCTGCGCATAGATGGCGGTCAGCGCGATGCCGGCCACCGCGGTGGGCAGGGCGAACGGCAGGTCCACCAGCGCATCCACCACGCGCCGGCCCGGAAACTCGTAGCGCACCAGCACCCAGGCGACCAGCAGGCCGAAGCCGGCATTGAGGATGGCGGCCGCGAGCGAGGCGCCGAAGGTGAGCCGGTAGGAGGCGAGCACGCGCGGTGACGTCACCGCCTCCCAGAACTGCGGCCAGCTCAGCGTGAAGGTCTTGAGGAAGGCGGCCGACAGCGGGATCAGCACGATCAGGCTGATGTACAGCAGCGTGAAGCCCAGCGCCAGGTCGAAGCCGGGCAGCACGCTGTGGCGCCGCAGCAGGGTGCGCGAGAAGATCATGGCCGGGCTTGCTTCAGCGCTTGGCCGCGGCCAGGATCTGGTCGTAGGTGGCGCCGTCGTCGAAGTGCTCCTTCTGCGCCTTCTTCCAGCCGCCGAAGACCTCGTCCACGGTGAACAGCTGGATCTTGGGGAAATCGGCCGCGTACTTGGCCAGCACCTTCTCGGCGCGCGGGCGCAGGTGGTGGCGCGCCACCAGCTCCTGGGCCTCGTCGGACCACAGGTACTTCAGGTAGGCCTCGGCCAGTGCCCGGCTGCCCTTGCGGTCCACCACCTTGTCGACCACCGAGACCGGGTTCTCGGCCAGCACGCTCCAGCTCGGGTAGACGACGTCGAAGTCGCCGCCGAATTCACGCTTGATGAGCGGCACCTCGCTCTCGAAGGTGACCAGCGCGTCACCAATGCCGCGCTGGGCGAAGGTGGTGGTGGCGGCGCGGCCGCCGCCGTCGAACACCGGCACGTTGGCGAAGATGCGGGTGACCAGCTCGCGCGCCTGCGCCGGGCTGCCGCCCTTCTTCAGCGCGGCGCCCCAGGCGGCCACATAGGTGTAGCGACCGTTGCCGGTGACCTTGGGATTCGGGATGACGACCGACAGGCCGCTGCGGCCCAGGTCTTCCCAGTCCTTGATGCCCTTGGGATTGCCCTTGCGCACCAGGATCACCGAGGTGGAGGACGAGGGCGCGCTGTTGTTGGGCAAGCGCTTGGCCCAGTCGGCCGGCACGAGCTGTCCGCGCACGGCGAGCAGGTCGATGTCGTTCGACTGGTTCATCGTGATCACGTCGGCTTCCAGCCCGTCGGCCACGCTGCGGGCCTGCTTGCTGGAGCCGCCGTGCGACTGGTTGAGCGTCACGTCCTGGCCAGTGGTGGCCTTCCAGTGCTTGGCGAACAGGACGTTGTAGTCCTTGTAGAACTCGCGCGAGACGTCGTAGCTGACGTTCAGCAGCGTGTTCTTCTGCGCCAGTGCCGGGCCGGCGGCTGCCAGGGCAGCCGCAGCCAGCAGGGTGTTCAGCAAGGCGCGGCGGCCGAGGGAGAGGCGAAGGGCAAGAGAGGGCATGGCGTATCCACGATCGGACAGGAATGCCGCATCGTAAGGACCGTTGCTTCTGCAAGGAACGATTTGATACGCGAATGCTTATGAACTTTTCATATATGAAGAAGCGGGCGCCGGCCCCCTGCCCTCATTTCTTGGAGTAGATCTGGTCGAAGACGCCGCCGTCGGCGAAGTGGGTCTTCTGCGCCCGTGCCCAGCCGCCGAAGGCCTGGTCGATGGTGAACAACTGCACTTTCGGAAACTGGGCGGCGTACCTGGCTGCCGCCTGGGCGTCGATCGGGCGGTAGTAGTTGCGGCCGGCGATGTCCTGGCCCTCGGGGGAGTACAGGTACTCAAGATAGGCCTGGGCCACGGCGCGTGTGCCCTTGCGGTCGACCACCTTGTCGACCAGGGCCACCGGCGGCTCGGCCAGGATGCTCAGCGAAGGGGCCACCACGTCGAACTTGTCCGGTCCCAGCTCCTTCAGTGCCAGCAGGGCTTCGTTCTCCCAGGCCAGCAGCACGTCGCCGATGCCCCGCTCGACGAAGGTGGTGGTGGCGCCGCGCGCGCCGGAGTCCAGCACCGGCACGTTGGCCAGCAGCTTGGCCACGAACTCCTGCGCCTTCGCGTCGGAGCCATATTTCTTCTGTGCGTAGCCCCAGGCGGCCAGGTAGTTCCAGCGTGCGCCGCCAGAGGTCTTGGGGTTGGGCGTGATGACCTGGACGCCGGGCTTGACCAGGTCGTCCCAGTCCTTGATGCCCTTGGGATTGCCCTTGCGCACGAGGAACACCACGGTGGAGGTGTAGGGCGCGCTGTTGTGCTTCAGGCGCTTCTGCCAGTCGCCGCCGAGCAGCTTGCCGCGCTCGCTGATCTCGTCGATGTCGTAGGCCAGCGCCAGCGTCACGACGTCTGCGTCGAGGCCGTCGATGACGGAGCGGGCCTGCTTGCCCGAGCCGCCGTGCGAGGTCTTGACGGTGACGCTGTCGCCGGTCCTGGCCTTGTACTGCTTGCTGAAGGCGGCGTTGAACTCCTGGTAGAGCTCCCGCGTGGGGTCGTAGGAGACGTTCAGCAGCGTGTAGTCCTTGGCCTGGGCGGCCAGCGCCACGGCGGACAGCGCCAGCAGGGCGGAAGCGGAACGGAGGAAGCGGCGGGGGCTCATGCGAAGGTCCTTGTTGTGGATCTGTTGTCTTGCTGCAGGCCGGTGCCACCGGCCATGGACCCGATGCTAGGAAGGGCCGCCGCCCGGTGGAAGGAAGCCTTGCGACCTTGCTTATTCGGAAAACAAGGAAGCGGCACGCTCAGACAGCGAAGGAGAACTCCAGCGTGTGCGCCCTCTCCGGCCGGCGGGTGCGCTCGAGCTGGTGCACCAGCAGCTGCGTCACCGTCTTGGCCTGCGGCAGCGGGCCGAAGCCCGACTCGGGATTGATGTGCCCGACGTCGCCCAGGTTGATGAAATGGCTGCCCCAGCGCCGCGCCCAAGTGCGGGCGGCGTCGAGCCGCATCCAGGGATCGGTCTCGCTGGCCATCATGCAGCTGGGCAGTGGCAGGCGCGCCTGCGGCAGCCGGGCTTCGAGCCCGAACTTGCGCGGATCGGCCGGCGCCACCAGCAGCGCCGCACGCACCGGCAGCGGCTGCCATGGTGCCAGGCGCTCGCGGCCACGCTCCAGGTAGCGGGCCAGCGCCAGGCAGCCGAAGCTGTGCGCCACCGCCACCCAGCGCCCGGGCGGCTGGCCGTCGAGCGTCTCGGCGATGCGTTCGGCCCAGCGGTCGAGCTCGGGACGGGCCCAGTCTTCCTGCCTGACGCGCAGGCTGCGCCTGAACTGCTGCTGCAGCCAGCTCTGCCAGTGGTCCGGGCCGCTGTCGTACAGCCCAGGAATCACCAGCACGCGCACAGGATCGCCTCGGTATGGCATGGTCGGCCCCTTTCGCTGCTGGCGCTCGTCAGAGCGTGGCGATGGACACCTCGGTCGACTTGACCAGGGCGATCACTTCCTTGCCTTCCACCAGGCCCAGCTCCTTCACCGAGCGGGTGGTGATGACCGAGGTGACGATCAGGCCACCGGCGGTCTCGACATCGATCTCGGACACGACCGGGCCTTCGATGACCTCCTTGATCCTGCCTCGGAACTGGTTGCGCACATTGATGGCGGTGATGCTCATGCTCGGGAACTCCTGCGTGGATGGGGATGAAGCCTGGCCGCAAAGGTAGCCAAGCCGGCCGTCATCCCGAACGAAGGATTTCGGCGCTGCACATGCCGAAATCGCATGTGCGCCGCGCGCCTGAGCCGGCCTGGCCGGGCGCGCGCCAGCGCATATGCAAACTCGAAATCAACGCTTGGCCTCGTCCGGGCCCGGCCTTAAGGTCACCCATCCCGCCACTTCCCGTGCTGACCGCCGTGAGCCTGCCCGCCGTGAACCAGTTGCTGAGCTTTCCCGATCCGACCTCCCTGGCCCGGTCGCACCGGGCCAAGGCCTTGCTGTTCCATGACCGGCGTTCCCTCGAGCTGCTGGAGCATGTGGAGCGCATCGCCCGCAGCGAAGCCACCGTGCTGGTCATCGGCGAGACCGGCACCGGCAAGGAGCTGATCGCGCGCCACATCCACAAGCAGAGCGGCCGCAAGGGCCCCTTCGTGGCCGTCAACTGCGGCGCCTTCAGCGAGTCCCTGATCGACGCCGAGCTGTTCGGCCATGAGTCGGGTGCCTTCACCGGCGCCTCGCAGGCACGGGCGGGGTGGTTCGAGGCGGCCAACGGCGGCACGCTGTTCCTCGACGAGATCGGCGACCTGCCGATGCCGCTGCAGGTCAAGCTGCTGCGGGTGCTGCAGGAGCGCCAGGTGGTGCGGCTGGGCTCGCGGCGCGCCACGCCGCTGGACGTGCGCCTGGTGGCGGCGACCAACATCGACCTCGGCGCGGCGGTCGAGGGCCAGCGTTTCCGGGCCGATCTCTACTGGCGGCTGAGCGTTGCCTCGGTGCAGCTGCCGCCGCTGCGCGAGCGGCCCGGCGACATCCTGCCGCTGGCGCGCCACTTCATCGAGCTGTATGGCGACAAGCTGCAGCTGGACGAGGTGGCGCTGTCGCCCGAGGCCGAGGCGGCGCTGCTGGCCTATGCCTGGCCCGGCAACATCCGCGAGCTGGAGAACGTCGTCCACTACGCGCTGATCGTCTGCCGCCATGGCGTCATCCGCCCGCAGGATTTCCGCTTCGTGCCCTTGCGCGGCCGCCCGGCACCCGCGCCGCTCGGCCCGCTGCCGCCACATGGCGACCCCCTGGCCAGCACTGCCCTGCCGGGCCGCTGCGGCGCTGCGGCGCCCGAGCCGGTGGAGCAGCTGCTGACCGCCTTCGAGGCATTGCTGGCCGGCGGGCAGCGCGACCTCTTCCGTACCGTGGAGGCCAGCCTGGTGCGACACGCCTACACCCGTTGCGACGACAACCAGGTGCAAACCGCCCGCCTGCTGGGCGTGACCCGCAACACCTTGCGCACCCTGCTCAAGCGCTATGGCCTGCTCGGCGATGGCGGCGAGCTGACCGGCGAGGCGGACGCCGCCGGCGAGCCGGCCCTGACCCATTGAGCCACCGCGACGGCGTGGATGGCGAAGGCGCACCTCCGGCACGACGCAGCGCAAGCCAGAGCCGCGGACCCCGTCACAAGATGACCCGTGTGGCCGCCGCGCACCGGCGCGCCGCCGGGCCCTGCGGCCTGGCTTCGCGCCCCGGCTCCCTGCCCCTGGCCACCGCTTTGCCGGCCGTTGCAGGCCGACGGGTCCCGTGCCCTGACGCGCGCAGTGAGGTAAGAAACGTAAGCCCCGGCGTCGGCCGCCTGGCGGGCAGGCCCGGCGATACAGCGCCTGCATCGACCGGCAGCCAGCGCGGTGCTCACCGGCAGTGGGCTCGGCGGCTCCCCTGACCCGCGGCCCGCGCCACCGGCCGGCCAGCCGGCCCGGGCGCCCACTCACACCTCGGCGGTCGGGCGCGGACCCCCTCCCACTTACAATGCAGGCTGCAAAACAGGAGTCGACGATGGATGTCAACGACCGGGAGGTCTGTTTACAGATCAATCTGCATCCGCTGGATGCGCCCCACGCCGTCCACACCCTTCCCCACCAGATGCGCGCCCTGGGCCCGCAGGTCGACGAAATCCAGCTGACGCTGGACCTGCACCTGAGTCAGGGCAGCCGCTACCGCACCACGGACTACCCGGAGAAGCTCAAGAGCCTGCGGCAGACCATCGACCGCATCTGCGCCGAGCATCCGAAGGCCTATGTGGTCGAGGTCGACTATGCCGAGCAGACCGCGCGCCAGGTGGCACGTGCCTTCCTCGGCGGCGATTTCATTCCGATGCGGGCCGAGAACGGCAGCCCGTTCTACGCCTACCTCTTCGGCATGTATTCGGCCCGCTCGCCGCATGTGCTGCACCTGGACTCGGACATGCTGTTCGGCGGCGGCTCGCTGACCTGGGTGCGCGAAGCGGTGGCCAAGCTCGCCGAGGACCGGCAGCTTCTGACCTGCAACCCGTTGCCCGGCCCGCCGACCGCGGACGGCAGCCTGCGTTCGCAGCAGGCGGAGCGGGTGCCGGCGCCCTACCCGGCGTTCCGCTTCCATTCGTTGAGCACCCGGGTCTGCCTGCTCGACACGCGGCGCTTCCGCAGCGGCGAGCTGCGCGTGCCGCTGCTGAACCCGGGCCTGTCCAAGCGCCTGCAGTGCTATGTGAACTACACGCCGCCCTACCTCGCGCTGGAAGACAGCCTGGGCGCGCTGATGGTGGAACGTGGCCTGTCGCGACTGGACTTCCTCGGCAACGGCCCGGGCCTGTGGACCTTGCATCCGGTGCACCGCTCGCCGCGCTTCTACCAGGAACTGCCGCACCTGATCGCACGCATCGAGGCCGGCGACGTGCCCGAGGCACAGCGCGGCGACTACAACATCAATGATTCGATGTTCGACTGGTCCGAGGTGCGGGCCGCCCTGACCTGGAAACGCAAGGTCCGACGCCGGCTGGAATATGCGGCGGCCGGCATCGCCGGGCGCATGCGCGACCTGCGCAGCTGATGGCGCCGGGCGGCGGCGGCGCCGCCCGCCCTGCGGGCTGCCGGGCGTGTGCTGCCCACGGCAGCCACCGCTGGCGACGCTCGCGGAGAGTCGTCACCTTTGCGTCGTCACCGGTGTGTTGCCACCGGTGTGTTGCCACTGACGGCTGACACCGACGGCTCCCCATTGATCGAGCAATGCAGGTGGCGGCGCTTCCACCGGGCAGCGGCTCCCGCCGCGGCGCTCAACCGCGAACGGCCTGGCCTTACCAGCGCCGCAGGCCCGCGTTCTCTTCAGGCACCCCTTGCCACGCGCCGTTGCGGCGCCTTCTTCCGGCGCCCTGCCCAGGCCAGGCCCGAACCTGACCAGGCCGCGGGGGACCGCGGCCAGGCCATCAGGCGGTGGCAGCAGCGGCCCGCCTCGGGGCGCCGCTGCCCGCGCCTCACTGGCGCTCGATGGCGCCCAGGTCCATCCCGGCCCCCACGCTCTGGCGCTTGACGAGCTGGCCCTTGCCGTCGAACTGGTACTGCACCGTCACGTTGCGCGCAGCCAGCGGCGCCTCCTGCCCGGCATCGAGCACCGGGCTGCCGGGCAGCGGTTGCATCGTGGCCGGGTCCACCGGCGGGGTGGTGCCGGTGATCAGGTTGGCAGCGCCATTGAGCTGGCCGCCCACCTTGTGCCAGGGGCCGGCGTCGCTCCACTTCGCATCGATCCAGTTGCGGCCCAGGTTGACGATGCCGCCGGTCTGGGAGGGCAGCGCAAAGGGTTCGGCGTTGTCCTGCTTCTCGCGCATGCGAGGAAACTCGATGTCGCGGTCGAACATGAACACGTTGTTCCAGACCTCGGCCTTCTCGTCGGTGGTGGAGAGCTGGAACACCACCGCATAGTCGCCACCGGTGAGGTGCACGGTGTTGTTGAAGAAGTACAGCGTGCCCTTGCGGTAGCTCGCCTCGTTGCCGGCATGGTCGCCACCGTAATGGATGGTGGTGCCCTTGCGGCCGTCCTTGACGATCTGGTTGCCGTACACATAGGTGTAGCGGTAGGTCGGATCGTTCTTGGCGTGGCTGTTGTAGTAGTCCTCGGTCTCCACCAGGTCGAGCGCGTGGGCGCCGTCCTCGATGCGGTTGTAGCGCACCACGGTGCCGGTCGAGCGGTCCTTGATGGAGTTGCCCGCCGCGCCTTCGCGCATCGGGCCGTAGCGGTTGAACTCGTAGATGACGCCGGCGGTCTGGATGTAGGTGGTGTGCAGCAGCTCCACCCCCTTCAGGCCGTTGTTGTGGAAGTGGTTGCCGGCGATGCGCAGGTTGCGCGTCACCGCGAAGTCGCCGTCTTCCTTCGAGTTGCTGAAGATGGCCTGGCTGCAGTCGGTGATCTCGTTGTCGGCGATCACCATGTTGTGCACCCGCTCCACCCACAGGCAGGCGCCGAACTCCACATACTGCCGGCGCACGCCGGTGCTGTCGGTGAAGTAGTTGCCGGGACGGGCGCCGCGGATCTGCAGGCCGTCGATCTGCAGGTGGCGGGGATAGGCCTGCCAGTCCTGCGTCTGCAGGCGGTTCACGACGATGACCGAGCGCGACTCGTGCAGCTCGTGGCCATAGGCCAGGCCGCGACGGGAGACGGCGTCCTTGCCGTCCAGCACCGGCCGCTCGCCATTGGGCCCGCGCACGCCGCACAGGCGCACCGGCTTGTCGGCCGTGCCTTGCGCGGCCAGCAGCACCTTGCCGTGGTAGGGCTCGGCCCGGTAGAACACCCGCACGGTGTCGCCGGCCACCAGCTTGTCCCAGGGCACCTGGTTCAGGTCGGACAGCTGGCCGGCGCCGGGGCCGACCTGGTAGTCCTTGCCCTTGCCGGGCTCGCAGGCCGACAAGGTGAGCACCTGGCTGGGCACGGCATAGCCGCCCTGCCCACCGGTGCTGCCACCGCCGCCGGCGTTGCCACCATCGTCACCGCCCCCTCCACCGCCGCCGCAGGCGGCCAGCAAGGCAGCGACCGCCAGGCCGCCAGCAGACAGCGTCAAAGCGCGAAACGCCAGTGCGGGCAGCGCCCGCTTCCACGGTGTGTTCTTCATGTTGTGCATCAGCCTCGCTGTTGGAGGCGGCCTTTCCCTGGATGCCGAATTTAACATGCGCTTGCATATAGGCCGGGTAGCGGCGGAGTGGCCGGACAAGCGGTTGCTTCAGCTGGTCGACCGGTGCTGGCCTGCGCGGCGCCCGCCGCTGGCCCGGGCGCCAGCACCCGCGCGGCGGCACGAGCCGCGGCAGACCGTTTTCCATGCACCGTGGCCGCTGATGTTGGCCGCCTGGCTTCAGCGGCACCAGGCGCATGGATTGCTTCGGCGCGGGCCTGCCTCTGGCCTGGCCGCGACGGTATCCCAAGGCCGGGGCGCCGTACACCGTCAGTTCCTGCAGGCGCTCGAGCGGCGGCAACCCGTGCATCGGCGGCATGCCGCGGCCACCGCCAGGGACCCGCGGGCGGGGCGCCCGCCCGGCATAACATCCGGCACCCCTCGCCACTTGCCGCCTGCCGGATGTCGTCTTCCGTCCCCTTGCTCGACGTGCAGCTCGCGCGTCCGTTCGCCATCGGCACACAGCCCTGCAATGCACTGGCCGCCTGGTTCGTCGCGGCACTCGCGGAGCGGGCGCTGCGGCGGCCCGCCGGAGCGCCTCTGCCGGCCAGCCTCCTGATGCAGCAGGCCGGCAGCAAAGGCGGCTACCCGATGGCGGTGACGCGGCTGTTTAGGCTCTGCGCCGCGGCCGGACTGCAGGTGGGCTGGGGACCGGCCACCGGTGTGGCGCCCGCCAGCCTGCCCCTGCGCGGGCGCAGCCATGGGCCGTTCTGGCTGCCCGTGGCCGAGGCCCGACGACTGCGCTTCTGGCTGGGCGGGCGCTCGCTGAATCTGGCGGGCGTGCGGCGGCACTTGCAGGCCACCACGCCACCAGCCGATGGCCCGGCGGCCGAGCTGGCCGCCGCGGCGCCGGCCGCGGGTGCCAGTTTCTGGTTTGCCTTCCTGCAGGCCCGGCAAGGCGCCGAGGAAGGCCTGCCGAACCGGCCGGGCGGGACAGCGGCAGGCTTCGGCGCCAACGCCGGCCTGCAAGCGCTGGCGACGCAGCCGGGCACCAGCGACCTGCAACGCGCCTGGGCCTTGTTCGCGCTGGCCCGGCAGGCGCGCCGGCGTGACGACCTGCTGCAGGCGGCCGACGCCCTGCAGCAGGCCTTGCGCAGCAGCGGCACGGGCCCGCAGCGGCCCGGCCTCCATACCGGGCCGAATCGGCCGGCCACCGAGCCCGCCGAGCAGGCGCGGCGCGACGCCATACGCGGCTTGTGCCACCTGGGTTTGGCCTGGTGTGCCTACCAGGAGCGCCGCTACCCGCAGGCGCAATCGTGGCTCGACCGGTACTTCAAGCCGGGCAGTGCGCCGTGCTGGCTGCACAACCCCCGGCTGATGGCCGAGCGCCACAACCTGCAGGCCTTGCTGTGGCGCAGCCGCCTCAGTTCCGGCCGACACGCGCGAGCGACGGCCGGCGAGGTGGCGCGTGTCTTCACCTGCTTCGAGCAAGCCCTGCTGTGCGCGATCGAGGCCGACTCCTTCACGCTGGTGGAGAGCGTGGCCTCCAACCTCGGCTATTCCACCTGGCTGCTGAAAGTGGCGATGGCGGCGCCCGAGGCGCCTGCCGAGGACGGCACACGGGTCGAGGCCATCCGCTGGCTGCTGCTGTCGGAGTGGTACCGGCAGCGCCACGCGCTGGCGGCCGGCTCGCTCTCCAACCTGCTCAGCGTGTGCCGCATCGCGCGCGGCGGCCTGCCCTTCGCTTCCCGCGGGGGGCATGGCGCGAGCGATCCGCAGCCGCTGCCGCCCTTGCCGCTGACCGCCCTGCGGCAGCAGTTGTGGCCGCTCGGCGAGCTGCTGGGAGCGGCGGCCGGCAGCGAGGACTGGTCGCAGGTGACCGCGGCCCTGCTGGCCGAGGTGCGGGCGCAACCCCAGGCGCATGGCCGGCTCGAAACCGCAGGTGTGCTGCTGGAACATGCCTGGCAGCTGTGCCGGCGCCCCGGCGCAGCACGCCAGACGGGCCCGCTGCTGGACGAACTGCGGCGGCTCACCGCCAGCATGAACCGCGTCGACCGGGCCTTCTTCGAGCTGGAGCAGAAGGCGCTGGAGGCGGCTGGCGCAACGCCGGCGCCCCCAGGCCGCCCGCGCCCGGCGCGTTGAGCGGCAGGCGGCCGGCCTCCGGCGGCTGACGCCGCGGTCCTGCCGGTCGCGCAGCCCGTGGGCATGAGCCCGGCAGGCCGGCCCGCCAGCACCTTCCCCACGCCGCATGCAACGGCCGGCCACCTGCTGGAAAGCGGCCAGCGCTGTCGGTTTTCCGACAGCGCTGCTGCGTTGACGGCTTGCGAACCGCACCCCGGCAGCGCCTCCATCCGCCCGGCTTCTCCAAGCTGCATCAAGCACTTGGCGGTGAAGTCCGGGGCAGCACTAGCGCGGCACAGGCCTTGCGTTCAGCACCTGACATGACCCGTCATCTCCACCCCGGGCTCAGCGCCGCCAGCACCGCAGAGCCGCATCGACAAGCCCAGACCCTGCATGGTCGCATCCGGGAAGACCTGCGCGAGCGCATCCTCTCGGGCGCCTGGCAGCCGCACGACCGGGTGCCGTCCGAGAGCATGCTGATGGCGCAGTATGGCGTCAGCCGCATCACGGTGCGCCAGGCGCTGGGCGACCTGGAACGGGAGCAGCTGATCTTCAAGCTGCCTGGCAAGGGCGCCTTCGTGGCCCAGGCCAAGCCCTTCCAGGAACTGGGCCGGCTGCAGGGTTTCGCCGAGGCCATGCAGGCGCACGGCCACGAGATCTACAACCGGGTGCTCGACGCCGGCACAGTGCCGGCCAGCGCCGAAGTGGCCGAGCGCCTGCAGCTGCCGGCCGGCTCACCGGTGACCGCCATCCGGCGCGTCCGCCTGCTGGACCGCCGGCCGGTCTCGCTCGACCTGACCTGGCTGCCGCTGGCGCTCGGCCAGCGGCTGCTCGGTGCCGACCTGGCCCGGCGCGACATCTTCACGATCCTGGAGAACGACCTGGCGACGCCGCTGGGCCATGCCGACCTGGTGATCGACGCCGAGCGGGCCGACGCCGCCCTGGCGACGCTGCTGGGCATTGCCGCCGGCGAACCGGTGCTGCACATCGAGCGCCTGACGCATGACACCGCCGGCCGGCCGATCGACCACGAGCACCTGTACTGCCGGCCGGACAACTTCCAGTACCGCCTGCGGCTGCAGCGCCGCTGAACCCATCCCGAGGACCCCATGGACACCCTGGAACAAGAAGTCGACGTGCTGGTGATCGGCGGTGGCACCGCCGGGCCGATGGCCGCCGTCAAGGCCAAGCAGGCCGACCCGACGCTGCGCGTGCTGCTGCTGGAGAAGGCCAACGTCAAGCGCAGCGGCGCGATCTCGATGGGCATGGACGGACTCAACAATGCCGTTCTCCCCGGCCATGCCACGCCCGAGCAGTACGTGCGCGAGATCACGGTGGCCAACGACGGCATCGTCAACCAGCGCACCGTGATGGCCTATGCCGCCAACAGCCACGCGATGATCGAGGAGCTCGACCGCTGGGGCGTGCGCTTCGAGAAGGACGAAACCGGCGACTACGCGGTGCGCAAGGTCCACCACATGGGCAGCTACGTGCTGCCGATGCCCGAGGGCCACGACATCAAGAAGGTGCTCTACCGGCAACTCAAGCGCACGCGGGTCGAGATCACCCAGCGGCTGGTCGCCACCCGGCTGCTGACCGCTGCCGACGGCCGCATTGCCGGCGCCATGGCCTTCGACTGCCGCAGCGGCGACTTCCATGTGATCCGCGCCAAGGCGGTGGTGCTGGCCACCGGTGCGGCCGGCCGGCTCGGCCTGCCGGCCTCGGGCTACCTGTTCGGCACCTACGAGAACCCGACCAACGCGGGCGACGGCTACAGCATGGCCTACCACGCAGGCGCCGAGCTGTCGGGCATCGAGTGCTTCCAGATCAACCCGCTGATCAAGGACTACAACGGGCCGGCCTGCGCCTACGTCACCGGGCCCTTCGGCGGCTACACCGCCAACGCGCAGGGCCAGCGCTTCATCGAGTGCGACTACTGGAGCGGCCAGATGATGTGGGAGTTCCACCAGGAGCTGCAGGGCGGCCGGGGTCCGGTCTTCCTCAAGCTCGACCACCTGGCCGAGGAGACCATCGCCGCCATCGAGACCATCCTGCACACCAACGAACGGCCCAGCCGCGGCCGCTTCCATGCCGGCCGTGGCACCGACTACCGCCGCCGCATGGTGGAGATGCACGTCTCCGAGATCGGCCTGTGCAGCGGCCATTCGGCCTCCGGCGTGTGGGTGGACGAACGCGCCCGCACCACGGTGGCCGGCCTGCATGCGGCCGGCGACCTGGCCTGCGTGCCGCACAACTACATGCTGGGGGCCTTCGTGTACGGGCGCCTGGCGGGCGAAAGCGCCGCCGAGTTCTGCGCCGGTCAGGCGCATGCCGCGGTCGACCCGGCGCAGGTCGAGCAGGAGCGCGCCCGGGTCTGGGCACCGCTGCTGCGCGAGCATGGCCTGCCGCCGCAGCAGGTGGAATACAAGCTGCGCCGCTGCGTCAACGACTACCTGCAGCCGCCCAAGGTGACCCGCAAGATGGAGATCGGCCTGGAACGCTTCGAGGCCATCCGCGAGGACCTGCAGCAGCTGAAGGCGCGCGACCCGCACGAGCTGATGCGGGCGATGGAGGTGCATTTCATCCGCGACTGCGCCGAGATGGCCGCCCGCGCCTCGCTCTACCGCACCGAGAGCCGCTGGGGCCTGTACCACGCACGCGTCGACCATCCCGAGCGCAACGATGCCGAGTGGTTCGTGCATGCCCAGCTGCAGAAGGACGCGCAGGGCCGCATGGTCAGCTTCAAGCGACCGGTGGCGCCCTACATCGTGCCGATCGACGAGCGCGACAGGACCGCCTACCAGCGCCTGCGCCTGCCCAGCGCCGCAAGCGTGGCCCGGCACTCGACAGCGCCCGCGACCGCCCCCTGACCCTGCCGGAGGAACCCGCCCATGCACACCGCCCCCCTCGCCTTCCAGCCCAGCAGCGTGCCCGTGAGCGTCGATGCCGAGAAGTGCATCGCCCACAAGGGCTGCACCGTCTGCGTCGATGTCTGCCCGCTCGACGTGCTGGCCATCGACCTGAGCCGTGGCACCGCCTACATGAAGTACGACGAATGCTGGTACTGCATGCCCTGCGAGAAGGACTGCCCGACCGGCGCGGTCCATGTCGACATTCCCTACCTGCTGCGCTGACCCCCTGACCCAGGAACGCATCGATGAAACTGCTGCACACCCTCGGCGGCCTCACCCTCGGACTGGCCCTCGCGGCCGGCGTCCGGGCCGAGACCATCCGCATCGCCATCGGCACCCAGGACACCACCATCAACTGCGCCACCGGCGGCCTGCTGATCCGCGAGCTGAAGTTGCTGGAGAAGTACCTGCCACGCGACGGCCGCTACCGTGACGCCGAGTACGACATCCAGTGGAAGAACTTCACCTCCGGCGCGCCGCTGACCAACGAGATGGTGGCCGGCAAGCTGGACTTCGGCGCGATGGCCGACTTCCCCGGCTCGCTCAATGGCGCCGCCCATCTGAAGGCGGGCAAGAAGAGCCTGTTCCTGTCGGTGCTGTCCGGCAGCACCATAGGCAGCGGCAACGGCATCGTGGTGCCAAGCGGCTCGGCCGTGCAGTCACTGGCCGGGCTCAAGGGCAAGCAGATCTCGGTGCCCTTTGCCTCGACCGCCCATGGCATGCTGCTGCGCGCGCTGAAGGCCGAGGGCCTGGACCTGGAGCGCGACGTCACCATCCTGACCCAGGCACCGGAGGTGGCCGGCTCGGCCTTGCAGGCCGGCAAGATCGACGCGCATGCCGACTTCGTGCCCTTCGCCGACCTGTTCCCCTACCGCGGCTTTGCCCGCAAGATCCTCGACGGTGCCCAGACCCGCGCGCCGACACTGCACGGCACGCTGGTCGACGCAGCCTACGCGGCCCGGTACCCGGAGGTGGTCACCGCCTACCTGCGCGCGGCCATCGAGGCCGACCGCCTGTTCGCCGCCGAGCCCGAGAAGTACAGCGAACTGGTGGCCAAGGTCACCGGCATCGAGGCCGAGGTGGCCTACCTGTTCCACGGCCCGCTGGGCCTGCAGACCCGCGACTTCAGCTGGAAGCCCGAGTACCGGCAGGCGGTGGCCACCTCCATCGAGACGCTGCGGCTGCTCAAGCGCCACGATGCCGACCTGACGGCCGAGCGCTTCATCGACGACCGTCACATCCGCGCCGCCTTCGCCCAGGCTGGCCTGGACTACGAGGCGCAGCTGAAGAACTACGACAAGCAGCCGCTGAAGGCCAACGATGCCCTCACCGGCCAGCCCATCACCGACCCGCGCCGTGTCGCCCAGGTGTGGGTGCAGGGTGAGCCCAGGGTGCGCCACTACGGCGCGCCCGAGCATGCGCTGGCCGACGTGAAGCGGCTGGAAGCCGCCGGCCGCAAGGTCCGGGTGGTGTATGCCCAGGACCGCGAGCTGGGCATCAAGCTGCTGGCGCGGCAGGCCTGGTTCGCGGTGGACGGCCAGGGGCAGGTCAACGCCTTCCTGCTGAAGGACAGTGCCACCGCCTGGGCCGCCGCGCAACAGGGCCGGGTGCTCGACTATGCCGGCGCCAGCCAGGCCGCCGCCACCCGGCTGGCGGCACGCTGAGGCACGGGCATGACAGCCGTCCTTCCCCTCGCCGCGCCGGACCGGCGCCGCTGGCACGGCGTGCAGCGCCGCCTGGCCGGGCCCTGGTGCGCACGCCTGCTGTCGCTGGCGGCCTGCCTGCTGCTGTGGCACTGGGCCACCACCCGGCAGGTCGACCTCGGCGTGCTGAGCTTCGCCCATGTGCCGGCACCGGCCGAGGTGGGCCGCAGCGCCTGGGAGCTGCTGCAGAGCCCCCGGCTGCTGCAGCACCTGGGCTGGAGCCTGTGGCGCATCGGCGCCGGCTTCGGCGTGGCGGCGCTGGTCGGCGTGGCGCTGGGCCTGGCAATCGGCCGCTGGCCCTGGGCGCGCGCGCTGCTGCTGCCGCCGCTGGAGGTGCTGCGGCCGATCCCGGCGGTGGCGTGGATTCCGCTGGCCATCCTGATGTTCCCCTCGTCCGAGGTCTCGATGATCTTCATCACCTTCACCGGCGCGCTCTTTCCCATCCTGCTCAACACGCTGCATGGCGTGGAAGCGGTCGATGCGCGGCTGCTCGCCTCGGCCCGCAGCCTGGGCACGCGGGGCTGGCGCCTGTTCGCCGAGGTGGTGCTGCCGGCCTCAGCGCCGAGCATCGCCACCGGGCTGGCCATCGGCATGGGCACCTGCTGGTTCTGCCTCGTCTCGGCCGAGATGATCTCGGGGCAGTTCGGCATCGGCTACTACACCTGGGAGTCGTACACCTTGCAGAACTACCCGGGCATCATCGTCGGCATGCTGTGGATCGGTGGCCTCGGCCTGGGCAGCAGCGCGCTGCTGCGTGCCCTCGCCCGCCGCGCCATGCCGTGGTGGCACGCCCAGGAGGGCAGCACATGACCGACACCGCACGCACCAGGCCGGCAGGCCTCATCGAGGTAGAACGGCTGCACATCGAGCTGGGCCACGGGCCGGCGCGCTTCGAGGCGCTGCAGGACCTCCACCTCTCCATCGAGCCGGGCGAATTCGTCTGCCTGCTGGGGCCCTCGGGCTGCGGCAAGTCCACGCTGCTGGGCGCGCTGGCCGGGCACCTGGCGCCCAGCCGGGGCGAGCTGCGGCTGGACGGCCGCAGCATCGCCGGGCCCCACCCAGAGCGCGGCCTGGTGTTCCAGCAGCACACGCTGTTTCCGTGGCAGCGAGTGATCGACAACGTGGCCTTCGGGCTCAAGATGCAGGGCCGCCCGCGCGTGGAGCGGCAGGCCCGCGCCCGCGCGCTGCTGCACGACGTGGGCCTGGCCGGCTTCGAGGGGCACTACCCGCGACAGCTGTCGGGCGGCATGCAGCAGCGGGTGGAAATGGCCCGGGTGCTGATCCATCAGCCGCGCGTGTTGCTGATGGACGAACCCTTCGGCGCGCTCGACGCGCTGACGCGACGCAAGATGCAGCAGCTGCTGCTCGAGTTGTGGCAGCGCATGCGCACGACGGTGGTGTTCGTCACGCACGACATCGACGAAGCCCTGCTGCTGGCCGACCGCCTGCTGGTGATGAGCCCGCGCCCCGGGCGGCTGGTGGAAGACATCGCCCTGCCCTTCGGCCGGCCGCGTGATGCAGCGCTGATGGCACACGCCGACGTCCACGCCCTGAAGCGCCATTGCCTGTCCCTGCTCGAAGCCGGGGCGGTGCCGGGTGGCGGCACCTCGCGGCCCCGCCTGACGCCCCTGCGGTTGCCGCTTGAGCCGGCCGCCACCGCCCTCCGATATGCCCTGTGAGCCTGCCATGACCCCAGCAGCCCCTGCCATCGACCCCCTGCTGCTCGGCCGCCTTGGCCACAGCGATGCCGGCGTGCGCCGCATTGCCGTGCTCGAGCTGGCCGACCTGGAGCGCCCCGAGCACCTGCCGGCGCTGACTGCCGCGCTACGCGGCGACCCCGCGCCCGAGGTGCGCGCCGAAGCCGCCCGCGTGCTGGCCGCCTGGGACGATGCCGACGTGGTGGACACGCTTGCCCAGGCCCTGCTCGACGCCCATGCCGAGGTGCGCGAGGCGGCCAGCGCCAGCCTGGCCGAGCTCAACGGCGTGCAGGCCGGTGCCCGGCTGCTGCCCTGGGCGCGCCACGAGCAGGCCTTTGCCCGCGCCGCCGCGCTGCGTGCCCTCAAGCCCTTGCGGCTGCCGGCGGCCGCCGAAGCGGCGCACGACGCGCTGGCCCATGCCGACGCGGCAGTGCGCCGCGAGGCGGTGGGCGTGCTGGGCTGGCTGAAGCAGGCCGATGCCTTGCCGGCCCTGGCCCGCCTGGCCATCAACGACAGCGACGCCGAGGTGCGCCGCAGCGCGACCGGCTCGCTCGGCCTGGCCGGCGCGGGCCAGGTGGCGCAGGTGCTGCCGGCCTTGCTGGCCGCCCTCGTCGACCCGCAGTGGCAGGTGCGTGAGGAGGCGGCCACCACGCTGGCCAAGCTGCGGCCGCCGGCCGCCTTGCCCGGCTTGCTGCAGGCGATGCAAGACGAGCACTGGCAGGTGCGGCTGCGGGCGGCCCGCGCGCTGGGCCGGCTGCAGGACGCTGCCGCACTGCCAGCGCTCACCGAGGCACTGGCCCACCCGGCCGGCAACCTCCGCAAGGAAGCGGCGATCGCCCTGGGGGAGCTGGGCGATGTCGCCGGTGTCGCCCCGCTGCGCCTGGCGGCGCAGGACCCCGACCCGGAGGTGCGCAAGGCCGCCCGGCTCGCGCTCGCCCGCCTCGGCGAGGAGCTGCGGCCATGACGCCACAGGCCCTCACGCTGGCACAGAACCGGCTGGAGGTGAGCTGGAGCGATGGCAGCGTTGTCTCGCTGACGGCGGCCGCCTTGCGCCGCTCCTGCCGCTGCGGCGACTGCCGGGCGCTGGCGGCCCGCCGCGAGCCGGTGCAGGTGGCGCCTGCACTGGCGGTGCTCGACGCCCGCCCGGTGGGTGCCTACGGCGTGCAGCTGGAGTTCAGCGACGGGCACGACCGCGGCATCTACCCCTGGCCCTACCTGAGGGAGCTGGGCCGCGCCGCCGCGGCCGAGGACTACCAGCCGGCCGGCTCGGTCTGCACCAGGTGCTCGGCTTCCTCGTCGTCGATGGCCGCATAGGCGGCCCGCACTTCGGGTGACGCATGGCGCAGGGCCATCTCGCAGGCCAGGGGCATCGGCCCGTTGGCCAGCCGCAGGGTGGACCGGCGCTGGATCAGGTCGCTGTTGGCGAACAGCTCGGCCACCCAGTCCACGAAGACCCGCAAACGGGTCGTCAGGTGCCGGTTGGGCGGATAGATCACGTGGATCGGCTTGGGCTCCGAGATCCACTGGCACAGCACCGGCTGCAGGGCCCCGCTGCTCAGGTGCTGCTGCACCATGAAGCTCGGCACCTGGATGACCCCCATGCCGGCCAGCCCGGCGGCCAGGTAGGCGTTGCTGTCGTTCACCGAGATGCGGTAGCTGCCCTTCACCGGCACCCGCTCGCCGTCCTTCGAGAAGACGAACTCCTTCTGCCGCCCGCCGGCCAGGAAGTAGCTGACCATCACATGCTGCGACTCCAGCTCGCCCGGGTGGCGCGGTGCCCCATGCTTCTGCAGGTAGGCAGGGCTGGCGCAGGCGATGGACTGCACCTCGCCGATGCGGCGGGCGATGATGGACGGGTCGGTCAGCTCGCCGGCGCGCACCGCGCAGTCGACGTTGTCGCTGATCAGGTCCACCACCCGGTCGCTCACCCCCATGTCGACCTGGATCTCCGGATAGCGGGCCAGGAAGTCGGGCAGCGCCGGCAGCATCACCAGCGTCGCGATGCTGGTGGGCACATCCACCCTGAGCCGGCCGCCAGGGCAGGCGCGGGCGCTCGACATGCTGGCATCGATGTCGTCCAGCTCGGTGATCAGGCGCACCGCGCGCTCGTAGTAGGCCGCACCCTCGGCGGTGACGCTGACGCGCCGGGTGGTGCGGTGCAGCAACTTGGTGTGCAGGTGGCTTTCGAGGCCCTGCACCAGCTTGGTCAGGGTGGGCTTGGGCGTCTGCAGCAGATCGGCCGCCTTGGTGAAGCTGCCGGTCTCGGCCACGCGCAGGAAAGCGCGCATCGCAGCGAGTTGGTCCATCGGTCGTCCTTCGGGGGTTCGCGGCCGGTCAACGCCGCACGGCGCGATTATTCATCCATGGAAACAAAGAAACAAAGAACTTTGTATTTATTCCGCCTGACCAACAACTTATCGTTTGCCGCACTGCAACACCAGCCGCCCCGCCGGGCCGACAAACGATGGGCACCCCCCAGCCACCGATCCACGACTGCGAGACCACCGATGAAGAAATCGGCCTGGGTCCGTCGCGCCGCCTCGGCCTGAGGATCTACGGCCGGGCTGCCCGCCGCCCAGCCGGCGTCGAGCCGCGGCCACTGGTGCTGCACTTCCATGGCGGCGCCTTTGTCGGCGGTTCGCTGGACAGCGGGTCGGTGGTGGCCAGCCTGCTGGTGCTGGCCGGTGCGGTGGTGGTGTCGCTCGACTACCCGCTGGCGCCGGGCGCCCCTTTCCCGCATGCGCTGGAAGCCGGTCATGCCGCGCTGCTGTGGGCCTGGCGAGCGCGCACGCGGCTGGCCGGCCGCCAGGCCCGGCTGATGGTGGCCGGCGAGGAAGCTGGCGGCAACCTGGCCGCCGCCCTCAGCGCGCTGGCGCGCGACCGCGCCGCGCCGCCGGTGGCAGGCCAGGTGCTGCTGTCGCCGATGCTGGACCCCTGCCTGGCCACCCGTTCGGCCCGCTTCGCCGAGGCCGGCCGGCAGGACTGCCGCTGGGCCGCCGGCTGGCGCCACTACCTGGGCCCCGGCGGCGAGGCCGAACACCCCTATGCGGTGCCGGGGCTGGCCCGGCGCATGGCCGGCCTGCCCGACACGCTGGCCGTGACCGCCGCCGGCGACCCCTTCCACGACGAGACCCTGGCCTACACCCGCCGCCTGCGCGCGGCCGGCATCGCCGCGCAGGACTGCGTGCTCGACGGCGCCCGCATCGGCCCCGAGACCTGGTCCAGCCGCGCCACCCTGGCGGCGCCCTGGATGCCCGCGCTGCTGCGCCGGCTGCATCGCTTCCTGTATTCCGGCGCGAGCTGCTGCGACCGGCCGGCCGCCTGACCCCGATTCCTCCTCAAAAAACGACCCTCAAGGAGTTTCCATGACCCGCCCGCTCGATTCCCAGCCGCAGGCCGCGGCTGCTGACGTCTCCTCGTCTTCCGCGGCGCCTTCGCCGCAGCGCCGGCGCCTGTGGGCGCTGGGCACGGTGGTGGCGGCAGTGGCCGGCACCGGCGCCGCCGTGCTGGGCCTGTCGTCCTCGCCCAAGGCCGAAGCCAATGCGCCGGCCGCCCCGCCCGCGGCCACCCCGGTCTCGGTGGCACCGGTGCTGCAACGCAGCGTCGCCGCCTGGCATGAGTTCTCCGGCCGGCTCGAAGCCGTCGAGCGGGTCGAGATCCGCCCGCGCGTGGCCGGCACGGTGCAGTCGGTGCACTTCCGCGAAGGCGAGCTGGTGAAGGCCGGCGACCTGCTCGTCACGCTGGATCCGGCGCCCTATGCCGCCGAGGTCGAGCGGCTGGACGCGCAGGTGGCCGCCGCACAGGCCCGCGTCTCGCACACCCAGAGCGAGCTGGTGCGCTCGCAGCGCCTGTGGCAGGAACGCGCCATCGCCCAGCGCGAGCTGGACGAGCGCGAGAACGCCACCCGCGAGGCCGAAGCCAACCTGCGCGCCGCCCGTGCCGCGCTGCAGGCGGCCCGCCTCAACCTCGGCTACACGCAGGTGCGCGCCCCGGTGGCCGGCCGCGTGGGCCGGCTGGAGGTGACCACCGGCAACCTGGTGGCCGCCGGCCCGACCGCGCCGATGCTGACCACGCTGGTGTCGGTGAGCCCCATCTATGCCAGCTTCGAGGCCGACGAACAGGTGGTGCTGCGCTCGCTGCGCCAGCTGCCCGGCGGCATCTCGGCGCGCAGCCAGCTCGGGCGCATCCCCGTGCGCATGGGCACCTCCGAGAGCGCCGACCTGCCCTACAGCGGCCGCCTGCAGCTGGTGGACAACCAGGTCGACGCGCGCAGCGGCACCGTGCGCGTGCGCGCCGTCTTCGACAACCCGGACGGCACGCTGATGCCGGGGCAGTTCGCCCGGCTGCGCATGGGCCAGCCCAACGAGCAGCCGACGCTGCTGATCAACGAGCGCGCGGTGGGCACCGACCAGAGCAAGAAGTTCGTGCTGGTGGTGGGCGCCGACAACAAGGCCACCTACCGCGAGGTGGTGCTGGGCCCCAGCGTGGACGGCCTGCGGGTCGTGAACTCGGGCCTGAAGGCGGGCGAGCGCATCGTCGTCAACGGCCTGCAGCGCGTGCGCCCGGGGGCGCAGGTGGCGCCGCAGCCGGTCGAGATGGATGCCACCCGCCCGCCACAACAAGCGCGCCGCGACGGCGCCACCCAATCGTGACCCGCGGCCACCGCGTCGCAGGAGCCAGACCGTGAACCTGTCCAAGTTTTTCATCGACCGGCCGATCTTCGCCGGCGTGCTGTCGCTGCTGATGCTGATCGCCGGCCTGCTGGCGATGCGGGCGCTGCCCATCTCGGAATACCCCGAGGTGGTGCCGCCCTCCGTCGTCGTGCGGGCGCAGTACCCCGGCGCCAACCCGAAGGTCATCGCCGAGACCGTCGCCACGCCCATCGAGGAAGCCATCAACGGCGTGGAAGGCATGCTCTACATGAGCAGCCAGGGCACCACCGACGGGCTGATGACGCTGACCGTCACCTTCCGCCTCGGCACCGACCCCGACAAGGCCCAGCAGCTGGTGCAGAACCGCGTCTCGCAGGCCGAGCCGCGCCTGCCCGAGGAGGTGCGCCGGCTCGGCGTCACCACCGTCAAGAGCTCGCCCGACCTCACGATGGTGGTGCACCTGCTGTCGCCCAGCGAGCGCTATGACATGACCTACCTGCGCAACTACGCGCTCATCAACGTCAAGGACCGCCTGGCGCGGGTGGACGGCGTGGGGCAGGTGCAGATCTTCGGCTCGGGCGACTACTCCATGCGCGTCTGGCTGGACCCGCAGAAGGTGGCCGAGCGCCGCCTGTCGGCCAGCGACGTGGTGCGCGCCATCCGCGAGCAGAACGTGCAGGCCGCCGCCGGCATCGTCGGCGCCTCGCCCAGCCTGCCCGGCGTGGACCTGCAGCTGTCCATCAACGCGCAGGGCCGGCTGCAGAGCGAAGAGGAGTTCGGCGAGATCATCGTCGCCACCAGCGCCGACGGCGGCGTGACGCGGCTGCGCGACGTGGCCCGCATCGAGCTGGGCGCCTCCGAATACGCGCTGCGCTCGCTGCTCAACAACAAGCCGGCGGTGGCCCTGCCCATCTTCCAGGCACCGGGCAGCAACGCCATCGCCATCTCCGACCAGGTGCGCGAGGTGATGGCCCAGCTCAAGCAGGACATGCCCGAAGGCGTGGACTACGAGATCGTCTACGACCCGACGCAGTTCGTGCGCGCCTCCATCGACGCGGTGGTGCACACGCTGCTGGAGGCGGTGGCGCTGGTGGTGCTGGTGGTGATCCTGTTCCTGCAGACCTGGCGCGCCTCCATCATCCCGCTGCTGGCGGTGCCGGTGTCCATCGTCGGCACCTTCGCGGTCATGCACCTGTTCGGCTTCTCGATCAACGCGCTGAGCCTGTTCGGGCTGGTGCTGGCCATCGGCATCGTGGTGGACGACGCGATCGTGGTGGTCGAGAACGTCGAGCGCAACATCGAAGCCGGCCTGAGCCCGCGCGAGGCCACCTACCGGGCCATGCGCGAGGTGTCGGGGCCCATCATCGCCATCGCGCTGGTGCTGATCGCGGTGTTCGTGCCGCTGGCCTTCATCAGCGGGCTGACGGGGCAGTTCTACAAGCAGTTCGCGCTGACCATCGCCATCTCCACGGTGATCTCGGCCATCAACTCGCTGACGTTGTCGCCGGCGCTCGCGGCCCTGCTGCTGCGTTCGCACGACGCACCCAAGGACGCGCTGACGCGCTTCATGGACCGGTGGCTGGGCTGGCTGTTCCGCGGCTTCAACCGGGCCTTCGGGCGCGGCGCCGAGGCCTACAGCGGCGGCGTCGGCAAGGCCATCGCGAGGCGCGGGCTGATGCTGCTCATCTACCTGGCCCTGGTGGGCGCCACCTTCGGCCTGTTCCGCGCGGTGCCCAGCGGCTTCGTGCCGGGGCAGGACAAGCAGTACCTGGTGGGCTTCGCCCAGCTGCCGGACGGCGCCACGCTGGACCGCACCGAGGACGTCATCCGGCGCATGGGCGAGATCGCGCTGAAGCAGCCCGGCATCGAGAGCGCCATTGCCTTCCCCGGCCTGTCGATCAACGGCTTCACCAACAGCTCCAACGCCGGCATCGTGTTCGTCTCGCTCAAGCCGTTCGACGAGCGGCGCAGCCCGGAGCTGAGCGGCGGCGCCATCGCGGCGCAGCTGAACCAGAAGTTCGGTGCCATCGAGGACGCCTTCATCGCCATGTTCCCGCCACCGCCGGTGCAGGGGCTGGGCACCATCGGCGGCTTCAAGCTGCAGATCGAGGACCGCGCGGCGCTGGGCTACGAGGCACTGGCCGAGGCCACCCAGGCCTTCATGACCAAGGCCTACCAGGCGCCCGAGCTGGCCGGCATGTTCTCCAGCTTCCAGGTCAACGTGCCGCAGCTGTATGCCGACATCGACCGCACCAAGGCCCGCCAGCTGGGCGTGGCGGTGACGGACGTGTTCGACACCATGCAGATCTACCTGGGCTCGATGTACGTCAACGACTTCAACAAGTTCGGCCGCACCTATTCCGTGCGGGTGCAGGCCGACGCCGCCTACCGGGCGCGCGCCGAGGACGTGGGCCAGCTCAAGGTGCGCTCGGCCAGTGGCGAGATGGTGCCGCTGGCCTCGTTGATCCGCATGCAGCCGAGCTTCGGCCCGGAGCGGGCGATGCGCTACAACGGTTTCCTGTCGGCCGACATCAACGGCGGCGCGGCGCCCGGCTATTCCTCGGGCCAGGCGCGCGAGGCGGTCGAGCGCATCGCAGCCGAGACCCTGCCCAAGGGCGTCGGCTTCGAATGGACCGAGCTGACCTACCAGGAGATCCTGGCCGGCAACTCCGCGCTGTGGGTCTTCCCGCTGGCGGTGCTGCTGGTCTTCCTGGTGCTGGCGGCGCAGTACGAGAGCCTGAGCCTGCCGCTGTCGATCATCCTGATCGTGCCGATGGGCCTGCTGGCGGCGATGACGGGGGTGTGGCTGTCCAACGGCGACAACAACGTCTTCACGCAGATCGGGCTGATCGTGCTGGTGGGGCTGTCGGCGAAGAACGCCATCCTGATCGTCGAGTTCGCCCGCGAGCTGGAGTTTGCCGGCCGCACGCCGGTGGCCGCGGCCATCGAGGCAAGCCGGCTGCGCCTGCGGCCCATCCTGATGACCTCGCTGGCCTTTGTCATGGGCGTGCTGCCGCTGGTGCTGTCCACCGGCGCCGGTGCCGAGATGCGCCAGGCCATGGGCGTGGCGGTGTTCGCCGGGATGATCGGCGTGACGCTGTTCGGCCTGTTCCTGACGCCGGTGTTCTACGTGGTGCTGCGCCGCCTGAGTGGCAACCGTCCGCTCAAGCTGCATGGCGAGGTGCCGCACCTGGACGAGAGCTTTGCCCAGCCGGCCGGCCACGGCCACGGCGGCGGCGGCGCGCCGGTGCGCCCCCTGCCCGCCGGCCCGCGCGAGTCGCATGACTGAGGCCGTGCCTCCTTCGAAGGACAAGACCATGCACAAGCACAACAACGACCTTCGCCCGGCGCCCGGCGGCCCGGCGCGCTTCCCGCGGCTGGCGCCGCTGCTGTTCGCGGCCCTGGTGCTGGCCGGCTGCGCCACGCCGCAGGCGATCGACCCGGCCGCGCTGCCGGCCGTGCCCGCGGCGTTCAAGGAAGCCGACGCCCGCTGGACCGTGGCGGCCCCGGCCGACACCCAGGACCGTGGCGCCTGGTGGCAGCTGTTCGCCGACCCGGTGCTGGACGACCTGGCCCGCCGCGCCGCTGCGCAGAACGCCGACCTGCAGCTGGCCGCCGCCCGGCTCGCCCAGGCCCGGGCCCTGCTGCGCAGCAGCGAAGCCAACCGCCGCCCGCAGCTGGGGCTGCAGGCCGGCGCCGCGCGCCAGGCCGAGCCCGGCGCGCGTGGCGTGGCGGAGACGGCAATCAACGTCGGCGCCACCTTCTCGTATGAGCTGGACCTGGCCGGCCGGCTGTCGGCCTCGGCCCGCGCCGCCACGCTCGACGCCCAGGCCCGCGAGGCCCTGCTGCAGAGCACGCGGCTGATGGTGCAGGCCGACGTGGCGCAGGCCTACCTGGCGCTGCGCGCGCTCGACAGCGAACGCCGCCTGGTGCGCGACACGGCAGGCGCCTACCGCGACACGCTGCGCCTGACGGAACGGCGCTACGAGGCCGGCGACGTGGCCGAGCTGGACGTGGCCCGCGTGCGCACCGAGCTGGCCTCCACCGAGGCCGAGGCGGTCGCGCTGGACCGCCGCCGTGCCGAGCTGGAGCACGCCATTGCGGTGCTGGTGGGCGAGCCGGCATCGGGCTTCGCGCTGGCCGACCTGTCGGCCAGCGGCAACCTGCCGCCCAGCGCCGAGCCGCCGCAGGTGCCACCGGGCCTGCCGTCCACCGTGCTGGCGCGGCGGCCCGACGTGGCGGCCGCGCAGCGGGGCCTGATGGCGGCCCAGGAGCGGGTCGGCATCGCGCGCGCCGCCTGGTTCCCCAGCCTGAGCCTCACGGCCAACGGCGGGCATGCGTCCAGCGAGCTGTCCGACCTCTTCAAGTGGTCGGCCCGCGCCTGGGGTGTGGGTGCGCTGCTGTCACTGCCGGTCTTCGACGGCGGCCGGCGCGAGGCCGGCGTGCAAAGCGCCCAGGCCGAGCTGGACGCGGCGCTGGCGAGCTACCGGCAGCAGGTGCTGGTGGCCTTCCGCGAAGTGGAAGACCAGCTCTCCGGCCTGCGGCTGCTGGCCCAGCAGTCACAGCTGCAGCAGCAGGCGGTGGAATCAGCCTCCCGGGCAACCGCGTTGTCGGCTTCGCGCTACCGCAACGGCCTGGTCAGCCAGCTGGAGCTGCTGGACGCGCAACGCAGCGAGCTGCGCAACCGCCGCCAGGCCCTGGTGGTGCGCGCCGCTCAGGACCAGGCCACCGTGGGGCTGGTGCGCGCGCTGGGTGGCGGCTGGGAGGCCGCGCCGGCCGGCAGCGTGAACCCGGCGACCGCACCGGGCTGAGCGAGGCCCGCCGCCGGGCAGCCACGCCGACGCGCTACCACGGCTCGTCGGCGTTGTCGTATTCGTGGAAAGCCTCGTCCACCCCGGCACCGTCGAGCAGGCACAGCACGGCATAGGAGACGCAGTCGATCCAGCGCTCGATGCGCGCCACGTCGGCCGGCGCGATGAGCCGGTTGCTTTGCAGCATGCCTTCGGGCGCCACTGCCCACATGCGGGCCAGGTGGCAGATGTTCCACAGCGCGCTGACCAGGTTGCGGTCGACCTGCGGCGCCTCCAGCTGCGCAGCGAGCACGCGCAGCGCCGTCATCACCTCATGGAAGTTGGCCACGTCCAGCTGGCCGCGGTAGGGGCGCAGGGCTCCCAGGAAGCCGCTTTCCCACTTGGGATGGTGCACGTCATCGTGCCGCCCGCTGTGCTGGCTCAGCAGCAACAGCGCCTGCGCGGGCGTCATGGTCGCGGCCTCGTCGCTCATGCGGCCGGCGAGGGATGGTGCGGCGCGCTGAAGCCGAGCTGGGCTTCCTGCACCAGCTGGCAGGCCAGGCGGGTGACCTCGGCCTCCACCGGCACCGGCGGCGCGTCCTGGGCGCTGCGCAGCAGGCGGCGCAAGGTGTCGGCATGCGGCAGCGCGGTGCCGAAGAAGCGCACCTCGCCGTCGCGCACGATCAGCAGGGTGGGAAAGTCTTCGACATCGACGTCGCCGAGCAGGTCGGCCTCGTCCTCGATGTCGATCCAGCGGAAGGCGACGCCTGGCCATTCAGCCTCGGCGGCTTCCCAAGTGGCCTCGTAGCTGTCGCACAGCCGACACCAGCCGGCACACAGGCAAACCGCCAGCAGCCCGGGGGTGGAAGCGGGCCCGGCGGCGGGATCGAAAGCAGGCTCATCATGCATCGGCGCAGCGTACCGCAAGCGCCGCACCGAGCCCAACGCTCGGCTTTTCCACCGCGACGGTCGGCACCGGCGCAGCGACTCTTTTCACAGATCGACAGACGAAAAGCTTCGTTCGCCGCGGCCCGCCTGCATGGAAGACTGCCCCTCCAGTCACCGCCTGCCCCGCCTTCCATGAGCCAGCCCCTGCGCCTTGCCGAGAGTCCCGCCACCGCCCCTGCCCCCGGGCGCCGCCCGTCCAGCCTGGACGCGGTGCCCGCCCTGGCCGAGCGGCTGGCGCAGCAGCTGGAAGCGGGCGCGGCCGAGCGCGACCGCGCCGGTGGCCACGCCGCCGCCGAACGCGAGCTGATCCGCGCCAGCGGCCTGCTGGCCCTGAGCGTGCCGCGCTCGCATGGCGGCTGGGGTGGCGACTGGCCGCTGCTGCTGCGGGTGGTGCGCCGGCTGGCCCAGGCCGACAGTGCGCTGGCGCATGTGTTCGCCTTCCACCACCTGCAGCTGGCCGGTGTGCTGCTTTATGGCAGCGAGGCGCAGCAACGCCACTTTCTGCGCGAGACGGTCGAGCAAGACCTGTTCTGGGGCAATGCGCTGAACCCGCTGGACTTGGCCACCAGCGCCAGCCGCAGCGGCCAGGGCTGGCTGATCGATGGCCGCAAGAGCTTCGCCTCCGGCTCGGTGGGCTCGGACCGCCTGACGGTCTCCGCCTGGCATGCGGCGACGCAGACGGCCCTCATCGCGGTGCTGCCAACGCGCCGCGAAGGTGTCACCGTCGAGCCCGACTGGGATGCCTTCGGCCAGCGCCAGACCGACAGCGGCACGGTGCGCTTCGAGCGTGTCTGGGTCTCGGATGCCGAGGTGCTGCAGCCGCCCGGCGTGCCGCCGACGCCGCAGGCCACGCTGCGCTCGCAGGTGGCGCAGCTGATCATGGCCAACCTCTACCTCGGCATTGGCGAGGGCGCCCGCCAGGCCGCGCTGCACTACCTGCGGCAGCACGGCCGGCCCTGGTTCGCCGCTGGCGTGGCCAGCGCGCTGGACGACCCCTATGTGCAGCACCGCCACGGCGAGTTCGCCGTGCAGCTGCGCGGCGCCGAACTGCTGGCCGACGCCGCGGCCGGCCTGCTGGACCAGGCGCTCTACCTGGGCCCGGCGGTCAGCGCCGAGCAGCGCGGCGAAGTGGCAGTGGCCGTGGCCCAGGCCAAGGTGGCCGCGCACCGGGCCGGTGTGGAGGTCAGCTCGCAGTTGTTCGAGCTGACCGGCGCCCGCTCCACCGCCCGCGGCCTGGGGCTGGACCGCTACTGGCGCAACGTGCGGGTGCACACGCTGCACGACCCGATCGACTACAAGCTGCGCGACCTCGGCCGCCATGCCTTGAGCGGCCGCTATCCGGAGCCGACGGCTTATTCCTGAACGACCGCGCCATCGATGGCTGCCGCCCCCTTCTTCTTCGCCACCTTTCCCGCCCCACGATGAACACCCATGCACCGCCCGGCGTCGCCGGCGCCGCCACGCTGATCCGGCTGGAGTCGGTCAGCAAGCGTTATCCGCTGCCCGGCGGCCTGGCCTTCGACGCCATCCGGGACATCGACCTGGAGATCGTCCAGGGCGAGATCTTCGGCCTCATCGGCAAGAGCGGGGCCGGCAAGTCCACGCTGCTGCGGCTGATCAACCTGCTGGAGCGGCCCGACCGCGGGCGCGTGATGGTCGCCGGCCAGGCGCTGGAGACGCTCGGCAAGCGCGAGCTGCGGCTGGCGCGCCAGGGCATGGGCATGATCTTCCAGCAGTTCAACCTGCTGCAGAACGCAACCGTGTTCGACAACGTCGCCTTCCCGTTGCGCCTGCACGGCCGCCGCAGCGCCGCCGGCGTCGAGGCGCGGGTGCGCGAGTGCCTGCAGCTGGTGGGCCTGGCCGAGAAGGCCGGCAGCTACCCGGCCCAGTTGTCCGGCGGGCAGAAGCAGCGGGTGGCCATTGCCCGCGCCCTGGCACCGCGCCCGGCGGTGCTGCTGTGCGACGAGCCCACCTCGGCACTGGACGCTGACACCACCGCCAGCGTGCTCGACACGCTGCGCCAGATCAACCAGCGCCTGGGCGTCACGGTGGTGATCGTCACCCACGAGCTGCAGGTGGTGCAGAGCCTGTGCACCCGCGTGGCGGTGATCGAGGACGGCCGCCTGGCCGAGCAGTTCGCCGTGCTGCCGAGCGCGACGCCCCGCCGCACCAGCCTGGGCCGCGAGCTGTCGCGCCGGCTGGGCAGCGCACCGGCCGCCGCCGGTGCGGGCACGCCAGCGGCACGCCCGCAGCCACAGAAGGAGTGGGCCCATGCCTGAGAACATCACGGCCCTGCTGCCCGAGCTGTGGGTGGCCAGCGGCCAGACCCTGCTGATGCTGGCCATCGGCCTCTGCGCCGCTGTGCTGCTGGGCGGGCCGCTCGGCGTGCTGCTGTTCCTGCTCAGCCCCGGCCAGTCGCTGGCCAGCCGCCCGCTGTTCGCGGTGCTGGGCTGGGTGGTCAATACCGTGCGCTCCTTCCCCTTCATCATCCTGCTGGTGGCGCTGGTGCCGCTGACGCGGGTGATCGCCGGCACGTCCATCGGGCCGCTGGCGGCGGCGGTGCCGCTGTCCTTCGCCGCCATTGCGTACTTCGCGCGGCTGGTGGAGCAGAACCTGCGCGAGGTGCCGCGCGGCGTCATCGAGGCGGCACATGCGATGGGCGCGTCCGAGTTGCAGATCGTCGTGCGGGTGCTGTTGCTGGAGGCCCGCTCGGGCCTGGTGCTGGCGCTCACGGTGCTGGCCATCAGCTTCCTGTCGTACTCGGCGGTGGCCGGCGTGGTGGGCGGCGGCGGCATCGGCGACCTGGCCATCCGCTACGGCTACTACCGTTTCCAGACGGATGTGATGGTGCTCACCGTGGCACTGCTGGTGGTGCTGGTGCAGCTGATCCAGTTCGGCGGCAACGCCCTGGCGCGCCGGCTCGACAAGCGCTGAACGGCGCCGCACCCGCTGTGTCTCGCTTCCCTCCCCTGCTGCCCTTGCTTTCCGGAACCTTGCCATGAAGATCGCACGCCGCTCCCTGCTCGCCCTGGCGCTGGCCGCCACCACTACCGCGCTGCCCGCGCTGGCGCAAACCAAGAAGGAACTCGTGATCGGCACCACCGCCGGCCCCTATGCCGACCAGCTCAAGCTGGGCATCAAGCCGCTGCTGGAGAAGAAGGGCTACCGGGTGAAGGTGGTCGAGTTCAACGACTATGTGCAGCCCAACTTCGCACTGGCCCAGGGCGCGCTGGATGCCAACGCGTTCCAGCACATCGTCTACCTCACCCGCTTCGCCACCGAGCACCAGCTGGCGCTGAGCGAGCTGCTGAAGGTGCCGACCGCCCCCATCGCGATCTACAGCCGCAAGCACAAGAGCCTGGCCGAGCTGAAGCCGGGTGCCACCGTGGCCCTGCCCAACGACCCCACCAACCAGGCCCGCGCGCTGGTGGTGCTGGAGCAACTGGGCTGGCTGCAGCTGCGCGCGGGCTACGACCCGATCCGCGCGTCGGAAAAGGACGTGGCCGCCAACCCGCGCCAGATCCGCCTGCTGCCGCTGGAAGCGGCCCAGCTGCCACGCGCGCTGGACGACGCGGACTATGCCTTCGTCAACGGCAACTTCGCGCTCGCCTCCGGGCTGAAGCTGACCGAGGCACTGGCGCTGGAGAAGACCACGCCGACCTACCAGAACCTGGTGGCGGTGCGCACCGCCGACAAGGACCAGCCCTGGGCCAGGGACCTGGCCGAGGCCTACCGCTCGCGCGAGTTTCTCGCGGTCACCGAGCGGCACTTCGCCGGCTTCGTCAAGACCGACTACCAGCAGGCCTTGCTGGCCGGCAGCGGGAAGCAGCCATGACCACCGCCAAGCATGGCAGCCGGCGGCCGATCCGCTTCAACGCCTTCCAGATGAACGCGGCCAGCCACCAGTCGCCCGGACTGTGGCGGCATCCGCGCGACCACTCCCACCGATACACCCGCGCCGAGCACTGGATCGAGCTGGCGCAGCTGCTGGAGCGCGGTGGCTTCGACGCCGTCTTCCTGGCCGACGTGCTCGGCGTGTACGACGTCTACGAAGGCAGCGCCGCCGCGGCGCTGCGTGGCGGCGTGCAGGTGCCGCTGAACGACCCGCTGGCGCTGGTGCCGCTGATGGCGCAGGCCACCCGCACGCTGGGCTTTGCCGTCACTTGCACGCTGAGCTACGAGCATCCCTTTCCCTTCGCCCGCCGCCTCTCGACGCTGGACCACCTGAGCGGCGGCCGCATCGGCTGGAACATCGTCACCGGCTACCTCGACAGCGCCGCCCGCAACCTGGGCCTGCCCCGGCAGGACAGCCACGACAACCGCTACGAGCTGGCCGAGGAATACATGGAGGTGGTCTACAAGCTCTGGGAACACAGCTGGGAGGACGGCGCCGTGCGGCGCGACGCAGCCGGCCGCGTCTATACCGACCCGGCCCGCGTGCACCCCATCGCCCACCAGGGCCGGCACTTCCGCGTGCCGGGCTTCCACCTGTGCGAGCCATCGCCGCAGCGCACGCCGGTGCTGTTCCAGGCCGGCACCTCGACGCGCGGCGTCGCCTTCGCGGCCCGGCATGCCGAGTGCGTGTTCGTCAGCGGGCCGAGCCGCGCGGTGGTGGCGCGGCAGGTGCAGGCGCTGCGGGCGGCGGTGGCGCAGCAGGGGCGCGACCCGGCCTCGCTGCTGCTGTATGCGCAGGCGCTCGTCATCACCGGCGAGACCGAGGCCATCGCCCGTGCCAAGCACCAGGACTGCCTCGCCCATGTGGACGTGGAAGCCGCGCTCGCCCTGCTGTCCGGCTGGACCGGCGTGGACTTCTCGCGCTGGCCGCCCGATGCCACCCTGGAGTACCTGGACACCGATGCCGGGCGCAGCGCGCTGGCCTCCTTCACCCAGGCCGACCCCGGGCGGCGCTGGACGGTCGAGGAGGCGGCCGCCTTCATCGGCCTGGGCGGCCGCGGCCCGGTGCTGGTGGGTGACCCGGTGCAGGTGGCCGACGAGCTCGAAGCATGGCTGGACGACACCGGCATCGACGGCTTCAACCTCGCCTTCGCGGTGGCGCACGAGACGATGGAAGACATCGTCACGCTGGTGGTGCCGGAGCTGCGGCGACGCGGCCGCTACCGCCAGGACGAGGCGGGCGGTGCCACGCTGCGCGAACGGCTCTTCGGCCGCGGGCCGCGGCTGCCGGTGGGGCATGTGGCCCGGCAGCTCGGCCGCCCGGCTGCAGCGCCAGTCGCCGCGCCGGCACCGGTCGCCGCCTGACCGCTTGCCCCTCACTCACAGCTCACGACCCCCATGAAACACCTTCTTGTGCTTGCCCCCCGCCGCCTGGCCCTGGCCCTGGCCCTGGCCCTGGCCCTGGTGCTGCTGCTGGCGGCCGCCTTGCCGGCCTCGGCCCAGGACGTGGTCCGCCTCGGCGTCACGGCCGGCCCGCATGCCCAGATTGCCGAAGTGGCCCGCCAGGTCGCCGAGCGCGACGGCCTGCGGCTGCAGGTGGTGGAGTTCCAGGACTACATCCAGCCCAATGCCGCGCTGGACGCGGGCGACCTCGACGCCAACAGCTACCAGCACCTGCCCTTCCTGCAAAGCCAGGTACAGGCGCGCGGCTACCGCATCAGCCCGGTCGGCTACACCGTGAGTTTCCCAATGGGCTTCTATTCGAAGAGGTACAAGTCGCTGGCGGAGTTGCCGCAAGGCGCGCGCATCGGCATCCAGAACGACCCGTCCAACAGCGGCCGGGCGCTGGCACTGCTGCAGCAGCGCGGCCTGATCCGGCTCAAGCCGGGCGCGGGCCTGGCGGCCACGCCGGTCGACATCGTTGCCAATCCCAAGGGGCTGCGCATCGTGCAGGTGGAGGCCGCCCAGCTGCCGCGCTCGCTGGACGACCTGGACGCCTCGGCCATCAACACCAACTACGCGCTGCAGGCGGGGCTGGTGCCGGCGCGCGACAGCATCGCGATCGAGGACGCGGCCAACCCTTATGCCAACCTGATCGCGGTACGCACCGCCGACAAGGACCGCCCCTGGGTCGCCAAGCTGGTGCGGGCCTTCCAGTCGCCCGAGGTGCGCCGGCTGGTGGAGACCCGCTTCCCGGGCTCGATGGTGCCGGCGTTCTGAGGCTCAGAACGGCCAGGCCGGCTGCGCCACGCCCATGTCGACCCGCCTGACCTTGGCGTGGTCGTTGGTGCTGGTGTTGGCATAGAAGAAGGCCCGCTCGGCCGCGAAGCCGTAGGCCTGCACCTGCGCCTGGGCGGCCGCCGAGGTGCGCAGGCCCCACAGCGCGAACACCGGGCGCTGGTCGCGCTGGGTCAGCCAGGACAGGGCGATCAGCAGGTGGTCGTTGCCGTCCAGGCTGGGCCGCTCGCCGAAGGTGGAGAAGCCGAGGCTGGCCTTGTTCGCCGCCCAGTCGCTGCGGCTGGCCAGGCGCTGGTGCAGGTAGAGCAGGGTCCAGATGTCCCAGCCGCGGGCTTCGTTGCCCTGGCGCTCGGCCCAGTAGTGCACCCACTGCAGATAGAAGGCGAGCCGGATGCCGTTCTGCACCGCATAGCCGTCGTCGGCCCAGATGCGGTCGTAGACGCCCTGCACCGGGTCCGCCTGGCCACGGCCGGCCAGGATCAGGTCGAAAGCCTCGCGGTAGCTCACACGGGTGTCGTCGCGCGTGTCGCCCAGCTCGCGCTTCAGGCGCCAGTTCTTGTGCAGTGGGAAGATGTTGTTGCTGACCTCGCTGCTGCGGCCGCCGTACACGTTCAGCGCCCCCACCTGCAGGTTGTGGCCCACCTCGTGGCTCTCGCCCCAGCCGCGCGGCGTGACGCCCCAGCTCTGGTCATAGGGGTTGCCCGAGCAGCCGGCGCCGCAATGGGCATAGGCGTCGGCATTGATGTGCTGCACCTGCGTCAGGCCATGCAGCGAGGCACTGGTGCAGTCCCAGCCGCGCGCCTGGCAGGCCTGCAGCACCGCCGCAGGCAGCGGCCGGTTCGGCAGCGCGAAGCCGGCCAGCTGGTAGGCGTCATAGATGAACAGCTCGGCCATCTCCTGCAGGTAACGCTCCAGGTCGTTGGCATAGGCGTCGACAATCACGCTGCGCATTTTGTCGATGCGGGAATGGATTTCCACACCCTGCATCTTCATCTCGGCCCAGTCGGCGTCGCCCGCGTCGAGCGCGCGGATGAAGGCCTGCCGGGCCGCCGCCAGGTCGCCACCAGCGGTGGCGTCGAAGAAGGGATGGCGCGCGGCGCCCTGCACCCGCAGCGTCACCGTCTGCCCGGCCGCCGCCTGGCTGTAGTGCAGCTGCAGCGTGCCGCCATAGGGGCTGACCACCGGTAGCGCCCGGCCCTTCGCCAGCGGCATGCCGGGGCTTTGCAGGAAGCGCGGGCGGTTGTAGGAGCGCGGGTTCCAGGTCTTGGTGGAGCCGGTGCGCATGGTGTTGAGGGCCAGCGCCACGCTGGCGCCGCCGGCATCGACCAGCGTCACCCGCAACGGCCGGCCCGGCACCGCCATGCGGCCGATGGCGGTGAAGCCGCCGCTGTTGGGCAGCTTGAGGGTGATCGTCTCCTCGGTGGCCGAGGGTTTCATGGCCGCCTGGGCGGCTCCGGCGTAGCTGCCGAGGTCGGGCTGCGCCGTGCCGCGCTCGCGCACGTAGCCCACCAGCGCATCGGCCAGGTAGGCACGCTGGAACAGGGCCGCATCGCCCGCCTTGTCCAGCGGGTAGCGGATCTCGCGGCGCACGCTGTCCGCCCACAGCAGCCACAGCCTCAGCAGCGTGGTGTCGGCAGTGGCGAAGACATTGCGGCCGGCCGAGTTGAAGCCGTTGACCGCGGCCCGCAGGGACTCGACGCCCGCGTTCCAGGCCGAGAGGCCCGGCACGGCACTGCATTCGGTGGTGCCGACCGAGCTGGTGCACCGCGACCAGTCGAAGTCCTGCCGCCAGGTGTTGGTGGCCGCCTGCGCCGCCAGCGGCAGCAGGGTGTTGAACTGCGATGCCGCCTGCGCGGCCGCCGCCGCGCTGCGGCCGGGCGCCACCGCGTCCTTGTCCCAGTAGTTGCCGCCGTAGGGGCCGAAGGTGAGCGCCATCGCGGACAGCACCTGGCGGCCGGAATCACTGTCGGACCAGGCGTTGCCGTGCAGGTAGAGCACCGGCAGGCCGGCGGCCAGGCGGCTGCGCACGGTGGCTTCGAGGGTGTCGCTGGCGACCAGGCCGCTGCCCAGCACCAGCAGGCGGGCGGTGCGCGCGCAGGCCGCGTCGTCGAGCGCATTGCAGCCGGCGTTGCTCGCCGGCACGCCAGCGGCCTGCAGGCCGGCCAGCGAGCGGGCGGCGTCCAGCCCGGCGAAGCTCACCGGCAGCGAGGCCGGCAGGCTGGCGTCGGCGCTGCCGGTGACCAGCCAGCGCACCAGCCGCGCCAGCGCCGGCGCATGCGCCAGGTTGCTGCCGCTGCGCAGCTGCTCCAGCACCTGCACCCCGTAGCCGGCCGAGCGGCCGCCCTCGGCCAGGCTCAGGCTGGCCAGCTGCCGGCCCTTGTCGCCGACGATGTAGGGCTGGGCCAGCTCGATGTTGGCCGGCTGCACCCAGTGGCTCTGGGCGCCGGGCTGGTATTCGCTGCTCACGCCTTCGAGCAGGCTCTTCAGGCGCGCGTCCTGGGCCGCGGCCACGAACTGCATGCGCACCCGCAGCCGCGTGGCGACGAAGGCCGGGTCGGTCAGCGCCGAGGCATCGCCGCTGGCCAGCGCGGCATCGAGTGCGGTGTCGCGCGGATCGGCGGCCCCTGGCCGGGGTGCGGTGCTCCCGGCGGAGCCACCGGCGTGGCTGGAGGCGCCGTCCTGGCTGTCGGACGAGCCGCCGCCGCAGGCATGCAGCAGCAGCAGTGCCGCCATCGACAGCGCCAGGCGCAAGGAGGGGTGTGGCCGGCCGCGGGCGGCAGGGGTCGGCGCGCTTGGCGAAATGAAGGGGGTCACGGGACTGCTCTCGCTGCAACAGGGTGGATCGGGAGGCCGGCCGGGCCGGCGGGATCGCGTCGTCTTGTCCGCGCGCGAATCTACTGGCGCTGCCGGCTGGCGCCGGTGCGCGGCTGACGTGCGGTCCTGCCGGGGCCCCGGACGGCGCCCCGACCGGGCCGGTGCGCCTTGCGCCGACAGCGCGGCGCTCACCGAGCGGTCACACTGTCGTCTTCGCAATTCCGGAGCCAGACGTATGAAGCCCCTTGCCGCCGCCCTCGGCGCCTTCCTCCTCCTCGGCCCGGCGCTGTCCGGCGCCGAGCCCATCGGGTCGGTCGACACGGTGTTCAAGCTGATCGGGCCCGACCACAAGATCGTCGTCGAGGCGTATGACGACCCCAAGGTGGCCGGCGTCACCTGCTACGTCTCCCGGGCCAAGACCGGCGGCATCTCCGGCGCGGTGGGCTTGGCGGAGGACAAGTCCGACGCCTCCATCGCCTGCCGCCAGGTTGGCCCGGTGTCCTTCCCCGGGCCACTGCGCCAGCAGGAGGAGGTGTTCAACGAGCGCCTGTCCATCCTCTTCAAGAAGCTGCGCATCGTCCGCATGGTCGACCGCCAGCGCAACACCCTCCTCTACCTGACGTACTCCGACCGACTCATCGAAGGCTCGCCACGCAACAGCATCACCGCGGTGCCGGTGGACCGGGCGACGCCGATTCCCGTCAAGTGAGGGAGACGCGGCAAGGCCAGGGGGCGGCACCTGCGCCGGCTTGCCGCGACATAGGACGAACGACCCCGCCCTGGCAAGGCCACCCGAGAAGCGGCTGGAGCCGCTCATTCCGTCGGCCGGCGGCGCCCTCTCGAGCCCCACACCGGCGCCTCTGGAAAGCCCCCTGAGGGACAAGGCGGCATCTGCACCTTCCCAGCCGCAAGGCCGATAGACTTCCCCGCTGCATTGAGCCGCCCGGCATGATTCGCAACGATGGTCTGCCCCACCACGCGCAGAAGTTGCGAGGGCGCCTTCCCTGCACCCGTCTTCCTGACCCGACCGCTGCACTGGCCTGGCGGGTCTTGTCCCTGTAGTCGCTCGACGTAGTCACCGTGCCCGGTCTGCCTGCCCAGTTGCAGCGCGGGTGCCGTCCAACATTTCAAGATGTCGGGAGTGGCCCTTGTCCATCCTTTCGTTCTTCCCGTTCGCGTACCAGCAGCATCACCGCCTGCTGACCCTCGGCTTCCCTCAGCGCAACCCGCCCCAGGTGAGCGGCCCTCACGGGCGCCAGGAACCGGTCCAGTTGGTGGTCGACCGCCTGGAGGCCGAGGAAGCCATGAGCCGCGACTTCAAGTACACGGTGCTCTTGCTTGCCGACAGTGCAGGCATCGCCGCCAAGGACATGATGGGCAAGCTGCTGTCGGTGGCGCTGACGCGCCCGGATGGCAGCCGACGCCATTTCACCGGGCATGTCTTCGAGTTCGAATTGCAGAAGAAGGACGACCGCGTCGCCCACTACCGTGCGGTGCTGCGGCCGTGGCTGTGGTTCCTGACCCTGCGCAGGAACAACCGGCTGTTCCTCGACCGCACGCTGCGCGACCAGACCGCCGCCATTCTCGCGGGCTACGGCGCGCTGGCCCGGTGGCACTGGCAGATGCAGGGCGCCGACCCACCGAGCACCATGGCCGTGCAGGGTGCCGGCCAGGGCGAGACCGACCACAACTACCTGCATCGGCGCTGGGAAGCAGCCGGCCTGGTCTACTGGTACGAGCACACCGAACAGGGCCACACCCTGATGCTGTCGGACCGCTCCACACCGGCACCGCCCATCGATGGAGCAAGCCCGGTGATCCGGTTCTGCGCCCAGAGCAGCTCCAGGGAAGAGAACGCCATCAGCCGCTGGTGCAGCGCCCGCGAGCTGGTCTCCTCCCACTACCAGCTGAGCGCCCACGACTTCAAGCACCCGCGGCCGCGGCGCACGGAAATGCCCACGCTGAACCGGCAAGGCGAGCTGCCGGTGCTGGAGGTGAGCGAGTACTGCGGGGCCTACGGCTTTCGCAAGGAAGACCCGGGCGGCGAGGCCCTGGCACGCCTGCGGATGGAAGAGATCGAAGCCGTGGCCAAGCGCCATGAGGCCGACAGCGACAACCACTTCGTCCAGCCCGGGCGGTGCTTCGAACTCCCGGACCACTTCAGCACCCAGGCACGCGCCAGCGCCGAACGCAGCTACCTGGTCCTGGAAGTGCACCACACCGCCACCAACAACTATCTGCAAGCAAGCGGTGGCGAGGCCGGCTATCGCAACCGCTTCGTGGCCACCCGCGAATCGGTTCCGTGGCGGCCAGGCCGCGGCTGGAACAGCCGGCCCCTCCGGGTGAGCGCGCCGCAGACCGCAACGGTGGTCGGCCAGGACGGCATCGGCAGCCTCGACGTCGACGAGTACGGCCGCGTGCTGATCCGCTACCACTGGGACCAGGAAGAGCACAAGAGCGCCCGGGTGCGGGTGTCCGGCGCCTGGGCCGGCGGGGAGAACGGCTGGGCCTCGTGGCCCCGTGTCGGGTCCGAGGTCCTCGTCCACCATCTCGACGGCAATGCCGATCATCCCGTCATCCTGGGTGCCGTCTTCAATGGCGAGCACATGCCGCCGTGGAAGATGCCCGCACAGAAGGCACTGACCGGCCTGCGCAGCCGCGAACTGAGCGGCGATGGCGGCAATGCACCCGGTGGCCATTCCAATTACATCCTGGCGGACGACACGGCCGGCCAGCTGCAGGTCAAGCTGCGCAGCGACACCCAGGCCAGCGAGATCACCCTGGGCCACAACGTGCGCATCGACGCCACCGCCGGCCGTACCGACCCGCGTGGCAGCGGCCTGGAGGCCCGGACCGACGGGCATGGCGCACTGCGCGCGGCCCAGGGCCTGCTGGTGAGCACCGAGGCGCGTCCCAATGCGCGGGCCCACATGACCGACATGGGCGAAACGCTGGCCCGGCTGGCGCAGGGCCGCGACCTGCACCAGGCCCTGTCGGAAGCGGCCCAGCACGTGCAGGCGCACGAGCCCGGCGACCAGGATGAAGTGACGCGAGCCTTGCAGGCGCAGAACGACACGCTGCAAGGCCATGGCGGCAGCGCGACGCAAGGCGGCTTCACCGAATTCCAGGCGCCGCACCTGACGCTGGCCAGCGCCGCCGGCATCCAGGCGACCGCCCAGGGCTCCACGCACTTGGCCAGCAAGGAGCACACGGCGGTCAGCAGCGAGGGACATATCAGCCTGGGCGCGGGCAGGAGCCTGCTGGTCAGCGTCAAGGAAGCGGTGCGCCTGTTTGCCTACAAGGCCGGCATGAAGCTGGTGGCAGCGAGCGCCGATGTCGACATCACGGCGTTGCAGAAGAGCGTCAACATCCTGGCCCGGCTCGACATCACGCAGACAGCCAACAAGATCTCCCTCTCGGCCAGGGAAGAGATCGTGGTCAATGGCGGCGGCAGCTATACCCGCTGGGGCGCGGCAGGCATCACCAGCGGCACCCAGGCCGCCTGGCAGGTGCATGCGGCATCGCACGCGGCGGTGGGGCCTGACAGCCTGTCGCCACGCAACCCGAGCCTGCCGGTACCGGCCGACCTCGACCTGCCGCAGCCTGGCCCGCAAAGCTTGCGCTTTGCAGCGGCAGGCAGCGATGCATTGATGGCCGATGCCGGATACGACGGGCTGCCGTATTCGATCTTCGACGCAGCCGGCCGGGTCCTCCTGTCGGGCACTGTCCCGCCCGACGGGCGCATTCCCCGCGTGCACACCGAGCAGCGGCAGCTGCTGATGCTGCAGATCGGCTGGCCGGCTGCGCGTCTGGAAGCCGCTCCTCCACCACCGCCCGGCCCTGCCGCACAGGCCGAGGACCTGCCCGGTGAAGCGGCGGAAGACGATGAAGCGCAGAGGCCCGATCCGCCCCCGGTGGAGGCGGTCGACGCTGGACCGCCCACCTCGACCGTGCTCGACCACCCGTACGACGCGGAGCTGCGAAGCGCCTTCGCCGAGCAGCACAGCCACCAGTTCCTGCCTTCGACGCTGGTGGCGGAACTCATCGCTCGCAGCCTCCCCACCCCCTGAGCGCGACAGCCTGGACACGCAGCCATGACCCCTCCTCGATTCCTCAAGGCCACCTACCATGCGGACCTGAAGACCGCGGAATTCATCGCGGACGATGGTCGCCACCTGCTGCGCACCGGCGGCACGCTGGCCTGGCGCATCAACAACTGCGGCAACCTGGTCTCGCCCACGCGGGACGGCAGGCCGGCGCCGCGGCTCACCCGCCACTTCATCGGCTTCGCGACCGTGCGCAGCAGCGAGAACCACTACTTCATCTTCCCCGACTATGAAACCGGGCGGGCGGAGCTGTGCGCCTCGCTCCGGCGCAAGTACAGCGAGCACAGCATTCCCGAGATGATGGAGCGGTACGCGCCGCGCAGCGAGAACGACACCGACGTCTATGTCAGCGTCCTGCTCGGCAGGACCGGGGTCGCCCCAAGCAAGAAGCTCAGGGACTTCACCGACGACGAGTTCAATACCCTGGTGCAAGCCATCGAAACGCACGAGGGCTATCACCATGACAAAGACAAGGACGGCACCCCCCGCACAGAGAAATGGGTGACGGTGAGCACGATCAGCGCGACGGACGGAGCGCGCCCGATTGCCGGCGAAGAGATTGTGCTGGAAGTGGACGGCCGGCGGACCACGCTCCAGTCGAACCGGGTGGGGCAGTTTCCGCCGGTTCCGCATGGTCAGCAGCCGATCGCCGTGCACCACAAGACCGCCGATGGCGAGTTGAAACGGGTAGGACAGATCGGCGCTGACAAGGGACAGCACTACCACCTGCTCGCCCGCATCGAGCGCTTTGTCGGGCTGACACGCGCCGACACGGGGCGTGGCGCACCTGGCGCCAAGGCGCCGCGCCAGCCGGTGCGCTACCAGGTTCAGCCCGGTGATTCGTTGAGCAAGATCGCGGCCAAGTTCAAGGTGAGCGTTGAAGAACTGAAATGCTTCAACCGTCTGGACTCCGATAGAATTTTTCCGGGCCAGGTGTTCAGCGTTCATGGGCCGAAAGCCGAAGGCGCATTGCTGCGCAGTCGGACGAAGACGGCAGTCCCCGGGCAGGCGCCAACACCGGCAACCAGCCCGCGTCCTGACACGCCGCCATCGGAGCGAAGCCTCCCTGAATCACCAGCCGCGCCCGCCGCGGTTGGCGCCCGCACCGTACCGGTACGCTCAAACCTCGGCGCAGGCGCCCCCTTGGCTCTGATGACCACGGAAAGCCGTCGAGCGCCCTGGATGGTATTTGCTGTAGAGGAAGCAAGAAAGTTTGGTGGGCGCGACGAGTCGGTCATTGAAAAGACGAGAAACTACGCCAAGGAAATCCATACCGGCAGAGCCGGCCTGGTTGGCACGTCGAACGCCTGGTGCGCCACGTTCGTCAACTGGTGCCTGATGAAGGCCGGTTATCCCATCGACAATCCGGATTTCCATGACCATCATGCAGCCAAATCACGGGCACATGCCTTTCAGGAAGTCAGCGGCAAAAAATCAAAAATGACCGACCCATGGGCGCCCAAGGTCAGGAATCCTTTATTCCACCGGATTGACCAACCCATCTTTGGCGCCATCGCTGTACAAACCAATTCCTCGGGGCACGGACATCATGCCGGATTCGTATATGCCAAGCTCGGAGACAAAAATCTGGTCCTCCTGGGCGGCAACCAGGGAAATACCATCAGATTTTCTGCTTTCAACATGCAACCGATACCGGACGAGATCAGAATCGTGGACGCAAAACGAAAGATCAAAAGGGGAAACAAGAACCACCTTTCGTACTACGTGCCTGCTTCCTATCATGAGCAATCCTTGAAGGACGACAAGCACCTCGAGGAAGTTGACCCGGAGCAACTGAACCAGCATTTCGGAATATCGTCCGGCACGGGCGAGCGTAACAGTGAGGACAGTACCAGATGAATCTCCTTCAAAAACTCAGCTCCCTCTTGATTTTCCCCATCCTGATGGCGACCAGTCTCCGTGCAGGCGCTGGATCTGTTGAAGGGCCTTATGTGATATGGATGAACCTCGGCACCACGAACAAGGAAGCCGTGGACGAAAGGGTAAAAAAATACCTCAACAGTGGGGACGAATTCTGCTGGCAACGGGGGTCATCAATCATGTACATGCAGCAGCGACCCAAAGATATAACAGAAGAGCTGGTGCGAGACGGGTTGATTTCGAGGAATCGGGCAGCAATTCGAAAGTTGAACAAAATTCTCAAACAGAAATTCCCCGAAGCAGGGAGCGAACTCGACGGCATCATCGTCTTCACGGAACATGACGGCCCAAGATTCAGCAGCATCACGGCTGGATCAGGAAAAATACAATCGACCCGGATATCGAGTACGGAAGACCAGAAGAAACTGGGTTTCTCTCTGTGCTATGTCATGCCACCCATCACGCGGGAACCTTGAGGCAGGCCAAGAGCCTTCCGCCACAGTCGAACGCCACGCATCGACGCCAATCACCTGTCTCCGGCACCGGCGGCGCCTGCGCTCGATGGCCATAGGAATGTCGATTGCCTTCCACCGAAGGTCGTCGTTTCACCCCTATCCGCCATGCCATCACCCGCCGACTCCCCCTGCACTGCGCCGCCCGCCCTGCCCCTGCAACTGCGCATCAACGGCATTGACCACCGGCTGTCGGTCGAGCCCTGGGTGACCCTGCTGGACCTGCTGCGTGACCGGCTGGCGCTCACTGGCACCAAGAAGGGGTGTGACCATGGCCAATGCGGCGCCTGCACGGTGCTGGTCGACGGGCGACGCATCAATGCCTGCCTGACCCTGGCCGTCTCCTACGACGGTGCCGATCTCACCACGGTCGAAGGCCTGCAGGGGGAAGACGGGCCCCTGCATCCGCTGCAGCAGGCCTTCATCGACTGCGACGCCTTCCAGTGCGGCTACTGCACCCCGGGCCAGCTGTGCTCTGCCGCCGGGTTGATGAACGAGCCGCCGCCCGCCAGCGAAGCCGAAGTGCGCGAGCGCATGAGCGGCAACCTCTGCCGCTGCGGCGCCTATCCACAGATCGTGCAAGCGGTCTCGCAGGTGCTGCTGCCGCAACGCCGGCCCGCCGCCGCACAGCCGGGAGCCGCCGCATGAACCCCTTTCGCTACCAGCGCGCCGACAGCGTGGCCGTGGCGCTGTCGGCCATCCAGGCCGGGCTCGGCGACGCGCCGCCCGATGCCGCCCCGCCCCGCTTCCTGGCCGGCGGCACCAACCTCATCGACCTGATGAAGGAGAACATTGCGCGTCCCGCCGCGCTGGTGGACATCCGCCACCTGCCGCTGCGCGAGATTGCCCCGCAGCCCGACGGCAGCCTGCACCTCGGCGCCCTGGCCACCAATGCCGACACCGCCGAACACCCGCTGGTGCGGGCCAACTACCCGCTGCTGCGCTCGGCCATCCTGGCCGGCGCCTCGCCGCAGATCCGCAACATGGCCACCAACGGCGGCAACCTGCTGCAACGCACGCGCTGCTACTACTTCTACGACGCTGGCGTGCCGTGCAACAAGCGCCTGCCGGGCAGCGGCTGTCCGGCGGCCGAGGGCCTGGCGCGCCAGCATGCCATCCTGGGTGCCAGCCCCCAGTGCATCGCCACCCATCCTTCCGACATGTGCGTGGCGCTGGCGGCGCTCGATGCGCAGGTGCACCTGGCCTCGCCGCGCGGCACCCGTGCGATTGCCTTCGGCGAGCTGCACCGGCTGCCGGGCGACCGGCCCGAGCTGGACACCACGCTGGCCGACGACGAGTTGATCACCCACCTGACCCTGCCACCGCCGCGCTTCCAGCGGCACAGCAGCTACCTGAAGATCCGCGAGCGGGCGTCCTATGCCTTTGCGCTGGTATCGGTGGCGGCCGCGCTCGACCTGGCCGAAGACGGCACCGTGCGGGAAGCCCGCATCGCCCTCGGCGGCGTCGCCCACAAGCCCTGGCGCGACCCGCAGGCCGAGGCGCTGCTGGCAGGCCGCCCCGCCGGCAGCCAGGCCTATGCCGAGGCGGCCGCCTTCCTGCTGCGCGAGGCGCGCGCCTGGGGCGGCCCGGCGCTGCCCGAGAGCCTGCCCGGCAACGCCTTCAAGATCCCGCTGGCCCAGCGCGCCATCGTTCGAGCCCTTGAAATGGCCGCCGCCGGCGTGCCGAGCAACACCGGCGTCGATGCATGCCGCACCCCGGAGATCCAGGCATGAGCAGTGCACCCCCCGTCCGCCGCGGCCATACGCCCTCCTCCACCGCCCGGGGCCTGCCGGCCGACACGCTGCCGCCGGACCTCGACGAGTCGACCGCCTCCCGCCCCTACACCGAACCCGAGCAGCCGCCGCTCGCACCGGCCGGCACCGGCACGGTCGAGATCGGCACCCCGGTGTCCCGCATCGACGGGCTGGCCAAGGTGACCGGCCGCGCCCGCTATGCCGCCGAGCACCCGGCGGCCGACCTGGCCCATGGGGTCGTCATCAACAGCACCATCGCGCGGGGCCGCATCGTTGCCATCGACTGCAGCGAGGCCTTGGCCCTGCCCGGCGTCATCGAGGTGCTGACGCATGAGCGGCGCCCGCGCATGCGCTCGCTGGACCTGTTCTACAAGGACATGACCGCGCCGGCCGGCTCACCCTTCAAGCCGCTGCACGACGAGCGCGTGCACTACAGCGGCCAGCCGGTGGCACTGGTGGTGGCCGAGACCTTCGAGCTGGCCCGCCATGCAGCCACGCTGGTGCGGGTGTCCTACGAGGCCGAGCCCCACGAGACCGAGCTGCTGGCCCACCGCGAGCGCGCCCACGTGCCCAGCCGCCTGAAAGCCGGCTACTCGCCCCCGCCCAAGCCGCGCGGCGATGCCGACGCCGCCTTCGCCGCCGCACCGGTGCAGGTGGACGCCGAGTTCTACAGCGGCGTGGAGCACCACAACCCGCTGGAGATGCATGCCTCCACCGTGGTGCGCGGCCCCGGCGGTCACCTGACCATCTACGACAAGACCCAGGGCTCGCAGAACTCGCGCTGGATGGTGTCGCATGTGTTCGGCCTGCCGCGCAGCAAGGTCACCGTCAAGAACCCCTATGTCGGCGGCGCCTTCGGCTCCGGCCTGCGGCCGCAGTACCAGCTGCTGCTGGCCGTGATGGCCGCCCTCCGGCTCAAGCGCTCGGTGCGGGTGGTGCTGACGCGGCAGCAGATGTTCACCTTCGGCCACCGGCCGGAGACCTGGCAGCGGGTGCGCCTGGGCGCCGAGCGCGACGGCACGCTGCGCGCCGTGCTGCACGAGGCGGTGGCCGAAACCTCCCGGCGCGAGGACTATGTGGAGGTGGTGGTCAACTGGTCCGGCCAGCTCTATGCCTGCGACAACGTGCGGCTCGACTACCGGCTGGTGGCGCTCGACCAGTACAGCCCCATCGACATGCGCGCTCCCGGTGCCGCGCATGGCGTGCATGCGCTGGAAGTGGCGATGGACGAGCTGTCCTACGCCCTCGGCATGGACCCGCTGGCCTTGCGGCTAAAGAACTACGCCGAGCGCGACGCCGCCAAGGACCTGCCCTACTCCACCAAGGAGCTGCGCGCCTGCTACGAGCAGGGCGCAGCGCGCTTCGGCTGGTCGCGCCGGCCACCGCAACCGCGCTCGATGCGCGAGGGCCACGAGCTGGTGGGCTGGGGCATGGCCACCGGCACCTGGGACGCCATGCAGATGTTCGCCCGCGCCCGCGCGGTGCTGCATGCCGATGGCCGGCTCGAGGTCAGCAGCGCCGCCAGCGACATCGGCACCGGCACCTACACCGTGATGGCCCAGATCGCTGCCGCGGCCATGGGCCTGCCGCTGGAGCAGGTGAGCTTCCGCCTCGGCGACTCCGACCTGCCGGTGGCGCCCATCGAGGGCGGCTCCTCGCATGTCACCACCATCGGCTCCGCCGTGGAAGGCGTCTGCGAGAAGCTGCAGCGCCAGCTCTGGAAACTGGCCCGGCAGCTGCCCGGCTCGCCGCTGACAAAGGTCCGCTTCCAGGCGCTGGAGTTCCGCGAGGGCGCGATGCGGCTGCGCGCCGACCCCTCCGTCTCGCTGCCGCTGGCGGCCGTGCTGCGCAGCGCCGGCAAGGACAGCCTGGAGGCCGCCTACCTGTTGCTGCCCCAGGTGCTCAAGCAGAAGAAGTACGTGCGCGCGGTGCATTCGGCGGTGTTCTGCGAGGTGCGGGTGGACGAGGCCTTCGGCACCGTGCGCGTCACGCGGGTGGTGAGCGCGGTGGCGGCCGGCCGCATCATCAACCCCAAGACCGCCCGCAGCCAGGTGGTCGGCGGCGTGGTGTGGGGCATCAGCCAGGCACTGCATGAGGAGACCCATGCCGACCACCGGCTCGGCCGCTTCATGAACCACAACCTGGCCGAATACCATGTGGCGGCCAATGCCGACATCCAGGACATCGACGTGATCTTCGTCGACGAGGACGACCGCATCGTCAGCCGCCTGGGTGCCAAGGGCGTGGGCGAGATCGGCATCGTCGGCGTCGCGGCGGCGGTAAGCAACGCCATCTACCACGCCACCGGCCGCCGCCTGCGCAGCACGCCGATGACGCCGGACAAGGTGATGGCGCGCTAGGTGAAGCGGCGTTTGCTGCACCCGCACAGGCGGGGGGCGAGCCCGGGACAGGCCACCCTCAACGAAGAAGCGGATGCCTCCGACATGGCGGGGGCCGTCCACGCCCCATCAGTCGACGGCTTGTCGTTGCGGATGAAGGCGCATCGAAACGGTGGGGCGCCCCCTGTGGAAGCGGAGCAGTCGATGGCGGAGGGCGTCCAGGACCTGGCCCGGTACCCCTGGCCGGGGGATTCATCCCTCCGCATCGCGCAGGTGCATCGCCCGGGTGCATCGCCCGGGTGCATCGCCCGGGTGCATCGCCCGGGTGCATCGACATTCAAGCCCCCTGGCCCGAGGCACTTCCTCCCCTCGGCCGTTCCTTGTAGCGGATGAATGTCGACGCGCGCCGGGGCTGGGAACTCAGGCGCCGGCCAGCGCCTGGTCCAGGTCGGCCAGCAGGTCGTCGATGTGCTCGATGCCGATGGACAGGCGCACCGTGTCCTCGCCCACCCCCGCCCGGTGCAGCTCTTCCTCCGACAGCTGGCGGTGGGTGGTGGAGGCCGGGTGGGTGGCCAGTGAGCGCACGTCGCCGATGTTGACCAGCCGCGTGAACAGCTGCAGCCCGTCAAGGAAACGCGCGCCCGCCTCGCGGCCGCCGCCGCGGATGCCGAAGGTCAGCAGCCCCGACGCGCGGCCGCCCAGGTACTTGCGCACCAGCGCATGGTCGGGATGGTCCTCCAGCCCCGCATAGTTGACCCATGCGACCTTCTCGCTCGCGCGCAGGTGCTGCGCCACCTTCAGTGCGTTGTCGCTGATGCGGTCCATGCGCAGCGGCAGCGTCTCGATGCCCTGCAGGATCAGGAAGCTGTTGAACGGCGAGATGGCCGCCCCGGTGTTGCGCAGCGGCACCACCCGGGCGCGGCCGATGTAGGCGGCCGGCCCGAGCGCCTCGGTGTAGACCACCCCGTGGTAGCTCACGTCCGGCTCGTTCAGCCGGCGAAAGCGCTCCTTGTGCTCGGCCCACGGGAACTTGCCCGAATCCACGATGGCGCCGCCCAGGCTGGTGCCGTGGCCGCCGAGGTACTTGGTCAGCGAATGCACCACGATGTCGGCGCCGTGATCGATGGGCCGGCTCAGGTAGGGCGTGGGCACGGTGTTGTCCACGATCAGTGGCACGCCGTGGCGGTGCGCCACCGCGGCGATCGCCGCAATGTCGGTGACATTGCCCTGCGGGTTGCCGAGCGACTCGACGAACACCGCCTTGGTGCGCGCGTCGATCAGCGGCTCGAAGCTGGCCGCGTCGCGGTAGTCGGCAAAGCGGGTCTGGATGCCGTACTGCGGCAGCGTGTGGGCCAGCAGGTTGTAGGTGCCGCCATAGAGCGCGCTGGAGGCGACGATGTTGTCGCCTGCCTCGGCAATGGTGAGGATGGCGTAGGTCACCGCCGCCTGCCCGGAGGCCAGCGCCAGCGCCGCGATGCCGCCTTCGAGCGCCGCCACCCGCTGCTCCAGCACCGACTGCGTCGGGTTCATGATGCGGGTGTAGATGTTGCCCTGCACCTTGAGGTCGAACAGATCGGCGCCATGCTGGGCGCTATCGAAGGCGTAGGCCACCGTCTGGTAGATGGGCGGCGCGACCGCCCGGGTGGTGGGGTCCGGCTCGTAGCCGGCATGCACGGACAGGGTTTCGAACTTCCAGTTCGGCTGGGTCATGGATGCAGTGTCCTTGTCGGTCGGGCTCAAACCGCAAAGCGCCAGAGCGGCGCATGCGGCGGGTGGTCGAGGTGGGCGTGGTCGGTGTCGCGGTGCGGCCTGTCCTGCCCGGGCTGCAGCAACACCCGCTCCAGGATACGCTGCTCCACCGCGGCAAAGCCTGGCGCGCCACGCTGGCGCGGCCGAGCCAGCGCAATCCGCTCGTCCAGCGCGATGCGGCCTGACTCCAGCAGCACCACCCGGTCTGCCAAGGCCACCGCCTCACTCACGTCGTGCGTCACGAGCAGCGCGGTAAAGCCGTGCTCGCGCCACAGGCGCTCGATCAGTTGCTGCATCTCGATGCGCGTCAACGCATCCAGCGCACCGAGCGGCTCGTCCAGCAGCAGCAGCCGCGGCCGGTGCACCAGCGCGCGGGCCAGGGCCACGCGCTGGCGCTGCCCCCCCGACAGCACCGCCGGCCAGTCGCCGGCGCGCTCGGCCAGCCCCACCTGGGCCAGCGCCTGCCGGGCGCGGTCGCGCGCATCCGGCCCCGGCAGGCCAAGCGCGATGTTGTCCACCACCCGCTTCCAGGGCAGCAGGCGGGCGTCCTGGAACATCACCCGGGTGTCGGCCTGCAGGCCTGCCAGTGCTTGCCCGTCCAGCTGCACGCGGCCGCCCTCGGGCTGCTCCAGGCCGGCGATCAGGCGCAGCAGCGTGCTCTTGCCGCAGCCGCTGCGGCCGACGATGGCGACGAACTCCCCGGCCTCCACCTGCAGGTGCACCCGGTCCAGCACCGTGCGCCGGTCGTAGGCCTTGGACAGGCCGGCCACGCTGACGGCGCTGCCGCGCCGGCTGCGGGAGGCGGGCGCCTGCGCGCCCCGCGGCGCCTCGGGCGCCTGACGATCGATGAACAAGCTCAACTCCAGTTCTGCGTTCACATGCATGGCACCGCCGTGCGCCTCGCGCACCCTCATGCCGCCGTGCGGTAGCCGGGGTGCCACCGCAGCCACCATCGCTCCAGCGCCTTGGCCGACAGGTCGGCCAGCTTGCCGAGCAGCGCATAGAGCAGGATGCCGACCACCACCACATCGGTCTGCAGGAACTCGCGCGCATTCATCGTCATGTAGCCGATGCCCGACTGCGCCGAGATGGTCTCCGCCACGATGAGCAGCACCCACATCAGCCCGAGCGCGAAGCGCAGCCCGACCAGGATGGAGGGCAGCGCGCCCGGCAGGATCACCTGCCGGTACAGCGGCCAGCCCCGCAGGCCATAGCTGCGCGCCATCTCGATCAGCCCGCGATCCACCGAGCGGATGCCGTGGAAGGTGTTGAGGTAGATGGGGAAGAACACCCCCACCGCCACCAGGAAGAGCTTGGCCGACTCGTCGATGCCGAACCACAGGATGACCAGCGGGATCAAGGCCAGCGCCGGGATGTTGCGCACCATCTGCAGCGTGGAGTCGAGCAGCGTCTCGGCCCCCCGGAAGGTGCCGGTGAGCAGGCCCAGCAGCAGCCCGAGCCCGCCGCCCAGCGCCAGCCCGGCCAGCGCCCGGCCGGTGCTGACCAGCACATGCTCGAGCAACTCGCCGGACGCCGCCAGCCGCGCGAAGGCCGACACCACCGCCCACGGCTCGGGCAGCACCCGGGTGGACAGCCAGCCAGCACGCGAGGACAGCTCCCACAGCACCAGGATGGCCAGCGGCAGCAGCCAGGGCAGCACCGCCCGGCCACCGCTGCGCCAGGCGAGCGCCACGGCGCCGCGGCCTGCCGGCGGTGTGTCGACGGCCGGCTCAGACGGCAAGGTGGAGGTCCTGGACATGGTGCTCCCGCTTGGCGTCAAAGGAATCGAGGGGCGGCTCGATCAGCTCCAGCCGGTTGCCGAAGGGGTCTTCGACATAGGCGCGGCCGTCGTTCAAAGCCGAGCGGTCCACCCGCAGGCCGCGCGCCTGCAGCGTGTCGGCCAGGCGCGCCACGCCCGCCACCCGCAGCGCCAGGTGGGCCTGGGGTGCCACGCCGGTGTAGCGGCCTTCGCTGAGGTCCAGGCGCTGCCAGCCGAGCGAGAAGCGCAGCACGCCGGGGCGGTCCAGCTCGGGGTCGCGCACCTCGCGCAGGCCGAGCAGGCCCTGGTAGAACGCCCGCGCCTGCGGCGAGGCGCCGTAGGGAATGGGCAGCTGGATGTGATCGACGCTGTGGATGTCGGCCATGGCGGTCTCCTGCGTGGCGGTCAGCTGGCGCCGAGCCGGGCGCTGCCCTGCACGGCCGCATCGTTGCTGGGCGGCACGAAACTGTTGGCGACGATCTCGCCGAACGGGCCGGTGAGCGCACGCTGCTGCGGCAGGCCCGGCTGGCGCTCCAGCGGCAGCAACGGGAACACCAGCTCGGCAAAGCGATGCGCCTCCTCGAGGTGCGGGTAGCCGGACAGGATGAAGTACTCCAGCCCCAGCTCCCGGTACTCCTTCAGCCGCGCCGCCACCTGCTGCGGGTTGCCCACCAGCGCGGTGCCTGCGCCGCCACGCACCAGGCCCACGCCGGCCCACAGGTTGGGCGAGATCTCCAGCCCTTCGCGGATGTTGTCGCGGTTGAAGCGGCCCTGGTTCAGCTGCGCCATGCGGCGCTGGCCCACCGAGTCCATCTGCGCGAACTTCTTCTGCGCGGCGGCCACCGTGCTGTCGTCCAGATGCGAGAGCAGCTCGGCAGCGGCAGCCCAGGCGGCCTCCTCGGTCTCGCGGACGATGACGTGCAGCCGGATGCCGAAGCTCAGCGTGCGTCCATGCGCGGCCGCGCGCCGCCTGATGTCGGCCACCTTCTCTGCCACCGCCTGTGGCGGCTCGCCCCAGGTGAGGTAGGTGTCGAGCTGCTGCGCCGCCAGCTCGTGCGCCGCTTCCGACGAGCCGCCGAAGAACAGCGGCGGATACGGCTGGCTCACCGGCGGGTAGAGCGCCTTCGCGCCCTTGACCTTCAGGTGCCGGCCGTCGAAGTCGAAGCCCTCGCCGGCATGGCTGCGGGCCAGCACCTCGCGCCAGATGGTGAGGAACTCGGCCGACAGCTCGTAGCGCGCCTCATGGTCGAGGAAGAGGCCGTCGCCTTCCAGCTCGTCCGGGTCCCCCCCGGTCACCAGGTTGACCAGCAGGCGCCCGCCCGAGAGCCGGTCCAGCGTGGCCGCCATGCGGGCAGTCTGCGAAGGCTGCATCAGCCCGGGCCGCAAGGCCACCAGGAATTTCAGGCGCCGGGTCGCGTCGATCAGGCTGGACGCGAGGATCCACGAGTCCTCGCAGGAACGGCCGGTGGGCAGCAGCACGCCTTCGTAGCCCAGGCTGTCGGCGGCGATGGCCACCTGCTTGAAGTAATCGAAGGTGGCCGCGCGGGCCCCCTTGCTGGTGCCGAGGTAGCGGGAGTCTCCGTGGGTGGGAATGAACCAGAGCACTTTCATGGCGTCGTCCTTGGGGTCCTTGTGTGTTTGTCTGCTGTCGAAGGTCAGGGCCAGGGGTCAGGGAGCGGTCCGGCTCGCCGCCTGCAGGGCCGGGCCCTCGCGACCCGGCTGCCAGACGATGTCCGCCACCTGGATGGGCTGGGGAATGAGGCCGAGCTGGCGAAAGGTGTCGGCCACCCGTTGCTGCTCCCGCGCGGCGGCCGCATCGAGCGGGCGCACCGGCGAGGCCGGGCGGCGCGCGATGAACCGGTGCACGGTGGCCAGGCTCAGGCCGCTGAAGTCGGCCACCTGCTGGGCGGCCTCCTTGCGGTGTGCCTGCACCCAGGCGTCGGCAGCCGATAGCTCGGCCAGCAGGGCCTGCACCACCTGCGGGTGGCCGTGCACCAGCGGGCGTGAAGCCAGGTAGAAGGAGTTGTTGCCGGTCAGCCCGCGCCCGTCGGTCAGCACCCGCGGGCGCAGGGCCAGTTCGGTGGCGGCGTAGTACGGGTCCCAGATGACCCAGGCATCGACGCTGCCGCGCTCGAAAGCGGCCCGGGCATCGGCCGGCGGCAGGTAGACCGGCTGGATGTCGCTCCACGACAGGCCGGCCTTGTGCAACGCACGCACCAGCAGGTAGTGCGAGCTGGAGCCCTTCTGCAGCGCGATGCGCCGGCCCTTCAGGTCGCCCAGGCTGCGCAGCGGCGAATCGGGCGGCACCAGGATCGCCGAACTGAGCGGCTTGGCCGGCTCGGCGCCGACATACAGCAGGTCCTTGCCGGCGGCCTGGGCGAACACCGGCGGTGTGTCGCCGGTGAGGCCGAACTCGAGGCTGCCCACCGCCAGCGCCTCCAGCAGCTGCGGGCCGGCCGGAAACTCGACCCATTGCACCCGGGTGGCGGGAAAGCGCTTCTCCAGTGCGCCCTGCTGCTTGAGCACCACCAGGTTGACGGCCGACTTCTGGAAGCCGATGCGCAGCTGCGCCGGCGCATCCTGGGCCCGCACGGTGGGCAGGCTGCCGGCCAACCCGAAGGCCACCGCGGCCTGCAGCAGCAGGCGGCGCCGCACTGCCTGGTCTTGTGGATCGAGATCGTTCATGAGGACTCCCTGTGCTTTGTTCTGTGTTCCTTCATTGCCCGCCGCGGGCCGAGGCGGCGGTGGCCGTCGCCGCCGGCAGCGCATCGGCGATGCGGATCGCCTTGGGAATCAGCTTCAGCTGATGGAAGACGTCGGCGATCTTTTGCTGCTCGGCCGCCACCTGCGGGCTGATGGGCTGGATGCCGTAGGCGAAGCGGTCGGCGGCGCGCCGGGTGATGGCCACGTCCAGGCCGATCTGAGGTGCCAGCACCTGCGCCACCTCGGCCGGGTGCTGTTGCGACCAGGCATCCAGCCGGGCCAGCTCCTCCACCACCGCGCGGATCACGGCCGGCTGCTGCTCGGCATAGCGGCGAGCGGCCAGATAGAACTGGTGGTTGGCGACCAGGCCACGGCCGTCAGCCAGCACGCGGGCGCCCAGCTGCTGCTCGGCCGCTGCGAGGAAGGGATCCCAGATGACCCAGGCGTCCACGCTGCCGCGCTCGAAGGCGGCCCGCGCATCGGCCGGCGGCAGGTAGACCGGCTGGATGTCGGCCAGCCTCAGGCCGGCCCGCTCGAGTGCCTTCACCAGCAGGTAATGCACGTTGGAGCCCTTGTTCAGCGCCACCCGCTTGCCCTTGAGCGCCGCCACCGAGCCGAGCGGCGAGCCGGCCGGCACCACGATCGCCTCGGCCGCCGGTGCCGGCGGCTGGTGAGCCACGTAGACCAGGTCCGCGCCGGCAGCCTGGGCGAAGATGGGCGGCGCCTCGCCGACGGTGCCGAAGTCGATCGATCCGACGTTCAGCCCTTCGAGCAACTGCGGGCCGGCCGGAAATTCGGTCCACTTCACGGTGATGCCCTGGGGCGCCAGGCGCTTCTCCAGGTCACCGCGCGCCTTCAGCAGGGTCAGCGTGCCGTACTTCTGGTAGCCGATGCGCAGCACCGCGGCCTCTTTCGTCTGGGCCAAGGTGGCGGTGCTGGCCAGCAGGCCAAGGGCCGCGGTCGCCGCGGCGGCGATCCGCAGCCAGGTGCGGCGTGCGCCGCGCAAGGAGGTGAGGTCGTTCATGATGGGGTGTGGAAACGGATCGCAGGAATAAAAGGCACCCCGCACGTGCCGCAACACATGGTGGTTCGGGGTGCAAAGCCCCGGGTCAGGGGCGAGGAGACGCCAGCCATGAATGCCGGCCAGGAAACGCTCGGTGCGTCTCAGCGACATCGCCGCATCGCTGCCGGCATTCGGCAGCGCGGGCCTTGTAGCAGGGCCCTCGCCGGGCCGGACGGCAGCGCCGGGCAGCGGGATGGCCGGGACGGGGAGCAGGTGCTGCGCGGGATGCCGAGGAGGTTCATGCCAACTTTCGAGGAGCCGATGTCGCTGGGGATGGGCTCTACGATAGGAGTGCGCCGGCACGGCGCGAACGAACGATTTCGGCTTTGCTAGGTCGGAAAGCGCATGTCAGGTGCGACATCTTTCGCACCTCTGAAATTCTTGCGGCGGGGGGCTTGCCAAACCCCCTGGGGGTGTGCCTATAATCTCGGTCTCTTGGCGCTTTAGCTCAGTCGGTTAGAGCGACGGAATCATAATCCGCAGGTCCGGGGTTCGAATCCCTGAAGCGCCACCAGAATCTAAAAAGGCTTGCCCGTCATCGACCGGCAAGCCTTTTTGCTTGGTGCCTCCGATGCCACATCGAAGGCCGGCTGCGGGGCTCATCAGTGCCTGGGCGCCTCCCCGCTCATGCGATCGCTATTGGTCGTGCTGCGGCTGCCCTTGAGGTGCATCTCGACATCGTCGGCGCTGTCGCCGACGGCCTGAACCGCTTCCTTCAATTGTTCGGGCGTGGCGTCGAGCTTGCGGGACCATTCGCGCAGGTCCTGTTCACGATGGATGTCGATGCGCGGGCCTTGCGGTCCGCCTGCAGGGGTGCTGGTGCTGGGCATGGTTGGCTTCTCCTGTGAAGGGGGATGCCCTCACCCGGCAAAGCCTGTGCCGGCCTGCCGTTCGCAAGACGCCTTGAGCCCGGCCAGGCGCCGCCCCACCACGCGCGAGAAGTAGGCCGCCGCCACCGGCTCGATGATGAAGCGCAGCCACGCTGGCCGCGCCACCGCGGTGTAGCGACAGCGCGCCCGCGTGCGACCGAGCTCCTCGGCTGGAAGATCCACATGCCCGCGAACGGGCCAGGAACCACGGCCCCGCAACCATGGAGACCGCCGCCCGCTGCGGCGCATCCTCCTGCACGAAGGCCACCACCCTGCTCATGCCCAGCCGCGACCGCACCCTGACCTGCGCGTCCACCGTCGGGGCCGCGCCGCCGGGCGACAGCGGCTCGATGCGCCCGGGAAACGGGGCCCAGTCGTACCTCACCGCATCGTCCTGCGAGATGTCGTGCACCCGCTCCACCGGGGCTGAGCTCTCGGCCAGGCTCTCGGTCAGCGCCATGGCTGGCAAGTCCCTGCATGAAGAAGAAGGCGGCGCCATACCGCGCTGCCGGCTTCAGCCTTCCCGGGCGGCCTGCGGCAGGTCGGTGATCTCCCGCATGCGCGAGCCCGCCAGGGTCAGCAGCACCATCGCGACCAGCAGGGCGCCACTGGCGGCGAACAACTGCGCCACGCTCACATGCCGCATGAACCAGCCGCTGACGGCGGCCGACAATGGCGCGAGCCCCATGAAGATGAAGAGGAAGAGGCTCATGGCCCGCCCCAGCAAGGCCGGTGGCACCCGCTGCTGCAGCCAGGTGAAGACCTCCACCTGCATGTAGCCGCCGAACAGCCCGATGACCAGCAGCAGCGCCATGCCCTGCCACAGGGCACTGATGCAACCCAGGGGCATGAAGAGCAGGCCGATGAGCAGGTCCACCAGCAGCAAGGTGGTGCCAAGGTTGCGTGCCCGCAGGCCCGGCCGCACCCCGGACACCACCATGCCGAGCAGGGTGCCGGCACCGTGCGCTCCTGTGAGCAAGCCAAAGGCCGCCGCGCCGAGTGCCGGTTGCTGGTCGGCCAGCACCGGCAGCGCGATGTGAATGGGCCCGTAGATCAGCAGTGCCACCCCGCCCCAATAGAGGAAGCTGGCCCGCAGCGGCCGGTCGTTCCAGCACCAGCGCAGGCCTTCGGCTACCGCGGCGAGCACCGCCGACCTGGGCCCCTGGCCGGAAGCCGGTGCCGCCTGCTCACGCAGGCGCACCTTGGACAGCGTCCAGGCCGAGAGCACGAAGCTGAAGGCGTCGAGCAGGAAGGCCAGCCCCAGGCCACGCGCATCGCTCACCGCCGCGGCCTGCGCATCGCCGAACCACAGGATCAGCCCGCCGGCCAGCAAGGGGCCGATGAACATCGACAACTGGCGCAGCCCCAGCATGGCACTGTTGGCCGCTGGCAGCCGCTCGCGTGCCACCACCTGCGGCAATAGCGAAGTGCCGGACGGGATGCCGAAGGCCGACGCCAACCCCAACCCGAAGGCCAGCAGGTAGACCATCCACAAACTCAGCCCACCGCCGAGCAACAGGCCCGCGAGCACCAGCAGCAGCACCGCGCTGACCTGCTTGGAACGCATCAGCACCCGCTTGGGCGAATGCCGGTCGACCAGCGCACCGCCCACCAGGATGAACAGGGCCCGCGGCAGGCTCACCAGGCCCAGCACCACGCCGAGCATCAAGGTGTCGCCGGTCATCTGCAGCACCAGCCAGGGCAAGGCAATCAGGCTGCACTGGTCACCCAGCATGGACACCATGCTGCCGCCGATCATCCAGGCGAAGTTGCGGTCGCGGCTCAGCGGCGGTGCGATGGGGGCCGGGGGGCCGCCCGAGTGGGCATCGGTCATGCAGTGATCTCCTTGCAGGATGGCATGCAAGGAGTCTCCGGCCTCACGCAGCGACAGGGTCAAGCGGTGCGACCAGGGCGGCGTGCAGGTAGGCACGCAGCACGGGCGGAAGGGCCGCACCGGCGGCCAGCACCGGCTCGTTGCGGTAGGCCAGCAGCAAGCGGTCGCGCAGCTCGCGGTCGTGGCCGGCCACCCGGTCCATCAGGCCCATCCACCGCCGGGCCAGCGCCCGCACCCTCTCATCCTCGGCCGGCACGGCGGACTGGGCCAGCTCGGTGGCGGCGGCCACCAGGGTGTCCCACTCCGCCTGCGGCAGCAACGCCAGCCGCTGCATCTCGGCCAGGCTCATGTACTTGCCCAGCAACTCCAGCCGCACGTTCACCCCTCGCTCGACATAGGCCAGCATGCGCGGGTCGGGCCCGTTGCCGCGCAGTGCTTCCGGCTCCCGCTTGTACATCTCGCCCCAGCGGCGGATGAGGTCGAAATCGCCCTTCATCCAGATGCCCATCAGGCTCATCCAGCGCACCATCAGCGGCTGTGCCTCTGGGCTCTCGGGTGCCACGCCGGCTTCCATCGCGCGGCGCATGGCCTGCATCAGCGGCGGCCAGGCGCTGGCGATCAAGCGCCACTGGCCGAAGATGGTATGCAGCTCCTCGTTGGTGAAGTACTTGTCGCAGGTGGTCATGAGGTGCAGGCTGGCCAGCCAGTCCCCCATCTCCGGCACGTGGCCGGCCGAGAACTTCTCGCGCAGCAGCATGAGCCTCTGCCGGAGCTGCGTGGCTTGTGCGATCTCGCGGTCGATCGCGTGGATTTGCTGCTCGACGATGCAGGGCAGCGAGGCGCCTCCCTCGTCCAGCAGGCGCCCCACTTCGTCGAGCGAGAGCCCCAGGTGCCGCAAGGCCTGGATGGCGTGCAGCCGGGCGACATCATCGGGCTGGTACAGCCGGTAGCCGCCCTCCGAGCGCGCCGAAGGCCGCAGCAGGCCGATCGCGTCGTAATGGTGCAGTGTCCTCACCGTCAGCCCGGCATGGCGGGCCAGTTCACCGATACGCATCACCTCTCGCTCCTGTTTCCGGATCGGCGCCTGCACGCGCCCCTGCAAAATGCAGGCAGTGTGCACCCTGACGCAGCGTCAGGGTCAAGAAGGGCAGCGGAAGGGAGGGAGCGGTCGCCTGGGCGGCGGCATGGGCCATGGGCCATGGGTCATGGGCCATGGGTCATGGGCCATGGGTCATGGGTCATGGGTCATGGGTCATGGGTCATGGGCGATACGCGATACGCGATACGCGATACGCGATAGGCGATAGGCGATAGGCGATGCAGCCTACGGCTCGCGGCTCGCGGCTCGCGACTCACGGCTCACGGCTCACGGCTCACGGCTCACGTCTCACGGCTCACGGCTTGCGGCCTTCGCGTCTTCGCGCGTCCGGGCTCCGGCCCCCGCGCTTCGGCTCCCGTGCTGCGCACTGCACCACCCGCCAGGTGCCTCAGGCACCCGACCTGCGCCTCCGCCCGCTGCCCGAGCTCACCGCCCCCCGGCAGGCGTGCCAGCGCCGTAGACCGCGTCGCGCAGATCGGTGGTGAACACCCCGGCCATGCCTTCGAAAGCGGTGTTGGTCAGGGCCACCACGGTCAGGCGGCGCTGCGGGTCGATGAACCACTTGTGGCCATAGGCGCCGCCCCACTGCAGCGTGCCGGCCGACTGCGGCGAGCGCGCCGCCGCCGGGTCGAGCAACACGCCCCAGCCGTAGCCAAATCCCCAGCCCGGGCCTTCGGTCCGGGCCTCGGCACCCACATGGGCCTTGCTCATCAAGGCCACCGTCTCCGGCCGCAGCAGCGGGCCGCCGCCGGCGCGCACGGTCTCCAGGAATCGCAGCACGTCCCCCGCGGTGCCGGCCATGCCGGCGCCACCGGACGGATACGCGCGCCGGTCCAGCAGGCGGCCGGGCGCGAAGTTCACCGTGGCGCCATGGAAGTCCACCGCTTGCAGGCCCTGCATGCGCACCGGCGCGGGCTGCCCGTCGGCGTAATGCGCCACCAGGCGGCCTCGATCCACCACCGAGAAGCGGGTGTCGTCCATCTGCAGCGGTGCAGTGACCAGGCGACGCACTGCGGCCGGCAGGTCCTGCCCGGCGGCCTTGGCGACGACCGCGCCGAGCACGTCGGTGGCCATCGAGTAGCCCCAGCCGTGGCCCGGCGTGTAAGCCAGTGGCGCACGGGCGATGCGGCGCAGGTTCTCGTCCAGGCTGGGGCCCGGCCGGTCCAGTCCGTTGGAGACGCCCAGGCGGCGGTAAGGGCCGTCCGCTGGCTGCATGAAGTCATACCCCAGGCCGGCGGTGTGGGTGAGCAGGTGGTGCACCGTGATGTCCGGCGCGGCGCCCTCCGCGGTGCGCGGGCGGAAGTGCGGCAACCAGCGGCTCACCGGATCCTCCAGCCGCAACCGGCCCTGCTCGACCAGGCGCAGCGCAGCAACGCTGACGATCGGCTTGGTCACCGAGGCAAGCAGGAAGACGGCGTCTTCCCGCATCGGCGTACCGGCCTCGCGGTCGGCCAGGCCGGCGGCTCGCCGGTAGACCAGCCGGCCGTCCTGGGCCACCAGGACGACGGCGCCGACGATGCGGCGGGAAGCCAAGGCGCGATCGATGGCCGCATCCACTCGCGTGGCAAGGTCGGGGGTGGCCGGCGCCGCCGAGGTGCCCACCGCCTGGGTGGCATCGGCCTCGGCGGACTCGACGGCGGCCGCGGCACCCGCTGCGGCAACGAGGTTCAGGGCAGCGAGCACCGCTGTGGTGGCGACGACGCCGGAAAGGGGCCTGTTCATCCTGCTTTCTCTTGTTGGGAAGTGGAAGGAGCCCTGACTGTAGGCAGCGCTCCCCTCGCCGTGAAGCGCCATAATCTCCAAACAATTTCAACTGCGAGTTGAAGAAGGCTTGTCGTGAAACACCTGCAGGGGCTGGTCTCCTTCATCGAAAGCGCCAGCGGTGGCAGCTTCACCGCCGCGGCCGCGAAGCTCGACCTGACGCCGGCCGCCGTCAGCAAGAACGTGATGCGGCTCGAACAACAGCTGCAAGTGCGCCTGTTCAACCGCACGACACGGCGCCTGACACTCACTGAGGAAGGCCAGGCCTTCCTCGGCAAGGCCAGCGAAGCCCTGCGCCTGCTCGACGCCGCAGTGACGGAGGTCACCCGTGCCGGCGGCGAGCCGGCCGGGCGGGTGCGCATTTCGGTCGGGCTGGCCTTCGGTCGTCGCTTCGTGTTGCCGCTGCTGGGCAAGCTGGCCCAGCGCTATCCGCGCCTGCAGGTGGAGGTGAGCCTGGACAACCGGCCGGTCGACATGGTGGGTGAGGGCTATGACATCGGCCTGCGCGGCGGCCACCTGATGGATTCAGGCCTGGTCGCCCGCCGCATCTCGCCGCTCAGCGTGGTGCTGGTGGCGTCTCCCGCCTATTTGCGCCGGCATGGCGTGCCGCAGACGCCGGAGGACCTGGCCGGCCATCGGCTGCTCGGCGTGCGCTTCGGCACCGGGATGGTGCCGCCGTGGGTGTTTCGCAAGCCGTCCGGCCGCGGCCGGCTGGAGATGCAGCCGCAGGCCCAGCTGTGGGTGTCCGACCCCGAGTCCTTGCTCGACCTGGCGGAGGCCGGCGAAGGCATCGCCCAGGCCGGCCTGCCCTACATCGCGCCGCTGCTGCGGGCGGGGCGGTTGCAGCTGCTGCTGCATGGCCAGCATGAGGTGGGCGACCGCTCGATCTTCCTGTGCTATCCGCACCGGCAATTCCTCAGCCAGCGGGTGCGGGTGGTGGTGGACGCCCTGCTCGCGAGCTTCGAGAAGGAGCCCGACCTGCACCTGGACGCCGCGGCGCTGCCTGCCGCGTGGTGCGCCACGCCGCCGCGGCAGGCGGGCTAGCAGCACCATGCGGTGCCGGTCGCCGTCAGCGGCTGTCGACCAGCGTGATCTCCACCCCGCCCACCCAATGCGCGGCAAGGTTGTAGGCCCAGGCCAGGAGCACCGTGCCAAGGAAGCCCACCACCAGGTAGAGCATCGGCATCAGCCAGGCCAGGCCCGAGAAGAAATGCCGCTGGCCTTCCGGCGTCAACACGCCCCCGAAGGCCAGCACCGCGAACAAGGGCACGGTGAGCACGAAGTAGAGCACGGCCATGACCTTGGCGGTCTGCACGGGCGAGACCCGGACGATTTGCTTCTTCACTGTCGCTCCCCTGGTGGCACTCGGTCATTGGTGCAGTCGCCGAGCACGTCGATTTCAGTCTAGTCACCGCAACCCGCATGCGCCTTCCCCCGGAAGTGGGGTTTCACATCGCAATCACCGCCTCTGTCACCCTGTAGCACGGCGCTACACTGGCAGCCTGTGCAGCCGCTCCCTCGTGAGCGGCCTTTCTCATTTCCGACAGCCCCTGGATCTACACCATGCCCCGCTGTGTCCTGCTCGGCCTTGCAGCCGCCCTGTCCCTGCCTGCCATCGTGCAGGCGCAAGTGCAACGCTCCTTCCCACAAGACGCGCTGCGCGGCGAGATCGTCGTGCAGCAGCCGCCCGAGATCACGCTCAACGGCCAGGCCGCCCGCCTGGCACCGGGTTCGCGCATCCGCGGCACCGACAACATGCTGGTGATGTCCGGCTCGCTGATCGGCACCAAGCTGGTCGTGAACTACACGATCGATCCCCTGGGCCTGGTCAAGGACGTCTGGGTGCTGCGCGAGGAGGAAGCCAAGAAGCTCTGGCCGAAGAAGCGCGAGGACGCGGCCCGCTGGGCCTTCGACCCGGTGGCCCAGGTCTGGACCAAGCGCTGAGGAGCCCGGCATGGACCACCCCACCTCCCCCAAGGCCGGCAAGAAGGTCTACATCAAGACCTTCGGCTGCCAGATGAACGAGTACGACTCCGACAAGATGGCCGACGTGCTCAATGCCGCGCAAGGCTACGAGCCGACCGACGATCCCGAGCAGGCCGACCTGATCCTCTTCAACACCTGCTCGGTGCGCGAGAAGGCGCAGGAGAAGGTGTTCTCCGACCTCGGCCGCTTCAAGCATCTCAAGCAAAAGGGCGTGAAGATCGGCGTCGGCGGCTGCGTGGCGAGCCAGGAAGGCGCCGCCATCATCGAACGCGCGCCCTATGTCGACGTGGTGTTCGGCCCGCAGACCCTGCACCGCCTGCCGGACATGCTGGCGCGCCGCGAGCAGCTGCAGCGACCCCAGGTGGACATCAGCTTCCCGGAGATCGAGAAGTTCGACCACCTGCCGCCGGCCCGCGTGGACGGCGCCAGCGCCTTTGTCTCCATCATGGAGGGCTGCTCCAAGTACTGCAGCTACTGCGTCGTGCCCTACACCCGCGGCGAGGAAGTGTCGCGGCCCTTCGAGGACGTGCTGGTCGAGGTCGCCGGCCTGGCCGACCAGGGCGTGAAGGAAGTCACCCTGCTCGGCCAGAACGTCAATGCCTACCGCGGCAGGATGGGCGACACGGCGGAGATTGCGGACTTCGCGCTGCTGATCGAATACGTCGCCGAGATCCCCGGCATCGAGCGCATCCGCTACACCACCAGCCACCCGAACGAGTTCACGCAGCGGCTGATCGACGTCTATGCCCGCGTGCCGCAGCTGGTGAGCCACCTGCACCTGCCGGTGCAGCACGGCTCCGACCGCATCCTCATGGCGATGAAGCGCGGCTACACCGCGCTCGAATACAAGAGCACCATCCGCAAACTTCGGGCGGTGCGGCCGCAGCTGAGCCTGTCGAGCGACTTCATCGTGGGCTTCCCCGGCGAGACCGAGGACGATTTCGCGAAGATGATGAAGCTCATCGAGGACGTCGGCTACGACAACTCCTTCAGCTTCATCTTCAGCCCGCGTCCCGGCACGCCGGCCGCCGCGCTGCAGGACGACACCCCGCGCGAGCTCAAGCTGCAGCGCCTGCAGCACCTGCAGGCCACCATCGAGGCCAATGTGCGGCGCATCAGCGAAAGCCGCGTCGGCACCGTGCAGCGCATCCTGGTCGAAGGCCCGTCCCGCCGGGACCCGGGCGAACTGATGGGCCGCACTGAGTGCAACCGCATCGTCAACTTCGCCGGCGGCCCGCAGGCCGCCCGGCTGGTGGGCCGCATGATCGACGTCAAGATCACCCAGGCCCTGCCGCACTCGCTGCGCGGCGAGGTGCTGACGCGCGAAGGCGTCGCCCAGCCGGCCTGAGCCGCACGGCTTGCCGCCGTGCCGGCACTTAGAGCGGCTAACAAAACTCTTCTGGCGTCGTTGCGCCGCCTTGCCGTACCGGTCGTACTGTCTGCGGCGGCGCGCCTAGCCAGAACCGCTGCGCTGAGTTTTGTTAGCCGCTCTTAGCCGCAGCGCTGCTGCGGCGGCGCTGCGAGCACCTAGCAGGCTGCTGAAATACCTCGCCGTCGGCAGCGCATCCTGGCGGAGATGCGGCACAGTGTCACCCAGCACCCGAACCTGAATCTTGTTGCCACCTATGCGCGGTCCCGACACCTTCACCGAGAGCCTGTTCAGCGTCAAGAAGCTGGACGACTTCGTGCCGGCCACGCATCCGCTGCGGGCGATACGCGCGATGGTCAACGACGCGCTGATCGAGCTTGAAGACATGTTCGCCGACATGTATGAGGACGCCGCCAAGGGCGGGCGTCCGAGCATCGCCCCGCAGAAGCTGCTACGGGCGATGTTGCTGCAGGTGCTGTACTCGGTGCGCTCGGAGCGACTGCTGATGGAGCAAGTGCAATACAACTTGCTGTTTCGCTGGTTCATCGGCCTATCGATGGACGACAACGTGTGGGTGCCCACGGTATTCAGCAAGAACCGACAGCGCTTGATCGAGCACGATGCGGTGGTCGCGTTCTTCAACGAAGTGCTGGCGCAAGCCGAGCGCAAGAACTGGCTGTCCAAGGAACACTTCAGTGTGGACGGCACGCTGATCCAGGCGTGGGCCAGCCACAAGAGCTTTGTGCCCAAGAAGGCCGGCGACGACGACGACGCGGGCGGTGGCAGCAGCAACGATGGCAGCGACTTCCGGGGCCAGCCGCGCAGCAACGACACGCACGAATCGAAGACCGATCCAGACAGCCGCCTGTATCGCAAGGGCAAGACTGCCAGCGAGATGCGCTTCATGGGCCACACACTGATGGACAACCGGCACGGCCTGATCGTCAATGCCGTGGTCACTCAGGCAAACGGCTATGCCGAGCGCGCGGCGGCCCGGGCCATGATCAACGATGCCCGGCAGGTCAACCCTGAGGCAGAGATCACGCTGGGTGCAGACAAGGGCTACGACGCGGCGCAGTTCATCGCCGAATTGCAGCAGCTCAAGGTCGAGCCTCATGTGGCGCAGAACAAGTCGGGGCGTCGCTCGGCGGTGCCCGATGAGATCGCCCAGACCGACGGGTACGCGTTGTCGATGCAGTGCCGCAAGCGCATCGAGCAGGCCTTCGGGTGGGCCAAGACCATCGGCTCGATCCGGCAGGTGATGGTGCGCGGACTCAAGAAGGTGGACCAGTTGTTCGTGCTGAACATGGCGGCCTACAACTTGGTGCGCATGCGCTCGCTGGGACAGGTCCGTCTGCAAGGCGCCAGATGAGCAGCGCAGGTGCGCAACTCGGCCCTCCACAGGGGCGAACCAGCTTGGAAATGGCCCTTCTGACACTCCTCGCGACGGCAGCTACCGAAACTCCATCAGCTCGCGGGTCGAGGTAGGTTCTTCAGCGCAGTATTTCAGCAGCCTGCTAGGGCAGCTCGCGCACCAGCGCGGCGCTGCCCCGCCGGATCTGCGTGAGCAACTGGTCCAGCCGCACCACCAGCGTCTGCGGATCGCCCTTGAGGTGGCGTGGCAGGTGGGCGATCGCTGCATGCCAGTGCAGCAGCTCCAGCGGCGGCAGCTCGGGATGGTGGCGCAAGCCGAGTTGCAGGACGCGCTCGGCCAGGGCATGGGCCTCCGCACGGCTGTGCACCTGCTCGATCAACACGATGAAGCGCTCCTCGTCGAGCCGCAGCGGCAGGTCGCCGGCATTGCAGGCTTCCCGGATGACGCGGCCGCAGGCCTTCACCACCGTCTCGGTGATGGCCGCACCGTGGCTGCGCTTGAGGTCGGCCAGGTTGGCCAGCTGCAGCAGCACCACCGACCCGCGCGTGTTCAGCCGCAGCGCCCGCACCGCCATCGCCACCAGCAGGCGGGGCAGCTCGGCCGCATGCAGCAGGCCGGTCCAGCGGTCACGCCGGGCGCCTTCGCGTTTCAGGCCCGGGTCGCTCAGCACTTCGCGGGCGCTGAAGTTCAGCGCGTAGGTGAGCACCGCGATTTCCACCGCCACGCCGGCCAGCAATGCGTAGCGGGCCGGGCTATCGGCCGGCAGCCAGCCTTGCGCATGCGCGATCTGCAGCGCCACCCCCGCCCCGGCCGCCGCGAAGGCCGCCACGTACCAGCCCATGTAGGGCAGGCGCAGGCCGCGCACCGTCCACAACAGCAGGCCCACGCTGAACACCACCAGCAGGTAGTAGCCGTGCTGCGCCACCAGCACCCCGGGCTGCTGCGACAGCGCGGGCCACAGCACATAGGCCGCGGTCAGGACGACGCCAAAGGCTGCCACCGCCAGCGCCCAGGCGCTCACCCGCATGCCGCTGATGGCCTGCGGCAGCGCACGGCGCACGAACAACAGGCTCACCGACGCCAGCAGGGTGCCCGCCACCAGCCGGGCCGCCTGGGTCGAGCCGGCATCGTGCCCGCCCAGGTAGACCCGTGCATAGCCCATCTGCACCAGTTGGAAGGCCGCCATCAGCACCACATGCCAGGCATACCAGGCGTTGACGGCGTCGCCGCGCAGCAGCGCTTCACCGGCCGCGTAGGCCACCGACATCAGTGCCACGCCCAGGAAGAGTCCGATCCACAGGTGCTCCAGCGCCCGGTGGGTGCCGTAGCCCTCTTCGGCCCACACCAGCGGCCGGGGCAGGAAGGGATCGGCGTGGCGCAGGCGCAGCAACACGGTGGTAGACGCGGCGCCGGGCACCGGGTGCACCGGAAAGGCGAGCTCGGGCGCAGCGATTGGCCATTGCGTCGGCGGCACCCGGTCGCCGGCTTCCAGCCGGAGCCAGCCACCCTCGCGCGCCGGCTGGTAGAGGGTCGCTTCGCTGACCACCGTGCGCGGCAGTTCGAGCACCGCCCGCGAGCCGACCGTCGCCGGCAGCCGGAACCGCAACCACACCGCGGCCGGCGCCGCGGCAAACTCCTGGCGCGGGCCGAGCAGGCGCCAGCCTTTGGCGCGCAGCGCCTGATCGGCGCTCAGCCGCCCGCTGCGGTCCACCAGGTAGTCGGCTTGGCCGACCAGCGACACCGGTTCGGCCAGCGCGGCGCCGCAGGCCAGCCAGAGCAGGAGCGCCAGCGGCAGGCCGCGCCAGCCGCGCAGCCAGCGGCACCAGAGGGCCGGCAGCGCGTCAGCCACGGCGCCCCGGGCCCCAGCCGGCCCACAGCAGGGCGGCAGCGCTGGCCACGGTCATGGCCAGGTAGGTCAGCATGCGGCCGTCCCGGCCGCTCAACAGCAGGCCCGCCACCAGGGCCAGGCCGGCGCCGCCACAACTCCAGGCGGCCAGCCGCCGCCATGGCACCCCCTGCAGCGCCTGGCGCCAGCAGAGCTTGGCAAAGCTGGCGCTCAGCAGGCCCAGCCCGAGCGCGGGAGCCACGAAATTGAGCAGGTGCCACACGGCATCGAGAAAGCCCATCGGCGGTGGTGTCCAGGGTTGATTTCGATCAAGCCCATAGTGAGACACCAAGCGCTTGAAACAGCTGGCAATTTTATAATCCGTCCCATGAGCGTTTTCGCCCTCGGACTGAACCATACGACCGCCCCCGTCGACCTCCGGGGGCGTTTTGCGTTCACCCTCGAACAACTGGGGCCGACGCTGCACAACCTGCGCGAGCGCATCAGCCTGCGGCCCGAAGCGGCGCTCATCTCGACCTGCAACCGCACCGAGCTGTACTGTGCCGCACCCACCGAGCTGGTGCGACCCGCCATGGATTGGCTGGCCGGCCTGGGTGGTGTGGGCAGCGCCGAGCTGTCGCAGCATGCCTATGTGCTGCAGGGCGGCCAGGCGGCCCGGCATGCCTTCCGGGTGGCCAGCGGGCTCGACTCCATGGTGCTGGGCGAGCCGCAGATCCTCGGCCAGATGAAGCAGGCGGTGCGCGAGGCCGATGCCGCCGGCACGCTGGGCACCACGCTGCACCAGCTGTTCCAGCGCTCCTTTGCGGTCGCCAAGGAAGTGCGCACTTCCACCGAGATCGGCGCGCATTCGATCAGCATGGCCGCCGCCGCCGTGCGGCTGGCCAGCCAGCTGTTCGAGGACCTGCGCGACGTCAAGGTGCTGTTCGTCGGTGCTGGCGAGATGATCGAGCTGGCCGCCACCCATTTCGCGGCCAAGGCGCCCAAGGCGATGGCGGTGGCCAACCGCACCCTGGAGCGCGGCGAGAAGCTGGCCACGCATTTCAGCGCCGAGGCCATGCGCCTGGCCGACCTGCCGAGCCGGCTGCACGAGTTCGACGTGGTGGTGTCCTGCACCGCCAGCTCGGTGCCCATCATCGGGCTGGGGGCGGTGGAGCGGGCCCTGAAGGCGCGCAAGCACCGGCCCATGTTCATGGTTGACCTGGCGGTGCCGCGCGACATCGAGCCCGAGGTGTCGCGGCTGGACGACGTCTATCTCTACACGGTCGACGACCTGTCCGCCGTGGTGCAGACGGCCGGCGAGAAGCGCCAGGCCGCAGTGGCCCAGGCCGAGGCCATCATCGAAACCGGCGTGCAGAGCTTCGTGAACTGGCTCGACCAGCGCTCCACCGTGCCGCTGATCCAAGCCCTCAACGCCCAGGCCGACGAATGGCGCGCAGCCGAGATCGCGCGCGCCCGCAAGGCGATCGCCCGCGGCGCCGATGTCGAGGAGGTGCTGGACGCCCTCTCCCGCGGCCTGACCCAGAAGATGCTGCACGGCACCATGGCCGAGCTGCACAGCGCCGATGCGCAGCACCGGCAGCAGCTGGCCGATACCGTCTCGCGGCTGTTCCTGCGCGGGCTGACCAAGCCCGGCGACGGCCGTCGCTGAGATGCCGCGCCGCACCGTGATGGCCCATGCCATGATGCCGAGCCGGATCGCCGCCCTGCACCGAGCCGGCTGCCCTCACCGAGGGCCGGCCCGGCCGCGGCGCCCGGCGCCCGGCCGGCTGGCGCCCGCCCTGGGCCAAACCGCTCTCTAGCCCCGCCGTCCGCCGGATGCCGGACGGGGCCGCCGCGCCCCTCCATCCGGCAGCCGGCGGGCCGAAAGCCCCCGATGAAAAACGCCCTGCGCCACCAACTCGAACGATACGTCCAGCGCCTGCACGACCTGGACGCGGTGCTGGCCGCACCCGACGTGCTGAGCGACATCACCCGCTTCCGTGGCCTGACCCGGGAGCACGCCGAGGTGGCCGCGGTGGCCCAGCGCTACGACCGCTACCTGCAGCGCGAGCGCGACCTGGCCGGTGCACGCGAGATGCTGTCCGACCCCGACATGGCCGAGATGGCCCGCGAGGAGATTGCCGCCGCCGAGGCCGACCTGCAGCGCCTGGAAGGCGAGCTGCAACGCTCGCTGCTGCCGCGCGACCCGGACGACAGCCGCAACGTCTTCCTCGAAATCCGCGCCGGCACCGGCGGCGACGAATCGGCCCTGTTCGCCGGCGACCTGCTGCGCATGTACCTGCGCCATGCCGAGCGCCAGGGCTGGCGCTGCGAGCTGATGTCGTCCAGCGAATCGGACCTGGGCGGCTACAAGGAAGTGGTGGCCCGCATCGAGGGCGAGGATGTCTACGCCCAGCTCAAGTTTGAATCAGGCGGCCACCGGGTGCAGCGCGTGCCGGCCACCGAGACGCAGGGCCGCATCCACACCAGCGCCTGCACCGTGGCGGTGATGCCCGAGCCGGACGAAGCCGAAGAAGTGGCCATCAACCCGGCCGACCTGCGCATCGACACCTTCCGGGCCAGCGGCGCCGGCGGGCAGCATGTGAACAAGACCGAGTCGGCCATTCGCATCACCCACCTGCCCACCGGCATCGTGGCCGAATGCCAGGACGACCGCTCCCAGCACCGCAACAAGGCCAAGGCCATGGCCGTGCTGTCGGCCCGGCTGCGCGACCGCGAACGCAGCGAGCGCCAGGCCAAGGAGGCCGCCACCCGCAAGAGCCTGGTGGGCAGCGGCGACCGCAGCGACCGCATTCGCACCTATAACTTCCCACAGGGCCGGCTGACCGACCACCGCATCAACCTGACGCTCTACCGGCTGCAGGCGGTGATGGATGGCGACCTGGCCGAGGTGATCGGCGCCCTGCGCACCGCCCGCGAGGCCGAACAGCTGGCCGAGCAGCTCGACGCGCTCGAGCTGGGCGGCTCATGAGCGCCGGCGCCCCCGCCTCGCCGCCGGCCAGGGCCGCGAGCATCGCCGCCGCAGCCAGCGTGGCGGCCGCCTGGCAGGCCGCCGTGCAGAACGGCCTGGGCCGAATCGACGCCCAGGCCCTGCTGGCCCATGTCCTCGGCTTGCCGGTGGAGCGGGCGCGTGCCTGGTTGCTCGCACACGACACCGACCCGCTGCCCGCCGCCGCGGCCGCCCGCTATGCCGAGCTGGCGGGCCGGCGCGCCCACGGTGAGCCGCTGGCCTACCTGGTCGGTGAGAAGGAGTTCTTCGGCCTGCGCCTGGCGGTTTCGCCGGCCGTCCTGGTGCCCCGTCCCGACACCGAGACGCTGGTGGACTGGGCGCTGGAACTGGCCCGCCCCTGGCCCATCCCCCGGCTGGCCGACCTGGGCACCGGCAGCGGCGCCATTGCGCTGGCCCTCCGGCAGGCCCTGCCCGCCGCCGACGTTTGCGCCGTCGACATCAGCGAAGCCGCCCTGGCTGTGGCCCGCCTCAACGGCGAGCGCCTGGGGCTGCCGGTGCGCTGGCTGCACGGCTCGTGGTGGCAGGCCTTCGCGGGCCAGCCCGAGGCCCGCTTCGATCTGGTGGTCAGCAATCCGCCCTACATCGCCGAGGACGACCCGCACCTGCCGGCGCTGCGGCATGAGCCGCGCGGCGCACTCACGGCCGGCCCGCGCGGCCTGGACGACCTGGCGCAGATCGTGGCCGGCGCACCCGCCCACCTGGAGGAGGGCGGCTGGCTGCTGATGGAACACGGCCACGAGCAGGCCGCTGCGGTGCAGCAACTGCTTGGCGAGGCCGGCTTCCGGTCCATCGCGACCCGCCACGACCTGGCCGGCCGGCCCCGCTGCACCGGAGGCCGCCGGCGCTGACGCGCCCGGCCACGACCCCCACATCGCCGGCGCCAGCGGACCAAACAGCGGCACCCCGCGCAGCGACGCGCGGCCTCCCGAAATGAAGGCAGACAACTTCGTTCTGCCCTCTTGGCGAGGACGGCGGGCAGGTCTACGATCACTTCATCATCGTTGTGCCACGTGCATGCCGCCCGCTCCTGCGGGAGGCGGCATGTATTGCAAGGAGCGAGCCATGAAGCTGTCCCGGTTGGTTCACCTTGTCGCTGCCGGTGCCGCTGCGGCACTCGGCCTGCCCGCCAGCGCCGCCGAGGCGGTGCTGGCCGTGCGGGTGGAGGGTCCGGGCCTGCACTTCTCGCAGGCCGTCCCGCTTGGCCATACCGCCGAAGACGCTCCGGCGCCTGGCGTGGCGCGCTACCTCACCCGTCCCGGCCTGCGCCGGACCGCCGCCTACAGCGAGTCCCGCCCGGCCTGGAGCGACTGGTCGGTGCTGGGCGACTTCTACTTCCGCCGCGACCTGGGGCTGCGGGCCACGGGCGGCGTCCTGGGGGCCGATGCCCCGCGCCTGGCCGCCAGCCAAGGCAGCGGCCACGGCCTGAGCCTGGCCAGCAGCGGCGCCCGCACCTCGCCCACCCTGGGCGTGGAAAAGCGCAGCAGCGCCCTGCCCTACCTGGGCATGGGCTACTCGGAGCTGGCCGCCGCCGGCGGCTGGGGCTTCTTCGCCGACGTCGGCGTGGTGATGCTCAAGCCCAAGTCCAACATCAAGCTGGGCAACGACGCCGGCAGCGCCTGGTTCATCAGCGAAGAGGGCCGCCGCGACGGTGAACTCGACCTGCCGCGGCTGCTGGGCGACTGGCGGCTGTCGCCGCTGGTGCAGGTGGGGGTGTCGTACTCGTTCTGATCGCGGTCTGCCGCGACGCGCGCCACCGCGGCGGTAACGCCGCAGGCATGCGCTCGGACATCGCGCCAGCGCAAAGGGCGGCGCACTGATTTGCTCTATAAAGTGGGCTGATTCCCGATCCTCTATTCACAACCACCATGAGCGACGTTCAGCAACGCATCGACGATCTCGTCAAGAACCACCGGGTGGTGCTCTTCATGAAGGGCACTGCGCAATTTCCGATGTGCGGCTTCTCCGGCCGCGCCGTCCAGATCATCAAGGCCTGCGGCGTGACCGACCTGAAGACGGTCAACGTGCTGGAGGACGAAGAAATCCGCCAGGGCGTGAAGGAATATGCCAACTGGCCAACCATCCCCCAGCTCTACGTCGATGGCGAATTCATCGGCGGCTCGGACATCATGATGGAGATGTACCAGGCCGGCGAGCTGCAGGACGTGCTGCGCGCCGCGTGAACGCCAGTCCCCGCCCGGCACCCGTCGCCCGCTCAGGTGCGGTTCTGCGATGAGCGGCCGCCTCGTTGTCGGCATCACCGGCGCCAGCGGCGCCATCTACGGCGTGCGCCTGCTGCAGCGCCTGCGCGCGCTGGGCGTGCAGACCCACCTGGTGGCCACGCCGGCCGGCATTCTCAACGTGCACCATGAACTGGGCCTCGACCGGCGCGAACTCGAGGCGCTGGCCGATGTCGCTCACAACCCGGCCGACATCGGCGCGGCGATCGCCAGCGGCAGCTTCGCGGCCGATGGCATGCTGGTGGCGCCCTGCTCGATGAAGACACTGGCCGCGGTGGCCCACGGCCTGTGTGACAACCTGCTGACCCGGGCGGCCGACGTGACCCTCAAGGAACGCCGGCGCCTGCTGCTGATGGTGCGCGAGACCCCCTTCAACCTGGCCCACCTGCGCAACATGACCGCGGTCACCGAGATGGGCGGCATCGTCTTTCCGCCGCTGCCGGCCTTCTACCACCGGCCACAAAGCATCGACCAGCTGGTCGACGACACGGTGGAGCGCGCATTGGCACTGGTGGGCCTGCCGCAGGCGCGCCCGCGCGAATGGCAGGGCCTTTGAGCCGGGCCGGGCGCGGCCGCCGCTTCTGCCCCTATTCCCGATACTCCCAGAGCCGGCGCGACGCAAACACCGCGTCCGGGTACGGCGAGCGCCCGCGGCTCCCGTTGTAGCGGCCCAGGCTGAGGAAGAGATCGCCACGCTCGATGTCGAGGTAGTGGCGCAGGATCACGCAGCCGAAGCGCAGGTTGGTCTGCATGTGGAAGAGCTTGTTCGGGTCGCCGTCGCCGATCAGCCGGGTCCAGAACGGCATCACCTGCATGTAGCCGCGAGCGCCGACGCTGCTGATGGCGTACTTGCGGAAGCCGCTTTCCACCTGGATCAGGCCCAGCACCAGCGCCGTCTCCAGCCCGGCGCGACGGCTCTCGTACCAGACCGTCTCCAGGAATTCGAGCCGGGTCTGGGTGTCGAGCTTGCGCTTGGACAGCCGCTCGCTCATCGCACCCAGCCAGCGCAGGTAGCGCAGCCGATCCTCGATGTTCGTGAACACCGCCTTCGGTGGCGCGGTATTGGCCACCGCCGCCGACAACGCCGTCTTCACCGCGTTGGCCAGCGGCTCCTCGACCTGCCCGCCGGCGCGCGCCGGCAGTGGCAGGCCGGCGGCCATGCAGGCAGCCGCGCCGCCGCCCAGCACGAGGCGCCGCCTCACGGCGCCAGCCTCATCCAGCGGTGCGGCGGTGGCCTCCGCCCCACGGCGGCCCGGCACCGGCCTCATGCCGCCAGCTTGCCCTTCAGCAGGGCCAGCACTTCGGCGGGCGGCACTGCGGTGGCCTGTGCATCGCGGCGGCCCTGGTATTCGAGCTTGCCTTCCTTCAGGCCGCGGTCGGAGATGACCACCCGGTGCGGCACACCGATCAGTTCCCAGTCGGCGAACATGGCGCCCGGGCGCTCGCCGCGATCGTCCAGCAGCACGTCCACGCCCAGCCCGGCCAGCTCATCATGCAGCTGTTGCGCGGCGGCCTGGACCTCGGCCGAGCGATCCATGCCGATCGGGCAGATCACCACCGCGAAAGGCGCCATCGCGGTCGGCCAGATGATGCCGCGCTCGTCGTGGTTCTGCTCGATGGCCGCGCCCAGGATGCGCGTCACGCCGATGCCGTAGCAGCCCATCTCCATCGGGCGCGGCTTGCCGTTCTCGTCCAGGTAGTTGGCATTCATCGCTGCCGAGTACTTGGTGCCAAGGTAGAACACGTGGCCCACCTCGATGCCGCGCTGGATGGCGAGCGTGCCCTGGCCATCGGGCGAGGGATCCCCCTCCACCACGTTGCGCAGGTCGGCCACCAGGTCGGGCTCGGGCAGGTCGCGGCCCCAGTTCACCCCGGTCAGGTGGTAGTCGGCCTCGTTGGCACCGCAGACGAAGTCGGCCATGTTGGCTACCGTCCGGTCCGCCACGACCTTCACCGGGTGCTTGAGGCCGACCGGGCCCAGATAACCGGGCCGGCAGCCGAAATGGGCCGCGATCTCCGCCTCGGTGGCGAAGCGGAAACCCGCCTTCAGGCCGTCGACCTTGCCCGCCTTGACTTCGTTCAGGTCGTGGTCGCCGCGCACCAGCAGCAGCCAGACGGTGGTCTTGGTGATGTCGCCAGCCGCGTTCTTCTCGTCGGTGGCAAGCACCAGCGACTTCACGGTCTGCGACAGCGGCAAGCCCAGCAGCTCGGCCACCGCGGCGCAGGTGCTCTTGCCCGGCGTCGCGGTGCGCTCCATGGCCTGGGTCGGCGCTGCGCGCGAGGGCAGCAGCGAAACGGCCTCGGCCAGCTCGATGTTGGCGGCATAGTCCGACTGCGGGCTGTAGACGATCGCGTCCTCGCCGGTCTCGGCAATCACCTGGAACTCGTGCGAGCGGTCGCCGCCGATCGCGCCGGTGTCGGCCGCCACCGCGCGGTACGTCAGGCCCAGGCGGTCGAAGATGCGACAGTAGGCGGCGTACATCGCGTCGTAGCTGCGGCCGGCCGACTCGACGTCACGGTCGAAGGAATAGGCGTCCTTCATCGTGAACTCGCGCCCGCGCATGATGCCGAAACGAGGCCGGCGCTCGTCGCGGAACTTGGTTTGGATGTGATAGAAATTTTTCGGCAGCTGGCGGTAGCTGCGCAGTTCCTGCCGCGCGATGTCGGTGATGACCTCCTCCGACGTCGGCTGGATGATGAAGTCGCGCTCGTGCCGATCCTTCACCCGCAGCAGCTCGGGGCCCATCTTGTCCCAGCGCCCGGTCTCCTGCCACAGCTCGGCCGGCTGCACCACCGGCATCAACAGCTCCACCGCACCGGCCCGGTTCATCTCCTCACGGATGATGTTCTCCACCTTTCGGATGACTCGCAGGCCCATCGGCATGTAGTTGTAGATGCCGGCGCCGAGCCGCTTGATCAGGCCGGCGCGCATCATCAGCTTGTGGCTCACGACCTCCGCATCGGCAGGCGCTTCTTTCAGAGTGGAAATAAAAAACTGAGAGGCTTTCATGGATGGATCATGGCCTGACCCGAGCAGGCCGGGCAAGCAGGAGGCTGAGGACTACGGAGGGGGTTGAAACCGCACCCGCCGGTGCAATAATGGTTTCAGTTGACAAAATTGAGGTTTGATTATGCTCGACAGGGAAGGCTTCCGGCCCAACGTCGGCATCATCCTGCTCAACCAGAGGAACCAGGTTTTTTGGGGCAAGCGGATCCGCACGCACTCTTGGCAGTTCCCCCAAGGGGGCATCAAACACGGTGAGAGCCCCGAGCAGGCGATGTACCGTGAGCTGCACGAAGAAGTCGGGCTCCTGCCCGAGCACGTGCGCATCCTCGCCCGGACCCGGGACTGGTTGCGCTACGAGGTGCCCGAGCACTACATCCGCCGCGACGCCCGCGGCCACTACCGGGGCCAGAAACAGATCTGGTTCCTGCTGCAGCTGACCGGCCGCGATTGCGACATGAACCTGAGGGCGACGGACCATCCTGAGTTCGACGCCTGGCGCTGGAACGAGTACTGGGTGCCGCTGGACGTGGTGATCGAGTTCAAGCGCGACGTCTACCAGATGGCGCTGACTGAATTGGCGCGCTTCCTGCCGCGCGCCAACCACCACAACCGCTACCTGCGCGGCGGCATGCGCCCCCACTCACCGCGCGAGGAGCCGCGCCTGGAGCGCGGTGCCGCCCAGGTGCTGGCCGACCCGAGCGACGACGAGCTCAACAGCGGCGCCTGAGGCAGCCGCTGTCGCCTGCCCCGCGTCAGGCCAGCACCAGGTTGTCGCGGTGGATCATCTCCGGCTCGCCGGTGAAGCCCAGCAGGCGCTCGAACTCGCTGGACGGCTTGCGCGCGATCAGCCGCGCCTCGCTGCTGGAGTAGTTGGCGAGGCCGCGGGCCACCTCCAGCCCGTCGGCCGAACGCACCGCGATGACGTCGCCGCGCGCGAACTCGCCCGCCACCTCCACCATGCCGATCGGCAGCAGGCTTTTGCCTTCGTCGCGCAGCTTTGCAACGGCGCCCGCATCGATCACCACGGCGCCTCGCAGTTGCAGATGGTCGGCCATCCATTGCTTGCGCGCGGCGAGCTTGGGCGTGCGCGCATGCAGCAAGGTGCCGATTGGCTCGCCTGCAGCCAGCCGCAGCAAGACGTCGGGCTCGCGCCCCCAGGCAATGACGGTGGAAGCGCCACTGCCGGCGGCACGCTTGGCGGCAAGGATCTTGGTGATCATGCCGCCCTTGCCGATGCTGGAGCCCGCCCCGCCGGCCATGCGCTCCAGTTCCGGCGTGCCGGCCTCCGCCTCGTCGATGAAGCGAGCTGAGGGGTCCTTGCGGGGATCGGCCGAGTACAGGCCTTTCTGGTCGGTCAGGATCACCAGCGCGTCCGCTTCCACCAGGTTGGCCACCAGGGCACCCAGCGTGTCGTTGTCACCGAACTTGATCTCGTCGGTGACCACCGTGTCGTTCTCGTTGATGACCGGCAGCACGCGCAGCCGCAGCAGCGTCAGCAGCGTCGAGCGGGCGTTGAGGTAGCGCTCCCGGTCGGCCAGGTCGGCATGTGTCAGCAGCACCTGTGCACTGCCCATGCCGTATTCGCGCAGCTGCGTCTCGTAGATCTGGGCCAGTCCCATCTGCCCGACCGCTGCCGCCGCCTGCAACTCGTGCAGCTCCTTCGGCCGGGCCGCCCAGCCCAGGCGCTTCATGCCTTCGGCAATGGCGCCGCTGGAGACCATCACCACCTCGCGGCCCTGCCCAGCCAGCGCGGCCAGTTGGCGGCACCAGTGGCCGATGGCCACCGCGTCCACCCCCCGGCCTTCGTTGGTCACCAGGCTGGAGCCCACCTTCACGACGATACGTCGCGCGTTTTTGAGCACGTCACTCATTGCGGCAAGAAAAGCTAGCGGGAAGAAGCAGACAGGAAGACTCAGCGAAAGCGCGGATCGTCCGACGGCGGAACGGCGTCAGGTGGCGACTCGGGCGGGGCGACGAAGCGCACATCGGGCACTTCCACCGGCGGGCGGCGTTCCGCCGCTACATGCTGGTAGACCGCCTGAATCAGGCTTTCACATCCCTCGCGGGTGAGGGCCGAGATCTGGTAGACCGGACCCTTCCACTTCAGCCGCTTGACGAAGTCCTTGACGCGCTGCTCGCGCTCCTCGGCGGGCACCATGTCGACCTTGTTCAGCACCAGCCAGCGCGGCTTCTCGTACAAGGCCTGGTCGTACTTCTTCAGCTCGGCAACGATGGCCTTGGCCTGCGCCACCGGATCGACCGCTTCATCGAAGGGCGCGAAGTCCACGAGATGCAGCAACAGCCGGGTGCGCTGCAGGTGGCGCAGGAACTGGTGCCCCAGCCCCGCACCTTCGGCGGCGCCTTCGATCAGGCCCGGGATATCGGCCACGACGAAGCTCTGCTCGGCCGCCACGCGCACCACCCCGAGGTTGGGATGCAAGGTGGTGAACGGATAGTCCGCAATCTTGGGCCGCGCGTTCGAGATCGCGGCGATCAGGGTCGATTTGCCCGCGTTGGGCATGCCCAGCAGGCCCACATCGGCCAGCAGGCGCAACTCCAGCTTCAGCCGCTTCTGCTCCCCCGGCCAGCCGGGCGTCTTCTGCCGCGGCGCGCGGTTGGTGCTCGACTTGTAGTGCAGGTTGCCGAAGCCGCCGTCGCCGCCTTTGGCCAGCATGACCTTCTCGTCCGGCACCAGCAGCTCGGTGATCACCTCACCGGTGTCTGCGTCGCTGATGATGGTGCCCACCGGCATGCGCAGCACGATGTCCTCGGCCGCCGCGCCGAACTGGTCGGAGCCCCGGCCCTGCTCGCCGTTGCGCGCCTCGTGGCGCCGGGCGTAGCGGAAGTCGATCAGCGTATTCAGGTTGGGATCGGCAACGACATAGACATGTCCACCGCGTCCGCCGTCCCCACCGTTGGGGCCGCCGAAGGGGATGAACTTCTCGCGCCGAAAGCTTATGCAGCCGCTGCCGCCGTTGCCGGCAGCCACGTCGATATAAGCTTCGTCTACAAATTTCATGATGGTGTGTCCGACTTGGGGAGGGGCGCTGTCCGCCCCTGCCAGACCGCGGGTCGCGACCAGTGGGCAGGCAGCAGGGGGCAGCAGCCACCACCGACGCACAGGCCTGCGGGCAGATGACGCGGATGCACCGGCAACCTTGGCCACCGTTCGTCCGCCGCCACGCCTGGCTTGCGCCGACCCGTCGATGGTACTTCAGGCACGGCTCCGTTTCAGGAGGCCGCGCAAACGACAAAGCCCCGGAAGGCCGGGGCTTTGTCTATGCAGAGCGCGAAGCTCAGACCGGCGTGATGCTGACGGTCTTGCGGTTGAGCGGGCCCTTCACCGAGAAGGTGACCTCGCCGTCCACCAGGGCGAACAGCGTGTGGTCGCGACCGGTCGACACATTGGTGCCGGCATGGAAGCGCGTGCCGCGCTGGCGCACGATGATGGAACCCGCCGAGACGATCTGGCCGCCGAAGGCCTTCACGCCGAGCATCTTCGGTTGGGAGTCGCGGCCGTTCCGGGTGGAACCGCCGCCTTTTTTCTGTGCCATGGTTGATAGCTCCTTGAACTGTTGCCGACGGGACTCAGACGCTCAGCGCGCCGATTTCCAGTTCGGTGTAGGTCTGGCGATGACCTTGATGCTTCTGGTAGTGCTTGCGACGACGCATCTTGAAGATGCGCACTTTGTCGTGCTTGCCATGAGCGACCACCGTCGCCTTCACACTTGCGCCAGCAACCAAGGGCGTGCCGATCTTCAGGTCGGCGCCGTTACCAACGGCGAGCACCTGGTCGATCACGATCTCTTGGCCAACTTCCGCAGCAATCTGTTCTACCTTGATCTTCTCGCCTGCAGCAACCTTGTATTGTTTGCCGCCGGTTTTTATGACCGCGTACATATCAGCCCCTTCAAGAGCCCGAAGGCTCACACATGCGGCAGACCCGAAAGGTCTGCACCAATAAGATAACCCGGCCTTTTTGGCCGAGCCGGCGATTGTAGCACGGTCGCTCCGGCCAACCCGGCAGGATTGCACACCCCCCGCCCGCACCCGCCGCCCTCGCAGGGCCGGCACGCCCCGCCATGCGCCGGTCGTGCGCCGCGGCGAACACGCTCCCTATAATTTGCGCACTCTGCTTCAAGGTCTCGCGTGTCTGTCGCCTCTCCCACCACCTCCGTCCCATCCCGCCACCTCCTCTCGGTCGTCTCTGACGAGATGGGCGAAGTCGACAAGGTGATTCGCCAGCGACTGGCCTCCGAGGTGGTGCTGATCAACCAGATCTCTGACTACATCATCAGCGCCGGCGGCAAGCGCATTCGCCCGATGCTCGTGCTGCTGTTCGCCAACGCGCTCGGCTTCCAGGGTCGCGAGCGCTTCGAGATGGCAGCGGTCGTCGAGTTCATCCACACCGCTACGCTGCTGCACGACGATGTGGTCGACGAGTCCGAGTTGCGCCGAGGACGCGACACCGCGAACGCGCTGTTCGGCAACGCACCCAGCGTGCTGGTCGGCGACTTCCTCTACTCGCGCGCCTTCCAGATGATGGTGTCGGTCAATCGCATGCGCGTGCTCGAGGTGCTGGCCGATGCGACGAACATCATTGCCGAAGGCGAGGTCCTGCAGCTGATGAACATGCACGACCCGGACATCGACATTCCCGCCTACCTCAAGGTCATCCGCTACAAGACCGCCAAGCTGTTCGAAGCCAGCGCCCGGCTGGGCGCGGTACTGGCGGATGCCCCCCGTGACATCGAGGATGCCTGCGCCGACTACGGCCGCAGCCTCGGCACCGCCTTCCAGCTGATCGACGACATGCTGGACTACCAGGGCTCCACCGCCGAACTCGGCAAGAACGTTGGCGACGACCTGCGCGAAGGCAAGCCCACGCTGCCGCTGCTGCTGGCCATGGAACGTGGCACGCCGGAGCAGCGCGAGTTCATCCGCCAGGCCATCCAACAAGGCGAGGTCGAACGGCTGCCCGAGATCATCCGCATCGTCTCCGAGACCGGCGCGCTGGAGGCAACCCGCGACGCCGCGCGTGTCGAAGCCGACCTGGCCCGCGCCACTTTGCAGGCGATACCCCCTTCGCCTTATCGAGAAGCTCTGCTAGAATTATGCGTTCGCTCGATCGACAGGTCTTCTTGACGATGTGAAGAAGATGCTTCGAAGCAGCGAGCACCGCAAAACGACTTCGACAAACCGCTGTCTTTTTTGTTAGACTGTCGGGCTCTTGTAGAAGACCGGTTTGCCGGTTCACACAACGGGGTGTAGCTTAGCCTGGTAGAGCGCTACGTTCGGGACGTAGAGGCCGGAGGTTCGAATCCTCTCACCCCGACCAGATTTTTCGTCTGTGTCTTCTCATGTGTCGATTTGCCGCCAAGCTGCGGTTTATTGCACGGTAGCAATCCCCCTCCTCGGTTTACAGTGCAAGGCGAATCAGCGATGATTCGCCGGCTTTTGGCGCTCCCAGGAGGCCTCTTTCGAGCACTGTTGCTCGGCTTGCGCTGAGATTTCCCAAATTCATGGACACACTGGCTGAGGCTCCCAACCTGACCCTGTCTGGCGTTGCGCGAGTGCTTGTGAATGCGGGCAAGCTCAACGCCAAGACCGCGGAAGACCTGGCGAAGGCCGCCAAGGAAAAGAACACGAGCTTCATCGCGGCCGTCATCGCGGCCGGCGCTGTTTCTTCGACCGACCTCGCTCATGCGCTGTCGACCGCCTTCTCCCTGCCCCTGATCGACCTGTCGGCGGTCGATGCCACCAAGCTGCCACGCAACCTCATCGAGGCGAAGTTGGCTGCACAGTACCAGGTGGCGGTGCTCGGCAAGCGCGGCAGCCGGCTGTTTGTCGCCGGCGCCGACCCGACCAACCAGGAAGCGCTGGAGCGCATCAAGTTCGCGACGCAGCTGACACCCGAGTGGGTGGTCGTCGAGCACGACAAGCTGGTCAAGCTGCTGGAGAGCAGTGGCGCCAATGCGAGCGAGGCACTCGACAACATCGTCGGTGGCGAGTTCGACTTCGAGGTCACGGACGAAGAAAGCACGCCCCAGGAATCGCAAGAGGTCACCACCGATGTGGAGGATGCGCCGGTCGTGCGCTTCCTGCAGAAGATGCTGATCGACGCCATCAACCTGCGCGCCTCCGACCTGCATTTCGAGCCCTACGAGCAGAACTACCGCGTGCGCTTTCGCGTCGACGGCGAGTTGCGTGAGATCACCCAGCCGCCGATCGCCATCAAGGAAAAGCTGGCGTCCCGCATCAAGGTCATCTCCCGGCTCGACATTGCCGAAAAACGTGTGCCGCAAGACGGTCGCATGAAGCTGAAGTTCGGCAACCGGGCCATCGACTTCCGGGTCAGCACGCTGCCGACGCTGTTCGGCGAGAAGATCGTGATCCGGATTCTCGACCCCTCCAGTGCGAAGCTCGGCATCGAGGCCCTGGGCTATGAGAAGGAAGAGAAGGACCGGCTGCTGAAGGCCATTGAGCGTCCCTACGGTATGGTCCTGGTGACCGGCCCGACCGGGAGTGGCAAAACCGTGTCGCTGTACACCTGCCTCAACATGCTCAACAAGCCGGGCGTGAACATCTCGACCGTGGAGGACCCGGCCGAAATCAACCTGCCGGGCATCAACCAGGTCAATGTGAATGACAAGGCCGGCCTCAACTTCTCGACCGCACTGAAGGCCTTCCTCCGCCAGGATCCGGACGTCATCATGGTCGGCGAAATTCGCGACCTCGAGACGGCTGACATCGCGATCAAGGCCGCGCAGACCGGCCACATGGTGATGTCGACGTTGCATACGAACGACGCACCGACGACTTTGACTCGTTTGCGCAACATGGGGGTCGCCCCATTCAATATCGCGTCGAGCGTGATATTGATCACAGCACAGCGCCTGGCGCGCCGACTGTGTGAAAGTTGCAAATCGCCGGCGACCTATCCGAAAGAAGCCTTGCTGCGTGCGGGATTCAAGGATTCGGACCTCGACGGAACGTGGAAACCTTATCGCGCAGTTGGCTGCAGTAATTGCAACAATGGGTATAAAGGTCGTGTCGGCCTTTACCAAGTGATGCCGATCTCCGAAGAGATTCAGCGCATCATCCTGGCCGACGGGAGCGCGATGGACATTGCCGCACAAGCCCAGAAAGAGGGAGTGCGCGATCTCCGCCAGGCAGGGCTGCTGAAGGTCAAACTGGGCGTCACCACGCTGGAAGAAGTGATCTCGGTCACGAACGAATAGACACCGACGAGTTGGAGTAGGGGTGGTGAGCCCCGGAGGCATCATGGCAACGGCTGCTGCGGCAAAAAAGGTTCAGGAATTCGTATTCGAGTGGGAAGGCAAGGACCGCAATGGCAAGCCTGTGCGCGGCGAAATGCGCGCGGGCGGCGAAGCGATGGTCAGTGCCAGCCTGCGTCGCCAGGGCGTGCTGATCACCAAGGTGAAGAAGCGCCGCATGGGCGGTGGCAAGGCCATCCAGCAGAAGGACATCGCCATCTTCACCCGCCAGCTGGCGACCATGATGCGCGCCGGCGTGCCGCTGCTGCAATCGTTCGACATCGTCGGCCGGGGCAGCGCCAATCCGAAGCTGACGCGTCTGCTGAACGACATCCGCACGGACATCGAGACCGGCACGAGCCTGTCTTCGGCCTTCCGCAAGCATCCGCTGTACTTCGATGCGCTGTATTGCAACCTGGTGGAAGCCGGTGAGGCCGCGGGTATTCTCGAGACCCTGCTGGAACGTCTCGCCGTTTACCAGGAAAAGACGCTGGCCATCAAGGCCAAGATCAAGTCGGCCCTGATCTACCCGGTGTCGGTGATGGTGGTGGCCTTCATCGTGGTGGCCGTGATCATGATTTTCGTGATCCCTGCCTTCAAGGACGTGTTCAAGTCTTTCGGTGCCGACCTGCCGGCACCGACGCTGTTTGTCATCGCGATGTCGGAGTTTTTCGTCGCCTACTGGTGGCTGATCTTCGGCACGCTGATCGGCGGCACCTATTTCTTCTTCGAGTCCTGGAAACGCTCGGAGAAGATGCAACGGACGATGGACCGCCTGCTGCTGCGGGTGCCGGTCTTCGGCTCGCTGGTCTACAAGTCGGCCGTCGCCCGCTGGACCCGCACACTGGCCACGATGTTCGCCGCCGGCGTGCCGCTGGTGGAAGCGCTGGACTCGGTCGGCGGCGCCTCCGGCAATGCCGTCTTCACCGAAGCCACCGAGAAGATCCAGAAGGACGTGTCCACCGGTTCCAGCCTGACCATGTCCATGCAGTCCACCGGCATCTTCCCGATCATGGTGCTGCAGATGTGCTCCATCGGTGAGGAATCGGGCTCGATCGACCACATGCTGAACAAGGCCGCCGAGTTCTACGAGGCGGAGGTCGACGAAGCGGTCAAGGGTCTGTCCAGCCTGATGGAGCCCATCATCATCGTCGTGCTCGGCAGCCTGATCGGCGGCATCGTCGTGTCGATGTACCTGCCCATCTTCAAGCTCGGCCAGGTGGTCTGATCCCCCGCCGCGACCATGAGTCCTGACGTCTGGAGCTGGTGGTGCTCGCCAGCCGCGCTGGCCGTGCTCGGCCTGTGCGTCGGCAGCTTCCTGAATGTGGTCATCTACCGGCTGCCGGTGATGCTCGAGCGCGACTGGCGCTGCCAGTGCGCCGAGCTGCTGAAGCAGGAGATCGAGGACGCCGGCCCGCCCCTGTCTCTGTCCAAGCCGCGTTCCCGCTGCCCGAAGTGCGGCCACGTGTTGCGCTGGTACGAGAACATCCCGGTACTGGGCTGGCTGGGGCTGAAAGGCCGCTGCTCCGGTTGCAAGACGCGCATCCCGGCGCGTTACCCGCTGGTCGAGGCATTGACTGGCGTGTTGTTCGCAGCGGTCGCCTGGAAGGTCGGGCCCCAACCCCAGGCCTTGCTGTGGTGCGGCGCGGTCGCGGCCTTCATTGCGCTGGCCTTCATTGACTGGGACACCACCTTCCTGCCTGACGACATCACGCAACCCCTGCTCTGGGCCGGCATCATCGCCGCTGCCATGGGCTGGACCTTGCCTTTGCTGGATTCGCTATGGGGCGCCGTTGCCGGCTACCTGTCGCTCTGGAGCGTGAACCAGCTCTACAAGCGGGTGCGCAAGGAAGACGGCATGATGGATGGCGACTTCAAGCTGCTCGCCGGCATCGGCGCCTGGCTCGGCTGGACCATGCTGCTGCCGGTGCTGATCGCAGCCTGTGTGGCGGGCATCATCGGCTGGGCCGGCCTGAAGCTCACCGGCGCGCTGCATGAGGGGCGCTATGTGCCCTTCGGCCCCTTCCTGAGCGCGGCGGCGATTGCCGCCTTCCTGATCGGCCCGGAAACCGTCAAGGACTGGCTGGGCTGGTACTAGCCAGGCGACCGCGCACCACGAAACCGGAGCCCCACGATGCTCTTCCCGCAACGACTCGGCTTGACGGGCGGCATCGGCAGCGGCAAAAGCACTGTGGCCGGGCTGCTGGCCCGGTTGGGCGCCTGGGTGGTCGACACCGACGCCATATCGCGCAGCCTCAGCGCGGCAGGCGGCAGCGCCATCCCAGCGCTGCAGGCCACCTTCGGCGATGACTTCATCGACAGCAGCGGCGCGCTGGACCGGGCCCGCATGCGCGATCTGGTGTTCCGCGATCCGTCCGCACGCCAGCGGCTGGAACAGCTGCTGCACCCGCTGATTGGCCAGGAAACCGTGCGCCAGGCCGCGCTCGCTGCGCCGGGCCAGATGGTTGTCTTCGACGTGCCGCTGCTGGTCGAGTCGGGGCGCTGGCCGGCCTTGGTCGACGCGGTGCTGGTGGTCGACTGCAGCGTCGCCACCCAGGTTGAACGGGTCACCCGCCGTTCGGGCCTGGCACCCGCGGAGGTCGAGCGCATCATCGCGCAGCAGGCGACGCGGGAACAGCGCGCGGCAGCGGCAGACGCCATCATTCACAACGATGGACTGTCCCTGACTGAACTGGAAGCCGAGGTCCAGGCCTTGTGGAACCGCTGGCATACCGGTTGAAACCGTTCATCTAGTCACCCTCAGGGCGTTACAGCGAGCCCTTGGCTGTTACGGTGTCTGACTTGCGCATGGTTTCGGGCAAAAGCCTGTGAAACAATGCCGCGAAGCTTCGCCACCGACGGCTGCCCGGCGGCCGAGGGAACCTGCCTTGATACTGTACGAATACCCCTTCAACGAGAGCATCCGCACGATGCTGCGGCTTGAGCACTTGTTCGACCGGCTGGCTCTGTTGCTGACCCGGGAAGCGGCCGTGGACCACCACTTCGCGATCGCGACGATGTTCGAGATCATCGATGTCGCCTCCCGTGCCGACCTGAAGTCCGACCTGCTCAAGGAGCTGGAACGCCAGAAGGCCCAGCTCAGTGCCTTCCGCGGCAACCCGTCCATCTCCGAGCAGGCGCTCGACGAGGTGGTGGCCCGCATCGACCACGCCTTCAACGGCTTGAACCAGTTGCCCGGCAAGGCCGGACATGCGCTCACCACCAATGAGTGGCTGATGAGCATCCGCAGCCGCATCAGCATCCCCGGCGGCACCTGCGAGTTCGACTTGCCAGCCTACTACGCCTGGCAGCAACTGCCGGCCGAGCGCCGCCAGGCCGACCTGCAGCAATGGACCGCCAGCCTGATGCCGCTGGCCGAGGCGCTGAAGGTGCTGCTTTCCCTGCTGCGCGACTCGGGCATGCCCCACAAGGTGATGGCCCAGAATGGCCAATACCAGCAAAGCCTGCCGGCCGGCCGCAGCTTTTCGCTGCTGCGGGTGCGCATGGACCCGGCGCTGGGCATCATTCCCGAGATCAGCGGCCACCGCCTGATGGTGTCCATCCGGCTGATGCGCCAGGATGCCGAGGGCCGGCTGCGGCCGGCCAACGAATCATCGGCCGCCTTCGAACTCGCACTGTGCTGATGGACACACCTGCCCCGCCCCCGCCTCCCCGGCCGCGCACGGTGCGCTGCCCCGCCTGCCAGGGCGAGAGCCTGTTCTCGCCCGAGAACCCCTGGCGGCCGTTCTGCAGCCAGCGCTGCAAGAACCTCGACTTCGGTGCCTGGGCCAGCGAGAGCTACCGGGTCGGATCACCGCCCGGCCCTCAAGACCCGGAAGGCTCCGACGGAGAGCACCCCCACTGAAACGGGCCTGCGGGCCCTGCGGCGAGCTCCGGTTCAAGCGGCATGGGTAGGGCCGTCGAAGCCGCGCTCCTCGGCGAACCAGCGCAGGACCGGCACCGTGCCCGGCAGCACGGGCTGCACCGACACCGGCAGCGCCTGCCAGGCCATGGACTGCCGCTCGCGCATCTCGAATTCGCCGCTCCAGTCGTAGACCTTGCAGAAATGCAGGCGCACCAGGGCGTGCGGATAGTCGAACATCTCGATCTTCCAGGGATGGGCCGCACCGATGGTGATGCCCAGTTCCTCATGCAGCTCGCGCCGCAGGGCCTGCTCGACGGTCTCGCCGGCCTCCAGCTTGCCGCCCGGAAATTCCCAATACCCGGCGTAGACCTTGCCGTCGGGCCGGGAGGTCAGCAGGAAACGGCCCTCGCGATCGATCAGCACGCCAACGGCCACTTCGACCGGCTGGCGGCCCGGCGCATGCTCGACGGCGCTCATCGGGCCGCCTCGCCGTCGACCGCGGCCTGGTCGCCGCTGTCGGCGCGGCCAGCCAGATCACGGGCGAACTGGTAAGCCACCCGGCCCGATCGCGAGCCGCGCTCCAGCGCCCACACCAACGCTTCCTGGCGGGCGGCGGCAATCGCTTCCTCGGCGACACCGAAGCTGCGCAGCCATTGCGCCACGATGGCCAGGTATTCCTGCTGGCTGAAGGGATAGAAGCTGATCCACAGGCCGAAGCGCTCGGACAGCGAGATCTTTTCCTCCACCACCTCGCCGGGATGCACTTCGCCGTCCTCGGTGTGCTGGTAGCTGAGGTTCTCCTTCATGTACTCCGGCAGCAGGTGGCGCCGGTTCGACGTGGCGTAGACCAGCACGTTGGCCGACGCCGCCGACACCGAGCCGTCCAGGATGGACTTCAGCGCCTTGTAGCCCGGCTCGCCCTCATCGAAGCTGAGGTCGTCGCAGAAGACGATGAAGCGCTCCGGCCGCTCGGCCACCAGGTCGACGATGTCGGGCAGGTCCACCAGGTCGGTCTTGTCGACTTCGATCAGGCGCAGGCCCTGGGGGGCGAACTCGTTGAGGCAAGCCTTGATCAACGACGATTTGCCGGTGCCTCGTGCGCCGGTGAGCAGCGCGTTGTTGGCACTGCGTCCGGCGACGAATTGCGCCGTGTTGCGCAGCAGCCGCTCCTTCTGCCCATCGACCTCCTGCAGTTCCGACAAGCGGATGCCCGCCACATGGCGCACTGGCTCGATCAGCGCGCTGCTGCCGCGCTTGCGATAGCGAAAGGCGATAGAGGCAGTCCAGTCCGGAGCGGTGGGCGCATGCGGCAAGGCCGCCTCCAGGCGGGCCAGCAGGGCTTCGGCACGAGTGAACAGAGCGTCCAGGGCAGCAGACATGGTGGGGCGGCAGGCAGTTGAGGTGAAACAGCGAGCGCAGTGTAGCGGGCTGCCAGCGCCGGCTCAGCGAGGCGGCAGCTCGGCCACCCGGCCGTCGGCCGCCACGAACACCCGATCGTGCGGCAAGGGGTGCACCGCATGCATGCCGGTGAAACTGCCGAATGCCGGCAGCACGCCCAGCTCGGCCGAGAACCAGAAGCACGGCAGCCGCAGCCGGTCCAGCGCGCGGCCACCAAGGCGGACACAGGGATGCAGATGCCCCGCCAGTGCAACAGCCCCCGGCACGCTGCGTGGATGGTGGCACAGCGCCAGGCCTGCGAGCCGCCAGGGCTCGTCGACACACTCGATGCCGAGCGAGGCCGGCGGGTCGCCAGCCCGGTCGTCATGGTTGCCGCGCACCAGCACCAGTTGCTGGCGCAGGTGCCGTTCGCGCCACTGATGAAGCGCCGCCAACGTGGCCGGCGCATGGGCAGCCGCCGAATGCAGGAAGTCGCCCAGGAAGACCAGGCGCCGGGCAGCGGTGCGCTCGAGCAGGGCCGACAGGCGCTGCAGCGTCTCGCCGGTGGTGCCGTGCGGCACCGGCACACCCAGCCTGCGGAAAGCCTGGGCCTTGCCGATATGCACGTCCGCCACCAGCAGGGTGGCGTGCTCGGGCAGGAAGACCGCCTTCTCGGGCAGCAGCAGAAGCCGCTCACCGCCGAAGTCGAGCCCGGCCGCCTCCGGCATCACGCGCCGACGAACACCCTCAGGCTGGCTTCCAGGTGCTCGCTGGGCGAGCGCTTGAAGCCGGAGCGGGCGTAGCGATGCAGGCGTCCGACGATGAAGGCCGTCAGCGCCGAAGCCTGGGCCGCCGCGTCCACGGTGGGCGTGGCAGAGCCGCCGGCATCGGCCGCGCTGCGCAGGCTCTGGCGCAGCTGCGATTCGATGCGGTCGAAGAACTGGTTCATGCGGGCCAGCAGGCGCTCATGCTCGAAGACCAGTGCGTCGCCGACCATCACCCGCGTCATGCCGGGGTTGCGCTCGCCGAACTGCAGCACGACGGCTGCGATCTTCTGCGCCTGGCCGGTGCCCTGCGCCTCGCGCTCGACGATCTGGTTGACCAGCGTGAAGACGCTCTGCTCGATGAACTCGATCAGGCCTTCGAACATCTGCGCCTTGCTGGCAAAGTGCCGGTACAAGGCCGCCTCGCTGACTTCCAGCCGCGCAGCAAGCGCCGCGGTCGTCACCCGCTCGGAGCCCGGCTGCTCGAGCATGGCCGCGAGCGTTTGCAGGATCTGGATGCGCCGTTCACCGGGCTTGGGGCGCTTGCGCGCCGGCGCCTCGGACGTCGCATCCTCGGGAGGCAGGCCCTCAGTGGAAGCCGCCATATCAATTGGAGAAGTAGTATCTGACATCACAGCTCGCGTAACTTCTGTAGCGAGCGGATTCTCGCATGCACATAGCATGGTCGACGTCGCACGTAAACACCTACTTCGGGTCCGTGTGAATTGCGTCGCATGTATCGCTGCATCCAGACGGTTTTCATCCCCAAACCGCGTGCAGATTTCTGGTGAGCGAGGGTGTCTTCGACCAGGATGCAGCGGTGTGCCGGCACCTTGAGACGGGCCAGGACGTGCCGCAGCATGCGAGCATCGGGCTTGGGCCGGTACTGCCCGAACATGCACATGTCCTCGATGCACAACACGTCGTCGAAGCAGTCAGCGAGGCCCAGCGCATCCAGCACGCGGTGTGCATAGGCGGCCGGTGCATTCGTCAACACATACTTGCGGCCGGGCAGTTGCCGCAGGGCGGCCCGGTCATGGGCATGGGTGTGCAATTCGTCTTCCAGGCCCGGCAGCGCGTGGGTGTGCTTCAGGAAGTGCGGCGCATTCACCTGGTGGTGGCGCACCAGGCCCAGCAGCGTCGCGCCATAGCGGCGCCAGTAGTCGCGTCGCAGGAAATCCGCCTGTTCGCGGCTGACGCCCAGCTCGCGCACGATGTAGTCCGTCATCGCACGATCGATCATGCCGAAGGCGGCGCGCGAGGCGTCATGCAAGGTGTTGTCGAGGTCGAACAGCCAGACGGGGGTGGGTTTCATGAGACGCTCGTGACAACGGCCGCCCAGGGCGGCCGTCGAAAGACTTCCGGCCAGCCGCGGCGGCCCGGATGCCCCGCGACTGCTCCCGCCCCCTCAATGGGAACGGATCATGGTGCCGTAGGCCTGCTCGGTGAGGATCTCCAGCAGCATCGAATGCGGCACCCGGCCGTCGATGATGTGCACCGAGTTCACACCGCTCTTGGCCGCGTCCAGCGCCGAGGCGATCTTGGGCAGCATGCCGCCCGAGATGGTGCCGTCGGCGAACAGCTCGTCGATCTCGCGGGCTGAGAGGTCGGTCAGCAGCTTGCCGGTCTTGTCGAGCACGCCAGGGGTGTTGGTCAGCAGCACCAGTTTCTCGGCTTTCAACACCTCGGCCAGCTTGCCCGCGACGACGTCGGCATTGATGTTGTAGTTCTCGTTGTGCTCGCCAAAGCCCAGCGGCGAGATCACGGGAATGAACTGGTCGTCCTGCAGCGCCTTGACCACCGAAGGATCGATGGACTCGATCTGCCCCACCTGGCCGACGTCATGCTCTTTGGACGGATCGTCCTTGTCGACCATCTTGAGCTTGCGCGCCCGGATCAGGCCGCCGTCGCGCCCGGTCAGGCCCACCGCCTTGCCGCCAGCGACGTTGATCAGGCCCACCAGGTCCTGCTGCACCTGGCCGGCCAGCACCCACTCGACGACCTCCATGGTTTCTTCGTCGGTGACGCGCATGCCCTGGATGAAGGTGCCCTTCTTGCCGACCTTGGCCAGCGCTTCGTCGATCTGAGGCCCGCCGCCGTGCACGACCACCGGGTTCATGCCGACCAGCTTGAGCAGCACCACATCCTCGGCGAAATCCTGCTGCAGGGCCGGATCCGTCATGGCGTTGCCGCCGTACTTGATGACGATGGTCTTGCCATGGAACTTGCGAATGTAGGGCAAGGCCTGCGCGAGGATTTCGGCCTTGTCGCGCGGGGCGATGTGGGCAAGGTCGGCCTGGTTGACGACGGCGGCAGCGGGGGGCTCAGTGCTCATGGAATCGGGACTCCGGAAGGAGGGACAGGAAAACGAACAAAACGTGGTGAGCGATTTTAGGGTCGCTGCGCCGACTCGCGCCGGCATCAGGAACTTCCTGCCCGATGCCGCTTGACCTTGCCACTGTGGCAAGCCCTATAGTGGCGTGGCGCCATGCCCCCTGTCGCGACGCCCGTGCTGGCGGCACGACGGCTTGCCGGTACAGACGCCGGCCCGCATCGCCTCCGCCGCCGCGCAGCCGGCGCGCTGTTTCGGCAGTGCATTGCCGGCGGGTGGACACGAGGGCGGCGCATCTGCTTCAGCCTGGAGTTCCTGATGACCCTGATCGCCCGACGCGGCCTGCTGGCCGCCTTCGCTGCCTGTGCGGCCCTGCCCGTCCTTGCCGCCACACCGTCCCGCCCCCATATCGAGGTCTGGAAGTCCGAGAGCTGCGGCTGCTGCCAGGGCTGGGTGGAGCACCTGCAGCGGCAGGGCTTCGACGTCACCGTGCGCCATGTCGAGGGCCCCGCGGACCAGCGGCGCCAGCTCGGCATGCCGGATCGCTATGGCTCCTGCCACACCGCACGGGTGCAGGGCTACCTGCTCGAAGGCCATGTGCCGGCGCGCGAGATCCACCGGCTCCTGAAGGAGCGGCCCGATGCGCTGGGGCTGGCGGTGCCGGCCATGCCGGTCGGCTCGCCCGGCATGGAAGTGGGCACCCGCAAAGACCCCTACGATGTGCTTCTCGTCACACGCAGCGGCCAGTCCTCGGTCTACCAAAGCTACCGCTGAAGCGTTGAGGGAAGTGAAGGAGAGACGATGAACAAGCTTTTCGCCGCCCTGCTGGCCCTGCTCGCCTCCGGCGCTGCACTGGCCCAGATGACCGAGGGCGAGGTCCGCAAGATCGACAAGGACAACGGCAAGATCACCATCAAGCATGGCGAGATCAAGAACCTCGACATGCCGCCGATGTCCATGGTGTTCAAGGCAGAGCCGGCCGGCCTGCTCGACAAGGTGCAGGTGGGCGACAAGGTGCGCTTCCGCGCCGAGAAGGTGGGCGGCACCTACACCGTCACCGCCATCGAGAAGTAAACCCTCCCCTGCCCGGCGCCCCCCTGTGCGCCGGCTGCGCGGCCCGTTCAGGGCAGCGGCCCCAGCGCCTCGCAGCAGGCGGCCAGGTGGTCCACCAGCGCTCTCACCCGAGCAGGAATGAAGCGGTTGCTCGGCAGCACCGCGTGCAGCGGTATGGCCTCGCCCTGCCAGTCGGGCAGCAGCCGCACCAGGGCGCCACTGAGCAGGTCGGCCCGCAGGTCGAGCTCGCTCTTGTAGGCGATGCCGTGGCCCTCGACCGCCCAGCGACGGGCGATTTCGCCGTCGTCGCACTGCCGGCGCCCCTCCACCCTCACCTCACACGCCGTGCCGCTCGACGCGTGCTCGAAGCGCCACAGGGTGTTGCGGCGGTTGCGCATGCGGAAGGTGATGCAGTCGTGCCCGACCAGTGCCGCCGGCTCCATCGGCATGCCGCGCCTCGCGACATAGGCGGGCGACGCGCAGGCCAGGCGACGGCAGTCCAGCAGCTTGCGCGCCACCAATCGGGAATCGTCCAGTTCGCCGTAGCGCAGCGCCAGGTCGACCTGGTCCTTCACCACATCCTGCAGCATGTCGCTGACGCTGAGGTTCAGCTCCACGCCGGGATGGCGTTCGAGGAAGGTGTCCAGCCAGGGCAGCAGCACATGGCGAGTCAGGTCGCTCGCGCCGGTGAGGCGGATGGTGCCGCTCAGCCGCCGGCCGTCCTCACCGACCTGGGCGGTGCCCTCCTCCAGCAGTTCCAGGGCACGCCGGGCGTAGTCACCCAGCACCTCGCCGGCCGGCGTCGGCCGCATCGCGCGGGTGCTGCGCTCGAAGAGGCGGGCGCCGATGCGGGCCTCCAGTCGCTGCAGCATGGCGCTGGCGGCAGCCGGCGTCACCTGCAGCAGCCGCGCCGCGCTGGACAGGTTGCCGCCGCCGACGCAGGCAACGATGAGGCGAAGCTCCTGGGTATTTTCAATCTTCATTTGATTCTTTTGATTTTATCGGCGCCTTATCAAGCGACGCTTGAATGCCGAGAATGCCTTCACCTTCACTCACTGCCCAGAGGCTGCCCATGAAAGCCGTTGCCTATACCCGCTGCCTGCCCGCCGACCATGCGGAAGCCCTGCTCGACCTGGAGCTGCCTGCTCCCGCACCCGGTCCGCGCGACCTGCTGGTGCGCGTGCAGGCCGTGTCCGTCAACCCGGTCGACACCAAGGTGCGCCGCAACCGCATCCCGGCCGAGGGCCAGCCCCAGGTGCTGGGCTGGGATGCGGTCGGCACGGTCGAAGCCGTGGGTGCCGCAGTGAGCGGCTTCCGCCCGGGGGACCGTGTGTGGTATGCCGGTGCCATCGACCGCCCCGGCAGCAATGCCGAACTGCAGTTGGTGGACGAGCGGATCGCTGCCCGGGCGCCTGCGACGCTGAGCGACGCAGAAGCCGCCGCCTTGCCCCTGACTGCGATCACGGCCTGGGAACTGCTGTTCGACCGCCTGCAGGTGCCGCGCACCGGCAGCGGCGCAGCCGCAACACCGGCCACCTTGCTCATCACCGGCGGGGCGGGCGGTGTGGGTTCCATCCTGATCCAGCTGGCGCGCCAGCTGACCGGCCTTACCGTGGTGGCCACCGCGTCACGGCCGCAGACCCGCGACTGGTGCCTGCAGCTCGGAGCCCACCAGGTGGTGGACCACAGCCAGCCGCTCGGGCCGCAATTGAAGGCGCTGGCCCTGCCGCCGGTGACCTATGTGGCCAGCCTCACGCACACGCCGCAGCACTACCCCCAGCTGGTGGAAGCCCTCGCGCCGCAGGGACGACTGGCCGTCATCGACGACTTCGCCCCGGGCGACATCGACGTGATGGCGCTCAAGGGCAAGAGCCTGTCGCTGCACTGGGAAATGATGTTCACCCGCTCGCTGCACCAGACGCCCGACATGGCCGCACAAGGCGAGCTGCTGGCTGAGGTAGCGGCCTTGGCCGATGCCGGACGCATCCGCAGCACGCTGACCGAGACCCTGGGCCGCATCGATGCCACCCACCTGCGCCGTGCACACGCCCTGCTGGAAAGCGGCCGCGTGCACGGCAAGGTGGTGCTCAGCGGTTTCGGCGAATGAAGAACGCCGACACGGACCGCCTCGCGCCTGGCCCTTGAATCACCCGCCGCCTGTGTCGCCTCCGGCACAGCTCAGGCAAGGACGGGTGCCGGTTGCACTGCAGCCTGCGCCGCGCCCGCTGGGCGACTCGTTGCGGCGCTGGTGGCTCATGCTGGTTGCTCATGCGCGTCGCTCGGTATCGCGACGCACGTCGCACGGTGCACGTCGCATCGCGCAGGCCTGCCGCGCCGCATCAAGGCCCGGCTGAAGGCAGACATTGACGTGCAATGTTAGTACTACTAACATTGCACCATGCCGTCGCCTTCACCCGCCCCCACCGCTTCTTCACAGCGCTTTGACGAGATCTCGCGCCCCGTGTCGGAGCAGCTCGCCCACGCGCTCCGTCACCTCGCGCAAGCGGCCAAGTCGGCAGCCTGGCGTGCGTGGGGCCCCCACAATGAACAACCGGTCAGCGCGACCCAGGGGGCGATCCTGTCCGCCCTGCTTCAGCGCGAGCATGACGCGGCGGTGACGCCCGGCATGGCGGCCGGCATGAAGCTGTCGGAGCTGGCGCGCCTGCTCAACGTCACCGCCGCCACCGCCTCGCAAAGCGTCACCTCGCTGCAAGCGCGCTCGCTGCTCAGCAAGCAGCCGGCCTCCGGCACGGCGCGGGCACTGGCGATCGGCCTCACCGACGGCGGCCGCCGCTTGGCCACGCAGCTGGCCGAGGCGGGCGACCCCTTGCAGACCGCCATGGCGGTCCTCTCGCCAGCGGAGCTGGAAACGCTCTACCTCTCGGCCCTGAAGATGATCCGCGCCCTGCAGCTCAGCGGCGAGTTGCCCGATTCCGGGCTGTGCCCCACCTGCCGGCACTTCGAGCCCAACCGCACACCGGATTCCGACACGCCTCATTTCTGCCATCTGGTGCAAGCACCGTTTGGCCATCGCCATCTGCGGCTCGCCTGCCCTGAGCATGCGCCCGCCGTTCCCGAAGTCCAGCGGGTCGTCTGGATGAAGTTCGCGGGAAGTTCGCTTCCCGCCTCCCGAGAAAGGAAGACGTCATGAAACGAAAGAGGCCGCGCTATGCGGCCGTGCGAGCCTGGGTGGCCCTGGGGTGGCTGTCGCTGGCCTGGTCCGCCGGCGCACATGAGCTCCAGGCAGCGAGCCAGGCCGCCGTCCACCCGTCCTGGGACGTGCTGCACGCCCGTGTCACCACCGAAGGGCGGCAGCTGGTGTTCCACATGCACACCCGCGGCCCGGCCGGCCGCGAGCTGCCGGCGCCCTCGGGGCGCTTCGGCGGTTCAGAAGTGGTGTCGTATGTGTGGCCCACCTCGCTGGACCCGGCCGCGGTGGGCTTCGAGGAGAAGGCGGGCATCCTGGCCTTCGCCGTGACTTCGCACCCCGACTTTGACGACACCCCCCTTTTCGACGAGAACGGTGACGGCAAGGTAGATAACGATGGTGCTCGGTGGCACAGCCATTGGGTCGTCCTGGTCAGGGACGACGCCTGCGGCAAGGACGCCCTGAAGGTGAAGGATATCCCAGAAGGCAGGACCCCTCCGTTGCCACCCACCTGGCCCGGGGTGCCGCTGCTGATCGACAGCCCGGGCTATGCGCCGGTCTTCGACGGCGGCAGCCTCACCGTGCGGGTGCCGATGGCCCGGCTTGGCGACTGGCAAGGTGCGCGCTTCGATGCAGTGACCGCGGCCCTGCGCGTCAATGCCAACCTGCATGCGCCGATGCTCTGCGTGCGCCAGGTCTTCAAGGTGGCCTCCGGCGACCTCAGCCTGCCCGGACGCATCAGCCCCGCCGCGCCTCGATGAACCCCTGTCACATTCAATTCACTTGAGTCTGGAGTCCTTCATGTACAAAGAATCTGCCACCTTCTATCACGCAGGTTGCCCGGTCTGTGTCGAGGCCGAACAGCAGCTGGCCACCGCCCTCGACCCCACCCGCTACGCGGTCGAGATCGTGCACCTCGGGGAGCAGCCGCAACGGCTGGCGCAGGCCAGAGAGGCCGGCGTGAGCTCGGTGCCGGCGCTGGTGGTGGGGGGCTTGCCCTTCCACATCAACTTCGGCGCCTCGCTGGCCGACCTGGGCGGCTGACGACCGCCACCCCGGGCCCTGCCTGTCCGGGCCCGGCTCTTGTTAACTTGGCCTGTCGGGGCCGGGCCCTGTTTCTTCGGCCCCGACAGGCCGGGCCAGTGTTTCCCTTGCATCCTTCCTTGCCTACGTCCATGACCATCACCTCCTGCATACAGCAACTGCGCATCGGCAGCCTGGCGCCCCTGCCCGGCCATGCCGGGGTGCCGAGTGGCATCGGCAAGCAGCCGGTGGCCGGCCCTTGCTGGATCTCGGCCGACGGCCTGCGGGGCGACCACCAGGGCGACCGCCAGCACCACGGTGGCACTGAAAAGGCGGTGCACCACTACCCGCTGGAGCACTACCCGGCGTGGCAAGCGGCCTATCCGGAGGCCGCCTGCCACTTCCAGCCGGGCGCCTTCGGCGAGAACCTGGTTGCCGCAGGCTGGACCGAGGCCAGCGTGTGCATTGGAGATGTGTTCGAGATGGGTGAGGCCCTGCTGCAGGTCTCGCAAGCCCGCCAGCCCTGCTGGCGTCTCAATGCCCGCTTCGGGCTGCCGGGCCTGGCGGCCGAGGTGCAGGCCAGTGGCCGCACCGGCTGGTACTACCGGGTGCTGCGGGTGGGCTGGGCCGAGGCCGGCACGGCCTTGCGCCTGCTGGAGCGGCCACACACTGCCTGGCCACTGGCGCGGCTGCACCGGCTGCTGTACGTTGACCGCAAGGACCGCGACGGCCTGGCCGCCATGGCTGCCTTGCCGGCCCTGAGCGCCCGCTGGCGACAACTGGCGCAGCGCCGACTGGACAGCGGGCAGGTGGAGGACATGAGCCGCCGCCTGCAGCCGCCACCCGCCTGAGTCACGCCACTAGGCCGCCGCCAGCCTCGACAACAGGGGCGCCACGTCGAGGCAGTCCGCCGCGGCCCGTGCGCTCGGCGCCTCTAGCCACGGCACCGTGCCGAGGTGGGGTGCGTCGAAGTGCCGCGCCAGCCGGGCCTGCAGCGTGGCCAGGTTCTCTTCGGTCCACGGCATCCGCGGATCGATGCGGTTCGCCACCCAGCCCGCCAGCGTCAGGCCGCGGGCCCGTACCGCCTGCGCGGTGAGCAGCGCATGGTTGAGGCAGCCCAGTCGCAGGCCCACCACCAGCACCACCGGCAGCGCCAGTTCGGCCGCCAGGTCATCGGTGCCCCAGTCGCCCGCCAGCGGCACGCAGAACCCGCCGACCCCCTCCACCACCACCACGTCGGCCTGCCCGGCCAGGCGGCGGGCACCGTCGATCAGGGCGGACGGCGAGATCGCCCGCCCTTCCAGGCGCGCCGCGATGTGCGGCGCACACGCTGCCTTCAGCAGGCAGGCGCAGACGGCCTCGCTCGGCAGGGGCGGCCGGCTCGCGGCGCACAGGGCAGCGACGTCTTCATTCACCTCCACCCCACCGCGCGCTTCGGTGCCAGCCGCCACCGGCTTGTAGCCGGCCGTGCTCAGCCCCTGGTCGGCCAGCGCCTGCAACAGGCCGCAGCTGACCAGGGTCTTGCCCACCTCGGTGTCGGTGCCGGTGACGAACAGCCCGCGTGGCACCGGCCTCATGCCAGCTCCCTGGCTGCGCGCTGCAGGCTGTCGAGCAGGCGTTGCACGTCCTCGTGGCGATGAGCGGCGCTCAGCGTGATGCGCAAGCGGGCGGTGCCGACCGGCACGGTGGGCGGCCGGATGGCCGGGACCCACAGGCCGTCGTCCTCCAGCCGGGCGGCCAGCGCCAGCGCGTCGGCGTTGCTGCCGACGATGAGCGGCTGCACCGCGGTGCTGGAGGCCGCCAACTGCCAGCGATGCCCGTGCAGCAGGCGGCCGAGCCCCTCGCGCAGCCCGGCAATGAGGCTCCGCAGGTGGGCACGCCGGCGTTCACCGTCCTCGCCCTGGATCAGCGCCAGGCTGGCGCACAGGGCATGCGCCACAGCGGGCGGCGCAGCGGTGGTGTAGATGTAGGTGCGGGCGCTCTGCACCAGCCAGTCGATCACGGTGGCATGCGCGGCGACAAAGGCACCTGCAATGCCGGCGGCCTTGCCCAACGTCCCGATGTAGATGAGGCGCTCGCTGCGCAAGCCGAAATGCGACAGGCTGCCCGCCCCCCGCTCGCCCAGCACGCCGAAGCCGTGTGCATCGTCCACCACCAGCCACGCATCGTGCCGATCCGCCAGCGCCAGCAGCCCGGGCAGCGGCGCAATGTCGCCGTCCATGCTGAACACCGCGTCGGTGGCGATGAGCTTGATGGGGCTGTCGCAGCCGGCCAGCAGCGCGTCCAGCGCCTGCAGGTCGCCATGCGGGTACTTGAGGACCTGCGCCCGTGCCAGCCGGGCGCCGTCGATCAGCGAGGCATGGTTCAGCGCTTCCGAGAAGATGGTGGCCTGCGCGTCGCCCAGGGCGGTGAGCACCGCCAGGTTGGCCATGTAGCCCGAGCAGAAGAACAGCGCCTGCGCTTCGGGCACCTGCGGCGCCAGCGCTGCGGCCAGCGCGTCCTCGAGCGCTGCATGGGCCGCGCCATGGCCACTGACCAGGTGCGACGCGCCGCTGCCCGCGCCGTGGCGGGCAGCACCTTCGGCAAGCGCGGACGCCAGCGCCGGATGGCCGGCCAGGCCGAGGTAGTCATTGCTGCAGAAGGCCAGCAGCGGGCGCACCTGGCCGTCGATCCCGCGGACCTGCTGGTGTGGCCCGCAGGGCGACTCGGCCGTGCGACGGCGGCGCCGCAGCGCCAGGGCCTGCCGCTCGTCCAGCTGGCGCCTGAGGTGGTCAAGCAGCATGGCGGCCATCCTTTCGCGGCAGCACCGCCTCGAGCGTGGCCAGCGTGCGCTCCGCCAGCCAGCCGGCCTGCACCTCATCGAGCACGTAGGGCGGCATGAGGTAGACGGTGTGGCCAATCGGCCGCACCAGCAGTTCATGCTCACGGCCGGCCAGGTGAAAGCGCTCGGCAAAGCGCGGCCCTGCCAGCGACTCCCGGACGTCGAAGGCCCAGATCATGCCGAGCTGGCGCTGCGCCTGCACCCGCGGGTCGTCATCCAGGGGTCTCAGTGCCTCGCTCAACGCAGCCGCGGCGGCCCGGTTGCGCTCGAACACCGGCTCCTCGTCGAAGCGGTCCAGCACCGCCAGTGCCGCACGGCAGGCCAGCGGGTTGCCGGTGTAGGAGTGGGAGTGAAGGAAGGCGCGAGCCGTCTGGTCGTCCAGGAAGCTGCGGTAGATCTCGTCGCGCACGAGCACCAGCGACAGGGGCAGGTAGCCGCCGGTGATGCCCTTGGACAGGCACAACAGGTCGGGCCAGGGGGGCTGCACCTCACCAGGCAGGGCGGCCTGCTCGAAGGCGAAGAAGCTGCCCGTGCGGCCGCAGCCCACCGCGATCTCGTCGGCGATCAGATGCACCTGGTAGCGGTCGCACAGTGCGCGCGCCTCGCGCAGGTAGAGCGGGTCGTAGGTCAGCATGCCGGCCGCGCATTGCACCAGCGGCTCCAGAATCAGGGCAGCGATGTGCTCGTGGCGTGCCTCCAGCAGCGCGGCCAGTTCCGCCGCCGCGCGGCGTGCCACATCGGCGCCCGTCTCGCCCGGCGCCGCCTGCCGTGCATCGGGCGACATGACGAGGTGGGCCCGCATCAACAAGGGATCGTAGGCGTCCCGGAACAGCTGCACATCGGTCACCGCGAGCGCGCCGATGGTCTCGCCGTGGTAGCCGCCGCGCAGGCAGACGAACTCCTGCTTGGCCCCGCGGCCCTGGTTGCGCCAGCTGTGAAAGCTCATCTTGAGCGCGATCTCGACGGCCGACGCACCATCGCTTGCAAAGAAGGCATGGTCCAGCACCCCGCCGGTGCGCCCGGCGAGCCGCTCTGCCAGCTGCACAGCCGGCATGTGGGTGCAACCGGCGAGCATCACATGCTCGAGCTCATCGAGCTGGGCCTTCAGGGCTGCATTGATGCGGGCATCGGCATGGCCGAAAAGATTGACCCACCAGGAGCTGATCGCATCGAAGTAGCGCCGTCCCGCATGGTCTTCGAGCCAGGGCCCGCGGCCCCGGGCGATGGCCAGCGGCGGCACCTCGCGCAGCCGCTGCATCTGCGTGCAGGGATGCCAGACGTGGGCGATGCTGCGCTGCTGCCACTGCACGTTGCGTGTGTCCGCCTCTGCCGGAGCATGTGCTGTCATCGGACCCTCCTGTGCCGAGCCCGGGGGGCCCGCAAAAAGCGTGCATCTTAGGAAGCGCCGCGAGCTGAGGCAAGACAAGCCACACGGCGAAGTTGCCACCCTTTTGGCGCACGTTCGCGACAAGATGCGGGCTGCGTCGGGCAAGCGACCGCCTTCTGCCTGCATCGGTGCAGCGCCCGTGCAGCGCGGTCGTTGTTTCCTCGCGAAAACAGCGGGCTGCGTGCAGGGGGAACACCCGGCTGGCGCTTTAGGCTGCCCCGCCTAGGCGGCCCTCCTATAGTGCCGGCATCGCCGGATGCATCGAAGTGAGGAGTACCGATGAGCAAGAAAGCGCGCAAGGCCGCAGGCAAGTCCACGCTCGCGGACCCCGCCACGGCCGATGCCTCGCTGGCCGTCACGGTGCGCGACTCCGCCCAGCAGATCTGGCTTGCGGGCCTGGGCGCCTTCGCCAAGGCACAGGCGGAGGGCAGCCAGGCCTTCGACGCGCTGGTGAAGGAAGGCGCCTCGCTGCAACGCAGGAACCAGGCCCTGGTAGCCGAGCAACTGGGCGAGATGGCGCAGCGCTTCAGCAGCGTCGCTGGTGAATTGACGCGCCAGGCAGCCCCTGCGTGGGAGCGGCTCGAGTCGATCTTCGAGACCCGCGTGGCCAAGGCCCTGACCCGGCTCGCCACTCCCAGCCGTCAGGAACTCGAGACGCTGCTCGCGCATGTCGAGCGGCTGGACCGCACGGTGGCCTCCCTGGTCGCCGCGAGCACGCCGGCCAAGACGATGGCGAAGGCCAGCCGTCAGCGGCGTGATGCCCGGCAAGCTGGCGAGGACGCCGCAGCCCCGGCAGCGCCGGCGGCACGCCGTGCCGCGGCACGCAAGCCGGTGGCCGGCTGACCGCCTTCGAAGCGCCGGTGGCCACCGGTATCACCGGCATGGTGGCGCCTTCGCGCCCAGCGATGCAGCCGCCGCTCAGCTGCGGTAGTCGGCGTTGATGCTCACGTAGTCGTGCGAGAGATCGCAAGTCCAGACGGTCGCGCTGGCGGTGCCTCGGCCCAGGCCGACCCGCACCGTGATCTCGCTTTGCTTCATCACCCGCTGGCCGTCGGCCTCCTGGTAGTCGGGATGGCGGCCACCCTGGCGGGCAACGTGAACATCGTCCAGGTACAGGTCGATGCCCGCCTGGTCGAGGTCGGCGATGCCGGCATAGCCGACCGCGGCCAGGATCCGGCCCAGGTTGGGGTCGCTCGCGAAAAAGGCCGTCTTCACCAGCGGCGAGTGGGCGATGGCGTAGGCCACCTGCCGGCACTCGTCCTCGTTGCGCCCGCCCTCCACCTGCACGGTGATGAACTTGGTGGCGCCTTCACCGTCGCGCACGATGGCCTGCGCCAGCTGAAGCGCCACCGCGGTGACCGCCTCGCGCAGCGCCTGGCCGTCGGCCGAGCCGAGGTCGGCGATTCGCGCATGGGCCGCCTTGCCGCTGGCCACCAGCACGAGTGAATCGTTGGTGGAGGTATCGCCGTCGATGGTGATGCGGTTGAAGGAAGCATCGGCCGCCTCGCGCACCAGTTGCTGCAGCGCCGCCGCGTCGATGTTGGCATCGGTGGCGATGAAGCCGAGCATCGTGGCCATGTTCGGGCGGATCATGCCGGCACCTTTGCTGATGCCGGTGACGGTGACTTCCTGGCCGCCGATACGCACCCGCCGGGAAGCCGCCTTGGCCACCGTGTCGGTGGTCATGATGGCTTCGGCGGCCTGGTGCCAGTTGTCTTCCCGCAGGTCGGCCAGCGCGCCGGGCAGGCCGGCCGCAATGCGGTCGTGCGGCAGCGGCTCCATGATCACGCCGGTCGAGAACGGCAGCACCTGCTCCGGCGCGAGTTCCAGGTGACGAGCCAGCGCGACGCAGGTCGAGAAGGCCCGCACCAGGCCATCTTCCCCGGTGCCGGCGTTGGCGTTGCCGGTGTTGATGACCATCGCCCGCGTGCCGACGCCCAGCGAGAGGTGCTTGCGCGCCAGCTGGACCGGGGCCGCACAGAAGCGGTTCTGCGTGAAGACGGCGGCGACCTCGCTGCCCTCGTCGAGCACGATCACCGTCAGGTCCTTGCGATTGGCCTTGCGCACGCCGGCCATCGTGATGCCCAGCCGGACACCGGCGACGGGGTGGAGTTGCTGCGGATCGGGAGCGGACAGGTTGACGGGCATGGACAGGCTCGGCTTCAAAAAGGACAACAGCGCATTGTAGGAGTCGTGCGCGACCGATCATGACAAAGGGCTCCCGAAGGAGCCCTTGCACAGCAGGCGACGGCGACGATCAGGACAGCCGGCCGTGGCACTGCTTGAATTTCTTGCCGCTGCCGCAGGGGCAGGGATCGTTGCGGCCAACCCGCTGCATGCCGGTGGCGGCCGTGGCGGGATCGGTCTCGCTCGCGACACTGCCGTCATCGTTCGGATGCGTGTAGGTCACGTTGGAGATGCTCTCGGCACGGTCCTCGATGGCTTCGGCGGCCTGCGCGATCTGCTGCTCGGACTGGATGCGCACCGTCAACAGCACCCGGGTGACTTCCATCTTCACCACGTCCAGCAACTGGGCGAACAGCTCGAAAGCCTCGCGCTTGTATTCCTGTTTCGGGTTCTTCTGCGCGTAGCCGCGCAGGTGGATGCCCTGGCGCAGGTAGTCCAGCGCGGCCAGGTGCTCGCGCCAGTGGGAGTCGATGGACTGCAGCAGCACCATGCGCTCGAACTGGGTGAACTGCTCCTTGCCCACCAAGCCCACCTTGCGCTCGTACAGCTCGTGGCCAGCCTTCACCACCCGCTCGACAATCTCCTCGTCGGTGATGGCCGAGCTCTTCTCGACGTCGGCCTTCAGCGGCAGCTCGATCTGCCACTCCTCGCGCAGCGTCTTCTCCAGCCCCGCCAGGTCCCATTGCTCCTCGACGCTTTCGGCCGGCACATAGGTGCGCACCACGTCGGTCAGCGCGCCCTCGCGCAGGCTGGCGATCTGGGCATTGAGGTCCTGCGCATCGAGGATGTCGTTGCGCTGCTGGTAGATGACCTTGCGCTGGTCGTTGGAGACGTCGTCGTACTCCAGCAGCTGCTTGCGCACATCGAAGTTGCGCGCCTCCACCTTGCGCTGCGCGCTTTCGATGGACCGGGTGACGATGCCGGCCTCGATGGCCTCGCCATCGGGCATCTTCAGGCGTTCCATGATGGCGCGCACCCGGTCGCCGGCGAAGATGCGCATCAGCGGATCTTCGAGCGACAGGTAGAAGCGCGAGGAACCCGGATCGCCCTGGCGGCCGGAGCGGCCCCGCAGCTGGTTGTCGATGCGGCGCGACTCATGGCGCTCGGTGGCGATGATGCGCAGGCCACCAAGGGCCTTCACCTGCTCGTGCAGGCCCTTCCACTCGTCCTTCAACTGGGCCGCGCGGGCCTGCTTCTCGGCCTCGCTCAAGGCCGGGTCGGCCTCGATGAGCTGGATCTGCTTCTCGACATTGCCGCCCAGCACGATGTCGGTGCCCCGGCCCGCCATGTTGGTGGCGATGGTGATCATCTTCGGCCGGCCGGCCTGGGCGACGATCTCCGCTTCGCGGGCGTGCTGCTTGGCGTTGAGCACCTGGTGCGGCAGCTGGGCCTTCTCCAGCAGGCCGGAGATCAGCTCGGAGTTCTCGATCGAGGTGGTGCCCACCAGCACCGGCTGGCCGCGCTCATAGCAGTCGCGGATGTCGGCGATGACCGCGTCGTACTTCTCGCGGCTGGTCTTGTAGACCAGGTCCAGCTGGTCCTTGCGCTGCATCGGCCGGTTCGGCGGGATCACGACCGTCTCCAGGCCGTAGATCTCCTGGAACTCGTAGGCCTCGGTGTCGGCCGTGCCCGTCATGCCGCCCAGCTTGGCGTACATGCGGAAGTAGTTCTGGAAGGTGATGGAGGCGAGCGTCTGGTTCTCGGCCTGGATCTTCACGCCTTCCTTGGCCTCCACCGCCTGGTGCAGGCCGTCCGACCAGCGTCGGCCGGACATCAGGCGGCCGGTGAACTCGTCGACGATGATCACCTCGCCGTTCTGCACCACGTAGTTCTGGTCGCGGTGGTAGAGGTGGTTGGCCCGCAGCGCTGCATACAGGTGGTGCATCAGCGTGATGTTGGCCGGGTCGTAAAGGCTCGCGCCTTCGGCCAGCAGGCCGGCCTGGGCCAGGATGCGCTCGGCATTCTCGTGGCCGGCCTCGGTCAGGAAGACCTGGTGCGTCTTCTCGTCCACGGTGAAGTCGCCGGGCTCGATCACGCCTTCGCCGGTGCGCGGGTCGGCCTCACCGATCTGCTTCTTCAGCAGCGGCACGATCTTGTTGATCTCGAGGTACAGCGCTGTCTGGTCGTCCGCCTGGCCGCTGATGATCAGCGGCGTGCGGGCCTCGTCGATCAGGATGGAGTCCACCTCGTCGACGATGGCGTAGTTGAGGCCCCGCTGCACGCGATCGGCGGTCTCGTAGACCATGTTGTCGCGCAGGTAATCGAAGCCGAACTCGTTGTTGGTGCCGTAGGTCACGTCGGCCGCGTAGGCGGCCTGCTTGTCCTCGCGCGGCATCTGCGGCAGGTTGACGCCGACGCTCAGACCGAGGAAGTTGTAGAGCCGCCCCATCCACTCGGCGTCACGACGGGCCAGGTAGTCGTTCACCGTCACCACGTGCACACCGCGGCGGCTCAGCGCGTTGAGGTAGACCGGCAACGTCGCCATCAGCGTCTTGCCTTCGCCGGTGCGCATTTCGGCGATCTTGCCGTTGTGCAGCGCCATGCCGCCGATCAGCTGCACGTCGAAGTGGCGCATCTTGAGCACCCGCTTGCCGCCCTCGCGGACCACGGCGAAGGCTTCCGGCAGCAGGTCGTCCAGCGTCTCGCCCTTGTCGAAGCGGTTGCGGAATTCCTCGGTCTTGCCGCGCAGCTGCTCATCACTCAGCTTCTCGAATTGCGGCTCCAGCGCGTTCACCTTCTCCACCACACGCCGGTATTGCTTGAGGAGTCGATCGTTGCGACTGCCGAAAATCTGGGTGAGAAGCTTGGGCAACATGCGGATAGGTTCTTGGATGAAAAGAGCGGCCCGGGGAGCCGAGGCCGGCGGCGCGCTGGGCGCGCCGTCGCAACCGTGGCATCGCGCAGGGGCCGCCGCCTGTGAGTGTCAGCGCAGGTGAGGCCTGCCGCGTGCTTTGCAAGCCGGCCATGCCAGGCCGGCTGCTGCATGCCGCGGGAGGGACCGCTCCAAAAGCGTTGGAGTTTAGCACCGGGGAACAGGCGCTCAGAGCCGCCCCTCCGGCGCCCGATACCGGCCGGTGGCCGGCCGCAGCGGCCACTCTTGCCGGGCGCCGATCCGGTCGGCGCCAGTGGCTCGCGCGCCCGGACGGTGTCCGGTCCCGTGATCCGCTGCGGTGGTTCTGCTGCGACGCGGCCGGGCTCTCAGTGGGCGGCCGGTGCGTCCTGTGCCGGCGCGGCGGCCGTCACCTCGTCGTGACGATGGGACGGGGGCGCCACCTCGTCGTGACGATGCGACTTGGCCGCCACCTGCTCGCCGGCCTTGGCCCGCGGGCCGCTGGCCAGGAACTTCGCCGGGTCCTGATGCACGCCGTTGAGGATGACCTCGAAGTGCAGGTGGGGCCCGGTCGAACGCCCGGTGGAGCCGAGCTGGGAGATGACCTGCCCGCGCTTGACCAGGTCGCCTTGCTGCACCAGCAGCTTGGACGCATGCGCGTAGCGCGTCACCAGGCCGTTGCCGTGATCCAGGTCGATCATGTTGCCGTACTGCGGGTGCAACTCCGCCCGCACCACCACGCCGCCGGCGGCGGCCTTGATCGGCGAGCCCGTCGCGCCGGGAAAATCGAGGCCGGTGTGCAGCGCCGAACGGCCCGAGAAGGGGTCGGAGCGGAAGCCGAAGCCCGAGCTGGTGGGCCCTTCGACCGGTTTGGAATTGGGCACCATCAGCGATTTCATCTGCTCCTCGAAGAGGCGCGACTCGATCAGCGTGAAGACATCCGCGCGTTGCGCGGAGACGTTGTCAAGCAGGTCGATGGCGCGGTTCAGCTCGGTCAGCGAAGGCTTGTCGCTCGGCACGAACGGGCCGCCCTGCGCGCCGGCCGCCTTGTCGGCCGGCTTCAGCGTGGCGCTGTCCTCAAGCTTCAGGTCTTCGGGCTTCAGCCCGGCCAGGCCGGACACGCGCTCGCCGACCGCCTCGAGATGGATCAGCTTGGCCTGCATTTCGCCGACACGTTGTGCCATCGCGTCGAGGTTCTCGCGCATGAACCGATCGCGCTGGGCGAACTCGTCCTTGACGACCAGCTTCACGAGGGAGCTGACCACCGGCCAGCCGTCGCGGGCGGCCTTCAGGAAAATGAAGTGGTAAACGGCAGCCGAAAAGGTCAACATCAGCGCGGACAAGACGAGCACCAACAAGCCCATCTGCCACGGGCCGACTTGCAAGACGCGGGTCTGTGCCAGTCGTCCATGTGTGATCATGATCTGCATCGATACACTCCTGCCATGACTCAACGCGCCGACCGCACGCTTGCCTTCCATGAGGCCCTCAGCCGCCATGCGGGGCTGAAACGCCTGCAGGAACTGATGCGCGAGTCGAACGAGCGCTTCGCGGTGGTCCGCCCTCTCCTGCCTCCCGCCCTCGCGGCCCATGTCAAACCCGGGCCTGTGGATGAGCAAGGATGGTCCTTGTTGGCCCCCAACGGGGCGGCCGCAGCCAAGCTGCGGCAGTTGCAACCCCGCCTTGAGGAGGCGCTTCGGTTGCGTGGCTGGCAGGTTAGCGCGATCAGGGTCAAGGTTCAATCGGGGTGAGACCCCGAGCCGAAACCGGCCGTAACCCGTGAGTAAGCCTTCACGAAACGCTGGTGCCGGCTATCCGACTCGAACGGATGACCTACCGCTTACAAGGCGGTTGCTCTACCAACTGAGCTAAGCCGGCATGTCGGTGCCTCGCGGCACCGGCAAGGCGATTCTACTTGACCCGTTTCAGCGAAGGCCGGCCGCCGGAGGGCGGCGGCGGCTCGGTCGAGCCGTCTTCACCGGTGGGTGGAGCGGAGCGCTCCTCGGGAACGACAGGCGCCAGCTTCAGGCCGGGCGACGTCTCATGCCGGGGCGGCTGTGGGGCCTCGGCCTCCGAGTCGGCGGCCTCGGCCGGCTCGGCCAGCGAGGCAGCCGCATGCTCGCCGGGCATCGGGAAGGCCATGCCCTGCCCGTTCTCGCGGGCGTAGATGGCAATCACATGATCAACCGGCACGATGATGTCGCGCGGCACGCCGCCGAAGCGGGCGCGGAATTCAATGAAATCGTTGCCCAACTGCAGGCCGCTGGTGGCGTCGAAGCTGACGTTGAGAACGATCTCGCTGTTCTTCACATACTCCATCGGCACCTGCACCGACCGGTCGACGAACACGGCCAGGTAGGGCGTGTAGCCGTTGTCGGTGCACCAGTCGTGCAAGGCACGGATCAGGTAGGGCCGCGTGGAGCTGCCCGCGGAACCGCCGGTCGATTGCAGATTGCTCATGTGGAGGACGCCTTACTTGCGCATCACCTTCTCGGACGGCGTCAGCGCCTCGATGTAGGCAGGCCGAGAGAAGATCCGCTCGGCATACTTCAGCAGCGGCGCGGCATTCTTCGACAGCTCGATGCCATAGTAGTCGAGGCGCCACAGCAGCGGCGCGATCGCCACGTCCAGCATGGAGAAATCCTCACCGAGCATGTACTTGTTCTTCAGGAAGATCGGCGCCAGCTGGGTCAGACGGTCGCGAATCTGCGAGCGTGCCTTCTCGAGCTGCTTGTCGTTGGGCTTCATGCCGCGCGACTCGAGCACGTTGACGTGGGTGAACAGCTCCTTCTCGAAGTTGAGGAGGAACAGGCGCACGCGGGCACGGGCCACCGGATCGCCGGGCATCAGCTGAGGATGCGGGAAGCGCTCGTCGATGTACTCGTTGATGATGTTGGACTCGTACAGGATGAGGTCCCGCTCCACGAGGATGGGCACCTCGTTGTACGGGTTCATCAAGGCGATGTCTTCCGGCTTGGCGAACAAGTCCACGTCGCGGATTTCGAAGTCCATGCCCTTTTCGAACAGGACGAAGCGGCAACGGTGGGAATACGGGCAGGTAGTACCGGAGTAAAGCACCATCATGATGGCGTGCTCCTTGAGGGGCGAGGTTGACTCAAAAACACAAACGGAGTGGGCGCTGGTCAGTCACCCACTCCGAGCGGTGCAGCAAGGCCGTTCAGGCGATGCTGCTGCACCGGATCACTTCACGTCTTTCCAATAGGCGGCATTCAGGCGCCAGGCGATCACGGTGAAGAACGCCAGGAAGATCAGGACCCACACGCCGAGGCGGATGCGGTCGTTCTGCGCCGGCTCGCCCATCCATTGCAGGAAGGCGACCAGGTCGGCGACGGCCGCGTCGTACTGCTGCGGCGTCATCGTGCCCGGGGTCAGCTGCTCGAAGCCGACGAACTTGTGGTGCGTCTTGCTCGGGTCGTGCGGATCCTTTTCCTCGACGTACTTGGCGGCGCGCTGGCCCTGCAGCTCCCACAGCGCGTGCGGCATGCCGACGTTCGGGAAGGCCAGGTTGTTCCAGCCGGTCGCCTTGGTCTCGTCGCGGTAGTAGGTGCGCAGGTAGGTGTAGAGGTAGTCGGCACCGGTGCCGGCATGGCCGGCACGCGAGCGGGCGATGACGGTCAGGTCCGGCGGGGTGGCGCCGAACCAGTCCTTGGCCTGCTTCGGGTCCATCGCCACCTTCATCGTCTCGCCGATCTTCTCGGTCGCGAAGGTCAGGTTGTTCTTGATCTGCTCTTCGGTGAGACCCAGGTCGCGCAGCCGGTTGTAGCGCATGAAGGCTGCCGAGTGGCAGTTCAGGCAGTAGTTGACGAACAGCTTGGCGCCGTTTTGCAGCGCGGTGCGGTCCGTCAGGCGCTCCATCGGAAAGCGGTCCCAGGGGATGCCGCCTTCGGCCGCCTGGGCGCCCGACGACATGCCGAGTGCAAAGGCCATCGAGGCCAGCAGGGAGAGGATCAGTTTTTTCATCGTGCTTTTCTCCGGCGTGCTCAGTGGGCGGCGTAGACGACCCGATTGGGCACCGGCTTGAAGGTTCCGATGCGGCTCCACCACGGCATCAGCAGGAAGAAGCCGAAGTAGAACAGCGTGCCGACCTGGGCCACCAGCGTGCCGATCTCGGACGGCGGCTGGATACCCAGGTAGCCGAGGACCAGGAAGTACACGACGAAGACGCCGTACAGCCAGCTGTGCCACTGGGGACGGTAGCGGATCGACTTGACCGGGCTGCGGTCCAGCCAGGGCAGGAAGAACAGGATCACGACCGCGCCGCCCATCACCACGACACCCCAGAACTTGGCGTCGAAGGTCTTGAGCATCGCCACCGCGACCAGGGCGCCGACCAGGGTCGCGACCTTGCCCTTGGCATTGAAGCCGCCCTTGAGCACGCCGAGGATGGCACCCAGCGCCACCACCACGCACAGCACGGTGACCATCGGGTCGGTCGTCGCGCGCAGCATCGAGTAGAACGGCGTGAAGTACCACACCGGGGCGATGTGCGCCGGCGTCTTCAGCGGGTCGGCCGGGATGAAGTTGTTGAACTCCAGGAAGTAGCCCCCCAGCTCCGGCGCGAAGAAGATGATCGCGGTGAAGACCATCAGGAACACCGACAGACCGAAGATGTCGTGCACGGTGTAGTACGGATGGAAGGGGATGCCGTCCAGCGGGCGGCCGTTGGGGCCCACGGTGTCCTTGATCTCGACGCCGTCCGGGTTGTTCGAGCCCACTTCATGCAGCGCGATGATGTGCGCCACCACCAGGCCGATCAGCACCAGCGGGATCGCAATGACGTGGAAGCTGAAGAAGCGGTTCAGCGTCGCGTCCGAGACGACGTAGTCGCCGCGGATCAGCAGCGCCAGGTCCGGGCCCACGAAAGGCACGGCGGCGAACAGGTTCACGATCACCTGGGCACCCCAGTAGGACATCTGGCCCCACGGGAGCAGGTAGCCGAAGAAGGCCTCGGCCATCAGGCACAGGAAGATCGCGCAGCCGAACACCCACACCAGCTCACGCGGCTTGCGGTACGAGCCGTACAGCAGGCCACGGAACATGTGCAGGTAGACCACCACGAAGAAGGCTGACGCGCCGGTCGAGTGCATGTAGCGGATCAGCCAGCCCCACGGCACGTCGCGCATGATGTACTCGACCGAGGCGAACGCCAGGTTGGCGTCCGGCTTGTAGTGCATCACGAGGAAGATGCCGGTGACGATCTGGATCACCAACACCACGAGGGCGAGCGAGCCGAAGATGTACCAGAAGTTGAAGTTCTTGGGCGCGTAGTACTCGCCCACGTGCTCGTTGTAGAGCTTGCTCAGCGGAAAGCGGTTGTCGATCCAGTTGAGCAGCTGCTGGGCGGGCGTCGCGTTTGCCGGCGCTTCTTTGAATTTAGCCATGGGGTGTCACCTCAAAGTACTGCGTGGGCTTCAGGCCTTCTTGTCCTCGCCGATCAACAACTTGTTGTCGGAGAGGTACATGTGCGGCGGCACTTCGAGGTTGTCCGGCGCGGGCTTGTTCTTGAAGACGCGCCCCGCCATGTCGAAGGTCGAGCCGTGGCAGGGGCAGAGGAAGCCGCCCTGCCAGTCATCAGGCAGCGACGGCTGCGCACCAGGCGCGAACCTGGCGGTCGGCGAGCAGCCGAGGTGCGAGCAGATACCGACGCCGACGAAGATCTCGGGCTTGATCGAGCGGTACTGGTTCTTCGCGTACTCGGGCGTGGGGTACTGGGTGCGCGCCGAGGTGGGGTCGGCCACCTGGGCTTCGGTGTGCTTCAGCCCCTCGAGTTGCTGCGGGGTGCGTTTGATGATCCACACCGGTTTGCCGCGCCACTCGACGGTGGTCATCTCGCCGGGTTGCAGGCCGCTGATGTCCACCTCGACGGCGGCACCGGCGGCGCGTGCTTTTTCGGACGGCTGGAAGGTGCTGACGAAGGGAACGGCAGTGGCGACGCCACCGACGGCACCCGCGCCACAGGCAATGGCCACCCAGGTCCGGCGGCCTTTGTCCACTTGCTGGTCACTCATGGGGATCCTCAGAAGCACTTCTACAGTTAGGGGCAACCTGCAATTCTAGCCGACAGGCCCCCGAGGAAACCAGTACGGCAGCCGCCGGCCGTCCGCTACCGGCCGGAAGGCGCCACCCGGCCAGGGGCTTTCCCGACATACCTGAGCAATACTTCAGGTCGTTGCGGCGGGGACTGCCCCGCAATTCGCAAGCCCACCACAGGAGCCGCTACATGGGATTCGTGAAAGAGTTCAGGGAGTTCGCCATCAAGGGCAACGTGATCGATCTCGCCGTCGGCGTGATCATTGGCGGCGCCTTCAGCAAGATCGTCGATTCGTTGGTCGGCGACGTCATCATGCCGGTGGTCAGCCGGATCTTCGGTGGCCTGGACTTCTCGAACTACTTCATTCCGCTGGCCGGCCAGACGGCCGCCACCCTGGCCGAGGCGAAGAAGGGCGGCGCTGTGTTCGCCTACGGGAATTTCATCACGGTGGCACTGAACTTCCTCATCCTCGCCTTCGTCATCTTCCTCATGGTGAGGCAGATCAACCGGCTGAAGAAACTCCATGCAGCTCCCCCGCCCCCGGCCGCGCCGCCTGAACAGGTGGTGCTGCTGCGCGAGATCCGTGATGTGCTCCAACGCGGCACGACGGACAGCCCAAAAGGCAACCAAATGTAAATCGCTGTCACATGCCGGCGAGGGATGGCGAACTGTTCACGGTCGCGGCGCGCCCGGGACGATGCCGAGTTCGCAGGCGGGTTTTTCACGCCATACTTGTTACTCCTTGCGAACGCAGGTGCGATGAGCTTTCCAGATCCGCGACTCCACACCGCCATGCAGGCGGCGGTGCAGAAGATCCTGTCCACCGTGTCCACCACCTCCAGCCGGGTGGTGGACGCGCTGGGCATGCTCGCGCTTTCTGCCAAAAGCAATGCCGAGCGCCAGAGCTACATGGCGGCCCAGTTCGACCTGCAGCGTTCGCTGGCGCTGTTCAACATGACCTTCTCGACAGTGCTGAACGAGAAGGTGGCGCAGGAGCTCAACCCCCGCCTGGTCACGCGAGGCGCTGCGGCGACCAACTGGGCTTCGCTGAGCCTCGTGGGCGACAGCGAGGTGGAGGAACATGTGACGGCCCAGCGCCTGGCGCTGGCCATCGCTCACACCTGCGAATGGGAGCTGCGCGAGCTGGACGCCTATGTCGGCTCGCTGCTGGGCCAGGAGCGGGCGGACCCGGAGCGCAACCCGATCCGGCCCGAGGTGCTTGGCAAGGCGTTGTTCCGCGCGATCGAGGCGGCCTCGCCCGACACCCCGGTGCGCAAGACGCTGGCCGGTGAACTGGGCCACGGCCTCGCGAAGGCCATGCGGGCCTGCTATGGCGAGATCGTCAGTGACTTCGTGGCCCGTGGCATCCAGCCGGCCGGCCTGGCGGTGCGCAGCCGGGCATCGGGTGGGCATTCCACGCAATCGCCCTCGCGCAGCCTGGGCCTGAGCTCCCATGAGAGCGATGCGCCCACGCAGCCCGCCGGGCTTCCCGCTTCCGACACCGCGGTGGCCGAGGCCATGCGGGCACTCAGCGCCATGTTCGGCGTGGCGGCGCCGCTGGGCATGGCCGCCACGCAGCCTGCCAGCCTGGGCGGTGCGCCGACGCGGACCACCTCGGGCGCCCTGTCGGCCTTCGGCAGCGGCTTCGGCCACAGCACCGGAGAGGCCCTGGCCGGTGGCCATCGGGGCGCAGGCGGCGGCGCGGTGGGTGGCGGCGTGTCCGACGCTCAGCTGGCGGAAGTGATCCGACGCCTGGCCTTCCTGAGCAGTGCACCGGCCACGCTCGACCCCCGCACCTCCTGGGGCAGCACCGGGTCGCCCACGCTGGGCCACAGCGGCGCGTTGCCACTGACCGGCGGCGGACAGGCAGGCGGCGGCCCGACGACCGGCTCGGGCCTGGGCGGCCTGATGGCGGTGAACCTGATCCGCACCCACCGCGAAGAGCTGATGCGGGCCTCCAGCGGCACGCTCGATCACATGGTGATCGACATCGTCGCATCGCTGTTCGACCAGATTCTGTCGGACAGCAAGGTGCCGCCGCAGATGGCGCGTCAGATCGCGCGGCTGCAGCTGCCGGTGTTGCGGGTGGCACTGAAGGACGTGCAGTTCTTCTCCTCGCGCAATCACCCGGTGCGCAAGTTCGTGAACCGCATGGCCAGCCTGGCCTGCGCCTTCGATGACTTCTCCGAGGGCGCCGGCCGGCGCTTCCTCGAACTGGTGCGCGAACTGGTGCAGCAGGTGGTCGAAGGCGACTTCGACCAGATGGAGCTGTACGAGGCCCAGCTGCGCGTGCTGGAGAGCTTCGTGCAGGAGCAGACGCGCGACGAGGCACTCGCCCATGCCGACGCGGTACAGCTGCTCAGCGGCAAGGAAGCGCAGCTGCGCATCCAGGCGCGCTACGAGCAGCAGATGCAGGCCCTGCTGCTGCCGATCGCGATGCAGGAGTTCCTGCGCGAATTCCTGCAGACCGCGTGGAGCCGGGCGGTGGTGGAAGCCACCCTGAGGCACGGCCCCGATGCCGAGGTCAGCACCCGGCTGCGGCGCACCGCCCGCGAGCTGATCCTGAGCGTCCAGCCCAAGGGCACGCCGGCCGACCGCAAGCAGTTCATCCTGGCGCTGCCGCAGTTGATGAAGACGCTCAACGAAGGCCTGGCGCTGATCCGCTGGCCGGAGGAGCGCAAGAAAGCCTTCTTCGGCGAGTTGCTGCCCTGCCACGCGCAGTCGCTGAAGGGCCAGGCGCTCACCGACTTCCAGCTGCGCCAGCTGGAGGTGCACCTGCAGGCCCTGGAACGCCTGCCGGTGCCCAGCGCCGAGCAGGTGGCCGAAGCCACCACGCCGGCCCCGCTGGCCGCCGCCGACACCGCCTTCTCCCAGGAGGAGGCCCAGCAGCTCGGCTTCATCGACGAAGCCGCGATCGACTGGAACGGCTCGCTGGACATCGACCTCGGCAGCCTGGATGCGGCCGCCGCGCCCGGCGACATCGACATCAACCTCGACGGCCTGGGACCCGAGCTGGCCCCCGAGACGCCGACGCAGGGCGCCAAGCTGGCGCAGTGCGTGCAAGCCGGTATCGCCTACCAGATGCACACCGAGGAAGGCTGGATCAAGGTCCGGCTCAACTGGGTCAGCCCCGGCCGCAGCTTCTTCATCTTCAGCCACGGCAAGAAGCACCAGAAGATCATCTCGCTGACCGGCCGCACCTTCGCGAAGCTGTGCGAGACCGGCCGCTTCAAGGCCTTCGAGCAGGCCTACCTGATCGAGCGCGCGGTGGCACGCGCCCGGCGACAGCTCGCCGAGCTGTCGTCCAACAGCAAAAGCTGAGGCGGCTCGGCCACGCCCTCAGCCGCCCGCGGCGGCCAGGCGGCGCGCCATCTCGATGGCCGACACCAGGCTGGACGGATCGGCCCGGCCGGTGCCGGCGAGGTCGAAGGCGGTGCCGTGGTCGGGGCTGGTGCGCACGAAGGGCAGGCCGAGGGTCACGTTGACGCCGCGCTCCACGCCCAGGTACTTCACCGGGATCAGCCCCTGGTCGTGGTACATGGCCACCACCACGTCGAACTCGCCGGGGTGCTCGAGGGTGTTGCGGGCCCGCATGAAGATGGTGTCTGGCGCATAGGGGCCGCTGGCGTCGATGCCTTCGCGCCGCGCTGCCTCGATGGCCGGCGCGATGATGCGCAGCTCCTCGTCGCCGAACAGCCCGCCCTCCCCCGCATGCGGGTTGAGCCCGGCCACCGCGATGCGCGGCGCGGGCTGGCCCCACAGCCGCGCGCTGCGATGCACGATGCGCACCGTCTCCAGCACATTGTCGAAGTCGACGCCCTCGATCGCACGACGCAGCGAGACGTGGATGGTGACCAGCACCGTCTTCAACTCATCGTTGGCGAGCATCATCCGCACCGGTGGGCCGTCGGGCCCGTTGGCATAGGCCTGCAGCATCTCGGTATGGCCGGGAAAGCCGATGCCGGCCGCCGCAAGGGCCTCCTTGTGGATGGGCGCGGTGACGACGGCGGCCACCTCGCCGGCCAATGCGAGCTCGCAGGCGCGGCGGATGCATTCATGCGCGGCCGCGCCGGCGCGGGCGTCCACCCGCCCCACTGGCAGGTCGGCCGGCAGCTGCACCACCGGCAACACGCCGATGCAGCCGGGCGGCAGAACGAGCGCATCGGCCGGTTGCTCGATCTCGGCAACCGCCTGCAGCCCCCCGGTGACCTGGGCGGCACGCCGCATCACTCCCAGGTCGCCAAGCACGAAGGCGCCAGCCACCGCCTGCCGGCGAAAGGCCTGCGCAATGATCTCGGGGCCGATGCCGCAGGCGTCGCCCATCGTGAGGGCCAGCGGCGCCCTCATGCCGGGTTCTCCACATCGATGAAGCGGTGCGACAGGCCGAAGCGCTGGGCCAGATGCTCGCCCAGGGCCGGCGCGCCGTAGCGCTCGGTGGCATGGTGGCCACAGGCCAGGAAGGCGACGCCGGTCTCGCGGGCGTAGTGGGCCTGCGGTTCGGAGATCTCGCCGGTCAGGAAGGCGTCGGCGCCCGCGGCAATGGCCGGCTCGAAATAGCTCTGGGCGCCGCCGGTACACCACGCCACGCGGCGAATGGGCCGGCCATCGCCCGGCACCAGCACCGGGGGGCGGCCCAGGCGCTGCCGCACCCGCTCGGCCAGCGCTTCCAGGCCAAGTGCCTCCTCGGGCTGGCCCAGCCAGCCCAGGTCTTGCTCGCCGAACCGCTGTTCGCCAGCAAAACCCAGCACCCGGCCCAGCTGGGCGTTGTTGCCGAGCTCGGCATGCGCGTCCAGCGGCAGGTGGTAGGCGAAGAGGTTGATATCGCGCGACAGCAGGCGCTGCAACCGCTGCTTCATCCAGCCCACCACCCGTCCGTCCTGCCCGCGCCAGAACAGGCCGTGGTGGACCAGGATGGCGTCGGCCCCGGCATCGGCAGCCGCCTCGATGAGAGCCAGGCTGGCCGTCACGCCGGTGATGAGGGTGCGGATCTCGGGGCGTCCCTCGACTTGCAGGCCGTTCGGCCCATAATCCCGGAAACGATCCACCTCCAGCAGGCCCTTGAGGTAAGCATTCAGTTCATCGCGGTGGGTCATCAAACACGTCCTATGCGCAATACCTGGCTGATTTTCTCGCAAGCGGTCACCGTCGCCGTGGCCGCGCTGTTTGTCGTCGCCACGCTGAAGCCAGAATGGCTCGAACGCAATGCCACCGGGGTGGCGCCCACGGTGTCGATCACCCAGGTGCCCCAGGTACCGGCGGGCAAGGCGCAGAGCAGTTATTCGGCAGCGGCGAAACGGGCCTCGCCGGCGGTGGTCAACATCGCCACCAGCAAGGCACCGGCCCGCAACCCGCAGGCCGAGGACCCCTGGTTCCGGTTCTTCTTCGGCGACCAGGAGGGCCAGGCGCAACCGCAGATGGGTCTGGGCTCGGGCGTGATCGTGTCGGCCGAGGGCTATGTGCTGACGAACAACCACGTCATCGAGGGCGCCGACGACATCGAGGTGATGCTCAGCGACGGCCGCAAGGCCCACGCCAAGGTGGTGGGCACCGACCCCGAAACCGACCTGGCCGTGCTCAAGCTGTCGCTGACGCTGGAGAAACTGCCGGTGATCACTTTCGGCAATTCGGACGCGCTGGAGGTGGGCGATGTGGTGCTGGCCATCGGCAACCCCTTCGGTGTGGGCCAGACCGTGACGTCGGGCATCGTCAGCGCATTGGGGCGCAACCAGCTGGGCATCAACACTTTCGAGAACTTCATCCAGACCGACGCCGCGATCAATCCCGGCAACTCCGGCGGCGCGCTGGTGGATGCGGCCGGCAGCCTGATGGGCATCAACACCGCCATCTATTCGCGGTCGGGCGGCAACATGGGGATCGGCTTTGCCATTCCGGCCTCCACCGCCCGCCAGGTGATGGAGAGCCTGATCAAGGAAGGCCAGGTCACCCGGGGCTGGATCGGCGTGGAGCCGCAGGAGCTGACGCCGGAAATGGCGGAAACCTTCAACCTGCCGGTCAAGGAAGGCGTGCTGATCACCGGCGTGCTGCAGGGCGGCCCGGCCCAGCAGGCGGGCGTGCGGCCGGGCGACGTGGTGACCTCGGTGGCCGGCAAGCCGGTGGCCAGCACGGTGCAGCTGCTCAACGCGGTGGCGGAGCTGAAGCCGGAGTCGGAGGCCGAGATCGACGTGCAGCGTGGCGACAAGAAGCTCGAGCTGAGGGTGAAGGTGGCGCAGCGGCCCAAGGTGTCGCGCCGCAATCGCTGAACGAGCCGGAGGCTCTGACGGGGCCTTCTTCCGTACATGCAGGGCAGGTCATACATGGCCCGCCCCCCGCCGAAGCCGCGGCACCCGCCGTGTAGGCACCTGCCACGGTAGCGAAGGGCCGGCGCCGGCCAAGACCGTGGCCGCAAGCTCGGCCAGATGATTCACTGCCGGCGCCTGCCGCCGGCGTCAGGCGGGCCCGCCACAGCGGGGCGATCAGCCCGCGGCGTCCTCTTCCTCGGACTCCGGCGCCTTGGTGTGCTTGATGAACAGCTTGGCGGCCCAGATGCCCAACTCGTAGAGCAGGCACATCGGCACCGCCAGGGCGAGCTGCGAGATCACGTCGGGCGGCGTCACGACCGCGGCGACGATGAAGGCGACCACGATGAAATAGCTGCGGAACGCCTTCAGCTTCTCGATGCTCACCATGTTGAGCCGGGCCAGCACCACCACCACGATGGGCACCTCGAAGGCAAGGCCGAACGCGAAGAACATGGTCAGCACGAAGCTCAGGTAGGCTTCGATGTCGGGGGCGGCAGCGATCGTGGCGGGGGCGAAGCTCTGGATGAACTTGAAGACCTGCCCGAACACGAAGAAGTAGCAGAAGGCCACGCCCAGCAGGAACAGCACGGTGCTGGAGATGACCAGCGGCAGCACCAGCTTCTTCTCGTGCGAGTAGAGCCCGGGCGCGACGAAGGCCCATGCCTGGTAGAGCACGACCGGCAGGGCAATCAGGAAGGCCGCCATCAGCGTGATCTTCAGCGGCACGATGAAGGGCGAGATCACATTGGTGGCGATCAGCTTGCTGCCTTGCGGCAACTGCGCCACCAGCGGCGCGGCGAGCAGGTCGTAGAGCTGCGCGGGCCCCGGGAAGAAGGCCAGCACGCCAAACACGACGGCGACTGCCAGCACGGCGCGAATCAGCCGGTCGCGCAGCTCCACCAGGTGAGAGACGAACGGCTGCTCGGTTCCGTCCAGCTCGTCTGGACGGTTGTTGTCGGAATTCTGGCTCACGAACGGGCTTTCGGCGGGCGGAAGCGCGCAACGCGCGCAGCGCCGGACTGGGTGCGGGTGCGCACGCCATGGCGCTGCTTGTACCACTGCGGCACCGCGCCGCGCTTCAGGCGCCAGTTTTTCTTCGGGTGACGGTACTGCGGCGGCGCCGGCTCCCAGCCGCTGCCAGGCGGTGGGTCGTGGCGGCTGGTGGCCTCGTCCCAGGCATTCTGAAGGTCACCCCCCAGGTCGCTGACGCCCTGGGACACCGATTGTTCGACGTTGCGCGCGGCATCTTCGAACTCGGTCTTCATCTTCTTGAGCTCTTCCAGCTCGATGGAGCGATTGACCTCGGCCTTGACGTCGGCGACATAACGCTGCGCCTTGCCCAGGAGGTGCCCCACCGTGCGCGCCACGCGCGGCAGCCGCTCGGGCCCGATGACGACCAGCGCCACCGCCCCGATGAGGGCCAACTTGTCGAAACCGAGGTCGATCATGAAGAGATGCAGCGCCCGCAGGCAAAAGTGCCCCGCCGGCCCTCAGGCCGGCAGGAACGGGGGACTCAGGACTTGTTCTTGGCTTCGACGTCGATGGTCGGCCGCTCGGCCGAGCGATCCGACGCCACCTGCTGCGCAGGCGCGGCCGGGGCGTCGGACGCACCGTCGCGCATGCCGTCCTTGAAGCCCTTGACGGCCCCGCCCAGGTCGGAACCGATGTTCTTGAGCTTTTTGGTGCCAAACACCAGCACGATGATCAACAGCACAATCAACCAGTGCCAGATGCTGAAGGAACCCATGATGTTCTCCTAACGACAGAATCGAATTTTAAGTTCAGCCGATCTTCCACGGCCGCGGGCCGCCCATGACATGGACGTGGAGGTGAAAGACTTCCTGTCCGCCGTCAATTCCGGTGTTCACCACGGTGCGGAAGCCATTGTCGGCCCCCTGCTCGCGGGCCAGCCGGGGCGCCAGGCCCAGCATGCGGCCCAGCAGGGCCTCGTGCTCGGGCTGCACTTCCTCCAGCGAGGCCAGGTGCAGCTTGGGAATGATGAGGAAATGCACCGGCGCATGCGGCCGGATGTCGTGGAAGGCGAGCAGCTGCTCGTCTTCGAAAACCTTCTTGGCCGGGATCTGGCCGGCGACGATCTTGCAGAAGATGCAGTTCGGGTCGTGGGTCATGGTGTCGGTGGACGTCGGGTTTCGGGCGGCCTCAGGCAACGGGCCGGTTGTCGTTCAGGCAGAGCCAGCCTCGCACGATGCGGTAGAGGAACCAGATCGAGATCAATCCCCAGGCCAGCCAGCCGGGCGCGAGCAGCAGCAGCCACAGCGGTGAGGTCAGCGCGTACAGCACCATCGCGACCACCACCGAGCGGATGCGCCAGCGGAAATGCGACTCCTGCCAGGTACCGGCCGCGTCGTCCTTCTTGACCAGGTCGATGATGAAGGCCACCACCAGCAGGCCGGCCCCCACCTGGAAGCCGGGCACCAGCGCGGCCACCGCGACGATGGCATGCAGCAGGTAGCTGACCACGCCGATGGTTTTCAGGCTGCGCTCGCGCTCGCTCGTGTCGAGGATCTCGCTCATCTCGGTTGCCTCCCTGGGGTGGTGGGGTGGGACGCAAGGCCTCTCAGCCCTTGCGCGCCGCGAACTCCTGCAGACCGGACAGGCCCTCGCGGCGCTCCAGCTCGGCCAGCACCTCGGCCGGGCCGAGGCCGAAGTGGGCCAGTGCCACCATCGAATGGAACCACAGGTCGGCCACTTCGTAGACGATCTTGGCCGGGTCGCCGTCCTTGCCGGCCATCACCGTCTCGACGGCTTCCTCGCCCACTTTCTTCAGGATGGTGTCGGTGCCCTTGTGGAACAGGCGGGCGACGTAGGAGGCCTCGGGGTCGCCGCCCTTGCGCGACTCGATCACGGCCGCCAGGCGCTCCAGGGTGTGGTTGGATGTCATGCCGCTGCTCACTTGTAGATGCGCTCGGGGTCCTTGAGCACCGGCTCGACCGTCTCCCACTGCCCGTCCTGCAGGCGGCGGAAGAAGCAGGAATGGCGTCCGGTGTGGCAAGCAATGCCGGGCTGGTGGCCGACCTGCTCGACCTTGAGCAGGATCACGTCGGCATCGCAGTCGAGCCGCATCTCGTGCACCTTCTGGATGTGGCCGGACTCCTCGCCCTTGTGCCACAGGCGCTGCCGCGAGCGGCTCCAGTAGACCGCCTCGCCCAGCTCGGCCGTCTGGCCCAGGGCCTCGCGGTTCATGAAGGCGAACATCAGCACGTCGTTGCTGCCGACTTCCTGCGCAATCACGGGCACGAGCCCCTGCTCGTCCCACTTCACTTGATCCAGCCAGTTCATTCCGGCAGTGTAGCAACGCCTTGTGACGGCCCGCCGGACACTGCGCGGCTAGTGGCGCACCGGGATGCCGCGGGAGGCCATCAGGTCCTTGGCCTGGCCCACCGTGTACTCGCCGTAGTGGAAGATGCTGGCGGCCAGCACCGCGTCGGCATGGCCTTCCTGGATGCCGGCGGCCAGGTGCTCCAGCGAGCCGACGCCGCCGGAAGCGATCACCGGCACCGGCACCGCGTCGCTCACCGCGCGGGTCAGGGCGAGGTCGAAGCCGCTCTTGGTACCGTCACGGTCCATGCTGGTCAGCAGGATCTCGCCGGCGCCGTGCTCGGCCATGCGTCGGGCCCATTCCACCGCGTCGAGCCCGGTGTTCTTGCGCCCGCCATGGGTGTAGACGTCCCAGCCGCCGCCGGGGCGGGCCTTGGCGTCGATGGCCACCACGATGCACTGCGCGCCGTACTTGGCGGAGGCGTCGCGGATCAGCTGCGGGTTGGCCACCGCGGCGGAATTGAAGCTCACCTTGTCGGCACCGGCGTTCAGCAGCCGGCGCACGTCGGCCACGGTGCGCACGCCCCCGCCCACGGTCAATGGAATGAAGACCTGGCTGGCCACCGCCTCGATGATGGGCAGGATCAGGTCGCGCCCGTCGCTGGTGGCGGTGATGTCGAGGAAGGTGAGTTCGTCGGCGCCCTGGTCGTTGTAGCGAGCGGCAATCTCGATGGGATCGCCTGCATCGCGCAGCTCGACGAAGTTGACGCCCTTGACGACCCGGCCACCCGTCACGTCCAGGCAGGGGATGATGCGCTTGGCCAGCATTCAGGCGCCGCCGTTGAGTTCGTCGGCGCGTTTCTGCGCCAGGGTGAAGTCGAGGTCGCCGCTGTAGATCGCGCGGCCGCAGATCACGCCTTCCACGCCCTCGCTTTCCACCGCGCACAGGCGCTCGATGTCGGCCAGGTTGCTGAGCCCGCCGGAGGCGATCACCGGGATGCTGAGCGCCTGCGCGAGCTTGACGGTGGCGTCGATGTTGATGCCGGTCAGCATGCCGTCGCGGCCGATGTCGGTGTAGATGACGCCCTCCACGCCGTAGTCCTCGAACTTGCGGGCCAGGTCGACCACCTCGTGGCCGGACAGCTTGGACCAGCCGTCGGTGGCGACCTTGCCGTCCTTGGCGTCGAGGCCAACGATGATGTGGCCGCCGAAGGCGGTGCAGGCATCCTGGAGGAAGCCCGGGTTCTTCACCGCCGCGGTGCCGATGATGACGTAGCTCAGGCCGTCGTCCAGGTAGCGTTCGATGGTGTCGAGGTCGCGGATGCCGCCGCCAAGCTGGACGGGAATCTCGTCGCCCACTTCGGCCAGGATGCTCTTGATTGCCGCTTCGTTGACCGGCTTGCCGGCAAAGGCCCCGTTGAGGTCAACGAGGTGCAGGCGGCGGGCCCCGGCTTCGAGCCAGCGGCGCGCCATGGCGGCAGGGTCTTCACCGAAGGTGGTGGAGTCGTTCATGTCGCCTTGCTTGAGGCGCACGCACTTGCCGTCTTTCAGGTCGATGGCAGGGATCAGCAACATAGCCGAAGCGATGGGTGTGGAAAGGAGGTTGGGACGGAGAAGCGAGGAAGTGAGCAGCCGTCAGGGCTTCCAGGTCAGGAAGTTGCGGTACAGGGCCAGGCCGTGCTCTGCGCTCTTCTCCGGGTGGAATTGCGTGGCGAAAATATTATCCCGCGCCACAGCACAGGTAAAGCGGGTGCCGTACTCGGTTTCCCCGGTGCTGTGCTCGGGCTGCCGGGTGCGGGCATGGTAGCTGTGCACGAAGTAGAACCAGGCGCCGTCGGGCACGCCCTGCCACAGGGCATGCGGGCGGGCCTGGAAGACGCGGTTCCAGCCCATCTGCGGCACCTTGTAGCGGCTGCCGTCGGGCTGCAGCTGGCCATCCAGCTGGAAGCGCAGCACCTCGCCGGGGATCAGGCCGAGGCCATCGGTGGGGCCTTCCTCGCTGCGCTCGAGCAGCATCTGCATGCCGACACAGACGCCCATCAGGGGCTTGTGGGCGGCTGCGTGCAGCACGGCCTCCTGCAGGCCGGAGTCACGCAGCTCGCGCATGCAGTCGGGCATGGCGCCCTGGCCGGGCAGCACCACGCGTTCGGCGGCCATCACGTCCTCGGGGCGCGAGGTCACCTGCACGTCGATGCCGGTGCCCCGCGCGACATGCAGCACCGCCTGCGACACCGAGCGCAGGTTGCCCATCCCGTAGTCCACCACAGCAAGTGTCGGCATGGCTCAGAGCGATCCTTTGGTGGAGGGGATGATGCCGGTCATGCGGGGGTCGAGTTCGAGGGCCATGCGCAGGGCCCGGGCAAAGGCCTTGAACACGGTTTCACATTGGTGATGGGCATTCTCGCCACGCAGGTTGTCGATGTGAAGGGTCACGAGTGCGTGATTGGCGAAACCCTGGAAGAACTCATAGGCCAACTGTGTGTCAAACGCGCCAATCATCCCGGACTTGAAGGGCACGTGCATGGTCAGGCCCGGGCGGCCGGAGAAATCGATCACCACGCGGGAGAGCGCCTCGTCCAGCGGCACGTAGGCGTGGCCGTAGCGGCGCAGGCCCTTCTTGTCGCCCACTGCCCGGGCCACCGCCTGGCCCAGCGTGATGCCGACGTCCTCCACCGTGTGGTGGCCGTCGATGTGCAGGTCGCCCTTGGCGTCGATGTCGAGGTCGATCAGGCCGTGGCGGGCGATCTGGTCCAGCATGTGGTCGAAGAAGCCGATGCCGGTGGACAGCCGGGCCTGGCCGGTGCCGTCGAGGTTGACGGCCACGCGGATCTGGGTCTCGGCGGTGTTGCGCGTGACTTCGGCCACGCGGTCGGGGGTGCAGGGGGTGCTCATTGCAGGCTCTCGCGCAGGGCGGCGATCATCACGTCGTTTTCCTCCGGGGTGCCGACGGTCAGGCGCAGGCAATCGCCCACCGACGCCACCTTCGCCAGCTTCTTGACGAGCACGCGGCGCTCGCGCAGCGTGGCCAGGCTGCGGTCGGGGTCGGGCACCCGCACCAGCACCATGTTGGCTTCGCTGGGATAGGGGTGCACACCCGGCATGCCGCGCAGCGCGTCGATCAGCCGCTCGCGCTCGGCGCGCAGCACGGCGGCCTGGCGGGCGAACTCGGCCTCGTGCTCCAGCGCGAAGAGCGCCGCCTCGCAGTTCAGCACGCTGACGTTGTAGGGCGGGCGCACCTTCTCGATGTGCGCCATCAGGGCCTGACGGCCCATCATGTAGCCGATGCGCGCGCCGGCCAGGCCGAACTTGCTCATGGTGCGCATCAGCACGACGTGCTCGTGGCGGGCCAGGCGGTCGATGTAGCTCTTGCTGGCGAAGGGCTGGTAAGCCTCGTCGATCACCACCAGGCCCGGGGCGGCCTGCACGATGCGCTCGATGATGGCGTCGTCGAACAGGTTGCCACTTGGGTTGTTCGGGTAGGCGATGTAGACCAGCACCGGGCGGTGCTCGGCGATGGCAGCCAGCATCGCCGCCTCGTCCAGCTCCAGGCTGCCGGGCACCAGCGGCACGCCGACGTACTTCAGTCCGTGCAGCTGGGCCGACATCGGGTACATGATGAAGCCTGGCATCGGCGCCACGATGGCCGCACCCGGCACGCTGCAGGCCACCGCGAGCATCGAGATCAGCTCGTCGGAGCCGTTGCCCAGCATCAGCTCGAAGCCCTCGGGCAGCCGGGCATGGCGGGCCAGCGCCTCGCGCAGCCGGGCGGTGCAGTCGCCGGGATAGCGGTTGAGCGCCACCGCGCCCAGGCGCTCGCCGAGCGCGCGCTGCAGCTCGGGCGGCAGGGTGAAGGGGTTCTCCATCGCGTCGAGCTTGATCATGCCGGTGCTCGGCTGTACGACGTAGGACTGCATGCTGCGCACGTCGTCGCGCACGACCTGCTGCAGGCGTTGTTCGAGGGTGCTCATGCTCAGTTTTCCTTCTTGCCGGTCGTCATGCGCAGTTCAGCGGCGCGGGCGTGGGCCTGCAGGCCTTCGCCGTAGGCCAGTTCGGCGGCGATGCCGCCCAGGGTGCGGGCGCCGGCTTCGCTGACTTCGATGAGGCTGGAGCGCTTCTGGAAGTCGTAGACGCCCAGCGGCGACGAGTAGCGGGCGGTGCCGGAGGTCGGCAGCACGTGGTTGGGACCGGCGCAGTAGTCGCCCAGCGATTCGCTGGTGTAGGCCCCAAGGAAGATCGCGCCGGCGTGCCGCAGCAGCGGCTCCCAGCGATGCGGCTCGCGCGAGGACACCTCCAGGTGCTCGGGCGCGATGCGGTTGCTGATCTCGCAGGCCTCATCCATGCTGCGGGTGAGGATCAGCGCGCCGCGGCCTTCCAGCGAGGCGCGGATGACGTCGCGCCGCGGCATCCCGGGCAGCAGGCGGTCGATGGCCTCGCGCACCTGCTCGATGTAGCCGGCGTCCGGGCACAGCAGGATGCTCTGCGCCAGCTCGTCGTGCTCGGCCTGGCTGAACAGGTCCATGGCCACCCAGTCGGCCGGCGTGCTGCCGTCGGCCAGCACGAGGATCTCGCTCGGGCCGGCGATCATGTCGATGCCGACCGTGCCGAAGACCCGCTTCTTGGCGCTGGCCACATAGGCATTGCCGGGGCCGGTGATCTTGTCGACCTTGGGCACCGCGGCCGTGCCGTAGGCGAGCGCCGCCACCGCCTGCGCACCGCCGATGGTGTAGGCCCGGTGCACGCCGGCCACCGCCGCGGCGGCCAGCACGAGCGGGTTCTTCTCGCCGCGCGGCGTGGGCACCACCATGACGATCTCGCCAACACCGGCCACCTGGGCCGGGATGGCGTTCATCAGCACGCTGGACGGATAGGCCGCCTTGCCGCCGGGCACGTAGATGCCCACCCGGTCCAGCGGTGTCACCTTCTGCCCCAGCAGGGTGCCATCCTCGTCGCGGTAGCGCCAGGAGCGGCCGCAGGCTTCGAGCTGGCGCTCGTGGTACAGCCGTACCCGACGGGCGGCAGCCTGCAGCGCCTCGCGCTGGGCCGGGGTGATCTGCTCGAGTGCCGCCTGCAGTTCCTGCTGGCTCAGCGCCAGCTCGGAGACCGAGCCGGCGGCCAGGCCGTCGAAGCGGTGGGTGTACTCCAGCACCGCGGCATCGCCGCGGGCCCGCACGTCGGCCAGGATGTCGGCCACGCGCTGCTCGATCGCATGATCCGTCTCCGCCGACCAATGCAGCGCGCGATGGAATTCAGCTTCGAAGTCCGGCGCGGTGGTGGCGAGTTGACGGATCTGGACCTTCATTTGGTTCACCCCTGCACGATGGCGTTGGAGAAGACGTCGATGAGTCGACGGATGGGCTCGCGCTTGAGCTTGAGCGCGGCCTGGTTGACGACGAGGCGGGAGGAGATCTCCATGATCTGCTCCACCTCGACCAGGTGGTTGGCCTTGAGCGTGCTGCCGGTGGAGACCAGGTCAACGATGGCGTCGGCCAGGCCGGTCAGCGGCGCCAGCTCCATGGAACCGTAGAGCTTGATGAGGTCGACGTGCACGCCCTTGTCGGCGAAGTGCTGGCGCGCCACGGTCGTGTACTTGGTGGCCACCCGCAGCCGCGAGCCCTGCCGCACGGCGGCGGCGTAGTCGAAGTCGGCACGCGCGGCCACGCTCATGCGGCAGCGGGCGATGCGCAGGTCCAGCGGCTGGTACAGGCCCTGGCCGCCGTGCTCCAGCAGCACGTCGCGGCCGGCCACGCCGAGGTCGGCGCCGCCGTACTGCACATAGGTGGGCACGTCGGTGGCGCGCACCAGCACCACCCGCACATCGTCGCGGTTGGTGGGCAGGATGAGCTTGCGGGACTTCTCGGGGTCTTCGGTCACCTCGATGCCGGCAGCCTTCAGCAGCGGCAGGGTCTCTTCGAAGATGCGTCCCTTGGACAGCGCCAGCGTGATCATGACGCCTTCACTCGCTCGATGTCCGCGCCGATGCCGCGCAGCTTGGCTTCCATCTGGTCGTAGCCTCGGTCGAGGTGGTAGATGCGGTCCACCACCGTCTGGCCCTCGGCCACCAGGCCGGCGATGACCAGGCTGGCCGAAGCCCGCAGGTCGGTCGCCATCACGGTGGCGCCGGACAGCTTCTCGACGCCCTGCACCACCGCGGTGTGGCCGTCCACCTCGATGCGGGCGCCCAGGCGCACCAGCTCGTTGACGTGCATGAAGCGGTTCTCGAAGATCGTCTCGGTGATCTTGGCGGCACCGTCGGCCACGCAGTTGAGCGCCATGAACTGGGCTTGCATGTCGGTCGGGAAGGCCGGGTACTCGCTGGTGCGGAAGGACACCGCCTTCACACGGCCGTCGCCCTTCACCCGGATGTGGTCCTCGCCGGCCTCGATGCTCACGCCGGCCTCGCGCAGCTTCTCGATCACCGCGTCCAGGTGGCTGGCGCGGGCATGGCGCAGCACCACCTCGCCGCCGGCCGCGGCCACCGCGCACAGGAAGGTGCCGCACTCGATGCGGTCGGGGATGATGTCGTGGCTGCAGCCGCGCAGCGAGTCGACGCCCTGGATGCGGATCTTGCTCGTGCCGAGGCCTTCGATCTTCGCGCCCATGGCGATCAGCATCTCGGCGAGGTCGGGGATCTCGGGCTCCTGGGCGGCGTTTTCCAGCACGGTCTCGCCTTCGGCCAGCGTGGCGGCCATCAGCAGGTTCTCGGTGCCGGTGACGGTGACCATGTCGGTGGTGATGCGGGCGCCCTTGAGCCGCTTGGCGGTGGCCACGATGTAGCCGTGCTCCACCTTGATGTCGGCGCCCATGGCCTGCAGGCCCTTGATGTGCTGGTCCACCGGCCGCGAGCCGATGGCGCAGCCGCCGGGCAGGGACACGGTGGCCCGGCCGAAGCGGGCCAGCAGCGGCCCGAGCACCAGGATGGAGGCCCGCATGGTCTTCACCAGGTCGTAGGGCGCTTCCGGGTTGGCGAGGCGGCCGGCGTCCAGCACCACCTCATCGGGCCGTGCCTCGGAGCGCTCGGCGGCGACGCCCATGTTGCGCAGCAGCTTGAGGGTGGTGTTGACGTCCTGCAGCCGCGGCACGTTGCGCAGCGTGACCGGCTCGGCGCTCAGCAGCGCGGCACAGAGTTCGGGCAGGGCAGCGTTCTTGGCGCCGGAAATCGTGACTTCACCGTGAAGCCGGCGGCCACCGCGAATGAGGAGTTGGTCCATGGTGTGGGGGGTGGTGGACCGCCCCGCGCCACGCTGTTGTCAGGCCCCCTGGCGCGGTGCAGGAGCGCACGCGCAGAGCCCGCAACCGCGCCGCAGCAGCGGTTGCCGATCAATGATGGTGGTGGTTGGCCGAGGTCTCAGCCCACTCGGCGGGGGTCAGCGTCTTCATCGACAGGGCGTGGATTTGCTCGCGCATTCTATCGCCCAGTGCCCGATAGACGATCTGGTGGCGGGCGACCCGGTTCTTGCCGGCGAACTCGGCCGAGACGATGGTGGCGAAGAAATGACGGCCATCCCCTTCCACCGCCAGGTGCTCGCAAGGGAGCCCCTGGGCGATGTAGTCGCGGACCTCTTGGGGGGTGGGATCGGCCATAAGGACGCCATTATGGCCCAGGCGCCAGGCTTGCGCTGGCGCCGCCACCGATGGCCAAGGACACCGCTCGCCTATCCGTGACGCAGTTGCGGCCGGCGGGCCGCTGCAGGCGGCCCGTCCCATCTGGCGCGGACCGCGGCGGCCAACGGCCGTCCATGCCACGCGCCGCCCGGCCCGGGCGCGCCAGCCGAGGCCCGGCGGCACGCGGGGCGTCGAGTGGACAGCCGCCGACCTGCAAGCGTGGACCGGCCCGCGACCGGGCATGCGCCACTCAGTGCCGCAGCTTGTAGCCCGAGCGCAGCAGCTGCAGCGCCAGGCCCGAGACCACCAGGAAGCTGCTGCCCACCACCGCCAGGCTGAGCCAGGGCGAGACGTCGCTGACGCCGAAGAAGCCGCGGCGGAAGCCGTCGATCATGTAGAAGAAGGGATTCAGGTGGCTCACGCCCTGCCACAGCGCCGGCAGCGAATGCACCGAGTAGAAGACGCCCGACAGGAAGGTCATCGGCATGATGATGAAGTTCTGGAAGGCGGCCATCTGGTCGAACTTCTCGGCCCACAGCCCGGCGATGAGCCCGAGCGAGCCCAGCATGCCGGCCCCCAGCACCGCGAAAACGATGATCCAGGCCGGCTGCGCGAAGCTGGGCGGCGCGAACCACACGGTCGCCAGGAAAACGCCCACGCCGACCGCGAGGCCGCGCAGCACCGAGGCGCCCACATAGGCGGTGAACCAGGCCCAGTGCGACAGCGGCGTGACCAGCAGGAACACCAGGTTGCCGGTGATCTTGCTCTGGATGAGGGAGGAGGAGCTGTTGGCGAAGGCGTTCTGCAGCACGCTCATCATCACCAGGCCCGGGATGAGGAAGCTGGTGTAGCCGACCGAGTCGTAGACCTTGACGTGATCTTCCAGTACATGGCCGAAGATCAGCAGGTAGAGCACCGCGGTGAGGACCGGCGCGGCCACGGTCTGGAAACTGACCTTCCAGAAGCGCAGCACCTCCTTGTAGAGCAGCGTGCGCACACCGGCGAAGCGGGTGGTGACGGCTTTCATCGGGCCTCCCGTGCGGCCGCCGGCGCGGCGGCGGGCGGCGGCGGGTCGGATTGCATGATTTCGAGGAACACGTCCTCCAGGTCGGCCCGGCCGATTTCCAGGTCTTCGACCTTGCAGCCGGCCTGCCGCAGGGTGGCCAGCAGGCTTTCGACCTCCTGCGCGTCATGCGCCTTGAGCTGCACGATGCGGCCGATGTGGCGCGCCTGCTGCGCCAGCGCCGCTGGCAGCGGGCCGTCGAGCTTGAAGCTGAGCATGGTGCTGGCGGTGCCGCTGAGCAGCGCCGAGGTGCGGTCGAGCGCGACGATGCGGCCGGCCTTCAGCATCGCGATGCGGTGGCACAGCGCTTCGGCCTCCTCCAGGTAGTGGGTGGTCAGCAGCACGGTGTGGCCTTCGCGGTTCAGCCGGGCAATGAACTGCCACAGCGTCTGGCGCAGCTCCACGTCGACGCCGGCGGTCGGCTCGTCGAGCACGATGACCGGCGGGCGATGCACCAGCGCCTGGGCCACCAGCACCCGGCGCTTCATGCCGCCGGAAAGCTGGCGCATGTTGGCGTCGGCCTTGTCAGCCAGGCCGAGGTGGGCCAGCAGCTCGTCGATCCAGTCGTCATTGCGCTTGACGCCGAAATAGCCGGACTGGATGCGCAGCGCCTCGCGCACGCTGAAGAAGGGGTCGAAGACCAGCTCCTGCGGCACGATGCCCAGCTGGCGGCGGGCCTGCGGGTAGTCGGCCACCACGTCGTGCCCGTTGACGAGCACGCGCCCGCCGCTGGCACGCGACAGGCCGGCCAGGATGCTGATGAGCGTGGTCTTGCCGGCGCCGTTGGGCCCCAGCAGGCCGAAGAACTCGCCCGGCTCGATGTCGAAACTGACGTCCTTGAGGGCCTGCAGGGCACCCCGCGGCCCGGCATAGGACTTGGAAACCTGCTGGAAGCTGACGGCTGGCATGGCGGCGCATTGTAGGGAGGAGCGGCCGTGGCTGCCGCAGCGGGGTCTTCGCGGTTTGCGCCCCGGCCGCTTTTTGCTAGATTGCCTGCTCACCGGCGACACGGGGGGAGCGGGCCGGGGCACCGGAGACGCCATGCAACAGAAGAAGCCGCGCCGCACGGCCGAGCGCATCCTGGAAGTGACGCTGGACTTGTTCAACCGCTTCGGCGAGCCCAACGTCTCGACCACGCTGATTTCGGCCGAGCTGAACATCAGCCCCGGCAACCTCTACTACCACTACCCGGCCAAGGACGAGCTGATCAACTCCTTGTTCGACCGCTACGAGCGGGCGCTGGACGAGTTGCTGGCAGCGGCCGACAACGTCAAGAACGTGGAAGACGCCTGGCTGTTCTTCCACATGCTGTTCGAGCTGATCTGGCAGTACCGCTTCCTCTACCGCGACCTGAACGACCTGCTGAGCAAGAACCGCCGGCTGGAGACCCACTTCCAGTTCTTGCTGAAAAACAAGGCACGCGCCGTGCAATCGGTGCTCGACGGACTGTGCCGGCACAAGTCGGTCTGCATCGATCCGCCGGAAGCGGAGACAGTGGCCACCGCGATGGTGGTGGTGCTCACCTATTGGCTGAGCTACGAGTACGTGCGCGACCCGCGCAAGGCCCTGGAGCCGGAAAGCGCCTCGGCGGCACTGGCGCGGGGGGCACACCATGTGCTTAGCCTGTTGGTGCCCTACCTCGAGGCCGGCGAGAAGGCGCACCTGCTGGGCCTGGTGGCCGGCTATCGCAAGGCTTGACGAAGCGCCCGCGCCGTACGGAGGTGAGCCGATGACCCGCTGGACACCGTTTCCCTACGACCCCTCGGACTACCGCTACGACCCCGAGGCGCTGGCCCGGCACTGGGGCCGGCTGCATGCCGGCGATGCTGAACCGCTGCCCGACGACCCGCGGGTGATGCAGGCCTGGTGCCTCTTCCACGCAGGCCAGTTCGAGCAGGCCACCGCCGCCGGCCTGGCGGCGGGCGACGCCGGCACCACCGTGGCGAACAAGGCGCAGGCCATCTACGCCGCCCGGCTGGAGGAGAACGAGCGCCGCAAGCTGGAATTGCTGCTGGAGGTGGCGGAGCGGGCCGAGGCCCAGCAGGCCCGCTGCCCGGAGCTGGCCAATGCCTGGTTCTGGCAGGCCTTTGCGCTCGGGCGCTATGCACAGGGCATCAGCATCACGCAGGCCCTGTCGCAGGGACTGGGCGGGCGGGTCAAGCGTGCGCTGGAGCGCACGCTGGCGCTCGCGCCACGGCATGCCGACGCCCATGTGGCGCTGGGCGTCTTCCATGCCGAGGTGATCGACAAGCTCGGCGAGTTGCTGGGCCGCACACAAGGCGCCAGCAAGGACGACGGGCTGCGGATGTTCGACACCGCGCTGCGCTTGAACCCGAGCTCGCCGATCGCCCGGCTGGAATATGCGATGGGTCTGGCGATGCTGGACGGCGACGGCCAGCAGCCCGAGGTGCAGGCCCTGTACGAGGCCGCGGCGGCCTGCCAGCCGATGGACGCCATGGAGCGGCTGGACGTGGAGTGCGCGCGCTCGGTGCTCGAGGAGGAGTGAGGCGGCAGGAGCCGGCGGCGCCTGGCAGCCCAGGCCTGCCCGCAAGGACGTGCCGATGCGTGGTGCATCGGAGGTGGCAGCGGCCTTGAGCAGCATCAACGCCACGCTTGGCACCGCTGCCTACACTGGACCGCGCCCACCTGCCGTATCGACATGTCCGCTTCCCCGCCGTTTGCTGCCGAGCCCCATACCGCTTTCGAGGATGTGCAGGCCCTGTTGGTCGGCACGCTGTTCATCTCGCTGGGGGTGGCGCTGTTCAAGCATGCCGGGCTGCTGACAGGCGGCACGGCCGGGCTGGCCTTCTTGCTGCACTACGCCACCGGCATTGGTTTCGGCCAGGTGTTTTTCGTCATCAACCTGCCCTTCTACTGGCTTGCGCTGCGCCGCATGGGGCGGCCCTTCACGGTGAAGACCTTTGCCTCGGTGCTGCTGCTGTCGGTGTTCGCCGAGTGCCATCCGCTGGTGCTGCGTTTCGGTACGGTCGAGCCGGCCTATGCCGCGGTGCTGGGCGGGCTGCTGATGGGCACCGGCTTCCTGATGCTGTTTCGCCACCGGGCCAGCCTGGGCGGTGTGGGCATCCTGGCGCTCTACCTGCAGGACACGCGCGGCTGGCGAGCCGGCAAGGTGCAGATGGCTATCGACTGCGGCATCGTGGCGATGGCCTTCACCGTGGTCGAGCCGCGGCAGGTGATGTATTCGCTGCTGGGCGCGGTGGCCCTGAACGCAGTGCTGGCCGTGAATCACCGGCCGGGACGCTACCTGGCGATGTGAGGGGCAGCCGGCCCGGGCTGGCGGCGGCCGGCGCGCGGCCCCCGCCGGCACTCTCGTTGCGGGAGGCTCCCGGGCACCGGGGCGAGCGAGTCCCTCGACCCTGCAAAGCTCAGCGCAGCGTCCACCACGCCAAGAGCACGCTGAGCCCCCACTCAACAGCCTCCGGCAGGAGCCGCGCCTCGGTGCCGTGCGCGAGCGGCAGCATCGTCGCCCGTTGCCACGCCCAGCGGCAGCATCAGCAGGCCGATGCCGGCCCAGGCCACCGACTGCTGCCACACCCCCAGGCCGACCAGCCCGAGACACAGGAGCACGCCGGCCAGCAGCGGGGCCCCGGGCAGCGTCGGCGCGCGGTAGCTCCTGCCTTGGCAGAGCCGGCAGCCAGCGGCCACGGCAGGAGTGGAAAGCAGCTTGCCCCGGAGGGAGATGCCGCGGCCGCGGCAGTGGGGGCAGGTGTACATCGCAGCGAAGGAAAACATCCCGGACACGGACCATCGGGTGGGCAGCCCCCACTGTACCGTGCGCGACTCGCGGCGGCCCTCAGCGCCGGTGCCAGCCGCTGCCGCACCGGGCCCGGCCGTGATTCACTGCACGGTGCGGCGGTGCAGGCGCCCGCCCCTCCAGCGGCCCGACCGGGTGGCTGGCGGCCGTCTCAGCCGGCGCTGCGCGGAGCGGCCGCCAGCAAGGCCTCGGCAACGGCGGAGGTGGTGTTGACCGCATGCTCGGCGACCTGCTCCGCGTTGTCCTCGATGGTGGCGAGGGGGTAGGTCCCGGACACGATGCCGCCGTACCAGACCTCGGCCGCGGCAATGGTGCCGCCGCAGCCGTCGATCGCCGCGCGCAGGCATTCGGCGACCGACGCCAGCCCGTCGTCGGCGAACAGCTCGGCGGCGTCCGCGCTCACCTGGTAGGCGTAGAGGGCCGAGCCGATGCGCTCGATGAGGATGCGGACGATCATGGGGCTCTCCGACGAGGGATGTGGCGTGGCGTGGGCGGGTGCGGAGGGGCACTGTAGCGCATGGTGGCGGCTGTCTCCTGCGCCCGCGCAAGGCCGGGCGACAAAGGGTGCGCAAGGCGGCAGGCGCCGGCGCGCGGCGGGGTGACGAGGCGCCACCGGCGGCCACCGCGACGGGCGACGGTGTGCCCGCCGGGCGCAGTGCCCGCACTTACGGGCGTCGGCGGGCATTGCCGCTCAGTCGCCGGGCTGCTCGATATAGACGCGTTGCCACACTTTCAGCAAGTGCTGCTTGAAGACGCGGTTCTCCTTGGCGTCGAGCGCCTTGTCCAGCTGGTGGCTGCCGCCATACCACTCGTTGGGGCCACTCTTGATGCGTGATTCGCCCCGGATGGCGAGCTTCTTCTCGCCGGATCGGAGGATCACCTTGATCACCGAGGAGTCGACGCCACCGCCGCAGAACAGCCGGTACGGCACGGTGGCTTCATAGTGGCCGTCGCCATCGAGGTCGGTGACAGTGAGCTGGTCGGTGAAAAAGGCAGCGGCGATGTCGAGCCCCGGGCACTGGATTTCGTCCCGGATGACCCATTCCGGGGACCAGCCGCCTTTGGCGCGGCGATAGCTGGTGGCCCTGAGCTGGATGAGGTCGGTGCGGCCGTCCACGCTGCCGGCGGTGGTGGCGGATGCCACCCGGGTCAGCACCAGCCGGTGTTCCCCGGCTCGGTCGTGGATCTTGAGGCCGTGAACGTCGCCTTCCGCGGTGGGAATGCCTTCAGCGGCAGCTTCCGCGGGGCTGAGGGGGGCGACGGTCAGCGGCGGCCTCGCGCCGGCATCGCCGGGGAGCAGGACCAGCAGGCTGAGGCTGAGCAGGGCGGGGTGGAGATGGCGGCTCATGCGGCAGCCCGAGTCAGGAGCACTGTGGTTGTTCTGGACGCGGGCATTCTCTGCCGCGGGGAAAGGACACCGCAGGCTGGAATGCGCACCTTCCTCCTGCGGGCGGGGCTGGGCTCCGGCCTTCGGCATTGCGTCCGGCACCTGGCTGTTGCCGCAGACCGGGTCGGTGCTGTCGAAATGGCGGTGGCGCCCGGCAAGGACCAGGGCCTCGCGGGCCCTTGGCGCCGAGCCCGCCACTGGCCGATGACGAATTGGCGGCGGGCGGTGGGCCAGCCGCCAGCACCGCCGCGCGACGGAGAGCGGCCCTGGCCATCAGCCGCCCACTGTCGCGTCCTCGGCCTGCCGCGCGAGCACCGGCCGCAAGGCCACGCCGGTATGGCTGCCGGCCGCCACCACCGTTTCGGGCGTGCCGCTCACCACCACCCGGCCGCCGTTGACACCACCGTCCGGGCCCAGGTCGACGATCCAGTCGGCCTCGGCGATCACGTCGAGGTCGTGCTCGATCACCACCACGCTGTGGCCGCCATCCACCAGCCGGTGCAGCACGCGGATCAGCTTCTCGACATCGGCCATGTGCAGGCCCACCGTCGGCTCGTCCAGCACATAGAGCGTGTGCGGCGCCTTCTGGCCGCGCCGCGTCACGTCGTCACGCACCTTGCTCAGCTCGGTGACGAGCTTGATGCGCTGGGCCTCGCCGCCGCTCAGCGTCGGCGAGGGCTGTCCCAGCGTCAGGTAGCCCAGGCCGACATCCTTCAGCAGCTGCAGCGGATGCGAGATGTTGGGCATGGAGGCGAAGAACTCGACCGCCTCGTCCACCTCCATGTTCAGCACGTCGCCGATGCTCTTGCCGCGCCAGGTGACGGCCAGCGTCTCGGCATTGAAGCGCTGCCCATGGCAGACATCGCACGGCACCTTCACGTCGGGCAGGAAACTCATCTCGATGGTGCGCATGCCCTGCCCCTCGCAGGCATGGCAGCGGCCATCGCCGGTGTTGAACGAGAAGCGGGCCGGCGCATAGCCGCGCGCCTTGGCCTCCAGCGTCTCGGCAAACAGCTTGCGGATGGTGTCCCAGAAGCCCACATAAGTGGCCGGGCAGGAGCGTGGCGTCTTGCCGATGGGGGTCTGGTCGACCTCCAGCACCCGGTCCACCCGTTCCCAGCCCTCGATGCCGGTGCAGCCGCTCCAGGCCGGCAGGCCCTTGCCGCGGTTGGCGACGATGGCCTGCACATTGGCCAGCAGCACGTCGCGCGCGAGTGTGGACTTGCCGGACCCGCTCACCCCCGTCACCGCCACCAGCCGCTGCAGCGGCACCCGCACGTCCACCTGCCGCAGGTTGTGCAGGTGGGCGCCGCGCACGGTCAGCGCCGGCGCCTCCTTGGCCACCGCTCGCCGCGGCTGCAGCGGGTGCACCAGCGGCCGGGCCAGGAAGCGGCCGGTCAGCGAATCGGCATGCGCCCGCAGCTCCTCGGCGGTGCCCTGGGCGATCAGCCGCCCGCCGCGCTTGCCGGCACCGGGGCCGATGTCGATGATGTGGTCGGCCCGCCGGATGGTGTCCTCGTCATGCTCCACCACCACCAGCGTGTTGCCCTGTTCGCCCAGCTTGTGCAGCGCGTCCAGCAGGATGTTGTTGTCACGCGGGTGCAGGCCGATGGTCGGCTCGTCCAGCACATAGCACACGCCCTGCAGGTTGGAGCCCAGCTGCGCCGCCAGCCGGATGCGCTGGGCCTCGCCACCGCTGAGCGTGGGCGCGGCCCGGTCCAGCGTCAGGTAGCCCAGGCCCACTTCGCCCAGGAACTCCAGCCGGCTGCGGATTTCGACGATGAGGTCGCGTGCGATGGCGGCTTCCCGCCCGTCCAGCTGCAGCCCGGCCACCCAGGCAGCGGCATCGCCCACCGCGCGCGCTGCGATCTGGGCGATGGATTCGCCACGGAAACGCACCGCCAGCGAGACCGGGTTGAGCCGCGCGCCCTCGCAGCCGGAGCAGGGCTGGTCGGTGACGTCTTCCACCTCGGGTTCGGCAAAGGTCTGCTCACGGCCCTTGTTGTCCTCGCGCTGGGTGTCGTCGTAGGCCTTGCGCTGCTCGCGCGTCAGCTCCACGCCGGTGCCCACGCAGTCGGTGCACCAGCCGTGCTTGGAGTTGTAGGAGAACATGCGCGGGTCCAGCTCCGGATAGCTGGTGCCGCACACCGGGCAGGCGCGCTTGGTGGAGAACACCTTGGTCTTGCCGATGCCATCGGTCGGTGTGCCGGCCAGCATCGCGGCACGCAGGCCGTCGAGCGGCGCCAGCAGGTGCATCACGCCCTTGCCCAGCTCCAGCGTGCGGGCCAGCAGCGCGCGCAGCTCGGCCTCGTTGTCGGGCCGGATGTCGATGTCACCCACCGGCAGCTCGATGGTGTGCTCCTTGAAGCGGTCGAGCTTGGGCCAGGGTTCCACCGGCACGAAGTGGCCGTCCACCCGCAGGTGCGTATGGCCCCGGGCCTTGGCCCACTTGGCCAGGTCGGTGTACAGGCCCTTGCGGTTGATCACCAGCGGCGCGAGCATGCCCACATGCTGGCCCTTGTGGTCGCGCAGCAGCTGGGCGGTGATCGATTCGGGCGTCTGCGGCCGCACCTCGGCGCCGTCGTGCACGCAGTGCTGCACGCCGAGCTTCACGTACAGCAGGCGCAGGAAGTGGTAGACCTCGGTGGTGGTGGCCACCGTGCTCTTGCGGCCGCCGCGTGACAGCCGCTGCTCGATGGCCACCGTGGGCGGGATGCCGTAGACCGCATCCACCTCCGGCCGGCCCGCCGGCTGCACGATGCTGCGGGCATAGGCATTGAGCGACTCAAGGTAGCGCCGCTGGCCTTCGTTGAACAGGATGTCGAAGGCCAGCGTCGACTTGCCGGAGCCCGACACCCCGGTCACCACGCTGAACTTGCCGCGCGGGATGTCCACGTTCATCGACTTGAGGTTGTGCTCCCGCGCATTGACGATGCGGATGGCCTCCTCCCCGGCCTGCCGCGCGCCGGCGGCGCGCCGCGCCTTCACCAGCGACTGCAGCGGCCGGCCCTCCTCGGCGCGCGGCGCCTCCAGGCCCAGCGCCGCCTCGTACTCGCGCAGCGCCTGCCCGGTGTGCGAGGTGGCATGCGCCTTCACATCGTCCGGCGTGCCGGTGCACACCAGCTCGCCACCCTGCTCGCCGCCCTCGGGGCCGAGGTCCACGATCCAGTCGGCCGCCCGGATCACGTCCAGGTTGTGCTCGATCACGATCAGCGAATGGCCGGCGTCCAGCAGCTTGCGGAAGGCCCGCATCAGCTTGGCGATGTCGTCGAAGTGCAGCCCGGTGGTCGGCTCGTCGAACAGGAACAGCGTGCCCTTCTTGGCGAGCGCCTGCCGGCTGGCGGTGGCGTTCTTGGCCGCCTCGGCCAGGAAGCCGGCCAGCTTCAGGCGCTGCGCCTCGCCGCCCGACAGGGTCGGCACCGGCTGGCCCAGCTTGACGTATTCCAGCCCCACGTCCACCAGCGGCTGCAGCACGCGCAGCACATCGCGATCGTCCTTGAAGAGCTGGGCGGCTTCGCTCACCGTGAGCTCCAGCACGTCGGACACGCTCAGGCTGCGCCAGCCTTGCGGGCCCTCGCGGTCGATGCGCACCTCCAGCACCTCGGCACGGTAGCGCTTGCCGTCGCAGTCGGGGCAGCGCAGGTAGACGTCGCTCAGGAACTGCATCTCCACATGCTCGAAGCCCGAGCCGCCGCAGGTCGGGCAGCGCCCGTCGCCAGCGTTGAAGCTGAACATGCCCGCGCCGTAGCCGCGCTGCTGCGCCAGCGGGGCGGCGGCGAACAGCACGCGGATCTCGTCGAAGGCGCCGACATAGCTGGCCGGGTTGGAGCGGGCCGTCTTGCCGATGGGCGACTGGTCGACGAACACCGCGTCGGCGATGCGGTCGGCGTTGAGCAGGCGGTCGTGCTCGCCGGGGCTTTCGGTGGCCTTGCCGAAATGGCGGGCCAGTGCCGGGAACAGCACGTCCTGCATCAGGGTCGACTTGCCCGAGCCGCTGACCCCGGTGACGCACACCAGCCGCTGCAGCGGGAACTCGACGCTGACGTTGCGCAGGTTGTGCTCCCGCACGCCCTCGATGGCGAGCCGGGGTGTGGCCTCGTCCACCAGCCGCCGCATGCCCATGCCGATGCGCTTGCGCGCGCCCAGGTAGGCGCCGGTCAGGGTGTCGGCCTGGCGCAGCGCCTCGGGCGTGCCGTCGAACACCACCGAGCCGCCGCGCTCGCCGGGGCCGGGGCCCATGTCGAGCACCCGGTCGGCATTGAGCATCACGGCCGGGTCGTGCTCCACCACCACCAGCGTGTTGCCGGCGTCGCGCAGCCGGTGCATGGCCTCGACGATGCGGTTCATGTCGCGCGGGTGCAGGCCGATGCTCGGCTCGTCCAGCACGAACAGGGTGTTCACCAGCGAGGTGCCGAGCGCGGTGGTGAGGTTGATGCGCTGCACCTCGCCGCCCGACAGGGTGCGGCTCTGGCGGTCCAGCGTGAGGTAGCCCAGACCCACGTCGCAGAGGTACTTCAGGCGGGTGCGGATCTCATCGAGCAGCAGCTTGAGCGCCTCGTCCAGCATGGAGCTGGGCAGGCTCAGGCTGTCGAAGAAGCGCTTCAGCCGCTCGATCGACAGCATCATCAGGTCATGCAGGCTCAGCCCCGGCAGGCTTTCGAGCTGCTCGCGCGACCAGGCGGCGCCCACCGGCAGGTGGCGCTGCGCGGGCGGCAGCACGGCATCTGCATCCGCCTTGGAGCCCAGCCGCCACAGCAGCGACTCGAGCTTCAGCCTGGCGCCGCCGCAGGCGCCACAGGGCGTGTAGCTGCGGTACTTGGACAGCAGCACCCGGATGTGCATCTTGTAGGCCTTGCTCTCCAGGTATTCGAAGAAGCGCCGGATGCCGTACCACTGCTTGTTCCAGTTGCCGCTCCAGTGCGGCGAGCCCTCGATGACCCAGTGGCGCTGGGCCTCGCTGAGCTGGTTCCACGCGGTGTCGCGCGGAATGCCGGCCTCGCCGGCGTACTTGAGCAGGTCGTCCTGCGAGTCCTTCCATGCCGGCGTCTGCAGCGGCTTGATGGCGCCCGAGCGCAGGGTCTTGCGCTGGTCCGGGATGACCAGGCCCCAGTCGACCCCGATCACGCGGCCGAAGCCGCGGCAGGTCTCGCAGGCGCCAAATGCCGAGTTGAAGGAGAACATGGCCGGGCTGGGCGCGCTGTAGCGCAGCTCGCTGTCCGGGCTGTGCAGGCCGGCCGAGAAGCGCCACACCTCGGGCTCGCCCTCGTCCTGCAAGGCATAGACGTTCACCCGGCCGCTGCCGCGCTTGAGCGCCACCTCCAGCGCCTCGACCACCCGGGCCTTCTCGGTGCCGGCCAGGCGGAAGCGGTCGGCCACCACGTCCAGCACCTTGCGCGGGCCGGTGGGGGTGGCCACCTCGCGCTCGGCCTGCACCCGGGTGAAACCGCTGGCCGACAGCCATTGCTCGATCTCCTCGGGCGTGGTGCCGCCTGGCAGCTCCACCGGGAAGGTGACCACCAGGCGAGGCGCCGCCGCCGCGCTGCGCAGCAGCAGCTCGGCGTAGATCGACTCCGGGTTGTCCTCGCGCACCGGCTTGGCGTTCTGCCGGTCGAACAGCTGGGCGGCACGGGCGTACAGCAGCTTCAGGTGGTCGTTCAGCTCGGTCATCGTGCCGACCGTGGAGCGCGAGGTGCGCACCGGATTGGTCTGGTCGATGGCGATGGCCGGCGGCACGCCCTCCACCTTGTCGACCGCCGGACGGTCCATGCGGTCGAGGAACTGGCGCGCATACGCGCTGAAGGTCTCGACATAACGCCGCTGGCCCTCGGCATACAGCGTGTCGAACACCAGGCTGGACTTGCCCGAGCCCGACGGGCCGGTGACCACGGTCAGTTCGCCGGTCTGGATGTCCAGGTCGAGGTTCTTGAGGTTGTGTTGTCGTGCGCCGCGAATGCGAATGACGCCTGAAGTCATGGTGGCGGGACTTTCTCGGGGGGTGGCAGGGCCGGGTGGCCAAGGATTCTAGGGAAGCGGCGGCCGGGTGCCCGCCGGCTTGCGCATGTCCACAAACTTCCGCCTTGTGCGGTGATCAACTCCACGCTTCTCTTGTGTAAAAACCGCCTAAACCTTGAGATTCTTCACATTGAAGATTGGAATCAATCGGTGACACTGAGGCAGTTGATTTCAAGGTGAAGCGTTGACCGGCAACGCGCGCGCCTGCGCCCTGCCCGCCTCGCCGCGGCCGCGCAGCCGGGCGCCGGTCGTGCAGCCCACCGTGCCCCCCTCAGCCGGCGCCGTCCGGCGCCTTCACAGAGAAACCGCATGAACTGCAAACGACTCGCCGCCTGGGCGGCTCTTGTCCTGGGTCAGCTGGCTGCGGCCGGTGCCCATGCCCAGATCGTGATCGGCCAGACGGCCGGCTTCTCGGGCCCGGTGTCGGCCGGCGTCAAGGAGACCACCGACGGGGCCCGCCTGTACATCGACAGCGTCAACGAGCGCGGCGGCATCCATGGCCAGAAGGTGGAGCTGGTCTCGCTGGATGACAAGTTCGAACCGCCGCTGGCCGCCGAAAACGCCCGCAAACTGATCGTCGAGCGCAAGGCGGTCGCCCTCTTCCTGACCCGCGGCACGCCGCACACCCAGGCGGTGATGCCGCTGCTGACCGAGCACAAGGTGCCGCTGGTGGGCCCGTCCACCGGCGCGGTGGTGCTGCACGAGCCGGTGCATCCCTTCGTCTTCAACGTGCGCGCCACCTACCAGCGGGAAGCCGAGCGAGCGGTGCGACACCTGAGCCTGATCGGCATGGACCGCATCGCGGTCGCGCATGTGGACGACTCGTTCGGTGCAGACGCCATGAACGGCGCCCTCAAGGGCTTTGCCGGCGTCGGCAAGCAACCGGTGCTGGTGGAGAAGTTCGACCGCACCAAGCCCGAATTGGCGCCCATCGCGCAGAAGGCCAATGCCGTGAATGCGCAAGCCCTGCTGATCGTGGGGTCCAGCGCCGCGGTCGTGGACGGCACCCGGGCGCTGCGGGCGCTCGGCTCCCGGGCCCAGATCGTCACGCTGTCCAACAACGCTTCGGCCGGTTTCGTGAAGGCCATGGGCGACCAGGCCCGCGGCACCATCGTGGCCCAGGTGTTTCCTTATGAGCGCTCGATCTCGGCGTCCATCGTGAAGGAGGCGCTGGACCTGGTGCGCAGCAAGGGCGGCAGCGACATCTCGCCGGCCATGATGGAGGGCTTCGCTTCCGCCAAGGTGCTGGTCGAGGCGCTGCGCCGTGCCGGCCCCTCGCCGACCCGCGAGAAGATCGTGACCGCGCTGCACAGCCTGCGCAAGTTCGACCTCGGCGGCATGGAGATCAGCTACACCCCGGGCGACCATTCCGGCCTGGACTACGCCGACCTGTCCATCATCGACGACAGCGGCCGCTTCCGCCGCTGATGCGCCGGGGCGACGGGCAGGCGCGGCGCCGATGGCCGGCGCAGCCGACTCCTCCGCCCGTGCCCTGCACCGGCCCACCCTGGCCCGGGACGCAGCAAGGCTGAGGGTCGGCGGCTCGAGCGACACCGCCCGAGCGCAGGGACCCACGGCTCAAGCCAGGCGAACGGGCTCAAGCCAGGCGAAGCGGCCCCGCCCGCGTCTACGGCCCCCTGTCGTGACCTGTCGTGGCCTGTCGTGGCCTGTCGTGGCCTGTCGTGGCCTGTCGCCACTTCTCCTGCGCCTCGCGGCGCCAGTTGCCCTCCGCGTTTTCCTGCCGGCTCACCGCCCCGCGCCTCATAGCCGGTGCGCATAGCCGGTGGGCCTCATGCCTGCAGGCTCCACGGGCCGTGTCTAGGCATAGCAAGCGGCGCGCATCTCGTCTGCCGAGAAGAAGCGCCCGACCATCTCCCACTGCTCAGGCACGTTGAGTGCCGGCGCATGGCCGCAGCCGGGAATGGTGACGGCCACCGCGCAGGGCCCGCGCAGCCGCATTTCTTCCACCGTCTCGGCCAGCAGCAAGTCGGATTGCTCACCGCGCAGGCACAGCACCGGGATGTCGAGACTGTCGTAGGCCTCCCACAGGTCGTAGTCGCGCGGATGGTGGGTGAACTGCAGCGCCATCGCCGGGTCGTAGTGCGTCGTCACCCCGCCACCGGGCAGGCGGCGGGCGGAGGTTTCGGTCAGGCGCCGCCATTGCGCCTCCGATAACCAGCCAAAGGGCTTGTAGACGGTGCGCAGGAACTCCTCCAGCTCGGTGATGCGGGCAAAACACGGCGGGTTGCCGGCATAGTCCCGGATGCGGGCGATCGCCGCCTCCGCCAGCCGCGGCCCGTTGTCGTTGAGGATCAGGCGCCGAATTCGGCCCCGCAGCAGCGTCGCCGCCGCCAGGGTGCCAATGGCACCGCCCATCGAGGTGCCCAGCCAATGGAAACGATCGATGCCCAGCTGGTCCACCAGGGAGGCGGCCAGCTTCACATAGAAGGACAGTTGGTACTCGCGCACCGGGTCCGGGCTCCATTGCGACAGGCCCCGACCGATCGTGTCCGGACAGATGACACGGTAGCGCGAGGAGAGGTACTCGGCCACCTCGTCCATGTCCCGGCTGGTGCGGGCCAATCCGTGCCAGGCAATCACCGTCTCGCGGTGTCGCGCGCCCCATTCGGTGTAGTGGATCTCTCGACCTTCGCAGACCAGGTAGTGCGAAGTAAAGCTCATGACATCTTCCTTGCCACGCAGAAGCGGTTCAGTGGGTCCTTAGCGAACCGGTGCAGTCTCGGCGGCTTGCACCGGGGTCGGAGTCGAGGCGGGAGGCGCCATGGACGCGGCCCGCGCCGCCTGGCGAAGCCGGCCGACAATGCCGGACGGGAAGTGGTAGACGCACAGCACGAACAGCACGCCGAGCCACAACAGCCAGCGGTCTGGCGAGATGAGCTGTGACAGCAGCCCCACCCCCTCCACCGCGCCCGAGGCGGCGCGCATCAGGTCCTGCAGGTAGTTCTGGGCCAGCACGAACAGGGCACTGCCGACCACCGCACCGTAGATCGTGCCCATGCCGCCGATGACGACGATCAGCAGGATGTCGAGCATGATCTCGAAACTCAACGAGGTGTCCGGGCCGTTGTAGCGCAGCCAGAGCGCGAGCAGGCAGCCCGCCAGCGTCGCGAACAAGGCCGACAGCACATTGCTCAGGGTGCGGTAGACCACCGTCCGATAGCCGATGGCCTCGGCCCGGAAGTCGTTCTCGCGGATCGCCTGCAGCACACGTCCGAAAGGCGAATTGACGATGCGCAGCATCAACAACACCAAGCCCAGGGCGACAGCGAACACCAGGTAGTAGGTGATCAAGCGGCCATCGACGGTGACACCGAACAGCGGTTGCGCCAAGGGCTCGAAGCTTGGCGTCAGCCATTCCGGCACCCGGAAGCTCAAGCCGTCCTCGCCGCCAGTGAAATGCGACAGCTGGGAGGCAAAGGTCTGAAACGCCGAGGCCACGGCCAGCGTGATCATGGCGTAGAACATCGCCTTCACGCGCAGGCTGAACAGCCCGATCACCAGCGACAGCACCAGCGACAGCAGCAACGCCAGGCCAGCGCCGGTCCCCAGCGCCAGCCAGTCGGCCCCCATCCGGCTGGAGGCGATGGCCACCCCGTAGGCGCCGATGCCAAAGAACATGGTGTGCGCGAAGCTGACGATGCCGGTGTAGCCCAGCAGCAGGTCGTAGCTGGCCACCAGCACGATGAAGACCAGGATCTTGGCCGCAACGTTGAGCGACCGGCTGCCCGGCAGCACAAACGGCACCAGCAGCAGGCCCAGGACGATCAGGACCAGCAGCAGGGCCAGCCAGCGGCTGCGCGGCAGGTCGTGAGACAGCAATTGCTTGAGCATGGGACCTTCCTCAGCGGTTGGTGACCGGATACAGGCCTTGCGGCCGCCACAGCAAGATCAGCACCATCAGGCCGATGTTCGAGAACAGGGCGATCTTGGGAAACAGGAAGCCGGTGTAGTTGGCCATCAGCCCGACCAGCACCGCCCCGACAAAACAACCGAAGGTCGAGCCCAGCCCGCCGATGATGATGACGATGAAGAGCAGCACATTGACCTGGGCGCCGATCTGCGGCACCACCATCTGCTGGTACAGCCCCCACATCACGCCACCCAGCCCGGCCAGCGCCGAACCGACCACGAACACGCCGACGAAGAGACGCCGGATGCGGTAGCCGAGGCTTTCGACCATCTCGCGGTCCTGCACGCCGGCACGCACCAGCAGACCGATCTTGGTGCTGTTGAGCACGTAGAGCATGGCCGCCAGCACCAGCAGCCCGAGCGCCACCGCCAGCAGGCGGTACTTCTCGAAGGCCGTGTCGCCCAGCACCAGGGAGCCGCGCAGGGCCTCTGGCAAGGCAAGCGGAATCTGCTGGGGGCCCCAGATCAGCTTGATGATCTCCTCGCCGATGATCATGCCGCCCATCGTGATCAGGATCTGCTTGAGGTGATGCCCGTAGACCGGCCGCACCACGATGCGCTCGAAGGCAAAGCCGACCGCACCGGCCACCGACATCGCCACCAGCATGGCGAGGAAGACGGCACCCAGGTTGAGCAGCAGTGAATCGGCCGACGTCCAGCCGGCCATGCTGCCGAGCACGCTGGTGGCGACGAAGGCCCCCAGCGCGATGAAGACGCCGTGCCCGAAGTTGAGGACGTCCATCAGCCCGAAGACCAGTGTCAGCCCGGACGCGATGATGAAGACGATCATGCCCATCGCCAGGCCGGCGACCGTCAGGGTGAGCCAGGTGGGCACCGAGCCGACCATGGGCAATGCCAGTGCGGCGAGCACCGCGACCAGCAGCAGGGGCGCAGCATCGAAGCGGCTGCGCGGCACCGCACCGGCGCCTGCGGCGTTCAGCGGGGTGGAGGTGGAGACCGTGGCAGTGTTCATACGTGCTTCCCTCAAGTCATTGATGCGCCTGCAGGGACAGGCCCAGGAGGCGCTGCTGCAAGCCCAGGTCTTCGACCAGCGCGGCCATCGGGCCACGGTGGACCACACGGCCGTCGTCCATCACGGCCACCGTGTCACCCAGCGCCTTGGCCATCGCAAAGTTCTGCTCGACCAGCAGGATGGTGGTGGCGGTTCGCTTTAGTTCACGCAGGACCGCAATCAGGTTCTGCACGATGGCCGGAGCAAGCCCCTTGCTCGGCTCGTCGATCAGCAGCAGCTTGCGTGGCTCGACGATGGCGCGCGCCACCGCGAGCATCTGCTTCTGCCCGCCCGACAGCTTGCCGGCCGGGTAGAGCCAGAATTTCCTGAGGGCCGGGAAGAAGCTGAAGATCCACTCCAGCCGGTGGGTGTCGACGTCGTCGATGTGGCGGGCGTGCCGGGCAGCCAGCAGCAGGTTCTCCTTGACCGACAGGTCGGCGAAGATGCCCATCGTCTCCGGCACATAGGCGATGCCGCGCTGCGCGATGTCCGGTGTGGCGCTGCGGCGCCCGCTGCCGGCGATGACGTGGCTGTCGAAGACGATGCGGCCCTGGCTGGCCTGCCAGAGACCCATGATGGTCCTGAGCGTCGTGCTCTTGCCGGCTCCGTTGCGGCCGAGCAGCATGGTGACTTCGCCACGCGGCACCTCGAAGTCCACGCCGTGGAGGATGTGGTAGGCGTCAATATGGGTGTGCACGGCTTCGAGGCAAAGCAGGGGGGGATGGCTCATGGCGGTCCTCAGGCAGAGTGCGGTCGGGCGTTGCGGCGGCGACGGCACACGCCGCCTGCCGTGCTGTCGGCAAGGACGGGCCGGCCATGAGCGGCACGGCCCGGGACAAGCAAGGGATCGGCCGGCCGGCAGCGACCGGGGCTCAACAGCTGCACACTCATGCGGCGGTCTCCAGCACGCTGCCCATGTAGGCGTTCTGCACCACCGGCAGCGCCATCACCAGCGACGGCTCGCCGTCGGCCAGCAGCTGCCCGTTGTGCAACACGATGACGCGGTCGGCCAGTTCGCGCACCACGTCCATCTTGTGTTCGACCAGCAGGATGGTGCGGTCGCGGCGCTGCTTCAGTGCACGGATCAGGTCGAGCACCACCGGCACTTCGTCCACGCTCATGCCGGCGGTGGGCTCGTCGAACATATAGACCTTGGGATCGAGCGCCATCATCAGCGCCACCTCCAGCTTGCGCTGGTCGCCATGGGGCAGGCTGGCGGCCTCCGCGTCCGCCTTGTCGGCAAGGCGCACCGTGTCGAGCACGGCCCGCGCCTCGTCGATCAGGGCACGATGGTCCAGCCAGACGCTGAGGAAGCGCAGCCCGCCGCCGTGGCGGGACTGCACTGCCAGGCGCACGTTCTCGAGCACCGAGAGCTTGGGAAACAATTGCGTGAGCTGGAAGGCCCGACCCAGCCCGCGCCGGGTCCGCAGCGCCGCAGGCAAGGCGGTGATGTCTTCCCCATCGAGCCAGACCGAGCCACTGCTCGCCTTGAGCTGGCCTGAGATGAGGTTGAAGTAAGTCGTCTTGCCGGCTCCGTTGGGACCGACGATGGCGGTCAGCGTACCGGGCTGGAAGGTACAACTGACGCGATCGACCGCTACATGTCCGCCGAAGCGGATGGTCAGATCCCGGGTTTCGAGCATCGCGCTCATCGATGTTTCCCTTTCACTGCGCTAGATCGACTCAGGAGCAGCTGCCCAGGACGTAGTAGTCCGGGGCGGTCTGCTTGAGGGTGGTGTTGCTGAACATGCTCCAAAGCCCGAGGTTCTGCTTCGAGCCCTTGGCATAGGCCAGGCCGAACTCCTGGTAGGCCCGGCCGGCCGCCACATGGGCGTAGTTGCTGGCCGTGGTGCAGCTCGCGGTGGCGCCAGTGGTCTTGCCGGTGGCGACGCTGGACGGCTCGCTCTCTCCGCCCTTGTCGTCGACCGAGCGGACCGTCCACTGGTAGCTGGTGCCGGGCGACAAGCCGGTGTCGACATGCTCGGTGCCCTTCACCAGGCTGCCGTTGACGCGGCTGCCACCGCGATAGACGTTGTAGCCTTCGGCCCCGGTCACCGCCGACCAGGAGATCTTCATGCTGCTGTTGGTCGCGGCCGAGGTGCTCACGCCGGTCGGTGCCGGCAGCGAGGCAGGGGGCGCTCCCGCGCTGACCCGATCTACCATGGCCTTGATGGCCTTCATCTGCGGGCCCGACTTCTTGGCGTAGTCGGGGCTGTCATAGCCCCACCAGTCCCAGCAACCATTGGTGGCCAGGATGCTGGTCTGCGGGTAGATCAGCACGATGTTGTTGGTGTCGGCCCAGCGGTTGTAGCCGGTGTTGCGCACGTACTGCTGCCCCACCGTCGCGGTGTTCTGCAAGCAGCCGTGCAGCACCACATGCAGTTTGCAGCGGGTGCCACGGCTGCAGCTCTGCGGCACATAGGCCCAGCCGGTGTTCGCCATTGCATGGCCCGTGACGAACGCCGTCTGGTCGAATTCGATGAAGGTGCCGCTCAGCGTGCCGTCGTTGCGGCGGTTGAGGGGACCATGCAGCTGCTGCAGGATCTGGCCGGCCAGGTCGAAGTTGCAGTCGCTGATGTAGGGGGACGCCTTGGTCGAACAATCGTTGCCGTAGTCATCGGTGACAAAGGAATGCTCGGCCTGGACGTCCTTGCGATAGGCGATGTTCTGCGCCGGCACGAAGGTCTTGTAGTAGCTGAGCAGGTCGTTCATCACGGCCGTGCGCACGGCGCTGTCCAAGGTGCCGGAGAACATGTAGACCTTGGAGGTCGCCAGGTTCTCCACTGGATCGACCCAGCCCTTGGCCGCCCAGTCCCGCGTCAGGTCGGCCAGCGACGAGACAGGAATGCCGGTGGAATGGGTCATGCACCGACCCGTCGCATCGAGCACGCTGCCCTGGGCGCAATAGAAGGGTCCGCCCGCCACGACGCCGGCGCCTCGCTTGAAGGTCGACGAGTAGGCGATGTGCAGTTGCACCGCCATGAACCCCCCCGACGACAAGCCCGACACCGCCACCTGGGCAGGGTCGATCGACAATTGCGGCAGCGGTGCCGCCTGTAGAGATCCAGCGAGCAGCAGCGCTGCCGCAGGGACCAAGGATTTGTTGAAGTTGAAGCACTGCACACGATGCAAGCCCATGTATGTCTCCTATCTGGTGAGGGCCAAGACCCTCCCTTTGTTTCCGTTCAGGGTGAGTTCAATCACAGCCCCCCGCTGGGGAGGCTGGTACAGCTCATCTGCTTGGGAAGCCCGGCTTGTTGCTCCGGGTCGATCAGGGACAGCGCCTTGCCAGGGCGCCCGGTCTGCGGCAGTGCTCAGCGCTTGTTGCGGATGGGCACCTGCATTTCTTCGGGTTTGATCTCGCGCACCAGCTCGGGCACGCCCCAGGCAAAAGCCGGGTCGGACTTGATGCGGAAGTGGTACATCGACTGCATGGCCTGGTGGTCCTCGGCGCGGAAGCTCATGCGGCCCTTGGGCGTCTCGAAGCTCATGCCTTCCATGGCCTTGATCAGCTTGTCGGAGCTGCTATCGCCACCGGTCTTCTTGAGGGCTTCCACCAGCGCAATAGCTGCCGACATGCCACCGGCCGTGAAGAAATCGGGCGGCGACTTGAACTTGTTGTAGTGGTTCGAGACCAGCCAGTCGTTGACCGGGTTCTTCGGAATGCCGAAGTAGTAGTAGGTGGCGCCTTCCATCCCGGCCAGCTGCTTGAAGGCCGTCATGGCCGGCAGGATGTTGCCGCCGGTGGCGATCTCGATGCCGTAGCGCTTGGGGTCGAGATCGGCGATCTTGAACGGGTTGCCGGCCCCGGCCCAGATGATGAAGATGACCTTGCGGCCCGGTTGGTCCTTCAGCTTGTCGAACAGCCGCTGGGCGCCGGCGGTGAAGTCGGTGGTGTTGGTCGGCAGGTATTCCTCGTGGACCACCTTGGCCCGCTTGAGCGCCCCCTTGAAGGCAGCCACGCCGTCCCGGCCAAAGGCGTAGTCCTGCGCGAGGGTGGCGATCACGGTGCCGTCTCGGTCGAGGGCCACCGCATTCGAGATGGCATCCTGCGAGCTGTTGCGGCTGGTACGAAAGACGTACTTGTTCCATTTCTCGCCGGTGATGGAGTCGGCCACCGCCGGCTCGACCAGCAGCAGCTTCTGGTATTCCTCGGCCACCGGCAGCATGGCCAGGGCCACACCGGAAGACGTCGGCCCCACGGCAAGGTCGACCTTGTCGTCGGCATAGGCCGCCGCCAACAGCGACTTGCCAACGTCGGGACGGCCCTGGTCGTCCTTCTCGATCACGACGATCTTGCGGCCGGCCACCGTCATGGTGCCGCGGGTGGCGTAGTCCAGGCCCATCAGGAAACCGGCGGCGGACTGCTTGCCGTAAGCTTCCAGCGGACCGGTCTTGCTGTAGATGTGGGCCACCTTCAGGTCCTTGCCCTGGGCCACGGCAGGGCCGACGGCACAGAGCAGCAGGGCGGTCAGGCCGGCCAGCACTGTGCGGCGTGCATCACGGAAGCTCATCTGTTGTCTCCTATGGTTTTGAAAGGGGTCCGGTTGGACCCCCGACGGGGCTGGGTGGGCCGCCCCTGCCGCTCCGAGCAGCGGACCTTGTTCCGCAAGGTCTGTGCCAAGGGGGTCGGGGGTCGGCAAACCACTGAAAACGTTACGTTTTTCCTCAACCCTCAGGGTTAATACGGCTGTCGTATTGACCAGCATCCTCACAGCGTTAACCCGAAGGAAGTGCCTGAACTTCAGACAACTGTCTTGCGTTCAGGCACTTCTCCGGGCCGCTGTACCGCCCAACCCGCCAACGGGCGAAAGGCTCGCGCGTGATTCGGCCGAATTTCGGCGTCGCAAGCACCTGTGATCCTTCTCCGGCCCGATTGCAAGTGCATTCGTGCGGAGCTCGCGGCACGCGGCTGTATGCGAATCGGGCACTGCCCAAAAGGCCCGATCGCGGGCGTGGCGCTTGCTGATCCTTGAGGAGCGGCTGCAGGCCAGACCGGCCGGTGCCGCGCTCCACAAGAAAGGACACCGTCATGGAAAGTCGCGCGAAACTGCTGGGCCATCCGGTGCATCAGGTGCTGGTGGTCTTTCCCCTCGGCCTGTTGTCGACGGCCGTGATCTTTGACTTGATCTACCTGGCCAACAGCGACCCGACCATGGCGGCCGTGGCGTACTGGCTGGTGGCCGCCGGGCTGGTCGGCGCTGTCGTCGCTGCCCCCTTTGGCACGCGGGACTGGCTGGCCATTCCGCCCGGCACCCGGGCCAAGCGCATCGGCGCGCTGCACGGCGGCGGCAACATGGTGGTGGCCCTGCTTTTCCTCGGCAGCTGGCTGCTGCGTCCGGAGCCACCCGGTGCGCCGTCCCTGCTCGCCTTCCTGTTGTCCTTTGCCGGCGCAGCGCTGGCCATGGTGACCGGCTGGCTGGGTGGCGAGCTGGTGGACCGGCTGGGCGTGGGGATCTCCGACAACGCCGGACTGGATGCGCCCAGTTCGCTGGACACCCGCCACCACCGCGGCGAGGCTCCTTACGCCAGGCAGCGTTGAAGCCGGCGGGGCCGCACGGCTGGCCCGCGCTCAGGTCTTCGTGAACCCGCGCGTGTTCAGCTTCTCGTAGAGCGTCGCGCGCGAGATGCCGAGCAGGCGCGCCGCCGCTAGCTTGTTGCCGCCGGTGGCAAGCAGGGCGGCTTCGATGGAGCGGCGCTCCAGTTCGGCGATCGCCTCCGGCAGCGGGCGGATGTGCTCGGCGGCCGGCAGCAGGCGGCTGCCGCCCTGCTTGGCCGGCCCAAGGGGTGCGTCGTTGGCGGCGCTGGACGGCAGGGCCTCCGGCTCGTGGGGCAGCACCCGCCTGAAGTGCTGAGCTCCGAGGCGCAGGTCGTCGCACAGCATCGTCACCTGCTCAAGCACGTTGCGAAGCTCACGGATGTTGCCGCGCCAGTGGTGGCGGCGCAGCACCTCGAACGCTTCGGGCGTGACCTCGCGGTGCGGCATGCCGCTGCGGCGTGCCACGTCGTTCTCGAGCGCCTCCACCAGCGCTTCAAGGTCGCCCAGCCGCTCCCGCAGGGCCGGCAGGCGAATCGGCACGACATTGAGGCGGTAGTACAAGTCCTCGCGGAAGCGGCCGTCGGCCACCAGCTGGCTGAGGTCCCGGCTGGTGGCGGCAATCACGCGCACGTCGACCTTGATGACCTGGTTGGAGCCGAGCGGCTCGATCTCCTGCTCCTGTAGCGCGCGCAGCAGCTTGGCCTGCAGGGGCCCCGGCATGTCGCCGATCTCGTCCAGGAACAGGGTGCCGCCATCCGCCAGCTTGAACTTGCCGTCCCGGTTGCGCTTGTCTGCGCCGGTGTAGGCGCCCGGCGCCACGCCGAAGAACTCGGCTTCCAGCAAGGTCTCGGGCACGGCCGCGATATTCACGCCGATGAAGGGCCGGCCAGCCCGCGATGAAGCGGCATGGATGGCATGCGCCAGCAATTCCTTGCCGGTGCCGGTCTCGCCGAGCAGCAGCACGGAAGCATCGGTCTGCGCGACGCGGCGGGCCTGGCGCTTCACCTCCATCACCTGCGGGCTGTTCCCGATGAAGCTGGCGAAGGTGTACTTGGGTCGGCGCTGCTCCGCCAGCTGCTTGCGGGCGTCGTCCAGTTCGCCCTGCAGGCGGGCGAACTTGCGGATCAGCGGCTGCATCGTGCTTTCCGGGTGGGCCATCAGCACGAGGCCCAGCGCGCCGATGACCTGGCCGGCCGGGTCCCGCAGCGGGATGCGGCTGACCAGGAAGGTGCCGGCCTTGTTGGTGAGGAGGTCCACCAACACCGGGCGGCCGGTCTCGATGACTTCGCGCATCAGCGTGTTGGGCACGACCTCCTCCACCGAGTGGCCGACGAAATCCGACTCATTCGCAAAGCCGAGCCCCGGCAGGAACTGCTTGTAGCCCTCGCTGATCCACACCACGCGGCCGAAGCGGTCGACCACCATCATGCCCTCGGCGGTCTCGGCGAAGAGCTGGAACATCGAGCGCGCAGTGAGCTCCAGCACGCTTCGGGCGTCGCGCGGCAGGTCGATGGTCTGGACCACTTCGTCCAGCGAAGAAAGGGTGGGGCTCACGCCGCGATGGTACTGCGTGGCCATGCCGTGCAACATCGAGCCCGTAGAAGCGGCCCAGGCCGCGCCCGGTGCGCTGGCGAACACAGCCGGCCGTGCCGCCCGCCGGCAAGCGGCCGAAGCGGCAGCGGCCGGCGGCGGCCGCAGGTGGAGAGGGTCACAGGCATGGCAGCGCGCTCCTTGATAGCGTGTACCCACACATGGTGGCGCGATGCCACGGCGGCAACCATCCCTCGCTTGTGGGGCACGGCCCCTATCGCGGCGATCGAGACGGTCAATTCAGGTTTTCCTGCAAGGCGTCGATATCGAGGTATCCGCCACGGCGGCTCTCGCAATGGTGACCGGCCGGTGCCCCGGGTCGGCTGCCCTGCCCTTTGAAAGATGCCGATGCCCTACGCCGTCCAGTGGCTGCAGAACCTGATCTTGACCCGGCCGCTCGACGCGCCGGAAAGCCGCCTCGATGCCCGGCTGCTCCAGGGGGGCGCCTGGGGCGTGCTGCTCGCCCTGCCGCTGTTGCTGTGGCAGTTCGGCGGCCAGGGCCTGCTGCCCGTGTCGACGAGCGGCTACCTGCCCTTCCACAGCCTGGCCGAAGGCTTTGCGGTGCTGGTGGCGATGATGATCTTCGTCACTGGCTGGCATGTGCACGACGGCCACCATCGCGGCGCCTCCGTCCTGCTCGCCTGTGCCTTCCTGGCGGTGGGCTTGATCGACTTCGCGCACCTGCTGTCCCACCCGGGGATGAGCGACTTCATCACGCCCAACGGGCCGGGCAAGACCGTGGCGTTCTGGCTGTCGGAGCGGATGACGCTGTCGCTCGCCGTGCTGTGCTACGTGCTGCTGCCGCGCCGCGGCGAATGCCTGATTGCGCATCGCCACCTGGTGCTGGCGGTGGCGCTCGGCTGGGCCGGGTTGTGCTGGTGGCTGGGCATCACCCAGGCCGAGGCGCTGGCCGCCTTGCTGGGTGCCGCCGACGGCCCCTCACGCATCGAGTCGGCGGTGGAGGCGACGTCCATCCTGTTGATCGTGGCGGCGCTGTTCGGCCTGGGCCGCCAGGCGCCGGGCGACACCCGGCAGCAGCGGCCGACCATCGCGCTGGCCTGCTGGCTGATGCTGGCCAGCCAGCTGTTCTTCCTGGCCGATGCGCCGGGTGCCGACCTGTCGGCCGTGCTTGGCCACCTGTACAAGATCGCCGGCTACTTCTTCCTCTACCGCGGCATGTTCGTCGAGAGCGTGCAGGCCCCCATCCAGCGTCTGCACCAGGCCAAGGCCGAGCTGGACGAAAGCCGGCAGCACTACCTGCAGCTGCTTGAAGCGGCGCCCGATGCGATCGTGGTGGCGGATGCCGACGGCCGCATCCTGCTGGGCAACCAGGCGCTGGAGCAGCTGTTCGGCCACGACCGCAGCGAGCTGCTGGGCCAGCCGGTCGAGACACTGCTGCCCCAGGCCTTGCGCCGCGCGCATGCGGAACGCCGCAGCGCCTATGCCACGCACCCAACGCCGCGGCCGATGCAGAACCTGCCCAACCTGGTGGGCCAGCACAAGGACGGGCGGGAACTGCCGGTGGACATCAGCCTGAGCGTCGTGCGCGGCGCCCGCGGCACGCAGTACCTGGCTTTCGTGCGCGACGCGGCCGACCGGCGGCGGCTCGAGTCGGCATTGCGCCATCAGGCCGGCCACGATGCGCTGACCGACCTGCCCAACCGCACGGTGCTGCACCAGCGCATCGAGGAGGCGCTGGCCGCACCGCGTCAGGACGGCCGCGGCGTCGCACTGCTGTTGCTCGACCTCGACAACTTCAAGAACATCAACGACAGCCTGGGCCACCATGTGGGCGACGCCTTCCTGGTGGAGACCGCGCGCCGCCTGCAGGCGGCCGCCCGCGACGGCGAGATGGCCGCGCGCCTGGGCGGCGACGAGTTCGTGCTGCTGCTGCCCGCGGCCGAAGGCCTGGCACAGGCCGAAGCCACCGCGCGCCGGGTGCTGGCGATGCTGGCGCCGCCGGTGGCGGTGGACGGCTACGAGCTGGCGGGTGGCGTGTCGGTGGGGATCGCGTGGGCGGCCGACGGCGCCGACAAGGACGACGGCACCCTGCTGCGGCAGGCCGACATCGCGATGTACCAGGCCAAGGCACATGCGCGCGGCAGCTATCGGGTGTTTTCCGACGACATGCAGGCGCGGCTGGACGACGACCTGCTGCTGCGCCAGCGGCTGGCCCGGGCCATCGAGCTGGGGCAGCTGGAGCTGCACTACCAGCCGCAGGTGAGCGTGGCCAGCGGCGCGGTGCTCGGCGTCGAGGCCCTGCTGCGCTGGACCCATCCCACGCTGGGCCCCATCAGCCCGGCCCGCTTCATCCCGGTGGCCGAGGCCAGCGGCCTGATCCTGCCGCTCGGCGAATGGGTGCTGCGCGAGGCCTGCCGCCAGGTGGCGGCCTGGTGTGCCGCCGGCACCCCCGTGCTGGTCAGCGTGAACCTGTCGGCCCACCAGTTCCGGCTCAACGACCTGGTGGAGCGCGTCAGCGCCGCGCTGCGCGACGCCGGGGCGCCCCCCGAACTGCTGGAGCTGGAGCTGACCGAGACCGCGGTGATGCAGGATCCGCAGACCGCCGCAGCCGTGCTCGCCCAGCTCGCCGCCCTGGGCGTGAGCCTGGCCATCGACGACTTCGGCACCGGCTATTCCTCGCTCAGCCGGCTCACCACCTTCAAGCTGCACAAGCTCAAGATCGACCGGGCCTTCGTCGACGACATGTGCCACAGCGCCGGCGACGCCGCCATCGTGCGCGCCACCGTCAGCCTGGCCCACAGCCTGGGGCTCACCGTGGTTGCCGAGGGCGTGGAAACCCAGGAGCAGCTGGCCTTCCTCGACGACGTGGGTTGCGAGCAGTACCAGGGCTGGCTGTTCAGTCGCGCCCGCCCGGCCGGAGAGCTGGCGCCGCTGCTGCTCCGGCAGCGGCCCGCGCAGCCGGTGGCCGCCGCCAGCGCCGCGGTGCCGGAAGCGGCGCTGGCCTGAGCCGCCGGGGCGCCCGCCCCGGCCGTGGCCTCAGCCGCAGCTGCCGGTGTAGCCGCAGGCGGTGCAGAAGTCGCAGCCGTCCTTGTGGATGACGGTGGCGTTACCGCATTCCGGGCAGGCGGCGCCCGCCAGCGGCGGGGTGCCGGCGCCGGTCTCGACGGCGGCCTGCGGGGCCTGCAGGATGCCCATCTCGCGCACCGGGAAGCCCGCTTCGTCCAGCACGCCAAGCATCGCGTAGCGATGGATCACCAGCCGCGCCAGGTAGGCCACGGTGGACGGCCACACCTGCTGGCGGCGCTCGCCGTGGGGCAGCCCGGGGACGAAGGCCAGGAAGTGGCCGAGCGGCTCCGCGTAGTTGAGCAGCTTGCGCAGCTTCATGCCGATCCAGGCCGGGTCGACCACCCGCATGTCGAGCGACAGCAGCCGCGCCAGGCCGTCGAGTGCCCGCGGGTAGTTGCCGGACAGCCCCATGCCGCAGGGCCGGGTCACCGGCTGGCCGTCGGGACCGGGCAGGGTGATTTCCTTCAGCGTGAGCGTGAAGCTCTCGCCGCTGGCCGGGTTGTCGATGTCCACCGCCCAGGCCAGCGTGCCGGACGGTCCGGTGCGCGGCTCGTCGCGGCTGAACATCGCATCCAGCACCGGCGTGGCCGGGGCGGGGCCGCCGGTGTCGCGCCACACGCCCAGCTGCTCGCAACGCCAGCGCACCACCGCCGCCACCGCGGCCACCACGCCAGGGAAACGGCGCAGCTCGCCGTGCGGCGGGAAGGGCATGTCGAAGGCGCGCTCCTCGGCCACGGTGGCCAGCACATCGAGCTTCTGGCGCAGCCAGGCGCTGTCGTTGGTGCGCAGGTCCATCGACAGTGTCTTGGCCAGCGCGCCCAGGCCGCGCGGCTGCTCGGCGCCGTTGACCCAGACCTCGAAGGGCAGCATGCGGCCGGCCTGCGGGCCTTCGCCAGGCAGCTCGCCGACGAACAGCGCAAAGTCGCCGAAGGCATGCCGGATCATGTAGCTCCAGGCCGGGTTGCCGGCCGGCAGGTCGGGCCGGCCGGGCCAGCGCAGTGAGGCCAGCACCGGCGCTGGCAGCCGCTCCAGTGCAAGCCGGCGATTGGGGTCCTGGCTGCCCAGCGGCTCGGGCCGCGCCGCCGGCTCCACGCTCAGCACCGAGCCCAGCACGCTATTCGGGCGATAGGTGGCCAGCCCCTTGAGGCCCGACGCCCAGGCCTGCAGGTACAGGTCCTGGAAGTCGGCATACGGATAGTCGGCCGGCACGTTGACGGTCTTGGAGATGGCGGTGTCGATGCACGGCGCCACCGCTGCCACCATCTCCTGGTGGGCTTGCGCACTCATCTCCAGCGCGGTGACGAAGGCGTCGGTCAGCGGTGCGTCGCCGCCGTGCAGGTGGCGGTACAGGCGCCAGGCATGGTCCTCCACCGCATATTCCTTGAAGGTGCCGTCGGCCATGCGCTTCTTGCGCGTGTAGGTCCAGCTGAAGGCGGGCTCGATGCCGTTGCTGGCGTTGTCGGCGAAGGCCAGGCTGATGGTGCCGGTCGGCGCGATCGACAGCAGGTGCGAGTTGCGCAGGCCATGGCTGCGGATGCGCTCCTTCAGCGCCGCCGGCAGTCGCGAGGCGAAGGTGCCGCGGCTCAGGTAGAGGTCGGCATTGAAGAGCGGGAAGGCCCCGCGTTCCTGGGCCAGCGCCACCGAAGCCTCGTAGGCCGCGTCGCGCATCGCCTCGGAGATGCGGCGGGCCATCGCGCGGGCCGGCTCGCTGTCGTAGCGCAGGCCCAGCATCACCAGCGCGTCGCCCAGGCCGGTGAAGCCCAGGCCCACCCGGCGCTTGTTGCGGGCCTCGGCCTGCTGCTGCGGCAGCGGCCAGTGCGTCACGTCCAGCACGTTGTCCAGCATGCGCACCGCCACCTGCGCCACCTCGGCGAAGCCGGCCATGTCGAAGGCCGCCTCGGCACTGAAGGGCTGCTGCACGAAGCGGCTCAGGTCGATGGAGCCAAGGCAGCAGCAACCATAGGGTGGCAGCGGCTGCTCGGCGCAGGGGTTGGTGCTTGCGATGGTCTCGCAGTAGCTGAGGTTGTTGTCCGCGTTGATGCGGTCGAGGAACAGCACGCCCGGCTCGGCATGGTCGTAGGTGGAGCGCATGACCTGGTCCCACAGCGCGCGGGCACGCACGCGGCGGTACACCCACAGGCCGTCGCCGCGCAGCCAGGCACCGGCGGCCTTCTGCGCCTCCGAGGGCTCGGCCCGGTGCAGCAGCTCCACATCGCCATCGGCCTGCACAGCCTGCATGAAGGCATCGGTGACGCCGATGGAGATGTTGAAGTTGCGCAGGTCGCCGCTGTCCTTGGCATGGATGAACTCCTCGATGTCCGGGTGGTCGCAGCGCAGCACGCCCATCTGGGCGCCGCGCCGCGAGCCGGCCGACTCCACCGTCTCGCAGGAGCGGTCGAACACCCGCATGTAGCTCACCGGCCCCGAGGCGCTGGACTGAGTGCTGCCGACCCAGGCGCCGCGCGGGCGGATGCGCGAGAAGTCGTAGCCCACGCCGCCGCCACGGCGCATGGTCTCGGCGGCTTCGGTCAGCGCGGTGTAGATGCCGGGATGGTCGTCTTCGTGCTGGGCGATGGAGTCGCCCACCGGCTGCACGAAGCAGTTGATGAGCGTGGCGCTCAGCTCGGTGCCGGCGGCCGAGTTGATGCGACCGGCCGGCACGAAGCCACGCTGCTGGGCCTGCAGGAAGCGCTGCTCCCACTCGGCGCGCACCTCGGGCGCCTCGGCTTCGGCCAGCGCGCGCGCGACCCGGGCACGCACCTCGTCGGCACTGCGTTCGCCGCCCTTGGCGTACTTCTCGATCAGCACCTCTTCGCTGATGGGCTGCGGGGCCAGCGTGGTGGTGGAGGAAGATGGGGTGTCGGTGAGCATCATGAGGTGGCAAGCGGCTGAGTGGTGCTGGGGCGGCAGCGTAGGCGGCAGGGGCGCCGCGGCCGTTGACCTGGGTCAGGCGGCCCCGGCCATCACTGAACAGGTGTACCTTCGTGCCTGTCCTGCCGCAAGGAGGGTCGCCGATGTCCCTGACGGTGGTGCGCCTGCCCGCCACACCCTTGCGTTCGCGCAACCCGCCGCGGCCTCCGGCGCGCGATGCTCGGCGACCGTTGCCCTCTCGCTGCACCGACATGTCCGACGACCGCCACGCCCTGCCCCTGGTCTATGCCTGCTCGGGCTGCTCCAGCGCGGCCCAGCTTTGCAACTCGCTGGCCCTGCGGCTCGACCGCGCGGGCCGGGCCGAGATGTCGTGCATCGCCGGCATCGGCGGCGATGTGCCCAGCCTGGTGCGCAAGGCGCGCGAGGCAGCGGCCGAGGGACGGCCCATCGTCGCGCTGGACGGCTGCGTGCTCGCCTGCACCCGCAGTTGCCTGGCACAGCGTGGCCTGCAGCCCACGCTGCACGTCGAGCTGTGGCGCCAGGGCGTGCGCAAGCAGTACCACACCGACTTCGACCCGGCGCAGGCCGACGCGCTGTACGCCACGCTGGAAGCCCGGCTGGCCAACCTGGCGACGGCGCCGGCCCCCTGAGCGGCAGGACCGGCCGCCGGCTCAGCCGCCGGCGCCGCTCCACCAGCGCGGCAGCGGGCCCAGCAGCGGCCCGATGGCGTCCAGCGTGTTCTTCAGCACCAGGCCGTACTCGGTGTCGCCCTCCATCACCAGCGCGCGCTCGAAGAACAGGCGGTCGGCATCGTCCTCGCCACGCAGGAGGCGCAGGTAGCTGGTGCTGCTGGCGGCAATGCGCAGCACGAAGGGGCCGCCGGCCGCAGCCGGCCGGAAGCCACCCGGCGCCAGCAGCACCCGGCAACGCAGGCCGAGGTCGGTCACCGCCACCTCCACCACCCGCCCCTGCAACAGCGGCAGCACGTCGGCAGGCAGCCGCGGGCGCAGCAGGCGGTCCAGCGCCGCGGCCAGCACCAGCGAGGGCGGCTGCACCGGCAGCCGGCTCACCAGGCGGCGCACCACCTGGGGCACCGGCAGGCCGGCCGCGCCCGAGGGCAGCGAAGCGGCGCTCACAGCGCAGCCTCCGCGTGGTCGGTGCGCTGGCTCCACTCGAGGCCGGGCCGCCGGTGCGCATAGCCGTTCACCAGGCCGCCGGGCAAGGCCAGCGCGTCGAGCGTCTCCAGCGCGGGAGCGAGCGGCTCGCCACGGTTGAGCACCCGGTCGAAGCAGTCCAGCACCTGGCCGAAGCCCTGCGCACACGGCGACAGCCGCAGGCGCGTCACGCCGGCCGCGCGCAGGGCCGGGCCGTCGCCCAGCAGGCAGTGCTGGGCCGCCGACAGGCTCTGGATGCCGTTGAGCGCCAGGAAGGGCTCGCCCTCGGTGCTGGACAGCAGCAGCCCGTCGGGATGCTCGATGCAGCGGAAGGCGCACTCGTCCTTGCTCAGCCGGTAGTGCCGGGCGGTGAAGCAGCGCGCCGAGAAGGCCAGCGGCAGGCGGCCGAAGCCGAAGCACTCAGTCTCCACCGCCAGTGCGCCGGGCGGATTGATGAGCGCCAGCGACTCGAGCGACAGCTCCACCGGCGCGACCCAGCGGACCGCGCCCAGCTGGGCATACTCGCGCAAGGCCGGGTGGCTGTAGATGTTGATGTGCGGCCCCAGCACGAAGGGCCGGCCGGCCAGCGCGCGCAGGGCCGAGGCGTCGCCGGCCTCGACCAGGAAGTCGTCCTGCGCGGCGAGGCGGCGGGTGGCCCGCAGCTCGGCCTCGGATTCGAGCAGGGCCTGGCTGGCCAGCACCACTTCCTTGCCAGCGGAGCGCAGGTCGCGGGCCAGGTCGAGCCAGTCGTCGGGCTTCATCTCGTGGCGGCGCGAGCAGACCACCTCGCCGAGCACCACGGTGTCGGCCGGCGAATCGGCGATATCGGCATAGAACGCCACCAGGCTGTTGCGCGGCCAGTAGTACAGCACCGGGCCGACGGTGAGGGAAAGACGGGGGGCTTGTTGTCGCGGGGTCATCGGGGTGCTTCTGCCTTCATCAACGCCAGGGCCGGTCATAGGCCCCCAGGGTGTGCTGCTGGCCCTCGGCGAAACGCCCCAGCGTGGCGGTCCATTCGGGACGCACGCTGAAGCGGCCGGGCTGGCTGGCACAGTGATCGATGGCCGCGCGCCAGACCCGCGTGACCTGCTCCACATAGGCCGGGCTGCGCTGGCGGCCTTCGATCTTGATGGCCGCCACGCCAAGCCGCATCAACTCGGGCAGCACGGCCAGGGTGTTGAGGCTGGTGGGCTCCTCGATGGCGTAGTCGCGCCGGCCTTCCACCTCGAAACGGCCCTTGCACAGGGTCGGGTAGCCACGCGGCTCGTGCGGCGCGTAGACGTCGATCAGCACGCCGTTGAGCCGGGCATCGACACCCTGCGGCCCCTCCTCCCAGCGCACGGCCGAGGCGGGCGAGCACACGCCCGCCGTGTTGGGCGACTGGCCGGTGGCATACGAGGACAGGGCGCAGCGCCCTTCCACCATCACGCACAGGCTGCCGAAGCCGAACACCTCGATCTCCACGCTGCTGTGGCGCAGCAGGTGGCCCACCTGCGACAGCGTCAGCACCCGCGGCAGCACGGCACGCTGGATGGCATAGCGCTCGCGGTAGAACTCGATGGCCTCGTAGGTGGTGGCGGAGGCCTGCACCGACAGGTGCAGCCGCAGCTGCGGATGCTTGCGATGGGCATAGGCGAGCACCGCCACGTCGGCGCAGATGAGGGCATCGGCGCCCAGGGCCGCAGCATGGTCCACCGCACGCCACCAGCGCTCGGGCTCGCGGGCATCGGCGAAGGTGTTGAGCGCCATCAGCACATGGGCGCCGCGGGCGTGGGCGTGGGCGATGCCCTCGCGGGCCTGGCCAAGGTCGAAGTTCAGGCCGGCGAAGTTGCGTGCGTTGGTGGCGTCCTTCAGGCCGAGGTAGACCGCGTCGGCACCGGCATCCACCGCCAGGGTCAGGGCACGCAGGGAGCCGGCCGGGCACACCAGCTGCGGCTTGCGCGGCGCACGCTCGGTGTCGCGGAGAGGGGCTTGTTCTGGCATGCGGCGACTGTAGTGAGCGCCCGGGCCGGCGGCATTGCGGGGGGTCAAGCTCCGGCGGCGCGGCTGCCGGGTGCCGTCGCTACCTGCCCCGCGCGCCCCGGCCGGGCCGGTGGGCTCGTGCAGCGCCGGCCTGCGGCGCAGCATCAGCCCGGCCGGCCGTCGGCCCGCGGGCGGCCATACCAGCGCAGGTAGCGCATGCTCCAGGCGAACACCGCCACCGCCCAGGTCGCCGCTGCCCAAAGCAGCCAGGCCGGGCCGGCCCAGGTGGCCAGCAGGCGCTGCAACACCGACAGCTGCAGCAGCTTGAACAACAGCCAGAGCGGGTCGTCGGCCACCACGGTGCGCCCACCGAGGCCACAGGCCATGCGGCTCACCATGGCCAGCAACACCGACCCGAAGAAGCCCATGGTGACCGCATGCAGCGCGGCCGGGGCGAGCCCCAGGCGGCCGGGCGGCAGGTGCCCCACCGGCAGGGAGCCCGCCTGCAGGCACAACCCGAGGCCCAGCCACAACACGCCGGACTGCAGCATCAGCGGCAGGCGCAGCCGGCCGCCGGGCAGCCGGTTCCACCGCACCGCCAGCGCCACCAGCAGGCCACCGCCGGCCGCATCGAGCAGCACCGCCGGCCCGGCCACCGGCAAGCCGGCCTGCCGGCCGAGTGCGAACAGGGCCTGCAGCGCCAGCAGGGCCAGCCAGCTCCACAACAGCCAGCGCGGCCATCGGGCGTCCAGCCAGGGCACCGCCAGCGTGGTGAAGAAGGGGATCAGCCGGTGCAGCACGGCCAGGTAGACCGGCGCCAGGAAGCCCCACAGCCCGAGCGCGAGGGCCGATTCGGCCAGGGCCGGCGAGCCGAGTGCCACGGCGAGGCTGACCGCCCACAGCGCCGCGCCGCCGACGCTGCAGGCAGCGGCGATCACCCGGGCGTGGGTGCGGTCGGCCCGCGTGCTGGACCGCAGCAGCCGCCAGAAGCGCCGCGACCAATGGCTCCAGGCCAGCGCCACGCCGGCCAGGCCGGCCGCCGCCAGCGGCGCCGCCAGGTGCACCCCGGCCAGGAAGGCCGCCCAACCCAGCAGGCAGGCCAGCACGCCAGGCAGCAAGGCCGCCGCGCGCAGTGCCGGCAGCGCCAGCCAGCGAGGCCCGGCGCTGAACAGGAAGCCCGCGAAGAACAAGGGCATGAAGCCGAAGCACATCAGCACCGCATGAGCCAGGCCGGGCGCGATGTACCAGCGCTCCGGCAAGGCCGATGGCCAGCCCAGGGCGAGCAGCCACCACAGCGCCGCCACGCTCAGCATGGCCGAGCCGGCAGCGAAGCACAGGCGGTGCGGTGACGCGAGCAGCCAGCGCGGGTGCCAGCCAGGGCGGGCCTGGGCCGGCAGGGGACCGGCAGCGGCTGCCATCGCAGGGGCTCCGCGCTCAGGCGGGCTGCGCGGGCGTGCCGGCCGTCAACAGGCGCTCCAGCAGCTCACGCACGCTGCGGATCTGCGAGCCGAAGGGCAGCGCCCCCGCGCCGCGGAAGAACAAGCCCTTCTTGATGTCGCCGCGCAGCGCGGCGGCCAGCTGGTTGTCGATGCAGAACTGGCCCCAGCCCTGCAGGCCATCGCGCAGGCCGCACTGCGCCAGGCAGTCGAAGGCCTTGGTGCAGCGGGCCTTCACATGGGCCACCGCCTGCAGCTTCTGCTCGATGGCCAGGTAAGCCTTCAGCCAGGGCGTGGCCACCGCGCGCGCCGGCAGCCCGGCCACGCTCGTGAACTCCACCAGGTCTTCGTCGCGTGCCTCGGCCAGCACGCGCTTGAACTCGGGATGCGCGTCGCCTTCCTCGGTGACCGCGAAGGGCGTGCCCAGCTGCACCGCGGCTGCGCCCAGTGCCTGCACGCGGCGGATGTCCTCGTGGCTGCGGATGCCGCCGGCAGCCACCAGCGGGATCTCCCGCTCGATGCCGGCGCTGCGCAGGAAGGCCAGCGAGGCGGGAATGGCCTGCTCGAAGTCAAAGCGCGGGTCGTTCAGGTCGGCGATCTTGGCCGCGCCCAGGTGGCCGCCGGCCAGCCGCGGATGCTCGATGACGATGGCGTCCGGCAGGCGCTTGCGGCGCTCCCACTTGCGCACCACCAGCTGCACGCCCCGTGCGTCGGACAGGATGGGCACCAGCAGCGCCTGCGGATGGTCCTGCGCCAGATCGGGCAGGTCCAGCGGCAGGCCTGCACCAACCACCACGGCGTCCACACCGCTTTCCAGCGAGCGCCGCACATAGGCGGCATAGTCGCTCACCGCCCGCATGATGTTCATGGCGATCAGGCCACGGCCTTGCGAGCGCTCGCGCGCCGCCTTCACCTCGCGCTCGACCGCCTCCAGGTTGGCGGCATTGATCGCATCCTTGGCCGCCTGGCCGGTACCGAGGCCGCGGGTCTGCTCCATCAGGTCGGGATGGTGGCGGCGCAGGTCCACGGCCGACAGGGTGCCCACGCCGCCCAGCGCGGCCACGCTGCCCGCCAGCCGGTGCGCCGAGACGCCCACCCCCATGCCGCCCTGCACGATGGGCAGCAGCGTGCGGCCGCCCAGGCTCAGCGGCGCCAGGCCGCTGCGCTGCAGCAGGGCCTGCAGCGCAGCATCGATGAAACGGGACGGGGCGGACATCAGGGACGAAGACATGGCAAGCGGGCACAGTAAAGCTGCCGCCATGCTGACGACCTGCCAGGGGCAGGGCCTTGATGTAGCGCAATGAGGATTCAGACAGGCACCCGCCAGCGCGAGCGCGCCGGCACTGCGGCCTGGCTCAGTTGATGCCTTCGGGCGCGGCCCAGAAATAGCTCGCGGCCGGCTTCCAGGCCTTGCCGGGCTGGCGGTCTCGCCCGAGGTGCAGGTCCAGCTGCAGCAGGCTGCCCTCCGCGCCTTCCTGTGGCCGCACCAGCAGGTCGGGCCGGCCGTCGCGGTCAAGGTCGCCCACCCACAGCAGGTAGTCCTGCGCGCCGGGAATGCCCTCGGCGCCGAACAGCCCGCCCACCGCGACGGTCGAGACGGTGGTGGCGTATCCGCCATGGGTCACTTCCCAGCGCAGCTGCTCCGGTGCTGCGCCCGGCTGGTGGCCCGGCTTGTCCCAGTGCCCCTGCAGCAGCAGCGGCTGGCCTGGCACCTTGACCGATCCCTTGAAGAGCCGCTTGCCGCTGTCCACGAAGCTCGACGTCGAACGCAGGAAGCGCCGGTTCAGGTGCCAGGTGGGCAGCGGCCCTTCCTGCAGGCCCGGCAGCCCGCGCAGCAGCGCGAGCACGGGCTTGGGGTGCTTCAGCAGCACCCGGTAGCCGGGGCCGAGGTCTTCGCCCTCGGCATCTCGGAGGGCCGGTGACTTCACCACCGCCACCGTGCTGCGCTCCAGGGCGCAGCCCTGGTCGTCGCAGGCCAGGGCGAGGTAGTCGCCGGCCTCGCCGGCGGGCTCGCCCAGCACCGGCAGCCCTGCGGCCGTGGCATGCACCAGCTGGGCGGCGCCCGCCGGGGCCGCCGCGGCGGGCCCGGCGGCGTGCAGCGCCAGCAGTGCCGCCACCGCCCAGGTCGCGCTCAAGCGTGGGGGCCGGGCCTGGCGGCGCCAGCCGGCCGGGGTGGGTGTCGCTGCGGTCCTGCTCATCTTCATCTCCGTCGCCGGCTGGCGGTGCGTCTGCGGGGGCCCGGGCGTTGCCGGGCTGGCGGCGCTGAGCCGCGCGGGTCGCATTCTCCAGCCAAACGCAGCGCGACCGCGCCCCTCGCCCGGGGGAGGCCGGGCGCGACGTCCTTCGCGCGCGTGCCCCGCAGGCCGGTGGCTCAGGGCGCTGCCGCGATCGGGCCGAAGGCGGCGTCGATCTCGTTGAACGACAGGCCCCCTGCATCGCCGTCCAGGTCGCGGTAGGGGCCGGTGCCGCTGTGTGTCGCCTGCGAGGCCGGCAGGAAGCGGCCGGACGCCACGTCGAAGACATGCACCTCGCCGTCCTCGATCACATAGTGCCAGCCATGCAGGAACAGCCGCCGCTGCAGCACCCGCTCGCGCACCATCGGGTAGCCCATCAGCCGCTCCAGCTGCAGCACCACCGCCCGTTGCTCGGTGCGCCTGAGCGCCTCGGGCGACACGCACACCGGCAGGGCCGCCTCGCGTGCCATGTCGAGCCAGGCCTGCAGGTTGCGGGCCGCTTCGGGCACCCCCTCGTAGAGCGCCCGCATGGCGCCGCAATGGGTGTGGCCGCAGACGACGATGTCGCGCACCGCCAGGTTGAGCACCGCGAACTCGATGGCCGCGGCGGTGCCATGCAGCCCGTGCAGGCCGTCGTGCGGCGGCACCAGCGCACCCACGTTGCGCACGATGAACAGCTCGCCGGGGCCGGCCCCGGTCAGCAGGTGGGGCAGCAGCCGCGAGTCCGAGCAGCCGATGAACAGCGTGCTCGGGTGCTGCCCCTGGTCCACCAGCTCGCGGAACCGGGTGGCATGCGAGGGGAAGCTGTCGGTGTGGAAGCGCCGCAGGCGCTGCAGCAGCGGGTCGTCGTCCATGGCCGAGGCCGATCGCTACTGCACCAGCGGTGTGTCGGCCTGCGCCAGGTCCACGCCCTGCAGCCGGGCCTGGCCGGCCAGCAAGGCGAGGTACTGGCGCACGCCGGCCAGCTCCACCTGCTGGCGCAGCGCCAGCGCCACCGCGGGCTGCACCGCCTCGAAGGGCAGCACCTGGCCCGGGTCGCGCGCCAGCACCTCCACCACATGCAGGCCGAAGCGGCTGTGCACCAGGCGCGGCAGCACGCCCACCTCGGCATGGCCAAACAGCTCGCGCGCGAACTCCGGCGCACAGTCGGCCGCCACCAGCCAGCCGAGCTGGCCGCCATCGGCGGCGCTCGGGCAGTTGGACAGCTCGCGTGCCCGCTCGCCGAAACGCTGCGGCTCGCTGCGCAGCTCCAGCAGGGCCTGCTCGGCATGGCGGCGCAGCCGCTGCACGTCCAGCCCTGGCGTCACTGCGAACAGGATGTGGCGCGCCTGCACCCGCTCGCCCTGCCGCCAGCGGCCGGGCTGGGCCAGGTAGTGGCGCCGGCAGGCCTCCTGCGAGGGCTCGGGCACCACCACCTGCTGCGCCAGCAGCTGCTCGATCGCACTGGAGGCCGCCTCGCTGGCGATGCCAGCGCTCGGTGGCGGGTCGTCGGCGGCCAGCAGGCCGGCGTCGATGGCGGCCTGTCGCAGCAGCTCGCTGCAGGCGCGCTGCCGCAGCGTCTCGACATCCAGGCTCTCGTCCGGGGCCAGCAACAGCACGCCGTTGACACTCGGTGGCTCGATCATGTGCTTGTCCATCTGCATCTCCCCGCCCTTCAGGCGCCCTGCACGCTGCGCGAGCCCACCGGCGCCAGAGGCGGCGCACTGGGGGCAGCGGCCGCTGGCGCGGCTTCGGCCGGCGCCGCTTCACGCGGCAGGTTCAGGCGCCGGCTGCGCACCAGCTGGTAGGGCCGCAGCACATAGCCCACCGAGGCGAAGCCGCTCCACACGTGCACCAGCCGGCTGAACGGGAAGATCGCGAACAGCGTCATGCCCATGAACATGTGCAGCTTGAACACCGCCGACACACCCTGCAGCAAGCCGGCCGAGCCGCCCTGGAAGGTGACGATGGACTGGGCCCAGCCCATCAGCTGCAGCATGGTGGCACCGTCGCTGTGCTGCACCGACAGCGGCAGCGTGGACAGGCCCAGCAGCAAGGTGGCCAGCAGCCAGAACTGCACCACGTAGTCCATCGGCCGCGAGACCGCCCGCAGGCGCTCGTTGCCCAGCCGCCGCACGATCAGCAGCAGCAGGCCGACCAGGCACAGCGAGCCCAGCACACCCCCGGCGCCGATGGCCAGCATCTGCTTCTGTGCCGCCGTCACGCCCAGCGCGTGGAAGACCGCCTTGGGCGTCAGCATGCCGACCGCATGGCCGAAGAACAGCCCCAGCACGCCCAGATGGAACAGGTTGGAGCCCCAGCGCAGCAGGCCGGGGCTGAGCATCTGGCTGGACTCGCTGCGCCAGCTGTACTGCTCGCGGTCGAAGCGCAGCAGGCTGCCGAGCAGGAAGACGGACAGCGCGATGTAGGGATAGATGCCGAACAGGAAGTGCTCGAGGGAACTCATGTCAGACTCCTGGAACAGGCCCCACCGCGCGTGCGGCGGGCCGGACGAAATGAACGGGTTGCGGCGTGCCGGGCCGCGACTGGCCCTGCGAGGAGCAGCCACCGAAGGCCACCGGCTCCTCCCAGGCGGCGTCCAGCGCTTCCTCGCGCTGCACCGCCTGCGGCTCGACGACCTGCCCGGCCAGGGCCAGCACGGCGGCCACGACGGCGGCGTACCGGCTGTCCCGCGCGGCGAGCGCTGCGTGCAGGGCGTTGAGGATGTGGGCGAACTCGCCGACGAAGCCGGCCGCGATCTCCGGCGACTGGGTGGACGCGAATTCGAGGGCGGCCGGCAGGTAGTCGGGCAGCTCGCCGGCCCCGAGGTCCAGCCCCGCCTCGGCATACAGCCGGCCGAGGTCGATCATCGCCGCGCCGCGGTCGCGCGACTCGCCATGCACATGCTCGAACAGGTGCAGCGAGGTGGCGCGGCCGCGGTCGAACAGCTCGACATAGGCGGCCTCGATGTCCAGCGCTTCACCGCTGGCCAGCTCGTCGACCAGCGCCTGCAGCGCGTCGCGGTGGGCCGTGTCGAGCGCCGCCTCGGCGGCCAGCCGGCGGCCCAGCTCGGGCAAGGCCTCGCGCAGCGCGGCATCGGGATAGCACAGCAGCCGGGCCAGCAGGCGCCAGGTGGCGCGCTGCGGCGCGGGGGAGGCAACAGCGTCGGGGGTCATGCCGGTCTCCTTCACAGCTGGGCCTTGATGGGGATGGTGCGCTTCCTGGCCGCGCCGAACAGGCTGGCCTCGCTGCTGCCGTCGGAGCAGCCGTTGCCGAAGGAGAAGCCGCAGCCGCCCCGCAGGTCGAAGGCGTTCTCGGCGTACTCGCGGTGGCTGCTGGGGATGACGAAGCGGTCCTCGTAGTTGGCGATGGCGAGGATCTGGTACATGTCGTGCACCTCGTCCACCGTCAGGCCCACCTGGCGCAGCGGGGCCAGGTTCTCGCGGCCTTCCACGTGCTTCTCGCGCTGGTAGGCGCGCATGGCCAGCAGGCGCTCCAGCGCCCGCACCACCGGCGTGGTGTCGCCGGCCGTCAGCAGGTTGGCCAGGTAGCGCACCGGGATGCGCAGCTCGTTGACGTCCGGGATCTCGCCGTTGATGCCCAGCTGGCCGGCATTGGCCGCCGCGGTGATGGGCGACAGCGGCGGCACGTACCACACCATGGGCAGCGTGCGGTACTCCGGGTGCAGGGGCAGCGCCACCTTCCACTCCACCGCCATCTTGTAGACCGGGCTGCGGCGGGCCGCCTCCAGCCAGGCCTCGGGGATGCCATCGGCCCGCGCCTGGGCGATCACCTTCGGGTCGTTCGGGTCGAGGAAGAGACCCAGCTGTGCCGGGTAGAGGTCGCGGTCGTGCTCGACCGAGGCGGCCGCCTCGATGCGGTCGGCGTCGTACAGCAGCACGCCCAGGTAGCGGATGCGGCCCACGCAGGTCTCGGAGCACACGGTGGGCTGGCCGGCCTCGATGCGCGGGTAGCAGAAGATGCACTTCTCGGCCTTGCCGGTCTGCCAGTTGTAGTAGATCTTCTTGTACGGGCAGCCCGAGACGCACATGCGCCAGCCGCGGCACTTGTCCTGGTCGATCAGCACGATGCCGTCTTCCTCGCGCTTGTAGATCGAGCCCGACGGGCAGGACGCCACGCACGCCGGGTTCAGGCAGTGCTCGCACAGCCGCGGCAGGTACATCATGAAGGTGTTCTCGAACTGGCCGTAGATGTCCTTCTGCACCTCGTCGAAGTTGCGATCCTTCGAGCGCTTGGAGAACTCGCCGCCGAGGATCTCCTCCCAGTTGGGGCCCCATTCGATCTTCTCCATGCGCCGCCCGGTGATCAGGCTGCGCGGCCGCGCGGTGGGCGCGGTCTTCATCTCGGGCGCCGACTGCAGGTGCTCGTAGTCGAAGGTGAAGGGCTCGTAGTAGTCGTCGATCTGCGGCAGCGCCGGGTTGGCGAAGATCTTCATCAGCAGCTTCCACTTGCCGCCCTGGCGCGGCTCGATGCTGCCGTCGGCCTTGCGGACCCAGCCGCCATGCCAGCGGTCCTGGTCCTCCCAGGCCTTGGGATAGCCGATGCCCGGCTTGGTCTCGACGTTGTTGAACCAGGCGTATTCCATGCCCTTGCGGTTGGTCCAGACGTTCTTGCAGGTCACTGAACAGGTGTGGCAACCGATGCACTTGTCCAGGTTCAGCACCATGCCGATCTGTGCGCGTACTTTCATGACTCGTTCTCCGTGGGGTGTGCGTCGCAGCGGGGCGGCCTCAAGCGGGGGCTGCCTGCGACAGCGGCTCGTCGAGCCAGTCCACCCGGCGCATCTTGCGCACCACCACGAACTCGTCGCGGTTGGTGCCGATGGTCCCGTAGTAGTTGAAACCGTAGCTCAGCTGGGCATAGCCGCCGATCATGTGCGTCGGCTTGAGCACCACCCGGGTCACCGAGTTGTGGATGCCGCCGCGCTGGCCGGTGATCTCGGAGCCCGGCGTGTTCACGATCTTCTCCTGCGCGTGGTACATCATCACCATGCCGGGGTTGACGCGCTGGCTCACCACCGCGCGGGCGGCAATGGCGCCATTGGTGTTGAACAGCTCGATCCAGTCGTTGTCCTCGATGCCGGCCTCGCGGGCATCGTCCTCGCTGAGCCAGACCACCGGGCCGCCGCGGTTGAGCGTCAGCATCATCAGGTTGTCGCTGTAGGTGGAGTGGATGCCCCACTTCTGGTGCGGCGTGATGAAGTTCAGCACCACCTCCTGGTGCCCGTTGGGCTTGCGGCCAGCCACGTCGGCGATGGTCTTCAGGTCCACCGGCGGCCGGTAGCAGGCAAAGCCCTCGCCGAAGCTCAGCATCCAGGCATGGTCCTGGTAGAACTGCTGGCGACCGGTGAGCGTGCGCCAGGGAATCAGCTCGTGCACATTGGTGTAGCCGGCGTTGTAGGAGACCTTCTCGCTCTCCAGCCCGCTCCAGGTCGGCGAGCTAATGATCTTGCGCGGCTGGGCCTGGATGTCACGGAAGCGGATCTTCTCGTCCTCGCGGTGCAGCGCCAGGTGAACATGGTCGCGGCCGGTCTGCCGGCCGAGCGCCTCCCAGGCCTTCACCGCCACATGGCCGTTGGTCTCGGGCGCCAGCATCATCACCACCTCGCAGGCGTCGATGTCGGTCTCGATGCGCGGGCGGCCCTGTGTCACGCCGGCCTCGCGCACGCGGCCGTTGAGGTCGCCGAGCTGGTTCACCTCGTCGTCGGTGTTCCAGGAGATGCCCTTGCCGCCGTTGCCGGCCTTCTCCAGCAGCGGCCCGAGCGCGGTGAAGCGCTGGTAGGTATTGGGGTAGTCGCGCTCCACCACCGTGATCTGCGGTGCGGTGCGGCCGGGGATCAGGTCGACCTCGCCGCGCTTCCAGTCCTGCACGCCGAAGGGCTGGGCCAGCTCGGCCGGCGTGTCGTGCATCAGCGGGGTCAGCACCACCTCCTTCTCCACGCCCAGGTGGCCGACGCACACCTGCGAGAAGGCCTTGGCGAAGCCCTTGTAGATGTCCCAGTCGCTGCGGGCCTGCCAGGCCGGGTCCACCGCGGTCGACAGCGGGTGGATGAAGGGGTGCATGTCCGAGGTGTTGAGGTCGTTCTTCTCGTACCAGGTGGCGGTGGGCAGCACGATGTCCGAGTAGAGGCAGGTGGTGCTCATGCGGAAGTCGAGCGTCACCAGCAGGTCGAGCTTGCCTTCGGGCGCCTGCTCGTACCACACCACCTCGGACGGCTTGGCGTCGCCTGCGCCCAGCGGCTCGCCCTGCACGCCGTGGCGGGTGCCCAGCAGGTGCCTCAGGAAGTACTCATGCCCCTTGCCCGAGGAGCCCAGGATGTTGGAGCGCCACACGAACATGTTGCGCGGCCAGTTGTCGGGATGGTCCGGGTCCTCGCAGCTCAGGCGCAGCGAGCCGTCCTTGAGCGAGCGCACCACGTGTTCCTTCGGGTCCACGCCGCGCGCCTCGGCCTCGCGCACCAGCCGCTGCGGATGGCTCTGCAGCTGCGGGGCCGACGGCAGCCAGCCCATGCGCTCGGCGCGCACGTTGTAGTCGATCATGCTGCCGCCGTGCTGGCTGCGGTCGGCCAGCGGCGAGAGCACCTCCTCCACGCCCAGGCGCTCGTAGCGCCACTGGTCGGTGTGGGCGTAGAAGAAGCTGGTGGAGTTCTGCTGGCGCGGCGGGCGCAGCCAGTCGAGCGCGAAGGCCAGCGCCGTCCAGCCGGTCTGCGGGCGCAGCTTCTCCTGCCCCACGTAGTGCGCCCAGCCGCCACCGCTCTGGCCGATGCAGCCGCACAGCATCAGCAGGTTGATGATGCCGCGGTAGTTCATGTCGCAGTGGTACCAGTGGTTCATCGCCGCGCCGATGATGACCATGGACTTGCCGCGCGTCTTGTCGGCGTTGTCGGCGAACTCGCGGGCCACACGGATGACCTGCTCGCGCCGCACGCCGGTGATGCGCTCCTGCCAGGCGGGGGTGTAGGGCTTGTCGTCGTCGTAGTCCTGCGGCAGGTCGTCGTCGCCCAGGCCGCGGTCGATGCCGTAGTGGGCCGCCAGCAGGTCGAACACCGTGGCCACCACCGCCTCGCGCGGCTCGCCGTCCTTGCCCAGCGTGAGCCGCAGCGTGGGCACGCGCCGCTGCAGCACCTCGCCGCCCTGCGGGCTGGCGGTGAACTGCGGCGTCTCGATGCCGCCGAAGTAGGGGAAGCCCACCGTCGCCACCTCGGTGGCCTGGCGGCCTTCCAGCACCGACAGCTTGAGCGACACCGGCTGGTCGTGGCGGGCCTCCTTGTCCTCCAGGTTCCACTTGCCGGCGTCGGGGCGGCCCTCGGCGCCCCAGCGGAAGCCGATGGAGCCGTTGGGCAGCACCACCTTGCCGCTCGCGTCCACCGCCAGCGTCTTCCAGTCGGCGTTGTTGTCCTGCCCCAGGCGGCCGTTGAAGTCGCTGGCCCGCAGGTAGCGGTCGGGAACCATCACGGTGCGGCCGTCATCGAGCGTGTGCTCCCGCAGCATCACGAGCATCGGCAGGTCGGTGTAGCGGCGGGCGTAGTCGTCGAAGTAGGCCGAGCGGCGCTCGAAGTAGAACTCCTTCAGCACCACGTGGCCCATCGCCATCGCCAGCGCCGCGTCGGTGCCCTGCTTGGGGTGCAGCCACAGGTCGGCCAGCTTGCTGACCTCGGCATAGTCGGGCGTCACCGCGACCGTCTTGGCACCCTTGTAGCGCACCTCGGTGAAGAAGTGGGCGTCCGGCGTGCGGGTCTGCGGCACGTTGGAGCCCCAGGCGATGAGGTAGGTGGAGTTGTACCAGTCGGCCGATTCGGGCACGTCGGTCTGCTCGCCCCAGGTCTGCGGGCTGGACGGCGGCAGGTCGCAGTACCAGTCATAGAAGCTCATGCAGACGCCGCCGATCAGCGACAGGTAGCGGCTGCCGGCGGCGTAGCTCACCATCGACATCGCCGGGATGGGCGAGAAGCCGATGATGCGGTCGGGCCCGTACTGCTTGATGGTGTAGGTGTTGGCGGCGGCGACGATCTCGTTCACCTCGTCCCAGCTGGAGCGCACCATGCCACCCTGCCCGCGCTGGGCCTGGTAGTCGCGGCGCTTGGCGGGGTCCTGCATGATCTCGGTCCAGGCCTCCACCGGGCCAAGGCGGGTGCGGGCCTCGCGCCAGTGGCGCAGCAGCCGCCCGCGCACCATGGGGTACTTCACCCGGTTGGCGCTGTAGAGGTACCAGCTGTAGCTGGCGCCGCGGGCGCAGCCGCGCGGCTCGTGGTTGGGCAGATCGGCGCGGGTGCGGGGGTAGTCGGTCTGCTGCGTCTCCCAGGTGACGATGCCGCCCTTGACGTGGATCTTCCACGAGCAGGAGCCGGTGCAGTTCACGCCGTGGGTCGAGCGCACCACCTTGTCGTGCTGCCAGCGTTGGCGGTAGGCGTCCTCCCAGGTCCGGTCTTCGCCGGTGGTGAGGCCGTGGCCGTTGGAATAGCCCTCGGTGGGTTGCGAGAAGAAGCTCAGTCGGTCGAGGAAATGGCTCATGGCGGGGCTCTCTTTTTTTCAGCAGGGCATGGGGGCGTTCTTGCGGCTATAGAACCACCAGGTCACCAGCACGCAAGTGGCATAGAAGGCGATGAAGAGGTACAGCGCCGCCTGCGGGCCGCCGGTCATCGCGATGGAGCTGCCATAGCTCTTGGGGATGAAGAAGCCGCCATAGGCGCCGATGGCGGAGCTGAAGCCCAGCACGGCGGCAGCCTCCTTGTTGGCCTCGCGCACGGCCTGCTCCTGCGCCGCGGCGCCCGGGCCGGCCGAGCGCTGGCGCTCGGTGAGGAAGATCACCGGGATCATGCGGAAGGTGGAGCCGTTGCCGATGCCCGAAGCAGCGAACAGCAGCAGGAAGGACAGCAGGAAGCCGGTGAAGTTGCCGGCGCGGCCGGCGCCCGGCAGGAAGTGCAGCACCGCGAACACGCCGGCGGCCATCAGCAGGAAGGTCCAGAAGGTCACGCGGGCGCCGCCCAGGCGGTCGGCCAGCCAGCCGCCCAGCGGGCGCACGAGGGCGCCCACCAGCGGCCCGAGCCAGGCATAGCTGAGCGCATTGATGCCGGCGAACTGGCTCTGGATCAGCAGCGGGAAGCCGGCCGAGTAGCCGATGAAGCTGCCGAAGGTGCCGATGTAGAGCCAGCACATCAGCCAGTTGTGCTTGCGCTTGAAGATCACGGCCTGGTCGGCGAAGGAGGCCCGCGCCTCGCGCAGGTCGTTCATGCCGAACCAGCAGGCCACGGTGCTCAGCAGGATGAAGGGCACCCACACATAGCCGGCGTTCTGCAGCCACATCGACACCTGGCTGCCATTGCGCGTCAGCCATTGCGGCTCACCGCCGAGCGAGCCGAACACGCCGGTGGTGATCACCATCGGCACCACGAACTGCACCAGCGAGACGCCCAGGTTGCCCAGGCCTGCGTTCAGCCCCAGCGCCATGCCCTTCTGCGCCTTCGGGAAGAAGAAGCTGATGTTGGACATGGACGAGGCGAAGTTGCCGCCACCGAAGCCGCACAGCAGCGCCAGCAGCACGAACACCTCGTAGGGCGTGTCCGGGTTCTGCACCGCCAGCCCGATGCCAGCGGCCGGCAGCAGCAGCGAGGCGGTGGACAGCGCGGTCCAGCGCCGCCCGCCGAAGATGGGCACCGCGAAGGAATAGAAGATGCGCAGCGTGGCGCCACACAGCGCCGGCAGCGAGGCGAGCCAGAACAGCTGGTTGGTGGAGAAGCGGAAGCCGGCCGCGGGCAGGTTGACCACCACCACCGACCACACCATCCAGACCGCGAAGGCCAGCGTGAGGGCGGGGATGGACAGCCACAGGTTGCGCTGCGCGACGGACTGGCCGCGGCTGCGCCAGAAGCCGGGGTCTTCCGGGTTCCAGGCGCCGATGACGTGAGAGGAAGCCATGCAGGTGCTCCTAGCGAAGAAGGCGGAAAAGTCAGGCCGCGGCCGCCGCGCCCATGACGCGGGTGCGGCGCACCTCGGTGAAGTACATCCAGATCAGCGAGACCCACACCACGCCGTACAGCAACATGAAGGCGCTGGCGCGGATGCCGGTGAGGTCCAGCAGCAGGCCGAACAGGATGGGCAGCACGAAGCCGCCGAGGCCGCCGGCCAGGCCGACGACGCCGGAGATGGCGCCGATGCGCTCGGGGTAGTCGTCGGCGATGTACTTGAAGACGCTGGCCTTGCCGAAGGCCCAGGCGATGCCCAGCACGAACATCAGCGCGGTGAAGGCGTAGACGTTCAGGCCGAGCGAGAAGCTGCGCGGGCCGGCCACGGTGGTCACCGTGAACTCGGTCTGCGGATAGCTCAGCAGGAACAGGCAGATCCAGCTGACCCACAGCACCCACCAAGTGACGCTGTGGGCGCCGTACTTGTCGGACAGCCAGCCGCCAATGGCCCGCAGCACGCCGCCCGGCAGCGAGAAGCAGGCCGCCAGCAAAGCCGCCACCCGCAGGTCCAGCCCGTATTCACCGACGTAGTACTGCACCATCCACAGCGACAGCGCCACATAGCCGCCGAACACGATGGAGTAGTACTGGCAGTACTTGAGCACCCGCGGGTCCTTCAGGCACTTGAGCTGATCGGCCAGCGTGACCGAGGCCGGCACCGTGTGGGACGGATCGCTGTGGCTGAACATCCAGAACAGCAGGGCCGTGCCCAGCAGCACGGCCGCGTAGACCTGGGGCACCGCCGTCCAGCCGAGCGCGAGCACCAGGGCCGGTGCGACGAACTTGTTCACCGCGGCGCCCGAGTTGCCGGCACCGTAGACACCCATCGCGAAGCCCTTGCGCTGCGGCGGAAACCAGCGCGCGACATAGGGCGTGCCGACCGAGAAGGAGCCGCCCGCCAGGCCGACGAACAGCCCCAGCACCAGGAAGTGCCAGAACTCGGTGGCGTAGGCGATCAGCCAGATCGGCAGCACGCAGGCCAGCATCAGCAGCACCATGACGATGCGGCCGCCGAAGCGGTCGGTCCACAGGCCCAGCGGCACCCGCACGAGCGAGCCGGTGAGCACCGGCGTGGCCGTCAGCAGGCCGAACTGGGTGGCGGAGAGGTCGAGCGCCTTGCGGATGGGGATGCCGATGACGCCGAACATCATCCACACCATGAAGCACACCGTGAAGGCCAGGGTGCTGACGCACAGCACCGACAGGGCCTGGCGCTGGCGCGCCGGGTCCGGGGCGGCCGCACCGGCCGCTGGCGTCGAGGGGACGCGGGACATCTTGTTTTCTCCTTCTCACCGTGGTGAAGCCACTGTAGGAAGGAACAGGGGATGCCGGGATCGGTCGGTGGGGGGCACCGACGCATGCAGAAGAACGACAGCGGCTGCACTGCTGTCGTTCTGAAGGAGTACTGGAGGGATCGGGGGCCGCCGGCTTGCGCCAGCGCAAGCCAGGACGCGTGATAAGGGGCTAAGGTGGTGGCCCCGGTGGCGTCTGCCGCGTCAGTGACCGGCAGGTGCCCCGCGCCACCGGGGCCCGCAGCAGCCCCCGGTGGCGCGCCGCGTCAGGCGGCGGCCTGCCCGCGGGAGCGGCGGCGTTGCGCCCAGGCGAGCGCGCCGAGGCCCAGGCCCATCAGGGCATAGGTGCCGGGCTCGGGCACCGCGGCCACCGTCAATGTCAGGTCGCCGTAGAGGTACTCGACGTCGAGGCGGTAGTAGCGGCTGTCGAGGTTGCTGACGATCTGGTCGAAGGACCCGGAGCCGCTGTGGAAGTAGCTGACGTCCACCACCTTGTAGCTGCCCAGCACCGGCGTGCCAAGGAAGTCGACCTGCAGCGTGCCACCGTAGCTCACCTGGCCGTCGATGGTGAGGACGTCGAAGCTCGCCAGGCTGGCGATGTCCACATCGAGCACCGTGCCGGCGAAGTTGACATCGCCCGCCAGTTGCCCGGCGCCGACGGTGTCCTTGCCGCCCGCGCCCAAGGTGCCGCCTTCCAGTTGGAAGCGTTTGGCTTGCAGCGTGCCGTCGACCCAGGTGGCGCTGGCAGCGCCGCGCTGGGTGTAGTCGCCCCAGACATTCCAGGTGGTATTGCCGCTTTCCAGCCGCACCGCGCCTTCGTTGAGCAGATCGCCGCTGGTGGAGAGGCTGGCCTGGTTCTGCAGGCCGATGTCGCCGGTGTTGCGGTTCAGGCGGCCGAGCGCGGCCACCTCCTGGCCATCGACGATGTTGACCAGCTTCGCGGCCCGGCCGTCCAGCACGATGCGGCCTGCGTTGTCGCGGATGCCGGCGGCTTCGCCATCGACCTTGCCGAGGTTGAGGGCCAGGGTGCCGTCGCGCACCACCCAGCCGCCGCCGGTCAGCCGCTGGGTGGCGGCGTCCCACTGCTTCAGCGCTCCCGCCACCAGGACGCGGGAGCGCACCGCCTCCAGGCTGCCTGCGTTGTCCAGCGCACCGAGGAAGCGCAGGGTGCCACTGCCGCTGGTCACCTGGATCCGCCCCTGGTTGTTGAAGGCCGACTGCACGTCGGTGGCACCGACGCCGGTCTTCAGGAAGGTGCCGGCGTTGTCGAAGCGGGCCACGCGAATCTCCGTGGGGCGCGGCTGGTCGGTGGACGGATCGCGGTTGCCAAGGGCATTGCGGTCTTCGAAGATGCCCTGCTCGGCCACCAGGATGCGGCCCTTGCCGAACAGGTCGGCGGCATCGCCCTCCCAGTCGGCCTTGCCGCGGAATTCCATCGTGCCGTCAATGCGCTTGCCGTAGATGTCGGGACCCCAGCCTTCCCAGTAGTCGGCGACGCCGTGCAACCTGGCGTTGCCGGTCACGACCATGGTGCCGGTGGTGTCCAAGTAGCCGTTGCCCCAGTCCAGGTCGCCGACGACGGCAGATCCGTCGAGCGAGAGTCTGCTGTTCTGGCGGCCACCGTCAAAAAAGGTCGATCGCCCGACCTCCAGGCTGCCCACCTCCAGCTGGCCCTTGACGGTCAGCTCACCGCCGTCGATCACTTCCACGCGGCCTCGGCGGCTGGAAAGGCGGGAGGCGTCGGCCAAGTGCCCCTGCAGACGCAAGGTGCCGTCGTTGTGGATGCTGCCGGTGAAGCCGCTGCCGACGCCGATGTTCAACTTGGCGCCCGCAGCCACCTGCCATCTCGCCGACCCGTAGACATTCCCGGCGAACATCGTGCCCCCACGAACGTTCACGGCGCCATCGACCTGGTTGCTGGTTTCGCCCTTGCCGGACGACACGGTCAGCGTGCCACCGTCGACGTTGATGGTGCCGGTGCTCTGGAAGTCACCGTTGGGATAGGGCGAGATGTCCAGTTGGCCGCTCTTGACGGTGATGGTGCCGGCGTTGAGGAAGAGGTTCGCCTGCGTGCGCAGGACGGTCGAATGCGAGCCGGTCTTCAGGTAGTGACCGTTGTTGACGAGGTCTGAGAAGAACACGTCCAGCTCGCGGTACCGGCCCGACGCTGCATGGTCATGGAAGGTGCCGCCGGCACCGATGGTGACCTTCGAAAGATAAGGTCTGAAGTCGCCGCCATGCCAAAAGGTCTGGCCATTGAGTTCGAGGTCGAGACCGCGGTTGCTGGTGAGGCCACCCGCGCCGGCCTGCAGGTCCGCGCGACCGTTAACCACCACTTTGAGGGTGTGATTGATGCTGTCGAAGTCATCGGCATCGCCCAGGCTGCCGCCAGACCAGTTCAGGCTGCCCAGCGTCAGCGAGCTGTCGGCCAGAGGCCGCAGCCAGCCGCCACGCAGGTCCAGCGCGGCGAGCGACGAGGCACCGCCCCCCAGGTTCAACTGGCCGCCGCTCATCATCAGCTTGCCGCTGCCGTGCACGCTGAAGGCGCTGAAGACGCCGTCACGCAGCAGCGAGTCGAAGCTGCCGAGCACCGCGCGGTCGGCGACGTTGGCGGGTGGGCCGTCCAGCCAGTTGGACGTCAGGTCCCAGTAGGGCGAGTCGGTGCCGGCGCCACCGTTCCAGATGCGGTCGGCAGCGAGGGCGGGCGCCAGGGCGGCCTGTGCCGCGAGCGCGATGGCGGCCAGGCGGGGCGCCGACCGCAGGCAAGAAGAGTACGACAAGGTGATCCTCCGTGATTGTTGATTCTGGCGGCGCGCGCAGGAGGGCCCTGGCCAGGGCCGCAGCCAATCGTGAACGCCCGCATCGCCACCACGGAGCATCCCAGCGTGCCAGCGGGGCGTCAGTGAATGTGTGAAACATGCGATTCAACTCAGAAGGGACGGTGAAGGAATGGCGGCGGCAGGCAGCGTTGCCGGGCCAAGTGCGCCCCGGGGAAGCTGCCATGGCCGCGATGGCGTCCCGGCACACACGGCGATGTGTGCCCGGCCTCTTCTCGAAAGGTGTCGGATGGGATGGCCTCTTTCCACGACGACTGTCGCCGGGTTCCTGACATGGGAAGATGAACAGCCAGAACGCCACGAGTTCCTTGGCGGCAAGATCGTCGCCATGGTGTGGAAGGCACCCGCGGCCATCATCGGGTGATTGCCATTGTGGCGCGCCACCTCGGCAACCAGCTTGACGACACGGGCTGCCAGGTGTTCAGCGAAGCCATGAAGGTGCAGGTCGGCAATGACACCGTCTTTTATCCGGACGTGCTTGTGACGTGCGAGCGGCTCTTCAAGGCGAGCGAGCCGGCGGTGACGGCGCCGGTGCTCGCCATCGAGGGGCTGCCCCCCGCACCGAGGCCCACACAACCGAGGCAGGACGTTCGCGCTGTATCGCCAGCTTGCCTCCCTGCGCGAATACGTCCTCACTGATCCCGGGAGCCGGTTCGCCGAGGTGTTCCAGCCTCAGGCGGACGGCAGTTGGGCCTTCACCGAGACGAGCGGCCACGGCATGCTGGCCTTGCAAAGCGTGAGGTGCGAATTGCCGCTGGCGTGGATCTTCAACGGCATGGACAGCGGGGAAGCCTGATCGCCCGGTGAGCAGCGCGGGAGCAGCCAGAGGCTGCACTTCAGCCGGCCGTCTCGTCCGAGCCCTGGCGTGCCCGCTCCTTTTGCGTCTGCCGGCGCAGCAGTTCCCGCATCTCCGGCACACTTCGGGAGCCGGCCTGAGGCCGTGATGGTCCAGTGCTCCCTTGAAGGCTGCCTATGCCACCTCGGCCGCTCCAGCGCTGATGCCAGCATCGCCCGACCGGCAGAGCCTCACTCCCCGGACACCGCATTCAACCCCGGGTCCAGCCGAACCTCGATGGAGTCGTCCGGCTCCACCAGCAAGTAGGCCTGCAAGGTCTTCCCCGGGCCCTGCACCTGCAACAGCACCTCGCCGTCCTGGTCCAGGGCCGCCAGCAGCGCCTCGTGCAAGGCGTCGTCGCATTCGCGGCGCCAGTCACCATAGAGGAAGAACATGTCCGGCCGGGGATTGAGCATCGAACCCAGCAACTTGCCGTTCCAGAACAACCGTAGCGTATCGGACATGTTTCACTCTCTGTCGATGACCTCGAAACCGGACTTGCTCTTGCCTTGCCCCTTGCCAGGAACGAACAGGTCCGGAATGCCGAACTCTTCCATGTCGGCATCCTTCGCCCGGCCCGGGCTCTTGCGACCGCCAAGCGCCTGGAATTCGTCCTCGAAGTCCAGGCCTGCGCTGCGAGGGCCTTGGATGGTAACCAACTCCACATCCCGCCCGAGGCTCTTCTGGTGCGCGAAATCGGCTCTCGCCTTCGCCTCGTTGAAGGTGGTGGAGATGAACGGGCTCTTGTCGCCGCTGGCTTGGGCGTCTTGCATCGCTCGCACCCGCTTGTTGGGATTGGGCGAATTCACTGCGTCCAGCAGTTTCTTTCGCTTGTCCAGCGCCTCCTGAAGGCTCGCGCCCTTCTCGCGCGCACGCCGGAAAGCACCGCCGGTGACCAGGCCGTCGCGCGTCCTCGGCTGCACCCGGTACACCGTCACCTGACAGCCGGTCAAGCCGAGTGGATCGATCCAGGTCAGCGGGTTGTGGACGTAGCCATGTGTGCGAATCCCGCCCGCCAGCCCGATCGGGTCGTGGCTGATGTAGTGGCCGGAGTGCGGGTCGTAGTACCGGTGCCGGTTGTAGTGCAGCCCGGTCTCCTCGTCGAAGAACTGGCCCTGGAAGCGCAGCGGATTGTCGATTCCCCCGTCCTGCGGCGCCGCCCTGCTGTCCGGGGCCAGCTGGCCCCACACGTCATAGCGAGCCGACCACACCACGTCGCCGTCGACGGACGTCAGCCGCGTGGGGCATCCGTTCGGGTCATTGTGGTAGCGGTAGCTGGCTGCCTTGCCTTCGGCGATCAGGGCCAGCGGAACGAAACTGTCGGGGTAATACAGATACTCCCGTGCCCCGAGCCAGGGGCCGCCTGCGTCGCTGGATTGGCCGACAGCCTGAGCACCGGGAGACGCCGGCGCGGACTCGACCGTGGCATGCGCCAGCAGGCTGTTGCCGTCCCAGGCGAACACGACCGTCTTGCCCGCCGTCCGCTTGAACAGCCGGCGGCCCAGCGGGTCGTATCCATAGCGGGTTTCGACCCCATCGGTCGTGCTGGCGACCAGCCGTTGGTTGGCGTCCCAGCGAAGACGCATGTCCTTGCGTGTGCGGTGCGCCGGCCCCCCCGCTCCTTCGCCGCGCTGCTCCACCAGGTTGCCGGCCCGGTCGAAGCGGTAGGACAGCCCCTGGTACGCCCCCTCCCGGCGCCAGTCTTCCGGGCCGTCGCGGCCGTCCTGCACCTGCTGCCGCTCCACCGTCCGGGTGACGAGACGGTCCCCGGCAGGATCCTGGAAGAACCGCTTGAGGCGGCCCTGCGGGTCGATGTGCTCGACGATTTGGCCCAGCGGATCGCACCGGTAATGGTCCACGCCCTGCTGGCTGTCGTTGCGCTGGGAGAGGTTGCCGGCCGCGTCGTAGACATACCGGGTGTGGAACAACCAGTCCTCATCGCGCTTCAAGCCCTGCGCCGCCAGCCGCCCCTCGGCGTCGTACTTGCAGTACCGCTGCAGGGTCGGCCCCAGCGTTTCCTTCACCACTTGGCCGGCCGCGTCGTGCTCCATCACGATGGCGGGCTCGTCGTTGATGCGGATCGACGACGGGCGACCCAGCGCGTCGTACTCGTAGACGATCGTGCTGCCGGCACTGGTCTCGCGCCGGATGCGGCGGCCCAGCAGGTCGTAGGCATTCTTGACGACAAAATCGCCTTGCCGCTCCTCGATCAGCCGCCCCTCGGCATCGAAGCTGCGCTGCACGCTGGCGTGCTCGTTGCTGCACGCGGTGAGGTTGCCGTTGGCGTCGAAATCGAAGGTTTCCTCGAACAGCTGCCCGGCACGCTCGGGGTGCGCAAAGGACTTGCGCCTGATGCGGCCGAGCTTGTCTGTCGTGAACTGGATGACACGGCCGAGCGGGTCGCAGCTCTGCTTCAGGTTGCCGGCCAGGTCAAACTCGAACGTCGTCGTCTGGCCCCAGAAGTCGACCTCGCGCACCACGCGCCCCAAGGCGTCGCGCTGGAGCTGATAGCGTTCGCCACGCTGATTCCGCACACCGATCAGCTGCTCTTCGGTGTCATAGAGGTACTCCACCGTGTGCCCGTCGGGCTGGTGCCGCTTGCGCAGCAGGCCCTGGCCGAAGTACTCGAACCGGGTGCGCGCGCCGTGCTCGTCCTCGTACTGCGTCAGGTTGTCCTGCGCATCGTAGGTGCAGCGCATCTTCGCCCCACCGGGCGTCGTCACCAGGACCAGGCGGCTTTTCCGATCGTATTCATAACGGGTTGCGCGGCCCATGGGGTCCATGCTCTGCAGCACGTTCCCGAGCGGGTCGCGCTTCACATGGATCGCCTGTCCGAGGGCATCGATCACCGCGCTCACCTGCCCGTCGGTGTCATAGGCAAAGCAGGTGCGGGCGTCCGTCGCGTCCTGCACGGCGAGCAGCAAGCCCTTGTCGCTGTACTCGTAGGCGGTGACAGCGCCCAGCGGGCTGGTCTGCGAGACGAGCAAGCCGCGCTCGTCCCACACCTGCTGCCAGGCGGCGCCGTTCGGGTTGGTGATGCGCGTGGCCTTGTTGGCCGCGTCCACATCGATGGTGGTGGTGCTGCCATCCGGGCGCTTCAGCACCCGCAGGTTGCCTCGCTCGTCATACACATACTCGGTTCGGGCGTTGGCGGCATCGATGACCGCTGTCGTCCGTCCCGCGTCGTCGTACTCGAAGATCGTGCGCCCACCGAGCGGGTCGATCTCCAGGACCGGGAGCCCGCGTTCATCGCACTGGACCGTCGAGACGCCCCCCAGCGAATCGCGGATGCGAACCTCGCGGCTGGTCGGCCAGTAGGCAAAACGGTAGTCGTACAGCCCGTCATCGCCCCAGGCATGCACCACGCGGGGCTCCGCCTCGCTCGGGTCGTACTCGTAGTAGAAGGACAGCCCGGTGCGGTTCGTGTGCTGCACCATGCGGTGGCCGTCATAGGCGAAGCAGTAGGGATGCCCCAGCTCGTCGCGCGCGGCCACGAGATTGCCCTGGTCGTCCTGCTCGTAGGTGACGAAGGTGTGGCTGAATCCGGTGTCGGCCACATACAGCGACAGCGCGCGTATGCCGGCCTCGCCATGCTCCACCATCAGGCAGCGCCCGCCGGATTCCCGCAGCGCGACCAGCCGGCCTCCCGACCTCTCATAGGCCAGCCAGTTGCCGCACAGGTCGCTGATCCGGCTGATCGGGACTTCGGTCAGGTCGTCCTCGGTGACACATGCCGCCGCCTTCGGGAAGTGGTAGACCAGGTCGTTCTTGGTGCGCACCTGGAACTCATCGCCTTCGTCACTCAGCAGCGCACCGTCCATCAATTCGAGGACCGCGCCAGCCGCTCCCCGCGCAGTGGGCAGCTGCGGAAACAGCGACAAGCCGTCAGACGGGTGCCGGAACAGCACGGTCCCGTCCTTGCGGTCGATCTCCAGCCTGGCATCGGCCGGGCATTCCCATCCGTGGCCACAGGCGCCGCGGCGCTGGCTGCCGGAGCTGTACGACCGCACCCAGGGCAGCGGGATCATGCCCTGCAGCGTGAAGTCGACCTGCTCGACCACCACCTCCCCGGTCAGGATGTTCACCGGCTCGGCCCGCAGCACCTTGCACTTCAGGAAGCCGGGGTCCATGTTCTTGAACACCTTCTGCCGGAACTTCTTGAAGCGGTCGCCCAGCGCCTTGCCGAACTTCGATTTCGCCAGCTTCCCCAGCCCCGCGAAGGCACCCTTGAACGCCATCCCCATCAGGGAGATGGTCGGCGGCCCGCCGACCTTCACCGTGGTCGGTATCGCCAGGTTGAAGGTGGTCGGCAGCAGCGTCGGCAGCGGGATGCGCTTCTTCTTCGGCCGTGGCGGGCTCGGCATGCCGGCCACCTGGCAGCCCAGCACCGGCAGCGCCAGGTAGGAGAAGGGGTCGCCATCGGCCGTCACGGTGGAGCTGCCCATGAACAGCTCGTCGTCCTTCTCCGGCAGCATCGGCGCGAACGGAAAGCCCGGCGGGATGTGCACCACGATGGCCCCGGTGCCGGCGGTGGCGCGCTTCATGCCGAACACCGACACCGTGGCGCCGATGAAGGGCACGTAGTCGAAGGGATCGAACACCACCGACATGTGCGGCGTCGGCAAGGGCACCGGCGAGGGCGACGGCGGCACCACGCAGAGGTGGATGTCCACCCCCATCTGCGGATCGCCGTGCTTGGCAGCGGGCATCATGCCGCAGCCCCTTCTTCGGCCTGTGCGCCGGCGGGCAGCGAGGCGATCGCGCCCTTCATCGTCACCGGCCATTGCGCCCCCAGCAGCGCCCGGGCCTGCTCGAAGACAGCCATGAATTCCGGCGTGCCGGCCGCGGCCAGCCGGTCGCCGCGGTCACGCGCCTGCTGCTGCAGCTGCAGCACCTGCGCCGCGTGGACCTGCTCCAGCCGGCGCAGCGCCGACGGGTCGGGATGTCGCTCGAGAGCCGCCATCTGCCGCTCGGTGTCGGCCCCGAGGCGGCTGCTCGCCTGGTCCAGCTGGTGCTTGACGGCCTCGATGGCCGCCACCCGCTCCGGCTCCAGCAAGCGCAGCGACTCGAAGGCCAGCAGCGGCAGTGTGGTCATGGCACGTGCCTCGGGCTGCAGCTTGGCACCCACCGACAAGGCCTTGCGGCTCAGGGCCAGCGCCGGCTCGGCTTCGCCAGCGCGCGCGTGGCAGAAGGCGCCCATGCGCAAGGCCTCGATCAGCAGCGGCGCATTCGGCAAGGCCGCCGCCAGCCGGGCCGCCTCCCGATAGCACGGCACCGCCTCCTTCGGCTGGCCGGCAGCGAGCTGCGCGGCCGCCTCGCCAAACCAGGTCTGCAGCACCAGCTGCTTGCCGGCGGGATGGTTCGCGGCACTCGCCACCTCAGCCGAGGCGCGTGCATGCTGGTAGTGGTTCAGGGCATCGTCGAAGCGCTGCGCCTTCAGCATCGCGCCGGCCGTCACCAGCCGCACCGCCACTTCCTGGTCGGCCCAGCCCTGCTTGTTCGCAAACGCCAGCACGTCGCGCGCCTTCAGCAGCACATGGTCGGCACTGCCCTTCTCGGCCAACGCGAACAAGGCGGTCAGCAGGCTGCGGAACACGCCCGGCGCGCCCACCGCCGGCTCCTGCGCGAAGGTCTCCTGCGCGGTGGACCAGGCCTCCACCGCCGGCGCCTGCACCGTCACCAGCGGATGGTGGGCCGCTGCCAACTCGCCGAGGCGGGGGGCCTGGCTGAAGTCGGGCACCAGCAAACGCACGCCGGACACGCTGCCCGCCGCCTCCAGCGCCCGGCCGACCCAGGCCGCCCAGGCTTCGTCCTGGGCCACGGCACTCGGCAGCAGCACCGCCACCAGGTGCCCCAGCTGCGGATGATGCGCGGCCAACGAAGCCAGCCCCTGTACGAAAGCGGCCGCGGTCTCGGGCAGCCCTTCGGGCTCGAAGCGCCAGTCCGGCTGCAGCCCTTCGCGCTGCAGGTCCTCGTGGCTCGCGGCGTACTGCCCCGCCAGCGCCTCCTTCAACGCCCGCGCATAGCCCACCGATTGCTCGAAGGCGGCGTCGAAGACGATGAAGGTGTCGCCGCTCGTATACGGCGAGGCATGCCGCTGCACTTCGCAGAAGCACTCGATCATCCGCTTGCCGTTGTCGGGTGCCTGCCACAGCAGCAGGCGCTTGCCGGGCTCGGCCCGGAAGTCCTCCCACAGCTGCAGCAACTCGACGAGCTTGCGCTCCACCGGGTTCAAGGCCATGGCGGCTCCTTTCCTTGCTTCAGCAGTTGGTTCAGCAGTTCAGCGAGATCTGGGTGCCATTGACGGCCACGCCGCTGGCATCGATCTTGATCGTGGCGCCGCCGGCGCTGATGGTGATGGCCCCCGGGCCGATGTCGATGGTCGAGCCCGACACGCCGAACTTCAGCGAGGTGGCCGAGGTGTAGGTGCCGGCGCCGTCGGCATGCAGGTCCATCGTTGCGGTGGCGCCCTGCTTCATGGGCCCGGTGGCGGTGCTCTCGAACAGCCCGGTGACGTTCTCGGTGTAGCCACCGCCGGTCACCGTCAGCACCTTGCCGGAGTGCACCGTCTTCTCCTCGCCGGAGGTGACGGTCTCGACGAAATGCCCGTTCACGGTGTTCTCGCGCTTGCCGTTGACGGTGCTGGTCAGCCCGCCGGTCACGGTGCGCGTGGCGCCGCCGGTGATGGTCTGGGTGTAGCCCGAGGCCACCGTCACGTCCTGCCCGGTGTCGATCTTCTCCACCAGCTTGCCCACCACGCTCATGGTGCGGTTGGCATTCACCGTCAGCGTGTCGTCCACCTTGATGGTGGTGCTGCGGTTGTTGTTGATGGTGTTGGTCTGGTCGTGCTGGACGGTGGTGGTCTGGTCGTACTGGGCATGGATGTTCATCAGCTCCTTGCCCGCGGTGTCGTTCATCGAGATCTCGTTGAAGCCCGCCCCCTTGTGCGTCTGCGATTTCAGCCCGCTGACGACGCCTGGCGCCGCGAACGGCGGCATCAGCTCGGCGTTGTAGACCCGCCCGGTGATGAGCGGTCGGTCAGGGTCGCCTTCCAGGAAGTCCACCACCACTTCCTGCCCGATGCGGGGGATGCTGACCGCCCCCCAGCCCTTGCCGGCCCAGGGGTGGGAGACGCGGATCCAGCAGGAGCTGTTCTCGTCGCCCGTGCCGTAGCGGTCCCAGTGGAACTGCACCTTCACGCGGCCCTGGTCGTCGGTGTGGATCTCCTCGCCGGCCGGCCCCACCACCACCGCCGTTTGCGGCCCCTGGACGATGGGCTTGCGCGTCAGCCGCGCCGGGCGGTAGGGCTCGCTGCTGGGCATCACGGTGAAGCGGCAGTTGAAGCGCGCGCCCTCGCCGCCGGCCGATTCGTATTCCTCGCCTTCCAGCTGGTACTGCGCCGACAGCACCAGATACTCGCGGTTCTGGTCCTGCCGCGGCTGTCCGGTGAGCGTGAACAGGTGGCCCACGCACAGCCCGCGGGTGTTGGCCTCGCCCCGCGCCAGCTCGAAGCGCGCCTGCAGCTCCTCGATGCGCACCCGCGCGTACTGCTCGCCTTCGGCGGCCGTCAGGTGCCGGTCGGGGTAGTCGTAGACCTCGTACTGCGCCTGGGCATGGCGGCGCACGACCGCTGCCTTGCCCTGCAGTTCCACCCGCGGCTTCTCGGGGTCGTAGTTGTCGTGCACATAGCGGCCGGTCTGGATCTCGCGGCCAAAGCTCCAGCGGTCGATGTGCTCGGTCTCGGCACGCGCCGAGCGATCGTGCGGCAGGTAGGGAAACTGGCCGTAGCCGGGAAACTCCGCATGCGCGCTCACCGAGTCGCACAGCACCAGCACATGGCGGTTGGCTTCGTGGAGGAAGTAGTAGTAGATGCCTTCCTGCTCCATCAGCCGGCTGACGAAGTCGAAGTCGCTCTCGCGGTACTGCACGCAGTAGTCGAGCGTGGGGTAGCTGCCGCTCAGCTTCACCTGCGTGGCCGCCACGTCGGCATGCGTGTCGAAGACCTGCTTGAGGATGTCGGGCACCGCCATCTTCTGGAAGATGCGGCAGTTGGCCGTGCGCGTCAGCAGCCACAGCCAGGGCCGCATCGTCAGCCGGTACAGGTTCATGCGGCCCCGCACCCCCACCTGCTCGAAGCGGGTGGCATGGCCGCTGAAATGCCGGAAGCCGCCGTCGGGCAGCTCCATCTTCACCGCGACCTTCTCGCCCAGCACCTGGTCCGGGTCCAGGTCTTCCCGCTCGCTGACCGCCTCGATCTCGAACTCGCTGAGCCGCGCCATCTCCTCCCGGCCGTTCATGCGGTGAAAGCGCAGGACATCTGCGCCCAGCGGAGTGATCAATTCGAAGGTTCTTGCCATGATGGACCCACCTGAAGACTCGCAGTTGTGACAGGCCACACCCTGCAGCCGGCCTGGCCGGCCCGCAGAGGCAGGTATCCCGTCGCACTGGTCAGGCAGGCCGCTGCTTCTCCTGTCCCGTTGGACACAAGGCCGGAGAAGCGCCGGGCACGACCGCGCTGCCGCCGCCAGTGGCAGACCATCGTAGGACGGCACCCCGGTTCTGGCTCTCCCTAGCTTGTCGACGAAACAATCGTTACTGTTTGTCTATACCGCGTTCGGTCGCATAGACGGCCGCCTGGACGCGGGAGCTGAGTTTCAGCTTGCGCAGGATGCGCTGGACATGGATCTTCACCGTCGTTTCGGCGATGCCCAGCGTGCGGGCGATGCCCTTGTTGCTGGCCCCTTGCGCGATCTCGGCCAGGATCTCCAGCTCGCGTGGCGACAAGCCGTCCCCCGGCTCGTCCTCGACCGGCACCGCGGGAGGCGCACCGCCACCGCGCAAGGCGTCCATCAGCTTGCCCGTCATTTGCGGGCTCACCACCAGCTCCCCCTGTAGTGCCCGCACGATGCCGCTGACGAGGGCTTCCCGTTCGATCGTCTTCAGCAGATAGCCGCTCGCGCCGGCCTTCAGTGCAGCGGCCAGGTCCTCGCCTTCCTCGCTGACGGTGAGCAGCAGCACGCGCGCCCGCGGTGCCACCTCGCGCAGGCCGGGGACGGCATCCACGCCCCGCACGCCGGGCAGGTGGTTGTCGAGCAGGATCAGGTCGGGCTGCAGTTCCGCTGCGCATCGCAGCGCTTCGCTGGCATCGGCCGCCTGGCCGGCCACCTGCCAGCCAGGTTCATCCGCCAGCAGCGCGGCCAGGCCACGGCGGAACAGGCTGTGGTCGTCCACGAGGAGGAGTCGGAGCGTTGGAGTCATGAGGCCTCCGCCAGGGGTTCGGGCCGGGTGGCCGGGGTCGCCGCAGGCGGGGCGCTCGCCGGCACCGTGAGCTGCAGCTCGGTGCCTTCGCCCCGCTGCGAGCGGATCTGCACGCGGGCGCCGATGCGGCCGGCCCGCTCCCGCATGATGTCCAGCCCCACGTGCGTGGCGTTGGGGGCGCCGCCTTCGACGTCGAAGCCGCGCCCGTTGTCGCGCACGGCAAACAGCCACTCCCGGCCCTGCTTCACGGTGAGCCAGACATGCGAGGCATGCGCATGCTTGCGCACATTGGACAAGGCCTCCTGGACCACGTGCAAGACCTGGATCTGCACATCGGCGGGCAGCGGCAGGCCTTCGCCGGTCACCTGCAGGGTGGTCTGCAGGCCGGTCTGGTGCTCGAATTTCTGCAGCGTGGTGCGCAGGGCCACCGAGATGTCCTCCGCATGTGCTCGTGTACGGAAATGCAGCAGCAGCGCCCGCACGTCGCCGGAGCTTTCCCGCACGCCGGCCTCGATGTCGTCGGTGGCACGGGCCATGGCAGCCGCGTCGCCCCGCGCGACTGCGTTGCGCAGCACCGGCACCTGCAGCTTCAGGAAGGCGAGGGACTGGGCGATGGAGTCGTGCAGCTCACGGGCGATGAAGGCCCGCTCGTCCGACACCGCCGCTTCCCGCTCCATGGCCGCCGCGCGCAGGCCGTCCAGGGCCGATGCGAGATGGCGCGCCAGCGTCTCGTACAGCGAGCGCTCCTCCTCGCAGGGGGCGGCGCTGCAGCGGTAGAACAGGTCGATCTCGCCCACCAGCCGGTGCTGCGCCCGCATGGGCACCGTGACGAGCGTGGTGTAGCCCGCCTGCTCGCAATGCGGCATGGAGGCCCCCTCGGCGCGGCGGATGGGGATGACGCGCACCGGCGCCTGTGCATCGGCGCCGCCGCACAGGCAACGCGCCGTGCGCAGGCATTGCTCGGCTTCGAGCAGGGGAGCGGGCAGCCCTTCGCTGGCCAGCATGATGTAGCGCTGCTGCCCGGCGTCCGACCAGCGCAGGGCGATTGCGTCGGCACGGGCGATGCGGCGCATCTTGGCCGCGAAGCCGTCGGCCAGCTGGGCCAGCGTGGTGGACTCGGACAGGAAGCTGCTCACCTCGTAGAGCGCCGCCAGCCGCTCGCGCTGGTGCTCCAGGCGCAGTGTCTTCTCCTGCACCTTGGCTTCCAGGTCCTCGTAGGCCTGCCCCAGGTGCTCGGCCATGCGGTTGAAGCCCTGGGCCAGCTCGCCGAATTCGTCATGCGCCGGCAGCTCCACGCGGGCCCCGAAGTCGTGCTGCGCGATGCGCTGCAGCCCGGCATGCAGGCGCTTGAGCGGCTCCAGCACGAACAGGTGGCCGGCATACATCAAGGCCACCGCGCCGCCGATGGCCAGCACCATCAGCGCGAACTGGAAGCCGTGCAGCAGCGTGGTCCAGCGCGACAGGCTCGTCTCCAGCGTGCCGACAAAGGCATCGATGGAGGCCACGAATTCGTCGGCCTGGCGCAGCGCCTGCGGCGTGGCGGGCGGCGTGCGCAGCCAGCTGGTATGCAGGTCAGCCCAGTGCGTTTCAATCTGGCGGAACTGCCGCAGCGCCTCCCGGTCCCAGGGCACGAACAGCGGCCGGGCCGGCTCGCCGCGCCTCAGCATGTCGAGGCCGGCGTCGAAGGCCTCGGCCTGCCGCTGCAGCGACACCGGCTCGCCCCCGGCTGCGGCCGACACTGCCAGCCGCAGGCTCAGCATGCGCAGGCGCCCCGCCTCGTTGACAGCCGCCGCCCCGCCCTCCAGGTGCCAGCTCACCCACAAGGTCAGCCCGATGGAGGCCAGCGCAATCAGCAGGAAGGCGGCGCCCAGAAGCAGCAGCTTGCTGCCCAGGCTGCAACGTGGCGTAGTGTGCATGCCGCGACTCTAGGCAGGACCGCGGCGGGCCGGCTTGACGAATCGCAAGCCGGCGCGAGGCGCCCTGCCTCAGACGAACTTGCGCTCGGCCACCGGCGGCGGCGTCCACTGGTAGAGCCAGGTCTCGCTGAGCGGCTGGCCGTCGCACTGCAGGTGCATGCGCAGGTTGATCGGCTCGGTGCTGTTGTCGGTGGGCCGCAGGTCGAACATGGCCCGCCAGCCTTCGATGGCGCCTTGCGGCCGGGCCGAGGTGATCTCCACCTTGCCGCGCGAGGCGGTGATGACCGGCTCGACCTTGGCGTTCTTGCCCAGCAGCGAGAAGTCGCCGCCAGCGAAGTCGACTGCAAAGCGCCACGAGAAGTACTTGCGCGGCTGCCCCACCACGCCGCCCAGCCCGGTGCGGGTGGCCACCACATGGGCCAGCGGCGGCCTTGCCGGCGGCTGGGCCCCCCAGTAGAGCCGGTATGAGAACAGCAGCTCCTGCCCCGGCTGCGGCTTGGCGGCCGGGTTCCAGAAGGCGACGATGTTGTCGAAGGTTTCGTCGACGGTGGGGATCTCGACCAGTTGCACCGAGCCCGCGCCCCAGCCGGCCTTCGGCTCCACCCACAGGCAGGGGCGCTTGTCGTAGAACACGCCGTCGTCCTGGTAGTTGTTGAAGTCGCGGTCGCGCTGCAGCAGGCCGAAGCCACGCGGGTTGTTGTCCTGGTAGGCGTTGAAGCGCAGCTGGGCCGGATTGGTCAGCGGGCGCCAGATCCATTCGCCGTTGCCGGTCCACATCTGCAGGCCATCGGTGTCGTGGATCTCGGGGCGCCAGTCGTTGGCCATGCGCTTGTCGTTCTCGCCGAACTGGAACATGCTGGTGCACGGCGCAATGCCCAGGCGCTCGATGGTCTTGCGCGGGTACAGCGCGGCATCGATGTCCATCACCTGGGTGTCGCCCGGCGTGATGGCGAAGCGGTAGGCGCCAGCCACGCTGGGTGAGTCGAGCAGCGCGTAGACGATGACGGTGTTCGACTGCGGCGCCGGCTTCTCCAGCCAGTAGGCCACGAAGTTGGGGAACTCCTCCGGTCGCGGCAGGCCGGAATCGATCGCCAGCCCGCGGGCCGACTGGCCGTACTGCCACTCTCCCCCCACCGCGCGGAAGTAGCTCGCGCCGAGGAAGGCGGAGATGTCACGCTCCAGGTCGGTATGGAAGTTCAGCCGGAAGCCGGCGAAGCCGAGGTCCTGCGGCAGGCTGGCGGCATTCACACCGCTCTTGGTGTGGTCGAACATGGCCGGGTCGTAGGCCAGCTCCCGGGCCCGGCCCTCGACCACCTCATACAGCCGCACCGGTGACTTGAAGAACAGGCCGAGGTGGAAGAACTGCGCCTGGAAACGCAGCTTGTCGTCGCGCCACAGTGCATGGTCCTTGTTGAAGCGGATCGACTGGTACTGGTCCCAGTCGAGCGACTCGATCGACTTGGGCAGCGTGGTGCGGGGCGCCTGGTAGGGCTTGGCGGCCAGGCTGCGCGCATGACCCTTGAGCCACGCCAGGTCGAAAGCCTGCGGCTTGCCGATGGCCTGCAGCTGGGCGGCATGCGCGGCGATGGAGAACCAGGGGGTGGTGGGTGCGAGGGCGGCCAGGCCGACCGCTTTGCTGGTGTGGGAGAGGAAACGTCTTCTTTGCACGTGTGAGGCGACAGCGGGGGTTGGACACGGCAGCCGCAAGGGGCACCGCGCGAAGCGGTCGCCATCACCGGGCCGAAGGCCGGTGTCGGCCGCAAGAAGGGTGGCCCCATGGTAGCGGCCACAAGCGCCGCTTCCGCCCGCACATCGCAACTTTTGGTGACCACCACCGCGCACCCGCGACGACCGCGCCCTCCCCAAAAAGAAAACGGCCCCAGGCAAGCCGGGGGCCGTTCGAGGCAGCGGTGCGCGCGCTATTTGCTGGCCGCGGGTTCGGGCGCCGGCGCATGTGTCGCATCGGCACCGTGCTTCTCACCGCTCATGTCGATGTCGCCGCCATTCATCAGCATGGCCACTGCCAGCGCCGAGAAGAGGGCGAAACCGGCCGCGATTTTCCACATGGGTCAGATCCTTTCGAGGGCGTCAGTCGTTGGCGAAGATGTCGTTGTCCTTGGTCTCGCGCACGAACAGCGTGCCGATGGCCACCGTGGCCAGCGCGATGATGATGGGATACCAGAGGCCGTTATAGATGTTGCCCGTCTGCGCCACGATGGCGAACGAGATGGTGGGCAGCAGGCCGCCGAACCAGCCGTTGCCGATGTGGTACGGCAGGCTCATCGAGGTGTAGCGGATGCGGGTGGGGAACATCTCGACCAGCATCGCCGCGATCGGGCCGTAGACCATGGTGACGTAGATCACCAGCAGGGTCAGGATGGCCACGATCATCGGCTTGTTCAGCTTGGCGGGATCGGCCTTGGCCGGATAGCCGGCTTCCTTGATGGCGGTCGACACGGCCTTCTTGAACTCGGCGTCCTTGGCCTTCAGCGCATCGCCGCTGAAGGCCTTGGCGTCATAGGACGGGATGGTCTTGTCGCCGACCTTGATCACCGCGGCGCCGCTGCCGTCCACCGTCTCGTAGTTCACCGAGTTGGCGGCCAGCACCTGCTTGGCCACGTCGCAGGAACTGGTGAACTTGGCCGTGCCCGTCGGGTTGAACTGGAAGGAGCACTCGGCCGGGTCGGCCACCACCGACACCGGGGCCGAAGCCTGGGCGCGCGCCAGGTCCGGGTTGGCGGCCTGGGTCAGGGCCTTGAACAGCGGCATGTAGGTCAGCGCCGCGATCAGGCAGCCGGCCAGGATGATGGGCTTGCGGCCGATCTTGTCGCTCAGCGTGCCGAACACCACGAAGAAGGGCGTGCCCAGCAGCAGGCCGAGCGCAACCAGCACGTTGGCGGTGCCCATGTCGACCTTCAGCGTCTGCTGCAGGAAGAACAGCGCGTAGAACTGGCCCGTGTACCAGACCACCGCCTGGCCAGCCACCAGGCCCACCAGCGCGAGGATCACGATCTTCAGGTTCTTCCACTGGCCAAAGGACTCCGCCAGCGGCGCCTTGGAGGTCTTGCCCTCGGCCTTCATCTTCTGGAAGGCCGGCGACTCGTTCATGCTCATGCGGATCCACACCGACACGGCCAGCAGCAGGATGGACAGCACGAAGGGAATGCGCCAGCCCCATTCCTTGAAGGCGTCCTCGCCGACCAGGGTGCGGGTGCCGAGGATGACCATCAGCGACAGGAAGAGGCCCAGCGTCGCGGTGGTCTGGATCCAGGAGGTGAAGGCGCCACGCCGGCCGTGCGGCGCATGCTCGGCCACATAGGTGGCCGCGCCGCCGTACTCGCCGCCGAGCGCCAGGCCCTGCAGCAGCCGCAGCACGATCAGCACCACCGGCGCGGCCACGCCGATGGAGGCATAGCTGGGCAGCACGCCGACGATGAAGGTCGACAGGCCCATCAGCAGGATGGTCAGCAGGAAGGTGTACTTGCGTCCGATCATGTCGCCGAGCCGGCCGAACACCAGTGCGCCGAAGGGCCGCACGATGAAGCCGGCGGCGAAGGCCAGCAGCGCGAAGATGAAGGCCGACGTCGGGTCCAGCCCGCTGAAGAACTGGGCCGCGATGATGCTCGCCAGCGAGCCATAAAGGTAAAAGTCGTACCACTCGAAAACGGTGCCCAGGGAGGACGCGAAGATGACCTTCTGTTCCTCCTTGGTCATCGGCGCCTTGCTCGGTGCGGGCGCCTGCTTCGTCAGCGTTGCTGCCATGAATGTGTCTCCGGTTTGCAGAACCCCGCCGGCGAGGGCGGTCGCGAGGCCGACTATCAGCGCGGGCTCTGACCGCGTGCTGACGCCCAGCCAACGGGAGCTGACAAATTAAGGTGTAACCCTGAGTTGCCTTTTCTTGATGTGCAACCGAATGCGAACACGGCAGCCGCACCCGGGAAAACGATCAGGCCCGCGGCGGCACTTTTGCACGCCGCGCCGAATGGGGGTTTTCCTCAGGGTGCTGGTGCGGACCCGGGGTCGCCGCCAATGCGCGACTGGCGGCGCTGCGACCCGGCCGGCCAGTCGGCGGCGCCCATCCATTCGGGGCTGTCGAACCAGGGATCGCCTTGCAGGCAGGCGCGCAGCATCTCGAGCGAGTCGGCGCCCCAGAACAGGCGGCCCTCCAGCTCGATGGTGGGCACGCCGAAGACACCGCGCCGGGCGGCCTCGGCAGTGGCGTCGCGCAGCTCGTCCTTGACGGCCTGGCTGGCGGGATCGCGCCGGGGCGACAGGCGCTCGAGCAGCGCTGGCAGCCGGGCCGGGTCTTCGGCGTCGAGGCCACTGTCCCAGACATGGTGGAACAGGGTCTCGCAGACCCAGCGGTTGGGCGTGCCGCCCGCGGGTGCGCAGGCGCGCGCCAGGCGCAGCAGCGGCAAGGGGTTGAAGGGATGGGTGGCCGGCTGGCGCAGCGGCACGCCCTGTCGGCGCGCCTGCCACAGGATCTGGCGGTAGGTCCAGGCCCGCTTCGGTGCGATCTCGGCCGGGCCGAGCTGGCCATGGTGCTGCAGCAGGCCGGCGAACAGCACCGGCTCATAGCGCACCTCGTAGGAACAGCCGAGCAGCGCCACCGGCAGCCGGTGGAAGGCCAGCCAGGCATACGGCGACAGCAGGTCGAAATAAAAGCGCAGCTGTTTCATTCCCTGCTCCCGTCGTTGCGTCCGGCCGGGGCGGTGCCGGCCTGCTGCCGCAGCGGCAGCTGTTGCCACACCTGCCGCTTGTCGGCCTCGCTCATGGTGGACCAGGCTGCGATCTCGTCCAGGCTGCGCAGGCAGCCTTCGCACCAGCCGCTGCGGGCGTCCATGCGGCAGATGCCGATGCAGGGGCTGGGCACGGCAGCGGCCTCGGGCACCGGGCGCGTCATCGTGCCGGGGCCGGGCAGCCGGCGATCATTCGGTGACGTCCTCGACCGGCGCGCCGGTCAGCCGGGCCAGCTCCTGCGGCGCCACCCGGAACACGCCCTTGGGATGGCCTGCCGCCGCCCAGACCTCGGCGAAGCGGAACAGCTCGCGGTCGATCAGGGTCACCGGCTCGCTCAGGTGGGCCACCGGCGACACGCCGCCGATGGTGAAGCCGGTGCGGGCCTTCACGAAGTCCGGATCGGCCCGGCCAACCGGGCCGGCCAGCGCGGCCACCTTGCGCTCGTCGACGCGCTTGTCGCCCGAGGTCACCACCAGCACTGCGGCATCGTCGCTGCGGCGGCGGAAGATCACGCTCTTGGCGATCTGCCCGACGCTCACGCCCAGCGCATCGGCCGCCTCGCGGGCGGTGCGTGCGGGCAGCTCGAGCAGCACCGGTGCGTGCGGGTGCCCGAGGCGCTGCAACGCGACGCTGACCCGCTGGTAGCCCTCGGAGGGCGCCTCGTCCGGTGCGCTCATGCGGCCTCCGCCACGCTGGAAGTGCGCTTCGCCAGCAGTGCATTGCTGACGCGGGAAACCGGCTTGCGACCCAGCACGCCGGAGATGTAGTGCGCCGCGTCGACCAGGCGGTCGAGGTCCACGCCGCTGTCGATGCCCAGGCCCTGCAGCAGGAACACCACGTCCTCGGTCGCCACGTTGCCGGTGGCGCCCTTGGCATAGGGGCAGCCGCCGAGGCCGGCGACGCTGGTGTCGAAGGTGTGCACGCCCAGCTCCAGGCAGGCGTAGATGTTGGCGAGCGCCTGGCCGTAGGTGTCGTGGAAATGACCGCTGACCTCGGCCAGCGGGTAGTGTCTGAGCGCCCGCTCCATGGCCGCCTGCACCCGCCGCGGGGTGCCGACACCGATGGTGTCGGCCACGCCGACATGGTCCACGCCGATGCCCTTCATCAGCCGCACCACCCGCTCGACCTCGTCGGGCGAGACCTCGCCCTGGTAGGGGCAGCCCAGCGCGCAGGAGATTGCGCCGCGCACCTTCAGGCCCTGCGCCTGCGCCTGGGCCACCACCGGGCGGAAGCGCTCGATCGATTCCTCGATCGAGCAGTTGATGTTGCGCTGGCTGAAGGCTTCGCTGGCGGCGCCGAAGACGACGATCTCGTCGGGCCGGGTCGGCAGTGCCGCTTCCAGGCCCTTCAGGTTGGGCGTGAGCACCGAGTAGCGCACGCCGTCCTGCCGCTGCAGGCCAGCCATGACCTCGGCGTTGTCGGCCATCTGCGGCACCCACTTCGGGCTGACGAAGCTGGTGACCTCGATCTCGCGCAGGCCGGCGGACTGCAGCCGGTGCACCAGCTCCACCTTGCTCGCGGCCTCGACCGCCTGCTTCTCGTTCTGCAGCCCGTCTCTCGGGCCCACCTCGACCAGGGTGACGCGCTGGGGCAGCATCATCGTCGTCTCTCCAGGGTTGCTTTGCGGGCCGGCGATGGTGCCGGCCGCCTCATTCTGCCGTGGATGGCGTCAGGCCGCCTTCAGGCGCAGCAGCTCGGCGCCCTCGGCCAGCTGGTCGCCGACGCGGTACAGCACTTCGTCCACCACGCCGTCGGCCGGCGCGGCAATGGCGTGCTCCATCTTCATCGCCTCCATCACCGCCAGCGGCTGGCCCTTGGTGACCGCCTGGCCGGGCGCCACATGCAGCGCGATCAGCTTGCCGGGCATCGGCGCGGTCAGCCGGCCGGCATCGTGCCCCGCTTCGCCGGCATGGGCGATGGGGTCCACCCACTGCAGCGAGGCCGAGCCCTGCGGCGCGAACACCGCATAGGTCTCGCCATGGCGGTAGACCGCCAGCTGCCAGCGTTCGTCGCCGAGCGTCACGTCGTAGCGGTCCGGGCCGAGCGGGCGCACCAGCAGCGCGCGGCGGTCCTCGCCCAGCTCAAGCCGGTGCGAACCGTCGTGCAGGTAGTGCAGGCCGGCCACATGGCGCTGGCCGCTGCCGTCCAGCACCTCCAGGCGGCGCCGGGCCACGCCGTGCAGGCGCCAGCCGCCGCGGCGCGACCAGGGGTCGGCGGTCTCGGCCCCCGCCTCTTCGCCCAGCAGGCGGGCCGCCAGGCCGGCCAGCGCGGCCTGCAGCGGCAATCCGGCCTGGCCAAACAGCACGGCGCGCTCGCGCTCGATCAGGGCGGTGTCCAGGTCCGCCCCCGCGAAGGAGCGGCTCGCCACCACGCGGCGCAGGAAGGCGGTGTTGGTGTGCAGCCCGACGATGTGCGTCTCGGCCAGCGCGGCATCCAGCCGTGCGAGCGCCTGTGCGCGGTCCTCGCCCCAGACGATGAGCTTGGCGATCATCGAGTCGTAGTAGGGCGAGATCTCGTCGCCCTCGCGCACGCCGGCGTCGATGCGCACCGGCGCCACCTGGAACTCGGCGGCCGCGGCCGGCGTGCGGAACACCCGCAGGCGGCCAGTGGCAGGCAGGAACTGCGCTTCCGGGTTCTCGGCGCACAGCCGCGCCTCGATGGCATGGCCGTGGATGCGCAGCTGCTCCTGGCGCGCCGGCAGCGGCTGGCCGGCCGCCACACGCAGCTGCCACTCCACCAGGTCGTGCCCGGTGATGGCCTCGGTCACCGGATGCTCGACCTGCAGCCGGGTGTTCATCTCCATGAAGTAGAAGCGCCCGTCCTGCTCGGCGATGAACTCCACCGTGCCGGCGCCGACATAGCCGACGGCCCGCGCCGCCGCCACCGCGGCCTCGCCCATCTCGGCGCGCCGCTCGGGCGTCATGCCGGGCGCGGGCGCCTCCTCCAGCACCTTCTGGTGGCGCCGCTGCACCGAGCAGTCGCGCTCGAACAGGTAGACATAGCCGCCCAGGCTGTCGCCGAAGACCTGGATCTCGATGTGGCGCGGGCGGGTGACATAGCGCTCCACCAGCACATGGTCGTCGCCGAAGCTGGCGGCCGCCTCGCGCTTGCAGGAGGCCAGCGCGGCCTCGAACTCCTCGCCACTGGCCACCAGCCGCATGCCCTTGCCACCGCCGCCGGCGCTCGCCTTGATCAGCACCGGATAGCCGATGCGGTCGGCCTGGGCCTTGAGGAAGTCCGGTTCCTGGCGGTCGCCGTGGTAGCCCGGCACCAGCGGCACGCCGGCCTTCTCCATCAGCGCCTTGGCGGCGGCCTTGCTGCCCATGGCCGCGATGGCCGACGCCGGCGGGCCGATGAAGGCGATGCCGGCTTCCGCGCAGGCGCGGGCGAAGCCTTCGTTCTCGCTCAGGAAGCCGTAGCCGGGGTGCACCGCCTCGGCGCCGGTGGCGCGGGCGGCCTCCAGCACGCGCTGGGCCAGCAGGTAGCTCTCGCGCGGCGCCGGAGCGCCGATGTGCACCGCCTCGTCACAGGCCCGCACATGCTTGGCCTGGGCGTCGGCGTCGGAGTAGACAGCCACGGTGCGGATGCCGAGGCGGCGCGCGGTGGCCGCCACGCGGCAGGCGATCTCGCCACGGTTGGCGATCAGGATCTTCTTGAACATCGTCAGCTTTCCAGGGTCCAGCCTGCCGGCCGTTTGTCGAGGAAGGAGCGCACGCCTTCGCGGCCTTCGGCGCTGGCGCGCACATCGGCGATGCGGCGCGCGGTGTCGGCACGCAGCTCGGGCGTGATCGGCGCGCCGGCCACGTCCTGCACCAGGCGCTTGCAGGCCTTCACCGCCTGCGGGCCGTTGGCGGCGATGGCCTGGGCCAGGGCCTCGATGCGGGCGTCCAGCTGCTCGGCTGCGCAGACCTCGTGCACGAAGCCGATGCGGTGCGCCTCGGCGGCGCTGAAGCGCTCGGCGGTGACGAAGTAGCGGCGTGCCGCCTGCTCGCCCATCGCGCGGACCACGTAGGGGCTGATGGTGGCCGGCAGCAGGCCCAGGCGCGCCTCGGAGAGGCAGAACTGCACCGTGTCGGCCGCCACCACCACGTCGCAGGCCGCGGCCAGGCCGACGCCGCCGGCATAGCAGTCGCCCTGGATGCGGCCGATCACCGGCACCGGGCAGCTGTAGAGGCGCCACAGCATCCCGGCCAGGCGGGCGGCGTCGTCATGGTTCTGCTGCCAGCTGTAGTCGGCCATCGAGCGCATCCAGTTCAGGTCGGCGCCGGCGCTGAAGGCCTTGCCATGCGCGCCGAGCACGATCACCCGCACGGCAGGGTCCTCGCCCAGCGACTGGAAGGCCTCGGTCAGCTCGCCGATGGTGGCGTCGTTGAATGCATTGCGCACCTCGGGGCGGTTCAGGTAGACGCGGGCCACGGGGCCTTCGCGTCGGACATCGAGCATCTGCATCGCGGACCTCACATGCGGAACACGCCGAAGCGGGTGTCGGGGATCGGGGCGTTGAGGCTGGCGCTGAGCGCGAGCGCGAGCACCTGGCGGGTGTCGGCAGGGTCGATCACGCCGTCGTCCCACAGCCGGGCCGAGGCGTAGTACGGATGGCCCTGGGCCTCGTACTGGGCGCGGATGGGGGCCTTGAAGGCCTCCTCTTCCTCGGCGCTCCACTGGCCGCCCTTGGCCTCCAGGCCATCGCGCTTGACAGTGGCCAGCACGCTGGCGGCCTGCTCGCCGCCCATCACGCTGATGCGGGCGTTGGGCCACATCCACAGCATGCGGGGGCTGTAGGCGCGGCCGCACATGCCGTAGTTGCCGGCGCCGAAGCTACCGCCGATGATCACGGTGAACTTGGGCACCTGGGCGCAGGCCACTGCGGTGACCATCTTGGCGCCGGCGCGGGCAATGCCGTCGTTCTCGTACTTGCGGCCCACCATGAAGCCGGTGATGTTCTGCAGGAACACCAGCGGCACCTTGCGCTGGCAGCACAGCTCGATGAAATGGGCCCCCTTGTTGGCGCTCTCGGCGAACAGGATGCCGTTGTTGGCGACGATGCCCACCGGCATGCCGTCGATGTGGGCGAAGCCGGTCACCAGCGTGCTGCCGTAGCGGGCCTTGAATTCATCGAACTCGCTGCCGTCGACGATGCGGGCGATGACCTCGCGCACATCGAAGGGCTTGCGGGTGTCGGTCGGGATGACGCCCTGCAGTTCCTCGGGAGCGTATTTCGGCGGTCGCGAAGCCACGGTGGCCAGCGATGCGGGCTTGCGCCAGTTCAGCCGCGCCACCGAGGCGCGAGCCAGCGCGAGCGCATGCAGGTCGTCCTGCGCCAGGTGGTCCGCCACGCCGGACAGGCGGGTATGCACATCGCCGCCGCCCAGGTCCTCGGCACTCACCACTTCGCCGGTGGCGGCCTTCACCAGCGGCGGGCCGCCCAGGAAGATGGTGCCCTGCTCCTTGACGATGATGGTCTCGTCGCTCATTGCCGGCACATAGGCGCCGCCCGCGGTGCAGGAACCCATGACCACCGCCAGCTGCGGGATGCCGTCGGCGCTCATGGTGGCCTGGTTGTAGAAGATGCGGCCGAAGTGGTCGCGGTCGGGGAAGACCTCATCCTGGTTCGGCAGGTTGGCGCCGCCGGAGTCCACCAGGTAGATGCAGGGCAGGCGGTTCTGCTGCGCGATCTCCTGCGCCCGCAGGTGCTTCTTGACCGTCATCGGGTAGTAGGTGCCGCCCTTGACGGTGGCATCGTTGCAGACGATCACGCACTCGACGCCCGACACCCGGCCGATGCCGGCAATGAGGCCGGCGCCCGGGGCGGCGTCGCGGCCGTCCTTCTCGGGATACATGCCCATCGCCGCCAGCGGCGCAATCTCGAGGAAGGGCGTGCCGGGGTCGAGCAGCATCTCGACCCGGTCGCGCGGCAGCAGCTTGCCGCGGGCCAGGTGCTTGGCGCGTGCGGCCTCGCCGCCACCCTGCGCGATCTGGGCCAGCCGGGCATGGAGGTCGGCCACCAGGGCCTGCATCGCCGCGGCATTGGCCTTGAAATCCTCGGCACGAGGATTCAGCTTGGATTCGAAAACGGGCATGGAGTCCTCGAAGTCGGCCCGGGTCCGGCTTCCCGGTCGGAAGGCGGCCCGCTTATGACGTTTACGTAAACGTCAATCTTACGCGGCTTCGAGGGTGATGAACAGGGCGGCTGCCCCGGGGAACTCAGTAGGGCCCGGCCGACAGCCAGCGCTCGATCTGGGCCTTGCGGTCGTTGCCCCAGAAGGGCTCGCCGTCGACGATGAAGAAGGGCGCGCCAAAAACGCCGGCGTCGACCGCCGCTTCGTTGGCATGCTTCAGCCGCTCCTTCCAGTGCCCGTCGTTCCAGACCGCCTCGGCTTCCTCGGACACCAGGCCGAAGTCGGCCGCCAGCGCCTTCAGCGCCTCGGGCTCGGCCAGGTTGACGCCACGGCCGAAGTAAGCGCGCAGGCCGGCACGGGCCCAGGCGACCGCCCGGGCGGGGTCGCTCTCGGACAACCACCAGAACACCCGTGCGGCGTTCTGCGTGGAGATGGGGAAGGTCTCGGGCTGCACGAAGGGCACGCCTTCGGCGCGAGCCGAGCGGGCAAAGTCGCGCAGCGTGTATTCGCGCTTGATGGGGTGGTCCATCGGCGGCCGCAGGCCGGCCGCCTGGAACGTGACGCCGAGCAGGATGGCGTGCCAGCGCACCGTGCGGCCATGGCGAGCCGCCAGCGCGTCGATCCACTCGGACGCAATGTAGGCGTAGGGCGAAGAGAAGTCGAAGTAGAAGTCGATCGGCTTGCGCATGGTCCCATCCTAGACAGCGCCGCACAGCGCGACGCTAGCGGAAAACCCGCGCCCGCCCTCAGGCCAGCGCGCGGGCGATCAGGATCTTCTGCACGTCCGATGTGCCCTCGTAGATCTGGCAGACGCGCACGTCACGGTAGATGCGCTCCACGGGGAAGTCGCTCACATAGCCGTAGCCGCCGTGCACCTGCAAGGCCTCGGAGCAGACGCGCTCGGCCATCTCGGAGGCGAACAGCTTGGCCATCGCTGCCTCCTTCAGGCAGGGCTGCCCGGCGTCGCGCAAGGCCGCGGCATGCCACACCATCTGGCGCGCGACCTCGATGCGGGTGGCCATCTCGGCCAGGCGGAACTGCAGCGCCTGGTGCTCGAACAGCGGCTTGCCGAAGCTCTCGCGCTGCTTGGAATAGTCGAGCGCGGCCTCGAAGGCCGCCCGGGCCATGCCGACGCTCTGCGCCGCGATGCCGATGCGTCCACCCTCCAGCGCGGACAGCGCGATGCGGTAGCCCTCGCCCTCCTCGCCGATGCGCTGCGAGGCCGGCACGCGGCACCGCTCGAAGAGGATCTGCGCGGTGTCGCTCGAATGCTGGCCCAGCTTGTCCTCCAGCCGCGCCACCTGGTAGCCGGGGGTGTCGGTGGGCACGATGAAGGCGCTCATGCCGCGCTTGCCGGCCGCCTTGTCGGTGACCGCGATGACGATGGCCACCTGGCCGTTCTTGCCGCTGGTGATGAACTGCTTGACGCCGTCGATGACGTAGTCGTCACCGTCGCGCCGGGCCGTGGTGCGCAGGGCCGAGGCGTCGGAGCCCACATGCGGCTCGGTCAGGCAGAAGGCGCCCAGCAGCTCGCCCTGGGCCAGCGGAGCCAGCCAGCGCTGCTTCTGCGCCTCGTCGCCATAGCGCATCAAGATGGCGCAGACGGGGCAGTTGTTGACGCTGACCGCGGTGCTGGTGCCGCCGTCGCCGGCCGCGATTTCCTCCAGCACCAGCGCCAGGCTCAGGTAGTCCAGACCCGCACCGCCGTACTCGGCCGGCACGCAGACCCCGTAGGTGCCGAGCGCCGCCAGGCCGCGGTGCACGTCCTTGGGAAAGTGGTGTTCCTTGTCCCAGCGGGCCGCATGCGGGGCGATCTGTTCCCGCACGAAGGCGCGCACCGCGTCGCGGATCAGGGTCTGGTCCTCGTTCAAGAGCATGGGTTGAGTCCGTGCAGGCGGCCGCCTCGCGTCACCAGGCGATGGGGCGGCCGTCGTGGTTGAAGAATCCGCCGTTGTCGGCCGGCTGCAGTTCGGTCAGCAGCCGGCGCAGGTCGGACACGCTGCGCTCGACGGTGAGCGCGGCGCCGGCGCCGCCCATGTCGGTCTGCACCCAGCCCGGATGCACCGCGACGCAGATGGCGCCGAGCGGGCCGAAAACCTGGGCCGTGTCGCGCAGCACCGAGTTGAGCGCCGCCTTGGATGCCCGGTACAGCCAGCCCGAGGTGCCGTTGCGCTCGGCCAGCGAGCCCATCAGGGAGGACAGCACCGCCAGCCTCGCCCCGGGGGCGAGCACCTCCTGCAGCTGGGACACGACGCGCATGGTGCCCAGCACGTTGGTGTGCATCACGCGATCGAAATCGTCCTGGCTGGGTGCCTGCAGGGCGGTGGTGCGGGGGCCGTAGACGCCGGCGTTCACCACCACCCAGTCAAAGCGCTCGCCGTCGAGCCGCCAGCCCAGGCCGGCCACGCTTGCGGTGTCGGTGACATCCAGCGCCACGGTGTCGCAACCGAGCGCCTGCAGCCGCGCCAGGCCCGCCTCGTCGCGCGCCGTGGCCACCACCCGCTCGCCGTCGGCCCGCCACTGGCGGGCGAACTCATGGCCAATGCCGCGCGAGGCGCCGAGCACCAGCGCCGTCACACCACTTCCTTGACCAGCAGCGTGCCGCGGCTTACCACGGCGACGCCGGAGCGCTGCGTGCTGGCCGCACCGTCGACCAGCACCACATAGCCGCCCAGCTTGCGGTTGAACTCCACCGACGAGACGACCCAGTGCAGGGTGATGTCCTCGTTGGCGTAGACCGGCGCCTTGTAGGCGAAGTTGAAATTCAGGCAGACCATCTGCCGCTTCACGCCATCGTCGCGGCGCGAGAAATGGCTCGCCGCCAGGCCCATCAGCATCGAGGCCGTGTGCGGGCCGCTGGCGATGACTTCGCCGAAGCGGGACTGGCCCGCCTCGGTTTCGTCGCTGTGCAGAGGGTTGCTGTCCTGACAGGCCGCCGCGAAGGTGGCGATGTCCTGCAGCGTGAAACGCACCGTTTTCCCGAAGGTCTCGCCGATGCTGACGATTTCGTTTTCCGCTACTGCACTCACAAGTTGTCCTCCAAGCTCAAAAATGGGAGCTCAGAAGAGCTCCACAGCCAAGGCAGTGGCTTCGCCACCGCCGATGCACAGGGCGGCCACCCCCTTCTTGCGGCCCTGCTTGCGCAGGGCACCAAGCAGGGTCACCACGATGCGTGCGCCGCTCGCACCGATCGGGTGCCCCAGCGCGCAGGCGCCGCCGTGCACGTTGACCTTTTCGTGCGGCAACTTGTGCTCGGCCATGGCCGCCATCGTCACCGCCGCAAAGGCCTCGTTGATCTCCCACAGGTCCACGTCCGCCGCCGTCCAGCCGGTCTGCTTCAGCACCTTGTCGATGGCACCGACCGGCGCAGTGGTGAACCACTCCGGCGCCTGGGCATGCACGGCGTGGGCCCGCACACGCGCCAGCGGCTCGACGCCCATGCGGCGGGCGGTCGATTCGCGCATCAGCACCAACGCCGCCGCCCCGTCGGAAATGCTCGACGAGGTCGCGGCGGTGATGGTGCCGTCCTTCTTGAAAGCAGGCTTCAGGCCAGGAATCTTGTCCAGCTTGGCCTTGAAGGGCTGCTCGTCCTTCGCCACCTTCACTTCGCCGCCCTTGCCGGCCAGCGTCACGGGCGCCACCTCCCAGTCGAAGCTGCCGTCCTGGTTGGCTTTCAGCGCGCGTTCAGTCGAGGCGATGGCAAAGGCATCCTGCGCCTCGCGAGTGAAGGTGTACTTCGCCACGCAATTCTCCGCGAAGACGCCCATGGCCTTGCCCCGCTCATACGCATCTTCCAGACCGTCCAGCGCCATGTGGTCGTAGAAGGTGGTGGCGCCGTACTTCTGGCCCTTGCGCACGAAGGCCAGGTGCGGCGCGTTGGTCATGCTTTCCATGCCGCCAGCCACCACCACCTCGGCGCTGCCGGCGGCCAGCATGTCGTGGCCGAACATCAGCGCTCGCATGCCCGAGCCGCACATCTTCGACAGGGTCACCGCCCCGGCGGACTGCGGCAGACCGGCCTTCAGCGCCGCCTGGCGGGCCGGCGCCTGGCCCTGCCCGGCCATCAGGCAGTTGCCCATCAGCACTTCCTGCACCGCGTCGCCCGGCACGCCGGCGCGCTCGACGGCAGCCTGGATGGCCACCGCCCCCAATTCCCAGGCCGACAGCGACGCCAGGTCGCCGAGCAGGCCGCCCATCGGCGTGCGAGCCGCCGAAACAATCACGATGGGATCCGACATGATGATCTCCTTGTCTCGATCAAATAACAGAAGAAGCGGTCGATGTGTCGGACGCCGCTGCGCCACCGTTCTGGCGGGGCTCGCTGCGTGGCCGCGCCTGGCGGGCGAAGCGCTTGTTCACATCGTAGGGGAAGACGTCGTGCACATGCCCGGCGCGGATGCGCTCCTGGTGGCCCTGCCAGAAGGCCGGGTCGAGCAGGTCGGCATGGTGGCGCTGGAACACCTCGCGCACCTGCTCGTTGCCAAGCAGGAAGGGCCGGAAGGTCTCGGGGAAGATGTCCTTCGGGCCTACCGGGTACCAGACCTCGCCGGACAGCTCGTCTTCCTCGGTGCGCGGCTCGGGCACCTTGCGGAAGTTGCAGTCGGTGAGGTATTCGATCTCGTCGTAGTCGTAGAACACGACCTTGCCGTTGCGGGTCACGCCGAAGTTCTTCCACAGCATGTCGCCGGGGAAGATGTTGGCGGCCACCAGGTCCTTGATGGCGTTGCCGTACTCGATCACGCCGTGCTCGATCTGCTCGGGCGTGCCTTCCTGCAGGTAGATGTTGAGCGGCACCATGCGCCGCTCGATGTACAGGTGCTTGATGACCAGGTCGTTCTGGTCTTCCTCGATCAGGCTGGGGCAGAAATGCTTGAGCTCGGCCACCAGCTCCTCGTCGAAGCGGCCGCGAGGGAAAGCCACGTTGGAGTATTCCAGCGTATCGGCCATGCGGCCGACACGGTCGTGGGTCTTCACCAGCAGGTACTTGCTCTTGATCAGCTCTCGGGTGGTGTCCTTCTGCGGCGGGAAGAAGTCCTTGATGACCTTGAAGACATAGGGGAAGGACGGCAGGTCGAACACCAGCATCACCATGCCCTTGATGCCGGGCGCGATGCGGAAGCGGTCGCTGGAATGGCGCAGGTGGAAGAGGAAGTCCCGGTAGAACAGGTTCTTGCCCTGCTTGTGCAGCCCCAGCGCGTTGTAGATCTCCGAGCGCGGCTTGCGCGGCATCAGCGAGCGCAGGAAGTGCACATATGCCGCCGGGATCTCCATCTCCACCATGAAGTAGGCCCGCGCAAAGCTGAACAGCATCTGCATCTCGTCCTCGCCGAACAGCGCCGCGTCGATGTAGAGCCGGCCCTTGCTGTTGTGGAGGATGGGCATGGCAAACGGCGTCTCGCGGAAGCCGTTGATGATCTTGCCGACGATGTAGGCGCCCTTGTTGCGGAAGAACAGCGAACTGAGGACCTGGATCTGGAAGTTGGTGCGCAGGCGGAAGTCACCGAACTGCTGGTTCACCGCCCGCAGCACGTTGTCGACGTCGCGGTCGAGGTCCTCGAACTCGCGCGCCAGCTGGAAATTGGTGACGATGCGGTGCAGTGCCTCCCGCATGGTCTCACGGGTGGGGTAGTAGGCGCGGTAGGTCGGCTGGGAGCCCGGCTCCTCGTTCTCGATGTACTCGGTCGAGATGGCCGGCCGCACGAAGATGAAGCTGTTGTGGAAATAGCTGCGGTGCAGGATCTTGGTCGTGACCGAGTTGAAGAAGGTCTCGGCCAGCTCGGGCCGCAGGTGGTTGGTCAGCAGCCCGATGTAGTGCAGCTTGACCTGCTGCCAGACGTTCATCGGCAGCTCGTGGGCCGAGAACTCGGACTGCAGCCGCTCCACCGCTTCGTCGACGCGCTTGTCGTAGAACTCGATGCGCTCGCGCTGGGCGCGCTGCTGGCCATGCCAGTCGGCCGCCTCGAAGCGCTGCTTGGCCGCGGCGCTGGCCTCGCGGAACAGCCGATAGTGCCGGTTGAAGCCATCCAGCAGCGCCTGTGCGATGCCGAAGGCCCGGCGGTCATCGAGCTGTTCCGGGAACATCAGCGCCCCCCGAGTTCCTGCTTGCGGTCGTAGCGGGCCTTCAGCTGGCTGACGGCTTCGGCATAGACCGGCTGCACGTCCTCGGCGTTGCGCACGGCCATCCGCAGGTCCTGCACCAGGCCGTTGTGCACGCCGTACACCCAGCCGTGCACCATCACCTCCTGCCCGCGCGACCAGGCGTCGCGCACCACCGAGGTCTGGCAGACATGCACCGCCTGCTCCAGCACGTTCAGCTCGCACAGGGCGGCATGTCGCTGGTTTTCCTCTTCCAGCGTGTCAAGCCATTCCTGGTGGCGGTTGCGCACGTCCTCGACATGACGCAGCCAGTTGTCGGCGATGCCGATGCGCACGCCGTTCATCGCGGCCTTGACGCCGCTGCAGCCGTAGTGGCCGACCACCATGATGTGCCGGACCTTCAGCAGGTCGATGGCGAATTCCATCACCGACAGGCAGTTCAGGTCGGAATGCACCACCACGTTGGCGACGTTGCGGTGCACGAACAGCTCGCCGGGCATCAGCCCGACGATCTCGTTGGCCGGCACGCGGCTGTCGGAGCAGCCGATCCAGAGGTACTCGGGGGCCTGCTGCTCCAGCAGGCGCGAGAAAAAGCCAGGTTGCCGCTGCTCCAGGCTCTGGGCCCAGGCCCGGTTACGGTCGAAGAGGTCTTGAAGTGCGTTGCTCATGGCGCTGTCCAGAAAATGCAGTGCGGAGTTTACGCACCCGCCCGAAGCCCCGGGTTTCAAGCGGGTGTCAAACTGGCCGTCCGCCGGGCCCGGGCCTGCCGGCGCCCCGGCACGGCCGGGCCTGCCGGAGCCGGCCGCGCCGCGCGTTCAGGCCGTTTCTGCGAACAGCTCGCGGCCGATCAGCATGCGGCGGATCTCGCTGGTGCCGGCACCGATCTCGTAGAGCTTGGCGTCGCGCCACAGGCGGCCGAGCGGATACTCGTTGATGTAGCCGTTGCCGCCGAAGATCTGGATGCCCTCGCCGGCCATCCAGGTGGCCTTCTCCGCGCACCACAGGATCACCGAGGCGCAGTCCTTGCGCACCTGCCGCACATGACCGGCGCCCAGGCTGTCGAGGTTCTTGCCCACGGTGTAGCAGAAGGCCCGCGCCGCCTGCAGCACGGTGTACATGTCGGCCACCTTGCCCTGCACCAGCTGGAACTCGCCGATGCTGCGGCCGAACTGCTTGCGGTCGTGGATGTAGGGCACGACGTTGTCCATCACCGCCTGCATGATGCCGATGGGGCCGGCCGCCAGCACCGCCCGCTCGTAGTCCAGGCCGCTCATCAGCACCTTGGTGCCGCCGTTGACGGCGCCCAGCACGTTCTCGGCCGGCACTTCCACATCCTGGAACACCAGCTCGCCGGTGTGCGAGCCGCGCATGCCGAGCTTGTCCAGCTTCTGCGCAATGGAGAAGCCCTTCATGCCCTTCTCGACCAGGAAGGCGGTGATGCCCTGGGCGTTCAGCTCGGGCTCGGTCTTGGCATAGACCACCAGGGTATCGGCATCGGGGCCGTTGGTGATCCACATCTTGCTGCCATTGAGCAGGTAGTAGCCGCCCTTGTCCTCGGCCCGCAGCTTCATGCTGACGACGTCGGAGCCGGCGCCCGGCTCGCTCATGGCCAGCGCGCCGACATGCTCGCCGCTGATCAGCTTCGGCAGGTACTTGCGCTTCTGCGCCTCGCTGCCGTTGCGGCGGATCTGGTTCACGCACAGGTTCGAGTGCGCGCCGTAGCTCAGGCCCACCGAGGCCGAGGCGCGGCTGATCTCCTCCATCGCCACCATGTGCGCCAGGTAGCCCATGGCGGCGCCGCCGTAGGTTTCCTCGACAGTGATGCCGAGCACGCCGACCTCGCCCATCTTGCGCCACAGGTCCATCGGGAACTGGTCGCTGCGGTCGATCTCGGCGGCGCGCGGCGCGATCTCGGCCTCCGCGAAGCTGCGCACCGCGTCGCGCAGTGCATCGACATCTTCGCCAAGCTGGAAGTTGAGTCCGGGCAGTTGCATGAGAAGAGGCCTTTCAGGAGACAGGCGGCGGCCCACGGGACGGCCGCCCACGAATTGACGTTGACGTAAACGTCAATTGTAGGCGCGGCCGCGCCGCTCACGCTTTTTTCTTCTTCTCGCTTTCCCCAAGCGCCAGCAGGCGCCGGGTTTCCTTCTCGTGGGTGCGCACTTCCTCCAGCGTGACCTGCAGGTCGGCCATCTGCTGCTCCAGCTGCTCACGGTGGGCGGCCAGCACCAGCAGGAACTTCTTCAGCTGCGGCAAGGTGTCGCGCGGGGACTCGTACATGTCCACCAGTTCCTTGATCTCGGCCAGGCTCAGCCCCAGGCGCTTGCCGCGCAGCGTGAGCTTGAGCCGCGTGCGGTCGCGCGAGGTGTAGACGCGGTTGCGGCCGCTCGGGCCGCTGCGCTCAGGGCTCAGCAGGCCGCAGTCTTCGTAGAAGCGGATCGCTCGGGTGGTGAGGTCGAACTCGCGGGCCAGGTCGCTGATCGTGTAGGTGGTGGCAGCCGGGGGCGACGCCAAGGAGACAGCGGTTGCAGCCATGAATCTCTATACTGGATTGACGTTTACGTAAAGTGTAGCGAATGAACGAACTTGAACAACGCCTGCAGTACCCGCTGGGCGAGCAACTGCCGGAGCCGGGGCACACGCTGGAAGTGGCGCCCGGCGTCCGCTGGGTGCGCATGGGCCTGCCTTTCGTACTCAACCACATCAACCTCTGGCTGCTGCGCGACGAGATCGACGGCGTGGCCGGCTGGACGGTGGTGGATTGCGGCATCACCGACGACACCACCCGGGCCACCTGGGAGCAGGTGTTCGAGCACGAGCTGCAGGGCCTGCCGGTGCTGCGGGTGGTGGTGACCCACATGCACCCCGACCACATCGGCCTGGCCCACTGGCTCACCGAGCGCTGGGGCTGCCGCCTGTGGATCAGCGCCACCGACTACAACGCCGCCCGCATCGCCAGCCAGAGCACCACCGGCTATGGCGGCGAGGCGGCCGCCCGCTTCTTCGCCAGCCACGGCCTGACCGACCCGGAGGCGGTCGCCAAGGTGCGGGCCCGCTCGAACTACTACGCCTCCATGGTGCCGCAGGTGCCGCCGCAGTACCGCCGCCTGATCGACGGGCTGGCGCTGTCCATCGGCGGCCACGGGTGGCGCTGCATCGCGGGCTACGGGCATGCGCCGGAGCACATCTCGCTGTACAGCGAGACGCTGGGCGTGATGATCTCGGGCGACATGCTGCTGCCGCGCATCTCGACCAACATCAGCGTCTTCGACGTCGAGCCCGAAGGCAATCCGCTGCCGCTCTACCTGGCCTCGCTGACCCGGCTGCGCGAGTTGATGCCGGACGACGTGCTGGTGCTGCCCGCGCACGGCCGGCCCTTCCGCGGCGTCCACGAGCGGGTGGCCCAGCTGGTGGCCCACCACCAGGACCGCCTGGACGAAGTGCGCACCGCCTGCCGCCAGGCGCCCTGCTCGGCCGCCGAGCTGCTGCCGGTGATGTTCAAGCGCCAGCTCGACCTGCACCAGACCACCTTCGCGATGGGCGAGGCCGTCGCCCACCTGCACGCCCTGTGGCTGGCCGGCGAACTGCGGCGCACCACCGGCCCCGACGGCGTGCACCGTTTCGCCGCCGGCGCCGCGGCCTGAGCCAGCCTCAGCCGCGAAGCCGCCTGCCGCCGTACATCTCGCGCGCCACTCCCACGAAGGCCTTGGCCGCGGGGGACAGCTTGGCCATGTCGCGCACCGCCAGCCCGACGCGGCGCGGCGCCCGCGGCGACAGCGGCCGGTAGACCACGCCGGGATGGTCGTCCGGCAACGCCAGCCGGGCCGCCACCGACACCGCCAGCCCGCGCTCGACGAAGCCGAGGATGGAGAGCAGCTGCGGGAAGCGGTAGAGGATGTGCGGCCGACCGCCGCCTGCCTCCACCAGGCTGCGGATGAGGTCGCCGCAGCCGGCCTCGGTCAACACGAAGGGCTGGTCGTTCAGGTCGGTCACCGCGATCGCGCGCTTGGCCGCCAGCGGGTGCGCCTCGGGCAGCAGCACGACAAACTCGTCCTCCACCAGCGCCAGCGTCTCGAAGCGCTCGTCCGGCAGCACCACGAAACCGATCTCCACCCGCCGCTCGGTCAACCAGCGCACCACGGTGTCGTCGCTGTCCTCGTCGATGTGCACCTCGATGCCGGGATGCAGCGCTCGAAAGCGGACCAGCAGGTCGGGCAGGATGCGCAGGCTGGACGTGAAGCCGAAGGAGCCGACCCGCAGCACGCCTTCATGCAGGCCACGGGCGTCCTTGGCATCCTGCACCAGCGCCTCGTGCAGCGTGCGGATCTCATGGGCACGCGCCAGCAGGCGGCTGCCGGCCGGCGTCAGTTCCGGCTGCGCACGGTCGCGCGAAAACAAGGTCACCCCGAGCTCGCGCTCGAGCGCACGCAGCGCATGGCTGACGGCCGACTGCGTGATGCCGAGCAGGGCCGCCGCCCGCGAGAAGCTGCCGGCCTGGGCCAGCGTGGCGAACACTTCCAATTGGGTGAAAGTCATGATGCAGGGCTCTTCTTGTTGATGAGCAAACGCTCATTTCACTATGAAATGGCGCAAGCATAAACTCATGCAGACCCGATACCCACCCGTTGCCGGCGCCCGCCCTTTCCCGCGGGCCCGGCCCGATTGAAGAAAGCCTGTCCATGAGCGCTGTCCTTCCCGTCACGCCGCCTGCTTCGGCGGGCCTGTGGTCTCTTTACGCCCGCCTGGTCTGCGTGCCGGCGATCTGGGGCGGCACCTTCATTGCCGGCCGGGTGGTGGCGCTGCACGTGCCGCTGGCCACCGGATCGGTGCTGCGCTACGTGGTGGCCTGCATCGCGCTGCTGCTGGCGGCCTGGTGGCTCGAAGGTGGCCTGCCACGGCTGACGCGGCGGCAGATGGCGGTGACCTTTGCCCTCGGCGCCACCGGCATCTTCGCCTACAACCTGTTCTTCCTCGGCGCCTTGTCGCACCTGCCGGCCAGCCGCACGTCCCTGATCATCGCGCTCAACCCGGCCGTCACCATCGCGCTGGCCTCGGTGCTGCTGCATGAGCGGCTGAATGCGCGCCGCTGGGCGGGGGTGGTGCTGGCGCTGGCGGGCGTGTGGATCGTGATCTCGCGCGGCGAGGTCACCGCGGCGCTGGGCCAGGCGGTGGGCATCGGTGAAGCCTTGATGTTCGGCGGCGTCTGCAGCTGGGCGGCCTACACGCTGATCGGCCGCGTCGCACTCAAGGGGCTGACGCCACTGGCCGCCACCACCTATGCCTCGCTGTGGGGCTGCCTGCTGCTGGCCGGCGTGGCGGCCTTCGAGCTGCCGAGCCTGCAGCTCTCGATGTTCACCGCCGACGTGGGCCTGGCGGCGCTGTACCTGGGCGTGTGCGGCACGGCGCTCGGCTTCGTCTGGTACTCGCAGGGCGTGCAACGCATCGGCGCGGCTCGCACGGTGGTGTTCAACAACCTGGTGCCGGTGTTCGGCGCTGCGTTCGGCTTCGCCTTGCTGGGCGAGCCGCTGCTGCCCAGCATGCTGGTCGGCGGGGCGGTGGCGGTGACCGGGGTCATGCTGGCCTCACGCCCCTGAGGCGGGCGGCCCGGCGCCCGGGCCTGCGGCCGCTGGGCGCAAGCGCCGCCGGACGGATCGTTCAGTCCAGCTGCGGCAGCACGGTGTCCTTCAAGTGCCCGCGCAGCTGCTCGTAGTCGGGCATCACCGAACGCACCACCTCCCAGAAGCGCGGGCTGTGGTTCATCTCGCGCAGGTGGGCCAGCTCATGGGCCACCACATAGTCGATGGTGGGCAGCGCGAAGTGGATCAGCCGCCAGTTGAGCCGGATGGAGCCGTCCGCCGAGGCACTGCCCCAGCGTGTCTGTGCCGAGGACAGCGCCAGGCGTTCATAGCGCACGCCGAGCTGCGCAGCGAAGTGCCGGCAGCGCGCCTCGAAGAGCTGGCGCGCCTGCTGTTGCAGCCAGCTCTGCACCGCGTCGCGGATCTGCTCCGGCGCCGCCTGCTGCGGCAGGCCCACGTGCAGCGTCAACCGCGGCACGCCGGGCAAGGCGTGCGGATCGGTGTTCAGCACGGCGCCGCTGACGCGGGCATCGAGCACCACGATGACGGTCTCGCCCAGGTAGGGCAGGCTGGTGCCGTCGTGCCAGGCCACGCGCGACTGCTGCAGGCGCTTGTTGCGCTCGTCCTGCTCGACCAGCTTGCGCAGGATCCAGGCCGCCTTGCCCTGCAGGGCCGACTCGACCTCGGCCAGAGCCACCCAGCGCGGCGCGCTGACGCTCAAGCCCTCGGTGCTGACGACAAAGCCGATGGAGCGGCGCTTGGCCCGCCTGAATTCATAGGCCACCGGATGGCCGTCAAGCCGGATCTCGCGGCTGGCACGCGGATGGCGCCAGATCGCCGGCGCCCGGAGGGTCGCCTCCGGCGCCTTGGCACCGCTGCCACCGGACGGCGGCGGCAGCGCTCGCGGGTCGCCGCCCGGAGCGGCAGGCGCCTCACCCGACGCGAAAGGCAGCGAGAGCTGCGCAGGCAGAAGTTCGCTGGCCCGGCTCTTTTTCATGGGCGGCAAGTATAGGAACTGGGGCGTGGACGGACGCGGAAATCGACGCCGGCGTGGGCCGGCCGTCGCAACACCCGGCAGCTGCCGGGTGTCGCTGCCTCAGGCGCCGCGGCCGGCCGGGCCACCAGCCGCGGGCGCTGTCGGCGCTGCAGCGGTGTAGGCCTCGGGGTCGAGGCGGCGCATCTCGGCCTCGATCCAGGCTTCCACCTCGCGCATCACCTCGTCGGCATCCCGGCCGGCGGTAGCGATGGCGGGGCCGATGGACACGTCCACCACCCCGGGCCGCTTGATGAAGGCCTTGCGCGGCCAGCAGCGGGCCGAAGTCACCGCAATCGGCACCACCGGGGTGCCGGTGGCCACCGCCAGGCGGGAGCCGCCGGTCTTGTACGGGCCCTGACCGCCGCGTGGCGTACGGGTGCCTTCCGGGAACATGATGACCCAGTTGCCCTGCTGCATGAAACGACGGCCCTGCTCGGCCACCTTGGTCCAGGCCTCGTTGCGCTTGCTGCGGTCGATGTGCACCATGTCCAGCCGCCCGATGGCCCAGCCGAAGAATGGCAGGAACAGCAGCTCGCGCTTGAAGACATAGCTCAGCGGGCGCGGCATCAGGCAGGGAAAGGCAAAGGTCTCCCAGGTGGACTGGTGCTTGGGCAGCAGGATGGCCGGGCCGTTGGGCAGGTGCTCCATGCCCTGCACCCGGGGGCGGATGCCGCAGATCCAGCGTGCGCCGAAGATGGCCACTCGCAGCCAGCCCACGCACATCCAGTACAGCGGTTCGCCGCGCACGACGATCGAGACGATCACGACCGCAATGGCCCAGGGCATCACCGTCACCACCAGCCACAGGGCATACAGCAGCGAACGCAGGAAAGACAACAGCAGCATCAGTCGTGGCCTCCAGCGGCCTTCGGAAAATGGGGGATCGAGGAAGAAGGGGAAGACGCCAGCAGGTGATCGACGAACGCGGCCAGGTCGGCATGCACGACGGTACCGGGCACCCGGCTGACGATGTGCTGGATGCCGGCCGGGTCGAGCCGGGCCGCCTTGCCGGTGAGCACCAGGTGGGGCCGGCAGCCGGCGGCAGCACCGGCTTGCAGGTCGCGCAGCGTGTCGCCGACCACCGGCACGCCGTCCAGCCCGATGCCGTAGTGCTCGGCGATCTGGTGGAACAGGCCGGGCAGGGGCTTGCGGCAGTCGCAGCCGTCGTCCGGGCCATGCGGGCAGAAGAACACCGCGTCGATGCGGCCGGCATGCTGGGCCAGCAGCCGGTTCATCTTGAGGTGCATCTCGTTCAGGGCGCCCATGTCGAACAGGCCGCGCGCCAGGCCCGACTGGTTGGTGGCCACCGCCACGTGCCAGCCCGCCTGGCACAGGCGTGCCACGGCTTCCAGCGCGCCGGGAATGGGCTGCCACTCGTCGGGACTCTTGACGAAATCGTCGCGGTCTTCGTTGAGGGTGCCGTCGCGGTCGAGGATGACGAGTTTCACTTCGGGCTCACTTCATCAGGTCGCCGTAGCCCGCATTGCCGCTTTCGCCACGCGCGGCCCGGGCCCGCTGCACCAGATGCTCGGCAAAGGCGGCCAAGTCGGCATGCACCCGGCTGCCCGGCACCTGGGCGGCCAGCGACTCGGCCTCCTCGGCGCTCAGCAGGGCGCTGCGGCCGGTGCGCACCAGGTGCGGTTCGCAGCCGGCGGCATGCGCGGCCTGCAGGTCGCGCACCGTGTCGCCAGCCACCGCCACTTGGTCGAGGTTGACGCCGAAGCGCTCGCCGATCTTCAGCAGCAGGCCCGGCGCCGGCTTGCGGCAGTCGCAACGGTCGGCGGCGGTGTGCGGGCAGATGAAGATCGCATCCACCCGCGCGCCGTGGCGTGCCAGCAGCTCGTTCATGTGCCGGTGCACCGCGTTCAGGCTCGCCATGTCGAGCAGGCCGGTGCCCAGGCCCGGCTGGTTGGTGGCCAGCACCACCTGCCAGCCGGCATGGTTGAGCCGGGCCACCGCCTCCAGTGCCCCCGGCAGTGGCTCCCACTCGCTGGGCGAGGCCACATGCTCCTCGCGGAACCGGTTGATGATGCCGTCGCGGCCCAGTACCACCAGCTTCATCGCACGTTCCACGTCGCGCTCCTCAGGCGGCCAGCTTGGACAGGTCGGCCACGCGGTTCATCGCCGCGTGCAGGGTGGCGAGCAGGCCCAGGCGGTTGGCGCGCAGGGCGGCGTCCTCGGCATTGACCATCACGTCGTCGAAGAAGGCATCCACCGGCACCTTCAGCGCGGCCAGCGCCTGCAGCGACGAGGCATAGTCGCCTCGCTCGAAGGCCGCGTCGGCCTGCGGACGGGCCGCCTGCAGCGCGCCGTGCAGCGCCTGCTCGGCCGGCTCGGCCAGCAGCGAGACATCGACCTGCGGCACCACCAGGCCATCGGCCTTCTTCAGGATGTTGCCCACCCGCTTGTTGGCGGCGGCCAGGCTCTCGGCCTCGGGCAGCGAGGCAAAGGCGCGCACCGCCTGCAGCCGCTTCGGCACGTCGGCCAGGTGCTGCGGCCGCAGCGCCAGCACCGCCTCCACTTCCTGGGCGGTGTAGCCCTGCTCGCGCAGGCCGCTGCTCAACCGGTCGTAGATGAAGTCGGCCAGCGGCGCGAGCGGTGCGCTCAGCTTGTCGCCGAACGGCGCGGCCGCCAGGGCGAGCAGCGCATCCAGCGCCAGCGGCAGCTCCTTCTCGCCCAGCATGCGGATCACGCCCAGCGCATGGCGGCGCAGGGCGAAGGGGTCCTTGTCGCCGGTGGGCACCTGGCCGATGCCAAACAGGCCCACCAGGGTCTCCAGCTTGTCGGCCAGCGCCACCACGACGCCGATCTGGTGGCGCGGCAGCTCGTCGCCAGCGAAGCGGGGCTTGTAGTGGTCCTCGATAGCGGTGGCGACCTCGGCGTCCAGGCCGTCATGGCGGGCGTAGTAGCCCCCCATGACGCCCTGCAGCTCGGGGAACTCGCCCACCATGTCGGTCAGCAGGTCGGCCTTGGCCAGCATGGCGGCCTGGTCGGCCCGCGCCGCCAGCACCTCGCCGCCGAGCTGGGCGCCGATGGCCCGGGCGATCGCCCGCACCCGCTCCACCCGCTCGCCCTGGGTGCCCAGCTTGCCGTGGTAGACCACCTTGGCGAGGCCGGGCACGCGCGACTCCAGCGTCCGCTTGCGGTCCTGGTCGAAGAAGAACTTCGCGTCGGCCAGGCGCGGGCGCACCACCCGCTCGTTGCCCCCGACCACCGCCGACGGATCCTCCGGACGGATGTTGCTGACCAGCAGGAAGCGGTGGGTCAGCCGGCCGTCGGCGTCCAGCAGCGGAAAGTACTTCTGGTTGGCCTTCATCGTCAGGATCAGGCATTCCTGCGGCACTTCCAGGAACTCGCGCTCGAACTGGCCGACCAGCACATTGGGCCGCTCCACCAGCGCCGTCACCTCGTCCAGCAGCGCCTCGTCCTCGATCGGACGCACACCGCCACCCACCGAGGCCGCTGCGGCCTGCAGCTGGCGCACGATCTCGGCGCGGCGCGCCTCGAAGCTCGCGATCACCGCGCCTTCGGTCTCCAGCTGGGCCGCGTAGCTGTCGGCATCGCGCAGCGCGACCGGGCTGTGCGCCGCCTCGAAGCGGTGGCCCTCGGTGTGGCGGCCGGCCTGCAAGCCCAGCACACCGACCGGCACCACCTGGTCGCCGTGCAACGCCACCAGCCCGTGCGCCGGGCGCACGAAGTTGACGCTGCTCCAGCCGTCGGCCAGCTGGTAGGTCATGACCTTCGGGATGGGCAGCTTGCCGAGCGTGTCCTCCAGCGCCTTCTGCAGGCCTTCGGCCAGCGTTGCGCCCTTCAGCACGCTGTCGTAGAACAGGGCCTCGGCCTTGCCGTCCATCGCGCGCTTGAGCTGCGGCACCGCGCTGGCGTCAGCGCCCAGGGCGGCCAGCTTCTTGAGCAGTGCCGGCGTCGGCTGGCCACTCGCGTCCAGGCCGACGCTGACCGGCATCAGCTTCTGCTGCACCGGCTTGTCGGCCGCCTGAGCCAGCACCGCGCTCACATGGGCGGCCAGCCGGCGCGGCGACGCAAACGGCGTGACAGCGCTGTCGGCGCCGGCCAGGCCCTGGGCGCGCAGGCTGTCGGCCAGGCCGGCGGCGAAGGCCTGGCCCAGCTTCTTCAGCGCCTTCGGCGGCAGTTCCTCGACGAAAAGTTCGACCAGCAGGTTGTGTGTGTTGCTCATGTTCAGGCTGCCTTCTTCGCCGGCAGTTGCGCCACCCAGTCGCGCGGGGCCATCGGGAAGCCGAGCCGCTCGCGGCTCTCGTAGTAGCTCTGCGCCACGCTGCGCGCCAGGTTGCGGATGCGGCCGATGTAGGCGGCCCGCTCGGTCACGCTGATGGCGCCGCGGGCGTCCAGCAGGTTGAAGGTGTGGGCCGCCTTCAGCACCTGCTCGTAGGCCGGCAGCGCGAGCTGCTGCTCCATCAGGTGCTTGGCCTGCTTCTCGTGCGCGCCGAAGGCCGAGAGCAGGAAATCGACGTCGCTGTGCTCGAAGTTGTAGGTCGACTGCTCGACCTCGTTCTGGTGGTAGACGTCGCGGTAGCTCAGGCCCTCGGTCCACTGCAGGTCGTAGACGTTCTCCACGCCCTGCAGGTACATCGCCAGGCGCTCCAGGCCGTAGGTGATCTCGCCGGTCAGCGGCTTGCAGTCGATGCCGCCCACCTGCTGGAAGTAGGTGAACTGCGTCACCTCCATGCCGTTGAGCCAGACCTCCCAGCCCAGGCCCCAGGCGCCGAGCGTCGGGTTCTCCCAGTCGTCCTCGACGAAGCGCACGTCGTTCTTCTTCAGATCGAACCCCAGCGCCTGCAGCGAGCCCAGGTAGAGCTCCAGGATGTTGGCCGGTGCCGGCTTCAGCACCACCTGGTACTGGTAGTAGTGCTGCAGGCGATTCGGGTTCTCGCCATAGCGGCCGTCCTTGGGCCGGCGGCTGGGCTGCACATAGGCGGCCCGCCAGGGCTCGGGCCCGATGGCGCGCAGGAAGGTGGCCGTATGGCTGGTGCCCGCGCCCACTTCCATGTCGTAGGGCTGCAGCAGCGCGCAACCCTGGGCGGCCCAGTACTCCTGCAGCCGCAGGATGATTTGCTGGAAGGTCAGCATCGTGTGTGGTGAGGTGAGTCGCAGAAGGCCCGGTCGCCTGGACGCCCGGGCTAAATGATTGATTCTATTTGGGAAGTGGCGCCTGGGCGGGGTGCATGCCCTCAGGCATCGCGCCGGCGCCACACCCAGGCAGCCAGCAGCACGCCTGCCGCCAATGCCAGCAGGGGCCAGAGCCCCGCCGCCGAGGCCCAGCGTGCAAACGGCGTCAGGCCGGCACGGCCCTGCACCGGTCCGGTGAGCACGCCGCGGGTGAAGGTGGGCAGTTGCTGGGTGACGCGGCCGGTGTGGTCGATCACCGCGGTGGCGCCGGTGTTGGTGGCGCGCAGCATCGGCAGCTGGAACTCCAGCGTGCGCATGCGCGAGATCTGCAGATGCTGGTAAGGCGCCACCGTGTCGCCGAACCAGCCGATGTTGCTCATGTTGGCGAAAACGGTGGGCGCGCGGGCCGGATCGGCAAAGCGCGCCGCCAGCTCCTCGCCGAACAGATCCTCGTAGCAGATGTTGGGCGCCACCCGCTCGCCACGCACCTCGAACGACGGCGCGTTCAGCGGGCCGCGGTCGAAGTCACCGAGCGGCATGCGCATCAGGTCGACGAACCAGCGGAAACCGGTCGGGATCACTTCGCCAAAGGGCACCAGGTGGTGCTTGTCGTAGCGGTAGTGCGGCTGGCGCCCACGCGCCAGCCCGAGCACCGAGTTGGTGTAGCCGGTGTCCAGGTCGCCCAGCGGCAGGCCCAGCAGCACCGCGGTCTGGCCCTGCGCCACCTGCCGCTCCAGGGCGTCCCAGTAGCCCGGCGGCAGCTGCTGCGGCAACAGCGGAATGGCGGTCTCGGGCGTGATCACCAGGTCGCCGGTGGCCGCCTGCAGCTGGTCGGCATACCAGTCGAGCACCGCGGGCAGGCGGGCGGCGTCGAACTTCTCGTCCTGCGGCACATTGCCCTGCAGCAGGGTGACGGTCAGGTTGCGGGTGGGGGTGGTGAACCCCTCGCTGACGGCCGAGGCCGCCACGCACAACGCCAGCGCCGACAGCAGCGGCGCCCAGCCGCACGGACGGCCGCCCGTGTTCAGCAGCTTGCCCAGCGCTGCGCCCAGCCACGCGGCGACGAAGCCGATGCCGTAGACACCCACCCAGGGCGCAAGCGGGGCCAGCGGTCCATCGACATGGGCGTAGCCGGAAGCCGCCCACGGAAAGCCGGTGAAGACAAGCCCGCGGGCCAGCTCGGCCAACAGCCACAGCGCCGCGAACAACGGCGCCAGCCACAAGCGGGTGCGCGCCGCCAGGCGCGCATGCAGCGCCATCGCGCCGGCCAGGTAGAGCGACAGGAAGGCGCTCAACAGCAGCACCGCCGCCGCGGCCAGCCAGGCCGGCAGCCCGCCGTAGCGGTGCATGCTGATGAAGAGCCACCAGGTGCCCCCCACCAGCCAGACGGTGCCGAACACCCAGCCGATGCCGGCGGCACGCCAGGCGGAGCCGGCCTGCTGCACCCGCCAAGCGAGCAGCGCGATGGCCAGCAGTTGCACCCACCAGAGCGAGGTGTTGCCGAAGCTCCAGGCGTGGGCCGCCCCCGCGCCAGCGGCGGCCAGCAATTCAAGCCAGAGCGGCATCAGTGATCCGCGGCGGCAGGCTCGGGCGCCGGCGCCCGCGACACCTTGAACCAGCGCACCGCGCCGGCCCGGGTGAACATCACGGAGAAGCGCAGGCCGCCAATCTCGGCCACCTCGCCGCGCCGCGGCACATGGCCCAGCTCGTGCGAGATCAGGCCGCCGATCGTCTCGAAATGGTCGTCCGGCAGCTCGGTGGCGAAGAAGGTGTTGACGGCCTCGATGTCGGCGTCGCCCGCCACCCGGTGGGTGCCGTCCGCCAGCGTGTAGATGCCGGTCGGCGCGTCGTCGTCGTCGAACTCGTCCTCGATCTCGCCGACGATTTCTTCCAGCACGTCCTCGATCGTGATCAGCCCGGCGGTCTTGCCGAACTCGTCGATCACGATGGCCAGGTGGTTGCGGTTGGAGCGGAAATCGCGCAGCAGTTCGTTCAGCCGCTTGGACTCAGGCACGAAAACTGCTGGCCGCAGCAGGGTGCGCAGGTTCAATTCCGGCGCGCGTTGCAGCTTGAGCAGGTCCTTGGCCATCAGGATGCCGATCACGTTGTCGCGCTGCTCCTGGTAGACGGGAAAGCGCGAGTGGGCGGTGTCGATCACGATGGCCAGCAGTTCTTCGTAGGGAGCGTCGATGTCCAGCAGGTCCATGCGGGGCGCGGCGACCATGACGTCTCCGGCGGTCATGTCGGCCATGCGCAGCACGCCCTCGAGCATGAGGCGGGATTCGGGCTCGATCAGCTCGCGGTCCTCGGCTTCGGCGAGGGTCTCGATCAGCTCGTCCTTGGAGTCGGGTCCGGGTGAAATGAACTCGACCAGACGTTCGAAGAGGGTTCGCTTGTCACCGGTGCGGTGGCCGTGCGAACGACTCGGGTGCGGTTCGGACACAAGCATGCGTCGGAGTTGGGGAATGCCAAGGATACCCCACGGGCGGCAGCGCTTCCACCGCGGCCGGCGCGCCGGCCGCGGCCTCGCTACACTGATCGTTTCGCCATGCCGCTGCCGCGCAGCGGCCGCCGGCAGCCCGCGCAGGCCCGAGGGGCCGCGCCCGCCGGCCTTCCCTGACTACAAGGTGCCCCCATGTCCCAAGGCCTGATTCCCGCCACCATCCTGACCGGCTTCCTCGGCAGCGGCAAGACGACCCTGCTCAAGCGGGTGCTGACCGAAGCCCACGGGCAGAAGATCGCCGTCATCGAGAACGAGTTCGGCGAAGAGAACATCGACAACGACATCCTGGTCGCCGAGTCCAAGGAACAGGTCATCCAGATGAGCAACGGCTGCATCTGCTGCACCATCCGCGAAGACCTGCGTGCCACCCTCTCCGACCTGGCGGCCCGCCGCCGCAAGGGCGAGCTGGAGTTCGACCGCGTCGTCATCGAGACCACCGGCCTGGCCGACCCCGGCCCGGTGGCGCAGACCTTCTTCATGGACGACGAGATCGCCGAGCAGTACCTGCTCGACTCGGTGCTGACCCTGGTCGACGCCAAGCACGCCAACCAGCAGCTCAACGACCGGCTCGAGGCACGCCGCCAGATCGGCTTCGCCGATCAGATCTTCATCAGCAAGACCGACCTGGTGGACGAAGCGAGTGCTGACGCACTGGCCCACCGCATCAAGCACATGAACCCGCGCGCCCCGCAGCGCCGGGTGCATTTCGGCGAGGTGCCGCTGAGCGAGGTGTTCGACCTGCGCGGTTTCAACCTGAATGCCAAGCTGGAGATCGACCCCGACTTCCTGAAGGCGGACGACGAGCACGACCACCATCACCACCACGACCATGATCACGACCACGAGCATGGCGAGCACTGCGACCACCCGCACCACCACCATCACGACGATGACGTGAAGTCCTTCGTGTTCCGCGCCGAGCGCCCCTTCCAGCCGGCCAAGCTGGAGGACTTCCTCGGCACCATGGTGAACATCTACGGCCCGCGCCTGCTGCGCTACAAGGGCGTGCTCGACATGGTGGGCACCGACCGCAAGGTGATCTTCCAGGGCGTGCACCAGCTGATGGGCAGCGACCTCGGCCCCAAGTGGGGCGAGGGCGAGGCCAGGATGAGCAAGATGGTCTTCATCGGCATCGACCTGCCGCGCGACATCCTCCTGCAAGGCCTGGAGCAGTGCCTGGCTGACTGAGCCCCGGGCCGGACGTGACGATCCGACACATCACCCTGGGGAAAACGCCAGCGCTTCTTCTTGTGGGATCGCTACAATCCGCGGCGCCCTTGGGTCCCCACCCAGGGCCACGACCTAGCCGATTCTGGCCAGAGCAGGTATATAACTGCCACAGCGAGGAGACGGAAAGTGAGCAAGACCCCGGCCCAGCGAATCAGCAGTGCCCAGCCGGCAACCGAGCCCCTACCCGCGGGCGAAGTGGCCGGCCAGATCGCGAGGGCGCCCCAGGCCAACAAGGCCGCGGCGGCCCAGCGAAACACTGCAGCGAAGGCGTCAAAAGCGCCCGCTGTACCGGCCCAGGAACCCGACGAGAGTGACAGCGACATGGTGAGCCCCCCTCCCGCGACGCCCAAGCCCGGCGCCAAGAAGGCCACGACCGACAGCAAGTCGGCCGCGCCTCGGCGCACGGCTGGCAAGGCCGGGGCCGCCCAGGCGCCGGCAGAGGCGCCCGAGTCGGTGCCGGCGCTTTCGTCAGCGCCCGCGACTGCCGGGCGTGCCACCTCCGGAACATCCATGACCCCTTCATCTGCTACAGCGGTTCTCGATCAGCCCCGCCCCACCATGCCTCAAGCCGACCCCAAACTCGCCAACGCCTGGAAGAACAAGCCCGGGCGCGAACTGTCCGACGCCGAGGTGCTCGCCATGCCGGAGGCGGAATACATGAGCGACAAGCAGCTCGAGTTCTTCCGCGCCAAGCTGGAAAGCCTCAAGGAAGACCTGCTCAGCAATGCCGGCGAAACCACCGAGCACCTGCGCGAGGACACCAGCATCGTCCCCGACCCGGCGGACCGCGCCACCATCGAGGAAGAGCACGCGCTGGAGCTGCGCACCCGCGACCGCGAGCGCAAGCTGCTCAAGAAGATCTCGCAGGCGCTGGCGCGCATCGACGCCGGCGACTACGGCTTCTGTGACGAAACCGGCGAGCCGATCGGCCTCGGGCGGCTGATCGCGCGGCCGACGGCTACACTGTCTCTCGAAGCTCAGCAACGACGCGAGCTGAAACAAAAGCTGTTCGGAGACTGATCGTCCCGCAAAGCCCCATGTCGGACCCCAAAGACAAAGACAATCCGAGTTTCTTGCGCAAGGTGGTGAGGTTCGTGGCGAACCCCACCACCGATTGGTCCGACCTGAGCACCAACAGCACGGAGTCGCGCGAAAGCGAGTACGCCAAGTCCGAACTGAAGGCGATGATCGAGCGCAAGCGGCGCAACGATTTCGTCCGCAAGCGCGAGTTCGACATGCTGCGCAAGGTGCGCCGCGAAGGCCTGACCGAGGCCACCGTGGGCGCCCTGGAAGCCACCTCCAACCTCGACGAGAACGACCGCGACCTGGTGGCGAAGTCCGACGTCGGGGTGGTCAAGGCCAAGATCGACGAGATCGAGCAGCAGATGGTCGGCGAGCAGATCGGCCTGCGGCGTTCGCCCTCGTTCTACAACGCGCCGACCCAGCCTTCGCCCCTGCACGAGCCAGCCGCCATGCCGCCGGCCCTGCCGGTGCCGCCCGCAGCCCCTGTGAATGGCGCGGTGCAGCCCGCACCGGTGCCGGTGGCCGCCCCGGCACTGCAGCCACCGCCCCCGCCCGCGGCCCCGCCGTCGCACAGCCCGATCCCGGTGCTGGGCGCCAACCTGGCCGCCTTCGGCGAGGAATTCGCGGTCGAGGTCAACGAGGTCGCCCACGACCCTGAGCTGGACGAGGCGGTGATCGCCTTCGCCAACGCCGATTTCACCTCCTGCGAGCAGTCGCTGTCGGAGCTGATCCAGAGCGGCGCCAGCCGCAACCAGCACGCCGAGACCTGGATGGTGCTGTTCGACCTCTACCGCGCCACCGCACAGCAGGTGAAGTTCGAGAGCCTGGCGCTCGACTACGTGCACCAGTTCGGCTGGTCGGCGCCGCAGTGGTTCTCGCTGCCGCGCATGGTGGCCGAGGCCACCGTGGAGGACGTGCCGACCACCGTGCAGGCCAAGCTGGAAGGCCAGGTCGGCTGGGTCTGCCCGGAGCTGCTGGATGTCGAGGCCGTCGCGCAGCTGCGTTCGCAGACGCTGCAGATGCCGCTGCCCTGGGTGCTGGACTGGGCGCCGCTGCAGAGCATCGACGCCGAAGCGTCGGCCCGCCTGAGCGAGGTGTTCCGCGGCTGGGCCGATGACAACCTGGAAATGCGCTGGCTGTCGGGCGACCGGTTGATCCAGGTGCTGCAGGACGCGGCACCCACCGGCGTCAAGGACGCCGACCCGGCATTCTGGCTGCTGCGCCTGGAGGTGCTGCGCCTGGCCAACCGGCCGGACCAGTTCGACGAGGTGGCGATCGACTACTGCGTCACCTACGAAGTCTCGCCGCCCTCCTGGGAAGCGGCGCGCTGCCAGATTAAGATCGGCGGCAACACCGGCGCGACCAACACCTCTTCGGCTCCCTTGTCCGTGGTGAGCGACGTCTCGACGAGCTTTGTCGAGTCACAGATCATGGACGATCCGGGGGTGATCGAGGTGGCGTCGCTGGAGCTGTCCGGCCAGCTGGTCGGCGACATCTCCGAGACCCTCAAGGTCCTGGACCAGGGACTGGGCAAGGCCGCCATCGTCAAGGTCGCCTGCACCCGCCTGATCCGCGTCGACTTCATCGCCGCCGGCGACTTGCTCAACTGGGTGCTGAACCGGCGCAGCGAAAACCGCGCCATCCAGTTCGAGGAAACCCACCGCCTGGTGGCCCTGTTCTTCGGCGCGATGGGCATCACCGAGCATGCCCGGGTCAAGGTGCGCAACATCTGAGTCGCCAGCGGCGCACCCGGCCGCCGGCCGTCACGTTCGAGGCTGTCACATTCGCGGCCGCCACTTTCACGGCCGGCCCGCTTGAAGGCCGGCCCGGCGTCCCCACATCCTCCAGTCATGGCCCGCAACGCGCGCGCCGCCGTCCGAGCCGGCCAGGCACGGCCGGACGGAGGCGAGCCGGCGTGGCGCGGCTTGCACTAGACTCATTCGGACCCTTCATGGAACCCTACCACGGCACCACCATCGTGAGCGTCCGCCGCGGCAACAGCGTTGCCATCGGCGGCGACGGCCAAGTCACGCTCGGCACCATCGTCGTCAAGGCCTCGGCCCGCAAGGTGCGCAAGCTCTACCGCGACCAGGTGCTGGCCGGTTTTGCCGGCGCCACGGCCGACGCCTTCACGCTGTTCGAGCGCTTCGAGGCCAAGCTGGAGAAACACCAGGGCCACCTGTCGCGCGCTGCCATCGAGCTGACCAAGGACTGGCGCACCGACCGGGTGCTGCGCCGCCTGGAGGCCATGCTGGCCGTCGCGGACAAGGACACCTCGCTGATCATCACCGGCAACGGCGACGTGCTGGAACCGGAATACGGCATCGTCGCCATCGGCTCCGGCGGTGCCTATGCCCAGGCAGCAGCGCGGGCGCTGCTCGACCACACCGAGCTGGCCCCGCGGGACGTGGTGAAGCGGTCACTGGAAATCGCCGGCGACCTCTGCATCTACACCAACCACCATCACACGATCGAGACGCTGGGCTGATGCCTGTTGCCGTCCCCGATCCCACCGTTTGCTGAAAGACACCCCATGAGTGCGATGACCCCGCAGGAAATCGTCTCCGAGCTCGACCGCCACATCATCGGCCAGGCGCAGGCCAAGCGGGCGGTCGCCATCGCGTTGCGCAACCGCTGGCGGCGCCAGCAGGTCGACGAGAAGCTGCGCCCGGAGATCACACCGAAGAACATCCTGATGATCGGCCCGACCGGCGTCGGCAAGACCGAGATCGCACGCCGCCTGGCCAAGCTGGCCGACGCGCCCTTCATCAAGGTGGAGGCGACCAAGTTCACCGAGGTCGGCTACGTGGGCAAGGACGTCGACTCCATCGTCCGCGACCTGGTGGACATGGCGGTCAAGCAGACCCGCGAGTCCGAGATGCGCAAGGTCCGCACCCGGGCCGAGGACGCAGCCGAAGAACGGGTGCTGGACGCCCTGGTGCCGCCGCCGCGTGGCGACTTCGGCCTGGCACCCGCGCCGGCCACCGACAACACCGCCCGCCAGACCATGCGCAAGCGCCTGCGCGAGGGCCTGATGGACGACAAGGAAATCGAGATCGACGTTGCCGACGTCAAGCCCTCGCTGGAGATCATGGGCCCGCCCGGCATGGAGGAAATGACCGAGCAGCTGCGCGGCATGTTCGCCAATCTGGGCAACGGCAAGCGCAAGCAGCGCAAGCTCAAGATCGCCGAGGCGATGAAGCTGCTGGTGGACGAGGAAGCCGCCAAGCTGCTCAACGAGGACGAGGTGCGCACCCAGGCGCTGGCCAATGCCGAGCAGAACGGCATCGTGTTCATCGACGAGATCGACAAGGTCACCTCCCGCTCCGAGGGCAGCGGTGCCGAAGTGTCGCGCCAGGGCGTGCAGCGCGACCTGCTGCCGCTGGTCGAGGGCACCACGGTGAACACCAAGTACGGCATGGTCAAGACCGACCACATCCTGTTCATCGCCTCGGGCGCCTTCCACCTGAGCAAGCCCAGCGACCTGATTCCCGAGCTGCAGGGCCGTTTCCCGATCCGGGTGGAGCTGGGCTCGCTGTCGGTCGACGACTTCGAGGCCATCCTGACGCAGACGCATGCCAACCTGACGCGCCAGTACCAGGCGCTGCTGGCGACCGAAGGCGTGCAGCTCGAATTCACTCCCGAAGGCATCCGCCGCCTTGCCCAGATTGCCTACGAGGTCAACGAGCGAACGGAGAACATCGGCGCACGCCGGCTGTCCACCGTGATGGAGCGCCTGCTCGACGAGGTGTCCTACGAGGCGACCCGGCTCAGCGGCCAGACCGTCACGGTCGACGCACCCTATGTGGAAAGCAAGCTGGCCGAGCTGTCGAAGAACGAGGACCTGTCGCGCTACATCCTCTGAGGCCGTGCCTCAGCCGCGCCCGCTGGCGCGGCTGTGTGCGATGTGCAGCAGGCCCTCGAACACCAGCGATTCGACCAGCTCGAAGGGCACGGTGAGGTAGGGCGCCATCTTCCAGCCAGCGCCACCGCCGATGATGCAGCGCGGCGCTTGCCCGCAATGCTGCACGATGTTGCGGTGCATGCGCTCGATGGCGCCGGCGATGGCATAGGTGCCGCCGCTGGTCAGCGCATCGCTGGTGTTGGCGGGGAAGTCGCGCACTTCGCCGGTCGGCACATGCAGGCCGGCGGTGCCGGACTCCAGGGCCCGCAGCATGATGCCGTGGCCGGGCAGGATCAGCCCGCCGAGGAAACAGCCCGAGGCGTCGATGGCGTCGACCGTCACCGCGGTGCCCACCATCACCACCAGCGCCGGGCCGGGTGCCGACTCGCGCAGCAGGCGCGAGCGCGCGCCGATCATCGCCACCCAGCGGTCGGCGCCCAGGCGCGAGGGGTGGTCGTAGCCGTTGACGACGCCTGCCTCCGCGGGGCTGGACACGACCCAGCGCGGCGTGACGTCCCACAACTCGAGCTGCTCCTCCACATCGTGGCGCACCGCATCGCCGGCGACACAGCAGCCCAGCACCAAAGTGGGCGTGGGCAGGTCCTTCCAGTCGCCCTCGGCCAGCTGGTGGATGGTTTCCAGGAAGGCTGCGCCATGCGCCAGCAACCGGGCTTGCGGTTGGGGCGCCTCGTAGAGCGCCCACTTGAGGCGCGTGTTGCCGATGTCGATGGCGAGGAACATGTCGAGCGGCATTATCCCGAATTCGAACGCTCGTGCGCGTCTCCCGCCCCTGGGCCGCAGCAGCCCGCTGCCAGACCCCTGCCTATTGCCAGGTGCCCGTCCTGCCGGCATGCTGCAGCCACGATGGCCAAGAACACCTCCGACTCCGCCCCCTTCCGTCCGTGGCAGGTGAGCAGCGACAAGCCGCCGGCCGCGGGTTTCAAGCTCAAGTCCTTCGACCCGGCGGCCAAGCCCTTCACGCTCGGCGACAAGCAGCGCGACCGCGAGGCGCTGGCCCGGCAGGCCGAACGGCTGGACGATCTGCAGGACCTGCTGTACGCCGATGGCCGCTTCAAGCTGCTGGTGGTGCTGCAGGGCATGGACACCAGCGGCAAGGACGGCACCATCCGTGACGTCTTCGGCCGCATGAGCCCGCAGGGCGTGCACAGCGTGTCCTACAAGGCGCCCAGCAGCGAGGAGCTGGCGCACGACTTCCTCTGGCGCGTGCATGCCAAGGTTCCTCGCACCGGCGAGCTGGTGGTCTTCAACCGCAGCCACTACGAAGACGTGCTGGTCCCCCGCGTGCGGCAGTGGATCGACGCTGCAGAGCTGAAGCGGCGCTACCGGCAGATCAACGACTTCGAGCGCCTGCTCACCGAGAGCGGCACGGTCATCGTCAAGTGCTTCCTGCACATCTCCAAGGACGAGCAGTTGCGCCGCCTGCAGTCGCGGCTCGATGATCCGGCCAAGCACTGGAAGTTCGACCTCGCCGACGTCGAGGCCCGCAAGCAGTGGGACGCCTACCAGGCCGCCTACCAGGAGGCGCTGGCCGCCACCGGCACCGCCTGGGCGCCGTGGACCGTGATCCCCGCGGACTCCAAGAGTCACCGCAACCTGATGGTGGCCACGCTGATGGAGCGCACGCTGCAGGGCATGAAGCTGCGCCATCCGCCGGCCACGGTGGGGCTGAAGGACTTGAAGCTCGAATAGCCGCGGGACGCGTGCTCCCCCTCCCCTGGCATTGCCGCCAGGGCCACCGGGTTTGCGATGACGCAATGCGGCCCTGCCGCTGTGGCATGATTGACGTTGACGTAAACGTCAATCAGAGGCCGTCCCCGCACGGCCTCGCCTGTCTGAACCGAACCGCGAGGCGCTGCCGCCGCTCGCGCCCGCCAGGAGGCCCGCCCGATGACCGACCTGTCCGACCTCAAAGCGCTCACCGACTACCGGCCGCGGCACAAGGTGCGCTTCGTCACCGCCGCCTCGCTGTTCGACGGCCATGACGCCTCGATCAACATCATGCGCCGCATCCTGCAGGGCATGGGGGCCGAGGTGGTGCACCTGGGGCACAACCGCTCGGTGGACGAAGTGGTGACAGCCGCGCTGCAGGAAGACGCCCACGGCATCGCCATCAGCTCCTACCAGGGCGGGCATGTCGAGTACTTCAAGTACATGGTGGATCTGCTCAAGGCGCGCGGCGGCGAGCACATCCAGGTCTTCGGCGGCGGCGGCGGCGTCATCGTGCCGCCGGAGATCCGCGACCTGCAGGCCTATGGCGTGACCCGCATCTACAGCCCCGAGGACGGCCAGCGCATGGGCCTGCAGGGCATGATCGGCGAGATGCTGATGCGCAGCGACCGCGACCTGGCCGGCCTGGCGCCGCAGGATGTCGCCGCCATCCAGGGCCATGGCGAAGCGGCGTGGCGCGCGCTGGCCCAGCTGATCACCGCGCTGGAGGCCGGCAGCGCCCCGGCTGCGCTGCGTGACGCCCTGCAGGCCGAGGCCGGGTCGCGCAGCGTGCCAGTGCTCGGCATCACCGGCACTGGCGGCGCCGGCAAGTCCAGCCTCACCGACGAGCTGATCCGCCGCCTGCGGCTGGACCAGGACGACCGCCTGCGTATCGCCGTCGTCAGCATTGACCCCTCGCGGCGCAAGAGCGGCGGCGCACTGCTGGGCGACCGCATCCGGATGAATGCCATCCATCCCTGGGGCAGCGGCCCGCGGGTGTACATGCGCAGCCTGGCCACGCGCGACTTCGGCTCCGAGATCAGCCAGGCGCTGCCCGACGTGGTGGCCGCCTGCAAGGCCGCCGGCTTCGACCTGGTGATCGTCGAGACCTCGGGCATCGGCCAGGGCGACGCGGCCATCGTGCCGCATGTGGACGTGCCGCTGTACGTGATGACGCCCGAGTTCGGCGCCGCCAGCCAGCTTGAGAAGATCGACATGCTCGACTTCGCCGAATTCGTCGCCATCAACAAGTTCGACCGCAAGGGTGCGCTCGATGCGCTGCGCGACGTGGCCAAGCAGGTGCAGCGCAACCGGGAGGCCTTCGGCCAGCGGCCCGAGCAGATGCCGGTGTTCGGCACGATGGCCAGCCGCTTCAACGACGACGGCGTGACGGCGCTCTACCAGGCGCTGCTGCCGCGGCTGCAGGCCCTCGGCCTGCCGGCCGGCCCGGGCCGGCTGCCGCGCGTGGAGACGCGCCACAGCAGCAACCAGACGCCCATCGTGCCTGGCGCTCGCGTGCGCTACCTGGCCGAGATCGCCGACACCGTGCGCGGCTACAAGCACGCGGCCCGGCGCCAGGCCGTCCTGGCCCGCGAGGTGCAGCAGCTGCGCGCCTCGGGCCGCCTGCTGGAGGCGTCCCATCCGGGCGAGGCAAAGGCGGTGCAGGCGCTCGAAGGCCTGGCCGCCGAGCGCGAGGCGCAGCTGAGCGCGCATGCCCGGCACCTGCTCACGCAGTGGCCGCAGCTGCAGGCCGCCTATGCGGGCGACGAGCATGTGGTGAAGGTGCGCGACAAGGAGATCCGCACCGCGCTGGTCCACACCACGCTCAGCGGCACGCGGCTGCGCAAGGTGGCGCTGCCCGCGTACGAGGACCAGGGCGAGCTGCTGAAGTGGCTGCTGCTGGAGAACGTGCCCGGCAGCTTCCCCTACACCGCCGGCACCTTCGCCTTCAAGCGCGAGGGCGAGGACCCGACCCGCATGTTCGCCGGCGAGGGCGACGCCTTCCGCACCAACCGCCGCTTCAAGCTGCTCAGCCAGGGCATGCCGGCCAAGCGCCTGTCGACCGCCTTCGACAGCGTCACGCTCTATGGCCATGACCCGGACCTGCGGCCGGACATCTACGGCAAGGTGGGCAACTCCGGCGTCAGCATCGCCACGCTGGACGACATGAAGGCGCTGTACGACGGCTTCGACCTGTGCTCGCCCAGCACCTCGGTGAGCATGACCATCAACGGCCCGGCGCCCGCCATCCTGGCGATGTTCATGAACACGGCGATCGACCAGCAGCTGGAGCGCCACCGCGCCGAGCACGGCCGCGAGCCCGACGCCGCCGAGGCGGCGCGGCTGCGCGCCTGGGTGCTGGAGAACGTGCGCGGCACCGTGCAGGCCGACATCCTCAAGGAGGACCAGGGCCAGAACACCTGCATCTTCAGCACCGAGTTCAGCCTGAAGGTGATGGGCGACATCGCGCAGTACTTCGTCGAGCACCGGGTGCGCAACTTCTACTCGGTGAGCATCAGCGGCTACCACATCGCCGAGGCCGGGGCCAACCCGATCTCGCAGCTGGCCTTCACGCTCAGCAACGGCTTCACCTTCGTGGAGGCCTACCTCGCGCGCGGCATGCACATCGACGACTTCGCGCCCAACCTGAGCTTCTTCTTCAGCAACGGCATGGACCCGGAGTACAGCGTGCTCGGCCGCGTGGCCCGCCGCATCTGGGCGGTGGCCATGCGCGAGAAGTACGGTGCCAACGAGCGCAGCCAGAAGCTCAAGTACCACGTGCAGACGAGCGGCCGCAGCCTGCATGCGCAGGAGATCGCCTTCAACGACATCCGCACCACGCTGCAGGCGCTGATCGCGATCTACGACAACTGCAACTCGCTGCACACCAACGCCTACGACGAGGCCATCACCACGCCGACCGAGGAAAGCGTGCGCCGGGCCATGGCGATCCAGCTCATCATCAACCGGGAATGGGGCCTGGCGAAGAACGAGAACCCGAACCAGGGCGCCTTCGTGATCGACGAGCTCACCGAGCTGGTGGAGGAGGCGGTGCTGGCCGAGTTCGAGCGCATCGCCGAGCGCGGCGGCGTGCTCGGCGCGATGGAGACCGGCTACCAGCGCGGCAAGATCCAGGAAGAGAGCATGCACTACGAGATGCTCAAGCACACTGGCGAGCTGCCCATCATCGGTGTCAACACCTTCCGCAACCCGCAGGGCGACACCGTGCCCGAGACGCTGGAGCTGGCCCGCTCCACCGAGGCCGAGAAGCAGTCGCAGCTCCAGCGGCTGCAGGACTTCCATGCGCGGCATGCCGACGCCGCGCCGGCACAGCTGCAACGGCTGCGCCAGGCGGTGATCGAGAACCGCAATGTCTTCGAGGTGCTGATGGACGCGGTGCGCGTCTGCTCGCTGGGGCAGATCACGGCGGCCCTGTTCGAAGTGGGCGGGCAGTACCGCCGCAACATGTAAATCCTTCGCGCCGCCGCCCGGCGGCGCCGCTGCATCACCTGCGAACCGTCCACCTTCGCCGGCCCCCCGACGCGCCGCGTCAGGGCAGGCGCGGCACTTGCCGGATGGCAGGACAACGGCCGGCCCGCTGCGGCCAGCCCGACAGCCCGGCCCGCCGTGGCGGGGCGCAGCCTCCGCCCGCGGCAGGCCGGGCGACTCTCGGGGCCGGTCTCGGCCCGCTTGTCCATCCCCCCGGAACGAGGAGTACGCATGAGAGCCCTACGCTGGCACGGCAAGAAGGACATTCGCTGCGACCATGTGCCCGACCCCACCATCGAGGACGGGCGTGACGCCATCATCAAGGTCTCCAGCTGCGCCATCTGCGGCTCCGACCTGCACCTTTTCGACGGCTTCATGCCCGGCATGGAAGCCGGCGACATCATGGGCCACGAGTTCATGGGCGAGGTGGTGGAGGTGGGCAAGGACAACCGCAAGCTGAAGGTCGGCGACCGGGTGGTCGTGCCCTTCACCATCTGCTGTGGCGAGTGTGACCAGTGCCGCCGCGGCAACTGGTCGGTGTGCGAGCGCAGCAACCGCAAGCAGGACCTGGCGTCCAAGGCCTTCGGCCACACCACCGCCGGCCTCTTCGGCTACACCCACCTGACCGGCGGCTACCCCGGCGGCCAGGCCGAGTATGTGCGGGTGCCGTATGCCGACGTGGCGCCGGTGAAGATCCCCGACGGCCTGAGCGACGAGCAGGTGCTGTTCCTCGGCGACATCTTCCCCACCGGTTGGCAGGCCGCCGTGCAATGCGACATCGAGCCCACCGACACGGTGGCGGTGTGGGGGGCGGGGCCGGTCGGGCAGTTCGCCATCCGCAGTGCATTGCTGCTCGGCGCGCGCCAGGTGATCGCCATCGACAGGGTGCCCGAGCGACTCGGCATGGCCCAGGCCGGCGGCGCCATCACGATCAACTTCGAGGACGAAAGCGTGCTGGAGCGGCTCGGCGAGCTGACCGGTGGCAAGGGCCCGGAAAAGTGCATCGACGCGGTGGGCATGGAGGCGCATGCCACGCGCTCCATCGATTCGCTCTACGACCGGGCCAAGCAGGCGGTGATGCTGGAGAGCGACCGCGCGCATGTGCTGCGCGAGATGATCTATGTGTGCCGGCCGGGCGGCGTGCTGTCGATCCCCGGGGTCTACGGCGGCCTGGTGGACAAGATCCCGCTCGGCGCGCTGATGAACAAGGGCCTCACCGTGCGCACCGGGCAGACCCATGTGAACCGCTGGACGGACGACCTGCTGCGCCGCATCCAGGAAGGCCAGATCGATCCCTCCTTCGTCATCACGCACACCGTCGGGCTGGAGCAGGGCCCCGAGATGTACAAGACCTTCCGTGACAAGAAGGACGGCTGCGTGAAGGTGGTGCTGAAGCCGTGAGCGGCGCACGGGCGCCAGAAGACGCCCGCCCGGCCCGGCCTGCCGTGTTCCAAGACCGCCGCCGCCCCGGGCCGTGCGGCGCCTATTCCTCAGGAGACCCGCGATGACCTTCACCTCCCGGCGCCAGCTTGCGCGCCACACCCCCACCGCGGCGCTGGGCCGCGGGCTCGGCTGGTTCAGCATCGGCCTCGGCGTCGCCCAGCTGCTGATGCCACAGACCATGGGCCGGCTCACCGGCCTGCAGGGCCGCACCGCGCTGATGCGGGCCTGCGGCCTGCGCGAGATCGCCACCGGCATTGGCATGCTTGCCTCGCGCAACGCAGCGCCATGGGCCTGGGCCCGCGTCGCGGGCGATGCCTTCGACGCGGCGGCACTGGCCTCGCAATGGCATCCGGCCGATCCGCTGGCCCACCGCACCGCCGGCGCGCTCGCCGCGGTAGCCGCGGTCGGTGTGGTGGACGTCATCGGCGCCCGCGCGCTGCAGGCCGAGCAGCGCCGGCTGCGGGCTCCGGTGCCCGACTACAGCCACCGCAGCGGCCTGCCGCGCTCGCCCGAGAGCATGCGCGGCGCCGCCCTGGCGGACTTCGATGCGCCGCGCGACATGCGCACGCCGGCCCCGCTGCGGCCCTATCAGGAAGGCGTGCCCGCGATGTGATCGGACCGGCGCGCCGGGGGGCGCGCCTGTGGTTCGCCTTGCCAGCAAGGGCGGCACCCGCGTCTAAGAGCGGCTAACAAAACTCAGCGCAGCGGTTCTGGCTAGGCGCGCCGCCGCAGACAGTACGACCGGTACGGCAAGGCGGCGCAACGACGCCAGAAGAGTTTTGTTAGCCGCTCTAAGCCACCACAGCGCCTGGCTGCCCAGCCGGGCCCCGAGCCTCCAGCGGGCCGTTGGGGCCTCACGCCGCAGGGCTGCACAATCGCGGCCCATGGATTCACTTTCCCAACTGGCCCTGGGCGCGGCGGTCGGCATTGCGGTGATGGGCCGCCGCACGGCGGTCTGGAAAGCCGCCCTGTGGGGCGGCATCTGCGGCACGCTGCCCGACCTGGACACCTTCATCAGCCGTGGCGACCCGGTCAGCGACATGACGCTGCACCGCACCGAGAGCCACGCCCTGTTCTACCAGACGCTGCTGGCGCCGTTGCTGGCCTGGGGCGTCGCCGTGCTGCACCGCGAGCGCGAGCGGTGGGGCCGCTGGTGCCTGGCGGTCTGGGCGGCGCTGGTGACCCATCCGCTGCTCGACCTGATGACCATCTATGGCACCCAGCTGGGACTGCCCTTCACCGACCATCCTTTCGGTATCGGCAGCGTGTTCGTCATCGACCCGCTGTACACCCTGCCGCTGCTGGTCGGCGTGGCAGGCGCATGGCGGCTGCGGCACACGCCGGCCGGCCTGCGGTGGAACGCCGCCGGACTGCTGCTCAGCACCGCCTACCTGGCCTGGGGCGTGGCCGTGCAGCACCACGTCACCCGGCTGGCCCGGCAGGCGCTGCAGGCGCAGGGCGTGGCGGTCGACCGCCTGCTGGTGACGCCCACGCCGTTCAACACCGTGCTGTGGCGTGTGGTCGCCATCACGCCGCAAGGCTATGCCGAGGCCTACCACTCGCTGCTGGATGCGAACGGCAGCTGGCGGCTGCAACACCATCGGCGCGACGCGGCCCTGGACCGCCAGCTGCAGGCCCGGAGCTGGCATGCCCGGCGCCTGGCTTGGTTCAGCCATGGTTTCTACAAGGTGTGGGAGCAGGACGGCGAATGCCGCATGAGCGACCTGCGCATGGGCATGGAACCGTACTACACCTTCACGTTTGCGATGGGCCGCCGGGCGGCCGACGGCTCGGTCGAGCCGCAGATGCCGCGGTTGCTGGAAGCACGCCCCGACCTGCCGCCCGTGCTGCACTGGCTGTGGCAGCGCGCGCTGGGAAACGAGGGCCTGGCGCCGCTGCAGTGACGTTGCCGCCGGCTCAGCCTCCGCGGAATTGGCGGCGGTAGGCCGAGGGCGAAGTGCGGAAGGCAGCCGCGAACTGCTGCCGCATCGACACCGCCGAGCCGAGGCCGCTGTGCTCGGCGATGTCGGCGATGGACCGGTCGCTGCCCTCCAGCAGGCGTTGCGCGAGCGCCAGGCGCTGGTTGAGCAGCCACTTGCCGACCGTGGTGCCGGTGGCGTCCCGGAACCGCCGCGAGAAATTGCGCCGGCTCATCAGCGCACGCTGCGCCAGGCTGTCCAGGCTGTGCGGCTCGCGCAGGTGGCTCGACAGCCATTCGAGCAGCTCGGCCAGCCGGTCGCCGCGCGGCGCCGCGGGCACTGGCTGCTCGATGTATTGCGCCTGGCCGCCCTGCCGGTGCGGCGCCACCACCATGCGCCGCGCGGCGCGGTTGGCCACCTTCGCCCCCCACCGGCTGCGCAGCAGATGCAGGCAGCAGTCGATGCCTGCCGCCGTGCCGGCCGACGTCAGGATGTCGCCGTCGTCCACGTACAGCACCTCGGGTTGCAGGCGAACCTGCGGATAGCGTTCGCGGAAACGGGGCACCAGGTGCCAATGGGTCGTGGCAGGGCGGCCGTCGAGCAGGCCCGCTTCGGCGAGCAGGAAGGCCCCGAGGCACAGCCCCACCACCAGGGCGCCACGGCGATGGGCCGCCTGCAGGGCCCTCAGCAGCACCGGCGGTGCCACGGCCCCGCCGTCGTGCCACGAGGGCACCACCACCACGTCGGCCCGCTGCAATGCGCGCAGCCCGTGTTTCACCTCGATGGAAAAGCCGGCGGTGCTGCGCAACCTGCCGCGACGCTCGGCACACACCTGCAGCTCGAAGCGCGGAGGGCCGACCTCGTCGCCGACCTCGCCGAACACGAGGCAGGGCACCGACAGGTGGAAGGGGCTGATGCCATCGAAGGCCAGAACCGCCACCCGGGTGGGCATGGCAGCGGTGGATTCGGAGACGTGCGGCATGGCCCGATCCTATCGCTGAATGGCAATCGGGCCACTTCTGCAGACCGCCCCGAAGGCGAAGAATTCGCTTCCATCGACACCCGATGTCCTCAACCAGGAGCTTCCCATGACTGCCACTCCCCCCGTCGTCCGCCGCGCCCTCGTGGTCATCGACGTGCAAAACGAGTACTTCGCCGGCGGCGGCCTTCCGATCGAATACCCGCCGGTCGAACAGACCCTGCCCAATATCACTGCCGCGATGGACGCCGCACGTGCGGCGGGCGTGCCGGTGGTTGTGGTGCAGCACACCTCGCCCGCCGGCTCCCCGGTGTTCGACAAGGGCACGCCCGGCTGGCAGTTGCACCCGGAAGTCGCTCGCCGGAGCCGCGACCACGACATCGAGAAGGCCTGGCCGAGCGTCTTCACCAGCACCGACCTGGCCGACTGGCTGGCCCGGCATGAGGTCAACACGCTCACCGTGGTGGGCTACATGACGCACAACTGCAATGCGTCGACGATCTACCACGCGTCGCACCGCGGCCTGCAGGTGGAGACGCTGGTCGACGCCACCGGGGCCCTGCCCTATGCCAACGACGCTGGCAGCGCGACAGCCGAAGAAATCCACCGTGTCTTCAACGTCGTCTACCACACCCGCTTCGCGGCGGTGGCTCGCACGCAGGACTGGATCGCGGCGGTGCAGGCCGGCCAGCCCTTGCGGAGCGGCGATCTGCTGGCGTCCAACCAGCGGGCCCGCGCGCAGGCCGGGCAGCGGCCGCTGCAGGCAGCCTGATGCGGGGCGCGGCCGCAGACGTGGGGGCCCCGGGGCGTAGGCCACTTCCTACAGGGCCTACACCGCACTGCGGACACCGCGCGGACGCGCGCCGAGCCACGATGCGGGTCAGCGCAGACGCCCAGGAGCGACCCATGTCCAGCCCCGTCGATTCGACCTCCCCGACCGTCCACCGCAGCCGCCTGGCGCAGGCCCGGGCGGCGTTGTGCTCGATGCCGGCCCTTGTCACCCTGGGCCTGCTGCTCGCCCTGCTGCTGTTGGCGGCCTTCCACCAGGTGCTGAGCACCGCGGTGGCGCAGGCCGGCCGGGTCCATTCCGCCGCCAGCCAGCGGATCGAGGCGGCCTCTCGCTGCGCCGACGTGCCGGCGGCACCGCTGCGCGACCTGTGCCGTGCGCAGGTCGACGCCGGGCTGACCGCCCTGGCCCCGGCCACGTCGGTGGCCGGCGTGTGAGGCGGGCCTGCCGGGCTCAGCCCTGCAGCAGCTGCGGCAGCGCCTCGACCAGCCGGTCCACCTCGTCCTCGCGGGTGAAAACGCCGGGCGTCACCCGCACCACGTCGCCGCCGGCTGCGCCCGGCCGGCGCATGGTGTAGATGCCGTGCCGGTCGCGCAGGGTGGCCACCAGCGCATCGTTGTCCTCGCGGCTGGTCCGGCCCTCTAGCCGGAAGCTGGTGATGCCGGCCACCAGGCCCGGGTCATCGGGCGTCAGGACCTCGATGCCCGGCAGCGCCCGGGCCGCCGCCACCCAGCGGTTGCGCAGGTGATGCACCCGGGCCTGCTTGGCCGCCGCACTGATGCGACCATGCAGTTCCAGCGCGGCCGGCAGGCTGAGCCAGGCGGCGAAGCTGACGGTGCCGGGGTGCACGCGCGAGCGGATGTCGCTTTCCGGGAAATCGGCGTCGCCCAGGTAGCGGTCGATCGCCGCCAGGCGGTCGCGCCGGATGTAGAGGCAGCCGCAACCGATGGGCGCCGCAATCCACTTGTGCAGATTGAAGCCGGCGAAGGGCACGTCCAGATCGGTGACGCGGAAGTCCATCTGGCCCCAGGAGTGCGCCGCATCCACCATCACCTCCGCCCCCACCTCACGGGCCATCGCGGCCACCTCGCGCACCGGGGTCACCAGCCCCGTCACGTGGTTCAGGTGCGTCAGCAGCACCAGCCGGATGCGAGGGTGGCGCCGCAGCATGTCCTGGTAGGCCTGCAGCAGGCTCTCGCGCGTGGCCGGCTCGGGAATCTGAAGGCACAGCGGCTCGACGCCGCGCCGCTCGCGCAGCCAGGCCATGGCATGCCGCATGGCGGGATAGTCGAGGTTGCTGTAGAGCACCGCGTCGCCCGGCTGCAGCAGCCTGTAGCCGCTGATGAGGGCCAGCATCGCCTCGGTGGCGCCCCGGGTCAGCACGATCTCGTCGACGCCGCAGCCCAGCGCCGCAGCCACTGTCGCACGCACCTCCTCCTGGGCATCAGCCCAGCACTCGCGCACCCACAGCGTGTTTTCCTCGTTGATGCGATCGCTCCAGTACTGGTGCATCAGGCGCACCGGCTCGGGCATGACGCCCCAGAAGCCGTTCTCGAGGTTGACCATCCGCTGCGAGCGCCGGTAGAGGCCTTGCACCGCCTTCCAGAAGGTGGCATCGGTGGCCAGGCCGCTGGCCGGCACCGGCGGCAGGGTGGACAGCATCTGCTGGAACTCGGGCAGCCGAAACGACAGTTCGCTCATTCGTTCATCCAATCGAAGCGCTGAGGGAAGCCCGATTCTGCCCGGCTCCCGGCGCTGGCCAGCCGTGCTGCAGCGGACAGTCGGTCGGCACGGCACCACAATCGAAAGGCCGGCCCGCGCCCCGGCATGGCCGGCCGCGCCACAATCGGGAGGCAGTCCACGGAAACCCCTTCATATGTCAGCACCCAGTTTTCCGACTTCGCAGTTCAACGACCCCCACGCCGCCCTCGCCCGCGTGCGCGAGATCTACGACGCCAACATTGCCCACCTGCGCGAGGCGCTGCACCGCTTCGTCGCCGGCGACACGCCGGGCGGCCATGTGCGGGCGCACTACCCCTTCGTGCGCGTGCACACCGACACGGTGGCCCGTGCCGACTCGCGCCTGGCCTACGGCTTCGTGGCCGGCCCGGGCACCTACGAGACGACGCTGACCCGGCCCGAGCTGTTCGGCAACTACTACCTCGAGCAGTTCAGCCTGCTGCTGAAGAACCACGGCATTCCGCTGGAGATCGGCACCAGCAGCCAGCCGATTCCGCTGCACTTCTCGCTGTTCGAGGACGACCACCTGGAAGGCAGCCTGGCCGCCGGCCGCCGCCTGCTGATGCGCGACGTGTTCGACCTGCCGGACCTGGCCGCGATGGACGACGGCATCGCCAACGGCACCTACGAGCCTGCCATGGGCCAGCCCTGGCCGCTGGCGCTGTTCACCGCACCGCGGGTGGACTACTCGCTGCACCGGCTTCGCCACTACACCGGCACCGCGCCGGGGCACTTCCAGAACTTCGTGCTGTTCACCAACTACCAGTTCTACATCGACGAATTCGTGCGGCTGGGCCGGGAGCTGATGGCCACGCCGCCCGACAACTCGCCGAATGACGACTACATCGCCTTCATCGAGCCGGGCAACGTGGTGACGCGGCGCGCGCACCTGCTGCCGTCGGAGAACGACCTGTCCGGCTCGCCGCCGCCGCGGCTGCCGCAGATGCCGGCCTACCACCTGGTGCGCAAGGACCGCAGTGGCATCACCATGGTCAACATCGGCGTCGGCCCCAGCAACGCCAAGACCATCACCGACCACATCGCGGTGCTGCGCCCGCACGCGTGGATCATGCTGGGCCATTGCGCCGGGCTGCGCAACACGCAGCAGCTGGGCGACTATGTGCTGGCCCACGGCTATGTGCGCGAGGACCATGTGCTCGACGAGGACCTGCCGCTGTGGGTGCCGATCCCGCCGCTGGCCGAGGTGCAGGTGGCGCTCGAATCGGCCGTCACCGAGGTGACGCGTCTGGAGGGCTACGAGCTCAAGCGCGTGATGCGCACCGGCACGGTGGCCTCGGTCGACAACCGCAACTGGGAGCTGCTGCCCCACCGCACGCCGGAGCGCCGCTTCAGCCAGAGCCGGGCCATCGCGCTCGACATGGAGAGCGCCACCATCGCGGCCAACGGCTTCCGCTTCCGGGTGCCCTACGGCACGCTGCTGTGCGTCAGCGACAAGCCCTTGCACGGCGAGCTGAAGCTGCCCGGCATGGCCAACCAGTTCTATCGGGAACGGGTCGACCAGCACCTGCGCATCGGCATCCGCGCAGTGGACATCCTGCGCCAGCAACGGCAGGACCAGCTGCACAGCCGCAAGCTGCGCAGCTTTGCCGAAGTGGCCTTCCAGTAGCCCGCCGCGCCGCCCTGCCCGCTGGCCGACGGGCGCGGCCGGCGAAGGAGGTCGAGGGCAGCGGCCCGCACCGCCCGCGGAACAAGCCACCGGGTGCAGGGCTGTGGAGGCCCAAGGCACCCGGCGCACGGGAGGGCAGTCACGCGCAGCCGCCGGCCGGCACGGTATGCCGCAGCCGCTGCCGGCCTTGCCGACCGCGCGGCATCGCCCGTGCGGCCCTGAGCCTATCGAGTGCGACGCCCGCCCGCCTGGCAGGGCCAGTCCAGCCAGGCGCCGCGTTGGCAGACGAAAGGCCGGCCCCCTGCTGCCGCGCTTCCATACACAACGCACAACGGCGACGCCGGCCGCCCGGCGTCCTCTCCTCATGCCGCCGGCCACCCAGCGCCAACCGCTCACTCAGCCGGCCCGCATGCCAAGGCCCGCCGCGCCCGCTCCCCCGGCATCCGCTGCAGCGGCGCGGCCCGCACCCAAGGCAGGGTCTTGGCCGGCCGGCACGTGGGCACCGGTATGCTGGCCCGGCTTCAGGAGTTGTTCATGTCGGAACATGTGTACAAGCTCATCGAGCTGACCGGCTCCTCCACCGAGGGCAGCGACGACGCGGTGCGACGTGCGATCGCCAAGGCCCATGAAACGGTGAGGAACATCCACTGGTTCCAGGTCACCGAGACGCGCGGCCATGTGGTCGACGGCCAGGTGGCCCACTGGCAGGTGACGCTCAAGGTGGGCTTCACCCTCGACGGCTAGGCGGCGAACGCGTCGCCTCGGGCGTGATCTCGACGGCTTCATAGCGGTCGCGCACGCACTCGTTGTAGTGGCGCCCGAGCGACGGAGCCGCCATCAGGGCTTGCCAGGCCTCGGCCGGGACATCGAGGTAGCGGTAGACGCGCCCGGTCAGGAACTCGACCTCCATCAGACGCCGCTTCGCGTCGTAGCCGATGGCGCTGAGGCTGCTGGAGGCAACGGGATGTCGGTGCATGGCAGGTCCGTGAAGCGTCCCCGGGGCTGCGGCAAGCGGCATACCGGCAGCCGCCCCTGCCCGCCGGCGTGGGCACGCCCGGGCCACGCTGGCGGTGCTTGTGCGAGGCCGCATCATCCCTTACGCTGTGCCGCACCGGTCGGCCCACCCGCAGTCGCACGACTTGCCCGCCACGCACGGTGCATGCGCTGCCTCTGCAGTTTCCAGGAGAGTGCCCATGACCTTGCCCGGTTCGCCTGGCCCCGCCTCGATCCGCACCCTCGCACTCGTCGGCGCCGCGGCGTCCGGCAAGACCACCTTGCTGGAAGCGCTGTTGCACCAGGCCGGCGCCATCGGGTCGCCCGGCAGCGTGGAGCGCGGCAGCACGGTCAGCGACTTCGATCCGCTGGAGCGCAAGGCGCAGCACTCGCTGAACTCGAGCGTGGTCCACCTGGAGCACCTCGACACCCGGGTGCACCTGATCGACACCCCGGGCGCGCCCGACTTTCTTGGCCAGTCCATGACGGCGCTGGAGGCGGTCGAGACGGCGGCAGTGGTCATCAGCGCCACCTCGGGCATCGAGACGATGAGCCTGCGCATGATGGATTGGGCCGCCCGCCGCGGGCTGTGCCGGCTGCTCATCGTGAACAAGATCGATGCCGAGCGCACCGACCTGCCGGCGCTGCTGGCCCAGCTGCGCGAGACCTTCGGCAAGGAATGCCTGCCACTGAACCTGCCGGCCGGCGGCGGCAGCCGGGTGGTGGACTGCTTCTTCAACCCGGCCGGCGAGGCCGATTTTTCTTCGGTCGAGCAGGCCCATCGTGCGCTGGTGGAACAAGTGGTGGAAGTCGACGCGGGGTTCGTCGAACGCTACCTCAACGACGGCGATGTCGACCCCGCCGAGCTGCATGCCCCGCTGGAGCAGGCGCTGCGCGAGGGCCACCTCATCCCGGTGTGTTTCGTCTCCGCCCGCAACGGCGCCGGCGTGTCCGAGCTGCTGGACGTGATGGTGCGCCTGATGCCGCATCCCGGCGAAGGCAACCCGCCGCAGTTCCTGCAGGGCGAAGGCCCGGAGGCCAAGCCGCTGCGCGCCGAACCCGATCCCGGCCGGCATGTGCTGGCGCATGTCTTCAAGGTCACGGTCGATCCGTATGTCGGCAAGATGGGGGTGATGCGGGTCCACCAGGGCACCGTCACCCGCGACAGCCAGCTCTATGTCGGCGACGGCCGCAAGCCTTTCAAGGTCGGGCATCTGTTCCTGCTGAAGGGCAAGGAGCATGTCGAGGTCCCGCGCGCCGGGCCCGGCGAGATCTGCGCGGTGGCCAAGGTCGAGGAGATCCACTTCGACGCCGTGCTGCACGACGCCGCCGAGGACGAGCACATCCACCTGCAGGCGCTCGATTTCCCGGCCGCGGTGCACGGCCTGGCCATCGAGCCCAAGCGCCGTGGCGACGAGCAGCGCCTGTGGGACATCCTGCAGAAGCTGGTCGACGAAGACCCCTGCCTGCGGGTTCAGCACGCGGCGGCCACCAACGAGACCGTGGTCTACGGCCTGGGCGAGCTGCACCTGCGCACGCTGCTGGAGCGCCTGACCGACATCTACAAATGTGAAGTGAACGTGCGGCCGCCCCGCATCGCCTACCAGGAAACCATCACCGCCCCCGCCGAGGGACATCACCGGCACAAGAAACAGACCGGCGGCGCCGGGCAGTTCGGCGAAGTTTTCCTGCGCGTGGAGCCGCTGCCGCGCTCCAGCGGCAATGCGTGCGGCTTCGAGTTCGTGGACCAGGTGAAGGGCGGAGCCATTCCGACCCAGTTCATCCCCGCCGTCGAAAAAGGCGTGCGGCAGGTGATGGACAGTGGCGTGATTGCCGGTTACCCGGTGAAGGACGTGCGGGTGGTCGTCTACGACGGCAAGCACCACTCGGTCGATTCCAAGGAAATCGCCTTTGTGACGGCAGGCCGCAAGGCGTTCATCGACGCGGTGCAGAAGGCAAGGCCCATCGTGCTGGAACCGGTGGTCGAGATCGAGATCGAGGCGCCGGAGGGCAGCGTCGGCGACATCACCGGTGACCTCTCGTCGAAACGCGGACAGGTCAGCGGCACACGGGCACTGGCGGCCGGCCTGATGGCGGTGAAGGCCCAGGTGCCGATGTCCGAGTTGAACGGTTACCAGTCGCGCCTGAACGCGATGACGGGCGGGCAGGGCCGCTACACCACCGCCTTGTCTCACTACGACCCGGTGCCCCCGGCCATGCAGCAGCAGCTGATGAGCCAGTACCGGGTGAAGGAGGAAGACTGAGGTTCGCGACCCTGCGGGTCCGCTCGCGAAGCGCTGACAGCAGCCAGCGCAATGACCGCGATGCCGGCGTACAGCCATGCCTTCATCGGGGGTTCCTTCCTGAGAGGTGATTATGGGATCAAGTCCCAGGAATTATCAGACGTCCGGCCGCGCTTGGTGGTAAGCAAGCGTGGAGAACCGCAACCAGGCTTTCCAAGGCTCGGGGGGCAACGCATGCCAGCCGCCTCGCGGCGGCAGCGCCGCGTCCTTCACGAGACAGGCGCCTCCGACCGGTGCGCCGTAGCGGGCGCTGCCGCGGCCGGCGCCGCCGCATCGCGGTCCCCGGCCAGCCCGAAGCGAGGCAGTGCGGCGTCCGGGCCCAGCTCGCCGCGCGTCTTGGGCAGGAACTGCGGATAGTCGCGCCGCATCAGCGTCACCAGCGCCTCGCGCACCAGGCAGCGCAAGTCCCAGTTGTCACCCGAGGAGTGCGAGGAAAGCAGCAGGCGCAATTGCACGCCGTGCGGCGCGGTGTCGGTCACCTGCAGCAGGCACAGCCGCCCGTCCCATTGGGGCGCCGACTCGCACACCCGCCGCGCTTCGGCACGCAAGGGCTCCAGCGGCATGCCGTAGTCCACCCACAGGAAGACGGTGCCGGTGATCTGGGCGGTGGTACGGGTCCAGTTCTCGAACGGGTTCTCGATCAACCACTGCAGCGGGATGATGAGCCGGCGCTCGTCCCAGACCTTCAGCACCACGTAGCTGCCGGTGATCTCTTCCACCCGGCCCCACTCACCGCGGACGACCAGCACGTCGTCGATGCGGATCGGCTGGGCCAGTGCAATCTGCAGTCCGGCAATGAGGTTGCCGAACACCGGCTTGGCCGCCAGGCCGGCGACCACGCCGACCACCCCGGCCGAAGCCAGCAGGCTCGCGCCGACCTGCCGCGCGCCGGGAATCGTCAGCAGCGTCAACGCCAGCCCCACCAGCAGCACCACGAACTGCGCCGTGCGGGCCAGCACCCGCACCTGGGTCTGGATGCGACGTGCCGCGAGGTTGTCGGCCACATTGGACGGATGACGGCGAATCACCCCGTCGGCGATGCCGCGCACCCCCCGGATGCCCAGCCAGGTGATGCACATGAGCAGCAGCACGCCGTTGACATGGCGCACGCTGTTGAGCAGCGGCAGCGCCTCGCTCGCCCCCAGCCAGACCAGCTGCAGTGCAGCCAGCGGCAAGACGAATTGCGAGGGCCGGTCACACGCGCGGGCGAAGCGGTCGAGCACCGTGGTGGAGCGGGTGATGCGCAGGACCACGAAGCGCCCCACGCGGTGCACGATCAGCGCCAGTACCACGGCCACCAGGGCCGCCCACGCGGTATTGATCCAGGGAGACAGGGTGTGCAGCAAGGTCATCGCGGGGAGGCTAGCAGAGCCGCGCAACACCATGTTGCTGCCTGCAAGCGCCGGGCGACCGCTGCCCCGAGCCGCAGGCCGCCGCCGCGCGGCCGCCTCAGCCGAAGACCCGCATCACCGCGACCAGCGCGAGCGACAGGCCGACCAGGATGGCCACCAGCGTCGCCGTGAACGCGAGGTGCCGCTCCGGCGGCACCCGCATCAGCAAGCCGAGGCCGCGGTGCAGCACCCACAGCGACCAGAGCCCGCCGACGATGCCGGCCAGCGCACCGAGCATCGGCACCAGGCCGGCAATGCCCAGCACCCAGTGGGGCGTCATGCTGTAGGCCGCGAGCTTGAAGGCCTGCAGCCGGTCCGGCCGGCCGCCGAACCGGGGCGCCATGGCCTGGATCAACAGCGCCAGCAGGAAGATCGCCGCCATGCCCACCGCATATCCGAGGGCCGCCTGCAGCAAGGTGCTGAAGAAGGGCAGGCGCACCGTCTGGCCCAGGATGCTGATGCCGACCAGCGTGAACCCCAGCAAGCCGGCCACGGCAGGGACCGCACCGAGCGGCAGGGCGTAGCGGCGATAGAGGGTGGGGATGTCGTCGGCCTCGGTGTCGATGCGGCGCCACTCGCTGTCGGGCGAGAGCATCAACTGCTGGGCGCGATGGACGATGTTCATGTCGGTGTCTTTCTTCGAAAGGGCCAGGCGGCCCGGGTCGCGGCGATCGTATCGGCCGGCCGCTGCGGCCGCGCTCCCTTGAAATGGGGATGCGGCAGGCGCTGTCCCCTGTTTCGGCGACGTCCGGCGCCGCCCGCGGCACCGAAACCGTGCGTTCCCCGCGCTCCCTCGAACGCCGCGACAATCGGGGCCCATCGCCGCCGCCAGGACCGCCGCCTTGCCCACCGCCCCCCTGATCGAAGCCGAGCATCTCGACAAGCGCTTTCCCAGCGGCACGCTGGCCTTGCACGACGTCCGCTTCAGCATCGAGGCCGGCGAGTTCGTCTCGCTGCTCGGGCCGTCCGGCTGCGGCAAGAGCACGGTGTTGCGCCTGGTGGCCGGCCTGGACAGCCCCAGCGCCGGCCGGCTGAGTCGGCCGCAGGCGGAAGCCGGCTTCGTCTTCCAGGAGCCGACGCTGATGCCCTGGGCCACCGTGTTCGACAACGTCTGGCTGCCCTTGCGCATTGCCGGCAGCCGCCGCGAGGCGGCGCGCCCGCGCATCGAGGCACTGCTCGGCTCGGTCGGCCTGGCCGGCTTTGCGCGGGCCTATCCGTCCGAGCTGTCCGGTGGCATGAAGATGCGGGCGTCCATCGCTCGCGCGCTGGTGCGCGAGCCGCGCCTGCTGCTGATGGACGAACCCTTCGCCGCACTGGACGAGCTGACCCGCCAGAAGCTCAACGACGACCTGCTGGGCTGGTGGCTGGCCGGCCGCTTCACCAGCCTCTTTGTCACGCACAGCGTGTTCGAGGCGGTCTACCTGAGCCAGCGGGTGCTGGTGATGGGTCCCCGGCCGGGGCGCATCACCGCCGAGATCCGCGTGCCCGAGCCGTATCCGCGACGGCGCGAATGGCGCACCTCCACCGCCTACGCAGAGCTGTGCAGCCAGGTCTCGATGGCACTGGAGCAGGCCGTGCTTGGCGCGGAGCAGCCGGCATGAAGCCCAGCGCCACCCGTGCCTGGATACCGGCGGTGGCCGTGCTGGTGGCCATCGGCCTGTGGGAGGCGGTGGTGCGGTGGGCCGAGCTGCCGCACTTCATCCTGCCCGCGCCCAGCCAGGTGCTGCAAACGCTGTGGGTTAACCGCGACTCGCTGCTGCAGGCCTGGGGCTTCACCGTGCGGCTGACGTTCGGCGCGCTGCTGCTGGCAGCGGTCGGCGGGGCGCTGCTGGCCGCGCTGTTCGCCAGCGCGCGCTGGGTGGAGCAGGCCCTGATGCCGTTCGCCATCGTGCTGCAGGTGACGCCCATCGTCGCGATCGCGCCGCTGATCATCATCTATGTCGACAGCACCACCGCCGCCTTGCTGCTGTGCACCTGGATCGTCGCGTTCTTCCCCATCCTGTCCAACACGGTGATGGGCCTGCGCTCGGCCGATCCGCACCTGCGCGACCTGTTCCAGCTCTACCGCGCGAGCCGGTGGCAGCGGCTGCGCTGGCTGCTGGTGCCGTCGGCCCTGCCCTATTTCATCGCGGGGCTGAAGATCTCCGGCGGCCTGAGCCTCATCGGCGCGGTGGTGGCCGAGTTCACCGCCGGCGCTGCCGGTGTCGAGACCGGCCTGGCGTCGCGCATCCAGGAAGCCAGCTTCCGCACCGACACACCGCGCATGTACGCCGCGCTGCTGCTGACCTCGCTCACCGGCATCGCCATCTACCTGCTCTTCAACGCGCTGGAGCGCTGGTGCCTCGGGCGCTGGCATGCCTCGCAGCGTTGAACGAGCCCCTTCACTTCTTCACAGGGAGTTTTGCATGGCTACTTTCCCTCCTCCGCGCGCTGTGGGCCTGTGCCTCGGGCTGCTCGCAGCCGGGCTGGCGCACGGCCAGGACAAGGTGGTGTTCGCCACCAACTGGAAGGCCCAGGCCGCCCACGGCGGCTTCTACCAGGCGCTGGTGGACGGCACCTACAAGAAGTACGGCCTGGATGTGACGCTGCAGCAGGGCGGCCCGCAGGTGAACAACCGGCCGCTGTTGCCGGCCGGCAAGATCGATTTCCTGATGACCGGCAACCTGCTCCACTCCTTCGACAACGTGAAGAACGGCCTGCCCACCGTGGTGGTGGCGGCGATGTTCCAGAAGGACCCGCAGGCCCTCATCGCACATCCCGGCCAGGGCCACGAGGACTGGGCCCGCCTGAAGGACGCACCGCTGGCCCTGATCGCCAAGGACGCGCAATTCAGCTGGTGGCAGTGGCTCAAGTCGCAGCACGGCTTCCGCGACGCGCAGCTCAAGCCTTACACCTACAACCTCGGCCCCTTCCTGGCCAACAAGAAGGCAGTGCAGCAGGGCTACTCGGTGGCCGAGCCGATCTATGTCGAGAAGCAGGCCGGCTTCAAACCGGTGGTGCACCTGCTGGCCGACCATGGCTATTCCACGTACTCGACACTGATCGAGGCCAGCATCGACACGGTGTCGAAGCGGCCGCAGCTGGTGCAGCGCTTTGTCGATGCCTCCATCCTCGGCTGGTACAACTACCTCTATGGCGATCGCAAGGCGGCCAATGCTGCGATGCGCCGGGACAATCCTGAAATGAGCGAAGAAGAGCTGGAAGCCTCGGTCGCCTTGCTGAAGCAGCAGGGCATCGTCGACTCCGGCGAGGCGTTGACGCAAGGCATCGGCGCCATGAACAACGCCCGGGTGCGCGACTTCTATGAGCAGATGGTGAAGGCCGGCCTCTACAAGCCCGGCGAAGTGGATCTGTCCAAGGTCGCGACGCCGCAGTTCGTCAACCGCAAGGTCGGGCTCGACGTGAAGCGGGCGCTCGGCGCCAAGTGACAGAGGGCGGCTGGTGTAAACCCGTATTCAGGCTTCCGGCAGGCGGCCGATAGTGCTGTGACCATGGGCTTCGGAGCCGTTCGATGTTGCTGCATGCCCTGCCCGACCTGGCCGCCTGGACCGACCACTTCAGCCAGGCCGACATTCCCGTCCTGCCCCACACGGCCCGGACCATTGCCTCGCTGCGCGCGGTCGAGGAGCAGCTCGACGCGCATGGCATCGCCGAGCTGATCGGCAGCGACCCGCTGCTGGCGATCAAGCTGCTGGCCCATGTGGCACGGGTGCGGCCGGCGCGCTACGAAGCGAGCACCGAGACCGTCACCGCGGCGCTGGTCTTCCTCGGCATCACGCCTTTCTTTGCCGCCTTCGAGCAGCTGCGCTCCACCGACGACCTGCTGCACGACCAGCCCGAGGCCCAGGCCGGGCTGGCCGCCGTGCTGCGCCGCGCCTCGCGCGCCGCCACCTTCTCGCTGGCCTTCGCGGTGCACCGCATGGACGCCGACGCCGCCGTGCTGCACGAAGCCGCGCTGATGCACCCGGTGGCCGAACTGCTGCTGTGGTGCCACGCACCGGTGCTCGCGCAGCGCATCGTCGAGCGCCAGCGGGCCGAGCCGGGGCTGCGCTCGGCGGTCGCGCAGCGCGAGGTGCTCAACGTCACCCTGGACGAGCTCGAGCAGGCCCTGCTGCGCGCCTGGCGCCTGCCCGACATCCTGATCCGCGTGACCGACGAGCGGCATGCCGAGGACGTGCAGGTGCGCAACGTGATGCTGGCCATCCGCCTGGCCCGCCACTCGGCCCTCGACTGGGACAATCCCGCGCTGCCGGACGACATCGCCGAGATCGCGCAGTTGCTCAACCTCTCGGAAGCCGCGACCTTTGCGATGCTGGCGGAGCTGGACAGCCCATAAGCTGCAAGAGGTGACAGGTTGGGTCCGGCCGCATTGACCGGGCATCCCGTGGCCACATAATCGAAAACGTTTCCATCGACAGGCCGTACCGATGTCCAGCCCTGCTGTCCCCGGCGCCGAAGCCTTGCTGGCCGGCACCCTGATCCTGATGACCAACTATCGCCGCTGCGCCAGCGAACAGCTGCCGGAGACGGCCAGCCGCATCGCGAGCAACCTGGCGCTGTTGTCGGCCGATCCGCTGCTGTCGCCACAGTTCCGCAGCATCCTGCGCGGACTTCGCAGCACCTGGGCGGCCGAGCCGCCGGCCGGGCCAGAGCGGTGCGTGCCGCCCTCGTCGCGCCAGCCGGCCGTCGGCCCCCTGCAGTGACGCCGCCCACCGGTGCGATGGCAGGACCCACCCGCGACTTCTGGCAAGCCCGCTTCGACGCCCAGCAGACACCCTGGGACCGCGGCGGCCCCTCCCCGCAACTCCTGGCCTGGCAGGCGCGTGGCGAAGCGCCGGCAGCCGGCAGCCGCGTCGTGGTGCCGGGCTGCGGCTCGGGCTGGGAGCTGGCCACGCTTGCCGCCCAGGGCTGCGAGGTCATCGGGCTGGACTATGCCGAGGCGGCCGTGCAGCGCAGCCGCGCCTTGCTGCAGGGCCGCGGCCTGGCGGCACGGGTGGAGCAGGCCGACGTGCTCGAATGGGCGCCGGCGCAGCCACTGGACGCCGTCTACGAGCAGACCTGCCTGTGCGCCCTGCACCCGGACGCCTGGGTGGCTTATGCGCAGCAGTTGCATCGCTGGCTGCGCCCGGACGGGCGGCTCTATGCGCTCTTCATGCAGGCCTTGCGCCCGAATGCCGCCACCGGCGCCATCGAGGGCCCGCCCTACCACTGCGACATCCATGCCATGCGGGCGCTGTTCCCCGAGCCGCAGTGGCTCTGGCCCAAGCCCCCTTACGAGCAACAGCCCCACCCGATGGGCCATACCGAACTGGCGCTGGTGCTGCTGCGGCGCTGAGGCGGCGCCGGCATGCAGGGCCGGGAGCGGCATCGGGCCACCCGGCTCGGTGCGTCGCCTGCAGGGCGCCACCGCCGCGGCGCCCTCTTGAAACTCGGCAGCCGGTAGGGCCGGGAGCGTCTCCGGGCGAGCCTGCGCGCGACGCCGCTCGCCTCATACCGGCACCGCGGTGGTGTTCTTGACGCGGTCCAGCACGAAGCTCGTCTTGCAATCCGCCACGCTCGGGTGCTTCAACAAGGTGTCCATCACGAAGCGGGAGTAGTGCGCCATGTCTTCCACCACCACCCGCAGCAGGTAGTCCATCTCGCCGGTGAGTGCGACGCACTCGACCACTTCCGGCCAGGCCTGCACGGCGGCCCGGAACAGGTCCATCGGATTGCGCTTGTGCACCTCGCTGTGCTTTTCGAGCCGCACGTTCAGGTAGGCGGTGAGGCCCAGCCCCACCCGTTCGGGCGGCACCAGTGCGACGTAGCCCGCGATGGCGCCGGCTTCCTCCAGCCGCTTGACGCGGCGCAGCGTGGCCGATGGGGACAGCTGCACCTCGCCGGCCAGTTGGTCGTAGGTCATGCGCCCATCGACCTGCAGGGCACGAAGGATGCGTCGATCTATGGCGTCGAGCTCGATGGGCGCTGTCATGAAGAGCTATTGTGCATGTTTCATGTCTGAGCGACCCGATGCCGCTGCAGGGCGGCGTCGGGATGGGCCGGGCAGAGGTGGGACCGCACCGGCGGCGCCAGGCTGCGGGCTGTCTTCCGGCGTGTCATCAGGCCTGCGCGCCGACCGGTGGCGCTGCGGTGAAGCACGATCACCCGGCCGGCCTGCGCCCGGCGCTCCAGCTTGCAACCCACGGCCGTGCCGCTTCAACGATCCAACAGTGCACCAGTTCGACGGCACCGGCAGGGTCCGGGCCGGCATCGCCACCGGCCGGTGCGCATGAGCCAGCAGCGTGCCTGCTGCCCCCCCAGGGCAATGGGGGTGGCCCCCCTCGCAAGAGTGATTGTTCGCCAGCCGGCCGGGGCGGACACTGCAGGCCTTCGGAGCAGTTCACGCGGCAGTTCCCCGCTGCCGCAGCGGAGGTAGACGCCATGAACGCCACACTCACCAAGCGCTGCACGGTGGCCTTGCTGTCGGCCATGACCCTGGCGCTCATCGTCGGCCTGCTGGCTTGCGGGCCCATCAGCGAAACACGGCGCGGCGTCGACGCCCTTTCCGATCTGGGCGCAGCCCGGGCGCTGCAGGTGCTGGCGGCACTCAACCTGTTCGCCGCCGGCCTCTGGGGCCTGCTGTCGGCGCGCCGCATGGCACTGCCTTGGCAGCTGCTGTTCGCCAGCCTGGCGCTCTCGGGTCCCGCCGCGATCTACGACGGCGCCACCAGCCACGACTCCAGCTTGTTGCTGGCCCATGTGCCGGGGGCCTGGGCCTGCGTGATGCTGATGTGCGCCTTCCTGGCCGAACGCATCGACGAACGCTGGCAGCGCTGGCCCCTCGTGCTGGGCGCCTTGCTGCTGGCCACCGCCTCGGCGGTGCACTGGAGCGTCGGCCAGGTGACGCAGGGCGCCGGCGACCTGCGCGGCCTGCTGCTGGTGCAGTTGCTGCCCCTGTTGCTGATCCCCGCCGGCGCGCTGCGCCTGGAAGGCCACTGCACCAGCCGCGCCGACTGGCGCATCGTGCTGACCCTCTATGCCCTGGCCCTGCTGGCCGACGCCTGCCATGAGCGCCTGGCCCCCTGGCTGGGCCCCTGGGCCGGCCCCACGCTGAAGCAGGCCCTGCTGACGGCCGCCGCCGCCTGGCTCGCTCAGCGCGCCGGTGCCTGGGCCGCGGGGCGGGGCGCATCGGCCTCCGCCGTCGGCCCATCGGCCAGGGACGCCAGCACTTCCTGGAACACCTGCGCCTGAAACGCCATCTGCACATGGGCCGTGCCCGCGATGTGCCAGTTCACGGCGCCCGGCAAGGTGCCGGTGGAGGCCGGGAAGACGATGTTGTCGCAGTGCCCGTAGAAGCAGGTGAAGCGACGGTAGCGTTCGGGCGGCTCCAGCGCTGACAGCGCCTGCAGCCACTCGCCGTTGTGGCGCATCTGCCGGGTGTTGATGGTGCGGGCGAAGCGGCCCAGCCAGGTGCCCCGGTGCGGCGTGCCGATGGTGATGATGCGGTGCACCCGTGTGTCGGCCTGGCGGGCCTGCAGCCAGGCCCGTGCCGCCAAGCCGCCCATGCTGTGGCAGACCAGCACGGGCGGCTGGCCGGTGCCGGCCTCCAGCCGCCGCACCGCCTGCTCGATGATGTCGACATAGTGTTCGATATCGCCGAACACCGGCTCCAGGCTCACCGCGACGAAGGGCACGCCGAGCTGGCGGAAGCGCCGCAGCCAGGGCGTCCAGAAGCCCCGGTTGCACACCAGCCCGTGGATCAGCAGCACACCGCGGCGCCCGGGAGCGTCAGGCGCATCGGGCACCGCGTTGGGGAAGAAGGGCTGGCGCCAGCAGAAGATCAACGGCGAATGCGTGACTTCGCCCCACCACGCGGCCAGCAGCTGCCTCGCCGTGGCGCGGGGCGCAGGATCGTCGCCATGCACGGCGGCCACCATGACGAACTCCACGCCCAGCACCACGGCATAGCCGAAGGCGATGAGCACGGCGCCGAGGGCCGCCAGCCCGGGCCGGCCGAGCAGGGTGAAAGCCAGCGCCCAGCCGAGGGCCAGCGCGAGGAGGGTGAGCGTGATGCGGCGTTGCAGGCGTGCGAGCATGGGCGCTCACACTAGCACAGCCTCCTTGCCGGTCAGTGCCTTGGCAAGACCGCTCGCATGGCGGCTCACCAGGCCGTAGATGGAGAGCTGGGGGTTGGCACCGACGCTGGTCGGAAACAGCGAACCGTCATGCACGCTGAGGTTGTCGAGCTGCCAGTGGCGGCCGTCCGGCCGCACGACACCGAGGCGTTCGTCACCCGCCATGCCGCAGCCGCCCATCACGTGGGCGCTACCGAAGCGGGTCTTGTAGGGCACGATCGGCAGCTGACCGATGCCCTCGCGGGCTGCGGCCCAGCTGGTCCAGGGCGTGGCCAGTTCGTGGGCCGGCAGCACCTCGGCGGCACCGGCGGCGAACTGGATCTCGGCCATGCTGAGCAGGGCGCGGCGAGCGCCATCGAGCACCACGTCGGTGAGCTCGTAGTGCAGCACCGGCGAGCCGTCGTCACGCAGGCGCACCTGCCCGCCCGGCGATCGCTCGTGGAAGCCGTCGCGCAGCAGCGCCAGCAAGGCATTGGTGTGCGGGTAGCGGGCCATGCGCTCGGCCTGCTGGCGTCCATAGCTGGGCACCGTGAGGGCGAACAGCGTCGGGTGCAGCGGCGGAGCCTCCAGCTTGTAGCCAAGCGGGCCGTCGATGGGCTGCGTGTGGAGGAAGTGGTCGCTGTAGATGGTCTGGGGCGCACCCTGCCAGGGCTGCACCGGCTGCGGCAGCGTCGCTGTCGAAAACACCACCGGATGCAGGAAGGTGCGCAGCCCCAGCCGCCCGTGGGGGTCAGGCACCTGCGAGCGCAGCAGCAGCGCCGGCGAATTGATGCCCCCGCCCGACAGCACGTAGTGCCGGGCATGGATGCGCAGCGTGGCCGCGCCATCAGCCCGCCCATCGTTGCCTGCCGGCGCGCACAGCAGGGCCTGGACGCGCCGGCCATCGTGCTCGAAGCGCAAGGCCCGTGTCTGCACCAGCAGCCGCGCGCCGGCATCCAGCGCGGCGGGAACGGTGGTCACCAGCATGGACTGCTTGGCATTGGTCGGGCAACCCAGGCCGCAGGAACCGAGGTTCCAGCAGCCGGACACGTTGCGCGGGATGGCCCCCCAGCGCAGCCCCAGCTGGATGGCACCACGGCGCAGCACATCGTTGTTCTCGTTGGGCGGGACCTGCCAGGGGCCGATCTGCAGGCGACGCTCCGCATGGGCGAACCACGGGCTCATGGCCTCGGGCGAGAGCGCCGCCAGGCCGAAATGCTCGCCCCACCACTGCAAGGTGGCCGCAGGCGTGCGAAAGGAGCTGGTCCAGTTGACCGTGGTGGAGCCGCCGACGCAACGGCCTTGCAGGATGGTGATGGCCTGGTCGGCGGTCTTGCGAGCGGCGCTTTCCTGGTACAGCGCGGGATAGGCTTCGCTCTCGCGCTGGTTGAAGTCGCTGCTGCTCTTGAGCGGCCCTTCCTCCACCAGCACGACATCGAGGCCGGCCCGGGTCAGCAGTTCGGCGGTGATGCCCCCGCCGGCACCGGTGCCGACGATGACGACATCGCAATCCAGGCTGGCCGGCAGCGCGGCATGCGGGCCGCCAGCCACCTTCCAGCCGCGTGCGAGGCCTTGCCGGATGGGGTCGGGCAACTTGCTCATGGCGGTGTGTCAGAGGTCGGTGGGGCCGGGATAGCCAATGGCCGCCCAGTGCGAAGGCGCGGTGTAGTGGCCGAGCTGGCTCAGCTCGCGCAAGGCATGGTAGGCCTGCTGGCGCAGCGAGAGCCGCGAGTGGCGCATCGATTCGAGCGCCTGCTGCACCTGCCGCACCGAGGCCGCCGACCACTCCACCGACAGCCCGGCCAACAGGCTGCGCCCCGGCAGGCTGGCCAGCACGCCAAGCAGGCGCGAGAGCTCGCTTCGCGTTGCCTGCGGCATGCCGGCCACCAGGGCTTCCACCCGGGCCACCTGCGCCTGCAGTTCAGCGTCCAGGGCCCCAGGCGCCGCCGGCAGGCGGCCATCCAGCATCGCGCGCGTGATGGCCTGCAGCACCGTGCGGCCGGCCGCCGTCAGCCGGTGGCCATCGAGCCCGGCGGGGGTCAACCAGGCCGAGCTGCCGGCCACGGCCAGCAGCGCCGCGGAAGCGAGCCCGAGCTGGAGCCATCGTCGTCGTTGCATGGCAGGGACCTTAAGCATCCTTCGCAGCCGCAGCCATAGGGGCTGGCCATTAGAGCGGCCATTCGGCCGGCTCACCACTCGCACTCCCGGCAAGGGCAGGGGCTTTGCGTGCCGCGCAGGCAGGTTGGGGCGCGGCCGCCATCGCCGCCGGTTCGTCGTGGTTTGGAGGCTGATGCTATCGACTTGGCAGCGAGTTCGAGTCACCTAGGTGACGGCCCGTTAGTGCAATTACCGTAGGAGAACGCTGGACGGGCGCGAACAATGAGTCGATCGAGAACTGCTGATGGAGAACAAGTGACTGCGTCCAAGCCCTGGCTCCACCACTACCCGCCGGATGTGCCGCATGAGGTCGACTGCACGCAGTACGACTCGCTGGCGGCCTTGCTGGAGGAGTCCTTCCACAAGTACGCCGGCCGTCATGCGGCCATGTGCATGGATCGCACCCTCACGTTTGCCGATGTGGACGCCCATTCAGCCGCGCTGGGCGCCTGGCTGCAGTCCCGCGGGCTCCAGCGCGGCAGCCGCGTCGCGATCATGATGCCCAACGTGCTGCAGTACGTCGTGGCACTGGCCGCGGTGCTGCGCGCCGGCTACACGGTGGTGAACGTCAACCCGCTGTACACGCCGCGCGAGCTCGAACACCAGCTGAAGGACTCCGGCGCCGAGGCCATCATCATCCTGGAGAACTTCGCGCACACCCTGCAGGCGGTGATCGACCAGACCGTGGTGCGGCACGTCGTCCTGGCAGCCATGGGCGACATGCTCGGGCTGGTGAAGGGCGGCATCGTGAATTTCGTGGTGCGGCATGCCCGCAAGATGGTGCCGGCGTTCCAGCTGCCCTTGACCCAGGGCCGCACCGTCACCCGCTTCAACGACGCGCTGGCCCAGGGACGTGGCATGTCGCTGCAGCGGCCCGCGCTGCGGCCGGATGACGTGGCCTTCCTGCAGTACACCGGCGGCACCACCGGTGTCTCCAAGGGAGCGACGCTGACCCATCGCAACGTGGTGGCCAACATCCTGCAGTCCGAGGCGTGGTTCAAGCCCATGCTGGACAAGCTGGGCAACAAGCCGCTGACGGTGGTGTGCGCCCTGCCGCTGTACCACATCTTCGCACTGACGGTGTGCTACATGATGGGCGCGCGGCTCGGCACGATGAACCTGCTGATCCCCAATCCACGGGACATCCCCGGCTTCATCAAGACGCTGAAGAAGCACAGGATCAACATGTTCCCGGCGGTGAACACCCTGTTCAACGCGTTGGCCAACGACCCGGAGTTCGCCACGCTGGACTTTTCGGAACTGGTGGTCAGCAATGGGGGCGGCATGGCAGTGCAGCAGGCCACTGCCGAGAAGTGGCTGAAGATCACCGGCTGCCCGGTGGTGGAAGGCTATGGCCTGAGCGAGACCTCCCCGGTGGCCACCAGCAACCGGCTCGACCTCAAGGAGTTCTCGGGCACGATCGGCGTTCCCATACCCTCGACCGAGGTGGCAATCCGCGACGACAACGGGCAGGACCTGCCGGTGGGCCAGGCCGGCGAGATCTGCATCCGCGGCCCGCAGGTGATGGTGGGCTACTGGAACCGGCCCGATGAAACGGCAAAGGTCATGACGCCCGACGGTTTCTTCAAGTCGGGCGACATCGGCGTGATGGACGAGCGCGGCTATGTGAAGATCGTGGACCGCAAGAAGGACATGATCCTTGTCTCCGGCTTTAACGTGTACCCGAACGAGATTGAGCAGGTGGTGAATCTGCACCCCGCAGTGCTTGAATGCGCCGCGGTGGGCGTGGCCGACCCGAAGTCAGGCGAGGCGGTCAAGCTGTTCGTGGTGCGCAAGGACCCGGCCTTGTCCGAGGAAGACCTGATGGCTTACTGCCGGGACAACTTCACCGCCTACAAGCGCCCGAAGTTCGTCGAGTTCCGGGACGAGCTGCCCAAGACCAATGTCGGCAAGATCCTGCGCCGGGAGCTGAGGGTCGCCGCTTGAACGGTGCTCGCCGCCGGTCCCCCGGGCACGCGGGGCCGGCATCTTCCCCGGTGGGGAGTTGGTCGCGCGGGCTCACGCGCGGCGAGCTGGAAGCAGCAGGTCCTGTAGGCTCGCCGGCACGACCATGGCCGCCCCTTGGGCCCCCGCCAGGTGCCGAGGTGACCGCCACGACACCACGACTACCAGCGGACGTCCTTGTCTTCGAACGCGGCTGGCTGTCGTCCAACAACGTGCTGTTGCACGATACGTCGCCCGCAGGCGCGGTACTCGTCGACAGCGGCTATGCCACCCATGCAGCGCAAACCGTCGAACTGGTGGCGCGGGCGTTGGACGGGACGCCACTGGGGCGCATCTTCAACACGCACCTGCATTCCGACCATTGCGGCGGCAATGCTGCCCTTGTTCAGCGCTTCGGGTGCTCGGTGTATGTGCCTGCCGCCCAATTCGACGCCGTGCGCCGCTGGGACCCGGCGGCGCTGACCTTCGCCGCGACGGGCCAGCACTGCCCCCGTTTCGATGCCCGCGACACCCTGGCCCCGGGTCAGCGCCACCAGATCGGCCGGCTCGAATGGCAGGTGCTGGGAGCCCCGGGCCACGATCCGCATTCGCTGATCCTGTATGCACCTGAAGAACGCCTCCTCATCTCGGCGGATGCCTTGTGGGCCAATGGCTTCGGCGTGGTGTTCCCCGAGATCGACGGGAGCGCCGCCCTGCAGGAGGTCCGGGAGACGCTGGACTTGATGGCAGGCCTGGACGTGCGCGCCGTGATACCCGGCCATGGACCGGTGTTCTCCGATGTGGCCGCTGCGCTGGAACGCGCATATCGCCGCCTGGAGGGTTTCGAACGCGATCCACAACGACATGGTTGGTATGCAGCCAAAGCGCTGACCAAGTTCCACCTCATCGAGGTGCGCCGGGCAGCGCGCCCGCGACTCTTCCACTGGCTGCGGGCGACGCCGCTTCTCAGCCGAATCCATTCCCGCTACTTCAACGGCACCGCATTCGATACGTGGTGCGAGTCCCTGCTGGATGAGTTGATACGCACCGGAGCCGCCACGATGGACGGCGGGGACGTGGTCGACACCTGAGAGCCGCTCGAAGGCGGAGGTGGAATCGGCTGAAGAGCAGGGGCGGTGCGGCGTGGAAGCGGCCTTCATCGCCGGAGCCCCGCGATACCGGCCGCAGCCAGGCGCATCCGTAGCCGTAGCCGTAGCTGTTGCAGTAGTCGAAGCTATGCCCAGAAGAGTCGGTTGATCAGCTTCTGCCCGCACGGCCGAGCGCGTGTTCACGGCGTTGGGCTGGCGCGACCCGGCGCGGGTGGACCTGATGAGCGCAACGCTCAAGAAGCGCACGCGAGCCGACCCAGCCGCCCTGGGGACGCACTACTTTCGCTACTGACGCGGCGCAGCGGAACGGGGGTTTGAATACCGCAAAAGCAAAACCCCGCCGACTGCGAGAGTGGGCGGGGTTTTGGGGAATAACAGCCTGACGATGTCCTACTTTCACACGGGAATCCGCACTATCATCGGCGCTGAGGCGTTTCACTGTCCTGTTCGGGATGGGAAGGAGTGGGACCACCTCGCTATGGTCATCAGGCATAACTGGATGCCGCCTTGCTGCTGGAGCAAGACGACCAATTCGTAGAGTCGGTATGAATCAGCGGATTTGATTGCGCACCGGATGGTGAGGCGCTGTAGTGGCCTCACCCGGCATAAGCTATTGACTCACTTCGATGTCGCTAAGGATCACCAAAGTTATAGGGTCAAGCCGCACGAGCAATTAGTACTGGTTAGCTTAACGCATTACTGCGCTTCCACACCCAGCCTATCAACGTCCTGGTCTTGAACGACTCTTCAGGGGGCTCAAGGCCCCGGCAAGACTCATCTTGAGACGAGTTTCCCGCTTAGATGCTTTCAGCGGTTATCTCTTCCGCACTTAGCTACTCGGCAATGCCACTGGCGTGACAACCGATACACCAGAGGTGCGTCCACTCCGGTCCTCTCGTACTAGGAGCAGGCTCTCTCAATCTTGCAGCGCCCACGGAAGATAGGGACCAAACTGTCTCACGACGTTTTAAACCCAGCTCACGTACCTCTTTAAATGGCGAACAGCCATACCCTTGGGACCGGCTACAGCCCCAGGATGAGATGAGCCGACATCGAGGTGCCAAACACCGCCGTCGATATGAACTCTTGGGCGGTATCAGCCTGTTATCCCCAGAGTACCTTTTATCCGTTGAGCGATGGCCCTTCCATACAGAACCACCGGATCACTTAGTCCTACTTTCGTATCTGCTCGACTTGTCAGTCTCGCAGTTAAGCACGCTTTTGCCTATGCACTATCAGCACGATTTCCGACCGTGCCTAGCGTACCTTCGAACTCCTCCGTTACGCTTTGGGAGGAGACCGCCCCAGTCAAACTGCCCACCATACACTGTCCCCAACCCGGATCACGGGCCAAGGTTAGAACCTCAAACACACCAGGGTGGTATTTCAAGGACGGCTCCACGGCACCTAGCGGCACCGCTTCAAAGCCTCCCACCTATCCTACACAGATCTGTTCAAAGTCCAATGTAAAGCTACAGTAAAGGTTCATGGGGTCTTTCCGTCTTTCCGCGGGGAGATTGCATCATCACAAACATTTCAACTTCGCTGAGTCTCTGGAGGAGACAGTGTGGCCATCGTTACGCCATTCGTGCAGGTCGGAACTTACCCGACAAGGAATTTCGCTACCTTAGGACCGTTATAGTTACGGCCGCCGTTTACCGGGGCTTCGATCAAGAGCTTGCACCCCATCACTTAACCTTCCGGCACCGGGCAGGCGTCACACCCTATACGTCGACTTTCGTCTTTGCAGAGTGCTGTGTTTTTATTAAACAGTCGCAGCCACCGATTCTCTGCGACCCCATTGGGCTCCCCTTGTACAGGTTCACCTACTAAGGGCACACCTTCTTCCGAAGTTACGGTGTCAATTTGCCGAGTTCCTTCTCCAGAGTTCTCTCAAGCGCCTGAGAATACTCATCACGCGCACCAGTGTCGGTTTGCGGTACGGTCGTGTGTAGCTGAAGCTTAGTGGCTTTTCCTGGAAGCAGGGTATCACTCACTTCGGCCGCAAGCGGCCTCGTTATCACCTCTCATCTTAGCCCGGCGGATTTGCCTACCAGGCACGACTACAGGCTTGAACCGGGACATCCAACACCCGGCTGAGCTAACCTTCTCCGTCCCCACATCGCACTACACATCGGTACAGGAATATTGACCTGTTTCCCATCAGCTACGCATCTCTGCCTCGCCTTAGGGGCCGACTCACCCTACGCCGATGAACGTTGCGTAGGAAACCTTGCGCTTACGGCGAGGGGGCTTTTCACCCCCTTTAACGCTACTCATGTCAGCATTCGCACTTCTGATACCTCCAGCATCCCTCTCGAGACACCTTCACAGGCTTACAGAACGCTCTCCTACCGCGCACATTGCTGTGCACCCGCAGCTTCGGTAACTGGCTTAGCCCCGTTACATCTTCCGCGCAGGACGACTCGATCAGTGAGCTATTACGCTTTCTTTAAATGATGGCTGCTTCTAAGCCAACATCCTGACTGTTTTAGCCTTCCCACTTCGTTTCCCACTTAGCCAATTTTAGGGACCTTAGCTGGCGGTCTGGGTTGTTTCCCTCTTGTGTCCGGACGTTAGCACCCGGTGCACTGTCTCCCAAGCTGTACTCATCGGTATTCGGAGTTTGCAATGGTTTGGTAAGTCGCCATGACCCCCTAGCCATAACAGTGCTCTACCCCCGATGGTAATACTTGAGGCACTACCTAAATAGTTTTCGGAGAGAACCAGCTATTTCCAAGTTTGTTTAGCCTTTCACCCCTATCCACAGCTCATCCGCTAGTTTTGCAACACTAGTCGGTTCGGACCTCCAGTAAGTGTTACCTCACCTTCATCCTGGCCATGGATAGATCACTTGGTTTCGGGTCTACACCCAGCGACTGAACGCCCTATTCGGACTCGGTTTCCCTGCGCCTTCCCTATTCGGTTAAGCTTGCCACTGAATGTAAGTCGCTGACCCATTATACAAAAGGTACGCCGTCACCCTTGCGGGCTCCGACTTTTTGTATGCATGCGGTTTCAGGATCTATTTCACTCCCCTCCCGGGGTTCTTTTCGCCTTTCCCTCACGGTACTAGTTCGCTATCGGTCGATTACGAGTATTTAGCCTTGGAGGATGGTCCCCCCATCTTCAGACAGGATTTCACGTGTCCCGCCCTACTTGTCGCACGCCTAGTTCCACACCACACTTTTTTCATACAGGGCTATCACCTGCTATGGCCGGCCTTTCCAAACCGTTCTGATAAGTACGATGCTAAAACGTGCAGGCTGGTCCGATTTCGCTCGCCACTACTTTCGGAATCTCGGTTGATGTCTTTTCCTCGAGCTACTGAGATGTTTCAGTTCACCCGGTTCGCCTCGCATACCTATGTATTCAGTATGCGATACCCCTAAGGGTGGGTTTCCCCATTCGGAAATCTCCGGATCACAGCTAATTTGCCAGCTCCCCGAAGCTTATCGCAGGCTATCACGTCCTTCTTCGCCTGTAATCGCCAAGGCATCCACCACATGCACTTAGTCACTTGACCCTATAACTTTGACGCCTCTTCGACGTCGTCAAGGACTCGACCTCCTCATCGTTCGAGAAGATCGTTTTCTGAGTATTTACGCGTTATGCCGTCTTCAAACTCGCTCTTTACTTCGAGTTGAAGTCTGGTGACGCAATCAAATGTTGTTGACGGCACGGTGCATCCCATAGATGCTTTCCGTCAACAACGCTGATTCGACTCTACGAATTGTTAAAGAACAACAGCCATTCTTTCGAACCGCTAACGCAAACATCCCTGCTCTCAGGGAACCCTTGCGTTAACGTTCGACTTCAGTGATCAGTGATGGTGGAGGATGACGGGATCGAACCGACGACCCCCTGCTTGCAAAGCAGGTGCTCTCCCAGCTGAGCTAATCCCCCGAACATGCTTCATGCAGAAGGATTGGTGGGTCTGGTTGGATTCGAACCAACGACCCCCGCCTTATCAAGACGGTGCTCTAACCGACTGAGCTACAGACCCGCTCTTCACTTCCGCTCGAACCGCGTCTGCAGCACCGTCAACCTAGGATTCTCATCCCTGCCAGGTTCACGCCTGCCGGTTCACGTTCACTTGCTGTCGTACACAACAACAGCCGATAAGTGTGGGCGCCCAAACTTGAGTGCTTTTTTCCAGAAAGGAGGTGATCCAGCCGCACCTTCCGATACGGCTACCTTGTTACGACTTCACCCCAGTCACGAACCCTGCCGTGGTGATCGCCCTCCTTGCGGTTAGGCTAACCACTTCTGGCAGAACCCGCTCCCATGGTGTGACGGGCGGTGTGTACAAGACCCGGGAACGTATTCACCGCGACATGCTGATCCGCGATTACTAGCGATTCCGACTTCACGCAGTCGAGTTGCAGACTGCGATCCGGACTACGACCGGTTTTCTGGGATTGGCTCCCCCTCGCGGGTTGGCAGCCCTCTGTACCGGCCATTGTATGACGTGTGTAGCCCTACCCATAAGGGCCATGATGACCTGACGTCATCCCCACCTTCCTCCGGTTTGTCACCGGCAGTCTCATTAGAGTGCCCTTTCGTAGCAACTAATGACAAGGGTTGCGCTCGTTGCGGGACTTAACCCAACATCTCACGACACGAGCTGACGACGGCCATGCAGCACCTGTGTCCAGGTTCTCTTTCGAGCACTCCCACATCTCTGCAGGATTCCTGGCATGTCAAGGGTAGGTAAGGTTTTTCGCGTTGCATCGAATTAAACCACATCATCCACCGCTTGTGCGGGTCCCCGTCAATTCCTTTGAGTTTCAACCTTGCGGCCGTACTCCCCAGGCGGTCAACTTCACGCGTTAGCTTCGTTACTGAACAGCAAGCCGTCCAACAACTAGTTGACATCGTTTAGGGCGTGGACTACCAGGGTATCTAATCCTGTTTGCTCCCCACGCTTTCGTGCATGAGCGTCAGTGCAGGCCCAGGAGATTGCCTTCGCCATCGGTGTTCCTCCGCATATCTACGCATTTCACTGCTACACGCGGAATTCCATCTCCCTCTGCCGCACTCTAGCCGTGCAGTCACAAATGCAGTTCCCAGGTTGAGCCCGGGGATTTCACATCTGTCTTGCACAACCGCCTGCGCACGCTTTACGCCCAGTAATTCCGATTAACGCTTGCACCCTACGTATTACCGCGGCTGCTGGCACGTAGTTAGCCGGTGCTTATTCTTCAGGTACCGTCATCACTCCGAGGTATTAGCCCAGAGCTTTTCTTCCCTGACAAAAGCGGTTTACAACCCGAAGGCCTTCTTCCCGCACGCGGCATGGCTGGATCAGGCTTGCGCCCATTGTCCAAAATTCCCCACTGCTGCCTCCCGTAGGAGTCTGGGCCGTGTCTCAGTCCCAGTGTGGCTGGTCGTCCTCTCAGACCAGCTACAGATCGTCGCCTTGGTAGGCCTTTACCCCACCAACTAGCTAATCTGACATCGGCCGCTCCAATAGCGCGAGGTCTTGCGATCCCCCGCTTTCACCCTCAGGTCGTATGCGGTATTAATCCGGCTTTCGCCGGGCTATCCCCCACTACTGGGCACGTTCCGATGTATTACTCACCCGTTCGCCACTCGCCACCAGGATTGCTCCCGTGCTGCCGTTCGACTTGCATGTGTAAGGCATGCCGCCAGCGTTCAATCTGAGCCAGGATCAAACTCTTCAGTTCGATCTTGAATTTCGCTCAAAGAATTGAAGTGAACTTCACTTCCATGAGCGTTTAAAGTCTTTCGACCTGATCTGCAGTCACCCACAGATCTTGGCACTCGCCTTCAAACGCCCACGCTTATCGGCTGTTATTTGTTAAAGAGCTTGCTGCTCCAACTCTGCTATCCTTGCCGCATTCGCAGCACCTCAGCTTCGTCGTCAGCGCTGATTTCGTCTTTCGTCGTTATCAGCAGAGAGGCGAGATTTTGACGTTTTCTTTAAACCCTGTCAAGCACTCGGCTCATTTATTTTTCGCTGCCACTTTCTTTCTTTCTTTTCAGAAACCGCCGCCTCAACCGACTCACCAGCTTCCCGGTTCGTTTCGTCTGCAGCGCCGTGATCAGCGAAGAACGCAACTATAGCAGCTTTCCGGAATGGCGCGCAAGTGCCTCGTCAGATCATTGGCAGGACGTGCCGCGCGGCCTCGCCGCCAGCCATCAGTTCCCGGTAGCGAGCCTGCGGATCGTCGCTGCTCATGATGTCCTCAAGGTGCTGTTTCAGCTTTGACGCGTCAGAGCGCAGGATGCGTTGCTTCACCGATGCGATCTGGGACGGGTGCATCGAGAATGAGCGCAGGCCCATGGCTAATAACAGCGAGGTAAAGCTGCTGTCCCCGGCCATTTCGCCGCACACGCATACGCCCTTGCCTGCGGCCCGAGCCTGCGCAATGGTGCCGGCCACCAGCCGCAGCACAGCGGGATGCCACGGGTCGTACAGATAGGAGACGCTTTCGTCGGCCCGGTCGATGGCCAGCGTGTACTGGATCAGGTCGTTGGTGCCGATGGAGACAAAATCGAAATAGCGCAGGAACAGTGGAATCAGCAAGGCGGCGGCTGGTACTTCGATCATCGCGCCGACTTCCACGTCCGCATAAGCAACGCCGGCGTCACGCAGCTGCTGCTTGGCCCGGGCGATGGCATCCAGGGTCTGGCGAATCTCGCTGTGGTGGGCGAGCATCGGAATCAAGAGTTTCACCGGGCCATGCGCGCTGGCCCGCAGGATCGCGCGCAATTGCATGCGGAACATGCCCGGCTCGGACAGGCTCCAGCGGATCGCCCGCAGACCGAGCGCGGGGTTGAGCGTGTGCTCATGCCGGAGTTCATTGATGGACATGCGCTCCAGCGGCTTGTCCGCACCGATGTCCACGGTGCGTATCGTGACCGGCAGTCCCTGCATCGATTCGACCGCGGCACGGTAAGCCTCGAACTGCTCGTCCTCGCCGGGGAGTTCACCGTTGCGGTTCATGAACAGGAATTCGCTGCGGAAAAGCCCGACGCCCATGGCACCGGCCTTGAAGGCGCCTGGCCCGTCCTGCGGCAACTCGATATTGGCCAGCAGCTCCACCGGCTCCCCGTCCAGCGTGACCGCCGGGGTGTAGCGAAGGCGTGCCAGCCTCTCACGCTCGAGTTCGCTCTGGCGCTGCCGGAACCGGTATTCCTCCAGCACCATCGGCGAAGGATCGACGATGACCACCCCGGCGTCGCCGTCGATGATGACCCAATCGTCCTGGCGGATCAGGCGGCTGGCCTCGCGGGCGCCAACGATCGCGGGAATGTCCATGCTGCGGGCGACGATGGCGGTGTGCGAGGTCTTGCCGCCGACATCGGTCACGAAGCCCTTGAACACGCTCTGCTTGAACTGCAGCATGTCGGCCGGCGCAATGTCGTTGGCGATCAGCACCAGCGGCTCCTCGCCGCCCCAGTCGCCAGAGGTCGTGCCGGGCGCCGGCACGAGCGCCGAACTGGCGCCACGCGCCAGGGCGCTCAGCAGGCGTTCCACCACTTGCTCGACGTCTGCCTTGCGCTCCCGGAGGTAGTCGTCTTCCATCTCGTCGAACTGACGGGCGAGCACTTCCAGTTGCGCCGAGAGCGCCCATTCGGCGTTGTAGTGCCGGTCGACGATCCATTGCTTGGTGGCGCCGGTCAGGGCCTCATCGTGCAGGAGCATCAGGTGCACGTCGAGCAGGGCCGAGAGCTCGCCCGGCGCGTCCTCGGGCATGCCACGCTTGAGCATCTCCAGTTCGTTGGCGACCACATCGCGTCCGTCGCGCAGCCGCAGGATCTCGTCCTCGACCTGGTCGGCATTGATGAAGTAGTGCGCCACGTCGACGCGGCTGGAAGCAACCAGGACCGCCTTGCCGATGGCCACCCCGCGTGAAACGGGCAATCCGAAGACCTGCAGTGTCATGCCCCGGATGCTAGCGCGCAAACGTCCGGCATCCATCGGGTTTAACGCGCTGCCTCGGCAACTTGCCCGGCGGGGCGTACGCCCGATGCGGCACTGATGCTTACAAACAGCCCCGGCCAAGGTGAAGGTGCTGCGCTATAGCGGCTTTCTCGACGAGAGAACTCGGAGGCAAGCGATGGACGGATGGACCGGCTTGATCGAACAACGCCTGGCCCAGCTCCCGTGCAACGTGGCGCTGGAGTGGCCAGGCGGACGGGCGGGGCGGCAACCCGCGGACGTGCGCCTCAGGTTGCACACGCCGCGCTGGCTGGCCAGCGTGGCGCGCGGGCAGATTGGCGCGGTGGCCGATGCCTACGTGCAGGGGCAGCTCGACATCGAGGGCAGCATGCGCCCATTGATGGCCGCGGCCTCCCGCCTGGTCGGCGATCCGGTGCGCCAGCGGCCCCTGGCGTGGTGGCAGCAGCTGCTGCTGCGGTACGGATCGGCGTGCCACCACCGTCTGGCGCAGGACGCGCGCCAGGTGCAGTTCCACTATGACGTGTCCGACGACTTCTACGCCCTGTGGCTGGATCCACGGCGCGTCTACTCCTGTGCCTACTATGCGCAACCCGAGCTGTCGCTGGCGCAAGCCCAGGAAGCGAAGCTCGACCACATCTGCCGCAAGCTGCGCCTGCGCCCCGGCATGCGCTTGCTCGACATCGGCGCGGGCTGGGGCGGCCTGCTGCTGTGGGCGGCCGAGCGGCATGGCGTGGAGGCGGTCGGCATCACGCTCTCGAAGCACCAGGCCGCACACCTGGGCCGGCTGCTGGCGGAGCGCGGCCTGTCAGGCCGGGTGCAGGTGCACCTGATGGACTACCGCGAGCTGCCGGAAGACCAGCCCTTCGACCGCATTGCCAGCGTCGGCATGTGCGAGCACGTCGGAGTGGCCAACCTGCCGCTCTACTTCCGCAAGATCCGGCGGCTGCTCAAGCCGGGCGGCCTGCTGCTCAACCACGGCATCACGGCCGGCGGGCTGCACCACCGGGGGCTCGCTGCAGGCATGGGCCGCTTCATCGAGCACCACATCTTCCCGGGAGGCGAGCTGACGCATGTCTCCCAACTGGCGCAGCGGTTGTCAGAGGCGGGCCTGGAGCTGCTGGATGCGGAGAACCTTCGTCCGCATTACGCTCGCACCTTGTGGGCCTGGTCGGATGCGCTGGAGAGCCGCCTGGATGAGGCTCGCGCCCTGGTCGACGAACGCACGGTGCGTGCCTACCGGCTCTATCTGGCCGGGTGCGCCATGTGCTTCGAGCGGGGCTGGCTCTCGCTGTTCCAGCTACTTGCCGCACGGCCCACCGACTGCGAGGCCGACGGGCCGATGCGCGGCGCACAATGCGAGTTCCCGTTCAACCGCAGCTACATGTATGGATGACGCATGCTCTACAAATTCAAATCCAAGGCCGCCGGTGACGTGATCATGACCGGCCCGGCCGGTGACCAGATCGTCCGCCTCCTCGGCAAGGAACCAGCCCCCAAAGGCATCATCGAGCCGCCGCAGATGCCCGATGCCATTGCCGCATTGGAGCGCGCCGTGCAGGAAGACGAGGCGGCCCGCCGGCGGGCCGAGGAGGAAGCGGAAGCCGAAGGCCGCTCCCTGCCGCCTCGCGAAGGTGTCACGCTGAGGCAGCGGGTATGGCCGCTGATCGAGATGATGCGACGCGCTCATGCCGAGGACCACGACATCGTCTGGGGCGTCTGACGCACCTGCTTTCCCTGCCCGATCCAGCCCTCCAGGAGACCCGATGAAACTTGTCAGCAACAGTTGGCCGGACGGCGGCCGCATCCCGGTGCGCCACGCTGCAGGCCGCCTCGACGACCAAGGCGGCGTGACCTTTTCCGACAACATCAGCCCGCAGCTCAGCTGGGATGCAGCGCCCGAAGGCACGCAGTCGTTCGTGCTGATCTGCCACGACCCGGACGTACCGAGCCGTGGCGATGACGTGAACCAGCCGGGCCGCGAGGTGCCCGAGGACCTGCCGCGCGTCGACTTCTTCCACTGGGTGATGGTGGACCTGCCCGCCACCCTGAGGCAGATCGAGGAAGGCGAATTCAGCCGCGGCTTCACCCCCCGTGGCAAGCCGGGGCCGTCGACGCTGCACGGCGCCCGCCACGGCTTGAACGACTACACCGGCTGGTTCGCCGAGGACGCCCAGCGTGCCGGGCAGTATTTCGGCTATGACGGGCCTTTCCCGCCATTCAACGATGCCCGCGTCCACCGCTATGTCTACACGCTGTACGCGATCGACCTGCCCCACTGCCCGGTGGACGGCGCCTTCACCGGCGCCCAGGTGCGCGCCGCCATCGCCGGCCACGTGCTGGGCGACGCCTGTTTCACGGGCACCTACACGCTGAATCGCCGGCTGGCCTGAAGCTTGGCGGCGGCAGGCCGGCGGCACCCGGGCGGCGTCGGCGAAAATCGTGCACGGGCGGCACCTCCGCGCGCCCGCCACGATGGACACAGCATGCCTCACCGCGAACTGACCCGCGTCATTGCCATCCGGCATGGCGAAACCGCCTGGAATCTCGATGCCCGCCTGCAAGGCCACCTCGACATCCCGCTCAACGACACCGGCCGCTGGCAGGCCGCCCGCGTGGCCCAGGCGCTGTCCGAGGAATCGCTCGACGCGATCTATGCCAGCGACCTGTCGCGCGCCCATGAAACGGCGCAGGCCATCGCCGCCGTGGCCGGGCTGCCGGTGCAGCGGGATGCCGGGCTGCGCGAGCGCGGTTTCGGCGAGTTCGAAGGCATGACCTACCGCGAGATCGAGGAGCGCTGGCCGGATCGCGCAATGCGCTGGCGCAAGCGCGACCCGCTGTTCGGGCCGGCCGGCGGTGAGTCGCTGACCGTGTTCTATGAGCGGGTCATCGCCTGCGCCAGCCGGCTGGCGGCGCAGCACGGCGGCCAGACCATCGCGCTGGTCGCCCACGGTGGTGTGCTCGACTGCCTCTACCGTGCCGCCTCGCGGGTGGACCTGCAGGCCGCACGCACCTGGGAGCTGGGCAATGCGAGCATCAACCGCCTGCTGTACACACCCGAGGGCTTCATGCTCGTGGGCTGGGCCGACACCTCTCACCTGACCGCAGAGACGCTCGATGAGGGCTCTGACGGCGCGGGCATCACTGCCCGGGGCTGATGCCACCGCCTTGCCCCCAGACAGCGCCAGGGCTCGGGTCTCGCCCTCTCCCCAAACGCCGCGGACGGACGCAAGATCGGGGCCCCGGCCTGTGCCGTCCCGGAGTGCAATGCCATGCAAGGTGCCCAGATCATCGTCCTTGCGACGCCTGTCTTCCTGCTGCTGATCGCCATCGAATACGCGGTCGGCGTCGCGCGAGGCCACAACACTTATCGCCTGAACGATGCACTCAGCAGCATCGGCCTGGGGGTCATGAGCCAGCTCACCGGCCTCTTCACGGCCCTGGTGACCCTGGGCATCTACAGCGCCGTCTACGATCACGCCGCCCTCTGGCAGCTGCCGGCCGATGCCTGGTGGGTCTGGGTGGGAGCGCTGGTGGTCTATGACTTCTTCTACTACTGGAACCATCGGCTGGGCCATGAGTCGGCGCTGTTCTGGGCCGCCCACGTGGTGCACCACCAGAGCGAGGACTACAACCTCTCGACCGCGCTGCGCCAGACCAGCAGCGGCTGGATCGCGAGCTGGATCTTCTACCTGCCGATGGCGGTGCTGGGGGTGCCGCCGCTGGTCTTCGCGGCGGTGGCGCTGATCGACCTGCTGTACCAGTACTGGGTGCACACGCAGCAGATCGGGCGGCTCGGCTGGTTCGACCGGGTCTTCTGCTCGCCCAGCAACCACCGGGTGCACCATGCCGTGAACGACAAGTACCTGGACAAGAACTACGGCGGCATCCTGGTGCTCTGGGACCGCTGGTTCGGCACCTTCGAGGAAGAGGACGATCGCGACCCCTGCGTCTGGGGCACGCGCGGCCCGTTGCGCAGCTGGAACCCGCTGTGGGCGAACCTGCAGGTCTATGCCGAGCTGGCCCGCGACAGCTGGCGCACCCGCCGCTGGAGCGACAAGCTGCGGGTCTGGTTCAAGCCGCCCGGCTGGCGCCCGGCCGACCTGGCCCTGAGCGATCCCAAGCCGCCGTTCGAGATCGACAAGGTGGTGCGCTACGACCCGCCAATGAGCCCGCGCGCGCAGTGGCTGGCGGCCGGCCTGTTCCTGCTGCTGGTCGCCGGCACCGGGGCCTTCCTGTGGCAGGCGCACCTGCTGAGCCTGTCGGCGCGCCTGCTCGGCGTGCTGGGCCTCACCGCAGGCCTGGTGCTGGTGGGCATGCTGTGCAGCCCGGCCTCGCGTGCCCTGACGCGAGAAGGGGCACCTGCCCACGGCTTGCCAGCGGAGCCACCCTCACTAAACTGAAACCCTCTCCATTCCGGGGGTTTCACCATGGCACTCAAGAGGATGAGCAAGGAGGACATGCCGCTGTCCTTCGGTGCCTTCAATCCAGTCGGCCACATCGTCATCGGCTTCGACGAGCCGGCGGAGGCCGAACAGGCGGTGCAGTCCCTGCTGGACGCCGGCTTCGACCCCGAGGACATCGTGCGCTACTCGGCCGAGGAAGGCGCCAGCGAGATGGAGCGCCGCCTCGCCAGCGCCAGCGGTGCAGCCGAATTCGGCACCGAGGTGCGGCTGATGCGCCGCTACAAGCAGCTGGCCGACGAGGGCTGCTGCTGGCTGGTGGTCTTCGCGCCCGAGCCGGCCCAGGCACGGCGGGTCGCCGAGATCGCCCGCGAGGCGGGCGCCTGCATCGCCGAGCGCTACGGCCGGCTGGTGATCGAAGACCTGATCTGAGCCGGGTCCCGGCCGGCCAGCCTCAGGGCGCGCCGAACAGGTCCCCGGCGTCCGCCCGCCCGGGCGGCGCCATGCCGAGGTGGCGGTAGGCCGCCACCGTGGCGATGCGCCCGCGCGGGGTGCGCTGCAGGTAGCCCTGCTGGATCAGGTAGGGCTCGATCACGTCCTCGATGGTGTCGCGCTCCTCGCCGATGGCGGCCGCCAGGTTGTCGAGGCCCACTGGGCCGCCGTCGAACTTGTGGATCACCGCTTCGAGCAGCTGGCGGTCCATCAGGTCGAAGCCTTGCGGGTCGACGTCCAGCATGGCCAGCGCCTTGTCGGCAACGGCCTTGGTGATGCGGCCGTCGCCCTTCACCTCGGCATAGTCGCGCACCCGGCGCAGCAGACGGTTGGCAATGCGGGGGGTGCCGCGCGAGCGGCGGGCGATCTCCATCGCGCCCTGCGCATCGGCCGGCGCGTTCAGCAGGCCGGCCGAGCGGGTCACGATGCGGGCCAGTTCCTCGGCGCTGTAGAACTCCAGCCGGGCGACGATGCCAAAACGGTCGCGCAGCGGGTTGGTGAGCATGCCCGCGCGGGTGGTGGCCCCCACCAGGGTGAAAGGCTGCAGGTCGAGCTTGATGGAGCGGGCCGCCGGCCCTTCGCCAATCATGATGTCGATCTGGTAGTCCTCCAGCGCCGGGTAGAGGATTTCCTCGACCACCGGCGAGAGCCGGTGGATCTCGTCGATGAAGAGCACGTCGTTGCGCTCGAGGTTGGTCAGCAGCGCCGCCAGGTCCTTGGGCTTCTCCAGCACCGGGCCGGAGGTCTGGCGCAGGTTGACGCCCAGCTCGTGCGCGATGATGTGGCTCAGGGTCGTCTTGCCCAGCCCCGGCGGGCCGAACAGCAGCACATGGTCGAGCGCCTCGCCGCGCTTGCGGGCGGCGCCGATGAAGATCTCCAGCTGTTCGCGCGCCTTCACCTGGCCGACGTAGTCGTCCAGGCCCTTGGGCCGCAAAGCCCGCTCGATCACCTCCTCGCCGGGGGAGCCGGCGGAGGCCGACACGACCCGCTGGCGCGGCGGCGGGCTGAAGTCGTCGGTCTGGATGCTCATGCGAGGCTCACTTGTTCAGCGACCGCAGCGCCAGCTTGATGCCTTCGCTCACGCCCACATCGGCCGGCAAGGCCTTCAGCGCGGCGGCGGCTTCCTTGTCGCTGTAGCCGAGCGCGACCAGGGCCTGCAGCACGTCGCCGTGCGCCTCGCTGGCCACCGCCACCGGCTGCGCCAGGTCGGGGCCGAGCTTGCCCTTGAGCTCGAGCAGCAGGCGCTCGGCCGTCTTCTTGCCGATGCCCGGCACCTTCACCAGGCGACCGGACTCCTGGAGGCTGACCGCCTGCGCCAGGTCGCCCACGCTCATGCCGGAGAGCACGCCCAGCGCGGTACGCGGGCCGACGCCGGAGATCTTGATCAGCTGGCGGAAGGTCTCGCGCTCGGCGGCGCTGCCGAAGCCGTAGAGGATCTGGGCGTCCTCGCGAACCACGAAGTGGGTCAGCAGGCTGACCCGCTCGCCCAGGTTGGGCAGGTTGTAGAAGGTGCTCATCGGCACGTCGACCTCATAGCCGACGCCGTTGACATCGATCAACACCTGCGGAGGGGCCTTCTCCGCGATCACGCCCGTGAGCCGTCCAATCATCGGCCGGATTATCGCGGCCGCGGCGGGCTCAGCGCGGCGATTTGCGGAACAGGCCCAGGCGCTGCGCTTCCAGCGCGGCCTCGGCACGCGACGACACGTTGAGCTTGCGGTAGATCTGCTTCACGTAGTCGGCGATGGTGTGGCGCGACAGGCCCAGCTGCACGCCGATTTCGGGCAGCGTGAAGCCCTTGGCCACGCGCAGCAGCACCTCGTTCTCGCGGTCGGTGAGCGAGACCGGCGGCAGCAGCGGCTCGGTCTGGGCCGGCTGGTGGCGGGCCTGGGAAGCGAAGTAGGCGATCACGCGGCGCGCAATGGACGGCGACAGCGGCGGTTCGCCCTGGGTGATGCGCTGCAGCTGCTCGGCCAGCTGGTCCTTGGCCTGCTCTTTCAGCAGGTAACCAAAGGCACCCGCCTGCAGCGCGGGGAAGAGGTGGTCGTCGTCATCATGGATGGTGACCACCACCGACTGGGCCTCCGGCTGCGACTCGCGCAGCGCCGCCACCACCTCCACGCCGGAGCCGTCGGGCAGGCCCAGGTCGATCAGGGCCAGGTCGAAGCGCAGCGCGGTGATCTGCTCCAGCGCATCGTGCACGCGGGCGCTTTCGGACACGCGCGCGGCTGGAAAGACCTGGGTCACCAGCGTCTTCAGCCACTGGCGGATTTCGGGAAGGTCTTCGAGGAGCAGGATATGCATGTGAACAGTCACTCAGAGCGCCGTCACTGCACCAGCGCGGACGGCCACTGCCATGGTACCGCGCAATTGCCCGTTTTTGCGGCGCTCCGGACCCCGCGTCAGTGACACTTTCCGCTAAAGCGGCAAGGTCAGCCGGATCACCGTGCCGTAGCCCGGCCCCGACTCCACCAGGCACTGCCCGGCCAGCTGCTTGGCGCGGCGCTTCATGCTCGCCATGCCGTGGCCGCGGTCGAGCTTGCCGTCCAGCTCCAGCGGGATGCCGCGGCCGTTGTCCTGGATCACCAGGTTGAAATCGGTCGCGTCGATCACGCAGCGGATGGTGCAGGCAGTGGCGCCGCTGTGCTTGATGATGTTGCTGGTGGCCTCGCGCAGGATGCGGGTAGTCTGCACATAGGCGCGTGCCGACAGGTGGCGCTCGTCGCTTTCGTGGGCCGTCATCCAGTCCACCTGCACCGCCGCCTGTCCCAGGCGCGAGACCACTTCGGCCCGCCAGTCGGCCAGGGCGTCGGCCACTTTCACCGGCTTGCCGGTCAGGCCGCGCACCGACAGGCGCATTTCCTCCAGCGCCTCGCGCGCCAGCGTCGAGATGCGCTCGTCGCCACTGGTGTGGACGATGGTCAGCAGCTTGGCGCCCAGGTCGTCGTGGAGGTCGCCGGCGATGCGCTTGCGTTCGGCCTCGGCCACCTGCTCGATGCGGGCCTCGGCCAGCTCGGCATAGCTGCGCTCGATCTCGGACGTCTTCTCGCTGATGCGCTGCTCCAGGTGCACACGGGCCATCTCGGCCGCCTGCAGGGCCTGCACGAAGTGCTGCACCAGGCGCAGGCCCACCGCGAAGAACAGCAGCGGCATCGCAAAATGGATCAGGTGCACCCGCGGCATGTCGATCCACTCGTGCTGCACCGCGGTTTCCACCATCGCCAGCACCACCACCAGGATCAGCACCCCACTCATCAGCCAGAACTCCGGCCGCCGCTCATGCCAGACATGGCGCAGGTAGTAGGCCGTGGCCCAGCTGATCTCGAGCACGTAGAGCGCGGACCAGACCGTGATGGTGGTGAAGAAGTGGGTGTCCCCGGCCAGCGCGATGGAGACCGGCACCAGCACGCACTGCAGCAGCATGGCCAGGCCGACCGCCCGGTGGCTGTGCCCGCCGTAGCGCTGCAGGAACAGCACCGCCATCGCGATGACCGGGGCGTAGAGCGTGCTGATCAGCACCTCCACCGTCCAGTGGTCCAGCGGCATGTGGCGCACCCACATGCGCGAGCCCAGCACCGCCCAGCCGACCAGCAGCAAGCCGAAGTAGAGATAGGCCGGCTCGGAGCGCCGCGCCCAGGCCAGGCCGAGCATGAACAAGCCGAGCACGACGATGGTGACTCCCACCACCTGGCCCATGGTGACGTTCCAGAACAGCTGGCGCTCGTAGCGGCCGAGCAGCTCCGACTGCGGCGCCACCACCAGCTCCGACAACCCGCCCGCCCGCTGGCGGGCCGCCACCCGTTGCAGCCCGTAGCCCACCACCTTCAGCTCCAGCTGGTTGCCGTCGGGCTTGAGCAGGCCGGCCGGCAGCATCACCATGTGCGGGTAGTAGCAGTTGCGCGTGACCGGCGGCGTCATGCTGCCGTGGCGCACCACCAGCTGGCCGTTGAGCCGCACCTCTACATTGGAGCAGGCGCGCTCGATGTAGAGCGCCAGCAGGTCGCCGTTGGCGGGTGGCGGGGCCCCGAACGGGACCCGGTAGGTGACGGTGCCTTCGAAGTCCGCCCGACGGGCGGCCCACGCGTCGGGCAAGGTGACCGCTTGCTGCAGCGGGCGGGCCGGCCCTTCGAACGGCGCTTCCTCGACGACCACGGCCTGCTGCAGCCGCAGTTCGGCGGCGCCGGCCGGCTGCCAGGCGAAGAGCAGCGCGAGCAGCACGATCGCGGCCCAGCCGGAAGCGAGCGCCCACGGCGCGCGACTGCGGCAACACCGCATCAGAAACGAGGAAGTCATGGGCGCGGATTCTCCCCGAGCGCCGGCCGGGGGACAATCGCTGCGGCGGCCCCGATCGTCAATGGGCTGCAGGAGTTCTCATCTCGTGATTCTTCGACACGCCTTCATCCCGCTGGACAACGCCCGTCTGGCCCATTTGTGCGGCACCCTGGACGAGCACCTGCGGACCATCGAGGCCGCGTTCGACGTCAGCATCACCCGCCGCAACGAGTCCTTCCGCATCGAAGGTGCCAAGAAGGCGGCCGAGCGCGCCGTCGCGCTGCTGCAGTCGCTCTATGACCGCGCCCGCCGCCCGATTCCCGCCGACGAACTGCAGCTGGCCCTGCTGGAGGCCATGCAGCCGGAAGGCCGGCGCGAGCCGCGGGCGGCCGAGGGCGAGGAAGTGGTGCTGCGCACCCGCCGCACCGACCTGCAGGGCCGCACGCCCAACCAGGACCTGTACCTGCGCAACATCCTGGGCCACGACATCACCTTCGGCATCGGCCCGGCCGGCACCGGCAAGACCTTCCTGGCGGTGGCCTGCGCGGTGGACGCGCTGGAGCGCAGCGCGGTGCAGCGCATCATCCTGACCCGCCCGGCGGTGGAAGCCGGCGAGCGGCTGGGCTTCCTGCCTGGCGACCTGTCGCAGAAGGTCGACCCCTACCTGCGGCCGCTCTACGACGCGCTCTACGACCTGATGGGCTTCGACCGGGTGACCAAGGCCTTCGAGAAAGGCAGCATCGAGATCGCGCCGCTGGCCTTCATGCGGGGGCGCACGCTCAACCATGCCTTCGTGATCCTGGACGAGGCGCAGAACACCACCCCCGAGCAGATGAAGATGTTCCTGACCCGCATCGGCTTCGGCAGCAAGGCGGTGGTGACCGGCGATGTCAGCCAGATCGACCTGCCGCGCGGCCAGAAGAGCGGGCTGATCGATGCCGAGCGCATCCTGCGCCGGGTGCGCGGCATTGCAATGACCCACTTCACTTCAGCGGACGTGGTGCGACACCCGCTGGTGGCCCGCATCGTCGAGGCCTACGACGCATCGCAGCAGCGCGGGGAGGACTGATGGCCACCGCGAAACCCGAGCTGCAGCTCTCGCTGCAGTTCGTCGATGCTGCCCACCGTGCCGAGCTGCCGCGCCACAAGGTGCTGCGCTGGATGCGCGCCGCGCTGGAGGCCCCGGCGGAAATCACGGTGCGCATCGTCGGCGCCGAGGAGGGGCAAGCCCTCAACCGCGACTTCCGCGGCAAGGACTACGCCACCAACGTGCTGACGTTCGACTATGCCCACGAACCCGTGGTGATGGCCGACCTGGTGCTGTGCGCGCCAGTGGTCGAGCGCGAGGCGCGCGAGATGGGCAAGCCGCTGCAGGCCCACTATGCGCACCTGCTGGTGCACGGCACCCTGCATGCGCAAGGCTACGACCATGAGGCCGAGGACGAGGCCGAGCTGATGGAAGGCCGCGAGACGGAGATCCTGCTCGCGCTGGGCTACGAGGACCCCTACGCGCGCGACGCGGGCTAGACCGCGGCATCGCGCGGTCCCCGCCACGCCTGCCGGGACCGCGGGCTGCCGGGGCGGCGCGCGCCGGTGTCATGGCTGGCGCCGGCTCGTCACCGCACCCGTGTCTTGATCATCGGCCGGCGGCAGGAGCGCCCGCCCGCACCCGCGTCACCGACGCCCGCACGGCCCGTCGCGCCAGGCCGGCAGCATGCCGATCAGCGGGCGCTTCCCGGCGCCTGCCGCTCAGATGCGCCCTTCCTCCACGGCGTGGCAGGCCACCTTCACCCCGCGCAGCGACAGCAACGCCGGCCGCTCGCTGGAACACCGCGCATTGGCATGCGGGCAGCGCGGGTGGAAGGCGCAGCCCCGCGGTGGGTTCAGCGGGTTGGGCACCTCGCCCTGCACCGGGGTGCGTGAGCGGCCCGTCATGCGGATGTCGGGAATCGCGTCCAGCAGCATGCGGGTGTACGGGTGCAGCGGCCGCTCGAACAGCTCGCGCTTGGGCGCGACCTCGACCAGCCGGCCCAGGTACATCACGCCGACCTCGTCGGCGACATGGTGCACCACCGCCAGGTTGTGCGAGATGAACAGGTAGGTGAGCCCCCGCTCGCGCTGCAGGTCCTTCATGATGTTGAGCACCTGCGCCTGCACCGAGACATCCAGCGCGGAGGTGGGCTCGTCGCAGACCAGGAACTCCGGCTGCGTCGCCAGCGCCCGGGCGATCGAGATGCGCTGGCGCTGGCCGCCGGAGAACTGATGCGGGAACTTCTGCATGTCGGCCGCCGCCAGGCCCACCGACTCCAGCAGCTCGCCCACCCGCTGGCGCAACGCCGCGGGGTCCTTCAGCAGGCCATGCTCGAGCAGCGGCTCGGCAATGATGTCCTGCACCTTCCAGCGCGGGTTCAGGCTGGCATAGGGGTCCTGGAAGATCATCTGCATGCGCCGGCGCAGGCTGCGGCCCTCCCGGCTGCCCAGGGCAGCCGCGGTCGGCTGGCCGTCGAAGCGCACCTCGCCACGGCTGGGCGCATACAGGCCCACCAGCAGTCGCGCCACGGTGCTCTTGCCGCAACCGGACTCGCCCACCAGGGCCAGCGTCTTGCCCTTCTCGATGGAGAAGCTGACGCCATCCACCGCGTGCACGAACTGCTTGGGCTTGCGCTCCACCACCCGGTTCAGCCAGGGTGCGGAGACATCGAAGATCTTCGCCAGGTCGTCCACCTGCACCAGGGCCGCAGCGGCCGCGTGCCGGCCATGTGGGTCGGCGGCGCCCGCGGGGGTGGCCGCCCGGGCACTGCTCAGCATCGCGTTCATGCGGCTCTCCTCAGGGGTTGTTCAGCGTGCAGCCAGCAGGCAGCCCGGGTGCGGCCGGCGTCCAGCAGTTCAGGCCGCTCGACGCGGCAGCGGTCAAACACCCGCGGGCAGCGGGGGTTGAAGGCGCAGCCCTGCGGGATGGCGTTCAGCCGCGGCATCGAGCCGTCGATCTGCGACAACCGCTCGCGCTCGTCCTCCACCGACGGGATGGAGCCCATCAGGCCGGCGGTGTAGGGATGGGCCGGCGCATGGATGACCTCCTGCACCGGCCCGATCTCGACCACCCGCCCGGCATACATCACCGCCACCCGGTCGCAGGTCTCGGCGATCACGCCCATGTCGTGGGTCACCAGCATCACCGCTGCGCCCTTCTCGCTGCACAGGCGCTTGAGCAGCGTGATGATCTGGGCCTGGATGGACACGTCCAGCGCGGTAGTCGGTTCATCGGCCACGATCAGCTGCGGCTCGGCCGCCAGCGCCAGCGCGATCACGACCCGCTGGCGCATGCCGCCGGAGAACTGGTGCGGGTAGTGGTCGATGCGCGCCTCGGCCGCCGGGATGCCGGTGTCCTTGAGCAGCTGGATGGCGCGCCGGCGGGCCTCCGCCCCGTTCACCGGCAGGTGGGTCTGGATGGTCTCCACCAGCTGCCGACCCACGGTGTAGAGCGGGTTCAGCGAGGTCAGCGGGTCCTGGAAGATGGCGCCGATCTTGCGGCCGCGCACCCGGCGCATGGCCTCCTGGGGCAGGTTGTCGATGCGCTGGCCGTCCAGCAGGATCTGGCCACCGGCGACCCGCCCGGGCGGCTCCAGCAGGCCGATGATGGAAGCGCCCGTCAGCGACTTGCCGGCGCCGGACTCGCCGACCACACCGAGGATCTCGCCAGCGGCAATGTCGAAGGACACGTCGTCCAGCGCCAGCAGGGTGCCGCGGCGGGTGGGAAACTCGACGCGCAGGTTCTTCACCTGCAGCAAGGGGGAAGTCATGGAAGGCTCCTTCTCAGCGCAGGCGCGGGTTGAGGGCGTCGCGCAGCCAGTCGCCCAGCAGGTTCACGCTGAGCGCAATGAGCACCAGCATGATGCCCGGGAAGATGGTGATCCACCATTCGCCGCTGAAGAGGAAGTCGTTGCCGACGCGGATCAGCGTGCCGAGCGACGGCGAGGTGGGTGGCATGCCGACGCCCAGGAAGGACAACGTCGCCTCGATGATGATGGCCTGCGCCACCTGGATGGTCGACAGCACCAGCACCGGCCCGAGCACATTGGGCAGCACATGCTTGCGCATGATGCGCAGCGGGCTGACGCCGATCACGCGGGCGGCCTGCACATAGTCCTTGTTGCGCTCCACCAGCGTGGAGCCGCGCACGGTGCGCGCGTAGTCCACCCACTTGGTCAAGGCAATGGAGACGATCAGCACCGCGAAGGCGAGCTGCTCATGCGCGTCCGGCACCATGGCCCGGCCGACGCCGTCCACCAGCAGGGCCACCAGGATGGTGGGGAAGGACAGCATCACGTCGCAGATGCGCATCAGGAAGGCATCGAGCTTGCCGCCGACAAAGCCGGCCAGCAGCCCCAGGCTGACGCCGATCAACAGCGACAGCACGACCGAAGCGATGCCCACCATCAGCGAGATGCGCGCGCCGTACATCAGCGCCGACAGGATGTCGCGGCCCTGGTCATCGGTGCCGAACAGGTAGCTGGCCTTGCCGCCCTCCATCCAGGCGGGCGGCAGGCGGGCATCGCCCAGCTCCAGCGTCGCCAGGTCGAAGGGATTGTGCGGTGCGATCCAGTTGGCAAAGATGGCGCAGACGATGCACACGGTGGCGATCACGGCGGCCAGGATCGCCACCGGGGAGGTGCGGAAGCTGTACCAGACGTCGCCGTCGAAGAAACGTTGCAGTGCGGTGGTGGTCATCACGGGGTGGGTGTTGAAGAGCCGCGCCGGGCTTGTGGCCCGGCGTGGCCCGGGGAGCGCATCGTCACTTCACGACGATCCACTTGTAGGGCATGAAGTTGTCGGCGAGTTGCACCAGCTCCACGTTGCGGCGTGCCGCCCAGGCCAGCGACTGCTGGTGCAGCGGGATGTGGCCCACATCGTCCTGGTGGATGCGGAAGGCCTCGCGGATCATCTCGTTGCGTCGTGCCGGATCGGTTTCGGACTGGATCTTGTGCGTCAGCTCGTCCACCTTGGCATTGCTGTAGCTGCCCAGGTTGAACTGGCCCTGTCCCTTGTCGCTCGGCGTCGCGATCAGCGCGTTGAGGGCGTTGTGCGCGTCATAGGTGCCCGGCGTCCAGCCCAGCATGTAGAAGCTGGTGTTGCGGCTGAGGATCTTGGGGAAATAGGTGGCCTTGGTCTCGGCCTGCAGGTTGGCCTTGATGCCCACCCGCGCCAGGTTCGCCGCCACCGCCTGGCAGACCTCGCCGTCGTTGACATAGCGGTCGTTCGGGCAGTTCATGCCGACCTCGAAGCCGTTCGGATAGCCGGCCTCGGCCAGCAGCTTCTTCGCCGCTTCCGGATCGTAGGGCAGTCGCTTGTTCAGCTCGGGTGCGAAGCCCTTCACGCCGGGGGCCACCAGCAGCCCGGTGGGCGTGGCCGCGTTGCGCATCACCCGGGTCTTGATGGTCTCGATGTCGATCGCCTGGTAGACCGCCTGCCGCACCCGCTTGTCCTTGAACGGGTTCTTGCCCTTCACGCTGGAGTGCAGCAGCTCGTCGCGCTTCTGGTCCATGCCGAGGAAGATGGTGCGCAGCTCGGGGGCCTGCAGCACCTTGACGTTGCTGGCCGCCTTGAGCCGCTCGATGTCCTGCAGCGGCACCGGCTCCATCACGTCGATCTCGCCGGACAGGACGGCGGCCACGCGGGTGGCATCGTTGCTGATCGGCGTGAAGACGATCTCGTCGACGTTGGACTCGACCTTGTCCCAGTAGGTGCCGTTGCGCACCAGCACCGTGCGGGTCGAGGGCTGGCGCTCCTTCAGGCGGAACGGGCCGGTGCCGTTGGCGCGGAAGCTGGCCGCGTTCTCCACCCCCTTGCGCCGGTCCACCGGCTGCTCGGCGCGGTTGGTCTCGCACCACTTGCGGCTCATCATGTAGACCAGCGAGAGCACGTCGGGCAGGATGGGGAAGGGCGAGTTGGTCTCGATCTCCACCGTGCGATCGTCAAGCGCGCGCACCTCCTTGATGGAGGCGGTGTAGCTGCGCATGTCCGAGCCTTCGCTCGCCGCGCGCTTGAAGGAGAACACCACGTCGTCCGCGGTGAAGGGCGCGCCGTCGTGGAAGCGCACGCCCTGGCGCAGCTCGAAGCGCCAGACGGTGGGCGACGGCTGGCTCCACCGGGTGGCCAGGCCCGGCACCAGGCCGAGCTTCTTGTCGCGCGCCACCAGGGGCTCGTAGATGTTGCCGGTGAAGCTGAGTTGGAAGGATTCGTTCAGCGAATGTGGATCCATCGAGCCGGCATCGCCCTGGTTGGCGATGCGCACCGTCTTGGCTGCCACGGAGCCGCAGGCAACAGCCAGCGCCACGGCGATCAGGGTCGGTCGGAGCTTCATGCGGGAATTCCTCCTGGGTTGAGGGGCAGGCCCTGCTCCGCGAGCGATGCGAACAGCGCCGACCCCAGCGGGAGGATGTCGTCGTTGAAGTCGTAGCGCCCGCTGTGCAGGAAGCAGCCCGGGTCGTTGGCGTCGCGGCCTTGCCCGACGCGCAGGTACGCGCCGGGCTTGACCTGCAACATGAAGGAGAAGTCTTCGGCGCCCATGCTGGGCGCCATGTCGCGCAGCACATGCTCGGGGCCGAGCAAGGATTCCGCCACCTGTGCGGCAAAGGCCGCCTCGGCGGCGCTGTTGACGGTGGCGGGGTAGACGCGCTGGTAGTCCAGCGACGCGCTGGCGCCAAGGCCCATCGCAATCGATTCCACCATGCGGCCCAGGCGCTCTTCGATCATGTCCTGCACCTGCGGCCGGAAGGTGCGCACCGTGCCCACCAGCTTGACCTGGCGCGGGATCACGCTCATCGCGCCGACGTCCCCGCCCTGCATCGCGCAGATGCTCACCACCGCGTTGTCGAACGGACTGGCATTGCGCGAAACCAGGCTCTGCGCCGCCGTGATGATGTGGGCGGCGACCAGCACCGGATCGATGGCCAGGTGTGGGTGCGCGCCATGTCCGCCCTTGCCGCTGATGGTGATCTCGATGCGGTCGGCCGCGGCCATCATCGGCCCCGGACTCACCCCCACCTGCCCGGCCGGCAGGTGCGGCCAGTTGTGCATCGCATAGACCGACTGCGCCGGGAAGCGCTCGAACAGCCCGTCGGCAATCATCGCCTTGGCGCCCGCATACCCTTCCTCGCCGGGCTGGAAGATCAGGTAGACGGTACCGTTGAAGCGCCGTGTCTCGGCCAGGTAGCGGGCGGCGCCCACCAGCATCGCGGTATGGCCGTCGTGGCCGCAGCCGTGCATCAGGCCGCTCTTGCCGGAGCGCCAGGCGAAATCGTTCTCCTCGCGCATCGGCAGGGCGTCCATGTCGGCACGCAGGGCGATGCTGCGGCCGGAGTCGTGCTCCCGGCCGTGGATGACGCCGACCACGCCGGTCTTGGCAATGCCGGTGTGGACCTCGTCCACCCGCGTCAGCTTGAGCGCCTCGACCACCCGGGCGGCCGTGCGCACCTCCTCGAAGCCCAGCTCGGGATGCGCATGCAGGTCGCGCCGGAAGGCGGTCAGCTCGGGGTGAAAGCGGGCGATGTGGCCGAACACGCCATTCACGGCGCCGTGGGACAGGGCACGCATGGCGTCAATGCGCTCCTTGCGGCTTGTTGGCGCGCAGCCGCGGATCGACGGCGAAGTACAGCAAGTCCACCACCAGGTTGATCAGCACGAAGAGCAGCGCAATGAGGCAGAGGTAAGCCGCCATGACCGGAATGTCGGCGAAGGTCACCGCCTGGATGAAGAGCAGGCCCATGCCCGGCCACTGGAACACCGTCTCGGTGATGATGGCGAAGGCGATGAGCGACCCGATCTGCAGGCCGGTGATGGTGATCACCGGCACCAGCGTGTTCTTCAGCGCATGGCCGAAATGCACCGCCCGGTCCGACAAGCCGCGGGCGCGGGCGAACTTGATGTAGTCGGTGCGCAGCACCTCCAGCATCTCGGCCCGCACGATGCGCATGATCAAGGTCAGCTGAAAGATCGCCAGCGTGATGGAAGGCAGGATCAGGTGCTTCCAGCCGTCGGCCGTCAGGAAGCCGGTCGACCAGGAGCCCAGCGCCACCGTTTCGCCACGCCCGAAGCTCGGCAGCCAGCCCAGCGTGACCGAGAACACCAGGATCAGCAGGATGCCGATCAGGAAGGTCGGCAAGGAAACGCCGAGCAGGGACAGCGTCAGCAGCACCTGCGAGAGGAAGGAGCCCCGCCGCAAGGCGGTGTAGACCCCCATCGGGATGCCGACCACCAGCGCCAGCACGCCGGCCACCATGGACAACTCCAGCGTGGCCGGGAAACGCTCGGCGATCAGGCTCGACACCTTGCGGCCCTGCCGCAAGCTGATGCCGAACTCGCCCTGCACCGCATTGCCGACGAAGCGGGCGAACTGCACCGGGAAGGGCTGGTCCAGGCCCAGGTCGCTGCGCAGGCGCGCGCGGTCCTCGGGCGTCGCATCCTGGCCCAGCAGGTTGGTGACCGGATCGCCCACGAACTGGAACAGCGTGAACGCGATGAAGGCCACCGTGAGCATCACGATGACCGCCTGCAACAGGCGGCGAAGAATGAAAACCAGCATCTACAGAGTCCCAGTCGGCAGCGGCGAGGGGTGGCCTGCGCCGCCGCACAAAAACCTTCCCCAGCGGCCGAGGTCGGGCCGGCGGGGATCACGCAGCCCGCGCCGGGCCGGCACGGGCCGCGTCCTAAGCCGCCGGGTCAGTTGACCTTGACGGTGCGCATGTCGACGCGATTGTCGGCGCGGTGGACCACCTCGATGTTCTTCTTCATCGCCCAGGGAATCACTTGGTTGTGCAACGGAATGTGCGTGACTTCCTCGCCCGACAGCAACAAGGCCTGCTCGATGAGCTGGTTGCGGTTGGTCTGGTCGATCTCCTTCTTGATGCGCTCGATCAGGGCGTCCAGCTTCGGGTTGCTGTAGCGACCGACGTTGTAGTTGCCGTCTCCCTGTGCACCCACCGTGCGCACCAGCGATTGCAACGAATACAGCGCGTCGAAGGTGGGCACACCCCAGCCCAGCATGTAGATGCTGGCCTCGTAACGCTGGATCATCGGGAAGTAGGTCACCAGCGGCAGGGTGCGCAGCTTGGCCTTGACGCCGATGCGGGCCCACATGGCGGTCACCGCCTGGCAGATTTCCTCGTCGTTGATATAGCGGTTGTTCGGGCAGGCGAAATCGACCTCGAAGCCGTTCGGATAGCCGGCGTCAGCCAGCAGCTTCTTGGCCCCGGCCACGTCGTAGGGCAGGCGCACGTCGGCCTTCTTCGTCCAGCCGTTGGCTTGCGGCGGAATCAGCGTGCCGGTGGGCTGGCTCAACCCGCGCATGGTGTTCTTCTGGATCGCGGTCGCATCGATGGCCTGGTACAGCGCGCGGCGCACCCGCACATCCTTGAGCGGGTTCTTGCCCTTGATGTTGGAGCCCGGCAGCTCCTCGCGGAACTGGTCCATGCCGAAGAAGATGGTGCGGTTCTCGACGCCGTCGACCACCTTCAGCGCGGGGTTGCTGCGCAGGCGGGCCAGGTCGGCCGGCGAGGGATCGAGCACGAAGTCGACTTCGCCGGACAGCAGCGCGGCGATACGGGTGGCCTCTGACTTGATCGGCGTGTAGACGATCTCGGTCACGTTGCCGCTGGCCTTGCCCCACCAGTTCGGGTTCTTGGTCAGCACCATCCGCACATCCTGGTCCCAGCTCTTGAGCATGAAGGGGCCAGTGCCGTTGGCATGCCGGTGCGCGTAGTTCTCTTCCTTGCTCTTGAGGTCCATCGGCACGGTGGACTTGTTCTTCTCGGACCACTCCTTGTCCATCATGCGCAGCTCGGTCAGCTGACGCAGCAGCACCGGGTTGGGGCCCTTGGTGATGATGTCGATGGTGTAGTCGTCCACCTTGACGACCTTGTCGATGCCCTGGGTGAAGACGCCGTAGTTGGAGGTCTTCTCCATCGCCCGGTTCAGCGAGTAGACCGCATCGTCCGCATTGAAGTCCGCACCGTCATGGAACTTGACGCCCTTGCGCAGCGTGACCCGCAGCTGTGTCGGGCTGACCTGCTGGCTGCCGGTGGCGAGGATGGGTTCCACCTCGAACTTGGCGTTGTAATAGAACAGCGTCTCGTAGACGGCCGCATGGACGCCGCTGCCCAGGGCGTTGTTCTGCGAATGGATATCCCAAGACGGGATGTCGCTGGCGCTGGCCCACTTGAAGGTCTTGGCCTGCACGGCGGACATCGCCCCCAGCGAGAGGACGGCGGCGCATGTCGCGGCTACGGCGGCAGCGATCGGTTTGCGATGCACCATTAGAGTGACTTCCTGAGATGAAAAGCCGAATCTTCAGCAAAACGCTTGCCAGTCGTCAAAGGGGTATGCCCGCAACTGTTGCGTATACAGACGAGGGCGCACATCCAGGTGTAACCGGGTTTTGATACAGCACAGCAGCACGCGGCGGCCGCTGCTGTTTTGGCAGCAACGGTCAGCCCAAAGTCAGCAATCCGGTGCAGGACGGCCACCAAAGAAAAAGCCGCCCGGCGCGGGCGGCTTGGCTGCGGCGGACAAAGCCGCCGGCAGGCGGGCGAGGCCGCCTCAGAAGTTGTGCTGGATGCCCAGGTCCACCGCGGTACGGCGATCCCGGTCGGTCTGCTTGGCCGTGCCGACGTCGGCATAGAGCTTGGTGCGCTTGCTCAGCGGGTAGTGGTAGCCCAGGCTGAACTTGGTGAGCTTGGTGTCGTCGATGGCGCCGTTGGTGCCCTCGAGGCGGTTGGCCGAGGCACGCAGGTCGCCGCCGCCCAGCGGCGCGGTGGCGGCCAGCGTCACGCCCCGGGCCTTCAGGTCGGCACCCGTCGCTTCGACTTCGGACATGCTGAAGGAGCCGATCAGCTTGACCACCGTGAGGTCATAGGAGCCGGTCAGGGTCCAGGCGGTGGCGGGATCGTCGGCGCTCAGGGCGCCCAGGGCCGCGGCAGACAGCAGGTGATGAGCGGAGCCGCTGGCCGGCCCACGGTGATAACCGAAGCCGGCGTAGAGCGGGCCGCCCTTGTACTGGACGTTGAAGCCCATGTTGTGCTCGGTGTCGTCCTTCTCGGCCAGCCCGATGCCCACCTGCGCCGTCAGGCCACCCATGTCCGGGGTGCGATAGCTCAGCAGGTTGCCATAGCGGTAGACGACGATCCCGGCGGCCGAGTGTGCGATGCCGACCTGCGCCACCGTGTCGAAGCCCCAGGGATCGGCCGCGATGGCGGGCCAGAAGAACGGCGCATAGTCGCGGCCCAGGCGGATCTCGCCGAAGCTGCCCGACAGGCCCACCCAGGACATGCCGTTCCAGTGGACGGCGTTGGCGACACCATCGTCCGGCGTGAAGCGATGCTCGATCTGGAAGTTGGCCTTCAGGCCGCCACCCAGGTCCTCGGTGCCCCGGAAGCCGACCCGCGAACCGGCTTGCTGCATGAGTTGCAGCTTGTCGCCAGTGGGTGCGCCGGTGAGCGAGGAGGTGCCGTCATTGCCCTTGGCCAGGCTCAGGTCCACCTTGCCGTAGATCGTGACCGCCGACTGGGCCGACGCAACGCCTGCAAACGCACCCAGCAAAGCCAGAGCGAGAAGTGACTTTTTCATTGGAGCAATCTCCTAGGTTTGAACAAGAGGTCCTGAGCGCGTTGTGTTTTAGGGGGCGCTTCAGGCCGACCTCCTTGGCGGAAGCTGGAGGTATTCCACCAGAGCCGCTTCCTGGTCACCAGCGGATGAACCTGCATGCGGTCATCGTTGTTGCTGAAGCACAACGAGCATCCGCAGGGCTGCAAGGCAGGCAGCCCCTTGGCGGCCGCATCGAAAGGACAGGACTAGCGAGTTATCCTGATTGCTGGACATCGAGATTTTTGGAACGAGCCATGAGCCCCAACGCCATCGACGTGATCATCGGCACGGCTGACAACGCCCTACGCGCGGTCTTCGGCAGCCACCATGCTTCACGCCCGCGTCCCGCGCCCCCCGCGGCCAGCGGCGACGCCCCTCCGTTGACCGACAGCGAACGCCGCCTGGCCGGTGCGCTGATGCGGGTGAACCATGTCGGCGAGGTGTGTGCGCAGGCGCTCTACACCGGGCAGGCCCTGGTGACTCGGGACGCCCAGCTGAAGTCGCACTTCGAAGCCGCAGCCCGCGAAGAAACCGACCATCTCGCATGGACGCGCCAGCGCCTGGATGAACTGGGCGACCGCACCAGCCTGCTCAACCCGCTGTGGTACGCCGGGGCCCTGGGCATCGGCATCGTCGCCGGCAAGCTGGCAGGCGACCGGGTGAGCCTGGGTTTTGTGGTCGAGACCGAACGGCAGGTGGAACGCCACCTCGACAGCCACCTGGAGCGGCTGCCGCAGGACGACGGCGCCTCACGCGCCATCGTGCTACAGATGAAGGAAGACGAGGCGCGCCACGCCAGCCAGGCCGAAGCGGCCGGCGCGGCGACCCTGCCCCTGCCGGTGCGCCTGATGATGCGGGCCGCCGCCAAGGTCATGACGACCACCGCGCACTATCTCTGAGCGTCGAGGACGCCCCGCACCCGGTGCAGCGGTCGCGGCCGGCAAGCCTGCTCAGGCCTCGACGATGTCGAAGCTGGTCGTGATCTCGGCGGTCTTGGCCAGCATGATGCTGGCGGAGCAGTACTTGTCGTGAGACATCTGCACCGCGCGCTCCACTGCGGCGGGCGGCAGGTCCTTGCCGGTCACGACGAAGTGCATGTGGATCCGGGTGAAGACCTTGGGCTCCACTTCCGCCCGCTCGGCCTTCAGCTGCACCTGGCAGCCGCGCACGTCGTGGCGGCCGCGCTTGAGGATCAACACCACGTCATAGGCGGTGCAGCCGCCGGTGCCGGCCAGCACGGTTTCCATCGGCCGCGGAGCCAGGTCACGGCCGCCGCCGTCGGGTGCGCCGTCCATCGTCAGCAGGTGTCCACTGCCGGTTTCGGCCGAGAAAGCCATGCCGGAAGCCGGCAGCCAGTTCACTGTGCATTCCATGAGTATGATTTTCTAGAGATGTGAAGAAAGTCTCGATTTTGTGCGGCGCGGCGCGGCCCAGGCCGTCCATGACGCCTCGCAAATCATCGGCAAGCGTGATTTATTTATTGCGCTGCACCATCGGGTCGCGTTAAACTACTGTTCATCTGATGTAAGACCATTGTCGAACATCGCCAGGATTTAGTTCAGTTTGTCTCCTCCACCCTCCTCTTTTGGTGGATTCGGCCCAAGGCGGTAACGCCTTGGGCCTTTTTCTTGGTGGCTGCGCCACAGCGGGCCGGCCAGTCGGGCTGGCGTATGATGCCGCGCCTCCTGGAGAAAGCTTGATGGCCCGCGCTGCCAACCGCCCCACCGCCACCCCGAAATCTCAAAAGCGAGACAGCTCCGCCTCGCCTCGCTCGACCTCCCGCTCGCTGAAGCCGGCCGACTACCTGCAGAAGATCCTGAACGCCAAGGTCTATGACGTGGCGACCGAGACGGAGCTGGAACTGGCCCGCAACCTCTCGAAGCGGGTCGGCAACCGCGTGCTGCTCAAGCGCGAGGACAACCAGCCGGTGTTCAGCTTCAAGCTGCGTGGCGCGTACAACAAGATGGCGAACCTGACGCCGGCCCAACTGAAGCGCGGCGTCATCTGCGCTTCGGCCGGCAACCATGCGGCAGGCGTCTCGCTGGGGGCCAGCCGGCTTGGCTGCAAGGCGGTCATCGTGATGCCGGTGACCACGCCGCAACTCAAGATCGAAGGCGTTCGCGCGCTCGGCGGCGAGGTGGTCCTGCATGGCGACAGCTATTCCGACGCCTACCTGCATGCGCTGGAGCTCGAGAAGAAGCGCGGGCTCACCTTCGTCCATCCCTTCGACGACCCGGACGTGATTGCCGGCCAGGGCACCATCGCGATGGAGATCCTGCGCCAGCACCAGGGACCGATCGACGCGATCTTCGTCGCCATCGGGGGCGGCGGGCTGATCTCGGGGGTGGCCAACTATGTGAAGGCGGTGCGGCCCGAGATCAAGGTGATCGGCGTCCAGATGAACGACTCCGACGCCATGCTGCGCTCGGTGCGCGGCAAGAAGCGCGTGCAGCTCAGCGACGTCGGCCTGTTCTCCGACGGCACCGCCGTGAAGCTGGTCGGCGAGGAGACCTTCCGCATCTCGCGCCAACTGGTCGACGACTTCGTGGTGGTGGACACCGATGCGGTCTGCGCCGCCATCAAGGACGTGTTCGAAGACACCCGCAGCATCGTCGAGCCGGCGGGCGCGCTGGCGGTGGCGGCCATCAAGCAGTACGCCGAACAGCACCGCTGCAAGGACCGCACCTTCGTCGCCATCACCTGCGGCGCGAACATGAACTTCGACCGGCTGCGCTTTGTTGCCGAGCGTGCGGAGGTGGGCGAGGAGCGCGAGGCGGTGTTCGCCGTCACCATCCCCGAGGAGCGTGGCAGCTTCCGGCGCTTCTGCGAGCTGCTGCAGCAGCGCAGCGTCACCGAGTTCAACTACCGCATCTCGGATGCCAAGGTGGCACACGTCTTCGTCGGCCTGGCCACCGCCAACCGTGGCGAGTCGGCCAAGATCGCGGCCTTGTTCAAGAAGCACGGCTTCGCCAACCTGGACCTGACGCATGACGAGCTGGCCAAGCAGCACCTGCGCCACATGGTGGGCGGGCGCAGCGAGCTGGCCAAGGACGAGTTGCTCTACCGCTTCATCTTCCCCGAGCGGCCGGGCGCCTTGATGAAGTTTCTCTCCAGCATGCACCCGGGCTGGAACATCAGCCTGTTCCACTACCGCAACCAGGGCGCCGACTACGGTCGCATCCTGGTTGGCATCCAGGTGCCCAAGAGCGACAAGAAGGCCTTCCAGGAATTCCTCGATACCCTGGCCTACCCTTACGCCGAAGAGACCGACAACCCGGCCTACCGGCTGTTCCTGCGCTGAACGGTCGCCGCGGGTCGCCAGCCGGCCTGCCGCGCCCTTGCCGCCCCCCGCGCCCGCTGAAACAATCGCGGGCCACGACCGCGCCGCTCCGTGGAGGGAGGCGACGCGACGTCGTTATTGCAGGTCTATCGGGGCTCGACCCATGTCGCAGAATCGCTCGCTGATCGAGCCGACGGCACACGCCCGTCTCGAACAAGCACTCAAACAAAAATTGGGTCGCCGCCAATCGGTCGCCGGCAGCCTCGGCGAGCTGGAGCCGCTGGCCGTGCGGCTCGGCCTGATCCGCAACACGCTCAAGCCACGGCTGCGCGACCCGCAGCTGCTGGTGTTCGCGGCTGACCACGGGTTGGCCGTGGACGGCATCACCACACCGACCGGCGCGTCCACGCGGGCACTGGTGAACGACCTCGCCGCCGCCCGCCTGCCGCTGCCGGTGTTCGCCCGCGCCCAGGGCCTGAGCTTCAGCGTGGTCGACTGCGGGCTGGCAGACGCAACCCCCCGCCATCCGGCGGTGCTGCCCCGCAAGATCGCGCACGGCACCCGCAACCCGCGCGTCGGCCCGGCCATGACGGTGGACCAGGCGCAAGCCGCCATCCGCGCCGGCATGGAGATCGCGGACCGGCTGCCGGGCAATGTGCTGGCCTGTGCCGGCGTGGGCGAAGGCAGCGAGGAGAGCGCCGCACTGGTGATCTCGCGGCTGGCGCAACTGCCCATCCGCAGCCTGGTGATGAGCGGCCCGCAGATGAACCCCGATCTGCTGGCCCGCCTGATGGTCTTGCTTGAAGGCGCGCAAGGCCGCCACAAGGGAATCAGCGATCCGGTAGAGATCCTGGCGGCCCTCGGCGGCTTCGAGATCGCGATGATGGTCGGCGCCATGCTGGTGGCAGCCGGCAAGCGCCACCTGATCATCGTCGACGGCCTGCCGGCCTGCGCCGCCCTGCTGGTGGCCACGCGCATCACCGCCCCGGTGGCCGACTATTGCGTCTTCGCCCGCAGCCACAGCCGCCAGAGCTTGAGCGTTGCGCTGCAGTACCTGCGCGCCGGGCCACTGCTGGAGCTGGGACTGGAAAGCATCGACGGCACAGGCGCCGCGCTGGCCTGGCCCCTGGTGCACAGCGCCGCTGCACTGCTCACCGACGTGGCGGAAGGCGAAGATCCCGGCCCGTCGCAGCCGGCTGCGCTGTAAGTCGCCGGCCGGGCCGCTGCCCGGCAAGTTCCGTCAGGTGGTCGCGGCGGCCAGCTCGGGCCTGGCGCCGACCGGCTCGTCCACAGTGCCGCGGCAGCCCCGCATCGACGCAGCAGCGCAGGCGGGGTTCGACCATGGACGCACGGCGCCTCCTGCAGCCGCTGCCCTGTGGTGCAGCCGGCCACTCCAGCGAGCTTGCTTACTGAGGCACTTCCTCGGGCGGCGGTTGCTGCGCCATGTCGGCCGGAGCCGCCCCTTGATCCGGCGGGATCTGGGGCAGCGAGCCGGTCTGCGCCTGGGCCGGCGGCGGCAACTCCAGCGTGAAGGAGCTGCCACTGTCGCCGCGACCGATGGTCGCGCTGCGCAGGCCAAGAGCCTGCACCATGAGGTCTCCCTCGACCCGGCCGCCCAGGGCGAAGGCCTTGGGCGGCTTGTTGTCGATGGACAGCAGGGCCACCCCGGCACCATTGGCGCCACCGGGGGGGGCCATCACGCCGATCAAGCGGAAGCGGGTGCTCTCCGGCGGCGGTGCCGCGGCCTCCGGTGCATCCTTGGGCCCGCCACCGAGCATGCGCTCGACGGCAGCGCCATGGCCCATCTGCGCCATCACCGGCGCTGCATGCGGCGGCACGTCCAGCGGCTTGGCGCTCAAGCGCAAGGCCCAGAACACCGCGCTGCCAGCCACCAGCGCCCATACTACAAATGCAATCAGTCGGGAGACCATGGGGCGATTATGATTCAAGCCCCGCTGATTCCAGACAAGCGTTGCCACACACTTCGCTCCAAATGCATCAGCGACCCTCACACGACTTTCCTCTATCCGAGTGACCATGATCCGCCTGACACCGCGACGTCCCTCCTCGCTTCCCCGGCCGCTGCAACGCGGCTTCACGCTGATCGAGCTGATGGTGGTGCTCGTCATCATCGGCATCCTGGCCGCCCTCATCGTGCCGAACGTGCTCGACCGTGCCGACGATGCCCGGGTCACTGCCGCCCGCACCGACGTCAACAACCTGATGCAGGCGCTCAAGCTCTACAAGCTCGACAACCAGCGCTACCCCACCGGCGAGCAAGGCCTGCAGGCCCTCATCGCCCGCCCCACCGCCAGCCCCATCCCACCCAACTGGAAGCCGTACCTCGACAAGCTGCCCAACGACCCCTGGGGCCGCCCGTACCAGTACGTGAGCCCGGGCGTCAAGGGAGAGATCGATGTGTTCAGCTATGGCGCTGACGGGCAAACCGGTGGTGAAGGCAATAACGCCGACGTCGGTTCCTGGCAGTAAGGGCCGACTCCGTCCGGCCGGCTCCCGCGGCTTCACGCTGCTGGAGCTGCTGGTGGTGCTGGCGCTGTTTGCCATGGTGGTGAGCACCGTGTCGCTGGCCATTCGCGACCCGTCTGCCACGCAGCTGGAACGCGAGGCCGAGCGCCTGTCGGCGCTGCTGGAGTCGGGCCGCGCCCAGGCGCGCGCCCAGGGCCTGTCCGTGCGTTGGCAGACGGCGCGACTCGAAGGCAACACCACTGGCGACGATTTCCGCTTCGTCGGCCTGCCTGACAATGGGCAACTGCCCACACGCTGGCTCAACCCCGAAACCCGGGCCGAGGTGATCGGTTCCCCCTTCCTGACGCTCGGGCCTGATCCCATCATCGCGGCCCAGCGCATCACGCTGATGCTGGGCGATCGCCGCGTCACGCTGGCCACCGACGGCCTGCAGCCCTTCGCCATCGTGGCCGACGAGGTGCCGCAATGAAGCACCGGCCGATCGGGCCGCGCCGCTCGCCGGCCGCTGGCTTCACGCTGATCGAGGTGCTGGTGGCGCTGGCCATCGTCGCCATCGCGCTGGGTGCCGGCGCCAAGGCCGGTGGCGCGCTGACCCGCAATGCCGAACGGCTGAGCGACATGATGGCCGCCCAGTGGTGCGCCGAGAACCAGCTCAGCGGCCTGGTGCTGGCCAAGCAGTTCCCTTCGGTGGGTGACGCGAGCTTCGCCTGTGAGCAGGGGGGCCGCAGCTATGTCGGCTCCCTGGTGGTGCGGCCGACGCCGAACCCCAACTTCCGGCGGGTCGACGCCCGCATTGGTACCGAAACCGGCGAGCCGCTGCTGACGCTCTCCACCATCCTGGGCCGCAACTGACATGGCACGCCCGAAGCGCGGCTTCACGCTGATCGAGGTGCTGGTCACCATCACCATCCTGGCGGTACTGGCCGGCATGGCGTGGCGCGGGGTCGACAGCCTGGTGCGCACCAAGACCATCAGCGAGGCGCGGCTGGACGGGGTGCTGCGGCTGAACACCGTGCTGGCACAGTGGGAGACGGACCTGGCCACGCTCTACGACACCGAACAGGTGCCGGCCATCCAGTTCGACGGCGCCTCGCTGCGCCTGACGCGCCGCACCGAAGACGGCGTGCAGATGGTGGTGTGGACGCTGCGCGACGGCAGCTGGAACCGCTGGGCAGCCCAGCCGGTGGTGCGCAAGGCCGACCTGCAGGAGCAGTGGATGCGCGCCCAGCAACTGCTGGGCAACGAGGCCGGCACGGTGCGCGCCCTGCCCGGCGTGTTGCAATGGCAGGTCTATTTCTGGCGCGACAACGCCTGGACCAACCCGCAGTCCACCGGCGACATCGACAGCAAGCCGCCGGGCGAGGGCAGTGGCAAGGGGGCCGGCACCGGCGGCACGGCCGGCAACCCAGTGGTGGAACAACTCCCCCCGCAGGGCGTGCGCCTGGTGCTGACGGCGGCGCCCGGCTCCGGCCTCAATGGCAGCTATACCCGCGACACGGTGCTGCGTGTCCGCACCGAGTAGGGAGGCCCCGTCCATGAACGCTCCCCAGCGCCCACGGCGTGGCGCCGCCTTGCTGACCGCGATGATCATCGTGACGCTGGTCGCCACGCTGGCCAGCGCGATGTACTGGCGCCAATGGCGTTCGGTGCAGATCGAAGTGGCGGAACGCTCGCGCTCACAGTCGTCGTGGATCCTGACCGGTGCACTGTCCTGGTCGCGGCTGATCCTTGCGGAGGATGGCCGTGCGCGCGGCGACAAGACCGACCACCTGTCCGAGCCCTGGGCGGTGCCGCTCGCGGAAGCGCGCCTGTCCACCTTCCTGGCCGCGGACAACGCCAATGCCGAGGACGGGCCCGAAGCCTTCCTGGCCGGCCAGATCACCGATGCCCAGTCCCGCTTCAACTTGCGCAACCTGGTGTCCGAGGGTGAGAAGGACGGCGCGGCCGACATCGCCGCCCTCGGTCGCTTGTGCGAGCAGCTGAACATCGACTCGAGCGTCGCAGGCACGCTCGCCACCGCGATCCGGGCGGCGGCGCCCGCCACGAGCGCGAGTGCACCGGTCACGGAGAGCGCCGAGGCACCGCTGCTGCCGCCTTCGGCCGACCAGCTGCACTGGCTCGGCATCGACCCCAAGGCCGCGAAGCGGCTCGCACCCTATGTCGTCCTGCTGCCCAAGCGCACGCCGGTCAACCTGAACACCGCGCCTCGGGAGGTGCTGGCCGCCGTCCTCGGCGGAATCGATCCGGGGTTGGGAGACCGGCTGATCCAGATTCGTCAGCGCGCCCCCTTCAAGTCAGTGCCGGACGCCTTCAAGGAGGCCGGTGCGACGGCACCCCAGGATGTCAGCGGCTTCGACGTGAGGTCCAGCTACTTCGAAGTGCGGGGCCGCATGCGGATCGAAGACAAGGTGGTGGAAGAACGCTCCCTCGTGATGCGCAATGGCAACCAGACCAGCGTGATCCAGCGCGATCGGGCCAGCTTCACCCAGGGAGCAGCCCTTACACCTTGATGCATGGTCAACATTTCCTTCGGTGCTAAAGCGGGTGATTCCTGAGCACTGATCACACTTCGCTTCATACAATCGCCCATCCTTATACACAGGCTGCATGAGCGTCCTAGTCCTACTTTTAGCGCCCCGCCCTCGTCTGGGCCCGCGTGCCGCCTCCGGCGCCGACGCGGGGCTGCGTGCGCCTGCCGAGTTCGACCACGTGCTCAGCAAGGATGGCTCCCAGGTTCACAGCCACGGCCGCTGTGCGGCCGCGCTGTTGCCCAAGGCCGACACCGTGGTGGCGGTGATGCCGGCCACCGAACTGGCCTGGCACCGCCTCACCCTGCCCAAGGCACCGCCTGGCAAACTGCGTGCCGCACTGGCCGGCTTGCTGGAAGACGCCTTGCTGGAAGACAGCGAGGACGTGCACTTCGCCGTCAGCCCGCAGGCCCAACCGGGGCAGGACGGCTGGGTGGCCGTGACACAACGGGCCTGGCTGCGGCTGCAGCTGGAGACGCTGGAAGCCGCCGGCGTGGTGGTCGACCGCGTGGTGCCACAAGCCGAGCCGAGCGACCCGCCGCGCGGCCATTTCGAGCACGATGCAGCGGCCGAGGACAGCCGCGCGCTGCGCCTCGTCTGGGCCCGGCCCGACGGCGTGATGGTGCTGCACCCGGGCGGCACGCTGGCACGCACCTGGCTGCCGCAGCCCCCGCCGGCCGACATCCGCTGGACCGCCGAGCCCGGCGCCGCCGAGGCTGCCGAGCACTGGCTGGGCCAGCCGGTGGTGGTGTTGCCGCGGGCCGACATCGCCCTGCGCGCGATCGACTCTGCCTGGAACCTGCGCCAGTTCGACTTCGCCCTGCGCCACCGTGGCGTGCGCGCCCTGCGCGACACGCTGCGCCAGCTCGGCGGCGCCCAGTGGCGCCCCATGCGCTGGGGGCTGGTGGGGCTGTTGCTGGTGAACCTGCTGGGCCTGAACGCCTGGGCCTGGCATCAGCGCAGCCTGGTCGAGCAGCGCCGCCAGGAGCAGCTGACCATCCTCAAGCAGGCCTTCCCTCACATCAACGCGGTGCTCGACGCACCGGTGCAGATGCAGCGCGAAGCCGAGCAGCTGCGTGCCAAGGCCGGCCGCCCCGGCGACACCGACCTGGAACCGATGTTGCAAGCCGCCGCCAGCGCCTGGCCGGCGGACAAGGTGCTGCAGCGCCTGGGCTTCGAAAACGGCCAGCTCACCCTGTCGGTGGAAGGCTGGCGCGACGATGAGATCGAGGCCCTGCGTTCCCAGCTCGAGCCCGCGGGCTGGAGCGTCAAGCGCGACGGCAGCAATGTGACGCTGCGGCGAGCCACCGCCGGAGGGGCTGCATGAACGCAAAGATCGAGGAACTGCGCAAGCAGCTCAGCACCCGCTGGGCCGCGATGGACACCCGGGAGCGCCGCCTCGTGATCGGTGCCGGCGCGCTGGTGGCCCTGGCGCTGCTGTGGTGGGTGGGCGTGCAGCCGGCCTTGCGCACCTTGCGCGAGACGCCGGCACGGCTGGCCGAGCTCGACCAGCAGTTGCTGCAAATGCGCCAGCTGGCCAAGGAGTCGCAGGAGCTGAAGGACCTGCCGAGCGTCAGTGCCAGCACGGCCGGCAGTGCGCTGCAAGCCTCCACCGAACGGCTGGAAGGCAAGGCCAGGCTGAACCTGCAGGGCGACCGGGCGACACTGACCCTCAACGGCCTGCGCGGCGACCTGCTGTGGCAGTGGCTGTCCGAAGCGCGCCAGACCGCGCGCGCACGGCCCATCGAAGCCAAGCTCTCGCATGGCGCCGAAGGCTACACCGGCACCCTGGTGCTGAGCTTGCCGGGCACTCCATGAAGCTGCGCACACGCCTCGCCAAGGCGGCGCCGCAGCGCGCCGCACCGGCCCGCTCGCTGCGGGCAGGCGCTGCCGCGGCGCGCCGCTGGGCCTGGGCCGGCGGGCTGCTGGGCGGCCTGGTGGCGCTGGTCGCCTACGCGCCGGCGGCCTGGTTGGCCAACGCGGTGTCGAGCGCCAGCGGGCAACGGGTGCTGCTGGCCGAGGCCGATGGCACCATCTGGTCCGGCAGCGCCATGCTGATCCTCACCGGTGGCGCGGACAGTCGCGACGCCACCACCCTGCCCGGCCGCCTGCAATGGAAGCTGGGCCTGGCGGGCAGCGCCTTGCAGGTCAGCCTGCAACAGGAACGCAGCCTGAATGGCACCGTCACCTTGCAGGTGCGACCCGGCCTGGGCCGCAGCGAGGTGCGTCTGCTGCCGCAGCCGGGCTGGATCGGCCAATGGCCGAGCGCCCTGCTCAGCGGCCTGGGCACGCCGTGGAACACCTTGCGGCTTGGTGGCGCGGTGCGGCTCAGTTCTCCCCAGGGCCTGGTGCTGGAGCAGGCCGCCGGCCGCTGGGAGATGAAAGGCAGCGCGGACATCGAAGTGCTCGATGCTTCCTCGCCGCTGACCACGCTGGAACAGTTGGGCAGCTACCGGCTGCACCTGTCCGGCAATGACGCAGGACAGGTGATGCTCGACCTGAGCACCACCGAAGGCGCCTTGCAGTTGAAGGGCGACGGCATGATCGCGCCCAAGGGCGTTCGGTTCCGGGGTGAGGCCAGTGCCAGCGAAGGCAATGAGGCCGCCCTGAACAACCTGTTGAACATCATCGGGCGTCGCGAAGGCGAGCGCTCGGTCATCTCGATCGGATAAGCATGAAGGTGAAGTCGCAGGGCCGGATCGCATCGAAAGCGCTGTGTACCGCAGTCGCCGCCGCGGTGCTGGGCTTGAACATGCCAGCTGCCTTGGCGCAGCAGGCCCCCGTGGAGCGCGCCGACGCGCCGGTGTCCAACCAGGTGACGCTGAATTTCGTCAATGCCGACATCGAAGGCGTGGCACGGGCGATGGGCGTGATCCTGAAGCGCCAGTTCGTCGTCGACCCACGGGTCAAGGGCACGATGACGCTCTACAGCGAGCAGCCGATGAGCCGGGCGGACGCCTACCTGAGCTTCCTGGCCTCGTTGCGCGGCCTGGGTTTCGCCATGGTGCAGGTCGACGGCCTCTACAAGATCGTGCCCGAGGCGGACGCGAAGCTGCAGACCGGCAGCGTCTCGGCCGGTGCGGTGACGCCGCAACGCGGCGACCAGGTCATCACGCAGATCTTCCGCATCAGCCACGAGAACGCCAACAACCTGGTGACGGTGCTGCGGCCGCTGATCAGCCCCAACAACACCATCAACGTGAACGCCGGCAACAACTCGCTGGTGATCACCGACTACGCCGACAACCTGCGCCGCCTCGCCAAGGTCATCGCGGCGCTGGACATCCCGGGCAGCACCGATGTCGAGATCATCCCGCTGCAGCACGCGGTGGCGTCGGAGCTGGCCGTCATCGTGCAGCGCCTGACCGACCAGCAAGGCAGCATCCCGGGCATGCCGCCCGGCGCGCCCATGCCGCAGGGCATGGGCGGTGGCGCCGGCAGCGGCTCCATCATGGCGGAGCCGCGCACGAACTCGCTGCTGGTGAAGGCGCAGAACCCGGCGCGCATGAACATGATCAAGTCGCTGGTGGCCCGCCTGGACCGGCCGGGCGCCAATGGCGCGGCGGGCAGCGGCATCAATGTGGTCTACCTGAAGAACGCCGACGCGGTGCGCCTGGCGCAGGTGCTGCGCGCGGCTTTCGCCAGCCAGGCGCAGGCCATGCAGGGCCAGGGCGGACAGGGCGGCGCCAACGTCTACGGCGGCCAGGGCGGCGCCAACACCTCGCAGCCCAATGTGCAGAACACCTATGCCAACGCGCTGGGCGGCACCGGCACGGGCACCGGCGCCTCGCCGCAGGCCACCTCGCCGATCACGTCGGCGGCGCAGCCGTCCACGGGGGGCTTCATCCAGGCCGACCCGGCCAGCAACTCGCTGATCATCACCGCCCCCGAGCCGCTGTACCGACAGCTGCGCGGGGTCATCGACCAGCTCGACTCGCGCCGGGCGCAGGTGTACGTCGAGACGATGATCGTCGAGGTCAACGCGACGAAGGCGGCGGAGGTCGGCTTCCAGTGGCAAGGCCTGCTCGGCAAGGAAGGCGACAAGTACGGCCTGATCGGCGGTACCAACTACCGGGTCGGCAAGGGCAACAACATCGTCGACCTGTCCATCGCCGCGGCCGGCCAGGGCGGTTCGACGACGCCGCCGTCGATCGGCGCGGGCTTCAACCTCGGCCTGATCAAGAAGTTCGGCAGCGTCTACAGCCTGGCGGCGCTGGCGCGCTTCCTCGAGGACAACACCGGCGCCAACATCCTGTCCACGCCCAACCTCGTCACGCTGGACAACGAGGAAGCGAAGATCACCGTCGGCGAGAACGTGCCGTTCGTGACCGGCCAGTACACCAACACCGGCACCAGCACGAGCAGCCCCTTCCAGACCATCGAGCGCAAGGACGTCGGCATCACCTTGCGGGTCAAGCCGCAGATCGGCGAGAACGGCACGATCCGCATGCAGATCTACCAGGAGGTGTCGAGCGTCAAGGGCGAAACCGGCAGCCTGGGCCCGACCACCCGCAAGCGGGCGGTGGAGTCCAACGTCATCGTCGATGACGGCGCCATCATCGCGCTGGGCGGCCTGATGGAAGACCGCTACGACGAAGGCCAGCAGAAGGTTCCGCTGCTGGGCGACGCACCGCTCGTCGGCGGCCTGTTCCGCAGCGAGAGCCGCACCCGCGCGAAGAGCAACCTGATGATCTTCCTGCGCCCCGTGGTGATGCGCGACCAGGAGGCGGTCAACCGCATCTCGATGGACCGCTACGACGTCATCCGCGCGCAGCAGAACGACAGCCAGCCCGAGAAGCGCCTGCTGTTGCCGATCAACGAGTCGCCGGTGCTGCCGCCGCGGCAGGGCGGGAACCCGGTCGATGCCGCCACGCCGCCGCAGGCGCCGGCCGCGCAGTCCCCGGCGCCTGGCACGGTGGCTCCGGCCACGCCGCCGTCGAACTGAGGAGGCCTGACGTCCATGGGTGCCCGCCATCCCCTGCCCTATGCCTTCGCCAAGGCCCACACCGTCTTGCTAGAAGACGACGGCGAACGGCTGGTTTTGTGGGCCGACGAAGGTGTCTCGCCACAGGCAGTGTCCGAAGTGCTGCGCCATTTCGAGGTGCATGCCTTCGAGCGCGAGGCCGCGGCCACGCTGTCGCAGCGCATCGCCGCCGCCTACGCCGGTGGCGAGTCGAGCGCTGCAGCGGTGGTCGGCGAGGTCGAGAGTGCGGTGGACCTCTCCCGCATGATGCAGGACCTGCCGGCGGTGGAAGACCTGCTGGAGGCCGCCAACGACGCGCCCATCATCCGCATGCTCAACGCGCTGCTGACGCAGGCGGCCAAGGACGGTGCGTCGGACATCCACATCGAGCCCTACGAGCGCAGCTCCTCGGTGCGCTTCCGGGTCGACGGCGCGCTGCGCGAGGTGGTGCAGCCAAACAAGGCGCTGCATGCCGCGCTGATCTCGCGCCTGAAGATCATGGCCGAGCTGGATATCTCCGAGAAGCGCCTGCCGCAGGACGGCCGCATCTCGCTGCGCATCGGCGGCCGGGCCATCGACGTGCGGGTGTCGACCCTCCCCTCCTCGCACGGCGAGCGGGCGGTGCTGCGGCTGCTGGACAAGGGCGAGAGCAAGTTCACGCTCGAAGGCCTGGGCATGGGCGGCGACACCCTGGTGCGCTTCAACAAGCTGGTGAACCAGCCGCACGGCATCGTGCTGGTGACCGGCCCGACTGGCTCGGGCAAAACCACCACCCTGTACGCCGGCCTGGGCCGCATCGACACCTCCACCACCAACATCCTGACGGTGGAAGACCCGGTCGAGTACGAGCTGGCCGGCATCGGCCAGACGCAGGTGAACGCCAAGATCGACCTGACCTTCGCAAAGGCGCTGCGCGCCATCCTGCGGCAGGATCCGGACGTCATCATGATCGGCGAGATCCGCGACTTCGAAACCGCGCAGATCGCCATCCAGGCCTCGCTGACCGGCCACTTGGTGCTGGCCACGCTGCACACCAACGACGCCCCCAGCGCCGTGACCCGTCTGACCGACATGGGGGTGGAGCCCTTCCTGCTGTCGTCCTCGCTGCTCGGAGTGCTGGCGCAGCGACTGGTGCGCAAGCTCTGCATCGTCTGCAAGCGCCAGGATGCCAACGGGCGGTGGCACCCGGTGGGCTGCCCCGAATGCGGCAACACCGGCTACAAGGGCCGTACCGGCGTCTATGAACTGATGGTGGCCGACGACAAGGTGCGCGCGCTGATCCACAGCCGGGCCGCCGAGTCGCAGCTGTTCGTCGCGGCCGAGCAGGCCGGCATGCGCACCATGCGGGAGGACGGCGAGCGCCTGGTGCGCGCAGGCCTGACCTCGCTCGAAGAAGTGCTGCGTGTCACGCGCGACTAGCCCCTTCGCCCCCTGACCTCCTCCTGGCCACCGACCCCGCATGCCCGCCTACCGTTTTGAAGCGCTCGATGCCGCCGGCAACAGCAGCACCGGCCTGATCGAGGCCGACAACGCGAAGGCCGCGCGGGCCCAGCTGCGTGCGCAGAAACTGGTGCCGCTGGAAGTCAACGCGGTGGCGGCCGAGGCCGACAAGCCCGGCAACGTCAACCTGCGTCGCAAGGCCTTCAACGCCACCGGCCTGGCCATCTGGACCCGCCAGCTGTCGGGCCTGGTCACCTCCGGGCTGCCGCTGGAGCGCGCGCTCACCGCGCTCGGCGACGAAGCCGAGGACGAGCGCCAGCGCGAACTGCTGGCCCACCTGCGCAGCGAAGTGAATGCCGGCTCCAGCTTCGCCAAGGCGCTGGGCAGCGCGCCACGCGAATTCGACGAGATCTACCGCGCCGTGGTGGCTGCCGGCGAGCAGAGCGGCGGCCTGGGCCTGGTGCTGGAGAAGCTGGCCGACGACCTGGAAGAACGCCAGGCGCTGCGCAGCAAGCTGATCGGCGCGGCGCTGTACCCCATCATCGTCTCGATGGTGGCGGTGGTCATCGTGATCTTCCTGGTCACCTATGTGGTGCCGCAGGTGGCTTCCGTGTTCTCCAGCAGCAAGCAGACGCTGCCCTTCCTCACGGTGGCCATGCTGGCCATCAGCGCCTTCGTGCGCCAATGGGGCTGGCTGGTGGCGCTGATGATGATCGCCGGCGGTGGCCTGCTGGCCTTCTCGTTGCGCAACGAGGCTTTCCGCGAGCGCTTCGATGCCGCCTGGCTGCGCCTGCCCATGGTGGGGCGCCTGGCCCGCGGCTACAACGCAGCGCGCTTCGCTGGCACGCTGGCCATGCTGGCGGGCGCTGGCGTGCCCATCCTGAAGGCCCTGCAAGCGGCCGCCGAGACGCTCAACAACCGCGCGATGCGGTCCGATGCGCTGGACGCGCTGGTGCAGGTGCGGGAAGGCGCGCCGCTGGCTTCGGCGCTGGCCGGCAAGAAGCGCTTTCCCGGCCTGATCGCGATGTTCGCCCGCCTGGGCGAGCAGACCGGCCGGCTGCCGCACATGCTGAGCCGTGCCGCCGACCAGCTGGGCCAGGAGGTGCAGCGCCGGGCGATGGCGCTGGCCACCATCCTGGAGCCGCTGCTCATCGTCGTGATGGGCCTGGTCGTGATGATGATCGTGCTCGCGGTGCTGATGCCCATCATCCAGCTCAACTCCTGGGTGCGCTGACGCCCTCCGTTCGCGCGCTCGCCGACAGCCCTGTCGGCGTAACGCCGACACCGCCCAAAGCCGGCACGCGCCATGCTTTCGCGTGTCGGTGAACAAGCTGGGATTTCCCCGTTTGTTTCGAGGCCTGACGCCGATAGGCTTTGCTTCAATGAATCTCACCTGCGGTGTCCCCTGGAGGTCAGAGAGATGAGTTCGAACAACGAGCTGGTGCCCGTGCGCGGCACCCACCACATTCCCATCGCCCATATGCGGGCGGTCTACCGGCTGACCGATGTGGAGCGGCGGCTGGACAAGCTGCCCCACAAGGAACACGAGAACCTGCGATCGACCTACGAGCGCATGCTGGAGCGCGGGCCGGAGCGCTTCCAGGTCAAGCCGTCCGGGCTGCCGGTGATGGACGCGCTGTACGACGAGCTGCCCAACTTCGCCGAGGTGCTGGACGACGTCAAGCGCCAGCTGGCCTTGTGCGAGGACAGCCGCGACGCGCTGGAGATCACGCCCATGCTGCTGCTCGGTGCGCCGGGCATTGGCAAGACGCACTTCGCACGCCGCCTCTCCCAGCTGCTGGGCACCGGCATGGGCTTTGTCGCGATGAGCTCGCTGACGGCCGGCTGGGTGCTGTCGGGCGCCTCCTCGCAATGGAAGGGCGCGCGCCCCGGCAAGGTGTTCGAGACGCTGGTGGACGGCCAGTACGCCAACCCGGTGATGGTGGTGGACGAGATCGACAAGGCCGGCGCCGAAGCCACCTACGACCCGCTGGGTGCGCTCTACAGCCTGCTGGAGCACGACACCGCCGGCGCCTTCACCGACGAGTTCGCCGAGGTGCCGATCGACGCCAGCCAGCTCATCCGGGTCGCCACCGCCAACGACGAGCGCGCGATTCCCGACCCCATCCTCAACCGCATGAACGTCTACACGGTGCCGGCCCCCGACCGCGACGCGGCCCGCCGCATCGCGCTGCTGCTGTACAAGACCTTGCGCAGCGAGCACGACTGGGGGCAGCGCTTCGAGCCTGAGCCGCGCGAGGCGGTGCTGGGCCGCATGAGCGAGCTGGCGCCGCGCGAGATGCGGCGCGCCTGGATGACCGCCTTCGGCAACGCGAAGCTCGCGCGGCGCGATCATGTGGCGGAGCAGGACCTGCCGGACCTCGGCGCGAAGAAGCAGGCGATCGGCTTCGTGCACTGAGCCAGCCCGGCACCTGCACATGAAAAGGGCCGCCCCGTGGGCGGCCCTTCTGCGCAGCGGCCGAGCCGCGTCGTACTTATTGGAGCGACGAGTGCGGCCGCGTCACCGGGCTGCCGGTGGGCGCGCTGCTGCCGGCCGGGAAGAAGCTGTAGCTGAGGGCCTCGGCGCCGCCGGTGATCAGCGCATAGTCGCCCTGGCGGTCCACCAGGCGCAGCGAGCCGCTCACCAGGTGCGTTCCGGAGACGCCGAAATCAGCCGCCTGCTCCAGCCGGTAGAAGTCGCTCCTGACCTGCACCAGGCCGCCCAGCTTCAACTTCGTGCCGCCGTTGGCGGACTGCTCGACGACGGTGTGGCGCCACTGCTGCGTGCCGGCTGCCGAGGTGACGGTCAGGCCGTTGTAGTCGATCGAGACGCGGCTCTCGCTGTCGGTGCCGGTCGCGGAGATGTTCACGCCGCCATTGAAGCGCAGCTCGCTGCTGCCGAAGGCACTGAACTGGAAGGCCAGCGAGAACGAGGCCGAGGTGCTCGTCTCGGACGCGGCGGTCACCGTCGCGGTGAGGCTGCCGGTCATCGGCAGGTCGTCGGCGCTTTCCTTGCAGCCGTTGGCCACCACCGTGACCTTGTCGCCGCGGCTGATGCCGTCGTCGAAGCCCGACTCGGTGATGCTGAGCGAGCCGCCGCCGTCGCAGGGCTGCGTCACCGGCTCGGCCGCCTGGGCTTGCTCACGGCTGCCTTGGCGCACGCGCTCGAGCACCAGGCGCTGCACGCCCACAGGCGTCAGCGCTGCCGACCGGGAGGCCGGAACGCTTTGCGCCTGCACCGTCTCGGACATCATGGCGCTCAGCTCGGAACTCAGCTCCACCGTCGCATAGGCGGCGTCAGTCGAGGCCGCGTAGTTTTCGGCCGTCAGGTCCCCGGTCGCGGCCGCCTCGTCGCGGTCGCTGCTGCCACCGCCGCCGCCACCGCACGCCCCCAGGCCCGCCAGCACCAGCGCGCAGGCGGCGCCGCGCATCGTTGTCTTCATCTTCATCACAATCCCTCTCACGCTCCGGCCTGCTCGGCCGATCAACGTTACATAACGTAACGGCGCGCATCATCTCACAGTGCAGGCGGTGGACCGGGGGACTTCCCTCGAATGGGGGATCGTGAGGCGGTATTCCTTGGCCTTCGGGTGGCGGCACTATCATCGCGCCGCATGAGCATCACCCTTGCCGGCCAGCTGGTCGTGGCCATCTCCTCCCGGGCCCTGTTCGACTTCGAGGAAGAAAACCAGCTGTTCGAGGCCACCGACGACCATGCCTACATGCAGCTGCAGATGGAGCGGCTGGACGTGCCGGCCAAGCCGGGGGTGGCGTTCTCGCTGGTGCACAAGCTGCTGGCCTTCAACCAGAACACCGCAGACGGCAAGCCGCGGGTGGAAGTGGTGATCCTGTCGCGCAACGACCCCTATTCGGGGCTGCGCGTGTTCCGCTCGGCGCAGCATTACGGCCTGCCCATCCAGCGTGGCGTGTTCACCCGCGGCAAGTCGCCCTACCGCTACCTGCGGCCGCTCAAGGCCAACCTCTTCCTGTCGGTCAACGAACTGGACGTGCGCTCGGCGCTGGAGGCCGGCTTTCCGGCGGCGCGGGTCTACCCGCTGTCCAAGCGGGCCTCCGATGCGCACCCGCACGAGGTGCGCATCGCCTTCGACGGCGACGCGGTGCTGTTCTCCGACGAGGCCGAGCAGGTCTTCCAGTCCAGCGGGCTCGACGCTTTCCAGCTGCATGAATCCAGCCGGGTCGACAACCCGCTGCCGGCCGGCCCCTTCAAGCCGCTGCTGGAAGCCCTGCACCGGCTGCAGAGCAATGCCAGCCCGACGATGCGCATCCGCACCGCACTGGTGACCGCCCGCAGCGCGCCGGCGCACGAACGCGCCATCCGCACCCTGATGGACTGGCAGATCGAGGTCGACGAGGCGCTGTTCCTCGGCGGCTTGCCCAAGGGCGAATTCCTGCGCGAGTTCGAGCCGGACTTCTTCTTCGACGACCAGATGCGCCACATCGAGAACGCCGCCGAGCATGTGCCCGCCGGCCATGTGGCAGCCGGTGTCAGCAATCCCTGACCCGACTGGCGCCGGCGGCGCCTCAGCGCAGCCAGCGTGAGCGCCCGCCGTCCAGCGGCAGCACCGCGCCATTGACGTAGCTGGCGTCCAGCGCCAGCCAGGCCACCACCTGGGCCAGCTCCTCGAAGCTGCCGGTGCGCTGCAGCGGAATGCTGTCCTGCACCGCGCGGATGCGTTCGGGCTCCAGGTGGTTGTCGGCCGGCCAGGGCAAGGCGCCGGGGGCCACCACGTTGCAGCGGGTGGCCGGCGCCAGCTCGACGCTCAGCGTCAGCACCAGCGATTGCAGGGCCGCCTTGCTCACGTGGTACCAGAGGTGGCCGCCATGCGGCCGCTGCACATGGATGTCGCTCACCGCCACGATGGCCCGCAGGCTGGCGCGCAGCCGCTCGATCAGTGTGGCATGGCTCAGCAGGTGGACCTGCAGGTCTTCGTCACGCCGCTGGGTGTCGCCCAGCTCGCTCGGCTGGTAGGCCGAGGCATTGCACACCAGCACTTCCACCGGCTGCGCCAGGGCAGGCAACGGCGGCAGGTCGCGGGCGCCGAAGTCGGCCGCCCAGGCGAGCGCCGAGCCGGGCCGCTCGGCATTGAGCGACTCTGCCAGCTGGGCCGCCTGCGCGGCCGAGCGCTCGCCGCTGTGATGGAGGATCACGCCGAGGCCGCGCCGGTGCAGTTCCCGGCTGATGGCCTCGCCGCCGCGGCGGGGCGCGCCGGTCACGAGCGCCCACGGTGCTGCCGTTGTCATGCGGTGATTCAGGTTGTGCCAGCCTTGGCCGGCGTGCTGCGTCGGTGTTGCGGGCGGCGCTCAGCCGGCCTCGCGCCTTGCCGTCACCGACAGCCCGGGCAGCAGGGATTGCCGCGGGCCGGCGAGCCGGCGGCATCGATTATCCCTGCGGCGGGCGCTCAGCTCAGGCCGCTCACCGGCAGGGCCGCACCGTGGATGGCGCGGGCCGCGGCCGAGGCCAGGAAGACGATCACCTGCGCCAGGTCGGCGGGTGCCACCCACCGGGAGGGGTCGGCATCCGGCATGGCCGCGCGGTTGTCCGGGGTGTCGATGATGGTCGGCAACACGCAGTTGACGTTGATGCCCTGCTCCCGCAGCTCGGCCGCCATGGCCTCGGTGAGCCGGATCACCGCGCTCTTGGACGCGCAGTAGGCCCCCATCTGCGCCATGCCCCGCTGGGCTGCGCCGGCCGCCACGTTGACGATGCGCCCGCCTCCGGCCTGCAGCATGCGTGGCACCGCCGCGCGCGCCGCGTGGACGACGCTGCGGGCATTCAGGTCCATCAGGAAGTCCCAGGTCGCGGCGGAGGTCTCGTGCACCGCCTCGCCCATGCGAAAGCCGCCGGCCACGTTGCACAGCACGTCGATGCGGCCGAAGGCCCGCTGCGCGGCAGCAAAGGCCGCCTCCACCTGGGCAGCGTCGAGCAGGTCGGCCGCGATGAACAGCCGCTCGCCCGACGGCTCGCCATGCGCCCGCCGCAGCAGCTCATCGTCGCGGTCGATCAGCACCAGCCGGGCGCCCTGGGCCGCAAAGGCGGCGGCGACGGCCCGCCCCAGGTGTCCCGCCGCACCGGTGATGACGACGGTTTGCTCACGAAAATCCATGCTTCAGCGCTCCTGGCTTTGTTGTTTGGCGCGGTGGTAGGTGCCGGTGCCCCGGGTGATGACGCGGTCGCCCGGCAGCACGTCACCCGGCACCAGCTCGCTCTGGCGGCTGACCCGCTCATAGAGCGGCGCAAAGTCGATGTCGGCCAGCTCCAGCAGCTGCTCGAGATTGTCGAGCACGAAGTAGCTCTCCTGGAAATCGTCGATGCGGTAGCGGGTGCGCATGACCCGCTCGAGCTCGAAGCCGATGCGATTGGGCGACGGGTCGTCCAGGCAGAACACGCTTTCGGTGAAGGACGAGGCGATGCCGGCACCGTACAGTCGCAGGCCCTCCCGCTGCTGCACCAGGCCGAATTCCACCGTGTACCAGTAGACCCGGGCCAGCTGCGGCAGCACGCCCAGCTGCTGGGCCCGCAGGCCGCCGACGCCGTAGGCCTGGATGTAGTCGGCGATGACCGGGTTCACCAGCATCGGCACATGGCCGAACACGTCGTGGAAGACGTCGGGCTCCTCCAGGTAGTCGAGCTGCTCGGGCTTGCGGATGAACTGGCCGGCCGGGAAGCGCCGGTTCGCCAGGTGCTCGAAGAAGACCTCGTCCGGCACCAGCCCCGGCACTGCCACCACCTGCCAGCCGGTGCGCTTCATCAGCAGGTCGCTGAGGCGACGAAAGTCGGGGATCTGGTGGGCGTCCATCGTCAGCTCGCTCATGCCGCGCACGAACTCATCGCAGGCGCGGCCGGGCAGCAGCTTGCACTGGCGCTCGAACAAGGTCTTCCATACGCCGTGCTCCTCGGCGCTGTACTGCTCCCAGCCCTGGTCGATGGTCCAGTCGGCCCGCTCGGGCCGGCCGGCCGCGCCGGCGGCGGCGCCGTGCTTCTCGTTGAGCTTCATGCGGCCACCGGTGCGGCAAAGCGGGCAAAGGCGGTGTCGCAACGGGCGGCCAGCTCCAGGTCGCGCTCGGACAGGCCGTCCACATCATGGGTGGTGAGCGTGATGCGCACCCGGTTGTAGACGTTGAACCATTCCGGATGGTGGTTGCGCTGTTCGGCCAGCAAGGCGATGTGGCTCATGAAGGCAAACGCGTGGGCGAAATCGGCGAACAGGAACTCGCGGGTGATCGCGCCACGTTGCTCGTCGAGGCTCCACTGCGGCAGTTGGGTCAGGCGCGCGCGGGCCGCGGCAGCGTCCAGGCGTTGCAAGGGGGTGCTCATGTCTGTCTCCTTCCAGGCTGGGATTGAAAACCCGCCATCAAAACACGCACTTTATGCCGCGAAGCGCGCAAGTTGTGATCGTCGCGGGGCGTCAGTTCCAGCGCTGGCACACATTTCCTGCGCAACGAATCGGTTCACCGCATGAATACGGCGCGAGCCTCCGACCACGCTGCCGCCCGGCCATCCCGCCACCGAAATGGCGCTGTTTTGGTGTAAAAACCGCGCATTGCACTTGTGGAGCGAGTCATGGCCGTCCGGTTCAACGTGACCTTTTCCAATGATTTGAATGACGCTCTCGACCACGTGGTCGACGAAGATGAAAGCAGCAAGGCCGAAGTCTTGCGCAAGGCGCTGCAGCTCTACCTGGCGGCCCGCGAAGGCAAACGCCGGGGCCTCAAGCTGGGCCTGGTGGAGCCGGACACCCAGAAGCTCAAGACGGAGATCATCGGTTTGTGAGCCACATCGACCTGAACAGCCCACCGCCGAACCACCAGTTCAGCGTTGCCATCGACCGCGAGGAAACCCGCGGCGAGCGCGGGGTGCGGCTGTTCAAGGATGTGGCGCTGTTCATCGCGGCGCTCGCCTTCGTGGCGCTGATCGGCTGGCTGTGCTTCCGCACGCTGATGGCCTCCGGGGCCGGCGCCGAAGAGAAGAAGTGGGCGATGTCGGTGCTGTCGGCGGCGGCCGGCGGCATCGTGGGCTATCTGATCAAGCGGTGAAGAACGCCCGCCCGCGGCCGGCCCCTCAGCGCTTGCGGCGCCGATACACCGGCTGCGCTCCGGCGGCCTTCATGTCGCTCTCACGCACATAGAGGTCCACCACCGTCACCAGCAGCTGGCCGGTGAAGGGCAGGCGGTGCATCAGCTGCTGCACCAGCTCGCTGCCCAGCGCCTCGTCGAGCCGCCGCAGCTGGATGAACAACACGAAGTAGTCGCGCTGCGGCAGCGCAGCCACCCGGCGCCCCACCAGCCAGGCCTGCTCGACCTCGGGCGTGCGGATCAGCTCGCCGGTGAGCTGCTTGCGCTCCTCGCGGCTGAGCTTCGCCTCGGAGGTGCCTTCGCAGGGGTTGGTCGAGGTGAACTCCTGCCAGGCCTGCGCCTCCAGCGCCTCGAAGCGCTCGCGCCGCTCGCGCCACAGGCGCCGGACCTTGGGGGCCACCGGCTCGCCGGCATGCTGCTGCCGGTCCAGCCATTCCAGCGCCATCGAGCAGGCCGCGTAGCCGTGCTCGGGATGGCCGTCCTGCAGTTGCTCCAGCAGCTGCAGGGTACCGGGGTGATGCGCCTGAAGCCGGCGCAGCGCCAGCTCGCGCAGGGCGGCACCGTGTCCCGGCTCGCACGCCAGCGCGCGCTCGTAGAACGGCGTGCTGTCGGCCATGCTGACCGCCTCGAAGCATTCGGCCCATTCGAGCCACTCGTCGGCCGACAGCTGAGCGGCGCGCGGCTTCAGCTCGCCGATGCGCTCGCGGCACTGCCGCAGGTGCTCGCGGTGGCGGGCCCAATCGCGCCGCATCTCCTGCCACCACAGCTGGTCGAAATGCTGCGCCACGCGAGCCGCCCCCCGACCCAGCAGGGCGAGCGCGTTCGACTGCGACCAGGCCGGCATGGCCGGCTTCAGGCCCAGGGCGGCCAGCCGGTCGCGCGGCACCGGGTGGGTGTCGTCATAGCTCGGCAGCCGCTGCATCGCCAGGCGCAGCGCCTCCTGCGCGAAGGCATGCGGCGGCGGCTCCAGCAGCGAGCGGCCCATGTCGGCATGCGGCATCGGCTCGGGCGGCTCCTCGCGCAGCGCGCGGCGCCACAGGCGGCGCCAGTATTCCTCGTCGTACCAGCGGGCCTTGATCTCGATCTCGCTCCAGGCCTGGGCCACCACCTCCGGGGTGAACAGCCGGGCCGCGATGCGATCGGCCTCGTATTCGTCCTGCCGCGCGAGCGCGAAGGTGCGCGCGTTGAAACGCGGGATGTACCAGGAGAAGAAGCGCCGGAACAGCCAGGACAACGGGCTCTCGTCATGCTGGTAGGCGCTGTACATGCGCCACCAGGCGGTGCGGGTGCGGTAGACCCAGGCCGAGAACTTGCCGTGCTCGCCCCGCAAATGGCCGTACTCGTGGGCCACCACCGCCAGCAGGCGTTGCGGCTCCAGCGCGCACAACATGGGCCAGCCGATCACCAGGTAGTTGGTGTGGCCCAGCAGGCCCCAGCGAGGGCGCTGCATGATCGCCGCGTTGAACTCGGCGTTGACCATCACCACGTCGATGGCCGGGCCCTTCACCTTGGCGCGGATGCGCTCCAGCGCCTTGAACAGCTCGGGCGAGTCGGCCGGCTGCAGCCGCACGCCGTCGGGCGCGTCGAAGCGCGTGAACACCGCGCGCACGCAGACCCACAGCAGGCCTGCGGCCGCCAGGCCGACCCAGACCTTCCAGCCCGAGGCGCCATGCCGCCACCACGACAGGCCGACCGCCAGCAGCCCGGCGCAGGCGGCCAGCCCGATCAGCAGCACCACCGCATAGCCCAGCACGGCAAACCACCAGACGCTGCGGCGATAGGCGGGCGCGTCGCTCTCGCACGCCTGTTCGCTCAGGCGCACGAGGTGCATGAAGTCGACGTGTTGCATGGGGCCGCCCCTCTGGTCCCGGCGCTGGCAGCGCCGGCCCTCGTTGTTGTGTCCGGGGCCGTCCGTGCGGCGCGCCGGCTGCCGGTCGACGCGGTTGTCCTTGCGCGCGCCGGCGCGGCCAGTATATCGACGCGGGTGCCGCTCAGCTGTGGAAGACTTGGCGCTGCAGGCCGTCCAGGTCGAGCACCCGCACGCCGCCGTACTCGATGCGGATCAGCCCTCGCTGCTGCAGCGTGCGCAGGGCCTCGTTGACCCGCTGGCGCGAGAGGCCCACCAGCATGCCCAGCTCCTGCTGCGTGATGCGCAACAGGCTGCCCACGCCGGGATAGAGCACCGGGTGGAACAGCGAGGCCAGGCTGCGGGCGACCCGCACGTCGGGGTCGTTGAGCCGGTCGATCTCGCGGGCGGCGATGAACTGCCCGAGCCGCTCGTTGAGCTGGCGCATCACGAAGCGGTTGAAGGGGATGCTGTTGTCCAGCAGGCGGTGGAAGCTCTCCATCGGCAGACCGGCCACCGTGCTCTTGCGCAGCGTCTGCACGTTGTAGCGGTAGGCCTCGCGCTTGAGCAGGGTGCCTTCGCCGAACCAGGCCCCGGGCGGGATGCCGGTGAAGGTCACCGGCGCGCCCAGCGAGGAGTCGTTGTTCATCTTCAGCAGGCCGGCCAGCACGCCGAACCAGTAGGTGGGCGGGCGGCCGATGCGGCACAGCAACTCGCCGGGCCCGGCGTCGGCCACCTGGATCTCGGCCGCCGCACGCTCGCGGTCGGCCGGCTGCAGCGCCTGCAGCCAGGCGATGCCCTGCAACTCGGCCGTCGTGGCGGCCCGCGCCCGGCGGTGCAAGGGAGTGACGGCGGCACTGTCAACCATGGCAGTCTGCTGCGGGTAATTCCCCTGGGGAGCGACCCTAGGATTGTCGTCACAACGACAACCTGGCGTCAAACTCGCGCCTAGCATCGGCCCAGCCCTGCCACCCCCGGGGCGTCTACCAAGGAGACCGACGGTGCCCACCACGTTTCCGCGTCTGTTGCTGGAGCACGCCGCCCGCCGCCCCGAGGCGCCGGCCCTGCGCGAGAAGGAATACGGCATCTGGCAGACCCTGAGCTGGTCGGCGCTGGCCGAGATGGTGCGGCGCCTGGCCTGCGGGCTGGCCGAGGCCGGGCTGCAGCGGGGCGAGCACCTGGCCGTCATCGGCGAGAACCGGCCGCGGCTGTATGCAGCGATGCTGGCGGCACAGTCGCTCGGTGCCATCCCGGTGCCGCTGTACCAGGACGCCGCCGCCGCCGAGTTCGCCTACCCCTTGCGCAACGCCGAGGTGCGCTTCGCGGTGGTGGAAGACCAGGAACAGGTCGACAAACTGCTGGAAGTGCGCGGCGACTGCCCGCGGCTGCAGTGCATCTGGTACGACGACGGCCGCGGCCTGCGCAACTACCGTGAGGCGGGCCTGGACAGCCTCGACCACCTGATCGAGCGCGGCCGCGCGCACGACCACCACCAGCCGGGCTTCTTCCTGGCCCAGGTGCAGCAGGGCCGGGCCGAGGACGTGGCGGCGATGTTCTTCACCTCCGGCACCACCGGCCATCCGAAGGGCGTGGTGCACACCCACCATGCGCTGATCGACCGGGCCCGCGCGGGCGCGGCCTTCGACCGGCTCACCGAGCGCGAGGAGGTGCTGGCCTACCTGCCGCCGGCCTGGATCGGGCAGAACTGCTTCAGCTATGCGCAATGGCTCGCCTGCGGCTACGTGGTGAACTGCCCCGAATCCGCCGCCACCGTGTCCATCGACCTGAAGGAGATCGGGCCGACCTACTACTTCGCGCCGCCCCGGGTCTTCGAAGGCCTGCTCACGAGCGTGAGCATCCGCATGGAGGACGCCGGGCGCCTCAAGCGCTGGTTGTACGCGCGCTGCATGGCGGTGGCGCGCCGGATCGGTCCGGCCCGGCTGGACGGCAGCCGGCTCTCGCTGGCCGACCGGCTGCTCTGGCGCCTGGGCGACCTGCTCATCTACGGCCCGCTGCGCAACACCCTGGGGCTGAGCCGCATCCGGGTGGCCTACACCGCCGGCGAGGCGATCGGCCCCGACCTGTTCACCTTCTACCGCTCCATCGGCATCAACCTGAAGCAGCTCTACGGCTCCACCGAGACCGCGGTGTTCGTCTGCCTGCAGCCCGACCACCAGGTGCGGGCCGACACGGTGGGCGTGCCGATCGAAGGCGTGGAGCTCAAGGTGGACGAGCGCGGCGAGATCCTGATCCGCTCGCCCGGCCTGCTGAAGGAGTACTACCGCAACCCGCAGGCCACCGCCGAGGTGAAGACGGCCGACGGCTGGTACCGCTCGGGCGACGCGGGCTACCTGGACGCACAAGGCCACCTGAAGATCATCGACCGCGCCAAGGACGTCGGCCGCCTGCGCGGCGGGCCGGGCGACGGCGCGATGTTCGCGCCCAAGTACATCGAGAACAAGCTCAAGTTCTTCCCCTATATCAAGGAAGCGGTGGCCTTCGGCGACGGCCGCGACCGTGTCTGCGCCTTCGTCAACATCGACTTCGACGCGGTCGGCCACTGGGCCGAGAAGCGCAACCTGGCCTATGCCGGCTACACCGACCTGGCGCAGAAGCCCGAGGTCTACGCGCTGGTGCGCGACTGCATCGAGCAGGCCAACGCCGACCTGAGCCACGACCCGCAGCTGGCCGGCTGCCAGGTGGCCCGCTTCCTGGTGCTGCACAAGGAGCTGGATGCCGACGACGGCGAGCTGACCCGCACCCGCAAGGTGAGGCGCGGCCACATTGCCGAGAAGTACCGCGTGCTGGTGGACGCGCTCTATGCCGGGCGCGCGTCGCAGTACATCGAGACCGCGGTGCGCTTCGAGGACGGCCGCAGCGGCCTGGCCGCCGCCGATCTCCGCCTGGCCGACGCCGCCACCTTCCCCAGCCTGAGGACCGCCGCATGACCGCCACCGCCGCCGCCACCCCGTCCCTGCGCAGCGGCTCGCCGCCGCCCCTCGCCGCTGCCCCGCTGCCGGCGCACGAGGCCGCTAACGACGGCAGCCCGCTGACGCGCCGGCAGCCCGGCCCGGTCATCCTGGAAGTACAGGGCCTCTCGCTCGGCTTCGGCGGCGTGAAGGCGCTGACCGACATCAGCTTCGACGTCCGCGAGCACGAGATCCGCGCCATCATCGGTCCCAACGGCGCCGGCAAGAGCTCCATGCTCAACTGCATCAATGGCGTCTACGCGCCGCAGCAGGGCGCCATCCGCCTGCGCGGCCGCAGCTTCGCGCAGATGAACCCGCGCCAGGTGGCCGAGATGGGCGTGGCCCGCACCTTCCAGAACCTGGCCTTGTTCAAGGGCATGAGCGTGCTCGACAACCTGATGACCGGCCGCAACCTCCGCATGAAGAGCGGCCTGCTGCGCCAGGCGCTGCGCTGGGGCGCGGCCGAGCGCGAGGAGATCGAGCACCGCGCGGCGGTCGAGCGCATCATCGACTTCCTGGAGATCCAGGCCTGGCGCAAGACGCCGGTCGGCCGCCTGCCCTACGGGCTGCAGAAGCGGGTCGACCTGGGCCGGGCGCTGGCGATGGAGCCACAGCTGCTGTTGCTGGACGAGCCGATGGCCGGCATGAACGTGGAGGAGAAGCAGGACATGTGCCGCTTCATCCTCGACGTCAACGACGAGTTCGGCACCACCATCGTGCTGATCGAGCACGACATGGGCGTGGTGATGGACATCAGCGACCGGGTGGTGGTGCTGGACTACGGCCGCAAGATCGGCGACGGCCCGCCCGACGAGGTGCGACGCAACCCCGAGGTGATCCGCGCCTACCTGGGCAGCAGCCACTGAGCGCGGCCTGCGCTCGCGCCGTCCCCGACTTGGCATCCATAGAAAGGCCAGACCATGGGCTTTTTCCTAGAAACGCTGTTCGGCGGCCTGATGGCCGGCATGCTCTACGCGCTGATCGCGCTGGGCTTCGTGCTGATCTTCAAGGCCTCGGGCGTCTTCAACTTCGCGCAGGGCGCCATGGTGCTGTTCGCGGCGCTCGCCATGGCGCGCTTCTCGGAATGGATCCCGCAGTGGCTGGGGCTGGAGAGCCGGCTGCTCGGCAACCTGCTGGCCTTCCTGGCCGCCATGGCGGTGATGGTGGCGCTGGCCTGGCTGATCCAGACCCTGGTGCTCGGCCGGCTGGTCAACCAGGAAGGCGTGACGCTGCTGATGGCCACGCTCGGCATCACCTACTTCCTCGACGGCTTCGGGCAGACGCTGTTCGGCTCGGACATCTACAAGATCGACGTCGGCATGCCCAAGGACCCGGTGATCCTCGCCGAGGACACCTTCCCGGGCGGCATCCTGCTGAGCCAGGAAGACCTGCTGGCCGCGCTGGTGGCGGCCGCCCTGGTGGCACTGCTGGCGCTGTTCTTCCAGAAGACCGCCATCGGCCGGGCGCTGCGCGCGGTGGCCGACGACCACCAGGCGGCACAGTCCATCGGCATCCCGCTCGGGCGCATCTGGATCATCGTGTGGTCGGTGGCCGGCTTTGTCGCGCTGGTGGCAGGCATCGTCTGGGGCTCCAAGCTCGGGGTGCAGTTCTCGCTGTCGCTGGTGGCGCTGAAGGCCCTGCCGGTGGTCATCCTGGGCGGGCTCACCTCGGTACCGGGCGCCATCGTCGGCGGGCTCCTGATCGGCATGGGCGAGAAGCTGTCGGAGGTCTACCTCGGCCCGTTGCTGGGCGGCGGCATCGAGATCTGGTTCGCCTACGTCCTGGCGCTGCTCTTCCTGCTGGTGCGGCCGCAGGGCCTGTTCGGCGAGAAGATCATCGACCGCGTCTGACGGCCCGCCCCGCATGCTCCAAGGAGACCCGCATGCTCTATCGTGAAAACGGCCAGTTCAAGACCAGCTACCGGGCCGACCAGCAGATCTTCCCGATCCGCCAGGACCGCCTCTTCATCGGCCTGCTGCTCGCGCTGGCCTTCGTGGTCGTGCCGGGGCTGGCGCCGGAGTACCTGCTGCGCGCGGTGCTCATTCCATTCCTCATCCTCTCGCTTGCGGCGCTCGGGCTCAACATCCTGGTGGGCTACTGCGGGCAGATCTCGCTCGGCAGCGGCGCCTTCATGGCGGTGGGCGCCTATGCGGCCTACAACTTCCAGGTGCGCATCGAGGGCATGCCGCTGCTGCTGTCGCTGCTGCTCGGCGGGGTGTGCTCGACCGTGGTGGGGGTGCTGTTCGGCATGCCGTCGCTGCGCATCCGCGGGTTGTACCTGGCGGTGGCGACCCTGGCGGCGCAGTTCTTCATCGACTGGGCCTTCCTGCGCATCAAGTGGTTCACCAACGACTCGGCCTCGGGCTCGGTCAGCGTCTCGGGGCTGCAGGTGTTCGGGCTGCCGCTGGAGACGCCGGTGCAGAAGTACCTGTTCTGCCTGGCGCTGGTCGGCGTGTTCGCGCTGCTGGCCAAGAACCTGGTGCGCGGCGCCATTGGCCGCGAATGGATGGCCATCCGCGACATGGACGTGGCGGCCGCCGTCATCGGCATCCGCCCGGTGCATGCCAAGCTCACCGCCTTCGCGGTCAGCTCCTTCCTGGTGGGCGTGGCCGGCGCGCTGTGGGGCTTCGTGCACCTGGGCGCCTGGGAGCCGGCGGCCTTCAGCATCGACCGCTCCTTCCAGCTGCTGTTCATGGTCATCATCGGCGGGCTGGGCTCCATCATGGGCAGCTTCTTCGGCGCCGCCTTCATCGTGGTGCTGCCCATCCTGCTGAACCAGGTGCCGGGCTGGTTCGGCCTGCCGCTGTCCACCGCCACCGCAGCCCACCTCGAATACATGATCTTCGGCGCACTGATCGTCGGCTTCCTGATCGCCGAGCCGCACGGCCTGGCCCGCCTGTGGTCCACCGCCAAGGAGAAGCTGAGGCTGTGGCCCTTCCCACATTGACACCGAGACAGATGCCGCCAGCGTCGCGCATCTCGTCGCGCCTGCACTCCATCGACACAACGACACCAGGAGCCTGCCCATGACCCTTCCGTCCCTCGCCCTCGCCGCCGCCGTGGCCTGCGGCAGCCTGCTGGCCAGCACCGCCGCCCTGGCCCAGGCCAAGGAGCAGTTCTTCCCGGTGCTGGTCTACCGCACCGGCGCCTACGCGCCCAACGGCGTGCCCTTCGCCAACGGCTATGTGGACTACCTGAAGCTGGTGAACGCACAAGGCGGCATCAACGGCGTGAAGCTCAGCTTCGAGGAATGCGAGACCGGCTACGCCACCGACCGCGGGGTGGAATGCTATGAGCGCCTGAAGGGCAAGGGCGCCACCGTGTTCCAGCCACTGTCCACCGGCATCACCTTTGCGCTGACCGAGAAGGCGCCGCAGGACAAGATCCCGCTGATCACCGCCGGCTACGGCCGCTCGGAATCGGCCGACGGCGGCGTCTTCAAGTGGAATTTCCCGCTGTTGGGCACCTACTGGGTCAATGCCGACGTGCTGCTGCAGCATGTGGCGAAGAAGGAAGGCGGCCTCGCCAAGTTGCGCGGCAAGAAGATCGCGCTGGTCTACCACGACTCGCCCTTCGGCAAGGAACCCATCCCGCTGTTGCAGGAGCGTGCCCGGCTGCACGGCTTCGAGCTGCAGATGCTGCCGGTCACCGCGCCGGGCGTCGAGCAGAAGGCCACCTGGCTGCAGGTGCGCCAGGCGCGGCCGGACTATGTCTTCCTGTGGGGCTGGGGGGTGATGAACTCCACCGCGCTGAAGGAAGCCCAGGCCACCGGCTACCCGCGCGAGAAGATGTACGGCGTCTGGTGGGCCGGGGCGGAGCCCGACGTGAAGGACGTCGGCGAAGGCGCACGCGGCTACAACGCGGCCGCCATGCAGCATGGCGCGCACACCGACGCCGCCGTCATCCGCAACGTGCTGGCCCAGGTGCACGGCAAGGGCCAGGGCACCGGGCCGAAGGAAGAGGTCGGCTCGGTCCTCTACATGCGCGGGCTGCTGTCGGCCATGCTGGGCGTGGAAGGTGTCAAGCGCGCCCAGGAGCGCTTTGGCAAGGGCAAGGTGATGACCGGCGAGCAGGTGCGCTGGGGCCTGGAGAACCTGGCGCTGGACCAGAAGAAGCTCGACGCGCTGGGCTTCGCCGGCGTGATGCGGCCGGTCAGCACCTCCTGCGCGGACCACATGGGCTCGTCCTGGGTGCGGGTGCACACCTGGGACGGCAAGAAGTGGAACTTCAGCTCCGACTGGTACCAGGCCGACGAGCAGCTGCTCAAGCCGATGGTGAAGAGCGCCGCCGACCGCTATGCCGCCGAGAAAAAGCTGGACCGCCGCGCACCGGCGGACTGCCAGTCATGAGCGCGGTGGCCGACGCGGCGCCCAGCCACGCCGCGCCACAGCCCGCGGCCGCCGTGGCGCCGGCGCTGCTCGAGGTGCAGGGCATCGAGGTGATCTACAACCACGTGATCCTGGTGCTCAAGGGCGTCTCGCTGCGGGTGGCCGAGGGCAGCATCGTCGCGCTGCTGGGTGGCAACGGCGCCGGCAAGACCACCACGCTGCGGGCGGTGAGCAACCTGCTGCACAGCGAGCGCGGCGAGGTCAGCAAGGGCTGCATCGAGCTGCGCGGCGAGCGCATCGAGTCGCTCTCGCCGGCCGAGCTGGTGCGCCGCGGCGTGGTGCAGGTGATGGAAGGCCGGCATTGCTTCGGCCACCTCACCATCGAGGAGAACCTGCTGACCGGCGCCTACACCCGGCGAGACGGCCGGGCCGCGGTGGCCGAGACGCTGGAGAAGGTCTACGCCTACTTCCCCCGGCTCAAGACGCGGCGCCATTCGCAGGCGGCCTACACCTCCGGTGGGGAGCAGCAGATGTGCGCCATCGGCCGCGCGCTGATGAGCCAGCCACGCATGGTGCTGCTCGACGAGCCCTCGATGGGCCTGGCGCCGCAGATCGTCGAGGAGGTGTTCGGCATCGTGCGCGACCTGAACCAGCGCGAGGGCGTGACCTTCTTGCTGGCCGAGCAGAACACCGCGATGGCGCTGCGCCATGCCGACCACGGCTACATCCTGGAGAACGGCCGCATCGTGATGGACGGCAGCGCCGCCGCGCTGGCCGACAACGAGGACGTCAAGGAGTTCTACCTCGGCATGGGCGGCGGCGACCGCCGCAGCTTCCGCGACGTCAAGAGCTACCGCCGGCGCAAGCGCTGGCTGGCCTGACCGCCCCGATTCCCCTCCCGCCACGGAGCGCCTTTCATGATGGACGACGACTTCTTCGCCCCGCCTCCCTTCAACGCTGCCGAGGCACTGGTGCTGCTCAAGCGCAGCCTGCGGGAGTTGCGCCCCCTGCAGGAGCGCGGCAACGCCTTCGAGCTGCAGGGCCAGCCGGTGATCGAGCTGGCGCAGGACGGCGACCGGCTGCAGGCCGGCCTGGTCCGCCGCCCGGCACGCAGCCCCGAGTGGGAGCGCCGCCCCCTGGCCAGCGCGGCCGACGTGCGCGACTTCACCGCCGAGGTGAAGCGCCGGCTGGCCCACTGGAGCGACGAATGAGCGCCACCGACCACTACGACCGGCTGGAAAGCCGCGATCCCGGCGCCCGCGAGGCCGCGCTGATGGCGGCGCTGCCCGCCCAGGTGGCGCACGCCCAGGTCCATACCCGCGCCTATGCCGAGGTGCTGGCGGGCGTGCAGGCCGACCGCATCACCTCGCGCGAGGCCCTGGCCCGCCTGCCACTGACCCGCAAGCACGAGCTGCTGCAGCGGCGCCAGGCGCGCGGCGACGCCGACCCCTTCGGCGGCTACGCGGCCATCGGCTGGCTCGGCACCGGCAGCGGGCGCGGCGCCGGCAAGGTGTTCCAGTCGCCCGGGCCGCTCTACGAGCCCGAGGGCGCGGCCAGCGACTACTGGCGCATCGCCCGCGCGCTGCATGCAGCCGGCTTTCGCGCCGGCGACCTGGTGCACAACAGCTTCAGCTACCACCTGACGCCGGCCGGCTCCATGGTGGAGAACGGCGCTCTCGCGCTCGGCTGCACCGTCTTCCCCGGCGGCGTGGGCCAGGTCGAGTTGCAGCTGCAGGCCATGCGCGACCTGAAGCCGCACGGCTACGTGGGCACGCCCAGCTTCCTGAAGATCCTGCTGGAGAAGGCCGAGGAGGCCGCCGGCGCTGCGCTGCCGCTGCGTCGCGCCCTGGTCTCCGGCGAGGCCTGCCCGCCGGCGCTGCGCGACTGGTTCGCCGCGCGCGGCGTGACGGTCTACCAGTTCTATGCCACCGCCGAGCTGGGCCTGATCGCCTACGAGACCGAGGCGCGCGAGGGCCTGGTGCTGGACGAGCAGCTGATCGTCGAGATCGTCGAGCCCGGCGGCGGCACGCCACTGCCCGCCGGCGAGGTGGGCGAGGTGGTGGTGACCACGCTGAACCCCGACCACCCGCTGATCCGCTTCGCCACCGGCGACCTGTCGGCCCTGCTGCCCGGGCCCTGCCCCACCGGCCGCACCAATGCCCGCCTGCGCGGCTGGCTGGGCCGGGCCGACCAGGCGGCCAAGGTGCGCGGCATGTTCGTGCACCCGGCCCAGGTGGCCGAGCTGCTCAAGCGCCATCCCGAGGTGGGCCGGGCGCGCCTGGTGGTCAGCGGCGCGCTGGCGCAGGACCACCTGCTGCTGCGTGCCGAAGCTGCCGAGCGTGACGAGGCCCTGGCCGCCCGCCTGGCCACCACGCTGCGGGAGCTGACCCGGCTGCGCGGCGAGGTGGAGCTGCTGCCGCCCGGCAGCCTGCCCGGCGACGGCCGGCTCATCGAGGACGCCCGACGCTACGACTGAGCCGCGCGCTCGATCACCAGGCCGCAGCCCGGCTGCACCGGCCGGTCTGGCGGCCGCAACGGCCATCCGCCCCGGGCACACCGGTCCGGGCTGAGCCTGCCAGCCCGCGCCGCGCGCAGCGCCTGCACAAACTTGTGGCAGCCTGATGACAGGCCGCATGAACAGTGGCTCGGCGCGTTCCGACTACAGCTTTTCCACAAAGCCATCCACACCAGCTGTGGATTCACGGAGGCGGCCTCGGTCCACCGCCCGCTGTCGAGGGGAAAACACCCGCCAGTGCTGGGGTTGCGGCGGAGTGAAGCGCAGCTTTTCACCGCCTTCCCACCACTTTCCCACAAAGTTGTGCACAGGCCGGCGACGCCCCCCCGCCAGCCCGGCTCAACCGGCGGTGGCAGGCGCCGCGGCCAGCCCCAGCAAGGCCAGCGTGTGCTCGGCCACCAGCCGCGAGGAGGCCGGGTTCTGCCCGGTCACCAGGCGACCGTCGGTGACCGCGTAGGGCTGCCACAGCGGGCCGCTCTCGAAGCGGCCGCCCAGCTCGCGCATGCGACTCTCCAGCTTGAAGGGCACCACCTGGTCCAGGCCCGCGGCCGCTTCCTCGGCATCGGTGAAGCCGTTGACCCGGCGGCCCGCGAGGATGGACTGGCCGTCGGGCCGGCGCGCCGTCACCAGCCCGGCGGGCCCATGGCACACCGCCGCGATCACCTTGTCGGCCGCGAAGGCGGCTTCCACCGCCCGCGTCACACCGGCGTCCAGCGGCAGATCCCACATCGTGCCGTGGCCGCCGGGGAAGAACACCGCGTCGAAGCGACTGGCGTCCAGCTCGGCGACGACCCGGCTGTGCGCCAGCCGGTCCATCGCGACCGGATCGGCCAGCAGGCGCTCCACCGCCGGGTCGTTCTGCCCGGCCGGCTTCAGGCTGCCAGGGTCGAGCGGCACCTGGCCGCCCCGCGGCGAGGCGATCTCGACCTCCGCGCCCGCATCGAGCAGTGCGTAGTAGGGCACCGCCAGCTCCTCGGCCCACAGGCCGGTCGGCTTGGCGTGCTCGCCCATGCGGGCGTTGGACGTGACGATGATGAGGATGCGCTGGGCCATCGATGAACTCCTTGAGTGGCAGGTGAGCGGGGCGGGCCCGCGATGCAGCCACTTTATTCAGAGGCTGAGGAGCGATAAAGTCACGTGCTGTAGCTTCATTCATTACACCGCGTAATTCATGGCACGAGACAGCCGGCCGGTGCAGCTGGGCAGCATCGAATCGTTCTGCAAGGCCGCCGAGCTGGGCAGCTTCACCGCCGCGGCCAGCCACCTGGGCCTCACGCCGGCGGCGGTGAGCCGCTCGGTGGGTCGGCTCGAAGCCCGCCTGGGAGTGCGGCTGTTCGCCCGCACCACCCGCCGCATCCGCCTGACCGACGATGGCCAGGCCTACTACGAGGAATGCCGGCAGGCGCTGGCCCAGATCGAGGCGGCCGAGCGCAGCATTGCCGGCCAGCAGCGCGAGCCGGCCGGGCTGCTGCGCCTGAGCGTGCCCACCACCTATGCCCACTACCGGGTGCTGCCGATGCTGCCGCGCTTCACCGAGCGCTACCCCGCGGTGAAGGTGGAACTGCACATCGCCAACCGCAACATCGATTTCGTCGAGGAGGGCCACGACCTGGCCATCCGCCTGGGCCAGCCGCGCGACGCCACGCTGGTGGCACGCCTGCTGGAGCACGCCTCGCTGGGCATCTTCGCCGCGCCCGACTATTTGCGCCGCCGCGGCACGCCGCGCTCGGTGGCCGAGCTGGCCGCGCATGACTGCGTGGCTTTCGTGCTGCCCAGCACCGGCCGGCCCGTGCCCTGGGTCTTGCGGGACGACGGCGTCGACATCGACGTCCATCCCGACAGTCGCTTGCGGGTGCTGGAAGACCCGCTCGGCTGCCTGGGCTACGCCCGCGCTGGTGGCGGGCTGGTGCAGATGTACCACTTCATCGCCGAGGAGAGCGTGCGTCGCGGCGAGCTGGTGGAACTGATGCAGGCGCACGGCGGCCGCAGCCGGCCGTTCTCCATCCTCTACCCTCGCAACCGCCACCTCTCGGCGCGGGTACGGGCCTTCGTCGACTTCCTGGTTCAGGCCGTCGGCAGCACCCCCGGGCTGAGCGCGGGAAACTGAGGCGCGGGGTGTTGCTGCAGACAAATGACCGGGCCGCGTAAAGTGACATGTTTTTACGTAGTTTCCGTGATGCACCGTGCGGGCCCCGGGCCTAGCATCACGGCGTTTTCCTGATTCCGTTGCTTCACCTGGGAGACCCCAAATGAAACGCTTGCTGATGGCTGCCGCTGCGGCCCTTGCTGTGACTGGCGCAGTCGCGCAGGACTACCCGGCCAAGCCGGTGACCTTTGTGGTGCCCTTCGCCGCCGGCGGCCCCACCGACAAGGTCGCACGCGACCTGGCCGAAGCGATGCGCAAGCCGCTGGGCGCCCAGATCATCATCGAGAACGTCGGCGGCGCCGGCGGCACACTGGGCCAGACCAAGGTGGCCAAGGCCGCCAACGACGGCTACACGCTGCTGCTCGCCCACATCGCGATGGCCACCGCCCCCGCGCTCTACCGCAACCTGCAGTACAAGACCCTGGAGGACTTCGAGTACCTGGGCCTGGTCAACGAGGTGCCGATGACGCTGATTGCCCGGCCCTCCCTGCCCGCCAACAACTACGGCGAGCTGAACAAGTGGATCAACGACAACAAGGGCAAGATCAACATGGCCAATGCCGGCCTGGGATCGGCCTCGCACCTGTGCGGCCTGCTCTACATGTCGACCGTGAAGATCGACATGGTCACCGTTCCGTACAAGGGCACCGGCCCGGCCATGACCGACCTGATCGGCGGCCAGGTCGACCTGATGTGCGACCAGACCACCAACACCACGCCGCAGATCAGCGGCGGCAAGGTGAAGGCCTATGCCGTCACCAGCCCCAAGCGCCTGACCACCGACGCGCTGAAGAACCTGCCGACGCTGGACGAGTCGGGCCTCAAGGGCTTCCAGGTCGCGATCTGGCACGGCCTGTACGCGCCCAAGGGCACGCCCAAGCCGGTGCTCGACAAGCTGAACGCAGCACTGAAGGCGGCGCTGAAGGACCCCGAGTTCATCAAGCGCGAGGAAGCGCTGGGCGCCGTCATCGTGACCGATGGCCGCGTGAATCCGGCCGAACACAAGAAGTTCGTCGAGTCCGAGATCAACAAGTGGACGCCGGTCATCAAGGCCGCTGGCCAGTACGCCGACTGAGTGCCGCACGGCAGCCGGCCGCCACCGTGCGGCCGGCCCGTGGGCCACAAGCCACCCCGCCGCAGGGCCGGGTGGCTTTTTTCATGCAGCGGGCGGAAAGCGCAACGGCAGGGTCACCGGCCCGTCGTTGACCAGCTGCACCTTCATGTCGGCACCGAACTCGCCGGTGGCAACCTCCGGGTGCAGCCGCCGCGCCTGGGCCACCAGGTGGTCGTAGAGCCGGCGGCCCTCGGCGGGCGGTGCGGCCTGGGCGAAGCTGGGCCGGTTGCCGCCCGACACGTCGGCCGCCAGCGTGAACTGCGAGACCACCAGCAACCCGCCGCCGACATCGCGCAGGCTGAGGTTCATCTTGCCGGCCGCGTCGCTGAAGATGCGCAGCTTCAGCAGCTTGTCGAGCAGCCGGTCGGCCTGGGCCTCGGCATCACCGACCTCGGCGCATACCAGCAGCAGCAGGCCGGGGCCGATTTCGCCAACGGTGCGCCCGGCCACTTGCACGCGGGCTTCGGCCACTCTCTGGATCACGGCAAGCATGGCTTCCTTCTCATCGGTTTGGGGCATCGGCCGGGGGCACCGGCCCGGGCGGCGGCTGGGCCACCGCCGTGCCGGGGTGGCCCAGCGGCTCCACATGCGTGGGCAGCAGCTCGATCGTCACGTTCAGCCCCTGCACTGCCTGCATCAGGGCACGCTCCGCCTGCTCGCGCCGGGCCGCGGCGACGTCCAGCCGCCAGGCGCCCGGCACGTGCATGTGCAGCTGGCAGAACTTGGCGCCGGCGGCACGACGGGTGCGCAGGTCATCGAAGCGCACCTCCGGCCCCGCCAGGCCGGCCAGCGCCGCCCCGATGCGGGCCAGTTCGTCCTCGCTCAGCGCGCGGTCCATCAGGCCGTCGATGGAGCGGCGCAGCAGCCCGAGCGCCTCGCGCGCGATGTTGAGCGCCACCGCGATCGCCAGCAGCGGATCCAGCCACAGCGCACCGGTCAGCGGCACCAGTAGCAGGCCCACCACCACGCCGGCGGAGGTCCAGACGTCGGTGAGCAGGTGGCGGCCGTCGGCCTCCAGCGCAATCGAGTCGTAGAGGCGCGCCGCGCGCAGCAGCAGCCAGGCCACGCCACCGTTGATCGCCGAGCTGAGCAGCGACAGCACCACGCCCAGCCCCAGCTCGGCCAGCGGCTGCGGCGCCAGCAGGCGCTGCACGGCGGCCCAAACGATGGCGAGGGCCGCCACCAGGATCAACAGGCCCTCGAAGCCGCTGGAGAAATACTCGGCCTTGCTATGGCCGTAGGGATGGTCGAGGTCGGCTGGCGCCCGCGAGATGGTCACCATGGCCAGCGCGAAGACCGCCGCCGCCAGGTTGACCACCGACTCCATCGCGTCGGACAGCAGGCCCACTGAATCGGTGAACCACCAGGCCGCCGTCTTCAGCGCGATCGTCGCGACGGCCGCGACGATCGACAGCTTCAGGTGCCCCGCGACCGACATGCCCGGCTCAAGACTGCAGCGTCACCTTCGCGAACTTGCGCTTGCCGACCTGCACGACGAAGGTGCCGGCCGCGACTTTCAGCGCGCGGTCGCTGACCACCGCACCGTCGATGCGCACGCCGCCCTGCTCGATCAGCCGGTTGGCCTCGGTGCTGGAGGGCGCCAGGCCCGCCTGCTTGAGCAGCGCGCCGATGCCCAGGGGTGCGCCACCGAGCGTGAGCTCCGGAATGTCGTCCGGGATGCCGCCCTTGGCGCGGTTGTTGAAATCAGCCAGCGCCTCATCGGCCGCCCGGGCACTGTGGAAGCGGGTGACGATCTCCTGCGCCAGCATCACCTTCGCGTCGCGCGGGTTGCGGCCGCCCTCGCACTCGGCCTTCAGTCGGGCGATCTCTTCGAGCGAGCGGAAGCTCAGCAGCTCGAAGTAGCGCCACATCAGGTCGTCCGAGATGCTCATCAGCTTGCCGAACATGTCGTTGCCCGGCTCGGTGATGCCGATGTAGTTGCCCTTGGACTTGGACATCTTGTCGACGCCGTCCAGGCCCACCAGCAGCGGCATGGTCAGGATGCACTGCGGCTCCTGGCCATATTCCTGCTGCAGGTGGCGCCCCATCAGCAGGTTGAACTTCTGGTCGGTGCCGCCCAGTTCCAGGTCGGCCTTCAGGGCCACCGAGTCGTAGCCCTGCATCAGCGGGTAGAGGAACTCGTGCACCGAGATCGGCGTGCCGGCCTTGAAGCGTTTCGTGAAATCGTCCCGCTCCATCATGCGGGCCACCGTGTACTTGGCGGCTAGCTCGATCATCCCCCGTGCGCCCAGCGGGTCGCTCCACTCGGAGTTGTAGCGAATCTCGGTGCGGGCCGGGTCGAGCACCAGGCTGGCCTGGCGGTAATAGGTCTCGGCGTTGGCCTTGATCTGCTCGGCCGTCAGCGGCGGGCGGGTCGTGTTGCGGCCGGACGGGTCGCCGATCGTCGACGTGAAGTCGCCGATGAGAAATATCACGGTATGGCCGAGATCCTGCAGCTGGCGCATCTTATTGAGCACCACCGTGTGGCCGATATGGATGTCAGGGGCCGTTGGGTCCAGCCCGAGCTTGATCCGCAGTGGCACACCTGTTGCTTCTGACCGGGCCAGCTTGTTCAGCCACTCGGCTTCGGGCAACAGTTCGTCGCAACCTCGCAAAGAAATTGTCAGTGCCGCCCGAACTTTGTCGGTGATCGGGTGTCTGGTGACAGGGGCTGACGCCTGAGCAGCTTCGCTCGCCGCCGTCGTCACGGTTGTTGACACATCGGAGGCCGGGGCGGACGGTTCAAAAGGTAGCGACATACGGGTTATTTCAATGAGGGTCGCGAAAATGCGGTTGCTATACTTCGCCGCACTTTTGCCCCCAAGCTTGGTGCCTCGGCATTCTAGTGGACGGTCATGCCGTCACTGCGGTGCCTGAGGGGTCGGTTCACACAGTGGGCGGTCTGGCGGATCTCGCGATCCCTGCCGGGCGCTCCGAAAAGACACTGAATAAATTGAAAGCGTTGGAGTCTTTCGAGCGTGGTTTCGGCCGCGCCACCGGGTGGGCGCACCGTCACCACCGCGGCATTGCCGCCGCCGTCGTCACGCTGCTGCTGGGGACCGGCATCACGGCTTTCGGCGTGGCGCCACTGACCGCCACCGACCTGCCCCCGCTGCCTCAGCGCACCGTCGCCGAAGACGTGCAGCCGCTTGCGCTCGATGCGCAAGTCGAGGCGCTGGACGACTACCTGCTGGAGCTGACCCGCAGCGACCTGACCCGCAGCAGCGACACCATCGACTCGCTGCTCAGCCGCCTCAATGTCACCGACGCCGAGGCGGCCTCCTTCCTGCGCAACGACAGCGTCGCGCGCAAGCTGCTGCAGGGCCGGCCCGGCAAGATGGTGCAGGTGGTCACCGGCGACATGGGGCAGCTGCGTGAGCTCATCGCGCGCTACCCGGCCGAAGACAGCGCCCGCTTCAACACGCATTTCACCCGCCTGACGATCACGCGCGACCCGATGGGCTTCCGCGCCAAGACCGAGCAGGCCCCGCTGACGACCCAGGTGCGCCTGGGCGGCGGCACCATCCGCTCCACGCTGTTCGCCGCGACCGACGAAGCGCGCCTGCCCGACACCGTGGCCAGCCAGCTGGCGGAGATGTTCGCCAACGAGATCGATTTCGCACGCGACCTGCGGCGCGGCGACCACTTCAGCCTGCTGTGGGAAGCGCTGGAGGCCGACGGCGAGCCCATCACCTGGAACCAGGCAGCCGGCCGTGTGCTGGCGGCCGAGTTCAGCAATCGCGGCCGCAAGTTCGAGGCCGTGTGGTACCAGGAGCCGGGCGGCAAGGGCGCCTACTTCGACTTCAACGGCCAAAGCATGCGGCGCGCCTTCCTGGCTTCGCCGATGGAGTTCTCCCGCGTGACCTCGGGTTTCGCGATGCGCATGCACCCCATCCACAAGACGTGGCGCCGCCACCTGGGCGTGGACTACGGCGCGCCGACCGGCACCGCGGTGCGCACGGTGGGCGAGGGCGTGGTGGAGTTCGCCGGCATGCAGAACGGCTACGGCAACGTGGTCTACATCAAGCACAGCGGCGACCGCGTGACGGTCTACGCTCACCTGAGCCGCATCGATGTCCGCAAGGGCCAGACGGTGTCGCAAGGCCAGTTCATCGGCGCCGTCGGCGCCACCGGCTGGGCCACCGGGCCGCACCTGCACTTCGAATTCCGCCAGGGCGGCGAGCAGGTGGATCCGCTGCAGGTGGCGCGCGCCTCCGAAGCGCTGACCATCTCGCCGGCCGCGCGGCCGAAGTTCCTTGAAATGGCAAAGGCCATGCAGACCCAGCTGGCCGCAGCGGCCGGCGGCATCAGCGTCGCCAACGCGGACTGAGTGCCGGTCACCGGCCGGCCACCAGGCCGGCCGGTGTGAACATCGGTGCGGGCCGCCCTCCGGCGCCGCCCACCTCGTGGCGTCACCCTGCCCCGCGCACAAGAAGCCCCCGTCCGGGGCTTTTCCCTGTGGGTTGGCGCCTTCAGCCGTTCCCCTCCAGCAGTTCCCCTCACTGAAGAGTGTCTCGGCTTGCCGCCTGCGGCGAGGCCGTGCACGCTGTGCTGCTCATCGGTGACGCAGGTGCGGCAGGCAGCGGTGGAATGCCGATGCGCCGTGGCCTGCGTGCGGCTCAACAGAGGAGCACCCATGCCCGGCCTTCATTTCCTGCGCCTCGCCTGCACGGCAGCCACCGTCTCGCTGCTCGGCGCCTGCGGCACCGGCGGTGCGCCACCGGATCCGTCGGACCTCCGAGCCGCACAGTTGCTCGGCCAGCTGACCCTGGACGAGAAAATCCAGCTGGTGCACGGCATCGGCCACCCGGCCGAGGGCGCCGGCCACATCCCCGGCATCGCGCGACTCGGCATTCCCGACCTCACGTCGGTCGACAGCGCCAGCGGCATCAACCTGGCCCATTCCAACGCCACGCCGCTGCCCGCACCGATCGCCCTGGCCGCCAGCTGGGACCCGGAACTGGCGGCCGAATATGGCCGCCTGATCGGTCGCGAATTGCGCACCCTCGGGCTGGCCGTGGGCCTGGGCACCGGCATCAACCTGGCTCGCGAGCCGCGCAACGGCCGCACCTTCGAGTACCTTGGCGAAGACCCGGTGCTCGCCGGCACGCTGGCCGCCCGACGCACGGTGGCCACGCAGGAAGAGAAGGTGATCGCCACCATCAAGCACCTTGGCTTCAACCACCAGGAAACCCGCCGCTTCTGGTCCAACTCGGTGGTCGACGAGCGGACCATGCGCGAGCTGGAGTTGCTGGCCTTCGAAATTGCGGTAAAGGAAGGCCGGCCCGGCAACGTGATGTGCGCCTACAACCTGGTCAACGGCCACAAGGCCTGCGAAAGCCGCTACCTGATCGACACCGTGCTGAAGCAGGAATGGGGCTATCCGGGCGTCGTGCAAAGCGACTGGGTCATGGCGGTGACCGACACCGAGCGCGCCGCCCTCGCCGGCCTCGACGAGGAACAGCCCGGCGCGCTGGACGACAGCATCGGCAGCTATGGCATGCCGACCTACTTCAACCAGCGCCTGAAAGCTGCTGTGCAGGATGGCCGCGTGCCGCTGTCCCGGCTCGACGACATGGTGAGGCGCAAGCTGCGCACCCTGCATCGCATCGGCCTGCTGGACGCCCCGCCGGGCCCGCGCCGCCCCATCGACCGCCAGGCTGGCCACACCCTCGCCCGCCGAATCGCGGCGGAGTCCATGGTGCTGTTGAAGAACACGCCGCCGGCGGGCAGCGCGACCCCCTTGCTGCCGCTGCCTGCCGAGCAGGTGAAGTCCATCCTGGTGGTCGGCGCGCATGCCGATGTGGGCGTGATCTCGGGCGGCGGCTCCGCCCGCGTGCCGCCGCAGGATGAGATCGACCCGGTGCCCTGCCGGGAGCCCGAAAAGGGCAGCGGCCCGGAGGTGCTGTTTCGTGCCTGCGCCACGTACTACCCTTCCTCGCCGCTGCTGGCGCTGCGGGCTGGCGCCCCCCAGGCGAGCGTGCGCTTTCTCGATGGCCGCGACGCCGCGGCCGCCGCAACGGCCGCCGCCAGCGCCGACGTGGCCATCGTCTTCGCCTCGCAGTGGACCAGCGAGCAGTTCGACCTGCCCTCGCTGGCCCTGCCCGGCCCGGCGGCGGACCCGGTCAACCACCACTATGACCAGGAGGCGCTGATCCGCGCAGTGGCCGCCCGCAATCCGCGCACCGCGGTGGTCTTGCAGACCGGCACGGCCGTCACCATGCCCTGGCTCGGCGATGTCGCCGCGGTGCTGCAAGCCTGGTATCCCGGCGTGAAGGGCGGCGAGGCGATCGCTGACGTGCTCCTCGGCCGGGTCAACCCGTCGGGCAGGCTGCCACTCAGCTTCCCGCGCAGCGAAGTCGACCTGCCCCAGCCCCGCATCTCGGCCAGCGAGCTCGACGTGTACTACCTCGAAGGCCTCGCCATGGGCTATCGCTGGTTCGATTCACGCGGCATCGAGCCGCTGTTCCCTTTCGGCCATGGGCTGTCCTACAGCCGCTATGCCTACTCCGGATTGAGCGCCAGCTTCGACCGCCATGGCGACCTGCAGCTGCGCTTCACGCTGAAGAACATCGGTGAGCGCGACGGCGCCGAGGTGGCACAGGTCTACGCCGGCTTGCCGGCCCAGGCCGGCGAACCGCCGCAACGCCTGGTGGCATGGCTGAAGGTGCGCCTGGCCGCCGGCGAAAGCCGCGAGCTGACCCTGAGCGTGCCACAGCAGCGCCTGGCCGCCTGGGACACGCTGCACCATGCCTGGCGGCTGCCCACCGGCCGCTACACCTTGCATGTGGGCGGCTCCTCGCGCGACCCGCAGGCGCTCTCCACGCTGGTGGAACGCTGACGGCCACCCGCCTGCCACGCCGGCACAATCCTGCGCATGAACGATCTCTACATCGGACTGATGTCCGGCACTTCGCTGGACGGCGTCGACGGCGTGCTGGCCGACTTCGGCCCCGGGGCGGCGCCCCTGCGCGTACTGGCCCATGTGGCCCATCCCTTCGAGGCCGGCTTTCGTCAACAGCTGCTGGACCTCAACACGCCCGGCGACAACGAACTGCACCGTGCGGCGCTGGCCGCCAACCAGCTGGCACGAGCCTATGCCGACGTGGTGCAGGCGCTGCTGGAACGGGCCGGGCTGCCTCCCGGGGCGGTCCAGGCCATCGGCGCCCACGGCCAGACGGTGCGCCATCGCCCGGGGGAATTCGACGCCAGCGGCTATACCATCCAGTTGAACAACCCGGCCCTGCTGGCCGAACTCAGCGGCGTGGCCGTGGTGTCGGACTTCCGCAGCCGCGACGTGGCCGCCGGGGGCCAGGGCGCGCCGCTGGTGCCGGCCTTCCATCGGGCCGTCTTTGGCCGGCCGCACGCCACCATCGCGGTCCTGAACCTGGGCGGCATCGCCAACCTCACCCTGCTGCATGCCGACGGCCGCACGCTCGGCTTCGACTGCGGCCCGGGCAATGCGCTGATGGACCTCTGGTGCCAACGCCACCTGGCCCGCCCCTATGACGAACACGGCGCCTGGGCCGCACAGGGCCGGGTGCAGCCGGCCCTGCTGTCCGCCCTGCTGGCGGAACCGTGGCTGCAGGCGCCCCCGCCCAAGAGCACTGGCCGCGACCTGTTCAATACGGCCTGGCTCGAGCGCCGCCTCGCGGACCACCCGGCCAGCCCGGTCGACATCCAAGCCACGCTGTGCGAATTCACCGCGATGGCAAGCGCCCACCATCTCCAGGAACACGCGGCGCAGGCCGAGGCGCTCCTGGTCTGTGGCGGCGGCGCCTTCAATGCCGAGTTGATGCGGCGCCTCGCCGCCCTGCTGCCCGGTGTGGCCGTGATCGACAGCGGCCAGCGCGGCCTGCCGCCGCTGCAGGTCGAAGCGGCGGCCTTCGCCTGGCTGGCTCGCCAGCGACTGCACGGCGCCCCGGGCAATCTCCCGGCAGTCACCGGCGCGGCGGGCCTGCGCGTGCTCGGCGGCCTGCACGCGCCCTGACCACCGCCTGGCGAACACCACGGCCACCCGGAACGACAAAGCCGCCCGGAGGCGGCCTGGTCAGGGGCGGCGGGAGGCCGACTTCAGCTTCATCAGGTCGAGAAACTGGAGCCGCAACCGCAGGTGGTGGTGGCGTTCGGGTTCTTGATCACGAACTGCGCGCCTTCGAGGTCTTCCTTGTAGTCGATCTCGGCGCCCACCAGGTACTGCAGGCTCATCGCGTCGATCAGCAGGGTGACACCGTTCTTCTGCATCTGGGTGTCGTCCTCGTTGGTGATCTCGTCGAAGGTGAAGCCGTACTGGAAGCCGGAACAACCGCCACCTTGCACGAACACGCGCAGCTTCAGGTCGGGGTTGCCCTCCTCCTCGACCAGTTCCTTGACCTTCGCGGCCGCGCTGTCGGTGAAGACGATGGGAGCGGGCGGCAGGTCGGTGTTGACGGGGGCGAGGGTCTCGGCGGCGGCAGTCATAAATTCTCCTGGGGACTTCGGGTCCGACAGCGGAATTATCCGTTGTTGGACGCCAGCTTCAGCGCATTGGCCGATGCGGCGGAATTGCTGGTGCTGGCAAGGCTGGCAGTTGAGGCCACGGCTTCACTCTTCAAGGGATGCACCTCGCCCTGGATCGTGGCGCCCTGGTGCATTTCCAGCGAGTGGTAGCGGACGTCGCCGAGGATGCGCGCCTTCGGCTGCAGCTCCAGCAGTTCGTCCGATTCCACCGGGCCTTCAACAGTACCGTTGATGATGACATGCCCGGCCTTGACCTTGCCCTGCACCTTGGCTTTTTCACTGATGACGAGCATGGTGCCGCCCTCGCCACTGGCGACCACGTCGCCGGAGATTTCGCCATCGATGCGCAGGCCCTCGCTGAACGAGAGACGACCTTCGATGCGGGTGCCCTCGCCGATCAGCGTGCGGATGGGCGGCTGCTTTTTCTTGCCGAACATGTGTTTCTCCAACGAGTTTGAAGGCGGCTTGGCCGGGGGGCAGTACCGCTCTCTTGATGACGCCAGCCCGCGCTGGGGCTAGAGCTTGATGGCTTGTTGTGCTCGCACGGCGCCGGCCGCGTCGGTGACGCGGACCTGGACTTGTTTTACCACGGCCTGCGCCGGGAAGTCGATGACACCTTCCACGCGCTGGTGCTGTTTGACCTGCAGCGGCCGGGCCCCGCCCGGCATCGGCAGGCTCCAGGGCCGGCCGTCCAGCGTGCCACTCAAGGTCACCTCATACCGGCCGTTGAATTCAGGCAGGGTCTTGCCGTTCTGCATCATCAGCAGCTGGTAGCGCATCTGGCCCGGGCCGGTGGGCTCGGCCTGCAGCGAACGCACCGCCAGCGCCTGCTGGCCGGACGAGGGCAACAGCCGCTCGAAAAAGCCGAGGTCGTTCTTCAGCGCCAGGTTCTCGGTCTCCAGGTCCTTGACCTGGTCGGCCAGCCGCTCCTGCGCCACCCGCTTGGCCGTCAGCAGGCTCTCGGCGGTGTTGGCGATGGACTGGGCCTTGTCGCGCTCCTCGCGCAGCTGCGCCACCTCGGCGCGCAGCCGGCGCAGCTCCTCGGGGTTGCCACGGTCCAGGCCGGCCAGCGACTTGCCCAGCTCGAAGGCCCACAGCGCCAGCGCCGCCGAGAAGCCGAGCGTCAGCGCCAGCACCACCCAGCGCAGTGGCCAGGGCAGGTGGCTGCGCACCGTCATGCGCGGCGAGCTGATCGACAGCCGGCGGCGAATCAGCTTCCAGCGCATGGCTCGGGGCTCGTCGACAGGTTCGCGCTCACGGCAGCACCGGCACCAGCATCAGGCCGGTGGTCTCGTCCAGGCCACACATGAGGTTCATGCACTGCACCGCCTGCCCGGAAGCACCCTTGGTGAGGTTGTCCTCCACCACCAGCACCATCGCCAGGTCGGGCTGCGGCTTGTGCACCGCGATGCGCACGATGTTGGAAGCGCGCACCGAGCGCGTCTCGGGTGCGGAGCCCGGCGGCATCACGTCGATGAAGGGCTCACCGGCGTAGAAGTCCTCGAACAGGCGCTGCAGGTCGGCCGCCTGGCCCTGCGGCGTCAACCGGGCATAGAGGGTCGAATGGATGCCGCGGATGGTGGGCAGCAGGTGGGGCACGAACAGGCAGTTCACCTGCTCGTGGCCGGCGATCATGCGCAGCTGCTGGTTGATCTCCGGACCATGGCGGTGGCCTTTGACGCCATAGGCCTTGAAGTTGTCGCTGGCCTCGGGGAACAGCGTGTGCACCTCGGCCTTGCGCCCGGCGCCGGACACGCCGGAGGCGCAGTTGGCGATCAGCTGGGTGGCTTCGACGAGCCCGGCCGTCTTGAGCAGCGGCGCAAAGCCCAACTGCACGCTGGTGGGGTAGCAGCCGGGATTGCCCACCACACGGGCCCGCTTGATGGCCTCGCGATTCAGCTCCGGCAGGCCGTAGACCGCCTCGCCGAGGATGTCCGGGCAGGTGTGGGGCATGCCGTACCACTGCTCGAACTCGGCCACGTTCTTCAGGCGGAAGTCGGCCGCCAGGTCGATGATCTTGACGCCGGCGTCCAGCAGCTCGCGGGCCTGCGCCATCGCCACACCGTGCGGGGTGGCGAAGAAGACGACATCGCACTCGGCCAGCTTCGCCTCGTCGGGCGTCACGAAGGCCAGGTCGATACGACGGCGCAGCGACGGGTACATGTCGGCCACCGGCAGGCCGGCTTCCTTGCGCGACGTGATGGCCGTGATGTGCGCCTGCGGATGCTGCGACAGGATGCGCAGCAACTCCACCCCGGTGTAGCCCGTGCCACCGACGATACCGATCTTGAGCATGTGAACCTCCAACGAGGGGCGCCGGCATCCATCTGGCAGCGGCGCCTCGGGCTGTCAAAAGAGGAAGGGATTTTAGGGTCTGCCCTGGGGAAGAACAGCCCGGGAAGGACAAAGGCCGCCCGAAGGCGGCCTTTGAGGTACTGCCGGCAGGCAGTGTCGGGATCAGCGCTTGCTGAACTGCTTGCGGCGACGTGCGCCGTGCAGACCGACCTTCTTCCGTTCGACTTCACGAGCGTCACGGGTCACGAAGCCGGCTTGGCTCAGCTGGGGCTTCAGGCCGGCGTCATAGTCGATCAGCGCGCGGGTGATGCCGTGGCGCACCGCACCGGCCTGGCCCGACTCGCCACCACCGTGGACGTTGACCTTGATGTCGAAGGCCTCGCCATTGCTCGTCAGCACCAGGGGCTGGCGAACGATCATGATCGAGGTCTGGCGACCGAAGTACTGGTCCACCGGCTTGCCGTTGACCGTGATCTGGCCGCTGCCCTTCTTGATGAAGACGCGGGCCACCGACGACTTGCGGCGGCCGGTACCGTAATTCCAATTGCCGATCATCGCCGCTCCTTAGATTTCCAGCGCCTTGGGCTGCTGAGCGGTGTGCGGGTGGGTCGCACCGGCATACACCTTCAGCTTCTTGATCATGGCGTAGCCCAGAGGACCCTTCGGGAGCATGCCCTTGACGGCCTTCTCCAGCGCGCGGCCAGGGTGCTTGGCCTGCATGTCCTTGAACTTGGTGCCATAGATGCCGCCCGGGAAGCCCGAGTGACGGTAGTACACCTTTTGTTCGGCCTTCTGGCCGGTGACACGGATCTTGTCGGCGTTGACGATGACGATGAAGTCACCGGTATCGACGTGAGGCGTGTAGATGGCTTTGTGTTTGCCGCGCAAACGGAGAGCGACTTCGCTGGCCACTCGTCCGAGCACCTTATCGGTGGCGTCAATCACAAACCACTCGTGCTTCACCTCGGCCGGCTTGGCGCTGAAGGTTTTCATGAGCAATTCCAAGTTGGTTTGTCCAACCCTGCGCGCCCTCGCATCTCGCAAGAGCACCGGTGCGGTCGGCGCTGCTTATTGGGCCGCGCCCCGGGGGACGCGACGGCAGCCTCTTAGGCACCTCTGCCACCGACCGCGGCATCGCCCACCGAAGTGGACAAGGACAAGCGAAGGCAGGGCAGATCTTCCCCGGGGTTGAGAACGGGAAAGCGCGCGAGTATATCCGCTAAACGTGAGGCAGAGCAAATGCGCATTGCATGGCGTGCAATTCTGCCGTTGTCACCTGTCTGACTTGTCATATGATTCGGCCATCAGGGTTAACCCTAGGGGTAGGAGAACAGCATGGGCCTTTCCGCAGACGCACTCGGTGCGCCGGTTTTTGGATCGGCGGGACGGGATCGCAGCGAAGGCCTGGACGGCGGCCCCAAGCCGCGTCCCTTCGCGTGGGTGCCGATCCGCTCGCTGGCGCCTCGCCATCGCGGCCGCATTCTGCAGCACCTGCTGGGGCTGGAACGGGGCGACCGCTACCTGCGCTTCGGCTATGCGGCCACTGACGAGCAGATCGAGAAGTACGTGGCCTCGCTGAACTTCGAGCGCGACGAGGTGTTCGGCGTCTTCAACCGCCGCCTGGCCTTGATCGCGGTGGCCCACCTCGCCTACGACGCGCCGCAGCAGATCGTCGGCCGCCCGGCGATGGCCGAGTTCGGTGTGTCGGTGTCTGGCAGCGCACGGGGCCGCGGCCTGGGAGCGCGACTGTTCGACCGCGCGGTGATGCACGCCCGCAACCGCCGCATCGATACGCTCTACATCCACGCGCTGAGCGAGAACACCGCGATGCTCAAGATCGCCCGGCGCGCCGGTGCGAAGGTCGAGCGCGACGGCAGCGAGTCGGCCGCCTACCTCAAGCTGCCGCGTGACACCCTGGCCACCCATCTCGAACAGATGCTGGAGCGCCAGGCCGCGGAGGTGGACTATCGCATCAAGGTCCACGCCAAGCGCCTGGAGAGCCTGCTCGAAGGCATTGCCGAGGTGCGGGCAGGCATCGGAGCCCGCAAGCGCAGCGTCATCGAGTGATCGCCCGGCCGGGCACTGTCCCGGCGGCTCGATCCCCGGGATGGGCGGTATTCGCCCCGCCAGTCGCGGCCTATGATGGGCCATCGATCTTCGCGCACACCGTGCGCACGCGACTGGACTGATGAGAACCCCCACGACCCGCGGCATCCGCTGCATGACGCCATGCAGACCGAGCTGCTGATCGCCGCCCTGGCGGGTGCCGCCCTGGTGATGCTGGGCCTGGCCGCCGGGATGCTGTCCACCCGCCGTCGGCGCCGCCCGCTGCCCAAGGAATGGCACCTGATGCTGCGGCCCGTCTTCACCGCCGACGAGCGCCGCATGCACCGGCAGTTGCGCGACGCCTTTCCCCAGCATGTGGTGCTGGCCAAGCTGCCGTTGACGCGCTTCACCCAGCCCACCCAGCCGAGCCGTGTGAGCTACTGGCACGACCTGATCGGCTCCCTGCACTTCACATTTGCGATCTGCACGCCCAACGGCCGGGTGGTGGCGGCGATCGACATCGAAGGCCGGCAAGCTGCCTCTCGGCGGGCCACGGCCATCAAGACCGGCGTGCTCGAAGCCTGCCGCGTGCGCTACCTCCGGTTCTTCGCCGATGAGCTGCCCTCGCTGCAGGACGTGCAGCGGCTGGTCGAACCCGACCCGGCGGGCCTGGCCGCCGCCCCGGCGGGTTTTGCCGAAGCACGCGACACACTGGCCACCACCGTGCGCAAGCGCCGGGAGCAGCGCTCTGGTGGCTGGCAGGACTCCAGCTTCTCGCAGGACTCCTTCTTCGCGCCCGACAACCGCCTCGACGGCCTGGTGGAGAGTGGCTTCATGGACATTGCGCCCGCCACGGCGGCCGCACCTGCAGCCGGTCCGGCGCCGGCGCGTGCCGCCAGCACGGACACCGAAGCGGCTGCGCTGAGCCCGGCACAGGCAGATCCCGCCTGATGCCGGTGCTGCGGCTGGTTAGGATGGCGTGATGCCGATCCCGACACCCCCTCCCCCGCCCGCCCCCGACGCCCTGCATCCTTACGCCGGCCTCACCCCCGACACCGTTCTCGACGCCCTCGATGCCGTCGGCCTGCGCGGCGACGGCCGCATGATCCAGCTCAACTCCTACGAGAACCGCGTGTTCCAGGTGTTCCTCGAAGAGGGGGCGCCGGTGGTCGCGAAGTTCTACCGGCCCGGCCGCTGGAGCGAGGCACAACTGGACGAAGAGCACCGCTTCGCGCTGGAGCTGGCCGAGGACGAGGTGCCGGTGGTTGCGCCGCTGCCGCTCGTTGGGCCGGCCAGCGGCAGCCATGGCACGCTGGGCCGCCATGACGGCTTTCACTTCGCCGTCTACCCTCGTCGCGGTGGCCGCGCCCCTGAACTGGAGGACCCGGCGACGCTCGAATGGATCGGACGCTTCCTCGGCCGCATCCACACGATCGGCGCCCGGGAAGGCTTCGTGGCGCGCCCCCGCCTCGACCTCGAGAGCTTCGGCCTGGCCTCGCGCGACTGGCTGCTGCAGCACGACATGGTGCCGCCTGAAGTCCTGCCGGCCTGGCGCGACGCGGTCGACCGGGCACTGGAGAGCATCGACGAGCGCTTTCGCGAGGCCGGCGAGGTGCCCCACCTGAGGTTGCATGGCGATTGCCATCTGGGCAACATCCTCTGGACCGAACAAGGCCCTCACTTCGTCGACCTGGACGACGCCCGCATGGGCCCTGCCGTGCAGGACCTGTGGATGTTGTTGTCCGGCAACGCGGAAGCCATGGCAACCCAGCTGTTTTTTGTTTTGAAGGGTTACCGGAACTTCCGGCATTTCGACCCCCGCGAGTTACAGCTGGTAGAAGCGCTGCGCACTCTGCGGCTGCTCCATCACAGTGCATGGTTGGCGCGGCGTTGGGAGGATCCCGCATTCCCGCTGGCCTTCCCATGGTTCGGCAGTTCAGGCTATTGGTCTGAACAGGTGGTGCGCTTGCGTGAGCAGTTGCAAGCAATGCAAGAACCACCGTTGCACCTGTAACCCCGCCGCGAGAGCCGTGCCCACAATACCCCTAGAGATACCCTTACCCGGGGGCTGCATCTTCTAGCAGCTCTCTATACGCTCCTGACTGCCCCATGCGTTATCGCCCCAAGTGGGCTTTTACTTCCCTCAGGAGGATCTTAATAATGAAACGTCATTTGCTCGCACTGGGCCTGGCGCTCGTGGCTGGCTCCGCCAGCGCGCAACTGTCTGCTGGATCGGGCTCGAACATCACGTTCTCCGGCTACGACGGCGACGCGACGAGCTTCACCGGCACGCTGACCAGCGGCATCCGCAACGGCGCCCTTGACGCAGGTCTGGGCGGCAAGCTGACCGCTACGTTCCTGGGCAAGGACAACGCGTGGCACACCAACACGCTGTCCTTCGGCGATGTGGTCATCGACAACAAGGCAACCGCCCTGGGCCAAGCCTTCACCTTCGACGTGGCAGCTGGCAAGCTGGACTTCACGTTCAAGGACACCATCGATGGCGACACCGTGCCCAACGGCGGCCCGAGCTCCAGCTATGGCAGCTACGTCCTGATCGACGTCGCTTCCCTGGGCGAGACCTCGCCGGCCTATGGCAAGTTCCAGTACATCCTGGCCTTCAATGACGGCGCCACCACCGACGCCGACTACGATGACCTGGTTGTCGGTCTGAGCCTGGCTCCGGTGCCGGAACCCGAGACCTATGCCCTGATGCTGGCTGGCCTGGGCGCCCTGGGCTTCATGGCCCGCCGCCGCAAGCAAGCCGAGTAAGCTCCTGCCCTGACGGCCTGAGCCTATTCAGCGGAAGCCGCCTTCGGGCGGCTTTTTTCATGGCCATGCAGCCCCGGCCGGCTCCACAGCCGCGCGTACAACGAAAAAGCCGCCCGAAGGGCGGCTTCGCGCGATGCGGCGCTACCTGGCTCAGGCCGTCAGCAGCGCATTGACGCGGCGCACGTAGGCGCTCGGGTCCTCCAGCTGCCCGCCTTCGGCCAGCAGCGCCTGGTCGAACAGGATGTGCGCCAGGTCGTCGAAACGCTCGCTGCCCTGCAGGCGCTGCACCAGCGCATGCTCGGCGTTGATCTCGAGCACCGGCTTGGCCTCGGGCGCCGACTGGCCAGCCTGCTTGAGCAGCCGCGCCAGGTGGCCGCTCATCTCGCCCGCCTCGGTCACCAGGCAGGCCGGCGAATCCACCAGGCGGGTCGTGACACGCACGTCCTTGGCCTTGTCCTTCAGCGACTCCTTCAGGCGGTCGAGCAGCGGCTTGAAGGTGGACGCCGCTTCCTCGGCCTTCTTCTTCTCTTCCTCGTCCTGCAGCTTGCCGAGGTCCACCGCGCCCTTGGCGACGCTCTGCAGCGGCTTGCCGTCGAATTCGTAGAGGTAGTTGAGCATCCACTCGTCGACCCGGTCGGTGAGCAGTAGCACCTCGATGTCCTTCTTGCGGAAGATCTCGAGCTGCGGGCTGTTCTTGGCGGCGGCCAGCGTGTCGGCGGTGATGTAGTAGATGGCCTCCTGGCCTTCCTTCATGCGCGCCACGTAGTCAGCAAAGGACACGCCGTCCTCGCCATGGGTGGAGGCGAAGCGCAGCAGCTTGGCCAGCCGCTCGCGGTTGCTGTTGTCCTCGCCAATGCCTTCCTTGAGCACGGCGCCGAACTCTTTCCAGAAGCTGGCGTACTTGTCCTTGGCGTTCTCGGCCAGGTCTTCCAGCATCGACAGCACCCGCTTGGTGGAGCCTTCGCGGATGGCCCGCACATCACGGCTTTCCTGCAGCAGCTCGCGCGAGACGTTGAGCGGCAGGTCGGCACTGTCGATCACGCCCTTCACGAAGCGCAGGTAGACCGGCATCAGCGCCTCGGCATCGTCCATGATGAAGACGCGCTTCACATAGAGTTTCACCCCGCCGCGCTTGTCACGGTTCCAGAGGTCGAACGGTGCCTTGGACGGGATGTAGAGCAGCTGGGTGTACTCGCTGCGGCCTTCGACCCGGTTGTGGGTGTAGGCCAGCGGCGCCTGCGAGTCGTAGCTGATCTGCTTGTAGAACTCGTGGTACTGCTCTTCGGTGATGTCGCCCTTGGAGCGGGTCCACAGCGCGGCGGCCTGGTTGACGGTCTCCCATTCGTCCTTGGTGACGGACTCGCCCTTCTCCTGGTCCCACTCTTCCTTGCGCATCAGGATGGGCAGCGAGATGTGGTCGGAGTACTTGGAGATGATGGACTTGAGCTTCCAGGTGCTGGCGTATTCCTCCTCGCCCTCGCGCAGGTGCAGGATGACGTCGGTGCCGCGTTTCTCGCGGGTCAGGGCCTCGACTTCGAAGTCGCCGCTGCCGTCGCTGCTCCAGCGCACGCCTTCCTCGGGCTTGGCGCCAGCGCGGCGCGACTCGACGGTGATGCGGTCGGCCACGATGAAGCCGCTGTAGAAGCCGACGCCGAACTGGCCGATCAGCTGCGCGTCTTTCTGCCGGTCGCCCGAGAGGCGGTCCATGAACTCGCGCGTGCCGCTCTTGGCGATGGTGCCCAGGTTGGCAATGGCCTCCTCGCTGGACAGGCCGATGCCGTTGTCGCTGATGGTGATCGTGCGGGCGGCCTTGTCGAAGCTGACCCGCACTTCGAGGTTGGGCTGGTCTTCATAGAGCGCGCCGTTGTCCAGCGCCTCGAAGCGCAGCTTGTCGCAGGCGTCCGAGGCGTTGGAGATCAGCTCGCGCAGGAAGATCTCCTTGTTGGAGTACAGCGAGTGAGTGACGAGGTGCAGGAGTTGCTTGACTTCTGCTTGAAACGACAGTGTCTGCTTTTCCATGGCGTGTCCCAGAGAGTCTGTGTTGTGGCTGCGGCCGCAAAGGATAGGGTCGGATGGCGCAGTTTCAAGAGGGCCCGCCATGAAAAACGCCGGCACGAGGCCGGCGTCGGGCAGCGGGCGGCAAGCGCCTTCAGCGGCCGCGCAGGTGGGCCGGGGCTTCCAGCCGCTTGGCGACGAGCGACAGCAGCAGGGTCAGCACCAGGTACATCAGCGAAATGGCGATGTAAGGCTCCCAGTAGCGCGAGTAGGCGCCGGCCACCGTGCGGGCGGCCAGCGCCAGCTCGGCCAGGCCGATGGCCGATACCAGCGATGAGTCCTTCACCAGCGTGACGGCCTCGTTCACCAGCGGCGGCACCATGCGCCGCACCGCCTGCGGCAGGATGACATGGCGCATGCTCTGCACATGGGTCAGGCCCAGGCTGTAGGCCGCCTGGGTCTGGCCGCCATGGATGGACTGGATGCCGGCGCGGAAGATCTCGGAGATGTAGGCCCCCGCGTTCAGCGTCAGCGCCAGTGCCCCCGAGAAGAAGGCACCGTACTCCTGGCGAAAGGCGGTGGCCGATTCACCGGTCAGCAGCAGGCCGTGCTCCGGGTGCACCAGGGTCGGCATCAGCGCGAAGTGCACCAGCAGGATCTGCACAAACAGCGGCGTGCCGCGGAAGAAGGTGACATAGGTCAGCGTCAGCCACTGCAAGGGCTTGAGCAGGGCCGCGGCGACCGCCGACTTCGGCGGCGGTGCCTGGCGCGAGCTACCGATCAGCCCGAGCACCAGGCCCAGCGCCAGGCCGGCCGTGATGGCCACGAGCGTCAGCTTGATGGTCATCCACAAGCCGGCGGTGAACAGCGGCACGTAGCCGGACAGGATTTCCCAGCGCAAATCCACAACGATGCCTTCCGTGGCAGCTCAGCGCGTCAGTTCGAGGCGGCCGAGGCGGGTGCCGCGGCTGCGTCGGTCTTCTTGGCACCGAAGTACTTGGCGTAGATCTGATCGTAGGTGCCGTCGGCCTTGATGTCGGCCAGGCCCTTGTTCAGCTTCTCGAGCAGCTCGGTGTTGCCCTTGCGCACGGCGATGCCGTAATGCTCCGGAGCGAAGCCGGCATCGTTCACCGTCTTGAACTTGGCGCCCTGGTTGTTGGCGATGTAGTTCACCACCACGCCGTTGTCGGCCACCACCGCGTCAACACCGCCGGCCTGCAACTCCTGCAGGGCCAGGGGCGTGGATTCGAAGCGCTTGATGTTGGTGCTGTTCTTGCCGAGCAGCTTGGTGACTACCTCGTCGCCAGTGGTGCCGGTCTGCACGCCGACCTTCAGGGCCTTCAGGTCGTCGAACTTCGCAACCTTGGAGCTTTCGCGCACGGCGATGAGCTGCTGGGCATCGAAGTAGGGGTCGGAGAAGTCCATCGTCTGCTTGCGCTCGTCGGTGATGGTGATGGAGGAGACGAGCAGGTCACGATCGCCTTGGGCCAGGGTGTTGAAGATGCCTTCCCAGGGGGTGTTGACGAACTTCACCTCGATGCCGGCCTTGGCGGCCACGGCGCGCACGACGTCGATGTCGAAACCGACGATCTCACCCGTGGAGTCCTGCGACTCGAACGGCGCATAGGCCGCGTCGGTGCCGACGGCGTAGACCTTGGCGGGGGTCGGTGCCGGGGCCGGGGCCGAGGCTTCGGTCGTCGCCGGAGCGGGCGCCGGCGGCTCGGCCTGCTTGCCGCAGGCAGCCAGGACCAGGCCGCACAGCAGCATGCCTGCACGCTGCCACAGGGACGGGGAAGAGATGCTCAAGGTGCTCATGAAACCCTCGTGAAAATCGGTAAACCTGCATTTTGACCGCAACGGACACCAAAAACGCCGGGCGGTCAGGGGCCGCAGCAGTGCAAGAGCAATGCCAAGGTGCAGCAAAACAACGTGCGGGATGCATTTTGGAGGACAGGCGCCGTGCCGGGCCGGACCCCGGGCGGCGCGGCGGCAGGCCTGCCGGGCGCGCCCCGGAGCAGGGATCACCGCTCGCGTGCGTCGCTGGCCGGCGGCCCGGGAAATGCGCGGGCGCGGCGCCCACCGCGCTGGCGCCCCCCCGATTTGGGGCGATCTAGGACATCCACCAGTTCACACCGGCGGCACTTCGTAGAACTCGATCGGCAGGTCGTCGGGATCGGCGCAGAAGAAGAAGCGCTGGCCGGTGTACTCGTCCACCCGCACCGGCTCGCAGTCGACGCCGCCGGCGGCCAGCCGGCTGCGGCAGGCGTCGACGTCAGGCGTCGCGAAGGCGAGATGGCGCAGCCCCTGCGCCTCGGGGCGGCTGGGGCGCGCCGGCGCGCCCGGGAAGGTGAACAGCTCCAGACGCAGGCCGCCGGGGCCTTCCAGGTCGACCTTCCAGGAATCGCGGGCCTCGCGGTAGTTTTCGGCGAGCACGCGCAGGCCCAGCAGGTCGACATAGAACCGCTTGGCGCGGGACAGGTCGGACGCGATCAGCGCCACATGGTGGATGCCCGACAGCTGCATCAGACCACCAGCTCCCCGCTCCAGCGCAGGCATTGCTGGCGCACCACCTCGGCCAGCAGGTGCTCCTTCTGCTGCGCCTGGCGGGCCCAGGTGGCGTCGTTGCCGAAGCGCTGCAGCTCGCCGCGCAGGTAGCGCATGGCGGCATCGGCCTTGAGGTCGATGGCGTGCTGCTCGATCGCGGCCATGGTGGCCATGATGTCCTCGCGCAGGCTGCGGTGCTCGCCGGTCTTGGGATCGACGAAGGTGCCCTCGGGCCCGAAGCGGCAGGCCTGGAAGCGGTTGAAGGTGTAGACGAGGTAGTCGTCCTCGGCCAGCGGGAAGGGCTTTTCCTTGGTGAGCCAGCTGGCCACGCACTGGATGTAGGCGGCCAGCGCAGCGGCCTTCTCGATGGTGAGCGGCGTGTCGAGCACGCGCACCTCGATGGTCCCGAACTCGGGCTTGGGCCGGATGTCCCAGTAGAAGTCCTTCATGCTCTTGACCACGCCGGTGCGGGTCATCTTGCCGAAGAAGACGCCAAAGTCGTCCCAGGTTGTGACGAAGGGCGCCCGGCCCGACAAGGGGAAGGCGAACACCGAGTTCAGCCGTGCCGAATGAAAGCCGGTGTCGGTGCCCTGCACATACGGCGAGGAAGCCGACAGTGCGATGAAGTGCGGGATGAAGCGCGACATGCCGTGCAGCAGCACCAGCGCCTCGTCGGGGCTCGGGCAGCCCACGTGCACGTGCTGGCCGAAGATGGTGAACTGCTTGGACAGGTAGCCGTACAGCTCCGAGAGCATGTGGAAGCGCGGCGTGTTGAAGATGCGGCGCTCGCTCCAGTCCTGGAAGGGATGGGTGCCACCGCCGGTCAGGCCGACGTTGAGCTTGCGGGCGCAGTCCACCAGGGCGCCGCGCAGTTCGGTCAGCTGGCCGAGGGCGTCGTCATGGCTGTAGCAGATGCCGGTGGACAGCTCGATCATGCTGTCGGTCATCTCGGGTTTCACATCGCCGGGGATCTTCCGCTTGGCCATCAGCCGCAGCAGGTCGACCGCGCTCGGCGACAGGTCGTAGTCGTGGGTATTGACGATCCCCAGCTCCAGCTCGACGCCCAGGGTGAGCGGCTGCGAGGTGGCGAAGGCTTCCAAGGTCATGCGATCAGTCTCCTGCGAAGGTCTCAGGTGCGGCGCGCGGCAATCTCGTGGGCGCTGCGCAATGCAGCGAGCACGGCCAGGGCGCCCAGCAGTTCCATGATGGCGATCGAACTCAGCGCGATGGGCGCCAGCTGGCCGGCAAAGCTGCCGTGCGAGGCCTGCAGGTCCGAGTACATCACCAGTGCGGTGGCCGACAGCGGCGTCAGGGCCAGGCTCACGCCGATCCCCTGGCGCACCGACTGTCCGCTGAACCATCCGAGCGTCAGCACCGCAGTGGCCTTGGCCGCGGCCCGGGCGGCCATGGCGACGAGCGCGATCAGCCCGCCGGTGGCCAGGCCTTCGACCGACCACGACGAACCGACGATGACGAACATCATCAGCACCAGCACACCACCGGCGGTGCCGAAGTGGCGCGGCCAGACCCAGGGCCGCTCGGTGGAATTGCGCAGCCACAGGCCCGCCATCAGCGGCATCAGCAGGGTCGACAGGCCGAACATCTTCGTCAGCGCCAGCGCCATCGTGACCAGCCCCAGCAGCAGCAGCGTGGAGTTCTCATTGCGCAGGTCCAGGCCGCGTGCCACCCGGGCGACCGCAAAGCCGAGCACGCCGGCGATCAGGAAGGAGCCGGCGAACACGTACAAGGGGTGCACCACCGCCTGCACGGGGTTCTGCCCGGTGTCCAGGTCGAGCCAGGCCAGCAGCAGCTTGCTCGCGAACACGCCATAGAGGGTATTGAGCGCGGCCAGCATCGTCACACGCTCGGTCACCTGGCCTTCGGCACCGAACTCGGACGCCACCCGCGAGATGACTGCGGGCGAGGCGGGCACCGCCAGCACCGCGACGGCGGCCGAGGACGAGGCGTCGAGGCCCAGGTAGCGCATCGCCAGGTAGACGACGGCGAAGGTCAGCACCGCCTCCGCCAGGCTGGTCACCAGCAGGAAGGGATTGGTGCGCAGCCAGCGCAGGTGCACCCGCGCGCCCAGCTCGAACAGCAGCAGCGCCAGCGCCAGATCGACCACCAGCCGCACCGGGCCGGGGATGGTGCCGCTGGCGACGCCCCAGCCGCCGGCGGCGACCAGCATGCCGACCAGCGAATAGCCCACGATGCGTGGCAGCCCCAGGCGCCGGAACACCAGCTCGCCGATCAGCGCGCCGGCGATCAGTACCAGCGAAGATCCGAGCAGCGCATTGGGCCCCTCCCACGAAAAGGCAGCGCCGAGAAAGGACAGGGCCTGGGTCAGCTCGTCCACCATGTCTTACACCTCCGTCTTGTCGTCACGTTGACGCCGCAGGGGGCGGCGCCTTGTTGTGCAGGCCGGACCGGAGCCCGGCGTGGGCAGGCTCTAGCCCCCCGCAAGCGCCCCCTTCCAGGGCGCGGCCGGATCTCATCGCGAACCGGCGCACCGTCCGGTAGCAAACGGAATGCCTAAAACGGTGCATGCCGGCGGCTTGCGAGCGGCCACGGGTCGCTGGCCGGCTCCGCACAGCGGCCTGCCCAAGGCAGCGATGCCGGTGTCCGTTCGTGACATGCATCACGTCCGGGCCGCAAGCAGCGGGCATTCTGCACCATGCGCCGCCCCCGCAGCGCCGAGGCGAGCGAGCGCCAACCGCAAAAAAAAGCCCCCGAAGGACGGGGGCAAGGCTTCTTGGTCGCTGCGCAACACCGGGAACTCCGAGGCGCCGCGCGGCGGACCCATCCTAGCCTGAAACAGTTGTACCGATGTATTAACCGTTTTGCCAGGCGGGCCGGCTGCACAGCGGGCCGCGAAGCCGCTTGCCGCCTGCCGTCAAGTGCCGTCCCTGGTTTGGGGGAGGAAGCGGCCCCCTGAACGGGTGAGCAGCACACGCTGTTCGCATTGAGCGGGCAAAATCGCCTGCTCAATCAGGGAAGGAGCTGCAAATGAGCGACAAGATGAGCAAGCACGAGTGGATCGAGCGCTGCGCGGCCCGCATGCTGGCCCAGCAGCCCGCGCTGCAGAGCAGCGATGCCCTGCACCTGGCAGAGCAGGTCTGGCAAGAAGCAGGCAGCGGTCTCGACCCGGAACAGGCGGCCGACGATGAAGGCCGCTTCCGCCAGCCCGCCCTGGACGCGGCCTGAGGCCGCCAAAGGGTTCGCCGGGCCGCCGTCGCGGCCCGGCGCTTTACATCCGACACAAAGCAACACCGCCCTTTTGCCTGCCCCGCGGCGGGGCGACTCGAACCAAGGTCTGATGGCTCCCGTGGCCGCCGCAGCGGCGCACCGGGGCCACTACGGCGGGGCAGCCCGCGCCTCTGCCGCGCCCGGTGCCACGCCGGCGGGCCCAGCTTCCCGCCGCGGCGGAGCTTGGCGGCGCGGCCTCCTCGCCTGTTCCCCCTTTCCTCCGTGTTCCCCTTCACCCGGCGGCGGCCGGGCGGCGCAGCTGATACAGGGCACCGGCGAGCAAGATGCCGAGCGCCAGGGCCGCCAGGAAGAGCTGAAGCAGCCGGTCCGCCACTGCCTGGCCGGCGCCCGGGGTCTCCAGCGGGCGCAACCGGATGCCGGTTTGCAGGGCGGGTGACGGCGCCGCCTGCTGCGGCGTGGCGGCCGGCCGCTGTGCCACGCCGGCTGCAGGCGTGCCGCGCAGGGACGCGCCTGGCCGGGCGGGGCGCTGGGCCTGCCGCCGGGCCCAGTCCCGCACTTCGCGCGAAGCGTCGGGGCGGGGCGCCAGGCGGTCCAGCGTCTGCAACAGGCCGGCCAGCTCGCGCCGCGTGCCGGCATCCGGACGCCAATAGCCGTGGCGGTCGGCCTGGGCCAGGCGCTCCAGGGCCTGCGCGTAGGCCTGCGGATGGCTGCGCAGCCATTGCGGCAGTCCCAGCCGGTGACGGTCGCGCACCAGCACCTCGAAGAAGCCTTGCCAGTGGTCGTCGCGCACGCTGTGACTGTCGACCTGCTGCCAGCCCCAGGCGAACTGCAGCGCCTTCACCACCTGGAGGGTGCCGGCGTAGCCCTCGTCCCGCTGCGCGGCCAGCCAGCCGGGATGGAGGTAGCGGGACTGCATTTCCTGCGCGATGCCTTGCGCGGCGGTCTGCGTGTGCAGGTCGCCGGCGTCGGCGAGCTGGTTGACATAGAGCGGCAGCGGCTCCGGACGGCCGGCGCTGCGGGCGGCTGCGGCCAGGCCGCCGAGGTACTGGAAGGGATCGTCCGACGTCATCATCCCGTAGAGGTGCGAGCTGCGTGACAGCAGCGCGGCATCGGCCCGGCGCAGCTGGGCCGCGAACGCACTCCGGCCGCTGCCCTGCTCGCCGGCCTCGTCCTGTGCCAGCGGTGCGCCATCGAGAAAGGGCTGGCTCATGCGTTGCAGGAACAGCTCGCCGAGCCGGCTGTCCTGCCGATCCAGGCCATCGGACTGCACCGCCTCCGCCAGGCCGGTGCCGTAGTCGCCCGGCGCATTGCCGAACACCCGCACCCGGCCCAGCCGCGCAGCCACCGCCGCCGGCAGCCCGCGGCCGGCCAGCTCCCCGGCCACCGCCTGGCTGGCACTGGCCACCGGGCCCTCGGGTTCGGCGGCGCTGACCGCTGCGACCGCCTGGTCCACCAGGGCCATCAGCGCCGGGAACTGGTCGCGGTAGGAGCCGGTGACCGACAGCAGCACATCCACCCGGGGCCGGCCGAGCTGGTCGGCGGGAATCACACGCACCGCGGTGGGCCGGCCCGCGGCGTCCCAGACCGGCTCGACGCCCAGCGCCACCAGCGCCTGTGCCTCCTGCACGCCCTGGTGGCGCAAGGTCTCGCCGGCCCACAGCGACAGGGCCAGCCGCCGTGGCGGGCGGCCGCCGTGGTCGCGCTGCCAGCCGGCCAGCCAGTCCTTGAACAGGGCCTGGGCCGCCTGCCAGGCTTGGCGGGTGGGCAGGCGGCTGGGGTCCAGGCCGGTGAGGTTGCGGCCGGTGGGCAGGCTGTCGACATTGCGCAGCGGATCACCGCCATAGGCGGCCGGCACGAACCGGCCGTCCAGAGCACGCAGCAGGCCGGGGATTTCGCCCTCGGTGGACAGGCGCTGCTCCAGCACCTGGGCGCGCAGCGCCAGCTGGTGCAGCGCGTCGCGATCGATCGGGCGGCGGGCGGCCCGGTTTGGCACCGGGCCCTCGGGCAGCGGCGGGCGCAGGTCGAGCGTGGCGGCGGCGTCGGCATCGCGCAGCGCCACCTCCAGCCAGCGGGCCGGGCGCGAGTCGGCCACTTCGGCATGGTCGATCAGGAAGGCTTCGTCAATGTCCTCGCCCAGGGCCTCGATCAGCGGCTGGCGCAGGGCCTGCAGGATGGTGAGCCGGCGCTCGGCCGACGGCGGCACCCGACCGAACACCGCCAGGCCGCGGGGCTGCGCGTCCTGCGCCAGCCGGTCCAGCCAGGGGTGCAGCAGCTCGAGGAAGCCGGCGAAGTCGGCCTGGATGCGCTCGGCGCTCCAGCCCAGGTCGCGGTGCAAGCCGTGCTCGACGAACTGCGCCAGCAGTGCGGCTTCCAGCGATCGCCTGGTCGGCCCGTGGCTGGCGGTCTCCCACTCATGCATCAGCTCGTGCATGCGGGCCATTCGCACCTGGAAGCCGGCCGGCGCGAAGGACGGCGTGCGGTGGCTGATCATGGTGGCACGGCCGCGGCGCTTGGCCGTCAGGGCCTCGCCGAGGTTGTCGACGATGTAGGGGTAGATCACCGGCACGTCGCCCAGCGGCAGCAGTGCGTCGTCTTGCACGGCGAGTGCGCGCAGCTTGCCGTTGGCCCATTCCTGCGTCCCGTGCGTGCCGAAGTGGACCAGGGCGTGCGCCTCGCGCGCCCACAGGTAGACCGCAAGGTAATGATGCGACAGCGGCAGGCGGCTGCGGTGCGAGAACACGCGCTCGCCAGGCCGCCGGGTTTCCTCGCGGGGCGGCTGCGGCAGCACGCTGAGCCGGCCCACCTCCAGCCGTGGGATGACGAACACCGGCTCGCCGCCATGGCGCAGCACGAAGCGGCTGCGCTCGGGCGGCCCCCACTGGGCCAGGATGCGTTCGCGCACGGCGGCGTCCAGCGTGTCGAACCAGGCGCGGTAGCGCGCCAGCGGCAGGGCGGCTGCCGCGCCGCTGTCGAGCAGGCCCTGCAGGTCGGCCCCTTCGTAGTAGGCGGCGAGCAGCGGCGACAGCTGCCGTATCCATTCCGCCTCGGTGAGGCGGTGCGTGCGGTAGCCGGCTTCGGCGAGCGCCTGGCTGACCGTCTCGAGGCTGCGCGGCACATTGAGGAAGGAGGCGCCGAAGTTGCTCGCGCCGGCGGGGTAGTTGTAGACCATTGCGACCAGCCGCTTGTCGGCAGGGGCCGTGTCGCGCAGGGCCAGCAGGCGCTGCAGCTTGGCGATGACGGCGGCGGCCTGCGGCTCGATCAGGCGCCAGCCCTCCCGGGCATCCCCCCGGGCCGTCACCAGCATCGGATCGACCGTGCCGGCGGCCTCGGGCTGGGCCAGGTAGAAGGGCAGTTCGGCCAGCCCCAGGCCGGTGGCGTCGGCCTGCCAGGCGCCGCTGTCGCCGCTGCGGTAGGGCAGTGTGGCCAGCACCGGCACGTCCCAGCGCTCGAACAGCGGCTGCAGCGCGGCGCCGGGCGTGAGCAGCTGGTGGGTGACGATTGCCCGGGCCTGCAGGCGTCCATCCACCTCGAGCAGCGCCGCCAGCGAGGCGGCGTCCAGCGACTGGCTGAAGGCCGCATAGGCAGCGAGGCCAGCCAATTCGAACATGGCCAGCCAGCGATCCAGCCAGGCACTGCTGCCGTCCACCAGGTGATGGCGGTGAACCAGCAGCACGACCGCGGGGCGGCCGGCCAGCCCGGCATCGCTGGCCTGCCACAACGCCAGCTCGGCGGCATCGCTGAACAGCCGGGGCGCGCGGGGATGGTAGAGCCCGCGGGCCGGCCAGGGCTCGGGCGGTGGCAGCGCGGGCACCGGCTGCCCGGCCGACACGGCAGCCGCCAGCTGCAGCGCCTGGCTCCAGGCCCGCGGTCCGCCCGCGCGCAGGTAGGCGGCGATGCGGGCGGCTGCATCGTCGCCCGCGGCGGCATCGGTGGCTGCCAGGCGGCCGGGCCGGCGCGCGGCGTGGCCGGCGAGCTCGGCGCCGAAGGCGGCGTCCAGCCGCGCCCGTGCCGTCGGGTGCGGCGCGTCGATCCAGACCCAGTCGGCCAGTGCCAGCGCCTGCTGCAGGGCTTGCCGGGGCAAGCGGTCGTCACCGGCCTGCAGCGGCAACTGCACGTGCTGCCACTCGAAACCGGCCTGCTCGGCCAGCTCGGCCAGCCGGGCGCTGCGGGTGGCCGGCGTCAGGTCGGTGCTCAGCCACAGCAGCCGGGGCGCGGCCTGCACTGCGGCGGCCCACAGCAGCCATGCGCACCAGGCCCATGCCAGCCAGCCGGGTCGCGGGCGCGTGCCGGCGCGCGGCCTCAGGGTCGGCTCCCGGAAGCCGCCGGCTCGGGCACGTACACCACGCTGCCGTCCTGCAGGCGGTAGGCGATGCCAGTGCGCACGCCGTTGCCGGCGCTGGCACTGCCATCGCCGCGCAGCCGCAGCTCGCGGCCGTGCTCGCGCACGACGATTTCCATGTCGGGCCGGCCGGCGTTGCGGATGACGGTCACCGTCTCGCCGGCCTCGCGCTCGGCCCTCAGGGTCAGCGCCACCAGCAGCGCTGCGACCACGACGAGGAAGACGTCCACCAGGTTGACGGCCGACAGCATCGGGTCGTCATCGTCGTCAGCCAGCGCGTCGAGATGGCGGTGTCGCATGGCCGGCCTCACTGCGCCAGGCCACGGGCCTGCCGCACCGCATGCAGCTCGGCCAGCAGCCAGCGCCGCCGCTGTGAATGCACGGCCAGCGCGATGGCGGCTGCGGCCAGCGCCAGCACCACGCCCGAGAAGGCATTGCCGAAGCCGAGCAGGGTGCGTCCGCCATCGCCCGAGGCGACCCCGGCCAGGGCCGGCCCGAGCGGAATCATGGTGGCGATGAGGCCGAGCAGCGGCGCGATGCGCGCCAGCAGGCGCAGCGGCTCGAGCTGCTGCAGCGCGGCGAGCTCCAGCGCGTCGAGGCCGATGTGGTCCGCCACCGGCAGGGCACGCCAGCCGGGACGGCGCCAGCGTTGCCAAGCCTCGGCCAGCATGCGTCCGAGCGCCCACAGCGCGGCGGCGAACGTCGCCAGCACGCCGAGCGAGACGGGCCACAGCAGCCATTGCGCCAGCTGCGCCATGCCGGTTTCGATCATCATCGCGGTCCCTCGGTGTCTGCAGGAAGGCGAGCCGGCCGGCTCGCGGGGAGGCACCCGGCCGCATCCCCGCCGCCGGGCACAGCGCGGCGCGCTCGCGCGCGGCCCGCGTGTTGGCCGGTCTCCGGGCTGGCGGCACAGCGCCCTGGCCCTTCCCGGCCGCAGGCGGCCAGTGGGCATCGGACAGGCACTGCAAGGGGCGAGGCCCCCTGGCTTCCGCTTACCGTTGCGGGGGCAGCTCAGCTTGCAGGCCGCCCAGGCGGCCCGGCGCTGATTCCCGTTTCACGGTGCCGGCAGATCGCCGGCACGCGCACCAACGGGCGCCAATGTACCGCAGGCCGGCGCACCGAGCAGCCCCGGGCATCGCGGCGCGCCTGCGGTAGACAGGCCGCCGGGCCGGGCCGCATCGCGCCAGCCCGGCGCTGCAGCGGCCGGTGGTATACCCTCGTCCCCTGACCTTCACGCCTGCCGGGTGCGACTGCCATGAGCGACAGCAAAATCGAGTTCTATCCCTACCCCGCCGGTGGCTGGGGCGCGCTGCGCAGTGCGGCGCGGCAACTGCTGCAACACCGCATCGCCGGCAAGGGGGCGCGCACCCTGCTCTCGGCCAACCAGCCCGATGGCTTCGACTGCCCCGGCTGTGCCTGGCCGGACCGCAACCACACCTCCACCTTCGAGTTCTGCGAGAACGGCGTGAAGGCGGTGGCGGCGGAGGCCACCGCCCGCCGCGCCACCGCGGAGGTGATCGGCCAGCACACGGTCAGCGAGCTGAGCCGCTGGTCGGACCACGACCTGGAAGCACTCGGCCGGCTCACCGAGCCGCTGGCCTGGGATGCGGCCACCGACCGCTACCGGCCCATCAGCTGGGACGCCGCCTTCGGGCGCATCGCCCACCACCTGCAGCAGCTGCCGCATCCGGACCAGGCGGTCTTCTACACCTCGGGGCGCACCAGCAACGAGGCCGCCTTCCTGTACCAGCTGTTCGTGCGCGAGTTCGGCACCAACAATTTCCCCGACTGCTCCAACATGTGTCATGAGCCGAGCGGCTTGGGGCTGCGGCAGAGCATCGGCGTGGGCAAGGGCAGCGTGACGCTGGACGACTTCACCGAGGCCGACGCGCTGCTCATCTTCGGCCAGAACCCGGGCACCAACCATCCCCGCATGCTGGGCGAGCTGCGCGCAGCCGCCCGGCGCGGCGCCCGCATCCTCAGCTTCAACCCGCTGCGCGAACGCGGCCTGGAGCGCTTCGCCGATCCGCAGAGCCCGCTGGAGATGGCCACGCTCGGCTCCACCGCCATCAGCAGCCACTACTTCCAGCTGCGCATCGGCGGCGACCTGGCCGCGGTCAAGGGCCTGTGCAAGGCGGTCTTCGAACTCGACGACGCGGCCCGTGCCGCCGGCCAGCCGCGGGTGCTGGACCTGGCCTTCATCGAAGCGCACACCCGCGGCTTCGACATCTTCGAGGCCGACGTGCGGGCCGAGTCCTGGGCGCTGCTGGTCGAAGAATCGGGCCTCAGCGAAGCGCAGCTGCGCGCCGCCGCCGCGGTCTACGCGGGGGCCGGCAAGGTCATCGCCTGCTGGGGCATGGGCATCACGCAGCACCCGCATGCGGTGGCCACCGTGCAGATGATCACCAACCTGCTGCTGATGCGCGGCAACCTGGGCCGCCCCGGTGCCGGCGTCTGCCCGGTGCGTGGCCACAGCAATGTGCAGGGCGACCGCACGATGGGCATCCACGAGAAGCCCTCGCCGGCCTTCCTCGACCGGCTCGGCCAGGTCTTCGGCTTCGAGCCGCCGCGCCGCCCGGGACACGACACGCTGGGCGCCATCCAGGCCATGCTGGATGGCCAGGCGCAGGTGTTCTTCGGCATGGGCGGCAACTTCGCCGCCGCCACCCCGGACACCGCGCTCACCCATGAGGCGCTGCGCCGCTGCGCGCTCACCGTGCAGGTCTCCACCAAGCTCAATCGCAGCCACGTGGTGCACGGGCGAGAGGCCCTGGTGCTGCCCTGCCTGGGCCGCACCGAGATCGACCGCCAGGCGGGCGGCCCGCAGTCGGTGACGGTGGAGGACTCGATGAGCATGGTGCACCTGTCCTGCGGCATGAACGAGCCGGCCGCGCCGCAGCTGCTGTCCGAGCCGATGATCGTGGCCCGCCTGGCGGCCGCGACGCTGCCGCGCAGCAAGACGCCCTGGCTGTGGCTGGTGGAAGACTACGACCGCATCCGCGACCGCATCGAGGCGGTGTTCGACGACTTCGCCGGCTTCAACACCCGCGTGCGCACGCCGGGCGGCTTTCGGCTGCGCAACACGGCTGCCGAGCGGGTCTGGCTGACAGCTTCCGGCAAGGCGCAGTTCGAGGCGCATCCGGTGCCGCGCGCCACCGCCGTGCACCGGGCCCGCGCGCGCAGCACGCAGCGCGTCTTCGCGCTGGCCACGGTGCGGGCGCACGACCAGTACAACACCACCGTCTACGGCCATGACGACCGCTACCGCGGCGTGTTCGGCCACCGGCGGGTGGTCTTCATCCACCAGGACGACCTGCAGTCCGAAGGCCTGGCGGCCGGCGAGTGGGTGGACCTCGTCAGCGTCTTCGAGGACGGCCAGCAACGCTGCGCCGAGCGCTTCCTGCTGGTGGCCTACGACATCCCGCGCGGCTGCCTGGCGAGCTACTACCCCGAGACCAATGTGCTGGTGCCGCTGGCCAGCCATGCCGAGGGCGCACGCACTCCCGCCTCCAAGTCCATTCCGGTGGTGCTGCGCCGCCACCGGCCGGCGCCCGGGGCGGACACGGGCACGCAGCCGTGAGTGCCGACCCGGCCCTGCCGGCGCCGATCGGCGAGTTGCCGGTGGTCCGCAGCACGCCGTCGGGCCGCCAGGCGGCGCTCGACCAGGTGGCTGCCGAGGTGCCGGTGGCCCTGAGCCTCAACGGCATCAGCCATGCAGTGATGATGGCCACGCCGGCCGACATCGAGGACTTTGCGCTCGGCTTTGCGTTGTCGGAGGGGCTGATCGGTTCGCCGGCCCAGTGCTATGGCATCGAGGTGCGGGCGGTGGACGCCGGCGTCGACGTGCAGCTGCAGCTCGCCAGCCGCGCCTTCGAGGCCCTGAAGCAGCGCCGCCGGGCCTTCGAAGGCCGCACCGGCTGCGGCGTGTGCGGTGTGGAGAGCCTGGCCGCGCTGGACCTGCAGCCCGAGCCACTGCCCCCCGGCCGGGCCCTGCCGGCGCTCGGCCCCGCCGAGGTGTCGCGGGCCTTTCACGAGCTGGCGGGACGCCAGCCGCTGAACGCGCAGAGCGGCGCCTGCCATGCAGCCGGCTGGGCCGCAGCCGACGGCCGCCTGCTCGAGGTGGCCGAGGATGTCGGCCGCCATAACGCGCTCGACAAGCTGATCGGCCGGCTGGCGCGCACCGGCCGGCTGGCCGAGCCGGGCTTTGCCATCGTCTCCAGCCGCGCCAGCTACGAGCTGGTGCGCAAGTGCGCCCGGCTGCAGCTGCCGGCGCTGGCGGCCATCTCCGCGCCCACCACGCTGGCGGTGGACATCGCCCGTCGCGCCGGCCTGCGGCTGTTCGGTTTCTGCCGCGCGGACAGCACGGTCGAATACACCGCCTCCAGCTGAGCGAGGCCCGGCAGCCGGCCGGTCGCATGCCAGATGCCGCCGCCGCGCTGCCCGGTCGTCGTCCGAGCGCCGGCGAACCCCTGCGCCATGGGCGCCCGGCCGGGGCCGCGTGCCCGGCCGGCGCGCGCCTTGCCAGCACCGGGGGACGGCGGCGCCCGCGCCTGCGGGCTCGGGCGCCCGCCTGACAGCAACAAGGAGGATGCGATGCATGAACTTGAACTGAAATTCCAGGTGCCGCCGGAAGCCCGCGACCGGGTCGAAGCCGCCGTGCACCGGGGTGGCTGCGCCAGCACCCGGCTGCAGGCCCGGTACTTCGACACCGAGGACGGCCGGCTGGCCCGCGCCGGACTCTCGCTGCGGCTGCGCCGGGAAGGCCGGCTCTGGGTACAGACGCTGAAGGCCGACGGCGACAGCCCGGTGCGCCGGCTGGAGCACGAGGTGGAAGTGCACCCCGCCGCGCGCGGCGAGCCGCCCGCCATCGATCCGGCCCTGCATGCCGGCACACCAGCCGGCGAGCGCCTGAAAGCCGCACTGCAGCCCGACCCGCCGGGCCCGCGGGCAGAACCGCCGATGCTGCTGCCCCGCTACAGCACCGACATCACCCGCCAGACCCGCGAGCTGCGGGTGCCCGGGGGCGGCCGGGTGCAACTGGCCTTCGATGAGGGCCGCCTGCAGGCCGGCGGACGCACCCTGCCGGTGTGCGAGCTGGAACTGGAGCTGCTGCAAGGCCCGGTGGCGGCGCTGATGAAGGTCGGCCGGCGCTGGGCGCTGCAGCACGGGCTGTGGCTGAGCGTGGTGTCCAAGGGCCAGCGCGGCGAGCGCTTGGCGCGCGGCAAAGACCTGGGGCCGGTGCTGAAGGCGCGCCCGCCGCGCCTGCCGCATCCGGCCTCCGGCGACGCCGAGCTGCGCGCGGTGGTGGCGGCCTGTCTGGAGCAGATCCTCGGCAATGCCAGCGAGGTCGGCCAGGACCGCTACAACGAGGACCATGTGCACCAGCTGCGCGTCGGCATTCGCCGGCTGCGCAGCGCGCTGCGCGAGTTGGGCTCGCTGTCGGCGGAGGTGCGGCCGGACTGGGAAGCGCCGCTGGTGAAGGCCTTCCAGGCACTGGGCGACTACCGCGACCGCGACACGGTGCTGCGCTCGGTGCGGCCGCAACTGCAGGAGGCCGGGGCACCGCTGGTGGAGCTGCCCCCGGCCGCGACGGCGGCCGACCCGGCACAGGCGGTCCGCGAGGCCGGCTTCCAGGCGGCGCTGCTCGGGCTCATCGAATTCAGCCTGGCCGAGCCCGCGGGCGGCGAGGCGCCGCATGCCAGCCGCACCACGCGGCGCGAGGCGGCGGCGCGCCTGCGGCGGCTGCACCGCCAGGTGGTGCGCGACGGCCGGCGTTTCACGCGGCTCGACGTGCCGGCCCAGCACCGCGTGCGCAAGCGCCTGAAGCGGCTGCGCTATCTGGCGGAGTTCGTGGCCCCGCTGTTCGGCGAACGGGCGGTTGCCGCCTACCTCGACCGGTTGCGCCCCGCGCAGGACGCGCTCGGCCTGCACAACGACGATGCGGTGGCGCTGGAGCACTATCGTGCCGCCGCGGCATCGGAGCCCGCCGCCTGGTTCGCCGTCGGCTGGCTCACCGCCCACCGCGAGGTGAGTGCGCGGCTGTGCCGCAAGGCGCTGCGCAAGGTGGCCGACGCGCCGCGCTTCTGGAAATCCTGAAGCCGCTGCCGCTATTGCCCGGCCAGGTCGTCCGCGGTGAAAGGCCGCGCCAGCGGCCCACCGGCCGCCAGCCGCAGCACGGTGTTGAGGGTGTAGGGGTCGTCGTCGAAGCCGTTGTGCTGCGTGGCGCGGCACTGCTCGCGGTCTTCGGTGGCGGTGTAGAGGGTGAAGCGGCCCTGCTGCCGGAGCGCCTCGCGCTCGGCCTGCCAGTGCGGGTTGCAGGCCTGCAGCCCGAGCACCGGCGTGCCGCCTTCACGCGCCTCGCAGGCATTGGAGACGTAGTACAGCATCGACTTGCCGTACACCAGCGCCACGTTGTCGTCGCGCTCCAGCGCGTCGGGCAGCTGGAAGACGGTGAGCGCCTTCACCCAGCCGGCGGCCAGCGGCGGATGCAAGCGGCGGCGGTAGAAGTCCACGCTGCAGGCCGGGGCCATCAGCACCAGGTGGTCCACCGGGCGGCCCGGCAGCAGCCGGGCCCAGGCCTGCAGCGCCTCGCCCAGCCACAGCGACCCGGCGCTGTCGGCCAGCAGCGTGATGCGCACCGGCAGCCCGGCGGCCTGTGGCGCGGCCAGCGCCTCGGCCAGCAGGGCCAGTACCTGGGCGCCGGCGCCGTCGCCGGCGTGGGCGGCTGCCGCATCGCTTTGCATCTCGCGCCACAAGGCCTTGCCGAGCGGGCGTGTCAGGCGCTCCAGCAGCCGGTCCTTCCATTCGCCCAGGCCGGCCCGCTCGGTGGCGTAGCGGTCCTTGCCCAGCAGCACGTCGCCCAGCTCTTCGATGAAGCCGGTCTCCCACAGCCAGTGCAGGTGCTCGATGCCGTTGTCGTCGATGACATCACGCCAGGCCCGCACCCGGTTGGCCGCCCGGTTCAGCGTGTTGAGGCCGCCATGCGCGATCAGCAGCAGGTTCAGCGCACCGCGTGCCATGCCGGCCTGCACCTTGGCATGTAGCAGCTCACGCACCCCGGCAGCCGTGCTTGCATAGTCGCCATCGGGCACGAACTGCCCGTCGTCGATGTGCACCAGGTGCTGGGCCACCTCCGCAGGCCGTGGCCCGCCGACCAGCCCGCCGACCAGCCCGCTGACGGCCGCGCGCGGCCGGCCGCCGTGCAGGGCCGCCATCTGCGGCACCGGCTGTGCGAGCGCGACGGCCCACACATCCCAGACATGAGCATCGAAGTCCTCATACGGCCACAGCGCCAGCCCGGGCCGTGCCAGTCCGGCCAGCGGCAGGCCGCCCCAGCCACCCCCCCCGGGCGCCAGCACCAGGAAGCCGCGCGGCTCGTAGCCCACCAGCGTCACTGCATGGCCGCCCTCCGGCCGCGCACCGGGTGCGGCCGCGATCAGCCCCTGCAGCGGCTGCCGCCAGCCGTCGTGGAAAGCCGCCGTGGCCAGCAGCGCGCCGCATTCGCACAGCGCCGCCTGCACCTCGCAGCGCCGCGGCAGCACCCGCCAGTACTGCCGCAGCGGCCATTGCAGCGCCTGGGCCTGGCGGTGCCGGTCAAGCGCGGTGTCCTGCGGATGATCGCTGGGCCACGCGGCCTCGCTGCACACGCCATGCTTGTGCCAGGCCTGCAACACCGCCCGGGCGCTGCTGCTGCGGGCGTCCAGGCCGGGCCAGCGGTCGTAGCGGCGGCCTGTCTCGACCAGCATGCGGGCACTGACGCTGCCGGCATGGCCGGCACGTTGCAGCAGGCAGTCGATGGTGGTGGCCAGCGCGTAGCCGGGGCCGTCGCCCTCGGCCTGCTGCTGCCGGGCCGCCACCAAGTGGGGGAGCGGCAGCAAGGTGTCGGGCACTACCGGGCGGAAGGAGGTGTAGACCCGGTCGCGCGCATCGAAAGAATCGCGCCGGGTGTCGGCAAAAAGCATCATCGCGGGAAGCTCCTGGCTGGGCGTTGCCACGCTGCCTGCACATCACGGTCCTGCCGCCAGGCACCGGGCGGCAGGCCGCTTGGCACCTGTCCGATCGGCCGGGCTGCGCAATGACGGCACATGAACCGTGAAATTTGCCTCATCCAGCCGCCCGGCCTGGTCGCTGTCGTCCCGCCGTCACGTTTGGTTTCTATCTTGGCGCCTCCACCGGGGCCTGAAATGAGCGAGCTGACCCTCTCCCCTCTTGTCTATGCCAAGACCGATGCCGGCCGCCGCGCGCTGTCCGAACGCCGCTTTGCCGGCACGCCCGCCCAACGTGCGCTGTTCATCCTGCTCGACGGCAGGCAACCGCTGCGCCGGCTGGCGGCCGCTGCGCGGGCGCTGGGCGTGGGAATGCACGATGTCGAGGCCCTGGCCGCGCTGGGCTACATCGCGCCGGCGCAGGCCGCGGCGGCTCCCGGGGCGGCTGCCGCGGCGGCGCTGCCGCCCATCGAGCCGGCGCCGATGGTGTCGCGTACCACGCCGCGATCGCTCGCGGCCGCCAAGTTCTACGCGCTGGAACAGGTGGGCCGCATGCTGGGCCAGGCCGATGCCGCACTGCGCGAGGCCGCCCGCGAGGTGGCCGACCGCGATTCCCTGCTGCGCTGGCTGCAGGACTGCCGGCACGCGCTGCAGCAGGTGGCCGGCGAGGAGCGCGCCGGCCTCTTCCTCGCGCGGGTGCAGGAACTGCTGCCCGAGGAGGACGCGGCCGCCCTGCCTCGCTGAATCCGTCGGTCAGCCTGGCCGAGCCGCTGCTGCCCCCCGGCCCGCTCACTCCGGCGCGCCCGCCGCCGGGCCGAGTGCCCGGGCCCGCTCCTGCAGCAGCGCCCGTTCTCGTGCATTGCGGGCCAGTGCGGCGGCCTGCTCGAACTCGGCGCGCGCCTCCCCGTTGCGGCCCAGGCGGGCCAGCAGGTCGCCGCGCACGCTCGGCAGCCAGTGGTACTGGCGCAGGCTGGGCTCGCTGCGCATCGCATCCACGATCTCCAGGCCGGCCGCCGGCCCGAAGGCCATCGCCACCGCCACCGCGCGGTTGAGCTCCACCACCGGCGAGGCGGCGACCTGGGCCAGCGCGTCGTACAAGGCGACGATGGCGACCCAGTCGGTGTCGCCCGCGGTGCGGGCCCGCGCATGGCAGGCCGCGATGCCGGCCTGCAGCGCATACGGCCCGAGCGCGCCGCCGAGCGACTCGGCGCGCTGCAGGGCGGCCAGGCCACGGCGGATCAACAGGCGGTCCCAGCGGGCGCGGTCCTGCTCCAGCAAAAGCACCGGCCGGCCGGCCGCATCCACGCGCGCCGCGGCCCGCGAGGCCTGCAGCTCCATCAGCGCCACCAGGCCGTGCACTTCCGGCTCGGCCGGCGACAGCTGGGCCAGGATGCGGCCCAGCCGCAGCGCCTCGTCGCACAGCGCCGGGCGCATCCAGTCCTCGCCGGCGGTGGCGGTATAGCCTTCGTTGAAAATCAGGTAGATCACCTCGAGCACCGAGGCCAGCCGGCTCGCCAGCGCGTCGCCGCGCGGCAGCTCGAACGGCACCCGTGCCGCCGCCAGCGTGCGCTTGGCCCGCACGATGCGTTGGGCGATGGTGGCTTCCGGCACCAGGAAGGCCCGCGCGATCTCCAGGGTGGTGAGCCCGCCGAGCAGCTTCAAGGTCAGGGCCACCCGGGCGTCGGTCGACAGCACCGGGTGGCAGGCAGTGAAGACCAGCCGCAGCAGGTCGTCGCCGATTTGGTCGGCTCGGGCGGCGTCCAGCGCATCGACGAAGTCCGGCACGACGCCGGCTTCCTGAGCCTCCAGCTCATGGGCCAGCTGCTCGTGCTTGCCGGCCAGCAGCTTGTCGCGGCGCAGCCGGTCGAGCGCACGGTTCTTGGCGGTGGCCACCAGCCAGGCGGCCGGATTGGCCGGCACGCCTTCGCCGGGCCAGTGCTCCAGGGCCGCGACCAGGGCGTCCTGGGCCAGCTCCTCGGCCACGCCGACGTCGCGCACCAGCCGTGCGACGGTGGCGATGATCTTGGCGCGCTCGATGCGCCAGACCGCCTCGATGGCAGCGTGCGGGTCGGCCTGCGGCATCACCGGCACCTCATTGCGGCATGGCGGCGTTCGGGTCCATGTACACCAGCTCCCAGATGTGGCCGTCGAGGTCTTCGAAGCCGTGGGCGTACATGAAGCCGTGGTCCTGCGGCTCGTTCGGCACCGCGCCGCCGGCGTCGCGCGCCTTGGCGACCAGCTCGTCCACCTCGGCGCGGCTGGTGCAGCTCAGGCACACCAGCACCTCGGTGGTCTTGCTGGCGTCCGCGATCGGCTTCTTGGTGAAGGTCTGGAAGAAGGATTCCAGCAGCAGCATGGCAAAGATGTTCTCCTCGATCACCATGCACAGCGCCTTGTCGTTGCTGTACTCGGGATTGAAGCTGTAGCCGAGCGCGGTGAAAAACGTGCGGGTGCGCTCGATGTCCTTGACGGGCAGGTTCACGAAGATCTGGGTGGCCATGGATCGGTCCTTTCTGGAGTGGGCAACGGATGGGGACGGCTCAGGCGCGCCGGGCAGGCGCGCCGGTCGGGACATCGGAAGTGGCGGGCCAGGTGGCCGCTGGTGGGCCAAGGGCCGCCGGGGGCGAGGCGAACACGATGGCGGCCCCTGTCAGTGCTGGCCCACACCGATCTCGCGGAAGCGTTCGATCGCCTCGCCGGCGTCGAAATCGTCCAGCTCGTACATCTGCCGCACCTCGATCTCGCAGTCGACGGCATCGCCGTGCGGGGCCGGGAAGCGCCGCGTCCATTCCAGTGCCTCCTCGCGCGAGCGCACCTGGATCACGGTGTAGCCGGCCACCAGTTCCTTGGTCTCGGTGAAGGGGCCGTCGATCACCGTGCGACGGCCACCGGCATGGCGGATGCGCCAGCCCTTGGCGCTGGGCTGCAGGCCGGAGGCGTCGAGCAACACGCCGGCCTGCGCCAGTCGCTCGTGGTAGTCGGCCATGGCGGCCAGCAGCGCTTGCTGCGGCATCTCGCCGGCCTCGGACTGTGGCGTGGCCTTCACCAGGATCATGAATCGCATCTCGGTTCTCCTTCGGGGGACGGGGAGCCGGGCCTGGAACTGTGGAACCGGAACCCGGCGCTCATCACCACGACGAAGCGGGCCGCGAGATTTCGACAGCCGACAGATCAGTGGAAACCCGGATGCGATGCCGCTCAGGCGGCCGCGTCTTCGTAGCAGGGCGCCAGCGCCCGCACTTCCACCGTGCACCACTCGGCGGCCGGGCACTCGGCGGCCAGGGCGATGGCCTGCTCGCGGCTGTCGCAGTCGAGCAGGAAGAAGCCGCCGACCATTTCCTTCGCTTCGGCGAAGGGGCCGTCCAGCACCTCGCGGCGGCCGCCGCGCACCGCCACCCGGGCGGCGCCGGCCTGCGACTGCAGCGACTCGCTGGCCAGCAAGAGGCCGCGCTCCTTCAGGCTGCGGCCGAAGTCGACCATGCGCTCGTAGGCGGCACGGCCTTCGCTTTCGTTCCGGGTGCGCCTTTGCCCCGGGGGCTCCATGATCAGCAGCATGTATGGCATTGCGATCCCCTGCGCAGCGGGGCCGGACGCGGCCTCGACGACGGGCGATTAGAACATGCAGCCCGTCGCCCGCGGTGCCGGACTACGGCTTCACGTAGGCGTCGCGCGCCTTCACGCCGAGAAAGGGATGGTCGGTGAAGAAACCGTCCAGCCCGAGCTTCAGGAAGGCGTGCACCTGGCCCGCCAGGTTGCCGATGGCGGCCGGGTCGCTGCCGGCGTCGAAGTCGTCGGGCAGGAAGCTGTTCTCGGCGCGGAAGGTCCAGGCATGCACCCGCAGGCCGGCGGCATGCGCGTCACGCACCAGCGAGGTGGGCGTGCCCAGCCGCCCCGCCACCAGCGGGATCAGCAGGCCGGTGTTGGCGCCGATGCCATCGGCGTAGCTGGCGATCTCGGCCAGGCCCTGCGGGCGGGCCAGGTCGGCGTAGCTGCGCGGATCGCCGCTCTGCACGAAGTCCCACGGCCGGCCGGAACCGTTGAGCAGCTGCACCAGCGGCAGCCGCGTCATGCGGCGCAGCTTGCGCAGGTTGGCCGTCTCGAACGACTGGATGAACACCGGCGCCTGCCGGCCGAGGTAGCCATGGCGGTGCAGCGTGCGCACCAGCGGCTCCTCCAGCGCCAGCCCGATGCCCTGGAAGTAGCTCGGGTGCTTGGTCTCCGGATAGACGCCCACCGGCCGCCAGGCGAAGGGCCGGCCCGCCCGGCGCGCTTCCTCGCGGCGGCGCTCGTTGGCCTGCTGCACGAGCTGCAGCACCTCTTCGAAGGTGGGCACCTCGAACATGCCGTCGAAGCGGGTGTTGGCGCTGCGCAGCTGCGGCAGGCGCTCGCGGGCCTGCAGCGTCTTCAGCTCGGCCAGCGTGAAGTCCTCGGTGAACCAGCCGGTGATGGCCGTGCCGTCGATGGTCTTGGTCGTCTTGCGGCTGGCGAACTCGGCCCGCTCGGCCACGTCGGTGGTGGCTTCCTTGATGCTGCCGTCGGCATTCAGGATGGCGATGGCGTTCTCGTGGCGCGCCACCAGCGCACCGTCCTTCGTGCTCACCAGGTCCGGCTCGATGTAGTCGGCGCCCTGCTCGATGGCCAGCCAGTAGGCCGCCAGCGTGTGCTCCGGCAGGTAGCCGCTGGCGCCACGGTGGGCAATGACGATGGGCCGCGGCGAGGCGGAGGCAGGGGGCGACGGGCGGTGCTCGGCCGGCGTGGCCACGGCGGCGGCCGACAACATCAGGGCCGCGGTGGCGGCCAGCAGGCGGGTGCGGAAAGTCAGCAAGCAGGTCTCCTCTGAGGGGCGGGAATGCGGGCCGGCACCGGCCTGCCACGCAGCGCGCACCCTAGTGCGACGCCATGACAGGCCCATGACGGGCCGCCGCGCGGCGCCGCTGGTGGGCGCCTGGCCTCACCCTAGCCGCAGTGTCTCGGCCAGCCAATCCACGAACACCCGCACCCGCGGCGACAGCTGCCGGCTGTGCGCATGCAGCACCGACACCGGCATGGGCGCCGGCCGCCAGGCCGGCAGCACCTCTTCCAGCTCGCCGCTGTCGAGCAGGGCCTGCAGGCCGTGGCGCGGCGCCTGCATCAGGCCGAGCCCGGCACGGCAGCACGACAGGTAGGCCTCGGAGCTGCTGACCGAGATGCGCGAGCGCAGCTTCAGCAGGCGGGTTTGCCCGTTCTCCTCGTATTCCCAGTCGAGGTCGCGGCCGGTGCGGCTGGAGAAGAAGTTGACCGCCCAGTGCGCGGCCAGGTCGGCCGGCTGCTGCGGCCGGCCATGCCGCTCCAGGTAGCTGCGCGCCGCGCAGTTGACCTGCGCCAGCGAGCCCAGCCGCCGGGCCACCAGGCTGGAGTCGCGCAGCGGGCCGATCCGCACGACGCAGTCGATCGCCTCGCCCACCGGGTCCACCAGCCGGTCGGTGGTGCCCAGGCGCAGCTGCAGCTCGGGATAGCGCTCGAAGAAGGCGGGCAGCGCCGGGATCACGTCCAGGTGCGCCAGCCGCTCCGGCAGGTCGACCCGCACCACGCCCTGCGGCCGCAACCGCCCGGCGATCAGGTGCTCGGTGTCGGCCAGCTCCTGCAGCAGCCGCGTGCAGCGCTCCAGGTAGAGGCCGCCCTCCTCGGTGAGCGAGACCTTGCGGGTCGTGCGGTGCAGCAGGCGCACGCCCAGGTGACGCTCCAGCTGCTGCACCGCGCCGGTGACGCTGGCGCGCGGCAGGTCGAGCTGGGCCGCCGCCTTCGAGAAGCTGCCGTGCTCAGCCACCCGGCAGAACACCTTCATCGCGTCGAGACGGTCCATGCGGGCTCGATTGTTCGTAATCCTCGAATAGTAAAGCCAAGCTCAACCACTTTATGCAAAGCCGCCGCACAGCGACCATGACGCCATTCCCACCCACCCGGAGTTTTTCCATGGAACGCACCCCACTCGGCGCCGCCGGCCCCCACGTGTCCGTCCTCGGCCTCGGCTGCATGGGCATGTCCGACCTCTACGGCCCGGCCGACGAGGCCGAAGGCATCGCCACGCTACAGGCGGCGCTCGACGCCGGCATCACGCTGCTGGACACCGGCGACTTCTATGGCATGGGCCACAACGAACTGCTCATCCGCGACGCGCTGAAGGGCCGGCGCCGCGAGCAGGCGGTGCTGAGCGTGAAGTTCGGCGCGCTGCGCGACCCGGCCGGCGGCTGGAACGGCTACGACTCGCGGCCGGTGGCGATCAAGAACTTCCTGGCCTACACGCTGCGGCGGCTGGGCACCGAACATGTCGACATCTACCGCCCGGCACGGCTCGACCCGCAGGTGCCCATCGAGGACACGGTGGGCGCGCTGGCCGACCTGGTGAAGGCCGGCTGGGTGCGCCACATCGGCCTGTCGGAAGTCGGCGCCGACACGCTGCGGCGGGCCCAGGCAGTGCACCCGATCAGCGACCTGCAAATCGAGTACTCCCTGTTGTCTCGCGACATCGAGGCCGAGATCCTGCCCACCTGCCGTGAGCTGGGCATTGGCATCACCGCCTATGGCGTGCTCTCGCGCGGGCTGATCAGCGGCCATTGGGACGCCTCACGCCGCCTGCCGGCGGGGGACTTCCGCAGCCGCAGCCCGCGCTTCGAGCCGGGCAACCTCGACCGCAACCTGACGCTGGTGGAAGCGCTGCGCAGCATCGCCGAGGCCCGCGGCTGCACGGTGGCACAACTGGCGATCGCCTGGGTGCGCTCGCGCGGGACGGACATCGTGCCGCTGATTGGTGCCCGCAGCCGTCCCCGGCTGGCCGAATCGCTCGGCGCCCTGCAGGTCACGCTGTCGCCGCACGAGCTGGCCCGCATCGAAGCCGCCGTGCCGGCGGGCGCCGCGGCCGGCACCCGCTATCCGGCCGCGCAGCTGGCGCACATGGACAGCGTGCGCAGCTGAGCGACCGGCTCAGGCCGGCAGCGCGGCGCCGGCCGGCTGCCGCAGTGCCTGCAGCTCGCCGTCCAGCCGCTGCAGCGTGCCCTGCGGATCGATCCACCAGTCGGTCGACCACAACCGCAGCAGCCGCCAGCCGAGGCCGCGCAGCACCTGTTCGCGCAGCTTGTCGCGGTCACGCGCCGTGGCGGCGCGGCGGTAGGTGAGGCCGTCGCATTCGATCGCGGCCAGGTAGTGGCCGGGCCGCTGCGGATCGACCACCGCCAGGTCGACCTTGAAGGCCGAGACGCCGACCTGCCGGCGCACCTGCCAGCCCCGGCTGGCCAGCGCGCTGGCCACCACCGACTCGAACAGCCCGTCCGCGGGGTGGCCCGCGGCGGGCACCGGCTCACCGAACGCGGCCGCCCCGCGCTCGGCGAACTCCATGAAGTGCTTCAGGTCGCGCACCCCGGCCGAGGCGGTGCGCGACAGGTCCATCTGCTCCGGCCGCAGGCTGGAGAACACCCGCAGCTCATGCCGTGCGCGGGTGATGGCGACATTGAGCCGTCGCTCGCCGCCCTGGCGGTTCATCGGCCCGAAGTTCATCGACACCGCGCCGCCGGCCCCCGGGCCGTAGGTCAGCGAGAAGTACATGATGTCGCGCTCGTCGCCCTGCACGCTTTCCAGGTTCTTCACGAACACGGGCTCCAGGCGGTCCTCGGCGAAGCAGGCCTCGATGGCCGGATCCTGGCGGCGCTCCTCGTCCAGCAAGTCCTCGATGAGCGTCTGCTGCTCGGCATTGAAGGTCACCACGCCCACCGTCATGCCCGACTCGCGGAAGGCCGGCGACTTCAGCCGGCCCACCAGCTCCCGCACCAGCGCCACCGCTTCGGGCCGGTTGGTGCGCGAGCCGCCCTTCTCGTAGAGGCCATCGGCCACATGGTGCAGGCTGACCGCCCGGTCTTCGGTGACCGGCGACGGGAAGGTGACCAGCTCGTTCCCGTAGTAATGCCGGTTCGAGAAGGCAATCAGGCTTTCATGGCGGCTGCGGTAGTGCCAGGCCAGCTTCATCGTCGGCAAATTGGCGCCGATGCATTCGTCGAGGATGCTCTCGAGGTCGGCCTCGACATCGGCATCGGCCTCGTCATCGGCTTCCGCGCGGTCGAAGAAGCGGGTGGGCGGCAGCTGCTTCGGATCGCCCACCATCACCACCTGCTTGCCGCGGGCGATGGCCCCGATGGCATCCCACACCGGGATCTGCGAGGCCTCGTCGAACACCACCAGGTCGAAGTTGGCGGTGTCGGCCGACAGGTACTGCGCGATCGACAGGGGGCTCATCAACAGGCAGGGCGTCAGGCTCAGCACCGCTTGCGGCGCCCGCCGCATCAACTCGCGCAGCGGCAGGTGGCGGGTCTTCTTCTGCATCTCGTAGCGCAGCAGGCCCCAGTCGGTGTTCTTGCCCACGCTGTCGGGCGCCGGCAGCGCGGCACACAGCCGGGCCCGCACCCACTCCTGCGTCAGCCGGGTGAAGCGCTCGTCCAGCGCCTGGAAGTCGCGGATGCGCTTCTCGTGCACCGCCGAGACAAAGCTGCGCAGCCCTTCGTCCGCATCCACCACCGCGTTCAGCCACCAGCGGCTGTAGTCGGTCTCGAAGGCGTGCCGCAGCGTGCCGGGCAGCAGGCGGCCCTGCTCGGCCGCCTGCACCAGCGCGCCCAGCCCGAGGGAGGCGGCCTGCCGGCTGGCGGCCCGCCAGGCACACCACAACGGCAGCTTGCCGGCCGAGGCCAGCAGTGCCGCGGCCAGCTCCGACAGCGCCGCCGGCGGCTGCCACTCGAAGGCCTGCCGGCTCGCGGCCGGCATCTCGGCCAGCTCGGCATAGCGGTGCCAGGCGGCCTCCAGCGCGGCCAGGGCGTCCAGCCAGCCGCGGGCGGCCGCCGCCAGTGGCCCTGCGGCCTGGAGCAGCACACCGGCGTCGCCCAGGCGCTGCTCGAGCGAGCGGCGCACCGCCGTGGCAGCCTGCGCACTGGTGGCCAGCCCGGCCAGGCCTTCGGCCACGGCCGCCTGGAAGGCCAGCGCGGCAGCCAGCGCATCGACCGGCGTCGACGCGCCTTGCCACACGGTGGGAACGGCCGCCGCCAGCGGAGCGAGGCCGTCGAGCCGCCGTTGCAGCGCGGACAGCTCGCGCAGGTGCTGCAGCGTCGCGGCTGCGGCGGCGCCGCAGCGCCCCGCCTCCACCGGCGCCAGGCCCTCGTCCTGCCACGCTTGTCCGGCCTGCACCGCCTGCAATGCACGGTGTAGCCGCAAGGCCGCCGCCGCGGCCGGGGCCTCGGTGCGCCAGCCGGCCCACACCTCGCCGGCCGCGCCCGCCAGCAGCGGCTGCAGTGCGGCCAGCTCGGCATCGATGGCGCGCAGCTCACGCAGCCGGCGCAGGTCTTCGCCAAGCGCCGGGCCACACAGGCCTTCGGCCAGCGGCTCCAGCCCGGTCTCGTCCCAGGGCTGGCCGGCCAATGCCCGAGCGGCCGCCGCCTGGTAGGCGAGCGCTGCCCGCGCGGCTTCCAGCGAGGTTGCCATGCCGGCCCACAGCCGGCCGGTGCGCAAGGCCAGCGTGTCGAGCGACTCGACCTCCGTCTGCAGCGCGCGCATCTTCACCAGCCGCTCGATGTCGCCCGCCAGGTCCGGCTCGCCGGCGCCGCCGGCCGCTGCCTGCAGCTGCCGGCTCAAGCGGCGCCGGCGCCACCAGCCCAAGGGCCAGACGGCCTGCTGTGCCCGCTGCCAGTCACGCTGCAGCTGCCGGGCATCCAGCCCGCCTGCCGCATGGCCATAGGGCAGCGACAGCTGCCGGTGCAATGCCGCATGGGCCGCCAGTGCGGCCACCCCGCGAGCCAGTTCCTCCACCAGCGCGGCCGACCAGGCCGGCCCCAGCTGGCCGACGAGGGCCTGGCGGCGCGCCAGCAGATCCAGGCCCTGGCGCATGCGCTCCTGCACCGCCGGCTCCCAGGGCGGCGGCAGCTGCTGCAGCACCGCCTGCCGGGCCAGCAGCAGCGCATGGCCCTGGCGCAAGCCTTCCACCAGCGCGGCCGCGTCCGGCCGCAGCACGAAGCGCCAGTCGTGCCCGGCCGCCTGCGGCAGCGCGGTGGCCAGCGCCCGCAGGCCTGCGCGCACCGGCGCTTGCAGCGGCCAAGTGGGCAGGTCGAGCTGTTGCAGCCAGGCAGCGCCCGCCGCCTCGGCCGCCTGCGCCGAGGCCTGCAGCGCGCGCGCCGCCTCCAGCAGGCCGGCCTGCCAGGTGGGCGACCAGTCCGCCCGGCCCACCGCCTGCAAGCCGGGCGCCGCCAGCGCTGCGCTGCCGGCCGCCTCGGCGTTGACCTCGAGCAGGTCCACCACCTCACGCAGGCGCGCCAGCCCGACGGCATCATGGCTGTCCGGCGACGGCCAGCCCAGGTGCTGGGCCGGCACCTCGGGCCCCGCCACCACCCGCGAGAGCGCCTCGTGCACGCTGAGGCCGTTGGCATGGCGGCGATGCAGCCGCTCGACATGACCGTTGAGCTGAGCCCGCAGCGCGGCGAGCCGCTCGGCCTCGGCCTGCCAGGCCTCGGCATCGGCGCTGCCGCCGGCCTCCCAGGCGCGACGCAACTGGGCCAGCACCTCGGCCTTGCGGGCCTTGCTCGAATGCAGCTCCAGGCAGAAGTCGCCCAGCCCCACATCGCGCAAGCGTCGCCACACCACGTCGAGCGCCGCCATCTTCTCGGACACGAACAACACCCGCTTGCCTTCGGCCAGGCACTGCGCAATGAGGTTGGAGATGGTCTGGCTCTTGCCCGTGCCCGGCGGGCCGAACAGCACGAAGTCCTTGCCACGCGAGGCCGCCACCACCGCGGACAGCTGCGACGAGTCGGCCGGCAGCGGGCAGAAGGTCTCGCGCGGCGCCAGTTCCTGGTCCAGCCGCTGCGGCTCGGGAAAGGCCACCGCACCGGCATAGGACTCGCGCGGCGTCTCGATCAGGTGGCGCACCACCGGGTTGTGCTTGAGCTGGCCGGTGCGCTCGGTCAGGTCCTTCCACATCAGGTATTTGGCGAAGGAGAAGGTGGACAGCACCACGTCCTCGACCACCTCCCAGCCGGGCACCTCCTTGATGGCCGCCGACACCTGGCGCCAGACACCGGCAATGTCCAGCCCCGCCTCGTCGCGCGGCAGCTCGCCGTCATGCAGGCCCAGGTGGAGCCGGAAGTCCTGCCGCAGCATCTCGATGAGGGTCGGGTTGAACCGCGGCTCGTCGTCATGCAGGCGCAGGCTGAAGCCCGAGCGCACGCTCTTGCGCTCCAGCAGCACCGGCACCAGCAGCAACGGCGCCTTGAAGCGGCGGCCCTCGCGGTCGCCGCGGGTCCAGGACAGGAAGCCCAGCGCCAGGTACAAGGTGTTGGAGCCGCCCTCCTGCAAGGTGGCGCGGGCCGACCGGTACAGCTCCACCAGGCGCGCCTCGAGTTCCGGCGCCGGCAGGCCGACGAACACCTCCTTGCGCTCCAGCGCCTCCAGCGCGTGCTGGCGCCGCAGGTCCTCGCGCTCGCGGCTTTCGTGCAGCGCCTGGCTGCGCGGATCTGCCCCCTCCATCAAGCCCGGCCGGGGCAGCAGCTTCACCGCCTGGCCTGACGCCAGCAGGTCTTCCAGCCGGCTGGCCTCCGGCGCGTCGAGCGGCAACGACTTCTTGCCCGCCTTGAAGCTCAGCAGGTTGTTGCGCAGCGACAGGTCGAGCAGCTTGCGTTGCCAGCGTGTCAGCCGGTCCTGCGGTGTTTCGGGCAGCGGCTCGTCGGTGGCGGGCCGGTCGTCCGGCCCGTCGGGTGCCGCCTCGAACCCCGGCTCTGCCACGGTGGCCTCGCTGCTCGGCAGTGCAGAGGCAAGGGCGGCCTCGGCGCTGGCCAGGGGCTTGATGCGTTGCAGCCGCGCCCGGCGCACGTCCACCGCCAGCTCGAAGGCCTGCCCGCGGTCCTCGGCCACCTGCTGCAGCGCGCGCTCGATCGCATGGCTGAAGGGCGGCAAGGGGCGCTGCGTGAGCAGCGTGGTCTCGAACAGCACCAACTCCTTCAGCCGCACCCGCTTGCGCAAGGCGGTCGGGTCGTCGACCACGCAGCTGCTGAATTCCTCCGGCTGCAGCCAGGCCCCGGCGAAGGCATGCCCCTCGGTGAAGACCAGCAAGGGATGCAGGCCCGCCTGCTCGGCCGCGGCACAGAACAACAAGGCCAGGTCCAGGCAGGTGGCGAGGCCCGCCTCCACCACCTGCGACGGGCTGCGCACCTTTTGGCCGCGGTGCTCGAAGCTGGCCGGCGGCAGCGCATAGTCCAGCCCCAGCCCACCGAGCGCGCTCCACAATGCCGACAACAGCTCCCACGCCCTGCGGCTGCCCTGCCGGTAGCCGTCCAGGTCACTGCCCCGCCCGGCCTGGCGCAGCACCTCTGCGGCCCGCTTGAGCAGGCGGTCCACCGCCGGATCGTTCGGCTGCACGAAGGCCGCAACCATCTCCGGCAGGCCGGCCAGCCCGCCCCACTGATGGCGCGGCAGCAGCTCGACCTCCGTGCGATGGCTCGCCAGCACCACCGAGGTGTCGCCCCGCCGGCGCAGCGAGAACTCGACCGTTGCGCGCTCCGCCTCGGTCAGGCGGCTGAACAGCGTCCCGTCGAGCCGCAGGTCGAGATCGTCGATGCGCAGGCGTTCTCCGGCGGCCAGGGCGTCGATGCGCCAGCAGCGCTCCAGCAGGAAGGCCGGCTCGGCACTCACCACCAGCTCCACCTCCTGCAGGCTGGTCTCGCCGGCGTTCAGCACCGCCAGCTCCCGCAGCACCGGCACCGCGTTCAGGAAGTCGGCCAGGTTGAGCCGGGCGGCCAGCGTCGCGTCGATGCGGGCGCTGCCCGGCGAGGCCGGTGCACGGTCGGTGGGGGTCATGTCCTCTCCTGGAAACAATGGTGTTTTGGTGGCGGGCTGCTGAAGCCGCGCAGCCTCGCTGGCCGCCTGGCGCCGGCTCAGGGCCGGCCTCGGGAACAACGGCACTCAGCCCGGCGTCCGCGCCAGCAGCGCGAGGTAGCGGGCCAGGTCGGCGGCCGAGAAGCAGCAGAAGCGCACCCGTTCGATCCCGGGCAGTCCGGGCAGGGCTTGCTGCACGGCTGCCAGCGCGACCTCGGCCGCCGCGTCGGCCGGATAGCCATACACCCCGGTGCTGATGGCGGGGAAGGCGATGCTGCGGGCCCCGGCCGCGGCCGCCACTTCCAGCGAGCGCCGGTAGCACGATGCCAGCAAGCCGGCTTCGCCCTGAAGGCCACCACGCCACACCGGCCCGACGGTGTGCACCACGAAGCGCGCCGGCAAGCGGAAGCCGGGCGTCAGTTTGGCCTCGCCCGTCGCGCACCCATCAAGCAGCCGGCAGGCTTGCAGCAGCTCGGGCCCCGCCGCGCGGTGGATCGCGCCGTCCACGCCACCGCCGCCCAGCAGGGACGGCTTCGCTGCATTGACGATGGCATCCACGGCCAGGGTGGTGATGTCAGCGTGCAGGGCGTCGAGCGTGGCGGGCATGGAAAGGAAGCGGCTGTGTGGAAGGTGGAACCCATTGTCCATCGACCGGCGCGACTGTGCGCCGCGGCAGACGGCGGGCGCCGCTGAAGGCCGGCGTTGCCTGCTTTCCTTTAGCATCGCGCTCCATCGGCCGCTGCCCGATGTCCGGGCGCGGCACATTGCCCTGAAGGAGCCTCCATGAACTACACGTCCCTGTCGATGGCCTTGCTGCTGGCCGTCGCAAGCGGCTGGGCTGCAGCCCAGGACAACGCCCCCGCCGCAGCAGCATCCGCCGCCTCGGCCACCGCGCCGACCGCCCAGCAGAACAAGATGGCCGTCTGCAACCAGGAGGCCGCCGGCAAGAAGGGCGAAGAGCGCAAGGCGTTCATGAAAGACTGCCTCACCGACAAGAAGAAGGCGCAGCAGAACAAGATGACGCGCTGCAATGCGGAAGCCAAAGGCATGAAGGGTGACGAACGCAAGGCCTTCATGAGCGAGTGCCTGAAGAAATAGCCTCGCGCCATTGGCTGTCGGCTTCATCGCGGCTCTGCAGCGACGGGCGGCCGCTTCGGCCTGTGACGTCGGCTGCAGGTGCCGCCCGTCACACCAGCGATAAAAAGACAAAAGGGTCAGCAAGCTGGAGGCTTGCTGACCCTTGTCGATTTGGCGCGGCTGGCAGGATTCGAACCCACGACCCTTTGGTTCGTAGCCAAATACTCTATCCAACTGAGCTACAGCCGCGAAGCGCGAGAGTATAGCAGTGACTTCTCTCTTCGCAATGGGGAAAGCCGGTCCGCGACGAAAAATCCTGGAGTGCGGTCGGTAGGAGGCTGCAACGGCGGGCAAGGTGGCGGGTATCACGCACAGCCGCCGGCCGCGAAGCCAAGGGCTGGAGCGCGTCTTTGGAGGCGGCAGGCGCCTGGCCCTGTCCGGGCGCCTGCCTTGCTGCCGGCCCGGGCGGGCGCGCACCTTTACAGCGTGCCAGGCGCTCACACCGAAGCCGCGCCCGCCCAACCCGATGCAATGCTGGGGCCGCTGCAGCGGCCGGAGTGCTCGCCCTGACCCCGGCACCGGGGTCGGCCGGCCGCAAGACATGGCGCCGCTGGAGCGCCCCCTGTGCGGCATGCGAGGCAACCCGCCGCCACCTAGTGCCGCTGGCAGCGGAGATTCGCGGCCGCTGCGCGGCCCCGGGCCTGCCCCCAGGATGGTGCCATTTACCTCTGGCCAAAATTGAAAAGTTTACTTACAAAACATGGGGCGGGCCTGACAGCAGTTTTTCACGCAGCTCAGAGCTCTTCAAAAATGCCGCCATCACACTGCCACGGTGCCATTACAGAATGCAACACAGGCGCGGCATGGCGAATACATCTAAAAGGCGCTGGAGACGCGAGCGGAGCCACCGGCAGTCGCCGAATATCAGGCCGCCGGCCAGACACGCCCGTTCGCAACCCTTGACAGATGATTCGCCGGAGCGCCTGGCATATAAGAAAAAAGGGACGGCAATTCTGAAAACAAGGGTCACGCCATGAAGAATATCAACGCGCTTTTCTTTTCTGCCCTGTTGCTCGCGCCCGCATTGTCGCGCGCTGACATTTCCGCTCTGGTGGCCGTCGAGCCCACTTCCCGCCAGGACGCGTTTCTGCTGTCGCGCAGCGGCCTGGAGTCGAGCCTCGGTGGCGCCGTGAGCCAGGCGGTGAGCGTGAGCAAGAGCGAGGACCTTGCCGACGCGATGCGCGCCACCCGCAGTGCCGAATACGACGTGTTCATCGCACCCGCGCAGGTGGCGGCGTCGGCACTGCTGCGCGGCTACGAGTTGATCGGCGCCACCGACTCGGCAGAGCAGTTCGTGCTGGTGGGCCGCAAGCGCCTGGCCTCGCTGCAGGATGTGCGCGGTGCCAAGCTCTACCTGCCGCAGCAGGACTCCATCTACACCTACATGGCGCGCGGCATGCTGAACGCCAGTGGCCTGTCGTTGAAGGACACGCTGGTGCAGCACGAGCGCTATCCGCAGGCCGGCCTCACCGCCTTGATGATCGGCACCTCCGACGCCACCGTCGTGCGGCGCAGCGACTGGGAGGCCTGGAACAAGGACAACCCCGGCGTCGGCAAGGTCCTGGCCAGTTCCGGCTCGGTGCCTGGCGGGTTTTCGGTGGTGGTCAAGAAGGTGCTGCCGGCCGATATTCGCAGCCGCCTTGCCAAATGGTTCACCACCTCCGCCGGCGTGGCCGGGTTGAAACCGGTGACGCTCAAGCCCGAGTCGGGCGAATACAAGGCGGTGGCCGAACTGGGCCTGTTCACGCCCACTCACCTGCCGGGCGCCAAGCTCGTCACCGCCGCTGACGTGCGGCAGCTGCTCGCGCAGGGCGCCGTGCTGGTCGACACTCGCACCGAGAAGGAATACAAGGCCAAGCGGGTGCCACAGGCCGTCTTCGTGCCCTATGTCGAGAAGAGCCTCAAGGACGTGGCCTTCGACGCCAGCCAGGACAGCTTCACCGGCCTCGACAAGCTCGACAAGAACAAGCCCACCATCTTCGCCTGCAACGGCGCCGAATGCTGGAAGTCGTACAAGGCCAGCAAGATGGCCACGCAGAAGGGCTTCCGCCAGGTGTACTGGTTCCGCGGCGGCCTGCCGGAGTGGGAAGTGGCCGGGCTGGAAGTGGCAAGCAACTGACGTCCGCCCACCGGTCGCGGGCTGCCGTCGGCAGGCAGCCGGCGCGGCCCTGGAAATCGACGCCCGCGGTTCCAGGCCGTGGGCATCCCACCTGCAGTCACGCGCAAGCCGATCCCGCCCGCGGATCCTGCAGGGAGCGGCGCCAAGCGGCCTTCGGTACGCCGGCTGGGGACCGCCCCTTGATCCGCTCGGCTCAGTCCCGGGCGCGGCGGCGCCGCATCACACCCAGCAGCATCATGCCGCCCAGGCTGATCATCAGCCACTGCCCGGGCTCCGGCACCGCCCCGGCAATGCGGTAGATCTCGCCATTGAGGCCCACTGCGTACAGCGCGCCGAAACCGTCCTCGCCGAACGATGCCAGCTGCGAGGCGCCAAACGGCGTGCCAAGCTCGGCCGTGCGGTCGATGAAATCGACAAAGCTGTTGCCCTGCCGCCTGAGCGAGAAAATCTTGCCCGAGACGAAATCGCCGAAGAAATAGGTGCCGTCCAGGCCGGGCTCCAGCCCGCCGCGGTACACATAGCCACCGATCACCGAGCGCCCCAGTTCGCCATGCTCGTAGTCGAACAGCGGATCGACGGCATCGGCTGGAGCCGGGTCCGGCACGTCGGGGTTGTCGACCGAACCTTCACGCGGCCGCCACCCGTAGTTGCGGCCACCGGGGGTGCCGGCCGCCTCGAAGTCGATCTCCTCGCGGGTGCCCTGCCCCACATCGGCGATCCAGAAGTCGCCCGTCTGCCGGTCGAAGCTGGCGCGGAAGGGGTTGCGCAGGCCATAGGACCAGATCTCGTCGTTGCCCGGCGTCGCGCCGGCATACGGGTTGTCGGACGGCGCGGTGTAGCCGCCCTCGGCACCCGGGGTAATGCGCAGGATCTTGCCGAGGTTGCTGTCGAGGTTCTGTGCCCGGTTGCCCGGATCGTTGGCACCGCCGCCATCGCCGGTGGCCACATACAGCTGGCCCGGGTCGGTGGACCGGAAGCCGATCCAGCCCGCCTTGTGGTTGCCGAAGTCCGGCTGCTCCACGGTGATCACCGTGCGTGCCGAGGCGGCGTCGGCGGTCGACGAACCGGCGCTCGGCGCCCGATAGGACGCCACCACGGTGTTCTTCGTGGTCTTGTCGATGTAGTTCACATAGAACTTGCCGTTGCTGGCAAAGCCGGGATCGAAGGCCAGGCCGAGCAGCCCGCGCTCGCCGGTGGTGTCGACCTGCGCGCTCAGGTCGAGGTAGGTGGAGACGCTGCCGTTGTTCATCAACTTGATGCGTCCCGTCCGCTCCACCACGAACAGCCGGCTGTCGCCGCTCGGCGCGGTCACGAACACCGGCTGATCGAAGCCCGAGCCGACCAGTTCGGCATCGAGCGCCAGGGCCGGGCCACAGGCAGCGAGGGCGCACAGCGCCACGCCTCGGAACAAGAGTCTCTTCATTCGTCACCCCTGAGTGAGAGTTCGCGAAAAGTACTGCAGCGAGACGCGGCCTCCGTGCCCGCAAGGGCCGCCGCGAAGTGGCGCGATCATTGCGCTGGCGTCCCGTGAGCGTCAAGGTCGTGCGCAGCAATCCCCGGCCGGCGGAGCGGATAAGGTGCGGCCCAGCCCGCCCGCGGGCCTTGGGCCTTGGGGTCGTGCACGGGCGCTGCAGCGGCGCGGCCCTCAGCGCGGTGCCAGCTCCATCACTGCATCGAACAGGAGTGCATCCAGCGGCTCCATAGGCGGCCGGCCCACGGCGGGCTGCGCCTCGGCGAGCCGGGCAAGCAAGTGCTCCAGGTAGGCATTGAGGCGCGGCCGGGCCGGCAGCCAGGCCTGCTCACCACTGGCCCGCTTCAGCACGAGCAGCTGGCGGATCTCATCGCGCACCTCCGGCTCGTGCACCAGGGCGTCCACCAGGGCCTCGAAGGCCATCGGGGGTGCGGCCTCGCGCTCCAGCACCCAGCATGCGGCCAGCAGCGGCCGCAACACGTACAGGTACTTCTTCGCGCGCACCTGGTCGCCGCACAGATATGTGCGCAGATTGCCGCGTCCCATCGAGTAGTAGTGATGGAAGGAACGCACGGGCTGGTAGACCGCCGCGGCCACCTGCCTCAGGCGGCTGACAAAGGCTTCATCTTGGCGGTAGACCACCGGTGAACTGAGCCATTCCACCAGCGTTGCATTGCCGTTGGCCAGCAGTTGCAGGGCCTTGCGCAAGTCCCAGCCGTTCACGTCGAAGACCGGCCCGGGCGTTTCCTCGATGACGTCGCGCACCGGCGTGATCCGCAGGTAGTCGCTGAGGCGGCGCACATAGATGAAGCGCACGTCGTAGTCCGAGTCCGGCGAGGCGAAGCCCCAGCCGCGGCTGCCCGATTCACAGGCGTAGAGGATGCGCACCCCTGCCTCGTGTTCGAGCGCGGCCAGCTTGCCGAGCACTGCGGCGCGCACGGACACGTCGATGGGGTGGGCCGCGTCGAGAGCGGGGGAAGCGGGGGAAGCGGGGGAAGCGGAAGGATCGGTCTGGGTCATGGCGGTCTCCGTCGGGCGGCAGGCAGGCACGCACCCGTGACAGCCATGAAATCCACAGCGCTTGTGGATGGGCTTGTGGACAAGCTGTAGGCCGATGTTGCGGAGCCGCTGCTGGAGCGGCTCGTCATCACTCTGCCATTTTCTTGTGCATTCGGCCTTCTGGCGTCAGAAATTCGGTGCTTCCCGGCTTTTTCCCGAGTTTTTCAATGCATGGACGACAACTCCCGCCGCAGCGCCCGCTTGCAGGACTGTCGTTCATGCGTCTCGGTCTTGCGGTGGCTGCCGGCCTTGCGTTGCCGGCTCGGCGCCACCAAGGGGTTGCGCGGCGGGCGGGGACTGTTTTGCTTGGGCTTTCTCATCGCTGCTCCTGCACGGTTGCCGGCATGGCAAGCCGGTGGGGGAAAACTGGCGGGCACGCACGGACTCGAACCGCGAACCGCTGGATTTGGAATCCAGTGCTCTGCCTATTGAGCTACGCACCCCGGACGTTCGCGCCGTCGGGCGCGAACAGGACTCATCGTCGAAATGGCGCGGATGGCACGAATCGAACGCGCAACCGCCTGCCCCAAGGCCGTGGTGCGCATCGGCCCACCGCCGTCGGCAGGTGCTCTGCCACAGAGCTACACCCGCATCTGATCTGTTGTTCGGTCTCTTGCTGTGTCTGCTGGCGCAGGCGGCGAGCCGGAGCGTTCCGGCCCGCCGCCGCGTTGCATCATCGGTATGGATCCGACCAGTCGCGCGACCATCTTGCGCGACCGTTTTCCTTGGATGGCGGCAGGCATCGAGTTGGCGCCGTCTATCGTGACGACTGCGCTCGACCGCGGTGCGATCCTTCTCCACTTCACTGTCACCACCGTGGAGCCGGGTGGCTACGCTTGCAACGCGCTTGTTCTTTCTAGAGGCCCGCTTCACGCAGGCGCTGCAGCAGGTCCTTGGGCCCTGCCGGACCGGGCGCGGCGGCGCGCGCGGCGCGAGCCGGCACCCACCAGGCTCGCCGGGGACGGCGCTTGAGTGCCGCCACGCAACGGGCAAACGTGAACTTCATCATGGCGACTCTCCTTTTCTGGTGGCCGGCTGTTCTGCCGTCCGGATCGATCGGTTGGCGCCTCCTGCACGATTCGAACGTGCGACCCCCGGCTTCGTAGACCGGTGCTCTGTTCCACTGAGCTAAAGAGGCGGTGTCTCATGGCAGCCCTGCCACCCTGGCTTGCAGGGCCGTGCTGCACCTTCTCATTGCGGTTGTGCTCCAGCGCGAGTGCGGTGTCCCGCCCAGCGCTCTCGCTGCACGATGCCGGAGGGCTCTCCGGCAGCGCACATCCCGGCCGCCCCTCGCTGATGGGCTTGGCTGGCCGTGGTGCCCGAACACACCCGCAATGAGACGTCGTGGTGACGCTGTCGACTGCTGCTGCTTGCTTCTTTCTTTCCCTCCTTCATTCTTCGGTGGCTGGCCTGCTGCTCCGTTCGCAGCTGACAAAACAAAAAGCCCGGGTTCCTTGCAGAAACCCGGGCCTCGACTGATCGAGCTTGGAGGGAGCGCTAGGCGGCGCAGTCCTCTCCCGGTGGCAGGCAATGAACAGGGTTTCGCGACCACTCGCCTTGCAGGCTGGACACCGGCATGCGAATCTCCGTGACCGTTGCCAGCGCCAAAGCACGGCCCGCTGCCAAAGACAGCAGGTGAATGGTGGTGGGACGCTTGGCTTTCACGGTGTGGTCTCGGATGAAGGTCAGCGGTACGCGGTTCAGTTCAGTGGCTGTTGCAGCAGGCCCGGCACAAGGCCAGGGACCGGCTTCTGCGATTTCGGCATCGGTGCCATCTCATTGGCACCATGGGGATGGACTGTAAAGAGTCTTAACCCTCGCGTCAAGCAGGTGCGACAATATTTCTTTCGACCTCGTGTATCGAACACAACAGTGTCCAACCCCACCGTCATCCGAAGACAGAACGTCCTGAACCTTTTCCAGCAGTTCGCGGAGGAGCAGATGCGTGCCGGCGTGCCGCCCAAGGGCCTGGAGCAGGCCTTCGCGCAGAAGCTGCAGATCAGCCCGAGCATGTGGAGCCAGATCAAGAGCAGCCGCCCCATCGGAGACAAACTGGCGCGCCAGATCGAATCGGCCTGCGCACAACCCGTGGCTTGGCTCGACGAAGAACGCCAGCCGCAAGGCCTGAGCAGTGCCGAGCAGCAGTTCATCGCCATGGCCCTCAAAGCCTGGCGCGCCACCAATGCCGAGGGCCGCAAGCGCCTCAAGCTGCTGATGAAGGAGTTCATCGGCTAGGACCCCCGCCTGCCCGGGAAGGATCGCTGCCGCCGGCGATCGGGGCTCGACGACGCGTGGCTGCCGGCGGGGAAGCGGCTCACGCGACGCTCGATCCGCGCCACCCGTGCCAGCGCTGGCGGTTCGCAAGGCCGAGGACGCCAGGCCGCCTGGCCGCCCGCTTGCGTCGATGCAGTCCGGCGAAGTGGTGATGCCGGGTAACACCCGGCGCGCCACCGCCTCAAGCCCTGCGCCGGCTCCCACGGGGCTGCACCGTCGGCGCCTGCTGCCGCTTGGCAAGGAGCTCACAAGCCGCGACTTCCTCTGCAACATGAACGCCTTGTCACCAAGCTGACACTGCCGTCGGGTGATGCTTCGCGATTCCCGGCCGGGCCGCAGGCCTCGCCGCTCCCCACGCCCTCAGAGGATTGCTTCCATGACGAGACCCATCGAGACGCGCCTGGTGTTGCTGGCCTCCCTGGCTGCGCTGTCCGGACTGCTGCCCGGCTGCGGCGGCTCGGACGGCGCGTCGGCCGCCGGCACGTCCAGCCCAGCCACCGCGCAGGACTGCGACAGCGGGGCCGGCTGCCACACCGAGCCCGAGCGCGATGAGGTCGAGGCCATCGCTGCCAAGCTGCCCGCCTGCCCTGCGGCCGCGCAGCCCTTGCACGACATCACCGCCGTGCAGGGCCCGGGCGCACAGAGCCCGCTGGCGGGCCAGACCGTCACGGTGCGCGGTGTCGTCACGGCCGACCTGCAGGCGGCGGATCAGCTCAAGGGCTTCTTCATCCAGCAGCCGGTGGCGGACAAGGACCCCGCGACCTCCGAAGGCCTGTTCGTCTATGCCGCCCATGCGGCCGACGTGAAGGCCGGCGACTACGTGCAGGTGAGCGGCAAGGTGGTCGAGTTCAAGAGCGGCAGCGATGCATCGCAAACGCTCACCGAGCTGACCGAGCTGAGCCAGCTCGACATCTGCGGCCCCGGCCCGCGGCCGGCCGTGCGCAAGCTCAAGCTGCCGCTGCAGAGCCAGGAGGCGCTGGAGCCAGTGGAAGGCATGCTGGTGAGCCTGCACCAGAAGCTGGCCGTCACCGAGGTGTACCAGCTCGGCCGCTACGGTGAGCTGAGCCTGGCGGCGGGCGAGCGGCTGTTCCACCCCAACAACGATGCGCGCGGCCGGCACGACGAGACCGAGCGGGCCCTGCGTCGCATCGTCCTCGACGACGGCCGCAGCGTGCAGAACCCCTCGCCCATCCCCTACCTCAGCGCGGCCGACACGAGCGGCACCCGCCGGGTCGGCGACCGCGTCGACAGCGTGCGCGGCGTGCTGACCTGGGGGGCCGACGCCTGGCGCATCCACCCGGTGGAGGCGCCGATCTTCAAGCCCGCCAACCCGCGGCCGGCCGCACCCGACGCGGTCGGCGGCAGCCTCAAGGCCGGCAGCCTCAATGTGCTGAACTACTTCACCACGCTGGGCCAGCGTGGCGCCAACACTGCAGCCGAGTTCGGCCGCCAGCGCGCCAAGCTGGTGGAGACCATCGCCGGACTGGATGCCGACGTGCTCGGTTTGATGGAGATCGAGAACAACGGCAGCACCGCGCTGTCCGACCTGGTCGCTGCGGTCAACGCGAGGGTGGGGGCCGACACCTATGCCTGGATCGATGGCGGCCGTCCCGGCACCGACGCCATCACGGTCGCGATGATCTACAAGCCGGCACGGGTGCAGCCACTCGGCAATGCCGAGGTGCCCAACGACCCCGGCTTTGAAGTGGACGGCGGGCTCCGTCCGCCGGTGGCGCAGCGTTTCGTCTCGACAGCCAACAACGGCAGCTTCTGGCTGGTGGTGAACCACCTGAAGAGCAAGGGCTCCTGCCCCTCGGGCAGCGACGACCCCAATCGCGACCTGGGCCAGGGCTGCTGGAATGCGGCCCGCACGGCGCAGGCGCAGGCGCTGCAGCGCTGGGTCGGCCAGTTGGCCAGCCAGTCGGGTGAAGCCGATGTGCTGATGGTGGGCGACTTCAACTCCTACCTCGAGGAAGACCCGATCCGCACGCTGGAAGCCGCCGGCCATGAAGACCTGCTGAAGCGCCTGCCGCCGCGGCAGCGCTATACCTATGTGTTCTCGGGCGAGTCGGGCGCGCTGGACCATGCCTTTGCCAGTGCCTCGCTGCGTCGGCAGGTCAGCGGCGTGACGGTGTGGCACGTGAATGCGGATGAGCCGCTGGTGCTGGACTACAACACCGAATTCAAGACGGACGACCGCTATGCGGCGACGCCCTTCCGCTCCTCCGACCACGACCCGGTGCTGGTCGGCCTGCAGCTCAAGGCCGACCCCGTCGCGCCGCTGCCGCGCCTGGCGGCCGTGCTGCCGGCCTCCGGCAGCGTCGGTACGGCGGTGCAGATCACCGGCATCGTGGCGAGCGCCGGCACCGAGCTGAGCGTGGACTGGGGCGATGGATCGCCCGTCGAGTCGCTGGCGCTGGACACCGGCAGCGCCAGCCACAGCTATGCACAGCCCGGCAGCTACACCGTAAGCCTGCGGTTGCGTGACGCCCGCGGCCAGCAGGCGGAACGCCGCGGCCCCCTGCGCATCGCGGCAGGCCCTGGCGAGGGCGGCGCGGCCGAGTTGTTCTTCAGCGAATACGTCGAAGGCAGCGGCAACCACAAGGCGCTGGAGCTGTACAACCCGACCGGGGCGGCGCTGGATCTCGGTGCCTACACCCTCAAGCTCTACGCGAACGGCGGCACCGCGGTGAGCCAGTCGCTGGCCTTGAGCGGTTCCTTGCCGGCAGGCGGCACGCTGGTGATCCTGCATCCGAGCTTCGCCACCGAATTGCCGCTGGCCGCGCCCCTGCGCAGCCAGGTCGCCAACTTCAATGGCGACGACACGCTGACCCTGGAGAAGTCCGGTACCGTGGTGGACGCCATCGGCCAACTGGGCTTCGATCCGGGCACCGCGTGGAGCAACGCGACCCACAGCACCCAGGACAGGACCCTGCGGCGCAAGCCTGGCCAGCAGCGCGGCAGCGTGCCCCCGGCAGCACCCGCCACCTGGGACCTGGCGGCCGAATGGACCGCACACGCTCAGGACAGCTTCGACGACCTGGGCCGCCACACCGCCCGCTAGGCAAGGAGCCCCGGCGGCCACTCGCGGCCGCCTGGCACGGGCCTTGCCCGCCTTCTGGCTGGTTCAACAACCACCGCTCAGAAGGACACGACGATGCTAGACGCCGACCGTTCCCCGAATCCTGAAGAACTGCGGGAGATTCTTCAACAGCTGAAGAAGGGCCTGGGCCACGACCGCGTGAACGACGGCAACGTTGATGCCCTCATCGACCTGGCGGCGCAGTACGGCCACACGCAGATCGAGCAATTGCTGCGTGAATGGCAGTCGCCGTGCAGCGACGGTTCCGAAGGCGTGCCCAGCACCATCCCGCCCACGCCGGGATTCAATCGCGAGAACGTCAAGCACTGAGTGCCGCGCGCCCTGCGCACGGCCCTGGCCGCGCCGGCGGGGTCAGTGCAGGGGCTGCGGCTCGTCGTCCGGGTACATCAAGGCATCCGCATGCAGCATGGCCTGCCACAGGTGGGCCGGCATGGCCGTGATTTGCTCCGGGCTCGGATGGCTCATCACATAAGCACGGATCTCCAGGTACTGCTCCTGCGTCAGCAAGCCCAGTTGGCGCATTTCCTTCAGCGTCTGCATGATCGGCCTCCCATTGCCGGACCCTCCGGCCGGTCCACGATAACACTGTCTTCATCGGCAAGCGGCAGGCCGGGCTTCAAGGAAGCCGTACAGCAGCAATTGCAGCACGCTGCCCACGCGCCTGAGCGCCGCCGGCAGATCGGACCGCTCCGCTAAGATCGGCCGCGTCCTGCGGGCGGCGCCTGTCGGCTGCCGCTGCCTTCCGTCTTCCACCGAGAAAGAATGCCGATGCCTGCTGTGTGGCCCCTGCTTGTTCCACCCGGCGCCTGTGCCGTGCTGCTGGCGGCTTTCATGCTGCCAATGAGCGGCGTGCTGACAGTCGTTTGCGTGGCCGGCCTGATCGGCGCCGTGCTGGCGGCCGTGCACCATGCCGAGGTGGTGGCGCATCGCGTGGGCGAACCCTTCGGCACCCTGGTCCTGGCGGTCGCGATCACCATCATCGAGGTGGCGCTGATGGTCTCGCTGATGCTCACCGGCGGCCCGGACAAGGCCGCCCTGCCGCGCGACACGGTGTTCTCGGCAGTCATGATCATCTGCAACGGCGTGGTCGGGCTGTGCCTGCTGGCCGGCGGCATCCGCCACCGCGAGCAGTCCTTCCGCATCGAAGGTGCCAGCTCGGGGCTGGCGGCGCTGGTGGCGTTGTCCACGCTGTCGCTGGTGCTGCCGAGCTTCACCACCAGTTCGCCGGGGGCCACCTACACCACGATGCAGCTGGCGTTCGCGGCGGTGGCCTCGCTGGTGCTGTGGGCGGTGTTCGTCTTTGTGCAGACGGTGCGGCATCGCGACTACTTCCTGCCGGCCCAGGACATCGCCAATGAAGACGCCCATGCCGTGCCGCCGACGCCGCGGCAGGCCTGGATCAGTTTCAGCCTGCTGATGCTGGCGCTGGTCGCGGTGGTGGGACTGGCCAAGGTGCTGTCACCTGGCATCGAGTCCGCCGTGGCGGCGGCTGGCGCGCCCAAGGCAGTGATCGGCATCGCGATCGCCCTGCTGGTGCTGCTGCCCGAGACCTGGGCGGCCGTGCGTGCGGCCCGGGCCGACCGGCTGCAAACCAGCCTGAACCTGGCGCTCGGCTCGGCCCTGGCCAGCATCGGCCTGACCATTCCCGCCGTCGCGGCCGCCTCGGTGGTGCTGGACATGCCGCTGGAGCTGGGCCTGGCGCCCAAGGACATGGTGCTGCTGGCCCTCACCTTCCTGGTGGGCACCATCACGCTCGGCACCGGCCGCACCAATGTCATGCAGGGTGCGGTGCACTTGGTGCTGTTCGCGGCCTTCCTGTTTCTCGCGCTTGCACCTTGACCGCGAGGCCCGCCGGGACAGGTGGCACAGTGACCGGGCTGCCCGCAGGGCGCTCGGCTTTGCAGACCGCCCGGGCGGGTGGCCGGCCGTGCGCCTCCTGATGCAACAAGGAGGTACCCCGCCATGACCGTGACCCCTGAGAGCCGTGGCGCGCTGCTCGACAGCGTGCGCGAACTGGCCCCGCTGCTGAGCCAGCATGCCGCCGGCGCCGAACAGGAGCGCCGGCTTTCGCCCGCGGTGGTCGAGGCACTCGCCAGGGCCGGCCTCTACCGGCTGTGGGTGCCGCGAGAGGCCGGCGGCCTGGAGGTCGACCCGCTCACCGCCCTGGCCGTGTTCGAAGCCATGGCCCGCATCGACAGCGCCGCGGCGTGGAACCTCACCGTCTCGGCGTCGGCTGCACCGTTTCTCTCCTGGTTGCCGGACGACGGCGTGCAGGAGATCTTCCACGGGCCGGCGACGCCGGTCTTCAGCGGCGGCCTGTTCCCGCCGGGCCAGGCCGTGGCGGCGGACGGCGGCTGGCGCATCAGCGGCCGCTGGAGCTTCCACAGCGGCTGCCAGGCGGCCGATTGGCACCTGGTGTCGGCCCTGGTGATGCAGGACGGGCAGCCGCGCATCGGCCCGGCCGGCCAGCCCGAGCAGATCATTGCCGCGCTGCCGGCGCGCCAGGCCCGCGTGCTCGATACCTGGCACACGCTGGGCATGCGCGGCACCGGCAGCCATGACGTGACGGCCAGCGATGTGTTCGTGCCGGCCCGGCGGGCGGCGCCGCTGCTGCCACCGCAGCGGCTGGCGTCCGCCTTCCAGGGGCCGCTCTACCGGATCGGCATCTGGCTCGCGGTGGTGGGGCTGGCGCCCACCGCACTCGGCATCGCCCGCGCAGCCATCGACGCCCTGCTGGCGCTGGGCCGCACCAAGACGCCCAACTACACCCAGACGCCCCTGCACCACCGCCCGGTGGTGCAGGCCCAGGCGGCCCGTGCCGAGGCCTGGCTGGGAGCCGGCCGGGCCTATCTGCACGAGGCCGTGCGCGAAGCCTGGCAGGCAGCCCAGGCCGGCGAGCGCCTGCAGCTGCCGCAGAAGGTGAAGCTGCAACTGGCGACCACGCATGCCATCCGGGCTGCGGCCGAGGCGGTCGACCTGGTGCATGAGGCCGCCGGCACCACGGCCATCCGCGAGGAACAGCCGTTCGAACGGCACTTCCGGGACGTGCATGTGGTGACGCAGCACGCCTTCGGCTCGACCAGCCGCTACGAATCGGCCGGCCGCCTGCTGTTCGGGCTGGAGCCGGACTGGGCCTTCTTCGGCTACTGAAGCGCGCCTGGGCGCCACACCGGCCGGCCCGCAGGGGGCGCCCCGGCGCCGCGGTGCCTGGACCAAGACCGTGGCAGCCACGACGACGGTCGCTGTGCGCATCGCGTCGGCCTCCGTCCGACGCCCAGGCCCGCCGCTCGCTGCAACAATCGTCGGCATGCCGTGCATGGGGCGGCCTGGCCGGCGGCCCGCATACACTTGCGTCCCTGCATCCACTTGTGCCAACGCCATGTCCGACCGCCTCGCCGTCCTCCATCAATACCTGTTGCCCAAGCAGGCACTGACGGCATTGGCGGGCCGGATCGCGTCGGCCCAGGCCGGTGCACTGACGACGCAGATCATTCGCTGGTTCGTGCGCCACTATGGCGTGGACATGAGCGAAGCGGTGGACGAGGACATCCGCAGCTACAAGAGCTTCAACGACTTCTTCACCCGGGCACTCAAGCACGGCGCCAGGCCGGTGGCGCCGGCCGACCTGATCGTGCCGGTGGACGGCGCCATCAGCCAGTTCGGCCGCATCGAGCGGGACCAGATCTTCCAGGCCAAGGGCCACCATTACTCGACCACCGCCCTGCTGGGCGGCGATACGGCGCTGGCCGCCCAGTTCGAGGACGGCAGCTTTGCGACGCTCTACCTCAGCCCGAAGGACTACCACCGCATCCACATGCCGTGCGCCGGCCGGTTGCTGCGCATGATCCATGTGCCGGGCGACCTGTTCTCGGTCAACCCGACCACCGCGCGCGGCGTGCCCGGGCTGTTCGCCCGCAACGAGCGGGTGGTCTGCCTGTTCGACGGGCCGCGCGGGCCCTTTGCGCTGGTGCTGGTGGGCGCGACCATCGTCGGCAGCATGGCCACCGTCTGGCATGGCGTGGTGAACCCGCCGCGCCCGGGCCGCATCCGCGAATGGACCTACCAGGACCAGCAGGTGGTGCTGCAGCAGAACGACGAGATGGGCCGCTTCCTGCTCGGCTCCACGGTCGTGCTGCTGTTTCCGAAGAGCCCGCTGCGCTTCAACCCTGCCTGGGCCCCGGAGCGGCCGGTCTCGCTTGGCCAGGCGATGGCCAACTACCCGGAACATCCGGTGCCGCCGGCGGTGTGAGCCACGGCAGCGCGGCGTCGTGTTCCCGGCCGACCTCGTCGGCGACGGATCTTCCCGGTGCGCGACCGCAAGGCTTCCCCGCGAAGTCGGGGCGTTGGAGATCGCCGGCTTGGGGCATGCACGCCGCGGCCCCCTTGTGGCGGCGGGCCTTGAGCTGCACGCAGCTGTCGTGGCCGCGGTCCGCAGTAGCCTGCGCTGGGTCGTGCCCATCGCTTCACGCGAGCGTGACCACCGCCATCTTGCCCAGCTGTGCCCGGTCACTGCTGTGGTGGGCCACCTCATGCACGACAAGCAGGTGGTGCTCCACGTCCACTGCAGCGCGGGCATTGCAGCCAATGACCGAGGAACCGCGGCGGCTGCTCGCCATGGCGCAGGGTCAGGACCAGTCGTCGCAGCGGTCCATCAGTCTCCGCGCCAGCTGCGCCCTGACCTGATCAGCCGCTGCATGCGTTGACGCCGCTGCTTGAGCACCCGAAGGGACTTGTCCAGCGTCTTGCCATCCTGGCTGTGCAGAACGACGTCATAGTCGCGCAAGGCGTCTTCGAACTGCTGGCTCTTGTAGTCGACCGCGACGTCTGCGCCCAGGCCCTTCACCAGAGCGGCATTGGCCACGCTCGTTGTCGTCGCGACACTTGCGCCCAACTGCTTGGCCAGCTGGATCGCGAAGGTGCCGATGCCGCCGGAGCCGGCCTGGATGAAGACCTTCTGGCCTCTTTTCAGGCCGGCCTTCTCGACAAGTGCCTGCCACGCAGTCAAACCGACCAGAGGAATGGAGGCGGCCTCCTCCATCATGAGGCCGCGCGGCTTGAACGCGAGCGACGACGCCTGGACGGGGCGAATTCCGCGAATGTGCCGATCCGCGAATCATCGACTCGCGCGTAGACCTCGTCGCCCCACCTTGAACTTCCGTACCTGCGGACCGGCCTTGACCACGACACCCGCCACGTCGTGGCCGAGGATGAAGGGCAGGTGATAGGGCAGGATGCGCTTGAACTCACCGTCCCTGACCTTGACGTCCAGCGGGTTGACACCCGCGGCGTGCACCTCGGCCAGGACCTCGTCATCGCGCAGTGGCGAGGTCGGCATCTCGGTCGGCGACAGCGAGCGCTTCCTGCCGTAGCGCTCGAGAGCAAATGCTTTGATGAGGTTCCTGTTCTTGTTCAGGCGGCGAGACGCAGGTCCTTGCGTACACCGGCATCCAGCACGCTGGCGGGCGCAAATCGACGCAGCATGCACATGCGCTTGGCGGGTCCGGGGGCATAGCGGATCTTCGGGTGAGCCGCCGTGTCCGCCTTCAACGCCATCGCGGCCACCACGCCCAGGCCCTCGGCGCTGACGATCACCTCCCTCACTCGCTTCTCGACGCCCGGGCGGACCTCCCGCGATGCAGCACCCCGAAGTGCCAGCATGCTGGGGCATGCCCGGCGGTTCGGGCGAGGCGGCTGACCGGCGGCACGCCGCCGCCAGCCAAGGCATCAGCTTTCGCAGCAGAAGGGTCCTTCCGCGGCGCTGGGGATCGCGGACTTCATCGGCGCGCATCGAACTCGAAGGCACCAAAGACACGCCGCACCATGCCCCGTGGGCGAGGCCGCTAGCGCGCTGCCAGTCGGTTCATTCGCCGGCGTACAGCCAGCCGCCGGCCTGCACTTGGTCACCGGCCACCACAAACACCAACCGGTCATGCCGGCCGCGCCAGTCATAGATCCAGAGGCTCGCCCCGGTCGTCTGCTTCAGCGCGCTGCCGACCGCTTCGCGGCCCCAGCCGGCCGGCGCCATCGATGTGGCCGACGACTCACCGCCCTCCCTCAGCCCCGACACGATGGTGCTGCAGCCGGCCGACGGGCAGGCCGTCACTTCGTCCGGCTGCTGCATCAACCGGCGCAGCCCGGCTGCGGTGGTGGGCCGGCCCAGCACTTCGGCGGCCAGCTGTTCCATCACCCGCTGCTTGCGGCCGCCCCAGCCGTCGACCTCGGCGTTCCAGCGGCCACCATTGAAATGGCCGGGCGCCTTGCGCAGCGCCAGGTAGCTGCGGGAGAGGGCCTGCGCGTCGGCTGGCCCTTCTGCAGGCGCGTCAGCGGCGGGAGCCATGGGCGCCTGCGCGGTCGGTGTGGCCGACGCCGCTGCTCCAAGAAGGCACAGCACCAGGGCGATGCCCCGGTGGTCTTTCAGGGTGTTTGCCATGAGCCAGTCCTTCCTCCCGGAGAATCGGCGCTCCACGTGGGCGGCTGCCGACGATGAACCCTGATGCCGGCGACTGCCGCCCAGTCCGGCGCTGTGGAGCGTCACTGTAAGGAGCCACATGAAGTCCATTCATCCCCACCTCGGGGCGGCACTCGCCGCGCTTGGCCTGACCCTGGCCGCCACTGCCGCCTGCGCCGGCCCGGCCGGCGCTGCGGAGGAACTGCGGGCACTGCACGACCAGGAACGCCAGCGGGTCCAACTGTACAAGGCCTATTTTCCAGATGCGGCCACCGGACGCAAGGCGGCTATCAGCTTCCATGCCAACCTGCTCGAAGCCAACTACGGGCAGGGCTTCCTGGTGCTGGAACTCGACGGTGCGGAAATCGCGCAGCTGCGGCAGTTCGGCTTCCGAGTGGAGCATGCGCCGGACTATGTCGCCAAGCGCGATGAACGACTGAAGGCGATTGCGGCGGCGGCCCAGCAGCGCAGCCGCGCGGGCCTCATGGCCGACACGCAGTCCATCCCCGGCTTCGCCTGCTACGAGACGGTGGCCGAGACCTTCGCCGCCGGCGACGCGATGGTTGCCAGCCATCCCAAGCTGGCCCGCTGGGTGGACATCGGCGACTCGTGGGAGAAGACCCGCGGCCTGGGCGGCGAAGACATGCGGGTGCTCAAGCTCGGCAATGCGGCAGTGGGCGGGCGCAACAAGCCCAAGCTGTTCATCAACAGCGCCATCCATGCGCGTGAGTACACGACGGCGCCGCTCGCCCTCGCCCTGGCCCGCTGGCTGATCGACGGCTATGGCAAGAATGCCGACGCCACCTGGCTGCTGGATCATCACGAAGTGCATCTGCTGCTGCACAGCAACCCGGATGGCCGCAAGCTGGCGGAGACCGGCCTGTCCTGGCGCAAGAACACCAACCGCGACTACTGCGGCGCCACCAGCAACCAGCGCGGGGCCGACCTGAACCGCAACTTCAGCTTCACCTGGAACAGCACCGGCGGTGCTGGCTCCAGCGGCGACGAATGCGCGCCGACCTATCGTGGCCGATCTGCCGCGTCGGAGCCGGAAGTGAAGGCGATGGAGCACTACATCCGCTCGCTGTGGCCGGACCGCCGCGGGCCCGGCCTGACCGACCCGGCACCGGCCGACACCAGCGGCCTGCACCTCGACCTGCACAGCTACAGCCGCCTGGTGCTGTGGCCCTGGGGCGAGACGGCCACCAAGAGCGGCAATGCCGACCAACTGCAGACGCTGGGCCGGCGCTTCGCCTACTACAACGGCTATTCGCCACAGCAGTCCATCGGCCTGTATCCGACCGAAGGCACCACCGACGGCCCGAGCTATGGCGAGCTGGGCGTGCCGTCCTACACCTTCGAGCTGGGCGACAGCTTCTTCGAAAGCTGCGAGGACTACAACCGCACCATCAAGCCGGACAACCTGCCGGCGCTGATCTATGCGGCCAAGGTGGCCGGCGCCCCCTACATCACGCCCGCCGGTCCCGACGTGCTGCAGCCGTCGCTCGACAAGGACGCCAGCGGCGCCGGCGTGCCCGCCGGCGAGCGGGTGACGCTGACGGCCTCGGTCACCGACACGCGCTTCAACAACAGCAACGGGGTGGAGCCGACGCAGGCCATCGCGGCCGCAGAGGCCTACATCGACACGCCGCCCTGGCTGGAAGGTGCCACGCCGGTGCCGCTGGCCGCGGCCGATGGCGGCTTCGACACCGCCACGGAAACGGTCCGCGGCACGCTGGACACGGCCAGCCTGAAGCCCGGGCAGCACATCGTGTTCGTGCGGGGCCGCGATGCCGCGGGCGTCTGGGGACCGATCTCGGCGGTCTTCCTGAAGGTAGCGGGTGGACCGCCGGACGGCATCCGGCTGTCGCTGGCGAGCCAGCGGCGCCCCTGGGGCGGCTGGCAGGTGGATGTGTCGTGGAGCGGCGCGCGCGGCTCCAGCGTCGACCTCTACCGCAACGGGGTGTCGCTGGGGGCCAGCCGCAATGACGGCAGCCACCGCGAGATGCGCAGCAGCGGCACCTGGCGCTACCAGGTGTGCGAGAGCGGCGCCCGCAAGCGCTGCTCGGCCGAGCAAAGCATCCGCTTCTAAGGCGCGGCCGGGGCGGCCGGCCGGCCCCATGCTGGAAGCACAAGGGCCCGCGGCATCACTGCCGCGGGCCCTTCTCACTGCTCAGGCCAATGGCAGGCGGGTCACTTCACCACGACCTTGCAGTCGCGGCCTTCCCACTTCACCGCGCTCGGCGTCGGCTTGCTGCCCGAGTAGGCGACCTGCACGCCGAAGGACACGCTGCCGTTGGCCGGCACCGTGGCATTCCACGCGGTGGGCTTGGCGACCACCGTGCGGCCGCTCTGCGTCACAGTCGAGTTCCAGGAGTTGGTGACCTGGAAGTCGCTGGCCGCGGTCCAGCTCACCGACCAGCCCTCGATGGCGCTGGCGCTGCCGTTCTGCAGCGTGATGGCCTGGGTCTGGCCGGAGCCCCAGTCGCTGCTGGCGTCGAAGACCACGGTGCAGGCGGCGGCCACAGCATCGTTGTCCTGCTCGCTGGCTTGCACGGTGGCGCTCAGGCCGCCACTGCCGCTCAGCGAGAAGGTGGCACTGCCGTTGCTGCCGTCAGCGTCCTCGGCGGCGGCCAGGGTCACCGCCTGGTTGACGTTCCAGTTGGCCGGCGTGAAGGTGAGCGTCGCGCCGGACGCCACCGACAGGTCGGCGTCGCCGCCGGTGCGGGCCACCTGCACCGTGACGTTGCCGGCCGGCTTGGCTGCCAGGCGCGCCTGGAAGCTGCGCGTGCCGCCTTCGGGCACCGCCACCGGCGTGCCGGACAGCACCAGCGTGACCGGCACGACCACGTCGTTGTCCAGCTCGGTGGCCGAGACGCGGACAGCCGTGTGGCCGGGTGCCGAGACCGTGAAGGCCGCGCTGCCGTTGGCCTGGTCCTCGTCCTCCGCCGCCTGCACATACACCGGCTGCGCCACGTTGTAGTTGGCCGGCGTGAAGCCGAGGGTGGTGCGCGAGGCGTTCAGGTCGGCGTCGCCGCCAGCGGCCTTGGCCACCGTCACCGTGACGTTGCTGGCCGGGGCTTGCGACAGCGTCACGAAGAAGCGGGCATTGCCGCCTTCGGGCACGCGCAGCGCGGTGTTGTTGACCTTCACCGCGGCCGTGCCGCCGGTGCCGTCCAGCAGGTGGGCATAGTCCGCCATCGCCAGGGCGATGTCGGCCTGGGCCCAGAAGCGGTGATACGTCCACTTGGGCGACGGGCCGCCGTCGAGGTAGGCCTTCAGTTTGGGCCACTGCGGGTCCTGCTCGTACTTCGGCCGGATGCTCAGGAAGGTCGAGTTGCTGTCGATGGTCGCGCCTTGCGCATTGGTGCCCACCCAGCCCTGCGGCACGAAGATGCCGTCACCGGTGGCGGGGTTGAACTTGTCGTCGAAGCGCTTGTAGTCGGTGCGCTCTTCCTCGACCGCCACGCCCTTGGCATCCTGATGCTTGGTCCACATGCGGTCCAGCAGCTGCTTGGCCATCGCCTTGGATGCCGCGTGGTTCGCCTTGGCCGAGTAGTAGATCAGCGTGCGGGCAAAGGCGGCCGCGGTGCCGACGTCGTTCGTATGGTCGACCACGCTGACCCGCAGGCCGCTGTTCGCGCCTGGGCTGTCGGGGTTCCAGGTGTCGGGCTGGCCGCTCCACTTCAGCGTGTTGGGGATGCGGTAGGTGCCGTCGTCCTTCAGCGTGGTGTTGGCCAGCGCCCAGCCGACCCACTTGTCGAGCAAGGCCTTGGCCTTCGCATCACCGGTGGCGTAGTAGTACTCGGCGACCCGCTGCATGGACCAGACCTGGAAGCCGAACCAGGTGTTGGACGCCGGGTCGTGGTAGACCGGCTTCTCGTCATAGAACATGCCATAGAAGGTCGCGGTGCCGGCCGGCGGGGTGCCATGGTTGCCGCCCCAGCTGTTGGTGGCCCCGCCGGCGATGGCGCCGTCGGCCGACTGCAGCCAGCGGTAGAACTCGACCTGGCGGGTCAGGCTCTTGCCCCAGTCGCTCGCGCCGGTGGCCGAGACGGGCTTGAACTCGGGCTGGCTCGACAGCACCCAGGCCGCAAACGGGTTCTGGTAGCCGAAGTGCGCGTGGCTGGAGCTGATGCGCCAGGCCCAGCCGGCGCCCTGGTCGACCGCGCCACCCCAGGCGTAGTACCAGCTCAGCAGGTAGTGCTGGTTGTCGCGGAAGCCGCGTGCGTCGGGCGTGCCCGAGCCGCCCTGGCAGTTGTAGGCGCCGACGCAGTTGCCGACCTTCTTGAAGTACTTGTCGAACATGGCGTACCGCAGGTAGTCGCCCATCTTCGACGCCTTCTTCACCAGGTCGGCCACCTCGGCGCCCTTGCCTTGCTCCTTGGCCCACACCGAGGCCCAGTAGATGGCCTGCACCGCGCGGGCATCAGCGTCCGGTGCATTGGTGTAGCGCCATTGGCGGGCATAGCTGCTGTCGCCGGTGAACAGGCTCAGGAAGCCCTGGTTGCCGGTGTTGCGGCCCCATTTGAAGGTTTCGCAGGACGGGTGGGGCACCGTCTCCCAGACCGATTCCTGCGCGCCGCGCTGGAAGGTGTTGATGTACGCCGGCTTGGTGACACCGTCGCCGCAGCGGCCAAAGCCGTACCAGTTGTCGACGTCGAGCAGCCAGTGCATGCCGTAGATCTCGCGGGTGCCGTAGGCCGCCGCCAGTTCATTGGCCAGCGGGTCCTGGCCCACCGGGACGGAGCTGTCGATGCGCGAGGGGTAGTTCTCCGGCAGCGGGTGCTCGGCGGCATAGGTGGCCGGCCTGCCGGGGTTGTAGAAGCTGTTGGTGGGCTGGTCCTGGGTGGACGGGATGATGTACTTCTCCATGTTGGCCCAGGCCTTCTTCAGCGGCTGCCAGTCGCCGGTGGCGCGACCGTACTGCGCTTCGAGCCACAGCCAGAAGCTGTAGGCCTCGGAGGTGGTCTCGTGGCCATGGTCGGGCGCCTCGACCATCAGGGTCTCGACGGAGTGGTAGGGCACCCCCTCCGGGCTGAAGTAGCCGTTCGCGGGGTTCTTGATCTTGTTGTACTGGGTCAGGAAGCGCTGGGCGTACTCGGCATCGGCGGCTTGGGCCGACGTGGCGAGCGACGCGCTCAAGAGGGCCACCGAGGCCCCGAGGCTGGAGCAGGCCAGCAATCCGCTGGCTGCGGTCTTCGCCCAACGCTTCAGGCGTGGGGTGCGGGAAGGTGCGGGAAAGGGCGTTCTCATGGTTGTTTCCTACCGGCAGAAGAATGGCGCGCGTCCTGTGGAGCGACGCCATGGCAATCCACCCCTCGTCTCCTCGTTCTCGACGTCGGGTGGGCACTTCAGGAGGTCCGCGCACGGCTCCTGTTCAAGCGCTGGCCGCCGTCCGACGGAGCCGGCCGACAGTCATGAAAGCGCTTGCATGGGCGCTAGCTTCCTGTCGAACCGACCGGATGTAAACCTGCTATGAGTAACAGTAGAAGTAGGGCCGAACAGGCACTCTGATTGCTCTTTGAGCCTTTACAAAGAAGGTGCGATCGGGCCAGCCACTGCCCTTTTCGCGGGGTCTGAACGCATGGGCGAGATGACCTTTTCGCGCATTGAAAGCTGAGACTTGGCTTGCAATCTGCCTTGCAGGCCGCCTGGCAGGCGGGCATCTGCCTCAGAAGGAGGCAGATTGAGGAGCAGCCGCATGAACAGCGGCCTGGCGGCCTCGGCCTACAGCTTGTCCACAGCTCCTTCCACAGGAGCTGTGGATGAAGTGACAGGTAGATACTTTTCCAGGCCCGGTGTGGGCCGGCGCCCACGCCCCCGTTGGTCGTCCGGCCTCGTCCGCAGGTCGGAAGCCCGGATTCAGCCCGGGATGATGCGGGCCTCGGTGCTCGGGGCGAGGGGATCGTGCTGTTGGAGGAAATCGAGCAGGGCATCGATGTCCTGCACGCCGCCGAGCCGGTCGCCTCCGCTCCTGAGAACGGTGAAGCCGTCGCCGCCGTCCGCCAGGAAGGAATTCACCGTGACCCGATAGGTCTGTGCCGGCACCACCTCCACTCCGTTGAGCTTCATGGCGCTGACGCGCTGGTTGTCCGGCGCGCCGGCCGCCCAGTTATAGGTGAATCCGGCACTGGGCTGCAGCATGCGCGGGAAGGTCGCGTTGGGCCCGGTGGCCTGCTGCTCGAGCAGTTCCTTGAGCTGCTGCCCGGTGAGCGTCAGCACCACCAGGCTGTTGCCGAAGGGCTGCACCGTGAAGGCCTGGCCAAAGCTGACCTCACAGGGGCCGCTGGGGCACAGGAAGTCGGCGCGCACGCCTCCGGGGTTCATGAAGGCGATCTGGGCGCCGCCCTGCCCGGCGGCCGCGGTGGCGGCAAGCTGGGCGTCGGCGATCAGGCGGCCGGCAGGTGAGTCCCCGCCGGCGCTGGGCGTGCGGTCGATGGTGCCGGTGATGTGGCCGACGACGCGCTGCGCCTTGGGCGCGGCGAGGGCGGCGTAATTCGCGATCAGCTGCTGCACCGTGGCGTCGGGCATGAGCGGCCGGAAGCGCTCGAGCACCGTTGCATCGGTGTTGGTGTCGTTGACCACCGGGACATTGAGCGCAACGGTGCGGCTGCGGTCGATGTCGCCGCTTGTGGCATCGACCGTCACGTCGACCTGGCTGATGCCACGGCCGTTGGAGAAGGCCTGCACGATCGGCACCCCGTTGCGGATGCACCGGTAGCCGGCATGCGAGTGCCCGTTGAAGATGACGTCGATCGACGGCCTGAGCCGGGCCGCGATCTCAAAGGCCGGGCCGCGCGCACCGGCACAGTTGTCGTCGTTCCAGGTCGAATCGGTCTGGCCGCCTTCGTGCATCACGGCCACCAGCGCCTTGACGCCTTGCGCCTCCAGCTCGTCGGCGTAGCGGTTGAGGGTGTCGGCCTCGTCGAGGAACTTGACGCCCGCGACCCCGGCCGGGGTGACGATGGTGGGCGTGCTGCGGGTCACCACGCCGATGAAGCCGATCTTGGCGCCGTCGAACTGCTTCACGACATAGGGCTTGAAGATCGGCTGGCCGGTGCCGGCGTCGACCACATTGGCGGCCAGGAAGTCGAACCGGGCCCCGGCGTAGGGCCGGACCGGGCCCTGGCAGGACGACAGGTCGGGGTGAGCGGTGTCGGTGCTGCAGCCGCCGGCGGCGACCCGCTTGAGTTCCGCCACGCCCTTGTCGAACTCGTGGTTGCCGACAGTGTTGAAGTCGAGCTTCAACTGGTTCATGACCTCGACGGTGGGCTCGTCCCGGAAAAACGCCGACACCAGCGGCGAGGCGCCGACCAGATCGCCGCTGGACAGGGTGACGGTGTGCCGACGGCCGGCGCGCTGAGCCTCCAGGGCGGCCGCGAGATAGGCGGCGCCACCGGTGTTGACGCGCAAGGTGCTGCCGGGCTGGGCCGGATCGGGAAGGTTCAGCGTCAAGCCGGTCGGCTGCAGCGCACCGTGAAAGTCGTTGAAGGCCAGCAACCGGATGTCGACGCTATGGCCGTCATCGTCGCCGGCACAGCCCGCCAGGGCGAGCGCGGTCAGCGCCAGCGCGCCGCCTTTGCGAAAGAGGTCCCTGAGCTTCTGTTTCTGCATGGGGGTGCCATTCCTTTTGTGGGAGTCGGGATCGGTGGACGCCGCGCAGCCGACCTGCATGTCTGCGTCGGTGCGCGCTGTCCGGAGGGCCGAGGAGCAGCTTGCGCCGGGCAGGCTGCCCTGCCGGCATTGCGTGCGCGGTTCATGCTAGCCGCGGTGCTGCGGCGAAATCGTGTCACGACGCTGCAGCGGGGGCGGGGTGAAAGCGCCTCGGGCTCGGTGTCGGCTGGGCGGGGTGTGCGACGGCATGAGGGTGTGGCGTAGCGCGGCGTGGAGTGGCAGGACGAGAAACGCCCGCCACTGGCCGTGCCGGGCGCCGACGCTGCGGTCGCCCTGAAGCTGTCGTCCCGGCCCAGCAGCCGCGAAAGCAGGGCGGCGCCCTTTAGGGAAATCTCTGCCCCGTCCCCGAGCGGATTCCGTCAGTGCGTACTGCGCCGGCGGGAGACACTGCCGGCCTTGAAGGGGCGAGCCGCGATGCACGCCCCGTCTGGCTCCAGCGCCTGGCTCCATGGGCGCGGTGCGGCCCGCCCTGCGGCGACCGCATGCTTTCGGCTTCTCGTCTGTCCTGTACACCAAGACCGTCTCCTCCATGAACGCCCCCTACAGTCCCGCCCTCGACACTCTCGCCGCTGCGCAACATTCCTCGGGCGCCCTCTGGGCCGCCATCGACCGCTCGCAGGTCATCGTCGAATTCGACATGCAAGGTCGCATCCTGTGGGCCAATGGCAATGCCCTGCAGACGCTGGGCCACGCGCTCGATGAGCTGACCGGCCGCCCACACCGCGTGCTCTGCGACGAGGAATTCGGCCGCTCGGAAGCCTATCAGCGGTTCTGGCAAAAGCTTGGCCGGGGCGAGTTCGACGCCGGCGAATACCGCCATCTGGCCAAGACCGGGCGGGAAGTCTGGCTGCAGGCCACCTACAACCCGGTGGCCGACGAAAACGGTGGCCTGGCGAAGGTCGTGATGCTGGGCACTGACGTCACGCTGAACAAGCAGATGCTGGCTGAAGTTCGTGGCAAGGCTGCCGCGCTGGACCGCGCACAGGCGGTCGTCGAGCTCAACCTCGCCGGCAACATCCTGTCCGCGAACGAGCGGTTCCTGGCCTTGACCGGCTACAGCCTGCGCGAGCTGACCGGCCAGCACCACGGCATGCTGTGCCCGGGCGCCTATCTCACCACCGCCGCCTACGCCGAACTGTGGAGCCGGCTGGCAGCCGGCGAAGCAGCCTCGGGCCGCTACCCCTGCAAGGGCCGCCATGGTGAGGAGCTGTGGCTGCAGTCCAGTTACAGCCCGGTGCTCGACGGCGAAGGCAAGCCCCTCAAGGTCCTGATGTTCGCGATGGACATCACCGCGCAGGTGGCCCAGGAAGCACAGGCCCGCGAGCGCAGCGCGACCGTGATGGCCCCGGTGGCCCGGCTGCTCGGCTCGCTGGGCGAGGTCGCGGCCGCCGCGCAGTCCGCGCAGACGGTGGTGCAGGCATCACAGGCCGAGGCCGGCAAGGGCGGCCAGTGGCTGGACGGGTCGGCCCAGACCATGGCCCAGATCGAGCAAGCCTCCGACGGCATGGGCGAGATCGTGCGACTGGTCAGCGAGTTCGCCAGCCAGACCACGCTGCTGTCCTTCACTGCAGCGCTCGAGGCGGTGCGGGCCGGGGATCAAGGCCAGGGCTTCGCCACGGTCGCCGATGAACTGCGCCAGTTGGCCGACCGTGCGACCGGCGCAGCGAGCCAGAGCAGCCGCCTGATCATCGATTCGGTCCGACGCATTGCGCCGGCGGTCAGTGCCGCCAAGCAGGCCAGCCAGGCGTTCGCCCGCATCGCGGAGGGCATTGCGAGCACCGATCGTGCGGTCAGCGCCATCGGGCAGGCGGCCGCCTCGCAGTCCCAGCTGGCCGCGCAGGTGAGCGCATTGATGCAAGAGCTTCAGGCGGAGACCGACGCATCGTCCGCCACTGCGGGAACGCTCGCCCACACCGGCGCATGATCAGCGCGACTTGAGCGCCAACTGCGGCGGCCTGGACGGTCCGGCAAGACGGCGGGCGAGGCCGCTGCCGTGCCCGCGCTTCACCCGCGGGTCCACCGCGGAGCTGGCTGCAGTACCGGCTGTCTCGCAGGAAGACAGCGTCTTGCTCCACGACCAGCGCTGCCGTGACTTGGCGGCGACATTGCAAGGGCACACCGTCGTCGCCTGATGGACGTCGAGCCGGGTGCGTGGCACAGTCGGCACCGTTTGCCGCGCTGGGTCCAGCCACCCGGTGTTCGCGGCGAATGCAGTCTTGCCGTCAGACGCGATCTTGGGCCCTGCCCAACCCTGCCGTACCTGCTAGCCGGGCTGTTCTCCATTGCGGACCTGCTGCCGCGCTGGGCCACCCTTTTTCCCGAATCGACCGTCTGACATCCGGCAGGTGAGCCTGGCTGGCGACACCTGCCCGCACTGGACACCGGTCCTGCCCGTGGCGGCCCCTGAGGCCGGCCCTGGAGCGGGCCAGGAGGATGTCATGCGTGTAGCGAGACCTGATGCGAGGTGGTCGTGACGGGCGGCGCAGGTGTGGTCGCGGGCCGGCGGCTGGTCCGGCTGTCCGGCACCGTGTCCGGCTTCCGCCGGACCCGGGCACGGGTCCGGTTTGTACTGACACAGCTCGACTCCGACCGGGCCAGCGCCATCGCGGTGGCGCCCGAGCCGGAGCCAGAGACACCACCCGCCAGGCGGCCCTGGGGCCACGGCGTCGAAGAAGAGGCCGATTTCGTCGACTTCCTGCTCGACGGACGAGCCATGAGCGGCTGGGTCTGGCGCAGCCCCTTCAGCGATGGCGATCGCGTGGATGTTGCAGCCCAGTGGCGGGGCGACCACTACGAGGTGTTCGGCATTGCTCGCCCGCGCGACCGGGCCATCGCGCTCTATCCCTTCTGCTGCCGAGGGAGCGTGAGCCAGATGCGAGCAGCCTGGCGCTGGTGGGCGCTGTTTGGCCTGGCAGTGACCTGGGGAGCGACGGCGGCTCTGTGCATCGCCGTGTGCCTGTTGTCCAGCCTGGCATCGCCTGCTTCAGGGTTCGCAGCCACGGTGCTGTGGGTGGGCGCCACCGGTGCCAGCGCGATCTCCGGCCTCCTGGCCCTCCTGGCCTACAGCATGGCGCTTAGGTGGCGCCCATATGCCCGCACGGCCGAGCGCGTGTTCACGGCGTTGGGCTGGCGCGACCCGGCGCGGGTGGACCTGATGAGCGCAACGCTCAAGAAGCGCACGCGAGCCGACCCAGCCGCCCTGGGGACGCACTACTTTCGCTACTGACGCGGCGCAGCGGAACGGGGGTTTGAATACCGCAAAAGCAAAACCCCGCCGACTGCGAGAGTGGGCGGGGTTTTGGGGAATAACAGCCTGACGATGTCCTACTTTCACACGGGAATCCGCACTATCATCGGCGCTGAGGCGTTTCACTGTCCTGTTCGGGATGGGAAGGAGTGGGACCACCTCGCTATGGTCATCAGGCATAACTGGATGCCGCCTTGCTGCTGGAGCAAGACGACCAATTCGTAGAGTCTGTGTGAATCAGCAGATTTGATTGCGCACCGGATGGCGAGGCGCTGTAGTGGCCTCACTCGGCATAAGCTATTTGACTCACTTCGATGTCGCTGAGGATCACCAAAGTTATAGGGTCAAGCCGCACGAGCAATTAGTACTGGTTAGCTTAACGCATTACTGCGCTTCCACACCCAGCCTATCAACGTCCTGGTCTTGAACGACTCTTCAGGGGGCTCAAGGCCCCGGCAAGACTCATCTTGAGACGAGTTTCCCGCTTAGATGCTTTCAGCGGTTATCTCTTCCGCACTTAGCTACTCGGCAATGCCACTGGCGTGACAACCGATACACCAGAGGTGCGTCCACTCCGGTCCTCTCGTACTAGGAGCAGGCTCTCTCAATCTTGCAGCGCCCACGGAAGATAGGGACCAAACTGTCTCACGACGTTTTAAACCCAGCTCACGTACCTCTTTAAATGGCGAACAGCCATACCCTTGGGACCGGCTACAGCCCCAGGATGAGATGAGCCGACATCGAGGTGCCAAACACCGCCGTCGATATGAACTCTTGGGCGGTATCAGCCTGTTATCCCCAGAGTACCTTTTATCCGTTGAGCGATGGCCCTTCCATACAGAACCACCGGATCACTTAGTCCTACTTTCGTATCTGCTCGACTTGTCAGTCTCGCAGTTAAGCACGCTTTTGCCTATGCACTATCAGCACGATTTCCGACCGTGCCTAGCGTACCTTCGAACTCCTCCGTTACGCTTTGGGAGGAGACCGCCCCAGTCAAACTGCCCACCATACACTGTCCCCAACCCGGATCACGGGCCAAGGTTAGAACCTCAAACACACCAGGGTGGTATTTCAAGGACGGCTCCACGGCACCTAGCGGCACCGCTTCAAAGCCTCCCACCTATCCTACACAGATCTGTTCAAAGTCCAATGTAAAGCTACAGTAAAGGTTCATGGGGTCTTTCCGTCTTTCCGCGGGGAGATTGCATCATCACAAACATTTCAACTTCGCTGAGTCTCTGGAGGAGACAGTGTGGCCATCGTTACGCCATTCGTGCAGGTCGGAACTTACCCGACAAGGAATTTCGCTACCTTAGGACCGTTATAGTTACGGCCGCCGTTTACCGGGGCTTCGATCAAGAGCTTGCACCCCATCACTTAACCTTCCGGCACCGGGCAGGCGTCACACCCTATACGTCGACTTTCGTCTTTGCAGAGTGCTGTGTTTTTATTAAACAGTCGCAGCCACCGATTCTCTGCGACCCCATTGGGCTCCCCTTGTACAGGTTCACCTACTAAGGGCACACCTTCTTCCGAAGTTACGGTGTCAATTTGCCGAGTTCCTTCTCCAGAGTTCTCTCAAGCGCCTGAGAATACTCATCACGCGCACCAGTGTCGGTTTGCGGTACGGTCGTGTGTAGCTGAAGCTTAGTGGCTTTTCCTGGAAGCAGGGTATCACTCACTTCGGCCGCAAGCGGCCTCGTTATCACCTCTCATCTTAGCCCGGCGGATTTGCCTACCAGGCACGACTACAGGCTTGAACCGGGACATCCAACACCCGGCTGAGCTAACCTTCTCCGTCCCCACATCGCACTACACATCGGTACAGGAATATTGACCTGTTTCCCATCAGCTACGCATCTCTGCCTCGCCTTAGGGGCCGACTCACCCTACGCCGATGAACGTTGCGTAGGAAACCTTGCGCTTACGGCGAGGGGGCTTTTCACCCCCTTTAACGCTACTCATGTCAGCATTCGCACTTCTGATACCTCCAGCATCCCTCTCGAGACACCTTCACAGGCTTACAGAACGCTCTCCTACCGCGCACATTGCTGTGCACCCGCAGCTTCGGTAACTGGCTTAGCCCCGTTACATCTTCCGCGCAGGACGACTCGATCAGTGAGCTATTACGCTTTCTTTAAATGATGGCTGCTTCTAAGCCAACATCCTGACTGTTTTAGCCTTCCCACTTCGTTTCCCACTTAGCCAATTTTAGGGACCTTAGCTGGCGGTCTGGGTTGTTTCCCTCTTGTGTCCGGACGTTAGCACCCGGTGCACTGTCTCCCAAGCTGTACTCATCGGTATTCGGAGTTTGCAATGGTTTGGTAAGTCGCCATGACCCCCTAGCCATAACAGTGCTCTACCCCCGATGGTAATACTTGAGGCACTACCTAAATAGTTTTCGGAGAGAACCAGCTATTTCCAAGTTTGTTTAGCCTTTCACCCCTATCCACAGCTCATCCGCTAGTTTTGCAACACTAGTCGGTTCGGACCTCCAGTAAGTGTTACCTCACCTTCATCCTGGCCATGGATAGATCACTTGGTTTCGGGTCTACACCCAGCGACTGAACGCCCTATTCGGACTCGGTTTCCCTGCGCCTTCCCTATTCGGTTAAGCTTGCCACTGAATGTAAGTCGCTGACCCATTATACAAAAGGTACGCCGTCACCCTTGCGGGCTCCGACTTTTTGTATGCATGCGGTTTCAGGATCTATTTCACTCCCCTCCCGGGGTTCTTTTCGCCTTTCCCTCACGGTACTAGTTCGCTATCGGTCGATTACGAGTATTTAGCCTTGGAGGATGGTCCCCCCATCTTCAGACAGGATTTCACGTGTCCCGCCCTACTTGTCGCACGCCTAGTTCCACACCACACTTTTTTCATACAGGGCTATCACCTGCTATGGCCGGCCTTTCCAAACCGTTCTGATAAGTACGATGCTAAAACGTGCAGGCTGGTCCGATTTCGCTCGCCACTACTTTCGGAATCTCGGTTGATGTCTTTTCCTCGAGCTACTGAGATGTTTCAGTTCACCCGGTTCGCCTCGCATACCTATGTATTCAGTATGCGATACCCCTAAGGGTGGGTTTCCCCATTCGGAAATCTCCGGATCACAGCTAATTTGCCAGCTCCCCGAAGCTTATCGCAGGCTATCACGTCCTTCTTCGCCTGTAATCGCCAAGGCATCCACCACATGCACTTAGTCACTTGACCCTATAACTTTGACGCCTCTTCGACGTCGTCAAGGACTCGACCTCCTCATCGTTCGAGAAGATCGCTTTTTGAGTATTTACGCGTTATGCCGTCTTCAAACTCGCTCTTTACTTCGAGTTGAAGTCTGGTGACGCAATCAAATGTTGTTGACGGCACGGTGCATCCCATAGATGCTTTCCGTCAACAACGCTGATTCGACTCTACGAATTGTTAAAGAACAACAGCCATTCTTTCGAACCGCTAACGCAAACATCCCTGCTCTCAGGGAACCCTTGCGTTAACGTTCGACTTCAGTGATCAGTGATGGTGGAGGATGACGGGATCGAACCGACGACCCCCTGCTTGCAAAGCAGGTGCTCTCCCAGCTGAGCTAATCCCCCGAACATGCTTCATGCAGAAGGATTGGTGGGTCTGGTTGGATTCGAACCAACGACCCCCGCCTTATCAAGACGGTGCTCTAACCGACTGAGCTACAGACCCGCTCTTCACTTCCGCTCGAACCGCGTCTGCAGCACCGTCAACCTAGGATTCTCATCCCTGCCAGGTTCACGCCTGCCGGTTCACGTTCACTTGCTGTCGTACACAACAACAGCCGATAAGTGTGGGCGCCCAAACTTGAGTGCTTTTTTCCAGAAAGGAGGTGATCCAGCCGCACCTTCCGATACGGCTACCTTGTTACGACTTCACCCCAGTCACGAACCCTGCCGTGGTGATCGCCCTCCTTGCGGTTAGGCTAACCACTTCTGGCAGAACCCGCTCCCATGGTGTGACGGGCGGTGTGTACAAGACCCGGGAACGTATTCACCGCGACATGCTGATCCGCGATTACTAGCGATTCCGACTTCACGCAGTCGAGTTGCAGACTGCGATCCGGACTACGACCGGTTTTCTGGGATTGGCTCCCCCTCGCGGGTTGGCAGCCCTCTGTACCGGCCATTGTATGACGTGTGTAGCCCTACCCATAAGGGCCATGATGACCTGACGTCATCCCCACCTTCCTCCGGTTTGTCACCGGCAGTCTCATTAGAGTGCCCTTTCGTAGCAACTAATGACAAGGGTTGCGCTCGTTGCGGGACTTAACCCAACATCTCACGACACGAGCTGACGACGGCCATGCAGCACCTGTGTCCAGGTTCTCTTTCGAGCACTCCCACATCTCTGCAGGATTCCTGGCATGTCAAGGGTAGGTAAGGTTTTTCGCGTTGCATCGAATTAAACCACATCATCCACCGCTTGTGCGGGTCCCCGTCAATTCCTTTGAGTTTCAACCTTGCGGCCGTACTCCCCAGGCGGTCAACTTCACGCGTTAGCTTCGTTACTGAACAGCAAGCCGTCCAACAACTAGTTGACATCGTTTAGGGCGTGGACTACCAGGGTATCTAATCCTGTTTGCTCCCCACGCTTTCGTGCATGAGCGTCAGTGCAGGCCCAGGAGATTGCCTTCGCCATCGGTGTTCCTCCGCATATCTACGCATTTCACTGCTACACGCGGAATTCCATCTCCCTCTGCCGCACTCTAGCCGTGCAGTCACAAATGCAGTTCCCAGGTTGAGCCCGGGGATTTCACATCTGTCTTGCACAACCGCCTGCGCACGCTTTACGCCCAGTAATTCCGATTAACGCTTGCACCCTACGTATTACCGCGGCTGCTGGCACGTAGTTAGCCGGTGCTTATTCTTCAGGTACCGTCATCACTCCGAGGTATTAGCCCAGAGCTTTTCTTCCCTGACAAAAGCGGTTTACAACCCGAAGGCCTTCTTCCCGCACGCGGCATGGCTGGATCAGGCTTGCGCCCATTGTCCAAAATTCCCCACTGCTGCCTCCCGTAGGAGTCTGGGCCGTGTCTCAGTCCCAGTGTGGCTGGTCGTCCTCTCAGACCAGCTACAGATCGTTGCCTTGGTAGGCCTTTACCCCACCAACTAGCTAATCTGACATCGGCCGCTCCAATAGCGCGAGGTCTTGCGATCCCCCGCTTTCACCCTCAGGTCGTATGCGGTATTAATCCGGCTTTCGCCGGGCTATCCCCCACTACTGGGCACGTTCCGATGTATTACTCACCCGTTCGCCACTCGCCACCAGGATTGCTCCCGTGCTGCCGTTCGACTTGCATGTGTAAGGCATGCCGCCAGCGTTCAATCTGAGCCAGGATCAAACTCTTCAGTTCGATCTTGAATTTCGCTCAAAGAATTGAAGTGAACTTCACTTCCATGAGCGTTTAAAGTCTTTCGACCTGATCTGCAGTTACCCACAGATCTTGGCACTCGCCTTCAAACGCCCACGCTTATCGGCTGTTATTTGTTAAAGAGCTTGCTGCTCCAACCCTGCTATCCTTGCCGCATTCGCAGCACCTCAGCTTCGTCGTCAGCGCTGATTTCGTCTTTCGTCGTTATCAGCAGAGAGGCGAGATTTTGACGTTTTCTTTAAACCCTGTCAAGCACTCGGCTCATTTATTTTTCGCTGCCACTTTCTTTCTTTTCAGAAACCGCCGCCTCCACCCCACTCACCAGCTTCCCGGTTCGTTTCGTCTGCAGCGCCGTGATCAGCGAGGGCGTGACTTTAACAAAGTTTTTGCTTCGTGCAAGCAATTTTTTCGCGCTTCGCGAAAAGAATCGAGGGCGGCGTTTCTCGCCATCCGGCGTAACGCGCGCCCTGCCACCACAGCCTCACCTGACACGGGCTTGGGGCTCAGCGTCCCTTTGAACGTCGGCGACTTCAACCCTGGCGATAGAAGTAGTAGGCCGCCTCATAAGGAATGCGCCGCACTTGCCCCACTCGTGCGGCATCGCAGCCATCTGCCGGGGCCTTGCCGCCGACCGTCGACAGGCGCTGGATATGGCTGGTGCGGGCCAGACGGCCCTCTTGCGGTTCCGCCTGGCCGACGAGCAGCAACCACGGTATGGCTCCTGAGTCAGGTGCGTCGCTACGGGCGGCGACCGCGCCGACCACCTTGCTGCCGTCATCGGCCTCCCACGTCGGTCCGGCGTAGTGGGTGCCGATCTTCTTGCCAGCAGCATCGAACAGCTCGGCTTCAGGTGCGGTGAAGGCCCACGCGTAGTGCGCCGGGTTGTCCTTGGCGGCGGCACAGGTGTAGATCTGAACACCGGTGGCCCGGGTCATGAGGGTAAGCACGGCGGAGGCCGAGGGTCGCAGTTCCTGCGGAACAGTCGGCGGCTCGGGGGGGCGACTGGCACAGGCGGCCAACGCAAGGGTCGCCAGGAGGCAGGCGGGACGGTAGGTCACGGGAATTCCTTTCCAAAGGTGGGCTGCCCCGACACGCCGGAACCCGAGCAAGGCAACGGCCGGACGAGCAGGAGCGGGAAGCGCCGGCGCGCTGGCAGGCCGACGGCTCGGCCTGGCACCGCCCACTTCATTGGCGCCGATCTTTCAGCGGGTGTGTGCCGGCAACCGAAGGCCTTGCACGAGGCGCGAACCCGGCGCCGCGGCCGCGCTCGCTCCGTCGCGGCCTCGGTTTGCGCAGAGGCCGGCACAGCCGGCGCCAGGTCCACACGCTCCGTGCCGGACCACCCGACCCGACATGATGCCCTCGTCCTGTGGCGTAGTTCATGGTTTGCAGGGCCTGGCTACGGGAAAGCGCGGTGCGCTGCGGCTTGACCCCCTTCCACAATGGCTGGGCTGTTCAAGGGAGTGTCACTTGAAATACACCAAAACAAGCCAGGGGGCCGAGGTCATCAAGTCGCGCAGCATGCCGCTGGGCCCTCGACTGCGTACCTTGCTGCTGCTGTGCGATGGACAACGGTCCGACACCGAGGTGCTGGCGACCACCCAGGGGATGGGCGCGAGCGCGGCCGACATGCAGGAGCTGCTGGCGCTGGGCCTGATCGAAGCAGTGGGCGGCACACCGCGTAGCATCGGCACGCCCGCAGCGGCAAGCAGCACCTCGCGTCCCGCCGCGGGCGACCCGGCGCCCGTGACGCCGGCGGCCGGCGTGCCGGCCGACCGATACCAGCTGGCGTACCGCATGGCCACGCAGTTCACCTCCGAACTGGGCCTGCGCGGCTTCCGGCTTCAGCTGGCGGTGGAGTCGGCGATGAACTTGAAGGACCTGCAGGATCTGGCGCCGCGCATCAAGGACGCCCTGATCGCCGCGCACGGCCCGATCAAGGGGGCCGACAAGGCGCACGAGTTCGAGCAAGTGCTCAGCGGCGGCTGAGAGGCCAGGGCCGGCACCGTTCGCCCCGGCGCCCGGGCGCCGCGCCGCCGTGCCCCTCAGCCTCAGCCTCAGCCTCAGCCGTTGCCGCCGCTGGCGGCGCGCTGCAGCTCGCGCAGCACATCCAGCGCCTTCTCGGCACTGGCCCATGGCACGAACAACTGGTCGTGCCTGGCGGCAGCGACACATTGCAGCTGATGCCCGCCTGCCCCAGCGCGGAGGCGAAGGCGGCCGTCAAGCCCACGGCATGCAGGTCGGACGGCACCCGGAGGGTGATCCACGCGGCCCTGAACAAGGCTGGCCAGCCGCGTTGCCGGGCCTCGCCCTCCTCGACGATCACCGTCCAGCCTTCCGCCTCGCGGAAGGTGCCCAGCACCGTCTTGCCTTCTGGCGGGCGCGCCTGGGGCAGGCAGCAGTACACATACACGCCTTCGTTGAGCACCGGCTCCAGCCCGCGCAACAGGGCCTGCAGATCGGACAGCGGTGCCACGTCCATCTCAGTGCTCCTTGCCGGGCGGGGCGGCGGGAGGGGCTTCGAGCATGCGGTAGGCCAGCAGCGCGGTCTGCACCACCCGGTCCAGCGGGGTGGCGCAGCCTTCCAGCAGCCAGGCAGTGGCCACGTGGATGTTGAAACCGATCAGCCCGGCCGCCAACAGACCCGGCTCGGCCTGTCCGGCCGGCGCGCCGGCCGGGCTGCGGGCCAGCAGTTCCCGGGCCAGGGCGGTGTATTCGTGCAGCGCGTCGCCGCACAGCTGCAGCACGTCCTGGTTGATGCTGAGCGCGTCCACCAGCAGGAGGCGCGCCTGCGCCGGATGGTCGCGCACATATTCGAAGAACACCCGCAGGCCCGCTTCAGCCATCTGCAGCGGCCGGTCCTCGGCATGGGCCTGGATGGCCGGCAGGGTGCGCTGCTTGAGCTGGCCCAGCACCTCGGCATAGGCGGCCGCAAACAGCTCGGCCATGCTCTTGAACGACTCGTAGAAGTAGCGCTCGGTCAGGCGGGCCTGGGCGCACACCTCGCGCACCGTGGCCGCGTGGTAGCCACGCTCGCCAAACACCGCAATGGCGGCCTCGACCAGGCGGCGGCGACGCTGCTGCTGCCGCTCCTCGGCGGGTACGCCCAGGTAGTGCCGCCGGGCAGACGATGACGGAATAGATCGACTCACGAAACCAGCCGCCGCCCGGCATCCCAGGAAAACCGCAGCCTGCCGGGCGTCCAGGCCGTGCCGCCTTGGCACCGCAGCTGCGGCACCGGGGTCCGCAAACCCGCGGCCATTATGACTACCCTCATTGTTGACATTGTTTGTTGTCAACAATAGATTCGCAAAACGCAGCGCCCACCGCCTCGCCCGGACACCCGCGCCGGACGGGCTGGCGCAGCCCAAGGAGCACAAGGTGGAGACAAGCAGCACCGAGGAGCAAGCGGCCGTCATCATCGTCGGCAGCGGTTTTGCCGGCCTGTGCATGGCGATCCGCCTGAAGCAGGCCGGCATCCACGATTTCCTGATGCTGGAGCGCGGCCCGGAGGTGGGCGGCACCTGGCGCGACAACCACTATCCCGGCGCGGCCTGCGACGTGCCGTCGGTGCTGTACTCGCTGTCGTTCGAGCCCAATCCCGACTGGTCCCGCAAGTACCCCACCCAGCCGGAGCTGCTCGAATACCAGCGGCACTGCGCGCGCAAGTACGGCCTGCAGCCCCACCTGCGACTGAACGCCGACGTCGCAGGCTGCCGCTATGACGATGCCAGCGCCCGCTGGCAGGTGCACACCCGTGACGGCCGCCGATTCTCGGCACCGGTGCTGGTCAGCGGCATGGGCGGGCTGAGCAACCCGGCCATGCCGGAGCTGCCCGGGCTGCCCGGCTTTCGTGGCACGGCCTTCCACTCGGCGCAGTGGGATCACGGCTGCGACCTGCGCGGCAAGCGGGTGGCGGTGATCGGCAGCGGTGCCAGCGCCATCCAGTTCCTGCCGCGCATCGCGCCGCAGGTGGCCCGGCTCGACTACTACCAGCGCACGCCGCCCTGGGTCATCCCCAAGCCGGACCGCCCCATCCGCGACTGGGAGCGCTGGCTGTTCCGCCACCTGCCGATGACGCAGAAGCTCTGGCGCTGGTGGACCTACTGGCTGCTGGAGATGCGGGTGATCGCCTTCACCTCGGCGCCGAAGCTGATGCGGGCGGTGGAATGGGAGTCGCGCCAGGCCATGCGCCGCCACATTGCCGACCCCGAGCTGCGCCGCCGGCTCACGCCACGCTACCGGGCCGGCTGCAAGCGCATCCTGCTGGCCAACGACTACTACCCGGCACTGGCCCTGCCGCAGGTGAACGTCATCACCGACCCGATCCGCGAGATCCGCCCGCACGGCGTGGTGACCGCCTCCGGCGAGGAGCGGGAGGTGGACGTGCTGATCTTCGCCACCGGCTTCAAGGTGCAGGAGATGGCACCGCCCGGACTCTACGTGAACGGCCGCGGGCTGGACCTGGCCGACGCCTGGCGACAGGGGCCGCAGGCCTACCTGGGCACCAGCGTGCCGGACTTTCCCAACCTGTTCATGATCGTCGGGCCCAACACCGGTCTTGGGCACAACTCGATGATCTACATCATCGAGTCGCAGGTGCGCTACATCGTCGACGCGATCCGGACGATGCACCGCGATGGCCTTCAAGAGGTGAGCGTGCGGCCCGAGGTCAGCCGCCGCTACAACGAGGAACTGCAGCGCATGCTGCAAGGCACGGTGTGGAGCAGCGGCGGCTGCCGCAGCTGGTACCTCGACGCGCAGGGGCGCAACACCACCTTGTGGCCCAGCTTCACTTTCCGCTTTCGCCAGCGGCTGCGCAGCTTCCAGCCCGGCCGCTATCTCATCCGCAAGGCCGGCTGACGCCGCCCCCCTTCCGAGGAGCCCCTTCATGCGAGCCGATCCCCAAGCCGGAACCCGGGCCGAACTGCCGCCGCTGTCGCGGCTGCCCAGCGTGCGCCACCTGCCGCCTTCCCGGGCGCCCGGACAGCGCCTGGCCGCCGCGCTGTTGAGGCTGGGCTCGCGGCTGACCTTCAAGGCACTCGTGGGCCCGCCGTTCCCGGTCGGTTTCCAGCGTGCGGTGGCGCATGCGCTGGCCCTGCCCGCGCTGCCCGGGCGCGCAGTGGACATCCGGGCCGAGCGCATCCGCCACGCCAATGGCGAGATGGCTGCGGAGCGCATCCTGCCCGCGGGCCAGCGGCCGGCCCGCGCCATCCTCTACCTCCACGGTGGCGCCTTCTGCATCTGCAGCCCCCGCACCCATCGGGCACTCACCACCCGGCTGGCGCGGCTGACCCGGGCGCAAGTGCTGGTGCCGCACTACCGCCGCACGCCGGAGCATCCCTTTCCGGCCCAGATCGACGATGGCGTGGCCGCCTATCGGCAGCTGCTGGCCGAAGGCGTGGCGCCGCAGGACATTGCCATCGCTGGCGACTCGGCCGGCGGCACGCTGGCCCTGCTGGTGCCGCTGGCCTTGCGCCGCCTGGGGCTGCCGCTGCCGGCGTCACTGGTGCTGTTGTCGCCCCTGACCGACACCCGGCTCAACGCACGCAGCCTGCAGGAGCGCGGCCGGCGCGATCCCCTGCTGCGGGCCGGCTGGGCCGAGCAAGCCGGCCGCTGGTACGCGGTGGATCCCGCCCACCCGCTGGCCAATCCCATGCAGAGCGACCTCGCCGGCCTGCCGCCCACGCTGGTGCAGGTGTGCGAGGACGAGATCCTGTACGACGATTCCGTTGCCTTCGCCCAGCGCTCCGCAGCGGCCGGCAACCAGGTGGAGCTCGAGATCATTCCCGACGGCTGGCATGTCTTTCAGATGCACGCCGCGGTGCTGGCCCAGGCCGCCGCGGCACTGCAACGGCAGGCGGATTTCCTGCTGCGCCACTGGAGCCAGGCCGCGCACCGGGAGGCGGCATGAAAAGCTTTCGCGACAAGGTGGCAGCCATCACCGGGGCAGCTTCGGGCATGGGCCGCGAACTCGCCATCGAGCTGGCCGCGCGCGGCTGCCACCTGGCCTTGAGCGACATCGACGAGGCCGGCCTGCAGGAGACCGCCCGCCTCGCGTCCACCGGCGCGGTGCGCATCCGCACCAGCCGCGTCGATACGGCCGACCGGCAGGCCCTGCTCGACTGGGCCGCCGCCACCGCGCGCGAATTCGGGCGCGTGAACCTGATCTTCAACAATGCCGGCGTCTCGGTGTCCAGCCTGCTCGCGGATGTCTCGCGCGAGGACTTCGAGTGGATCATGAACATCAACTTCTGGGGCGTGGTCTGGGGCACCCAGGCCTTCTTGCCCTACCTGCAGGCAGCCGGCGAAGGCCATGTGGTCAACACCTCCAGCCTGTTCGGGCTGCTGGCCGTGCCCGGCCAGGGGCCATACAACGCCAGCAAGTTCGCGGTACGCGGCTACACCGAGGCCCTGCGCATGGAGCTGCAGCTGAGCGGCCAGGCGGTCAGCGCCACCTGCGTGCACCCCGGCGGCATCCGCACCAACATCGCCCGCAGCGGCCGCATCGACCCCGGCATGCGATCCCTGACCGGGCTGGATGCCGAAGAAGCCCGGCGCCGCTTCGACCGGCTGCTCAACACCACCTCCGCCCGCGCAGCCGCGCGGCAGATCCTGCGCGCGGTCGAGAAGAACCGTCGCCGCGTGCTGGTGGGGCCGGACGCCCGCCTGCTCGACCTGCTGGTGCGGCTGTGCGGCTCGGCCTACCAGCCGCTGCTGGAATGGTTCACCCGCCGGCTGCTGGCGCGCCAGTCGCGTCGCCCGCTGCCCGCCGCCGAGTGAAGCGCCCGGCCGGCGCCATCCCACGGCACGCAGGCAACGGCACCGCGGCGGCGGTGGCGCCAATTCGCGGCATCATCGCCGCATGCACAACTCGCCTTCCCCCGACCCGCTGCACGGCAAGACGCTGGAGCAGCTGCTGCACGAACTGGTCGATCACTTCGGCTGGCCAGAGCTTGGACGCCGCATTGCCATCCGCTGCTTCACCAGCGACCCGAGCATCGGCTCCAGCCTGAAGTTCCTGCGGCGCACACCCTGGGCCCGGGCGAAGGTGGAAAGCCTGTACCTGTTCATGCTGCGCGAGCAGGCCCGGCAGGCTCGGGGGCCGGGCGGCCCGGCATAGCCAGGCAGCTGGGCAGCTGGGCAACGGCCGGGTAGTGCCGGGCGCGACGCCCCGCGGCCGCCGCGCCCGGCACTACCCGGCACTACCCGGCACTACCCGGCACTACCCGGCACTACCCGGCACGCAGCGCCGCGGGGCGCCGACACGCCTGCGCGCGCAGCCCAGCTCGTTCACCAGTCGGGCCAGCCACGGCCTGCAAGCAGCGATGCCGACTTGGGTCGCAAGGCCGCCCGCTCAGGCGGGCTGCACGGGGCGGTCGCGGAAGATATGGACCGCGTCCGCCACCACCGCGCCTGGCCCTGCAGGCGGTGCGCCGCGTCGGCCAGTGGCTCCACCATCGACGCGTTCTGCTGCGTCAGGCTGTCGAGCCGGGCCATGGCCGCATTCAGCTGGGTCACGCCGGCCGCCTGCTCGCCGGAGGCATGGCTGATCTCGGCCACCAGGCCGCTGACGCGCTGCACCGTCGCCACCGTCTGCTGCACCGTCGCACCGGTGTCCTGCACCAGCCGGCTGCCAGCCTCCACCTTGGCCGAGGCGTCCTCGATCAGCGTCTTGATCTCGCGGGCCGCGCCGCTGGTACGCTGCGCCAGCGCCCGCACCTCGCCGGCCACCACCGCGAAGCCGCGGCCCGACTCGCCGGCGCGAGCCGCCTCCACCGCGGCATTCAGCGCCGGGATGTTGGTCTGGAAGGAGATGCCGTCAATCACCGCGATGATTTCGGCAATACGGGCCGAGGCATGGCGGATCTCCTCCATCCGCGCGGCCGCTTCGCTGGCGGCACTGCCGCCGCGTTGCGCCACATCGGCCGCTTCCTGAGCCAGGCCCGCCGCACTGCCGGCAGCGTCGGCGTTCTGGCGGATGGAGGCCGTCATCTGCTCCAGGGCCGCCGCCGTCTGCTGCAGCTGACCCGCCTGCTCCTCGGTGCGGCCGAACAGCTCCTCGCTGCCCCGCGAGATGTCGTCGGACGTGCCGTGGATGCCGACCACCTCGCGCCGCACGTCACCGATGACGGCTTGCAGATTGACATTCAACTGCCCCAGCCCGCGTGCCAGCCGGCCCGCCTCGTCCCGGCCGTGGCCCGCACAGGCACCACCCAACTCGCCGGCTGCCATGCGGTTGGCCGCCGCCGTCGCACCGCGCAACGGCGCCACGGCGGCACGCCCGAGCCAGCTCGCCGCAGCCAGCGCCAGCAGCGCCGCGCCGGCCAGCGACATCGGCCACGCACCCGGCTGGCCTGGCAGAGCCGAGCCGAGCGCGGCACTGGCCCAGGCCAGCAGCAGCGTCACGCCGACCAGGCGTGCGCGGGCCCCGGGACGCAGCCAGTGCCCGAGGCGGCCCATGGCATCGAGGCGCACTGGCTCGCCATGCCCCAGGCCGATGCGGCGCTCCGTGCGGGCGGCCTCTTCGCGCAGCCTGCCGTAGAGCGCTTCGGCCGCCTGCACCTGAGCCCGGCCCGGCCGGGTCCGCACCGAGAGGTAGCCCACCGTGCGGCCGCCTTCGAGCACCGGCGTTACATTGGCCTGGACCCAGTAGTGGTCGCCGTCCTTGCGGCGGTTCTTGACCATGCCGGACCAAGGCTGCCCGCCTGCAGCGTCGCCCACATGTCGCGGAAGGGGCCTCGGCCGGCATGTCGGGATGACGGATCAGGTTGTGCGGCTGGCCCAGCAGCTCACCGCGCTCGAATCCGCTGGCCTCGATGAAGGCCGGTTGCAGTAGGTGATGCGGCTCTTCAGGTCGGTTGCCGATACCAGGGTGGCCCCCTCGGGCCGCAGGTACTCGCGATGGGACAGAACCGTTGTTTCTCATGGCGGACGCAAATGGCGGCATCGATGGATGCCAGCGCCAAGGCCGGGAGCGGACCCCGCGGCCGGGCGGCACGGTTGCACGGAAGGCGCGGCAAGGGCGCCATGGCGCGGCCAGGGCCAGCGCCTCTGCGTGCCATTTAGACCGGCAAGCACGGCCACTTGAGTCGCGCCCCCAGGAAATTCCCTATCCGGGCGCCGCGGCCGCCGGCCTGGCGGCCGAGCGCCACAGCTCGCCAGCCAGCCGGTCGATCTCCTCGCGCAGGTGCAGCCGTGCCAGCCAGTGCGCCGGCAGCCCCGCCACCCCGTAATAAGCACCGGCCAGCTGGCCGGTGATGGCGGCGGTGGTGTCGGCGTCATCGCCGAGATTGGCCGCCCGCAGCACCGCCGCCTCGAAAGACGAGGTGGTGGCGAAGCACCACAACGCTGCCTCCAGCGACTCCACGCAATAGCCGCTGCCGCGCAGTCGGGCTTCGGACTGGCCTCGCCAGCTGCCGGCAGCCAGCGATGCCACGCGTTCGCACTCCCCGCCCACGTCGCCCAGGTCCAACACTTCGTCCTTCGGTGCACCGGCCAGCGCGCGGTGCAGGCACAGCGCCAGCAACTCGCAGCACGCCAGCGCCTCGGGCGCCGCATGCGTGGTGGCCGAGCTGGCGCGCGCCAGGGCACGCACCCGGGCAGCGTCGGGATGCGCATGCAGCACCACCGGCGCCAGGCGCATCAGCGAGCCGTTGCCAGCGGTGGCCGGATCGGTGGAGCCAGCCATCGGCTCGCCGGTGAGCTGGTAGCGCTGCAGGGCGCGCAGCACCGTCATGCCGATGTCGAAGCACTCCCCGGTGGCGCTGTAGTAGCCCCATTGCCACCAGTTGACATAGCGGTTCATCTGGTCGCGGGCATCGAAGCCGCCGCAATGCAGCAAGCTGGCCGCGAGGCACAAGGCCATGGAGGTGTCGTCGGTCCACTGCCCGGCCGCCAGCTCGAACGGGCCGCCGCCGACCATGTCGGTCAGCGGCTCGAAGCTGCCGCGCGGGCAGAACTCCACCGTGGTGCCCACTGCATCGCCACAGGCCAGGCCCAGCAGGCAGCCGCGGTAGCGGTCCAGCATCGATGTCATGGTTGCATGTCCTTTCTGGAAGGTCGCACCGCCTGCGCTAGTCGCCACCACGCGGGCTGAAGGTGCGGGGAAACACCACCGGCGCCGCCCGGTCGAGCAGCCGGTAGCCCATCGCGGGCCGGTGCGACTCGCCCTCCACATACCCGGCCTCCACCAGCCACTGCGCGGCCAGCATGCGGGTGCGGAAGCCGCTCTTGTCCACCGGACGGCCCAGCACCACCTCGTACATGCGCTGCAGCTGCGGCAGCGTGAAGGGTTCGGGCAACAGGAAGGCCGGCAGCGAGGTGTATTCCGCCCGGCCTTTCAACCGCTCCACCGCCGCCTTCAGGATCTCTGCGTGGTCGAAGGCCAGGCGCGGCCGGCGCAGCAGCTTGGCCACCTCGAACCAGCCCACGTCGGCCGCATTGGCGCCACGGGTGAGCACCACCTCCGCGCACGGTACCAGGGCGAAATACACATGCGTGGCCGACCAGCCGCGCGGGTCGCGACGGGCACTGCCCCAGCTGCCCAGCTGCTCCAGGTAGGGGCTGCTGACGCCGGTCTTGTCCTTCAGCTTGCGGCGCGCGCAGGCCAGCAGGTCGGCGTCGAGGTCGATGTCGACGAAACCGCCGGGCAGCGCCCATGCCGACGGATGGGGCTCGCCCGGTGTGTCGGGGCGCTGCACCAGCAGCACCTGCAAGGCCCCGTCGGTCACGGTGAAGATGACCACGTCCACCGTGGTGTACGGCAGCGGGAACGTCGGCACTGCCGGCCTGGCGGGGGCCGGCGCCTGGGCGGATCGGGGCGTCCTGGATGACATCTCGGCTCCTTGGCGTTGACGGTTGCGTTGTTAAGTTGTATTGTACAACCCATATAAGTTGTTCTGTACAACCTATAGCAAGAACACCAGACACCTCACAAACAACAAGCAGGGAGCCTCACATGTTTGGCATTCGTTTCGTCAAGGCACAGCCCACCGTGCACCTGATGCAGTTTCGCGGCGGGCGGGTGGTGCGCGAAGGCGTGGGCCTGTCCTTCTTCTATTACGGCCCCACCTCCACCCTGGTGGCGGTGCCGCTGAGCAGCCAGGACCGGCCCTTCATGCTGGAGCTGGTGACGGCGGACTTCCAGAGCGTGACGGTCCAGGGCCAGGTCACCTACCGCATCCGCGAGCCGCGCCGCACCGCCGCGATGATGGACTTCTCGCTCAGTCGCAGCGGCCAGGGGCATGCCAGCGAAGACCCGATACGCCTGGGCGAGCGGGTGGCGATGCAGGTGGAGGTCATCATCCAGCAGGCGGTGCAGTCGATGGACCTCAAGCAGGCGCTGCGCGCCTCGGCCGACATCGCGCTGGCCGCGCAGGACGCGCTGGCCAGTCAGCCGGAGCTGGACGCACTGGGCCTGGAAGTGCTGGGCGTGTCGATCATCGCGGTCAAGCCCACGCCCGACATCGCCCGTGCACTGGAAGCCGAGGCCCGCGAGTCCAACCTGAAGGCGGCCGACGACGCGGTCTACCTGCGGCGCATGTCGGCGGTGGAGAACGAGCGCGCCATCCGAGAGAACGAGCTGGACACCGAGATCGCGGTCGAACAGAAGAAGCGCCAGATCCGGGAAACCCAGATGGAAGCCAAAGCCGCGCTGATGCGCAAGGAGAACACCTTGCGCACCGAGCAGATGGCAGCCGATGTGGAACTGGAGGAACAGCGCAAGGCCTTGGTGGCCCGGCAAGCCGACAACAGCCGCCAGCTGGCGGAGGCCGAGGCGCACCGCGTCGGCTCGGTGATGCAGGCGCTCGAACAGGCCGACCCGCGCATCGTCCAGGCGCTCGCTGCAGCCGGCATGCAGCCGGGGCAGCTGATCGCCCAGGCTTTCGGCGGCATTGCCGAGAAGGCCGAGCGCATCGGCCAGCTCAACGTGTCGCCTGACCTGCTGAGCACCCTGCTGGGCCAGCCGGAAGCCAGCGAGGCACGCAGCGGAGGCGGACGTGAACGCGGGCGCTGAACGCAAGGTGGTGCTGGTGACCCGCCGCACCCGGCTGCAGGACCTGGTGGCGCAGCACCACACCCTGGCCCAGGCCCGCTTCTATGTAGAGCACATGGGCGCCGACTTCTCCGACTACCTGGCCGAGGACCAGGCCCATGCCGAAGGGCTGCGCGTGGCGCGAGAGGCCCTGCGCGGCTGGGGCCGCGCCCAGGTGATCGAGCGGGGCCACCTGCCCAACTTCATCTTCGGCAGCGAGGACATCGTGGTGGCGCTGGGCCAGGACGGCCTGGTGGCCAACACCATGAAATACCTGCGCGGCCAGCCACTGATCGGCCTCAATCCCGAGCCCCGGCGCTGGGACGGTGTGCTGCTGCCCTTCGAGCCGGCCGACCTGGCCCGGCTGCTGCCCGAGGTGGCGCTCGAGCGGCGGCCCACCCGCAGCGTGACGATGGCCGAGGCCCGGCTGTCCGACGGGCAGACGCTGCGCGCGGTGAACGATTTCTTCATCGGCCCGCGCAGCCACACCTCGGCCCTGTACGAGATCCAGCTGGGCGAGCAGCGGGAGCTGCAATCTTCCTCGGGCGTGATCGTCTCCACCGGCCTCGGCTCGACCGCCTGGCTGCGCAGTGTGGTGGCGGGCTCGGTCGGCATCGCGCAGGCGATGTCACCCTTCGAGGTCGATGCCGCGCCCTGGCAGCCGCTGCCGTGGGACGCCGACCACCTCGTGTTCGCGGTGCGCGAGCCGTTTCCCAGCCGCTCCTCGCAAGCCACCCTGGTGTATGGCGCGGTGCAGGCCGGGCAGCCGCTGCGCCTGCGCTCCCGGATGCCCGAGCAGGGCGTGATCTTCTCGGACGGCATCGAGGCCGACTACCTGCGCTTCACCGCCGGCATGGAAGCCACCGTCGGCGTGGCCGAATGCCGCGGCTGCCTGGTGGTGTGACGGCCAGCCAGCTGCTCTTTGCCATTCAAGACAATGAACAACAAGAACGACAACAGGAACATCAAGACCATGACGTCCGATCCTTCACTGAAGCGCACCAGCAAGTTCCTCAGCCTGGTGCTGCGGCATCAGCCGCAGCAGCTCGGCCTGGACATGGATGACGCCGGCTGGGTGGCGGTGGACCGGCTGGTGGCCAATGCCCAGCGGGCCGGTCATCCCCTCACGCTGGAGCTGCTGCGCCAGATCGTCGCGCAAAGCGACAAGCAGCGCTTCGCCTTCAGCGAGGACGGCCTTCGCATTCGCGCCAACCAGGGCCATTCGGTGCCGGTGGACCTGCAGCTGGCGCCGGTCCTGCCGCCCGACTGGCTCTACCACGGCACGGCCGCGGGCCGAGTCGCCGCCATCTTGCAAGAAGGCTTGCAGAAGCAGCGACGCCACCACGTGCACCTGAGCGAGGACCGCGAGGTCGCACTGGCCGTCGGCCGCCGGTACGGGCCGCCGGTGCTGCTGCTGGTCGACAGCCGGCGCATGGCGGCGGACGGCCACACCTTCTTCCGCTCGGACAACGGCGTGTGGCTGGTGGAGGCGGTGCCGCCCGCCTATCTGAGGCAGCTCTGAGCTGCCGGGCGCAGGCAAAAAAATGCGGGCCGGGTGGCCCGCATCTCAGCGTCGGAGGACCGCGCAGGGCGGTCACGCCAGCGGTCACGCCAGCGGTCACGCCAGCGGTCACGCCAGCGGTCACGCCAGCGGTCACGCCAGCGGTCACGCCAGCGGTCACGCCAGCGGTCACGCCAGCGGTCACGCCAGCGGTCACGCCAGCGGTCACGCCAGCGGTCACGCCAGCGGTCACGCCAGCGGCCGGGCACTCGAGGTGCCCGGCCGCCCCACCGCCGCAAAGACGGTGGCGATGCTCAGTGGCGCACGCGCGCGGCGTCGGGCGTCAGTGAGCGGGGGGCCGGCGCGTAATGGTCAAACTGCATCGAGTACTGTGCGCGTCCCGAAGAAAGCGCACGCAGCTGCCCGATGTAGCCGAACATCTCGCCCAGGGGCACATGAGCCTGGATCACCGCGGCCGTGCCACGCTGGTCCTGGCCCCGCACGTGGCCGCGGCGCCGGTTCAGGTCGCCGATGCAGTCGCCCAGGTACTCGGCCGGCGTGACGACCTCGACCGCCATCACCGGCTCCAGCAGCACCGGGCCGGCCAGGGCAGCCGCTTCCCGGAACGCCGCCACGGCGGCCAGCTCGAAAGCCAGCGCCGACGAGTCGCGCTCATGGAAGCTGCCATCCAACAGCGTGACTTCCAGGTCCACGCAGGGGAAGCCGGCCACCCCACCCGCCATCGCCGCATGCCGCACGCCCGCTTCGACACCGGGGATGAACTCGCGCGGGATCGCGCCACCCACCACCTGGCTCTCGAAGCGCAGGCCCGTGCCACGGGGCAGCGGCTGCAGGCGCAACAGCACCTCGGCAAACTGGCCGGGGCCGCCGGTCTGCTTCTTGTGCACGTGCCGCACCTGCGCCTCCCGGGTGATGGTCTCGCGGAATGCCACCTGAGGACGGCCCACCACCACTTCCACACCGTAGCGGCTGCGCAGCTTCTCCAGCGACACCTCCAGCTGCAACTCGCCCATGCCCGACACCAGGGTCTGCCCGCTTTCGGCATCCTGGTGCACCCGCAGGCTCGGGTCCTCGCGGACCAGGGCCTGCAGCGCCTTGCCCAGCTGCTGCTGGTCGGCCTGCGTCTTCGGTGACACGGCCACGTCGATCACCGGCTCGGGAACCGTGATCTCCTCCAGCAACAGGGCATGCGCCGGGTCGCACAAGGTATGGCCGGTCAGCGTGTCCTTGGCCCCGACCACCGCCCCGATGTCACCCGCCTGCAGCTCGCTCCTTTCCACGTGGCGGTTGGCATGCACCTCGTAGAGGCGCGCGATGCGTTCGCGCCGCCCGGTGCTGGCGTTCAGCACCACGTCACCCGGCCGCAGCCGGCCCCGGTAGACCCGCACGAACACCTTCGCACCGTGGGCGTCGGCCACCACCTTGAAGGCCAGTGCCGCGAGCGGACCATCGGCGTCGCTTTCGGGCTGCCCTTCGATCAGCACCTCGCCCGGCGCCGGCAGGTAGTGCACGACCGCGTCCAGCAAGGGCTCCACGCCCTTGTTCTTGTATGCGGACCCGGCCAGCACCGGCACGAAGGCGCCGGCCAGCGTGCCCTTGCGGATGCAGGCGCGCAACTGCTCGACACTGGGTTCCTGCCCGTCAAGGTAGGCCTCGAGGACGGCATCGTCTTGCTCGACCGCCAGCTCCACCAGGCGTTGCCGCCATTGCGCCGCCAGCGCCATCAGCTCCGGAGGCACCTCCTGGTGCGACGGCACGCCGCCCTGCTCGTCCGACCGCCACACCAGCGCATCGCGCCCGAGCAGGTCGACCACGCCACGGAAGCCGCCCTCGCTGCCGATGGGCCACTGCAGCACCAGCGGACGCACGCCCAGGCGGTCCTGCATCATCTGCACCACCCGCCCGAAGTCCGCGCCGACGCGGTCGAGCTTGTTGATGAAGGCAATGCGAGGCACGCGGTAGGCATCGGCCAGGCGCCAGTTGGTCTCGGTCTGCGGCTCCACGCCGGCCACGCCATCGAACACCACCACCGCGCCATCGAGCACGCGCAGGGAACGGTTCACCTCGATGTTGAAGTCGATGTGCCCCGGCGTGTCGATCAGGTTGATCTGCGTGCCCTGCCAGAACACCGTCGTGGCAGCGCTGTTGATGGTGATGCCGCGGCGCTTCTCCTGCTCGTCGAAGTCCATCGTTGCGGCGCCGTCGTTGACCTCGCCGATGCGGTGGCTCTCGCCCGTGTAGTACAGGATGCGTTCGCTGGTGGTCGTCTTGCCGGCATCCACGTGAGCGATGATGCCGATGTTCCTGAGTTTCCTGACGATAGGGGTGTTCATAGGGATCTTTCTTCGGGCGCCCTGCAGCTGCGGGCGGCCCATGCCGGTGGCTTCTGGCCGCCACGGGCGAAGGAAAGATCCGCCCGGGCTAGCCGCTCACTTGCTGGTCAAGGCCCGACGCGACGGGCCTGCTGCCCGCACCGCGTCGTGCCACGCTGCCGCCAAAGTACGGGCGCAAGTCCCCCGTGCCTTGGCGGTCAGGAATCGTGGCGATCAGCTTGTCGTAGGTGCGCATGGCAGGAATGAAGATCAAAAACAAAAAACCCCGGAGGTGCGAACCTGCCGGGGCTGGAGATGCCGGAAGGCTCGCGGCCTCCCGATAAAGATCGAAAAGCCGGACTAGTCAGCGAAAGTCGCGCGCACACGCTGCGCGCCGACCTTGCGGTCTTGCGCGTTGTGGAGGACGTTCACGGAGGCGTTCATGGCTTCTGTTGATATCGTTGGCGGCGCACGGGCGCCGCATCAATGCAAGTGCATATTGTGAGGCTGTCTTACCTTGGCTGCAAACGCAGCCGCTCTTTCACTGTGGCATCAGCCTCACACCCGGCGGCTGATGCCACCGGGCAGGAGGTCGCGCCTGTCGATGCGCTCACCGAGCACTCAGCTCGTGCTTTACGGTGCCGCCGGACCGCCCGCCATGGAGGACGCCAGCAAGTCAGCAGCCCCCACAGGCGAGCGCATCGACGCCCGGTCTCGTGCCGCAGGGGAGCGGCTCCATGCCGACCCCTGCCCTCTCCGACCCGCCGTGACGTGGATCTGTCCACGCCGGCATGTTTGGATGTTGTTCATGTCTGAACTCTCGACATCGCCCGCTGTGAAGCGACACGCACGAGAGTGCAAGGCCCGGACCATCGCTCTCACGGCAGCATCAGGGCTGAACCAGGACGGCGTCAGCGCTGTGCCGGACCCGGGAAGGCTGTTCCTCATGGCCACGCGGCGAAGATAGCGGAGGCCGGCCCGGGCATCAACCCACCGGAATGGGGGTACCCTCGAGCGTCGAGCGTCCTGCCCGGCTATGGCCAGCGCCGCATGCGCCGCTGCTGTGCCGACCTTGTTTCGCATGTGAAGGGAAGTGCGGTAGCGAAGCTGCGCTGAGCGAGCCCGCCTTGCTGGCGCAGGCACGCACCAGCAGCAGGGCGGGCCACCTCCTGGCCCGCCGCGTCGCGGCCGCCTGGTGCACCGGGATCGAGGTGGCAGCGGTCAGCAGGGGGTACGCACTGGCCCCGGTCGCCATCCGGGGCCGGCATCGAAGCCATCGTGCATGACACGGACCCGCCGCGGCCTTGCTGGGTCCCCGCGGTCCGATTCGAACGGACATGCCACCCGGCGCCGGCTTCCAAGACCGGTGCGTCTGCCAATTCCGCCACGAGGGGGCGTTGCGATGCCGGATCCCTTCCTCCCATTGCGGTTGTGCTCGGACGTGAGTGCGGCCCAGCCGCCCAGCACCCTCGCTGCACGACACCGTCTTGCAGCTGCGACGGTGGCGCACCTCCCGGCCAGCCCCTGCTGAGGGGCGGGTCTGTCAGGCCGGTTAGGTGCGAGCACACCCGCAATGAGATGTCGACACGGTGTTGGAAAACAAACAAGAAGGCCCGGATCCTCAACGGATGCCGGGCCTCGACGGATCGAGCGCGGAGGGCGGTGCTACTGCACGGAGCCCTCACCCGGACGGGGGCGTCTTCATGGCCGGGCCAGCCCGCCTGCGGCAGGCCCAGCCCGTGGAACGTTCCCGTGATCGAACTGCGACAGCCCTGTGACACCGCGCACACGGTCGCGTGGCGGCCCTGGCGGGGCAGCTGGCGTCGAGCGATCGAAAGGCGGGCGGGCATGGGGGGCTTCGCCCGGTTGATGGCAGGGCAGCGTCAAAACGCTGGCTGCCGCCGCTTGCAGCGGCACACGGTGTGCTGACCCCGGGAGTCCACCGCAAAGACTGTTAACTACAGCACCGAGCACCGGCTTTCAAATTCTTGCCGCGCGGTGTGCTGGCGGGACGCTGGCACGGCTGATGCGTCGTCGGAGCTTGTCCGACACGGCGGGGCGAAACCCGCGCGGTCCCTGGAGGTCGTACCCACATGAAAACTGCCTGGTATTCCCCCCCGAATGCGCGCGATCTCAGCTACGAGATTCGCTATGACGAACAGACCCTGGCTGTGTTCCTGAACGGCACGCTGGTCGAAACCGCCTACTTCGACACCGACGCGTTGGCGGCCGTGGGCCCGGAGCCGATCCTGGACATCGGCAGGCGCCTGGTCGAACGGCGCCACCCGGCCCCGCAGGCATCGCGCGGCTGGGTGCTGGCCCGCGACTGGGAACGCGCCAGCCGGCCGCGCTGACGCGGCTCCCACGTCGCACCGATGCAGCGCATGCCGCCGCATCGTGGCGCGCCGCTGCGTCGCCGCGGTGCTGACGAAAAACTGCGGCGGGCCGCCGGGGCGGCTTCGGGCCAAAGCAGGGGCCGAGGCTCAGTAGGGCACCTGGTCCGAGGGGTACTTCCAGAAGTCCTTCAGCAGGTAGTTCATCGGCAGGCGCAGCACGGTGTTGCTCGGCGGGATGGGCATCTCGAACCACTTCTTGTAGATCTCGTGGATCTCGCGGGAGTAGATGAGGCGGCGCATCTCCTCGTCGACGATGCGCTTGAACTCGGCGTCGTTGGTTGGCAGCATGAAGGCCAGCGCCTCGACCGAGAGGAACTTGCCGGTGACCTTGAAGCGGTCGGCATCCTTGCGGGCGGCGATCAGGGCATAGAGCACCACGTCGTCCATGGCGAAGGCATCGGCCTGGCCGGCGGCCACCATGTCGAGCGCCTTGGCCTCGCTGTCGGCCTCCAGCACCTGCAGGCCGAGCAGGCGCTCCTGGTTGGCCTGCTTCAATGCGGCCAGCGGGGTGGTGCCCTTGACCGACACCACCCGCTTGCCCTGCAGGCCGTCGATGCCCTCGACCGTGCTCGACGCCGGCACCGCGAAGCGGGCACCGGTGACGTAGTGCGGCACGGTGAAGGCGGCTCGCTTGCGGCGCTCGGCATTGTTGGTGGTGGAGCCGCATTCGATGTCGGCCTTGCCTTCGGTGATGGTGGTGAAGCGGCCGTCGGAACTGACCGGCAGGTACTCGGTGCGCAGCGCCGGCTGCTTGAGCTGCTTGCCGATGGCCTCGACCAGGCGCTTGCAGACGTCGATGGAATAGCCGATCGGCCGCTTGGCGGCATCGAGGTAGGCGAACGGCATGGTCTCGGATTCATGCGCCAGCACCACCGAACCGCGCTTGACGATGCGGTCGATGACAGGGCCCGCGAGGGCGGTCTGGCTGGTCAGCATGAGGGCAGCCAGCAGGGGGAAGGCACGGGACTGTTGGAACATGGGGCACTCTCGACGGCACGAGGAGGGGATACCGGGATCGGACTCGGGCGGCGACACCTCGTCACTGTCTGCCGGCCCTGCACCGTCACATTGTGCCGGCCCGGCGCCAGGCGCCCCCGGACCATGGTCCGGCCCGGGTGGATGCGTTCCTGCCGCCCCGTCGCGGCGGCAACGGCTCTGCAGTCACAGCAATTCCGGTACCCGAGGCAGGCGCCGGCCCACGGGTAAGGCAGCCCCCTGCGCCAGCCCGGAAGCTCCCCCTCCGCGGCGGCGCCCGGCCGCGGGCCGGCCCTGCGCCATTCCACCGTGGAATACCGCTTATTCGCCCGCTGCGCTTCCGGCCTGCCTGGGCCGACCCGACGATACGCCAGCCTTCTTTCACTGCTAAATGAAAAGGAACACAGGTGTACAAGCGCTTCCACTTTGCCCCTGCCGCCTCGCCCAGCCTGCCTGCAGGCCGGCGGCGCCTGTCCACCGCTGCCCGTGCACTGCGGGCTCTTGCATTGCGCGGCGCCGCCCTGGCGGCGGCCGCCCTGCTGGGCACCGCGGTGGCCGCCCAGCCACGCGCGGCGCAGGCCGGCACGGTGGCCTACCGCGGCTCGGTGCTGCACTTCCTCGACGACCCGGCTCGCAGCGCCCGCGCCTATGAGTACCACGAGGACGGCGTGCTGCTGGTGCGCGACGGCAAGGTGCTGGCCGTCGGGCCGGCGGCCGAGCTGCTGCGCAGCCACCGGCCGGACCGGGTGGTGGACCACGGCGGCCGCCTGATCCTGCCCGGCTTCATCGACACGCACGTGCACTATCCGCAGACGCAGATGATCGGCTCCTTCGGCGAGGAGCTGCTGAAGTGGCTCGACACCTACACCTTCCCCACCGAAGGGCAGTTCAAGGACCCGGCCCATGCCGCCCGGGTGGCCCGTACCTTCGTCGACGAGCTGCTGCGCAACGGCACCACCACCGCGCTGGTGTTCGGCACGGTGCATCCGCAGTCGGTGGACGCGCTGTTCTCGCAGGCGCGCTCGCACAACCTGCGGCTGGTGGCCGGCAAAGTGATGATGGACCGCAATGCGCCGGACTACCTGCTCGACACGGCCGAGTCGTCCTATGCCGAGTCGAAGGCGCTGATCCAGAAGTGGCACGGCCAGGGCCGGTTGCTGTATGCGGTGACGCCGCGCTTCGCCCCCACCTCCACGCCGGCCCAGCTGCAGGCCGCGGGGCGCCTGCTGCAGGAGTACCCGGACGTCTACATGCACACCCATGTCTCGGAAAACCGCGGCGAGGTGGCCTGGGTGAAGTCGCTGTTCCCGGACGCCAGCGGCTACCTCGACGTCTACAACCGCTTCGGCCTGTCGCGCAAGCGCTCGGTCTACGCGCACGGCGTGCACCTGCAGGACCAGGAGTTCGCCTCGTTGGCAGCCAGCGGCGCCGCCATCGCCTTCTGCCCGACCTCCAACCTCTTCCTCGGCAGCGGGCTGTTCGACCTGCAGAAAGCCGAGCAGCACCAGGTCGCCGTGGGCCTGGGCACCGATGTGGGCGGCGGCACCAGCTTCTCGCTGCTGCGCACGATGGGCGAGGCCTACAAGGTGACGCAGCTGCACAAGGCCTTCACCGACACGCCGGAGGCCCGCCGCCCGCTGACGCCCCTCAAGAGCTACTACCTGGCCACGCTCGGTGGTGCGCGGGCACTGGGGCTGGAGGACCGCATCGGCAGCTTCCGCGCCGGCAACGAGGCCGACTTCATCGTGCTGGACCCGAACGCCACGCCGCTGATGCGCTTCCGCATGGAACGGGCCAAGACGCTGGAAGACCGGTTGTTCGTGTTGCAGACGCTGGGGGACGACCGCAACGTCGAAGCCACCTACGTCATGGGGCGGCGCTGGAGCGCTCCGGAATCGCGGCAGCAGCATCGGCAGGCGCAAGTGCACCCGCATTGAGGCCGCGGCCCGGCGCCGGGGCCAGCCCCGGCGTCAGCTCGGATTGAAGAAAGCGCACCAGCGCGGCCACTTTGGCCGGCAGCAGCCGGGGCGATGGAAACACCGCATGCACCGGCTGCGGTGGCGGCCGCCAGCCGGGCAGCACCCGGCGCAGCGTGCCGTCGCGCCAGCCGGCCTCGGCCAGGCAGTCGGGCAGCAGCGCATAGCCCATGCCCGCCTGCGCGGCGGCCAGCACCGCATAGAGGTCGTTGCTGCGCAGCACGGCCCGCACCGGCACCGCCTGCTGGCGCCCGCCGGCATCCGCCAGGCGCCAGATGTCGTCGCCCTGCACGCTGCTGTAGACGATGCAGGGGCGGCTGCCCAGCTCGCGCGGCGACAGCAGCGGCGGCCCCTGCTGCAGCAGGGCCGGCGCCGCCAGCACCGACCAGGGGTTCCAACCCAGCGGGCGGGCGCCGAGTGCCGAATCGTGCAGGCGGCCGAGCCGCACGGCGACGTCCACGCCCTGCTCCACCAGGTCCACGTAGCGGTCTTCCAGCCGCAGGTCGAGCCGCAGCTGCGGATGCTGCTGCATGAACCGCAGCAGCCGCGGCATCAGCACCTGGCGGCCAAAGGCCACCGAGGCGCTGACACGCAGGCTGCCGCTCAGGCCGGTCTGCAGCAGGGTGGCCAGGTTGTGGGCCTCGTCCAGCTGGCGCTGGATGAGCTTGCATTGCTCGTAGTAGGCCAGCCCCACTTCGGTGGGCGTGACACCGCGGGTGCTGCGGTGCAGCAGGCGCGCCTGCAGCTGGGCCTCCAGCGCCGCCACATGCTTGGTGGCGGTAGGCTGGGTCAGCCCGAGGTCGGCCGACGCCCGCGAGAGGCTGCGCGTCTCGACGACGCGGATGAACAGCTGCATGCCCAGCATGCGGTCCATGGCCGGCCTAGGGGTTCAGGGCCAGGCGGGCGGACCTTGCCGGCCGCGTCGCTGCAGCCGCCTCCGCCTGCTGCAGCAGCTGCGCCACCACCGACACCGCGATGACCTCCGGCTCCTTGCCGGCAATGCCCGGCACGCCGATGGGACACGTCAGGCGCGCCAGGGCTGCGGCCGGCACGCCGCGCGCCTCGAAGCGATGCAGGAAGCGGGCGCGCTTCGTCCTGGAGCCGATGAGGCCCAGGTAGCCGAAGTCGCCACGCCGCAGCACCGCCTCGGTGATGCGGGCATCGAGGTCGTGGCTGTGCGTCAGCACCAGGTAGAAGCCGCCCGGCGGCGCCAGCGCAACCTCGCCTTCGACCGCCTCCACACACACCGCCTCCACATGCGGCGGCAGCGGCCCGGCGGGAAATTCCGCTTCGCGCTCGTCGATCCACTGCACCCGGCAGTCCAGCCCCGCCAGCAGCGCGACGATGGCCCGGCCGACATGGCCAGCGCCATAGAGCTGCAGGTGGAAGCGCGGCGGCGGCAGCGCCCAGCCGTCCAGCAGCGGCCGCGCCAGCCGGGCCAGGCGCAGCGTCACCGCGCCACCACAGCACTGGCCCAGCGCCGGGCCGAGCGGGAAGTGCCGCTCCAGCGGCTCGGGCAGGCCGCCCTGCAGGCAGGCGCGCGCCAGCTCGATGGCCTGCAGCTCGAGGTGGCCGCCGCCGATGGTGCCGGCCACCGCGCCTGCAGCCACCAGCATGCGCGTGCCGGCCTCGCGCGGCACCGAGCCGCGGGTGGCCACCACCTCCACCACCACGGCCGGCAGGCCGGCCGCCAGCCACTGTTCGGCGGTGCTGCGCAGAGCGGTGCTCATCGGGCGGCCTCCGGGCTCATGCGGCTGCGTCCAGCGCGGCATGCACCGCATCGATGGCATCCAGCACCGCCTCGGCAGTGGCCGGCGCGCGCAGCGGCGGGCAGACCCGGTGGCCGCCCACTGCCGACACCGCGTCGCGGATGGCGAGGAAGACCGAGAACGGCAGCAGGAGCGGCGGTTCGCCCACCGCCTTGGAGCGGTGGATGCTGTCCTCGGCATTGCAGTTGTCGAACAGCCGCACGTCAAACACCGGCGGGCAGTCGTTGGCGGTGGGGATCTTGTAGGTGCTGGGCGCGTGGGTGCTCAGCCGGCCGGTGGACGGATGCCACACCAGCTCCTCCGTCGTCAGCCAGCCCATGCCCTGGATGAAGGCCCCCTCGACCTGGCCGATGTCGATGGCCGGGTTGATCGAGCGCCCCACGTCGTGCAGCACGTCCGCCCGCAGCAGCTTGGACTCGCCAGTCAGCGTGTCGATCACCACCTCGCTCACCGCCGCGCCGTAGGCGTAGTAGTAGAAGGGCCGGCCCTGCAGCGTGTCGGGGTTCCAGTAGAGCCCCGGCGTGGCATAGAAGCCGTCGGACCACAGCTGCACGCGGGCCTCGTAGGCGCTGCGCGCGAGCACGCAGAAGTCGACCACCTGGCCGCCGGCGTGCACCTCGTTGTGCAGGAAGCGCACCTCCGCTGGCGCCACGCCGTATCGCTGGGCCGCATGCTGGGCCAGCCGTTCGCGCACGGTGCGGGCGGCCGCCTGCGCGGCCTTGCCGTTCAGGTCGCTGCCGGTGGAGGCGGCGGTGGCCGAGGTGTTGGCCACCTTGCTGGTGTCGGTGGCGCTCACGCGCACCCGGTCCAGGCTCAGGCCCAGCTCGTGCGCCACCACCTGGGCCACCTTGGTGTTCAGGCCCTGGCCCATCTCGGTGCCGCCATGGTTCACCAGCACGCTGCCGTCGTTGTAGACGTGCACCAGCGCGCCGGCCTGGTTCAGGTGCGGCACGTTGAAGGAGATGCCGAACTTCACGGGCGTGAGCGCCAGGCCCTTCTTGAGCACCGGGCTGGTGGCGTTGAAGGCGTCGATGGCCGCGCGCCGGCCGGCATAGTCGGCCCGCTCGGCAAGTTCGGCCACCAGGCGGTGGATGACGTTGTCCTCCACCGTCTGGCCGTAGGGCGTGACGTTGCGCTCGCCCACGCCGTAGAAGTTGGCACGGCGCACCTCCAGCGCGTCCTTGCCCAGGCGGCGGGCCACCGAGTCGAGGATGTACTCGATGGCGATCGCCCCCTGCGGGCCGCCAAAGCCGCGGAAGGCGGTGTTGCTCTGCGTGTTGGTGCGGGCGCTGTAGCCGTGCAGGGCCACGTCGGGCAACCAGTAGGCATTGTCGAAGTGGCACAGCGCGCGCGTCATCACCGCCGACGAGAGGTCGGCCGAATAGCCGGCCCGCGACACCATGTCGATCTCCGCGCCCAGCACCCGGCCCTCCTCGTCGAAGCCCACCTCGTACTCGTAGTGGAAGCAGTGGCGGCGGCCGGTGATCATGAAGTCGTCGTCGCGGTCCGGCCGCAGCTTGACCGGCCGGCGCAGGCGCGCCGCGGCCACCGCGGCAATGCAGGCGAACACGGCCGACTGCGACTCCTTGCCACCAAAGCCGCCCCCCATGCGGCGACACTCCACCAGCACATGGTGGGAGGACAGGCCCAGTGCGTGCGCCACCAGCAGCTGCATCTCGCTGGGATGCTGGGTGGAGCAGTGGATGCGCAGGCCCTGGTTCTCGGTGGGGATGGCGTAGGAGATCTGGCCTTCGAGGTAGAACTGCTCCTGCCCGCCCACCTGCAGCCGGCCTTTCAGCCGGTGCGGCGCGGCCGCGATGGCGGCCCGCGCATCGCCGCGCACCAGGTGCTTGGGCGGCACCACGTACTGCCCGGCCGCATGCGCCGCCTCGGGCGTCAGCAGCGCCGGCAGCGGCTCGATCTGCAGCACCTGGCGGGCCAGCGCGGCGGCGCGACGCGCGGCATCGCGGTCGGTCGCGATCACGGCGAACACGGGCTGCCCGAGGTAGTGCACCTCGCCGTCAGCCAGGATGGGGTCGTCATGCACCACCGGCCCGCAGTTGTTCTCGCCCGGGATGTCGGCCGCGGTCAGCACCGCCACCACGCCGGGGCAGCGCCGCAGCGCCTGCAAGTCGATGCCCAGCAGCCGGCCATGCGCCACCGGCGACAGGCCCAGCGCCGCATGCAGGGTGCCGGCCAGCTCGGGCAGGTCGTCGGTGTAGGGGGCGGCGCCGCTCACGTGCAGCTGGGCCGACTCGTGCGGCAGGGCCCAGGCCACCACACCGGCCGGTGCAGCCGCCTCGGGGCGGGTGTCGGGCGGCGGCTGCCGCAGGAAGGCTTCGACTTGCTGGTTCACGGCTGGCTCCCGGCGGCGGCGGCGGTGGACACGGAGGTGGCGGAGGGGGAGGCAGACACAGGCAGGGGCGCCTGCGGCACGCGGTCGTGCGGCATCACACTCCACACGCGGGTCTGCGAAGGCGGCAGCGGATCGGCTTCACGGGTCTCCAGCCAGAGCCGCCAGAGCAGATTCTGGGCGGTGCGCAGCCGGTAGGCGGCGCTGGCCCGCATGTCGCTCAGCGGAGTGAAGTCCTGCGCCAGGGCCGCCATGGCGGCGCGTACGGCGGGCTCGCCCCAGGGCTGGCCCTGCAGCGCGGCCTCCGCGCCGGCCGCCCGGCGCACGATGGCGGCCATGCCGCCGTAGGCCAGGCGGGCCTCCGCCACCCGGCCCTGCTGCAGCGTGAGCGCGAAGGCGCCGCACAGCGCCGAGATGTCGGAATCGAAGCGCTTGGAGAGCTTGTAGACCCGCACCTGAGTGGCCGGCCCCGGGAGGGGCACGTCCATCGCCTCCAGGAACTCGCCGCGCTCCAGCGCGTTCTTCATGTAGTCGAGATAGAAGGCCTCCAGCGGCAGCCGGCGCTGGTGTTCGCCGCGGCGCAACACCACCTGCGCGCCCAGCGCCATCAGCACCGGTGCACCGTCGCCGATGGGCGAGCCGTTGGCGATGTTGCCGCCCAGCGTGCCGGCATGGCGGATCGGCGGCGAGGCGAAGCGCAGCCACACCTCCTGCAGGCTCGGCACCGCGGTGGCCAGCGCCGACCAGGCGTCCTCCAGCGGCGCGGCGGCGCCCAGGCGCAGCCAGGCGCGGCCCGGGTCGCCTTCGTGCCGCTCGATGCGGCGCAGCGCGTCGACCTCGCCGACATGGATCAGGTCGCCGACGTCGCGGAACTGCTTGTTCACCCACAGGCCGATGTCGGTGCTGCCGGCCAGCAGGCGGGCGTCCGGGTGCTGCTCGCGCAGGGTGGCGAGAGCCTGCACGCTGCGCGGCGCCCAGTAGTGGTCGATGCGCGGCTCGGCCTGCGCGCGCCGGTTGAGGCTGGCGTAGGCAAAGTCCTCGCCGCCCGCCTCGGCCTGCAGCTGGCGCAACGCCTGTTCGATGGGCCGCGTGTCGAGCCGCACCGGCGGCAGCTCGAACATGCGCTGGCCGGCATCGAGGATGGGGCGGTAGCCGGTGCAGCGGCACAGGTTGCCAGCCAGGTCGTCGGCAATCTGCTGGCGGCTCGGCCGGGTGCCCGCCGTGCAGTGTCGCTCGTAGGTGGCGGTAAGCGACATCGCAAAGCCCGGCGTGCAGAAGCCGCACTGCGAGCCGTGGCATTCCACCAGCGCCTGCTGCACCGGATGCAGCGTGCCGCCAGCGATGCGCTGCAGGTCTTCCACCGTCAGCAGGGCCTTGCCGTCCAGCGTGGGCAGGAACTGGATGCAGGCGTTCACCGGCCGCAGCGACAGGCCGCCGACGAGGGTCGCGGCGGCCGACGGCGTGCCGATGGCCTGCGCGCGGTCGGCCAGCTCGGCCACGATGACGGTGCAGGCGCCGCAATCGCCCTCGGCGCAGCCTTCCTTGGTGCCGGTGCAGCGCGCATCGCTGCGCAGCCAGTTCAGCACGGTGTGGGTGGTGGCGACGTCATCGACGCTGACGATGTCGCCGCGCTCGTGATGAAAAAAGCGGATCGGACGAGTGTGCATGGGGCAGGCCGTGGGGGAATGCCTCAACAGTACTCTTCAGCGGCCGTTGTGGCATACGCCTTCGTTCATGTCTGATATAAACGGCGCCCCATGTCCAAGCGCGCCCCCTTCGACAAGATCGAGCTGCAACTGGTGCGGGTGCTGCACACCCTGCTCAGCGAGGGCAGCGTCTCGCGGGCGGCCGTGCAGCTGCAGACCAGCCAGCCCGCCATCAGCGCCCAGCTGCGCCGCCTGCGCGAGTTGATCGGCGACCCGCTGCTGGTGCGCTCCGGCCACGGCATGGTGCCCACCGCGGTGGCCCTGCAGCTGCGCGAGCCGGCCGCCGCCCTGCTGCACCACGCCGACACCCTGTTCGGCGCGCGCGCGGAGGGCCTGGCCTTTGATGCGGCCAGCAGCCGGCTGACCTTCCGCATTGCCGCCAGCGACTACCTGGACCCGCTGTTCCTGCCCGAGCTGGTGGTGCGCCTGCGCGAGGCGGCGCCCGAGGTGACGCTGGAGATCCTGCCGCTCAGCGGCGACTTCGACTACCGGCGCGCGCTGGCCCGCGGCGAGGTGGACCTGGTGGTGGGCAACTGGCTGGCGCCGCCCGGCGAGCTGCACCTGGGACGGCTGCTGAGCGACGAGATCGTCTGCCTGGTGGCGGCCGACCATCCGGCCGCCCGCAGCCCCAGGACCTGGACCGCCGAGCGCTACCTGGCCAGCGCCCATGTGGCACCTACGCCCCTGAGCGCCGGCACGCCGGGCGTCATCGACGACTACCTGGCCACCCAGGGCATGACCCGCCCCATCGCCGTGCGCAGCCCCGGCTTCGGCCTGATCCCGCCGATGGTGGCCCGCTCCCGGCTGGTGCTGACCACCGGGCGGCTGTTCTGCAGCCGCTACCTCGACACGCTGCCGGTGCGCATCGTGCGCTGCCCGGTGGAGTTCCCGCCCCTCACCTACTACCAGCTGTGGCACGACCTGAGCCACCGCTCGGCCGCCGGCGTGTGGCTGCGCGGCCAGGTGCGCGAGACGGCCAAGCGGCTGGCCGGGCGCGGGGTGTGAGGCGCGCGCTGCGGTGCCTGCCTGCCGCTTCCCCGGGGCGGCCGGCGGCTCCCGCGTGCTCAGGCCGAACGCAAGGCCACCGGCCGCATCCAGTAGTCCGGCATCGCATAGGCCGCCTTCAGGTGCGCGATGAACAGCCGGATCTTGGCCGGCTGGTAGCGCTGCTGCGGGAAGATGGCGGTGATGTCGTAGTCCGGCGAGGCGTATTCGTCGAGCACGGTCACCAGAGAGCCTTCCGCCAGCTCACGCTGGATCTCCCAGGTCGAGCGCCATGACAGCCCCAGCCCCTCGACACACCAGCGGTGCAGCAGCTCGCCGTCGTTGCAGTCCAGGTGGCCGCGCACACGCACCGTCACGTCGCGCCCGTCCTTGTGGAAGAACCAGCCGCGCTGCTGCCCGCCCTGCAGGTTGAAGGCCAGGCACTGGTGGCGGGCCAGGTCGTCCAGCGTCTGCGGCCGGCCGTGGCGCTGCAGGTAGCGCGGCGAGGCGCACACCACCCGCTGGTTGGGCGCGAGCTTCACCGCCACCATGTTCGGGTCCACCGCGCCACCGATGCGGATGCCCAGGTGATAGCCCTCGCGCACCAGGTCCACCACCCGGTCCGTGAGGTTGAAGGACAGGCTCACGCCCGGGTGCTCGGCCAGGAAGCTGCTGGCATGCGCGGCCACATGCTTGCGCCCGAAGGCCGCCGGCGCCGAGACCGCCAGGTGCCCGGTGGCCTGCTGGCTGACGTCCTGGATGCTGTGCTCGGCCAGCTCCAGGTCCTGCAGCAGCCGCTTGCACTCCTCGGCGAACAGCACGCCCTGCTCGGTCAGCCGCAGGTGGCGGGTGGAACGGTGCACCAGCTTCACGCCCAGGCGCTGCTCCAGCTCGTTGATGCGCCGCGCAATGATGGTGGCGCTCACATGCTCGCGCTGCGCCGCACCCGAAAAACTGCCCTCCTCGGTGACCGCCAGGAAGGTTTCCATCTGCTTGAGTCTGTCCATCAGTTCAAACAATAAGTTGGGTATGAACGGACTTTTTGTCCAATTCTCCTAGGCAATTGTTTTAAATACGATGGGCTCCGGTCAAGTTCACCTGGAGCCCTCGATGGCAAAAATGCGTGCGGTCGATGCCGCGGTGCTGGTCCTGGAACGTGAGGGGGTCTCGCAGGCCTTCGGTGTCCCGGGCGCCGCGATCAACCCCCTGTACTCGGCGCTGCGGCAGCGCGGCAGCATCTCCCACATCCTGGCGCGCCATGTCGAAGGCGCCTCGCACATGGCCGAGGGCTACACCCGGGCGCGCGCCGGCAACATCGGCGTGTGCATCGGCACCTCGGGGCCGGCCGGCACCGACATGATCACCGGCCTCTACTCGGCCAGCGCCGACTCCATTCCCATCCTCTGCATCACCGGCCAGGCGCCGCGCGCCCGGCTCTACAAGGAGGACTTCCAGGCGGTGGACATCGAGTCCATCGCCAAGCCGGTCACCAAGTGGGCGGTGACGGTGCGCGAGCCGGCCCTGGTGCCACAGGTCTTCCAGCAGGCCTTCCACCTGATGCGCTCGGGCCGTCCCGGCCCGGTGCTGGTGGACCTGCCGGTCGACGTGCAACTGGCCGAGATCGAGTTCGACATCGAGGCCTACGAACCGCTGCCGGTCTACAAGCCGCAAGCCACGCGGGCGCAGGTCGACAAGGTGCTGGACCTGCTGGCGAGTGCCGAGCGGCCCCTGATCGTCGCCGGCGGCGGCATCGTCAATGCCGACGCTTCGCGCCTGCTGGTGCAGTTCGCCGAACTCACCGGCGTGCCGGTGGTGCCCACGCTGATGGGCTGGGGCACGATTCCCGACGACCATCCGCTGATGGCCGGCATGGCGGGCCTGCAAACCAGCCATCGCTATGGCAATGCCACCATGCTCGCGTCCGACTTCGTGCTGGGCATCGGCAACCGCTGGGCCAACCGCCACACCGGCTCGGTGGAGGTCTACACCCGCGGCCGGCGCTTCGTGCACATCGACATCGAGCCGACCCAGATCGGCCGCGTCTTCGGGCCCACGCTGGGCATCGTCTCCGACGCCGGTGCGGCCCTGGCCCTGCTGGTGGAGGGCGCGCGCGAGCGCCGTGCCGCCCAGGCGCTGCCCGACTGGAGCGCCTGGGAAGCCGAGTGCGCCGAGCGCAAGCGGTCGCTGCAGCGGCGCACCCACTTCGACAACGTGCCGATCAAGCCGCAGCGGGTGTACGAGGAGATGAACCGCGTCTTCGGCCGCGACACCCGCTACGTCACCGCCATCGGCCTGTCGCAGATCGCAGCCGCGCAGTTCCTGCATGTCTACGAGCCGCGCCACTGGATCAACTGCGGCCAGGCCGGCCCGCTGGGCTGGACCATTCCGGCCGCGCTCGGCGTGGTGGCGGCCGACCCGAGCAAGCCGGTGGTGGGCATCTCGGGCGACTACGACTTCCAGTTCCTGATCGAGGAGCTGGCGGTGGGCGCGCAGTTCCAGCTGCCGTATGTGCATGTGCTGGTGAACAACTCCTACCTGGGCCTGATCCGCCAGGCGCAGCGCGGCTTCGACATGGACTACTGCGTGCAGCTGGCCTTCGACAACATCAACTCGCCCGAGCTGCAGGGCTATGGCGTCGACCATGTGGCCGTGGTCCAGGGCCTGGGCTGCAAGGCCCTGCGGGTGACCGATCCGGGCAAGCTGGCCGGCTCGCTGCGCGAGGCCCAGCAGCTGGCATTGAAACACCGGGTGCCGGTGGTGGTGGAGGTGATCCTGGAGCGGGTCACCAACATCGCGATGGGCACCGACATCGATGCCGTCCACGAATTCGAGCCGCTGGCCGAGACCGCCTTCGACGCGCCCACCGCCGTCTCGCTGCTCGACTGAACCGCCGCCATCCGCACCACCAGGACCCGCCATGCCCAAGCTTGCCGCCAACCTGACGATGCTCTTCACCGAGCTGCCCTTTCTCGACCGCTTCGAGGCCGCCGCCCAGGCCGGCTTCAGCGCGGTGGAGTTCCTCTTTCCCTACCCCTGGCCCGCAGCCGAGATCCACGCCCGGCTGGAGGCGCACGACCTGCAGCTGGTGCTGCACAACCTGCCGGCCGGCGACTGGGACGCCGGCGAGCGCGGCATCGCCTGCCTGCCCGGGCGCGAGGCCGAGTTCCGCGACGGCGTGCAGCGCGCGCTGGCCTATGCCGACGCACTGCAGGTGCCGCAGCTCAACTGCCTGGTGGGCATCCGCCCGCCGGCGGTGAGCGAGGCCGACGCGCAGGCCACGCTGGTGCAGAACCTGCGCTTTGCTGCCGCCGCCCTGCAGGCGGCGGGCCGACGCCTGCTGGTCGAGCCCATCAACACCTACGACATCCCCGGCTTCCACCTGTCCACCACCCGGCAGGCGCTGGCCCTGTTCGAGCAGGTGGGCAGTGACAACCTCTACCTGCAATACGACATCTATCACATGCAGCGCATGGAAGGCGAGCTGACCGCCACCCTGCAGCGCCTGCTGCCGCGCATCTCGCATGTGCAGCTGGCCGACAACCCAGGCCGCCACGAGCCGGGCACCGGCGAGATCCACTGGCCCCACCTGTTCCAGGCCCTCGACACGCTGGGCTACCGCGGCTGGGTGGGCTGCGAATACAAGCCGCGCAATGGCACCACCGCCGGCCTGGGCTGGCGCCGCGGGCTCGGGCTGTGAGCGGCCGGGCCCGACTTTCTCCCCTCTTCAAGGATTCGTGAACATGAGCAACAAGATCGGTTTCATCGGACTCGGCATCATGGGCGCGCCGATGGCGGCCCACCTGCAGCGCGGCGGCTACAAGCTCTTCCTGCACGACCGCGGCAACCCGCCGGCGGCGCTGGTCGAAGGCGGCGCCACCGTCTGCACCAATGCCGCGGAAGTGGCCAAGCGGGCCGACATCGTCATCCTCATGGTGCCCGACACGCCCCACGTGGAAGACGTGCTGTTCGGCGAGCACGGCGTGGCCCGCGGCCTGAGCGGCGGCAAGCTGGTGATCGACATGAGCTCGATTTCGCCGATTGCCACCAAGGACTTCGCGCGCCGCATCAATGCGCTGGACTGCCTCTACCTGGACGCACCGGTGTCCGGCGGCGAAGTGGGCGCCAAGGCGGCCTCGCTCACCATCATGGTGGGCGGCCCGGCCAAGGCCTTCGAGACGGCCCGCCCGCTGTTCGAGCTGATGGGCAAGAACATCACCCATGTCGGCGCCAACGGCGACGGCCAGACCACCAAGGTGGCCAACCAGATCATCGTCGCGCTCAACCTGCAGGCGGTGGCCGAGGCGCTGCTGTTCGCCAGCAAGGCCGGCGCCGACCCGGCCAAGGTGCGCCAGGCGCTGATGGGCGGCTTCGCGTCCTCGCGCATCCTGGAGGTGCATGCCGAGCGCATGGTCAAGCGCACCTTCGAGCCGGGCTTCCGCATCGAGCTGCACCAGAAGGACCTGAACCTCGCCCTGCAGGGCGCCAAGGCGCTCGGCGTGGCGCTGCCCAACACCGCGGTGGTGCAGGAGCTGATGAACACCTGCGCGGCCAACGGCCTGTCGGGGGCCGACCACTCGGCCCTGTGCCGCGCGATCGAGCTGATGTCGGCCCACCAGATCGCCCCCAACCCGAACGCGAGCTGACGCATGGCTGCCACCCCCTCCCTGCCGCAAGCGGCACAGTCGCCGCCGCAGTTGCTGGCGGCCCTGTTCGATGCCGCCGTGCAGGCGGCCAGCCCGGCCCGCTGCCTGGGCCGCCACCTGGGCGAACCGCCGCGGCGCGGCCGGGTGGTGGTGGTCGGCGCCGGCAAGGCCGCGGCCGCCATGGCCGCGGCGGTCGAGGCGCACTGGCCGGCGCAGCCGCTGTCGGGCCTGGTCGTCACCCGCTACGGGCACGGCGCGCCCTGCCATCGCATCGAGGTGGTGGAGGCCGGCCACCCGGTGCCCGACGCGGCCGGCGAGCAGGCGGCGCAGCGCATCCAGGCGCTGGTCAGCGGCCTCGGCGCGGACGACCTGGTGCTGTGCCTGATCTCCGGCGGCGGCTCCTCGCTGCTGAGTGCGCCGGCCCCCGGCATCAGCCTGGAAGACAAGCGTGCGGTGAACCGGGCGCTGCTGCGCAGCGGCGCCTCCATCGGCGAGATGAACTGCGTGCGCAAGCACCTGTCGGCCCTCAAGGGCGGGCGACTGGCACTGGCCTGCCATCCAGCCCGGGTGCTGACGCTGGTGATCTCCGACGTGCCGGGCGACGATCCCTCGGTGGTGGCCAGCGGCCCCACCCTGCCCGATGCCAGCACCGCTGCCGAGGCGCTGGCCGTGCTGCAGCGGTACGGCATCGACGTGCCGCCAGCGGTGCTCGCCCACCTGCGCGACCCCGAGAACGAAACCCCCAAGCCGGGTGACCCGCGGCTTGCGCGCAACGAGGTCCGCGTGATTGCCACCGCCGCGCAATCGCTCGACGCGGCCGCGGCGGCGGCACGCTCGATGGGCATCGCCGCGCATGTGCTGTGCGACGACCTGGAGGGCGAGGCGCGCGAGGTGGCCAAGGCCCATGCGGCCCTCGCACGCCAGGTGGCGCGCCACGACCGGCCGTTTCCCCGCCCCTGCCTGCTGCTGTCGGGCGGCGAGACCACCGTGACGGTGCGCGGCCGCGGGCGCGGCGGGCGCAATGCCGAATACCTGCTCGGACTGGCCCTGGCGCTGCAGGGCGAGCCGCGCGTCTGGGCGCTGGCCGCGGACACCGACGGCATCGACGGCTCCGAGGACAACGCCGGCGCCTGGTGCGGCCCCGACTTCCTGCAGCGCTGCGCCGAGCTCGGGCTGCAGCCGCTGGCTGCACAGGCCGACAACGATGCCTGGAGCGTCTTCTCCGCCTGCGGCCAGCTGCTGGTCACCGGCCCCACCCGCACCAATGTCAACGACTTCCGCGCGCTGCTCGTCTACTGAGCGCGCCCAGCCCACCATGCACAGACTCCGCCAGGCGAAGATCGTCGCCACCCTGGGCCCCGCCAGCAGCGAGGCGGCCACCATCCGGGCGATGTTCGACGCTGGCGTCGATGTCTTCCGCCTCAACTTCAGCCACGGCAGCCACGAGGACCACCGCCGCCGCTACGAGCAGGTGCGCAGCGTCGAGCGCCAGCGCAGCCGGCCCATCGCGGTGCTGGCCGACCTGCAGGGCCCCAAGCTGAGGGTCGGCCGCTTCGAGGGAGGCAGTGTGGAACTGCTGGCCGGGCAGGACTTCCTGCTCGACCGCGACCCTGCGCCCGGTGACGGCCGCCGGGTGCAGCTGCCGCATCCCGAGCTGTTTGCCGCTGCCACGCCAGGCCAGGCATTGCTGCTGGACGACGGCCGCCTGCGGCTGGTGGTGCGCCACAACGACGGCGAGCGGCTGCACACCCGCGTGGCAGTGGGCGGCCGCCTGTCCGACCGCAAGGGCGTCAACCTGCCGGACGCCGCCATCCCCATTCCCGCACTGACGCCCAAGGACCGCGAGGACCTGGCTTTCGCCCTGGCGCTGGGGGTGGACTGGGTGGCGCTGTCCTTCGTGCAGCGCGCCGCCGACCTGGTGGAAGCGCGCGAGCTGGTGGGCCCGCGGGCCTGGCTGCTGGCCAAGATCGAGAAGCCGGCGGCGCTGGCCGAGTTGCCGCAGATCGTGCAGCAGGCCGACGCGGTGATGGTGGCGCGCGGTGACCTCGGCGTGGAGATGCCGCCCGAGGCGGTGCCCGGCATCCAGCGCAGCGTGGTGCGGCTGTGCCGCCGCCAGGGCAAGCCGGTGATCGTGGCGACGCAGATGCTCGAATCGATGGTCAGCGCCCCGGTGCCCACCCGGGCCGAGGCTTCCGACGTGGCCAACGCCATCTATGAAGGCGCCGACGCGGTGATGCTGTCGGCCGAGTCGGCCTCGGGCCGGCACCCGGTGGAGGCGGTGGCGATGATGGACCGCATCCTGCGCCAGGTGGAGGCCGATCCCGACTTCACCACCACGCTGGCGACGGCCCGCGCCGCGCCAGAGTCGAACGAGGCCGACGCGCTGTGCGCGGCGCTGCGCGAGACCACCGGCGTGCTGAAGGCGCGCGCCAGCGTGGCCTTCACCACCTCCGGCCACACGGCCCTGCGCGCCGCGCGCGAGCGGCCGGCGGTGCCCATCCTCAGCCTGGCGCCAAGCGAGGCGATCGCCCGCCGCCTGGCGCTGGCCTGGGGCGTGCATTCGGTGCGCTGCCAGGAGGTGCCGGGCAGCGACGAGCTGGTGGCCCTGGCCGGCCGCCACCTGCTGGGCGAGGGGCTGGCGGCGCCGGGCGACCTGTTCACGCTGGTGGCCGGCCTGCCCTTCGGCCAGGCGGGGTCGACCAACCTGTTGCGGGTTGCGCGGGTGTAGCGCACTCCGCACTCGGCGGCACCGTGCCGGGTCGATCAGGCCAGTGGCCACAACGGCGCCCGCCGCCGGATGGGAGCCGCCGGAGGCTGGAGCCGTGGACCGGCGCTGCCCAGGCGGGCCACCTCGCGGTGTTGCCGGTCCTTCAGCCCGGCGTTGCCAGCCAGCAGAGGTGCTGCGGGGTGGGCTTGCCGGACCCGCGCCCCAGGATGACCACGACTGCCGCCTGCGCGTGCGCGCACCGAGCATCGCCAGGCCGGCCAGCAACAGGGCGTATGTCCCTGGCTCGGGGATGGGGCTGAGAGGGTCGGCGGAGGCTTGCACATAGGCCTGGAAGCCGAGCACCATGGGCTCATCGGAGTGGTTCTCGATGGGTGCTTCCATGAAGCGTTGCTCCGTCCGCGTTTCGCCAGGCCGGCTTGCGGACAGCCATTGCCAGGTCTCGCGGGGTACGACGCCCCAGAAGCCGAAGTGGACGTAGGCCAGCGTGTTGTCGCAGCCCCGGCCGACGCCCTCGGCGCAATGGATGCTGAGCTGCGCGAATCCCGACATCGTGAGCGACACATGCGGGGCCAGCATGATCTGCTGCCAGCCTTGCCCGTGCTCGATCCCACCGCCGCCGGTATAGGCCGTGACGTCGACCCGCTTGCCCGGCGTGTGGCTGGCGGCCTCGGCGATCAGGAACCCGGGGCCCACCTGCGCATGGCCATCGTCCTGCGAGATCGACAGCTCACTGAAGCCGCCTTCCACGCTCTTCTCGTGGCCCGGCGGCCCGTCGGCCGTGTTGCTCACCGCCACCACCGTCTGCGCTGGCATGACGAAGCCGAAGCCGGCCTCGGTACCGTCGCGGGGCCTCAGGTCCTTCGAGGTGAACTGGAGGTGGGTCAGGCTCGCGTAGCTGGTGCTGGTGCTGGTGCTGGTGCTGGTGGGGGTGCTGGTGCTGGTGGGGGTGCTGGTGGGGGTGGCGTGGACCGCGGGCGCGAGCGCCAGAGCGAGCACGATGGTCAGTGGCTTGTTCATCTTGTTGTCTCTGGAGGGATGTTTCGCTGTGCGCCAGGCAGGCGGCAATCGCAGCGGGACGTTCAAGCTCCGCAGGCACCCTACTCAGGACCGCTTGTCGCCGTCTTGAGGCACCCTGTTAAACCTGCGACGGGCGGCCACTGCCTTGAGCGGTCGCACCAGCACCAGCACTCGCCCGGGCGTCAAACAGCCGGCAAGGCGGACGGTCACAGGCCTTCATCGGGATGCCGCGGTCCTGCAGGAGGGCGGCTGCCGACGAATGCGAACCCGCCCCGGCAAACACCGCCCGGCAGGCGGCGCTCACCGTCTCGGCGATGGAGCCGCCGGCCGGACCGTGCAGCCGGGTCGATGGGCAGGGGTCAGTGGCTTGCATATGGCGGCATCGCGACCGCAACCCTTGTCTCCCCTACAGAGGTTGCGCCGCACGCCGCGCCGAGCGGCATGACCAGCCCGCCCCTTTGGCTCCCGGGGCGGCGCTGAAGGCTTTCCTTGTGAAGCAAGCCGTTCCGTGTTGCATGATCCCGCCCCTCGTCGCCAGCCTCGGTCTAAGAGCGGCTAACAAAACTCAGCGCAGCGGTTCTGGCTAGGCGCGCCGCCGCAGACAGTACGACCGGTACGGCAAGGCGGCGCAACGACGCCAGAAGAGTTTTGTTAGCCGCTCTAAGATGTGGAAACCATCGGTGCTGAGCCAGGAGCCTGCATGCTCGTGATCCGGAACGTCCCCGCGCCCGAGGCCGGCCTCTACCGCGGCCTTTGTGATCTGCTGACCGACTGCGTGCATGGCGGTGCTTCGGTCGGCTTCCTCGCCCCGGTGGCGTCAGGCACCGCCGAGCGCTACTGGGACCAGGTGTTCGCCGCCCTCGGCCCCGGCCTGCAGCTGTGGGTGGCGCAGCGCAGCGGCCGGGTGGCCGGGGCGGTGCAGCTGGCGCCCTGCAGCAAGGAAAACGGACGCCACCGCGCCGAGGTGCAGAAGCTGCTGGTGCTGCGCACCGAACGCCGGCAAGGGGTGGCCTCGCAACTGCTCGCCGCCGTGGAGCGGCAGGCGTGCAGCGAAGGCCTCCGCCTGCTCGTGCTCGACACGCTGCGCGGCTCCGAGGCCGAAGCGCTGTACCTGCGGCAGGGCTGGCAGCGCGCCGGCGAAATCCCCGACTACGCGGCGGCGCCGGACGGCAGCCTGCATCCCACCGTCTACTACTTCAAGCGACTGCCGGCCGCCATGGCACCCGGGCAGGCGCCTTGAGGCCTTGCGGGCCAGGCCCCGCGGGCGCCTCCCTCAGGCCAGCAAGTCGTACAAGGCCCGCGCAACCACCCGCGTGGCGCGCTTGAGGTCGTCCAGCACCAGCCGCTCGTCGGCCCGCTTGGCATGCGACTCCAGCACCGTGCGCGGTCCCGCGCCGTAGATCACGGCCGGAATGCCACGCTCGCAGAACAGGCGCACATCGGTGTACAGCGGCGTGCCCATGGCCGGAATGGGCTCGCCAAACACCACCTCGCCATGCGCCTGCAGCGCCTGCACCAGCGGCGCATTGCCGGGCAGCGGCTGCATCGCACGGGCCAGCAGCAGGCGGCGCACCTCGACGGTGACACCGGGCAGGCGGGCGGCGGTCTCCTCAATCAGGCGCTGCAGCTGGGCCTCGACCTCGGCCGGGCGTTCCTCCGGAATCATGCGGCGGTCGAGCTTGAACGACACCTTGCCGGGCACCACGTTGGTGTTGGTGCCACCGGCGATGGTGCCGACGTTGAGGTAGGGATGCCGGATGCCCGGCACCTGCGAGACGATGCCGTGGTAGCGCTCGTTCTCGCGGTACAGCGCATTCAACAGCTGCACTGCCGCCTGCAGCGCATCGACGCCGGTGTGCGGGATGGCGGCGTGCGCCATCTTGCCGTGCACCGTCACCTCCATCTGCAGGCAGCCATTGTGCGCCGTCACCACCTCGTAGCTGAAGCCGGCGGCGATCAGCAGGTCGGGCCGGATCAGGCCCTGCTCCAGCAGCCAGCCGGGGCCCAGCTCACCGCCGAATTCCTCGTCGTAGGTGAAGTACAGCTCCACGCCGCCCTTCAGCGGCCGGCCCAGCGCCTGCAGCGCCCGCAGCGCGAAGGTGAAGGTGGCGAAGTCGCTCTTGCTCACCGCGGCGGCCCGGCCGTAGAGGCGGCCGTCCTCGATCTCGGCGCCGTAGGGGTCGCGCGTCCAGCCCTCGCCGGGCGGTACCACGTCGCCATGCGCGTTGAGCCCGATGGTGGGACCGGCCTCGCCGAAGCGATGCCGCACCACCAGGTTGGTGATGCTCTGCAGGCCGGCGGCCTCCACCCGCGCGGTGGGCACCGGGTGGTGCTCGGCCTGCAGGCCGAAGCCGCGCAGCAGCTCGGCGGTGCGCTCGGCATGCGGCGCGTTGTTGCCGGGCGGCGTGTCGGTGGGCACCTGCACCAGCGCCTGCAGGTAGCGCACCTGTTCGTCGAAATGCGCCTCGATCCAGGCGTCCAGCGCCTGGTGGGGGGTGGTCGTCATGAAGGGTCTCCTGAGAGTGAGTCGAGCAGGTCCAGGAAGGCCCGCACGCACAGGTCGGCGTCGTCGCTGGTGATGCTTTCCAGCGGGTTGTGGCTGATGCCGGCATTGCCGCCACGCACAAACAGCATGGCCTGCGGCAGCAGCTCGTGCAGCTTCATCGCGTCGTGGCCGGCGCCGCTGGGCAGCCGGTGCACCGGCAGGCCCAGCCGCTCCACCGCGGCCGCCCAGCGCGCACTCAGCGCCGCATCGCACGGTGCGGCCGCCACCCGCATCGTCTGCTGCAGGCTGTATTGCAGGCCGCGGCGCTCGCAGATGCGCGCCAGCTGGGCCCGCACGTCCTCGTCGAGCCGGTCGCGCTGGGCGTCTGACGGCGCACGCAAGTCCAGGCTGAAGCTGCAGCGGCCCGGCACCACGTTCACCGAGCCATTGGGCACCTGCAGCATGCCAATGGTGGCCACCGAGTCGCCGTCGGCCGCGGCCCGCGCCTCCATCCACACCGACAGCTCGGCCACCGCGGCCGCCGCATCGCGCCGCAGGTGCATCGGCGTGGTGCCGGCGTGGCTGGCCACCCCCACCACCTCGCCGCGCAGCCGCACGCTGGCATTGATGGAGCTGACCACGCCCAGCGGCAGGTCCAGGCCGTCGAGCACCGGGCCCTGCTCGATGTGCAGTTCGACGAAGCCCCGGTAGTCCTCACGCCGCCGGGCCAGCGCGGGGATGGCCGCCGGGTCCAGCCCGGCCGTGGCCAGGGCCTCGCGCATCGTGACGCCGGCCGCATCCACCTGCGACAGCCAGCCCATGTCGAAGTTGCCCACCACCGCGCTGGAGCCGAGGAAGGTGGCCGCGAAGCGCTGGCCCTCCTCTTCCGCGAAGCCGATCACCTCGAGCGTGCAGGGCAGGCGGCGTCCGGTCCGCGCCAGGTGCTGTACCGCCGCTATCGGCACCAGCACGCCGAGGCGGCCGTCGTACCTGCCGGCATTGCGCACCGTGTCGTAGTGCGAGCCGGTCATCAGCGCGGGCAACCCCGGCTGCTCGCCAAGGTAGCGGCCCACCACGTTGCCGACGGCATCGACCGCCACCTCGTCGAAGCCGGCGTCCTGCATCCAGGCGCACAGCTGGCGCGCGCAGGCACGGTGGGCCTCGGTGAGGTAGGTCACCGTCAGTTCACCGGGCGCGCTGCCGGCATCGCTGTGGCGGGCCAGCGCCTCGGCCCAGTCCCACACTTGCTCGCCCAGCACCGGCCGCTGGCCGAACTTGTCGTTGAGCCGCAGCTCGGCAATGCGGTCGATGTTGCGCAAGCATTCCTGGAACTCGAAGTCCGCATGCCCCTGCAGGCGCCGCTCGAAGGTCTCGATGATCTCGCGGCGGCTGAGGCCCCGGCCGCGCGGGCCGCGCACCGCCAGGATGAAAGGCCAGCCGAAGCGCTCGTTGTAGCGGGTGTTGAGCTGCTGCAGCCGCGCGAACTCCTCGGGTGTGCAGGCGGTCAGGCCGGCGGCGGACTGCTCCTGGGTCGATTCGGCCGTCAGCGACCTCGCCACCATGGCCTTGCCGGCCAGCTCCGGGTGGGCCCGCAGCAGGCGCAGCTGCGCCTCGCGGCCAGCCTCGCGCACGGCACGCGCCAGCGTGTACTTCAGGTGGGCCAGGCTGCGGAAGGGCCGCATCGCGGCGGCCGCCCGCGCCACCCAGGGCGAGTGTTCGTAGACGCCGTCCAGCGCGGCGGCAACGTCGTCGTCCGACGCGCGGTTGAGTTGTTCCAGGGTGTGCATGTCGAAGAAGCTGTGAAGAAGGTCGTTCAGGCCTCGCGGCGGGCCCGCTCGGCCAGTTGCAGGCTCAGCGCGCGGTGTCGCTCCAGGTGCGGCGGCAGGTCCAGCGTGCACAGCTGCCCGCCCTCCACCACCACCCGGCCGTTCACCACCACCACCGCTGCCGTGCCTGGCGTGCAGAACACGAGCGCCGCCACCGGATCGTGCTGGGCGCCGGCATGCGCGACGCCGCGCAGGTCGAAGGCCACCAGGTCGGCCGCCATGCCGGGCGCCAGGGCACCGATGTCGCTGCGGCCCAGCACCCGGGCGCCGCCCAGCGTGGCAATCTCCAGCGCCTCGCGAGCCGTCATGGCCTGCGGGCCGTGGCCCACCCGCTGCAGCAGCAGGGCCTGCCGGGCTTCGCCCAGCAGGTGGGCGGCGTCGTTCGAAGCGCTGCCGTCCACGCCCAGGCCCACCGGCACGCCGGCGTCACGCATGGCGCGCACCGGCGCGATGCCCGAGGCCAGCCGCATGTTGGAGCAGGGGCAGTGCGCCACGCCAGTGCCGGTGCGGGCGAACAGCGCGATGCCGGCGGCATCGAGCTTGACGCAGTGCGCATGCCAGACGTCCGGCCCGACCCAGCCCAGGTCTTCCGCGTACTCGGCCGGCGTCTTGCCGAAGCGCTCGCGGGAATAGGCCAGGTCGTTGTCGTTCTCCGCCAGGTGGGTGTGCAGCGACACGCCATGCTGGCGGGCCAGCAGGGCCGACTCGCGCATCAGGTCCTGCGAAACCGAGAACGGCGAGCAGGGCGCGACGACGATGCGCGTCATCGCCTGATCGCGTGGGTCGTGCCACTGCCGGATCAGCCGCTCGGTGTCCTTCAGGATGGCGTCCTCGTCCTCCACCACGCTGTCGGGCGGCAGGCCACCCTGGCTGCGGCCCACGCTCATGCTGCCGCGCGCGGCATGGAAACGCATGCCGATCTGGTGCGCCGCCTCGATGGCGTCGTCAAGCCGGCTGCCGTTGGGATAGAGGTAGAGATGGTCGCTGCTGGTCGTGCAGCCCGACAGCAGCAGCTCGGCCATCGCGGTGAGCGTGGAGACGCGCACCATCTCCGGCGTCAGCTGCCGCCACACCGGGTAGAGGTGCTGCAGCCAGCCGAACAGCTCGGCGTCCTGCGCGCCGGGCAGCGCCCGGGTCAGGCTCTGGTACATGTGGTGGTGGGTGTTCACCAGGCCGGGCAGCAACGCATGGCCGGCCAGCTCGATCACCCGGGCAGTGCCGTTGTGCACCGCCTCGGCATGCCGCGAAGGCAGCGCCGCGGTGGGCCCCACCCATTCGATGGTGCCGCCCTGCACCACCACCGTCCCGTCGGCGATCTCGCGGCGCCCGGCGTCCATCGTCACCACGACATCGGCATGGCGCAGCACCAGCGGCGGCCGTCTCGTGTCCATGGTCACCGCCTCATTCCGCGCCATGCGAGGTGGCGGCGGCCTGGGCGAAGGCCAGCTCGCGCGACTGCATGCCGTTGTAGTAGAGGTTCAGCAGCACCGCCACCAGCGTGCCGAGCACGATGCCGCTGTGGGTGATGGCGCCCATCCAGGCCGGGAAGTGCTGGAAGAAGGTCGGCGCGAGCGTGGGCATCATGCCGAAGCCGATCGAGATCGCCACGATGAAGAGGTTGTGCCGGCAGCGCTCGAAATCCACCGTGCCCAGGATGCGCACACCGGTGGCGGCCACCATGCCGAACATCACGATGCCGGCACCGCCCAACACGAACTGCGGCACCGAGGCGACGATGTGCGCCATCTTCGGGAACAGGCCGAGCGCGATCAGGATCAGCCCGCCGGCCGCCGCCACATAGCGTGAGCGCACGCCGGTCACCGTCACCAGGCCCACGTTCTGCGAGAACGAGGTGTAGGGGAAGGTGTTGAACACGCCGCCAATGACGGTGCCCAGCCCGTCGGCGCGCAGGCCGCGCGTGAGGTCCTCGGTGCTGAGCTTCTTGCCGGTGATGTCGGCCAGCGCCAGGAACATGCCGGTCGACTCCACCAGCGTGATCAGCATGACGATGCACATCGACACGATGGCCGAGGCGTCGAACACCGGCATGCCGAAATGCAGCGGCGTGACCACCGACATCCATGCCACCTCCGACAGGCCGTCCACATGCACCTTGCCCAGCCCCGCGGCCGCGACCGTGCCGACCACCAGGCCGATCAACACCGCGATGTTGGCAATCAGGCCCCGGCCGTACTTCGTGAGGATCAGCACCACCGCCAGCACCACCGCGGCCACCGCCAGGTTGCCCAGCTCGCCATAGCCAGGGTTGGCCGTCTGGTGGGCCACACCGTCCACCATGGCGGTGACGCTCGGCTGCCCGCCGGCGGCCCAGTTGATGGCCACCCCCAGCAGCGACATGCCGATCAGCGCGATGACGGTGCCCGTGACCACCGGCGGGAACAGCCCCAGCAGGCGCCCCATCAAGGGAGCCACCACGATGCCGAACAGCCCCGCGACGATCACCGCCCCGTAGATGCCCAGCAGGCCGACCTCCGGGTTGGCGCCGATGGCGATCATCGGCGACACCGCCGCGAAGGTGACACCCATCATCACCGGCATGCGGATGCCGAACTTCCAGAAGCCCAGCGCCTGGATCAGCGTGATCAGGCCGGCCGCGAACAGGTCGGCGTTGATGAGGTAGGCCAGCTGGTCCTTGGGCAGGTTCAGCGCACCGCCGACCACCAGCGGCACGGCCACCGTGCCGGCATACATCACCAGCACATGCTGCAGGCCGAGCGCCAGCAGGCGGCCGAGGGACAGGCGCTCCTCCGAGAGCGCGCGGGAGGGGGAAAGAATGGCTGCCACGATGTCTCCTTCGGTTCGCCGGCAGGTGGGGAGGCTGCGTCGCCGTTTATCTGGCTGTACGCAGGACACACGCATTTGTACTTGCGGTACGCAAGACTGTATACACTTTAGCCGGCGCTGCCGCCGAGACATTGGGTGGCGCCTGGTTTGGACTGTTTTGATCTGGAGGATCGATTGGGAAAACTCACGACCCATGTGCTCGACACCGTGGACGGCTGCCCCGCCGCCGGCCTGCAGGTGTCGCTCTACCGGCTCGACGGCGAGGCCGCCACGCCGCTCGCCCGCCTCGCCCTCAACCACGACGGGCGGGCCGACGCGCCACTGCTGGAAGGCAGCGCGCTGCAGCCGGGCCGCTACCGGCTCGTCTTCGCGGTGGGCGCCTATTTCCGCGGCCGGGGCCGCACGCTGCCCGAGCCGGCCTTCCTGGAAGACGTGCCGCTGGAGTTCGGCATCGCCGATGCCTCGCTGCACTACCACGTGCCCCTGCTGGCCAGCCCGTGGTCGTATTCCACCTATCGGGGCAGCTGAGTCGGCACCGCCGCCTGCCTTTTCCTAGGGTAATCCCGGTGCACGCTTCACCCGTCAGATTGCATACACTTTAATCCCCGCGTCGCCGCGGAGCCCGGCTCCTGCCCCTGCAGGCCGGTTGCGACGTGTCCTCCTTACAGAGCCCGCAGTGGTAAGGGGTTTCGGCCGGCGCACCGGCATCGCCCGACGGCGTTGCGTGCGGCGGCCCGACTCGAACGCCCCTGTCTCATGGACACTGCCTACTTGCTCGACTGGGCCAACCTGCTGCTGCGCTGGGCCCATGTCATCACGGCCATCGCCTGGATCGGCTCCTCCTTCTACTTCGTCTTCCTCGACAACAGCCTCACCGCGCCGACCGCGCCCGACCTCAAGGCCAAGGGGGTGGACGGCGAGCTGTGGGCCGTGCACGGCGGCGGCTTCTACCACCCGCAGAAGTACCTGGTCTCGCCCAAGCAACTGCCCCAGCACCTGCACTGGTTCTACTGGGAGAGCTATTCCACCTGGCTGACCGGCTTCGGCCTCTTCACGGTGCTCTACCTCTTCAATGCCGGCACCTTCCTGGTCGACAAGAGCGTGCACGACTGGTCGCCCTCGCTCGCGGTGGCGGTCGCGCTGGGCTTCCTGGCCGGCTTCTGGCTGCTCTACGACGGCATCTGCCGCGTCTTCGGCCAGCGGCCGAACGGCGACAAGGTGGTCGGCGGGCTGGTGTTCGCCGCGGTGGTCTTCGCCTGTTGGCTGGCCTGCCAGCTGTTCGCCGGGCGGGCGGCCTTCCTGCTGGTGGGCGCGATGATCGCCACCGCCATGAGTGCCAATGTGTTCTTCTGGATCATCCCCGGCCAGCGCAAGGTGGTGGCACAGCTGAAGGCCGGCCAGCCGGTGGACCCCATCCACGGCAAGCGCGGCAAGCAGCGCAGCGTGCACAACACCTACTTCACGCTGCCGGTGCTGTTCGCCATGCTCAGCAACCACTATGGCTTCCTCTACAGCGGCGAGAACAACTGGCTGACCCTGGCGGTGTTGATGCTGGCCGGCGCGCTGATCCGCCACTACTTCGTTGCCCGGCACCGCGCCAAGCTGCAGCAGAAGACGCCGCCCTTCGGCTATGCGGCTGCCGGCGTGGTGATGATCGTCGGCCTGCTGGCGCTGGCCGCGCCGCGCGCCACCGTGTCGGCGCCGGCCACCTCCGCCGCCGCGGCGACACCGGTCACGCTGGCCCAGGTGCAGGCGGTGGTGGAGCAGCGCTGCACGCTCTGCCACAGCGCGGCGGTGAAGAGCAAGAACATCGAGCTCGGCAGCGCCGCGCTGATCGAGCAGCACGCGCAGCAGATCTACCAGCAGGCGGTGGTGACCCGCACCATGCCACTCAACAACGCCACCCAGATGACGGCCGGCGAGCGCGAGCTGCTGGGCCGCTGGTTCGAGCAGCGCAACGCCGCGCACTGAGTCGCCCGCCAGTGCCCTCAGTCGGCCGCGCTCACTTCAGCCGGCGGCCAGCCGGCGTGATGGCCGGCTTCCAGCTGCAGCCGGCGTGATGGTCCCGGCAGGCGGGCGGCCGCCTCACCGATTGACGCCCGCGAGCGCCAGCGACAGGCCCAGGCCGACCAGCACCGCGCCGGTCAGGCGGTCCACCGCGACACGGTGCCGCATCACCCGCTGACGCAGCCGCGGCTGCGACAGCAGCAACGCCACCAGCGCGAACCAGCCCAGGTGCACGGCCGACATCAGCAGGCCGTAGCCAAACTGGCGAAGCAGCGGCGTGGCGGGGCCGACCACCTGGGTGTAGGTGCTGATCACGAACAGCGTCGTCTTCGGATTGAGCGCATTGGTCATGAAGCCGGTCCTCAGCGCGCCGCGGCTGGGCGCGGTCCCGGCCGGCAGGCCGTCTGCCGGCAGGCCGGCACCGTGCGCGGCCAGGGCCCGGGCGCCGATGAAGACCAGGTAGGCCGCGCCCAGCCACTTCAGCACGCCGAACCAGGCCGGCGTGTGGGCCAGCAGCAGCGAAACGCCGAACATCGTGTAGGCCACGTGCACCTGCACGCCCAGTGCAATGCCGGCCGCCGACCACAGGCCCCAGCGGCGCCCGAACAGCAGGCTGTTGCGGCTCACCATGGCGAAGTCCGGGCCAGGACTGACGGTGGCGACAAGGGTGACGGCGGCCACGGCGGCAAATTCGTTCATATCGTCGGTTGACGGCAAGACGTGAAGGACGGGCGGCCCGAAGTGCAGGCCAAGGCCCCGGCGGCAGGCCATCGGTGAGTACGCCTCACCGCTGCCTGGCGAAGCGACCGCCGGCACCTGCCTCGGGGCACACGCACCTGCTGTCGTCCACGCCGTGCATGGTGTCGGCAAACCGGCCGGTCGACGAACGATTTATAGTGCGCGCTTTTCTGTGACCCTGGCTCACTGATGCAGCGCCTCCCTCCCCTTTCCAGCCTGCGCTTCTTCGACGCGGCGGCGCGGCTCGGCAGCTTCGTGGCGGCCGCCAGCGAGTTGCACGTGACCCATGGCGCGGTCAGCCGGCAGGTGCGCAGCCTGGAAGACGCGCTTGGCGTGGCCCTGTTCGAGCGTCGCAACCGCGCGGTCTTCCTGACGCCCCAGGGTGTGCAGCTGCAGGCCACCACCCAGGCCATCTTCGAGCAGCTGGCCCGCACGGTGGCCGAGCTGGCGGCCCCACCGCCGCAAGCGCCGTTGGTGCTGTCCTGCGAACCGACCCTTGCCATGCGCTGGCTGATCCCGAGGCTCGGTAATTTCTACAAGCGGCATCCCGAAATCCAGCTGCACCTGTCGGCGGCGGGCGGCAAGGTGGACTTCCAGCGCGCCGGCGTGGACCTGGCACTGCGGCGCAATGATTTCCGCTGGGAGCCCGGCCTGGCGGCCGAAGTGGTCGGCGAGGAATGGACCGGGCCGGTCTGCGCGCCGGCCCTGCTGCGCCGCGGGCGCCTCGAACTGACGGCGCAACGCCTGCTGCACACTGCCACCCGCAAGTCGGCCTGGGCCAGCTGGGCCCGGGCGGCGGGTGTGGCCGTGTCGCACCGGCAGGGCCAGAGCTTCGAGCACTTCTACCTCAGCCTGCAGGCTGCCGGGGCGGGCCTGGGCGTGGCCATCGGCTCGGCCTACATGGTGCAGGAGGACCTGGCCGGCAGCCAGCTGGCGGCGCCCTTCGGTTTCGTGCAGGACGGCTCCTCGTACTGCCTGCTGTCGCCACAGCCCTTCGAGGCCGACGCGCGCCGCGCCGCGGTGCTGGCCTGGCTGCGCGAGCAGTTCGCCGGCTCCGCGCGGGAAATGGGCTTGTCGCCGGGCGCGCCGTGACAAAATGCCGCGGCAGCCAGCCGCCAGCCGCACTTCGGGCGCTCGGCTTGCTCAGTGGGAACTGACCCGCTTGCGCTGGCCCGGCCGACGGGCACCCCGAGCCGCGCATGCCCTGTTCTGCGTCGTCCGGCCCGGAAAGGATAGGAAGCGATGAGCACGCCAGATCATGTCGTGACGGTGCGGCGGCGCGTCGATGCCCCGGCCGATGAGTTGTATGCCGCGTGGACCGAACCCGAGCTGATGCGGCGCTGGCTGGCGGAAGTGGTCGACACCGACGTGAACGTGGGTGGCCGCTACCGCTTTCCATCCTCCGACGACGGCGATCCCGCCCAGGCCAACAGCCTGACCGGCGAGTACCGGGTGCTGGAGCCGGGCCACCGCATCGTGCAGACCTTCTGCCATGCCGACCCCGGCGTGGATGGGCAGGTCGACGAATTTGTCGAAGTGCGCTTCCATCCACTCGGGCCGGCGGCCACCGAGCTGACGGTGACCAACGGCTGGCATGGCCTCGGCCTCAGTGAGGAAGAGCGTGCAGCGGTACTGGCCGGCTGGTCGGAATGGCTGGAACTGCTGGTGGCGGCGGTGATGCACCCGCGCGCCGCGGAGCACTGAGCGGCCGCCCGCCTCAGGCGGCCTTCTGGGCTTCGCTGCTGCCGTCGAGCCAGGCCGGCCGGTGCGCCAGGTAGTGGCGCAGGATGGCCTGCTCGACCTTCACCCGCTCGTGCGGCCGGCAGACATAGCGCAGCGCCAGCGTCGCGGCCTTCGCGTCCCCCAGTTCCACCACCACCCGCGGCTCGGCCGACGGCAGGTCGACGTTGCGGATCTCCTCCAGCCGGCTCAAGTGGGTGTTGGCTTCGGCCCGCCAGGGCTCGCAAACCTCGGCTGCTGCCTGCAGCAGCACCGCTTCGTGGGCCAGCAGGTCTTCCTTGGGTTCCAGCCCGATGTGCAACAGGTGCACGACGAACTGGCCGGTCACGCTGAGGTTGCGCACCGGCTGGGTCAGCAGCATCGCGTTCGGCACGGTCACCGTGCGGCCGGTGGCCTGGTGGCCTTCGAGGGTCTCGATGAGGGTGGTGCACATCGCATCGATGTCGACCACCCGGCCGCCGGCCGCGCCGATCTGGATGTAGTCGCCAATGCGATAGGGCCGCGACACGGTCATCATCGCAAAGCCCAGCAGGTTGGACAGTGCCTCCTTGCTGACGATCAGGATGGCACCGGCCACCGCGGCCAGCGACAAGGCAAAGCCGGCGATCTTGGAGGCCCAGATGCCGGTGATGCCGGCCATCGCCAGCAGGATGATGACGTTGCGGCCGAAGACGAAGCGCTCGCGGCGCTCGGCCATCGACGCGCCAGTGCGCGTGAGGTGCTTCTGGGACAGGCGCAGCAGCACCGTGGTGCCGACCAGCGCGGCCAGCGTGAGGGCAATGCGCCAGGCATCGCCGACAGCAAAGCGATGCAGCAGGGTGATCAGGGGCTCCATGCAGGACCGAAAGTAGACGAACCCTCCATTGTGCGGGCTTTCCGGCCCGCTGCCGGCCGCTGAAGTGTCCGGCGGCCCGCCGTGCTGGCCGGGCGGTGCCTGCGGCCGGGCCAGCACGGGGCAAGCCGCGGCCGGCGGCCACGCTATTTGCGCGCCGGGCCCGCGCGCAGGCCCAGGCGCTGGCGTGCCACCGACGCGGGCGGCGGCGCGACCTGCGGTGCGTCCGGCCCCTGGGCCAGGCGACGTTGCACGCGGCGGGCGAGGATGACGGCCCGGACGTCGCGGCAGAACAGCCAGGTCAGCCCCGAGTAGACCGCCAGCACGCCGGCCGCCGCCAGCGCGGCCGACCAGCTCTGCACGCCCAGGAACAGCACGATCAGCAGCACCGCATAGACGCTCATCGCCGCCACCAGGCTCAGTGTGAAGGCCAGCACGAATGCACCGCCCACGCCCGGCTTCACCTCCAGCGTGCCGTCGTCGCGCAGCCGGGCGTAGAGATAGCTGGCGCGCAGCTCCTCCATCGAATACCGCCCGCTCTGGTACAGCGCCACCAGCGCGCGCGCCGTTTGCGGTGAGACCGGCTTGCCGAACACGCCACGGAAGATGTCTTCCCGTTTGACGAGATGAATGAAGTCCCGCAGATCTGCATGTTCCTCGGCCTCGGCCAGCAGCCACGCGTACTGGCGGAAGCGGCGCTTCTGCAGGTATTCGTCGTTGAACTCCAGCAGTGACTTGGCCGCCTTGTAGAGCGCCGCCACCACACCGGCCACCGCGGTCCCGATGGCCGGTCCCGAGGTGAGGAGGTCGTTGAAATCCATGGCTGGCCTCCAGGTCTGCTTTGCCGTCGTCCGGTTGTACCCTCGGCCTCCGTCGGCGTCCAACGCCAAAGCCAACAGGCCCGGCGTGGCAGGGGCCACAGCGGGCGACGGCCGCCGCCTGCGAGCAGTGACCAGTGCCCATGACCCAGTGCGCACCGCTGCCCGAGAAGCCGGATGCCGAAGAATCTTCAGCTCGAAAGTGCCGCACTGCAGACCGGCCATCGGGCTTGGGCAAGCCGGCTTCCCACGGTCTTGCGCAGCCCCTGGCGGCCATCATCTGGGATGCCGGCTTGCTTGCACCGTGCCCGCACCGGGCCACGGCCTGCCCCCTGCCCAAGGGGCCCCGGTTCGTGCAGTCATGGGCCGATTGCACTTGCCGCCCGTGGCGGCAGCCACTATTCATGCAGCAGGCGGCGTGTGCCGCGAAGTGCATGGCCGCCGAGGCGTCATGGGCAGCAGCATTCGCTTGTGGCATCGAGACACCAACCACGGAGCACGTCATGCGGAGCATTCTTCTCCCTTGTACCCTGGCCCTCGCTTCGATCGTCTGCGGTCCCGCGCAGGCGGCCGGCAGTGAGGCAGACCATCGCTTCATCGAACAACTGGCCCGCATGCTGCCCGGTGACGCCCGCACGCTGCATGCCGAAGCCACCGCCGGCCAGGCGATCCCGGAATGTGTCGGCATTCCGCTCGACAGCCTCATTCCGAACTACGATGGATTGACCGGTGCCTTCCTCGGTGCACCGCAAGTGGTGGTCGACCGGCCGGTCAGCATCAGCTTCCAGTTGCAGCCTCCGATGCCCGACACGGTGCTGGCACAAGGCACCTTCCTCGGCGTGTTCACTTCGGCGACCGGCATGCCGCAGACCCGCGTCGGCACCTTCACCGCGGTGCCCGACAACCCGATGGTGGGCACCCTGCTGCTGCTGCAAACCAATCTGACGACGCCCGAGCCGGAATATGTCTTCGCCGTGCTCGGCTTGCTGAAGGACCTCTCCGGCAGCCGCATCACCGGCCTCTGCCTGCAGGGGCCGATCCGGGCCGGCACGCCGATCCACCGGCCTTTTGGCCTCTATCGCACCATGTAGCGAAACCCGGCCGGCGGAGCGGGGGCCGCCGTCGGGCCGGCTTGACCCGCCGGCTGCGCGGGCCGGTCCCGCGTGAGCCGCAAATGCTCACTCCGGCATCCCCGCATCGCACCTGCACTGCCTCCGTACCTTCACCGTCACCCAGTGCCGCGCGGCTCGACGCCGCCACTGCGCGCCCTGCAGCGCCTGCCGTCGTTCGCCATGCGGACAAGCGCCGCCGAGCGGCTCGCGTCGTACCGCCGGCCGTGCGACGGAGGCACCGCCGGCGTTGGGAGCACATCGGCGGGCTCCGCAAAACTGCGGTTTTTCGAGCCACTTGACCGGGGTCCGAGGGCATTTTCCGCAAACTTTCTCACAGCTTGCGGGCCGATGGTTCGATGTCCCACTTCACCGGGCCCCGCAGCTACCGATAAATCCCGAGTCGGAGTCCGTTGCCCGCGAGGCAGGGCTCCTGTGTTCGATCCTTCAGCAGGTAGTACCGTATGTCTCACCAACGGCGCACGATCGCGCTTGCCGCCCTGGCGGCCCTTTTCTCGACCCCCGGCCTTGCGCAGGACACTGGCGGCCCGGCACTGAGCCTGTCGGGCTTCGGCACCGTGGGGGCGGTCAAGACGAACAACTCCGACGCCGACTACGTCATTCCCGGCCAGCCCGACGGTGCCGGAAAGTCGGTCGACTTCGGCGTCGACAGCAAGATCGGCGTGCAGGCCACCGCCACCTTCAACCTGATGTTCTCGGCCACCGCGCAGGTGCTGAGCAAGCACAACTCCGAAGGCAAGTGGACCCCGGGGCTGGAATGGGCCTTCGGCAAGGCCAAGCTCGGCGACAAGTTCTCGCTGCGCGTGGGCCGCATGGGCGCTCCCTTCTTCATGGTGAGCGACTTCCGTGACGTCGGCTACACCAACACCTGGATCCGTCCGCCGCTGGACGTCTATGGCCAGATCACCTTCAGCCACTTCGACGGCGCCGACCTGCTGTACAGCTCCTCGATCGGCGACACCAACGTCACGGCCCAGTTCTTCGCCGGCAGCAGCAAGGTGAAGTACGCCAACGGCGCGCGCCCCGAGCTCAAGCGCATTGTCGGCGTCAACGCCTCGGCGGAGATTGGCCCGGTCACGCTGCGCGCGGGCCATGCCCAGGGCAAGTTCAGCGTCACCCGCTCCCAGCGCCTGGACCAGCTGTTCAACGGCCTGCGCACCGTGGCCGCCCTGCCGGTGGGCCTGGGCTCGCTCGGCAGCCTGGCCGACGATCTGGAGGCCGATTCCAAGGACGCCACCTTCACCGGCATTGGCGCCTCGCTGGACTGGAACAACATCGTCGGCAGCGCCGAGTACACCCGTCGCCGCACCGACTCGTTCCTGGCTGACACCACCGGCTGGTACCTCACCGGCGGTTATCGCTTCGGCACCTGGACGCCGTATGTCACGCTGTCCAAGCTGAAGCAGGACAGCGACAGCTCCAAGACACTGCCGGCCGCGCCGATCCCGCAGCTGGCGGGCACGATGGCCGCGCTGTCGAAGGGTGTCAACGACACCCTGGCCTCTGTCGGCCAGAAGACCGTCGCGGCCGGCGTGCGCTGGGACGCGATGAAGAACATCGCGGTGAAGGCCCAGTTCGACCACATCAAGCCCGACGCGCGCAGCAGCGGCCAGTTCGTGGTGCGCGAAGGCCAGTCCGGCCTGAACGGCAAGTCGGTCAACGTGTACAGCGTCGCCGTGGACTTCGTCTGGTGATGGCTGGCGTGCACAGGAAACAGATCATGAAGAAGCTTTGCATCACGCTGGCGCTGGCCGGCGCCGCCACCCTCGCCCGGGCCGACATCGTCGTGATCGGCAACCCTGCCGCCGGCAGCCTCACCAAGGAGCAGGTGTCGGACGTGTTCCTCGGCAAGAACCAGTCGTACACGCCTGTCGACCAGGTCGACAGCGCGCCCATCCGGGCCGAGTTCTACAAGAAGGCGACCGGCCGCGATGCCGCTCAGGTGAAGGCCACCTGGTCGCGCCTGGTGTTCACCGGCAAGGGCCTGGCCCCCAAGGAACTGCCCGATGCCGCGGCGGTGAAGAAGGCGGTCGCCGCCGATCCGAAAGTGGTGGGCTACATCGACAAGTCGGCCGTCGACGGCAGCGTGAAGGTGCTCGTCAGCCTTGACTGACCACCGGCCGGTGCATGCGACCGGCCTTGCGGAGCACCGGCGTCGCGACACGCCGCGGCGCTCCCCGGACTCCCCCTACCTGGATGACATTGTGAAGTTCCGAGCCAAGATCTGGATGTTGCCGCTGTGCGCGGCGGCGGTGTTTTTCGTGGGCCAGGCGATCAGCGTGGCGGTCGGCAGCCGCACGTCGGCCGCGCTGGAAAGCCTGCGGGGCACCTCGTATCCCTACCTCGAACAAGTGGTGCGCATCGACCGCGCGGCCGAGGCCTTCCGCCTCACGCTGCAGACCGCGGCCTCGGAGGGGGATGACTCGCGGCTCGCCGATGTCGAAGCCATCGTCAAGGATGCCCGGGCCGCCGTGGCCGAGGCCGCCCGCCTCGAAGGCCATCGCCAGGACGCCGAAGCGCTTGGCCAGGCTTTCGAGGCCTACCAGTCGGCCGCGGTGGGTGCCACCCGGGCGATGCTGGGCAAGACCGAGATGGGCGACCTCGTCACCCGCATGCAAAGTGCGCAAGCCGCCTTCACCCAACTGATCGAGGCGCGCAAGAAGGACGCTGCGGCCGGCGTGAGCCAGTCACTGGACGCCGCGGCAAGCGGCACCCAGACCTCGGTCTGGGTGGGCCTGGCGACCTGCCTGGCCGTGCTGATGACGCTGGGCATCGCCTCGCGCTTCATCGTGGCTTCGGTGTGGCGCGACCTGGGTGACGAGCCGTCCCGCCTGCGCCAGCTGGTGCAGGACGTCGCCGACGGCGACCTGAGCGCAGCGGCCCGCGTGCGTGAGGCAGCGCTGGTCAGCGGCTCGCTGCATGCCGCGGTGTACACCATGGCGCTGCGCCTGCGCGACACGGTCAGCACCATCCGGCAGTCCACCGACTCCATTGCTACCGCCTCGCGGGAGATTGCGGTGGGCAACCAGGACCTGAGCAGCCGCACGGAGGCCACCGCCTCCAACCTGCAGCAGACCGCCTCGTCGATGGACGAACTCACCAGCACCGTGAGCCAGAGCGCCGAAGCCGCCCGCCAGGCCGACCAGCTGGCCCGCAGCGCGTCCGAAGCGGCGCAGCGCGGCGGCAACATCGTCTCGCAGGTGGTGTCGAGCATGGACGAGATCAGCGCCGCCTCGCGCAAGATCGGCGAGATCATCGGTGTGATCGACGGCATCGCCTTCCAGACCAACATCCTGGCGCTGAACGCGGCGGTGGAAGCCGCCCGTGCCGGCGAGCAGGGCCGCGGCTTCGCGGTGGTGGCCGGCGAGGTCCGCTCGCTGGCGCAGCGCTCGGCACAGGCGGCGCGCGAGATCAAGAGCCTGATCAATGCGTCGAGCGAGAAGGTCGACAGCGGCGCGCAGCTGGTGCAGGACGCCGGCGGCGCGATGCAGCAGATCGTCGACGGCGTGCAGCGGGTGACCGACATCATCGCCGAGATCAGCCATGCCACCGCCGAGCAGGCCGGCGGCATCGGCCATGTCAACACCTCGATGAACGCGCTGGACCAGATGACGCAGCAGAACGCGGCCTTGGTGGAGCAGTCGGCCGCGGCCGCAGAGAGCCTGCGCGACCAGGCCACCCGGCTGACCGGCGCGGTGGGCGCCTTCAAGCTGGGCAGCGAGTCGGCCAGCCTCGGCTGAAGGGCCGGCCGCGACACGGACTGGCCCGCTTCGCCTGACGCCCGACCGCACCCTGCGGCCGGGCGTTTTGCCTTTCAGCGCCGCGGCAGCCGGCCGTGCGCCAGGGCCGCCACCTCGCGCCAGGAGCGGATCAGCGCCACCACCGGGCGCGCCACAGCGGCGCCCGTCGCCACGGACGACTGCCGACGGCCGCGCCGCATCGGCATGCCGCGGCGGCCCCTCATCGCGGCAGCGCCCACTGCCTCGCGATGGCCTGGCCGGACATGGCCGGGTCGCTGATCGAGGCGGCTCCGGTCTCCACCCGCCCGGCGAAGCGCCGGCTGTAGTCGGGTTGGCCTTCCACCCGCACGCTGAAGTCGTACCAGTGCCCGCTGCTGTCCAGCGCACGGGCCAGGCGGAAGTCGCTGTGGGCCATCACCGCCTGGCGGGCGCCGGACGAAGCGCCGAAGTACGCGTTGGCCTGCATCGTGAACACGCAAGGCACCGGCCCGGTGTTGCGCAGGGTGATGAGCAGGCCACCGCCCTGGCGGTCATGCACCACGTCCACCTCGGGGTTGGGTTGGCCTGCCGCCGCCACCCGGCGGGCATTGCCGGTGAAGTGCCGGTGAAAGCCGTTGGGCCCCAGCACCCACAGGTCATAGGCCCCGGACGGCGCGGGCGTCCAGCGCCCGGCCAGGCGCTTGCCAGCCTCCACCGTGTAGCGCCTTGGCACCTCGTGCAGGCGCAGCCGGTCGTAGACATGGAAGACCGCGGCGGCCTGGCCGTGGCTCAAGAACTCCAGCTCGACCTCGCTGGCGCCGACCCGCTGCGTGTCGGGCCGCACCTGAGCGTTCACCTGCAGCGTATAGGGCAAGGCGCGTGACGGGCGGATGCCCGCCGGCTGCACCGGCAGGGCCAGCGTCGACGGTGTCGGCGGTGTCGTGCGGCCCGGCAGTGCGCGGGCCCGTTCCGCCCGCGCCACGGTCTTGGGCAGTCGGTCGAAGAAGGCGCTGTCCTCGGGGTCGGCGAAATTGAAGGCCGACATCAGGTCACCGCAGACGGCCCGGCGCCACGGTGAGATGTTGGGCTCCCGCACACCGAAACGACGCTCGATGAAGCGAATCACCGAGGTGTGGTCGAACACCTCCGAGTTGACCCAACCGCCCTTGGACCAGGGCGAGATGACATACATCGGCACCCGTGGCCCCAGGCCATACGGGCGCTGCAGCAGGGCGCGCTCCTCGGCATCATCGTGGTAGTGCGGCAGCACCTGGTGGTACTCGCCGGTGGCGTCGACGGTGGAAGCGCCATGCAGCACGGTGCCGCCGCGGCCGGACGGCAGGCGCGAGGGCACGGCCGGCGGCGGCACGTGATCGAAGAAGCCATCGTTCTCGTCGAAGTTGACGAACAGCACCGTGCGGCTCCAGACCTCCGGGTTGCTGGTCAGCGCGTCCAGCACGCGGGCGGTGTAGTCGGCGCCCTGTGCCGGGCTGGAGGGGCCGGGGTGCTCCGAGCCCTCGGCGTTGGCGACGATCCAGCTCACCTGCGGCAGGCGGCCCGCCTGCACGTCCTGCCGCAGCAGGTCCAGTCCGCGGGTGCTGACGCCGCGTTCGCGCAGCGCGTTCGACGACCCCGGTAAGCCCCGGTAGGCCGCGCGGAAAACCTGGAAGCCGGCCAGCGGGTTGTCGGTGAAGTTGTCCGCCATGTCTTCGTAGACCTGCCAGCTGATGCCGGCCTGCTCCAGCCGCTCGGGATAGGTGGTCCAGCGATAGCCGCCGTCGCCATGGTCGGCATCGAACCAGTCGTAGTCGTTGTAGATGGCCGGGCCGTTGCCACGGGCCAGCGGGTCGTTGCTGCCGGTCCACAGGAACAGGCGGTTGGGATTGGTGCCGCCCTGGAAGGCGCAGTGGTAGGCGTCGCAGATCGTGAAGGCATTGGCCAGCGCCCACTGGAAGGGCAGGTCTGCGTGGCTGTAGTGGCCCATCGCGTGATCGTGCTTGGCCACGGTCCAGGCGGCCATGCGTCCGTGGTCCCAGGCAGCCTGGGCATCGGCCCAGCTGTGCGGTGTGCCTTCCACCCGCATGTGCTCGAAGCGGCGGGTGGTGTCCAGCGCGAACGGTGCGATGCCGGCCGTGCCGGCCCCGGCCTCGCGACGCGGCTGGACCCACACGGTGCGTTGCGGCAGCCCGGGCGCGTCGGCCACCGGCACGGGGAAACGGTCGGCGAAGCCGCGCACGCCGGGCAGGCTGCCGAAGTAATGGTCGAACGACCGGTTCTCCTGCGTGAGGATCACGATGTGCTGCACGTCGCGCAGGCTGCCGGTGCGACGGTCAGCGGCGATCGCCAGGGCTCGCTGGATGGCAGGCGGGCAGGCCGTCAGCGCGGCGGCTGCACCGGCGCTGCGCAGGAAATGGCGGCGGTCGTGTTGGCTCATCGGCGGTACTCTTTCTGCAGAAGGGGCTGGCAGGGGGATGGCGGGTGGAAGCAGGACGGCAGAAGGTGGGCAGCCACCTCAGGCCCGGCGGCGCAGCGGCCGCACGGCCAGCAGCGCGCCCAGGCCGGCCAGCATCTGCAGCAGGGCGGCGGGCTCGGGCACCGGGGTGCTGAAGCTGAAGTCGTCCATCACGAAGCTGCCGTGCTCGGGACTGGCCACCACCACCGCATCGACCAGGCCCGCATAGCCGCTGGCCAGGAAGGCGGGCGTTGCGCCCGGGTCCAGGGTGGTGGAGCGGGCCACCAGCACGCCCTGCGCATAGAGCTGGAAGCTGACGGTGGCGCCCGACAGGCCGGCGAACCAGGCGCCTTCGAAGCTGGCCGGCTGGCGGAACCGGATGACGCTGCCGCCGTCCTCGCCGCCCCAGGCCGTGTGCAGCCGGCCACTGCCGGAGTGAGCGGTGTACGGAGGCTGCAGGGCCGAGAAGGCCGACCACCCGGATGCCGACCAGTCCAGGCCGCCGTAGTCCGCCGGCAGCGGACCGTCGCTGCCAAGGTCGTCGAAATGGAGCACGGTCGGCGCGGCGACGGCGGCGCAGGGCAGTGCCAGGGCCAGTGCTACAGCGCCCAGCCAGGCGGGAAGGGACAAGGGCATCGCATCCTCCAGAAGGGTCACGAGAGAGCAGCAGGGGGCGGCGCAGCGCGCCTGCGGCCCGCCGCATGCACAGGGGCGGACCGCCGCGCGGCCGCCTTCGGCCGTGAGAAGCAATCCAGCGGCCGGAGGTTAGCGAGGGCAGATGACAGCTTGGCGTCGGCAGGCGACCGCAGGAGACGTGATGGCGACCGACACGCGGCACTGCGGCCCTGCCGCCCTGCCCGTCGCAACCAGGGGCTGCCGCAGGAGGTGCAGGCGGATGGCAGGGTGGTGCCGGCGGGCTGCGGTGAGGTGAGGTGCGTTGAGGGGCAGTGAGGCGAGAAGCCGATCGAGGCGTCAGGTCGGTCCCAGCGTCGCCTCCCTCCGGCCTTCAGCTCAGGACGAGCCGTCCGGTGTCAGCCGACTGGCGTGGCGCGCCTGCCATGCCTGCAGCTCGGCCAGGTAGCGCTGGCGGGCCGCTTCGTAGAGATCGAAGATGCAGGGCTCGCAGCCCTGCCCGCAGCACTCGTCCAGCGCCGGCTCACGGGGCGGCACGGGCTGGGGGTCGTCGGGCAGATCGGCCGGCTTCATCACCACAGCATCGCACGGCAGCAGGTCCTGCCGTGCCGGCTTCATGCCGCCGGCTCGAACAGCAGTTGCAGGACCGGGGCCTCGGCGCCGAACACCGAGGTGCCGTGCTCGACGCGGATCTGCTCCTGCGCATCCGCGCCCACCGTGTCGCCGTGCTGGATGACGGGGCCGTGCACCAGCAGGTACTCGGCCAGCTCCTGCAGCCGCTGGCGCAGCTCGGCCACCGGTTCGGGCGCGGCCTGCGCCTCGATCTCCATCAGCCCCAGCGCGCCCAGCCCGCGGGTGTAGCCGCAGCTGAGCCCCTCGGCGGTCTGCCCGATGCGGAAATGCACCCACAGAGGCACCGGCGGCATGTGGGGCGCCACCTGCACTGCGAAGTCGCGAAACAGCGCAGGGGGCAACACCAGTCCAGCCGCCGTCCAGTAGACCCCGCTGACCTCGGGGCACCGGGCGATCAGCGAGGCGATCACCTGCGTCAGCCGCTGCGCCAGCGTGAGCGGCGCGGCCTCGCCCGTCACGACTGCGATCAGGTGCATCGCATGGGACCGCAGGGCCGAGGCGGCCTGGGGCCACAGCACGCTGGTCTGGCACGGCTCGTCGAGATCGCTCCAGGGCAGTGGCGCCGGCATGAGCGCGATGGCCAGGTCGGCATCGTCGAGCCGCAGCGACAGCACCGGTTCATCCTGGTCGCTCGCCTCACCCGCCTGCAGTCCCGTCCAGTCGCTGGCCAGCGCCTGCGCCACCGCAGCGGCAGACAGGCGCACCGGGGCGCTCAACGTGAGCATTGCCATGCAAAGAGCCATAGGAGATTCGCTTCTTCGAGGAAGGGGAGGCTCGGTCGCCCAGGGGCGCCAGCCATGCCCCGGGCGCAGGCACGGCAGGCAGGCCGCGGCCGGCCCGGTCTGCGGCGCCGGGGGTGCCGTGGTCGGAAGGCGCGAGGATACGGGAGGCAGCCCCGCGGTCCTATCCCTCGAAGACGGGAGGCGCGTGCCCGGCGCGGCAGCGGCCAGCCAGGCGCGCCCTGTCCGTGGCCGGCTGGCCGCCGGCCGGCGGCGGACGCAGCCTGCCGCGAAGCTCACTTGACCGTGATCTTGCCCACGCCCGCCTTGGCGCGCACCGAGGCCTTCACTGCGGAGGCCGGCAGCAGTTGCACCCGGTACGGCACCGTCCAGCCGACCGCGCTGCTGAAGTTGCAGTTGCCGGCCAGGTTGAGGGCCGCGCCGTTGAGCAGGGAGCCGGCATCGCTGATGGCGCCGGTCTTGCTGGAAGAGCCAGGGTTCTTCACCACGTGGGCGCAGGAGCTGGCGCCGTCGATGTCGTAGGCGTTGTTCTGCGAGATGATCTTCGCCTTGTACCCCACGCCCACGCTGTAGCCGTGCGCATAAGCGGCATGCGAGCGGCTGCCTTCGTGGTAGTTGTTGTAGAGGTGCACCTTGCCGAAGCGCACCCGCGGCGCCCGCTCGGCGACATTCAGGAAATGGTTGTCGTGGAAGGTCACGGTCAGGTGCCCATCGTCGCCGCCGGCGCTGTCGGAGGAGCCGATCAGGTTGTTCTTCGCATGCAGCTCGAACACCGTGTGCGAGATGGTGACGTAGTCGCTGCCGTTCTTCACGTCGAGCGCGCCGTCATGGCACTGCTTGGTCTTGCCGTGCTCCACCGGCAGGCGGTCGTCGGTCAGCGGTGCGTCGGTGAACACGTTGTGGTCCAGCCAGACGTGGCGGGAGCCGTCGACCACCAGGCCGTCGTACTCGGAGTTCCAGTTGCCGCTGGAGCCGTCGTTCGGGTCCCACTGGGGCGCGATGTCGCAGGGGTTGACGATGCGCAGGTTGCGCACGATGACGTTCTCGACGCCCTTCACCACGATGCGGCCGTTGACCACCTCTGCATCCCCGCCCACGCCGATCAGCGTGGTGTTGCTGGGCAGCTTGATGGCGTTGCGCGCCGCCTGGTCGGAGGCGCTCTTGAACGGCCCGCCGTTGTCGGCCGACGCCATGTCGATGGTGCCGTAGACCTTGATGATCTTGGCCTGGTCGCCCTGCGCTTGCAGGGCCGCCAGCAGCTGTGACGGCGAACTGACCTTGTAGATCGCGTTCGACGCTGCCGCACGGCCGCCGGTGGTGCCACCAGCCTGCCCGGCCCAGCCGGTCGCCGGCGCGGCCTCGGTGCTGGCGTCAGCGCCGGGCGCTGGCGCGGGAGCCGGCGTCGGGGCGGGCGTTGGGGCGGGTGTCGGCGCGGGCCCCGGCGCCGGGGCGGGGCCGATCGCGCATTTCTTGGTCTTGCCGGGATAGGGGTCGGTGCCGAACGTCGACACGTCGCAGGCCACGCTGCCCTTCAGGCCCTGCACCACCACCCACTTGTCTTTGATGCCGAACGACACCTGCCGCGGCGCGGCACCGACCTCGCAGCGCTCGCCCTCGTCAGCGCACTTCGAGAAGCTGGCGGGCCAGTCGCGTGCATGGGCGGCCGTCGCGCCGAGCAGCGCCGCTGCCATGAAAACTTGGGTCTTGTTGAATTTCACGGGCTCTCCTTGGTTGGCTCCCGGCACTTGCCGGAGACGCCATCGAGCGCGCCGCGGCGCCTTGCCGCCGACCTTCCTGCATGCGAGAAACCCGGAACCCCGTCGGCCCGGCATCGCTGCGATGACAGGGCGATTGGATCATGTGGAACGTCATTTCAATATATAAACATGAGTGTTTTACATCAGTTGCACAACCAGCTGATCAAGCATCCCGGCCCGCAGGGCGGACGCGCCGTCGCCCCCATCAACGGGACATGGCGCGCCCGCACTCAGCCGCAGGCCGCGGCCGTCGGCAAGGCCCGCGACCGGGCGCTCAAGGGGCCGAGCGCACGCGGCTGTCGAGCCGGCCGAAGTCGATACGCGCCACGGCGGGCCTGAGCACCGGCGGCACGCCGAGCGCATCACCCAGCTTGTCCACCGCCGACGGCGTCAGGTAGAGGCCGGTCGCCTGCAGCTCCCGCCACGGTGGCGTGCCGGGGCGCTCGGAGGTCGAGCGCAGCGTGTACAGCGGCTCATTCGGGCTGGTGCTGCCGTTGACGTTGAGGTCGCCCACCAGCGAGCGGCCCGGGACGTTGACCTTGAACCGGAACAGCGTGACCACCGTGCTGCCCCGGGTCAGCGTGACGCCGGCCGCGGGGTCGGTGATCACCGAGCTCACCGCGCCGCCGGTGATGGCGCCGTCGGTGACCGGGAAGGAAAAGGCCTGGCCCGGGGTGACGGTGCCGGCGGTGCCGGCAGCCGTCACCTGCACGCCGATCAGGGACAAGGTGCTCAGCGCCTCGTTGGAGAAGGTCAGGACGGACTGGCCGACGAGCTGGGCCTGTGCCGGTGCCGCGGCGGCCGCCAGGGCCAGTGCGGCCCCCGACAGCAGGACACGCAGGCGGGGCTTCATCTGGGTCTTCATCATGCTGTGATCCTCAGGGCAGAAGGGACAGGGGGCGCACGGTGCGCCGGCGGACGGCGAAACAGGTGCCCCCGCACCCTGCCCGCCACGGCGTCCCTGCTGGCCTGAATGACACAGCCATCGGATCCGCTGCATGAGGGCCGCCGGCGCGCGCCTAGGTTCGGACGGCGCAAGCGGCAGGGCAATGACGGCGGCGGCCGGACCGGCGCACGTGCCGACGCGGCGAGCATCGCTGCAGCGCAGCATCACCGCCCGGCCGCACCGGCACTGGGCCGGCGGCTGTCGCGGGCCTGCGCATCGTGCGTTACAGCAGGCGCAGCTGCTTGAGCCGGCGGTACAAGGTCCGCTCGCTCATCCCGAGGTGCAGGGCCAGTGCCTTGCGGGTGCCGCGGAAGCCGACGGCCTCGCGCGCCAGGGCCTGGTCGTCCAACTCGGCGCGGCCAGCCGCGCCGGGCGGGCTCATCGACCGCGCCTGGGCGCTGCGGCCGAGGTCGGCCGGCAGGTGCTCGGCGCGGATCAGGCCGTCGTCGGCGAACAGGCGGGCACGGTCGAGCACATTGCGCAACTCGCGCACGTTGCCGGGCCAGGAATGGGCCGCCAGCCGTTCGAGCGCTCCGGGCTGGAGGCTGCAGCGGCGGCCCTTGGCATCGGGCCGCTGCAGGAAGGACTGCGCCAGCAGCGGGATGTCCTCGGGCCGCTCGCGCAAGGGCGGCAGGCGGATCGGGAAGGCGTTGATGCGGTAGTACAGGTCCTGCCTGAACTCGCCTCGCTCGACCATTGCCTGCAGCGGCTTGTGGGTCGCCGCCACCAGCCGGAAATCGGCCGTCTGGGTCTCGACGCTGCCGACACGTCGGTAGGTGCGCGACTCGATCAGCCGCAACAGCTTGACCTGCATCGACAGCGGCACGTCGCCCATCTCGTCGAGGAAGAGGGTGCCGCCCTGGGCCGTCTCGACCAGCCCCGGCTTGCGCAGCTGGGCCCCGGTGAAGGCGCCCTTCTCATAGCCGAACAGCTCGCTCTCGAACAAGGTTTCCGTCAACCCCGAGCAGTCCACCACCACGAAAGGCCCGCAGGCCCGGTCGCTGGCTTCGTGCACGGCGCGCGCAAACAGCTCCTTGCCGGTGCCCGACTCGCCAAGCAGCAGCACCGGCAGCATCGACGGAGCCACCCGCTGCAGCTCTGCCAGCGCGGCGTTGAAGGCCGGCGCGCGCCCCACCAGCCCGGCCGCGCTGGGCCGGGCCGAAGCACTGCGCACGGTGGTGAGCCGCTCGACATAGGCCACCACCTGCTGCCGGGCGTCCAGGATGGGCCGCAGCTCGACGTCCACATGCTCGGGCCCGCGCGGCGTGTGGTGGATGTGCAGCACCCGGTCGGGCGCCTTCGATTCCAGCGCCTTCTTCATCGGGCAGTGCTCGCCGGCCTGGTCGCAAGGCCGGTCGTAATGGTGCGAGATGCGGTAGCACTTGTGCCCCAGGTGGGGCCGGTCGGCGGTACCGAAGTGGCGCTGGTAGGCGGTGTTGGCCGCCAGGATGTTGTAGTGCGGGTCCAGCACGATCATCGGCTGCGCCTCGTGCTCCAGGTAGGACACCAGGGCTTCGACTTCGGGCGGCGGCGCGGCGGCGGCCGCAGCGCCGGATGGCGTGCCGGCATGCAGGCCATGCAGGGGCAGGTCGCGAGGCAGGTCGGTCATGACAGGGTGCGCGTCAGGGCTGCCGATGGACATCATGGCAGTCCGCCAATGCTGCCATGGCAGAGCCGGCTGGCAGTGTGGCAGTGCAACCGGCTGCCGCCGGGGGCCGGATCTGCCCGGCTGACAAGGACTTGCGTCGGTCGCAGGGTGCAGCGCAGCGAGGCACGCGACTTGATATGAGACAAGCCTGCCAGTACTTCGGGCCCTCCACCCGCCCTTGCCATGAGCCAGCCCCCTGCCCCGCAGCCGGTGGTCGAAGGATTCTTCGATCCGGCCACCAGCACGATGAGCTACCTCGTGCTCGACAGCGCCACCCGCCGCTGTGCCCTGATCGACAGCGTGCTCGACTTCGACCCGAAGTCCGGCCGCACCGCCACCACGAGTGCCGACCGGCTGGTCGAGCGTGTGCACGCGCTCGAGGCACAGGTGGAGTGGATCCTGGAGACCCATGTGCATGCCGACCACCTGTCGGCCGCCCCCTATCTGCGGCGGCGGCTCGGCGGGCGCTTTGGCATCGGCCGGGAGATCACCACCGTGCAGCAGGTCTTCGGCAAGCTGTTCAATGCCGGCATCGACTTCGCGCGCGATGGCCGGCAGTTCGACCACCTCTTCGCCGACGGCGAGGCGTTTCGCATCGGCTCGCTGCCGGCCGTGGCGCTGCACACCCCGGGGCACACGCCGGCCTGCATGACCTATGTCGTCGGCCAGCCGCCCGGGTCGGTCGCCTTCGTCGGCGACATGCTGTTCATGCCGGACTACGGCACCGCCCGCTGCGACTTCCCGGGCGGCGATGCGCGCACGCTGTACCGCTCCATCCGGCGCGTGCTCAGCCTGCCGCCGGAGACCCGGCTCTACACCTGCCACGACTATCAGCCCGGTGGCCGCGAGCTGCGCTTCACCTGCACGGTCGCGGAGCAGCGAGCCCACAACGTCCATGTGCACGACGGCGTGGAGGAGGCCGACTTCGTTGCGGTGCGCACCAGCCGCGATGCCACGCTGGCCATGCCGGCCCTGCTGCTGCCGGCCGTGCAGGTGAACATGCGCGCCGGCCAGCTGCCCGAGCCGGAGGACAACGGCGTGCGCTACCTCAAGATTCCGCTGGACGCGCTGTAGACCCGGCCGGCCCCGCCCCCTTCAGAAGACCAGGAGACAGACCCCATGAGCATGCAGCCTTCCTCCCACGCCCCCTCGCCCTCCGTGCACCACGAGGTGCTCATCGTCGGCGGCGGCGCCGCGGGCATCGCCACCGCGGCGAGCCTCCTGGCGCGCGCGCCGGGGCTGGACATCGCCATCGTCGAGCCGGCCGAGAGCCACTGCTACCAGCCCGGCTGGACGCTGGTGGGCGCCGGCGTCTTCGATGCCGCGCAGACGGTGCGGCCGATGGCCACCGTGATGCCGCGCGGCGTCACCTGGATCCGTGCGGCGGCAACGGCCTTCGAGCCGCAGGACAACGCGGTGCAGCTGGACGACGGCCGCCGCATCGGCTACCGGCAGCTGGTGGTCTGCCCCGGGCTCACGCTGGACTGGCAGGCGGTGCCGGGGCTGCAGGAGTCGCTGGGCCAGCATGGCGTGACGTCCAACTACCGCCGCGACCTGGCGCCCTACACCTGGGAGCTGGTGCGGCGCTGGCGTGGCGGCAAGGCCGTGTTCACACAGCCGGCCCTGCCCATCAAGTGCGCCGGCGCACCGCAGAAGGCCATGTACCTGTCGTGCGACAGCTGGCGCCGTGCCGGCACCCTGGCCGCCAGCGAGGTGCGCTTCTGCAATGCCGGCGGGGCCCTGTTCGGCGTGGCGCACTACATCCCGGCCCTGATGGCGTATGTCGAGGCCTATGGCATCCAGCTGGACTTCGGCCATACCCTGCTGTCCATCGACGGGCCGGCCCGGCAGGCCACCTTTGCGCGCGCCTCGGCCGACGGCAGCCGCGAGACCTACACCACCGGGTTCGACATGATCCACGTGGTGCCGCCGCAGGTGCCCCCCGACGTGGTGCGACGCGGCCCGCTGGCCGATGCCGCCGGCTGGCTCGACCTCGACCCTGCCACGCTGCGGCACAAGCAGCATGCCAATGTGTTCGGCCTCGGCGATGCCGGCAACACGCCCAATGCGAAGACCGCCGCCGCCGCGCGCAAGCAGGCGCCGGTCGTTGCACACAACCTGCTGGTGGCCCTCGGCAAGGCCAGCGGCCAGGCCACCTACAACGGCTATGGCTCCTGCCCGCTGACGGTGGAGCGCGGCAAGATCGTGCTGGCCGAGTTCCTGTACGGCGGCAAGCTCGCACCGACCTTCCCCGACTGGCTGACGGGCGGCGGGCGCCCCTCGCGGCTCGCCTGGCTGCTGAAGAAGGACCTGCTGCCGCCGGTCTACTGGCAAGCCATGCTCAAGGGCCGGGAGTGGCTCGCCCGCCCGCCGGTGCAAGGCTGAGGCGGCAGTGGACGATCGAGCCGTGCTGGGGGCCGGCCTGGGCGCGCTGGTCGGCCTGATCATGGCACTCACCGGCGCGGGCGGCGGCATCCTCGCCGTGCCACTGCTGGTGTTCGGCCTGCACCTGACGGTGGCCCAGGCGGCGCCCGCCGGCCTGCTCGCCGTCGGCGCCGCGGCCGCGCTCGGCGCGCTGCTGGGCTTGCGCGAAGGCATCGTGCGCTACCGCGCCGCGGCACTGGTCGGCGGTGTCGGCATGGCGCTGGCGCCGTTGGGCGTCTGGCTGGCGCAGCGCCTGCCCAATGCGCCGCTGACCATTGCCTTCGCCGGCGTGCTGGCCGGCACGGCGTGGCGGATGTTCCACCGCGCTTCGGCCAGCGCCGCGGGCCGGCCGAGCCCGCCACGACCGGCGCCGCCGCCTTGCGTGCTCGACCCTGGCTGCGGCCGCCTGCGCTGGACCCGCCCCTGCGCCTGGACGCTGGCCCTCACCGGGGCGGTGTCCGGCGCGCTCAGCGGGCTGCTGGGAGTGGGTGGCGGATTTGTCGTCGTGCCCGCCCTCACCCGCTATACCGACCTGCCGGCCCGCAGCATCCTGGCCACCTCGCTGGCCGTCATCGCGCTGGTGTCGGCCGGTGGGCTGGGCGCGGCCATGCTGCATGGGGCGGTGGCCTGGCCCATCGCCGCACCCTTTGCGGCCGGCGCGATGCTGGCCCTGCTGGCCGGCCGCCTGCTGGCAGCCCGGCTGGCCGGCGCGCGGCTGCAACAGGCCTTTGCGCTGGTGAGCGCGGTGGTGGCCCTGCTGTTGCTGGCACGCGGCCTGGGCGTCATCGGCGCCTGAGGGCGGCGCGGCGCGGCCCCACCGGCGCGGCCTCAGCGGTCGGCCTGCAGGCAGGCACCGGGAGCAGGAACCTCAGGGGTTACGCCACCGCCGGGGCGCTCGAGCCAGACGCTGAGCGCGGCCACGCCCAGGCCCAGCAGCGTCACCAGCGCGGCCACCCAGGTCACCGCCGCCAGCCCGGACCCCTGGTCGATCACGCGGCCGCCCAGCCAGGCGCCAAGGGCATTGCCGAGGTTGAAGGCCGCGATGTTCAGGCTGGACGCCAGGTGCTGCCCGGCCCCCTCGGCCTTCTGCAGCACCCGCATCTGCAGCGGCGACACGGTGGCGAAGGCCGCCGCACCCAGCAAGCCGGTGAACACCACCGCCGCCACTGGACGGTGGACCGCCCAGCCCATGCCCAGCAGCACCAGTGCCAGCACCAGCAGGGAGGCCAGCAGCGCCGCCACCGGCCAGCGGTCGGCCAGTCGCCCGCCGACCAGGTTGCCCGCGATCATGCCGACACCGAACACCAGCAGGATGCCCGACACGGCCGCCTCGCTGAAGCCGCTGACGCGGGTGAGCAGCGGCTGGATGTAGGTGAACACGGCGAACAGGCCTGCAAAGCCCACCACGGTGGCCAGCAGGCCCAGCAGCACCTGCGGCCGCGCCAGCACCTTCACTTCGTCAGCCAGCGACAGGCCGGCCGGGCGGTCTTGCCGGTCGGCCGGCACCAGCCACAGGATCACAGCCGTGGCCAGCACGCCGATCGCGCTCACTGCCCAGAAGGTGGACCGCCAGCCGAAGTGCAGCCCCAGCCAGGCGCCCGCCGGCACGCCGAGCAGCGTCGCCACCGTCAGGCCAGTGAACATGATCGAGATGGCCGAGGCCTTGCGATCGGGTGCCACCAGGCCGGTGGCCACCACCGCACCGAGGCCGAAGAAGGTGCCGTGCGCCAGCGAGGTGAGGACACGCGCCACCATCAGGGTGGCGTAGTCCGGCGCCAGTGCGCAGGCCAGGTTGCCCAGGGTGAAGACCACCATCAGGGCCGTCAGCGCCGTCTTGCGCGGCAGCCGGCCGGTGGCCGCCGTCAGCAGCGGCGCACCGACGAAAACACCCATGGCGTAGCCCGAGATCAGCAGGCCGGCCGCCGCGATGCCGACCTGCAGGTCGGCCGCCACCTGCAGCAGCAGCCCCATGATGACGAACTCGGTGGTGCCAATGCCGAAGGCACCGATGGTCAGCGCGTACAAGGCGGCGGGCAGTCGCGTGCCGGCAGGGCGGGAGGTCTGCATCGAATCGCTCCATCAGGAAGGAAGGGAAGCGGCAGCGTAAGCCTGGCGATTCCCTCCGAAAAGCCGCATCATCGGCAATCAGTTTCAATGAATTGTTGAGAATCGTGGACCACCTTGGCGATATCAGCCTGTTCCTGCGCGTGCTCGACCTGGGCTCCATCACCGCGGCGGCCCACAGCCTCGACCTCTCGGTGGCGGTGGCCAGCCAGCGGCTGAAGCGGCTGGAGCAAGGCCTGGGCGTGCGGCTGCTGCACCGCACCACCCGCCAGCTGCAGCCCACCCCCGAAGGCCGCGCCCTGGCCGAGCAGGGCCGGGTGCTGGTGGAAGACCTGGAGGCGCTGACCGCCGGCCTGCGCCGCGTCGGCAGCGGCGTGGCCGGCGTGCTGCGGGTGACCATGCCGGCCACCTTCGGCCACCTCTACATCTCGCCGCTGCTGCCCGAGTTCCTGGCACTGCATCCGGACCTGAAGGTGACGGTGGACCTCAACGACCAGACGCTCGACCTGGTCAGCGAGGGCTTCGATCTCGCCATTCGCATCGGCACCCTGCACGACTCGGCGCTGGTGGCGCGCAAGCTGGCCGACAACCGGCGGGTGCTGTGCGCCTCGCCCGACTACCTGCGCCGCCGCGGCCTGCCCCGCACGCCGGCCGAGCTGCTGCAGCACGACTGCCTGGTGCTGGCCGGCCGGCAGGGCCGGCGCGACCTCTGGCGGCTGAAGAACCGCAAGGGCGAGGAGACCGCGCTGCGTGTGACCGGCCGGCTCGAGTGCAACCAGGGCGAGCTGTTGCGCGACGCGGCGCTCGCCGGCCTGGGCATCGCGATGCACTCCACCTGGCATGTCTGCGACGACTTGCGCCAGGGCCGCCTGCAGGTGGTGCTGCCGCAGCATCGCATCGAGGACAGCGGCATCCATGCCGTGATGCCGCAGCGCCGCCTGGTGCCACCCCGGGTGCGGGCCTTCGTCGATTTCCTGGCGCAGCGGCTGGGTGGAGTCCCGCCCTGGGAGCGCCTTGCCGGCGAGCCGGCAAGCAGTCGCCAGAAGGCCCTGCGGCGACGCTGACGCAGCGCCGCGCGAAGGCCCGCGCGACCCGCAGCATGCGGCCCCGCCCGGGCCCGGTCACGTGGGCTCTCCACCCATGCCACGGCTGCCACAAGCGACAAAGACCGGCAGTACACCCCCTCACCGCGAACCCGCCCTGTCAACTTCGCTTGGCGAAATGTGAATCAGGTAAGAGATGTGAGCCAGCCGCCCTCGAAGCTGGACTGAAGCAAATACCTGTCATTCAATGCGGCCCATCGAGCCGTGCTCCCGCCTTCAGGCACCTCCGGGTGTCCGCCGCTTCCCGATGCGGCCGGCGTGCTGTCCTGCACGGTGATCCCAACCCGCTTTCTGACTCGACGCATGAAACATCGCGCGCTGATATTCGCGTCCGCGGGCGCACTGGCGCTTGGCGGCCTGTTGACCTGGTCCCTGCGTGGCGACGGCACGACCGTGGCCGGCGGCCAGCCGCCCGCCGCCGCGGGCGGCACCTCCGCGCCCGGCGCTGCGGCGGTCTCGCTGGCCGCGGCCAGCGCCGCCCAGCCGGCCGGCGCACTGCCGCCAGCCGGCACCCCCGCGGTGCCCGGCGCGAAGGTGGACCCTGCCAAGGTGCTCGTCGGCAACAACACCGAGTACCCGACCCTCGCCACCCGCCTCACCGAGATGGCGGCCCGCCGCGACGGCAACAGCATCGACCCTGCCGAGGCACTGGCCGCGATGCAGCAGCCGGCCGCCTGGCAGGACGATCCCTCGGTGGCGGCCCAGCTGCCGTTGTCGAACGAGGAGCGCACCGACGGCCGCAGCTTCATGCGCTTCAATCCGCTGAAGCTGGAGACGCTGATGCCCGGCGACACGCTCGACATTCCCATCAAGCAGGCCAACGCCACCTACCGCATGGTGGTCGAAAGCGTCGAGTCGCACGGCGACGGCAGCGTGACCTGGACCGGCAAGCTGCGCGACTTCCCGCAGCAGAACCAGGTCACGCTGACCCAGGCGCTCGGCGGGGGCGACCGCAAGGGGCTGACCCATGGCGGGGTCACCACCCCGGACGAAAGCTATGTGCTGCAGGTCTACGACAACGTGGGCTGGATGGCCACCAGTGCCTCGCTCTTCAAGATCCGCGGCGACGAACACGACCTGCGCGGCGGCCGCCACCCGATGGGGCCCAACCACAACCCCGCCACCGATCCCCCGGTATTGCGCTGAAGGCCCTCGGCGGGCCATCGGCCTCTTTCCGCGGCCGTCCGGGAGGGCGGCCTCCATTGCCTAAGAACGGAGCAACCAAAAAATGATGGATTCATCCTCGACCGCAGTCGTTGGGACGACGCCCGCTGCCTCGCGCGGCGGCTGGAAACGCTGGGGGGCCGCCCTGGCCCTGGCCGCCGGCAGCTGTGGCGCGCAAGCGGTCACGGTCGACCTGCTGCTGCTGTACGACAGCTACAGCCAGAACTACTTCAACGGCCAGCCGCAGACGGCGCTGCGCAGCTGGGTGGACCAGGTCAACACGATGTACGTCAACAGCGGCATCGACATCCAGCTGCGCCTGGTGGGCACCCAGCTGAACAACGTCGCCGCCTCCGACATGGGCGATGTGCTCGAGCGCATCCGCTCCGACAGCGCGGTGGCCCGCCGGCGCGATGAATTGGGCGCCGACTTCGTGGCCCAGATCCACCAAAGCGGCGAATGCGGCATCGGCTATGTGGCGGTGCGCGCCGACGTGGCCTTCAACGTGGTCGGCCCGACCTGCGGCCCCTACACGCTGGCCCACGAGCTGGGCCACAACATGGGCCTGAGCCACTCGCGCCGCCAGGGTGACACCGGTGGCGCCCGCTATGCCTATGCGCTGGGGCACGGGGTGGATCGGCTGTTCGGCACCATCATGACCTATGCCTTCCTGTTCAACGCGCCGCGCATCCCGCAGTTCTCCAACCCGCGGCAGACTTGCAAGGGCGTGCCCTGCGGCGTGCCGGAAGGCCAGCCGGAGCAGGCCGACGCGGTCAAGGCCCTCAACAACGTGCGCACCGAGCTGGCGAACTTCCGCCCGACGCGCGTGGGCGGGCCCACCGAGCCGCCGACCAACCCGGGCACCACCCTGGCCAACGGCGTCTACCTGGTGAAGGCCAAGCACAGCGGCAAGTGCATGGATGTGGACAACGCCCGCCAGGACGAGGGCCGCAACGTGTTCCAGTGGACCTGCCATGGCGGCAACAACCAGCGCTGGATCTTCACCAACCTGAACAACGGCTACTACGAGGTGAAGGTCAAGCACAGCGGCAAGTGCCTGGACGTGGACCACAGCGGCACCTCCAATGGCGTGAACGTGCACCAGTGGTCCTGCAACCGCAGCACGGCCCAGCAATGGAAGCCGGTGGCCAACAGCGACGGCAGCTACCGCATGGTGGCGCGCGTCAGCGGCAAGGTGCTCGACGTGGCGGGCGGCTCGATGAGCAATGCCGGCAATATCCAGCAGTGGGACTCGCTGTCGTCGGCGAACCAGAACTGGACGCTGCAACGGGTGGAGTGAGGCAAGCGGCGGCGCGAGCCGCCCTTGGCCGGAACCACGGCGGCGCAGGCCGCCAGTGGCGATAGCGCGGGCGGCAAGTGCCGCCCGCTGTCGTTTGGACGGCGGCCCGGAAGGCCGCCGAAGCCGAGGACGTCCGTGGCTGTCCGGCCTCGACCGCCCGGACAACCGGCCGCGCAGCAGTGGCGGGCCAGGCGGGCGTGCGCCGCGCCTGGCGGGCCGCCTGCGGCAAGCGCCCGTCGTCGCGGGCCGGTGCGACACCTGCCCGGCCGCAGGCGGCCGGGCAGGCCTGCGGGCTCAGGCTGCTTGAGCGGCGCGGCGGCGCTTGGCCACCATGCTCACGACACCCAGGCCCAGCGCGAGCAGCGCATAGGTCTCGGGCTCGGGCACCGGCGCCAGGTTGACCAGGGTCACGTAGTTCAGGTTGACCGCGAAGGAGTCCTCGGCGGTGCCGTCCAGCAGCGAGAAGCTGAAGCGGGTGCCATCGGCCCACAGGCCCGACAGCAGCTGGCCGTCATAGCGCAGGTTCTGGCCGTAGACGGTCAGGTGCGCATTGCCGCTGCGGTGCAGCCAGGAGATGTCGCCGCCACGCAGTTCGGCGCTGGCGTCGCCGGTCAGCGCCAGCCAGTTGATGCCACCGCCCAGCAGCTGCAGGGAGCTGTTGTCGTTGCCGGTGTAGTACTCGACCCGGCCGGCTTGCTGCAGCACGGAGGAGCTGCCGAACGCATCGATCCAGCCAAAGTTGGCGCCGCTGTTGCTCACCGAGGACCCACGGGTCACGGTGATCCAGTCGAGGTCACCACCGGCCTGGTAGCTGGCAGCATCCACCGGCGCCTGGCCAGAGGCATCGAACACGCCGGCTTGCGCCGCACCCAGCGGCGCCAGCAGGGCCGCCGCGCAGGCCAGCGCGGACAGGCTGAAAGACTTCAGACGCGACTTCTTCATGTTGAACTTCCCCTAATCGTCATTTGTTGTAGGGGCCGCGCCGCATGCAGGAAAACGCTGGCGTGGCCGCCCCACCTCCCCGGTGGGCGACCGCAGTGTATGAGGCCCTGCCTGGGCGCGGCAGGGGGCCCGCGCCACCGCCCCCCTGGGTCAGGGGGGCGGCAAAACGAGCGTCAAAAAATCACGGCCAGGGGTAAGTGCGCCCTTGCATCGAAGCCGATGCACGCCACTGCGACCGGCCGCCCATCCGCGCATCCAGCGGTCGGTCTCGCGGGTGCCGCCGGCGCGCCCGCCGCCGCCCCGACGATGCCGAGGACGAAAAACAACACGCCCGGACGCCATGGCCGAATCTATTCACATCTGAACACATTCAAGCAGCTGTGAGGCAAACCGTTCATGCACAACCGCCTGCCTCCCTGGCGCCGCAAGGGCACGACGCCGCGCCCCTGGCAGCCGCGCGACGCCGCAGCAGCCAGACACCGGGAAGCCGCGCCCGCACCACGATGGGCGGGGGCAGGCGGCCGGGGCCCGCTGAGGTGGCTGATGTCGCCTGCGCGCGAGCGTGCCGCACCACCGCAGGGGCGCTCGCCGCGCCGTCTGCCGCTGCCGGCTTCAGGCTGGCTGCCGCAGCACCTTCATCATGGCGCCCAGCCGCTCGGTCCCCAGGCCGGCCGTCAACGCGCGCTCGAACAGGGCCGAAGCAAAAGCCGGGAAGGAGGCATCGATGCCCGCCTCGCGCGCCTGCCGGACGAACAACCGGCCGGAACCGGCGCAGGTGTCCATCGAGCTGGCTGGCTTGCCATAGGCCTCGGCCAGCACCGCCTCGCCTTCACTGGCCACCATCTCGCCCAGCACCGGCCAGATGGCCTGGATCATCGCGTTGAACCCGGCCAGCGGCAGTCCTTCTGACTCGCAGATGCGCAGCCCGTGGAAGAAGCCGAACATCGCACCGAACATGCTCGACAGCGCGGCCAGGTCCCAGGCCGCGGCCGCCCCGACCGCCTCGCCCATGTAGCGTGTCTCGCCAGCCACCGCGGCCAGCACCGACGCGCAGCGCTCGTAGGCAGTGCGGGCGCCCGACACGAACAAGGGCGTGTCGGGCCGTCCGAGCTGGCCGGGCGTGGCCAGCAGTGCGCCGTCCAGGTAGTCGGCCCCCTGCTGTCGGGCCCAGGCCTCGCCATCGCGCGCGTCCTGCGGCGTGCCGGTGCTCAATTGCACCAGCACGCGGCCGTCGAGTGCTGCGGCGGCGTCGGGGCTCTGCAGCACCGCACGCGAGGCAGCGTAGTCGGCAACGCAAACCAACACCCGCGGGCTCGCCGCGATCGCTGCTGCCGCGCTCGGCGCCACCACCGCGCCCGCCTTGGCGAGGGCGGCGGCCCTGGCAGCCGTGCGGTTCCAGACGGTGGCACGGTGGCCACCGGCCAGCACGGCGCGGGCAATGGCGGCGCCCATCGGGCCCAGCCCGAGGATGGAAACGTCTGTCATGTGGATTCCTTTCTTCTCATCGAAACAGCAAAGGTGCCGAGCAGCGGCGCCACCGGCCCGCCCGGTCAGCCATGCATCGGTTCCAGCCGCGACAGGCCGCCGTCCACCGGCAGCTCGGCACCGGTGGTGAAGGTGGCCTCGAAGGCCAGGAACAAGGCGGTGCGAGCCACTTCCTCGGCAGTGCCGACGCGCTGCATCGGTGTGACCCGGCTGCCCAGCTGCTCGAAGGCCACCAGCTCGTCTTCCGGGGTGCCGGCCACGCCCATGGTCGGCGTCTTGATGAAGCCCGGGCCCACGCTGTTGACACGGATGCCGCGCGGCAGCAGCTCGACCGCCAGCGCCCGCGCAAAGGCACGCAGCGCGGCCTTGGAGCCGCAATAGACGCTCATGCCGGGCGATCCCGACACATCTGCCACCGTGGTGAAGACGAAGGAGCCGCCGCGGCGCACCAGCGGCGCCAGCCGCTGCACCGTGAAATAGGCACCCCGCGTGTTGATGCCGAACATCTTGTCGAAGCTCGCCTCGGTGACCTGCTCCAGCGGCTCGAGCGAGGCGAAGCCGGCGTTGATGAACACGAAGTCGACCTCGCCCAGCTTGTCCTGCACCGCGTCACGGAGCATGTCGATGTCGGCCACGCGCGAGGTGTCGGAGCGCAGCACATGCACCCGGCCGCCGAACTCGCGGCGGGCCGCCGCCAGGTTCGTCTCGTTCAGGCCGGTCAGCAGCACCTCGGCGCCGCCGTCGAGCAGCGCCCGCGCGGCGGCCAGCCCCATGCCGATGGTGCCGCCGGTGATGACAGCCTTCTTGCCGAGGTAGCGGCCGTCGCCGTGCGAGGAGGGGGAAACTTGCATGATGTCCTTTCAGGAGAGGGTGGCGGGCCACGCCGGCCGGCAGGCCCGGGGAGCGAGCAAGGATGCCGACAGCCGCCCGGCGCGTCGCGCACGAAAGGACGTACTTCAAGCACAATCGGACGCCGCATCGACGCCATGCAAGGAGCACCGACGATGGACAAGGAAGCAGTTGCCCCCGCCGAGCGGCAGGCGGACGCGGCGGCCGTTGGCACGACGAGCCGGCAGCCGCCGGCGGCCTCCGCCCGCGTCGGCCTGAAGCTCGACCTGCGCACCACCCCGGCCGGAATTTCGGGCTTCGAGGCCCGGCCCGAGCACCGCCTGCGGCTGCATGCGGGCGCGCCGGTGCGCGGCACCTGCGGGCAGCACCGCTTCACCTACCGGCGTGGCGACCTTGACATCTTTCCGGCCGGCACCACCGACGTCTGGGAGGACCAGGACGCCAGCACCTCGTTGATCCTGCTGCTCTCGCCGGCCCTGCTGCAGCGGGCGGCCGACGACATGGGGGTGGCCGCCGGGGCCGCCGGCCTGGAGCCGCGGCACCAGTTCAAGGACAAGCAGATCGAGCACATCGCCTGGGCCCTGGAAGCCGAGCGCCGTGCCGGCCACCCGAGCGGCCTGCTGTACACCGAGAGCCTTGGCATGGCGCTGGCCGTGCACCTGCTCGGGCGCTACCGGGTGCCCCAGCGCATGCCGCGCCAGGGCCTGCCGACGCGGCAGCTGCAGCGGGTGACGGAGTACATCGAGGCCCACCTCGACCAGGACCTGTCGCTGGCCGTGCTGGCCGCCCTGGCCGACCTGAGCGCCTCGCACTTCAAGACCCTGTTCAAGCGATCCACCGGCCTGCCGGTGCATGAGTACGTGGTGCAGCGCCGGGTGGCCCGGGCCAAGGCCCTGCTGCAGGACGGCCGCCTGCCGGCCAGCCAGGTGGCACTGGAAGCCGGCTTCGCCCACCAGAGCCACATGGCGCGCTGCATGCGCCGCGTGCTGGGCGTCACGCCGGCCCAGGTGGCCCGGCCGCTCGGCTGAAGCCAGGCCGGCGGCCGCGGGCATCGCAGATGCTGGTCACCACGGTCGGCCGGGCGTCGCTGCACGCACCGGCTTCCGCACCGACCGCCCAGGAGATCGAACCATGGCCATTCCGCATGCTCAGCCCCTCGATGTCATCAGCGTCCGTCCGCTCGGCGAGGCGCTGGACCAGGCGGTGAGCACCAGCCTGCTGAAGACCGACCGCCTGCAACTGCTGCACCTCGTGCTGCGTGCCCACCAGGACCAGCCGCAGCACCATGTCGCCCTCGAATGCAGCATCCACTGCCTGGAAGGCGATGTGGAGGTGGTGATGCCGGGCGGCACCCGCCGGCTCGGCCCGGGACAACTGGTGGTGTTGCCGGGCGGGCAGCCCCATGCCTTGCGCGCCCGCAGCGACTCGGCCGTGCTGGTGACCTTGTTGCTGGACCATGGTGATGCCGGTGACGCGGGCGGTGCCGGAGCACAGCGCCTGCAGGGGTCGCCAGGAGGCACCACCGCGGGCTGAGCTGGCCGATGGGGTCCATCCACACCCGCAGCGGGCCACCCAGCGCCCTCGTGGCGCCACAGTGCCCGCTTCGGGCTTGAAGCAACTCCTACAGCTGTGAAATTCCTCTGCAGGACTTCGCGTAAGTCCTAGCGGCCTCCTCCCCAGTCGGGGGGTGGTGGCCCGGGGTTCCATCGCCTTTCATTGATCGACGCACCCTGCCGTGCGCAGCGCCTGCGCTGCAGGTGCGATCGGTCAACTCAGGGAGAGAACACCATGGCCACCGTCTACAGGATCCATCCTGCCATTGGCATTGCCCGGCTGGGCAACAGCCCGGACGAGTTCTTCATCGGCCCGGAGCGACCGGGCGCCCACCCCGAGCCGGCCGGCGGTTTCAAGGACGCGCAGTGCCGCGTCAAGCGCCAGGCGGCGCGCTTTCGCATCTATGCCCACCATGATGACAACAGCGTCGAGGAGATCACCGATGCGCAAGCCGAGATCACCTGGACCGTGCACCTTGCCAACCGCAAGGCCGCCTTCCCCGGCCGCGGCAACAACGAGCCGGCGGCCGACCTGGTCATCGACCCCGGGCCGCGCACGCTCGAAGGGCCCAACCAGATCGAGCCGTTCGACAGCGGCAGCATCCGCTTCTCCGGCCAGCAGGCCACCACCGTGCCGCTGGGCGAGATCCGCAGCGACGACGACAACCACTTGATCGTGCTGGGTGGCCTCGGGCGCTCGGCCTCTCCGGGTGGCAATGGCATCGGCAGCTTCTGGGGCAACGCCGGCTGGTACGACGACGTCTCCGACGGCCCGGTGAGCGCCACCGTGAAGATCCGGGCCACCGGTGAAACGCCGGCGGTCGAAGGAGCCTGGGTGATCGTGGCGCCCCCGAAGTTCGCGCCGCACCAGGACAGCATCGTCACGCTCTACGACCGGGTGTTCCAGGCCATGGTGGACGCCGGGCACGCCAGTGCGCCTGCCACCACCAGCTACACGCGGGACGTCTACCCCATCCTGCAGCGCGCCCGCGACACGAAGTGGGTCTATGAGACCTTCGCCCACGGCTGGCCGGACCCGGTGGTGAGCCAGCCGCTGCGCGAGGCCATCTTCAACCGGCTGCGCCCGGGCGGCAACATGCCGGCCCTCAACGGCGGCGACTCTGCCCTCACCGCGGTGCAATACGCCCACATGCAACGCTGGAAGGACGGCAACTTCGACAACGACTGGGCCGGCGTGCCCCTGCCCGAGGCCGCGCTCGACCCGGACGGCCTGGACCGCGCGGCGCTGGAGGCCGGCGTGGGCGGCGCCTTCTTCCCCGGCATCGAGGCCGGCGGGCTGGATGACAGCCAGCGGCCCATCGTCACGGCGGCCAACTACCAGGGCTTCCTGCGCATCAACGCCGCGGCCGTGGCGCCCGGCGGCATCACCGCCACGATGGCCCTGCCCTGGCAGGCCGACTTCAACGCCTGCGCCGACAACTGGTGGCCGGTGCCGCGACCCAACCAGGTCCGGCCGCAAAGCAACGCCGGCTATGTCGAATGGGACCGTGGCGTCGGCAGCTACGAGGACATGGTGGCGAAGTGGCACACGCTGGGCTTCGTGGTGAGGCAAGGCAGCGAGCATGTCGAGGTGGACCGCTGTGGCGAGGCCAGCATCACGCTGCTCACGCCCCATCTCGACTTCGTCGACATCCCGCAGGGGCCGATGGGCATGGTGCGCGAGCAGCCGCTGGCCATCAGCTTCGAAGTGGTCTCGACCGCCGCCGCCGTGACGCTGGAGTACGCCCCCGGCGGCGCGCCGGCGCACCCGCAGCTGGTGGCCGCCAACACCAGCGTCACGGTGGGACCCACGGCGGGCAGCAGCGTGGCCACAGCCCGCCTGTGGGTGGTCTACCGCACCGGCCTGGCGCCTTCGGCCCTGCCCACGCAAGTGGTCACGGTGCGCGAGCCGGTGAGCGGACAGCAATGGAGCGTCAGCATCGACGGCAACACCGTCGCACGCAAGACGGCCGCTGCGGCGCTGGTGCTCGACCGCTCCGGCAGCATGGCCGAGGACCGCGGCGACGGCACCTCCAAGCAGGTGGCCTTGCAGCAGGCGGCCGGTGTGTTCGTGGACGTGATGCTGGAAGGCGACGGCGTGGGCATCGTCCGCTACAACGAGGACGCGCAGGCCCTGCAGCCGGTGCTCGCGCTGGGCGGCGGCGGCCTGTCGGACCTGAACCGCAACCAGACCGTGGACCTCATCAACGGCAACCAGCTCGACCCGCAAGGGGCGACCTCCATCGGCGACGGCATCCATGAGGGCCGCCAGATCCTCGACGCCGCCGGCGCCGGCTACGACCTGAAAGCGCTGGTGGTGCTGACCGACGGCAAGGAGAACCGCGCCCGCTACATCGCCGACGTGGCCGGCGAGATCAACGAGCGCACCTATGCAGTGGGCCTCGGCACGCCGCAGAACACCAGTGCCGCAGCACTGCAGACGGTGTCCGGCAACCATGGCGGCTTCCTGCTGGTGACCGGTGCCATCGACACCGACAACCGCTTCCTGCTGCAGAAGTACTTCCTGCAGATCCTGGCCGGCGTCAGCAATGCCGAGGTGGTGCTCGACCCGGACGGTGAGCTGCGGCCGGGCGCCGTGCACCGCATTCCCTTCGTGCTGAGCGAGGCCGATGCCGGCGTGGACGTGATCCTGCTGACCCCCTATCCGCAAGCCATCGACTTCCGGCTGCAGACGCCCAACGGCCTGCTGCTGGAACCCTGGCGGGCCGCCAGTGAGCCGGGCATGCGCTTCGTGGCGGCCCACGGCGTCTGCTACTACCGGCTGGTGCTGCCCGTGCAACTGGTGGCCGGCCGCTACGACCAGCAGGGCACCTGGCATGCACTGCTGCGCATCGGCGAGCCGCGCCACCAGCCCAGCGAAGGCAGCCCCGACGGCGCCGACCACGGCATCCTCCAGGGCCTGCACTCGCCGCAGGCGCTGCAGGCCGGACGCCGCCCGCCGCCTGCCCTGCCGGGCGAGCTCGGGCGCGCCTTCAGCGTTGCGCAGGCAAGCGCTGCCGGCGCCACCGCCGCCGCAGCGCAGGCGGCCGCCGCCGGGCGGCGCAGCCTGCCGTACAGCCTGGTCGTGCACAGCTATTCGAGCGTGTCGCTGCGCGGCCAGGCACGGCAGGACAGCCATGAGCCCGGCGCCGGTGTGCAGCTCACCGCGACGCTGACGCAGTCCGGCCTGCCGCTGCAGGGCGAGGCCAGCGTGTGGGCCGAGCTCACGCGCCCCGACGGCAGCCGCACCGAGGTCCCGCTGGCCATGGCGGAAGCGGGGCGCTACCAGGGCGACTTCCAGGCCGCCAGCCCGGGCGTCTGGCGTGTGCGCCTGCGGGCGCGCGGCCGCACCCGCAAGGGCTTGCCCTTCACCCGCGAGCAGCAGCTCACCGCTGCCGTCTGGCGCGGCGGCGACCACGATGCCACCGGGGGGGCCGGCGGCAGCCTGCAAGACCTGCTGCAGGAGCGCGACGAGCGCCTGTGCCGGCTGCTGCGCTGCCTGCTGACCCGGGGCCATGTGCTCGATGCCGAGCTGGAACGCCGCCTGCACGAAGCGGGCATCGACCTGGAGCTGGCCCGCAAGTGCCTCGCCAGCTTCTGCGCCGAGGGCCGCGCCACCCGCCGCGGCAACCAGGATGGCTGAGCCGGCACCCGGCGGCCAGGCCGACGTGGTGGTGGTCGGCGCCGGCCCGGCCGGCGCCGCCACGGCGCGGCGGCTGGCACTCGCCGGCTGGCGGGTGGTGCTGGTCGAAGGCAGCCGCTTCCAGGCCCCCCGGGTCGGCGAGTCGCTTGCACCGGCGGTGCAGCCGCTGCTGCAGGCACTGGGCGTCTGGCACGGCTTCACCGCGCTGGCCACGGCACCGTCGTGGGGCACACGCAGCCGCTGGGGCACCGACGAGGAGCAAACCCACAGCCATCTGCAAAGCGCCTGGGGCTGTGGCTGGCATGTCGACCGCCTGGCCTTCGACCGCCTCCTGGCTGACGCTGCCGTCAGCGCCGGAGCCCGCCGGCTCGACGGCTGCACGGTGCAGGCCTGCACGCCGGGCCCGCGCGGCTGGCAGCTGCGACTGCTGGGGCCTGGCGCCAGCGAGGGCTGCCCTGGCGCGGGCGGCGTCCTGCAGGCCCGCCTGCTGATCGACGCCACAGGCCGGCAGGCTCGGCTTGCACGCCGGCTCGGCGCACGCCGGCTGTTGTTCGACCCACTGGTGGGCGTGGCGGCCCACTGGGCACCTGCCGCCTGGGGCCCCGGGCCCGGACAGGCTGCCGCCGCGCAGCAGGTGGTGCTGGTCGAGACGGCTCCGGAGGGCTGGTGGTACTCGGCCCCCCTGCCTGGCGGATGCAGCGGCGCCGGCATGGTGGCCATGCTGTTCACCGATGCCGACCTGTGCGGCCGCGCCGGCCTGGCCGAGGCCCGCCACTGGCAAGCGCGCCTCGAAGATGCGCCGGCCACCCGGCAGCGCCTGGCCGGCCACACCTTGCGCTGGGGACCGCGCGCCTGTTCGGCGGCCAGCCATCGCTTGTGGCGGCCGCCGGGATCGGCGGCCTGGCTGGCGGTGGGCGATGCGGCCCTGGCGGTGGACCCGATCTCGGGCAGCGGCGTGGTGCGCGCGCTGCGCGGCGCGGCGGCCGCGGCCGCCGCCGCGCTCGAGTGCCTGCCTGTGCCGGGCAGTGCCCGGGCCCTGGAGAGCATGGCGGCCTACGAAGCGGCGCTGGACCAGGACTGCGGCCGCTACCTGCAGGAGCGGGCGGCCTACTACGCGCTGGAGCGGCGCTGGCAGGCCCACCCCTTCTGGCAGCGGCGCGCCCAGGCGGCGCAGGCGCTCGCGCAGTCCCCATGAAAAAAGCCGCAGGGCACCCGGAGGCGCACTGCGGCAGAGATCGAGTGAATCGCGACAGGGGCGGCCGCCGCGGGCGGCAGCCAGCCCCTCATGCAGCCCTTACCGGAGGACCGGCAGGTGCTTCGGACGCATGTCGGACGGCGGGACGTACTTGCCCTTCGTCGCGCTGAGCGCCTTGGCACGCACTTCTTCCGTGCTCATGGCGTAGTGCAGCGTGGCGTAGGCCACCGCGTCGGAGTTCAGGTCCAGTGCGGCGTCGTTCAGGTTGGTCATGTCGTCGCAAGCCTGGTGGTAGCACTTGTCGAAGGCCTTGCCAGCCTCACCGCCCCACAGTGCCGCCTGCTCGGGCGTCATGATGTCTTCCGCACCGGTGAACAGGCCACCGGCAGGGATGTCATTGGCGATGAAGGGACCGTAGTCGGAACGACCGTCGAAATCGGTGCCCTGGAACGGCTTGCCGCGCTCGGTGTAGAAGGCCTCGAAGGTCTTCTCGATGCCAGCGGAGCCTTCCGGACCCGCGCCTTCACCTTCATTGTCGGAGTTGTCGCCGTCGTAGATGAAGTAGCCGGGGTTGGGCGAGCCGATCATGTCGAAGTTCATGTACAGCTGGATCTTCGCCTTCTCTTCCGCGCTCAGGGTCGCCACATAGTGCTCGGAACCCAGCAGGCCCGATTCCTCGGCACCCCACAGGGCGAAGCGCACCTTGTTGCGCGGCGTGACCTTGGCCATCTGCACTGCCGTCTCGAGGATGGCGGCCGAGCCCGTGCCGTTGTCGTTGATGCCCGGGCCTTCATGGACGGAGTCCAGGTGGGCGCCAGCCATCACAACGCGGGTTGCATCGCCGGTCTTGGATTCGGCAATGACGTTGTAGGTCTCGGTGGTCGTGCGGGTGGTCGAGGTGACGATGCGCATCGTCAGGCCTGCCTTGCCGGCCAGCTCGGTGCCCACCGCCTTGGAGACCGACACCACCGGGACATTGCCGGTGAAGGTGTCGCCCAGCGTGCCGTTGAGGTCACCGTCGGCGTTGTTGTAGATCACCACGCCGGAGGCGCCCTTGGCCACCGCATTGGTGGCCTTCTGGCCGAACGGGCACTCGCCGCGGCTGATCAGCGCGATGTGGCCTGCGGTGAAGCCGGCGAAATCGGCCTCGTTGCAACCCAGGTTGGCCACCTTGGTGACGGTGGCGTTCGCCGTGCCGGAACCCGAGTAGGACATGACCTGGTGCGCGATCGGCGTCACCGGCGTCGGGGTCAGCTGCTCCAGCACGCTGCCGCCCTTGTCCTCGAACACGATGAAGCTGAAGGTCTGGCGGCTCACGTCGTAGCCGGCGTCCTTGAACACCTTCTCGGCGTACTCCACCGACTTCAGGTGGCCCGGGTTGCCGGAGGCGCGGTTGCCGCCATTGGCGTTGGAGATGTCCTGCAGGGTCTGCAGGCGAGCCTTCACGCCTTGCAGCGTGACGCAGGCCATCAGCTTTTCCTTGGTGTCGTTCACCTGCGTCGCGCAGGTCGGCGCCGGTGCGGGGGTCGGTGCCGGTGCCGGTTCGTCATCGTCCCCACCGCCGCCACCGCAGGCGGCCATCATGGCCGCCACGGCCATCATGGACGCGCCGATCCAGGCCTTCGCTCCCGGGGTGGGATAGTTATTTCGCTTCACCAATTTGTCTCCGATCAAAGTCAGTTCCTGACGATGTTGAGCATTTACCGCTCAGTAAGGTTTGGAAAAGGCAGTATCTACAGCCAGCAGGACCTTGCGTTTATCAAACCGTAACCACTTGGTGCCTGCGCACTGTGCTGCCCCACGACGGCGCATTCGATGTGCATGCACATAAAGCAGCAGCGATGCCGTCCGTCTTGTGCAAAAACGGCCCGTCTTTCCCTGTGCTGCGGTGCCGCACACATGCCGGGCGACGAGAATGCAAGGGCCGTGCCGGCCTTATTTCGTGCGCTTTTACCCGGAATTCATTCAGACGCGAAGAACTGCTGCTGCGCAGCAAAGGGATCTTGTCCCTGCAGGAGCAGCGCTGCGGAGGGCGCCGCGGAGGGTCGCTGGAGGCGTGCAGGCACCGCCGTGCCTAGCGTGTCGGCCTTGCTTCTGATGTGAGGGTTTCCGAGCGGTGCGCCGATGCAACGATCGTCCCTCGCAGAACGGTGGCGCGCCGTAACTACAGTGGCTTCAAGCTGCTGCCGCTCGGCCGGCCCGGAACAGGCGCCACCAACTACTTCAGTGACTTTACTAATTGCCAGGCCAGCCGGCGCCTCACCGCAGTGGCCGCACCATCATGCAGGCTGCGCTGTCATAGGTGCGGAGCTGCTCCTGCAAGGCCACATCCTCCACCGCACGGAAGCCGTGGCGCTGCCAGAAGCTCGCTGAGTGGTTGACCGCCACCAGCGACAGCTGCGCAAGCTTCGCCTCCCACGCGCATGCGAGCAGCACTTCGATGAAGGCGCTGGCCGCGCCACTGCCGCGTGCCTCGGGCAGCAGCGCCAGGTCGTGCAGGTAATAGGTGTCCGGCGCAGGCGGCAGCGTGCCGAGCAGGGAGTTCAGGGCCGGCGGACGGCCGGCCCGCCAGGGGTGGCCGATGGCATAGCCAGCGAGCCGCCCCTGCCGCACCAGCACGAGGCAGCCGGGCGGATGCAGGCGCAGCCGCTCGGCGAAGACCGCGGCGTCTTCGGGATAGGCAGGATGCACGCGGCCGGCAATGTCGAGCACGGCGCTCAGGTCGGCAGCGCCCATGGCGCGCCAGTGGAAGGTAGTGGCAGGGGTGGTCGGCAAGGTGGGCAGGCGGGGCAAGGGAGGAGCGGCGACGCAGGGCGCGGGGCGCCGCCCAGCAGAGGCAAGCAAAAGGCGCGACGCTAGCACAGCAGGCAGCGCCCTATCATCGGGGCCCCGGACAGCGGCCGCCGGCCGCCTTTGCATCACCCGCCCCATGAAGCGCCGCACCCGAGGCCTGCACCACCACCATGTCTACGTCGTCGAGCTGTCCGACGCGGTGTGGCGCGAGCCGCGCTTTCGCAAGGCCAACCCGCACTACTGCCTGAGCCGGCCCTGCGTCTACGTCGGCATGACGGGACTGGACCCAGATCTGCGCTTTGACAAGCACAAGGCCGGCATCCAGTCCAACCGCTTCGTGCGGGAGTACGGGCTGCGGCTGTTGCCGCAGCTCTACGAGGTGTACAACCCCATGCCCTACGACGGCGCGCGGGAGATGGAGGTGGAACTGGCCATTGCCCTGCGCGAGGCGGGCTACGGCGTGTGGCAGGCCTGAGCAGCCCGCCAGGGCACGGGCCTCAGTCCAGCCGCACCTGCAGGCGCAGGTAGGTGATGGTGCCTTCCGGCCGGTCGCGCACCGCAAACTCGCGCAGCACCTTGGCATCGGCCGCCCAGCGCCCGCTCTCCGAGGTGTAGCCCACCACCGGCCCGAGGCCCAGTGCCTGCACATCGTTGAAGTGGGTCGCCTGGTCGCCGCCGTGATCGTCGGTGGTCTGCTTCAGCACGAAACCCTGCAGGCCCACCCGCGTGGTGTCATTGACCCGGTACAGCGCGCTCAGGTCGCTGTGCAGGTACTGGCCGGAGCGGACCTTGGTGTCGCGGTTGCGGGTGTTGAAGGAGTAGGTGGTGCGCGAGCCGACCTCGAAGCCGTTCTCCCACACATACGACGCGACCAGGATGGGCCGGAACGTCCAGTAGTTGCCGGCGCCGGGGTTGACCGCCCGCTTCTTGTCGTAGTCGCCGGTCGGTGCGACCGCGCCGAAGCTGGTGACGATGCGGTAGTCGTCGGTCTGCCAGTCGAGGAAGGTCGAGATCTCGGTATCGCCGAGGCCGCTTTCGCTGCCCGACTGGCTGCGGCCACCGGCCTCCAGGCTGGCAGCCGGCAGGTTGCCCGACAGGGAAACCCGCGTGCGCTGGTGCACGATGGGCAGCGACACCGAGGTGCCCCAGCGGCCTTCGAAGAAGCGCTGCTCCGACATGTAGGTCAGCCGCGGCACCAGCACGGTGGCTTCGATGTCCGACTTCACCTTCACCGGCTGCCCGCCGGCCGTCAGGCTGTAGCGGTCGCCGTCGTCGTCGCGCAGCTTGTCAGCACTGTAGTGCTGCAGCCAGACCTGGCCGTACAGGCCCGGGAACTGGGGCGTGGTCAGCTCCTGCGCCGGACCGCCCAGCAGGGCGCGCACCTGCCGCTTCTCGGTCGCGACGGCGGAAGTGGCGAGGCCGGCGGCGATCAGGGCCAGCAAAACGGGGCGATGCAATGTCATGTCGGTCTCTCGAAGGCTCTCGGCGGACCGGCAGGGTCCGCCCCTGGTGCGGGTCGGGGCCGGCCCTGGCAGCCAGGCCCCTCGGGGGTGCGCGCCTCGCGTAGCGCGGCCGAACCGGTGCTTTGCCGGGTCGATCGGGCCGCGATCATAACGAGGAGAAGCGTCCCATTCGAGGAATTCCCTTACATGTTGTTGCAGGGAGACACCTGATTGATATATCAGGGGACTCGGGGCATAACATGTAACGTTTTTCCACGAACCGGGTCTTCCCCGGCCCGCTCCCGCGACCCTCGCGCCCCGATCCGCCGTATCGCCATGTTGTTCGCTCCTGCTCCCCTCGCTGCCCTCCTGCGCGCCTGCGCGCTGGTGACGCTTGCCGCCGCCGCCGGCGGCGTCCTCGCCAATGAACCGACGGCATCCACCCCGGCCGCCGCTGCGTCCGCTGGCGGCATCGAAGTGGAAGGCTTCCGCTTCGATGCGGCGGCCCAGGTGGCCGGGCAGAACCTGGTGCTCAACGGCGCCGGGCTGTCCAGCATCCTGTCGGCCAAGTCCACCGCCGTCGCCTTCTACCTGCCGGCCAAGCAGACCACCATGGAAGCCGCGCTCGCAGTGAAGGGCCCCAAGCGCATCCAGTACTTCATGGTGCGCGACGTCTCGGCGCGCGACCTGAGCAATGCGCTGCTGGACCGCATTCGCCAGAACAACAGCAGTGAGGAATTCACGGCCAACATCGTGCAGACCTCCCAGCTCGGCGCCGTGTTCGGTACCCGCAAGGAACTGCGCAAGAGCGACATGGTGACGATCGACTGGATGCCGGCCACGCAAACCACCGAGTTCCGCCTCAACGGCGAGCGCGTGGGCGAGCTCATCAAGGGCGAAAGCTTCTACCAGATGATGATGAAGGTGTGGATCGGCCCGCGCGTTCGCGCCTCCACCCGCAACGCGCTGCTGGGCCAGCCTGGCTGAGCCGCCGCGCCCGGGCCGTATGCGGCGCGGGCGCGGCCCTGCATGGTGGCCTCAGCCGCCGCGGCCGAGGCGGCGACGTGTCCAGCCCACGATGCCAAGCAGGCCCAGTCCCATCAGCGCATAGCTGCCCGGCTCGGGCACGGCCGCCACGCCGCCGATCATCAGGTCGACATAGGTGTCGCCATAGACCGCGGTGAGCCGGTACAGCGTCGGGTCAAGGTTGCTGGTGAGCGAGGCAAAGGTGCCGTCGATGCCGCCGTCGGCCGTGAGTACCCGGAAGGTACCGGACGTCACGCCAGGCTCGAAATCGACCGCCAGCACGCCGCCCAGTGTGGCGGCGCCGGCCACCTTGAGCAGGTCGTAGGTGTCGGCCGCCAGCACGTCCACCACGAAGCGGGTGGCGCCCAGCAGCAAGTCGCCGCCCCGCAGCTCGCCGGTGGCGACCTTGCCGTCGGCGCCGGCACCGAAGCTGCCGCCCCGCAGGTCGAACAAGGTGGCGTCGAACAGGTGTGACACCCAGGTCTGCGCGCCGTCGCCCTCCTGGCGATAGACGCCGCCAATGCTCAGCGTGCTGTCGGAATAGATGCCGACCGTGCCGCGGTTGATGAGCGACGTGTCGGTCTGCAGCACCGCGCCACGGTGCAACTCGAGCCGATTGTCGTTGATGCCCAGCTCCGCCAGTGCCTGCCGGTTGCCGCCGTTCCAGGTGTTGGACATGCGGGCCAGCGGGCCATCGAGCACCACGGTGCCGGCGTTGTGCACGATGCCGGCGGCCGAGCCGAGGTTCAGGCCCAGCGTGCCATTGCGCATCACATAGGTTCCCGCCGTGAGCTTGCGCGCGGCAGGGTCCCATTGCGCAAGCGGGCCGTTGACGTCGAGACGCGCGTTGTCGACCTCCAGCGCGCCGCGGTTGTCCACCGGGCCGGCCAGCGTCATGCGTCCGGCCTGCACACGCAGGCGGCCCTCGTTGAGCAGGGGCGTCTCCAGCGCGGTGTGGCCGCGCCCGGTCTTCAGGTAGGTGCCGGCGTTGTGGAAGTGGCTCAGGCGGATGCGGGCAGCGCCCATGCTGCCATCCGGCTGGCTGATGAGGCGGGCGTTGCGGTCTTCGAAACGGGTACCCGCCGCGATGCGGATGCTGCCGCTGCCGAGCAGCGGCGCGTCGCCGGCCCAGAAGCCGCCGCCATTGAGGCTCAGGCTGCTGTCCAGTCGCTTGCGGAACCAGTCCTCCGGTTGCAGGAAGTCGTAGCTGCCCTCGTACAGTTCGGCATAGCCGTTGACGACGATGCCGCCGCTGGCGCGGATCTCCCCTTCGCCCCACACCAGACGGTCGACGACGATCTTGCCGTTGACGGTCAATTCGCTGTCGACCGGCCCCCCATTGATCCACGCCCGCTCGGCCACCCGCAGCGCGCCCACCTCCAGCGCCCCGTCGATGGTCAGCGCCGCGCCCTCCAGGACGTTCACCTGCCCTCGGCCGGTGATGCGCCCGCCTTCGCGGAACAGGTAGCTGCCACCGCTGAAGCTGAGCTCGCCACTGTTGTCGATGATGCTGCGGCTGCCGCTGAAGACGGCGGTCACCGCGTGCTCGTCGAAGCGCCAGTCGGCGAAGCGGAGCCGGCCGTCACTGCCCACCGTCCACTGGCCACTGCTGTTGAGGTAGGTGCGCGGCGTGGACACGCTCATGCTGCCGTCGACCCGGATGCTGCCGGTATGCGTCCAGTCACCGCGGTACAGGTCGATCGCCATCGAGGTGTTGCGCAGCACCTCGATCACGCCGCTGTTGCTCCAGCTGGCGCCGGCCGAGCCGGCCTCAAAGTTCAGGGCGCCCGCCTCCACACGCAACAGCCCGTGGTTCTCGAAGCGCGCCCCGCCATAGGAGAGGCTCAGCACGGTGGAGCCGCTGCCGGTCTTCAGGTAGCTGCCGTCGTTGACCAGCCCGCCGCCCACCTGGACGGTGCGGCTGCCCTGCGTCGCCTGGTCGTGCAGCCGGCCACCGCCGCCGACCAGCAGCCCGCCGTCGAAACCGCCGCCCTGCATGTCCGCAGCGAAGGTCGTCTCGCCGAGCAATTCCAGCCGGGTGGCGTAGTCGAGGTACTTGTTCCCGCTGCCCGACAGGCGCGCCGCCCCCAGCACGATCAGCGTGGCGCCGTCGCCCCAGGTGTTGGGGTTGACGAGCACCTCGCCGGCGGTCCAGTCGAGCCGCTGCAAGGTGGTGGAGCCGACCCCCGTGATGCGCCCGCCCGCGAAGTCGAGCGTGCCGAGCGCCGAGCCTTCGCCGGTCAGGCGCAGCTCGCCGCCGCTGAGTCGCAGCCTGCCGGTGCCATAGACCTTGTCGACCTCGAAGAAGCCGCTGCGCAGCTCGGTGTCGGCGCTGCCCAGCAAGGCCCGGGTGGAGGCACTCGCCGGTGGTCCGGCGGACCAGTTGGGCAGCAGGTCCCAGAAGGACTGGTCGGGCCCCTGGGCCCCCGTCCAGTGCGTGTCGATCGCCCAGGCGGCCGGCCCCGCCAGCGCCAGCTGGGCCGCCAGTGCCAATGCCGCCCGTCGCAGGGCGGGTCGCCAGTGGCCGCGGCGGGGCGGGCGCAGGCTGGCAGGGGGGAAACGAAGGGCGTGCCGACTTCGCATGATGGCTCCTTGAAGGTTGATGGCAGCCGAGGGGTGGCCTGCATTGCCGGCCCGGCATGCGAGCCGGCAGCGCGGCGGGACAGGCAGGCACACGCGCCCGGCGCGTCGCCAACATATCCGTGCACCGGCATGCCCGGCCCCCTCAGCCAGGGGGCCGGGTCAGCCCGGGTACCTCGGGCGCTCAGTGCCCGCCGGGGTGATCGCGTCCAGGCGGTGGGCCGGACTCGGCACACAAGGCGAGCGCCCAGCGCCGCACCGCCTCTCGCAGCACCGGCGCAAGGGCCGGGTCGGCGGTGCGGTGGCCGGCATCGGCCACCAGGTGCACCTCGGCCGCGCCCCCCGCGGCCGCAGCCAGCCATTCGGTGTTGGCCGGAGGGCAGGTGGTATCGCGCAAGCCATGGACGAATGCAAGCGGCCCGCTGCGCCAGGCCGAGAGCCGTCGGTGCCAGCGTTGCTGCGCGCCGTGCGGCAGAAAACAGGCGTGGCGCATGAATTGCGCGAACACCGCCCAGGCGGCCGCTTGCTGCGGGTCGATTTCCGCTGCCGTGGCGCCCGGCCATTCACCGGCCGCGCCACCAGCGGCTGCATGCGCGGCTTCGAAGGCGGTCCACGCCTGCAGCAGCAGGCCAGAGGGCGGCCGTTGTGCTGCCCCGCGCAGCAGGGCGGCCGTGCCGCCCGGTGGCAGCTGCAGCAGGCGCCGCCCGGCATCGCCGAGCCAACGGTCCCAGGCAGCGCAGTAGGCGTCGATCTCGTCACGCCTGCCGAGGAAGGCGCTGCGCAGAAACAGCCCGCGGACCGACTGCGGCCGGAGACAGGCGTATTCAAGCGCCGGCACCGCGCCCCAGGAGCCGGCCAGCAGCGCCAGCCGGCCCAGCCGCAAGTGGGCACGCAGGCGCTCGATATCGGCCAGCAGGTGCCGCAGGGTGTTGTGCCGGCACTCGCCGGCCGGCTCGCTGCGGCCGCAGCCGCGCTGGTCCCAGCAGACCCAGCGCACGGGCAGCCCCTGCAACCAGGCCACGGGTTCCGGCCGGGTGCGGCCGCCCGGCCCGCCGTGAATGACGAGCACGGTGGGGCCGTGCGGGTCGCCCCCTTGCGACCACCACAGCCGATGGCCGTCGCCGGTGTCGATGAGCTGGTCGCCGGTGGCGCCGTGCGGTGTCTGCATGTCGCTTCAGATCGAAAGTAGGAGAGGCACAGCGCTTGCTGAATTGGCTGGCCCGGGTCGCAACTGCCCGGCGCCGGGCCGCCCCCTGCGGCCCGGCAGCCGACAGTCGCGGCATGCGATGTCGAACTTTCCTCTTCTTGAAAGGACTCTAGCCATGCAGTGGAGCAAGCCACAGTACCAGGACCTGCGCTTCGGTTTCGAAGTGACGATGTATATCGCGGCTCGTTGAGCCCGTCGTGACCCGGTCTCCCTGCCGTGCCGGCCGCCGTTCGGCGAGCCGTCGACATGGCAGGGAGATTTCCTTTTGGCCTGGCGGCGCAGGTAAGTGTTGCCGCAGCGCCCTTCCCTGGGAGACGGCACGATGAAGATCCTGGTCCTCGGCTCTGGCGCCGGTGGCGGCTTTCCGCAGTGGAATTGCAACTGCACCTTGTGCGCCGGCCAGCGGCACGGCCGGGTGCAGGCCCGGCCACGCACCCAGAGTTCCATTGCGGTCTCCGACGATGGCGAACACTGGGCCTTGCTGAACGCTTCGCCCGACCTGGGCCACCAGTTGCGCAGCCAGCCGCAGCTGCAGCCGCGGCACGGCACGCGCCACACGCCCATCGCGGCAGTGCTGCTGATGGATGCGCAGATCGACCATGCCGCCGGCTTGCTGAGCCTGCGCGAGGGCCCGCCGATCGAGCTGTACTGCACGCCCTGCGTGTTCGATGACCTGAACACCGGCCTGCCGCTGCTGCCGGCGCTGCAGCACTACTGCGGCGTGCGCCCCCACCTGCTGCCGGTGGCCGGCAGCCGCAGCGAGGCGGACTTCGAGATCGACGGCCTGCCCGGGCTGCGCTGGCAGGCCCTGGCCATTCCCGGCAAGGCGCCGCCCTACTCGCCGCACCGGCATGCGCCGGCGGTGGGCGACAACATCGCGCTGCACATCGAGGACCGGCGCAGCGGCCGCAGCCTGTTCTATGCGCCGGGCCTGGCGGCCGTCGGCCCCCGGGAACAGGCCTGGATGCAGGCTGCCTCCTGCGTGATGGTGGACGGCACCTTCTGGACCGAGGACGAGATGCCGCACGCCGGGCTGGGCGCGAAGACAGCCGCCGAGATGGGCCACTTGCCGCAATGCGGCCAGGCCGGCCGCCCCGGCATGCTGCAGGCGCTGGACCGGCTCGACGGCCCGCGCAAGGTGCTCATCCACATCAACAACAGCAACCCCATCCTCGATGAAGCCGGCCCCGAGCGCCAGGCACTGGCACGCCACGGCATCGAGGTGGCTTTCGACGGCATGGAGATCGAACTGTGAGCGCGGACACTGCCACCGATGCCCCCGCCTGGGGCGAACAGGAATTCGAGGCCCGGCTGCGCGAGCTCGAAGCCGGCTACCACATCCACCATCCCTTCAACCTGCGGCTCAACAGCGGCCGGCTGCAGCCCTTCCAGGTGCGCGGCTGGGTGGCCAACCGCTTCTACTACCAGCTGTGCATCCCGATGAAGGATGCGGCCATCCTCTCCAACTGCCCGGACCGCGAGGTGCGCCGGCGCTGGATCGAGCGCCTGCTCGACCACGACGGCCGGCCCGACGCGCAGGGCCGCTTCCGTGACGGCGAAGCCGGTGGCATCGAGGCCTGGTCACGCCTGGGCGAGGCGGTGGGGCTGTCGCGCGAGGCCTTGTGGTCGCAGCAGCATGTGGTGCCCGGCGTGCGCTTCGCGGTCGATGCCTACCTCAACTTCGCGCGCCGGGCGCCGTGGCAGGAGGCGGCCATCTCCTCGCTCACCGAGCTGTTCGCGCCGCGCATCCATGCCGACCGGCTGGCCGGCTGGCCGCAGCACTACCCCTGGATCGAGGCCGACGGCCTGCAGTACTTCCGCAGCCGCATTCCGCTCGCCTCGCGCGACGTGGAGCACGGCCTGGAGATCGCGCTCGGCTGGTGCCGCAGCCGCGAGCGGCAGCAGCGTGCGCTGGAGATCCTGCAGTTCAAGCTCGACATCCTGTGGTCCATGCTCGATGCCATCGAGCGGGCCTATCCCGACGACCTGCCCGAGGAGAAGCGACCGTGACTGCCCGGCCCCTGCCCCTGCCGCGCGGCTTCGAGGCCATGCCCACCATCGCGCCGATGTACCGGCTGCAGTTCGAGCCGGCCCAGAACGCCTGGGTGCTGCTGTATCCGGAAGGCATGGTCAAGCTCAACGACCCGGCCGCCGAGATCCTGCGGCGCTGCAGCGGCACGCAGAACGTGCAGCAGCTCATCGCGGGCCTGGAGCGCGACTACCGCCAGTCCGACCTGAGCGACGACATCTGCGAATTCCTGAGTGACGCCTATGGCCGCGGCTGGATCATCTGAGCCGGCCGCCCGGCCTGCAGCCGGCCCGCCGCTGTGGCTGCTGGCGGAGCTGACCTACCGTTGCCCGCTGCATTGCGTGTTCTGCTCCAACCCGGTGGACTACGCCAGCCACGCGGCGGAGCTGGACACAGCGGCCTGGCTGGATGTGCTGACGCAGGCGCGCGCGCTGGGCGCGGTGCAGCTCGGCCTGTCGGGCGGCGAGCCGCTGTTGCGCGAGGACCTGGAGGAGATCGTCGCGCACGCGCACCGGCTCGGCTTCTACGTCAATCTCATCACCTCGGGCGTCGGCCTCACGCCGGCACGGGCCCGGGCGCTGAAGCAGGCGGGGCTGGACCACATCCAGCTGTCCTTCCAGGACCACACCCGGGAGCTGAACGACTTCCTCTCGTCCACCCGCACCTTCGAGCTGAAGTCGCGCACCGCGGCCCTCATCAAGTCGCTCGGCTACCCGATGGTGCTCAACTGCGTGATGCACCGCTTCAACCTGCCGCATGTGGGCCGCATCATCGAGATGGCGGAGGCGATGGGGGCCGACTTCCTGGAGCTGGCCAACACGCAGTACTACGGCTGGGCCTGGCTCAACCGCGACCGGCTGATGCCCACGCCCGAGGACTTGGCCGACGCCGAGGCCATCGTCGGCCACCACCGGCAGCGGCTGGCCGGGCGCATGAAGATCCTCTGGGTCTCGCCCGACTATGCCGACGCGAAACCGAAGGCCTGCATGAACGGCTGGGGCTCGGTGTTCCTGCTGGTGGCGCCCGACGGGCTGGCCCAGCCCTGCCACAGTGCGCGCATGCTGCCGGGCCTGCAGCTGCCCAATGTGCGGCAGGCGTCGCTGCGCGAGATCTGGCACGACAGCCCGGCCTTCAACCGCTTCCGCGGCGATGCCTGGATGAACGACACCTGCCGCAGCTGCGACCGGCATGGCGAGGACTTCGGCGGCTGCCGCTGCCAGGCCTGGCTGTTCACTGGCTCGGCCGAGGCGACCGACCCGGTCTGCCCGCACAGCCCCGACCGGGGGCGGGTGGACCAGGTGATTGCCGCCGCCCGTGCCGCGCCTGCGGCAGCGGCGCAGCCGCTGCGCTTCGTGCCGAATGCCAGCCGCGGCGCTGGCCTGCTCTACCGCAGCGACGAGAACTCACGGCGCTGGGGCAGCCAGCCGCCGGGACAGCCAGCGCCACCTGGCTGAGGGGGAGCTGGCCGGGCCGCAGCGGCGCGGCGGGCAGGCGCCGTTAAGATCGCGCCGCATTGCCACCGCACGCCGGGCCTGCCGGCGCTTCCCCATGACCGACCGCCCCCGCACCCTGCGCACCATGGCCGCCAGCCTCCTGCTGGCCGGCTGCGCCTCGGTGGAGCCGCCCTCTGCCGTCGACGCGGCCGCCACGCCGCAGGCCGCCGAGGCGTCGCGCCAGCTGCATGCGCAGGCACAGCAGGCGCTGGTGGCCCGGCTGGTGCAGCGGGTGCAGGCGCGCGGCGACCACACGCTGGACATCCTGATGCTGTCCGGCGGCGGGCAGCACGGCGCCTATGGCGTGGGCTTCCTGCGCGGCTGGCGCCGCCATCCCAGCCAGCCCATGCCACGTTTCGACCTGGTCACCGGCGTCAGCACCGGGGCGTTGCAGGCCCCGTTTGCGCTGCTGGGCAGCGAAGCCGCGCTGGAGCAGGCGGCCGGCCTCTACCGTGAGGCGGCCGACCGCATTGCGCCGGGCTTCGACTGGTGGTTCTGGCTCAACCGCAGCGGCGGCGTGCTGGACACCACCCGCTACCGCCAGGCGGTGGAGGAGGTGCTGTCGCCCGGACTGGCGCAGGCGCTGGGCGAGCAGTTCGCCGAGGGACGCGACATCGCCATCGCCACCTCGGACTTCGACCTCGGCACCGGCCGCCTGTGGCGCCTCTCGCAGGTGCTGGCCGACGAAGACGGCCTGCCGCGGGCCCGCTCGTTGTTCATCGCCTCATCGGCCATTCCGGGCGCCTTTCCGCCGGTGGTCATCGACGGGCGGGTGCATGCCGACGGCGGCATCGTCTCCAACCTGCTGGTGGCGCCCGACCGCGACGGCCTGCGCCTGCTGGCCGAAGCGCTGCCGGCGGCCGGCATCAGGCAACCGGTCACCGTGCGGCTGTGGGTGGTGATGAACCTGTGGACCCATCCGCGGCCGATGGCGGTCGACCCGCACAGCGTGCTGTCGATGTCGCGCCGCTCGGCACTGATGCTGTTCTGGGCCCAGCAGCCGCAGCTGCTGCAGGGCCTGCAGGACATGGTGCGGCTGGCCGGGCTGGACCATCCGCAGCTGCAACTGCAGCTGCGCGTCACCAGCATCCCGTCGGAGCTGGCCACCGACGCGGCGGCCGACAAGCTGTTCGACCGCGCATGGATGGCCCGCATGGAGGCCCTGGGGCAGGCCCGGGCCCTGAGCGCCAACCCCTGGGACCAGCCCTCCACCATCTATGCCCGTCCACCGCCGGTCGCCCTGCCCCCGGCGGGGCCGGGCAGCGGCGCGCGCTGAAGCACAGGCCGCCGTTCAGCTGCCTGCCGCGGCCTCAGGGCAGCGGCCTTGGCAGCCGGCCGCCGCGGCCGGCGCAGGCGCTGCAGCCGCCTCCGGCGGCGCGGGCATCAGCCGTGGGCCGGGCCCCTGTTCCGACAGCTGGTCGCCAGGGTTGCGCAGCGGGCAGGCCTGCATCGACAGGCAGCCGCAACCGATGCAGCCGCTGAGCTGGTCGCGCAGCAGCATCAACTGGCCAATGCGCTCGTCGAGCTGCGCCTTCCAGCGTGCCGAGAGGCGGTTCCAGTCAGCCGCGGTCGGGGTGCGGCCGTTGGGCAGTTCGCCGAGCGCCGCGCGGATCTCGGCCAGCGGCACGCCGACCCGTTGTGCCACCTTGATCACCGCCACCCGCCTGAGCACCTCGCGGGCGAAGCGGCGCTGGTTGCCAGCATTGCGCTCGCTGTGGATCAGGCCCTTGCTCTCGTAGAAATGCAGCGCAGACACCGCCACCCCGCTGCGTGCCGCCACCTCGCCCACCGTCAACGCCTGGGCCGCACTCGTCGCTGCCGGCCTGCCGGCCGCCTGGCCACCGCTCTTGCCACGCTCCCTGCCGGTGCTGCCACCCGCCCCGTTGCCCTTGCCCTTGCTCATGTGCACCTGCCGCTTGACCTCAACAAAACTTGAGGTTTTAACCTGGCGCCCTTTGTTCGACAAGCCATGCCGGGAGCCCTCAGATGACCGACCACCGTCCCCATCCCCCTCTCCACCTCGCCCTCATCTACGGCAGCGCCCGCGAAGGACGGCTGTGCGAGGTCGTCGGCCGCTGGGCCGCCGCGCAGATCGCCGAGCACGGCCGCTTCTGCGTCGACCTGGTGGACCCGGCCGGCTTCGGCCACCGCCCACTGCACGGTGATGCGCTGGCCACGCTGGCGCACCGCCTGGCGCAGGCCGATGCCTTCGTGGTGGTGACCCCGGAGTACAACCATGGCTACCCGGCGACCCTGAAAGCGCTGATCGATGCCGTCGGCGAACCCTGGCATGCCAAGCCGGTGGGCTTCGTGTCCTACGGCGGCATCTCCGGCGGGCTGCGGGCGGTGGAGCAGCTGCGCCAGGTGTTCGCCGAGCTGCATGCCGTGACGGTGCGCGACTGCGTGAGCTTCGCCAATGCCTGGGACCAGTTCGACGCCGCAGGCCAGCTGCTGGCCCCCGAGCGCGCCCGCCGCTCCATGCACCTGCTGCTGGCCCGCCTGCGCTGGTGGTCCGACGCGCTGCGCGACGCGCGGCAGGCCCGCCCCTATGCGCTGGCGACCGGCTGAGCGCTGCGGCGAGCTTGACCTTGCCGCAATGTCAGGGTTCATGCTGCAGCCTGCCACCCCACGACCGGGAGTTTCCGACTTGATGCTTGAATTCACCATCGACGCGATGTGCTCGGCGCACGCCGCGGGCTGCGTCGCCCAGACCGTCTACTCGGTCGATCCACGTGCCGTGCTGCAGATCGACCTCGAAAGCCGTGAAGTGCGCGTCGCGACCGCGCAGGCCAACGAGCTGTTCGTCCACGCGCTGGGTGCTGCGGGCTTGCGGCCGGCCGAGTAGCCGGCGCGCTTGCCGGCCTGCCACGGCGCAGGGGTCAGGGCCGGCTGCAGCAGGAGGCGGCCGCAGCCGCCTTGAGCAGGCGCAGCAGCTCCGGGTGGCCGCCAGCGCGGGCCAGGTCGAGGGCGCTGCGGCCTGCTTCGTCCCGGGCCTGCACATCGGCTCCCGCCTGCAGCAGCAGCGGCACCACGGCCACATGCCCGCCAGCCACCGCGATGAGCAAGGCCGTCTGGCCGGTGCGGGCCACTGCGTTGACGTCGGCACCCGCGTCCAGCAAGCGACGCACGCTGTCCAGCAACGCTGCCGGTTCGCCCGGCCGCGACAGCAGCGCCATCAGCGGCGTCATGCCCAGCAGCGGTTCGGCCACCTCGGCCCGCGCACCGGCGGCCAGCAAGGCGGCCAGCACCTCGTGCTGGCCCATCGCCGCGGCACTGACCAGCGGCCACTGGTCGTCGAACGCCACCGCCTGCGGATCGGCGCCGAGCCGCAGCAGCTCGCGCACCAGCGGCAGCGGCTCGGGGAGCCCGAGCGCCACGGTCAGCGGCATCACGCTCAGCGTTTCGCCTTCCCGCACGACGGCCAGCGCCTGGTTCGGATCGATGCCCGCGCGCACGGCGAGCGCCAGGCCGCCCAGGTCGCGATGCTGCAGCAGCGCTGACACCAGGTCGGCACGGTCCTCGGCACTCAGCCGCGCGATGCGCGCAGGCGCCAGCAGCCAGCGCAGGGCGGCCGGGTCCTTGCCGCGCAGGACGCGGGCGAGCATCCGGTCGGCCTCCACCGCCGCCGCCGGCGTGGCGGCAGTGGCCCATTGCGGGCAGGCGGTGGTCGAGCACACCGCCCAGAGCAGCGCCCAGGCCAGCCGCTTCATGGCCGGGCTCCGGCCGCCAGCAGCAGCTCGACCACCTCGACATGCCCCTTGCGCCGGGCCAGGTCCAGGGCCGATTCACCGCGCCGGTTGCGCTGTGACACATCGGCCCCCAAGTCCAGCAGCAGGGCCACGCTTGCTGCATGCCCGTTCAGGGCGGCCAGCGACAGCGCGGTACTGCCACCCGGACCTGCGCGGTCGATGCGGGCGCCCGCGGCCACCAGGCGGCGGATGAGGTCCAGCACCGCCTGGCCGTCCTGTGGCTGCAGCGAGAGGCACAGCTCCATCAAGGGCGTGACCACCGGCGCGTCCTCCGGCCGCTCGACCCGCGCTCCGTGCTCCAGCAGGAGGGCCGCCACGGCATGGCGGCGCATCGACAAGGCCAGGCCCAGCGGCGTGGACCCGTCCATGTCCTTGTTCACGTCGGCACCGCGCTCCAGCAGCAGTGCCACCAGGCGCGCATCGCCGCTTGCGGCAATGGCGAGCATCAGCGGTGTCATGGCCTGCAGCCCCGGACCGCCCGGCACCGGCAGGCTGCGGTCGGCCGACAGGCCCCAGTCGAGCAGCGCCTCCAGTGCATCAACGCGGGCGCCATGCAGGGCGCTGCCCAGCAGCAGTGAGCGCGCCAGGAAGTTGATGTCGCGCGGGCTGTGGCCTTCCAGCTCACGCCGCAGCTCGGCCGACCTGTTCTGCTGCACCAGCGTCGCCAGGTGGTAGACATCGAGCGGCGGCGCGGCCCCCACACCGGTGGCCAGCACCAGCAGCAGGACCGCCAGCGCGCGAGCCGGCACCGCCATGGCCCGCGCAGGGCCGCGCGTGGCGGCCGGAAGGCGACGGGCCGGGGAAGGGTCGATATGGCGCATGCAATGGCAGGGCGAGAGAGCCGGACGGGAGACCGCGAACCAGCGGCCGCCCGCGTTGGTGTCGGGCGACCGCGCCACAGTATGCATGCGGTGCCCGGCGCCCCCGCCGGCCGGGTCGCGCCCGGCCACCCAGGCAACCGTTCTTGCGGCCGGTTGTCTCGGCCACGCAGCTGTCGCACGCCGTGCCGGCGGGCGCACCGCCCCTGCCCGACCTGGCCCGAGCCAGCGGGGCCGACAGCCGCACCCGGCCGGCAGCTTCGGCTCGATGCAGTCGGCACGCGCGGCGGAGCAAGCCCGCGATGGCCGCCTTCAACGCACGGCCCGTCGTGATGCCTCGCTGGTCAAGACCCCCGGGGTCCAGCAGGGACAGCGCACGACACGCAGTTGCTTGTGTGCCCCCATCCTGCCCGGCGACTGCAAGAGCGAGTGGCCGAGCCGGCACACCGATGCCGGCCTTTCCTGGCTGGCCAGGATGGCCAGGCATGCGGACGCCGGGAGCGGCATGGCCTTCATCGTGCCGCCCTAGGACGCGCGAGCAAGATGCCGCGGCCAGCAGGCGCGACCCGGTACGGTGACCGTGGCCGCGCTCACCGGCGCATTGGCGAGAGGGAGGTGCATGCCTTGCCGGGCGCACCGCGGCTGCGGCGGCCGGCAGACATGGGGGGCACGAACAGCCCCCCGTGAGGCTCAGAAGCCCTGGTTGTACTGGACGCCCAGCACGAAGGACTTGGTGTCGTACTCGCCACGCACCACGGAGCGCGGGGCAGCGACGTCGCTTTGCGCGACCGAGCCGTCCTTGAGCTTCACATAGGCCAGCGCGACATCGAGCACCCGCTTGTCGTCCAGCGCCCAGGACACGCCGCCTGCCAGCCAGGTGCGGTGCGCGTCAGGGATGTTGGCAATGCGGTTGCCGTCGTCCTCGGGCGATTTGTCATAGGCCACGCCACCGCGGAAGGTCAGCGCATCGCTGTACTTGTAGGTGGCGCCGACTGCAAAGCGCGTGGCATCCCGCCACTTGGTGGGCGTCACCGAGTCGGGCAGATTCTTCAGCTTGATGCGGATCTCCTGCAGGCGCGAGTGGCGCGTGCGGGTGATGTCCCCCATCACGGCCCAGCGCGAGTCGATCTGGTGGAAGCCGTGGATCGAGAAGGTCTCGGGCATCGTCAGGTCGAGGCTGGCGTCGGTGTCGCGCAGCGCCGCGGCCCGCGGGTTGGACGCCAGAGCGGCCGGCACGGTGAAGTCGGCGTCGCCGGTCACTTTGTGCTTGATGCGCGAGCGGTAGGCCAGACCGAAGCGCGTCGCGGGCGTCGGCTCGAACATCACGCCCAGGTTGTAGCCGAAGCCCCAGTCATCGCCCTTGACGGCCACGTCGCCGTCCAGCGCACGGTTGCCGCTCATGGCCGGCAGGCCGGTCATGCTGCCGAAGTCGATGGCCTTGGAGATCTTGCCCTTGACGAACTGCGCGCTCAGGCCCGCGCCCAGCGACCACTGCTCATTGGGCTTCCACGCGATGGAGGGGTTGATGTTGACGCTCTTGAGCTCGCTCTCGGTGGAGTGGTAGCGGCCGGTCCAGTCCTTGTCGTAGTCGGTGGCCGAGCCGTAGGGCACGAACACACCGAGGCCGGCGACCAGGCCCGACTGCAGCTCATGCGTCGCGTAGAGGTGCGGCACCACCACGGTGTGGCCGAACTCGGCCTTCTTGCGGCCGGGCGTCGGGGTGCCCAGGGCGGTGGTGGAGCCGGTGTCGGTGAACTCGGTGTCGGGGAAGACCAGGTTGAGGGCGCCCGACAGGTGGGTGCCCTTCAGCCGCGCCATGCCGGCGGGGTTGGTGAAGATGGTGGTGGCGTCGAACACGGCGGCAGCACCTGCATTGGCGGTGCCCATGTTGCTCGCGCTTTGCGTGCCGAACACGAGGCCGGCGGCCGAGGCATTGCCGAAAGCCGCGCCGATGGCCGCGGCGATCAGGGCGGGACGGATCAGGCGGGAAGTCCCGAAAGACATGGAGTGCTCCTCAGATATGGTGGTGATGCCCGTGGCTCGTGTCACGGCTTCGACTTCTACGATGGGTCCGCAAGATTCTGCACCGATTTTTTCGGCCGCCATGTCGCGAGAATGTCACGATTGCCCTGCACCACCGTGCTCTGTTAGACGCCCGGGCGGGCGCCCCTGCCAAGGCATGCCTCTGCCGTCCGACAGTGCGCAATGTGTGGACGATTGCACATACACCCGATGGCTCGCACCTGCCCGGGGCGAGTGCGATGATTCCGGTGACGGTGGCGGGCCCATGCCCGGGCTCCACAAACACATGCGTCGGCGCCTTGGCGCCCGGCCCATCGCAGCGCTGCGCCGGTGTTGCGTCGCCTGCGCCGGCCTGCCACCGGCAGGTGGGAGCCCGGCAGCGGCATCCGGGCCTGACAGTGTTGCATCAGGGAAACAGAGTCCGCCTCATCGAGCGCCGCAAGGCCCGGCCACCGGCCCTGAACATCTTCAGTGTTTCCTTCACTGCAACGGCATGTGCCCGGGGCAATGCAGCGTGAGGCAGCGTGCCGGCCGTCCAGTGACGGTCCCCGGCAGCGATGGCTTACAACGGCTTCAACTGCGCATCGCGCAAGCCGACGAGGAGGGCGCGGCCGTCTTCGGCCACCCGGAATTCACCGTAGCGGGCAGCCTGCCAGCGCGCAGCGTCGCCCTCTTCGAAGAACCAGGCATCGCTGACCAGCACCCAGCGCCCGTTCTTCGGCGTGAGCTCGATGCGCTTCTCGCCGGCCGCCAGCGGGCCGCCGCTGTGCAGGCGCAGCGGCGTCGCGACGCCACGAGCATCCAGCCGCACCACCAGCTGCGGCCGGTGATAGCGCACCTCGGCGTCGAGCTGGGCGACGATCTCGCTCGACAGGTCGAAGTTGAGCCGCATGTAGTCGCCCTGCATCAGCGATCGGGGGTCCACCGGAGCCAGCGCCACCAGCACCGGCTGACCGTGCGCGATGACGCTTTCCTTCTGCCAGATGCCGATGTTGGCGACCGCCAGCACGGCGACGCCGCTGGCCAGCAGGCCCAGCCGCTCCCGGCGCCAGGTGGAGCGCACCGGGGCGGCCGCCTGCGTCGCCTGCGGCCGCAGCCGGTGCCGGGCCCAGGCCGCCAGCAGGGCCAGGGCCGCGCCGGCCGCGAGCAGCACGCCTGCCTTGTAGGCCAGCGGCCAGCTCAGCTGGTAGTAGAAGGTGCCGACGATCCACGCACCCGCGACCGCCGCCGCCGTGGCAAGCGCCCAGCGCTGCGTGGCGGCCGCATAGGCCATGGCCAGCACCACCGCGCCCAGCGCCGGCAGGAACCACGACAGCACAACGAGCACCAGCGCCAAGCCGCCCCCTGCCGGCTGGCGCAAGCTCGCCCAGCGCCGCGAGACCAGCACGGCGCCCGCAGCCGCCAGCACGGCGGAGATGACGGGCACGACCGCGTCATGCCCGCGCAGCGATGCCACGCCTGGGTGGGACCCGGCGCCGGCGCCCACGCTGGCCCCGACCAGGAAGCTCATGCCGGACCAGAAGGCCAGCCCCGCCAGCGCCGCCAGCAGCCAGCCGGCGGTCAGGCTTTCGAGCGCCGCGGCATGGCGCGGCCGCGGCCACCCGGCCCCATGCGCGCGCCACTGCAGGCCATGGGCCAGCGCACACAGCACCAGGCAGCCATGCCAGGCCAGCCAGTCGCGAAGGGCACCGCTCGACCACAGGTCCCAGGACGATCGCAAGCCGGTCTGCCATGCCAGCGCCACCAGCACACCGCAGGCCGCGCCCAGCAGCGTGCGCAACCAGGGGCGGGGAATCACGATGGCCAGGCCGCACGCGATGGCGGCCAGCACCGCAAAGCCAGCCGCGTCGGGCCAGTCGCGGTCGAAGGCCATGCCCAGGGCGCCGCCTCCCACCAGCAACGCTGGCACCGCCAGCTGCTCCACGAACAACGGCACCGCACGCGCGCGCAGCACCACCACCGCCCCGCCCAGCAACAGCCCCCCCACCAGGTAGAGACCGACACCACGCTGGATGACGTCGCCCAGCAGCATGCCCAGCATGACCAGCAGCGGCAACGCCGCCAGCCAGGCGCCGAGGGCCGTCAGCAACACCACGGGCCAGGGCCGGCCCTCTTGCACCGGACGGTCGGCCGCGGCCGGCAACAGGCCGGCCGCCACCGCGGACTGCAGGACCCGGTCAAGCCGATCGGTGCTCATGGTCGGCCTCCTCGCTGTGCATGCTGCCGCGCCAGCTTGAGCACGACCTGCACCGTGGCGGCCAGCAGGCCGGCCGCGGTGAGGCCGAGGATCAGCAACTCCCCGATGGCGTCGCCGCGGTGGTGCCTGAACAGCAGTCGCACGAGGCCGGCAAACAGCAGGGTGTTCAGCCCCAGCGCAGTGGCGCTCAGGCCGAAGATGTCGAAGCTGCGGGCTTGCGCCAGCGCGACCCCGGCGGCCAGCAACAGCAGCAAGGCAAGCAGGTAGTGCGGCGCGACGGTGTCGCGGAAGACGCCGATGATGCCGGTGGTGGTGATCATCGCCACGGCGAGCGTGACGGCCGTGCGCAGCGCCCATGGCCCGGCACCGCTGTAGCGCTGCAGTGGCGGGCTGAGCCCGGCCACCACCGCCAGGGCCCAGCCCCAGCCGACGGCATGCAGACCGAGGTCCTGCGGCTCGGTGCTCCATCGGTGGCCGATGTGGGCGTGCACCCACAGCGATGCCGCCGTCACGCTCACCAGCGCCCACGGCGCCCAGAGGACGTCGCTGCGCAACGCCAGGCACAGCGGCAGCGCCAGTGCGGCCCACAGGCCAAACAGCTGCCAGGGGTCGGCACCGGTCTGGTAAGTCTGGCCGAAGTAGGCGAACAAGGCGCCAATGCCCAGCAGCGACAGCAGCGCCAGCGGCGCGCGAGCCGCCGGCTTCCACAGCGCGCCAAGCAGCGGCAGCACGACAAACGCCTGCAGCAGCAAGAAGCGCCCGGCGCGGCCGAAGTCCTGCCAGTTGGCCGCGACCCAGAACACCAATCCGAGCCCGCCAAGCACCGCAGCCAGCACCGCGGTGGCAAGCGGCATCCAGCGGGACACACCGGCCGGCTCCTCATGCAGGCCCGCCAGCTGCTGCAGGCGTTGGCTGGATCGGGCATCGAGGTGATGCCGCTCAGCCAGCTCGTACAGTGCCAGTCGCAAGTTCATGCCGCCCTCTTTCGCTTGTTGTTGCGGGGCATGGTAGCAGTGCGTTGCGGCAGGCACATGGGCCGGCCGGCAACGCGGCATCCGCCCGGGCAAGCGCACCGAACCGGCCGCGTCGGCCCCCGCACGGGGCCCGGCACGCGCAGCGGAGCCGGCCCGCAAGCGCGGCGGCGGCCCACGCGCCGGCCGGGTCAGCCGGCGCTGGTCTCGGGCAGCTTCGCGATCACCTTGATCTCGAACTCGAAGCCATAGAGCCACGTCACACCCACACCTGTGAGCGTTGGATGCGGCGCATCGCCCCAGTACTCGCCGACGACCTTCCAGATGGGCTCGAGCTTGGAAGCAGGATCGACGATGAAGAGGGTCACGTCGACCACGTCCCGGAAGGTGCAGCCGGCAGCCGACAGGATGGCGTTCAGGTTCTCGAACGCGAGCCGGACCTGTGCCTCCAGCTCGGGCTCGGGCGACCCGTCCGGCCGGCTGCCCACCTGCCCCGAGACGAACAGAAAGCCATTGGAGCGGATGGCTGGCGAGTAGCGGTTCTTTTCGTACAAGGCCTGGCGGCCAGCCGGGAACACGGCATCTCGTGCAGACATGAATCACCTCTTTCAGATGGATGAGAATCGGCTTGCGCCCGGGTCCGGGCGATGCGGCGCGTCTTGCCTGCGCTGGAAGAACGGGCCCTGCGGTTTGCACCGGCAGCCGTTGCGCATGGCTGCTGCGGTGAAGGCACTCTAAGGGCGCATCTCCTGCCGATAGACCAGCAAGACGCACAATCACTGTTTGCACAATCCAAACAATCTTCGAGGCGCCAGGAGCCGGGATGGACCGTTTCGATGCGCTGCGGGCCTTCGTTCGCGTGGTGGAAGCAGGCAGCTTCACCAAGGCCGCGCAGACGCTGCACATGAACAAGACCAGCGTGACGCAACTGGTGCAGCAGCTGGAGGCACGGCTGCGGGTCAAGCTGCTCAATCGCACCACGCGCCGGGTCGGGCTGACTGCCGACGGCGCGGCGTACTACGAGCGCGTGGTGCGCGTGCTGGCCGACCTGGAAGATGCCGACACCAGCCTGTCCGGCGCTGCCGCCTCGCCGAGGGGCCGCTTGCGGGTGGACGTGCCGAGTCCGCTCGCCCGCCTGATCCTGATGCCCGCACTGCCGGCGTTCCACGCGCGCTACCCCGAGATCCAGCTGGACATGGGCGTCAGCGACCGGATGGTGGACCTGATCGGCGACAACGTCGACTGCGTGCTGCGCGGGGGCGAGCTGACCGACTCCTCGCTGCTCGCCCGCCGTGTCGGCGAGCTGCAGCTGGGCGTCTATGCGGCGCCCGGCTATCTGGAACAGGCCGGCACGCCCGCGCATCCGCGCGATCTGGAAGACACGCACCAGCGCATCGTCGGCTTCCTGAGTGCCCGCAGCGGCAGGGTGGTCCGCATCACCATGCGACGCCAAACCGAGCAGGTCGAGGTGCAGGGCCGCTACGTGGTCGCGGTCGATGACGGCAATGCCTACCTGGCGGCCGGCCTCGCCGGCATGGGTGTTCTCTGGCTGCCGCACTACATGGCGAAGGCCCATGTGGCCCGCGGCGAGCTGGTGCCCGTGTTCGCCGACTGGCATGTGGAGCCGATGCCGCTGTACATCGCGTTCCCGCCGAACCGGCATGTCAGCGCCAAGCTGCGGGTGTTCGTCGACTGGGTGGCCGCACTGATGCTGCAGCATGCGCCGGTGAGTGCGCGCGCCGACCGGCACGCGCCCCGGACCGGCGACACAAGCGACCCGCCGCAAGGCCGGCCTTCATCTGCACTGCGATGACGCACGGCCGCATCGCCCTCCCTTGAAAATGCCGGGCGTCCCGCTGTGCCATGGTGCCGGCACCCGGCACCCGGCACCGGCGGCGAGTGGCCGTGGACGCTTCTGCCAAGGTGCAACGAGGGGCGGCCTGCGCCGCTCCTTGCACCTGGCGCGCGGCCGCGCTCGCTGCTGCGGCTTTTCGGCCCTGGCCTTGAGACGGCTGAGGCAGCCATCATCACGCGGCTGCCCGCCGCCTCGCACGGCGCGGGTCGGGGGACATGCATCTCCACGTGCAGCGCGACGGCCGCCGTCAGGTCACTGTGGCCGCTGCGCCCGCTGGCGCCGCCACAGGATGGCGGCGAAGCCGGCAGCGAGCAGCGCGACCGTCTGCGGTTCGGGGACGGCCACCACGTCGCCCGGGTGCACGGCCCAGGCGATCAAGGGCGTATCGAGCGAGTAGTCGATCTGCCGCCCGTTCCATGTCTCGAACATCCACGCCGACTGCGTGCTCCCCGGATACGGCCTTTTGGGGTACAGCGTTCCGGTCCAGTAAGCCACGGAGGCCACCAGGTTGGTGAAAGGCCCGCTGTTCTGCAGCGCGCACCCCTCCGGGCTGCAACCCGGGTCGCCTCCCGGTGGGTCGTAGGCGGAATTGCCGAGCGTCACATAGAACATGTGCCCCAGTTCGGACGCCTTTCCCCAGCCCACGCCGGTTTCCGCCTGGCCGAAGAAGTCGGAGTGCGGCACGCCCTCCGGGACGTGGATCTGCGGCAGCCGCCACCCCTTGACGCCATGCACATCGAGGCTGGACACCCAGTCCATCGCGGTCTGCCAGTCCATCCAGCCGCCCTCGGTATAGCCGGTGGTGCCGGCGAGGTTCGCGTCGGCCAGCCAAGTGATGTCGAGCTCGGTGTCGTAATACGCATCGAAGGCGCTGCCGCCGCCGAGGTCGCGCCCTTCAAGGGCGGCAGCGGCGTGGCCGCTCGACGCGAGTGTGAGCACGAGGGCGCAAGCTCTGGCAACAGTCAACATGGTTGTTTCCCGGGCAAGGGTGAGGAGCCGTCCATCCTTGCGCCCTGCTGCAGTCGCGAACTGTGCACGGCATCAAGGCAGTGAAGGAGCGGCTTCGACGCTACACCGGCGCCATCGTGCCCGACCCACTCGAACGGGGGGCGCGCTTGCTGCCGGGTGGCGGCGGGCGCCCGCGCTCCTGCATCAGCAGCACCGGCGGAATCGATCGCGGGCGAAGACCGTGCTGGCAGCTTGCACCGATTGGGACAGCAACCAGGGGCGCAACTAGCGTCAGGGCGGCGACACCGGCTCCCTGCTGCGGGACGGCCTGAATGTGTTGAACCGGTACGGAGGCGTCAGCGGCCAGGCCAGGGCCGGCTTTGCCTGCCAACGCCAGTGCGGATGACGTGGCGCCGGCATCTCCCCTGCGCACGCCGTGCCATGGCCCGGGCGGGCCGCACGAGCGGGTCGCTATGCCGGTGCTAGTCCCAGAGCGCGCCGTAGGTGAGCCGCGCAAAGGCGCGCAGCACCTGCACGTCGGCGCTCTGGACCACCACGCTGCGCCCGGTGCGCAGCTTCAGCACCAGGCGCGGCACCAGCAGCCAGCTCAGGTAGGGCAGGTAGATGAACTTGACCTGCACCACGTCTGCCAGCGCCACCTCCTTCGACCACAAGCCGGTCTGGCGGATGTGGCTGGCATCGATGCGGGTGCGGCTCTGCAGCAGGCTGGCATAGGCCACCAGGACACCGGCGGCCACCAGCAGCAGGAACAGGTGGACGCCCGCCGGCCAGTCCTGCCGCTGCAGTTCGCCAAAGGCCAGCCCGCCCTGCCACAGCACGGCCAGTACCAGCGCGCCGGCCAGCAGCTTGATCGCCAGCGGGAAGGCCGGGCCCTCGCAGGCACTGCCCGAGGGACCCAGGTGGGGTGCGGACGCGGACGACGCCACGCCGGCTGCCAGTGCTTCGGACATGCCTGTCGCCCTCAGGGTGCCGAGGCCGGTTCCTCCGGCATGCTGGGCGGCGTTTCGCCCGCGTCCGGCGGCGGTACCTCGAAGCCTTGCATCACATCGCTGGCCGCGCCGTCTTCCGGCGTGGCATAGGGATCATCCACCGGCGCCTCGATGGTCACCTTGTCCAGGTCGACCGCTTCCGGCTTGTCGAGGAAGACGGTGACGGTCTGCGGCACGAAGATGACGATCACCACCAGCAGCAGCTGCAGCACCACCCAGGGAATGGAGCCGAGGTAGATGTCCTTGGACTCGACCCGGTGCGGGATGCTGCCGTTCTTGAACAGCGTGTCGGAGATCCCGCGCAGGTAGAACAGCGCGAAGCCGAAGGGCGGGTGCATGAAGCTGGTCTGCATGTTCACGCAGAGCATCACGCCGAACCACACCAGGTCGATGCCCATCTTGTCGGCCACCGGGCCGAGCATCGGCAGGATGATGAAGGCAATCTCGAAGAAGTCGAGGAAGAACGCCAGGAAGAAGATGAAGACGTTCACCACGATCAGGAAGCCGACCTGCCCGCCCGGCAGGTTGGACAGCATGTGCTCGATCCACTTCGCGCCGTCGACCCCCTGGAAGACCAGCGAGAACACCCGCGAGCCGATCAGGATGAACACCACCATCGCGGTGATGCGCATCGTGCCGGCCATGGCGTCGCGCACCAGCGACCAGTTCAGGCGCTTGTGCAGGGCCGCGAGGATGAAGGCACCGACGGCGCCCATGGCACCGGCCTCGGTCGGCGTCGCCACCGCGGTGGTGATGCCCGGTAGCCCGCCCATGCTGCCCAGCACCGCGAAGATCAGGATGGCCGAGGGAATGATGCCGCGCAGGCACTTCTTCCACAGCGCCCAGCCCTGCAGGGTGCGGGCCGACACCGGCACGCCGGGCACGTAGTGGGGCCGGAAGCGGCTCAACAGGAAGGTGTAGAGCGCGAACAGCAGCACCTGCAGGATGGACGGGCCCCAGGCGCCCTTGTACATGTCGCCCACCGAGCGGCCCAGCTGGTCGGCCAGCACCACCAGCACCAGCGACGGCGGCACCAGCTGCGTGATGGTGCCCGACGCCGCCAGCACGCCCGTGGCATAGCGCATGTTGTAGCCGTAGCGCATCATCACCGGCAGCGAGATCATGGCCATGGCAATGACCTGCCCGGCCACCGTGCCGGTGATGGCGCCGAGGATGAAGCCGACGATGATCACCGAGTAGCCCAGGCCGCCACGCACCGGGCCGAAGAGCTGGCCCATGGAGTCGAGCATGTCCTCGGCCAGCCCGCACTTCTCGAGGATGGCCCCCATCAGCGTGAAGAAGGGAATCGCCAGCAGCAGGTCATTCGACAGGATGCCGAACACATTGAGCGGCAGGTTCGCCATGAAGGCTTCCGGGAACCAGCCCATGTTGATGGCGATGAAGCCGCACAGCAGGCCCAGCGCCGCCAGCGAGAAGGCCACCGGGAAGCCGATGAGCATGACCAGGATGAGCCCCCCGAACATCAGGGGGGCGAAGTTCTCCATGCTCATTGCAGCGGCCTTTCGTAGTGGGTGTCCATGTCATAGCGGTGGAACAGCCACGCGACACGCTTGATGATTTCGCTCACCCCCTGCAGCAGGACAAGGGAGAAGCCCAGCGGCAGCATCAGCACCGCAGGCCAGCGCACCAGGCCCCCGGCATTGCCCGAGACCTCGCCGCTGACATAGAACTGGATGAACATCGGCACCGCGTAGGCCAGCATCACCAGCATCACCGGCACCAGGAAGAAGACCAGGCCGAAGAGGTCGACCAACACCTTGGCCTTGCCCGAGAGGCGGCCGTAGAACACGTCCACCCGCACATGCTCGTTGAGCCGGAGCACCTGCGCCGCGCCGAGCATCACGCACGCCGCGAAGAGGTACCACTGGATCTCCAGCCAGGCGTTCGAGCTGATGCTGAACGAATAGCGGATGGCCGCATTGCCTGCGCTGATGAAGCAGGAGGCCACGACCGCCACCTGCGCGAAGCCGGCGAACAGGTCGGTGATGGCATCCACGAATCGTGTGAACCGAAGCAAGATTGGCACGACGATGTCTCCTCGATGGGTGCCCGGCAGCGTCAAGAGCGCTACCTGATGTCGGGCGCCACTGTAGGGTTAAAAAGCTGAACCCTGCCTGAAAAATCGCCCGGCCTGGGGAAAGTACTGCCTCCTTGGGAGGCGTGCTCCGGCGGCCTGGCAAGCCGGGGCGGACGGGGTCGGAAGGTGTGCATGAACGGCGCTGCCGACACCGCGGCACGCCGGACGAAGTTGTCGCTCCACCGCGGAGCGCAGCCGGCCTCCTGGCGCTGCGAGGAGCGCGGCCGCGCCCCTGCCCGCAGCACAGCCCGCGTTGTCGGCGGCCGCGCCGCCATGGTGGGTCAGCGCGATCTCCAACCCTGTCCGCGGCCCCGGCACGCTGAGGCGCGCGAGCGCCGGCCGGTACGACCCATCGCCTGCCGCCCGCTTGGCCGGTGCAGCTCGGCGCATCCACCGGCTTGCTTCAGATCTTCAGGAGCCTGCTCCGTTGTTCATGTCTTCGGCGGCGACCGGCCGTCGGTGTTGCTCCGGCAACCCCATGCCGCCTTCTCTTCCCGCGGGCGGCACGGCACCGCGGTCCGCTGCGGCGCCGCCCAAGGACATGCTTCGTGAGCCGTCGTGCCGTCCTTCCTGTCTATGCTGATCATTGACCTCACGGACCGCCCTTGACTTGGAAAGTGTCTGCCCGAATTCCGCCCCCGAACACACCTGACAACCCTTACAGATTGGCTCTCCTACTGCCGAAAACCCTGGGTTGACCCCGACAGGTAAACCCTAGGATCGGCGAGCTCGCTGACAACATTCACAGCTAGCCCGCGTTCGGGACGCTCGATGTCAGGGGAGTCACGAGCTTGCCTGGCACTGATCCCGAGTTCATTCATCTTGTTCGGGGAATCGTGATGCGTTTTCATCCCGTGGCCGTTGCATGTGCCGGCCTCTTGGCGCTTTGCTCCGCCGCCCATGCCGGCGAGAAAGTCTGGATCAGCCTGGGCGATGCCGCCCTGGCCCAACTGCAGAAACACACCACCGCCGCCGTCGCTGCCAGCGTGCAGGCCCGGCCGGCACCGCTCGAGGGCGCTGCTGTCGCGGCGGCCGCTGCTGCGGAGGGGGTCCACCTGGTGCAGGTGGACGAGGACGACCTGGCCAAGCTCTCGGCCTCGGTGCACCATGAGCTGCGCCGCTGCGGCGGCTTCATGTACCACGCCAGCCAGGCCGAAGGCCTGGCCACCCTGCAGCGCCAGTCGGGCGCCGCGCGGCGGGTGACGGCGGCCGCCGCCACCAGGCCGAGCTATGTGATCGACCAGCAGAGCCTGGTCACGCCGATGCTGCCCCAGGTACAGGCCAGCAACATCGGACAGACCATCATCGACCTGTCCAGCTTCGTGAACCGGCACTACCAGACGAGCGCCGGCGTCAACGCCTCCAACTGGCTGAAGCAGCGCTGGACCACGCTGGCCAACGGGCGCAGCGACATCACCGTGGAGCAGTTCAGCCACCCCAACTGGAAGCAGAAGTCGGTGATCGCCACCATACGCGGCACCGACAACCCGGATGAAGTGGTGGTGCTGGGCGGCCACCTGGACTCCATCAACCAGGCAGGCACCGGGGAATCCACCCGCGCACCGGGCGCCGATGACGACGCCTCCGGCGTGGCCAGCCTGACCGAGGTGTTCCGCACGCTGGTGGCCAATGGCTACAAGCCACGCCGCACGCTGAAGTTCATGGCCTATGCCGCGGAGGAAGTGGGCCTGCGCGGCTCGCAGGAGATCGCCAGGAGCCATGCCAACGCCGGCGTCAACGTGGTGGGGGTGATGCAGCTGGACATGACCAACTACAAGGGGTCGGTCAACGACATCTACATCTACACCGACTACACCGACAGCCAGCAGAACACCTTCGTCACCAACCTGATCCGCACCTACCTGCCGAATGTGACGATAGGCAGCGACCGCTGCGGCTACGGCTGCTCCGACCATGCATCGTGGAACGCCCAGGGTTATGCCGCCTCCATGCCCTTCGAGGCGGCCATGAGCGAGAGCGATCCCTACATCCACACCGCGAACGACACCTATGAGAACACCGGCAGCAATGCCGAGCATTCGGTGAAGTTCGCCCGCATGGCGCTGGCCTACATGGTGGAGCTGGGCAGCGACGGCCCGGGCCTGCCCGACAAGGTGGAAACCTTCAGCGGCAGCCTGACCCGCAGCCAGACGAAGAGCTTCGGTCCGTTCAAGGCAGCTGCGGGCAGCACCTTCAAGGCCAGCACCACCGGCACCGGCGACATCGACCTCTATGCCAAGCGCAGCAGCGTGCCGACGACCAGCAGCTATGACTGCAAGTCGGACGGCAGCACCGCCTCGGAGACCTGCAGCATCAACATCACCGCGAACGGCGACGTGTATGTGCTGCTCAAGGGGTACACCGCGGGCAGCTACAACCTCAGCGTGAGCTACCGGCCGCAGTAGGGAGAACCGGAACGGCCGGGCCGCTGCGGCCCGGCCCGCCTGCACGAGGCGGGTCCCGACCCGCCTCGCCGGACGCGCTTTCGCGCGCCCACCGAGCGGGGCCGGTGCCCCTCCGGGTCAATGCACCGGTAGAGCAGGGCGCCGACGACGCAAGTGCCGATCCGGCCATCGGCTGTGGACCCGCATCCCCGGACACCGGGCGCCTGGCCACGCTGCCAGGCAGCCCGGTCGATCACGCCTCCTGCACACCCTTCCCTGGCCGGCCAGGCCGTCACCATCGAGCCACTGATGCGGGCAGCGCCGGGGCGGTCGCTTGACCAGGCAGTGAAGACTCTTTACAGTGCCATCCCTCGCCGCAGCCCGCTGGCTGGCGCCAGGGGGTTCACGGTTCTGGCAAGTGCCCGCCGTGAGCCGCTCGCCTGCAGGTGCTTGAAGCCGCGCAGCATCCCGGACTGCTGCGGTGGCGCGCAGGTGTCCGGCATCGCGCCTGATTGCGTGTTGATTGCGTGGTGGTCGCGTGCGATGCGACTCCCCCGGAGGCAGCCCTCGACGGCCCCACCGATCGCCGGGCCTCGACAAGGCCTGCGCGGCAGCGCGCCGGGGCTGCCTTGCGGGCGTCCCGCAGCATGGGTGGGCAGCGCCTTCGCGCTGCCCTGAGCCCAAGCTGCCTGAACGGCGCAGACCATGCACCGCGACAGGAGATGCCCCGCCTCGGCGGACCGATTCACCTTCGGGCAGCCCGGCAGGGCCCCGCCCTGTGCGCCTTGGGAGCCGCTGCGCCGGCTTGACCTAGAGAGAGACGACCATGTTCTGGATCCTGCAGAAGAACCTGTTCAACGAACCCGCATTCCAGTCGCTGCAGGACCAGCTCGTCGTGCAGCAGGTGCCTCATGCCGTGGTCCACCTGCGCCCCTTCACCCACGAGATCGAGCCGGACGTCGAGGTGTCGGGGCCGGTGTTCGTGTGCGGCAGCACCGGCTTGCGCCATGTGGCCCGGCGCAAGGGCTGGTCGCCCGGCTACTTTGACCAGAACCTTGACTACCGCCTGCTGCTGCAGCACTACGGCCCGCGCATGCTGAACGCGGACGCAAGAGTCGCGCCCCTCAAGGATGCGTGCCTGGGCGCAGACGCGGCTTTCGTCAGGCCGGTCGACGACGACAAGCAGTTCCCCGGCCAGGTCATGACAAAAGCCGAATTCAGCCACTGGCAGGCGAGTGTCATGAAGCCCGACCGCCCGCACACGCACTCCACCCTGACGGGCGACGATCCGATCGTCATCGCCCGGCCGAAGCCGCTGCATGCCGAATACCGCTTCCAGGTGGTCGATGCGCGGGTGATCTCCGGCTCGCTGTACCGGCGGGGCGCGAGCGTCTGCCAGGACGCGCGGGTCGATGACCGGGTGCGGCGCTTCGCACAGGCCTGCGCCGACATCTGGTGCCCGAACCGGGCCTTCTGCCTAGACGTCGCCGACACGCCGGACGGATTGAAGGTGCTGGAGATCAATGCCATCAACGCCAGCCGCTTCTATGCCTGCGACCTGGGGACGTTCGTGAACGCCATCAACGCACTCGGCTGAGTCGCCGCCGCCGGGGCCACGCACCCTGACCGCCGAACCATAATGCGCCCACCATGGCGAGGACGACCGACAACCGGGTGACCCCCCGCAGGGGGCGACGTGGCGTGCCCGCGCCCCATCGCCACCGCGGTCGCGCGGTCCATGGCCACCTGGCCTTGGGCGGCCGCCTCGGCTGCTCGCAGCGAGAGGGCAGCGTCCTCCCTCGGCATCGCCGGCCGGCATGGATGCACTGATCGCTGCCGCCGCCCGCGCGCTGGCCACCGGCGACGCGCTGGGCGCACTCAAGCGCGTCGCCCTGCGCGACGACCCGCCCGCACTCGCCTTGCGGGGCATTGCCATGGCACAGCTCGGCGAGCACGTGCGCGCCCGCGAACTGCTGCGACTCGCTGCCCGCCGCTTCGGCAGCCACGAGGAGCTGGCCCGCGCCCGCTGCGTGGTGGCCGAGGCCGAGGTGGCACTGGCCATGCGCGACCTTGCCGGCTCGCCCCGCTCGCTGGGCGCCGCGGCGGCCATGCTGGAAGCACGGGCCGACCGCGCCAATGCAGCGCAGGCCCGGCTGATCGCGGCACGCCGGCTCTTGCTGCTGGGCCGCCTGGACGAGGCCGCCGCGGCGCTCGCCGGGCTGGACACGCAGGGCCTCCCCGCTGCGCTCGAGGCCCTGGCCGCCCTGGCCGCGGCAGAGCTCGCACTGCGCTCCCTGCACACCGGCGCGGCAGGCGCGGCACTCACACGCGCCGGGGAGGCAGCGCAACGCGCCCGTGTACCGGCGCTGCTGGCCGAAGTGGCGCAAGCGCGCAGCCTGCTGGACCGTCCCGCCGCGCGGCAGCTTCGCAGCGGTGCGGAGCAGCCGCTGCGCCTCGACGAGGTGGCGACGCTGCTGGCCTCCGGGGCGCTGGTGGTCGATGCCTGCCGCCGCGGCCTGAGGGCGGGTGCACAGTGGCGGTCCCTGGCGCGCCGGCCGGTGCTGTTCGCGCTCGCCCAAGCGCTGGCGCAGGCCTGGCCCGCGGACGTGGCACGCCCCGTCCTGATCGCATCCGCCTTCGGCTTTCGCCAGCCGGACGAAACACACCGTGCCCGCCTGCGCGTCGAGATCGGGCGGTTGCGCGCCGTGCTGGCAGGGCTGGCCGATATCGAAGCGAGTGAGCGGGGCTTTGCCCTGCAGCCCCGTGACGGGCGCGAGGTCGTCGTCCTCGCGCCACCCATCGATGGCCAGCAGGGAGCGCTGCTGGCACTGCTCTGCGACGGTGCTCCGTGGTCGACATCGGCCCTGGCCCTGGCGCTGGGCGCCAGCCAGCGCACGGTGCAACGAGCGCTGGCCGAGCTGGAAGATGCGGGGCGGGTGCGCTCGATCGGGCAGGGCCGCGCGCAGCGCTGGCTGTCGCCGCCGCTGGCCGGATTCACGACGATCTTGTTACTCCCCGCTGCGCTGCCGCCTGCGTAGAGTGATCCTGTCGCGCCACCCGACGGCGCGCAAGGACACCGGCAATGACATCCAGGACAGACCCCCACCGCCCCCCCGCCCCCGCTCATGCCGCGGAGATCGTGCGCGAGTACGGCCCCTTCCCCGACGCCGAGTGCATCCATGGCGTCACCCACGACGGACACCGCGTCTGGGCCGCCACCGGCGCCCGGCTGCTGGCCTTCGATCCCGGCAGCGGCGAGCCCACCGCAGCGCTCGACTGCGCCTGCGACGCCGGCACGGCCTTCGACGGGACGCACCTCTACCAGATCGCCGAGGCGCGCATCGACAAGATCGAGCCCGCCTCCGGCAAGGTGGTGGCATCGATTCCGGCGCCCGGCCACGGCAGCCACTCGGGCCTCACCTGGGCCGAAGGCAGCCTGTGGGTCGGACAGTACCGTGATCGCCGGATCCACCAGGTCGACCCGGCCACCGGCGCGGTCCTGCGCACCATCGAGTGCGACCGCTTTGTCACCGGTGTGACCTGGGTCGACGGCGAGCTGTGGCATGGCACCTGGGAAGGCGGCGAGAGCGAGGTCCGCCGCATCGACCCCGGCAGCGGTGCCGTGATCGAGCGGCTCACGATGCCAAGCGGCACCGGCGTCAGCGGGCTGGAGTCCGACGGTGACGGGCTCTTCTACTGCGGCGGCGGAGCGAGCGGCAAGGTGCGTGCAGTGCGGCGCCCGAAGCCAGGGGCTGCCTGACCGTGCAGCGCCCGGCCACCCGCTGAAGCGCCCAAGGACCGGCTGCAGCCGATCCTTCAGCGGCACGGCCGCTGCGCCAACCCAGGCGGGGCCCACGGTGCCCGCCCCTTCATGGACGCCGCCCGATCACCCCCGGCGTCCCCGCGCAACCGGGCGAGACAGCGCCCGGTTGCCGGCTTTCCTGCCTCTGCCAACGGCACGAGCGGCACCCGGGGCCGAAGCTGCCGCATCGACCCCAGTAACGCAACGGCTCGTCGAGCCCAGGAGTGAACCATGAACACCACCATTGCCCGCCCGAGCACTTCCGGCCATCCCGTCGTCCCACGCGACCAGTGGGTCACCGCCCGCAAGGCCCTGCTGGCCCGCGAGAAGGAGTTGACGCAGCTGCGCGACCAGATCGCCAGTGAGCGGCGCGCACTGCCGTGGGTGCGTGTGGAGAAGCCCTACGTCTTTGCCACGCCCGAGGGCCCGCGCCGGCTGGCCGAGCTGTTCGAAGGCCACCACCAACTGCTGGTGCAGCACTTCATGTTCGCGCCCGGCTGGGACCAGGGCTGCAAGAGCTGCTCCTTCATGGCTGACCACCTGGACGGCGCCCGGCCCCACCTGGCCCAACGCGACTTGGCGCTGCTGGTCGTGTCGCGCGCCCCGCTCGGCGAGATCATGCGGTTCCGCCAGCGCATGGGCTGGCAGTTCAGATGGGTGTCGTCCCACGGCAGCGACTTCAACCACGACTTCGGCGTCAGCTTCACGCCGCAGGAGATGGCCAGCGGCGGGGTTAACTACAACTACGTCGTCCAGCCCTTCCCGCAGCCCGAAGCGCCGGGGATCAGCGTGTTCTACAGGGACGAGGCGGGCGATGTCTTCCATACCTACTCCACCTATGGCCGAGGCGTGGAGGTGATGATGGGCACCTACCCACTGCTCGACCTGGTGCCCAAGGGCCGCGACGAAGATCCGCACGATGACCCGATGGCGTGGGTGCGCCACCACGACCGCTACCCCTCTCCGCCCCTCGCCGGCCAGGCCACGCCAGCGGCCGCGGCGTGCTGCAAGGCCTCGGCCTGACCTGCGGTCCCCTCGGGCAGGCAAGCCACTGATGGACAGCATCTGGCCCTGGCTCGCCATCGCAGGCGCCGGTGCGCTGCATGGGCTGAACCCGGTCAATGGCTGGATGTTCGCCGCCGCCTGCGGCCTGCGCTCTGGCGACCGCAGGCATGCAGGGCGAGCCTTGATGGCGATCGCCGCCGGGCACGCTGCCTCGGTCGTCTGGGTGGCGGCCGCGGCGGCGCTCGGCTGGTCGATGGACCGCGGCTGGCTGCAGGCTGCGGCGCTTGGCTTGCTCGCAGTGGCACTGGCCGCCCGGTGCCCGGGCCGCATCTTCAAGCCGGCCTGGGTGCCGGCGGCCGGGCAGGCTGGGCTGGCCGCCTGGTCTTTCATGATGTCGGTCGCCCATGGCGCCGGCTGGCTGCTGCTGCCCGCCCTCGCCTCCTTGTGCACCGGCCAGGCGGCTGCCGCCGCAGACATCCGCACTGATCCGTTGCTGCTCACCGTCATGGCCGCCGGCATTCACACCGCGGTGATGCTGGGGGTGGCCGGCATCCTCACCTGGGTAGCGTGCCGCAGCGCCAACGCGGGAGTCGCCTGCCTGCGCGCCCTTCGACGGCAGCCCGCGCCGTGATGTGCCGCGGTCGCCGGCGATCGCCCCGCACGCCCGGCCCTGCCCGGTGTCCGGTGCCGGCGGCACGCTACTTGGCATGGGGCGACTCCGGTCGGCCCTGCCAGCTCGGCCCCCCGCGCACGGCAACCCATGCCACGGTTCAGCACTGCCTTTCGCCTCGCTGCTTCCGGTATTCACTGCAGGCCAGGCAATTTCTCTGTGGTGAAAGAAGGGCCGCCCCATTAAATGGGATCGATTACCTCAAACACAAAGATCACGGCACCATTATCACGATGCCGCGCAAAAACCACCGCAAGAACTGACAGGTGACAAGCAATTCTTCCCGCCGTTTTTCGAGAACCAAAACGGACCGAAGCGCCATTCGGCAATAACCCCTAGCATTCACCCCGCCAGATTCAAGTAACAGAACGTGTAAAAACAACTGCCAATCATCCCCCCGAAAGGGGGTGTCCACGCTGAAACCGATTGAAATATAGTGGTTCCATTCGGAGAGTTGATCGAATCGCTTGACAGGCTGGCGCAGTTGCTTATAGGCCACCGGCCATTTTCATCCACTGCGCGGCGGGTCTGATGGTGCGGCATTGCGTCGCGACATTTGGCGACGGTCTTGATAATCAATAAAACAATCCCGCCTGCCCCATGTTTTCCAGATTTTCCCCATGCCGCGGCTCCGGCCGTTTTTGCGGTGCCGTGACGGCGGCACGCGATGGTGTCCACCCATTCGCCATTCGGCTGACGGCTGTTCCGCCGGGCGCTCCAGGCCGCAGGCCCGGGTCGTTGAGTCCCGCCCCGGCGCGCTCACCGGCCCTGCCCTGAGGGAATCAACCTTCCCTGCACGCGGACGCTGACGCGCCGCCCCCTCACGCCACGGCCGACCGGCCCCGGACGCCGGGATGGCTATTTCCGCCAGGCGGGCAGCGCCAGCCACCAGGCTGGCTGCGCATCGGCAGGCCATGACATCGAACAACAAGGAAAACCGGATGCAGATCGAAATTCTGGAGCGCAGCATCGACCCCGCGGCATTCAGGAACGACTTTGTCGCCAAAAGAAGGCCGCTGCTGGTCCGAGGATATGGCAAGGACTGGGGAGCCACCCAGAAGTGGAAACCCGAGTATTTCAAGCAGCGGTTCGGCGACACGAGCATCCAGACGAAAACATTTCCCGGTAACGGAAAAATCGTGCTGGAACGAGCCGACCTGTCCTCCTATATGGACAGCCTGACGGAATATGAGGAATCACTCGCAACTTCGGCGCCCCGTGCACGCCCGGCTTATTGGCATGACGTGCCGATCTTCCAGATGTTCGAGGAACTGATGCAGGACGTGGCGCAGTTCGAGCCAGCACTGCTGCCCCGTTTTTATCGGGCGAACTGGAGCCAGTATGTCCAGTTCTTCATGGGCCCCTCCGGCAGCGTGACCAAGCTGCACTTCGACACGTTGCGGACCCACAACCTCTTTTTCCAGGTGAGCGGCCGCAAGACCTGGACGCTGCTGCCGCCTTCCGACTTCGAGCGCTGTGGCCGCCGGCAATGGCGCTGGTTCGACCTCGATCCGGAAGCGCCCGACCTGGCCCGCTTTCCTGAATACCGGCAGGCCCGGCCGGTGACCGTCACCATCGATTCCGGCGACCTTCTCTACATTCCGCCGGGCACGCTGCACCACGTGCGCAGCCTCGATCCCTGCATTTCTTTCAATATCGACTTCCACACGCCGAGCAGCGTCATGGACAGCTTCCGCTTCATCAATCGCGGCATGCCGAGGGAAGCGCTTTACTACAACCTCATCTCGTTCCTCGGCCTGGTTCTCAAGCTGCCCGAGAAGCTGCTGTTTCGCTTCTACAAGCCCTACCTCAACTATGTCTCCTGACCCGATCCAGATGCGCGACGCCACTTCCAGGACGGCCCCCCCAGGGTCCCGCATGCCGGGTGCCTGGGTCCGGGCCCTCACGCTGGCTCCAGCCCTGCTGCTGGCGGCCTGCGCGGTGACTCCGCCAAGCGAGACCGGCAAGACGGTGCCAATCGCCAAGCGGGTGCCCGACCATGTGAAGACGACACAGGCGCCCGACACCGATCCGGCCCACTACCAGGTCCTCGCCGGCACTCATTTCTCTTACCGCTGCCATGTGCCCTACGTGCTGAGCACGCAGCAGGCGGCCATCGAGGTGTGCGAGATCGATCCGGTCAAGCTGCAGATCCTCCATTGGCCCGAGACCGAGGTCATCCAGATCGTGTCCGGCCGGGTAAGCATCACCGAAGCGGACGGCAGCACGCGCCACTACGCGGCCGGTGACCTGTTCGTCCTGCCGCAAGGCTTCAAGGGCATCTGGGAGCAAGCGGAACCCTTGTCCAAGGTGGTCGTGCGCCATCCGCTGTTCTGGAAGGACTGAGCCCGCCAGGGCCGTCCTGTCCCCACCGGGAAACAACACTGCGAGACCCGATGACATGTGAAGTCTACGTAGGCGCGGCGCACTATGCGGCCGGGACGCTCCTACCCATCGAGCACGGGATTCCCGATCCCGCCATCTGCGCCTCGCTGCGCGCCGGCAACCACGGCGCCAACACCTATGCGCACCATGCATCGGACATCCTCGAACTGGCGGAGGCGGCGATGCGCGCCTGCCTGGCCGGCGCGGCGCTGCGGCCCGGACAGATCGATGCCGTGTTCCTTGTCTCCAGCGCGCTGGACGCCCGCAACAACCTCGACCCTGCCTGGCTGGGAGACCTGAACGAGCGCCTCGAGCTCGACCAGGCCGTGCACTACCACATCGGCATCACGGGCTGTGGCGGCTTCCACTGGGCAGCCCGGCTGGCGGCCGGCCTGGTGGGCGCGGGCAGCTGCAGCCGCATCCTGGTTGTCTGCTTCGACCAGGCCGCGGGGCCGCTGCAGCGCCTCTACGGCGAAGGCACGAGCTTCACCTATGTCACCGGCGATGCAGCCGCGGCCTGCGTCATCGGCAACAGCGCCGAGGGCCTGGACTACCGGCTGCTGGGGCAGGTGGTCAACCTGTATGACGGCAAGCAGATCGCACGGCCCTCGATCGACAGTGAGATCGAGACGATCTCCCGCCTGTTCCAGAAGACCTATGAGCAGGCGGGCCTGTCACCGCGCGACATCGACGCCTTCATCACCAACAACTATTCCCTCGACATCAGCCGGCTCTATTGCCAGCTGGCCGGGCTCCCGTTCGCAAAGGCCTGGACGTCGACCATCGCCACGCACGCGCACTGCTTCAGCGCAGACAACCTCATCAACCTCAGCCAGCTGACCGCGGCCGGTGGCATGAAGGACGGCGACACCGCCCTGCTGTTCAGCACCGGGCCCATCCAGTGGGGCGCCTGCGTCCTGCAGAAGCTGCCTCGCTCCACCGAAAGGGCCTGCTGATGGACACCGTCGTCTCCCGCTTCCTGGGCATCGCCCAGGCGCATCCCGCCCGACCGGCCCTGGTGTCGGATGCCGAGACGCTCGGCTATGGCGAGTTGCATCGCCATGCGGCCGGCGTCGCCCACGCGGTGCACCAGTGGTTCCAGGCCGAGAAGGGCCGGCCGGTGCAACCCACGGACGTGATCGGCATCCGCATCGAGAAATGTGCGGACCTCTACATCGCGATCGTCGGGGTCCTCCTTGCAGGCGCGAGCTATGTGCCGCTGGACCCGGAGCTGGCCCCGGACACCCAGCGCTACATCATGGAGCGGTGCGCCTGCCCGCTCGTGCTCACGCTGGGCACATCCTGCGGGCTGCCTGAAGGATGCGCCGGCCTCGCCGTGGAGCGCAGCCGGCCCGGCACCGGGCCGGAGCCGGCGGTGGTGCCCCCGCCGGCAACGATCCCGACCGACATCTGCTACACGATCTTCACCTCCGGCTCCACCGGGAAGCCGAAGGGCGTTGCCGTGCACCACGCCAACCTGCTCAACCTGGTGGACTGGGCGGTGCAGGCCTTCGGGATGTCGCCCACCACGCGGGTGCTGCAGTACTCGACCATCAATTTCGACGCCTCCATCCTCGACATCTTCCCCACGCTGTTGAGCGGCGGTGCCCTGTGCATCCCCACCGCCACGCAGCGGCTCGCGGCAGGCGCCCTGGCCGAGTTCTGCCGAAGCACCGGGGTGGACCAGGCCTTCCTGCCACCCTCGCTGCTCGGCGTGCTGGATCCTCTGGCCTTCCGCTCGATCGGCACGCTGCTGACCGGTGGCGAGGCCTGCAGCCCGCAGGTGACGCAGGCCTGGGCGCCCGGCAGGCACTTCTACAACCTCTACGGTCCCACCGAGTGCACGGTGCTGGCCACCTGCCGGCTGCTGGATGCCGGGGCCTCGCCGAAGAACCTCGGCCGCGCCATCAGCGGGGTGCGCACCCACGTCCTCGACGAGGAGGGCCGCCCCGCCCGGCGCGGAGAGCTGCACATAGCCGGGCTCGCGGTGTCGCCCGGCTATGTCGGCGACCCGGCCAGCACGGCGGCCAAGTTCGTGCGGATCAGCGCCCTCGATGCCAGCGTGCTCTACAAGACGGGCGACATCGTCGAGCTGGACGAGGCCGGTGAGCTTCATTTCATCGGCCGCAAGGACCGCCAGGTGAAGGTACGCGGCTATCGCATCGAGCTGGAGGAGATCGAGGGCGCGCTGCTCTCGCTGGGCTGCCGGGAGGTGGCCGTGACGCTGTCGCCCAAGGGCGCGCTCGTCGCCTATGTCGCCACCGGGGAGCCGCTCGATGCGCAAGCGCTGAAGGCGGCGCTCGAGCAGCGCCTGAGCAGCTTCAAGGTGCCGCAGCACATCGTCGCGCTGCCTCGCCTGCCTCACAAGAGCAACGGCAAGGTGGACCACGCGCTCTTGCCGGCGCACGAGCCGGCAGCAGCGACCCATCCAGGCCGGGGCCCGGCCGATGCGCTCGATGCGCGTCACGCACCGATTGCCGAGCTGTGGGCCCAGGCACTCGGCGTCGACGCGGCCGCCCTGCACCTGCAGTCCAACTTCCGCGAGCTGGGCGGCAGCTCGATCGACATCGTGCATCTGTTGAGCGCCGTGGAGAGTCGGTTCGGCGCTTCGGTCAGCTTCATCGACTTCTTCAAACAACCGACCATCGAGTTTCTATTTCACTCTCTCAGCGAAAGCCAGGACACACCATGTTGATAGCCATGAACCACGTCGGTCTCACCGTGTTGAGCATCGAGGACACCATCCGCTTCTACAAGCAGCTGACCACCGTCGAGGTGTTCGAGGAAACGGTCCACATCTCCGGCGACGGGGTGGGCGAAGTGATCAATGTGCAGAAGCCCGACTACAAGTCCTGCATGGTCCGCATCGGCAACCGCAGCTTCGAGCTGATCGAGCACCTCAGCTCGAAGGGCCGGCACCTGGTGGCCAACCACAACGATGTCTGCGGCATCCACCTCGCCTTCATGGTCAGTGACATCGAGGACATCTACCAGCGGGTGAAAACGCTCGGCATCGAGCCCACCACCCGGGCGCCCTACACCGCCACCGACCTGGGCGGCTACAAGGCCTTCTTCTTCCGTGACCCCAACGGCGTGCAGATCGAGATCGGCCAGGTCCACTGAGGCCAGGCCCGGAGCCACCATGAAAATCATCAAATGCGGACTCGAGCACCTGCAAAGCGCAGCAGAGCTGTTCGACAACTACCGGATCTTCTACGAGCAGGCCAGTGACCCGGAAGGCGCCCGCGCCTTCATCCAGGCCAACATCGAGCACGATCGCTCGCAGATCTTCCTCCTGCTGGACGACAGCGGCCGGGCGGTGGCCTTCTCGCAGCTGTACCCGTCGTACTGCTCGATCGCGATGAAGCCGTTCTACTACCTGTCGGACCTCTACGTCGACAAGTCGGCCCGGCGCCACGGTTATGCCAAGAAGCTGATGGAATACCTCATCCTCTACTTCGGCGAGCGCGCCATCCAGCGCCTGACGCTGGAGACGGCGACCACCAACCATGCCGCGCAACGTCTCTACGAATCGCTCGGCTACGAGAAGGAACAGGTGTTCATCACCTATCACAAGATCCTGTGACGCGTCGCCACGGCCGGCCCCTGACTCGTCGGCGGCGCAGCTCGACTCAGCCGCCCGCCCGCCGGGGAGCCCGGCCGTAGGGCCAGCTCCACGCTGGGCAGGCCGGCACTGGCCGGTGGAGCAAGCCGTCCCCGCAGGCGGCCCGCGACGGGGCGGGCTGGCCTGCCGTGCCAGGGTCGCCCCCGGCCTTCGCTGAACACCGCGCGCCGCCGGACAGCGCGTGGGCGCGGCGGCGGGCCGCTGCGAGCACGCGGCCTGCCGCGCCCCTGTGTGCCCCCAGACGTCGTCCCGGGTCCGTGCCGACCTGACCCCAACTGCCCAACACACTCCATGGAATCCACTGCCAGCGCACCCATACACGACCTGATCGGCGTCGGCGCCGGACCGTTCAACCTCGGCCTCGCCGCCCTGCTCGATCCCCTCCCGTCGCTGAGCTGCCGGTTCTTCGAAGCCAAGGATCGCTTCAACTGGCATGCCGGGCTGCTGATGGAGGACTGCACCCTGCAGGTGCCATTCATGGCGGACCTGGTGACGATGGTCGACCCGACCAGCCGCTACAGCTACCTCAACTACCTGCACGAGCAGGGCCGGCTCTACCAGTTCTACTTCTACGAGAACTTCCACATCCCTCGCACCGAATACAACCGGTATTGCCAATGGGTCAGCCAGCAGCTGCGCGGCATGCAGTTCTCGACCCAGGTGATCGGGGTCGAGCCCGCCGGCCCGCTGTTCCGGGTGTCGGTGAGGGACACCGCCAGCCAGGCCGTGTCCCACCACCTGGCCCGCAATCTCGTGCTGGGCATCGGCACGGTGCCGAGCTGGCCGGAGGCGGCCCGGGACTTCCAGGGCCATCCCGGCTGCCTGCACTCGGCCGACTACCTGTTCCGCAAAGCCGAGCTGCAGCGCAAGAAGAGCATCACCATCGTCGGCGGCGGGCAGAGCGCGGCCGAGATCGTGCTCGACCTGCTGAACGAGCAGCCGGCGCACGGCTATGAACTGCACTGGATCTCGCGCAGCAGCGGGTTCTTCCCCATGGAGTACTCGAAGCTCGGGCTGGAGCATTTCTCGCCCGACTACATCGAGCACTTCCACCGGCTGCCCGAGGAACAGCGCAACCGGGTCCGAAGCGGCCAGGGCCATTGGTACAAGGGCATCTCCTTCAGCACCATCAAGGACATCTACGACCGCCTGTACATCCGCTCCATCGAGAAAGCAGCACCGGTCGTGCTGCAGGCCCGCACCGAGCTCACGCAGCTCGAAGCGCAGGCAGGGCGCCTGCGGCTGACGTTCCGGCACCTCGACCTGCAGCAGTGCTTCGAGGTCGAGAGCGACGCGGTGGTCCTGGCCACCGGACACCAGTACGTGTTCCCGTCCTTCCTGAACGGCGTCCGGCATGCCCTGCAGACCAATGCGCAAGGACAGCCGCTGATCGACCGCAACTACGGCATCGTGAGCGATGCGACGCTGGGCGGCCGCATCTATGTGCAGAACGGCGAGATGCACACCCACGGCATAGGCGCGCAGGACCTGGGCCTGGGCCCCTACCGCAGCGCCACCATCATCAACACCGTGCTCGGCCGCGAGCACTACCGCGTGTCTTCTCGCAACGTGTTCCAGAGCTTCGGCATCGCGGACAAATGGCGCACCGCCATCCAGGACGCCGCCTGAGCACGCCCTCCTCCACCCGGGGCCGGCATGCCCACACCAGCTGCCTGCGGCCTCTTCGACATGGCATCCCTTCGACACCATGAACAGCACCATCGCCACCCGCCCCCTCGCAGGCCCCCAGGCTTTCCCCGGCCACCGGGGCGACTATGACTTCCCGCAGGACCAGACGCTGGGCAACCAGGAAAAGCTGGAATCGGCCGTCCGATCCTATCCACGGCGCTTCCCCATCTCGATCAAGCGCGCCGCAGGCGCGATGATCGAGGACACCCGCGGGCAGGCTTATCTCGACTGCCTGTCCGGCGCCGGCGCGCTGCCGCTCGGCCACAGCCATCCCGAGATCAACCAGGAGATCGTGGCCCAGCTGAACGCCGGCCTGCCCTACCAGACGCTCGACGTGACGACGCCGGTGAAGGACGCCTTCGTGCAGGAAGTGATGGCCTTCCTGCCGCAATCCTTCGCCCAGGAGGCCTGCATCCAGTTCTGCGGCCCGTCCGGCTCGGACGCGGTGGAAGCCGCGCTGAAGCTGGCCAAGCTGTACACCGGGCGCAGCAACATCGTGGCGTTCCATGGCGCCTACCACGGCATGACCAACGGCTCGCTGGCGCTGATGGGCAACCTCAACGCCAAGGCCCGCCGCAGCGGGCTGATGCCGGATGTGCATTTCCTGCCCTTCCCCTACAGCCTGCGCTGCAAGTTCGGCCTGGGCGGCGAGGCCGGCGAGCGCGCCTCCATCCGCTACATTGAATCGGTGCTGCATGACCAGGAGAGCGGCATCGTCAAGCCGGCAGCCATCATCCTGGAGCCCATCCAGGGCGAAGGGGGCGTCATCCCGGCATCGCCGGCCTGGCTGAAGGAGATCCGCCGCATCACGTCGGAGCTCGGCATCCTGCTGATCCTGGACGAGATCCAGTGCGGCATCGGCCGGTCGGGCCGGAACTTCGCCTTCGAATACGCCGGCATCGACCCGGACATCCTCGTCCTGTCCAAGGCCGTCGGCGGCGGCCTGCCGCTGTCCTGCCTGGTGTTCAAGAAGAAGTTCGATGCCTGGAACGCGGGCGAGCATGCCGGCACCTTCCGGGGCAACCAGCTCGCCATGGCGGCGGGCGCCAAGACGCTGCAGATCATCCGGCGCGACGACCTGGTCGCCAACGCTGCCCACAGGGGTGAGCGGCTCGCCGCGCGGCTGCGCGAGCTGCAGCGCGAGCAGCCCTGCATCGCCGAAGTGCGCGGGCGGGGTCTGATGCTGGGCGTGGAGATCGTCGATCCCCGCAAGGCCGACGCACTGGGCCAGCCGCTGGCACATCCGGAGCTGGCCAACCGCATCCAGCACACCGCGCTGAAGCACGGCCTCATCATCGAGAAGGGGGGCCGCCATGGTGCGGTGCTGCGCTTCCTGCCGCCCCTCAACATCACCGAGCAGCAGGTGGACTATGCCGCGTGGGCGTTCGCCCAGGCGGTCCGGTTGTGCGGGGAGTGAGCGCGATGCAGGACTGGCAACAGCATTTCATCCGGGTCGGCGCCGGCGGCAGCGACGACTACCGCCAGGCCATGGCCACCTGCACCGAGCAGATCACCGCGCTGTTCGAAGCAGCGCAGGCGCCCTACTCGGGCATCGATCCGCTGGCCCTGCGCGCGGCCATCGCCCGGCAGCCCCTGTCGCAGGAGAGCGTGGTGCCGCTGGCGGCGGCCATCGAGGAGGCCGGCACCCTGATCGGCCGCAACTCCATCCTGGTGCAGCACCCCCACTGCATCGCCCACCTGCACACACCGCCGATGATCGCCGGCATGGTGGCCGACCGCTTCATGTCCGCCCAGAACCAGTCGCTCGACTCCTGGGACCAGTCGGGCGCGGCCACCTATGTGGAGCAGCATGTCATCGACTGGATGTGCGAGCTGTTCGGCTATGCCGGCAGCGGGGACGGTGTCTTCACCAGCGGCGGCACGCAGGGCAACATCATGGCCCTGCTCATTGCCCGCGACTGGGCCGCCCACCGCATCTCGGGCCACGACGTGCAGCGCGACGGCCTGCCCCCGTACTTCTCCAAGCTGCGCATCGTCGGCTCGGCCAAGAGCCACTTCACGCTCAGGAAGGCCGCCGCCCTGATGGGCCTGGGCCAGCAGGCGATGGTCACCGTGCCCTCGCATCCCGACGGCACGATGGTGGTGGAGGCGCTCGAGCCCACCCTGGCCGGCCTCCGGCAGGCCGGGCTCATTCCCTTCGCCGTCGTGGGCACGGCCGGCACGACCGACCACGGCGCGGTGGACGACCTGCGCTCCATCGCGGCCATCGCGCAGCAGCACCAGGCCTGGTTCCATGTGGACGCGGCCTATGGCGGCGCCTTGATGCTGAGCCGGGCCAGGCACCGGCTGGCCGGCATCGAGCAGGCCGACTCGGTGATCGTCGACTTCCACAAGCTCTGGTTCCAGCCCATCAGCTGCGGCGCCATCCTCCTCAAGGACCGCGGCCACTTCCGCCACCTGCTGCATCGCGCCGAGTACCTGAACCGTGAAAGCGACGAGCTGCCGAACCTGGTGGACAAATCGATCTCGGCCACCCGGCGCTTCGATGCACTGAAGGTGTGGATGACATTGCGCGCGGTCGGGGCGGCTACCATCGGTGCCATGGTGGACCACCTGCTCGAACAGACCCAGGCCGTGGCCGGCCTGGTGCGGGACCGCCCGGCGCTTCGGCTGCTGGCCCGTCCCAGCCTGTCGACCATCCTGTTCCGGTACGTCGGCGTGCCGCAGGCCGACGCGCTCGACGACTTCAACCGGAGGCTGCGCGTCGGCCTCCTGAAGGCCGGCGTGGCCGTGCTGGGCGAGACCATGGTGGACGGGCAAGTGGCCTTGAAGCTCACCATCCTGAACCCCTGCCTGTCGATGGGCGACTTCGAGCAGCTGCTGGACAAGATCACCGACTTCGCCGCCCGGCTGCCGCCGGCACAGCAGCCGGCATGAGGTGGCATCGGGCCGGCGGATCATCGGCAACGGGCCGCGCCGGCCCATCGACTGGCCCACGGCCTGAGGAGCCATCAACATGATCGACAAGGCCCGCCTGGCCCGGCGCTGTGCGCCGATCAAGGGAACGCAATGCCGGTATGTCGAGACCTCGGTCGGCCTGTGCCGCATCGACTGGTCCGGCGAGCTGCTGCAGGGCGTGCACCTGAACCAGAGCCTGTCTGACGAATCCTCCGTCGCAGACAGCGTGCCGCCCTTCGTGGCCGAGGCCATCGATGGCATACGCCGGGCGGTGGACGGGCAGCCGGTGGCGTTCGACCTGGCCCGGCTCGATTGGTCCCTGGTGCGCGACTTCAGCAAGCGCGTGCTGATCACGACGCATGCCATTCCGCCCGGGCGGACGATGACCTACAAGGAAGTCGCCGCCGCAGTGGGCAGCCCGGGCGCCATGCGGGCCGTCGGGCAGGCGCTGGGCAAGAACCCGTGGTCCATCATTGTTCCCTGCCATCGCGTGCTCGGCTCCCGCGGCTTGATCGGTGGCTTCTCCGCGCCGGACGGCACGCGCGTCAAGCAGGCGCTGCTGCTGTCCGAAGCCCGCCATGCCGGGCTGAGCCTGCCGCTGACCGACGCCACCAGTCCCGCCGCCGCGGCCTGAGGCCGGCCCCCGCCCTCAGGCGCCTTGCAGGTCTCGCCTCACATACACGCTGCCGTCGCTGTCGGTGCGGTGGATCGAGAAGCCGGCTGCCAGATACATGCTCAACGGGCCGAAGTGATGTTCGGCATCCTTGGTTGCCGCCGGCCGCGGATTCGCTTCGGCATAGCGCAGGCCCTGCGCCCGCAGCGACTCGCAGGCTGCCTCCAGCAGCGCGCTGGCAATGCCCTGTCCACGGTGGTTCGGCGCCACCAGGAAGCACATGATGGCGCCGACCGCGTCCGCGTCGGGGGTGGGTTCGTTGTCCAGCGCCCGGTATAGCCGGCGCGGCCCGGCACTGCACCAACCCACCGGCCGGCCGTCCAGGTAGGCGAGCAGGCCCTGCATCGCGCCGCTGGCAACGCGCTGGCAGGCTTGCTGGCGGTTCTCCTGGGCCGTCCTGGAAGGCCAGTGCACCACCGCATGGTCTTCATGGAAGCACTGGCAGTAGCAGAAGGCCCAGGCCGGGTTGTCGGCGAACGCATCACCGTCGAACAGGCGAAGGAAGTCGGGCAATGTTCCGGGCTGCAGGGGCCGGATGTCGATAGGGTGGGGGGTCAACAGCAACTCCTCGATCAGGCACTCGCCGCAGGCCGAAAAAAAATCGCGCACACCTGCTTGACGAAGAAGTGAAGACTCTTTACAGTTCAACCTGTCGCTGCAACGCCATCGCTGCAGCTCCTGAATCGTACCGACCATTCCACTGAAGAGTTCATCGTGAAAACCCACGGCCACATCATCGATCGCTCGCTGTCCCTGCTGGGTCAGTGCGGCTTCGTGCCGGCGGGCGTCGAGAGCCAGTGCTGCAGCCAGCGGCACAGTGACCGTTCGATGAATCAAGATCCGTCCGTCCTGCGCCGGCCAGTGGCTGCATCGCAGGGTGAGGAACATCGAAAACATCCGGGCCAGGGAGGCGCTTGAGGCGCACACCCCTGTCGCTTGATCACCGATCAAGGCCCGGATTCCGAAAGGATCCGGGCCTTTTTGCTTTCTGCCGGGCAACCGCAAAGCGGTTCAGCCCATCCCGAGCCGGCTGGCGACCGGCCATCGTGTTCCACCGGGACACACCGTTGCGCACGGCGCAACGGACTGCTCTTTAACAAGTTGCCGCGAGCCGCCTGTGCCACTGGGTACAAGGCGCGCTCGCATCTCAAGAAGAAATGAAGCGGATATAGCTCAGTCGGCAGAGCGCGACCATGCCACGGTCGAGGCCCCGGGTTCGAATCCCGGTATCCGCTCCAGCATCTCATTGCGGGTGTGCTTCAGCACCACGGCCAGTCAGTTGCCTCTGAAAGCGCAGGGGTGGCCGGGATGTGCGCAGCGGGCCGGCCCGCATCGTGCAGCGAGACCGCGCTGAGCGGGAGTTCCCCGCGCTCGCGCCGAAGCACAACCGCAATGGGATACAGGGCAGCGCTCCGTCACTCCAGGAGCCGCCCATTTGGAGAGCTGCCCGAGCGGTAAGGGGCCGGCTTGCTAAGCCGTGGCCGGTGCGAAAGCGCCGCACAGGTTCGAATCCTGTGCTCTCCGCCAATTGATCATCTGGTTCATGAGTCTCGTTCGTCTAGCGGTCCAGGACACGACGCTTTCACTGTCGGAACACGGGTTCGATCCCCGTACGAAACGCCAGCCTGCCTGGCAGCACCTTGGCCCGCTTCCAGCGGCGCCGGCCTGATCCGGCCTTGACTGGGCGGCACCCCCTTGGCGGCTCACACTGATCTGATGGGGTGTCGTCGAGTGGCCTCAGACAGCCGGCTTTGACCCGGTGTACGCAGGTTCGAATCCTGCCGCCCCTGCCCCCCGCGACGGTGCCCCTGCCAGGCCCCGGATGCGCTTGCACAGGACAGGCCCTGCGCTGCCTGCCTGGTGCTGCCCCGTGCCGGCCCTCGTGTCGTGCAGGGCCAACCCCAGCCAGGACGCGCATGTGGCCACTGCCGTGGCAGGCGCATCATCCCCCCACCCTTGCGTCCGTAGCTCAGCTGGCAAGAGCGTGGCCGTCCGAAGGCCAAGGCCGGTGGTTCAAGTCCATCCGGACGCTCCAATGCGCGGCTCGCCGCGCCGATGACAGACACCGCCCGCATGGGCCGATGTCGCGCACGGAGGGGCCCTGGGCGCCCCTCTCTCTTCCGGCGCGAAGGCCGGCCAAAGGACAGGAAAGGCCGCATCGACGCTTCACGTCGGGCAGCCTGCGATGTCCTTGCCGCCCGGGTCGCGCCGCCCGTTTTTCCGTTCGAGGGCGGGGAATGCAGGTGGAACTACAGCCTGCCATGCTCGTGGTCGCGGGTTCGAATCCCGCCGGCTTCCCGTCAGGGGGGCCGTAGCTCAGTGGTTAGAGCACGATGTTTCACCGCTCCTTGTCACCGCCTTCGAACGGATCCTTCATGTCGAGCCAGCCCGCCCTGCCCAGTGCACGGCCCGGCAGGTGCCACCGCGTGCCGGCCCTGCGGCCGGAGCGCGGTTCGGACAACAGGGACAATCCAGCGTCGCCCCCCGTTTGGAGAACGCGCTTGAAAACCTATGAAATTGAAGTACAGCGCCTGAAGTCGATGAAGCACGACAAGGGCCTGATCGAGATCAACATCGATGCCCTCGTGCTGGCCCGTGCCGTGCGCGACGAGCAGTCCGCCACCAGCAGCCTGCGCCTGCAGGTCGACGATGCCCGCACCCTGCTCATCCTGCTGAAGCAGCAGCTGGCCGAACTCGACAAGCTGCAGCCGCGCAGCCGGCGCTCGGGCCGCTGCTGAAGCGCGAAACCGCTCCCCGGCCTGGCGCCGCCGCGACCGGTGCTGCGCCGGCCCGCCCGCCGGCCGCACCTGGGTCCGAGTCCCGCCGCAAAGGCAGCACCGCCACCAACTTGCCCGGCCTTCCGCGCCGCTGCCCCATCGGCAGGAGCGGATGCAGCCAAGCCGCCGGCCAGGGGCAGGCACCACGGCAGCCCTCATCGGGCCCGCGCCAGGCGGGCTGCCATCGGCCGCAAGGACGGGGCGGCGTCGGAACCCGTCACCGTAGAACACCAGGGAGGCCGGGCATGCAGGTCCTCGCCACCCAATTGCTCCGTTAACTCAGAGGCCAGAGTGCCGGCCTGTCTAGCCGGAAGCCGCGGGTTCGACTCCCGCACGGGGCGCCACTGTCATCACCCACCGAACCGGCGGAAGACCCCAGCCGCCCCCGCATGCCGCCAGCGCCCCGGGGATCGGGCTGGCCGGCTCGGGCGGGCCGGAGGGACGCCGCCCGGTCATCGAAGTGGCTGCGTCTCCCCGGAAAGCCGACCGGTCGAGTTCGGTCGGTGACCCAAATCATCTCGGGATTGCCAAGCGGTCGAAGGCAGCGGTTTGCAACACCGCCGGCATCTTGCCCTCGCTGGTTCGAATCCAGCTCCCGAGTCCTTTGCCCGGTGCCGGGGGCACCCGCTCGGATCGAGCGGCCGCCCCCGGCCCTTGCTTGCTGTGCCAGCCGCATGCTGCATGCGGGCCACGGTGCCGGGATTCCCTTCAACCCGCACCTCGTGTAGCTCAGTGGCAGAGCACCGTCTTGATAAGGCGGGGGCCGGTGGATCGTTCCCACCCACGAGGACCAAGACCAGCGTGCAGGCCCGTCCGGGACCGCTGCTCCTGCTGACAGGCAAGAGCGGTGCCTCGACCAGGGCCGCCCGTGCGGGCAGGACAAACTCGGTGTGGCGCAGCAGGCAGCGCGCGTGCTTTGGGAGCATGAGGTCGTCCGTTCGATCCGGACCACCGAGACCATCGCGTCGCAATGGCGCGCAACCGGGCGGCGCCCGGCCCGGGGCCGGAGGCGGCGCGGCCGGTGCCTGCCACCTCCCCCCTCACGGTGCGCTCAGGTGTGGCCGTAGCTCAACGGCAGAGCCGCGGGTTGTGGTCCCGCTGGTGTCGGTTCGATTCCGACCGGCCACCCCTGAGCGCATCCCCCTTTCCCCTCGTGCGGGTGCCGATGTGATCGGCGCGCGGCCCCGGGGGTTTCAGTCGCCTTGGCGACAAGGCCCGCCCCCCGGTCTCCGTCCCGGGGAAGCGGGCCACCCCAGGAGAACATCATGAAGAATCACAAGCAAGAACCGCCATTCCGGTGTCGAGACGACGAGCAAGCGTCGCAAGAGGCAGTGGTCTGAGGCCCGCGTGCAGGCGGCACCGTTGTCGTGCAGGGCGCCAAGCCCCTGCACGAGACATTCGGCCGCCATGCACCCTGCCCGTGTGGGTGGGGTCGCTGCTTTCGAGCGCTGCTGCGAGCGCAGCGGCTGCTTCGACGGCATGCGGCACCCTCATGACCACCGCGCGTAGCCGGCGCCATCGACCGGGCCGTGCCGCTCGGCAACGGCAATGTCCTGCGGCATCGCCGCCGGCCGCTTTCGCGCCGGTGCAGGCTCGCCGATCGCCGAGGCTGCCCGAAGCTGCCAGTCCATCCGGACGCATCACCCCCCAATAAGGAGAACAGCCATGGAGCTGATGAAGAATGTCCAGGGATGGACCGAAGGCGTCGAGGTCGACCACCAGGCGCTCAACCAGATCCGCCACATCGCCGGCCTGCCCATCGTGGCGGGTCATGTGGCCATCATGCCCGACGTGCACCTGGGCAAGGGCGCGACGGTGGGCTCCGTGATTCCCACCCGGGGCGCCATCATTCCCGCGGCCGTCGGTGTCGACATCGGCTGCGGCATGTGTGCCGTGCGAACCGACCTGCGGGCCGGGGATCTGCCCGACAGCCTGGCCGCCATTCGATCGGCGATCGAATCCTTGGTGCCGGTCGGGTTCGCGGCGCACGACAAGGAAGTGAACCCGACGCATGAAGCCGCCCATGGCCGCGTGCTGAAGCAGCGCATGGACGCGCTGTACGCCCGGTTCGAGAAGCTGTCCATCCTGTCGGTGCTCGGTGCCCTCGACGCCCGCCGCATCTGGAAGCAGATCGGCACGCTGGGCGGCGGCAACCACTTCATCGAACTGTGCCTCGACGAGGCCGGCGCGGTGTGGGTGATGCTGCACTCCGGCTCGCGCAATATTGGCAAGACGATCGGCGAAGCCGCCATCGGCATGGCGCGCGAAGCGTGCGCCCGGGCCGGCGTGGGCTTGCCCGACCGCGACCTGGCCTGGCTGAACGAAGGCTCGCCCGAGTTCCACCAGTATGTGCAGGCCTTGCAATGGGCGCAGGACTACGCGGCGCTCAACCGCGACCTGATGCTGTTCCGCGTGATGCGCGCACTGCGCGAGACACTCGGGCGCGAGATCGGCTCCACCAAGGAAGCCATCAACTGCCACCACAACTACGCGACGGTCGAAGAGCATTTCGGCGCCAAGGTGTGGATCACCCGCAAGGGCGCGGTGAGCGCGCGCGAAGGCCAGCTCGGGATCATTCCCGGCTCGATGGGCGCCAAGTCCTACATCGTGCGGGGCAAGGGCAACCCCTTGTCGTACTGCTCATGCTCGCATGGCGCCGGCCGGCGCCACTCGCGCGGCATGGCAAAGCGCCTGTTCGACCTCGACGCGCTGGCGGCCCAGACGGCCGGCGTGGAATGCCGCAAGGACGAAGGCGTGCTCGACGAGATTCCGGGCGCCTACAAGGACATCGATGCCGTCATGGCCGCGCAGGCCGACCTGGTGAGCGTGGAGCACACGCTCAAGCAGGTCTTGTGTGTGAAAGGCTGAAAGGCTGGAGGGGGCTGGTACTGCCATCTTCCTTCAGCGATTCCCCAAGAAAAGCAGAAGGAAGGAAAGGAGGAAACTCCGATGCACCAGCACGTCCTGCAACTGGACATCCAGGGTACGCCACAGCGTTGGATCACGCTGGAGCAGGCGGCCCTGCACTACGCCACCGACACGGTCGCCTGGGTCGACGGCAACGAGCCGCTGCGCACGCTGCGCGGCGGCGTCAACGCGGCCACCGGCCGGCAGTCGCTGATCGAGGTGCACCCGATCATCGCGCTGCGGGGCGCGTCCCGCATCAACCTGTTCGAGGTCACGCCCTCGCTCGCGAAACACAAGCTGTTCTGCCGCGACCGATACACCTGCGCCTACTGCGGCCAGCGCTTCCAGGAGCGTGAACTGCAATGCGAGCACATCGTGCCGGAATCGCGCGGTGGCGGATGGACCTGGATGAACCTGGTCACTGCCTGCGGCCCGTGCAACGGCCGCAAGGCCGCCCGCACGCCCGAGGAGGCCGCCATGCCGCTGCTCTACCTGCCCTATGTGCCCAGCCGCTTCGAAGATTTTCTGCTCGAAGGCCGGCACATCCGGGCCGACGTGCACGAGTGGCTGGCCGCACGCCTGCCGAGGGGATCGCGGCTGAACTGACACCCACACCCCGACCATGACCCGAAGGAGGCTCCAATGGTCAACACCCAACTGTTCCAGACGCTGAAGGGTGGACTGCTGCCGAAGGCCGATGCCGTGAACCACGCGCAGGCCCCGGCCTACGCCTTCAGCCCTCGCCACCAGCTGGCGCAACTGGCAGCCACCGGCTGCCTCAACCACACCTTCTACGCCACCGCCGACGAGCAGCTCGACCAGGTGCTGGTCCTGGCCCGCGAGCTCGAACCGGCCTTCGTCGCAAAGACGGCGATCCACGCGCGACAGGCCGGCCACATGAAGGACATGCCGGCGCTGCTGCTGGCGGTGCTGGCCAGCCGCGACGTGCAACTGCTCGAATCCGCCTTCGGCCGTGTGGTGGACAGCGGCAAGATGCTGCGCAACTTCGTGCAGATCGTCCGCTCCGGCGTGACCGGTCGCAAGTCGCTCGGCTCACGGCCGAAGAAGCTGGTGCAGCAATGGCTGCTGACGGCCAGCGAAGCGCAGCTGCTGCAGGCGTCGGTGGGCAACAGCCCGTCGCTGGCAGACGTCGTCAAGATGGTGCACCCCAAGCCGACGGAGCCCTGGCGCGCCGCCTGGTTCGCCTGGTTGATCGGCAAGCCGCATGACGAGGCGGCGCTGCCGCCGCTCACCTGGGCGTTCGAGCAATTCAAGCGCGCCTTGCTGAACGGGCCGGATGCCACGCGGCCGCTGCCGGCGCTGCCGGACGTGCCGTTCCAGCTGCTGACCGCCCTCGACTTGTCGACCGGGCACTGGTCCGACATCGCCCGCAAAGGGTCGTGGCAGATGGTGCGGCAGAACCTCAACACCTTTGCGCGCCACGGCGTGTTCGCGGTGCCGGGGGTGGCCGAGGCTGTGGCGGCGAAGCTGCGCGACCTCTCCTCGATCCGGCGGGCCCGCGTGCTGCCCTACCAGTTGCTGGCGGCTTTCAAGGCGGCGGGCCCGGAGGTGCCGGCGGTGGTGCGTGAAGCGCTGCAGGACGCGATGGACACCGCACTGGTGAACGTGCCGCAGCTCGACGGCCAGGTTGTGGTGTGTCCCGACGTGTCGGGCTCGATGAGCTCGGCAGTGACGGGCCAGCGCGGCACTGCCACTTCGGCGGTGCGTTGCATCGACATCGCGGCGCTGGTGGCAGCGGCCTTCTGCGCGAAGAACCGGCACACGCAGGTGCTGCCGTTCGAGCGGACGGTGGTGCAGGTCGATCTGAATCCTCGCGATTCGGTGCTGACCAACGCGGCCCGGCTGGCATCGATCGGCGGCGGCGGCACCAACGTCAGCGCACCGCTGGCGCGGTTGAACGATCAGCGCGCCATGGTGGACCTGGTCGTCATCGTCTCGGACAACGAGTCGTGGGTGGATGCCCGCCACCACGGCGGCACCGAAACGATGCGCCAATGGTCCGCGTTGAAGGCCCGTTGCCCCGCAGCCAAGCTGGTGTGCATCGACATCCAGCCGAACCGCACCAGCCAGGCGGCGGAGCGGGCCGACGTGATGAACGTCGGCGGATTCTCGGATGCGGTCTTCCTCGCGGTGGCGCAGTTTGCCAACGGCACGCTGGACGCCGGCCACTGGGTGGGCGAGATCGAGAAGATCCCGCTCGAGGCGCAGTGAGGAAGCAGTAGAACGGCGTCGCAGGCGAATGCGCGCAGGAGTACAGCACCACCCTGCCCAGGAGGCCGCTGACCTCCACCGGTGACCCCGGCCGGCAGCTCTTGCGCCTCTTGTCGCCTGCGACGCCACCCGCCCTGTTTTCGGCGCGAATGCGGGCAGGACTCCATGGATCATCAAGTTCGACTCTTGACGCCGGGCGACCGGCGAGGTCTTGCCCATTCTGGTCGCGCCACCCTTTTCCGTTCGAAGGCGGTGAATGCAGGTGGAACTACAGCCTGTCACGCTCGCGGTCGCGGGTTCGAGTCCCGCCGGTCTCCGCAAGGGGAACGTAGCTCAGTAGGTAGAGCACGACGTTTCACCGATCCTCGTCACTGTCTTCGGATGGATCTTTCCTCGTGGAAAACGGGCGCCTTCGGGCGCCCGTTTTTTTTGGTGGCACCGACCCTGCGTCATCGCCCTTGCGACGCGGCGCTTGACGCAAAGAGCGCTTCGAAGGCCGGAGACAGCGGCTCGGTGACACGGCCAGCCTCGCAGGCCGCCTCCCTGTCCAGAGCAAGCCAATGGCAGAGACCAGCCGCCCGGCGACCCGGAAGGCCCGGCCGCCGGCCGGCAGGAACAGGCGCCCCTCAGGCCGTCCCCTCAGGCCGCCTGCAGCACGGGGGCCAGCACCGCCAGGGGCAGGTTCCCGGCGCGCAGCACCGCATCGTTGAAGCGCACGTCGCCGCCGGCACTGCCTCGCCGGTTCCGCCATTGCGTCCGCAAGCGCAGCAGCTCGGCCTGCCCGATCATGTAGCCGCAGGCCTGGCCCGGCTTGACGCAGTAGCGGTCGACCTCGCCTTCCAGCGCGCCGCGCGGGCGGCCGGTGGCGTCCGCCATGGCCTGGATCGCGCGCTCGCGGCTCCAGCCCAGGGCATGCAGCCCGGTGTCCACCACCAAGCGCGTCGCGCGCAACTGCTGCGCCTGCAGGTAGCCCAGGCGGGCCAATGGGTCGTCGTCGTAGAAGCGCGCCTCGTCCACCAGTTGCTCGGCATACAGCGCCCAGCCTTCGGAATAGCCGTTGAACTTGAGCAGCGCATGGATCGGATGGCGCCGTGCCAGCTCGGCCTCGTTCGCCTCCTGCCACACGTGGCCGGGCAGGGTCTCATGCGCCACCAGCGTGGGCAGCGCCCAGCGTGGCCACTGCGCGGTGTCGCGCAGGTTGAGGTAGAAGGTGGCTTCGCGCGAGCCATCGAGCGAGCCGGGGGACAGGTAGGCGCCGGCCGCCCCAGCCTCGACCTCTACCGGCACTCGCTCCACCGCCAGCGGCGCCCGCAGGGGCAGTGCCGACCAGCGCGGCATGGCGGCACGGAACCGGACCACCCACTGCCGGCACAAGGTCAGGGCCGCCTCGCGGCCGGCGTCGGTGTTCTGGAAGCCGTGCTGGGCGGCGCGGCCCAGGGCCCGCATGCGCTCGCCCACCGAGCCTTGCGCCAGCCCCTGCGATCGCAGCAGGCGGTCCATCTCCGCGCCGATCTCGGCCGACCGCGCCAGCCCGATGCGGTGGACCTCGGCAGCGGACCGCGCGGTGGTCGTGCCCACGCGCAGGGCCCAGGCGTAGTAGCGCTCGCCGTCGGGGAGGTGACACACGCCAGCCTCGTCGCGTGCACGCGCCATCGCGGCGTGAACCGCATCACGCTGACGCTGCACGGCGGGATGAAAGCCACGTTCCCAATGAAAACCCGCCTGCGCCAGCGCGCCAGGCGTGCCCGGTGCACTGGCCCGCAAGGCCGCCAGCGGGCGCGAGGCCGCCGGCGGCGTGGCGAGCAAGCCGTCGAGCTGATCGAGCAGGGTCGCGAGCACAAAGCGGGGTGGCAGGACGCCCCGTGCGGCGTCGTGGCGGAATCGCTCGGTCTCGTGGTCGATCTGCGCGGGCAGGGCCGCCAGGCGGGCCAGCCAGGCATCGAGGTCCTGCGGCGTGCGCAGCGGCTGGTGGCTCGCCAGGAAGGGCGGCGCGTTCAATGCCAGGCCCAGCATCTGGTTGATCGCATAGGGCGTGTTCTCCTGGCACAGCATGGCGACCAGCCCTTGGTCGCCGTAGCCGAAGGCGGCGCCTTCCACGGCGAGCTCCAGCGCAAAGCGCACGGCATCGAGCGTGGCAGCGGCGCTGGCATCCAGGCCGGCGCGGGGCAGGCGGTCGAGTCGTGCCAGTGCCTCCGCATTGCGTGCGCTGCCCGCCTGGGCCGCAGCCAGCGACCGATCGGCCCACCGGCTGCGCAGCGCCCGGTGCTGGCCGAGGTCCAGCCCTTGGGCCGTGGCCTCGTGGGGCGCGTCGGCCAGCCATTGGGCCAGCAGCGCGTCGAGCTGCCGGTTCAGCGCCGATGCTGGCGTGGGCGTGCGCGGCGCAGTGCAGGCGGCGAGCGCCGCTGCGGCACACCAGGCGCCGCTGCGCTGCAGCCACTGCCGCCTGGAAACAGGGTGGGGGTGAAACGGGTCCATGCCGGGATCATGGTTCATGCTGCCTGATGCCAAAATGAATCGTCATTCATACCCTGGGGTGCCACGGATGCCACGCAGCCCGCAAATGACCCTCGGTCAGCTGGAGCTCTTTGTCGCACTGGTCGAGGCCGGCGGGTTCTCGGCCGCGGGGGCGCGGCTTGGCATTGGCCAGTCGTCGGTCAGCCACACGGTGAAGGCGCTGGAGCAGGCGCTGGGCACCCCGCTGTTCGATCGCCGCCAGTCGCCCCGGTGCTCACCGACGGCGCGCGCCGCCTGCTGCCCCACGCGCGGGCCATGTTGTCCGCGGCCGAGGCCATTCGCCAGGAGGTGCAGGCCGAGAAGGGGCTGAAGGCGGGCCTGTTGCGCATTGGCTCCTTCGGACCCAGTTCGTCCCTGCGCCTGCTGCCGCAGCTGCTGCGTGCCTTTGCGCTGCGTCACCCGGGGGTGGAGATGCGGGTGGAGGAAGAGGCGGACGGTGTCATTGCGCAGTGGCTGGTCGACCGGCGGGTGGAACTCGGCTTTGTCACCTTGCCCGAGGCTCGCTTCGACACGGTGCATCTGGCGAGCGACGAATACGTGGCGGTGCTGCCCGAGCACCATCCGCTGGCCGCCCAGGAAGCGGTGCGCCCACGGCAGCTGCATCGGCAACGCTACATCGCCACCTCGGCCGGCTGCGGGGACGAGATTGCCGCGCTGCTGGCTCGCGCGGGGGCCGAACCGGTGGAGCTGTTCAGGCTGCCGCAGGTGCTGTCGGTGCTGGGGCTGGTGCAGCAGGGGCTGGGGGTGTCGGTGTCGGTGAGGCTGGCGTTGCCGGATGTGTGGCCCGGCGTGGTGTACCGGCCGTTGCGGCCGGCGGCGGCCCGGCATGTGGGGTTGGCGATGCTGGATCAGGGCGCGCTGTCGCCGGGCGCGCGGGCGTTTGTGGAAATGGCCCGGGCGCAATCCATCATGTGATCCGATGTGCCCGGGCCGCGCGGCGCGCCCGACCCACGCCCGCCGTTCAAGTGGCCAGCACCATGTCCGCTGCGATCCACAGCAGAGGGGTGGCGCGGGCGGGAACCGGCCGGTCGCTTCCGACGCCCGACGGGTTGCAAGCACCTCCGCCTGACCCGGTCTACCCGGAGGCGCCAGGCTGAGCTGGAATCGAAAGCAAGCTACGCTGTGCGCAGGCCCGCGCGCTTCTTCAGGAGAACCGATGTTTGACCACGTGAAATTCGGAGCCAGCGACTATGCAGCCAGCAAGGCGTTCTTCCTGCAGGCGCTCGAGCCGCTGGGCGTCGCCCTTGTCGCGGAGGGACCGCCGACCTACGGTGTCGAGCTCAGCGCAGACGGCAAGTCGTCTCTGTGCATCTACGAAACCCAGGAGAAGCCAGCGCATCTTCACCTGGCGTTCGTGGCAGAGAATCGCGAGCAGGTCGCGGCTTTCCATCGCGCGGCCCTGGCGGCGGGTGGCAAAGACCATGGTGCGCCGGGCCTGCGCCCGCACTACCACGCGAACTACTATGCGGCTTTCGTCATTGGTCCCGACGGGCACAACATCGAAGTGGTTTGCCATGCACCGGAGGCCTGACTCTCCGATCGAGCGGGCAACGCCGGGCGACCGCTGCCGGCAGCGGGCCCTCTCGTCTTGCCGCGAACGATCCGTGTCATTGATCTCTCGGACATCGCACCCATGCCTGCGACAGCGCGCCTCGGGACGAAGGCCGCATGGCAGCGGGAGCAGGCCAAGCGCGGGCCCTTCCCGCTTTTGAGCTCCGCATGGACCGCAGGCAACTCGTGCTCTTTCTCGAGCATCCGTACGCGGCGTTCGACGGATCTCTGGCTGCGCCAACGGAGCTGCTTCTCGCCGGCTTGACTTGGCCGACCGAACACTGGGTGGACCTGGCGGTGTCATGGATCGAGCAGGGAGCGCCGATCGATGAAGGCATTGCCTGCGCGCTCGAAGAGGTCAGCAGGAAGCCGTTCTCCCAGCGCCTGCGACACCGCAGCTTTGCGCTGGCGGCACGGTGGCGGCGGCAGGGGAACGCAAGGCGACGGGATGGGGACTGAAACGGCGCAGCCTGGGGTTCGCTCTCACCACACAAGCGTCCGCGTCAAGTAGACAGCCTATTGCCCGAGTCCTCGGCGGCCGTGATCCTGAGCAGCAACTGCCGTGGCGGCAGCCCTCCCAGGGCGTCGTGAGATGTGCGCTCGTTGTGGTCGAGCAGCACCTTCGATGATCCAAGGCCTGCACGGCGTACATGAGCTTGAGCTTGGCGTTCTCTGCTTCCAGGCGACCTGGCTCTCGCTGAGCTTGCTCTCTCTTATCGGTCTTCGCCTCCCGCTCGCGACCGCATTGTCCAGATGCAGGCATCTTCGGCTTGGGGGAGCCCACGCAAGGAGCAGCCGCGCCTGGCCAGGCTCAACGACTGCCGATTGCAGTAGTTCGAGTGCCGCAAACGGTTGGTGATTCAAGCCGGCTGCTGGCAGGCAAAACGAACCCGGAACCGGATCGTGGAGGAACGTGTTGCAGGGTCCAGAGAGACTGGCGCGTCTTCGTCTGCGCCTGCCCCCGGGCCCATTGCCGCCGCGGCATACCCTCCCCAAGCCTCATCGCCGTAGGCGCCGGAGTGGCCGATCTTGCTGCCCAGTTCCTCGACCTCGACAACACCTCGGAGGCAGAGTCCAGCGGCGGCCGCGATGTTTTCAGCCTTGGTCCGTGCGTTCGCCAAGGCTTCCCGCTCGGCACTGCGCCTTGCTTCTTCGGATGTGGCAAATCGTGGGGGGCGCATGAAGACCGACAGGGTGTGGCGCTGGTTCTCGAACAGCGGCTCCAGCGCCGCCAGCGCGCCGCTCAGTCGCTGCATGTCATCGCATGCCAGCAAGATGCGGTGCGAGGCTTCTTGGCCGGCCTTTCGCTTCCCGTACCATGGACGCCAAACATCCGCTCCGCCCTCCTGCAGTTCGCTGTCTCTCAAGCCGCTCTTGCGAAGCGACTCCACGCATCGACGACGCAACTCCGTCGCTTCGTTCACCGCCGTCTCGGTCTGCGCGGCTCGCACGGACATCGTCAGATCGGCGCGGTACTCGGCCGCCGTCTCGACCAGTTGGGCAGCACCAACCACCTCGATGGAGTTCTGCACCTTGTGTGCTCCTCTTCGTGAATCATCGCCGCGCAGTTCGCTTCTCGCGCAAGGCTCCAGTAAGGCGCCCGCTGGGCACATCAGACGCGGTTGATGCACAGCCGCGGTGCATGTGCGAGGCCAGCCGTATCGATGGGATCAGGGGGCAGAGTGACCCGCTGGACCTTGACGCAACTGCATCTGCAGGTCGGAGAGTTTGAGCTTTGAGGCAATCTTATGGCGCAATTGCTTCAGATCCTGCAGCACGCTGGTCAACTCCCTTTCGGAGGGGCGAAGGGGATGGAGTGACATGGCCAAAGTCGGGATGACGTCACGCCGCATGAACCGGCGGCCTGAGAGCGCGAACTGCCAAACGAGAAGCAAGGCGCCCAAGCCCATGAAGACCAGCAGCGACAGCTCGGCGGCATCCGGGTAAACGGAACGGACAACACCAGGCCCTACAGCGGTGAGAGCCAGCGCACCACCAGCAGCCAAAGCGACCTCTTTGTCAATGTGAGTGGCAGCGAATCGCTTCTCAACCTTGGGAGAAAGCAGTTCGAAGGTATTTCTGATCAGTGCATACCGCTCTTCGCCGGACAGCAGCGTGGGATCGCGCTTCACCTTCGCTTCCAGCTCAAGCCGTTCACGCAGCACGGTGGCAAGGTGGGGAAACGTGCGTTGCTGCAGTTCGGGCAACGGCACGACCGTCTTCACTGCCCCTGCATAAACCGAGGGCTCGGCATTGAAAGAGGTCTTGCAGGCTTGACAAGTACGCTCGTAGCCGACGAGCTCGCCCTGCCCGAAACTGAGGTAATAGACGTGGCCCACCGACCCTAGCCGCTCCAGCTTGAACGGCTGGATCACTCTGCAAATAGGGCAAAAATCAGCCACGTAGCCGAGGCCGCGCCGCACCAGTTTGCGTCCCCACACAATGAACATTGCCTCGCCCCTTCAAACACCCTCAGCGTTTCATATTGTGTCACGAGGACAACACGAGGGTGCCACCCAGGTGTGGGGTTCGCAGGGGGCCGCTGTGCGCATCGGGTATGGCTGAACGGCACTGAATGGCGCGGCTACTCCGGTGCGGTGCGCGTCTGGCAGCGGGCAACCGGATGCGAAGCCCACATGCGAGCTCACATGAACTGAGAGCGAATGACATCCATGTCGAATGGCGTGACGCCCTCATGCGGAGAGAAGACGGCGTCTGCCTGCTCTGGACTGTCCACCAGCACCCCACGCGCGCGGGCGTGCAACGAGAACAGGGTGGCAAGATCGGGCCGCGGCGTGTCGACCAAGGCGCGCAACATGAGCGACACGCCGCGCAGGTTGTTGCGAACATTGTTCCAGCGGGGCGAGGCGGTCAGACCCAGGTCCGCCCACAGCCCCCGGCGCTCGTGCAAGTCCATCATGAAGGGCAGGCAGAGGCGGGTGTCGGAGGCGATGTCGATGCGATCGACCACGGTGCGGGGCTCGAAGACCTCACCGGAGTTCACGTCGCCACGAGCCATCCAGCCCGCGAAGCATTCCGGCAGATCGCAATACGGCTGCTCGGTGTAGCTGTTGATCGACGGCACCACGTAGCGAATGCCTTGTTCGGTCAGCGCGTCGATATCAAGGTCAATGAATTCGGCTGCGCCTTTCGGCGCATCCACGATGTCGCCGCTGTGGTATCCACCGAACGCCTTCAGGTTGTAGTAGGCGACGGTTTGTCTGAAGACGAATTCGGCATTGAAGAAGGCCACCGAGAGGTCGATGTCCGTGCGCGAACTGCCATTCTTCCACCAAAGGAAGAGGCGGATGAAGCGGGTGTCCGGCATGGGCAGGCGGCTGCCACGCACCAGGGTACGCAAGGACTTCGACGCGGCGCGCTGCGCCATGGGCACCTTGTACTCCGCCAGCGCACCATCCACATAGCACCGGCCTAGCGGCGGCAGTTGGGCAAACCGGGCCAGCAATGCGGCTTCGCACACGTGGGCGGCGCGTGCCAGTGAAGTGGGCGCAACAGGTCCTCGCTGATCTGTGGTGCCAAACACCTTGGCCAATGAGCCCTTCGGCACGAACGCACGCAGGGGCAGAGGTCGAGCCGACCGCGTTTGTGCCATGACCTGCAACAAGACCGGTGTGGCGACCTGCGATGCAATCGCCTCGAAGCTGTCGACGATCGCTTCGGCGTCGGGCGCGCGACGCAGCAACACGTCAAGGCGCCGGGCGAACTCACCCGGGCGCTGCAGCAGCAACGTGGCGAGTGCTTCAATGCACCCCTGGTCCAGCAGCGTTTCCACACGCGACGCGAAGGTGGGCGGCGCATTCCCGCGTCTTGCGGCAGTGATGGCGCCCAAAGCCCGCGGAAGCTGTTCAGCATAGTCCCCGGGATGCAGCACCTCGCCGAGCCGCTTCCACCGTTCGGCATGGCGCATCACGTCTTCCACGGCGTTGGGCGCCCGGTCGAGCAGCCGGAGCAGCTGGCGGCGGATGGACCGCTTCATGGCCAGGAACCGGGTTGCCGTGGCGAGCGAAACGTCTCCGCCGCAGAAGGCGACGGCCAGGCGCAGGACGTCCGTTGCGGTCTCGACGTGCCGCTCGAGAAACGCCTCGACGCGTGGATCACCGGGGATGTGCTTCAGCAGCGCTCCGCCCACCTGGGCACGCGTTTCGCGGAACGGAACCGATTCAGGCAGCAGCCGGAACACGTCGGCCCGGTATTGCCGAACGAACCAGTGGATATCCTCGGCGTCCTGAACGGATAGCGACGTTCGTGAAGCCACCAGCGGCGCCAGCAGGCCTTCGAATTCTTCGACACTACCGAGATCGAGAACGCGAGGCGTTCGTCCCTCCAGCAATGCGGGCCGAGCCAACTCCGACGGCGGCAGTTGCCGGTGGGTGAGGTAGTGCACCACTGCATGAAGGTACAACTCCGCCTCTTGCGCCATGAGTACCTGCTCCGGGAACCCGGGAAACAGCGGCGTGTGAGACCGATGCGCTCCGGTTTGGGGTTTGAGCAGATCCATCGTCTCGCGCAACCACAGCGTGAGGTGGTCGGTCGACAGTGTGGCCAGGCGCTCAGTCAATGCCTCGGAGAACGCATAGCCGAGCGCCGCGATTTCCTTCTGGGCCGTGGCGATCTGGCTGCGCGTTGCGCCGCCCGTGCCTTCGCGAACGTAGACCTTGCCGCGACGGCGCAAATAGAGCTCACGATTCATCCGCCTGACTCCCCGGTTGCCTCCTACCGTGCGGACCGAACCTGGCCATGGCCAGCCCGTCACGGGCAACTCGGCGTTGCTTCAATGGTCGATGTGAAAACGCCTGCCAAAGGCAGGCGTTGGTGTGGAGAGCGGGGACCCTAGGTATTCAGGGTGGAGAAGGAAGGACCCCCATAGCCACCCTCGAATTCTATGACGACCGAGCATGACAGCACTGCATGCATCGGCGACAGCCACTGCTCAGGCAGACGGATGCGCCGGCGGTCAGGCCGCCTCGATGGCTTCCTTGACGAAGTCAGCGTACTTGCGCAGCGGGCGGCCCAGGATGTCCTCGAGCCGGGCAACCGTTCCTTCAGATCCATGCATGCCGATCGTCTGGATGCCGGACATCATCAGCCGCATGTCATAGGCGAACCATGACGGGCTGAACTGCGCCATCTGTCCTTCGAAGGCCACCACATCGTCGCCCCCGTAGCCGATCTTGCGACCCAGCGCCGCGCTCCAGGCCGCAGCCGCGGACTGGCCGGTCAGCACGTCAGGGCCGGTGAGGTCGAGCGTCAAGCGTGGCAGCGGGCCGGCCGCCTTGTCGCGACGCAGCAGTTCGGCCACGGCGATATCGGCGATGTCGCGCGCGTCAACCATCGCGACGCCCGTCGATCCGATCGGCATCGGATAGACGCCATGGCTGCGGATGACCTGCTGCACTGTCAGGTCGTTCTGCATGAAGTACGCAGGCCGCAGGATGGTCGCCGGAACGTCCATGCTGTCGATCATCCGCTCCACCGTGTGCTTGCCGGTGAAGTGCGGCACGTTGGTGTACCGCTCGGCGTGGATCACGGACAGGTAGACGATGCGTTCAATGCCCGCCTCGCGCGCCAGGTTCAGTGCGACGAGCGCCTGCGTGACCTCGTCGGCCGTGACCGCATTGAGCAGGAACAGCGTGCGCACCGACGAGAACGCTGCGCGCAGCGAGGGCACGTCGGTCAGGTCACCGACCAGTTCGGTGACACCTGCAGGGAAGGTCTTCTTGCCCTTTGCGCGAACCAGGGCCTTGACGTCGGCGCCTGCGGCGGCCAGGCCTTGGACCACGAGAGAGCCAATCGTGCCGGTGGCACCGGTGACCAGAATGCTCATTTGAATTTCCTTCAAGGATGCGTTGGGTGGGGGTGGATGTGAGTGGCAGGTCAGCGGGAAAAGTCGACCACGGTCTTGCCGGCGTGCGAGCCGACGCGCTTGCGCTCGATCGCGGCGGGGATGTCTTGGAACCCGACCACCTCGCTGACGTTGGACTGCAGCGAACCATCGACGACACGGGCTGCCAGCCTCTCAAGAAGCGCCGGATCCGGTTGATGCATGAACCACAGGCCGCGGCGGCCGGCAGGCGTGCGTGCCAGGATCTCGGGAGACGAGGTGCCGACGATCACGCCGGTGTCGCTCAGCACCGGCCACGAACGGTCGAGCACTTCGCCGCCGACGTAGTCGAGCACCAGCTGGATGTCGCGTAAGGTGTCCTCGAAACGCTGCGCCCGGTCGTCGATGACGCGGTCCGCGCCGAGGCTGCGAACGTAGTCCACGTGCGCCGCGGCCGCGGTGGCGACCACTTCGGCACCCGCCTGCTTGGCATACTGAACGGCATACCCTCCGAGGGCGCCGGCGGCGCCGTGGATGAGGATCCGCTGCCCGGCGCGGATCGGGCCAGCGTGGTGCAGGCTCTGCCAAGCCGCCACCGTCGCCACCGGCAGAGCCGCTGCCTGCACGTCGTTCAGCGCTTCAGGGGTGCGTGACAGATGGGACTCGTTCACGACCACCGCATCCGCATACGCGCCAAAGCCGCCCAGCGGGCCCATCACGCGATCGCCGACACGCCAGCGTGACACGCCAGGGCCGACCGCCTCGACGACCCCCGCCAACTCGATGCCCAGCACGGCGGGCAGTTGAAGCGGGAAGGCGTCACGCACCCTGCCCTCGCGAACCTTCCAGTCGATGGCGTTCATGCCCGCGGCGCCCACCCGGACCAGGACCTGGCCTGGTCCCGCGCTGGGCGCCGCGACCTCCGCGAGTTCGGCGGCATGCGCGCCGCCATAGTGCCGAATCAGTACGGCGCGTTGCATGGTCATGTCAGTTCCCCTTGAAAACGTTGCGATGGGTGAACGATAGGCCGTTGCAGGAACCAAACGAAGACCAGAAAATCGGGACACACCGTTTCAATACCGGAACACCATGGACCTCAATGCTTTGGCTGACTTTGCCCTGGTGGCCACGAACGGCGGGCTGGGCAAGGCCAGCCGCGCCAGCGGCCGGTCGAAGGCCACGCTGTCGCGGCGCATTGCCGACCTGGAGGAGGCACTGGGGGTGCGCCTCGTCGAGCGCAGCGCCCGGGGTGTCAAGCTGACCGAGGCCGGCGAGCTGCTGGCGGCGCGCACCGAAGGGCCGATGCACGAGATGTTGGAAGCGGTGACGGCCGCACGCGAGGGGGTGTCCACGCCGCGCGGCCGCCTGCGAGTGGCATCGCCGGTGCTGTTCTCGCAGCTCGCGATGGGGCGCATCTGCGCCGAGTTCTGCGCGGCCTACCCGGAGGTGACCTTCGAGGTGGTGTCGGACGACCGCATCGTCGACCTGGTGGAAGAGCAGTTCGACGTCTCGATCAGAGTCAACCCGGCGCCGGACAGCAGCTTGGTCGGTCGCTGCTTCGCCAAGGACCGGCTGGTGGTGGTGGCGGCGCCTTCGGTGCCGATGCCCGAACCCGGTGCCGTCCTGCCCGTACCGAGCATCGTGTTTTCGAACTTCCAGCCGACCCACTGGACCCTGGACGGCGGGCGCCTGGTCATCGAGCCAGTGCCGAAGCTGCGGCTTTCATCGTTCCTCATGATCCGCGACGCCGCCGTGGCCGGCGCGGGCGCTGCGCTCTTGCCGCAGTCGATCGCGTGGAACCCGCTCAGCCGCGGAGAACTGCTTCAGTGGGGAACGGTCTCGGACGTGGAGGTCGCGCTGTGGGTCTTGCACACATCTCGTCGCTTGCCGCCGCCGAAGGTGCGCGCGTTTGTCGAGTTCATGTGTGCGCAGTACCCGGAAGGGTCGCTCGTGCTGAAAGGCTAGCGCGACCTGTCCTTCGTGAACGGGCAGGTGCCGCCCGATTCTGTCGAGCAACCCGGTCCGCCTCGCCGGGCTGGAGCAGCATCGCGGTGCTCGCTACTTCGGATTGCTGCGAAGTTTGAGCGCGAAGCAGGCTTGCTGAGCCCCTTCTAACCGGCGCCAGCTCCTGACTGCTCGGTCGCTAGGCTATTCGCCGCAACCGGGTTGGAGTTGGACTTCCGCCGGCCAGGCCGGCCGACGGACAACGCCGGGGTGGACAGCATCAACGGCCGACTGCGTCAGGAGTGCCTGAACGCGAATGGGTTCTTGTCACTGGACGACGCAAAGACCAAGATCGGGGCCTGGCGGAGCCACGACAACGAGACACGGCCCCACTCTGCGCTGGAATGGGCCACCCCCGCCGAATTCGCCCGCCCCCAAGTGCATCGCACAGTCACGTCCCTGTCCGGGCAACCAGGCTTTCATAGGAAGGCAGCCCACCGTAGCGCTGCAATGCGTCCTCATAGGCATTCTTCAGATCATCCGCAGCGAGGTCGAAGCTGAGCAGCAACTGCTCCAGTTCCTCCGGGTCGGGCGTTTGATCGTTCTGGAGTTGCTCATCCAGCAAGCGCACCTGCGCGGCGACACATTGAATCGCCACCATCAATGATTGAGGCCTCAGTTCCATGATGGCTCCTTAGCGACCGCGAACTTGTTCGTACTGCCGTCGAATCGCATTGCGTGCGAAGTTGTCCATTTGACAAGACGGCTCGCAACTACCGCCGGATCATGGCCAGCTTGACGCCACCGAGATAGTGCAAGGGCAGCTTCTCGAAGCGGGTAGCAACGGCACGTGCTTCCTTCAACCAGCGATGCAGCGCTCAATGACGTTACGGCGGCGATATTGCTGAAGGTCGAAGTCAGGAGGTCGGCCCCGGCGACGCTGTGGCAGATCACGCCGTTCAGGGATGGCGGCTCGCATGTGTCGCTGCCGCAGCCACTGCCTGATACGCCGCTGGCTGTAGGCCTTGTCGCCAGCCACGCGCTCGGGCCTTTGCCGCACTGTGCCGCTGGGCCGACAGACGCGCACGGAGTCGAGCACTGACTCAGCGTACAGCGATTCATGGGCCTGCCCAGGGCTGAGCTTCACGGCCAGCGGTATCCCGGCGCCGTCACTCACACATGATGCTGGCTGCCGCAGCCGCCGCGGCTACGCCCCCAGTGCATGGTCCGCTGGTTCGCGCGCCGGGCGACTTTTTTTGGGCGCCAGCCGCCGCTTTGTGCGCGCGCACGTTGGAGCCGTCTACACATCACAGCCACCACTGGATGCGGCCCACCGCGTCCAGTTCGCTCTGCAGCGCCTGCAGCATCCGGTCCCACAATCCACAACGGCACCACCGCCGCGAGCGCGAATACACCGTCTGCCACGGGCCGTAACGCTCGGGCAGATCGCGCCACCCAATACCGGTGTTCAGCCGGAACAGCATGGCATTGAGCATCCTGCGATGCTCCCCGTACGGTCGCCCCGCCGTCTTGCGCGGTGGCAACAGCGGCTCCAGCACCGCCCACTCAGCATCTGACAGTTCATGACGATGATGTGCCATCCGTTCCTTCGAACCTCACCTATGCCCGTTCACCCTAGGCGGGATCGGCTCGCCTATCAACACACCCTAGTAATTGCAACAAGCCGGGTGCCTCGCCCCCCGATTGAGGGAGTCGGGATCTACAGACAGTTACTCTCTCACTCACTACATTCCTATCCAGGTAAATGCTTCCCCGGCAAGGGAAAGCGATATTTCAGATAAAACAATCAGGAAGGGGTGTTCAATGGTCTGGGCTTACGAAGTAACGACAAGAAAGCTGTACCACAATAACGTGCTTATTTATAGCAACGGCTATGCTGGTCGCGGGGAGCATAAAGATAAACCAACCTCCGAACACATCTCCAACTGGGGGCCTATTCCTCGCGGAAAGTGGCGGATTAACGGGCACACCAACAGCAAGGGGCCCCTCACGATTGTTCTCACTCCCGTGGCCGGAACACATACCTACGGAAGGACCGATTTCCGTATCCATGGGGACAGCATCAGCAACCCTGGCACGGCCTCTGAGGGTTGCATCATCGTGGGCTACAACGCACGTCTAGCAATCGTCAACTCTGGCGACAGCGATCTTGAGGTTGTTTGGTGATGCGCAAATCGGCAGCGGTACTGTCCTTAGTTCTCACAAGCTTTTTTGGGGCGGCGCAAGGCGTGCCGGCAAAGCCATCCGAGAAAGTTCCGTTGTGCTATGGGCCGGACAGGTGGGCTACACGAGTGGCGCTTGGCCACATGGTCGATGCTGGATTGATTCGCGACTCATCATCAATCTACCGGGGTGACACTCCATATTCCCTAACTACTGCACTTCTCGACTCGTACAAGGTGGGCGTGTTTTCTGGCCCGGAATTTCCGAAGTCAGATGTCTATCAGCAGATCGAGAAGTTCACAGTAAAAACAAAGGAAGGGCAGTTGTATGAGGTGATGACAATCACCGAGGCCACGTTTGTCGAGTGCTCTATGGCTCATTTGGCCACTGTGGTCCTCACTCCGGAGTTCCGCATCTTGCAAACCGGAAAGTCGATTCTGAAAGAGAAGAAATAGGCGTCGCGTAAGCTTTCCCGTCGAGTAGACATCCCAGAACTGGAGTCTGTGGCTGTTGTGATTCAGGGCAGGAACTGCCGCGGCGGCAGCCCTCCCAGGGCATTGGGAGGCCGGCGCTCGTTGTATTCGAGCAGCCACTCCTCGGTGATGTGCTGCAGCTGCTCGATCGACTTGAACAGGTAGGCATCGAGCACCTAGTTGCGGTACGTGCGGTTGAAGCGCTCGATGTAGGCATTCTGGTGGGGCTCGCCCGGCTCGATGAAGCGCAGCGCGATGCCTTTGGCAGCGGCCCACTCGGTGAACGCCAGGCAGGTCATCTCCGGCCCGTTGTCCAAGCGAATCGAGTCCGGCGTGCCATACCACTCGATCAAGCGGCTGAGCGTGCAAATCAGCCGCATGGCCGGAATTGAGCTGCCGACCTCGATGGCCAGCGCCTCTCGATTGGCTTCGTCGATGACGTTCAGCGTCCTGAAGCGTCTGCCGTCGTACAGCGCGTCGTGCATGAAGTCCAGCGCCTAGCCTTGATTGACGTACTGGCCCGCCTGCAGCGGCACTCGCTCCCGCTGTGGCACACGCTTTTTCGTTCGCCGCGGCAGGTTCAATCCCATCTCGCAGTACGCGCGCCATACCCTTTTGTGGTTCCACGCACGCCCATCCAGGCGCAGCCGCTGGTAGCACTTCCAGACGCCCAAGCGACCATTGCGCCCGACAACCTCGTTCAGCGCCTGAATCACATCCCCGTCCCGCATCAGACCATTGACAGGCTGACGGTCGTACGCCGCCCGCGACAGGCCCGCCAGCGCACAGGCCTGTTTGACCGGCACGCGGTGCTCGTCAACCATGATTTGCACCACCTGCCGCTTCGCAGACGGCGTCACCACTTTCGCGACAGCACGTCCTTCGTCGCCACGATCTCCAGCGCCTGCTCCGCGTACATGCGCTTGAGCTTTGCATTCTCGGCTTCCAACTCGCGCATGCGCGTGAGGTCGCTGACCGTGGCTCCCGCGTACTTGCTCTTTCAGCTGTAGTACGTCGCAGCGCTGATGCCGTGCTTGCGGCACAGTTCGGCCACCGCGACACCGGCCTCGCTCTCCTTCAGGATCGCCACGATCTGGCTCTCGCTGAACTTGCTCTTTCTCATCGTCCTCGTCTTCCTGTTCGAGGCCGCATTCTCCAGATTCAGGTGTCTACGTCGAGGGGGAGCTTACGCCTCACTCCACCGTGACACTCTTCGCCAAATTCCGCGGCTTGTCCACATCCGTTCCCCGCGCACACGCCGTGTGATACGCCAGCAACTGCAGCGGCACCACATGCAGGATCGGCGACAGCGCCCCGTAGTGCTCCGGCATGCGGATCACATGGATACCCGCCTCGCTCTCGATGCGCGTGTCCCCGTCGGCAAACACGTACAGCTCCCCGCCCCGGGCCCGCACCTCCTGCAGATTGCTCTTCAGCTTCTCCAGCAAGGTGTCGTTCGGCGCCACCGTCACCACCGGCATCTGGCTGGTCACCAGCGCGAGCGGCCCATGCTTCAGCTCGCCCGCCGGGTACGCCTCGGCATGGATGTAGCTGATCTCCTTCAGCTTCAGCGCCCCCTCCAGCGCAATCGGATAGTGCAAGCCACGCCCCAGGAACAACGCGTTCTCCTTGCGCGCGAATTCCTCTGCCCAGGCGATCACCTGCGGCTCCAGCGCCAGCACCGATTGAAGCGCCACCGGCAGGTGCCGCATCGCCTTCAGGTGCGACGCCTCCTGCTCGTCGCTCAGCTGTCCACGCACCTGGGCCAGCGCCAACGTCAGCAGGAACAGGCCAGCCAGCTGCGTCGTGAAGGCCTTGGTCGACGCCACGCCGATCTCCACCCCCGCCCGCGTGATGTAGGCCAGCTTGCATTCGCGCACCATCGCGCTCGTGGCCACATTGCAGATCGTCAGCGTGTGCTGCATGCCCAGGCTGCGCGCATGCTTGAGCGCCGCCAGGGTGTCGGCCGTCTCGCCCGACTGCGTGATGGTCACCACCAGCGTCTTCGGGTGCGGCACGCTGTCGCGGTACCGGTATTCGCTGGCGATCTCCACGCTGGTCGGGATGCGCGCGATCGACTCCAGCCAGTACTTGGCGGTGGAGCCCGCGTAATAGCTGGTGCCGCAGGCCAGGATCAGCACCCGGTCGATGTCCTTGAACACCGAATACGCACCGTCGCCGAACAGCTCCGGCGAAATGCCCTCCACGCCCTCCAGCGTGTCGGCAATGGCCCGCGGCTGCTCGAAGATTTCCTTCTGCATGTAGTGGCGGTACGGGCCCAGCTCGGCCGCACCGGTGTGTGCGTGCACGGTGCGCACTGCGCGCTCCACCCGGGCAAAGCGATCGCCCTCGCCGCCGCGTGATTCGATCCAGTACTTGCCCAGCTGCAGGTCCACCACGTCACCCTCTTCGAGGTAGACGATCTGGTCGGTCACGCCAGCCAGGGCCATGGCGTCCGAGGCGAGGAAGTTCTCGCTGCCGTTGGCCCCCACGCCGAGCACCAGCGGCGAGCCCTCGCGTGCGCCAATGACACGGTGCGGCTCGTCGCGGCAGAACACGGCGATGGCATAGGCGCCCTTCAGCTGCAGCGTGGCACGCTTGACAGCGTCGTACAGGTCGCCGTCGTACAGATGGTCCACCAGGTGCGAAATCACCTCGGTGTCGGTCTGGCTCACGAACACATAGCCCTTCGCGCGCAGCTCGGCCCGCAGCTCGTCGTGGTTCTCGATGATGCCGTTGTGCACCAGCGCGATCCGGCCGGGGCGCGCAGCGTAGGCGTCTTCGCCCGGGCCGTGCGAGAAGTGCGGGTGGGCGTTGTGCACCGCCGGCGCGCCATGGGTGGCCCAGCGGGTGTGGGCCACGCCCGTGAAGCCGCCGACACCGTCGGCCGCCACCTGGGCATCGAGCTCAGCCACCCGCGAGGTGCTGCGGGCCCGTCGCAGCTGGCCGTCCTGGTGCACCGCCACACCGCAGGAGTCGTAGCCGCGGTATTCCAGGCGCTTCAGGCCTTCGAGCAGGATGGGAACGATGTTGCGCTGGCTGACCGCGCCGACGATGCCGCACATGGTGCTTCCTCAACGGAGTGATGAAATGAATGCGCCGATGGTAGGCCAGGCGTCAAGAAATTTTCTTTCCGCTAGACGCTGCTTTCGAAGGAATCATCCATACTCATAAGGATCCGCAACAAACTTTCAAGATCCTCCTCTCAATGAAGGAATCGATCAAGTCACCCCCTCAACTGGATGCCCTGGACCTGCGGCTGCTGGAGTGCCTTCAGCGGGACGCATCGCTCAGCAACCAGGCGCTGGCCGAGCAGGTGCATGTGTCGCCGGCCACTTGCCTGCGCCGTGTGCGGCGGCTCACCGAGTCGGGCTTCATCGAGCGCACCGTGGCCCTGTTGTCGCCGGACCGGCTCGGCGCCGGCCTCACCGCGGTCGTCGAGATCACGCTGGACCAGCAGGCGGCGGAGAAGCTGCAGGCCTTCGAGGCGCGGGCGGTTGCCGAGCCGGCCGTGCAGCAGTGCTACCGCACCTCCAGCGGGCCGGACTTTGTGCTCATCACCCAGGTGCCGGACATGGCGGCCTACCACGCGCTCGTGCAGCGGCTGTTCACCAGCGACGCCAACGTCCGTAACGTGAAGACCTACTTCTCGGTCAAGCGCGCCAAGTTCGAACCCGCCATCGCGCTGCCTTCACCGCCGGCCGCCTGACGCACCGCGCACGCCGGGCACAGGCACGCGAGCTTGCGCGCGGCTTCCGGCACCCGGGCCAGTTGCGCCGGGTCGAACTGCACGGTGGTGCACCAGCACGGCAGGCCCGGATCGCCCGCCCCGGGCGAGGCCGCCATCACGCAGCGGTTGGAGGCGCCGCACAGGGGGCAGCGGGTGGTGTCGATCTCGGCTTCAGCGGTCATGCATCAGGCTCCGTGCTGTGCTGCGCAGCAAGCGCCGCGGCGGGCGCTTGCTGACGGGCGGACATCCCCCACGCCGGGCGCAGCAGCGGGCGGCGTCGAGGCGCCCGCTGCTGCGCCTCAACGCGCCTTCTTCGGTCGCTGCCAGCCGGACAGCGACACCTGCTTGGCACGCGCCACCGTCAACTGGCCAGCCGGCGCGTCCTTGGCGATCGTGCTGCCGCCACCGATGGTGGCGCCGGCGCCCAGCGTCACCGGGGCCACCAGCACGCAGTTGGAGCCCACATGCACGTCCGCCTCGATCACGGTGCGGTGCTTGTTGGCGCCGTCGTAGTTGGCGGTGATGCTGCCGGCGCCGTAGTTCACCCGCTCGCCCACCGTGGCATCGCCCAGGTAGGCCAGGTGGTTGGCCTTGGCCCCCTTGGCCAGCGTCGAGTTCTTCACTTCGACGAAGTTGCCGATGTGCACCTCGGCCCCCAGGTCAGCTCCCGGACGCAGCCGGGCGAACGGACCGATGAGCGCGCCCTCGCCCACCTTCACGCCCAGCTGCTCGCCGTCGATGTGGGTGAAGGGATGGATGACGGCACCTGCAGAAATGACGGCATTCTTGACCACGCAGTTCGCGCCGATGCGCACCCCGTCGCCCAGCGCCACGCGGCCTTCGAAGACACAGTTGACGTCGATCTCCACGTCCATGCCGCACTCCAGCGTGCCCCGCAGGTCGAAGCGCGCCGGGTCGGCCAGGCGCACACCGGCCTCCATCAGCCGCTCGGCCTGGCGGCGCTGGTAGCGCCGCTCCAGGTCGGCCAGCTGGGCCGGGCTGTTGACACCCAGCACCTCGATCTCGCTGCCCGGCTGCACCGCCACCACCGGCACACCATCAGCCACCGCAAGGGCCACGATGTCGGTGAGGTAGTACTCGCCCTGGGCGTTGTCGTTCTTCAGCAGCGACAGCCAGCGCTTGAGCAGGGCGGTGGGCGCGGCCATCACGCCGGCGTTGATCTCGCGGATCAGGCGCTGCTCCAGCGTGGCGTCCTTGTGCTCGACGATGCCCAGCACCTCGCTGCCCGAGACGCCGCCCCGCACGATGCGGCCGTAGCCGGTGGCATCGGGCACCTGCAGGGTCAGCAGTGCCAGGCGCTGGCCGCCGCATGCCTGTACCAGCGCCTCGGCGGTGGCGGGCTCCAGCAGCGGCACGTCGCCGTTGAGGATCAGCGTGCTGCCGTCGTCGCCCAGCTGCGGCACCGCCTGCTGCACGGCATGGCCGGTGCCGAGCTGCGGCGACTGCCGCACGAAGCTCAGGCCCGGCGCTTGCACTGCGGCTTCTACCTGCTCGGCGCCATGTCCGGTGACGACCACGGTGCGACGCGCCGCGAGGCCCGCCACCGCGGCCAGCACATGTTGCAGCAGCGCCCGGCCCGCCAGCGCATGCAGCACCTTGGGACGACTGGATTTCATGCGGGTGCCTTTGCCCGCGGCCATGATGACGACGTCGAGTGCCATGCCGATTCTGTGGAGGATGTATTCGTTGAACGCTTCGGTGACGAAGGGCGATGCGGCGATTATCGGCGCCCGGCCCCGCGGGATCTGCCCCCTGATCCTGGTGATGCTGCTGGTCCTGCTCTCGGTGTTGAGCGGCTGCAGCAGCCTGCGGCTGGCCTATGGACAGGGCCCGACCGTGGCCTACTGGTGGCTCGATGACTATGTGGACTTCCACGACGCGCAGCGCCCCCAGGCGCGCGAAGCGCTGGCGAGCTGGTTCAGCTGGCACCGCAAGACGCAGCTGCCGCTCTACGTCCAGGCACTGGCCCAGGTGCAGCAGGAAGCCCTGCGCGACGGCACCGCCGCCCAGGCCTGTCAGTGGTGGATCCGCGTGCAGCGCTGGCGCGACGAGGCGCTGGAACAGGCCCTGCCCGCCATGGCCGACCTGGCGCTGCGCCTGACGCCCGAGCAGCTGCAACACCTGGAGGCGCGCTATGCCAAGTCGAACCAGAAGTTCCGCAAGGAGCACCTCCAGGAGGCGCCCGACGAACGCCTGCGGGCCCGCCTGAAACGCTCGCTGGAGCGGGCGGAGGATTTCTACGGCCGCCTCGACACCACCCAGCGGCACTGGCTGGCGCAACGCATGCAGGCGTCGCCCTTCGACGCCGAGCTGGCACAGCGCGAACGGCTGCGCCGACAGCAGGACATCCTGCAAAGCCTGCGCAGCCTGCAGGCCAGCCAGCCCGGTGCCGAGCAGGCGCGCCACACGGTGCGCGAGCTGGTGCAGCGGCTGCTCACCTCCCCCGATGCGAATTACCGCGCTTACCAGGAGCGCCTGACGGCCTACAACTGCGAGCTGGTGGCCGAGCTGCACAACCGCACCACGCCGTCACAGCGCAAGCGGGCACAGGGCCAGCTTTACCAATGGGAGCAGGACCTGCGGGCGCTGTCGGCCATGCCGGGGCACTGAGGCCGCACCTGCAGGCGATGCGGCGCAGGACGGCAGCCGCGGGCAGTGCATCGGCCTCGCGTGTCGAGGACACCGGGGCCACCGCTGCCGCTACCCAACGACCGCCCCTCGGCGCCGCCGGGGCGCCAGGCGGCCGGCCACACTACCTGGCGGGCGCCTGGGGGCTGGCCGCCGGCGTGGCAGGCTTGCTGGCGGGCGCCGGGGCCGGGGCGCCGGTGGCCTCGGTCGGCGCTTTCGCGTCGCGTGGCAGCTCGATGCGCACCTGCCGCGGGCTGATGGCGGGTTTCGGGAAGTCCTGCAGGGCGGCTTCGAACAGGGCCGCCCTCAGCACATCGTCGGCCCAGCGGCCGTCGTGCTTGGCATGGGTCTCGTAGAGCACTTGCTTGCTCTTGGCGTCGCGGATCAGCACCGCAGCGTCGAACACGTAGTAGGGCGACGGCGCATACCATCCCATGCCGAGCCCCACCCCGCCCCGGTGGCGATAGCGGCCGCCGTAGTAGAAGCCGGAGCCGAAGCCCCAGGGATAGGGGTCGTCCCAGGGTGCGCGGTCATAGTAGGTCTCGCTCAGGCCCACCTGCACCGTGAGCTCGCCGCTGCCGCTGGCCGCCGGGCGCAAGCCGGCCTTCTTCAGCGCGGGCAGGGCCAGTTGCTCCAGCCTGTCCTGCTCCTGGGGGCGCGCCTGCTGCGACGGCAGGCGCTCGAACGAGAACGTGCCCGGCTGGCGTGACTCGGGCCACTGCGTATAGCTGCGCACGTCGCTCTCGACCAGCCGCACCGTCGAGCAGCCGCCCAACACCAGCAGCGCGGCCGCACACACCGACACCTTCCACATCTCACACCTCCTGGTTGCTTTTGGGGCAGGCGCCGCCGGGATCTATTCGTCCAGCTTCAAGCGCACCACCGACGTCGTCGCGGGGGTGGCGCAATCATCGTCGTCATCGAAGGCCTTGTCGCCGCCGGGATGGGCCACACCCGTCGGTTGGAGGCCGGCGAAGGGATAGAGGTTCCGGTCCATCAGGTGGGAAGGCACCACGTTCTGCAGGGCGCCGAACATGTTCTCGATGCGGCCCGGGAACTTCTTGTCCCAGTCGCGCAGCATGGCCTTGATCTGCTTGCGCTGCAGGTTCTCCTGGCTGCCGCACAGGGTGCAGGGGATGATGGGGAAGCGCCGGTGCTCGGCCCAGCGCTCCAGGTCGATCTCGTTCACATAGGCCAGCGGGCGGATGACGATGTTCTTGCCATCGTCGCTCACCAGCTTCGGCGGCATGCCCTTGAGCTTGCCACCGAAGAACATGTTGAGGAAGAAGGTCTGCAGCATGTCGTCGCGGTGGTGGCCCAGCGCGATCTTGTTGGCGCCCAGCTCGCCGGCCACCCGGTAGAGCACCCCGCGGCGCAGCCGCGAGCAGAGCGAGCACATGGTCTTGCCCTCGGGCACCACCCGCTTGACGATGGAATAGGTGTCCTGCTCCTCGATATGAAAGGGCACGCCCAGGCCCTTGAGGTACTCGGGCAGCACATGCTCGGGGAAGCCGGGCTGCTTCTGGTCGAGGTTGACCGCCACGATGTCGAAGTGCACCGGCGCGCGCCGCCGCAGGTTGAGCAGGATGTCGAGCAGGGCGTAGGAGTCCTTGCCGCCAGAGAGGCAAACCATCACCTTGTCGCCCGGCTCGATCATGTTGAAGTCGCCGATCGCCTGGCCCACCAGGCGGTGCAGGCGCTTGGACAGCTTGTGGGCCTCGAAGGCGGCCTTGGCGGCCTTCTTGGCGTCGTCGTCGCCGGCCGGCGTGGTGGATTCGTCGTGGGGGTGCAACACGGCACTCATGGCTGGATCTCGGTCATCGAGGACTTGATGCGGAACACTTCGACGCCGACGGATTCGCAATCCGGGTAGACGTCGGGCTTGGCGGTGGAAACGCGCGCCGCGCGCACGCGGGGGTGGGCCATCATCAGCTCCGCCACGTCGTCGCACAGCGTCTCCTGCAGGTGCACATGGCCCTGGGAGACACGCTGGGCGATGGTGCGGCGCATGAAGTCGTAGTCGACCACCTCGTGCAGCTGGTCGGCCCGGGGGGTGGACAGCGCCAGCGGGATGTACAGCTCGACGTTGATCAGCACGCGCTGCTCGCCGCGCTTCTCATAGTCATGCACGCCGATGTTGATCCACACCTCGTAGTTGCGCAGGAACAGGCGCCTGCAATCAAGCAGGCTCGGGTGACTCAACATGCTGTGCATCTCAGGTTTCCTTGTTCGCGTGCCGTGCCGCCGCCGGCACCGGCCGTTGCATGGCCCGGCGCGGCGCCCGGCTCGCAGCGCTGCAGGACGGCTTCTTCCTACAATGCGGCAATGCAACACGAAGAACCTGTCAGTGTAGCGGCCGAGCTGCAGGCCCGGTTGCTTGCCCGGCTTCGCGAGGCCGCGCAGGGCGACGGCGGCTGGCTGGGCTTCGACCGCTTCATGGCCATCGTGCTCTACGAGCCGGGCCTGGGCTACTACGCCAACAGCGGCCGCAAGTTCGGCCTGCTGCCCGGCAGCGGCAGCGACTTCGTCACCGCGCCGGAACTCACGCCACTGTTCGGCCGGGCGCTGTCGCGCCAGGTCCGCCAGGCACTGGTGGAAACCGGCACGGCCGAGGTCTGGGAGTTCGGTGCCGGCTCCGGGGCCCTGGCCTCGGCCCTGTTGCAGGCGCTCGGCAGCGCCTGCAATGCCTACCATGTGGTGGAGCTGTCGGGCGTGCTGCGCGAGCGCCAGCGCGAGCGCGTCGAGCGGGAGGCGCCTACGCTTGCCCACCGCGTGGTCTGGCACGAGCAGCTGCCGGCCGAGATGCGCGGCGTGGTGGTGGGCAACGAGGTGCTGGACGCGATGCCGGTGCAGTTGCTGCACTTCGACGGGCAGGACTGGCACGAACGCGGCGTGGCGGTGGCCGAGACCGGGCTCGCCTGGGCCGACCGGCCCACCGTACTGCGCCCGCCGGTCGACGGGCCCTTCGTGCCCGGCACGGTGTGCGAGATCCATCCCCAGGCGGAAGCTTTCATCCGCACGATGGCCGACCGGCTGACACGCGGTGCCGCCTTCTTCATCGACTACGGATTCCCTGAAAGCGAGTACTACCATCCGCAGCGCACCGGCGGCACGCTGATGTGCCACCGAGCCCATCGCGCCGACCCCAATCCGCTGGTGGAGCTGGGGCTGAAGGACATCACCGCCCACGTGAACTTCACCGGCATTGCGCTCGCGGGCCAGGACAGCGGGCTGGACGTACTGGGCTACACCTCCCAGGGCCGCTTCCTGCTGAATTGCGGCCTGCTCGAGTTGCTGCCGCCAGCCACCGAAGGTGGCCCCACCGAGGCAGCCCGGCTGCGCGAGGTGGCGCTGGCGCAGAAGCTGGTGGCCGAGCATGAGATGGGCGAGCTGTTCAAGGTCATCGGCTTCAGCCGTGGCGCCGACCTGGCGAACGCCATCGGCTTCGCCAGCGGCGACCGCAGCCACACGCTCTAGCGGAGCCCGGCCGATGCTGCGCTGGCTCATCGTGGTCGTGCTGGCGATGCTGGTCTTCACCAGCCTGCGGTCGTGGCTGGAGAAGTTCGGCTTCGGCCGACTGCCCGGCGACCTGCGGTTTCGCTTCGCCGGGCGGCAGTGGCAGCTGCCGTTGGGCAGCACTGTCGTGCTGAGCCTGCTGGCGATGGCCATCGGGCAGCTGTTCTGACGTCGCCGCCACCCGCCGCAGTCCCAGGAAAGAAAAAGCCGGGCATCAGCCCGGCTTTTGCGTCATGTCGGCTTGCGCCGCGAACTCACTGGCCGGCAGCCGCGCCTTCGGCATGGTCGCCATGCTCGGCGTCTTCTTCGGCTTCGCCCAGGTCGGGGAGGCCACCGCCGAGGCCCGGCACCGGGATGGGCTTGCCGTTCAGCAGCACGGCCCCCTTCTCCAGGCGCATGCTCGCAGCCACGTGCTCGCCCTGGCGGACGATGAAGCCTTGCTGCGCGAACTGGTCCAGCATCATGCCCACCATGCCGGGTTCCATCGCAGCGGTCTGCGTCGGCGCCTTGGCGGCGATCTGCTCGATCCAGGTGACCGGCAGCTTCACGTCGGCCTTCACCACGCCCTTGCCCATCAGCAGCATCATGGCCGGGGTCTTCAGGTCGGCTTCGGTCACGCCTTCCACGCCCACCGAGTACGACAGTTCGCCGCGCTTGCCGGCGTATTCCACCGCCAGCTTGTCCAGGGCGTATTCCGGGTTGTACGGCAGCAGGGCCAGCAGTTCGTTCTGCATGCCGGCGAGCATCTCGTCCGGATTCGGCTGCTCTTCAGGCTTGGCGCAGGCCGTGCCGGCCGCCTTCATCAGGCTGGACATGATGCGCTGGTAGGTCGGCGCATGCAGGCGCTTCAGCGAGGCCTGCATCTCCAGCTTGTCGAGCTTGGTGCCGGCAATGGTGCCGGCGCCAGTCATCGTGACCTTGCTGTTCAGCAGGTCCTTCTCGACGCTGGTGTCCGACGCGAACTTCAGCTTGTCGAAGGTGAACTTGAAGGGCTCGCCTGCACCTTCGGCGGCCTGCTGTGCCAGCGGCGGCGCGGCGAACTCGATGCTCGCGATCTCACCCTCGTCCTTGCCGGTGCGCAGCCACATCGAGCCATTCACCGGGCGGCTTTCGCCGCGCCAGCTGATGTTGGTGACCACCATCTTGGCGCCCTTGGCCGGGTCGTTCACTTCCAGGCCGGGTGCGCTGACGTCGTACTTAAGGTAGGTGCCGCCAGCATCGCTGCTGATGTTGGCCTTCACGCCCTTCCATGCCAGCTGCTCGCCCTGCGGGCCCTTGAACTGGATGTCGGGGCTGGAGAATTCGCTGCTGTAGCCGCCGCCGAAACCCACCAGGGTGCGGACGGTGAACGGCTTCTTGTCGCCGAACAGCTGGGTCAGGCCCTTGCGGACTTCGGGCGGCAGTTCGAGCTCGGACTCGATCAGCGCGGCGCCGAACTGGCCACCGGCCAGCGGGCCGTGGCTGATGTGGTCGCGCAGGGTGATCAGCACCGGCTTGGGCGGTGCCTCCTCGCCCTCTGCCGGGGTGCCGGCATCGCAGCCAATTTGCACGGTGACGGTACGGGTGGCGGAGAACAGGCCCTTCTCGTACTTGTGGTCGGTCACCTTGATGAAAGGCAGTTGCTCCGACAGCTTCGTCTGCTGAGCCAGCAGTTCGGTCTGCACCCGGCCGCCGACGTAGGCCGCCGATCCGACATACGCGGCCGCAGCCAGCGCCACCACACCCAGGCCGACGGCCAATGGCTTCTTCATCCCTCGCACTCCCTGTGGCGCCCCTCGCGCCGGACGTTTCCCGCAGCCACCGCGGCCCGGTTAGAAGCGGCGCAGTGTAACAAGGGGTCGCGCGCTTGGCGCCCCCTACTTAATGGGGGTGGACGGCGGCCACCGCCTCGATGCGGGCCTGGTGGATGGCCTCGGCGATCTGCGGCCCGTGCAGCCCACGCGCGGCAGCAGCGGCCGCGATCGGCGCGGTCGGCACAGCGCGCGCAGCCTCCAGGGCGGCGAGCAGGCGGGGGCGTTGCGGATAGGGCTCGTGCTCCATGTCGACGTGGCCGCGAGCGTCACATTCGCAGGCCAGCAGCGCATCGGCGAACCGCTGCGGCTTGCGCAAGGCGTCGCACCGCTCCAACAGGCAGACGATGTCCGCCGGCCCGAGTTCGCCGCTGTCGTGCAAGTGGCTGTGCTCGCGAGCCACGAGCTCGGCCAGCTCGCGGCATTCGTTGGGCACCCGCAGGCGCTGGCAGAGCTGGCGCAGCAGTTCGGCACTGCGCGCCTCATGGCCCGGGTGGTGGGGCAGCAGCTCGGCCGGCGTGGCGCCCTTGCCGAGATGCTGCGTCAGGCAGGAAAAGCGCACCGGCAGGCTGGCCTGCAAGTGAGCGCTCATCTCGAGCACCATCATCACGTGCATGCCAGTGTCGACTTCCGGGTGGTATCCGGCCCGATGCGGCACCCCCCAGAGGCGGTCGACCTCCGGCAGGATGCGAGCCAGCGCGCCACAGCTGCGCAGCACCTCGAACATGCGTGACGGCCGGGCCTCCATCAAGCCGCGGGCCAGCTCCTGCCAGACCCGCTCGGGCACCAGCGCATCGACCTCGCCTTCCTGCACCATGCGCTGCATCAGCACCTGGGTTTCGGCGGCCACGCTGAAGTCGGCAAAACGCGCGGCGAACCGGGCCAGCCGCAGGATGCGCACCGGGTCTTCGACAAAGGCATCGGACACATGCCGCAGCTCGCGCGCCTGCAGGTCGTGCAGGCCGCCGTAGGGATCGATCAGCTGTCCATCCTCGGCCTGGGCCATGGCGTTGATGGTGAGGTCGCGGCGCTGCAGGTCCTGCTCCAGCGTGACGTCGGGCGCCGTGCGGAAGCTGAAGCCGTGATAGCCGCGCGCCGTCTTGCGCTCGGTGCGGGCGAGCGCGTACTCCTCATGGGTCTGCGGATGCAGGAACACCGGGAAATCCTTGCCCACCGGCAGGTAGCCGGCCGCCAGCATCGCCTCGGGCGTGGCTCCCACCACCACCCAGTCGTGATCCTGCACCGGCAAGCCGAGCAGGCGATCGCGCACCGCGCCGCCAACCATGTAGACCTTCATGCCGGCAGTGTATCGGCGCGCCCGGGTCGCCCCCCTCCCGCGCGGTGTGGCGCGGCTGGCGAAGAAGCCGCCAGCCGCCTCGCGCTGATGCAAGCAGGGCCGGATCGGATCGATTGCCTCCTGGCCATCTGCGGCCGCGACGGAAGCCGATCGTCACTGACAGCCCGGGCTCGCAGCGTCCGGTGCCGACGGTGGGCCACTGCAGGCCGATGCTCAGGCAGGCCCAGCAGCGGCGGTCAGCGGGTAGAGCGGCACGTCATCCCGGCCGGCCGGGAGGAGGCATCGGACACATTTCCTTGCGCCAAGAGCATTGGTCATGCCCAGTGCTCCCCCCGAGGCATGGCGTTCCCTCCCACAGCAGAGCTAGGTAAAAAGGCAGTCGCGCAGCGTCTGCCGGGTGGCGCCGCCGGGGAGACGCCGCGCGCGTACAACCACTCTCAACACTCTCTGGAAGTACTAAGATGAAAAAACTCCTCCTGGCAGCGGCCCTCGGCCTCGGCCTTGCATCCCAAGCCTTCGCGGCGGTGGACCTGTCCAACGGGCCGTACGACTTCGACGCCAAGAAGTTCAGCACCAGTCCCTTCACCGACACCTACGATTTCCTTGCCGGCCCGAACGGTGGCTCCGTGTCCTTCAGCCTCATCGAAGTGAAGCTGGCGAACAACGTCAACATCGACTGGGACGACACGGCCGCCTTCTCCGTCATCGGCGCCGACGGCTCGGTGCTGTTCCAGGCCGGCGAAAACGGCCCCATCCACTTCACCTTCGGCGACAGCCTGCCGGTGCCCGGCTCGTTCTCCATCGTGCTGAAGGGCGCGGCCATCGGCGACGGCAGCTCGCCGTGGAACCCGGGACTGAAGGGCTCCTACAGCCTGTCCGTGATTGCCAACCCGGTGCCGGAACCCGAGACCTATGCGCTGATGCTGGCCGGCCTTGGGGTGGTGGGCTACATGTCCCGCCGTCGTCGGGCGAACTGAGCTTCCAGGCGCGTTCCGCGCAGGTGCAAGGCGGGCTGCGGCCCGCCTTTTTTTGTGTCTGCCGTCGAGGTGCTGCCGCCGGCTGGGGCAGCACTGGCCGCTCAGTCGCGGCTCTGGCGGTAGGGCTCGTCGAAATCGAGGAAATCCCGCTCGGCCAGCGCCGCCTCGACCCACGATCGCATGGCGGGCAGCGCGAACACCCGCTCGACGTAGGCCTCGATGTCGGCCGGCACCGGCACGCCGTAGGTGCGCAGCCGGGTGCATACCGGCGCGAAGTAGGCGTCGGCGATGGTGAAGTCGCCGAACAGCATCGGGCCACCGGAAGCCTGCAGCAGCTCGCGCCACATCTGCACGATGCGCTCGACATCGGCAGCCACTTCCGGCCGGCTGGCCAGCACCTGCTCGCCGACCTGCGGCAGGCGGGCTTCGATGTTCATCGGGAAGTGCTGGCGCAGCCCCTGGAAGCCACCGTGCATCTCGGCGCAGACGCTTCGAGCCCGGGCCCGCTGGCGCACGTCAGTGGGCCACAGGCGCTTGTCCGGGTATTTCTCGGCCAGGTATTCGCAGATGGCCAGGGTGTCCCACACGGCAAACCCGTCGTCCACCAGCACCGGCACCTTGCCGGTGGGCGTCCAGCGGGACAGCGCGGCCTTGAATTCCGAGCCGGCATCGAAACTCAGGCGCAGCTTCACTTCCTCGAAAGGAATGCCGGCCTGCGTCAGCACCAGCCATGGCCGCAGCGACCAGGACGAGTAGTTCTTGTTGCCAATCACCAGTTGCACGCTCGCTCCCCATGCAGTGTTTCAGGGAGGTCGATGCTAGCCGAGGAGCACCTTGCCGCGTTCGGGAATCGACGGTGCTAGCTCGCGTGGTGGGCTCATCCCCGTCGTGCCGTCGCACGCAGGCCGTAGAGCCGGTCGGTCAGCCCGGGCTCGGCCAGGTAGCCCGGCGCGATGGCCTCGAGCGCGGCCGGCGTGATGTGCAATTCGCGCAGGCCCGGGCAGCGTCCGGAAGCGACGTTGTCGACCTGCAGGGAGGCGAGGTTGTCGCGCGTCATCAGCGGCTCGCCGGGCAGTGCTTCGAGCAACAGGGCCTGCAGGCGGCCCAGGACGGGCGGCAGCGGCAGGACGGGCCGCGAATGCCCCGACCACACGCCGGCGCAATGCACCAGCTCGCGCAAGGTGTAGACGCGCGGCCCGGCACACTCGTAGACCTGGCCGATGCTGTCGGGACGGTCCAGGCAGCGCAGGATGGCACGCGCCACATCCTCCACCCACACGGGCTGCAGGCGCGATTCGCCACCGGCCAGGGGCAGCACCGGGAAGCTGCGCTGCAGGCGGGCGAAGAGCGTGAGGAAGCGGTCGCCCTCGCCGAACACGACAGACGGGCGCAACAGCGTCAGCTGCAGGTCGGTGGCCGCCCGCAGCGCCGCTTCACCAGCCGCCTTGGAGCGCAGGTAGTGCGAAGGAGCGTCCGCCGAGGCGCCCAGCGCACTGACGTGCACCACACGCCGGACACCAGCCTGGCGGCAGGCCCGCACCAGCTGCTCGGGCAGGCCCGCATGGGCCTGCCGAAAGGCCGCCTCGCTGCCGTGCAGGATGCCCACCAGGTTGACCACCGCATCGGCACCGTGCAACAGCGGGGCCAGGCGCTTTTCGTCGAGCCGCTCGAGCAGGGCCGGCTCGATGCCGGGCAGCGGCAGCAGGTCGCGCACATGGGCGGGGCGGCGGGTCGGCACCACCACGGTCGCGCTGCCCTCCGGCCAGCTGGCGACCCACTTCTCGCACAGGTGGCGGCCGATGAAGCCGGACCCACCCAGGACGACGATCCTGTTCATGCTCACCTCCTGGCGCCCCTCATGGTCAGGGCAAGTCGGTCTGCGGCGGCGGCGCATTCGGGTCGCGCGGGCCCACCGTGGGGCCCAGGCGGGCCTTCAGCGAGGGCATGCGGCCGCTGATCAGCGCCCCATAGTAGGTCGCATTGGACAACACCTTCTTCACATAGTCGCGCGTTTCCGAGAACGGAATGCTCTCGATCCAGATCGGCGTCTCCAGCACCGCGCCTTCGCGCCAGCGGCGCGGGCGCCCGGGGCCGGCGTTGTAGGCGGCGGCGCCCATGGCCTGCGAGCCGCCCACATCGTCGAGCACCAGCTTCAGGTAGCTGGTGCCGAGCGCGATGTTGGTGTTGCGGTCGGTGATCATGTCCGGCGTGTAGTTGATGCCGATGCGGCGCGCCGTCCAGCGGGCGGTGGCGGGCATCAGCTGCATCAGGCCGGAGGCCCCGACATGCGAGCGCACGTCCATCACGAAGCGCGATTCCTGCCGGATGAGGCCATAGACATAGGCCGGGTCGAGCCCGATCTCGCGGGCGCGCGCCACCACCTCGCGGCGAAAGGGCATCGGGAAACGCTGCTCGATGTGGAACTCGGCCTCGGTGCGGTCGCTGGTGTTGATGCAGCGGTCCCAGATCTCGCGGTCGCAGGCGATCTGGGCGGCCGCCAGCAATTGCCGGTCGTTCATGCGAGCGCCGCCCGGTCCGCCGAAGGACAAGGTCCAGTTCCATTCGCGCACCGCCTCGCCGCGCAGGCCGAGGCTGAACAGTTGCAGCGCGCGCTGCAGGCCGGGATTGCGGCGCGCGACGTCGCGCTCTTCGTCGGTGAGGGCCGCCGGCCGGGCCGGCAGCATCAGCGGCCGGCCCAGGTCTTCGGCGGCCAGCTTGCCGTAGAAGTCATGCCAGCCGGCGATCGAGTCCAGCAGGGTGTGGGCCTCGGCCCTCAGCTTCTCGCCGTCCTGCGAGTCGCGCGCCAGCGCCTGCAGCGCGCGCGCCTTCCAGTACACCCAGGCGGAATCGGCCTGCTGAGTTTCAGGCATCGCATTGATGGCCTGGCTCACCTGCTGCCAGCGGCCGGCGCGCAAGGCGGCACGCGCCTTCCAGGCCAGCATGTCGTCCGACCAGTCGGCCTCGCGCGCGCCCTGGCTGGCGCGCTGGTAGAACTCGGTGGCCCGCGGCGACAGCCGAATGCCGGCCTGCCGGCCGATGGCGGCCCAGGCCCAGGCCGAGAGCTCCTGCGGCAGCCGCTCGGTCCAGCCCTCAAGCTGCGCGGCGGCGGCCTCGGGGTCGCTCGCGGCCAGGCGCACCAGCGCGAGCGTGGTCAGCTCGGCGTCGGTGCGGTTGGCGGAGCCGGCCCGTCGCGCCAGGTAGCGGGCGGGGTTCTCGTACAGCTCGTCGTAGCGCTGGGCGGCGTCGGTGCCCACCACCACCACGGCCTGGCGTCCCGGGTTGCGGCGGCCGGCCTCGGTCGCCAGGCGCGCCTTGCGCCAGATGTCGGCATGGGTCAGCACGCCGGCCTGGTACAGCGTCAAGGCCATCAGGGAGCAGCCCTGGTCGGCCTCGCGCTGCGCCATCCAGGCCTTGCGGGCGGCGGCGCGCAGGTCGTCGCCGCCGCCGTCGCGGCGGGCCAGCACGGCATAGCAGTCGACCTGCTTGTCGTCCTGCATGCGAAAGCGCGGCAACTGGGTGGAAAAGGTCGCCCAGTCGTTGCGCCGGCCCAGCTCCAGCAGCCAGTCGTTGCGCAGCCGATCGGCAACGTAGGTGTCGGGCCAGCGGGCGAAGAAGGCGTTCAGCTCCTCCGCATCGGCCTGCTGCAACCGGTTCTGCAGCTCCCAGTAGTCCACCCACTGTGCCAGCGGATGCTGCTGCGAGGTGGCGCTTGCCTTGGCCAGGGCCAGCCGGCCCGCGTCGCGGCGGCGCAGTGCGTCGCGGGCGTCGAGCACCGGGTCCACCGGTGCCTGCGCGGCCGAGGGCTGCGCCGCGAGGCACAGGCTGGCCGCCGCGAGCAAGGCCGCCCAGGTGCGCCGATATACTGAATTCACACGGTTTGCCTTTTTCATCATTCTCGAGACATGGATTGGACCGCTCCCCCTCAGGCACTCATCAAAGATCGTGCCGCCCTGCGTCGGCACCTGCTGGCCGAACGCGAACGCTGGGCGGGCGGCATGGCGTCCGACGCCGGATGGCAGGCGGTGCAGGAGGCGATGGCGGGGCATCTCCGGCAGGTACTGCTGATGCTGGAGCCGCAGTTGTTGGGGGTGTACTGGCCGATACGATCCGAATTTAACGCAGCAGTTGCATTAAAGGCCGACAACGAGTGCGCCCGGCTGCCGCTGGCGCTGCCCTGGGCGCGCCGCACACCGCGCGAGATGGAGTACCGCCGCTGGCAAGGTGACGCGCCGACGCTGCTGGACGAGTGCGGCATTCCGAGCGTGGCGGGTGCCGCGGTGGTGCCGGACGTGCTGCTGGTGCCCTGCGTCGGCTACCACCCCCAGGGCTTTCGGCTCGGCTACGGCGGCGGCTACTTCGACCGCTGGCTGGCACGCCACCCGCACGTGACGGCGGTAGGCATCGCCTGGTCCGGCAGCGAAGTCGCCTTCGAGCCGGAGGCACACGACCTGCCGTTGATGCTGGTCGTGACCGAACGCGGCGTGGTCAGTCCAGGGAGCTGAGCGAGGTCGAGGCGTCCGATTCGGCCTCTACCCCGGCGCGCGTCAGCGCGGCCTGCCGTTCCACCCAGGCGCAGAACTGCGCCACCTCCGGCCGCTCCAGCGCGAGCGGCGACACCACCAGCCAGTAGACATGGGCGCCCTGCAGGCGGCCGGCGGGACCGAAAGGCTCCACCAGCTCGCCGGAGGCCAGCGCGGGCGCGACCATCGGCAGGCGGGCCAACGCCACGCCTTGGCCCGTCAGCGAGGCCTGCACCTGCTGGTAGGTGTAGTTGAAGTAGATCCAGCGCTGCGGCGTCAGCTCCGGCAGGCCCTGATGTGCGAGCCAGGTGCGCCAGCTCAGCAGGTGGCTGTAGGGATGGCCATCGTCCTCCTCCAGCAGGGTGTGCTGCGCCAGATCCGCAGGGCTGCGCAGCGGCGGCCCCTGGCCGTTGCTGGCCCGCTCCAGCAGCCAGGGGCTGACCACCGGCGTCAACACTTCACCAAACAGCCGGCGGGCCTCGCAGCCGTCCTGGGGACCGCGCGAATAGCGCAGGGCGGCGTCGATCTCCACACCGTCAACCTCCACGAAGGCGTCGCAGGCGCTGACGCGGATGTCGAGGTCGGGATGCTCGCGCTGGAAGGCCTCCAGCCGCGGGATCAACCACAGCGACGCCATCGAGGCGAAGGTGGTCACACTGATGGTGCGGCGTGACCGCGTGCGCCGGATCTGCCGCACGGTGAGGTCCAGCCGGTGCAGCAGCGGCGCGACCGTGCGGAGCAACGCCGTGCCGGCCTGGCTCAGCTCCACATGCCGCGTGCCGCGCACGAAAAGGGGCGCCCCCACCTCCTGCTCCAGCGACTGAATCTGCCGGCTGATGGCCGACTGCGTCAGGTGCAGCTCTTCCGCCGCCAAGCGGAAGCTGAGGTGGCGAGCCACCGCCTCGAATGCACGCAACGTGCCCACCGCTAGCGGCCGCTGACGATGCTCATTCATGCTTGTGTCTCATCAATACAGCGCAAGGAAGTCATTGGACCGCGCCCCGGGCAAACCCTAGGATTCACTCATATCGCAGCAAGAAGGAGCAGATCTCATGGACCGCATCGACAGCTCGGCACTCATGTTCACATCGCAACAATGTGGCAGCGCAGTATGGACATTGGCCGCAGGGCGGTCAATCACGCTGAAGACGGTGGCGCCGACGGTGCTCAAGGTCTCCTCGGGCCGCGTCTGGGCCACTGCCGGCGACGGCAGCGACCAGACGTCCGATGACCTCGTGCTGTCGGCCGGCGAGGAGCTGGCCCTGCCGGCCGGCCAGACCCTGGTGATTGAAGGCTGGCCGAGCGCCTGCTTCGAGATGGCCCTGGCGGCGCTGCCGGTGCGCCGCCAGGAGGCTGCCATGCCGCCGCTGTGGCCGGCCCTCAAGGCGCTCGGCGCCTGGTGGTCCGCTTCGGCGCGGGCGCCGCAGCGGGCTTGGCGCTGAGGCGGGTGCGCGCGGTGCCGGCCGAGCGGGCGCGCAGCGCCGCCTCCAGCGCCAGCCGGGCCCAGGGCAGCATCAGGGTGGAGGATTCGAGGGCCTCGTCCGGCGGCGTGTAGTAGCGCACCTTGACCTCGCGGCCGCGGGCGGCGTAGATGAACGGCTCGCCGCCAGCCTCGCGCCACAGCGATTCGGTCAGCGCATCGACCTTGAAGTAGAGGCGTTCGCTGACGATGAGGGCGAAGAACAGGCCGTCGTGGTAGATGCCCCAGCCGCCGAACATGCGCCGGGCGTTGCAAGGCCCCAGGCTTTGCAGCAGCTCCAGACAGTGGTCGGTCCAGGCTCGGGCGGGGTCGATCGCGGTGGCAGACATGTGGCCAGTGTAGAGGGGTAAGCGGCGCCGCGTTGCACCGCAGCGCCCCGCGGCCACCGGCCCTCAGTGGGCCGGGGCCGCCTTCTTGGGCGTCGGCTCGACTTCCTCGACCTCTTCTTCCTCGTCCTCGGCCGCCCGGGCCGGCGCGGAGGCCTTGGGCGGCGGCGGCGCGACCGGCTGCGACGGTGCCACCACCGGCTTCACTTCCTCGATCTTGTTTTCGCCCATGTAGTCGTTCATCTCGCGCCAGCCGGCGAAGATGGCGGCCTTGTCGGCCTTGGCATTGAGGGCGTAGCAGTCCTCGATGGCCCGGCCCGCATGGCGGCAGGCCGCGCCAATGGCACGGCCCTCGGCCTCCTTGCGCGCCGCCGACTGCGCGCCCGTTTCAATGCCGAGCATGTCGCAGCCGCCGAGCATCGCCAGGCAGAGCCCCGCCAGGGCCAGCCGCCCGCCCGGGCGCATGAAAGTGGAAAGGGTCATGACCGCTCTTCGGCACAAAACGCGCCCACTTGAGGCGAGCGCGGAGAGCACGCCCTGCCCCGCGCTCAGCGCATGGCGGCGCCGCGCGCCATGGCCAGCAGGCGCTCCACCCGCTCCTCGGTGCTCGGGTGGGTGCTGAACAGGCCGCTCAGCCCGCCGCCCGACAGCGGATTGACGATCATCATCTGCGCCGTCTCGGGATGGCGCTCGGTGGCGTCGAGCGGGATGCCGCGGGCATGGCGGTGGATCTTGTCCAGCGCCGAGGCCAGCGCCTGCGGATCGCCCGAGATCTCGGCACCGCCGCGGTCGGCCTCGAACTCGCGTGCACGGCTGATGGCCATCTGGATGAGGCTGGCCGCCAGCGGGGCCAGCAACATCACCAGCAGGCCCGCAATGGGGTTGGCCGGACGGCCTTCGCTGTCGCGGCCGCCGAAGAACATCGCCATGTTGGCCAGCATCGAGATGGCGCCGGCCATCGTCGCGCTGATGGTGCTGATGAGGATGTCGCGGTGCTTCACGTGCGCCAGCTCGTGCGCCATCACGCCGCGCAGCTCACGGTCGGTCAGCACCCGCATGATGCCGGTGGTGGCGGCGACCGCCGCGTTGGACGGGTTGCGGCCGGTGGCGAAGGCGTTCGGCGCGTGCTCGTCGATGATGTAGACCCGCGGCATCGGCAGCTGGGCCCGCTGCGCCAGCTCGCGCACCATGCGGTAGAACTGCGGCGCGGTGCTTTCGTCGACCTCGCGGGCGTTGTACATCTTCAGCACCAGCTGGTCGCTGAACCAGTAGCTGAAGAAGTTCATGCCCAGGGCGATCAGCAGCGCCACCATCATGCCCTGCTGCCCGCCGAGCACGGCGCCAATGGCGACAAACAGCGCGGTGATGGCGGCCATCAGGACCGCCGTCTTCAGCAAGTTGAACATGTGAGCCTCCTACAGACGCTAGCCGCTATCTGCGGCCCCCGCGTTTGTATTTCAAGCGGCAGGCAGCTCAAAAACCATGCCTGGCTTCACAGTATGACCGGAGAGGAATTCGGCCGCCGCCAGCCGGCGTCCGCCCGGCTTCTGCAACTGCGTGAGCCGCAGCGCCCCGCTGCCGCAGGCCACCACCGGGCCGGCAGCATCCACCGCCAGCACCCGCCCCGGCTCACCCTGCGCGTCGACCCGTTCGGCGCGCCAGCATTTCAGGGCCACGCCGTCGAGCAAGCCCACCGCACCGGGGAAAGGGTCGAACGCCCGCATGCGGCGCTCCAGCACGTCGGCGGGCAGGCGCCAGTCGATCTCGGCCTCCGCCTTGTCGATCTTGTGCGCGTAGGTGACGCCCTGCTCCGGCTGCGGCCGGGGCGACAGGCCGCCGCAGGCGGCGAGCTCCAGCGCCTCGACGATCAAGCGGCTGCCCAGCGGCGCCAGCTTGTCGTGCAGTGAGCCGGTGCTGTCGGTCGCGGCGATCGGCAGCACCTCGGTCAGCAGCATGTCGCCGGTGTCCAGGCCCTCGTCCATCTGCATGATGGTGATGCCGCTGCTGCCGTCGCCGCTCTCGATGGCGCGGTGGATGGGCGCCGCCCCGCGCCAGCGCGGCAGCAGCGAGGCATGGATGTTGAGGCAACCGAGCCGCGGCAGCGCGAGCACCCAGGCCGGCAGGATCAGCCCGTAGGCAGCCACCACCATCACGTCCGGCTGCACCGCCTGCAGCCGGGCCTGGGCGGCGGCCGCTTCGTCGGGAAACTTGCCGTCCAGGCGCAGGCTGCGCGGCTGCGCCACCTCGATGCCGTGCGACAGGGCAAACTGCTTCACCGGGCTGGGCTGCAGCTTCATGCCGCGGCCCGCCGGGCGGTCGGGCTGGGTCAATACTAGCGGGATCTCGAAGCCCGCGGAATGCAGCCCTGCCAGCGCGGCCTGGGCAAATTCCGGCGTGCCGGCAAAAACTAGCTTCATCTGTCTGGAACCCGTCTGAAGGGCACCGCCGGGCCGGCGGCTGGGCAAGACGGCGGGCCGGCCACAGGGCGCAGCCCGCCAGAGCGGGCCGACTTCAGCGCGCCTTCGTGTCCTCGCGGTGGCGCTTGACCAGCTTGCTGCGGATGCGGTCGCGCTTGAGCGGCGACAGGTACTCCACGAAGACCTTGCCCATCAGGTGGTCCATCTCGTGCTGCACGCAGACCGCGAGCAATTGCTCGGCGTCGAACTGGTGGGGCCGGCCCTCGCGGTCCAGCGCCTTCACGGTGACACGGGCATGGCGGTCCACCTTGTCGTAGAAGGTGGGCACCGACAGGCAGCCCTCTTCCCACACCAGCATCTCGTCGCTGACGGCCACCAGCTCGGGGTTGATCAACACGCGCGGCTCGTCACGCTCGTCGGAGACGTCGATCACGATGACACGCTCGTGGACGTCCACCTGGGTGGCGGCCAGCCCGATGCCATTGGCGTCGTACATGGTTTCCAGCATGTCGTCGACCAGGCGCTGGATGCGGGCGTCCACCGCCTGCACCGGCTTGGCGACGGTGTGCAGGCGGGGATCGGGATATCGGAGGATGTTCAGTTTGGCCATGATCGGGGAAGCGCCGGGACGATTTTTAAGGGGAAGGCATGCCGCTCAAGCGTGAAACAGTGCCGGGCGAACGGCAACCTTCAACAAAATTCGTTGCGGCATCAAGGGTTTATGGGCAGAATCTGTGAAACTATGTGAGGATTTTCGCCGAACTGCAGCTGCCCGGCGAGACGACAAATTCATTAACCATATAGCGTCATGGCCGCCATCTTCCAGGCCATGCCGGCCCGCGGAGACCCTGCATGATTCGAACCCAGTGGCTGCCAGCCCGACTGACCGCAGCCCAGCGCATGGGCGGATGGCGTGCCGCCATCGGCATCGCCTTGCTGGCGGGCACCACCGCGGCCTGGGCCGTCAATTATCCGATCACGCCGCAGCAGCGTTCCACCGCACAGCAGGTGGCCGAAGCCGGTGTGCCGCTGTCGGAACTGTCGCCCAACGCCCCTGACTCCTACACCGTGAAGCGCGGCGATACGCTGTGGGACATCTCTTCGATGTTCCTCAAGCGTCCGTGGCGCTGGCCGGAACTGTGGGGCATGAACCTCGACCAGATCCGCAACCCCCACCTGATCTACCCCGGCCAGGTGCTGTTCCTTGAAAAGGTCGACGGCCGTGCACGACTGCGCGTGGGCCGCCCGGTGGGCAACGGCACGGTGAAGCTCTCGCCGCGCGTGCGCAGCGAAGGCCTGGACGGCGCCATCAGCTCCATCCCGCTGCACCTGATCGAGCCCTTCCTCAACGAGGCGGTGATCTTCAACACCAATGAGCTGGAGGCCGCCCCCCGCATCGTCGCCGCTCAGGAAAACCGGGTGTTGCTGACCCGTGGCGACAGTGCCTATGTGCGTGGCGGCGAGATTGCCGACCTGCGCGACTGGCGCCTGTTCCGCAATCCCAAGCCGCTGGTCGACCCGCGCAGCAAGGAAGTGCTGGGCTACGAGGCCGTCTATGTCGGCACTGCGTCCTACACCCGCCCCGGTGAGACCGGCAAGAACGGCGAAGTCATCCCCGCCACCTTCCGCATCGAGTCGACGCGGCTGGAAGCCGGCATTGGCGACCGCCTCTCGCCGGTGCCGCCGCGCGACTTCATCAGCTACGTGCCGCATGCACCGCAACAGGAAGTCGACGGCCTGATCGCCTCGCTCTACGGCGATGCGCTGACCGCCGGCCAGAACCAGATCGTGGCGCTCAACAAGGGCAGCCAGGACGGCCTGGAGCGTGGCCATGTGCTGGCCCTGTGGCGCTATGGCCGTAACGCGGTGGACAACACCGACGGCAAGCGCGTCGCCATCAAGCTGCCCGACGAACGGCATGGCCTGCTGTTCGTGTTCCGTGTGTTCGACCGCATGTCGTATGCGCTGGTCCTGAACGTGCAGGAACCGGTGCGGGTCGGCGACCGCTTCACGCAGCCCTGAGCGCTTCGTCGCGCCCGGCCATGATCGAGCGCGACGAACTGGCTGCCTGGCTGCGGCTGCTCGGCACCCCGGGCATCGGCAGCGAATCCGCACGCCGCCTGTTGGCGACGTTTGCGTCTCCACAGGCCGTCTTCCAGGCTTCGGAAGCGGCCCTGCGCCGGGTGGTGTCCGCCACCCAGGCGGCTGCCCTTGCCGCCCCGCCCGCCGATCTCCCGGCCCTGCTCGACACCACCACCGCCTGGCTGGCCGCCTCGGCCGACCGCCACCTGCTGGCGCTGGGCGACCCCGCCTACCCGGCCCTGCTGCTGGCCACCGCGGATCCGCCACTGCTGTTGTACGCCCAGGGCCGCCTCGACTGGCTGCGGCCCCCCGCGGTCGCGGTGGTCGGCAGCCGCAACCCCACCCGCCCGGGAGCCGATCATGCCCGCGCCTTCGCTGCGGCCCTGAGCCAGGCCGGCCAGGTGGTCGTCTCCGGCCTGGCGCTCGGCATCGACGGCGCCGCCCATGAAGGGGCGCTGGACGCAGGAGGCGCCACCATCGCGGTGGTCGGCACCGGGCTCGACCGGGTTTATCCAGCGCGTCACCAGGCGCTGGCCCACCGCATCGCGGGCCACGGCCTGCTGCTGAGCGAGTACCCGCTTGGCACGCCGCCGCTGGCGGCGAACTTTCCGCGGCGCAACCGCATCATCTCGGGCCTGGCGCAGGGCACCCTGGTGGTGGAAGCCGCCCTGCAGTCCGGCTCGCTGATCACCGCCCGGATGGCGGCCGAGCAAGGCCGCGAGGTCTTTGCCATACCGGGCTCCATCCACTCGCCGCAGTCGCGCGGCTGCCACTTGCTGATCAAGCAGGGCGCCAAGCTGGTGGAAAGCGCCGCCGACATCCTCGAAGAACTGCAGGCGCCGGCCGCCCCGGCAACGGCCGGCCTGCCGCAGGGCGGCCCCGAGGGCGACGACGGCGACCCGGTCCTGGCGGCCCTGGGCTGGGAACCGGGCAGCCTCGATGCGCTGGTCGCACGCACCGGATGGCCGGCGGCGGAGCTGAGCGCCCGGCTGCTCGAACTGGAGCTGAGCGGCCAGGTGGCGCGGCTGCCAGGCCAGCTCTTCCAGCGCATTGCGTCGGCCTGAGGCGGCTGCGGGCAAAGACCGCGCCGCCGTGCTTCCCTCTTCTTGATGGAGGGCGGGGGGTGCGGGTCGGGTATAGTGAGGCGCATGTTCGATGTGCTCGTCTACCTCTACGAAAACTACTGGCGGCCGGACGCTTGTCCCGACCATGCGCAGCTCACGCGCAAGCTGTCGGCCGTCGGCTTCGAGAGCGACGAGATCCAGGAAGCCTTGAGCTGGCTGGACGGCCTCACGCATGCGTCCGAGACCCATGCCGGCACCCAAGGCCCGCTCAGCATGCGCGTCTTCACACCGGCCGAGCAGGAACAGCTGGGCGAGGAATGCATGGGCTTCATCAGCTTCCTCGGCAGCGCCGGCGTGCTGCCCGCGCCGATGCGCGAGATCGTCATCGACCGCGCCATGGTCAGCAGCGGCAGCCCGATGTCGCTGGAAGACCTGAAGATCATCGTGCTGATGGTGTTCTGGAGCCTCGGCGAAGAGCCTGACGCGCTGATCCTCGACGAGTTGTTCGTCGACGTCGCCGACCGCCTGATCCACTGAGCGCCACCCCGGCGCCTCCACCGGTCGCATACCGGCACCGGGGCCACCCGGCCCCCGGCCGCCTCCTCACTCAGCTGAGCAGCCGGCTCGGATCGGCATCCAGCTTGGCCAGTGCGTCGCGCGTTGCGCGCACCGTCAGCGCTTCCTCTTCGGCCGGCACCATCAGGCCGGCCTGCAGGAAGGCTGCCAGCCGGTGCTGCTGGAACAGCACGCAGCGGCCGTTCGGCGAGGCAAACAGGCTGAGCTGCTTGCGCAGGCCCTGCCAGGCGAGCTGCACCGCCTCGTTGCGGCCGCGGTAGTCCAGCTTGAACCAGCTGCCCACCTGGATGCTGCGCGCCCAGCCGACCATGGCAGGACTGGGCATGGAACCGCCCTCGGCCACCACCTCCAGGCCAGACGACTCATGGCCGGACAGGTCGAGCACCATGGCTTCGTCGATTTCGACCTCGGTGTCAGGCAGCAATTCCTCGAGCGTCTCGAGCCGCAGCATCAGCTCGTCCAGGCGCTCGGCCGGGATGGCGGCCGTCTTGGCCGTGAAGGCAGCCGCCAGCGAGTTGTTGAGCGCCTGGATGTGCTCATCCTGCCTGGCGCCTGCCACGCCGGCGGTGGCCATGCCGTCGCGCAAGGTCTTGAGCAGCGGCGGCAGGCGCCGGATCACCTCGGCCCGCTCCTCGCGGGAGACCTTGGCGCTGGCCGACCAAATCAGGTCGGCGGCCGCGCGCTTCATCGCCTTGGTGGCCTCGCTCTGCACGCCGCTCTTGACGGCCGTCATCGCCAGCACGTCGGCCCAGATCTGGAACAGGAAGTCGCGCACGCCTTCCTGCACCGGCACCTCGTTGAGCATCTTGCGCAGCTCGATGGTGTACTGGATGGCGAGGATCTCGCGCTGCTCGACCTGCTGGGCCAGCGACACGCCCTTGCGCGACACCTCGTTCTCGGTGCGGAAGTAGTGCTCGAGGAACTTCTCGAACTCCACCAGCACGGTCTGGAACACGCGCCGGCCGGTATCGGGGTAGGCCTCCACCACCTGCACCACCCGCTTGATTTCCTTCTCCAGCGCGTCGCCCATCACGCCGGCGGTGGCGGCGTCGAACCCCATCACGCAGGCGCCCATGCGGTCGATCAGCTTGCGGGCCGGGTGGTCGGTGGTGGCGAAGAAGTCGGGCTCGCTGACGGCGACCCGCAGCACCGGCATCTGCAGGCGGGCAAACCACACCCGCACCGAAGGCGGCAACCGCTCTTCGGTCAGGATGGACTGGAACAACAGCGCCACGATCTCGATCGTGGCGCGCTCGATGGGCGACTCGGTGGCCTGCTTGAGCGCCTGCTTGCGCTCCTGCAGGTCATCCAGCAGCGCCGGTGCGCTGGCCACCAGCGCATCCGGCCGGGTGGTGCGCAGGCGCTGCGCGACCTCCCGCTCGGCATCGGCGATGGCGGCCGCCAGCTTCGGCGAGGGCTGGAAACTGGTGGTGGCATCGAAGTCCGGCACCTGCTGGCCCACCAGGCGATTGAGCTTGCCCAGCACTGCCTGCGCCTGCTCGGACGCGCGCATGAGGTTGGAGGCGCGCGTCATCATGCGGGTTTCTTCGCCGACCGCCTGGCGCAGCATGGCCGGCCGCGAAGCCGCCACGACGGGCGCCGCGGCGCCGCCGGCCAGCGCCGAGACGGCCGATGCCGGCAGGCTGTGCCCGCCCGGCACGCCGGTGGGGCCCTGCGTGGGGGGGTGGGCCGGCATGCTCGGCGGGCCGCCGGCCGCGGCAGCCGGCTGGCCGGCGGCACCGGCCGCACGGCTGCGCCGGATCAGCGGCCGCAGGTCGATGCCGGGCAGCACGCCGTGGGCGATCAGCCACTTGTTGGTCTCGTGGTAGGCCAGCACCATCAGGTGGCCCAGCTCGTCATGCAGCAACGGCTGCAGCACCCGCCAGGCGCCGATGCTCAGGCCGGCGCCACGCCAGGCGTCGACCAGCTCGCGTGAGACCACATGGGGACGCAGCACGTCGCCGGAGGCGAGGTCGGCGCGACGCTCGATGGTGCCGAGTCGCGAGCGCAGGTCGGTGAACTCGGAGGCGGCCTGGTCCATCGCGGCCAATGCCAGCCGCGAGGTGAGGATCTCGTGCTCGATGGTGTCATCGTCCACCAACGACAGCTCCGCCCCCCGGTGGCTCAGCCCGCCAGGCTGGCTGGGGGTGGGCTCGTGCACGGTGGCGGCGCGCCGCTGCAGGCCTTCGGCCAGCAGGCGTTGCCAGGCGCCGCGCAGCCGCTGGACATCCGCCCACGCATCGCGGCGGCGCATCAGCAGTTCGGGCGGGGCGGCTTGCAGGGCGAGCGCCTTCGCCCCCTCTTCCACTGCCGACAGGGCGTTGGGAGCCCCGTAGAGAAGTACGTTGAGAAAGGTCCTGCGGGCCTGGGCTGCGAGCGCCTTCGGATCGGCGGGAATCGCCATGATGGAGGAGTCGCCTGCGTCCTATGCGGAAAGTTGCGTCAACTCTACACCACGGCACCGGCGTTGGGATCGTCGGGATCGGTCTCCTGCCGGGTGGGCTTGATCAGGTCTTCCCGCTTGACACCGAGCCACATCGCGATGGCGGCGGCGACGAACACCGAAGAGTAGATGCCGAACAGGATGCCGATGGTCAGCGCCACCGCGAAGTAGTGCAGCGTCTGGCCACCGAAGAGCAGCATCGACAACACCATCACCTGCGTCGAGCCGTGGGTGATGATGGTGCGGCTGATGGTGCTGGTGATGGCGTGGTCGATGACTTCCGACGGCGTCATCTTGCGGTACTTGCGGAAGGCTTCGCGGATCCGGTCGAAGATCACGACCGACTCGTTGACCGAGTAGCCCAGCACGGCCAGCACCCCGGCCAGCACCGCCAGCGAGAACTCCCACTGGAAGAAGGCGAAGAAGCCCAGGATGATGACGACGTCGTGCAGGTTGGCGATGATGCCGGCGACCGCGAACTTCCATTCGAAGCGGAAGGCCAGATAGATCATGATGCCGACCACCGTGGCCAGCAGTGCCAGCGCGCCGTCGCGGGCCAGCTCGGAGCCAACCTGCGGGCCGACGAATTCGCTGCGCTGCAGCGTCAGCGGATGGGCCTCGCCCGAGCGGCATTCGGCACGGCCGCTGCCGGCGGCCGGCGCCACCGCGCCACCTTCCGCACGGCACAGCTCGGCAAACACCTTGCCGACGACCTCGCTCTGCTTCACGTCGCCGCGCAAGGGCACGCGGATCAGCACGTCGTGCGAGGTGCCGAAGTTCTGCACCTGCACCTCGCCAAGGTGCAACGTCTCCACCGCCGTGCGGGCCTTGGCCAGGTCGGCCGCCTGGGCGTAGCGCACCTCCACCAGCGTGCCGCCGGTGAACTCGATCGACAGGTGCAGGCCGCGGGTGACGAGGAAGAACACCGCCGCCGCGAACGTCAGCAAGGAAATGGCGTTCAGCACGAGCGCGTGCCGCATGAACGGGATGTCGCGCCGGATCCGGAAAAATTCCATCGCTTGTGTCTCTGGTGAGATGCGTCTTACTTGATAACACGGTGGCGGGGCGCGGCGCCGTCAGCCGGCGGCGCGCCCGCGACCTCAGCTTTCGCCCTGGGCGGCACCTGCAGCCGCGCCATCGGGCCGCCAGACTTGGCCGATGGAGACCGACTTCAGCTTCTTGCGCCGGCCGTACACCAGGTTCACCAGGCCGCGCGAGAAGAACACCGCCGAGAACATCGAGGTCAGGATGCCGATGCAGTGCACCACCGCGAAGCCGCGCACCGGCCCAGAACCGAAGGCCAGCAGCGCGACGCCGGCGATCAGCGTCGTGACGTTGGAGTCGAGGATGGTGGCCCAGGCGCGGTCGTAGCCGTGGTAGATGGCGGTCTGCGGCGCGGCGCCGTTGCGCAGCTCCTCGCGCACGCGCTCGTTGACGAGCACGTTGGCGTCGATGGCGGCACCCAGCGTGAAGGCGATGGCCGCGATGCCGGGCAGCGTCAGCGTGGCCTGCAGCATCGACAGCACCGCGATCAGCAGCAGCAGGTTGACCGCCAGCGACAGCGTGGAGATCACGCCGAACAGCAGGTAGTAGGCCGACATGAAGATCGCGATCGCGATGAAGCCGTACAGCACGCTGTTGAAGCCCTTGGCGACGTTGTCGGCGCCCAGCGCGGGGCCGATGGTGCGTTCCTCGATGATCTCCATCGGCGCGGCCAGCGAGCCGGCGCGCAGCAGCAGCGCGGTGTCGTTGGCTTCCTGGGTGGTCATGGAGCCGGAGATCTGCACCCGGCCGCCGCCGATCTCGGAGCGGATCACCGGCGCGGTCACCACCTCGCCCTTGCCCTTCTCGAACAGCAGGATGGCCATGCGCTTGTTGATGTTCTCGCGCGTGACGTCGCGGAAGATGCGGGCACCCTTGGCATCCAGCGTGAGGTGAACGGCCGGCTGCTGCTGGTCGTCGAAGCCGGCCTGGGCGTCGGTCAGGTTCTCGCCGGTCAGGATGACCTGGCGCTTGACAATGATGCCGCCGCCGCCGCGCTCGGCATAGCGCTCGGTGCCGAAGGGCACCGGGCCGGTGCCGGCAGCCGCGCTCATCGCGTCGACGCTGTCGTCCACCATGCGCACTTCCAGCGTCGCGGTGCGGCCGATGATGTCCTTGGCGCGCGCGGTGTCCTGCACGCCGGGCAGCTGCACCACCACCCGGTCCAGGCCCTGCTGCTGGATCACCGGCTCGCTGGTGCCGAGCTCGTTGATGCGGTTGTGCAGCGTGGTGATGTTCTGCTTCAGCGCCTGTTCCTGCACGCGGCGCGCGGCCTCGGGCTTAAGGACGCCGGTGAGCTTGACCTGGTCGCCGTCAGCGGCCTCGGTCCATTGCATGTCGGTGACCAGGTCGGTGATCAGCTGGCGGCCGCGGGCCAGCATCTCGGGGTCGCGGAAGCGCACCTCGATGTCGTCGCCAACGCGGTTCACGCCGGCATGGCGCACGTCCTTCTCGCGCAGCGAGGTGCGGATGTCGGAGGTGAGTGCCTCGGCGCGCTTGGTCAGTGCGGCCTTCATGTCGACCTGCATCAGGAAGTGCACGCCACCGCGCAGGTCCAGGCCCAGGTACATCGGCATCGCATGCAGCGAGGTCAGCCACTGCGGCGAGCGCGACACCAGGTTCAGCGCCACGATGTAGGACGGATTGGCCGGGTCGCTGTTGAGGGCCTTGGCCAGCACGTCCTTGGCCTTGAGCTGGGCGTCGGCGTCGGCGAAGCGGGCCTTGACCGAATTGCCTTCGAACTGAACGAAGTCCGGCTTCAAGCCGGCTTGCGCCAGGATCTGCTCGACGCGCTGGGCCAGCGCGGCGTCCGCCTTGACGGTGGCCTTGCCGCTGGAGACCTGCACGGCCGGCGCTTCACCGAAAAAGTTTGGCAGGGTGTAGATCAACCCCACCAGCACGGCGACCACCAGGATCGCGTATTTCCACCACGGATAGCGGTTCATGACGACTCTTCTGCCTCAGGCTGTGCCCGGGCACCCGGGCCCGGCAAGGATGTGCTCGGCGAGCGGCTTACTTGATGGTGCCCTTGGGCAGGACCTGGACCACCGCGCCACGCTGCACCTGGATCTCGACCCCGTTGGAGATCTCCAGGCTCAGGTAGCTTTCGCCGGCCTTGGTGACCTTGCCGAGCAGGCCGCCGGAGGTGACCACCTCGTCGCCCTTGGCGAGCGCCTCGATCATGGCCTTGTGCTCCTTCTGCCGCTTCATCTGGGGACGGATCATGATGAAGTACAGCACGACGAACATCAGCACCAGCGGCAGCATGCTGGTCAGGCTGGACGCAATGCCGCCGGGGGCGGCTGCAGGTGCCGCTTGTGCAAACGCTTCAGAGATAAACACGGCTCAAGCTCCAGGGACGTAGGATAAACATTTGATTGTATGCCGCAGGGCGCGCGACTTTGCCAGCGGTCGCGCGCGGCTGCAACCAAGCGTCGCTGCCGGCTGCCTGGCCGGCATCCTGCGTCCCCGTCGGTCGCCACCGGAGTCGGCTGCGCGCCACGGCCCGGGCTCGGCCGCCCAGAAGCAAAGGGCCGCAGGGAGGCTCCCTGCGGCCCTTCATGCGGACGGCCGGCGCTGTGGCTGCGCCTAGTGGCCGCGGCAGCGGCTCGGCACCCTCAGGCTTGCTTGGCGATCCACTTCGAGAACTCGGGGGTGATCAGCGCGCCCAGCAGCGCCTCGTCGTCGATGCCGCGCAGCTGGCGCAGCTGCACGAAGCCGGCGTTCGGCTCGGCCTCGGCCACCGACTCGAGGTAGCTGAGATCGGAGTTGCCGATGCCGACGAACTGCACATACGTGCGGCGGCGGCGCAGCGTGGCCAGCGTCGCCTCGAAGGCGCTGCGGTCCATGTTCTCGCCGTCGGTGATCAGGAGCACCATCAGCGGCTGCTCGCCCACCGCCTGCTTGGCGTCCTGGCCCGCCTTGTCCTTGGCGCCGAAGAAGCGGCCCAGCGCGCTGGCCTTCTTGCCTTCCACGCCGTAGTAGTGCGCCTCGATGGACTGCAGCACCGGCGCGTAGGCGGTGCCGCCCCACTTCTTCAGCTTGCCGTTGCGCACGATGCGCTTGCTGACGAAGCCGTCGATGCTGTCGGCCTGCACCTGGCCCACATAGCCGAAGCCGTCGTCGAACACCCAGACGTCCAGCAGCTGGTCGCTGTCGAACTTCATCGCCACTGCCAGGCAGCGCTCCACCACCGACTGCACGATGCCGGCGTCGTACTCGTCCTTCATCGAGCCGGAAATGTCGATGGCCAGCGCGACCTGCGACGGGATGGGCGTGATGCCGCGCTTCTGCAGCACGATTTCGGTCTTCTTGACCAGGTTGATCATGGACATGGACAGCTCCCTCTCGGAATGATGTGGATGGCGTGGCGTGCCGCGCTCAGGCCGGGCGGCCGATGGCGGCCTTCAGCTCGGTCTGCAGCGCGCCGATGCGGCGCTCGGCGTCCTGGCGCTGCGCCTGGCCCTCGCGCTGGATGGAGAGCACCTCTTCCACCGTCGAGATCAGCGTCTGCTGCACCTGCTCCAGCGTCTCGATGTCGATCACCGAGCGCTGGTTGGCGCGAGCGGTCTCGACCGAGTTCTGCTTCAGCAGCTCGGCGTTCTTGCGCAGGAACTCATTGGTGGCGTCGTCGATGTTCTTGGCCAGCGCCACGGCCTGGCTCTGCTCGTTGAGCGAGAGCGCCAGCATGAACTGGCGGCGCCAGGCGGGAATGGTGAGTTCCTTGATGTTCTGGAACTTCTCGATGATCGTCTGGTTGTTGCTCTGGATCAGGCGGATCATCGGCAGCGTCTGCAGCGCCGACATGCGCAGCGCCAGCAGGTCCGAGACGCGCTTCTCCAGCCGCTCGGCGAACTGGCGCAGGTCGTTGATGCGCTGTGCCTCGGCGACATCGCCGGGGGCCGGTTGCGCGGTCAGCTGGCCCTGCAGCTCGGCCAGCTTCAGCTTGCCGGCCGCCACCGAGACGCTCAGGCGGCGGAACTCCTCCTGGGTGGCCGCGAAGGCCTGGTCCAGGTCCAGCACCCGCTGGCGCAGGCCGCGTTGCGAGACGTCGACCTCGTTGACCAGCTTCTCGAGCTGCTTGTCAGTGGACTGGAACTGCTGGACCACCGCCTCCTTGCCGAGCTTGAATCGGTCCAGCAGGCCGCCGATCAGCGGCACGCGGCTGCGCTCGCTGCTCAGCGCGCCAAGGTTGATGGACTTGGCGGTGATGACGATCTCGCTCAGCTTGGTGCCGATCTGGCCCAGGTCCTTGTTCTTCACCTGCTCCAGGATGCGGTCGGCGTACTGGGTGGCATGGTTGGCCGCCTCGGAGCCGAGGTCGTGCACCGTCATCGGCTTGGTCTGGTCCAGGCGCTGCGCCAGGGCCTGCACCTGGGCGGCGTCCTGCGGGTTGAGCTGCTGCTCGCTCAGCAGCTGGTCGAGGCTGGGGGCAGCCGGCGCCTGCAGCGGAAAGGCCGGCGCCGGGGCATAGGCCTGGGCCGGCGCATAGGGCGCGGCCGCCGGGGCTACCGTCACGGCGGTGCCCGCCTCGGGCGCATGGCCCACGGGGGCCACGGCGGGCGGGTCCATCGCCAGGGCGGATTTCGGCTTGAAGCTAGTCATAGACTTTCCGGGAAGTGAGGGTCACGAGTTGGCCCAGCTGGTCCATCAGCTGGTGGTGGGTGTCGAGGGCCTGGGCATCGCCGGCGGCCAGTTCCTTCTGCGACTGCAGCGGCGCGAGGAACTGCTGGCGCCACAGCGGCAGCGTGGCGAAGCGCAGCGTCTGCACCCGCTCGGCCACGCCCAGCAGGTGCTCGCGCGACATCTCCAGCTGGCGGCGCGTCATGTCGGCCGAGGTGCGCAGCGTGTAGAGCAGCTGTGCTCGCCGTGCCAGGCGCTCGCGGGTGGCCGGCGGGCGGTGGGCCAGCCAGGGCTCGGCCAGGCTGCAGGCCCAATGGTGGCTGGCCAGCAAGCTGAACTGGTCTTCGTTCTGCTCGATCAGGGCGAGCAGGCGGCCAGCGTCGACCAGCACCTCCTGCTCCAGCCGGGCCAGCTCCTGCAGCCGGGCGTCCAGCGTGCGGTCCAGCGCCTGCAGCCAGCTGGCAGGCGAGCGGGTCAGGCGCTGCAGCCAGCCGGGCTTGGCCTGCGGCCGCACCCGGCCAAGGTCGTCCAGGGTTTCCTTCAGCAGCGCACCGACGCGGGGCAGGTCGGGGTCGATCATGATGGCCAGGGCCTGCTTCAACAGCGCGTCCACCGCCGCTGCCGGTGCCTCGCCGAACTGCAGGATGTCTTCGTCGCGGGCGGCCTCCAGGTCCTTGAGCAGGCGGAACACGGTACGTTGCTGCTGCGCATCCTCCGGTGGCCGGGGCAGCTGCGCGAGTGCAGCCAGGAAGTCGGCCGGCAGCTCCGCCTGGATGGAGGGCGAGAACAAGGCCTTGGGCGGCACCGCGGCGCGGTGCTGCTCGGCCTGGAAGGTGCGCACGGCCGGCGCCGGCTGCGCAGTGACCGACGGCAGCGGCGTGCCAGCGAGCGACCGCTGCACCGGCGCTGCGGCTCCCGGCGTGCCGGTGGCGGCCGGCGGGCGCTGCAGATCGTGGAAGGTGCGGACCGGCGGGGCGCTCATCGCCGGCGCTGCGGCGGCTGGCGCCTCGGCCGGCCGCGACACGCCATGGAAGGTGCGCACCGCCGCCGCCGGCGGGCTGGCAGCCGCTGCGTCGAGCACACCCGGCAGGGGACCGTCCGGGAGGCTGCCGGGCGTCACCGGCGCGGCCTCGGCAGCGGCGCGTGGCCGGGCGTCGGCAGGCGCTGGCGGCGCCGGAGCCTCGGCGCCGGCCGGGACCACCCGTCCCCCGCCGAACAGCGGACGCGTCATGCGTCGCTCCAGGAAGATGAAGGCTGTCGGGCCGTCGGGCCTCAGTTCAGGTAGCCGCCGACGAAGGTGCCCAGGTCCAGCGTGTAGCCGGCACCGACCGCGCGGAACTCCCACTGGCCGTCGGCGGTGCGCACCAGCGAGCCCATCTGCACCGCGGTCTCGCGGCTGAACTGCTCGTCCAGGTCGTAGGTGCACAGCACCTTGCCGGTCTGCTCGTTGTAGATGCGGATGTAGGCGTCCTTCAGCAGGCCGAAGTGCTGGTTGCGCTCGGCCGCCTCGTGGATGGTGACGACGAAGGAGATCTCGCGCACCTCGGCTTCCAGCTTGGGCAGGTCGGCAATCAAGCTCTCGTCGTCGCCTTCGCCGGCGCCAGTGCGGTTGTCGCCGCTGTGCACCAGGGCGCCGTTGGGCGTGGCCTTGTTGTTGTAGAAGACGAAGTGCTGCTCGCTCAGCAGCTTGGGTTCCTGCTGGGCATTCAGGCGGCAGACGAAGGCCGACACGTCGAGGTCGAGCGGCGGCGTCGACTGCGGCAGTTCCCAGCCCAGGCCGATGCGCACGCGGGTGAGCGCCGGCTCGGTCTTGGTCAGGTTCAGGGATCCGCCCTTTTTGAGATTGATGGTCATCAGTACCCTCTTCGATGTGTGCTTACTGCCTGGACGCGGATGTTAGCCGCAGATGCCCGCGGCCTCGCCCCCCAAAAAAGGGGTCGCGTGCGGCAGGTGTGCACTCTACACGGTCACCGCAAGCGGCATGTCCGGCCGCTGCCGATACATCTCCGCGGGTCCCGCTCCCGTATAGTGGCCCGACACGCCGACGCCTGCCGCGAGGTGAGCACCCGCTGGCTGCGCCGACCCTCGTCGCCGGGAGACCGCCGTGGCTCGCATCCTGATCTATTCCGACCTGCACCTGGAGTTCGGCCCCTACACCCCGCCACCCGACCTGGCGTACGACGTGGTGATCCTGGCCGGCGACATCCACACTCCCGGCACCCGCGGCGTGCGCTGGGCGCAGCGCAAGGCGGTGTTCGGCGGCAAGCCGGTGATCTACGTGCCGGGCAACCACGAGTACTACGGCCAGCCACGAGCCATGCAGCTGGCGCTGATGCGCGACATCGCCGCCGGCAGCAACGTGCGGCTGCTGGACCGCGATGCCTGCGAAGTGGCCGGCGTGCGCTTCCTGGGCGTCACGCTGTGGACCGATTTCCGGCTTTACGAGCACCTGGGCATCCCCGGGCCCGAGGCGGCCGAGATCGCCGGCGGCCGCATGAACGACTTCCGCCTGATCCAGGAAGGCCACGAGACCGACGAAGACGGCGCCGAGCCCTTCCGCCCGGAGGACGCGCTGCAGGAACACGAGCTGGGCCGAGCCTGGCTGCAGCAGCAGCTGGCGCAGCCGGCCGCGCCAGGCGACCTGCCCACGGTGGTGGTGACCCACCATGCCCCGACCCCGCGCAGCGTGGCCGAGGCCTTCGACGGCCACCCGCTGTCGCCGGCCTTCGCGTCGGACCTGCCGGCCGAGTTCTTCAACCGGGCCCGGCTCTGGGTGCACGGGCACATCCATGCCAACAGCGACTACCGGGTCGGGGCCACGCAGGTGGTGTGCAACCCGCGCGGCTACTGCGAGCCGCACAGCGAGGTGACCGACAACCCGGGCTTCGACCCGCGGCTGGTGATCACGGTCGACTGAGGCGGTCGAGCCTCAGCCCAGGTAGCCCTCGACGAACGCCCCCAGGTCCAACGTGTAGCCGGCGCCGACCGCACGAAACTCCCAGTGCCGGTCGCCGCTGCGCACCAGCGAGCCCATCTGCACCGCGGTCTCGCGGCCGAACTGGGCGTCCAGGTCGTACAGGCACAGCACCTTGCCGGTGTCGGCGTTGTAGACGCGGATGTAGGCGTCGCGCAGCAAGCCGAAGTGCTGCCCGCGCTCGGCCGCCTCGTGGATGGTGACGACGAAGGAGATCTCGCTGACCGCGTCTTCCAGCTTGGACAGCTCCACCAGCAGGGTTTCGTCGTCGCCCTCGGCATCGCCGGTGCGCTGGTCGCCGCTGTGCCGCACCGAGCCGTTGGGCGTGGCGAGGTTGTTGTAGAAGACGAAGTGCTGCTCGCTCAGCAGCTTGGGCTCGTTGCGGCCATCGAGCCGGCAGACGAAGGCCGACACGTCCAGGTCCAGCGGCGGGATGTTGTCCGGCATCTCCCAGCCCAGGCCGACACGCACGCGCTGCAGCGCCGGCTCGGCCTTGCTCAGGTTGAGGGATGCGCCCTTCTTCAGGCTGATGCTCATCGACGCCTTCTCCGTTCGTCCGTGGAGGAATGAATGTGGCGCGGATCTTAGCCGGCCGAGCAGGAGGGCGGCGGCGAGCAGCCGCCTCAGCCTGCCTGCCAGGCCCGCATGAAGGCCTCGGCCTGCCGGCGCAGCGCCTCGAGCCCGGCCTCGGGCCGGAACAGTGCCCCGCCGATGCCGAAGCCCGTTGCACCGGCGGCCCGCCAGGCGGGCAGGTTCTCGGGCGAGACGCCGCCCACCGGCCACAGCGGCGTGCCGGGCGGCAGCACGGTGGCCAGCGCCTTCAGCCCCGCCGGCCCCAAGGCCTCCGCCGGGAACAGCTTCAAGGCATGGGCACCGGCGCGCAGCGCAGCGAAGGCCTCGGTGGCCGTGAACACGCCCGGGGCCACCCGCAGGCCACGGCCGACGGCGTGGCGGATCAGTGCCGTGTCGGCATGCGGCATCACGATGAGCGAGCCACCAGCGGCCGACACCGCATCCACCTGTGCCGGCTCCAGCACCGTGCCGGCCCCCACCACAGCATCGGGTGGCGCCAGGCGGGCCAGGATCTCGATGCACTCCAGCGCGCCGGGCCGATTCAGCGGCACCTCGATGGCACGAAAGCCGGCTTGCAGCAGCACCTCGCCGGCGTCGCGGGCCTGCAGTGGCAGGAGCCCGCGCAGGATGGCCACCAGTGGCGGCTGCGGCGGCCAGGCCGGCGTGGAGGCCGGCAGCGAAGGCAAGGAAGACGCGCGCCCGGTCATGCTGGTGTCGCTCCCAGGGCCTGCCAGGCGGCCACTTGCACCGCCTCGACGTCCAGCACCTGCGTGCCCAGGCCCAGCAGTTCGCCGCAGCGCGCATGCCAGGCGGCGAGCGCCGGGCTGCCGATCACCCGCACGCTGCCGTCCGGCCTGCCGTGGCGGGCCGCCAGGTCTTGCCATTCGCTGCCCAGCAACAAGCCGCTGAGCCAAGCCGAGGCCAGCTCCCGCCGCAGGTCGCCGGCCAGCACCCGCGCGCGCACGCCGAACAGGCCGTGGCTCAGGGCGCCCTCGCGGGCCGCCGCAAAGCCCTGCTCGAAAGCGCCGGCCGCCCCAGGGGTGCCAGCGACGTCCGCCGTGCCTTGCAGCAGTGGCGCCAGCGTGCCGTGCTGCGACAGCAGGGCGTACAGCTCGCCGCTCAGGTAGGTGCGCAGCACCACCACCCGGCCGCCCTGCAGCCGCACCCACTTGCTGTGGGTGCCGGGCAGCACGTACCAGCCGTCACCGGTGCCGGGCAGTGCCTGGGCACCAAGCAGCTGGGTTTCCTCGCCGCGCATGACGTCCACCGCGTCACCGTCGCGCCAGCGGCAGCCGGGCACGATCCAGCAGTCCGCCGTGCCCGGCACCGGCACCAGCCCGTCGCGCCAGTTCGACAGCGGCAGCCGGGCATCGAGGTAGGCCACCTCGTGCCAGCCCTGGGCACTGCCCACCATGCCGGACATCACCACCCGGCAGCCGCCCGGTGCCAGGCCGAAGCGCTGCAGCAGCGCCACCAGTGCAGCCTCGAAGTGCGGCGCGCAGGCCAGCAGGCCCTGGTCGTCGGACTGTCGAGCGAGCAACGCGCCGTCCCTGAAGTGCCAGGCCCGCCGGTGCGTGCTGCCCCAGTCGATGCCAACCCAGTCCCTCGTGCTCATCGTCCCTGCCCTTTCCGGCCTGCGGCCTCGCACACCCGCTGCAGCAGGCAGAACACCAGCAGCAGCGCACCGATCACGATGCGGGTCCACCAGGAGCTGAGGCTGCCGTCGAACATGATCAGCGTCTGGATGATGCCGAGGATCAGCACGCCGAACAGCGTGCCCGCCACATGCCCCACCCCGCCGCTGAGCAGGGTGCCGCCGATCACCACCGCGGCGATCGCATCGAGCTCCAGCCCCATCGCATGCAGCCCGTAGCCCGACTGCATGTAGAAGGTGAACACCACCCCGGCCAGCGCCGAGCACAGGCCGCTCAGCAGGTAGACCCGCACCACCGTGCGCGCCACCGGCAAGCCCATCAGCACCGCCGAGGCTTCGCTGCCGCCGATGGCGTACACCGTGCGGCCGAACTCGGTCCAGCGTGCGGCGCCCCAGGCGACGAGGAGCACGGCGAGCGCGATGAGGGCACCGGCCGACAGCGCCGCCTCGTCCCCCCACAGCGGCAGCCGCCACTGCGCCACGCCGGCATAGACGTCATGCGTGATGCTGATGGAGTCGATGCTGAGCAAGTAGCACAGCCCGCGCGCCAGGAACATGCCGGCCAGCGTGACGATGAAGGGCTGCAGCCGGAAGCGCTGGATCAGCCAGCCCATGACGGCACCGAAGCCGGCGCCCATGGCCAGCACCAGCGGGATGACCAGCGCCGGGCTCCAGCCGCGCTGCTCCACCAGCACCGCCGACACCATGGTGGACAGCGCCAGCACCGCGCCCACCGACAGGTCGATGCCGCCGGCCAGGATCACAAAGGTCATGCCGGTGGCGACGATGCAGAGGAAGGCGTTGTCGATCAGCAGGTTCAGGAAGACCTGCGCCGAGAAGAAGCCGTCATAGGCCAGGCTGCCGAAGACCGCCATCGCGGTGAAGAGCGAGACGGTGGCGGCCAGCGGCAGCTGCACGGCCGACAGCCAGGCGCCGCGCTGCGCGGGCAGCGGCCCGGCCGCGGGCAGCCCAAGGGGAGTGTCGAGCCGGGCGCTCATCGGGCCACCTCCTGCAGCGGCGGACGCATGACGGCCGTGCGCAGCCAGCGCCGGAAGTCGGCCGACTGCAGCAGCATGACCACGAACACCACGGCCGCCTTCACCACCAGGTTGACCTCGGGCGGCACGCCGATCGAGTAGATGGTGGAGGTGAGCGTCTGGATGATCAGCGCGCCCAGCACGCTGCCGGCCAGCGTGAAGCGGCCCCCGCTGAGCAGGGTGCCGCCCAGTGCGACCGCGAGGATGGCGTCCAGCTCCATCAGCAGGCCGGCGTTGTTGCCGTCGGCGCTCTTGACGTTGGAGCTGACCAGCAGGCCGGCCAGCCCCGCCATCAGGCCGCAGAAGGCATAGACGCAGACGGTGATGAGCCCGGCCCGCACGCCCGCCACCCGGGCCGCGGCCGGGTTGATGCCGATGGCCTGCACGAACAGCCCGAGCGCGGTGCGCGACAGCAGCAGGTGCAGCGCCAGCCACACCGCCGCAGCGATGAACAGCGCAAACGGCAGGCCCAGCAGGAAGCCGTTGCCGATGAAGAAGTAGGGCGCGTAGTAGACCGTGACGATCTGCCCGTTGGTGAGCAGCTGGGCCACGCCGCGGCCGGCCACCATCAGGATCAGCGTGGCGATGATGGGCTGCATGCCGATGCGTGCCACCAGCAGCCCGTTCCACAGCCCGCACAGCAGCGCCACGCCGAGCGCCGCGGCCAGCGCCAGCGGCATCGGGAAGCGGCTGACATGGCGCGGCACGCCATCCTCCACCACCAGCTGGCCGCCGATCATCAGCGCCGCAATGGCGGCCGAGATGGCCACCACCGCGCCCACCGAGATGTCGATGCCACGGGTGGCGATCACCAGGGTCATGCCCAGCGCCACCAGCACCAGGGGCGCCGCGCGGTTGAGGATGTCGACCAGCCCGCCGTAGAGGTGGCCGTCGCGCCATTGCAGCTTGAGCAGCGCCGGGTTGAAGGCGGCGTTCAGCGCCAGCAGCAACAGCAGCGTCAGCGCCGGCCAGCACAGTGGATGGTCCAGCCATCGCCGGAGTGTCGTCATGCGCAGTGCCCTCCCACGATCAGTTCACACACGGCCTGCTCGTCGCTGCCGCCGGGCAGCTCGCCGGCCTTGGCGCGGTCGCGCATCACCACGATGCGGTCGGCCACCCGCAGCACTTCGTCAATCTCGGACGAGATGAACAGCACCGCCATGCCGTCGCGCGCCAGTGCCAGGATCTGTTCCATGATGTCCTGCTTGGCCGCGATGTCGATGCCGCGGGTCGGCTCGTCCAGGATCAACAGCTTCGGCCCGGTGGCCAGCCAGCGAGCCAGCAGCGCCTTCTGCTGGTTGCCACCAGACAGCTGGGCGATCGGCGTGTCGAGGTCGGCCGTGCGGATGCCCAGCGCATCGACATAGCGCCTGGCGAGCTCCTGCTGCTGCCGGCGGCCCAGGCAGGGCCACAGGCCGGTGCGGGCCTGCAGGGCCAGCGCGATGTTCTCGCGCACCGACAGCTCGCCGACGATGCCGTCAGCCTTGCGGTCTTCCGGCAGCAGGCCCAGGCCGTGGCGGATGGCCTCGGTCGGCTCGCCGGTCCGCAGCCGCTGGCCGGCCACCCGCACCTCGCCCTGCTCGGCGCGGTCCAGGCCGAACAGCAACCGCGCCAGCTCGGTGCGGCCGGAGCCGAGCAGGCCGCCCAGGCCCACCACCTCGCCGGCCCGCAGCGCCAGGTCGGTGGGGCGCAGCTGGCCGCGGCGGCCGAGCGCGCTCGCCTGCAGCAGCGGCTCGCCGGCGGGCGGCGCGGCGCCCTGCCGGTCGCGCCCGGCGGCGGCGCGCCATTCGCGGCCCACCATGGCGGCCACCAGCGCGGTGGCGTCGAGGTCGCGGGGCAGGTACTCGCCGACGCACTCGCCGTTGCGCAGCACGGTGATGCGGTCGGCCAGGGCATACACCTGGTCGAGGAAGTGGGTGACGAAGAGGATGGCCAGGCCCTCCTGCCGCAGCCGGCGCAGCACCTCGAACAGGCGCTGCACCTCGTCGTCGTCCAGGCTGGAGGTGGGCTCGTCGAGCACCAGCACGCGGGCCGACACGGCCAGCGCCCGGGCGATCGCCACCATCTGCTGGATCGCCACCGGGAAGCTCGCCAGGCTGCGCCCGACGTCGATGTCCAGGTTCAGCCGGGCGAGCAGGGCCTGGGCCTCGCGCCGCATGCGCGGCCAATCGATGCGCCAGCCGCGCCGCGGATAGCGGCCGGCGAAGATGTTCTCGGCCACCGTGAGGTTGGGGCAGAGGTTCACTTCCTGGTAGACCGTGCTGATGCCCAGCTGCTGGGCCTGCTGCGGCGTGGCGGGCCGGATCGGCCGGCCCGCCAGTGTCATGCCGCCCGCATCCGCCGGGTGCACGCCGGTCAGCACCTTGATGAGGGTGGACTTGCCGGCGCCGTTCTGGCCCATCAGGGCATGCACTTCGCCGCCGTAAAGGCGCAGTGCCACGTCATGCAGCGCCCGCACGCCGGTGAAGCGCTTGCAGATGCCGTGCAGGTGCAGCACCGGTGCTGCGGCGGCCTCCCCGGCAGGGACAGCAGCGGCAGGCGGCAGGGACAGGGTTGCGGGCGGGACCACGGCCGGCTCCCCTCAGCGGCTGCTGCGCTGCTTGTAGCGGTCGAAGATCACCGCCGCCAGCAGGATCAGCCCGCGCACCACGTACTGCGCGAAGGGCGAGATGTTGAGCAGGTTCATCGCGTTTTCCACCGTGCCGAGGATCAGCACGCCGGCGATGACATATGAGATGCGCCCCACCCCGCCCTTGAGCGACACGCCGCCCAGCACGCAGGAAGAGATCACCGTCAGCTCGAAGCCGATGGACGTCATCGGCTGGCCCGAGGTCATGCGCGAGGCGAGCACGATGCCGGCGAAGGCCGACACCAGGCCGCTGAGCGTGAAGATGATGAGCTTGGTGCGCCGCACGTTCACGCCGGCCAGGCGCGCCGCCTCCTCGTTGCCGCCGATGGCCAGCGTGTTGCGGCCGAACACCGTCTTGCCCATCAGGAAGCCGAACACCACGAAGCAGGCCAGCGTCAGCCACACCGGCGTCGGCACGCCGAACAGGTCGGAGTTGCCGATGGCAAAGAATCCTTCCTCGGCGATGCCCACCGCCTTGCCGTCGGCAATGATGTAGGCCAGCCCGCGTGCCATCTGCATGCTGGCCAGCGTGGCGATCAGCGCATTGATCTTCAGCCCCGCCACCACCACGCCGTTGAGCAGGCCGAAGGCCAGGCCCACCGCGAGGCCGGCCGCCACGCCGACGGTGACGCTCTCATAGCGGTTGATGGCCACCGCGCAGGCCACGCCGGCCACCGCCACGACGGAAGCCACCGACAGGTCGAAGTCGCCGGCGGCCAGGCAGAACAGCATGCCGCAGGCCACCATGCCGGCCAGCGACACCGCCAGCGCCAGGCCGCGCATGTTGATGGCCGTGAAGAAGTTCGGCACGAACACGCTGCAGGCCACGAACAGCGCAGCGAACACCAGCAGCATGCCGTAGCCGTCCCACAGCCGCGCCGCATAGCCCGGGCCCGCCGCCATGGCGGGGCCGCGGCCTGCCGCTGCACCGGCCACACCGGGCGGCGTCACACCACTTTGCACATTGTTCATTGGGATCGGTCTCCTCGTTTGCTTGTCCTGCGGACGGCCTCAGGCCGCCCGCGCCGCGCCGGGCTTTCCCAGCATGGCCAGGGCCAGGGCCTTCTCTTCGCTCGCCTCGGCGTGCGACAGCTCGCCCACCAGTTCGCCTTCGCGCATCACCAGCACCCGGTCGGCCAGGCCGAGCGCCTCGGGCAGGTCGCTCGAGGCGAACAGCACCGCCACACCGGTGGCGGCCAGCTCGAAGATCACCTTGTAGATCTCGTGCTTGGCGCCGACGTCGATGCCGCGGGTGGGTTCGTCCAGCAGCATCACCGTCATGTCTTCCGACAGCCAGCGGCCCAGAATCGCCTTCTGCTGGTTGCCGCCGGAGAGGTTCTGGATGGCCTGGTGCGGCGACGGCGTCTTGATGCCCAGGCGGCGGATCATCTTCTGCGCATTGGCCAGCTCCCAGGCCATGTCGATGCGGCCGAGCGGCTTCAGCCGGTCGCGCCGGGCGCTGATGTTGATGTTGTCCAGCACGGAATGGATGGGCACGATTCCTTCGGCCTTGCGGTCCTCGGGGCACAGCATGAGCCCCTGGCGGATGGCATCCGAGGGCGCCGCAATGGCGGCTGGCCGGCCGTCGATGCGGATCTCGCCCTGGCTGGCACGGGTCGCGCCGAACAGTCCCTTCATCAGTTCGGTGCGGCCGGCCCCCACCAGGCCGAACAGGCCCACCACCTCGCCGCGCCGCACCGACAGGTCCACCGGCCGGCGCAGGCCCGGCGCCAGGAAGCCGCTCACCTGCAGCCGCACGTCGCCCAGCGGGCGCGGTGCATAGCCGTAGATGTCGCCGAGGTCGCGGCCCACCATGGCCTGCACCAGTTGCTCGTGGCTGACCTGCGAGATGTCCGGAAAGCTGCGCACCAACCGGCCGTCCTTGAAGACGGTGATCTCGTCGCACAGGCGGTAGACCTCCTCCATGCGGTGCGACACATAGATGACCACCCGTCCCTCGGCCTTCAGCTCGCCGATCACCCGCATCAGCTGGTCGATCTCGCGGGCCGACAGGCTGGAGGTGGGTTCGTCGAAGGCGATGACCTTGGCGTCGCGCGTCAGCGCCTTGCCGATCTCCACCATCTGGCGTTGGCCGATGGAGAGGTGCTTGACGCAGGTGGCCGGGTCGATGTCCAGCCCCAGGCGCTGCAGCTGGGCGGCGGCGCGGGCACGTAGCTCGCGCGCACCCACCACGCCGGCGCGTTGCGGCAGCTGGCCGAGGTAGAGGTTCTCGGCCACCGTGAGCTCCGGCACCAGGTGCAGCTCCTGGTAGATGATGGCCACCCCCTGGCGCAACGCGTCGTCGGTGCCGCCGAAGTGGACCTCGCGGCCGCCCAGCGAGAGGTGCCCGGTGCTCGGCTTGAGCGCCCCGCTCAGGATCTTCAGCAGGGTGGACTTGCCGGCGCCGTTCTCGCCCATCAGGGCATGCACCGAGCCTTCACGGCAGCCAAAGTCGATGTGCTGCAGCGCCGTGACGCCGGGAAAGCTCTTGCCGATGTTGCAGAAACGCAGGTAAGGAGGGGTCATCGCCAGGCGCTCCCGCTGCGGCTCAGGAGCCGAGGCCCTTCTTCTTCAGCTCTTCGCGGAAGTTGTCGCGGGTGATCAGCACCGCGTCGGTCACCTCGACGAACTTCTTCGGCTCCTGGCCCTTCACCACCCAGTCGTGCAGCATCGTGATGCTGGTGCGGCCGTGCACGTCGGGACTGGGCAGCAGCGAGCCGTAGAAGCCGGTGGCCTTGCTCTTGGACAGCTCGTTGACCGCGTCGACGCCATTGATGCCGATGCCGATCACGTTCTCGGCCTTGAAGCCGTTGCCCTCGGTGGCACGCACGCCGCCCAGCACGGTGTTGTCGTTCATGCCCACCACCAGCCAGTTCTTCACGCCGGGGTGCTGCACCAGCAGCGAGTTGCCGGCGTCCAGCGCGCCGGGAATGTCGTTGCTCTTGGTGGGCACGGTGAAGATCTGCTTGGCCGGGAAGCCGGCCGCCTTCAGGGCGGCCATCGCGCCGTCGGTGCGGCGGCGGGCGGTGTCCAGCTCATTGGCGGTGATCACCATTGCGGCGGTCTCCTCGGGCTTCCACTTGCGGCGCTGCATTTCCTTGTACAGCTCAGTGCCCTGGCGCTCGCCGACCTTGCTGGCGGCCATCATCACCAGCGGCACGTCCGTCATCGGCTGGCCCTTGGCATTGACGAACTGGTCATCCACCGTCACCACCTTGAGTCCCAGCGACTTGGCCTTGGCCATGATGGCCGGCCCGAGCTTGGGGTCGGGCGTGCAGATGACAAAGCCCTTGGCGCCGTTGGCGGCCAGGCTGTCGATGGCATTGAGGGTCTTCTCGCCATCGGGCACTGCGATCTTGAGCACCTCGAAGCCGGCCTCCTTGCCGGCCTTCTCGGCGAACGCCCATTCGGTCTGGAACCAGGGCTCCTCTGGCTGCTTCACCAGGTAGCCGAGCTTCTCGGCGGCCTGCAAGGGGCCGGCGGCCAGGGCCACGACGCAGGCGGCGGCAAGGTGCTTGAGCAGGGTTTTCATGGGATGTCATCCTCCGTTGTGGGTATGGGGGCCGGCTCACCACCGGCTTGTGTCGGGCCGGCCGGGCCCGGTGCGCGACCCGGCTCCGGCCTGTGCTGCCCGGCGGCAGCACGGGGCTCGTCAGTACTTGCGCTTGGGGAATTCCTTGGCCGCGACTTCCATCGGGAACACCGACTCCTCGGTGACGATGCGCTTGGGCAGCGTCTTGCCGGCCTTCAGGTCCTTCACCGCCTGCATCAGCTGCGGCCCGAGCAGCGGGCTGCATTCCACCGTGACGTTGAGCTTGCCGGCCAGCATCGCCTCGAAGGCGCCCTTGACCGCGTCGATGGAGATGATCGTGATGTCCTTTGCCGGCTGCAGGCCCGCCTCTTCGATGGCCTGGATGGCACCGATGGCCATGTCGTCGTTGTGCGCGTAGAGCACGTGGATCTTGCGGCCCTCGGCCTTCAGGAACGCTTCCATCACTTCCTTGCCCTTGGCCCGGGTGAAGTCGCCGGTCTGCGAGCGGATGATCTTGTAGCGCGGATCGGCCTTGATCACCTCCTCGAAACCCCTCTTTCGGTCCAGCGCCGGGGCCGAGCCCACGGTGCCCTGCAGCTCCACGATGTTGACGTCGCCGCTGCCGCCCCTGGTCTTCTCCAGCAGCCAGCGCCCGGCCTTGCGGCCTTCCTCCAGGAAGTCCGAGCCCATGAAGCTGACCCACAGGCTGTCGTCTTTCACGTTCACCGCGCGGTCGGTCAGGATGACCGGGATCTTCGCCGCCTTGGCCTCGCGCAGCACGGTCTCCCAACCGGACTCCACCACCGGCGAGAACGCGATCACATCGACCCGCTGCGCGATGAAGGAGCGCAGCGCCTTGATCTGGTTCTCCTGCTTCTGCTGGGCGTCCGAGAACTTCAGCTCGATGCCGGCCTCGCGGGCCGCGGACTTGATCGATTCGGTGTTGGCGGTGCGCCATTCCGACTCAGCGCCAATCTGGCTGAAGCCGAGCACGATCTTCTTCTGCTGGGCCCGTGCCCACAGGGGTGCGGTGGCCAGTCCGGCCAGCACCGTGCGCCTCAATGCGTCCATCTCTCTTGTCTCCTCTTTGGGCGGGAAAAACGCCGCGGCTGGTTGGTCTCGCGGCGGGAAGGGGCCGGTCACGGCATGGTGTAGGCCGTCTTGACGGTGGAATAGAACTCGGCCGCATGGCTGCCCTGCTCGCGCGGGCCGTAGCTGGAGCCCTTGCGGCCGCCGAAGGCCACATGCGGGTCGACGCCGGCGGTCGGCAGGTTGACCATCACCATGCCGACCTGGGCATGGCGCTTGAAGTGGCTGGCCTGCTTGAGCGAGGTGGTGCAGATGCCGGCGCACAAGCCGAAGGGCGTGTCATTGGCCAGGGCCAGCGCATGGGCTGCATCGTCGGCGCGGAGGAGGCAGGCCACCGGGCCGAAGATCTCCTCGCGCGCCACGCGGTGGTGCGGCTCGGCCACGAACAGCGCGGGGCTCATGTAGTGCCCGCGCGTCTCGCGTTCCAGCCGCTCGCCGCCGCACAGCAGCTCGGCGCCTTCGCCACGGCCGATCTCGATGTAGCTCAGGTCCTGCTCCAGCTGCGCGCCGCTCACCACCGGGCCGATCTCGGTGCCGCGCTTGAGCGCATGGTCCACGTTGAGCGCCCGGGTGCGCTCCAACAGGCGCTGGCGGAAGCGGTCGAAGATGCCGGCCTCCACGATCAGCCGGCTCGATGCGGTGCAGCGCTGGCCGGTGGAATAGAACGAGCCCTGCACCGCGCACTCGACGGCCTGCTCCAGGTCGGCATCGGCCAGGACCACCAGCGGGTTCTTGCCGCCCATCTCCAGCTGCACCTTGGCGCGCCGCGCGCTTGCGGTCTTGAGCAGTGCGTCGCCGGTGGGCACCGAGCCGGTGAAGCTGATGGCGTCGATGAGCGGATGCTCCACCATCGCCTGGCCAACCTTGCGGCCGCTGCCCATCACCAGGTTGAACACACCGGCCGGCAGGCCGGAGCGGCTGATGATGTCGGCCAGCGCCCAGGCGCAGCCGGGCACCAGCTCGGCCGGCTTGAACACCACCGTGTTGCCGTGCGCCAGGGCTGGCGCGATCTTCCAGGCCGGAATGGCGAGCGGGAAGTTCCAGGGCGTGATCAGCCCCACCACACCCACCGGCTCCCGGGTGATCTCGACCTCCACCCCCGGCCGCACCGAGGCCAGCCGCTCGCCATGGGCGCGCAAGGCCTCGCCGGCGAAGAACTTGAAGATCTGGCCGGCACGACCGGCTTCGGCCATGCCTTCCGGCAGCGTCTTGCCTTCCTCGCGGGAGAGCAGCCGGCCCAGTTCCTCCTTGCGCGCCAGCAACTCGGTGCCGATGAAGTCGAGCACCTCGAAGCGCCGCATCGGCGTGCTGTGGGCCCAGGCGTCCCGGGCCGCCGCCGCGGCGCGGACGGCTTCCTCGGTCTGGCTGGCGTCGGCCCGGGCGAACTCGCCCACCACGTCGGACAGGTCCGACGGGTTCTCGCTGACGCCGATGGTGACGCCGGTTTCCCAGCGCCCGTTGATGTAGTGCTTGAAGAGTTGGGTCATCGCGATCTCAGAGGGCGGCCACGCTGCCAGCCGCGAACTCGGCCTCGGCAACATCGAAGGGGTTGGACAGCGGCGCGCCCAGGTCGGGCAGCTCGATCTCGAAGCGGTCGCCCGGCTGCAGGTGGATGCCGTCGGCGAAGCTCAATGTGGCGGTGCCGAAGAAATGCAGGTGCACGTCGCCGGGCCGGCGGTGCGGCGCGTACTTGAAGTGGTGGTATTCGAGGTTGGCCAGGGAATGGCACATGTTGGCCTCGCCGGTCAGGAAGGGCCGCTCCCAGACCACCGCGTCGCCACGCAGGATGCGGCTGCGTCCTTCCAGGTGCTGCGGCAGCTCGCCGGTGCGCAGCTCCGGGCCGATGGCGCAGGGCCGCAGCTTGGAATGCGCCAGGTAGAGGTAGTTCTGGCGCTCAGTGACATGGTCCGAGAACTCGTTGCCGATGGCGTAGCCGAGCCGGTGCGGCCGGCCGTCCGGGCCGATCAGGTAGAGCCCGACCAGTTCCGGCTCCTCACCGCCATCCAGTGCGAAGGCAGGTGAGACCAGCGGTGCACCCGGCGCCACCACGATGCTGCCGTCGCCCTTGTAGAACCACTCCGGCTGCACGCCAGCCTGGCCTGGCTGCGGCCGCCCACCCTCGATGCCCCACTTGAAGACCCGCATGGAGTCCGACAGGGTGGCCTCGTCGTCGGCCACCTTCTGGTGCATGGCATCGCGGGCAGCGGCGCTGCCGAGGTGGGTCAGGCCGGTGCCGGTGACGTGGCAATGGGCCGGGTCCGGATGGGTCAGGGGCGGCAGCAGGCGGCGCCCGTGCAACAGGTCGGCATAGGACAGCCGGGCGGCTGCCAGTGTGCCGGTGGCTACCGACTCCAGCGACTCGCCGCGCTCGATGGCGGCCAGCGCCAGGGCATAGGTCGAGGTGTAGCCCTGCAGCGGGCGGACGGTGGCACCGTCCTTGTCGACGACCCCGACGGCGGCCTGGCCGGCGGCATCGAGAAACTGGATCAGTCGCATCGTGTCTCCATCGAAGGCAGCGGCTGCGGCGGGCGCCGGCGGCTGCGAATTGTTTGTGTGCTATTGCGCGCTATCCGGGGCGGATGGTACGAAGACGACCGATAACTTTCTAATAGATTTTCCAAGAACACCCATATACGATTTGACATATGACAACCGCGAGCTACACCCACTGGTTCATCCGCGCCCGGCTCAAGACGCGCCAACTGCTGCTGCTGATGGCGCTGGAGGAGGAAGGCAACATCCACCGGGCGGCCCAGGTGCTGAACATGACGCAGCCCGCCGCCTCGAAGCTGCTCAAGGACCTGGAGGACATGCTGGGCGTGTCGCTCTTCGAGCGGCTGCCGCGCGGCATGCGGCCCACCTGGTATGGCGAGACCATGATCCGCCACGCCCGCATGGCGCTGGCCAGCCTGTCGCAGGCGCATGACGAAATCGAGGCCCTGAAGGCCGGCCGCTACGGCCAGGTGAGCGTGGGGGCCATCACGGCCCCCGGCATGACGCTGCTGCCACCCGCGGTCACGCTGGTGAAGCAGGAGCACCCGGACCTGCGGGTGTCATTGCAGATCGAGACCAGCGATGTGCTGATGGAGCGGCTGGCGCAGGGCAAGCTCGACATGGTGGTGGGCCGCCTGTTCGAGCGCCATGACAAGACCGACTTGCGCTACGAAGCGCTGGTGGAGGAACCGGTCTGCGCGGTGGCGCGGCCGGGCCACCCCTTGCAAGGCGTCGCCCGCCTGGGGCTGCGCGACATCGTCGGTGCCGGCTGGATCCTGCCGCCGGCCGGCAGCGTGCTGAGGCACCGCTTCGACCTGATGTTCCAGGAGGAAGGCCTGGAGGCGCCCGGCAACGTCATCGAGACGTCCGCCCTGCTTTTCATGACCCGCATGCTGCAACAGAGCGACCTGGTCGCGGTGGTGGCGACCGACGTCGCGCGCTACTACGCCGAACACGGCCTGGTGACCGTGCTGCCGATCGCCCTGCCGTGCAAGATGGACGCCTTCGGGCTGATCACCCGCACCGACCGGCTGCTGTCGCCAGCCGCCAAGGTCATGCTGCGCGCCCTCAAGAGCACCGCGCTGACCGTCTATGGCGTGCAGCTGAGCGAAGGACAGGAGCGGGCGTGAGCCCGGCGCGCCGGGGCGCCGAGCCCGGCCCGGCCCATCAGCTCCAGCCGGCGTCCACCTTGAACTCCTGTGCGGTGCACATGCGCCCGTCGTCGGAGGCGAGGAACAGCACCATGCGCGCAATGTCTTCCGGCTGCAGCTTGTCGGGCAGGCACTGGTTGCGGGCCAGCTCCTGCTCGCCGGCCGCATCCAGCCACAGCTTGACCTGGCGCTGCGTCATCACCCAGCCGGGCGACACCGTGTTGATGCGGATGCGGTCCTGCCCCAGCGAAGCGGCCAGCCCGCGCGTCAATCCGTTCACCGACGACTTGGCGATGGCATAGCAGGGATAGGCCGCCGCCTTGGTCTGCCAGCCGGTCGAGCCGAGGTTGATCACCGAGCCGCCGCCCAGGCGCCGCATGCCGGGCACCACCGCCTGGATGGCGAAGAAGGCCGGCCGCTCGTTGATCGCCATGCGCTGGTCCCAGTACTCGGGCGTGACCGACTCCAGCGTGTGGCGGTCGTCGCTGGCCACGTTGTTGACCAGCACATGGAAGTCGCCGATGGCCATGGCGGCGTCGTTGATCGCCGCCTGCAGGGCCGCCACGTCGCGCACGTCGCACAGCCGCCACCACACCTTGTGGCCCGCTTCGGCGAGATGGTGAGCCAGGCTGCGGCTGGACGCCTCGTCGATGTCGATGAAGGCCACCCGCGCGCCCTGCTCGGCGAAGGCCAGCACCAGCGCAGCGCCGATGCCGGAGCCCCCTCCGGTGACGAACACTGCGCGGCCGCGCAGGCTGGGAAAGGATGCGTAGTCGGGGGCGGCAAGGGGGGCTCGGCTCACGGCGGGTCTCCTCAATGTTGTGAGTGTCATATCGATTTAGATATCGGTGTAGCGCTTCTTTTTATTTTTCTAATATCAATGTGCCTTGCTAGCATGCCTCGCGTCAAGACCTACAAAGGACGCAGAGGAGACGCATGGACGACGACAACAACCCCGAGCAGAAGAAGCCCTTCCGGCGCAGCCATGCCTGGTTCGGCCGGCAGGATCGCGACGGTTTCGTGCACCGCAGCTGGATCAAGAACCAGGGCTACCCGCACGACCTGCTCGACGGCCGGCCGGTGATCGGCATCTGCAACACCTGGAGCGAGCTGACGCCGTGCAACGGCCACTTCCGCGAGCTGGCCGAGTTCGTCAAGCGCGGCGTCTACGAGGCCGGCGGCTTCCCGCTGGAGTTCCCGGTGATGTCGCTGGGCGAGACGCAGCTGCGGCCCACGGCGATGCTGTTCCGCAACCTGGCGAGCATGGATGTCGAAGAGTCCATCCGCGGCAACCCGATCGACGGCGTGGTGTTGCTGATGGGCTGCGACAAGACCACCCCCTCGCTGCTGATGGGCGCGGCCAGCTGCGACCTGCCGACCATCGGCTTGTCGGGCGGGCCCATGCTGAACGGCAAGTTCCGCGGGCAGGACGTGGGCTCGGGCACCGGCGTGTGGAAGATGTCGGAGATGGTGCGCGCCGGCGAGATGACGATGGAGGAATTCACCGCCGCCGAGAGCTGCATGCACCGCTCCAAGGGCAGCTGCATGACGATGGGTACCGCCTCGACCATGGCCAGCATGGTCGAGGCGCTGGGCGTGTCGCTGCCGGAGAACGCCGCCATCCCGGCCCCCGACACCCGCCGCAACCGCCTGGCCCAGCTCACCGGGCGGCGCATTGTGGAGATGGTGAAGGAAGACCTGCGGCTGTCCAAGATCCTGACGCGCGAAGCCTTCGAGAACGCGATTCGCACCAACGCGGCGATCGGCGGCTCGACCAATGCGGTGATCCACCTGCTGGCCATCGCCGGCCGCATCGGCGTGCCACTGACGCTGGCCGACTGGGACCGCCTGGGCGCCGAGGTGCCCTGCCTGGTGGACCTGCAGCCCTCGGGCCGATTCCTGATGGAGGACTTTTTCTATGCTGGCGGGCTGCCGGCCGTGATGCGCGAGATCCAGCACCTGCTGCATCCGGGCGCGCTCACCGCCAATGGCAAGACCCAGGGCGAGAACATCGCCAATGCGCCCTGCTGGAACCGGGAGGTCATCCGCCCGTTCAACGAGCCCTTCATGCCGGCCGCCGGCATCGCGGTGGTGCGCGGCAACCTCGCGCCCGACGGCGCGGTGATCAAGCCGTCAGCAGCCTCGCCCCACCTGCTGAAGCACCGCGGCCGCGCGGTGGTGTTCGAAACCATCGAGGAATTCCACAAGCGCATCGACGATCCCGAGCTGGACGTGGACGAGACCTGCGTGCTGGTGCTGAAGAACTGCGGCCCGCGCGGCTACCCCGGCATGGCCGAGGTCGGCAACATGCCGCTGCCGCCCAAGGTGCTGAAGAAGGGCATCACCGACATGGTTCGCATCTCCGACGCCCGCATGAGCGGTACCGCCTACGGCACGGTGGTGTTGCACACCTCGCCCGAGGCAGCCGCCGGCGGCCCGCTGGCGCTGGTGCGTGAAGGCGACATCATCGAGCTGGACGTGGCGGCCCGTCGCCTGCACCTCGAGGTGAGCGACGAGGAACTGGCTCGCCGCCGCGCCGACTGGCAGCCGCCGACACCGCCATCACGCGGCTGGTACAAACTCTATGTGGACCATGTGCAACAGGCGCACCTGGGCGCCGACCTCGATTTCCTGGTCGGTTGCAGCGGCGCGGGCATTCCGCGTGACTCGCATTGAGGACAGGACAGGCATGAGTGAACACAGCGCTGCGGCCCCGCGGCTGCTCGGACCGGTGAACGAAGTCTGGCGCGCCGGCGCCACCTTGGGCGAAGGCTGCTGCTGGTCGCCGTCGCGGCAGGCGCTCTACTGGGTGGACATCCTCGAGCAGCGGCTGATGCGCTACACGCCGGCCACCGGGCAGCGGGAACACTGGTCGCTGCCGGACACCGTCTCGGCGGTGGCCGAGCGCCGCGACGGCCCCGGCCTGATCGTCACGCTGCGACGTGGCTTCGCCTTCTTCGATCCCGACGCCCCGGGCGGGCGGCTGCAACGGCTGCACGAGCCGGACGGCGAGCCGCCGGGCAACCGCTTCAACGACGGCAAGTGCGACGCCCAGGGCCACTTCTGGGGCGCGACCATGGACTTCGACGCCTCGGCTCCCACCGGCGTGCTCTACCGCTTCGACAGCCAGCAGCGCTGCAGCAGGATGTTCGATGCCCGCTTTCCCGTCACCAACGGCCCCACCTGGTCGCCCGACGGCCGCACCCTGTACTTCAACGACACCGCGCGGCGCGACACCTATGCCTTCGACGTCGATCCCGTCAGCGGCACGCTGTCGGGCCAGCGCCACTGGAACCGCTTCAGCGAGCAGGAAGGCCATCCCGATGGCATGACGACCGACGCACAGGGCCGGCTGTGGATGGCGCACTGGGGCGGCAGTCGCGTGACCTGCCGCGACCCGCTCACCGCCCGGGAACTGGCGCGGGTCGAACTGCCGACCGCGCATATCACCAACGTCGCCTTCGGCGGGCCGACGCTGAGCACGCTCTTCATCACCAGCGCCCGCTTCGGCCTCAGCGATTCGCAACTGGCCGCCCAGGTGCAGGCCGGCTCGCTGTTCAGCGTCGAGACCGATGCCACCGGCCTGGCAGCCCACCGGTACGCCGGCTGACGCCCGGCCGCCTCAACGCTTGGGCCGCGAGGAAGCGGGCGCCGCCGCGGCCGAGGCCGGCAGCGGGCGCAGCATCGATGCCACGGTGTTGCGCAGGTCCAGGGAACGCTCGTGCACCAGGCCCAGCTCGCGGCGCCACTGCTCCACCGGCCGGGCCCAGTCGTCCTCGAAGCGCTGGGCCAGCAGCGGCTGCGCGGCAAAGCCGAGCAGCCAGCCCTTGGCGATCTGGCTCAAGGTGCGCGGCAGCTCGGCGGGCCGGGCCAGCGTTCGCAGCAGGCCCAGCGCCAGCAGCGCAATGCTGAACGGGCGGCGCGTCTGCGCCGCCCAGAAGGCCTGCAGTCCCAGCGCACCGGCCACTTCATTGCCGGCAAAGCCGGTCAGCACATGGGCCACCTCGTGCAGTTGGCGCACCCGCCCGGCGAGGTAGTCGTCCTCGCCGGCCTGGGCGGCGTCAGGCTCCAGCGGCTCGCGCCAGCCGGCCTCCGACGCGGGCGACGCCAGCACCGCCACGGCCACTTCATGCCCGAGTGACCCGGGCGGCTGGCACAACAGCGCGCCCGGGGGACTGCTGCCGCCGGTGTAGCGCTGGCGGCACAACTCGGCCACGCGCGGGTCGGACAGCATGTACTGCACCGCGTCTCGGTGCGCCCGGCCGCTGCGCACGGCCCGCGAGAGCGCGGACAGGGCGGGGACCGAGAATGGCCGCCGCCAGCACTTGAACAACGCCACGGCCCACAGGCGGGCCCGGTTCAGGCGCGCCGACAATGGCAGCACGGCTGGGCGTGACAACGGGTGCGCGACTCGCATCTGGCTTCCCCCTCGGCTTGGCGCCGGCGGCACGGAAGATGCCGCGCACGACGCGCCTGTGACGGGCAAGCGTAGTGGCCGGCAGGACGGGAAGAAACCTGTCAAGGTGAACAAGCGTGTGCGCCGCCGGGGGCCGCGCCCCCTTCCGCCCGCCATTTGCAGCATCGCCCGATGCTCCTCTCAGCCACCGACGAGAGGCCGACGTCGAGGTGGCAGCGGGTGACGCCAGCGACACCTTCGATGCCGCAGCGGCCATCGCGAGCAGCCGGGCGCGCAGGGCGCCGGACCGCCGCCGGAAGACCGTTGCGTACCGGCCCGCGGCAGGCCCGTCATGGCGGACGACCCCCGTGCCGCTCGCCTGCCGCCCACCTCGGCCTGCGGGTGGCTAGGATCGGCCCCCCGCCCGGGCTTGCGGCTGCGCCGCCCGTGCGCGGGCCTGCCGGTCGATCACGCCCAGCAACTCGTCGAGTTGCACCGGCTTGGTCAGGTATTGCTCGAATCCGGCGTCCAGGGCTGCCTGGCGCTGCGCCGGCAAGGCGTCGCCCGACAAGCCGACGCACGGCACTGCGGCCAGCGCCGGATCCGCCGCCAGCCGGCGGCGCAGCTCGATGCCATGCATGTCGCCCAGCTGCATGTCCACCAGCAGCAGGTCGGGCCGCTCGTGGGCGAGCAGCTCCAGCGCCTTGGCGCCGCTGCGGGCGATCAGCAAGCGGACCGAGGGCCGCAAGGCCAGCATGCCCTGCACCACCGTGACGTTGACATCATCGTCCTCGACATACAGCACGGTCAGGCCGAGATCACTGGCGGGCGGCTCCGGCGGTGCCGCCATCGGCGGTGCACCGCCTGCCTCGCCAGCGCGGCAGGCCGGCAGCACCAGCGTGAAGCAGGCGCCGTGGCCGACTTCGCTGCTCACCTCGATGTGCCCACCCATCATGTCCACCAGGCGCCGCGACAGGGCCAGGCCCAGGCCGGTTCCCGGGATCTCCGACCGCTGCGCCCCGAGCCGCTCGAAAGGCTGGAAGAGCTTGCCGATCTGCTCCGCCCGCAAACCCACGCCCGTGTCCGCCACCGACACCGCCCGTTGCTGCGCTCCCCGCGACTGGGCCGCCACCGTGACGCTGCCGCCGCGCCGGTTGTACTTGATCGCGTTGGTGAGCAGGTTCACCATCACCTGACGCAGCCGCAGCGGATCGGCCATCACCGCATCGCGCGAGGGGCCGACTCGGTCGATCAGCGTCACACCGGCGGCCTGCGCCTGGCTGCGCACCAGGTCGAGCGCCTCGGACAACACCTCGCCGAGCATCACCGGCTGGCGCGCCATCGGCACCCGGCCGCCCTCGATGGCCGACAGGTCGAGCAGGTCGCTCACCATCGCCACCAGGTGGGCCCCGGCGCGCTGGATCTGCTGCACGCGTTCGAGCTGGCTCGGCGTCAGCAGGCTCGACGGGTCGCGCTCCAGCAGCTGTGCAAACCCGAGGATGGCATTCAGCGGCGTACGCAGTTCGTGGCTCATGCGGGCCATGAACTCGTCCTTCACGCTGGCCAGCCGGCTCGCGGTGGCGGCGGTGACGCGGTCCTCCTCGCCGCGCTTGCGCTCGCTGATGTCGAGGTTGGTGCCGGTGATGCGCAAGGGGCGGCCTGCGGCGTCGCGCGCCACCACCCGGCCACGGTCGAGCAGCCAGAGCCAGTGGCCATCGCGGGTGCGCACCCGGTACTCGGCGGAATAGGCCGGCTGCCGTCCCTCCAGGTGCGCCTGCAGCGCCGCCAGCACCGCCGGCCGGTCCTCGGGATGGATCAGGCTTTTCCAGAACGACACCTCGGACTTCGCTTCATCGGCCCGGTAGCCGCGCATCTCCAGCCAGCGCTGGTTCCACACCAGGGTGTCGTTTGCCAGATCCCAGTCCCACAGCGCCAGGTCGGCACCGGCCAGTGCCAGCTCGAGGCGCTCTTCACTGCTGCGCAGCGCTTCGTTGGCCAGCGCCAGTTCGGCCGTGCGCTCGGCCACCCGCGCTTCCAGGCGTTCGCGTGCGGCGCTCTGCAACTGCAGCAGCCGGAACACCAGCACGCTGATGAGCCCACCGGCCAGCGCGACGAGCAGCGGCTGCGCCAGGCCGAGGGCGCCGTTGCGCTCTTGGAACTCGAAGCGCCACAGCCGCCCGCCCACCGGAACGTCGATCACATGGACCAGGGCCGCCTCGCTGCGCCGCGGCACCGGCCGGCGGGCTGAGGTGTCGTAGAGCAGGTTGCCGGGCGTCGGTGCCGCCACCGCCTGGCCGGCCCAACCCAGGTCGTTGAGGCGGAAGTCCAGGTGTTCGAGCTGCGCATCGGGCAGCAGCGCGGTGATGAAGTCCTCCATGTGCAAGGCGACGGTGGCCAGGCCGATGAAAGCCGCCCGGCGCTGCGCCACCGTGTCGCGCGGCATGCCGGCCCGGTAGACCGGCGCCCGCAGCACATAGCCGGCCTGCGGCCCGGTCTGCACCAGCTGCAGGCGCCCGGAGCCGATCATCGTCCCGGCGTCGCGGGCCCGCTCCAGCGCCTCGCGCCGCGCCGTCGTGGCGGCCGCATCGAAGCCGAAGGCCACCTGGTTGCCCGCCATGGGCTCGATGTAGTGCGTCACGTAGTAGTCGGGCCGCGTGCCGGGCGGCCGCACCACGAAGCCCGGGTTCCCGCCAGGCAGGAGGCTGCGGTCGCTCCGCACCGCGGCTTCGAAGGCGTCCTTCTGCGCGTGCGGCACATGGCGCACGAACTGCAGCGACAGGAAGCCGGGATAGCGCCGCGGCAGTTCCAGGTGGTCGTAGTAGTCCCGGAACTCGGCGGCGGAGACGGTCCCTGCACGTGCGGCGAACAGCCCGCGCACCCCTTGCAGCACTTCGGCCCAGCGGCCCACCCGCTGCTCCACGATGCCGGCGACGATGCGGGCCCGCTCCCGCAGGTCGTGCTGCGCTGCCCGCTCCTGCAGCCGGACCGCCAGCAGGGCGGCCGCCGCGCTGAGCAGCAGCCCAGCCACCAGCACCACCCAGGCCCGCAGGCGGCGACCGGTGCCCCGGCCGGCCGCCCGCTGTTGCGCCGCCGGATCGCCGGATGGGCGGGGAATCAACCGAGTCGGAGCCGGGGGAGACTGCGTGGCCACACTGACAATCGGAGAAGAAGACCGCACGGATGAGCAGGTTGCGCTGCAGCTTACAGCCGTTGCCAGGCCCCGTGAAGCCGCGCGGCCATTGCCCGCTGCCCGCGGCCTGCGGGGCACCCGATCGCCGCGGCGCCGCAGCCCGTCGAAAACTCTGACAGGTGATGGAGCACAGGGCAAGCACGTATAACTCCCGCTCGGAATGCACCGTGCCCGAGCACACCCCGCCCGGCCTCCGGCATCGACACCGCCTGCCCCGCGACCCGCCGCGCCGGCCGGGGCTCCTGGCACCGGGAGTCGCATTGCATCGCATCGCAACCGCTGTCGCCCCATCCCAGTCGCAAGCAAGTCCCATCGCTTCCGCCGCCTTCATGAACACGACACACCGGGCGCCGACGCTCAGCGCTTCCCGTGCCCGGCAGTGGCCCTGGCGCTCACTCAGGAGGAAACCGCCGATGGATCCGAGCTCCGCGCGCCCCGGCCTGGCCAGCTGGCCGGGCCGGCCCCACCAGGCTGTCGCCGTGCCGCCCGGCGGCACTGTCCGGTCCCTCTGTGCGCGTCACCGGCGCCGCCCGCCGGCAGCGGTGCCGCCTACCAGGGGCCGGCGCCTGCAACAGCACATCGCATGCCGGCTGGCTTCGGCATGGGTCGCGCCGCGGCTTGCACGGCCGATGCTGCCCGCGCCTGCCGGGCACCTGTGGCGGTGAAGACGCCGCCCGCCCGGGTCGATGGTCCTTCCCTGCTGGCGTCGCGAGGTCATCCAATGGCAATCCTGCGTTCCCTGTCTGCGACGGCGCTGCTGAGTGCCGCCGCCACCATGGCCCAGACGGGGCCGGCCGCCAGCGTCGACCTCGACAATGGCGCCGAACCCTATCCCATGGTGCTCACACCGGCGCGGCTGCGGCAGCCACTGCAGGACGTGCCGGCCAGCGTCACGGTGCTGACGGCTGAAACGCTGTGGAGCTTCGGCATCACCAGCCTGCCGGAGGCCTTGCGCCTGGTGCCCGGCATGGCCATCACCCAGACCAGCGGGCCCGACTTCCGCATCAACTACCACGGCACCAATCTGCTCTCGCCGCGGCGCATGAACGTGCTGGTCGACGGCGTGTCGGTGTACCAGCCGCTGTTCTCGCGGGTGGACTGGAAGAACCTGCCCGTCACCCTGCTCGACATCGACCGCATCGAGGTCACGCGTGGCCCGAACTCGGCGGCCTACGGCCCCAACTCGATGCTGGCCATCGTGAACATCATCACCAAGCATCCGCGCGATGTCGACCGAGCCACCCTGTCCACCACCCTCGGCACGCGCGGCACGGTGGACGTGACGGCGCGCCTGGCCGCCACCCTCGGCCCGACCGCGCTGCGGCTCACGCTGTCCCAGGAAGGCGACCGCGGCTACGACCACCTCTCTCGCATCAGCGGTGGCGGCCACGACAGCACCCGGCTGCAGCGCATCAACCTGCGCAGCCAGACGCTGCTGTCGGCCTCGACCCGGCTCGACGTCGATGCCGGTTATGTCGGCGGCACCAAGGAAGTGCCCTTCGTCGAGTCCTACCAGCGCAGCTTCCCGGACCAGAAGGTGCGGGACCATTTCGTGTCTGCGAGCATCACCCACAGCCCGGAGCCGGCCCACGAGGTGCAGGTGCTGGCCTCGTACTGGCGCGACCGGGTGCGCCAGCCGTGGTTCACCTGCATGCCGACGGCCTTCGTGCTGCCCGAGATGTACACGCTCTGGCGGGCCAATCCAGGCTATGCCCGGTCCATCCTGGCCGGCCGGCGCCCGACCGGCGGCACCCCGCAGGACGACCTGCTGGCGATGCAGGCCCTGCAGGCCATCGCCCGGCTGGGGCCGGGCGGCGCCATGGCACCGACCTGCGGCACGCCCAACCACAACCTGAGCGAAAGCCGCTTCGACATCGAGTTGCAGGACACCTACGTCTTCTCTGACCGGCTGCGCACCGTCGCCGGCCTGGGTGCCCGCCAGCATCGCGGGCACAGCGAGACCTTCATGGGCCGGTCGGTGCGCAATTCCGGTGGCCGTGCGTTCGGCAATGCCGAGTTCAAGCCGACCGACTGGCTCACGGTCAATGCCGGCGCGTATGTCGAGCGGGACCAGACCAGCGGCACCACCGTTTCGCCGCGCTTCGCCGCCAACTTTCGCCTGTCGCCGGCACAGACCCTGCGCCTGGTCTGGTCACGCGGCTCCCGCACGCCGGATGTGCACGAGCAGCGCACCGAGTGGGTCTACAGCCTGCACGACGCCCAGCCGCCGCTGAACGGCTCGTCGCATGTCCGCTTTTTTCAGAGCGCCCACAGCACCGGCGGGCTGCGCAGCGAGCGCATCACCTCCCGGGAAATCGGCTACCTGCTCAACCTGCCCGCAAGCGGCCTGCTGCTCGACGCCAAGCTGTTCGACGACCGCCTGAGCGACTTGATCTCCGAGAAGCTGCAGGTGTCGGACTTCCGGCCGTCGAACGACAACGCGGTCCGCCTGAGCGGCGTCGAGCTGCAGCTCAACCTGGACCTGACGCCACAGTGGTCGGCCTTTGCCCACTACTCCTACCTGCGCAACCACGCCGCCACCACCGTGCTGGAGCGCAGCCAGTACTCGCGCCACAGCGGCGCCGCCGGGCTGTCGCATGCCTTTGGTGGTGGCTGGTCGGCATCGCTGGCGTACTACGGCGCCTCCGCCGAGGCGCCGGGACAACGGCATTTCGGCCGCGAGGACCTGGCCGTGCACAAGCGTTTGCAGCATGACGGCCTGCGGGGCCGCGGCTCGTTGATCGTGCGCCGCCTGGACAACAAGACCGTCGGCTACTTCCGCGACGTCGGCAGCTGGCCTCAGAGCGAGTACCACCACCGCCTGCAGTGGCTGGGGCAGCTCGAGCTGAACTTCTGAGCCGGTCGAAAGGTGCCGCGGTACAGGTGGGCGCGGCCCCCTCACCTGGCGGCCGGCGCGCTGGCTCAGCTGGCCCTGCGGCCGGCGTCTCCCAATGCCAAGGCAGCGCCGGCACAGCCACCGGGCAGGCAATCGAGGGACAACAGCGACGACGTCGCGACCGCCTCGCGCGCCTGTTGCAGAGCGCGGTTCAGGTCCGCCAGTTCAAGCGGCTTGGAAAGGAAGTCGTCGAAGCCGGCTTCCAGGCAGCGCAGCCGGTCGTGCGGGCCACCGCGCCCGGTCAGGCAGACCGACACGGCGGGCCCCAGCCCGTCGGCGGCCTTCAGCCGTCGCAGCACCTCGCAACCGTCGAAGCCGGGCAGGTCGAGGTCGATGAAGGCCAGCTGCGGGGGAACGAGCACCGCCACGTCGACCGCGGTCGGCCCGTCATAGGCCACCACCGTCTTGCACTCAAGCAGCTGCAGCAGGCAGCTGAGAGAGACGGCGGCGTCGACGTTGTCATCCACCACCAGCACGACCAGTGCCTCGGTGCGACCTTCTTCCCTGCTGAGTGGCAACATGCGCGACTCCCCTGTGTCCCGTGACGCAAGCCGCACCGTCGTGCGGTGCGACGGCCCCCGGCACGTCGGCTGCGCCACGGCGGCAAAGCGGCTCACGTGCCCGTCGCCGCCCGCCAAGGGCCGGCAGCCTCCCCTCAAGGAGCAAGGCCCGCTCCATGCGCTGCGCAATGCCGGCCGCCACGTGCTGTTCTTTCGGGCGACCTGGCATTGCCGGCCCCGGACACGCGGCAAGGCAGCAGCAGCAGGCGCGAGATGCGTTGCCCCGTACCGCCGGAGCCCGGCGGGCCCCCTGTCGCCTTGAGGAAGGGGGTGAGCGTAGATTTGTGCATGGTTTCTCGCTGCTGAGCTACCGGCCGATATGCCAGTGAACAGCACTGGCGGGTTCCATACCATAGCAACTGACACCTGCAGCCGCCAGCATGACCTGTCGTATCTAACAAGTAGGGAGTCCCCCAGCGAGCGGCTTCGTGCTGTACAAGAACCCACCCCGAAGGTCCACCAAGGACAAAGGATCAGTCATGGCGACAGACGGAATCAAAGTGCTGATCGCGGACGACCATCCGCTGATTGTCGAAGGCCTGGTCAGCGCCCTCAAGCGCGAGCACATCGACTGTGTGGCGCAGGCATGCGAGGCGGCCGACGTACTGCCTGCCTTCGAGGCCGGCCCGCCGGACGTGGTGATCGTTCTGGACATCCGCTTCGGCGAGGGCCAGGCATCGGGGCTCGACGTTGCACGCGCATTGCTCGAACGCCACCCGAAGGCACGCATCGTCTTCTATTCCCAGTTCGACCAGGACGAACTCGTCAGGGAAGCCTACCGGCTCGGCGGGCTCTCCTTCGTCACGAAAAACGCGCCGGTGGACGTGCTCGCCGCAGCCATCCGGCATGCGCACGAAGGCCGGCTCTACTTCGCCACGCAGATTGCGCAGCGGCTGGCGCTGCTCAATGTGCGAGGCGACGAATCGCCGCAGTCGAAGCTCGACGCCCGCGAGCTCGAGGTCTTCAAGCGCATGGCCCTGGGCATGACGAACCTCGAGATCGCCGAGGCGATGAGCCTGTCACCGAAGACCATCAGCAATGTGAGCCAGTCGATCAAGGAACAACTTGGCGTGCATCGGCCGGCCGAGATCACTCGGCTGGCGGTGCGGCACCTGCTGATCTCGCCCTGAACGAGTCGCCGGCGGACCGGTCGGCCGCAGGGCGCGCCGGCCTCGGCAAGGCCATGCCTGCGTGGGCCACCGCAGGGCATCAGAACGGTCGCGACAACTGGCCGGTGCCTCCCGAGCCGATCGGCAGCCATGCGACAGGGGAGGCGGGGGAGTGCTGCAGTTGATGCATGGTCGATCGCTCCGGAACTACCGTTCGATTTGCCAGTACACCGCACCTGGCACCTCCATACGATAGCAATCATCGTGACCACTCGCCAGCCAGCCCTGTCACCTTCAACAAGTGCGAATCAGGGAAGAACAGCGCGTCGTGTTGTAGAAAACGCGATTCCGGCGCAGCGCCGGGAAGGAGGGCTGAAGCATGAGGAGACGGTGGCACCAGGTGGGCAGCCGCCGGTGCCGGACCGGGACGCTTGGGGGAGTGGCATCGCTGCACTGCGCCTGCCCGCCGGGAAGCGCGATGGCACCCCACGGCACACCGGCCCGGCCGGCAGGGCGGCCGTGGTGGCGCGCATGAGCCGCGGCGCCCGCCATCGCCGCTGTCGGGCGCAGGGTCGCCGTCGTGCCGGTGGCTGAGATGAACGACATCGCCGCGCGATCGCCCTCGGTCCGCAAGCTGGCTGCCGCCGGCTCGCTGCTGCTGGCTGCATGCGGGCTGGTGCTGGGGGCGGTGGGGCACCCTGCGCATGAGCTGCGGGTGCTCGCGCTCGGGGAAGGTGCCGCGGTGCGCGAGGTGCTCGACACCTTCCGGCAGCACTATCCCGGGCTGCCGCACAGCAGCGACGCCCGCGTGCTTTCGCAGCGTGCCGGGCCGGGTGTCTACCTCGCGGTGGGCCCGGCCGCACTGCAGGCGGCCCTGGAGGCCGACCTGCAGCCGGTGGTCTCGCTCTTCGCGTCGGGCCAGACCTACCAGCAGGTGCTGGCCGCCGCGGACCCGGAACGCCGCTCCGCGGTCACCGCCATCTACGCCGAAGCATCGCCGCAAGCCCAGCTGGAGGTGATTGCCGCGCTGTACCAGCGACGGGTCACCGTGGGCGTGCTGCTGTCGGAGCTGACCGCGCGCCTCGAACCCGGGCTGCGCCGCGCCGCCAGCCGGCTCGGGCTGAACCTGGCCGTGCACCGGGTGGCGGCGGGCGACAACGTGGTGCGCGAACTGAACGCCCTGTCGTCGGCGACAGTGATCCTTGCCTTGCCGGACAGCAGCCTCTACAGCAAGGACAACCTGGGACTGCTGCTCGAGTCCAGCTACCGGCGGCGCCAGCCCATCGTGGGCTTCTCGCCGGCGCTCGTGCACGCCGGCACGCTGGCCAGCGCCTATGCCTCGGTGGAAGACATCGCGGCCCACCTCGACGAGGTGCTGCCCCAGCTGGAGGCCGGGCGCCTGCCGGAGCCACAGTACCCGATGTACTGGCGCGTGGCCATCAACGAACATGTGGCCCGCTCGCTGTCCATCACGGTGAGCGACGCGGTGCGCGAGATGGGCAACCGGCCGCCGGGGAGGCCCCGGTGAGGCCGCCTCGCCGCAGCCCCAGCATCACCACCCTGATGCTGTGCGTGGCCATCCTCCCTGCCCTGGTGATGTGGCTGGTGGTGAGCGCGACCATCTACGGCTCGCAGCTGAAGGACATCCGCGCCGACATCGACGAGCGGGGCCGCCTGCTGGCAGCCACGCTGGCCGAGGCCAGCCGCTATGCCGTCGTGTCGGGCAACAGCGCGGCACTGGCCGGCACGCTGCAGGGCCTGCTCGCCTCGGAACCCAGCATCGCGCGGATCGAGGTGCTCGGCCCCACCCGGCAACGGCTGGCCGGCGCGCAGTCGGCCGCCGAGGCGGGCGAAGCGATGCCGTTCGAGCACCCCATCCGCGCGCAAGCCATCGATGTCGACTTGTTCGACGATCCGGCACGGCCCCATGTCGCCGGCCCGCCGCGTGACCTGCGCGCATCGCCCGGCGAAGTGCTGGGCCATGTGCGGGTGCTGATGTCGCCGCAGCGGCTGGTGGATGCGAAGCGCCGCAACCTGTATTTCGCCGGTGGCGTGACCCTGGCTGCGGCCCTGGGCAGCGGCCTGCTGGGGCTGTTGCTGGCGCGCATGATCCATGGGCCGCTGGCGGCCATCATGGCCGCGGTGCGCGACATCCGGCAGGGCCGCTACCAGGTGCGCCTGGGCAGCGGCCGGGGCGGCGAGCTGGGCGAGCTGCAGGACGCCATGGCGGAGATGGCCGGCGAGCTGGCCGCCGCCCGCCAGGAGCTGGAAGAAAAAGTGGCCCATCGCACCGCGGCGCTGCAAGCCGCCGTGCAGGCAGCCCGGGCGGCGGAGGAGGAAAAACGCCGCCTCATCGCGCATGGCAATGCGCTGGTGGAGGAAGAACGCCGGCGCATCGCGGTGGAGATCCACGACCAGCTCAATGCCTCGCTGATCTCGGTGCGGCTGGGTGCGGCCGCCCTCAGCGCGCGTGGCGGCCCGCCGGTGGCCCAGGACGAACTGGAGCGCATTGCGCAGCGCATCACCCGCACCACCGACCAGCTCTACGACAGTGCCCGGCGCATCGTCAAACGGCTGCGCCCGGAGGTGCTGGACACCCTGGGCTTCTGCGGTGCGGTGGCCGAAGCGGTGCGCGACTACGACACGCTGCATCCCGAATGCCGCTTCACGCTGAAGGTCGACGAGCGCTTTCCCGGCCTGCCCGGCACGCTGGCCATCAATGCCTACCGGGTGGTGCAGGAAGCGCTGTCGAACGTGGTCAAGCATGCGAACGCCACGCGGGTCGAGGTCGGGCTGGGCGTGGACGAGGTGCGGCGCGAGATCCAGATCACCGTCTACGACAACGGTTGCGGCCTGCCCACCGAGCCGGCCCGCGGTGCCGGCCTCGGGCTGGTGGGCATGCGCGAGCGGGCCTGGGCGGCCGGCGGCGTGCTGCGCATTGCGGCCCTGCCCTCACAAGGCACCCGCATCGAGCTGCGGGTGCCCTGGCCTCGTCCGTGAGGGCCGGCGCAGCGAGGCAGGGCCTTGCGGCACACGCCTGCCGGCCCCGAGGCCGGGGCGCCTCGGCCGTGGTGGCCGGGGCGCCGCGCCCGCCTTTCAGGCGGCGGCCGGTCGCCGCGGGTTCGCCAGCCCGCGCTCGACAGCCGGGCGCGCGGTGAATGCCTGCAGCACGCGCCGGACTTCCGGGAACTGCTCGATCCCCACCAGCTCGCCGGCACCGTAGAAGCCGACCAGGTTGCGCACCCAGGGGAAGATGGCGATATCGGCGATCGTGTAGTCGTCGCCCATGATCCAGGCGCGGCCGGCCAGGCGTTGCTCAAGCACCGCCAGGAGTCGCTTCGATTCGGCCACATAGCGGTCGCGCGGACGCTTGTCCTCGTACTCGCGGCCGGCGAATTTGTGGAAGAAACCGAGCTGGCCGAACATCGGGCCGATGCCGCCCATCTGGAACATCAACCACTGCACCGTTTCATGGCGGCGCGCCGGCGTGCGGGGCAGGAACTGCCCGGTCTTCTCGGCGAGATACAGCAGGATGGCGCCCGACTCGAACAAGGCCAGGGGCTCGCCCTCCGGCCCGCTGGGGTCCAGGATGGCGGGGATCTTGTTGTTCGGGTTGAGCGAGAGGAACTCGGGCGACATCTGGTCCTGGCTCTCGAAGTCCACCAGGTGCGGCTCGTAGGGCAGGCCGCATTCCTCCAGCATGATGGAGACCTTCACACCGTTGGGCGTGGGCAGCGAGTACAGCTGCAGGCGGTCGGGATGCTGCGCCGGCCACTTGCGGGTGATGGCGAAGCTCGAGAGAGAGGCCATGGTGTCGTCCTTCCGGAGTGGATGAGGGAGTCGGGGATGCGGCCGCGCAGCGGCCTGGCGGCAGGCCGCTGCGAAAGCTGGCCGGCTCAGTCGCCGCCATTCTCCAGCACCGCCAGCAGCCGTGCCAGGCTCTCGTCCAGGGCCGCCAGCGCGGCCGGCTTGAGCGGCGCGAGGATGCGTGCTTCGTTCTCGACATGCGCCTGCACGGCGCGGTCGATCAGCTCGAGCCCCTGCGGCGTCAGCTGCACCAGCAGGCTGCGGGCGTCGTCGGGGTTGGGCACCCGCTGCACCAGGCCGGCTGATTCGAGCCGCTGCAGCCGGTGGGTCATGGTGCCCGAGGTCACCATCAGCGCCGAGAACAGCGCAGTGGGCGCCAGGCTGTAGGGCCGGCCCGAGCGACGCAGGGTGGCCATCACGTCGAACTCCCCGCCGCTCAGGCCGAAGGCCGAGAAGGTCTCGTCCAGCCGCCGCTGCACCAGGGCCGAGCAGCGCTTGAGCCGGCCGATGGTGGCCATCGGCCCGAGCACCAGGTCGGGCCGCTCCCGGCGCCACTGATCGAGGATGGCATCCACGGCGTCCGGCCGCGGCGCGGTGTCCCGTTGTCTGGCCATGTTCACCTGCTTGTCTTGACTTCAAGATTATCTGCTAAGCTGATTTATCTCGAAATCAAGACAAATTGCTGCCATGCAAGGCCACTCAACGCAAGGCCGGTTCTCCTGGGCGGACGTGCTCGTCACGGCGACGGCACCCGCCATCTGGGGCACCACCTACATCGTCACGACCGAATGGCTCCCGCCAGACCGCCCCTTCACCGCCGCGCTGCTGCGCACCCTGCCAGCCGGCCTGCTGTTGACGCTGTATTGCCGCCGCCTGCCCGAGCGCGAGGGCTGGCGGCGGCTGTTGCTGCTGTCGGCGTTGAACATCGGCGGCTTCCAGGCCTTGCTGTTCCTCGCGGCCTATCGACTGCCCGGCGGCTTGGCCGCGGTGGTGGGCGCCATCCAGCCGCTGCTGGTGATGGGGCTGGCGTGGCTGCTGGACGGTCGGCGGCCGGTGCCGGTGGCGGTGGCGGCGGCCGTCGCCGGCGTGGCGGGCATGGCGGCGCTGCTGCTGTCACCGGGCTCGGTGTGGGACCCCATCGGCATCGGTGCCGCACTGGCCGGCGCCGCGTGCATGGCGACCGGCACCTACCTGGCGCGGCGCTGGCGCTCGCAACTGCCGGTGCTGGCCTTCACGGGCTGGCAGCTGCTGGTCGGCGGCACGATGCTCCTGCCGGTGGCCTGGGCGGTCGATCCACCGCTGCCCACGCTGACCTCCACGCACCTGCTCGGCTATGCCTACCTGTCGGTGGTGGGAGCGCTGCTGGCCTACACGCTGTGGTTCCGCGGCATCGCGCGGCTGGCGCCGGTGGCGGTCTCGTCGCTGGGATTGCTGAGCCCGCTCACCGCGGTGATCCTCGGCTGGGCCGTGCTGGACCAACGCATGAGCGGGCTCTCGCTGGCCGGGCTGGTGACGGTGCTCGCCAGCATCCTGGCCGTGCAATGGGCCATGAGCCGGCCGGCAGGCGCGGTGCGCGACGCCTGAATTCCCACCGGGCGGCCGCTGGCGGGCCGCCCCTGCCCCCTGCACTCTTTCCCCTTCCTTTTTCCTACGGAGCCTGGAATGTCCCATCCCGTCACCACCCTCATCGAATCCCGCTTCTCGGCCAACCACTACGATCCCGAGCAGCGGATGGACGACGACGAGATCACCGAGCTGGTACGGCTCGCCACCCTGGCGCCGACCGCCTTCCACCTGCAGAACTGGAAGTTCATCGCAGTGCGCACGCCGCAGGCCAAGGCCAGGCTGAAAGCGGTGTGCTACGCGCAGCACAAGGTGGTGGACGCGGCCGTCACCTTCATCATCTGCGGCACGCTGGGCGCGCATGAAGGGCTGGCCGCGGCGCTGCAGCCCTCGGTGGATGCGGGCATCGTGGAGCCGTCGCTGGTGGACCGCTGGGTCGGCATGGCACGGCAGTCGCACCAGGGCAACCCGGTGCTGCAGCGCGACGAAGCCGTGCGCTCGGCCTCGCTCGCCGCCATGACGCTGATGCTCGCCGCCGAAGCGCGTGGCTGGGCCACCGGCCCGATGAGCGGCTTCGACCCGTCCGGCGTGGCGCGCGAGTTCGGCCTGGCCGACAACGAGCTGCCGGTGATCCTGCTCACCGTGGGCCGCAGCGCCCCGGGCAACTGGCCCCAGAAGCCGCGGCACCCCGTGCACCAGGTGCTGGCTTTCGCCTGAGCCCGGCGGCCGTGGCTCCGGCGCCGCCCTCAGGCGCCGGCGTCGAGCGCAATGGGTACGCCCAGCCCCCGCTCGACGACGTGCAGCGCCACATGCGTGGTGAAACGCCGGATGTTGGGGTTCTCGCTGACCATGCGGGCGGTCCATGCATCGTAGGTCGCAGTGTCGGGCGCGCAGACCACCAGGATGAAGTCGGCGTCGCCGGTCACGTAGAAGGCTTCCTGGACCGGCTCCTGCGCGGCCAGCCAGTCACGGAACTGGGCCAGCAGCTCGGGGCGCTCCTGCTCGACCTGCACCGCCACCACGAACGAGGTCGAGGGCCCCAGCCGGCGCGCGTCGAGCTCTGCAAGGAGGAAGCGACCTGCGCGCGTCCCCTGGTCGATGCGAGGTGGAGGGAAGCCGCGCTGCGGGCCGCCGCGGCGGGGGCGGCGACCCACGCCCGGCGGCAGCCCGTGGTGCGGCAGCGCGCAAGCGTCGGGACTGCAAGGCCGAAGCTGCGGATCGCCGGCGCAGCTCGGGCGCTCGATGAGACAGCTGCCCCGCTGGCGCCGCCGGCTGAGCAGCCTTGGCGCCTGCAAGGCAGCGATCGGCATGGACCCCGCCCCGCTGCGACCCGTGCAGCCCACCCTGAACGCCAAGCAGGTACCGGACGGCCAGATCCCTGGCTGAACCCGCAGGAGCCGCGCTCGTGTGCATGGACCGACAATGGCACGAGGTATTTCTCGTCACCCGCCGCCTCGCTGGGCGCCACGGCCGCGCCGGTCGAGCCGGGCCAATGATGGCGAGCCGCAGTCCCGGCCCGGCCCCCACCGGATCCCAACCACGGCCCCCACGCCACGAGTGCATTGCACGAGGACGACGGCTCATGCAAATCATCGACAGCCTGACACGCCATGCCGGCGAGTACACCCGCTTCAGACGCGACCTCCACGCGCATCCGGAACTGGGATTCGAGGAGCACCGCACGGCCGACCGGGTGGCGCACTGCCTGCAAGCCTGGGGCTACGAAGTGCACCGCGGCGTGGGCGGCACTGGTGTCGTCGGCCTGCTGCGCAAGGGCAGCTCCCCACGCAGCGTGGCCTTGCGTGCCGACATGGACGCACTGCCGATCCATGAGCTGAACCGGTTTCCTCACAGCAGCACCATCGACGGCAAGATGCACGCTTGCGGCCATGATGGCCACACCACCACCCTGCTCGCCGCGGCACGCGTCCTGGCGGAAGAGGCGGCGTTCGGTGGCAGCGTGGTGCTGGTGTTCCAGCCGGCCGAGGAGATCATCGGCGGCGCCCGGGCGATGATCGAGGACGGCTTGTTCGACAGGTTTCCGATCGACGCGATCTTCGGCTTCCACAACTTCGTCAATCTGCCGGTGGGCGACTTCGCCTATCGCTTCGGCAGCGGCTCGGCGATGTGCAACTTCAAGCTGACGCTGGAAGGCAGGAGCGCGCATGCCGCGATGCCGCACCTCGGCCTGGACCCGATCCCCGCCGCATGCCAGCTGGTGCAGTCCTTGCAAACGCTCATCAGCCGCAACAAGCGCCCGATCGACCCTGCGGTGCTCTCGGTGACGATGATGCATGCCGGAGAGGCCACCAATGTCGTGCCGTCGAATTGCGTGCTGCAAGGCACGGTGCGCGGCCCGGAGCCGGTGCTGCAGCTGCTGAAGCAGGGCATGGAGGAAATGGTGCGGCACACCGCGGCGGCCTTCGGGCTGGCCGGCCACACCGAGTGGAGCGGGTATTGCCCGTCGGTGGACAACCACCCCAAGGAAACCGAGTTCGTGCGGCAGCTGATGCTGGACGTGGTGGGCGCAGCGCATGTCCACGAGCGCGAAGCGACGATGGGCGGCGAGGACTTCGGCTACTACCTCAAGTGCAGGCCCGGCGCCTATTTCTGGGTCGGCAGTGGACCGCAGGCAGGCGACACCGACCACCGCCTGCCCGGCCATGGACCCGGCCCCTGCACCCTGCACAGCGCATCGTATGACTTCAACGATGCGCTGATCCCGGTGGGCGCCACCTTCTGGGTGCGGCTGGTGGAGCGGTGGTTGCCGGCCGGATGAGGGCGTTCCGGGAGCGGGAACCGTCGCAGCGTGCATCCCGCGCGGAGGAGGAGACGGTCGCCATGGGCCTTGCCGATGCAGTGGGACTTCCAAGCGCCGCTGCCACACGGCCCCGCTTGGGCCGGGCCGGGCCGGGCCGGGCCTGTCCTGCCCTCCTGCTGCATGGTGAACCGCCGCTCCCTGGCACACCGGGGTCGCCTAGATCGCATCAGCATCGATTGCGTCAAGACGGAACGCCTGAACGGTGCCGACAATCGCAAGTCGCTGCCTTCGCCACGGCAGTTCGCACGCCAGGACCCAGGCGACCGGTAGTGGTCGGCCGAGCGGGCCGGCGTCGACAGGCGGAGTCCAAGCTCCGGCCGGTATGACATCAAGCAGGAGTTTTCAATGTCCCTCTCCTCCACCCCCTTCCCGCAGGTGGCACCCCGGCGTCGCCTTGTGGCGGCGGCGGTGACGCTGCTCGGCGCCGGGTTGTTCTTGCGGCCGGGCCCGGCGCCTGCCGCCGAGACCCGCGTCTTCGACGCAGTCAACAAGGCCGGCCGCCAGCGCATGCTGTCGCAACGGCTTGCAAAGGCGTGGCTGGCGCTCGGGCAGGGCATCGAGCCGCAGCGCGCGCAGCGCCTGCTGAACGAGGCCTCGGTCTTGTTCGAGCGCGAGTTGGGCGAATTGTCGGCCTCCGCGCCCACCACCGAGATCGCCGCCACCTATGCCGAGCTCGCGCTGGCCTGGCGCGACTACAAGCAGGCGCTGCTGTCGCAAGCCCCCCAACAGGCCCAGGCGGCGCGCCTCGTCACGCTCGACGCCCGTGTGCTGCAGTTGGCCGACCGCGGCACGGTGCAGCTCGAACGGCACTCGGGCAAGGCGGTGGGCCGCCTGGTCAACATCGCCGGACGCGAGCGCATGCTGTCGCAGCGCGCCGCGAAGTTCTACTTGCTGCAGCGCTGGAAGACCGAGATTCCGCAGGCACAGCGGGAACTCAACGACGCCAAACACGAGTTCGTCGAAGCGCTCCGCGAACTGCACGATGCGCCCGAGGCCACCGAGCCGATACGGCGGGAACTGGCCCTGGCACGCCAGCAATGGGTGTTCTTCCACAACGCGCTGGCACAGGCCAGCGAGGGCAACAGCCCCGAGGCGAACGCCCGGCAGGTGTTCACGACCAGCGAGAACATCCTGCAGGTGATGGACCGGGTGACTGTTCTGTACGCCAGCCTGGCCTGAACCGGGCGGCTCCGGGGGTCGGTGGCCCGCCTGCCTGGCAGCGCGCGGGCCGCATCGCTCACCCCGGCGCCTCGTCGAACAGCCGCAAGGCCAGCAGCCCGTGCCCAAGCGTGGCGCCCGCTCGCACCGCCGCGGCGACCAGGGCCACCTCGGCCAGCTCCTCCCGGCTGCATCCGAGCCGCTTCGCCGCCCGGGTGTGCACGTCGAGGCAGTAGCCGCACTGGGTGGTGAGCGCCACTGCGACCGAGATCAGTTCGCGCACCTTCGGCTCCAGCTGCCCTCCGGCGCGCTTGGCGGCATGGTCGAACGCGAGGAAGGCCTTCGCTTCTACCGGCGCCAGGCGGGCCAGCTCGCCGGACAGTCGGAGGTCATCGGGGGATTGGTAGTGGTTCATCGCGGGTCTTTCGGGCAGGCCGGCGCCGCACAGCGGCGCGACCGGAGGGACTGCACCAGCTGCAGGGTCCAGCACATGGGGCATCCGCGCAGCAGAACGACCGCTCCCACGACAGGGAGCACGGACAGGAGCGGATCGCGGGCACCGATCAAGGCCGCCACCGCCATCAAGGCCAGCGCGGCCGCCCCCCGCAGCAGGTGCAGGCGAAGCGAGGTGCTACAGAACATCGGTCGTTCCCTTGCGGCCGGCCTGCGGCCCGCCACCGTCCTTGAGCCAGTAGCCGCTGCTCAGCAGCCGCTCACGCACCATGCCGCGGGCGCGGTGCAGCCGGCTTTTCACCGCCTCCACGCTGACGTTCAGGTGGGCCGCCACTTCGGGCGCCGTCAGCTCCTCGACATCGCGCAGGATCAGCACGTCGCGGTAAGTGGCCGGCAACTCGGCGATCGCCCGCGTCAAGTCGGCCCGCAGGTCGAGCGGCAGGCCGGGGGCCGGCGCCGCATCTGGATCGACCCGCGCCACTTCGTCCACCGGCAGGCGCCCGCCGAACAGCCGGTAGCACTCGCGCTCGACGATGCGGAACAGCCAGGTGCCGAACGCGGCCACGGTGCGCAGCGCCCCGACCTTGCGGTACAGGTGCCAGAGCGCCAGCTGTACCGCGTCCTCGGCGTCTTCGCTGGTGGCGCAGGTGCGGCGCGCAAACCGCTTCAAGTCGGGCTGGCACACCTGGAGCAGCCGGGACAGCGCCGCGGCATCGCCCGAGCGCGCGGCCTCGATGAGATGACTGTCAGCCCGGATCATGGGCGCTTCCCCGAATCACCGGCTGCCGGGATGCAGGAGACAGCGGCCCTGGCCGTCGCCCCGGAACATGTTTGCAAACGCACGTCAACACTCCAGTTCTTGTGACCCTTGCCTAGAGGCGGCTGCGGGCCGAAAGGATTCAGGCGCCCCAAAAATAGTGGTCGAGCGACCGTGCCGGACCGGCCGGCACTGCGGCGACCGCGCCGCGCACCGCTTGGCGCCGCCAGCCGCCGGCGCGGCCGCCGCCCGCCCGGCCTCAAGCCGCGCCGCCCGCCGCCTTGCGCCAGTCCCTCGGGGAGGCACCGGTCTGCGCACGGAACGCCCGTGACAAGGCCGCCTCGCTGCCGTATCCCACCTCTGCCGCGATCAGCTTCAAGGCCTGGCCCTGCCGCAGCCGCTTCTGCGCCAACCCGATGCGCCAACGCTGCAGGTAGCTGCCGGGCGTCAGGCCGATGACGTCGCGGAAGGTGGTCGCAAAGGCGGTGCGCGACATGCCGGCCTGCTCTGCCAAGGCCTCCAGCGACCAGTCGCGCTGCGGCGCTTCGTGCATCGCCACCACCGCCCGCCGCAAGCGCTCGTGGGCCAGGCCGGCCAGCATGCCAGGCTGGAGCTGGCGCTGCTCCATCAGCTCGCGCAGGACCTGGATCAGCACCACCTCGAACAAGCGATCCAGCACCGCCTGGCGGCCGCAGTGGGCCGACCCGGCCTCGCTGAAGAGCAGGCGCAGCACCGGCTCGCAGCTGGGCAAGCGGTCGAGGGGCAGGCAGATGAATGCAGGCAAGGCCGCGACGATGGGATTGGCGGCCCCGCCTTCGAACTCCACATGCGCGCAGACGAAGTCGGCGCCCTGCTGCCGGTCGGTGATGAAGCGGTGGGCTATCGGGCGCGGGTATAGCAAGAGGGTGGGCTGTTCGATGTGCAAGGCCGCCCCCCGGCCGTGGCGCACCTGCACCTGTCCCTCGCGGATCAGGTGCAGCTGGCCGTACGGCTCCTCGGCGCCAAGCGCATGGATGCCGCACAACGCACCGGCCTGGAAGGTGCGTGCCTTGACCGAGAAGTGGCTCAGCAAGGCTGCCAGTCGATCCACCATCACCTGAACTCCTGATCAAAAACTTCGTACCGGAAGACGCATATCGTACGGCACATCCCGGCACAGTAGCGTCTGTCGGCAGGCAATCCATCGCAAGCTTCCGCGACAACGCAGGAGCCTCGACGCCGCGGCACCCATCTCACTCAAATCTGAACCGGAGGATCCCCATGAACGCGTTTGCCCAGCTTTTCGTCGTCTCGGCCCTTGCCCTGGCCGCCGCCACGTCCCAGGCGCAGCCCGTGGCGCAGCCCGCCGCTCGCGCGGTGGCCGCCCTGGCCTCCAACTACATCGCGGCCAAGGACGGCACGCCGCTGTACTACAAGGACTGGGGTCCGAAGGACGGCCCGGTCGTCGTCTTCAGCCATGGCTGGCCGCTCAACTCGGACAGCTGGGAGTCGCAGATGATGTTCCTGGCGGACAAGGGCTACCGGGTCATCGCACACGACCGGCGCGGCCATGGCCGCTCGGGCCAGCCGTGGAACGGCAACCACATGGACCAGTACGCCGATGACCTGGCGGCCGTCATCGAGGCCTTGAACCTGAAGAACGCGACCCTGGTGGGCTTCTCCACCGGGGGCGGCGAGGTGGCGCGCTACATCGGCCGGCATGGCTCGCAGCGTGTCGCCAAGGTCGTGCTGGTGAGCGCGGTCACGCCCCTCATGGTGAAGACGCCGGCCAACCCCGACGGCGTGCCGATGGAGGTCTTCGACGGCCTGCGCAAGGCCTCGGCCGACAACCGGGCCCAGTTGTACAAGGACATCGCCGGTGGCCCCTTCTTCGGCTTCAACCGCCCGGGCGCGAAGCCGTCGGAGGGCCAGGTCGACTCGTTCTGGCGCCAGGGGATGCTGGCGGGCCACAAGGCCACCTATGACTCGATCAAGGCCTTCTCCGAGAGCAACTTCGTGGAGGACCTGAAGAAGCTCGACAAGCCGACCCTGGTCATCCACGGTGACGACGACCAGATCGTGCCCATCGAGACGACCGGCCGCGCCACCGCCAAGCTCGTCAAGAACGCCCGCCTGATCGAGTACGCCGGCGGCCCGCACGGCATCACCGACACCCACAAGAATCGCCTGAACCAGGACCTGCTCGAGTTCATCAAGCGCTGAACGCACTGGCTGCCGAGGACCGTGGCCCGGGCCCTGCCCAGGGATGCGGTCCTCTCCCGCAGGGGCCGCTGGGTGAAGCGGCTGCTCGTCCGGGCTGCCGGGATGCCGGGCGGCAGCGGCACACCTCACTCGGCGGCGGGCGGCGCGGTGTGCAAGGGCCCCCTTGCCATCCAAGGGCCCCGCATGGCTTGCCGCGCCAACTCGACCACCGCCACAGCGAGGGCCGCGGACCCGTGCTATGCAGCCATCGCCATCTGGCTACCCTGTCGCGGCCTTCCCGATCATCCACCGAGCACGAGCGACACCGGCAAGGCAATGGCGGCAGCGAGCGCCACCGCGACGGTGAGCATGCGGGAAGACCGCCGCATGTGTCGCACCAGTCACGGTGCCGCTTCAACCTCGCGACAGGCGGTCGCGTCATCCCATGAGCGACGGGGGCATGACCCGATGCGCTCGCGCCACCCCCGCTTCTCGACGGCACGAACGTTCGGAACCCCAGCCAGGGACGCCAGGTACTGGGCGAGCAGGGGCAGTTCCGCATCGTGCGCGGCACCGCGGTACTCTTGAACCGTCACCAGGTTGCCGTAGCTGCGCGCGTACTTCGACGCAGTGTCGTCCACTGCAATGATGGATTCCAAGGCATAGCCACGTGCCTTCAGCTTGCGCAGGTTCTTGATCGTCCGGTAGCCGCCCGTGTCCCAGTCGCGCGCGACAGTGCAACGCTGGCTGGACCAGACGAACTCGAGCGAGTCGACCGGGAAGATGCGCTCGACCACCTGGGCGGCATAGCTTTCGCCCGAGGCGGTCCAGACGCCGACCTTGAACACGTCCAGCATCGCACTGACGAAGCTCTTTAGCTGCGGGCGCAGGTAAACGCAGTAAGGGCCGACGCGAAAATCTTCCGGGCGTTCGAGCGGGAGCTCCGTCGCGTGGATCAGCGTCTCGTCGAGGTCGAGAACCAGCAGCTTCTGCAATGGGACCATGTCGTGAAGACCGTCGTTTTCATGCAGTGGTGATTCTGCTGCAGAAGATCGGCGCTCGGCCGGCGGCGGCGTCCCCTCGAGTCGAGGGTGGGGGTCGCCAATGCGCCGGTGCCCTCGGCGAAGGGCGACCCCGGGGACCGGGACCGCCAGGGCCTCGCTGCCCGGGGACGACCCGTGGCCGCCGCAAGCGAACCGTTGCATGGCATGCGGCGGGGATCGCATGCAGGAGAACGCCAGCCACAGGAGCTGGCGCTCGCGTTCTTTCGTCCTGATGGCCGCGCAAGGCCCCCTGAGAAATACCACAGGGGCTGACATCCTTGCGTTTGCAGGGCCCCGGCAGGATAGTCTGACCGAGGCTTCAAGGAGCTTGGCATGAGCACCGAACCCGCGGCAAGTGAAGGCAGCGCCAATCTGGCCGACCAACTCACCGCCGCCGCTCAGGATGCCTCGGTCCGCCTGCGAGCCCTGGGCGCGCATCTCGACTTCGACTACCAGGGCGATGCGCTGTTCAGCGCCAGCGATGTGCTCCATGTGACAGCGGTCGGCGCCTTCCTCCTTGGCCAGGCGGAAGCAGCCGTCGCGCAATCGCCGCGGAGCGTGTTCTTCACCACGCACACCTACACGCTGGACGAAGAGCGGTCCCGGCTGCTCTTGCAGGTGGCCTATCCCGATGCGGGCGACCCGTCGACATTCGCGCGGCTGTCCGAGAACGCACGAGTGACTCGCATCGTGGCCCCGGACACGGCCGGCAGCCCGCTGGGCCTGGCCGGCGTCACCTTCGAAGCCCGCAGCCAGCCGGGATACTCGCAAACCCACTCGTCCGGCGAAGGGACGGTCCTGCAGTTCGAAGTGACGCTGGGCCGCCGGCATCCCAATGCGCCCACCGGCAACCCGCTGTTGTCCCTGCCGCAGGCCTGGCTGATCGGCGCCACCCTCGAGAAGGACCAGGCGCTGCGCCGCCGGCTTCAGCGCGATGGCTGGATCGTTCGTCACTTCAGCAAGGTCGATGAGGCCCGCCATGAGCTCGACGTGAAGCGGCGCCCTTCACCAGCCCTCGTGATCGGGCACGAGAGCAGCGGCGTGTCGGCCGAAGCGCTCGGCCCCTGGAGTGACCTGCTGCCGCCAGGCGGCCGCCTGATTCTCGGTGTCGACAAGGACTCGCTGTACGCGGCCATTGCCGGGACCGCCATCGGCAAGCTCGAGTTCTGGATGGTGCCGTTCAGCCCGGGCGACCTGCGGCAGATCAAGCTGTCCGCGTCCCGGTGGGAAACGGAGCACAGCGGCCACACCGCACCAGCCAGTCTGGACAGCGGCCGCCCCCTGGTCTTGGTGGTGGATGACAACGAGGTGAATCGCATCCTGGCGACGCAGATGCTTCGGGTCTTGCAATGCGACTCGGAGACCGCGGAAAGCGGGCTGGAGGCGCTCGAGTATTGCCAACGCCTGCGACCCTCCGCGGTGCTGATGGACGTCAACATGCCGGTCATGGATGGGCTGGAGGCGACACGTCGGCTGCGCCAGTTCGAGCAGCATGGCTTGACGCCATTGCCCATCATTGCCTCCACCACGGATGACAGCCCGTCGACACGGCGCGCCTGTGAGGGCGCCGGCATGAATGCCTTCCTGGTCAAGCCCTTGTCGCTGGCTTCACTGGCTCAGCAACTGCGCACAGGCGCGGGCTTGGCGGTCGAGTTCGACCCGAGCGGCCTGCACTGAGGCGGGCGGTGCAGGCAAACGGGCGCTGGCTCGCGCTGATCGGTCCGCAGGACGGCAGCGACGTGCCGGCGGGTGGCGGCGCCGGTCTGCGCAACACAAGGACAGCCACGTCGATGCGCACGGCCGCCCGGGAGGGCGCCCCCTCGATCACGCCGCCTGTTCGTGCACGAAGACGCGCCCCTTGCCCGCCTTCTTCGCACGGTACATGGCGCCGTCAGCCAGTTTCATCAGCGTTGCCGCGTCATTGCCATGGCGGGGTGTCAGCGCCACACCGATGCTGACGCCGACGGCCACAGAGGCGCCCTGCGGCAACGCCACCGGTTGGCCCACGGCCTGGACCAGCCGGTGGAGCACCGCGTGTGCTTCGCCTGCCTCGCCGAGGTGGGTCAGCACCAGCCCAAATTCATCGCCACCCAGCCGCGCCACCACGTCGTTGGCGCGCAGACAGGCCGACATGCGCAGGGCAACCTCGCGCAGCACGGCGTCGCCCGCGTCGTGCCCGAGTCCGTCGTTCACCTCCTTGAAGCCGTCGAGGTCCAGGTAGCAGACCGCCGCTGTTTCACCGCTGCGCTTGGCGTCCGCCAGGATGTATTCCAGCCGCTCCTTGAAGAGCAGGCGGTTGGCCAGGCCGGTCAGCGGATCGTGCAGCGCCAGGTGCTGCGCCCTTTCCTCGCTGGCCTTCAGGCCGCTGATGTCGGCCATCAGCCACAAGGACTCGTCCCCGGAGAGATTGACGCCGGCCAGGTCGATCCAGACCGACTGCCCGCGCTTGTGCCGCATCAGCACTTGCGTGCGATACGGCTCGCCTTCGCGCAGCAAGGCGTCGGTGAGCTTTCCCTTTTCGAGGTAGGCGGCTTCGTCCTGGAACAGCTGCTGGATGGACGCCCCCAGCAGCTCCGAATCGCCGTAACCGAAGAGCCGCTCCATGGCCCGGTTCTTCCACTGGATGGTCCGGTCCTTGATCTTCGCCATGCCGACCAGTTCGTTGTCGAGCATGGCATGCTGCTCGGCAGCCAGCCGGGCCAACTCGGTGCGGGCGGCGCGCTGCCGGCGATGCTGCAGGAAAATGACGACCGAGAACCCGCCCAGGGCGACAAGGACCACACCGAGCAGCGCGACTTGCTGCGCCACTTCCTGGTGCCAGGCGGCGAGGAAGTCCTTGGTCGCCAGGCCGGCCATCACGGTCATCAAGCCACCACTCACCTGACGGTACGCGGTGATCCGCTCGATGCCGTCGAGCGCCGTTTTCGTACGGTACCAGCCGTGTGTCGGCTGGAGCGCCAGCAGTCGTTGCAGCTCCGGGGACACGGAAGTGGTGCCAATGCCCTGCGTGGAGTGCGGCTCCCTCGCGGAGTACCGGACCACCAGGCGCATGCCCTTGGATCGCAGGGCGATGGCACCCTCACTGCCCACCGAGAAGCGCTTGAACTCCGCCATGAAGTGCGCGGTCGACAAGTTGGTGTAGACGACACCGGCGAACCGGCCGTCGGCATCCTGAAGGCGCCTGGCCAGGATGATGCCCCAGCTGCGCACAATGCGCCCCTGCAAGGGCTCGGACACGATGAGGCCGGACGCCCCTGCGGCGGCCGCCTTGAAGTAATCGCGGTCGGCGACGTTGACCCGGGCGCCTCCGGGGACGACGGCATAGACGACGCTGCCTTCGGCATCGGTGGCTCGCATCGCATCCACCTGAGGCACCAGCGCACGCTGCTCGGCGATGCTGCGCTCGATCGTTCCTCGCCGCTCGTCGACATCGGCGCTGCTGCGCTGTGCGTGCAGCGCCACCGTGGCAAGCGCATTGTCGATTTGCTTCAGTTCAGCGCCGATCTGTGCGCTCAGGCTGTCCGCCAGGTTCTCGGTGGCTTGCCGGGCACGGTCGGCATGCGCCTGGGAGCTCGATTCGAGCGCCAGCCAAGTGGCCGCCGTGAGGGTCCCGGCCAGGGCGACATTGCCGGCCACGAGCCACAGGGCCACCCGACGGACGGACGCTTCGTCGCCTCGGCGAGCGTCCTTCATCCGCCCCTCGGAGGCGGCAGTTCTCAGGGACTGCACCATGCGACGGCGGCGCACCGGGTGGGATTGGGACCGCCATCTTCTTGGACGCCGTGCTGCGTGGGGGAGGAAATCATCCAGTCTCCGGATTGCCCGCCTCATCTTAGATGAGCGATCGGGCCTCCTGCCCACCGCGATCGACGCCGGTGGCCTTCCCTTGCCGGGCGGTGCTGGCTTCGGCATTGGCAGCCCCGGGAGCGGCTGCGCATGCGGCTCTGCGCCTGCGGACCTGTGGCGACGAGGCTCTTCGACGGGGCCGCCTGCGAGCCGGGCCCGCAGGCCGCGGTACGGCGCGATGCGCCGATCCCGGCGGCGCCGGAATCGGTCGGCCGCCACGGCGCCCGTGGCGTGTGGGTCGGGCGGACGCCACCACCGTGCGCTTGCCGCACCCGGGAGCGGCTGTGAAGGGCATCTGGCCGGCAATGCGCCGCTTCGCCCCGGCGATCCCCGCTTCGCCTTCCTGACGGCCTGGCAGCGGTCGCTTCGTAAAGTCGGCTCAGGCGGCAGCCACCGCCGCCGCCCGCAGGTCATGCCCGGAGGCCGCCCGCCTCTGCCGCGGCTGCACCTGACGGCCCCCAACCACCCCGAAGGAGAAGATCATGGCCGACGCCCTCGATGCGGTAGGCAATGTCAGCGGCACCGGAGCCACCAGTCGCCTGATGTCACAGCTCATGCTCGACATGATGATGCAAGCCATGCAGGGCGCCGGCTTCACGCCGAGTGCGGACACCACCAACGCCTGGCAGGCATTGCGACAGCAGCTCAACAACAACCTGCAGGCCGGCGCCCGTCAGTTGGGCGGCGATGCCGACCCCTTCGGTGGAGGCAGCGTGGGCAGCGCCTCCGGGCCCCAACAACAGCAGGGGCCGATGCAACACATGCAGGGCTTGCTGGAATCGTTGGTCCAGCTGCTGCAGCTGTTGACGCAGATGCTGCAGCCACAGGGGCAGCCAAGCCCGGGTGGCTCGACAGCGCCAGCTGCCGGCCCGGTCGCCAAGGGACTCGGTTCGCCGTCCGGTGCGCCACTGTCGCCACCGGAGGCTGGCCCCGCGGCCCAGGGCCAGGCGGCGGACCCGTGGGGCGCCGGCTCGCCCTGGAGCACCAACGGCCAGCCCAAGGTCCCGGGCGCGCCGGCGCCTGCACCCGCCGCGGGCGCACCCGCACCTGCGGCTTCGGGCGGCGGCCGCCAGGGCGGCCTGGCCCCCTTCAGCAAGGAAGCGGTGTCGGGACAACTCTCCGAAGGCGACGGGAAGAAGATGGCCCTCGACGTGGCTGAGCAGTTGTCGAAGGACTTCGGCCTGACGCGTGAGCAGGCGGCCGGTGTGGTGGGCAACCTCTATCACGAGAGCGCAGGCATGAACTCGAATGTCAACGAGTTCGGCTCCGACCCCAGCCATCCGACCTTCGGCTCGCCGAACGGCAGCCAGTTCGGCTATGGCTGGGCGCAATGGACCGGCGACCGCAAGACCGCCTTCCTCAACTTCGCCAAGGAGCAAGGGCTGGACCCCAGCAGCCCGGCTGCCAACTACGCGATGCTGAAGCACGAACTCGAGACGAGCGAAGCCGGCACCTTGGATGCGTTGAAGCAGGCGCGCTCGCCGGAGGAGGCCGCCGTGGTCTTCCGCAAGGTGTTTGAGCGAGCCGCCAACCCGGTCGACGAGAGCCGGATTGCGGCGGCGAACATGATCTACGGGCAGATGGGGTGAACGCGCATGCCCCCCGCGCCGGCTCTTGCCGGCCGGTGGCGCGCCGCCACCCTGCTCGACCGGCCGTGCCGCCGAGCCACCGGGGCGAGCTGCTTTCCCAAGGCAGGCCCCGCGCGGCAGCTTGCAGCCAGCATGCGCCTTGTCGACCCCTGCGATGCAACAGCGATAGCGATGGCCATGCCGGCCGTCGCTTGCCGCCGCACCGGTGAGCGCACCGCTCGTCCTCCATCGGGTGGGCCTCTGCTGGCTCCGCCGGGTGGCCCTCTGCTGGCCGCGTCAGTGGCCTGATCCGGCCGGCCTTCGCATTCAGCGATGCAAGGGCCCCGGCGCGCGCTGGAGGTTCGCTATTCGCTATCGAAAGGCCCCGGCCGCCACCCGCGTGCGCAGGGACTGCACCGACCGCACCCAGGCTTCGTAGTCGTCGCTGTCCTCCCACAGCTCGCGGAGTTCGGAGTCTTCGCCGAGGATGCGATCGATCGCCGCCTCTGCACTCGCCAGGATCTCCGGGGTCGGCACGGCGCGGGTCCTCTCCATCCACTGGTCGATCGCCTCGGTGTGAGCGTCGCGCTCGCCCGTGCTGCCTCCGAGCCGTGCCAGCACCTCGATGGCGGCCAACGCCACCGCACTTTCGGGGGCCTCCAGCTCGTCCTCGCCGACCGACGTCACTGCCTGGATGGCCTCCACGACAGGCCCCAGGTCGTCTGCCTCCTGGAGTTCGCGGAGCCAGTCCGCCGCATCATCATTGCCGAAGGCGTCGACGGCCCATGTTCCCATGCTTGCTCCCTGGCTCATTGGTGATGGGCCCAAGTATCAACCGCCGCCGCGTCAACGAACAGGGCTGGCCTGCGCCAGAGGGAAGCCCGGTCCGGGCGTGCCGCATATGGGCGCAGGCCTGGTGCACTGCCCTGCGCAGCGGCGCATTGGATGGCATCTCGCCGATGCGCCGCGGCCTGCCTATGGCGCTGCGACCGCTTCGCAGTGACGGCCTTTCCCCGGGAGGTGAACACCCTGCCTCGCGAGGAAAGGTGGATCTACGACAATTCCGCCTTCAGGCTTCTGAAAACAACACCGAACCGCAATGACGCCATGCCGACGCTTGACGCCCTCCTAGATGATTTCCGGCGCGCCAACTCGAGATGGATCGACAGCTGGTTGTTCCAGCAGAAGCCGGAAATCCTCGATCTCTATCCCGGCTCGGAGGCCGCGGAAAAAGTGGTGCGGGACCTGGAAAGGCTGGCGACCGCATTTCCCTTGGGCGAGCAGCTCGCCGAGCATTTCGCCGCCCGATTGGCGCCGCTTCCCGGGGCAACGAGGACAACCCGGATCCTCGAGATATGCGCCGGAAGCGGGTGGCTCAGCAGACGGCTCGCCGCGCGGCTGGAGCGAAGCGGCTGCGATTTCGAGATCACGGTCAGTGATCTTTGCGCCCCCCGGTGCGACGTCCATCGGATCGTTTCATGCGCGGCCGACGCCACCGACCTGCCCTTCGAGGATCGTTCTTTCGACCTCCTGATTTGCGCTCAGTCGCTGCATCACTTTGCGCCTTCGGCGCTCACCCAGGTTCTCAAGGAAGCGACCCGGGTGGCCAAGGTGGTGTCGATCTTCGACATTCGGCGAACCATTCAAGGCCTCCTGTTCCTGGCAGCCATTTCGCCGTTCTACTCGCGGGAGTTCATTTCCGACGGGTTCACCTCCTACCGGCGCGCGTACAGCCCGGAGGAAATGCGCTTCCTGATTTCGGAACTCGCGCTTCCTCTGCAGGTCAAGCGCTTCCTGCCGATCGGGATGTTGATCGAGACCTGAGGCCAGCGGCCCGGCTGGACCTGGCCTGCCCACACGGTGCACGGGTCGTCTGGCCTTGCGCCCGCCCTGCCAGTACAGCGCTGCGACGGCAGAATGCCGCCCCAAGGAAGAGGACGCAATCCCGCTGCGGACATCCAGGGGGAGCCGGTAGGCCGATCCCCGCGGGCAGACCGACCTGCCCCGGGCCGCCTGCTGCACGGCCACGGCCTGCCCGGCCCCGCGACCTGGAGCATGGACGGGAGACGCTCCCCCGGGCGTCCCCGCGTGAGCCGCTGGCGAGGACGGGCGCCCACTTCATCCAGCCAGGTGAGCGGCGTCAGAACGCCTCCTTCGAGCGCCTGGACGACAGCAGCAGGACCGAGGGACTCGACGCACAGGTTGCAGCCCCTCGAGCAGGGCAGCCCATGACCGAGGAAAGGCGCCCCAGGCACGAGCAACGCGCCCTTGCGGCGCCCTCGGCCGGCTGCTGTCATCGCACTTCCTGCTCCGGGTCGCCAGCGCCGCAGGCGCCCGCAACGCGTTGCCTGCCCGACGATGAGCCGGGTCATCACCTTCGGCTTCCCGGCGGCACGGGCCGAGGATGCAGGCCTCCCCGCCTGCCACCAAGCCTCGGCCGCTTCGCCGCAGCCGCTTTCGGCGGGAGGATGCCGCCACGGCAGGCCATGCGCTCGATGTCCCAAGCACTGCGGTGATGCTGCGCCGATGCGGCGATTCCGCGCGCCATGGCGACAGCTCGACCTGGAGGCGGCTGACTGATTCCCCTCCGGCGGCGCGGTATCCCTGATAAACGTGGCCGGTGCGCCCCTATTCCTTCGACTGGGCCTGTGGCGGGGGTGCCACCATCCGAGCTGGCATGTCGGGCCTCCGCCGACCGGGTTCCCTCCATGAATACGCTCGCTCCCCTTCTGTCGGCCCGCCAGACTTCGGGCGCTCCTCAGGCTGTCCGGCAGATGACGGCCAGCTTCTGCTGCGTGCTCGCGGCGGCCCTGGCCGGATGCCGCTCCGAGACGCCGGAGTACCAGCCCAGCTACTCCACGGAGCCGATCGCGCCCGAAAGCGAGGTCGTCACCGTTGCCGTGCACCCGCTGCACAGCCCGCAGAAGCTGGCCACGCTGTACCAGCCGCTCGTCGACCACTTGAATGCCCGCATCAAGGGCGTCCATTTCGCACTCGAAGCGTCTTCGAGCTACAGTGCCTTTGAGCAGAAACTCCGTGAGCAAAAGGTTCACGTTGCGCTGCCCAATCCCTACCAGACCGTGGTCGCCGAGAAGTACGGCTATCGCGTGATCGCAAAAGTGGCGGACGATCGCGACTTCCGGGGCCTGATCCTGGTTCGCAAGGACAGCGTGGTTCAACGTCCGGCCGATCTGAATGGCAAAGCGGTCAGCTTCCCCGCTCCCACCGCCCTGGCAGCGACACTCCTGCCCCAGCGCTGGCTGCACGACCACGGCGTGGACATCGGCTCGATGAACGTCATCTACGCAGGAACCCAGGAGAGTTCGATCCTCAACGTTGCACTCGGCAAGACCGCCGCGGCAGGGAGCTGGCCGCAGGCGTGGCGCAGCTTCGAGCAGGACCGGCCGCACCTTGCCTCGCAGCTGATGGTGAAGTGGACAACCGAGCCGCTCGTCAACAACGCGGTCATGGTCCGGTCCGGCGTCAGCGAGATGATGGCGGCGCAGATCAGGGATGCCCTGGTCTCGCTCGCAACACAGGAGCCCGGCCGGGCGATCCTGGCGCGCATGGCCGTCGGCGGTTTCGAGCCCGCGGTCGCAGCCGACTACGACAAGGTGCGCCGTTTCGTGCGCGACTTCGAGCGGGACATTCGGCCCGTGGGATGGAACTGATCGTCATGCCCGCGTCGCTGCATCGGTTCCGGTCGTTCCGTGTGAAGCTCGCAGCCGGGGTGGCGCTGGTGCATGCCGTGCTGATGGCCTTGTTCGTGGCCGATCTTGTCGTCGAGCAGCATCGCTTCCTTCATGAGCGGCAGGTCCAACGCGGCATGAGCCTCACACAGGGCATCGCTCAACATGCCGTCAGCGAGCTGCTCAGCGCCGACCTCGCTTCGGCCCAGGAAGTCGTCCAGGGGTTCGTGTCCTATCCCGAGTTGCGCTATGTCGCCATCCTGGACTCCACCGGCCGCATCGTTGCGCACTCGGAGCCGAACCGCATCGGCATGTACATGTCAGACGCCGTCACACGGGGAATGCTCAGCGGCCCACAGGCGGCGGCGGTGTTGATCGACGACGGCCGCGTTCTGGACGTCGCTGCGCCTGTGTTGTGGAAGGGGACGTCGCTTGGCTGGGTGCGCTTTGCAGCAGGCATGGAAGGCGTCAACCGGCAGCTGCGCAAGGTGACCCTCGAAGGCCTGGGGTTCGCCGTGCTCGCGGTCGGGCTGGGAGTGTTACTGGCCGTCTGGATGGCGCGCAGCACCACACGGGGACTGTACGGCCTGATGGCGGTCACCGACGCGACCCGCCGCGGCGAGCGCAATGTGCGCGCTGCCGCCGATGAGGGCAGCGAGATCGGGCGCTTGGGGGCTTCGTTCAATGAGATGCTCGACGCCCTGGCCGCACAGCAGGATCAACTCCTGGCGGCCAATCATGACCTGGAATCGCGTGTGGAGCAACGCACGGCCGCCTTGGCCGAGAGTGAGACCGCTCTGGTGGCCATCCTGGAGCAGGCCAACGACGCCTTCGTGAGCGTGCGGGAAGACGGGCATGTCGTGAACTGGAATCGGGCGGCGGAGCGGACGTTCGGCTGGACCCGTGAGGAGGCGATAGGCACCCCCCTCGCTGAACTGATCATGCCGCCCGAGATGCGGTCGATGCATCCCGGCTGGATGCGCCGCTACCTGGAGCATGGTGGCACGACGCGCATGGTGGACCGCCGGGCTGAACTGACCGGTTGGCGCCGCGACGGCACGACCTTTCCGGTGGAAGTGGCGGTACGCGTCAGGAGCCACCGCGATGGCACCCGCTTCTTCGATGCCTTCATGCGCGACATCAGCGAACGCAAGTCCCTCGAAGCACAGCTGCAGGCCCTGGCGATGGAGGACGCTCTCACCACGCTGCCGAACCGGCGCGCAGCCTTGCTCAGCATCCCGGCAGCGCAGGCAAGAGCCATGCGTTCCAACCGCAGGATCGCCATCCTCTACCTGGACCTGGACGGGTTCAAATCGGTGAATGACCGCCTCGGCCACCAGGCCGGCGACGAACTATTGCAAGAGTTCGCGCGCCGGCTACGCAGTTGCGTGCGTGCATCTGACCTGGTTGCGCGCCTCGGTGGAGACGAGTTCGTTGTGGTGCTGGAAGGGCTGGGAGACGTGGCGGACGCGCAGCGCGTTGCCGGGAAGATCATCGCGGCTGGAAGCGAGCCCTACCCACTGAGCGCGGGCGGCGCGAACGTCTCGGTCAGCATTGGCGTGCGTATCGTTGCCCATGCCGAAGAGGCCGCCCCAGAAGAACTTCTTGCCGACGCCGACCAGGCGTTATACAGCGCGAAGCGGGCCGGCAAGCGACGTGCTCACCTCTGGAGTGCAGCCGAGACGGCTGACGCGGGCAGCGGTTCGTGACCACGCAGGTGGGGCTTCGGTCGATGGATCATCGTGCCTCATCTTCATCCGGGAATGAACGCGAGGGCCTGCCTCGCTCCAAAGCGCCTGCAGGCAGCGAGGCGTGGGCCACGGCCTGATTCGCGGTGGCCATGGGCGCCCTGGCAGTTCGGCGCTGGAGAGGAAACCGCATTGCGCGCAAAGGCCTTCCGGGCCCGGGTCTCCCAGGCGGCTCCGGCTGGTGGCCGGCAGCAGGCGCTGGCGTGCTGGAGACCGCGATTCCACCTTCGGTTGGCATAGGCGCCACCCACTGAAGAGCGAATGACGACAGTCCCCGCGCTGGGCGTGCTCGTGGACCGGTCAGCATCGAAGCGCCGGTGCATCGCGGGATCTTCATCTTCGTCAACAAGCTGGCCACAGGGCGCATCTTGCTGTTCGTCCAGTCAGAATGTCGCGTACTCAATGACCGCGAACTGGCTGCGCAGCGTCTTGCCCAAGAACTCTTGAAGCTCGATCGCGGCGTCATGCGCGAGCGCACAGTCGACACCTGGGCAGGCCTGGACGCGCTCGAGCTCGTTCACAGCGGATGCCAGCACCTGCTTGTCCAAAGAGCAATACGCCTGAATGAATTCCTTGCTCCATTCGAATATGGCCAACCCGTCTTCTTCTTCGTAGACGATCGGTGTCGAAGCAGCGTTTCCCGGCAGAGCAAGTTGGGTCGCCAGCAGCGGCCAGTAGCTGGAGCAAACGCCATCCATCTCCAGCTTCTCGTATTGCTCCAAGACGTCGAGTTCCATCGCCTCGGTACTCAAACTGGCCTGCGGTACGCGAAAGAGCAGTGTGTACATCGTCCTATTTCTCGAATGAGACCAAACCATGGAGTGGGGTTCCCCGCTTTGGCGGATCAGCCCCCAAGCTTGTAGACAAAAACACCCGCGGCGATGAGAGCGACACCCCAGAACCAAGCTTCGAACGTGCTGAGCGGCTCTTGCTCCCCGCTGCCGAACCGCCACCCGAAGAGTTCGATGTAGCGGCCCCCCACTGTTTTGTTGCCGCCGAAGAAGATCAGCTTCAGGCCGTATATGACCAGGGCAATTCCCCCGAATCTCCATTTCACGACGTCGCTCATGCGAACTCTCCACGACACATCAAGACAGGCATTCGATCCGCCCGTTCAAAGCTTGCTGGCGGCGTGCTGAACAACTTCCAGGACAGCCGACGGATCGCACCCATAGATGCCGGCCCCCCAAGCAGCGTTCTGCTCCACACAGGCCCAGCCCCGACCCTCGATCTTTCCTATATCGACGACTGCCGCACGCGGCAGGTCGACTCGGGGATCAGCCAGAAGTCGAGTGGCGAAGTCCTCCAGTTCCCGGTTCTCTTCCGGAGAACTGGAGAAGGCTTGGTGATGCTGCAGCTCCCCATGGCGGGAATAGACAGAGTACGTTCGCAGTGACCTGTCGAGGATGAAGCAGCGAAACTCCTTCTCCCACCTCACGATCTCCGACACCAACACCGGCATCTCATCCGGATACTCCCGCGGCAAATCGCTTCCCGTGTAGACGCTGGCTGGAAAGCTCTTGTCATTCGGCGGCTTGACAAAGGCACGGTGCAAGGAGGCGCGAGCCGTCCCGAGGGTGGTCAGCACGATGTCGCGCAACCTGAATTCTTCGGGCAATCGAACCAACCAATCCTCAGGCGGATTGAGCAACACAAGGCCCAATTGCTCCGCGAGCGCGGGGCCGAATAGCGCCTCACCGTACAGCACCGGATCGGGAAGGGTCCTCAGATGCTCGGGCACCTTCCAAGCCGTCAGACGTTCTGTCTTCCAGCCCAGATGGCCAGCCGCCTTCCACAGTGCTTGGGAATCAGCGGTGTAGCGAGGGGTGAAGACCAGGGTGGGCATCGGAATGAATTGCGCGTGTGGAGTCCGGCTCGAAGCACTTCCGTGGTGGCCTCAGGCCGGGCGTGGCTCAACGCCGAGCTCCAAGCACGGGAGATGTGGCACCTGTAACGATATGCATTTTGCTGCATACCACCTGCGCTTGAGGTACGGATCGGCCCCCCGTTTTGGGGGGCCACACGCCGGCCGAATCGGAAACGCCAGCTCAGCGCGAAGGCAGGATAATGTTCACATGTGAAGCTCGTTCTAGGACGCGCCATGGCGTTCAGGATGATGAATCGGCGGGCTGCCGCCATCGCAGGTGCTCACCAACGCCCGGCCATCGCAGCGAGCGTTCGCCCGGCAGCTGGGCGCGCCGTCTCCACGGCGTTGCGATGCCAGCCGGGCGGCATGGCAGCGATTGGTTCAGAGACTATGCGAACTGGAACCCGTGTGACCGAGGGGGTACGTGCTCTGGCGCACGGCGTCCTTGCCGCGCTGCAGAGCCGGGACATCGAAAGCGCCGACCCATGGTTGGCACATGCCCGTGGCTGCAGCGTCGCCGAGCTGCGCCGGTTCGCCAAGGGCAGCGGCGTCATACGGGCCGCCACCGCCTCCTCCTGGCGCACTGGGAAGGGCGACGGTCAGGTCCACCGGCGCCGGTACCTCGGGCGGCGGATGTGCGGTCATGTGAAGTCGGGCTGAGGCCCCTTCAGGTCTTCAATTCCAATCGAGTGAGGCCACACGGATGGCGGAGGAGCCCGTTCTGGGCCGGCGTTGCCCGCCGGCCGACAGCAACGATCAGGCGCGGGCCAAGAGCATCAACGTCCGGTACAAGGCCGAGGTGATCCGCCGGCAATGCGGGGAGATCCGCGAGGCGGTGGGGAGGGCTGTGTTCGAGTGGGGCGGATGGCCCCGTCACCATGCGGCAGATGCCGCTGCTGGCCACCTCCTTCCGGCTGAGGCCGAGGCCGGCGGCTGTGGTCAAGCCACCGTCCGATCGTGCGTGGCGGCCTGAGCACCGAATCCGGGCAGCCGCCACAGAGGCGGTGGTGCAGTTCAACACCGCGGTGAGCGGTGCGCCCGGGCGGTGGTCTTCGGTGCTTGGATCCGTCACATCACTTTTTCTTCTTGCTGCGATCCGGAACGACGGTGGTGATGGAAGGCATCACGGCTGCCGAGGAAAGCGGCTTCGAGTTCGAGTCGTCCTTCTTCGGCTTTTTCGCTTCCTTGTTGCTGCGCTGTTGGCCTTTAGGCATGGTGGTTCCTTTCTATGTGCCGATGTGCACTGGGGTGGGACCGGACCGGTAGGCCCGATTCAAGCAGCGTAACAGTTCCGCCCGGCGTCGATGCCAGTCCTTGCAGCGGGAGGCGACCCAAGTGCAAAAACGGCCGGCCCCCGATGCGACCGTTTGGCGCGGGCCAACCACTGGCGGCGCGGTGTCAACGGCCGGCTGCAGCGCACCCGGATCGGCTGTCCGTGGTCTCAAACCGCCATTGGCCGGTGCCGGCTCGGTACTGGCATTCGCCAGCCGATACCATCCAGCCGCATCGGCAGCGACGCCCCGGTGCGAGAGGCGGTGACTGAGGCGGGCTGCGGCCAGACCCAGCAGGCCGCGTTTCGGCCGCTTGGCTCGACAGCAGGCGACCCTGGCCGTCGAACCACGGCGCACGCCGCCTTGATCATGGCTTCCGTCAACAAACCCGTGGTTGAGTTGTGCGACCGGTGTGCGGCGTCAGTCGCGCGTGTGCCGCCTCCGAAGCGTCAATAGGAGCGCGCCGGGCGGGCACAACAGCAAAGTGCCGGCCTTGTGCACCGACGACAGCAGGAACGAAGGCGAGGCGCGGCCGATCCCGCCTGTTCTGACGATCTGGCCGCAAACGTTGATGTTGCTGGCCTCCGTGAGCAGCCAGCCCGCGCCGCTTGCATGACAAGCGTGTTCAGGTCGAGCATTCGGCTGCGATCGAACAGGCGGGCGCGCGTTCGGCGTCGCCACCCGTGAATGAAGTGCCGACCACCCTTCCCTCGTTGTTCACTGCATGGCTGCGGGCAAATTGGCCACCAAGGGTGCCCCGATCGGTCATACCCACCCCGGTCCGCCGAACCGTACGGCGTGGGTTTCTCCCGGCTCGTAGTCCGTAGGCGCCAGTCCCCCAACCGCGATCGTTGACATCGGCTCCACCGCTGTGTGTGCCGCCTCCCGGCATGTTGAGCCAGGAGACCGAGCTGCCGTGGGTCACAAATGCGGAACCCGCTCAGGACTGGCCGTCCGCGCCTCACATTGTGGCCTGCAAGCAGCCGCTGCATCTGCGGGGCCATTTGCGGGAAGGGCCGGACCGGGTTGCCGCCTGCCGAAGGGCAGCGTCAGCACGTGAATGCTGGGTTTCGCTGCCCCGGCGCTCTGAATCCGGGCCTGCCTAGATGTGAACTGTCAAGACGTTGTTTCTTGGCGGAGGAAGGCGGGAGATGGGTGCAACGCGGCCGATGCCGTGATGTGGACGGTGCCAGTTGTAGTGGTGTTGCCAGCGGTGAAGCGCCTGGCGTCGCTGCTCGGAGTTCTGGTAGGTCCAGCCGTAGGCCCACTCACGGAGGGCCGACTGGATGAATCGCTCGGCCTTGCCGTTGGTTTGCGGGCGGTACGCTCGGGTGAACTTCTGAGTGATGCCCAGCTGTTGACAAGCGTGTCTAAAGGGCTTGGATCGGAATGCCGAGCCGTTGTCGGTCAGCAAGCGCTTGATCGTCACACCCAGGCGGTTGTAGTAAGCCACGGCGTCGCGCAAGAACTGCACAGCGCTTTGCCCGCGCTCGTCGGGATGCATGGCGGTGAAGGCGACCCGCGCGTGGTCATCCACCGCCACGAACAGGAATTCCCAGCCGGCGCCCTCAACGGAGTCCTTGCGGTTGCCCGTGACACGATGGCCGGGCCGTTCGATGCGCCCGAGCTTCTTGGTGTCGATGTGCAGCAAGTCCCCTGCCTCTGCATGCTCGTAGCGCTGCACCGGCTCTCGCGGCTCCAAGTCCGACAGCTTGGACAGTCCTGCACGAGCCAGCACGCGGCTGACCGTCGCCTCCGACACTCCCACGGTGTTGGCGATTCTTGACTGGATCATCCGGCGCCGCCGCAACTCGACGATGAGCAACGCCTTGCCGGGCTCGATCGCGCGAGGCGAGTGCTTGGGTCTGGAAGACGCATCGCCCAACGCGGCCTGTCCCTCTGCCAGGTAGCGCCCCAGCCACTTGCGCGCCGTGGGCGGTGTGACGCCGTGGCGCAACGCCGCTTCTGCTGGCTTGAGGCCCCGATCGGTCATGTCAAGAACCATTTCGAGACGACGGGCGAACGCAAGTCGGGCATTCTTATGGGTGTTCATCCGGCTGTTTCCTGGAAGTGCTGGGTGTTTGGCGACTTCCAGTCTCCCAGACTCAGTCCGGGTGAACCACAGATACAACCTATTGAAGCTTCACACCTAGACCGCGGCCTTGCTGCTGTTCCAGGCGCCCTCGCACGGCCTCGCGGGAAGAGGCCAGCGCACGGTGCAAATCTGACAGCTCCAACGGCTTGGACCAGAACTCGTCAAAGCCCGCCTCAGTGCATCGTGTCCGGTCCTCCGGTCCACCGCGCCCTGTCAGGCAGATACGGGCACCGGGCCCGATCCAGCCGTTGGCCCTCAAACGTCTTATCACTTCACACCCGTCAAAGCCGGGCAGGTCCAGATCGATGATTGCGAGGTGTGGGTGCGCCACGGCCGCCACCTGGATTGCAGTAGGACCGTCGTACGCGACGGCGGTCTCGCATCCGAGCAGTTCCAGCAAACAGCCAAGCGACATGGCAGCATCGATGTTGTCGTCGACAACCAGCACCACCAATTCGCCGGGCGCGACTTCCTCTTCTTTGGCTTGCGGCATTCACCACTCCCAATTTCTGTGGGCGACAGGGACCGACATGGTGACTTGACACGCGCATGATGGAAATATGCCGATTCTCACGGATGCGCCCGCGCCTGCACTGATAGGCAGGTGCCACCGCGGCATCAGCAGAGCCTCTAGCGCGGCTCCTGTCGCTTCTCGCTAGAGAAGATCGCACTGCCAAGGGCAGGGACGTGGCCGCGCGCCGGGATGGAAGCCACATGACGATCGAGACGAGGCGCGACGGCGCGGCCCCTACGCAAGGGCCACTTGCGGATGCACCGCACACAAAGGAAGGGGCGGCAGCTGTGCCCCGCAGGACACGAGGCGCGTTGCTCCGCGCTGAGGTGGCGTTCGTTCAGCAGCGGTGGCCGCAGCAGGTGCCACGCTCCACCGCGGTGAGGCTGTGAACAGCGGCGACAGACGGCTGAGCGATATGTCGCGTGTCACTTCACCTCGACAACGGCCAGTTCCAGCTCCGATGCAGCCAGATTCCGGACGGTTTCGATCCCGTCCTCGTCCACGGCGCGAAGGTCTCCGCGCCCGACCTTGAGTCTTTGCGCACTCCGGGTGCTGGACTCGATCGCGTAGACACCCTCGGTCAAGGCCACGAAGAGGCGAGCGCCCTTGAACCGGACGGGTGCAGTGGCTGTGCGCGATTTGAGCAAGATCTTCGAGACACGGACACGATCGTTGTCGATGAGCACCTGCCAAGCTTCGTCGAGCGGGTCCAGACTGACCGCGTTGGGACGTGGGCGCGCGAGCACTTCGATGTCCAGAATCCTGAACGCGGTTCTATCAACATTGCGGATTCTGTGGACATACGGCTTCTGCTCGTAGGGCTTGTAATAGATTCGCCCTGCCGGTATCGGGGGGCGGACTTCGAGCGGCTTCCCTGGCTCCTCTGAAGGAACGTCGGCGCCGTCCAGGCACAGAAGGACGCTGTCCTTCTCGTGCCGGTGCCACAGGGACACAGCCCCTGGCAGGAAAGACACGTCAAACACCCTGAGTGCCCTTGTCCACAACACAAGGTGATGGCTCGGCTCTTCGTCGATCGCCACTACGGCATCGGTTTCTGGATGGTCTTCGGACACTGCAGCGGTCGAGAAGAGTCCAGTGCAGGCCACGCAATGCATCAGCATGGAAGTCGCACGTCTTGGGAGGCGAAGCATGAAGGTCATCCTGATCATCGAGGACCATCCGCTGGTCGCTGAAGCGACGCGGTCGTTGTTCGCCGGGATGGTGGATCGGGTTGAAATCTGCAGGGATGCCGACCAGGCCACCGCTGCGCTCTTGACCGAGGACTGCTGGTTCCGTGTCTTGCTAGACATCGGAATACCTGGCGCGAATGGACTATCTCTCGTGCGCCATGTTCATCGTAAAGGACTGGCCCCTCGCACTGCAATCATCACAGCCTACGAGAATTCACAGTGGCGAGAGGAAATCCGGGGGATGGGATTTCTTGGCTACGTGCTCAAAACAGCGAGCGTCGAGGAATTCAGCGGGACCATTGCGAAGATTCTCGACGGCCGGTTGTGCTTCGAGACGCAGACGACTGAAGCTCAGCAAAGTCATCTCACACGCCGACAGATCGAGATCCTCAACTTGCTCTCGGCCGGTTGCTCAACGAAGGACGTGGCTCGTCGGCTCAACATCTCCTCTGGTACGGTGGACAACCATGTGTCCGCCCTGATACGAGCCCTCCGCGCCCACGATAGGACTCATGCCGTCGCACTGGGTATGCAGCTGGGTTACATCGAGCAGCACGGGGTGTAGGTGGGCCTGCTTCCAAGGCTCCGCGGCTTGGGTTTGTCCAACAAGGTCGCGGCGATATCGGCAGTCGCCCTGGCGATGATGGCCTTGCTCATCACGACCCTGCAGTTGCGCCTGTTCCGCAGCAACCTAGAGCAGACGCTGCACAAGGAACAAGCGAGCTTCACCACCAGCATGGCGGAAAACCTGGGCCAGCAGCTGGTGACGCTCAAGAATGCGCTGTCGCTCAGTGCGCTTGCCGTGACCGAACTCGACGTCGCATCGAGTGATGCAGCACAACGGTACTTGGACACGAACGCGGGACTGAACGCGATCTTCGAGCGGAGCGTCTTCCTGTTTTCGCCCGAGGGCCGGATCATCGCCGAGCGGCCCTTTCTGCCGGGGAGGCGCGGTCAAGACTTCAGCTGGCGACAGTACAACCGGGACGCGATCAGCTGTCATAGCTACGACTTGATCTGACATTACCCTTGCCCGACAGGGCGTTCAAGGAAGTCAGATGACACAAGATCAGAAGATCATTCGCAACAAGATCGGGCTATTGAAGCTGGCGCAGACGCTGGGCAGCGTATCAGAAGCATGCAAGGTGCTGGGTTTCAGCCGAGACAGCTTCTACCGCTTCAAGGAACTGTACGAGACGGGCGGAGAAACGGCGCTCGCAGAGATCTCCCGCAAGAAGCCCAACCTGAAGAACCGGGCGGACCCCATCATCGAGCGAGCGGTGATCGACTTCGCGCTGGAGCAGCCGGCATACGGCCAGGTGCGCGTTGCCAACGAGTTGAGAAAGCGCGCCATCAGCGTATCACCCGCCGGCGTGCGCACGATCTGGCTGCGCCATGACTTGCAGACCTTCCAACTGCGCCTGAAGGCGCTGTCGGCCAAGGTGGCGCAGGAGGGCGTGATTCTCACAGAGGATCAGGTCCGTGCGCTGGAGAAGGCCAAGCAGGAGAAGGAAGCGCACGGCGAGACGGCGAGATCGAGACCGAGCACCCGGGCTACCTCGGCTCGCAGGACACCTACTACGTGGACAATCTCAAAGGCGTAGGGCGCATCTACCAGCAGACCTTCATCGACACGTACAGCAAGCTCGCGTTCGTCAAACTCTACGACCGCAAGCATGCGATCACGGCGGCGGATATGCTCAACGACCGGGTGCTGCCGTTCTTCGAGGAACACGGGGTGCCGCTGCTGCGCATCCTGACCGACCGTGGCAGCGAGTACTGCGGCAACCGGGAGACGCACGAGTTCGCGCTGTATCTGGACCTGGAGAACATCGAGCACACGCGCACGCGCACGAAGAGGCCTCAGACCAACGGGATCTGCGAGCGCTTCCATCAGACCATCCAGAACGAGTTCTACGCCAGCGCCTTCCGGCGCAAGCTGTACAACTCGCTGGACGAACTGCAGGTGGACGTTGACGAGTGGATGCAGAGCTACAACGCCGAGCGGACGCACTCGGGCAAGTACTGCTACGGTAAGACGCCGCTGCAGACCTTTATCGAGAGTGCAACGCTGGCGTACGATAAACAGCTGGATCAGATCAAGCAGACACCTCACGCCGATACGGCCGTCGCTTGACGGCTTGTCTGTCAGATCAAGTCTCGACTAGGACAGATCAGCACACGGGGGCCGGTGATCTCTGAGCCCTTCGTGACGACGAAGGCGGATCGGAACGTAGTGATCATGTTTGCAACGCCCGTGTTTTCAAGGGACCGCAGCAAGATCATCGCCATCAATGCCGGCAGTTTCGGCCTTTCCCATCCCCAGCTGCTCGGACCGATCGCCAGAACGGCAATTGGAAGGACGGGCTTCATGTATATCGTGACTGGCGATGGGCGATTGGTGATGCATCCCGATCGCAGCCACTTGCTGGAGCGGGCCTATCCCCTCGGTGGGAACCCCATCTTCGAGAGGGCGCTCGCGGGCTTCGAAGGCACCGGCACGTCGATAGAGCACGACGGCCGCAGCGCGATCTGCACCTTCAAGCGCATTCCCAGCACCACCTGGCTGTTGGCTGCGGTCTATCCGGAGGATGAGGCCTTCCAGTCATTCAACCAGCTCGCACGCAACCTGGGCCTCATTCTGGTTATGTTGACGTTGGCGGTGTGTGCGCTCGTTTGGTTCTTGACGCACGGTCTCGTGGTGAAGATCCAGGCTCAAAACGAAATGCTTGAGCAGCTGAGAGCAGAGTCGCAGAATCAGCTGCGTATCAAAACTCAGTTCTTCAACGAGGCGAGCCACGATTTCCGCCAGCGTTTGCACGGCATGCAGTTGTTCGTCAACGCGCTCACGCAGAACAGTGCCAAAGACTTCCACGTCATCGTACCGAAGGTGAAGTCCGCAATCGGCGACCTGCAACGGTATCTCGCCAACTTCCTGGAGATCACTCGGCTCGAGACGATCACGGTACAAGCCACTGTCCAGAGCTTCTCGCTGCAGGACATGTTTCAAGGACTGGAGCTTCAGTTTGAAGATGCAGCCACTACCCGAAAAATTGACTTGAAGTTTCGCTACACCGCGCTGCAGGTGGCCACCGATGAGAAACTGCTCTATCGCATCATGGAGAATCTGATCTCCAACGCGATCAAGTTCACCTCAAGCAAGGTCCGGGTTGCAGCGCGACGGCGATCGGCAGGCGTTGAACTCATCGTGGCTGATAACGGCGTGGGTATTCCTGCCACTGCTCAGCAGCGCATCTTCAGCGCGTTCTATCAAGTCGGCGGGCATGTCGCTGCCACGCCAGTCGGCGGGGGCTACGGCCTCGGCCTATCCATTGTCAAGCGTCTGCTCGATTTGATCGGCGCCGAGATCAGAGTCACATCAACAGTTGGCCGAGGAACAGCGATACGCGTCTGCCTCCCGACATCAGTCGTGAATCAACCGGTACAGGAATCTTGAACTCGGCGTGTGCCAAAGGTGCCCTCGGTCGCACATCTCACTCGGCTTGGCTTGGGCGTTGACATACTTGCTGGCCGCAGCTATTCGGCTTCTGAAAGTGCTACCAGCGGGCGAGTGAGAAACCACAAGAGGGTCTGGCGGGCGTATTGTGAGATGGGGTTGACCCTGCCGCAGCGCACGAAAAAGCGCGTGCCGCAACGTGACCCTGTGCGGCTGGACTCCGGCGAGTATGTCAACCAAGGCTGCGTCTTGGACTTCACTTCATGCACGACGCGCCGTGCGAACGGCCGGCGCTGCAGGGAGGCTCAACGTGCTGGGCCAAACGAGGCAAGAAGCCGTGGCCATCGAGGTGGCGCTCGTTCCCGTCACTGCCAGTCGAATGCGGCGCTCGAGGCCACCACAACAATGAAGCTATTTGTAGTAAGCGAATAGAAGTAGTGGCTGATCGGACCCTGCGGCAATTCCTCGGGCAGTGCAGAGCGCACCTCAGTGGGGAGTTCAGAAACCGACCCGATTGATGCGATCCATAGTGCTGCCCTGTCGTTCGAACTGCTATGGTAGACGCTCGGCCCTACATAGTAGAAGAGGATATGGTGGAATGTCAGCACGCCTCTCTCATATGACAGCTCGTTCCCGGTTGCGGAGCCGCATGGGATCAGGAAGTCGAAACTTATCGAATTGGTCGACAAGTCTACGGTTAGTGACGCCATTTTTGCATCATGGAAAGTAGCGTCCGGATGCCGGTTGCCAAGCAAGTCGTCTAGGTCCAGATCTCTTATTATCGCGCCCCTCTGATCTCGCACACTCTATTAGCGATCAGCTCTCGTTGAACTGCTCCCGGTCCGGTAGACAAGCCTGACCTATCCTTGAACTGCTCCCGGTCCGGTGGCCTCCATTTCAGAGAAGAGAGAGCAGGACAGAATCGAATTGGGCCAAAAAGTGGACCAAAGTAACGGACCCGTGGCACAGGCAGACCGGTCCGCAAGCCCGCATTGGCGCGGGAAAGGCCCAAACGAAAACGCCCAACCGAGACCGGTTGGGCGCTACAGCGGAACTCTCACGACGGCTACTTCTTCTTGATTCCACCCGGCTCACATGGCGCATGTCCGATTGCGATGAATCGGCCCACGTCATGCTCGAACGCCGCAATGGTGTGCTCCGAGATGGCGTCGTGCAACAGCACGGTTCTCGCCACCTCGGCATGGACCGCAAAGCGCTCCAGCACTGCACTTCGCATGTCGGTAGATAGCGTGTGCAGCACCGCCGTCATCAGGGCGTCGAGCGCGATGAGTGAACCCTTGAGTTCACAAATCCGCTCGGTCGCTTCCTGCAGGTCCTTCATCGGCTAGGCCGGCAAAGGCGCAGCAGGACTCCCTGCAAGTCAGAGCGCACGAATGCGCGAAGCCTGCGGGCCCTTCTGCCCTTCAGTGACTTCGAACTCCACGCGCTGGTTCTCCAGCAGCGTCTTGAAGCCGTTGCCCTGGATTTCCTTGAAGTGGGCGAACAGGTCCTTGCCGCCGTTGTCAGGGGCAATGAAGCCGAAGCCCTTGCCTTCGTTGAACCATTTCACAGTACCGGTTTCGGTGGCCATATCGTTTTTCCTTGATGGATGGGTTGAAAGAATGCTCCAGCTTGCGCTGGTGATGTTCAGTAGCTTCTCGAGAAGCAAGCTGTATTCAGGGGACGTTGCGCGCAAACTGATCATCAGCGGCGCGCTTGTCGCGACGAGGCGCCCGGCGGCCCCCGGCGCTCGAGGTGTCGGAACGTGATGCGTCCCTTCGACAGGTCGTAGGGCGACAGCTCCAGCGACACGTTGTCGCCGGCCAGGATGCGGATGTGGTGCTTGCGCATCTTGCCGGCGCTGTAAGCGATCAGCTGATGACCGTTCTCCAGCGTCACTCGGAAGCGGGAGTCCGGCAGGATCTCGTTGACGAGGCCCTGCATTTCGATCAGTTCTTCTTTGGCCATGGTGAGTCTCCTCGGGTCAGGATGTGGAGGGGCGATGCGAAACAGGCCGCAATGGCTCGTCCACATGGCAAGAGGCTGTGCGAGGAGGACGCTCGAGGCGCCACGACAGTCACCGGCAGTGGGTCCCGCTAGGGGCGCCACCGGCTCCTGGTCGTCGACCCACCGTCCTTGCTGCTCCAAGACGGTGTGGCAACCACTCCATTCGACACATGGGTAAGTCCCCGCCGGCACGGCAACTCTGCGTGTGCCACGCGCCGCAAGTCGTCTCACATTCCGGAGAACAGAGGGCGGGGAAGAATCAAACTGGACCCAAAACGGTCGGGACAGACAGACCGCTTGGCACAGGCGCTATGGCCCGGAAGTCCCCGCCAACGCGAGAAAGGGCCCAATGAGAAAGCCCAACCGAGACCGGTTGGGCGCTGAATTTTGGTGGATCTAGTATGACGTAAAACCAACCATCCTGTCAAGCTGCTGCTTCCATACGCGACGAGGCGCCTTATTCGGCACCACGGCGCCAAGCAATGCGGAAGCGCAGCTGCGCGACCAACACGTCCGCTCCACTACTTGCAGGCGTCCTGCGCGGATCACCGTCGCCGGGTGGGCCGTAATGATTTTTGGACAGACCGAAGACGCAGAGCGCGTGAACTGAGGACCTCGCAGGGTTGCCCGGCGAAATGCGTGTGATAAGCAGACTGCACTCCTGTCACGCCCTAGCACCGTCAGCTGTCATAGCTACGACTTGATCTGACATTACCCTTGCCCGACAGGGCGTTCAAGGAAGTCAGATGACACAAGATCAGAAGATCATTCGCAACAAGATCGGGCTATTGAAGCTGGCGCAGACGCTGGGCAGCGTATCAGAAGCATGCAAGGTGCTGGGTTTCAGCCGAGACAGCTTCTACCGCTTCAAGGAACTGTACGAGACGGGCGGAGAAACGGCGCTCGCAGAGATCTCCCGCAAGAAGCCCAACCTGAAGAACCGGGCGGACCCCATCATCGAGCGAGCGGTGATCGACTTCGCGCTGGAGCAGCCGGCATACGGCCAGGTGCGCGTTGCCAACGAGTTGAGAAAGCGCGCCATCAGCGTATCACCCGCCGGCGTGCGCACGATCTGGCTGCGCCATGACTTGCAGACCTTCCAACTGCGCCTGAAGGCGCTGTCGGCCAAGGTGGCGCAGGAGGGCGTGATTCTCACAGAGGATCAGGTCCGTGCGCTGGAGAAGGCCAAGCAGGAGAAGGAAGCGCACGGCGAGATCGAGACAGAGCACCCGGGCTACCTCGGCTCGCAGGACACCTACTACGTGGGCAATCTCAAAGGCGTAGGGCGCATCTACCAGCAGACCTTCATCGACACGTACAGCAAGCTCGCGTTCGTCAAACTCTACGACCGCAAGCATGCGATCACGGCGGCGGATATGCTCAACGACCGGGTGCTGCCGTTCTTCGAGGAACACGGGGTGCCGCTGCTGCGCATCCTGACCGACCGTGGCAGCGAGTACTGCGGCAACCGGGAGACGCACGAGTTCGCGCTGTATCTGGACCTGGAGAACATCGAGCACACGCGCACGCGCACGAAGAGGCCTCAGACCAACGGGATCTGCGAGCGCTTCCATCAGACCATCCAGAACGAGTTCTACGCCAGCGCCTTCCGGCGCAAGCTGTACAACTCGCTGGACGAACTGCAGGTGGACGTTGACGAGTGGATGCAGAGCTACAACGCCGAGCGGACGCACTCGGGCAAGTACTGCTACGGTAAGACGCCGCTGCAGACCTTTATCGAGAGTGCAACGCTGGCGTACGATAAACAGCTGGATCAGATCAAGCAGACACCTCACGCCGATACGGCCGTCGCTTGACGGCTTGTCTGTCAGATCAAGTCTCGACTAGGACACATCGTGCTGCTCACGCGCCAACCCACGATGCGCCGTGCGTACACGTCAACCACGAAGGCCACGTACAGCCAGGCTCGCCAGGTGCTGACGTAGGTGAAGGTGAAGTCCGAGACCCAGAGCTGGTTGGGTCGTTCGGCCTTAAAGACGCCACTGACCCGGTCGAGCGGGCACGGTGCCTTGGAATCGCTGACGGTGCGTGCGCACTGCCTTGCCGCGGCGCACGCCCTGCAGGCTCAAGCGGCGCATGAGCTGTGGGATTCGCAGACATCGTTTCACTTTTTTGGCTTGACGCCACCCCCTGCTTGGTCGCTCCGCTTTGAGCGGGCAGAGGGCGACCCGGCAACGATTTGGTCGGTCTTCCAAGCGCTGTAGCGAAGGCGTTCCTTGGAGCAGTCGTATAGAGCAGCGACCTCTTCATGTAGGGGCGTCTTTGCTGCCAGTTCGCCAACCCGTTCAGCCGGTGTTCGGCCCTTCAGACTCCCATGCGAACGGCGCCAGTTGTACTCGAATTGCCATTCTTCGATAAGCTGGGCAATGCGTGGATCCTTGGTAAGCGTCGCCGGTCGACACCTTGACATCAGGCTGCCTGTAGTTCCTCGGTACCGCCGCGGATCAGCCGGCTCACCACGTTCCACGGCAGCAAGTCCGCCACTCGATCCACTCGATCCACGCGATGTTCGCCGATGTGTTCCAGCACATGCGCCAGGTACGCCTGCGGGTCCAGGCCATTCAGCTTGGCCGTTCCGATGAGACAATAAAACGTTGCCGACCGCTCGCCTCCTGCATCAGATCCGGCGAACAACCAGTTCTTCCTGCCAAGGGCCACCGCCCGGATCTCGCGTTCGGCGGCGTTGTTGTCGATTTCTACGCGCCCGTCCTCGGCGTAGCGCACGAGCGCAGGCCAGCGGCCCAGCGAGTAGCGAATGGCCCGGGCGAGTTCGGACTTCGACGAGGTGGCCGCCAGCACGCTGTCCATCCACCTTCGCAGTGCCTGTAGCTTCGGCACCGCCTGGTCCTGCCTCACCCGCCACCGCTCGTCGGGCGGCCGGCCGCGAACGTGCCGCTCGATCTCGTATAACTCGGCGATGCGCTGCAACGCCTCGTGGGCCTGCGGCGACTTCGTCGCCTGGTTCAGCTCGAAGAACTTGCGCCGGGCATGCGCCCAGCAGGCTGCCTCGACCACCCGGCCTTGCTCGTACAGCGCCTCGAAGCCCGTATAGCCGTCGGCCTGCAAGATGCCGGTGAACCGCTTCAGGTGTTCCTGTGGCCGCTCGCCCTTGCGGTCGGGCGAATACTGGAACCACACCGCCGGCGGCGCCTGGCTGCCCATCGGCCGCTCGTCTCGCACGTACGCCCACAGCCGCCCGGTCTTCGTGCGTCCCTTGCCGGGCGCGAGCACCGCCACCGGTGTGTCGTCGGCGTGCAGCTTCTCGGCGCTGAGCACGTACTGCTGCAGCGCGTCCATCAAGGGCTCCAGCAGGCGCGAGGCACCACCCACCCAGTCGGCCAGCGTCGAGCGCTCCAGCTCCACCCCCTCGCGGGCGTAGAGCTCGCTCTGGCGGTACAGGGGCAGGTGGTCGGCGAACTTGCTGACCAGCACGTGTGCCAGCAGGTTCGAGCCCGCCAGGCCACGCGCGATCGGGCGACTCGGCGCCGGCATCTGGATCAGGGTCTGGCACCGCGGGCACGAGTACTTCGGCCGCACATGCCGCACGACCTTGAAGCGCTGCCGCACCAGCTCCAGCACCTCGGCCACATCCTCGCCGACGTAGCGAAGCTTGCCGCCGCACTCGCTGCAGTTGCACGCCGGCTCATGACGTACCGTCTCGCGTGGCAAGTGCGGCGGCAGCGGCTTGCGTGCAGGGGGATGATGCGCAGGTGTGGACGCCGCCGTGTTCTGCGCCTCGCCGTCCGGCAGGGCGCTGCACCGGGTCTCGAGGTCTTCGACCAGCAACTCCAGCTGCTCGATGTGCTCCAGGCGCTCGGAACTCGCGCCGAACTTGTCGCGCTTGAGCCGGGCGACCTCCAGCTTGAGCTTCTCGACCAGCAGACGCTCCAGCAGCAGCTCACGCTCGCGTTGCGCGAGGCGGTCCTTGAGCGCTTCGTAGTCTTCGACGGAGATCGCGGCCACGGGCTGTACTGTGCCAACGGCCCGGTCCGCTCGCAACCGCGTTGACCGCCGGTTACCTCACACCGCCATCTCCGGCTGCCAGGTCCGTACGGGCATCCGCCAGTCGATGCCTTCCAGGAGCATCGACAGCTGTGCTGGGGTGAGCGATACGGCACCCGAGGTGGCCTGCGGCCAGACGAAGCGGCCACGCTCCAGGCGCTTGCTCAACAGCAGCAGGCCCTGGCCATCGAACCACAGCACCTTGAGCATGTCGCCGCGCTTGCCGCGGAAGACAATCACGTGGCCGGAGTACGGGTTGTTGGCCAGCGCGGTCTGCACCAGGGCCGCCAGGCCGTCGAAGCCCTTGCGCATGTCGGTGTGGCCGGCCGCGATCCACACCCGCGTGCTCGGCGGCAGGCCCAGCATCAGCCATGGACCTCGCTTACGGCCTTCAGCACCTCGCGCAGCGTGCCGGCGTCGACGTGAGCCGGCACGATGATGCGGACGCTCTGGATCCCGATCTCGATGGGCGAAGCTGTCGGAGCGACCGTCGGGCTCAGTGCCCGATCGCAGACGCTCACCGGTAGTAGCGCCGGTGGCAGCGCCTGCCTGCCCTCGGGTCGCTCCTTGCACCAGCGCCGCGCCAGGTTCGCGTTGACGCCGTACTTGAGCGCGACGCCCGAAAGCGAGGCGCCCGGTACCCGACAAGCATCGACCACCGTCTGCTTGAATTCCTCAGCATGCGGGCGTCGCTTACGAGGCGTGCTGGCTGCACTCTTGCCACTCTTGTTAGCGTCCACTATGTCCATAGTGGGAACTATCCAACGCCCTCGGGACATGGATCAATGTGCCCAGACCGGACGCATACGTTCAAGATGGAATGGCGGAACGCCTACCGGACCACGGCAGCAAGGACCTGTTCGCCCACTTCAAGGAAATCCGGGGCAACGCGAGGAACCGCATCCTCCTTCACGCTAGGCAGCCCGGGCACAGCGAGTTCACGCTTAGAGCGGCTAACAAAACTCTTCTGGCGTCGTTGCGCCGCCTTGCCGTACCGGTCGTACTGTCTGCGGCGGCGCGCCTAGCCAGAACCGCTGCGCTGAGTTTTGTTAGCCGCTCTTAATCCTTCATCTGCTGTTTTCGGCCAATGATTGCATAGGCCCGCAGCGCTTCTAAGCACGGCACGATTCCAACCAGGCTGCACCAGGCCCCGAAATTCGCAACGTCCATGCGGAAGGGCGAAGCGACTAGCCCCACCCCCAGCGCTAAGAGGCGGCCTTCTTCCACGAGTGTGAGCCACTCAAGGTACGTCTGGGGAAACTTTGGGTCCGACTGGCAAAGAAGGCTCAGTTGGCTGAATTCAGAAGCCGAAAGTTCGATGCCTGCAAAGTCCTTCTTCACTGCTACTCCCGGGTAAGCGCGCGATGGTACCCCGTCGCGGTGTTGATCCTGTGTTTCGTTCCATCGGCATCGGCGCTGCCCTTGCAGCGTGGCCACTTCCACATTCCGCGGGCAACCTGGCGCCTGGCCTCGGTGTTGGGCCAAGTTTCGGCGGGTCCTCTGCTGGAGTCGGCGCGTTCCCCTCAGGCCGAGCCGCCGTTTCAACTTGCAACTCGAGAATACGTGTGCGAGCTGCGTACCTCGTCCATGCGATACGGTCGATAGTTGGAGAGGAGATTCCCAACGATCAACCCTCCGATTCGGAGTGGAATGCTATAGGTGCGAGCGCAAATGCCTTCAATGCGGCCTTCGCGGAGCAACAAAGTATGGACCAGCTTCAATGCCGAAAGCATGCCTGACTTAGAATGACTCTCACAGAGAGTGAAAGGGCATGCGTCACAAGGCACTCGAGGCTGACTTGGCTCGAGACCGTAGCACCCTCCCGCGTTCCTCGCTGGTATCCAAGCGCTGTTCTCATCATCACCCGGAGCCCAGATGCTTCAGACATCCAGTCGACCGCGCGCGCCCGAAACCTCACGCACTGGCCACTTCGTCCGCTTTTATGACGAAGACGCATTCTTGCTCGAGGAGGTGGGCGAATTCCTTGAAAGCGCGCTGTGTGCCGGAGGCGTGGGGATTGTCATCGCGGCTGAAGAGCATTTGACTGTGCTGCAAAGGCGGCTCAGCGTCTTCAGGTGCGCCACGGGTCCGGACCAGCTCGGTCCGGGGCAATGGCTTGCCCTCGATGCCCAAGCCACATTGAATCGTTTCATGCAGCAAGGGTGGCCAGACGAAGCGCGGTTCCTTGAAAGCGTCGGCGCCTGCGTTGCACGGGCCGCGGCGATAGGCGCACCAGTGCACGCCTTTGGGGAAATGGTGGCCCTCCTCTGCGCACAAGGGAATTTCCAGGCGGCCATCCGTCTTGAGGAGCTCTGGAATGCCCTGGTGAAAAAGTATGAATTTCACCTCTTTTGTGCCTACCCGTTCCGCCTTTTCAATGATGCCGACCACATCGTCGCCTTCCAAAAAGTGTGTGGTGCCCACCATCATGTTTGCGCCAGCGAACAGCTTTCGCTGACCCGGGAACCGGCAGATTTGCATCGCCTCGTCGCAATGTGGCAACAAAGGGCGAACGCACTGGAAATCGAGGTCGCCCGACGCCAGGCAGCAGAGAAGGCGTTGCACCACCGTGAAAAGGAACTGGCCGACTTCGTCGAGAACGCAGCTGAGGGGCTGCACCGTGTCGCCGGCGACGGGACGATACTGTGGGCAAACCGTGCGGAACTCGAGATGCTGGGATACCACCGCGACGAGTACGTGGGTCACCACCTCTCCAAATTCCATGTCGACCCCGATGTGCTGAATTCGATCCTTGCGACACTCAACGCCGGGGGCACGCTGCGCGACCAACCGGCTCGATTGCGTTGCAAAGACGGCAGCATCAAGCAGGTGTTGATCCATTCCAATGCCTGCTTCGAGGACGGGAAGCTGGCCTATACCCGGTGCTTCACACGTGATGCCACCGACCGCGTCGCGCGCCAAGAAGCCGAAGCACGGCTGAGAAGGGTGCTGACCCATGCGCCGGTGGCTGCCGCGCTGCTTGTTGGCGCCGAGCACGTGTTCGGCTTGGCGAACGAGCGTTATTGCGAAATGGTGGGATGCGATGACCTTGTTGGCAAGACGCTGGCGGAGGCACTGCCGCAATGGGACCGGTCAGACCTTGGGCGGGAGCTGCATCGGGTGTACGTGACCGGCGAGCGGTTCTCAGCGGAGGAGTACCTCCTTGAACGGGGCACCGGCGAGGAGCGGTTCTTCAAGTTCAATCTAGAGCCACTCCGAGCGGACGACGGGACGGTGGATGGCGTGATCCTGATCGCCGTCGATGTCACCGAGCAGGTGGGCAATCGACGGCGGCTTGAACGCGCCTATGCAGAGCGTGAGCGGCTGCTTGCGGAGTTGCAGGAAGCCAGTCGCGCAAAGGATGAATTCCTGGCCATGCTTGGTCACGAGCTGCGCAACCCTCTCTCTCCTATCGTCACTGCGCTTCAGCTGATGCGCATGCGCGGCGACACCGGCACGAGCCGGGAGCAGGCGATCATTCAGCGCCAGCTCGATCATCTTGTCCGGCTAGTCGACGATCTCCTCGATATATCAAAAGTTGCGCGGGGGAAAATTGAGCTGAAGCAAGAGCGGGTGCGTATCTCGGACGTGCTGAACAAGGCCGTTGAGATGTCCAGCCCGCTGCTGGAGCAACGCGGCCACCGCCTGTCGGTGAGCATCGACGACCGGTTGTATGTCCAAGGCGATTCAGTACGGCTGGCCCAGGTGGTGTCCAACCTCATGACCAATGCTGCCCGCTATACGGACGTTGGAGGCGATATCCGCCTGAGTGCAAGCCGTTCGAGCGACGAGTCCGTGGTCATCAGCGTCAAAGACAATGGGCAAGGCATTTCGGCGGAGATGTTGCCGCGCATCTTTGACATCTTCTTTCAGGGCGCTCGAGACATCGCTCGCGTTGAAGGGGGACTGGGCATTGGCTTGGCGTTGGTGAAGAGTTTCGTGCTGCTGCATGGCGGCACTGTTTCCGCACAAAGTGAGGGGCCGGGACACGGGAGTGAGTTCACGATTCGGTTACCTATTGCCTTCGGAGAGGTGCCTGATAGCGCGAAGGAGGACCGTCCGGATAGTGAAATGCTCGTCCAGCCGTCTGGCTCCTGCGGTCTGCGCGTCCTGCTGGTGGACGACAATGTAGACGCGGCCGAATCGCTCGGGCATTTGCTGCGCGCGTACGGCCACGATGTTCGGATCGCGCATGACCCCGCGGAGGGATTGCGGCATATCGAGTCGTTCACGCCCGAGGTTGCAATCCTTGACATCGGTCTTCCTGCGATGGACGGTTATACGCTAGCAGCCCGGATGCGCGAGTACCGGGACCTTGCCGCATGCCGCTTTGTTGCTCTGACAGGCTATGGACAAGAGGTTGATCGAATTCGCAGCGAGGCTGCCGGCTTCGATCTCCACTTGGTCAAGCCAGTGCCGCCGCAGTTGGTGCTCGATTTCGTTCAACGCGATTGCTCCATGGCGTCAGAGCCGTAGACGTCTCGATGTCTGTGTCCCACCTTGGGTGTAGGCAGTAGGGGCCGATGCTCCAGCGCGCTCGTCCGTTTCCGATCACTGCGATCCCTCATCGGCTGACCGCGAAGGTGAACCGCCCCGGCTTTAGTGGAGGCTGGTTGGTTTAAGTGGTCACGCCGTCGCGGCCGATCGCTCGGCGAGTTGGCGGTGGTAGTTTGCCTCGGCCTCGGCCGGCGGAATGTAGCCCAGCGGTGCCATCAATCGATGATGGTTGAACCAGGCGACCCATTCGAGCGTGGCAAGCTCAACGGCTTCGCGGGTCTTCCAACTGCGCCGATGGATCACCTCGGCCTTGTGCAGCCCGTTGATGGTCTCGGCCAGGGCGTTGTCATAGCTGTCGCCCTTGCTGCCAACCGAGGGCTCGATTCCCGCCTCGGCAAGCCGCTCGGTGTAGCGGATGCTGACGTATTGCGAGCCCCTGTCCGAGTGGCAGATCAGCCCCTCTTCGGCTTCGGGCTGGCGGGCGTACAACGCCTGCTCCAGCGCATCCAGGACGAAGTCGGTGCGCATCGAGTGGTTCACGCGCCAGCCCACGATGCGCCGTGCGGAGACATCGACGACGAAGGCGACGTAGGCGAAGCCCTGCCAAGTCGACACGTAGGTGAAGTCGCTCACCCAAAGTTGGTTCGGCCGATCTGCCCGGAATACCCTGTTGACCTTATCCAGCGGGCACGGCGCCTTGGCATCGGGCACCGTCGTGCGAATGCCCTTGCCTCGGATCACGCCGCGAAGACCCAGCCTGCGCATCAGGCGCTCGACGGTGCAGCGCGCCACCTTCGTGCCTTGCCGGCCGAGCTGGCGCCAGACCTTATCCGCACCGTAGACCTGCCGGTTGGATTGCCAGACCTGTTCGATCTCCGGCATCAACTGCGCATCGCGCTGCATGCGTGCGCACCAGCGGCCCGGCTCGCGCCGGCGCGCCGCATGGCGTCGGTAACCCGACGGGGCGATCTGCAGCAGGTGGCAGATCGGCTCAACCCCGAAGTCACTCCGATGCGCATCGACGAACGCCTTCAAGACTTCGTGCGGCGGTCGAGCTCCGCCTGGGCGAAAAACGCGCTGGCCAGCTTCAGGATCTCGTTGGCCCGGCGCAGCTCCTTGACCTCGCGCTCCAGCTCCCTCACGTGCTGCGCCTCCGCTGTCGTAGTGCCCGCGCCCGTACCGGCATCTACCTCTGACTGCTTGACCCAATCCAGCAGCGTCTGCGGCACGCAGCCGATCTTCGGCGCGATCGATTCGACTGCGCGCCACAGCGACGGGTACTCCCCGCGTGCTTCATGCACCATCCGCACCGCGCGCTCGCGAACCTCAGGTGAGAACTTGTTCGACTTTTTCATGGCTCCATCTTCTCAAGAGTTGGAGCCTCCACAAATCCTGGGGCGATTCAGTCTGCCTCCTATGCTCAAAGGATAGGTCAGGCTTGTCTACCGGACCGGGAGCAGTCCAATACTGCGCGGGTGCCATGCGGTCAACGCTTCGCAGGAACCAAGCAGCGTCCACACATGAGCCGACGTCTTGCCGATGCACCACCGTCCTGGCTGCAATACCACGTCGTTGGCTTGAAGTTACATCGCCGCGTCATGGCTTGCGGTAGATCGACGGCGCCAGCAGCGTGAGACCGGTCGCGAGGTCACTAATGCTCTCCGAGTGCCCGATGCACAGGTGGCCGCCCGATGCCAACGCCGAGGTCACGCGCTGGACCACCTGGCGCTTGGTATCTCCGTTGAAATAGATCATCACGTTGCGCAGGAACACCAAATCAAAGCTGCCGAGCGAGGGCAAGGGTTCATTCAAGTTGATTTGCTGAAACTGAACCCGCTGGCGCAACTCGCGCCGGACCAGCAGCGTCCCCTCCTGCTCTCCGTGGCCCCGCAGACAGAAGCGCCGCAGGTATTCGGGGGGCGTCTGGCGTGCACGCTGTAGGTCGTAGTGCCCGGTTCGCGCCCGGTCCAGCACACGCTGGCTGATGTCGCTGCCCATCACCGACCAAGGCAGCGAGGGCATCAGGTCGGCGAGCACCATCGCAATGCTGTAGGCTTCTTCGCCAGTGGAGCTGGCCGCGCTCCAGACCGTCAGTGGTCGTGAGGCTGCGGCGGCGTCCTGCGCCAGCTGCCGCAGCAGCTGGAAGTGACGCGGCTCCCTGAAGAAGTAGGTCTCGTTAGTCGTGAGCAGGTCGACTGCGGTCTGCACTTCCTGCCGGTCCTGGCCGCACTGCAGCACCTCATAGTAGGCACCGAAGCTGGACAGGCCCCGTGCTTTCAGCCGCTTGCCCAGCCGACCAGCCACCAGCTGCTTCTTTGCAGCGGACATATGGATGCCGGCCGCGTTAAGGATGAAGCGCCGGAAACAGTCGAACTCGCTGTCGCTCAGAGTGGGATACACGCCATGCCTCCAGTCGCGGCTCAGAAGCTCGCGAACGACGCCTCGTCAGGGACCGCATGGCCGTTCATGCCTGCCCGTGCACGCACTTGCGCAGCCGGCGGCGACACTGGCGGTTGCGCTTTGCGCTTGATCGCTCCCGATTGGATCGGCTTGCTGAGCGCCGGCCCGCTCCTGCCGGCAATAGCCGGGCTGCCGACACGGAAGAACGCCATCGTCTGTTGCAGCTGTTGGGCCTGGCTGCTCATCTCCTCCGCTGTAGCGGCCAGTTCCTCGGAGCTGGACGCGTTCTGCTGCGTGGTCAGACTCAGCTGGCTCACGGCGGCGTTGATCTGGCTGACACCCGAGCTCTGCTCCTGGGAAGCAGCGGTGATCTCCTGCACCAAATCGCTGGTCTTACGGATGTTCGGCACGATCTCGTCGAGCAGGTGGCCGGCCTTCTCTGCCAGTTCCACACTGCTGGAAGCCACGGTGCCGATCTCCTGGGCGGCCACCTGACTGCGCTCGGCGAGCTTGCGCACTTCTGCGGCCACGACTGCGAAGCCCTTGCCATGCTCGCCAGCGCGGGCGGCCTCGATCGCCGCGTTCAGGGCCAGCAGATTGGTCTGGTAGGCGATGTCATCAATGATGCCGATCTTCTGCGCGATCTGCTTCATCGCCTGCACGGTGGCCTTGACCGCGTCGCCACCTTCGCCCGCCTCGCTGGCAGCCTTGGTTGCCATTCCGTCGGTGATCTTTGCGTTTTCGGTGTTCTGGGCGATGCTGGCCGTCATCTGTTCAATCGAGGCGCTGGTCTCCTCCACGCCAGCTGCCTGCTCGCTGGTCGCCTGTGACAGCGATTGCGCGGTCGCGCTCACCTCTTCGGAGGCACCTGCCAGCGCCTCAGCGCTGCCCGTCACATCGGTCACGACCTGCGACAGCCGGGCTACCGTGTCGTTCACGTGGCGCCTCATCTCACCAAAGGCGCCTTCGTAGTCCTTGTCGATCGTCTGCGTCAGGTCGCCCTCGGCCATCGCACCCATCACGCGGCGTACGTCGTTCAGGCTGTCGCCCACGGTGGACATCAGTCGGTTCACGCCATTGCCCATCTCATGCTGGAAGCCCTTGAGGCCTTGCGTGTCCACCCGGACGCTGAAGTCGCCGTGGTTGGCCGCTTCGATGGCACGGCGCTGGCCCTCGATCACCGTCAGCAGACGCTGGACCATCGCCTTCACTGCCGCCAGCATGCTGTCGTCGTTAGTAGTGGCGGTCTTTACTTCGACGTCGATCTTGCCGTCCGCCACCGCGCGTAGCACCTCTGCCGCATAGGCCGGCTCCCCCCCGAGCACCCGCAGCAGGCTGCGTGTAATGACCCAAGCTGCCGTGACGCCGATCAGCAGCGCCGCCACGCCAATCGCGATGATCAGCAGCGTGGCTTGCTTGTATGCTTCGGTGGCCGCCTGAGAGTCGGCCGTCATGTTGTTCTGCTGCAGCTTCACCAGTGCCTGCAGCGATTCTTCCAGCGCATTGTTCGCGGGCCACACCTCGTTGCGCATGTACTCGGCGGCTTTCACACGGTCGGCCTTGGCGTGAACGTAGAACGGGTCGTACTTCAAAGCCAGCGCCTGTCGACGTACGGTGACTTCTTTCAGCAGGGCCCGCCCCTCGTCGCTGCTGACCATACGCTCCAAGTTGGCCAGCCGCTCGTTGTTCTCCGTCAAGTTGGCATCGATGCGCTTCTTCAGGCCGTCGACCTCCGACTCGTTGGCCGCCAGCAAGATGGCGCGCATCCAGCGGCCGTTGTCGATCGTGTTTCGCGCGATCTCGTTGGCATCGAGCACCTTGGGGACGCGGTCGCCGACGACGAGTTCCAGGCTGTCATGGATGCTGGACATCTTTGCCATGCCGATGAGCGACATCGTGACGAGCAGGGCGATCAGGAGCCCGAATCCGATCGCGAGGCGAGTCGCGACTTTGAGATTGTTGAACATGGGAATATTGCCTTACAAGGTATACGGGGCGTCTCGCGGAACTGCGAGGCAGCGGTTAGTCAGTTCAGGAAGGGCCGGCCGTGACGGGGGGTGGCCTCTGCGAAGCTGTCGTCGTCAATGCGCAGCACCGCCTCGGCCTGCAGCAGGATGACGAACTTGCCGCGCACCTTGCCGATGCCGGCGATGTACTCGGTGTTGATGCGCGCGCCGAACGCGGGCGCCGGCTCGACGTCGGCCGGAGCGATCTCCAGCACCTCATTAACGACGTCGACGATGACACCGACGACTTGGCGCCCATCGTCGTGCTGCGTCTCAACAATCACGATGCAGGTGCGCTTGGTCACGGGGGAGGTGCCGCGGCCAAAGCGCGCCTGCAGGTCTATCACCGGCACCACGGCACCGCGCAGATTGATAACGCCGCGCACGCAGCCCGGCATCATTGGCACTGTCGTCAGGCCGTGGTACTCGATGATCTCCTTGATCGAGAGGATGCCGATGGCAAACGCTTCGCCATTGAGCATGAAGGTGAGGTACTGCGCCGGATCTAAGGACAACGGCGCTGCCATTGCCTCGGCGGGCACCGGGGCGAGTGCGGTATCCATGATTACTCCTTTAGGGTCGCCAGGTTCAGAACTGGGCGATACTTGCTTCGTCGCGATTGAGTGCCAGGGCCGCCGCAGCCGCTGCCCCTGGGCTGGCAGCCGCCACCACCTTGCCCATTGCTTGCCGAACCTTGGCTTTCAGCGGCCGCTTCGGCTCACTTGGCGTGCCAGCTCGTGCGGCCCCAAACTTGAAGAACGACACCACATGCTGCAGCTGCTGCGCCTGGTGGCGCATCTCCACAGCGGTGGCTGCCAGCTCCTCGGAACTGGACGCGTTCTGCTGCGTGGTCCGGCTGAGCTGGCTTATGGCAGCGTTGATTGGACGCACACCCGAGCTCTGCTCCTGCGAGGCCGCGATGATGTCCTGCACCAGCTCGCTGGTCTTGCGGATGTTCGGAACAATCTCGTCGAGCAGGCGGCCGGCCTTTTCGGCCAGATCCACGCTGCTCGAGGCGACCATTCCGATCTCCTGTGCCGCCACCTGGCTGCGCTCGGCCAACTTGCGCACTTCGGCGGCTACGACCGCGAAGCCCTTGCCATGCTGGCCAGCGCGGGCGGCCTTGCTCGCCGCGTTCTGGGCCAGCAGGCCAGTCTGGTAGGCGGTGTCATCAGTGATGCCGATCATCTGCGCGATCTGCTCCATCGCGTTGACCGCTTCCTTCACAGCTTCGCCAACTTCGCTGGCTCCGATTGAAGCCTTCTTTGCCATACCGTCGGCGAGTCTCGCGTTCTCGGTGTTCTGCGCGACTCTGGAAGTGATCTGCTCGATCGAGGCGCTGGATTCCTCTACGCCGGCGGCCGGCTCGCTAGTTGCCTGCGACAGCGACTGTGCGATCGCGCCTACTTCCTCGGAGGCGCTGGCGAGCGCCTCGGCACTGCTGGTTACGTCGCGGGCCACCTCGGTCAGACGGGCGACCATTTGGCACATGGCCTGTAGCAGTTGCCCGTTCTCGTCCTTGGTGGTGCACCCCAGTTGAACCGTGAGGTCGCCCTCAGCGATGCGGTTGGCCGCCTGCACCACCTGCGCTAGCGGTCGGCTAATGCTGCGGCTGATCAAGAAGGCCAGCCACACGCCGCCCACAAGCGCCGCAACCATCGTTCGGATCATCAGCGTGCGGCTCTGCTCGTACAGCGCCTGTGCCTCTTCGGCAGCCTGCCTGGCGCGCGCTTCCTTGAGTCTGACCAACTCCGCCACCATTCCGTCCAGCTGCTTGGCCTTGCTCAAGGCTGCCTGGGCCTGCCGGTCCAAGGCCTCGTCGGCTTCCTGAAGCCGGCGGGTGGAGGCGAGCGCCAGCAGCGCCTGTAGGTCTCGTTCGTACTGCGTCGCCTCGGTCGCGAACGCTTTGAGGATCAGCTGACCTTCTTTGCTCACAAGCAGGGGTGCCGCCTTCGCGAGGTAGTCCTTCATCGCAGCGAGGGCCTTTGTGACGGCGTCTTGGTGGCGCGCCCTGTCGTCGGTCGTCGCGGCGAGCATGTAGTTGGCGCGGGCGCGACCGACCGCGGTGAGTTCGACGTTTGCCTCCTTGACGAGCGAGAGGCCCAGCAGCTCGGTGTCGTACATGCGTTCGGCCTTGTCATTAATCTTGGCGGTAACGGTGATGCCGACCAAGCCGACGAGCGCACAAAATGCGGCCACGATGAGGAAGGCGGCGATTAGTCGAACGCTAATCTTGATGTCGCTGAGCATCAGTGTCCCTTGGTTGAATTGCCAGTCTTTCTGCCCAGAATGACAGTTTGCGTGCTCACGGCTCCAGACGGCTTGCACTCAGGCCGTGTTGCACTCGCGTTGTGTGTGGTTCATCAACGCCGGCACGTCGAGAATCAAGGCGACCTCTCCGCTCCCCAGGATGCTCGAGCCGCTGATGCCCACCACACGGGAGAACATGCGCGCCAGGGGTTTGATCACGGTCTGCGCTTCACCCAGCAGCGTGTCGACCACGATGCCGAATCGCTGGGAGGCGTGCTTGACAACGACGATGTTCTGCCTCGACGTCGGCTCATCCTCTATGCCGAACTGATCGCGGAGACGGATGAATGGCAGCACCTCGCCGCGCAGGTCGGTGAAATCGTGCCCGGTGTGAGTCACGTGCTCGATGCACTCGTCCACCATTTCCAACGGGAGCACGAACACCGATTTGCCCACCGCCACCTGGAAGCCGTTGATGATGGCTAGAGTCAGTGGCAGGCGCACGCGGATCGTGGTGCCCTGGCCAGGGCGGCTCTCAATATCCACACTGCCGCGAAGCGCCGCAATGTTGCGCTTGACCACGTCCATGCCGACGCCGCGGCCGGACAAGTTGGTGACCTGCTCGGCCGTCGAGAATCCCGGCTCGAAGATCAGCGCAAACACCTCGGCATCGCTCAGTGCCTTTCCCAGTTCCACCAGGCCGCGCTCCACACCCTTGGCGAGGATGCGCTCGCGGTTGAGCCCGCCCCCATCGTCCGACACTTCGATCACGATCGAGCCGGATTCGTGGTACGCGTTCAGCCGCACTGTGCCGCGCGGTGGCTTACCACGTGCTGTTCGCAGCTCCGGTGTGTCGATGCCATGGTCCACCGCATTGCGCACTAGGTGAGTCAACGGATCACCAATCTTCTCGACCACTGTCTTGTCGAGTTCCGTGTCTTCGCCGCTGATCTCCAGAGCGATGTCCTTCCCTAGCTCACGCGCCGCGTCATGCACTACGCGCTGGAAGCGACTGAAGGTGGCACCGATCTTGACCATGCGAAGCTTCAGCGCGCTGTCCCGCAGTCCCTCAATCAGCGTGGTGAGCGTCGCGTTGCATTCCTGAACCTCGGCGCTCGCGCTTCGGCGCGACAGCATGTTGGCAGTGGCTGCAGCGATGATCAGCTCGCCGACTTGGTCGATCAGCTGGTCAAGCTTTGCAGCATCAACACGCACCGTCTGCGTCTCCAGTGCCCTGGACTCCTTGACCTGTCGCTGCTTGGACAGTGCCGCGTGTACCACATGCGCCGGCGCCGAGCCCTGTCCTACCAGGATTTCGCCTAGTGGCGCGCGATCGCCGACCGTTCGAGCCTGCGCCTGCAAGGCTGCCTGTAGCTCATGCTCGGTGATCGATCCGCACTGCACCAGCAGCTCGCCTAGCCGTGCGGGCTTCTCGGGCAGTTGGTCAATGAGGTCCAGGTATGCCTGTACCTGGCTGTGCGGCGGCACGATACGCAGTTCGCAATCATCTAGCACGAACTCGAAGGCGGACTCGATCAGCTTCTTGTCGGCGTTTGGGCTGCTGAAGGCGATCTCGAAGCCGAGGTAGCAGCTTTCGGGATCGAGCTCTTCGCTTTCGGGCATCGCGTCGGCGATCGGAGCAACCGCTTCCACGCAACCCAGCGTACCGAGGTACCGGATGAACGGCATCGGATCCAGCCCGTGGCGTAGCACGTCGGGCTTGAAGCGCAAGGAGATGTGCCAGTGATTACGCAGCCCTCCAACTGAGGCCGCCAGGGCACGCGCGTCCCCATGTGCTGTTGGATTCGTCTCGCTTCTCAGCTGCTGCAGCAGTTCGTGGCAGGCCGCCTGGTGATGCGCGTGGACGGCTGCATTGGTATCGCCCACCGCATCCACCAGCGCCCGGGTCTGGTCGGCGCACTGCAGCAACACCGAGACCAGGTCATCTGTCATCGATCGCCTGCCGTCGCGCGTCTCGTCGAGCACGCCTTCGACCACATGCGTGAAGGCCACGATGTCGTCCAAACCGAACAATCCAGCCGAACCCTTGATCGTGTGCACTGCGCGGAAGATTGCGTTGAGCGCCTCGCCGCACTCGCGCGCGTCGGGACGGAGTAACTGCTGCTCCATGTCATCTAGCAGCTCGCGGCTTTCCGCGATGAAGGTGGGCAATGCCTGGTTGATGTCCATCACACCGCCTCCGAGACGCCGATGCCGAACATGGCCGCCATGCCGACCGTACGCAGCGCCTCGCGAACGACCTGGCTGTGTGCAACAAGGCGCAGCTCGCGCTCCATCGCGACAACCTTGCGCTTTAGCGCCAGCAGCAGCTGGATGCCGGCGGTATCAATCTCGGTCACTTCCGCAAGGTCCAACTCCACCACCGGTGCTTCATGCGACCAGCCCAGCAGGTGCTGCTTGAGTGCGGCAGCGCGGTAGATCGTGAGTTCGCCCTCCACTCGCAAGGCTGCTGGCGTGGTGGACGTCGAAGCCAGCGCGGAAACAGGACTCGAATCAGCATTCATTTCATTGCCCCTCCCTTTACGCGGCCACCAGCTTCTGCACCACCGCCAGCAAGTGCTCCGGTCGGAACGGCTTGGTCACCCAGGCCTTGGCGCCAGCGTCACGGCCTTGTTGCTTCTTGTCTTCCGCCGATTCGGTCGTGAGCATCACCACAGGCGTGAACTTGTAGGCCGGCAGCTGGCGCATTGCCTTCAGGAAGCTGATGCCATCCATATTGGGCATGTTCACGTCGCTGACGATGAGGTGTATGCGCTGGCCGCTGAGTTTGGATAGCGCCGCCCGGCCGTCGCTGCCTTCGAGTACGTCATATCCGGCGCCCTTGAGCGCGATGCTGACGACCTGCCGCAGCGAAGCGGAGTCGTCGACGATCATGATGGTCTTGGACAAGGTGTTTCCTCTTTAGAAGAAGGTCACTTCTTCGACCGGTTTCGCTGCGGAGCTGCCGTCGTGCAGTGCGCGTTCGTCGGCCATCGCGTAGCTGCTATGCAAGGCGGCCAGCAGCGATGAGGCATCGAGCGGAAGCAACGCTCGCGCCGCATGGCAGCGTCGGGTATGGGTGTTCATCTCGTGCGGCAGCTGGTCGATGCTCGCCGCCACATGCGACAAAATTTGGCTCACGCGGTCCTGGAACTGCAGTTGCACGAGCGCCTCGCCCACCTCGGCCCGGATGGCCGCACTCTCGTGTTGTAGCTGGTCGCGCGACTGCAACACCGCATTGACCGCCGTTTGGAGTCGGTCAAGCACCGAGGCGATGGCGTCGCGAGACATGTCAATGCGCTCGCCGTCCCGCTGCGCGGTCGATTCGGCCTTTTGGCGGGCACGGACGATCGCAGTAGTCACGCTTTCGACCTGCGCCGCGATACGGCAACCGGTGTGGCCCGATTCGGCCGACAGCTTGCGCACCTCCTGCGCCAGCACTGCGAAGGCACGACCGTGTTCGCCGGCCCGGGCAGCAGCGATTGCGGCGTTGGTGGCCAGCAGGTTGGTCTGCTGGGCGATCAGTGCCACGTCGGTCGCCATCTTGCCCAGTTCGCCAATGAAATGCTCCAGCGCGTGCACTTCCTTGACCAGCTCGGCCTTGCCCTCGGTGATGACCTGCAAGGACGAGACGACCTCCCCTAGCGAGCTGTCGGCCTCGTGGAAGATGCCCACCAGTTGCGGGCCGCCCGCGGCACTGACCGCTTGCGCGTCCAGCGCATGCCCCAGCCGTCCGACAATGCCGCCAAAGCGCTGGCTCAAGCGGTCGATCGCGGATTCAGTCTGCGTGCGCGCACTGTCGACTTGGGCTGTCCACACGGGCCCCAACTGCGCGGCGAAGCGGCTCAAGGACTCGGCATGCGAGCGCTGTGACAGCTGTGCTGCGGCAATGAACTTCAGCGGTGCGCGGGGTGCCAGCCCACCAACCGCCATCAGCGCCACGCCCAGCAGGCCGAACAGCACACCCTCGGCCCCACTGCCCAGAAGGCTGGCTGCAGCGACGATACCCAAGGCAGCTGGTGTATACGCCGCTGTTCGCTGTTTTGTTGGAACGAAGGTCATCTTCTTGTTCGGAGGGTGGTTGGGGCTGCGAGCCGGGTTGGCTCGCGAGGCCTAGTGCGGTTTTCGGCGTAAGCCCGCCCTTGTTGACCCCTGCGCGCCAGGTCTAGAAATATCCGAGGAAAATTGCCGTAACGCGCCGCGAGCTACCAGGAGGAGTTGGCGAGATGACATAACCCAACAGCCTGCTGGCGCCGATTTGGCCGCTGTGAGCTCCGTGGCAGACGTCCGCGTGCTGTTCGGTTTTCCCCGCGTCGGATAGCCGTGCACAGACTCCTGTGGTCAGCAACCGGGGCGACGGCTCGCAGGGCAACCATGACTAAGAGCGGCTAACAAAACTCTTCTGGCGTCGTTGCGCCGCCTTGCCGTACCGGTCGTACTGTCTGCGGCGGCGCGCCTAGCCAGAACCGCTGCGCTGAGTTTTGTTAGCCGCTCTAAGGATGGCGCGCATCAAGCCGCCAGTGACCGGCAAGAACACCAAGAGGAGACCCCCTGGATTCCTGCCCAAGTGGGCGCTAGGTCGCTGCTCTACGCAGGACGAACATCGGCAGATCCTAGCCAGCCCGAGCTGATGCAGGCGCATACCGCGGCAGTGCGCAGGGCACCCGCCTCGGAGGGAAGGCGGCTGCACGGCGGTCAATCCGTGTCGTACCGGGCGCTCTGTTCACCGAATGGCTTCGTCGGGTCCCTGCACGCCCATCGCAAAGCCTTCGCGACCCATTGAAAGTTCTACGAGCCACGCGCACTGGTAAGGTAGGCGTGTGGGCCAACATGCGGACAACCGTAGCTAGTGTGTCTGACGTGTCTGGTAGGGCCCGTGTACGGGTATGACGCAGCTTCACGACGGCATGAAGGCTTCGCGATTTTCCGCCAATGCGCAAATCGCCCCATCAGGCCCGGGAATCATCAAGAGCGCTGGCACGGTGGTGCCGAAGAGACGGTGGATCCTTATGCGAAGCGGCCGGCGCAGGGAATACGGCCGCTTCGTCCTCGCCAGGACACGCATAGGTGAGAACAATTGCAGCGGCGCATGCTACTCGCACGGTGGCATTGAGACTGCAATGGACCAGGAAGCTGTGGACGAAGACGCGGCCTAAACATTTCGGTGATTGGCTAGATCGTCCTTCTCTGTTGCAAAAGATGCTGCACACATTTTGCATCTGCATCTGCTTCAGCTTTGCCGTTCACGGATGCCGTCTAGCTGCGGTGCGCCGATCCATAGGCATCGGACTGCACCGGGCCGCAGCTGGCCGGCTACGTCGCCTTCAGTACCGCTCGCACGGGAGATTGAACGCTGGCGGTCCTTACGAGCCCGTGAGCACGGGCACGCTTGCTCCGCGAACCCATGCACCGGAAGGCTGCCAGCCTCATGGTCCCTAAGGGCTCTCACCAAATTGAAGTTGGTTATACCGCGGCGCCAATCAGTGCTACGCACCTAGGTTGCGTTTGAGCCGCTCTGGACACCAGGCCGGGCAATTCTGCTTCCCTGGGGAGCCAAGGCTGCGGTGGACTGGTTCTCAGCACGTCCTAGAACCCGTCAGGACGTTGCATAGCGCCAATCATGGCCACCTTCGTAGAATGCGCCTCGGCTCACCTTGTGCCATTTCTGCGTCGCCTCACTGCGAAAGCAAACCGCCTTTCCGAAGCGAGCGCTTTATCGTAATACAGGTCGTTTAGTCGTTTCGATATGCATCATTCCGTGCAGCTGACGAGCCAACCTTGCGTTGACGAGTATGAGGACATCTTCGTCGGGAGTGGCGAGATGGCGACCTTGATGAGGCAACACGACTGGGCGTCAACCAGCTTAGGGCCGCCGTCGAACTGGCCGCACGCGCTGAAAGTGGCGGTTCGGTTGCTGCTCACCTCCAAGTTCGAGATGTGGCTGGGGTGGGGGCCGGACATCGCCTTCCTGTACAACGATGCGTACCGTCCGACGCTTGGGGACAAACACCCCGACTCGCTCGCCAAGCCGACCCGTGTTCTTTGGTCCGAGATATGGGCTGAGGTGGAGCCCAGATTGCGGCTTGTCTACGAGAAAGGCGAGGCGACTTGGGACCGGGGTCTGCAACTCATCCTGAACCGGCACGGCTATCCTGAGGAAACCTACCACACGTTCTCCTACAGTCCCCTGCTCGGCGACACCGGGACGGTGGAGGGTGTCTTTTGCGCCGTCACCGAGGAGACGGAGCGAGTCATCAGTGAGCGCCGACTTGCGTCTCTTCAAGGGCTGGCTTCCGGCCTTGCAAATGCGGAGACCACCTCGGCGGTCTTCGACGCGGTAGGGCTCGCGCTCGAGCAGAACCAGCGGGACATGCCGTTCTGCGTCATCTACCTTTTCGACGGAGCGAGGCACGCTCGCCTTGCTTGCACCGCCGGATTGCATCGTGACCACCCTCATGCGCCCGCATACGTTGCGTTGGACCAAGCGGTCACATGGGACCTCCGAAGCGTCTGGGACGGCGTCGCAACAACGCTCCTGGATCTATCGTGCCTCCAGGACATTCCCTGTGGCGAGTGGATGCGGCCCCCGAGCACAGCAGCGCTCATTCCGCTGCTGGGCCAGGGAACTGAGCGGCCGCTGGGTGCCATGGTCGTCGGGCTGAATCCGTTTCGGCCTGCTGACAAAGACTACCTCTCCTTTCTCGACCTGTTCGCCGGCCAGATCGCCTCGCGCTTGGCAAGCGTGCAGGTATACGAAGCGGAGCGCCAGCGGTCCGCGGCACTGGCGGAGGCATTGCGGATGCGTCAGGAGGCAGCTGACGCGCTGCGCCAAGCAAACGCCCGCCTGACGTCGGAAATTGAGCAACGGACGCAAGAGCGCGACCGGCTGCGATCGCTGTTTCAGCAGGCGCCGAGCTTCATGTGCCTGCTGCGCGGCGAGCGTCACGTCTTTGAGCTGGTCAACGATGCATATCTGCAGTTGGTTGGGCATCGTGACCTGATCGGGCGCAGCGTGCGCGAGGCGCTCCCGGAAGTCGAAGGTCAGGGGTTTTTTGAGTTGCTGGACAACGTCTATCAGACAGGCCAGCCGTTCACGGGCCGCAACCTCGGCGTGCAACTGCAGAGAGATCCTCGCGGCGTGCTGGAGCAGCGCTATATCCACCTCGTTTACCAGCCAATCCTGAGGGCCGATGGTACGGTCGACGGCATCTTCGTCGATGGATACGACGTGACTCACCAGAAGCACGCAGAGGAAGCGCTGCATGCCCTGAACGGAACGCTGGAGCAGCGCGTCGCTCAGCGTACGCAGGAATTGGCGGATGCGTTGGACCGGCTGCAACGGGAGTCTACTGAACGGGAGGCCGCGCAGCGGGCTCTGCGCCAAGCGCAGAAGATGGAGGCGCTAGGCAAGCTGACAGGCGGCGTGGCCCACGACTTCAACAACCTTCTACAGGTCGTGAGCGGCAATCTCCAACTGCTCGCTGGTGAATTGCAAGGGAAGGATCGGGCGCTGCAACGCGTTCAGAATGCGCTTTCCGGCGTGGAACGAGGGGCGAAGCTGGCGTCGCAGTTGCTCGCATTCGGTCGCCGGCAGCCGCTCGAGCCGAAGGTTGTCAACATCGGACGCTTCGTCAGGTCCATGGACGACATGTTACGGCGAGCAATCGGTGAGGAGGTCGAAGTTGAAACGGTCATCGCCGGAGGTCTCTGGAACACGCTTGTTGATGCAGGTCAGACCGAGAACGCGATTCTCAACCTTGCCATCAACGCCCGCGATGCGATGAACGGTCGAGGCCGCCTCACGATCGAAGCAAGCAACGCGATGCTGGATGACGAGTACGCGCGACTGCACGGAGATGAAGACATTCACCCGGGGCAGTACGTCCTGCTGGCAGTGTCTGACACGGGCGAGGGCATTCCGCCGCATCTCATCGATCGTGTTTTCGAGCCGTTTTTCAGCACCAAGCCCGAGGGACAGGGCACCGGGCTGGGCCTTTCAATGGTCTATGGCTTCGTCAAGCAATCGGGCGGGCATATCAAGATTTACAGCGAACTCGGAGAGGGCACGACTGTCAAGATCTACCTTCCGCGCGCCATTGAGGCTGAGGATGTGGTAGCCGATACCGCTCCTGCCCCCGTGCGAGGCGGGAGCGAGACCGTCTTGGTGGTCGAGGATGACGAAGCTGTGCGAGACACGGCTGTCGCGCTTCTCGCTGATCTAGGCTACGTTGTGCTGAAGGCCAAGGATGCATCCAGCGCGCTCACGGTCATCGACAGTGGCGTGCCGATCGACCTGCTTTTCACCGACGTCGTCATGCCGGGTCCCCTCCGAAGTCCAGAGTTGGCACGCAAGGCGCGCGAGCGCTTGCCCAATATCAGCGTGCTGTTCACTTCCGGCTACACCGAAAATTCGATCGTTCACGGCGGGCGGCTGGACCCCGGCGTGGAACTGCTGTCTAAGCCGTACACCCGCGAAGCGCTGGCTCGCAAGGTTCGGCACGTGCTTGGTAATGATGCGCAACGTCGCTCGGCAGCAGCGCAGAGCGCCTCCTTCGCCGCAACGCGCATACTCTCGGAAGGAGCGCGGTGGTCAACACCAAGCGGCGCGACCGTGCTGTTCGTTGAGGACGATTGTCTGATCCGCGACACCACGACTGAGCTGCTGCGGCATGAGGGCTACCGTGTGCTCAACGCCGCGGACGCCGGGACGGCCCTGCGCAAGCTGTCGGAGCACCGCGTCGATGTCCTGCTGGCAGATGTCGGCCTGCCAGGGACTTCTGGCACTGCGCTCGCACAGCAAGCGCGGCAGCAACAACCGGACATCGCCATCGTGTTTGCGACGGGGGACTACGCCGCAAGCTGGAGCGAAGGGTTAGGCGGTGCGGTGTTGCTGATGAAACCCTACGAGGCATCCGAGTTGTACGAGGCGGTTCGGAAGGCACTCCAAGTTCGGCTGAACTGTCCTAGTCGAGACTTGATCTGACAGACAAGCCGTCAAGCGACGGCCGTATCGGTGTGAGGTGTCTGCTTGATCTGATCCAGCTGTTTATCGTACGCCAGCGTTGCACTCTCGATAAAGGTCTGCAGCGGCGTTTTACCGTAGCAGTACTTGCCCGAGTGCGTCCGCTCGGCGTTGTAGCTCTGCATCCACTCGTCAACGTCCACCTGCAGTTCGTCCAGCGAGTTGTACAGCTTGCGCCGGAAGGCGCTGGCGTAGAACTCGTTCTGGATGGTCTGATGGAAGCGCTCGCAGATCCCGTTGGTCTGAGGCCTCTTCGTGCGCGTGCGCGTGTGCTCGATGTTCTCCAGGTCCAGATACAGCGCGAACTCGTGCGTCTCCCGGTTGCCGCAGTACTCGCTGCCACGGTCGGTCAGGATGCGCAGCAGCGGCACCCCGTGGTCCTCGAAGAACGGCAGCACCCGGTCGTTGAGCATATCCGCCGCCGTGATCGCATGCTTGCGGTCGTAGAGTTTGACGAACGCGAGCTTGCTGTACGTGTCGATGAAGGTCTGCTGGTAGATGCGCCCTACGCCTTTGAGATTGCCCACGTAGTAGGTGTCCTGCGAGCCGAGGTAGCCCGGGTGCTCGGTCTCGATCTCGCCGTGCGCTTCCTTCTCCTGCTTGGCCTTCTCCAGCGCACGGACCTGATCCTCTGTGAGAATCACGCCCTCCTGCGCCACCTTGGCCGACAGCGCCTTCAGGCGCAGTTGGAAGCGTAAGCTCCCCTGTCAAGCAGACAGTTGAATACTGAAGTTTGCGGCGGTTGTGGTCGTCAAACGTGGCATGAACTGGCGTGGCGGAATGCCGCCCAGCGAGTCATGCGGTCGGTACTCGTTGTACTGCGTTATCCACTCCTCGGTGATCGCCTTGACTTGTTCAATCGAGCTGAACAGGTAGGCGTCGAGCACCTCGGTGCGGTAGGTCTTGTTGAATCGTTCGATGTACGCGTTCTGGTTCGGCTCGCCGGGCTCGATGTAGTTCAGCGCGATGCCGTTGCGCTGCGCCCATTTCACGAAGTCATGGCTGGTCATCTCCGGGCCGTTGTCCATGCGGATTGACTTCGGCGGTCCGTACCACTCGATCAACCGATCCAGCGTCCTGATCAGCAGCGTCGAAGGGATGGACTGCGACACCTCGATGGCCAGCGCTTCGCGGTTGGCCTCGTCGATCACGTTGAGCGTGCGGAACCGCCGTCCGTCGTACAGCACGTCGTGCATGAAGTCCAGCGCCCAGCCGTCGTTGACAAAGCCGGTGGCCGCCAGCGGGACCGGAACTCGTTTGGGGATGCGTTTTCTCGTGCGCCGCGGGATGTTCAGCCCCAGCTCGCAGTACACGCGCCAGACCCGCTTGTGGTTCCATGGCCGGCCATCCAGGCGCAGCCGGTCGAAGCACTTCCAGAACCCCCAGCGGCCGTTCTTCTCCACCACGCCGTTGAGCGCGTCGATGACCTCGGCATCCTTCTCCTGGGGTAGTACCGGCGTCTTGTAGTACGCCGCCCGCGACAAGCCTGCAACCGTGCAGGCTCGCGCAATCGACAAGCGATGCTCGGTCACCATGACCTGCACCACCTGCCGCTTCGCGGACGGCGTCAGAACTTTTTTGACAGCACGTCCTTGATGGCCGCGTTCTCCAACGCCAGGTCCGCGTACATGCGCTTCAGCCGCGAGTTCTCGGCTTCGAGTTCGCGCATGCGCGTCAGGTCCGATACCGTGGCCCCAGCGTACTTGCTCTTCCACGCGTAGTACGTCGCCGCGCTGATGCCGTGCTTGCGGCACACCTCGGCCACCAGCATTCCGGCTTCCCCTTCCTTCAAGATCGCCACGATCTGGCTCTCGCTGAACTTGCTCTTCCTCATTCGGCCTCTTCCTTCCTATGACGCCGCATTCTCCAAAAATCGGTTGTCTACTCACAGGGGGAGCTTACGGAAGGTCTGCAAGTCATGGCGCAGCCAGATCGTGCGCACGCCGGCGGGTGATACGCTGATGGCGCGCTTTCTCAACTCGTTGGCAACGCGCACCTGGCCGTATGCCGGCTGCTCCAGCGCGAAGTCGATCACCGCTCGCTCGATGATGGGGTCCGCCCGGTTCTTCAGGTTGGGCTTCTTGCGGGAGATCTCTGCGAGCGCCGTTTCTCCGCCCGTCTCGTACAGTTCCTTGAAGCGGTAGAAGCTGTCTCGGCTGAAACCCAGCACCTTGCATGCTTCTGATACGCTGCCCAGCGTCTGCGCCAGCTTCAATAGCCCGATCTTGTTGCGAATGATCTTCTGATCTTGTGTCATCTGACTTCCTTGAACGCCCTGTCGGGCAAGGGTAATGTCAGATCAAGTCGTAGCTATGACATCTTAGTGAAACGATGTCTGCGAATCCCACAACTAATCAGCTAGGAAACACTGCGGTGTAGCGCGCTTCAAAACTGGGGTAAACAGGCTCTTTTGCGCGGGCAGCCTCATAGGCCTCCTCCAGCTCCCCGAGCACGCGGTCAATGTCCATGACCCGCTCTGACAGGCGCTCATCCTCCTCGACCTCGTCCGAGACCTCCTGGATCCGCTTGAGCAGCCGTTCTCGCTCGTTCAGCACGGACGAAACAAGAATGGACAGGCATTGCATCGACAGTTCAGACATGGGGTTCTTCTCCAGGATCGTTTTTACTCGGCCACAGCCTTCGCTGCGAGGCCTTTGAGATGCTGCAGAAACAGCGACAGTGGCATGTCGTCTTTGGGGGCGACGGTGTAGTGGGTGGGTCTGCTGCTCGTGGCAAAAGGAGCATCTCGCGTTACGGCAAGTGCTGGGGGCAGTGCCGTCCCAGCAGGCAGCCGATACCACTCGAACTTGGGCAGTAGCGTGTTCTTCTTGTCGAACACAGACACCCCTCGATGGTCGCCCTTCATGGTGCGACATCCCTTGACCATCAACTTGTCCGCGTTGCGCAACATGTCGGCGGTGAGGGGTTTCGCCTGGTCCTCCGTCGCCAGCTGGCCAAAGTCGCTTCCGACATACTGCGGACTCTGTCCCTGCTGATTGACAGCGAGGACGTCTGGGCGCCGCAGGTCCTGCTTGGTGTACCAGCCGATCAATGTCGGCTGCATCAGGTCCGTCGCGTCGCCCTTCCTACGACCACGATAAAGATCGACCGGCGTACTTTCGTCGTAATAGCGATCAAGGGCACCCGCCTTTTCATAGACCCGGCGCAGTTCTTGGCTCATCGATTTTGCTCCCTGTTGCCTAGCACCTCAATTGTGCAGTCTGCTCGCTCATGGTCGAGGCGCTCCCCCCATAACGAGGGGGTACCGGTGCACATCGGTCTAAGAAGTTCCACGACAACCTGCGGACCGGCCCAGCAGAGGCCGTCCTCGCCACGTAGTCCGCTGTTAAGCCGCCGGCGATGGTGCAGCTAGAGTCAGCACCCGACCGTTGCGCCATCGAGCGCATCCGCCGCAGCTTGCTGGAGACGGGCGAAGATCTCCCGCATCGCCGGATCCACGAATGCGAGCACCGGATTGCTGTCGGCTCGCCGCCGAAGCAGCGCGAGCGCGGTGCAGCGCGGCACGTTGCGCAGCGGTCGCAGTGCCACCTCCTTGGGCCGGTGAACCGCAAGGACTGAGGGAAGCAAGGCCACACCCAGCCCTGCCGCGACCAAGTCCAGGACCCGGTGCACCGTCGCGACCTCATAGTGCACGTAGGGCTGGAATCTGGCCTTCGCAAAGATCGGGTCGGGCCGGTCCCCGCGTGCTAGCCAAGATTGCTCACTGAAGGCCGCGAATCGGTCCTCGACGAACTGCTGCAATCTCAAGGACTCTTGTCTGGCCCGAGGATCTTGCTGATGCATTGCTATGCAGAGCCGGTCCTCCAAGTGGCACGCCACCGACACCGCGGAATGCCTCGGCCGCAGGCACGCCATACCAATGTCGATTTCATTCGCAAGCAAGGCTTCGGTTTGCTCGGTGCTTGCGATGTCGCGCACGTCCATGTCGAATTCGGAGAAGTGCGCCTGCAGTCGGGCTGCGAGCCCAGGCAGCACCGGAATCGCCAACGAAGGAGCGATGCCGACCCTGAGTCGGTGCTTCTCCACGCCCCTTGCACGACGCGCCAGGTCTGCCAGGCGTCCCATGGACGCAAGTTGCACGCGGGCCTCGGGCAGCAGCGCTTTGCCGGCGGGCGTCAACACAACTCCCCTTGCATGCCGAGCGAACAGCAGGACCCCTAGCAGGCTGCTGAAATACTGCGCTGAAGCACCTACCTCGACCCGCGAGCTGATGGAGTTTCGGTAGCTGCCGTCGCGAGGAGTGTCAGAAGGGCCATTTCCGGGCCGGTTCGCCCCTGTGGAGGGCCGAGTTGCGCACCTGCGCTGCTCATCTGGCGCCTTGCAGACGGACCTGTCCCAGCGAGCGCATGCGCACCAAGTTGTAGGCCGCCATGTTCAGCACGAACAACTGGTCCACCTTCTTGAGTCCGCGCACCATCACCTGCCGGATCGAGCCGATGGTCTTGGCCCACCCGAAGGCCTGCTCGATGCGCTTGCGGCATTGCATCGACAACGCGTACCCGTCGGTCTGGGCGATCTCATCGGGCACCGCCGAGCGACGCCCCGACTTGTTCTGCGCCACATGAGGCTCGACCTTGAGCTGCTGCAACTCGGCGATGAACTGCGCCGCGTCGTAGCCCTTGTCTGCACCCAGCGTGATCTCTGCCTCAGGGTTGACCTGCCGGGCATCGTTGATCATGGCCCGGGCCGCCGCGCGCTCGGCATAGCCGTCTGCCTGAGTGACCACGGCATTGACGATCAGGCCGTGCCGGTTGTCCATCAGTGTGTGGCCCATGAAGCGCATCTCGCTGGCAGTCTTGCCCTTGCAATACAGGCGGCTGTCTGGATCGGTCTTCGATTCGTGCGTGTCGTTGCTGCGCGGCTGGCCCCGGAAGTCGCTGCCATCGTTGCTGCTGCCACCGCCCGCGTCGTCGTCGTCACCGGCCTTCTTGGGCACAAAGCTCTTGTGGCTGGCCCACGCCTGGATCAGCGTGCCGTCCACACTGAAGTGTTCCTTGGACAGCCAGTTCTTGCGCTCGGCTTGCGCCAGCACTTCGTTGAAGAACGCGACCACCGCATCGTGCTCGATCAAGCGCTGTCGGTTCTTGCTGAATACCGTGGGCACCCACACGTTGTCGTCCATCGATAGGCCGATGAACCAGCGAAACAGCAAGTTGTATTGCACTTGCTCCATCAGCAGTCGCTCCGAGCGCACCGAGTACAGCACCTGCAGCAACATCGCCCGTAGCAGCTTCTGCGGGGCGATGCTCGGACGCCCGCCCTTGGCGGCGTCCTCATACATGTCGGCGAACATGTCTTCAAGCTCGATCAACGCGTCGTTGACCATCGCGCGTATCGCTCGCAGCGGATGCGTGGCCGGCACGAAGTCGTCCAGCTTCTTGACGCTGAACAGGCTCTCGGTGAAGGTGTCGGGACCGCGCATAGGTGACAACAAGATTCAGGTTCGGGTGCTGGGTGACACTGTGCCGCATCTCCGCCAGGATGCGCTGCCGACGGCGAGGTATTTCAGCAGCCTGCTAGCTCTTCTTCTAGTTGACGGATCTGCTTCGACAAGGCTGGTTGAGCGATGAACAGCCCCTCTGCCGCCACACTGAAACTGCCGGCTTCTGCAACAGCTGCGAAGTAGCGCAGGTGTCTCAGCTCCATTGGACCTCCCATAACTTTGAGGAATGGGTCCCAGACCCAATATGTCATTGAAGTGCGGGCCCAACTCGGCGAAAAATAGCGCGTACACAGGGAGGCAGCAATGGGGAAAGAAGGATTGGTCGAGATTAAGGCGACGGCAGCCTGGCGGTCATCCTGCCATCCATTCAGAGCCCGGTCGCACGTTCTGCGTCACCCTCATAGGCTCGGCTCCCCAACTACCGTCAGCAGCATCAGAACCGGCTGACTGCATTCCTTAACCGATAAAGGCTCCTGCCCCAAAGAGGGGTGTGGGATGGGCGATCTTTGCCTGCGCGCTTTGCAGGCGATCTGAAGGAGAAGCATGCTCGACGGTCACACGCCATACGGCTTCTGGTGCTGCGCAACGCTTGCACGTGACGTCTCGTGGCAGCGAAGGCGCATCTGGTACCGGGGACTGGAGCGACAGCTACGCTCAGATGGATTCATCACTGGGCTTCACCGCTCGGTGCTTGTGGCACTGGACCGCTGCGCCAGTGGAGAGCGCCGGTACCGCTATCGGCTGGTTCAGGTACTGCTGCAGGACCCCATCCTGATCGTGGCGCAGCTCGGCGACCTTTTGCCAATCTTGGAGATCGATGCAGGTGATGCATCGGGGACCTTTGGATGGAAAGCTACAGGGCTGCCGCATGGGTCCTCCCCCGCGTTCTCGAGGGCGACCTTGCACAGCATTCACTGCGGTGTGACGCGAGCCAGCCGTTCAGCGGTCCGATGCAATGTGGAAAGGCGAATCGGGAAGAGCCCGTCGACGACGGCTGCTCCTCCACCACAGCACGCGGTGCTTGCAGCACTGCGGCTGTAGACGGTTACTGCTCGTCGCGCGAAAGGATAGAAGGAGGAGACCGGGCCAGCGATCAAGCAGACGCGCTTGTAGCTGGATGAGCCAGAAAAGCGCCCGCTGGGTCCTTCCCTGTGGGAGGTTGTCTCTTTATTCTGTCCGCGCGGCGACGCCGTAAAGGCGCCGACCCGAAGGTGCGGGAACACCTCGGATCGGCTAACCACAATCAACTTACGCAGGAAGTCAATCGTGGCTGATGTCAATCATAGGCCGGGCGAAGCATTGCCCACAACCAGCAAGCTAGAGAGGAACGAGCGCTACCTCAGCGTCAATGGGGCGTTCCTCCCCTACGACCGAAGCCGGCAGCCCTCTGGCGTGGCGGACACACCGGTACCGTGGGTGCGCCTGCGGGGCAAATGGCTCAGGGACGCAGGCTTTGAGGTGGATACGCAGGTGCGGGTCCGCGTCATGGCCGGGTGCTTGGTACTGACGACGGACTGAAGGAGGGCGAACAGGCCGCTAGCAGCGGCCCCCTCCCCCATGGTGCGTTGAGCCGTCGGCGCCCGTCGCTCCCGCAGTTGTCCACCACAGCTGTGGACAGGTTTGTGAGCAGACGGTGCAGACCCCTTGCGAACGGGCTCCAGTAGCTGGTTCCCAGTGGCACGCTGCAATTTCTAGCAGGTGCCCCGGCTCACCTCGCCAACCGTCATCCACCTCTGAAGGAAATGAGCATGCACGCACATGATCAGGTGGCTGCGGCCATCGATTTGCGCATCAAACAACTCGCCGCCCAAGGCGCATCTGTAGAGATCATTCTCGACCGAATGCTGGGCTTCTTGCCTGGCCTCCGGCAGATCCTCGAAGGAGCGACAGAAGCGGAACTTGTTGACCTGTACGAACGCTATGTCGGATTCCAGGCCTTCGCCTGCCTGTGGCGCCATGCCTCGGACTGGGTGAGCCAGCAGGACTCGCTGAAGAGCGCAGAGCTGGCCATTCCTCGCGCGTTGCATGAGCCGTTCGCGGCGATGCTGTCCGCGACGGCCGCGCTGGAGATGGCGTTTCAATCGTGCCTCGACGCTGCTGCGCCGGACGTTCTTGCGCAGCAGCTCGCCACGCTGAGCGCCATGCACGTCGAATGGCTCCGTCAGGCTAAGCAGGTCATCAACGACCTGGCTGCCCTCGACATCCCGTTGGGAATCACGCAGTACATCACCGACTCGGTCACGGATGCTGCTGACCGGATCAGGATGCTGGAGGCGCAGGTCCTAGCACGCGTTCCCGAGAGCGCCGTGCCGCGAGCGGCCTGGAGCGAGGAGAGCGGCCCATCTGCCTCCCAACGGGCTTGGGGTAGCTCTCACTCGGCTGCGGTCGCCTCGGGTTTCTCCGCTGCAGCGGACACCGCCGCCCTGCGCTTCCTGGTGGCCGGTTTCGCTGCCTTTTTCGATGCGGCCTTGCGCCCGGGCGCCTCAGCAGTTCGGCGCGAGGCCTTCTTGGCCGCCGGCGGCTGACCGGCGGAGCGACGCTTCTTGGCTAGCGCCCGCTCGCTTGCAGCGCGGACTTCGCTGGTACCTTCGGCGACGAGGAAGGATTCGATCACCTCGCCTCGCTCCAGAGCTTCGCGCAGCCAGCGCGGGCGAGGGCCGCGGCCCGACCAGCTGTTGCCATGGGCGTCCTGGTACTTCGGCACTTCGGCCCGTGAGGCCTTGCCCGTTGATGAATTCCGGGTCCGAGCCTTCTCACCGCCGAACACGTCCTCCGCGGTAAAGCCGTAGAGCGCGACGACATTCTTGATCTCTTTCAAGGCACCGGCGCCCTCTTTGCGCCTGGCGGCTTCCATACGGCGCTGAAGCGCTCCCATCTCGTCACGCAGCTGGGCGTACGTTTTTGGCATCAGCGGGTACTCCATAGTGTGTTTGGTGCGGTACTTTACTGCGGACATGCTGCGTTCACCGGTGCCCCTCCCTTGTGGAACCGTCCAGCTCGGGCGCCGCGGTGTCATTGCGGCTGACCTGTCAGTTTCTGGCATAGCCGTCGTGACATCTGCACGTGAACCGGGTCAGCCAGCGCTGTGTAATCACTCCCACTTCAACGCCGGGGCCCGACCATGCGATTTCGCTCACTCGCTGCAGTATTTGTTTTGGCCTACAACGTGGGCGCCCAAGCAGCACCTCCCGAGCAATACTTCGTCGTCGATGAAGTACAGGAACGGCTAGCGCCAAGCAAGCGCGCCCCGGCAACAAACACTTTGCGCAAGCGACAGCAGCTAGAAGTTTTTGAAGTGAAAGGCGGATGGGCCCGAGTCTCGAAATATTATGATGGCCAGATCGAGGGCGTACCCGGCAAGGTTGGCCGATGGGTGCCGCTGTCCAGCCTTTCGAAGACGAAGCCTTCACAGCGGTAGGCCCACCGCTCCCGAGTCGCGCAATCCTTGCAGGCGCGCTATTGACCGGCGCCAGGGCCGACGTCTTTGCCATGACGACACCAGACCCTCGCACGGTCGAAGCGTCCGGTCAACACGCGGCTGACCGAATGCCTGCGATTCACCAGTCGATCAGCGCTGACTTGGGATCAGGCCAGTTCTCGACAAGATCGCGGTACACCGACAGGACCCATAGCTCGTCTGCGGCCGCCTGCGGGCCAACATCCCCGCATCCTGCACACCAGGTTTCGAGCCTGAACGCCAGGCTGTCGAGGTCAGAATTGCCCGCGACATCAGATAGGTACGCGATGCCGTCCTTTGTGACCCGCAGCTGCCAGTGTCGATCGTCATCGACGGAGGCCAGCAAAGCGGCCACCATAGCCGGGGTCGCCTCTGCAGAATTCTTCAGGTCCAACTGGACCTTAGAAAGAGTTGCGGGACGCGTTGGAGATGCTCGGTTTGCATCGCCAGCTGCAGCTTTGCCGGTGCTTCTGGCTGCCGCCGCAGCGTTCCAGTCTCTGAAGCCATTGAGCTGAGCTACGACCTCAAGCGCTTGGCTGTGGCTCAATGCAGTCCCTGATTTACGCGCCTGTTCGCGCAACGCGGCTGCCTGTCCCTTCATTTCAAACACAAAAGCTTGGGTAGCAGATCGAGAATCGGTCATTGTTTCTCCGTCTCCGGTGCACCCTCTGGGCGTTGTCCGCATTACGCCCGGCACCGGAAGAAGAACCAGCGACGGAAGACAAGCTAGCAGATTCACCTTGTCTCGGTGAGACGCGGACGGCGGGGCTGCCACCCCTTTGCGCAGCAGTATAGCGAAACGATAGCTGCAACTGAGCAGCATCGAGTCGGCCTGCCGACAACCTCGATGAGCGTTTGCCGGTAGGCCTGGCCTTGTAGCTGTCAGCACGCGCTAGGCGCGAACGCTTCAGCAAGCGCATGCGGCCAGGCCGATCCACCGTCGAGGTTGGGGTGCCTCGGTTCGTCGACGGGACGTCCATAGTGGAAGCGCAGTTCTTCCACTGCAAGGAGCAGTGTCGCGGCCGCGCGAGCCCCCAGCGCCCCGGCCAACGCTCTTTGAAAGAGCTGAACTCGAAGATAGTTGCATGCCCTGGACGAGACGTTCTGGATATTCGTTGAACCCTCGACGAGCTCCCGTTGTTCGAAGAATTCAGTCAGCGAGAACACATCGCCTCCACACTTTCCACGCACAGCGAGGTCGAAATAGTCAAGCACGTAGTCGAGGGACCGCGTATCGGGCTCCGGAAGGAGGCGCACGAGAGACAAAATTAGCTTTCCGGCAACGTCTGTACCTTGTCGCAAGCAAGTCTCCAAGACCTTGTGGAGCTGCTCTGGCTTCTCGGAGAGACGCTTTGACAATTCGGTGGCCACTGCTTCCTGAGCATGGTAGCCCCGCAGCAGTCTGAACAGTGTGCCGTCGAGCGACATCGTGACCAAGTCTAGCGGCCCGTCCGAGCTGTGCAAGAAGGCAGACGCCACTTCGTCCAAACCCTTGAACGTCCCCTTCAGCGCGTGGCGGAAGAATTGGCCCATGGCTGCCGCCGTGCCAATTTCGAGCAGCTTGCGCGCGATGACGTAGTTCGGGGCTTTCGAGACCCAAAGGTCAACGGTGGAATCGAGGTCGGACGAGGAGAAGGCGTCGGACTCGATGAAGAAGTGAAGGGCGGCCAAGTCCTCCAACGTGGTGTCTTGCTGGTCGAACCACTCCTTGCTCTCCAGCCGCTCGTGAAACTTGGCTCGCAACGCCTCGACCAGGTCATCGTCGTCGAGGCCGGCACCTTGGGAAACGAGGGAGTTCAGGGCATATATGAAGCGGTCAAGAAGCACATCGCCACGTGTAAGGCATTTGCGCAGCTCCCCCCAGCCGACATGGGTGGGTAGACCTGCTAGCAGTGTCATCAGCCACCAGCGTCGGTGGAACAGATTCTCTCTTGGATGAGCAGTCTCGTCCCCGAGCTTCTGGATACGGTGCGCAAGATGTTTCGCTAGTGCATCGGTGACGGCCTGGTAATCAGCGTCCCGCTGGCGAAGGACATGTCCTTCGGAGAGCCGCTGTCGACGCGCAGGCATGTCTAGGCGGCCATCAAACTTCGTTCGTTTCCAGGGCTTGAGCGCGATCCGCCGCAGCACGCCAGACAGCACGGAGCCCTCATCACGGGTACCCAGCAATGGGATCAACCGTTGCGCCATTGATATTCCGCAAGCAACGGCCGCGTCCTCGAATTCGCCAGCATGCGAGTTGGAACTCTGCTGAGTGCGACAGTCGGCGACCGTGTTTCGCCGCTGCATCTCAAGCATGAGGCCTTCGAGAATGCGTTCTTCGAAGTACTGAGGGTCCGAGGCAGCCATGAGGCTGCAGAGGGCTGCCTTGGCGCCATTTGGAGGGACGTCGTAAGGCTCCACAGTGCTCCAATACCGTGTAACCAAGTCCTCGACCACGGCTCGCGCGGGAGCACGAGGCTCCTCGAGTGCCTGATCTGAGTAGCGCTCGAGCGTACGCGGACGAGACAGGAGCGCGAGCATCCTACGTATTCGGAGGACGTCCAGCACATGCCGTTGCGCCAAAACCGCGCTGGAAAGGTCTTCCGTCGACGCAGCCAGCAGCATTCGATGCAGCAGGCGCTCGCGAACCTGCTCCTCCTCTGAGGAGTTAGGCTGGTTGAGCCATCGGTCAAACAATCTTGAGACGTCGCCGGGAGATGCAAGGGTTCCAATTCGCCCCGCGTCGACCTTTTCCGCCGAAGAGCCAACGGCCTTAGGATACAGCCGCGCGAATGCAGCCTGTCGTTCATCAGCGCCGAGGTTAGCGAGCTGCTCGGCGGCCCAGTCAGGAACCACGGGATGCAGAAGGACAAGCTCCCCTGCAATCGCAGCTAGTTCCTCAGGCGCGAACGCCTGGACGAGCTTGAGCGCATGGTTCCCTTGGTAGCGCTCGCCCTCGCGGAGGGCCTTCTTGGCCGCATCGACAGCGAAGGCGCATTGCTCTACTGGCAGTTGATATGCAAGGCGCAGGAGGAGTGCGTCGTCGCCTCTACTCGCAGCCAGTCTCTGCACCTCCTTGACAATCTCCTTCGTTCGTTCAACCGGGACGAGGAACATGACAGCATAGAAGGCGTTATGCGAGATTTTCACCTCGTCTGGTGCGGCGAACCAGGCGTCGAGAGCCGCTCCGGAGGCAGGGAACTGCCAGGCTAGCGCCGCGATGGCCTGCTCGGTGACCTGCTCGCTTTCATCCCGTGCTGCAACGTCAATGAGAAATGGCAGGTTCTCCGGATGCCCGCCCAAAGCCCCGATAAATGCGTCACGTTGCGTCGCATCCCAGGCGCCGTAAAGGTCCATCAGTCTTCCGTCGAAGGAGCGGACGCTGAGGCCGCCAACACCATGGACCACGGCGAGGGTCTCTTGCAGGTTGCCGGCTCCGATGAGCTCGGCCAACTCAGCCCCGAACAACGAGCAACGGCACAGCGCCATACAAGCCATCGCATGGTTCCTGGCCGCCGCCGATGAAGTCGCATGAAGTTTTGTGATGCCCTCGGTGAGCGTTGAGAAGGGAGCGCCCTCCTCAGGTTGCATTCGGACAGAACCTGCCAGGGCACTGGCCAAGGTCAGGTCGGTGCGAAGCGCGAGGTCGACCAGGCGCCTTCGAGGAGTTGCCGGCCCAGTAGCCAGCTTGTCAGCGGCCAGTCGCAAGGTTTCCGACCAAGCCGGCCAATTGAAGACATCCCGCAGCAAGGAACCTTCAATGTCCTCGGAGAGTTCCTGCACAGATAGTTGCTGGAGCACCCACGCGGCGGCGTAGTACTCCTGAAAGCGTTGGTGGGCAAATCGCACCGTCTCGTCGGCGCAATCGCGGTGGAGCAAGTGGGTATCGCAAAGGACTTCGAGCACCTGAGCCGGCTCGACGTTATTGCCGGCCCGGTGTGCCAAGCGAAGCTCGGCGACAGTTTCTCCCACCACCCGTAGCGCATCTTCGACAGGCAAGTCGGCAGCACCGGCAGTGGTCATTGCACTTGCAAGCTGCCGCAGATAGACCCGCTGTTGACCAAAGACAGGTCCTTCTCGCAGCACAACTTCACGGTGGCCCGACGCCTCTAGTAGGGACTGCACTGCATCAAGCAGCTCATACAGGGTCGCCGGAACCTCGTGGCCCTCCTGGGCGAGACGAATCGCGCTGGAAAGAAGCAAAGGATTGCGAGCTGCCAACCGCAAGATCGTGTCACTTTGAAAGCGTTCGATGAGGCGGCGTGCCACGTCGGGGGCCAACGCTTGTTGCATGAGCTCCCGCTGTCGTTCCCAGTTGAACTCCAGAACGCGGACCTTCGCTCCAGAGGCAGTCGCAAAGGGGCCTTCGGCACGTCGGGAGCTGCACGCAACGAGAACTCCCGGGTGCGCCGCCAGAAAATCATCTGCACGCGCGGTAGCGGACGCCTTCATGGCTGCAGGCACCTCGTTCCAGCCGTTCAGCAAGACGGCGACCTTGCCTTCGTCGAGCAGTAGGGAGAGCTCCGCTTCCTCGAGGCCACTGCGCTGGACGCCACCGAGTTTGGCGAGGTATTCCAAGAGCGGCTGTCCCGTGCGCGACCAACCCGCTGCAGAAACGAAAAGCGGAACAGGCAGCGCGGGGTCATCAAGCAACGCCCTGCCAAGCTCAACCAAAGCGGTCGTTTTGCCGATGCCGCCTTCGCCGGCGACGACGACCAGACGGCGCTCGACAAGCAGCCGAACAAGCGCAGCGACGTCCAACCGTTTGCGTTCCTTCGAGCCACTTCCGGAGTCAAAGACTGCAGGTACCCGCTGCGCCAAAAGGTTGCCCGCTTGGGGCGCCTGGTCGAGCAGTGCCTTAGAGGCATCAATCAATACTCGAGCGTCCCGTGCAGCCAATTGTGCGGCGCGCCTCGCGCGTCCCTCAGCAGCAAGCTCCAGAAGATTGGCGGCAACAAAGTTCGGGTGGGCAGCCAGCATTTCACTTATATAGCCGGCCACGCCGATGACAACCCCCTTTGCCAGTTGAGCTGCCTCGCCGGTGACCTCGGCGTATGTTTTGCTCATGCGCTCCAGGCTGGAGCTCTCGAGGGATTGGTTGCTACCTAGGCACCCAGTCACGTAGTTGGTCATCTCAGCGTGCGTGTCGGGCCGGACCAGCCACTCGCGGGACGCACGTACTTTCGTCTTCTCGTTGAGAAGTGGCTCGTTGAGCAACTGCTTGATGGTCTGCGAGACCTGGCCTTTGACGGTTTTGGCATCGATCGCGTCGCCGCCATGGAGCGCCGCTCGCGCCTTGCGCCGAACAAGAAGGGCCATTGCCTTCCCAGCCAGCCAACTTAACGCCTTGCCCAAAGCCGAGTGTGCGACGCCTTCCAGCATGGATTTCTCCTTGTTTGAACCGTAACCTGGCGCGCATCCACTTGGCGGTTTGATTTGATAGCCGAACAGCTACTCTTCACCATTCTGCAACGGCTTTACTCGGCACAGACACGGGTCCATGCCTGCGGAGCAGCCCTCGCCTTGCCCGGCCGGATCCGGTCAACGCAAAGGTTAGGCACATGCCCGAACATCCTCAGCGTCTCCGCGAAGGACGGACACGATCTCGGAGTTGCCCCCCCCTCACTCGGCTCTCACTGCTCCAGTGATCCAACAGGTCGGCAACGTTTCCACTCAGCGCAGAAGACGCGCTGCATCATTCACACGTGATCTAGTTTATGGAGGCGCCAATGTGTTCAATGGGAGGAACTCGACAAGTCACCGAGGTCGCAGTGCGGCCGGGGATGTGAGTAGCAGCTCACCCCGGTTTTCTACCCGTCTCTGCTCCACTAAGACGGTTTGCAACCGCTCTATTCGACACACGCGTAAGCCCGCGTGAGCAAAGGACTTCTCCTTGTGCCGGTTAGAAAAAGTGGTCTCTTTTTTCAGAGAAGAGAGAGCAGGACAGAATCGAACTGGACCAGAAATTCGCCTGAAGTGGCCGACCCGCGGCACAGGCAGAACGCCCCGCAAGCCCGCACTGGCGCGGGAAAGGCCCAAACGAAAGCGCCCAACCGAGAACGGTTGGGCGTCGTATTTTGGTGGTGCAGAACCACCATAAGACCAGCCTTCCTGTGTCGTTCCCGCTACCGTACGCGGCCAACCGAGCCCCGTCTCCCTCTCCTGCCCTGCCCTGATCTCGTCCACCTGTGGGCGACTGCGCCGTTCGGAAGGAACGAAATCTGCGCGCGGCGGCATCATGATGCTAGGGACCATCGACTCCCTCCTCACGTCATCCCGTCTCCCGGCAACTGTGAATCATTCGGGTGTGATGGTACGCACGGCTGCAGGTGGGCACTGTAGAATTTGTTTCAATTAGCCAGAACAAGCCCGGCCATGGACACAGGGAACATTAGCCGACCGAAGGGAACACAACCCGAGCCAGTCGCAGCCGGCCCGGGGAGTAGCACAGCCGATTCCAACTCGCGGATCAGCGCGAGCGAGGTGAAGCCCGCGTGAGCGAGCCGAAGCCTGATGCTCCGCGCCTCAATCGCTTGTTTCGAACGGCGATTGTTACAGGCGTCGAGAGCGCGGTTCGCCTGCACATCGAGCGGGGTGACGACCTCAATGCCCGTGACGACAAGGGGCTGACGGCATTGATGATCGCGGCCTCTCACGACCGGGCGGGCATATGCGAACTTCTGCTGCAAGCCGGCGCCGACCCGACCGCGCGTGATCCAGCCGGGAATGACGCTCTCTTCCACGCCAAGCGCCTCGGCGCTCAGCGTGCGGCGGAACGCATCGCGGCAGCCGTATCCGTAACGGGCGCTGGCGCGACGGCAGTTGCGTGTCCGCAAGAAGACAGCCATCCACCGGCCTCGGGCGTCACGCTGCCGATCTTTCGACCGGCCTCGCCTCTACCGGAATTCGGGCCAAGCGCTGGTCAATCGGGCGAGCAGCGGGCGTCGATTGCCCTCAGCAATTCGGCCCCAGCAGGTGCGCCTTCCGGCGGCAACCACGGCGTGACTCCTGTCCCATCTCCAGGAGACAACCAGCGCCAGGATGTCATGGACCTTGACGAGCTCACGGACGGCTTCGGCAGCGGCCTGCCTGCCGCTCTTGACGCCTGGGAAGCAGAGGAGGATCGGCCGGCCCCGGTGGATGACCGCTCAGTGGCGGAAGCAGCAGCAGCGATCCAGGCATCGATCTCACTGCATGCCCCGGTCGATTCGTCCGCTGCGTGGGACGATATCGAGGTGATTCTGCCGCACTTGGCGGCCCCGCTGCCGAGTGCGGAAGGCGCCAAAGGTGTCGCCGAACTGCGCCGCCTCGTCCTGAGAGCGGTACGGGAAGGGAGCGTGCCGCTTGCCGCCGTTGAGGACCTGTCCCTTGATCCCGAGCAGGACAAGGACGCGGCGGGCAAGGTCCTGCTCCGCATTGTCTTGAACGACCTCGGGGCGGAAATTGATGACCGCGTGGAGTACCGCTCTCCATTCGACAACTTCGAGGTGTTTGTCGATCCCGACGAGACGTCTGAGGAAGAGGCCGCCGTCTCCGACGCGCTGGCATTTCTGGATGACCTCCGGTCGAACCGGAACGACCCGGTCCGTCTCTATATGAGAGACCTGCACCGCAAGCGACTCGTAACCGCCGAGGAGGAGATTGCACTGGCGCAGGCGATGGAGAGGGGCGTGGATGAGGCGCTCGACGCCCTTTCAGCATGGCCCGCAGGCCTTCAGCACCTCGTCGTGGCAGCAGATTCCGTGCGCAGGGGCGCCCGGCCCATGAGCTGGATTACGGCCGAGGCTGGAGATGATGTCCCGCCTGAGGAAGACGCTGGAGATGCGGCAGGCATTGAAGATGTTGGCCGACCGCGTTCCTCGCAAGAGGGGAACGGATCCGACGACGAACCGGGGGTTGAACTGGAGGACCGTTCGGCCGATCCTGTTGGTTTTCTCAGGAGGATTGCAGATCTGGCGAACATGTGTGGAGCGGCCGCGCTTCCCATCGAGATTCGTCGAACACTCGCCGAGCTTCGCATCACGAGGCAGTTCCTGCTGGACCTATGCGCCGCGGCAAGCGAAGACAGAACGGCATCGGCGTCGCGCTTTTCCTCCGCAGTCCGGGCCTATCGGGACGCGAGGGATCGCCTGACGGATGCGAACCTGAAGCTGGTGTTGACGGTTGCCAGGAGGTATCACGGCCTGGGCGTACCGATGGAAGATCTCCTTCAGGAAGGCAACATCGGGCTGCTGAAGGCCGTCGACAAGTTTGACTGGCGCCGGGGGCTCAAGTTCTCGACCATGGCGATCTGGTGGATCCGCCAGCAGGTCAGCCGCTCGGTGGCCGACAAGTCCCTCCTCATCCGGCTTCCGGTCCACATGTTCGACACGGCCCGCCGCATTCTGAGAGAGGACGAGGACTTCGAAAGGGAGACGGGCCGTCGAGCCCCGGTCAAATGGTTGGCCGAACGGCTTTCGCTGCCGATCGCAAAGATCGGTCCGGCGCTGCGCGCAACCTCCGAGCCCCTCCCTGTTGAGGCGCTCGATCTTGAACCAGGCATCGAGAACCGGTGCAACGCCGATCCGTTCGAGCATGTCGCGGCCTTGCACTTGCGCCGGACGCTGGACGTGCAGCTGCGCGGCCTCGGGGCCAAGCAGGAGCAGGTACTCCGCATGCGCTTTGGCTTCGGGCTGGACGACGCACTCACGCTGGAGGAAGTGGGCGAAAAGTACCAGGTCACTAGAGAACGGATCAGGCAGATAGAGGCAGCCGCCCTCCGCGACCTTCGACATCCGCACCGCTCCGGGTCCCTTGCAGCGTGGCTCGGTAAGGACCCTTCATCCGTACAACAGGGCGAACACGAGCGCGACAGCGATGCCGCCAGGAAGATGGTCGGCAGGGGCGCTCTCCCCTCCAACGCGCGGGGGGCACGAAGGCAACGCATGACAGTCGAGGCATCCTCCACGCCGGAGGAGCCCGCGAAACCGTCCGCTCTTGCCCGCCTGCTCGAAAGGTGCCTTCAGAACGGCATTCCCGTCGAGGACCTCCGGCAGCAGCACGGCGCCGGGTCGGTCTGGGTCTACCTCAACGACCCCGAAGACAGCACCCTGCGTCGCCTGGCACGGGATCTTATGGCCATGGGCTTCGAGCACTGGCCGGGGAAAGGTTACTGGCGATGAGCCGCGGAACTCGCAACGCACCGCCCCGCGCGTCCGCGATGCTGCAGTCGCTACGCGGCCTCGGCTACTCCACCGGATCCGCACTTGCCGATATCGTCGACAACAGCATCTCGGCCGGAGCGCGGGAGGTCCGCATCGACTTCGCCTGGAGCGGTCCCGACAGCCGGATTTCGATTCTCGACGATGGCGACGGCATGACGGACTCCCAACTCGAGAGTGCGATGACCCTCGGCGACAAGAGCCCGGTGGATTCCCGCGAACCGCAGGATCTCGGCCGCTTCGGCCTGGGACTGAAGACCGCCTCCTTTTCGCAATGCCGGCGGCTGACGGTCGCTTCCGTGGTCGGCCCGAGTACTGCCTGCCTGCGCTGGGACCTCGACCAGCTGGCCGCCAGTGCCGATGGAGGGTGGCTGCTGTTCGAAGGGCCGGCTACCGGCTCCGAGCCCTTCCTCGTGCAACTCTCAGGACGAAGCGCGGGAACACTCGTGTTGTGGGAGGCGATGGACCGGATCGTCACGCCCGGGTACACGGCGGACGACTTCAACGACATGATAGATGGCGCCGAACGGCACTTGGCCATGGTGTTCCATCGCCTTCTGGGCGGTCCCCGGAGGCGCTTGCGGCTGCTGATCAACGGGCGGCCCGTACTGCCCTGGGACCCTTTCATGAGCGGTCATGCTGCAAAGCCATGGGCGTCCCCGATCGCCAGGATGCCGACCGACGTCGGCAAGATCGAGGTCGAGTGCCATGTACTGCCCCACAAGGACCAGCTGACGGCGGAAGAGTTCGAAGCGGCCGCCGGTCCCGAGGGCTGGACGGCGCAGCAGGGCTTCTATGTCTATCGCAACGAGCGGCTGCTGCTTGCCGGAGGATGGCTGGGCCTGGGGCAGGGCCGCGCATGGAACCGGGAAGAGGCTCACAGGCTGGCCCGCATCCGGCTCGACATCCCGAACACGGCCGACACGGCCTGGAGGATCGACATCCGGAAATCAACGGCGCGGCCGCCCGTGACTCTTCGCCCCTGGCTGACGCGTCTGGCAGAGGACACGCGTGCCCGCGCGCGAAAGGTGTTTGCGTATCGGGGAGCACCGGCAACGGGCCACAGAGGTGTCCCGCTGGATCATGCCTGGCGGGCCGAGCACAGCAGGTCGGGCGTCAAATACCGGATCGACGAAAGACACCCGGCGATTGCGGCGGTCCTTGACGGTTCAGGCCCCCAGGCCACACTCGTGCGCGCCATGCTGAGGGTGATCGAGGAAACGGTGCCGGTGCAGCGCATCTGGCTTGACACGGCAGAGAACAGGGAAACCCCTCGCACGGCCTTCGCGGGAGAACCGCCGAAGGCCGTCATCGAGGCGCTATTCCCTTTCTACGAAGACATGGTCAAACGCCGCGGGATGAGTGCTCAGGCCGCCAAGCGAACGCTGCTCGGCATGGAGCCATTCCAGAACTATCCGGCGCTCGTCGACGGCCTACCGGACGAGCTGCAGTGAACGCAAGCACAAGGACTTCGACATGACCGAGAACGACCGAGCGCTCGCCGACGCCATCAGCATCGCGCAGACGCTTATGCGTGGAGACAAGGAAAAGGGAGGCATCACACCGGCCCTCATCGCGGAAAAGGTGAAAGTCGCCGCGACAATGCTGGCCTCCGCGCACCCCGGCGGGATTGACGAGGCGTGTGCGGTTGCAGAGCTCATCCGGCGCTTCAGTCACTGGATCGGGAGGGACTCGACGCTCGAGAACGACGAGAACCACAGGCCCTGGCTCGTCTCGGCAAGGAAGAAGGACTGGCGCTACTGGCAGCGGTATCAAGGCTACCTGGAGCGAAAGCTGGCCCTCGACGTGGTCCAGGCTCTTGACGAGTCAACGGACAACATCCTCAGGCAGCTGGAGGATCCGCTCCGGGAAGGTGCATGGGATCGCCGGGGACTGGTCGTCGGCCACGTCCAGTCGGGCAAGACCAGCAACTACTCCGGCTTGGTGTGCAAGGCGGCAGACGCCGGATACAAGATCATCATCGTCCTCGCCGGGGTGCACAACAACCTGCGGGCGCAAACGCAGATCCGTCTCGAAGAATGCTTCCTCGGCTATGAGACGTCGGCGAACCGAGATCCGGGCAAGCCGATCGGCGTTGCCGAGATTGATAGCGATCCGAGCATTCACCCGCATTGCGCAACAACCCGTGCCGACAACGGCGACTTCAGTGCGACAGTCGCCAGGCATTTCGCCATCACGCCCGAGGAGCGGCCGTGGCTGTTCGTCGTGAAGAAGCAGAAGACGGTCCTCACCCAGCTCCTCAAGTGGATCCGGGGGCACGTCGCGGACACCACTGACAGGGCTACCGGGCGCCGGGTCGTCACCAAACTGCCGCTGCTCGTCATCGACGACGAGGCGGACCACGCTTCCGTCGACACGGGCGAACAGCTGTTCGATGCGGACGGCAAGCCGGACGAGGAGCATCAGCCCAAGACCATCAACAGCCTCATCCGGAAGATCCTTCATGCCTTCGAGAAGTCGGCCTACGTGGGCTACACGGCGACGCCATTTGCCAACATCTTCATCCACCGGCGCAACGAGACCCCGGAAGAGGGCCCCGACCTGTTCCCCGAGGCGTTCATCGTCAACCTAGCCGCCCCGTCCAACTATGTAGGTCCCGCCCGGGTCTTCGGTCTCCTGGGCCCCGAGGGGCGGGACGGAGGGCTGCCGCTCACGCGCCCGGTCGCCGATCATGTGAACAGGGAGGAACCGGGCGGCTGGATGCCTGCGAGACACAGGAAGGAGCACATCCCCATCTACAACGGCCAGGAGGCGATTCCTCCCTCGCTCAGGAACGCGATCTGTTCCTTCGTCCTGGCATGCGCTGCACGGACCTGCCGCGGGCAGGGCTCTCATCACTCCTCCATGCTGGTCCACGTGACGCGCTTTACCGCGGTGCAGCAGCACGTGCATCTGCAGGTCGAGGAGGCTGTGCGGAGGATGAAACAGCGGATCACGCGCCGGATCGACCACGAGGAACTGCTGGAGCAGCTTCGGCGGTTGTGGGAAGAGGACTTCGTTCCGACCTCGGCAGAGCTCGAGCAGCTCGTCCCGGAAGCAGATGGCGCGCGGAAGGTTCCTGCCTGGGACGAGATCGCGCATGCGCTCCCCGATGTGATCTCGGACATCTCGGTCCGCACGGTGAACGGCACGGCAAAGGACGCACTCGACTACGCGGACGAGGAAGGCCACGGACTGAAGGTCATAGCGATCGGCGGAGACAAGCTTGCACGGGGGCTGACACTGGAAGGCCTGTGCACGAGCTACTTCGTTCGGACGACGAAGATGTACGACACGCTGATGCAAATGGGGCGCTGGTTCGGGTACCGGCCGGGTTACGTGGACCTGTGCCGCCTGTACACCAGTGACGACTTGGTCGAATGGTTCGGGCACATCGCGGACGCGTCGGAGGAGCTGCGCGAGGAATTTGACGACATGGCCGATCGCGGCGCGAAGCCGCGCGACTACGGTCTGAAAGTTCAGTCTCATCCGACGCTGCTGGTGACGTCGCCGCTCAAGATGCGCACTGCGAAGAGCCTGCAGCTTTCGTTCAGCGGCGAACTCCTGGAAACGGTCTCCCTCTTCGACGACGGGCCTCAGCTCGATCGCAACCTGTCCGCGACAGCGCAGTTGATCCGGGCAATGGGGCCTCCAGTCCACGCAGGAGAGATCAGCCGGTCGCGCGGGGGTGGCAAACACGTGTGGCAGGGCCACCTCTGGCAGGGCATCCCGGCCGACTTGGTCGCCGAGTTTCTTGAAGGATACGCGACGCACCCCAAGGCGACCAAGGTGAAGAGCGGCCTGCTCGCCCAGTTCATCCGATCAATGGCTACCGAAGGGGAACTCACCTCGTGGACCGTTGTGATGCTGGGAGGCGGGGACGGCGGTTCTTACACCTTCCCGGGGGGCATCACGATTGATAGGATGCTCAAGCGTAAGGCAGGGGACCCGCGCGATCGCTATGCTATCGGCCGGCTTCTCTCGCCCAGGGACGAAGCCATCGACCTGGAGGGACCCGCCTGGGAGGCCGCCTTGACGGCAACCCGGCACGCCTGGACAAAAGATCCGGGCCGGCACAAGGACGGTCAGGTACCGCAGCCGCCGGAGCTTCCTAACGGACCGGCGATCCGGCGCATCCGCGGGAACGGTGCAGAGGGAGTTGCGCCAGCACCGGAGCGAGGACTGTTGCTGATTTATCCGCTCGATCCCGCCAAGTCAGACCAGCCGGCCCTCAAAGGCCGCACGGCTCCGGTGATCGCGATCGGCCTCAGCTTCCCGCAGAGCAACTCCGGGATCAAGGTTGAGTACAAGGTGGACCACCTGACGTGGGAGCGCTGGGAGCAGGAATATGGCCCGACAGAGTGAGGAGTTCATCCTGGCTTGGCAATCGCTGTCGAGCACCGACGGAAACAGCGGATGGCGGACGATCCCGATTGCCCCATCGGGGCGGTGCCTCCTCAGTGCTGGTCGGCGCTTCCCCGGCAACGAGGAGGCATTGCTGGTTCGCTTCCCCGGAGCGTCGCTCCCGGCCGCGGACAAGCTGCCCGAGGGCCAGGGCTTCAACGTGGAGCGGGTTGACCTCAACCAGGCCGGCACCCTGTCTCTGGCTCTCAGCCGCAAGTCGACGGGCAGCGCCGAGCTGTTCCTTGCCATGGCCTGTGACGTGGCGGGGGCCCTCGATGCTGAGACATCACTTGACCCCCAGCGATCACTGCGCGGCTTCCTCGGTCGCGTGCGTGCGTGGCAGGAATTCATGCGCACGGGGGGGCAGGCGCTGAGCGCCGAGGCAGAGACGGGGCTGATCGGGGAACTGACAATGCTTTCGGCCATCGTCGAGACCGGCATGCCGCCCGCAGCAGCGATCGAGTCATGGGTGGGGCCGCTGGGCGGTACGCAGGACTTCCTGCTCGGAACAGGAGCGATCGAGGTGAAGGCGACACTTGCCTCGTCCGGCTTCCCCGCTCGAATCGTTTCGCTCGACCAGCTCGATGACTCGGTTCGCCAGCCACTCTTCCTGGCCGGGTTGAGATTTCGGCAGCATGCAGACGGGCGGTCGCTTCCCGAATCGGTTGCCGACTTGCGAAGCAGGACCGGAGACGACACCGAAGCCGGGAGGATGCTGGCGGAACGCCTCCTGGCGGCGGGCTACCTCGGCAGCCACGCCGGTCGGTACTCCCGGCGCGTGGAACTGGCAGAGATGCGTATCCTCCTGGTGACCGCAAGCTTTCCCCGTCTGACTCACGCGACCGTCCCCGCCGGAATATTCAGGGCGGCTTATGAACTCGACCTCGACAGGGTGCATGGCAATGGCCTCAGCCTTGTCGAAGCGCTCCAAGCATTGAAGGTGCTGTAGAAATGTCACTGCCCGATTTCCTGCGAGAGACGCAGACCGAAGTCAGGAACCAGATGGCTGACGGTTCTCCGTTTGCCGAGCTGGTTTTCTGCGAAATTGCCATGCAGCACATGGCCGAGATCGGCATGACCTTCGAGCCGGTTTCCTGTCATTTCCAGGGGAAGGTGCTCAATGCCAATCTGCGCCTCAGCGGTTACGCACTGTCGGAAGAGCAGGACCAGCTCGACCTGTTCGTTAGCCTCTACGAGGGCGTCGAGGAGCCGACCCCCATCTCCGACACCGAAACGCGAACGGCGGTCGAGCAATGCCTCAGGTTCATCGGTTTTGCCGCGGAGGGCAAGCTGGCGCCGAAGCTCGAGCCGACATCCGATGTGCGAAGCTTCGCCGAGATCCTTCAGGAGATCTACGACGAGCTCGAGCAGGTCCGCGTGTTCGTTCTCACGGACAAGGTGACGAAATCCAAAAGTTTCAAGACCCGGGACATCGCCGGCAAGGCAGTCCGTCTCGAGGTCATGGACATCGAGCGGTTGTACCGCCACCTGTCGGAGGGCAAACCCCGCGACGAGCTGGTGGTCGACTTTACCGAAGTGTCGGGCCGGCCGCTGCCGTGCGTCTCGGTGCCCGGGGAGACGGGCGACGACGATTACGACTACGCACTGACCGCCATCCCCGGCGAAGCGCTACGGCTGCTGTACGAGAAGTTCGGTGCACGCCTGCTGGAGGCCAACGTCCGGTCCTTCCTGAGCGTCAAGGGCAAGGGTGTCAACGCCGGAATCCAGAACACGCTGAGGACTGCTCCGGGCCGCTTCATGGCCTACAACAACGGCATCGTGGTCGTCGCTGACGAGATCCGCTTCGGAAAGGCGGAGGACGGCTCGACCGGCATTGCATGGCTAAAGGGTCTGCAGATCGTCAACGGAGGGCAGACGACCGCCTCTCTCTACTTTTCAAAGAAGAAATTTCCCGACACGGACCTGAGCCGCGTGCGAGTGCCCGCCAAGATCATCGTCATGAAGACGCAGGACCCGGTGAGGGAGGAGGCGCTGGTCTCCGACATTTCCCGATTCGCCAACAGCCAGAACGCGGTGCGGCAGTCCGACCTGTCCGCAAACAAGCCGTTCCATGTCGAGATCGAGAAGCTGTCCCTCACCGTCTACTGCCCGGACGGGGTCGGGCGCTGGTTCTACGAGCGTGCAGCAGGCAGCTACAACACGATGCTGGCCCGGGAAGGAACGACGCCAGCCAGGCTCAAGGCGCTCAAGGAAGCCATTCCTCCCGCCCGCCGGATCACGAAGACCGACCTGGCGAAGTACCTGAACGCTTGGGATCGCAAGCCGGAAGTGGTCAGCCTGGGCTCGCAGAAGAACTTCGACCGGTTCATGGCCTCGTTGAGCGGGCCGGAAGGGGCGGAGCTGCCGTTGCCGACGGTTGCGGATTACAAGGGCATGATCGCCAAGGCGAAGCTCTTCCGCGACGCTCAGAAGCTTGTCCGCCCGATGTTCCAGGCCTTCCAGGCAAATGTCACGGCCTACGTGGTGGCCGTGCTCTCTGATCGACTTGGCGAGCGCATTGATCTCGACCGTATCTGGGCTCGCCAAGCGTGCTCTCCGGAACTGCTGGAACAGGTCGCCACATGGGCCAGGGAAGTGGATGCCGAACTGCACCGGACGGCGGCAGGCCGGATGGTTTCCGAGTGGGCGAAAAAGCCGGAATGCAGGGATGCGGTTCTCGGTGCAAGCTACTCCGCGGCATCCGAAGACATTCCCGAACTTCGCTGAAGGCCCGCGCGATGACGGACGTGGTTGCCCCAGAGACCAGGAGCCGGATGATGTCCGGCATCCGCGGCAAGAACACGAAGCCGGAGATTCTGCTCCGGAAAGCCCTCTTTGCAGCCGGATACCGGTTCCGCCTGCATCGCCGTGACTTGCCGGGCGCGCCGGATATCGTGCTGCCCGGGCGTCGCGTCGCTGTCTTCGTGCACGGGTGCTTCTGGCACCGGCACGCTGGCTGCAAGAACGCCAAACTGCCGTCGAGCCGCGAGGAATTCTGGCGCACGAAACTGGAGGGCAACGTGGAACGGGACCGGCGGGCGGTGAACGCACTGCGGTCCGAAGGTTGGCGCGTTCTGGTGTGCTGGGAATGCGCCACCAGGGATGCTTCCGCCGTCGCTGCCATGCCGAAGACCCTTCGCCGGTGGATCGAGAGCGGTGAGGCGCTTGGCGAAATCAGCGCCGGGAAGCCTGGATGAAATCGAACACAACCTCGGCGATCTGCCGCGCCAGGTATGGCGGAACCGCGTTGCCGACCTGCCAGTACTGTTGGGTGCGGCTTCCCTCGAAAAAGTAGTTGTCGGGGAATGTCTGAAGCCGGGCTGCCTCTCGCACCGTGAGACTTCGGCACTGTGAAGGGTCGTAGTGGATGTAGTAGTGCCCGTCCTTCGAAATGTGCGAGACGACCGTTGTGGATGGCTCGGCGGCCAACTGGACCCGAAAACGGTCCAGGAAGGGCACCTCCTCCGCCTTCATGTTCCCGTGGTCGGGTAGCAGGCGTGGCGGAAACTGCGGCAACTTCGGAGACAGCCGATGCTTGGCCGCATAGCATGCCGCGAACATGTAGCGGTGCAGATCCGAACGCATGTGCAGCCGGGTTTCGTGCTGCAGGACGCCCTCGAGCTTCGGGTCGTGGAACCAGGCCCAGAGGTTCTCCGGCATGAATTCCGGGGTGGCCATGTCACACTCGATGAACCGGCCACCGAAGGACTCATGCTTGGCAGCCTCGCGCCAAGCACGCCCCATGGCCGTCTCCAGTTCGGCCCGGATGGGCTGGCGCCACCCCTTCATGCCGACCGGCGCCTCCTTCAACGCTGCGAGCCACGCCGCGGCACTGTCGGCCTCCCTGGAAAGCCGACTTCGCAGTCGCGGCAACCCGTCAAGAACGGCCTTCACGCCCACCCTTGCCCCCACCTCCTGCAGCACGAACCGGCCAATCTGCCGCAGTGCCGCAGAAGCGGACTCAGCCAGATCGGAGCGTATCCCGAAAAGGATGACACGGTGCCTTGTCTGCGGCAGCCCGAACTTCTCGGCCTCGATCACGTATTCCGCAGGCTTGATGTCCTCTCCGCTGACGACGAAGGATCTTATGCAATAGTGAAGCCCGTTTCCGGGAGACTTCAAGTCGGCAAGAATTCTGTCGAAAATCGGAGAGCCGCCATGCGTCGACGTCAACATTCCCTTAACGTTCTCCATGACAAAAACTGCCGGCCCGAATTGTCGAATGATTCTCAAATATTCTGTATAAAGAAAATGACGTTTGTCACTTTCAAACTTCTTTGGGTCCTTGCCGCGAAGCCGAGATCTGCCGACCATTGAATATGCCTGACACGGTGGGCCACCTATAAGAACCCACTCCCTTGAGTTCCCGAGGGCCTCGCGTATCCATCTATCCACTGTCTTGTGAGGCGTCACCCCGAGTTCAGCGCATTTGGCCTCCCCTGCTGCCATGCGGCTCTCCTCGGAGATCGACGGGTGCGAGAATAACTCCCGCCTGGAAATACGGCCCCGAACGTAATCGTAATAACAGTCCGGAGCTTTCCCTCGCGCAAAACTACGAAACAGGGCGCGTAAGGAAAGCGTCTGGGATGCCACCTCATCCTTCTCAATTGACACCTTGACTGCGAAGCGGCGCGCACCTGTGTCATCGACAATGGACGAAAAACCTTCACCGAGCCCGCCGGGTCCGGCGAACAAATCAATCACCGGAATGGGACTGTGCTGCGACATACATCCAATTTCACATTCTGACCGGAACTGACCAATAGCGTTCCCGCGGCAATTCAGTTCATCAATAAGCACCGCCTTCAGGCAGCATGATATCTGTTTACTGCCAAACCGGGGCAGGGGCTTCGCCAAGAGCAGCTTCTACACATGAAAACGCTGACTTGTTCCCCGTAAGACAGCTCGCTGAGGTACCTACCCGACGTTCTCGACACGCCCAATGCAGGATCTCGCACTGCATAAAGGCGGCGTAGCGTCACGGTCGCAGGAATTCCTCGGCCAGACGCTGCACTAGCTTCATTTGGTAGACTGGCAATGCGACCCTGTGGATGCATCCAGTATACCCGTCTCTTCGGTTCCAAGCGCCCGCGGCATGTCGACCTGTATTCTGCGCAGGCGAGGGAGTGCGCTTGCGTGATCAGTTCAATCAGCAGTCACAAGAGACGACGGCCTGGGGAACCAGATTCCGTGCATGGTTCGGTAGAGCGTTGCCAACGGGACCACACGGGCATGTAAGCCGTCGCGGCAAGGATGGCCATGGCCTTGCCTTGCCTTGCCTTGCCTTGCCTTGAGAGGTACCGCCCAGCGATCCAGTTCGGTTCTCCTTGGTTCAACGCAGCCAAGGCAGCGTCGGTTTGCCGTAAGTTCGCTGACGCGGCACATGCCCAGTTGGCGCAGGACTGACAGCCCTCGATCCGGTTTAGAGCCCGATAGCTCGGTGTCGCGCTTCTCCAACGCAGCGGTTGCAATGCGAAATGGCGTGCCGCCATGATGGCCTTTGACGGGTTGGGTGCCCGAAAAAGCTGCGCGGTCGCATTTTTCGGCGCGCGGCCTTGCTGTGACTCCTCCCAGGAAGTGAGGCATTCAGCCTGTCTCTCCCTCTTGTGGGGGGCACAATTGTCCAGTGGAAGACTCTACTCTTTTGCCCCGCGCTGGGTGGAGCGCCGATCCAACACAGCCGCAGCGAAGGACAGCGAATTTCCCATCTCTTGCTAATTGATATCGACAAGAGTAGTCGCACAGTTGTCCATGCAAGAACGCTGCCATAAAGGCATTCTCGTTTTATTTATTGATATTCGCATGTCTTGCTTGTCAACAAATTTCAACAATTCTAATCGATTTGCGCTGAAGGCAACCTTCGGCATATTAATCGCGTCTTTCTCGGCTGTCGCTACTGCGCAGGTTACTGTGTCAGCCGGGATAATGGGAATATTTACTGGCGCCGAGGACGTCATGAAGTGTGATGCGTATGGTGGCGAATGGTCAAGCAAGGGCAGCACCGATGGGCGCCCCTATTGCCACAAACCCCCATTGATTGTTCTTCACGACGGAAATATCGCTGACCGTGTTGCACTTGGCCTGAGGCGATACACTGCAAAAGAGTGCAAGCCGCCGTACGTCTATGAAGATACCGGATGGACATTAGGGAACATCCCCCTTCCCGACGGGGTAAACGAAACCCCAAAATTTCTTGATGGCGGGTTCTTTGACAAATTCTTCAGGGAGGTGCGGCTAATCAAAGTGCACGCCATGAGATATGACTCGAAGACGAAAGAATGTAGCCCCAAGGGTCCTTATTACTGGTCAGCACAAAGAGATACGCCGAGACTTCAGGATCACTCATGTCCGCATGCCAACCCTACCTTGCTAGGTGTCGGCGAAAAGATTCAAAGGGAGAACGATTCAGAAGTTCTAGGTTTTCCGCTCAGGCGTTTCTATTCTTCCCACGCCGCCATAGCGTCCCGAAGTTATATCGGGCCGGGGTGGTTGCATACCTACAGCGAATCTGTGCGCTTCACACCGGCTGCCGATGGAAACTTGGCGTCTGTTTTGATCGTTCGCGCAGACGGAAAGACTGGCATTTTTCGCTTTCCCGAGGGAAAGTGGATGCCGAAAGAACCCACGCGGGGGCAACTGTGGGAGATTGAAGGAGCCGGCCTTACCGACGTGCGCTGGAGAGTGCTGTTTGAAGATGAGGAGCAGATCAAGTCGTTCGACGGTTTGGGGCGGCTGGTGGGTATTGAATCGCTCCGTGGCGGCAGCTTTTATATAACATACAATTCCCCATCCGAGTTGCGACTTCAGACGGTCACCGAGGCGCGATCCCTCCGGTCCATTCGCTTCGACTACGATGCGGAGGGTCGGCTGCTGTCCGTCACCTCGCCAGGCCGCGGCTCCATTGCATTCGAATTTGACGTCGGACTACCGGAAGGCAAGTTGGCGCAGGGCCTCCTCACCGGGGTCATCTATCCCGATTCGAGCAAGATGACGTATCACTATGAAGATTTGAGATTTCCTGCTGCGCTTACCGGTATCACGAGGGAAGATGGACATCGATTTTCCACTTACGGCTACGACTCTGCTTTGAAGGTTATCAACGTCGGACACGGGGAAGGCGCAAGAATTGGAGCTAGAGCCTACAGCTACTCCAGCTCTGGAACTGTTGAAACTGATCCGAAGGGTGTGAAGCGGACGCATCGCTTCAGTAACGCCGCAATGGCGATGCGGGGGGCTGGCGTCTCCCAGCCGAAGGGCGCGGGGTGTGACGCAAGCACAAGCACGGTTGAGTACGACGTTGCCGGAAGAGCGATTTCGAGGGACGACTTCACCGGCAAGCGGACTTGTTATGAAAGAGACAGTCGCGGGCTGGAGACGAGCCGAGTTGAGGGGTTGGGCAAAGCCGCCCAATGCACGGCATTCCTGGTGGCTGGCGCAGCGCTACCCACTGCCAGCCGCAAGATCAGCACGCAGTGGCATCCCGATTGGCATATGACGGTGAAGCTGGCCGAGCCACGACGTATCGTGACGACCATTTACAACGGTCAGCCGGATTCCTTCAACGGCAATGTGACTGCTAGTTGTGCTCCAGCAACTGCCAAGCTATCGAACGGCAAGCCAATCGCCGTGGTGTGCAAGCGGGTGGAGCAGGCCACTACGGACGAGGACGGGAGCAAGGGCTTCGCAGCGACGCTGGCTCCCGGCGTGGCGGCGCGCCAGTGGAGCTACACCTACAACGAGTACGGCCAAGTGCTGAGCGAAGACGGCCCGCGCACCGACGCGGCCGACGTGACCAAGTACGAGTACTACACCGACACCACGGCCGAGTGGACCCGGGGCGACCTGAAGCAGGTGACCGACGCCGCCGGCCAAGTGACCCGCTACACCAGGTACAACCCGCACGGCCAGGTGTTGACCATGGTGGACCCGAACAACGTCAGCACCGAGTACACCTACGACCTGCGGCAGCGGCTCAAGAGCGTGAGCACGGGCGGGCAGAGCACCAAGTACGACTACGAGCCTACGGGCCTGCTCAAGCAGGTGACGCAGCCCGACGGCAGCTACGTGCGCTACAGCTACGACGACGCGCACCGGCTGACGGGCATCAGCGACGGGCTGGGCAACTCGGTGACGTACACGCTGAACAACGCCGGCGAGCGGGAGAAGGAAGAAGTGAAGGACCCGAGCGGGGCGCTGATGCGCAACATCAGCCGGGCCTATGACGCACTGGGCCGACTGCAGAGCGTGACCGGCGCCGTGCATTGAGCTGAGCGGCCACAACGAACAAAAGCAATCCAACACCCCACTCGGGGGAGGAACCATGACGCAAGCAAACAAGCGAGCGCGCCACTGGGGGCAGCGCACGCTGCTGGGCGCGCTGATGGTGGCGCAGGCCGTGCCGGCCCTGGCACAGCAGAGCACCACCACGCAGTACGAATACGACGCCGAAGGCCATCGCACCAAGATCACCGACCCGCGCCAGCAGGTCACCACGCAGAGCTACGACGAACTGTACCGGCTGAAGCAGCAGACGCTGCCGGCGGCCAAGGCCGGCGAAGCCACCCCGGTGATCCAGTACGGCTGGGACAAGCGCGACCAGCTCAGCAGCGTCACCGACGCGCGCAAGAACACCACCAGCTATGCCGTGGACGGCTTGGGCAACCCGGTGAGCCTGATCAGCCCCGACACCGGCACCACCAGCAGCAAGGTGGATGCAGCCGGCAACGTGATCGAGGTGAGCAACGCCCGCGGGCAGAAGATCACCTACAGCTACGACGCGCTGAACCGGCTCAAGCAGGCCAGCTACCCTGGTGGCGCCAAGACCGTGTACGGCTACGACGCCTTCGTCACCACCGTGGGGGCGGAGAACTACGGGCGGGGCCGGCTGACCAGCATCACCGAACTCAACGCCAGCGGCCAGCAGACCAGCCGGCTGGAGTTCGCCTACGACCCGCAGGGCCGGGCGCTGCGACGCTGCCAGATCTGGGGCGCCGCAGCGAGTTGCACCCCGGCCGACACGCTGAGCTACCGCTGGGACAGCAGCAGCGGGCGACTGCAGGGGCTGACCTACCCGTCGGGCCGCCGGGTGGACTACCAGTACGACAGCCAGGGCCGCATCAGCGGCATCACCACCACCGACCCCGGCAGCAGCACGGCCCAGGCGGTGGTGAGCAACGTGCAGTACCAGCCGCTGGACGCCGGCAGCTACGTGGTGAAGAGCTGGACCTACGGCAACGGCAGCACCGTCCCCGTGCAGAGCTACAGCCGCAGCTTCGACCTGGACGGGCGCATCACCGGGTTCACGCTGGGCAAAGGGGCGACCGGCGTCACCGCCGAGCAGGCGCAGTACACGCTGAAGTACGACGCGGCCAGCCGCATCGAGGCGATCCAGAGCGGGCTGGCGGCGAGCCCGACCGTGGCCAGCTTCGGCTACGACAACCTGGACCGGCTGACGCAGGCGGTGATCGGCAGCACGACGTACAGCTACGAGTACGACCTCAACGGCAACCGCACGCGGCGCATCCTGAGCGGGGCGGGCAGCAGCGCCACGACGTACAGCTACCCGGCGACGAGCAACCGGCTGCAGAGCGTGCAGGTGGACAGCCAGGCCGCGCAGGCGATCACGACGGACGAGACGGGCAACATCACCGTCGATCCGGCCAACCCGGTGGGGACGGTGAACTACAGCTACACCACCGGGGAAGGGGTGGTGGTGACGGGGCGGCTGACGCACAGCTACGGGCCGATGGCGCGGCACGTGTACAGCCACAACGGGCTGGGGCAGCGCACGCGCAAGACGGGCTCCACCCTGACGGCCAATGGCACGACGTACAACCCACCGAGTTATGTCGGATCGAGCGACACCTACTTTCACTATGACGAGGGCGGGCAGCTCATTGCCGAGCGGGATCAAAACCAACTGGTCAAGCGGGAGTACATCTGGCTGCGGGACACGCCGGTGGCGGTGATCACCGGAGCTACGCCGACCCAGCCGATCCGCACGAGTGGCACGCCGCTGAACTCGCCCCAACTCCGCTACGTTCATCCGGACCACCTCAACACGCCGAGGCTGATCACCGACACATCGGCCGCCAAGCGCTGGGAGTGGAGCATCCTCGCCGAGCCCTTCGGCATCGGGGCAGCCATCGGGACGCCACAGGGGCAACCGACAGCCCAGCGGCTAGACTTCCAGCTTCGTTTCCCGGGGCAATATTTTGATCCCGAAGCAGCAAATGCGTATAACTACTTCCGAACCTACCAATTCCAAACCGGCAGGTACATCCAAAGCGATTCGATTGGCTTAGCAGGAGGCACGAATACTTTTTCGTATGCGTTCGGTCAGCCTACACGATACAAAGATCCGGACGGGCGGATTGTTCCTGCTGTTGCCGCATGTGCTGCGAATCCCGCCTGCGTAGCCGGACTCGCAGCGGGGGCAGCAGCGGCAGGAGTTGCAGCCAAAAAAGTGTATGACTGGTGGAAAAGGCGCCCCCAACCGGTGCATTTCAATCCAGGCTATATTCCTGGACAATGGCCCCCGCAGGATCCCCCAGCTGACAGACCGGAGGGTTGGCCGGACGATCCGAAGAACCAATGCATCCGGCTCTACGCGATCTGCCAAGAATTCAGTTGGCGTGGCAACTGCGAGAACTGCCTTAGGCGGTGCATTGCCGAACAGGAATGGCCTTTCCATTTGTGTGACGGCCCTAAAGGCTGCAAAGAGTGAGATTGTGATGATCAACGGCGAAGAATCGACGTCTCGAATCGAGCGGTTCCATGAACTTGCTGCACTCGGAGAGAAAGGGTTGGAAGCGCTCTACTCCGAAAAGTTGAAAACCTGGTTTTTCGATTTTTTAGCTTCGGAGCTTCCCGAAACACCGCAACCACCCGTGAACTCATCCAAGGATCTAGCAGCGGCGATCAATCAATTGGCGCAGAATAAGCGGGCATGGGCGCAGAGACTTGGGGGTCTAGTGATAGGTTTGCACGATAGCCAAACTCAAGAGCAGGCAGCTCTAGAACTGCGCCAATTCATGCAGCAGTGTCCGTGGAGGTACTTGCGCGACAGTGCTCGTAGTAAACTCTAAAAGCCATGTTGCTGTTCGTTCCGTTTCGACATTTAGGTGTTTGGCTATCAAGTGATCAGCAGCAAATTTGCTTCTGCCTGCCTGCGGACCACTAAGCCCGGCAGCACACGCCCTCCGCCATACACCCAGCGGCGCAACTCGTCTGCGGCAGCGGGCCAGGCGCGCTCGTTGAGACAGCGGCGCAGCGTCGACGTTTGCAGCCGTCCGGCGCCAAGGTTGAAGGTGAAGTCAACGATGGCGGCCAGCCGGCCTTGCTCCTCGACGGCCAGCACTGGGCAGTAGCGCAGCGTCGCCTCCACAGCCTTCGTCAGGTCCAGCATCAGATAGGCCTCGCCCTCCGCCTCAGTGATCGGCGGATGGTCCGGCCGGCACAGATGCCCGAAACCGATGGTGTGGTATCCAGCAGGGCAGATGTAGGGGTGGGCCCGGCGAAGAGGGTCGTGCTTGGGCACCCGGTGAAAACCTTCGAAACGCTTGGCCAGCTCGATGGCCTGCGGCGGCACGGCGATCACGACCGCATCCGGTCGAACACACGTCCGACAAACCAGAAGTTCAACATCCCCGACCACAGCGCCTGGTCTGCGTCGGTCCAGGCCTGGGCCAGCATCGACCCCCAGCCAAACCCTGCATTGACCGCACCGGCCAGCGCCGCCCCCTTGGCCACGCAGTACAGCGCCATGAACCAGTAGGTGATGACCGGCCGCACGCTCGTTGACAGCGCATCGACCCAGCGCACGCCGGATGGCTGACCCTGGGCTGCGATCGCCTCTTTCAGCGCCGCGATGGCACCGGTGGTCCAGGCCGCGTCGGCTGCCGCGCCGATCTCAGCCATGCGCTGCGCGCCCCTGAGCCGCTCGAACTCCAACGCCTTGTCCTGCATGGCGAGCTCGTGCGCGCGCTCGCCGGCTCGGTCCAGCCACTTCAGCAGTTCGGGCGCGAGCCGGAAGATGCCACCGAGCAGGCCGCCCAGCAGCGTCTCGATCATTGGCTGCCTCCCCAGGGGTTGAACTTGACGGACGCCCCGATCAACAGCGCAGCCAGCAGGCCGGTGGTGAGCACCTTCACGGTCGTGCGCCAGGCGGTGCGGCGGGCATCGCGCCAGGCGTCGAGCAAATCCCGCAGCTCGCGGATGTCGCGGGCGGCGTGGCCGTTCTCCAGGCCCAGTTGAGCCAGCACACGCTCGGCACCGCGCTCGGCGGCGCGGTCCAGCAGGTCGTCGAAGTCCTCCTTGTTGAGCACCAGCATGTTGTTCACGAGGGAGGGTTTGGTTTGATCGTTCACATGGATCTCCATAAACAAAAAACCCGCCTCAAGGGCGGGTGCAGGGGGATGGGTTGAGGTCAGATCGGCACACCGGGACTCCAGCCAGTGGCCTTGAAAACGGCGAGGACGCTCTCGTCTTCGATGAAGCACAGCCAACCGGGCCTCGGTACGTGGTACTCCCAGCTCGCACCGATGCGCACTGCGATCTGTCCGGCTTTTCCGGCCCAGGCACCAGTGGCAGCTGCAGGGATCAGGTAGCGCTCACCCTCCACCGGAGCGGCCGGAGGCGTGGTGAGGTCGCGGTCCTTGACCGCCAGTCCAATGACCGCGCCCAGCCGCTTCAGGTTGGCGTCCATGCCGCCATTCCAGTTGTGCTCACCCTGGGTCCAGCCGTAGCTCAGGCCCAGGTTCGGATCGGTCATCGGCATCACGCGCCTCCATAGAACTTGCCGTAGTGCAGGCCGTAGCCCGTCCGCTCGAACTCGATGTTGTGGTGCTGCCAGGAGCTGTGGCCGTCGCGGGCCGCCTCAACTTCGATGCGCAGCCGCCCGTTGACCCGTCCCAGTCCGGAATCCGCCAGCTCCTGAGCCAGCGGCCAAGTGACGCTGTCGCCGGTGAGGCCGGTCAGGGTTCGGCACAGCCGGCCGGTCTCGCCATAGAAACGCACGGTGGTGGTCTGACCCGCCTCCGGCGTCACGCTGCCCTCGGCCTGCAGCACCAGGTAGGCGGTCTGGCTGCGGCGATTGCGGGTCGCCCAGCTCACCGAGATCGGGCCGGCCACGGCCACCGGGTACGCGCGGCTGTTCACCTGCAGGCGGCCCGGGCAGTAGGGCCGGATGAACCGCTTGTTCAGCTGCAGGCTGATTTCGGTCGCCACATTGGCCGGCAGCGTGCCGCGAGGTGTCTGGGTGAGGAGATTCGCTCGCACTGTCTCGCCGGCCACGTACTCCGGCCGCAGGTAGTGCCGGCCTTCTTCCACAAACCAGAGACGGCTGCCAGCCGGGTGGTGGCCTGGAACGGTGTCCAACAAGCCGCGCTCCAGTACCACGGCGGGAGCTGCAGCGTCCACCTCGGTGACCTTGAGCCACTCGCCGTTGACCAGCGCCAGGCCACCGGACCCTACCTCGGCGAGGTCGCTTGCCGAGGACAGTGGCGCCCGGACCTGTGCTGCGGACTGCGGCAACGCTTCCACCAGCACCGCCGAGGGAGTGAAACTCCCCTGCCCTTTCTCCTCGAATCCACCCGACAGCCGAGCCATCACCTTGAAGCCAAATGCATCGCTGCTCGGCCGCGTGCCGCAGGTGGCCACGAGCCCGTCCAGCTCGTCGATCTCGCCGAGCCGGCTGTCCGACTCCCCGGTCAGGTCCTGCACCACCCACCAGTACGGCACCTCGAACAGCAACTGCTGCGGGCAGGGTTGCGGCTCACTGGTCGGCTCCCTCCAGCCGGAGGACGGCGGCGCCGAGTAGACCGACTGCGGCAGCCCGAAGACATCCTGCACGCAGTCGACGCGCACAGCGCCGTTCGTCAGCTCGCCGTAGGCAATGCGCACGACTCGCATCGGCAGCTGTTCGATGCCATAGGGCGGCCACGCGAGCTTGATGACGTCCCCGATCTGCAGCCCCGCTGCCTGCCGGTTGGCGACAAAGGTGCACTTGGCCAAGCTGGCGGATAGCTGCTTCAGCTCGCGCATCGCCACGCGGTTGGCCAGCGCAGCATGGCTGATGCCCGGGTACTGGATCGAGGTGGCCACCACACCGCCGTTGATCTGCACGGCCGCCACGTCGTGCACCGTCACGGAGGCATCCTTGTCGCTGGCCGCGTCGCGGTACAACACCGTGACCTGGTTGACGGTCTCACCCCACGAGGGCCGGGTGAACTCCTCGATGCGCAGGACGTTCGAGGGATCGAACACCGGCAGCTGATCCAGCTGATACCCGGCGCGGGCGAGCTGGAGCACAAACAGGCCGGTCCGCGGGTGCACGAAGAGCACGCCGTCGATGTGCTTCAGCACGGAGAGCACAAAGCTCTCGACGGTCTCTTCCTGGCTCCACAGCAGCGACAGCCCGAATCCTTCGGCGTACAGGGTGTCGGCGGCGGCACGGAAGCTGAGGTCGTCCATGTCCGCCGCCGGATAGCCCATGCCCCAGTCGGCGTTGGTCAGGCACTCCCGGATGATGTGCGCCGGGTTGGCGTCGGCGCCGATCGCTGCGCGCGAGGGATACCACCCGCTCGGCATGCGCCGCGCGCGGATCGACCACGGCTTGATGTACGGGTTCATTGCCGCCACCCACACGCGGCGCAACACCAGGCAGACGATGCCGCGAAACGCCGGGATGTCCGGTCCCAGCTGCTCGTGGAGGTAGGCATTGCGGCCCTGGTCAGGGCCACCCATCAGCACGTCCACCACCCCATCGACGCCGCCTTCTCGCTCTTCGCCGCCGAACAGGCCGGGCTGGTGGATCCCCAACGTGATGTTGCCGGTCGCTTCTCCCGACCAAGCGACTCGTTCGCCCACCCGGATCTCGGTGATGGCATCCACCGGCCCATGGCACAGCGCGAGCTGCGCCCCGAGCCCGTACCAGTAGCCGACGGTGACCTTCTTCTTGCTGCCGCCGCCGCTCATCGATGACGCTCCTCTGCTGTCACCTGCTCAGCCTGCTCGGCGACTCGCTGCGCCAGCGCATCGCCGCTCTCGCGCAGCCAGCGCGCCGGCACGCCGTGCTCGACAAACTCGGCCCAGGACCGCTCTCGGCCTTCAAACCAGCGCCGCATGCCGCGGGCGCAGTAGCCCAGCTGCCGGGCGTGTTCCAGCTTGGCAATCACCTCCGTCACTTCTTGCCGCCTCCCTTCTTCTTGATGGGTTTGACCTGCACGTCGCCGTACCAGACGACGTTCGGGCCGGAGATCACCCGGGTGCCGAACAGCACCGGAATGGGCGCGTCCTGAGACGCGATGGGCAGGTCCTTGTCGCCGATCTGGCCCGGCTGCGCATCCTGGGACTTGGGTTTGGGCGCGAGCAGCGCCGACAGGACCGTCGTTGCGATCCAGACAATGAGTTGGGGCCACATGGAGAATCAGACGATGGCGTCGCCCGAGAACGGGTTTTTCCAGGGGATGAAGGGGAAGCCGCCGAAGTTGTCCAGGTTCTGGAAGCGGTCGCGGCAGTGGGTGGTCCAGTGGTCGCAGCCAGCGTAGAGCTGAACCCGCTCACCGGGGAGCAGACCCACCATTGGCGCGGTGAGGGTCAGCTCGCCACCGCTGTGGCCGGTCACCATGCGGGCGCCGACGGCGCACTGCAGGTAGCCGCCGCCGAAATAGCCGTTCTCACGCTCCGCCGCCGCAGCGACCCAAACCGAGGTGCCAGCGATCCGGTCGACCTGGCCCTCCACCCTGAACCGCTCCTTGGCCACTCCACAAGCGGGCGAATACAGGACGTGGCGGCAGGCGATCTGGTACCGGGCCCGTAGGCCCAGCCGCTTGAGCGATGAGGCAATCGGCTCGCACTTGAGCGTGGCCTCCGCGCCCGCCAGGCGGGCCACCGTCAGCCGCCCCTTCCAGTAGGTCACGAACTCGCTGGCCTCGCCGCCCTGCCCCAGATGCCGTCGGTACAGCGTGAGGCTGACCACCCCCTCCGGCGGCGCGGCCACAAACAGTGCCGCCAGGGGCAGGTCCCGCGGCACCTGCACCTCCAATCCGCTGCGCGACAGCTCGTTGCTGTGCTCGATGTTGCTGCGCGAGATCGGCGCCGGCTCGTAGGTCTCCGATTGGTAGGTGACCGGCACTTGGCCGGACGTATAGCACCAGCGCCGGTGCTCTTGCGCGAAGCGATACAGCTCCTGCGGCTGCCCGGCGTGCATTGATTGGTCTTGCTCCAGGTAGTTCATGACGGCAGGGTTCGAGTCGACAACTGAACGCGCACGACGCCATCCGTCTCCCAAAACAGCTCGACCGCGTCCTGGTCGAGCCGCACCAGTTCCAGCCAGGAGACCTGCAGCACCTGGTCGACCGTCACGGTGACGTCCAGTGGCTGGTCAAGGGACAGCAGCTCTTCTTGGGCGGAGAGCTCTTCTGCACCGGTGACGCGCCGGAAGAACGTGCCCAACCTCGTGCGCAGGATCAGATCTCGGCGCTGTGGATGGGCAGTGACGAAGCGGCTGTAGCCGGTGTTGCGCACCACGAGGCCCGAGCCGCCGCTGACGACCGCTCGACTGACCTGCAGGTTCGAGGTGAACGTCGGCAGCCAGCAGGGATGCACCCGGCCGGTCCGGGCGGCCAGCCACTGGCGGAAGGCCGTGATCTGCGGCCGATTCGGCAGCAGCCAGGTGAGGCGCCGGCCGAGTTGCGGCGCGCCGGATTCATCATCGAATCCCCGAGGTCCGGTGCCCGAATCGATCACGGTCAGCTTACGCTGACAGCTGACGTCGATCTCTTCGCTCCAGTCCGGCGGCCAATCGAAGACGGAATAGCTCCGATAGACCGTTCCAGGCTCAGGAGCGCTTGATGCGCCCAAATCCTCCACCGTGAACCGGCAGCGGCCGCTGGCGATTGTGTCCGTCAGCCGCCGGACGCCCGTCGTTCCGTCCAGGCGGGCCAGCCGCGCTGGCAGCACGCGGGTGCCGGCCGGCCAGGACTGTCCCAGCGCCAGGGTCAGCGTCAAGGCCGCGCCGTCGACCGACGCGATCTCCACCGCCTCGTTCTCGGCCGTCGAGCGCCAGAGCACCGCTATGCCGCCCGGGTGGTAGTCGCTGTGTGCAGCGTCGGGCACCACCAGTTGGCGGCCGCCAGCGACCACGTCCTGCAGCAGCCGGCTGCCATCCGTCCAGACGGGCAGGCAGTAGATGCGGGCTCCCCACGCAAACAGCAGGTGCTCCAGCAGGCGAACGTCCTGCCCCTCCAGGAGCCAGCTGTACTCGAAGCTGCGCCGCGGCAGCTGCCGCAGTCGAATGCGCTGCTCGGAGCCGTCGTGTGCCTCCAGCACCTCGCTCAGCCATTCCAAGCGCTCCGTCATGCCATCCGACCAGTCGGGCCGGATGCCGAACACCACCACCCGCCGGCCGGTAACGCCCAACCGCATCTCGGCACCGCCGGCAAAGCGGAAGGTGAAGGCCGCGTTGATCGCCGGCGTACCGCGGTGGCTCGCCGAGAAGCTGTAGGTCCGCGATTGCAGCGCTCCGAAGACCAACGGTGGCGCGGGCGGCCCTGACAGCGCCAGGCCATCTGCGCCAGTGGCCTCGATGGCCAGCACCGTCTGCTCCTGGAGATGCGCATTCCACACCTCCAGCCGGCGCACGATGGGGCTGATCACATTGCCAAGGTCGATCCGCGGCGGCAGCAGGTGGATGCGGTGGTACCAGTCGTCTGCGAAGGACGGCATCCGGGCGCCGGCCAGCCGCCGTTGCGGCTCACTGATTGGCCGAGCTGCGCCCCTGGTACCCGCCAAGGGCGAAACGCTGTCGGCGGCGGCAAAGGGGTAGCGCACCGGCCGGTAGCCGGAGATGCCCCTGGCGCGCTCATAGTGGACCGGCTCTCCAACGGCCGAGCCCGGAGCCACGATCCCTGCGAAGGCGGCCATCGCTCAGCGCTCCAGCCGCACGGCGTAGCCGTGCACACCGGACTTGTTGTTCTTCGAATGCGCCGGAAACGCCATCCATTGTTCGGGGCCAATCGCAAACACCTCCGCCGGTGCATGGTGCGTGATGTTCAGGTAGCGCAAGTGGGCTGGGTAGCCAAAAGGCGAGAAGAACCCATCAGGCCGTTCCAGGAAAACGTAAAACGGCAACAGCGGCGCGATGCCGTTCAGCGTGTTCGGCGTGCGGCTCCACCAGTAGTTGGCCAGCGTCTCGCGCGGGCTGCGCGGCCCTTCCTCCCAGATAGAGATGGCTCGCTTGCCGGTGATCGGCGACGCCTGGCAGACCGACCACCAGCCATCGAAGCCGTCGGCCGCCGCCCGCACGTAGTTCCCACCTGCATATTTATAGTCGTTGAACGGCAGGCCGAAATGCAGGTCCTGCGTGTCCCCGAAGATGTAGTCGCTGGCGCTGGCGGTGAGCGCGTCCGACGAGCCAAAGGCGCCCGACACAAAGGCGCCGCCCGGGTAGTCGCCGTATTTCACGAGTTGCCCAAAGGCGAGGTGGTGGTACACCCCCGGCGCGACCTCGGCCACCATCGTCAGTTGCACCGGCGACTCGGACGAGAACAGGTGATAGGTGCAGGGACCTTCGACCTCGTACAGGCCCACCGCCTCGATGCGCTTCGACGGGTCGCGTGGCAGACCCGGCTGGTTGTTCCAAGGCTGCGCGGGATCGAACTGGTCGGAGCCGACCAGAAAGATGCCGGTCACCCGCTGGTAGCCGGAGCGCAGCGCCTCATCCAGCGCGCTGCGCAGGTGAAAAATCAGCTCGCCCTTGCGCAGCGACAGCTGCTGGCTGGGGCCGGACGGCCCCCAGCGCAGCTCCTGCCAGCCGCTGGCGACGGCGAACAGCCGCAGTGCGTCCAGCAGCGGGGTCGGACCCGCTGCCGTTCCAGTTTGGTAGGCCATTGCGCTCCTCAGGCCAGGCGCAAGGCCCAGTAGTCCCGCACCGAGGTGCGAAAGACGTTCTGCACCACCAGGTGGTCCACCCCGTTCACCTGGATGAGGTTTCCGGCCGCGTTGTTGAAGCCGGAGACTTGGTAGACGCCGTCCAGCTCACCGAACAGGTCGTGGTCGCCGGCCGAGTTGCCCTGCGACAGCACGATCGGCATCAGCACGTAGGTGCCGTCCAGCGCTTCCCGAAACACGCTGAGGTAGGCGTAGCTGCCCGGCCAGACCGGCCGGGCGCTGTCGTATCGGGATTCCGTTGTCGGGCTGTAGGTGTTCTGAAACGGCAGCCAGGCGCCGGCCGGCCCCCGCAGCATCGTGGCCGTCGAGCTGGCGTTTTGCACGTCCTCGCCCGGATCCACAAAATGCCGGTGGTTGGGCCCGGTGACGCTGTAGCGCCGCCCCCGCTGGCCCGTCATGGAGCCACCGATCAGCAAGGGATAGGGGTACTGGCCCGGCGCAGTGTAGGGCAGGATGAAGCCCAGGTAGGCCGCCTGGTAGAGCGTGGAGACCTTGGCCACGACCACCGCCCGGCGGCCGTTGGCGACAAACCAGTACGGCGTCGCGTCGTTCCAGAGGCTCATCATCGGCAGCCAGCCGGTCAGGCAGCCGGGCTGGGCGTAGAACGTGTCAACCTGGCTGAAGCCAATGCTCCCGTTGAGGTCCCACATGTAGTAGCCGGAGGTGGGGTTCTCGTAGGACCGCACGCCGCAGTAGATGTCGTCAGCACCAGCGAGGCCGGGCGCCCGCAGGAGGAGCTCTTGGGTCGCGGCGTCTGAGACCCAGCGCAGCTCGGTCCATTGCTGGCCGGCGGCGACCAGCGCCGGGTGCTGGGTCAGGAAGACGCGTAAGCGCTCCAGGAGGTTGCGGTAATCAGTCGCGGTGCCCGATTCAAATGCCATCGGTGTTCTCTCTTGCTCAGGTCAGCACCTGCCGGACGGAGCCGGCGTTGCGCTGCAGGATGTTGAGGATGGTTTTCTCGCCTGCGGACGAGTTGAGGTAATCGGCCGCCATTGCGGGGTCGATCACGTTGACGATGCGCACGCCCTGGGCGGCGGGGGCTTGCTGACGAGGCTGGACGTCGGGAACCAGGCCGCCGGCCGCAAAGGCAAGTGCCGGACCCTTGAAGGTCGGTCCCTGCGCCACCCCATTGAGCGAATGCAGAAAAGCCACGCCCACCCGGCGCACTGCTGCCGCGTTGACGACAAACTCCCCGGCCGACAGACGCGCCGGAATGGAATCGCTCGTCGAGGTGCCGGGGCCTGTGACGTAGCCGCCCGAGGCGTAGCCCTTGAGGAGCGAGGAGATGAACCCGGCAAAGCCGGACGCCCCGCCGCTTCCCTTCGGCAAACTGGCGAACAGCGACTCCGCGAGCTTCTGCGAGGCAATCCGCTGGATGGTCACCAGCACCGAGCGAGCGAAGTCGCCGAAAGCCTCCTTGGCGGTTTTCGCTCCGCGGCCGATGTCCTCGAACAGCTGCCCAAAGCCGTCCCGAATGCTGCCGTCGATGGCCACCGCCACCTCGTCGACCGCCAGCTTTACCTGAGCGATCTCATTCTTCCACGCCTGCACCCGGGCCACCGCCTCCGGGCCGATGGCGGCGCCGGTGGTTTCCAGCTTGGGCAGCAGAGCATCGAGCACGGTGCCGGTCTCCCGGTGCAGGGCCAGGATCTGCCGCTTCGCCTGGGATTCGGTCAGCAGGCCGGCCTGACGCTGCAGGTCGATGGACTGCTCGCTGGCGCGCATGCGGGCCAGGGTGGTGTCGAATTCGCGTTCGTAGGTGGTTAGGTCGGCAGATGCCGCCTTGACGTCGATGAGGCGGCCCAGGGTTGCCATGCCGGCGCTGTCGCCCTCAGCGCGCAGCCGCTCCATCAGCTTGCGGTACTGCTCCTCGATGGTCGCACGCCGGTCCTGCGCCGTGCTGGCCTGGGTCAGGTCCAGCAGTTCTTCTCGCGCCTTGGTGAGCTCCTCCCTCAGCTCGCGTTCTGCCTGGGCGGTGGCCCGCGCCGCGGCAACAGCAACGTCCCCTCGCTTGCGCAGCAGCACCGTGAAGTCGGCGTTGATCTTGGCCAGATCGGCCTGCGCCTTGGCGCGGTCGTCCGGCTTCTCTGCTGCTTTGACCGCACGCTGCTGCTCGGCGATCGCTTGCCGCGTGCGGTTGATCTCCGCGTCAATCTCCTGCTGCTCCAGCCGCGCCTTGCGCTCGTGATAGCTGCGGATCGAAATGGTGCGGTCCTCCAGTGCCCGGTCCAGCGCCCGCTGTTCCCGCTCCAGGCTGTCCTTGAGCAACTGGAACGCGGCGTCCGCTTGGGCCTTCAGCAACGCTTGCCAAGCGGCGGCGCCCGGCGGCGGAGGTGGGGTGCCCTTCGGCGGCGGCTCCGCGAAGGTGTCCTTCTTCTTGGAATCGGGTCGGATGCGGGCCGCAATGGCTTGGGCTGCCTCGCCGACGTAGTCGCGGTCGAACGCCTCCCGCACCTTGCCGGCGAGCTCGTCGTCGACGCTCTGCATCTGCTGCAGATTGCGGTCGATTTCACCCTTCATCGCGCGCATCGAGAAATCACCCTCGAAGGCTGCCGCGATGTCCTGCTTCAAGGCGCGGGTCAGCGCTCCGATGTCGGAGAACGCCGTTTTGAAGCGCTCGACCAGGAACTCCGCTGTCCTGGCCGCCAGCGAGCCGATCGCCGTGAAGGCGCCGATCCCCGTGTTCACCAGCGCCCGCAGTCCGGTGCCGAGGCGGGTGAGACCCCCGATGGCGGTGTCACGCAGGCGCGCCCAGGTGTGGTCGTTGATGCGGACCAACTCCACCAGGGCGCCCCAGGCGGCCTGCACCTTCTCGGTCAGCAGCGACCAGGCGGCCGCGACGATCTGCCGGATCGAGGCGGTCCGGCCACCAAACTCGACCACTGCGTCCCGGGCGGAGTACAAGGCAGAGCCCAGCAGGCCGACCGCCGTCACCACCATGCCAATGGGACCGCCCAGGAGCGTGAAGGCGCCGCGCAGCGCCGCCGTGGCCCGGCCGAGCAGGCCGGTCGATGCTGCCGCTTGCGCTACGGCTGCGCTGGCCGCGCCAGCCTGTTTACGGGCCTGGACCGCGTCCGTGACGAGTGCGACTGAGGTGGCGCCTTGCGCCCGCGCCTGGGCGAGGGCCGCTGCGGTGACCCGCATGCGAGCAATGGCCTCCGCCTCCAGCCCCCGCAGTTGGCTGAGGCGGGCGATTGCCTCGGCGCGGGCCGCCGCCGTGCTGGCGACCATCGAGCTCACCAGCCGCCCGAACGCCGCCATCAACCCGATGCCCACCAGTGTCAGCAAACCGCCGATGTGCTGGGCCAGCAGCTGGATCCCTTGCGCTAGCCCAGCGGTCCAGCCGCTCGCGCTGTCGCGGCTGCCAAAGGCCCGCAGGAAGGCGTTCTGCAGGCGGGTCAACGCCCCCGACACCGTGTCCGGCAGGCTGCCGTACTCCTCAGCGAGCCGGCCCCGCTGCTTGAGCAGGGCATCGATGACTGCGGCAGAGGTCAACTTGCCCTGTTCTGCCAGTTGGCGCAGCGCGTCTTTCGGGACACCCAGGCCGGCGGCAATGGCGGTCGCCAGCCGGGGAGCCTGGTCCATGACCGAATTGAACTCGTCGCCGCGCAGCGTGCCGCTGCCCAGGGCCTGGCCCAGCTGCATCAGCGCGGCTGAGGCACCTTCGGCAGAGCTGCCGGACAGCGTCATGGCCTGTCCGACAGCGTTGGTGGTGTCCAACGCCTCCGACTGGGACCGGCCCAGGGCCTGCAGGGTCGGCGCCAGCTTGGTGTACAGCGACACCGTTTCCGCCCACGGCGCCCGATTGCGCTGCGCCATCTCGAACAGCTCGCCCTCGGCATGGTTGAACTCCTCCTGGGAAGACACCGCCAGCTTCAAGCGGGCCTGCAACCCCTTGTACTGGTCGGCCGCCCCCGTCAGCTCGCGCACGCCCGCGCCAACGCCGAGGGCCGCGCCCATTTGCCCGAACGCCGCGCCGAATTGGCCGGCCTCCGTTCGCAGGCGCGCCATCCCGGCCTGCAGCGGTTGCAAGGCGCGGGCCGACTGTGCAGCAGCCTGGCCGATACCGGCCGTTGCGGACACCACTTCGCCCTGCGACCGGGCGGCGTTGCGCGCTGCCGCTGCCAGCCGCGCGTGCAGTGCTGCCGTCTCGGTGAGAACGGTCTGGTCGCGCCCCGCGACATCCAGCGGCGGCGCGTCGGCACGGGAGGCACCCTGCGAGGTCGCTGCCCGCTGGAGCCGGCCTTGCAGCGCGTCGTATTGCGCGGCTGCCGCCTGCAGGTCTCGCACGCCGGCTCCGGCGCCGATGCCCGCCCCCACGTCTCGCAGGGAGTCTCCCACCTGCGCGGCTTGCTCGCGCAGCTGCACCAGGCTGGCCTGTATGGTCTGAAACGCCCGCCGCGTGTCGTCGACGGCGGTAATGAGGATCTGCGCTCGGTTTTGAGCCATGACATTTCCTTGGAAGGAAATCAGGATGAGGTCGAGGCCTTCTCGATAGCCGCGACCAAGCGCAGCAAGTCGCGGCTCACCGTGCGCGTCAGGTCGAACCGGCGCCGCAGGCGAACTTGCCGCACAAACACGGCAATCGGGATCTCCTGTCCTCGCTTCAGCCGCTTGACGTCGCTGCGTTCCCGCTCGGCGCGCCGAAAGCGGGTGAGCGCCCGGCTGTTGGCAGAGAGGTTCTCCGCCATCAGGATCGCGCGTCCGTCCCTCTGGACGAAAAACGCGTTGCCGGCGTCCATCAGGTCGCGCACTACCCGAGCGAATGCCTTGCGGCCCAGGCGCTGGTGTTGCGGCAGCAGCGGGATCAACATGCGGCCCTGAATGGCACCCCCCTGCTCGTGGAGGCCGAGCCAGGGCACCTTGGAGCCGATGTAGAGCGCGGGCAAGCGGTCCGGCTTGCTGTCGAAGACCTTGGACCGCATGGACTTCAGGAAGGACGGCTTGGCGGTCTTGAAGCTGGCACGCATCTCGGACCGGACGGTCTCGACTATCTCCTTACCGGTCTCCCGCATGGCCTTTGCCACGTCGGTTCGGAGGGAACGCCGAAAGTCCTCCTGCCATGCGTCGAAACCGCCCGGCCTCAGCAGGCCGCCAGCGGTGAGTTGCAGTTTCATGCGCTGTACTTCTGCAGCTCCCGCTGCAGCTGTTGAATGGCGTCCCGGCTGCCCTGGGCAGCCACCGCAGTGACAGTGAGCTGTGCGGCGAGCCGCTCGTGCTCCATCCGGGCATCGGCCGCCAGAAAAGCGTTCACCTGGGCCAGCGTGTAGCTCAGGATCTCGGCGTACCGGTGGCCCCCCCGGATCAGCCGGGCGATGGCGCTGGCCCAGCCAAGCGGCTGCTGATGGCCTGAGCCAGCCTGCCGATGCGCGGCGCCACCCGCCGCACGAAAAAATCGGCATTCACCTCGAACACCGCGCCGGCCAGCACCAGCGCTTCGTCGACGGCGAGGCGGTCGATCCACTCCCGGGGCCGGCGTGCCGCCAGGCTGAGTGTCTGCAGCAGCGCCTCCCCGTGCTCGCACAGCAGCGTCAGCCAATCCGGCTCCGCGGCCAGCTGCGACGCAAAAGGCCGCATGGCCTTCAGTACGGCGGGCAGTTCGCCCAGCACCAGAGGGCGGATCTCTAGGCGCTCGCCGGCGATGTCCACGGTCACCGTCAGCGGCGAGATGATGTCCAGGTCCATGCTGGCTCCATCCTCGCTCATAGCAGCACGAGCCGGCCGAACTGGCCCAGCTCCCCGGTGGCGGGCTTCAGCGTGTCGGCGAGCACCTGGCCCGACAGCTCGAACTTCAGCAGCTCGTCGGTGATCATCGACAGCTCCTTGGCCGGGTTGATCGCGACTCGGTACAGGTCGATGACAACCTCCGCGTTACCGTCGGCCGTGTTCAACCCCTCAAAGCGCACCCAGCGCTCCGGCAGCGGTTGGGTGAACATCGAGGTCACCTGCGCAACCCCATAGGCATAGTCGACCTTGAACGGCTCGACGTAGGGCCCCCCTGCGGTCTTGTCGTTGACCACGAGCGAGCCGTGCTTGGCATTGACGCTGTACTGCGCCGCTGGCAGCGTCTTCGGCGTGGAAGACGAATCCTTGACCACCACCGTGGAGACGTTCTGCTTGGTCAGCAGGTAGAGGCTGCCCGGCGTGACCGGATTGGGCAGCGCCTCGGCCGCCACACTGCCGGCGGCCTGTTGCGTGGTGGTGCCGTACAGGCCCAGCGCAAGATTGCCCGGCACCAGCTCTTCCAGCGTGCAGGAGAACTCGCCCTTCTTGGTTTTGATCAGCTGCAGGTCGGTGAGGCGCTGGCCGCTGGAGGACTCCTGGTGCTCCAGGGTCTCCACCGACAGCGAGACCTTCAATTCGGGGACGTTGCCGACATAGGACAGGCCGAGGGGGCGGCCGGCGGCATCGCGCGATCCGACGTAGACGCGGCCTTGGCCGGAGAAGTAGGGCATGAACAGTACCTTGTTCTGATTGATGGATGTGAGTAGGGCGCCCACGGCTCAACACCGAGGTGACTTTTAGGGACGAGAACCCGCTGGATTGACGCCCGAGGCAAGCGGGCGTTGCCGTCGCATGTGAGCGAGGCCGATGCCCTCGTTGCTGCTACTCTTGAGGAGCGAGCACACACCGTTGCTGCTCAGCACGAACAGGGAGGTCGAATGACTGAAAAAGCGGAGATGCTTTCAGTTGCACAAGCGGCACGGCGGCAGCGTCGATATCAGTGGTTCTCACGCTGGCTGACATGGACACCCGCATCCCTGTTGCTTCTATCAGGCCTCAAAGGGTTGTGCTGGCTCACGCACGGATACCTGGATTGGGGGTTTCGGCCATTCGCCTATGTTGGATACGGCACGCAGTGGCTTTGCTACCAGGTCCAAGCTCTGGCGTGGATTGGTCCCGTATTTGAATGGGTGCCAGCATTTGTGCCACCTTGGTCGCTGATTCACCCCATGTTTTTGGTTTGCGTTTCGATGATCATCAGTGGTGGATTCGCGCAAAGGGCCTCGCTCTACTTGAAAAGAGAGCTGACGAAGGCACGAGAAGGGGCACAACAAGCTCGATGGCAAGCCGAACTGCTAGGCCAGGTGCCAGCCCACCCGCACGTCACCAACGTCGGCACTCATATCCACATCCACTCCGCGCCCTCTGTATCTCCTGGCCCCTGGTGGACGCGACCTGTAGGGCTCTTCTTGATTCCCCTTTTCAGCGGTGGCGCGAGTGCGGTGTTGGGACAGTACCTCAACATTGCATTGGGCTTGGGCCACTGATCAGGAATGGTCAGTCGCCTTCTTCGGTAAGTTCGAGAGAGCAAGGGGTCGAAGCCACCGCTTTGGTCGCCTCGGTGAGGCCGAACTCGGCCAGCTGGCGCTGGCCGGTTTCATTAGCATCCAGCAGGCGGCCATGGCCGTGGCGCAGGTCGGAGGTGGGCGTCAGATCACGCAGCTGGCGTCGATCAACCGGATCCGGTGAGGTCGTGGGTATGGGTTCGGTAGCGGATCGCGTAGCGGGCGGGTTGGGCGACCGCGCCTGTGTCGGTGTCGTCGCTGTCCCACTCGCAATCGAGCTCACGAACAGCGAGCGCCAGGCCACCAAAATTGGGATCGGCGAGCAATGCCGCGTGGGCGGCGACGATCAGGTGGTCGGTGGCGGCAAAGGCGTCGTCTCCGCGCGCCAGCGCCACCAGGCGCAGCGTCAGCGCCCGGGTGACCACGCCGTTGCTGTGCTCGGTGACCGCGTCGCTTTCTGGAAAGAGCAGCAGCGCCGCATTGGTGTCACGGAACACCGGTGTGGCCGGAGAGCGCAGCACCGGCACGGGTTGCACGGCAGCGCTGACACGGGCGATCACCGCCAACACGAGGCGTTCGCGCAGGGATGGCATCGAGCGTCGATTTCAGAGCAAGGTGAGCAGCGCCTGTCGTTCGGTGCCGTCGCCAAGGACGCGGACCAGCCTCACCCGGTAGCTTTGGCGGCCCACCTGCAACGAATCGCCGGCGGCCAACTCAGGCAGCCACGACGCGGGGTAGCGGATCGACGGATCAGCCGAGAGCGCCAGGCCATCGAGCACGCTCTCGTCGGGAGCGCGGAAGTCCACGGCCACGGTGCGACCACCGACCTCCGCGTCGCTCAGCAATCCAGCGCGAGCAGCGGCGAGGTACAGCTCCTCGATGGGCATCACACCTTCAGCTTCACCAGCAGGGCCGGCCGGTGGCACATCGGCAGCGGGTTGCTCTGCGTGTGCAGATCGGTGCCGCGATCGAACTTGCGCGGCTCCTGCTTCGCGTACAGCGGCTGCCCTGGCGTGTTGACCGTCTCGTTGAAATCGGCCGGCGCAACATAGGTGGCAAAGGTGCTGATCGTTCCAAGCGGGAAGGCCTGCGCCTCTCCTGCTCCGATGAAGCGCCGGGTGTTGCCGTCTTCGTCGCTGGCCTGGCCGCGGTATTCCTCGAACAGGATGGAGCCGTAGCGGAAGCCCTGGCGCACATCGTTGATGAGGACGGCCCCGTCCTGCCAGCGCTCGTAGGCCTTGATCACGGTGGCGTGGCCGGTCAGCGCGGCGAAGAACTCCGGCGAGCACAGGCAGTGCACGCCCGTCATGAACTCGCCCCGCAGGTGCTCCTCGATGTGGGCCAGCACCTCGATGCACTTGGCTTTGACGTTGGTCTTCTCGTTCTCCAGCCCAAAGCTGATCGTCTTGGGCTGGATGTCGAACTCACGGTAGAGGTCGTAGAGCACCGAGCCGTCGGCATCGAGGATCACGCCCTTGAGGGCCCCCATGCGCAGGTGCTCCAGCGTGATCGCGTGCTTGTTGCGCATGGTCTCCAGGTGGCCGGCCATGACACCCGCGATGGACTCCAGCTCGGTTTCGCTGCCGAAGCCGCGCAGGCCCTGCACCTCCTCGGGCAGCACCACGTCGTCGTGCGGGATGTGGGGCACCACAAAGGAGCGGATACCCCGCTTGCCGCGGGTGCCGACCGTGCCCGGCGCGCCGGGCGGCCGTGTGGGCAGCAGGTTGAGCACGCCGTTGCGCTCCTCGATCAAGATCTGGCGCAGCCGCACCGACTTGATCGGCATCAGGTTGAGCGACTCCAGCCGGCCGTAGCGGTTGGGCAGGATGTTGATGGCCGCCGTCGGGGCGGCGGTGGAAAACGCCGGGTTGTTGAAGGGGTTCTGCATTCGGTGGCGTAAAAGAAAACCCGCCGGGCGGGTGACGCCGGGCGGGTTGGATGAGGGGGAGACGTCGGGAGCGAGGCGCTCAGGCGCTGTCGCGGACCGCCAGCCCGCGCACCGCGAGCTGGGCGATGGCCGCGGAGCGCTGCTCGGGGGTGATGCCGGCCGGCCAGACCAGCGCGGCGCGGGCAAAGACGGCGTGGCGCACGATCAGGACCGCATCGGCCCGCTCGCCCTGCGACGCATCGATGTCGAAGGCGAGCACGGCCTCCGCGACCTCGGTGCCGTCCTTGGCGGCTGTCGCCAGCGCCTTGATCTTGCCGGTGGCCGCTTCTCGGCCGACGACGGTGCCGAGAGCGAGTTTCTGGCCAGCAGCCACGGTGCCGGTCTCGCGGGAGTACAAATTCGGCGCCTCGTACTTCAGCAGGTCGCCCAGGTTGTTGGGTTCACGAAGCACGGGCATGGTTCAGCTCCGGGAGATCAGTTTCTTGACGGCTGACATCAGGGGATTCGATTCCGGCGAAGCCGATGCGGACGTGCCGGCGTCGGCCGTAATCCGAGAGCTGATCTCCGGCTGGCTGGCCCGGGCGTCGAGCAGCACCCGTCGGACTTGGTCCTGGGTCATGCTGGCACCGAGGAACTCGGCAGTGCGCTCCGGTGCGCCAGCGATCAGGCACAGCTCGGCGATGGCATGCGCCTCGTTGCGATAGGCAGCTGCAGCGGCAGGCGCGGGATCTGTTGCGCCAACCGGCGGCTGCGTAGCAGTGGTGGACGGCACCGCGTCAGCCGGCGGGACCATGAGGTCGTTGGAGTGCATCGTGTGCTCCGTGGGTGAGGAAGAAGGAGAAGCGGAAACAAGCCGTGACGTCACCGCGATGAGCGAAGGAAGGAGAACGGCCGGACCGGCGAGGTGGGCGGCGAACTCCGCCTGCACCGCCTCCAGGCTCAGCACGGCATCGGCCAGCCCGGCGTCAACAGCGCCTTGGCCGAAAAGCAGCCGCGCCTCGGTCGCCCGCACAGCGTCTTCGCTCAAGCCGCGCATTTGCGCTACGGAGCCGACGAAGATGCCGTAGAGGCGATCGACCTCGACCTGCAAGGCAGAGGCGGCTTCGGGTGTCAGCGGCTGGTGCGGGCTGAAATCGTTCTTGTGGTGGCCGGCGTAGACCGCGCGGTACGCCAGTCCGTCCTTCAGGTCTTTGGCCGACTGGTCCACGTGCAGGGCGATGACACCAATGGAGCCGACGCCGGCCGTCTGCGACAGCGTCAACCGGCCGGCCGCTGCGGCGATCGCATAGGCCGCCGAGTAGGCCGCATCGTTGGCGTGGGCCCAGACGGGCTTGCTCCGGCTGGCCGTGCGGATGCGCTGCGCCAGCTCGAACACACCACCCGCCTCGCCGCCAGGCGAGTCGACGTCCAGCAGGATGCCCTTGACCTCCGGATCGGCCAGCGCGGCGTCCAGGCGGGCGCCGATCTCGGCATAGGAGGTCAAGCCGGAGGCCGCCTCCAGACCCATCGACCGGCGCACCAGGGTGCCGTGGATAGGGATCAGGGCGATGCCGGGGGCGGGCGGGCTGGCCGCTGTCCGGGGAACCGGCAGCGCCGGATGAGCTTCGACGCTGGGCCACCCGAGGCGCGAACCCAGCACTGCCAGGATAACGTCGAGCTTGGATCGGGTGATCAGCAGCGGCGTCCCATAGAGCCGGGACGCCAGGTAAGGGAGTGACATGTCAGAGGTCCTGTTCGTCTGCGGCGGGTACCGCTGGTGGTGCCGTGGACCGGTCGTGCCGCGGGTCCGAGTCAAAAACCAGCCCCAGGGCGTCAGCACGTTCGTTGTCAGCGGCAATCTCACGGTCGACGTCTTCGGCGTCGTAGCCAGAAGCCGAGATCGCCTCGGAGCGCGAGAGCAGACCGGAGCGGATCGCGGTGTTCATCGCGTCGAACTCCTTCTTCGGGTCCACCCACTGCCAGCCTTGGGGAATCCACTTCACCGCCTGGTACTGCCGGCGGCGCCGGGTGTAGCCCGGCAGCTCCAGCGCCCCCCCCAACACCGCCTGCGTCATCCAGGCCCGCCAGATCGGCCGGCACAGCTGGTGCACGATCACGCCGTGCTGCAGCGCTTCGCAGCGACGGCGGAACTCCAGCAGCCCGGCGCGGATGGAGGAGTAGTTCACCTGGGTGAGATCACCGGTCAGCATCTCGTAGGTGATGCCCATCGCGGCGGCCACTGCCCGGAATTGCTGCCGCATGAAATCGGCGTAGCTGCTGCCTACGTCCGCAGGGGCCGAGAAGCGGATGTCCTCGCCGGGTTCCAGGAACTGCAGGGTGCCGGGCTCCAGCCCGGCGAGCGCCGCACCGTGGGCATCCGGCTCGCCTTCGCCCATCAGGTTGTCCTCGGGAGCCCCCCGGGTGATGAAGCCGGCGAACATGGCCGCCGTCTTCTTGCGCACCAACTCCGCGTCGTCGTACTGGTCCAGCTCGTGGAGCTTCACGAGGGCGCGGGCGAGCCAGGGCTCGCCGCGGATCTGGCCCGGCCGCAGAGGACGCAACAGGTGGATCACCTCGCTGGCCGGGATGCGCACCGTCTCCATGCCGCCGACGCCCGACATCGGCGCCAAGGCGCCATCGTTCGGGTGCGAGCGGTAGAGGTGATAGGCCACGCGCCGGCCCAGCCGGTCAAATTCGATGCCCGCCCGCACGACGTTGCCCGAAAGCAGTTCCAGGTTCATCGTGGCCGGCAGGTGTTCTGGCTCCAGCACCTGGATCTGCAGAGCCACCGGTAGCCGATCCTCAGGGCGTCGATAGCGCAGCCGGACCAGCGCCTCACCGCCTTCCAGCATCGCCCGGCAGGCCAGCGCCTGCAGGCCGTAGAAATCGGTGAGGCCGCCAGCATCTGCGTCCTCGCACCAGTCGCGCCACAGCGCCTGGATCGTCTCGCGCTGCGGGATATCCAGCACCAGCGACTGCGGCTTGATGCCGGTGCCGATCGCGGCGGCCACAAACGCCTCGGTGCCCGCCGCCGCCCACGCGTTGCGGCGCACCAAGTCGCGGCTCTTGGCGCGCAGCTCGTTCTGAGTGAACGCCAGCGCCGCGACGGCGCCCGGGTTGCCGACCTGCCAGGCAACGGCTCGGCGGCCACCGCCGACACCGTCGTAGGTGGGCGTCGCCCCGAACAGCCCGCGCCTGAGTTTGGCGAACCAGCCCATCAGGTGCCCTTGCTGGTGGTGACGCGGATCTGCCGGGGCGGGCGGGCCGTCACCCCTTGGGCAGCCAAGCCGCGCTTGATCTCACGCAGGGCAGCCTGTAGCTCCGTCACGTCACGGTATTCGACGGTCTTGTCGCCGAAGCTGACGCGCCGCTCGCCTTTGGCCAGAGCGGCCTGCAGGCGCTGCACATCGTCCAAGGTGTAGGTCATGGAGAGGGTCCTTGTGGAGGTCATCGGCCCAACCAGCGGCTTTTGACAACGCGGCGGGCCGGCCGCGCGGGCCCAGAAACAGCGAGGCCACCGGGATCGGTGGCTTCAGGCGGTACGGCGGTGAAGAGATCCGGCGGATCTGGGTCGGGCCGGCGGATCGTCGGTCGGGTCTGTTCTACGGTGAACGGGCGCTCCAGCTCCCGCCAGTGGCGCTCTTCCAAGCGGTCCAGACCGCAGGCAGCGGCAGCGGCTCGGGCGTATACAAGGCAGTCCAAGGCATCGTTGCGCTCCCGCATCTTCTGCCACTCGCGTACCGGAAAGCCGTTGCGGTCCCGCCGCGTGACGAGTTGCTCGGCGCACAGCTGCTGCAGGTACTCGGCGTCCATGGCGGGGAGGTGCACGTAGCCCGGCGGATAGGCGATCTCGCCGGTGCCCGGGTCCACGGTCGGCGCCTTGCGCAGGTTGCTGTACAGCTCCTGCTTGGCGAGACCCACAGCCACCGCGAAGACCTTGATGCCGCGGCGCAGCCGGCGGCCGCCTGCCGTGACGTCCACCGCGGTGGGTGTCCCGATCAGCGCGGCGCCGCTCGGCACACCCTTGACGGCCATCACCCGGGAATCGTGGCAGGCGCGTGCGAAGGCGTAGGCCTCCTGTGTCTGGAAACCCGTGTCCACCGCCAGCTTGGCCAGCGGCATCTGCACGCCGCTTTCGTGAGTCCAGGTTTCGTTCAGCAGCGCGCCGAGCTGTCGCCACACGTCGGCTCGCCCGGTGTCGCCCATCAGCACGCGGTGCTCGATCAACCAGGATTCCTTGCCGCGGCCCCAAGCCCAGACCGACACTTCGATGCGGTCTTTCTGGATGTCGGCCCCCGCCACCAGCAGCAGGCCACCCCAGGGGACCAATCCCGGGCGGTAGCTCTCGCGCCGCTCCAGCAGGCGCTGCCAGTCGGGCGCCTCGCCGTCTTCGGTCCACGTCTCGCCCAGCTCCGTGTTCTTGAAGGTCTTGATGGCCGCCGACGAGCGCGACTCCTTCGCGGTGGCGCTCTCCCAGGCGGCAGCAATGTCGCGCCACGAGCGCCAGCCGATCGGGCTGTACAGCGATGACAAGTGGAAGCCGGCCGTCCGCCGCGAGCCGCCCGTCACCGTCGCCCGCCACTCCCCGCGCTCCAGCATTCGCGTCTTGTGGTGCTCGGGGATGGGCGCTTCGCAGTCCTCGCAGATGTAGGCGACGGTGTGCGGCCGCTCCCGCTCCCAGCGCAGTCGCTCGAAGCGCAGCCACTGGCTGTGGCCGCAATGCGGGCACGGCACGAAGTAGCGACGTTGGTCCGACGCTTCATACTCGCGCTCGATGGTCGAGGCTCCGGCGATGGTCGGCGTCGACACGATGAAGATCTTGCGCCGGGCAAAGGTGCGAGTGCGGGCCTCGGCCAGCGAGATCGCATCCCCTTCGCCCTCCACGTCCAGCGGATAGCCGTCCACCTCATCCAGGAACAGGTAGCGCACCGGCATCGATCGCAGGCCCACCGCGCTGTTGGCCCCGGTCATCACCAGCACGCCGCCGCGGAACTCCTTGGACAGGATGGTGTTGCCAGCGTCCCGGCTGCGGGCCGGCGCGATCAGCTCGGCCAACACCGGTGACTCCTCCACCAGCGGATCGATCCGCTGCTTGGAGTTGCGCTTGGCCATCTCCACCGTCGGCCAGACGGCCATCATGGGACCCGGCGAGTGATGGATCACGTAGCCAATCCAATTACTGCCCGCCTCGGTGTTGTGGGTAGGAATCCAGCCCTTGCCGCACAGGAACAGGTGATCGGACGAGTCCACGGCGATACAGCGCACCGGTACCGAGGCCACCGGCTGGATATCGACGATACGTCGGCGCCGGCTCCTGGCGGGCAGCCCCTTGTCGATCGAACGCATGCGGGCAAGCTTGCGCGAGAGCCGGAACATCGGCTCTTCTGCATAGGCGGTCCAGGTCACCCGCCAATGCTCCTGGCTGGCCGTCCAGCCTTGCTCGCGGAATTGATGCAGCCTGCCCGGTCGGCTGGACACGCTGGGTTTGTAGCCCAGGCTGTACAGCAACTCGACCAGTCCATCGATCAAGTTGCGATCGACGTTGGAGAAGGTACATGTCTTGCCGTCGGCGCTGATGGTGCCGTCGGTATCCATCAAGCCCTGCACCAAGGCCAGACGCTGCTGGCGCCCGGCGCGCAAGTAGGCCTGCGGGATGTGCTTGTTGTCCAGCAAGTCCAGCAGCCGCAGATGTGTCATGAAACGGGAGCGACCACTGCCAGCCAGGGGCAATTGATCCTCGCCGATGGCCCGGTACGTCGGGTCGATGATCACATTGGCGCAGCGCCCCTTGCGCCAGGTGGGCAGGCGGAATACGGCATTGACGCCGCAGGCGTTCAAGTGCTGCGCGATCTCCTCATCGTCTTCATGCACGCTGATGTGATTCATCGTGCTGCTGCCGTCGCCCAACCAGACACCCAGCAGGTAGGGATCGATCAGCAACGGTTCGCGGGGCAACTCCACCGCCTTGCACAAGTCCACGGCATACCGAAACCGCTTGCTCCGGCCCAACTTCACACGCCCGACCATGTGCTCCGTTCGCAGCGTGCGTTCCTGCGGAACATCATTGGTGAAGTCCCACACGCGCCAGAGATGCGCTGCATCACAGACGACGGTCTGACCGTCCTCGAAGAGGATGCAATAGCAGGGCTGGTCTTCGAGCACTGGCGAGACGCCCGTGACTTTGCAGGGCCAGCCATCGGCCCCGAAGACATAGTCGCCGGGGCTCAGCTGGCCCATCGTGCTCCACCCTTCGGGAGTGGGAATCGGCGTATCGAGCGCCAGCGGGGCACCGACCTGTGCGCCCTTCATGAACACCACGCGCTCCACGGGTGAAGTGGGCGAGAGGCAGTCGAGGATCTCCCGCAGGTAGGGCGTGCGGGCGGTCCGCCAGCGTCCCGGCTCGGCCGATGCCTTGCTGGACAGCACCCGGTGTCGGTCAGCCCATTCGGAGACCGTCAGCAGCGGGTCCGGTGTAAGGCCTTGCCGCCATGCCCGCTCGATTTCGACCGCACCTTCGTAGTTGAAGTCCATCATCCATCCAGCCGCGGCTCTACTTCGCCCAGCTCCTGCAGTTGCTCACGCACCGCGCGCTCCAGCGCCACGTGCATCTCGTGCGGGTCCACGCCGAGCCGGGCCGCCAGTTCGGACGAGACCCGGCCGGGCCAGTTGAGCCAGGCATCGCGCTCCGCACGCGCCAGCTTGAAAACGTGGGCCAGCGCCTGCGATCGGTCCACCAGCTCGCCCTTGAGGCGGGCCAGCCGGACCTTGTTGGCTTGCGCCTTGACGACCTCGTTGACGGTGCGGGCCTGCAACAGCGAGGTACCACCCGCTGACGCAGCGCCGCGCTCCACCAGGTCGCTTTGCACCCGAGGGGCTTGCTGCCGCGTGCCGACGCGCTGCTCTTCCGTGTTCTGCGCCCACTCGGCGTCAGCTCTTTGCGCATCAACGGTGCCGTCCGGCTCCGGGGTGATGCGGCCCGCCCGGATCGCCTTGTGGACTGCCGTGTCGCTGACGCCCCGGTGACGGGCATAGGCGCGTATCGAGATGCCCATCGACCAATCGATTCACATGTGTTGGATCAGGTTGTCGCCAAGCTCCGAGGCGGCAGATGTGTCTACTCGATCGAACGGCAACTCACTGCAAACAGTGCTTGGCTTCATCGCGGGGAAGAGCGTTCATGCGGTTGTCCCGCAACACAACCAAGGACCGACCATGCAAGACCTCAACACCCTCTTGACCGCCATCGCCAGCCAGCACCTGTCCATCGAGACTCTCGAAGTCCGCTACTCGGATCGCCTGGACTTTCACGGGCTGAGCGTCTGGGAAGTGCGGGCCGCCCTGGAAGCGGCCTTCCAGGCTGGCTACGAGCGCGGGCTCAAGAGCCGCAAGAAGGCCGCCGAGCCCAACTGATTCGGCGGGCGGCACACCACAGCTCGATGCATCTGGATTGCCGCCCAGCTCGGACATGGCAGCGCCTGTCGTCGAGTCCGCTGGACTGGCGGCAGGAAGCGCGGAAGCCCTCGCCGCGAGCGGTCGCTTGTTGCGCAGTCATCACCGCGGCGTAGCGGTCAAGTCAAGGACCGATGATGTCTGCGGTGAGCAGCCGCCAAGCGGTGGCGGCGCACAGAGGCACTTGCCCGTTGCCAAGGGCTTTAAGTCGGTCCACCCGAGCGGCCACCCCATGAGCCACTCGACCCACGTCGGGTTCAGCGAGCCACCAATCTGCTCGCTCAAGGGCCTTGAGTTGCGCTCGCGGGTCAGCGGACTCGCAGCGCCGCTCTTCCAGTCGCGCGCCGTCGGCGTCGCTAGCCACAGGCTCCGATGGATGGCCCCGCCCAGCTCGTTGCCACTCGGCCCGTCGCTGCGGCCAGCCTGGCTGAAGCCGTGCGGCGTTGGCCAGCGCAGGACCGCTGTCGCCAAGCCATCGCCGCTCGTTGCGCTGGCCCCCTTGCGATTGTGATTGCCGCTCACGGTCGGGGTCGGCCACGATCCGCGCTGCGCCATTGTCTCCAGCGAGGGCCGCACCGCGGCATTGGCCGACAGACTGCGGTTCGTGCCGCTGCGCTGTGCCGTGGGCGTCGGTAGCGACCAGCCAGAAGCGGTCGCGCCGGTGCGGCGCCCCGACATCGGCAGCTCCCAGCACCGTCCACCGGCAGTCATACCCGAGCGCGGCCAAGTCACCGAGGACGCGTCCGAGTCCCCGAGTACGGAGCGCTGGGCTGTTCTCCACGAAGACGTGGCGCGGTCGAACCTCGCCCACGATGCGCGCCATCTCGGCCCAGAGGCCGGAGCGCTCGCCGTCGATGCCGGCGCCCCTGCCGGCGACGCTGACATCTTGGCAGGGAAAGCCGCCAGATACCACGTCAATACAGCCTCGCCATCGGCGTCCGTCAAAGGTGCGCACGTCATCCCAAACCGGGAAAGCCGGGAGAAGGCCATCGTTCTGGCGGGCGACGAGAACGCCTGCGGCGTAGGGGTCGAGCTCGACGGCGCAAACGGTGCGCCATCCAAGCTGGTGGCCGCCGAGTAGGCCTCCACCAGCGCCCGCGAATAGAGCCAGCTCATTCATTGCACTCCAAGGGACAAGCCGGCCGTGCCGACCTTGAATCAACTCGCATCAACTCTTCCGTTGCTGCGCGGCCCGAGAAGAGCGTTCATAGCGACGTCGCACAGCGACAGCCAACCAACCCAAAAGGATGAACAACATGAACGCAACGACCCTGACCGCGACCCAGCGCGAGACCTTGACTCACGCGGCCGAGCACAACGAAGGCCGCATCGAGTGGTTCCCCGCCAGCGTCAAGGGTGGCGCCCGTGCCAAGGTGCTGCAGGGCTTGGTGGCCCGCGGCTGGGCCTATCAGGAAGGGAAACGCCATGCCGTCACCGACACGGGCTATCAGGCCATCGGCCAAGCGCGACCCAAGCCGGAAGGCGAGGCGGTGGCGCTCGATGAGGACAGCACGCTGGAGGATGACGTGGCGGCTGCGGAAGCCAGCTGGGCTGGCACTCAACCGGCGCCGGCACGCAAGACACGCGCGCCCCGCGACGGCAGCAAGCAAGCGCAGGTCATTGCCTTGCTGCGTCGCCCCAGCGGCGCCACGGTGGCCGAGATCCAGGCGCTGACCGGCTGGCTGCCGCACACCGTGCGCGGCACCTTCTCGGGCACCTTCCGCAAGCGCCTTGGCCTGCAGGTGGTCTCTGACAAGGAGGATGGCGGTAAGCGCGTCTACCGCATCGTTGAAGCGGGCGATCGCGAGATGGCTGGCAGCAGCGTCTTCGACATCGCTGAGCTGCGGTGATTCCAGGGTGGGCCGCCAAGCGGCCCATCTGTGAACACCGGCACATCTGCCAGTGACCCCTTGACGCCGGGACGCCCTTGGAGCGTTCATGCACGGCTGTGCCGGCCCGCGTGGTCTCGCGGCACGCTGACATTCAAGGAGAGACGATGACCCACACCGCAGTGAACGACCTCCAGCGCTACATCCTGGAGCACGCGATGGACCACACCGAAGGGCGGATCGAATCGCTGCCGCCGGGTTTCCCGGCCTCTGCACGCGATGCGCTGCTGCAGGACCTGTTCAACCTTGGCGTCGTCACCACCGACGGCACCCGGTGGTTCGTGGCCGTGCTGGCCTACGACGTGCTCGGACGGGACCGACCACGCAAGCCGGTCAGTGACCCCTTTGCCGAGGTCGACCACCTCCAGCGAATTGCGGCCGCGCAGCAGGAGCCGCGCCGCGGACATCACACAGCGCACCAGCCATTATCAAAGCCATCCTGGGCCATGTACCCAGCGTGATCAAACCGTATCCATTTCAGGGGGCACCGGGACTTCACTTCTTCCGCCCGCCGAGCGTTCATAGCGGTGTCGCAGCTTCGCGGCGCAACAAAGAAGGAACGCAGAGATGAACTACACGACCCTAGCACCGGCGACAGACGTGACCCGCACGGTGACCTTCAACGGACGGCAAGTCCAGGTGATGGCTTTGGATGTCGCGCTCAGCTTCACCCGCAAGCCGGTTTGCCTCGACCACGTGGCGATTCACGGTGACCCGCAGCGGGTGTACATCACCACCACCCACCACCTTACAGCAGCCGAGTTCGACGAGTTCACCTCGAACTTCATGCGCCGGCGGAGCTGGCTGGCCGGTGCAGGTGGGTCAGTTCACGGCGCCGCGCTCTGCATCGAAGTCGTGGCGCCGCAGCGTCCCACCCTCTACGTCAACCCGGAAGGCGCGGACTACGCGCGCTACGTGGCGCGAATCGGCTGATCAATCGGTATCAGGTTGGAGGCCAAGACCCCTTGGCTTCCTGCTCGCTCAGAGCGTGAATAGGGTCATCGCACGCACCCCTCCTCCAGAAGGAAAACGACATGCAACCCAACGACAACGTCCCCGCCGCACCCAACGAAGCCTGGGGCTTCATCGGCACGATGCGTGAACACGCCCCGACCGCCTGGCCCATCGCCATGCGCGGCATCGCGAAGGCGACGGGAGAACCGATGGAGTCGGTCCGGGCCTTTCTCGACAGCCGCTCGGGCCGGCACTTCGCGGATGACGTTCTGAACGAGGTGCACGCTGGCGAGCCCCTTCCCCAGGCGATCCAGAAAGCCATCGACCGGTGGATGGCGTGGCGGATCGGCGCCAAGACGTCGGCGTATCACGGCATACCGAGGGGCTTGCCCTACCTCACCGGCTTCGTCATCGACGCTGCCATGCAGGAGGAGTTGGCGTAGGCTCAGTCCACTGGGGCCGCTTTGCAGGGCTCAGCTTCTGCTGTGCCAGCGACCTCGTTGAACGCGACACCGTCGTGCTCGCGCACCGCGCTCTTGCCCGTCCAGTCTTGCCACCGCCTCACGATGGTGTCAGCGTACTTCGGATCCAACTCCATCAGGCGAGCGATTCGACCGACTTTCTCCGCCGCGATCAAGGTGGTGCCCGAACCGGCGAACGGATCGAGCACGATGTCACCCGGCCGGCTGGAGTTGCGGATCGCGCGCTCGACCAACTCCACTGGCTTCATGGTCGGGTGCAAGTCGTTCTTCGCTCGCCGGTCGATCTGCCAGACGTCGCTTTGGTCACGATCCCCGCACCAATGGCGCTTGACGCCCTTCGGCCAGCCATAGAGGATCGGCTCGAACTGGCGCTGGTAGTCCGCGGTTCCCAGCGAGAAGCGGTTCTTTGCCCAGATGATGAAGGTGGACCAGTGACCGCCAGCATCTCGGAAGGCGGCCTGCAGCGCGTCGAGCTCGCTGGAGGACATGGCGATGTACATCGCGCCGCGACAGCGCGGGACCATCAACGCCAGAGCGTCGGCGAGGAACTGCTGGAAGCCCGCTCCGAGGGCGTCGTTCAGGATGGGTCGGGACGTGCCCCGCTTTCTGAACATTGCGCTATCCCCGTACGCAACGTTGAACGGCGGGTCTGTGAACACCATGTCGACTTGGCCATCGCCCAGCAGCAGCTGATAGGCCGCTACGGTGGTTGCGTCCCCGCAGACCAGGCGGTGCTTCCCCATCAGCCACACATCACCCACCTGGGAGATTGGGCGCGCCTCTGGCTCCGGAACAGCGTCATCGTCCGTCTGCCCATCCTGCTCCACTTCAACGCCGGACAGGATGTCCGCCAGCTCATCGGCATCGAACCCGGTGAGCGACAGGTCGAAATCCGCCTCGTTCAGCGCAGCGAGCTCAAGCTGGAGCAGATCGTCGTCCCACTCAGCCCAAGTCGCGGACCGGTTGGCCAGGAGGCGAAAGGCACGAATCTGCGTGTCGGTCAGCTCATCGGCCAGGACGACCGGGATCGCCTCCAGTCCGAGCTTGATCGCGGCCTTCAGTCGCAGGTGACCGTCGACCAGCTCGCCGGTGCTACGCACCACCACGGGCAAGCGGAACCCAAATTCAGCAATGACAGCCGCCATCTGGTCTACCGCGTGGTCGTTTTTTCTCGGATTCCGGGCGTACGCGATGAGTTTGCTCGTGGGCCAGTGTTCGAGCTGCAGGGGCCTGGAGCAGTCCTGAGATGACATTCTTCGCATGAACATGAGGATGTAGTGGCTACGAAAGGACCGCCTGCCTCCCGATACGGAGGCAGAACGCCGAAAGCAGGTGGCAGGAGCGGCTTCACGGGGAACGGGCAGGCGGACCCGCGCTTCAGCTACCGATCGGTCAACATCGGAAGGCGGCGTGTACGATCGACGGCTGCTGTCAATCTATGAAGGTGGAGCCGGTGAACGTCACCCGCTTGGACAACCGACTGCTGGTAGTCACCGAGGAGGTGGGCGTATCAGCGTACGACTTCAACTTTGAACTGCACTTCAGCTGCAGTCACCCGTACCAAGTCGATGGAGAAGAGGTCTGCGTCCTCCGAATTGGTCCGATCGTCGACTACGAAGCCGAGTTCAAGGAGAAGATGAAATTTGGACTGCGGCCAGTGAACTCGCCTGAGCAGCACGCGCTAGCCAGTGAGCTGGAGCAGTGGTACCCGCTCATCGAGGAGTACACACCGCGCAGTCGGGTTTTCGACCAGCTTCCCCGAGTCGAGGAGATCGAAGCAGATTTCGAGTGGCCGGTCTTCTTGAAAGGGTCGCGGCAAACCAGCAAGCACAATCCTGATCTTGCTGTGATCAAGGACCGGCTTCAGTATGAGCAGGTCGCGAGACGCTATCGCAGCGACCCGATCCTTCATTGGCAGAAGCCAGTAGTGCGCGAGTTCGTGTCCTTGCAGCCCGTGCCGGGCCGTGTGCCAGGGAAGGTCCAGCCTTCCGTCGAATACCGCTCCTTCTGGTGGCATGGGGCCTGCGTTGGATGGGGGCGATACTGGTATCAGCTGCCCCCATATGAGTGTTCGGACGTAAGGGCAGGCCTAGCGATGGCAGCAGAGGTGGCTAAGCGGCTCCAGGTCCCATTCCTCGTTGTCGATTTCGCTAAGACGAGCGCTGGCGAATGGACCGTGATCGAGTGCAACGACGCTCAGGAGTCAGGCTACGTTGGGGTCCAACCGGCGGAACTCTGGCGAAACGTCCTGGCGACGGTTGGCGGCTAGCTTCGCCAGTGCAAACGCCGCAAACACAGGTTTGCAGCTAGACGCTAGAAATACCTCGCGGGTTTTCCGCCCGCATTGGTACCCAAAAGGAAGGACCCACAAACTCTCCTGTGGGCTGCTGAGCGGAGGGTCGACAGCGATCTGAGGTGGATCGCGTCGCTCTACAGCAGGTCCTTATGCAGTCGCAGTTCGAACTGTACCGAGAACAACGCCGGCCGTCTTCCACTCCGAGACGCCGGCCACACCGCATGTGGGAACGCCAGCCCTTCTTGCGCCGCGGATCGGAGCGCAAAGTAACGCTGGGTACCAGGCCCTGCTTTTCACTCCGGGAGATCACTCCCTACTGCTGGTCCCTGCGCCACCGTACCCAAAACTGTACCGAAAAACGGCCAAAGTGTTGCAGCCCCCAAGTAGCGCTTGAGGGCGCGCATGGGAGCTATAGCCGCATTTCAGGAGCACCTGGGTGCGCAAAGGAGCGCAAAGGAGCGCTGGCACCCACGGCCTGCTGGTTGAGCCGATCGGCGATGACCTGCAGGGCCACCATCCACCGACGCCAGGCCGTGGTCCGCTCGCAGCCCAGGCGCTTGCCGATCTCCTGCCAGCCGTAGCGCTGCGCCCGCATCCACACCAGGTGCCGCTGCTCCACCTGCAGCCACTGCACCCATTGCATGGCCTGCAGCAGGCGCTCGATGTCCTGCGGGCTGGGCGGAAAGCGCACCGGTGCCTCCTCCCTGCGCCCCAGCGCCTCCCACGGCTCCCGAACGACCCGCGGCCAGGTGCTGAGGTAGCCCTGCACCCGAACGGCAGGCAGCCGTCGGGACGTCTCAGCAGCATCGGCGAACCGCATCGCCACAGCCTCAACGGTCCACTGCTCAGTCATGGCGCTTGCCTCCTTTGCCATACAGCCGCTCGCCGATGCGGCGGACGATCTCGCGTTCGACGAAGTCCAAGCGTTCGTCGGCTTCGCTCACCACGAGGATGCGTTGGTCTCGCCAGCCGTGTTCCTTCACAGCATCCAGGTCGGTCGTCTGCGGCTGCAGCCTGCCTAAAGGGCAACGATACCGGTACGTGTCGATCTTCATGGATTCCCTCCTCACCGAGCCCACTTCGGGCGATGGCTAAGCGGCAGGTATGCCGGCCGCGCCACGGGCTGCGCAGCCGCCTCTCGGATCAACTCCTCCCGCCTTGCATGAAAAGCTGCATAGGCCTCGCCAGCGACATCCGCCCAAGCTCTCCGATTGATCGCCTGCCGCTGTCCGCGGCTGAGCGCCGTCGGCACAACGGGCGCGGACTGCTCCTGCCGAAGGCGCCGCTCGCATTCGATGAAGTAGCGCCGTGCGTCCCGACCGCGCGGTGTGCGCTCTACCATCGCCAACTCCTTGGCCATGTCTAGCGTGAGGTGCACCTCCGATCGATGTACCGTGCGCCAGCCTCCCTGGTGGGGGACTTGCTCCACAAACTTGTGGAGCAAGTAGTCGGCACCTTCCTCGAAGCCGTACTTGCGGATGCGCCCCTTGATCCAGGTCGTGTAGTCCTGCGAGGACTCCAGGAACTCGTGCAGACGCCGGGCATTGACCAGCGGCACGCTGGTCCCATGGATGCGACCCGACAGCACTGGAATCACTGCTTTGTCGTTCACTCGGCGTCTCCTTCCGTGTCGACGGCCCACAGCAACAGCGCGAGTGCGTCGGCCTCGTTATCGTCCAAAGGACCGTAGCCGCGTTTTTTCACCGCGGTGGCCACCTCCCCCTTGCCCGCGTTGCCGCGGCCCGCTACGTGCCGTTTAATGGCCCCGACGGGTACGCCCTGGTACGGGACCTGGTGCTGCTCACACCAGGCCGTCAAGTGAGCCATCAACCCACCGTAGACGTGCGCCGCATCGACCCCGGTGTGTCGCCGCACTTCCTCGAAGTACACAGCGCCGATGTCGCCAGCGGTGGACCGCAGTTCGGTCAGCCAGCGCTTGAAGCGCAGGAAGCGCATCCCGCCGCCTTCGAAGCGTTGCGGCTTGAAGTGCTGCGTGCCGCTCGTGGTCGTGCCGTCTCGCTGGCGCAGCGCCCAGCCGGTCGCGGTGCCCAGGTCCAGGGCCAGCACCGTGAATTTCTGTGTCATTGCTTGTTCCGGTTTTCGTTCCAGGTGAACCGGCACCGAGGCATGCCCCGGCAGTCTTCCGACACTGCGGACACAGTACATCGTTAACTCTTTTATATGCGCGCATACACGCATATAAGAGAGTTAACGATGTAATGCGGCAGTTGCGTCAGACCGAAGTGCCGGTCCCAGGTGTTTGGCTCAGTCGTCCTTGTACGGAAGCGGCGTCTTCAGCGCAGCAGAAGGCACCTTCAGGCCGATCCCGACAAAGCCGCGGACGCCCGCGCTGTTGCGCCATCGCTCGATCCGGCGAGCGATCAAGGCATCCGAGAACCGTCGCTGGGACATCACGAACTCGCCATTGGCCTCCGCCCACTGCTTGAAGTCGGCGTACAGCTCGATCGTGAGGGCTTTCGCGTTGGGGGCCAGCACGCAGCGCTCGGCGATATGGCGTCCGAGGGCATCCTCCGCCTCGAAGTACTCATGGGTCGCCGCCACCACCGATTGCGGCGGATTCAGGCCCTGTTGCAGCCATTCCAAGCAGCCCTTGATGGCCCAGGCGAGGATGCCGCCGCGCTCGGCCAGCAGCTTCTCAGGCAGCCATTTGTCACGCCGCTCGGCCGGGATCGTCACGGTGAATGGCACCAGGTGCAGTCGTCGCTTCATCGCTTCGTCGATGTTGCGCATTGAGGGTCTGTGATTACCCGCCACGATCAGCTTGAACTGCGGCGTGAACTGGAAGAAGTCCTGTCGCATGAAGCGAGCGGAAATCGGGTCGCCACCGGTCAGCGCCTTGACCTTGGACTCGGCCCAGCGCCGGCCTTGCTCCGTCTCCACCGAACAGACCAGGCGGGCGCCGCGCAACCCGGCCATGTCCGTGGGATGACGGTCTGAGCGAGACTCCATGAACGTGTCCATCGGCGCATGCGTCGCGTAGTCGCCCAGGATCGAGGCAATGGTGTTGATGAACACGGACTTGCCATTGCCGCCGGTGCCGTACAGGAAGAACAGCGCGTGCTCTTGCGTGGAGCCCGTCAGGCAATAGCCCACCATGCGCGCGAGGTAGCGCTGCAGCTCGACGTCTCCCCCCGTCGACGAGTCCAGGAAGGCCAACCAGTTGGGGCACTCCCCGTGCGGGGCAGCGGTGGTGATCTTGGTCATCTGGTCGCCGCGCGCGTGAGCCCGCAACGACGCGTCGCGCAGTTGCACCACGCCGCCTGGTGTGTTCAAGGCCCACAGGTCCCGGTCCCACTCGCTCGCACGCGAGGCATGGCGGGGTTCCGAGCGCGCAATCTTCTCGATGGCAGCGAAGGTCGACGAGCTGGCGAGCCGGGCCCGCTGGCGCGGGCTGTCTGCCACGGTGGCCGCACTCTGCCCGATGCCGCGCGCCAGGTGCAGGACGTACTTTACCTCGTCCTCGTTCCAACGGGTGCCGGTCCAGACCATCCACTTGCCCCATGCGGCGCAGTAGCGCCAATCCGCTGCGTAGTGACGGGTGAACGCCGTGGCCAGGCCGTCCTCGGTGTTCCAGTCGACGCCTTCCAGCAGCTCCTGTGCTGATGCCGGCTCTGCGAGCAGAGTCACGGGCATGCCCCGACGAGCCGTGATGAAGCCCTGCACGTCGAATCCCTCCGCAGCGGCATCAGCCGCGTCCCAGCCCTCCGGCGTATCTTCCGGGGGGTACAGGATCGCGCACGAGGTCGCACCGGCCCGCAGGATGGCCTGCGCCGCGTTCTCGGCGTACTGCCAGCCCGGCTTATCCTTGTCGGGCCAGATCAGCACAGTCTTGCCAGCCAGCGGGGACCAGTCGGTCTTCTCGATCGGTGCGTTGGCGCCGTTCATCGCTGTCGTCGCGCAGATGCCGAGCCGGATCAGCGTATCGGCACACTTCTCGCCTTCCGTGAGCACCACCAGGTCGGCAGTCGAGATGCCGGGTTGGTTGTACAGCGGGCGAGGGTTGGGGGCGGTGGCCTTCTTGCGGCGCACATCCCAGGGCCGAAATTCCTTCTTGCCACCCGGCGGGTCGTAGCGGTAGACGCTGGCGATCCGTTGGCCTGCAGCGTCAAGGTAGTCCCACCGGGCCGTAGCCGGGCCCAGCTCGTCAACCGGCTGCTTGCGGGGCGGCTTGGCCGCCGGCTGCACCGGGGCGCGACCGAGCAGATCACACGCCTTCTGCAGCACCGCCTGAAAATCGCGCTGCACGTCCAGGCCGTAGTGCGCAGCGATGATCGAGAAGACGTCGCCACCCGAGCCGTTGGCGCGGTCGGTCCAGAGGCCGGCCTTTTCGCCTTCCAGCACGATCTCCAGGCTGTCGCCGGGACTGCCCAGCACGTCGCCGATCAGCAGCTTGCCGCCGCGCTTCTTCCCGGCAGGGAACATGATGGCCAGCACCGACTCCAGTCGGGCGAGCAAGGCCGCCCGGATCTCGTCGCGCTGCGCGTCGAGCTGATGATGCACCGGGGTACCGTAGTCGTTGAAGTCAAGCATCGGGCGCCTCCTTCCGGGCGCGTTGCGCTTGCCACGCCAGCATCTCGTGGAGCTTGAAGCGGACCAGCTTGTTGATGTAGTAGTGAGGGATGAGCAGGCGCTCGCGCTTGGCGGCGTTGCTCAAGAGGGAGGACGGCAGACACAGGGCGTGGGCCGTTTCGTCGGCCGTCAGCAGCCGCTCTTGCATCAGATCCTCAGCAGTCAAAGGTGATGGGTTCTTGGTCATGACAGTGATTTGCAGCGGTCCTGCCAGGCGCAGAACCGGCATTCGAAATGGGTCGGATCGACAAAGGCGCGGGGCAGCAGCTCGCCCGCCTCGGTGGCCTGGATGACCCGGGCAGCGCGGTCCGACATCCGCTGTGCCAGCGCCGCATCGAAGGGCACGAGCTCGGCGTAGATCTCCATCGAATCGGCGTTCAGCGCGGTGAACAGCGCCGGGTGCTCGTGCAGTTGCAGGTACGCCTGGTACAGCGCGACCTGGGCCGCGTAGACCGGTTTAGCGGCGGCCAGGCCGTGCTTCTGCAGCTCCTTCCACCCCTTGGCGCCCAGGCACTTCATCTCCCACAGCGCCGGGCAGGCAAACCCGTCCGGGCCGGAGAGCAGCACGCCGTCGACATGGCCTTGCAGCCGCCCGTCGGCGACGCTGAAGCCAAACTGCTCGCCGTCCGCCTTGCAGGTGCGCAGATCGAAGCCGGCGGCACGCAGCCAGGCCGCCATACACTCCTCCATCCGGTGGCCGCGCTCGAAGATGCGCAGCAGGCGGCCGGTGAAGCTGCGTCCCGGGTCCACGGGGGCCTGCGCGTACTCGAACTGCAGGGCCCGCTCGCAGGCCACGCCGACGCGCGAGGCGCCGAGGTAGCTGCGAGCGGGCTGCTCGGCGGCCCGCCGCTGCAGGCCGTCGTCGATCAGCGCCTCCACCCGTTCGCCCAGGTTGGACGTGGGGTTAAAGTCCAGCATCAATATGCCTCCAGGTCCCTCCGCGCCTGATGAACGACACGGTTGACGGGCTTACACCCACAAGCGTTGCCAGTTCGTTGGCCGAGCACGCCTGCGACTGGAGCAGCCGCTTGATGATCTGAACCTGCCGGGTGCTCAAGCGCGCAGTACCATTGCGATCGCCAAGCAATGAGCGTCCTTTAGCCTTCATGTCGGCCAAGTTCTCTGCTTGGGTGCCAAGCCATAGATGTAGTGGGTTGACGCACCGGGGGTTATCGCAACGGTGGCAGACGAAAACTCCAGGCGGGATCTGCCCGTATGTCAGCTCCCAGGCGATCCGATGCGTACTTTCCTTCTTTCCTCGCAACTCGTTTCCGACGGGGCTGCGGCGGATTTCCCCATAGCCGCCCGTATTCGTTGAACCTGTCCACAACCAGCACCCATCGTTTCCTGCGCTGATGTCCACGCGAGCCCAGAGCCGATCGGCGAGAGGCCGCCGTTTCCTACGCGATGTCGCCAGCGCGTCGCCACCAAGGCGGACGATTTCACTCGTCACTTGTTCCTCCCGAAGTTGGACCCGGCGGCGACTTGTCGATCCTCCCAAGGTACATCGCTGTCCATGTCGGCGAACGGCACCAGGAGCGGGTCGGGCACGGGCGCCATGCCGCGCACTGGGGGGGTACTTCGTGGCCTCGTGGTGCTCGGCCATGGCCTCGGTGTAGCAGCTCACAATTGAATCGATGACCTGCAGCGCCTCCGCTTCGCTGTACTGGCCCAGCGGCTTGCCGAACCCGATGGCCGAGCCGGCTTCGCCGAAGGCGCGCAGGCAGCGACGCATCGAGGCCTGCTCGATTTCAGACGGATCGATCATCAGCACCTCCTTGCGGTCGATGTCCCCCTCGCGCACGGCCCGCCAGCTCCCGTACAGCGTGTGGAACGCTTCCTGGCACCGGCGTGAGCAGAACACCCAGTCGATTGGGTAGTGCCGCGGGTCGGTCAGTGCGTAGCGGGTGTCGCTGTGTCCGAAGCCGCGGGCGCTGCGTGAGCAGATCCAACATTTCAATAGGCCTCCTCCTCACTGGGCCCACGCCGGTTTGCCGGTGACGGGCGCACGGCCCGGCGCCGCGGTGTGCCCAGGGGCAGGGGCACGGGTGGCGGCAGCAGGCTGCGCTGCGGGTCGGTAACCCTGAGCCGCGGGGACAGCGGCCGGCGTGGGGGGCACGTGGGTCGTGGGCTGCGCGGTGCCGGCCGGCGCCGCACGCGGCGCCACGCCCATCAGCCTTGCGTAGTCCGGGTGGTCCGGCTCGACGGCGGCCTTGATGACGTTTTTGAGTTCGTCGCGGCCGTCCTTCTCCACGTCTATGCGGGCAAGGAACTCGATGCCGTCCAGCTCGTGAAAGCCTTGCAGGCAGCGCTGTGCGGCAGCCTGGGGGCTCAAGTCCTTCGGGTGCAGGTTGCGCGCGCTGTTGAGCACAGCTCGGATGAAGCTGCGGCCCATCTGCCCCCAAGTCGGGCCCTTCGCGCTGTAGATTCCAACGCTCGACCAAACCTTGCGCTTGGCGTAGTCGCCGGCCAGCACCACGAACTCGCAGGCCAGGTAGACCGAACCGGTCTCGTAAGACTGTGTCGCCCAGCCGCCGGTCCAGCCTTGCGATTCGTCATCGAAGCCACCCGGCTTCAGCGTCATGCGCACCGGTGCGACAGTGCCCTTGGGGATCAGGTCGAAGGATTGCGGTTCAGCGTCGTTGAAATCGTTCCACATCGTCATGCGGCGGTCCTTTGCGGTTGTTGGTTGTTGATGGTTTTGTGAGTGGCGGCGCACTTGGCGATCAGCGCGCCGAGGTCGGGCGGCTCCAGCAGGTCGAGCGAGCCGGAGCGGTCCTTGGCTGGGTAGCCGTAGGGATTGAGGGTGTGGGTGACGAAGGCGCGGAAGGCGCTGCCGTCCTCCGACTTGATCTCGGCCAAGGTCACGACTTCGTCCACAACACCCGGCAGCTCATTCGCGGTCTTGCTTCCCTCGATCTGGGGCAGGAACACCTTGCGGTTGAAGTCGTCCAGGCGCTCGTCGAGGATGGCAACAAAGACGACGTGCTTGCCGCGGGCGTGCTGCAGGTGCGTGAGCGCACCAATCATTTCTGCGCCGAGCAAGCCATAGGCGCCGCGCGTGTCCGGCTTGCCGGTGCGCTCGGAGAACGCCTGCGGCTGCGTCTTGGCCCACGCCAGGCACCAACGGGCCAGGACCGTGAGGCTGTCGACGAAGTAGCAGTCGTACTTGTCCAGCTGCGCCGGATCGCCGTAGCGCTGGCAGACGTGATCGAAGTGCGCCTGCGAGAACGGGGCATCGGCGGGCAGCGCCGGGTTCGGACCGGCCAGGAACACCACCGTGTCCCGGAACTCGGACCAGGTCGCCGGACGCAGGGTGTCGCCCCGCCAGTCCTTGACCGCCAGGTCGCCCGCTTCCAGGTCGACGAACAGCGTGCTCGCCTCGGGCAGCGTCTTCAGCTGAGAGGTCTTGCCAACTCCGGCGCGTCCCAGCAGCACCAGCTTGACGCCGGTGCGCTCTGCGAGCCGCTGCTCCGCGGTGACGATGGGCAGCGCCATCAGTTGGACTCCTTGGCATCGACGTGGAGGGTGATGCTGGCCTTGCCGGGCTCGACGGTTCGGGCGGGCGCGAACTGCTCCTGCAGGCTGGGTGGCCAGCTCTTGAACTTCGTCTCGGAGACGGACAGCTTGGCGTCGATGTAGTGCTCGACCTTCTCGCCGCCAGCGACGATGCGCTCGGCCAGCTGGTGCAACTGCTGCTGGTCCCACTTGACGCGCTTGGGCAGCTCGAAGGTGATCTGCACGCTGCCGTCGCGACCATTCACGGTGCCGAAGTCCCGGCCCGAGTCGCGCAGGGCCTGCCGGCTGGTGGCGCCGTAGGCGGCGTCGAGTGCCGCGGCGAACTTCTGCTCGGCCTGGCGCAGCCATGCAGCGGCGTCCTGCAGCTGGCGCTGGACGTCGGCCTTGTGAACGGCGGGCATCGCTGCCAGCTCGGCAATGGTGAGCGCGGCGATCGCCGGCAGCGCAGCGAGCTCGGACACATGGCAGCCGGTCAGCGCCGTATCGGTCGTGGTGATGTGGTTCATGACCGCGCCCTCACTGACCCGCACGCTGCGACGTCGAGCTGTAGACCGCGGCCCGCTCGAACTCCACAATCGCCTCGACGGGGTAGCCGACCCGCTTTGACAGCTTCAGGTACTTCGGCCCGCGACCCTCGTGACGCCAGCGCGCCAGCGTCTTGTGGTTGATGCCCCAGCGGTGAGCCAGCTCGTGCTCGCTGAGGACCTGGCGCTGCACCGGCGTGGCGAGGTCCGCCACCGCTGCGGCGAGCTGATGGGCCGCGCTTTGCGCCGCTCGGCCCTTGGGTGAAGAGATGAACATGGAACCTTCCTGTGTTGATGTGCGATGCACAGGAAGGATTGAAGAACTATCTTGAGGAACTGATAAGGGAACGAAAGTTCCTCATTCAGCGGTTGTTCAGTTCCTTATGGAAGCCGCATGAACACTGGCTTCTTGCCTTCATGGCGAACCGAGTTCCCCATGCAGTTCCTTAAGATTCGCCCCAGTTCCTTATGCAGTTCCCTATGAATCGGGCCAGTTCCTCATGCGGTTCCTTATGCAGTTCCTTATAGGACTGACATCGGTTCCTTATGACGTAGCGCTGCTGCAACAAATGACGCCGCAGACCCAAGGGCCGCGGCCTCCCAAACGCAAACGGCGAGCCGATGGCTCGCCGTTGTCGCTTCGAATGTCGAACGATCCGCTCGACTCAGGTGCTGCTCACGGTGATGTGCGGGCAGGCGGCTTGGAGCGAAGGCAATGCCCCGGCCTGGCGATGGGCATCGAATAGGTGCCGCGCTGTCGATGCGTGATGACCAGCGCTCGATAGGCATACAGCGGCCCTTCGTACTCCGGCTCACCCTTGTTGCACGCCTTCACCTTGAAGAGGTCACCGGGCTTCTCGCTGCTCAGCCCGGCCAGGCGCATGATCTCCTCGGCGGCGAGGCACTTCCCCTTGGCCAACCAGAGCGCCTTGAAGATCGCAGCCTGGGCATCCGTCAGCCAGATCACGCCATGCGGCCAGTCGGCCAGCTGCACGCAGCGGAAGTCAAATGCAAAGGGCGCCGGCGTGGGCTCAATCGCGCCGGGCCGCCAGATCGGTTTTTCGAGGGCGTCACTGGCAGGGATCCGTTGTTCGGCCAGGCGCTTCGTGCCCTCCTGCGCTGATGCGCCATCCTCAGCGCGACTGCATGGTTGCGCTCGCCCGGGGCGGGCCGCCCTGTCGAATCCGGACGGCACCGCCTCAGCTGCCCCCGCGCTGACCTCCTGTACATGGCCCCCGCGCAGTCCGTCCAGGCACAAATCGATCGCGTCACAGGCTTGCTCGAACACATCGCGATGGTGGACCAGCAACCAGAAGGACCGGTGCAGATCATGCTGGCAGCCGGCCAGGCCGTGCAGCACGTCGTCGCGCCCGTCAGCCGCCTTGAGCATCGCCTTACGGCCCAGGGAGTTGGCCAGCCGCGCGCCACGCTGGAATCGCTCCATGAACTCGGGCGGCAGTTCACCGCTGGCCAGCTTCTCGATGGCGCAGTCCAGGATCCGTGCCATCTCCTTGAGGGCCACGGGGCGTTGCTGATAACGGAAGTGGGGGCCTTGCTGAGGCCGCTGCTGCCGCACCTGGTGATGACCAAGATGCGAATGGGCCTCGTTCGAGGCCCGTCTTTTCTTCATTCTTCTTCTCCAAGATCCGGGCCGGCACCTCCGGCCCGTTGCTCACGCAGTGCTGCAGGTTTGCTCAATCCACCAGCGGATGCGCCGGCCTTCGACGGCTATGCGATGTCGATCTGCCATTCGGCGCTGATCGGCCTCTGCACGTTTGCTGCTGAAGTTGTTCATAAGGTCTCCAAGTAGTTAAGGTTCTTTACTGCGAGCGCAAATGGTAGTTGCGCATACATCTGCTATCAAGCCATCCACCCCTGTCAGCCCAGCGAGGGAGCGCAAAGGAGTTACGCCAACCGAGGCTGCGTCCTAGCATCGGATTGGTTTGTTCGTGAACTTCTTCTCATGCGTCTGCAAGAACCTTCCTTTCTCGGCCATCGCCAAGCGCAAGCCGACCCACCTCGTCATCCACACCAGGAGATCGCCGACCTGCTGGCCCTCGCGCTACTGCGGCTGCAGCTGCGTACCAGTGCGGCGCCTACGCCACTGCATTCGCCGGCCCCGCTGGTTGGACTTCACTTCCTGCCCGAGCAGAGCGTCAATGCCAACCCGTCTCGACTAGAAGGAGTTGACGCATGAAGACACCGGCATCCGCAAACGCCGGCACTGCCCACATCGCTGAGCAGATCGCCCAGTTGCCCTACCTGCCGATGGAGAACCTGTGGACGCTGTGGGATGAGCTCTTTGAGCAGCGGCCGAACCATCGCAATCGCACCTACCTGGAGACCCGCCTCGCCTACCGGCTGCAGGAGCGCGCCTTCGGCGGCTTGTCGCCCTCGGTGCGCCGTCGGCTGGAGCAGATCGGCGAGACCGGCGTCGTGCCGCGGCTCAGCCAGCGTGAAGCGGATAGTTTGATGCCCGGAACGCTCCTGACGCGTGAGTACGACGGGGTCGTGCACCGGGTGGTCGTCCGCGGACCGGGTGACTTCGAGCACCAGGGCCGGCGCTACAAGAGCCTCTCGGCCATCGCCCGCGCCATCACGGGAACGCAGTGGAGCGGGCCGGCCTTCTTTGGCCTCAAAGCGTCTCGCCGGGGAGACAAGGCATGAGGACGGCACGAGGAGCGGTGTCCGCGCCTGTGGTTGCAAAGCGTCGTTGCGCCGTCTACACCCGCAAGTCGACGGACGAGGGCCTGGACCAGGAGTACAACAGCCTGGAAGCCCAACGGGACGCCGGCCTGGCCTACATCGCCAGCCAGCGGCATGAAGGGTGGGTGGCGGTGGCCGATGGCTACGACGACCCGGCCTATTCCGGCGGCAACCTGGAGCGCCCCGCGCTGCAGCGCCTCATGAAGGACATCGAGGCCGGTCGCATCGATATCGTGGTCGTCTACAAGATCGACCGCCTGACCCGCAGCCTGGCCGACTTCGCTCGCCTGGTGGAGGTGTTCGACCGCTGTGGCGTGTCTTTTGTCTCGGTCACCCAGCAGTTCAACACCACCACCAGCATGGGCCGGCTGACGCTCAATGTGCTGCTGTCCTTCGCCCAGTTCGAGCGGGAAGTGACCGGGGAGCGCATCCGGGACAAGATCGCGGCCAGCAAGGCCAAGGGACTGTGGATGGGCGGCATGCCGCCGCTGGGCTACGACGTCGTGGACCGAAAGCTGGTGGTCAACGAGGCAGAGGCGGAACTCGTGCGGCACATCTTCCGCCGGTACGCCGAGCATGGCTCGGCGGCCACGCTGGTACGCGAGCTGGCCGTCGAGGGGCGCACCACCAAGTCGTGGGTGACGCAGTCCGGCAAGCTGCGGGAGGGCCGGCCCATCGACCAGCAGTACCTCTTCTTGCTGCTGCGCAACCGGGTCTATCTCGGCGAAATCGTGCACAAGGGTGAGCGCTATGCGGGGCAGCACCCGGCCATCGTTTCCCCTGCCCTGTGGGACGCTGCGCATGTGTTGATCGACGAACGCAAGCAGGGTCCCCGCCAGCGCCGCTCGGAGAACCCGTCGCTGCTGACGGGCCTGCTGTTCGCACCCGATGGCCAGCGCATGCTGCCGACCTACACCGACAAGAAGAACGGCAAGCGCTATCGCTACTACGCGCCCTACCTCTACAAGCGTCGGTCGGCCTCCTCGGTGCGGCACCCTGGGCGCCGCAGCATCGGGTTGATTCCAGCGGCCGAGATCGAAGCAGCCGTGCTGCAGCAGATCCACGCCGCACTGCGGCAGCCGGAGATGCTGATTGCCACCTGGCGCTCAGCGCAAGGTCACGCGGCAGGTGCTGAGATCGACGAGCCCCGCGCAGTGGTGGCGCTGCAGCGCATCGGTGACGTCTGGGATCAGCTCTTCCCCGCCGAGCAGCAGCGCATCGCCCGCTTGCTCATCGAACGGGTCCAGCTGCGCGACGACGGGCTGGACATCGTCTGGCACAGCGACGGCTGGCATGGCTTTGGGCCGGAGATCCACCGGCATCCCTTCGTGGAGGAGCAGCGGATGCGGAATGCTGAGGTGGAGTTCGCGTGATGGTGCAAGCAACACGACCGGTCAACAGCCCTCGGCGCACGGTCACTGTGGAGCCTGCGGGGGAACCGCGGCAGTACCGTGATGGAGTGCAGAACGTCACATTCGTGCCGCTGGCCATCAAGCGGCGCCACAACCGCAAGCTGCTCACGCCGCCACCGGGGACCCCGACGCTGACGACGCAGGCCACACTGGATGCCTCCATGATCAAGATGCTGGGCAAGGCGTTCTACTGGCAGCGGCTGATCGACAGCGGCGATGTGCTGCACGCCAGCGACCTGGCGCGCAAGCTGAAGCTGGAGCCCGGATGGGTGGCGGAGGTGCTGCGGCTGACCCTGCTGGCGCCCGACATCGTGGAGGCCGTCCTGGAAGGCAAGCAGCCGCGGCAGCTGAACTTTCAACTGCTCCGCGGGCGAGAGGACTTGCTACCGCGGATGTGGCAGGAGCAGCGGCAGCTGTTTGGCCTCACTGCACGCTGATTGGCTGGGAGCGGCATGCTGCCGGGCTTGTGCCTGTGACTCAGTGCCTGCCGCTTCGGAATGTCTCTTCCGTGCCGTTGAAGCCCCGGACATGCCACAAATCTCTGAGACTTTGAGCACGCCGGAACGACCGCTATGCAGCGGAAGCGGCCGTTTGTAGCGGCAGAATTACCGCTCTGCGACAGCCAGCCCAGCCGATTGCGCACACGCGCGTCTCTTGGAGAAAACGTGCAGCACTTGATGAATGACAAAGACCTCTACCGCATGGTTGACGAGGTTCTGCACTACATATGGGATCCCATTGGGGTCGCTGGCGAACCGCGTGCGCGGGACGAGTACTACGCCTACGTGCCAGGCGTGTTCTCCCTTGTGCGCGATGGGAAAAACGCTGAAGAAATCTCGGCGTACTTGCGGAACATCGCTACAGAGCGAATGGGCCTCACGGCGGTGCCTGAGGCCGATTCCACGGTGGCTCGCCTGTTGCTCGAATGGAAAGAGTTAATCCGCATCTCACCGGCTACCTTGGAGACCAAGCTGCCACCGATGCCTGACTACGAAGAATGAAGAGTTGCCGCGTGAACTTCCGCTCACAGCCTGAAGCCGCCCCGCTTCGCAGCGGAAGCGGACATCGGCTGAGGTACGCTTGACCGAATGGAACCAACTCGCGCTTATCTCGCCGCTCCGGAGATTGGGCGTACTCGACCCGCAGAGGCAGCGGGGGAAGTCAGGGTTGTGGTCGAGAACTACAGCGATACCTCAAACCCTTGCGGGCGGTCGGATGCGCATCTGTCAACCGACGGAGGACGGTCGTGGAGCGAGCTCCCGTGGACGCTGACACTGAAGTCTTGGTTGCGTGCGTTGGGTCGGCGTTGGCCGCCGCATGACATCTACATCACCAGCTTGGACGAGGATCAGTTGAAGACCTCGTACGTCGACAACGAGTATGACGGTCCAGTGGACCGGAGGGCTGTATTTGACCTCCGAGCCAGGCGCTGGCATCTGCTGGCTTAACTACGACGGGAGACCGCTTTCAGCCTGAAGCGGCTGGCGGCTCCGCAGCGGAAGCAGACGTTGGCGTTGCCGGATGCAGCGGGGGACTTGGCCGTCAGGTGTTGCCGTCGGAGTAATACTGACCCACCGCGCCGGAGTAAAACTGACCCGCCTGGGATGAAGATGGCGGCTTTGTCCGCCGATGTTGACCCAGGAGCAAGCAGTGGAGATCAAGGTTCTGGCCCGGCGGGGCGTGAGCATTCGGGAGATGGCACGGCAGTTGAACTGTTCGCGCAACACGGTGAGGCGGTACCTGCGCGACGAGGAGGCGAGGCACTATGGCCCGAGGGCACCGAGGCCTACCAAGCTCGACGCGTACAAGGACTACCTGTTGGGGCGTATCGAGGCGGCCAGGCCGCACTGGATCCCGGCGGTGGTGTTGCTGCGCGAGATCACCGAACTCGGCTACAGCGGCGGCGTCACGCAGCTCAAGCAGTTCATCAACGAACACCGCTCAGTGGCCGAGGAGCCGGTGGTGCGTTTCGAGACACCGCCGGGCAAGCAGATGCAGGCCGACTTCACCCATATCCGGCGCGGTCGCAGTCCGCTGCTGGCCTTCGTCGCAACCCTGGGCTACAGCAGAGCGGCCTGGGTTCGCTTCACTACGAACGAGCGCGCGGAGACGTTGTGCGAGTGCATTGGCCAAGCCTTCGAGTACTTCGGCGGCGTGCCGCAGCACGTGCTGTTCGACAACGCCGGCACCATCGTGGTCGAACGCGACGCCTACGGCGAGGGGCAGCATCGCTGGCACAGCAGGATGCTGGAGCTGTCCGAGCGGTACGGCTTCGCACCACGACTGTGCCGGCCCTACCGAGCCAAGACCAAGGGCAAGGTCGAGCGCTTCAACTCCTACCTCAAGGGCAGCTTCTGCGTCCCGTTGGCTGCCACGCTCAAGCAGGCCGGGCTGAAGCTGGACGCACAGGCGGCCAACGCGTATGTGGGCCGCTGGCTGGCGGAGGTGGCCAACAGCCGGGTCCACGCCACAACGCAGGAGCGACCCGATCGACGCCTGCTGGTCGAGCGGGAGGCGCTGCTGCCGCTGCCGCAGGTGAGCCGACCGGATCTGCCGGTGCGCCAACTGCGGCACCTGCCTGTGCCGGTGGAGAGCCTGCAGCACCCGTTGTCAGTCTACAACGAGCTGCTGCAGGTGCCGGCATGAACCTGCAGCACGAACGCATCACCAGCCTCTGCGGCATGCTGAAGCTGGAGCGCATCGCCAGCGAGTGGCCAGCGCTCGCGCAGCGTGCGGCGCAGCAAGATGCCAGCCTGGCTGACTTCCTCGAGCAGGTGCTCGTCGAAGAGAACAACGCCCGTCTGGAACGCCAGCGCAGCGCGTTGCTGAAGATGGCCACGCTGCCGTCGGTCAAGACGCTGGAGGAATACGACTTCGGCTTCGCCAGCGGTGCGCCACGGAGCCAGATCCAGGATCTGGCGGCCCTGAGCTTCGTCGAGCGCGCCGAGAACGTCGTCTTCCTCGGCCCCAGCGGCGTTGGCAAGAGCCATTTGGCGCAAGCCCTGGCGTACCGGGCGGTGATGGCGGGCATCAAGACGCGCTTCATCACGGCGGCCGACCTGATGCTGCAACTGGCCACGGCCCACAAGCAAGACCGACTCGAGGATTACTTCAACCGGGCGGTGGTGGGCCCCAAGCTGCTCGTCGTTGACGAGATCGGTTATTTGCCCTTCGGGCGCGAGGAGGCGACGCTGTTCTTCAACGTCGTGGCCAAGCGGTACGAGCGCGGCAGCATTGTGCTCACCAGCAACCTGCCGTTCAGCCAGTGGTCCAGCGCCTTCGCCGACGACCAGACCCTCACGGCTGCGCTGCTCGACCGGCTGCTGCATCACGCGCACATCGTGCAGATCGCCGGCGAGAGCTACCGCCTGAAGGACAAGCGCAAGGCCGGACAGGTCAAGCCGAAGAATTGACGCAATGAGGCCCCGGGTGGGTCAGATTTACTCCGACGCCATCGCCGGAAAGTGGGTCAGTTTTGAACCGACGTTGACAGTCAGGTAAGCTGGCGCACCATGAAAACAGACGCCTATACGTCCGAGGCAATTTGCAGATCTATGGGGATCGCGTCGTTCGAGAACGATCCTGCGTGCACGGACGCCGCGGAAGCGATTCGCTTGTTGCTCATGCCATCGTTCCATCCCGAGATCTGCATCACATTCGGGCTTGGAAAGGTCTCGGTGGTGTGCGCGCGGACGATGATTTGGCGGCATTTCGAGCCGTCGCCGGTGCTCACCGACCGCGGTGAAGGCGCTATCAGGCAGGCCGAGTTTGGCGGCCTGCTTGACTCGATGACCCAAATCGCAACTTCGCCTGACGCCGTCCCCGGCATCATCATCGATGGCATGCCAACCGAACTGCTGCATCTCCGTGCTGGGGCGATCGCGTTGAAGGTCGGAGGAAACGGCGGCAAGGCGGGCAACTTCTCTGTTTTCATCGCGCACGCGATAGCCTTGGCTTGGGACTCGATTTCGAACGCGTACTGCCGCAATGCTCTCTCGGACGCGGCCAACTACGTCGGTAAGTGCCTGCCTCGCGTGTCAGAGCCGCAGCGGAAGCCGGTTATTGAAACCGTTGTTCTTGGTCTTGAGGAAGACCGAGCCCAACTGATGGAAGCACTCCGAAGGAGATACGACAGCTCAAACTGACCGGGACTCAAGCGCGCTAGCGACCGCTCTCAGCCTGGAGCGGCGGCTGCACTGCAGCGGAAGCGGACTTCGACAAGGTAGGCTGGGGCGCCATGGAACATCATCTTTCAGTCAACCAAGCTCTCGCGCGTTTGGCGGAGTTGGACGGCCAAGACATCAGCGTGCAGGGCATTCTCAGTTTTGATTTCGAGGACGTGTGCATCAGCCACTTCCCCGTCGCCGAGCGGAGTGAGGGCTATCGATCTTCCATTTGGCTCACGGTGGGCAGCGGTGCACTCGGATTTGACTAAGAGGTTTGCCGCCGCCTCTCTGGGAAGCGGGTGGTGGTCGAAGGCACTCTGTCAGCAGCGAGCGCCACCATGGGCTGTGGCCACATGGGGATGTGGCCCGCAGAACTAGTCGCTAGGGCTTTGCAACGTGTTTGATTCACGTCCGCTCTCAGCCTGATGCAGTCTCGGCTGGGCAGGCGGAAGCGGACGTTGCAACCGCCGCTGGCAGGTACGATTCCGCCGCACATGGAAATGACCATCTGAGAATGATCGAACTCAACATCCACGAGGTGCGCCAGAACGCAGGCGGCGGAAGCTCAGTGGTCATCTTCGAGGCGGAGGTCCACTTCACAGAATGCGGTCAGACGACAGTGCGAGTCGATTCGGTTGTGCCTCAAGAAACCGACCCAGAGCTCGTCGAAGAAGCGAAACGCGGCATCCTGCGCGGCGTTGAACATGTATTGCAGCCCCTAAACAAGACTGCTTCCATCCTGTTCGCCGGCTCGTCGTGAACGCCGTTGACTTCAAGCCCTCGAGGTTTACGCTGCTTACTGCGCTTGAGCTGAAACGTTTGATGGGCTAGCTGCGCGCCGCAAGGGCTCGACGGCGCAAGGACCGCTTTCAGCCTGAAGCGGCTGCTGCACTGCAGCGAAAGCGGTCGCTCGCGCAGCGCGGAAAAGCGGTCTTCGTCGGCGCAAGAACGGGTTGCGCATCCAGCCTTTGACTCGGCTAAGCTCTCTTTCAAAGCATGTTAGGAAGACATGATCGATCGCGCGCCGTTGGTACGAGATGCCCTCAAAGAAGTCGCCCGTTGGAGGACAGCCCCCACTTCGAGTTCGGATGAATCGATCTGCGCGCTCCTGACTTCCTATCCCCCGCATGGTCCCGTCGCGGACTTGATTTGGGCGGACCTGCCCCCTTCCGTCCGATGTCAGGATGCAGCCGATCTACTGAGCCTTTGGCTATGGAGAACCTCCGACAATGGCGCTCAGATCATGAGGACGGTTGAGCGTTGGATAGACGAGTGCTCGGACTCAAGGAAGATCGCCGTTGCACTGAGCTTGGAGGGCTATCCATTCATAGATCACCGCGTGAGGCTTGCCAAACTGAGAATCGTGGGTGTGAAGTTCCCGGAGCATCGGGCTCGCTGCGAATCGATGATTACCGAAACAGAGGCCATGCTCACTCGGGAGTCGACCGCTCGCGACGGACGGCCGCTTTCAGTCTGAAGCGGCTAATGTGACGGAGAAATCGAAGGGCTGCTTAAGCATGGACAAGAAGGTGCACGACCCTGCTCCATACGTCGCGATGATGCGAAACGGCGCAACGTCGGAAGAGGTGTACAGGCAAGCTCTGAAGGACGGCTTCAAGAGGTTCGAGTGCGTCGCGCTTCTCTGCGGCGTGTTCGACCTTGAGCTGGACGAAGCGAGGAAGATTGGTCATCGGGTATGGAGCGAGGACGCCGAAGCCACCACGACGGACAGCAAACGGCCCCCGCCAGACAGGAGCCTGCCGGCAGGGGCCGAGCAAGTTCTTGCGTAAGCTCCCCTGTCAAGCAGACAGTTGAATACTGAAGTTTGCGGCGGTTGTGGTCGTCAAATGTCCTAGTCGAGACTTGATCTGACAGACAAGCCGTCAAGCGACGGCCGTATCGGCGTGAGGTGTCTGCTTGATCTGATCCAGCTGTTTATCGTACGCCAGCGTTGCACTCTCGATAAAGGTCTGCAGCGGCGTCTTACCGTAGCAGTACTTGCCCGAGTGCGTCCGCTCGGCGTTGTAGCTCTGCATCCACTCGTCAACGTCCACCTGCAGTTCGTCCAGCGAGTTGTACAGCTTGCGCCGGAAGGCGCTGGCGTAGAACTCGTTCTGGATGGTCTGATGGAAGCGCTCGCAGATCCCGTTGGTCTGAGGCCTCTTCGTGCGCGTGCGCGTGTGCTCGATGTTCTCCAGGTCCAGATACAGCGCGAACTCGTGCGTCTCCCGGTTGCCGCAGTACTCGCTGCCACGGTCGGTCAGGATGCGCAGCAGCGGCACCCCGTGTTCCTCGAAGAACGGCAGCACCCGGTCGTTGAGCATATCCGCCGCCGTGATCGCATGCTTGCGGTCGTAGAGTTTGACGAACGCGAGCTTGCTGTACGTGTCGATGAAGGTCTGCTGGTAGATGCGCCCTACGCCTTTGAGATTGCCCACGTAGTAGGTGTCCTGCGAGCCGAGGTAGCCCGGGTGCTCGGTCTCGATCTCGCCGTGCGCTTCCTTCTCCTGCTTGGCCTTCTCCAGCGCACGGACCTGATCCTCTGTGAGAATCACGCCCTCCTGCGCCACCTTGGCCGACAGCGCCTTCAGGCGCAGTTGGAAGGTCTGCAAGTCATGGCGCAGCCAGATCGTGCGCACGCCGGCGGGTGATACGCTGATGGCGCGCTTTCTCAACTCGTTGGCAACGCGCACCTGGCCGTATGCCGGCTGCTCCAGCGCGAAGTCGATCACCGCTCGCTCGATGATGGGGTCCGCCCGGTTCTTCAGGTTGGGCTTCTTGCGGGAGATCTCTGCGAGCGCCGTTTCTCCGCCCGTCTCGTACAGTTCCTTGAAGCGGTAGAAGCTGTCTCGGCTGAAACCCAGCACCTTGCATGCTTCTGATACGCTGCCCAGCGTCTGCGCCAGCTTCAATAGCCCGATCTTGTTGCGAATGATCTTCTGATCTTGTGTCATCTGACTTCCTTGAACGCCCTGTCGGGCAAGGGTAATGTCAGATCAAGTCGTAGCTATGACACGTCAAACGTGGCATGAACTGGCGTGGCGGAATGCCGCCCAGCGAGTCATGCGGTCGGTACTCGTTGTACTGCGTTATCCACTCCTCGGTGATCGCCTTGACTTGTTCAATCGAGCTGAACAGGTAGGCGTCGAGCACCTCGGTGCGGTAGGTCTTGTTGAATCGTTCGATGTACGCGTTCTGGTTCGGCTCGCCGGGCTCGATGTAGTTCAGCGCGATGCCGTTGCGCTGCGCCCATTTCACGAAGTCATGGCTGGTCATCTCCGGGCCGTTGTCCATGCGGATTGACTTCGGCGGTCCGTACCACTCGATCAACCGATCCAGCGTCCTGATCAGCAGCGTCGAAGGGATGGACTGCGACACCTCGATGGCCAGCGCTTCGCGGTTGGCCTCGTCGATCACGTTGAGCGTGCGGAACCGCCGTCCGTCGTACAGCACGTCGTGCATGAAGTCCAGCGCCCAGCCGTCGTTGACAAAGCCGGTGGCCGCCAGCGGGACCGGAACTCGTTTGGGGATGCGTTTTCTCGTGCGCCGCGGGATGTTCAGCCCCAGCTCGCAGTACACGCGCCAGACCCGCTTGTGGTTCCATGGCCGGCCATCCAGGCGCAGCCGGTCGAAGCACTTCCAGAACCCCCAGCGGCCGTTCTTCTCCACCACGCCGTTGAGCGCGTCGATGACCTCGGCATCCTTCTCCTGGGGTAGTACCGGCGTCTTGTAGTACGCCGCCCGCGACAAGCCTGCAACCGTGCAGGCTCGCGCAATCGACAAGCGATGCTCGGTCACCATGACCTGCACCACCTGCCGCTTCGCGGACGGCGTCAGAACTTTTTTGACAGCACGTCCTTGATGGCCGCGTTCTCCAACGCCAGGTCCGCGTACATGCGCTTCAGCCGCGAGTTCTCGGCTTCGAGTTCGCGCATGCGCGTCAGGTCCGATACCGTGGCCCCAGCGTACTTGCTCTTCCACGCGTAGTACGTCGCCGCGCTGATGCCGTGCTTGCGGCACACCTCGGCCACCAGCATTCCGGCTTCCCCTTCCTTCAAGATCGCCACGATCTGGCTCTCGCTGAACTTGCTCTTCCTCATTCGGCCTCTTCCTTCCTATGACGCCGCATTCTCCAAAAATCGGTTGTCTACTCACAGGGGGAGCTTACGCTTGCGGCGCTGGGACAGTTGCAGGCCAACGAGCCGATCGACCAATCCTGCCACTTTTGCCGGGGGCTAATCACCGGCCAACCCCTCGGAAGTCCAACGTCCGCTTGGAAACTCGCTTGTCCATGCGGCAAGTCGAGCACTACTTTTCGTGGGCTTTGAGAGCGGATACCGATCCGCGATCAAGGACACCGCTCGATGACCGCTTTCAGCCTGAAGCGGCGGCCGCAGCGCAGCGAAACCAGACGAATCAGGCTCAAGTGACTGGGAGCTCCGACGCCCCTATTCCGGCAGGGCCGCGTGACGTCCCCCGCCGTTGTATCGAATTCTGGCTTTCGATTTGCGATTAGCGATCTGTGCCACGTTGGCACACTCGCGGCACCAATGGCCCCGACGGATTATTGAGAGCGGCGCGTGCCAAAGGTGGCCTCGGTCGCACACCCAGCTCAGCTTGGTGGCGGCATTGATATAGGTGCTCGACAGACACTCGCCACCTCGGGCGCGAGCCGCTTCATGCGCCGCTTCGATGCTCAGCCGCTTGCTGTCCTTCGTGCATTCGAGGCACCATGACCCGTTGAGGACGTTGCCGCCTAGAGCTTCCCACCTGTGGCCGTTTCCGCAGCGGAATCGATAGCGATGGCGTTTGCCAAGGTAGGCATCGCTTTCGCAGCAACCGCCCTTCTCTGCGGCAGCAGCGCGCAATCGCTCAAGGCCGTCCGACAGAAGGTAGGCGTGCCGCTTGTGCTCATCTGCACAGGCGCCGCACCAAGAGCCGCGCAGCACTTCCGCACCGATCGCGTCCCACTGGTGATCCCGCGCGCATTTGAAGCGATAGCGGTGTAGGCCTCCACGGTAAGCGTCGCTCAGGCACTGCCCGCCGAGACCAGCGGCGATCGTTTGCAGGCGCTGCAATCCGTCCACCAGCCGCCGCTGGCTCTTGGTTTTCTCTGCTGTGCACCTTGGGCACGCTCCTCGACCAGCTGTCGACAACATGTGCTTCGGAGCGCGTAGCCATTCATGCCCGCAAGCGCAGCGAAATCGGTGCGGGCTCTCCACGCCCTTCCACTGCGACTCGAGGCATGTCACTCCATCCCGCTTGGCGGCTTCGTGCAAGTCCTGAAGCATCCCCTCGCAGCGGCACTGCTCGCAGAAGCCCTTGCCGCGCAGCAGCACGCTGGGATAGACGTTCAGCTCGTGTCCTTTCCCGCAGAGGAAGCGGTGACGGGTGTGCCAGCCGGACCAGGTGTCGTCGAGACACCGCCACCGGAGACTCGCCACACGCGACCGCAGCCTTTCGCTGCGGCTCAGGATGGGGTGCGGTGATGCGGAGAGGCTGTCGTTCATGGGAATCGATCGGCAAGGAGCACGCCCGGAACAGCTCAGCCTTTGGAGAAGTTGCCCAGCGTGGCAATCAGCGTCGCTCCGCAACTGATCTTGTGTCCCTCGAACGCCACCGGCACCCCGTCGATCGTGTAGTTCGGGTCGCCTTCGACGATGGTGCAGTTCTTGTGGCCCTTCTTTGGGCACGTGCACTTGTCGCCCAGACGAGCGACTGGGATGCCCATCACGGTGTGATGAGTCGCTGCGACGCCAATGACCTTGCCGCCATGGCTGGTGGGATCCCCGAGACGAATGATGTTGGGCATGTAGCGTCAGCCGGTGCTGTCTCAAACGCGCTCAATGCTGCTCATAGTTGGAGGGGTCAACCGTCGGGGTCGCTGCGTTCTTGAACACGTCACCGCCCCGCCGATGCTGCTGTTTCCGACGCTGTTCCTCGCCCGGTGGCGTAATGAACACGATGCTTGTCTCCTTGTCGTCCCGCATATTGATCGCTACGCTCGTTCCGCCTGCGCGATAGCTTCCCATGATGCCAATGCTTATCTGGGCAAACAAGGTTGCGGCGCCGGTGTCACCCAGCTTCCGATCAACGTTGAGCCACTGCCCGACTTTTCCGGGATCCAGCTCCGGGCCGCCTTGATCGCTCCAGTCGTTGAGCACATGATGAAGTGCGACTGTCTGATCAGTGTTGCCCCCTGTCGCCGAGACAATCCGGGATGGCGCCTTTAGCCGGTCGCTCTCGGGGAGAGATTGCAATGCCCGCTGCCAACCGGACGCCAACACAGCGGCGCGTGCGTCGCTACGCGAAAGCGCCTGACCATTTTCATCGACGGTTTTCACAAACACAGGCCGGTGCACATATCCAAGGGTCGGAAGTCGATCAAACGATGCGAGTTGGTCCTTGTTCCACGGCACCGGAAACCAGGGCGTAGGCTTGAAAGAACGATTCGGAGATCCGGCATCCGGTTCGCCGAGCTTCGTCCAAGGGGAGACGCCTTCAGAATACACCCCGGAGTTCCGTACGAAATCAGTGCTGACTTTCAGCCACTCATCTACCGTCGGGCGCCGCCCGCCCCCTTCGCCGCGGCCGGCCCGCTGGAAAGCGTCGTATGCAAGGTACAGCCGACGCGCTACTCCTCGCCGATTCAGTTCTTCAACGCTCGCTGAAGCTTCATCCACGTCTTCGAACGCCCATTGACGGAGTGCATTGACACGGTCACGCCGGGCCAACACCAGCACCACGTCCGTATCTGGAGTCTCTGGCACATAGTGCCCATTCCGTAACAGTGCTGGTGTTCCGGGTGCACGGTGAAGATCGCGCGGTTCCAGACCATCGTTGCTTGTTAGCACCACGAATGGGACATCGCGATGGTTGTCAAAGAACTCGAAGACGTCTTCCAGCAGCCTATCGGGGCGTTCTTCGAAGCGGCGCGGTCCCGCAACAAGTAGATGCCACCCCATTCCCACGACGTCCACTGCATCTGCGATGCCAATCTGCGGCGCATCGGGGCGATCTGCCATTGTTGGATCCGAAATTGGCCCACTGGCGTTGAAAACCGGGATGCCCCAGTACATCGGAGTTCCGCGCAAGCCGTTGTCTACTGCGTGCGCAACCCTTGTCGCAGCTTGCCCTGCTTTATCGTCTGCACTCCAAGGGTACTTCTTCGGGTCTTGCTCCCGAATACTGGACACTGCCCCTCCGTTTTGCAGCGCCTCCCACAGTTGACCTTGCCGGTACTTCTCAAAGGTCACGCCAAGACCGACCACTTCCAGCACTTCCGTTCTCTCAACTTCAGCACTAGGCAACGCGGCAGTTGCGGCCGCCGGATGGGAGGGTGGATGGCCGGAAGACGAAGCGGATTGTCGAGCCTCGCCCTGTCCGACATGCCATCGCCACCCGAAGAAGGCCGCAACAACAAGCACTGGTACAGCAATCCACCACATGATCCGACTCGTCATCGTTTGGTTCTCTGTCATCAGGGCGTTGGGTTCAACAACGACCATTCCAAGGGTTACCCACACGGGCAGCAAGACAAGAAGTGCGAGGATGGCGGCCGCAAAATATCGCCACAGCACTGGCGGTCTACCAAGTAATGCTCTCATCGGTACCAGGCAGGATATGGCACTCCGGGGGCAATGATGACCCCCTTCTTCGATTCAAAGATGACGCTTTTAGGGGCACCTTCTGGCACGACAGGGAGGGATCTGGGCAACTCTCCGCCCGTGAAATACTGGCTTGTCTGCTTAATGAGCGACTTCCGCCACTCGGGTTCAGCCGAGTAGTATGTGTTATATCGCTTCTCGAAGCGGCGCCACGTGAGGAAGCCCGGACGAGCGGTGGCAGTGTCCCGAATGCGCCAGTCGGCGACCGCGCATAGGTACTCGCAGAAACCTGGATCGCTGGTCGCCTTGCCGCCGCCAATCGCTACATCGTAAGCCGTCACATTGCGATGGTTAACGCGGCTACCGAAGATTGCGCCATGGAACGATCTCGTGGCGATACCACTCACTTGCAACCTTAGCCGAGCCTCCTCGCTCGACTCTTCGCGCTCAAGGAGCAGTTTTCCGGTGGGCCTGCCGTTCTCGAGGCACTCGTATGCCGCAGTGACGACGGGCGTCTGATCCTTGGTCGCCTTGCCTGCGTTATAGAGCGCTTTGGCTACGTCCCTCATGTGAAAAGCCGCGCGCACAGGGCCGGCGAACACAGCTGGTTGTGGACTGGGCTGCGGGGCCGGACGTGCACCGGGAGGCTCCATTGCAGCATGCACTGCCCGCACCTTTTGGTTGTCATCCTGCTCATCAACCAGGGCCCAGAAACGCGCCCGCCTCAGATTGCCGGAAGTAGGGCCAATGCTCGCGTCTACCGGGTCGACTTCTTCATATGAGCCGCGAGGTGATCCCGGAGGCGCCCTCCTCGGCTGTCCCGGCTTGGCATCTTCATCAAGCCCCCCAGAGTACATGTCCGCAGGGACTGGTTTAACCAGCTTCTCGCCATTGATCCACCGCCAGCCCGTTCGTTTTTCGTCGGGAGGGACCGAGGCCAGATCGCCTTGGGAGCGCCCCCCGTAGTCCACAGGGTCTTGCCAGAGGCTGCGCACGCCCGCAAGGTGAGAAAACGGGTGCTCGCCGGGCATCCGAAAAGCGAAATAGTGCGGCTCTTGTCCGACCAATACCGGGGCCCCGCGTGCCGGATCAGGCCGCCTCCGAGCGGTGAAGACACGTTGAAAGAACGCGCCTTTCATCTCGTTCATGGGTTGCCGAGTCACCTTGATTTTTTCCCACGACCTGGGATCAAAGACCGGAGATGCGACGTGATAGGAATTGCCGCGGTTGAGTCTGCGCCATTGATGACCTTCAATGTAATCCGGCAGTCCTTGCCACCCCATTCCGACCACGTTCTTGAACGCGACCGTGGCGTCCTCCGGACAGAAGTAGAGGTACACCTTTCCCCGGTTATCTCGGTCGTTGCCGGCATCCCACCGGCCGCCGACCACACCTTGGAAACGAGGCTCCTTCAACTTCGTGATTTCCGGTGTGGTGTTCTTTGCGGATTGCACACCCTTCACAATATTCACGAGGGTCGACAGACGTGCGCCGAGCGTCTGGCCGGAGGCCAAGAACCGGTAACGCAGTTCGCTCATCAGCATGTCGTCCACCCCACCGCCAGTGGACGTTTCCACCAAAGGGTCCTCGTCAATGCTATAGGGCGGATGGGTGAGCACCAGCGTATCAGCCGGCCGCAGACCCTTTTCTATCAAGAATGCCTGGGCGAGCAGGCTCAGCATGCATCCCTGGCTGTGCGCCACCAACGAAACAACTTCATTCTCATCGTAGTCACGAATGATCGAGATGAGAGCGGCGAGCCTCATGGCCGCGAGGATCATGTACATCCGGCCGGGAGCCGCAAGCACTGGCCTTAGAGGATCTCCCATAGCGAGGTCAGGAATCCCGCCAGTGGCTCCAGTCCCCTTGTTCCACATGTCTTGCAGGTTATTGGTCGCGTTGGCAAAAGCGCCTCCTTCCTTGCTGAAATCAGCATCAAGGCGGTTGCCGTAGTAATCGGTGTTCTGACCGTGAGGAAGTTTTTCGCCCGATTTTGCGCGGCTCGTCTGCTCTCGGAAGCCCCAGTAGAACGGAATGACCGGGCTGTACGTGTTACCGTCCGGTTTACGGCGGAAGAAGACGCCATCGGGGTCCGCTTCCAGCTTGCTATGGTCTTGCTCTTCGTAATTGCGCCAGGGTGCAGCACGATAGGGAAGCTGGTTGGGCGGCGTACCGGGCCACAAGCGATCGTTCAACCCCTCGCAGAGCCCGGCTTCGACATTTCCGTAGCCCACACCTACGTCGTTGACGCCGTGGATGACGATGATATTGCCGGGGAGCGGCGGCCTCACCAGCACGGCGCGGTCGAGTTTTCTATCCGGAACCAATGCCGCTCGAACTTCGGTCTCTAGACTATCCCAGCGCTTATAAATTCCCATTTCCGTTGTCCGTATAAAGGCGGTCGCAATCGCGGCAGCTGGTCAGCCAGCCGATTCGTTCAATATTTGAATTGCCGCGATATGCATTGCATCACGCTGCAATAGCTCCGTGAATCCGTTGGCGTCGCTGATGCCCTCGGCGACACTTCCGTCGCTCAATGCAATGCGGTAGCGACGGTTCGCGGCTGGAAGTGCCGATTCTTTGTCGCCCGGGTATTTCAAGACGAATCGCTGATCAACGTTCCCGGCAGCAAAGGCCGGAAGGTCAGTACCCATGGTCGCTGGTCCGCCATGAGGAAAGCTCGACGCTTTACTGGTAATCGTGCCACTGGTCCCGAGAGTGATATCGCCATCAATCTTTATGAATGAACCGGACTCGCTGACCAGCTTGATGTCCTTGGCCATCAGAGTGATGCTGCCCTGCGCGCGCACGACGATGTCCTTGGCGGAATCGACGAGCGTGTCGTCGTGCTGGCTTTGCAGCTGCAACGCACCCTGGTGAGCGATCGCTTTCAGCCCATCGTGATGAGAAAACAGGCTGAGCCCCTTGCCAGCATTGACGTTGAAGCGCTGGCCGCTGGTGAGCTGCAGGTGCTGCTGGGCCACGGTGTCGATGTTCACCCCGGCATAGCTGACGAGGCACTTCGGCGTGGCGAAGCTGATACCGGCGGGCGCCGTGATGCCGATACTCGGCGCATCGGATGGCGGTGACTTCGGGTCGGTGTTGCTGCCATTCTCCCAGTCGTGGACCGCCTTCTTCAGCTCATCCTGTGGCTTCTCATCGATCGCCAAGGCTTGGTGCTCGGCGGCGTACTTTCCGAGCGCCTTGAACAGCTCGAGGCACTCTTCCATCAGAGTTTCATATTCCGCCCGCGCGAGCTGGCCATCACTCGCGTTGAGCCGCTTCCATGCGGAGATGAGCAGACCTTTGGCGGCGCGGATCGCACCGCTCTCGTCTGAGCGCAGCTCGAAGCCTTCCCCCCTCGGCTCGGCTTTGCCGTCCTGCCGAGGATGGGTCAAGTAGCCCAGGTTGAGCTGACTGTGGCCGTGCTCGCTGGCGGACTGGAGGCTGATCTCCCCTGGCGTGTCGTCCGCACGCACTTGGTTATAGCGCTGCCCGTGCACCTCCTTGGTCTTCAGCCCGGTGAGGTGCTTGTTGCCGGGCAAGTTGCCTTTATGGCTGAAGTTCACCGGCGGCGTGGTGGAGCCATGCAGCACACCGGCGATATAGGGTCGGTCCGGATCGCCGTCGGCGAACTCGACCTTGACCTCCATGCCGACGCGCGGAATGGCGTCGAGGCCATAGTGCGCCCCGGCCCACAAGGTCATCCAGCGCACCCAGGCGCTGTCTGCGTCGGTGCCATTTGTGCCCGCGCCCTGCGCATGCTCGTGGTCACGAGAGTTCAAGCCAGGAAACTGGATCTTCACGCGGCCTTGCTCGTCGCACCACACTTCCTCCCCTTCCGGACCGACCACGATGGCCGTGGTCGGTGGCGTAGGCGGCAGGTCCTGCTTTGGGTTCCATGCCGGGACCAGCGGCGTGCCGCGCTGCACCGCAATGAACCGATTGCGATAGCGTTGCTGAGCATCAAAGCTCGGAGTGCTTCCGCCGGAGAGGTGACTACCGGCCCAGCCGGGGACGTGCCGCTCGCACGCTGCGAAAAGCGCCTGTGCGCGGTCGTTCAGCTCCTTGGGCAGATTGTTGTCGCCCTCGTGGTGCAGCTCGATGGTGATGTACTGGCGTTGCTCAGCGGAGCGAGTGTCCAACTCCGGATGGCCGGCGATGGTGTTCCACTCCCCAACCGCCTGGTCACGATTGCCACCGCTGCCGTGAGTACAAGCCGCCTCGAACTCGTGGCGCAGCATGCGCAACCGCGTCAGCCGCTGGTGATCTGCGTAGCTGTCGCCGGCATGCGGAGGCTCCACCACCGCGTCCTGCAGCAGCGCCGCGAACTCGTTGCCGCTCTCGCCTTGATCGATCACCGTGGTCTCTTCGACCTGGCTGATGCCCGATACCTTGTAGTCGTAGCTGCTGCGCCGCGTGCTACCCGGCACCAGTTGGACCGCCGAAGCCCACAGCGTGATGCTGTCGCGCCGCTCCGTACCGTCCAGGCGGTGATAGCGAATCTCCCCCGCCGCGTTCTGGGGCAGCTGCATCGCGTCATCAAACAGCACCAATTGGTGCCGCGGCGTGTCGTCCTTGCCCTCGCCAGCCACAGGACGGAAGAACCACGCCAATCCCGACCGCTTCCACAGCCGGCGGAGAAAGGCCGCGTCGGTTTCGTTGGCCTGGCGGATGAACTCGCGCTTGGGGTAGCGACTGGCTTCAAGACGAAGCAGTTCATAGGTAAATGAACGGGCCAGCGCTGGGTAGCGTTGCAGCCACTCGTCCAGGAGCACCCGTGTGATCTCCAGCACGCTCAGGTTGCGAAACACCCGGCTGTTGACGCGCCGTTCCATGACACCGAGCGCATCGCTCATGGTCAACTGGTACAACGTCAACGAGCCGTCCGACTGGCCGCGCCGGGCCGCCGTCACGAGACCGCAGATGGGACGCAGACGCCCGCTGTCGGTCACCAACTGCACTTCCAATGGCAGCGCATTGAACTGCTGCAGCGGCAGATCCGATCGAGTGCTGAGGCAAGTGATATGGCCCTCGATGCCGCCGCACAATGATTCGCGGATGTCGATCCGTTGGAGCAGCAGCACCTTGTCAAGCACGCCGTGGCGCCCTGCCAGTCGCATGCGCATCGGACGATTGACCTCGTCAAACGCCTGCTCGGCAAAGACACTCGCGAGTGCGTCTGTCAGGTCAGACAGATTCATGCTTGGAAGACCTCCCTCGGATCTTTTTTGCTATTTGTGCCGGCCAGCGATCGGTGCTGATCGCAGTACCCGGATTTGCGCCGCGAAAGTCTATCGTGCGCCCTAGGTGATTCCACGGGCGCAGCCCCCCTCTCTTGGGGGGCTGCTGGCGCCGATCTCCCTCAAATGAGCGGAAAACACCGCCTTCTAGCTGCTTGTTGCTTCTGATTTTTATCAATCGGGATGCGTGTCCCGGGGAGCGGCGAGGACGGTCAGGGACGACGCTGGAGCGTTGCGCCATCAAGCGCATCCGCGGCAGCTTGCTGGAGACGGGCGAAGATCTCCCGCATCGCCGGATCGACGAATGCGAGCACCGGATTGCTGTCGGCTCGCCGCCGAAGCAGCGCGAGTGCGGTGCAGCGCGGCACGTTGCGCAGCGGTCGCAGTGCCACCTCCCTCGGCCGGTGAAGCGCAAGGACTGAAGGAAGCAAGGCCACACCCAGCCCTGCCGCGACCAAGTCCAGGACCCGGTGCACCGTCGCGACCTCATAGTGCACGTAGGGCTGGAATCTGGCCTTCGCAAAGATCGGGTCGGGCCGGTCCCCGCGTGCGAGCCAAGACTGCTCACTGAAGGCCGCGAATCGGTCCTCGACGAACTGCTGCAAGCTCAAGGACTCTTGTCTGGCTCGGGGATCTTGCTGGTGCATTGCTATGCAGAGCCGGTCCTCCAAGTGGCACGCCACCGACACCGCGGAATGTCTCGGCCGCAGGCACGCCATACCAATGTCGATTTCATTCGCAAGCAAGGCTTCGGTTTGCTCAGTGCTTGCGATGTCGCGCACGTCCATGTCGAATTCGGAGAAGTGTGCCTGCAGCCGGGCTGAGAGCTCACGCAGCACCGGAATCGCCAAAGAAGGAGCGATCCCGACCCTGAGTCGGTGCTTCTCCACGCCCCTTGCACGACGCGCCAGGTCTGCCAGACGTCCCATGGACGCAAGTTGCACTCGGGCCTCGGGCAACAGCGCTTTGCCGGCGGGCGTCAACACAACTCCCCTTGCATGCCGAGCGAACAGCAGGACCCCTAGCTCTTCTTCTAGTTGACGGATCTGCTTCGACAAGGCTGGCTGAGCGATGAACAGTCCCTCTGCCGCCACACTGAAACTGCCGGCTTCTGCAACAGCTGCGAAGTAGCGCAGGTGTCTTAGCTCCATTGGACCTCCCATAACTTTCAGGAATGGGTCCCAGACCCAATATGTCATTGAAGTGCGGGCCCAACTCGGCGAAAAATAGCGCGTACACAGGGAGGCAGCAATGGGGAAAGAAGGATTGGTCGAGATTAAGGCGACGGCAGCCTGGCGGTCATCCTGCAATCCATTCAGAGCCCGGTCGCATGTTCTGCGTCACCCTCACAGGCTCGGCTCCCCAACTACCGTCAGCAGCATCAGAACCGGCTGACTGCATTCCTTAACCGATAAAGGCTCCTGCCCCAAAGAGGGTGTGGGATGGGCGATCTTTGCCTGCGCGCTTTGCAGGCGATCTGAAGGAGAAGCATGCTCGACGGTCACACGCCATACGGCTTCTGGTGCTGCGCAACGCTTGCACGTGACGTCTCGTGGCAGCGAAGGCGCATCTGGTACCGGGGACTGGAGCGACAGCTACGCTCAGATGGATTCATCACTGGGCTTCACCGCTCGGTGCTGGTGGCACTGGACCGCTGCCCCAGTGGAGAGCGCCGGTACCGCTATCGGCTGGTTCAGGTACTGCTGCAGGACCCCCTCCTGATCGTCGCGCAGCTCGGCGACCTTTTGCCAATCTTGGAGATCGATGCAGGTGATGCATCGGGGACCTTTGGATGGAAGGCTACAGGGCTGCCGCATGGGTCCTCCCCCGCGTTCTCGAGGGCGACCTTGCACAGCATTCACTGCGGTGTGACGCGAGCCAGCCGTTCAGCGGCCCGATGCAATGTGGAAAGGCGAATCGGGAAGAGCCCGTCGACGACGGCTGCTCCTCCACCACAGCACGCGGTGCTTGCAGCACTGCGGCTGTAGACGGTTACTGCTCGTCGCGCGAAAGGATAGAAGGAGGAGACCGGGCCAGCGATCAAGCAGACGCGCTTGTAGCTGGATGAGCCAGAAAAGCGCCCGCTGGGTCCTTCCCTGTGGGAGGTTGTCTCTTTATTCTGTCCGCGCGGCGACGCCGTAAAGGCGCCGACCCGAAGGTGCAGCAACACCTCGGATCGGCTAACCACAATCAACTTGAACTGGAAGTCAATCGTGGCTGATGTCAATCATAGGCCGGGCGAAGCATTGCCCACAACCAGCAAGCTAGAGAGGAACGAGCGCTACCTCAGCGTCAATGGGGCGTTCCTCCCCTACGACCGAAGCCGGCAGCCCTCTGGCGTGGCGGACACACCGGTACCGTGGGTGCGCCTGCGTGGCAAATGGCTCAGGGACGCAGGCTTTGAGGTGGACACGCAGGTGCGGGTCCGCGTCATGGCCGGGTGCTTGGTACTGACGACGGACTGAAGGAGGGCGAACAGGCCGCTAGCAGCGGCCCCCTCCCCCATGGTGCGTTGAGCCGTCGGCGCCCGTCGCTCCCGCAGTTGTCCACCACAGCTGTGGACAGGTTTGTGAGCAGACGGTGCAGACCCCTTGCGAACGGGCTCCAGTAGCTGGTTCCCAGTGGCACGCTGCAATTTCTAGCAGGTGCCCCGGCTCACCTCGCCAACCGTCACCCACCTCTGAAGGAAATGAGCATGCACGCACATGATCAGGTGGCTGCGGCCATCGATTTGCGCATCAAACAACTCGCCGCCCAAGGCGCGTCTGTGGAGATCATTCTCGACCGAATGCTGGGCTTCTTGCCTGGCCTGCGGCAGATCCTCGAAGGAGCGACAGAAGCGGAGCTTGCTGCCCTGTACGAGCGCTACGTCGGATTCCAGACGTTCGCCTGCCTGTGGCGCCATGCCTCGGACTGGGTGAGCCAGCAGGACTCGCTCAAGAGCGCGGAGCTCGCCATCCCTCGTGCACTGCATGAGCCGTTCTCGGCGATGCTGTCGGCGACGGCCGCGCTGGAGATGGCGTTTCAGTCTTGCCTCGACGCTGCAGCGCCGGATGTGCTGGCGCAGCAGCTCGCGACGCTGAGCGCCATGCACGTCGAATGGCTCCGTCAGGCCAAGCAGGTCATCAACGAGCTGGCTGGCCTCGATATTCCCTTGGAAATCACGCAGTACATCACCGACTCCGTCACCGATGCGGCTGATCGGATCAAGGTGCTGGAGGCGCAGGTGTTGGCACGGGTTCCCGAGACCTCTGTGCCGCGAGCGGCGTAACGCGAGGCGATCGGCCGCATTTGCCTCCCGAACCTGAGGGCGCGGCCGCTCTCACTCGGCTGCGCCCGCCTCGGGCGCCTCCGCAGCAGCGGACACCGCCGCCTTGCGCTTCCTGGCGGCCGGTTTCGCAGCCTTCTTCGATGCGGCCTTGCGCCCGGGCGCCTCAGCAGTTCGGCGCGAGGCCTTCTTGGCAGCCGGCCGCCGACCGGCGGAGCGACGCTTCTTGGCTGGCGCCCTCCGGTTGGCAGCGCTGACTCCGCCGGTGCCTTCGGCTGCGACAAGGAAAGATTCGATGGCCTCGCCTCTCTCCAGAGCTTCACGCAGCCAGCGCGGGCGAGGGCCGCGGCCGGACCAGCTGTTGCCGTGCCCGTCTTGGTACTTGGGGCCATCTTGCGTGGGCGCCTGGCTCGATGTCTTGAGGGCGGTACCGCCCTTCGGTCCGTCCCCGAACACGTCCTCTGCGGTGAAGCCGTACAGCGAGGCCAGCTTCCGGATCTCTTTCAACGCACCCGCGCCTTCCTTACGCCTTGCCGCTTCCATGCGATGCTGCAGGGCTTCCATCTCATTGCGCAGTTGGGCGTAGGTCTTCGGCATTGAACAGTCCTCCAAAAGAAGGGTGGCCGAGCATACTTCACTGAGCCCGTGGCCTGGCGGCTCGTCCCTCCAACGGTTGCGACAGGCCGAAGCACCAGCCACTGACGCCCTACACTGCGAAAGCACGGGAACGGTTCAGCCATTTGCTGCCGACGTGTCTATTCGTCAGCGTGCGCTACTGGTCCGGGCGCTCAAACAGGACGCCGAGCACTTCCCAAACCTCCTCAATAACGCGCTTCCCTTCATTCCCTGGCTCCCACATTACTTCCGGCGGATAGTCGCCGCCGCCATCGAGGCTCTCAAGGATGACGAGCCCGCCGCTTACCAGTCGCAGGCGTTTGAAGTACCGACGTTGATCCGAATCCAGTGCGATCACTGGGAGTCCATCAAGCCGCCCGAGCTCTGTCCGGTTCTTCACCTGCGCGCCGACCAAGATGTGCTGTCCATCGAGCGCAAGCGGTTGAGCGCTCTGTCCATTGACCTCCACTAACCCCGCACATCGCGTCAGGATCGCTTGCACTTCCGCCTCGCCAGCACATGCCGTAACCTCACGGTCCATGGAAGGCGTCACTGAATGGGCACGATCGAAAAGGACACCAACGACACGGCGCAGCTTTATAGATTCCCGCCGCGCAACAACGGGGGACGCAATCTCGACGGGGTCGAGAGCGTTCGCCGTAAGCACCGCGACGTTGCTTGATGCGTCAGAAACAACGAAGCGCCTAGCTAGGATTTTTTGTTCAGCGATAGCCACAACCAGCGCCTTGGACTGCGGTTCACTGAGGTTATGCACGAGGAGAATGTCACCTGGTCTTGCGACCGGCTCCAGCGTGCTTGCGGCGAGCCTGTACGCCGAATGCTGCGCCAGACGCACCTCAGGTCGCGGCATGTCATCGTAGGGCTCGTACGTGAGCGAGCCTTCTGATATCCCTCGAGAGAATGCCGACGCTCTACCCAGGAGGCTCAAACTTTTCCGCTTAACAACTTCAGAGAATCCCTCGGGGAAATCTATCGCCGGCTCGGAAAGATGGAAAGCGCTCGGCATTCCGTGCAGCAGGCGATAGTCCCTGATGTCGCGATAACACTGATTGAGAACCTTGAAAAGGTTTGGCCAGATGACGTTGAATCCCTTGGCCTCCGCATAAGTTAACTGCGCCCGCGTTGCATGGTGGGCTTCGTTAAGATAATCGATCGCTGTTTTTTTGAGGATTTGAGCGAGCTCGGAAAAGCATTGCTTATCCCATGGCGCTCGTCCTTGCCGTCCAAGCTCTTCCATGCGCTTCCGGAGTTGGGTGATGGAAAAACCCCCTATGTCACCGCCTTGTCCCGCAAGCATCGCCCTGAGCATGCCTTCCAGGTAAGTGCGCGCATCCACCAAGTAGTCAACCGCGGCTTTTGTCGAAGAACGGTTGGCGTCGGCAACCTTCCAGCAACGGTCGACGCTGGAGCCTTCCAGCACCGCAAGTGCGCCGCTGTCTGGCGAGGCACCTTTGATCAGACCCTCCCTGGCGTGAAGTTCGGATTGTCTAAGCCTGGCCGCGAACGTTTCGTCGTGAGTAGCGATGATGACCTGCGCAGCTGGCGCTGTCTTCTGCAATGACGCAACGTAGCTCGCCCAGTTGTATCGGTGGGCGAGGTCGAATGTAGTTTGCGGATCGTCGAAGAGCCACACAGGCAATGGGTCGCCGCCGTACTGCTCCACCGCCTCTTCGCGCAAGGCAAAGATGAACGCCCAGAGTGCGGAGCGCAGCCAGGACGTATTCGCAATGAGGGTGGCATCGACTTGAAGGTCCCCGTCAAAGGAGCCTCTCACCACCAGACCTTCTCGTTTTTGCAGCTTGGCAGTTCGGTAGTGGAACCGCTCGGAAACGTGCATGTCCTCAAGGATCCGCCTGATACGACCCGACAGGTCCCCAATCGCTTGTCGTGCGACTGCTTGGGACAGGGTCGTGAGCAGCTTGAGAGGCTGGATCGCTTCTATGACCTTAGCGCGCCTTTCGTGCTCTCCTTGGATGCCAGAAATCTCCCGTCCAAGCTTTACGGCATCGCGTAGGTATTCCGCTGCCTGTGCGTACGGCTTGGCGCTGTCCATTGCCTTCGAAAGGCGTGCCACATGTTGGCGCAGTGACTCGGCTCGTGACGCTGCCCGCAGCTCGCTTGGGTTATGCTGGAGTGGCTCCGTAGCTGGCCCGGCATCCAGCGCGGACCACCAAGCTTCCCATCTCGCAGCCGTCGCGTGGTGCCACTGCTGGAGGTCAAGGCACCACTCGATCTTGCGGAAGAGTGACACGAGCTGCTTGTGCTCGATGGCAGCAAACTTCATCACAGGGCCAGCCGCAATGAGGAGCTCATCAGGCGGGGCGGATTCCAGTGCTTCATTTACGAGCTGACATAGCTTAGTCAGCAGACGACCGTGTTTCGCACCTGAACCAAAAACCTCTCGGAACGACTCGCACATCACTAGTCGCGGTTCTTGGATATCGTGGTCGCGAACAAATTCCTCCACGCTGTCAGGTAGGGCCGTAAGCAAGGTCTCTCGAATTTGAGTGACGCTTTGTTGTAGGGTCAGTTGCGCGACAGTCCCGGCCGTTTTTAGCGACTGCAGTTCTTGCTGGAGCGCAGGAAGGAGGTCAAGGCGTTGCGAGCAAAGCGGACACTCAAGAATGTCGCCTTCGCGATGCCTCACGTGCCATTCAGCAGCAGCAGCCTTCATGCGAAAGCGCGTATCGTTCTTTTGCCTCTCGTGACTTCCCAGTGCCTCTGCCAGCTCTGTTTCTGCTGCCAATAGAGCACCTCGGATCGATATGCACACCTCTGGCGTCAATGCGTTTGCAAGCTCGGACAGATCCTTCCAGAACGCAACGCTTTGAAGGCCCGCGTCAAGCTTCGACGCTACGGCGGTGAGGGCAACAATAATTGCCCTCTGGCTCTCCGTGCTGGAGGTTTCGGTCCCATCTGCTAGGTCGGAGGCGAGGGTGCTTGCATGATGGGCCGCGACATCTTTCAACTGGATGCCGAGTTTCACCATTGGGCCCGACTTGCCGAGTGCGTCAGATGGGTGGAAGTTCGGCAGCACCTCGCCGATTTGCGCAAGTTCCTTCGCAGCGCTAGTCAGTTTTTCCCGAAAGCTCGATTCCTTCTGCGCCAATCCGGCTTTCTTCGCGTATGAGGCGTACTCACGTCCGGCGTTGCTCAAGCCGCTGCACAGGTCACCTAGTTCGGCAAGCTCATCGAGTCCTGTTAGTTGTGCCACGGCACGAGTGAGAGCGCCATCACCATCCTTGTCTGTTAGACGCAAGGACGACAGTGCAACCGGCATTGCTATGCCAGTGTTTAGGAAGACATCGTGCACTTTGAGCGCCGGGGCCCATGACTCGTGCACCTTCCCCCCCCGCAATGCTCGCGAGATGACGGCGTTCTCACCAGTCAACTCGTCGGCAAATGTGACTCTTACCTCTACCTCGGGACTTCCAGCAATCGCCTCAGCGCTATCGGGATAGCAGGCTAACGGAGGCCACGTTCCAATCTTCTCGTCTTGCGAATCGAGCACAGGTGCATGGACGTGAGCTGGGGTCGTTGCTTCATCCCGTGGCCGATACCCGGTGCAGGCCCACACCACTGCTCCAAGCAGAGAAGACTTGCCACTCCCATTCGCGCCGTCGAGCAGCCAGCTCGCGCCGTTGACCGACCAGGTGAATGAAGGCCCGCCCCAGACGTTCAGGCCACCGAAGTTTGTGGTCTGAATCTCAGCGATGCGCCAGATGCGCGGTTGCTCTGCCTCGCCGGTCTCCTGAGGCCCTTGGTCGGCCGCCGGATCATCTCCGTGGTCGTACGCGGCCCACAGCCCTTCGATGAAGTCTGTCTGCAGGTCCTTGGCATCCCGAACGTCTGAGCGCCTAAGAAAGTCGTAGATGCGGCGGGAGTTCGGTGTCTTTAGGACAACCTCTCCGTTCTTCCCGTTGGCCTCAAGGAAATGGATTGCCTCGCCCTTGAGCAAGGACCTTTCGATACTGACCCTGGTAAGACGCGGCATTCGATTCTGGCCAGGAAAAAGAGACGAATCAGACGCAGAGACATCTCACGTCCGCGACAAACCTGGCACCTTTCGAATGCCTTTTGTAGCACTAGTAGCGAGTCTTCTCCTACCCGTAGCGGGCGCGACTGCCGTGATACTTTTCACGCGACCTCGACTTGTCGCCTTTTGATGCGGTAACGCCCTGGGCTGAGGCGGGAACTGCACGGAGCACGTCATGTCGCCCCGCGGGTAGTAGGCGCCGCCACGTCGTGCCCCTAGCCCGGCCCCAACAGTACAACCACAAAGTCGCCGGTTGACAGCAAATCGCAGCTGGGCAGGCACCACTGAGCAGTCTCTGTGCGGTCGCGCGCAGGTCTGCGGTGCTTAACGTCAATTTCTGGGCTGTCGTGACACCGCTCACTTTGTACGTCACCCGAATGCCTTCGCGGTATGACGAAGACCACAAGTTTGACCGGCTGCCGGGCAGGTGACGAGGGCGTGATCGGGTTCGCGCACCGTCTCTGCTCATCCAAGACGGTCAGACAACCGCTCTATTCGACGCTCGCACAAGTCCGCGTCAGCAAAGGACTTTTGCGTGTGCCAACTAGAAAAAGCAGCCTCTTTTTTAGAGAAGAGAGAGCAGGACAGAATCGAACTGTGCCGAAAATTGGGCCAAAGTAGCGGACCCGTGGCACAGGCAGAACGGCCCGGCAGCCCGCATTGGCGCGGGAAACGCCCAAACGAAAACGCCCAACCGAGACCGGCTGGGCGCTGAATTTTGGTGGAGCGAGTATGACGTAAAACCAACTGTCCTGTCAAGCTTCGGCTCCCATGCGTCCTCCACTCGACCAGATCCGCGATTCACGGGCTCGACTGGGCCAACACCCGCACGCAGACGGTTGGCGGATTCGCTCGTCTGCTGTGCAAGGCAATCACTGTAGCACCTTTAGGACCACCACGGCACCTGCTACGGCGTTTACCACAACGGAGTTGAAGGAAAACGGCACGCTAGGCGCCACAAAGAGTCCTTCAAGAACCCCATCGCTCGTCAGGATAACGGGCTGCTATAACGCAGGAGCCATCTGAATTTTTATGTGCGCACCAGCGGCTGATGGCCGACGACAACGAAACAACAGCGCCTGATAGCCGAGGCAAAACACATCAACCATTCTTCTTAGGGAAGATCGGCGGAACGTGCATTGGATCGTTGACGCTCCCATAACGCCCGTAAACCGAAAATGCATCGGTCAGCGCTGAAGTCACCGCATTCCAAATCGATGGATCTGGCTCGTCGCCCTTATCGAAATTGACTGGCATTTCACGAGACGACGTTGGCCTCCAGAGTCCGTAAAGATGCCCTTCAAAAAGAAAAAAATATGCACACTCCTGGGGACCCGGAGCAACCTTAGGCGCGCGGACCAAATAGCTATTTATCTCTCGATCAACGGCCCACGTCAGGTCAAAGGTGTTCTCAAAAAATCCCCCACGCGCCTGAAGGCGCCGAAGCTTTTTGGGGTCCGCCCCTGCGTCAGCAGTGATTCTCTCTTTGCCAGCCTCTTCAACTGTTTGAAGTATGTACGTCATCGCTTCTCCTTCAACGGCAGGCGCTCTACTTATCCATCGCCGTTCGGCAAATCTAATGCTCGAGAAGCAAACGGATCAACAACATCAGCGTTCATTGTCAACCAATCGCCCGATTCATCATGGCTGCAGTGATGCACAGCATCGCTGCAGGGACATCGTGCGCGATGTAAGAGCGGCTCAAAATGGTCCGGGCTTCGCATGATCAGACAAATGTAGGATCAGCTTTCGACGATGTCGAGCAAGGGCGGGCGCTGCCCGAAGGCGGCATGCTATCGGCGAGCCCAGATAAGGGTGGCCAGCAGTCCGCAAATCATGCCCGGCAACAACGTGATGCCGTAGTCTCTTTCAATCAGCACCATCGCACACTCGCTCAAGCGGGCTATGCGTTGAACGCTCGAACACGTTGTCATACCGGTGATCAAATAGCCGGCTGCGGCCCCGACTACCGGCCCTAGAAGGATAGTAAACCACTCAGTCGAGACAAGCGACTGAGGTCCCGATTGCTCCTGGAGTCTCGCAAGTGCGGCAAACGTGAAGGAAAAGAGGACCCAGCACATTGCGGCAAGCACCGAGCCAATGAGATATAAAACCGGAAGAATTCCCGCTTTGATGGCACCTGCTGCGTCGCTAGTCGAGAACAGGGCGACCAGAGGTCCGACGACGACAAATAGCACCAGCGCCCGCTTCGAGTAGACGAGCTGTCTGGCAAGAGGGAGAAGCAATGCGCTCATATAGTCACTCCCGCTACCCGCAACTTAAAGTAGCACATTGGGGCTTCAACAGTTCGTACACCTACGTGCGGAAATCTTTTTAGAACCGTTGTTATTTTTCTGCTGAGCTGAAACTTGCGGCGCGCTTCCATCAGCCGATCTACATTACCATATCAAAAATGTGAGCAGGAGCCGCGACCACGTCGCTCCGCTCACGAAAGAGCTGGTTCAACTTTAAAACTCATCATAAGCCGACGAACAGATTCTTGAATCTGCCGCCACTCAGATAAGAGCCCGCGTCGATACATGATGTACACCTGCGCGCCGGCCTCCGGCTCTAGACTGAAGATGTGCTGACACGGGGCTGCAGCGTGCGGCCGGTTGCTACATTCGATATAAGTTCGGACGTGTTGCGACGAATCGCGATACACGAACAAGTCTTTGGCACTCGGATCCTCACGATACGGGCGCCCACTGTGCGAATCGAAACCCGATGGAGCATATGCTGCTAGACCGTGCTCCTTTTTCGTCAATGCCTCGTAGCGCTCGTATTCCAGCCGCTCCTTCTTCGTTGCCAAGCGAGATGCCAAGATTCGGTCCAAAAAACCATCGCCCGGATAGTAGCTACCAGTATTGATTCCCACACCGATCCAAAGCGTGCTGCCGATACTACGGCTGCGCTGATCTCGGCGGAGTTCAACCGTTGACGTGCCTGCCATGTCGGGATAACGAACGTCAAAACCGAAGCTGCGCAGCTTTGACCGACTCGTTCTCACTGCAGGATCACCTTTAACGCGCTGACCCCACCCGGGATCCCCGTCATACTCAACGTAACCAGCGAAATGTGCCGGTATTTTCACAGGAATGCCACCAAGGTCTCCTACGACATCCTTGCTCGACAGGGCGGACGCCACCATCTCTGGTGGAAAAAGAGGGGGCAACTGTTGGATTGTTGATTTATGCCAAAACCAGGCAACTGAGGACGCAACACCTACGAGGGCTGCGAACCCGATCAGTCGCAAGATAATTTTTCCGTACACGGGAGGCGGTTCAACCATATCTTCAAAACCTAATATAGCAGTCATTCGCTGGTGCCGAGCCGCCCGCAGCTACGCCGGTCGCGCTTACGCCGGGAGCGGGACGGGCGGCGTCACCCACGTCTGACCAAACAGCTGTTACATCAGATGGAGCAACCGAAGGCTGCGGCCACGCGCGTCGCTGCTCTCGCGACTGCCGCTCCAGCAGCGCCAGCGACCGCCGCTTTGGCTCTTCCACTGCCTCCCGCGGTGCCGCCGCAACCCCTCGGTCAGCAAACCTTCTCCTACGCCGACCTATCGGTCCGCCTGCCGTCCCCCAGTTCGGCGGCCGTCGATGGCTATTTAGCGGCCCTTCCCTACTGCGGTAGGCAAGAAGTCGCGGCGGAGTCGCTACTGGATGCAAGCGCCATTGCAGCAGCACTCGTCCTGTGGGTCATCCTCGAACCCAAACTCACCGAAACCGCCGCCGCATCGGTCGACTGAGACAACGCGCAGCCTCCTGTGCTCGCGGCATAGTTCATGTTCTCAGTCACAGCCCTTTGGGGCTTGCGACCGGCCGCTGCAGCGCTCACCGGATCAAGGCGTGACAGTCCGCCCGTCGCCGGCGCGCGCTGGAAGCGGGCTTGGTTCAATCAGGCCCTGCACAAGACGGCGGAGTTCTCGATCGGCTTCGATGTAATGATTCGGCTGGCAATCGGGAGGCAAGTCCGGGCCGCGAGGCCGGCAAGGCCGAGCCCGGTAGGCCACGGCGAGCGCAGCATCCCAACGATAGAAGGCGACCGGCCCGAAGTTGCCGATCATCGGATAGCCATGGGTGCCGACAATGAAGAACGGCGCGCCGTCCGGCGCGCGGTAGAAGTCCGGATCGAAGCGCAGGCTCGCCGTCCAATCGTCCGGCCCCATTTCGCGCATCATGGCGGCCGTACTGCACGTGGTCCAGTGGGGACCTCGACGGCAGCTTGATTCATGAGGCAGGAAGTCCGTGCGCAGCTCGCGTATAAGGTTCGAGCGGGTATCGAGCAGTGCAATGGTCCGGCGCTCGCGGAGCGGAAGCTCGGCAGGACCGAAGACGCGGAGCTCGTAAACGCGCAGCGGCTCGGCGCTGCATGCCTCAAGCGTTTCACCGTGCAGGTCCTCGAAACCGTCACCAACCCGCAACCGCACTGCCCAGCGTTCGGCGGCAATACGTACACGGTGACCGCCGATCTCGAAGTACAGGTCGCCGCCGGACGGGCAGACGATCTGGGGACCCCGATCGCCGAGCGGCACTGCCCGCGTCGGAGCACCGTTGGCCGTTCCGGCCACGACAAAGGACGCTGCGAGCATGCAGCCGTTCAACGCCGCGCGCCAACGTCTGCGTGCTGCCGATGGTGCGGTCGATTTCATTCGCACGGCCCCTCCCGTTGCACGCCGATTCGCCTTCGTATCACTGTGCCTTATCTTTCGCGGAGGCTCTCTCCAACGTGCCGCTGGACGGGCGACAGCAGGTACTCGATGACCCTGCGCCTGCCGGTCTTGATCTCCGCTGTTAAAGCCATCCCCGGCGACAGGCGGACCAGCTTGCCATCCACCAGAATGGTGGACTGCTGGAGCTTCAGCGTCGCCGGAAAGATCGCCCCTCGTTTCTCGTCCTCCACGGCATCCGCCGTCACCCAGCTCACCTCCGCCGGCACGGTCCCGTATTTCGTGAAATTGAAAGTCTCCAGCTTCACCTCCGCCAGCTGGCCGGCGTTCACAAACCCGATGTCCTTGTTGTCTATCACCACCTCGGCGGTCACCTGTGCCTCGTGCGGCACGATGACCATCAGCGGTTGCGCCTCGGTGGCCACGCCGCCCGCGGTGTGCACCGCGAGTTGCTGAACCGTACCGGCGACGGGTGCCGTCAACTGGGTCAGCCGGGTGCGCTGCTGCGCCTTGGCGCGCTCCTGGGTCAGCTGCTTGAGCTTCAGCGTCGCGTCGCTCTGGCGGTCGCTCAGCGTTCGCCGGGTCTCCGCCAGGTAGGCGGCCCGCGTGTTGTGCGTCTCGGCGAGCGCCGCCCGAGCCTCGGCCAGGCGGGCCACCTGGGTCGCGAGGTCACGCTCCAGTTCGATACGCTCTCGGGTGCGGTCCTGGTTCGCATGGCCGGCCACGAACCCCTGGTCCGCCAACGCCTTGAAGTCCGCCTCGCGCTGACGCACCAGCGGCAGGGTCGCGTTCAGCTTGGCGACGCTGGCCTCCACCGTCGCGATCTCCGCATTTCGCCGGCTCTGCTCGGCATCCAGCTTGGCCAGCTTGGCTCGGATGTCGCTCCACTCGGCATCCAACTGTGCCTCGGCGCTACTGCGGTCGAAGGTGTCCGACGGCGTCGCGGACAGTCGCGGGATGCTGCCGTGGCCCTCCATCGCCTTGAGGAGCGCCTGACTGCGAGCCGCCTCACTGCTTGCGGATTGCAGCTGCTGCTCCACGCTCGACTGGTCGGCCGATGCGATGGTTGCGTCGAGTTCCACCAGCACCTGACCGGCTTCGACTTGGTCGCCGTCCTTCACCAGGATCCGCTTGATCACGCTGGTCTCCAGCGGCTGGATCACCTTGGTGCGGTCGCTCACCACAATCCGTCCCTGAGCAACGGCCACAATGTCGATCTCGCCCACGATGGACCACACCAGGGCGATGAGGAACAAGGCGCAGATGACGAAGGCCGTGCGCCGCGGCGCCGGGTGCACCGGGGTCTCCTGCAGGCTCAGCGCCGCCGGCAGAAAGGCCGCCTCGTCCGCCAGCCGCCGTGGGCCGGCCAATTCATGCCGCACGGCCCATGCGGCCTGGAAGACGGCCTTGTAGCGCGCGAACAGCTCCGCAACGGGATGCCGAGGAACGGACGGCGCTGGCGTGGTGGCGGTGGTGGTCGTAGTGGCGGTGGTGGTACTCATGCTGCACCTCCCTGGCCGCCCTGCATGCGCCAAAGATGCGCGTACAGGCCCTTGTCCTTGGCGATCAGCTGATCATGCGGCCCCATCTCCACGATGCGTCCCTTGTCCATCACCACAATCCGGTGGGCATGCCGCACCGCGCTCAGCCGGTGCGCGATGATCAACACCGTGCGGCCCTTGCAGATCGCGGCCATGTTGCGCTGCACGATCGCCTCGCTCTCGTAGTCCAACGCACTCGTCGCTTCGTCAAAGATCAGGATGCGGGGGCTGTTGAACAGCGCACGGGCAATCGCGATGCGCTGGCGCTGCCCGCCCGAGAGGCTGGCGCCTTGCTCCCCCACGACGGTGTCGTAGCCTTCCGGCAGCTCGCTGATGAAGTCATGCGCGCCGGCCAGCTGGGCCGCCCGCACCACCGCCTCGATCGGAGCGGCGGGATCGATGATGGCGATGTTCTCCCGCACGCTGCGGTTGAACAGCAGGTTCTCCTGCAGCACCACCCCCACCTGGCGGCGCAGCTGAGCGGCGTCGATCAGGCTGATGTCGATGCCGTCCACCAGCAGCCGGCCTTGCTCCGGCGTGTACAGCCGCTGCACCAGCTTGGTCAGCGTGCTCTTGCCCGATCCCGAGCGGCCGACGATGCCGATCACCTCGCCCGGCCGGATGTCCAGCGTGATGCCGTTGAGCACCGGAGCGGCCTCAGGCCGGTAGCGGAAGACCACCTGGTCCAGCGTCACCCGGCCCTTCACCGGCGGCAACTGGGCCGCATTGGTCGGCGGCACCTCGGTGCGGGTGTTGAGGATGTCGCCCAGCCGCGCCATCGAAATGCCCGTTTGCTGGAAGTCCGTCCACATCTGCGCCATGCGCATGATGGGCTGCGCCACCCGCTGGGCGAACATGTTGAAGGCCACGAACATGCCGACCGTCAGTTCGTTGTCCATCACCAGGTGAGCGCCATACCAGAGGGTGGCAGCGTTCACCAGCTTGCCGATCAGGTTCACGCCCTCGTTGGCAAAGCTCGCCAGCGTCTGCGTGCGAAAGCCCGCCGACACATAGGCCGCCAGCTGGTCGTCCCAGCGGCGGGCCATGGCCGGCTCCAGCGCGGTGGCCTTCACGGTCTGGATGGCGCTGACGGTTTCCACCAGCATCGACTGGTTCTCGGCGCCGCGGGCGAACTTCTCGTTGAGCCGGGCGCGCAGCACCGGCACCACCAGCAGGCTCAAGCCCACGTACAGCGGCACCGACAGCAGCACGATCAGCGTCAGCGGCACGCTGTAGGCGAACATCACCGCAATGAAGAGGGTCGAGAACAGCAGGTCCAGCACCAGGGTGAGTGCGTTGCCGGTGAGGAAGCTGCGGATGTTCTCCAACTCCCGGATGCGAGCCACCGAGTCACCCACGCGGCGAGCCTGGAAGTAGGCCAGCGGGAGCTGTACCAGGTGACGGAACAGTCGGGCGCCGAGCTCGACATCGATGCGGCTGGTGGTGTGGCTGAACACGTAGGTGCGCAGCGCGTTGAGCACGCTCTCGAACGTGACCACCACCAGCAGGCCGATGATCAGCACATCGAGCGTGGTCACGCCGCGGTGCACCAGCACCTTGTCCATGACCACTTGGAAGAACAGCGGCGAGATGAGCGCAAAGAGCTGCAGGAACAACGAGATCAGCAGCACCTCGCCCAGCAGCTTGCGGTGCTTGATCAGGCTGGGGATGAACCAACTGAAGTCGAACTTGGCCAGTGCACCGGTGAGCGAGGCGCGGCTGGTGATCAGGATCAGCTCGCCGGTCCATTGGGCGGCGAATACCTCCAGCGGCTCGATGGTGGGCCGACTGGCTTCGACGCTGGTGTCCTGGAACAGCACGCGCTGGCCGTCGCATTGGGCCAGCACCACCAGGCGGCCGTCCTTGAGCAGGGCCAGAGCGGGCAGGGCGGCCAGCGGAAGGCGTTCTGCGGTCGTGCGGCTTAGCTTGGCCTTGAGGCCGAGGTGCTTGGCAGCGAGCAGCAGGTCCTGCGTGCTCAGGGTTTCACTGGGAGCCTTGCCGAGCTGGTGGAGGAGGGCCGCTGGATCGGCAGCCACATGGTGCAGGCGAGCAATGAGACACAGGGCTTGCAGCCGAGCGAGGCCCGCACTCTCGGCTTGCTGCGGGTGCGACGCCATCATGGGCTCCGGCCGTTCTTGGCCCTCAATGAGCGCTACTTCTGCCGACATCTCACTCTCTCGTCCACTGCTTGCGTTTGGCGCGCGGCAGTCTAGCGGCCGCACGCCGATGTAGGGATCCCCGAAGGGAGGGATAAAGTCGCCGAGGCAACTGCCGACGCCCTTGCGGCGCGGAGCACACCCGCACCGGCTTATGAACCGGTGCGGATGTGAGTACTCGCGGAACGGCGGGAACGGCCGACCGCGTCTTGACGAGGCGTCCGCTGATCGACGGGATCAAGCCGTTCCCGCTGAGCGTCCTGCCCGCTTTCGCGGGTCAGGACGTGACGGTTCAGACCCAGTTGGCCGCGATCGTCGCGCCCAGAGAGCTCTGGTAGTTCGGCGGGAGGGTGGTCTGACCACCGGCCGGCGGCGCGAAGGAGGCCATCGCGTCCACCAGCTTCTGCACATTGGCCGCCGACAAGGCCTTCTGGTCAGCCAACACGAACGACTCCAGCCGGTTTGCCGGATTGAGGTACCAGTTGGTGACGGTGAGCGTGTCCGTCGTACCGATCACTGACAGTTCAAGGTGATTGCCGTTCTTGCGCAACCACACCTGATCCGCTGTCACCCCGGCAAGGATGCTGAGCCGGTCGGTACCACCAACGTCAGTGACGTTGTCGGCTCCACCCTGGCGGCCCCAGATGTAGACATCGTTCGAGGTGGTGGAGGTGTCGTACAGCGTGTCGTTGCCTCCCCTGCCTCGGTAGGTGTCATTGCCTTCACCGCCCTTGAGCAGGTTGGCGCCATCGTTACCCCACAGCGTGTTGTCGAACTTGTTCCCAGTGCCGTTGATCGTTCCGGAGCCGGTCAGCTCCAGCACCTCGATCTCCGATTCTGCAGCCAAGGTGTACGTCGCAGAGCTGCGCACGGTGTCGATGCCCTCCCCGACGCTCTCGGTGACCTTGTCGTTCGTGTGGTCCACCAGGTAGACGTCGTTGCCACGGCCACCGATGAGCGTGTCGATTCCCACGCCGCCATCCAACGTGTTTGCAGCGGCGTTACCTTGCAAGGTGTTAGACAAACTATTGCCCGTGCCATTGAGGCTGGTGGACCCCGTGAGAGTGAGGTTCTCCACGTTGTCATTCAGCTTCCAGCTGATGCTGGACTCGATGGTGTCGACCCCGGCAGATCCGGCCTCCGTGACGACATCACCTGCGTTATCCACGACGTAGACATCGTTGCCAGCGCCTCCCGTCATCTGGTCCGCGCCCTTGCCCCCATCCAGTCGATTCGCCGCGCCGTTGCCGAGCAGCGTGTTCGCCAAGTCATTGCCGGTGCCGCTGATGGCGGCCGAGCCGGTTAGGGCAAGGCTCTCAAGGTTTGCGCCGAGAACATAGCTGATCGATGACTCCACCTTATCGAACCCGGCGTTTGCTGCCTCCGTCACAAGGTCGAGCGTATTGTCGACCACATAGGTGTCGTCGCCTTTGCCTCCGCTCATGTTGTCGGCGCCGGCGCCGCCGTTGAGACGGTTGTTGCCGTCATTCCCACGCAGCTCGTTGTTCAGCGCGTTACCAGTGGCATTGATATGCGAGGAACCCGTCAGCCAAAGATCTTCGACCTCGCTGTCGATTTGATTGGGCAGCGTGTAGGTGATGCTCGATTCAATGCGATCGTGTCCCGCGCCTTCGCGCTCCCTCACCCGGTCAGACGTGTTGTCGACGATGTACACGTCATCCCCGCCAGAGCCATCCATGATGTCCTTGCCGCTTCCTCCGTCCAACACGTCGTTCCCCATGGAGCCAGACAACGAGTCGTCCCCACCAAGTGCGTAGACGACGTGAGCGCCTTCATCTGCGGAAAGGACGTCCCCGCCTTCGCTACCGATGGTGCCGGCGAAGTTGGCGTAGATGCGCTCGCCGGTCCACACGCCTCCATCGGCGAATCGGATCGTGGAAAGTGCAGCGGGCTGACTGAGCAGCCCTACAAACTCCAGTCGATCGGAGAGACCACCGACGGTGACGACCAGGCTGTCGTAGATCCCTCGCCAGACCTTCACCTCGTCCTGAGAGATCCCTTCTCCAAACACCAACCGATCCGGCACGTCTTCTTCAGCTCGGAACTCCCCATAGTTGCTGTAGCTGTCCACACCGTCTCCGCGGTTGAACACAATGGTGTCCGCTCCCGGCCCAGTGCTGACAACGTCGTCGCCAGCACCACCAGTGACCACGTCGTCTCCGTCGCCAGCGCTGATCGTGTCATTGCCGCCGAAGCCACGAATCACTTCTCCTTCCGAAGTGCCGTTGATGCGGTCGGCCCCCTCGGTAGGTCGATTCAGCTGCTCCCGCAGGTACGAGGCGGTCCAGACCGTGCCATCAGCGAACTCGACGGAGTCGATGCCATGGTCCTTCCCTGTCAGATCCACGCGGAACGAGATCGATTCGCCGGTGGGCGTGAGACGCAGTCGCACCTCATCAAAGCCCAGGCTGTCACCCCACTCCAATGTCACATGCTCCGGAAGGACCCCTTCCTTCAGCACCACTCGGTCCCTGGACTCGCCAAAGTCGCCTTCATAAACAACGTCGTTGCCATCACCGAACCCGAAGACGAAGGTGTCGTTGCCCTCATCGTTATGCAACAAGTCGTCGCCAGCGCCACCCGCCAAGCGGTCATTCCCCAGGCCGCCCGTCAAGTCGTCAATCCCGTCCCCGCCCTCAAGCTGGTCGTCACCGGCACCACCTAGGAGAACGTCGGCCCCCGATCCGCCTTCGAGCATGTCTGAACCCTCCTCTCCTTGGAGGATGTCATCACCTGCGCCCCCGGTCAGGACGTCGTCCGAGCTGTATCCGAACAGCTTGTCGTCCCCGTCACCGCCGCGCAGGAGGCCAATCTTCAACGCATCGAGATCTCGACTCTCACCGCTTTGGGAACGGAGTTCAATAGCGTAGCCGCGAACGATTTCGCCGCCATTCTTCAAGATCGCAGGGAATCGGATGCTGTCGAGCGTTCCCTTGAGCCTGAACACCAGGTCGCCGCCGTCCCGCAGCACCTCAACATTGTCGAGGCCAATCTCCGAGGGAACCAGCACAATATCTTTACCGCCATCTACACCGATGACCCCGATCACATCCTCACCAGACCCGGGTGTCAGGAGGTAAAGGTTCTGTCCCCGCCCCCCGATCAACACATCGTTGCCGGATCCCCCATCCAGGTAGTCATCCCCGTCGCCGCCGTCGAGGTGATCGTTGCCTGCACCGCCGAGTAAAGTGTCCGCTCCGCCCAGGCCGATCAGGTGATCATTGCCGGCACGCCCGTCTATCGAATCGGACCCTGCAAATCCCTGGATGAGGTCATCTCCGTCGGTGCCTTCTACGAGCATCTTCTTGATCTGATCCATGGTCCACACTGAACCGTCGTCGAAAACGACCCTGTCAATTCCCGAAGTCTTTTCGGCTGATGGACTGATGACATCTTGCAGACGGACGCTGTCATACACATAGGTTTGACCCTCCACGTGCCCCGGCAGTGCGATGAGGACGTCCGTGCGGTCACGGCTCACCTTGACCGCCGCAGGAGCGACCCCAGTGATGCGCAGCGTGTCAAAGCCGCCTTCGCTCCCGTCCAGGATGCCCTCCCGAATAACGTCGTGGCCTGACCCGAGGCCGAAAACATAGGTGTCGTCTTCATTGCCGCCATCCAGCAAATCAGCCCCAGCACCTCCGTCCAAGGTGTCGTTGCCCTCTTGACCGAATAGCTCATCACTGCCGCCGCCCCCACGCAAGGTGTCGTGCCCACCCGCTGCTTCTACGACATCGTTACCGGCGCTTCCAGTAAGGACATCCCCAGAGCTTGAGCCACGCAGGTAGCCCGCGCCGGAACCGTTCACGAGCAATATCCGATCGATGGTTTCCGGAGTCCAGACGACTCCACCAGCGAACTCAAATCTATCGATCGACGTGCTGCCCACTTCGGCCTTCGCGAAGAAGTCGCGAATCGTCAAGCGATCTGAGGTTCCTTTCAGCGACAGGATGAGATGGCTGCCATCTCGGCTCACCTCCATCTGCCCCGGGTCAATTGCTGCCCCGAAAACTACCTTATCTGCATTGATGCCGGGTCCGTCACCGTCCATGTTGTATATAGTGTCCTGCCCCCAACCGCTACCGAACAGATATGTATCGGCTCCATCATTGCCGTACAGGGAATCGTTGCCTGCCCCTCCCTCCAGGACGTCGTTTCCGGTCCACCCCGTTAATTCATCGTTTCCATCAAGCCCACGCAGAACATCGTTACCGGTGTAGCCAAATATTTGATCGGCGGCGCTAGTGCCAAGAATCATGTCGTCGCCTTGGCGCGGGCCGCTAGCATCAAGACCAAACCCAGTTTCAGGCTTCGCTTCGACCACTGCAAGTGCGTCCGCCCCCTGCGACTGAAACAACAATTTGAGCGAGGCATGAACCTCCGGGGTGAACAGCCTATCCCCATGAAGAGCGCGCACAAAATCGCCGAGCATGTTCAGCCCCGCTGCCCGGTCCAATTTTAGGGCCGAGATGATCTTTTGTGATACAGCGGAATAGTCGTAGACGAACTGGCCGCTTTCATCGCTCCAAGAACAAGCAATCTCCTTAAATAATGGAGCCAGTATCGACTGAGAGGAAAGCTTGGCATACATTGCCTCGTACAGCTCCCTGCTGATACTTCGGATATCAACAGCTGCGCTCGGCCCAGGCTTGGAAGCATCCCCCCCATTCAAACCGGCATACTGGGTAAATCCAGCACCGGTTATCGCTTCAACCATGTAGAGCCAGCGACCGTCCCCCATGTGGAGGCCACGGCTGCCCGCCGTGAACCGGTCTGCGCCTGTCCACCGCCACAGGATGTCTCGAACAAGGATGTCTCGTCGCTCGCGCACAGTTGTTTCGACGAACTCCCTCACCAAACGACGAAGCGCCTCGTCCTCGACCATTGCTTGGTGCAGCGACTTCAGCTTACCGTAGCCCTCGATGTCCGGCAGCACCTCAATATCCGCTGGCACATCATGCCGTGGCTCCGTAGAGACGCTATCCGCGGTGTCCACTGCGAACCAGACGTCCGTGGCGGACCGAACGCTGCCGTCAACGCTGGTGAAGCTTCCGATCTGGCGATGCTCGTTGCCTTGAGCATCAATGACCTTTGAGGCGGTGTGCGCTGTGTTGATCGAGCGGATACCTGCATCCGCTAAGGCGACAAGCTCCCCAGCGTCCGTGACACCGTTGCCGTTCTTGTCGCGCCAGACGGCGAGACTGGCGTAGCCGCCGTCCAACGAATCGATCTTTTTGTCCGAGTTTTCGTCCAACTCCCCCAACGCAGCAAAGCCGTGCGCAGCCTTTGCGCCCGACTTCAGGGAAGTCTCGCTGCCAAACAGCTCTTTGCCGGATGTGATACGACCGTCGCCGTCTAGATCCCGGACAAGCAAGGCATCGTCGGCGCCGACCCACCCCGTTAGCTCCGCGAAGCTATCGCCCGCGTGGTCAAAATGCACGCCTGACGCCTTCGATGTGGTCTCGACCCCATCACCGTCAAGGTCGAGCACGATAGGCGACGTGATCCGCTTCGGTTTCGGAATCTCATCCACGAGGCGAATGCCCAGGTCGCCATCCGACCAGTCAGTTAGGGTTACCGTACCCTTGGCACCCCTCTTTGCGATGGACACGGTACCGCCATAGCGCGCATACACGGTGCCTGATGCCTCATCTTCGTAGAACGCCTTGCCCTCCTTCCGCTTGCCGCCTGTGAGGGTGACATTCCCGACGATCAGTGCACCCTGCCCATCGCTGTCGCTGACTTTGTCATTTCCAAAGGATCCATCAAAAATGTAGCGATCGAAGCCCGTGCCGCCGTAGAGCAGGTCGTTCTCAGCACCACCGTCGAGCAGATCATCGTTTTCATCGCCGTACAGTTGGTCGGCTCCGCCGCCGCCCTTCAGCGTGTCGTTGCCCTGCTTGCCCTTAATGACGTTCTGGGCGTCGCCGCCCTCGACCTGGTCGTCTTCATTCGACCCGGTGAACTTGGCGATCCCTTGCAGCTCGAAAGCCTTCTCGGCACCGTCAAGCCGAACCGAGCTCTTGCCACCGCCGGAATCCTTAATAACCACTTTGCGGTCCGTGCTGGCATCGAGTTCGTTGTTGTCGTTCTCGCCGAGCTTGATCGATTCAAGGCCCTTCAGCGCCGAGCCGGCGCTGTCAATCTTCAGCTTGACCGCGCTCATCAGCTGGATGTCCAGCTTCTCGATGCTGTAGTAGTTTTGTGAATCGTTGTAGACGAATCGGAAGTCAAACTCCTTCTGATCCCCCTTGAAGCTGCGCCCGTCGAGCACGATTGTGCCCATCACACCGGCCAGCTTGAGCACATCCTTGCCCTCGCCGCCGTCAACAACGCCGTTTCGGTAGTTGCCCGCAAATAGATTGACGGTGTCGTCCCCACGACCGGCGTTGATGACGTCGCTACCCTTTGCGTCGATAGTGTCGCCGGTCATCTTGCCGACCTTGAAGTCCACCACGTCAGTGACGACGGTGCCTAGCGACGGCCGGAATACGGTGAACTCCCCGACGCGAACAGTGTTGATCTTGTAGTAATCGTTGAAGAAGCTCGTTGTCGCTGCTGCGAGATCGCTCCGGTCAGAAATCGGTGCGCTGCCCCAACCGAAATAGGCTTTGAGCCCTTCGAAGATATTTCGATTGCCAACGTCGAACGCGATCGTTTGATGTGCCTGGATTGACGCGATTAGGTCGTAGGTGCCCGTCTCATGCTTGAACTGAGTGAAAACGTCACCAGCCGAGCCGCTGGCTCGGTCGCTGCGCAATAGCAGATCCTGGTAGAAGGTCGAGCCGTAGCTGAGGAAAGGGAACAGCTCAGTACCGGCCCAGCCCGCATAGTCGCCATCGGCGCCGTAGTCAGCCAGCCCGCTGAACACCAGCGAAGCTGCAGCACCCGCGTCAATGGCACCGAGGCCGACAATACTCGGCAAAGTGCGATCGGTGGACCGGATCACGTCTGCGGCGAGGTTAAAGGCAATCATATTCGACGCCTGCTGGTTACGCAGGTTTGAATCGCCTGCCCCGCCGCGCAGCTCATACTGCACACGCGTGTACTCGCGAATATAGTCTGCGTAGAAGCCCGTGCCGCTGTTGACGTCAACCGCGCCCTTGATCCATGCATAGACAGAGGGGTCGACATCGGGCCGCGGCGCCTCATTGCCGTTGGCGTCGGTGGTTTTAATGCAATCGAGAATCAGCTGGTACAGCGGCACGCCGGCCCCGACATCGCTGTGCTTGTTCTTCTGCGCCTCGTAGGCCGCCCTAATCCGTGCGATCTGAGCTTCTGTGAATTGAAAGGTGCCAGCAGCGGTGCTACAGACGCCGCGGTCATAGGTCAAGGTTGCCATCGATGCTTGTCAAGGTTGTCTGGAGGGACGGCGGTTGCCGGCACGCGCCGCGGGCGAACCAGGCTCAATCAAGTCCTGCACAAAACGGCGCAGTTCTCGATCGGCTTCGATGTAGTGACTTGGCTCACAGTCTGGAGGGAGATCCGTGCTGCGCGACCGGCAGGGCCGAGCGCGGTAGGCGACAGCGAGCGCAGCGTCCCAGCGATAAAACGCGACCGGCCCAAAGTTGCCGATCATTGGATAGCCGTTGCTGCCGACGATAAAGAACGGCGCGCCGTCTGGCGCGCTATAGAAGTCGGGATCAAAACGCAAGCTAACGGTCCAATCGGTCGGCCCCGCCTCCCGCATCGTGGCGGCCGTACCGCACCACGTCCAGTGAGGCCCTCGACGGCAGCTCGCCTCATGTGGCAGGAAATCGCTGCGCAGGTCGCGTATGAGATCAGATCGGGTATCGAGCAGGGCGATGGTCCAGCGCTCGCCGATCGGGAGCTCAGCAGGACCGCCGATGCGGATCTCGTAAACCGGAAGCGGCGCCGCGCGGCATGCCTCAAGCGTCCGACCGCGCAGGTCCTCAAAGCCATCGCCGATCCGCACCCACACTGCCCAGCGTTCAGTTGCGACGCGAATACGGCGACCACCGATCTGGAAATACAGGTTGCCTCCCGATGGGCAGACGAGTTTCGGGCCGCGATCATTGAGGGGCATGGCGCTCGTAGGGGCGCCGCTAGCCGCTCCGGAAAGTGCAACGGCTGCGAGCGCGCAACCGCTCAACGTCGCGCGCCAACGCGTGCGCGCCTTCGACGGAAAACTTAGTTTCATATTTACGGTTACTCCCGCTGAACTCCGAATTGCGATCGTACTCACTGTGGACCAATCTTTCTCGCAGCCACTCCTTAAGAGCACTGCTGAACGGGCGGCACCAATTACTCAATGGGCATGCACTTCCCGCCTGAATCTTTCCACTAACATTTCTCCGCACTAACCTGACAAATCACCACTGACAGGAATGCCAGACCTCGTTCCATTGGTTTGCCGCCTGGGAATTTGTTGCAGTCGTTTGCTACTGCATTGCCTTCGATTATCACGTTTGCCGTCGCCGGCCCGCAGAACTCGATGAAGCCGAACGTCCCGGCCTACTTGACGGTCGTTGTTCAGCATAGCGCCGCCCATCTTATTTTTACGGCGGGGAGTAACGCGTGCAGCAGAGCAGTTGGCAGCCGAACCTCGACGTCTCAAGCCTAGACTTCTATGGCTTTTGAGGGGACAACTCTAACGGCGCCACAAGCCGCTACCAACGCTGCCTCTGCGGCATCGCACTCTTTCAATTGCTGGCTCAACGCAGGGGCGGGCAGTGTAACTGCTAGCGAGGGGTTCCACGCCCCCCCAGAAAGAAGGAGTGCTATGGGCGGCCCTCTATGCTGCGCCAAAATCAAGCGGTCCACCCGGCGACCTCCGCCGTCTGTAGCCACCGTCGCAACTATGGCCTTCTCCGGTGAAGTGAAGATGAAGTCCTCTGCAAGTAGGCCTCCGTTTTTGCTCTACGTCGATTTAGGAAGTGAGAGTTCCACGGTCGCTTGCCACTTGGCAAGATTGACGACGCTCTGACCTTCAGTTCACAATAAAACTCCGAAGCAGGTCTTGGATGGGAAGCACTAGGTCTTGCCATTTGGAGAGCTGAGCCGGTTCGACATGCATGCTTGCAGATAGATGCCCGACATGGAAAGTCAGGCTGCATGAACTGGGCGAGCACCTCGCGAAGATCACCTGCTCAATAGCGGTGTCCAGGACAGAGGGTGGCGAGAAATATACGGCGCTTCGACGGTCCAGCCTGCAGTTCGTCTGCTTAAGCGGGTCGTCCGCGGGTTTCGACTTCCAAAACTCGGTCAGTTCGGTTTGCTTAAGAGCGTCGGCGGTGTAACACCGAATCTGCGAATGGCGCACCAGCCCGTAAAGTTCGCCGTCCGGATGCATATCCGTCGTACGATATCCCTCAGGCATGGTCGGCTGAAGTGAGCGTAAGAAGCGCGAACGCCCGCCTACAGCGCTTCCCGCTCCAAGGCGCACAATGAAACGCTCAGACTTCTGCTGAGCCGCAACTCTGCCTTTTGTGTCTCCACTTGGCCAAGGTTTCGGCCCAGGCAGTTCAACTTGAATAGGAATTTCGCCGATCTCTCCACTTTCTTCGCGCATTATCCCTTCGAGCCAGACATACTCTCGAGGAATGCGAAGCCTCACTGACTTTTCGGCGCTTTTCGGTGGCGATGGAAGCGCAAAGTCGAGATGATTTTCGCCCCCTGCGGGAATTTCACTTCTGTGCGTTTTTTTGGCGCCCCCCGCATAGGTGAAGACAAATGCCGCAAGTGCAACGACAATAGTGCAAAGCGAAAACTTCAGCTGGATCGTTTTTGACATCTTTGTGGCCTGTCAAATTGTTGCGAATTGCACGGCATTACATAACACCTTATATGGCATCAGCGATTCAAAAACCACCGAACAGCATTGGCAACATTTTTCCATCCGCGCCCCAACACTCCCTTAATATTCCTCGCACAGCAGTCGGCACACTGATATTTCCGTCGCAACTCAGAGGCATCAATAGATGCTTGAGATGAAGTAGAAATGGTATTTTCTGACGCGGCAATTGGTATTTTTAACGGCCCGCGCTGAAGTGCTGGAATGGCAAATAGTTAATTTTATCGATATTTAATATTACGTCTGCCCCCAATGTGGGGGCCTCACCAGTGCATGCATTGCAAAAAAATGCGAGTGCTAACGGACAAGACGGAACGTTCTGGACTCGCTTGTTGCGAAAGCGTCGCCCCGGGCAGGCATAGGGAAGGATGAAGTGATCAAGATTGATTTCCCTTGCCGCGGCTCCATTCGACCCTTCTAATTTCGTCAGAAGACTTTAGGCGCAGCGGGTGAAGCGAGAGTGAAGTCGGCGCCTGGAATGCCAGCCCCTCAAGCGAACATGTCCGAGGAGCTGCAACCGCTCCGAGACGCGACGCTCAGGCCCAGTGCTGGGGGTTGGCTCAGGATAGGCCGCTCTGAGCAAGAGCCAGCTCGTCGATGAGCAGAACCGCATTTTTTGCTACAGCAGGGCGAACCGGGCACGACTGTCCAGCACGGTGGTTCCTGCAACCCGATCACCGATATGTGACGCAAGAAGAAGCAGAGCGGGCTGGGCACCGTCTAGCTGCAGGACGATCCTTCGCGACCATTTAGCCCGTCAGCTCTGCTAGGAGCAAGCGCGCTCGCTTCGCGCTTAAGAACCAGGTCCGACAGGACGCGCCCCGCCCTTTGGCCCGCGGGGCAGCATTTTTTCGCTGCCTACCAAGCACGTTTATTCCGCAACAGCGTGGTCGGTGACAAGCGCGGGGTAAGGAGAACCAGTCCTTGCCGATCCAACTTGATAGCGCTCCACAACATTACGGCCGATGGACTGAAAGCGGGCCGCCGCGAGCCGTGCCAACTGAGGCGACACAGCGGGAAGCGATAACTGATCTTCATGAACTGGGCCGCGACGCTTTGCGATCTGCACGTGCAGCGTCCATGCGTCACCGAGCGATACCACCAGCCGCAGTGGCGCCGCGGAAGCATCACGCAGGGCAAGCTCCGGCCGCATCAAGAAGACGGGCATGTCGGCTTGAGCTGCACAGGCTTGCAATCGGCGGATTTGCGCCGGCCGCACCTGGGGCAGCCAAGCCAGCACGGCACCCAGACCGTCGGCCTTGACCGCTTGCTCGGTTGCCCACAGCCGCTCGGCCGGGGTGTCGACACGCACCCGAATCAAGTGGGTTTCAGGAAGGCCAGCCAAACGCAGCCCGGGACAGTAGGGTGCATGGGGCGCCCCCACCAGCCACAAGGGACGCTCTGCGGTCGCCAGCTGGCGCAGTCCCGGCCCGAGCAGTCGCCATTCCGCCAGAGCGGCCTGCGGCTGCAGGATTTCTGTCACCGCGCCCAGGGGCCAACCCCCACCCGGTAGTTCAGCATCCAGGCCGTCGAAGCCGGTACTCACAGTCCGCTGCTCGCCGCACGACAGCTCGGTGCCGCGCCACAGTGAACACTCGATCGCTGGATCGAGTGAATCCAGAACGGTCTCGGCACACCGGTCGGCAGGCACACGTGACGGAGAGGGAGCGGCGGCAGACATGCGGATACCTGTTTATATATACAGTATCTCACCGCCCCGTCCTTGTCGAGTCAGGCCGGTGCCTACACACTCAGCGCCAGAAGAACCGCACGCGTTCCCTGGCCAGAGGGTCGGCGGCTGTTGCGGCGCAGCATTTCACATCTTCAGTGAGGTGAGCACATGTGCGTGAACTACGTCCCGGTTCGCAGCAATGCGCGGCTGCTCGCTGCGTTTGGCATTGGGCTGCCAAGCGAGGACTGGAGGCCGGAGCTGTGGCCGCGCTACCAGGGGCCGATCGTCCGGCGGGACGCCGAGTGCATCGACCTGGGCCTGGAGTCGATCGCCGCCACCTGGGGTTTGCTGCCGTGGTGGGCCAAGGCGCCGAAGATCGCCTGGTCGACCGTCAATGCGCGTGCGGAGGAGGTGGAAAGCAAGGCCTCGTACCGGGACGCTTGGAAACGCGGCCAGCGCTGCGTCATCCCGATGGAGAGCTTTTTCGAGCCGAACTGGGAAAGCGGCCAGCACGTGCGCTGGCGCTTCTGGCGTGGCGACGGTGCACCGATGGGCATCGCCGGGCTCTGGGAGCGATGGCGGCCCAAGGAGCAGGACGGCGAGGAGCTGATCACCTTCACGGCACTCACCGTCAACGCCGACGACCATCCGCTCATGCGGCGGATGCACAAGCCGGGCGAGGAGAAGCGGATGATGGCGATTCTGTCGGAGGAGCAGTACGCGCCCTGGCTAGGGGCACCCCTGCAGGAAGCGCGTCGCCTGCTCAGTACCTATCCGGCCGAGGCGCTTGACGCGGAGCCCGCGCCCCTTCCAACGAAAGCCGCACAACAAACCGGATTAAATGGGGAGGCGTCGTTGGACCTCTGACCGTAGCGGCCCGAAGGCGTGAGGAGCAAGATCGGTCCGCCGCGCGTATCGGCAGGCCGCGGCAGTCGGAGAACTTGTTCTCGAAGGCACGCTTTTTTGGTGAGTCGATCCATGCGCCCCTCGGGACGTCCGTGAGAATGCGCCGCCCTACCTCGGCAGGCGTTGCTCATGGCCAAACGAAAATCCAGTCCCGCCCTTGATCTGATCGAAATTGTCGCTTGGCTCCCTTGGTGGGTAGGCGTCAGCCTCGCAATTGCGTCCTACCTCTGGCTGCATGGCGTAGCGACCACTCCCATGCCGGTGACCAGCGATCCGGCTCAGATCGCTCACTTCACCATCGTGGCACTGTACCGATCGGCCGCGGGCGTCGGGCAGTACGTTCTGCCCATCATCTTTCTGGCGGGAGCGGGTCTGTCGGCTTGGCAGCGCCATCGCGGCAGGAGCCTGGCGGCGAGCGTTGCCAGCAGTGAATCGACGCGGCCGCTGGAGGACATCAGCTGGCAGCAGTTCGAGCAGCTGGTGGGGGAGGCGTTTCGCCAGCAAGGCTACTCCGTGATCGAGCGAGGAGGGGCTGGCGCCGACGGCGGGATCGATCTGGTCCTGCGCAAGGCTGGCCGCAAGTACCTGGTCCAGTGCAAGCAGTGGAAGTCCACCAGGGTCGGGGTCGCCGTCATCCGTGAGCTGTATGGCGTGATGAAGGCATCCGCAGCCGATGGCGGCTTTGTGGTGACCTCTGGGCGGTTCACCGACGAAGCGCGCGCCTTTGCCAAGCAGCAGGCGGTCGTGTTGATAGAGGGCGCGCAGCTGGAGACGATGCTGCGTCGGGCAGCAGCCAAATCAGAGCCGGCGCCTGCACAGGCCGTCGGCGAAGATCCGCAGGCGCCAGCCGAAGCTGTGAAGCCGATCTGCCCGCTCTGCTCCTCCGCTATGACACGAAGGGAAGCAAAGCGCGGCGCCCATGCAGGGCGCTCCTTCTGGGGGTGCACTGCTTATCCCAAATGCCGTGGTACGCGGCCCTCTTAACGAGAAGTGGCCAGCAGCAGACTTGCTTCTGCATGCCTGCGAGCCACTAAGCCGGCAGCACCCGCCCTCCGGCATGTACCCAGCGGCACAACTCGCCTGCGCTAACAAGCCAGGCGCGCTCGTTGATTCAGCGGCGCAGTGTCGACGTCCAAAGCCGTCCGGCACCGAGGTTGAAGGTGAAGTCAACGATGGCCGCCAGCCGGTCCTGCGGCTCGACGGCCAGCACCGGGCAGTAGTGCAGCGTCGCCTCTTCAGCCCTCGCCAATGGAAAAAATGACGTCTGCACCGTGGACCTCACCGGCGCAAATACCTCTCCAGCTTGGCCTTCGATTCAGCCGTGATCTCGTTGATCTTCAGACCAACCTTGAACCCCAACTCGTTTGAAAGGATCGCGTGAACTACGACTGCTTGGCAGTTGATCGCATGGAGCGAACCTTCGAGCGGTAGTGTGAAGAACAATTTGCATTGCGTTGACACTCGTGGGTTCTTCGACACCGCAATACTTACACCACCGCTGCTCACGTCCAAGGCCCTGCCTTCCAGTCGATCACCGGCCGCCAGTTGCACAACCGCAGGGACGCGTAGTACTTTCCGCGCGCTGGCGCGGCGCTCATCAATACTCAATGTCAGCCTCAAGACGTCATCCGACGATCAACTTCCAGCGGTCCTACCTCGCCGCGTGGCAGCTTGCGTAGTGAACCGGCAATCGCTCCGACGCCTATATGAAACGCAGCTGACGTGGCACCTGCGGGTTGAGGTGTTGCGACAGTCGCGGCCATCGCCTGCTTGCAACGCTCCTTCAGGTCGGGGTGTCGCCTGGGCGGATGACATCCCCTCTCACATGGCGTGGTCCGAGGTCAGAGGCGCCTCGGTCCAATGCCGATTCCTCTTCACGATTACAAATGCTCGCAGTGCTTCCAGGCAAGGAACGATTCCCACCAACTGGCACCACTCCGCAAACTCGAACGGCCTAACGTTGACCGGTATCAAGGGTAGTGCCGCATCGGCTGCCTCCACACGAGCGCGCTCGAGCAGTTCTCGCCATGTGACGTAGTCCTGCGGGAACTTTGGATCGGCCGAGCAAAGTCGCGCTAGCAGCTCATAGTCCGATGAGGACAGGGTGATCCCAGCAAGGTCTTTCTTCACACTCTTCTTTCCAAAGGAAGTCAGGAAGCTGATCAAGACAACATTTCACAAACTGAACACTGCGAAACGCTTCCACCGGACCTCGATCCAGAGAGGCATTCGCGAGACTGCCTCGCCTGCCGTCCAGCAGATACATGATGCAATAGGAGAGCACTATAGCGAGCCAAACCGTCGTGAGCGAGTGGGAGGCCGTCGTCATCGGAGCCACTGCCGTCGAGTACTGGTAGAAGAATCGGCTTGTGAGAGCGCATGCCGATTTCCCGCGAAGGCATGAGGGAGAGGTGCTGATGACTGCTGTCGCTGGCTAAACTCTTTCCGCTTGACGGAATCATGCGGGAAGCAATTGCGGCTCTTGCTGCGAACTCACTTCGCCCGCGGGAGTGCGCCATTGTGCCGACGTTCGATTTTGCTGACGTGTTCACGGCCGGCGCCCGGCACATCCTGGGAGCAGTGCGCTCCAAAGGTCAGGCCTTCTCTTTCGACTACCGCGGCCCCCTGGTTCGCATGGAAGGCGACGCGGTTCAGATGCAGTGCGCCATCCACCGGCTCTTATGCGGAGCGGCGGAGGTCGTGTCCGGCGGTTTTGTTTACCTCAACGCCACAGTCGCCGCGCAATCGGCCGAAAGAGTAGGAATCCAGATGGCCATTGGCGGTGCGGGACCGCTCTCATGCGCCCGCGACGTCTCTGAAGTACTCCAACGACTGCATCTGGTGGACGTCACGCAGGGCGCCTCTTCCGACTGGCCCCGTTGCGCGGCGGGGCGCTGCCCCAACACTGGGGCGAGAGTCATCTTCACGTGCCATCCTCGTGAAGGGGCTCTCTTTGATATCAGTTTGACTTCCCGGGCTGAGATCTCGGTCCTGAACGCGCCCGACGCGAAAGGCGCTGTGGCATGGATCGTGGCAGCCGATCCGATCGTCCGAAAGTCGCTTTCGCGGCAGTTGCAGCAACTCAACTGGCGGACCATCGAATTTGCCTCTTGTGAAGCCGCAGTGGACCAGTTGTCGACATCGACCCAAGGCGTCCGGCCCCCCGGGTGGATGCTGTTGGCCGAGGCAGAGGAGGTGTCAGGCGCCTGGGTGGAGGCGCTGGACGGTCTCTTGGCTCCCTCAACCCGGCGGACGCTGACAGCACCACCCAGGTCGAGCTGGCTCAGCGGTGGCAGTCTGGCCGGCACGTTTGATGTCGAGATGTACCCCCTCAATCCCGCGGAGCTGTGGAAGTGGACGGCAGAGATGCGGGGTGAGGCCGTCTCCAGCTTCACCCTGCCAGCACCACTCTCGCGTGATCAACGCCCTCGGCTACTCGTCGTGGACGACAACCCGGTGAACCGGATGCTCGGTGCCGAGATGGCAGAAATTCTGGGTTACTCCTCGTCCGTCGCGGAGGACGGGCTGGAAGCGATTGACTGCTGCATGCGGGAGCCTCCTCAGGTGGTGCTGATGGACCTGGACATGCCACGGCTGGACGGTATCGAGGCCACGCATCGCATTCGGCGGAAGCAGAGCAGAGGGGACTTGCCACCGTTCTCCGTCGTGGCATTGACAGCCCGCTTGGCGCCGCACGCTGCTGCCGAATGTATGCGCGCCGGCATGGACGCCTATCTCTCCAAGCCGTTGAGCCTCGTCAGTTTGGAGACTGCCCTCCAACGAGTAGCCGTGCCAGGTTCTCATTCCTGGTCTACGGCCGGTGAGGTTGGGGCGACCGGGGCACCAAGGACCAGGCCAAATCGACTCAGTTTCAGCTGAGGTGGAGGAGGTGCCACGAAGCGATCCTGGCCGCCTCGGTAGAGGCCTCCGGGTGGCGGCACTCACAACAGAGATCGGGAGCGCGCCGGTCTTGCGCTACTCGCGCGTTTTGGGCGATGGCGTTGCGCCGGTCTGAGCCCCCCCCGCTACTGCCGACAGGTGCCGGTCCACGCATTCAAGCACCGCGGTCACGTCGATGGGTTTGACAAGGTAATCCGCAAACCCGCGCCGCAGCGCCAGGCGCACCTGCTCCGGCATCGCGTCGGCAGAGAGAGCCACCGCTACCACGCCTGCTAGACGCGGCGTCTTCTTGATTTCTTCCAGCAGTTCCGTCCCGGTCATGTCGCCCAAATGCATGTCCAGCAGCAACAGGTCGGGTGTCTCACTTTCGAGTAGCTGAAGAGCTGCTGACCCGCTGTCTGCCACGCACAGGCGAATGAATGGACGAAACTGAAGAACCTCCTTCAGCAGCATCACATTCACTTCGTTGTCCTCTGCATAGACAACGAGGCGTTCTTTCTGTGCAGCTAGCGCTGGTCCCTTCTCCATGGCGGTCGGCCGCGCCGCTGCCACAGGAGGGTGGACACGACGCAATTCCACCGTGAATGTGCTGCCCTCATTCACCGCACTGCGCACCGTCAGGCGGCCTTTCATTGCATCCACCAGAGTGCGGGTGATAACCAGGCCGATACCGGTTCCCTCGATTGACCGGTCTGCGCCGAGACGGTTGAACGGCTGGTACAGCTGCTCCAACTGCTCAGGTGACAAACCGCGTCCCGTGTCAGTCACGTGCACCGCTACATCTGCGTCGCCAACGTCCATTGATACGCTGACGGCCCCTCCCGGGTGGTTGTATTTGATCGCATTACTCAGCAGATTGACCAGTACCTGACGCAGGCGGGTCCGGTCGGCACACACGTGGGCGAGGGTCTGGGAAGGGTGGATGTGCAAGTCGACCTGCCGACGCGTGGCGTCCGGGGTGACAAGCGCCACCGCTTCGCCGACGACAGCGCAGACCAGCGTTGGCTCCATCGACAGTGAAACTCCACCGGCCTCGATGGTGGACAGCTCCAGCACGTCATTGAGCATTGATAGAACATGCCGCCCGGCCGCTAGGATGTTCTCAGCATGCCGGCGTTGACTGGCCCTTAGCGGTAGCTGCTGATCCATCAACATCAACTGGGCAAACCCAATAACGGCGTTCAGGGGAGTGCGCAACTCATGGCTCATGCGGGTAAGGAACTGGGTCTTGGCCCGGTTGGCATTAGCCGCGGCCCCACGGGCGCTCAGCTCCTGCTCCAGCTCGCGTCGCTCCGTGACGTCAGTACAGTATCCATGCCATACCACACTGCCATCTGGCAGACGCTCCGGCATGGCGTGCGCCTCTAGCCAACGATTGCGTTCACCGTTCGCAGCAACGCGAAAGTCACAGCGCCAGGGTGTCAGCGTCTGTGCAGAGTGCTCAATGCGCTGGCGGATCAACGGAAGATCGTCCGGCTGGATCTGCTTGAAGACGCTTTCGGCGGATACGCTAGCGGCTTGTGGAGAAACGCCGAACAAGCAGCGTATCGCTTCGCTGGCATACGTGAAGCAAGCGCTTCCGTCCGGCCGCTGACGATACTGGTACAGCATGCCAGGCAGCTGCTCGGACAACTTCTGCAGCAGGCGCTCCTGGGCGACAGCGCGCTGCTCGGCTGCAAAGCGCTCGCTGACATCGCGGGACACCGACACCATGCCGGTCACCTTGCCCGAAATATCCTTCACTGGTGTCGTGAGCGATTCGAGCCAGACCCAGTGACCGTCCGAGTGCCGATATCGATAGCAGACGATTCCGTTCAGCTCGCCGCTCTCCCGCAGCGCAGCAATCCGGGCGGCAACACCGGCTCGGTCGTCAGGGTGGATATGATCCATCGGCAGCTTGCCGAGCAGCGATTTCGGCATATAGCCCAATGCCGCCGACACCGACGGGCTGACGTAGCAGCAACGCCCGTCCGGCTCGTGAACGCAGACGACATCCCGCAGGTGGGCAAGGATGAAGGCAGGCAACCATGCGACATCCACGTCGGCCAGTGGCAAACTACCGTCGTCTGTCTGCACTGCGGGCATTGCGCTCTCAGGTGTCAAGCGCTTGTGCCTGGCCGCGCGCTGCAAGCTACTGGATCTGTCTCGGGTCATACTTGTCCCCCCGGATGCGCTCCAGAGTGCAGCCCGGACGTACCCCTTGTAGAGATCGTCGGACATCGCCGGGCTCGGGCTGCGGGCGGTGCAAGGAGCTGGCGCCGCAAACTGATTCGCAGCAATTTCCGCGCCATCGAATCCGTTCGCTAGCCGTGGGAGACAGCCTGTGAGCTGATGCTCTGCACTGGATTCACTCGTTCCGGCCTCACTTGCGGTAGCTGGGGCGAGCGGAGCCAGACACCTGTGTCAGTGCTCCTCATGTGCCCTGTTGCAGCAAGCGCGCTTCGGCAGCTCTACGTGCAACCAGGCCGGGCAGAACCCGTCCCCCACCGTACACCCAGCGACGCAGTTCGCCGGCGGCGGCTAGCCAGTTTCCCTGGTTCAACCTGCGGCGCAGCGTCGACGTCTGCAGCCGTCCGGCGCCAAGGTTGAAGGTGAAGTCAACGATGGCCGCCAGCCGGCCCTGCGGCTCAACGGCCAGCACCGGACAGTAGCGCAGCGTCGCCTCCAAAGCCTTCGCCAGGTCCTGCATCAGATAGGCCTCGCCCTCCGCCTCGGTGATCGGCGGATGGTCAGGCCGGCACAGACGCCCGAAACCGATCGTGTGGTATCCAGCGGGGCAGATGTAGGGGTGGGCCCGGCTCATAGGGTCGTGCTTCGGAACGCTGTGGAATCCCTCGAAGCGCTTAGCCAGCTCCACCGCCTGCGGCGGCACCTGGATCACGGCAGATGCCTCCACGATTTTCGATGTCGAAGATCGCTCAGCGTTGACTTCGAGATCTTGTACTCAGCACGAATCTGGCTGGAAGATCGAGTGTCCCGCCTGATCGCTAAGACCTGTTCGGAGGTGAGACGCGCACGCGGGTGACACTCACCCGCGGGCCAACGGCGGCGCCCTTTACGCACCATGTCCAGTACGTTCTCGCGTTGGGTTGCGACGAAGAGGTGACGCGGATTGACGCAGGCCCGGTTGTCGCAGCAATGGCAGACGACCAGCCCCTTTGGGATTGGGCCGACCTCCAGTTGATACGCCACTCGGTGTGCGCGCATAAGCGGCTTGCCACCGTCCGCTCCGATACTGCCGTAGCCTCGCGTGTCGATCGAGCCGATCCAGAGCCAGCACTCGTCGTCTCCATGCCGCTGCACCTTTTCCCAGAAACGCTCGGCGAGAGGTCGGGGCTGCCGCCCCTTACGCCCGGCCATTTCGACGCTCCCAGGCCCTCGAAATGAACCAGAAATTCAGCACGCCGGCCCACAGTGCCTGGTCCCCCTCGGTCCAGATCTGCGGGATGCTCAGCTGCCAACTTGTGCCGGCGTTCAATGCAGCCACGAGCACGGCGGCCTTGACGGTGCAATACAGGCCCATGAACGTGTAGGTGATGACCGGGCGGACGCTGGTAGACAGCGCGTCGGCCCATTTGACGCCGGACCGCTGGCCCTGCGCGGCCACCGCTTCCTTCAAGGCCTGCATTACGCCGCCCCCCCAGGCGGCGTCGGCCGCTGCGCCGATCTCGGCCATGCGCTGTGCACCGCGCAGCTGTTCGAATGCAAGTGCCTTGTCCTGCATGGCGAGCTCGTGCCGGCGCTCGCCGGCCCGGTCGAGCCACTTCAGCAGCTCGGGTGCCAACCGGAGAGCGCCACCGAGCAGGCCGCCCAGCAGCGTCTCGATCATTGGCTGCCTCCCCAGGGGTTGAACTTGACGGACGTCCCGATCAGCAGCGCAACCAGCAGGCCGGTGGTGAACACCTTCACGGCCGTGCGCCAGGCGGTGCGGCGCGCATCCCGCCAGGCGTCGAGCAAATCCCGCAGCTCGCGGATGTCGCGGGCGGCGTGGCCGTTCTCCAGGCCCAGGTGAGCCAGCACTCGCTCGGCACCGCGCTCGGCGGCGCGGTCCAGCAGGTCGTCGAAGTCCTCCTTGTTGAGCACCAGCATGTTGTTCACGAGGGAGGGTTTGGTTTGATCGTTCACATGGATCTCCAGAAACAAAAAACCCGCCTCGAGGGCGGGTTCAGGGGGAAAGGGCTGCGGTCAGATCGGCAGGCCGGAACTCCAGCCAGTGGGTTTGAAGACGACGAGGACGCTTTCATCTTCGATGAAGCACAGCCACCCAGGCCTCGGTACGTGGTACTCCCAGCTCGCACCGATGCGCACCGCGATCTGTCCGGCTTTTCCTGCCCAGGCGCCGGTGGCAGCTGCCGGGATCAGGTAGCGCTCACCTTCCACGGGAGCGGCCGGGGGCGTAGCGAGATCGCGGTCCTTGACCGCCAGGCTGACGACTGCGCCCAGTCGCTTCAGATTGGCGTCCATGCCGCCATTCCAGTTGTGTTCCCCTTGGGTCCAGCCATAGCTCAGGCCCAGGTTCGGATCGGTCATCGCCATTACGCGCCTCCATAAAACTTGCCGTAGTGCAGGCCGTAGCCCGCCCGCTCGAACTCGATGTTGTGGTGCTGCCAGGAGGTGTGGCCGTCGCGCGCTGCTTCAACTTCAACGCGCAGCCGCCCGTTGATCCGCCCCAGGCCGGAATCCGCCAGCTCCTGCGCCAGCGACCAAGTGGCGCTGTCGCCAGTGACGCCGGTGATGGTTCGGCACAGCCGTCCGGTCTCGCCATAAAAACGCACGGTGGTGGTCTGGCCCGCCTCCGGCGTCACGCTGCCCTCGGCCTGCAGCACCAAGTAGGCTGTCTGACTACGCCGGTTGCGGGTCGCCCAGCTCACCGAGATCGGGCCGGCCACGGCCACCGGGTACGCGCGACCGTTCACTTCCAGGCGGCCCGGGCAGTATGGCCGGATGAACCGCTTGCTCAGCTGCAGGCTGATTTCGGTCGCCGCATTGCCCGGCAGCGTGCCGCGAGGCGTCCGCGTGAGGAGCTTCGCTCGCATTGTCTCGCCGGCTACGTACTCCGGCTGCAGGTAGTGCCGCCCTTCTTCCACAAACCAGAGACGGCTGCCGGCTGAGTGGTGGCTTGGAACGGTGTCCAACAAGCCACGTTCCAGTACCACGGCGGGTGCTGCAGCGTCCACCTCGGTGACCTTGAGCCACTCGCCATTAACCAGCGCCAGGCCGCCGAACGCGACCTCGGCGAGTTCGCTTACGGAGGACAGTGGCACCCGGACCGGTGCTGCGGACTGCGGCAACGCTTCCATCAGCACCGCCGAGGGGGTGAAACTCGCCTGCCCTTTCTCCTCGAATCCACCCGACAACCGCGCCATCACCTTGAAGCCAAATGCATCGCTGCTCGGCCGCGTGCCGCAGGTAGCCACGAGCCCGTCCAGCTCGTCGATCTCGTCGAGCCGGCTGTCCGACTCCCCGGTCAGGTCCTGCACGACCCACCAGTACGGCACCTCGAACAGCAACTGCTGCGGGCAGGGTTGCGGCTCACTGGTCGGCTCCCTCCAGCCGGAGGACGGCGGCGCCGAGTAGACCGACTGCGGCAGCCCGAAGACATCCTGCACGCAGTCGACGCGCACAGCACCGTTCGTCAGCTCGCCGTAGGCAATGCGCACGACTCGCATCGGCAGCTGCTCGATGCCGTAGGGCGGCCACGCGAGCTTGATGACGTCCCCGATCTGCAGCCCCGCTGCCTGCCGGTTGCCGATGAAGGTGCACTTCGCCAAGCTGGCGGATAGCTGCTTCAGCTCCCGCATCGCCACGCGGTTGGCCAGCGCTGCATGGCTGATACCCGGGTACTGGATCGACGTGGCCGCCACACCGCCATTGAGCTGCACCGCCGCCACGTCTTGCACCGTGACCAAGGCATCCTTGTCACTGGCCGCATCGCGGTACACCACGGTCACCTGGTTGACCGTCTCGCCCCAGGAGGGTCGGGTGAACTCCTCGATGCGCAGGACGTTCGAGGGATCGAACACCGGCAGCCGGTCCAGCTGATAGCCCGCTCGAGCGAGCTGGAGCACAAACAGGCCGGTGCGCGGGTGCACGAAGAGCACACCGTCGATGTGCTTTAGCACGGAAAGCACAAAGCTCTCGATGGTCTCTTCCTGGCTCCACAGCAGTGAGAGCCCGAACCCTTCGGCGTACAGTGTGTCGGCAGCGGCACGGAAGCTGGCATCGTCCATGTCCACCGCCGGATATCCCATGCCCCAATCGGCGTTGGTCAGGCACTCTCGGACGATGTGCGCCGGGTTGGCGTCGGCACCGATCGCCGCACGTGAGGTGTACCACCCGCGCGGCATGCGCCGTGCGCGGACCGACCACGGCTTGATGTACGGGTTCATCGCTGCGACCCACAGGCGGCGCAGCACCAGGCAGACGATGCCGCGAAACGCCGGAATGTCCGGTCCCAGCTGCTCCTGAAGGTAGGCATTGCGTCCCTGGTCGGGGCCACCCATCAGCACTTCGACCGCGCCATCGACGCCGCCTTCTCGCTCTTCGCCGCCGAACAGGCCGGGCTGGTGGATCCCCAACGTGGTGTTGCCCGTTGCTTCTCCCGACCAAGCGACTCGTTCGCCAACCCGGATCTCGGTGATGGCGTCCACCGGCCCATGGCACAGCGCGAGCTGTGCGCCAAGCCCGTACCAGTAGCCGACGGTGACCTTCTTCTTGCTGCCGCCGCCACTCATCGATGACGCTCCTCTGCTGCCACCTGCTCTGCCTGCTCAGCGACCCGCTTCGCCAGGGCGTCCCCGCTCTCGCGCAGCCAGCGCGCCGGCACGCCGTGCTCGACAAACTCGGCCCAGGACCGCTCTCGGCCGTCAAACCAGCGCCGCATGCCGCGGGCGCAGTAGCCCAGCTGCCGGGCGTGCTCCAGCTTGGCAATCACCTCCGTCACTTCTTGCCGCCTCCCTTCTTCTTGATGGGCTTGACCTGCACGTCGCCGTACCAGACGACGTTCGGGCCGGAGATCACCCGGGTGCCGAACAGCACCGGGATGGACGCGTCCTGCGATGCGATGGGCAGGTCCTTGTCGCCGATCTGGCCCGGCTGCGCTTCCTGCGATTTGGGTTTGGGCGCGAGCAGCGCCGACAGGACCGTCGTTGCGATCCAGACAATGATTTGAGGCCACATGGAGAATCAGACGATGGCGTCGCCCGAGAACGGGTTTTTCCAGGGGATGAACGGAAAGCCGCCGAAGTTGTCCAGGTTCTGGAAGCGGTCGCGGCAGTGGGCGGTCCAGTGGTCGCAGCCAGCGTAGAGCTGCACCCGCTCACCGGGGACCAGGCCCACCATTGGCGCGGTGAGGGTCAGCTCGCCACCGCTGTGGCCGGTCACCATGCGGACGCCAACAGCACACTGCAGGTAGCCGCCGACGAAATAACCGTTCTCCCGCTCCGCCGCCGCAGCGACCCAGACTGAGGTGCCTGCAATCCGGTCGACCTGGCCCTCCACCCTGAACCGCTCCTTGGCTACTCCACAAGCAGGCGAATACAAGACGTGGCGGCAGGCGATCTGGTACCGAGCCCGTAGGCCCAGCCGCTTGAGCGATGAGGCAATCGGCTCGCACTTGAGCGTGGCCTCCGCGCCGGCCAGGCGGGCCACCGTCAGACGCCCCTTCCAGTAGGTGACGAACTCGCTGGCGTTGCCGCCTCGTCCGAGATGCCGCCGATACAGCGTGAGGCTGACCACGCCCTCCGGCGGCGCGGCCAAAAACAGTGCGGCGAGCGGCAGGTCCCGCGGCACCCGGATCTCCAGCGCATTGCGCGACAGCTCGTTGCTGTGCTCGATATTGCTGCGCGAGATCGGCGCCGGCTCGTAGGTCTCCGACTGGTAGGTGACGGACTCTTGGCCTGAGGTGTAGCACCAGCGTCGGTGCTCCTGTGCGAATCGGTACAGCTCCTGCGGCTGTCCGTCGTGGGCTGATTGGTCCTGCTCGAGGTAGTTCATGACGGCAAGGTTCGGGTTGAAATCTGAACGCGCACGACGCTATCCGTCTCCCAGAACAGCTCGACCGCGTCCTGATCGAGCCGAACCAGTTCTAGCCAGGAGACCTGCAGCACCTGATCGACGGTTACGGTCACGTCCAGCGGCTCTTCCAGGGAGAGAAGCTCCTCTTCAACCGACAACTCTTGTGCGCCCGTGACGCGCCGGAACAAGGTGCCAGCTGTTGTGCGCAGTACCAGGTCGCGGCGTTGTGGATGGGCCGCTACAAAACGGCTGTAGCCGGTGTTGCGCACCACCAGGCCCGAGCCGCCGCTGACGACCACTCGGCTGACCTGCAAATCCGAGGTGAACGTTGGCAGCCAGCATGGGTGCACGCGGCCCGCCCGGGCGGCCAGCCACTGGCGGAACGCAGTGATGTGTGGCCGATTCGGCAGCAGCCACGTGAGACGCCGACCGACCTGCGGCGCGCCCGATTCGTCGTCAAAGCCCCGGGGTCCGGTGCCCTGATCGATCACGGCCAGCTTGCGCTGCCAGCTGACGTCGATCTCTTCGCTCCAGTCGGGCCGGTAGTCGAACACCGCGTAGCCGCGATAGGTGGGCCGCGCGTCTGCAGCGGCGGATGCGATCAGGTCCTCCACCGTGAACCGACTGCGCCCGCTGGCAATCGTGTCCGTCACCCGCCGGACGGTGGTCGTGCCTTCCAAGCGGGCGAGCCGCGCCGGCAGCACGCGGGTGCCGGCCGGCCAGGACCGGCCCAGCGCCAGGGTGAGCGTCAGAACCCCGCCGCCGTCGATCGATGCGATCTCCACGGCCTCGTTCTCAACGGCGGAGCGCCAAAGCACCGCCATGCCACCCGGGTGGTAGTCGACGTGCGGGGCGTTGGGCACCACAAGCGCGCGGCCGCCGGCCGCCACGTCCTGCAAGAGTTGACTGCCGTCCGTCCAGACCGGCAGGCAGTAGATGCGGGTGCCCCACGCAAACAGCAGGTGCTCCAGCAGGCGAACGTCCTGCCCATCCAGGAGCCAGCTGTACTCGAAGCTGCGCCGCGGGAGTTGCCGCAGCCGGATGCGCTGTTCGGAGCCGTCGTGTGCCTCCAGCACATCGCTCAGCCATTCCAAGCGCTCCGTCAGGCCATCCGACCAGTCGGGCCGGATGCCAAACACCACCACTCGCCGGCCGGTGACGGTCAACCGCATCTCGCCACCGCCGGCGAACCGGAAGGCGAACTGGGCGTTGATCACCGGCGCCCCGCGGTGGCTGGCCGAGAAGCTGTACGTCCGCGACTGGAGGCCGCCGAAGGCCAGCGGTGGCGCGGGCGGCCCTGACAGCGCCAGGCCATCTGCGCCAGTGGCCTCGATGGCCAGCACCGTCTGCTCCTGGAGATGCGCATTCCACACCTCCAGCCGGCGCTCGATGGGGCTGATCACATTGCCAAGGTCGATCCGCGGCGGCAGCAGGTGGATGCGGTGGTACCAGTCGTCCGCGAAGGACGGCACCCGGGCGCCGGCCAGCCGCCGTTGCGGCTCACTGATTGGCCGAGCATCACCCCTGGTACCCGCCAAGGGCGAAACGCTGTCGGCGGCGGCAAAGGGGTAACGCACCGGCCGGTAGCCGGAAATGCCCCTGGCGCGCTCATAGTGGACCGGCTCTCCGACGGCCGAGCCCGGAGCCACGATCCCTGCGAAGGCGGCCATCGCTCAGCGCTCCAGCCGCACGGCGTAGCCGTGCACACCGGACTTGTTGTTCTTCGAATGCGCCGGGAACGCCATCCACTGTTCGGGACCAATCGCAAACACCTCCGCCGGTGCATGGTGCGTGATGTTCAGGTAGCGCAAGTGGGCTGGGTAGCCAAAAGGCGAGAAGAACCCATCCGGCCGCTCCAGGTAAACATAAAGCGGCAACAGGGGCGCGATGCCGTTCAGCGTGTTCGGGGTGCGGCTCCACCAGTAGTTGGCCAGGGACTCGCGCGGGCTGCGCGGCCCTTCCTCCCAGACCGAGATGGCGCGCTTGCCGGTGATCGGCGACGCCTGGCAGACCGACCACCAGCCATCGAAGCCGTCGGCCGCCGCCCGCACGTAGTTCCCACCTGCATATTTATAGTCGTTGAACGGCAGGCCGAAATGCAGGTCCTGCGTGTCCCCGAAGATGTAGTCACTCGCGCTGGCGGTGAGCGCGTCCGACGAGCCGAAGGCGCCCGACACAAATGCGCCGCCCGGGTAGTCGCCGTATTTCACGAGTTGCCCAAAGGCGAGGTGGTGGTACACCCCCGGCGCGACCTCGGCCACCATCGTCAGTTGCACCGGCGACTCGGACGAGAACAGGTGATAGGTGCAGGGACCTTCGACCTCGTACAGGCCCACCGCCTCGATGCGCTTCGACGGGTCGCGTGGCATGCCCGGCTGGTTGTTCCAAGGCTGCGCGGGATCGAACTGGTCGGAGCCGACCAGAAAGATGCCGGTCACCCGCTGGTAGCCGGAGCGCAGCGCCTCATCCAGCGCGCTGCGCAGGTGAAAAATCAGCTCGCCCTTGCGCAGCGACAGCTGCTGGCCGGGGCCGGACGGCCCCCAGCGCAGTTCCTGCCAGCCGCTGGCGACGGCAAACAGCCGCAGTGCGTCCAGCAGCGGGGTCGGACCCGCTGCGGTTCCAGTTTGGTAGGCCATTGCGCTCCTCAGGCCAGGCGCAAGGCCCAGTAGTCCCGCACCGAGGTGCGAAAGACGTTCTGCACCACCAAGTGGTCCACGCCGTTCACCTGGATCAGGTTTCCGGCGGCGTTGTTGAAGCCGGAGACCTGGTAGACGCCGTCCAGCTCACCGAACAGGTCGTGGTCGCCGGCCGAGTTGCCCTGCGACAGCACGATGGGCATCAGCACGTAGGTGCCGTCCAGCGCTTCCCGAAACACGCTGAGGTAGGCGTAGCTGCCCGGCCAGACCTGGCGGGCGCTGTCGTATCGGGATTCCGTTGTCGGGCTGTAGGTGTTCTGAAACGGCAGCCAGGCGCCGGCCGGCCCCCGCAGCATCGTGGCGGTCGAGCTGGCGTTTTGCACGTCCTCGCCCGGATCCACAAAATGCCGGTGGTTCGGCCCGGTGATGCTGTAGCGTCGCCCCCGCTGGCCGGTCATGGAACCACCAATCAGCAAGGGATAGGGGTACTGGCCCGGCGTGGCGTAGGGCAGGATGAAGCCCAGGTAGGCCGCCTGGTAGAGCGTGGAGACCTTGGCCACGACCACCACCCGGCGGCCGTTGGCAACAAACCAGTAGGGAGTCGCCTCGTTCCACAGGCTCATCATCGGCAGCCAGCCCGTCAGGCAGCTGGGCTGAGCGTAGAAGGTGTCCGCCGAGCTGAAGCCGATGCTCCCATTGAGGTCCCACATGTAGTAGCCGGAGGTGGGGTTCTCATAGGACCGCACGCCGCAGTAGATGTCATCGGCGCCGGCGAGGCCCGGCGCGCGCAGGAGCAGTTCCTGAGTGGTGGCGTCCGACACCCAGCGCAGTTGCGTCCATTGCTGGTTCGCGGCGATAAGCGCCGGGTGCTTTGTAAGGAAAGTGCGCAAGCGCTCCAGCAGGTCGCGGTAGTTCACCGCGACACCGATCTCGAAAGCCATGGGGGTGTTCATTCAGGTCAGGACCTGCCGCACCGCACCGGCGTTGCGCTGCAGGACGTTGAGGATGGTTCGCTCGCCCGCCGACGAGTTGAGGTAGTCGGCCGCCATTGCGGGGTCGATCACGTTGACGATGCGCACGCCCTGGGCGGCGGGAGCTGGCTGACGAGGCTGGACGTCGGGAACCAGGCCGCCGGCCGCAAAGGCAAGTGCCGGCCCCTTGAAGGCCGGTCCCTGCGCCACGCCATTGATCGACTGCAGGAAGGCCACTCCCACCCGGCGCACCGCTGCCGCGTTGACGACAAACTCCCCGGCAGACAGGCGGGCGGGGATTGAATCGCTGGTGGAAGTGCCCGGGCCCGACACATAGCCCCCCGAGGCGTAGCCCTTGACCAGGGAGGAAATAAACCCAGCAAAGCCCGACCTCCCGCCGCTTCCTTTCGGCAAACTGGCGAAGAGCGACTCTGCCAGCTTCTGCGACGCAATCCGCTGGATGGTCGCCAGCACCGAGCGAGCGAAGTCCCCGAAGGCCTCCTTGGCGGTTTTCGCGCCACGGCCGATGTCCTCGAACAGCTGCCCGAAGCCGTCCCGGATGCTGCCGTCGATGGCCACCGCCACCTCGTCGACCGCGAGCTTCACCTGAGCGATCTCGTTTTTCCACGCCTGCACCCGGGCCACCGCGTCCGGGCCGATCGCTGTGGCGGTGGTTTCGAGTTTGGGCAGGAGGGCATCGAGCGCGGTGCCGGTCACCCGGTGCAGCGCCAGGATCTGCCGCTTCGCCTGCGATTCGGTCAGCAGGCCGGCCTGGCGCTGTAGGTCGATGGACTGCTCAGCGGCGCGCATGCGGGCCAGGGTGGTGTCGAACTCCCGTTCGTAGGTGGCGAGGTCGGCTGAAGCAGCTTTGACGTCGACGAGGCGGCCCAGGGTCGCTATACCGGCGCCGTCGCCTTCGGCACGTAGCCGCTCCATCAGCTTGCGGTACTGCTCCTCGATGGCCGCACGCCGGTCCTGCGCCGTGCTGGCCTGCGTCAGGTCCAGCAGTTCTTCTCGCAGCTTGGTGAGCTCCTCCCTCAGCTCGCGTTCTGCTGTGGCCGCGGCGCGGGCTGCGGTCACAGCGACGTCGCCACGCTTGCGCAGGAGCACCGTCAGGTCGGCGTTGGTCTTGGCCAGCTCGGCCTGCGCCTTGGCGCGATCGTCCGGCTTCTCCGCTGCCTTGACGGCGCGCTGCTGTTCAGCGATGGATTGCCTGGTGCGGTTGATCTCCGCGTCAATCTCCTGCTGCTCCAGCCGCGCCTTACGCTCGTGATAGCCGCGGATCGAAATCGTGCGGTCCTCCAGTGCCCGGTCCAGCGCCCGCTGTTCCCGCTCGAGGCTGTCCTTGAGCAATTGGAACGCGGCGTCCGCCTGCGCCTTCAGCAACGCTTGCCGGGCGGCTGCGCCCCGCGGCGGGGGTGGGCCGGGCTTCGGCGGATCGGCATAGATGTCCTGCTTCTTCGGATCCGGTTTGATGCGGGCCGCAATGGCCTGGGCCGCCTCGCCGACGTAGTCGCGGTCGAACGCCTCCCGCACCTTGCCGGCAAGTTCGTCGCCGATGCTCTGCATCTGCTGCAGGTTGCGGTCGATTTCACCCTTCATCGCGCTCATCGAGAAATCGCCCTCGAAGGCCGCCGCGATGTCCTGCTTCAAGGCGCGGGTCAGTGCTCCGATGTCCGAGAACGCGGTTCTGAAACGCTCGACCAGGAATTCCGCTGTCCTGGCCGCCACCGAGCCGATCGCCGTGAAGGCGCCGATTCCCGTGTTCACCAGCGCCCGCAGTCCGATGCCGAGGCGGGTGAGGCCACCGTTGACGGTGTCGCGCAGACGCGCCCAGGTGCGGTCGTTGATGCGGACCAACTCCACCAAGGCGCCCCAGGCCGCCTGCACCTTCTCGGTCACCAGCGACCAGGCGGCGGCGACGATCTGCCGGATCGAGGCGGTCTTGCCGCCGAACTCGACCACTGCGTCCCGGGCGGTGTACAAGGTAGAGCCCAGCAGGCCGACCGCCGTCACCACCATACCAATGGGACCGCCCAGGAGCGCGAAGGCGCCCCGCAGCGCCGCCGCAGCCCGGCCGAGCAGACCGGTCGAGGCCACCGCCTGCGCCACAGCGGCGCTGGCCGCGCCAGCTTGTTTGCGAGCCTGCACCGCGTCCGTGGCGAGTGCGACCGATGTCGTGCCTTGGGCCCGCGCCTGAGCGAGGGCCGCCGCAGTGACCCGCATGCGGGCGACCGCTTCGGCTTCGAGCCCCCGCAGCTGGCCGAGGCGCGCGGCCGCCTCAGCTCGGGCCGCCGTCGTGCTGGCGACCATCGAGCTCACCAGCCGCCCGAACGCCGCCATCAACCCAACGCCCACCAGCGTCATCAAGCCATCGATGTGCTGCGCCAGCAATTGGATGCCTTGCGCCAGCCCGGCGGTCCAGCCACTGGCGCTGTCCCGGCTGCCAAAGGCCCGCACAAAGGCGTTCTGCAGGCGGGTCAAGGCACCGGATACGGTGTCCGGCAGGCTGCCGTACTCCTCGGCCAGCCGGCTGCGCTGTTTCAGCAGGGCATCGATGACCGCGGCGGAGGTCAGCTTGCCCTGTTCCGCTAGTTGGCGCAGCGCGTCTTTCGGGACACCCAGGCCGGCGGCAATGGCGGTCGCCAGCCGGGGGGCTTGGTCCATGACCGAATTGAACTCGTCGCCGCGCAGCGTGCCGCTGCCCAGGGCCTGGCCCAGCTGCATCAGCGCGGCTGAGGCACCTTCTGCGGAGCTGCCGGACAACGCCATGGCCTGTCCGACAGCGTTGGTGGTGTCCAGCGCCTCCGACTGGGACCGGCCCAGGGCCTGCAGGGTCGGGGCCAGCTTGGTGTAAAGCGACACCGTTTCCGCCCAGGGCGCCCGGTTGCGCTGAGCCATCTCGAACAGTTCACCCTCGGCATGGGTGAACTCCTCCTGGGAGGTGACCGCCAGCTTGAGGCGGGCCTGCAACCCCTTGTACTGGTCTGCCGCCCCCGTCAGCTGGCGCACGCCCGCGCCAACCCCAAGGGCCGCGCCCATTTGCCCGAGAGCCGAGCCCAGCTGGCCGGCTTCTGCCCGCAGGCGCGCCATCCCGGCCTGCAGCGGTTGCAGGGCGCGGACCGACTGTGCAGCAGCCTGGCCGATACCGGCCGTGGCGGACACCACGTCGCCCTGCGGTCGGGCAGCGTTGCGCGCTGCCACTGTCAGCCGCGCGTGTAGTGCTGCCGTCTCGGCGAGAGCTGTCTGTTCGCGCCCCGTGATATCCGGCCGCGGCGCCTCGGCGCGTGAGACGTCCTTCGAGACTGCTGCCAGCTGGAGCCGGCCTTGCAGCGCGGCGTACTGCTCGGCGGCTGCCTGCAGCTCGCGCACGCCCGCCCCGTGGCTGATGCCCGCACCCACCTGTTGCAGTGAAGCCCCCACTTGCGCGGCCAGTTCGCCCAACTGAGCCAGGCTGGCCTGGATGCTTTGGAAGGCGCGCCGCGTGTCGTCGACGGCGGTAATAAGGATCTGCGCTCGGTTTTGAGCCATGACATTTCCTTGGAAGGAAATCAGGTTGAGGTCGAGGCCTTCTCGATGGCCGCGACCAAGCGGCGCAAGTCGCGGCTCACCGTGCGCGTCAGGTCGAACCGGCGCCGCAGGCGAACTTGCCGCACAAACACGGCAATCGGGATCTCCTGTCCCCGCTTCAGCCGCTTGACGCCGCTGCGTTCCCGCTCGGTGCGCCGAAAGCGGGTGAGCGCCCGGCTGTTGGCAGAGAGGTTCTCCGCCATCAGGATCGTGCGCCCATCCCTCTGGACGAAAAACGCGTTGCCGGAGTCCGTCAGGTCGCGCACCACGCGGGCAAATGCCTTGCGGCCCAAGCGCTGGTGTTGCGGCAGCAGCGGGATCAACATGCGGTCCTTGATGGAGCCACCCTGCTCGTGGAGGCCAAGCCAGGGGACCTTGGAACCGATGTAAAGCGCGGGCAAGCGGTCCGGCTTGCTGTCGAAGACCTTGGAGCGCATCGACTTCAGGAAGGATGGCTTGGCAGTCTTGAAGACTGCCCGCATCTCGGACCGGACGGTCTCGGCTATCTCCTTACCGGTCTCCCGCATGGCCTTGACCACGTCGGTTCGGAGGGAACGCCGAAAGTTCTCCTGCCATGCGTCGAAACCGCCCGATCCCAGCAGGCCGCCAGCGGTGAGTCGCAGGTTCATGCGCTGTACTTCTGCAGCTCCCGCTGCAGTTGCTGAATGGTGTCGCGGTTGCCCTGCGCAGCAACCGCAATGACGGTCAGCTGTGCGGCGAGCCGCTCGTGCTCCAGCCGGGCATCGGCCGCCAGGAAGGCGTTCACCTGGGCCACCGTGTAGCCCAGGATTTCGGCATACCGGTGGCCAGCCCCGATCAGCCGCGCAATGGCGTCGGCCCAGCCAAGCGGCTGCTGATCGCCTGAGCCAGCTCGCCGATGCGCGGCGCCACCCGCCGCACGAAAAAATCGGCGTTCACCTCGAACACGGCGCCGGCCAGCACCAGCGCCTCGTCGACAGCGAGGCGGTCGATCCACTCCCGCGGCCTGCGTGCCGCCAGGCTCAGCGTCTGCAACAACGCCTCTCCGTGTTCGCACAGCAGCGTCAACCATTCCGGCTCGGCGGACAGTTGCGACGCAAAAGGCCGGACGGCCTTAAGCACCGCCGGCAGCTCGCCCAGCACCAGCGGGCGGATTTCCAGGCGCTCGCCAGCGACATTCACGGTCACCGCCGGGGGCGAGATGACATCCAGATCCATGGTGGCGTCCTCGCTCACAGCAGGATCAGCCGACCAAACTGGCCCAGCTCTCCAGTGGCCGGCTTGAGCGTGTCAGCCAGCACCTGGCCCGACAGCTCGAACTTCAGCAGTTCGTCGGTGATCATCGACAGCTCCTTGGCCGGGTTGATGGCGACCCGGTACAGGTCGATGACGACCTCGGCGTTGCCATCGGCCGTGTTCAGCCCTTCGAAGCGGACCCAGCGCTCCGGCAGCGGTTGAGTGAACATCGAGGTCACCTGCGCGACGCTGTAGGCGTAGTCCACCTTGAAGGGCTCGACATAGGGGCCGCCGGCGGTCTTGTCGTTGACCACCAGTGAGCCGTGCTTGGCGTTAACGCTGTATTGCGCGGCCGGCAGCGTCTTCGGAGTGGAAGACGCGTCCTTGACCACCACCGTGGAGACGTTCTGCTTGGCCAGCAGGTAGAGGCTGCCGGGTGTGACCGGATTGGGCAGGGCCTCGGCCGTCACGCTGCCGGCGACTTGTTGAGTGGTGGTGCCGTAGAGACCGAGCGCCAGGTTGACCGGCACCAGCTCTTCCAGCGTGCAGGCGAACTCGCCCTTCTTGGTCTTGATGAGCTGCAAGTCAGTGAGGCGCTGGCCGCTGGAGGATTCCTGGTGTTCCAGGGTCTCGACGGAGAGGGACACCTTGAGCTCGGGTACGTTGCCGACGTAGGCAAGGCCCAAGGGGCGGCCCGCGGTATCGCGGGCACCGATGTAGACGCGGCCTTGGCCGGAGAAGTAGGGCATGGTCAGTTGCTGTCGAGGTGGTAGGCGGATGAAGGAGTCGCGGCCAGGGCTTCGGCGACCTGGATCAGGCCGAGCGCCAGCAGGTGGCGTCGGTCGAGTTCCTTCGGGTTCGCGATGCGGTGGCGGCGATGCCGCAGGTCGGCCACCGGCCGCAGATCGCGCAGGCGGCGACGGTCAACCGGATCGGGTGAGGTCGTGGGCATGGGTTCGGTAGCGGATCTCGTAGCGGGCCGGCTGAGCAACCGTGCCCGTGTCGGTGTCGTCGCTGTCCCACTCGCAATCGAGCTCACGGACGGCGAGTGCCAGGCCACCGAGGTTCGGATCGGCGAGCAGTGCTGCGTGGGCGGCGACGATCAGGCGATCGGTCAGCTCAAAAGCACTGTCGCCTCGCGCCACCGCCACCAGGCGCAGCGTGAGTGCACGGGTGGTTAAGCCGTTGCTGTGCTCGGTCACCGCATCAGTTTCCGGGAACAGCAGCAGCGCCGAGCTGGCCTCGTGGAGCACCGGCGTCGCTGGGGAACGCAGTACCGGAGCGGGTGCCACGGCCGGACAGATGCGAGTGATCACCGCGCGTAGGAGGCGCTCGCGGACGGACAACATGGAATGAAGAGGTCAGGCTGAGGTGAGCAGCGCCTGCCGCTCGCTGCCGTCGCCGACCGCGCGGACCAGGCGCACCCGGTAGTTCCGGTCGCCGAGGCGCAGCAAATGGCCGGCGGCCAACTCAGGCAGCCACGACGCGGGGTAGCGGAGTGAAGGATCGGCCGAGAGCGACAGGCCATCTAGCACGGTCTCGTCGGGAGCGCGGAAGTCCACGGCCACAGTGCGGCCGCCGACCTCCACATCGGTCAGCAATCCCGCGCGAGCAGCGGCGAGGTACAGGTCCTCGATGGACATCACACCTTCAGCTTCACCAGCAGGGCCGGCCGGTGGCACATCGGCAACGGGTTGCTCTGCGTGTGCAGGTCGGTGCCTCGATCGAACTTGCGCGGCGCCTGCTTTGCGTACAGCGGCTGCCCCGGCGTGTTGACCGTCTCATTGAAATCGGCCGGCGCAACATAGGTGGCAAAGGTGCTGATCGTTCCGAGCGGGAAGGCCTGGGCCTCTCCGGCTGCAATGAAGCGCCGGGTGTTGCCGTCTTCGTCGCTGGCCTGACCGCGGTATTCCTCGAACAGGATGGAGCCGTAGCGGAAACCCTGGCGCACATCGTTGATGAGGACCGCACCGTCCTGCCAGCGCTCGTAGGCCTTGATCACCGTGGCGTGACCGGTCAGCGCGGCAAAGAACTCCGGCGAGCACAGGCAGTGCACGCCCGTCATGAACTCCCCTCGCAGGTTCTCCTCGATGTGGGCCAGCACTTCGATGCACTTGGCCTTGACGTTCGTCTTCTCGTTCTCCAGCCCAAAGCTGATCGTCTTGGGCTGGATGTCGAACTCGCGGTAGAGGTCATAGAGCACCGAGCCGTCGGCGTCGAGGATGACACCCTTGAGGGCCCCCATGCGCAGGTGTTCCAGCGTGATGGCGTGCTTGTTGCGCATGGTGTCCAGGTGGCCGGCCATGACGCCCGCGATGGACTCCAGCTCGGTTTCGCTGCCGAAGGCGCGCAGCCCCTGCACTTCCTCGGGCAGCACCACGTCGTCGTGGGGGATGTGCGGCACGACAAAGGAGCGGATGCCCCGCTTGCCCCGCGTGCCGACCGTACCCGGCGCGCCGGGCGGCCGTGTGGGCAGCAGGTTGAGCACGCCGTTGCGCTCCTCGATCAGGATCTGGCGCAGCCGCACCGACTTGACCGGCATCAGGTTGAGCGACTCCAGCCGGCCGTAGCGGTTGGGCAGGATGTTGATGGCTGCCGTCAGGGCGGCGGTGGAAAACGCCGGGTTGTTGAAGGGGTTCTGCATGCGATGGCACAAAAGAAGACCCGCCGGGCGCGTGGCGCCGGGCGGGTCGGATGAGGGGAAGACGTCGGTAGCGAGGCGCTCACGCGCTGTCGCGGACGGCCAGCCCGCGGACGGCGAGCTGGGCGATCGCAGCGGAGCGCTGCTCCGGCGTGATACCGGCGGGCCATACCAGCGCGGCGCGGGCGAAGACAGCGTGGCGCACGATCAGAACCGCATCGGCCCGCTCGCCCAGCGACGCATCGATGTCGAAGGCGAGCACGGCCTCGGCCACCTCCGTACCGTCCTTGGCGGCAGGGGCCAGCGCCTTGATCTTGCCGGTGGCCGCCTCTCGGCCGACGACGGCGCCGAGGGCGAGTTTCTGGCCGGCGGCCACGGTGGCGTTCTCGCGGGAGTACAGGTTCGGCGCCTCGTACTTCAGCAGGTCGCCCAGGTTGTTGGGTTCACGGAGCACGGGCACGGTTCAGCTCCGGGAGATCAGTTTCTTGACGGCTGACATCAGCGGATTCGATTCCGGCGAAGCCGATGCCGACGTGCCGGCGTCGGCCGTGATCCGCGAGCTGATCTCCGGCTGGCTGGCCCGGGCGTCGAGCAGCACCCGGCGGACCTGGTCCTGCGTCATGCCGGCACCAAGGAACTCGGCGGTGCGCCCCGGCGCGCCAGCGATCAGGCACAGCTCGGCGATGGCGTGCGCCTCGTTGCGATAGGCCGCTGCTGCGACAGGCACCGAGACGGCTGCCGACGGCAGAGCAGCGGTGGCGGGCGGCACCGCGTCAGCCGGCGGGTCCATGAGGTCGGTGGAGTGCATCGAGTGCTCCGTGAGTGAGGAAGAAGGAGAAGCGGAAGCGGGCCGCGACATCGCCGCGGCAAGCGAAGGAAGGAGAGTGGCTGGACCGGCGAGGTGGGCGGCAAACTCCGCCTGCACCGCATCCAGGCTCAGCACGGCATCGGCCAGCCCAGCGTCGACAGCAGCGTGGCCGAACAGCAACCGCGCCTCGGTCGCCTGCACGGCGTCTTCGCTCAGCCCGCGCATCTGCGCTACGGAGCCGACAAAGATCCCGTAGAGGCGATCGACCTCGGTCTGCAAGGCAGAGGCGGCTTCGGGCGTCAGGGGCGCATGCGGGCTGAAATCGTTCTTGTGGTGGCCAGCGTAGACCGCGCGGTACGCCAGTCCGTCCTGCAGATCCTTGGCGGACTGGTCCACATGCAGGGCGATGACCCCAATGGAGCCCACCCCCGCGGTTTGCGACAGCGTCAACCGGCTTGCCGCTGCGGCGATCGCATAGGCCGCCGAGTAGGCGGCATCGTTGGCGTGGGCCCAGACCGGCTTGCTCCGACTGGCCGTGCGGATGCGCTGCGCCAGCTCGAACACGCCACCCGCCTCGCCGCCAGGCGAATCGACGTCCAGCAGGATGCCCTTGACCTCCGGATCGGCCAGCGCCGCGTCCAGCCGGGCGCCGATCTCGGCATAGGAGGTCAAGCCGGAGGCCGCCTCCAGACCCATCGAGCGGCGCACCAGGGTGCCGTGGATCGGGATCAGGGCGATGCCGGGGGCGGGCGGGCTGGCCGCTGTACGGGGCACCGGCAACGCCGGGTACGCCTCGGCGCTGGACCAGCCAAGGCGCGACCCCAGCACCGCCAGGATGACGTCCAGCTTGGATCGGGTGATCAGCAGCGGCGTCCCGTACAGCCGGGACGCCAGGTAGGGGAGTGACATGTCAGAGGTCCTGTTCATGGACGGCGGGTGCCGGTGTCGTCGCCGCAGGCCGGTCGTGCCGCGGGTCGGAGTCGAAAACCAGCCCTAACGCGTCGGCGCGTTCGTTGTCGGCCGCAATCTCCCGGTCAACGTCCTCGGCGTCGTAGCCCGACGCAGAGATCGCCTCGGAGCGTGAGAGCAGACCTGAGCGGATCGCGGTGTTCATCGCGTCGAACTCCTTCTTCGGGTCCACCCACTGCCAGCCTTGCGGGATCCACTTCACCGCCTGGTACTGTCGGCGGCGCCGCGTGTAGCCGGGCAGCTCCAGCGCCCCTTCCAGCACCGCCTGGGTCATCCAGGCCCGCCAGATCGGCCGGCACAGCTGGTGCACGATCACGCCGTGCTGCAGCGCTTCGCAGCGACGGCGGAACTCCAGCAGCCCAGCACGGATGGAGGAGTAGTTCACCTGGGTGAGGTCGCCGGTCAACATCTCGTAGGTGATGCCCATCGCGGCGGCTACGGCGCGGAACTGCTGCCGCATGAAATCGGCATAGGAGCTGCCAACGTCCGCCGGTGTGGAAAATCGGATGTCCTCACCGGGCTCCAGGAACTGCAGGGTGCCAGGCTCCAGCCCGGCGAGCGCCGCGCCGTGGGCGTCCGGCTCGCCTTCGCCCATCAGGTTGTCCTCGGGGGCACCACGGGTGATAAAGCCCGCGAACATGGCGGCGGTCTTCTTGCGCACCAGCTCCGCGTCGTCATACTGATCCAGCTCGTGCAGCTTGACCAGGGCACGGGCGAGCCAGGGCTCACCGCGGATTTGGCCGGGGCGCAGAAGACGGAACAGGTGGATTACCTCGCTGGCCGGGATGCGCACCGTCTCCATGCCACCGACGCCGGACATGGGCGCCAGCGCGCCATCGTTTGGATGCGAGCGGTAGAGGTGGTAGGCCACCCGCCGGCCCAATCGGTCGAATTCAATGCCCGCCCGCACCACGTTGCCCGACAGCAGTTCCAGGTTCATCGTGGCCGGCAGGTGTTCCGGCTCCAGCACCTGGATCTGCAGGGCCACCGGCAGGCGGTCCTCGGGCCGACGGTAGCGCAGGCGGACCAGCGCCTCGCCGCCCTCCAGCATCGCCCGGCAGGCCAGCGACTGCAGGCCGTAGAAGTCAGTGAGGCCTGCGGCGTCGGCATCTTCGCACCAGTCGCGCCACAGCGCCTGGATCATCTCGCGCTGCGCGACATCCAGCACCAGCGACTGCGGCTTGATGCCGGTGCCGATGGCATTGGCGACAAACGCCTCGGTGCCGGCGGCTGCCCAGGCGTTACGGCGCACCAGGTCACGGCTCTTGGCGCGCAGCTCGTTCTGGCTGAACGCCAGCGCCGCCACGGCGCCCGGGTTGCCGACCTGCCAGGTAACAGCTCGGCGGCCACCGCCGACACCGTCGTAGGTGGGCGTCGCCCCGAACAGGCCACGCCTGAGTTTGGCCAACCAGCCCATCAGGTGGACTTGCTGGTCGTGATGCGGATCTGTCGCGGCGGGCGAGCCGTCACGCCTTGCGCCGCCAGGTCCCGCTTGACCTCTCGCAGAGCCGCCCGCAGCTCGTCGACGTCACGGTACTCGACGGTCTTGTCGCCGAAGCTAACGCGGCGCTCGCCTTTGGCAAGCGCTGCTTCCAGGTGCTGGAGGTCTTTGGAGGTATACGGCATGGTGATGGCTGCTGACAGCTGGTGGGAGGACCTGCTGCCCCTGCGCATCCGTGGAAGGGTGCAGGTGGCAATTGAAGATGCTGTGACCTAGACTCACGTGCATCGGCATGCAGGAGGTCCGATGGTTAATCAGGCTGATGGTTGTGATGACCGTTTGGTCTTGAGGCTGGAGCAGCTGATCCTGTCGGATGAGCGCCGATGCACCTGCGCTCGCCGACTCGCTGCCGGCTTTCCTGCGGGCAGCGACTACTGGGAATCCTTGCGCGCGGTTGTGGACCCGGAGGTGACGCAGGCGAGCACACGCCGGTTGTGGGCGAGCCGCCGGGCCTTGCTCCGCGGGACAGTGCAGCAGGATCGGGAACCGCCTTAGCGGATTGCTCATGACGACATCCAGCGGCTCTTGACGACACGCCGCAACGGGCTGGGGGCCCCAGAAGCAGCGAAGCCACCGCGATCGGTGGCTTCATGGCGGGAAACGTTGAAGAGAGGCGGCGGTTCGGGATCGGGCCGGAGCGCTGGCGGCTGTACTTGATCGATCTTGAAGGGACGCTCCAACTCACGCCAGTGGCGCTCCTCCAATCGATCGAGTCCGCAAGCAGCGGCGGCAGCTCGGGCGTAGACCGCGATATCCAGGGCCTCGTTCCTCTCGCGCATCTTTTGCCACTCCCGCACCGGGAAACCGTTGCGGTCGCGCCGGGTGACCAGTTGCTCCGCGCACAGCTGCTGCAGGTACTCGGCGTCCATGGTGGGCAGGTGCACGTAGCCCGGCGGATAGGCGATCTCCCCAGTGCTCGGATCGACGTTCGGCGCCTTTCGCAGGTTGCTGTACAGCTCCTGCTTGGCGAGGCCCACTGCCACCGCAAAGACCTTGATGCCGCGCCGCAGCCGGCGGCCAGCCGCCGTGACATCCACCGCGGTCGGTGTCCCGATCAGTGCGGCACCGGTCGGCACACCCTTGACCGCCATCACCCGGCTGTCGTGGCAGGCGCGCACGAACGCGTAGGCCTCCTGCGTCTGGAAACCCGTGTCCACCGCCAGCTTGGCCAGCGGCATCTGCACCCCACTCTCGTGGGTCCAGGTTTCGTTCAGCAGCGCGCCGAGCTGGCGCCACACGTCGGCTCGACCGGTGTCGCCCATGAGCACGCGGTGCTCGATCAACCAGGATTCCTTGCCCCGGCCCCAGGCCCAGACCGACACTTCGATGCGGTCCTTCTGGATATCGGCGCCAGCCACCAGCAGCAGGCCGCCCCAGGGGACCGTCCCCGGGCGGTAGCTCTCGCGCCGCTCCAAAAGCCGCTGCCAGTCGGGCGCTTCGCCGTCCTCGGCCCAGGTCTCGCCGAGCTCCGTGTTCTTGAACGTCTTGATGGCCGCCGACGAGCGGGATTCCTTGGCGGTGGCGCTCTCCCAGGCGGCGGCAATGTCGCGCCACGACCGCCAGCCGATCGGGCTGTACAGCGACGACAAGTGGAAGCCAGCCGTCCGCCGCGAGCCGCCCGTGACCGTCGCCCGCCACTGCCCGCGCTCCAGCATCCGGGTCTTGTGGTGCTCCGGGATGGGCGCGTCACAATCCTCGCAGATGTAGGCGACGGTGTGCGGCCGCTCCCGCTCCCAGCGCAGTCGCTCGAAGCGCAGCCATTGGCTGTGGGCGCAGTGGGGGCACGGCACGAAGTAGCGACGTTGGTCCGACGCTTCGTACTCGCGCTCGATGGTCGACGCTCCGGCGATGGTCGGCGTCGACACGATGAAGATCTTGCGCCGGGCGAAGGTGCGAGTGCGGGCCTCCGCCAGCGAGATGGCATCCCCTTCGCCCTCAACGTCCAGCGGATAGCCGTCCACCTCATCCAGGAACAGGTAGCGCACCGGCATCGAACGCAGGCCCACCGCGCTGTTGGCCCCGGTCATCACCAGCACCCCGCCACGGAACTCCTTGGACAGGATGGTGTTGCCAGCGTCCCGGCTGCGAGCCGGCGCAATCAGCTCGGCCAGTGCCGGTGACTCCTCCACCAGCGGATCGATCCGCTGCTTGGAGTTGCGCTTGGCCATCTCCACCGTCGGCCAGACTGCCATCATGGGACCGGGAGAGTGATGGATCACGTAGCCAATCCAACTACTGCCTGCCTCAGTGGCCCCAACCTGCGCTCCCTTCATGAACACCACGCGCTCCACAGCTGACGTCGGCGAGAGGCAGTCGAGGATTTCGCGCAGGTAGGGCGTGCGGGCGGTGCGCCAGCGTCCCGGCTCGGCCGATGCCTTGCTGGACAGCACTCGGTGTCGGTCAGCCCATTCGGAGACCGTCAGCAGTGGATCCGGCGTCAAGCCCTGCCGCCAGGCGCGTTCGATCTCGACCGCCCCTTCGTAGTTGAAGTCCATCATCCGTCCAGCCGTGGCTCGACCTCGCCCAGCTCGTGCAGTTGCTCGCGCACGGCGCGCTCCAGCGCCACGTGCATCTCGTGCGGGTCCACGCCGAGCCGGGCCGCCAGCTCCGACGAGACCCGACCGGGCCAGTTCAGCCAGGCATCGCGCTCCGCACGCGCCAGCTTGAAAACGTGGGCCAGCGCCTGCGAGCGGTCGACCAGCTCACCCTTGAGGCGGGCCAGCCGGACCTTGTTGGCTTGCGCCTTGACGACCTCGTTGACGGTGCGGGCCTGTAGCAGCGAGGTACCACCCGCTGACGCACCGCCGCGCTCCATCAGGTCGCTTTGCACCCGAGGGGCTTGCTGCCGCGTGCCGACGCGCGGCTCCTCCGTGTTCTGCGCCCACTCGGCGTCAGCCTTCTCCGCATCGATGGTGCCGTCCGGCTGCGGTGTGATGCGGCCCGCTCGGATCGCCTTGTGGACCGCCGTGTCGCTGACGCCGCGGTGGCGCGCATAGGCCCGGATTGAAAGTCCCATCGTGCTCATGCAGGACTGGGCCTGCGGAATCAACTCGCATCAACTCTTCCGTTGCTGCGCGGCCCGAGAAGAGCGTTCATAGCGACGTCGCACAGCGACAGCCAACCAACCGAAAAGGATGAACAACATGAACGCAACGACCCTGACCGCCACCCAGCGCGAGACCCTGGCCCACGCGGCCGAGCACAACGAAGGCCGCATCGAGTGGTTCCCCGCCAGCGTCAAGGGTGGTGCCCGCGCCAAGGTGCTGCAGGGCCTGGTGGCCCGCGGCTGGGCCTATCGGGACGGGGAACACCACGCCGTCACCGACGCGGGCTACCAGGCCGTCGGCCAAGAGCGACCTGCACCACAAGAAGAAGCGGTGGCGCTCGATGAGGACAACACGCTGGAGGATGACGTGGCGGCTGCGGAAGCCAGCTGGGCTGGCACTCAAGCGGCGCCGGCACGCAAGACACGCGCGCCCCGCGACGGCAGCAAGCAAGCGCAGGTCATTGCCTTGCTGCGCCGCCCCAGCGGCGCCACGGTGGCCGAGATCCAGGCGCTGACCGGTTGGCTGCCGCACACCGTGCGCGGCACTTTCTCTGGCACCTTCCGTAAGCGCCTGGGCCTGCAGGTGGTCTCTGACAAGGAAGATGACGGTAAGCGCGTCTACCGCATCGTTGAAGCGGGCGATAGCGAGACGGCTGGCAGCGGCGTCTTCGGCATCGCTGAGCTGCGGTAATTCCCGGGTGGGCCGCTAAGCGGCCCATTTGCGAACACCGGCACATCTGCCAGTGACCCCTTGACGCCGGGACACCCCTGGAGCGTTCATGCACGGCTGTGCCGGCCAGCTTGGTCCCGCGGCACGCCGACATTCAAGGAGAGACGATGACCCACACCGCAGTGAACGACCTCCAGCGCTACATCCTGGAGCACGCGATTGACCACACCGAAGGGCGGATGGATTCGCTGCCGCCTAGCATTCCGGCCTCTGCACGAGATGCGCTGCTGCAGGACCTGTTCAACCTCGGCGTCGTCACCACCGACGGCGCGCGGTGGTTCGTCGCCGTGCTGGCTTATGACCTGCTCGGGCGGGAGCGGCCACGCAAGCCCGTCAGTGACCCGTTTGCCGAGGTCGAGCAGCTCCAGCAGATCGCGACGGTGCAACGGGCGCTGAACGGGGGCCGTCACACGGTGCACCAGCCACTGCCGAAGGGACCGTGGGCCCTGTACTCGGAGTGATCAAACAGTATCCATTTCGAGGAGCACCAGGACTTCACTTCTTCCACCGGCGGAGCGTTCATAGCGGTGTCGCAGCTTCGCGGCGCATTGAAGAAGGAAGGCAGAGATGAACAACATGACCCCGGCACCGGCCAGGGACGTGACGCGCACGCCCCGCACGGTGACCTTCAACGGACGGCAAGTCCACGTGCTGGCTTTGGATGTCGCGCTCAGCTTCACCCGCAAGCCGGTTTGCCTCGACCACGTGGCGATTCACGGCGACCCGCAGAGGGTGTACATCACCACCACCCACCACCTGACAGCGGCCGAATTCGACGAGTTCACCTCGCACTTCATGCGCCGGCGGAGCTGGCTGGCCGGTGCAGGTGGATCATTCCACGACGCCGCGCTCTGCATCGAAGTCGTGGCGCCGCAGCGTCCGACCCTCTACGTCAACCCGGAAGGCGCGGACTACGCGCGCTACGTGGCGCGGCTCGGCTGATCAATCGGTATCAGGTAGGAGGCCAAGACCCCTTGGCTTCCTGCCCGCTCAGAGCGTGAATAGGGTCATCACACGCACCCATCAGGAGAAAAACAGCATGCACCCCAACGACGGCTTACTCGGCACACACAACCAAGCTTCGGGTTTCATTGGCGCTATGGGCCAGCGAGCATCGGCCGCTTGGCCCAAAGCAATGACGCGAATCGCCGAAGCGACCGGCGAACGGTTTGAGTCGGTTCGGGCATTCCTTGACAGCCGGTACGGCCGCCAATTTGCGGATGACGTCCTCAACTTCCACCATGCCGGCCTCGACCTAGACGCAGCGGTCGCAGCGGCGGTCAACCGCTGGCAGTCGTGGCGGGTGAGTGCGCGATCCTCAACCCACACCGGCATCCCGCGCGGCATCAGCTACCTGACCGGCTTCGTTGTTGCGGCAGCGTTCGAAGAGGAGCGCGTTGAGTAGTGCCACCAGCGTCGACTGGCCGATTGCTTGCTCAATGCGCGCGACCTGACTTGCTCAACGAGTGGCGGGCGGGATCGGTTCGTTGCCACCCGGCGGGGCGAGGGCGACGGCATCTTCAATCTCCAGTCGCCTGCCGGACCTCATGTCGTCGATAGTTTCTGCAATCAAGCGGCGCTGCTCCCGGAAAGTCGTCACCGACTCGCGCATGGTTGCCAGCAGTTGATGGGTCAAGGTGGTGTCCCCACCCGTCTCGGCAAGACGACGGGCTGTCAGCTCCAGTTCCGCAATGTGCAGCTCGGCCTTCGCAATATCGCGGTCCGCGTCTGCCAGGTGCTCAAGTTCTTGCTCTAGGGTCGCCATGACAAGTCCCTTCCATAAACGCTGAACCGTGCTGATTCCGTACCGGAGTGCGCACCATCGGTTGTGCGCCCGAGCATCCGCGCACTGCCGGCCGTAGCAGTGCCTATCGGTCTATACGACACCGCCGGACGTGGCAATGGATCGGCGTTGGTCTTCGAGAACAATCAGCGCTGCTCGCAAGGCGGCCATAAGCGTCTTGCTGTTCGCCTCTTCGACGTGCCCCTTTGGAATGGTCTTCGCTGTTTCCTCCAGCTCCGCGAGTCGCGCGTTCACCTTCTCGATGTTCCGATCGATGCTCTCAAGATGGTAGAACTGCTGTGCACGGTCCGTCACGATCATTCCTTCTTCGTATTGCGATCGCTGCGATCCAACCACATGAAGCGCCCGCGCTCAAACAGAGACGGCGGCCAGTGCATCAAATGGCTGCTGATCTGACTCACGAACAGCACTTTGCTCTGTCCACTCCTGCCAGCGGCGGATAACCACGTCGGCGTACTTGGCATCCAGCTCCATCACCCGCGCAACCCTGCCAGTTTTCTCAGCGGCGATCAGGGTCGTTCCCGAGCCAGCAAATGGGTCGAGGACAACGTCACCCGGCCGGCTCGAGTTGCGGATCGCCCGTTCCACCAGCTCGACCGGCTTCATCGTGGGGTGCAGGTCGTTCTTTGCTCGCCGATCGATCTGCCAGACGTCGCTCTGGTCGCGGTCCCCGCACCAGTGACGCTTGGCGCCCCTCGGCCAGCCGTAGAGGATCGGTTCGAACTGGCGCTGGTAGTCCGCGCTTCCCAGCGAGAAGCGGTTCTTCGCCCAGATGATGAATGTGGACCAGTGACCGCCTGCCTCTCGGAAGGCGGCCTGCAGCGCGTCGAGCTCGCTGGAGGACATGGCTATGTACATCGCGCCGCGACAGCGCGGGACCATCAGCGCCAAAGCGTCGGCGAGGAACTGCTGGAAGCCCGCTCCGAGGGCGTCGTTCAAGATCGGGCGGGCCGCGCCGCGCTTGCGGTGCATGGCGCTTTCGGTATACGCAACGTTATAAGGAGGGTCTGCGAACACCATGTCGACCTGGCCATCGCCGAGCAGCAGCTGGTAGGCCTCGGCGGTGGTTGCATCGCCGCAGACCAGGCGGTGCTTCCCCATCAGCCAAACATCACCCGGGCGGGAGATTGGAGGCGCCTCCGGCTCCGGAACAGCGTCATCGTCCGCCTGCCCTTCCTGCTCCACCTCATCCTCGGACAGGATGTCCGCCATCTCATCGGCGTCGAAGCCGGTGAGCGACAGGTCGAAATCCGCCTCGTTCAGCTCGGCCATTTCAAGCTGGAGGAGCTCGTCGTCCCACTCCGCCCAGGTCGCCGACCGGTTCGCAAGCAAGCGAAAAGCACGAATCTGTGCGTCGGTCAGCTCATCGGCCAGTACCACTGGGATCTGCTCCAGCCCGAGCTTGATCGCGGCCTTTAGGCGAAGGTGCCCGTCAACGAGTTCGCCAGTGCTGCGGGCCACCACAGGCAAACGAAACCCAAACTCCGCGATGACGGACGCCATTTGGTCGACCGCGTGGTCATTTTTTCTCGGATTCCGGGCATACGCGATGAGCTTGCTCGTAGGCCAGTGTTCGAGCTTGAGCGGAGGAGAGAAGCTGTGCGATGGCATTTGCGGTCGAGTGACGGACGGCCCACCCCGAAGAGGTTGTGACGGCTTGTGGGCGCCGTGTGGCGGCTTCAGTGGGAGCAGGAGGAAAGAAGACGGCCCGGCCACCAATATCACACTGGCGTCGGGCCGCTGAAGGCCGTGGTGAACGGCCGGTCGGAGCAAGGAAAGGAAGGACGAAATCGATAGTAGCGCGCGGGAGGCGCGTGAGTGCCAACTGTGCCAACCGGGTTTGCACCCGGACGCTATTCAAGCGTCGCGCGGTTTCCGCCCGCATTGGGTACCAAAAGGAAGGACCCACAAACTGTCCTGTGGGCTGGCGATGAGGGCGCCAACGGCGATCTGAGGTGGATCGCGTCGCTCTACAGAAGGTCCTTGTGCAGTCGCAGTTCGAACTGTACCGAGAACGATGCCGGCCGTCTTCCACTCCGAGACCCCGGCCACACCGCGGGTGGGAGCGCCAGCCCTCTTATCGCCGCGGACCGGAGCGCAAAGTAACTCTCGCTACCAAGGCCTGCTTTCCGCTCCGGGAGATCACTCCCTACTGCTGGTCCCTGCGCCACCGTACCCAAAAATGTACCCAAAAACGGCCGAAGTGTTGCAGCCCTCACGTAGCGCTTGAGGGCGCGCATGGGAGCTACAGCCGCATTTCAGGAGCACCAGGGTGCGCAAAGGAGCGCAAAGGAGCGCTGGCACCCACGGCCTGCTGGTTGAGCCGATCGGCCACGACCTGCAGGGCCACCATCCACCGACGCCAGGCCGTGGTCCGCTCGCAGCCCAGGCGCTTGCCGATCTCCTGCCAGCCGTAGCGCTGCGCCCGCATCCACACCAGGTGCCGCTGCTCCACCTGCAGCCACTGCACCCACTGCATGGCCTGCAGCAGGCGGTCGATGTCCTGCGGGCTGGGCGGGAAGCGCACCGGCGCCTCCTCCCTGAGTCCCAGCGCTTCCCACGCCTCCCGAACGACCCGCGGCCAGGTGCTGAGGTAGCCCTGCACCCGAACGGCAGGCAGCCGTCGCGAGGTCTCTGCAGCATCGGCGAAGCGCATGGCCACTGCCTCGACTGTCCACTGCTCAGCCATAGCGCTTGCCTCCCTTGCCGTAGAGCCGCTCGCCGATGCGGCGGACGATCTCGCGCTCGACAAAGTCCAAGCGCTCGTCGGCCTCGTTCACAACGAGGATGCGCTGCTCACGCCAGCCGTGTTCCTTGACCGCATCCAGGTCGGTCGTCTGCGGCTGCAGCTTGCCCAGCGGGCAACGATACCGGTACGTGTCGATCTTCATAGCTTCCCTCCTCACCGAGCCCACTTCGGGCGATGGCTAAGCGGCAGGTATGCCGGCCGCGCCACGGGCTGCGCAGCCGCCTCTCGGATCAACTCCTCCCGCCTTGCATGAAAAGCTGCATAGGCCTCGCCAGCGACATCCGCCCAAGCTCTCCGATTGATCGCCTGCCGCTGTCCGCGGCTGAGCGCCGTCGGCGCAACGGGCGAGGACTGCTCCTGCCGAAGGCGCCGCTCGCATTCGATGAAGTAGCGCCGTGCGTCCCGACCGCGCGGTGTGCGCTCTACCATCGCCAGCTCCTTGGCCATGTCCAGCGTGAGGTGCACCTCCGATCGATGTACCGTGCGCCAGCCTCCCTGGTGGGGGACTTGCTCCACAAACTTGTGGAGCAAGTAGTCGGCACCTTCCTCGAAGCCGTACTTGCGGATGCGCCCCTTGATCCAGGTCGTGTAGTCCTGCGAGGACTCCAGGAACTCGTGCAGACGCCGGGCATTGACCAGCGGCACGCTGGTCCCATGGATGCGACCCGACAGCACTGGAATCACTGCTTTGTCGTTCACGCGGCATCTCCTTCCGTGTCGACGGCCCACAGCAACAGCGCAAGTGCGTCGGCCTCGTTATCGTCCAAAGGCCCGTAGCCGCGTTTTTTGACCGCGGCGGCCACCTCCCCCTTGCTCGCGTTGCCGCGGCCTGCTACGTGCCGTTTAATGGCCCCGACGGGCACACCCTGGTACGGGACCTGGTGCTGTTCGCACCAGGCCGTCAGGTGAGCCATGAGGCCGCCGTAGACATGGGCCGCATCGACTCCGGTGTGCCGGCGCACTTCCTCGAAGTACACCGCCCCGATGTCGCCGGCCGCAGCGCGAAGCTCTGTGAGCCAGCGCTTGAAGCGCAGGAAGCGCATCCCGCCGCCTTCGAAGCGTTGCGGCTTGAAGTGCTGCGTACCGCTCGTGGTCGTACCGTCCCGCTGGCGCAGTGCCCAGCCAGTGAGTGTGCCCAGATCCAGGGCAAGAATCGCCATGTTCGTCATCTCGTGTTCCGATGATTTCGGGACTGCGTGACGATTGGTGAACCCCTTCCGGTATTTTTTTTACGCCTGCGCGGCCGTAGAGATAAATTGGAAAGGCCATCACCAAACGTCACGTGCGGGTCAGTCCTCGGGGTTGAATCTGTGGTGCCCGTGCTGCCTCGGCTTGAGACTGAGGCCCTTGAACGCCCGCACGCCGCCGCTGAGGCGGGACTGCTCGAAACCGCGGGCCTTCAGCATTTCCGCGAAGCGCTTGATGGAGCCGACGAACTCGCCGGCTCGCTCCGCCCAGTCCCGCCAGTCGGCATAGAGCACCGAGGTAGCGACCTTGGCACCAGGCATGAGCACGATCCGTTCGTCGAGCCACTGACCGCTGGCGTCCTCGGCCTCGAAGTACTCCTCGGTGGCCGCCACGACGCAGGCGGGCGCGGATAGACCCTCCCGCTGCCACGCGAGACAGCCTCGCACCCCCCAGGCCAGGATGCCGTCTCGCTCCCTCAGCAGCTTCTCCGTGAGGCGGCCGTCCCGCTTCTCTGGCGGGATCGTGACCGTGAAGGGGACCAGGTGCAGCCGCCGCTTCATGGCCTCATCTACATTTCGGATGGATGGCTTGTGGTTGCCCGCAATGACGAGCTTGAAGTGCGGCGTGTACTCAAAGAAGTCCTGGCGCATGAAGCGCGCGGAGACCTTGTCCCCGCCGGTGATCGCCTTCACCTTTGACTCGTTCCACCGGCGCCCCTGTTCGGTTTCGATGGACGCGACAAAGCGGGCACCGCGCAATCCCGCCAACTCGGTGGGGTGACGATCGCCGCGTGCTTCCATGAAGGTGTCCATGGGCGCACTGGCGGCGTAGTCGCCGAGGATGGTGGTCAGCACATTCATGAACACCGACTTGCCATTGGCGCCGGTGCCGTATAGGAAGAAGAGGGCCTGCTCCTGCGTAGATCCGGTGAGGCAGTAGCCGACCATCCGAGCCAGATACGCTTGCAGGTCAGCATTCCCGTCGGTCACCGCTTCAAGGAAAGACAGCCACGTCGGGCAATCGCCCTCCGGGCGGGCGGTCGTGATCTTGGTCATCCAGCTATTGCGGCTGTGCGGGCGAATCGAGCCATCACGCAGTTGAACTACACCACCCGGCGTGTTCAGCGCCCAGACGTCGTTGTCCCAGTCGCTGGCCCGGGACGCATGCTGCGGGTCCGAGCGCGCGATCTTCTCTACCGCAGCGAAGGTGGCTGCGCTGGCCAACCGGCCGCGCAGCCGGGGCGTATCCGCCAGGGTGGACGCGCAATGGCCGATCCCCCGGCTGAGGTGCAGCACGTACTGCACTTCGTCGGTGTTCCAGCGCGTGCCGGTCCAGACGAACCACTTGCTCCATGCAGCGCAGTAGCGCCAGTCTTCGGCGTAGCGGCGGGTGAATGCGGTCGCCAGGCCGTCTTCCGTGGCCCACTCCACACCGTGGAGCACCTCTTGTGCCGAAAGCGCGGCGGCCGACAAGCTGACTGGCATGCCCCGGCGCGCCGTCAGGAAGCCATGGACGTCGAACTGCTCAGCCACCGCGTCTGCTGCATCCCACCCTTGCGGCTTGTCCTCCGGGGGGTACAAGATGGCACATGAAGCCGCGCCGACCCGCAGGACGGCCTGCGCGGCGTTCTCGGCGTACTCCCAGCCCGGCTTGTCCTTGTCGGGCCAGATCAGCACGGTCTTGCCGGTCAGTGGTGACCAATCGGTCTTGTCCACCGGCGCGTTGGCGCCGTTCATGGCGGTGGTGGCACAGATGCCGAGCCGGATCAGTGCATCCGCGCACTTCTCGCCTTCCGTCAGGACCACCAGGTCAGCGGTGGCGATGCCGGGCTGGTTGTACAGCGGTCGCGGGTTAGGAGCGGTGGCCTTCTTGTGGCGCACGTCCCAGGGCCGGAACTCCTTTTTGCCGCCCGGCGGGTCGTAGCGGTAGACGATGGCGATCAGCAGGCCGGCAGCGTCGAGGTAGTCCCACCGGGCCGTGGCTGGGCCCAACTCGTCGACCGGCTGCTTGCGGGGTGGCTTGGCCGTCGGCTGCACCGGTGCACGACCCAGCAGATCACAGGCCTTCTGCAGCACCGCCTGAAAATCGCGCTGGACGTCCAGGCCGTAGTGCGCAGCGATGATCGAGAAGACGTCGCCACCAGAGCCATTGGCGCGGTCGGTCCAGAGGCCCGCCTTCTCGCCTTCCAGCACGATCTCCAGGCTGTCGCCGGGACTGCCGAGCACGTCGCCGATCAGCAGCTTGCCGCCGCGCTTCTTCGCGGCAGGAAACATCACGGCCAGCACCGACTCCAGCCGGGAAAGCAAGGCGGCTCGGATCTCGTCGCGCTGCGCGTTGAGCTGGTGGTGCACTGGCGTGCCGTAGTCGTTGAAGTCAAGCATCGGGCGCCTCCTTCCGGGCGCGTTGCGCTTGCCACGCCAGCATCTCGCGGAGCTTGAAGCGGACCAGCTTGTTGATGTAGTAGTGAGGGATGAGCAGCCGCTCTCGCTTGGCCGGGCTACTCAAGATGGAAGACGGCAGGTTCAAAGCGTGCGCCGTCTCAGCCACCGTCAGCAGCCGCTCTTGCATCAGATCCTCAGCAGTCAAAGTTGATTGGTTGTTGTTCATGACAGTGATTTGCAGCGGTCCTGCCAGGCGCAGAACCGGCATTCGAAATGGGTCGGATCGACAAAGGCCCGCGGCAGCAGTTCGCCGGCCTCGGTGGCCTGGATGACCCGTGCGGCGCGGTCCGACATCCGCTGGGCCAGCGCCGCATCGAAGGGCACGAGCTCGGCATAGATCTCCATCGAGTCGGCGTTCAGGGCCGTGAAGAGCGCCGGGTGCTCGTGCAGCTGCAGGTAGGCCTGGTACAGCGCGACCTGGGCGGCGTAGACCGGCTTGGCGGCGGCCAGGCCGTGCTTCTGCAGCTCCTTCCACCCTTTGGCGCCGAGGCACTTCATCTCCCACAGCGCCGGGCAGGCAAACCCGTCCGGGCCGGAGAGCAGCACGCCGTCAACGTGGCCTTGCAGCCGACCGTCGGCGACGCTGAAGCCAAACTGCTCGCCGTCCGCCTTGCAGGTGCGAAGATCGAAGCCGGCGGCGCGCAGCCAGGCGGCCATGCACTCCTCCATCCGGTGGCCGCGCTCGAAGATCCGCAGCAGGCGACCGGTGAAGCTGCGTCCCGGGTCCACGGGGGCCTGCGCGTACTCGAACTGCAGGGCCCGCTCGCAGGCCACGCCGACGCGCGAGGCGCCGAGGTAGCTGCGGACGGTCTGTTCGGCGGCCCGCCGCTGCAGGCCGTCGTCGATCAGCGCCTCCACCCGTTCGCCCAAGCGGGCTGTCGGGTTGAAGTCCATCATCGGGTCGCTTCCTCCCAGGGAGCTTCGCTGGCCATGTCGGCGAACGGCACCGCGAGCGGGTCCGGCGTTGGCGCCATGCCGCGCACCGGCGGGTACTTGGTCGCCTCGTGGTGCTCGACCATCGCCACGGTGTAGCAGGTGACGATGGCATCCACCACCTGCAGCGCCTCGGCTTCGGTGTACTGCCCGAGCGGCTTGTCGAAGCCGATGGCCGAGCCCGCTTCGCCGAAAGCACGCAGGCAGCGACGCATCGACGCCCGTTCGATCTCGGACGCATCAACCACGGTGACCTCCTTGAGCTCGATCTCCCCGCTGCGTGCGGCTACCCAGTTGCCATACAGCGCGTGGAACGCTGCCTGGCATCGGCCGGAGCAGAACGCCCAATCGATCGGATAGCGCCGCGGATCGACCACCGCGTAGCGGTTGTCGGTGTGGCCGAAGCCGCGGGCGTCCCTTGAGCACACCCAGCATTTCATTTGGCCTCCCGCTCATTGCGCCCAGGACGGCTTGGCCGTCACCGGCGCACGGGTGGCGGTCGGCTGGGGTCCCGACGGGGGACGAGCTGGGGCAGTCTGCGACGTCCTCCATGCCGGCGCCGTCTGCGTGATTGCGGCCGGAGCCGGCGGTGCTGTGGGCGCCGCAGCGACCTGCTTGGCAGGCGCCTGGCTCACGCGCGACGCGACGCCCATCAGACGGGCGTGATCCGGGTGATCCGGCTCCACCGCCACCTTGACCACGTTCTTCTGGTTGCCACGGCCGTCCACCTCGACGTCGATGCGAGCCAGGAATTCGATACCGTCCAAGTCGCCGAAGGAGGCGATGTGGCGTGCCGCCGCGGCGTGCGGGCTGATGTCCTGGGGATGAACGTTGCGGGCGCTGTTCAGCACCGCGCGGATGAAGCTGCGGCCCATCTGCGCCCAGGTCGGTCCGTTCGGGCTGTAGAGCCCGATGTTTGTCCAGAGCTTGCGTTTGGCGTAGTCCCCAGCCAGCACCACAAACTCGGCTGCTAGGTAGGCGGAGCCGGTCTCCTGCGAGACCGAGGCCCAGCCGCCCGTCCAGCCCATGCCTTCGTCGTCCACGCCGCCCGGCTTGAGCGTCATGCGCACCGGCGCGATGGTGCCCTTGGGGATCAGGTCGAAGGATTGCGGTTCGGCGTCGTTGAAGTCGTTCCACATCGTCATGCGGCGGTCCTTTGCGGTTCGTTGTTGATGGTTTTGTGAGTGGCGGCGCACTTGGCGATCAGCGCGCCGAGGTCGGGCGGCTCCAGCAGGTCGAGCGAGCCGGAGCGGTCCTTGGCGGGGTAGCCGTAGGGATTGAGGTTGTGGGTGACGAAGGCGCGGAAGGCGCTGCCGTCCTCGGACTTGATCTTGGCGAGCGTCACGACCTCGTCGACCACGCCGGGCAGCTCGTTGGCGGTCTTGCTGCCCTCGATCTGTGGCAGGAACACCTTGCGGTTGAAGTCGTCCAGGCGCTCTTCCAGGATCGCCACGAAGACGACGTGCTTGCCGCGGGCGTGCTGCAGGTGCGTGAGCGCACCAATCATCTCGGCGCCCAGCAGCCCGTAGGCGCCGCGCGTGTCCGGCTTGCCGGTGCGCTCGGAGAACGCCTGCGGCTGCGTCTTGGCCCACGCCAGGCACCAGCGGGCCAGGACCGTGAGGCTGTCGACGAAGTAGCAGTCGTACTTGTCCAGCTGCGCGGGGTCGCCGTAGCGCTGGCAGACGTGATCGAAGTGCGCCTGCGAGAACGGCGCGTCGGCAGGCAGCGCTGGGTTCGGCCCTGCCAGGAACACCACCGTGTCGCGGAACTCGGACCAAGTTGCCGGGCGCAATGTGTCGCCCCGCCAGTCCTTGACGGCCAGGTCGCCCGCTTCCAGGTCGACGAACAGTGTGCTCGCCTCGGGCAGCGTCCTGAGCTGGCTTGTCTTGCCAATCCCCGGCCTGCCCAGCAGCACCAGCTTCACGCCGGTGCGCTCCGCCAGCCGCTGCTCGGCGGTGATGATGGGGAGCGCCATCAGTTCGCCTCCTTGGCATCGAGGTGCAGGGTGATGCTCGCCTTGCCGGGCTCAACCGCCCGTGCCGGCGCGAACTGCTCCTGCAGGCTGGGTGGCCAGCTCTTGAACTTCGTCTCGGAAACGGACAGCTTGGCGTCGATGTAGTGCTCGACCTTCTCGCCGCCAGCGACGATGCGCTCGGCCAGCTGGTGCAGCTGCTGCTGGTCCCACTTGACGCGCTTGGGTAGCTCGAAGGTGATCTGGACACTGCCGTCGCGGCCGTTCACGGTGCCGAAGTCGCGACCGGAGTCCCGCAGGGCCTGCCGGCTGGTGGCGCCGTAGGCGGCGTCCAGCGCCGCGGCAAGCTTCTGCTCCGCCTGGCGCAGCCATGCCGCGGCGTCCTGCAGCTGGCGCTGGACGTCGGCCTTGTGAACGGCGGGCATCGCTGCCAGCTCGGCAACGGTGAGGGCGGCAATCGCCGGCAGCGCGGACAGCTCGGTCACGTGGCAGCCGGGCAGCGCCGTATCGGTCGTGGTGATGTGGTTCATGACCGCGCCCTCACTGACCCGCACGCTGCGACGTCGAGCTGTAGACCGCGGCCCGCTCGAACTCCACGATCGCCTCGACGGGGTAGCCGACCCGCTTCGACAGCTTCAGGTACTTCGGGCCGCGGCCCTCGTGGCGCCAGCGTGCCAGCGTCTTGTGATTGATGCCCCAGCGGTGGGCCAGCTCGTGCTCGCTGAGGACTTGGCGCTGTACCGGCGTGGCGAGATCCGCCACCGCTGCGGCGAGCTGATGGGCCGCGCTTTGCGCCGCTCGGCCCTTGGGTGAAGAGATGAACATGGAACCTTCCTGTGTTGATGTGCGATGCACAGGAAGGATTGAAGAACTATCTTGAGGAACTGATAAGGGAACGAAAGTTCCTCATTCAGCGGTTGTTCAGTTCCTTATGGAAGCCGCATGAACACTGGCTTCTTGCCTTCATGGCGAACCGAGTTCCCCATGCAGTTCCTTAAGATTCGCCCCAGTTCCTTATGCAGTTCCCTATGAATCGGGCCAGTTCCTCATGCGGTTCCTTATGCAGTTCCTTATAGGACTGACATCGGTTCCTTATGACGTAGCGCTGCTGCAACAAATGACGCCGCAGACCCCAAGGGCCGCGGCCTCCCAAACGCAAACGGCGAGCCGACGGCTCGCCGTTGTCGCTTCGAATGTCGAACGATCCGCTCGACTCAGCTGCTGCTCACGGTGATGTGCGGGCAGGCGGCTTGGAGCGAAGGCAATGCCCCGGCCTGGCGATGGGCATCGAGTAGGTGCCGCGCTGTCGATGCGTGATGACCAGCGCTCGATAGGCATACAGCGGCCCTTCGTACTCCGGTTCGCCCTTGTTGCACGCCTTCACCTTGAAGAGGTCACCGGGCTTCTCGCTGCTCAGCCCGGCCAGGCGCATGATCTCCTCGGCGGCGAGGCACTTCCCCTTGGCCAACCAGAGCGCCTTGAAAATCGCAGCCTGGGCATCCGTCAGCCAGATCACGCCATGCGGCCAGTCGGCCAGCTGCACGCAGCGGAAGTCAAATGCAAAGGGCGCCGGCGTGGGCTCAATCGCGCCGGGCCGCCAGATCGGTTTTTCGAGGGCGTCACTGGCAGGGGTCCGTTGTTCGGCCAGGCGCTTCGTGCCCTCCTGCGCTGATGCGCCATCCTCAGCGCGACTGCATGGTTGCGCTCGCCCGGGGCGGGCCGCCCTGTCGAATCCGGACGGCACCGCCTCAGCTGCCCCCGCGCTGACCTCCTGTACATGGCCCCCGCGCAGTCCGTCCAGGCACAAATCGATCGCGTCACAGGCTTGCTCGAACACATCGCGATGGTGGACCAGCAACCAGAAGGACCGGTGCAGATCATGCTGGCAGCCGGCCAGGCCGTGCAGCACGTCGTCGCGCCCGTCAGCCGCCTTGAGCATCGCCTTACGGCCCAGGGAGTTGGCCAGCCGCGCGCCACGCTGGAATCGCTCCATGAACTCGGGCGGCAGTTCACCGCTGGCCAGCTTCTCGATGGCGCAGTCCAGGATCCGTGCCATCTCCTTGAGGGCCACGGGGCGTTGCTGATAACGGAAGTGGGGGCCTTGCTGAGGCCGCTGCTGCCGCACCTGGTGATGACCAAGATGCGAATGGGCCTCGTTCGAGGCCCGCCTTTTCTTCATTCTTCTTCTCCAAGATCCGGGCCGGCACCTCCGGCCCGTTGCTCACGCAGTGCTGCAGGTTTGCTCAATCCACCAGCGGATGCGCCGGCCTTCGACGGCTATGCGATGTCGATCTGCCATTCGGCGCTGATCGGCCTCTGCACGTTTGCTGCTGAAGTTGTTCATAAGGTCTCCAAGTAGTTAAGGTTCTTTACTGCGAGCGCAAATGGTAGTTGCGCATACATCTGCTATCAAGCCATCCACCCCTGTCAGCCCAGCGAGGGAGCGCAAAGGAGTTACGCCAACCGAGGCTGCGTCCTAGCATCGGATTGGTTTGTTCGTGAACTTCTTCTCATGCGTCTGCAAGAACCTTCCTTTCTCGGCCATCGCCAAGCGCAAGCCGACCCACCTCGTCATCCACACCAGGAGATCGCCGACCTGCTGGCCCTCGCGCTACTGCGGCTGCAGCTGCGTACCAGTGCGGCGCCTACGCCACTGCATTCGCCGGCCCCGCTGGTTGGACTTCACTTCCTGCCCGAGCAGAGCGTCAATGCCAACCCGTCTCGACTAGAAGGAGTTGACGCATGAAGACACCGGCATCTGCAAACGCCGGCACTGGCCACATCGCTGAGCAGATCGCTCAGTTGCCCTACCTGCCGATGGAGAATCTGTGGACGCTGTGGGATGAGCTCTTTGAGCAGCGGCCGAACCATCGCAATCGCACCTACCTGGAGACCCGCCTCGCCTACCGGCTGCAGGAGCGCGCCTTCGGCGGTTTGTCGCCCTCGGTGCGCCGTCGGCTGGAGCGGATCGGCGAGACCGGCATCGTGCCGCGGCTCAGTCAACGGGAAGCAAACAGCCTGCTGCCCGGCACGCTCCTGACGCGTGAGTACGACGGGGTCGTGCACCGGGTGGTCGTCCGGGGGCCGGGCGACTTCGAGCACCGGGGCAGGCGCTACAAGAGCCTCTCGGCCATCGCCCGCGCCATCACGGGAACACAGTGGAGCGGGCCCGCCTTCTTTGGCCTCAAAGCGTCTCGCCGGGGAGACAAGGCATGAGGACGGCACGAGGAGCGATGTCCGCGCCTGTGGTTGCAAAGCGTCGTTGCGCCGTCTACACCCGCAAGTCGACGGACGAGGGCCTGGACCAGGAGTACAACAGCCTGGAAGCCCAACGGGACGCCGGCCTGGCCTACATCGCCAGCCAGCGGCATGAAGGGTGGGTGGCGGTGGCCGATGGCTACGACGACCCGGCCTATTCCGGCGGCAACCTGGAGCGCCCCGCGCTGCAGCGCCTCATGAAGGACATCGAGGCCGGTCGCATCGATATCGTGGTCGTCTACAAGATCGACCGCCTGACCCGCAGCCTGGCCGACTTCGCTCGCCTGGTGGAGGTGTTCGACCGCTGTGGCGTGTCTTTTGTCTCGGTCACCCAGCAGTTCAACACCACCACCAGCATGGGCCGGCTGACGCTCAATGTGCTGCTGTCTTTCGCCCAGTTCGAGCGCGAGGTCACCGGGGAGCGCATCCGCGACAAGATCGCGGCCAGCAAGGCCAAGGGGCTGTGGATGGGCGGCATGCCGCCGCTGGGCTACGACGTCGTGGACCGAAAGCTGGTGGTCAACGAGGCAGAGGCGGAGCTGGTGCGACACATCTTCCGCCGGTACGCCGAGCATGGCTCGGCGGCCACGCTGGTGCGCGAGCTGGCCGTCGAGGGGCGCACCACCAAGACGTGGGTAACGCAGTCCGGCAAGCTGCGCGAGGGCCGGCCCATCGACCAGCAGTACCTCTTCCTGCTGCTGCGCAACCGGGTCTACCTTGGCGAGATGGTGCACAAGGGCGAGCGCTATGCGGGACAGCACCCGGCCATCGTTTCCCCTGCCCTGTGGGACGCTGCGCATGTGTTGATCGACGAACGCAAGCAGGGTCCCCGCCAGCGCCGCTCGGAGAACCCGTCGCTGCTGACGGGCCTGCTGTTCGCGCCCGATGGCCAGCGCATGCTGCCGACCTACACCGACAAGAAGAACGGCAAGCGCTATCGCTACTACGCGCCCTACCTCTACAAGCGTCGGTCAGCCTCCGCGGTGCAGCACCCTGGCCGCCGCAGCATCGGGTTGATTCCAGCGGCCGAGATCGAAGCAGCCGTGCTGCAGCAGATCCACGCCGCATTGCGGCAGCCGGAGATGCTGATTGCCACCTGGCGCTCAGCGCAAGGTCACGCTGCCGGTGCTGAGATCGACGAGCCCCGGGCAGTGGTGACGCTGCAGCGCATCGGTGACGTCTGGGATCAGCTTTTCCCGGCCGAGCAGCAGCGCATTGCCCGCTTGCTCATCGAACGGGTCCAGCTGCGCGACGACGGGCTGGACATCGTCTGGCACAGCGACGGCTGGCAGGGCTTTGGGCCGGAGATCCACGGGCATCCCTTCGTGGAGGAGCAGCGGATGGTGGATGCCGAAGTGGAGTTGGCGTGATGGAGCAAGCAACGCGTCCGGTCGTCAGCCCACGACGTACGGTCACCGTTGAGCCGGCGGGCGAACCACGGCAGTACCGCGATGGGGTACAGAACGTCACCTTCGTGCCGCTGTCCATCAAGCGGCGTCACAACCGCAAGCTGCTTACTCCGCCACCTGGCGCCCCGGCGCTGAAGACGCAGGCCACACTGGATGCCTCCATGATCAAGATGCTGGGCAAGGCGTTCTACTGGCAGCGGCTGATCGACAGCGGCGAAGTGCTGCATGCCAGCGACCTGGCCCGCAAGCTGAAGCTGGAGCCCGGCTGGGTGGCCGAGGTGCTGCGGCTGACCCTGCTTGCGCCCGACATCGTGGAGGCCGTCGTGGAAGGCAAGCAGCCACCGCACCTGCACTTCCACCTGTTGCGGGGGCGCGAGGACTTGCTACCGCGGATGTGGCAGGCGCAGCGCGAGTTGCTGGGCTTGCCTTTTCGATGAACTGGGGTGGTCGCCGCCAAGGTGGCGCCATCTACGCGGCGGTGCTCCGGAGTACCTGCTCACCGTCGGCCGGCTATGTGGCCGCGGCGCAAAGGGCATCCGACCCGCATCGACGCCGCCAGCGCTCGCCGTTAACGGCATCGCCCCGGACATGTGCGCGCCCTCATCACTGTTGCTGCGGTCGATGCGCCCCTTTGAACTAGGGAGGGACGTCTGCCCATCCCGCTACTACAGTCGCGCCCGGGAGGAGTGCCACTTCAGGATGCACTTCGGAATACGAACAACAGTCGGCTTTTCATGTACACGCTTGTCTTCAGGCGATATGCGCCTTTCAAAAGTTTCGGTTTCGGTTTCGAGGGCGACGGAAGAGAAGGACCCTCAACACGTCTCGAGGACACGTCCCGAACGATGGGAACCGTGGGTTTCGAGCGGGGGTCGGTTACGCCGATTTGCGGCACGAGTTCGGGCAGCACGTTCGTCGGCCTGGGGGCGTATGTTGAGCGCTTGCTGCGCCGGCATTACTCCGCTGTGCGCTCGTCGGTGAAGGTGACCGGCCGCAGCCTGCAGCAGCTGCGCTTCACCGCGATGACCGCGGGAGCCAACCCAATGGTCCCTGGCGCGCCAACAATCGACACCTTCGTCGACATTGTTGCCTCGTTCAGCAGCAACGCTCTGGTGCTGCAAGGGAAGGTGCGGGGTGACAGCTTTCCGAACGCCGAGGTGTTTGTTGTCGACACCCGAGGTCAGCCGGTCCTGCTTTTCCATTTCGCCACGACCGGTGGGCGCCAGAGCGGCCCGTTCCTGCGGCTGGCAGGAAACCATTCTGGGCAGACGATTGGCACCTTCGAGAAGCGCATTCCGCTCGACGGCAACGGCGGATTTGTGACTACCGGCACTCGGCGCTGAACTGCTGCATTGCCTCTTCGAGGTGGAGGCCGAGGCTCAACCGGAAGTAGCTTCGGCGTCCCTATTCTGGCAAGGCCGCGTGCCGTCCTCCGCCGTTGTATCGAATTCTGGCCTTCGATTTTCGATTCGCGATCTGTGCCGCGTTGGCACATTCACGGCACCAATGGCCCCGCCGGATTCTTGAGAGCGGCGCGTGCCAAAGGTGGCCTCGGTCGCACACCCAGCTCAGCTTGGTGGCGGCATTGATATAGGTGCTCGACAGACACTCGCCACCTCGGGCTCGAGCCGCTTCATGCGCCGCTTCGATGCTCAGCCGCTTGCTGTCCTTCGTGCATTCGAGGCACCATGACCCGTTGAGGACGTTGCCGCCTACAGCTTCCCACCTGTGGCCGTTTCCGCAGCGGAATCGATAGCGATGGCGTTTGCCAAGGTAGGCATCGCTTTCGCAGCAGCCGCCCTTGTCTGCCGCGGCCGCGTGCAATCGCTCAAGGCCGTCCGACAGTAGGTAGGCGTGCCGCTTGTGCTCATCTGCACAGGTGCCGCACCAAGAGCCGCGCAGCACTTCCGCACCGATCGCGTCCCACTGGTGATCCCGCGCGCATTTGAAGCGATAGCGGTGTAGGCCTCCAAGATAAGCGTCGCTCAGGCACTGCCCGCCGAGACCAGCGGCGATCGTTTGCAGGCGCTGCAATCCGTCCACCAGCCGCCGCTGGCTCTTGGTTTTCTCTGCTGTGCACCTTGGGCACGCTCCTCGACCAGCTGTCGACAACATGTGCTTCGGAGCGCGCAGCCATTCATGCCCGCAAGCGCAGCGAAATCGGTGCGCGCTCTCCACGCCCTTCCACTGCGACTCGAGGCATGTCACTCCATCCCGATTGGCGGCTTCGTGCAAGTCCTGAAGCATCCCCTCGCAGCGGCACTGCTCGCAGAAGCCCTTGCCGCGCAGCAGCACGCTGGGATAGACGTTCAGCTCGTGTCCTCTCCCGCAGAGGAAGCGGTGACGGGTGTGCCAGCCGGACCAGGTGTCGTCGAGACACCGCCACCGGAGGCTCGCCACACGCGACCGCAGCCTTTCGCTGCGGCTCAGGATTGGGTGCGGTGATTCGGAGAGGCTGTCGTTCATGGGAATCGATCGGGAAGGAGCACGCCCGGAACAGCTCAGCCTTTGGAGAAGTTGCCCAGCGTGGCGATCAGCGTGGCGCCGCAACTGATCTTGTGCCCCTCGAACGCCACCGGCACCCCGTCGATCGTGTAGTTTGGGTCGCCTTCGACGATGGTGCAGTTCTTGTGGCCCTTCTTTGGGCACGTGCACTTGTCGCCGAGACGAGCTACTGGGATGCCCATCACGGTGTGATGAGTCGCCGCGACGCCAACGACCTTGCCGCCGTGGCTGGTCGGATCGCCTAGACGAATGACGTTTGGCATGCTATTGCTCTGCTACCGCTTTCACGCGCCCCCTGCATTCCAAATCAACATCCCACATAGCACGAGGCATCAGCGAATGCGGCGAGGCGTAACTCACTGTTGCTCATAGTTCGAGGGATCGACCGCTGGCACGGTAGTGGACTTGAACACGTCTCCGCCGCTCGGATGCTGCTGGCTCTTCCGCTTGTCCTCCGGTGGTGGGCTGATCAGAACGATGCTGGCTTCTTTCGGGTCACGAAGGTTGATCGCTGCAGAGACGCCTCCTTGGCGATAACTCCCCATAACACCGACAGCCATCTGAACGAACCAAGTCGCCGCCCCTGTATTCCCTAGCTTTCGATCAGCGTCAATCCACTGCTCCGATTTGCTGACGTCCAGTTCAGGACCGCCGGCCTCTGCCCACTGATTCAGCACTGCGTGGAGTGCGACGGTTTGCTGTGTGTCGCCACCCGTAGCCGCGACGATTCGTGCAGGAGCGCGTTTGCGCTCAGACTCCGGAAGTGTTTGCAGCGCTTGCTCCCAGCCCGCGGCAAGGGCAGCAATGCGCTGCTCACTACGGGTCAGAGGCTTCCCATCATCCCCAGCCGTACTCACAAACACCGGTCGATGCAAATACCCCAAGGTCGGCAGCTTGTCGAAGGTCGAGATCTGACTCTTGTTCCATGGCAGCGGCAGCCATGGTGTCGGCTTGAAGTCCCTCGGGAGACGCGAGCCGCCCGGAAAACCCAGATCACCGGCCAGAGCAGAGACGCCTCGGGAATGCGCCTCGTCAGACTGGGTGAACTTGCGGGTTGCTTCAAGCCATTCGTCAGTCGTCGGCTGCCGGCCCACGCCAACGAGCGAATCAACCACTGGGACCGTTTGGCTCAGCTCCGTGTAGAACTCGTACAACTTGCGGGTGAGACCAGTGTCGAACGGCTCATCCCAGACGAACTTCCGCAAGGCATCTACCCGCTCTCGTCGAGCGAGAACCAGCAATGCCGATGCGTCCGGCATCTCCGGCACATAGTGCCCGTCCTTGATCACAGCAGGACGGCCCGGCAGGCGATACAGGTCGCGTATATACAGGCCGTCTGATGCCGACAGCACGACATACGGGACATCTGGGTGCGCGTCGAAGAAGGCGAACACCTTTTCCAGCAAGCGGTCGGGTCGTTCGGATAACTCCCACGGCGCAGTGACGAAGAGGTGCCATGCCATTCCCGAGGAAACCGCACTCCCCACCGTCCCGGCAATGGGCTCCTTTCCAGGGACAGGCTGTTGCGCGGGATCGAGGATCGGTGTCCCGGCGTAGAACGAGGGCACGCCCCAGTACATTGGCGTTGGCTTCGCTCCGTTCTCCAGCGTACTTGCCTCGCGCGCGCCCTCCAGCGCAGCCTTGTCGTCGGCTTTCCAGGGGTACTTCTTTGGATCCTGTTCCCGAATGCTGACGTAGGCACCGCTCTTCTGCAGCGCATCCCAAAGCTGCCCCTGCCGGTACTTGTCGAGGGTGATACCGAGGCTCACGACTTCAAGAACGTACTCGCGGTCCGCAGACGTAGCAGTTCCGGTGGACGCAGAGGGCTGCTCAAGGGTAGTCGAACTGCGGGAGGTAGACCCTGCCGTGTTGCTGCCCTGCGAAGCGCCATGCCAGCGCCATCCGACGACCGCGATCACCGCAATCACAGGGGCTGCAGCCCACCAAGCCAAGCGTTTGCTCATCATTGTTTCGCTCATTGAGGGCTCCGGGTGGATCAGCATGATAAACAGCATCCACAGCGGCACTAATACGAGAAGCGCGACTATGCCACCCAGCAGGTACTTCCACGGCTTGGCTCGCGGGACTTCGCGAGAAGCGGAACTCACTCCTTGCCTCCCTGGCGAACATTGGTCGGAGATGGGGTCGTTGCACCCGGGTTGCTTTGCGGCATCAACTTCTGCTCGCCCGTCAATATGCCTTTCCTGACGGTTCTGGTTTCCCAGAGCGAGGCTTGATTCCGCTTGATCTCTTCACGCAGCCGCTGGTCCTCCTCCTCACGTCGCTTTTGCTTCTCGAAGTCCTCCGCGGTGGAGTGCTTCACTCGGACACCGTTGACGGTCTGGCATTCGACTGCGGGAGGAAGGCCCTCGGGCAACAGCGGTAAGCAGGCAGGCAGCACACCGGAGCTGTAGTAGGCACTATTGCCGCTGATGATCGCCTTGCGCCAGTCCGGCTCGACGTTGTAGAACTTGCCAAAATTCGAGATGAAGCGGCTCCACGTCATGATTCCAAGGCGCGGCTTCTCTAGCTTGCTGGGCTGCTTCATACGCCAGTCGGCGATAGCGCAGAGGTAGGCATAGAACTCGGGATCAGATGGCGCGCGACCTTGCCCGACAGCGACGTCGTAGGCTGTCACCTGACGGTGGTTTGTGCGGCTGCCGAAGATCGCTCCATGGAAAGATCGCTCGGACAGGCCATGCTGCCAGCGGGCGCGAGCCTCATCCGGCGTCTCTTTTCGGCACACCAGAAGCTTGCCGTTCGGCCGCGGTGGAGCGCCGCTTAGACACATGTAGATCGCTTCAACCTCACATCGTTGGCCTGGCTCGTTCTTCCCTTCATTGAGCAGCGCCTCGATCTCGCCCTTGCGTATGTCGTCCTGGGAAACCGGACCCGTATGCAGCTTCGGCTGCGGACTAGTCATCGGCGAATGTGATCCGCTCAATGGCACCCGGGGCAACTGAGTTCTTCGCGGATCGTCAAGGACGAGCCACCGCTGCTGGTAGCCGAAGCGACTGGTTGTCGCAATGGCGGCGTCCACCGGGTCTACCTCCTCGTAGGCACCGACCGGGGCTCCTGCCACGGCGACCGCCCCCTCATGCATGGCTGGGACCACTGGTTGGGGTAATGGCTCACCGTTGATCGTTCTGACGCCAAGGCGTCCGTCAGGGGTGGCACTGACCTGCGCTGGGTCTACTTCGGGATGCTCAGCGCGGTTGGCTCGTGACTTGGGGCCCACATGCCCAGCGTCGTCCTCGCCTTTCAACCGGAGGATGAAGTCGTGCGGTGCGCCTTGCCCGACCAATACCGGCCCGGCTTTCCCGTCCTTGCCGCGTCGCTTTCGGGCGGTGAAAACACGTTGAAAGAAGCCGGCGCCGATTTCTTTCAGCGGTTGCCGCAGCTCATACGCGACTTCGTTGGGTCGCCCGTAGTTGCTGTTCACGAAAACTTGCGGCGTCCGCTGTGCGGGATCCACTTGTCGCTGTGACGCCTCCACCCTCCGGCCCCGCATGTAGTCCGGTACCCCTTGCCAGCCGATGCCCTGCACGTGGCCGATCGCGACGGTTCTGTCCTCTGGGCAAAAGTACAGATAGACCTTCCCTCGGTTATCGCGATCCTTCGATTCTTCCCATCGCGCGCCCACCACACCTCGAGCTTGCGGGTCCTTCAGTGTGCGGAATGCCGGCGCGGTGTGGCGGTTCTTTGCCACGCCCTCTACGATCTTCGCCAGCGTGCGGACCCGCGCATGAACAGTCTGAAGGTCTTTGATGACCTCATAGCGATCGGCTTGGATCTTGCGACCGCCATCCGAGCGTTCATATCGCCCAGCCATACGGTCATCGACCCCGCCTTTCGTCACCATGTCCACGAAATCAAACTTGGCCGGAATATCCTCGACCAAGCTGTACGGCGGGTGCGTGAGGATCAGCGTATCAGCAGGGCGGAGCCCGTCTTGCAGCAAGAACGCCTGCGCCAGCAAACTGACCATGCAGCCTTGGCTATGTGCGACGATCGAGACCGTTTCGTTCTGGTCCCAGTCTCTGATGATGGAGATCAGGGCTGCCAGCCGTTTGGCGGCCAAGATCATGTACATGCGTCCGGGACAATCAAGGACAGGCCGGAGGGGATCGCCGTTAAGGCGGTCCCCGGCTTGAAGTGGCCCCGACCCGACGCCCCACTTCCACATGTCAGGAAGCGTGGTGGTCGCGTTGGCGAAGGGGCCACCTCCCTTGGAGAAATCTTTGTCGAGCCGGTTGCCATAGCGATCCATGGCCTGGCCATGCTTCGTCTCGGCGCCGTTCTTGTACCTCCCGTTGACCTCCCTGTAGCCCCAGTAGAACGGTACGACCGGGCTGTGCGTGCTCTGATCGAATGTGCGCTTGAAGAAGACCGCATCTGGATCAACGACCAGCTGACCTTTGTCATCTTCAGTTGGCGCACAAAACGAGCCCGGAGTAAAGCGCTGGCCCAGACGTTTCTCGAGGCCTTCACAGATACCTTGCTCGACCTCACCGAAGGAAACCCCGACGTCATTGACGCCGTGAATCACAATGACTGTCCCCGGCAGGTCGGGTCGGACGGGCACTGGCCTATCCGCCACGCGATTGCTGTGCAGGACGGCGCTGCCTTGGCCTGCCTCGCCGCTCTTGTCTTCTGGATAGATCCCCATGTGCGGTCCCTCTTCCCCTACGAACGTCGCTTAATCTTTGAAGATGCGGATGTTGGCAATGTGCATGGCGTCGCTCTGCAGCACTTCGGTCTTGCCCTCGGCGTCGCTCAGGCCGGCAACCGTCCGCCCGTCACTCATGGTGATCTCGAACCGTCGGTTGGCAGCCGGCAGTGCATCGACGCCCGCCCCGTACAGCAACTGGAACCGCTGATCGGCAGCGCCTTCTGAAAACTGCGGAAGCTCGGTACCCATCGTCGCCGGCCCTGAGTGAGGGAAGCTGGATGCCTTGCTGGAGATGTTGCCGCTCGTACCCAGCGTGATGTCGCCGTCAATCTTGATGAAGGAGCCCGACTCGCTGATGAGCTTGATGTCCTTGGCCATCAAGGTGATGCTGCCTTGGGCCCGCAGGACGATGTCCTTGGCCGAATCGACCTGCGTATCGTCGTGTTGGCTTTGCAGCTGCAGCTTGCCGTGGTGCGAGATCGCCTTCAGCCCGTCATGATGGGAGAAGAGGCTGAGCCCCTTGCCGGCATTGACGTTGAAACGCTGGCCGCTGGTGAGCTGCAGGTGCTGCTGGGCCACGGTGTCGATGTTCGCCCCGGCATAGCTGACGAGGCACTTCGGCGTGGCGAAGCTGATACCGGCGGGCGCCGTGACACCGATACTGGGCGCGCCGCCCGGCGGTGACTTCGGGTCGGTGTTGCTGCCGGCCTCCCACTCTCGGACCGCCTGTTTCAGTTCGTCCTGAGGCTTGTCATCGATTGCCAGAGCCTGGTGCTCAGCGGCGTACTTGCCGAGCGTCTTGAACAGCTCGAGGCACTCTTCCATCAGCGTTTCATATTCCGTCCGCGCGAGCTGGCCGTCGCTCGCGTTGAGGCGCTTCCATGCGGAGATCAGCAGACCTTTGGCGGTGCGGATCGTGCCGCTCTCGTCAGTACGCAACTCGAAGCCTTCTCCCCGGCGATCTGCTCTGCCGTCTTGCCGAGGATGCGTCAAGTAGCCCAGGTTGAGCTGGCTGTGCCCGTGCTCGCTGGCGGCCTGTAGGCTAATCTCGCCCGGAGTGTCGTCCGCCCGCACCTGGTTGTAGCGCTGACCGTGCACCTCCTTGGTCTTGAGGCCTGTCAGGTGCTTGTTGCCGGGCAGGCTGCCCACGTGGCTGAAGTTGACCGGCGGTGTGGTGGAACCGTGGAGTACACCGGCGATGTACGGCCGATCGGGATCGCCGTCAGCAAACTCGACTTTGACCTCCATGCCAACGCGCGGAATGGCATCCAGGCCATAGTGCGCCCCGGCCCACAGGGTCATCCAGCGCACCCAGGCACTGTCCCCGTCGGTGCCACTGGTCCCGGCGCCCTGCCCGTGCTCGTGGTCACGGGCGTTCAAGCCGGGGAACTGGATCTTCACGCGGCCTTGCTCGTCGCACCACACTTCCTCCCCTTCGGGACCAACCACGATGGCCGTGGTGGGTGGTGTGGGCGGCAGGTCCTGCTTGGGATTCCATGCCGGGACCAGCGGCGTGCCGCGCTGCACCGCAATGAACCGATTGCGATAGCGCTGCTGGGCATGAGCGCGGCCCGTGCTATCGCTGGACAGGCGGCCTCTCGCCCAACCGGGGACGTTGCTCTCACACGCCGCGAAAAGCGCCTGTGCGCGGTCGTTCAGCTCCTTGGGCAGATTGTTGTCGCCCTCGTGGTGCAGCTCGATGGTGATGTACTGGCGTTGCTCAGCGGAGCGAGTGTCCAACTCCGGATGGCCGGCGATGGAGTTCCATTCCCCGACCGCCTGGTCACGATTGCCGCCGCTGCCGTGAGTACAAGCCGCCTCGAACTCATGGCGCAGCATGCGCAACCGCGTCAGCCGCTGATGATCTGCGTAGCTGTCACCAGCATGCGGCGGCTCAACCACCGCATCCTGCAGCAGCGCCGCGAACTCGTTGCCGCTCTCGCCTTGATCGATCACCGTGGTCTCTTCGACCTGGCTGATGCCCGATACCTTGTAGTCGTAGCTGCTGCGCCGCGTGCTACCCGGCACCAGTTGGACCGCCGAAGCCCACAGCGTGATGCTGTCGCGCCGCTCCGTACCGTCCAGGCGGTGATAGCGAATCTCCCCCGCCGCGTTCTGGGGCAGCTGCATCGCGTCATCAAACAGCACCAATTGGTGCCGCGGCGTGTCGTCCTTGCCCTCGCCAGCCACAGGACGGAAGAACCACGCCAATCCCGACCGCTTCCACAGCCGGCGGAGAAAGGCCGCGTCGGTTTCGTTGGCCTGGCGGATGAACTCGCGCTTGGGGTAGCGACTGGCTTCAAGACGAAGCAGTTCATAGGTGAATGAACGGGCCAGCGCTGGGTAGCGTTGCAGCCACTCGTCCAGGAGCACCCGTGTGATCTCCAGCACGCTCAGGTTGCGAAACACCCGGCTGTTGACGCGCCGTTCCATGACACCGAGCGCATCGCTCAGGGTCAACTGGTACGACGTCAACGAGCCGTCCGACTGGCCGCGTCGGGCCGCCGTCACGAGACCGCAGATGGGACGCAGACGCCCGCTGTCGGTCACCAACTGCACTTCCAATGGCAGCGCATTGAACTGCTGCAGCGGCAGATCCGATCGAGTGCTGAGGCAAGTGATATGGCCCTCGATGCCGCCGCACAATGATTCGCGGATGTCGATCCGTTGGAGCAGCAGCACCTTGTCAAGCACGCCGTGGCGCCCTGCCAGGCGCATGCGCATCGGACGATTGACCTCGTCAAACGCCTGCTCGGCAAAGACGCTCGCGAGTGCGTCTGTCAGGTCAGACAGATTCATGCTTGGAAGACCTCCCTCGGATCTTTTTTGCTATTTGTGCCGGCCAGCGATCGGTGCTGATCGCAGTACCCGGCTTTGCGCCGCGAAAGTCTATCGTGCGCCCTAGGTGATTCCACGGCCGCAGCCCCCCTCTCTTGGGGGGCTGCTGGCGCCGATCTCCCTCAAATGAGCGGAAAACGCCGCCTTCTAGCTGCCGTTGCTTCTGATTAGTATCAATCGGGGTGCGCGTCCCGGGGAGCGGCGAGGCCGGTCAGGGACAGCGCTGGAGCGTTGCGCCATCAAGCGCATCCGCCGCAGCTTGCTGGAGACGGGCGAAGGTCTCCCGCATCGCCGGATCCACGAATGCGAGCACCGGATTGCTGTCGGCTCGCCGCCGAAGCAGCGCGAGCGCGGTGCAGCGCGGCACGTTGCGCAGCGGTCGCAGTGCCACCTCCTTGGGCCGGTGAAGCGCAAGGACTGAGGGAAGCAAGGCCACACCCAGCCCTGCCGCGACCAAGTCCAGGACCCGGTGCACCGTCGCGACCTCATAGTGCACGTAGGGCTGGAATCTGGCCTTCGCGAAGATCGGGTCGGGCCGGTCCCCGCGTGTTAGCCAAGACTGCTCACTGAAGGCCGCGAAACGGTCCTCGACGAACTGCTGCAAGCTCAAGGACTCTTGTCTGGCCCGAGGATCTTGCTGATGCATTGCTATGCAGAGCCGGTCCTCCAAGTGGCACGCCACCGACACCGCGGAATGCCTCGGCCGCAGGCACGCCATACCGATGTCGATCTCATTCGCAAGCAAGGCTTCGGTTTGCTCGGTGCTTGCGATGTCGCGCACGTCCATGTCGAATTCGGAGAAGTGCGCCTGAAGCCGAGCTGCGAGCCCAGGCAGCACCGGAATGGCCAACGAAGGAGCGATGCCGACCCTGAGTCGGTGCTTCTCCACGCCCCTTGCACGACGCGCTAGGTCTGCCAGGCGACCCATGGACGCAAGTTGCACGCGGGCCTCGGGCAGCAGCGCTTTGCCGGCGGGCGTCAACACAACTCCTCTTGCATGCCGAGCGAACAGCAGGACCCCTAGCTCTTCTTCTAGTTGACGGATCTGCTTCGACAAGGCTGGTTGAGCGATGAACAGCCCCTCTGCCGCCACACTGAAACTGCCGGCTTCTGCAACAGCTGCGAAGTAGCGCAGGTGTCTTAGCTCCATTGGACCTCCCATAACTTTGAGGAATGGGTCCCAGATCCAATATGTCATTGAAGTGCGGGCCCAACTCGGCGAAAAATAGCGCGTACACAGGGAGGCAGCAATGGGGAAAGAAGGATTGGTCGAGATTAAGGCGACGGCAGCCTGGCGGTCATCCTGCCATCCATTCAGAGCCCGGTCGCACGTGCTGCGTCACCCTCATAGGCTCGGCTCCCCAACTACCGTCAGCAGCATCAGAACCGGCTGACTGCATTCCTTAACCGATAAAGGCTCCTGCCCCAAAGAGGGTGTGGGATGGGCGATCTTTGCCTGCGCGCTTTGCAGGCGATCTGAAGGAGAAGCATGCTCGACGGTCACACGCCATACGGCTTCTGGTGCTGCGCAACGCTTGCACGTGACGTCTCGTGGCAGCGAAGGCGCATCTGGTACCGGGGACTGGAGCGACAGCTACGCTCAGATGGATTCATCACTGGGCTTCACCGCTCGGTGCTGGTGGCACTGGACCGCTGCCCCAGTGGAGAGCGCCGGTACCGCTATCGGCTGGTTCAGGTACTGCTGCAGGACCCCATCCTGATCGTGGCGCAGCTCGGCGACCTTTTGCCAATCTTGGAGATCGATGCAGGTGATGCCTCGGGGACCTTTGGATGGAAGGCTACAGGGCTGCCGCATGGGTCCTCCCCCGCGTTCTCGAGGGCGACCTTGCACAGCATTCACTGCGGTGTGACGCGAGCCGTTCAGCGGCACGATGCAATGTGGAAAGGCGAATCGGGAAGAGCCCGTCGACGACGGCTGCTCCTCCACCACAGCACGCGGTGCTTGCAGCACTGCGGCTGTAGACGGTTACTGCTCGTCGCGCGAAAGGATAGAAGGAGGAGACCGGGCCAGCGATCAAGCAGACGCGCTTGTAGCTGGATGAGCCAGAAAAGCGCCCGCTGGGTCCTTCCCTGTGGGAGGTTGTCTCTTTATTCTGTCCGCGCGGCGACGCCGTAAAGGCGCCGACCCGAAGGTGCAGCAACACCTCGGATCGGCTAACCACAACCAACTTACGCAGGAAGTCAATCGTGGCTGATGTCAATCATAGGCCGGGCGAAGCATTGCCCACAACCAGCAAGCTAGAGAGGAACGAGCGCTACCTCAGCGTCAATGGGGCGTTCCTCCCCTACGACCGAAGCCGCCAACCCTCTGGCGTGGCGGACACACCGGTACCGTGGGTGCGCCTGCGTGGCAAGTGGCTCAGGGACGCAGGCTTCGAGGTGGACACGCAGGTGCGGGTCCGCGTCATGGCCGGGTGCTTGGTACTGACGACGGACTGAAGGAGGGCGAACAGGCCGCTAGCAGCGGCCCCCTCCCCATGGTGCGTTGAGCCGTCGGCGCCCGTCGCTCCTGCACTTGTCCACCACAGCTGTGGACAGGTTTGTGAGCAGACGGTGCAGACCCCTTGCGAACGGGCTCCAGTAGCTGGTTCCCAGTGGCACGCTGCAATTTCTAGCAGGTGCCCCGGCTCACCTCGCCAACCGTCACTCACCTCTGAAGGAAATGAGCATGCACGCACATGATCAGGTGGCTGCGGCCATCGATTTGCGCATCAAACAACTCGCCGCCCAAGGCGCGTCTGTGGAGATCATTCTCGACCGAATGCTGGGCTTCTTGCCTGGCCTGCGGCAGATCCTCGAAGGAGCGACAGAAGCGGAGCTTGCTGCCCTGTACGAGCGCTACGTCGGATTCCAGACGTTCGCCTGCCTGTGGCGCCATGCCTCGGACTGGGTGAGCCAGCAGGACTCGCTCAAGAGCGCGGAGCTCGCCATCCCTCGTGCACTGCATGAGCCGTTCTCGGCGATGCTGTCGGCGACGGCCGCGCTGGAGATGGCGTTTCAGTCTTGCCTCGACGCTGCAGCGCCGGATGTGCTGGCGCAGCAGCTCGCGACGCTGAGCGCCATGCACGTCGAATGGCTCCGTCAGGCCAAGCAGGTCATCAACGAGCTGGCTGGCCTCGATATTCCCTTGGAAATCACGCAGTACATCACCGACTCCGTCACCGATGCGGCTGATCGGATCAAGGTGCTGGAGGCGCAGGTCCTAGCACGCGTTCCCAATAGCTCCGTAGCGCGAGCGGCCTAAAGCGCGGAGAGCGGCCGCATTTGCCCCCACCCTTACGAAGCGGCAGCTCTCACTGGACGGTGCCCGCCTCGGGCGTCTCCGCGGCGGCGGACACCGCCGCCTTGCGCTTCCTGGCGGCCGGTTTCGCCGCCTTCTTTGGACCGGTCTTGCGGTTGCCCGCTCCTGCGGCTCGCCGCGAGGCCTTGTTGGTGGCCGGCCGCTTGCTTGCAAGGCGCCGCTTTTTGGCTGACGCTGGACCCGCTTCTGCGGTAGCGCTGGAAGCGGTGTTCGGGACAACGACGAGGAAGCATTCGAGCGTTGCTTCGTTCTCAGTTGCCTTGCGCAGCCACCGCGGGTGGGGGCCACGTCCCGACCAACTGTTGCCCCTGGCCGTCTTGGTATTTGAAAGCCGCAGCGGATCCAGCATGACGCCCGAACGCGTTTCGCGTAGGGACCTTCCCGCCGCCAAACACTTCGTCCGCCGTAAACCCGTAGAGCGCGATCTGCTGCTTGATCTGCTGGAGAACGCCGGCGCCTTCCCTTCGCCACTTACATCTAGCAGCGGAGGAGGCTTTCGGCATTGCACGGCTCTCCTGGAATCAGGATCAACGCAGCATACATGGGGAAGGACGATCCGACCGATATAACAGGAACTCTTTCGAGCCCAGAAGCAGGAGATTGACAAGCCCCACGCCACTGCGCAGGAGCGCAAAAGGCAGAGGTTCCTAAACGGGTGTTTCATCCACCGTGCGAGCATCTGGGAACTCGGCCCTGCGCTAAAGGCGGCCCTGCGATTATTCGGGACCAAGATTGTTCGGACGTGTCCGCCAGCGAATGATGCGAATCATAGGCGTTGGAGAAGGGCTGACTCGCGCGGTCTTGGACTGGAAGGCCTGTTGCGAGCGCAGATCTGTGTTCGCCCCGTTAACGCGGTTTCCGACACTGACCGGAGCGTGGTGCGGGCTGAACTCGGAGCTCGAAAGCGCAGGACGGTTGTAACGTGTGAGGGTGTTCGGTGATCGCATTCTGCCTTCGACAAAGTGCGGGCACCAGATGGTCGGGCATGGAAGTGTCCACCGGGCTGAAAACTTGCGGTCAACACGCCCCGCCATGGCTCCGCGCAGACACGGGCCGTTTAGAGGTCTTCCGTACTGGACCAATTCGCCTTACGGCCGCCGTCATTCTTCAGTATGAAGCCAGGCGACTTGTTACCGGATAGCCGGAGAAGCAGCCCCTTCCAATTTGGTGCAATTGGCGATCAGCTCCCATTCTCATTCGGCCGCACTTTCGCTTCGTCAATCCGCCTTGCAAGCAAGCTGAGCATGACAAGATACTGCGCCGCCTTCACGGCATTCAGGTCGTGCGTCAGAGAATGTGCCTTCACGTTGCGAACGCCGGTATAAACCCCCTCATATATCATGAGAAACCCCTTTTGGTCATTCTGGCCGGACTCACTATCCAAATCGCTTAAGATCAGGATGCCGTTTTTTAGACCGAACGCCTGCCCAACGAGATCTTTTCCATCAAGCTTTAATCCTGTGCGGGCCCGCAGCATTTCCATTACCGCCATCACCCCATTAAGCACCGACTCCCGTAGAAAATCAGCTTTATACTGAGGCAAGGAACTTTCGACGATCGCAGGATGCAGCAACTCTTCAAAACCGACCGGTTTCATTACATTAGCACCCATCCTCGCCACTCTTTCCGCTGCAACGAGGATGTCAGGCAAGTCACTGCCCAAAATATCGTCATAGTCACCGGCCATGCCGAAGTGTATATGGCGACCGAGGGCGCCTACTCGGCCAGAATTGCCGAGATCCGGATCGGCTTGCCTCCATAAACGAAGCAGCGCTTCATAGTCTGCTTTAAGATAACCATTGATTTTTTTCGCCGCCTCCTTTTCGTCAATTTCGAGATGCGCTTGGGCATCCAACGCCTTCTCCTTTATTTCACGACACTTTTCGTAGACTGACACCAACCATTCAACCATCTTATTTCACCCCGAAAACTGAAGGCCGCCTCAAATCGGATGACCAAATCTACGTACCAAATTGTTGCACTGCAAATCGCCGCTCCGCTGCAATGAGTGCAGCAGCAAGATTAGTCGATGGAATCATCGTGATTAAAACTTTCACTGTCTTGTTCACGCACAAATCCATCATCAAATACTCCTTCCAGGTACTGTGCATGGCGCTCCTGCAGGTACTTTAAAGCATCTCCTTTATCAGCCTGAAACTCCAATCGTTCCTGGAAAAATTGGAGGCGCGCACGATTCTCGTCAAGTACCTGTGCCCAAGTCTTCACATACACCGAGACGTTGTCCTTCTTGTAGATCTGCCCACTCTCGTCTGCGATCCGTCGCGCCGCATATTCACCATAGCTATCACTAATGACCCAAAAAATCCAACGCACGCCCACACCTTTGAAGCGCTCGTCGGCAGCAACGGAGAAGGCATACTTTTCGATCTGGGTAATTTCGTCGGAGTCGATTGAAACCTTTGGCCGCTTCAATTCCACAACTAAGTGAGTGACCTCATTAGCTTTGTGCCGACGTGTAGCCTTCGAGAGCATCAAATCCACAATCCCTCTGGTCTGTGAAACATGCTTCACTGGGGCATCGATAACAACCTCTTCACCAAGGATTTTCATGTGGGCGCGCAACACCTCAGTTAATGAGCGGTCGTCGACAGACAATGTAAACTCTTCACCGAACAACCAACAATTCTCTGCGATTATTCTGTGCAGCTGAGTGCGCTCCTTGAGCCTCTTTTTAGACTCATCATCAAATAAGATCGCGTCCAGTCCCGCAACAAACTTGATTCTGTCGGCCACCACTTTTGCCGAACTGATAATGGATGAAAGAGAAACGTCCTGTAGTAGCCCAGCCAATTCATCTCGTTTGCGCTTAGGAAGATTAAGCACCTCCGTTAGGATCAACTGCAGATCTTCGGGACTCTTTTCGATTGCTTGCCGAAGCATCCGTAATTGAAACTGCTTATTTTTTGGAGGCGATCGACTAAACTCAGGGAGATGACGCGCAACGTTCAGCGCCACAATATCAAAAACTTGACGCTCAACGTACTCCACTTGAGTCGCGGGGTCTCCGACATATGGATATATCTTTTCAGATTTCCATTCCTGAACGAAGCTACTGGCCTCCGATGCCGCCCTCATTCGAAAATAATCCTTGATGGCCCTTTGCGCCTCATCGAGCGCAAGGATAACTGGCTCCTGCATTTCCGCCAAATCGGCCACACCGTCCTTTTGAGTTTTGTTCATGTACGGCGACTGGAGATAGGCCGTGAACTGGAAATTTCCCACATGGAATCGACGCCCGACGTGAACCAACGGAAACTTTTTATCGTTGCACAGAAATAGTGCCCGCTGTGAGATACCGTTCCATTCAATTAGCTCAAGGCGAACAGGATAATTCTTACCTTCAGAGACGATGTCACTGAGATTGAAGGCCTGTCGGTTAGCCATTACCTTGGTAGGATCAACTCGCCTACCTCCCACAGTTACCCGGAGGTTTTCGTAGTCGGACAGATAGAGCGCAAATATCTCCGTTAGCTCATCAAGAGCAGCATCGCTGTCGAGCGTCCGATAGTCCTTGTGAGGATTGGACACAACCAGCGTCACGCCTCGCTCTACGCCGGGCGCCGCCTCAGCCTCGTCAGAGATCGCGACATGACGAATGTCGCTGGTGGACATGCTGATTTTGTAGGACCAAAGTGTTCCACCTTTGTCGTACACAACCTCCCACTCCGCGTGCGATCCGATCGCAAACGCTTTGAAGCGCCCACGCCCCTCTTGTCCATGCAGGTGGCGGCCGCTTGGCGTTGTTGATCGATTCTTCTTCCACGACCCGCCCAGCTTGCGGAAGCATTCCGCGGCCTCACTACGCTGAAGACCTAGTCCGTTGTCGCGGACGGTCACTCGGTCTAAGGTACCCATCGCGTTGTGCTCGAAGGAGACGCTCACCCGGTCAGCATCTGCGTCAAGTCCATTCCAGATCAGTTCGGACAGTGCTTGGACCGGCTTGGCACGCGCGTTCTTCTCTAGATGGTCCGGCTCAACTTCGACTCGGTATTGCGTAACGGCCACTGTTGCTTCTCCGATGAGGGCCAAGGTAAGACTCATAGATCATTCGCCCGACCGTATTGTGAGACTACGTAGCTAGCTTTGGGCTATCAGCTTTGAGCTCCAGTAAGCACCGTGATGGTCAAGAGATACTGGAGAAGGCCGTTCTGGTACCGCCAACTTCGCGAGAAGTGGATACCCATTTTTTGGCTCCGTGCGGTCGTCCGAGAAGGCATGGCGGTCTCCGTCTCTGCCCTGCCAAGACGGTTCGCAACCGCTCTACTCGACACACGGATAAGTCCTTGTCAGCAAAGAACTTCTTCTCGCGCCGACCAGAAAAAGTTGTCTCTTTTTTAGAGAAGAGAGCGCAGAAAGGAATCCAACTGGGCCGAAAACAGACCCAAAGTAGCGGCCCCTTGGCACAGGAAGAACGGCCCTGAAGCCCGCACTGACGCGGGAAAGGCACAAAGCAAAACGCCCAACCGAGACCGGTTGGGCGCTGAATTTTGGTGGCCTAGGGCGGAATCGAACCACCGACACAAGGATTTTCAATCCTCTGCTCTACCGACTGAGCTACCAGGCCAACGAAGACTGAAAGTATATAGCAATTCCGGCCGGCTCGTCAATTGCCTCCGGACCGCTTGTTACGCGACAAGTCGACGCCCAGCTGCTTGAGCTTGCGGTACAGGTGCGTGCGCTCCAGGCCGGTCTTCTCGGCCACGCGGGTCATGCTGCCGTTTTCCTTGGCGAGATGGAATTCGAAGTAGGCCTTCTCGAAAGCGTCGCGCGCCTCTCGCAGCGGGCGGTCCAGCCCGAACAGCTGCTCGGATTGCGGGCCGAGGGCCAACGGCGTGTTCAGCGTCGGCGTGGCCGACGACGAGAGCGTGTGCTCCACCGTCAGCTCGCGCCCACCTGGCACGGACAGCGGCAAAGACGTCGGCGGAGCAGCGGGACGCTGCGTCTGGCGGGCCAGGCCCTGCTCCACCGAACGCAGCAGCTTCTGCAACGTGATGGGCTTTTCCAGGAAGGCCATCGCACCGAATTTGGTGGCCTCCACCGCCGTGTCGATCGTGCCGTGGCCCGACATCATGATGACCGGCATGGTTAGCTGGCCGGTGGCGCCCCACTCCTTCAGCAAGGTGATGCCGTCGACGTCGGGCATCCAGATGTCCAGCAGCACCAGGTCGGGCCGGGTGTGCTCACGGAAGGCGCGCGCCTGGGCGGCGTTCTCGGCAAGCTCGATGTTGTGGCCCTCGTCGGAGAGGATCTCCGAGAGCAGCGCACGTATGCCGAGTTCGTCGTCAACAACAAGAATGGTGGCCATGCAGTCTCAGCTCCCCGCTTCGGCAACAGTGGATGTTCCGGTGTCGTTGGGGGCGGGATGGGGTGGGGCAATCATTGAAAATGATATCGAAACTTGCGCACCCCTCACCTGGGCCTCCTCCCCCGCACCCGATTCGCTGCCGCCGAGGTTCTTCAAGCGCACTCGTGCCTCGTGCTCGTCAGCGATCTTCTTCACAACGGCCAGGCCCAGGCCGGTGCCCTTGGTCTTGGTCGTCACATAGGGCTCGAACGCCCGCTTCAATACCTTCTCGGAAAAGCCCGGCCCGTTGTCGCACAGCACCAGCCGCACGGCCTTCAAGCCACCATCGTCCCCGCGCGTGGCCTCGGTCACGATGCGCACCAGGCCTTCAGGGCGGTCGGCCACTGCGTCGAGCGCATTCTGAAGCAGGTTGTGCACCACCTGCCGCAGCTGGCTGGCATCGCCCAGGATCATCGGCAGCCCGGCCCCCAGTTCGGCGTGCAGGTGGCCGGACTCCACCGCGTGGCCGTACAGCGAGATGACTTCGGACACCAGCCCGTTCAGGTCCAGCGGCTTCAGTATCGCACTGGGCAGGCGGGCGTAGTCCCGGAACTCGTTGACCAGCTGCTTCATGGCACCCACCTGGTTGACGATGGTGGTCACCGACTTGGTGAGCATCTGCTGGTCGGCGCCGGTCAACTTGCTTTCCAGCTTGAGCTGCAGCCGCTCGGCCGACAGCTGGATGGGTGTGAGCGGGTTCTTGATCTCGTGCGCCAGGCGCCGTGCCACTTCGCCCCAGGCGATCGAGCGCTGGGCCGACACCACCTCGGTGATGTCGTCGAACACCAGCAGCTGCGCCTGCTGGGGCAGCCAGGCACCCCGCACCAGCAGCGTGATGGGGCCGCGCTCGGGCAGCGCGTCGGCCGGCGGCTGCAGCTCGAAGGACTGCTGCCATTGGTCACGCTCGCCGGCGTCGTTGCCCGCCACATGCAGGCTGAACAACCGCGCCACCTCGCCAGCGAAGTCGGCCAGGCTCGGTACGTCGGACAAGGGCCGCCCGCAATAGGCGCCCACCGGCAGCCGCAGGATGCGCGTGGCCCCGGGGTTCACGGAGGCAATGCGGCCCTCGTGGTCGAGCACCATCACACCGGCCGTCAGGTTGTCGAGGATGGTCTGCAGATTGGTCTTGGCCGCCTCGAGCTGGCTCAGCGTGTGCTGTGCCAGGGCGCGCGCATCGGACAGCTGCTGTGTCATGTCGGCAAATGAACGGGTCAGGCCGCCCAGTTCGTCGCGCGAGGCAAAGACCTGCTTGGGCGTCAGGTCCCCGGCGGCCACCTGGCGCACGCCTTCGGCCAGCAGCAAGAGCGGCCGCGCGAGCTGGTTGCCCAGGGTCACCGCCAGCAGCACGGCACCAAAGACGGCCAGGAACAGCGACAAGGTGAGCGTGCCGATGTACATCTTCCGCAGGCCCTCCCGGGCCAGCGAGCGCTGCTGGTATTCGCGGTAGGCCTTCTGCACCGCCAGCGCATTGGCCGCCAGCGAGGCGGGCAGCAGCTGCGTCACCATCAGGTAACGGTCTTCGGTCAGCAAGGTGAAGCTGGCCGACGGCACATAGGCCAGCACCCGGATGCGTGGCGGGCCGGTGTCGTCGTCCAGGCCCTCCAGCTGGCTCACCATGCGCTGGCTGCGCGCCTGCCGCAGCAGGGCGCTCGGCGGCCGCTCCGGCGCCAGCGCAGCCCGCTGCACGCCCACGCTGGCCAGCGGCTGGCCGGCCGGACCCAGCAGCGTCGCGTCTTCGGCCGACAACTGGTCACGCACGCGTTCCAAGGCCAGCGCAAGGGCGGCCTGCCGGCCATCGGCACCGAGCCGGTCGGCAGCCGCCCGGGTCTTGCTGCCGAGGTCGTTGACCAGGGTGTCGAGCGTGACGCGACCCAGGTTCAGGCCGGCGTCGAGCGCGCTTTCCACTTCCACGTCAAACCAGCTCTCGATGCTGCGCGAGACGAACTGGTAGCTCACGATGTAGATGGCCAGCCCCGGAATCACGCCCACCAGCGCAAAGATGCCGGCCAGCTTGAACAACAGCCGGCTGCCGAACTTGCGCCGGCGCATGCGCACCACCAGGCGCACCGCCGCGCTGGCGATCACCAGCGCCAGCACTGCGGCAATGGCGCCGTTGAGCCACACCAGCCATTCGAAGTGCTGCTCGTACAGCCGCCGGTTGTTGGTCGACAGCGCAAGCAGGAAGACCAGCACCAGGCCGCCGCCCGACACGGCGATGAGCGAAAGAATCCAGGCCCAGCGGGTGGCTTTGGTCACGGGACGGTGCGCGCAGGAGAAGGGGTCGTCAGGCTGGGCGGGGGCGCCGCTCAGGTCGGGTCGTCGATCACGACGGTGCTCTCGGCCGAGAGGTTCCACTCGGCCTGGCCGCCGATGCCGATCTGGAAGGGCCGCGGCAGCTGGGTGGTGTCGAGCCGGTAGGCCAGCTCGATGTAATGCCGCTCACCGGGTTCGAGCTGCGACACGTCCGCGATTTTCCACCGGCTGACCCGCTGCACTGCCGCCAGCGCCTCGGCCAGCGATTCGTACTGCTGGTGCAGGCTGCCGAAATTGACCCGGTAGCGCCGCATCAGCGGCTGGTAGGCCAGGCGCCAGGAGCGGCTCTGCCGGGCGATGCGCTGGTCGCGCCAATACCAGCGCGAGCGCCAGGTGCTGGCCTCGGCCACGAAATGCAGGGGCACGCCCTTCATCAACGCGTCTTCGACCGCACGCGGCAACTCGAAGCGGGCGCTGAAGCCGATCAGCAGGCCGTCCTCGCCACGGCCGACTTCCACCTCGTGCAAGTCGATGCCGGCCGCCGCCACGGGGCCGGGCAAGACGGTGAGGAGCAGGGCCAGCGCCCATGCGAGCCAGGCCGCCATGCCGGGCCAGCCCCCGCGCGCAGCCGCCACGATGCGGTCCGCTGCCGGCGCGACAGCGGGAGAAACACAGCCGGCAACCCGTTGATCGCGACGCACGTTACGACTTCAGTCTCAGGCGGGACGCTTTTCGAGCAAGGCGTAGAAGAACCCGTCGTGCGGGGCGGCCGCCGGCCCCGGTTGGGCAGCCACGTCGGCATTGTGTCGCAAGGGCAGCGCATGCCCCGGGGCGGGCAGTGCACGCGCCTCGCGATGCCGTTGCAAAAAAGCGTCGATCTGCGGCTGGCCTTCTGCCTTGAAGACAGAACAGGTGCAGTACAGCAGGCGACCGCCCGGCTTGAGCAGCGGCCACAAGGCCTCCAGCATCTCGCGCTGGATGCGGGCCAGCTGCTCGATGTCGGCATCGCGCCGCAGCCAGCGCACATCCGGATGGCGCCGCACGATGCCGGCCGCGCTGCAGGGCGCGTCCATCAGGATGGCATCGAAGGGCCGGCCGTCCCACCAGGTCTCGGGCTGGCGGGCGTCGGCCGCCTTCAGCTCGGCCCGCAGCTGCAGGCGCTGCAGGGTGTCGGCCACCCGGGCCAGGCGGTTGGCATCGCTGTCGATGGCCAGCAGGTCCAGCGAAGCCAGCTCCAGCAGGTGGGCCGTCTTGCCGCCCGGCGCGGCGCAGGCGTCCAGCACACGGGCGCCAGCGGGCACGGCGGCCGGGCCGCCCTCGCCCGCCAGGCCGAGCAGCAGCGGCGCGGCCCATTGGGCCGCCAGGTCCTGCACCGAGACGTCGCCGGTTTCGAAGCCAGGCAGCCGGGTCACCGGGCAGGGTTCGTCGAGCCGGATGGCTTGCGGGCCGATCACGCTGGCCGACAGGCCGGCCTGCTGCAGCCGCTCCAGGTAGGCGGCAGCACTGCCGCGGCCGGCATGCACGCGCAAGGTCATCGGCGGGCGCTCGTTGTTGGCGGCGAGCAGCCCCTGCCAGTGCTGCGGCCAGTCGCGCTTCAAGCGCTCGACCCACCAGCGCGGGTGGTTCCAGGCGGCCACCACGTCGGCATCGGTGGCCTGCATCAGCGCGGACCGCTCGCGCAGGAAGCGCCGCAGCACCGCATTCAGGAAAGGCGCGCTGGCGCGTTCGCGCTGCTTGACGGCCTCCACCGCCTGGTCCACCAGGGTGTGCTCGGCATAGGCAGCGGCATCGGCGCTGTCGCACAGCAAGGCCAGCGCCGTCAGCAGCAGCGCGTCCACCCAGGCGGGCGGTGCCCGCTTGGCCAGCTTGGCCCGCAGCGCCTGTGCACGGCCCAGGCCGCGCATCACCTGGAAGCTGAGGGCCTGCGTGCCGGGGCGAGCGGGGGCCGGGCAGGCAGCCAGCGCGTCGTTGAGCGAGGCGCCGCTGCGCACCGCACGCACCGCGTCCGCGGTGTGGCCGAGCAGGCGCGACAGGGGCAAGGAACTCGAAGTGGGGGAGACGTTCACGGCCGGCAGTCTAGTGCAGGCGGCAGCCGCACGCCGGCAGGCGGGATTCCGCAGCCGACTTGCGTCGGCCCCGCTCGCTGGCGCCGGAGCAGCCGCCGGACCACCGGCGGGCCGTTCCTCAGCGCCCCTCCAGCTCCTGGTATTGGGCTGCCAGCAGCGGCGGCAAGGGGCTGTCGAGCAGCACGGCCATCGCGCGCAGCGCATCGGCGCTGGCCGCATCGAGCCGGCCTTGCGGTGCGAGCTGCACCGCCAGCTCGCACCAGGTGCACAGCAGCACCGGCCGCTGCACGGCCTTCAGGCGGCCGGCCTGGTGCACCGCCTGCACCAGCGCGTCACCGTCGGGCAGGCGCCAGGCGGGCATCGGCCGGTCGCCCATCAGGCCGCGCCACACGGCGCGGTACCAGGGCGGCGCCTCGGACGGCGGCAGCTGCAGCAGGGCGTCGGCCGCGACCACGCGGGCCAGGAAGGCGGTCAACACGGAGATCGGCTCGGCCAGGGGCTCGATGTCCTGGTCGCCGCCGGCAGCCAGGGCGCGCGGGGTCGGCCCGGCCAGCAAATGGCGCATCACCAGCCAGCGCAGCCGGTCAAGCGGACTCGCATGGCCATCGGCGCCCATGATGCGGCGCGCCGCCTCCAGCAGGGCACGGCGCTCGGCCACCGGTGCGGCGGCGCTGCGCTGCAGCAGTTGCTCGAACACCGGCATGCGGCTCGCATCGCCCAGCCGCTCGACATCGGCGAACACGGCCGCAGCCCCCGCGAAGCCGTCGGTCTCCTGCTGCCAGGCCTTCAGCTCGGCCATGTTGCCGGGGGTCAGCAGCAGGGCCAGCACGGCGGCGCGGCGCTCCATCGGCCCCTGCCAGTAGCCGGCGCGGCCGAGGGCGGCCTGCCGCGTGTCGGCCGCTGGGTCCAGCGCGGCACGCTGCACCGCGTCGTGGCGCTCGGCCTCGGGCGGCGTGGCGGCAGCCGCCGCCTGCACCACCTCGGCAGACACCCGGCGCGCCACGCCGGCTGCGAAGGACAGCACCACCCCCTGCTGCATCGGCTGCGTGTCGGGTGCATCGTCGTCCTGGGGTGCCAGCTGGCGTGCCGGCAGCGGATCGACCGCATGGCCGTAGATGCGGCGAATGCGCTCCTGCAAGGGCGGGTGGCTGTCCAGGCTGCCCCAGCGGAGGCGGGAGACGAAAAAGAGATGCGACAGGCTTTCCGCCTGCACGTTGCGCAGGCGGTCCTGACGGCGCCAGGCCTGGTCGGCGATCTTGCGCAAGGCCCCGCCGATGCCCTGCACGCTGCGTGTGAACTTGACGGCCGAGGCATCGGCCAGGAACTCGCGCTGCCGCGACACCGCCGCCTTCAACAACCGGCCCGCCAGCCAGCCGAGCGAGCCGACCGCCATCAGGCCAGCACCGAAGAACACCGCCAGGCTGCGATGGCCGCGCTCATCCGGCTCCACCAGCGAATGGCCGAAGGTGTAGATCATCTGCAGGCCCCACACCAGGCCGATGAGGCGCATGTTGAGCCGGGTGTCGCCGTGCACCAGGTGGCTGAACTCGTGGGCCACGACGCCCTGCAGCTCGTCGCGCGTCAGGCGCTCCAGCGCGCCGCGGGTGACGGCCACCACCGCGTCGTCGACCTGCCAGCCCGCGGCGAAGGCGTTGATGGCGTCCTCCCGGTGCAGCACCCACACCTGGGGTGGCTGCACATTGCAGGCGATGGCCAGCTCGTCCACCACATTGAGCAGCCGCTTCTCGTAGAGGTCGCCAGGCCGGCCCTCGGGCTCGCTGATGCAGCGCCCGCCGGCCAGCCGGGCCACATGGGCGCCGCCTTCGCGCAGCCTCAGCATCTCGAACCAGCAACCGCCGAGCACGAACAGCAGCACCAGGCCGGTGTTGGTCTCGAAGAAGAAGCGGGGCCAGTCGGCTGCCCACGGGAAGCTGAGGCGGTAGATCAGCGCCAGCACGCCATTGACGGCCAGCACCAGCAGCACCAGCACGGCCGCGAACAGCAGCAGCAGGCGGCGTGTGGCTGCCTGCGCCTGGTCCTGGTGGTCGCGGAAACGCATGGCGGCGCGCGGCGCGGGAGGGGGCGGGCCGGCGCCGGCTAGAACTGCACCCGCACCGCCTGGCGCTCGGCCTCGCCAGTGGTGGACTGCAGCATGCCCGCCGGAGTGAAGCCGAACAGGCCGGCGATCAGCGTGGTGGGGAACTGCTGGGCGGCGTTGTTGTAGTCGAGCGCCGCATCGTTGAAGGACTGCCGCGCGAAGGCCACCTTGTTCTCGGTGCTGGTGAGCTCCTCGGACAGCTCGCGCAGCGTCTGGTCGCCCTTGAGCTCGGGGTAGTTCTCGACCACTGCCATCAGGCGCCCCAGGCTGCCCTGCAGCGCCTGCTCGGCCACCATGAGGGCACCCACCGGGCCGCGGCCGGTGGGCCGGGCGCGCACCTGGTCGGCCGCGGCGCGGGCCTGGTTGCGGGCGGCGATCACCGCCTCCAGCGTCTCGCGTTCATGCGCGATGTACTTCTTGGCGGTTTCCACCAGGTTGGGAATCAAGTCGTAGCGGCGCTTGAGCTGGACGTCGATCTGCGCGTAGGCATTGGCAATCGCATTGCGCAAGCGCACCAGCCGGTTGTAGGCGCCCACTCCCCAAAAAAACAGCACAGCCACCACCACCCAGGCCACCATCTGCGTCGTGCTCATTGGCACTCTCCTTCCTCATCCTCGAAGTCCCGCGACTCTACGACAGCCCCTGCGGCCGGCCAAGCAGAGGAGGCGCTGAACGCCTTGTTCTCGCATTCGACGCAGCGCGGCGCGCCACCGCAGCCGCAAAGGCGCACGGCCGGCCGAAGCCGAAGCCGAAGCCGAAGCCGAAGCCGAAGCGGAAGCGGAAGCGGAAGCGGAAGCGGAAAGAGCGTAAGGTCGATGTGCCGCCGCAGCCCGCCCGCCGCAACGCCGGCGCAGCAGCGGCCCCGGCTCAGGGCTGGCCAGTGGCTGCGTCGTCCGGCGGCCCGGGCAAGCGGGCCTGGCCTGCCAGCCAGGCATCGTGCCCGCGCCGGCGCAACTCGCACGACGGGCAGTGGCCGCAGCCATAGCCCCAGCGGTGGCGCTGGCCGCGCTCGCCGAGGTAGCAGGTGTGGGTCTGCTCGACGATCAGGTCGTTCAGCGCCTGCCCGCCCAGCGCATCGGTGAGGGCCCAGGTCTGCGCCTTGTCCAGCCACATCAGCGGGGTCTCGATCACCATCGGCTGGTCCAGCCCCAGGCTGAGGGCCACCTGCAGGGCCTTGAGCGTGTTGTCGCGGCAATCCGGATAGCCGGAATAGTCGGTCTCGCACATGCCGCCCACCAACACGCTGGCGCCCCGGCGGTAGGCCAGCGTCGCCGCGAAGTTGAGGAACAGCAGGTTGCGCCCGGGCACGAAGGTGTTGGGCAGGCCGTTCTGCGCCATCTCGATGGCGCGCTCCGAGGTCAGCGCGGTGTCGCTGATCTGCCCCAGCAAGGCCAGGTCGAGCAGGTGGTCGGGGCCCAGCCGTCCGGCCCAGTGCGGAAAGGCCTGCCGCAGCGCGTCGAGCACCCGCGGGCGGCAATCCAGCTCGATGCGGTGGCGCTGGCCATAGTCGAAGCCCAGGGTCTCGACCTGCGCATAGCGGGCCAGCGCCCAGGCCAGGCAGGCAGTGGAGTCCTGGCCACCGGAGAAGAGCACCAGGGCCTTGCGGGGGTCTTGCACTTGCATGTCAGTTCCGCACTTCGCCCTGGCCAAACACCACGTACTTCAGCGAAGTGAGCCCTTCCAGGCCCACCGGGCCGCGCGCATGGAACTTGTCGGTGGAGATGCCGATCTCGGCGCCCAGGCCGTACTCGAAGCCGTCGGCGAAGCGGGTGGAGGCATTCACCATCACGCTGGCCGAGTCCACTTCGCGCAGGAAGCGCATGGCATTGGAATGGTGCTCGGTCAGGATGGCGTCCGTGTGGTGCGAGCCGTAGCGGTTGATGTGGGCGATGGCTTCGTCCAGGCTGTCGACCACCTTCACGCTGATCACCGGCGCCAGGTACTCCTCGGACCAGTCCTGCTCGGTGGCGGCCACCACCCGGGCACCGGCCACGCCGGACAGCCAGCGGGCCGCGCCCTCGTCGCAGCGCATCTCCACGCCCTTGGCGGCAAACACTGCGCCGATGCGCGGCAGGAAGGCCGGCGCGATGTCACGGTGCACCAGCAGCGATTCGGCCGCATTGCAGGGGCTGTACTTCTGCGTCTTGGCGTTGTCGGTCACCGCGAGGGCCAGCTCCAGCCCGGCGCTTGCATCGACGAAGACGTGGCAGTTGCCGTCCAGGTGCTTGATCACCGGCACCTTGGCTTCGCGGCTGATGCGCTCGATCAGCGACTTGCCGCCGCGCGGGATGATGAGGTCCACATGCTCGGGCATCGCGATGAGCCGGCCCACCGCCTCGCGGTCGGTGGTCTCGATCAGCTGCACGCCTTCGGCCGGCAGGCCGGCTTCGCGCAGCGCCTGCTGCACCAGCTTCCACAGCGCCAGGTTGGAATGGATGGCTTCGGAGCCGCCCCGCAGCACGCAGGCGTTGCCGCTCTTGATGCCGAGCGAGGAGGCTTCGATGGTGACGTTGGGCCGGCTCTCGTAGATCATGCCGAACACGCCGACCGGCACCCGCATCTGCCCCACCGAGATGCCGGTGGGACGACGCCGCACGTTGGTGATCTCGCCCACCGGGTCTGGCAGCGCGGCCACTTGCACGCAGTTCTCGGCCATCTGGGCGATGACCTTGTCGGTCAGGCGCAGTCGGTCGACCATCGGCGCGCTCAGGCCGTTGCGCTCCGCATTGGCGATGTCCTTGGCGTTCTCGTCCTGCAACAGCGCCCGCTGCTCGCCGATCAGCGCGCCCAGGCGCAGCAGGGCCTGGTTCTTGGCAGCGGTGGACGCGGCCGCCATCAGCGTGGCGGCCGCCCGGGCGGCCTCGCCCAGCCGGGCCATGTAGGTGGGGATGTCGGTGGCACTCATGGCCCGGATTGTCGCAAACCCGCCGCTTTCGCGCCGGCGGCGGGCCGGCTCAATGCGGCAGGGCCGCCAGCAGCATCAGCCACAGCGGGGCCGCCAGCACGAAGGCCAGCGTCGACGTCACGATGGCGGCGGTGGCCTCCGCCTCCAGCGCGCGGTAGCGCTGCGCAAACATCAGCGCGTTGCTGCCGGTGGGCAGGGCCGCGGCCATCACGATGACCGTCAGCGGCAGCCCGCGCAGGCCAGCCACCCCGTAGCCGGCCAGCAGCACCAGGGCCGGCATGACCAGCAGCTTGGCCGCGGCCAGTGCAGATGCGGTGGTGGCCGAGCCGCGCAGGCCATAGTGCGCCAGCGACATGCCGATGGCCACCAGGCAGACCGGCACCACCGCCTCGCCGAGCATGGCCAGCACGCCATCCACCGGCTCGGCCAGCGTCCAGCCGGTGAGGTTCCAGGCCAGGCCGGCCAGCACCGGCAGCACCACCGGGTGGATCACGGTGTTGCGCACGGTCTGCCCCAGCATGCGCGCCAGGCGGGGGCGACCGCCCTGCTCGCGCGCCGCGGCCCGGCCCACATCCAGCTCCACCAGCACCGTCTGCACCGACAGCAGGGTGAGCGCATGCACGCTGACGATGGCCAGGTGCACCGACAGGCCCTGCTCGCCGAACAGGGCCGCGGCCATCGGGATGCCGAGCTGGGCCGTGTTGCCGAAGGTCGCCGTGAGCGCACGCACGCTGGGGCCCGCCGGAGGCAGCGCGGGCCGCCCGCGCTGCGAGAGGTAGAGGGCCACCATCCATGCAGTGGCAGGGATGAAGAATGCCGCCAGCGTCGACCACGGCAGGGTGGCGATGTCGATGCGCGCGGTGGTGCGAAACAGCAGCGCCGGCGCAAACAGGAAGAACGCCGCATTCGAGAGCGCGCGCGCCGCCTCGCCGCCGCCGAAGAACTTCATGCGGCCGGCGCCCCAGCCGAGCGCGACGACCGAGAAGATGGCAAACAGCTTGAAGAAAACGACGCTGGACATGGCGCCAGTATGGCCACCGCAAGCCTGCCGCGGGCCGCGGGAACTGCGTAGACAGGCGGGCAAAGTAGGCGGGCGAAGGCCGCTACTGCGGTGCAGGCGCCAGGCCTTGTGCTTCCCGGACCGCAAGCTGCAGCGCCTCGGCGCCTCAGCAGCTCAAGGCGTCCGCCGGTCAGGCTTCGAGGCGGCGTGGCCGGGCTCCGCTCAGCGGCTGCGCCACCGGCCGTCGCAGGGCACCGGCCCGTCCGCAGCCAGCGCCGTGACGAGCCCGGACCTCGGACCTGGAACCTCGGACCTCGGCGCCCGTCCGGGCCCGCGCCCGCCCGCGGCGCCTCGGCCTCAGGACTTTGCGGCCGCCTTCTTCGCCGGCGCCTTCTTGGCGGCGGCCCGCGGGGCACGCGGCTCGAACTCGAACACCACCTTGCCTTCTTTCGCATCCCACTTCAGGAAGGCCTTGAACTTGCGCCGCGTGCGGGCGGAGACAAAGTTGTCGAGCAGGTCGGTCTTGCCCTCGGCCAGCAGCTTGCCCATCTGCTCGCGGCTCACCGGCTGCTGCAGGATGATCTTGCCGCTCTTGAAGTCGCAGGTGGTGTGCGGGCCGACGCTCTTCTCGCAGACATAGCTGGTGCCGTGCTCGTAGACGCTGGCCTGGCACTTGGGGCAGCGGCCGAGCGGCTCCTGGCCGCTGAAGTCGATGGCCTCGCCGCCTTCGGCCTCCTTGCGGGCGTCCTCGCCGAAGTCGAATTCGAGCTTGTAGTTGCGCAGCTCGTCGTCGTACACCAGCTTCAGCTCCGCGGTGAAGGGCCAGCCGGCCTTGGAGCGGAAGCCCTCCAGCGGGCCGATGCGCTTGTCGCGCAGGAACTGCTCGACCTCCGGCAGCTCGAAGCTGCGGCCGCCGGGGATCTTGCTCATCGAGAAGCCGCAGCCGCCGTCCTCGCCACTGCCGGCCGCCCCCACGCAGCTGAAGCGGCGGTAGTTCTCCTTCACCGTGCCGCCACAGTTGGGACAGGGGGTCTTCAGCGTCGCGTAGTCGCCGGGGATGGTGTCGCGGTCGTATTCCTTGGCCTTCTGCACGATGCGCTGCGTCATCGCGGCGATCTCGTCCATGAAGGCCTCGCGGCTCAGCCGGCCCCGCTCCATCTGCGACAGCTGGTATTCCCAGTTGCCGGTGAGCTCGGGCTTGGTGAGGTCTTCCACGCCCAGGCCGCGCAGCAGCGTCATCAGCTGGAAGGCCTTGGCGGTGGGCATCAGCTCGCGGCCTTCGCGCACCAGGTACTTCTCGAGGATCAGGCCTTCGATGATCGCCGCCCGGGTGGCCGGGGTGCCGAGGCCCTTCTCCTGCATGGCTTCGCGCAGCTCGTCGTCGTCGATCAGCTTGCCCGCGCCTTCCATCGCGCCCAGCAGCGTCGCTTCGCTGTAGCGCGCCGGCGGCCGGGTCTTGAGCGGCACGACGTTGATCTCCTCGTTCACCACCGTCTCGCCGGCCTTCACCGGCACCAGGGTGGCGTCGTCTTCCTGTGCGTCCTTGCCGTACACGGCCAGCCAACCGGGCTTCACCAGCACCTTGCCGTTGGTCTGGAAGCTGTGCTCCTGGCCGGCATGCTTGACGGTGGTGATGCGGGTGGTCACCAGGTATTCGGCCGCCGGGAAGAACACCGCCAGGAAGCGCTTGACCACCATGTCGTAGAGCTTCTGCTCCGCCTCGCTCAGGCTCTTGGGCGACTGCAGCGTGGGGATGATGGCAAAGTGGTCCGACACCTTGGCGTTGTCGAACACCCGCTTGTTGGGCTTCACATAGCCCTCGGCCAGCGCCTTCTTGGCATGCGGCGCGTAGAGGCGGGTGGCCTCGTCGGTGGCCAGCATCTGCACCGTGTCCTTCGCGACGGCCAGGTAGTCCTCCGGCAGCGCGCGCGAGTCGGTCCGCGGGTAGGTCAGCACCTTGTGCTTCTCGTACAAGGCCTGGGCCAGCGACAGGGTGGTCTTGGCCGAGAAGCCGAAGCGCGAGTTGGCCTCGCGCTGCAGCGAGGTGAGGTCGTACAGCAGCGGGCTGGACTGCGAGCTGGGCTTGGATTCCTCGGTGACCGTGCCGCTCTTGTTGCGCACCGCCTCGGCAATGGCCTCGGCTTCCTTGGCCGTCCAGAGGCGGTCGGCGCGCAGCTCGGGGTCGCCCTCGGTCTTCTTCCACTTGGGGTTGAACCACTTGCCGTCGTACTGCCCCGCCTCGCAGCCGAAGGTGGCCCGCACCTCCCAGTAGTCGCGCGAGACGAACTTGCGGATCTTCTCCTCGCGCTCGACGACGATGGACAGCGTGGGCGTCTGCACCCGTCCGACGGTGGTCAGGAAGAAGCCGCCGTCGCGCGAGTTGAAGGCCGTCATCGCGCGGGTGCCGTTGATGCCCACCAGCCAGTCGGCCTCGGAGCGGCAGCGCGCGGCGCTGGCCAGCGGCTGCATCTGCTCGTCGCTGCGCAGCTTGGCGAAGCCGTCGCGGATGGCCTGCGGCGTCATCGACTGCAGCCACAGCCGCCGGATGCCCTTGTTGAGCGAGCCCTTGGCTGGCGAGGCGTACTGCACGATGAGCCGGAAGATCAGCTCGCCCTCGCGCCCCGCGTCACAGGCGTTGATGATCTCGGTGACGTCCTTGCGCTTGATGAGCTTGACGATCGCGTTCAGGCGGCCCTTGCTCTTGTCGATCGGGTTGAGATCGAAGTGCGGCGGGATCACCGGCAGGTTGTTGAAGCTCCACTTGCCGCGCTTGACGTCGAATTCCTCGGGCGCCTTGATTTCCACCAGGTGGCCCACCGCCGAGGTGACGACGTACTGCTCGTTCTCGAAATATTCATCGTGCTTGTCGAACTTGCCGACCGAGGGCGTCAATGCGCGCACGATGTCCTGTGCGACCGAGGGCTTCTCGGCAATAACCAATGCTTTGCTCATCGTACTCACTACTGCTCAGACGAAACTCGCGCGAAGCGACGCCTCGCGAACCCGCTCGCCGCCTGCGGCAAGCACGCACATCCCCGGCCGCCGGGGCACGGCCGCCCCAGGTCTTGGCAAGGCGAATGCCAAGCCCACTTGGTCGTCAACGCTGCAGTTAGGAATGTTCGTCTCCACGGGATTTGACGGGTCTGCGAGGCAGCCCCCTACAATGCGGCTCCCTCGCGCGTGCGCGCACACACGCATGCGCGCTCAATTTCAATGTACCCAAAGTCATCCATGACGCAAGCCCGGCCGTCTCGCCCCCAGGCGCCCAGCACCGCTCGGCAGCCCGCCACCCCGGCCGCCGGCCGCCGCACCCAGGTGCGCCGCTCCGGCGTGCACGGCAAGGGGGTCTATGCCCTCACCGCCTTCAAGAAGGGCGAGACCATCATCGAATACCGCGGCGAGGTGATCACCTGGGAGGAGGCGCTGCGCCGCCACCCGCACGACCCCAACGATCCGCACCACACCTTCTACTTCCACATCGACGACGAGCACGTCATCGACGGCAAGTACAAGGGCAATTCGGCGCGCTGGATCAACCACCACTGCGACCCGAACTGCGAGGCCGACGAGGTCGAGGGCCGCGTCTTCGTGAAGGCGCTGCGCAACATCAAGCCGGGCGAAGAGCTGTTCTACGACTACGGCCTGGTGATCGACGCGCGCTACACCGCCAAGCTGAAGAAGGAATACGAGTGCCGTTGCGGCAGCAGCAAGTGCCGCGGCACGATGCTGGCCCCCAAGCGCTGACGACGGCCTTGCCAGGTATTCACGTCCAGCCCTTGTGATGACCACGCTGCACTGGCCCTGCGAGACCCTCTGGGAGCGGCTGGAGCCGCTGTGTCCCGGCCTCAGCGTGGAGGCGGTGGCCGAGGTCGACTCCACCAGCACCCGGCTGCTGGAGCGCGCCCGCGCCGGCGACGCCGCGCCCTGCCTGATGGTGGCGGAGCACCAGCGCGCCGGCCGTGGCCGACAGGGCCGGCCCTGGGCCTCGCAGGCGGGCGCCTCGCTCACGTTCTCGCTCGGCCTGCCCTATGCGCCGCGCGACTGGTCGGGCTTGTCGCTGGCGGTCGGCGTGGCGCTGGCCGAGGCGCTGCCAGCCGGCATCGGCCTGAAGTGGCCCAACGACCTGTGGCTGCTGGACGGTGCCGGCCGCGGCCGCAAGCTCGGCGGCATCCTGATCGAAACCACCGGCTTGCAGGGCAACCCGGCCGGCCGTTACGCATTGGTCGGGGTGGGCCTCAACATCCGGCCGGTCGACGCGCCCGACGCCCGCAACCGCGTGGGCGCGCTGCAGGAGCTGGATGCCACCCTCACCGCACCCGACGTGCTCCAGCGGGTGGCCCTGCCGCTGCTGGCCGCGCTGCTGCGCTTCGAGTCGGAGGGGTTCGATCCGTTTGCCGATCGCTTCGCCATGCTGGATGTGCTGCGCGGGGTGCCGGTGCGCACCAGCCATGAGGATCCGCTGCAAGGCATCGGCGCGGGCGTTGATCGCAAGGGGGCGTTGCTGCTGCAGACCGCGGCCGGGGTGCAGGCCATCGAAAGCGGGGAAGTGAGCGTGAGGCCATGCTGAGATTGATCGTGCTCCTGCTGCTGCTGGGCAACCTCGGCTTCTATGCCTGGAGCCATGGCCACCTGGGCGGCTTGGTCGGCCAGGCGTCCGACCAGCGTGAACCGGAGCGCCTGCAGCGTCAGGTGCGCCCCGAGGCGATCCACCTGCCAAACGACACAGCCGGCCGTGGCGCCGCCGCCGAGCCGGCTTCCCTGCCCGTGGCGCTGCCACCGGCGTCGCCATCAGGAGGGGCCGACGCTGCGGGCACCGCCCCTTCCGGCACCGGACTGCCGATGGCCGAGGCTGCGTCGGCCGTTCCGGTGGTGGCCGTGGCCGCCGCCACCCAGGCGGCCGAAGCTGCGCCGGCGCCGCCCGCGCCCGTGCCGGCCGACAGCCGCTGCATGGAGGCCGGCCCCTTCGCGGAGGCCGACTTCGGCACCACCCGCGCGCTGCTGCGCAGCGAGCTGCCGGCCGACGCCTGGCGCGCCATCCGCCATGAGAAGGCGGGCGTCTTCATGCTCTACCTGGGCCGATTCCCGACACGCGAAGCGATGCTGCGCCGGCAGACGGAGCTGCGGCCGCTGGGCATCAAGTCGGAGGAGGTGCGCAACTCGCCGGGCTTCGAGTTCGGCCTCTCGCTGGGCCGCTATACCGAACGCAAGGAGGCCGACGCCCGGCTCGATGAACTGGTGAAGAAAGGCCTGCGCGCGGCGCGGCTGGTGACCATCACCCCGCCGGTAAGCACCTATGTGGTGCGGGTGCCGGTGGCCGACACCGCGCTGCAGGGCCGCCTGGCGGCCCTCAGGCCGCGGCTGGGCGGGCGCAGCTTTGCGGCCTGCCGGGGCGCTGCCGCGGCCTGAGCCGCCTCGTCCCCTGGGCCAGCGCGCGCCTCGCAACGAGGCGCGCCACGTGCCGGATCCGTCATCTGGCGATCGGCCCTTGGGCAACCAGGCCCTCTCCAGCGAGCGGACTGCCGGCGCGTCCAGAGCCATGCAGGCCTGCCGCTTCCCGGCTGCTGTCCGCCGCCGCTTTTAAGGTAGGGGTGCCGCGCCGCCCAACGCGGCGATAGATCTGCGCTCAGGCAGTGGCCGCTGCCCGCCGGCTGCGCTGCGCCAGTCCGGCGACCAGTGCGAGGCCGGCCAACCAGCCCCAGCCGAGCGCGCCGCCGCCACCACCACTGTCGCTGACGGAGCCGGCATCGGGGTTGTGGAACACCGGCGCGGCGCTGGGATCGGCTGCGTACTGCAAGGCCTTCTCGGCATCCAGGATGCCGGCGCCGCAAGTCGTGGTCGTGCAATAGCAGCGGCCCTGCTTGCGCTGGGCGTCACATTGCTCCAGCGTGGAGTACTGGCTGGTCGTGACGTGCGGCCGTGCGGTCGACTTGATGCCGTGCACCAGCTGATCCAGCGTCAGCGACGGGTTGCGCGCCAGCATCAGCGAAGCCACGCCCGCGACCACCGGCGTGGAGAAGCTGGTGCCGTAGGACGCCCCGTAGTTGTTGGTGCCCGGCCCACGGGTGCCGTCGTTGGAGGCGGTGTACAGGCCGCCGTCGGTGGCCTTCAGGGAGCCGTCTTCAGTGTCGCCGCCGACGGTGGTGATGCCGATCTGCGGGCCGAGGCTGGCATAGACCGTCTTGAAGCCGTCGCGGTTGATCGCACCCACGCCGAGCACGCCCGGGCAGCGCGCCGGCCTGCCCACCGGGCCCAGGTCGTTGCCACCGGCGGCGATGATCAGCACGCCCATGCGGTTCAGTTCGTTGATGGTGTCCTGGTACGGCGCGCAGCTCTGCTCGCTGCTGCCGAAGCTGAGGTTGATCAGCCGCACCGGGTGCGGGTTCTTCGGTGCCCCCGACACCGACAGCCCGGCCGCCCAGCGCATGCCGTCCACGATGTCGCTGACCAGCGCGCCGCACTTGCCGGCAATGCGCACCGAGACGATGCGCACGTTGCGGTTGATGCCAGCGACACCGATGCTGTTGCCGGTGTCGGCGCCGATCTGCGCCGCGATCTTGGTGCCGTGCCAGGAGCTTTCTTCCTCCGGCTCGCCCGAGCCGCATTCGCCTGCATCCACACCGTCGCCGGGGTCGGAGAAGTCCTCGTCGCGGCCGTCGCCATCCCCGGTGGGATTGCTGGTGCCGTTGCTGCCCAGGCTCATCAGGTCATAGCCGGAAGTGAAGCGCTCACCTTGCAGGTCAGGGTGGCTGCGCAGCAGACCGGTGTCCAGCACCGCAACGCTGATGTCACCGCCCGTCGTGACCTGCCACGCCCCCGCGATATTCGGCACGCCACGGCTGCCGGCGCCGGGCGCCGCGCTCAGCCACCACTGCTGGCCGTAGTGCGTGTCGTTCGGCGCGGCGACCTGCAGGCGGTGCTCCCGCACATTGGGCACCGCCCATTCGACATTCGCGTCCTGCGCCAGCTCCCGCGCCAGACGGTCGGCCTCGGCCCGTTCCAGCGGCCGGCTCCATTGCACCCAATGGGCGCCGGTGCCAACCGGCCGCACCTCACCCATCGCAAGCGACTTGCCGGAGAAGACCTGGGCCAGCCGTTCGCGCGCCACCTGCTGCGGCACCTCGCGGCCAGGCAGCGACGGCGCCTGCGGTTTGAGCTTCACCAGCACGCCAAAGGCGGGCGCCGCTGAGGAGGACGGGGTGGCGACAGCCTGTGCAGCCACAGCGCAAGGCAGCGCCAGGGACAGCAGGCAGGCGGACAGGAGGCAGGCGGACAGGAGGCGGCGGCGAGAGGACGGCGACATGGGATCGATTATGAGAGAGAGGACCAGTCACGCGGAAACTCTGCCCATGCAGAAGCCCTACCGCAGTTCGGCGGCACCGGGCGTCGCGGGAGGACGGGGCGAATACGCGCGTTCCGGACCGATTGTCACTCACCCAGCAGCCAGCGTGCCGAGACGACAGACGGTCGCCGTAAGGTGATGTTCGGGCGCCACGCCAAGCCGGGAGTGGCGACGCGCCGCCGCCGTACCCAGAAAAAAGGGCCCCCGCGGGGCCCTTGCGACCAGCCCGGAGGCCGGCAGATCGGCAGCATTGTCTTGCCGCTGTTACGACTTACTTGGCGCCCATCAGGGCCACGGTGGTGTCCAGCATGCGGTTGCTGAAGCCCCACTCGTTGTCGTACCAGCTCGACACCTTGACCAGGCGGCCGCTGACCTTGGTCAGGGTCGCGTCGAAGGTGCTGGAGGCCGGGTTGTGGTTGAAGTCCACGCTCACCAGCGGGGCGGTGTTGTAGCCCAGGATGCCCTTCAGCTCGCCTTCGGCCGCGTCCTTCAGGATCTGGTTCACTTCCTCGACGGTGGTGTCGCGCTTGGCGATGAAGCTCAGGTCGACGATGGACACGTTGATGGTCGGCACGCGGATCGCGAAGCCGTCCAGCTTGCCGTTGAGCTCGGGCAGCACCAGGCCGACCGCGGCAGCCGCGCCGGTCTTGGTGGGGATCATGCTCTGCGTGGCGCTGCGCGCGCGGCGCAGGTCTTCGTGGTAGACGTCCGTCAGCACCTGGTCATTGGTGTAGGCGTGGATGGTCGTCATCAGGCCGGTTTCCAGGCCGATCTTGTCGTGCAGCGGCTTGACCAGCGGTGCCAGGCAGTTGGTGGTGCAGCTGGCGTTGGAGATCACCGTGTCGCTCGCCTTCAGCACGCCGTGGTTGACGCCGTAGACCACCGTCGCGTCCACGTCCTTGCCGCCGGGCGCGGAGATGATGACCTTCTTGGCGCCGCCCTTCAGGTGGGCACTTGCCTTTTCCTTGCTGGTGAAGAAGCCGGTGCACTCCATCACCACGTCCACGCCCAGCTCGCCCCACGGCAGCTCGGCCGGGTTGCGGTTGGCCAGCACGCGGATCTTGTCGCCGTTGACGATCATGTAGTCGCCTTCGACGCTGACCTCGCCCGGGAAGGGACCGTGCGCGGTGTCGTACTTGGTCAGGTGCGCATTGGTCTTGGGGTCGCCCAGGTCATTGATCGCGACGATCTCGATGTCGTGCTTCTTGCCGCCCTCGTAGTGCGCGCGCAGCACGTTGCGGCCGATGCGGCCGTAGCCGTTGATGGCAACCTTGATGGTCATTGTCTTCTCTCCTGTGATGATGGGAAAAACCGGGGGGCCGCCGCGCGAAGCGGCCACGCCGGCCGCCCCGCGCCGCCGGCCGTCAAGCCTTCTTCAGGACCACGCGCACCGTGTCCGCGACGTTCTGCGCCGTGAAGCCGAAGTGCTTGAACAGCACGCCGGCCGGCGCCGATTCGCCGAAGGTGTCGATGCCGACCACCGCGTCGACGCGGTACTTCCACCAGAAATCGGTGACGCCGGCCTCGACCGCCACGCGCGGCAGCCCCTCGGGCAGCACGGCGCGCTTGTAGGCGACGGCCTGGCGGTCGAACACGTTGGTGGAGGGCATGGACACCACGCGCACCGCGATGCCGTCCTTGGCCAGCTCGGCCTGAGCATGCAGCGCCAGCTGCACCTCGGAGCCAGTGGCGATCAGCACGGCCTGCGCCTTCTTCTTCAGGCCCACCTCGGCCGGCTCGGCCAGCACGTAGGCGCCTTTGGAGATGTCCTCCAGGCCGGCCTTGGGAGCGTAGGGCAGGTTCTGGCGCGACAGCAGCAGCGCGCTCGGGCGCTGGCGGTTCTCGATCGCGCAGGCCCAGGCCACCGCGGTCTCGGCGGTGTCGGCCGGGCGCCACACGTCCAGGCCGGGGATCAGGCGCAGCGAGGCGGCATGCTCGATGGACTGGTGGGTGGGGCCGTCCTCGCCGAGGCCGATGGAGTCGTGCGTGAAGACGTGGATCACCCGCAGCTTCATCAGCGCGGCCATGCGGATGGCGTTGCGCGAGTAGTCGCTGAAGGTGAGGAAGGTGCCGCCGTAGGGGATGTAGCCGCCATGCAGCGCGACGCCGTTCATGATGGCGGCCATGCCAAACTCGCGCACACCGTAGTTGATGTGGCGGCCGCCGTTGCCCTTGCCGTCGGCATCGAAGCGCAGCGCGGGGGTCGACTTGGTGTTGGTCAGGTTGGAGCCGGTCAGGTCGGCCGAGCCGCCCAGCAGCTCGGGCAGCTCGGCGGTGAAGGCCTCCAGCGCGAGCTGGCTGGCCTTGCGGCTGGCGACCGTCTCCGCCTTGGCATGGGCGCCGACCGCGGTGTCCACCGCCACCTGCGCGAACTGCTTGGGCAGCTCGCCCTTCATGCGGCGCTCGAACTCGGCGGCCAGCTCGGGGTGCTCGGCGCGGTAGCCTTCGAAGGTGGCGTTCCAGGCCTGCTCGGTGGCGCCGCCGCGGGTCTTGCCGTCCCAGGCTTCATAGGCCTCGGCAGGCACCAGGAAGGGCTCATGGGGCCAGCCCAGCGCCTCGCGGGTGCCGCGGATCTCCTCGGCGCCCAGGGCCTCGCCGTGCGCCTTGGCGGTGCCGGCGCGGGTCGGGGCGCCCTTGCCGATGATGGTCTTGCAGACGATCAGGCTCGGCCGGTCGGTGCTCAGCTTGGCCTTGGCAATGGCCTGGTCCACCGCATCCACGTCATGGCCGTCGACCGGGCCGATGACGTTCCAGCCATAGGCCTCGAAACGCTTGGGCGTGTCGTCGATGAACCAGGGGGCGACCTCGCCGTCGATGGAGATGCCGTTGTCGTCGTACAGCGCGATCAGCTTGTTCAGCTTCCAGGCGCCGGCCAGCGCGCAGGCTTCGTGGCTGATGCCTTCCATCAGGCAGCCGTCACCCATGAAGACATAGGTGTGGTGGTTGACGATGTCGTAGCCGGGGCGGTTGAACTCCTCGGCCAGCAGCTTCTCGGCCAGCGCGAAGCCGACTGCGTTGGTGATGCCCTGGCCCAGCGGGCCGGTGGTGGTCTCGACACCGGGGGTGATGCCCACCTCGGGGTGCCCCGGCGTCTTGCTGTGCAGCGTGCGGAAGCCCTTGAGCTCCTCGATTGGCAGCGGGTAGCCGGTCAGGTGCAGCAGCGCGTAGATCAGCATCGAGCCGTGGCCGTTGGACAGCACGAAGCGATCACGGTCGAACCACTGGGGGTTGGCGGGGTTGTGGCGCAGGTGGCGGTTCCACAGCGCCACCGCGATGTCGGCCATGCCCATCGGGGCGCCCGGATGACCGGAATTGGCTTGTTGCACTGCATCCATTGCCAACGCGCGGATTGCGTTGGCCATCAGGGTCGTATCGGCCATGCGGAACCTGTTCAGACTGCCTCCCGCCGGAACGCTGCGGCCAGCGCGCAAGCGGAAGTTCAAAGGGTTTGGGAGGAAGCCCGGATTGTAAAGGCCGCCCGATAATCACCGGGCGCGACCGAAACCCGTTTGATTTCATCCCCCGCTCCCATGTCGATGTTCCCCCTCGCCCGCCCTGCACCGCGGCCTGCGCCCAGCGGCGCCGTCAGCGAGTGCTCCCACCCTGCCGAAGGCGCCCGCACCGCCGGGCTCGGCATGGAGGCCGCCTCTTGAGCGCCACCAACCTGAAGGCCATTGTGCTGGCCGCCGGCCGCGGCGAGCGCATGCGCCCGCTGACCGACCACACGCCCAAGCCCTTGCTCGAAGTGCATGGCAAGCCGCTGATCGTCTGGCACCTGGAGGCACTGGCCCGCGACGGCGTGCGCGAGGTCGTCATCAACACCGCCTGGCTGGAGGAGCGCTTCCCCGCCGCACTGGGCGACGGCTCACGCTGGGGCCTGAAGCTGCACTACTCGATGGAAGGCCGCGACCACGGCGGCGCGCTGGAGACCGCCGGCGGCATCGCCAGCGCCCTGCCCTGGCTGGGCGAGGCCTTCTGGGTGGTGTCGGGCGACATCTACTGCCCCGGTTTCCGCTTCGATGCCGGGCTGGCGCACGACTTCACCGCCAGTGACCGGCTGGCCCAGCTGTGGCTGGTGCCCAACCCGGACTTCCACCCCCGGGGTGATTTCGGGATCTCCGCCGATGGCCTTGGCCTGGCCGACGGGCCGGGCCCGGACGGCCGCCGCTGGACCTACAGCAACCTCGCCCTGCTGCGGGCCGAGCTGTGCCGCGGCGTGCCGAGCGGCACGCGCGCACCGCTCGGGCCGCTGCTGTTCGAGGGCATGCGGCAGGGCCGCATCGGCGTGACGGCCTACCCGGGCCGCTGGGAGAACGTCGGCACGCCCCAGCAGCTGGCGGCGCTCAATGCCTCACCGCTGGGGGAGGATGCGCCATGAACCCGCTGCGCCCCTTGCAACGCACTTGCATGCGCGACATCCACCGCAGCGGGGTGAGGCCATGAGCGCCGGCAGCATGCTGGCCCTGCTGGCCTGCCTGGCCGCGGCCTTCGGGCTGGAGCAGCTGGTCGTGCGCATGGTGCGCGCGGTGCTGCAGGCAAGCGCCCCGCTGTCGGGCGACCAGGCGGACTCCTTCACCTACGACCGCATGCCGTGGACCTTCGGCGAACGCGACCTGGCCTGGCTCTGGCTGGCCCTGGTCGCCGCTGCGGCGGCCGGCTGGAGCGCCTTCCATTTCCAGCAGTACCTGTTGCTGCTGCCGGCCATTCTGGCCTGGGGTGCCGCCCTCGCCTGGGACCTGTGGAGCTGGGAGCGGGTGGCGGCCAGCGTGAAGCTGGTCAGCTGGCGGCGCGGCTGGCGCCAGTCGGTACGGCAGGTGCCGATCTCCCGGCTGGCCGACGTGACGGTGCACGAGAAGCCTGGCCGCGGCCCGGCCGGCGTGTGCCGCCTGGTGCTGACGCTGGACGACGGCAAGATCGTCAAGCTGCCCCGCTGCAGCAGCTGGGGTGGCCTGGGACGCGCCGAAGACGTGGCCAACTTCATCCGGCTGCAGATGCAGCAGGTGCAGGACATGCGCCGCCGCGCCAGCAACGACCGCCGTCGCGGTCGCCCGGCGGTGGACCCGGTGGAGCGCGAACTGCGGGCCAAGCTGAAGGCCTTGCGCGAAGGCCGCACGGCCAGCGCCGACACGGCGCCGCAAGACCTCGGCTGACGCGCCCGCGCCCACCTGCGGTGGGCAGCGCGGGCGGGCGCCGGCGCTCAGCGAGCCAGGTCCAGCGTCAGCTCGTCGATGCGCTGCATCACCTCCGGCGTCAGCTTGGGCAGCAGGTCCACCGCCTTCAGGTTGTCCTGCAGCTGGCTCAGGCGGGAGGCGCCGGTGATGACGGTGCTGACATGCGGGTTGCGAGCGCACCAGGCGATGGCCAGCTGCGCCACCGTCCCGCCCAGGTCGCGCGCCAGGCCGTCGAGCCGGGCCACCGCCTCGTTGCGCGCGGTGTCGGTGAGCTGGTCGCGCAGGAAGGCCATGGTCTGCATCGCGCCGCGGCTGTCATCCGGGATGCCGCCGCGGTACTTGCCCGTCAGCAGCCCCGAAGCGAGCGGGCTCCAGGTGGTGAGGCCCAGGCCCAGGTCCTCGTAGAGGCGGGCATATTCCTTCTCGACCCGCCGGCGGTGGAACAGGTGGTACTGCGGCTGCTCCATCACCGGCTTGTGCAGGTGGTGGCGCTCGGCAATCTCCCAGGCCGCGCGGATTTCCTCGGCCGACCATTCGCTGGTGCCCCAATAGAGCGCCTTGCCCTGCCGGATCATGTCGCTCATGGCCCACACGGTTTCCTCGATCGGCGTGTGCGGGTCCGGCCGGTGGCAGAACACCAGGTCCACATGCTCCAGCTGCAGGCGCTGCAGCGAGCCGTCGATGGCCTGCATCAGGTACTTGCGGTTGAGGGTGTTCTTGCGGTTGGGGCCCTCGGCCAGGCCCCAGTAGAACTTGGTGGAGACGATGTAGCTCATGCGCGGCCAGCCGAGCGCCTTGAAGGCCTCGCCCATCACCACCTCGCTCTGGCCGGCGGCATAGGCTTCGGCGTTGTCGAAGAAGTTGACGCCGGCTTCGTAGGCGGCTGCCATGCACTCGCGCGCAGCCTTCACGTCGATCTGGTTGGCATAGGTCACCCAGGAGCCGAAGGACAGCTCGCTGACCTGCAGGCCGGCGCGGCCCAGACGTCGATATTGCATCTTTGTGTCTCTCTGTGGTTGAACGGGCACGGCGCCCGGTACGGCGATAGACTGGCCAGACTACTGGCTGCCCCCATCCCCCATGGATCGCTCAACTTATTCCCGCAGACGCATGGAAGTGGCGCGCGTGTTGCGCGAAGGCGGAGGCGGCGTGGCCGTGCTGCCGACAGCGCCCGAGCGCATTCGCAACCGCGACACCCACTACCCCTACCGGCACGACAGCTACTTCTACTACCTCACCGGCTTCACCGAGCCGGACAGCTGGCTGGTGATCGACGAGCAGGGCCGCAGCACGCTGTTCTGCCGGCCGCGCGACCCCGAGCGCGAGATCTGGGACGGCTATCGCCTGGGACCCGAAGCGGCCCCGGCGGCGCTGGGCGTGGATGCCGCATTCCCAGTCGAGGCTCTCGACGAGCAGCTGCCCCTGCTGCTGGCCGACCGTGCGGCGGTGCACTACCCGTTCGGCCTGCATGTCGGCCTTGAAAACCGCGTGGAAGGCTGGCTGGCGCAACTGCGTGCGCAGGAGCGCCGGGGCGTCGCGGCGCCGCGCGCGCTGCGCGACCTGACCGTGGCGCTCGACGACATGCGCCTGGTCAAGGACGAGGGCGAGCTCGCCCTGATGCGGCAGGCCGGCCGCATCTCGGCCGCCGCCCACCTGCGCGCCATGCAGTACAGCGCCCGCTGGATGCGCGAGCCGGGCGGCACCCCCTGGCGCGAATACCACCTCGAAGCGGAGTTGTTGCACGAATTCCGCCGCCGCGGCGCGCAGGCGCCGGCCTATCCCAGCATCGTCGCGGCCGGTGCGAACGCCTGCGTGCTGCACTATGCCGCGGGGGCCACCGAGCTGAAGCCCGGCGAGCTGTGCCTGATCGACGCCGGCTGCGAACTCGATGGCTATGCGAGCGACATCACGCGCACCTTCCCGGTGGATGGCCGCTTCACCGCGCCGCAGCGTGAGCTGTACGAGCTGGTGCTGGCGGCCCAGGAAGCGGCAGTGGCCGCCACCCATCCCGGCGCCCGCCAGCGCGACGCCCACCAGGCCGCCGTGCGGGTGCTGTCCGAAGGCATGCTGGCGCTCGGCCTCCTGAGCCGCGACCGCCACGGCAGCGTGGACGACGTGATTGACAGCGCCGCCTACCGCCAGTTCTTCATGCATGGCACCGGCCACTGGATCGGCATGGACGTGCACGACGTGGGCAACTACCTGCAAGACGACGAGCCGCCGGTGGAGCAGCCCGACGGCATGGGCGGGCGGGTGGTCAAGAAGCCGTCGCGCCGGCTGCAGCCCGGCATGGTGGTGACGCTGGAACCCGGCCTGTACGTGCGGCCCGCCGAGGGGGTGCCGGAGCGCTACTGGAACCTGGGCATCCGCATCGAGGACGATGCGGTCGTCACGCCTGGCGGCTGCGAGCTGATCACGCGTGATGTGCCGGTCGCGCCGGACGAGATCGAGGCGCTGATGCGCGAGGCCTGAGGCCGTTCGGCCGCTCAGGGCGGCGGCCCTGCCAGGCCGCGTTCGTCGAGCCAGAGCCAGGCCGTCACGCCGCGCGGGTAGTAGCGGCTGCCGACCACGCGGCCGCTGTCCACTTGGTCGGAGAAGGCCCACCGGCTGTTGGCCGGGTCCTTCAACCAGCCCGCGTGGGCGGCATCGGCCGCCAGGCCTTCCGCCTGCCATGGCAGGCCGAGGATGGCACGCGCCACATGCTGGCACAGGAAGATCTTCGACAGCCAGGAGTTGCCGCTGGTGGACGACAGCTTCCAGCCGCCGTCCGGAAACAGGCAGACGCCCGGCTTCAACACGGCCTGCAGATGCTGCCTCAGCACCTGCAGCAGCTCGGCATGCGGGCCGTCGAGGGCCAGCGCCTCGCGGCAGCCGGCATGCCAGGGATAGACCAGGCCTTCGATCACCGGGATGACACGCGCGGCCCAACCGGGCGAGGCGGGCTCCAGCACCGCGGGCAGCGCCCCATCGGGCTGCAGATGGGCGCACAGCGTCTGGGCGGCCAGGCGGGCCTGGGTGGCGGCCTGGCCGGCCCCCTCGGCATCGCCCAGTCGCTGCAGCAGGTGCTGCAACAGCACATGGGCGGCCCAGGTCTTGCCGCCCAGGTAGCTGTTGGCTCGCGCCTGGCCGAGCGAGGCGTCCAGGCTGTCGTAAGTGGTGATCTCGCTGCCACCGTCGCAGCGGCTGCTGTCGGCGCCCATCAGGCCGTCGCGCAGGGCCGGCTCCGGATGGTCGCGCTGCTGCAGGCTCGCCAGGCAGCGCTGCAGGGTGGCCCGCTGCTGCAGCAGCCAGACATCATCGCCGCTGGCCTGGGCATAGGCCGCCGCGCACAGCACCCAGTTCAGCAGCTGCTCGTGGCTCATGTAGGAGAAGCAGCCATTCAGGCCGGCTCGCTCGTAGGACGAGCGTCCGGCGGGTGCGAAATTGTTGGCCACCCCCATGTCATGCGTGAAGGCCAGGCCGCCGGGATGCTCGACGGACTCGCCCGGCAGCCGCACCTGATCCTCGTAGCTGTAGCGGCGCCGGTACAGCTCCAGCGTGTCACGCACGGCCCAGGGGTGCTTGGCGAGCTCGAAGAAGAGGTGGTCGACCTGCAGGTCGAAAGTGTTGATCATGCGGTACTCGCCCTCGTTGACCACCCACAGCGGCTGGCCATCGTGCTCCAGCAGCTGGGTGCTGCCGTAGTAGCTGTGCACCGCCTGCGCCAGCAGGAAGCGCTGGTGCTCGTTCAGTCCGGCCGCCGCACGCCAGCGCGCGTCGTCACGTGCTGCGGCGACCACCGCATCGTCGAAGTTCAACAGCGCGTGCCGCGCCACCGCCTCGATGTTGTCGAACAGCCGCGTGTACCAGTAGCGCGCCTGCAGGCCGGTGGTCACCATCCCCTGGCGATAGAAGCAGAGGGCGAAGCGGAAGCGGCTCACATGGCCGGGCGGCGCTTCCACCACCACCAGCCCGGTGTTGCCGAGGAAACTGTCGCGGTTGCCGGCCCGGCTCTCCAGCAGCACGCCGGCGGCATCGAAACCGATGCCGCTCCAGGCCCCGGGCGCCTCGGTGACGATGGCCGTCTCGCCTCCCTGGGCCACGCCCACCAGGGTGCCCGAGCGCAGGTGGCGCAGGCCGCGGCATGGGTCGCTGCCATCAATGCCAATGAAGGCCCTGCGCGGCTTGTGCCCGTGGCGGTTGTCGATCACCAGCTCGGCCCGCACCGCCGGGACCAGCGCGGCTCGCTGGGCCACCAATGGCGCCTCCCGCAGGTCCGGCGCACCCACCACCGGGCTGTAGAGGGTGAAGCCGAGGTCGCCGCAGCGCCATCGATCGGCAGCCAGCGAGAACTCGCGGTCCACTGCCGCCAACGGCCAGGTGGCCAGGGTGCCGGCACGGGCCGGCGTGTCGTCCGACACGGCGTAGCGCAGGACCGCGTCGGCCGCCACCGCATCGCCGGTGAAGGGCAGCAGGTCGAAGCGGGTGGCGCCCGCGGTCACGACATTGTTGCGCTCCAGCCCGATGTAGACCGGCACGCACGGCGGCGCCGCGCGCTCCAGGTCGAAGCCGCCGCTGGCACCCGGGTGACCCAGGGTGAAGCTGGCGAAGGCTCCCAGCGGCGCGTGGTGGGCGTTGAAGGCGTCGTGTTCTGTCATGGCAGCGCGGTCCACAGGTCGGCAGCCATCGTAGGAAGCGGGCTGCAGCGCGGCCATGCTCAAATCACGCCTCGAATTGCACTTTTCTCTGGCCGATGAAACCTTCCTCACACGGCCTGCCGGCCCATGCCGCCGCCGGCATCGCACACAGCGTGCACCTGCCCGACCTGGAGGCCGCCGTCGAACTCACGGGGGCCCACCTGCGCACGGTGAATGAAGGCTGGCGCTATCCCTGGCACGACCATGCCTGCTTCGAGCTGAACCTGGTGACAGCGGGCGAGCAGCGCACGGCGCTGGCCTCGGGCGAGCTGCACCAGCGGCCCGGCGACCTGCTGCTGTTTGCCCCTTTCGATGCGCACTCCAGCCGCAATGCCGGCAGCGGCGCGCTGAGCTACTTCTGCCTCCACTTCGACCTGGACGACCCGCTGCTGCGCCAGATGCTGTGCCGCTCCGGCACCCGCCTGTTCGTGGCCGGCAGCCCGATCGCCCGGGCGCTCACGCCCAAGCTGCAGCGGCTGATCGAGCTGGCGCAAGCCACTCCGCCGCCGGGCACCGACGCCGAGGCACAAGGGCTGCAGCAGCGGCTGGCAGGCCTGTCTGCCTGGTTCGACGTGCTGTCCACCCTCACCGCCTGCCTGCAGGACGAGCTGGCCAGCCACCCGCCGGTGCCGGCCGCCCGGCTTCGGCTGGCCACGCAGCTGTCGCGCTGGATCGAGCAGCAGGTGCAAGACCCCGGGTGCGAGCAGAGCCTGCAGGCGCTGGTGGCGCGGCTGGGCTACAGCGCCAGCCACATCCACCACCTGTTCCGCGAGGTCTTTGGCATGGCGCCGCAGCAGTACCGCACCCGGCTCAAGCACCGGCGCGCGCGGCTGCTGCTGCAGGATGCAACGCTGACCGTCCGCGCGGTGGCCGAGGCGCTGGGCTATGACGACATGGCGCACTTCAGCCGGCAATTCAAGCGCTGGGAGGGCGTGTCGCCGCTGCAGTTCCGGCAGCGAGCGGCCTGAACGAGTGGCATCGGCCCGCCTGCCGCTGCCCCATGGCGGACGCATGCCCCGGCCGCCGCGCCTGCTTCGATAATGCAGACACAAGCGACAAGGATCCCCTCCATGCAAGCTGACCTTCACATTGCCGTCGTCGGTGCCGGGCCGGCCGGCCTGGCGCTGGCCCTGCTGGCGCAACGCGAGCTGCCGCGGGCCCGGCTCTGCGTCTTCGACGCCCGGGATGCCGCGCACGACGTGAGCGGCGATCCGCGCACGCTGGCCCTGTCGCTCGGCAGCGTCCAGCTGCTGCAGCGGCTGGGCGTCTGGTCGCCGGCGGCGGCACAGCCGATCCGCCGCGTGCATGTGTCGCAGCAGCAGGCCAGCGCCCTGCCCGGCCCCTGGGCCGAGGCCGAGGTGGAGATCGATGCGGGCAAGGAAGGCGTGCCCCTGCTCGGCGCCGTGCTGAGCTATGGCGCCCTCGTGGCGCCGCTGCAGCGCGCCTGGGACCAGGCCGTGCTGGCCGAGCCGCATCGCCTGGCCAGCCGATATGGCACCCGGGTGCGCGGCCTCAAGCCGCTGGACGGCGGCGCCGAGGTGGATGCCGACATTGCCGAGCGTTTCGACCTGGTGGTGGTGGCCGAAGGCGGCGTGTTCGCCGAGCAGGCCCGCAAGCCGCTCAGCCGCGATTACCGCCAGGTCGCCTGGGTCGGGCAGGTGGAGGTGGACGGCCTGCCCGAGGGCACCGCCTTCGAGCGCTTCACCTCGCACGGTCCGGCAGCGCTGCTGCCGCTCGGGCCCGGCCGGGCCGCGCTGGTCTGGTGCGTGCCGAACGACGACGACCCGGTGGCACCGCTCGACGACGCGCAACGCGTGGCCGTGATCAACCACGTCATGCCAGAGCGAGCCGGGCGCATCACCGGCATCTCGCCGCTCAAGCGCTTTCCGCTCGGCCTCAATGCCGAGCATTCGCTGTCGCAAGGCCGGGTGGTGCGCATCGGCAATGCCGCGCAAACGCTGCATCCGGTGGCCGGCCAGGGCCTCAACCTGGGCCTGCGTGACGCCTTCGAGCTGGTGCGGCTGCTGGGCCGCGAGGCCAGCGTGGAGAGCGCCTTGCGCCGGCTCGAGCTCAAGCGCGCGCCCGACCGCTGGGGCACCATCGCCACCACCGACTTCCTGGCACGCAGCTTCACCTGGCGGCTGCCGGGGCTGGCTGCCCTGCGCGGCCTCGGCATGGCGGCATTGCAGCGGCTCGGTCCGGCCAAGTCGCTGCTGGCCCGGCAGATGATGTTCGGCCGCCGCTGAGCACGCAACGAGGCGAATCGCCGCGGCGCCACGCCGGACGGCCGCGGGAGCGGGCCAGCGGGTGACGTGGCCGGGTGCGCGGGGCTAGGCCGCCGCGCGGCGCGGTTCCCGCAACGCTGCCGGCACCGGAGCGCCCACCGGGCGGCTGTCGTCTGCGGAGGTATCGATCTCGTCTTCCGGAACATTGCGCAGCGGCAGCTCCACCCGCAGCTCGGTACCGCCCTGCGGGCCCGGGCCGATGTGGAAGCGGCCGTGGAAAGCGTCGACCCGGTGCTTCATGCCGCGCAGCCCGTGACTCTTGAGCTTGCGCATGCCGGCCGGGCCGATGCCGACGCCGTCGTCGCACAGCCGCAGGTAGAGCAGGTCGCCGCGCTCCTCGATGTCCAGCTCGACCCGCTGCGCCCGCGCGTGCTTCTGCACGTTGGTGAACGCCTCCTGCACGATGCGGTAGACCGCGATGCTGCGGTCGGCATCACACTGCAGTTCCTCCGGCAGGTGGCGATCGATCTTCAGGCCGGACAGCGCCTCGACCTCCTCGGCCAGCACCTCGAGCGCCGCGGACAGCCCGAGATTGCGCAAGGTGGTCGGCACCAGGCCTTCGATCACACGGCGCTTGAGCTGGACGCCGCGCTCCAGCGTTTCCTGCAGGCGCCGCAAGGTGTCCAGCGCGGCCTGGCGCGGCTCCAGCTGGCGGCGCAGCAACATGCCGACGTCCATCTTGCTGGCCGTGAGGATGGCGCCCAGCTCGTCGTGCAGCTCGCGCGCCAGGTGTGCCTTCTCCTGCTCGGCCAGGTGCTGCAGGTGGGTGGCGAGCTCCGACAGTTCGCGTGTGCGCTCGCGCACCGCGCGTTCGAGCCGGTCGCGTTCCTGCTCCAGGCGATGCGCCATGTGCTGCTCGTCGTCGAGCTGGGCACGGTAGGTCTGGAACAGCAGGATCAGCAGCAACACGCCGAAGGCAATCGACAGCAGCGACCACCAGCGCTGCCGCCTCACCTCGACCGCAGCCGCCAGTTCGGCCTTGTCGAGCCGCTCACGCTCATGCATCACCAGCTTGCTGAGCGCGTCTCGCAGCGTGCCGTCGGCCACCGGGTTGGGCTGCAGCTGGGAGTCCACCTGCGAGGGCGGTGCCTGTGGCGGCAGGGCTTCCAGCCGCTGCAACTCGGCCTGCTCGCCGTCGATGTAGCGCAGCACCGTGACCATGTCGGGCTCCGCCAGTCCGGCGGCCGCCCCCACCGCCAGTCGTTCGCGTGTCGCGGTGATGTCCTGCAGCGTCGCCCGGTGCCTTGCCAGGCTGTCGGGATGGCGTGCGAGCAGGTACTCGGCCTGGGTCGCGTCGACGCGAGCGGCCAGGAAGGACAAGTCGTTCAACTCGCGCGTGAAGTCGCGTGAAACCCTCAGGTCGGCGTACATGTGCTCGAGCCGCTGGTAGCCCTGCTCGGTGACCCACAGCATGGTGCCGCCCAACAGCAGGGTGATTGGCACCGCCAGCTTGAGCACCGCCAGCCGTCGCAGCAGCGTGGCCGGCACCTGGCCGGAACGCGCCGCGGCCGACTCCACTTCGTGGCGCGCTGCCTGCAGGCGAGCCACGACGGCCTGCCAGCGAGAGGGCCGCGCAGGAGCGTCTGCAGGGGAGGTGTCCGGGGGAGTGGGTGGCATCACGAGAAGCGTAAGACGGTTCCGACAGTTGGCCGATGAGCGAGCCTACAGAAGAGGACCGCCGCGATTTCTACCATCTGTCCATCGAATCAAGGCCCGCGGCCCAAGCGCAACGCCAGGCGCCCGCAGGCACAACAGGAGGTGTTCCATGCTTTATTACGCTGCCGTGTTTTTTGTCATCGCGCTGGTCGCTGCGCTGTTCGGCTTCGGCGGCATCGCCGCGGGGGCGGCCGGCATCGCCAAGATTCTGTTCTTCGTGTTCGTCGCGCTCACAGTCATTTCGTTCCTGGTGGGTCTCTTCAAGCGCAACAGGTAGTCGAGCGCCGCTTCACTGTTCGAGACCCTAGGAGGAGCAAGCGGCGCTCCCGTCTTCCGGCCGCAGGCTCCCGACCTCGGGCCCGCGTCACAACGATCCGCTTCCAAGGAGAAAACCATGAAAACCCGTTTCCTGACCCTTCTGTCCGCCCTGATGGCCGCCATGTTCACTCTCAGCGCCTGCAACACGATGCAAGGCGTGGGCAAGGACGTCGAGCGGGGAGGCGAGAAGCTGCAAGACAAGGCACAAGAAACTAAGAAAAAAATGTAACCAACCGAATCGCTGTTTCCCGGAAATTTTTACCGGTTCCGCCACGGAGTCTCCTACTCCTTTGACCCTCCCCGACCGCTCCGTGGTTCTTGAAGGGCTGTGCTCGCACAGCCCTTCTTTTTTACTGGGTGCGCCTGCAAACGCTCAAGGGCGGGCATGCACACGCTGGCGCGGGCTTTGACGCCCCGGCCTGCGCTGTGCCAGACTGCCTGACATCACTAATCGTCATGGGTCATGGAGCGCAAACGCATCCTGCTGGCGGACGATCACCAGATCGTGCGCGCCGGCCTGAAACAACTGATCGACGCGGAGCCCGACCTGCATGTCGCTGGCGAGGCGGCGACCAGTGCCGAAGCCCTTGCCCTGTTGCGTGAAGGCCATTGGGATCTCGTGCTGCTGGACATCTCGCTGCCGGACCGTACCGGCGTCGACACCCTCCGGCTCATTCGCAACCATCTCGGCGAGATTCCGGTGCTGATCGTCAGCGCCTTTCCCGAAGAGCAATACGCCATCAACCTGCTGCGCGCCGGTGCGAACGGCTACCTCAAGAAAGACGCGGACGTCGACGAAATCCTGCGTGCCATCCGCGTCGTGCTGCAAGGCCGCCGCTACCTGAGCCCCACTGCGGCTGACCTGGTGGCCAGCCGGCTCGACCAGCCCGGCGCCGGTCCGGCGCACCAGGACCTGTCCGAGCGCGAATTCCAGGTGCTGTGCAAGCTGGCGAGCGGCATGTCGGTGACGCAGATCGCCGACGAACTCTTCATCAGCGTGAAGACCGTCAGCACCTATCGCAGCCGCCTGCTCGAGAAGCTGCAGCTCGGCAGCAATGCAGAGCTGACCTACTACGCCGTCAAGAACGGGCTCATCCAGTAGCGGCCCACGCAAAGGCTGCTCTCGCGCCCCCGGGTGGCGCTCGCACAACGTCTGGCCGACCGTCGGGTAACGGCCTACAGACACCCTGCGGCGCAGCCACTAGGCTGGTTCCAAGCTAGGAACAGTACCCGCCGAGAGAGAGTCGTTGCGAGATGAGTGCGTCAGTCTCACCCCTGAATGCTGCGTCGGCCCCCTTCACGCCAGACGCGGCCCGCCCCCTGCAAGTGATGGTCATCGAGGACTCGCGCCTGATCCGCGAGCGCCTGCTCGATCTCATCGGCAGTTGCGAAGGCTTCGAAGTCAGCGCCGAGGCCGAAACCGAGGCCGAAGCCCTGGCGGCGCTGGAGCGTAGCCGCTTCGACGCAGTGGTGGTCGACCTCCAGCTGCGCGAGGGCAATGGCTTTGGGGTGCTGGCCGCCCTGCGACGCAGCGAACCGCGGCCCCTCACCATGGTGTTGACCAACACGAGCACCCGTCCAATCCGCGAACGTTGCCTGGCGCTCGGCGCGCATCACTTCTTCGACAAGTCCAACGAGTTCGACCGGGTGGCCCAGGCGCTGGAAGCGCTGCGCGGCCCCGGAGCGGTGTTCTGAGCCGACCGCGGCGCCTTGTCGGAGAGGACCGACAACGCTGGCGGCCGTCGTCCGACGCGCAATCCCCAGCCGCTTCCCTAGCATCAGGGCCAGGACTGCAGGCCAGCATGCGCCAGCAGCGAGACCCAGAGGAGCCCTTCCATGCCTTCCTACACCTACGGTGACCCAGCTTCCGACTTCAGCAGCGAGCGCGCCATGCGCGGCTTCGACGAGCCCGTGCCCGCCCCGGTGAAGCATGGCGCCACGGCATTGCAGCGACAATGGGCCGGGCTGAAGGCGGATGTGCAGGAGCTGGTGTCCAACCCGCAGTTGAAGGACACGCCCGAGATGAACGCGCTCAAGCAGCGCCTGCAGCGTTCGCTGCACCTGGCCAGCGAGGCCGTGGCCGATGCGAGCCATGGCCTCACCCAGCGAGTGCGGCATACCGCCAGCGCCACCAACGACTATGTGCATGACCAGCCGTGGAAGGTGGCGTCCATCGCCATGCTGGCCGGCGTCGTGATCGGCTTCCTCGCCGCGACCCGGCGGCGCTGAAGCCCGTCAACGGTCAACCCAGCTGGCGGTGCGCCAGCGCCGGCAGCTGCGCCCTCACCTGCAGGAGCCGTTCGCGGCTGAGGGAGGCGGTGGCCAAGCCGGCGCCTTCGGCCTGCACCGCCACCACCTCGCCCCAGGGGTCGACGATCAGGCTGTGTCCCCAGGTGCGGCGGCCGTTCTCGTGGATGCCGCCCTGCGCGGGCGCCATCACGTAGCACTGGTTCTCCACCGCCCGGGCACGCAACAGCAGCTCCCAATGCGCCCGGCCCGTCGTCCAGGTGAAGGCTGACGGCACCACCAGCAGGTCGCAGGCGGGCCGGGTGAGCTGCCGGTACAGCTCGGGAAAACGCAGGTCGTAGCAAATGCTCAGGCCCACGCGCCAAGGTGAGCCGCCGTTGTCCGTCGCCTCGAATGCCACCGGGCGATCGCCGGCCTTCAAGACCACCGCTTCGTCATACAGGCGGCCACGGCCCTCGCCGCTCGCCGGCTCCTGGTAGCGGAACAGGTGGATCTTGTCGTAGCGCGCCACCCGCTCGCCGCGCGGGTCGTAGACCAGCGTGGTGTTGCCCACCCGCTGCGGGTCTTCGGTCGCGATGGCGATGGAGCCGCCGATCAGCCACACGCCGTGCTCCCGTGCCGCGGCGCTCAGCATGGCCTGCGCCGGGCCCTGCCCGAGCGGCTCGGCCAGCGGCAGCTTGTCGCGGTCATCGCGCCCCATGAAGGCGAAGTTCTCGGGCAGCGCGACCAGCTCCGCCCCTTCGGCCGCAGCCCGGGCGATGAGCTCGCGTGCGGTGGCCAGGTTGTCGGGCAGGGAGCAGGAGGTGACCATCTGCACGGCGGCGATCTTCATCAAGGAACTCCTCTGGGGCATCAAGGGGCGGCCGGCTGCGGCAGGGCGGCCTCGTTCTGTGGCCGGGCCGGTGCAGCCGTTGTGGCCTGGCCCGGGGCAAGCCCGAACAGCGGCCCGGTGGCCGCACCTTCGGGCAGAGGCTGGCCCGGCTTGCGCTGCACCGGCTCGACCTTCGGATCGGCCCAGGCGCCGGTGACATGGAACTCGCGCGTGCCGGCCTGCATCAGCGGCTTGCGAAGGAACATCTGTGCCAGGAAGGTGCCGAGGCCCACCGCGGGATTGATGGCGGCGTAGGCCAGCGAGGCGGTGCCGGCATTGATTTCGGGCACCACCACCACCCGCAGGTCCTGCGTCTCGCGTGCGACGTCGGCACGCCCTTCCATCAGCACCGCCGCCGTCACACCGCGCAGGCGGAGGTTGTTGGTCTGGGCCACGCCCTGCTCGATCCTGACGTCGCCAGTGAATGCATCGAAGGCAAAGCCCTCCTGGAACACATCGCGGAAATCCAGCGTGAGCCGGCGCGGCAACGACTGCAGGCTGAGGATGCCGGCCAGCTTGGCAATGCCCGGCTCGACCTTCAGGAACTGGCCCTTGCTCACCTCCACGTTGAACTGCCCGTCCAGGCTCGGATAGTCGAGCGACAGCGGCGAGCCCAGCCAGCCCACCTGCCCCTGCAGCCGGCCCTTGCCGCCGCGCACCACCTGCCCGAGGCCCAGGCGCGCCAGCAAGGCGCCGCTGTCGGTCAGATCGAGCCGGAAGTCCATGGCCGAGCGCCAGCGGGCGGCGCTGCCCGGCACGCCCTGCCAGCTGCCGCTGGCGTCCAGCCGCGCGTCGGCATTGGCGATGCTGAACTTCTCGAGCCGCCATTCGCGAATCTCGCCGGTACGGCGGTTGACGGCGTCGATCTCCAGCTTGCCGAGCTTCATGCCGCGCAGCTCGAATTCGTTGACCACCACGTCCAGGGCCGGCAATGCGGCCGGGGTCTCGTCGAGCAGGCTCTCGACATCCTGGGCCGCGCTCTCGGGCAGCGACAGCCGCGACAGCCGCGCCACCACCCGGCCGCCCGCCTCGGTGCGCGGCGAGCCGGGCAAGCGGTATTCAAGGTAGCCATTGAGCTGGTCGGCATCGACATTCACGCGCCAGACGCCGTCGTCCTGCGACAGGCCGGCCACCACGTGGCTGAGGCGGCGCTGGTCGATATTCAGGACGTCGGCCTTCAGCATCACGCGGCTTGGCGCATAGCCGGGCAGGGCCATGCCGTCCGCATCGCCGGTACCCGGCTCGGCACCGGCAGCCGTCGCGCCGGCTGGCCCCTGGCCACCGGCCAGCGAACGGGCCGCGGCCTGCCAGGCGTCGAGGTCGATGCGGCCCTGCTGCACCTGGGCCGTCACCCCGGCCGCCGGCTCTGGCGCCGGCTGGTTGATGCCGATGCCGCCGGCCACCACCCGCGCACCCTCGTCCCGCAGCTCACGCTCGTAACGGGCGTGCAACACCTCGCCGAGGTCGATGGACAGGCGGTCGCGCGGCACGGCGGCTCCGTCCAGGCTGGTCGGGTCCAGCACGGTCCGCAGCCGCAGCGGCCAGCTGGCGGCGGCCGGCTTGTCGAACGGTGCCGGCAGCTCCAGCCCGAGGCCTGCCAGGTTGCTCTGGATGTCCAGTTCGGCATGGCCCTTCACCACCTTCAACTCCATGCCATAGGCGGCCTGCCCGCTGGCATGCCGGCCGAACGCGGGCAGCATCGCCAGCTCGCCGGCCTGGCGCAGCCCCTCGGCACTGGCCACGCCGTGGCCGCTGAAATGCAGCGAGCCATCCTGCTGCGTGCCCCCCTGGAAGCTGGCCTCCCCGCCAAGCACCCGCGCGGTGGCGGCGCGGATCGCAAAGCCCCGGTCCGAGAACTCGACGTTGCCGCGCGCATGGCTCATCAACGGGGTGTCGGGCGTGATCTGCACGTCGTTGCCGGCCAGCGTGATGAGGCCGTTCACCCGTGCCCGCTCCATGTCGTCCAGCGGCAGCCGGATGCCCAGCTTCAACTGCGCCTCGCCGGTGCCCCGGGCATGCTGCAGGGCATGCGAGGTCCAGGCCGCCACCGGCGTTTCGTTGACGAAGCGCAGCGCATCGGCAAGCGGCCCGCGGCCCTGGCCGTCGAGCACCAGCACCGAGCCTTGGTCGAGGTCGGCGATGCCACCTTGCACCTGGGCCAGCTGGAAGCCGAACAACCGGGCCCGGGCGTCGCGGATCTGCATGGACGTGCGGTCGAAGACCAGTTGCCCTCGCACCTCGGTGAAGGCTGGCCAGTCTGCCGGCGCGCCGCTGTCGGCGGGCGCATACGCGAAGGTGGCATTGTCGATCTGCGAGGCAATGCGGAATTCGCCGCGGCCCGGGTCCCGGAAGGGGAAGTGCTCGAGGTCGCCCTTGACGACGAAGTCGACCTGGCTGGAGCTGCCTGCCACCACCGCACGCCGCACATAGTCGCGCACCTGGGGCGGCAGGGCCGCCGGCAGGTAGCGCCAGGTCCGGGTGGCGTCGGCCCGCACCAGGTGGCCCTGCAGGTCGAGCACACCGGGCAGGCGGGCGGCCGGCGGCGAGTCGTCCGCCGGGCGGCCGGTGCGCCAGACCGCGCTGAGGGAGCCGGCCGCGTCGGCATTGGCGAACTCCGTGTCCTGCACTCGCAGCTCGACATGGGGCAGGCCACCGGGGGTGTCGCGCTCGAGCCGCCATTGCAGCCGAGCCGACAGCCGGTCGAGCGGCACCTCGGCCTGCTCGAACACACCGGGGAAGGCCAGCAGGCCCTGCTGCATGCGCAGGTGGGCTTCGCCGCCGCGGTCGCTGGCCACCACATCCAGGTCGGCCCGGGCCAGGCCGGGCCGGCCGACATGGCCGGGCCGGGCCGGGTCCGGCCGCTCGGCCGCCAGACTCAGCCCCTGTACACGGCCCTGCACCCGGTAGCCGGTGGGCGCATCGGGCGGCCCATCCCAATGCAGCTGCAGTCCCTGCACCCGGCCTTGCGGCTGCAGCGCGACCAGGTCGTTGCGCAGCCGCTGGCCCAGCGGCAGGCTGCCGGCCAGGCGCGCCAGGATGGCCAGGTCCAGCTGCGCGGCCTGCAGCTGCCCGCCGGCCGCCGGCTGGCCGACGGGCTGGCGCCAGCGCAGCGACCAGTCGGACGCCGGCCAGGCATCACCGTCGCCCGTGCGAAAGGCAAGCGCGCTGGCCGACAGGCTGTAGGCCTCGGCGTCACGCCGGCCGGCCAGCCGGCCGGTGAGCTGCTGCAGCACCAGCGGCTGGACCTCGCGCGCCAGCCGGACATGGACCGATTGCAGCGCCAGGTCGGCCGTCGCCGCCGCCAGCTGGCCCTCGGTGATGTCGGCCCAGACCCGCAATGCACCGGCGCCCTCCCGCAACTCGAAGGGCAGGTCCAGATACTGGCGCAGGCGCTGAACGTCGGCACGCGGCAGGTCGGCGTAAGCGGTGCCGCTCCAGCGTTCGATGTCCCCGGCCGGTGCCAGCAAGGGATGGGTGAAGCGGCCGCGCACGGTGAAGCGGGCCCCCCAGTCGGCCGGCGGTGTCGCATCGAGCCGCCAGTGGTGGCGGCGCGATCCCAGCTGCGAGCCGTTGTGGATGACGAGCTCGACATCGGCCAGCTGCAGCGGCGGTGCGCGACGCTGCTCGTCGATCCAGCGCAGCGTGCCGCCGCGGATGGCGAACTGGTGCTGGCTGAAGAACCAGTCGGCCCCCTGCGTGTCGCGCGGGCCACCCGGCTGCGAGCGCATCTGCAGGCCGGCCACGAACAGGCGGCCTTCGGCATCGCGGCGCACTTCCAGGGTCGGGCGGTCGATCACGAGCTGCTCGAAGCGCGGCCGCCAGTGCAGCAGCGAGCGCATCGACAGCGTGGCATTGACCTTGGCCAGCCGCAGTGCATCGCGTCCCCCGGCGTCCCGCACCACCACGTCGGTCAGTTCGAGGGCCGGCACCCAGCCGTGAGATTCAACACGGATGTGGCCGATTCGCACCGGCACCCCCAGCGAACGGGTGGCCGCTCGCTCGATGTCCGGGCGCCATGATTCGATTCGCGGCAGAATCGCCCACTGCAAAACGAGCCATGCCACCAAGAGCAGGCTCCATGCAAGCAACACGAAGATTCCGGCAACACGCACGGCCACGCGAAAACGGCGCCACGCAGGCGCCAGCAGGGCCGGGGAGGGGAGAAACGGCATGAAGACTTTGCAGGGACAGGGGTTGTGCTTTGCGCACCCCCGACAAGAAGGCGCGGCCAATCTAGCATAGAGCCGGAACAGTTCGATGGGTTTCCATGACGATGTTGCAAAGGCGGCCGTGAACCGAGATCAACAGCAAGACCAGCTGCCGCTCGCGCTGGCAACACATTCCCGTTTTGTCCAGCGCGTGCGGCGCCGCTACGAGGCCGAGTTGCCGCTGTTGTCCCCCGGCCTGCCGAGCCGGGAACAGCTCTCGGCCCTGATCGACACCCTGGCCGCCCGAGGCCGCCCGCTCACCAGCGCGCTGCGCGTGGCGCGGCAGCTGACGCTGGAGCGCCTGGCCAGCCTCGACATCGAGGCCGATGCGCCGATGCCCGAGGTGGCCCGGGTCATGACGGAGCTGGCCGAGGTCACCCTGGACCGGGCCCTGGCCGCCGCGCTCGCCGAGCAGGACGAGCGCTACGGTGCGCCGCTCAATGAAGCCGGCGAGCGCATCGACTTCTGGGTGGTCGGCATGGGCAAGCTCGGCGGCCGCGAGTTGAACGTGTCCTCCGACATCGACCTGATCTATGTCTACGAGGAAGACGGCCAGACCACCGGCCGCCCCGACGGCACCGGCCGCATCAGCGCGCACGAGTACTTCTCGCAGGTGGCGCGCTCGCTGTACACCCAGATCGGCGAAACCACCGAAGACGGCTTTGTGTTCCGCGTTGACCTGGCGCTGCGGCCCAACGGCAACTCCGGTCCTCCGGTGGTCAGCCTGGCGATGCTGGAAGAGTATTTCCTGGTGCAGGGCCGGGAGTGGGAGCGCTTCGCCTGGCTCAAGAGCCGGGTGGTGGCGCCACGCGCGTCGGTGGCCTCAGGCCGCGCGCTGCAGTTGCGTGACATCGTCATCCCGTTCGTGTTCCGCCGCTACCTCGACTACGGCGTGTTCGAGAGCCTGCGCAGCCTGCACAGCAAGGTGCGGGAGGAAGCGCAGCGCCGCGCCGCCGGGCGGCCGGAGCGCGCCAACGACGTCAAGCTCTCGCGCGGCGGCATCCGCGAGATCGAGTTCACCGTGCAGCTGCTGCAGGTGGTGCGTGGCGGGCAATACCCCGAGATCCGGACCCGCTCCACCTTGAAGGCGCTGAGCCGGCTCACTGCCGTCGGCGTCATCCCGCCGGAGACCGCCGACCGGCTCGCCGCGGCCTACACCTTCCTGCGCCGGCTGGAGCACCGCATCCAGTACCTCGACGACCAGCAGACCCACCAGCTGCCCACCGCCGACGGCGACCTGGGCTGGATCGCCCGCAGCCTCGGTTTCCGCTGCAGCGAGGACGCCTGCGAGCTGCTGGAGCACCTGGGGGAGACGCGCGAATTCGTCGCCCTGGAGTTCGACGCGCTGCTGCACGACGGCCAGGCACCCAAGGGAGCCTCCAAGGGCTGCAAGGGCTGCAGCCAGCCGGTCTCGCTCGACAGCGACAGCTTCTACGAGCGCCTGCCCGCGCCCCTGGCCGAGCGGGTGCGGCCGTGGGCGCAGCAGGCGCGGGTGCGCGGGCTGCGTGACGAGACCCGGCAGCGCCTGGCCAAGCTGATCCTGCGCTCGGCCCAGGCGGCGCAGCAGGACATCTGCACCATCGAGGCCGCGGTGCGCTTCGTCGACTGGGTCGAACCGCTGCTGCGCCGGGAAAGCTATGTCGCGCTGCTGCTGGAGCGGCAGGAGGTGCACCACCGGCTGCTGCGCCTGCTGGGGCTGGCCCGCTGGCCGATGCGCTATCTGATGCGCCATCCCGGCGTCATCGACGAGCTGGCAGACCCGCGGCTCATCTACACCCGCTTCGAGCCCCAGGGGTTCGTGCTCGAGCTCGAACAGCGCCACGAGGCCTGGACCCGCTCGGGCCAGGCCGATGAGGAAGCCTTGCTCGACACGCTGCGCCGTGCCCACCATGCCGAGGTGTTCCGCACCCTGGTGCGCGACGTCGAGGGCCACATCACCGTGGAGCAGGTGGCCGATGACCTCTCGCTGCTGGCCGACGCCACCGTGGACTGCACGATGCGCTGGGCCTGGAGCCACCTGCGGCAGCGGCATGTCGAGTCGCCGCGCTTCGCGGTGATCGCCTACGGCAAGCTCGGCGGCAAGGAGCTCGGCTATGGCAGCGACCTCGACGTCGTGTTCCTCTACGACGACGAGGACGAACGCGCGCCCGAGGTGTACGCCGCCTTCGCCCGCAAGCTCATTCCCTGGCTGACGCTGCGCACCGCCGCGGGCGAGCTGTTCGAGATCGACACCGCGCTGCGGCCCAATGGCAACTCCGGCCTGCTGGTCACCTCGCTGAAGGCCTTCGAGGCTTACCAGAGTGGCCGCGGCAGCAACACGGCCTGGACCTGGGAGCACCAGGCGATCACGCGGGCCCGGTTCTGCGCCGGCGACCCGGCCATCGCCCCTGCCTTCGAAGCCGTGCGCCGCGCCGTCATTGCCGCACCTCGCGAGCAGGCGGCGCTGAAGGCCGAGATCCGCTCGATGCGCCAGAAGGTGCGCGAGGCCCATCCCGACAAGCCGGACCGCTTCGACGTGAAGCACAGCCCGGGCGCGATGATGGATGTGGAGTTCGCCGTGCAGTACCTGGTGCTCGCGCATGGCGCGACCCATGCGGAGCTGCACGACAACGTCGGCAACATCGCGCTGCTGCAGCGTGCCGAGGCCGCCGGACTGCTGCCGGCCGGCGTCGGCCAGGCGGCTGCGGACGCTTACCGCGAGCTGCGCCGGGCCCAGCACCGGGCCCGGCTCGACGAACGGGCCACCCACTTCCCGCCGGACGAATGGAAGACCCAGAGCCAGGCGGTGCAACGCCTCTGGCACTGCGTCTTCGACGGCTGAACGCGCTCCGCCGATGAACGGCCGCAGCCCGGGCCTGTCGGTGCGCGCGCCGGGCGGCGCGTGGGTGGCACTGGCTGGCGGGCTGGCCTTGCTCGGCGCGCTGGGCAGCCTGCTGCCGGCCTCCACGCTGGCGTGGTCACGCGCCACCGCGGCCCTGCCCTGGCGCTGGCTCACGCCAGTCGGCGCGCACTATGGTGGCCTGCACCTGCTGGCCAACCTGGCGGGCCTGCTCTTGCTGGCCTGGCTGGGCCGGGCCGCCCGCCTCGACGGTCGTGCAGCATTGGCCTGGTGCCTGGCCTGGCCCGCCACCCATGCGGCCTTGTGGTTCGCCCCGGCCCTCACGAGCTACGCCGGCCTCTCGGGAGTGGTGCACGCCGGCACCGCGGTGGCGGCCGTGTTCCTGCTTGCAAGCCATGGTCGCCTGCGCTGGCTGGGCCTCGCCCTGGCCCTGGGCCTGGCCTTGAAGCTAGGGAGCGAGCAGCCCTGGCAGGCACCGGTGCAGCGCAACCCGGCCTGGGCCTTCCCGGTGGCGGTGATCGCGCATGCCACTGGCACGGCGGCCGGGCTGGCCGCTGCGCTGCTGGTACTCGCCGCCGCCCGCCGCAGGACGCCATGAGGCAGGTGAACGGCGAAAGCGCTCGGAAGGGCTCCGAAGGGCTCGGTGTCGAGGCAACGGCCGGAGCCGCTGCTGGCCAGCTCGCCCTCGCCCTCGCCCCCGCCTTAGTTGAAGCCGCTGTTGCCGAAGGCGCTACCGCCGAATCCGCTGACCGCCACGTCCGCCGCCTCATAGCCGCTGTGGCGGGAAGCGGTGGATCGCGAGCCGCCGCCCCAGCCGCCATGGCGCTCGCCCAGCGTGCGGCGCCGCGGGCGCCAGAGCAGCAGCACCAGCGCCAGCACCCCGAGCCCCCACGCCAGCGGCCAGCGCTGCTGCCATGCCGCGATGGCGGCACCAGCCGCAAGGAGGAAGGCGAAGAAGCGTGCCACGGTCTGCGTCCCGTGCGTCAGGAAAGGTCCATGTAGGGGTTGTGCGCCACTTCCCAGAGGGCACCTTCCGGATCGGCGAAGTAGCCGCTGTAGCCGCCCCAGTGCGTCGGCTGCCCGGCCTTCACCAGGCGGGCGCCGGCTGCCACCGCCGCCGCAAGCACCTCGTCCACCCGCTCGGGCGAGGTCACGTTGTGCGCCAGGGTGAAGCCGCGGAAGCCCTCGCCCGCTGCCGGCAGTTGCGCATCCTCGGCCAGTGCCTCCCAGCCGAACAGCGAGAGCAGCAGGCGCTCGCCGACTTCGAAGAAGGCGATGTGGTCGTTGCTGCCCGGCGCGAGCGTCCAGCCCAGGCCATCGCGGTAGAAGCGGCGGGCCCGCTCCAGGTCGCGCACGCCGAGGGTGACAAGGCTGAGTTTGGCTTTCATCATGGCGGCATTATCCGAAGCGCCGCCCCAGCGCCCAGCCCCCTTTCCGGGGGAGCGGGCCCGGCTCAGCCGAGCAGCTTGAGGCCGGTCACGCCCAGGGCGATCAGCAGCAGGCAGCCGAGGCGGGCCGCGGTAGCCGCCTCGCCGAAATACAGCATGCCCACCACCGCGCTGCCCAGCGCGCCGATGCCGGTCCAGACGACATAGGCCGTGCCGAGCGGAATCTGGCGCATCGCCACGCCCAGCAGCCACACGCTGCCGATCATGGCGGCCACAGTGACCGCCGTCACCACCGGCCGGGTGAAGCCTTCGCTGAACTTGAGCCCGGTGGCCCAGGCCACTTCCAGCAGGCCGGCAACGAACAGGATGAGCCACGACATCGCATCAATCTCCCGCGGGGCCGTCCCCGCGCACTGCAAGTGCCGGCGGGTCGTCCCGTCGGCAGAAGGCCGCGCCTCGCGCCAGCCGGTCAGCCGGGCAGTCTAGAGGGTGTGCCGCAGCCTCGCTCGCAACGCACCCGTCCCACCGGGGGAGCGCCGGGATTTACCCTGATTCGCGTTGCACTGGCCCCGTGCGCCGCCTACAAAAAGCCAAAGCGCCGCAGAACGGCGCTTTGGCACCGGCCGGCACTGCCGGCCGGGAGCGAACGGGAGGGTCAGACCGCCTGGGGATTCGGGCCCCGTGCGGCCATGCCGACGCGGGCGGTGATTTCCTTGCGGAAGCGGTTGAGCTCCTGGACGCTCTTGAAGCTGTGCTCCATCAAGAGGCTCATGTTGTGCAGGATGCGCTCGACCACCTTGTTCTCCCACACCGAGTCGAACTGGATCTGCTTGTCCAGCCAGTGCTCGAGCCACTCGGGGTTGGGCAGCCGGCTTTGCACGGTGTCACGCGGGAACAGCTTCTGGTTCACGTGCAGGTTGGTGGGGTGCAGCGCCTGGGCTGTGCGGCGCGCGCTGGCCATCAGCACGCCCACCTTGGCGAAGGCGGCCTTCGCCTCGTCGCCGAAGCGGCCGATCGCGCGCTTCATGTAGCGCAGGTAGGCGCCACCATGGCGGGCTTCGTCACGGGCCAGGGTTTCGTAGATGGACTTGATGACCGGCTCGGTATGCCACTCGGAAGCACGGCGGTACCAGTGGTTGAGGCGGATCTCGCCGCAGAAGTGCAGCATCAGCGTCTCGAGGGCCGGCGCCGGATCGAACTCGAAGCGCACTTCGTGCAGTTCCTGCTCGGTGGGCACCAGGTCGGGCCGGAAGCGCTTGAGGTACTCCATCAGCACCAGCGAGTGCTTCTGCTCCTCGAAGAACCACACGCTCATGAAGGCGGAGAAGTCGCTGTCCTCGCGGTTGTCGCGCAGGAACATCTCGGTCGCGGGCAGCGCGGCCCACTCGGTGATGGCGTTCATCTTGACCGTCTGTGCCTGCTCCTCGCTGAGCATCGAGGCATCGAAACGGTCCCATGGGATGTCCCGGTCCATGTTCCAGCGGACGGCTTCCAGTTGCTTGAAAAGCTCGGGGTACAGCATGGGCAGTTCCTGTGTCGCAGAGGCAAGCTAGTGAGGGTTGGCGTGTTCCCGGCCGGCCGCGGCATCAGCAGCCGCCAGCGGGAAGTGGACCGGCGCGTGGCCCCCGAGGGCTGGCACCGATCCTCGCGGCGCCCAGGGCAGGACCTCACGTCCGGCACGAGCGCAAAACGCGATTGTCCAGGAAGTTGCGGTCGAGCGCTGCAAAAGGACGCAGCTGCGATCCGGTTTCTGGGTGAACGGCCGCGGAGCCACTGCGCTTGCCGGGGGGCGGGCGGCGCTTTTGTGCGAGCAGCGCCCAATATTCCACTGCTGAAGTGAATCATGGCGATGCGAAGGAAGCCGTTTACACTGCCGGGCGTCGTGATGCGGGCCGCTGCCGGCCGCCCCGGCGCCCGCCATGGCTGGCAGCGCCGACGCCCGTTGATGAAAAATAGCAACTGTATGTTTTTACTGGCGTCATTGCGTGGAACTTTCGCCCGTGAGATCCTTCAAACCAGCGTCGCCGCGGGACGGGAGTGTCGCATCGTGCTCCAGAAGAGCACCGGTGCCGGGCAGGGGAGTTCCGTCGGCATGAGCACCGTTTTTCCGCTGCGAAGCCTTCCGGCCTGGCTGGATGAAATCCCGGAGCGTTTCTCCTCCTCCTCCCTCCCTCCCTCCTTCGCTCCAGGACGCTTCGCGGCGTTTTCTTCACCGGCGTGCCGCTCCAGTGGCGCGCAGGCGGACGCGGCTGGCGGGCGCTGAGCGTCGATGCGCCGCATTGCCGTCATCGGGTCTGGCATTGCCGGACTGGCCGCGACCTGGCGCCTGGGCGACCACGCCCGCGTCACCCTGCTGGAGGCGCAGGACCGCTTCGGTGGCCATGCCCACACCGTGGACCTCACCCTGCCCACCGCGCGGGGCGAGGTCACGCACGGGGTTGACACCGGCTTCCTGGTCTTCAATCGCCGCACCTATCCGCAACTGGTCGCCCTGTTCGAGGAACTGCAGGTGCCGAGCTCTGCCTCGGACATGTCGTTCTCGGTGCAGGTGCCCGAGGCGGGGCTGGAATGGTCCGGCCGCGACCTGGGCAGTGTCTTCGTGCAGCCGCGCAACCTGGCGCGGCCGCGCTTCTGGCGGATGCTGGCCGACATCGTGCGCTTCAACCGGCTGGCAACCGCCATCGCGCGGCGCGGCGAGGACAGCCAGCTGCGCGAGTCGATCGGCAGCTTCCTGCAGGCCCATGGCTTCGGGCAGCCGTTCTGCGAGTGGTACTTCCTGCCCATGCTGGCCTGCATCTGGTCCTGCCCCAGCGAGCAGATGCTGCGCTTCCCGGTCGCGACCCTGATCCGCTTCTGCCACAACCACGGGCTGATCCAGCTCACCGACCGGCCCCAGTGGTACAGCGTCACCGGCGGTTCGCGCCACTATGTGCAGCGACTGCTGGAGCGCATCGACGACGCCCGCCTCAGCACCCCGGTGCTCGGCGTGCGGCGCCGGCCCGGCGGCGGCGCCGTCGTGCTCACCCGGCAGGGCGCGGAGTGCTATGACGAGGTGGTGCTGGCCTGCCATGCCGACCAGGCACTGGCCCTGCTCCAAGACCCGAGCGACGGCGAACGCTCGGTGCTGGGCCGCATCCGCTATCACGCCAACCGCGCGGTGCTGCACACCGACCACCGCCTGCTGCCACGGCACCGCCGGGCCTGGGCAGCCTGGAACTACGAGCGTGCCGCGCAGCCCTCGCAGGAAAGCGCCGGTGTCTGCCTGCACTACCTGATCAACCGGCTGCAGCCGCTGCCCTTCGACACGCCGGTGATCGTCAGCCTGAACCCGGTGCGCCCGCCCGACATGTCGCAGGTGCTGGCCGAGTTCGACTATGCGCATCCGGTGTTCGACCTGGCCGCCATCGATGCCCAGCGCGAGCTGCCTCGGTTGCAGGGCCGTGCACACACCTGGTTCTGCGGCGCCTGGACGGGCTACGGCTTCCATGAGGACGGCCTGCGCTCGGGCCTGGAGGTTGCAGGGCAGTTGCTCGAACGGCTGGAGCACCCGGCGCGGCCGGTCGCACTGCCTGACGCGGCATGACCGGCGGCGCGCTGATCGGCTTCGGCCAGGTGCGCCACCGGCGACTGCGGCCGGTGGCGCATGCGTTTGCCTATCGCAGCTACTTCCTGCTGCTGCCCATGCGGCAGCTGCGCGAGCAGCCCGACCCGGCGTTGTGCCGCAACCGCTTCGGCGCCCTCACCTTCCACGACCGCGACCACGGCGACGGCAGCGCCGACAGCCTGCTGTGGCTCGAATCGGTGCTGGCGCGTGCCGGCGTGTTCGATGCCGATGGCGAGGTCTGGCTGCACACCTATCCGCGCGTGCTGGGCTATGCCTTCAAGCCAGTCAGCTTCTGGTATGCCGAACGGCGTGACGGCTCCCTGGCGGCGGTTGTGGTCGAGGTCAACAACACCTTCGGCGAGCGCCACTGCTACCTGCTCAAGGGCCCGGCCCTGCGCTGGGGCGCGGAACAGCTGGCGCGCAAGGCCTTCCATGTCTCGCCCTTCTGCAAGGTGGAGGGCGGCTACCGCTTCCGCTTCCTGCGCACGGCGGCCGAGGGCCCGCATGCCGGGCGCACGGTGGTGCGCATCGACCACGACGATGCCCAGGGCCCGCTGCTGCAGACCAGCATCAGCGGCACGCTGGAGGCCTTGACACCAGCCAGCGCCCGCCGGGCCTGGCTGGGCCTGCCGCTGATGACGGTTGGCGTGATCGTGCGCATCCACTGGCAGGCCCTGCGCCTGTGGGCCAAGCGCGTGCCCTTCTTCTCTCGACCGCAAGCTTTCGCTGGACGATGAATCCGACCCCCACGCTGCCGGCTCCCGCCGGCACCGGCACGCTGCCGCGCGGCGCCCCGGCTTCGGCCCATGCCGTGTTCCGCCTGCTGCGGCGACTGGCGCATGGCACGCTGGAGGTGCAATTGCCGCAGGGCGGCCATGCCCGCTTCGGCGGCGGGCCCGGCCCGCAAGTGGCCGCCACGGTGCATGACTGGCGGGTGTTCCAGCGGGTGCTGGCGCGGGGCGACATCGGTTTCGGCGAGAGCTACATCGATGGCGACTGGGACAGCCCCGAGCTGACCGCGCTGATGCGCCTGCTGGTGGCCAACCGCCAGGCGGTGTCCGAGGCGCTGCACGGCCGCTGGTGGTACCGCGCGCTCTACCGGCTGCGCCACCTGCTGCGGCGCAACTCGCGCCTGCAGGCCCGGCGCAACGTGGTGGCCCACTACGACCTCGGCAATGCCTTCTACCGGCTGTGGCTGGACGAGACGCTGGCCTATTCCAGCGCCTGGTTCGACGGCGACTTCGGGCTCAGCACCGAGGCAGCCCAGCAGGCCAAGGTGCGGCGTGCGCTACAGCAATGCGGCATCGCGCCCGGCCAGCGGCTGCTGGAGATCGGTTGCGGCTGGGGCGGGCTGGCTGAGCAAGCGGCCAGCGAGTTCGGCGCCCGGGTCACCGGCGTCACGCTGTCGGACGAGCAGTTGCGCCATGCGCAGCTGCGCCTCAGCCGGCAGGGCCTGCAGGCGCAGCTGCGACTGCAGGACTGGCGCGACATCGACGACGGCCCCTACGACGCGATCTGCTCGATCGAGATGTTCGAGGCGGTCGGGCGTGAATACTGGGACCGCTTCCTTGCGCTGCTGCACCGCCAGCTCAAGCCCGGCGGACGAGCCTGCCTGCAGACCATCACCCTGCGCGAGGACCTGTACGCCGACTACTTGCGCTCGACCGACTTCATCCAGCAGTACATCTTTCCGGGCGGCTTGCTGCCGAGCCGCAGCGCCTTCCTGGCAGCCGCGCGGCGCGCCGGCCTGCAGGTGGTCGCCGAGCTCGACTTCGGGCTCGACTATGCCGAGACGCTGCGGCGCTGGCATGCGCGTTTTGCGGCCGCCCACGCCGAGGTGCGGCAACTCGGCTTCGACACCCGCTTCATCCGCCTGTGGTCCTTCTACCTCGCCTATTGCGAGGCTGCCTTTGCGCAGCGCGACACGAGCGTCGTGCAGTTCACGCTGCAGCGAGCCTGAACCGCCATGCCACCGGCCTGTAATAAGCTTTCCGCCATGCCCCATCCCCACGACCCCACCCTGCCGGCGCATGTCGGCCGGCTGGTGCGGTTCTTCGAATCGATGCAGCCCGCCGCGCTGGCGGGCCTGGACCAGATCTACCGCAGCGACAGCCGCTTCACCGATCCCTTCCACGCGGTGGAGGGGCTGCCGGCCATCACCGCCATCTATCGACGGATGTTCGACACCCTGCAGGAGCCGCACTTTCGCCTGACCCAGGTGGTGAGCCAGGGCGCGCATTGCTTCGTCACCTGGGACTTCCTGTTCCGCTTCCGCCGCGCGGCCGGCACGCCGCACACCGTGCGCGGCGCCTCGCACCTGGTGTTCGATGCCGAAGGCCGCGTCGCCGAGCACCGCGACTACTGGGACGCCGCCGGCGAGTTCTACGCCAAGCTGCCGCTGCTGGGGCGGCTGATGCACTGGCTGCGCCGCCGGGTGGCGGGCGCATGACGGCCTGGCGCATCGCGGTGGTCGGCGCCGGCATGGCCGGCCTGGCCTGCGCCCGCGCGCTGCAGGAGGCGGGCCATGCCGTGCAGTTGTTCGACAAGGCCACGGCGCCGGGCGGGCGCTGCACCAGCCTGGCGACCCCGGCCGGGCCCGTTGACATCGGCACCGCGCGGCTGCGCGCGGCCGGCAAGCTGTTTGGCACCCAGCTGCAGGCCTGGGCGGCGGACGGCTGGCTGGCGGAAGACCCCTGGGCGCCGGGACACTGGCGGCCCAGGTCGACGATGCAGGCCTTCATGCGGCAGCTTGCAGACGGCTTGCCCTTGCTGAGCGGCGTGGAGGTGGCCGGCGCCACGCATGACGCCGGCCGCTGGACGCTGCAGGTGCACGGGGAGGTGCCGCGCACGCTCGAGCTGGGCTTTGACGCGCTGTTGCTCGCGCTGCCGGCCGGCCAGGCCGGCCCGCTCCTGGATGCGGACCCGGCGCTTCAGGCCATGCTGGCCGAGCAGCCCGGCGAGCCCGCCTGGACCGTGGCGGCCGCCTGGCCGGCGCCCCTGCCCCTGCCCGCCGAAGGGCTGCAGCCTGGCCGGCTGGCCGGCCGCCAGGACGTGCTGGCGGCCGCCTGGCATGCGGCCGGCCACCCGGGCGACGGGATCGACTCGCGCTGGGTCCTGCAAGCCAGCAGTGCCTGGAGCGCGGAGCGGCTCGCGGCTCGCCCGGCCGACGTCACGCGCGCGCTGCTGGAAGCTTTCGCCGGCGTGCTGGGCCAGCGCCTGGCGCGGCCGGCCTACGCGGCGGCGCACCTGTGGCCGCAGGCCCAGCCGGCCTCGGCCCGCCGCGAGCGTTGCGGCTGGAATGCCGCCTTGCGCCTGGGTGCCTGCGGCGACGCCTGGTACAGCCTGAAGGGCTCACAGGGCGCCGAGCGCGCCTGGCTCAGCGGCCGGGCACTGGCGCAGAAGCTGCCGGCTACTTGAGCCAGCCCTTGTGGCGGAAGTACCAGAACGGCGCCACCACCGACGCGACCATCAGCGACAGCGAGAAGGGATAGCCGAACTGCCACTCGGTCTCCGGCATGAAGCGGAAGTTCATGCCGTAGATGCTCGCGATCAGCGTCGGCGGCAGCAGCGCGACGCTGGCCACCGAGAAGATGCGGATGATCTTGTTCTGGTTGATGTTGATGAAGCCGACCGTGGCGTCCATCAGGAAGTTGATCTTGTCGAACAGGAAGGCGGTGTGCGAGTCGAGCGAGTCGATGTCGCGCATGATCTGGCGGGCCTCCTCGAACTGCTCGGCATTGAGCAGCCGGCTGCGCATGAGGAAGCTCACCGCGCGGCGGGTGTCCATGACGTTGCGACGGATGCGGCCGTTCAAGTCCTCGCTTCGCGCGATGGCGGCCAGCGCCTCGCCGGCCTCGTTGTCGGTCACCTCCGCCTTGAGCACCTGGGCGCTGACCTTCTCCAGCTCGTCGTAGATGCCTTCGAGCGAATCGGCCGAATACTCGGCATCCATGTCGTAGAGCTTGAGCAGCACGTCCTTGGCGCCCTCGATCAGCCCCGGCATGCGGCGCCCGCGCAGGCGCAGCAGGCGAAACACCGGCAGGTCCTCGTCATGGATCGAGAACAGCACGTTGTTGTGCAGGATGAAGGCCGCCCGCACGTTGCGCGAACTCTCGTCGTCCTGGATCAGGAAGTCGGTGCGCAGGTGCAGCTCGCCGTTGTCTTCCTCGTAGAAGCGCGCCGACTCTTCCAGGTCATCGCCGGTGATGTTGTCCGGGATCGTGACGCCGAAGCAGCCGGCGATCCAGCCCTTCTCCTCGGGCGTGGGCGCTTCCAGGTCGACCCACACCGGTTGCAGGCGGGCGAGCGCATCGGGGCGGTCGATTTCTTCCTGGTACAGCCGGCCATTGGCCAGCGTGAATACATTGAGCATGCCGTCTCCAAGCAGGGCAGCTGCAGCATCGGCACGAGCAGCCTCGGCGGGCGGCGTGCACAGTGCGGCGTTCAGGGAGTTCAGGGGATGGCGGCAGACCGTCTCACCCCCCGATGGCAAGGCAATGCGACGAGGACCTCGGCCTTCAGGGAGCCTGCCTCGCCCTTGCCCGCGCCCTGGCCCGTGTGGCCCCCCGTCGTCTGGCGGGGGCAGGCCCGAAGGAGTGGACGGTCACCGAGGGTGACAACTGTCCAAGGAAGTCTCCGTAGCAAAAAGCGACTCAAGATTATGCACTCCGCTCCCCGCGTCGAGCAAACCGCGCACCTGCGTCCCTAGAATCGACGCTCCAAGTTGGAGGACCTGTCGTGGACACTGCTGCCGCCCGAGACCCTGCCTTGATACGAGAACGCATCGAACTGTTGCGCCAGGCGATGCGCCGCCACCGTGTGGCCGCCTGCCTGCTGCCCACGGCCGACCCGCACCTGTCGGAGTACCTGCCCGAGCGCTGGAAGGCGCGCGAGTGGTTCTCCGGCTTCACCGGCTCGGTGGCCACCCTGATCGTCACGGCCGACTACGCCGGCCTGTGGGCCGACAGCCGCTACTGGGTGCAGGCCGAAGCCCAGCTGGCCGGCACCGGCATCGAGCTGGTGAAGGTCGGTGCCGCGACCAGCCTGCAACACGTCGACTGGCTGGCCACCCATGTGCCGGCCGGCGAAGTGGTGGCGGTGGACGGCCAGGTGCTCAGCCTGATGGCGGCGCGCGCGCTGCAGGCCGCGTTGTCACCGCGCTCGGTGACCTTGCGCACCGACCTCGACCTGGCGCAGGAGGTCTGGCCGGACCGCCCCGGCCTGCCGACGCCACCCCTCTATGAACACCTGCCGCCCCAGGCTCCGCTATCACGGGCCGACAAGCTGGCCGCCCTGCGCGAGGCGATGCGGCGCGAGAGCGCACAGTGGCATTTCATCTCGACGCTGGACGACATCGCCTACCTGGTCAACCTGCGCGGCTCGGACGTGCCCTACAACCCGGTGTTCGTGGCCCATGCCCTGGTGGGGCAGGAGCAGGCGACGCTGTTCATCGAGGAAGGCAAGGTGCCTGCCGCCTTGCGCGAGACGCTGGCGAGCGACGGCGTCTCGCTGGCGCCCTATGCCGCCGCGGGCGAGCAGCTGTCGCAGCTGCAGGGCGTGCTGCTGCTCGACCCGCGGCGTGTCACGCTCGGCCTGCGCGAGCGGGTGGCCGCCAGCGTGCCGGTGGTGGAGGCGGTCAACCCCACCACTTTCGCCAAGTCGCGCAAGACGGCCGAGGAAGCCCGGCACCTGCGCCTGGCCATGGAGCATGACGGCGCCGCGCTGGCCGCCTTCTTCGCCTGGCTGGAGCAGGCGCTCGGTCGCGAGCGCGTGACGGAGCTGGACATCGACACGCGCATCACCGCCGAGCGCGCGGCGCGGCCGGGCTTTGTCTCACCCAGCTTCGCCACCATCGCCGGCTTCCGCGGCAATGGCGCGATGCCGCACTACCGGGCCACCCCGGAGTCGCATGCGGTCATCGAAGGCCAGGGCCTGCTGCTCATCGACTCGGGCGGCCAGTACCTGGGCGGCACCACCGACATCACCCGCGTCATCGCGGTGGGCGATGCCACGGCTGCACAGAAGCGCGACTTCACGCTGGTGCTCAAGGCGATGATGGCCATGTCGCGTGCGCGCTTCCCGCGCGGCATCCGCTCGCCGCTGCTGGACGCCATTGCGCGTGCGCCGCTGTGGGCCGAGGGCCTGGACTACGGCCACGGCACCGGCCACGGCGTCGGCTACTTCCTCAATGTGCACGAGGGGCCTCAGGTGCTGTCCTACAGCGCGGCGCCGGAGCCCCATACCGCCATGGAGGCCGGCATGGTGACGTCCATCGAGCCGGGCCTCTACCGGCCGGGCCAATGGGGCATCCGCATCGAGAACCTCGCCATGAACCAGCCGGCGATGACCACCGACTTCGGCGAGTACCTGGAGTTCGAGACACTGACGCTGTGCCCCATCGACACCCGTTGCATCGAGCCCGCGCTGCTCGATGCGCAGGAGGTGGCATGGCTGAACCGCTACCACGCCGAGGTGCGCGAGCGGGTCGGCCAGCACCTGCCTCCCGGTGCCGCCCGCGACTGGCTGGAGACCCGCACCCGGCCGCTGTAGCCCGCAGGCGCGGCGGCAGTCGCCGCCGCTCACCGGCTCCGAGCGACGGATCGTGAACTTGTTCACGATTCAGTTTGCCTGTTTAAGACTGGCAGACGGGCATCCTCTTGTCCTACAGATGTCGGCTTTCGCCGCAAATGCGTCTCAACTGAGGGACAGCGCGGCCTCCATCGGTGCCGGACCGACCGGTGGAGGGTGCCTCAAGCGTGACGCATCCGAGCATCTGCCCGTCAGCTTGTCAGACAATTACCGACAACCTGATTAGTTTCCGCCCTCTGTGGCTTTCCCTCATCAATGACTACAGTTCCCCCCATGCCCCAGACGGATCAAGGAGTACCGACGATGCAGCCTCTCGATCATGCGACCAACCCGTTCGCACTCATGACCGACCCCCAGGCTGTACTCCAAGCGGTGCAGCTCTCGGATCGTCTGGCGGGTCTGCAAAGCCGGGTCTACCGGCCGCTGGACCATTCCCAGGACAACGGGCGCAGCAATGCCCCTGCTGACGGGAAGCGCAACGACATCCTGACCGGCGAGCTGATCGAATAAGCCTGGCCCCTTGAGCGGCCTGGCAGCGCAGGCCGCCTTCCCAACACCGAAACGTCGAGGACTGCGCCACGCTTGCGCAGAGCCCAGGCTTTGCCATGGAGCAACCTACCCATGATCGCTACGACCCAGACCCCTGCTCAAGACCATGCGGCTCGCGATGCGAGTGTCCGGCAGTACGCCCCGCTGGTGCGTCGTATCGCCCACCGGTTGATTGCCCGCCTGCCGGCCAACGTGGAGCTCGATGACCTGGTGCAGGCCGGCATGATCGGCCTCACCGAAGCGCTGTCGCGCAGCGAGAACCCGGAAGGCCCGCAGTTTGAGGCCTTCGCCACGCAGCGCATTCGCGGCGCGATGCTCGACGAGCTGCGTGCCGGCGACTGGATCAGCCGCGACGCCCGCCGCCAGCACCGCGCGGCCGGCGCCACGCAGCACAAGCTCGAGCAGCAGCTGGGCCGCACGCCGCTGTCGTCGGAAGTGGCGCGCGAGATGGGCATCGACATGGCCGAGTACCACGAAGTGCTGGCCCAGGCGCGCACCTCGCAGTTCGTGTCCCTCGACGAGATCACCTCTCCCGACGAGGAAGGCGACAGCGGCTCCGCGGAACGCCAGTTCGCCGACCCGGAAGCCGACCCGCTGCGCCATGTGGCGGACTACCGCCGCCGTGTCGCGCTGGTGCATGCGATCGAAACGCTGCCGGAACGCGAGCGCCAGGCCCTCAGCCTCTACTACGAACACGACATGAGCCTGAAGGAGATCGGCACCGTGCTGGGCGTCAGCGACTCGCGCGTGTGCCACCTGCACAACCAGGCCTTCCAGCGGCTGCGGGTGAAACTGCGCGACTGGTGAGTCGCTGGCGTTGCGCGCCGCCCGCCCGGGCGGGCATCTGCACCGCCGCTTCTGTCCCCCTCCCCGCGGCTTCGGCCCTCCCGAGCTTCCCTCTTCAGGCCGGCTGCGGCATCAGCAGCTGCGCCACCGCTTCTGGCGCCAGCGGCCGGGCCATCAGATAGCCCTGCAGCAGGTCGCAGTTCAGTGCCAGCAACTGGCTGCGTTCTTCCTCGGTCTCCACCCCCTCGGCCACCACCAGCATGCCCAGCGCATGGGCCACGTCGATGATGGAGCGGATCAGCAGCGCCGCCTCCTCGGACTGGCGCATGTCGCGCACGAAGGACTTGTCGATCTTCAGCTTGGCGCACTTCAGTCGCCGCAGGTAGCTCAGCGAGCTGTACCCGGTGCCGAAATCGTCCAGTGCGAACTTGAAGCCCAGCTTGCGCAGCGCCTCCAGCACGGAATCCGGACTGGTGATGTCCTCGAACACCGCGCTCTCGGTCAGCTCGAATTCCAGCATGCCGGGGGTCAGGCCCAACTCGGGCAGGGCGGCCAGGAAGCGCTGCCGGTGCTTCTCGCGCTTGAATTGCTGCGAGGCCAGGTTCAAGGCGATGGGCGGTGGCGTCCAGCCCTGCTGCTGCCAGGCGTCCAGGTCGGCACGCACGCGCTTGAGCGCTGCCAGCCCAAGCTCGACGATGAGGCCGCTGCTCTCGGCCAGCGGAATGAAGTCGCCCGGCATCACCCAGCCGCGCAGCGGATGCCGCCAGCGCATCAGGCCTTCCATCGCCACCGCGCGCCCCTGGCCGTCGAACACCGGCTGGTAGTGCAGCAACAGCTGGCCCTCGCTCAGCGCGGTCCGCAGGTCGGCCTCCAGCGAAGACCGGCGGCGGATTTCCTCGCCCAGGGCGGCCGAGAAGAAGCGGAAGGCGTCCTTGCCTTCCCGCTTGGCCTGGTACATCGCGGCGTCGGCGCATTGCATCGCGTCGTCGGCGTTGTGCGCATCGTGGGGCAGCAGGGCAATGCCGACCGACACGCTCACGCGCAGCGTCTCGCCGTCGAAGTCGATCGGCCGGGGCACGCGCTCGACGATGTCCGCCGCCACCCGGGCCGCGGCCTCATTGGCCTGCCGCGGCGCCTCGATCAGCACCGCGAACTCGTCGCCGCCGATGCGCGCCACCATGTCCAGCGGCCGCAGCAGCGACCGCAGCCGCTCGGCCACGACACGCAGCACCTGGTCGCCGCCACCGTGCCCGCTGAGGTCGTTGACCTGCTTGAAGTTATCGACGTCGATGAACATCACCGCGTGCTCGGTGCCCGGGCGGTCAGTGGCCCGCAGCAAGGCGTCCTGGAAAGAAACGCGGTTGGGCAGGCCGGTCAGCGCATCATGCAGCGCGAGGTAGCGGTTGCGCTCCTGGGCGTCGCGCACGCTGGCCCGCAGGCCGCGTGAAACAAACCAGGAAAGACCGAGCGCAATCGCCATGATGCAGACGCCGCCGGCCCAGAACTTGGCCAGGTCACGCAGGACGGAGCTGCGGTCCCCGGTGACCACCAGCCGCCCCACCGGTGCGCCGTTCAGCTGGATGCGGTGCTCCACCGTCGCCTCGCCCGCCAGCCGGCCCAGCCAGCCGGCGCCGCTGCCGCTGCGACGGTAGGCCGCGAACAGCTCGCCCTCGCTGCGCAGCAGTTGGGCGCTCGTGACCTCGGGCGCGGCGCGCAGGGCCTGCAACACCTCCTGCGCATCGGACACCGCATTGAAGACCAGTGCGGCACTGGTGTTCTGGCCGACGATCTGGGCCTGGGTGTCCAGTTCCGCATGGAAGCGATCGTTCAGCGCCAGGTATTGCATGGCCGTCAGCAGGAACACCGACAGCAACATCGTCGCCCCGGCGATCAAGGCGCCGCGGCGATGTGCCAGCAGGGATGGGGCGGCAGGCATCATCGACTCAATCGTCCTTCACGAAACGCGCCAGGCGCAGCAGCTTGGCGCTCACCTCCAGCCCCGCCCGGCGGGCGGAGGCCAGGCCGACATCGAAAGCCACCCGCCCGCTGTCGACCTGCAGGTTCAACATCGCGCCCTGCTCCACCAGGCCCAGCCGGTCGCCCACCAGCAGCACGCCGGGATGGGGCAGCGGTGGCACGCGGGCGCCGACATAGACGACATGGCAGCCGGTCAGCGGCTCGCCGGCGGTCTTGCGCACGCGCAGTCGATGACCCTGCACCTGCTGGCCGGACAGGCGGCCAAGGGCCTGGGCAAAGCCGTCGTCTTCCTGCAGGCAGAGGTCCATGGGCTGGGCCGCTGGCAGGCGGTCGGGCGGCCATTGCACGAACAGCAGCACCCTGAAGACGATCTGCGCCTTCAGGTCGGGCTCACCCAGCGCCTGGGCGGCCACTGGCTGGCCGCAGGCCAATGCCAGCAGCCAGCCGAGACAGCAGAACCAGGGGGTGCGCCACATGCCCGCGAGCCGTTCCTTCAGAAGCTGGCCTGCCAGCTCAGTTCGACCTGCCGGCGCGACTGGCGGATGCGGTCGTCCGACAGCGCCGGCGTGGCCGGGTCGTCGTAGCGAGCGTCACCCACATTGAGCACCCGCAGCTGGACCGTGTGGGCCGTTGCCGCCCGCCAGCGCAGGTTCAGGTTGCCGATCACATGGCCCGGCACTCGTTCGCCGCGCGACAGGCGCAAGCCCATCGCGTGCACCTCCAGCGCTGCCTGCAGCGACGGCGCGAGTGGCGCCACCAGCGAGCCCTTGGCCAGCCAGCGCGGCGAATTGCTCAGCCGCCGCCCTTCGCCACGGGCATCCTGCAGCGCCAGGCTGCCACGCAGCTGCAGGCCGCCGGCACGCGCATGTTCGACTTCGACCTCGGTCCCCACCGCATGCGCAGACGACATGTTCTGGTTTCGGTACACCCCCTCCTGCTCCGCCACCGGCGCCAGCTCGATGAGCCCGCTCAGGCGGTAGCTGTAGATGCTGGCCGACAGCCGCGTCTGTTCGTCGAGCGCCTGCTCCATGGACAACTCGACCGTGGAAATGCGCTCGTGATCGAGCTTCGGATTGGCGAGCTGGGACACGCCGCCGTCGTCGTAGTAGCGCTCGTTCAGGTTGGGTGCACGAAACGCGCGACCCGCCAGCAGCTTGAAGGCGCGGCGCTCGTCGGGCCGCCAGACCAGCGCGAGGCGGGGCGACAGCTCCGCGCGGTCGCCATTCGCGGCGTCCAGCCGCAACCCGCCGGTGAGCGACCAACGCTCGGCGAAACGGTATTGGTCCTGCACGAACACGCCAGCGCGGCGCGGCTTGCTGCGATGGTCGACATAGGTCTCGCCGGTCGACAGGTCGTAGTTGCGGATGCGGGCGCCCAGCACCTGCCGCGCTTCCACACCCAGCACCGCGGTGTGGTTCACCAGGCCGCGCCAGGTGGCGCGGTACTCACCGGTGAGCCAGCGGGCCCGGGCATCGTCGCGGTTGATTTCCTCGTCGTACACATAGCGGCCGCCGAAGCCGTAGTAGCTCAGCGAGAGCCGGCCCTCGGGATGCCAGTCGCCGGAGGCGCCGGGGTCCCACGCCAGGTCGAGGAAGGCGTTGGTGTCGGTGTACTCGGTGCCGTCGGCGCCGAACCGGGTGCCGTAGGGCGCCGTTGCCTGGCCCTTGACGCGCTGGCTGCCGGCCGCCTTGAGCCGCCAGGCCCCGTCACGGTACTTCAACAGCAGGGTGCGGTAGCGCACGTCTTCCAGGCCGACCACCCGGCCGCGCGGGTTCTCTTCGCTGGCCTGGCCGGGGAAGGACAGGCTTTCGCCGTCGCTCCCATAGGCCGCCAGGCCGATGAACACATCCTGCCCGCCGGGCAGGACCGCGCCATACGAGCCGATCACCCGGCGCGAGCCGAAGGAGCCGACGGTGGTCTCCACCTTCAGGCCAGGCGCATCGGCACCGTCCAGGGTGACCACGCTGGCGGTCCCAAAGAGGGCATTGCCGCCGTAGAGCGACGACGAGGGCCCCGCGATGAATTCGAGCTGCTTGACCCATTGCGCGACCACCGGCTGCTCGTATTCCGGCAGCGCCTGGTCGTACAGCACGTCGTTCACCCGGTAGCCGTCGATCAGCGTCAGGGTGCGCACGTTGTAGTCGCCGGGCAGGTTGAGGCCGCGCACGCCCAGGGCCAGGAAGCCGCGGTCACTGGTCACGTACAGCCCCGGCACCGCCTGCAGGATGTCGGCCAGCGTGTGGTAGCCCTTGGCGCGGATCTCCTCGTTGCGGATCACCATCACCTGGGCAGGCGCATCGAGCGTGTTCTGCGCGTACTTCGAGGCCGACTCGACCTCCAGGGTGACCAGTTTCTCGAGGGTGCTCAAGGCCTCGACATTGTCCAGCGACGGCTGCAGCGCGGCATGCAGTTCCTCCGCCCGTGCAGGAACGAGGAGCAGCCAGGCGGCAGCGGCCAGCAAGCTGGGGGTGAAGGACGGGCGGAAGGAGCAGGACGGCATGGCTCGGCCAAGGAAGGCATGAGGGACGCAAACGACGCCCCGGCCTCGGGGTTTTCGGCCCGGGTCGCCACTACTTGAGATGCAGGGCGACCGCCGCGGGCGTCTATGCGTGTGCTCCTGCACACCCATCCCACCTCGGCGGCCGATCGCGTGACATCTTCACGCCGCAGGCTGCGTTGGCAGCAAGCGCCCAGGCGCGGCCCGCGGCGCCTTGCGTCGCATGCAGGGGGAAACAGCCTCCGGGGGTGCGGGCTGCGCTGCAGGGCGGCCAGCCGCGGCAGGACTCAGTGGCGCACCGTCCTCGGATCGGAGTGCGCGTACGCTTCGCACTCGAAACAGTTGTCGAGGTAGGGGTCGCGGCCCCGCGCGGCCTGCCACAGGCTGGAGCCGAGGTAGAGCGGGAAGAACAGCGGCCCCAGCCGCTCGTATTGCCGCACGTGCACCTGCTCGTGCTCGCGGCAGGCGGCCAGTGTCCGGTGATCCAGGCCAATCACGACATGGCCGAAGGTGATGGCGGCAAAGCGGCAGGCGGCCGGCAGTCGCCGTTGCCAGGCCGCCAGGGGGCCGCCGGCAATCTCGAGCACGCCTTGCACGGGGGCCGCCCGTGCGCCCCGGGCCAGCAGCGGCAGCGCCAGCAGCAGCCCGACCGCGCTGGCCGGCGCGGCCCAGGCATACCGGAGCAGGCGCAGCGCTGGCTTCATGGGCGGCGCCAACGCCTCATTCGCCGAGCGCCTCTGCAAGCTCCTTGCAGGACGGCTTGCAGACCATCTCGGTCTTGCCCAGCAGCTTCTTCGACTGCAGTTGGTCCGGCGTGCGGTGCTTGCCGCACTTGAAGCACGAGCGGGTGTTGGCCTTGCTTGCGAACGGGGAGCCGACGGTTTTCGAACGGTAGCGCAGGCCGTCGTCGTTGATGCGGGTGGTGACGGTCTTGGTCATGGATGGGATGCCTCCAAGGTGACCTGGATAAATGGGGATCAAACCGCAATTTTCCAGTGTGACGCGCATTTACGCCAAATCGGGCCATCGAAAGCCGCCCGAACCGCTCATTCCGGCCGTTTTCGGCGCCCGCCGTCACGACAAGCACCGACCATGCCGGCCGGGCCTCAGGCCTCCTCGCGCAAGGCCGGTAGCGCCTGTCCGCTGCGGTCGCGCAACCACAGCGAGACCATCAGGCACAGCAGTGCCCAGGCGGCGCCGAGCGACCAGCCGGCCAGCACGTCGCTGGGCCAGTGCACCCCAAGGTAGACCCGGCTGATGCCGATGGCCAGCGTCAGCAGCCCGGCCACCAGCAGCAGGTAGACGGCCGCACGCCGACTGCCCTGCAGGCTGGCCAGCAGCACCCCCAGGGTCAGGTAGACCGAGGCCGACATCGTCGCGTGGCCGCTGGGGAAACTGAGGGTGAGCACCTGCACCCCATGCGGCACCAGGTCGGGCCGCGGCCGCTCGATCAGCAGCTTCAGCAGCTCGCTGGCCAGCGCGCCGCCGCCCACCGAGCAGGCCACCATCAGCGCGGTGCCCCACTTGCGCAGCAGGAGCAGGTAGCCCAGGGTGGCCAGGGTCAGCACGGTCAGCACGGTGCCGCCGCCAAGCGCCGTGAGGTCGGTCATCACCCGTTCGAACCAGCGTGGCCCGAGCGGGTCGCTCAGGTCGTCAGGGTTGCGCAAGGCGAGCAGCAGGACGCGGTCGAGCGCCATCTCCTCACCTTCGCGCACCGCATCGGCCAGCTCCAGGAAGACCCAGGCTCCCACGCAAACCAGCAGGGCCAGCGCCAGCGGCCGGGCCAGTGCACGGCGCCGCTGCCACTGCGGCCAGCGGTTGCGCCACAGCCCGCGCAGGGCGCTGCGCCAGGACGACCTTGGCGCGGCAGGCGACGACGACGGATGCACGGCCATACCACCCTGTCAGTAGAGGATGCGGCAGCGGATGGTGCCTTCGATGGAGGAGAGCTGGCCCAGCGCGATCTCGCTGGCCGACGCGTCGACGTCCACCACCACGTAGCCCACATGCTCGTTGGTCTGCAGGTATTGCGCGGCAATGTTGATGCCGGACTGCGAGAAACGCTCGTTGATGCGCGCCAGCACGCCAGGGATGTTGTGGTGGATATGCAGCAGCCGGCACTTGCCGGTGTGCTCGGGCAGCGACACCTCGGGGAAGTTGACGGCCGAGACGGTCGAGCCATTGTTGCTGTAGCGGATCAGCTTGGCCGCCACTTCCCGGCCGATGCTCTCCTGCGCCTCCAGCGTGGAGCCGCCGATGTGAGGGGTGAGCAGCACGTTTTCGAAGCGGGTCAGCGGCGAGACGAAGGCGGCGTCGTTGCCCTGCGGCTCCACCGGGAAGACGTCGATCGCCGCGCCCAGCAGGTGGCCACGATCGAGCGCCTCGACCAGCGCGTCGATGTCCACCACCGTTCCGCGCGAGGCATTGATCAGGCAGCTGCCCGCCTTCATGCGGGCCAGCTGCGCCGCACCGATCATGTTCTGGGTCGACGGGGTCTCCGGCACATGCAGGCTGACCGCGTCGGACACCTGCAGCAGCTCGTCCAGCGTGCCGAGCTGGCGGGCATTGCCCAGCGGCAGCTTGGCCTCGATGTCGTGGAAAACCACCCGCATGCCCAGGTGCTCCGCCAGCACGCCGATCTGGGTGCCGATGTGGCCGTAACCGATGATGCCGAGCGTCTTGCCGCGCACCTCGTACGAGTTGGCCGCGCTCTTGACCCAGCCGCCGCGGTGCAGGATGGCGTTCTTCTCCGGAATGCCGCGCATCAGCATCACGATCTCGGCCAGCACCAGCTCGGCCACGCTGCGGGTGTTGGAAAATGGCGCATTGAAGACCGGAATGCCGCGCCGCGCCGCAGCGGCGAGGTCGATCTGGTTGGTGCCGATGCAGAAGGCGCCGATGGCAGCCAGCTTGGGGGCCTGGGCCAGCACCTCCTCCGTCAGCTGGGTGCGGGAGCGGATGCCGACGAAGTGGGCATCGGCGATCGCCTCCAGCAGGGCCGCGCCGGCGAGGGCCTTGGCATGGGTGTGGACCTGGGAGTAGCCGTCGGACCGCAGCGCCTCGACCGCGGAAGCATGGATGCCCTCGAGCAGCACGAACTTGAGTTTTTCCTTCTGGACCGACAGGCGGGTGGTCATCGATGCAGCTCCATCTTGCGTCAATAAAGGCCGGCCACCGGCCGGCGCACAGACCTGCCAGTGTGCCAGCCGCGCCGCCGGCGCTGCCAGCCACGCCCGGTAAGCCCTGCCGGGCTCGTGCCTTGCCCGCGGACGGCGGCGCACTTCACATCCTGTAGCACCGAAAGCCGCCACAATGTCCGCACCATGCGCCTGGCCATCCTGCTTCCTGTCCGCCCGGTCACCTTCCTGGGGGCGGTGCTGCTGTCCGCCGGCGCCGCCTTGCGCGGCGTCTGGCACTTCCGAATGCGTGACCTGGTGCGGGTCACGGCCGACAGCAGCGCTCGCGCGCTGCCCATCGTCACGGTGGTCAACGTGCTGGTCGGCGCCATCCTCGCCTTCGTCGGCGCGGTGCAGCTGGTGAAGTTCGGCGCCGGCATCTTCGTGGCCGACCTGGTCGGCATTGCCGTGGCGCGCGAGATGGCGGCGGTGATCACCGCCGTCGTGATGGCCGGCCGCACGGGCGCGGCATTTGCTGCCGAGCTGGCAACCATGCAAACCAACGAAGAGGTGGATGCCCTCGAGGTGCTCGGCCTGCACGCGGTCGACTATCTCGTGCTGCCGCGCGTGCTGGCCTTGCTGCTGATGATGCCGCTGCTCTATGTGTATGGCTGCGTCACCGGCCTGATCGGCGGCATGCTGGTCGGCGTCGGCATGCTGGAGCTGGCCCCCACGGCCTACATGGATCGCAGCTTCGAGGCACTGAGCTGGGCCCATCTCGGCCTCGGTTTCTCCAAGTCGCTGGTGTTCGGGGCGCTGATCGCCATCACCGGCTGCTACTACGGCCTGTTCTCCCAGCGCAACGCCGCCGGCGTGGGCGCGGCCACGACGCAGGCGGTGGTGGTCAGCATCGTCGGCATCATCACGCTCGATGCGGTGTTCGCGGTCTGCGCGAATGCGCTGGGTGTCTGAGATGGCCTTGCTGCAGGTGCGCGACCTCGAGATGCGCTTCGGCGAGCGGCTGATCCAGCGCGGTATCAGCTTCTCGGTGGACAAGGGCACCATCTTCGCGGTGATGGGCGGCAGCGGCTGCGGCAAGAGCACCCTGCTGCGCCACCTGATCGGGCTGCTGCCGCCGGCCGGCGGGCACATCGAGTACAACGGCGTCGACTACTGGGCCAGCGACGAGAAGACCCGCACCCGCCTGCGCTCGGGCTTCGGCATGCTGTTCCAGAGCGCGGCGTTGTGGTCGTCGATGACCCTGCTCGAGAACGTCTGCCTGCCGCTGGAGCAGCACAGCTCGCTCGACGCTGCCGCGCGCGAGCAGCGCGCCCGCGAGGTGCTGGCGTGGGTCGGCCTGGAGGCCTTCACCGGCTACTACCCGGCGGACATCAGCGGCGGCATGAAGAAGCGCGCCGGCCTGGCGCGGGCCATCGTGGCCGAGGCACCGCTGCTGTTCCTCGACGAACCCTCGGCCGGCCTCGACCCCATCAGCTCCAAGCGGCTGGACGACCTGATCCTCGATGTGCGCGATCGCACCGGCGCCGCGGTGCTCATCGTCAGCCACGAGCTGCCAAGCCTGCTGGCGATCGCCGACGACGGCATCTTCCTGGACGCGGACAGCAAGCAGCCGATCGGTCACGGCAGCCCGCGCGAATTGCGCGATCATGCGCAGCATCCGACGGTGCGGGCCTTCCTGCGCCGAGAAGAGCCGGAAAGCGCAGCGCCCCGGCCCCATCCCGCACCCGCCACCCCATGAAACGTCACGCCCTGCTCGTCGGCAGCTTTGTCATCGGTGCCCTCGCGCTGATCGTCGTCACCATCGTCTGGCTCAGCGGCGCCAGCCTGTTCCAGCAACAGGTCTATGCGGTGGTGCACTTCCAGGGCAGCGTGAAGGGCCTGTATGTCGGGGCGCCCGTCACCTTCCGCGGCGTGCCCGTCGGGCAGGTCGAGTCCATCGGCATCGAGGTGGACGAGAAATCGCTCGATGCGCGCATCCCGGTGCGCATCAGCCTGCGCGAGAGCTCGGTCCGGCTCGACAACGTCCAGGCCAACGCCGGCCTCGACCTGCCGGTGCTGGTCAAGCGCGGCCTCAAGGCGCGGCTGATCGCCCAGAGTTTCGTCACCGGCCAGAAGCTGATCGACCTCGATTTCCTGCCGAACACCCCCGCGACGCTGCAGGGCGGCACCCGCGACCCCGAGATTCCGGCCGTGGCCGACCGTTTCGGTGCGCTGGTGGACCAGGTGGCCGAGCTGCCGCTGCGCGAGACCGTGCAGGACTTGCGCAACACGCTGCACGCGGTGCAGGCGACGCTGGACAGCACCCGCGCCACGCTGGAGCTGTCGGCACGCGAGCTGGCCGATACCGCAGGCGAGGCGCGCCGGACCCTGTCGGTGGCTTCCTCGGCGCTCGGAGACCTGCAAGGCCAGGCAGCAGCCACCTTGGCGTCGGTGACCCGGCTGTCGGACACCACCCGCGACAGCCTGCTGGCACTGCGGCCCGACGTGCAGGAAACCCTGCGCGGCGCCCGCTCGGCTGCCGAATCGGCGCGCCTCGCGATGGACCGGGTGGCCGAACTGACCGCCCCCGGCGCCCCGCTGCGAGCCGATCTGGACTCCGCCGTCCGCGACCTGTCGCAGGCCGCCCGCGGCCTGCGGGAGTGGAGCGAACTGCTCGAAGAGAAACCCAACGCCGTGATCTTCGGCGCCGACCGCCCATGAGACTGCCCCTGCTTTCCCACCTGCGCGCGCCGGCTCGCCGCCCGCTCGCCCGGCCGCTTGGCCTCCTGCCGCTGTGGGCGGCGCTGCTCACCGGCTGCGCGGCCAGCAAGCCGGATCCCACCCTGCTGACCCTGCCGGCGGCCGAGGTCGCACCACCGACCGCCAGCGGTGGCACGGCAACACCACGCGTGCTGGCGGTGCGCCGGGTGGCGATTCCGGAATACCTGCTGACCCGCAAGGTGCGCTACCGCGCCGACGCCAGCACGCTGGACGAGTGGCCGCAAGCCTACTGGGCCGAACGCATCGAGGTCGGTGTCACCCGCGAGTTCGCATCGGCACTGCGCCAGGCCCTGCCCGGCTGGATCGTTTGCGAAGGCAGTTGCAGCGACCGGGTGGCCGACCTGATCCTGCAGGTGGAGCTCACACCGCTGGACTTCTCGCGGGCCCAGCGCAGCTTGCAGACGCATGCCCGCGTGTCAGCGGCGTGGGCGCTGACCGCGTCGCGCGGCGTGCAGTTGCTCGACCAGCGCCTGCAGCAGCCAGCCACCGCCGACACGCCGCAAGCTCAGGCACAAGCCCTCACCGATGTGCTCGAAACGGTGGCACGGGCCAGCGCAGAAGGACTGCAGAAGCTGCCTCCGCCGCGTTGAGGCGGGCCGCATCTCAACCCGGCTGCTGCCACGGCCGCAACACCCGGGCCGGCCGCTGCCGTCCCGGCCTGTCGCCAAGCCGGTAGCAAGCGACATGGCCGAAAAACTTTGAAACGATCTGAGGCCAGCGCCAAAGAAAAGTCAAGCGATGCGCTTCGCCGATCATTGCGCATCATGGCGTAGATCGCATCGTTTGTTGAGGAGGCACAAGCCCTTTTCGGGTATTCCCGCCACTGTCTTGTCACACAGGCAGGAGGGCGGCACACTGGTTTGAACGACGCGTCGCTTTCACCTGCCTCATAAGAGCATCCCCAAACCCTTCGGAAAGGAGGACTTATGAATCTGACGATCAGCGGCCATCACCTGGAAGTCACGCCTGCGCTGCGAGAGTACGTACTCACAAAGCTAGACCGGGTTACCCGGCATTTCGATCAGGTGGTGGATATCAACGTGTTACTGAGCGTTGAAAAGCTGAAGGAGAAGGAACGTCGCCAGAAGGCCGAAGTCAACCTTCACGTCAAAGGCAAGGACATCTTTTGTGAAACTGCTCACGAAGACCTCTACGCCGCGATCGATCAATTGATGGACAAGCTCGACCGCCAAGTGGTCAAGCACAAGGGCCGGGTCCAAGACCACCATCACGAGTCGCCCAAAAGAATGGATGGCGCGGCCACTGAAAGCCCCACGTAAGCTTGTCGCATAACCTGAAAGGAATGAGCGGCCCCTCAGGGCCGCTTTCACTTTGCAACACGAAATGGGACTTCTGCTTGCTGCGTCGCAACAAGCGGAGCACAATCCGATCCATGCCGCGAGGCAGCTCCTCTACCCTGAGTGGGCCGCTTTGCACCCCCTTTAATGCAACGCTTTGTCACCGCACTCGCGCAAGCCCAGGCCAACACCGGCTGAAGCCTTTGCGTCGCGATCCAGATGAACCGTCTCGCCGCCATCCTTCCCGCCACCAACGTGCTGGTGAACGTGGACGCCACCAGCAAGAAGCGGGCTTTCGAGCAAGCTGGCTTGCTGTTTGAGAACCAGCAGGCCATCGCACGCGCGGTGGTGACGGACAACCTGTTCGCGCGGGAACGCCTGGGCTCCACCGGGCTGGGCCATGGCGTGGCGATTCCGCACGGTCGTATCAAGGGCCTGAAGAATCCGCAGGCGGCGGTGCTGCGCGTGCAGCATGCGATTCCCTTCGATGCACCGGACGACCAGCCGGTGATGCTGCTGATCTTCCTGCTCGTGCCGGAAGCGGCAACGCAGCGCCACCTGGAGATCCTGTCCGAGATCGCCGAACTGCTGTCCGACCGCGAATTGCGCGAGCGGCTGAAGTCCGAGCCCGACGCGGCCAAGGTGCACGAACTGATTTCGAGCTGGGAACCGCTGAAGTCGGTGGCCTGAGCCCTTTCCTCTTCCCCTCACCCGCGCGCGCCGCTTGAAACCGACCGTCATCAGCGCCGAGGCGCTGTTCGAAGCCCAGCGTGCCACCCTGAAGTGGCACTGGATCGCTGGGCACGCCCATCCGGAGCGCCGCTTCGACGAGGTGGCCGTGCGCGATGCGCAGTCGGCCGCCGACCTGGTGGGCTACCTGAACTACATCCACCCGTACCGCGTTCAGATCGTCGGGCGGCGCGAGGTCGAGTACCTGTCGATTCCCAATCCGGAAGACCAGGCGCGGCGCATCTCCCGCATCGTGACGCTGGAGCCGCCGGTGCTGGTGGTGGCCGACGGGCAGACGCCGCCGGACCAGCTGGTGGCGATGTGCGAGCGCGCCGAGATCCCGCTGTTCGTGACCGAAGAATCCGCCGGCTTCGTGATCGACGTGCTGCGCAGCTACCTGTCGCTGCATTTCGCCGAACGCACCACCCGTCATGGCGTGTTCATGGACATCCTGGGCCTGGGCGTGCTGCTGACCGGAGAATCCGGCCTCGGCAAGAGCGAACTCGGCCTTGAGCTGATCTCACGCGGCAACGGCCTGGTGGCCGACGATGCGGTGGACCTCTACCGCGTCTCGCAGAGCGCGATCGAAGGGCGCTGCCCCGAGCTGCTGCTCAACCTGCTCGAAGTGCGCGGCATCGGCCTGCTGGACATCAAGGCGATCTTCGGCGAGACGGCGGTGCGCCGCAAGATGCGGCTCAAGCTCATCGTCCACCTGGTGCGCAAGGAAACCATGGAGCGGGACTTCGAACGCCTGCCCTACGAACCGCTCTACGAGGACATCCTCGGCGTGCCGGTGCGCAAGGTGGTGATCGCGGTGGATGCCGGCCGCAACCTGGCCGTGCTGGTCGAGGCCGCGGTGCGCAACAGCATCCTGCAGCTGCGTGGCATCGACACCTACAAGGAATTCATCGAGCGCCACCAGCAGGCGATGCTGCGCGGCGAATAGGGAGCCCCCAGGGCGACCGGGCCTGCAGCGGCCCGGCCAGGCGCGGCTCAGCGCTCGCCGCCGGCATGCGTGCGGCAGCCTTCGCGGCCGCAGACAACGTAGAGCGCCAGCGAGTGGTCCTGCAACTCGTAGCCGCGCTCCTTGGCGATCTCCTGCTGGCGCCTCTCGATCTCGGCGTCGTAGAACTCCTCGACCCGGCCGCAGACGACGCACACCAGGTGGTCGTGGTGCTTGCCCTCGTTCAGCTCGAACACCGCCTTGCCGGCCTCGAAATGGTTGCGCGACAGCAGGCCGGCCTGCTCGAACTGCATCAGCACGCGGTACACCGTCGCCAGGCCAATGTCCGACCCCTCCGAGAGCAGCGCTTTGTACACATCTTCAGCAGTCATGTGCCGCTGTTTGCCGGCCTGGAACACCTCAAGGATCTTGAGGCGGGGCAAGGTGGCCTTCAGGCCGCTGCTTTTCAATTCATCAACATTGGTCATGGGGGCGGCTCCGTGCGCCAGTGCAGGGACGGCCGTGGCCAGCCAGCCCTGCCGGTAGAATCATCGAATCATATCGAGGTTGGGCCTGCCTCCCGGCACGCCGTCCCCATATCCCTATGTCCCTCATCATCCCCCGTGGCCGTATCGTCGGCCTGCTCGCCACCGCCGCCGTGCTGGCTGCGCTGGGCGCCTGCAGCTCCATGCAGACCAGCGACAGCGTGCTGGGCCTGGTGACGCCCTACCGCATCGAAGTCGTGCAGGGCAATGTCGTCACGCGAGAGATGGCGGCGGCGGTCAAGCCCGGCATGAGCCGCAACCAGGTGCGCGACATCCTGGGCTCGCCGCTGCTGACCGATGTCTTCCACGCCGACCGCTGGGACTACATCTTCACGATCCGGCGCCAGGGTGCCGAGCCGCAGCTGCGCCGGGTCACCGCCCACTTCCAGGGCGAGCAGCTGAGCCGGCTGGAAGCCGAGCAGGAATTGCCGACCGAAGCCGCCTTCGTCGCCTCGATCGACACCTTCAAGAAGAAGGGCGACAAGCCGCCCGCGCTGGAGCTGACCGACGCGCAGCTGCAGGCCCTGCCGGCGCCGAAGCCGCAGCCGGGCGCGCAGGCCGAGACGCCGCCGCCGGCACGCACCTATCCGCCCCTGGAGCCCTGAAGCCGCTGCGGCCCCGCAGCCTCGCCTGTCCGACCACCCACGCTCCCTGTCTGCCGATGAACCACCGCATTGCCATTGCCGGAAGCTCCGGCCGCATGGGCCGCACGCTGATAGAAGCGGTGCTGGCTGCCGACGACTGTCAGCTGGCCGGCGCGCTCGACCGCCCCGACAGCCCTTCCATCGGCCAGGAGGCGGCCGGCTTCCTGGGCCAGCGCTGTGGCGTGGCGATCACCGGCGACCTGCGCGCCGGCCTGCAGGACGCCGGCTACCTGATCGACTTCACCCGGCCCGAAGGCACGCTGGCCCACCTGGAGGTGTGTCGCGAGCTGGGCGTGAAGGCGGTGATCGGCACCACCGGCTTCAGCGACGAGCAGAAGGCGCGCATTGCCGACATCTCGCGCGAGATCGCCATCGTCATGGCGCCCAACATGAGCGTGGGCGTCAACGTGGTGCTCAAGCTGCTCGACATGGCCGCGCGCGCCCTCAGCCAGGGCTACGACATCGAGGTCATCGAGGCCCATCACCGCCATAAGGTGGACGCGCCCAGCGGCACCGCGCTGAAGATGGGCGAAGTGGTGGCCGCAGCGCTGGGCCGCGACCTCAAGGAATGCGCCGTCTACGGGCGTGAAGGCGTGACCGGCGAACGCGATCCGTCCACCATCGGCTTCGCGACGGTGCGCGGCGGCGACATCGTCGGCGACCACACGGTGCTGTTCGCCGGCACCGGCGAGCGCATCGAGATCACGCACAAGTCCTCCAGCCGCGCCACCTACGCCCAGGGCAGCCTGCGGGCGGTGCGCTTCCTGGCCGGGCAGGCGCATGGCCTGTTCGACATGAACGACGTGCTGGGCATGGCCTGAGGCCGGCCGCGGCATGCCGATGAACGGGCTGGAACACCTCTGGAGCCAGGGCGACGCGGTGACGCGCGCGGTGGCCCTGCTGCTGCTGGCGATGTCGATCACCGCCTGGGTGCTGATCGCCTGGAAGGCCTGGCTGCTGCGACGCGCGCGCCGCGGCATCGCGGCGGCCGTGCCGGCGTTCTGGGCCGCCCCCAACCTGGCCGAGGGGCGCAGCCGCCTGGCCGCCCATGATCCGGAAGCCGTGCTCGCCCCGCTGGTGGAGGCCGCGCTGCACGAGCCGCCGGCCGGCACGCTGGAAGCAGGGGGCCACCGCAGCTCCCAGCTGACACGGCGGCTGCGCGACGCCCTCCACCGGGTGTTGCAGCAGCTGCAGTTCGGCCAGGTGCTGCTCGCCTCGATCGGCAGCACCGCGCCCTTCATCGGCCTGTTCGGCACGGTCTGGGGCATCTACCACGCGCTGGCCGGCATTGCGTCGGAAGGCCAGATCAGCGTCGACAAGGTCTCCGGCCCGGTCGGTGAGGCGCTCATCATGACCGCCGCCGGCCTGGCGGTGGCCATTCCTGCGGTGCTGGCGTACAACGTGTTCGGCAAGCTGCTGGGCGCCTGCGAGGCCGAGCTCGAAGGATTCGCCCACGACCTGCGCGAGATGCTGGCGCCGTCCGGCGCGCCCACCGAGGAGCGCTGAGATGGCCTTCGGCCGGCTCGAACGCACCAGCGGCCCCACGCCGATCAGCGACATCAACATGACGCCGCTGATCGACGTGATGCTGGTGTTGCTGGTCATCTTCATGATCGCCGCGCCGCTGATGACGGCCAGCCTGAAACTGGAGCTGCCGCGCAGCGACGCGGCGGCACCCAGCGAGGCGCCGGCCTTCATCAGCGTGGCGCTGACACCGGCCGGCGAGCTGTACCTCGACCGCGAGCGGCTGGCGCCCGAGGCCTTCGCCGAGCGCGTGGCCAGCGCCGCCCGCCAGAACCCGGAGCTGGAGGTGCAGCTGCAGGCCGACCGCAGCGTGCCCTATGGCGAGGTGGCCGAGCTGATCGGCCAGCTGCAGCTGGCCGGGCTGCACCGCATTGCCTTCGTCGCCGAGCCGGCAGCGGCCGCCAGCCGCTGAGCGGCAGCGTTCCCCGGCCATGCGGGGAGCCCCCGCACCACCGCCAAAGCAGGCCTCGCCTCGGCACCCCTGCTTCCTATAATCGACCACCTTTGGATCCGAGCAGGACCGGCCCCGCACCGCAGGCCCACCACCCATGAACACCGAACAGCCCAAAGCCTACAACCCGCGCGAGGTCGAGACCGCCGCGCAAGCCCACTGGCAGGCCCGCGACGCCTATCGCGTCACCGAGGACACGAGCAAGAAGAAGTTCTACGCCTGCTCGATGCTGCCCTACCCCTCGGGCAAGCTGCACATGGGCCACGTGCGCAACTACACGATCAACGACATGCTGACGCGCCAGCTGCGCATGCAGGGCTACAACGTCCTGATGCCGATGGGCTGGGACGCCTTCGGCCTGCCGGCGGAGAACGCGGCGCTGAAGAACGGCGTGCCGCCGGCGCAGTGGACCTACGACAACATCGCCTACATGAAGAAGCAGATGCAGGCGATGGGGCTGGCGATCGACTGGTCGCGCGAGATCACCACCTGCGATCCGGCCTACTACAAGTGGAACCAGTGGCTGTTCCTCAAGATGCTGGAAAAGGGCATCGCCTACCGCAAGACGCAGGTCGTCAACTGGGACCCGGTGGACCAGACGGTGCTGGCCAACGAGCAGGTGATCGACGGCCGCGGCTGGCGCACCGGGGCGCTGGTGGAAAAGCGCGAGATCCCGGGCTACTACCTGAAGATCACCGACTACGCCGAGGAACTGCTGGAGCATGTGCAGCACCAGCTGCCCGGGTGGCCCGAGCGCGTGCGGCTGATGCAGGAGAACTGGATCGGCAAGAGCGAAGGCGTGCGCTTCGCCTTCCCGCACGAGATTGCCGACGACAGCGGCCAGCTGATCCAGGGCGGCAAGCTCTACGTCTTCACGACGCGGGCCGACACCATCATGGGCGTGACCTTCTGCGCGGTGGCGCCGGAGCACCCCCTGGCCACCCACGCGGCGGCCGGCAACCCGGCGCTGGCGGCCTTCATCGAGGACTGCAAGAAGGGCGGCACCACCGAGGCCGAGCTGGCGCTCAAGGAGAAGGAAGGCCTGCCCACCGGGCTGTTCGTGACCCATCCGCTGAGCGGCGAGCAGGTCGAGGTCTGGGTCGGCAACTACGTGCTGATGAGCTATGGCGACGGCGCCGTCATGGGCGTGCCGGCACATGACGAACGCGACTTCGCCTTTGCGAAGAAGTACGGCCTGCCGATCAAGCAGGTGGTGGCGGTCGAAGGCGAGACCTATTCCACCGACGCCTGGGCCGAGTGGTACGGCGACAAGCAGCGCGGCACCACGATCGCCTCCGGCCGCTTCGACGGCCTGGGCTACAAGGCCGCGGTCGACGCGGTGGCCGATGCGCTGGCGGCACTCGGCCTGGGTGAGAAGAAGACCACCTGGCGCCTGCGCGACTGGGGCGTGAGCCGCCAGCGCTACTGGGGCACCCCCATCCCCATCATCCACTGTGGCGACTGCGGCCCGGTGCCGGTGCCCGAGCAGGACCTGCCGGTGGTGCTGCCCCAGGACTGCGTGCCCGACGGCAGCGGCAACCCGCTGAACAAGCGGGCCGACTTCCTGAACGTGGCCTGCCCGAAGTGCGGCAAGCCGGCTCAGCGCGAGACGGACACGATGGACACCTTCGTCGATTCGTCCTGGTACTTCATGCGGTACTGCGACCCGGCGAACGAGCAGCAGATGGTCGCCGGCGGCGCGCAGTACTGGATGCCGATGGACCAGTACATCGGCGGCATCGAGCACGCCATCCTGCACCTGCTGTATGCGCGCTTCTGGACCAAGGTGATGCGCGACCTCGGCCTGGTGAAGGTGGACGAGCCGTTCACCCGGCTGCTGACGCAGGGCATGGTGCTGAACGACGCCTATTTCCAGAAGCCCGAAGGCGGGGGTAAGAACTTCTACTGGGAATCGGAAGTCGATGTGCTGCGCAATGAGCATGGCCAGATCACGGGCGCGACGCTGAAGAAGGACGGCTCGAAGCTCGAGCACGAACTCACCACGATGTCGAAGTCCAAGAACAACGGCGTCGACCCTCAGGACCTGATCGACACCTACGGTGCCGATACCGCGCGCCTGTTCGTGATGTTCGCCTCGCCGCCGGAGCAGACGCTGGAGTGGAACGATGCCGGCGTGGAAGGCGCGCACCGCTTCCTCAAGCGCGTCTGGAACTACGCGCAGACCCACCGCGAGCAGATCGCCGAGGTGCTGCCCGAAGGCCTGGCGGCCGAGCTGATCTACGCCGCCGCACCCAGCGACGTGAAGGAGCTGCGCCGCGAGGTCTACAAGCTGCTGCAGCAGGCCAGCTATGACTACGAGCGCATGCAGTACAACACCGTGGTGTCGGCCTGCATGAAGCTGCTCAAGACGCTGGAAGGCTTCGACGCCCAGAACCACCCGGACCGGCACTACGCCAGCTGGGCGGTGCACGAGGCGGTGGGCATCCTGTTGCGGGTGCTCTACCCGGCCTGCCCGCACATCACGCAGGCGCTGTGGCAGGACCTGGGCTATGTGGCGCAGTACGGCGAGCTGCTGGATGCGCCTTGGCCGCATGTCGACGAAGGCGCGCTGGTGCAGGACGAGATCGAGCTGATGCTGCAGGTCAACGGCAAGCTGCGCGGCTCGGTGAAGGTCTCGGCGTCGGCCGACAAGGCGGCCATCGAGGCGGCGGCGCTCGCCTCGCCCGACTTTGCCAAGTTCGCCGAGGGCAAGCCGCCGAAGAAGGTGGTGATCGTGCCGGGCCGGCTCGTCAACGTGGTGGTATGAGCCGGATGACGACCCGCTCCGCCGCCGCCCGCCTCCTCCGCCGCCCGCTGTCCCGCCGCGGCCTGCTCGGCAGCGCCGCCATGGCGGCGTTGCTGCTCGGCGGCTGCGGCTTCAAGCTGCGCGGCGCGCCGACCTTCGCCTTCCGCAGCATCCAGCTCGGCGTGGCCCCCCGCTCGGAGCTGTCGCTGGAGCTGCGCCGGCAGCTGGCGGCCGCGCCCGACCTGCGGGTGGTCGAAGCCGCCAAGGACGCCGAGGTGGTGCTCGACGTGCTGGACGACAGCATCGTGCGCTCGGTCAGCGCCAACACGGCCGCCGGCCAGGTGCGTGAAATCACGCTGCGTTCGAGGGTGCGCTTTCGCGTGCGCACGCCCTCCGGCCGGGAGCTGATTCCCGACACCACGCTGGAGCTGGGCCAGCCGCTCAGCTACAACGAAAGCGCGGCCCTCGGCAAGGAAAGCGAGGAAGCCGAGCTGGTGCGCGAGATGCGCCGCGACATCACCACCCAGATGCTGCGCCGCCTGGCCGCGGTGAAGCCCTGATGCAGTTGCGACTGGATCAGCTGCAGGCCCACCTGCAGCGGGAACTGCGGCCGCTCTACACCCTGCATGGCGACGAGGCGCTGCTGGTGCAGGAAGCCTGCGACGCCATCCGTGCCGCCGCCCGGGCCGCCGGCCATGCCGAGCGCACCGTGCACACGGTGGCCGGCGCCCATTTCGACTGGGGCGAACTGCTGGGCGCGGCACAGGCCCTCAGCCTGTTCGCCGACAAGCGCCTGATCGAGATCCGCATTCCCGGCGGCAAGCCGGGCAAGGACGGCTCCGAGGCCCTGCAGCGCTATTGCGAACACCTGGGCGACGACCTGGTGACCATCGTCGTGCTGCCACGGCTGGACAAGACGGCCCAGTCGAGCGGCTGGTTCACCGCGCTCGACGGCGCGGGCGTCACGGTGCGCATCGACCCCATCGAGCGCAAGCTGCTGCCCGGCTGGATCGCACAGCGCCTGTCGGCCCAGGGCCAGCGGGTGCAAGGCGGCGAGGAGGGGCAGCGCACGCTGGCCTTCTTCGCCGACCGGGTGGAGGGCAACCTGCTCGCCGCCCACCAGGAGATCCAGAAGCTGGGCCTGCTCTACCCTCCCGGCGAACTGAGCTTCGAGCAGGTCGAGGTGGCGGTGCTCAACGTGGCCCGCTACGACGTGTTCAAGCTGTCCGAGGCGGTGCTTGCCGGCCAGGTGGCGCGGGTGCTGCGCATGCTCGACGGGCTGGAGGCAGAGGGCGAGGCGGCGGTGCTGGTGCACTGGACGCTGGCCGAGGACATCCGCACGCTCAAGCGGGTGAAGGACGCGCTGCTGGCCGGCCGGCCGCTGCCCATGGCGCTGCGCGAGCAGCGGGTCTGGGGCCTGAAGGAGAAGCTGTTCGAGCGGGTGCTGCCGCGCCTGAGCGACCGCAGCGTGGACGCGCTGCTCGATGCGGCCCAGGTCTGCGACGGCCTGGTCAAGGGCCTGCGCCATCCCGACTGGCCCGCCGAGCCGTGGGCCGCGCTGCGCCGCCTGGCGCTGATGGTGGTGGAAGCGGTCTCGGTGCCGGTCAGCCCGCGCGAGGCGAGCGGCCGCTGGCTGGCGCTGCGCGCCTGACGGCGGCGGCCCTGCCGGCCAGGCCGGGCCGGCATGTCGGCAGCGCCCCTCAGTAGCCGGCCAGCCGGTCCACCAGGTGGTGCAGCGGCTGCCCCGCGCGCAGGGCGCGCACATTGGCCGCCACCACCGCAGCCGCGGTGGTCGGGTCGGTCTGGGCCGCCACATGCGGCAGCACCGTGACGCGCGGGTGCGACCACAGCAAGTTGCCAGCCGGCAGCGGCTCCTCGCGGAACACATCCAGCACGGCATGCCGCAGCCGGCCTTCTTCCAGCGCCACCAGCAGGTCGGCCTCCACCACATGGCCGCCGCGCGCCAGGTTCACCAGGCTGCTGCCCTCGCGCATGCGGGTGAAGGTGCGGGCATCGAAGAGCCCCTCGGTGTGCGGCGTCAGCGGCAACAGGTTGATGACGATGTCGGCCTCCGGCAGGGCCGCCTGCAGGCCTTCCGGGCCGCTGCAGGTGAGCACGCCGTCCAGCCGGGCCGGCCGCCGGCTCCAGGCCGTCACGCGATAGCCATTGGCCAGCAGCCGCAGCGCCACCGTGCGGCCCATCTCGCCCAGGCCCAGCACCAGCACCGCCACCTGGTCGGCGCGGCGCTGGCCGTGCTGCAGCCATTGCGCCTGCCGCTGCTGGCGCGCGTAGTCGTAGAAGCCCCGCTGCAGCGAGAGCACCGCCCACAGCGCAGTCTCGGCCATCGCCTCGTTCATGGCCGGGTCCACCATGCGGGCCAGTGGCACGCCGGCCGGCAGGCCGGGATCGCGCAGCAACCGGTCCACGCCGGCCCACAAGGACTGCACCAGGCGCAGGCGTGGCAGGCCAGCCAGGCTGCCAGGCGGCGGGTTGGCGACGATGGCGACCTCCACCTCCTCGCGCTCCCCGGCCGCCAGGCCGGGATGCCAGACGCACCACTGCTCGCCGGGCAGGTGGCCCTGCAGCTCGGCCAGCCAGCGGGCCCGTTCAGCATTGTCGAAGGAAGCAGCCAGCAGGAGGCTCATGGCGGTCGGCAACGGAGGTAAGGATCGCCACACTGTAGGGCATGCAGCGCCGGCCTAGCGCCAGCGCGGCAGCGGCCTCAGTCGCCGCTGACGATCGCCACCAACCGGGTCAGCGCATGACCCACCGCGGCGGACCGCACCTGGGCCCGGTCGCCCTTGAAGCGCACGCATTCGGTGTGCACGAAGTCCTGCCCGCGCGCAAAGCCGAACCACACGGTGCCGACCGGCTTGGCTTCGCTGCCGCCGCCCGGCCCGGCGATGCCGGTCACCGCCACGCTGATGTGCCCGCGCGAGTGCTGCAGGGCGCCCAGCGCCATGGCCATCGCCACCTCGCGGCTGACCGCGCCGTGGCGGGTGATCAGCTCGGCCGGCACGCCCAGCAGCTCGGTCTTGGCCTCGTTCGAATACGTCACCATGCCGCGCTCGAACCAGTCGCTGGAGCCGGCCACCGAGGTGCAAGCGCCGGCGATCAGGCCGCCGGTGCAGGATTCGGCCGTCACCAGCTTCAGGTTGCGCGCGGCCAGCACCAGCCCCAGCTGGGTCAGCAGGGGGTCGCCGACCTTCATCTCCAGCATCTGGCCCTGCGGCTGCGGGTTGTCCATCGGAGCGGATCCTTTCTAGGGCTTGGAATGGCGGCGCTGCCTCACCAGACACGCCACAGCGCAAACACGAGCAGGGTGCAGAAGGCCGCCACCAGGTCGTCGAAGAGGATACCGAAGCCGCCACGCCAGCCGCCGCCCTTGAAGCGGCGGTCGGCCCAGGCAACCGGGCCTGGCTTGGCAGCGTCGAAGAAGCGGAACCAGAGGAAGGCCGCCAGCTGCGTCCACAGGCCACCTTCGCCGCCCGCCCCCGGCGACAGCAGCCACAGCACCAGCCAGAAGGCGATCACCTCGTCCCAGACGATGTGGCCGGGGTCCTCCACCTGCAGGTGACGCGCCGTCACCGTGCAGGCCCACCAGCCGACCAGCGTGCCGCCGGCCAGCAGCAGAGCCCATTGCCGGTCACCCAGCCACAGGTCCAGCGCCACGAAGCTCAGCCACGCCCACAGCGTGCCGGCCGTGCCCGGTGCGAACGGGCTCAGGCCGCTGCCAAAGCCGAGCGCGATCCAGTGGGCCGGATGCGAACACAGGAAAGCCAGGCTGGGCGGGGCCGGCCGGCGGCCGCTGCGCGGCGGGGAAGCGGAAGGAAAGGCGCTCATGCTCAGCCGTTGCGAAAGTGATCGAAGGCGGCCACCTGCAGGTCCAGCCGCTGGCCGGCGCCGTCCAGCAGGCGCAGCCCCGGCTCGGCCTCGATGCTGCCGACGCGCGTCACCGGCACGCCGGCCCGGGCGCCTGCCGCCTCGACCTCGGCACGCCGCGCGGCGGGGGCGGTGAACAGCAGCTCGTAGTCGTCGCCGCCGGCCAGCGTGCATTCACGCTGCACCGGCAGCGGCTGGGCCTGCAGCAGCTCGCTGCGTGGCAGCGTGTCCACCCGCAGCGTGGCGCCAACGCCGGAGCGACGCAGGATGTGGCCCAGGTCGCCCACCAGGCCGTCGGACAAGTCGATGGCGCTGCTGGCCACACCACGCAGGGCCAGGCCCAGGGCCACCCGTGGCGTGGGCAGCTCCATGGCCTGGCGGGCCTGCTCGAACTGCGCGCCAGGCAGCGTCAGGCTGCCCCGGAAGGCCTCCAGCGCGAGCCGCGCATCGCCCAGCCGGCCGCTGACCCAGCAGTCGTCACCCGGCCGGGCACCGCTGCGCAGCAGGGCCTGCCCGGGCGGCACCTCGCCGAACACGGTGATGTTGATGACCAGCGGCCCGCGGGTGGTGTCCCCGCCCACCAGCTCGCAGGCATGCGCGTCCGCCAGGGCCAGCAGGCCACGGGCAAAGCCGGCCAGCCAGGCGGCATCGGACTGCGGCAGCGACAAGCTGAGCGTGAAGCCCAGCGGCTGCGCGCCGCAGGCCGCCAGGTCCGAGAGATTCACCGCCAGGGCCTTGTGGCCGAGCCGCTCGGGCGCGACGGTGGACAGGAAGTGCCGGCCTTCGACCAGCAGGTCGCTCGAGGTGGCCAGCTGCATGCCGGGCTGCAGGCGCAGCAGGGCGCAGTCGTCACCCACTCCCAGCGCGGCCCGTTGCACCGGCCGCTCGAAAAAGCGCTCGATCAGTTCGAATTCACCCAGGCTCATAGGCCGGATTGTCGCCGAGGCAGTGCACGCCGGCCGGGCCGGCCGCCTGGTAGGGAAATTGCTGCGATGGAGCATGGACCGCGCGTCGCCGCCAGCCCCTGCCAGCCCCGCCGTGCTCGATATCGAAGCGTCCGGCTTCGGCGCCGGCAGCTATCCGATCGAGGTCGGCTTCGTGCTGCCCGACGGCCGCGGCTACTGCTCGCTGATCCGCCCGCAGCCGCACTGGACACGCTGGGACGACAGCGCCGAAGCGATCCACGGCATCAGCCGCAGCACCCTGCTCGCGCATGGGCGGCCGGTGGCTGAAGTGACCCGCCTGCTCGACAGCCACCTGCGTGGGCTGTCGGTCTTCAGCGACGGCTGGGGCCACGACTACAGCTGGCTGCACCAGCTGTACGACGCGGCGGGGGCCCGCCTCAGCTTCCGGCTGCAGTGCCTGCGCAGCCTGCTCGACGAGGAGGCTGCCCGCCGCTGGCGCGCGGCCAAGGCGGAAGTGCTGGCGCGCACCGGCATGCAGCGCCACCGGGCGAGTGCCGACGCCCGGGTGCTGCAGCTCACCTGGATGGCACTGCAGGCCCGCACACCGGCCTGAGGCCGGGCGCCGGCGGCTCAGCCCGCGGCCAGCCGGAAGCCGCGCACCACCTCGGCCAGCGTCGCAGCCTGCTCGCGCAGGCTGCTGGCGGCAGCGCTCGACTCTTCCACCAGGGCCGCGTTCTGCTGCGTCACCAGGTCGAGCTGGTTCACCGCCGTGCTGACCTGGCCGATGCCGGCGCTCTGCTCGTGGCTGGCATTGGAGATCTCGGCAATGATCTGCGCCACCCGGTGCACGCTGTCGACGATCTCCTTCATCGTGCTGCCGGCCGTGCCCACCAGCGCCGAGCCCGATTCCACCCGCTCCACCGAGGCCCCGATCAGGCTCTTGATCTCCTTGGCCGCCTGCGCGCTGCGCTGTGCCAGCGTGCGCACCTCGCCGGCCACCACCGCGAAGCCGCGGCCCTGCTCGCCGGCACGCGCCGCTTCCACCGCCGCGTTCAGCGCCAGGATGTTCGTCTGGAAGGCAATGCCGTCGATCACGCCGATGATGTCGGCAATGCGGGCCGACGACTGCTTGATCTCCTCCATCGTCGCCACCACCTGCGACACCACCTCGCCGCCCTGCGTGGCCACCCCCGCCGCCGACACCGCCAGCTCGTTGGCCTGGCGTGCCGCCTGCGCCGAACCCTGCACCGCCGAGGTCAGCTCCTCCATCGAGGACGCCGTCTGCTGGATGCTGGACGCCGCCTGCTCGGTGCGGCCCGACAGGTCATGGTTGCCTGCCGCGATCTCGCTCGTGGCGGTGCTCACCGATTCGCTGCTGTCGCGGATGCGCAGCATCACGCCGTTCATCTTGTCCACGAACACATTGAACGAGCCGGCGATCTGCGCCACCTCGTCATGGCCCGCCACCGGCAGCCGCTTGCTGAGGTCACCGGTGCCCGAGCCAATGTCGGCCATCGCGTCACGCACCTGGCGCAGCCGGGCGAAGGCACTGCCGGTGAAGGTCCACATCACCGCGGCCGCCAGGCCGCCGACGATCAGCAGCGCCAGCACGGTGGTGGTCAGCACGCTGCGCATGCCGGCATTCGCTTCGTACTCGTCCAGCGCCACCACCAGCGACCAGTCGGCCCCCTGCACCTGGGCCGACAGCAGCCGCTTGGCGACGCCGCCGACCGCCACCCGCACCGGGCGTTGGGCCCCGCGCAGCGATGCCAGCACCTCGGGCGTGAGCTCCGCCGCCACCTGCGCCACCGGCTGCAGGGTCAGCTTGGCGTCGGGATGCGCGATGACGCGGCCCTGCCCCACCAGGAAGGCGAAGCTGGACGGCGTCGGATGCACCGAGGTGACGTTGGCGATGACGCTGTCCAACCCCACGTCGCCCGCCACCACGGCCTGCAGTTGTCCTCCGGACAGGATGGGGGCCGCGAACGTCACCACCAGCTTGCCGCTGCCGGCATCCATGTACGGCTCGGTGACGATGGCCTTGCCGGCCTGCACCGCCTGCTGGTACCAGGGGCGGCTGGTGGGATCGTAGGTGGGATCGATGCCGTCGGCATCGGTGAACATGGCCCGCTTGCCAGGAAAGCCGACATAGGCGACGTCGAAGCCGGCGGCCTGCTGCAGCTGCCGCAGGAAGGGCATGGGATCGGCAGCGGCCGCCACCTCCTTGCCCGACGACACGGCCCGTGCCTTGGCCGACAGCCACTCCGAGATCGCCTGGGCCCGCCCCTCCGAGGTGGAGCTGAGCAGCTCGCGCGTGCTGGCCTCGTTGTGCGAGCGGGTCAGCAGCCAGGTGGTGGCGCCGGTCAGGGCCAGAGCGAGCACCACGATGGCAACGGCCACGGCAAGGATGCGGGTACGCAGGGAGGTCAACATGGCAGGCAATCCATCAAACGCAAAGGAAGGGAACGGACCAGCCGGCCCTTGCCTTGCATGACGCCGGCAGGCTGCCCCACCGTGAATTCGGCATCCGGCCGACATTCTTTAACGCCGTTTAGCAGGCTGCTGAAATACCTCGCCGTCGGCAGCGCATCCTGGCGGAGATGCGGCACAGTGTCACCCAGCACCCGAACCTGAATCTTGTTGTCACCTATGCGCGGTCCCGACACCTTCACCGAGAGCCTGTTCAGCGTCAAGAAGCTGGACGACTTCGTGCCGGCCACGCATCCGCTGCGAGCGATACGCGCGATGGTCAACGACGCGTTGATCGAGCTTGAAGACATGTTCGCCGACATGTATGAGGACGCCGCCAAGGGCGGGCGTCCGAGCATCGCCCCGCAGAAGCTGCTACGGGCGATGTTGCTGCAGGTGCTGTACTCGGTGCGCTCGGAGCGACTGCTGATGGAGCAAGTGCAATACAACTTGCTGTTTCGCTGGTTCATCGGCCTATCGATGGACGACAACGTGTGGGTGCCCACGGTATTCAGCAAGAACCGACAGCGCTTGATCGAGCACGATGCGGTGGTCGCGTTCTTCAACGAAGTGCTGGCGCAAGCCGAGCGCAAGAACTGGCTGTCCAAGGAACACTTCAGTGTGGACGGCACGCTGATCCAGGCGTGGGCCAGCCACAAGAGCTTTGTGCCCAAGAAGGCCGGTGACGACGACGACGCGGGCGGTGGCAGCAGCAACGATGGCAGCGACTTCCGGGGCCAGCCGCGCAGCAACGACACGCACGAATCGAAGACCGATCCAGACAGCCGCCTGTATTGCAAGGGCAAGACTGCCAGCGAGATGCGCTTCATGGGCCACACACTGATGGACAACCGGCACGGCCTGATCGTCAATGCCGTGGTCACTCAGGCAGACGGCTATGCCGAGCGCGCGGCGGCCCGGGCCATGATCAACGATGCCCGGCAGGTCAACCCTGAGGCAGAGATCACGCTGGGTGCAGACAAGGGCTACGACGCGGCGCAGTTCATCGCCGAGTTGCAGCAGCTCAAGGTCGAGCCTCATGTGGCGCAGAACAAGTCGGGGCGTCGCTCGGCGGTGCCCGATGAGATCGCCCAGACCGACGGGTACGCGTTGTCGATGCAATGCCGCAAGCGCATCGAGCAGGCCTTCGGGTGGGCCAAGACCATCGGCTCGATCCGGCAGGTGATGGTGCGCGGACTCAAGAAGGTGGACCAGTTGTTCGTGCTGAACATGGCGGCCTACAACTTGGTGCGCATGCGCTCGCTGGGACAGGTCCGTCTGCAAGGCGCCAGATGAGCAGCGCAGGTGCGCAACTCGGCCCTCCACAGGGGCGAACCGGCCCGGAAATGGCCCTTCTGACACTCCTCGCGACGGCAGCTACCGAAACTCCATCAGCTCGCGGGTCGAGGTAGGTGCTTCAGCGCAGTATTTCAGCAGCCTGTTAGTGGATTACCCGGGGTGAGTGCACAAAGTCGCGCTGCGCGCGCCCGGCGCAGCGCGAGCGCCGCTCAGGCGTTGGCGAGGCGGAAGCCGCGCACCACCTCGGCCAGCGTGGCAGCCTGCTCGCGCAGGCTGCTGGCGGCAGCGCTCGACTCTTCCACCAGGGCCGCGTTCTGCTGCGTCATCATGTCCAGCTGGCTGACCGCCGTGCTGACCTGGCCGATGCCGGCGCTCTGCTCGTGGCTGGCATTGGAGATCTCGGCAATGATCTGCGCCACCCGGTGCACGCTGTCGACGATCTCCTTCATCGTGCTGCCGGCCGTGCCCACCAGCGCCGAGCCCGATTCCACCCGCTCCACCGAGGCCCCGATCAGGCTCTTGATCTCCTTGGCCGCCTGCGCGCTGCGCTGTGCCAGCGTGCGCACCTCGCCGGCCACCACCGCGAAGCCGCGGCCCTGCTCGCCGGCACGCGCCGCTTCCACCGCCGCGTTCAGCGCCAGGATGTTCGTCTGGAAGGCAATGCCGTCGATCACGCCGATGATGTCGGCAATGCGGGCCGACGACTGCTTGATCTCCTCCATCGTCGCCACCACCTGCGACACCACCTCGCCGCCCTGCGTGGCCACCCCCGCCGCCGACACCGCCAGCTCGTTGGCCTGGCGTGCCGCCTGGGCCGAACCCTGCACCGCCGAGGTCAGCTCCTCCATCGAGGACGCCGTCTGCTGGATGCTCGACGCCGCCTGCTCGGTGCGGCCCGACAGGTCATGGTTGCCTGCCGCGATCTCGCTCGTGGCGGTGCTCACCGATTCGCTGCTGTCGCGGATGCGCAGCATCACGCCGTTCATCTTGTCCACGAACACATTGAACGAGCCGGCGATCTGCGCCACCTCGTCATGGCCCGCCACCGGCAGCCGCTTGCTGAGGTCACCGGTGCCCGAGCCAATGTCGGCCATCGCGTCGCGCACCTGGCGCAGCCGGGCGAAGGCGCCCGCCGTCAGCGTGCTCATCACGATGGCAGACAGCGCGCCGACGATCAGCAGCGCCAGCACGGTGGTCGCCACCACGCTGCGCATGCCGGCATTCGCTTCGTACTCGTCCAGCGCCACCACCAGGCTCCAGTCGGTACCGGCGATGCCGGCCGACTGCAGCAGCTTGGCAGCGCCGTCGATGACCTGCGGCACCGGCTGCCGGGCACCGGCCAGGGCCTGCAGGGCCGCCGGCGTCAGGCCAGGGGCGATCTCCGTCACCGGCTGCAAGGTGCGCTTGGCATCCGGGTGGGCGATGATCTTGCCGTCGCCGCCGAGCAGCAGGGCCAGGCTGGCCGGCGTTGGGTGCACCGAGGTCACGTTGGCGATGACGCTGTCCAGCGTCACGTCACCGGCCACCACCCCCTTGAGCTGGCCGTCCACCACGATGGGCGCGGCAAAGGTCACCACCAGCTTCTTGGTGCCGGCATCCACATACGGGTCGGTGACGATGGTCTTGCCGGCCTTCACCGCCTGCTGATACCAGGGCCGGCCGGTGGGCACGTATTCGGGCGGCACGCCGATGTCACGCGAGAAGACCGCGCGGCCCTCGGGCAGGCCCACATAGGCCACGTCGAAGCCGCTGGACTTCTGCAGCTGCACCAGCGAGGGCAGCGGATCGGCGGCGGTGGCCGCATCGCTGGCCGCCGCGACGGCGGCCGACTTCAGCGCCACCCATTCACTGATGGCCAGCGCATGTCCCTTCGAAGCAGACGCCAGCAGGTGCTGATTGACCGTGTCGTTGTGCGAGCGGTTCAGGAGGTAGGTCGTCGCCCCGGTGGCCAGCAGCGCAAGCACCACGATGGAAACGGCAATGACGAGGATGCGCGTACGCAAGGAACTGAGCATGGGACTCCGCAGACGGTTCGGGGACACCCCGGCAGCGGCGTCAAGCCCCACCCGCCCGGGTACGACTGTCGGATCGACAGGTTGCGCCCAGACTTAAGTCACGAATCCTTGATCTTGCGCAATCCGTCACGGCAAACGACCGGGTACGGCCCCGCGCTCAACTCCAGCCGGCGCCGCGCAGCAGGTTGGCCAGCTCGACGGCCGACTTCACTTCCATCTTCTCGAACACCCGGGCGCGGTGCACCTCGACGGTCCGCACGCTGATGTCCAGCTCGTCGGCGATCAGCTTGTTGGGCCGGCCGTCGATCACCAGGCGCATCACGTCGCGCTCGCGCTCGGTCAGGTCGGCCAGTTTCTTGTGGATGGCCTGGGCCTCGCGCCGCCGGCCCAGCACCTGCGCGCTCAGCTGCAAGGCCTGCTCGATGCGGTCGACCAGCGCATTGTCGGAAAACGGCTTCTCGACGAAATCGAAGGCGCCCCGCTTGACCGCGGCCACCGCGGTGGGCACGTCGGCATGGCCGGTGAGGAAGATCACCGGCATGGTCTCGGTCAGGCCACGCTCGATCAGGCGGTCGAACAAGGCCAGCCCGCTCATGCCCGGCATGCGCACGTCCAGCAGCAGGCAGCAGGGGTCGCGCGGCTGGAAGGCGCCGTGGGTGCTGCGCTGCTCCAGCATGGCCTCGAAGGCTTCCGCCGAGGCATAGCCTTCGGACAGCAGCCGCCGCGAGCGCAGCAGCCAGGCCAGCGCGTCGCGCAGCACGTCCTCGTCGTCGACCAGGTAGACAGTGGGTATGGCGTTGGGGCTCATCGTCGCAGTTGCCTCAGGACGGGGTCGCATCGGACTGCAGCGCGGCCGCCTGTCGGCTGGCGGCGCTGCTGGCTTCGGCTGCCAGGGTAAACCGAAACCGGGCGCCGCTGCCCTGCGGCGGCGTCAGGTTGTCGAACAGCAGCAGGCCGCCGTGCTGCTCGATCACCGTGCGGCACAGGCTCAGCCCCAGGCCCATGCCCTCCGTCTTGGTGGTGAAGAAGGGCGTGAAGAGGCGGGCGGCCACTTCCTCGGAGATGCCCGGCCCCTGGTCGATCACCCAGAACTCCACCCAGCGCGGATGCACCTGGCGCGCCTGGATGCGCAGCAGCCGCTGCTCGGGAGGCAGCTCTTCCATGGCCTGGATGGCATTGCGGGTGAGGTTGAGCAGCACCTGCTCGACCATGGTGCGGTCGCACACCACCCGGGGCATCGGCTCGGGCGGTGCCGGCAGTTCGACCTGCACCCGGGTGGCACTCTTGCGGGCCTGCAGCCGCACCAGCGGCATCACCGCCTCGATCAGCTGGTCGGCCCGCATGGCCTCGCGCACATGTTCGCGCCGGCGCACGAAGTCATGCACGCTCTTGATGACACGGCCGGCCCGCTCCGCCTGCTCGGCGATGCGCTCGATGGCATGCTGGATGAGGCGTTGCGTGGCAGCGTCCAGGCTGCCTTCCTGCATCATGTTGATGGACCCGGTCGCATAGCTGGAGATGGCGGCCAATGGCTGGTTCAGCTCATGGCTGAGCAGCGAGGCCATCTCGCCCACCGTGGCCAGCCGGGCAGTGGCCTGCAGCTTCTCGTGCTGCTGGCGCGACAGCTCTTCGGCACGGCGCTGCGCGCTGATGTCGACCACCGCGCTCATCCAGCCGCTGTGGCGGCCCTGCCCGTCCACCAGTGGTGCCTCGAACACCATCACCGGGAAGCGCTCGCCGCCGCGGCGCATGAAGACCGTCTCGTAGCCCTCGCGCGGCGGGATGTCGCCGGCCAGCCGCACCTGCTGGCGGCGCTTGTACTCGTCCACCAGCTCCGGCGGCCAGTAGGGCGGCGGGTTTTCGGCGGTCATCTTGCCGATCAGCTCGGCCGCCGGGAAGCCCACCATCTCGCAGAAGGCCGGGTTCACATAGGTGATGCGCCCGTCGGTGTCGCGGGCGCGCAGGCCGGTGACCAGCGAATCTTCCATCGCCTTGCGAAAGGCCAGCGCCTCGGCCAGGCCATGCTCGGCCGTGGCCCGCTTGCGCACGTCGCGCACCAGCAGCACCACCACCGCGCCGAGGGCCAGCGACAGGCCCAGCACCAGCGCGGTGGCGAGGTTGGGGATCAGGTCGGGTTCGCCGGTGGCGCTGTCCAGCCGCAGCTGCAGCGCCACGCCGGGCAGGTCGATCAAGCGCTGCGCCACGAACACGCCGCGGCCGCGCGCCACGTTGCCGGAGCGCGCCAGCCGGGTGCCGTCCCCTTCCACGAAGGCCAGCTCATGGCTCTGGCTGTAGGCCGGGTTGACGCCCTCGAACAGCAGGCCCTGAAGCACATAGGACGCCACCAGGTAGCCTTCGGGCCGCCCCTGCCGCAGCACCGGCAGGCACACGTCGAGCAGCTCCACCCCCAGCCCGCCCGGCAGCGGCACGAAGTAGCTGCGCGAATAGGCCGGGCTCGACAGCCGGCGCGCGGTAGCGCAAGCGACCTCGGCATCCACATCGATGTCCTGCCGCGGCAGCAGGCTGAACAAGGGGCCGCGGTAGGGCGAGTCGATGCCGAGCCGGATCTCGCCGGCCAGGTCGCGCAGCTCGATGCGGGCCAGCTCGCGACGGGCATGCAGCAGGTCCGCCGCATCGGCCTTCCAGCGCGGCAGCGGCGGGTCGTTCCACAGCAAGGCCTGCAGGCTCTGCAGGTCGCGGCCCAGCGTCTGCTTGATCTCGGAGGCCGCCACCGTGGCGGTCTGCTCCACCCGCTCCTGGGCGCGCGAGGATTCATAGTCCAGCGTCAGCCGCACCAGCGCCGTCTGCGCCACCGCCAGCAGGCCGACCAGCACCACCCACGGCAGCGCGCGGCGCAGGCTCTGCGCCTTCGGCGGAGTGGGCAAGTCGGCAGGCATCATGCATTGTCCCTCGACGCCCCCGGGACGGCAGCGGGGCGCAGCCTCGACTATTGCCAAGCGACCAGGACTTCACGATACGCACTATTGCGCATGCCAGCGCCCGCCGGCTTTGCGACACTGGGCAAGCCCGGCGGCCTTCCATGCAGGTCGCACATGGAGCCATGCCGCCATGCGATCATGCGGCGACGCGGGCCGAGGCGGCTCCTACAATCGTCCCCCCGCCCGCGAAGTAGCCGGTGGCGGCGGCTGTCAATCTGCTGTCGGCCTCGGGCAAGACGGACGCACATCGCATCATTCAAAGAGGACTGTGATGCCCCCCACCGCTGAAGAAAAACGGGCTGAGCTGCGTCGCGCGGCCCTTGAATACCATGAGTTCCCGACCCCCGGCAAAGTGGCCATCGCGGCCACCAAGTCGCTGGTCAACCAGCGCGACCTGGCGCTGGCCTACTCCCCCGGCGTGGCGGCCGCCTGCGAGGAGATCGTCGACGACCCGAACAACGCCTTCCGCTACACCTCGCGCGGCAACCTGGTGGCCGTGGTCACCAACGGCACCGCGGTGCTGGGCCTGGGGGACATCGGCCCGCTGGCCGCCAAGCCGGTGATGGAAGGCAAGGGGGTGCTGTTCAAGAAGTTCGCCGGCATCGACGTGTTCGACATCGAGGTCAACGAGAAGGACCTGGACAAGCTGGTCGACGTGATCGCGGCGCTCGAGCCCACCTTCGGCGGCGTGAACCTCGAGGACATCAAGGCGCCCGACTGCTTCTATGTCGAGCGCAAGCTGCGCGAGCGCATGAAGATCCCGGTCTTCCACGACGACCAGCACGGCACCGCCATCGTGGTCGGCGCGGCCACCCTCAACGGCCTGAAGGTGGTCGGCAAGGACATCCGCAACGTCAAGCTGGTCGCCTCCGGCGCCGGCGCCGCGGCGCTGGCCTGCCTCAACCTGCTGGTGAAGCTGGGCATGCCGCGCGAGAACATCTGGGTGACCGACCTGGCCGGCGTGGTCTACGAAGGCCGCACCGAGCTGATGGATCCGGACAAGGCCCAGTTCGCCCAGAAGACCGAGCAGCGCACGCTGAGCGAGGTGATCGAGGGCGCGGACATCTTCCTCGGCCTGTCGGCCGGCGGCGTGCTCAAGCCGCAGATGGTGCAGCGCATGGCGGTCAAGCCGCTGATCTTCGCGCTGGCCAACCCGACCCCCGAGATCCTGCCCGAGGAAGTGAAGGCGGTGCGCGACGACGCCATCATGGCGACCGGCCGCACCGACTACCCGAACCAGGTCAACAACGTCCTGTGCTTCCCCTACATCTTCCGCGGTGCGCTCGACTCGCGGGCCACCACCATCAGCGACGAGATGGAGATCGCGGCGGTGCATGCCATCGCCGAGCTGGCCCAGGCCGAGCAGAGCGAGGTGGTGGCGGCGGCCTATGCCGGCGCCACGCTGAGCTTCGGGCCTGAATACCTGATTCCCAAGCCCTTCGATCCGCGCCTGATGATCCGCATCGCGCCGGCGGTGGCCCGCGCCGCCGCCGAGTCCGGCGTCGCGCTGCGCCCGATCGAGGACATGGATGCCTACCGCGAGAAGCTGCAGAGCTTCGTCTATGCCTCGGGCACGACGATGAAGCCCATCTTCAGCGTCGCCAAGCGGGCCCAGCACAAGCGCGTCGCCTATTGCGAAGGCGAGGAGGAGCGCGTGCTGCGTGCGGTGCAGGTGGTGGTGGACGAGAATTTGGCCCGCCCCACGTTGATCGGCCGCCCCGAGGTGATGAAGCAGCGCATCGAGCGCTTCGGCCTGCGGCTGCAGGAAGGGCGCGACTACGACGTGGTCAACACCGAGTGGGACCATCGCTACCGCGACTATTGGCAGACCTACCACCGGATGACCGAGCGCAAGGGCGTCAACATCCAGCTGGCCAAGATCGAGATGCGCCGGCGCCTGACGCTGATCGGCGCGATGCTGCTGCACAAGGGCGAGGTCGACGGCATGATCTGCGGCACCTGGGGCACCACCTCGATGCACCTGCCGTACATCGACCAGGTCATCGGCAAGCGTGAGGGCGTCAAGACCTACGCCTGCATGAACAGCCTCATCCTGCCGAACCGCCAGGTGATGCTGGTCGACACGCACGTCAACTACGACCCGACTGCCGAGCAGCTCGCCGAGATCACCATCCTGGCGGCCGAGGAGATGATGCGCTTCGGCCTGCATCCGAAGGCGGCCCTGCTGTCGCACTCCAACTTCGGCTCCAGCAACCAGCCCTCGGCCGTCAAGATGCGCCAGGCGCTGGAGCTGCTGCGGGTGCAGGCGCCCTGGCTGGAGGTCGACGGCGAGATGCATGGCGACATCGCGCTCGACGCCGAGGACCGGCGCGAGCTGATGCCCAACAGCACCCTGAGCGGCGAAGCCAACCTGCTGGTGCTGCCCAACATCGATGCCGCCAACATCAGCTACAACCTGCTGAAGCAGGCTGCCGGCGGCGGCATCGCGATCGGCCCGGTGCTGCTCGGCGCGGCCAAGCCGGTGCACATCGTGACCCCGTCGGCCACCGTGCGCCGGCTCGTCAACATGACGGCGCTCACCGTGGCCGACGCCAACGCGGCCCGCTGAAGCCGGCCCGCCAGGGAAACGGCGCGCCCTCGCGCCGGCTCCCTGCGGCCACCCCCATTTGGGTGGCTGATTTCGCCGCGATGACAGCTGGGCCCCCGGGCCGTCATCGCGGAGCACGCACTCACGTCAGAGGCCGCGAAAGCCCTCAAGTCCTGCTGAAATATGAGGCACCGGCTTGTGGTTTTTCCGCCAAACCGCTACCATCGCGGCTTCAGTTTTCAGGGAAAACCCCGTGGCATCCGCTACTCGGTCACTTCGGTGGCAGTCGCTCCGAACCCTAGGAGTCACATGCGCCGCAGTGATGCTGGCCCTGGCTCCCGGACTCGCTTCATCGCGAGAAGCAACACCGGGGAACCAGTCGGGCCTCAGCGCTGTCGAACTGGCCGAGTTGCCCCGGCAGGCCCAAGAGACCCACCGGCTGATTCGTGAGGGAGGCCCCTTCCCCCACGATAAGGACGGAACGGTGTTCTCCAACCGCGAGCGCTTGCTGCCCGCGAAAACGCGTGGCTTCTACCGAGAGTACACGGTGAAGACGCCTCGTGTGCGCCATCGTGGCGCGCGGCGCATCGTTTGCGGTGGCCTGCAACCCACCCTCCCTGAGGCCTGCTATTACACCGACGACCACTATGCGAGCTTTCGCCGGATCGTCGAATGAATCGTACTAAAGAGGGGATCGTGACCATGCTGCTGCAGACCGTCCGTCCGAACATCGTCCAGTCCATCCGCGCCTTCCGCGTGGAAGACCTGTTGCAGACCGCGCAAGACACCGGTCAGCACTTCCTCTATGCGAACCTGGGCAATGCCCAGACCAAACAGGAAGTGCTGGAGGGCATCGCCGAAGCCTTCCTGTTCCCGCCGCACTTCGGCAAGAACTTCGACGCGCTGTACGACTGCATGACCGACCTGGTCCACAAGGCCGGCCCGCAACCCGGCTTCATCGTGGTGCTGGAGCAGATCCCCGACAACCCCCGCTTCGACCGCGAAGCCCGCGAGCAACTGCTCGACGTCTTCCGCGACGCCGCCGACTACTGGGGGGACCGAAAAATACCATTCAGGTGTTTTTATTCTTTTCTGTAGCCCGCTCCCAGGAAATCGGGTCATGGGAGCGGGCCAACGAAGTGGCCCAGAACAGCGAGATCGCCGCCGCGAAGGCAGCCTCGAGCAAACCGTCGAAGTCCGGCAGCAACCCCGCCTTCGGCACCAACATGCCCTTGATGAGCAGCGCCTTCGACACGGCCTGCTGGCTCGCGGCAGCCTGACGCTGGCGGCCCCGGCCGCCACGTGGCAATGACAAAAGCGGCCCGCGGGCCGCTTTTTGCTGCCCGCTGCAGGCGGGCGCCCGGGCAAGGGGTGCCGGCTCAGTGGCCGTCGGCTGGCGCAGCGGGCACTGCCTCGGCCAGCGCGAGGTATTCGTGCACTGGCACCTCCTCGGCCCGGCGCTGCAGGTCGAAGTCGCCGGCAAAGCCCTGCTGCTCCAGCCACCGCCCCAGGCTGTGGCGCAGCAGCTTGCGGCGCTGCGAGAAGGCCACCGCCACCAGCTCGCCCAGGCGCACCCGGTCCACCGCCGGTGGCGTGCGCAGCGGCGTCAGCCGCACCACCGCGGAGTCGACCCGCGGCGGCGGGGCGAAGGCCTCCGGGGGCACCTCCAGCAGCGACTCGATCTCATAGCGCCACTGCAGCATCACGCTGAGCCGGCCATAGTCTTTCTGGCCCGGCGCGGCCGCCATGCGGTCGACCACTTCCTTCTGCAGCATGAAGTGCTGGTCCTCGATGACGTCCACCTGGTCCAGCAGGTGGAAGGCGATCGGCGAGGAGATGTTGTACGGCAGGTTGCCGACCACCCTCAGCTTGCGGCCGGCCTGCTCCGCCAGCGGCCGGAAGTCGACCTGCAGCACGTCGGCCTCCACCACCGTCAGCTCCGGGCGCTTGCGCAGGCGCGCGGCCAGGTCGCGGTCCAGCTCGATCACGGTGAGGCGCTGGCAGCGCTCCAGCAGCGGATCGGTCAGCGCGCCCAGGCCGGGACCGATCTCGACCAGCGCTTCGCCCGGCCGCGGATCGATGGCCCGGACGATGTCGTCGAGGACGGTGGTGTCGGTCAGGAAATGCTGGCCGAAGCGCTTGCGGGCAATGTGTTTCATCGGGTCAGGGGCGGCCGTCGTGCGGGCGCCGGGCTCATTGCGGCGGCTCGCGCATCTCGATGTAGGCCTGGCCGCGGATCTCGCGGGCCCACTCGGTATAGGCGGTCTCGAACTTCTGCTCGCGCAGCGCATTGGTGGCCAGCTCGCGCTGCTGGCGGGCATCGAGCTGGGCCTCGCGCCGCTCGGTCACCTGCACCAGATGGGCACCGAAGCGCGACATGAAGGGCTCGGACAGCTTGCCAACCTCGGTGCTGTTGAGCACCTGCTCGAACTCGGGCACGAACTGGCCCGGGTTGGCCCAGCCCAGATCGCCGCCCTGCGGCGCGCTGCCGTCTTCCGAGTACTCGCGCGCCAGCTGGGCGAAACCGGCTTGGCCGCCCTCGATGCGCTGCTTGTAGTCGCGCAGCCGGCGCAGCGCCGTCTCTTGCGTCAGCTGCGGCGAGACGCGCAGCAGGATGTGGCGCGAGCGGGTCTGCGTGATGGTCAGCGCCTTGCTGTCCTTGCGCTCGATGAGCTTGAGGACATGGAAGCCGGCGCCCGATCGCACCAGTTGCGGCGCCACTTCGCCGGCCTTCAGCTCGGCCACCGCCTGCACGAAGAGGTCGGGCAAGCGGTCGGCCGCGCGCAGTCCGAGCTGGCCAGCCTGGTCCTTGTTGGGGCCGTCGGAGAAATCGCGCACCAGGTCGGCAAAGGGGGTGCCGGCCTTGGCTCGGGCCAGCACGTCCTCGGCCCGCCGGCGGCGCTCGGTCTCCTGCTCGGCGGGGGCGCCCTCGGGCACCGACACCAGCACCTGGGCGATGTTGTACTCGGCCGCGCCGGCCGCTTCGCCGCGGATCTCGTTCAGGAATTTCTGGATGTCGGCATCGCTGACGCGGATGCGGGCCTGCACCTCGCGCTCGCGCAGGCGGCTGAGCATCAGCTCGTCGCGCACGTTGTTGCGAAAGCGGGCGAAATCGATGCCCTGGGTGCGCAGCCGCTCGCGCAGCTGCGCCAGCGACAACTGGTTCTGTGCCGCGACGTTGCCCACGGCGCGGTCCACTTCGGCGTCATCCACCCGCATGCCGATCATGCGAGCGTGCGAGAGCTGCGCGCGGTCGTCGATCAGGGCATCCAGCACCTGCTGGCGCAGCTGCTCGCGCGGCGGCAGGCGGCTGCCACTGCGGGCGGCGTCCTGCTCGATGCGGGCGATGCGCTGCTGCACGTCGTTGTTGGTCACCAGTTCCTGGTTGACGACGGCGACGATGAAGTCGCCGCCACGCGGCGCACCGGCCGGCTGCGCCCAGACCAGGCCGGGCACCAGCAAGGCGACGGCGGCCGCGGCCGCCAGGCGGCGTTGCAGGCCGCGCAGCAAGGAGAAGGATGGGGTCATAACGCTGTGCTGTGTTGGGTCGGGGCCGCGCGCTAGTGGTCTTCGCGCAGCGGTTGGTAGCCGGGGATATTGTCCTGCCAGACGCGCAGTGGGTTGGCACCGAAGCCCAGGCGCGACAAGCCGACGAACTCCAGCTGCAGCATCAGCCGCGTGGTGCCGTCGCTGCGGCTGATGGAACGCCGCTCGACCGCCAGGCGGCCGATCCAGCAGCCGGCGTCGTATTCGAAGCCGACCAGTGAATCGGTCAGCCGGCGGTCGCGCATGCTGTAGTTGGCCCGCCCCACGGTGTAGAGCGAGCCCAGGCAGGCCGAGCCACCCGAGCCTTCGGACGGCTTGGCCCGGTACAGCGGCCATTGCCAGCCGATGTCCAGCTGCTCGCTGGCCTTGCGGGTGAAGGTGTAGTTGGCCCCGATGGTGCGGAAGGCGCCCGGCGAGAAACGCACGCCGAGCGTCGAGCGCACCGAGCGCCGCAGGTCCGGGTTGTACTGGGTCGAGCCGCCCACCCACCAGTTGGGGATCAGGCCGGTCGAGCCGAGCAGCAGCACGTCGCTGAAGCGCTCGCGGAAAGGCTCGCCCTCGGGCGTGATGCGCTGCTCGCGGAACAGGTAGCGCTGCGCCAGCCCCAAGCGCAGGGCCTCGACGCCGTTGGCTTCGTCATAGAAGCGGGTGAAGGCGCCGGCCGTCACATGGTGCGCGTCGGCCACGCGGTCGACGCCCGAGAAGGGGTTCTCGGTGAACAGCGAGGTCAGCGTGAAGTCCTTCACCGCGGTGTCGAACACCGGGATGTCGCTCTGGTCCCGGTAGGGCGTGTTGACGTACAGCAGCCGCGGCTCGAAGGTCTGCAGGAAGCGGCGGCCGAACAGTTGGCTCTCGCGCTCGAAGGTCCAGCCGGTGTCGATGCTGAAGGTCGGGATGACGCGCGACTCCGATCGCGAACGGGCCCCGCCGCGGGTCGCGTCGATGCGGTAGGTGGCGGCGTTGATCGACAGCTTGGGCCGCAGATACCAGCCCGGCGTGTCGACCACCGACCAGCTCAGGCTGCCGAGGGCATGCACCCGGGTGGCGTCGGGCCGGTCGTCGGCCCGCGAGGCGCGGTCGTACAACGCGAAGCGGTTGGCCTCGGTCTCGAGCGTGGCCCGCCAGCCGTGGCCCAGCTCCTGGGTGCGCCGCAGGCCCAGCTGCGGCTCGCGGCTGTAGGGCGCCTCGATCGGCGCGCTCGGGTCCTGCAGCACCTGCCAGCGCTGCACGCGGCTGTAGAGCTGCCAGTCGTCCAGCCACCAGCTGGCATGGGCGTCACCCGGCAGCAGGCGGCGCGTCAGGCCGGGGATGTTGCGCTCCAGGTCCTTCCAGTAGTCGTCATCGGAGACCCGGTTGACGTTCAGGCCGTACTCGCCCTCGTAGGGCAGGCGGCCGTCATGCAAGGCATGCAGCATCGTGCGCGAACCGCCCCAGACGCGGTCATCGGGCAGCACATGCAGGTTCAGCTCGCCGTGGTAGCCCGGCTGCAGGTAGCGGAACTGGGTGCCCAGCGCCACGCCGCGCTTGCTCATGACCGAGGGCGTCAGCGTCATGTCGAAGTTGGGCGCGATGTTCCAGTAGTAGGGCACCCCCAGCTCGAAGCCGCTCTTGCTGTCATAGCCCGGCGTTGGCGGCAGCCAGCCGGACTTGCGCTTGTCCGACAGCGGAAAGGTCAGGTAGGGCGCGGCCAGCAGCGGCACGCCGTAGAAGGTCAGCACGCCGCCTTCGGCGGTCCCCACCTCGTTCTCGAAGTCCAGCGTGACGCGGCGGCCCTTCAGCATCCAGGCGTAGTCGCCCTGGTCGTCGGGGGTGCAGCTGGAGTAGGTGGCGCCGCTGGCCAGCACCCGCTTCTGGCCGAGAAAATCGATGCGCTCGGCGCGCCCGCCGGCCTGCGTCACCGCGAAGAAATAGCTCGGGTTGATGAAGAAGCCTTCGTAGCGCTCCACCTGCAGCTGCAGCTCCGGGCCGCTGAAGACATTGCCGTCGCGCGTCACCCGCACGTTGCCGCGCGCCTTGGCGATGCCTTGCGGGATGTCGTAGTCCAGGCGGTCGGCGTTGATGGTGGTGGGCCCGCGCTTGAGGACGACGTCGCCTTCGGCGACAGCGTCGATGTCGGGCCGGCCGGTCAGCTCACGGGCCTCGACGGTGACGGGCTGCTGGTCTTCGTCCGGCGGGGCGGCGGGTGTCTGCTGGGCCTGGGTGCCGCAGCAGGCGGCGGCGAGCAGGCAGGCGGCAGCCACAGGCCGCAGGCGAAGGACGGGCGTGACAGGCGGCTGGCGATGCAAAACAGTCGGGCGGCTGATGGCAGTGGAAGGCCGCGGCACGTGAAGGATCACCGCGCTGGCGCCCTCCTGAACGGTGCCCTGGCCGGGCGGTTTGTAGAATCGATTATTCCATGAGCCCCCGCACCGGCCGCCAGCGGGCGTCATTGCAGGGCTTCTCCGGTGTGTTTCGGCGCGCCGCGGGCCGGTGCCGCCAGGCGCCCAGCGCCGCGCGGCCAACCTCTTCGCTTCCTCGCCATGACTCTTTCCGCCGCGACCTCCCCCGCGATTGCCTGGGCCGACGAACAACGCCGTGCCGCCTTCGAGCGCTGGCTGGACCGCCTGGCGGCCTACCAGGTCGATCCCGGCTCGCTGCGCAGCGCCAGCGCCGACGCCAGCTTCCGGCGCTATTTCCGCATCGATTCGGCGGCAGGCACCCGCATCATCATGGATGCGCCGCCCAGCCACGAGGACTGCCGGCCGTTCGTGAAGGTCGGCCGCCTGCTGCGCGACGCCGGCCTGAATGCGCCCGAGATCCTCGAATGGAGCGAGGCCGACGGCTTCATGCTGTTGTCCGACCTCGGCACCACCACCTACCTGGCGGAGCTGAATGTCGGCAACGCGGCTTCGCTCTACGGCGACGCCACGTCGGCGCTGGTGCGCATGCAGGGCATTGCTGCACGCGAGCAGCTGCCGGCCTATGACCGCGCACTGCTGACCCGGGAGCTGCAACTGTTTCCGGAGTGGTACATCGGCCGCCACATCGGCTATGTCCTGAGCGAGGACGAGCAGCGCCTGCTGCAGCGCAGCTTCGAGCTGATCCTGGATGCGGCGCTGGCCCAGCCGGCGGTGCTGGTGCACCGCGACTACCACTCGCGCAACCTGATGGTGTGCCCCGACAGCGGCAACCCGGGGGTGATCGACTTCCAGGACGCGGTCTGGGGCCCCATCACCTACGACCTGGCCTCGCTGCTGCGCGACGCCTATGTCGAGTGGGAGGAGGAGCAGCAGATCGACTGGGCCGTGCGCTACTGGCAGAAGGCACGCAAGGCCGGCCTGCCGGTGAGCGCCGACTTCGGCGAGTTCTGGCGCGACTTCGAATGGATGGGGCTGCAGCGCCACCTGAAGGTGCTGGGCATCTTCTGCCGGCTCTACCACCGCGACGGCAAGGACGGCTACCTGAAGGACCTGCCCCTGGTCTGGCGCTACGCGCATCGCGTGGCGGCGCGCTACAACGTCCTGACCCCGCTGGCCCAGCTGCTGGAGCGGCTGGCCGGCGAGCAGCGCGAGGCCGGCTACACCTTCTGAGGCCTGAGGCTGGCCCTCGGCGGCGCCCTCAGGCCGCCGCCTGCTCCAGCGGCTGCGGGTCCTCGGCCGGCGTCATCGCGCGGTGCGCCGTCTCGCAGCCGGCCGCCGCAAGCCATGGGTCGCGATCTTCCGCAGCGAAGGTGTTGACCAGGAAGTCCATGAAGGCCCGCGTGCGGGCCGGCACGTACTTGCGGCTCGGCATGGCGGCATAGATGGTGTAGTCCATGATGCGCCACTCCGGCAGCACCCGCTCCAGCGCATGCTCCAGCAGGGCGTCCTCCACCATGAAGGACGGCAGTCCGACGATGCCCAGCCCCGCCAGCGCAGCGGCATACAGCGTGTCGATATGGTGAGTGCTGAGGGCCGCCCGCGGCTCCACCTCGACGCCGCCCGGCAGCGCCTTGCCGAAGGGGCAGTTCTCGAAGCGCCAGGTGCGCGGCACGTTGGGCAGGTTGGCCACCAGGCACTCGTGGTGCGCCAGGTCGGCCGGCGTCACCGGCCGGCCGCGCTTGTCGAGATAGGACGGCGCCGCGCAGGTCACCACTTCCGTGCGGGCCAGCTTGCGGGCCACGAAGTCGCCGGTCAATGGACGCGGCCCGACAAACAGGATGGACACGTCATACGCTTCATCGGCCGCCTCCACCGGGCCGCCGGCCGTCAGGTCCACCGTCACCTTGGGGCACTGGTCGCGGAACTTGGGCAGGTGCTTGGCCAGCTGGTGCACGGCGAACGCGCCCGGCACCAGTACCCGCAGGTGGCCCTTCGGCTCGGCCACCGCCGCGCTGGCCAGTGCTTCGGCCTCCTCGACCTCGGTGAGGATCTGCCGCACCCGCTCCAGATAGGTTTCACCGATGTCGGTCAGCGCCAGGCGCCGGGTGGTGCGCTGGATCAGCCGCGCGCCGAGGTGGGCTTCCAGGTCAGCCACCAGCCGGGTGACCACTGCCGCCGACAGGTCCAGCGCACGTGCCGCGGCCGCGAAGCTGCCCTCGTCGATGACCTTGGAGAACACGCGCATGGAATGCAGACGATCCATCTGACCACCTCCGTTTGTTGCGGATTCCGGAAGTATTCATTGTAGCGGCGCCGATTTTTCCACCCCGGGTTAACACCTAAAGTCACTCCCATCGATGAGCACCCACCCAAGGCGCTCGGGGCCCAGCGATGGGCCGGACGGCAGCACGCTCGTCCCGACCCCTGACCAACGACCACACTGGAGATGAACATGAACACCCGCCAACGCCTGATCGCCGCCCTGGTGACCGCCTTTGCCGCCACCGGTGCCTTCGCCGGCGAAGCGAATGCCGATGACGAGACCTGGACGCGCCAGGCGCCCTCGGTCAAGAGCCGCGCCGAGGTCAAGGCGGAGCTGGCCCAGCTCCGCGCTGAAGGCGCGCTGCCGGTGTCCAGCGGCGAAGCCACCGTTTTCCCCGGCAGCCGTGCCAGCGCCACCGCGCGCAGCCGCGATGCCGTGAAGCGCGAAGCCGCCGAAGCGCTGCGCAGCCCGGGCAGCGCCGCTCCCATCAACGTCGGCGGCTGACCGGCCCCTGCCCCGGTCGCGTTCCGGCCGCCCGGCCGGAACTGCTTCAAGGGCTTGCCACGCCCCGTGGCACTTGCCGCGCCGGCAAGCTGAAGCCCGCCTTCACCACGGTGATGCCGTCCCGCTCACGGCTCTCGCGCAGGCCGGGTTGGCCGTCGAAGAGATAAGGCCGCTGTGCCACCGAGGCGCCAGCGGCGCCCGACACGGGCGCAAAGTGGAGCTGCACCGGCTCGCCGCGCAGCGCCTGCGTGGTGATGTAGCTGATGAGGGCATGCTCCAGCGAGTGGTAGCCGTTTTTCCAATGGTGCTGCTTCAGGCTGACCGGCGGCGGCGCGCCCTCGGCAGAGAGCCCGCCGTGCACTTCGCCGCCGTCATGGTCGACGAAGTGGCGCAGCCAGTACGGCCAGCTGCGAACCAGGTAGCGGTCGGGTCCAGGCTCGTCGAGCGCGAGCGTGGCCGCCAGCTGGTCGAGTTCCGCATGGATCCACCAGGACTTGCCCGCATCGACACCATCCGCGGTCCAGGCCGAGGCCCATGAGCCGCTGTCGTCGAGCCAGGCCTGCCGCAGCAGCGCACGCGCCTGGCGGCGCGCCCAGCGCTGCGCCTGCGCGTCACCGAGCTGTCGGCCCGCCAGCATCACCATCCAGAAAGCCTTGCCGCTGTGGCCGAAGTCGTTGTGGCGCGCCCCGGGCTGCGCGCCACCAGCGTCCAGGGTACCGACACACCGCGGAGCCGGCACACCGCAATAGCGGGTGCGGATGGCCCGCAGCAGGCGGCGCATGTCGGCCTGCCAGCGCGCGCGCTGCTCTCCCTGCAGGCGCGGCAGGGTCAGCACCATGTAGGCATTGAGCGGATCGAGCTGGGCCACCAGCTCGCCGCGTTGCGCGCCAGGGCCCTGCAGGGTCCAGCGCATCTGGCCCTGCCGCGGGTCATAGTGACGCATCAGGTGCCGGTGCAACCGGTCCAGGTCGGCCAGGGTCCCGGCGTCGCCCGTCAGGTAGTGCCAGGCCGCCAGTGCGAGGCCGGCATAGGCGAGGTCCTGCACCGTGCGCTCGCCCACCGCAGGCTGGGGCCGGCCGCCCGCGTCGTAGTAGGTGGCCGCGCTGCCGCTGTGCGGGTCGAGGGCGCGGGCGCGGATGTCTTCCACCCCGGCCCCGGCCAGCCGCAGCAGGGCCGGGTCCCCGTTCAGGTGGAATCCCATCGCATAGGCGAAGACCTGGCGGGCCTGCATGCGCACATAGTCGCGGCCCAGCTCCTCGCGCAGCCAGCCCGGTGCGCCGGCCAGTTCGGCGCACGGCTGGCGAGCGTCATAGGGGCGGCCGTCGAGGCAGCGAAAGGTCGGGAAGCGGCCCACCGGCTGCCCCTGTGCGCCCGGCGCGCGCCAGTAGCGCAGCAGGTCGTCCTCGGCATGCCGCAGCCAGACCGCGCCGTCGGGCAGTGCATCGGCACCGTCCACCGGCCCGGCCAGCGCCGCGCCTGCGGCAAGGAACATCGACAAGCAACACAGAACAGCACGCAGCGCCACGACTCGTCTCCTGAAAAGGCCGGCATCGGCCAGGCATCGCTGGAAAGCAGAACAACGTTGAGGAACAACTCCGGCACTGCAACTGTACCGATCGTTCGGTATAGTAGAGATGTCCTCTCCCAGCCGTCAATCCAGGACCACCCGCAGGATCCTCTACGATATGCAGCGCCATCATCACGGAGCCCTTGTTGACGAGATCCACACTGAGCCGGGACGCGCTGGTCGAGAAGCTGGTCGAGGTGTTCTACGAATACGGCTACGACGGCGCGACGCTGCGTGTCATCTCGGAGGCCACCGGCCTGGGCAAGGCCAGCCTCTACCACCACTTCCCCGGCGGCAAGGAGCAGATGGCGGCCGCCGTGCTGGAACATTCGCGCCGCTGGGGGGCCGAGCACATCGGTGCCCTGCTGGCGAGCGAGCTCGGCGCCCAGGAGAAGGTGCGCGGCATCTTCGACGCGATCGACCAGGTGCATCACCGCGCCCAGCAGCTCACCTTGATGAACGTCTTCACCTATGGCTCGGCACGCGCGGTGTTCGGCGCGCCGGTGGCCGAGCGGGTGCGGGCCGGCCTCGAGTCGCTGGCCACGCTGCTGCAACTCTGCGGTATCGATGCGCAGCAGGCCGAAGCGCGGGCGCTGGATGCCTACATCCAGCTCGAAGGCGCGATGGTGCTGGCCCGCACGCTGGACGACCTGAACGTCTTTCGCGCCGTGGTGCGGCGCCTGCCGGACCAGCTGCTGAGCGGCGCCACCGCCGGCTGATCACCGCCCCCCTTCGGCGCCCCCTGGGCGTTGCCGCCCACGTCCTTTCCATTGGCGTCTGCCGCCTGCCGCTGGCACGGCCAGGTCGCGCCATGCCGTGCCTCTTTCCCTCCAGGAGTGCTCCATGCATCTGCTGCATCCCCAGATCGCGCCGTGGCGGCGCAAGACCGAACACGGCCTCAGCGTCATGCTGCTGGTGCGCGAGGCCCGGCCGCTGCGGGCCTGGTTGCGCCTGCTGCCCGACAACGAGGAGGAACTGATCGAGATGGCGCCGGCCGGCGAACGGCACGGCCACCTCTGCTACCAGGCCGAGCTGCCGTGGGACGGCGGCAACCCCGCCACGCTGTACAGCTTCAAGCTGCAGTTCGATGGCGGCCAGGCCTGGCTGGCCGCCGACGGGCCGCACCGGCACGTGCCGCCCGAAGCGGTGCACTTTCGCGCGCTGCCCGGCGACGAGCCGCCCGACTGGCTGGCCCGCCAGGTGTTCTACCAGGTGTTCCCGGACCGCTTCTGCCGCGGCCAGCCGGGCCCGCTGCAGCGCGACGAGCTGCACCCCCAGGCGCGCGACCAGGCGCTGATCCGGCACTGGAACGAACCGGTGCCGCTGCACCGGCCGACCGACACCTTCTATGGCGGCGACCTGCCCGGCGTGATCCAGCAGCTCGACTACCTGCAGCATGAACTGGGCGTGACGGCCCTCTACCTCAACCCCGTCTTCAGCTCGCCAAGCAACCATCGCTACGACACCAGCGACTACCACCAGGTCGACCCCGCGCTGGGCGGGGACGCGGCGCTGCAGGCCCTGTGCGAGGCCCTGCGCGAGCGGGGCATGCGCCTGGTGCTCGACGCCGTCATCAACCACACCGGCAACCACCATCCCTGGTACACCGACCCGGCGGCCGAGACCCGTGCCTGGTATGCCTTCGACGACGCCGGGAGGGTGCGCGGCTGGAAAGGCTACGACAGCCTGCCGGTGCTCGACTATGCGCAGCCCGCCGTGCGCCGCGCGATGTACGAGGCGCCCGGCTCGGTGCTGCAGCGCTGGATGGAGCCGCCCTATGCCATCGATGGCTGGCGGCTGGATGCCATCCACATGCTGGGCGAAGGCGCCGGCTCGCGCCACAACGACCGCCTGATGCGCGAGATCCGCCGGGCGGTGAAGCAGCACAGGCCCGACGCCTGCCTGCTGGGCGAGCACTTCTTCGAGGCCACCCGCTGGCTGCAGGGCGACCAGGAAGACGGCGCCATGAACTACTACGGCTTTGCCCATCCGGTGCGGGCCTGGCTGGCCGGACTGGACGGCAACGGGCACCCCATCGCGCTGTCCACGCCGGACTTCGAGCGCTGGCTCACGCGGGCGCGCACCGCCCTGCCCTTTGCCCAGCAGCTGGCCCAGCTCAACCTGCTGGGCAGCCATGACACTGCGCGCCTGCTGACCCTGCTCGACGGTGACGTGGAAGCCATGCAACTCGCGCTGACGCTGTTGATGACCTATCCCGGGGTGCCCTGCCTGTACTACGGCGACGAGATCGGCCTGCAGGGCGGGCCCGACCCGGACTGCCGGCGCTGCTTCGACTGGCGTCGCCCGCACTGGAACCACCGGCTGTTCGAGCACAGCCGCGAGCTGGTCCGGCTGCGCCGCAGCCGCCCCGAGCTGAGCCAGGGCGAGATGCTGACCCTGGCCTGCAGTGGCGAGGTGTACGCCTACGTGCGCTACGACGCCGAGGCCGCGACGCTGGTGGCGGTGAACCGGGGCGAGGCCTGTGGCGTCACGCTGGACCTGACCGCGCTGCCGCTGCCACCGTGTCGCTGGCAGCCCGCCCAGGGCGCCACCGCCGTGGCGCCGGCGGGGCAGCAGCTGCGGCTGGAACTGCCGCGGCGTGGCGCCGCCGTGCTGTGCTCCCAGCCGGGGTGAGGCAGCCTCAGACCAGTTCGAACTCGGCACTGCCGAGGCAGCGACCGTTGACCAGCACCTCGATGCGGTGGCTGCCCGGGTAGAGCTTGCGGGTGCTGCGCACCGTGAAGTCGCGCCGCCACCCGAAGGACTCGGCGACGCCCGGCTTGAGCTCGCGCACCTCGCCCTTGAAGACCTTGCGGCGTGGCGCGCCGCGCGCGGCCTGGTAGTGCACCGCATAGTCCACGCAGGCCGCCAGCGGCTGCGGGCCCGGGTGCCGCAGCTCGAAGCACAGGGCCAGCGTCTGGCCGATGTGCAGCTGCTTGCGGTCCAGGGTCAGTCCGGCCAGCGTCACGGCATGCTCCGAGGCATAGCCAAGCAGCGCGAGCGCCTGTGGATGGCCCTGCTTGACGAGGGTGCGCAGGCCGCGCTCGACGGTGCGCCGTGCCTGCGGGCCGGCACTTGCCAGCCAGCGCCCGGCCGCTGCCACGGCCAGCGCGGGGTCGAGCCGGCTGATGTCGTTGAGGTGGTTGGCTGCCGAGCGGCGCACGATCTCCTGCTCGTCGCCGGCCAGCCGGTCGATCACGGCCAGCCCCCGGGACGGGTCCTCCACCAGCGCCGCCACCCGGCGGCCCCAGGGCAGCAGGGGCCGGGAGCCTTCGCTGGCCAGGCGCCGCACCCGCCATTCGGGATGCCCGCACCAGCGGTGCAGACGCTCGAAGGTGGCCTGCGGCTCGTGCTCGAGGAAGGGCCGGATGGCGAACTCGCCCGTGAAGTGGCAGGTCATGCGCTCCAGCGCGTCGAGCGAGGCAGCGACATCGTCCAGCCCGGCCTCGGCCACGAACTGCAGGTGCGGCGCATGGCGGAAGGCGGCCATGCCCTCGACCACCGGCGGCCCCTGGCGTGCCGGCCCCATCGCACGCAGCAGCACGTCCAGCGCCTGCCGGTAGTCGCTCGGCAGACAGGCCACCATGGCGTGGGCCACCCGTGCCACCCGCTCCATCAGGGTCAGGCGGTCAAAGCCGTCGAGGCAGGCAGCCACGAAGGCCGCCCGGTCGAAGGGCGGATGCGCAGCGAGCAGGCCGGCGGCGATCCACCGCACGGTGTCGGCGCTGAAGCCGTCTTTCAGGGCAGGCAGGGTGTCGGTGGGCAGGCTCATGGGGCGTCGGCGGCGGAAGTCGGACACGGCAGGGCCACAGCCTAGCCCGCGCCCCTGACAGCCGCCGTCAGGAGCGCCGAGCGGCGCCGGCTGGTGCACACTGCGCGGCATGACCACTCGATCCTCGCCCCGCCTCTACACCCCCATGCCCCTGCTTGCCGGCGCCACGCTGGCCCTGCCGCCCGGCCCCGCCCGCCATGTGCAGGTGCTGCGCCTGCAGCCGGGTGACGCGGTGACCCTGTTCAACGGTGATGGCGGCGAATGGAGCGCCCGCGTCGCGCGCATGGGCCGCAGCGAGGTGGAGGTGAGCGTCGACGCCCATCATCCCGGCGACCGGGAACTGCCGTGCACGGTGACGCTCGCCGTCGGCATGCCGGCCAACGACCGGATGGACTGGCTGGTCGAGAAAGCCACCGAGCTGGGCGCGGCGGAGATCCAGCCGCTGGTGTGCGAGCGTTCGGTGCTGCGCCTGTCCGGCGAGCGGGCGGACAAGAAGGTGGCGCACTGGCAGGGCGTGGCCATTGCCGCCAGCGAACAGAGCGGCCGCACCCGGGTGCCGGTGATCGCCCCGGTGCGCGCGCTGCGCGACTGGTGCGCTGGCCTGCCGCCAGCCGCCGGACTGCGCGCGGTGCTGAGCCTGCAGGACGCCCGCCCGCTCGCGGCCTTGCCGGTGCCGGACGGCCCCCTGCTGTTTCTGAGCGGCCCGGAAGGCGGCCTGGCGCCCGGCGAGGAGCAGGCCGCCCGCGATGCCGGCCTGCTGCCGGTCAGCCTCGGCCCGCGCACCTTGCGCTCCGAGACCGCGCCGCTGGCCGCCCTCGCCTTCCTGGGGCTGCGTGGCTGAGCACTGCGCCTGACGACTTCGCTGCAGCTCGCTATACTCGATACTCCATATCAATCACCTTCTTAATGCTCCGGAGGAATATGAAACTGATCAAAGCATGCTTGGCGGTGGCCGGTCTTTCGCTGGGGCTGATGGCCGGCTCCGCCTCCGCAGCGGATCTGCTCGACGAGGTGAAGCAGCGTGGCAGCCTGCGGGTGGCGCTGGAAGGGACCTACCCGCCGTTCAACTACCGCGACGAGCAGGGCCGGCTCACCGGCTTCGACGTGGAGATCGCCGAGGCCATCGCCGCCAAGCTGGGCGTCAAGCCGCAGTTCACCACCACCGAGTGGAGCGGCATCCTGGCCGGGCTGCAGGCCGGCAAGTACGACGTCATCGTCAACCAGGTGGCCGCGACCGACGCTCGCCGCAAGACCTTCGACTTCAGCGAGCCCTACGTGGTGTCCAGCCCGCAGCTCATCGTGCGCGCCAACGAGACCCGCTCCATCCAGGGCGTGGCCGACCTCAAGGGCAAGAAGATCGGCGTCGGTCAGGGCAGCAACTACGCCGAGCTGGCCCGCTCCATCGAGGGGGCGGAGGTCAAGGTCTATCCCGGCGCGCCGGAATACCTGCAGGACCTGGCCACCGGCCGCATCGACGTGGCGCTCAACGACAGCCTGCTGATTCCCTACCTCGCGCAGAAGACGCGCCTGCCGGTCAAGGCCGGCGCGCCGCTGGGCAAGGTCGAGAGCAACGCCATCCCCTTCCGCAAGGGCAGCCCGGCCTTCAAGCAGGCCATCGACAAGGCGCTGGAAGACCTGAAGGCCGACGGCAGCTTCGCGAAGATCTCCACCAAGTGGTTCGGCCGCGACGTCAGCAAGCCGCCAGTCGCACAATAAGCGCCGCGGGAGCCGGCCCCGCCGTGCGGCGGCTGGCCCGCCGGCGGCGCGGTCGCCGGCCCCGCTCCAGCGCCTGACCTGTTCCGCCCCGCTTCGAGGGGCGGTGTCGTTTCCGAAAGCCCTCGACGATGGATCTCGCCTCGCTGTTCGAACTGGCCGCACCGGTGATGCTGCGGGCCACCGGCTACACCCTGGTTTTCGCCGTACTGTCGATGGTGCTCGGCCTGGCGCTCGGCGCACTGGTGGCGTTGCTGCGGGTGCTGGAAGTGCCGCTGCTGAAGCAGGCGGCGGCGGTCTATGTCAGCGCGATGCGGGGCACGCCGCTGCTGGTGCAGGTCTTCATCATCTACTACGGCCTGCCGAGCATCGGCATCGAGTTCTCGCCGCTGGCGGCCGGCGTGCTGGCGCTCACGCTGAACGTGGCAGCCTACCTGTCGGAGAGCCTGCGCGGTGCCGTGCTGGGGGTGAGCAGCGGGCAGTGGATGGCCGGCACCAGCCTGGGCCTCAGCCACCTGCAGGTGCTGCGCCACATCGTCGCGCCGCAGGCGCTGCGCACCGCGGTGCCGAGCCTCAGCAACAGCCTGATCAGCCTGATCAAGGACACCTCGCTGGTGTCGGTGATCGCGGTGACCGAGCTGATGCTGGCCACCAAGGAGCTGATCTCCACCACCTTCCAGCCCTTCCCGCTCTACCTGGCGGCGGCGGGCGTCTACTGGGTACTGAGCCTGTGCTTCGAGCGCGTGCAGCGGCTGCTGGAGAAGCGGCTCGCCTTCCCTCACTGAGAGCCGGCCGGGCCAGGCAGGCCGCGGCAAAGCGCCGCAAAATGGGGGCATGAACCCACCCCGCTATGTCCTCTCGATCCAGTCGCACGTGGCCTACGGCCATGTCGGCAATGCCGCCGCCGTGTTCCCGCTGCAGCGCCTGGGGCTGACGCCGCTGCCCATCCACACGGTGCAGTTTTCCAACCACACCGGCTACGGCGAGTTCAAGGGCCAGGTGTTCAGTGCCGCCCATGTGCTGGAGGTGCTGGACGGCTTGCGCGCCCGCGGTGTGCTCGCGCAGTGTGACGCGGTGCTCTCCGGCTACCTGGGCGACGCCGCCATCGGCGAGGCCATCCTGCAGGCGGTGGCCGAGATCAAGGCCGCCCGCGGCCACCTGTTGTACTGCTGCGACCCGGTGATGGGCGATGTCGGCCGCGGGCTGTTCGTGCGGCCCGGCATCCCGGAATTCCACCGCGGCCGGGCCCTGCCGCAGGCCGACCTGATCACGCCCAACCAGTTCGAGTTCGAGCACTTGCTGGGCCGCCCGGTGATCTCGCGCGACGACGCCGTGACGGCGGCCCGCTCGATGGGCCCGCGCACGGTGGTCATCACCTCGCTGCGCACGCCCGACGTGCCGCCCGACACGCTGGAGACCCTGGCGGTCACCCGCGACGAGGCCTGGACCGTCAGCACGCCGTTCGTGCCGCTGGCGCCGCTGCCCAACGGCATGGGCGATGTCTTCTCGGCCCTGCTGCTGGGCCGGCTGCTGTGCGGCGACGCGTTGCCTGAGGCGCTGTCGCATGCGGTCTCGGCGCTCTACGCGCTGGTGCTGCGCACGCCGGCCGGCTCGCGCGACCTGCCGCTGATTGCCGAGCAGGCCCAGCTGGTGGCGCCCGAACAGCGCTTTGCCGCGCTCGACGTGTCGGTCGGCAGCGCCGCGCTGGGCGGCACCAGCCGGCTGCTGTAGCAAGCCGCCCCCGCAGGCCTCAGGGCAGCGCCGCGACCACCTGCGCCACCGCGGCAGTCAGCCGCTTGGCATAGGGCACGTGCAGGAATTCGTTGGGCCCGTGGGCATTGCTCTTCGGGCCCAGCACGCCGCACACCATCATCTGCGCCTGCGGGAAGCCGGCCTGCAGCATGCTCATCAGCGGGATCGTGCCGCCCTGCCCGATGAAGCCCACCGGCGCGCCGTAGTGTGTGCGCGAGGCGGCGTCCAGCGCCTGGTGCAGCCACGGCGCCAGCGTCGGCGCGTTCCAGCCGGTGGCACCGTGGTCGGCCTCGAAGGTCACCTTGGCCTGGTAGGGCGGGTCCAGCTCCAGCAGGCGCTTGAGCTCCTGCGTGGCCTCGGCGCCGTCCACCGGCGGCGGCAGCCGCAGCGACAGCTTGAAGGCCGAATACGGCCGCAGCACATTGCCGGCGTCCTTCAGGCCGGGGAAGCCTTCCGCGCCCGTCACGCTGAGGGTGGGGTGCCAGGTGCGCCGCAGCAGGGCCTCGGCCGGGTCGGTGGTGCTGGGCAGCACGAACTGGCCGTCGGCACCGCAGGCCCAGGGGTAGCGCTTCCAGACCTCGTCGCCGAGGATCTGTGCCGCTGCACGGGCTTGCTCCACCCGATCGGCCGGGATCTCGCAATGGAAGCTGGCCGGCAGCAGGCGGCCGCTCTTGGCATCCTCCAGCCGGTCGAGCAGCTGGCGCAGGATGCGGAAGCTGGACGGCACCAGGCCGCTGGCATCGCCCGAGTGCACGCCCTCGGTCAGCACCTCGACCTTGAGCACGCCGCTGGCCATGCCGCGCAGCGAGGTGGTGAGCCACAGCTGGTCGTAGTTGCCGGCGCCGGAGTCGAGGCAGACCACCAGGCCCACGTCGCCCAGGCGGTCCTTCAGCACGTCGAGGTAGGCCGGCAGGTCGTAGGAGCCGCTTTCCTCGCAGGTTTCGATCACGCCCACCACCCGCGGGCGGCCCACGCCCTGGCGGTCCAGCGCCTGCAGTGCGGTGATGGAGGCGTAGATGGCATAGCCATCGTCCGCCCCGCCGCGGCCGTAGAGCTTGCCGTCCTCATACTTCGGCGTCCACGGCCCGAGGTCACTGCGCCAGCCGCTGAACTCGGGCTGCTTGTCGAGGTGGCCATACATCAGCACCGTCTTGCCGCTGCCGGAGCGGGTGGCCGGCACGTCGAAGAAGATCACCGGCGTGCGGCCCGGCAGGCGCACCACTTCGAGCTTGAAGCCCGCCAGGCGCTTGCCCTCGGCCCAGGCGGCGGCGCTGCGCACCACGGCATCGATGTAGCCGTTGCGGGCCCAGTCGGGATCGAAGCCGGGCGACTTGGCCGGCACGCGGATGTAGTCGGTCAGGGCGGGAACGATCTCGCGGTCCCAGGTTTCGTCAACATGGGTCTGCAGCGCCGCCACATCGAGCGGCGGCGCGGAGGCAAAGCGGTCCGGGGCATTCATGCAAGGCTCCTGGCGATGGATGAGGTGTAGCGGCCAGTGTAGGCCCGGCCGATGCCGCGTGTGGGCGGCATGGATGCGCGGTCAGCGGGGGCAGTGGCGGTCGAGCCAGGCATCCAGCACGGCGAACACCGCAGCGCGATCGGGCTCGTTGTACAGCTCGTGGTACATGTGGCCGAAGCAGTGCGACTCGACCACCGCCGCACTGGCGCGCTCGGCAAAGGCCGCGCTGCCGGCCGGGCTCACCAGCCGGTCGCTGCCGGCCCACATCAGCAGCGTCGGCACCTGCCATTGCGCGGCCCGCTCGCGCGTGTAGACGCCGGCATCGACCAGGAAGCGCACCAGCCGGGCCGTCACCCGGTCGTGCACCAGCGGGTCGTCGCGGTAGGCGCGCACCACGGCCGGGTCGTGCGAGATGTACTGCGCGTCCAGCCCGTTGCCCAGTGCGACGTTGCGCGCGACCGCATGGGCCGCGGCGAGCAGGGCCCGGTTGAAGGCGCTCAGTCCGGCATCGAGCGCCGGCGAGGACAGCACCAGGCCGTCCACCGGGCGCAGCGCATCGGCCACGAAGCGTGCCGCCACCAGCCCTCCCATGCTGTGGCCGAGCAGCAGCAGCGGGCCGTCGTGGCGGGCCCGCAGCCGGTCGATCACCGCGGCCAGGTCCTGCAGCAGGTCGTCCGGGCGCGCCAGGCCGCCGCGTGGCCCCTGCGACCGGCCATGGCCCCGATGGTCGTAGCTCTCCACCGAGAAGCCGGCCGCCCGCAGGTGCTGCCCGACCTGCTCGTAGCGCCCGCTGTGCTCGCCCAGGCCGTGCACCAGCAGCACCGTGCCGCGCGGCCGTCCCGGCGGCGCGGGCCAGCTGCGCAGCGCGAGGCGGGTGCCGTCGGCCACGGTGAGCTCGGACAAGGTGCTGGCGGCGGAGGACGAGGGGACGGCGCTCATGGTCGGCGCAGTGTAAGGAGGCCGGACGGCGCGCACCACCGGGTCAGCCCCGAGGCCGCCAGCCCAGGCCGCGACGGGTGCCGCCCGGTTCGCTGCCGGCACGCGGCCGGTATTCGCAGCCGATCCAGCCGGCATAGCCAAGCGCGTCGATCAGCTCGAACAGCCAGGGGTAGTGCAGTTCGCCGATGTCGGGCTCATGCCGGTCCGGCACGCCGGCGATCTGCAGGTGGGCCACCCGGCCGCCCGGCAGCCAGCGCCGGAGCTGGGTCGAAATGTCGCCTTCCACGATCTGGCAGTGGTACAGGTCCATCTGGACCGACAGCGCCTGGGCGCCCACCAGCGCCACGATCTCGTGCGCATGGTCCTGCCGGTTGAGGAAATAGCCTGGCATGTCGCGCAGGTTGATCGGCTCGATGTTCAAACCGCAGCCCGCGCTCGCGGCCTGCCCGGCCGCCCAGGTGAGATTGGCCACATACAGGTCCTGCAACGCGGCGCGGTCGGCGCCTGGCGGCATGCGTCCCGCCATCACGTGCACACGGGGGCAGGACAGGGCCGCCGCATAGTCGAGCGCCGCCTCGATGCTGCGCCGGAAGTCGTCCTGCCGCCCTGGCAGGCAGGCGAGGCCGCGCTCGCCCTGCTCCCAGTCGCCCGGCGGCGCATTGATCAGGACCTGCTGCAGCCCGTTGGCGGCCAGCCGCGAAGCGACCTCGGCCGCCGGATGGGCGTAGGGAAACAGGCACTCGACCGCCTCGAAGCCGTCTTGTGCCGCGGCGGCAAAGCGGTCCAGGAAGGCATGCTCCGGGTAGAGCATCGAGAGGTTGGCGGCAAAGCGAGGCATCGGCGGCAACCCGGGACACGGGTGAAACAGGGTGGCGGGCAGCCTACCTCAGTCGGCCCAGCGAAGCCCAGCGGAGGGCTGGCGAAAAGTTGGCACGGCGATTGCTGCTATGTCCTCAGTGGTTTATGGCGCCCCGGACGTATACCGGCCCGCTCCTCCCTCTCCGACCCTCCCTCACCTAGCTTGGGCGGTCCGGGTTCGGGGCGCCTTTTGTCTGTGGCCCCCCTGGCGCATGCCGCCGGGGGGCGCTTCTTGCGGAAACGCCGGCAAGCTTTACTGCCGAGGGGTGTTTCCGGCTTCCCCATCCCCAAAATGCCTCTTCAGCACGGCTTGTGCGCTTGCAGCGCCGCCCGCGCCGTTCAGGCCGCGCTGCCCGCTCCCTCCTGCACGGTCACCCACCAGACGCCGTCACGGGCCTCGATGTCGAATCGCACTGGCAAGAACTGCTGTATCACGCGGCAATTTGTACGGGAGTGCTCGGTCATTTCACTGGCGGTATAGCGGCCGCCCCCGGCGAGCGCCATCAGCAACGCCAGCTGGTCGCACAAGTGCGGGCCAACGGCTGCGGTGCTGGCCTGGTAGTCGCGCAGCTCGGCGAGCAGACGGGCGCCGACCTGCTCGGCCGGCAAGCCCCGCTCGCCGAACTGCGTGAACACCTCGGTGGTGTGTTCATGCACGAGGGTGGCCATCAGGACATTGCCCGGTCCTTCGTTCTGGCGCATGCCCGGCAAGCGCAGCTGCCCGGCGCTCCAGCCGAGCGCTTGCTGCAGGACCTGCAGCTCCCGCTGCCCGACACCGCGCGGCATGCCGGCCACCAGGCTCTCGGCATAGGCCTCGCGCAGCGGCCCGCGCGTGGTCAGCTCCAGCGGCTGCAGCCGGCTGCCGCCCTGCACGCTGGCACAGACGACCCCGCCCCCGGCGGGATAGAAGCCATGGCGCTTGAGCTCCAGGGACACTTCGCCGCCCATGCGCCGCAACAGCGGCAACCAGGCGCGCTCGAGGAAGTGGAAAGGCGGCGCCATCGGATTGTGGGTGCCGCCGCTCAGCTCGATGCGGCTCGGCGCACCTGCCATCAGCAGCGGGGGCAGGACAGTCTGCAGCACCAGCGTGCAACTGCCGGCGCTGGAAATGGCGAAACGATAGTCGCCGGCGCGCACCGGGCCGGGCCGGAAAGCGAGCGTCTGCGAGCCGAGCTCGGCCCCGTCCACCTCGGCAGCGCTGATCTCCGCGGCAGCCTGGACGCAGACCAGGTGCTGGCGCATCAGGCCGGGCTTGGCCCGGCGGGCGCGGATGTGATTGATGTGCAGCGGCCGGCCGGTGAGCATGGACAGCGCCAGCGAGGTGCGCAGGACCTGCCCGCCGCCTTCGCCTTCGGAGCCGTCGAGCGTGACAGCGGATTGCAGATGCGTGTTCATGGCTTGTTCTTTTCCTTGTTGTTCAGTGCGGCCAGGGCGGCCTGGCGGGCCAGCCCCGCCAGATGCGCCGCACGCGCCTGGGCGCGCCGTTCGCGCTGGCGCTCGCGACAGGCGGCGCAGCGTACCGCGGTGCTCCAGATCGACCCCTTGGCCACCTCATACCACCACTTCTGGCGCTCGGCACGCCAGACACAGGCGATGCCGCAATCGCGGCACCGAAAGGGGCGATCCACATAGAAGTCCGGCAGCGGGCTGCAGAGGCAGTTGTGGCGCAGCTGCGACGGCGTCGCGGCCACCGCACCGGCCGGCAAGCTGCCGGTCCGGGTGTCCTGGCCCGGCCAGCACCTGGCGGTGCGGGCGCGCTGCCTGCGGCGCGCGAGGATTTCGACGCGGCGCTGTTTTCCGCTTTTCATCTTTTTCATCTTCTTGTCCCTCTCCCGGCGAAGGGCCACCTCCGGCCCGGGGCGGCCGCTAGCCCTTCACGCACACCACCTGCTTCAGCGTGTGCACCACCTCCACCAGGTCGCGCTGGGCTTCCATGACCGCGTCGATGTCCTTGTAGGCCATCGGAATCTCGTCGATCACGTCCTTGTCCTTGCGGCACTCCACACCTTCGGTGGCGGCACGATGGTCGGCCAGGGTGTAGCGGCGCTTGGCCTCGCCGCGGCTCATCGTGCGGCCAGCGCCGTGCGAGCAGCTCTCGAAGCTCTCCGGGTTGCCCTTGCCGCGCACGATGTAGCTGCGCGCGCCCATGCTGCCGGGGATGATGCCCAGCTCGCCCTTCTTCGCGCTCACGGCGCCCTTGCGGGTGACGTAGACGTCCTCGTTGAAGTGGCGCTCCTTCTGCACGTAGTTGTGGTGGCAGTTCACCGCCTCGATGTGGCTCTGGAAGTTCTTGCGGATCACGGTCTTCGCGGCCTCGATCACGCGGCGCATCATCACCTCGCGGTTGAGCTGTGCGAACTTCTGGGCCCAGCTCACCGCACGCACGTAGTCCCCGAAGTAGCGGGAGCCTTCCTCGAAGTACGCCAGGTCGCGGTCCGGCAGGTTGGCCTGGTGACGCATGGCGTCCTGCTTGGCCAGCTCGATGAACATCGTGCCGATGGCGTTGCCCACGCCACGCGAGCCGGAGTGCAGCATGAACCAGACGAAGCCTTCCTCGTCCAGGCAGACCTCGATGAAGTGGTTGCCGGTGCCCAGCGTGCCGAGGTGGTTGCGGTGGTTGGTCTTCTCCAGCTTCGGGTAGTCGCGGCACAGCTCGGTGAACTCCGGCTCCAACTGCGCCCAGGCCGTGTCCACCGCGCCCGGCACCTTGTGCCAGGCGCCGGGGTCGCGCGCACCGGGTGAGCGGCCGTGCGGCACCGCACGCTCGATGGCCGAGCGCAGCGGACCCAGGTTGTCCGGCAGGTCCGAGGCCGACAGCGTGGTCTTGGCCGCGATCATCCCGCAGCCGATGTCCACGCCGACCGCCGCGGGGATGATGGCCTTCAGCGTGGGGATCACCGAGCCGACGGTCGCGCCGATGCCCAGGTGCACGTCCGGCATGGCCGCGATGTGCTTGAACACCACCGGCAGGCGGGCGGCATTGGCGAGCTGGCGCTTCGCCTCGTCCTCCACCGGCACGCCGCGCGTCCACATCTTCACCGGCACGCCACCGGCCACGTCTTCGATGTTGTAGTTCTGTTCCGTCATGAGCTTCTCCTTGCATCCGGCCGCCCGTGCCGCGCCTTGCGACATCGGCCCGCGGCCTGTGCCATTTCATTTGCACGGGCCGTGCCAACTCGTTGCCACTGTCTGCATTGATCGGTAAGACGTTGATGCTCCAGCACTTTTTTGCACGGCAGGCAGCATCCGACGGAAACCCACCTGCTCGCTTCACTAGAATCGGAGCTAGTTCACTAGCAAACTGTCTCATGAAGAAGAGAAAGGTCGTCATCGGCTTCCTCGGCTCGCAGCTCGACGGCGGCATGGGTTCCGGCCGTTGGGAGAAGTGGCGGCCCACGGTCTCGCTGGTGCAGCATCCCGACTTCGTCGTCGACCGCATCGAGCTGCTCTACACCCCGCGGCATGCCGAGCTGATGCAGACGGTGAGCGCCGACATTGCCCAGGTGTCCCCCGACACCCGGGTGCGGCCGGCGGAGCTCGAACTGGCCGACCCCTGGGACTTCGGTGAGGTGTATGGCGCGCTCTACGACTGGGCTCGCAGCTACACCTTCCGGCCCGACCAGGAGGAGTACTGGGCCCATATCACCACCGGCACCCATGTGGCCCAGATCTGCCTCTTCCTGCTGGTGGAGTCGCGCTTCATCCCCGGCGTGCTGCTGCAGAGCGCGCCGCCCAAGCGGCAGCGCGAAGGCGACCCCGGCAGCTACACGCTGATCGACCTCGACCTGTCGCGCTATGACGCGCTGGCCCAGCGCTTCGAGCGGGAGCAACGCGAGGCGGTGAGCTTCCTGAAGTCCGGCATCGCCACCCGCAATGCGCGCTTCAACACACTGATCGAGGAGGTCGAACAGGTGGCGATGCGCTCGCGCGCTCCCATTCTCTTCACCGGCCCCACCGGTGCCGGCAAGTCACTGCTGGCACGCCGCATCTATGAGCTGAAGAAGGCCCGCCACCAGGTGCAGGGCCCTTTCGTGGAGGTGAACTGCGCGACGCTGCAGGGCGATGGCGCGGCCTCGGCGCTGTTCGGCCACAAGCGCGGCGCCTTCACCGGCGCCGCCAGCGACCGTGCCGGCCTGCTGCGCAGCGCCGACCAGGGCGTGCTGTTCCTCGACGAGATCGGTGAGCTGGGCCTGGACGAGCAGGCGATGCTGCTCAAGGCCGTGGAGGAAAAGCGCTTCTACCCGGTCGGCGCCGACCGCGAGGTGGCGAGTGATTTCCAGCTGGTGGCAGGCACCAACCGCGACCTGCGCGAAGCGGTGGCGGCCGGCGCCTTTCGCGACGACCTGTTCGCCCGCATCAACCTGTGGAGCTACGAGCTGCCCGGGCTGGCGCAACGCAGCGAGGACATCGAGCCCAACCTGGAATTCATGCTCGCGCAGGCGGCCCTCGAGCTGGGCCGGCAGGTGCGCTTCAATGCCGAAGCGAAGACACGCTTCCTGCGTTTCGCGACCTCGCCGGACGCGGTGTGGCGGGGGAATTTCCGCGACCTGGCCGCCTCGGTGACCCGCATGGCGACGCTGGCCGAGGGCGGTCGCATCGCCGAGGCGCTGGTCGATGCCGAGATCACCCGCCTGCGCTGGCTGTGGCAACGGGCGGCGGACCGGCCTAACGGGAGCGAGGGCGCTGCCGGACTCGACGGCCTGCTGGATCCCGCCACGCTGCAGCGCCTGGACCTGTTCGACCGCCTGCAGCTGGCGTCCGTGGTCACGGTGTGCCGCGGTGCCGCGACGCTCTCGGAAGCCGGCCGCAGCTTGTTCAATGTCTCGCGGGAGCAGCGCAGCGTGGTGAACGATGCCGACCGGCTGCGCAAGTACCTGGCTCGCCATGGCCTCAGCTGGGAGCAGATCAAAGGCGGCCCGTCAGGCTGAGTGCCGAGTGCAGAACGGCGCCGCCCGGGGCGGCCGCGACCGCACCCAGCCGGCCCGGCCGCGGCGCTGGGGCCGGCCTCGGCCGCTTGAGCGGGCCGTTCTGCCTGCCGGGCACAAGCCGTGCATTTCCTCCAGTCCTACACGCCGATGCGGCGGCGCCGACAGACGCCGCACCCGCCGGCGGCGACGCTCACAGCGCCCGGCCGCCACATCCGCAGCGCGGCCGCCCCTTGAGTGGAGGTCTGTCATGCCGCACCGACTGCCTTCTTTGACGACCGCTTGCCAGGACGAGCGGTCCATGTCCCCCTGCCTGCCCGCCCGGCGCCACCCGGGCTGGCGGCGCTGGTGCGGCCTGTTGTGCGCCGGCGCGCTGGCGAGCGGCGCCGCACTGGCCGGCGAGGCCAGCGTGGCGCCCGCCGCTGCGGCGCTATCGGCACCTGCGCCGGCTGCCACGCTCGATGGCGAAACCTTGGCGCTGGCCCAGCCCGGCATGCCGTCTGACGACCCGGCAGCCGCACCGGCCGAGGTGGCCGCCGCCGCGCTCGAGTCCGTGCCCGGCCCACCCGAGGCGGTCGCTGCCGCGCCGATCCACGGGCCGCTGGCCAGCCCCCGGCTGACGGTGCTGGGTGGCAGCGGCTCCCTGCTGCCCGGCATGCTGCGCGGCGGGCACTGGCAGCTCGCGCCTGGCTTTGGATGGCAGGGCCCCTTGTCGGCCCGGGCACTGCCCGGCCAGGCGGAGCCGCAGGGTTGGCGCGACGGCGTCAACCTCGAATGGTCGCCCTCGCCGGCGGCGCGCTGGGCCCTCGCGCGTGGCGGCCTGCGGCTGAAATTCGACGAGCACTCCAGCCTGTCGCTGCGGCTGCGCCGCCACGGCATCGGTGCCTATTGGCGGGCCCGGTTCTGACCGTTTCGCGTCAACCCCGCGCGAACTTGAACACCGCCACGCTGGACAACAGGTTGGGGCGAAAGCGCACCGGCCGGCCCTGGCGAATGCCGAAGCCGTCCAGCACCTGCAGCCCGTTCTTGCGCGCCAGCACCTCGAAGTCGGCATACGTGCCGACCCGGATGTTCGGCGTGTTGTACCACTCGTAAGGCAGTGCCCGGGTCACCGGCATGCGGCCCGACAGCACGCGCAAGCGGTTCGGCCAGTGGGCGAAATTCGGAAAGCTCACGATGCCGATGCGGCCGACCCGAGCCGTCTCGCGCAGCATCGACTCGGTATTGCGCAGGTGCTGCAGGGTGTCGAGCTGCAGCACCACGTCGAAGCTCTGGTCCTCGAAGATGGCCAGGCCTTCCTCCAGGTTGAGCTGGATGACGTTGACGCCGCGCTGGGTGCAGGCCAGCACCTTGGCATCGTCGATCTCGATGCCGTAGCCGGTGCACTGCCGGTGTTCGCGCAGGTGGGCCAGCAGCTCGCCGCGACCGCAGCCCAGGTCGAGCACCCGCGAGCCGGGCGGCACCAGGCTCGCGATCAGTTCCAGGTCCTTGCGCTCGCTCATGGCCGTCCTCCCGTGCGCGGCAGCGTCCTTGCCTTCATACGCCCACCTCCTGGCCGATGCGGTCGAAATACGCCTTCAGCACCCCGTGGTAGCGCGGGTCGTCCAGCAGGAAGGCATCGTGGCCGTGCGGCGCGTCGATCTCGGCGTAGCTGACGTCGCGCCGGTTGTCGAGCAGCGCCTTGACGATCTCGCGCGAGCGGGCCGGCGAGAAACGCCAGTCGGTCGTGAAGCTGACCAGCAGGAACTTGGCGGTGGCCGCCGCCATCGCGCGCGCCAGGTCGCCGCCGTGCTCGCGGGCGGGATCGAAATAGTCGAGCGCCCGGGTGATCAGCAAGTAGGTGTTGGCGTCGAAGTACTCGCTGAACTTGTCACCCTGGTGCCGCAGGTAGCTCTCGATCTGGAACTCGATCTCCTGCGTGCTGTAGCCCAGCTCGGCGGCCCGCAGCTCGCGGCCGAACTTGGCCTCCATCACGTCGTCGCTGAGGTAGGTGATGTGGCCGATCATGCGCGCCACCCGCAGGCCCCGCTTGGGCACCACGCCGTGGGCGTAGTAATGCCCACCGTGGAAGTCGGGGTCGGTGACGATGGCGCGCCGGGCCACTTCGTTGAAGGCGATGTTCTGCGCCGACAGGTTGGGCGCGGTCGCGATGGCCACGCAGTGCCGCAGCCGCTGCGGAAACTGCAGCGCCCAGCTCAGCGCCTGCATGCCGCCGAGGCTGCCGCCCAGCACCGCCGCCAGCTGCGTGATGCCCAGCGCCTGCAGCAGCCGGGCCTGCGCCTGCACCCAGTCCTCCACCGTCACCACCGGAAAGTCGGCGCCCCAGGGGCGGTCGGTGGCCGGGTTTGGATGGGTGGGGCCGGTCGAGCCGAAGCAGGAGCCGGGGTTGTTGATGCCGATGACGAAGAACCGGTCGGTGTCCAGCGGCTTGCCGGGGCCGACCAGGTTGTCCCACCAGCCTTCGCTGCGCGGCTGGCCTTCGTAGGTGCCCGCCACATGGTGCGAGGCATTGAGCGCATGGCACACCAGCACCGCGTTGCTCTTGTCCGCGTTGAGGCGGCCGTAGGTCTCGTAGACCAGGGTGTAGTTGGACAACTGGGCGCCGCTGCGCAGCGGCAGGGGGGCGTCGAAGGACATCGACGCGGGAGTGACGTGACCGAGCGATCCCATGAGCCTTAGACAACAAAAAACCCGGCATCACGCTAGAGGTGAGACCGGGTTTTTCGACCGCCCCCTTTAGCTGCATTTATAAGGCGCCCGCAAGCCGGAACAAATCAGCGCCGGCGGCCAGTATAGCGGGACGCCGCGCCGTGTGGGGCAGCGCCGCAGGAGGGGGCAGCAGCGGGGCGGCAGCTCAGGCGGTGGGCGTGCCGTCGCCGTGGCATTTCTTGTACTTCTTGCCGCTGCCGCACGGGCAGGGATCGTTGCGGCCGGGCTCGGCCTGCTTGCGCACCTGCTTCACCGGCCGCCGCGAGGCCCGCTCGCGCCAGAAGTCACGCAGGTCGTAGACCGACCACAGCGCATCGGCCAGCCGCTCGTCACGGCTCATCTCGCGCTGCTCGGGCGCCAGCTCGTCCTCGTCGCTGGCCAGCACCTCGAAGGTCTGCAGGCAGCCGTCGACGAATTCGTTGCCCGGGTCGTCCACCGGCAGCAGCCAGTCGTCCTCGAACGCATCGACCGCCTGCAGGAAGCCGCTGGCCCAGACGGCGCCCAGCGCCGGCACGTCACCGAAGGCGGCCCGCTCCTCCTCGGGCGTGTGCTCGATCACCGCGTCCCAGTCGGTCAGCAAGGGCTGCAGCGCGCGGTCGTCGTCGAGGCGCTGCACCGGCGCGTCGATGGACTGCAGCACCGCCTGCCAGCGCCGCTCGATGAGTGACATCACCTGCGCCGCCTGGGCGTCGTCGGCAAACGGCAGTGGCTCGCCCAGCGCGGCAAGCGCCTCGGCCAGCGGCAGCTGCCGGGGGCCGCAGGCCAGGGCGGCCAGGAAGCCGTCGAGTTGTTCCAGGTCGGGCACCGTCTCGCTGCGGGCGCTGATCTCGGTCAGCAGTGCGTCGAGTTGGTCAAGGTCGTCGTCAGTCAGGGCGGGGGTGGCGTTTTTCATCTCGGCATCCAGCGTGCAATCCTGGATTGTCGCAGCCGCGCGCGACCCCGCAGCGAGGGTGGTGGTGGAGAGGCCGGCGGGCACGATCGCCGCTGCATGGCAAGAATGGCCACGCCCCCATCCGTGGGGATGCGTCCCATGACCCGGTCCTTTAGGATGACTTTCACCCCACAACCCTTCTACCTGCCACTCCCGTGCTGACCGTCTACCTCGTCGAAGACGATCCCCTGCTCGCCCGCCATGTGCTCGACGCGCTGGGCCGCGCGGAGGGCATGCGCTGCCTGGGCCATGCCGACCGGCTGGCGCAGGCCCGCAGCGAACTGCCGCAATGCCGGCCGCAGGTGCTGCTGTCCGACCTCGGTTTGCCCGACGGCGACGGCACGGAGCTGATCCGCGAACTGGGCGGCCCGGCATCGACCTGGCAGCCGCACATGCTGGTGTATTCGGTGTTCGGCGACGAGAACCGGGTGATCCACGCGATCGAGGCCGGTGCCGATGGCTATTTCCTGAAGGGCTGCCCCGACCTGGAACTGATCCAGGCCATCCACGGCGCCTCGCAGGGCGAATCGCCGATCGCGCCGGCCATTGCCCGGCACCTGCTCAAGCGCTTCGCGGCGGTGGCCGAGGACCAGGCCGAGCGCGGCAGCGAGCTGTCGCCTTCCGAGCAGGCGGTGCTCAAGCTGGTCGCGCAGGGCTATGTCAGCGAAGAAGTCGCCGAGCGCCTGGCGATGACTGCGCAGGGCGTCGGCCGGCAGGTGCGCGGCATCTACGCCAAGCTGCGCCAGCTCCACCGCCCGGCGGCGGCCACCCTCCCTGGCTGAGATGGCCGCCCTGGCGCTGCTGCGACTGCTGGCGCCGCTGTTGTGCCTGCTCGCCGGATGCACCGCCTGGAGCGCACCGGCCGAGGCGGCGGGTGCCGTGCGCGTGCAGCGCGCCTGGCTCACCGAGCATGGCCAGCCAGCCACCGTCGAACGCGAGGTGCAGCTGCCCGACGCCTGGGAGCACACCGCGCCGGAGCGCGACGGCCGGGTCAGCTACCGGCTCGACGTGCCGGACGCGGCACTGCAGGTGGAGCGGCCGGCGCTGTTCATGCGGCGGGTCGGCAATGTCTTTCGCGTCTACCTCAACGGCCAGTCGGTGCTGGACGTGGGCGACGACCGCCGGCCCTTGTCCAACTACGGGCAGGAGCCGCAGTTCGTCGGCCTGCCCAAGGCCCTGGTCCGGCCCAGCGGCAACCGCCTGGTGATCGACGTCATCGGCCAGCCGCGCCGCGAGGCCGGCCTGTCGAGCGTCTGGGTCGGCCACGACCGCGAGCTGGAGCCGCTCTATGAGCATGCGATGAACGTGCAGGTGCGCGGCAGCTGGCTGCTGATGAGCGCCAGCAGCACCCTGGGCGTGCTCGGCCTGCTGGTGGCCTGGCGTACCCGCCAGTCGATGTATGGCTGGTTCGCCGCCGCCAACCTGGTGTGGGCCTGGCGCATTGGCGCCTTGAGCCTGCACCATCCGGGCGAATGGGCCTGGCCCCTGCAGCTGGCCTTCGAGCTGTCGTACAGCCTGTTCGTCGCGACGATCGCGATGTTCCTGCTGGCCATGGTGCAGCGCGACCACCGCGTCGGCCGCCGGCTGCTCGGCTTCTACATGGCCTGCTCGGTGCTGTTGTGCTGCATCAACGCGCTGGTCAACCTGCCACTGCTGCGCACCCTGCAGCTCCTGCTGACGCTGCTGGTGACCACCGGCATGGCGATCTACCTGGCGCACTACTCGGTGCAGGAGCGCTCGCGCACCGGCGCGCTGCTGTGCCTGAGCGCGCTGGCCGGCGTCGCCTTCGGCGCGCGCGACTGGGTGGCGTTTCGCCTGCTGCACGACTACGACGCCTACACCTGGGCCCGCTACGCCATCGTGCTGCTGCTGTTCGTGATGGGCTGGCGCCTGGTGGAGGACTACGCCAGCACACTGCTGCGGCTGCGCGACCTGAACCGCAACCTGCAGGACACGCTGGACAACAAGCAGCGCGAGCTGGAGCAGCTGTTCGACACCCGCCGCGAGATCGAGCGCCAGCAGGCCGCCAGTGCCGAGCGCGACCGCATCCTGCGCGAGATGCACGACGGCCTGGGCGGCCGCCTGGTGGGCGCGATCGCGCTGGCCCACCAGCTGAGCCAGCCGCAAGCCGATGCCAACGCCACGGCACCGGCGCTGCAGGAGCTGCGCCTGGCGCTGGACGACTGCCTGACCGAGCTGCGCCTGTCGCTCGATTCGCTGGAGGCGGAGCGCCGCACGCTGGGCGAAGCGCTGGCCGAAATGCGCTTTCGCATCGAACCCTCGCTGCGGGCCGCCGGCATCCGGCTGGTCTGGACGGTGGACGACGCGGCCATGAACACCGAGCTGGCCCCCGGCGAGACGCTGCAGGTGCTGCGCATCGTGCGCGAGGCCTTCACCAACATCATCAAGCATGCCCAGGCGAGCGTGGTGCACCTGACGCTGCGCGAGCAGCAAGGCCGGCTGGCCTTGAGCGTGCTGGACAACGGGCGGCTGCAGCGCTCCACGCCGAACGCTTGCGCGCCGGCCGGCATGCCGAGCGGCAAGCGCGGGCTCAGCAACATGCGCAAGCGCGCCGACGGCCTGGGCGCCGAGCTGGAGATGGGCCCGCATCCGGAAGGCTGGTCGGTGTGCTTGAAATTGCCGCCACGCGCGGCGCCGAGCACACCGGGCGGCGCCTGAGCCAGCCGCGGCCCATTGGCCACCCGCACCCTGGCGCGGGCCACCGACACGGGCGGCCCGCGGGCGTGGCCGGCCCGAAACCGCTCAGCAGCGGCCGTGGGGTGGGCATGAAAAACGCCGCCCGCAGGCGGCGTGGTCATCGGCCTGCGTGGCCCGCTCAGTTGGGCTGCGGCGGCACCGTGTCGATGAAACTCTGGCGCAGCGAGAGCTTGTCGTAGAGGCGACCCAGGTTGGGATAGTCGTGCCGCCAGTCGATCTGCGGGAAGCGGAAGTCGAGATACCCGAGGGCGCAGCCAACCGCCACGTCGGCCAGCGTGAAATGGATGCCAGCGCACCAGTTGCGGTCACCCAGCCCCTGGCTCATGGCCTTGGTGCTGGCATGCACCTTCTGCATCTGGCGGTCCACCCAGGCCGGGCAGCGCTGCAGGTCGGTGCGGCCGGGCCAGGTCTGCTCCAGGCGAGCCAGGATGCTGGCGTCGAGCAGGCCATCGGCCAGCGCCTCCCAGGTGCGCACCTCGACCCGTTCGCGGCCGGTGGCCGGAATCATGCGGCCGACCGGGGACAGCGTGTCGAGGTACTCCACGATGACCCGCGAATCGAACACCGCCTCGCCGCCTTCCATCACCAGGCAGGGCACTTTTCCGAGGGGGTTCGACTCGCTGATGGCGGTGCCGGCGGCCCACACATCCTCGAGTTCCAGCTTGTAGTCGAGCTTCTTCTCCGCCATCACGATGCGCACCTTGCGCACGTAGGGGCTGGTCAGCGATCCGATCAATTTCATGATGTGACTGCGATGGTGTGTCGCCGATTCTAGGGTGAGTCCCCGCAATGGGGGGTGTCGGCGCCGCGACACATTCCCCTGGGCAGCGAAAGGCGGTGCTACAGTGCCTGCAAAAAGCAGGCCCTCGGAGAGCCCGCTTCTGCACGGCCGTCGCACAATGAACACAACATCCTCGGTCTACGCCCCCGGGACACTTCCTGCCGGCTCGTCGGCGCGTGCGCTGCCGCGCGCCTGGAGCGGCGGCGTGGTCGACAGCGGCGGCATCACCGGCATGGTCAGCTCGATCGACGCCGACCCGCCGCGCAACAGCGTGTTTTCCCGGTTGTTGCATCCCCGGCAGGCGCACCACATCCCGGTCGAATTCACCGGCTCGGGCGCCGAGTACTTCCGGCTCTGGATCGTGAACCTGCTGCTCACTTTGCTGACTCTCGGCATCTATTACCCCTGGGCGAAGGTTCGCAAGCTGCAGTATTTCTACGGTCACACCGAAGTGGCCGGCCAGAGCCTGGACTTCCACGGCGACCCGCGCAAGATGCTGCGCGGCGGCTTCCTGGTGGCGGTGCTGTGGGCGGTCTACAGCCAGGCGATGGAGATGTCGGGCCTGGCGGCCCTGGCGGCAGCGACCATCGTGGCCGTGCTGATGCCGGCCCTGCTCAGCGCGTCGCTGCAGTTCCGCCTGGCCAATACCAGCTGGCGCGGCCTGCGTTTTGCCTTTCCCGGCACCGCGCGGCAGGCCTACCAGGCGCTGGCGGCGCCGCTGCTGGTCGGCCTGCTGGGACTGGCCGTGATCGGCCAGTACGACGATGAAGCCGGCCGCCTGCTGGGCTTCGATCTCTCGCCAGGCGCCTTCGGCATCGCCGCCCTGACCCTGTTCGGTTTGCTGTTGGTGGCCGGGCCGTATGTCTACTGGCGGCTCAAAAAATACCAGCACGACCATTACCGCCTGGCCCAGCTGCAGACCGAGCTGCGCCTGGGGCCCGGCGCGGTCTACGGCGTGTTTCTCCGCACCTACGCGCTGCTGATGGCCCCCCTGCTGGCGGCCGGCGCATTGACCTTCGTGGCCTGGCAACTGCTGGGTGGCAACCGCGTCTCGGCGGCGACGGTGGGCGTGGTGTTCGTCCTGGTGTACTTCGGCAGCGGGCTGTTCTTCTACACCGTGGTGCTGCCCTACTTCCAGTCGCGCATGCAGAACCTGCTGTGGACCAAGACCGGCAACCGCTACCTGCGCTTTCGCAGCGAGCTGCGCCTGCGGCCCTACCTCTGGCTGCAGCTGAAGAACTACCTGCTGGTGGCCCTCACCCTGGGGCTGTACTGGCCCTTCGCGGCCGTGGCCAGCCAGCGCATGCGGCTGGAGGCGGTGACGCTGGTGTCACGCATCGAGCTGGACGACCTCTATCAGGCCCTGCGCCCGCATGCCGGCGACGCCGCCGCCGACATGGGCGACGAGCTGATGGGCTTCGAGCTCGGCCTCTGACGGCATCCGATGAGCAGCGTCTGCGCCATTGCGCTCGATTACTACGACGGCCGCTCCGGCCGCGCCCAGCGCGTCACCGCCCGGCTGACCGACCACACGCTCTACCTGCACGGCGCCGGCGTGGCGCGTTCGGTGCCGGTGCACGAGGTGCGCTGGCCGGAGCGCAGCCGCCGTGCCAAGCGCGTCGCCCACCTGCCCGACGGCGCCGCGCTCTACGGGGCCGATCCCGATGCCTGGGACGCCTGGGCGCAAGCCGGTGGACGCCGCGAGCCGCTGGTCTCGCGTGCGCAGCGCAGCTGGGCCTGGGCGCTGGCCTGCCTGGCAGGGCTGCTGCTGCTCGGTGCGGTGCTGTACCAGTGGGGCCTGCCGTGGATCGCGCGCGGGGCGGTGCAACTGGTGCCGCCGCATGCCGAGCAGTCGCTCGGCCTGGCCGCCTACGACTCGATGCGCGAGAGCTGGCTGGCCCCCAGCGAACTGCCGGCCGAGCAGCAACAGCGCTTGCGCCAGGCCTTCCAGCAAGCGGTGCAGAAAGCCTACCCGGGCGGCAAGGCGCCGGCCTGGCAGCTGCATTTCCACAAGAGCCGGATCGGGCCCAACGCGCTGGCGCTGCCCGGCGGCACCATGGTGGTGACCGACGAGCTGGTGCAGATGGTGGGCGGGGATGCCGAGGTGATCGTGGGCGTGCTCGCCCATGAGCTGGGCCATGTCGAGCACCGCCACGGCCTGCGCGCGCTGGTGCAAACCACGCTGCTGGGCGTGGCGGCGAGCGTGGCCTTCGGCGACTTCAGCGGCTGGCTGGCGACGGCGCCGGTGCTGCTGGGCCAGGCCGGCTACTCGCGCGACGCGGAGCGGGAGGCCGACCAGGCGTCCATCCGCATCCTGCAGGCCGCCGGCATCTCGCCGTTGGCAATGGTGCGCTTTTTCGACAAGCTCGCCGAGAACGGCCAGCGCAACGAGTCGCCCCTGGGCATCTCGATCAGCAGCCATCCGGCCGACTCCGAGCGGGTGCAGGCCTTCCGCAACGCCGCGGCCGCCCGGCGCTGAAGCGGCGCGCGCCGTGGCCGGGCGCCTAAAATGGCGCTCCTTCTGCCTTTGCCGCACCGGGCCCCCGGCCTGCCGAGACTCACCATGGACCACTCCCCCCTCACCGCTTTGTCGCCGCTCGATGGGCGCTACGCTTCCAAGGTCGCCGCACTGCGCCCGCTGCTCAGTGAATTCGGCCTGATGCACCGCCGGGTGCAGGTCGAGGTCGAGTGGTTCATTGCCCTGTCCGATGCCGGCTTCGCCGAGTTCAAGCCGCTGTCCGAACCGGCCCGCACCCGCCTGCGGGCGCTGGTGCAGCGCTTTGCCGCTGCCGACGCGCAGGCCATCAAGGACATCGAGAAGACCACCAACCACGACGTCAAGGCGGTCGAGTACTGGATCAAGTCGCAGTTCGAGGGCGACAGCGAGCTGCAGCAGGCCGGTGAGTTCGTCCACTTCGCCTGCACCAGCGAGGACATCAACAACACCTCGCATGCGCTGATGCTGAAGGCCGCGCGCGAAGAGGTCCTGCTGCCGACGCTCGACAAGATCGTCGCCAAGATGACCGCCATGGCGCACGAGCTGGCCGACCTGCCGATGCTCAGCCGCACGCACGGCCAGACCGCCAGCCCGACCACCGTCGGCAAGGAGATCGCCAACGTCGTGGCCCGCCTGGCCACCGCGCGCGAGCGCATCGCCGGCGTCCGGCTGCTGGCCAAGATGAACGGCGCGGTGGGCAACTACAACGCCCACCTGGCCGCCTACCCGGACTGCGACTGGGAGGCCTTCTCCCGCCGTGTCGTCGAAGGGCAGCTGGGCCTGACCTTCAACGCCTACACCATCCAGATCGAGCCGCACGACTACATGGCCGAGCTGTTCGACGCGGTGACCCGCGCCAACACCATCCTGGTGGACTGGTCGCGCGACGTCTGGGGCTACATCAGCCTGGGCTACTTCAAGCAGCGCACCAAGGCGGGCGAGATCGGCTCCTCGACGATGCCGCACAAGGTCAACCCGATCGACTTCGAGAACGCCGAGGGCAACTTCGGCCTGGCCAGCGCGGTGCTGACCCACCTGAGCCAGAAGCTGCCGATCTCGCGCTGGCAGCGCGACCTGACCGACTCCACCGTGCTGCGCAACATGGGCGTGGCGCTGGGCTATGCACTGCTGGGCTACGACTCGCTGCTGCGCGGGCTGGACAAGCTGGAGGTCAACCGCGAGGCGCTGGCGGCCGACCTGGACGCCGCCTGGGAAGTGCTCGCCGAGCCGATCCAGACCGTGATGCGGCGCTATGCCCTGCCCAACCCCTATGAGCGCCTGAAGGAGCTGACGCGGGGCAAGGCCATCACGCGCGAGGCGATCCAGGCCTTCATCGAGACGCTCGAAGTACCGGCCGAGGAAAAGCAGCGCCTCCTGGCCCTGACCCCCGGCAACTACACCGGCCAGGCGGCCGAGCTGGCGCGCCGCATCGGCCGCTGAGCACCACCGGCCTGGGCACGCGGCCGAGGCCGGTCTGCCTCAGGCCGGCCCGGGCGCGTCCAGCGCATCCAGCACCGGCTGCAGCAGCGCCCGGGCCGCCTCGACCGCGGCCTGCGGCTGGCGCCGCTCGATGGCGTCGAAGACCCGCAGGTGGGCCTCGTAGTCGGGCTCCGGCAGGCCTTCGACCTCCAGCGTGGCGCGCACCGTGGAGCGCACCGCGCGCTCGAAGAAGGCGTACAGCTTGGTCAGGGCCGGGTTGTGGGCCGCGTCGACCACCGCTCGGTGGAAGGCAAGGTCGTGCTCCACGAACACGCTGCGGCGGCGCTTGTTCACCTGTGCCCCCCGCAGCGACAGCGCGGCCCGCAGGGCCTGCAGGTCTTCCGGCGTGCGGCGCTCGGCCGCCAGGCGGGCCGACTCCACCTCCAGCATGGCGCGCACCTCGAGGTGCTCGCGCAGCGCGGCGCGACCTGGCGCTTGCGCGGGCTCCGGCAAGTCGACCGGCAAATGGCGGACGGCAGGCGATGCGGACATGGGACACACCCCGGGAGAGGAATCAGCAAGGAGGCGCCATCATAGGACGGCAGCCCGCGGCTCCTCCCTAAAATGCCGGCATGAACTTCATCGACCAGCTGCTGCGTGCCGAGCGCGCCAACCACTCCCTGCTGTGCGTGGGCCTCGACCCCGATCCGGCCCGCCTGCCGGGCGCCTGGAAGGGCGATGCCAGCCGCATCTTCGAATTCTGCGCCGCCATCGTCGATGCCACCCACGACCTGGCCATCGCCTTCAAGCCGCAGATCGCCTACTTCGCCGCGCACAGTGCCGAGGCGCAGCTGGAGCGGCTGGTGGCGCACATCCGCGCGGTGGCGCCGCAGGTGCCGGTGATCCTCGACGCCAAGCGCGGCGACATCGGCTCCACCGCCGAGCAGTACGCCCGCGAGGCTTACGTGCGCTACGGTGCGGACGCGGTCACCCTGTCGCCCTTCATGGGCTTCGATTCGGTCGAACCCTATCTTCGCTATGCGGACAAGGGCGCCATCCTGCTGTGCCGCACCTCGAACCCGGGCGGCTCGGACCTGCAGAACCAGCGCCTGGCCGATGCCGAGGGCCAGCCGCGGCTCTTCGAGCACCTGGCACGGCTGGCGCAGGGCGACTGGAACACCAACGGGCAGCTGGGCCTGGTGGTGGGCGCCACCTTCCCCGCAGAAATCGCCCGCGTGCGTGAGCTGGCACCGACGCTGCCGCTGCTGATTCCGGGCGTCGGCGCGCAGGGCGGCGACGCCCGGGCCACCGTGAAGGCCGGCTACCGCGAGCAGGACGGCCGCATCACCGGCCTGGTGGTGGTCAATTCCTCCCGCGCCATCCTCTACGCCAGCAGTGGCGAGGACTTTGCGCAGGCCGCCCGGCAAGCCGCGCTGCAGGCCCGCGACGAGCTGAACGCCGCGCGCAGCGCCGCCTGAGCGCAGCGCCGCCTGAGCGCAGCGCCGCCGCGCTAGGCCGGCTGCAAGGGCAGGCTGCGCCGCCGCTCACCGGTGAGGGCGAACAGCGCGCCCGCCAGCGCCGGCGCCACCGGCGGCGTGCCGGGCTCGCCCACGCCCGAGGGCGCACGGCTGCTGCGCACCAGGTGGGTCTCGATCACCGGCGTCTCGGCCAGGCCCAGCAGCCGGTAGTCGGGGAAGTTCTGTTGCTTCACCGCGCCCTGCTCGATGTCGATGCGGCCGTACAGCGCGGCGCTTAGGCCGAAGATCACGGCGCTTTCCATCTGCTGCGCGACGATGTTCGGGTTGACCACAGTGCCGCAGTCCATCGCGCAGATGACGCGGTGCACGCGGATGCGCCCCTGCTCCAGCGACGCCTCGACCACCTGCGCGACGATGGAGCCGAAGCTCTCGTGCAGCGCCACGCCGCGGCCGCGCCCGGGCGCCGCGGGCTGGCTCCAGCCGGCCTTCTCGGCGGCCAGCCGCAGCACCGCCTGGTGGCGCGGCCGCTGCGCCAGCAGCGCCAGGCGGAAGGCCACCGGGTCCTGCCCTGCGGCATGCGCCAGCTCGTCGATGAAGGCCTCGCTGAAGAAGGCATTGTGCGAATGGCCGACCGAGCGCCAGTAGCCCACCGGCACACCACTGTGCGTGGCCGCATGGGCCATGCGCTGGTGTGGCACGCCGTAGGGCAGGTCGAACAGCCCCTCGGCGGTGGTCTTGTCCGGCGCGTCGAGCGGGCCGGCCAGCGCCGGCAGGCCACGTTCGATCCAGCGCGGCGTGATGGCGTCGCCGGCGCTGGCGATCTGCAGCGACAGCGGCAGGCCGCCCGCATCGAGTGCGGCGCGCATCACGGCCACCGCCGCCGGGCGGTAGAAGTCGTGCCGCAGGTCCTCCTCGCGCGACCACACCAGCTGCACCGGGCGGCCCCCCAGCTCCATCGCCACCCGCACCGCCTGCGCCACGTAGTCGACGTCGAGCCGGCGGCCGAAGCCACCGCCCAGCAGCCGCACATGCACGGTCACCGCGTCGGCATCGACGCCTGCCACCCGGGCTGCCACGTCGCGGGCCAGCGTGGGCACCTGGGTGGAGACCCACACCTCCACCTTGCCGCCGCGCACCTGCGCCGTGCAGTTGATCGGCTCCATCGTGGCATGCGCCAGGTAGGGGGCCCGGTACACCTGCTCGACATGGCGGGCGGCACCGGCGTCGGCCTGCGCCGGATCGCCGAGTTCGTAGAAAGCAAACCCGGCGCGCTCGCGCAGTGCACGGCGGGCCTCGGCTTCCAGCTCGCGCTCGATCTGGCGGCTGTCGAGCCGGCCGCGTTGCGGATCGTGTGGCGGCGCCTGCCAGTCGATGCGCATGGCCAGCGCCGCCTGCTGGGCATGCCAGTAGCTCCGGCCCACCACCGCGACGCCGGCCGTCGAGCCGGCCAGCGGCCCCAGCCGCACCACCCGCTCGATGCCGGGCCGGCGCAAGGCGGCATCCACATCGACGAAACCATACGCTCCGCCCAGCATCGGGCACATGCGCACCGCCGCGTACAGCAGGTCCGGCAGGCGCACGTCGATGCCGAACACCGCGCTGCCGTCCACCTTGGCCGGCACATCGAGGCGAGGCGCCCGCCGGCCGATCAGCTTCCAGGTCTTGGGCGGCTTCAGCCTCACCTCGGACACCGACAGGGCGGCGGCGGGCGCCACCAGCTGGCCGAAGTGCGCGCTGTCGCCGGAGGCATGGCTGACCACGCCGTCGACCACCCGCAGCTCCGCCACTGGCACCCGCCACAGCAGCGAGGCCGCCCCCAGCAGCTGGGCCCGCGCGGTGGCGGCCGCCAGGCGCAGCACGTCCCAGGCATCGGCCACGCTGGTGGAGCCGCCGGTGGCGCTCACGCCCAGCTCGCGCGCCAGCTTGGCGACCAGCCACTCGCCGGTCACGACCAGGCCGCTGCGGTGCCCGTCCTCGCCCTTGTCGGAGGGATGGAACGGCAGGCTCTCGACGAACATCGCCACATTGCCGTAGATCGAATCGAAGCCGGCCTGTTCGAGCCGCACCTTGCCCAGCGAGATGTCGAGCTCCTCGGCCACCAGCATCGGCAGCGCGGTGTGCACGCCCTGCCCCATCTCGCTGCGGTGCATGGCGAGGATGACCTGGCCGTCACGCGCCACCTTGATCCAGCCGTTGAGTCCCACCTGGCCCTGCTCCACCGGCAGCGTGTGGCGGTCGCCGGCACGGCTGCGCGGCGGCAGCAGGCCCCAGCCGACCACCAGCGCGCCACCGGCCGCGGTGGCACTGAGCAGGAAGCTGCGCCGCTTCATTCGGACCTCGCGGCCAGGCCGGGCCGCCGGTGCGTGCCGTTCAGCTCGCGTGCGGCCGCGTGGATCGCCTGGCGCACCCGGGGGTAGGTGCCACAGCGGCAGAGGTTGGTGATGGCCGCGTCGATCTGTGCGTCGCTCGGGTCGGGCTGCTGCTGCAGCAGCGCCGCGGCGGCCATCAGCATGCCGGACTGGCAGTAGCCGCATTGCGGCACCTGGTGCTCGATCCAGGCCCGCTGCAGGGCATGCAGGCGGCCGTCCTGGGCCAGCCCTTCGATGGTCTGGACCTGCCGCCCGGCCACCGCGGACAGCGGCGTCATGCAGCTGCGCACCGCCTCGCCGTCGAGCCGCACCGTGCAGGCGCCGCAGGCGGCGACGCCGCAGCCGAACTTGGTGCCGGTCATCTGCAGCACGTCGCGCAACACCCACAGCAGGGGCATCGCGGGGTCGACCGTGTCGTCCCGCAGTTCATGTCGCCGGCCGTTGATGTCGAGTTCCATTCCAGAGTCTCTCCCCAGGTCCGCCAAGGGTGGCGATCGATTGTCGCCTCAGGCCGGCGGCTGCGGTGTGATGCCGGCGCCACGCGTGCGCCATCCGCCACGGCCGGGCCTGGACATTTTCGCCAGTCAGTGCTTGCTTGTCCGCGGGGCGCGCCGCGGCGGCCGGCATTGTCCCTTCAACAAGGGACCGGCGGCGCCCGGCCTGCGCCTACACTGCCGGGCATGTGGCAACTCTCCGTGGCGGTCGTCGAGGACGATCCCAAGTTCCGTCAGGCCTTCGCGCAGGCGATCGAGTCGGCCCCCGACCTGAAGCTGGCCGGGGCGGCCGCCGACGGCAGCGCCGGCCTGGCCTTGCTGAAAACCACCCGCCCGGACGTGCTGCTGGTCGACCTGGGGCTGCCGGACATCGGCGGCATCGAGCTGATCCGCTACTGCGCGGCGCAGCTGCCGGAATGCGACGTGATGGTGGTGACGGTGTTCGGCGACGAGCACCACGTGGTCGGCTCGCTGGAGGCCGGTGCCACCGGCTACCTGCTGAAGGACACCCTGCCGGAGGACATTGCGGAGCAGATCCGCACCCTGCATGCCGGCGGCAGCCCCATCAGCCCGGTGATCGCGCGGCAGCTGCTGACGCGGCTGGCGCCGGCGGCCAGCCAGGCACCGCCGGCCGAGGGCGCGCCGGTGCTGTCCGAGCGCGAGCTGGCGGTGCTGACCCTGGCCACCAAAGGCTTCACCTATGAAGAGATTGCCCAAATGATGAGCGTCTCCAAGCACACGGTGATGACCTATGTGAAGCGCAGCTACCGCAAGCTGCAGGTGAATTCGAAGTCCGAAGCGGTGTATGAAGCTCGCAAGCTGGGCCTGTTGCGCGACTAGTCTGCTGGCCGGCCTGCTGCTGAGTGTGCTCCTTCCCGCCTGGGCCGCCGTGCCGGGCGGCGAGGTGGCGGTGCAGCATTTCACGTCGGCCGAGCGCCAGGTGGTGCCCATCGGCCCCAGCCTGCCCGAGCCCGGCGTGCTGCGGCCCGACCTCTCCGAGCCCGGCTGGAGCCAGGTGGCCCTGCCGCTGGCGACGCCACGCGGGCCGGTCACGCCCGGCCTGCAGGACCAGCCCTGGGCCATGCACTGGTACCACCTGCGCTATGTGCTGCCGCCCAGCGGCGCCTCGCCGCCGCTGGCCGTCTATGGCGCCCGGGTGCTGGGCGGGCCGGTGGAAGTGCATGTCAACGGCCGGCTGCTGCTGGCCAACCGACGCCAGTGGACCTCGCAGTGGAACCGCCCGCTGTTCGTGCCCATTCCCCACGACGCGGTCTTCACCAGCCCGGGCATCGACGTGGTGGTGGACGTGGTCGTCGGCGTGCCGGTGCGTGCCGGCATGACGCACGCGCTGTCGACCCTCTGGGTGGGCCCGGCCGACGAGATCCGCGCCATGGCCGACCGCCGCCTGTTGCTGCACATCACCGGCCCGCAGGTGACCACGCTGACCATCCTGGTGCTCGGCGTGTTCTCCTTCGGCTTCTGGTGGCGCCGGCGCAGCGAATCGGCCTACCTGCTGTTTGCGCTGGCCTCGGCCGCCTGGTGGCTGCGCAACCTGCACTACCACATCGACCTGCCGCCACCCGGCGTGCTGCACGACTGGTTCTGGTGGGCCACCCATGCCTCGATGGGCTGGGTGATGGTGCTGACCTACCTGTTTGCCTTCCGCTTCCACCACCGCCGCTATCGCGGCGTGGAGGCGCTGCTGACCGGCGTCACGGTGCTGACCGGGCTGCTGACGCTGCCGCTGGTACCGGGCGATGCCCTGGTGTTGCAGCACACCCTGAACGCGGCGGTCTCGATCTTCGTGACGGCCTTCATCACCTGGGTGGCAGTGCGCCACGGCAGCCACGAGCTGAGGGTGTTGACGGCGGCACTGTGGATCTGCATTGCGCTGGGCGTGCACGACATCCTGCTGCTGAGCCAGCACATCACGCCGGAGAGCGCCTACCTGCTGCCCTACGCCACGCTGCTGGTGTTCGGCGCCTTCCTGTATGCGGTGCTGCGCCGCTACAGCGGTGCCATCGCCGAGGTGGAGCAGATCAACGCCTCGCTGGAACAGCGCCTGGCCGAGCGCACCGCGGAGCTGGAGGACAACCACCGCCGGCTGCGCGCGGTGGAGCGCGAGCAGGCCCTGCTGCTGGAGCGCCAGCGCCTGATGCGCGACATGCACGACGGCATGGGCTCGGCCCTCATGTCCTCGCTGGTGCTGGTGGAGCAGGGCAAGCTGGATTTGCCGTCGGTGGCCCAGGTGCTGCGCGAATGCGTCGACGACCTGCGGCTGGTGATCGATTCGCTGGAGCCCATCGGCCACGACCTGGTGACGCTGCTGGCCACCCTGCGCTACCGCCTCGGCAAGCGGCTGGAGGCAGCCGGGCTGCAGCTGGAATGGCAGGTCGACGACCTGCCGCCGCTGCCCTGGCTGGACCCGACCGCCGCACTGCAGGTGCTGCGCATCGTGCAGGAGGCCCTGACCAACATCCTCAAGCATGCCCGGGCCCGCACCGTGCGCATTGCGCTGTGCAAGGCTGGCGAGCATGTCGAGGTGGTGGTGACCGATGACGGCAACGGCTTCGACGTGGCCACCATGATCACCGGCCGCGAAGGCGGTCGCGGCCTGCGCAACCTGCGCAAGCGGGCCCAGGGGCTGGGGGGCGACGTCGACTTCAGCTCGCAGCCCGGCTGCACCCGCGTGACGCTGCGGCTGCCGGTGCTGCGCGACTGAGCCCGGCGGGCTGCGCCACCGCGGCATCACGCGGCCGCCTCATGGCGGGGCGGCCGACAGGTCACTGCCTGCGATGTCGACGAAGGTGCGCACCGCCTGCCCGTCGGTGGCCGAGAACTGCTCGGCCCGGGCGACGACCGCGCGCTGGGTCTCGCGCAGCCGCCATTCGATCTCGCCCAGCACCGCCGTGATCTCGTCCTGGGCGGCCTCGTCCATCGCCTCCAGCAGCTCGGGCAGGTGCTCGGCCGGCGTGGCGTCGAGCCCGGCGCTGGTGAAGGCCGCGCTGATGCGCTGGCTGCGCTCCATGGCGCGCTTCGGCCAGCTTCCGCATGCCGGGGCCGGAGTGCGGCAGCTCGGGCAACAGCCGCTCGCGCGCCCGGCGGAAGTCCTCCAGCGCCCCGGCAACCGTCTGCAGGCGCAGGATCAGCTGGGCCAGGTCGGCCCTCGGTGCCGGCGCGCCGGCCCCCTCGGCGCGCGACTCGCGGGCGGCCGCCGTGACGCGGTCGCGCAGGGCCGGCGCGAACTCGCCGGGCACCAGCTTCACCGCCACCGCGGCGCGGTCGGCATGGGCGCCGTCGCCGCCCACCAGGCCCATCAGCATCTCGGAGGCCGCCACCAGCTGCCCGGCCAGCGGAAACGCCTCGCCCTGCACGCCTTGCGGATAGCCGAAGCCGTCCAGTTTTTGATGGTGGTACAGCACCGCCTGTGCCACCTTCGGCCCGGCGCCCGGCAGTTCCCTGAGCACATGGGCGCCGACGATGGGATGGGTGGCGATGTGCTTCCATTGCTCCGCCGACAGCCCGGCCCGCGGGCTCAGCAGCGCCGGGTCGAGGTAGAGCTCGCCGACGTCGTGCCTCAGGCCCGCGATCAGCAGGGCGTCGAGCCCGATGCCGGCCGCCGGCAGGTCCATCCACAAGGTCGCGCCGAGCAGGGCCACCCCCACCGCATGGTCGAGCTTCGCGGGCGACTGCGCAGCGTAGACGGTCAGCAGCGACTCCACCTGGGGCGACAGGCGCAGGTGGCGCATGGCCACGCCCAGCTGCCGCGCCGCCGCACTGCCGCAGAAACGCAACAGCAGCGGATGGCGCTCGAGCAGCCGCCCGGCGATGCCGTCGATGTCGCGGGTGGCAACGCCGCCGACCACACGCAGCTGGCTTTCCAGCGGCTGCTTCAGCTTGTGCGCCAGCTGGCGCTCACGCACCCGGGCGTCGATGCGGGCGCCCTTGCCGAGCAGCTTGGTGCCGTTGCTGGAGACGATGTCCTCGCTGGCCTCGATATCGCTCGATTCCGACAAGGCCACCACATGGTCAAGGTAGTGCTCGTTGACCGCGGCGGACGTTGGCAGGGTGTACCCCTCGCTGGCTGGTGCGCACCCGCGCAGCCCGCGGCCGACGGGCGCTGACGTGCGGTGAGGCAAGGCCCGGCCGCGCCACGGCCTGCGGCCCGGGCACGGCCACAGCGTTGCCCCGGCAAGGCGCATGCCGCCGTGCCGTGCGCGGTGCCGGGGCGGGCCGGTGCTGCAGGGGGCAGCCTGCGCTAGGCCGGGTGGCTTGCGGTGGCCAACGGCGCCCCGTCGACGAAGGCCTTCAGCTCACCCGGCTCGAACGCGACCCAGGCTTCGTTGTCGGTCAGGGGCTCGGTGACGATCACGGCGACCCGGTCCCGCGGTGTCGTCACCTCGGCGAAATTGACCGTGACGTCCTCGTCCTGCAGGCGGGCCACCGGAAAGGGGTGCTGGCGCACCAGGTAGTGCAGCCGTGTCGAGCAATGGGCCCACAGCGCATGGCCGTTGCTGAGCATGAAGTTGAAGGTGCCGTGGGCGGCGATCTGCGGCACCAGCTCCTGCAGCGTCTCGGTCAGTTGCTCGGGCGTCGGCACCATCGCATGGTTCTTGGCCAGCTCCTGCAGGAGCCAGCAGAAGGCCTGTTCGCTGTCGGTATCGCCCACCGGGCGGAAAGCGGCATGCAGCCGCGGCGCAAAGCCCTTGAGGTCGCCGTTGTGGGCGAACACCCAGTAGCGGCCCCACAGCTCGCGCACGAAGGGATGGCAGTTCTCCAGCGCCACCCGGCCCTGCGTGGCCTTGCGGATGTGGGCGATGACGTTGGTGCTCTTGATCGGATAGCCGCGCACCAGCTCGGCCACCGGCGAAGCCAGGGCCCGCTGGTGGTCCACGAACAGCCGCACGCCGGTGCCTTCGAAGAAGGCAATGCCGAAGCCGTCGGCATGCTCCTGTGAGCGCGTGGCAAAACCCGTGAAGCTGAACACGATGTCGGTCGGTGTATTGCAGTTCATGCCGAGGAGCTGGCACATGGGGCACCGTCGGGGAAGTCACAGGTCAGCCCATCCTAGACGAAGCGCAGCACCCGCCCGCACCACCCGCCGGCAGGCCCCGGCTTTTCCACCGTCGCGCTTCTCAGCCCTTCATGCGCTGGCTCCGTCCAGCAGGGCGGCAAACAGCCCACGGTAGTCGTCCGCCGAAGGCCGGCGCGGCGCGGTGGAGGTGTTGCCGTCGATCACGCTGTGCGCCACCAGTTCGTCCAGGTGCTGCGGGCCCACGCCCATGGCGGTGAGCGAGCCGGGCAGCCCCAGCTGGCGGTTCAGCGCCTCGAAGAAGGCGGCCAGGTCGGCCCCCGGCGCCAGGCCCATGGCTCGGCGCAGGCGGTCGTACTTGGCGCCCACATGGCCTTCGTTGAAGCGCAGCACCGCCGGCAGGATCACCGCGTTCAGCGTGCCGTGGTGCGGGCTGAGCCCGTCCAGCCGGGCCACCGCATGGCTCATCGCATGCACCGCGCCGAGGCCCTTGACGAAGGCCATCGCACCTTCGGTGGAGGCCATCATCATGTGCCAGCGGGCTTCGCGGTCCTGGCCGTCGGCCACCGCACGCAGCAGGTGGCCCTGGCCGATGGCCCGCTCCAGGCCGTCGAGGCCGACCGCCTCGGCCGGCGGGTTGACCACCGGCGACAGCACCGCCTCGATGCAGTGGGTGACCGCGTCCATGCCGGTGGCGGCGGTCAGGCCGGGCGGCAGGCCCAGCGTGAGGTCGGGGTCGCAGATCGCCACCCGCGGCACCAGCAGCTCGCTGACGAAGCTGTGCTTGCGGCCATCGCGGCAGATGATGACAGTGGCCACGCTCACCTCCGAGCCGGTGCCGGCGGTGGTGGGAATGGCGACGATGGGCGCCACCTCGCGGATGCGCGCCCGCCCCTGCGGCTCGGTCATCGCGTACTGGGTGAGCGGCGGCGGCAGGCGGGCCAGCAGCGCGACCGCCTTGCCGAGGTCCATCGGCGAGCCGCCGCCGAGGCAGACCACACCGTCGCAGTCCTCCGCCTGGTAGAGCCGCAGTGCGTCCATCACGGCGTCTTCGGTCGGGTTGGCTGGCACCTCGCTGAACAGCACCCATGGCAGCTCGGCCGGCCAGACGGCCTTGAGCGCAGCCAGGATGGGGCCACGGGCCAGCGACGGGCCGCTGACCACCAGCGGCCGGCGCATGCCGGCACGCGCCAGCGCCCGGCCGATGCCGGCCAGGGCGCCATGGTCGAAGTAGGTGGTGGTGAGGTAGTTGAGGACGGCCATGCGGACTCCGCGCGACAGGGTCGCTGAAAGGAGCCGCCACCGTAGCGCAGGCCGCCCGCCCGCGCTTTCGCGCAGGTGACACCGCCGCCCGCCACGCGGGCGACGGCCCGCCGGCTCAGATCTCTTCGTACAGCGGCAGGGTCAGGAACTCGGCGAACTCGTCCTGGGTGCTCATTACCGCGAAAATCTCGGCCGCACGGTCGAACTTGCCCGGCACGCCAGTGGCCTTCACCTTCTCCAGCTCCTCGGCCACGAAGCCCTTCACCATCTCGGCCGTGACCTTGCGGCCATCGTCCAGCACGCCCTTGGGCGAGCGGATCCACTGCCACACCTGGGAGCGGCTGATCTCGGCGGTGGCCGCGTCTTCCATCAGGTTGTGGATGGGCACGCAGCCGTTGCCGGCCAGCCAGGCGCCCAGGTAGTGGATGCCGACATTGATGTTCATGCGCAGGCCGGCCTCGGTGATGGGCGCCTCGGGCTTGAAGTCGAGCAGCTCGGCAGCACTCACCTGCACGTCCGGGCGCTGCTTGCCGATCTGGTTGGGCCGCTCGCCCAGCACCGCGAGGAATTCCTTCATCGCCGGCTCCACCAGGCCCGGGTGAGCCACCCAGCCGCCGTCGTAGCCGTCGGTGGCATCGCGCTTCTTGTCGTTGATGATGCCCTGCATCGCCACCGCGTTCTTCTCGGGATCGTTCTTGATCGGGATCAGCGCGCTCATGCCGCCGATGGCCGGCGCATTGCGCTTGTGGCAGGTCTTGAGCAGCAGCAGCGCGTAGGCGCGCATGAAGGGGCTGGTCATCGTCACCTTGGCGCGGTCGGCCAGGCAGAAGTTCTTGTCCACCTTGAACTTCTTGATGCAGCTGAAGATGTAGTCCCAGCGGCCGGCGTTGAGGCCCGCGCTGTGCTCGCGCAGCTCGTAGAGGATCTCGTCCATCTCGAAGGCGGCCAGCACCGTCTCGATCAGCACGGTGGCCTTGATGGTGCCTTGCGACAGGCCCAGCTCGTTCTGAGCGGCGACGAAGATGTCGTTCCACAGCCGCGCTTCCAGGTGGCTCTCCATCTTCGGCAGGTAGAAGTAGGGGCCGGCGCCGCGGGCCAGCTGCTCGCGTGCGTTGTGGAAGAGGAAGAGCGCGAAGTCGAAGATGCCGCCGCTGACGCGCTGGCCGTCCACCGTCACGTGCTTCTCGTCCAGGTGCCAGCCGCGCGGGCGCACTTGCAGCGTGGCGATCTTGTCGTTGAGCTGGTAGGTCTTGCCGCCCTGCTCGAGGCGGATGGTGCGGCGGATCGCTTCGTAGAGGTTGATCTGGCCCTGGATCTGGTTGCTCCAGCTGGGACTGTTGGAGTCCTCGAAGTCGGTCATGTAGCTGTCCGCCCCCGAGTTGAAGGCGTTGATGACCATCTTGCGCTCGACCGGGCCGGTGATCTCCACGCGGCGGCACTCCAGCGCCTTGGGGATGGGTGCGATGGTCCAGTCGCCGTCGCGGATGGCTTGCGTCTCGGGCAGGAAGTCGGGGCGTTCGCCGGCGTCCAGGCGCTGGGCGCGCTCGACCCGGGCCTTCAGCAGTTGCTGGCGGCGCGCCTCGAAGCTGCGATGCAGCTTGGCGACCAGTTCGAGGGCCGGCAGGGTCAGGATGCGCTCGAAACCGGGCTCGATGGCACCGGTGATCTGCATGCCTTGGGGCAGGGGAAGGGACATGGTCAGCTCCTAGAACGATAGGTCGGGAAACGATGAATGGTCTGCCGGGGCCAGGCGGCAAGCGGGCCGGCCGGGCGTCATGCCCGCGCCCCCTCGCCACCCAGCAGCGCCAGCACCTCGTGGAGGTTGCGGCCCTCACGCGTCGGGCGCACGCCCAGCTCCTCGGCCGGCAGGCCGAGGCGGTTGAGCCAGAAGGTGGTGAAGCCGAACCAGGTGGCGCCCACCGCGTCCCAGCCGTTGCCGGACACGAAGAGCACCTGGCGGGCCGTCAGCTCCGGGCGCTGGCGCTGCAAGGTCTGCAGGCCGAGCGCATAGACGCGCGGATCGGGCTTGAAGCAGCGCAGCGGCTCGACGCTGACCACCGCCTCCAGCAGGCCCTGCAGGCCGGCGCTGCGCACCGCGATCTCCAGCATGGCGGGGTCGCCGTTGCTCAGGATGCCGGTGGGCACGCCGCGCGCCTTCAGTGCCTGCAGCACCTCCCGGTTCTCGGGATAGGCGCTGAGGTGGCGGTACTGGTTCATCAGCCGCTCTTCCCGCTCGGCGGTGAGCGACAGGCCGAGCCGCCGGCTGCTGTAGCGCAACGCGTCGCGCGTCAGCTCCCAGAAGGGCCGGTAGCGGCGCCCGCCGGGGTCGGCCATGCTGACCAGGCGGGTGTACTCGATCTGCTTGTCACGCCATGCGGTGGCCAGCGCCTCGCCCTGGCCCGGGTAGAGCTGCTCGGCCAGCAGCCCGACGCTGTACACGTCGAACAGCGTGCCATAGGCATCGAACAAGACCGCATGGAGCACGGGCAGCTTCATGCCGTCACTTTATTCGGAACTTGTGAAGTGATTACAAGTGCACTTTGCGTTTTATCTTTGACTGAAAACGATGCAATCGCCACCACCCCCATGCCGCTTCCAGAGAGAGGAGCGGCTGTATTACTGACCCTGGCGATCGACAAGGGGCGGATCCTCGGTTGATTTTTTACTTTTCGGCGGATAGTCTGGCGCCGGTTGTGCATTACGCACGGACAGGCATGGACCGACTCAAGCAGATCGAATCGTTTGTCGCTGTGGCCACCAAGGGCAGCCTGACGGCGGCCGCCAAGGCCGAGGGGGTGGCGCCGGCGGTGATCGGCCGCCGCATCGATGCGCTGGAGGAACGACTGGGCGTCAAACTGCTGGTGCGCACCACCCGCCGCATCAGCCTGACGCACGAGGGCAGCGCCTTCCTCGAAGACTGCCAGCGCCTGCTGACCGACCTCGCCAATGCGGAGGCCAGCGTCTCCGAAGGCGGCGTGAAGGCCAGCGGCCACCTGCGCATCACCGCGCCGGCCGGTTTCGGGCGCCGCCATGTGGCGCCGCTCGTGCCGCGTTTCCTGTCGCTGCACCCGGAGGTGTCGCTGTCGCTCAACCTCAGCGACCGGGTGGTGGACATCGTGAACGAGGGCTTCGATTGCGCGGTGCGGGTCGGTGACCTGCCCGACTCCAGCCTGGTCAGCCTGCGGCTGGCCGACAACCGGCGGCTGTGCGTGGCCACGCCGTCCTACCTGAAGCGCCGGGGCGCCCCGCAGCACCCTGGCGAGCTGAACCAGCACGACTGCCTGACGCTCAGCTCGGACGCCAGCCAGACCCGTGGCTGGGCCTTCATGGTGGACGGCCAGCTGACCCACCTGCGGCCGCCCGGGAAGCTCGATTGCTCGGACGGCCAGGTGCTGCACGACTGGTGCCTGAGCGGCCTGGGCATCGCCTGGCGCTCCACCTGGGAGGTCGAGTCCGAGCTCGCCGCCGGCCGGCTGGTGCAGGTGCTCGAAGCTTATGCGGCGCCGCCGAACGGCATCTATGCGGTGTTTCCGCAGCGCAAGCACCTCCCGCTGCGGGTGCGCCTGTGGATCGACTTCCTCAAGCACAGCTACGGCGACCCGGGATACTGGCAGCGGCCGCCGCCGGCCCCCGGTGAAGTCCTCGTCGCATGAGCGACCTGTCCCCGAGAAAGGAAAACCATGGTTCTTGAAGCCTTCCTCGCCTACGCCCACATTGCCGCCATCCTGACGCTGGTGGTGTTCCTGACCAGCGAGGCGGCACTGTGCCGCACCGAATGGATGAATGCCGCCGTCGTGCGCCGGCTCGGCCGGCTCGACCAGATCTACCTGGCCGCCGCCTTCGCGGTGCTGCTGACGGGCGTGGCGCGCACCGTCTGGGGCTACAAGGGCACCGGCTGGTACTGGAGCCAGCCGTTGCTGCACCTGAAGCTGACCTTGTTCGTCGTGATCGGCGCGATGTCGATCCGGCCGACCCTGCTGTTCATCCGCTGGCGCAAGGCGCTGGACGCCAGTGGCGCGCTGCCGCCCGAGGCCGAGGTGCGCAAGGCACGGCGCTGGATCATGATCCAGGCCCACCTGCTCCTGCTGGTGCCGCTGGCGGCGACCCTGCTGGCCCGCGGCGTCTGGACCCGTTGAGAACGAGGAGAGCCCATGCCCCCCATCCTTCACCGACCCATCCGCCTGCTGCCGGTGCTGGCCGCCGCGGCCATGCTCGCCGCTGGCGCCGGCCAGGCGCAGACCCTCAGCAAGCGCAAGCCCGGCCTCTGGGAAGTGCAGCAGACCCAGCACAGCGGCCAAGTGGCGGGCCAGGCCATGCCGTCCAAGCGAGAGATGGACGCGGCCCACGCCAAGATGACACCGGCGCAACGCCAGCAACTGGAGCAGGGCATGCGCGAGCGCGGCCTGGGCCTGGGCTCCAAGCCCGGCGCGATGCGCTACTGCCTGTCGCCCCAGATGGCCGAGCGCGATGCCTTTGCCCAGGCACCCGACCCGTCGATGAAATGCGAGCACAGCCTGTCGCCCACCTCCTCCAGCGAGGCCCGCTTCAGCTTCAGTTGCAGCGGCCCGCAGGGCTCGCTCAAGGGCGAGGGCCGCGGCTGGAACATCACGCCCGAGGGGTACCGCACCTCGATGACCATGGAAGGCACCATCCAGGGCCAGCCGATGAGCATGAAGATGGAGCAGACCGGCCGCTGGCTCGGCAGCGATTGCCAGGGCATCAAGCCGCTGGGCGGCTGAGAGGCCGCAGCCTCAGTAGCGCCGGTTGAACAGCGGCTCCAGCTGCGCCGGCGGCAGGGGGCGGCTGAACAGGAAGCCCTGCGCCTCGTCACAACCACGCCGGCGCAGGAAGTCGACCTGCTCGCGCGTCTCGACGCCTTCGGCCACCACCCGCAACTGCAGGCTGCGGGCCAGGCCGATGATGGCGCTCACGATCACCGCGTCGTCGGGGTCGCTGACCAGGTCGTGCACGAAGGAGCGGTCGATCTTCAGCAGGTCGACCGGAAAGCGCTTGAGGTAGGCCAGGCTGGAATAGCCGGTGCCGAAGTCGTCCACCGAAATCTTGATGCCCAGGCCATGCAGCTGGCCCAGCGTGGCCACCGCCTGCTCGGTGTTGTGCATCAGGGTCGTCTCGGTGATCTCGACCTCCAGCAGCCGGGGGTCCACGCCGGTCTCGCCCAGCACCCGGTCCAGCACGCCCAGCAGGTTCAGGCTGCGGAACTGGCGCGCCGAGACATTCAGCGAGATCGGGCAGATCTCCAGCCCCTTGGCGGTCCAGCGCTCGATCTGGCGGCAGCATTCGCCCAGCACCCATTCGTCGATGGCCACCACCAGGCCGGTTTCCTCCGCCAGCGGGATGAACTCGACCGGGCTGACCGAGCCCCGGCTCGGATGCTGCCAGCGCAGCAGGGCTTCGCAGGCGCACAGCAGGCCGCTGCCCAGCTCGTAGCGCGGCTGGAAATGCAACTCGAATTCGCCGCGCTCGATCGCCCGGTGCAGGTCACTCTCCAGCAGCAGCCGCTGCGAGGACAGCAGGTCGTCGTGGCCACTGAAGAAGCGGTAGCCGCCGCGCCCCTGCGCCTTGGCCTGGTACATCGCGGCACGCGCCTCGTCGAGCAGGCCTTGCGCCGACTCGGCATGCCCCGGGAACATCGCAATCCCCACCGAGGGCGTCAACCGCAGCTCCAGCCCGTCGATCTCGTAGGGGAGCGACACCTCGCCGATCAGCTGGCCCGCCATGCGTGCCGCCTCGGCCGGGCCGTCCAGGCCCGGCAGCAGCACCGCGAACTCGTCGCCACCGACCCGCGCCACCGTGTCGCCGCTGCGCAGGCTGCGCCTCACCCGCTCGGCCACCCGCTGCAGCAGCCGGTCGCCCATCAGGTGGCCCAGCGTGTCGTTGATGTTCTTGAAGCGGTCGAGGTCGAGGAACATCACGCCCGCCAGCCGGCCTTGCTCGCGCGCCTGCACGGTGGCCTGTTGCAGGCACAGCTCCAGCACGCGGCGGTTGGGCAGGCCGGTGAGGGCGTCGTGCTCGGCCAGGTGGCGCAGCTGGCCTTCCGCGACACGGCGCGCTTCCGTCTCCTGCCGCAGCTGCGCCTGGGCCAGCGCCAGCGCCTCGCCGCATTCGCGCAGCCGCGCCTGCAGGTCCTGTAGCTCATGCGTGCGCGCCGCCTCCTCGCGCGGGAGGGAGCCGGGGTCCGGGGGACGATGGGAGGGCGTGCTCATCGGGCTGCAGCCATTGTCGAGGAAGGCGGGCGAACGTGCCGTCGGTCCACGGCACATGATGCGCTCTCAAGCAAGTCTGGAGCCTGCCCCGCCATCACAGGATGCGCTGGGGATGGGAAAGCGCCTCATGCGCCGCATGCAGGCGCCGCACCAGCACTGCGATGAAGGCCTCGTTGAAGCGCCCGCGGCAGGCCAGGCTGATCTGCCCGAGTGTTTCAGGAGTGAAGGAAATGGTGGTGATCGGATCAATCACCACCACGTCGGCAGTGCGCAGGCGCAGCTCCCGGCTGGGCGCCAGGTAGGCCATCTCGCCCACCAGCATGCCGGCCTTCAGCACCTCTACCCGCTGGCCGTCGCGCTGCACCTCGACCGCGCCCTGGGCGATGATGTGGAAGTCGCGGCCCTTCTCGCCGCGGCGCATCAGCCGGTGGCCGGTGGCGAAGCGCTGCCAGCGGGCCTGGTGCACCACCTCCCAGAGCTCGACATCGTCGAAGTCGGAGAAAAAGTCGAGCTGGCGCAGCAGGCTGAAGCGTTCGGAGTCGAGCACCGCCTGCAGGTTGCCGCGCGGCACCTGGCGGTTCGTGACCAGGCCGGCCAGCGCGTTGGCGAAGTCCTCCCACTCCGCATAGCGGTCCTCCGGCCGCTTGTTCAGCGCGCGCAGGATGACGTCGTCCACCGCCGGCTCGACCGCATGGCGCCGCTCGCTGGGCGGCACCACCGGCCCGTTCAGGATGCCCTGGATCATGGCCGCCTGCGATGCGGCCTCCACCGGCGCGTGGCCGGTCACCAGGTGGTAGAGCACCGCACCCAGCGCATACATGTCGGACTGCGCGTTGAGCGCGCCGCCGTCCAGCTGCTCGGGCGACATGTAGGTCAGCGAGCCGACCCGGTGCACCTGGGTGGTGTCGGCGCCGAGGTTGAGCACGCTGCCGAAGTCGCTCACCTTGACGTCGGTGACATGCCCGGCGGTGGAGACCGTGAGGATGTTGGCCGGCTTGACGTCGCGGTGGATGAGCCCCTGGCGGAACACGTAGCCGAGCGCCATCGCGCACTTGAAGCCGATCTCGACGATCAGCTCCAGCGGCAGCAGCTGGTCGACCCGGCAGTACGGGCGCAGCGTGCTGCCCGGCACATGCTCCATCACCAGGTACTGCTCGCCGGGGGTTTCCACCGCGTCGTAGATCTGCACCACGTGCGGGTGGTGCAGCCGCCCGACCAGCGCCGCCTCGGCGGCGAAGAACCGCGAGTAGTAGCGGCCGTCCACCGGGTCACGCAGGGCAGCCTCGCGCACCCGCTTGACGGCCACGTCGCGGTCGTGGAACTCGTCGCGGCAGAGGAAGACCTCGCTCGTCGCGCCTTCCCCCAGCTTGCGCACCACGCGGTATTCGCCGATCTGTTCGGGCAGGGACGGGGAGGTCTCGGGGGCGTCTGTCATTCAAACCGCTGCGGCGTCGTTGGCAGCGCCCATCATTTCATTGCTGCCGCCGGGCCGCAAGCGGGCAAGCCAGGCCGAACCGAAAAGTAGAATCGCCGGATGATCCGCGCCAAACACGAACTCCTTGAAGCCCTGGCCGCCGAGCTGGCGGCGCTTGCCCCCGGGCAGACGCCCGTGGCGGCCTTCGAACTGCCCAAGCAGGCCGCCCACGGCGACCTGGCCTGCACCTCGGCCATGCAGCTGGCCAAGCCGCTGAAGAAAAACCCGCGCGAACTGGCCCAGCAGCTGATCGACGGCCTGAAGCAGCGCCCCGCCTTCGAGCGCTGGGTGGACAGCATGGAGATCGCCGGTCCCGGCTTCATCAACCTGCGGCTGAAGCCGGCCGCCAAGCAACAGGTGGTGGCCGAGATCCTGCAGGCGGGCGAAGCCTTCGGCCGGCAGCCGGCCAATGGCCAGCGCGTGATGGTGGAGTTCGTCTCGGCCAACCCCACCGGCCCCTTGCATGTGGGCCACGGCCGCCAGGCGGCGCTGGGTGACGCCCTTTGCCACCTGTTCGAGACGCAGGGCTGGGACGTCACGCGCGAGTTCTACTACAACGACGCCGGCGTGCAGATCGGCACCCTGGCGCACTCCACCCAGCTGCGCCTGCAGGGCCTGAAGCCGGGCGACGCCGGCTGGCCGGAGGCGGCCTACAACGGTGAGTACATCGCCGACATCGCGGCCGATTTCCTGGCCCGCCAGACCGTGAAGGCCGACGACCGCGAGTTCACCGCCTCGGGCGATGCCACCGACCTGGACGGCATCCGGCAGTTCGCGGTGGCCTACCTGCGCCATGAGCAGGACCTCGACCTGCAGGCCTTCGGCGTCAAGTTCGACAACTACTTCCTCGAATCCAGCCTGTATGGCAGCGGCCGGGTCGAGCAGACCGTGCAGAAGCTGATCGCCGCCGGCAAGACCTTCGAGCAGGACGGCGCGCTGTGGCTGCGCAGCACCGACTACGGCGACGACAAGGACCGCGTGATGCGCAAGTCCGACGGCACGTACACCTATTTCGTGCCGGACGTGGCCTACCACATCAACAAGTGGGAGCGCGGCTTCACCAAGGTCATCAACGTGCAGGGCAGCGACCACCACGGCACCATCGCACGGGTGCGTGCCGGCCTGCAGGCGGCCGGCGCCGGCATCCCGCAGGGCTACCCCGACTACGTGCTGCACAAGATGGTCACCGTGATGAAGGGCGGCGAGGAGGTCAAGATCTCCAAGCGTGCCGGCTCCTACGTGACCCTGCGCGACCTCATCGAATGGACCAGCCGCGACGCGGTTCGCTTCTTCCTGATCAGCCGCAAGGCCGACACCGAGTTCGTCTTCGACGTCGACCTCGCCCTGAAGCAGAACGACGAGAACCCGGTGTACTACGTGCAGTACGCGCATGCGCGCATCTGTTCGGTGCGGGAGAAGTTCGTCGCGGAGTACCAGGGCGACCTCGCAGCGTTGCAGCAGGCCGACCTGTCGCACCTGGTGGCCCCCAGCGAGACCGCCCTGATGCTGAAGCTGGCCGAGTACCCGGAGATGCTCGCGCGCGCTGCCAACGACCTGGCGCCGCACGACGTGGCCTTCTACCTGCGTGACCTGGCCGGTGCCTACCACGCCTACTACGCGGCGCAGCGCTTCCTGGTGGAGGATGCGGCGCTCACCCGCGCCCGCCTGGCCCTGCTGACCGCCACGATGCAGGTGCTGCGCAACGGGCTGGCCGTGCTGGGCGTGGGTGCCCCTGAAAAAATGTGAGCACCGTCGGGTGCCCGGACCTCAACGAAAGCCACAACACATGAAAAAGCAACGCGGCGGCTTCATCCTCGGCATGATCGTCGGCCTGCTGGTCGGCCTGGCACTGGCGCTCGGCGTGGCCTTGTACGTCACCAAGGTGCCGGTGCCCTTCGTCAACAAGGTGCCCTCGCGCACCGCCGAGCAGGACGCGGCGGAAGCCGAGCGCAACCGGAACTGGGACCCCAACACCCCGCTGCAGGGCCGCACGCCGGCCCGGCCGCAGGCCAGCACGCCGGCGGCTTCCGAAGCCGCGACGCCGGCTGCTTCGGCGGCCCTGCCGCCGGGCCTGCGCAACACCCCGCAGACCGCCTCGCGCACGGTCGATGCGCCGCGGCCGGCAGCCTCGGCGGCCGCCGCGTCCTCGCGCGACCCGGCAGCCATCCTGGCCGGCCAGGCGCCCGACGGCGGTGCGCCCGCCGACAAGCCGGCGGCCGACAACGCCGCCTACTTCGTGCAGGCCGGCGCCTATGCGCGCCAGGAAGAGGCCGAGCAGCAGCGTGCCAAGCTGGCCATGATGGGCCTGACCGCCCGCATCACCGAGCGCGAGCAGACCGGCCGCACCGTCTACCGCGTGCGCCTGGGCCCCTTCGACTCGCAGCCCGAGGCGGATGCAGCGAAGGAAAAGCTGGCCGGCAGCGGCATCGACTCCGCCCTGGTGCGGGTGCAGCGCTGAAGCCACCGGCTGGCGCCGCCGATGAACTTTGCGGCCCGTGCCGACTCCGACCCGGGCATTCGCCATGAACAAGAAAGGATCCTTGGATGAAGCGTCGTGATTTCACTGGCCGCCTGGCCGCCTGGGCGGGCGGCTCTGCCGTCGCCCCCTGGCTGGCCGGCGTGGCGACCACCGGCGTCGCCGGGCTGGCCCAGGCCCAGTCCTTCCAGGCCGGCAAGGACTACGTGCAGCTGCGGCAGCCGCAGGCCGAGCCGGGTGCCGGCGTGGAGGTGGTCGAGTTCTTCTGGTACGGCTGCCCGCACTGCTTCCGCTTCGAGCCGCTGCTGCAGGCCTGGGTCAAGAAGCTGCCGCAGGGCGTGCGCTTTCGCCGGGTGCCGGTGGCCTTCCGCGATGAGTTCGTGGTGCACCAGCGCATCTACTACGCACTGGAATCGATGGGGCTGGTCGAGCAGATGCACCAGCGCGTCTTCAACGCGATCCACAACGACCACAAGCCGCTGAACGAGGCCAACGCGATTGCCGACTTCATGGCGGCCAACAATGTCGACCGCGCCAAGTTCCTGGAGGCCTACAACTCCTTCGGTGTGCAGACCAAGGCCCGCCAGGCCAAGCAGCTGGCCCAGGCCTTCGAGATCGAGGGGGTGCCCGCCCTCGGCATCGGCGGCCGCTACCTCACCAGTGGCAGCCATGCCGGCTCGCTGGAGCGCTCGCTCCAGGTGGCCGACTACCTGATCGCGCAGTCGCGCGGCAAGTGAGCCTTCACCACGGCCTGCGGAGCGGGCCGTGCCCTGCCGCGCGGCCGGCCGTTCTTCCGCAAATGGCCGGCTTGTGTGCAAAAGCTGTGGGCTGCACCGCAGCATGCGGCCGGCAGTGGGCTAGAATCAGCTGAACTGCAAGTTTCATGCCTTCATGAGCCCCAAGTCCGTGCCTTCCACTGCGCTTTCCTTCTCGTCCGGGACGGCCCGGCGCCGTGCCGCCTGGGCCCTGCCCGTGCTGCTGGCGCTGGGGCTGTGCGCCGCCGCTCCCGGCGTGCGTGCCGAGCGCGCCGACCGCGCCAAGCCGCTCAACTTCACCGCCGACAACCTGCGCTATGACGATGCCAAGCAGACCAATGTGCTGACCGGCAATGTGGTGATCACCAAGGGCACCATGATCATGCGCGCGGCCCGGGTCGAGGTGCACCAGACGCCCGACGGCCACCAGTCCGCCACCGGCGTCGGCACCGGTCGCCCGGCCTTCTTCCGGCAGAAGCGCGAGGCCGTCGACGAGTACATCGAGGGCGAGGCCGAGCGCATTGCCTACGACAGCAAGAGCGACACGCTGCGCCTGAGCGGCAACGCCGTGATCCGGCGCTATCGGGGCGAGGCGCTGGCCGACGAAGTGGCCGGCCAGGTCATCACCTACAACAACGCGGCCGAGGTCTTCACGGTCGACGGCGCGGCCGGCGGCGCGCCGGGCGGCCGCGTGCGTGGCGTGCTGTCGCCGCGCCCGGCGCCAGGCGCCAGCGGCGCCACCGAGGGCACGCCGGCGGCGGGCACGAAGGACCGGCCGTGAACGCCACCGCCACCCCGCGCGAATCGCGCAAGAGCCGGCTGGAAGCGCAAGGCCTGCAGAAGACCTACGGCGCCCGCAAGGTCGTCAAGGACGTGCACCTGGCGGTCGAGAGCGGCGAAGTGGTGGGCCTGCTCGGGCCCAACGGCGCCGGCAAGACCACCAGCTTCTACATGATCGTGGGCCTGGTGCGGGCTGACGGCGGCGAGATCAAGCTCGACGGCCGCAACGTCGAGCGCCGCCCCATCCACGAGCGCTCGCGCCTGGGACTCAGCTACCTGCCGCAGGAAGCCTCGATCTTCCGCAAGCTCACGGTCGAGGAGAACATCCGCGCGGTGCTGGAGCTGCAGCACGACAAGAAGGGCCGTCCGCTGCAGAAGGCCCAGATCGAGCAGTACCTGAACTCGCTGCTGCACGACCTCAGCATCGAGAAGCTGCGCCACACGCCGGCGCCAGCGCTCTCCGGCGGCGAGCGCCGCCGTGTCGAGATCGCCCGTGCGCTGGCCAGCCGGCCGCGCTTCATCCTGCTCGACGAGCCGTTCGCCGGCGTCGACCCGATCGCGGTGATCGAGATCCAGCGCATCATCAACTTCCTGAAGGCACGCGGCATCGGCGTGCTGATCACCGACCACAACGTGCGTGAGACGCTGGGCATCTGCGACCACGCCTACATCATCAGCGAGGGCGCGGTGCTCGCGCAGGGCACGCCGGGCGAGATCGTCGAGAACCCCGACGTGCGCAAGGTCTACCTCGGCGAACACTTCCGCATGTGATGAAACCGTCGCTGCAAGTTCGCCTCTCCCAGCACCTGGCGCTGACCCCCCAGCTGCAGCAGTCCATCCGGCTGCTTCAGCTGTCGACGCTCGAGCTCCACCAGGAGGTCGAGCAGATGCTGGAGCAGAACCCCTTCCTGGAGCCCGACGACGACTACGCCGGCGAATCCGCCCAGGCCAGCAGCCTGCCCGAGCGTCCGGTGACGCGTGAGCAGAGCCAGACCGCCGACGCCGAGCACAACGAGGGTGGCGACGCCCCCGACGCCGCGGCCAGCGTCGACTCGGTGGAGTTCGGCGCCACCGAACGCGACGACTGGGAGAACGGCACCGAGCGGGACGACTTCGACGGCATCCGCGAGACGCCCAGCAACCGCAACGGCGCTGCCGACGAGGACGACGTCGACCCGATCGACCGCGCCTCGCCCGGCATCAGCCTGCAGGACCACCTGCGCCAGCAGCTGCTGGGCATGCGGCTGGACCCGACCGATGCGGCGGCGGTGATGGTGCTGATCGAGTCGCTCGACGAGGACGGCTACCTGGCCGACTCGCTGGACGCCATCGTCGCCGAGCTGGTGCCCGAGGACGACCCCGAGGCCCGCGAGGAACTGCTCGACCGCCTGCAATGCGCGCTGCGCTGGCTGCAGCACATGGAGCCGACCGGCGTCGGCGCGCGCAACCTGTGCGAATGCCTGAGCCTGCAGCTGCGGGCGCTGCCACGCAGCGAGGCGCAGATCATCGCGCTGATGATCTGCAAGGGCAGCCTGGACGCGCTGGCCCGCCGCGACATCAAGAAGCTGATGGCCGCCACCGGCGCCGACGAGGAGCTGATCAAGCAGGCCCAGTCGCTGATCGTGGCGCTGGAGCCCAAGCCGGGCCGCCCCTTCGTGCGGGCCGAGGCCAACATCGTCGTGCCCGACGTGATCGTGCAGAAGTCCGGCCGCAACTGGAAGGTGGTGCTCAACCCGGACGTGATGCCCAAGCTGCGCATCAACGACCTCTACGCGCAGGCCATCAAGCAGCACCGCTCCGGCGACAGCCAGGGCCTGAGTGCCCGGCTGCAAGAGGCACGCTGGTTCATGAAGAACATCCAGCAGCGCTTCGAGACCATCCAGCGCGTCTCGCAGGCCATCGTCGAGCGGCAGAAGAACTTCTTCACCCATGGCGAGATCGCGATGAAGCCGCTGGTGCTGCGCGAGATTGCCGACGAGCTGGGCCTGCACGAGTCCACCATCTCGCGCGTGACCACCGCCAAGTACATGGCCACGCCCTTCGGCACCTTCGAGCTGAAGTACTTCTTCGGTTCCTCGCTCAACACCGACGCCGGCGGCAATGCCTCCAGCACCGCGGTGCGGGCGCTGATCAAGCAACTGGTGGCCGCCGAGGACGCGCGCAAGCCGCTGTCGGACAGCCAGCTCAGCCAGATGCTGGAGGAGCAGGGCATCCAGGTGGCCCGCCGCACCGTCGCCAAATACCGTGAGGCGCTCAAGATCGCCCCGGCCAACCTGCGCAAGAGCCTGTGAAACCCTTTGACCTGTTCCTGCCCTGCGCCGGTGGCGTGGAGGAGCTGCTGGCCGAGGAGGCCATGGCCATCCTCGGTCCCGAGACCTCCGGCACGCTGGAGCGCGGCGGCATCGCGCTGCGCGGCGACGCCGCGGCGGTGATGGCGCTCAACCTGGAGAGCCGGCTGGCGCAGCGGGTGCTGGTGCGTGTCGCGCACGGCCCCTACCGGCTGGAAGACGACCTCTACGCACTGGCCCGCCAGGTGCCGTGGCAGGCCTGGCTGACGCCGCAGCAGACCTTCAAGATCGACGTGACCGCCCAGCGCTCGCCGCTGCGCAGCCTGAACTTCGCCGCGCTGCGCATCAAGGATGCGCTGTGCGACGTGATGCGCGAGGAAAGCGGCGACCGCCCCAGCGTCGACACCCAGCGGCCGCAGCTGCGGGTGATGCTGCACCTGACCGAGACGCATGCCACCCTCTATGCGGACACGTCCGGCGAGCCCCTCTTCAAGCGCGGCTGGCGCGAGGACAAGGGCGAGGCCCCGCTGAAGGAGACGCTCGGCGCCGCGATGCTGGCTGCCGCCGGCTGGAAGGGCCGGCCCGAGCAGGGCGGCGCGCTGCTCGACCCGTGTTGTGGCTCGGGCACCATCGCGATCGAGGCGGCCCAGATCGCCTGCGGCATCGCTGCCGGGTCCAGGCGCCGCTTTGCCTTCGAGGGGTTGCCGCCCTTCTCGGGGCCGCAGGCGCGGGCCCAGTGGCAGGCGCTGAAGCAGCAGGCCCAGCAGCGCGTGCATGCGCCGGCGGTGCCGGTCTTCGCGAGCGACGTGGCGTTCCGCATGGTCGACTTCGCGCGCCGCAATGCCCAGCGCGCCGGCGTCGCGCACGCCATCGAGTTCCACGGCGGCGACGCCCTGGAGCGGCCGGCGCCGCGCCTGCCCGACGGCCTGGCACGCACGCTGATGGTCAACCCGCCTTACGGCGAGCGCATCGACGCGCGCGGCAGCGTCGGCCGCAGCCGCGCCGAGACCGATGCGCCGGATGACTTCTTCCCCCGCCTTGCCGCGCACTGGAAGCGCCACTTCACCGGCTGGACGGCCTGGATGTTGAGCCCCGACATGAAGTTGCCGTCGCGCATGCGGCTGAAGGAAACCCGGCGCGTGCCGCTGTGGAACGGCCCGATCGAATGCCGGCTGTTCCGCTTCGACATGGTCGCCGGCCGCGTGCGCGAAGACCGGGCGGAGCCGCCCGACGGCGATTGAGCGCGCTGCGGCGGCGGCCTCAGCCGCCCAGGTAGTCGGCGACGATGGCCGCGCTGTAGCGGCTGGCCACTTCGCGGATGAAGGCCGGAAAATCGACGTGGGCGGTGTCGTCGGCGCGGTCCGAGATGGTCCGCAGCACGGCAAACGGCAAGCCGAAGTCGTGGCAGACCTGGGCCACCGCGGCGCCTTCCATCTCCACCGCCAGGGCCTGCGGCAGCGCTGCGCGCAGCGCCTCGCTCTCGGCGGTGCCGCTGACGAAGCGGTCGCCACTGATCACCAGTCCGCGGTGCAAGGCGCGGCCCTGCAGGCCGAACGCCGCCACCGCGTCGGCGCCCAGCCGGGCCGGCGCCTCGGCCAGCACCCGCTGGCTGGCGCGTGCCAGGCCGTCGTTCATGGCAGCGTCAGCCTCGAAGCGGCTGCGGCCGTAAAGCGGCACCTCGTGGCGAGGAAACAGCGGTGAGGCGTCCATGTCATGCTGCAGCAGGTGCTCGGCCAGCACCACGTCACCGACCTTCACCCCGGCGCCCAGGCCGCCAGCCACACCGGTGAACAGCAGCCGCTCCACATCGAAATGCGTGGCGAGCAGGGTGGCCGTGGTGGCCGCCGCCACCTTGCCGATGCGCGAGAGCACCACCACCACGTCCCGGCCGTGCAGGTGGCCGAGCCAGAACTCGCGTCCTCCCAGCGGCCGGCGCTGCTCGTCGGGCATCAACGCCAGCAAGGCGCTCAATTCCTCGTGCATGGCGGCCATGATGGCAATGCGGGGCATGGCAGGGGCATCCTTGGCTCGGCCCATGGACAGGCCGGTGCTGGGCACCGGCTGGGGTGTCAGCGCAGCGGCACGGGGCCTCAGCGCGTGCGCAATTCTCGCCGCAGGATCTTGCCTACTGGCGACTTCGGGAGCTCCTTGCGGAACTCGATGATGCGCGGGCGCTTGTAGCCGGTGAGGTTCTGCTCGCAGAAGGCCCGCACGTCGGCCTCGCTCAGCCCCGGCTGCTTGCTCACGACGACCAGCTTCACCGCCTCGCCGGAGCGTTCGTCGGGCACGCCGACGGCGGCACATTCGAGCACGCCTTCCATGCGGGTCACGACGTCCTCGACCTCGTTCGGGTAGACGTTGAAGCCCGACACCAGGATCATGTCCTTCTTGCGGTCCACGATGCGGAAGTAGCCGCGCTCATCCACCGTGCCGATGTCGCCGGTGCGGAAGAAGCCGTCGGGCGTCATCACCTTGGCAGTCTCGTCCGGCCGCTGCCAGTAGCCGGCCATGACCTGCGGGCCACGGATGCAGATCTCGCCCGGCTCGCCCGGCGGCACTTCTCGGCCGGCGTCGTCCAGCAGGCGGAACTCGGTGGACGGCAGGGGCAGGCCGATGGTGCCGGTGTAGGCGCTGCTGTCGGTCGGGTTGCAGCTGGCGGTCGGCGAGGTCTCGCTCAGGCCGTAGCCTTCGCAGATCGGGCAGCCGGTCTTCTCCAGCCACAGCTTCGCGGTGGCCTGCTGCACCGCCATGCCGCCGCCCACGCTGAGCGTGAGGCCGCTCCAGTCCACCTTGTCGAAGTCAGCGTGATGGGCCAGCGCACTGAACAAGGTATTGACCGCGGGGAAGCTGTGGAACTTCTGCCGCGACAGGTCCTTCAGCACCGACGCCAGGTCGCGCGGGTTGGGGATCAGCACGTTGCAGCCGCCGATGCGCATGCTGAGCATCATGTTCACCGTGAAGGCGAAGATGTGATAAAGCGGCAGCGCGCAGATCGTCACGGTCTGCTCGCCAGGCGGCACCTTGCGCATGGCCGGGCCGTTCCAGGCTTCGGACTGCAGCACGTTGGCGATGACGTTGCGGTGCAGCAGCACCGCCCCCTTGCTCACCCCGGTGGTGCCGCCCGTGTACTGCAGCACCGCGATGTCCTCGCGGCCGATCTCGGGCTTCCTGAACGGCGTCTTGCGGCCGGCGGCAATGGCGTCATTGAAGCGCACCGCGCCGGGCAGCTGGAAGGCCGGCACCAGCTTCTTCACCTTGCGCACCACGTAGTTGACGATCATGCCCTTGGGGAAGCCGAGCAGGTCGCCCATGGCGGCCAGCACCACCTGGCGGGTCGGCGTCTGGCCCTGGCATTCCTGCAGCGTCTTGGCGAAGTTCTCGATGATGACGATGGCCTTCGCGCCGGAGTCCCTCAGCTGGTGCTCCAGTTCCCGCGGCGTGTACAGCGGGTTGACATTGACCACCACCATGCCGGCGCGCAGGATGCCGGCCACCGCGATCGGGTACTGCGGCATGTTGGGCATCATGATGGCGACCCGGTCGCCCTTCACCAGGCCAGAGGCTTGCAGGTAGGCCGCAAAGGCCCGCGACAGGTCGTCCACCTCTCCGAAGCTCACCGTCCTGCCCAGGAACTTGTAGGCGGCACGGTCGCGGTATTTCTGGAAGCTCTCCTCCAGCAGGCCGACCAGCGAGCTGTACTGGTCGGGATCGATCTCGTGCGGAACACCTTCAGGGTAGTGCTCCAGCCAAACCTTGTTCATTCAGTTACTCCGCTTAGACGCGAGATTCTGACTGATGGCTGACAAGACGCGCATCAGGTGTTTCGATAAAGGACAACAAACCCGAGGAAACCCGCGAATATCCCACCGCCGGCCCGCGCTGAAGCGCCCATCGGGTCGCGCGTTGGCGGCCAGAAGGACGGCCAACTGTGAGTTTTTGTGAACTGAACTTCGGGCCGCGACGCCGAGGCGCCTACACCGTCGGCCGCTCGCCCCGGTGCCGCGGGCGGCCTGTCCGGAGAGCCCCGGCAGGGCTTCCGACAAGCGTCAGCCTTTACCTACACGAGCACCGTTGCAGATGTCGCAGCAGGAAAACCCTGCATCGTCCGGCCGCGGGCAGCATGGGCTTTCAGCGTGACTTGCCGGCTCCGCCCGCCCCGCGAGGCGCAGCCAGGAAAGCCACATTCGGGCCCCCGTGGCTCTGCTATGGACAGATCAAGGAGTGAACATGAACAAGCACGCACTGCTCGCCACCAGCCTGGCCGTTCTGATGGGCACCGCCGCCGGCGTCGCCACCGCACAAACCGTGACCGGGCCGAACGGCGAGACCATCTCGTCCACCGGACCGGGCTCCAGCAGCGGCTCGGTGGAGCCGAACTCGCCCATGGCGCGTGGCACCTTCGCCGCAGACGGCAGCACCGCGCGGCCGGAAGACCTGGCAGCCAGCAGCAGCAGCAGCAACCTGAACAACAGCTCGACGTATGGCACCACCACGGACCAGCCGAGCACCTCGACCTACGGCACGCCGGCCGAGCAACCGACCGGCTCCACCTACGGCAGCCAGCCGCAGCCCGACACCGCCACGACACCGCAGGGCAGCGACCTGTCGGCGCCGGTCGACGCGACCACGCCGGCCACCAGTCCCCAGGGCACCATCGAGCCCGGCACGGCACCGGCACCGACGCGCTGAGGCCGCGGACCGAAACGCCATTCATTGCGCTCTCATTGCATCTTCTTCAAGGCAGCTTCGGCTGCCTTTTTTTTCGTGCGGTGCCGGCCTGCATGGCCACGGTGAGGACATGGAACGCGAAGGTCCCGGGAAGCTCCGCAGGCTCTGGGTCCCCTCCCCCTGTCCTTCGTGCCGGCCTCCACCCAGCGCGAGGTGCGCCAGCCGTCGCCGGCGAAGGCGCCGGCGCGCGCCGCCCTGCGGCCGCCGCGTACGCAACGCCCCTCCACCGATCGGACGCCGCCCCGCCGTTCTGGGGATTGCCCCCAAGCCGCTCGGGCTGGAAGATCGCGCGCGAAGTCGAATACCAGCACAATCCGCCGCTTCCCGGGGAGGAAGACATGCCATCGCATCCACTGCTGGAGGCCGCAGCACAAGACGACCGGACGCACGACGAAGAACTGCGCTTCGCCCGCAACTTCGCCGCCCACCCGCTGTGGGTGGCCGGCCGCTACGGCGAACCGGTCAATGGCCGGGCTCGCACCCGGCTCAGTTTCATGCCGTACGACGGCGGCACCCGCCTCGGCCTGACGGCCTATGTCGAGGAAGGCGCCCACCTGGGCGACCCGGGTTTTGACGACACCGCGGTGATCGCGTGCAGCGGCGCGGTCCTGCTGTCCTGGACCCAGCAGCAGAAGTTCGACGCGGTGCTCAGCGACGGCGAGCACATCGCCATCTTGCCCTACACCGCGCTGTGCAACCTGCGCACCGCCTTGCTGCTGACGTCCGGCACGCCGCAAGTGCAGGTGAGCCGGGGCCTGCCGCGGGTGGACCTGTTCGCACGCTCGCTGTACGACTACTGCGAACGCCATCCCGACGTGCAGGCCTGCTGGCTGTGCTTCATCGTCGCGCCCGGCATCGTCACCAGCGTTGGGGTCTGGCTCGAAGCCGGGCTGCGGGCCGCGCATGAGGAAGAATTCGATCGCCTGGCGCTGCTGCACCTGCCGCCCGGTGTGGGCCTGCTGCACCTGGCTGGCGAGGGCCGCCGCAGTCCACTGGGCACGCCGGAAGTGCGGCAGCAGGCGGCGTTCTACCAGCGCGGCCAGCCGCTCGGCTGGTGGGGCCGACTGCGCCGCTCGCTGGTGCGCCCGCGGGTGCCGGTGGTGACTGTGGCGCCTGCCGGCCTGCAGGCCGCAGAACCCGGAGCGGGTAGCTAGTGCGTGGGGGCCGGCGGGCGACGCCCGAGGGCGGGTGGCGGCTGCCTGCGAGGCGCTGCGGCCCTGGTCGGGCCGCAGCGCGCCGGGACGGTGCGCCGGGACGGTGCGCCGGGGACGGTGCGCCGGGTCGCGGCGCCAGGCCGGGCGACCACGGCCGGCCGGCACACAGCCCGCACGCCCGTCCCTATTCGACCGCTTTCACCATGTCTTCGACGACCTTCTTCGCGTCGCCGAACACCATCATCGTCTTGTCCATGTAGAACAGCTCGTTGTCGAGGCCGGCATAGCCGGCCGCCATGGAGCGTTTGTTGACGATGACGGTCTTGGCCTTGTAGGCCTCCAGGATGGGCATGCCGTAGATCGGGCTGCCCTTGACCTGGGCGGCCGGGTTCACCACGTCGTTGGCGCCCAGGATGATGGCCACATCGGCCTGGCCGAACTCGCCGTTGATGTCCTCCATCTCGAACACCTGGTCGTAGGGCACCTCGGCCTCGGCCAGCAGCACGTTCATGTGGCCCGGCATGCGGCCAGCCACCGGATGGATGGCGTACTTCACCGTCACGCCACGGTGCGTCAGCTTCTCGGCCAGCTCCTTCACCGCATGCTGGGCCCGTGCCACCGCCAGGCCGTAGCCCGGCACGATGACCACCGTCTCGGCATTGCCGAGGATGAAGGCAGCGTCGTCGGCGCTGCCGCTCTTGACGCTGCGCTGCTGCTGAGCGCCACCGGTGGCCGCGGCCGCATCGCCGCCGAAGCCGCCCAGGATGACGTTGAAGAAGGAGCGGTTCATCGCCTTGCACATGATGTAGCTCAGGATGGCGCCCGAGGAGCCCACCAGCGAGCCGGCGATGATCAGCATGCTGTTGTTCAGCGAGAAGCCGATGCCCGCCGCCGCCCAGCCCGAATAGCTGTTGAGCATCGAGACCACCACCGGCATGTCGGCGCCGCCGATCGGGATGATGATCAGCACGCCCAGCACGAAGCTCAGTGCGAGCATCGCGAAGAACGCGCTCCAGTCGCCGCTGGCGGTGAACAGGCCGCCCAGGCCCAGGGTGCCCAGCGCCAGCACCAGGTTCAGCAGGTGCTGGCCGGGAAACGACACCGGCGCGCCCTGGAACAGGCGGAACTTGTACTTGCCGCTGAGCTTGCCGAAGGCGATCACCGAGCCGCTGAAGGTGATGGCACCGATGGCCGCGCCGAGGAACAGCTCCAGCCGGTTGCCGGCCGGGATGGGGCGGCCCTTCTCGACGATCTGGAAGGCCCACGGCTCGGCCACTGCCGCAATCGCGATGAACACCGCCGCCAGGCCGATCATGCTGTGCATGAAGGCGACCAGTTCGGGCATCTTGGTCATCTCGACGCGCTTGGCCATCAGCGCGCCGACACCGCCGCCCACCACCAGGCCGCCCAGCACCCAGGCCAGCCCGGTGGAGGGCCGGTCGCCGGCGTACTTGATGATGAGCGCTGCGGTGGTGACGATCGCGATCGTCATGCCGGCCATGCCGAATAGGTTGCCGCGGATCGAGGTGGTGGGATGCGACAGGCCCTTGAGGGCCTGGATGAAGCAGACCGACGCCACCAGGTAGAGCAGCGTCACGACATTGAGGCTGAGTCCCATCGTCATTGGCTCCCTGCCGCGGTGGGCTTCTTGTCCTTCTTGCGGAACATCTCGAGCATGCGGCGCGTCACCAGGAAGCCGCCGAAGACGTTGACCGCGGCCAGCGCCACCGCCAGCGTGCCCATGCCCTTGCCGAGGGTGGTCTCGGTCAACGCCGCCGCCAGCATCGCACCGACGATAACGATGGCCGAGATCGCGTTGGTCACCGCCATCAGGGGCGTGTGCAGCGCGGGGGTGACGGTCCACACCACGTGGTAGCCCACATAGATGGCGAGCACGAAGATGATCAGGTTGGTGATGAGCGGACTGACATCCATGCCGGTCTCTCCTGCAAGGTTGTGAAAGGGACCCCGGCTGGCGCGCGCGGGGCGCGCCGGCCTCGATGCGTGGCGAAACTCAGAACTTGCGGACTTCCTTGATGCGGTTCTGCTCGTCGAGCAGCACCACCTTGGGCTTGTGGTCGCGGGCGTGGTCCTCGCTCATCGGCGCATAGGTGCAGATGATCAGCAGGTCGCCGACATGTGCCTTGCGGGCCGCCGCCCCGTTCAGCGAGATGGCGCCCGAGCCGCGTGGCGCCTTGATGATGTAGGTCGAGAAGCGCTCGCCGTTGTTGATGTTGTAGAGCTCGATCTGCTCAAACTCGCGCATGTCGGCGGCGTCCAGCAGGTTCTCGTCGATGCCGCAGGAGCCCTCGTAGTGCAGGTCTGCTTCGGTGACGGTGGCGCGGTGCAGCTTCGCGCGCAGCATGTTTCGGTTCATTTTCGGGTTACCTGGCCGTTGTGCGTCATGCGGCAAGCGGCCACGATGTCGTCTTCGAGGTCGATGTGAAGCCCGCCTTCCTTGCCGATGATCAGCTTCAGGAAGTCGAGCACGTTGCGGGCATAGAGGGCGGACGCATCGGCCGCCACCAGTGCCGCGAGGTTGGTCTCGCCGACCAGGGTCACGCCATGCTTGGTGACGGTCTTGCCCGGCTCGGTGAGCGGGCAGTTGCCACCTTGCGGCGCGGCCAGGTCGACGATGACCGAGCCCGGCTTCATGCTGCGGACCATCTCCTCGGTCACCAGCACCGGCGCCGGGCGGCCGGGAATGAGCGCGGTGGTGATCACCACGTCGGCCAGCGCAACGCGCTTGGCCACCTCCGCCTTCTGGCGGTCCAGCCAGCTCTGCGGCATGGGGCGGGCGTAGCCACCGACGCCTTCGGCCGCTTCCTTCTCCTCGGCCGTCTCGTAGGGCACGTCGATGAACTTGGCGCCGAGCGACTCGACCTGCTCCTTCACCGAAGGCCGCACGTCGGACGCTTCGATCACTGCGCCGAGCCGCTTGGCGGTGGCGATGGCCTGCAAACCGGCCACGCCGACACCGAGGATCACCACCCGGGCCGCCTTCACGGTGCCGGCCGCGGTCATCAGCATCGGGAAGAAGCGCTGGTAGCGATCGGCCGCGATCATCACGGCCTTGTAGCCGGCGATGTTGGCCTGCGAGCTGAGCACGTCCATGCTCTGCGCCCGCGTGGTGCGCGGCGCGGCCTCCAGCGCAAAGCTGGTCAGGCCGGCGGCGGCCAGGCGCTGCAGCCCCTCGGCGTCGAAGGGGTTGAGCATGCCGACCAGCACCGAGCCGGCCCGCGCCAGCGACAGCTCGCCTGTCTGGGGTGCTCGCACCTTCAGCACCAGTTCGGTATTCCAGGCGCCGGGCTGGTCGGTGATTTCGGCGCCCACCGCCAGGTAGGCCTCGTCGGGCGCGGAAGCCGCCACGCCGGCGCCGGCCTGCACCCGGACCGTGTGGCCCTGGGCCTTGAGTTTCTTGGCCGTCTCGGGGGTCACCGCAACGCGGGTTTCGCCCGGCACGGTTTCGAGCGGTACGCCTATCAGCATGGAGCCCTCCTGGGGATGGGTTCTGGAATGTGTTCGTGTGAACCGCCGCGCAGCTTACACAACCTTACGGCGCATGCCAGGTAACTCAGTTTCAACTTTCAGCGCATTGACAGCTATCGCAGAAGCGACAGGGACCGACGTAACAAGGTGGAAAGCCAGTCCGCCGATCCTCTGTTGCGCTGCAGCGATAAACTGCCGGCCATGGAAGAACGCTGGAAGCCGAGTGTCACCGTTGCCGCGGTGATAGAACGTGACGGAAGTTTTCTGCTGGTGGAGGAACACACCTCCGAAGGCCTGAAACTGAACAATCCCGCAGGCCACCTCGACCCGGGCGAGTCGCCCGAGCAGGGAGCGGTGCGCGAAGCGCTGGAGGAAACCGGCTGCGTGTTCACGCCCACTCACCTGCTGGGCGTGTACCTGTCGCGCTTTCGCCGCCCGGCCACCCACGAGGACATCACCTTCGTGCGCTTTGCGTTCGCCGGCACCGCCAGCGAGCCCGCGCCGGGCTGGGTGCTCGACGACGGCATCGTGCGCACCCTGTGGATGACGCCGCAGGAAATCCGCGCCTCGGCCGACCGCCTGCGCAGCCCGCTGGTGCTGCGCTGCATCGAGGATCACCTGGCCGGCCGCCGCTATCCGCTGGACATGCTGACCACCGACCCGACCGTCTACTGCCCGGAGATCAAGACGTCATGACACGGGTGGTGGTGGGCCTGAGTGGCGGGGTCGATTCCGCCGTGTCCGCCTGGCTGCTGAAGCAGCAGGGGCACGAGGTGGTCGGCATCTTCATGAAGAACTGGGAAGACGACGATGACAGCGAGTACTGCTCGTCGCGCCAGGACTGGCTGGACGCCGCCTCGGTGGCCGATGTGCTGGGCATCGACATCGAACATGTGAACTTCGCCGCCGAGTACAAGGACCGGGTGTTCGCCGAGTTCCTGCGCGAGTACCAGGCCGGCCGCACGCCCAACCCCGACATCCTGTGCAATGCCGAGATCAAGTTCAAGGCCTTCCTGGACCATGCAATGCGCCTGGGCGCCGAGAAGATCGCCACCGGCCACTATGCGCGGGTGCGCGAGACGGACGACGGCTTCCAGCTGCTCAAGGGGCTCGATCCTTCCAAGGACCAGAGCTACTTCCTGCACCGGCTGAACCAGGCGCAGCTGTCGCGCACGCTGTTCCCGGTGGGCGAGCTGCACAAGACCGAGGTGCGCCGCATCGCCGCGGAGATTGGCCTGCCGAATGCGAAGAAGAAGGACTCGACCGGCATCTGCTTCATCGGCGAGCGGCCCTTCCGCGAATTCCTGAACCGCTACCTGGCCAACCAGCCCGGGCCGATCAAGGACGACCGCGGCCGTGTCATCGGCGAGCATGTGGGCCTGAGCTTCTACACGCTGGGCCAGCGCAAGGGCATCGGCATCGGCGGGCTGAAGGAAAAGGGCGCACCGCGCGGCGGCGGGGAGCACGAGCCGTGGTTCGTGGCGCGCAAGGACATCGCGGCCAACACGCTGTGGGTGGTGCAGGGCCATGACCATCCCTGGTTGCTTTCGCACACCCTGGCCGCCGGGGACAGCAGCTGGGTGGCCGGCCGGGCTCCCGAGCCGGGCGACCGGGCCGCCAAGACCCGCTATCGGCAGGCCGACGCCGGCTGCCGGCTCGCGCCGGTCGAGGCGGGTGGCGAGGGCTTTTCATTGCGCTTCGACGAGGCGCAGTGGGCGGTGACGCCAGGACAGTCGGCGGTGGTGTACGACGGCGAGGTCTGCCTGGGCGGCGGCGTGATCGCCGCCTCTGCCTAGCCGGCGCACCGGGCCGGGCGCGCTCAGCTGCGAGCGTGGGCGCCGGGCGTCGCCCGCGCCCGGCGGCGGAACAGCGAGAGGTTCAGCATCTCCACCCCCACCGAGAAGGCCATCGCGAAGTAGATGTAGCCCTTGGGGATGTGCAGGCCCAGGCCCTCGGCAACCAGGGCGACGCCGATCAGGATGAGGAAGCTCAAGGCGAGCATCTTCACCGTCGGATGCCGGCCGACGAAGCGGCCCACCGGGCCCGAGAACGACACCATCACCACGGTGGCCAGCACCACGGCGGCCGCCATGATGGCCACCTCCTCCACCATGCCGACGGCGGTGATGACGGAGTCGAGCGAGAACACCACGTCCAGCAGCATGATCTGCACGATCACGCCGGCAAAGGAGGGTGGCCGGGGTGCCGGCCGGTCGGCGGGCGCGCCCTCGCCCTCCAGCGTGCCGTGGATCTCGTGGGTTGACTTGGCCATCAGGAACAGCCCGCCCAGCAGCAGCACCAGGTCGCGGCCGGACACCTCCTGGCCGAGGGCGGTGAACAGCGGCTGCGTCAGGCCGATCACCCAGGCCAGCGAGAACAGCAGCGCCAGCCGCGACAGCATCGCGGCCGCCAGACCGATCTTGCGCGCCCGGTCGCGCCGCTCGGGCGGCAGGCGACTGGCCAGGATCGAGATGAAGATGACGTTGTCGATGCCCAGCACGATCTCCAGCGCGGCCAACGTGGCCAGCGCCACCCAGTTCTGGGGGTCGAGCAATAAATCCATCGAATCAGGCTCCTGTGCGGCCCCGCGGGCCGATGCATGGAGCAAGGCAAGTCGCAGGCCAGCATGTCTGCTGGCGTGTGCCGGCCCGGCTCAGGCGTCGCCGGGATCGGACTCCTGCGGCAGCACCTGCAGCGCATAGGCCGCCCCGGTGAGGGCCGGCTGGCGTGCGTGCACCACATACGTAGGCACCGGCTGCAGGTAGCTGCGGAAGCGGCCCTTGTCTTCGAAGCGCGCGCGGAACTTGGAGCGGTGGAACCAGTCGCCCAGCCGCGGCACGATGCCGCCGCCGATATAGACGCCGCCGCGCGCGCCCACCGTCAGGGCGAGGTTGCCGGCCACATTGCCGAGGAAGGCACACATCAGCTCGAGCGCCTCGACGCACTGGGCGTCGCTGCCCTGCACGGCGGCCTCGCTGATGCCGGCCGCATCCAGTGGGCGCGCCTCCACCCCCTGCAGCGTGCAGACGGCCTGGTAGAGGTTGACCAGCCCGGGGCCTGACACCGCGCGCTCGGCGGAGGCATGCCCGAAGCGCCGGCGCAGTTCCTCGATCACCCGCGCCTCGTGCTCGTCGGCCGGAGCCAGCGTGACGTGGCCGCCTTCGCCGGTGAGCGGCAGCGGCGCATGGCCGGGCGCGGCGGGCAGCAGGCCGGACACCCCCAAGCCGGTGCCGGGCCCGATCAGGCCCAGCGGCGCCTGGGGCACCGGGGTGCCGTCGCCGACTTGCCGCAAATCCTGCGGGCCAAGCCCCGGCAGGGCCAGGGCCAGCGCGGTGAAGTCATTGAGCACCAGGAAGCGCTCCAAGCCCAGATCGCGCCGCAGGCCGGCGATCGAGAAGGACCAGTCGTGGTTGGTCATCTTCACCTGGTCGCCAGTCACCGGGTTGGCAATGCCGATGGCACACCAGCGCGGCACCGGCTTGCCGAGCTCGCGCAGGTAGTGGCGCATGGCGTCCAGCAGGCTGGCATGCTCGGCCGCCGGGTAGCTGCGCACCTCGGCCGGCGCGGCGCCCGGCAGCTCGATCCAGGCGAAGCGCGCGTTGGTGCCGCCGATGTCGCCCACCAGTTGGGGATAGCAAGGCCCGTTCATCTCGTCTTTGCACCTCGGCTGCTGCGGCCGCCGGCCAGCGGCACGGCGACACCTGCCGGGCGCGCGGCGCCACCATGGCGGCACACCGCCGGCCGGCATGGCGAACAGGCAGCCTTCGTGCCCGAGCGGCCGCGCACCCCGCGCTGCACAGCTGAACGGCTTGCCGTCGTCATGAAGAAACGCCATGGCACAGGCAAGGGCCGGCTCACGCCCGAGAATGCGGTGTCTGCCAGCTGTCCCGTTGTCCACGGCCTCGCCGCCATGTCGTACTCGCACGATCGCCTTCTTGCCCAGCTCCTCGAGTTCATCCTCGCGGAGCAGGACGCCGGCCGCCGGCAACTGCTCGACACCTGGAGCAAGCCGCTCGACGAGAAGCGGCAGGCCGGCTGGAGCCAGGGCTTTGTGCAGCTTGAACGCGCCGAGGATCCCTGCCGCCTGTGGGCCTGGCTGGACGAGGGCGAGTCGCGCTTCCGCGAAGGCGACCAGCTGGTGCTGCACCGCGGCAGTCCGCTGCACGACACGCTGGGGCGCAACCTGACACTGGAGCTCGAGGATGACGGCCGCTGGCTGCTGTACGGCCGCGGGGTGCCGGCGGTGCTCGACGCTTACCCGGGCGGCCCCTGCCATGCCGACCCGGATGCCATCGACCTGACGGCCTATTACCGGCAGACGCTCGAAGACATCGCCGCTTCGGGCATCGGGCGCGAGGTGGTGCTGCCCCTGCTGACCGGCGAGCTGCAGATCAGCTTCGACGAGCGCGACAGCCGCGAGGCCGAGGCGATCGCGCTGGCCGAGGGTTTCAATCCCCGGCAGGCCGAGGCGGTGGGGCTGGCGGTGGGCGCGGAGCAGGTGGCGTGCATCCAGGGGCCGCCCGGCACCGGCAAGACGCGGGTGCTGGCGCTGATCGCCCGGCTGCTGGCGGCGCGCGGCGAGCGGGTGCTGCTCACCTCCCACACCCACACCGCCATCAACAACGCGCTCAACGGCATCCATGCGCGGGGCGTGCCCACCGTGAAGATTGGCCGCGACACGCAGCGCAAGGGGCTGAACGAGGCGATTGCCGGCCACCTGGACCTGGCGGCCTGGCAGGAGCGGCCGGGCGACGGCTATGTCGTCGGGGCGACGCCTTTCGCCACCTGCTCTGCCCGGATGCAGCACTACGAGTACGACACCGTGATCTTCGACGAGGCCAGCCAGGTGACGGTGCCGCTGGCGCTGATGGCGATGCGCAAGGCCCGGCGCTACCTCTTCATCGGCGACCAGCAGCAGCTGCCGCCGGTGCTGTTGTCGCGCTCGGTGCTGGCCAAGGACGCGCTGTCGGTGTTCGCAGCCCTGACCGCGCGGCAGGCCGACCACACCGTGATGCTGACCGACACCTATCGCATGAACCGCTGGCTCACCGAGTGGCCCAGCCGCGTCTACTACGGCGGCCAGCTGGTGGCGGCGGGCGACAACCGCGATCGGCGGCTGCGCCTGGGTCGGGTGCCGCAAGCGCTGGCGGCGGTCTTCGAGCCGGCGCATTGCGGGGTCTTCATCCCGACGCTCGACCCCTCGGGCCGCACCCGCAGCCACCGCGATGCCGAACTGGTGGTGCAGCTGTGCGCCGCGGCCAGCGAGGGCGGCCTGCCGCTGCAGGACATCGGCATCGTGACGCCCTACCGCGCCCAGGGCCAGGTGATCCGCAAGCTGCTGGCGCAGCATTTCGGGCAGGAGGCGGCGCGCCAGGTGGTGGCCGACACGGTGGAGCGCATGCAGGGGCAGGAGCGGGAGCTGGTGATCCTGTCGCTCGGCAGCGGCGATGAGCGTTTCCTCGGCATGGTCGCGCCCTTCTTCTTCCAGCGGGAGCGGCTGAACGTCTCCATCACCCGGCCCATCAGCAAGCTCATCGTGATCGGGCCGGAACCCGGCGTGCCACTGGCGGCAGAGGCACCGCACCTGCAGCAGGCGGTGGAGGAATACCGGGACCTGCTGCGCCACCTGCACCGGGTGGCGGTGTAGGCATGGCCACCTTCATTCCCGAATGGGTGCGCATGTCGGGCCGCAACGTGCGGCTGAAGCGGGTGCTGAATGCGCTGGACGACGAGCATGTGGTGCGGCGCGCCATCCGGCCCCGGCAGGCCGAGTTGCAGGCGGTCGACTTCTTCGTGCAGCACCCGGGCCGCGGCTGGCTGGCGGTGTCGGTGCAGGAAGCGGCCTTCGAGGAGATCGACCCGGACCAGCTGGTGCCGCCGCCCCTGGCCGAGCGCTTCGAGCAGCACCTGGCCTTGCTGCACGGGCTGGGGCCCGCGTGTGGATTGTCGGAGGCCGCCTTGCCGGCGCTCGTGCTGATGTGGAACTGCAGCGCCGAGCAGGTGCGGCAGCTGAGCAAGGCCTACCTGGGACGCTATGGCGTTCGCCTGGTGTGCGCCGAGCAGTTCATGGCGCTGGGTGGCAAGCTGATCACCGGCTTGCTGGCCGCGCTGGCGCCCGAGGCCGAGCAGGCATTGATGGCCCTGGCCTTTCCGGAAGCCGAGATCCCGGCGGCCTGTACCACCCGGCGCGTCTTCCGGCGCGACAACAGCGCGACGCTCGGCCGGCTGTTTCTCGATCCGCAGCAGGAGTGGGCGGCCAAGCTCGACCTGCGGCTGCCGCGCGAGCAGGACGACACCGCGCAGGACTTCGCGGTGCGGCTGGTCAACGGCGTGGCGGGCAGCGGCAAGACCTTGATCATCCTGCACCGGGCGTTGATGCTGGCCGAGCTGTTCCCGAAGCAGCAGGTGCTGGTGCTGATCCACAACACGCCGATCGTGGCCGACCTGAAGGCCCGCCTGCACCAGGCACGCGGCAGCCTGCCGGCCAACCTGGAGATCGCCACCTTCTTCGCCTGGGCGGGCCGGCAATGGCGGGCGGTGTTCGGCAGCCAGCTCCGCATGCCGACCGATCCGCGGCTGCTGCCCGGCCTGGTGGCGGCATGCCGCCAGCAATGGCCCGAGCTGCGGCAGTCGGAGCAGCAGCTGATCGAAGAGCTCGATTTCATCAACGGCGCGCTGATCCGTGACGAGCCCGGCTACCTGGCCGCCAGCCGCGCGGGCCGTGGGTTTGCCCTGCGGCCACGGGAGCGCAGCCAGGTGTGGGCCCTGTACGAGGCAGTGACCGCGGCCCTGCTGAAGATGGACCTGCGGATGTGGAGCGCGCTGCCGCACGGCCTGTGCCATGCCGTGGACCGGCATGCGCGGCTGCGCCGCTACGAGCACATCCTGATCGACGAGGCGCAGTTCTTCGCGCCGTCGTGGTTCCAGCTGGCCACGCTGTCGCTGCAGCCACAGGGCCGCCTGTTCCTGTGTGCCGACCCCAACCAGGGCTTCATGAAGAGCCGGCTGAGCTGGAAAAGCGTGGGCCTGGACGTGGCCGGCCGCACGAAGAAGCTGCGCCGCTCCTACCGCACCACCCGCGCCATCCTGGAGGCCGCCGGACAGGTGCTGGCCAGCTGCGGCCGCGCCGACGGGGAGGACTACCTGGAGCCCGACTTCACCGGCATGGAACCGGGCACCCGCCCCACCCTGCTCTACAGCGCCTCGCCCCAGGACGCGGTGCAACGGCTGGCCGCGGAGCTGGCGGGCGTCGGCGCCGGTGGCCCGCTGCCGCTGGGCGCCTTCCTGGTGATCTACGGCGACAAGCTGCCCAAGGCCGCGCTGTACGACACGCTGGAGCAGCGCTTCGGCCCCCGCCGGGTCTGGTGGTTCAACAAGTCCGAGCACAAGAAGACGCCGCCTGAGGGCTATGGGCGCGACTACCTGCGCATGGCCTACATCGACAGTGCCACCGGGCTGGAAGGGGCGGTGGTGTTCCTGGTGGGCGTGGACGACCTGTTCTTCGACGCCCGCCTGCCCGGCGAGAGCGATGAGGCCCTGGCGGAGCGACGAGAAGAGAACGCACGCAAGCTGTACATGGCGATGACGCGCGCCGGGCAGCAGCTGGTGGTGGTGACGTCGCGGCGGTTGCCGCAGGAGGTGGAGGGGTTGTTCGAGAGGGAGCGCGACGCGCCCCCCCTGCAGAACGGAGCTGCAGCGCCGGGCGCCGGACGCTAGTCAGACACGAGGACCACCGGCCACACGGCAGCGGCCCTCGCACACGCGGGGCAAGAAGGTGCCCGCGTCAGAACGGAATATCGTCATCCATGTCATCAAACCCCGTCGACGCCTTCGGCGCCTGCTGGCGGGGAGGCGCCGGGCGGGGCGCGGGTGCGGCGCGTTCGGGACGGCCGCCGCCCATGTCGTCGCTGTCGCGGCTGCGGCTGTAGCCGCCACCGCCACCACCGCCCATCTCGTCGCCACCACCCATGCCTTCGCGGCCGCCCAGCAGTTGCATCTGCTCGGCAATGATGTCGACGGTGTTGCGCTCGATGCCGTCCTTGTCGGTGTACTTGCCGTATTTCAGGCGGCCTTCGATGTAGACGGGGCGGCCCTTTTTGAGATATTCACCGGCGATCTCGGCCAGGCGCTCGTAGAAGGTGACGCGGTGCCATTGCGTTTCCTCGATGCTCTCGCCGGAGGAACGGTCCTTGCGACGGCTGGAGGTGGCGACGGAAACGTTGCAGATGGCCGTGCCGGTGGGGGTGTAGCGGACTTCAGGGTCACGGCCGCAATTGCCGATCAGGATGACTTTGTTGACAGAGGCCATGGCTCGGCTCCTTGAGGGTTCATTTCAGGCGGATCGGCCATTATCCCCGATGACCCGGGCACTGCTCCCCGCCCGCGGCGCGCCGGCACCGGCCCGGCCCACCGTCCATCAGGAAGCCGAATTACTTCACGAACCCGTGCCGGAGCCAGCCCTGCCACGACGGCCGGTGCCGCCTGTGGCCAGCATCGCTGGCGCCAGGCCCGGCACGCTCAGCCCGATACTTCGGCCTCGGCCTTCACCCGCTGCCGCGCCGGCGGGCGCATCGGCCATGCCAGCACCAGCCACAGCCCGGCCAGCACCGCGCAGACCTGGAACACCGCCGAATGGCCCCAGCTGCCCAGCAACCGCCCGCCCAGCAACCCGCCCGCAAACAGGCCCAGCGACTGGCAGGTGTTGAACACCCCCAGCGCCAGCCCCTTGGCCGCCGGCGGCGCCACCCGCGATACCAGCGACGGCATGTTCGCCTCCAGCAGGTTGAAGCTGATGAAAAAGCACACCAGCAGCGCAATCAGCGGCACCGGGCGGGTCCAGCCCCAGGCCAGCGCCACCTGGGTCAGCGCCAGCAAGGCCACCGCGCCAAGGAACACGGCCCGTAGCTGCTGGCGCCGCTCGCTCCACACCATGGGCGGCACCATGCCGGCAATCGCCAGCACCACCACCCCCAGGTAGAGCCAGCCATGCTGCCGCACCGGCAGGCCGGCATGCTCGACCAAGGCGATCGGCACCACGACGAACATCGCCATCTGCACGGTGTGCAGCAGGAACACGCCGAGGTTGAGCCGCCTGAGTTCAGGATGACCCAGCACGGTGCGCCACGCCGTCCCGATGGGCGCGGCCGGCAGTTGCGGCACCTCGGGCACCAGGCGCCAGACCACCCAGCCGCCCGCCAGGGCCAGCCCGCCGGTCATCGAGAACAAGCCCGCCATGCCGATCACGCTGTACAGCCACGGGGCGAAGGCCAGTGACACCGCAAACGCCAGGCTGATGGAGCCGCCCACCATGGCCATGGCCTTGGTGCGCACCTCGTCACGGGTGCTGTCGGCAATGAAGGCGGTGACGGCGGCCGAAATGGCACCCGCCCCCTGCAAGGCCCGGCCCACGGTGATGCCCGCCAGCGTGTCGGACGCCGCGGCAATGAAGGAGCCGGCAGCGAACACCCCCAGGCCGGCCAGGATGACCGGCCGGCGGCCCCAGCGGTCCGACGCCCAGCCGTAAGGAATCTGCAACACCGCCTGCGTCAGGCCGTAGATGCCGATGGCCAGGCCCACCAGGCCCATCTGCTGGCTGCCGGCCAGGCCGCGGGCATGCACCGAGAACACCGGCAGAATCAGGAACAGGCCCAGCATGCGCAGCGCAAACAGCGCCGCCAGCCAGCCGCTGGCTCGGCGTTCGGCAGGGGTCATGCGCAGGGAGGACGGCGAAGAGCTCATTCGCAGCTTCAGGGCAAACCGCTATTGTCGCCGAGCAACGGTACCGCTGCACCGGCTACCGGCTACCGGCTACCGGCTACCGGCTACCGGCTACCGGCTACCGGCTACCGGCTACCGGCTACCGGCTACCGGCTACCGGCTACCGGCTACCAGCTACCGGCTACCGGCTACCGGCTACCGGCTACCGGCTACCGGCTGCGAGCGGCCAGCGGTGAACGGCCGGCCACCCATCCGATCCAGCCACCCGGCACAGCGACGGCGCGGCACGGACTCCTGCCGCCCTGCTGGCCGCCAGCCGCCCAACGCCCTGCCAAGCCCTGCAGGCTTCACCCGCTGGCGGACGGGCCTGCGGCCGCTGGCGTTAGGATGCGGGTCGCGCACGCCGCGCCGATCGCTGCCATGTCCCTCTCCGCCCCCACCTCCCTTCGTTCCCAGACGTCCTCCGCCGAGCCGCTGCGCATCCTTGCCGAGGTGTTCGGCTATGACAGCTTCCGCGGCCGCCAGCAGGACATCGTCACCCATGTCACGGGCGGCGGCGACGCACTGGTGCTGATGCCCACCGGCGGCGGCAAGTCGTTGTGCTACCAGGTGCCGGCCATCGCGCGGCACCGGCGTGGGCAAGGCGTGAGCATCGTGGTCTCGCCGCTGATCGCGCTGATGCACGACCAGGTCGGCGCGCTCGAAGAAGTGGGCGTGCACGCCGCCTTCCTCAACTCCACCCTCTCGCTTGATGAAGCCCAGCACGTCGAACGAGAGATGATGAGTGGCCGCCTCACCCTGCTGTACGCGGCGCCCGAGCGCATCACCACCCCGCGCTTCCTGGCCCAGCTCGACTCCCTGCACCAGCGCGGCCTGCTCAGCCTGTTCGCCATCGACGAGGCCCACTGCGTCTCGCAATGGGGCCACGACTTCCGCAGCGAGTACCTCGCGCTGAGCGTGCTGCACGAGCGCTATGCCGACGTGCCCCGCATCGCGCTCACCGCCACCGCCGACGAGCACACCCGGGCCGACATCATCGAGCGGCTGCAGCTGCAGGACGCCCGGGTCTTCATCAGCAGCTTCGACCGGCCCAACATCCGCTACCTCATCGTCGAGAAGGACAACCCGCGAGCCCAGCTGCTGCGCTTCGTGCGCGACGAGCACGAGGGCGAGGCCGGCGTGGTGTACTGCCAGTCGCGCAAGAAGGTCGAGGAAACCGCCCAGTGGCTGTGCGACGAAGGCCTGACGGCCCTGCCCTACCACGCCGGGCTGGACGCCGCGGTGCGCCAGAAGCACCAGGACCGTTTCCTGCGCGAGGACGGCATCGTGATGGTCGCCACCATCGCCTTCGGCATGGGCATCGACAAGCCGGACGTGCGCTTCGTCGCCCACCTCGACCTGCCCAAGAACATCGAGAGCTACTACCAGGAAACCGGCCGGGCCGGCCGTGACGGCGGGCCCGCCGAAGCCTGGATGGCCTACGGCCTGGCCGACGTCGTCAACCAGCGCCGCATGATTGACGAAAGCCCCGCCAACGACGACTTCAAGCGCGTGCAACGCGGCAAGCTCGATGCGCTGCTGGCGCTGGCCGAGACGCACGAATGCCGCCGCGTGCGCCTGCTCGACTACTTCGGCGAGGCCAGCCAGCCCTGCGGCAATTGCGACAACTGCCTGCAGCCCCCCGCCACCTGGGACGCCACCGAGGCGGCCCGCAAGGCGCTGTCCTGCATCTACCGCTTCCAGCAACATGCCGGTGGCTTCGGTGCGCGCTCGTTCGGCGCGGGCCACCTGATCGACGTGCTGCGGGGCAAGCGCACCGACAAGGTGACGCAGTACCGGCACGACAGCCTGAGCACCTTCGGCATCGGCGCCGACCTGTCCGAGCAGCAATGGCGCTCGGTGCTGCGTCAGCTGGTGGCGCTGGGCCATGTGGTGGCCGAAGGCGAGTTCAACACCCTGGCGCTGACCGAGAGCGCCCGCAGCGTCCTGCGGGGCGAAGTGACCCTGCGCCTGCGGGTGGCCGCGGAGGCCAAGCGCGGCAAGGCAGCCAAGGCCGGTGCCAAGGGCAGTGGCGCCAAGGCAGCGCCGGCCAACCTCGACGCCGCCGCGCAGCAACGCTACCAGGCCCTCAAGACCTGGCGGGCCGAGGTGGCGCGCGAGCACAACCTGCCAGCCTATGTCGTGTTCCATGACGCGACGCTGGCCGAGATGGCCCGCGTGGCGCCAGGCACGCTGGCCGACCTGGGCGGCATCAGCGGCGTCGGCGCCAAGAAGCTGGAAGCCTATGGCGCCGAGATCCTGCGGGTGCTGTCCTCCGCCTGAAGCCTGCCGGCTCAGGCCGCCTCGTCGGAGCCGAAGCGGGCCTCCGCCTGGCGGCGGAATTCCTTGGGTGTCATGCCCTTGATCTGCAGGAAGCGGCGGTTGAAGTTGGCCACGTTGTTGAAGCCGACGTCGTAGCAGATGTTGGTGATGTAGCGGTCCGACTCCATCAGCAGCTGGCAGGCGCGATTGATGCGCAGGCGGTTGACGAAGTCGGTGAAGGTGTTGCCGGTGGCCTTGCGGAAGTAGCGCGAGAAGCGGCTTTCGGTCATGCCGACGCGGCGGCACAGCTCGGCCATGGAGAACTGCGTGGCACTGTGCTCGGTGATGTAGTCGACGATGCCGCTGATGCGCGCCAGCGCCGCATCGTCGTCGAAGCTCTGCAGCTGCACGGTCGACAGCAGCCGGTAGTCGCTGCATTGCGCCAGCACCCCCAGCAGGTCGGTGAACTCGCTGAAGCGGCGCAGCCCGCTGCTGTGCTTGATGCGCTCGTACTGCGACATGATGCGATCGCTGATGCCGAAAAACTCGATGCCGTAGCGCGCCCGCTCCAGCAGCGGCAGCACCTCGCGCAGCTCGGGGATGCCTTCGGCCGCCTGGCGCAGCGGCCCGTCCGGGAACTGCAACACCACGTCGCGCAGCTCCACCCCTTCGGGTGGGGTGTCGGTGGAAATCCAGTTGTGCGGCAGGCGCGGGCCGGTCAGCACCAGGTGGCCAGGCTCGAAGTGGCCGATGTAGTCGCCCACGAACACCTTGCCCCGGGTGCGCACGATCAGGTGCAGCTCGTATTCCTCGTGGTAGTGCCAGCGCACCAGGGGATTCGGGAAGCCGTGCTCCAGATAGCGGACGCAGCCATAGCTGCCGTGGGGCTCGTAGCCCAGCTTGGGGGAGCGGACGAAGTCGTGCTCAAGCTCCGGTCCGCGCGGTCGTGTGTGGCCCATGAGACGCTCCTCTTTGCTCGCTGGCGGGCGCGGGCCGGGCCCGCACCCGCGGCTCAATTCAACTCATCACATTACCGCCATCCACGTTGAGCGTCTGTGCGGTGATGTACGCAGCCTCCTCGCTCGCCAGGAAGACCGCCGCCCCCGCCATGTCCTCGGGCCGGCCCATGCGGCCCAGCGGCACCGCGCGGCCGACCGCCGCCTTCTTCTCGCCGGGCTGCAGGCCCTCGTAGCGGGCGAACAAGGCATCCACCTGGCCCCACATCGGCGTGTCCACCACCCCCGGCGCGATCGCGTTGACGCGAATGCCGTGCGGTGCCATGGCCAGCGCGGCCGACTGGGTGTAGCTGATCACCGCCGCCTTGGAGGCGCAGTAGTGAGACACCAGCGCCTCGCCTCGCCGACCCGCCTGCGACGCAAGGTTGACCACGCTGCCACGCACCCCGGCCGCCACCATCTGCCGCAGCACGGCCTGCATCGTGAAGAACATGCCCTTGACGTTGACGTCGAACAGCCGCTGGTACATCCGCTCGTCCGACTCCAGCAGCGGGGCGAGGTCGAACACGGCGGCATTGTTGAACAGCACCTCGATATCGCCGAAGCACTCGCGCGCACTGCTCACCATGTGGGCGATGTCTTCGATCCGAGACAGGTCGGCCTGCACATAGTGCAGCCGGCCCGGGTGGCGCTCGGACAGCGCCAGCAGGGCTTCAGTGGGCTGCGCGGCGAGGTCGGCCACGCTGCAGCGTGCACCGTGCTCGAGATAGGCCTCGGCCACGGCCAGGCCGATGCCACCGGCGGCGCCAGTGAGCAGGGCATGGCGTTGGGCCAGGCGCTGCGAACGGGGATCAGTCAAGGGTCACTCCTGTGAGGTGCTGGATCTCTTCATAGGCCGTCGCCACCGCCCGGGTCAAGCTGGCGTCACCTGCCAACTCTCCCCACAGGCCGGCGTCGGCACACAGCGCCGCGACCGGGTCGTGGCTGCCGCAGATGGCATGGGCGAGCGCCGGGTCCATCGCCTGGTCCTGGTACTCGTAGGGCAGCTGGCCGCGGTGCCAGCGCTGCAGGAAGGCGAGGAACAGCGCCGGCAGCCGTGCCACCGCCCGTGCCGGCGCACCTTCGGCCAGCCGCTCGCGCAGCGTGGGCGCGATGAAGCCGGGGATCTTCGAGAAGCCGTCCATCGCCACCCGCTGGTTGGTGTCCTCGATGGCGGGGTTGCCGAAGCGCTGCAGCACCGTGTCGCGGTACGCCGCCAGGTCGACCGGGCTGGGCCGGCCAGGGCGGTGCAGGCAGGGCATCACATCTTCCGTGACGTACTCGTGTGCATAGCGGCGGATGCGCTCGTCCTGGGTGCCCTCGTGGATGTAGCGCAGGCCCAGCAGGGTGCCGGCCCAGGCAATGCAGCTGTGGCTGGCGTTGAGGATGCGGATCTTGGCTTCCTCGTACGGCAGCACCGAGTCGACCATCTGCACGCCCACCGTCTCCCAGTCGGGCCGCCCGGCGGGAAAGTCGTCCTCGATGACCCACTGGATGAAGCTCTCGGCCATCAGCGCGGCCGGATCGTCCTCGCCGGTGGCCGCCAGCACCCGCTCGCGCACCGCGGGCGAGGGGCGCGGCGTGATGCGGTCCACCATCGCATTGGGGCAGCGGGTGTGCGACTGCACCCACTCGAGCAGGGCCGGCTGGTCGCTCTGGGCCAGGAAGTCGAGCAGGCCGGCGCGCAGCCGCTCGCCGTTGTGGCGCAGGTTGTCGCAGTTGAGCAGGGTCAGCGGGCCGCTGCCGCGCTGCCGGCGCGCCTCCAGCAGCCGCGCCAGCGCGCCATAGACGGTGCCGCAGCTGCGGCCTTCCAGGTCGGCGGCCAGGTCGGGGTGGCGGGTGTCCAGGCGCTGGCGGTCGTCCAGGTAGTAGCCGGCCTCGGTCACCGTGATGGAGACGATGCGGGTGCGGGCATCGGCCCCCGCCCTCACCAGCCCCGACAGCGTCGGCTCCCAGGGCAGCACGCGGCGGATGGACCTGATCCGCTCATAGCGACGCAGCCCGTCGGGGCTGACGGTTTCCAGCGTGTAGGCGCCCCCCTGGCGGCGCAGCGTCTCGATCAGCTCCGGCTGGTCGGGCCGCAGGTTGCCGCCCTGGAGCTCCCAGCGGCGATCGCCTGCGTCCCTCAGCTGCTGCAGGTAGACGGCCTGGTGGGCGCGGTGGAAAGAGCCCAGCCCGAGGTGCAGCATCACGCTGCCGGGCTGGGAAGGAGACATTGGGCACATGGTGTTCTGGATCGAAGATGGACAGGCCGCAACGCCGGCTCAGCCGGCCGCCGCGGCGGACAGCACGCGGCCCTGGCGGTCGAAGAAATGAAGCGCAGCGGGATCGATCGCCAAGCCCACCGGGTCGCCCGGCCGCAGCGTGGTGCGCTGGCTCTGCCGGGCCACCAGCTGCAGGCGGCCGGCGGCGGCATGGATCAGGGTGTCGGCGCCGAGGGCCTCGACCAGCTCCACTTGCGCCGCGATCGGCGCCTCGCCCTGTGGGCGCACCGTGACCGCCTCGGGCCGCACACCAACGAAGCCGTCCTGCGGGGGGCGGCTGCCGTCGGCCGCCACCAGCGAGGGCAGTGCGTCGGCCGGCAGCACGTTCATCTGCGGCATGCCGATGAACTGGGCCACGAACTGGTTGGCCGGCCGGTCGTACAGCTCCAGCGGCGAGCCCACCTGCTCGATGGCGCCGTCGCGCAACACCACCACGCGGTCGGCCAGGGTCATGGCCTCCACCTGGTCATGGGTCACGTAGATGGTGGTGGCGCCCAGCTCGCGGTGCAGCTTGGCGATCTCGACGCGGGTCTGCCCGCGCAGCGCGGCGTCCAGGTTGGACAGCGGCTCGTCGAACAGGAAGACCTTGGGCGAGCGGACGATGGCCCGGCCGATCGCCACCCGCTGGCGCTGCCCGCCCGACAGCTCGCGCGGCGTGCGCTGCAGGTAGGGCCCGAGGTTCAGGATGGCCGCGGCGCGCTCGACCTTGGTGCGGATCGCGGCCGCCGGCTCGCCGGCCAGCTTGAGCGCGAACGACATGTTCTCGAACACCGTCATGTGCGGGTAGAGCGCATACGACTGGAACACCATGGCCAGGTCGCGCTTGGCGGCCGGCAGGTCGGTGATGTCGCGGCCGTCCAGGTGCAGGCGGCCGCCGTCGATCTCCTCCAGCCCGGCGATCAGGCGCAGCAGCGTGGACTTGCCGCAGCCCGAGGGGCCGACGAAGACGACGAACTCGCCCTGGCGGATCTGCAGGTCGATGCCCTTGATGGCACGCAGCGAGCCGAAGTACTTCTCGACGCCGCTCAGTTGCAGGAAGGAATTCATGGGAATGGCACTCCGGAATGGCTTACTTGACGGCGCCGAAGGTCAGGCCCTGCACCAGTTGCTTCTGGCAGAACCAGCCGAACACGACGATGGGCGCCACGGCCAGCAGCGAGGCGGCCGACAGCTTGGCCCAGAACAGGCCCTCGGGGCTGGAGTAGGAGGCGATCAGCGCCGCCAGCGTGCCGGCGTTGGCCGCGCTGAGGTTGAGCGACCAGAAGGCCTCGTTCCACGACAGCACCAGGCACAGCAGCCCGGCCGAGGCGAAGCCACCGACGCTCAGCGGCAGCACCACGTGGCGGAACTCGCTCCACAGCGTGGCGCCGTCCATGCGGGCCGCCTCCAGGATGTCGGGCGGGATGTCCTTGAAGCAGCTGTAGAGCATCCACACCAGGATGGGCAGGTTCGACAGCGTGAACACGATCGTCAGGCCGCTCAAGGTGTCCAGCAGCCCGCTGGTCTGGGCCAGCACATAGATGGGCACCAGCGCGCCAACCGCCGGCATCATCTTGGTCGACAGCATCCACATCAGCAGGTCGCGGGTGCGCTGGGTGCGGAAGAAGGCCATCGAGTACGCTGCCGGTGCCGCGATCAGCAGGCCCAGCAAGGTGGAGGCGACGCTCGTCACCAGCGAGTTCTTGGCATGCAGCAGGTAGTCGCTGCGCGCCTGCACCTCGCCGAAGTTGTCCAGCGTGGGCTCGAACAGCAGCTGCGGCGGCACCGCGATCGCCTGCAGCTCGGTCTTGAACGCGGTCAGCCCCAGCCAGAACAGCGGGAAGAACACCAGCAGTGCGGCGCCCCAGGAGGCGAGCGTGCGCGCCACCAGCACGGTGGGAAAGGTTCGTCTCATCGTCTCACCTGTCGAGGTTCTTGCCGACCAGGCGGATCAGGAAGACCGCCGCGATGTTGGCCAGCAGCACGGCGAACAGCGCGCCGGCCGACGCCACGCCCACGTCGAAGCTGAGCAGGGCCTGCGTGTAGATCAGGAAGGCCACGTTGGTGCTCGCATGACCCGGTCCGCCACCGGTGGTGGTGTAGATCTCGGCGAACACGCTCATCAGGAAGATCATCTCGATCATCACCACCACCGCCACCGGCCGGGCCAGGTGCGGCAGCACCAGGTACCACAGGCGCTGCAGCGCGTTGGCGCCGTCCATGCGGGCGGCCTCCATCTGCTCGCGGTCGAGCGACTGCAGCGAGGTGATGAAGATCAGGCAGGCGAACGGCAGCCACTGCCAGCTGATCATCACGATGACCGAGAACAACGGGTGCTCGGTGAGCCAGTCCACCGGCGCGGCACCGAAGAAGCGCCAGACCTCGGCCAGCACGCCGTAGATCGGGTTCATCATCATGTGCTTCCACAGCAGCGCATTGACCGTGGGCATCACGAAGAAGGGCGAGATCAGCAGCACCCGCACCAGCCCGCGGCCGGGGAAGGGCTCGTGCACCAGCAGGGCCAGCCCGATGCCCAGCACCACGGTGGCGACGATCACCGAGCCGAGCAGCAGCAGGGTGTTGAGCACCGCCGGGCCGAAGCCGGGGTCGGTGACGAAGAACTCGAAGTTCTCCAGGCCGACGAAGGCATGCTCTCCCGGCTGCATGAGGTTGTAGCGCACGGTGGAGAAGTACAGCGTCATCACCAGCGGCACGATCATCCACAGCAGCAGGGTGGTGACGGCGGGGGCCAGCAGCAGCCGGGGCAGCAGGCGGCGCGGCAGGTGCCGCGAGGACGCCGGGCGGCCGCCCTCGCCGGCACGCGCCGCCACCGCGGGGGCGGCGGTCAGCGTGCTCACTTGTAGTACCCCCCGCGGCGCATCTCGCGCTCGGCCGCAGTCTGCGAGGCGGCCAGGGCCTGGTCCACGGTGACGCGGCCGGACAGGGCGGCGCTCATCTGCTGGCCCACTGCCACGCCGATGGACTGGAACTCGGGAATGGCCGCGAACTGCACGCCCACGTAGGGCGACTTGGGCAAGGTGCTGTCATTCGGGTTGGCGGTGCTGATGGCCTTCAACTCGGCATCGGCAAACTTGGCGGCCTGCTGGAACTCGGGCGTCGCATAGGTGGACTTGCGGGTGCCGGTGGGCACGTTCCCCCAGCCCACCTCCTTGCCGACCAGCTTCACATAGTCCTTGGAGGTGGCCCAGTGGATGAACTTCTGCGCCGCGTCGGCCTTCTGCGAGCTGGCCGGGATGGCCAGCGCCCAGGCCCACAGCCAGTTGGCACCCTTGGGCGTGACGGCGGTGGGCGCCTGCGCGAAGCCGACCTTGTCGGCCACCTTGCTCTGCTTGGGGTCGGAGACGAAGGACGCGGCGATGCTCGCATCCACCCACATCCCGCACTTGCCCTCGTTGAACAGCGCCAGGTTCTCGTTGAAGCTGTTGGCCGACGCGCCGGGCGGGCCGTACTTCTTCAGCAGGTCGACATAGAAGCCCACCGCGTCCTTCCACGGCTTGCTGTTGAGCTGCGGCTTCCATTGCAGGTCGAACCACTGGCCGCCGAAGGTGTTCACCATGGTGGACAGGAAGGCCATGTTGTCGCCCCAGCCGGGCTTGCCGCGCAGGCAGATGCCATAGACGCCGGCCTTCGGGTCGTGCACCTTGGCGGCGATGTCGCGCACCTGCTCCCAGGTGGGCCGATCGGGCATGCTCAGGCCGGCCTTCTTCACCAGGTCGGTGCGGTAGAGCGTCATCGAGCTTTCGCCGTAGAAGGGCGCGGCGAACAGCTTGCCGTCGGACGACAGGCCGGAACGGATGGCGGGCAGCAGGTCGTCGACGTCGTAGCCGGCGTCCGGGCGCAGCTCCTTCAGCCAGCCCTTCTTGCCCCAGATCGGCGTCTCGTACATGCCGATCGTCATCACGTCGAACTGCCCGCCCTTGGTGGCGATGTCGGTGGTCACCCGCTGGCGCAGCACCCCCTCCTCCAGCGTGACCCACTTCACCTTGATGTCGGGATGCGCCTGCTCAAAGTGCTTGGTCAGCTTCTGCATCTCGATCATGTGCCCGTTGTTCACGGTGGCCACGACCAGTTCGGTGGCAGCCAGCGTCGAGCCGGCCACTCCCAGGCCGAGAACGAGTGCGAGGCAAGGCTTCAGCTTCATGTGCGTCTCCTGCGGTTGTTGTGCTGAGCACCCCGAAGCGCGACGGCACTTCAGGTATCGCTAAGTTAACCGCCTGCAGAAGCAGAACCGATACCGTCGAATCCCTGTTCCGATACTTTTAAGCATCGGTTATCTGGTGTTTTCCCCAATTTTTTGCAACAGATGCAGTTTCCGGCGATTCGAGAATTAGTGCCGGCCCTTCCCCCATCGGAGGGTGGAACCGGTGCCGGCAGGGTGTGTCACAGTCCGGTGGCCCGGAATCCGGGCGTCTGCAGCACCCCACGATGAGTTCTTCCCACCTGGCCGCCGTCCGTTTTCCGGACGGCCATACCCTGTTCAGCGTCTTCGACGACCGCACCGGTCGCATCGAGCCGTCGCTGGTGCGGCAGGCGTCTTTCAATGATGACGAGCAATGGGCCGAAGCCCAGCTGCGCGAGCACGGCTGCGATGCGCAGACGCGGGTGCGGCGCCTGTTCGCCGCCGGCACCAACAGCCTGCTGGGCATCATCGCCGACCTGTCCGATGGGGCCGAGGAAGTGCTGGTGGAGGTGCCGGGCACCGCCCACCGCTGGCGCTCGGTGGCGCACCGGGAAAAGCAGATCCTGCTGACGGAGCTCAACCCGCTGGGCTGAAGTGCGGCGCCCCGCCATGGGAGGGCGCCGGCCGGCGAACGGCGTGGGCGACCGGGGCCCGGTGACAGGTGCGGGCGACGGGGGCAGCGGCAAGCACCGGCGAGGCGAGGATCACCGCCTCGCTGCCAGGCCGCTCAAGGCGTGACCGTCACGCCCACCACCGCGCTTTCACCGCGGTGGCCGGCATGGTCCCAGGCCCAGGCCACGTAATCCACCCGGGTGCTGGCACTGACCACTGGCGCCCGCACGTCGTCGAGGCGGAAGGGCGGGCGGTCGAGCCGGCCGAGCGACTCGCGGCGGCCGTCCACCAGGCGGAAGAACTCCACCTCGTCCACGTCCCCGCTGTCGTCGCTGGCTGCCGCCACCAGGGTAAGCCGGCCGCCCGAGGCCACCGGATCGGGCGTGACCGCCAGTTCCACCTCGGGATCGTCGCCGCCGATGCCGTCGCCGATGCCGACATAGACCCCGCCGCCGCAACCCGCCAGCGGCAAGGCCAGCAGGGCAAGCGGCAGCAGGAAGCGGCCAATGATCGAGGGCAGCAGCATGAGCATGCGACATGCTAAGCCGGCCTCTGCATGCCGGCAAGGCAGTGCGGCATTCCACCGGACCCGCAAAGCTCACCCCCGACAAACGGCGCCGATTGTTTCAAGCTGAAGAACATCGCTTCGCTGTGCACGAATATGCTCCGCTCCGCACAAGAATCGACGGAGGATTTCCTATGGCGCCGAAGCGCACCCTGTTCCTGTTGGCCGCGGCCGGCCTGGCCGCGCATGTGGCAAGCGCGGCCGATCTGCCGCGCTTCCGGGTGGAGGCGCTGCAGGCGCCCAGCGGCGCCTTCACCGCCACCGGCCTGAACGACCTCGGGCAGGTGGTGGGCCACGTCCAGCCGGCCGACGGCGAGTTCGCACGCAGCTACCTGTGGCAGGGCGGCCGGGTGCAGGCGCTGGCCAACCGCCTGCCGCACAGCGAGCTGCACCGCGTCGGCGCCCGTGCATCGGCCCTCAACAACAGCGGCGCCATCGTGGGCAGCGGCTTCACCGACCAGCACAGCGACATGCAGGGCGCGGTCCACTGGAGCTCGCCGAGCGCCGCCATTGGCAGCCTGCCCCACTTGCGGGGCCGCGACGGCGGCAGCGCCACCGCCATCAACGAGCACGGCACGGCGGTCGGCTCGAACCATGCGTCGCCTGGCCGGGCGGATGAAGCGCTCATGTGGAAGGACGGCAAGGCCCTCACGCTGTGGAGCCATGCCACCGGCGACCCCCGGTTCTACGTCGAGGGCCCGTCGGCGATGGCCCGCGACATCAACGACCATGACCAGGTGGTCGGGACGGTGGAGGTGCCGATGGCCGAATACCACGGCTCCCGCTGGTTCTCGCGCGGCCAGGCCATGTATTGGGAGAACGGCCAGGCGCGGCAGCTGCTCAGCGACCGGGCCGACTGGCACTTCACCGATGCTGCGGCCATCAACAATGCCGGCCTGATCGTCGGCGCGGCGGAGAAGTGGACCGCCGGGGACATCCAGTCCGCCTCCGGCTGGCAGCCGGCCGCATGGATCGACGGCAAGATGACCTTCCTCGACAGCATCGACGGCAGCGATGCCGACAGCGGCAGCCAGGCGACCGACGTCAACAACCAAGGCTGGATCGTCGGGCACGACGGCGGCCGGGCCGTGCTGTGGCTCGATGGCAAGGCCCTGGCCGTCAACTCGCTGCTCGACCCGAGCGCCGCCGGGTGGCGCTTCTCGCAGGCGATCGACATCAACGACAAGGGTCAGATCCTGGTGCAAGGCATCGACGCCGGGGGCCAGGCCACGTTCGCACTGCTGACGCCGGTGCCCGAGCCGGCGTCGGTGCTGCTGAGCGCCGGCGGCCTGCTGGCGATGGCCGGCTGGCGCCGCCGCCGCGCCCCGGCGCTCGCGACGGCCTGAGTCCAGGCAGGGCCCGGCGCCGCGCGGGACAGCGCCGGGCCACCGCCCCTGACAGCAGCCGACAGGGTCGCCCACTATGATGGTGGGTTTTCCGTTCACGGCCAGAGTCATGCCCGAGCGTCCTTCCAAGCGCAAACCCGCCTCGCCCTCCGCTGCCGAGCCCGCTTCGACGGCCGCCGCCACGGCCAGCCGCCCCCCCGGCAGTCCGGCCGCGGCCACGGCCGCCCCACCGGAGCCGGCCCGCCCGGCGGCCCGGGCGCCGGAAGGCCCGCTGATCCGGGTGCGGGGCGCACGCACCCACAACCTCAAGAACATCGACCTCGACCTGCCGCGCCACCAGCTGGTGGTGATCACCGGCCTGTCCGGCTCCGGCAAGTCCTCGCTGGCCTTCGACACGCTGTATGCCGAGGGCCAGCGCCGCTATGTCGAGAGCCTGTCGGCCTATGCGCGGCAGTTCCTGCAGCTGATGGACAAGCCGGACGTCGACGTGATCGAGGGCCTGTCGCCGGCCATCTCCATCGAGCAGAAGGCGACCAGCCACAACCCGCGCTCCACCGTCGGCACCGTCACCGAGATCCACGACTACCTGCGGCTGCTGTACGCGCGCGCCGGCACGCCGTTCTGCCCGGAACACCAGCTGCCCCTGGAAGCGCAGAGCGTGAGCCAGATGGTGGACGCCGCCGTGGCGCTGCCCGAGGACACCAAGCTGATGGTGCTGGCGCCGGTGATGCGCGACCGCAAGGGCGAGCATGCCGAGCTGTTCCAGGACATGCAGGCGCAGGGCTATGTGCGCTTCCGCATCGACGGCACCATCTACGAAGCCACCGAGGTGCCCAAGCTCAAGAAGACCGAGAAGCACGACATCGACATCGTGGTCGACCGCCTGAAGGTGCGCGCCGACGTGAAGCAGCGGCTGGCCGAAAGCTTCGAGGCCGCCCTGCGCATTGCCGACGGGCGCGCCCTGGCACTGGAGATGGACAGCGGCCGCGAGCACCTGTTCTCCAGCAAGTTCGCCTGCCCGGTGTGCAGCTACTCGCTGGCCGAGCTGGAGCCGCGGCTGTTTTCCTTCAACTCGCCGGTGGGCGCCTGCCCGTCCTGCGACGGCCTGGGCGAGGTGACGGTGTTCGACCCGGAGCGGGTGGTGGCCTTCCCGTCGCTGAGCCTGGCCAGCGGCGCCATCAAGGGCTGGGACCGCCGCAACGGCTACACCTTCTCGATGCTGGAAAGCGTGGCGCGGCACTACGGCTTCGACATCGACCTGCCCTGGGAGGAACTGCCACCCCAGGCCCAGCAGGTGCTGCTGCGCGGCTCCGGCGAGGAAGAGATCGAGTTCGTCTACCAGGCCGAGGGCACCGGCGGGCGCAAGCGCACGGTGAAGCGCTCGCACCCGTTCGAAGGCGTGATCCCCAACTTCGAGCGCCGCATGCGCGAGACCGACTCGGTGGCCGTGCGCGAGGAGCTGGTGCGCTACCAGAACGCCAAGCCCTGCCCCGACTGCCACGGCACCCGGCTGCGCCGCGAGGCGCGCAACGTCAAGCTGGTGGATGCCGGCAGCGGTGCGGCCCGCCCGATCTACGAGATCTCGCATGCCACCCTGCGCGAGGCGCTGCAGACCTTCGAGCAGCTGACCCTCAAGGGCGCCAAGGCCGAGATCGCCGACAAGGTGGTGCGCGAGATCCGCGCGCGGCTGAGCTTCCTGAACAACGTCGGCCTGGACTACCTCAGCCTCGACCGCAGTGCCGACACGCTCTCTGGCGGCGAAGCGCAGCGCATCCGGCTGGCCTCGCAGATCGGCTCGGGCCTGACCGGCGTGATGTACGTGCTCGACGAGCCCAGCATCGGCCTGCACCAGCGCGACAACGATCGCCTGATCGGCACGCTGCGCCACCTGCGCGACCTGGGCAACTCGGTGCTGGTCGTGGAGCACGACGAAGACATGATCCGTGCGGCCGACCATGTGGTGGACATGGGCCCCGGCGCCGGTGTACACGGCGGGCGCGTGCTGGTGCAGGGCACGCCCGACGAGGTGGCGGCCTGCGAGGACTCGCTGACCGGCCAGTACCTGGCCCGGCGGCTGCGCATCGGCGTGCCCAAGAAGCGGCATGCGCCGGACGAGGGCGACGCGGCCCGCCGCCTGCGCATCGTCAATGCCCGCGGCAACAACCTCAAGGGCGTCACGGTGGACATCCCCGTCGGGCTGCTCACCTGCGTGACCGGCGTCTCCGGCTCCGGCAAGTCCACCCTGGTCAACGACACCCTCTATACGGCGATGGCCCGCAAGCTCTACCAGAGCCATGCCGAGCCGGCGCCGCATGACGACATCGAAGGCCTGGACGCCTTCGACAAGATCATCAACGTCGACCAGTCGCCCATCGGCCGCACGCCGCGCTCCAACCCGGCCACCTACACCGGGCTGTTCACGCCGATCCGCGAGCTGTTCGCCGAGGTGCCCACCGCCCGCGAGCGCGGCTATGGCGCCGGGCGCTTCAGCTTCAACGTGGCCGGCGGGCGCTGTGAAGCTTGCCAGGGTGATGGCGTGCTGAAGGTCGAGATGCACTTCCTGCCCGACGTCTACGTGCCCTGCGACGTCTGCCACGGCAAGCGCTACAACCGCGAGACGCTGGAGGTGCTCTACAAGGGCCGCAACATCAGCGAGGTGCTCGACATGACGGTGGAGGAAGGCCGCGACTTCTTCAGCGCCGTGCCGACCATCGCGCGCAAGCTGCAGACGCTGCTGGACGTCGGCCTGGGCTACATCAGCCTGGGGCAGAGCGCCACCACGCTGTCCGGCGGCGAGGCGCAGCGGGTCAAGCTCGCGCTGGAGCTGAGCAAGCGCGACACCGGCCGCACGCTCTACATCCTCGACGAGCCCACCACCGGCCTGCACTTCGCCGACATCCAGCTGCTGCTGCAGGTGCTCCACCAGCTGCGCGACCACGGCAACACCATCGTCGTGATCGAGCACAACCTGGACGTCATCAAGACGGCCGACTGGGTCATCGACATGGGCCCCGAAGGCGGCGCCGGCGGCGGCACGGTGGTGGCCCTCGGCACGCCGGAAGCGATCGCCGCCCACCCTGACAGCTACACCGGCCGCTACCTCAAGCCGCTGTTGTGACGAAAGCGGCCGGCCGGTCCCGCCGGCCGCTTTACCGCATCGCCAGCGGCTTCGGCGAAGGAAGTGTCTCGCTTTGAAACACCTGCCGCGAGGTGCCCACAGGCCTTTAAACTGCCGCCGCGTCCTCGCTCCCCTCACCCCCTCCCTCACCTATGCGAGGACGCCTTTATGGCTCGCCGGCGGCTTCAGTGGTGCTGGCGAGCCTTCTCTTTTCCAGCCGCTCGATGAAGCGCCTCGGCCCCCTCCCCTGCCTGCACTCCACCGGTCTCGCCGACGGCTCGGCCGTGTCGTCGCGCTGCCCCGGACCCGCCGCCACCTGCATGGCACAGCTCGCGCGAAAAGGCCGGCCATGCCGCCCACTCCCCTGCGCCGCGAAGGGGCACGCCGGGACGCCACCGGCGATTTTTTGCGCACGCTAGACTGCGCCGCAACCAAGGAGGAAGCCCGTGAGCCTGACCGTCGACTACTACTTCGCGCCGCAGTCCCCATATGCCTACCTGGGGCACCAGCGCCTGTGGGACCTGGTGCGCGAGACCGGCGCGCAAGTGCGGGTGCTGCCGGTGGATCTGGGTGGTCGTGTGTTCCCGGTGTCGGGCGGACTCCCGCTGTCCAAGCGGGCGCCGCAGCGGCAGGCCTACCGGCTGATCGAGCTGCGCCGCTGGAGTGATTACCTCGGCCTGCCGATGAACGTGGAGCCGCGCTACTTCCCGGTCAACAGCGACGAAGCGGCCCGCCTGATCGCCGCCGTCGAGATGAAGGACGGCAGCGAAGCCGCCATGACGATCGCCGGCGCAGTGCAGCGCGCGGTGTGGGCCGAGGAGCTGAACATCGCCGACGAGGCCGTGCTGCTGATGCTGCTGGAGCGGCACGGGCTGCCGGCCCAGCAGCGCCTCGACGACTCGCACAGCCAGGCCGCCCACGAGCGCTATGAAGCCAATACCGAGCAAGCCATCCGCGCCGGCGTGTTCGGTGCACCGAGCTATGTGGTCGAGGGCGAGCTGTTCTGGGGCCAGGACCGGCTCGACTTCGTGGAGCGCCGCCTGCGCCAGGCGGCAGCCGCGGCGCGCTGAGCCGTCCGCCGCATCAGCACACCGGATCGGGCGCTCGGCTGCCCTGCAGCGCCAGCGGGCCGAAGCCCTCGACCAGCCACAGCGACACGTCGCCCGAGGCCGAGGCCGAGGCCGACGCTGACACGCTGAGACCCGCCCTGAGACCCGGATAGCGCCTGCAGCGCAGGCCTGCCACGCCGGCCCCGGCATCCAGCGGCAGCGACTGCAGGGGAAGCAGCCCCCCACCTCACGCAGTGTGTGGTGGCGGCTGTCCACCCCCCCCGGTGGCTCGCCAGCGCGAGCGCCCATCCCGTCAGCAGCAGCGCCAACAGCCGCCACCGCCTGCGGCCCAGCACTGCCAGGGCGCATCCAGCCAGCACGGCCGCCATGGCGAGCACCTGCCCGCTCATGGAAGGCGCCAGCACCGGGGCCGGTGCATCGCTGCCTGAAGACAGGAAGAAGTCGCTGCTGCTCCGCCGCAGCACTGCCGCACCGCACAGGCGCCGGTCGGGCCGCGAGCACGGCACCCAGCACCCGCCCGCGCGACATCTCAAGCCGCCTGTTGCGCCAGGCCGTGCATGCCTTGCGTCGGCCCGCGCGGCAGGGAGGCTGGCTTGCCGAGGGCGGGACGGTGGAACGCGGCTGGACAGGACGGCAGTGATGCATGGTTCGCAGTGGCGCCGGGGCTCGCCACTGTCAGCCGTGCGCACGTTCGCGCCGTTCGCAGCAGCCGGCTGGAAGGCGGTGTGCCTCAGCCGATCGGTCGTCTCCCAAGCGGCCATCGTTATGTCCGGGATCAATACATCCCCCGGACCAACCCTGCTCGTCCGCCAGACACTTTCCAGAATTTGAGACAGAGCGGGTTAACCCCTGTCCGCCGCACTTTTCCTTGCGAGACAAGCGCTTGGACGTGCCGGCGGTGTGTGGCATGCAGCTTGCGCTTAAGGGCCCAATGCCGGCCGGCTTGGGCCGGCGGGACAACACACCTCAGGAGACCCGTGTCGTGATCGAACCAGGTGCCTTTGCGGCCGGCCTGATGGCCGCTGCTGCCTGCTCAGTCTCTCGCCCCACGGCATCGCGCCGCCCCGTCCGCGGCCAGTCCCGCACTGGCGACGGCCGGGCCCGCGGCGCTTGCTTCGCCCTCCTGCCTGTGCAGCGCGACCGCAAGCCGGCCGCCGGCCTCGCCCGATGACGGCCGGTGCAGCGCCCGCGGTATTGGTGGCCCGCGGCTTGAGCAAGCAGTTCAAGGGCTTCACCGCGGTGGACCGGGTCGATCTGGAGGTGCGCCGCGGCACCATCCATGCCCTCATTGGCCCCAATGGCGCGGGCAAGACGACCTGCTTCAACCTGCTCACCAAGTTCGTCGAGCCGAGCGCCGGCAGCATCGTCTTCGACGGGCGCGACATCACCCGCGAGGGGCCGGCCCAGGTGGCGCGGCGCGGCATGGTGCGCTCGTTCCAGATCTCGGCGGTGTTCGCCCACCTCAGCGTGCTCGAGAACGTGCGGGTGGCCCTGCAACGCCGGCTCGGCACCGCGATGCACTTCTGGAGGAGCGAGGCCACCCTGACCCAGCTCGATGACCGCGCGATGCAGCTGCTCGAGGAAGTCGGCCTCGGCGAGTACGCCGGCCTCAGCGCGGTGCAGCTGCCCTATGGCCGCAAGCGCGCGCTGGAGATCGCCACCACCCTGGCCATGGAGCCAACGCTGATGCTGCTCGACGAGCCGACCCAGGGCATGGGCCACGAGGACGTCGAGCGCGTGACCCGGCTCATCCGCAAGGTCAGCGCCGGGCGCACGGTGCTGATGGTGGAGCACAACATGAACGTGGTGGCGTCCATCGCCGACACCATCACGGTGCTGCAGCGCGGCACCATCCTGGCTGAAGGCCCGTATGCCGAGGTGTCGCGCAACCCGGCGGTGATCGAGGCCTACATGGGCAGTGCCGACGCCGCGCTGGCAGGAGCCCACTGATGGCTGCCAGCGAACTGTCGCCACCGCCCGCCATCGCCAGCACGCCGGCACTGGAGATCCGGGGCCTGCACGCCTGGTACGGCGAGTCCCACATCCTGCATGGGGTGGACCTGCTGGTGCAGCCGGGCGAAGTGGTCACGCTGCTGGGCCGCAACGGCGCCGGCCGCACCACCACGCTGCGCGCGGTGATGGGCCTCACCGGACACCGCCGCGGCTCGGTACGGGTGCACGGCGTTGAAACGGTCGACCTGCGCACCCACCGCATTGCGCGCCACGGCGTGGCCTATTGCCCCGAGGAGCGCGGCATCTTCGCCAGCCTTTCTTGCGAGGAAAACCTGATGCTGCCGCCGCCCTTGCCCGGCAAGGGCCCCGGCATGACGGTCGACGAGATCTACCACCTGTTCCCCAACCTGCGCGAGCGTCGTCGGAGCCAGGGCACCCGGCTGTCCGGCGGCGAGCAACAGATGCTGGCGCTGGCCCGCATCCTGCGCACCGGCGCCGACCTGCTGCTGCTCGACGAGATCTCCGAAGGCCTGGCACCGGTCATCGTGCAGACCCTGGCGCAGACCATCCGCACCCTGAAAGCGCGCGGCTACACGATCGTGATGGTGGAACAGAACTTCCGCTTCGCCGCGCCGCTGGCCGACCGGCTGTGCGTGATGGAGCACGGCCGCATCGTCGAGGCCTTCAGCGCCGAGCGGCTGCAAGACAAGTTGCCCATGCTGCACGAGCTGCTGGGCGTATGAGGCCCGCGGTCGCGGGATGAAGCGCAGAACCGGCGGCCGTGGCCGCCACACAGGAGAGTGTTGATGAACTACAGCAAGGCCACCGTGGCGGCGGCAGTCCTGCTGGCACTGGGGCTGCCCCATGCCGGCGCCCAGGTCAGCGGGGACACCGTCAAGATCGGCTTCATCACCGACATGTCGAGCCTGTATGCCGACTTCGACGGCAAGCACGGCGCGGAAGCGGTGCGCATGGCCATCGAGGACTTCGGCGGCAAGGTGCTGGGCAAGCCGATCGAGTTCGTCTCGGCCGATCACCAGAACAAGGCGGACATCGCCGCGGCCAAGGCGCGCGAGTGGTACGACCAGGGCACCGACCTCGTGCTGGGCGGCACCAACTCCGGCACCGCGCTGGCCGTCAGCGGGGTGGCCGCCGGCAAGAAGCGGGTCTACATCAACGTGGGCGCCGGCTCCTCCCGGCTCACCAACGAGGAGTGCACGCCCTACACGGTGCACTATGCCTACGACACCATCGCGCTGTCCAAGGGCACCGCCTCGGCCATCCTGGCACAGGGCGGCAAGTCCTGGTTCTTCCTGACGGCCGACTATGCCTTCGGCCATTCGCTGGAGGTCGACACCGGCGCGGTGGTGAAGGCCCGGGGCGGCAGCGTGGCGGGCTCGGTCAGGCACCCGCTGAACGCCTCCGACTTCTCTTCCTTCCTGCTGCAGGCGCAGGCCTCCAAGGCCCAGGTGCTGGGTTTCGCCAATGCGGGCGGCGACTTCATCAGCGCCGTGAAGTCGGCGCGTGAGTTCGGCATTGCCAAGAACATGAAGATGGTCGGCCTGCTGGTCTTCCTGACCGACGTGCACAGCCTGGGCCTGCCCACCGCGCAGGGCCTGCTGCTGACCGACAGCTGGTACTGGGACCTCAACGACAAGACGCGGCAGTTCGCGCAGCGCTTCCAGGCCCGCACGAAGAAGATGCCGAGCAGCCCCCAGGCCGGTGACTACTCGGCCGTGACCGCCTACCTCAACGCGGTGAAGGCGGCCGGCACCGACGATCCCGACAAGGTGATGGCCGAGCTGAAGAAGACGCCCATCGACGACTTCTACGCCAAGGGCCGCATCCGGGCCGACGGCCGCTTCGTGCACGACATGTACCTGCTGCAGGCCAAGGCCCCGGCTGAATCGAAGGGCCCCTGGGATCTGCTGAAGGTGGTCGCCACGATGCCGGGCGAGCAGGTCTTTGCCACGCCTGCGGAATCAAAGTGCGCCTTGCTCAAGCGCTGAGCCCCTTCCCCGGCCCCGGCATCGCGCGTCCCCGACGCACATGGGCCGGCGGCCGGCCTCCACCCCCGTGCCTTGCTGTCATGGAAATCTTCGGTGTCCCCCTGCCCGCCCTGCTGAGCCAGCTGCTGCTGGGTTTGGTGAACGGCTCGTTCTACGCGGTGCTCAGCCTGGGCCTGGCCGTGATCTTCGGCCTGCTCAACGTCATCAACTTCGCCCACGGCGCGCTGTTCATGCTGGGCGCAGTGCTGGCCTGGGTGGGCCTGGACAGCCTGGGCCTCGGCTACTGGAGCATGCTGGTGCTGGCCCCGCTCGCGGTGGGCCTGGGCGGCATGCTGATCGAGCGGCTCCTGCTGCAATGGACCTACCGGCTCGACCCGCTGTACGGCCTGCTGCTGACGCTGGGCATCGCGATGGTGCTGGAAGGCGTGTTCCGCGCCCGCTACGGCGTCTCGGGCCTGCCCTACGAGGCGCCGGAGGCACTGACCGGTGCGCTGGACCTCGGCTTCATGGTGTTGCCGGTCTACCGCGCGTGGGTCGTGCTGGCCTCGCTCACGGCCTGCATCGCCACCTGGTACCTGATCGAGCGGACGCGCCTGGGCGCGCTGCTGCGCGCCGGCACCGAGAACCCGCGGCTGGTGGAGGCCTTTGGCGTGAACCTGCCGCTGATGGTCACGCTCACCTACGGCGGCGGCGTCGCGCTGGCGGCCTTCGCCGGGGTGCTGGCGGCGCCGGTGATGCAGGTCTCGCCACTGATGGGGCAGAACCTGATCATCGTCGTGTTCGCGGTGGTGGTGATCGGCGGCATGGGCTCCATCCTGGGCTCCATCGTCACCGGCCTGGCCCTGGGTGTCATCGAGGGGCTGACGCGCGTGTTCTATCCGGAGGCCTCCGCAACGGTGGTCTTTTTCATCATGGTCATCGTGCTGCTCGTGCGCCCTGCGGGCCTGTTCGGGCGGCTGCGCTGAAGGAGGAACGGATGCCTTCCCGCAAGATCCTCTATGCCCTGCTGCTGGGCGGCCTGCTGGCCGCACCCTGGCTGGGCGCCTACCCGGTGTTCGTGCTCAAGCTGCTGTGCTTCGGACTGTTCGCCTGCGCGTTCAACCTGCTGCTCGGCTTCACCGGCCTGCTGTCATTCGGCCATGCGGCGTTCTTCGGCGGGGCAGGCTATGTCTGTGCCCATGCACTGAAGGCCTGGGGCTGGACCCCGGAGCTGGGCCTGCTGGCCGGTACCGCCTCGGCGGCCCTGCTCGGCGCGGTGATGGGGGCGCTCGCCATCCGCCGCGAAGGCATCTACTTCTCGATGATCACGCTCGCGCTGGCGCAGATGGTGTACTTCTTCTGCCTGCAGTCGCCGCTCACGGGCGGCGAGGACGGCCTGCAGGGCGTACCGCGCGGGCACCTGCTGGGCCTGCTCGATCTGAGCGACGACCGCGTCCTCTACCCAGTGGTGCTGCTGATCGTGACGGCGGCCTTCCTGCTGATCGAGCGCATCGTGCGCTCACCGTTCGGCCAGGTGTTGCGTGCGGTGCGCGAGAACGAACCACGCGCGCTTTCGCTCGGCTACGACACCCGGCGCTTCCGGCTGCTTGCGTTCGTGCTCTCGGCCGCGCTGGCCGGGCTGGCCGGTTCGCTGAAGGTCCTGGTGATGGGCTTCGAGACCCTGACGGACGTGCACTGGTCGATGTCGGGCCTGGTCATCCTCATGACGCTGGTGGGCGGGCTGGGCACCCTGAGCGGCCCGCTGGTCGGGGCACTGGTCGTGGTGGTGCTGGAGAACAAGCTGGGCGAGCTCGGCGAGGCACTGGCCCGCCTGAGCGGCCTGGAGGCTTTTCACGCCCTGGGTGAGTCGGTGGGCACGGTCACCGGCGTCATCTTCATCGTCTGTGTGCTCGCCTTCAGGCGCGGCATCATGGGCGAAATCGTTCACCGGCTGCCGGCCCGGAGGGCGTGAGTCGGCAGCCCTGGTCGGGAGACAGGCAGATGAATGCGGACGATTCTGACATCTGGGCGGCGGCCGCCGGCGTCGCTCGACTGAACGACTTGCCGGCGTTGCGGGCCTCGTCGGTACAAACCTTGTTCCGTGCCTTCGAGCGCGCCAGCGAAGGCACCCTGGTGGTGGACCGCGAGGCGCGCATCGCCTGGATCAGCGAGCGCCATGCGCGCCGCTTCGGGCTGGCGCACCCCACCGAGGCGCTCGGGCGGCCCTGCGAGGAGGTGATTCCGCACAGCCGCATGCGCGAGGTGGTGGCCAGTGGCCAGCCCATCCTGCTCGACATCCTCGACGCCCCGGGCCATCCCTTGGTGGTGACGCGCCTGCCGCTGAAAGGCGAAGACGGCAGTGTGGTGGGGGCAGTCGGCTTTGCGCTGTTCGACGAATGGACGTCGCTGTCGCCGCTGGTCTCGCGCTTCCTCAGCCTGCAGGAAGAGCTTGCAGCGGCCCGCAAGGCGCGCCCCGCGCCCCGGCAGGCGAAGTACAGCTTCTCGAACTTCGTCGGCATGTCGCCCGCCGCGCTCGAGCTCAAGCGCACCGCGCGGCGTGCCGCCTCGACCCATTCACCGGTGCTGCTGCTCGGCGAGACGGGCACCGGCAAGGAGTTGCTGGCGCACGCCATTCACGCCGCGTCGCCGCGGGCGCATCGTCCCTTCGTCTCGCTCAGCATGGCCGCCATCCCCGACGCCCTGCTGGAGGCCGAGCTGTTCGGTGTGGCACCCGGCGCCTACACCGGCGCCGACCGGCGCGAGCGCCAGGGCAAGCTGCAGGTGGCACGCGGCGGCACGCTCTTCCTGGACGAGGTCGGCGACATGCCCTTGCCTCTGCAGTCGAAGCTGCTGCGGGTGCTGCAAGAGAAGGAATTCGAGCCGCTCGGCTCCAACGAGGTGGTGAGTGCGGATGTGCGCATCATCGCGGCCACGTCGCGGCCGCTGGGCGAGCTGGTGGCCAGCGGCGCCTTCCGGGCCGACCTCTACTACCGCCTCGACGTCCTGTCCATCGCGGTGCCGCCCCTGCGCGAGCGGATCGAGGACCTGGAGGCGCTGTGCGAAGCCATCCTCGACAGCCTGGCGGAGCAGCAGGGCGGCCGCATCTGCACCCTGGACAGCGACGCGCTGGCCCTGCTGGCGCGGCACCGGTGGCCCGGCAATATCCGCGAGCTGCGCAACGTGCTGGAGCGCAGCATGGTGCTGTCCGATTCCGCGGTGCTGTCCGCCGCCACCGTGCACCTGGCGCTGCATGCCGCGGACGCGGCCGACGCCGCCACCCTGTGGCAGCCGCCGCCGGCACCGGTGATCGGCCCGCCCACGGGCGCCGGCTGCCCGGCGGCCCAGGGGTATGCGGTGGCAATGAGTCACTATGAGCGCCAGCTGATCGAGCAGGCGCTGTCGGAGAGCCGCAGCGTGGCCGCGGCCGCCAAGCGGCTTGGCATGGGTCGGGCCACGCTTTATCGCAAGATGGCTGCCTATCAGCTTGGCCGCTGGCGCTTGCTGTCCTCGACACCGCCGGCCGGCGGTGCACCGGCGGCAACCACCTCCGCGCCAGCGGAAGAGGAGGCGCCGGACGAGGGCCTCAGTTCAGGCGATCCGACCACTCCCTGACCTGCCGGTCGGCTTCATCGCGCGACAGGCCGTAGGCCTCCTGGATGCGACCGACCAGTTGCTCGCGCTGGCCATCCAGGCGGTCGAAGTCGTCGTCAGTGAGCTTGCCCCACTGCTCGATGGCCTTGCCTTTGAGCTGATGCCAATTGCCTTCGATTCGATCCCAGTTCATCTCGCGCTCCTTGCGTTGCGGTTGAATTGATGCGGCAGGCCGGCACCGGGTGCACTGGACCGGGCCCTCCGGCCTGCCTCCTCGCGCCAGCCGGCCCGCAAGGGCCGGCCGATCGCGACGATCACTGCTTGTTCATGCGCTTGGCACGATCCACGCACGCATCCTTGGCGTTGCCGCTCAGGGTGTCGCACTTCTCGGCATCGGCGTCGTACTGCGCGTCGCGCTTGTCTTCCATGGCTTCCTTGCGGGTGTCGTTCACCTCACGCTGGGCCTTGGCATCGACCTTGGCCTTTTCCATGGTGGCCTTGGCTTCCTTCTTGCACACGTCCTTGGCATTGCCGGTCTGGTCGTCGCAGCGTTCCTTGGCGACTTCGTACTGCGCTTCGGCCATGTCCTCTGCGGCTTCCTGGCGCGCCTTCACCGTGCCCTTGTAGCTGGCTTCCGCCTCGGCTTCGGCCTTGGTGCGGGCGGCCTTCGCCTCAGCCACGCAGATGTCCTTGGCATTGCCGGACTGCGCATCGCATTGCTTGCGCGCGGTGTCATAGGTGGCCTTGGCGGTGGCGCGGGCCTGGTCATAGACCGTCTTGTCGCCGGTGGCGTGCGCGGCGGTGCTCAGCGCAAGAGCACCCAGCAGGGCTGCAACAGCGTGAGCGATGCGGGCGGGTTGTTGTGCACGGTTCATATTCTCTTTCCTCCTGCGTCCAATGGGTTCATCTCAGCCGATGCTGCAGTGCATCGACACGCATAAGCTTAGGCGGCCACCGCATGAAGACGTGACAGACGAAAGAACTGCAGCGCATAGGACGAAACGGCATGCGATGTCGGCGCAGTCCTACAGCGACGCGGCCGGCCGAGAATCGGTCACGGGGATCACGCTGGCGCGGCGCGGCCGTCCGGGCGGAGCCGGCACGGCAGCACGGCAGCACGGCAGCACGGCAGCACGGCAGCACGGCAGCACGGCAGCACGGCACCGTAGGTACCGTAGGTACCGTAGGTACCGTAGGTACCGTAGGTACCGTAGGCACCGTAGGCACCGTAGGCACCGTAGGCACCGTAGGCACCGTAGGCACCGTAGGTACGGCAGGCACGTAGCGTAGCCGCGGGCGCGAAAGCGCCCGCCCCGGGGCGGGTCCTGCGGCGATGTGGCTGGCAGCAGGAGCGCTTCCAGAGAACGTCGCGATGCGCTCCCCGGTGAGCTGCCGGGCGGGCACCTACCGGCCCCCGCCATTGGCCGCCCGCCAAGGTGTCCGCGCTGGCAGGCGACGCCGCCGCTCCAGCGCCGCGACATGGCGGGCACCGTGCAGACCGGCACGGCTGCCCCCGAACCCGACCGGCTCAGAACCGGTAGTTCGCTCCCACGCTCAACTGCGGCATGGCCTTGAGCTTGCCGACGCCGTCGCGCAGTTCCTCCAGTTCGCGGTCGATGTCTTCCTGGCTCACGGTCTGCGACAGCAGCGGGCCGCTGGCCCGGCCGCGCACCTTGGCCTTGCCGATGGAGGCGCCGAGGTCGAAGGCGAAGCCCCAGCCGCCGGCGGCGCGCGGCATGTGCCCCCAGCCGATGCCGAGGTAGGGCGTGGTGCTGGGGAACTTGATGCGCACGTCGAAGCGGTCGTCCGGGCTGGCAACGTAGGTGGTGTCGCCGATGGTGATGGTGCCGCCCTCGGGCCGGCCTTCGAGGTCGGCCCGCATGCGGTTGAAGGTCACGCCGCCGGTGAAGCGAAAGCCGTTCTGGAAAGGAAACCAGTCGGCGAACAGGCCGACCCGGCTGAACTTGATCTTGCCGTCGTATTCGATGCCCTCTTCACGGCCGTCCTTGCTGCGGCTGCCCAGGGTGGCAAAGTCGGCACGCACGGTGACGCGGTCGTTGAGCGGCTGGGCATACCCCACCATCAGCCCGGGCAGGCCGATGCCGGTATAGACCTCGCCGGCATGCGAGACGGCGGCCAGGCCGCCACAGGCGAGCAGGGCGGCGCAACGAAGTACTGCGGGTTTCATCGAAGCTGTCTCCTCGTGAGGGGTGGAGCTTCGATGATCACCGACGCCACCGCGGATGGGGCGCATTCCCTGTCATTACTGCGGGGGATGTTGCCCCGGCCCGACCCGGCTGGCCGCGGGTGGCGTTCAGGTGGCGAAGTCGTAGTCGACCGTCAGCGGGGCGTGGTCGGAGAAGCGCTGGTCCTTGAAGATGGCCGCGCGCTTGGCGGTGGCTGCCAGGCCCGGCGTGGCAATCTGGTAGTCGATGCGCCAGCCGACGTTCTTGGCCCAGGCCTGGCCGCGGTTGCTCCACCAGGTGTAGCCCTCTTCGCCGGCTTCGGGATGCAGCCGGCGGTAGACGTCGACCCAGCCCACCTCGTCGAACACCCGCGTGAGCCAGGCGCGCTCCTCGGGCAGGAAGCCGGAGTTCTTCTGGTTGCCCTTCCAGTTCTTCAGGTCGATGTTCTGGTGGGCGATGTTCCAGTCACCGCAGATCAGGATCTCGCGCCCCTCGGCCCGCAGCGCCTGCAGCACCGGGAAGAAGGCCTCCATGAACTGGAACTTGGCCTGCTGCCGCTCATCGGACGAGGAGCCGGAGGGCAGGTACAGCGAAACCACCGAGAGCGGTCCCCAATCCGCCCGCAGGTAGCGGCCCTCAGCGTCGAAGCCGGCGTGGCCGATGCCTTCGACCACCCGGTCGGGCTCGCGCCGGGCATACAGGCCGACGCCGCTGTAGCCCTTCTTCTCGGCGCAGTGGAACCAGCCACGCAGCCCTTCGGGCTGGCGCATGGCGTCGTTGAGGTCGCCGTCCTGGGCCTTCAGTTCCTGCACGCAGACGACGTCTGCCTGCTGCTGGGCAAGCCAGCCGAAGAAGCCCTTGGTGGAGGCGGAGCGGATACCGTTCAGGTTGGCGGAGATGACACGTAGCATGCCCCGAGCTTACTGGAGCCGGAACGGTTGCGTGCGCGACCAGCCCGGCGTGCCGGGCGCAGCCGGCGTTTCAGCGGCGCCGTCATTGGCCTGGGGCGTGGCCGTCTCCTCCTGCACCGGCCGCGCCGGCACCGCCTGCAAGGGCTCGGGCAGCGCGGCGAGCGGGGCGGGCTGGCTGATCATCGTCGCCGGCCCCTCGTCGCGCGGGCCGCGGCGGCGCACCAGCTTCAGCGAGGGCACCCGCAGGGCGGGGGTGTCGGCATAGAAGCTCGCATTCAGCTGCGTGTGGCGCACGAGGTAGTGGCGCAGGCGCTGGAACAGCTCCGCATCGACCCGCCCCGGGTCGCGCCAGAAGGCCGCCAGCGGCGGCCGGCGCACCAGGCCCTCGATGGCATAGAAGCACTCCCCCAGCGCCGCGACCGGGGTGCGGTGGAACAGGGCCTGCAGGCCGGTGGTGCTGTTGACGGTGACCACGCCTCGCGCGTGCTTGAGCAGGGTGGGCAGGTGCAGGTCGTGCACGTACAGCACCCGCTCGGCGACGTTGAAGGCCAGCGCGGTGTGCCGGATGAAGTCGCCGTAGTCGGTGTGCCCGCGGTCCATCGGGTGGTGCTTGATGACCAGCCAGTGCTGCGGATCGGCATGCCGAGCGAAGGACGCGATCACGTCCTCGATGACCGCCTCGATGCTGCGATAGGGCGAGTGGTGCAGGATCTGGCTGTCGTTGTGCACCTGCAGCGGCAGCAGGAACCACTGCCCCGAGCGGCCGGGTGCGCTCAGTTGATCCAGCAGGTGACGCTGTTGCCAGCCGTGCAGCAGCTTGCGGACGCCGCCACGCAGCCAGCACAGCCCCTCGGTGAAGGGATTGAGCGAGCGGTGATAGACCTGGTGCGGAAAACGCGGCTTCCACAGCGCCGCGGCCAGGAAGTAAGTGATGGCCTGCAGCGCCATGCCGGTGAAGTGCTGCCCCGTGGGCTTGGGAGGCGAGGTGCGCCGCGGCGGCAGGGCACGGTAGAAGGCCGGGTCGCGCGGCACGCGCGAATAGCCGTTGACGCCGCCGGCCTCCAGCGTGACGTAGTCAGGCCGCAGATAGCCTTCCTCGAACACATAGACCTTGAGCTTGAGCTCTTCGGCCACCTGGCGCGCGGCCACATGGATGGGCCGGCCCTGGCCGAACAGCACGATGGCGTCGATGCGCTTGAGGATCAGCAGGTGGCGCAGCCAGGCCGGCCAGTCTTCGGGGCGGCCGACATAGTCCTGCGCGCGCCGGCGGCGGTAGAACCACCGGTCGCCGCCGTTGAAGTTGACCTTGTAGACGCTCTGCCCGTGCGCCTCCAGGTAGGCCGCCAGCCGCGAGAAGAAGGGCCCCATCGGGCCCTGCAACAACAAGGTGCGGTGATGCGCCAGCAGGGAGGTGAACGAGGCGGGGTGCGGCATGTACTACGCAGATTGGCGGACCTCATCACGGCACTGGCAGGCGCCCCGCCGGTTCCGGAGCACCCGCTGGACGCCGCGGGCGAAACGCTGACACCGATTCTGCCGACAAGGGATGCTCGCCCATTTTGATGGCGCGACGCACTTGCGTGCCGGACATCACGCTATCTGCAATTCCCTGGCCTGACGGACAGGGCTGCGCCCCCGGGGAAACCCGGGCCCTCAGGGCCGCAGCGCGGCCCTTGGGTCATTCGAAGGTGTCTGCCTGCGCAAAAGCCCGGCCCTGCGCATCCTTGGCGGACAGCAGCGGCGGGCGGCCGATGTCGGGCCAGTCGATGCCCAGGTCGGCATCGTTCCAGAGCAGGCAGCGCTCGGCCTGCGGGGCGTAGTAGCCGGTGGTCTTGTAGAGGAAGTCGGCGCTCTCGCTGAGCACCAGGAAACCGTGCGCGCAGCCGGGGGGGATCCAGAGCTGGCGGTGGTTCTCGCCGCTGAGCTCGACGCCCACCCAGCGGCCGAAGCCGGCGCTGCCGCGGCGCAGGTCCACCGCGACGTCGAACACCGCGCCCTGCGTCACGCGCACCAGCTTGCCCTGGGCATGGGGCGGCAGCTGGTAATGCAGGCCGCGCAACACGCCGCGGGCGGAACGGGAATGGTTGTCCTGCACAAATCGGTAAGCCGTGCCAGTGGCCTCGTCGAAGCGCTGCTGGTTGAAGCTTTCCATGAAGAAGCCGCGCTCGTCGCCAAAGACGCGCGGCTCCAGCACCAGCACGCTGGGAAGTTCGGTGGTGATGACATTCATCAGAACACGCGCTCCTTCAATACTTGCTGCAGATATTGCCCATAGCCGCTCTTGGCCAGCGGCGCGGCCAGGCGTTCGAGCTGCTCGGCACTGATCCAGCCCTGGCGCCAGGCGATTTCCTCGGGGCAGCAGATCTTCAAGCCCTGCCGCGTTTCCAGCGTGTGGATGAACTGGCTGGCTGCCAGCAGCGATTCGTGGGTGCCGGTGTCCAGCCAGGCGTCGCCGCGGCCCATCAGCTGGACGTCGAGCTGCCCATTGTCGAGGTACAGGCGGTTCAGGTCGGTGATCTCCAGCTCGCCGCGGGCGCTCGGGCGCAGGCTGCGGGCCATCGGCACCACCTGGCTGTCGTAGAAGTACAGGCCGGTGACGGCATAGCGGCTCTTGGGCACCGCCGGCTTTTCCTCGATGCTGATGGCGCGGCCGGAGGGGTCGAACTCCACCACGCCGTAGCGCTGTGGGTCGTTCACCGGGTAGGCGAAGACGGTGGCGCCGTGCGGCTGGCGGCCGGCCGCAGCCAGGCGGGCGGTGAGGTCGTGGCCGTAGAAGATGTTGTCGCCCAGCACCAGGGCGCTGGGTGCGCCGCCGAGGAAGTGGTCGCCGATCAGGAAGGCCTGCGCCAGGCCGTCCGGGCTGGGCTGCACCGCGTAGCTGAGCGACAGGCCCCAGGCGCTGCCGTCGCCCAGCAGCTGCTGGAAGCGCGGCGTGTCCTGCGGGGTGGAGATGACCAGGATGTCCCGGATGCCCGCCAGCAGCAGCACGCTGAGCGGGTAGTAGATCATCGGCTTGTCGTAGACGGGCATGAGCTGCTTGCTCACGGCCACCGTCACCGGATGCAGCCGGGTGCCGGAGCCTCCGGCCAGGATGATGCCTTTGCGCGTCATGGCGCCTCCGTGGTCTTGCTGCGGTCTTGGTGCTTGCCTGCTTGCATGGGGGCCGGCCGGGTCAGGGCGATGGGATGCCGGCGAGCACCTCGGCCAGCATGCGGTCCACGCCCGCCTGCCACGGCGGCAGGTGCAGGCCGAAGGCGGCTTGCAGCTTGTCGGTGCACAGCCGCGAGTTGTGCGGCCGGCGTGCCGGCGTGGGAAAGGCCGAACTCGGCACCGCGGCAATGGCCTCGGGCGGCACCTTCAAGGCCAGCCCGTGGGCACGGGCCCATTCGATCACATGGCAGGCATAGCCGTGCCAGCTGGTGCAGCCGTCGGCCGCCAGGTGGTAGGTGCCGGCCAGCTCGGGCAGCCGGGCGAGCCGGCGCAGGGCATGGGCGGTGACGTCGGCGATCAGCTCGGCACCGGTGGGCGCGCCAAACTGGTCATCCACCACCGACAGGCGATCGCGCTCGGCGGCCAGCCGCAGCATGGTGCGAGCGAAGTTGCCGCCGCGCGCCGCGTACACCCAGCTGGTGCGCAGGATGAGGTGGCGGCAACCACTGGCGCGGATCTGCCGCTCGCCTTCGAGCTTGCTGCGGCCGTAGACGTTGAGCGGGCCGGTGGCGTCGTCTTCGCGGTGGGGCTGCTGGCCGCTGCCGTCGAAGACGTAGTCGGTGCTGTAGTGCACCAGGCAGGCACCCATCACGGCCGCCTCGCGTGCAAGCACGCCGCAGGCGGTGGCGTTGAGCAGCTCGGCCAGCTCGGGTTCGGCTTCGGCCCGATCGACGGCGGTGTGGGCTGCGGCATTGACGATGACCGCGGGCCGCAGCTGGCGCACGGTGGCCGCCAGCGCCTCGGGTTGCGACAAGTCGCCGCAGAGGCCGCGTGCCGGATCGCCCGCGCGGTCCAGCGCCACCAGCCGGCCGAGCGGCGCCAGGGCGCGCTGCAGTTCCCAGCCGACCTGGCCATTGCGGCCCAAGAGCAGCACGAGGGGCGGCTCGGCCCAGGCGGGGCGATGGGCGGCGGGCGCGGCGCCAGCGTCGGGCCGCGGGGGCGAGCCGGCCGATGTCATGGGCGCTGGGGGGTTGGCTGCGGCGGCGGCCGCTATCGGCGCCGCAGCTGCCGCCGGTGCCTGTTGTGGTGGTGTGGCCCCCGGCGGGGCCGGCAGGCGGGATGGCGCCGAGGCAGTCGCTGCCGGTGTGCCGGCGGCGGGCTTCATGGCGCGGCCCCGCTGCCGGCGTACTGGGTGGCCAGCCAGTCGCGATAGCTGCCGTTTTGCACCTCGGCGACCCAGTCCGGATGGTCGAGATACCACTGCACGGTCTTGCGGATGCCGGACTCGAAGGTCTCGGCCGGCCGCCAGCCCAGTTCGCGTTCGATCTTGCGGGCGTCGATGGCGTAGCGGCGGTCGTGGCCGGGGCGGTCCTTGACGAAGCTGACGAGGCGACGCCGCGGGCCGGTGGCATCGGGCCGCAGTTCATCGAGCAAGTCGCAGATGGTGTGCACGATCTCGAGGTTGGTCTTCTCGTTCCAGCCGCCGATGTTGTAGGTCTCGCCGGGGCGGCCGTGGGCGAGCACGGTGCGCACCGCAGCGCAATGGTCCTTGACGTAGAGCCAGTCGCGCACGTTCAGCCCGTCGCCGTAAACGGGCAGCGGCTGGCCGGCCAGCGCGTTGACGATCATCAACGGGATCAGCTTCTCCGGAAAGTGGAAGGGCCCGTAGTTGTTGGAGCAGTTGGTGGTGACCACCGGCAGGCCGTAGGTGTGGTGCCAGGCGCGCACCAGGTGGTCGCTGGCGGCCTTGCTGGCCGAGTAGGGGCTGTTGGGTTCGTAGGGATGGGTTTCGGCGAACGGCGCGTCGGTGGGCCCGAGCGAGCCGTACACCTCGTCGGTGGAGACGTGGTGGAAGCGGAAGGCGGCGCGCTCGTCGGCTCCGGGCAGGGAGGCCCAGTAGGCGCGGGCGGCCTCCAGCAGGGTGAAGGTGCCTTCGACGTTGGTCCGCACGAAGGCGGCGGGGCCGAGGATGGAGCGGTCGACGTGGCTTTCGGCGGCGAAATGGACGATGGCGCGTGGCCGGTGCTCGGCCAGCAGCCGGTCGACCAGCGCGCGGTCGGCGATGTCGCCGTGGACGAAGCGGTGGCGCGGGTCGCCTTGCAGGGAAGCGAGGTTGCGCAGGTTGCCGGCGTAGGTGAGGGCGTCGAGGTTGAGCACCGGCTCGTCGGATTGGGCCAGCCAGTCGAGGATGAAGTTGCTGCCGATGAAGCCGGCGCCGCCGGTGATGAGGATCATGCGAGCGTTACCTTTGCCGGGCGGGGGGCGGGGAGGGGGTGGGCTCGGCGCTGCGGCCGCGTGCCGTCGAACAATTGTCCCACCACAGGACGAGACGTCCAGCGGGGATTCCAGACTGCCGCGGCGCCGGGCCGCATCGCTGCCTCATGCGGGCCGCCGACTCAGCGCCCAGCGCAACAACCGGCGCCAGACCGGTACCGGGCCCTGGCCCCGAGCCTTCCAGGCCAGTAGTTCGTCGAGCGCCCGTTCCGGCGTGGTGAAGGCCTCGGTGGTGCGGCTGACATAGGTAGGGTACAGGATGAGCACCGCCGCGACCAGTTCGTCCAGGCTCAGCCGGCGGCTACGGCGGGGCAGCGCGACCCGGTCCTGGGTGAGCCCCCAGCCGGCATAGAAGGGACAGCCGTGGCAGGTCACCCGCTTGCCTCGCATCAGTCCTTCGAACCCCGCCAGCGAAGTGAGCACGTGCAACTCATCCACGGCATCGAGCACCACGTGGATCGGTGCATCAATCACCACTTCGTCGCAGTAGCGCCGGACCTCGGCCTCGCCGACCCCGGCACGCCGCAAGCGGGCGACCACGTCCGGATGCGGTTTGTAGACCAGGTAGGCATCGGGAGCGGCGTCGCGGGCAGCCCGCAGCAGCTCCAGGTTGGTGCGGATCCCCGGCGCGCCAAAGCGCAACGAGGCATCGGCCTCGACTTGCCCGGGCACCAGCACCACCGGCCGGGCCACCGGGGGGCGGGTCCAGCCGCCAGCGCCGACGTTGTACTTGCTCAGGCCGGCCGTCACGATGCGCTGGCGCAGCGCCTGCGCCCGCTGCAGCAGTGGGAGGTCGAAGACAGTGGTCTGGAGCAGGCTCTCCAGGTCGGAGGGGCGCGTTGCGTCGTAGTAGAGGCCCTGACGGTCCATCACCCACGATAGCGGGCGCACCAGGTCGGCCCCCAGGCCAACGGACCGGAGGAAGCCGTCTTCCAGGCGGACCACCATCGAGCCCGCATGGTGAGGTGCAGCCGGCGGGCGCAACCCGTCATCCACCTCGGTGGGCCGGCAACCCCACACCGCCACCGCGGCGTCCGCAGGCACGGCCTTGCCCTCCGCGACGAAGCGCACCTCGCTGCCAGCCATGAAGGCACGCACGATGGGCTTCTTCCAGCGGGAAAAGCCGAGGCCGTACACCTGTCGGGGAAAGCGCTCGCGCATGCGCCGCTGCAGCCCCATCCACTCCATCAACCGTTCCGGGGCGCAAGGCTCGAGCCTCTCCGGATCGAGGTAGCGAGGGTAGCCAACCAGCGCCGCATGGACCAGGTCATGCAGCACCACGCGGTGCCCCAGGCGCCGCCGCTGTGGCGCAGGCAGGTCGTCGTTCGTCAGGCCCCAGCCGGCATAGAACGGCATCCCGAACGTGCGCACCGGCTTGCCCCATAGCAGCCCCTCGAAACCCATTTGCGAGGTCACGGTGTAGATGGCCAACGCCGGCTCGATCAGCGAAGGAGGGTGGACGTCGTCCGCAAGCAGCACCACCCGGGTTGCTGCGCCACGAGTGAGGCCGCGGTCGAAGTGTCCGCGCTTGCGCCCGGAGATGACGTCCGGATGCACCTTGAGCAACACAGGCACATCGGGGTGCTCGTCCAGCGCCGCCTCGAGCATCCGGTGGAAGCTGCTTTCATCGGCCATTCCATAGCGCACCGAAGCGTCGCCGAAGGTCTGATCGACCACCAGCACATACGGGTCCGGCACCGGCGGTGCGGCCTCCCGCGCATGGTTGTACTTGGACAGCCGCAGCCGGCACCAGCCGGCCGCCAGGGCAGCGGCACGGCCAGCCTGCTCCGGTGAGGCCGGCGTCGACACCAGCGCTTCCAGGCGGGAAGGGTGGTCGGCTCGATAGTAGATGCCGATGTCATCCACCAGTACCGACCACGCCAGCGCGCGACGCCCCAGCCCGAGTGAGCGAAGAAAGCCGTCCTCCAGCCGCCAGCAGGCCTGCCCGGCAGCGGCAGCCCGTGCAGCAGCCCGTACGCCGCTGCGGCGCATGCCCCAGCCGATGTGGACCACCTCGCCGGGATGGCCACTGCCGGGTCTCACCGTGATGGCATGCCCAAGGAGACGCTGCAGGTGCGGCTGGCTCCACAAGCCAATGTCGAGGCCGGACACCTGCAACCGGGGTGGCACCTGCGCACCCCGCCTCAAATCCGCACCTCGCCGCGCCGCAAGCGCTCACGGAAGTGCACGACCCGGGCCACCCATCCTTCGAACTCGGCAGTCCGGGTTCGCGCGGCGATGTCCCCGAGGTTGCCGCCTTCGAAGACAGCGCCGATGCCGTGTTCGCTCACGATATCGGCCAGATAGGTCCCTTGGGCCGCCAGCACCGGCATGCCAACCGCCAGCGCCTGGAAGAACTTGTTCGGCGTTGCCAGCCGGTAGCTCAACGACAGCGACTCCGCGCAGCACCACATCAGGCAGCGGCGCGAGGCCACCCGGGCCAGCAGATCTGCCTCGTAATGCAGCGGCCCATGCTGCCAGTACTTCCCGGAGATCGAGGAGGGCAGCGCGCTGCCCAGCAGGTAGACCGAGACATCGAAGCCCAGAAGATCGGCCGGACGGTCCAGTCGCTCCAGCAACCTGCCGTGCACCCCTTTGCCGATGTAGACCAGCGTCGGCCGCTCCCCAGGGGGCGGCACGCTGACGGGGTGGTGCGGGTAGTGATCGTTGTAGTGCACCGAGCTCACCTGCGGGAGTCGATACCAGCGGCCCATCGTGTCGGCGATGCGGTGGTTGACCACACGCAGCTCGTCCGTGTGCTGGAGGACGCGTTGCTCCAGCGCATGCTCGATGAGCACCCGCACCCAGCCGACCTTGCGGTTCCGATGAATCTCCAGCTCATGCGCGTCATAGACCAGGCGACTGCCGGGGGGCATCGGCCCAAGAACGGCCGCCACGGCGCAATACAAGTCGTGGGCGTGGATGTGCCACGGCTCACCCTCGGGATTCATTGCCCGCAGCTTCTGCGCTGTTCCCACCGCGTGAGTCAGCCAGCGCATGCAGGCCAGCAGTCCGCTCAGCGGGAAGCGCGACAGGCGAGCCGCGTCAAGATCCGGAGCCAGCAGTTCACGGCGCCGCCGCGGCTCGCGCAAGCCCTGCAGGATCAACCGCGTCACCTGCGCCAAGACACGCCATCGCAGCCAGAGCCCGGGCGCCACGCTGTCCCGGATGTCCACGACGCGCAGTGCCTGGCCGAGCTCCGTGGCCGCCTGCTGCACGCGTTTGTCTCCTTCGATGTCGTCGTCGACCAGCATCGTCGCCAGCAGGCGGCGCCCGGGCCGGGGTGCGTCACGCCAGGAATCGCAGGGAAGGGAATTGACGGCATGCATACAGTTCATTCCCTGCCCGGCGGCGTGCCGCGTCGGGCCAGCAGCAGGATGAACTTCGCGCGATCAGCGACGAGGTGCTCGGAGAGGCGACGCTCGTCCTGCAGCAGACGGCTCAGGATTTGTCCCTGCGGCGTCGACGCCGACTCGCCCCGGTTCCATTCCGATGGCAGCAGGTCGACCAGGAAGCGCAGGCCATCGACCCGCTCGACAAGAAAGCCAGCCGCCTCCACCAGGGCGCGGAGCGCGTCGACGGTGTACAGCCGCCGCCACCGGCCATCCGACAGCCGGGCATCGGCCGCCGGCTCGCTCGGATGCCGGGCGTTGATGGCCGACAGAAGCAGCACGCCCTGCTCTGTCAGGCAGTCGCGCGCTGCCGCAAGAAACACCTCCGGCTCTCGCAGGTAATTGAACACCGCACCGAGGCAGACGGCCGCGTGAAAGCCCGTGAGCGAATCGGGCAGGTCGTGGAGATCGGCCTCGACCCACTGGATGGGCAGCCCGGGATAGCGCTGCCGGCCGGCCTCCAGCATGTCGGGCGAAATATCGACCGCGGTGATGTCGCAGCCCTGCTCGATGAGCGCGGGCAGTTCGCGGCCCCCACCACTGCCGAGCACCACCACCCGGGATGCCGGCGGGATGGAGCGGCGCATGGCGTCCGATTCGAATTCGGTCGTGTACCTCTGTATCGGGTAGTGGTCCCAGACATCGAAATACCGGCGGGCCAGCCCCGCGTTGTACCGGCGCTCGGCCTGGGCGTTGGACTGCGCCGCGTCCCGGGCGAAGGCCGGCAGGACTTCTGTCGTTTCAAGGCAGGCAAAGGCAATCTGCCCCCCGGCATAGGAGTCCTGCGTCGGCAGTCCGAAGTAGGTCAGGCCCGCCACCTCCCCAGCACGCTCGATCAAGCGCGCGCCCTCCACCCGGCATCCGTTCCAGGTTCCCGGCGGCCCGCGTCTCAGCAGGGGCGCCGGACGGCCCTGCCAGGGGCCGTCGATGCCCTCTGCGCTCAGCAAGCCCACATCCCAGGCATACAGGCTCGAGCATCCGTTGTAGAGGATGGAGAACACCGCCCTGCCGTCCGCCTGCAGATGCTGGTACAGGCTGGGATTGGCCTGCCCGTAGGCGTCCCAGGCGCCAGCCGCTGGCTGGTAGATGGGCCGGCCTCCATGGCTCGGCTCCCAGTGCACACCGTCACCGGACTGGGCCATGTAGAGGTGGAAGGCGCCGTTGTCCACGCCTTCGAACAACATCACCCACCGCCCCTCGATACGGCGCACGAACGGCAGTCCCATGCGGCGAATGCCGAAATCCTTCGGCTTCAGGATCAGCGCTCCGGCATGGCCGAGGTGCCACGAACGAGCATCGACGGACGAAGCCATCCGGAACCCCTGCAAGGTGTCCGGGCTGTAGTAGAGCCGGTAGTGGTCGGGCGCGAGTTGCAGCGCACTGCCGAGCGCAGCATAGGGTCCGTCCTGGAAGACCGGCTCGGGATCGACCCTCCAGCCTTCGGCAGGCCGCCCATGGGCGACACCCACGCAAGTGACGCCGCCGTGCTCCACCGGCGCGCTTCGCGCATTGAAGAACAAGGTCAGGCGCCCATCACCATCCGCCACGGCTTGGCCGTCCGCGTCGATCAACGGCACCGGGTCCCGGATGCCGAAGCGCGCCCAGCCGGCTTCCCCGCGCAGACTGAGGTCTGGCCGCTCGCCAAGCGTGGCCCGGCCGTCGGCCCAGGCAGACAGCGGGCAGCCCGGTAGCCGCCTCATGCGCCCGCTCCTGCCCCGGGGACCGCTGCATCGACGGCCTGATGCGACGCGCGCTTGGCCGCGATGTAGGCGGCCAGCCCATGCGCGAGGTGCATGGTGTGCCGGCCAAAAACCATCTCACGCTCGCCCGGCGCTCCCGCACGTCGCAGCACGTCCGCGGCCACCCCGCCGGCACGCGTCAACCAATGGGCGGACTGGCCCGCCGTGGCCGCCTCGGACAGCACCCGCAGCAATTCGCCCAGCGACCACAGGCGCGCCGGGCGTGCATCCAGCACGAGCCAGTGAGCGCCGGCATGGCGGGCCCAGCGATGGCCGATCTGTCCGAGTGGCTGGTGCTCCACCACATGCACCACGTCCAGCCACGTCGTCGACGCCGAGAACTGCGAAAAGGTGGACAGCATGTGCGGCTCGATGTCGTCGGCCGACACCACCGACCGCATGGCGCCAAAAAGATAGGCCTGGTGAAGCAGGTCGACGACACCGTTGCCTGCCTCGTAACACCAGCCCGCTCCCGGCATGCGGCACGCCCAGAGGCGGCTCAAGCCCTCGGCAGCTTCCCGCTGCCGCTCGGGACGATGGTCCAGCAACACCGACCAGGCGACCGCTGCGGCGTTGTAGATCGCACGGCGGATGCCAGGCGAGTAGGCGGGAATCGCATCACCGGTCTGCGCATCGTGTGCCAGCCACCGGGTGCACCAGCTGTCCAGGCCACGCAAGGCCTGCTCAGCGAGATCCACGACCTCGCGCTCCTGCGGCAGCGCAGCGGCCGCGTCGCACAAGCCCCGGGTCACCAGCGCCGAAGTGATGAGAAACGGCTCCGTGGCGGGCAGTTCCCGCCAGCTAAAGCCCAGTCCCCAGCTGCAGCCTTCTCCGCCCGGGGATGGCACGGCCGCCTGCCGTAGGGTCGGCAGGCTCCATCGCAGTCGGCGGCCCGCCACCTCCGCCTTCAGCAGCCCGGTACGCACCAGCGTCGTCACCGCACTGAGGTACTTGCCGGCAGCCATCGGCTGGAACAGGGCCGCCTCCCAGTAGGCATCGGGGCTGCGACCTTCCGACGCCTCGAACTGCTCCAACAGACCCGACAGCAGCGTCCTCAGATCATTGATCATGGCAGTCTCCCGTCTCTCCGGCTCTGGCCGCGCTGCGGACCGCCTTTCGGCTCAACCCAGGCCCTTGGCGCCGTCCACCGAGGCCTCGTCGAGATTGCAGCCCAGCAGTCGGCAGGTCCGAAAGTCCGCATCATTCAAAGCAGCGCGACGAAAGGAGCAACCCCGGAACTCCATGCGGGCGAAGGCAGCGCGTGCCATGTCGGCATCGTCGAAATTGCAGGCGGTGAAGCTGCCGTCTCGCAGTTGGCTGCCAGCCAGCGAAGCCCCCGAGAAATCGCAGGAATGGAACGAGATGCCGGCCAGCTTGATGCCCGGAAGGAACTGGCTGCCCAGCTGCAAGCCAGAAAACACCAGCGGTACCTGGCTCGGGAACAGCCCTCGGCGGAAACGACGCAGCAGCTCCAGGTGCTGGATCAGGGTGAGCACGTGCCGGTTGCATTCCGCAACGCCGATGCGGCCCTGTGCCAGTGCCTCGCAGACACGTTGAACCTGGTCGGCCAGCACCTGGCACGCCCACGCTCGGGTGACACGCCCCGCCTCGTAGTGGGCCGTGACGATGCGCACCGTCTCGAACATCTGTATGGCCGACCACTCGCCGTCAGGCAAGGTCTCGACCGTCAGGGCCGCGTCCAGTGACTGGCTCAGCAACTGCGCTTTCGCCAGGCGAGTGATCATGCGCATTGAAGGCTCCCGTACGCCGCTTGCAGGCGTTTGCTGTAGAGATCCCAGTTATCGGACGCGATGAACTCCAGGCACCTTGCCCGCGCCGCGAGCAGCATCTCCGGCGTCAAGGCGTTGACAGCCGCGCCGATGGCCTTCGGTGACAAGGGGTCCGGCAGGAACCAACCGATCTCGTTCGGCTCAATGATGCGGCGCAATTCCGGAAAGGGGCTGGCGATGATGGGGACCCCGGCGTTCGGATACTCCCACAGCTTGTTCGGCGTGCAGAACCAGTGGTTCAACCCGACGTTTTCGTACGGGATGGCACCCAAGGTAGCGCCCGCGGTCCACAGCGGCAGTTCCCGCTGCGGCACCTTGGGGACGAAGCGGATGCGTTGCTCCAGCTCCGGAGCACGGGTGCATAGGGCATCGGCAGCGCGCCGCAGTTCCGTTTCCAGGCGGCCCCAGCCCATGAAAACCAGCGTCCAGTCTTCCGTCAGGTACTCGCTGGACAACAGCAGAGGCAACAAGCCGCGCTTTGGTGCGTAGCCGCCCTGGTAGATCAGGATGCGCCTGGAGCGGTCGAGCCGCGCCACTTCGTGCAAGCGACCGTCATAGTCGAACAGCGGGGCGCGGGGAGCGGCGTTCTTGACCACGATCGCCCGCGGGAAACCGGGGTAATTGGTGCGGTAGTAGTTGGCGATGCTCTCGTTGATCGTCACGAAGGTGTCTGCATCGTCCTGGTGTTTGCGCATCACCTTGCCATTGATCTCGGCCAGCTCGTCCTCCGACTGTGCCAGGTGGTCATACACCTCGTGGGCGTCGAACACCAGCCTGCAGCCGTGCCGTCGCTTGTATTCCGCGCACACCGCCAAGGCGGTGACATCGTGTGCATGGATGACATCGGGTCTTTCCGATTCAAGCACACGGCGAATGCGCGATTCGCGTGCCCAGATCGTCTTCCACCGGCGCAGCGAGGCAGCGGTCAACGCGCGCTGCAGGCCGGACATCAAGGGTCGTGGCTGGACGCGGTGCCACCAGTTGGCATGGCGCCGCCTTGCGGCTGGGGGGCGGCGCTCCCGTGCCAGCTCGGCTGCGGGGCTCGGCACGGCGTCCGGTGGAACCACCGGTGCCGCACGGCTACGGTGGTACTTCTCGAGTTCGGCCTGGTACTTCAGTGCTTCGTCGTTTTCACGTTTGCTGATGCTCTTGAAGGAGCGTCGCCGCCGCACATAAGAGCGACCCAATCCCGCCAATGCCAACCCGGCGCTCAAGGTCAGCACGATCATGAGAGACCGGTGCCATGTCAGCCAGGACAGCACCGCAGCGGTGAGCTGCGGCCAACGCGCCGCGAGTTCCACGATACCCCAGTAGAGCAGGGCTGCAGCCGCCACCAGCAGGAGTGCCATGCCCGCGTACGCCCATGGCACAGGTCGCATGACGGCACTGTTCCAGGCCACGCGGCGGATGGCGACTCCGTTCTCCAGGACATCAATCGGTCGACGGTTGTTGGCGTCCTGGATGCCGAGGATCACCACGTCATGTCCCAGGTCACGGATGGCCTGCGCCTCCTTCAGCACCCTGGCGTCGTGGGACACCGAGTTGAACACTACCTTGCAAACCTTCATGTCGGTGAAGCCCTTATCGCCCCCGCCTGGCAGAGGCACTGTTGAGATTCGCTTTCAGGACAGGGTGCGCAGCTTGCGGACCGGCTGTGTCAAATAGGATTCCACTCGTTCGAAGAACTTGTCTCCGTCGAAATGAGCGTGTGAGAACTTCTCGGCGGGAAGGAAAGGCAGCTCCGGCCATCCCGCGACATATTCACTCCAGCGCAAGGCATACTCCTTGAACATCTCCTCGCCGGTACAGTGATATAGCGAAGCAAGGTCCATGATGTGAACGAAATGGTAGGAGTTGTAGGTCTTGTTTCCCTGCCCCTTGAGTGATTTCTTGAAGTTCGTCGGGTAGGCAAAAAGGTTTCTGTCGTCCCATGGAAGCGGAACGGCGATTTCATGCCGCCCCGGGGCGACATTCAACTCCGCGACCTGTCTCCATCGTTTTGTCGGCATCCCGGTCGACAACGGGTCGTAGTCTCCGTCCCCCACAAAGACGGTGATCGTGCACGCACCATGCAGGTCCAATTCGCAACTGAACAGGTTCTCGACCGGAAAGGAAATCAGGCTCTGCAGTACATTGAACTGCAGGATCCTCCCCTCGCTCCTCTCGAGATAGTTTCCCCAACGGCCGCCGGCCTTGGCGTTGAGTTCCCCTTGGCGGGGCGTTTGCGACGGAATCGTCATGGTGAAGCTTTTGACCGTCGCGCCGACAGCCTTCGAGAGAACCAGCCGGACGCGGGTGAATCCCGTCAGCTGGTAACGCGAGTTCTTGATGAAACCCGCGTCGTACAAGGGCAGCAGCCGCTTCACCGCCCGCAGGTTATTGATGACGAACGGTTCGAAGCCGGGGAGCCGTTCCAGTGATTCGCCGCCCTCAAGAAGAAGACGCAGCATCGTCAGCCAGCCGTTCAGCGTGTAAAGCGGTGGGTCATACGGATACTCCTCCACAACCCATCCAAAGTCGTGCTCGAGCAGCGGCCCGCCGTCCTGCAGAGGTACAGCGAGGCTATTGAAAAACGAGGCTGCCTGCTCGGAATACCCGTCAGCGACCGTCTGCAGCGCCGACAGGGCCCGCACGAACCATGCTTGCGTCAGGCCTGAATAGAATCTTCTCGGCATTTCGGACAGTCCGCTGCCAGGTTCATACCAGTACACCAGGCTGCCATGGCTATACGGACTCGCCAGCGCCAGAGCCTTGTCGGCCACATCCCTGGCAGACTCGATCGCTTCTGGCATCCTGGCCTTACCGGCCGCGTCGACAAAGTCCTTGATGAGATATGCCGCGAGAATGGGATGAAAGACAGTCCTGTCCGCGTCCACCCGCTTCATCGGCACGCCCTCTGGAGAGAAGCAGAGCCCGTAATACCTGTACAGCTGCTGCCGAGGTTCCGAGAGAAGGCCTAGGTTGATTGACATCGATTCAAGCCTGCTTGTTCGAGCCGCACATGCCGGAACCGGCTATGCCGGCTTGCGCACATACCGGATCAGGGGGTGCCGCTTGCCGTCTTCTGCCGTCGCCGGTGCGCCGCTGGAAGGAAATGCCCGTTGCACCGCCCCGAATGCGTCGAGGTAGGCCTCCAGTTCCTCAACATGGAACATGATGTCCCCATCCGTGCCATTCAGCAGCGTGGGCGGGTGCGTGTTTTCCAGCACCAGCAGCATGCCGCCGGGTTCAAGCGCTTCCCAGGCTGCGGAGAGCGTCTGGGGCAACAGGTCCCGCCGGGCGTAGAGCAACATGTGGACAAAGGCAATGACCGAGAACTGGCGGTCATAGGAAAACCCGTCGCAGGCCGCGTTCCAGACATACATCTTGTCCAGGAGGCGATCTTCGTAGTGATTGAAGAGATGGTTGGCGTTGATCAGCGGCACCACATCGATTTCGCAACACACTGCCAGCGACAGCATCTCGGGCAGATCAAGCAGCAGCTGCGCGGTGAGCAGCCCGGCATTGCCGCCATGCTCCAGGAATGAGAGGTCCTTCCGATCCGGATAGCTGCGCTTCAGCAGTGCGCCAATGCCCGCCGCCTTGTAGAGCGTGCCTGGAATGAGGTAGTTCTCCCACGATTCCTGGTACTGCTTGAACTTGGCGCCATGGACCTCCCAGTTCCAGGCATAGGAAATCCCTTCCAGCTTCTCCGCCGCAATGTCGACCGGCTGTGGTGCCACCGGCGAAGCCCGGACCTGTGCCACGATGTCGGAAATGATCTTGCGCGGCAGACGCTTCGGCGCGAGATCAAGTGGCGCCCCGGGGTACAGCAGGCGTCGCATGACCGCTGATGCCATTTCGGCCGACTTGCCCACCATCAACCCGCCAGTGACGTTCGCCTCGACGATATTTCCCCTTTGGTTGTAATACCAGCCCAGGATGGACTTGTCTTCCGGCACCCGCCTTTTCTTCGCTCGATAGACGAGAAAGTGGTCATGCGTTTCGTCGGGGGGGCCGAGGGCCATGTCGAGTCCCGCCCGGTCCAAGCGTCCTTCGCTCTCCAGCTCACACAAAAGTTCTTGCTCGACGAAGAGCCGCCCGCCGTCGGCCACGGCGTTCATTGCGCGTGCGAGCAGGTCGAAGGAGGTACTCGACCGATAGAGAGGAACCGAGGCATGCAAGTAGACCGTGTCGTATGCCGCGCGCTGCAGGGGAAAGTACAGGTCATAGACCTGCTCCTTCTCATAAGAAAAGACCGATTGCCGGACCCGTTTGCTGAAGATCGCGTCCCACTTCAAAGCGGTGTGCGTCATCTCCTGCAGTCGCAGCCTGGCTTGGTCCACGGTACGTTCGTCAGCGGTCAGTATTGCGTGCATGTGCTGTCCTTGCAGTTGGGCCTCGACTTCGGGGCTGCGGCGCGGGGCGCCTTCTTCAGGCCTGGGCGGCCAGCCTGGTGACGATCGACGCACCCGCATTCCCGTCGCCATACAGCGGCGGGCGGGGCGGCAGCACGCCGTTCGTGAACGCGGTGACAGCCTCAAGGATGGCGTCGCACCGGGCCCCGGCAAGGCGGTTCCAGCCGGCATGAACGGTCTCGACCCATTCGGTTTCGTCCCGCATCGTCACGCAGGGAACGCCATAAAAGTACGCCTCCTTCTGCACGCCACCTGAGTCGGTGACGATGAGCCGGGCAGCTCTTTCAAGGCAGACCATCTCGAGGAAGGAAACCGGGTCGCACACGCGCACGCCTGGCAGCAGTGCAATCTGCTGGGACTGGAGCGTCTTCCTGGTCCGAGGGTGCAAAGGCAGCACGACCGGCATCAGCTTCGACAGCTCGTTCAGTGCATCCGCAATGCCGCACAGCCTCAACGGATCGTCCGTGTTCTCCGCGCGATGGCAAGTCGCCAGCACGTATTCGCCCGCCTTCAGCTGCAGGCGATTCAGCACCGCGGCATCGGCGGCGGCCCTGTCGCCGTAGAACATCGCCGCGTCGTACATGACATCACCGACGTGGAATACGCCTTCGGCCATCCCTTCGCGGCGCAGGTTGGCAACTGCCTGTGCAGTGGGGCACAACAGCAGGGACGAGATCCGGTCTGCCACGATCCGGTTCACCTCCTCGGGCATCCGCATGTTGAACGATCGCAGGCCAGCCTCGACGTGTGCCACCGGAATATGCAGCTTCACGGCAGCCAGCGCGCCGGCCAGCGTCGAATTGGTGTCCCCATAGACCAACACCCACTCGGGCTGCTCTTCGAGCAATACCGCTTCCAGTTGCTCCAGCATGCGGCCGGTCATCTGGCCGTGCCCGCCTCCATGGATGCTCAGGTGGTGCTTCGGCGCCGGTATCGACAGCTCATCGAAGAAGGTCTGCGACATGTTGTGATCGAAGTGCTGCCCGGTATGGACGATGACCTCCTCGATCGCCCGCCGGGGCCGCCCCTCGTTGTGATGCGCAATCGCCCGCGACACCGCGGCCGCCTTGATGAACTGCGGGCGGGCGCCCACCACCGTCAGGATCTTCATGGCGTCCTCAGCTCAGTTGATGGACCAGGGCTTCAACGATCGCGTCCTGCGCCGAATCGCTCAGGTCGGCGTGCATCGGCAGGCTGATCACCCGCTGCGCCGCTTGCACTGCATGCGGAAACTGCTGCTCCGCGCCGACCAGGCGATAGGCAGGCTGGAGCGGGATCGGTACCGGGTAGTGCACCGCCGTGGGCACGCCAGCGGCCTTCAGCCCCTCCTGCACCCGGGCGCGGTCGTTCACCAGCACGGTGTACTGGGCGAACACACTGGTGCGATCCGGCCGGACCGTGACCCGGGGGATGCCCGCCTGGTCCAGCAAGCGGTTATAGCGCTCGCCGATCGCCAGCCGCCGCGCCACTTCCCACTCGAAGCGCCCGAACTTCGCCAGCACCACGGCACATTGCAGCGTGTCCATGCGGCCACCGACGCCAAGACGCGTATGGTGGTACCGGCTCGACTGGCCGTGCACGCGAATCTCACGCGCCGCCTGTGCGATCGCATCATCGTCAGTGAAGAGCGCACCTCCGTCGCCATAGCAGCCAAGCGGCTTGCTCGGAAAGAAGCTCGTGCAGCCGATGGCTGACAGATGCCCGCTCTTGCGTCCCTTGTACTCCGCCCCAAAGCTTTGGGCAGCGTCCTCGATCACCACCAGGCCATGGCGCCGGGCGATGGCGTCGAGTTCGTCCATATCGCAGGGCTGGCCGTACAGCGATACCGGCATCAGGGCACGAGTACGCGGCGTGATGGCCGCCTCCACCTGGCGCACGTCCATGTTGCATGTATCGGGCTCGATGTCGACGAAGACGGGCTTGGCGCCGAGCAGCAGCATCACCTCGGCGGTGGCGATGAAGGTGAACGGGCTGGTGATGATCTCGTCGCCCGGCTTCACGTCGAGCGCCATCAGGGCGATCAGCAGGGCCTCGGTGCCCGAGGCCACGGTCACGCAATGACGTGCACCGGCGAAGCGGGCAAGCACGTCTTCGAGCTCTGCCACCTCGGGACCCATGATGTACTGGCCGTGCTCGAGGACGCCGCGTATCCGGCGGTCGATCTCGTCCTTGAGCACTGCATACTGTGTTTTCAGGTCAATGAAGTCGATCACGATGTGCCCTCCACGAAACCGGCGCGCATCAAACGCCCATCCGCATGCACCGACCGTCCCGCAGCGCATACCGCTCACCGGTATGCGGGCAGATGGCCTCGCCTTCGCCGCTCAGCGGCAGATCCAGCTTCTCACCATGCCGGCTCATCCAGCCCGCATGGCGCGCCGGCACGCCCAACATCAGCGCGTAGGGCAACACGTCCCGGTTGACCACCGCACCGGCCCCAATGAACGCGTACTCCCCCACTGTCACGCCGCACACCACGGTGCAGTTGGCACCCAGCGTTGCGCCACGCTTGATCAATGTACGGCGGTACTCGTTCTTTCGCATGACCGCCGCGCGCGGGTTGTAGACGTTGGTGAACACCATGCTTGGCCCACAGAAGACATCGTCCTCCAGCGTGACCGCGTCATAGACGGACACGTTGTTCTGAATCTTCACGTTGTTGCCGATCACGACGTCGTTGCCGACGAAGACGTTCTGCCCCAGGGAGCAACCCTCTCCGATGCGGGCTTGCGCACAGACGTGTGTGAAGTGCCACACCCTGCTGCCGGGACCGATGCGCGCGCCCTCGTCAACGATCGCCGACGGGTGGATGGTGCTAGGAGGCGCCGCCATGGTCTACAGCTCCAGCGGCAGCGGCACCCGGCGACCATCGCGGGCCGACAGGTAGGCCGCCGTCAGCAACTCGAGGGAGCGCAGGCCCTCCCGGCCATCGGTTTCCGGTTGCGCCTCGCCCCGCATCACCTGTAGCACGTTCTCGTAGTACAGCGGATGCCCGAAGCCGTAGACGGAGGTGGTTTCATAGCTTGCCGACCTGACCCGTTCATCGTCGAGATCGGGTTCGGAGAACTCCCAATGCTGGATCTCGTTGACCGCCAGGCCACCGACCCGCACGCTGCCCTTTTCGCCGAGGATCGTGATGGAGCCTTCCAGGTTCTGGGGATAGGTCAGCATCGTCACGTTCATGGAGCCCAGCGCACCCGAGCGCCAACGCACGCCGATCACGCCGGTGTCCTCCACCTCGATGTTCCGCTCCAGCGTTGCGGCATAGGCCTGCACGCTCTCCACCGGGCCGATCAGCCACTCCAGCAGGTCGACGTAGTGGCTGGCCTGGTTCATGAACGCACCGCCGTCGAACTCCCAGGTACCGCGCCAGGCGGCACTGTCGTAGTACGCCTGCGGCCGGGTCCAGAAGACATTGATGGTGACCAGGTAAATGCGACCGAAACGACGCTTCTCCACCGCCCGTTTCAGCAACTGCAAGGTCGGATTGCGCCGGTTCTGCTTCACCACGAACAGCCGCACGCCCGCCGTGTCACAGGCCTCCACCATCCGGATGCCGTCCTGCCAGCGAGTTGCCATCGGCTTTTCGGTCATGACGCTGCGGCCACTGTGCGCCACCTCGATCGCCTGTCGCGCATGCAGACCGCTCGGCGTGGTGAGCACCACGACGTCGGCATCGGTCGCCTGCAACAGGCCGGTGAGGGACGTGTGGCCCCTGGCGCCGGTAAGGCGGGTGGCCGCGTCGAGTGCAGACCTGTCGATGTCGCACACGTCGACCAGCTCCGCCTGACCGGCATGCTGCTGCAGGGCACCAAAGTGGTTGGCTGCGATACGGCCGCACCCGACAAGTGCGAAACGAATCCTCCGGCCTTCGATAGGAGGGGGGTAGTGCAGCATGCTGGTCCCCTCAGGCGTTCACCACATGAGCGGCGTGCGGAAACTTGCCGCGGGTGTCTACGATGAGCTTGGCACTGCGCAGGATCATCGGGTAGTCGAAATCATCGTGGTCGGTCGCCAGCACGACGCAGTCGAAAGAGGCGAGCGTGTCGTCCGTCAGGGGCGTGCTGCTGAGGTCGAAGCAGTGTTCCCTCAGCTTGGGAAAGACCGGCACATGGGGGTCGCTGTAATGCACGTCAGCCCCCAGGCTGCGCAGCTTCTCCATCAGCAGGACGGACGGTGACTCGCGCATGTCATCGACATTCTTCTTGTATGCAATGCCAAGCACCAGCACCTTGCTGCCATTGACCGCCTTGTGCTGCACATTGAGCCCCGCAGCCAGCTTGCTCACCACATAGTCCGGCATCGAGGAATTCACTTCACCGGCCAACTCGATGAAGCGGGTGTGCACTCCATATTCGCGCGCCTTCCAGGTGAGGTAGAAGGGATCGATCGGAATGCAGTGGCCACCGAGCCCGGGCCCAGGGTAGTACGGCACGAACCCGAATGGCTTGGTGGCCGCCGCCCGTATCACCTCATGGATGTCGATGCCCATCTTGTCGGCAACGATCTTCATCTCGTTGACCAGCCCGATGTTGACGGCTCGGTGGATGTTCTCCAGCAGCTTGGTCATCTCGGCGGCGCGCGTGCTCGATACGGCGACCACCTTGTCGATCACCTGGCTGTACAGCAGCACGCCCACCTCGAGGCAGGCCGAGGTGTGGCCGCCACAGACCTTGGGGATCGTCTTGGTGGTGAAGTGGGGATTGCCCGGATCCTCGCGTTCCGGGGAGAACACCAGGAAGAAGTCGTCCCCCACCTTGAAGCCGCGCGACTGCACACGTGGCAGCAGTTCCTCGTCGGTGGTTCCCGGATACGTGGTCGACTCCAGCGACAGCAGCTGTCCCTTGCGCAAATGGGGCACCAGGCACTCCACCGTGTTGATCACGAAGGACAGGTCGGGCTCCCTGAACCGGTTGAGCGGCGTCGGCACGCAGAGGATGAGCACGTCCGCCTCACCGGCGCGGCTGAAATCGGTGGTGGGCTCGAAGCCGCGTTCCAACGCCATGCCGATGCGCTCCGGAGGGATGTGCTCGATGTACGACCCCCCGTTCTTGAGGACATCCACCTTGTGCGTGTCGATGTCGAATCCCAGAACGCGAAACCCCACTTCGGCGAAACGCAGCATCAGGGGCAGGCCCACGTAGCCGAGCCCGACGATGCCAATGCGAGCGGAGCGATCCTTGATGCGCGCTTCGAGTTGCCTTTTCATGAGGTGCCCATCCTGCAGTTAAAGACCAAACAACACCTTCGCCGCAACGGCGATTTGGTACACGATCTGCGTGATGCCTCGCGTGATCTCGACGTTCTTGGTCTCGATCTTCGGGAGCACCATGATCTCGTCGCCGGGCAGCACGGCAGCGTCCCTGCTGTCGGAGATGCTGCCGTCCTGACGCAGCACGATCAGCTTGGCATTGCCCTTCGCCTGGTTGAAGCCGCCTGCCCGCCGCACATAGTCCTCGGCAGTGAGCTTCGGCTCGTGCACCAGCGCATTGGGAAACAGCACTTCGCCACTGACCAGCACCAGGTTGCTTTGCTCCGGAATGCGAATGACGTCACCGTCTTCCAGCAAGGTGGACGCAGCATCGGGCGCCTGCGCGAGCACCACCTGGCCGCGCGGCTGCACCGTCCTGGCTCGCTGGATGAACTGCAGGATCAGCTCGGCCTCGCGGGTCCGCAAGGCCGCCTCCTCGCTGGTGGCACTGCGGGCCGTGAGGGCATAGGTCTCCAGGCTGCGCAAGGAACTCTCGAGCAATTCTTTCTGGCGGGAAGCGACCGATTTCCGGAACAGCTGGGCCGCTTCCGGCCTCGCCTGCGGAGCCGGCTTGAGCCGCGCCAGGGCGTCGCTCAACCGGGCACCGTAGGGCAGCACCAGCGTTCGCTCTCCCAGGTGGGCGCCTTCGATGCGAACCAGGATGGTCCCCGGGTACTTGTCCGAGGTGACGGTGACCTCGTCGCCGTCCTCGATCACCACGTCTGCAGCAGCACTCAAGGGGTGATATTCGCTGCGGCGCTCGGTACCCACCTTGCGGACGATGCTCAGGTGCGTCGAGCTGGGCCGTGGCCGGGCCATGGCGAGCAGCTCGCTGCCCTTGATGCGGCCGTTGTCGAATTCGAAGATATAGGGGTTGAGCACTTCACCGCTGACGAGGGCGGTGTGCTTGCGGGGATAGGCCACCACCGTATCGCCGTCCTGCAGTTGCAGGTGTTCGATCTGCCCGTCCAGCAGGAATCGGTAGAGGTTGAACTTCGCCCGCAGTTTCCCGGCGCGCAGCACGTCCACTTCGAGATAGCTGCCCCGGTCCGGGTCGATCCCGCCGGCCTGGTCGAGGTAATACAGCACCGAGTCGGACGACAGCCCGCCGTAGAGGCCCGGCGCGCGCACGAAGCCCGTGACATAGACCTTCACCGGCTGCGCAGCGGCGAGTGATGCATAGACGCCCACCGTGGACTTGAAGACCTTCTTGACCTGCGCTTCCACCTGCCGGTTCAGGTCGCCATTGCGGACGCCCAGGACCCGGATGGGGCCGACGTTCGGGATGAACAGATTGCCTTGTGCGTCCACTGGCTGGGTCGCGTCGAAGATGAAGGCGCCCCACATGCGGACGCTGACCCGGTCGCCCACCGCAATCTGGTAGTTGGGGTTGAAGCCGGAGAAGGGTACCGCGCCGAACCGGCCGGTGAAGATCTGGGAGCCGAACATCACCGGCTGCGCCGAGGTCAGCGGATTGGGCGGCAGCGGGGCGCTCATCAAGGCGGGTGCCGAGGCCGCGTTCGCCGGCACTGGCGCCACCGTGACAGGCTCGTTCACGGTGAGAGGCGGCGCCTGCGTGCCGAAAGCCGAGCCGCTTGCCGGCATGCCGCTGGCCGCCGTCCCGCGCTGCAGCGGGGGCATCTGCGTCACGCCGCGCGGCCCGGTCTGCAAGGGGTCAGCCACTGCCTGGGCGCTGGCCGGAGAGCGGCAGCACAGGACAACCAGCGCCACGGCCAGTGCTGCGCGCAGCGGCCGACCTGGGCCCCATGGGTTCAAGCGGACGGGTTGGCAGCAGCTCATGGCAGTCAATCCTGGTGGTCCTGGATGGTGGCGACGACAAGCCGGCTCACGCCGTAGATCAGGCAGCACACGATGAACAGCGTCACCAGGTTGTAGGCACGCCTCGGATACGCGGCAATCTCGGGCCGTGCCGGTGGCTCGATCACCACCAGGCTCTTGAGCTTGCGTGTCGCGTCGATGCGGGCGTTCTCCACCGCCGACAAGGCCAGCTTGTAGGCGTCCTCCGCGAAGCCCGCCTGCAACGTGAGATCCCGGAAACGAGCAGCCTGGTCGGTGAGTCGAGCGTCGTCGCTGCTCGCGGTGGCGCGCAGCCGCTCCTCGTCGAGCTGCTTGCGCAACGCTTCCACCTGGTGACGCACCGCCTGCACCTGGAACGAGTCTTCATTCAGGAAGCTGCGCAGGTTCCGCAGTTCCGCTTCCTGACGCGCCAGGCCGGCCTGCAATTCGGCCACCAGGGCGCCACTGGCCTGCGCCTGCGCCATCGGATCGAGCTGCCGGTTCTTGGCCTGGAAGGCCAGCACTTGGCTCTTGGCTCCCTGCAGCCGCTGCTCGGCACGCTTCAACTCCTCTTCGGCGAAAGCCATCTGCTCACGCGCCATGCGTTGCGAGAAGGCGTTGACGAACTTCTCGCTCTCTTCCAGGATGGCCCGGTTCAACGCTTCTGCAAGTTGCGGTTCGAAGCCCTGTACGCGCACGGTCAACAGCGAAGAGACGTCGTCGAACAGCACCTCCACCCGGGCGCGGTAGTACGCCAGAAACCACTCCTGGCTGGCGCCGGGGTACAAGCGATAGAAGGGATCCATCCGCTCGGCTTCGAAGTGCTTGCGCAGCTTGAAGCGCTCGTCCAGACGCTTCAGCAGCGCCAGCGAATGGATGTACTCGCGCAGATACAGCGTGTCTTCGCGGGCCGGCGGGTTGACGCCTGCCAGCAGCAGGGCCGCCCCCGGTATGTTGACGGCATCCTGGTTGGCCCGCCGGACCGTGACGATCGACTCGCTGACGTACCGGTCAGCCGCCAGGAAGAGGTAGTACACGAGCGCCAGCACCATCGGCACGAGGATCAGTGCGATCTTCAGGCGCCGCGGCGTCAGGGCACGCACCGAGGTCATGCGGTCGCTCCCGTGCGCGGCCCAGCCGGTGAGGACAGCCCTTCCTGGTAGGCGGCAATGCCTTCCTTGACGTCCCGGTACAGCGTGGTGGCACCACGATTCACCAGCACGACGACATCGCAGTACTGCTCAATGTCCTTCATGTTGTGAGACACCAGGATGAGCTTCCCTTGCTGCAGTTTTGTCCGGAAGACGTCCTGGCTCTTTTTCTTGAACTGAGCATCACCGACAGCCATCACTTCGTCAATCAGGTAGTAGTCGAAGTCGAAGGCCATGCTGAGCCCGAAGGCGAGCCTCGAGCGCATGCCGGATGAATAGGACTTCACCGGCAGGTCGAAGTACTCGCCGATCTCGGCGAAGCTCTGGACGAAGCGCAGCTTCTCACGCATCGCTTCGCCGGTCGCACCGTAGATGCGGCAGACAAATTTGGCGTTGTCCCGACCCGTCAATGAGCCCTGAAACGCGCCGCCGAGGCCCACCGGCCAGGAGATGCTCTCGTCGGTGTGCACGTCCCCTGAATCAGGGGCGTCAATGCCACCGAGCAGTCGCATCAAGGTCGACTTGCCGGCACCGTTGGGGCCGATCAAACCGACGCTGGTGCCGCCTGGGAAGGTGAAGTTGAGGTTGCGGAAGACATATCTCCTGCCGTGCGGCGTGGGGTACGACTTGGTGAGATCCCTCAACTCGATCATCGGTGCTTCAGCTCGCCAGCAGTTGGTGCCGCCGTACCCGGTACAGGGCCAGGCCGGCACATACCGCCACCAGGGAGCACATGGCGAGGTAAGTCGCGCTCACCTGCGGCATGACGTGGTATTGCGGCAAGAAGTACCCGCGAGAAAGTTCGACCGCATGCAACACCGGATTCCACAGCACCCAGGACAGCAGCTCCGGCGGCAGGGCACTGACTGGAAACATCACAGCTGAAAGCAAATACAAGGGCATGAACAGGATCCGGATGAAGGCTCTCATGTTCGGAAGCTCGTCCGTCGCCACAGCAAACAGCAAGCCCACTCCAAATCCCAGCAGCGTCACCGAGGCGAGCACCGCCAGCAGTTGCAAGGGCTCGGCGGGCATCCACTGGAAGCCAAACCAGCCCAGCACGAACAGCATGCTCAAGGACACGACGCTATAGATCGCCACTTCAAGCATGGCGCGCGAGACCAGGGTGTCGAGCGGTTTGACCTGCCGGTAGCCGAACAGTCCTCGATTCGCGTCCACCGCGCTCATGAGTTGTAAAGCGAGGTTGCGGAAGGTGAAGAACGGAACGATCCCGACCAGCAGGAAGACCGGGAAATCGATGCCCGGCAACATGTGTCGACGCACTGCGCCGAAGACCAGCATCAGGAAAACCAAGTGGGCCAGGGGCTCCGCAAGAACCCAGAAGATGCCCAGCCAACGACCGCCAAAACGGCCCTTGGACTCCCGGACGAACAAGGCAAACAGAACAGCCCGCTGTACTTGCAGCGGAGTGCGTCTGGACAGCCGGCTCTCCTGCGGCTCGGTCATGCTGCCCCCTTTGGCCAAGATGCGGGCACGCTCGCCTGGGTCGGTCGAGCGCCTCCATGAGCCGGCATGCTCTTGTGCTGCCAACAGGGGCCACGCGCCTCCATGACACCACGGCGCAAGCGCCGACCAGGCGGAGTCGTGGAGCGGCCGGAAAGCAACGCCTCACTGGAGCCGCTCGGCATCAGATGGGACGATATCCCATCAACTGACATCTTTGCCATTGCTGTCTGGAAGCCCCTGTCGCCAACGCCGTTTCCGGCCTTTTTTCACGAACAGTGCCCGCAGACGGTCCCTCTAGAATGCTTCAGCCGTCTAATTCAATTCGTATCAAACCATGACAGTCGCGGGCCTGCGCTGACTGTCCGTAGCTGAAGTCATGCCCACTACCTCGCCCCTCGCCCAATCCTTCGTCCAGTTCTCTGTCGAGTCCGGCGTGCTCCGCTTCGGCGAGTTCAAGACCAAGGCAGGGCGGCTGTCGCCCTATTTCTTCAACGCCGGCCTGTTCAACGACGGCGCGAAGCTCGGCCGCCTGGCGGAGTTCTACGCCCGTCGCCTGCTCGACGCCGGCCTGCAGTTCGACATGCTGTTTGGCCCGGCCTACAAGGGCATCACCCTGGCAGCCGCCGTCTCCATCGAGCTGGCCCGCCTCGGCAAGAACGTGCCTTACGCCTACAACCGCAAGGAAGCCAAGGACCACGGCGAAGGCGGCACGCTGGTCGGTGCCCCGGTGGCAGGAAAGGTGCTGATCATCGACGACGTGATCTCCGCCGGCACCTCGGTGCGCGAATCCATCACCATGATCCAGGCCGCAGGCGCCACGCCCTGCGGCGTCGCCATCGCGCTCGACCGACAGGAAAAGGCGACGGAAAACGGCAACGATGCCCCATATTCGGCAGTCCAGCAGGTCGAGCAACAGCTGGGTTTGCGTGTTTGCGCGATTGCCACCCTCACGGACTTGCTCCAGTATCTGCAGTCGAACGCAGATCCGCAGCTGGGCACGCATTTCGCAAGTGTGGCTGCCTATCGCGACCGCTACGGGGTGTAGGAACGCCTTGTGCAACGGTCGCCCAGCTGCCGCGGAGTACCTGAGTCATGCCGATCGAGTCTGGCTTCCTGCCAGGAATGCTGAACCCCCGGGGCCCCGTGCGGCCGCGAGTGCCGGCGGCTACCTTGCCGCAGTGCCAATGAGCCGCGTCGCCTCCCGCCCGGCTCCGTGCCGGGCCGCCGGCTGGCTGGGCGCCGCCGCGCTGGCCCTGCTGTGCCTGCCCGCAGCAGCCCAGGGCATCTACACCTGCACCGACGCCAAGGGCCGCAAGCTGACCTCCGACCGGCCCATCATCGAATGCCTGGACCGCGAGCAGCGCGTGATGAACAAGGACGGCTCCACCCGCAGTGTGCTGCCGCCCAGCCTCACCGCCGACGAGCGCGCCGACCTGGAAGCCAAGGAACGCCGGCGTGCCCAGGAACGCATGGCCCTGCAGGACGCGGTACGGCGCGACCGCCTGCTGCTGTCGCGCTACCCCACCGAAGCCGAGCACCGCGCGGCCCGCGAGGCGGCGCTGGACGATGTGCGCCAGTCCATCAAAAACTCCGAGCGTCGGATCGCCGAGCTGGAAAAGGAGCGCAAGCCGCTGCTGGCGGAATCGGAGTTCTACAAAGGCAAGCCGCTGCCCGGCAAGCTGAAACAGTCCATGGAATTTGTCGACGTGGCGGTGGACGCACACAAGACGCTGATCCAGAACCAGCAGTCCGAACTGCAGCGCATCAACTTCATCTTCGACCAGGAGTTGGAGCGGCTGCGCCGCCTGTGGGCCGGTGCAGCGCCGGGCACGCTGCCGCCGTCGCCGGCAGACGACGGCAAGGCCACCACCGGCGGCCGCTCGCGCTGACCCCCGGCGCTGGCCCTACCTCGCCGTGGAGCCAGCGCCAGCACCCAGCCGGCCGGCACGCCGGCCTGCCGGTGCATGCAAGCGAGGGCCGTGCGGAGACGGCCACCCGCCTCAGGCGCCGAGCTTCTTCCTCAGCAGCTCGTTGACCACGGCCGGGTCGGCCTTGCCCTTGGTGGCCTTCATTGCCTGGCCCACCAGCGCGTTGAAGGCCTTTTCCTTGCCGGCGCGGAATTCCTCCACCGACTTGGTGTTGGCCGCCAGCACATCGTCCAGCATCGCATCCAGCGCACCGGTGTCCGACACCTGCTTCAATCCCTTGGCCTCGATGAGCGCGTCGACATCGCTGCCCTCGCCGCTCCACAAGGCGTCGAACACCTGGCGGGCGCCGTTGTTCGAGATGGTGCGGTCGGCAATGCGGCCGATCAGCTGCGCCAGCGTCCGCGCCTGCACCGGGCTGTCGGCCAGCTCCCGGCCTTCGGCATTGAGCCGCCGCGAGACTTCGCCCATCAGCCAGTTGGCCACCAGCTTGGGCGCGCCGCAGGCGCGCGCCGCGGCCTCGAAGTAAGCACCGAAGGCCTTGCTCTGCGTCATCATCGTCGCGTCATAGGCCGGCAGCCCGTAGTCGCGCTGGAAACGCTCGGCCATCACTCGCGGCAGCTCCGGCATCTCGGCCTTGACCCGCTCCACCCAGTCGGGGGCGATCACCAGCGGCGGCAGATCCGGGTCCGGGAAATAGCGGTAGTCGTGCGCATCTTCCTTGGTGCGCATTGCGCGCGTCTCGCCGCTGTCGGGGTCGAACAGCACGGTGGCCTGCACGATCTCGTGGCCGTCCTCGATCTGGTCGATCTGCCACTGGATTTCGGCATCGATCGCCTGCTGCAGGAAGCGGAAGCTGTTCAGGTTCTTGATCTCGCGCCGCGTGCCCAGCGGCGCGCCGGGCTTGCGCACCGAGACGTTGGCATCGCAGCGGAAAGAGCCTTCCTGCATGTTGCCGTCGCAAATGCCCAGCCACACCACCAGCGCGTGCAGCGCCCGGGCGTACTCGGTGGCCTCCTGGCTGCTGCCCATCTCCGGCTCCGAGACGATCTCCAGCAGCGGGGTGCCGGCCCGGTTCAGGTCGATGCCGGTCTGGCCGTGGTAGTCCTCGTGCAGCGACTTCCCGGCGTCCTCCTCGAGGTGGGCCCGAGTCAGCCGCACGGTGTGCGCCTGGTCGCCGACGTAGAACTGCACCTGGCCGCCCTGCACCACCGGGATCTCGTACTGGCTGATCTGGTAGCCCTTGGGCAGGTCCGGGTAGAAGTAGTTCTTGCGCGCGAAGATCGAGCGCGGCGCCACCGTGGCGCCCACCGCGAGCCCGAAGCGGATCGCCCGCTCCACCGCCGCCTTGTTCATCACCGGCAGGGTGCCGGGCAGCGCCAGGTCGACCGCGCTGGCCTGCGTGTTGGGTGCGGCGCCGAAAGCGGTGCTGGCACCCGAGAAGATCTTGGACTGGGTGGACAGCTGGGCGTGGGTCTCGAGGCCGATCACCACCTCGTAGCCGCGCACCAGCTTGCTGTTCGTGCTTGTGCTCATGTCAGATGCCCTCCGGGCTGCGGAGGTGCCAGTCGGTCGCCTGCTGGAAGGCATGTGCGGCGTGCAGCAGCTCGCCTTCCTGCCAGTAGTTGCCGATCAGTTGCAGCCCCACCGGCATGCCGCCTTCGCCGAAGCCGGCCGGCACGCTCATGCCGGGCAGGCCGGCCAGGCTGCCGGGCAGCGTGAAGATGTCGGCCAGGTAATTGGCCACCGGGTCGCTCTTGCCGCCGATGGGCCAGGCCACGGTCGGCGAGACCGGGCCAGCGATCAGGTCGCACTGCGCGAAGGCCGCCTGGAAGTCGTCGGCAATCATGCGGCGCAGCTTCTGCGCCTGCAGGTAGTAGGCGTCGTAGTAGCCGTGGCTCAGCACGTAGGTGCCGATCATGATGCGGCGCTTGACCTCCGGGCCGAAGCCCTCGGCGCGCGACTTCTTGTACATCTCCAGCAGGCCCTTGTAGTCCTTGGCCCGGTGCCCGTAGCGCACGCCGTCGAAGCGGCTGAGGTTCGAGCTGGCCTCGGCCGGCGCGATGATGTAGTACACCGGAATGGCCAGCTCGGTGCGCGGCAGCGACACGTCCACCAGGGTCGCGCCCAGCTTCTCGTATTCGGCCAGCGCAGTGCGCAGGGCCTGGGCCACGTCGGCGGCCACGCCCTCGCCGAAGAACTCCTTCGGCAGGCCGATGCGCAGGCCTTTCAGGGGTTGCGCCGCATCGGCGCCGTGGCGCGGCGCGCGCAGGAGGGCGGCGTAGTCCTCCACCGGCCGGTCGGCCGAGGTGGCGTCACGCTCGTCGAAGCCGCTCATGGCCTGCAGCAGCAGCGCGCAGTCCTCGGCGCTGCGCGCCAGCGGGCCGGCCTGGTCCAGGCTGGAGGCGAAGGCGATCATGCCGTAGCGCGAGCAGCGGCCGTAGGTCGGCTTGATGCCGGTGACGTTGCACAGCGCGGCCGGCTGGCGCACCGAGCCGCCGGTGTCGGTGCCGGTGGCCGCCGGCACAAGGCCCGCCGCCACCGCGGCCGCGGAGCCGCCGGAAGAGCCGCCGGTGATGCGGCTGCGGTCCCACGGATTGCGCGCCACGCCGTAGGCCGAGTTCTCGTTGCTGCCGCCCATCGCGAATTCATCGCAGTTGAGCTTGCCCAGCGTCACGCCGCCGGCCGCGGCCAGCTTGTCCACCACGGTGGCATTGAAGGGGCTGCGGTAGCCTTCCAGCATGCGCGAGGCGGCGGTGCTCGGGAAGTCGGTGGTGACGAAGATGTCCTTGTGCGCCAGCGGCACGCCCAGCAGCGGGCCGGTTTCACCGCGGGCCCGCCGGGCATCGGCCGCCTCGGCCTGGCGCAGGGCCACGTCGGCGTCGGTGCAGAGAAAAGCCCCCAACTGTTCCTGCTCGGCAACCCGTGCAAGCAGATGCTTCGTCAATTCGGTGCTGGAAACCGCCTTGGCGTCCAGCTGGCGGCCGAGTTCGGCCACCGTCATACGGTGCAGTTCCATCGTCGCCGCCCTCACTCGATGACCTGGGGAACCAGGAAGAGGCCGTCTTCCACCGCCGGGGCGCTGCGCTGGTTCAGCTCGCGCCGATCGGCTTCGGTGACGGTGTCCTCGCGCAGCCGCAAAGCCACGTCCTGCACCGCCGACAGCGGGGTGTAGAGCGGCTCCACCCCGGTGGTGTCGACCGCCCTCATCTGTTCGACGATGGAGAAAAAATCGTTGAGCTGCTGCAGCATCGCCGCCTCTTCGTCGCGGCTCAGCTCCAGCCGGGCGAGGTTGGCGATCTTGCTGACGACGTCTGAAGTCAGGGCCATGTAAATTAGTTCGGTTTTGCGTGGTTCCCGCGAGGATGGGCGCGGGTGGGATCGGGTATTATCGCGCGTTATCCACAGCCGGCCTGATCGCTACGCTGCAGGGGTCGCCCCGTGCACCCGCTGCGCACGAACAGAGCCGGTTTCGTGCTGAAGAGCGCGCAAAAGGCGGCGAACGACGCGGCCTTTGGCGGTCCCGGAGATAACCCGAAAAATCCTTCGTCCCCCCGGCCCAATGCCAGTTGCTCACAGCCGGGGCGGACCTCGCGAAAGAACATGTTCGAATCCATTCGTCGCTACTTCTCGACGGACCTCGCCATTGACCTGGGCACCGCCAACACGCTGATCTACGTGCGCGGCAAGGGCATCGTGCTGGACGAGCCGTCGGTGGTTGCCATCCGCCACGAAGGCGGCCCCAACGGCAAGAAGACCATCCAGGCGGTCGGCGCCGAGGCCAAGGCCATGCTCGGCAAGGTGCCCGGCAACATCGAAGCCATCCGCCCGATGAAGGACGGCGTCATCGCCGACTTCACCGTGACCGAGCAGATGCTCAAGCAGTTCATCAAGATGGTCCACCCGCGCTCGGTGCTCAAGCCGAGTCCGCGGATCATCATCTGCGTGCCCTGCGGTTCGACCCAGGTCGAGCGGCGCGCCATCCGCGAATCCGCCCTTGGCGCCGGTGCCTCCGAGGTCTACCTGATCGAGGAGCCCATGGCGGCCGCCATCGGCGCCGGCCTGCCGGTCTCCGAAGCGTCGGGTTCCATGGTGGTGGACATCGGCGGCGGCACCACCGAGGTGGGTGTGATCTCGCTGGGCGGCATGGTCTACAAGGGCAGCGTGCGCGTCGGCGGTGACAAGTTCGACGAAGCCATCATCAACTACATCCGCCGCAACTACGGCATGTTGATCGGTGAGCCGACGGCCGAAGCCATCAAGAAGGAAATCGGCTCGGCCTTCCCTGGCTCCGAGGTCAAGGAGATGGAAGTCAAGGGCCGCAACCTCTCCGAGGGCGTGCCGCGCAGCTTCACCATCTCCAGCAACGAGATCCTCGAAGCCCTGACCGACCCGCTGAACCAGATCGTCTCCAGCGTGAAGAACGCCCTGGAGCAGACGCCGCCCGAGCTGGGCGCGGACATCGCCGAGCGCGGCATGATGCTCACCGGCGGCGGCGCGCTGCTGCGCGACCTCGACCGCCTGCTGGCCGAGGAAACCGGCCTGCCGGTGCTGGTGGCCGAAGACCCGCTGACCTGCGTGGTGCGCGGCTGCGGCATGGCGCTGGAGCGCATGGAGCGGCTGGGCGCGATCTTCACGTCGGAGTGATCCGACACCACACGCCGTATGCTTGACGTCGAGGCGGCCTTGCCGGTGCGCACGCCAGTCCGCACCCCAGGGCGGCGGCCGGCCGCCGCAGCGGCCGGGCGTGCCGAGACGCGCGCGCCCGAGCTTCACTCGACTGGTGGCCCTGACGGCCGCCCTGCCCGGTGACCTGCCATGCCACTCGGCACCATTGACCGCACGCCGCCGCCCTTCTTCAAGCAGGGGCCGTCGGCGCTGACGCGGCTGATGTTCTTCTCAGCACTTGCGTTTTTCCTGATGGTGGCCGACACGCGGCTCAACATCACCCAGCCGCTGCGTGCGGTGGTGGCCACCGTGCTGCACCCGGTGCAGCGCTCCCTGCTCGTGCCGGTAACCTTCATGCGCAACGGGGGCGACTACCTGCGCGGCCTGAACGAGGCGCTCGCCAAGGAAGAAGCGGCCCAGCGCCAGCTCTCCGAGCAGGCCCAGCGCGTGGCGCGGGTGGAGCTGCTGGAGCAGGAGAACGCTCGCCTGCGCTCCCTCCTGGGCCTGCGACCGGCCGTGCCGGCGCGCACGCGGGCGGCCGAGGTGCTCTACGACGCGCCCGATCCCTTCAGCCGCAAGGTGGTGATCGACATTGGCAGCACCCACGGCGTGGCACGCGGTTCGCCGGTCATCGACGAAACCGGCGTGCTGGGTCAGGTCACGCGGGTCTACCCGCTGACCTCGGAAGTCACGCTGCTGACCGACAAGGATGCCGTGATCCCCACCCTCAACACCCGCACCATGGCCCGTGGCGTCGCGTATGGCGACGCTGCCAACGACGCCATGGAGCTGCGCTTCATGGCCACCAATGCGGATGTGCAGGAGGGTGACGTACTGAGCACCTCGGGCGTGGACGGCGTGTTCCCGCCCGGCCTCGCGGTGGCGAAAGTGGTCAAGGTCGACCGGCGTGCCGACTCGGCCTTCGCCAAGATCGCGCTGGCGCCGGTCAGCTCGCCAGCGAGCGCCCGCCATGTGCTGGTGCTGCAGCCCGTGGGCGACCAGCAGCCGTCGCGCCCGCAGCCCGAGCCGGCACCGGCGGCAGCCGCCACGCCCCACCCCAAGAAAGCGGGAGAACGCCGATGATGCCGCGCGGCGACCAGCTCTTGCTGCCCGTGAACCCGGGCTTCATCTGGTTTTCCTTGCTGTTTGCCTGCCTGGTGAACCTGATTCCGCTGGGCAAGACCACCGCGATGCCCGATCTGCTGGCGCTAACGCTGGTGTTCTGGAACGTGCACCAGCCGCGCCGGGTGGGTGTGGGCACCGCCTTCACCTTCGGCGTGATGATGGACGTGCACGATGCGGCGCTGCTTGGCCAGCATGCCTTGGCCTACACGCTGCTGAGCTTCTTCGCCATCACCATCCACCGCCGGCTGCTATGGTTCCCGGTGCTCTCGCAGGCCGTGCAGATCGTGCCGCTGTTCTTCGCGGCACATGCGGTGTCGGTACTTATTCGCTTGTTGGCAGGCGGCGTGTTTCCCGGCTGGGAACTGCTGCTGGCGCCGGCATTCGAAGCCCTGCTGTGGCCGCTGGCCACCTGGCTGTTGCTGGCCCCCCAGCGCCGCCCGCCCGATCCGGACCAGAACCGGCCCCTCTAGTCTGCAGCTGATGGCTGAAAGGCCGCCCCCGTCGTGACCGAACTCAAGAACGTCGAGCTGGAGCTGTCGCGCTTTCGCGCGAGGCTGTTGTTCGCCGGGGCCATGGTGCTGGTGTGCTTTGGCCTGATCTTCGCGCGCTTGGCCTATCTGCAGGTGCTGCGCTACGACGAACTCTCGACGCGTGCCGAGAACAACCGCATCTCGGTGGTGCCCATCGTGCCCAACCGCGGCCTCATCCTCGACCGCAATGGCGTGGTGCTGGCCAACAATTACTCGGCCTACACCCTCGAGCTGACACCTTCGAAGATCGAGGACCTGGACGCCACCATCGACGAGCTGTCCGGCGTCATCAGCGTCTCGCAGGCCGACCGCCGGCGCTTCAAGCGGCTGATGGACGAGTCCAAGAGCTTCGAGTCGCTGCCGCTGCGCACCCGGCTGAGCGACGAGGAAGTGGCCCGCTTCGCCGTGCAGCGCTACCGCTTCCCGGGCGTCGACATCAAGGCCCGCCTTTTCCGCAACTACCCCCTTGGCGAAGTCGGCGCTCACGTCATCGGCTACATCGGCCGCATCAACCAGGCGGAAAAGGCCAAGATCGACGATTCCGAAGACGCCGCCAACTACCGGGGCACCGACTACATCGGCAAGCTGGGCATCGAGCAGAGCTACGAGCGCGAGTTGCACGGCATCACCGGCTTCGAGGAAGTCGAGACCAGCGCCGGCGGCCGCGCGGTGCGGCGACTGCGTTCCAGCCCGGCGACGCCGGGCAACACCGTGGTGCTGTCGATCGACATCAAGCTGCAAGCGCTGGTGGAGCAACTGTTCGGCAGCCGCCGCGGCGCGCTGGTGGCCATCGACCCCAAGACCGGCGAGTTGCTGGCCTTCGTCAGCAAGCCGAGCTTCGACCCCAATCTCTTCGTCGAGGGCATCGACGTCGAGAACTGGAAAGCGCTCAACGAATCCATCGACAAGCCGCTGCTGAACCGGGCGCTGCGCGGTACCTACCCGCCGGGCTCCACCTTCAAGCCCTTCATGGCCATCGCCGCGCTCAACAGCGGCAAGCGCGGCCCCTATGAAGCCATTCACGACAGCGGGACCTTCATGTTCGGCAACCACCGTTTCCGCAGCCATGGCGACGGCGGGCTCGGCATGGTCGACATGCACCGCTCCATCGTGAAGTCGAGCAACGTCTACTACTACTCGCTGGCCAACGAGATGGGGGTCGACCTGATGCACGAGCAGCTGGCGCCCTTCGGCTTCGGCCAGATCACCGGCATCGACATCGAGGGCGAAGTGCGCGGCGTGCTGCCCTCCACCGAGTGGAAGCGCCGTGCCTACAAGCGACCCGAACAGCAGAAGTGGTATGCCGGCGAAACGATCTCGCTGGGCATCGGCCAGGGCTACAACAGCTTCACCATGCTGCAGCTCTCGCACGCCCTGGCCACCCTGGTGTCCGGCGGCCAGCGCCACCGGCCGCACCTGGTGCGCGAGATCCGCGACGTCGTGACGCGGGAACGCCGGGTGGTGGGTGCCGAGCCGATCGAGCCGCTGCCGCTCAAGCCCGAGCACGTCGACGTGGTGCGCCGCGCCATGTACGGCGTGACGCAGGAGGGCACCTCGACCCGCGTCTTCCATGGCGCGGCCTACCAGAGCGGCGGCAAGACGGGCACCGCCCAGGCGGTGGGCGTGCGCCAGAACGAGCGCTACAACGCCTCGCGGGTGGCCGAATACCTGCGTGACCATTCGCTCTACACCGCCTTCGCGCCGGTGGATGATCCCAAGATCGCGCTGGCGGTGATCGTCGAGAACGCCGGCTTCGGCGCCCAGGCCGCCGCGCCCATTGCGCGCCGGGTGCTCGACTACTGGCTGACCGGTGCATATCCGAGCGAAGAAGACATGGCCGCCACGCGGCGCGGCGAATCGTCGTCGCCGGTCGGCACGCCGCGCGTGGCGGCCCAGGTGCCGCTGCCTGCACCGGTCGCCGCCCTGCCGTCCACCGGCGCGAGCGCCGCTGCACCGGCTTCCGCGGCCGTCGTGCCGAGCGGTGCGGATGTGCCCCTCATCGCCACCGCGCCGGCCAGCGCACCGGCCGCCCCGCGTCCACGCGCCGCGGGCCCGGCGGCTGCCGCCAGCGCCGTGCCGCCAGCGCGTGCCGCGTCCGCGGCTGCACGGGCAGGCCCGGCGGGCGCAGGCGCTCGGTTGCAGCCGCCGGCTGCAGCCTCGTCTCCGGCACCGAGCCGGCCGCCCGCGCCCGCCACGCCGGCCTCCGCGGCAGCCTCCGGCATGCCGGCACGTGCCCCGGAGGCCCCTCCTGCTTCCCCGCCTGTCGTGGAGGAACGATGAACGTCGCGTTCAAGAAACCTTCGCCGTGGGCCGTCATCAAGCCGATGTTCCTCGGCTTCGACGGCTGGCTCGCACTGGCGGTGCTGCTGCTGTGCGGCGCGGGCCTGCTCATCATGTATTCCGCCGGCTTCGACCATGGCACCCGCTTTGTCGACCAGGGCCGCAACATGCTCATCGCGCTGGCGGTGGTCTTCGTGGTCGCGCAAATCTCGCCTCAGCGCCTGATGGCGATTGCCGTGCCGCTCTATGTCGTCGGCGTGCTGCTGCTGCTGGGTGTGGAGTTCATGGGCATCACCCGCAAGGGCGCCACGCGCTGGCTGAACATCGGCGTCACCGTCATTCAGCCGAGTGAGCTGCTCAAGATCGCGCTGCCCTTGATGCTCGCCTGGTGGTTCCAGCGGCGCGAAGGGCAGCTGCGGGTGCCGGACTTCCTGGTGGCCGCGACGATCCTCGCCGTGCCGGTGGGCCTGATCATGAAGCAGCCCGACCTCGGCACCTCCTTGCTGGTGCTGTCCGGCGGCCTCTATGTCATCTTCTTCGCCGGCTTGTCCTGGAAGCTCATCATCCCGGCCATCAGCGGTGCGGCGATCGCCATCACGGCCCTGGTGCTGTCGGAGGACAAGATCTGCGCACCCGGGGTCGAGTGGCCGGTGCTGCACGGCTACCAGAAGGGCCGCGTCTGCACACTGCTCGATCCGACCAAGGACCCGCTTGGCAAGGGCTTCCACACCTTGCAGGGCATGATCGCCATCGGCTCCGGCGGCGTTCACGGCAAGGGTTTCATGAAGGGCACCCAGACCCATCTGGAGTTCATCCCCGAACGCACCACCGACTTCATCTTCGCGGCCTACTCCGAAGAGTTCGGCCTGGTCGGCAATGTGGCGCTGCTGCTCGGCTTCCTGTTCCTGATCTTTCGCGGGCTGATGATCGCCAGCGATGCGCCCACCTTGTTTGCCCGCCTTCTGGGCGGCGCGGTGACCCTGATCTTCTTCACCTATGCCTTCGTCAACATGGGCATGGTCAGCGGGGTGCTCCCAGTGGTCGGGGTGCCACTGCCCTTCATCAGCTATGGCGGCACCGCCCTCGTGACCCTCGGCATGGGCATCGGCATCCTGATGTCCATCGCCAAGAGCCGCCGCATGATGGTGTCCTGAACCGCCAGCTCAGCCGGCGCTGGCCGGCTGCAGCAGCCGCGCTTGCCGCAGCCGCCGATGGGTGGCGCGCGCATGCGGTACCCAGCCGCGCAGCTGCCAGCGCGCCGCCATCGTGAGGCCGCGCACCCATTCATCCGCGGCATAGGCGATCCACACGCCCGCCAGGCCCAGCCCGAAGTGCACGCCCAGCAACCAGGCGCCACCTGCCAGCACCAGGGCCATCGAGGCGGCGCCGGCGGCCACCGGGAAGCGCGCGTCACCGGTGGCCCGCAGCGCGTTGATGACCACCAGGTTGAAGGTGCGCCCCGGCTCCAGCAGCACCGTGATCCACAACAGCTGCCGGGCGGTGGCGATGATGTCCGGATCGTTCGTGAAGAGCCGCAGATACCAGGGCGCGGCAAGCGCGGCCAGCAGGGCGATGCCGGTGGACACCATCAGCCCCATCCGCAGGCTCTTGCGCACCAGCCGATGGGCCTCGTGCAGTTGCCCTGCACCCACCAGGTGGCCCACCAGGATCTCGCTGGCGAAGCCCACCGCCAGCCCGAACAGCAGGATGAAATACATCACCTGCATCGTGTAGCTGTGCGTGGCCAGCTGCGCCGTGCCCATGCGGGCGACGATCGCGATGCTGACCATCAGCGCCAGCCGGTAGGCGACGTTTTCCGCGGCGCCTGGCAGGCCGATGTGCAGCACCGGCCGCAGTCGCTGCCATTGCACCGCCCACCAGTCGCGCCGCAGTGGCACCAACTGCAGCCGCACCCGCCACAGCCACAGATGAAAGGCGAGGCCGAAGGCGCGGCTGAGCGTCATGGCGATTGCGTAACCCACCAGGCCCAGCGCCGGCAACGGTCCCCAGCCTGACATGAGCGGCAGGCACAGCAGCAGGTGCAGGCTGTGCATGGCCAGCATGTTGATGAGCGTGTCGCGTGCATGCAGGTGCGCCCGCATGACGGAGGCCATCGTCGCGTTGTACGCGTCCAGGGCCAGCGCCGCGGCGGCGGTCGTCAGGAACGGCACGGCCAGCGGTAACACGGCAGCCGGTGCGTTCATCCACCTCAGCAGCGACGGCGCCGACAACGCCACCACCGTGGCAGTGGCCCCGGCCATCCAGGAAGTGGCCGCCAGTGAGGCGCGCGCGGTTTCGTCAGCCGCCGCTCGACGTCCCGCCCCCAGGCTCTGGGTGATCACCACGCTGACGCCCATGCTGACCACCCGGAACAGGATGAAGAAGGCCGCGTGCAGGTGGTTCACCAGCGCGAACGCGCCCGAGGCCGCGTCGGAGATCCGCGAGGCCAGCCACAAGCCGGTCAGGCCCACTGCCATGCCCAGCAGGAGCTCCGCGAACAGCGGCCAGGTGAGTGTGAGCAAAGCAGGGCGCGGCAAGGCCGTCGCGGCGGAAGGAGAGGTCATCAAGGCAGGCAGGAGCAGGCAGCGGGCCGGGCGCCAAGGGGGATCCCCCTACGGTGGCAGGGCGCGCCGGGGCAAGCGCAGGGAACACCAAAGCGTGCGCATTGTCGCGACGTAACCCGCTTGTTCCTCACCGGACCGAGAAAGCCGGCAGTTAGTTTGTTGCGCGCACGAAATCGCCGCGAGATGGGCGGAGCAGTCGGAAAAACTGCATCAAAATGAGCAGGATCGGCCGCTCACCGTCAACTCGTGAGACAGTCCTGGCGAGCTCCGGTTGGGGAGTTCTCCCTAATCTTAGGGACCGTTTCGGCAGCTCCCAGTTGCGCTCCGGCCACAGATGTCAATCTTGCCGTAGAGGGCAATCGGCACCGTGGCGTGCGTCGTCACCCTCGCTTCAGATCCGCCCATGCCGCGCACCGGCCGGCCGTTCCACCGGCCATCCCTCGGCACCGTGGACAAGCAGCCGGTGCACCGCTTCTGCAGCGATGGTTTCGGCAATCATTTGTCCGGCGGAGGCGAAGGGTTCCGCACCGAAGGCGAGGACCTTGGCGCGCTTGCGATCCAGGCGGATGTTGTCGAAGGCCCCGCTCGCGGCCTCGTGCTGGCGATGCGGCTGCCCGAGGCGCAGCAGTACGGTGTCGCCGGCCTTCACCGGTTCCCCGGCCAGTACCGCATCCTCCACCACCAGGCGGTAGGCACTGGCAAGCGGCGGCTCGGCGCGCAAAACCTCGCGCACCGCCATCGGCACCAGGGCCGGCTCGGACTGGGTCAGCTGCAACAACTCGGCATGCCGCCGCAGCGCCGTGAGGGTGCTGCCGATCAGCGCCGCCGTCGCGGCATGCAGTTCGCAATACAGCAGGGCGAGCTGCGTGATCGCCGGGCGGTGGGGCAAGTCGGGACGACGCAGTGCCAGGGCCTTGAGCCGGGTCAACAGGTCCAGGGCCTGGGGGCCGCTTCGGGGTGCCGCCCCCAGGCTGCCGAGGTAGCGCACCATATCCTCGGCAGCGCGCCGGCCGGCCTGGCGGGGGTGAGGCGCCGCACGGCCCGGCTGCCAGGGGAGCCGGCTGCAGGCCCAGCCACTGAAGCGGTCGAGGTCGCAGGCGGGCACGCCGAACAGCAGGCCCAGCGCTCGCGCCGGCACCATCACGCCGTAGCACCAGAGGGAGGCGGGCTCGTGCACCGCCTCCCTGCGCGGGCGCTCGCACACCGCGCAAGTGCGGGCGAGTTCGCGCACCTGGCTTGGCAGGATGCCCTCGAACAAGGCGATCACGGCCTGGTCCAGTCCGTGCAGACGCTGCGTCCCGCGCGGCCAGGCCGGCTGGATCGTCCCGCCGTCCCGGGGCAGGGCGCACAGCGCTGCGAGCAGGCGCGACGCGGCCGAGGGCCGGCAAGCCGGATGGCCCAGCACCTCATCCACCAGCGCACCGCCGGTCGCCACCCACAGCTTGAGCGTGGCATCGAACTGCAGGCTGCAGCGCTCGCGCCAGCGGGGATGCCGTGGCAGCGACGCGGCGGGCGCTGGCACATGCGGCAGCGCGGCGGATGACAGAGAGGCGGGTACTGGCACTTCTTGTCGACGCTGGCGAGCGAGCAGTCAGGACGATGTAGCGAGGCAGGACCAGGGCGAGATGGGATCGGTGGCCGTCAGGTGAACAGCGATCGGTGGACCGAAGGCGCCGGCAAGGGCACGCCCGGCCGCGGAACACCTGCCGCCGGGGGCACCCGCGGAGCGACGCCATGACGCAAGAGGTGAAGCGACTCCCGGTCCACCTCGATCCAGCAGGCGAACAAGGGCCGTCCCTCGAACAGCACCGGCGGTCCTGCGCGGTGCGCGTGCACGCCGAGCCGACGCAACAGGCGCTCGATGCCGAGCGGCGACACCGTGATGAAGCGCTTCACGCCCTGCCGCATGGCGAATTCGAAAGCCGCCGCGAGCAGTTGCTCCGCCAAGTTGATCTCCGTCACCTGCGACAGCCGTTGAGGTGAGCTGCAATCCATCGCCGCGAAGCGCGACAGCTCCCAGATCTCCTCGCCCGCGGGAGGCGGCTCACGCAGCAGCTGCGGAAAGACCTTGGCCAGCAGGTAGGCCCCGGTCGTCGGCAGCAGCCGGGCGCATCCCTGGATCTGCGACCGTTCGTTCCGGGCGATGACATACGCCGTGTCCGGCCCGTCGAACTCGTCCAGCTCGGCCCGGTTCTTCGCCGGGAGGCTCCAGCCGAGGGTCTCGACAAATACCCGGTATCGGTAGGCCGCCAGCTCGCCAAGCGTGCTGCGCGGCAGACTGGCGCCGGTTCCGCAAATGATCTCCACAGGCTCCTCCACCATCGGCTTCCTTTTCAGGAGCCGCAGATTTCAGTTCACGCCCCTCCCTGGGGCAACTGCTAGGACTATCAGAACGAAAAGACCGTCTATCGGCTCTTAACGCTCATTCGTCATTGAACTTCGTCGATCCTGACAACTTAGACACTACTCACTGAAAAGCAGCCCCCCTACGATCCAGGCTGCCTGTCCAGGAACAGAACAGAAGCGAAGCGAAGCGAACGGGCGCGAAAGCGCCGCACCCGCCCCTCCCCACCTTTCAGCCGAGCTTTCATGACGAGGACATTCCGTACGGGCCGCCGGTTCGGTTCCGGGCGGCATCGGACTTCGTGCAGCGGTGCCTCCCCGCCTCCGGAGGCAATACCGCCCCTCTGGACCGACGAGAGCCAGCCGGCCACCTGCTGGCCGGAGGCCTGCGCCACTCCCCCTGAGCGACAACAGCGGCCGAACAGCCCGGCTGCCAGCGGCCGAACCAGCCTGCCAGCGCTCCACCTTGCAGGGCCGGGACGGCCCGACGACGGCTACCTGCGCCGCGCGTGGCCCGTGATCCAGCAAACGAACTTCAGACATCTGTTCTCCGGCCTCGACCCTGAATGTCTCGATGGCGCGCTGCCACTGTGCGGCGGCGCAGCGGCCGGCATCAGCGGCTATACCGAATGGGTCAGTTGCGATGAGCCGCTGCTGTCCCTCGGCTGGGACTGGCGGCTCGACCACCGCTCCGGCTGGCCCGAAGTGGCAGCGCCGGGCGTGCGCAGCAACCTGATGCTGGTTGACGAACAAGGCTTCGACCTTGGCTCCGCCCTGACCATCGACCGGCTCAATGCCCTGCTGAAAACACTCGACTGGCAAGCGGCCGTCGCCGCGGCGCTGCAGATGCAAAGGCGTCGGTGAACGAGGTACTGTCACGGCCGCCCCTCCCTGCATCCCACGCAGCGCACACCGGCGGTCAGAGGAAGCCAAGCACGGCAGCCCGGATCGCCGCCGCCGTCTTGTTGCTCGCACCGAGCTTGCCCATCGCATTGCTGATGTGGAAGTTCACCGTGCGCTCGGAAATGTTCAGGATGTCAGCCACCTCGTTGGAGGTCTTGCCATCGGCCGTCCAGCGCAACACCTCGGTCTCGCGTTCGCTCAGCCGGACCTCGAATTCAGGCATGAGCCGGGCGGACACCCGGTCGCTCATGCCCTGATGGCCGATCTGCGCCAGCCAGTACATCTTGGACAAGTTCGACTTCAACTCGGTGGGTGTGATGTCGCCAGTGGTTCGGGCAAAGGTCATCAGGCTGCGGACGCCGCTCGGATCGCGGTACGCCATGGCCCAGCCGACCCTCAGGCCGAATGAACGTGCCTCCTCCCACAACTCCCGGCTGGTCGAGAACACGCTGTCCGACCAGATCAGCGGGGCCGATGAACGCAGGCCGTGGTGGACCGTCGGGTCCACCTGCACATAGCCGCGCTCCTGGTAACGCTCCTGCCATGCTCCCGGGTAGTTGTTGAACATGACGATTCGTGGGTTGGACAGTGGCAACGGCATGCGCATGCCGTAGGCACAGAAATCAAAGCCGAGATCGCGTACCGCCGACGTGAGCCGGGCGAAGAGTTCGCCTTCGGTGCCGATCGTCAGCAAGGAGTGGATGTCTTCCTCCTGCCAGGCCTTCATGGATCCTCCTATGCGCTGCATCCACACCCGCCCGGGTGTGCAGGGAGAACACGCTCCCCCGTCGATCTTTCAAGCTAAGTGCATATACAGCCAACTGCGCGCTGTTCGCACGAAACTCCCCGCCCGCATTATTCGCGGTGCGCCCCAGACCAACATGTATGCAAGCGTAGCAAAGGGGAGTTAGAGGCCCTTGGGAATATGCAATCACCGCTGTGCATTAGCACCCGTTTAGTGGTATATGGCGCAATGGCTCGTGCTCCCGCCTGCCGCAGGGCGCGGCAGCGGCCGATGTCCGCACATGGAGGTGATTCATGCTGCCTTGGCTGCCCTGGTTCTGGATGTGGGGACCCACCAGCGTTCACTGGCCTTTCAGCGGCGATGTGGTGCAGGACATCGCACCCAGCACGGACTGGTTCTTCAACGCGATCCCGCCACGCGCAGGGGTGGGCGCCCTGGAGAAAGAGATCTTCGAGCACGCGTCCTACGGACGGCAGCTAGGGCTGCTGACCGACGTGGTCCTGGCACTGGCCGAGCAGGCAAGCTGGACGAACGGACAGGCTCAGAAAAAACATGCAGAACTTCTCGCCTTGAAGCAGGAGATCGACACGGTGAAGGCCAGCCAACGGGACGCGCTGGCCGACGCCGCGCACGCCGCGCTCGGCCGACTCGCGGCCGCCGACCCAGCGCGGCTGCGGCAGGTGCTGGACAGCTTCGAACGGCGCTGACGCGCTCCGACGGCAACAGCGGCCCGCCGCAGCCGCAACGCCATGTCCGGAGCGAGACGCCGGCGGCTTGTGCCGGTTGTATGCCGGACCGCACCCGCAGCCCGTCGGACACCCGATGATTTCCGCACTGCGCCCGTCATCGGTCCGCGGGGCAAAACGAGCTGCGTCGAGCACGCGGCCTGGGGCTCTACAGCCGTGCCGGCTGGGCGGGGCAATTTCTCGGTTTTCGGTCCATGAATGAGCTTTCCGGCGCCGGAGCGCGGTATACGTAGGGCCTGGCACGCCGGGAAACACGGCTGCAGCGAGCGCATGCAGTGGCACGGTCGCAGAGGTCTCGACATCACGATGACCCGTCGCGCCGACCCTGCACATCGCGACGTCCGCTGTCGCCCGCACGGTCCCGCCCGGCATTGCCGGAAGCCGGCCCCTTTCTGCTGCAGCAGGAGGCCATGTTGTACCTAGCAGGAGATCGTTCATGTCCAAGTTGTCTCTGGCCGCCATCGTGCTCGGCGGAATCGCCGCTACCGCACAGGCGCAAACCAAGTGGGATATCGCCTCTGCCTACCCCACGTCCAACTTCCACACCGAGAACCTGACGCAGTTCGCCAAGGATGTGGAGCAGGCCGCCGGCGGCAAGCTGCGAGTCACGGTGCACGCCAATGCGGCGCTCTTCAAGGCGCCCGACATCAAGCGGGCCGTGCAGGGCAACCAGGCGCAGGTCGGCGAGATCCTGCTGGTGAACTACCAGAATGAATGGCAGGGCTATGGCGTCGATGGACTGCCCTTCCTGGCCGATAGTTATCCGGAGGCGCGCAAGCTCTACCAGGCGCAAAAGCCGGCGCTGGAGAAGAAGCTCGGCGAGCAGGGCATCATGCTGCTGTATGCCGTGCCGTGGCCGCCTCAGGGCCTGTTCGTGAAGAAGCCGATCAGCAGCCTCGCCGACCTGAAGGGCAGCAAATGGCGGGCATACAGCCCGGCCACCACCCGCATGGCGGAGCTCATCGGTGCGCAACCCGTCACCGTGCAGGCAGCGGACCTGCCACAGGCCATGGCCACCGGCGCGGTCGAATCCTTCATGACGTCGGGCGCGACCGGCTACGACAGCAAGACCTACGAGCACATCAAGTACTACTACAACACGCAGGCCTGGTTGCCCAAGAACGCGGTCATCGTCAATCGCAAGGCCTTCGAAAGCCTGGACGAGGCCACGCAGCAGGCGGTCCGCAAGGCCGCTGCCGCTGCAGAGGAGCGTGGCTGGAAGACCTCCGAGGCCAAGGATCGGGAGTACGTTGGCCTGCTGAAGAAGAACGGTATGGAGATCGTTGAGCCCTCGCCGCAGTTGAAGACCGACATGCGCAAGATGGTCGGCGAGCCGATCCTGAAGGAATGGCTGCAGAAGGCCGGCCCAGAGGGCCAGGCGGTGGTGGACGCCTACAAGAAGCCCTGAGTGTCCCGAAGGCGCAAGCCCGCCCCACCCACCGGCGGCGGGCTTGCGGCGGCAAGGGTGCCGCCGCGAGGCCAGGCGTTCAGGGCAGGCGCATCAAGGCACGCACCCGCAGGCGCTCGCGTTCATCGAAGTGCGCGGCCAGGTAGCCGGCGATGGCCTCGTTGCGCTGCAGCTCCGAGAGCTCCGGTGCCCGCTGCAGGCGGCCGATTTCTGCATGGGCTTGCAGAAGGCGGCGCTCCCAGGCCGCCCACTGGGCGTCTTCCTCTCGAAGCCGCTGCGCCGCGGCTTCCCCGAACTGCTCGATGCGCTGCCGGTGCAGGGTGGCCGCATCGACGCGGCCCGGATCTGGCAGCAGCGCCGAAGGGGCGGGCGGCTCGGCGGTGGGCTGGGCGATGTGCCGCGCCAGCTCCGCCTCCTCATCGGCATAGAAGGCCGCGGCCCAGGCGACTCCCAGCATCTGCCGGCGCACCTGCTGCCGCTCTGCCAGCGCGACCGGCCAGGTCGCACGGTCATCCATGCGCACCGAGTGCTGGAAGCGGTATTGCTGCAGGGCCAGGTAGCGGTCCCACAGCGCCAGCACCTCGGCGGCGGGTTCCGGGGCGAGATCGCGCCGGGCGTGCGTGGCGAGCAGCGTGCTCAGTTCGGGCAGCGTCGCCTCACCGACGCCGCTCAGGTAGTAGTCGAAGCGGCGGCGCAAGGCGATGGACGGCTGCAAGCGCCCGGCTTCGTCGAGCGGCCAGCCGCCGTCCGGCTCGGTACCTCGCAGCGAGCCCTGCTCGAGCAGGACCCGCTCGACCTCGCGCACCGAGCGGCCGGTGGCTGGCTCTGCGGCAGGCGCCGGCGGTGCGCCGGCGGCCAACACGCTGAAGCCTCGGCCCTCGCCGGACGGCGGTGCAGGCGCGGCCACGGTCGCGGACGGCGCTTCCCCTGGCGCCTGCAGCATCCAGCCCACCAGGGCCGCCAGCGCCGCCGCGCCGGTGGCGCCGATCCACCAAGTCGTGGTGCGGCTTGCACCCGCCGAGGTCTTCAACATCCTGCTCCTTTCACAGTCCTGCCTGGCGCAGGCGGTTGGCGTGGTTGCGGTAGAACTGCACCGGGTCGGGCGCCAGCCAACCCTTCAGGCCGAAGGTGTGGTTGATCGCGTCCAGGTGGTTCCAGGGATAGTCGCTGCGCAGTACGGTGCCCCAGTGCGAGGAGCACTGGCTCACCAGGCCATCGTTGCGCTCCGCGCCGAAAAAGGTGCTGGTGAGCGCCAGCAGGCTGTCGGAGGCGTCGTCGTCATGCGTGCGCACGGACGTGCCCCCGGCCGAGTAGTAGCGCACCCCCAGCACCTCCTGCGGACCGTGGCCGCAGTGCTCGACGGGCGCGCCTTGCGGGAAGCGCCGGTTGAAGTCCGCCGCGCCGCGGCTGTTCAATGATTGCAGAGCAGCCAGCGAGTTCTGCGGCAGGTCGGGGCGGCCGGAGAGGGTGCTGATGAAGCGGGCGAGTGCATCCGCGATGGCCGCGAACAGGCCGGTCGTGCCGGTCCAGCTGGTCAGGTGCTCGATACCGTCGGCGGTCTTGCTGCCCAGGTGCGGGGTCGTGATGGTGGTGACGGACGCCACCAGTTCCGGCGCCACGGCAGCGACATAGCGCACGGTCTGTCCGCCATGGCTGTGGCCCACCAGGTTGAAGCGGGCATGGCCATGCGCCTGCTGCAGCGCACGTAGCTCCCGCAAGAGCTGCTCGCCGCGCACTTCGGAGGCATTGGCTGCCGACACCGCAGGACCGTACACCGTGGCCCCGCCGGCACGCAGGGCCTGCGGCACCCCGTAGAAGTAGTCGATCGGACCGAGCTTCTCGAAGCCGAGCAGGCCCGCCACCAGCACGATGGGATAACGGGTCCGGGCGTAGCTGGTGTCATCCGCGCGGCCGTCGGCCGCCGCGGCGAGCGGGCTGGACGCAACGGCACAGAGGCCGGCGGTGGCAAGGGCATATCGAGCCAACAAGCGTGGAGTCACTTGAATCTCCTCTCACGAGATCGCAGTGCCTTCGGCGGGCCGGTGCGCCTCGGGCCGAACCCCTCGACACCCTCGACACAGGCCGTCCGGCCGTGGTCGGCAGATTGAAAGTCGAGTTGCGCTGGGGCGGTTCCGGGGTTTTCCCACAGCTGCGGTGCAGCAAAGTGATTGGCGCTGATCGCGTCCGAGGAAGGCTGCGGCGGCGATCACGCCGCCCCTCGCTTCAGGGGCGAGGGCGGGCGCAAGCACGACCCGGAGGCCGCTGTTGCAATTCGGGCTGCACCCGCTCAGGGAGGGCCGTCGCCGGCAGGGGGCGGGGCCGGTTCGTCGCGCGGCGGCGACATCGGAAAGCGCACCGTCACGCGGGTGCCGCGCCCGAGCGCGGTGGCCGGGTCGGCGCCGCCCGGGCCTTCACGAGCGTCCTCGATGTTCACCTCCGCCTCGTGCTGGTGGGCAATCTCGCGCACGATGGCAAGGCCCAGGCCGCTGCCGTCCACCCCGGTGCCAAGCGCCCGGTAGAACGGCTGGAAGACCAGCTCCCGCTCGCTCTCCGGAATGCCGGGCCCGGAGTCCTCGACCTGCACCACGCTGACTTGGCCGAAGGGATCGTTCACCACCCGCACGGTCACCGTGCCGCCCTCCGGCGTGTAGAGGATGGCGTTGTCCACCAGGTTGCGGATCAGCTCCTTCACCAGCAGCGGATTGCCCAGCACCCGCGCGCTGCCGGGACTGAACAGGGGCGGGCTCTCGGGGCCCTCGTAGCCCAGGTCGATGCGCTTGTCGAGCGCACGCGGCACGAAGTCGCGCACCGCGTCGGCCGCCAGCCGGGCCAGCGGCACCTCGTGCCGGTGCAGCACCTGCCCCTGGTTCTCGGCCCGCGCCAGCGCCAGCAGCTGGTTGACGAGGTGGGCGGCGCGGTGGCTGGAGCGGGCGATCTGCCGCAGCGACTTCTTCAGCTCGGCCGGGTCGCGCTGGCCCGCATCGATTTCACGCTGCGCCAGCTCGGCCTGCATGCGCAGGCCGGCCAGCGGCGTCTTCAGCTGGTGCGCCGCATCGGCCAGGAAATGCTTCTGCGCCTTGATGGACTGGTCGAGGCGGGCCAGCAGGTCGTTGATGGAGCGCACCAGCGGCGCCACTTCCTCCGGGGCCTCGCGTTCGTCGATCGGGCTCAGGTCATCACTCTGGCGGCGCCGGATGCGCTGCTGCAACTCAGCCAGCGGCGCGATGCCGCGGGCCAACGCCAGCCAGACAAGCAGCACCGCCACCGGCAGGATCACGAACTGCGGCAGGATGACGCCCTTGATGATCTCCGTGGCCAGCTGCGACCGCTTGTTGAGCGTCTCCGCCACCTGCACCAGCGCGGTTCCCGCCGTGGGGGCGGCCGGCAGCGTCACCGACAGGTAGGCGATGCGGATCGGCTCGTTGTGGATCTCCTCGTTGCGGAACTGCAGCTCACCGGGCCGCCCCGACTGCTCGCGCGAGGGCATCGGCAACTGGCGATCGCCGCTGACGAACTCGCCGCTCACGCCGAGCACCTGGAAGTAGATGGTGTCGGCATTGTCGGCACGCAGGAACTCGGCGATGGTCTCGGGCAACTGCAGCCCGCCCTTGACCTGCGCCACCGACACCTGCTGCGCCAGTGTGCGAGCCACTTCACCAAGCGCCCGGTCGAACGGCCGGTTGGCAATGTTCTCGGCCACCAGCCAGGTGAGGGCGACACTCATCGGCCACAGCAGCAGCAGCGGCGCCAGCATCCAGTCAAGAATCTCGCCGAACAGCGAGCGTTGTTCGCGCGTCACCACTGCGGCGGCGCTCCGTGGTCGGCCGCCGGTGCGTCAGCCGGGGATTTTCTCAAGGCAGTACCCGAGCCCCCGCACGGTGGCGATGCGCACCGGCCCCTGCTCGATCTTCTTGCGCAACCGATGGATGTACACCTCGATGGCGTTGTTGCTGACTTCCTCGCCCCACTCGCACAGGCGCTCGACCAACTGGTCCTTGCTGACCAACCGGCCGGCACGCTGCAGCAGCACCTCCAGCAGGCTCAGCTCGCGGGCCGACAGCTCGATCATCTGATCGTTGATGTAGGCCACCCGGCCGGTCTGGTCGAAGGTGAGGGGTCCATGGCGGATGACGCTGGACGCAGCCCCGAGCCCGCGCCGCGTCAGCGCGCGCACGCGGGCCTCCAACTCCTGCAGAGAGAAGGGTTTGGCCATGTAGTCGTCGGCGCCGAGATCGAGCCCCTTGACGCGCTCCTCTATGCTGTCGGCCGCGGTGAGAATCAGCACCGGCGTGGCGGTGCCACGGGCGCGCAGGCGCTTGAGCACCTCCAGGCCGTGCAGCTTGGGCAGGCCCAGGTCAAGTATCACCAGGTCGAATTCGTGGGACGACAGCGCGGCGTCGGCCTCGTTGCCGGCGCTGACCTGGTCGACCGCATAGCCCGAGTTGCGCAGCGAGCGCAGCAGTCCGTCGGCCAGCACTTGATCGTCCTCGGCGATCAGTATTCGCATCTGTCTCTCCTGCTAGGGCTGGGGTGGCGGCGGCGATTGTAGGGGGGCGGGCCGTGAAGTCCCTTGCGTAAATACGAGCACGGACTACTGTACAAACATCCAGCTTTTGCGATAATGCCGCGATCAACGGAGAACCGAATGGACGCACCTACCAAATCTGCCCTCAACACCGAGAAGGCGAAAGCCCTGCAGGCCGCCCTGGCCCAGATTGAAAAGCAGTTCGGCAAGGGCTCCATCATGCGCCTCGGCGAAGGCGAGGCGATCGACGACATCCAGGTCGTCTCCACCGGCTCGCTGGGCCTGGACATCGCGCTTGGCGTGGGCGGCCTGCCGCGCGGCCGGGTGGTCGAGATCTACGGCCCGGAATCGTCCGGCAAGACGACGCTGACGCTGCAGGTCGTGGCCGAGATGCAGAAGCAGGGCGGCGTCTGTGCCTTCATCGATGCGGAGCATGCGCTGGACGTGCAGTATGCCCAGAAGCTCGGCGTCAACCTCCAGGACCTGCTGATCTCCCAGCCCGACACCGGCGAGCAGGCGCTCGAAATCGTTGATGCACTGGTGCGCTCCGGCTCGGTCGACCTGATCATCATCGACTCGGTGGCCGCCCTCACGCCCAAGGCGGAACTCGAAGGCGAGATGGGCGACAGCCTGCCGGGCCTGCAGGCCCGCCTGATGAGCCAGGCCTTGCGCAAGCTGACCGCCACGATCAAGAAGACCAACTGCATGGTCATCTTCATCAACCAGATCCGCATGAAGATCGGCGTGATGTTCGGCTCGCCCGAAACGACCACCGGCGGCAATGCGCTGAAGTTCTACGCCTCGGTGCGCCTGGACATCCGTCGCGTCGGCTCGATCAAGAAGGGCGAAGAGGTGATCGGCAACGAGACCAAGGTCAAGGTTGTCAAGAACAAGGTCTCGCCTCCGTTCAAGACAGCTGATTTCGACATCCTCTACGGCGAAGGCATCAGCCGCGAGGGCGAGATCATCGACATGGGCGTGAACGCCCGCATCGTCGAGAAGTCGGGCGCCTGGTACGCCTACAACGGCGAAAAGATCGGCCAGGGCAAGGACAACGCGCGCGAATTCCTGCGCGAGAACCCCGACGTCGCCTTCGAGATCGAGAACAAGGTGCGGGCGGCCCTCAACATCCCGCTGCTGGCCGCCGCGCCGGGCGCCAAGCCCGACACCGATCGTGCGGAGAAGTCAGCAGAAAAACCGGCGGACAAGCCGGCCGGCAAGGCCAAGGCCGCGCCTCGCGACGAGTGACATCCCGCCGCCGGGGCCGCCGATGGGTTTCGAGAAACTCTCGTTGAAGGGGCGTGCCCTCAAGCACCTGGCCACCCGCGAGCACTCGCGACGCGAGCTGGAACGCAAGCTCGCGCCGCACGAGGAGACCCCGGGCCAGGTGCAGGCGGTGCTCGACGAACTGGAAAGCAAGGGCCTGCTCTCGCAGGCCCGTTTTGTCGAATCGGTGCTGCATCGCAAGTCGGCCCGCTTCGGCACCGCCCGCATCCGCCAGGAACTGCAGGGCCACGGGCTGGATGCCGAGCTGATCTCCGACGCGCTGGAACGCAGCCGCAGCTCCGAATACGAGCGGGCACGCGCCGTCTGGGACCGCCGTTTTGGCGAGCCGGCCACCGAACCGGCGGAGCGGGCCCGGCAGATGCGCTTCCTGGCCAGCCGCGGCTTCTCCGCCGAGGTGATTCGGCGGGTGGTTCGTGGCAGCGACGACGAATGACGCGGCGCGGCGGCGCGCGGGCTACACGCTGACACACCGCTTCCCTGCACGCCCACTCCGGTACCGGACGGCGGGCAGGCAGCGGTGGCTGGCGCCCGGACCGGCGCTGCCATTCTTCTAGCAGCCCTCCGTCAGCCGCCGCCCTGCCTCTGAACCTTCCTGCCTCCCACACGTCGCCGAGAGCCAAGCGGCGAAAGGTGAGCGTCGGCCCGCTTCGGTTCAGATGTGTTGCAGGCACTTGTCATCTGGACAAACCCATGGCGACGCCGGCGACGCCCGACACGCTGGCGCGGCAGGCACTAAACTGGGGGGCGACCGCTTGACAGCCACGTGCAAGGTTTGGTGCAACGCACCATGCTAAAGTGACGGGCTCGCCGAAACTCGCCTGAAACCCGGCTGCCATGGCTCTTCCACCGGCTGCTCCCCAACGCCAACTCAAACACCGCCGCAGCATCGACCTTGCCGTCTATGCGCGCGACGATGGCTTGTGGGAGATCGACGCCCGCCTGCTCGACGTCAAGACCCGCGACACCGCGGTGGCCGGCGGCATCCGTGCGGCCGGTGAGCCGCTGCACGACATGGTGCTGCGCCTGGTGATCGATACCCGGCTCAACATCGTCGAGGCCGGCGCCTCCACCACCGGCATGCCCTATCCGGGCCACTGCGACGACTACGGCGACCGCTATTCGCGACTGGTGGGCTTGAACCTGTTCGACAACTTTCGGCAGGCAGTCAAGCAGCGCCTGGGCGGTGTACAGGGCTGCACCCACCTCAATGAAATGGCCACCATCCTGCCAACCGCAGTGATCCAGGCCTTCGCCGGCGAAGTGCTCGACATCCAGGAAAACGCCGCCAGCCCCTCGGACACCCAGCCCCCCTTCCAGCTCGACCGCTGCCATGCGCTGCGCTCGGACGGCGAAGCGGTGCGCACCTTTTATCCGCGCTGGTACCGGCCTCATGAAGGCCGCGCCGGTCTCCTGCAACCCTCATCCGTAGAACCGTCCTAGAGAGACACGCCATGAAGATCCATGAGTACCAAGGCAAGGAGATCTTGCGCAATTTCGGTGTGCCGGTGCCGCGCGGCTACCCCGCCTTCACCGTGCAGGAAGCCATCGAAGCGGCCCAGAAGCTGGGTGGCCCGGTGTGGGTCGTCAAGGCCCAGATCCATGCGGGCGGCCGCGGCAAGGGCGGCGGCGTCAAGCTGGCCCGTTCGCTGGATGAGGTGAAGAGCCTGTCCGAGCAAATCCTCGGCATGCAGCTCAAGACCCACCAGACCGGCCCCGAGGGCCAGAAGGTGCGCCGCCTGATGATCGAGGAAGGCGCCGACATCAAGAAGGAATACTACGTTGCCGCCGTGACCGACCGCGGCACGCAGCGCGTGGCGATGATGGCCTCCAGCGAAGGCGGCATGGACATCGAGGAAGTGGCCCACGCCACGCCCGAGAAGATCATCAAGGTCTTCGTCGACCCGGCCGTTGGCCTGACCGACGCGCAGGCCACCGAGCTGGCCAAGGGCATCGGCGTGCCGGACGCCTCCACCGCCCAGGCGGTGGACGTGTTCAAGAAGCTGTATGAGTGCTACATGGCCACCGACGCCAGCCTGGCCGAGATCAACCCGCTGATCCTGGAAGGCAACGGCAACATCAAGGCCCTGGACGCCAAGTTCAACTTCGACGCCAACGCCCTGTTCCGCCATCCCGAGATCGTCGCCTACCGCGACCTCGACGAGGAAGACCCGGCCGAGATCGAAGCCTCCAAGTTCGACCTGGCGTACATCCAGCTCGACGGCAACATCGGCTGCCTGGTCAATGGCGCGGGCCTGGCCATGGCCACCATGGACACCATCAAGCTGTTCGGCGGTGAGCCGGCCAACTTCCTGGATGTCGGCGGCGGCGCCACCGCCGAGAAGGTCACCGAGGCCTTCAAGATCATGCTGAAGAACCCGAACGTGAAGGCCATCCTGGTCAACATCTTCGGCGGCATCATGCGTTGCGACGTGATCGCCGATGGCGTCATCACCGCCAGCCGCGCGGTGGGCCTGAAGGTGCCGCTGGTGGTGCGCATGAAGGGCACCAACGAAGACCTGGGCAAGAAGATGCTGGCCGAGTCGGGCCTGCCCATCATCAGCGCCGACACCATGGCCGAAGCCGCGCAAAAAGTCGTGGCCGAAGTGAAGTAATCGCCCGAAGGAATCGATATGAGCATCCTGATCAACAAGGACACCAAGGTCATCACCCAGGGCATCACGGGCAAGACCGGGCAGTTCCACACCCGCATGTGCCGCGACTACGCGAACGGCCAGAACTGCTTCGTGGCTGGCGTGAACCCGAAGAAGGCCGGCGAGGACTTCGAAGGCATCCCCATCTACGCGAACGTGACCGAAGCCGCCAAGGCCACCGGCGCTACCGTGTCGGTGATCTACGTGCCGCCGGCGGGCGCCGCCGCCGCGATCTGGGAAGCGGTGGAAGCCGACCTGGACCTGGCGATCTGCATCACCGAAGGCATCCCCGTGCGCGACATGCTGGAAGTGCGCAACAAGATGAAGGCCAAGGTCGCGGCCGGCGGCAAGCAGACGCTGCTGCTGGGCCCGAACTGCCCCGGCCTGATCACGCCGGACGAGATCAAGATCGGCATCATGCCCGGCCACATCCACCGCAAGGGCCGCATCGGCGTGGTATCGCGTTCCGGCACGCTGACCTACGAAGCCGTGGCACAGCTGACCGAGCTGGGCCTGGGCCAGAGCTCGGCGGTCGGCATCGGCGGCGACCCGATCAACGGCCTCAAGCACATCGACGTGATGCGCATGTTCAACGACGATCCGGAAACCGATGCGGTCATCATGATCGGCGAGATCGGCGGCCCCGACGAAGCCGAGGCGGCCCGCTGGTGCAAGGACCACATGAAGAAGCCGGTGGTCGGCTTCATCGCCGGTGTCACGGCACCGGCCGGCAAGCGCATGGGCCATGCCGGCGCGCTGATCTCCGGCGGCGCCGACACGGCGGACGCCAAGCTTGCCATCATGGAAGAGTGCGGCTTCAAGGTCACCCGCAACCCGTCCGAGATGGGCAAGCTGCTCAAGAGCGTGCTCTGAGCTGAGTCCTCCTCTTGAAGAAGGCCGCGCTTGCGGCCTTCTGTCTTTGGTGCTGCCCGCGGCTGTCGATACGCTGTCAGCCCTAAGTAGTTCCTCGCAAGGGCGGTGCCTGGCCGCCGCCTAAACTGGCGCACTCATTTCCCGCGGGTGGCAACGCCCTGGTTTTCTCACATCTGAAGGACCCGACATGGAGCAATTCATGACGACCGACTTCTGGCTCGCCGTGGGCCAGATCATCATGATCGACATCCTGCTCGGCGGCGACAACGCGGTGGTCATCGCGCTCGCCTGCCGCAAGCTCCCGGATGCGCAACGCCGCCTCGGCATCCTCTGGGGCACGGCCGGCGCGATCGGCCTGCGGGTGATCCTGATCCTGTTCGCCCTGACGCTGCTGAAGGTCTCCTTCCTGAAGATCGTCGGCGCCCTGCTGCTGCTGTGGATCGGCACCAAGCTGCTGGCGCCCGAGGACGACGACGAGCACGGCAACATCCAGGCGAGCGACAAGCTGTGGGCAGCGGTGAAGACCGTCATCGTGGCCGACTTCGTGATGAGCCTCGACAACGTGATCGCCATTGCCGGCGCGGCCGAATCGGCCGGCGGTGGCCACAAGATGCCGCTGGTGATCTTCGGCCTGCTGGTCAGCATCCCGATCATCGTCTGGGGCAGCCAGCTGGTCATCAAGCTGATGGACCGCTTCCCGGTGATCATCACGCTGGGTGCCATGCTGCTCGGCTGGATCGCCGGCACCATGGCCCTCACCGATCCGGCGGTGGCCACCTACTTGCCGCAGGTCCCGCAAGACAGCTCGACCGTCAAGTACGCCTGCGGCATCGTCGGCGCGCTGTTCGTGCTGGCCATCGGGAAATGGATGGCGTCGCGCCGGCCCGCCCCGTCGGACGCGGCCGTTTGAGCGTCTTCGGCGTCCCCCCGACAGGGGACGCCGGGCAGACCGCTTCCCGCTAGACTTGCACCCAGAGCCAGGGCCTCAGTCATCTGAGGCCCTTCTTGTGTTGGCATGGGGGCTCTGCTAACGTGCCAGCACACTCCAAGGGCGGCAGCGCGAAGGCACGAGAAAGCAATGAGCAAGAGGAAGGGGAGCGTCTGGCGGGCCGACTGGTTCGTCGGCGTCTGCGTGGTGCTCGGCGTCCTGGTCCTGCATGCCGGCACCGACCTGATCGAAGGGATAGAGCGCCGCTACTATGACTTCGGCATGGAAAGCGCCGCCCGGCAGCCCTCCGACCGCATCGCGGTGATCGCCATCGACGACCAGAGCGTCGCCAACATCGGCCGCTGGCCCTGGTCGCGCGACGTCCACGCCCAGCTGATCGACAAGCTTGCCGCCGCTGGCGCCAAGACGATCGTCCACACCGCCTTCTTCTTCGAACCCCAGCAGGACCGCGGCCTCGGCTACATCCGCCAACTCAAGGAGCTGCTGGGCAACGACCCGGCCAGCGCCGGCAACTCCGCCGCCAACCGCCTCATCCAGCAGGCCGAGCAGGCGCTGGACACCGACACCCGGCTGGCCGCCAGCCTCGGCAAGGCCGGCAATGTGCTGCTGGCTTCCGATCTGCATCTGGGCATCCCGCTGGGCCGACCCGACCGGCCGTTGCCCCCGTTTGCGCTCGCCAGCACCATCGAAGCGGCTGGCGCCTCGCTGCTGACCGCCGACGCCACCCAGCAGCCGCTGGACATGTTGGGCGGCAAGGCGGCCGGCACCGGCCACCTGCGCCAGGTGCAGGACGCCGACGGCACGGTGCGCCGCGACGCGCTGCTGATCGACTACCACGGCCGGGCCGTGCCTTCGCTGCCGCTGCTTGCGGCAGCCCACAGCCTCAACCTCGGCGCGAAGGACATCCGCACCAACGGTGACACGGTCGAGCTCGGACGCCTGCGCATCATCACCGACGGCGCGGCCCTGATGCGGCCGCATTTCTATGCCAACCGGGGCGGGCAGCCGGCCTTCCGGGTCGACTCCTTCTACGACGTGCTGGCGGACAAGATCCCCGCTTCGAAGTACGCCGGCAAGATCGTGCTGATCGGGGCCACCGCGGCCGGGGTCGGCACCCAGCTGTCCACCCCGGTGTCGGCCGCCACGATGCCGGTGGAGACGATGGCGCACATCACCTCGAGCATCCTGTCCGAGCACTTCGTGACCTTGCCGGGCTGGGCGCATGCGGTGTCCCTCGGCGCGGTGCTGCTGGTGGCCCTGTACCTCGTGGCGGCGCTGCCGCGCCTGTCCGCTGGCGTTGCAGCAGCCGCCACGGTGGCGCTGCTGGTGGCGCTGCTGGCGGCCGAGGTGTTGTTGCTCAGCGGCTCGGCCGTGTGGCTGAAGCTGGTGTTGCCCGCCACACTGCTGCTGATCGGCCACCTGCTGCTCACGACCAAGCGCTTCCTGGTGACGGAGGCGGGCAAGCTGAAGTCCGATGAAGAAGGCGCCGAGACCAACCGCATGCTGGGCCTGGCCTTGCAGGGCCAGGGCCAGCTCGACATGGCCTTCGACAAGTTCCGCCGCGTGCCGCTGGCGCCACCGGTGATGGACAACCTCTACAGCCTCGCACTGGACTTCGAGCGCAAGCGCCAGTTCAACAAGGCTCAGGCGGTCTACGAGCACATGGCCAGCTACGACCGCAAGTACAAGGACCTGGAGATCAAGCTGGTGCGCGCCCGCAACCTGTCCGAGTCGGTCCTGCTCGGCGCAGGCACCTCCACCGGCGCCACCGTGCTGCTGGCCGACGGCCAGGTCGAGAAGCCGATGCTCGGCCGCTACCGCATCGAGAAAGAGCTGGGCAAGGGCGCGATGGGGGTGGTCTACCTCGGCAAGGACCCGAAGATCGGCCGCATGGTGGCCATCAAGACCTTGGCGCTGAGCCAGGAATTCGAAGGTGCCGAGCTGGACGACGCTCGCCAGCGCTTCTTCCGCGAGGCCGAGACGGCCGGGCGGCTGCAACACCCCAACATCGTCACGATCTTCGACGCCGGCGAGGAACACGACCTGGCCTACATCGCGATGGAGTTCCTGCGCGGCCGCGACCTGGTCGCCAGCTGCCAGCCCAACGCCCTGCTGCCGGTGCAGCAGGTGCTGTCCATCGTCGCGAGGGTGGCCCAGGCGCTGTCCTATGCGCACAGCCAGGGCGTGGTGCACCGCGACATCAAGCCGGCCAACATCATGTACGACCCGGCCAGCGACGCAGTGAAGGTGACCGACTTCGGCATCGCCCGGGTCACCGATGCCTCGCGCACGAAGACGGGCATGGTGCTGGGCACGCCGTCCTTCATGTCGCCGGAGCAGATGGCCGGCAAGAAGATCGACGGCCGCAGCGACCTGTATTCGCTCGGCGTCACCCTGTTTCAGTTACTGACCGGGCAATTGCCGTTCCGCGGCGAGTCGATGGCGGAGCTGATGTATAAGATCGCCAACGAGCCGACGCCGGATATCCGCAGCGTGCGGCCCGGGTTGTCGGAGGCGCTCGCCAATATCGTGGCGCTCGCGATGGAGAAACGGCCCGAAGTGCGATATGCCGACGGCCAGCAACTGGCGGCCGACCTGCTGAAGGTGGCCGCCACGCTGGGCCCGGTGCCGGTGACAGCCGGCCCGGCAGACGATGGGGCGACCCATGTGCTGCCGGCCACTGCGGTGGCCGACGCCATCGCGCAGGCCCAGGCCGCGCCGCGTCCCGCCTGGCATGCGCCGGGCGAAGATCCGACCGTGCGCCTGAACCCCCAGGACCGGGGGGGCCTCGCTCACGTCCCGGGCGCCGATCCGCGGCACAATCCGGCCCACCCGGCGAGCCCCCCAGCGTCGAAATCCCAACAATAGGTGCCGGCCTTGAGTTATGCCGCGATGTCTTTCGAGTTCTTCAGTCTGACCGACCCGGGTCGCGCCCGCGACAACAACGAAGACTCGGTAGCAGTCGACGAAGAAGCCGGCCTGGCCGTGCTGGCCGACGGCATGGGCGGCTACAACGCAGGCGAAATCGCCAGCGGCATGGCCACCGCCTTCATCAAGTCCGAGCTGGGCCGCTGGCTCACCGAGGCTGCCGGCAACGCGAGCGACACCGATGTGCGTCGCGCGATGGACATCTGCGTCGAGAATGCCAACCGGGCAATCTTCAACGCCGCCAATTCCAATCCGCAATATTCCGGCATGGGCACCACGCTGGTGCTGGCGGTCTGCCGCGAGAACCGGCTGCTGATGGGCCATATCGGCGATTCGCGCGGCTACCGCTTCCGCAATGGGCGGCTCACGCAAATCACCAAGGACCATTCGCTGCTGCAGGAGCAGATCGATGCCGGGCTCATCACGCCCGAGCAGGCGGCCTATTCGTCGAACAAGAACCTGGTGACCCGGGCGGTCGGCGTGGAGGACAGCGTGCTGCTGGAAACCCACCTGCACGACTTGCTGTCCGGGGATGTCATTCTTTTGTGCTCGGACGGACTGTCCGACATGATCAGCGACGACCAGATCGCCGCCGTGTTGCAAAGCACCAACGACTTGCGGGAAGCGGGGGCGGGCCTTGTGGCGTCCGCCAACGCCGCAGGCGGACGGGATAATATCGCCGTAGTGCTCGTGCGTGCCCAGGGGACCGCAACGACCGGCCGCTCATGGTGGCCGTTCAGACGCTGATGCCAAGTCGAGCAGCGTCACAAGACATATCCAAAGAGGTCTAGCATGGGGAAACTGGTTGTATCGCTCGACGGGGTGGTGATCAAGGAAGTTCAGCTCACCAAGGACAAGACCACCCTCGGGCGACGTCCCTACAACGACATCGTCATCGACAACCTGGCGGTGAGCGGCGAGCACGCCGTGCTGCAGATGGTGGGGCAGGACGTCTTCATCGAAGACCTGAACAGCACCAACGGCACCTACATCAACGGCAAGGCCATCAAGAAGCAGCTGCTCACCCACAACGACACGGTCGAGATCGGCAAGTACAAGATCAAGTTCATCACGGACGAGGTCGCCGACTACGAGAAGACCATGGTGATGAAGCCGGGCAGCGCGCCGGGCACGCCGATGGGCGCGCCGGCCAGCGCCTCGCCGATGGGGCCGGCCACCAATTTCGGCGGCCTCGGGCCGTCGCCGGTGCCGGCCGCTTCGATCAAGGTGCTCAACGGCGCGGCGGCCGGCCGCGAGGTGAGCCTGACCAAGGTCGTCACCACCGTCGGCAAGCCGGGCGTGCAGGTGGCTTCGATCACCAAGCGCCCGGGCGGCTACGTGTTCGCCCACGTCGAAGGGGCCATGAAGCCCACCGTCAACGGCAGCCCGGTGGGCAATGAGCCGCTGCACTTGAAGAACGGCGACGTCATCGAGCTGGCCGGCACGCAGATGCAGTTCGTGCAGTCCTGATGAACCTTCCCCGCTGACCGCCCGCGCAGCCCGGCCGGCGATGCGCCCGTTGCCGCCGCCCCGCTTCCGTGCCGGCCTGCGGCGGCCTGCCGCCTGGCTCGCCCCCTGAGCCGAGTACGCCGTGCCGCCTCCCACCCTACCCTGGCCCCGCCTTGCCATCGCGGCACTGGCCCTGCTGCTGATGCTGCTGCACGCCAGCGGTGTCCTGTCGCTGCCCCTGCTGCGGCAACTCGACGACTTCATCTACGACACCCGGCTGCGCACGACGATGCCGGGGACGCTGGACGATCGCATCGTGATCGTCGACATCGACGAGAAAAGCCTGGCCGACATCGGCCGCTGGCCCTGGAACCGCCTGCGCCTGGCCGAGCTCGCGAACGAGCTCACCGAGCGCCAGCAGGTGCGGCTGCTGGGCTTTGACATTGTCTTCGCCGAACCCGACCTGAGTTCGGGCCTGCCGCAGCTGGAAGGCCTGGCCGCTGGCGAGCTGAAGGACCAGCCGCAGTTCCAGGCAACGCTGCAACGGCTGCGCAGCTCGCTGGACTACGACGCCCGCTTTGCCGACGCGCTGCGCGGCAGGCCGGTGGTGCTCGGTTACTACTTCACCGGCGACCGCAACGGCCGCAAGCACGGGCAGCTGCCGGCGCCGGTGATGGAGCGCAGCGCGCTGGGTGGCCGGCCGGTGCGCTTCACCCAATGGGATGGCTATGGCGCCAACCTGCCCCGGCTGGCCGAGGCGGCGCCGATCGCCGGCTTCTTCAACTCGGTGCACGACGGCGACGGCGTGGTCCGTTCGGTGCCGCTGGTGGCGGAGCATGAAGGCCGCTACTACGAATCCCTGGCACTGGCCATGTTCCGGCACCTGCTGGGGCAGCCCCAGGTGCTGCCGGGGCTGCCACAGGAAAGCTGGCTGCCGCGCAACTACCAGGGCCTTGAAAGCCTGCAGCTGCGCCAGCCGGGCCGGCTGGTGGAGATTCCGGTCGACGCCCGCGTGGCGGCATTGGTGCCTTACCGTGGCCGGGGCGGCCCGCAGGGCGGGTCCTTCCGCTACGTCTCGGCCTCCGAACTGCTGCAGGGCCGGCTGCCGGCGGGGCAGCTGAAGGACAAGATCGTGCTGGTGGGCACCACCGCCCCCGGCATGTACGACCTGCGGGTGACGCCGGTGGGAACGGCCTATCCCGGTGTGGAAGCGCACGCCAACTTGCTGTCGGGCCTGCTGGACGGCGCGCTGCTGGTGCGGCCCGACTACGCGCTCGGCTATGAAGTGCTCATGCTGCTGCTGGTGGGCGGGGTGGTGACCTGGCTGCTCAGCCGCCTGCCACCCGGGCCGGCCACCCTGGCGGTGGCGGCCGTCGTGGCCCTGCTCGTGGCGCTCGACTCCTGGCTCTACCTGAGCCAGCACCTGGTGATGCCGCTGGCCTCGCTGCTGTGCCTCGCGGCGTTGCTCTTCGTGCTGCAGATGGGCTGGAGCCATGGCTTCGAGGGCCGGCCCCGGCGGGCGCTGCAACGCCTTTTTGGCAGCCAGGTGCCGCCGCGGCTGGTGGACGAGATGGCACGAGATCCGCAGCACCAGGCGATGGAGGCCGCCAGCCTGCCATTGACGGTGATGGTCTGCGACCTGCGCCATTTCACCCAGCTGTCGGCCTCGATGACGGCGGAACAGGTGCGGGAATGGGTCAGCCGCTTCTTTTCCTGCATGACGGCGGTGCTGCAGCAGCACGGCGGCACGCTGGACAAATACGTCGGCGACGCACTCCTGGCGTTCTGGGGAGCACCGGTGCACTCGCCACGGCATGCCGAGCAGGCGGTGGCGGCGGCGCAAGCGATGGTGCAGGCGCTCGGTCCGCTGAACGAGTCGCTGCGCGCCCGGGGCTTGCCCGAGATCACGATGGGCATCGGCCTGAACACCGGCATGATGTGGGTCGGCGACATGGGCTCGGAGCTGCAGCGCAGCTACACGGTGCTGGGCGAGAACGTGACGCTGGCCGCACGCATTGAATCGTTGGCGCGCAGCTATGGGCTGCCAGTGCTGGCCGGCGAAGGCACGCGCGATGCTGCCAACCATCTGAAATGGCAGGAAATCGACCGTGTTCGCGTCAAGGGCCGCGAGCGGCCGCTGACCCTGTATGCGCCGCTGCCGGCGGAGGCCAGCGAGGATCCGGCGCTGGCCAGCGAACTGGTGACGTGGCATTTGGCACTGAAAGCCTACCGCGCGCAGGATTGGGACCAGGCCGACGTCCAACTGTTGAATTTGCAACGCTTGAATCCTGTCAAGCAGCTGTACAGTCTGTTTGCCTACCGCGTGGCGCACTTGCGCAAGCATCCGCCCGCGGCCGGCTGGGATGGTGCCTTCACCATCGACGCCAAATAGACCAACAGTTCTCTCTCTTAGGAAAGTCCCTGCGGATGAAAGTCCGGGTATTGGGTTGCTCGGGAGCGATCGCAGCAGGCTGCCGGACCACCTCCTTCCTGCTCGACGATGATTTGCTCGTCGACGCCGGCACCGGCGTCGGCGACCTCACGCTGGACGAGCTGGCCCGCATCGACCACATCGTGGTCAGCCATTCGCACCTCGACCACATCGTGTCGATTCCGCTGCTGGCGGATGCGGTGATGAAGCGGCGGCAGGCGCCCATCACTGTGTATGCCTTGCCGCAAACGATAGAGGCACTGCGCAAACATGTGCTGAACGGCGTGATCTGGCCCGATTTCACCCGGCTGCCATCACCCGAGCGGCCGGCGTTGCGCTTCGAGGCGGTGGCCGTCGGCCAGCAACTCGACATCGCCGGCAAGCGGCTGGAGGTGCTGCCGGCCGAGCACACGGTGCCGGCCTGCGGCTATGCCGCCGAAGGTGCCACGGGCTGGTGGGTCTACACCGGCGACACCGGGCCCAACCCGGCACTGTGGCCACTGCTCGCCGAGCGCCGCATCGCGATGCTGGTGATCGAGACCGCCTTCAGCGACAGCGAACAGGAACTGGCCCGCGTCAGCAAGCACCTGTCGCCGACCCTGTTGGCGGCGGAGCTCGGCAGCCTGCGACCGGAGGTGCCGGTCTTCATCACGCACACCAAGCCGGGCGAGATGCACTGCATCTCGGAGCAGACCCGGGCCATTCCGTCTGGCCATCAAGTGGCGTACCTGGAAGCGGGCCAGTGCTTCGAGGTCTGAAATGGGCGGCTCAATGTGACGATATTTGTCATCGTCATGCCCCGGATGACCAGTCCCGTCCCTGCTGTGAGACCAGGCCGGGCGCCAAACGTGCAAGAAATCACGTTGCAGGGGCTGTAACCCCCTGGCACACCAACTGCATTGAGAAAAGCGCTTCCCCAAACACCTGAAGGAGTAATCATGAAGCAGATGAAGTCGATGAAGCGCGCAGCTCAACGCGGTTTCACCCTGATCGAACTGATGATCGTCGTGGCGATCATTGGTATCCTGGCTGCAGTGGCCATCCCGGCGTACCAGGACTACGTGGTTCGCTCCAAGGTCTCGGAAGGCCTGGTGCTGGCTTCGGCAGCGAAGACCGTGGTGGCTGAGAATGCGTCGAACGGCATGGAAGATCTGGCGAACGGCTGGACGCCGCTGGGCGAGGGTAAGGGCAGCCCGAACGTTACCAAGAAGGATGGCACCGCCATCGTCAAGGATCTGGGCATCGACCCTACCACCGGTGAGATCGAGATCGTCTATAACGACGTGGCGAAGAGCGTCAAGCTGACCTTGACGCCCTCGGCGAACGGCAACCCGCTCGGCGGCGAGGATAACAAGGTTCCGGAAGGTGCGATCACTTGGTCGTGTGCCGTTGATAAGGCCGACAATGCTAAATATGTCCCCGCCAACTGCCGCAATACCGCAGCTTCCGCTTCCGGTTCGCAGTAAGCGCATTTATAGCATTTACGCAATGAGTTGAAAGAGGGCCTCTCGAGGCCCTCTTTTCGCATCTGCGAAGCACTGAGACCTATCCTCCTCGGAAGAATCTGATTGCGGGCATCTAGCCTCAAGTCTTTCGTCATGCAATATCCTCGGCCTTGGGCGATTGGAGGGGCGGTCATCCTCCTTATTGTTATCCTTGCTCCAAATATCGTTTTGGCACTCGGCCGCATAGACACCGTCGAGGGGCTGAGACAAGGACTCCTTCCTGCGATCGCCTTGCTGGCGCTTCTGCTCTCCCTGTCTTCGCGGATATGGATAGGGCTCATGCTGCTTACCCCGTGGGCCCTACTTGCACCGCTGGAGGCACACTACGTTTTCGAGTATGGACAACCGACCGATGCTCACATATTTGGCGTCGTCGCTGAGACTGACCTAGCAGAAGCAAGCGCGTATCTCGGTGGCATGACGGTAATGCTCCTTGCTATTGCCTTGACCGTCTGCCTCGTTGCGGCATGGACGATAAGGTCGTTCTACAGATCCGCCACTGCCTGGACCGGCAGAACGCGCTACTGGCTCCTCGCCAGCAGCATTGGAACACTAATAGGGACCCCGGTGCTTACTCCGCAGGTCGAAGCAGCCGACTTTGCGTCGTTGACCTCAACCGCTCTTTGGCAAGAGAAGGACAATTTCCATGGATTTGACCGCTACGAACCGTCTTACCCGCTAGGCGTACCGGTTCGATGGGCCAACTACCTGCAGCAGAAGAGAATTCTTGAAGACGCGCTGCAAGCAACAGCTAGTTTTCGCTTCGGAGCCCGCCAAGACGCCTCCCAAGCAGAGGCTCGCCAAATCTACATTCTTGTCATCGGCGAAACGAGCCGACCAGACCGTTGGCAACTCAACGGTTATGAGCGCCCAACCAACCCGCGACTTCGTGGTCTTGCGGACATTGTGAGCTTCCAGGACATTGTCAGTCCCTGGGCTTACACGCGCATGTCGGTTCCGATCATCGTCAGCCGAAAGCCAGCGGCGAGTACCAATGATCGATTTGTAGAACGATCGCTCGTTTCGGCCTTCAAAGAGGCAGGCTTTAAAACCTATTGGTTCTCGACCCAAAGCCCTCTCGGCAAGCACGACAGCTCTATTGCATTGCATGCCTCAGAAGCAGACGAAGTGAGGTATCTCAATCCGACGAGCTATGGGCATGCAGGCGTTTACGATGGAGCACTGCTCGTGCCACTATCTGAGACACTGAACCGCAACGAGTCCAAGGTCCTTATCGTTCTACATACCTTGGGCAGCCACTTCAACTACGGAGACCGTTATCCGGGCGAGTTCGACCACTTCAAGCCCTCGACGAAGGGTATGCAAAACGTCAGTATGCGAAACGGAGGCCTTAAGCGGGAATTAAATAACAGCTACGACAACAGTATCCTCTACACCGATCACTTGCTGGCTGAAGTGATTAGTCAAGTCGAGCGCCGCCATGTCCGGGGTGGGGTACTTTACGTTGCGGACCACGGTGAAAACCTGTTCGATGGCGATTGCCCGAGATCCGGCCACGGCCACCACTCCGTCTACGACCACCGCGTCGCCGCTCTCTGGTGGAACACCCCAGCCTACACTCAAGCCTTCCCTGAGAAGGCTGCCCAGATCCGCGCCCACGCCGCTGCCCCCACGTCCACCTCCGACATCTTCCACTCCCTGCTCGACGCCGCGGCCATCACCTACCCGGGTGAAAACCGCAGCCGCAGCCTGTTCTCCGCCGAATGGAAGTTCCAGCCCCGATGGACGCAGGCCCAGGTGAATTTCGACGAAGCCGAGATCGAACCCGTATGCAAGATGCTCAAGCGCCCGAAAAAACGCCCGTCCGGTTCCTGACGGCGCTGTTTTTTGCGTCCGGCAGCGCCGGGCTGCTCTACCAGGTGGCCTGGCAGCGGCTGCTGTTCGCCGCCTTCGGCGTCGACCTCGAATCGGTCACCATCGTCGTCTCGGCCTTCATGCTCGGCCTGGGCTGCGGTGCCCTGGCCGGCGGCTGGCTGGCTGATCGCTGGCCCGGACGCACCCTGGCGCTGTTCGCTGGCGCCGAAGCGGGCATCGGGCTGTTCGGTTTGGTCAGCCCACGGGTCATCCATGCGGCCGGCGACCAGTTCGTCGGCGCCTCGCTGCCAGTGGTGGCGGCGGCCAACTTCCTGGTCGTGCTGGTGCCGGCCTCGCTGATGGGCGCGACGCTGCCCATCCTGATCGCCCACGTCGCCCGCGGTTGGAGCAGCGTCGGCCGTGCCACCGGCCACCTCTACGCGGCCAATACCCTGGGCGCCGGCGTGGGCGTGTTCGCGCTGGCCTTCGTGCTGTTTGCCTACCTGCCGCTCAACGGCGCCATCTACCTGGCGGCCAGCATCAACCTCGGCGTGGCCCTGCTGGCCGCCCTCCGCCTGCAGCGCAAGGCCTGACTGCCATGAGCATGAACAAGAAGCAGGCCCTCGCGCTGTCCTTCGGCGTGGGTTTCCTGAGCCTGAGCCAGGAAATCCTGTGGGTGCGTTTTGCGGACTTCCTCTTCCACGGCGCGCCGCAGGCCTTCGCCTTCGTGCTCGGACTCTTCCTGCTCGGCATCGCGGTGGGCGCCACCGCCGGCAAGCGTGCCTGCGCCACCGGCCGCCCTCTGGCGTGGGCCGGCATCGTGCTCGCCGCGTCGGCGGCGCTCGACCTGGCACTGCCGCAGCTGCTCGCCGGAGTGGCGGACAGCGGCTTTGCCAAGCCGCTGCTGACGGTGCTGGTGCTGGCCTCGGCCGCACTCAAGGGCGCCGTCTTCCCCATCGCCCACCATGTCGGCTCGCAGGCCGGCGGCGGGGCCATGGGGCGTTCGATCTCGCGGGTCTACCTCTGCAACATCCTCGGCTCCACGCTTGGGCCGGTCTTGACTGGCTTCGTGCTGCTGGACCATGTCTCGCTCACCGCGGCCTTCCAGCTGGTCGGCATCGGCGGGCTGCTGCTCGCCTCGCTCGCGCTCGCCGGCCGGCGCATGGCCGGGTCACTCGCCCTGCTGGCGGTGGCCGCCACCATGGCTTGGCACACCGATCCCAGGGACCCTCGCCTGGTGGTGCATGCCGCCGACGTCGACCCGGCCCGCATTCGCCATGTGGTGGAAACGCGCCATGGCATCGTCCATTCGGTCGACGGTGGCACGAAGGGCGACGTCGTGTATGGCGGCAATGTCTATGACGGCCGCACCAACACCGACCTGGCGATCAACAGCAACATGATCGACCGCGTCTACCTGGTGGCCGGGCTGCATCCCGCTCCCAAGCGCGTGCTGGTGATCGGCCTCAGCACCGGCGCCTGGACCCGGGTGCTGGCCGGCATCCCCAGCCTGGAGCGGCTGGATGCGGTGGAGATCAACCCCGGCTACCTGCAGCTCATCAGCCAGTACCCCGAGGTGCGACCCATCCTGCAGGACCCGAAGGTCCACATCGTCATCGACGACGGCCGCCGCTGGCTGCGCCGGCATCCGGCCGAGAAGTACGACCTCATCGTGATGAACACCAGCTTCCACTGGCGCGGCTACATCACCAACCTGCTGTCGCAGGAGTTCATGGCCCTGGCGCGCGCCCACCTGGCCCCCGGTGGCGTCTTCGCCTTCAACACGACCGGCTCGGTCGATGCCTGGGCCACCGCCGGCGCCGTGTTCCCGCATGCCTATCGCTGGTCCAACTTCGTCTATGCAGCGGAGCATGACTTCCGCGCCGAGAAAGCCGCCGCCGAAAACCGCATTGCCGCGATGCAGCGCGATGGCCACCGCCTGTTCGACGGCAGCGCCGAGACGCAGGCCATGATCCACGAGCGCCTCGGCAAGCCCTTCCTCACGCTGCAAACCTACCGCCAGTCCGCCGAGCGGCAGCCTGAAGTCATCACCGACCAGAACATGATCACCGAGTACCGCTACGGCCGCGGCCTCTAGCCTCGCCTCCGGGCCAGCATGAGGCGAGCGCGCCGCCGCCTCGTGCACAATTCGCGCCGTGCAAGCCTCTCGCCTCAAGACGTCCTGGCCCTGGTGGCTGTTCATCGCGCTGCCCACCTGCATCGCGGTCTCCCGGCCACCGGTCACGGTGTTCTACAACACGGCGGCCTGCGTGCTGGCTGCCGGCGTGTTGCTCTACTGGATGGCCGTGCGCCTGCCTGCCTCGCAGGCCGACCACGGCGTTCCCTCCCGCCCTTTCCCTTCGTCCGCCGGCCTGCGGGTGCCGGTGCTCGGTGCGCTGTTGCTCATCGGTGCCCTGGTGGCATCGGTGCTGCACGGAGGCCGCAACCTGGCGGCGCTGGGTGTGGTGAGCGTGGCGTTCTCGCTCGCCGTGATGGCTGACCACTGGGGCCGCAGCCAGCGCTACGCCGAAGCCCTGGACGGCATCGCCGGCGCCTGGCTGGCCGCGGGCCTCGTGGGCCTGTTGATCGGCGCCCTGCAGTACGCGGACGTGCAGGGCCTGCCCACCTGGCTGGTGGCCACCTCGGCCACCGCCGGCCGGGCGGTCGGCAACCTGCGGCAGCCCAACCACCTCTCGACCTTGCTGGCGCTCGGCCTGTGCAGCTTGGTGTGGCTGGGCCACCGCCGGGGCTGGGAGCTGCCGGCCTTGCTCACGCTGCAGGCGCTGCTGGTGCTGGGCATCGTGCTGAGCAGCTCGCGCACCGGCTTGCTGATGCTGGTGCTGCTGGCCGCCTGGGCGCTGCTGGACCGCCGCCTGCCACGCCGCCTGCGGGTGATGCTGCTGGCCACGGTGCCCGCCGCGCTGGCCTGGACCGCCGCGGTGCATGTCTGGAGCGAGATGGCCGGCGTACGCTACTTCGCCGAGGCGCGGCTGGCCTCCAACAGCGACATCAGCAGCTCGCGCTTTGCGATCTGGAAGAACACGCTGGACCTCATCGCCCAACATCCCTGGACCGGCGTCGGCTGGAACAACTTCAACTACGCCTGGACGCTGACGCCCTTCCCGGACCGGCCGATCGCCTTCTTCGACCACACCCACAACGTGCTGCTGCAGCTGGCCGTTGAACTCGGGCTGCCAGCCGCCATGGCCATCGTCGGCGGCGTGTGCTGGGCCACCTGGCGGGCCCGCCATGGGTGGCGGCAGGCCGATGACCACGCAGCACTGGCCTCCCGGGTGCTGCTGGCCCTGCTGGTGATGGTGGCGCTGCACAGCCTGCTCGAGTACCCGCTCTGGTATCCCTACTTCCTGCTGCCCACCGCGCTCGCCTTCGGGCTGTACCTGGGCCTGGGCAGGCCGGCCGAGAGCCGGCCGGCGTCCGGGCTGCCGCGCGGGCTGCGCACTGCCGTCGAGACGGTGGCCCTGCTGACGGTGGCCACCGCGCTGTATGCGGTATGGGACTACCAGCGCATCGTGCAGATCTTCTCGCCGCATGGCGAGGCCGGGCAGCAGCCGCTGTCGGAACGCATCCGCGACGGCCAGCGCAGCGTGTTGTTCGGCCACCATGCCGACTATGCCGCGGTGACCACGACCGATCGGCCGGGCAGCATGCTGGGCACCTTCCAGCGCCCCCTGCACCAGTTGATCGATGCCCGGCTGATGATCGCCTATGCGCGAGCCCTGCACGAGCGGGGCGAAACCGAGAAGGCGATCTATGTCGCGCAGCGCCTGCGCGAGTTCCGGCATCCGCTGGGCCAGGTGTTTTTCGCGCCTTGCGACACGCCCCCAGCGGCCGGCGAGGCGCCGCCCTTCCAGTGCGAGACGCGGCCGTCCCGCCTGGGGCTCAAGGACCTGGGGAAGTAGGGTCCGCGGCCGGCGTGTCGGCCAGGTAGCTGCCGGACTTGCCGCCGTGCTTCTCGAGCACGCGCACGCCGGTGATCGTCATGCCCCGGTCCACGGCCTTGCACATGTCGTAGATGGTGAGCAGGCCCACCTGCACGGCGGTGAGCGCCTCCATCTCCACGCCGGTGCGGCCCAGCGTCTCCACCTGCGCACGGCATTCCACCCGCGACGCGGCGGCCTCCAGCTCGAAGTGCACCGCCACCCGCGTGAGCGGCAGCGGATGGCACAGCGGGATCAGGTCGGCGGTGCGCTTGGCGGCCTGGATGGCGGCGATGCGCGCGATGCCGAGCACGTCGCCCTTCTTCGCGCTGCCGGTCGCGATCAGCTGCAGGGTGGCCGGCTCCATCTCGATGTAGCCGTGCGCGAGCGCAACGCGGTGCGTGACGTCCTTGGCGGCCACGTCCACCATGTGGGCCTGGCCGTGGGCATCGAAGTGAGTGAGGCCGCTGGCGGCCGGTGAAGCGGTGTCGTTCATGGCTTTGGCATCATAGCGGGCACGGCCAGCCCGATTGAACGCCCGGCGCCGTACCGGCTCCAAGGAGCTTCGGTCCAACAGGAAGACCCCTTGTCCACACCGTCCTTCGCCCTCCGCCGCCCCGGCCAGCGCCGCTGGCTGCCGCTTGCGCTCAGCCTGGCCCTGCTCGGCGCCGCGGTGCCGCCCCTCACGCCCGTCGCCCGGGCGCAGAACAACCTCCCGGCACTCGGCGACAGCGTGTCCGGCGAGTTCAGCGTGGCGGCCGAGCGCCAGCTGGGCGACCGCATCATGAGCGAGATCCGGCCCGACCCGCTCTACTTCGACGATGCACTGCTGGGCGACTACCTGCAGTCGCTGTGGCAGCCGCTGTTGAGCGCCGCGCGCGCCCGCGGCGAGTTGTCCTCGGAGCTCGACGACCGTTTTGCCTGGCAGTCCTTCCTCGTGCGCGACAAGACCGTGAACGCCTTCGCGCTGCCGGGCGGCTATGTCGGCGTGCATCTGGGGCTGATCGCCACCACCGGCACCCGCGACGAGCTGGCCTCGGTGCTGGCGCACGAGCTGTCCCACGTGACGCAACGCCACATCGCCCGCAGCCTGGCCAAGAGCAAGCAGCAGTCGCTGGTGGCGCTGGCCTCCATGATCGTCGGCATGCTGGCGGCCAGCCGCAGCCCGGAAGCGGCCAATGCGCTGGTCACCGGCGGCCAGGCGGTCGCCTTGCAGGGCCAGCTCAACTTCTCACGCGACATGGAGCGTGAGGCCGACCGCATCGGCTTCGGCGTGCTGGAGCAGGGCGGCTTCTCGCCGGCCGGCATGGCGGCGATGTTCGAGCGCCTGCAACAGAGCTCGCGCCTCAACGACAGTGGCGCCTACCCCTATCTGCGCACCCACCCGCTGACCAGCGAGCGCATTGGCGAGGCCCGCGCGCGCGGCAATGCGGCCGCCGGCGGGCCCTCGCGCGGGTTGCTCGAGCATGCGCTGATGCAAGCCCGCGCCCGGGTGCAGATGGACTCGCGCCCCGACGTCCTGCGGCAATGGCTGCGCAGCTCCGACGCCGCTGCCGAGGCGCGGCCAGCCGAGCGCCTGCTGGCTGAAGCCACCCGGGCCCAGGCCGCCCTGCTGCTGCGCGACTGGCCCACCGCCGAAGCGGCGCTGGCGCGTGCCGAGCCGCTGGTGAAGGGCGACGGCCGTGCGGTACGCAGCCTCGCCTACCTGCGCACCGAACTGTGGCTGGCCCGCGGCGACGGTGCGCGGGCCGAAGCGGCGCTCGCGCCCTGGCGCGGTGACGGCTCGCGCGCCAGCGAACTGCTCGCCGCCCGTGCCGGCCTGGCGCCGGGTGCCAGTGCGGCCGCTACGCGACGCGCCGCCGACGAACTGCAGACCTGGGTCGCCACGCACAGCGGCGACACCCAGGCCTGGGACCTGCTCGCGCTGGCGTGGGAGCGCAACGGCAAGCCCTTGCGGGCGGTGCAGGCGCAGGCCGAGGCCCGCTACTCGGTGGGCGACGTGCAGGGTGCCATCGACCGGCTGAAGGCCGCACAGAAGCTGGCCCGCGAACCGGGGCAGAGCGGCGACTTCATCGAAGCCTCGGTGATCGATGCACGGCTGCGCCAGCTCGAAGGGCAGTGGCGCCAGCGCATCCGGGAAGAAGCGGGCAGCTGACCCGAACAGCGGCCCCGCGCGGGGCGCAGCCTCAGCGCCCCTTGCGGTCGAAGAGGTGCTCGATGGCGGCCTCGATCACGATGCCGAGCACGGTGTACAGGATGGAGCCGATCAGGGCCGCGCCGAAGCCGGCGACGTTCATGCCGTCAAGCAGCTTGGCGGCAAAGTAGAACATCAACGCATTGATGACGAACAGGAACAGCCCGAGCGTCACCAGCGTGATGGGCAAGGTGAGCAGCGTCAGCACCGGCCTCACCACCGCATTCAGCAGGCCCAGCACCAAGGCCGCCAGCAAGGCCGAGCCAAAGCTGCGCACTTCAACGCCCGGGTAGATCTGGGTCACCAGCAGCAAGGCGGCGGCCAGCAGGAACCAACGTGCCAGGATTTTCATGGCCTGCAGGATAGCATCGCCCCTCTGCAGCGCCCGGCGCACCGGCCGCCCTCGCAGACGGGCGGCGGCGGTTCGCGGGCGTGGGTGCTGCGTCGAAAGACCGGTCGTGCGGCCTAGGTGTTCAAGCCGGTGGCGTGCACCTGCGGACGCGGCGGGCCGAGCGGCCCGCGCGACTCGTCCAGCTTGGGTCGGCGCACATCGATGAGGTGATCGGGCTGCAGCGTGTCCATCAGCTCCTGCAGCGGACCCTTGGCCACCTGCGGCTCGGCCTCCACGCCCTGCTCGGCGAGCCAGGGCTGGATTTGCGCGAACAGCCGGCCGGCCCACTTGCTGCGCCAATGCTCGCGAGACCCGTGCGACATCCACTTCGAGGCCCGGTGGGTCAGCCGCGGTGCGCAAGCCACCAGCAGGCAGCGGGCGGCCCGCACTTCACCGAGCCGGGTCGCCAGGTGCCTCTGTGCGTGAGCCGCGTCGTCCACCAACACGACGATCGTTTTCATGTCTGCCCCTTCTTGAGCTGGCCAGGGGAGACAGTCTGCCGTGCGAAGAGCGCGCAGCACCGAATGCCCCCTGACTTGCCAAGTGTTCATGACAGCCGCGAGAATCCGGGCTGTCGAAAGGGGAGTAGCACACGGTTCCCCGCCGTGGCGGCCACCCGTCAATACGGTCTCTCCAGCCTTGGAGGGCCCGGGTCCCGCAAAAGCCCGTCCCGCAGGACGCCGCTTCCCCGCAAGACCTTTCGGCGCAATCGTTCAACCCATCTTCGGAGTTCCCGATGGACACCATTGCGCCCAACTGGTTGTGGGCTTTTTTTGTCGTCTCCGTGCTGGCCGCCCTGTTCGTCGACTTCGTCGTGCTCAGGAAGCAAGGCGCGCATGAAGTCACGGTCAAGGAGGCCTTGCACTGGTCCCTGATCTGGGTGGCCCTGAGCCTGGCCTTCAACGGCCTGTTCTGGTGGGCCGTGCAGCAGGAGCACGGCAGCGCGATGGCCAACACCCGCGCGATGGAGTTCCTCACCGGCTACCTCATCGAGAAGTCGCTGGCGGTGGACAACATCTTCGTGTTCCTGATGATCTTCACCTACTTCGGCGTGCCGCCCGCCTTCCAGAAGCGGGTGCTGATGATGGGCATCATTGGCGCGATCGTGCTGCGCACGGTGATGATCCTGCTGGGCAGTTGGCTGATCAGCGAGTTCCACTGGCTGCTGTATGTCTTCGGCGCCTTCCTGCTGATCACCGGCATCAAGATGTGGTGGGCTTCGGGGCAGGAGCCCGACCTGGAGAGCAACCCGGCGCTGAAGCTGCTGCGCCGCCTGGTGCCGGTCTCCCAGGGCTTCGACGGCGAGAAGTTCTTCACGGTCGAGCAGGGCCGCCGGCTGGCCACGCCGCTCCTGCTGGTGGTGCTGCTGGTGGGTGTGATCGACGTGATCTTCGCGGTGGACTCGATCCCGGCGATCTTTGCAATCACGACCGATCCCTTCATCGTGCTGACCTCCAACATCTTCGCCATCCTCGGCCTGCGGGCGATGTACTTCCTGCTGGCGGCGATGGCGGCGAAGTTCCACCTGCTCAGCTACGGCCTGGCGGTGATCCTGTCCTTCATCGGCGTGAAGATGCTGCTGATCGACATCTACAAGATCCCGGTGCTGGTGTCGCTCGGCGTGGTGGTGGCGATCCTGGCGGTGACCATGGTCTGGAGCCTGAAGACGGCGCCGCGGCTGCCGCAGAGCCGCTGAGCACGGCGCCGCACGGCTGAGGCGCCCTCGTGCGCCTCAGCTGATCCGCCGGCAGGCGCTGCCGTCGGCGCGAAAGAGGTGCACGGCGCTGCTCGGCGCGCACAGGGTCGCTTCCTGCTGCAGGGCGGGCGCCGCGCCGGTGAGCTTGGCCACCACCACGGTGTCCTCGCACATCAGGCGCACATGCGCGAGGTAGCAGTCGCCGAGGTACTCCACCAGTTCCACCGTGCCACGCCAGCGCAGGCCCGGGCCGTCCTTGGCCGCCAGGGCGAGGTGCTCGGGCCGCACGCCGATCTCGATGTCCTCGCCCACCGCCAGGGCGCTGCCGTCCACCGCGGCCTCGCCCTGCGGGCCACGCGGGCACACCCAGTGCACCTCACGCTCGTTTGCATGCATCACGCGGGCCGGCAGCAGGTTCATCGCCGGGGTGCCGATGAAGCGCGCCACGAAGCGGTTGGCCGGATGGTGGTAGAGCTGCAGCGGCGTGCCCGACTGCTGGATGCGCCCTTCATGCAGCACCACGATCTTGTCGCCCAGCGTCATCGCCTCGACCTGGTCGTGGGTGACGTAGACGATGCTCACGCCCAGCTCGCGGTGCAGCCGCGCGATCTCCACCCGGGTTGCCACGCGCAACGCGGCGTCGAGGTTGGACAGCGGCTCGTCGAACAGGAACAGCTCCGGCTGGCGCACGATGGCCCGGCCGATGGCCACCCGCTGGCGCTGGCCACCCGACAGGTCGCGTGGCAGGCGGTGCAGCAGGTGGTCGATGTGCAGCACCTTGGCGGCGTCGCGGATGCGGCGGTCCATCTCGGCCCGCTCGGGCACCCGGCGCGACAGGCCGAAGGCCATGTTGCGGTAGACCGTCATGTGCGGATAGAGCGCATACGACTGGAACACCATCGCAATGCCGCGCTGCGCCGGGGGCAACTCGTTGACGCGCCGGCCGGCGATGCAGAGCTCGCCTTCGGTGATGTCTTCCAGCCCGCTGAGCATGCGCAGCAGGGTCGACTTGCCGCAGCCCGAGGGGCCGACCAGCACGACGAACTCGCCTTTCTCGATCGTCAGGTCCACCCCCTCCAGCACCGTGGGGGTGTCGTGCCCGCCGTAGCGCTTGGTGATGCCGCTGAGCGTGACTTGGGCCATGGCTTGCTCCTCCTTGCTATTTGACGGCGCCGGCGGTGATGCCGCGGATCAGCTGGCGCGAGAACAGGGCGTAGATGACCAGCACCGGGATGATGGCCAGCGTCAGCGCCGCCAGCACCGCGTTCCAGTCGGTGGCGTACTGACCGATGAACTGCTGCACGCCCAGCGTGATGGTCTGGGTGCTGTCGCCGGGGGCCAGGATGAGCGGGAACCACAGGTCGTTCCAGATCGGCACCATCGTGAAGACCCCGACCGTCGCCACCGCAGGCCGCACCAGCGGCAGCACCACCTGGAAGAAGATCCGGAACTCGCCGATGCCGTCGCACCGGGCGGCGTCCTTCAGGTCCTGGGGGATCTGCGCGATGAACTCGCTCAGGATGAAGACCGCCAGCGGCAGCCCCTGCGCGGTGTAGACCAGCACCAGCGCGGTGAGCGTGTTAACCAGGTCGAGCTGCACCATCAGCTGCAGGATGCTGACCGTGCCCAGGCGGATCGGCACCATGATGCCGAAGGCCAGGTACAGCGTGAGCCAGCGGCGTGCGCGGAAGCGGTACTCGGTGAGGGCCCAGGCAGCCATGGCGCCGAACAGCAGGATCAGCACCAGCGAGGCCACCGTGACGATCAGGCTGTTGCCGAAGAACATCGGCACCGCCGACTTCGACAGCACCCGCTCGAAGCCCACCAGCGACCAGGTCTCGGCGGTCGGCAGGGCCAGCGGGTTGTCGAAGATGGCCGGGCGGCTCTTGAAGGCATTGATGAGCACCAGCACGATGGGGAACAGCGCCAGCAGCGTGTAGCCGCCGAGCACGGTGTGGATGGTGGCCGAGCGCAGGGCCGGGGGAGCGAGGGAGCGCATCGTGGTGTCCGCCTCAGAAGGTGTAGCGCTGCAGCCGGCGCTGCACGACGTAGAAGTACAGGCCCACCCCGGCCAGGATGACCAGGAACATCAGCGTGGCGACGGCCGCGCCCATCGTGGGGCTGCCCACCTGCGACTGGTAGCCGAAGAAGGTGCGGTAGAAAAAGGTGCCAAGGATGTCGGTGCTGTAGTTGGGCCCGGCCACCGCACCCTTGACCGCGTAAACCAGGTCGAAGGCATTGAAGTTCGCGACGAAGGTGAGGATGGTCACTAGCCCCAGCGTCGGCAGGATCAGCGGCAGCCGGATGGACCAGAACACCCGCCAGGGGCTGGCGCCATCGACCACCGCGGCCTCCACGATCTCCTCGGGAATGGCGATCAGCGCGGCGTAGATCAGCATCATCGGGATGCCGACGAACTGCCACACCGACACCAGCGACAGCGTGGTCAGCGCCGAGCCCTCCTCGCCCAGCCAGGGCTGGAACCAGTCCTGCAGGCCGAACCAGCCCAGCAGGTTCTCGGCCACGCCCCACAGCGGCGACAGGATGAGCTGCCAGACGAAGCCGATGATGACCACCGACAGCAGGGTCGGCAGGAACAGCACCGTGCGGTAGGCCGCCGCCCCCTTGACGCCGCGCAGCGAGAGCAGCGCGGCCAGCAGCAGGCCGATCGGGTTCTGCGCCGCCATGTGGATGAGGAAGAACTTCAGGTTGTTGGCCATCGCGTTCCAGAAGCCGGCCGACCATTGCGGGTCGGTCAGCAAGGTATGGAAGTTGGCGAGGCCCGCGAAATGCCGCGCGCCGCTGTCGTCGGTGACATAGAAGCCCAGGCGCAGCGTGTCGATCAGTGGCAGGGCGCTGAACACGGTGTAGATCAGCAGGGCAGGCAGCAGGAAGGCCGCCACCTGCCAGGGAGAGACTCTGTTCATGGCGTTCGGTCGCAAAAGCGGGTGTGCCGGCGTGGCTCGGTCAGCCACAGGGCGCCGGTCGAGGAGGAGGGCAGGCACGGCAGGCGAGGGACGAGGGACCGCCCGGGCGCACAGGCTCCGGGCCCGTGCAGCCAATTAGGGGAGGAGGCGCGGCAGCAGCGGGCCGGTCGTGCAGATGCACGCCGCGCTGCCCCGGTGCTGCGGGTCTGCGACCGGCCGCTTCCCGGCCCCTGGCCGGGGCCGTCCTTGCCGGACGCTGCCTTGGCCGCCTCGCCCTGCCGGGCTCACTTCTTCTGCGGCCCGTACCACCGCGCGAAGCCGGCCTGCATGCGCTCGGCGGCCTGCTTCGGGCTCATCTTGCCGTTGAGCACCTGGCTGTCGACATTCCAGAACTCGGTTTCCATGTTGGGCTCGCCGCGGTTCATCACCTGGGCATTGAGCCGGATGGTGGAGCTGCAGCTCTTGCGCCAGTCCATCATCTGCTTGGCCACCGGGTCCTTGACCGCGATCAGGTGGTTGGACAGCGAGAAGAAGCCGGTCACCCGGTTGGTGTAGAGGTCGGCAAATTCCTGCGAGCCGAGCCAGGCCAGGAACTTGTAGGCGTCTTCCTTGTTCTTGGACTTGCTGTTCACGCCCATCCCGATGTCGGTGTGGTCCGAGATGTGGCACCGCGCGCCGGGCGCAGTCACCGGCGGCGGGAAGGCCGCGAAGTCCAGCCCGCCCTGCTGGCGGAAGTAGGCAATGTCCCAGGAGCCGGCCGGGAAGATCGCCGCACGACCCAGGGCGAAGAGGTTCTGCGAATCGGCATAGGTCTGCGAGGACGCGCCCTTGCCCAGGTAGGGCGTCCACTTGGCCATGCTGTCCCAGACGCCGACGAACTCGGGATCGGTCAGCTTCTTCTTGCCCTCCAGCAGGGCCTTGCGGCCTTCCTCGCCCTTCCAGTGGTTGGGGCCGATGCCGGTGTAGACGATCTGGTGCGCCTCCCACTGGTCGGCGGTGCCCAGCGCAAGCGGGGTGTACTTGCCAGCGGCCTTGATCGCCTCCAGCGTCTTCAGGAATTCCTGCTCGGTGGCCGGCGGCTTGAGCTTGAGCTCGTTGAAGATCTTCTTGTTGTAGAAGAAGCCGTGGATGACGGAGGCCATCGGCATGCAATAGGTGTCGCGGCCGTCGTCGGTCTGCCAGGCCACCTTGGCCGAATCGGGGAAGTGCTCCATGCCGGGCTTGCCGTCGAGCTTCTCGAGCTGGCCCTTCTTGTACAGGTTGAGCGACACGTCGAAGGCGCGGCAGGCGATCAGGTCACCCGCGGTGCCGGCCGTCACCCGGGCGGTGAGGCTGGAGTCGTACTCGGTCGGCGCGGTGGGCGCGAACTTCACCGTGATGCCGGGGTGCTTGCGCTGGAAGGCGGGAATGATCTCGTCTTCCCACAGCGACTTGTCGTCGACCCGCCAGCTCTCGATGGTCAGGGTGCCGGCCTGCGCGGCACAGCCGAGGACGAGGGCGCTGGCCAGCAGCACGGGACGGGCCACGCAGGGCAGGGCTTTCATGGGGAGTCTCCTTCGATGTAGGTCTGTTGCCTCGCTGTGCCCGAGGGCCAGCGCGTCCCGCACCTTATCGAGGGGGCTCGTGTGACACAAACGAGCCATGCCGGCAGCCGCCATTTGCCCGCCAGGCCTTGCAGCGACTGGCACGGCGGGCACCCGCCCGCCCGCCCGCGTTACGCAACTTTACGTTGGCGGCCCATGCGCAACGCGGGCCCACCGGCCGTCTTGCCTCGCAAGCCGCTGGTGCCAAGGGTGCAAAACCCAAGGGCGCGAAGGCGAGGGGCGGCTTACGATAAATCACCAACGCCGGACACTTCTTTCACAGACTTCGCCCATGGTTTCGACGGCCCCGCCTTCCGCCTTCCACCGCCGCCGCCGCGGGCTGCTGGCCGCCGCCTGCATGGCGGCCTCGGCGCTGCTGGCTGCGGCGTCGGCCGCCACGCCGGCCGCGGGCACCGAGCCAGCACCGCCGCAAGCGCTGGACGTGCTGCACTGGTGGACCTCGGTGAGCGAGCGCCGCGCGGCCGACCACCTCGACGCCCGGCTGGCCGAGGTCGGCATCCAGTGGCGCGACACCGCCATCGCCGGCGGCGCGGGCATGGCGGCCGCCAAGGTCATGAAAGGTCGCCTGCTCAGCGGCCGCCCGCCCGCCGTCTCGCAACTCATCGGCGCGGTGCTGCGCGACTGGGCCGACCTGGGGCTGGTGCTGGAGCTCGACGGCGTGGCGCGGCAGGGCGAGTGGGCGCGCACCCTGTTCCCGGCGGTGCAGGCCCATGTGACGCACCGTGGCCATGTGGTGGCGGCGCCGCTGGGCGTGCACCGCATCAACGTGCTGCTGTACAACCGGCGGCTGTTCGATCGCCTGAAGCTGGCGCCCCCGCAGGACTGGGCCGCCGCCGAGCGGGCCGCCCAGGCGTTGCGCCAGGCCGGCTACCTGCCGGTGGCCTGGAGCGACGAGCCCTGGCAGGTGGCCACCGTCTTCGAGGCGCTGCTGCTGGCCGAAGGCGGCCCCGCCCTCTACCAGCGCCTGATCGTCGAGCGCGACCCCGACGCCTACGGCCGGCTCGCCGTGGGCCGCGCGCTGGAGCGCCTGCGCTGGTGGCGCAGCCTCGGCAGCAGTGGCGAGCGCCCCTGGACCGAAGCCGCCCGCGAAGTGGCCGCCGACCGCGCCGGCATGCTCATCATGGGCGACTGGGCCAAGGGCGAGCTGATGGCCCTGGGCTCCCAGCTGGGCGAGAGCTTCGACTGCCTGCCGGTGCCCGGCACCGCCGGCAGCCACCTCTACAGCATCGACACGCTGGCCATGCTGACCGGCGACTACTCGCGCCAGTCGGTGCAGGAGCGGATGGCGGCGCAGCTCTTCAGCGCCCCGGTGCAGCAGGGCTACAACCGCATCAAGGGCTCGGTGCCGGTGCGCCGCGACATCGACCCGCAGGCACTCGACAGCTGCGCCCGCGACTCCTGGCTCACCTTCTCGCGCGCCGACGCGCCCCGCCTGCCCAGCCTGGCCCACCGCATGGCCGCCGACGAAGCGCTGAAGGACGCGCTGATGGCCACCGTGCACCGCTATGCCGTCGACCAGCGCCAGGGCACCGAAGCCACGCAGCGCCGGCTGGCCACGCTGGTGCGCGCCCTGCACAAGCCCCCTGTTACCGGCACCCCATGAAACGCACCATCCTTGTCGTCGACGACGACCAGAAGATCCGCACCCTGCTCAAGACCTATCTGGAGAAGAACCAGTACCAGGTCCGCCTGGCGCACGACGGCTGCAGCTTCCTGTCGGAGTTCGACCGCTTCCGCGACGAGCTGAGCCTGTGCGTGCTGGACGTCATGCTGCCCGACACCGACGGCTTCGCGCTGTGCCAGCAGGTGCGCCGCCGCTCGGAGGTGCCGGTGATCATGCTGACCGCCAGCGCCGAGGAAACCGACCGGGTGGTGGGCCTGGAGCTGGGTGCCGACGACTACATCGGCAAGCCCTTCAGCCCGCGCGAGCTGCTGGCCCGCATCAAGGCCATCCACCGGCGCGCCGGCCTGGAGCGGGGCAGCCCGCCGCGCTACTGGCGCTTCCACGGATTTGTGCTCGACGCGCTGGAGCGGGTGCTGATCGCTCCCGACGGCAGCAGCTCCGACCTGACCGGCATGGACTACCAGCTGCTCAAGCTCTTTGTGGAGCATCCCGGCGAGGTGCTCGACCGCAACCGCCTGGCCGAGGCCACCCGCGGGCGCGACCTGGGGCCGCTGGACCGCGCGCTGGACGTGCAGGTCAGCCGCCTGCGCCAGCGCCTCAACGACGACGGCAAGCAGCCCAGCCTGATCAAGACCGTGCGCGGCACCGGCTATGTGCTGAGCACCACCGTCGAGGCCAGCCATGAGCCGTGAGGCGGCCCGCGCCCGGGCCGGGCTGGCCACCGATCCGTCGGCCGAGCACGCCGCCGAGGCGCGCCCGGCCTGGCACCGTGGCTTTGCCTGGCGGCAGCTCGGCGAGCTGTTCGGCAACACGCTGCAGGGCCGCTTCACGCTGGTGATGGTGGCGGGGGTGCTGCTGGCCCAGCTCGCCACCAACCTGCTGTGGGCCCAGCAGCTGCGCTCGCGGGCGCAGGCCGAGGCGGAGCAGGCGGCCCACCACGTGGCCATTGGCGCGGCCGGCGCGATCCGCTCCTTCCGCGACCTGCCGGTGAACTTCCGGCCGCTGCTGATCGAGCAGCTGCGCACGATGGGCGGCACGCGGTTCTTCGTCTTCGTGAACCGGGAGCCGGTCAAGGTCGAGCCGGTGCAAGGCGAGGCCCTGGCCCAGCTGGTGGCCCAGACGGTGGCGCAGACGCTGAAGCAGCAGGCGCCGGTGGACGGCAGCCTGAAGGTGGCCCTCGCCTGGCCGCACAGCCTGCATGTCTCGCCCGACGGAGTGGAGCTGCAGGACCTGCCGGAAGGCTGGATCGACACCACGCTGCTGTCACCGGCGCGGCCGGCGCCCATCGTCGTGATCCAGGCCGAGATCGAGTCGGGCAGCTGGCTCTACCTGGCCTCGGCCATGCCCGACCCGTATTTCCTGGAGAACGCCAACCCCTACGCAGTGGACCGGCTGCTGCCGCAGGTGATCACGCTGGGGGCGGTGCTGCTGCTGTCGGTGGCGGTGGTGCGCACGCTGACGCGGCCGCTGGCGCGGCTGGGCCGGGCGGCGACCGCCTTCGGCAACGGCATCAGCGCCGACCCGCTGCCGGTGGCCGGCACCCGGGAGGTGCAGCGCACCATCCGCGCCTTCAACGACATGCAGGAGCGCATCCAGCGCTACCTGATGGACCGCGAGCGCCTGTTCGCCACCATCTCGCACGACCTGCGCACACCCATCACCCGGCTCAAGCTGCGCACCGAGCTGCTCGACGACGACAGCCTGCAGGCTGAGTTCCACGAGGACCTGGACGACCTCGACATGATGGTCAAGGGCGCCCTGCAGAGCGTGAAGGACACCGACATCCACGAGAACCAGGTGGAGGTGCGGCTCGACCACATGCTGGAGCGCCTGGTGCGCGACGCCCGCATGGCCGGCCGCGAGGTGAGCCTGCAGGCGCCGGCGCTGTCGGTGCGGGTCAAGCCGCTGGCCCTCAAGCGGGCCCTCACCAACCTGCTGGACAACGCGCTGCAGTACGGCGAGCGCGCCGACATCCGCGTCGACAGCGAAGCCGAGCGGGTGGTGCTGACCATCCGCGACCACGGTCCCGGCGTGCCGGAGGCCGCGCTGGACAAGCTCGGCCAGCCCTACGTGCGACTGGAGCACGGGCGCCGCACCCGCCGCGAGGGCATGGGCCTGGGGCTGGGCATCGCCCGCAATGTGGTGCATGCCCATGGCGGGCAGCTGAGGCTGGCCAACCACCCGGAAGGCGGGCTGATGGCCACGGTGCTGCTGCCGCTGGGCTAGCGCCAGCGCTCGGCAGCGGCGCTGCGGGCAAGCCGGCGCTCAGGCACATTCGCTGCGGTCGCGGCCCGCCTGCTTGGCGGCGTAAAGCGCGCCGTCGGCGCGGGCGATGGCGGCTTCCAGGTCGGCCGCATGCAGCACCTCGGCGATGCCGGCCGAGAAGGTGACGGGCCCCTCCAGCACGCCCGGCAGCCAGGGCTGCTGCTGCAAGGCCTGGCGCAGCCGCTCGATCGCCAGCCGGGCCTGCGGCAGCTCGGTGCCCGGCATGGCCAGCAGGAATTCCTCGCCGCCCCAGCGGGCCAGCAGGTCGCATTCGCGCAGCGTGGCCAGCGCCAGGGCCGCAAAGGCGCGCAGCACCTCGTCGCCCGCCGCATGGCCGTGGGTGTCGTTGATGTGCTTGAAGTGGTCCAGGTCCAGCATGGCCACGCACAGCCGGCGCCCGCCCGCGGGTCGGGCGGCCTCGCGGGCCAGCATGTCGGCCGCGGCACGGCGGTTCGGCAGGCCGGTCAGTTCGTCGCGCTCGGCCATCGCCTCGATGTGGCGCAAGGCTTCATTCAGCTGGTCGTTCTGGGCCCGCAGCTCGACACGCAGCGCCGCCAGCGCGGCCGCCTCCCGCGTCAGCACCGGCGCCAGCAGCGCCACCACCGCCAGGTTCAACAGCTGCAGGGCGCCGGGATAGTGCAGCGGATCGCCCGCCTGCCGCCAGGCGGCCGCGGCGCCCAGCGCCAGCAGTGCCCAGGCCGTGGCCCAGCGTGCCTGGCGGCGGCTCAGGTTGAACACGCCGAAGGCCAGCACCATCACCAGCATGGCGAGCGCCCCGCCATGGTGGACCGGCGCGTTCGCATAGCAGCCCGCCACGCAGGCAATGGCGGCGAGGATCTGCGGCAGGGTCAGCGAAGGGTCGCGCCAGCGGCGGCTCATGCCGCTGCGCAGCAGCAGGTAGAACAAGGCGCCGCTGCCCAGCATCCAGGCCGACATGCCGAGGGCATTGGCCCATGGCACCTGGCCGAGCCAGGCGGTATAGAGCATCAGCGCCGAGCACAGCAGGTACATCTGCGACGACATCAGCGAATGCCGCACCCGGATGCGCTGCCGTGCATCCCGGCCCAGCAGCAGCCGGTCCGCCACGCTGGGCGGCGAGGGGACCGCACCCGCCGGCTGGTTCATGCCACCGCCACCTCGGCCGGCACGTGAGCGGCCGCGGCGGCATCGAGCACGTTGCGGCCGCGGCCTTGTTGCTTGGCGCGGTACATCGCGGCGTCCGCGCGTGCGACCGCCGCCTCCCAGCCCTCGCCGTCATGCAATGCCGCCACGCCGGCGGAGAAGCCGGCCCGCAGTGGCGGGCAGGCCGGGCAGACCTCGGCGGCGCGCAGCCGCAGGCGCAAGGCATCGAGGAGGCGGGCCGCCTGCTCGGGCGAGCGGCCGGGAAACAGCAGCAGGAATTCCTCGCCACCCCAGCGCGCAGCCACGTCGGAATCGCCCAGGCAGGCCTGGATTTCGCGGGCGACGCTGCGCAGCACTGCGTCGCCGGCCGCGTGGCCATGCTGGTCGTTGATCTGCTTGAAATGGTCGAGGTCCAGCAGCGCCACGCTGTGGGGTGCCTTCCAGCGGCGCACGTCGGCGGCGCTGCGCTGCAGCCATTCGGTCATGCGCCGGCGGTTGTACAGGCCGGTCAGCGGATCGGTGGCCGCCAGCTGCCCGATGCGCTGCAGGGCCTGGTCCAGTTCATGGCGCTGCCTGGCGAGGCGGTGGCGCAGGGCGGCCAGCCGCCCGACGAGTGCGCGCACCGTCAGTGCCGCGCCGACCAGCAGCACGAAGTAGACCGCCTCCGAACGCCAGGGGTGGCGCACTGGATCTAGCAGCGACTTGGCGGCCATGGCCGCGCCCAACAGCAGGGCGGTCCACAGGCACAGCCAGGCGGCGCGCCGCGGCCCGAGGCGAAACAGTGCCAGCGTCAGCGCGAAGCACGCCACCGTCACCGTCAGGCCGTAGCCCGGGCCGGCGACAAGGTAAGTGAGGGCGATGTTGAACACCGTCACCAGCGACTGGGCCATCACCCACTGGGCCCGGCTGGCTGTCAGCACGCGGGACTCCGACATCGCGAAGTGGAAGGCCGGCGGCGTCACCGCCAGGTAGAGCCCCAAGCCCACCGCGGCCAGGACATCGAGCCGGCCGGTGGCGGCATCGACCGCCAGCACCAGCAGGCAGGCCAGGTGCGGCAGGAAGCACACCTGGGCGGCCAGCGCCTGCAACGCCCGGCGCCACCGCCCCATCGCGTCGATGGCGCGGCCGGCACGGCGTGCGCGGCTGGCGGGAGGGACCGGGAAGGAACGGCTCATGGTGGCGGAACGGCTTGCCGCCGGACTGCGGACAAGAAGGGGACTTTGTCCTTATCGGCCATGCCGCGGCCGGCTTGAGTGTTGCAAACCTGCCGCAACCACCGCATGCAGGCGGACAAAGTCAAGCACTTTTTGTGTCAACTCAAAATGAGAATGTTTATCATTAGCACATTGACCGCCCACTCTCAGGAAGCTCCGGGCGCGCGAGCGACGGCTTCGCGCGCTTTTTTTTGCCAGCACCGGGGGCCCGGTTGACGTTCTTGTTTTTCACTCGGAGTTCGCAGACATGACCCGTCGCAAAACCTCGTCGCGCCCCGCGCGGCCCCAAGCTGCCGCGACCACGGCCCCCGCCCGCAAATCATCCACCGCTGCCGTGCTGGCTCCGCTGGGCGCGCTGGCGGCCGGCTTCGGCTTTGCCGGCCTGGCGCTGGCGCAGTCGGCCGAACCGGCGGCCACCGCAGGCGAGCGCAACCTGCCGGAGGTGCGGGTCAAGGGCAGCACCCCGCGCAGCCCGGGCAAGGAGGCCTACCAGGCCACCACGACCACGGCTGGCAAGGGCAAGCAGCAGCTGCGCGACATCCCGCAATCGGTGACGGTGGTCAACGAGAAGCTGATGGATGACAAGAACTACGACACGCTGAAGTCGGCCATGCACACCGTGACCGGCATCGCCTTCGAGGCGGGCGAGGGCGGCACGATCGGCGACCTGATCCGCATCCGCGGCTTCTCGGCGCGCGGCGACATCTTCCAGGACGGCATGCGCGACATCGCGCAATACAACCGCGACACCTTCAACCAGGACCGCATCGAGGTGCTGCGCGGTTCGGCCTCCATGCTCTACGGCCGTGGCTCGACCGGCGGCATCATCAACCAGGTCAGCAAGCAGCCCTTCCTGCTGAACGAGCATTCGGTGGAGTTCACCGCCGGCACCGACGACTACTACCGCCTGACCGGTGACTTCAACCTGAAGACCGGCGAGGATGCCGCGCTGCGCGTCAACGTAATGAAGACCGACGCGAAGAGCTTCCGCAACGGCCCCGAGACCGACCGCCAGGGCATCGCACCGACCTACCGCTGGGGCATCGGCACCGCCGACGAGTTCTCGGTGGGCTTCTACCACCTGAGCTACGACGACGTGCCCGACTTCGGTATCGCCTGGGTCAACGGCCGGCCGGTGGAGCGGGCCGCCGAGCGCTGGTACGGCTTCGAGTCCGACTACCAGAAGGACTCGGCGAACTACGGCTTCGCCAGCTGGCTGCACCGCTTCGCCGACGGCGGCGAGATCCGCACCACCTACCGCGACGGCCGCTACAAGCGTGACCTGTGGGCCAGCACCGCCCGCTTCGCCGGCACGCTGTCGTCCGAAGACGCCATCACCGACAGCACGGTGATCACCCGTGGCAACCAGACCCGGGGCGGCAAGGACCGCCACCGCTTCCTGCAGACCGACTACACCGGCAAGGCCGACTGGTTCGGCGTGAAGCACGAGCTGCTGGCCGGCGGGGAGTACACCCGCGAGGATTCGTCCACCTACAGCTACACCTTCCCGCTCGATGGCGCCGGCCGGGCGATCAACCCCAAGGGCAACACCACCTGGGGCCGGCCCGGTCCGTCCGCCGCGGCGGCTGACACCCGCACCCGCGCGCCGAGCAACCGCTTCACCTCCGACACGCTGGGCCTGTATGTGCAGGACATGGTGCAAATCGCCCCGCAGTGGAAGCTGATCGTCGGCCTGCGCTACGACCACTTCTCGGGCGACTACGAGCGCAGCAACGGCGGCCCGCTGTCGCGCACCGACAAGATGTGGAGCCACCGCTTCGGCGCGCTCTACCAGCCGGACCTGAGCTCGTCCTACTACGTCTCCTACGGCACCTCGTTCAACGCCTCGGGCGACCTGTACCAGTACGACGCCCGCACCGTGAACACGCCGCCCGAGAAGAGCCGCAACTTCGAGGTCGGCGCGAAGTGGGACCTGTATGACGGCAACCTGTCGCTGCGCACCGCCGTCTTCCGCACCGAGAAGTACAACGAGCGCAACACCGACGCGGCCGAGGCAGGCCCCAACAACTTCCTGCTGAACGCCAAGCGCCACACCGACGGCATCGAGTTCGAAGCCGCCGGCCGGCCGCTGCCCGAGCTGGAGATCTTCGGTGGCGTGGCCTACATGCGCGGCAACATCGACAAGGCGGGCCAGAACAACGCCCGTGCGGTGGGCAAGGACAGCGGCCTCACGCCGCGCTGGACCGGCAACGTCTGGGCCACCTACCGCCTGACGCCGAAATGGCGCGTGGGCATTGGCGCCGACGGCATGAGCGACCGCGTGCCGGCTTCCGGTGAAGCGCCCAACGCCCAGGGCATCGTCAACCGGGCGCCGGGCTATGTGAAGGCCGACGCCATGGTCGAATACAGCGGTGGCCCCTACACCGTGAAGCTCAACCTGCTCAACCTGACCGACAAGATCTACGCCGACGGCATCTACCGCGGCCACACCGTCCCCGGCCAGACCCGCGCCGCCCAGCTCACGCTGGCCGCGAAGTTCTGACCCGCCTGCCCCGCCTTGGCGGGGCGCGCATCTTGCTGCGGGGTGGCCGAGGCCACCCCGTTTTTTCTTCCGGAGAGACCCATCATGTTGCTGAACCTCCCCGAGGTCCTGACCCGCGACGAAGTGCGCCAGCTGCGCGAGGTGCTCGCACAGGCCCCCTGGGACGACGGTCGCGTCACCGCCGGCAGCCAGTCGGCCCAGGTCAAGAACAACCGCCAGCTGCCGCAGGACCACCCGGTCACCCGACAGCTGCAGGGCCAGGTGCTGCAGGGCCTCAAGCGCAGCAAGCTGTTCTTCACCGCGGCGCTGCCGCGGCATGTGTTCCCGCCGCTGTTCAACCGCTATGCCGGCGAGGCCAACGCCTTCGGCAACCACATCGACAACGCGGTGCGCTTCCTGCACGACGGCAGCGGCGAGCGGATGCGCACCGACGTGTCCTGCACGCTGTTCCTGTCCGACCCGGAGGACTACGACGGCGGCGAGCTGATCATCGAGGACACCTTCGGCACGCAATCCGTCAAGCTGCCGGCGGGCGACATGGTGATCTACCCGTCGTCCAGCGTGCACCGGGTCGAGCCGGTGACCCGCGGTGCGCGCCTGGCCAGCTTCTTCTGGGTGCAGAGCATGGTGCGCAGCGATGAGCAGCGCCGCCTGCTGTTCGACCTCGACATGAGCCTGCTGAAGCTGCGCGAGGAGCACGGCGACACGCCGGCCGTGGTGCGGCTGACCGGCACGTACCACAACCTGCTGAGGATGTGGTCCGACGTCTGAGCGCCGCCGCGGCCGGCCCCCCTCGTACCGGCGCCGGGGCGCCATGGCGGGCTGCCTCCCTGGCCAGGACTAGCCGGGCACCGCGGCCCCACGGTGCGCCCAGCTGGGCGGCAGGTGCTCCAGAACGCGACGCGCATCGAGCGACCGGATCGGCACCGCCAGGTCGGTGGGGATGCGCTGCTGAGCCTGCAGGGCCATGTAGCGCAGCGCGCTGACGCGCAGGAAGGAGGCGAAGTTGCCGACCTCGCCGCGCGCGGCCACCAGCTCGTCATAGAGCCGCTCGAGCAGCTGGCCCAGGCTCATGCCGTCGCGCTGGCCGATCTCGGCCAGCACCTCCCAGTACAGGTTCTCCAGCCGGATGCTGGTGACCCCGCCGTGCAGGCGCACCGAGCGCGTCTTGCAGGCATAGGACTGCGGTGGGGCACTGAGGAAGATCTCGCACATCGCCTGCTCTCCGGGTCACGCGCGCGCGGCTGCGCGCGGGCCCCACACCATAGCCGCTGCGCTGCATGCTGGGAAGCGGGGGCACAGGACGGGCGCCGGCCGGGCCTCCGCTGCCGGCGCTCGAACCGGCTCAGAGCTCGATGCGGGTGCCCAGCAGCGTGAGGAACTGGGCGAGCCAGGCCGCATGCGCAGGCCAGGCAGGCGCCGTGACCAGCATGCCGTCGGTGACCGCCTGGTCCACCGGGATGGCGGCATAGCTGCCACCGGCCAGCTCGACCTCGGCCGCGCAAGCAGGGTAGGCAGAGACCTTCTTGCCCCGGATCACACCGGCAGCAGCCAGCAGCTGGGCGCCATGGCAGACCGCCGCGATCGGCTTGCCCGCCCCGGCAAAGTGCCGCACACAGGCGATGACCTTCTCGTTCATGCGCAGGTATTCGGGTGCGCGGCCTCCGGGCACCACCAGCGCGTCGTAGTCTTCCGGGCGCACTTCGTCGAAGCTGGCATTGAGCGTGAATCGATGGCCGGGCTTTTCCGAGTAGGTCTGATAGCCGTCGAAGTCATGGATGGCCGTCATCACCCACTCGCCGGCACGCTTGTCGGGACACACCGCATGCACCGTGTGGCCCACCATCGAGAGGGCCTGGAAGGGCACCATCGTCTCGTAGTCCTCGCCGAAGTCGCCGACGAGCATGAGGATCTTCTTCGCCATGAGAGTCTCCTGAGTGGAAGGAACGCATCTGAGGATAGGCCGTCACCGCCTCGACGGCAGGCCTGCCTGCATTGTCGAGATGCCCTCTGCGCGATGGGTAGTAGCCCGCTACTGCGAGGCCCTCGCGCCCTCTGGAGAGTGCTCTTGGTGCCTCTGTCGCGTGCCTCGAGGCAAAGACTGATGCCGGGCCGCGACAAAACCGCATCCACACTGGGCCAAACGCTTGATTTCCCTGGGAAACCTGCTTCTCAATGCAGCACTCTCGCAGTACCATTCGCGACGCGGGTGTTGAGAGAGAACGAGGGCTCATGCGGCCCTTGCCCCGGCCCGGCACATCAACCGTTCATTTGATGGAGAAATTCGACATGGCAACTGCGAAGAAAGCTCCCGCCAAAAAGGCGGCAGCGAAAAAGGCCCCGGCCAAGAAAGTCGCTCCGGCGAAGAAGGCTGCGGTCGCTGCAAAGAAGGCGGCACCGGCGAAGAAGGCGGCACCGGCGAAGAAGGCAGCTCCGGCCAAGAAGGTCGCAGCCAAGAAGGCCGCCCCTGCGAAGAAGGCCGCAGCCAAGACCGCCAAGCCCAAGACCAAGCGCACGCCGAACGCCGCCTTCATGAAGGCGATGACGCCGAGCCCGGTGCTGGCTGCAGTGATCGGTGACAAGCCCTTGCCGCGTACCGAAGTGACCAAGAAGGTCTGGGACTACATCAAGAAGAACAAGCTGCAGGACGCAGAGAACAAGCGGATGATCAACGCCGACGCCAAGTTGAAGGAACTCTTCAAGAAGGACCAGGTGTCGATGTTCGAGATGACCAAGCTGATCAGCGCTCAGTTGAAGTAAGTCCGACGACCCTCTCTCGAAAGCCCGGCGCGACCCGCCGGGCTTTTTTCTTGCCGCCGTGCTCCGGCATTGCCACCGAACCACCGCCGCTGCCCATGCTCCGCTACCACACCGTCCCGGTCACCCCCTTCCAGCAGAACTGCTCCATCGTCTGGTGCGACGAGACACGGCATGCAGCCGTCATTGACCCCGGGGGCGACCTGCCGCGGCTGCTGCAGGCGGTGGAGCAGCTGGGCGTGCAGCTGCAGCAGATCTGGCTGACGCACGCTCACATCGACCATGCCGGAGGCACGGCCCAGCTGGCACGTGAGCAGGGCTTGTCCGTCATCGGCCCGCATCCGGACGACCAGTTCTGGATCGACGCGCTGCCCCAGCAAGGCGCGATGTTCGGCTTTCCGCCGAGCGAGGCCTTCACGCCGTCACGCTGGCTGGCCGACGGTGACAGCGTCGAGATCGGTCATTGCCGGCTGCAGGTGCGCCACTGTCCGGGCCACACCCCGGGCCACGTGGTCTTCTTCTGCGACACGGCGCGGCGCGCGTTCGTGGGCGACGTGCTGTTCGCCGGCAGCATCGGCCGCACCGACTTCCCCGGCGGCCACCACCAGACGCTCATCGATTCGATCACCCAGCGCCTGTGGCCCATGGGCGACGACGTCGTCTTCATCCCCGGCCACGGGCCGGAGAGCAGCTTCGGCGAGGAACGCCGGTCGAATCCCTTCGTCGGGGGCACCTGAGCTCGCAGCGAGCCGACGGCGGCAGTGCCCGAGAGGGCCCCCCGCGCGCAAAGAACAAGGCGCAGCAGGCGGCATGACAGAAGGCCAGGCAGCCGCTGGCCATGCACGCGTCGCGGCCACAGTGCCGTCTCGCCTCCCCGCGCTCGCTGGTGGCCACCGCCCGCCTCGGGTTCACCGGGCGGTGGCCGGCCCCCGGTCGTCAGGCCGCGGGCTCGAAGCGCCGGGGCGGCTTGGGGGCGCGCTCGTAGAGCGGCATCACCCGCGGCAGGTTGCGCTCGATGTCGCGGATGCGGGTCTCGCCGGCCGGGTGGGTCGAGAGGAACTGGGGCGGTGCGCCCTTGCTCGCGGCGAGCATCTTGCGCCACAGCGAGACGCCGGCATGCGGGTTGTAGCCGGCACGTGCCGCGATGTCCATGCCGACCAGGTCGCTCTCGGACTCGTCCTCGCGGCTGAACTTCAGGGTCAGCAGCTGCCCCCCCATGTTGAGCAAGGCATCGCCGGTGTTGCCGAGGCCCAGCAGGCTGCTCAGCACGCCGGCACCGATGCGGGTCGCTGCCGTCTTGCCCATGCGCTCGCGCGCATGCTCGCGCAATGCATGCGCAATTTCATGGCCCATGATCTGGGCGACTTCATCGTCATCGAGCTTGAGCTGCTGAAGGATGCCGCTGTAGAAGGCGATCTTGCCACCCGGCATGCAGAAGGCGTTGAGCTGCTTGGAGCCGATCAGGTTGACCTCCCAGCGCCAGTCCCGCGCGCGCGGGTTCCATTCGTAGGAGAACGGGATCAGCCGCTGGGCAATGTCACGCAGCCGCAGCACCTGGGGATGGTTGTCGGCCCCCAGCGCGTTCTGCGCGCGGGCCTGCTGCAGCATCTCGGCGTACTGCTGGGTGGCGGCCGCCTCGACCTGCTCGGCCGGCACCAGCTTCGAGAACGACGACTGCTTGCCAACATCGATGCCGTCACGTGCGAAGGCCGGCAGCACCATGCCGGCGCCGGCCGCGAGCAGCGCACCGGTGAACAGGCGCCGCGCCGGCCGGGACGGGCCGCCGGCGGGCGCGGCGGCCTGCGGCTCCTGCAGCCCCGCGAGGCCGGCACACAGGGCGCAAGGGTGGGGGTGCATCGCTTGGAATTTCATGGCAGTTCAGATCTCCCTACGGTCTTGTTGTTCCAACATGCGCCTGACCTGCGGCAACAACAGGTAAGCCGGAAAGGACAGCCAGAAGGTCAGGAAGAAATAGGCCGCGAAGCCCATCTCCTGGGCGCCGACCCCGCCCGCCCAGCCTGCCACCGCACGCGAGAAGGCGAAGATCGACGAGAGGATCGCATATTCGGTGGTGGCGCGTGCGCGGTGCGTCAGCGCCATCAGGAAGGCCAGGAAGGCGCCCGTGCCCAGCCCGCCGGTGAAGCTCTCGAGTGCGCTGGCGCCGTACACCGACAGGTCGACCCCGTTGACGGCCGCCAGCGAGCGCCCCGCCAACCCCAGCAAGGCCTGCCCCTGCGACAGCCACTCGCCCGCGCCCGCCGCGCTGGCCGCCTGCCACCAGGCCGAGAACTGGCCCGACATGCTGGCACTCGGCCCGAGCCCCTGGGCTGCCATGCGGTCCACCTGCCAGGCGGCCAGCGCATAGGCGAGGTTGGACACCGCCTGCCACAGGCCCAGCACCCACAGCCCCTTGAAGATGCCGGCGCGGTCGACATACCAGCCGCCGAGCAGGCCGCCGGCGATGGACAGCGCCAGCCCGAACATCACGCTGACGAGGCCGATCTGCTGGTTGGAGAAGCCGGCGTCGACCCAGAACGGCTTCACCATGAAGCCCATCGCCGCATCGCCCAGCTTGAACAACAGGATGAACAGCAGCATCGCCAGCATGCCGGGCCGCGCCAGCAGCTCCACCCAGGCGCCGAACACCGGACCTTGGCGCATGGCTGCCGCGCGCGGCCCCTGGGCCGCATGCACGAGCAGGCCGGCGCCTGCGAACATCAGGCAGACCGGCGCGAAGGCCTTCATCCAGCCCGAGAACTCGGGCCGTGCGCCGCCCGACATCAGCACCATTTTTTCCACCAGCACCAGCAGCGCCGGCCACAGCAGGCCCAGCACCACGAGCGCCAGTGCCAGCAACCACAGGGGCTGCTCGCGCAGCATGGCGAGCTCGCGGGCGGCGCCGCCGGCGGGCGGGCGCTCACGCACCGCCTCTCGCGGCGCGGCCAGCACCGCGAGCGCATTGAGCACGAACACCGCGCCGCCGAGCAGGAAGGCCCCGCTCCAGCCGGACCAGCCGGAGACCATCAGCACCACGCCCGCAGCCAGCATGCCGACCCGGTAGAAGCCGATGCGCAGGCCGTTGGCCAGCCCGTATTCGCGCTTGTCGAGCAGCTCGATGGTGTAGCCGTCGGTGGCGATGTCGTTGGTCGCCGACAGCATCGTGAAGATGCCGATCGCCACCCAGACCCAGGGGCCGAAGCCGAGGGCACCGGCGAAGAGCCACATCACCAGGGCCATGCCCAGGTTGGCGGCGGCAATCCACCAGCGGTGCCGGCGCGTCCAGTCGATGGCGGGCGCCCACAGGAACTTCACGGTCCAGGCCAGGCCCAGCAGGCTCAGCAACCCGATCTGCCCGAGCTCCACGCCCTGCTGGCGGAAGTAGACCGGGAAGATGTCGTAGAAGATGCCCAGCGGCAGCCCTTCGGAGAAGTACAGCAGCGCCACCCAGAAGAGCTTGCGACGATGGAAGGGAACGGGCGGCCGTGCCTCGGCGGCGGCATCGACAGTACGAGCGGTCTGCGCGGGATCGGGGGCGGGCTGGGTCATGCGGCATTCTAGGGAGGCCGGGCAGCGCCGCAGCAGGCCCCGCCCGGCCCGGGTGCTGCGGCAGCATTCACAAACCGCTACGCCTGCACCCTGTCGGACATGCGAGACTCCGGCGCCTTTTGCCCCAACACCCCGGACATGACCCGCAACGCCACACTCGATGCGCTGAAGGTCGTGCTGGCTGCCACCATCGTCGGCCTGCACGGACATGTGCTGCTGGACGTCGCTCCCGGCACCAGCCACTTCCTCGAGAACTACCTGTTCCGGCTCGCCGTGCCGGTGTTCTTCATCATCAACGGGTACTACTTCTTCCAGATGCTGGAGCGGCGCGGCAGCTGGGCCACCTGGGGTTCCCGCATCGCCATCTTCTACCTGACCTGGTCGCTGGTCTACAGCTACTACATCTGGCAGCAGGCCAAGGGGCCGCTGGGCCTCCTGAGCACGATGGTGGTTGGCTACTGGCACCTCTGGTACCTGCCGGCCACGCTGCTCGCTGGCGGGGTGGTCTACCTGCTGCGGCGCTGGTCCACGCCGTGGCTGCTGGCCGCCATCGCGCTGGCCTACCTGGCCGGGCTGTGCGTGCAATATGCCGGCAACTACCACCTCTTCGAAGGCACCCGGCTGGATGCCCTGCTGCAGAAGGACTCGGTGCACCGCAACTTCGCCTTCTTCGGCTTCCCCATGTTCGCCATTGGCTTCCTGCTCGCCCGCACCCAGCTGGAGCAGCGGGTGTCGCGCGGTACGCTGGTGCTGGCACTCGCCCTGGGGCTGGCCGGCGTGGTGGCGGAATACCTGGTGAACCAGCAGCTGGGGCTCGCGCCGACGCAAAGCATCGACCTGCTGGTGGGCCTGCCGCTGGCCTGCACGGCGATGTTCCTGCTGGCCGTCCAGGCGCGCACGCACAGTTCCTCGGCGCGGCTGACCGAGCTGTCGGCGGTGATCTTCTTCGTGCACCCGCTGTTCCTGAAGAACCTGCCGCGCGCCGGGCTGGACTCGCCGACGATGGTGGTGCTGGCCTCGCTGGCCTGCTGCCTGCTCGTCGCGCCGCTCGTGATCCGGCTCAACCAGCGCTGGCGCGTGTTCATCTGAGCCGGCGGCGGCGCTTCATCGCGGCTGCCGGTTGACCAGCCAGATGCCGGTGGCCACGCCACCGAGCGCCAGCAGCAGCTGCGGCGTGACCGCCTCGCCCAGCAACAACCAGCCGAACAGCAGCCCGAACAGCGGCGTCAGGAAGGTGAAGGACGACAGCCGCGTGGCCGGGTAGTGCCGCACCAGCCAGAACCAGGCCAGGTAGCTGACGAAGGCGACCACCACGGTCTGGAAGAACAGAGAGCCGAGCAAGGTGGCCGGCCAGCTCGCCGGCCACGCTTCGCCGCGTGCCCAGGCCAGCACCGTCAAGGCCACGGCCGACACGGCCAGCTGGTAGAACAAGGTCTTCTCGGGCGGCGCCACCGCCAGCCGAGTGGCGCGGATGGTGAGGGTGGTGGCGCCCCACAGCATGGCAGCCAGCACCGACAGCATGTCGCCCAGCCAGCGCTGGTCACCGCGCGGCGGGCCGCCCAGGCTGTCGCTGAAGGCGAGCACCACCGCGACGAACCCGAGCAGCAGGCCGGCCACCTGCATCGGCGCGAGCTTCTCGGCACGGGTGATGAAGGGCATGCCGGCGGCCACCACGAAAGGCGCCAGGTAGACCAGCACCACCAGCCGAGAGGCGTCGGTGTGGCCCAGCCCGATGTAGATGCAGACGAACTCGGTCGCGAACAAGAGGCCGGCCAGCAGCCCGCCGGGCAGGGTGCCGTCGGCCTTGAACAGCGGCGTGCCGCGGCGGCGCGCCCAGGCCCAGACCAGCAAGGCGGCCACGCCAGAACGCAGGGCCGCCTGCGAGATCGGCGGCATCAACGGCAGCGTGGCCTTGGCAACGATCTGCTGCAGCCCCCACAGCAGGCAGCACACGAGCAGCAGGACGACGGCACGGCCGTCAAGGTGGTTCAGGCGTTCGGACATGCGGGCGATTCTGCCCGCGCAGGGGTTTTCCTGCCGGCGCCGCCGTGGCTCAGCCAGCGCCCACCCAGCGCACCAGCTCGCCCGCGGGCATCGTGCCGCTGCTGCGCTTGAGTTCGCGGCCCTGGTGAAACAACAGCAGCGTCGGAATGCTGCGGATGCCCAGGCGACCAGCGATGCGGGGGTTTTCGTCGCTGTCGAGCTTGAGCAGCAGGGCACGGCCCTTCAGTTGCCGGGCCGCCTGCTCGAACTGCGGCGCCATGGCCCGGCAGGGGCCGCACCAGGGCGCCCACACATCGACCACCACTGGCAATTCGGTGCGCTGCACGACCGCATCGAAGCTGGCATCGCTCACCGCGACCGGCACGCCGGCCAGCAAGCCCTGCTTGCAGCGCCCGCAGGACGGGTCCTCGGCCAGGCGCTGGTCGGGCACCCGGTTCAGGGTGTGGCAATGGGGACAGGCGATCAACATGGCGCGGTCCTGCGGGAATGGGGCATCGCCTGCAGATGGAGGCGATGCCGGCCGGCTTCAAGCCTCGCGCAGCAGGGCCCGCATCTGCAGGATGTCGTCCAGCGTCAGCACCACCAGCCCGTGCGCCTCGGCATAGCGCTGCACCTGCTCGCCGCGCGCCATGCTGCCGTCCGGATTCATCAGCTCGCACAGCACCCCGGCCGGCGCGAGGCCGGCAGCCTGTGCCAGCTCCACCGAGGCTTCGGTATGGCCGCGCCGCTCGGCCAGGCCACCGCGCGCCGCGCGCAGCGGAAACACATGGCCCGGGCTGGCCACTCCGCCGGGCGCCCGGCCGAGGGCCGCGGCGATGGTGGTGAGCCGGTCGCGCGCGCTGACGCCGGTGCCGATGCCTTCGCGTGCCTCGATGGACACGGTAAAGGCCGTGCCGAAGCGGCTTTCGTTGTGCAGGCTCATCGGCGGCAGGCCCAGCCGGTCCACCGTGTCCGGGTCGAGGCAAAGGCAGACGATGCCGCTGCCGTCGCGGATCATGCGGGCCATGGTGGCTTCCTGCATGGTGCTGGCGGCGGCGATCAGGTCGGCCTCGTTCTCGCGGTCCTCGTCGTCGAGCACCAGCACCGCGTCGCCGCGGCGCAGGGCATCGAGGGCGGCCCGCCAGGCGGCGGGCAGGGACGCCACGGTGGAGGAAGGGAAGGCAGGGGCGGCCGTGTCGGCCGCCAGGGTCGGCAAGGGGGTGTTCATGAAACGCTCCGGTCAGGCAAAAACAATGGGCGTTCCAGGGCACGGCAGCGCCCCGCCGGGGCACGCACGCGGCAAGCGTGCGGCAGCCCGGCAGGCGCCACCGTTGGTCTTCTTTCATCCGGACTGTGACCGTCGGCCCCGGCTTCGCGCCGGCCGGACCCTGACGGGGCCTTGGCCGGCACTACCGGATCTGCTGACCCCGGGGCCTTGCGGCTCCGGGCGCTCGCGGGCTCGAGCCGACCAGATCTGGCCGGGCTCTTACCGCCGGTGGGGACTTCCACCCCGCCCTGAAGACCGGCACATCATAGGCGGCTTTGCGCCGCCGGGCGCGTCGCGCAAACGACAGCCGCCGCAAGCGGGCGACCGCGTCGGCCGGCCCTGCGGCCAGGCGAAAGCGGCAGCGAGGACCGCGTGTGCCCCCGGCCCGGCATGGCATGGCAGCAGGGCGGGCCGCCTCAGCCCGGCGCGGCGCCTTACAAGGGCAGCTCGGTGAAGTAGCGCCCGCCGTGGAAGATCAGCGGCGTGGCCTCGGGCCGCTGGCTGCAGTGCTCGACCTCGCCGACGAAGATGACATGGTCGCCTTCCTCGTACTGGCTGCGGTTGAAGCATTCGAACACCGCCACCGCGCCGTCCAGCACCGGTGCGCCGGCCACCCCCGGATGGAAGGCCACGCCGGCCCAGCGGTCGACGTTCTTCGCGGCGAACTGCCCGGCCAGCTGCATCTGGTCGGCCGCCAGGATGTTGATCGCGTAGTGCGTGCCGGCCGCGAACACCGGCAGGGAGCCGGCACGGCGCGACAGGCTCCACAGCACCAGCGGCGGGTCCAGCGAGACCGAATTGAAGGAATTGGCGGTCAGCCCGATCAGGCTGCCGTCGGCGTCGCGGGCCGTGACCACGGTGACCCCGGTGGCGAACATGCCGAGGGCCTGCCGGAACTGCAAGGACGAGAAGGTGGGCGCAGCGGCCTGACGAGGGGAATTCACGGCACAAGGAGTGGGGCGACACCCCGCATTATTCTTGAAGCCCGGCGAGCCTGCCGGCCGCAGGCCCTTGGCAGCGCCGCCTCAGGGCTTTGCGCGGCGCGCCATGTCGATATCGACGTAGCGCCAGAACTCCCGCATGAAGGGATGCCGCCGGTAGCCGATGACCCAGGGGTGGCTGACGTCCGTGGCGATGCGGTGGGTCAGCACCTTGTAGGGCATGTAGGCGATCAGCAGCTTCTTGGCCTCCTCCATCAGTGCCAGCCGCTCGGGCCCGTCGGGCAGCACCTGCTGCCGCTCGTAGAGCCGGTTGAAGGCCGGCAGGTCGAAGCGGGCATGGTTGCCGGCGCCCTTGTTCGGGCCGTAGCCGGTGGCCAGGAAATCGTCGCCGTCCGGAATGGTGGCACTGAAGCCGACCCCCCACATCATCAGCTTGCCGGCGCGCGACATCTTCAGCTGCTCGGGCCATTGCGCGATCTTGAAGACGATGCGGATGCCGATGGCGTCCATGTTCTTCTTCCACAGCTCGTTGAACTGGCGCGCCAGCGTGTCGCCGCCGGTGGCGTACTCGAGCACCAGCGGCGAGCCGTCGGGCTGCTCGCGCCAGCCGTCGCCGTTCTTGTCGACATAGCCGTACATGTCGAGCAGGGCGCGCGCCTTGGCGCGGCTGAACTCGCTGTTCTCGCTGCGGAAGTCCGGGTCGTAGCCGTAGGTGAGCGGCGGGATGATGGACTGCGCGGCCACCGCCTGGTTGCGCCGTGCGATGCGGATCTCCTCATCGATGTTCACCGCCAGCGCAATCGCCCGGCGCAGGGCCACCTTCTCGGCGGTGTAGCCGCCGACCACCGGGTTCTCCATCGCGAAGTAGGCCAGGGTGATGTCCGAGACCAGCTGGCGGTCCATCTGGATGCCGCGCTTGGCCAGGTTCTCGGCCAGCACGCCGTTGGGGGCGGCGATCTCGGCGAACTCCAGCGGCACCGGCGTGAAATCGACCTCGGCATTGAGGAAGGCCAGCCAGCGCGGCTGGGCCTCGGCGATCACCGAGACGTCGACCCGGTCGATCATCGGCAGGCGCCGTCCCTTGAGCTGGGCCAGGATGCGCTGGCCCACCGCATCGTCCGGCGCCGGCTCGGCGTCGTACAGCTCCTCGCGGAAGTGGGGGTTGCGCTCCAGCACCATGCGGGAAGACCGCCGCCACTCGACGAGCCGGAACGGCCCGGTGCCCACCGGGTGGGCCATGATGTCGTCGCCATAGGCCTCCACCACCTCGCGGGCCACTGCGCCGAAGACGGACGGGTCGGTCATCGTGTAGTGGAAGCGCGGTGCGGGGTCGACCAGCTTGATGCGGAAGGTGTAGCGGTCCAGCACCTTGAGCCCCTCGACCTCGGTGTCGTAGGGAAAGGGCTTCTTGGCCTTCACCACCTGCTCCCGCAGCTCGTTCATGCCGACCAGCTTGGCGCCTTCGAGCACGTACAGGGCCGGACTCTTCCAGCGTGGGTCGTACATGCGCTTGATGGCGTAGACGTAGTCGGCCGCGGTCAGCTCGCGGCGCCGGCCCTTGAAGGCCGGGTCGTCGGCGAAGTAGATGCCCGGGCGCAGCCGGATGGTGAAGCTGCGGAAGTCGGGCGACACCTCCGGCAGCGCCACCGCGGTGTTGGGCTTCACCCGGGCCGGGCGGGCCAGGTAGTCGTAGGTCAGCGGTGCCTCGAAGATGTTGGCTGCCACCACCCGGGAGTAGATGTCGGAGATCTGCGCCGGATCGAAACCGGTCTCGGCCACCGGGAACACGTATCGCAGCACCTTGGGCGGGGCTGCCGCGTCGCCGGGCGGGGCCGCCTGGGCGGAGGTCGGCAGCAGCCCGGTGCCGCCTGCCACGGCCAGGGCCAGCGTCAGCGCCCAGGCACGCAAAGATCGACTGGTCTTGCCACCGGCTGGTTCAGACATTCATGGCTCCGCGAACATGTTGTGTACCCTTGGCGCAAAGTCTAGTCTGGCTGCGCGCGCGGTGGGGCATGGCCCTTGCTCGCCCGGCGGGAAGGCCTGCGGGCAAACCGGGGGGTGGCACCCGGCCTGGCGGCCCTAGACTCGCGGGGCCCCCCGGTCGGGCGCAGTACGAGGAGCAGCAGAAGGAGCGGTATGACGGCGTATGTGGTTCGACGCCTGTGGCAGATGATCCCCACCCTGGCCGGGGTGATCCTGCTGGTGTTCTTCCTGTTCAAGACCTTCGGCGGCGACCCGGCGGAGATCCTGGCCGGGCTGTCGGCGCGGCCGGAGCAGATCGCCGCGATCCGCCAGGAGCTGGGGCTGGACCGCCCGGTGCTCGAGCAGCTGTGGATCTTCGTGCGCCAGGTGCTGAGCTTCGACTGGGGCCGCAGCTGGGCGACCAACGAGGCGGTGGGCGCCTTGTTCGCCAGCCGGCTGCCGGCCACGCTGACCGTGATGCTGCCCATCCTGGTGCTGGAGGTGGTGCTGGCGGTGCCGCTGGCACTGGCGGTGGCGGCGGTGCGAGGCAGCCTGACCGACCGCGCCATCATGGTCATGACCACGGTGGCGCTGTCCATCTCCTTCCTGGTCTACGTGATCGTGGGGCAGTGGCTGTTCGCCTTCAAGCTCGGCTGGTTCCCGGTGCAGGGCTGGACCGATTCGCTCTGGACCAACCTGCTCACCTACGCCCCGCTGCCGGTGCTGCTGGCCGTGACGGTGTCGCTGGCGCCGCAGACGCGGCTCTACCGCAGCTTCTTCCTCGACGAGATCGGGCAGGACTATGTGCGCACCGCCCGCGCCAAGGGCCTCAGCGAGCGCGCCGTGCTGCTGCGCCATGTGCTGCGCAACGCGATGATCCCCATCCTCACCAACATCGGCGCCGGCCTGCCGGGCGTGTTCGTGGGCTCCTTCCTGATCGAGGTGTTCTTCTCCATCCCCGGCCTGGGCCGGGAGGTGCTGCTTGCCGTCAACCGCAGCGACTACCCGGTGATCCAGGCGGTGACGCTCTACCTGGCGATGCTCACGATGGTGATCAATCTGCTGACCGACCTGCTGTACCGCTGGGCCGACCCGCGGGTGGTGCTGAAATGAGCGCCGCCCCGAACCACCTTCCGCCGGCCGCGGTGCCATCGGCCGCCCCGCCCCGCGACTCGCGCCCGCGCGGCGTCTGGTGGCTGGCCTGGCAGCGCTTCCGCCAGGACCGGGTGGGACTGGCGGCACTGGCCGTGGTGCTGCTGTTCCTGGCCTTGATCGCCTTGTCCGGCCTGGGCCTGGTGGCGGGCGACTGGCAGCGCGAGGTGGGCGTGCCCTATGCCCCGCCGTCTTTCCTGGGCACCGCGGCCGCGCCGCAGAAGCAGGTGGCAGTGGCGCCGCCGGCCGGGCCGATGGCCGACCTCTCCGCGGTGGACCCGCTGGCGCCCCGATATGCCGAGTGGGCCGAGCGTGCCGCCCGCCTGGAGACGGTGGAGCCCGACCGGCAGGACACCCTGCCGCTGGGCGGCGACAAGCTGGGCCGCGACGTGCTGAGCAAGGCCGTCAAGGGAGCGCAGGTGTCCATCCTGGTGGGGGTGCTGGCCGCGCTGGTGGCCACCGCCATCGGCACCGTGCTGGGCGCGCTGGCGGGGTTCTTCGGCGGGCGCACCGGCGACCTGCTGGAATGGATCTACAACGTCTTCACCTCCATCCCGGGCATCCTGCTGATCTTCGCCTTCGCGGCGGTGTTCGGCCGCGGGCTGGCGACGGTGGTGCTGATCCTCGGCCTCACCGGCTGGACCGGTGTCTACCGCCAGGTGCGCGCCGAGTTCATCAAGCATGCGGTGCGCGACTATGTGCGGGCGGCGCAGGCCATCGGCGCGAGCCGGCTGTCGCGCATGTTCCGCCACATCCTGCCCAACGTCAGCCATGTGATCCTGGTGCAGCTGTCCATCCTGGTGGTGGGCTTCATCAAGGCGGAGGTGATCCTGTCCTACCTGGGGCTGGGGGTGCCGGTGGACCAGGTGTCCTGGGGCACGCTGCTCGGCGAGTCGCAGAGCGAACTGATCCTGGGCTACTGGTGGCAGCTGGCGGCCACCACCGTGTTCATGGCGGTCTTCGTCACCGCCTTCTCACTGATGACCGATGCGCTGCGCGATGCGCTGGACCCGAAGCTGCGAGGACTGGAATGACGGTGTTGCTGCACATCGACAACTTGCGGGTGAGCTTCCGCACCGGACGCCAGCACGGGCGCATGCAGCGGGTCGAGGCGGTCAAGGGCATCTCGCTGCAGATCCCGGAGAACACCACCGTGGCGCTGGTCGGCGAATCGGGCTCCGGCAAGAGCGTCACCGCGATGTCGGTGCTCAACCTGCTGCCCGACAACGCCGAGCGCAGCGGACGGGTGTTGTTCCAGGGGCGCGACCTGCTGCAGGCCGACCTGCGGGAGCTGCAGACGCTGCGCGGCCGCCAGATCGCCTGCGTGTTCCAGGAGCCGATGACCTCGCTGAACCCGGTCTTCAGCGTGGGCGAGCAGATCGTGGAGCCGCTGCGGCGGCACCTGGGGCTGTCGCGCCGCCTGGCCTGGGAAAAGGCCGCCCACCTGCTCGATGAAGTGGGCCTGCCGGAGCCGCGGCGGCGGCTGTCGGCCTATCCGCACCAGTTGTCGGGCGGCCAGCAGCAGCGGGTGATGATCGCGATGGCGCTGGCCTGCGAGCCGCAGCTGCTGATTGCCGACGAGCCGACCACCGCGCTCGATGTGACGGTGCAGCGCCAGATCCTGGAGCTGCTGGCCCGCCTGAAGGACAGCCACCGCATGAGCATGCTGTTCATCAGCCACGACCTGGGCGTGGTGGGAGAGATTGCCGACCAGGTGGTGGTGATGCGCCATGGCACGGTGCGCGAGCAGGGTCCGGTGCGGCAGATCTTCGAGCAACCGCAGGATGCCTACACCCGCGCGCTGCTCGCCTGCCGGCCCAGCCTGCAGGCCCCCCCGGCACGGCTGCCGATGGTGGAGGAACTGATGGCCGCGGGCCCGGCCGGCGCGGTGCAGCAGCGGGCAGCCGGCCCTGCCAAGGACCCGGCGGCACCGGTGGTGCTGGAGGTGGAGTCGCTCGCCAAGAGCTTCTGGCTGCGCCAGGGCGTGTTCGGGCGGCGCGAGTTCAAGGCGGTGCAGGGGGTGGGCTTCCAGCTCCGGCGCGGCCACACGCTGGGCATCGTCGGCGAGTCGGGCTCAGGCAAGAGCACGCTGGCGCAGGCCCTGTTGCGGCTGCATGCGCCCGGCAGCGGCCCGGTCGCCGGCCGCGCCGTCTGGCATGGCGCCGACGGCCCGCAGGAGTTGTTGCAGCTGGACGAGTCACGCTGGCAAGCCATGCGGCGGCGGCTGCAGATCGTGTTCCAGAACCCGTACGCTTCGCTCAACCCGCGCTTCACCGTGGGCCAGACCTTGATGGAGCCGCTGCAGATCCACCGCATCGGCGCCGATGCGGCCGACCGCGAGGCGCGTGCCCGCGCCCTGCTCGCCAGGGTGGGGCTGGAGGCCTCGGCCTTCGACAAATACCCGCACGAGTTCTCCGGCGGCCAGCGCCAGCGCATCGCGATCGCACGCTGCCTGACGCTGCAACCGCAGGTGCTCGTGCTCGACGAGGCGGTGTCGGCACTCGACGTCTCGGTGCAGGCCCAGGTGCTCAACCTGCTCAAGGACCTGCAGGACGAGCTCGGCCTGGCCTACCTCTTCATCAGCCACGACCTGGCGGTGGTGCGCTTCATGGCCGACGAGGTGCTGGTGATGAAGGATGGCCAGGTGGTCGAGCAGGCCGGGGTGGAAACCTTGCTCGCCGCGCCGCACGAAGACTACACCCGCCGGCTGCTGGCCGCGGTGCCGCGCGGCCTGCCCGGCACGACGCCCCCCGGTGCGGCCCTGGTGATGTGAGGCCAAGGCCGGGCTTGCAAGTTCGCACGGTCGTGCTAAATTTACTCCCATGGAAGCCAAGACCGGGCGCAGCGAACTCACCCGCGCCGCCATCCTCGACACCGCCCTGCTGATGGCCGCCGCCGAAGGGCTGGAGAGCCTGACCATCGGCGAAGTGGCCAAGCGGCTGGGCATGTCCAAGAGCGGCGTGTTCTCGCGGGTCGGCTCGCGCGAGGCGCTGCAGAGCGCGGTCATCGAGGAGTACGACCGCCGCTTCCTGCAGGACGTCTTCGTGCCGGCCATGCGAGAGCCGCGCGGCCTGCCTCGGCTGAACGCCATCATGCGGCTGTGGCTGCAGCGCGCCCGCGAGGTCGAGATGCGCACCGGCTGCATCTACTGCGCCGGCGCCTTCGAGTTCGACGACCGCGAAGGACCGCTGCGCGACCTGCTGCTCGATGGCGTCACCCGCTGGCGCAGCACGCTCAGGCGCTGTGCGGTCCAGGCGGTGGACGCCGGGCACTTGCGGCCCGACATCGACGTCGACCAGCTGGTGTTCGAGATGGACGGGCTGTTCGTCGCGCTGATGCGCGAGGCGCGTTTCCTGCGCGACCCGCGTGCGGCGGACCGGGCCTGGGCCTCCTATGAACGCCTGATCAGCACCTATCGCATGCCGGACACCACGCCGGCGGACTGAACGACCGCCCCATTGCCACCCCCTTCAGGGAGCCCGCTTCCATGTCCACCCGCCACCAATTTCGCACGACCGTGCGAACTAGGAGAACGCAATGACCGCCCTCGCTGCCTTGCTGCTGTTGACCGTGCTGGCGCTGGCCGGCCGCCTGGCCTGCGGGCTGGCGGCGCTGTGGCAGCGGGTGCCGGCTTGCAACGACGACTTCGCCCTGGCCTGAACCCTGCCTCGAAAGGACATCGATGGACCCCACCACTCCTGCCCTGGCCGCCGCGCACGGCGCCGCCTCTTCGGACTCTGGCCGCGGCTTCGGCCCCCACCCGGGCCTGCCGCTGCTGCGGCTGGGCCTGCAGGCCGCACAAGCCCTGGGCGCCGTTCGTGCCGCCGGCGTGGCAGCGCGGGCCTTCTGCACGCCACTGCCCACCAAGCTGGCCAGCCGCCACTTGCGGCCACCGCCCGGCGTGCAGGTGGAACGCCTGCCGTTCGAGGCGGCGTCGCTGACGCTGTACCGCTGGCCCGCTGCGCGCGACGCGACCCCGGTGTTGCTCACCCACGGCTGGGGCGGCTGGGGCCTGCAGATGAGTGCGCTGGCCGAAGGCCTGCGGGCCTGCGGGCTGGCGCCCATTGCGGTGGACCAGCCGGCGCACGGCCGCAGCGCCGGCTGGCGCAGCTCGCTGGCCCAGTTCACCCGGGCGCTCGACTACCTGGGCGCCCGCCTGGGCCCCCTACAGGCGGTGGTGGGGCATTCGCTGGGCGGCGCGGCGGCGATGCAGGCCGTCGCCCGCGGGCTGGCCGCCCGCTCGCTGGTGAGCATTGCCGCACCCACCGACCTGGTGCAGGTGACGCGCCACTACGCGTCGGCCTTCGGGCTGCACGAGGCCACCCGGCTGGCCATGGTCAGGCACATCGAAGCACGCGAGGCGGTGGTGTTCGAGCGCCTGTCGGCGCCGGCCGCGGCTCCGCGGCTGCAACACCTGCCCAGCCTGCTGGTGCACGACCGCGAGGATCAGGTGGTGCCGGTGCACGACAGCGAGGCGCTGCACCGCCTGCTGCCTGGCGCCCGGCTGCTGGTGACCGAGGGCCTGGGCCACCGGCGGCTGCTCAAGGCGCCCGAGGTGGTGGAGCAGGTGGTGCGCTTCGTGGCCGGCTGAAGCAGCCGCGGCCCGGTGCTCAGAACCACCAGGCCACCGCGAAAATGCCGATCATCATGAAGGTGAGCACCAACTTGATGACGGTGCCCACCAGCAGGCCGAGCCAGGTGGCCAGCCCGACATGGGCGGCGCGCCTGCCGTCGCGGCGGGCCAGGTACTCACCCACCACCGCGCCCAGCAGCGGCATGAACAGCAGGCCGATAAAACCGGTGAAGATACCGGCCACCGTGCCGAGCGCCGCGCCCAGCAGCGCCTGGGAACTGGCACCGGCCTTGCGCGCGCCCAGCAGCCCGGCGACAAAATCGGTCAGCATGGCCAGCAGGGCCAGCACCGCAATGAGGCCGACGGTCAGGCCCGAGACGCGCTCGAAGCCGTCGATCCACGCGCCCATCACGATGCCGGCCAGCACCAGCACCGTGCCGGGCAGCACCGGCAGCACGGTACCCAGCACACCCACGCCCATCAGCAGCAGGCTGAAGGTCCACCACACCGCCGGCCCGGCCAGTTCCCCGAGTTCGCTCATGCCGCTCTCCTTGCTCCAGCCACCAGAGATGGGGGCCGCCGGCCGCCTTCCAAGCCGGCGCACCGGAGCGCGCGACAAACGGCAGACCTGGCCAGTGGCACTTGACAGAAGACGACGGCCCGACTTTGTTCGCCTGACGAATCGCGCCAGTGGTGTAACGAAATTCGGCACCTTGTAAGTGCCACCTCAATAAAAACAAGAAGATGCGCACACGACGGTTACTCTCAACAGGGTGGCACGGAAGATGCGCTCTCCACGGCATCGTCACGGCACACGGCCTCAGCAGCGGCCTCACACCATGTCCCAATCCTCTAAAAAGCGTTTCGGCTCGCTCTCGCTCGCTGGCGAGATGGCTCGCCGCAGCCGCGCCCAAGCGCCGGCCGCTGCGCCGCAGCCGACGCGGGGCCGGGGTGGCTGGTCTTCGCTGATCCGGCTCACGCCGTGCAACGAGGAATCGGGGCGGCGCAGCCCGTGGCCCTCGCTGGCCCGCCTGTGCCGCAAGCCAAGCTCGGCTCCGGCCTTCCTGTGCACCGACTTCGCACCCAGCCAGTGGTTCAAGCCATGAGACCCGTTGCTGCTTCCGCGATTGCCTCTACCGTGCTGGCCCAGCATGCCGTGGCCCGGCGCGAGGCCACCGGCACCGCTTCGGCGGGCCCGGCCACGGCCACGCCGGGACAGTCCGCCGGCTTGCGCCAGTACCAAGTGCTGCAGTCGCGCAGCGAGCCGGCGCAGCGCACGCTGGCCTTCAAGATGCGCTGAGCGCACCAGACATGCAGCGGCCGCCGCCACCGGCGACCGCGCAGACCGACCTTGTAACCCGGAGACTTCAACATCTGGGACGTCGAGGGAGAAGAGGGTGGCGGCCGGGGTGAGAGAGAGAGCGAGAGAGCCCCGGCCGCATTTCCCCTTGTCGAGCTGTGAGCGGCCGGTCGCCGCCTTCACCCTTCCTGTTGTTTCACCGTTCCTGTTGACCTGCCGGCCTCGCCGGGCTGCCTGGCGAAGCCGTGTCATCGCGCGGCACGCGATCCTGCGTGGGAATTGCACGGCCGGTGAGGCTGCCGTGGATGCGGTGGCAGATGCCGCCCGCGGATGGCGCGGCAGGGCGTTGGCGCCGGCGCCGCCGTGCCGACGGATGAGGCAGTACCGGCCCTGGGTGCTGCTCAGCGTTCCCCCTGATCTATCAAGACCTGAAACATCGCTGTACTCACCTCGATGTTTCGCGATCCCGGCTTCTTGCTGCGGCTGCGCGAGCAGGTGCTTTTCCCTCCCGGAGCCCTTGTCCACATTGGCGCATGCTGCGACACGAGAGGGCGACGACGAAGCAGGCCGAGGGCTCGCCTCCTGGCCATCCCGGCCGTTCACCGCTCCGCGGCGGCACCTGGCACCGGGCCGCCACCGCGCGGGGCCCACGCCCTGCCTGCCTGTGCCAGCGCGTCCTCCCAGCAGCGCGCCTTCCGCGAAAGGCGACGCACGCATCGCCTCGGCTGCCATCGTTGCGGCGGAGCGGGCCCACGGCCTAAGAGGCGCCTCGCCGTCGATGCCCCCCGCTGCGGGCCTGCGGCCCTGGTGCGCGTCCTGGGTGCCGAACTTGCTGTGCGGCTCTACACTCCCGCCGCCGCCGTCAGGCGGCGAGACCTACAACGAGGAGCTTCCATGAGCCTGTTCCCGCGCTGGCGCGAAAAAACCGAGGGGATCGTCGCGCCCGACGAACGCCTGCCCTGGCCCCAGACCTTTGCGATGGGCGTGCAACACGTCATCGCCATGTTCGGCGCCACCGTGCTGGCACCGCTGCTGATGGGGTTCGACCCCAACGTGGCCATCCTGATGAGCGGCATCGGCACGCTCATCTTCTTCGCAGTGGTCGGCGGGCGGGTGCCGAGCTACCTGGGCTCCAGCTTTGCCTTCATCGGCGTGGTGCTGACCGCGACCGGCCATGCCGGCGGCGGTCCCAACCCGCATCTGGGCGTCGCGCTGGGCGGCATCATCGCCTGCGGCGCGCTGTACACCCTGATCGGTCTGCTGGTGAGCGCCACCGGCACCCGCTGGATCGAACGCTTCATGCCGCCGGTCGTGACCGGCGCGGTGGTCGCGGTCATCGGCCTGAACCTGGCCTCGGTCCCGGTGAAGAACATGGCGCCCACGGCCTTCGACACCTGGATGCAAGCGGTCACCTTCCTGTGCGTCGGTGCCGTGGCGGTCTTCACGCGCGGCATGCTGCAGCGCCTGCTGATCCTGGTCGGGCTGGTGGCGGCGACCGCCATCTATGCGGTGCTGACCAACGGCCTCGGGCTCGGCCAGCCGATCGACCTGTCGCGCATCGCGGCCGCGCCCTGGTTCGGCCTGCCACGCTTCGCGGCGCCCGAATTCAGCGCCAACGCGGCCCTGCTGATCGCACCGGTGGCCATCATCCTGGTGGCCGAGAACCTGGGCCACCTGAAGGCGGTGAGCGCGATGACCGGGCAGGACCTGGACCGCTACATGGGCCGCGCCTTCATCGGCGACGGCCTGGCGACCATGGTGTCCGGCGCATCGGGCGGCACCGGCGTGACCACGTATGCCGAGAACATCGGCGTGATGGCGGCCACCAAGATCTACTCGACGGCCATCTTTGTCGTGGCGGCGCTGATCGCCGTCGTGCTGGGCTTCAGCCCGAAGTTCGGTGCCTTGATCCAGAGCGTGCCGCTGGCGGTGATGGGCGGTGTCTCCATCGTGGTGTTCGGCCTCATCACGGTGGCGGGGGCCAAGATCTGGGTCGACAACCGGGTCGATTTCTCGGACAACACCAACCTCATCGTGGCCGCCGTGACGCTCATCCTCGGCACCGGCGACTTCACGCTGCAGCTCGGCCAGTTCAAGCTGGGCGGCATCGGCACCGCCACCTTCGGCGCCATCCTGCTCTACGCGCTGCTGCGCCGGCGCTGAAGGCGCTGGCCCCGCCCGGCACCGCCGGCGGCCGCCGGCCGGGCGGCGCCGCAGGCAGCACAGGGCGCGCGGGGGGCGACTCAGGGAGCGAACTGGATGCGCGCCTTCACATGCTTGAGCGAGCCGACGATGGTGAAGCACATCAGCGTCAGCATTGCCCAGGCGGTCCACTTGCCCCAGTGCACCGTGGCCCAGGCGCCGACCTGGTGCGGATAGCGCCACAGGCCGAAGAAGGTGCCCAGGTTCTCGGCCAGCCAGATGAAAAAGCCCACCAGCAGGAAGCCGAGCAGCAAGGGCATGCGGCGCTCGCGGTCCAGCGGCGTGAAGACGACGGTACAGCGCGCGTACAGGCCCACTGCGACCGCCGCGAGGTACCAGCGGAAGTCGCCGATGTAGTGGTGGGTGAACAGGTTGGCATACAGCGCCAGCGCCAGCACGGTGGTCATCCAGTACGGCGGATGGCGTTCGATGCGCAGGTGCAGCACCCGCCAGGCCTGCATGATGTAGCTGCCCACTGCGGCATACATGAAGCCGGAGAACAGCGGCACGCCCCACAGCTTGGTATGGCCGGCGTCGGGGTAGCTCCAGGACCCGATGCCGCCCGACACCTTGAACACCTCCAGCGCAAAGCCGGCCAGGTGGAAGACCAGGATGGTGCGCGCCTCGTCCGGTGTCTCGATGCGCCGCCACAGCAACCAGGCTTGCAACAGCAGTGCGATGGCCAGCAGCAGGTCGTAGCGCGGCAGGCCCAGCCAGCCACCACGCGGCACCGCGAACACGGCCAGGAAGAAGGCGCCCGCGAAGATGCAGGCCCGCGCCTCCTTGATGCCGAACCAGAGCAGCTCGCGCAGCAGGCGCTGCGGGCCTTGCAGTGCAGGGCGGGGCGAACGGTCTTCCAGCGCCCGGTCAAGGCGCAACAACACGGAATGGAGCGGCATGGCGCGCGAGTATCGCCGCCTTCGCCGGCCGCCAAGGGCGGCCTCCCGCGATCTAGGGGGCAGGCGGTGGCAGCCTGATCCTGCGGGAACCCGCACCCGGCCGGCCGCTGCGCTGTACAGGGTGCGGGCATAGGCGCCGGCCCTGGCCCGCTGCGGCTGGCCGTGGCCCTGGGCCCCAGCCGGTCAGCCTGTCCCCCCTTCGCCGCGGATCCAGCGCTGCAGCGTCGCATGGAGCCGGCGCTGGTCGATCGGCTTGGCAACGAAATCGTTCATGCCGACCGCCCGCGTGCGTTCCTGCTCGCTGACGAGCGCCGCCGCGGTCAGCGCGATGATGGGCAGGGCCTGGGCATCGTGATGCTGGCGCAGCGCCTGCGTCGCCTCGAAGCCGCTCATGCCGGGCATGTGCACGTCCATCAGCACCGCATCGAAGCGCCCACCCTCGGCAGCCACGCAGTCCAGGGCCTCCTGGCCATGGGCGGCCTGCGTCACCTGCACCCCCCACTGCTCCAGCATGGCAACCGCAATGAGCATGTTGACCGGGTTGTCCTCGACCACCAGCACGCGGCTGCCGGCCAGGCTGCCGGGCAGGGGCGGCGGGGCTTCGGCCTGCAGCTGGCGGTCGTCCGCGGCAGCCAGGGGCAGCTCCACCCAGAAACGGCTGCCTTCGCCGGGCCGGCTGTCCACCCCCACCCGCCCGCCCATCAGCTGTGCGAGCTGGCGGCAGATGGACAAGCCGAGCCCGGTTCCGCCAAAGCGGCGCGAGATCGATTCGTCCGCCTGCGTGAAGGGCTGGAACAGCCGCTCCTGCGTCTGCGGGTCGATGCCCGGCCCACTGTCGAGCACCGACAGCCGCACGCCGCCTGCCGGCAGCGGCCGGGCATCGATCTTGACCCGGCCCTGCTCGGTGAACTTCACCGCGTTGCCGACGAAGTTGCCCAGGATCTGCTGCACCCGCACCGGGTCGCCGGTGACACAGTGCGGCAGCCCGTCCGCCAGCCGCAGCTCCAGCTCCAGCCCGCGCTCGTGGGCCAGCTCGACGTAGGAGCTGTGCAAGGTGCGCAACAGCGCCGGCAGGTCGAAGGCCACCTGCTCCAGGTGCACACGGCCGGCCTCGATCTTCGACAGGTCGAGGATGTCGGTGATGATGGCCGCCAGCGTCTGTGCGCTGTCGACGATGCGGCGCAGGTAGTCCTCGCGCCGCGCGCTGTCCACGCCGGGCGCCAGGGCCAGCTGGGCCAGCCCCAGCACGCCGTGCAGGGGCGTGCGGATCTCGTGGCTCATGTTGGCCAGGAAGGCGCTCTTGGCCTGGCTGGCCGCCTCAGCTTGCTCCTTGGCCGCGGCCAGGTCGCTGGCGACGCGGCGCTGCTCGGTGATGTCCTCGACGATCCAGATGGTCGGCCCGCGACCGCCGTCGGCGTCCTCCACCAGCCGGGCCCGGCTGCGGGCCCAGAAACGCGAGCCGTCGCGGCGGTACATCTGCCATTCGAAGTCGGCCTGCTCGCCACGCGCGAGCACTTCCCGCGTCAGGCTGGCCACGCGCTCGAACTCGTCATCGGACGGCCAGATCTCGCGCACCCGGCGCCCCGGCAGGCTGCCCTGCGGCCAGCCGAGCATCGCCTCGAAGCGCCGGTTGGCCTGCAGGAAGCGGCCGTGCTGGGCCAGCGCAATGCCCACCGACGCGTTGTCCAGGATGGCCTTGTACTCGGCACGGGAGCGCTCCCGCTCGGTGACGTCGCGCGCCAGCACCAGCAGGTAGCGCGCGCCCTCCACCTCGAACATCGCGCCGGACAGCAGCACCCAGACGGTATGGCCGTCCTTGGCGGCATAGGCCATCAGCATGTCCTGCACCGAGCCTTTCTCGCGAATCTCGGCCAGGAAGCGCTCGCGCTGGCGCTGGCTGCTCAGCAGCCCGAGCTCGAGCACCGTGTGGCCCACCGCCTCCTCGGCGGTGTAGCCGGTGACGCGGGTGAAGCCGGGGTTCACCATGACATAGCGGCCAGTCGCCGGGTCGGTCACCGTGATGACGTCGGGGCTGGAGGAGAACAGCCGCGACAGCATTGCCTCCGAGCGCAGCAAGGCCGTCTCGGCTTCGCGGCGGCTGGTGTTGTCCAGGAAGATCGACTCCACCGCCGGGCCGTCCGGCCCGTCCACCCGAGACGCGGTGGCGGCCACGTCCACCGGCCGGCCGTCGCGCCGCATGACCACCAGGTCGGCCAGCGGCAGGCTCTCGCCGGGCGGCAGGCTGTCGAGCAGCGCCAGGCGCTCGCGGGCGAGCTCCAGCGAGTCCGGGTGATAAAGCGAGAACAGGGCCAGGTCCGCCATCTCCGCCGGGCTGGCGAAGCCAAACAGGCGGGCCGCGGCATCGTTGACCGTCACGATGCGGCCCTGGCGGTGGATCAGCAGGGCCAGCGGCGAACGGGCAAACAGGTTGCGGTAGCGGCTTTCGCTGGCGGCAAGTGCGCGGGCCGCCTCGCGCTGGGCCGTGATGTCCTGCAGCACGCCCCAATACCCGCGGAAGACACCACGCTCCTCGAACACCGGCTCGCCGCTGAGCGACAGCCACAGCACGCGGCCGCCCGGCGCGCGGGCGCTGATGACCAGCTCGCGGAACGGCCGGCGGGCCGCCAGGTCGGCCTGGTGGTCCACCCACACGGCCGCGTCGTCGACCGCCAGGCCGGCCACCTCCCAGCAACGCCGCCCCAGGAAACCGTGAGGCGACAGGCCGCCCAGCCGCGCGAAGGCGTCCGACAGGAACGTGAAGCGGCACTGCTCGTCCTGTTCCCAGTAGCCGTCGGCGGCCAGGCCGAGCAACGCGCGGAAGCGGCCCTGCTGCTCGGTGGCCTGGCGCAGCGTGCGGCGCGCCACGGCCTGCAGCGCCCAGGCGAAGCCCAGCCCGCAGCACAGCACCACGCTCTGGGTGATGACCCGGTTGCGCCATGAATGGGCGACGCTCGAGGCCAGGCCCGGCAGCACGCCGCTGCGTTCGAGCTGCGCGAGCACCAGGATGGCCACCAGGCCCACCCCGGCCAGGCCGGTGGCCACCCGCAGGCCCAGCAGCAGCCCGGCCAGGACCACAAACAGGCCCATCATCCCGAGCGAGGGCGTGTGCACGCCCTGGCCGGTGGTGATGGCGGCCGCCATCAGCACGCCCATGGCGGCCAGCAGCGCCGCCGCCATGCACCATGGCAGCAGCCGCCCGCGCGCCAGCACGCCGGCCAGCGCAAACACCACCGAGCCGCCCAGGCCGGCGATCACCGTCGCCTGCCGTTGCACCGGCCCCATCCCCTCGTAGAAGAGCGCGACCACCGTGGTGGCGAACACGCAGAGCAGGCAGCCGGTGGCGAAGAAGTAACGGGCCACCTCCGCATCGACCGCGGTGGACGGTAGCGATTCGAACCGGCGCTGGCTGCTCACGGGATGAAGGAAGGCCGAGCCGGCCTTCCTGCTGCAGGACAAGCGGCGATTCTAGGAAGGCAGGTCGCCGGCCGGCCCCGCGTCTTCCCTAGCTGCGAACGATCGTTCGTGTGCAATAGCACACTGGCGTCAACCGTGCAGCGGGCGCAACTGCGGCCTGATCGGGTGTCAGGACGTTGCGCGCCGGCAAGGCAGGCCGCGCCCGTCCTGCCTAGCATCGATTCCCTCCGAGCAGCTGGCCGGGGCGAGCGGCCCGGCGGCTGCGTTGTTTCCCGTTCCACGTCCCAGGACTCTTTGCCATGCCCACCTTGTTCGACCCCATCCGCCTCGGCGACATCCAGCTCGCCAACCGCCTGGTGATGGCACCGCTGACGCGCAACCGTGCCGGTGCCGGCCAGACGCCCACCCCCTTGATGGTCGAGTACTACCGGCAGCGCGCCAACCCCGCCACCGGCGCCGGCCTCATCATCACCGAGGCCACCCAGATCTCGCCGATGGGCCAGGGCTATCTGGACACCCCGGGCATCCACAGCCCCGAGCAGGTGGCCGGCTGGCGCCGCGTCACCGACGCCGTGCACGCCGAAGGCGGCAAGGTGGTGGTGCAGCTGTGGCATGTGGGGCGCATCTCCCACGTGTCGCTGCTGCCCGAGGGGCAAGCACCGGTGGCGCCGTCGGCCATCCGCGCCGAAGGCAAGACCTTCACCCGCAACGGCTTCGAGCCGGTGTCGCAGCCGCGCGCCCTGGCCCTCGAGGAGCTGCCGGGCATCGTGGACGACTACCGGCGTGCCGCCCGGCTGGCGATGGAGGCGGGCTTCGACGGCGTGGAGGTGCATGGCGCCAACGGCTACCTGCTGGACCAGTTCCTGCGCGACGGCAGCAACCACCGCGACGACGCCTATGGCGGCCCGGTCGAGCACCGCGCGCGGCTGCTGCTGGAAGTGATGGAGGCGGTCACCCAGGAAATCGGCCAAAGCCGCACCGGGCTGCGCCTGTCCCCGGTGACGCCGTCGAATGACGCCCGCGACAGCCAGCCGCAGGCGCTGTTCAATCACGTGGCCGAACGGCTGGCACCGCTCGGCCTGGCCTACCTGCATGTGGTGGAAGGCCACACCGGCGGCCCGCGCGACCTGAGCGAGCAGGGCGCGAGCTTCGACTATGCGCAGATGCGGCAACGCTTCGGCGGCCCATGGATGGTCAACAACGGCTACGACCGCCGCATGGCGCTGGAGGCGGTGGCCAGCGGCCAGGCCGACCTGGTCGCCATCGGCCGGCCCTTCATCAGCAACCCCGACCTGGGGCGCCGGCTGCGCGAGGACGCCCCGCTCAATGTGCTGGACAGCAAGACGCTGTACGGCGGTGGCGCCGAAGGCTACACCGACTACCCGGCGCTGGAGGAAGCGACCGGCGCCTGACGCCGCGTCACCGCGCGGGCGGGCCGGCCAGCGGGCCCGCGTCCGGTGGGGCCGCGCCGGCACCGAGGGCCAGCCCCATCCAGCGGCCCCACACCCGCTGCTGCAGTGTGGCGAAGCCGCAGCGCTCGTAGAAAGCGATGGCCCGCGGGTTGAGGGCCGACACGCCAAGGTGCACCCCGGGCACCCCGCGCTCACGCAGTGCCGCGACGAAACACTGCATCAACCCGCGCCCCAGGCCCAGGCCCTGGGCGCGCGGCAGCAGGTCGATGTGCAAGTGGGCCGGATGGCTGCCGAGAAAGGGCAGCTCCACCGGGGCGCCGGCATGCAGCCGGCGCAGCAGGTGGGCGGTGTCGCTCTCGTCGGCCGGGTCGGGCAGCGGGTACTGGCGGCGCAGCGGCGGCCACCAGGCGGTTTCGCAGCGGCGATGGAAGTCCTCGGTGTCGGCGGTGCCGAGGATGTAGCCACACACCCCTTCCCGGTCTTCGGCCACGAAGGCGAGCGCCGGCTCCAGGGCGGCATACGGTGCCGCGTACACATGGCCCAGCAGCCGGCGATCGCGATAGAGGCCGGTGGCGTCGCCACCATGGTGGCCGGTGCGCAGGCAGATGTCGTAGAGCGCGTCCAGGTCCTCGGGACGGTAGGGGCGCAGTTGGGCAGGGCTCATCGGGCGGCGGCAGGCAGCGGGAACGAACGCAAGCGCAGCAACGGCAAGACCAGCGGCTTCACCGGCAGCAACCCTCCAGCACCTGGCCGCCGGGCAGCGAGACCAGCGCCCGATGGGTGCCCGGCCCGGCCACATCGTCGGCCGGCAGTTCGCAGCTCACCGGGGTGAGCACGGCCACCACCGCCGCTGTGCCCGGGCCGGCGGCCGCGCGCCACACCGAGGCCGGCGGCTGCCCCGGGCTGGCATGCCGCCACACGCCCCACAGTTGGCGCGGCGCGCGGCCGGGCCAGCGGGCCTCGCCCGCCAGGTCGGTGAGGTGCAGCGACCAGTGTGGCGACTCGCCGTGGCAGGCCAGCCCGGCCTCGGCCGGCGCCGCCTCGCCCTCCACCGGCCGCAGCGGCAGGGCCAGCGGCCGGCCGTCCTGCAGCGCCGCGGCGGTCAGCGGGGCCTGGGCCGCGTGCACCAGTCGGCGACCGCGCCACACACGGGCCTGCAGCAGGTAGTGTTGCCCGGCTTGCAGGCGGTCGGCCTCGACGCTCAGGGCCAGGCGCGCGGCGCCCGCGCGCGCCAGCTCCTGCTCCTGGCGTGCAAGGGGTCGGGCCGCGGCTTCGGATGTCGACAGGTCGAGCAGCTGCAGGCTCAGGCGGTCGCCGGCGCGCAGCGGGGCGCCCACCCCCGGCTTCACCACCACCGGCAGGCGCAGCGACAGACCGCCTTCCGGATCGCCCAGCAGCGAGAACAGCTGCTGCAGCCGTGCTGCCGGCTCGGCCAGGCCGGCCCGCATCACTTCGAAGGTCTGGGCATCGGCCGAGCCGGCGGGGTAGGGCCGCGCCTGCGGCAGGCCGGCCAGGTACACCCGCGAGTCGCGCATCGCGAGCACACGCCACCTTCCCGGCGCCCGGCCGCGGCCGGGGTCCTGCCAGGCCGCCTTCGGCAACACCGCCAGCAGCAGCAGGGGCCGGGGCGGCAGGTGCGGGTCCTGCGGCTGGTATTCGAGCGCATGCAGGACCTCGGCATCGCGCTGCAGCAGGGCGGCTTCGGGGCCCCGCACCACCTGCACCGCATAGCGCTGCGGCAACCAGCTGGCCGGCAGGGCCAGGCGCAGGCCGGTGTCGCGGTCGATCAGCAGGCGCTGCGGCACGCCTTCGCCACGGCAGGTGCGCGGCGCGGCGCCACCGTCTTCGAGCCGGGCCTCCGCGCCCTGGGCCGTGAAGGTGGTCTGGCCGTCGCCATACCGCAGACCAGCGCCCGGCGCCAACGCCGGCAGCGCGCGGCTGTGGCCGGCTTCGCCCAGCCAGGCCCGGGCGTCGGGGCCGGCATGGTCGAAGCTGACGGTCAGGCGGGCACCGTCGTCGCAGCGATAGGCCATGCGCCATGACGGCGGCAGGTGATCGGCCATGGTGGCGCCCAGGCTGCTGCCGGCCGCCAGGAGGGTCGGCAGCAGCACGACGAGGCATCGCACGACGAGGGATCTCCGGTCTGGCATCGGTGCGGGGTTCCGGCAAGCGGGGGTGGACATTGAACCGGCGGGCACTTTCGTGCAAAACCGGCGCCGCTGCAAGCCGCGGCCGTCCGGCGGCGCCGCCAGTCGGACGGAATGACGCGGTCCCGCCGGGCGTCTCGCCATCAAGCCACTCGCCGCCTGGAGGGCACGCGGCGCTGTCGCAGGAAAGCCGGCCAGCCGCCCCAGGCGGTGATGTCCTCCGCCGTGCCGGCAGCCGGGGGGTCGACCAGCAGGCCTTGCACGGCACGGCCATCTTCCAGCTCGACCGGCCCGAGGCCGAGTGGCGCCTCGATGCTGGCCAGGAAGGCGCCGACTTCGGACTGCGGCATCTCGTACAGCTCCACCTCGATCGGGGCACCTGCGGCCGCGCGGGCCAGGCCGGCATGTGCCGGCTGGCCGCCGTGCAGCGCATAGAGCCGGTAGCAGGGTGCCGTGCGTGCGATGTGCAGCGGGCGGCAGCGCCGCTCGGCCAGGCGGTGGTGCAGCGGCATGCCGCTGCCGTAGGGCCCCACCACGGCCAGGGTCAGCACCGGCTCGGGCCACGGCGCTGGCGGCAGGCACAGGGCGTCCAGCTCGATCCGCCCGAGGCCGGCGCCCAGGGGCAGCCCCAGGGCCGCCTGCCAGCGCGACCCCAGCTGGGCCAACGCCAGGTCGCTACCGGCCGGGCCGACGAAGCACACGCCGAAGGGCCGGCCCCCTGCCACGAAGCCGGCAGGCACGGTGAGCATCGGGCGGCCGGCGAGCGCGTCCGGGCGCTCCTGCCACACCGCGTCGGGCCCCTCAGGCCACGCGGGCAGGTGGGCGGTGCAGGGCAGCATCACCAGGTCGAAGGATGGCCACAGCGGGTCGCGACCCGGCGGCAACGCAAGGGCAGCCACGGTGGCCGTGCGGCCGCGGCGGCGAGTCGGTGCGGCGGCGGCTGCACCGGTGCCTGGCGGGGCGTCGCCGTGCCGGGCCGCCTCGCGCTGCCGGACGTCGAGCAGGCCGACTTCGGCGCCCAGGTCGCGCAGGTCGACAAGGGCACGCTCGAAGGCAGCGGCATAGGCACCGTCGCAGCGCCCGGCCTGGCCTGGGCTCGGCACGCCCACGCGCAGTGGCGACGGCAGGCCGCACGCTGTGTCGCGCAATGGCAAGGGCCACGGATCATCCGCCGGCGCCTCGATCACCCGCAGCACCCGCGCTGTGTCGCGCACGCTGAGGGCGAAGACGCATGGGCCATGGAGGTCGATGCCTGCCTGTGCAGCCCCGTCCTGCGCGCCATGCAGCGCCCCCCGCGGCGCGGAGGGCTGGCAACCGACCACGTTGCAGAAGCCGGCGGCCACGGCGCTGCCACCGCGCGCCCCGGCGCCAACCGCGAACGCCACCTGCCCGCGTGCCACGGCGAGGGCGCAGCTGGCGCCCTCGATGACAGCGGCAGGCGCGCAGTCCGGGCAGTCGGGTAGCCCATCTTCGGTGCCACGGCGAATGCGCCCCAGCAACACCGCCCCGGCGTCGACCAGGCGGCGCACCACGCTGGCGCCCGGCCGGTCAACGGCGGAGGCCGCGACGGCCTGTGCCTCGACGCCGTCCTGCACCGCGAACGGCACGCCGTAGAGCGGCAGGGCGGCGGCGTCGCGTGCCTGCAGCGCCTGCAGCTGTGCAGCGAGGTGCCGGGGATCGCAGCGCTCGGCCCAGCCCGGGTCGTCCTGGCCGGCCTGGTGGCACAGCCTTGGCAGCGCGTCCCGGGGGTGGAGCGCACCGCTGCGGTAGGCGGCCAGCCATTCATCGATGGTGCGGGGCAGGGCGATCATGCGGGCTCCCGGGGCATGAGGACACAAGGGCGGCAGGGCATGCCCGCACAGGCCAACGCACCCACCCCGACGCAACAGGCCGGCAGGCGGGTGCCAGGCGGTCGCCCAGCGCCTGCCGCAGCCCGGCACGGTACTGGCGCGGCGGTGCCGGCATCCGGCTCGCCATGCAAGCACCGGGCCAGTGGCAGGCCATCAAGCGCCCCGCCGGCCCGTTTCCCCGCTCGTGCCGTGGCGCCCTGGCGCCGGGGCCGCGCCTCAGCTGGCCGGCTTGGCGAGGCCCAGCGACTCGATCAGCGCCTTTTCCTTGCGGAAGGTGTCGGCCGCAAACTTGGCGTACTGGGCCGGGCCCATGTAGATCAGCTCCTGGTCGAACTTGGCCAGGGCCTCCTTGTGGTTGGGCATCTCCATGGCCTTCTTGAAGGCGTCGTGCAGCAGCTTTACCAACTTGGGGTCCATGCCACGTGGCGCGCCCAGGCCGTAGGGCGAGGTCTGCACGATGTCCATGCCCAGCTCCCTGAGCGTGGGCACCTCGGGGAAGGTCGGCAGGCGCTGGGCGCCCCAGGTATTGAGGACCTTCAGCTTGCCGGCCGCGACATGGGGGGCAAAGCCGGTGGAATCCGCCGCCGCCATGATCTCCCCGCCGAGGATGGCCTGCATCAGGTGCGAGCTGCCGCGGTAGGGCACGTGGGTGAGCTGGATGCCGGCGCGCCGCGCGATGTCCTCCATCGTCAGGTGGGGGCTGGTCAGCTGGCCGGTGGAGCCGTAGGTCAGGCGGCCCGGGTTGGCCTTGGCCCAGGCGACGAAATGCGTCCAGGACTGCAGCGGCGAGCCGCTCGGCACCACGATGCCGAAGGAATAGCCAGTGATGCAGAGCAGGTAGGTGATGTCCTTCACCGGGTCCCAGGTGATCCGGGTGGTGTAGGGCAGGCGGAACACACCGAGCGGGATCTGGCCCAGCGTGTAGCCGTCGGGTTGCGCGTTCTGCAGCGCGGTGGCCGGCAGCGTGCCGCCGGCGCCGGGCCGGTTTTCGACCACCACGGTCTGGCCCAGGAGCTTGCCTGCGTTCTCGGCCAGCACCCGCATCGTGATGTCGGTCGGCCCGCCGGCCGGGAAGGCGATCAGCAGCTTGATCGGCTGGCTCGGGAAGGACTGGGCGCGCGCCGCGCCCGGCACCCCGAGGGTGACGGCACTGGCGCCCAGCGCCTTCAGCATCTGTCGACGTTGCATCATGGAGTGGAACCCTCGGGTCCGGTGGTGGAAGCCGGCATTCAGGATGGCAGCCGCCCTCCGCCGGCGGCACCCGGATTTCACCTGACGACCTGTCACCCGCGCGTCAGCGGCGGGGGGTTTGTTCCGTCAGGCAGCACGCAGCACGGCATGCGCGTCGTATGCGGCTTCCAGGAAGCGGGCTTCGTCCAGCTCGCCCAGCACCGCGGCGGCCCGCACCGCCGCGTCCACCGCCTCCGGCGCACGCAGCAGGTAGTGCGCCACGGCGGACAGCGCACACAGCGGCCGCGCCCCCGGTTTGTCGGGCCAGCTGCCGCCGGACTGCACCACCACGTGGTAGCGCACACAGGTGACCGCGGCCGGCGCCAGCGTCCAGGTTTCGCACAGCGCGGCACCGAGGGCATCGTGGCTGACGCCGAAGGCCTGCATCTCCTGCAGCACCAGCAGGTCGTCGCTGGGGGCGTTTTTCATCATGGCGGCATAGCGGTCGGGCGCATGCTTGAACATCACCGCCTTGCCGCATTCCTCGAACAGGCCGGCCGAATGCGCTGCGAAGGTCTGCATGCCCAGCCGGCGTGCCATCAGGGCCATCAGCATGCCGCGGCGGTTGGCGCGGAACCACAGCGCATCGAGCTCCGGCGAGCTGGGGAAGACCGAGCGCAAGCCCATCTCGTAGGTGATGGCCGCCACCTCGCTGGTGCCCAGGAACTGCACTGCCTGCTGCACCGTGCGCACCGGCTGGCGCAGCCCGTAGATGGGTGAGTTGAGCGCCTTGAGCACCGCCGCCGCCAGCGCCATGTCGCCCTCGATCAGGCTGCCGACGGCCTTGAAGTCGACCTCCTCGTCGGCCAGCAGCAGCGACAGCTGCACCAGCACCTGGGGCTGGGCGGGAAGATCGATGTTGAGCGAACGCAGGGTCGGATCGACGGGCATGGCGGGGCAGCGGGGGATGGTGCAGCGATGTTAGCGCCCGTCCAGCCAGCCGGCCACGATGGCGCGCGTGCGCTCGTCCGCCGGGAACCACTGCTCGATCTGCAGGGATGCGGCGGTGATGTCCTGCGGCGCCACGAAGCGGGCGCTGGACGCGAAGAAGCTCAGGCGCTCGCGGCTGTCGGCCGGCTTGAAGCGGGTGACGAACACCGGTGCGCCGGGCAGCGGCAGCAGGCCGCCGGCGTCCGGCAGCACCTCGGCCGGCAGCGGTGCAGGCGCGGCTTCGGCCTCCGCCTCCACCGGGCGGCGCTTGCGCTTGCGCAGGCGGGCCTGCAGGGCTTCCAGGGCTTGCAGGCGCGGCAGCAGCCCGGGCTCCTGCGGCAGCTCCCGGCTGAGGCGCTGGTGCAGGCCGGCCAGCACCTCGTCGCGGTTGATCAGGCGCTGCTGCAGGCCATCGGCGGCCAGCATCACGTCCAGCAGGTTCAGCTCGCCGCCAGACTCGTAGTGCTCAAGCAGCGCGTCGCTGCCGGTCAGGCGGCGCAACAGGGCCGTCATGCCACGATTGGCCAGCATCAGGTTCCAGGCGCCGTCGAGCACCATGGCCGGGCGCGGCTCGTGGGCCGTCAACAGGTGCAGCAGCGACTCCCGCAGCATCTGCATGTTGTGGCCTTCCAGCGGCGTGGCCGGGTAGTGGGCCGGGTGGCCGGCCAACACCAGCAACTCGTTGCGCTGGGCCAGCGCCACATCCAGCGCCTCCAGCAAGGCACGCAGCAGCGGCGCGCCGGGCAGCGCGCGACCACACTCGAACAGGCTGAGCTGGCGTGCCGTCACGCCGACCCGCGTGGCCAGCGCCTGCTGGCTCTGCCGGCGCGCCTGACGCAAGGCCTTCAGGCGCGGGCCGAGCAGGGCCGCCGCACCGCTGGCCGCCGCCACCGGCGCCTCGGAGATCACCGCCTCGCTCACGTGGCGCCGTCCGTCTCGCGGCGGCGGAACATGCCCCAGCCTTCCATCTGCAGCACCACCTCCTCGCGGCCGTCGCTGCGCTTGGCAATGGCCTCCCACTGGCTGCGCACCAGGCCGACATGCGGCTTGCTGTTCATCGGGCGGGCTTCCAGGACGGTCATGCGCACCCGCAGCACGTCGCCGGGAAACACCGGCTTGAGCCACTGCAGCTTGTCCAGCCCGGGCGAGCCCAGGCTCGCGGAATCGAGCAAATAGGCGTCGCACATCATGCGCATCACCATGGCGCAGGTGTGCCAGCCGCTGGCGGCCAGGCCGCCGAACAGCGACTCCCGCGCGGCGGCTTCGTCGAGGTGGAAAGGCTGGGGATCGAACTCCCGGGCGAAGCGGATCACGTCGTCCTTGTTCACCGTGATGCCACCGAACTCGCGAACGGAGCCGGCGGCGAAGTCTTCCCAGTAGTTGGTCGGGGCAGCGGTCATGGCCTTGCGTTGAGGTCGGGCGAAAGAGGGCCCGATGGTATAGCGGCCGCGGGCGGCCGGCGGCGCGCCGGGCGCAAGGTTCAGCCGGCAGGCGGGTTGTCCGGCGCGGCGCCGAGCCGCTGCTGCGCGCCGTCCTGCCATTGCGGTACTTCCGGGGTGGCGCGGGCCAGCGCCATCCAGATGCCGAAGGGCAGGCGCCCGTCGATGAAGGGTGAGCGCTTGGGCGCCGCGCGCAACAGCTCGAGCCGGCCTTCGAAGCGCGGGCCGTGCGCCACGATGACACCGCACTCGGGCGGGATCTCGTCGGCCTCGGCGATGCCCGCGGCGATTACGTAGTAGCACTCGAAGCACAGCGCCAGGTAGGCCGCCCGCTTGGCCGGCCGGCGCAAGTCGGCCAGCAGGTCGCTGCGCTGCACCTTCACTTCGTGCACCACCGGGTGCAGGTAGGCCTCGACGCTGGTGTGCCGGACCGAGTAGACGTCGGGCCGCGCGATGCACCAGCGGCCCGGGGTGGCCTCGCAGGGGGGCGGCTCCAGCTCCGGCAGCAGGGCCGCGGCTGGCGCAGCGAGCGACGGCGGCGGCGGCGCCAGCTCCACCGTCCCGCCGTCCTCGACCCGGGCCCGCAGGGCCAGTCCGCGCCAGGCCAGCCGGCCGTCCCTCAGGAGCTGCTGGGCCACCCGCTCCACCAGGGCCTCATGGGCATCGAAGGCCGAACGGTTGCGTTGCAGCGCCTGGGCCAGCACCTCCAGCCCGGCCTGGGTCAGGCGCAACCATTCGCGGCCTTCGTGCGAGGGGACGCGCTCCAGCAGGCCGGCGGCCAGCAGGTCGACCTCGATCGCATCCAGGCAGGGCCAGCCGGCCGAGCGGTAGATCTCGCGCAGGCGGCGGTGGTGCAGGCGGGTGAGGACAGCAGGGGCCATGTGGGGGGTGGGCAGGCACGCGGCCTGCTCTAGGTGGGGATTGTGTTCCACCCACGAAACGACTCACAACCATGAATGCCATCGATCTTCTCATCAAGCAGCACCGCGAGCTGGAAGCACGCATGAAGTCCTGGGGCGAAGCCCGGGAAGCGGCCGAGCAGCGCCGCATCTTCGAGGACGTGGGCGACCAGCTGACGGTGCACCTCGCGTCGGAGGAACAGGTCTTCTACCCGGCGGTGAAGGCCCGGCGCACCGAAGACATCCTGCTGGAGTCGCTCGAAGAGCACCTGTCGCTCAAGCGCCTGTTGTCCGACCTGCTCGAACTGCCGCAAGACGACCCGACCTTCGAAGCCAAGTTCAAGGTGCTGAAGGAGCAGACCGAGCACCACCACAAGGAAGAGGAAGAGAACCTGTTTCCGAAGGTGCGCCAGCTGCTGGACGGCGACAGCCTGGCCCGCCTGGGCGAGGAGATGGCGGCGCTGCAGCTGAAGCTGCGCCGCGAAGGCGAGCCGCGCGAAGCGGTCTCGACCCAGACCGACAAGGCCGCGCCACTCAAGTAAGGCAAGGGCCGGCCGGCGCGGCGCCCGGGCGGTGAAGGAGCGGGCCGGCGCCTGCGCGCCGGCCCCCTCAAGCCCTGTTCAAACCCGGCGCAGCCGGCCCTGCCCGGCCGCCAGCCAGGCCAGCGCCGCGACGGCTGCCAGGGCCACGGCGCCGGTGCTCTTGGGGTGCAGCACGGCGCGGGTGTAGAGGCTGGGGCGCACCGTCTGGCCGGGATGGTCACCATGCACCCGGCCGCCGCCGCCCGGCTCGTAGAGGGTGCCCTGCTGCTGTTGCCGCACCTGCTCCTCGCGCAGCTGGGCCTTCACCAGCACCCGGCGTCCGATCCAGTCCAGCAGGCGCGGCGTGTGGTTGCTGATGCTGCTCATCATCTTGCTGGCGCTGCCGACGAACAGGTCGCGCCGCGGATGCTCGGCCGCATGCAGGATGGCTTCGGCCACGTCCTCGGGCCGGTAGACGGGCGGCGGCAGCTTGGGCTCGCGGTCGGTGTAATTCTTGGCGTGAGCGGTGAAAGGCGTGCCGATGCCGGCCGGCTTGATGAGCGTCACCGAGATCGGCGTGCCTTCCTCCTCCAGCTCCATGCGCAGGCTGTCGGTGAAGCCCTTCACCGCATGCTTGCTGGCGCTGTACATGCCCTGCAACGGCAGGGCCCGGTCGGACGCCATGCTGCCCAGGTTGATGATGGCACCGCCCTTGCCGCGCAGGTGGGCCGCGGCAATGGTCGAGCCATAGACCACGCCCCAGAAGTTGGTCTCGAACAGCCGCTGGTGGTCGCGGTCGCGCACATCTTCCAGCTTGCCCCAGATGGAAACGCCGGCGTTGTTGACCCAGGTGTCGAAGCCGCCGAACTGCTCGATGGCCGTGTCGGCCACCAGCTGCAGGTCTTCGCGGCGCCCGACGTCCGCCACCACGTACATCGCTTCGCCACCCTGGGCGACGATGTCGCGGGTGGCCTGCTCCAGGCCAGCCTCGTCGCGGGCCACCAGCAGCACGCGGGCACCGCGCTGTGCCGCCATCTGCGCAGTGGCCAGGCCGATGCCGCTGGACGCGCCGGTCACCACGATGGTCTGCTGGTTCAGGGGTTTGAGCCGAAGTGCCATGAATCATTCTCCCGTGAAGTGAAGGGCGCCGCGGCGGCGCCTCGCATCGCAGGGTGCTGGCAACGGATGTGCCGGCCCAGCGGGGATTGACAGGTGCGCAAGCCCCACTTCGGGAATGGATCGTGCTTTTAGCGCCCTCGCGTCCCGTCTTCAACGCCGCAGCGAGTCCCGTCATGGCCTGTCTTTCCGCCACCCCTGCTCCACCTGCCCCGGAGGCCGGCCTGTTGGCCGGCGTTTTCTGCGCCGGGGCTGTCCCCGGCGACACGATGGCGGCCTTGGTCCAGCTGGCCGCGCGCCAGCGCATGCTGTCCCAGCACCTGGTGTTGCAGGCGCTGCTCGCCTCGCTGGGGCAGGCGCAGGCCCTGGCCTGCGCCCAAGAGACGCTCGTCCTGTTCGCCGACAGCCACACCACCTTGGTGCAGGGCAAGGGGTGCCTGCCGGGGGCGCACTTCGCCGAAGTGCAGGCAGCCTATTTCGGCGCGGCCGCGGGCGACGCCCGGGTCCGCGAGTTCATCGAGCTGGCCCGCGAGACGCTGCACGCGCTGCGGCATGACGCCCAGGCCGAGGGCGCGGCCAAGCTGCAGGCACTGATTCCCTCGGCCGGCTCGCTGCTGGTGCTGCTCAACCAGATCACGCAGATCTACGAGGCGGAGGCCCGGCGCTGTGCGCGCCAGCTGCAGCGGCAGTGGCAGGCGCTGGCCGGGCAGATCACCTCGGTGGCCCAGCAAGCCCGTGCGGTGGCCTACAGCGCCCAGGTGCTGGCGGCCCGCTCCGGCGAGGCAGGCCGCGACTTCGCCTCGGTGGCACGCGAGCTGACCCAGGTGACCGGCGGCATCGAACAGCTGGCGCAGGCGGCGCAGGCCGTGTCGGCCAGCCGCCTCGCAGCCTGAGCGGCGGCGTTCACTCCACCACCTGCACCCCTTTCCAGAAGGCCATGCGGCCCTTGATCTCGGCCGCCGCTTCCTTGGGTTCGGGGTAGTACCAGACCGCATCCGGATTGGCGTTGCCGTCGACCAGCAGGTTGTAGTAGTGGGCCGAGCCCTTCCAGGAGCAGCTCGTGCGGGTGTTGCTGGGCATCAGGTATTCGCGCTTCACCGCGCCTTCGGGGAAGTAGTGGTTGCCTTCGACCAGCACGGTGTCATTGCTCTCGGCGATGACGACGTTGTTCCAGATCGCCTTCATGGGAGTCCTTCTTGGCAGTGGCTAGGGGCGCCTATGTTAGGCCGCCCCGCATTCCACAGTCGGGCGGGCGCCATCGGGCGACGCCGGGCGGCCGTCGCGGCGAGGAAAGGCGAAAGCAGCAGCGTCGGCGACCGACGCAGGCCCGAATTGCCGGAGGATTTCCGCAACTCGCCGGGCGGCGCGGGGGGTCGCCAGCGCTCGCGTGGCGCTGGCGCGACAATAGAGGGTTCGCACGGTGGCCGATGCCCAGCCGGAAGGCACGGGGCCTTTCGCGTGCGAGCGGGAGCGTGGCGTGTCTTATCAAGTCAAGGAAATCTTCTACACCCTGCAGGGCGAGGGCGCCAATGCCGGCCGGCCGGCCGTGTTCTGTCGCTTTGCCGGCTGCAACCTGTGGAGCGGCCGCGAAGCGGACCGGGCGGATGCCGTCTGCCGCTTCTGCGACACCGACTTCGTCGGCACCGACGGCACCCTGGGCGGCAAGTACGCCGACGCGGCACAGCTGGCGGCCACGGTGGCCGGCCAGTGGGGCGGGCAGGGCGGCCAGCGGCTGGTGGTGTTGACCGGCGGCGAGCCGCTGCTGCAGGTGGACGCACCGCTGATCGACGCGCTGCATGCAGCGGGCTTCGAGATCGCGGTCGAGACCAACGGCAGCATCGCAGCGCCCGAGGGGCTGGACTGGATCTGCGTGAGTCCCAAGGCCGGCGCACCGCTCAAGCAGACCCGCGGCCAGGAGCTGAAGGTGGTGGTGCCGCAGCCCGGGCTCGACCTGGACGCGCTGGCCGCGCTCGATTTCCGCCACCACTTCCTGCAGGCGATGGACGGGCCGGCCGTGGCCGACAACACCCGCTGGGCCATCGCCCACTGCCTGCAGGACCCGCGCTGGCGCCTGAGCGTGCAGACGCACAAGGTGCTGAACATCCGTTGAAACCGATGAACTACGAACTGACCCAGCGCTTCTTCTTCGAAGCGGCCCACACGCTGGAGCGCGTGATCGAGACCGAATCGAGCCGCCGCATCCACGGCCACACCTACCTGGCGGAGGTGGCCGTGCGCGGCGAGCCCCAGCCCGACAGCGGCATGGTGATGGACCTGGCCCACCTGCGCGCCGCGATCGCGGTGGTGCGCGACGAGCTGGACCACCGCTTCCTCGACGAGGTGCCCGGCCTGCAGCGCGGCACGCTGGAAGGCCTGTGCACCTACATCGCCATCCGCCTGCGCGAGCAGGTGCCGGCGCTGGCCTGGGTGAAGGTGGGCCGCGAGGCCTCCGGCGACGCCTGCACGCTCACGCTCTGAGCCCTAGCGGGCCGAGGTGGCCGCGGCGCCGAGGTCCAGCTCCAGCACACGGGGCGTCGCCCGCCCGGCGGCGATGCCAAGCCGCGCCAGCGTCACCGGCAGGCGGAAGCGCCGCGGCCCGGCGCTGCCCGGGTTGAGGAAACACAGGCCGTCCTTCATCACCACCCCGGGCCGGTGCGAATGGCCCGACACCACCACCTGCGCGGCCGCTGCCGCCAGCGCGCCCGGAGGCAGCTGTGCCAGGTCATGCAGCAGGTAGATCACCACGCCGCCGAGCGACACCGTCACGGTCTCGGGCAAGGCCGCGGCCCAGCTGCCGTGGTCGTTGTTGCCGCGCACGGCGGTCAGGGGCGCCAGCTCGCGCAGGCGGTCGAGGATGTCCGGCTTGCCGATGTCACCGGCATGCAGCAGGTGGTCGCACCCCTGCAATACCGCCAGTGCCTGCGGCCGCAGCAGGCCGTGGGTGTCGGAGATCACACCCACTTCGAGCACGGAGGGGAAGGCGGACGACGGCATGCGCCGATTCTGCCCGCCGGCTGGCGGCCCAGCCACTGAAGCAAGCACTTCTGATCTGCACGACCCCGCCGCCACGGCGCAGGTATGCCGCATGCTGAGACAGGCAGGAGCTTTCCTGCACGAGGGGCGCCTGCCTGCCGACCTATGCCTGCCTTGCCGCCGCTGGACCGCCTGCTGGTCGTCTCCCCCCACCTGGACGACGGCGTGTTCGCCTGTGGCCAGTTGCTGGCCGCCCACCCCGGCAGCACGGTGCTGACCGTGTTCGCCGGCGCGCCGGCCGATGAGGACATGCGCACCGAGTGGGACCAGCGCTGCGGCTTCCGCAGCAGCCGCGACGCCATCGACACCCGGCGCAAGGAAGACCGCGAGGCGCTGGCCCTGCTGGGTGCGCGGCCGGTCTGGCTCAGCTTCATCGACAGCCAGTACCGGGCCACGCCCACCGCCGAGGACATCGCCGCCGCCCTGATCGCCTGCCTCGAGGCGCTCGCGTCCGAAGCCGTGCTGGTGCCCATGGGCCTGTTCCACTCCGACCACACCCTGGTCCACGAGGCCTGCCTGCAGGCGGTGCACGCACGCCCCGAGCGCTTGTGGCTGGCTTACGAGGATGCGCTCTACCGCCGCATTCCCGGCCTGCTGCAGCAACGGCTGCTGGCGCTCGCGCAGGCCGGCATCTGTGCCACGCCGGCCTTTCCGCCGCACAGCGGACCGCTCACCGACAAGCAGCGTGCCGTGATGGCCTATGCCAGCCAGCTGCGGGCCTTCGGCAAGCACGGCTACAGCGATGTGCTGGCCAGCGAGCACTACTGGCAGCTCGCGCTGCCCGAGGCGAGCCGGCCGCGGCGCCAGCCGCGTCCCGCCCACCGCAGCGCCCGGGCCGGCGCCGCCAAGGAGGCCCCACGTGCCGTCTGATCCCCGCATCAGCCTGGTGGTGCTGACGCACAACCGGGCCGCCACACTTCTGCACACGCTGGCCCAGCTCAGTACGCTGCCCGAGCAGGTGCCCATCATCGTGGTGGACAACGCCTCCGGCGACGACACCGCCACCCAGGTGGCGCGCCACTTCCCCAGCGTGACGCTGGTGCGCTGCCGCAGCAACCTCGGCGCTGCCGGTCGCAATGCCGGCGTGGAGCAGGTCCGCACGCCGTATGTGGCGTTCTGCGACGACGACGTCTGGTGGGCCCCCGGCGCGCTGCGACGGGCCGCCGACCTGCTGGACCGGCACCCGCGGGTGGCTGCCATCGCGGCGCGGGTGCTGGTCGGCCCGCAGCAGCGCGAAGACCCGACCTGCCGGCTGATGGCCGACAGCCCGCTGGATGCATCGGGCCTGCCGGGACCCGGGCTGATCGGCTTCATGGCCGGCACGGTGGCCATGCGCAGCGACGCCTTCCGTGCGGTCGGCGGTTACCAGCCGCGCCTCTTCCTCGGCGGCGAAGAACGCCTGCTGGGCCTGGACCTGGCCAGCCGGGGATGGCAGATGAGCTATGCCGCCGACGTGGTGTGCCACCACCACCCCTCGCCCCAGCGCGATACACCCGGCCGCCGGCGGCTGCTGGCCCGCAACGCGCTGTGGATCGCCTGGCTTCGCCTGCCGTGGTCCAGCCTGCTGCATGAGACACGCCGCGTGGCACGCGAGGCGGCTGCCGCCGGCCTGTTGTTCACCGTGCTGCGCGATGCGGTGCGCGGCTTGCCGTGGATCCTGCGCGAGCGCCGGGTCCTGCCCGCCGAGGTCGAGGCGCAGCGCCGTCGCGTGCTGGGCGGGCCACCGATGCGGCGACCGCCCAAGTCCGTCGCCTGGCGGACCTGAGCGCGGCGCCGGCCCTCCACCGCCCCCGAGAGCAAAGGCAGCCCTGGAGTCCCCCATGCCCCGCACCTCTTCCGCCCCGACCGCCAGACGTCCCGCGGCACGCCGTCCGCCGGCGCCGGTCGACGCCCCCGCCGCCGGCCTGCCGGACGCCGGTCAGCCTCAGGCCCCGGACCGCGCCGACACGCCCTCGCCACAGCCGCCGCAGGTGCGCCTCTACGGCAAGGCGGCGCCGGCACTGCGCGCCGTGGCCGAACAGGCCGCCGCTTGCCGGGAATGCCCGCTCGGCGCCCTCGGCACCCAGACGGTGTGGGGAGAAGGACCGGCACCGGCCCGCCTGATGCTGGTGGGCGAACAGCCGGGCGACCAGGAAGACCGGATCGGCCGGCCCTTCGTGGGACCGGCCGGCAAGCTGCTCGACCGCGCGCTGCAGTCGCTGGGCTGGCCGCGCGATGCGCTGTACGTCACCAATGCGGTGAAGCACTTCAAGTACGAATGGCGCGGCACCCGCCGCCTGCACAAGACGCCGGCCCAGCGGGAAGCGGCCGCCTGCCTGCACTGGCTCGAAAGCGAGATCGAACGGGTGCAGCCATCGGCGCTGATTGCCCTGGGAGCCACCGCTGCCCGCTCCTTGCTACACCGATCGGTGCCAGTGATGGCCGAGCGCGGCCACTGGCTGCAACGCCCGGACGGCCGCCCGGTGCTGGTGACGCTGCATCCATCCGCGCTACTGCGCTTGCGCTCGCCGGAGCGCGAGGCCGCCTTCGCGCAGTGGTTGGACGACCTGCGGCTGGCCGGGGCGCACGTCGCGGCGCCGGCGCAGCGCTGATCCGGCGCCTCGGGCTCTGTCTCCCCCCGAAACGGCGGCTTGCCCGATCGGGCAGCTTCGAGTCTGATATCGGTCCTTGGCGGGAATCCGCAGCCCTGGGCGCGGGGATGGCCTCCAAGCGTCCCGAGCCCCCGGGGCAGCGGGCAGGCGGCAGCACGGGGCATGGAGCGCAGCCAGCGTGCGAGGGGGCTTCGATGAAGGCAAGGGCCCGCACGCCAGCCATGGCGGTGGCCCGGGCCCGCGTCCGCGCGCTGCTCGCGCTTCCAGCCAGGCGCACCGGCTGATCCGCAGGAGGTCGTGCTGCCGGGCGCCTCGCTGGGGGTGGAGCGTGCGCTGCGACGCGAGGCCGATCCACCGGCCGCCGCCGACCCGTCGGTGCCGGCGGTGCCTGCCGATCGCCGGCATCGCCAACGCAGTGCGCTCCTGGGGCTCATTCAACATTCCGCGAGGCGCATCATGCTCCAGGTCCATCCGCTTGACACCCCGCTGCTGCTCGCCGGCGCCCCTCCCGAGGGACCCGGCGACCTGCAGCCCAAAGGCACCCCGCTCTACAACGGCGCCGCCTTCTCCACGGGTGTCGACCGCGACATCGTCTGCGCCGAGCGGGCGGACGCGCAGACGAAGGAGACCATTGAGCAAGACGGGCAGGCGCCGCGGCCTGCCCCTCGCATCGACGCCGCACGCACGGCGCCGGTGGCCCCAGCACCATCCGCCGTCGCGCGACGAGGTGGCCATCGACTGCGGGCGCGGCATGCCGACGAAGCCAGCGTGCCGTTCCCTGTTCGAGGCGTGCTTCGCATGAGCCTGGCGCAGGCCGGCCGGGCCCTCCCGGAAGCCGGCCCGGCATGGCCGATCCCCCGGCGGGCGCGGCTGGATAGCGGGCCAGGCGCAGCCGGGTGCAAGCCATGAAACGGCTCTTGCGCAAGACGCTGTGCCAGGGGCTGGCCCTGGCGGTGGGCATGGCGGTTGGCGCCGTGGGCATCCTGCTGGCGCCGCTGGTGCTCGGGCGGCCGCATGCCATCGTCCACCGGCTGGCGGTCCCGCTGCTGTTGAGCGGCGTCGAGCCCGCGGCGCTGCATCCGATGCTGCCGCGAGGCACCGAGCTTCACCACGACCGGGCCTTCCCGGAGGGCTTCATTCGCTATGTCGTGTATCTCGATGTCGAGGGTGGTGAGCTGCCGCTGCGGCCGAGCACCGAGAAGTTCTGGCTGGCGCCGGAGTCCGCCTTCCCGATCGATGCGGCCAGCCTCGCCTTGCTGGTGCAGGAAGCCGCCTTGTCCAGGGACGACCTGGTGGCGGTCCTGCAATCCGGTACGCTGGCGCCCGCCGACCTTCGCTTGTTGCAACGCTGCCTGCCGGCAACCGGCGCCGAACAGGGCCCCTGCCAATGAACCGGGCCCTCCGCTACCTTCCCGCCTTGTCGCTCGGCCTGGTGCTCGGCGCGGCCGGCATGGCCTGGCATCGGTACGCCAGCGCACCACCAGTGCATGTGCTGGCGGCCCCCCTGGTGGTGAGCAGCGGCTCGGCCCGCAGCCACCTGCCCGCCGGCACTCACCTCTATCTCGACCACCGGGGCAGCGGAGCGTCCACCCGCTTCAAGTTCTACGTCAACGTGGAGGGCATCGCCCTGCAAGAGACGCCGGGCGCCGCCGCAGCCCCGCCCACGCCGCTGCTCGCGCGCCTGCCGGCCTCTGCAGGCGACGCAGCGTCCCCCGCGGCCGACCCACCGCGCCGGGAAGAACTGCGCGCCCTGTTGAGGCAGTATTCGCGATGAGCCCGCCGCCGCGGTGGGTGGCGCCACGTTGCGCGGCCCGGTACCCACCCCTCCCACCGCCCGGCGATCGGCGCCGCCCGTGCCGCCGCGCCACGCCCCCTGGCGGCCCACCGGAGCCGCCGCTTCTGCTTCTTATGACCTTGCCATGAGCACTTCCAGCGACCTGACCCACGCCTGGCGCTTCGCCGCCATCGCCCACCAGGGCCAGACCGTCCCCGGCACCGAGCTGCCTTACCTGCTGCACCTTGCGTTGGTGGTGTCCGAGCTGCAGGAGGCGCTGGCCGCGGAGCCGGGCCTCGACCGCCACCTGGCGCTGTGCACCGCGGTGCTGCACGACACCCTGGAGGACACCCCGGTCACCCATGCCGAGCTGCAGGAGCATTTCGGTGCGTCGATCGCCAACGCCGTGCTGGCCCTGACCAAGGACAAGGCCCTGCCCAAGCCCCGGCGCATGCCCGACAGCCTGCAGCGGATCCGCCAGCAACCGCGCGAGGTCTGGGCGGTGAAGCTGGCCGACCGCTGCGCCAACATGTCGGGCCCGCCCAGCACCTGGTCCAGCGACAAGCGGCTCAGCTATCGGGACGAGGCCTTGCTCATCGCCGATGAACTGGGTCCCGCCTCGGGCTGGCTCAACGCCCGCCTGCGCGACCGCATCGGCCGCTACCCCGTCATGCCCTGAGCCGGCCCTGGGCTCACGAAGCCGGTGACGGCGCTCACCGGGCTGCCCGGCGCCGCAACCGTCCCGGCGGCTGCCAGCGGTCGAGGCAATGCGCCTTCAACGCGGGTCGTCGGCGCCTGGCCCGGCGGGCCACCGGCCGCTGTACGGGCAGGCCCTGGCGGCATGACTTCCGGCACATGCGGGGGGCCGTGGTTTTGCGGCATGCTTGCGCGCGTGTCGCTCCCGCCTGCTCCCGCATGAAAGCCCTTCTTCACCGCGCCCCGCCGCCCATGGCGGTGCTGCGCCTGTCCGGCCTGGCCGTCTGCCTGATCGAGGCGGCCGGCACGCTGCTGCAGGCCAGCGGCCGCGGGATGGCCGTGGTCGACGAGCCGCTGCTCGCCTGCCTGAGCCGCCTGCTGGGGCAGCAGGGCGTCGGGACGCCGGGATATGCCGTGTTGCACCTTCTGCTGCTGGCGCTGTTCGCCGCCTGCTACTGGTCCCTCACGCAGCGGCCGGTGCGGCGCCGGGCCGGCCAGGGGATGGGGCCGCTGCTGGCGCTGAACGGGCTGGCCTTGCTGGCCGCACCGGGGCTGCCGTTCGTGATGACCGCCGTGGCTGCCTGGCAGCTGTTGTCCACCGCCGCGCTGCGTTTTGCGCTGGCGCAGGTGGCCGTGGCCTGGGGGCTGGCCTCGCTGATGCCGGGCGCGCTGCAGCAGGCAGACGCAGCCGCCACCCGGTTGCCGGCCCTGGTCTATGCACTGGGCCAGGGGCTGGGCCTGCTCGCGCTGCATGGCCTGGCCTACGGCTTCGGCCGCATGGCCGCCGACGAGGCCGACAAGCGCCAGCGCCTGCAAGCCGCGCTCGCCGAGCTGGCCAGCCAGGAAAAGCTGCAGGCCGAACAGCTGCGCTTCGCCGAGCGCCTGCAGATGACCCGCGACCTGCACGACGTGATGGGCCACCATCTCTCGGCCCTGACGCTGCAGCTGGAGCTGGCCCGCGAACTCGTCCGCCGCCACGACGCAGCGCGGGCCGCCGCGCCGCTGGAGCAAGCGCATCATGCCGCGCAGCGGCTGCTTGCCGATGTGCGCGACACGGTCTCCCTGATCCGCGAGCATCGCCGCATCGACCTCAGCGATGCGCTGCACGAGCTGGCCAGCCGCATCGAGCATCCTCGCATCACGATGGAGATCGACCCCGCCGCCCGCGACCTGCCGCCGCGGCTGGCGCATGCCGCCCTGCGCTGTGTGCAGGAGGCGGTCACCAATGCCGTGCGGCACGCCGGCGCGGGGCAGGTGCGGGTGTCGGTGCGCTGCCGCGGCGATGAGCTGAGCGTGGTGACCCGCGACGACGGACGCGGCGCGCCGGAATTCCGTCCCGGCAATGGCCTGGCCGGAATGCAGGAGCGAATCGCCGAGCTTGGCGGCCGGCTGCAGGTGGTACGCACCCGCGGCGGCTTTGAAATCGCCTGGGCCTGTCCCCTGGAGACACGATGAACCGCAAGATCCGCGTGGTGCTGGTGGAAGACCAGACCCTGGTGCGCGAGGGCCTCAAGGGCCTGCTCTCACTGGCCGAGGATGTCGAGGTGGTGGCCGACCCGGCCGACGGCCTGGAGGCGCTGCAGGCCATCGCCCGCACCCAGCCCGACCTGGTGCTGTCGGATGTGCGCATGCCGCGGCTCGACGGCATCGCGCTGATCCGCGAGCTGGCCGGCTTGCCCAAGCCGCCGCCGGTGCTGCTGCTGACCACCTTCGACGACCAGCCAGCCTTCGACGAGGCGGTGCATGCCGGTGCCCGCGGCTTCCTGCTGAAGGACATCGGGCTCGACAAGCTGCTGCAGGCGGTGCGTGAAGTGCATGCCGGCGGGCGCGTGCTGCGGCCCGGCCTGACGCTGCGCGTCGAGAAACACCTGGCGGAGCAGGCCCCGCGCGGCTTCGTGCCCTCCGACCGGCCCGACCCACTGTCGGGCAAGGAGCTGCAGATCCTGCGCCTGGTGGCCACCGGCCGCACCAACACCCAGATCGCCGGCCTGCTGGGCAACAGCGAAGGGGTGGTGAAGAACCACTGCTCCGCGGTCTTCTCCAAGCTCGGCGTGCGCGACCGCACCCAGGCCGTGCTGAGGGCGATCGAGCTGGGCTGGATCTGAGCCACGCCCCCTCGCGGGCAGCACGGGAGTGGGCGCCCGTTGTGACGTCGGGGCTGCCGGCGCAGCGCAGCCTCGGCGGGTCGCGGCTGGCGGTGGGCGAGCTCACCGCCAGGGCGGCAGCCTGCGCCGGCGAACTGCGTCACCGGCCCACCTGCCGGGGCGGCTCAGGCGAGCGACTGGGGTTGATCGAGGCTGCGGCGGATCGCCCCGATGTCCGCGGCATGGATGTAGCGGGGAATGTTGCGCCACAGGCTGTGATAGCCATAGCCGCCCTCGATCATCTCCCGCACCGCCTCGGCCTTGCTCCAGCCCTGCTCGACGATGCGGTACATCGCGCTCATCAGCCCGGTGCGGTCGGCGCCATGCTGGCAGTGGATCAGGAAAGGCCCATGGTCGCGCTGGCGCAGGACCCGCAATACCGCCACGACCTGCTCGTCGGTGATGTCCCAGGTGTTGATGCGCTGGCGGGCCTTGCGCAGGCGGGTGTCGGCAGCCTCGTCGTCGTCGCTGTGGAAGGCGCGCAGGTTGATGACGGTGCGCACGCCCAGCTGCTCCAGCGCGACCATGCCGCGGGCGCCGGGTTGTTCGCTGCGGTAGAGGCCGTCATGGATGCGGTGCAGGTTGCGCACGCCGGGCAGCTGCAGCGGCACCGCCCAGGTCGTCGGCCGCGGGCTGGCCGCAGGACCGGCGGCCAGCGCCGGTGGCAGTGGCGCCAGGGCGATCCAGGCCAGGCAGTGGCGGCGGCTTCGGGAATGGGGAGTGGACGGCTTCATCTCAGGCGGCGACGCGGCGGGCGGACAGATCCAGGGACTGGACCACCTGGCCCAGCACTTCCTGCGCGGCCTGCGGCCGCGCAATGCGCCGGGCCTGCTGGCCCATGCGCTGCAGTTGCGCCGGATCGCGCAGCAGGCGATCCAGCTTGTATTCGAAGCTGGCAGTGTCGAGCGCGATCTGCGCTGCACCCGACTCCAGCAGGTAGTCGGCGTTGCGCTCCTCCTGCCCCGGGATGGGCGAGACCAGCAGCATCGGCAGACCCTTGGCCAGGCATTCGGAGGTGGACAGGCCGCCCGGCTTGGTCACCACCAGGTCGGCACAGCTCATCACCCGCTCCACCGTGCGCGTGTAGCCCAGCGGGAACAGCCGCCCCGGATGGCGCGCTGCCAGCTGGCGCAGGCGCTCCAACAGTTCCTCGTTGCGGCCTGCCAGGGCAACCACCTGCAGCTGGTGCGGCAGGGCCAGGGCACGCTCGGCCAGCGTGTCGAGGCTGCCGACCCCGCCGCCGCCAGCCATCATCACCACGGTGAAGCACTTCGGGTCCAGGCCCAGCTCGGCGGCACAGGTGGCACGCTCGAGCGGCTCGGCAAAGCGCGGCATCACCGGGATGCCGGTGACGCTGATGCGCTCGCGCGCCATGCCGCGGTCGGCCAGGCGCCAGGCCACCTCGTCATTGGCGACGAAGTAGCCCTGCAGGCCGGCATGCATCCACAGCCCATGCACGTCGAAGTCGGTCACCTGCACCCACACCGGCGGCGTCGCAATGCCGCGCTTGATGCGCCGCGCCAGCAGCTCGGCGGGCAGGAAATGGGTGCAGACGATGCCATCCGGGGCCCGCCGGGCGATCTCGTCCCACAGCTTGCGGGTGTTGAGCCGCTCGACGCCGCGGCGCAGCTTGTCGAACACCGATCGTTCGCTGCGGCGGTCGGTGCGCTGGTAGAGATAGGCCCACAGCAGCGGCAGGCGCTCCACCAGTTCCAGGTAGGACTCGGCGTAGAGCTTGCGGAAGCTCGACGGGACGTACTCCAGCACGTCGAGGTGGGTGACTTGTATCGGCGATGGGCCGCCGGCGGCCGCTGCTTCGATGGCTTGCGCAGCGCGCACATGGCCGGCGCCGGCCGACACGCTCAGCAGCAACAGGTGGGGGGAAGGCATGGCCCGGAACTCTCGTTTCTTCTTTCACTGGATGCCCCTGGCCATGGCGGCAGGAGCGGGGGAATGCCGCAGCGTTCCAGCATGCCGGGGCGTCGGCAGGACGGGACTGTCGCAGCGTTTCGATCGGGAGCGATAGTGTCTACCTGAACAGGGCTTGCAAGCCTCCCTCGGAAGCGGGGCCGCTTGCGACAGCGCCAGCCTGCCGGCTCAAGCCAGCGCACCACGCCGCCGGGCCTTGAGCCGCTGCAGACCGAAGTGGGTGACGCTCGCGCCGAGCACCGAGGGACCGAACAAGGTCAGTGGCGGAATCATCACCACCGGCACCATCAGCACGCCGAGCACGGCCATCTCGACGCGCGAGCCCTCGATGAGGGCCCGCATTTCTTCATCGCTGGCAATGTCTTCCAGCGCGTCCGGCAGCAGGCCGCGCACATTCAGGTAGTTGAAGAGGAAGAACAGCGCGATGACGTTGAGCACCGGCACCAGCATCAGCGGCAGTGCCAGCAGCAGCACCGTGACCACCGGCCCCACGCTGTTGCGCAGTCCGGCCTTCCACGACCCACCGGGCCAGGATTCGACGGTGGGATAGCGCTTGCGCACGATGCCCTGGATGGTGCCCATGAGGAAGGCATCCACCAGCATGCGTGCGGTGAACAGGTTGAGCAGCACGAAGGCGAGCAGCGCCACCGTGCCGGCCAGGAAGCCAGTCACCGCCGAGCCAGCCAGCCAGGCGGGCCCTGTCGCCGCGCCACCGCCCAGCCACGCCATGCCGCCACCCGCCGCCAGCTGGACGACCCACAGCGAGGCCTCGCCCACCTGCGCGCGCGCGAACCAGAACACCAGGCTCCAGAACAGCAGCACCGCCGCCCAGATGCCCAGCGACTGCAGGATCAGCCGCGGGTGCAGTCCGTCGCGCAGGCCGGCGAGGATGCAGGCCATGGCTTGCGGAAATGCAGAAAAGAACCGGCGGAAGCCGGTGGTGAGCTTGTCCAATTGCGTGCCCCTCTCCGGCGGCGCTGCGCAAGGCCGCGGCCGCGAGCCGTTGCGCCCCCTGGCGCCGGCTGCTGGTGTTCGGTCAGGGAGGCTCGGCCCTGCCGACCGTTTCGAGAGCGGAAGTGTCCCACGCCGGGCAGCCGGCGGCCTCCCACCGAATGGGGGGCGCAGGGGAAGGGCGGAGGAGGGCAAAACGGCCGCCGAGCCGCGGCGGCAGCACGGCGCGCCCGCAGCTCAGGGCAGCGGCCGGTGGTCGTCGGTGCGCAGGCGCAGGAGGTATTCGCCGATCTGTTGTGGGGGGTTTCCCACCTGGCGGATGGCTTCGTGCAGCGCTTCGACACTGACCGACAGCTTTTCGGCCCAGCGACGCACCTCACCCTCGTTCGTGATGTCGATCACCGGCTCGGCGGGCGGGTCTGCCCGGGCAGGCGCAGCAGCGGGCGTCGGCCTCATCTCAGTGCAGCGTGGGAACGCGCGGGAGCAGGCGCACCTCGCCGCAGCCACACGGCAGGGGCGGCTCGCTCAACTCGAAGCTGGTGTACTGGCTGCCACAAGAGACGCATTGCCAGCAGTGGCTCAGCACCTCGCCGGCTGCAATGCTGCTTTCGGAGATCTCGTCTTCCAGTTCCTGCAGCGCTTCGAGAAAATTTTCGCGCTTAAGCAAATAGTGCATGGTGGAACATATTTCGCCACAGCGTCCGCGCAAAAGCAGTAGGCGAAATGCCGACACCCGTTGGGGGGAGACCCGGAGCTTCCGGGATCGCTATTTGCTAGGCGCGGCTGGAGGTATGCTGTCCGGACGGCAGGCTGCCGTCGGCACTGCTCGGTGCCCGCGCGGCCTGCAGTGGCGTGCCGGCAGCGGCCTGCCGGCGATGTGATGAACGAAGGTGGCCCGCGGCCCGCGGCCGGCCCCTGTTAGACGAGCAAGAACGATGCAAGAACGACTCTCGCCCCGCGAGTCCGGGAGCAGCCCCTCGAGCGCGCCCTTCATCTCGACCGGCGTCGCCGAGCTGGACCGGATCCTGGGCGGCGGCATCACGCCGAACCGGCTCTACATGATCGAAGGCATCCCCGGCTCCGGCAAGACCACCCTGGGGCTGCAGTTCCTGCAGGCAGGCGCCCGGATGGGCGAAGCGGTGCTGTACATCACGCTGTCGGAAACCGAGGAAGAAGTCCGCGCCATCGCGGGCTCCCACGGCTGGGACCTGGCAGGCGTCCAGATCCTGCAAGTGGTGCCTGACGAGCAGGCCTTGCTGCCCAGCGAGCAGTACACCGTCTTCCAGCCCGATGAAGTCGAGCTGGGCGAGACCACCAAGTCCATCCTGGCCGAGGTGGAGCGGCGCAAGCCGGCGCGGGTGGTGTTCGATTCGCTGTCGGAGTTGCGCCTGCTGGCCGGCAGCCCGCTGCGCTACCGGCGCCAGATGCTGGGCCTCAAGCAGTTCTTCGCGGGCCGCCAGTGCACCGTGCTGGTTCTGGACGATCGCACCGCCACTGCCGAAGACCCGCAGCTGCAGAGCATCGCTCACGGCATCATCAACCTCGACCAGTGGCATCCATCCTACGGCCGTGAGCGCCGCCGGCTGCGGGTGGTGAAATACCGCGGCACGCCTTTCGTGGGCGGCTATCACGACTTCACCATCCGCCGCGGCGGGCTGGTGGTCTTCCCCCGCCTGGTCGCGTCCGAACACCGCACGCTGGTGGCCGAGGGCACCGTGCGCTGCGGCGTCCCGGGGCTCGACCAGTTGCTCGGCGGTGGCCTGGAGCGGGGCACCAGCACGCTGGTCACGGGGGCCCCCGGCACCGGCAAGTCGACCATCGCCACTGCCTTCGCCGCTGAGGCGGCCAGCCGCGGCGAGCGGGCCGCGCTGTTCCTGTTCGACGAGAGCATTTCCACCCTGCTCAAGCGCATGCGCGGCCTCGGCACCGACTTGCAACCGCTGCTGGACTCAGGCCGCCTCAGCGTGCAGCAGGTCGACCCGGCGGAGATGTCGCCGGGCGAGTTCGTGCACCTGGTGGGCCGCATTGCCCGGGAAGAGCATGCCAGCGTGGTCGTGATCGACAGCCTCAACGGCTACCTGAACGCCATGCCGGACGAGAACTTCCTGAACACGCAGCTGCATGAGCTGCTGACCTACCTCGGGCAATGCGGCACCACCAGCCTGCTGGTGAGCGTGCAGCAGGGCCTGATCGGCACCATGACCAGTCCGGTCGACGCGAGCTACCTGGCCGACACCGTGCTGATGCTGCGTTACTTCGAGGCGCAGGGGCGGGTGCGGCAGGCGGTCTCGGTGCTGAAGAAGCGCAGCGGCGTGCATGAGCGCACGATCCGGGAGTTCCACCTCGATGCCGAAGGCATGCGCCTGAGCGAGCCGCTCACGAACTTCCATGGCGTGCTCACCGGCGTGCCGGTCTACACCGGCCCCGAATCGCCCCTGGTGCAGGAACGCAAGGATTGACAGCGGCGATGGAGCGACGCGTTTTCGTACTGGCCCCCAGCGGCAAGGACGCGCCGCTGATCGAAGCCGCCCTGCAGCGGTCGCGCATCGAAGTCCTGCGCTGTGCCAGCGCGGCCGATGTGGCGATGCAGATGAAGGAAGGCATCGGCGCCCTGGTGGTGGCCGAGGAAGCCTTCAACGACCGCTCCGCGCTGCGCCTGCTGCAACGGCACGTCGAGCGCCAGCCCGCCTGGTCCGACCTGCCCGTGCTGCTGCTGAGCAAGCGGGGGCCGCTCTCCGAGCTGGCGCACACGGCCTTGCAGCAGCTCGGCAACGTTACCGTGCTGCAGCGCCCGACCCAGGTCGCCACGCTGGTGAGCGCCGTCCGCACGGCCTTGCGCACCCGCGATCGGCAGTACGAGAACCGGCAGGCCGACGTGCAGAAGGACATGTTCCTGGCCACGCTGGCCCACGAGCTGCGTAACCCGCTGGCGCCCTTGTCCAATGCCCTGCACCTGCTGCGCAGCGGGCGCATGTCGGAGTCCCAGCAGCAATGGGCCACCGGCGTGATGCAGCGGCAGGTCGGCCAGCTGTCGCGGCTGGTCGACGACCTGCTCGACGTGGCCCGCATCACCCGGGGCAAGATCGCGCTGCAGAAGGAACGCTTCGACCTGCGCGAGGCGGTCAACACCGCCATCGAGACCAGCCTGCCGCAGATCGACGCCATGCAGCATGTGCTGCAGGTGGAGCTGGGCGAGGCGCCGGTCTGGATCGAGGCGGACCGCACCCGCATTGCCCAGTGCGTCTCCAACCTCCTGACCAACGCGGCCAAGTACACCCCGCGTGAAGGCCGCATCTCGCTGACGTTGCTCGCATGCGGCTCGCACGCCGAGATCCATGTGCGCGACAACGGCATCGGCTTTCCGCCGGGCGAGGCGCGCCGGCTGTTCGAAGTGTTCTCGCAGGTCGATGGTGCGGTCGGCCGCTCACAGGGCGGCCTGGGGCTCGGCCTGTCCATCGTCAAGGCGCTGGTGGAGATGCACGGCGGCAGTGTGCAGGCCAGCAGCGAGGGCGAGCACCGCGGGGCCTTGTTCGTCATGCAGCTGCCCACGGCCGAACCGGCCACCGTCATGCCGGCGGCCGGCAGGCCGCAGCGGCTTGCCGGCCCTGCCACCTGCCGGGTGCTGGTGGTCGACGACAACCGCGACAGTGCCGACTCGATGGTGCAGCTGCTCGCCAGCTGCGGCCACGACGCGCGCAGCGCCTACACCGCAGCGCAGGCCCTGGAAGTGATCTCGGACTGGACCCCGCAGCTCGCGCTGCTCGACATCGGCTTGCCGGACATGAGCGGCCACCAGCTGGCCCGCCAGCTGCGCAAGCACCTCGGCAGTCGGGAAGCCCCGGTGCTGGTGGCCCTCACCGGCTGGGGCCAGCCCACCGACATCAGCCGTTCGGCCGAAGCCGGCTTTCACCACCACCTGACCAAACCGGCCGACCTCGACACCCTGTTGACCCTGGTCGAGCAGCTCTGCCCGCGGCCTGTCTGACGAAGGCCCGGCCGTGCACGGCGGCGCGAACGCAGCTCAGCCCTGCGCACCGCCTCCCGTTGGCGCGGGCGGCCCGCCGCGCACGGCCGGGGCGGGCACTGGCGCCTGCCATTCCGGCGCCTTGGCGCGTTGCTGGCCCTTCAGCGACCCCAGCGTGTGCGCATAGACCGAGGTGAATTCCGCGCCCAGCAGGAAGATCTGGGCCGAGTAGTACACCCACACCAGCAGCACCACCAGGGAAGCGGCGGCCCCGAAGCCGGAAGCCACGCCGCTCTTGCCGATGTAGAGGCCGATCAGCGTCTTGCCGATGGTGAACAGCAGCGACGTCACCACCGAGCCGACCAGCACGTCGCGCCAGCGGATGTGCACCCGGGGCATGAACTTGTAGATCATCGCGAATGCAGCCGTGATGAAGGCAAAGCTGAAGGCGAAGTTGAGCGCCGTCGCCAGCAGCTCCCAGGCTCCCATGAGAGGGCCCCACCATTTGCCGAGCGCGGCCAGCGCTGCACTGAACAGCAGCGAGACCAGCAGCAGGAAGCCGAAGCCCAGGATCAGGCCGAACGACAGCACCCGTGCCCGCAGGAAGCCCCACAGCCCGCTGGGCTGGTTGGCTGCAGGCGCGCGCCAGATGCGATCCAGCGCGTTCTGCAGCTCGGCGAACACGGTGGTGGCACCCACCAGCAGGGCACCCAGGCTGCCCAGGGTGGCCAGGGTGCTGGTGACCGGCTTGTTGACGCTTTCCAGCAGGCCCTGGATGGCATGCGCGCCGTCCTCGCCCACCAGCCCGCGCAGCTCGCCCATCAGCTCGCCACGCGCGGCCTCCTGGCCGAACACGAGGCCGGCCACCGAGATGACGATGAGCAGCAGCGGCGCCATCGAGAACACGGTGTAGTAGGCCAGGGCGGCGCCCATGCTGGCCGCGTTATCGTCGATCCAGGCCGAGACGGCCTGCTTGGCGAGGTTCCAGGTGTCGTTGAGGTGCATGGCGAGGCTGGCTGGGAGCGGGCCGGCGGGCCTGCCGGCGACTTGCGAGGGTTTCGGCAAGCCCCATGCCCAATGCATCGACAGCCTGCAGCTCGGGCCGCGCTGGCAGGTGCTCGGGCAGCCGCATGCGCCCCACGAGCCCCACGCGCTGCAGCAGCCGCAGGGTCCACCAGCCGGGATCCCATTCGCCGGGGAACAGGCCAAGGCGGGCCGATCCGGGATAGGCGTGATGGTTGTTGTGCCAGCACTCGCCCATCGTCAGCAGCGAGGTCAGGCGGATGTTGCGACCCTGCACGGCCGCGCCGTCCACCCGGTAGTGCATCCCGCCATGGTTGTGGGCGAAGTAGCCGATCAGCCAGTGGCCGCCGACGCCCGCCGTGATGCGCGCGCACACGCCCCAGCACACGAAGCCCCAGCCGCCCCAGGCCAGGAACAACAGTGCCAGCGGCAGCTGCTGGAGCATCCAGGTGCGCTCCAGCCAGCGGTAGAACGGGTCGTCGGCAAGGCGCGGCTCGATGTGAATCTGGGGTGGGTGCTGCAGTTGCAGCTCGCAGTTGAGCTGCCACCACGCGTCCAGCAGCAGGGGGCGGCCATGGCGCAGATAGGGATGGCAGTCGGGCAGGCGCTGGGCATAGTCGCGCAGCTCGTGCTGGCGCAACAGGCCCAGCGGGCCGGCCAGTCCCACCTGCACGCCCATCCACACCAGCAGCCGTTCCAGCCAGCGAGGGCACTCGAAGCTGTCATGGATGAGCTTGCGATGGCTGCCGAGCGAATGGCCGAGCAGCAGTACCAGCCCGGTCGCCACGACGAACAAGGCCAGGGCCCCCCAGCTGAACCAGGCCCACCCGCCCAGCAAGGCGGCGCCCGCCATGCCCATGAACCAGAGCGACTTGACCGGCGCCCAGCGCACTTCGCCGCGGCACAGGTCAGCCACCGTGGAGGCTTGCACGCGATGGCTGTGCAGCCCGGAAGCGGGAAGCGGGGAGGACATCAGGAATTTCTCCGAAGGCGCCGGCGAGGCAGGCAGGAAGGCAGACGATCGGTCGGTTGGTCGGTCGCACCGCCCGCTGTCACCGCTGATATGTAGTTAATTAACTTATTGGTTAATAGATTAATCGAGCGGGTAGCGGGGCGTCAAGCCACCGGGCTGGGGGATGCAGGGGCGGCGGGGCGGGATTGGAAACGCCCCGTGCGTGGCCGCCAGGCGTGCCACGCGGGGGACGCGGTGGGGCCGCAAGCGCTACAGCAGTGTCACGGCATGGGCGCGCACCACCAGGCTGTCCTGGCGGAAGCGGCGCTCGAGGTCCTTGCGGTAGGCCTTCCACCAGGCACGGTCGAGCGTTTCGGCCATCACTTCATAGACCACCAGATCATCGTGCACGGGCTGGCCGTCGTCTGGCGCCCACACGCCGCGGGCGGGCGCGCGGGTGTACGCGGTGAGGCCACCGAAGCGCTCCACCAGCTCCTGCCTCACCTGGGCAAAAAGCGCCGTCTCGAAACGGTGGCCTTGTTCGTCGCACAGCGGCAGCAGCAACTGCACCAGGTGCATCGTCGGCACTCCTCTCAGGCCAGCATGCGCAGCAGCCAGCGGTTGAGGTCGGCAATCTCTTCCATGCAGACCGAATGCTCCATGTCGTAGTCCTGCCATTCGACCCGATAGCCCAGGGCAGCCAGGGCATCCCGAGTGGCGGTGCCGCGCGCATGCGGCACCACCGGGTCGTGTCGCCCATGGGCTAGGAAGATCGGCAGCTCGGCATTGGCGACATGGCGCTCGGCCGCCGTTTTTTCAGCCAGCGGCAGGTAGCCCGACAGGCCCACCAGCCCGGCGAGGCGTTCGGGATGCCGCAGCCCGGCCATCAACGCCACCGCACAGCCTTGCGAGAAGCCCGCCAGCACGATGCGCGAGGCTGGAATGCCGCGCGCCTGCTCGCGCGCGATCAGCGACTGCACCGTGGTGTGCGATTCACGCAGGCCGCTTTCGTCCTCGCGGCGGACCAGGTCGGTGCCCAGGATGTCGTACCAGGCCGGCATCTGGTAGCCGCCGTTGATGGTGACCGGTCGCACCGGCGCGTGGGGAAACACGAAACGCACCGGGCCGACCGCGGCGAGGTCGAGCTCCTGGGCGATGGGGACGAAATCGCTGCCGTCGGCGCCCAGGCCATGCAGCACGATGATGGCAGCACGGGGGTGGGGGGCGGTTTCGATCTCGATGGCGTCGCGCGACATGGGGGCTCCTGAAGGAAGATGCGCCAGAGGATAGAGTACCCGCATGACCCCAGACACCCTGGCTGCATTGACGCAGCGCCTGCGCGAGTTCGCCGCGATCCGCGAATGGCAGCCCTTTCACTCGCCCAAGAACCTGGCCATGGCGGTGGCCGGCGAGACCGGCGAACTGGTGGCCGAATTCCAGTGGCTGACCGAGGCCGAGAGCCGGGCGCCCGGCCCCGAACGCCTGCTGCGCATCCGCGACGAGGCGGCCGACGTGTTCATCTACCTGCTGCGGCTGGCCGACGGCCTGGGCTTCGACCTGGTAGAGGCTGCCAATGCCAAGATGGATCGCAATGAAGTGCGCTACCCCGCAGAGCAAGTGAAGGGCAGTGCCCGCCGCTCCGACGAGTACTGAGCAGCTCGGCCGGCCATCAGCGTCTGCCGGCCGCAGGGCAGGCGCCGCAGCGGCCTTGCCGCGATCTCACTGTCTCGGCTTGAGCCCCTCGGGCCGCTGCAGCAGCCGGTCGACATAAGCCTTCAGCCGAGGACGCTCGGGCAGGCTGCCACCGCCCCACAGGCGCCGCCAGATGAACATCGAGCCGATCACCACGTCCGCGGCGGTGAACCAGTCGCCGAACAGGTAAGGCCCGTCGCCGAGCTCCTGTTCCACCGCGTCCTGTGTTGCCTCGAAGTTGTTCCAGCCGCGCTGCGGCAGGGTGTCCTGCTTCAGCAGGGCGTCTCCCATGGACGGTTCCAGCTGCGCGGTGGCGAACACCATCAGGGACAGGTAGCGGCCTCGCTCGGGCGTGCCGACCGCGGGCGCCAGGCGGGCCTCTGGGTATTTCTCGGCAAGGTAGAGGCAGATGGCCGGGCATTCGAAGACCCGCACGTCACCATCCACCAGGGCCGGCAGCTTGCCGGCAGGGTTGATCTTCAGGAACTCCGGCGTCTTGTGCTCGCGTTTCTGGAAGTCGATGTGCACCAGCTCGTAGTCGGCCTGGCACTCATCGAGCATCCATTTGGCAATGGTGGCCCGGCTCTGGGGGTTGTAGTAAAGCTTCACTGGCGGCTCCCGGGTGGCGAAGGGTGGGGCGCGAACCGGCAGATGCCGGTTCACTGCCTGCACCACATGATGTCACGCGCCTCCCGCCGCTGCACCGGGCTGGCGGCCGGTGGGCGCCGCCGTGCCGCTGCTTTCAGGGCATCACTGCGTGCGCGCCCACCGGGCACGCCGGACGCGCCATGCCGGAGGGTGGCGCCGCCTTGACGCAGTTGCGGCCCTCCGCCTTGGCGCGGTACATCGCGGTGTCTGCCCGGTGCAGCAGGTGGGACAGCGCCTCCCCGGGTGATTCAAGCAGGGCCACGCCGATGCTCACCGTCAGTGCCAGGCGCCGCTCCTCGTGGTGAAGCTGCAGGGCCGCCACCGTTTCCCGCAGCCGCTCGGCCACCGCCATGGCGGCGGCCAGGTCGGTGTCGGGCAGGACCACCGCAAACTCCTCGCCGCCCAGGCGGCCCAGGCAGTCGCCACTGCGCAGGGCCGGCACGCAGGCCTGGGCGATGGCCTGGATGACACGGTCGCCGGCGAGGTGCCCGCAGCTGTCGTTGATCGCCTTGAAATGATCGATATCGAGCATCAGCAAGGCCAGCGGATGGCCATGGCGGCTGGCGCGGCGGATCTCGGCATGCCCGGTGGCCAGCAGGTGGCTGCGGCTCGCCACGCCAGTGAGCGGATCCCGCGCCGCCTGGTGCTCGAGCCGGGCGATGAGCTCCTCATTGCGCAGTCGCAACTCGGTCGCTTCGGCCGTCGTCTGGTGGATCTTCAGCGCCACCCACAGCATCAAGGTGCTGTAGAACAGCCCCAGCAGCGCCAGCCCCAGGCTGAAGGCGCCGTCGCTGAACAGCGGCGGCAGCAGCAGGGCCACGAAGGGGATGGCCATGTCCATCAACAGCAGGTCGCGGTGCGGATTGCTCATGGCGGCCGTCAGCGAGATCAGCCCCAGGTGGATCAGCATCGTGAAGATCAGGCTGCTGAAATCGGTCGGCACCCAGCCCCAGACGACGACGGACGACCAGACCAGCATGTGGGCCCCATGCGCCATGCCGATGCGGCGCGCCCAGCGCCGCTCCTCGGCCGGCGTCGCATTGGCGGCGCGAAAGCGGTGGTAGCAGGTGATGTAGCCGGCAATCACCGCCAGCTCCACGGCGCCGAAGACCAGCGCCTGCCAGGTGGGCAGCCAGCGCGTGAGCAGCACCGCGGCCATCACCGCAAGCGGTGGCGCCAGGTACTTGTCGGTGAGGTGGTTGTCGACGTAGAGGTGCAGCTGGGCCAGGCGGATGCGGGCGCGACGTTCGACATCAGCCGCTGGCTGTGGCAGCACGGGGATGCCGGGCGGTGCTGGCAGCCCGGCCCTGGCGGCAATCGTTGGATGGTCCGGGAGGCGCACCGTGGTGTAAGGTGGGGAATGCGAGGTGTCAAATTGTGAAGGATCGGCCAGGGGGGTGAAGCTGGCAGGGATGACAGAGCGGGATGCGTCGGTCGGCACGGGTGGCCGCCGGGTCGGCAGCGACTCGCCGTGCACGGGCCAGCGCAGCGGCACGACGGCGGCTCGTGCATCGAATGGCGGCCCGGCAGCGGCGCCTGGCCGTCGGACTGCCACGCCGCCGGCATTTGGAGGTAAGGTGAGCGCCTTCATCGGCCGGCGCTAGCCCGGCCATCCAGCCAGCCCTTCGCGGTACCCACATCGTGAGCTCACTCCAACGCAGAACCTTCCTCGCTGCCGCCCTGCTGGGCGGCGCTGTGCTGACCGCCTGTTCCGAGCGCGATGCGCCGCCGACCGCGGCCGCCACGCCCCCACCCACGGCTGAAGAGGCCTACAAGCTGGCCGCCGGCGCTACCGGCGTGCAGGTGGGGCAAGCGATGGCGGCCAACACGGTCTATGTCTTCTTCGACCCGCAATGCCCTCATTGCGCCACCTTGTGGGCGGAATCCAAGCCCTTGCTCGGGCGGCTCAAGATGGTATGGATCCCGGTGCAATTGCTGGGCGCACAGTCGATGCCGCTGGCAGCAGCCATCCTGTCTGCACCGCAACCCGTCGAGGCGATGGAGCGGCACGAGGCCCAGGTGGCCCAACGGGCCGCACTGTCCGCACCCGCGCCCGACGAGGCGACCCGCGCCAAGGTGGAAGCCAACACCGAGCTGTTCAAGAAACTGGGCGCCGAGAGCGTGCCCATGCTGTACTTCCGCCACGCCACGACCGGCCAGTACGGCTCCCACTCGGGCGCGCTGCCGACCGCACAGTTGCAGCAGCTGGTGGGGGTGTGACGCCGGGGCCGGCACGGCCGGCGCAGGCCCTTGCCGTTGGAGCCGGTCTCGCCCGGCTTTCCGCGGCGCCTGGCACCCGGGCACTGAGGGCAGCGAAGTCGCCCGGCTGCCCGGCTGCCCGGCTGCCCGGCTGCCCGGCTGCCCGGCTGCCCGGCGAACGGCGAACGGCGAACGGCCAGAGGCCTGAAGCGGCCAGCGGGGCAGGTCGGCCCTTGAAGCAGGGCTTCAGTGCCTGGCAATTCGGTGCCTGGCAAGCATGCGCGCGGCTCGACGACCGCGGCCTTCCTTCACCCGTCAAACGCAGCACGTCCGCGTCCGTACCCGGACTCGACCCCGGGCCACCCCGGCCTGCGTGTCAGCCGCCCGGCCACCGGCACAGGAACATCCGGGGACGCGCAGGACGCGCTGCCCGGCAGGACGCCGCGCGACAACGGTCGGCTGTGCCCCGGAAGCGGGTGGCTGCCTTGTCGCCCCCAAGCTCGATACCAGCCGCAACAGCGACACCGGGCGGGTGTATTCGTGCACCACAAGCGGCCCTTGAGCGACCAGGCCGCCCTGGCCGCCACGTGCGGCCAGGACGCCGAACCGTCCCATGCGAACGCCGGTGTCGCACCCGGCGGCGGCCTCACACGTCGATGTTCGCCGCCCTCAACGCATTGCTCTCGATGAACACCCGGCGCGGCTCCACCTCGTCGCCCATCAGCATCGTGAAGACCCGGTCTGCCTCGATGGCATCCTCGATCTGCACGCGCAGCAGGCGGCGCACGTTCGGATCCATCGTGGTTTCCCACAGCTGCTCCGGGTTCATCTCGCCCAGGCCCTTGTAGCGCTGGCGGCCCACGCTGTTCTCGGCCTGGCCCATCAGCCACTGCATCGCTTCACGGAAGTCGCGGACCTTCTGTTCCTTCTGCTTCTCGCCTTCGCCCTTCTTGATGACCGCGTCCTCGCCCAGCAGGCCCTTGAAGGTCTTGCCGGCCGTGCTCAGCACCTCGTAGTCGGCCCCATGCACGAAGTCGGCGTTGATCACGCTGCTCTTGATGTTGCCGTGGTGCTTGCGGCTGATGCGCAGCACCCACTTGTCGAGCCGCGCGTCCAGCTCGGCCGCCACCTCGGCGCCGTGCAGCGCGCCCTTGAGCGCCACCGCGGAGGCCTCGGCCTGCTCCGGCGTGTCGAGGTTGATCTCGGTGCCGCTGGCCAGCACGCGCAGGGCTTCGGCATCCATCCAGTTGCCCAGGCGGGCGATGACGTTCTCGGCCAGCACGTACTTGCGCGCCAGCGATTCGAACGCCTCGCCCTTCAGCACGGTGCCGTTGACCCCGGTGTGCAGCTCGGCATCGGTCAGCGCCACGCGCAGCATGAAGCCGTCCAGCTCGTGGGCGTCCTTCAGGTACTGCTCGTGCTTGCCCTGCTTCACCTTGTAGAGCGGCGGCTGCGCGATGTAGATGTGGCCACGCTCCACCAGTTCCGGCATCTGGCGGTAGAAGAAGGTCAGCAGCAGCGTGCGGATGTGGGCGCCGTCGACGTCCGCATCGGTCATGATGATGATGCGGTGGTAGCGCAGCTTGTCCGGGTTGAAGTCGTCACTGCCATTGCCCGCGCCGGTCTTGCCGATGCCGGTGCCCAGAGCGGTGATCAGCGTCAGGATCTCGTTGCTGCTCAGCAGCTTCTCGTAGCGCGCCTTCTCGACGTTCAGGATCTTGCCGCGCAGCGGCAGGATCGCCTGGAACTTGCGGTCGCGCCCTTGCTTGGCGGAGCCGCCGGCCGAGTCGCCCTCGACGATGTAGATCTCGCAGAGCGCCGGATCCTTCTCCTGGCAGTCAGCCAGCTTGCCGGGCAGGCCCAGGCCGTCGAGCACCCCCTTGCGGCGGGTCATCTCGCGGGCCTTGCGGGCGGCCTCGCGGGCACGGGCGGCCTCGACGATCTTGCCGCAGATGATCTTTGCGTCGGTCGGGTTCTCCAGCAGCCAGTCGTTCAGCAGGCGGCTCACGATGTCTTCCACCGGGGCGCGCACCTCGCTGGACACCAGCTTGTCCTTGGTCTGGCTGCTGAACTTGGGCTCGGGCACCTTCACGCTCACCACGCAAGCCAGGCCTTCGCGCATGTCGTCGCCGCTGACTTCGACCTTGGCCTTCTTGGCCAGTTCGTTGTCCTCGATGTACTTGTTGATGACCCGCGTCATCGCCGCCCGCAAGCCGGTCAGGTGGGTGCCGCCGTCACGCTGGGGGATGTTGTTGGTGAAGCACAGCACGTTCTCGCTGTAGCCGTCGTTCCACTGCATCGCCACTTCGACGCCGACATTGGTGTTCTGCTCGCTCACCTTGTCGCCCTGGGCATGGAAGACGTTCGGGTGCAGGATCTTCTTGCCCTGGTTGATGAAGTCGACAAACCCTTTCACGCCTCCGGCAAAAGCGAAGTTGTCTTCCTTCGCGTTGCGCTCGTCGACCAGGCGGATCTTCACGCCGTTGTTCAGGAAGCTCAGCTCGCGCAGGCGCTTGGCCAGCACGTCGTAGTGGAAGTCGACGTTGGTGAAGATCTCGTCGTCGGGCAGGAAGTGCACCTCCGTGCCGCGCTTCTCGGTCTCGCCGATGATCTTCATCGGGCTGACCTCGAAGCCGTCGCGCTGCTCCAGCACTCGGTCTTGCGGCACGCCCTTGCGGAACTCGATGAAGTGCACCTTGCCTTCGCGGCGCACCGTCAGGCGCAGCCACTTGCTCAGCGCGTTCACGCAGCTCACGCCCACGCCGTGCAGGCCACCCGACACCTTGTAGCTGTTCTGGTTGAACTTGCCGCCCGCGTGCAGCTCGGTCAGTGCGATCTCGGCCGCGCTGCGCTTGGGCTCGTGCTTGTCGTCCATCTTCACGCCGGTGGGGATGCCACGGCCGTTGTCGATGACGCTGATCGAGTTGTCGGTATGGATGGTGACGACGATGTCGTCGCAATGGCCTGCCAGTGCTTCGTCGATCGAGTTGTCGACCACCTCGAAGACCAGATGGTGCAGGCCGGTACCGTCGGAGGTGTCACCGATGTACATGCCCGGCCGTTTGCGCACGGCCTCCAGGCCCTCGAGGATCTGGATGCTGCCTTCGCCGTAACCGGTGTCGGCCGGGGCAGGGGCTGCCGTTTGCAGGGGGTGGTCGTTGGCTTGATCGCTCATGAGGGACTCGATTCTATCGGGCGGAGCCAGGCGCTTCGGCACGTTGGCTCCTTGCAAAAACGCTGAAGCGGGCCGGCGGCCCGCTCAAGTGGGTGGCTGCTCACGGTGCCCGGCCACCCCCGGGCACTCAGATCCGCATCGGCATCACGACGTACTTGAAGCCGGCCTGCTCCGGAATGGTGAGCAGGGCCGAGCTGTTGGCGTCCTGCAGCTCCACCTGCACCATGTCCTGGCTCATGTTGGCCAGCGCATCCACCAGGTAGGTGACGTTGAAGCCGATCTCGATGGTGTCGCCGCCGTAGTCGATCTCCAGCTCCTCCTTGGCCTCTTCCTGCTCGGCATTGCTGGAGGCGATGCGCAGCAGGCCCGGCTCGATGTTCAGGCGCACGCCCTTGAACTTCTCGCTGGTCAGGATGGCAGCGCGTTGCAGGCTGGCCAGCAGCGGGGCACGGCCCAGGATGACGCTGTTGCGGTGGTTCTTCGGGATCACCCGGTTGTAGTCGGGGAACTTGCCCTCCACCAGCTTGGTGACGAACTCCATGCCGCTGAAGCTGAACTTCGCCTGGTTGCCGGCAAAGCGCATCTCGATCGGCGTGTCCTCGTCCTTCAGCAACCGCTGCAGCTCCAGCACGGTCTTGCGCGGCAGGATCACTTCCTGGCGTGGCATCTCCACTTCCAGCGTGGCGCTGGCCAGCGCCAGGCGGTGCCCGTCGGTGGCCACCAGGGTCAGCTGCTGGCCTTCGGCCACGAACAAGATGCCGTTGAGGTAGTAGCGGATGTCATGCACTGCCATCGCGAAGTGCACTTGGCCGATCAGGCTCTTCAGGGTCTTCTGCGGCACGCCGAAGGCGGGACCGAAGTCGGCGGCCTCCTGCACCAGCGGGAAATCCTCGGCCGGCAGCGTCTGCAGCGTGAAGCGGCTCTTGCCGCCTTGCAGCGTCAGCTTGTTCTGCGCCGCGGAGAGCGACACCGTCTGGTCGGCCGGCAGCGACTTCAGGATGTCGATCAGCTTGCGGGCGCCGACGGAGGTGTTGAAGCTGGCAGCGTCGCCTTCGAACTCGGCCGTGGTGCGCACCTGGATCTCGAGGTCACTGGTCGTGAACTCCACCTGGGGACCGGTCTTGCGGATCAGCACGTTGGCCAGGATCGGCAAGGTGTGCCGCCGCTCCACGATGCCGGAGACGGCTTGCAGCGCGCCAAGCACTTTTTCCTGAGGTGCCTTCAAGACAATCATATGAACCTCTTAGATTGGTAGCCGTAGTAGGGTGGCCGGGTTTTTGTGGACAACGCTATTTTGTCTTGCCGGATCAAGGCTCTAGCCTGATGACAACCGTGTGCAGCGCACCCGGGGCAGCCGGTGCGTACAAAGACAACAACTTTGCGGCGTCTGTCCCGCCTGTGGACTTCTCTTCACTTGTTCGACAGTTGTCCCCAACCTTGTCACTTGACCCCTGCGCTGCTTCGGTGCCATGCGATGCGGCCAGGCGGGCAGCGGCCCTCTGGCGGCCACCGGGCCGACAGGCTGTCGCCTTCCTTCCGGGTGCTCGCGGCAGAAGCTCAGCCGCCGCGTCCGACCACATTCCAAGGGGGTAGGGTACCCCTGCAGCCTTGCGGTGCGTGGCGAGCCTGTAAGCCCCCCGCGTGGGCAAGCCGGCGATGCGGCAAGTCTCCTGTTCTCCCTCGTGTCCCGGCTGGCCGGGCGGTGCGCGGCCCGGGCGGCGCATCGGCGCTGCGAGGCCAAGTCCGTCCCGGATGCCTGAGATGCTTTCAACACAATGGTATGAACTTTTTAGATTGGTAGTCTTAGTAGAGGCGCCCGCTTTTTGTGGACAACGCTATTTTGTCTTGTCCGCTCAACGCTTTAGCACGATAACAACCTTGTGCAGCCGGCCCCGGTTTGCACAAGGACAGACCGACAACAACTTCTGCCCCGGCGCGTTCTCAGTGGACATGTCCCCGGTTGTTCGACACTTGTCCCCAGCTTTTTCACTCGACCGAAGGCGCCCCTGGGTGCTCGAGCGGTTGCACCCGGAGCGCGCCGGCCTCAGCCCTTGAGCGTTTGCTCAAGCACGTGCAGCTGCTGGTTGAGTTCGGTGTTCTTGGTGCGCTCGCCGCCGATCTTGCGCACGGCATGCAGCACGGTGGTGTGGTCGCGGCCGCCGAACAGCTCGCCGATCTCGGGCAGGCTCTTCTGCGTCAGCTCCTTGGCCAGGTACATCGCGATCTGGCGGGGCCGCGCGATGCTGGCCGGCCGCTTCTTGGAGTACATGTCGGCGACCTTGATCTTGTAGAAGTCGGCCACCGTTTTCTGGATGTTCTCCACCGAGATCTGCCGGTTCTGGATCGACAGCAGGTCTTTCAGCGCCTCGCGGGCCAGCTGGATGTTGATTTCCTTGTGCGAGAAGCGCGAATAAGCCAGGATCTTGCGCAGGGCGCCTTCCAGCTCGCGGACATTGGCGCGCACGTTCTTGGCGACGAAGAAGGCGACGTCTTCCGGCATCACCGCCGCTTCCGCCTCCGCCTTCTTCATCAGGATCGCGACGCGCATCTCCAGCTCCGGCGGCTCGATGGCCACGGTGAGGCCCGAGTCGAAGCGGGAAGTCAGGCGTTCGTCGATGTCAGCGAGGCCCTTGGGATAGGTGTCGCTGGTCATGATGATGTGCGCCCGCTTGGCCAGCAGTGCTTCGAAGGCGTTGAAGAACTCCTCCTGCGTCCGCTCCTTGCCGGCGAAGAACTGCACGTCGTCGATCAGCAGCAGGTCGAGCTGGTGGTACTTGGCCTTCAGCTCATCGAAGGTCTTGCGCTGGTAGTTCTTGACGACGTCGGTGATGAACTGCTCGGCATGCAGATAAAGGATGCGGGCGTTCGGGTTGTCGGCCAGCAGTGCATTGCCCACCGCGTTCATCAGGTGGGTCTTGCCCAGGCCCACACCACCGTAGATGAACAGCGGGTTGTAGGTGCGGCCGGGCGCCCCGGCCACATGCAGGGCCGCGGTGCGCGCCATCTGGTTGGCCCGACCCGGCACCAGGGTGTCGAAGGTCAGGCTCGTGTTCAGGCGGCTGCGGGCAGCCGCCGACACGATGGGCGGCACCTGGGGCGCCGCCACCGGATGCGCGATGGCGGGCGCCGCCGGCCGCGGCGCCACGGCGGCATGGCCCGGCGCAGGCCGGCCCGGCATCATGTACATCTCCGTGGGGGCGGGGGCCGGACGGGGCGCCGGGATGGGCATGCCCTCGCGCGGTGCCAGTGACAGCTCCAGCTTCACCGGCTCGCCCGCCAGGTCGGCAAGCACCGTCTCGATGCGGGGGGCGTACTGGTTGCGGATCCAGTCCAACTTGAACCGGTTGGGGACGCGCACGGACACCACCTGCCCCGCCTCTGCCTGCGAGACGACGCCGGCGGGCAGGGGGCGGATCCAGGTGTTGAATTGCTGTTCTGGCATCTCCGCCGCGAGTCGCTCACAGCAGCGTTGCCAAAGATCGAAGCTCATGTATTGTGGAAAACTCTTTTCTGGAGCGGCGCGATTCTACCCTCCAGACGACAGTTGCACGCAAGTTATCCACAAGGCTGTTCACTGTGTGAACCCCTGCACGTCACTGAGCCTTGCCGCCTAAGTCGTTGACCGCAAAGGGTGATTTTGCTGTAATAGAGGGTTTCCCGAATTCGGGGTTTCGTGTTGTCCGGCCACAGGCGTGTTGCGGGTGTTGCATGTAGCGATGCGCGCAGCGATGTTTGCGGTTTTCGGATGCTCAGGCCGGGTTCGGAAACCCCGAGCCCGCCAACAGCGGGCTTCAGTTTGAGCTTCCCGGGCGGCATGCGAAGTCCGGGGGACTTGCTTTCAAGCCCTGACGGGCCTGCTTACTTGCCCTGACCACTCCTTGCCGAGTGCGGCCGGGCGCACGAGGAATCGAGAACATGAAACGCACCTACCAACCCTCTAAGGTTCGCCGCGCCCGTACCCACGGTTTCCTGGTCCGCATGAAGACGCGCGGTGGCCGCAAGGTCATCAACGCTCGCCGTGCCAAGGGCCGCAAGCGCCTGGCCGTCTAAGGCCGTCGGGCCGGGCGACGTCACGCAGGGCGCCTACTCGTGCTGCCGCGCGGCGAGCCCATGAGCCGAGCAGCCGCCATCCGGCGGCTCAAGCAAAAAGCCGACTTCGAGCGGGCGCTGTCTGCCGGTTCGCCGGCGGTGGTGGCCCGGGGCACCCACTTCGTGGTGCACTTCGTGCCGGCCGCGGGCAGCTTCGATCCGCAGCCCGTTCACGGTGAGTTGTCAACAGGCGAGGTGCCCGATGTATCGCAGCCTGTGGATGTCTTGCCGCTCACCGGCCCGGCGCAGGTCGGCACCGTGCTGCCCAAGCGCTGGGCGCGTCGCTCGGTCACCCGCACCTTGCTGAAGCGCCAGGTGTTCGCTGCCTTCGAACGCCATCTGCCATCCATGCCCCCGGGGGTCTGGGTGGTGCGCCTGCGTGCGGCTTTCGATCGCAAGCAGTTCCCCAGCGCCGCTTCCGAGGCGCTGCGAGACGCCGCGCGCGCCGAGCTCGACAGCCTGCTGCGGCAGGCCGGGCCGCGCGCTGCCCGCCGCCCTCCGTCCAAGGTCGCTGCGGCGCCGGCTTGAGCCGGCGCCTGCCATCCCCATCTGCAAGGCCCGGCGATGATGAAGCGACTGCTCCTTCTTCTGGTGCGAGGCTACCGCCTGCTGCTCAGCCCCTGGCTGGGGGCAGGCTGCCGCTTTTATCCCACCTGTTCCGCGTATGCGCTCGAGGCGCTGGAGCGGCACGGGGCGGCGGCCGGTGCCTACCTGACGGCGCGGCGCATCGGCCGTTGCCATCCCTGGTGCGAGGGCGGTCCCGATCCGGTGCCTGATACCGCGCCGCGACTGTTTTCCCGTTTTGTGGCGCCTGCGGCTGCCGCCGGTGCCACGGCCACTTCTAACAGCGAGTCGTCTCCATGACCGATATGCGACGCACCATCCTCTGGGTGGTGTTCACGATGTCCCTCGTCCTGCTATGGGACGGTTGGAACAAGCACAACGGCCGCCCGTCGATGTTCGCGCCTCCGCCGCCGGTGACTGCATCGGCGCCGCCGGGGGCGGGGTCGGCCGGGGCAGGCACGCTGCCCGCGCCGGCAGCAGCCGGCACGGCTGCCGCCGGGGCTGCGGTGGCCGGGCAGGCGCCGGCAGCTCAGGCGGTGGCCGAGAAGCTGACCATCACGACCGACGTGTTCCGCGCCGAGATCGACACCCAGGGTGGCACCGTGAGCAAGGTGCAACTGCTGCGCTTCCAGGACCAGAACGATCCCAAGCAGCCGGTCACGCTGCTGGACCAGTCGGCCGGGCGCACCTATCTGGCGCAGAGCGGGCTGATCAACAAGCAGAACGCCGGCGAGGCATTCCCGAACCATTTCACGGTGATGCAGGCGCTGACCAGCGAACGCACCCTGGCAGACGGGCAGAACCAGCTGACGCTCGCGCTGCAGTCGCCGGTGGTCAACGGTGTGCAGTACCGCAAGACCTATGTGTTCACCCGCGGCAGCTATGCGATCGGCGTCCGCCACGAGGTGGTCAACTCCGGCGCGCAGGCGCGCGAGCCCCAGCTCTACCTGCAGCTGCTGCGCGACGGCACGCCGCCCCCCGGGGAGTCGAGCTTCTACTCGACCTTCACCGGCCCGGCCGCCTACAGCGAGGCCACCAAGTTCAAGAAGGTCGAGTTCAAGGACATCGCCAAGGGTGACGCCACGCTGCCGCCGGCCGGCGACGATGGCTGGGTGGCCATGGTGCAGCACTATTTCACGTCGGCCTGGCTGAACACCAAGGCCCAGCCGCGCGAATTCCGGGCGGCCAAGCTGTCCGACAACTTGTACACCATCGCCATGGTGCAGCCGCTGTCGGCCATCGCGCCCGGTGCCTCGCAGGCGGTGGATACCACGCTGTATATCGGCCCGCAGGAGGAAAAGCGCCTGGAGCAACTGGCACCCGGCCTCGAGCTGGTGAAGGACTACGGCCACCTGACCATCCTGTCCAAGCCGCTGTTCTGGCTGCTCGACCAGCTGCACACGCTGATCGGCAACTGGGGCTGGGCGATCGTCGCGCTGGTGGTGCTGCTGAAGGTGGCTTTCTACTGGCTCAATGCCAAGGCCTATCAGTCGATGGCCCGCATGAAGGTGGTCGCCCCGCGCATCAATGAACTGCGCGAGCGCTACAAGGACAAGCCGCAGCAGCTGCAGCAGGAGATGCTGCGCATCTATCGCGAGGAGAAGGTCAACCCGATGGGCGGCTGCCTGCCCATCGCGATCCAGATCCCGGTCTTCATCGCGCTGTACTCCGTGCTGCTGTCCTCGGTCGAGATGCGCAACGCGCCCTGGGTGCTGTGGATCACCGACCTGTCGGTGCGCGACCCCTACTTCGTGCTGCCGCTGCTGATGACGGCCTCGACCCTGCTGCAGACCTGGCTCAACCCGACGCCGCCGGACCCCATGCAAGCCCGCATGATGTGGATCATGCCGCTGGTGTTCTCGGTGATGTTCTTCTTCTTCCCGGCCGGCCTGGTGCTGTACTGGCTGACGAACAACATCCTGTCCATCGCCCAGCAGTGGTTCATCAACAGGCGCCTGGGCGTGAACAAGTAAGCCGGCGCGGCTGAGGCCGTCTGCAACGCCCCGCTGCCGCAAGGCGCGGGGCGTTTTCCTTTCCAGGCGTTCCATGGCGGACGCCTGCTTCACAATGCCATTGCCATGCTGAGCCGCCATCACGACCCCATCGTCGCCATCGCCACCGCGCCCGGACGCGGCGCGGTAGGCATCGTCCGCATCTCGGGCCGGCAGATCGAACCCTTGGTCAAGGACCTGCTGGGCCAGCCGCTCAAGCCGCGCCATGCGAGCTACCTGCCGTTCAAGGACGGCCAGGGCCAGCCGATCGACCACGGCCTGGCGCTGTATTTCCCGGCGCCCCACTCCTACACCGGCGAAGACGTGCTGGAGCTCCAGGCGCACGGCGGGCCGGTGGTGCTGCAGCTGCTGCTGGCCCGCTGCCTCGAAGTGGCCCGTGAGCGGCTGCCGTCCCTGCGGCTGGCCGAACCCGGCGAGTTCACCGAGCGCGCCTTCCTGAACGACAAGCTCGACCTGGCGCAGGCTGAGGCCGTGGCCGACCTGATCGATGCCAGCACCGAGGCCGCCGCGCGTTCGGCCAGCCGATCGCTCAGCGGGCTGTTCTCGCAGCAGGTGCACGACTTGCGGGAACAGATGATCCGGTTGCGCATGCTGGTCGAGGCGACGCTCGACTTTCCAGAGGAGGAGATCGACTTCCTCGAAAAAGCCGATGCGCGCGGCCAGCTGCGCCGCCTGGCCGAGGCGGTGGCGGCGGTGCTGGAGCGGGCCCGCCAGGGCGCCTTGCTGCGTGAAGGCATCAAGGTGGTGCTGGCCGGGCAGCCGAATGTCGGCAAGAGTTCCCTGCTCAATGCGCTGGCCGGAGCCGAGCTGGCCATCGTGACGCCCATCCCCGGTACGACGCGCGACAAGGTGAGCGAGACCATCCAGATCGCTGGCGTGCCGCTGCACGTGATCGACACCGCCGGCCTGCGTTCGGACGACGCCGCCACCGACGAGGTGGAGCGCATTGGCATCGCCCGCACCTGGGCCGAGATCGCCGGCGCGGACGCGGTGCTGTTCCTGCACGACCTGACCCGCCTGGGCCAGCCCGACTACGACGCCGGCGAGGCCGAGATTGCCGCGCGCCTGCCAGCGGCCGCGCGGCTGGTGCATGTGTACAACAAGCTGGATGCCGGCATTGCGGCCCCCCTGCAGCCTGGCGAACGCCATGTGGCCCTGTCGGCCAAGACCGGGAATGGCCTCGACGACCTGCGCGCCTTGCTGCTGGAGCTGGCCGGCTGGCACGCTCAGCCGGAAGGGGTGTTCATCGCCCGTGAGCGGCATGTGCAGGCGTTGAAGCGGGCCGCCACCCACCTGGAGCTGGCCGCTGCCCACGCCGCCAGTGCCGACCAGGCACTGGACCTGTTGGCCGAGGAATTGCGCCTGGCCCACAACGCGCTCGGCGAGATCACCGGGCAGTTCAGTGCGGACGACCTGCTGGGCGAGATCTTCAGCCGATTCTGTATCGGCAAGTGACCGCCTGGTATTTGCGGACGCCCGCTTGAGGGGGGTCGGCCGGGGACGGCATTGTGACGGCCGGGGTGTGCGGTCGATAATCGCCCGACTTCTACATACAACGACGCGCCGGCCCTGTTGCGGCTCGCCGCCTGGCACGCAAGCACTTAGGGGGATCCCAGATGAATTTCGACGAGTTGGTCACCGCGATCCACTCCCTCAACACCGAGGACGCCTTCCGCGCCCGCCTCGACGCGCAGCAGTGGCGCACGGTCTCGCAGTACCTCACCCGCCACGAAACGCGCACTGGCGACCAGGTCATCCGCCAAGGCGACCGTGACCGGACCATGTACTTCCTGGCCCAGGGCTCGATGCAGGTGTATGTGAGTGGCGGCGCGCCGGGCGCCAGCAAGGTGGCCATCCTGCGGCCGGGAGCCATCTTCGGTGAGCCCAGCCTGTTTGCCGACGCACCGCGCAGCGCCAACGTGGAGGCCATGACGCCGGGCCTGATCTGGGCGCTGCGCCTGCCGCGCTTCGAAGAGCTGGCCGTGCGGGTGCCGGTCATCGCGCTGGAAGTGCTGCGTGCCGCCGGCGCCGTGATGACCGTGCGCATGCAGGCCGCGCTGACCCGCCAGATGCCGATGAGCTGAGCGGCGGCCATCCACTTGCCGCCATGCCGGGCCACCCACGGGGTGGCCTTTTTGCGTGGACGTGCGCCGGCGCCGCCGTGGCTGCGGCCGGCTCAGGCGCCGTCGAACGACACCAGCGTGAACAGCGGCAGCCCCGCCGCCCGCAACCGGTCCGACCCCTTCAGCTCGGGCAGGTCGACGATGGCCGCGCCTTCGATCACGGTGGCGCCCTGGCGCTCCAGCAAGCGCTTGCCGGCCATCATGGTGCCGCCGGTGGCGATCAGGTCGTCGATCAGCACCACCTTGTCGCCGGGTTTCACCGCGTCGGTGTGCAGCTCCACGGTGGCGGAGCCATATTCCAGCTCGTAGGTTTCCTCGACGGTGGTGAACGGCAGCTTGCCCTTCTTGCGGATCGGCACGAAGCCGACATTCAGCTCATAGGCCAGCACCGAGCCGATGATGAAGCCGCGGGCGTCGAGGCCCGCGATCACGTCGGGCCGCGTGTCGAAATACCGGTGCACGAACTGGTCGATCAACACGCGGAACACTTTCGGGTTCTGCAGCAGCGGGGTGATGTCGCGGAACTGCACGCCGGCCTCGGGCCAGTCGGGCACGGTGCGGATGTGGCTCTTGATGTAGGCGCGGTCGTCCATGGCAGCACTCGGGCAGGAAAAGGCAGGCGCCGCTGGGTGGGCGCCGGATGCACGATTGTCGCGCGTTGCCGGCTGGCCGCCGAGGGCATCTGCCATGACTGCCACTGCTGCCGCTAGCCGGCGAGCAATTTCTGCTCGGCCAGCGCGAGGGGCTCCGGCCGGCCGCACAAGACGAGCGTGTCGCCGGCCGCCAGCAGCAGTTCGTCATGCGGCCGTACCACGCCGCCGTGCACGCGGCGCACCGACAAGACGGTCACGCCCACCGCATGCAGTGCCGCGTGCAGCAGCGGGCGCCCGCACAACGAAGAACCAGCCGGCAGGGTGACCGACTGCAGCCGCTCGTGGGCCACGTCATCCGCACTGTCGTCGTCGGCGCCGTGGAAGTAGCCGCGCAGCAGGCTGTAGCGGGCGTCGCGCTGGTCCTGAACCACGCGGATGACCCGCCGCATCGGCACCCCGACCAGCGCCAGCGCGTGCGAGGCGAGCATCAGCGAGCCTTCGATGGCCTCCGGCACCACCTCGGCGGCGCCCGCGGCGCGCAGTTTCTCCAGGTCGGCATCGTCGATGGTCCGCACCACCACCGGCACCTTCGGCGCGTGCTCCTGCACGAGCTGCAGGATCTTCAGCGCGGAGGGCGTGTCGTGATAGCTCACCACCACCAGGCTGGCGCGGGCCAGGCCGGCCGCCATCAGGCTCTGTAGCCGGGCTGCATCGCCGAACACCACGCTCTGGCCGGCCGCCGCGGCCTGGCGCACCCGGTCGGGGTCCAGGTCCAGGGCCATGTAGGGGATGTGCTCGGCCTCCAGCATGCGGGCCAGGTTCTGGCCACTGCGCCCGTAGCCGCAGATGATGACGTGCTGGGCGGTGTTGATCGCCCGTTTGGCGATGCTGGTCATGGCCACGGACTGCATCAACCAGTCGTTGGCCGACAGCCGCATCACGATGCGGTTGCTGTACTGCACGATGAACGGCGTCGCCAGCATGGACAGCACCATCGAGGCCAGCACCGCGCTGCGCAGTGCCGGATCGATCAGGCCCTGGTCGGTGGCCAGGTTCAGCAGCACCAGGCCGAACTCGCCGGCCTGCGCCAGGTAGAGGCCGGTGCGCAGGGCCACCCCGGTGGGCGAGCCGAAGGCCTTCGCCAGCGCCGCCACCAGCACGAACTTGAACAGCACCGGCGCGGACACCAGCAGCAGCACGAGTGGCCACTGATCCAGCACCAGGCGCCAGTCCAGCCGCATGCCGATGGTGATGAAGAACAGCCCGAGCAGCACGTCGTGGAAGGGCCGGATGTCGGTTTCCACCTGGTGCTTATATTCGGTCTCGGCGATCAACATGCCGGCCAGGAAGGCGCCCAGCGCCAGCGACAGGCCGGCGTGCTCGGTGAGCCAGGCCAGGCCCAGTGTCACCAGCAGCAGGTTGAGGATGAACAGCTCCTCGCTCTTGCGCCGCGCCACCAGGGTGAGCCACCAGCGCATCGCCCGTTGGCCGCCCACCAGCAGCAAGGTCAGCAAGGCGGCCGCCTTCAGGCTGGCCCACACGAGCGCCTGGGCCAGTTGCTCGGCCGAGGAGCCGAGCGCGGGGATCAACACCAGCAGTGGCACCACGGCCAGATCCTGGAACAACAACACGCCCATGACCCGGCGGCCGTGCTCGCTTTCCAGCTCCAGCCGTTCGGCCATCAGCTTGACGACGATCGCGGTGGAGGACATGGCCAGCGCACCGCCCAGCGCCAGCGCCGTTTGCCACGGCAGCGCCCAGCGCTGACCGAGGCCGGCGAAGACCCAGGCCAGCGCGGCATTGCCGGCGACGATGGCCAATACGGTGAGCACCACCTCGCTCAGCCCCAGGCCGAACACCATCTTGCGCATGCTCTTGAGCTTGGGCAGATTGAACTCGAGCCCGATGGCGAACATCAGGAACACCACGCCGAATTCGCCCAGGTACTGCATGCCGGCGCTGTCGCGGGCCAGCGCGAGCGCGTTGGGCCCGATGATGATGCCGACCGCCAGGTAGCCCAGCATGGGAGGCAGCTTGAAGCTGCGGCAGACGACCACACCAATGACGGCGGCCAGGAGGTAGAGAAGGACGAGTTCGAGGGTGGAAGCCATCGACAGGCAGGCGGGCAGGACGGGACCGGACAGACCGGCAGCAGGGGAACACGGCCGAAGCCTAGAATCCATGGATCGTAAACGACCCCGTGCCAGCCGTGTCAGAACGCATTACTCACCTGAAATCGAAGATCGGTTTCGATCCTGCCCATGCGGTGGCGCTGGCGCGCGAGACGCTGGACATCGAGGCGGCCGCACTGCTTGGCCTGAAGAACCGGCTGGGCGACGCCTTCGCCCGGGCGGTGGAACTGGTGCTGCAGTGCGAGGGCCGCGTGGTGGTCATGGGCATGGGCAAGAGCGGCCATGTCGGCCGCAAGATCGCTGCCACCCTGGCGTCCACCGGCACGCCGGCGATGTTCGTGCATCCGGCGGAGGCCAGCCATGGCGACCTGGGCATGATCACGGCGCACGACCTGGTCCTGGCCATCTCCAATTCCGGCGAGAGCGACGAGCTGACCGCCATCCTGCCGGTGCTCAAGCGGCTGTCCATCCCGCTGCTGGCGCTCACCGGCCGGGCGGAGTCCACCCTGGCCCGGCATGCCGAGGTGGTGCTCGACACCTCGGTGGCCAAGGAAGCCTGCCCGCTGAACCTGGCACCCACGGCCAGCACGACGGTGCAGATGGCGCTGGGCGACGCGCTGGCGGTGGCCCTGCTGGACGCTCGTGGCTTCAAGGAGGAGGACTTCGCCCGCTCCCACCCGGGCGGTGCGCTGGGCCGCAAGCTGTTGACCCATGTGCGTGACGTCATGCGCAGCGGGGCGGCGGTGCCCCAGGTGCTGCACACCACGCCTTTCACCGAGATGATGCGCGAGATGTCGGCCAAGGGCCTTGGCGCCACCGCGGTGGTGGACGAGCAGGGCCGCGTGCAGGGCATCTTCACCGACGGTGACCTGCGCCGCCAGATCGAGCGCGGCCGCGACCTGCGCATGCTGACCGCGGCCGACGTGATGACCCGCAACCCGCGGCAGGTGCGCGACGATGCGCTGGCCGTCGAGGCGGCCGACCTGATGGAGGAGGCTCGCATCACCTCGGTGCTGGTGGTCGATGCGGCCGGGCAGCTGGTCGGTGCGCTGAACTTCAACGACCTGATGCGTGCGAAGGTGATCTGACGCATGCGTCCCCTGGAGCCCCATCTGAACTTTGCGCCCGAGCTGCTGCTGCCGGCGCAGGGCGTGCGTGCCGCGGTGTTCGACGTCGACGGCGTCTTGACCGATGCCCGCATCTACATCGGCGAGAGCGGCGAGCTCTTCAAGGCCTTCAATACGCTGGACGGCCACGGCCTGAAGCTGCTGGCTCGTGCCGGCATTACGCCGGTGGTGGTGACCGGCCGCGACTCGCCGGCGGTGCGCCGGCGGGTGGCCGATCTCGGCCTGCAACATGCCTGCTACGGCGTGCATGACAAGCTGGCCGTGACCGAGCAGCTGCTTGGTCAGCTGCAGCTCGACTGGTCGCAGTTGGCGGTGATCGGCGACGACTGGCCGGACCTGCCGCTCATGGTGCGTGCCGCGTTCGCCTGCGCGCCGGCCGGCGCGCATGTCGAGGCAAGGGCTGCGGCGCACTACGTGACGCAGGCCGAGGGTGGCCACGGCGCAGCCCGTGAGTTCTGCGACTTGCTGCTGTGTGCCCAGGGCCGCTATGCCAGCCTGTTGCACAGCCACCTCCAGACCCTGGACGACGGACGCAGCGCATGAGTGAGGCGCGCAGGCGGGTGGTGCTGGCACCGGCAGCACCGCGGGGAACGGTGCGGGCACAGCCGGGCCTGCGCTGGCTGGACCAACTGTGGAGCTACCTGCCACTGCTGCTGCTGGCGCTGCTGGCGGCCGGCACCTACTGGCTGGTCAAGCACACACCGGTGCCCGAAGGTCCGCAGGCCGAACTGCCCGCCAGGCACGAGCCGGACTACCAGATGAACCGCTTCTCGGTGCAGCACTTCACCGCCTCGGGCCGGCCGCGCACCTTGCTGGAAGGGCGCGAGCTGCGCCACTATCCCGACACCGACACGTTGGAGATCGACGAGGTCCGCATGCGTTCGGTCGACGAGCAGGGCCGTGTCACGCTGGCCACCGCCCGGCGTGCCTTGTCGAACGCCGAGGGCACCGAAATTCGCCTGATGGGCAGCGCCCATGTGGTGCGGGAGGCGGCCGGGCCCCAGGACGAGGCGGCCAACCGGCGCCTCGAGTTCAGCGGCGAGTTCCTGCACATCTTCACCGAGGAAGAGCGCGTCGAGTCCCACCTGCCGGTCACGCTGCGCCAGGGCGAGATGGAGGTGCGGGGCGCTTCACTGCGCTACTCGCATCGGGAGCAGCTGCTCGAATTGAAGGGCGCGGTGCGTGGCATGTTGCCGCCGCAGCGCTGACGGTCTATCTTCAGGTGGTCTCATGAACCAAGCCCTCGTCTACATCACCGGTGCCTCCAGCGGCATCGGTCAGGCCCTGGCGGCGCGCTACTACGCCGCTGGCTGGCGGCTGGCCCTGGTGGCCCGGCGTGCGGCCGAGATCGAGGCCTGGTGCGCGGCACAGGGCTTCGACCCGGGGCGCTGGGCCGTCTACGGGGCGGACGTGCGCCAGGTCGACAGCATCGTCGCCGCCGGCCGTGCCTGCATCGAGCGGCAGGGCGTGCCGGATGTGGTGATTGCCAATGCCGGCATCAGCGTCGGCATCGACACCTCGCAATATGCCGACCTCGAAGTCATGCGGCAGACTTTCGAGACCAACAACCTCGGCATGGCAGCCACCTTCCATCCCTTCATCGACCCCATGCGCGCACGCGGCTCGGGCGTCTTGGTGGGCATCGCCAGCGTGGCGGCCATCCGTGGCCTGCCGGGCCATGGCGCCTACTGCGCCAGCAAGGCCGCCGTGGTCAGCTACTGCGAGAGCCTGAGGGGCGAACTCAGGCCGTCCGGGGTGCGCGTCGTGACTGTCGCGCCAGGCTACATCGACACGCCGCTGACGCGCGGGAACCGCTATTCCATGCCCTTCCTGATGAGCGCGGAGACCTTCGCCGACCGTGCCTTTCGCGTCATCGCATCGGGCGCCAGCTACCGGGTCATCCCGTGGCAGATGGGCCTGCTGACGAAGCTGATGCGTATCGTGCCCAACTGGCTGTTCGACCGCGCGGTGGCTGGCCGCGGCCGCAAGCGCCGTCAGGGCGAGTGACATACAGCGGGCCGCTGCCCCGACAGGTCCGGCGCGGCGACGCCTGAATACCGGGCGGTTCCGCTGCACCCGGGCCGGTCGGCAACGCCGCGATCCCCCGGCTGGATCAGGACCGGGCCCTGGCGGTGCATAGCAGGGCAGGGCAGGGCAGGGCAGGGCGGGCTCGCCTTCCAGCGTGCCGGCCGGGCTCCTTTCTGTGCAGAATGGTCTTTTCGCAAGATGCCGGGAGGCGATCGCGATGTCGGACCTCAGCTTTTTCCTCTGCGCCTGGGCCCGCAACAACCGCTGGGCCAACCACCGCCTGCTGCAGGCCTGCGTGGAGCTCGATGCAGTGGCCTTCACGGCCAGGCGCACGAGTTTCTTCCCGTCGATCAAGGCTACCCTGAACCACATCCTGACGGTGGACTGGTACTACGTGGATGCGATGGAGCGGGCGCTGCAGGGCCGTGTGCCGAACGAGTCCGCCGCTGCCTTCTTCGAGCCGGCCGAGCCGTTTGACCGATGCCCTGGGCTGGCCCAGGCCCAGGAAGCGGTCGACCAGCGCCTGCTGGCCGTGTGCGAGGCACTCGATGACGCGCGCCTGCGGCTGATGGTCGATGTGCCGCGGTCGGCTGGCATCTGCCCGGAGCGCATGGACCGGCTGCTGGCCCATCTGTTCCAGCACCAGATCCATCATCGTGGCCAGGTGCATGCCATGCTGGCCGGGACGGATGTCGCCCCTCCGCAGCTTGACGAGTTTTTCTGCGCCAGCGATCGGTCGCTACGCGCCGATGACCTGACAGCCCTGGGGTGGGACGAGGCGGGGTTGTGGAAGCGCTGACGCACCTTTGAACGCCGCAAGCCCTCGATCGGCGCTATCGTGTCGGGCTGCCGCCTTCGGGTGGCGCTGGACGTGCGTCGGCATCGCCGGGCGCGATGAACCACAAAAAGCAGCTGCTTCACCGGAGGAGCGCCGATGTCTCTTGCCACTCGCATCGAAACCGACTCGATGGGTCCCGTCGAGGTGCTTGCCGACCGCTATTGGGGTGCACAAACCCAGCGGTCCATCCACCACTTCCCGATTGGTGTCGCCCGCTTCAAGTGGCAACGTCCGATGATCCGTGCCCTGGGCCTGCTGAAGAAGGCCGCCGCCCAAGCCAATGCCGAGCTGGGTGAACTCCCGGAAGACCTGGCCCAGCTCATCATCCGGGCGGCTGACGAAGTCATCGATGGCCGCCTCGACGATCACTTTCCGCTGGTGGTCTTCCAGACCGGCTCGGGCACGCAGTCGAACATGAACGCCAACGAGGTGATCGCCAACCGCGCCATCGAGCTGGCCGGTGGCGTGCTTGGCAGCAAGAAGCCGGTGCACCCCAACGACCATGTGAACCGCGGCCAGTCGTCCAACGACACGTTCCCGACCGCGATGTATGTAGCAACGGTCGAGCAGCTGCACCAGCGGGTGTTCCCCGCGGTGGCGGCGCTGCGCAACACGCTGGCTGCCAAGGCGCACGAATACCGCCACCTGGTGAAGACCGGGCGGACCCACCTGCAGGACGCGACCCCCATCACCCTCGGGCAGGAAATCGGTGCCTGGGTTGCCCAGCTTGACTTCGGTCTGGCTGCCGTCCGCGCTGCCTTGCCCGGGCTGCAGGAGCTGGCCATCGGCGGCACGGCCGTCGGCACGGGCCTGAACGCGCACCCCCTGTTCGGTGACCGGGTGGCGGAACGCTTGTCGGAACTCACGGGCCGGTCGTTCCAGTCTGCCGTCGACAAGTTCTTTGCCTTGTCGGCCCATGACGCACTGGTGCAGGCCTCGGCGGCCCTGCGTACGCTCGCCGGTGGCCTGATGAAGCTGGCAAACGACGTCCGCTGGCTGGCCAGCGGCCCGCGAGCCGGCATCGGTGAACTGCGCATTCCCGAGAACGAACCGGGCTCGTCCATCATGCCGGGCAAGGTCAACCCGACCCAGTGCGAGGCACTGACGATGGTCTGCGTCCAGGTGTTCGGCAACGATGCCGCGGTGGCCTTCGCCGGCTCACAGGGCAACTTCCAGCTGAATGTCTACAAGCCAGTGATGGTGCACAACGTGCTGGAGAGCATCGACTTGCTGGCCGACGCCTGCCATGCCTTCGATGCCTACTGTGCACAGGGCCTGGGGCCGAATGAGGCGGTGATTGACGAGCACCTCGAGCGCAACCTGATGCTAGTGACCGCCCTCAATCGCCATATCGGGTACGACCTCGCCGCGCAGATTGCCAAGCGGGCGCACCACGAGGGCCTGACCTTGCGCGAGGCTGCACTCGCTACCGGGCAGATCGCTGCCGAAGACTACGATCGGTGGATCAATCCGCTGGAGATGACGCGACCGGGCTGAACCGTCGTCCCGGCAGCTGGCGTGCGCCGCACCACGGCGTGCGCCAGCGGACCCCGGTCGCCGACAACCGCCCATGAAAAAAGCGACGCGGCTTGCACCACGTCGCTTTTCTTCATTCAGAACCCTGGCAAGCCAGGGTTGAGAAGGGGGGTCAGGGCTTAGTAGCCGCCACGGCCACCGCCGAAGCCACCACGGCCGCCGCCGCCACCGCCGCCGAAGCCGCCGCGGCCACCACCGCCGCCGCCACCGCCGAAGCCGCCTTCACGACGGCCGCCGCCGAAGCCGCCACCACCGCCGCCGCCGCCACGCGGGCCGCCGAAGCCGCCCGGACGCTCTTCACGGGGACGGGCTTCATTGACGACAATGGCGCGACCTGCCAGTGCTTGGCCGTTCATGCCGTTGATAGCGGATTGAGCTTCGGCATCGGAGCCCATTTCGACGAAACCGAAACCTTTGGAGCGGCCGGTGTCACGGTCCATCATGACCTTGGCAGAGCTGACGGCCCCGAATTGGGAGAAGGCCTCGTTCAGATCTTCGTCACGGATGGAATAGGCGAGGTTGCCTACATAAAGCTTGTTGCCCATGAGAGAGCTCCTTTCAATACACAGTCAGTCACTTGGAGCTTCTACCCATCATGAACCACTCAGATCCAGGCGCCGCATCCAGAACAGGAACCCATTATGTGGGAGGAAGAGGGGTTGGGGCGCATGATGTGTGAAAAAGTGTTGTGTACGCTGCAGCTGTCGTCTGTTTTCTCGCGGCAAAATCTCCCTTTTTGCCCCAAACCACTGGCTGCCGCGGTAGTTGGTGAATGAGGGGCCCCTCGTTATCATCGCCCCGCCCGTCTTGCCGCACCAATGCGGCCCCAAGAATCAAGACGACACGCGCCCTCCCGGCGCATGCAATGTTTGCTCGGCCGCGCGGGTGCTTCAGGAGGACCAGATGAGTTTGACTTGCCCGAAGTGCGGTACCGACAACCGCGACAAGGCCCGCTTCTGCCGTGGATGTGGCGCGTCGCTGGCCGGTGTCGTTGCGGGCGCCGCGCCGGCGGCTGCACCGGAAGCGCCGGCCGCCGCTGCACTGAAGCCGTGTCCGGCCTGCGGAACGCCGAATGACGCCGCTGCACGGCAATGCCGGGTTTGCGGCAGCGCCTTGGAGGCGGCGGCCGCGGCACCGCCGGCGCCGTCGATCGATGAGCTGCTCGGTCTTGGCGCCCCGACCGCGCCCGCGCCGGGCATGCCGGCCGCGCCTGCAGTCGACCCGCTGCCGGACGACCCCTTCGCCGGCCTGCCCGAGGCGGCTCCCCTGGCCCAGGCACCCCGCCCGGCTGCCGAACCGGCGCCCGTGACGGCGTCGGTACCGCCCTCTATCAGTGAACCGGCGGCTGCCTCGCCGACACCGGTGGCCGCTGTTGCCTCGACGGGCGACGCGCCCCCGCCCGCTTTCCAGCCGACCGAACCGGCCCCGGCACCGGCCCCGGAGGCGTCGGCCAAGGCAGCACCCGCCGCCCGGAGCAAGATGCCGGCGGCGGCGCTGTACCTGACGTTGGCGGTGTTGCTGGTGGGCGCGGCGATCTGGCTGTTGGTGAAGAGCCCCAAGGCACCGGAACCGGTGGCGCCGCCCGAGGCAACGGTCGCCGCGCCACCGCCCGTGGCGTCCGCCCCGCCTGCGGTGGCCGAGCCCGCGCCGCCACAGGCCGAGCCGCAGGCCCAGGCGGCGGCTTCGGAAGCGGTGGTGGTGCCGGAGGTCGCGGCCAGCGAGGCCTTGCCGCCAGTGGCGGAAGCATCGGCACCCCTTGCTTCCGGCAATCCCTTGGCCGGCCTGTCCGGGGCCCCTGCGGCCACGCCGCCAGCGCCACCGGTCGAAGCGACGGCCAAGCCGGCGGACGACGCGAAGAAGGCGGAAGCCGAAGCCAAGGCGAAGGCCCGTGCCGAAGCGCGCGCCAAAGCCAAAGCCGAGGCCGAGGCCAAGGCGCGCACCGAGGCGGCTCGCCAGGCTGCGCTCAAGGCCGAGCAAGCCAAGCAGGCCGCCGCTCGCGCTGCGGCCGCGCCCCCGCCGCCGGCCGAGCCGGCCGTGCCGCAGGAAGTCTGTGGGGGACGGGTCTTCATCGCGCTGTTCAGCTGCCTCAAGAGCGAATGCCAGAAGCCGGGCAATGCCCGTCATCCCCGCTGTGTCGAGTTTCTTGAGCAGGAGCGGCGCCACCAGGAGCGGAGCCAGTTCCGTTGAGTGTTACCGCCCCCGGCCTTGCCTTGAAGCGCCGGGGGCGGCCTTGACCTGAAGCCATGTCCATCAGCCAGAAGATCCGTTCCGCAGACGCCTTGTTGAATTGCCTGGACGCTGTCCGGAACGGTCCGGCCCTCGGGCTGTTGCTGGCGACGTTCTCGATCTCGGGGTTGCTGCTGGCGATGACCCAGCAGGCCGACGCCCGTGGACAGACATTGCCCAGCCTGCTGTACGGCTTGCTGGCCCTGGCGGCCGCCTTCTACGGCGGCAATGCGGCCGGCATCGTCATCATGGATGACGCCAAGGGGCGCCCTCGCCGCTCCGCGGGGGAAGCGCTGAAAGCGGCGATGAGCACCGCTCACCGGTTGCTGGGCGTCCTGGTGCTGGCGGCCCTCGGCTACGGCCTCGGTGCGCTGGCCATCTCGGTGGTGCTGGTGGTCTGCAAGACGCCGCTGTTCGGGCCCTTGGCGTTCACCCTGGTGATGCCCGTGGCCGTGGTGATCTGTGGCATCGCGCTGCTGGCGCTGCCCACCATCATCATGCCGCTCGCGGCGCCGGCCGTCTGGGACGGTGCCAGCACCCTTCAGTGCGCCAGCCGGCTGCTGATCATTGCGCGGGAGCGCTTGCTCGGCGTGGTGGTGATGATGCTGGTCGTCGGTGTCCTGACCTGGTTGGTGGGCGGCATGGTCGGTTTTGTCGTCAAGACCGGCGGCCATGCGGTGGCCCGGCTGGCCGGCATGGTGCTGGGCGAGGATGCGGCCCTCAACCAGATGATGGCCGGGCTGTTCGGCCTGGGCCTGCGCAGCCTGGCCAGTGCCGGCGTGCCGGTGAGCAGCCCCTATGCCGTGGCGGCCCTGATCGGCGGCGGGGTGGTGTTTGCGGTCAGCCTGGTGCTGCCCAGCCTGGTCTATTTGCGGGGCGCTTGTGCGGTCTACCTGTCGCACGTGGATGCGGCCTTGGCCTACGAGCAGCCGGCTGCCTTCCGCAAGACCGATGCGCAGGAGCCGCCGCCGCCCCCGGTTTCCTCCCCGGCCCGTCCGGTGGTGGGGCGCGGCATCCTGGCGCCGCCGCCTCAACCCAGCGGGCTGGACACCACCATCACCATGGCGCGTTCGCCGCTGGCCACGGAACGGGGCGCTGCCCGGGGCGTGGACGTCGATCTGCTGCTCGATGACCTGCAGCCGCCCGCCTGCGCGGTGTGTGGCCACCCGGTGCAGCGTGAAGACCGCTTCTGCGGCGTCTGTGGCGCACCGCAGCCGCCGCGCGAATGAGCGACCCTCCGGCCGTGGCCGGCTGAGCCGATGAGCCTGCGCATTGCGTCCCTGGTGCCCTCGGTCACCGAGTTGCTGGCCGACCTCGGCCTGATCCCCTGGCTGGTGGCTCGCACCGGTTTCTGCATCCATCCTCGTGACGGCCTCGCCGCGGTACCCAAGGTGGGCGGGACCAAGGACGTCAACCTCGCCAAGTTGCGCCGCCTGGCGCCCAGCCATGTGGTGGTCAATGTCGACGAGAACGAGCGCCCGACGGTGGACGCCCTGCGCGCCTTCGTGCCCAACGTGATCGTCACGCATCCCTGCGGCCCGCAGGACAATTTTGCGCTGTACCGGCAGATGGCCGACATCTTCGGTGAGCTGCCCGAGGTGCGCTCTCGGGCCGAAGCCCTGTGCGCTGCGTTGCAGCAGGCGCTGGACACGGTGGTCCCCCTGCCGCCCCGGAATGTCTTGTATTGCATCTGGCGGGAGCCTTGGATGACCGTCGCGCGCGACACCTATGTGTCGCGCATGCTGGCCTTGCTCGGCTGGCAGACGCTGCCCGCGCTGGACGGCGGGCCGAGCGGCGCTGCCCGCTATCCGGCCTTTGATTGGCGGGACGACTGGCTGGGCAGCGTGGACGAGGTGTTGTTGAGCAGCGAACCCTATCGCTTCGGGCCCGCCCATGTCGAAGAGGTGAAGGCCCGGCTCGCCGCCGAAGGCCGGCGAGCCGCGGTGCGACTGGTCGATGGCGAAATGCTCAGCTGGTATGGCAGCCGCGCCATCGAAGGCGTGCGCTACCTCCAGCGTTTGGCACGCGAGCCAGCCGGCTGAGGGGGCATACCGGCCGGATGCTGCCTGGGCCCTGCCGCAGCGACCGGCTGTCTCCCCTGCGCAGAGCGGGGTGTCGGCGCGGCGTGCACGCGCCAGGATCAGCGCCCTACAATGATTCGATGATCTCGCGCGAACCCACCCTCGAACGACTGGCGATTGCGAAGTCGCTGCTGCTGGACCCCTTTGGCCTCGACGAGGCCAAACTCGCGCAGGCCCTGCGCGTGATCGGCGAGCACCGCATCGACGATGCCGACCTCTACTTCCAGTACACCCGCAGCGAGGGCTGGAGCCTGGAAGAGGGCATCGTCAAATCGGGCAGCTTCGGCATCGACCAGGGCGTTGGTGTGCGGGCCGTGGCGGGCGAGAAGACCGCCTTTGCCTACTCCGACGACATTTCGCTCGACGCGCTGCTGGATGCCGCCCGCACGGTGCGTACCATTGCCGCGAGCGGGCAGAGCCGGCGGGTCAAGGTGGGGGGCCCGGCGCAGGTCGCTGGCAGCCGCACGCTGTATGGTCCGATGGATCCGATTGCCACCTTGGACAGCACGCAGAAGGTGGCCCTGCTCGAGCGCGTGGAGAAACTGGCCCGGGCCCGCGATCCGCGCATCGTGCAGGTCATGGCCGGCTTGATGGGCGAATACGATGTGGTGATGGTGGCGCGCGCCGACGGCACCCTGGCCGCCGATGTTCGCCCGCTGGTGCGCTTGTCGGTCACCGTGATCGCCGAACAGAACGGCCGTCGCGAGGTCGGCTCCGGCGGTGGCGGGGGGCGCTTCGGCCTTGGCTATTTCCATGATTCGGTGATCGAGTCCTATGTGGACGATGCGGTCAATGCGGCCTTGACGAACCTCGAGAGCCGGCCGGCCCCGGCTGGCGAGATGACGGTGGTGCTCGGCCCCGGCTGGCCCGGCGTGCTGCTGCACGAGGCGGTCGGCCATGGTCTCGAAGGCGACTTCAACCGCAAGGGTTCGAGCGCTTTTTCCGGCCGCATGGGCCAGCGGGTGGCAGCCAAAGGCGTGACCGTGCTGGATGACGGCACGCTGCCGGACCGCCGTGGCTCCTTGAACGTGGACGACGAAGGCAATGCCTCGCAGCGCAATGTGTTGATCGAGGACGGCATCCTGCGCGGCTACATCCAGGACGCGATGAACGCCCGTCTGATGAAGGTGAAGCCCACCGGTAACGGCCGGCGCGAGAGCTACGCCCACATCCCGATGCCCCGCATGACGAACACCTACATGCTTGCCGGGGACAAGACGCGCGATGAGATCGTCGCAAGCATCAAGAAGGGCCTGTACGCCACCAACTTCGGCGGCGGCCAGGTCGACATCACCAGTGGCAAGTTCGTCTTCTCGGCCAGCGAGGCCTACTGGGTCGAGAACGGCCGCATCCAGTATCCGGTGAAGGGGGCCACCATCATCGGCAACGGTCCCGATGCGCTCACACGGGTCAGCATGATCGGCAACGACCTGCAGTTGGACACGGGTGTGGGCACCTGCGGCAAGGAAGGGCAGAGCGTGCCGGTCGGGGTGGGCCAGCCGACCCTGCGCATCGACGGCCTCACCGTCGGCGGCACCGCCTGACCCGCGAGAGCTTGGGCCTGGCGCCAACGGTGCCGGGCCGGGAGTGAGAGCTTTCTCACGTCGGCCGCCGCTCGCTCGCGCACCTGCTTGCGAGCGGGTGCGCGACCGGCTACGCTGGCGCGACCACGCGTCATCGCGGCACGTGGATTGCCGATGTCTGACGATACCCCGCCGCCTCTTCCGCCTCGCATCCCGCCCGACCCGGCCGTGATCGAGCGCGCGGAGCGTATCAACTCCGACCTGATGAAGTTCGTGCGCCAGGTGCGCACGGCCACCGGACCGGTGCGGGCCAAGCTGCAGCAGGACATGCGGCAGCGGCTGGAGGCCGAGCGCTCGGTGCTGCTCGGTGGGCAGCAGGTCATTCCCGAAACGCTGCGGCACTATGCGGTGACCTTCACCGAGGTGCAGTGGCTGCTGGACGTCTGGATCGAGGCGACCGAGCGCAACAGCGACGACCTCGAGTTCCGTCGCGATTTCATCGACGTAGCGACCCGGATGCTGGGCGAGCTCGAAGTATTGCGCCAGCCCGACCCGGCCTTGGATCCACCGAGCCGCAAGCCCGGTTGGTGGGCAGCCATCACGCGGGGTCTGCGGCCGGCGTCGCCTGGCGGGGCGGCATCGCCCGGATTGCCGCCGATAGAGCCGGACATCCTGATCTGAGCTGCCGCAAAGATCCGGCAGTCCCCCGACGGAAGGGCTTGACGGCCTTTCGACATCGCGTGCTACATTACCGCCCATGTCTCGCGCTTACGCCTTCTTTTACTTTTGGTTCTCGCACCGCACCGGCGGAGGAGAGGCAAGCGCGTAACTGAAGACGAGCAAACCGAATCCAGAAAACCGCCGGGGCCCCCCGGCGGTTTTTTTTCGCCCGTCCGCCCTCGCAGCCCGCTCAAACCAGGAGAACACGACCCATGAACGCCCAGTCCACCAGCGCCGTCGAGGGTTGGTATGCGCCAGTCGACAAGACCTCGCAGACCGATGACGAAAGGATCAAGGACGTGACGCCGCTGCCGCCCCCGGAACATCTGATCCGGTTTTTCCCCATCCGTGGTACCCAAGTCGAAACCCTGGTGGGTGAAACGCGCCAGCGCATCCGCAAGATCATGGCGCACCAGGACGACCGGCTGCTCGTGATCATCGGTCCCTGCTCCATCCATGATCCTGTCGCCGCGGTCGAATATGCCCGGCGCCTGTTGCCGATGCGCGAGAAGTACGCCCACACCCTCGAAATCGTGATGCGGGTCTACTTCGAGAAGCCCCGCACCACGGTCGGCTGGAAGGGCCTGATCAACGATCCGTACCTGGACGAGAGCTACCGCATCGACGAGGGTCTGCGTATCGCCCGGCAGTTGCTGATCGACATCAACCGCGTCGGCGTGCCCGCCGGCAGCGAGTTCCTGGACGTGATCTCGCCGCAGTACATCGGCGACCTGATTGCCTGGGGCGCCATCGGGGCGCGAACCACCGAGAGCCAGGTGCACCGCGAACTGGCGTCCGGCCTGTCAGCACCGATCGGCTTCAAGAACGGCACCGATGGCAACATCAAGATCGCCACCGATGCGATCCAGGCCGCTGGCCGGCCGCACCACTTCCTGTCGGTGCACAAGAACGGTCAGGTCGCCATCGTCGAGACCAGCGGCAACAAGGATTGTCACGTGATCCTGCGTGGTGGCAAGGCGCCGAACTATGACGCGGCCAGCGTGCAGGCCGCCTGCCACGACCTGGAGGCCGCCCGACTGCCGACGACCTTGATGGTGGACTGCTCGCACGCCAATTCCAGCAAGCAGCACAAGCGCCAGGTCGTCGTTGCACGCGACATCGCCGACCAGGTGGCAGCAGGTTCCAAGCGCGTGTTCGGGGTGATGGTGGAAAGCCACCTCCATGAAGGCGCCCAGAAGTTCAACCCGGGCAAGGACGACCCGCGCAAGCTGGAATACGGCAAGAGCATCACCGACGCCTGCATTGGCTGGGATGATTCCGCCGAGGTGCTCGACATCCTCTCCGAAGCGGTGAAACGGCGGCGCGACTGAGCCCGGCCTGGGGACGACTGCGATCGTGTTGCGCTCTGATGGGGGCATGTAAGCGCAGTAAGGAGCAGCAAGAAGGCTGGCGCCGATCGGACTGCCGTAGTGCAATGCAGCCATGACGTCGAAGTGACGGCTGCGCCTGATGGCAGCGCGACGATCATTCCGGGTGCGAGCCCAGGATGGTGTTGCTGCCCGAGCGCCCGCCGGGAGTGCTTCGGCCTCGCCGATTCCTTGTTCCTCTGATTGTCTGATTTCCCTCAGCAGAGCCCACACCAAGTGGGATCCGCCCGCCTCGGTTCTGACGAGCCTTGGCGGGTTTTTTTTGCCTCAGCGTTAGTCAGTGCACCATTCGCTTGTGGAGGTGTGCGTGTGCTTACCTTCTTCTCTTGCGCTGCATTTGCTGGTGTAACGCGGGTAAGGTGGAGAAAAACTGCTGGCTTGTGAGACAGTCGGCCGGTTCAATGGCGACTAATTTTCATCATTGAGGAAGGCCAATGTCCCGTTCCCCGACCCCCGTCTTTGATCGCAGCATGGTGGAGCAAGCCCGTCGCGTGTTGCTTGTGACCCTGGGCGCATTGGCGCTGGGCGTGCAGGCACAGACGCCACCCGGCAGTGCGCCGGTGCCCAAGGACAGTTCCATTCAAGCCTTGTTCGTGCGCATTGACGTCGACAAGGACGGCAAGCTGAGCCGCGACGAGGCAACCCGCCTGCCAGCCATTTCGGCCCGTTTCGACGAGCTCGATGTCGACACCGACGGCACGTTGAGCCCGAGTGAATTCCACACCGGTGCCACGGCACCGATGCGCTGACGCGAGCGATTCGCTGGCCTCTTCAGTCTGCGTTGGCGCGCCGGAGGCGTTCGCTGTTCCAGTAGACGTCGTCGCCACCCTGGCCGTCCAGGTTGGCCCGGTTGAGCACACGGGCGAGCACGAACAAGAGGTCCGACAATCGATTGAGGTAATGCCGCGGGGTGTCGCGCACCGGCGTTTCGCTGCCGAGCGCCACCACAGCACGCTCGGCCCGGCGCGCCACGGTGCGAGCCACATGGGCGAGCGCCGCGCTGCGAGTGCCAGCGGGCAGGATGAATTCCTTCAACCGGGGCAGGGCAGCGTTGTGGTGGACGAGTGCCTGATCGAGATGCAGCACCGCTTCCGCGGCCAGCAATTCATGGCCTGGCATCGAGAGTTCGCCGCCGAGGTTGAACAACTCGTGCTGTACGACGACCAGCAGGTCGCGCACCTCCTGTGGCAGCGGCTCGGCCAGCAGCACACCGAGGTGCGAATTCAGCTCGTCCACATCGCCCATCGCATGCACACGAAGGTGGTCCTTGCGAACACGGCTGCCATCTCCGAGGCCGGTGCTGCCATCGTCGCCGGTGCGCGTGGCAATTTGAGTGAGTCGGTTGCCCATGGGTGGATCGTAGTCGATTGAGCCTTGGGGTGGGGCCGGCCAGCTACCTATCGTGCTCCGGAGCCTGGTGGGAGAGTCGGTCCTTCGAACCGGCAGTCGGGGCAATAGAGGAAGAACTCCTTCCCACTATTTAGCAGGATTGTCCCGGCGAGGTATTCCTGAATTCCCCACGTGCCGCTTACCCCGTTCGCAAAAACCACCTTGCCGGCGGCGTAGCAAGGGGCCCAGTCCAACTCGTGGAGGTAGTCCTGTCGGGAAACCTGGCGTGCACGTTTCAAATAACGTAGGACATCCCGTTTCGTCAGAAGAAAATGATCGCAATTTCCTGGAGCGTCCTTCGCGGCAGTTGCTTTCATGCCATTTCTATCGATCTCAACTGATTTGATAGCAGGAAGTTTCAGAGGGAAGGTCTTCGGTTCGAATGCCGACAATGAGTCGTTCGGTGATGCGCGCAAGAGCGTGGTCAGTGATAGCGCGGCCAGCAAGCCTATGATCTTGGAAGAAGTTGAGATCAGCGCCATGTTGCTGTCGCGGCCTCTGTAAGATTCTTGTATGCGACGGTCGGGTGGCGGAAAACCTCGGACATTGGTACCCTGAGAGCCAATGTCAGAATCTGAACCAGCCACTTCAGAGAGCGGTTCTGTGCATCACTGACCTGCTCATAGATCCGGTCGACGGGATTGGCTGTGGCGTTGACCGAGTACGACATGCCAACGATCTCTATGCCAATGGCATCCTTGTTTGACGGATACCGGTCAGGTACTTCCTTTTCCTGCTCCCTCCGATGTTCGCGCCTCGAATTGAACTTTTTCAACGCCTCCATGTCGGCAGGCGAACAACGGTGTTCCGCCAAGCAGCGCGCCTTCATCAGCCCAACATGGGGCGTTGCAGCAAATATCGAAGCCGTTTGATAGATGGTCCCGTCCCGGTCGATCAGAAAGTGTGCGCCGTTCGCATTCGAAGCACGATAGCTATTGAGGGTTGAGCTGGCGGTCGGGGAGTCGGTTTGGTGAACAATGATTCCTCGCACCACCCGCATTGCGCTGCCCTCAATAGTGGGGCGAATGGCCAGAACGATGCGTGGATCTATAAGGTGGCCCTTCTGATTGATTTGCATATTTCCCCCTCAAATGGACTGCCCTTCAACATCAGTCGATCGTCTCAGATTCTTCTCGCAATACCGAAATGGCGGGAGAGTCAGGAGCGGGTGATTGAAGGAAGCGGCGATAACTTGCTGCAGGCAGAGACTCCATCGGCTCACAAAGCCCGTGTTTGTTCTAGGCATCCTTCACTCTAGGAATGCGATACGCTTGATGCCCTGGACTTATTGAAACCAACGTCGAATTTTGTGTCTTCGGCTTACGGCGCGGGGATGCAGATAAACAACCGCCGAGCGATATTGGAACCCCATGAGCACCTCGTTGTCCCCTCACCAGCCGTTGGTGTCTTCCCGGCCCGTCCCTGACGTGATGCTGGCCACCCTGCAGGCCCGCTTCGGCGAACGCCTGTCGACCGCGCTGGCAGTGCGCGAGCAGCATGGCCGCGACGAGTCGCCTTTCGATGTGCCGCCGCCGCAGGCGGTGCTGTTTGCCCGCTCCACCGAGGAGGTGGCGTTCGCGGTGCGGCTGGCCAACGAGCACCGGGTGCCGGTCATTCCCTATGGTGTCGGCTCTTCCCTCGAAGGGCACCTGTTGGCCGTGCACGGTGGCCTGTGCATCGACCTCGGGCAGATGGACCAGGTGCTTGCGGTCCAGCCGGAGGACCTGACTGCCACCGTGCAGGCCGGAGTGACGCGCAGCCGCCTCAATGAAGAGATCCGCCACACCGGCCTGTTCTTTCCGATCGATCCGGGGGCCGATGCCTCCGTCGGCGGCATGAGCGCCACCCGTGCCAGTGGCACCAACGCCGTGCGCTACGGCACCATGCGAGAGAACGTGCTGGGCCTTACCGTGGTGACGGCCAGCGGCGAGGTGGTGCGCACCGGCACCCGGGCCCGCAAGTCCAGCGCCGGCTACGACCTCACCCGGCTGTTCGTGGGCAGCGAGGGCACCCTTGGCGTGATGACCGAAATCACCGTGCGGCTTTATCCCCAGCCGGAGGCGATTTCAGCCGCCATCTGCAGCTTCCCCCGTCTCGATGCGGCGGTCAATACGACGATTGCGGTGATCCAGAGTGGCGTGCCGATTGCACGCTGCGAACTGCTGGACGTGAACACGGTGCGAGCGGTGAACCGCCATGACAAGCTCCAGCTGCGTGAGGGCCCGATGCTGCTGATGGAGTTCCACGGCTCGCCGAGCTCGGTGGCCGAGCAGGCCCAGACGGTGCAGCAGATTGCCAGCGAGCTGGGCGGCGAGGACTTCGAGTGGGCCACCACGCCGGAGCAGCGCAGCCGCCTTTGGACAGCGCGCCACCATGCCTACTTCGCGGCCTTGCAGCTGCGGCCCGGCTGCCGTGCGGTGACCACCGATACCTGCGTGCCCATCTCGCGCCTGGCCGAGTGCCTGCTCGACACGGTGGCCGAGGCGGACGCCGCCGGGCTGCCGTATTTCCTGCTCGGCCATGTCGGCGACGGCAACTTCCATGTCGGCTACCTGATCGACCCGGCCAGTGCCGAGGAACGGGAGCTGGCCGAGCGATTGAACCGCCAGCTGGTCTCGCGGGCGATCCGCCTCGAAGGCACCTGCACAGGCGAGCACGGCATCGGGCTGCACAAGATGGACTTCCTGCAGGACGAGGCAGGGCCGGGCGCAGTCGCCTTGATGCGTTCGATCAAGCAGGCGCTCGATCCGAACAACATCATGAATCCAGGGAAGATCTTCGTCCTCTGAAGCACGACCAGCCGATGGCAGGTGCATGAGAAGCAGGAAAGCCGGCGCCTGCGGGCGGCCGGCTTTCTCGCGGGGCTCGGCATGCACCCATGCCCGGTGTACGCCAGCTCAGCTCTTGGGCGCGGCCACCGTCCACTGTCGCTGCACCTGGCCTCGGCCGTCGACGCTTTCCAGGTGGACGTCGAAGCCCCACAGCCGGGCCACATGCTTCAGCACTTCCTGCGCATCGTCGTTCAGCGGTCGGTTGTTGTGCTGGGTGTGGCGCAGGGTCAGCGAGCGGTCGCCGCGCAGGTTGACGCTCCAGACCTGGATGTTGGGCTCGCGGTGGTTCAGGTCGTACTGGCGCGACAGGCTCTCGCGCAACTCACGGTAGCCGCTGTCGTCATGGATGGCGGCAACCTCGAGCTCCGGCTCGCTCTCGTCGTCCCGGATCGAGAACAAGCGGAAGTCGCGCATCATCTTGGGCGAGAGGAACTGGCCGACGAAGCTCTCATCCTTGAAGTTGCGCATGGCGTAGTCGAGTGTCGTCAGCCAGTCGCTGCCGGCAATGTCGGGGAACCAGCGGCGGTCTTCGTCGGTCGGTGCCTCGCAGATGCGCTTGAGGTCGGTGTACATGGCGAACCCAAGCGCATACGGGTTGAGGCCACTGTAGGCGCGGTGGCCCACCGGCGGCTGGTAGATCACATTGGTGTGTGACTTCAGGCACTCGAGCATGAAGCCATCGGCCAGCTGGCCGCGGTCGTACATCGTGTTGAGCAGCGTGTAATGCCAGAAGGTGGCCCAGCCTTCGTTCATCACCTGCGTCTGGCGCTGCGGGTAGAAGTACTGCGCCACCTTGCGCACGATGCGGACGATCTCACGTTGCCAGGGCTCCAGCAGGGGCGCGTTCTTCTCGATGAAATAGAGCAGGTTCTCTTGCGGCTCCGCCGGGAAGCGCTTGGCCGCTTCCTCTTCCTCGGCACTGCGGTCGGCGCGACGGGGCAGGGTGCGCCAGAGGTCGTTGACCTGCTGCTGCAGATAGGCTTCGCGTTCGGTTCGACGCACCTGTTCCTGTGCGAGCGAGAGCTTCTGCGGACGGCGGTAGCGGTCCACACCGTGGTTCATCAGTGCGTGGCAGGAGTCGAGCAGATCTTCGACCGCTTCGACACCATGGCGCTCCTCGCATTCGGCGATGTAGTTCTTTGCATAGACCAGGTAGTCGATGATCGACGACGCATCGGTCCACATGCGGAAGAGGTAGTTGCCCTTGAAGAAGCTGTTGTGGCCGTAGGCCGCATGTGCGATCACCAGGGCCTGCATCGCCATCGTGTTCTCTTCCATCAGGTAAGAGATACAGGGGTCCGAATTGATGACGATCTCGTAGGCCAGTCCCATGAAGCCGCGGCGGTAGTTCTTCTCGGTGGCGATGAACTGCTTGCCATAGGACCAGTGGCGATAGATCACCGGCATGCCGACGGAAGCATAGGCATCCATCATCTGCTCGGCCGTGATGATCTCCAGTTGATTGGCGTAGGTGTCGAGCCGGTAGCCTTCGGCGGTGCGGGCGATCGCGTCGTGGTAGGTTTCGATCAGGTCGAAGGTCCAGTCCGACGGGCTGGGCAGCGGTTCGTGGGCGCGCGGGCTCTTCGGCGTGAGCAGGGTGTCGGTGATCATGTCGGCGCTCCCTCCTTCTTGAACAGGTCCCGGAACACGGGGTAGATGTCAGCGGCATCCGAGACCTTGCGCATCGCAAAGTTCTTGTGGCCATCGAGCAGCTGGGTGTACTCCTCCCAGAGGTTTTGCTCGGCCTCGGCCACCTGCACATAGGCGTAGTAGCGGCACAGCGGCAGGATCTGGTCGGCCAGCAATTCGCGGCAGCGGCCGCTGTCGTGGTGCCAGTTGTCGCCGTCACTGGCCTGAGCGCCGTAGATGTTCCACTCGCCGCTGGGGTAGCGCGACTTGATGATGTCCTGCATCAGCGTCAGGGCGCTCGACACCACGGTGCCGCCGGTCTCGGTGGCGTGGAAGAACTCGTCCTCGCTGACCTCCGCCGCCTGGGTATGGTGGCGGATGAAGACCAGCTCGATCTTCTCGTAGTGCTTGGTCAGGAACAGGTACAGCAGCATGAAGAAGCGCTTGGACATGTCCTTGCGCGCCTCATCCATCGAGCCGGAGACGTCCATCAGGCAGAACATCACCGCCTTCGCGCTGGGCACCGGCACGCGCACCCGGTTGCGGTAGCGCAGGTCGATGGGGTCGAGATAGGGGATGCGCCGCAGCCGCGCGCGCAATTCCTCGATGGCGGCTTCCGTCTCGCGGATCTCTCGGGCCACCAGCAGGTCGGTGGGGTGGGGATGCCGCTGCAGGTGCTCCAGGTGTTGCTCGAGCTGACGCAACTCCCGACGTGAATCGCCGCCGAGCGCGATGCGCCGGGCCAGCGCACCTCGCATCGAGCGCACGACATGCAGGTTGTTCGGGGTGCCATCGCTGGTGAAGCCTGCGCGGTGGCTTTTCCATTCCGGCACTTCAGCCAGTTGGGTGCGGATCAGGTGGGGCAGGGCCAGGTCTTCGAAGAAGACCTGCATGAACTCTTCCTTGCTGAGGTGGAAGACGAAATCGTCGTCGCCCTCGCCGCTGTCGCTCGCATTGGAGCCGCCGCCCTGGCCGCCGCCGCCTTGCGGCCGCTCGATGCGGTCGCCTTTGACGTATTCCTTGTTGCCGGGGTGCACGTATTCGCGCTTGCCGCCCTGGCCGTGGCTGAACACAGGTTCGGAGACGTCGCGCCGCGGCAGCGTGATGTCCTCGCCTTGCTCCAGGTTGCGGATGCCGCGACCGCTGACCGCACGGCGCACCGCATCGCGGATCTGCTCGCGGTAGCGGCGCAAGAAGCGCTCACGGTTGCCGATGGACTTGTTCTTGCCCGACAGCCGCCGATCGATGATCTGTTGGAGCATGGGCATGGTGTGCCTTCCGGGGTGGTGCTGTTTGGACCTACAAGAGCGGGCCGGAGTTCGCGGCGGGCGGGACGCGGGAGCCGCAGCGGCAGCGGGGGGAACCACACCGGGTCCGCATGCCGTTGCGTCCTTCTAGCGCCCTGGAGCTGTGCCCGCCTGGAACTGCCGGTCCACTTGCAGCTCGCTCAGGAACTCTTGCGCACCCGCAGGTACCACTCGCACAACAGCCGCACCTGCTTGGGCGTGTAGCCCTTCTGCACCATGCGGTTGACGAAGTCCTCGTGCTTCTTCTGCTCGTCGGCGCTGCTCTTGGCGTTGAAGCTGATGACCGGAAGCAGCTCCTCGGTGTTCGAGAACATCTTCTTCTCGATCACCGTGCGCAGCTTCTCGTAGCTGGTCCACAGCGGGTTCTTGCCGGCGTTGTTGGCGCGCGCGCGGAGCACGAAGTTGACGATCTCGTTGCGGAAGTCCTTGGGGTTGCTGATGCCGGCCGGCTTCTCGATCTTCTCGAGCTCCGCGTTCAGCGAGGCCCGGTCGAAGATCTCGCCGGTGTCGGGATCGCGGTACTCCTGGTCCTGGATCCAGTAGTCGGCATAGGTGACGTAGCGATCGAAGATGTTCTGACCGTACTCGGAGTAGCTTTCCAGGTAGGCGGTCTGGATCTCCTTGCCGATGAATTCGGCATAGCGCGGTGCCAGCAGCTCCTTGATGTAGGAGGTGTACTTCTGCTCGGTTTCCGGCGGGAACTGCTCGCGCTCGATCTGCTGTTCGAGCACGTACATCAGGTGCACCGGGTTGGCGGCGACCTCGGTCGAGTCGAAGTTGAAGACCTTGGACAGGATCTTGAAGGCGAAGCGGGTCGAGATGCCGCTCATGCCTTCATCGACGCCCGCGTAGTCGCGGTACTCCTGGATCGACTTGGCCTTGGGGTCGGTGTCCTTCAGGTTGTCGCCGTCGTAGACCTGGGCCTTGCTGAAGATGCTGGAGTTCTCGGGCTCCTTGAGCCGGGTCAGCACCGAGAACTGGGCCATCATCTTCAGCGTGCCAGGCGCGCACGGTGCCTGGGCCAGCGAGGAGTTGCGCACCAGCTTCTCGTAGATCTTGATCTCTTCGCTCACCCGCAGGCAGTAGGGCACCTTGACGATGTAGATGCGGTCGAGGAAGGCCTCGTTGTTCTTGTTGTTGCGGAAGGCCTTCCATTCGCTCTCGTTCGAGTGCGCGAGGATCACGCCGTCGAAGGGAATGGCGCCGAAGCCTTCGGTGCCCTTGTAGTTGCCTTCCTGGGTGGCGGTGAGCAGCGGGTGCAGCACCTTGATCGGTGCCTTGAACATCTCGACGAACTCGAGCAGACCCTGGTTGGCCAGGCAGAGGCCACCGGAGTAGCTGTAGGCGTCGGGATCGTCCTGGGCATAGGTTTCCAGCCGGCGGATGTCAACCTTGCCGACCAGCGAGGAAATGTCCTGGTTGTTCTCATCGCCCGGCTCGGTCTTGGCGATGCCGGTCTGACGCAGGATGGAGGGGTAGCGCTTGACGACCTTGAATTGCCGGATGTCGCCACCGAACTCTTCCAGCCGCTTGACGGCCCACGGCGACAGGATGCGCTGCAGGTAACGCCGGGGAATGCCGTATTCCTTTTCGAGAATGCCGCCGTCTTCATCCGGATCGAACAAACCCAGCGGTGATTCGTTCACCGGCGAGCCCTTGATCGCATAAAACGGCACGTGCTCCATCAATTGCTTCAGGCGTTCGGCAATCGAGCTCTTGCCGCCGCCGACCGGGCCGAGCAAATACAGGATCTGCTTCTTTTCCTCCAGGCCCTGGGCTGCGTGCCGGAAATAGGACACCACCTGTTCGATGGAATCCTCCATGCCGTAAAACTCGCGGAAGGCCGGATAGATCTTGATGACCTTGTTCGCGAAGATGCGAGACAGCCGCGGGTCATTGCGGGTGTCGACCACCTCCGGCTCGCCGATGGCCTTGAGCATGCGCTCGGCCGCAGTGGCATAGGCCAGGGGATCGCGCTTGCAGATGTCGAGGTACTCCTGCAGGGAGAGCTCCTCTTCCCGGGTGCGCTCGTATCGAGCGGCGAAGTTGCTGATGACGTCCATCGCAGACCTCCTAATCCCTTTCCGACTCCGCGTTCAACCCATCTTCGGGCTTCGCGCATTGCCATGGTTTCAGCATGGGCGAAAAACTACTATGCGCATGCCTTGTACAAAAGGCGAAACACCAATCTGTTCCCCGACTCTACTGTGCAAGGAGCGTGCCCTCGCCTGGCATCGTTGTCACACGTTGCGAATACAGCGTGTGCCTGACCGAAGGAGAGCACAGGCTCGGCGAAAGTTCCACGGGGTATTTGCGGTCAACGGCATCCGTCTGTGACATCGTGCGCGCGCTTTCCCCCATGCGCGGGGGACGGCTTCATCAAATCAAGGAGGCTTTTGCGCAGCTCGGCCATGGCTGTTGCGAAGCGGTGCGCGGCTTCGCGAGGCAGGGCTGCGCGGGCCAGCGCGGGTCGGCGTCGACCGAGGGAAGCTGGTGGCATCGGTCGTGGCAGCGGCTTCAGGATGCAGCGGCTGTCGCAGGGCAGCCACACCGCCCGCAGCCACCGGGACCGGGCGCTTGCGGCTCACCTACCCTCGACGGTGCCAGTGCAGGCGGCTGACGCTGAGTGCGCCATGGCGTCGGGCAGCTGCAAGCAACGGCAGGCTTGAGGGGGGCTTGGACCAGCGTGACGGCGGTGGCCAGCGAATCGCGGCCACCAGCCTGTCCGGCAGCGCAAGACGGGGGCTTGGGAGACCGACTGCCGGTACTCGGCAGCTTTCCCGGGCAGTCGTCGGGGCGGCCGCTACTTGGTGGACAGGCCCAGCTTGTCCAGCAGGCCGTTGAGTTCCTCCAGCGAGCCGAAGCCGATCACGACCTCACCCTGCTCACCCCGTTTGGTGCGTTTCTTGACGCGGATCTCGACCGGCGCGGTCAGCCGGTCGGACAGCTCTTCCTCGATGCGTGAGATGTCGCGCGACTTGTCCTGCTTGACCCGCAGCAGTGGCGACTGGCGCGCATGAGTGGCCTTGTTCGCCAGCTTTTCAGCCTCGCGCACGCTCAGCTTGCGCGAGACGATCTCGTTGGCGCTGAGGATCTGCTGTGCGCCTTCCAGCGGCAGCAAGGCCCGGGCATGGCCCATGTCGAGGTCGCCGGCCATCAGCATCTGCTGTACCGGCTCGGCCAGGTTGAGCAGGCGCAGCAGGTTGGACGCGGCACTGCGCGAGCGTCCGACTGCCTGGGCGGCCTGTTCGTGGGTGAGGCCGAATTCGCTCACCAGCCGCTGCAGGCCTTGCGCCTCCTCGAGCGGGTTGAGGTCTTCCCGCTGGATGTTCTCGATCAGCGCCATCGCGGCGGCGGCTTCGTCCGGCACTTCCTTCACGAGCACCGGCACTTCGGCAAGCCCCGCCAGCTTGGCAGCGCGCGAACGCCGCTCGCCGGCGATGATCTCGTACTGCTGCTCGCCCAGCGGACGCACCAGGATGGGCTGCATGATGCCCTGCGCCTTGATGCTTTCGGCCAGCTCATAGAGCGAGCCCTCGTCCATCCGGGTGCGCGGCTGGTACTTGCCGGGGCGCAGTTGCTCGAGCTTCAGCGTGGACGGCCTGCCTTCGCGGGCGGTGTCTGGCGAACCGGGGCCGGTGTCGCTCACTTTGGGGCCCAGCAGGGCTTCGAGGCCGAGGCCGAGGCCTTTCGGTTTTTTCGTGACCATGGATTTCGTCCGATGAGCAGGAGCGGGTTCAGGTGCGCGCCAGCGCTTCCAGCAGCGCGCGGCCCTGTGGCCAGTCGCCCAGGCCGGATTGGCTGTTGATGTGGCCGTACGGGCCCAGGGTGACCACCTCGGCGCCCCAGTCGGAGGCCATCGCGGCAGCGCGCTCGGGGCTGCAATAGGGGTCGTCGCTGCTGACGACGGCGGTCGCCGGGAAGGGTAGGCGCTGGCGGGGAATGGGGCGCCACGAATAGAGCTGCGGTGGCATGTCGGCCTGCTCGGTGTCGGGCGGCGCGACCAGCAGCGCTCCCCTGACACGGTCGGTGTGACGGGAGTGCGCGGCCCAGGCAGCCACCAGCTGGCAGCCCAGGCTGTGGGCCACCAGCAGGGCCGGCCGCGGGTCGGCCAGCAGCGTGTCTTCCAGGCGCGCCATCCAGTCGCCACGGCGCGGCCAGTCCCAATCGTCCTGCTCCACGCGCTGGTCGCCGTGCAGGCGCTCCCAGCGGCTTTGCCAATGGTCGGGACCGGAGTTCTGCCATCCAGGCAGCACAAGGATGCGGTGGGTCATGCTGAAAGAGGAGGGCGGCTGTCGGGCAGGGCCGAAGCGCCGCGATAGTGATAGGCGTAGCCGTCGCGGAAGCCGATGCGATGGTACACGGTGCGTGCCGGCAGGTTGTCGGCATCGACCTGCAGGTAGGCGGTGCGGGCGCCTTCCGCGCAGGCGCGGCGCAGCAGCTCCAGGCAGAGCCGGGTGGCCCACCCCTGACCACGCGCCTGTGGCGCGGTGATGACGTCGTAGAGGCCCACCAACGGCCCTTCCACCGCGTACTGGCCGCAGGCCTGCACCTGGCCGTCGCCATCGCGCAGCACGAAAGCGCGGTAGGGCACCGGGGAGTGGGCCAGTCGCTGCGCCTGTGCGGGGACCTGGGCGGCCGGCGAGCCACGCAGCTGGCCCAGCACCTCGGCGCAGGTGACGGCATCCACGGCGTCCAGCGGCAGGGCCGCTGCGGCGGGCAGCGTGTGCAGCAGGTCTTGCAGGACCATCACCCGGGTGTCGTCGAAGGCGGGCAGGCCCAGGTCGGCCAGCCCCGCATCCAGGCCGGCTGGTTCTGCAAAGGGCGTGATGCGCACCATCAGGGGCAGGCCGGCCGCTTCGAGCACCGGGGCGCAAAGCGCCAGCTTCTCGGGCAGCGGCAGGCGGCCTGGCGCGATGGGATTGATGCTGCGGGAGCGCTTGGCCTTGCCGGGCGAGTAACGCACCAGCCAGCCGTCGATCAGGCGCTGCTGCGGCGGCGCCGAAGCATTCAGGCCAGCCTCCTCGATGCGGGCCAGCAAGCGGTCGGGGAGGCTTGGATGCGATGCGGTCATGGGGGCGGGGGATGGCGAGGAGGGGGCGCCGCGTCTCAGGGGCGCATCTGGCCTGCGGCCGGACCGGAGACAGTGACGCGCCCCTCGGACGATTCGATCACCACCTGCCCCTTGTACATGCGCAGGGTGTCGGTGCTGACCGAGTCGATGACGATCAGGTTGGCCAAATTCATGCGCGTGCGCAGGTCCACCACCGCTTCCTTCTTGTCGTCGGAGAGGGTGATGCGGTCAACGTTGAGCGTGTAGTCGATGCCGTATTCGGAGCCGGCCGGCAGGCTGCGGTCGAGTTGCGTCTTCATGTCGAAGAAGTCGCGCAGGTGCTGGCAGCTGGCGTCGCGGTCGGTGGTTTCCGGATGCGCCTGGCCCGCAATCACTTGCATCACGTGGCCGCGAAAGGTTGGGGACAACTGGGCGCACAGGGTCTCGGTGTCCTTTTGCTGCAGGGCGGCCGTCTGCGCGCGCAGGAAGTTGTGGACCTTGGCTTCGCTGACCTGCTGACGGTCTTTCCAGTAGTAAACACTCGCTGCGGCCAGCAGCAACAACAGAATCACCTTGCGCATCGCGGCGCCCCTCTCGCTCTTGTCTGAATCGATCCCGACGCGCCCTGCGCCGCCGGCTACAGGGTCTGGATGCGGGCGACCATCTCACGGGCGAAGTCGACATACGACTGCGCGCCCTTGGAGGCCGGGTCGAACACGACGCCCGGCTGGCCGTAGCTCGGTGCCTCGGCCAGCCGCACGTTGCGCGGAATGACGCTGTGGAACACCTTGTCGCCGAAGTGCTGCTTCAGCTGCTCGCTCACCTGGTTCTGCAAGGTGATGCGGGGATCGAACATCACGCGCAGCAGGCCGATGATCTTCAGCTCCTTGTTCAGGTTGGCATGCACCTGCTTGATGGTGTTGACCAGGTCGCTCAAGCCTTCGAGCGCGAAGTACTCGCACTGCATGGGGACGATCACCCCGTGGGCGGAGACCAGGCCGTTCAGCGTCAGCATGGACAGGCTGGGCGGGCAGTCGATGAGCACGAAGTCGTAGTCGGCATCGGCGGCGTCCAGTGCGGCTTTCAGGCGCCGCTCGCGGCGTTCCTGGTCGACCAGTTCGACCTCGGCGCCAGCCAACTCCCGATTGGCACCCAGCACGTCGTAGCCGCCCACCTCGGAGCGGGCCTTGGCATCGGCGATGGTGGCGGATTCGAGCAAGACTTCGTAGACGCTGCTGGACAGGGCGCGCTTGTCCACGCCCGAACCCATCGTGGCATTGCCCTGGGGATCGAGGTCGACCAGCAGCACACGCTGGCCGACCTGGGCCAGGCCGGCAGCCAGGTTCACGGCGGTGGTCGTCTTGCCGACGCCACCCTTCTGGTTGGCAATGCAGAAAATCTTGGCCATGGATTCAAAGGTCGAGGGTGTTCACCCCGAGCGCCGCGGCGGCTTGTCGCAGCAACGGGTCCCGGGTGGCCAGCGGCAGCCGGCGGCGAATCGCCAGGTCCAGGTAGGCGGCGTCATAAGGACTGAGCGCCGTTTCCCGGGCCAGGTAGAGCACTTCTCGGCGACCGCGCTCCGGTGCGGCGGCATCGATGTCGACCGGCAGGGCGTCCAGCAGGGCCAGGAACTCGGTGGCCCGGGCCTCGGTGATGCGCTGACAGCGCTGGGCCCGCTCGAGCAGTTGCGCGACGTCGAGGTGCCAGTGGATGGGCACCGCCACCCCGTGCTCGGTCGAGGCCTGCAGGAGAGCGTCAGCCGCCTCGGAGGCCTGGTCTTCGAAGCACCAGGCCAGGGTGACCGATGCATCCAGAACGCAGATGTGGCTGGCCATCTCAGCAGCGGCCTTCACCGCGCAACAGCTTCCAGTCCAGGTCGAGTCGATGCCCGGCCCGCAGGGCGCGCACGCGGGCCAGCAGTTCGTCCGCGCTTCGACTGGCCGGGGAGAGAGGCGCCAGGCGGGCGATGGGACGGCCATGGCGGGTGATGACGATCTCCTCGCCTTGTTCCACCCGTTCAAGCAGGGCCGACAGGTGGGTTTTGGCTTCGAAGGCGCCGACGGTGGAGCTGTCCATCATTCTGGTCGGAGAAACTGGTTGGATTTTCCGCCGGGGGAGACAGGGGGTCAAGGCGGCGTTCTTCGAACCGGCGAAGAACAGTCGCGACAGATGTGAAGTGATGTGAGCCGGATCTAGCCACTGATGGGGCGCAGCCATACCAGGCAGCGCTCAGCGTCCAGGCCGGGAACAGTCAGTTGTTCCACGTGAAACACGCCGACCGCCAGGCCGAGTGCATCGATCTCCTCGTCCGGGCGCTTGCCTTTCATCGCCATCCACACGCCATTCGGGCTGAGGTGCTGGGACGTCAGCGACGTCATGTCGGGCAACGAGGCGAACGCCCGGGACGAGACGACCTGCGCACCGGCGGCGGGCAAGTCCTCGATGCGGGCATGTTCAGCCTTGAGGTTCTTCAGGCCCAGCTCGGCTGCAACCTGACGAACGAAGGTCGCTTTCTTGGCCACGGCGTCAACGCAAGTGACGGTGAGCTCAGGCAGGCACACCGCGAGGACCACGCCCGGCAGTCCACCGCCGCTGCCGACGTCGAGGAGGCGGGCTGCTGCACCGCCCAGATGTCGACGCAGCGGCGGCACCACTGCGAGGCTGTCCAGAAGGTGATGCGTCAGCATCTCGTCGGGCCTGCGAATGGCCGTGAGGTTATAGACCCGGTTCCACTTCTCGATCAGGCCCAGATAGCGGAGCAGCTGGGCCTGCTGCTCGTGGCTTAACTCGAGGCCCAGTGCTTCAGCACCCGAGGCCAGACCTTGCGCAAGGGCAGGGGAGGGGGCACCGGCACTCATGCTGAAGCAGCCCCTGCCGTGGGAGCGGCGCTCGGGATGGCTGCATCTTCGCGTAGGTCAGCGAAGCCCTTGAAGCGCCCTTTCTTCAAGTGGATCAACAGCAGGGAGACAGCGGCGGGCGTGATGCCGGACAGGCGCGATGCCTGGCCGAGGGTCTCGGGCCGATGCTTGTTCAGTTTCTGCCTCACCTCATGGCTGAGTGCCGTGACCTGCATGTAGTCCAGCTCTGCCGGCAACTTGAGGTTCTCGTAATGGGCCGCGCGCGCCACTTCCTCGTTCTGCTTGTCGATGTAGCCGGCGTATTTGATGCCGATTTCCACCTGCTCCACCACTGCCTTCGCCAGCTCTTCTCCCAACTCCGCCGACAAGGTTTCACGTGAAACGCCCGCCTCGGGGCGCGCGAGCCGCGCGATTTCTTCGACCTGCTCGTATTTCACCGTCGGACGGCGCAACAGGTCGGCGAGGTTGTACTCATGCTCGAGCGCCTTGCCGACCAGCCGCTCCGCATCGTGAGAGGCAAGGATGCCGGGGTGGACCCAGGTCGACTTCAGCTTCTGTGTTTCACGTGAAACCGCATCGCGCTTTCGATTGAAGGCGGTCCAGCGGACGTCGTCCACCAGGCCCAGCTCCCGGCCCCGTTCCGTCAAACGGAGGTCTGCGTTGTCTTCCCGCAGCTGCAGGCGGAACTCGGCGCGACTGGTGAACATGCGGTAGGGCTCCGTCACGCCCTTGGTGATGAGGTCGTCGACCAGCACCCCCAGGTAGGCCTCCTCACGGCCGGGCACCCAGGGGTCGCGGCCCTGCACTTGCAGCGCCGCATTCGCACCTGCGAACAGCCCTTGGGCCGCGGCTTCCTCATAGCCCGTCGTACCGTTGATCTGCCCGGCGAAAAAGAGGCCCTGGATGGCGCGCGTTTCGAAGCTGGACTTCAGCTCGCGCGGGTCGAAGTAGTCGTACTCGATGGCATAGCCGGGGCGCAGGATGTGCGCCTGCTCCAGTCCGGGCATGGAGTGCACCGCCGCCAGCTGGATGTCGAAGGGCAGCGAGGTGGAAATGCCGTTCGGATAGAACTCGTGCGTGGTCAGGCCTTCGGGCTCCAGGAAGATCTGGTGCGAGTCCTTGTCGGCGAACCGGTTGATCTTGTCCTCGATGCTGGGGCAGTAGCGCGGGCCGACGCCTTCGATGACACCGGTGAACATCGGGCTGCGGTCAAAGCCGGAGCGGATGATCTCGTGCGTGCGCTCATTGGTATGCGTGATCCAGCAGGGCACCTGCTGCGGATGCTGGGCGGCCGAACCCAGAAAGCTGAAAACAGGCACCGGGTCGAGGTCGCCCGGTTGTTCGACCAGGCGGGAGAAATCGATGGAGCGGCCGTCAATGCGGGGAGGCGTGCCGGTTTTCAACCGGCCTTGCGGCAGCTTCAACTCCTTCAGCCGGGCCGAGAGCGAGACCGCCGGCGGGTCCCCCGCCCGGCCGGCTGCGTAGTTTTGCAGGCCCACGTGGATCTTCCCGTCGAGGAAGGTGCCAGCCGTCAGCACCACCGCACGGGCCGCGAAGCGCACGCCGACCTGGGTCACCGCGCCCACCACCCGGTCGCCCTCAACGATGAGGTCGTCCACCGCCTGCTGGAACAGCCAGAGCCGCGGCTGGTTCTCCAGTCGCCGGCGGATCGCAGCCTTGTACAGGATGCGGTCGGCCTGCGCACGGGTGGCCCGCACCGCCGGACCTTTCGAGCTGTTGAGGATGCGGAACTGGATGCCACCCTCATCGGTGGCGGCCGCCATGGCACCGCCGAGCGCGTCGATTTCCTTGACGAGATGCCCCTTGCCGATGCCGCCGATCGACGGATTGCAGCTCATCTGGCCGAGGGTCTCGATGTTGTGCGTCAGCAGCAGGGTGTCGCAGCCCATGCGGGCGGAAGCCAGGGCCGCCTCGGTCCCGGCATGGCCGCCGCCGACGACGATCACATCGAATGTTTTGGGGTAGAGCATCTTGAACCTCGACAGCCGCCCCGGGTGGGCGCAGAGGGAAACCCGCTGGGCGCGGGCAAACCGTCAATTTTAGGAGGGGGGGCTGGAGAAGTCACTCCAGAGGGGTGTCCGCCGCCGTCGCGGCCGGAACCGCGGCGGCGACATCGGCAACTATGTCACTGCCGCGGCGGCCGCGGTGCACTGCGCACCCGGTGGCCGGTGGAAATTCGGGCGGGGCCGCGCAAGGCATCACGCCCGCCGGGGCCCGCCGCACGTGCGGGAACCGCCCATTCCGCTACAGTGCGGTGCTCCCCTCGGACTCTATTGGCCCTGCTGGCTTGTCATGCAATGCCGTTCCGGATGCGCCGCCTGCTGCATCGCTCCCTCCATCAGTTCCCCGATCCCCGGTATGCCCCAAGGCAAGCCGGCAGGGGTGCGCTGCGTCCAGCTGACCGAGGACAATCGTTGCCAGCTGTTCGGCCGGCCCGAGCGGCCCACGGTGTGCGGCTCGCTACAACCGGACCCCGACATGTGTGGCGACTCGCGGGAGCAGGCGCTGCGCTGGCTGGGGTACGTGGAGCAGGCCACCCAGCCTTGACGGCTGGGGCAGGGCGGCGCATCGCCGCGGCTCAGGTCGGCACGCGGCTCAGCGCGTCGAGGAAGCTGCGGCGCCACCAGTGCACGTCCTGCGTCCGGATGCGCTCCAGCAGCTTCTGGTGCCGGGACTGGCGCTCTTCCAGCGGCATCTGCAGCGCTTGCTGGATGGCCTGGGCGGTGCCCTGCACGTCGTAGGGGTTGACGAGCAGCGCCTCACGCAACTGCTCGGCGGCACCGGCAAAGCGCGACAGCACGAGCACACCGGGGTCCGCCGGGTCCTGGGCGGCGATGTACTCCTTGGCTACCAGGTTCATGCCGTCGCGCAGCGGCGTCACCAGTGCGACCCGCCCGATGCGGCACAGCCCCGGCAGGCGCTTGCGGGCCACCGTGCGGTGGATGTAGCGCACCGGCATCCAGTCGAGCTCACCGTAGTCGCCGTTGATCTTGCCGCAGAGGTGCTCCAGCTCGTGCCGGATGTCGGCATAAGCGTCAACGCTCTCGCGGGTGGGCGAGGCGATCTGGATCAGCGTGGCGCTGTCGCGGTTCTCGGGGTAGCTGGCGAGCAGCTCCTGGAAGGCGCGGATGCGCTGCGGCAGGCCCTTGGAGTAGTCCAGCCGGTCGATGCCGATCAGCAGCCGGCGGCGCGAGTACTGCTCGCGCATGGTCTCGTAGGTCTCGCGTGCTTCCTTGCCGTGGGTCAGGCGGGCGAACTCGTCCACGTCGATGCCGATGGGGAAGGCGCTCACCCGCAAGGTGCGGTTGAAGGCGCGGTAGAGGTCGTCGCCGAGTTCCTCGGCCCCCGCCTCGGACTGCACGTAGCGGGAGAAATGGCTCACGTCGGCCTGGCTCTGCAGGCCCACCAGGTCGTAGGCGAAGAGCGCCCGGATCAGCCATTCATGGCCCGGCAAGGCGGCCAGGATGAGCGGCGGCGGCAGGGGGATGTGCAGGAAGAAGCCGATGCGGTTGGTGCAGCCCATGGCGCGCAACTCGGCGGCCAGGGGAATCAGGTGGTAGTCGTGCACCCAGATGACGTCGTCGGCCTTCAGCAGCGGCATCAGCTTGCGGGCGAACAGCTGGTTCACGCGGCGGTAGCCGGCCAGTGAGCTGGTGTTGAAGTCGGCCAGGTCGAGCCGGTAATGGAACACCGGCCACAGCACCCGGTTGGAATAGCCGAGGTAGTAGCTGTCATGGTCCTCGCGCGAGAGATCCACCGTGGCCAGCGTCACATTGCCGGCCTGGTGGAGGTGCAGCTCCCCCTCGCCGGGCGTGCCACCTTCGTTGGCCTCGACGATCTTGCCGCTCCAGCCGAACCAGACGCCACCGGTGGCGTTCAGCGTCTCGCCCAGGGCGACCGCCAGGCCGCCGGCGGCCGCCTTGCGCGGATCGGCCAGGCGGTTGGAGACGACGACAACACGTCCCATAAATGTCCTCCTCAGCAAAGTTGCCCGCCGGGCCCTCTTGCCGGGGACCCAGGCGCGTTAAAGGCGTGCGCCGGCTGCCCCTTGGAACGCTAGATCTGCGTGTCCCAGGGCACCGACAGGCGCACGGCTCCGTTGATCAGGCCCACCATCGAGTAGGTCTGGGGGAAGTTGCCCCACATTTCACGTGTCAGCGGGTGCGTGTCCTCCGACAGCAGCCCGAGGTGGTTGCGCGCGTCCAGCATGGCCTGGAAGATCTCGCGCGCCTGCTCCTTGCGGCCGATGCGCGCGAGCGCGTCAATGCGCCAGAAGGTGCAGATGTTGAAGGCCGTCTCCGGCTTGCCGAAGTCGTCCGGCGCCTCGTAGCGCCGCATGTAGGGGCCATCGCACAGCGAGTGCTCCAGCGCGTCGACGGTGGCCACGAAGCGCGGGTCGCGCGGGTCGATGAAGCCGACCTCGGCCATCAGCAGTGCGCTGGCATCGAGGTCGTGCCCGCCGAAGCTCTCGGCGAAGGCCTGTCGCCTCTCGGACCAGGATTCGTCGAGGATGCGGTGGCGGATCTCGTGGGCGCGGGCATGCCAGAACTGCGCCCGGTCGCCCAGGCCGAAACGGGTGGCGATCTTGCCAAGCCGGTCGCAGGCGGCCCAGCTCATCAGGGCGGAGGAGGTGTGCACGCGGGCCCGGGTGCGCAGCTCCCACATGCCGGCGTCGGGCTGGTCATAGACGCGGAAGGCCTGCTCGCCCACCGCCTCCAGCTGCTGGAACTCGGCCAGCCCGGCCGGCCGCAGCAGCCGCCGGTCGTGGAAGGCCTGGGCTGCGCCCAGGATGATGTTGCCGTAGACGTCATGCTGGAAGTGCTCGTGCGCCTGGTTGCCGACCCGCACCGGCCCCATGCCCCGGTAGCCGGGCAGGTGCGGCACGAACTGCTCCTGCAGGTCCAGCTCCAGGCCAATGCCGTAGAGCGGCTTGATGTGCCCGCCGGCGGCCTGCGAGACCACATTGCCCAGCCAGCGCAGGTAGTCCTCCATGGTGCCGATCTCGGACAGGCTGTTGAGCGCCCGCACCACGAAGAACGCGTCGCGCAGCCAGCAGTAGCGGTAGTCCCAGTTGCGCTGGCTGCCCGGCGCCTCGGGGATGCTGGTGGTCATGGCGGCGATGATGGCGCCGGTGTCCTCGAACAGCGAGAGCTTGAGGGTGATGGCCGCCCGGATGGTCGCCTCCTGCCATTCCAGCGGAATGTGCAGCCGGCTGCTCCAGACACGCCAGTAGGCGGCCGTGTCCTGCTCGAACGAGCGGGCGACCTCCCGGATGCCTTCCATCAGCGTCTCGTCGGGGCCGAGGATGAAGTCCATCGGCCGGTCGGCGACGAAGTAGGACTCGGCCAGGATGTAGCTTAGCGGTGCGTTGGTGGTCAGCCGGAGTGTCTGGTTGGGTCCGACATAGCGAATGTGGTGGCTGCCGCGGGTCACGGTCGGGACGGTGCTGCCCCAGTCGAAGCGCGGCCGCAGCACCACCCGCAGGCGCGGTGCGCCCGCAATGGGCTTGACCCGACGCACCAGCGACAGCGGCCGGAACATGCGGTTGCGGCTGAAGAAGCGCGGCGCGAAGTCGACCACCTCGATGCCCTGGCCGTGCGTGTCGTACAGCCGGGTGCGCAGGATGGCGGTGTTGGGCTCGTAGTACTGCTCGCTGCGCGCGAACGACTCCAGCTCGAAGCCCCACAGCGCGCCTTGTTCCGACGGATCGATCAGGGCGTTGAAGACCGGGTCGCCGTCGAAGCGCGGCAGGCAGCACCAGACGATGCGGGCATGGCGGTCCACCAGCGCGCTGTAGGCGCAATTGCCGATCACGCCGCAGTCGAGCGAGGAGGGCGAGGGCAGCCCGTGGAAGGGCGGCGCGGCCGCTGTTGGGTTCATTCGGTCGTTCTCCCTGGTTGGTCTTGTTCTGTCGAGTGTCGCTCAGCCGCCGTCCGCACTGCCGGTGGGTTGTGCAGCGAGCTGCGCGGCGCACCGTGCCAGCCAGCTGCGCAGGGCGGCCGGGTCGGCCAGCCGGTGGACGGCGGCGGTTTCACCTTCGCCGATCTTCAGGGTGTCGCCGCCTGCGGCCTGCACCGCGGCGAAGCCGGCCTCGTCCGTCACGTCGTCGCCCGCGAAAAGCGGGCGGCGGCCGAGGAAGGGAGGCTCCCGCAGGAAGGCCGCAATGGCATGGCCCTTGGTGGCCATCTCCGGCTTGGCTTCCAACACCATCTTGCCGTGCAGCAGCGTCAGCCCGCCCGCTTCGCGCACCGCGGCCTCCATCACCTCCACGCAGCGCTCACGCGCCTGCGGCCGCTGACGGTAGTGCAGTGCCAGCGCCCCCGGCTTGTGCTCGACCAGCAGCCCCGGCAGCTCGGCCGCCAGCGCGTCCGCGCGTTGTTGCACCAGGATAAGGCCGTCGGGCGCGGGCAGGCGCTGCAGGTAGCCGTCGGCGCTGCGCCGCTCGACGCCATGCACGCCGGCCGATGCCAGGTGCAGCGGCGCCAGCAAGGCGTCCAGCTGGGCAACGGGGCGGCCGGAGACGATGGCGATCGCCCCTTGCAGGGCCTGGTGCAGCGCGCGCAGCGTGTCGATCAACTCCGGCGGCACCCGCACCGCATCCGGGCGGGGTGCCAGCTCGGCCAGGGTGCCATCGAAGTCGAGGAACAGGGCGCTGCGGGTGTCGAGCGCGGGCAGGGAAAGCGGGGACGAGGGCGAGAACCGGGCGTGCTGCATCGCCCGGACGATAGGGCAAAAATCGCGCCTTCGCCGTCAGACAGGCACCGACGCTGGCCCGGCGGCCGCCCGCCCGACCCGCAGCGCCTGCCCCCAGCGACGCAGCCGGGCCACCAGCGGCGCATGCCCCCAGTACTTGTCGAAGAAGTAGTGGGCCACCGTGTTGAGCAGCGGCTCGATCAGCGTCATCGCGCCACTGATCGCGACGCTGCCGGTGAGCACATAGCCTACCGAGAACGAGATGCCGAGGTGCAGGATGCCGAAGCTGGCAGTCTTGGCCATTGTCTATTCCTTGCTCGATGTGCCTTGGAATAGTGTCTTCCTAAGGAAAGCAAATGGCTAATTGGTTCACTTGATGGTTCACATAGCAGGCGGTCATCCGAGCCCGTGTGCGAGCCGCGTTCCTCCGACATTTGCCAGGACACAAGCGGACCTCCTGCCTCGAATAATCGGGCACCGTCATGTGAAGGGTGTACCGCCGATGAGACGCCTGTTGCTGGTCCTCGCCACGGCCGTCGGGGCCGGAGTTGCCTACCTGTTGCTGTGGCCCGTGCCGATCGACCCGGTGGCGTGGCAGGCGCCGGCTGCGCCGGGCTACCAGGGCGCGCATGCCGTCAACCACCGGCTGGCGCAACTGCGCTCGCTCGACCTGGGAGGCGACGACGGCCCGGAGCATGTGGTGGCGAGGCCGGACGGCTGGATCTACATCGCCGTGCGCAGCGGCCGCATCCTGCGCATGCGGGCCGACGGCTCGGGACGCGAGGTGGCGGTGCACACCGGGGGACGACCGCTGGGCTTCGATTTCGATGCGGCCGGGGCGATGGTCATCGCCGACCCGATGTACGGCCGCCATGGCGCCTTGCTGAAAGCCACCGGCATCGGGCCCACCGCACGGTTGCAGGTGCTGGCCGACGAGGTGGAGGGCGACCCGCTGCGGTATGTCGACGCAGTGGTGGTGGCGCGCAATGGCAAGATCTACTTCACCGATGCCTCGCGCCGCTTCGGGCCCAAGGCCTGGGGTGGCACCTTCGAAGCCAGCGTGCTCGACATCATCGAGCATCAGGCCACCGGCCGGGTGCTGGAGCACGACCCGGCGACCGGCCAGACGCGCGTGTTGATGAGCGGGCTGTGCTTTCCCAATGGGCTGGCCCTGTCGGCTGACGAAAGCCACCTGTTCGTCAACGAAACCGGGGAATACCGCATCTGGAAGCTGGCCGTGCTGGCCCGCCAGCTCGACGCCCGGGCGCTCACCCTCGATGCGGCCCCGCAAGCCCAGGTGTTGCTCGACAACCTGCCGGGTTATCCCGACAACCTGATGCGCGGCCTGGATGGGCGGCTGTGGGTCGGCTTTGCCAAGCCGCGCAGCGAATTCATGGACGAGAGTGCCGACCAGCCGTGGCTGCGCCGCCTGACCCTGCGCCTGCCGCGCGCCTGGTGGCCGGTGCCGGCGGCGTACGGGCATGTGATGGCCTTCGATGAAACCGGCCGGGTGCGGGCCGACCTGCAGGACCCGAGCGGCGCCTATCCCGAAACGACCGCCATCACCGAGACGGCGGACCGGCTCTATGTCCAGAGCCTGCATGCCAAGACGCTCGGCTGGCTGGACAAGGCAGCCGCCGGCCTGTGAACCAGCCACCCCGCGGCGATGCCGGGACGGGGGCGCCGGGCAGGGCAGGCCGGCCCCGCGGGGCGGCGGGCACGCCCCGTGCCGCCGTGGCCGCATGAGCCACCCGCTGAAAAACCTGCTGCTGGGCCCGTGGTGGGCGCTGGCCTTGCTGACGCCGGCGAAGTCGTTCCGGGACAATCCGCTGATCGGCTCGCGCCGCCTGAACGACTGGGGCCTGCATGCCTGGCGGCTGCGCACCGCCCACGCACTGGCGGCTCAGCGGCGCGAACGGCTGGCCTCCCTGGTGTCGCCGCAGGACCGCGCCGCCTTCGAGCGAGACGGCTTCGTGCTGCGCACCGAGGCCTTGCCGCCCGCTGTCTTCGAGCGGCTGCGCGAGCGGGTGCTGGCCCACCGTGCCCCGGCGCGCGAGATGGTGCAGGGCGATACCGTGACCCGGCGCATCGCGCTCGATGCGGCCTTCCTGCGGGCCCAGCCTGAAGTGCGTGAGTTCCTCGCCGGACCGCTGTGGCACGGCCTGACACGCTATGTCGGCAGTTTCGACCAGGAGCCGGTGGGCTATGTGCAGACCATCCTGTCGCAGGTGCGCAAGGCGGCGCCCGATCCGCAGACCCGGCTGCATGCCGACACCTTCCATCCCACCGTCAAGGCCTGGCTGTTCCTGACCGATGTGGAGGCCGATGCGGGCGCCTTCTGCTATGTGCCCGGCTCGCACCGGCTGAGCCCGGAGCGCCTGGCCTGGGAGCGCGAGCTGAGCCTGGAGGCCGCCCGGCATGCCGACCGCTACACCGCCCGCGGCTCGTTCCGGGTGGCACGTGAGTCATTGCCGGCGCTCGGGCTGCCGCCGCCGCGGGCCTTCGACGTGCCGGCCAACACCCTGGTGGTGGCCGACACCTTCGGCTTCCACGCGCGCGGCCCGGCGGTGCGGCCCTCGGTGCGCATCGAGCTGTGGGGCTATGGCCGGCGCAATCCCTTCCTGCCGTGGGTGGGGGCCGATCCGTTGTCCTGGCCCGGTATTGCGCAGGCACGCGCGCCCGCCTACTGGCGCGCGATGGACTGGCGGGAGGCCTGCGGCGGCAAGCGCAGCCCCTGGCGCGATGCCGGGCTGCTGACGCCCAACGCACCGCCGCGGTCCCTGGAGTAGCCCTGGTGCGCCGATGCGGCGGGCCCGCGGGAGGCCCCTTCGCTATTCCCCCAGGGCCACCAGCTGAGGCGCGAGCTGCGGGGCCGACCAGCGCAGCGGCAGCGCCCCTGCCCGCCACCAGCCCGACTCGACGCGAAACCTCAACAGCCGCTGCGCGCCCGGCACCGCTTCGACTTCCGGACCGTCCCAGACGATCTCGGTACTGCCGGTCAGCTGCAGCAGCCCGCCGCGCTCGAAGTCGGGAAACAGCAGCCCGGCATGCGGCCACAGGCGGAGGTTGCCCAAGGTGTTGAAGAGGAAGTTGCCGCGGTAGTCGGGCAGTGTCAGCACGGTGCCGCCGGCATCCTGCGAGAGCGCGACAAAACCCGGCCGGCCGCCCCGGTGGGACACATCCACGCCCGCCGCGCCGGGTGCCGCGGAAGCGATGAACAGGGTGTCGGCCGCCGCCACCAGCGAGGCGGCCAGCGGCGACAGCTGCCGTGCCTCGGCACGCGGCGGGGCGGGCAAGCCGGCAGCCGCCGGCGGGACGAAGGAGGGCAGGCGCGCCTGGATGTACTGCGGGCAGTTGCCGAAGCTCTCTTCCACCTGCACGGTGAAGCCGTCGGCGCCGACCTCACTGATGCGGCCGTTCATGCGGTTGCGGCGCCGGGTTTCGAGCTGGATGCCCAGCAGCCCCAGCGGCTGGCCCACTGCCAGCCGGGTGGCCAGCGGATCGCCAGCGTCCACCCGGGCCTGCACCTGCAGCCGGCGCGCATCCGGGCTGCGCACAAAGCCCGGCTGGCCGCACAGCCAGGACGCCCAGGGGCGCTGCTGTTCGTCGAGGCTGCCCACCACCAGCAGCGGCAGTTGCTCGAACAGCTCGCGGTGCTGGTCGGGCATGAAGTCGCGGATCACCTTGCGGCCGACCTGCTCCATGCGCTCGCGCAGGCCGGCGCGGGCCTGCAGCTCCTGCTCGCCGGGGTGGAACGGCGAGCCCGTGTCGGGCCCGCCTGGCAGGGCGGCCGCGGCCGGTGAGCCGGGCAGGGGCGTGCTCATGGCCGCGGACCTGCCGTGGCGGAAGACGGCTGCTGCGGGGCCGGCACTGCCGAGCGCTGCATGCCCACGAAGCCCGGCAAGGCCTCGATGCGCGCCAGCCAGGCCCGCAGGTGGGCATAGGGCACCAGCGACACGCCGCCTTCGGGCGCATGCGCGGTGTAGGTGTAGAGCGCGATGTCGGCGATGGTGGGCGTGTCGCCGGCCAGCAGCCAGGAGCGGTCGGCGAGCCGGGCGTCGAGCTGGTCGAACAGGCGGGTGGCGATCTCGTGGCTGCGCGGGTCCAGCGGGCGGCCGAAGACGGCCGCCACCCGGGCGGCCGCGGGGCCGAGCGCCAGCGGGCCGGCGGCCACGCTGAGCCAGCGCTGCACCTCGCCAGCGGCGGCCGGCTCCAGCGGCAGCCAGTGGCCGCTGCTGTCGTAGCGGCGCGCCAGGTAGACCAGGATGGCGTTGCTGTCGGCCAGCGTCAGCTCGCCGTCCTCGATCACCGGCACCTGGCCAAAGGGGTTGCGGGCCAGGAAGGCGGGCTGGCGTTGCTCGCCGGCCTTCAGGTCGACGTCGATCCGCTGCACCGGCAGGCCGAGCAGCGACAGGAAGAGCTCCACGCGATGCGCATGGCCGGACAGGGCGTAGCGGTAGAGGCGGATCGGCTGCGCCGGCATGGAGGCTGAAGGGCGGCTCATGGGGGGCCTTTCTGTAGCTGGAAATGGATGAGGACGCCACCTTATTCATTTCGCAGGGAAGACAGAATCGCCGCCGTTGACATTTCACCGTTACCTTGGATGAAATGGCGACATGGATCGTCTGGAGTGCATGCAGGTGTTTGTCGCGGTCGCCGAGGCGGCCGGCTTTGCGGCTGCAGCCCGGCGCCTGCGGCTGTCGGCGCCGGCCGTCACCCGGGCGGTGGTGGCGCTGGAGCAGCAGGTGGGTGCCCGGCTGCTGCACCGCACGACCCGCAGCGTGCGGCTGACGGAGGCCGGCGAGCGCTACCTGCTCGACTGCAAGCGCATCCTGGCGGACATCGAGGAAGCCGAGGCGTCGGCCGGCGGCGCCTATGCCGAGCCACAGGGCCAGCTGTCGGTCACGGCGTCGGTGATGTTCGGCCGCCTGCATGTGGCACCGCTGGTGCTGGACTTCCTCGACGCGCATCCCCGCATGCGGGTGCGGACCTTCTTCGTCGACCGGGTCGTTCACCTGATCGACGAAGGCCTCGACGTGGCGGTGCGCATCGCCCACCTGCCGGACTCTTCGCTGACGGCACTGCCGGTCGGCATGGTGCGCCGGGTGGTGGTGGCGGCGCCCACCTACCTTGCTGCGCGCGGCGTGCCGAAGCAGCCGGCCGACCTGGCCGCGCACGATGCCATTGGCGGCTCGCAGACCGGCGGGCCGGACCAGCCCTGGCAGTTCGGCGGGCCGCCCGGTGACGGGGCGCGCCAGCTGGTGCAGCCGCGGGTGCGGCTGCTCGTGAATGCCGGCGAGGTGAGCATTGACGCCGCGCTGGCCGGGCATGGCGTGACCCGCGCGCTGTCCTACCAGGTGGCGGATGCGGTGCGCGCCGGCCGCCTGCAGATCGTGCTGGCCGAGTTCGAGCCGCCACCCATCCCGGTTCACCTCGTCTATGCCGAAGGCCGCAAGGCGGCGGCGAAGGTGAGGGCCTTCGTGGACTTCGCCGCCGAGCGCTTGCGCCGGACGCTGGCGGCCCAGGCGTGACCGCGCGCCGCGCACGCGCGGCCGCCGGGGCGCGGCGGGCAGGGAGGACAATCGGCGCCCCGGCCGAGGCTTCGGCGCCACTTCAACGCGACCCCGACATGGACACCCACCACAACCTGTTTGCCGCGCTGCGCGCGGGCTGGCCGGCCGAGCTGGACGGCATCGCGATCGAGACCGACAACGGCCTGCATTACCGCTGGTCGGACCTGGAGCGCGGCAGCGCGATGATGGCCAACCTGCTGGCCAGCCTCGGCCTGCCGGCCGGCGCACGCATCGCGGTGCAGACCGACAAGTCGGTCGAGGCCCTGATGCTCTACCTCGCCACCCTGCGGGCCGGCCTGGTCTACCTGCCGCTGAACACGGCCTACCGGCTGGCCGAGCTGGAGTACTTCATCGGCAATGCCGAGCCGTCGGTGGTGGTCTGCGCGAGCCGCGACTTTTCCGCCGTCAGCAAGCTGGCCTTCTCGATGGGCACGGCGTATGTCTTCACGCTGGACGACACGCGCAGCGGCTCGCTGCTGGAGCGCGCCTCGCACATGAGCGACCGCCATGAGCCGGTGCCGCGCTCGCCCGAGGACCTGGCCGTCATCCTCTACACCTCGGGCACCACCGGCCGCAGCAAGGGTGCCATGCTGACGCACGGCAACATGCTCAGCAACGCGCTCACGCTGCGCGACTACTGGGACTGGCGGCGCGAGGACGTGTTGATCCATGCCCTGCCCATCTTCCACATCCACGGGCTCTTCGTGGCGGTGCATTCGGCCTTGCTGCAGGGCAGCCGGATGATCTGGCTGTCGAAGTTCGACCCCGCGACGGTGGTGGCGAAGCTGCCGCACGCCAGCGTCTTCATGGGGGTGCCGACCCTTTATGTGCGCCTGCTGGCCGAGCCGGGCCTGACGCGCGAGGCCTGCGCCGGAATGCGGCTGTTCATCAGCGGCTCGGCGCCCTTGCTGGTGGAGACCTTCGAGCGCTTCCGCGAGCGCACCGGCCACACCATCCTGGAGCGCTACGGCATGAGCGAGACGGTGATGCTGACCTCCAACCCCTGCCGCCCCGAAGACGGCCCCCGGGTCGGCGGCACGGTGGGCCGGCCCTTGCCGGGCGTGAGCGTGCGGGTGGTCGATGCCAAGACCGGTCAGCCATGCGGGGTGGGCGAGATCGGCGGGGTGGAGGTGCGTGGGCCGAACGTCTTCGCTGGCTACTGGCGCCTGCCCGAGAAGACCGCCGAGGAGTTCACCGCCGACGGCTGGTTCCGCACCGGCGACGTCGGCCGCTTCGACGAGAACGGCTACCTGAGCATCGTGGGTCGCAGCAAGGACCTGGTCATCAGTGGCGGCTACAACGTCTACCCGGCCGAGGTCGAGGACGTGCTCAACCGGCAGGACGGCGTGGCCGAGTCGGCCGTCATCGGCGTGCCGCATCCCGACTTCGGCGAGGCGGTGGTGGCGGTGGCCGTGGCGCGTCCCGGCGTGCTGCTGCAGGAGGCAGCCCTCATCGCCGCGCTGAAGGACGCGCTTGCAAACTACAAGGTGCCCAAGCGGGTGTTCGTGGTCGCCGAGCTGCCGCGCAACACCATGGGCAAGGTCCAGAAGGCGCTGCTGCGCGAGCAGCATCGCGAGCTGTTCACGAAAGCCGCCTGAGCGTGGCGGCCGGCTGGGCGGCGGCTGGCGCTCGTGCCGCCTTGACGCGGCATGCCGGGCCCGCCGACGGGCCGCGCAGCGGTGTAGCGCGGCGGCCGCCGGGGGCCCGCGCGGGAGGCTGGCCGGCGTGCTGACCGAGGCGCCGGCCCAGGCGCTGATCCAGGCGCGAAGGTCGAGCCTCTCACGCCGGTGCCGGGGGCGCCGGCGCGAGAGGCTCAGGCGGCGGCCCGGCGCCCGGCCTGGCCGCTGCATCGTCGAGATCGTCAGCGCCGGTCGGCAGCGTGAAGCAGAAGCAGGCGCCGCGGCCCACCTCGCCTTCGGCCCACACCCGCCCGCCGTGGCGCGCGACGATGCGCTTGACGATGGACAGTCCCACGCCGCTGCCCGGGAACTCGACCGCCGAGTGCAGGCGCTCGAAGGCCGAGAACAACCGCTGCGCCTGCAGGGCGTCGAAGCCGGCACCGTTGTCCCGCACGTGAAAGACCTGCTCCCGGCCGTCGATGTGCGCGCCGAGCTCGATGCGGGGATGGTCCACCTGGCGGGTGAACTTCACCGCGTTGGACAGCAGGTTGTGCCACACCTGCCGCAGCAGCACCGCGTCGCCCTCGACGGTGGGCAACTCGCCGAACACGATCTGCACGCGCTCGGCATGCGGGCCGGCGTGGCCCGCTTGCTTCAGCACGTCCTCGGCGGCGGCGCGTGCCAGGGCCGCCATGCTGACCGGCTGGCGCTGCAGCGGCTGGTGCTCGACGCGCGACAGCGAGAGCAGCTCGTCGACCAGCACGCCGAGCCGGTCGCATTCACTGGCCATCAGCTCCAGCATCTGGCGGCCGCGGGCATCGAGCCGCGAACCGTGCAGCTCCTGCACCAGACGCGCCGCGGCGCCGATCGAAGCCATGGGCCCCTTCAAGTCGTGTGAAACGCTGCGCGAGAAGCTCTGCAGGTCGGCGTTGGCGCGCTCGAGCGCCTCGGTGCGGTCCTGCACCCGCTGCTCCAGGGTGTCGTTGAGGGCCATCAGCTCGCGTTCGCGGGCCCGCAGCTGCTCCACCAGCTCGCCGAGGGCCTGGGCGAGCTGGGCCACCTCGTCGTGGCTGGCCGGCGGGTGCTCGCCCGGATGGCCGTGGGCGGCCAGCAGCTGGGCCTGTTCGGCCACCCGGCGCAGGGGCGCCGCCAGGCGCCCTGCCAGCCCCCAGCCGGCCAGACCGAAGGCCAGCGCACCGAACAGGCCGAAGCCGATGATCTGCCACTGCAGCCGGTGGGCCGACGCAATGGCGGTGTCCAGCGGCTGGCGCACCAGCACCGTCCAGCCCAGGCCGGGATAGTCGGCGCTGCCCTGCCCGAAATGGGCGGCGCTGAGGTAGCGGCGCCCATCGCTCCAGGTTTCGACGCCATAGGGCTGCTGCAGCAGCCGGTCGATGCGGGCGCGCGGCAGGGTCACTGCGGCGCCGCCTTTCGGGCCCAGCAGCTGCTCGCCCTGGGCGTTCACCACCACCACCTCGACCTGGCGGGCGGCTTCCACCGGCGCCAGCACCTGGCGGCCCAGCTGTTCGGCCCATTGCCAGCTGAGGTGGGCCCCCAGCACGCCGAGCAGCCGCGTGTCTTGCCGCAGCGGGGCGGCCACGTCCACCAGGCGCAGCGGCTCCTGCGAGTCCGAAGGTGGCAGCAGGCTGGCCAGCAGGACTGCGTCGTGCACATCGCCGGCAAAGGCGCCCTTGCGGCCTTGCACGAACCAGGGCCGCTGCGACACGTCGCGCCCCTCCAGCACGCCGCCGGTGGCGGCCCGCACGATGCCGTCGGCGTCGGTCACGCCGATCCAGGCGTAATGGGCATAGGAGGCCTGCAGCTGCTCGAGCAGGGCGCGCCATTGCGCCAGGTCGAGCGGGCCGTCCTGCAGCTGGGCCAGGCTGGCGATGTTGCGGACCTCGCGGTAGCGCTCGGCCATGCCGGCTTCCAGCATGGCGGACAGGTGGCGCGACAGCTCGGCCAGGCTCAGGCCGGCATTGGCACTGGCATGCCGGCGGGCCGAGTCGCCCGAGGCGAGGCCGACCGCCAGGAACACCGCCAAGGCCAGGCCGCCGAAGCCGAGCCCGATGCGGGTGCGTGTGCTCAGGCCGGCGCGGGGCGCGAGCCAGAGGCGGAACCGGCGGGAGGGCACGGATCGGGGAGAGGCCATGTCGAGCGGCCCACTGTACCCAAATCGGCGCTCGCGGTGTGCCGCGCCACAGGCACCCGCACAGCCAGCCGGGCCGTCGCGGTCAGCCGCGCAGGAAGGCGTCGTAGCCGGTCTTGAGGATCAGCAGCGAGACGACGGCAATGAACATGCCGCGCACGAAGCCCGCGCCGTGCTTCAGCGCGAGCCGGGTGCCGAACAGGCTGCCGACGATGTTGGCCACTGCCATCGCCAGCGCGTACTTCCACCAGATGTGGCCCTTGGCGATGAACAGCGCCAGTGCCGACAGGTTGGTGGCGGTGTTCAGCAGCTTGGCGCTGGCCGAGGCATGCAGGAAGTCGTAGCCCAGCACGCGCACGAACAGGAAGACGAAGAAGCTGCCGGTGCCGGGGCCGAAGAAGCCGTCGTAGAACCCCACCAGCAGGCCGATCAGCGAGGCCACCAGGCCTTCCTGGCGGCCGCCGTAGCGACGCTGGTGATCGCGCCCGAGGTCTTTCTTGGCCAGCGTGTACAGCAGCACCGCCAGCAGGATCAGCGGCAGGGCCCGGCGCAGTCCGCTCGGGTCGACCAGCGTGACGCTCCACGCGCCGAGCGCCGCGCCCACCAGCGCGGCCAGGGCGGCCGGCAGCAAGGCCGACCAGACCATCTCGACCCGCTTGGCGTACTGCAGCGTGGCCCAGGCCGTGCCCCACACCGCAGCCCCCTTGTTGGTGCCGAACAGCGTGGCCGGCGGTGCGCTGGGGAAGACGCCGAACAGCGCCGGCACCAGGATCAGGCCGCCGCCGCCGACGATGGCATCGACGAAACCGGCAAACAGCGAGGCGAGCGTGGCAACGGCAAGTTCGAACATCGGCGCGAACGATGGTGAAGAAGTGAAGCAAGGGGAGGCCGGCACCGCAGGACCGTGCAAAGGCGGCGCGGGACCCGGAAAAACGAAGGGCGCTGACCATGGCCAGCGCCCTTGCAATTGTGACATTCGTTGTGCGTCACAGAGTCTCTTGTACTGCTTCTCTGTGTCTCCTCAGACCCCCGCCCTGCGCAGGCACCTGGAAGGCCGGGCCCGCAGCGAGTGACGTGACTGTAGGATGACCCAGCCGGCCTCGCACTAGGGGTTTTCCTGCCCCTTTTTTCAGCAGTCACCGCCTGTCGGGCGCATGGCAACGACTGTCGGCGATCTCGGGCATGCTGGCGGTTTGTCTCACCTGTGAAGCAAACATGATCATCGTCCATCACCTCAACAACTCGCGGTCGCAACGGGTGCTTTGGCTGTTGGAGGAGTTGGGCCTGCCCTACGAGGTGAAGCGCTATGAACGCGACCGCAAGACCCTGCTGGCACCGCCCGAGTTGCTCGCGGTGCATCCGCTCGGCAAGTCGCCGGTGATCCAGGACGGCGGGCTCACGCTGGCCGAGTCGGGCGCGATCCTGGAGTACCTGGCCGGGCGCTACGGTGCCGACCGGCTGGTGCCGGCCAGCGGCAGCCCGGAGCGGCTGCGCTACACCTATTGGATGCACTATGCCGAGGGCTCGGCGATGCCGCCCTTGCTGCTCAAGCTCGTGTTCGATCGCATCGAGACCGCGCCGATGCCCTTCTTCGCCAAGCCGGTGGCTCGCTCGATCGCGGCGCGCGCCAAGGGCATGCTGGTGATGCCGCAGATCGCGCGGCACCTGGACTACATGGAAGCAGAACTGGCCACGCGGCCCTGGTTTGCCGGCGAGCAGTTCAGCGCGGCCGACATCCAGATGAGCTTCCCGCTGGAAGCGGCCGCGGCGCGCGGCGGGCTGGATGCGCGCCGGCCGCGCCTGACGGACTTCCTGGCCCGCATCCACGCGCGCGAGGCCTACCGGCGTGCGCTCGACAAGGGCGGCCCCTTCCAGCTGAAGTGAGCCCGAGCCCCAGCCCGGCGCCTGCCGTCAAGGGCAGCCGAGCGTCCACGGCATCGGTGGCGGCGCGGGCCTGATTCGAGACTTCTGCCTCGATCTTCACGCTCAAGCACGGCAGCGTTCGTTCCGATATCCGAGCAAGGCCGCCCGTGCCCGGCGGCATCTCCTGCCGTGCCTGAATGCCTGCTTATGAATGACGCTGCCGTGGTCAACCGACACTACCTCGACCGGGTGATGGATGCATCCCGCACCCAGGACATCGAGGCCACCGAGGACATCGTTGCTGGCAATGGCATGAAGCTGCTGAGCAAAGGTGCCAGGATCGATGAACGAGTGCGTGAGCGCCTGCTGGAATACAAGCTGCGCAAGCCGCTGGAAAGCACGCTCAAGGTGGCGGGTGGCCTGGATGGCAACCAACTGGCCGAAGCCGGGGAACGGCTGCTGGAGCAGCACCCCACGGTGCACGCGCTGCGGCCGCCGGCCGCCGCCGAGGTGCTCGACAGCCTGCGTGCCTTTCCGGACATCGAGACCCTGCACACGCTGTTGACCCTCTATGCGGGGCAGGACGCGCGCAAGCTGGACCATGCGGTGGCGGTGAGCCTGCTGACGATGTCGCTGCACCAGCACTTGCGGCTGAACAGCGCGGACCAGCTGAGGGCCGCCATGCTGGCTGGCCTGTATCACGACGTTGGCGAGCTGTACATCGATCCGGCGGTGCTCAAGGGAGGCTCGCTAAAGCTGCACCAATGGAAGCAGGTGTGCGTGCATCCCCTGGTGGCCTTTCGTCTGCTCGCCGACATTCCGCAGCTCGACAAAACAGTGGCGCAGGCAGTGCTGCAACACCATGAGCGGCTGGACGGCTTCGGCTACCCGGCGGGCCTGAGGGCGGAGGCCATTGGCAAGCCGGGCCGTATCCTCGGCGCCAGTGAGTTGCTGGCCGGTTTGGCGGAGGCGAGCCGCACGCCCATGCACAGCGCCCGGGTAGCGCTCAAGCTGGTGCCCGGCGAATTCGACCGTACGGTGATTGATGCAGTCGTCTCCACCCCTGCCGCACTCGAGCAGGAAATGGACCGCGTCCAGCTGCCGAGTTGGGACGACACGCTGGGCCAGGTCCACGAAGTGGTGGCGGGCATCCACCGCATCGAGCAGTTCCGGCCCGAATTGGCCGAACAGCTCGACGCGGCCGACGGCCCGACCCGGCTCACCTTCCAGGCCGCTAGCTTCCGCTACGACCGCATCTGCATGGCGCTGGTCAGCGCCGGTGTCAACACCCGCGATGCCGGCGAGTTGCGACGCCTGGTGAACGAGGTCGCCGACCCCGCCATGCACCTCGAGCTCACGCTGGTCCTGCGCGAAACCCGCTGGCGCCTGCAGGAGCTGGGGCGCGAGCTGCGGCTGCGCGTGCAGCGCCACGCGCCGGGCTACCTGGACCTGGCGACACGCGCGGTGCGCAGCTTCGTGCCGGCCGCCTGAGCGCGGTGCGCGCTGGCCGCGCACTCGGGATTGCGATTTGCTGACTTCTGCGGGCGGGCAGGGCCGCTGGGGCCTTGCCGGCCATGTGGCGGCGCATGCTGGCGCCGCCTTCCGCAGGAGAGCCCCGATGAAACGTCTGCACGGCCTGCTTGCCGGCCTGCTCTGCGTCGGCCCGCTGGCGCATGCCCAACTGCCGCCCGGCGATGGCCCGATCACCCTCAGCGGCACGGTCACCGACCCCACGCCACTGCCTTTTGAGGAACGCCTGCTGGCGCAGCTCAAGCTGCCGCCCGGCTTCAAGGTCAGCGTGTTCGCGAAAAACCTGCAGAACGTTCGCTGGCTGCAGGTGGCACCCAATGGCGATGTCTATGCCTCGCGCCGGGCACAGGGCGACGTGCTGCTGCTGCGCGACACCGACCGCGACGGCGTGGCCGACGAGCGCAAGACCGTGGCGCAGAACATCAAGTGGATCAACGGGCTGGCGCTGCACGGCCAACGGCTCTACATGGCGTCCGACCGCAAGGTGCTGCTGGCCGAGGTGCAGGCCGACGGCACGCTGTCCAACCCCAAGGTCATCATCGACGACCTGCCCGACGCCGGGCAGCACCCCAACCGCACGCTGGCCATCGGCCCCGACGGGCTGCTCTACATCACCGTCGGCTCCACCTGCAACAACTGCCGCGAGACCGCCGGTGAAAGCGGCACGCTGGTGGTCGCCGCGCCCGACGGATCGGCCCGCACGGTGTATGCCCGCGGCCTGCGCAACACCATCGGCTTTGCCTGGCATCCGGTGAGCCAGGCGCTTTACGGCTTCGACCACGGCTCTGACTGGCGCGGTGACGACCAGCCGCCCGAGGAGCTCAACCGCATCGAGAAGAACAAGGACTACGGCTGGCCCTGGTGCTACGGCGACCGCCAGCCCGACAAGCTGCAGGCCAACGATCCTCCCAACACGAGCAAGGCCGATTTCTGCCCCACCACGCAGGCCCCGGTGCTGACCTACACCGCACATGCGGCACCCCTGGGCATGGTGTTCTACACCGGCAGGCAGTTCCCGACCGAGTACCGCCACAGCGCCTTCGTCGCCATGCGGGGCTCGTGGAACCGTGCCGCGCCCAGCGGGTACAAGGTGGTGCGCGTGCGGTTCGACGCTGCCGGGCAGCCGGTGGGCATCGACGACTTCCTCACCGGCTGGTTGATGGCCTCGCCCCCACCGGCGCTGCGCGAGCCAGGCCGCAGCCCGCAGGCGAGCGAGCACCAGGAAGCACACCGGCCCGCCCGCTTCGGCCGGCCGGCCGGGCTGGCCCTGGCCCCCGACGGCTCGCTGCTGGTGGCCGAGGACGAGAACGGCGTGATCTACCGCGTCAGCTACGAAGGACGATGAGATGAAACCCCTGTTGCTTCCCCTCGCCACTGTTGCCGCCGCGGTCTGCCTGCTGGCCGGTCCCACGCCGGCCAGCGCCCAGGCGGCGCCGCCCGCTGCGCGCGCCACGCTGCGTGATGCGGCAGGCCAGACAGCGGGCGAGGCCCGCTTCACCGAGACGGCCCAGGGCCTGTCGCTCGACATCGAGGTGCGCGGGCTGTCGCCCGGCCAGCATGGCTTCCACATCCACCAGCATGGCGAGTGCGCGCCCGGGCCGGATGCGGCCACCGGCAAGATCGTGCCGTTCGGTGCGGCCGGCCCGCATTTCGATCCGCTGCACAGCCGCAACCACGGCCATCCTTCACAGCCGCCGGCCGAGGCGCACGGTGGCGACCTGCCCAACCTGGTGGTGGGTGCCGACGGCCGCGCCCGCCTGCAGGCCGAGCGGCCCGGCATTGGCCTGAAGCCCGGCCCCGCCAGCGTGCTGGGGCGCACGCTCGTCGTGCACGAGCTGCCTGACGACTACCGCAGCGACCCGGCTGGCAACAGCGGCCCGCGCCTGCTGTGCGGGATGATCGAGCTGGCCGGCGAGCCTCCGGCCGGGGCGCGCCACACCTTCCCGGGCAGCAATGTCTTCCCCGAAGGCATCGCGGTGGACGAGACCAGCGGCACCGCCTATGTGGGCTCGGCCGCCGAAGGCCACCTGTACAAGCTGGAGCCGGGCCAGCCACGCGCCGAGCTGCTGTCGCTGGGCGGCTCGCCGGGCCGCCGTGCCGCGCTCGGCATCCGGCTCGACGCACATCGGCGCTTGTGGGTGGCGGGCGGCGCCGAGGGCACGGTGGCCCTGGTCGATGCCGCCAGTGGCCGCACGCTGGCGGTGCTGAAGACGCCGCACAGTCCGCATGCCTTCATCAACGACCTGGCGCTCTCGGCCGATGGCCATGCCTACGTGACCGACTCCTTCCGGCCGGTGCTGTTCCGCGCCCGCAACGTGGTGGACCAGCCGACGCAGCTCGAGCCGTGGCTGGACCTCGGCCGCACGCCGATCCGCTATGTGAGCGGCGAGACCAACCTGAACGGCATCGTCGCGACCCCGGACGGCCGCTACCTGCTGGCCATGCAGTCGGCCACCGGCCAGCTGTGGCGCATCGACACCCGCAGCCAGGCGGTGCAGCCGGTGCAGCTGGACGCCACCCTGCCACATGGCGACGGGCTGGTGCTGCAAGGGCGCGAGCTGTACGTGGTGCGCAATGTCGAGAACGAGATCGTGCGGGTCTCGCTGGAGCCCGACTATGCACGCGGCCGTGTGGCACAGCGCCTGAGCAGCAGCCGGCTGCGCTACCCCACCACCGCCGCGCTGGTGCGCGGCCAGCTGCAGATTGTCAACAGCCAGCTGGACAAGCAGAAGAACCCGCCACCGCTGCTGCCGTTCGACGTCATCCAGCTGCCCGCCCCCTGAGGGGCGGCCCCGGCCGCCTCGCCATGCAGCACCCGCCGGCCGCCATGCCCTCATCGCCTGCCGGTCCGGTGGGTGACTGGCGCCTGCTGTTCGAGCGCAACCCGCTGCCGATGTGGGTGTTCTCGCTGGCGAGCCGCCGCTTCCTGGCGGTGAACCGGGCGGCGGTGGAACATTACGGCTACTCGGAAGCGGAGTTCCTGTCGATGACCGTCGACGACATCCGCCCGCCAGAAGACCTGCCGCGGCTCGACGACATGTTGCGCCAGGGGCCGCACCACGGGCGGCATGGGCTGTGGCGGCACCGGCGGCGTGACGGCTCGCTCATCGATGTGGAGGTGGTAAGCGGCGAGGTCGACTTCGACGGCGAGCCGGCCCGGCTGATCCTGCTGCAGGACGTGACCGAGCAGCTGCGTGCACAGGAGCGCCTGCGTCGCAAGAAGGCCCTGCTCAGCCTGGCGGGCAGCGTAGCGCGGCTGGGCGGCTGGTCGGTGGCACTGCCCGACCTGCACCTGAGCTGGTCGGACGAAGTGTGCGCGCTCCACGGCATTCCGGTGGGCGAGGCGCCCAGCCTGGAGGCCGCCATTGGCTTCTACCTGCCCGAAGACCAGCCGCGGTTGCGCGAGGCTTTGGCGGCCAGCATTGCCGGCGAGCGCGGGTTCGACCTCGAGGCCCGCCTGCGGGACGCCAGCGGCGCATTGCGCTGGGTGCGCCTGATCGGCCTGCCCGAACGTGACGACCAGGGCGCGGTGGTGGGCGTCAGCGGCGCGATCCAGGACATCACCGACCGCAAGCTGGCCGAGCGTGAAGCGCGTGAGCTGGCACGCCAGCTCAGCACCACGCTGGAGAGCATCACCGACGCTGTCTTCACGCTCGACCACGACTGGCGTTTCACCTATGTGAACCGGCATGCCGAGCAGGTGCTGGCTCGCCCCCGCGAGTCGCTGCTGGGCCGCTGCGTCTGGGCCGAGTTTCCGCAGGCCGTGGGCACTGTCTTCCAGCGGGAATACGAGCGCGCCGTGGCGCAGAACCGCGCCGTCAACTTCAAGGCGTACTACGCGCCCTTGCTCTGCTGGCTGGAGGTGCATGCCTATCCCTCGGAGCTGGGGCTGACGGTCTATTTCCGCGACGTCACCGGGCTGCACGAGGCCGAGCAGGCCCGGCAGGCGCGCGCGGCGGCCGAAGCGTCGAGCCGCAGCAAGACCCGTTTCCTGGCCCGGCTGAGCCACGAGATGCGCACGCCGTTGAATGCGGTGCTCGGCTTTGCCCAGCTGCTGGTGAACCGGCCCGGCCTGCCGCCCGAGCAGGAGGACTATGCGCAGCACATCCTGCGCGCCGGGCACCACCTGCTGGCCCTGGTCAATGACGTGCTGGACCTGCAGCAGGTCGAGGAAGGCCGCCTCACCTTGCATCCGGCCGTGCTGGACCTGCGGGCGCTGGCCGCGGAGACGGCGGAGCTGCTCACCCCGCTGGCTGGCCAGCGCGACATCGCCGTCTACAACGAGGTCCCGGCCGGCTGCCATGTCGAGGCCGACGAGCAGCGCTTGCGCCAGGTGCTGATCAACCTGGTCTCCAACGCCATCAAGTACAACCGCCCGGGCGGCACGGTGCGGCTGGTGGCGCAGCGCCTGGCGGCGAACCGGGTTGCGCTGCGGGTGGTGGATACCGGCCAGGGCATTGCCGCCGACCAGCTGCATGCGCTGTTCCAGCCCTTCGAACGGCTGGGCCGCGAAAGCTCGGCGGTGGAGGGCACCGGCCTGGGGCTGGTCATCGCCCGCCGCCTGGTGGAGGAAATGGGCGGCCACCTGGAGCTGCAGAGCCAGCTCGGCCGCGGCACCTGCGCGCATGTGGAGCTGCCCGGGGCGGCCCCAGGCGCGCTGCCGGCATCGCCGCCGCTGGCGAGCGACGCGGCGGCGGGCGCTGCGCCGCCGGGCCACGCAGCCGCCCCGGTGCTGCGGCTGCTCTATGTCGAAGACAACCCGATCAATGCCTTGCTGTTCGAGGAAGCGCTGGGCCGGCAGCCAGACCTGGAGCTGCGCATTGCGGACAGCGGGGGCCAGGGCCTGGCACTGGCGGCGCAATGGCGGCCCGACGTGCTGGCGCTGGATGCCAACCTGCCCGACATGAGCGGCTTCGAGCTGCTGCAGCGGCTGCGGGCCCTGCCGGGCCTGGCCGACACACCGGCCTTCATGTGCTCGGCCGACGCCCTGCCGGAGGACCTGCTGCGTGCACGCGAGGCCGGCTTCGCCGGCTACTGGACCAAGCCGGTCGACCTGGCCCGTGTGATGGGCGACCTGCGCGCGTTGCGCGAGCGGCTGGCAGGGCCGTCGGCCTGACGCTCAGCGCGCATCGGCCAGGATCCATTCGGCAGCCCGCTCGGCAATCATCAAGGTCGGCGAGTTGGTGTTGCCGCTGGTGATGGTGGGCATCACGCTCGCATCGGCCACCCGCAGGCCGGCCACGCCACGCAGCTTCAGCCGGGGGTCGACCACCGCCATCGGATCGTCCGCCCGGCCCATGCGGCAGGTGCCGACCGGGTGGAAGATGGTGGTCGCGATGTCGCCGGCCAGGCGCGCCAGTTCTTCGTCGCCCTGGTACTGCGGCCCGGGGCGCAGCTCCTGCGGTTGGAAGGCCTGCAGGGCCGCCTGCGAGACGATGCGCCGTGTCAGGCGCAGGGACTCGGCGGCCACCTGGCGGTCCTCCGGCGTCGAGAGGTAGCGGGCCTGGATGCGCGGCGCGTCGTCGTGACGGGGCGAGCGCACGCGCACGAAACCCCGGCTGCCCGGGTTGAGGTTGCAGACGCTGGCGGTGAAGGCGTCGAAGTGGTGCAGGGGCTCCCCGAAGGCGTCCAGCGAGAGCGGCTGCACGTGGTACTGCAGGTTGGGCCACGGGTGTGCCGGCGAGGAACGGGTGAAGAGGCCCAGCTGCGACGGTGCCATGCTCATCGGCCCGCTGCGCCGCCAGGCGTATTCCAGCCCGATGCGGGCCTTGCCCCACCAGGAGGCGGCCAGGGTGTTGAGCGTCCGCACGCCCTGCACGCCATAGACCGCGCGGATCTGCAGGTGGTCCTGCAGGTTCTCGCCGACGCCGGGCAGGTCGTGCTGCACGGCAATGCCGTGCTCGCGCAACCAGGCGCCCGGGCCGATGCCGGAGAGCTGCAGGATCTGCGGCGAGTTCACCGCGCCGGCGCACAGCACCACCTCGCGGGTGGCCCGCACCTGCTGCCGGCCGGCCGGCGTCATCACCTCGCAGCCAAGGACACGCAGCCCGGCGCTGCCAGGGTCGCCGTCGGTCAGCAGGCGGGTGACGTGGGCACCGGTCCACATCTCCACATTGCTGCGGCTGCGGAAGATGGGCCGCAGGAAGGCCTTGGCGGTGTTCCAGCGCCAGCCGGCGCGCTGGTTCACCTCGAAGTAGCCGACGCCTTCGTTGTTGCCGCCGTTGAAGTCCTCGGTGGCCGGGATGCCGGCCTGGCGGGCGGCCGCGGCGAAGGCGTCGAGGATGTCCCAGCGCAGCCGTTGCTTCTCGACGCGCCATTCGCCGCCGTGCCCGTGCAGGGCGCGGAAGGCCTCGCTGGCCTGCGTGCCATGGGGGGCATCGAGCCGCCAGTGGTCCTCGTGGCGGCGGAAGTAGGGCAGGCAGTGCTCCCAGCGCCAGGTGGCGTCGCCGCACTGCTCGGCCCAGCCATCGTAGTCGCGCTGCTGGCCGCGCATGTAGATCATGCCGTTGATGCTGGAGCAGCCGCCCAGGCCCTTGCCGCGCGGGTAGCGCAGCTGGCGTCCGTTCAGGCCGGGGTCTTCCTCGGTGCGGTAGAGCCAGTCGGTGCGGGGGTTGCCAATGCAGTAGAGGTAGCCGACCGGGATGTGGATCCAGTGATAGTCGTCCTTGCGGCCGGCTTCCAGCAGCAGCACGCGCCTGGTGGGGTCCTGGCTGAGCCGGTTGGCCAGCAGGCAGCCGGCGGTGCCGGCGCCCACGATGATGAAGTCAAAGCTCGCAAGCTCCGCCACGGCTGTCTCCTCGGCCCGGCGGCGCCTGCAGCACAGGCGCCGCCGGCCGAGCGGTCAGGCCTGTGGTGAGGGTGGGCTCGGCCGTCGCAGAGTCTACGGCGTGGCGGCGCCTGGCGCATGGACGGCCAGGCTCAGGGTGCGATCACCGTGATGCGGCGCACGTCGATCGTCGGCGAGGCGGCCGGGCCGCCTTCGACCGCGCCGATCACTTCCACCGTGGTCTGTCCGGTGATCTTGCCGTGCTGCGGCTCGGGCAGGCCGCCCGCTTCGAGGCGGATGGCTCCGGAGCCGTCGGAGAACAAGTAGCGGCCTTCGGACTCCCGGCGCACCAGCCGTCCGCGCAGGCGGATCTCGGTGCCTTCGACCGGGGCCTTCAGGATGTCGGCGACGGTACTCTGTGCCGGAGCCGCCGCAGGGCCCTGGCCCGGCTCTTGGCCGGGCTGCGCCGCCCAGCCGGCCGGGCCGTACAGCCCGGCCAGCAGCGCAAACGCGGATGGGAGCAGCGTCTGATGAGCGTTCATGAGCAAAGCCTCCATGCTGCCCACCACCGGCGTCGAAGCGAATGAAACGGCAGGCCGGGGCAGGCTTGAAGGCGGAGCGACCGGCGTGCCGGCCGCAGGGCCGCCCGGCACGCGGGGTGGCGCGCGGCGCCGGGCAAGTATTGCGAGCAGGCGGCGCAAAAACTACCACCGCCCGCCATGGCCGTCAGCGGTGGCTCATGCGGTGCCGGTAGTCACCGCCCGTGGCGCTGCGGCGGCTGCCCCGCGCGCGCAGGCCGCGCACCAGCTCCTCGACGTAGGGAGCGAACTCGATCAGCGCCGCGGCCGCCAGCACGGTGACCACGTAGGACCACGGCAGCGGGTTGTCCTTCAGCTCGAGCGTGAAGCGGGCCGGCTCGCTGCCCTGGCCGAACAGGGCCAGGAACTGGTCCCAGTGCAGGCCGATGATCAGCAGGCCGGCCATCAGCGGGATCATCTCGAGGAAGCTGTGCACGTGCTGCTCGAGCGGTCCGACATGGCGGCCGGAGGTGGCATAGCTGACATCCCACAGCGCAGTCGCCTCGTGCACAAAGAACATCACGATGATGCCGGCGATCAGCAGGGCATTGACTTCGAAGATGAGGGCCGCCGCGAGCGGCAGGCCGACCTGCACGAACATCAGCAGGTGGATCAGTGATTCCTTCGCGCCGGTGGTGTGCTCGATGTCCGACGCCCGGTGGCAGAACCAGTCGGCAATGCCGGCCACGAACCACAGCGGGATGACGAAGTACATCAACATCGTGAGCAGGGGATCGTTGTTCATCCTTTTTTCCTCCAGGGGGTGGGCACGGCCGACCTGCGGTCGACCGCTGCCGGGCCAGCGCCCGGCGATGGCCGGGCGCGACGGCAGCCGAGCGCCCGGGGGACCCGGACAGGAGAGGCAACGGCCATGCCGCGATGTCGGGAACCGGCAGCCCGCGGGCGCCGGCGGGCGCGGCCGCCACCCGCCGCGGCGCGGGCCCCGGCCAGGCGGCAGCCGGCTCACGCGGCCGGCGCCCGCGGGGCCGCCAGCGAGTCCGACAGCCCGTACCAGTCGAGCTTGCGGGTGGCGATCATCAGCGCCGCCAGGACCGCGAACAGCAGCACTGCACCCATGGCCAGGGCCGCCTGCTCCATCTGCAGCAGGGCATACAGCGCGCCGTACAGGCCGCCGGTGCCGACGCCGAAGGCCACCCCCGCGCGCCAGCCGCCCAGCATGTGGCTGGCGTAGTAGGCCAGCAGCAGGGCGCAGCCCGTGCTGGCCGCCGCATAGGCGGCGCCGAAGGGCAGGTGCTCGGAGAGGCTGGCCAGCAGCAGGAAGAAGCACAGCAGCGCGCAGCCCACCAGCAGGTACTGCACCGGGTGCACGCGGCGGCGCTGCAGCAGCTCGACCATGCCGACCGCCACGAAGGTCAGCACGATGAACAGCAGCCCGTACTTGATCGCACGGTCGCTCAGCACATACGGGTTCACCGGGTCCATGAAGGCGACGCCGAAGCTCTCGATGCAACCCGGCTTGCGGCCGCCGGTGGCGGTCTCCAGCTCCGGCGAGGCCCAGGCCGACGCATGGCAGAGGCCGGCGCCGCGGGCGAAATCGGCCGGCGCCGTCGTGGCCAGCGACGAGACGAGCCAGGTGGCGGTGAAGCCGTCGGCCTTCACCTCGCGCGAGGCCGGCAGGAAGCGGCCGCCGAAGGACGGGTGCGGCCAGCCCGAATCGAGCACCAGGCGCGTGCTGCCGGCCACCGGGGCCAGCGACAGTTCGCCGGTGCCCAGCAGGTCCAGCTGCAGCTGGGCGGTGATGGCCGACTCGCCGCGCAGCGCCTCGGGCAGCACGGCATGGAAGCCGCCGGGATAGCTGCCATGGAAGGTGCCGGCCCGCACCGCCAGCGACTGGCCCTGCACCTGCACCTGCGCCAGCCGGATGCCGCGCGGGTCGCTCAGGGCCACCATCAGGAGCGGATCGCCGCACTGCAGCCGCGAGCCGGGATGCTCGCGGCGGGGCACCAGCGACGCCAGGCTGTCCCATTGCGCCTGCACGGTGGCCTTGGCGGCATAGGCGTTGACCTTGAACAGGCCGCGGTAGCGTGGCTCCGGTGCCGCGCTGGCGTCGATGTTCAAGCGGCTCGGCACGGCAGTGAGCCGGAATTCGCGGCGCTCGACCGTCACGGTGGGCGCCTGGCCGTCGCGCGCCTGGGTCTGCTCCCATTCCTCGACGCAGGCACTGTGCAGCACCGGCCCCATCACCGTTTGCCGCCCGGCGCTGCCTTGCTCGATGTTCTGCTCGGCCTGGCGCTGCCGGTGGCGGCGCTCGTCGACCAGCCGGTCGACGCTGTGCAGGCCGAGCAGCAGCGCGGCGAAGATCGCCACGATGGCGAGGGCTTTGAGGAGAAGGGGATGCTTCATGGCGAGGCCGATGGATGAGAAAGGCCCGCACTGTGGCCGGCCCCGGTGAGCCGCGCATGAAGTGCGTGAAGCGAATGTGAAGCGCTGCCGCTGCCGGCGCCGGGGACGGGCGCTGCTATGCGGTGTCCGCCAGTGCTTCGGCGACCGCCTGCGGCCCCGCCTGAGTGCCATGCGGCTGCGCCGCCCCGTGCGGCGGCGGTGCCAGGTGCCGCAGCCAGCCGGTGCTGGCCAGGCGCAGGCCGGCGGCGGCCTGCGCATCGGTGGCGGCCAGCGATGTCGCGGCCAAGGCGAAGAAGGCCTTGATCTGGCGGTACAGCGTGCCCGCGGTGATGCCGCCGCCCGCCGGCAGGCGCCCGCCGTCGCCGGTCGCGCACCCGAGCAGCAGGGTGCCGGCCGGCACACGGGCGCAGTCGCTGCCCAGGCCGCGCAGCTGCAGGTAGCGGCCAGCCTCGGCAGCCAGCGATGCCGGCACGGTCACGTCGCGCGGCTGGCCGCGCGGGCCGGTGACACGCAAGCGCCAGGCGGGCTGGCCATCAGGCCCGGGCTGGCAGCGCAGGTCGGCGGCCTGGCAGCCTACCGCTTCCGACAGGCGCAGCCCGGTGGCGGCCAGCAGGCGCAGCGCGAACTTCAGTCGCGGCCGTGCCCCGCGGTCGTCGAGCCGGGCCAGCAGCGTGTCCAGGTGCTGCCATTGCGCCAGGGTGAGCTGGCGCGGCCGGCCGGCCGGGGCTGCGCAGGGCAGCGGCGCCACCACGCCGGCCCAGGCGTCCTGCGCCAGGTAGCCGTGGCGTACCAGCCAGCGCGCCAGCGCCTGCAGCACCGCCAGCGCATGCCGGATCGCCGCCGCTGACAACGGGCCTTCAAAGGGCCGCCAGGCCGGGCTCCAGCGCGGCGTGCCGCGCGGGCCGCACCAGCGGCCGGCCGGCTGGGGGTCCTGCAGGAAGGCGAGGTAGGCCTGCAGGCCCTCGCCGTCGAGCGAGGACAGTGGCTGCCCGCGCACCTGCAGGCACCACAGCAGCAGCCGCTCCGCCTCGCGCCGGTAGGCCCGCGCGGTGTGCGGCGACGCCTGCGCGGCCAGCCAGGCATGCACTGCCTCGACATCGTTGGCCGCCAGCAGCGGCCCGGCCGCCGGCGCGGCCCGGAAGCGGCCGTCCCGGCCATCCAGCGCCGCCGGGCAGTGCAGCCGCTCCAGCGGCACGATGCCGGCCGCCGCCGGGGCACTGGCCAGCCGGGCCTGCCGGCGCTCGCCGGCGCTGAGGCGGGCCGCCTCGGGCAGCCGCACGCTGGCGTGGGGCGCCTGGGCCGCCAGCCAGGCTTCGATGCGGGCCGCCTTGGCCGCCCCCAGGCCGCGCAGGCCGTGGTGCCAATCGCGGCCGCCGGCCTCGATGCGCTCGGTCAGCTGGGCCAGGGTCAGCAGGCCGGCGGCACGCAGCTTGTCGGCATAGAGGGGGGCCAGCCATTCCTCGACCCGGTCCTGTGGGCGCGGTTGGGGAAAGCCGCGCGCCTCGATCCAGGCCAGGGCGTCGAGCAGACGGCGCACCGGGTGGGCAGCGCCGGCGGCGGTGGTGCCGTTGCGGCCCGCTGCACGGCGGGCGGCGTCGGTGGCTGCGGCAGCGCCGGTGAACAGCTGCGCCAACTCGGCACGCCCGGTGCGGTGGCTGGCCGCCGCCAGCTCGCGCTCGATCTCGACGATGCGGGCCTTCAGGTGCCGCAGGTCGGCCTCGCGAGGCTCGCCGGGGAAATAGCGGGCATGCAGCGCCCGCAGGCTCATGCCCTGCACATGGCCGCGGTAGAGGGCCAGTTCGGCGCGCGTCAGCCTGCCGCTGCGATGGGAAACGGGTGTCGGCTGTCGAGGCATGAGGCGGGGACGATGCGACGTGAAGGCCGGTTTTTCGGGCTCGCATTGTCGCCGCGGCCCGGCCACTTCAATGGCTTAATTTCACCCGCTTGATAAAGCGTGTGATCGACGGCCTGCGCCGGCCACAAAAAAGGCGCCCGCGGGCGCCTTCGATGGCGGCGGCAGTGCCGCGTCGGGGCCGTCAGCGCAGCGGCCGCTGGGTGGCGGGGCCTGCTGCCGCCGGCGTGGCGCGGCCGGCCTGCGGGGCCGCGGCAGCCGGCCGGCCCCAGGCATCGGGGCGCCGGCCGGAACTCCACCACGCGGCGGCGCCGGTGCTGGCCGCCAGCGTGAACTGGCCGATGGAGCCGTAGTCGCTGTAGCCGGTGCCGCCCGGGTCGCCCTTGCCGACACCGTCCACCACCAGGTAGTAGGTGCCGCTGTAGGGCAGGTTGGCGCTGACGGTGGCCTCCAGCCGGTCGGCTGGCAGGTCCCAGGCGATGGCGGTGCCGTTGGCGTCGTGCAGCGAGGCACCGATGTCCAGCATCGCGCCGCGTGCCGCTGGCGACACGGTGAGGCTGAAGGGACCCGCCTCGGCGGTGATGCGGAAGACATCGCGGTCGCCGGGATGCTGGATCACGCCGCTGGCCTGGAAGGCGGCACCGCCCTGCGCCGCCAGGGCCTGCAGCACCGTGGCGGTGCCCTGTGTCTCGCCATGGTCGTCCGGTGTCGGCTGCAGGCCGTTGCTCGCCATCACCGCATAGTCGTCCTCGCGGTTGTTGGCGTCGGCATACTCGCCCCGGCTCCATTGCACCAGCGGCTTGAAGTAGCCGGCGCCCATCACCGGGGCCCAGCCGGTGGCGCCCTCGCCGTGGCCCATGTAGTAGCCCTCGTTGCTGGTGCCGTCGTGGCTCAGGCCGAGGTTGTGGCCGACTTCGTGCACTGTGGCGTCGGCCACCGACTTCTCGTCGCCGCCGCCCAGCGCGTCGTAGAACACCAGGGCCGGCTTGTGATAGTCGTCGGTGTCGTCGAAGGCGCTGAGGTAGGCCACGCCGCCGCAGCCGCAGTTCATGAAGTGGCCGCGGGTGATGAGGGCGGTGGTGCCGTAGCGCTCATCGCCGAAGCCGGAGCGGCTCAGCGCGTCCGGGGGCGGGGGCTCGGTCGTCACGTCGACGTCGAAGGCGGCATAGGCCTCGGCCACCCGTTGCCAGATGCCCTGCATGCGTTCCAGCTCGAAGGCGCTGAAGGACTGCGGGTCGTTGTCCACGCTGAAGGGCTCGGCGTAGATCGGCGGGCGGTTCTCGTTCCAGGCGGTCTGGGCGAGCGAGGCGCCCAGGAAGTTCAGGTAGATGGTGCGCCGTGCGCCCGGCCGGCTGTGCAGCGTGAAGGTCTGGTCCAGCGGTTGCATGCGGGCCCGGGCGTCGGCCGCCATGGGCGCCGCGCGCAGCCCGGCGGAGGGCGGCAGCGGGCTGCGGTCTTCGACGAAGTAGACCCGGCCGCGGCGGTCGAGCCAGGCGGCCCGGTCGGTGGTGAGCAGCTCGCGCAGCTGGCGCGGGGAGCGGCCGTACCAGGCGGCCACGTCCGGCAGGCGGTCGCCCAGCGCCTGCACGGCCTGGTGCCCTTGCAGCTGCTGGGCCGGCAGCGCCAGCGCGGCGAAGGCCTTGCCGCTGCGCTGCACGGGGGCCCGCTCGCCGGCGGCCAGTGCGGCCGACGTGGCGGCGGCCAGGCTCAGCGCCAGCACCGCCCAACGGGCGACGGGACGCGCGCGGCCCGGCGCCGGGCGAGGGCGGCGCCCGCCAGCGGCGGGGCCTTGCTTCGAGTACGTCATGCTGTGTGGACTCCTCTCGGAATGGGGATGGAAGCTCCTTGGCGCCGACGGTGGCGCACGGGGCGGCCGAACTCTCCCATGCCGGCAGGGCGCCGGATGTCGGTTCGTAACCCGGGCCAAAGCCCTGCAAAAGCTTGCAGGCCCTGGCGGCGCTGGGATGGCCGGACGATGGGTGGACATCCCCTGCCAACCACGAGTTACGTAAGTGCTCGCTCCTTTTGATGGGCGGACGGATCCACGCGATGAGCGGAGCGCGGTGGGGTCAGCGGCAGCCGCAGGCTGGCCCGCAGGCCGGGCGACGCCGGCTGCAATTCCAGCCGGCCGCCATGCAGCTGCATGATCTGGCGCACGATGGCCAGGCCCAGCCCGCTGCCCTTGGCGCCGTCCCGGCGCACGGTGGAATAGAAGCGCTCGCCGAGGTGGGGCAGGGCATAGTCGGCCACGCCGGGGCCGTGGTCGCGCAGCTCGACCACCGCCTGCCCGGCGTCCTGGCGTACCGACAGCTCCAGCGGCGACCCAGGCGGAGCGAAGTCGATCGCGTTCTGCAGCAGGTTGCTCACGGCGACGGCGATCAGCTCGGCATCGCCGGCCACCGCGAGTGGCTCCTGCACGCGCCAGACCGGTTGCAGGCGATGGCGGGCGAGCTGCGCCTGCTTGTCGGCCAGCGCGCCGTCGACACAGGCGCACAGGGGCACCGCGGTGGCATGGGCCAGCGCCCGCTGGCCCTCCAGGCGCGACAGCTCCAGCATCCGGTCCACCAGGGTGCGCAGGCGTTCGGTCTGCTCGGTGATCTGGGCGGTAAAGACCTCGCGGTCGGGCGCGGGGAGTTCGTCCTGCAGCAGCTCGGCGGCGCCGCGGATGGCGGCCAGCGGGCTCTTCAGCTCATGCGTGAGCGCCCGCACCACCCGCTCCAGGTGCTCGCGGTCTTCCAGCCGCTCGCGCATCGCGTCCACCGCACGGGCCAGCTCGCCGAGCTCGCCCGACAGCTGCGGCACCGCCGGGGCCTGGCCGGCCTGCACATGCTGGGCATAGTGGCGCAGGCGGCGCACCGACCACACCAGCCAGCCGGTCACCAGCACCCCCACGGTCAGCGACAGGCCGAGCAGCCACAGGCCCTGCACCAGGATCTTGTGCTCGGCCCGCTCGATGAACTTCTGCACCGTCACCAGCGGCTTGAGCACGGTCAGCACGCCGATGATGCGGCCGTTGCGCCGCACCGGCGCCGCCACGTACATCACGGAGGTGCGGTCGTCCAGGTAGATCTCGCGTGTCGCGCGGGCGCCGTATTCACCGCGCAGCGTGCGGGCGACATCGTTCCAGCGCGAGAAGTCCTGGCCCACCGAGCCGTCATGGCGGGAGTCGAACACCACCCGGCCGGTGGCGTCGGTGACGTAGAGGTCGAAGTCGAGCGACTGCTTGCTCAGGCCCCAGATGCGGGCATCGATGGGCCGGCGGGCGTAGTCCCGCACCCGCCGGGCGAAGGGGCCTTCGCCCAGCGAGCCGCCCGCTGGCAGGGTGGCCAGCTCGTCGGCCACCTGCTCGGCCAGCAGGTTGGCGGTGTCGACCATGATGTCTTCCATCACCTCGCGCACGCTGGGCTTGACCTCGGCCACGAACACGCGCAGCACGAAGAAGGCCGCGATGCCGGTGATCAGGAAGAAGCCCAGGAAGAGCCGCAGGCCGAGCTTCATCGCCGGCAGGGCGCGGGCAGCGCCGGTCGGTGCGCAGGGCGGGGCCGCCTTGGCGCCGGCCGCGCCAGGGCGGCGACGGCCGGCCGGCTCGACAGCGGGGCGCGGGTGCTCAGGGCAGCTCCAGCGAATAGCCCATGCCGCGGTGGGTGACGATCACCTCCAGGTCGGCTCGCACCTCGCGCAGCTTCGCGCGCAGCGTCTTGACGTGGGTGTCCACCGTGCGGTCGGTGCTGTCGGCGCCCAGGCCCCAGACGGCGTCGAGCAGTGCGTCGCGGCTGTGGATGCGGCCCGGCGTCTTCAGCAGCAGTCGCAACAGGCCGAACTCGCGGCGGGTCAGCGTGAGCCATTGGCCGCAGTAGCGGATGCGGGCGGCCGCCTCGTCGCACTCGAACAGCGAGGCGGCCGGAGCCGGTGCTGCAGGCGCCGTCGCACCGAGGCGGGCGCGCCGCAGCAGCGCCCGCACGCGGGCGACCAGCTCGCGGGGGCTGAACGGCTTGGCGATGTAGTCATCCGCGCCCAGCTCCAGGCCGAGCACCCGGTCGGTCTCGTCGGCGCGGGCGGTCAGCAGCACGATGGGCAGGGCCGGGCGCTGCTGGCGCAGTTCGCGGCACAGGTCCAGGCCGCTGCCATCGGGCAGGCCGACGTCCAGCACCGCCAGCTCGATGCCCGGCGTCGCCTGCAGGCGCGCCTGGGCCTCGCGCACCAGGCCGACCTGCTCGACCGTGTAGCCCTCGCGCCCCAGGGCATAGGCCACTGTGCGGGCGATGGCGGGATCGTCTTCGAGCAGGAGCAGGTGGGCGGCGGAGGACATGGCGGCAGCGGGGTTCGGCAGGCGCGAGCTTAGCGTCCCGCGGAGCGCCGTGGCGCTGGCCGGCTGGCGATGTCCCCCCCGCAGCCGAGGGGGCGGTGCCGGCCGCCGGGACGGCGGGGCCGGCGTCAGACCATGGTGGCCAGCGCCTCGCTCACCCAGCGGGCACAGGCACCGGGGCGGGCCTGCAGCAGGAAGTGGGGGCCGTCGATCGCGTCGACGCGGCAGCCCGGCCAGTGGGCCTGGAACCAGCCCGCCGAGCGCCGGGGCACCAGCCGGTCGCCCAGTGCCTGCAGGTAGCGCAGCGGCGGCAGGTCGCCGGCCGGTCCGGCCGGCGGGCGGGCCACGCTGCGCAGCAGGGCCAGCCGGTGGGCGATCACGGCCGGCGCCACGCGGGCGAGCGCCTGGCGCAGCAGGGCCAGCGTCGCTGCATCCGCTTCGCGGCCAACGCAGGCATGGCGCAGCAGCCAGTCCGGGGCACCGCGAGCCAGGTGAGCGCTGCCCGGCAGCCGGGTGGCGAGCTGAAGCAGCCAGGGCCGGGGCGGCTCGGCGAAGGCGGCCACGCAGAGCAGGCCGGCCAGCCGCGGCGGACGGCGCTGCATCAACTGCAGCGCCACCAGGCCGGAGAAGGACTCGGCCAGCAGCACGACGCGGCCGTCGGCCGGCCAGGCCTGCTCCACCACGTCGGCATGCTGCGCCAGGGTCAGGGGGTGCTCGCAGGGGTAGCGCAGCACCTCGGCCCGCACGCCGGCCGGCAGCGCGGCCAGCAGGGGCGCGAACAGCAGGCCGGTGCCGTCCAGGCCGGGCAGCAGGAGCAGTCGCAGTTTTTCGATCGCCACGCTCAGCCCCTGTCCGTGCCGCCGCCCGGCGGGTAGACCGGTTCGACGGACGCTGGCTGGCGTGCCCACCGGGCGGCCGGCCGGTGCGGCCGGGCCCGAAGCCCGCCGTCGACATTCGGGCGGCGGCCTGGCAGCACGAGGACCGCGCTGCGCGGGCAGACGGTACGCCGGATGGCGCCACCGGCGCAACGCCTGCGCCGGGCGGTGCCGCGTGGACAGGGCAAGCCCCGCATGGTGACGAGTGGACGCCGGGCGCGCCCGACCGCGCACCCGGCGTCCCGAGGGCCCGCCTCGGTGGAGTCGGGCGGCAGGTCGGCATCGCAGCACGTGCAGTGGAGCCGGGGCTGAAGCATGGACGGTCGTTGGGCGGCAAGGGTCAGGCGTGGCGGCATTCTGCCGCGCGGCCGTGTCCCGGCCCTCGGTGCGGCCCTGCGCCACTGCCGGACAATGTGGCGATGACTTCTTCTCCTTCCCCTTCCTCCGAGGTGCCGGCGGCCGGCGCAGCCGTTGTCGTCGGCGGCGGCCCGGCAGGGCTGATGGCCGCCGAGGTGCTGGCCGCTGCCGGCTGCCCGGTGGACCTCTATGACGCCATGCCCTCGGTGGGGCGCAAGTTCCTGCTGGCCGGCAAGGGTGGGCTCAACCTGACGCATTCGGAGCCGATCGAGCCCTTCCTGTCCCGCTACGGCAGCCGCCGCGAGCCGCTGGCCGGCTGGCTGGCCGGCTTCGACCCGCAAGCGCTGCGCGACTGGGCCCAGGGCCTGGGCGTCAGCACCTTCGTCGGCAGCTCCGGCCGGGTCTTCCCGGCCGAGATGAAGGCGGCGCCGCTGTTGCGCAGCTGGCTGCAGCGCCTGCGCGGCAGCGGCGTGCGCCTGCACATGCGGCATCGCTGGCTGGGCTGGGCCGAGGACGGCCGCCTGCGCTTTGCCGGCCCGGCCGGCGAGCTGCGCCGGCCAGCGGGCGCCGTGGTGCTGGCGCTGGGCGGCGCCAGCTGGCCGCGGCTCGGCTCGGACGCGGCCTGGGTGCCGTGGCTGCAGCAGCGCGGCATCGAGGTGGCGCCGCTGCAGCCCGCCAACTGCGGCTTCGACGTGGCCGGCCGCGCGCCGGGCAGCCGCGGCTGGACCGAGCATTTCCGCAGCCGCCATGCCGGCGAGCCGCTGAAGTCGGTGGTGCTCGCGCATGCCGGCGCGGACGGTGGCGAGCCGTTTCGCCGCCAGGGCGAGTTTGTGGTGACGGACAGCGGCATTGAGGGCAGCCTCGTGTACGCCGCATCCGCCCGGCTGCGCGACGAGATCGCGCAACGCGGCGAGGCGCGCATCGAGCTCGATCTGATGCCCGGCTGGGAGCCTGCGCGCGTGCTGGCCGAGGTGACGCACCCGCGCGGCTCGCGTTCGCTGTCCAGCCACCTGCAGAGCCGGCTGTCGCTGAAGGGGGTGAAGATGGGCCTGCTGCGCGAGTTGCTGCCGGCCGCCGACTTCAACGACCCGGCCCGGCTGGCGCGCGCCATCAAGCAGCTGCCACTGACGCTGGCGGCACCGCGGCCGGTGGAGGAAGCCATCAGCAGCGCCGGCGGCGTGCGGCTGGAGGGGCTGGACGAGCACCTGATGCTGCAGGCCCTGCCGGGCGTCTTCTGCGCTGGCGAGATGCTGGACTGGGAAGCGCCGACCGGCGGCTACCTGCTCACCGCCTGCTTCGCCAGCGGCCGGGTGGCGGGGCTGGGCGCGGCGGCCTGGCTGCGGGAACGCGCCGGCGCAGCTCGTCCGGCCTGAGCGCAGGGGCAAGGGCCGAAACAGGCTGGCCCCGCGCTCTCCGTGTGCCTGGGCGGGCCTGCGGGCCGTGCCCCGGCCCCTGCGCCCTTCCAAGGAACGCGGGCCATCCTCGGCGAGGCGGCGGTGCTCCTGCCCGGCCTCGGCGTGCGGCTCAGCTCGCTGTCGCCGGGCCGCCGGGCCGCCCGGCCGGGACCGGCTTCGGCGGCGGCGTGGATGCCCGCACCGCGGCTCAGCCGTGATAACGGCGCCAGGTCACGGACGGCAGTTCGCCGAACAGCTCGCGGTATTCCTGCGAGAAGTGCCCCAGGTGCCAGAAGCCCCAGTGCACCGCTGCCTCGGTCACCGAAGGGGCCGTGCGCAGCAGCCGGCGCACGCCGGCCAGCCGCACCGCCCGCAGGAAATTCACCGGGCTGGTGCCCAGCACCTCCTGGAAGCTCGCCTGCAGGCAGCGCCGGCTGACGCCCAGCTGGCGGCACAGCTGCTGCACGCTGGGCGGCTCGTCGGGCCGGCCGAGCACGATGTCGCGGGCGCGGGCCACCAGCTTCCAGCGGCGCTGCGCATTCAGGTCGGGCCCGCCGGCGGGTGCCATCTCGTCGCCCAGCAGCTCGGCCAGCGCCTGCAGGGCCGCCTCGCTCACGGCCGCCGCATGGCGTGCCGGCCGGGCCGATGGCGGCGTGGCCAGGGCCTCGAAGGCCTGCACGACGAAACGCCGCCAGGCGCCGCAGCGCTGCGCCGACGCGGCGTGCAGGCCCGGCTGCTGCAGCGCCCCGGCCAGGCCGGCGTCGCCGAGCAGGGTGGCGTCCAGCTCGATGCCGGCCATCACCAACCCGGCCGGGGTGCAGAACTCGAAGCCGCCGGCGCCGGAGAACACGAACAGCCGATCGGCATCCGCCACCGGCGTGCCGCAGAAGGCCGCCGGCTCCGGCAGCGCCAGCGGCACGCCAATGGCCACCCGGCCGTCCCGCAGCGCCCCCGCCTGCCACAGCCGCCGGCTGGTGCGCTCCACGAAGAGATGCACCGAGCTCGTGCCCGCCGGCAGCCAGGCTTCCTGCACCTCGCCCTCGAACGGGCCGCAGGACAGCTGCGCATACCGCTGGTTCCAGCCGTGCAGCAGCGCGGCCTGCTCGTCGACATCGCAGGTGCGGCGCTGCTGCAGCGTGGCGGTCATGGCGGGCGGAGGCGGCATCGCCCGCCGGGAAAGCAAGAGCCAGGCCGCTGGCCAGCGGGGCGCCGGCGTGCCGAAATGGGATAGCGCCCGGCGCAGCGCCTGCCTACCGTGTGCCAGGTCGACACAACGGTGAAGGAGCGCGCGATGCAACACCCCGGTCAGCAGCAACTCAAGCCCACCCTCAATGCCTGGCACCTGTGGGGCCTGGCGGTGGGGCTGGTGATCTCCGGCGAGTACTTCGGCTGGAGCTATGGCTGGGCCAGCGCCGGCACGCTGGGCTTCCTGGTCACCACGCTGGTGGTGGCGACGATGTACACCACCTTCATCTTCAGCTTCACCGAACTGAGCACGGCCATCCCGCATGCCGGCGGGCCCTTTGCCTACGCGGCCCGGGCCTTCGGGCCCACCGGCGGCTTCATCGCCGGCTTCGCCACGCTGGTGGAGTTCGTGTTCGCGCCGCCGGCCATCGCGCTGGCCATCGGTGCCTACCTGCAGGTGCAGTTCCCCGCGGCGGACGCCAAGCTGATGGCGGTGGGCGCCTACCTGGTCTTCATGGCGCTCAACATCGTCGGCGTGCGCACCGCTGCCACCTTCGAGCTGATGGTGACGGTGCTGGCCATCTTCGAGCTGCTGGTGTTCATGGGCGTGGTGGCGCCCGGCTTCTCGCTGGCGCGCTTCACCGCAGGCGGCTGGTCGGGCCAGGCGTCCTTCTCGGCGGCGGCCATCCCCGGCATGTTCGCCGCCATTCCGTTCGCCATCTGGTTCTTCCTGGCCATCGAGGGCGTGGCCATGGCGGCCGAGGAGGCGCGCGAGCCGCGCCGCACCATTCCCATCGCCTACATCGCCGGCATCCTCACGCTGCTGGTGCTGGCGCTGGGCGTGATGGTGCTGGCCGGCGGGGTGGGTGACTGGCGCCAGCTCGCCAACATCAACGACCCGCTGCCGCAGGCGATGAAGGCGGTGGTGGGCGGCGACAGCGGCTGGCTGCACATGCTCGTGTGGATCGGCCTGTTCGGGCTGGTGGCCTCCTTCCACGGCATCATCCTGGGCTACTCGCGGCAGATCTTCGCGCTGGCGCGCGAGGGCTACCTGCCGCGCGTGCTGGCCAGCGTGCACCCGCGCTTCGGCACGCCGTGGGTGGCGGTGCTGGCCGGCGGTGTCGTCGGCATCGCGGCCATCTTCAGCGACAACCTCGTCACCCTGGGCGGGCAGACGCTGACCGCCAACATCGTCATCATGGCGGTGCTCGGTGCTATCGTCATGTACATCATGTCGATGGCCAGCCTGTTCGCGCTGCGCCGCAAGGAGCCTGCCCTGGAGCGGCCCTTCCCGGCGCGCGGCTACCCGCTGTTCCCGGCCGTGGCGCTGGTGCTGGCGGTGGTATGCCTGGGCACCATGGTGTACTTCAACCCGCTCGTGTCGGCGCTGTTCGCGCTGCTGATGGCGCTGGCCTGGGGCTACTTCCGCCTCACCGCGGTGCAGCGGGCGGCGGCCCCGGCGCAGCGCCTCACCCCCACTGCCTGAGCGAGGTCGCCGATGCCCGGATTCACCCAGGACCTCGGCGGGCAGCGCTGGCGCTTCGCCGACCTCAAGAGCCTGCTGGCGCGTGCCACGCCGCTGCGCTCGGGCGACCAGCTGGCCGGCCTGGCGGCGGCCACCGCGGCCGAGCGCATGGCCGCCCGGCTGGCGCTGGCCGACCTGCCGCTGCGCCACTTCCTCGACGAGGCGGTGGTGCCCTACGAGCGCGACGAAGTCACCCGCCTGATCTTCGACACGCACGATGCGCTGGCCTTCGCCGAGATCAGCCACCTCACCGTCGGCGGCCTGCGCGACTGGCTGCTGAGCGACGCCGCCGACAGTGCCGCGCTCGCCCGGGTGCGGTCCGGCCTCACGCCCGAGATGGTGGCGGCCGTCAGCAAGCTGATGCGCAACCAGGACCTGATCCTGGTGGCCCGCAAGTGCCGCGTCGTCACCCGCTTCCGCGACACCATCGGCCTGCCGGGCCACATGGCGGTGCGGCTGCAGCCCAACCATCCGGTGGACGACCCGCGCGGCATCGCGGTGTCCATGCTCGACGGGCTGCTCTACGGGGCCGGCGATGCCGTCATCGGCGTCAACCCGGCCAGCGACAGCCTGGGTGCGCTGATCGACCTGCTGCATGTGCTGGACGAGGTGATCCAGCGCTTCGAGGTGCCGACCCAGTCCTGCGTGCTCACGCATGTGACCAACACCGTGCAGGCCATCGAGAAGGGCGCGCCGGTGGACCTGGTGTTCCAGTCGGTGGCCGGCACCGAGGCGGCCAACCGCAGCTTCGGCATCGACCTCGCGCTGCTGCGCGAGGCGCGCGAGGCGGCACTGTCGCTGCGGCGCGGCACGCTGGGCGACAACGTCATGTACTTCGAGACCGGCCAGGGCTCGGCGCTATCGGCCAACGCCCACCATGGCGTCGACCAGCAGACCTGCGAGGCGCGGGCCTACGCGGTGGCACGCGCCTACGCGCCGCTGCTGGTGAACACGGTGGTCGGCTTCATCGGCCCGGAATACCTCTACGACGGCAAGCAGATCACCCGCGCCGGGCTGGAGGACCACTTCTGCGGCAAGCTGCTGGGCCTGCCGATCGGCTGCGACGTCTGCTACACCAACCATGCCGAGGCCGACCAGGACGACATGGACAACCTGATGACGCTGCTGGGCGCGGCCGGCGTCAGCTTCCTCATCGGCGTGCCGGGTGCCGACGACGTGATGCTCAACTACCAGAGCACGTCCTTCCACGATGCCCTCTACCTGCGCCGGGTGCTGGGCCTGAAGCGGGCCCCCGAGTTCGAGGCCTGGCTGCAGCGCATGGGCATCACCGACAGCGCCGGCCAGCTGCTGCCGGCCCATGCCGGCAATGCCTTGCTTGCGCACTGGCCCCTGGCCGAGACCAGCGTGGCGCCCGCCGCGTGGGGAGCGCTGTCGTGAACAAGGCCATGCCGCCCGGTGCGGCTGGCGGGCCGGCCCCCGGCGAGGCAGCGGCCCGGGGGGGGCCCACTGGCGAAGCACCGGCCTGGAATGAGTCCGCCGACCAGGCGCCAGCCTTGAGCGCAGCTGCCGATCAAGCACCGGCCTCGAACGGGTTGGCCGGCCCCGCCCCCGCCGCGAGTGAACCCGCCGACCAGGCGCCGGCCTCGAGCGCAGCTGCCGGACGTGCGCCGGCCTCGAGCGGATCGGCCGGCCCCGCCCCGGCCGAGAGTGAACCCGCCGGCGAAGCCGTCGCGCCCGATCCCTGGGCCCACTGGCGGGGGCTGACCCCCGCACGGGTGGCCCTCGGGCGGGCGGGGGCCAGCCTGCCGACCCGCGAGTTGCTGGCCTTCGGCTGTGCCCATGCGCAGGCCCGCGACGCGGTGCACCTGCCGCTCGACGTGCCGGCGCTGGCGGCGCGCATCAAGGCGCTGGGCCCTGCGGTGCAGCGCGTGCGCAGCGCCGCGCCCGACCGGGCCACCTACCTGCTGCGGCCCGACCTGGGCCGGCGGCTCGACACGGCCTCGGCCGCCGCCCTCGACGCACTTGACCCCCCTGCCTGCGACCTGCTGCTGGTGGTGGGAGACGGCCTGTCCTCCGCCGCCGTGGAGCGGCAGGCGGTGCCGGTGATCGAGCGGGTGCTGCAGCGCTGCCCGGCCGGCTGGCGGCTCGGGCCGGTGGTGCTGGCCGAGCAGGCGCGCGTGGCGCTCGGCGACGACATCGGCCAGCGCCTGCGGGCCCGCTGCGTGGCGGTGCTGATCGGCGAGCGGCCGGGCCTGAGTTCACCCGACAGCCTGGGCATCTACCTGACCCATGCGCCACGTGTCGGCCGCACCGACGCCGAGCGCAACTGCCTGTCGAACGTGCGTCCCGAAGGCCTCAGCCACGACGAGGCCGCACGCAAGCTGCTGTGGCTGGCCCGCGAGGCGCTGCGCCTGCAGCTCACCGGCGTGGGCCTGAAGGACCTCAGCGACGTGCGCGCGCTCGACGCGCAGTAGGCGCTTGCCCGCGCGGTGCGTGACGCAAGTCGCGCCGCCGGCGTGCACGTGAATCACTTCGGTCAAGTGACGGCTCACAGCGCCGCTTCCCGGAACAGGTCGCTTCGTGCGCCGGCCCCCCGCGGCCGGCAACCGCAGCCGACGCCGGTCGCGGTGAACAGCAGCGCCCCCGGCGGGTTCCCTGCCGCTGCTGACGCCGATCGAAGAAACGCAGATGAAAAAGCCCGCTGCCGCCGCCCTGTCCGCCCTGATGCTGGGCCTGTTCTCTGCACCCGTGCTGTCGGCTTCGACCGCTGAAGCCGCCGAGGCGCCCGCTGCCCCGGCAGCGCAGGCCGACGCCGGCCGGCAGCTGTGGATCACCAGCGGCTTCCTGTCGTATCACACCCGACATGCCGACCGCTACCGCAGTGCCAACACCGGCATCGGCGCGGAATGGCACCTGTCGGAACGCTGGCAGCTCAATGCCGGGCACTACACCAACTCGGTGAACGGCAGCAGCAACTACCTGCAGGCCGGCTGGGCACCGCTGGGCATGCAGCTGGGCGCCAACACCCGGCTGCGCCTGGGCGCCAGCCTGGGGGTCGTCAACGGCTACAAGAGCGTGCGTGACGGCGGCTACTTCCCGACCCTGGTGCCCATGCTGGCCATCGAGCACCGCCGCGTCGGCGTCAACCTGGTCTACATCCCCAGCCTCGACGATCGGGTGGACGGCGCGCTGGCCGTGCAGTTCAAGGCCCGCCTGTTCTGAGCAAGGGGGCAGCCGAGGGCTGCCACTGTACTGTCACGGCTGCCAGGGCGGGCGGCACGGGGCTTGCCGCGCCGCGGAGGGTCCGTGCCACCACCCTCAAGGAGCCGCACCATGCCCCGTTCCACCAATGCGCTGGAGGTCTTGCGTCGCGATCACAAGAAGGTCCTCACACTGTTCCATCGTTTCGAGAAAACCGATGACGAGGGCGAGCAGCGTGAACTGCGCGACGAGATCGTCACCGAGCTGACCACCCACGCCGACATCGAGGAAGGCGTCTTCTACCCCTACCTGCGCGACGCCACCGCCCGCGAGGACCTGTTCGAGGAAGCGACGCTGGAGCACCAGACCACCCGGGACCTGCTGTCCCGGCTGCAGGACGAGCCGGCCGGCACTCCCCGCTTCCAGGCCATGGTGCGGGTGCTGGGTGAATATGTCGCCCTGCATGTGAAGGAAGAGGAAGGCGAGATCTTCCCGCAGGTCGAGAAGACCGGTGTCGACCTCGATGCGCTGGGCCAGGAGCTGGAAGACCGGCGTGCCGGCAGCCCCGGCACCGCACCGGTGGACGGTCGCGGCGACAGCCGCGCCGAGGCCGGGGAGGGCGACGATGCCGGCGGCCCCGTCACCGGCGAGGACGCCGCCAACTTCGCTGCTCAGGGCCAGCTGCTGTCAGGCAGCGCCCGCCATGCCAAGTGGATCCACACGCTGGACGACCGCCCCGACCATGACGGCCAGACCCTGGCCACCCGCAATCCGGACGTCATCATGCGCTGGGCCGATGAACGGGGCGCCCGTCCGGCCACCGTGCACGATGCCGACCCCGGGCAGCCGCGCGTGTTGCGCCTGGACTTCCCCGACTACGACAGCGGGCTGCAGGAGGTGTCCTGGCAGGCCTGGCTGGACACCTTCCGTGAACGCGGGCTGGTCTTTGTCTTCCAGGACCGGATGAAGGCTGGCAACCCGAGCAATTTCTTCCATCTGGACAGCCCGCGCCACGAGGAAGGCTGAGCACTGCCGGCGGCAGCACAGCGTGGCCGGCTCCACCGCGGCACGAGGCCGCGGCCCGGCGACGGCGGTCTGCCAGCCGCCAGGCCGGCTGCAGCAGCGCAGTGCAGCGCGTGCCCAGCCGGCCGGCAGGCTGCAGCATCACCGGCATGGCACGGCGGGGCGGGGCAGCGGGCAGCGGGCAGCGGGCAGCGGGCAGCGGGCAGGCGACGGGCAGCCGGATGCGCTTCAGCTGCCGAGGGCCGGGAACAGCTTCACCAGGCCGTCGGCCATGATCTCGACCGCCAGCGCGGCCAGGATCAGGCCCATCAGCCGCGTCATCACGTTGATGCCGGTCTGGCCGAGCAGCTTGGCGATGCGGCCGGCGGCCGACAGTGCCAGGAAGGCCGCGGCGCCGATCACCACGCCATAGCCCATCAGCGCGCCCACCTGCCACCAGTGCTGGGTCTTCTGGGCATAGATCACCATGGTCGAGATCGTCGCCGGGCCGGTCAGCAGCGGAATGGTGAGCGGCACCACGGCAATGCTGGCACCGGCGTCGGCCTTGGAGGCGCCTTCATTGACGTCTTCCTCGCTGGTCTCGGCCGGGTGGGCCTGCAGCATCTGCATCGAGCTGATCAGCAGCAGCAGGCCGCCGCCGACCTGGAAGGACGCGATCGAGATGCCGAAGAACTCGATCACCCGCAGGCCCGCGACCGCGCTCACCGCCACCACCACGCAGGACGCGAACGACGCCACCCGGATGGTGTGGCGCTTTTGCTCGGCGGTGAAGCCACGCGTGAAGTGGATGAAGAACGGCACCACGCCGATCGGATTGACGATTGCCAACAAGGCGATGAGGGGTTTGAGCAGGTCCATGCCCGATTCTGCTCAGCGACCGCCGCCCACGTCCAGCACCGCGCCGGTGGTGTAGCTGGCTTCGTCCGACAGCAGCCAGGCGATCGCATGGGCGATCTCCTCCGGCCGCCCCGGGCGCTGCATCGGGATCTGGCCGGCCAGTGCCCAGGCCCGCTCGGGCTCGCCGCCCGAGGCATGGATGTCGGTCTCGGTGATGCCGGGGCGCACCGCGTTGACGCGGATGCCTTCGTCGGCCACCTCGCGCGCCAGGCCCAGCGTGAAGGTGTCGATGGCGGCCTTGCTGGCAGCGTAGTCCACGTACTGGCCCGCGCTGCCGGCCCGCGCCGCCACGGAGGAGACATTGACGATGGCACCGCCGCTGCCGCCGTGGCGCCGGCTCATGCGCCGCACCGCCTCGCGAGCACACAGGAAGCTGCCGAACACATTGATGGCGAACATGCGCTCCACCCGCGCCAGGCTCATTTCATCCACCCGGGCCCGGGTGTCGACGATGCCGGCGTTGTTGACGAGGCCGTCGAGCCGGCCCCACTGGCGGTCGATCTCCTCGAACAGGCGCAGCACCTCGGCTTCCACCGAGATGTCGGCCTGCAGGGCCAGTGCCTGGCCGCCCTGTTCGCGCAGCTCGCAGGCGACCCGCTCGGCCGCCGCGGCGTCGCGGGCGTAGTTGATGACGACTCGGTGGCCGCGGGCCGCGCACAGCCGCGCGGTGGCCGCGCCGATGCCGCGGCTGCCGCCGGTGATAAGGGTGAGGGGCTGCTTCATGGCAGGCATTGTGCGGCCGAACATCGCGTGGCGCGGGCCGGTTTCAGGAACAACCGTTGCTGAACCTGTGAAGGACCAAGCTGTACCAGGAGCGACGCATGGACACCTTCCTCCGTTCCCGCAAGCGCCCGCCGGGCGGGCTGGACCTGGGCCCCGACGAGCGCATCCGGCGGCGCACCGAGGCGCACCTGGCCGAGGCCGCCCAGCGCGGGCCGCAGTACATCGAGCGACGGCTGGTGGAGCTGGATGAGGAGTGGGACATCGAGCGCTGGCTGGAAACCGCCGCCGCGTCGGTGAGCCTGGCCGGCGCCGCGCTCGGTGCGACCGTGGACCGCAAGTGGTTCCTGGTGCCGGCGGTGGTGGCCGGCTTCCTGCTGCAGCACGCGCTGCAGGGCTGGTGCCCGCCGCTGCCGCTGCTGCGGCGCCTCGGCGTGCGCACCGCCGACGAGATCCACCAGGAGCGCTACGCGCTGAAGGCCTTGCGCGGCGATTTCGCGGGCGTGGCCTCCCCGGAGGTCATGCACAGCGTGGACGAGTTGATGTACGCCACCCGGCACTGACGCATCGGCGCCACAACTTCCCGGCGGTGTTGCATCGTTGCCACGTTTGAGTGTGCTGGGCAGGTGCCGGCCTGCTTGCCCTGGAACGACCGTTCAATCGACGATCAGGGGACACATCAGCAAGCCACGTGCGCAGGTTGAACGCTGTCAGGTCCGTAACTACGCTCGTTTCACGCGCGAAGTGCCGAAAGTGTCTGCCAACTTCTGCGGCGAAAGTGTGTGCTTTTATCGCACTCCTTTAGTCGGGCATTCGAACTATTTCACTCATTTCATTCGCGTGTAGAAATCCATTTCCAGATCGTACTAGGTAAAAACATTAATTCTCCTTAATGCGGGGTCCTCTCACCATCCGCCCCGAGGACGTGAACGACTTTCCCTCGAAGAAGTGAAAGCGGCGGTCCTCGGATCTAACTATCTGGAGAGATGAACGTGAGGACCACCCCCAAGCTCAAGCTGGCCGCTGTTGCCGCCCTGACCGCACTGCTGGCACCGGCCGCTTTTGCACAGGCATCGAATGTTCAGGTTTATGGTCGCGTGGACCTGGGCCTGCGCAAGGTCACCAGCGAGAAGCTGGCTGTCGAGCCGGGCTCGGGCAACCGCCTGGGCTTCAAAGGCGTCGAGGACCTGGGCAGCGGCCTGAGTGCCTTCTTCCACATGGAGCACCGCTTCAACGCCGACACCGGTGCGTCCCAGGACCCGTTCTGGACCGACGTCTCGGTGGTGGGCCTGCGTGGTGGTTTCGGTGAAGTGAAGCTGGGCCGCCAGGCGTCCCCCATCGACATGGCCACCGGCGGCGGCTATGAGGTCTACGACGGTGACACCGTGGGCGCTTCCTTCAGCCGCGCTGGCGCTGGCGAGACCAAGTGGGCGAACTCGGTGATGTACACCACCCCGGCCCTCGGCCCGGTCAGCCTGGCCGTCGGTAGCAGCCTGAAGGAAAGCACGGGCGCAGAGGCGAACAGCTACGGCGCGGCCCTGACCTACCTGGCCGGCCCGATCAAGGCCAGCGTGGCACTGCAGCAGAACCACGACAAGTCCGACAGCGTCGGCTTCGGCCTGAAGTACTCCGGCACCGGCTGGCGCATCTATGGCACGGCCGCCCGCACCAAGGACATCGGCGGCGACGACGGTGCCAAGCAGACCGACCTGCAACTGAGCGGTGGCTTCGATGTCGGCACCGGCGAACTGCGTGCCCTGTTCAACCACAGCAAGCTGGACGACGTGAAGACCCGCAAGTTCTCGGTGGGCTACTTCTACCCGCTGAGCAAGCGCACCTTCCTGTACACCGACGTGGCGCGCCAGAAGACCGACGACCAGAAGTCGAGGAACGGCATCGACTTCGGCATGCGCCACGATTTCTGATCGCTGGCACGAGAGCGAGTGAGCGGGTCACCCCCTCCGGGATGACTCGAGTTTGAGGGGTTCCTGCGGGAACCCCTTTTTTGTTGCGGCAGCCGCCGACCGGCTGGCGCGGTGAACGGCACCGCTGGCCCGCGCGGCACCGCCCCGCGGGCCGGGACGGCCTGCCGCTCAGCTGATCACCTGCACCTCGCCGCTCTTGAGCGACGCCGTCAGCGCCAGCCCGATGCGGGTGGCCTCGGTCGCGTCCTGCAAGGTCAGCGGCACCGGCCTGCGGCCGCAACAGGCATCGACGAAGGCCTGCATCTCCTGCTCGAAGGCGTTGGCGAAGCGCTCGAAGAAGTCATCCACCGCCTGCTGGCGCACGCCATGGCGGTCGCTCAGCACCACCCGGTCACGCGCGGCGCCGGCGCCCACCAGCAGCTTGCCTTCGGTGCCGATGACCTCGGTGCTCGGCTCGTGGCCGTGCGCGAAGGTGCGCGAGGCATAGAACATCGCCCGTGCACCCCCCTCGAACTCGACGATGCCCATCGCGTTGTCCACGTCGCCCAGCGGCGCCAGGTCGTGGGGGACGGCGATGGTGCCGCTGGCAAAGGCACGTGTCGCCTTCGGCTGGCCGAGCATCCAGCGCGCAAGGTCGATGTCGTGCACGCTGCAGTCCATGAACAGGCCGCCGGAGCTGGGCGCAAAGCGCACGAAGAAGCCGGAGGGGTCGAGCCGGTCGCAGGTCTGCGAGCGCACCAGGAAGGGCCGCCCGATGCCGCCTTCGCTCACCTGCGCAAAGGCGTTCGCATAGCTCCTGTCGAAGCGCCGCACGAAGCCCACCATCGCCACTTGCTGCGGGCGACCTGCGGCCACCGCCTCGACGCGCTCGCAGTCATGCAGGTTCAGCGCCAGTGGTTTCTCGATGAAGACATGCTTGCCCGCCTCCAGCGCCAGGATCGCCTGGTCGGCATGCAGGGCAGTGGGGGTGACCAGCACCACCGCGTCCAGCTCGGGGTCCTGCACGAGTTGCTCGTAGTGCTCGTACAGGCGCGCCACCCCGAGGGCGTCGCGCGCATGGACCAGCTCCTCGGGCACCGGGCTGCAGGCCGCGGCCAGGACGCAACCGCGGGTGCGGTGCACAAGGTTGTCGGCATGCCGGCGGCCCAGGCGGCCAAGGCCGGCGATGCCCAAGCGCAGGGCTTGAGGCATGGCAAAGCTCTCCAGTGAGGGGAAGGCAGCGGCCGCCGCTGCGGCGGCCGGACAGGCGGCAGGGAAGCGGTGGCCAGGCACTGTGCCCGGCCGCGCTGGCTCAGAGCCGCACCGGCTGGCCGCTCTGGTGCGACAGCGCGGCTGCGTCGGCCAGCTTCTGCGCTGCCACGCCGTCGGCAATGGTGGTGCGCAAGGGCGCGCCGGTCTGCAGCGCGTCGAAGAAGTGCGCCATCTCCAGCCGGTAGGCGTCGCGGTAGCGCTGCAGGAAGAAATGCTCGGGCTTGTCCGCATGCACGCCGCGGGCGTCCCACTGCAGCACCTCGCTCGGCCTGTGGTTGCCGCAGGCGAGCAGGCCCTGGCTGCCCAGCACCTCGAAGCGCTGGTCATAGCCATAGGCGGCGCGCCGCGAGGTGTTGATCTGGCACAGCCGGCCGCGCCGGGTGCGCAGCGTGACGGCGGTGCTGTCGATGTCGCCCACCTCGGCGATGCGCGGGTCCACCAGGCAGGAGCCGGTGGCGCTGATCCATTCGGCTTCGTCGCCATCGGCCGCGAGGATCCAGCGGAACACGTCGAAGTCGTGGATCAGCATGTCGCGGAAGATGCCGCCCGAGCCCTTCAGGTACTCCGCCGGCGGTGCGCCCGGATCGCGGCTGGTGATCACCAGCATCTCGGGCGTGCCGATCTCGCCGCGCTGCAGGCGTTCCTTCGCTTCGTTGAAGGTGGGATCGAAGCGGCGCTGGAAGCCGATCATGCAGGCCACGCCGGCCGCCTCCACCGCGCGTTGGCAGGCGTCGGCCCGCGGCACCGAGAGGTCCACCGGCTTCTCGCAGAAGATGTGCTTGCGTGCCGTGGCGGCCCGCGTGATCAGCTCGCTGTGCGTGTCGGTGGGCGAGGCGATGGCCACCACGTCGATGCTGCTGTCGTCGAACACCGCCTCGATGCTGCCCACCTGGGCACCGTGCTGCTGGGCCAGCGCCGCGGCGTTGTCGGCCACCGGGTCGCAGACGTACTTGAGGCGCACCCCGGACAGGGCGGCGATGTTGGCGGCATGGATGCGGCCGATGCGGCCGGCCCCGAAGATGGCGACGTTTTTCATGCGTTGAGGCTGGAGGTGCGGGTGGTGGTGGGCTGGTAGGCAAGCTCCAGCCGGTAGGCCAGCGCAATGAACAGGCTCTGTGCCAGGCCCATGGTGCTGGTGAGGGAGCGGAAGCCGAGCACCGAGGTGTCCTGCACCAGCAGCGTGGTGTGGGCCTCGCGGGCGAGGGCGCCCATGCGGCTGTCGGTGATGGCGATGAGCTTGGCGCCGCGCTGCACCGCGCTGTGCGCCACCGTCACCGTCTCCTCGGCATAGGGGGCGAAGGAGATGGCGATCATCACGTCGCCGCGGCGCACCGAGCGCACCTGGCCCTCATGCGTGCTGCCGAGCGCCGAGACCAGCTGGATGCGCTTGTCGGTGTGCTGCAGCGCGTAGTCCAGGTAGGCCGCCACCGAAAAGGAGCGCCGCGAGCCGACGATCCAGATGGAGTCGGTCATCGACAGCAGGTCCACCGCCTTCTTGAAGGCGGGCTCGTCCAGGCTGTTCTGCAGCTCCTGCATGCCGGCGATGCTGCCGGCCAGGAACTCGTGTGCGATCTCGGTGCTGCTGAGCGAGCCGCCGCCCGACTCGATGACCTCGCGGATGCGGGCCTTGTAGTTGCGGCTCGGCGCGATCTGCTTGGCGATCACCTCGCGGAAGACCTTCTGCATCTCCGAGAAGCCGGAGAAGCCGAAATGCTTGGCGAAGCGCACCACCGCCGAGGGCTGCACGCCGCAGTTCGCCGCCACGTCCTGGATGCCCTCCAGCCCCAGGTGGTCGCGGTGTTGCTCCACATAGCGGGCGATGACCTTGAGCTGGCGGCTCAAGCCCTCGAACTCGCTGGAGATGTGCTTCATCAGCTGGTCGACGGTGCTGGGAGGAGAGGCGGGCATGCGCGGCTCGTGCGTGGAAAAGTTTTATCAATTCTAGAAGTGCGCTGCCGTTTGTGGAAACGGGTTTTCCCGCAAGGCGGTAGTTGGAAATGTATTTGCGACCCGGGGCGCGCGGGGCGCGGCCGTTCAATCACGCTGCCACCGGGCTCTGCCGCGAGCCGATGCAGGGCCTCGCAAGCCGGGCGCCTGGTGCTGTAACGAAGGCACCGCAGGACAGGCCGGATCCCGCCGAGCCCGGATCTGGCATTAGAAACGGGTTTTCCCTAACGCCAGAACTTAGAATTCCATTTGCAAGAAGAGAAGCGCGTTTCTACAATCGCTTCGCAGGGAAACGACATTTGCAGATCGCCATCCCGGCTGCAGGACAGCCAGGGTGGCATCGGGTCGATGCCCGGCGGCCACGGGCCTGTCCCGCCGCCGCGTGAACCACAGCCTGCCGCGATGTACGGCAGCACCCGTTCCACCAGACCGAGAGGACGACAAATGAAACGATGGACCGCCGCATTGGCCGCCGCGCTGATGTTCCCCCTGGCCGCCCTGGCCCAGACCAAGATCGGCGTCTCGATGGCGCACTTCGACGACAACTTCCTCACCATCCTGCGGCAGGCCATGGCCAAGCATGCGGAGGGGCAGAAGGGCGTCAGCATCCATTTCGAGGACGCACGCGGCGATGTCGGGCGGCAGGTCAACCAGGTGGAGACCTTCGTCTCGCAGAAGGTCTCGGCCATCATCGTCAACCCGGCCGACACCGCCGCCACCAAGCGCATGAGCGAGGCCGCCCGCAAGGCCGGCGTGCCCATCGTCTACGTGAACCGCCGGCCGGACGAGAAGATGGGCAACGGTGCGGTCTTCGTCGGCTCCGACTCGCTCATCGCCGGCCGCCTGCAGATGGACTACCTGGCCAAGAAGCTGGAAGGCAAGGGCAACGTGGTGATCATGGTCGGCGAGCTGTCCACCGATGCCGCGCGTGACCGCACCAAGGGCGTCAAGGAAGTGGCGGCCAAGTACCCCGGCATCAAGATCATCGAGGAGCAGACCGCCAACTGGCAGCGCAACCAGGGCCTGGACCTGATGAGCAAGTGGATCAGCGCCGGCCTCAAGATCGATGCGGTGGCCTCCAACAACGACGAGATGGCCATCGGTGCGCTGCTGGCGATGCGCCAGGCCAAGGTGTCGCCGAAGAAGGTGCTGGTGGCCGGCGTCGACGCCACGCCTGACGCACTCACCGAGATGCAAAAGGGCGACCTCGCGGTGACGGTGTTCCAGAACGCCCGCGCCCAGGGTGTCAGCGCGGTCGAGGCGGCCATCAAGCTGTCCAAGGGCGACAAGAGCGTGCCGGCCGAGGTGATGATTCCCTACGAGCTGGTGACGCCCGAGAACTTCAAGAAGTACGCCTCCAACTGAGGGGAGCGCTGAGGCCGCGGGGCTGGCGCCCCGCCGTTCCCGCGGCCTCTCTTTTGATGCCACCGGTGTCCTGCGGGCCACCGCTGGCCCCCTCGCACCTGCCGCCCGAGGACCCACCGTGCCCACCGAACTGCTGGAGCGCCAGAGCGCCACCTCCCGTGCTGCCGACGACGACGTGCTGCTGTCGGCCCAGAACATCCGCAAGGCCTTTCCCGGCGTCGTGGCGCTGGACCGCGTGTCGCTGAAGATACGCGCCGGCCGCGTGCATGCCCTGATGGGCGAGAACGGCGCTGGCAAGTCGACGCTGATGAAGGTGCTCTCGGGCATCTACCGCCCTGACGGCGGCAGCCTGCTGCTGCGCGGGCAGCCGCTGGTGCTGAAGACGCCGCGCGACGCGCTGGACCGCGGCATCGCCATGATCCACCAGGAGCTGAACCTGCTGGCCGACATGACGGTGGCCGAGAACATCTTCATCGGCCGCGAGCCCCGCAACCGGCTCGGCCTGGTCGACCACCGCGCGCTGCACCGGCAGACCGAGGCACTGCTGCAGCGCCTGGGCCTGCACATCGACCCCGAGGTGGAGCTGGGCGAGCTGAGCATCGCCAACCGGCAGATGGTCGAGATCGCCAAGGCGGTGTCCTTCGATTCCGACGTGCTGATCATGGACGAGCCCACCTCGGCCATCACCGACAAGGAGGTGGCGCACCTCTTTCGCATCATCGAAGACCTCAAGCGCCAGGGCAAGGCCATCGTCTACATCACGCACAAGATGGACGAGGTGTTCCGCATCGCCGACGACATCTCGGTGTTCCGCGACGGCCGCCACATCGTCACCGGCGAGGCGAGCGAGTTCGACAACCGTTCACTGATCGCCGCCATGGTGGGCCGCGAGCTGAACCAGATCTTCCCCAAGCAGGTGGCCACCATCGGCGACGTCGTGCTGTCGGTGCGCGGCCTCACGCGGCGTCCCGCCTTCCGCGACGTCAGCTTCGAGGTGCGGGCCGGCGAGATCCTGGGCCTGGCCGGGTTGATGGGCTCGGGCCGCACGGAGGTGGTGGAAGCCATCTTCGGGGTGACGCCCGCCGACGGCGGCGAGCTCTGCGTGGACGGCCGCTGCGTGCAGGTGCGCGAGCCGCGCGACGCCATCCGCCTGGGCATGGCCTTGCTGACCGAGGACCGCAAGAAGTCCGGCCTGTTCCTGTCGCTGACGGTGGGCGACAACATGGAGATCACCTCGCTGCACCGCCACGAGACCGCCGGCTTCGTGCGCCAGGCCGAGGTGCGCCAGCTGTGCGAAGGCATGCGGCGGCAGCTGCAGGTCAAGACACCGTCGCTGGACGAGACCATCGAGAACCTCAGCGGCGGCAACCAGCAGAAGGTGCTGATCGGCCGCTGGCTGCTCAACCAGCCGCGCATCCTCATCCTCGACGAGCCGACCCGCGGCATCGACGTCGGCGCCAAGGCCGAGATCCACAAGCTGATGACCTCGCTCGCTCAGGCGGGCGTGGCCATCGTGATGATCTCGTCGGAGCTGCCCGAGGTGATGGGCATGAGCGATCGCATCCTGGTGATGCACGAAGGCCGCGCCGCCGGCACGCTGGCGCGTGCCGAGTTCTCGCAGGAAAAGATCATGGCGCTCGCCTCCGGCGTGGGCGCCGCCGCCTGATGGACATGCAGACCGTGAACCCGACCGCCGCCCCCGGGGCGGCCGGCAGCCGCGACAGGAGACCCCCCGCCATGCAGCTCACCCAAGCCACTCCCGCGCCCGAGGCGCCCTTCGCGCCACGCGCCCACCGCCGGTTGCCGCCCGAGCTCAGCATCGGCCTGGTGCTGATCGGCATCGCGCTGGGCTTCGAGGTGCTGGGCTGGATCGTGCGCGACCAGTCCTTCCTCTACAACCCGCAAGGCCTGCTCATCATGATCCTGCAGGTCTCGGAGATCGGCCTGCTGGCCATCGGCGTGACCATGGTGATCATCGCCGGCGGCATCGACCTGTCCTCGGGCTCGGTGGTGGCCTTGTCGGCCATCGTCGCGGCCAGCCTGGCGCAGGTGTCGGACTACTCGCGGGCGGTGTACCCGTCGCTGACCGACCTGCCGGCGATCGTGCCAATGCTGGCCGGCATCGCGGTCGGTGGCCTGGTGGGCTTCATCAACGGCACGCTGGTGGTGAAGACGGCCATCCCGCCCTTCATCGTGACGCTGGGCATGATGGTCTCGGCCCGCGGCCTGGCCCGCTACTACACCCACGGCCAGCCGGTCAGCATGCTGAGCGACAGCTACCTGTGGATCGGCAGCGGCGCCATGCCGGTGATCGTCTTCCTCGGCACGGCCCTGGTCTTCCACCTGGTGCTGCGCTACACCCGCTTCGGCAAGTGCACCTACGCGATCGGCGGCAACCCGGTGGCCGCCCGCGTCTCGGGCATCAACCTCAACAAGCACCTGGTGATGATCTACGTGCTGGCGGGGCTGCTGGCCGGGCTGGGCGGCGTCATCGCGTCCTCGCGGGCGCAAACCGGGCAGTCGGGCATGGGCATGTCCTATGAGCTCGATGCCATCGCCGCGGCCGTCATCGGCGGCACCAGCCTGTCCGGCGGGGTGGGGCGCATCACCGGCACCGTCATCGGCGCGCTGATCCTCGGGGTGATTTCCAGCGGCTTCACCTTCCTGGGGGTGGACTCCTACATCCAGGAAATCATCAAGGGCGGGATCATCGTCGCCGCGGTGGTGGCCGACCAGATCCGCAAGAAGAAGCGCTGAACGCCCGCAGACAGGGCCTTTCTCCGGAACAACCGCCATGCCTACCCTTCAATTCCCCGCCGGCCGCCGCCACGACCTGGCCTGCCTCGGCCGGCTGGCCGTGGACCTCTATGCCCAGCAGGTCGGCTGCCGTCTCGAAGACGCCACCAGCTTCGCCAAGTACCTCGGCGGCTCCTCCGCCAACCTCGCCTTCGGCGTGGCCCGCCTGGGGCTGCGCAGCGCGATGATCTCGCGCGTCGGCAACGAGCACATGGGCCGCTTCCTGGTCGAGACGCTGCAGCAGGAAGGCTGCGACACCTCGCAAGTGCAGGTCGACCCCGAGCGCCTCACCGGCCTGGTGCTGCTGGGCCTGAAGGACCGCGACACCTTCCCGCTGCTGTTCTACCGCGAGAACTGCGCCGACATGGCGCTTGACGCGGCCCTGATCGACGAGCGCTTCATCGCCGATTGCCGTGCGCTGGCCATCACCGGCACCCACCTCAGCACGCCCGGCACCCGGCAGGCCGCCACCCGGGCCCTGCAGTACGCCGGCCGGCACGGCGTGGTGCGGGTGCTGGACATCGACTTCCGCCCGGTGCTGTGGGGCCTGACCCGCAGGGGCGAGGGCGAGAGGCGCTATGTGCCGGATGCCGGCGTGACGCGGCAGCTGCAGGCGCTGCTGGGCGAGTTCGAGCTGATCGTCGGCACCGAGGAGGAATTCCTGATCGCCGGCGGCGAGCCCACCGACCTGCTGGCGTCGCTGCGCGCCGTGCGTGCGGCCAGCGCCGCCACGCTGGTGGTCAAGCGCGGTGCGCTGGGCTGCTGCGTGATCGAGGGCGAGGTGCCGGCCGACCTTGGCGACGCGCCAACCTACGCTGGCGAGCGGGTCGAGGTGCTCAACGTACTGGGGGCCGGCGATGCCTTCCTGTCGGGCCTGCTCAGCGGGCTGCTGCAGGGGCGCGACTTCGCTGCGTCGGCACGCATTGCCAACGCCTGCGGCGCCATCGTCGTCTCGCGCCACGGCTGCGCGCCGGCCATGCCCACGCAGGCGGAGCTGGCGCACTGGTTCTCCGGGCAGCGCTCGCCCCGGGTGGATGCCGACGCGCAGCTGGCCCACCTGCACCGCGTGGCCGTGCCGCGGCGGCGCTGGGACGAGTTGTGCGTGATGGCCTTCGACCACCGGGCGCAGTTCTTCGAGCTGGCTCGCGAGGCAGGGGCGCCGGAGGCACGCATCCCCGCGCTCAAGCTGCTGCTGGTGCAGGCGGTGGAGCAGGTCGAGCAGGCGCATGGCCTGCGCGGTCGCATCGGCGTGCTGATCGACGGCGCCTATGGCGAGGCGGCCCTGCACCGCGCCACCAGCCGCGGCTGGTGGGTGGGCCGCCCGGTGGAGCTGCCCGGCTCGCGGCCGCTGCGCTTCGACGGCGGCGACTCAGTGGCCACCCAGCTGCTGCACTGGCCCGCCGAGCAGGTGGTGAAGTGCCTGGTGCACTACCACCCGGACGATCCCGCCCTGCTGCGGCTGGAGCAGGAGAGCCAGCTGCGCCAGCTCTGGCAAGCCACGCGCGCCAGCGGGCACGAGCTGCTGCTGGAGGTGATCCCGCCGCGCCGCGCCGGCGTGAGCCAGGACGAGGCGGTGCTGCGTGCGGTGACGCGCCTGTACAACCTCGGCCTCAAGCCCGAATGGTGGAAGCTCGCGCCGATGAGCGATGCCGGCTGGCAGGCGCTGCAGGCCCTGGTGCGCCAGCGCGACCCACACTGCCGCGGCGCCGTCATCCTCGGGCTGAACCAGCCGCTGGCGGAACTGGTACGCGGCTTCTCGCAGGCCGGCAGCGACATCGTGCGCGGCTTCATGGTGGGCCGCACGCTGTGGTCCGAGCCCAGCCGGCGCTGGCTGCGCGGCGAGCTGGACGACAGCGCCCTGGTGCAGGCGGTGGCCGGCAACTTCGGCGAGCTGGTGCAGGCCTGGCTGTCGCGCGCCACCCCGGTGCGTCAGGCGGCCTGAGGCAGGAAAGGACCGAGAGCAATGGGAACCCAACGACTCACCGTGGCCCAGGCGCTGGTGCGCCACCTGGCGGCCCTGCGGGTGGAACAGTCCGACGGCAGCTTGCTGCCCTATGTGGGCGGCGTGTTCGGCATCTTCGGCCACGGCAACGTGGCCGGCCTGGGCGAGGCCCTGTGGGCCGGGCGCGCGGAGCTGCCCACCTACCGGGCGCACAACGAGCAGGGCATGGCCCACGCCGCCATCGCCTATGCCAAGGCGCACATGCGCCGCCGCATCATGGCCGTCACCACGTCCATCGGCCCGGGCGCCACCAACCTGGTGACGGCCGCGGCGCTGGCGCATGTGAACCGCCTGCCGGTGCTGCTGCTGCCGGGCGACGTGTTCGCCTCGCGCGCGCCCGACCCGGTGCTGCAGCAGGTCGAGGACTTCCACCAGGGCGACCTGTCGGCCAACGACTGCTTCCGTCCGGTGACGCGCTATTTCGACCGCCTGATGCGGCCCGAGCAGCTGCTGACCGCGCTGCCGCGGGCGGTGCAGGTGATGACCGACCCGGCGCTGTGCGGCCCGGCCTGCCTGGCCTTGCCGCAGGACGTGCAGGCCGAGGCCTTCGACTGCCCCGACGACTTCCTGCACCCCGAGCCGCTGCGGCTGCGCCGCCCCGAGCCCGACCAGGACGAGCTGGCCCGCGCCGCCGAGCTGCTGCGCAGCGCCCGCCGGCCCTTCGTGGTGGCCGGCGGCGGCGTGCTGTACAGCGAGGCCGGTGCCGCGCTGCGCGAGTTCTGCGAGCGCCATGGCGTGCCGGTGGCCGAGACCCAGGCCGGCAAGAGCAGCCTGTCCTGGGACCATCCGATGAACCTGGGTGCCATCGGCGTCACCGGCTCCCCCGCGGCCAACACGCTGGCCCGCGATGCCGACCTGGTGCTGGCCGTGGGCAGCCGGCTGCAGGACTTCACCACCGGCTCGCACGCCCTGTTCGCGCAGGCGCGGCTGCTGAGCCTGAACGTGCAGCCGGTGGACGCCGCCAAGTGGGGCGGCCGTTCGCTGGTGTGCGATGCGCGGGTCGGTCTGCAGCGGCTCTCGCGGGCCTGCGAAGGCTGGCGGGCCGACGCCGGCTGGACCGACCGCGCCGCCACCGCCGCCGCCGCGTGGCGCGACCGGGTCGCTGAGCTGACCACCGCTGCCCCGCGCGGGCAGGAGCTGCCCTACGACGCGGAAGTCATCGGCGCGGTGCGCGACTCGGCGGCCGATTCACCCACGCAGGACGTCGTGGTCTGCGCCGCCGGCACCCTGCCGGCGGAGCTGCACAAGCTGTGGCGCGCGGCCGGGCCCGGCAACTACCACATGGAGTACGGCTACTCCTGCATGGGCTACGAGATCGCGGGCGGCCTGGGCGTGAAGATGGCTCGCCCGCAGCAGGAAGTGATCGTGATGGTGGGCGACGGCTCCTACCTGATGATGAACTCCGAGATCGCCACCTCGGTGATGCTGGGCCGCAAGCTCATCGTGGTGGTGCTGGACAACCGCGGCTACGGCTGCATCCACCGCCTGCAGCGCGCCAGCGGCGGGGCCCGCTTCAACAACCTGCTCGACGACTGCGTGCCCGAGGGCGGCGAGCCGGCGCAGATCGACTTCGCCATGCATGCGCGCAGCCTGGGCGCCGATGCCGAGCATGTGGCCGACGTGGCGGCGCTGAAGGCCGCCATGGTGCGGGCCCGTGCATCAAGCCGCACCACCGTGCTGGTGATCGACACGACGCCCGAGCGCACCACCGCCGACGGCGGCTGCTGGTGGGAAGTGGCGCTGCCCGAAGTGTCGCAGCGCGCCGAAGTGGCCACCGCCCGGCAGGAATACCGCGTCAACAAGCAGCAGCAGCGGGTGTGAAGCACCGCCCGCGCAATTGGAAGGCAACACGATGATGAGCAACACGCCCTGGAACGTCCGCATCGGCATCAATCCCATCTCCTGGAGCAACGACGACCTGCCCAGCCTGGGCGGTGAAACGCCGCTCGAGACCGCGCTGTCCGAGGGCGCCGAGATCGGCTACGAAGGCTTCGAGCTGGGCAACAAGTTCCCCAAGGACCCGCAGGCCCTGAAGGCCAAGCTGGCCGAGTTCGGTGTGGCCTGCGTCTCCGGCTGGTATTCGGGCCGGCTGGCCGAGGGCACGCTCGAAGACGAGATGGCCGCCTGCACCGCCCACATGCGCAAGCTGCAGGCGCAGGGCTGCCGGGTGGTGGTCTACGGTGAGGTGGCCCAGTCGGTGCAGGGCCAGCTGGAGGTGCCGCTGTTCAAGCGGCCGCGCTTCACCAGCGACGCGCAATGGCAAGGCTATGCGGCACGCCTCGACGCCTTCGGTGCCCACCTGAAGGAGTGCTACGGCCTGACGCTGGCCTATCACCACCACATGGGCGCCTATGTCGAGTCGCCGCAGGACATCGACCGGCTGATGGCCGAGACCGATCCCGGCAAGGTCGGCCTGCTGTTCGACACCGGCCATGCCTACTTCGGCGGCGCGCCCGATCCGCTGGCGGTGCTGAAGCAGCATGTGCACCGCGTGGTGCATGTGCATTGCAAGGACGTGCGGGCCGAGGTGGTAGCGATGGCGCGCAACCGCCAGTGGGCCTTCCTGGAATCGGTGCTCAACGGCGCCTTCACCGTGCCTGGCGACGGCGCGATCGACTTCGCCGCCGTGCTCGACACCCTGCATGCTGCCGGCTACCAGGGCTGGCTGGTGGTGGAGGCCGAGCAGGACCCGGCCGTGGCACCCAGCTACGCCTATGCCAAGAAGGGCCACGACACGCTGCGCGCGCTGGTGGATGCCATCAACCAGCGCCGCCTGGCGGCCTGAGGAGGGACGACCATGAGCCTGCTCGTGAAGGCCCGTCCGGTGGGCCGCGAGATCGTCGAGGTGACGCCGGCATCGGCCGGCTGGACCCATGTCGGCTTCCGCGCGCTGCGGCTGGCCAAGGGCGAGGCCGAGGCGGTGCAGACCGGCACGCGCGAGCTGTGCCTGGTGGTGCTCACCGGCCGCGTCGATGTCGAGGCCGCAGGCCATGCCTGGCGCGGCCTCGGCACGCGTGACAGCGTCTTCGAGCCGGTAGCGCCGGCGGCGGTCTACCTGCCGCCGGGGCAGGCGGTGCGCATCACCGCCCTGGGCCCCGCCGAGGTGGCGCTGTGCACCGCACCGTCGAGCGGGCGCCACCCGGCCCGCCTGATCGAGCCCGGCGCGATGACCCGCAGCACCCGCGGGCAGGGCAGCAACACCCGCTACATCTGCGACATCCTGCCCGAGTCCGATGCCGGGGCCGACCACCTGCTGGTGGTGGAGGTGGTGACGCCGGCCGGGCATTCGTCCAGCTATCCGCCGCACAAGCACGACACCGAGGCGGCGCCCGGCGAGACGCAGCTGGAGGAGACCTACTACCACCGCCTCAACCCGGCCCAGGGCTTTGCCTTCCAGCGGGTCTACACCGACGACCGCAGCCTGGACGAGGCCCTGGCCGTCGAGAACCACGACGTGGTGATGGTGCCGCGTGGCTACCACCCCTGCGTGGCGCCGCACGGCTACGACCTCTACTACCTGAACGTGATGGCCGGCCCGGGGCGGCGCTGGTGCTTCCGCAACGACCCCGCCCACGAGTGGATGCTGCGCTGAGCGGTGGGCATGCCCGGGGCCATGTCAGCGGCCGTTCAAGGCGCGCCAGCGCTCCACCGGCAGCCGCCAGGCGCCGTGTTCCCGCAGCTCATGCCCGGGCGGCAGCCGGGGATGCTCGAAGTTGGCTGCATCGCGGCTCATGCCGAGCCGGTGCATCACGGCCTGCGAGCGTTGGTTGACGACAGCGGTGAAGGACACCACCTCCTGCAGGCCCAGTCGTTCGAAGCCGAACTGCAGCGCCGCCTGCGCCGCTTCCGTCGCATGGCCCTGGCCCCAGGCCGCCCGGGCCAGCCGCCAGCCGATCTCGACACCGGGCGAGCAGGGCAGCACCTCGGGCACCTCGCACAGGCCGGTGAAGCCGATGAAGCGGCTGTCGGCGCGGCGCTCCACCGCCCACAGCCCCCAGCCGTCGCGCTCGATATGGGCCTGCAGGCGCTCGACCAGGGCATCGCTGTCGGCACGCTCGAGGCGGCTCGGCAGGTAGCGCATCACCTCGGCGTCGGCATTCATCGCGGCGAAGGGGGCCAGGTCGTCAGCGCGCCAGGGGCGCAGGCGCAGCTGGGGGGTGTCGAGGGTGATCGGCGTCATGGCGATGAGCGAGGTTGCGTGCACGGGCCGCCAGCATACGCAAGCCGGCCTGGCCGTCACACATTGAACAGGCGCGCCAATGGCCGAATCCCCACAATCGAACCCCCCACGCACAACAACTGAAGAGAGAGACACATGCCCAAAGATTTCTCGACAATGGAAGACTCCAACCGCTCTTCCAATCCCGACATCCACAGCGTCTCCGACCCTGCCCGGCGCACCCTCGTGCGTGGCGGCCTCTCCGCGGTGGTGGCCGGCCTGTTCGCGCCCCTGCTGCCGGGCTGTGCCACGCCGGGCGGGCCAGGCGCAGGCGGTGCCAAGCTCGGCTTCAAGTCGGTGCCCGTCACCGCGGGCGACCGGCTGGTGGTGCCCGAGGGCTACGTGGCCCGCGTGCTCGCCCCGTGGGGCGAGCCGGTGGGCGTGGCGGGCGACATGCCGGCCTTCAAGCCCGATGCGAGCAACACCGCGGCCGAGCAGGCGGTGCAAATGGGCATGCACCATGACGGCGTGCACTTCTACCCGCTGGGCAGCGGCAGCGACCACGGGCTGCTCGTGATGAACCACGAATACACCGACGACGGCCTGCTGCATGCCGACGGCATGGCCACCTGGTCGGCCGAGAAGGTCCGCAAGTCGCAGGCGGCCCACGGTATCTCGGTGATCGAGCTGCAGCGCCAGGATGCCACCTGGGAAGTGGTGCGGCCGTCGCGGTACGCGCGCCGCATCACCGCCTACACCCCTTTCCGCGTGGCCGGCCCGGCCGCCGGCCATGCGCTGCTGCGCACCGCGGCCGACCCCGAGGGCCGCCGCGTGCTGGGCACGTTCAACAACTGCGCGAGCGGCAAGACGCCCTGGGGCACCTACCTGGCCGGCGAGGAGAACTTCTTCGGCTACTTCCACGGTCCCGCCGAGCCGGACGCGCATGCCAGGCGCTGGGGCCTCAAGCCCAACGGCTGGGGCTACCGCTGGCACGAGCACGACGAGCGCTTCGACGCGACCCGCCATCCCAACGAGCCGAACCGCTTCGGCTGGATCGTCGAGATCGATCCGATGGACCCCACCTCCACACCCGTCAAGCGCACCGCGCTCGGCCGCGGCACGCACGAGGGCGCCACGGTGGCCGTCACCCGCGACGGCCGGGCGGTGGTGTACTCCGGCGAGGATGCTCGCTTCGAGTACATCTACAAGTTCGTCTCGCGTGATGCCATCCGCCCCGGCGGCGCCCAGGCCAACCGGGACCTGCTCGACCATGGCACGCTGTACGTGGCCCGCTTCGACGCGGGCGGGCGCGGTGCCTGGCTGCCGCTCGTGCACGGCAGCGGCCCGCTGACCGCTGCCAACGGCTTCGCCGACCAGGGCGAGGTGCTGGTGAAAGGCCGCCAGGCCAGCGACCTGCTGGGTGGCACCAAGATGGACCGCCCGGAATGGCTCACGGTGGACAGCGAGCGCCGCGAGGTCTACTGCTCGCTGACCAACAACACCAGCCGCGGCACCGAGGGGCAGCCCCCGGTCGATGCGGCCAATCCGCGTGCCGCCAACAGCATGGGCCAGATCATCCGCTGGAAGGAAGACGGCGACTTCGACGGCCTGGCCTTCAGCTGGAACCACTTCGTGCTGGCCGGCGACCCGGCCAACGAGAACCCGGATGCGCGTGGCAACGTCAAGGGCGACTTCTTCGGCAGCCCCGACGGCCTCTTCATGGACCCGCGCGGCGTGCTGTGGATCGAGACCGACGCCTCTTCCACCACGATGGGCAAGGGCGACTACGCTCGCCTGCCGCAGAACATGATGCTGGCGGCCGACGTCACCACCGGCGAGATCCGGCGCTTCCTGGTCGGCCCGCCCGGCTGCGAGGTCACCGGTGCCACGATGGCGCCGGACCTCTGCACCCTGTTCGTCAACATCCAGCATCCCGGCGAGACGCCGTCCGAGCGCAGCGACCCTGCCGCGCCGGGCCGCTATTCGAGCTGGCCCGACGGCAACGGCGGCCGGCCACGCTCGGCGACGGTGGTCATCCGCCGGCAGGATGGCGGCATCATCGGCACCTGATGCCTCAGCCGGCGTAGCGGCCGGCCGGCAGGCCGGTGGCGTCGGTCTGCACCGAGAACAGGGCCCCGGCCAGCGGCTCGGCCCGCAGTTGCAGCGGGTCCATGCCCTCACGGGCGCTGCAGACGAACAGCGTGCGCCGGTGCGGCCCGCCGAAGGCCAGATGGGTGACCTGCCGGGCGGGCAGCTCCAGGCGCATCAGTTCACGGCCATCCGCCGGGTCGTGGCAGCTGACGCAGCCGCCGCCCCAGCGGGCGATCCAGAGTCGGCCGGCCGTGTCCACCGCCATGCCACGCGGGCGGCCCTCCGCAGGGTCGCAACGCAGGCATTCACGGCGGGCCGACAGCTGTGCCGAGCCGGCGTCGAAATCGAAGGCCCAGACCCGGCTGTCGCCATCATTCAGGTACACGGTGGCACCGTCCGGCGACCAGGCCAGGCCATGCACGGGGGTGTCCTCACCCTGCAGCGCCGGGCTGCCATCACGGTGCGCCGGCATCTGCCACAGCGCCAGGCCGCGAGCCGGCCGGCCGGCCTGGGCCAGGCCGACCCAGAAGCGCCCGTGCGAGTCGCAACCGCCCTGCACCCAGCGCTGGCCGTCCTGCAGGACGGACGGTGTGCCGGCGAGCGGCTCGAGGCGGCCGTAGCCGTCCGCCGCTTGCGGATCGAAGCAGGCCAGGCCGTGAGGCAGGGCCACCAGCAGGCTGTCCGCGTCCTGGCGCTCGGCCAGCGCGTAGACGGGCGCCTGGAAGTACCAGCGTTCGCGATGGCCGTTGTCGGGGGTGTAGCGGTAGAGGCGCTGGGCTGGCGTGTCCACCCAGTACAGCGCCTGCTGGCGCTCGGACCAGCACGGCGCGTCGCCATAGCGGGCGCGGGCGCGCCACACTGCGAGCAGGTCGCTGTAGAGCTGGGGCGGTTCGACGGCGGACATGGGCGAGAGGCAGCGGTCGTTGCCTTGGCACAACCGGCCCGGCGGCTGCCACGGCAAGGCGCGAAACGAAGAGTCCCGAGCGTCCGGCACGCGGGGGCGCGGCGCCTGGCCGATTGCGCGATCGCTGCGGCTCAGTGCCGACCTCACGGAAGATGGTCCTGCGTTGCTGCCTGCACGGTGGCAATGGGGCAGCGCGACAGGTCGATCGCGTGAGATCCGCAAACTGCTTGTACTGGCCGACACTCGGCTGGGGCGACACCCTGTCCAGCAGGTCGCTCGTGAACTCTTCGTCGCAAGGGAGATTCAGCAATCGCGGTGCCCGGGCACCAACCACCACGGGAAGGCAGGATCGGGCTGCCCAGGAGGCAAAAAGCCAGGGTAACTACGGATGCCGGGAACCCGGTGCGAGCGGTGCCCGCCTGGTGCCCACCCACAGGTGGCGCCGGCCTGACGGGCCGGCGCGTAAAAAAGGCCAGCCGCGGCTGGCCTTGCTGCTGCAAGGGCAGGGGGCCGGCTACTTCGCGGTGGGCATCGCGAACTCGGCGCCCTTGGCCGTTGCCTCCGGCCAGCGCTGCATCACCGACTTCTGCTTGGTGTAGAAGCGCACGCCTTCCTCGCCATAGGCGTGCTGGTCGCCGAACAGGCTCTTCTTCCAGCCACCGAAGCCGTGCCAGGCCATCGGCACCGGGATGGGCACGTTGATGCCGACCATGCCGACCTGGATGCGGCGCGCGAACTCCCGCGCCACATGGCCGTCTCGGGTGTAGCAGGCGACGCCATTGCCGAACTCGTGGGCATTCACCAGCTCGACCGCTTCGGCGAAGTCGTTCACGCGCACACAGGACAGCACCGGCCCGAAGATCTCTTCCCGGTAGATGCGCATCTGCGGCGTCACATGGTCGAACAGCGTGCCGCCGATCCAGAAGCCCTGCTCATGCCCCGGCACCTTCAGGCCGCGGCCGTCGACGACCAGGCGGGCGCCACTGTTCACGCCGTCCTCGATGTAGCCGCAAATGCGATCGAGCGCCTGCCGCGAGACGATGGGGCCCATCTCGGCATCGGGCTCCATGCCGTTCTTGATCTTGAGCTGGCGGGCCCGCTCGGCCAGGCGCGGCACGATGCGGTCGGCCACGTCGCCCACCAGCACCGCCACCGAGATGGCCATGCAGCGCTCCCCCGCCGAGCCGTAGGCGGCGCCCACCAGGGCATCCACCGCCTGCTCCATGTCGGCGTCGGGCATCACCACCATGTGGTTCTTGGCACCGCCCAGGGCTTGCACGCGCTTGCCGAAGTGGGCGCCTCGCTCGTAGAGGTACTGCGCGATCGGGGTGGAGCCGACGAAGCTCAGCGCCTTCACGCCGGGATGCTCGAGCAGCGCGTCCACGGCCACCTTGTCGCCCTGCACCACGTTGAAGGCTCCGTCGGGCAGGCCGGCCTGCTTCAGCAGCTCGGCCATGAAGAGGGCGGCCGAAGGGTCGCGCTCGCTCGGCTTGAGCACGAAGGTGTTGCCGCAGGCCAGGGCCAGCGGAAACATCCAGCACGGCACCATGCAGGGGAAATTGAAGGGCGTGATGCCGGCCACCACGCCCAGCGGCTGCCGCAGCGTCCAGTTGTCGATGCCGGTGGAGACCTGGTCGGTGTAGTCGCCCTTGAGCAGCTGCGGAATGCCGCAAGCGAACTCCACCACGTCGATGCCACGCGAGACCTCGCCCTGGGCGTCGCTGAACACCTTGCCATGCTCGCTGGTGATGAGGGCGGCCAGCGTGTCGCGGTGCTGGTTCAGCAGCTCCAGGAACTTCAGCATCACGCGGGCGCGCCGGATCGGCGGCGTCTCCGCCCATGCCGGGAAGGCCGCTTGCGCGGCTGCGACCGCGGCGGCCACGTCCTCGGCCGAGGCCATCCTCACCTGGCGGGCCACCTCGCCGGTGGCCGGGTTGAACACGTCCTGGACGCGTTCGCCATGGCCCGGGGCCAGTCGGCCGTCGATCCAGTGCTGCACGGTGGTGGACACGGACGGGGGGGAAGACGGGAGATCGGATGCGCCCACGACGGCTCCTTCCTGTGAGAGGGGATGGGATGAGAGTGAGCACAGTCTAGGTGGCGCCCCGGGCTTTGAGAATGCCAACGAGCTGATTACATTGTTCAGCATCCTGAACAATGGCCGACTTCCGGCCGCCCCTCATGAGCGCCCACCAGATCGCACCCGTCCTGGCCGACCTGCACCTGCTGACCGTGCTGGCCGAGACCCGCAGCTTCACCCAGGCCGCCCGCCGCCTGGGCGTGTCCAAGGCGTCGGTCAGCGGCCGGGTGGCCGACCTGGAGCGGGCGGCCGGCGTGCCGCTGGTGCGCCGCACGACCCGTTCGGTGGGTCTGACCGAGGCTGGCCAGCAATTGGTGGCCGACATCCAGGCCTCGTTCACCCGCATCGAGCAGAGCTTCGCCAGCGTGCGCGACCTGGCCGGCACGCCGCGCGGCCTGGTGCGGGTGACGGCGCCGGTGGCGCTCGGGCGGCAGCACGTCGCGCCGACCCTGCCTGCCTTCCTGCGCCGCTATCCCGAGATCCGGCTCGAGATCGAGCTGAGCGACCGCTTCGTCAACCTCGCCCAGGAAGGCTTCGACCTGGCCATACGCCACACCCAGGCACCGCCGGAGACCCATGTGGCCTGGCCGCTGTGCTGCACCCGCTCCCTGCTCGTGGCGCACGCCGATTACCTGGCGCGCCGCCCCGCCCCGCAGCAGCCGGCCGAGCTGGCCGCGCACGACTGCCTGCTGTACCTGCGCGACAGCGGCGCACAGAGCTGGTCTTTCGAGCGCCAGCTCGGCCGCCGGCCGGCCGAGCGCGTCAGCGTCCCCGTCAGCGGCCCGCTGAAGGCCAACAACAGCGAGGTGCTGCGCGAAGCGGTGCTGGGCGGGCTGGGCATCGGGCTGCTGCCCGATTTCAGTGCCCTGTCCGGGCTGCGCTCCGGGCAGCTGCGGCAGCTGTTGCCCGAGTGGCGTCCGGTCGGCTTCTTCGGCGAGCGGCTGTTCGCCATCCGGCCCTGGAGCGCCCAGGTGCCGCGTGCGGTGCAGTGCTTCGTCGACCACCTTCGCGGCGCGCTGGCCGGCGGCTTCGGCCAGTGAAGCGGCAGTGGACGAGGTCCGCAGAGCAGGCAAAAAAAGAGCCCACCCGGAGGCCGGGCGGGCTTCAAGTCCTCAATAGGACGTCGTTGGGAGCAGGTGGTCTTGTCGCGCCTTGTAGCGCTCTGGGGCGCTTGAAGACACGTGCCGAATTGAGAGAATCCCAGTTCCGTGTGACAGCTACTGGGAAGCAACTGTACTGTCCGCCCGCGGACACAACATCCCTCAGATAGGGGAGGAAGCCAGATTGCTGCACGGCGGCCTCAAAAAAATTGCAAGCTTTGGTTACTGTGCTGCGTAGCAGGCCACATGGCGGATCACGTGGCATCGTCGCATCGCCGGCCCTGCCGGACGCGGGGCGCTTGACGCGCATCAAGCAGACGCCGGGGGGCCGTGAGATGCTGCGCAGCATTCGACATATCCATTGAAAGGAAGCAGGCGATGAAGATCCTGATTGCGGCGGACGGCAGTGAGTACACCCAGCACATGCTGGACTACCTGGCCACGCACGAAGATGCTTTCGGCCCGGGCCAGGAGTTCACGGTGCTGACCGTCGTGCCGGCCGTGCCGCCGCGGGCGGCCGCCGTCATCGACAAGCAGACCTTGACCGAGTACTACAGCGACGAGGCCGAGAAGGTGCTGCAACCGGTGCGGGCCTTCCTGGAGGCGCGCGGCCGCAAGGCCAGCACCTGCTTCGAGGTGGGCCATCCCGCCGAGGCGATTGCCAAGACCGCCGAGAAGGGCCAGTTCGGCATGGTGGTGATGGGCTCGCATGGCCATTCGGCCTTGCGCAACCTGGTGCTCGGCTCGGTGGCCACCAATGTGCTGGCGCACTGCAAGGTGCCTGTGCTGCTGATTCGCTGAAGCTCCTCCCGGCTCCGCCGCGGCTGGGCCGGGCATGCGGGCGGTGGAAGCCGGTCGCGCCCGGCGCTGAGTGCCAGGGCGGGCGCCGCAGGTTCAGTCGGCCGGATCACCGAAGCCGGTGGTGGCCAACTCGCGGCGGATGGGCGGCATGTCGGCGGCCAGCCGCATCTCCAGCGCCAGCTCGGTGCCCTGATCGGCAGGGTCCTGCCCCCGCGTCTCGCCGCGGTGCGACGGCATGCGGTCGCGTTGCAGGAAGGGGTGCAGCCATGCAGGGAAATGGAATCGGCCCATGATGAAACCTCGCTGTCAGGGCACTGGATGGCTTTCAGTGTGCGCTGTCTTCAAGCCGGATGCGCAGCGAGTTGCGGTTGAAAAGCGGTGCAGTTCACGCGGATGCCCGGCGGCTGCGGTCGGCCGCTTCAAAGGTCGGCCTGCACCCCGGCATGGCCACGTTCCACGACAAAGGCCGCCTGGGTGTACAGGCGGGCCGCTTCGGCCACCGGGAAGGCGGTGGCGCGGAATTCGCAGCGCGCCTGCCGCGGCGTCAACTCCAGCACCGCATAGCCCCGTTCATCGCCGCGCGCGTGCAGCAGGTCGGGATTGGCGCTGCGGATGAGGGCGGTTGCCACGCCGGGCAGCCCGCGGGAGGTGAGCGAGCTGGTGACGAACTCGCTGGCCACGATGGGCGAACCGGGGTCGTTGGGCGCTGCTCGCAGTTGCGCGGCCACGTGCCGGTGCACGTCGCCGCCGAGGGCGATGACGTCCTGCACGCCGCCTCGTGCAATACCGCGCAGGAGCCGCTCGCGGGCTGCCGGATAGCCGTCCCAGGCATCGCTGTAGATGCTGCGCCCGAAGGGCGTGTCGACGCCCCAGCTGCTGATCTGGCTGGCCTGGCCGATGAGTTTCCAGCTGCGCAGGCTGTGCTGCAGGCCGCTGTCCAGCCAGCGCTCCTGCTCGGCACCGAAGACGCTGCGGCCCGGGTCGGCGACCGAGGCGCAACGGCTCAGCAGGCGTCCGCCGCCGTTGGGGCCGTCCTCGCCGCAGGCCTGCGGGCTGCGGAATTGCCGGGCGTCCAGCGTCCACAGCTCGGCCAGCCGGCCCCAGGCATAGCGGTCGTGGATGCGCATGGCCGGCCCGTTCGGCGCGCGCCCCGGCGCGATCGGCAGGTGCTCGAAATAGGCCTTGTAGGCCACCGCCCGGCGCATCAGGAAGCTGTGCGGGTCGCCGCCGAAGCGCGAATGGTCGGCGGCATAGTCGTTTTCCACCTCATGGTCGTCCCAGGTCAGGATCCAGGGGTGGGCCGCGTGCGCGGCACGCAGGTGCGGGTCCAGCTTGTAGGTCGCGTGACGGCGCCGGAAGGCGTCCAGCCGGGTCGGCGTGCGGCCCTCGTGCCGGCGCACCATGTAGGTCGGGTTGCTGGTCTCGTAGATGTAGTCGCCGACGAACAGCACGAAGTCGAGGTCGCGTGCCGCCAGCTCCCGGTGCGCCGCGTAGTGGCCTTGCTCGTAGTGCTGGCACGAGGCGAGCGCCAGGCGCAGGCGCTGCACGGGTGCATCTTCCGCGGGCGCGGTGCGCGTGCGCCCGATGGGGCTCACGGCATCGCCACAGATGAAGCGGTAGAAATACACGCGCCCGCTTTCCAGCCGGTCCACCTGCACGTGCACGCTGTGCGCGTGCTCGGGCCGCGCCAGCTGCTCGCCGGCACGCACCGGCCGGCTGAAGTGCTCGTCATCGGCCAGCTCCCAGCGCACCGCCAGCGGCGTCGGCCGCAGGCCGCCGCCCGGCTCGTAGGGCCGCGGAGCAAGCCGGGTCCACAGCACGATCGAGTCGGGGCGCGGCATGCCGCTGGCCACACCGAGCGTGAAGGGATAGTCGGCGAAGGAGCGCTCCGACGGGTCCGGCAGCGGCCCTTGCCCCGGTGAGGAACCGAACAGGCTGCCAAGCGCAAGCGCAGCCGCGCTGCGGCCAAGCTGGGTGAGCAGGGTACGGCGCTGCACGGTCAGTCGCACCCTGCGGCGGCTGCACCCTGTGGCGACGCCAGGTCTCGCCCTGCGCCGGCCAGCAGCGCTTCGCCGATGCGATCCAGCAGGGCGGCGCGTGCCTGTGGCCGCTGCTCGCTGCCCAGCTTCCATTGGTGCCAGTGCAACGCCACCTCGATGCAGACCTCGCGGTGCAACTGCACCAGCTCGCCGCTGGCCAGCCAGTCGCGCACCTGCAACTCCGGCACCACGCCGACGCCCCAGCCCATCAGGACGGCCCGTGCATACGCCTCGGACGACGGCACGAAGCGGTCGCGCAGGCGCGGTGCGCGCAGCCCGAAGGCGCGTCCGACCCACTGTGCCTGCATGTCGTCCTTGCGGTTGAAGACGAGGAAGGGCACGTGCGCGAAGTTGGCATGCGTCAGGCCTTGCGGCAGCTCCCGCGCCACGAAGGCCGGACTGGCCACGGCGATGTAGCGCATCACCCCGAGCGGCACGACCCGGCAGCCACGCAAGGCCTGCTGCACCGTCGAGACGCAGCCCAGCACGGCGCCCTGGCGCAGCCAGTCGTGGGTGAAGTCCTGGTCATCCACCACCAGTTCGAGCGAGACGCCCTGCTGCACCAGCGGATCCAGTGCCGGCAGCACCCAGGTGGCCAGGCTGTCGGCGTTCACCGCAATGGGCAGGCGCTCGTCCGGCGTGGCGCTTTCCTCCAGCTCGCGCGCCACGTCGGCCCGCAGCGCCTGCCATTGGCGGGCGAACCGCAGCAGCACCTTGCCGGGCTCGGTAAGCCGCAGCGGGCGTGCGCGCACCACCAGCAGCTGGCCCACCTGCTGTTCCAGTGCACGCAGGCGCTGCGACACCGCCGACTGGGTGATGGACAGCCGCGCTGCGGCCCGCTCGAAGCTGCCTTCGTCGACCAGGGCGGCCAGGCAGTCGAGCGACGCGGGATCAAAATCGTGCATAAGTAAAGCTAATGTAACGCGATGGATATTCATCTCGCTTCACCCGGGCCCGCCGTCTGCCGAGAATGCCGGCATGCCCGCAGTTTTGACACCCGCCACTGACGCCGCGTTCGCCGCGGCCGGCCTGCAGGGCTTGTTGACGATGGGTGGGTTGATCGTCGCCATCGGCGCGCAGAACGCGCTGGTGCTGCGGCAGGGGCTGGCGCGCTCGCATGTCGGCGTGGTGGTGGCCTTGTGCACCTTGTCCGACTGGCTGCTGACGGTGGTCGGGGTGTACGGCCTTGGCCGCTTGATCGCTGCCTCGCCGCTGTTCCTGGAGATCTGTCGCTTCGGCGGCGCGGCCTTCCTGGCGCTGTACGCGCTGCGGGCGGCGCGACGTGCCTGGAGCGGGCCGGCGGCCGCCCTGGTGGGCACCGGCACCGTGCAGCGCCTCGGCCCCACGGTGGCGGCGACGCTGGCGATGACCTACCTCAACCCGCATGTCTATCTCGACACGGTGGTGCTGATGGGCACCCTGGGCGCGCAGCATGCGGCCACGGCCCGCCTGGCCTTTGTGCTCGGCGCGGGGCTTGCATCGCTGCTGTGGTTCTCGGTGCTGGGCTTCGGCTCGCTGGCCGCGGCACGCTGGCTGCGGCAGCCGGGCGTGTGGCGCGCCATCGACCTCGGCATTGCCGGCGTGATGGGCTGGATGGCGCTGCAACTGGCCCTGCGACCTCTCGATATCTGAAATCTACCCAGCACACACAAGGAGCTTGTCATGCGGGTCATCGTTCTGGGCGCCGGCATCATCGGCGTGAGCACAGCCTGGTACCTGAAGCAGGCCGGGCACGACGTGGTGGTGGTCGACCGCCAGGCCGACGCTGCCTTGGAGACCAGCTTCGCCAATGGCGCCCAGATCTCGGTCTGCTTCTGCGAGCCCTGGGCCAGCGCGGATGCACCGCTGAAGGTGCTGAAATGGCTGGCGCGGGACGATTCTCCGCTGCTCTTCCGTCCCAAGCTCGACCCGCAGCAATGGCGCTGGGGCCTGAGCTTCCTGCTGCAATGCAGCGATTCGGCCTTCGAGCGCAATGTGCGCCAGCTGGTGGCCCTCGGGCGCTACAGCCATGAAGCGCTGAAGGCGCTGGTGGCCGAAACCGGCATCGAATACCAGCGGCTGGAGCGCGGCATCCTGCATTTCTTCTCCTCGCAGAAGGACTTCGAGGCCGGTGCGGCCGGTGCCGAGCTGATGCGCAGCTACGGCGTCGACCGCAAGGTGCTGTCGCGCGAAGAGGTGCTCAGGATCGAGCCGGCGCTCGGCAGCTTCCAGCGCAACATCTTTGGTGGCACCTACACGCCGAGCGATGAATCCGGCGACGCTCGCGTCTTCACGCAGGCGCTGGCGCGCCGTTGCGAGGCGCTCGGCGTGCAGTTCCTCTACGAGCACGACATCCTGGCGCTGGACGCCGAGGGCGGGCGCGTCAGCCGCGTGCGGCTGCGCGACCGGCGCACCGGCCAACCGGTGGTGCTGCAGGCGGACAGCTTCGTCGCGGCCCTCGGCTCCTACACCGCGCCGCTGCTGCGGCCGCTGGGCGTGCCGCTCAACATCTACCCGGCCAAAGGCTACTCCGCGACGCTGCGGCTGAAGCACCCGGAGCGCGCCAGCATGGTCAGCCTGCTGGACGATTCGCGCAAGATCGCCATTTCGCGCCTGGGCGACCACATCCGCATCGCCGGCACGGCCGAGCTGGCCGGCTTCGACACCCGGCTCGACACGCCCACCGCCCGCGTTCGCTGCGAGGCACTGGTGCGTCGCTATGAAGAGCTGTTCCCCGGTGTTGCCGACGCCAGCGAGCCGAACTACTGGACCGGCCTGCGACCCAGCACGCCCACCAACATCCCTTACATCGGGCGCACCCGGCTGCCCAATCTCTGGGTCAACGCGGGACACGGCACGCTCGGCTGGACACACGGTGCCGGCTCGGGCCGTGCACTGGCCGAGTTGATGAACGGCCGGCGCCCGGCACTCGACTTCGGCTTCCTGGACGCCGGCGGCACCGCCTCGCCGACCCGCCGCGACGCCCGCGTGGCGGCCTGAGCCACAGGCGGCGAGCCAGCGCTGGCCGCCTGCGGCTCAGCTGGCCTCGCCCGGCACGGCCGCCGGCACTTCCCGCGCACCGCGCTGCGCGCCCACGGCCAGGATCTGCTCGCGCATCCAGCGGTGTGCCGGGTCGCGGTCATGCCGCTGGTGCCACAGTACTTCCACATGCACGCCCTGGAGCGCGAGCGGCAGCGGCTTGACGGTCAGCTCGCGCTCGAAGCCGGTGGCCGGCAGGAAGTCGCGTGGCAGCACCGTCAGCAGGTCGGAATGGATCACCACCCGGCCGGCGGTGAAGAACTGGTTCACCGTCAGCACGATGCGCCGGGTGCGCTTGAGGCTGGCCAGTGCCTGGTCGACAAAGCCGTGCGCTCGCCCTGAGAAGCTCACCAACAGGTGGTGGGCCGCGCAGAAGTGGTCGAGCGTCAGCTCCTGCTCCGCCAGCGGATGGCCCTTGCGCATGACGCACACGTATTGCCCGTCCCACAGCCGCTGGTGGTGCAGCGAGGCCGCGTTGCCTTGCGATGTGAGTGCCGCCACCGCGTCGGGGAAGTAGCCGATCGCGAAGTCCACCTCCCCCTTGTCGAGCAGTGCCCGTGGGTCACGGGTGGTCAGGGGCAGCACCCGCAGGTTGGTGAGCGCCTGCGTCTGCTCGATGCGGGCGACCAGCGAGGGCAGCAAGGTGGCTGCCGTGGCGTCCGCCATCGCCAGCCGGAAGGTCGCCTCCGAGGCGCCCGGGTCGAACGCCGGCGGATCGAGTGCGTCCTGCAAGCGCGCGAGTGCCGCCCGAACCTCGGGCCACAGCGCCTCGGCCCGGGGCGTGGGTTTGACGCCAAACGCAGTGCGCACCAGCAGGTCGTCTCCCAGTGCCTCGCGCAGGCGCCGCAAGGCATTGCTCACCGCGGGCTGCGTCATCGCGAGCCGCTCGGCCGCCCGGGTCAGGTTCTGCTCCGCCATCACCTGGTCGAAGACACGCAAGAGGTTCAGGTCCAGCGTCCGGAAGTTCATCTGATATCAGATTGGTGAATTTCTAAGATTCACACAATTCATTGGCGGCATACCTAGGGTTTACCCCATACTTCCAACCATCGACTCGCCAAGGACCTCCACCATGACTGCCACCACTGCCCACATGCATGCCGATGCCCGCGTGATCGCGACCAATGGCGTCGTTGCCCGGCTGGTGGACACCGGTCGCCGGCTGGGGACGCTGCTGCGTCAGTCGATCGCCCAACGGCCCCACGCCACCCGTGTGGCCCACGAACTGAATTGCCTGGCCGACCGCTACCAGGCATCCCAACCGTTTGAAGCGGCAGAGCTGCGCGCCGCTGCCCAAGCCTATCTGGCTGCTGCCCTGGCGCGCTGAACCTATCTCGCCAAGGAGTACATCATGACTGCCACCACCATCCATCTGAACATCGGCGCCCAATCTCACACCCCGCGCGGCGCCCGCCCGCTGGGTGAGTTGTTCGCCACTGCCTACCAGGGCGCCCGCCGGCTCGCTGGCCTGTTCCATCGCGAACCGACCCACTTCGAGTCGGTCCAGGCGGTGCTGCAGATGGCCCGTGAGTACGAACGCACCCAGCCGGGCTTCGCCGCTGACCTGCGTGCCGCCGCCTGCCGCTTCGACGGCGAACTGGATCGTTGATCCCCGGTGCCCGGGCCCAGCCAGGCCCGTGGATGCAAGACCCGCCGCGCTCGCGGCGGGTTTTTCTTTTCCGGCGTGCACCGTGTGCCGCCGACCATGAAAAAAGCCGCCCGCGGGCGGCTTTGTCGTGGCATGCCGGGTCGGCTCAGAAGCTCGCGTCGAGCGTGTAGCGGCCCTGGTCGCCGGTGTCCCCGTCGTAGTAGCGCACTTCGATGGAGTACACCGCGCTGCCGCCGCTGTGGCGCACCGTGACGCTGTCGCGCTGGCCGGTGCCCTTGACGCTGCGGGCCACCAGCCGGCCGCTGGCGTCGCGCACGTACAGGTCATAGTCGGAGCCGGCATTGGGCTGCAGGCCGACCTGCAGCGTGCGGCCGGCACCGACCGAGACGCTGTAGAAGTCCCGGTCCGATTCGTCGCCCATGGTGCCGCGCACCTGGCTGCCGCTCGCGGCAATGACCTGCGCGCGGTCGGCGCTGTCATTGGGCTCGGCCTCGAGCACGTCGCCGGGCTCGCCACTGCCGCCACCGGCTGCCGCGACGGCTGCGGCCGCGTCCACGATGCCGCGGCCGCAGCCGCTGCAGGCGGCCGGAAAGGCACGGGCGGTGTTCTGCAGCAGGGTGCTCACCTCGGTCGGTGTCAGGCTGCCGTTGCGCTCCAGCATGAGCGCCACGACACCCGCCACGTGCGGGCTCGCCATCGAGGTGCCTTGGTAGAAGGCATAGCTGTCGGCTCCGGGCGAGGTGCGGCCGGCGTTCAAGGTGGAGAGGATGCCGTTGGCAGCGCTGCCGCTCGTTTCTCCGCCCGGTGCGGCGACTTCGACGGCTGCGCCATAGTTGGAGTAGTAGCTGCGTGCGCCGCTGCGGTTGGTGGCTGCCACCGTCACCACGCCCTCGCAGTTGGCCGGCGTGAAGCTGCTCGCGTCCGTGGCCGAGTTGCCGGCTGCCACGACCACCACCGTCTGCCGGCTGCGTGCCTGGTTGACCGCGTCCTGCATGGTCTGGTCGCACTGCCCGCCGCCGCCGAGCGAGAGGTTGATGACCCGCGCCGGGGTCGCGTTGGCCGGCACGCCGGTCACGCTGCCGCCAGAGGCCCAGATGATGGCCTCGGCAATGTCGGACAGGTAGCCGCCGCACTTGCCCAGCACGCGCACGGGCTGCACCTTGGCGTTATAGGCCACGCCCACCACGCCGGTGGTGTCCGCCACCGCCGCCACCGTGCCGGCCACGTGGGTGCCGTGCCAGCTGCTGTCTTCGTCCTGGTAGGGCTGGCCGCCGCCGCATTCGCCGGCCAGGGTGGCATCGCCCGGGTCGCTGGCGTCGGCGTCGCGACCGTCACCGTCATTGGCCATGAACGAGTCGCCGATGAAGTCGTAGCCCGCGACAAGGTTGCGCTTGAGGTCCGCGTGCGGCCGGTAGCCGGTGTCGATCACTGCGACCACCACACCAGCCCCGGTGGCGCTGTTCCAGGCCGCCGGCAGGTTGAGGCCGCCGGTCGCCTCGAAGTAGTGCCATTGCTCGCCATAGCGGGGATCGCTGGGCGTCGCCTGCAGTGTCAGGATGCGATCGGGCTCGGCGTACTCAATGGCAGGATCGTCGGCCTTCATGCGGCGCGCCAGCTCCGCGGCCTGCTCGGCCGGCAGCTTGCGCGACAGGCGCAGCACCTGGGTCTGGGCTCCCAGCATGCGCCCGGGCCGCAGCTGCACGTCGAACTGCGCCAACGCGGCGCTGGTGGCCGGGCGCTGGTCCAGCATGGCGCCGAGGCGCCGCGCCGAGGGGCTGCGGTACTTGACGATCAGCTGGTCGGTGGCCAGCCGCGGCCGCGCAGACGCGGCCGCGCTGGCGTGCCACGGCGTTCCTTCGGCACGGCTGCCGGCGTGGGCGAGCGGAGACAAGACCATGCACACCGCGGCAGCGAGCCCGACGCGGCGCAAGGCGCGGCACAGGGCCGAAGTTGGGAATCGAGCACTCATCTGGGAACCTCGCAAATCAAGGGGAAGGCGGCAGCAGCCGCAGCTCGCCTGCCGGCAGGCGCCTGGCGGGGGCGCCGGCGATCCTAGCTCCCGGAGTTTGCGCTCACAAGCAGCAAATACCAATAATGACAAGTGACTGTTTGCCATCTGCTGCAGGTGCCACAGATGCGCAGCATCTCGCGCGGGCCTGCCCCAGCAAGGCGCATCGCTCGTGTCGATACAGGGCGGCGCCCAGAAAAAAGGGCACCTTGCCGGTGCCCTTTTCGGGGGGAGGAGGAGGCGACGGCCGCTCAGCCGATGCGCGCCTCGAAGTTGCGCTTCACGTCGAGCAGGGCGCTCGGCACGCGCGGGCCCAGCTGGGCGAACAACTCGTCATGCAGGCGGAACTCCTGTTGCCAGGCCGCCGCGTCGATGCTGGCCACCTGCCGATAGCTGGGCTCGCTGAAGGTGGAGCCGCGCCATTCCAGGTCCTCATACCGCGGCGAGACGCCGAAGACGTGCTCGCTGCCCTGGCCGCGGCCTTCCACGCGATCCAGCATCCACTTCAGCACGCGCATGTTGTCGCCGAAACCCGGCCAGACGAACTTGCCGTCGTCGCCCTTGCGGAACCAGTTGACGCAGTAGATGCGCGGCAGCCGGGCGCCGCTGGCTTCCAGGCGCTGACCGAGCGCCAGCCAGTGCTGGAAGTAGTCGGCCATGTGGTAGCCCATGAAGGGCAGCATCGCGAACGGGTCGCGGCGCACCACCCCCTGCTGGCCGGCGGCCGCGGCGGTGGTTTCCGAGCCCATCGTGGCGGCCATGTAGACGCCTTCGGTCCAGTTGCGCGCCTCGGTCACCAGCGGCACGGTGGTGGAGCGGCGGCCGCCGAAGATGAAGGCGTCCAGCGCCACGCCGCGCGGATCGTCCCATTGCGGGTCCAGCGCCGGATTGTTGGTGGCTGCCACGGTGAAGCGGGCATTCGGGTGGGCGGCCTTGCGACCGGTGTCACGGCCGATGGCCGGCGTCCATTCCTGGCCTTGCCAGTCGATGCAGTGCTCGGGCGGCGTGTCGGTCATGCCTTCCCACCAGACGTCACCGTCATCGGTGAGCGCGACGTTGGTGAAGATCACGTCGCGGCCGAGCGAAGCCATGCAGTTCGGGTTGGTCTTGACATTGGTGCCCGGCGCCACGCCGAAGTAACCGGCCTCGGGATTGATGGCATACAGGCGGCCATCCGCGCCCGGCTTGATCCAGGCGATGTCGTCGCCGATGGTGGTGACCTTCCAGCCCTCGAAGCCGGCCGGCGGGATCAGCATCGCGAAGTTGGTCTTGCCGCAGGCGCTCGGGAAGGCGGCGGCCACATGGTGCTTCTTGCCGTCGGGCGAGGTCACGCCGAGGATCAGCATGTGCTCGGCCAGCCAGCCCTGGTCGCGGCCCATCGTCGAGGCGATGCGCAGCGCGAAGCACTTCTTGCCGAGCAGGGCGTTGCCGCCATAACCCGAGCCGTAGCTCCAGATCTCGCGCGTCTCGGGATAGTGGACGATGTACTTGGTCGGGTTGCACGGCCAGGCGACGTCCTTCTGGCCCGGTTGCAGGGGCGCGCCCACCGTGTGGACGCAGGGCACGAACTCGCCGTCCACGCCCAGCACGTCGTACACCGCCCGGCCCATGCGGGTCATGATGCGCATGTTGACCGCGACATACGGGCTGTCCGACAGCTCCACGCCGATGTGGGCGATGGGCGAGCCGAGCGGGCCCATCGAGAACGGCACCACATACATGGTGCGGCCGCGCATGCAGCCCTTGAACAGCGCGTCCGGACCGGTCTGCAGCCGGGCCCGCATCTTGGCAGGCGCTTCCCAGTTGTTGGTCGGGCCCGCGTCGGCTTCGTTCTCGGTGCAGATGAAGGTGCGGTCCTCGACCCGCGCCACATCGCTCGGATCGCTCCAGGCCAGGTAGCTGTTGGGGCGCTTGGCTTCGTTGAGCTTGCGGAAGGTGCCGGCCTGCACCAGTTCCTGGCAGAGGCGGTCGTATTCCTGTTGGCTGCCGTCGCACCAGTAGATGCGTTCGGGCTGGGTCAGTGCCGCGATTTCGGCCACCCAGGCGAGCAGCTTGGCGTTTTTCACATGGGCGGGCGCATTCAGTTGCAGCCCCTGCATGACAGGCTGGTTCATGGAGTCTCCAAACATAAAAACACGGGATTCGGAAAGCCTGGTGCAGGGCGCACGACGCGCCGAGGCGCGAGCGATGAGCACGCGGCTTTCCGGATGCCGCGCGGCTGCCGGTTACGGCAGGGTACCTGTTGCGGCCCCGACAGGGGGCTTGCGTGGACAGGTGGTCAAGCAAATGCCGTGCTCGGCTTTTGGCCAGGCCGGATGCGGGCCGGCGGCTCCATGGCAGCGCCGGGCTGGCCGCCTGGAGCGGCCGCGATCAGTGTAATCTCGCCGTAACCCCGGCCGGGCGGGCAGTTATGCGTAAACGGAATGGAAAAATGCACGGATGGCTGCGGCCCGTGCGCCACCCGCGCGACACGGCCGGGGCGTTGGGCGGCGCTCCCGCGTCAGGTGGCGGCGGTCCGAGCCGCTTTAATGGCTAAGATGCCGGCGCTCGCAAACCGCGGCGTCCTGTCTTCGTGCCATGCCTCTTGTCCGTCGTGATGTCCTTGCTCTGTTGGCGGCCTGTGCCGCTCCCGGCTGGGCGGCTGCCCAGCAACGCCGGCCCCAGCAAGCGCTGCTGCTGGTCGGCGTCGCGACGGCCCTGTTCGATAGCGGCATGGCGCAACGCCTGCGCGTCGCAGTGGCGCGCGATGCCGGGCTGGCCATTCAGCTGGTGCCGGGCCCGAGTGGCAAGGTGCTGGCCCTGCTGGAGCGCGGCGAGCTGGACGTCGCCATCACCCATGCCCCGGAGCTCGAGGCCGGGCTCGAGAAGCAAGGCCTGGTGCACGACCGCCGTTTCGTCGCAAGCAACGACTACTTGCTGGCCGGCCCGGTGGGCCCCAAGGGCCGGCCCGAACTGCCCGCCCTGGCGGGCGAGCGCGACGTGCTGCGTGCGCTGCAGGCCATCGCGGCTGCCGGAGCCCGCGGCGAGGCCCGCTTCGTGTCCGGCGCCGAGCGCTCGGGTGCGCAGCTCAAGGAGGCGGCGCTGTTCCGCCAGGCCGGCATCACGCCCCAGGGGCCGTGGTACCAGCGCGCCGGTGCCGGCAGCGGCGAGACGCTGGCGCAAGCCGATGCCGTGCGCGCCTGCGTGCTGGTGGACCGGGCAACCTGGAGCGCCTCCCAGCAGCGCAAGCAGCTGGGCATCCTGCTGCAGGGCGATCCACGGTTGGCGGACGTCTATCACGCCATGCGATCCTTCCGCAGCACGCACCCGGCCGCCAAGCTGTTCATGAACTGGCTCACCGGCCCGCTGGGCCGCCGGGCGTTGCAGAACGCGCCCGGCGGCTTCCGCTTGCAGGCGCCGCGGCCGGCCTGAGGAAGACGAAAGATGAGCAGCATGGGCAGGGTGTTGTCGGTCAACGTGGGGCGCGTGGAGCCCGCGCACATCGACGGCAGGGAAGTGATGACCGGCTTTCGCAAGCGGCCCTTGGCCGGTGGGGGAGTGCTGCGTTCGCTGGGCCTGGAAGGCGACGAGCAAGCCGACCAGAGCGTGCACGGCGGGCTGGACAAGGCGGTCTATGCCTACCCTCATGAGCACTACCGCTTCTGGGCCACGGTACGCGCCCAGGCGGGGCAGGGCGGCTGGCACGATGCCTTGCCGGCTGGCAGCCTGGGCGAGAACCTGACGATCGAGGGCCTGCTGGAAGCCCAGGCCTGGGTGGGTGACCTGCTGCAGTTCCCGCACTGCACGCTGGCCGTCAGCGCGCCGCGCATGCCGTGCTTCAAGTTCGACGCAGCGATGGGCTTTCGCCAGGCCAGCAAGCTGATGGCGCAGTCGGGCTACTGCGGCTTCTACCTCGCCGTGCGCGAGGTGGGCCGTATCGAAGCGGGCGACCGCTTCGAGCTGCAACCCGGCCCGCGCGAGGTGTCGATTGCCGAGCTGTTCGCCGCCCGCCTGCGTCGCTAGGCGCGTCGCAGGCGCTCGCTCCACCTGAACAGCGGTCCGGCCAGCAGTACCACCGCCGCCATGCGTGTGACATGAAAAGCCGTCACGATCGGCACGCCCAGCTGCAGCACCTTGGCGGTGAGGCACATCTCGGCAATGCCACCCGGCGAGGTGCCGAGCAGCACGGTGGCCGGATGCAGCCCCACCCAGCTCGCCAGCAGCCAGGCAAAGGCAGCGCTGGCGGCGATGCTCAGCAAGGTGCCGCCGGCCACCGTCAGCAGCCAGCGCGGCGCGGTGTGAATGAATGCGGGCGTGAAACGGGTGCCAAGCGCGACGCCGATGAACAGCTGGCCCAGATTGGTCATCCAGTGCGGCAGGGCCGACAGCTCGATGCCGCTGGCCGTCAGCGTGGCGGCCACCGCCAGCGAGCCCAGCACCCATGGATTGGGTTTGTTCCAGCGCTGCAGCAGCAAGGACAAGGCACTGGTGGCCGCGATCAACAGCAGCAGTCCGCCCGCGTCGACGCGCGCCGGCCCGGGCACGAAGGGATCGAGCCCCTGGATGCCGGCGAACTGGAAGCCGAAGGGAATCACCAGCACCACCAGCATGATGCGCACGCTGTGCGCCGAGGCGACCAGCTCGACCCGCCCGCCGTGGCGTTCCGCCAGCACCGCCATCTCCGAGGCACCGCCAATGGCACTGGAGAAAAAGATGGTGGCCCGGTCCAGCCCGCCGATGCCGCGGTTGCTGTGCGCCAGCCAGGCACCGAAGGCCGCACCGAGGCCCAGCGCCCAGGCGATGCCGGCCACGATGGCGCCGGCCTGGCCGACGACAATGCTGACCACCTGGGGCGTGAAGTAGAGGCCCAGTGCGGTGCCGATGGCCCACTGGCCGGCATTGCGCAGGGGCCCGGCACTGGCCAGCGGCAGGCCCAGCACGCAGCCAAGGGCGGTGCCCACCAGCGGGCCGATCATCCACGGCAGGGGCGTGTGCAGGCGCTCGCAGGCGAACGCGAGCAGCGCCGCCACGACAAGCGTCAAGCCGACGCGCAGCGGGCGGGGCAGGGCCGGGGAGCGAGGCGGGGCGATGGCGGTGTCCTGAGTCGAAAAATGCCTGGCGCAGGGACCGGTGGCAGGTGGCGGTGCGGGCCGTCGGCGGCCCGTCTGCGACACTATCAGGGCGGGCTGTCAAACCGCTGTCACAGACCGTCGCCGTATGGACGCAACGGGCGTGAGCCGCCCGGGGCAAGGTCGAATGGCAGTAACTGTTTTTGCAAGCTAGAGTGTCGCGTGCGGGTGGCTGAAGCTCCGAGTCGGCCCGATTGGGAGGGCGGCCTGCGGGTAGCCGTTCTGAATAACAACAAGCCCGGCGGCGTTTCGCGGCGAGCTCATCTTCTTCTACCAGCGCAATGAAGCTACGTACCCGTCTTGTAGTACTCGTCCTGGCCGCGCTCGCGCCAGTGATGGTCGTCGAGACCGTGGAGCAGATTGACCAGTTCAAGCGCCAGGAGGAAGCTGCCTTCCAGGAAGCGCAGCGCCAGGCCGAACTGGTGGCCGGCCAGCTGGAGCAGCTGACCGGTGGCTATCGTGAACTGTTGGTGGCGATCGCGGCCAACCCCTTCGTCAAGAACAAGGACAAGCAAGCCTGCGCCGAATACGTCGAGGCCCTGCAGCAGCAGTTCCAGGCGGCCTTCACGATCGGCGTGGCCGACGGTGATGGCGACCTCTACTGCCTGGGCATGCCCTATCTCTACCAAAAGGGGCAGATCGACATCGGCGATCGTTGGTACTTCACCCAGGCGATCCGCACCAAGGACTTCGTGGTCGGGGAGTACGCATTTGCCCGCGGTCCGGGCAGCCCGGTGATCCACTACTCCTACCCCGTCAAGGGCGCCTCCTCGGAGGTGGCCGGCGTGGTCTTCGCCTCGGTCAGCCTGAAGTGGATGGCCGGCAAGCTCGCCGAGAACCCGCTGCCCGCCGGTGCCCGGCTGATCGTGGCCGACCGGCGAGGCACCGCCATGGTGGAGCAGCCCGACATGGGTGGCAGCGGGCACCTGGTGGCACGTGAGGTGCGCGCCCTGCTCAGCCGCAGCGGGCCGGGTGCCACGGCGCTGCGCATTGGCGGCGAGGAGCGCATCGTCGGTTATGTGCCGGTGACCAGCGGCCCCACCGGGATGTCGGTGGCCCTGGTGTTCGACCGCGACAAGGTGCTGTATTCGGTGCGTCAACAGGCGCTGCGCCGGGCCGCCACCGTGCTCGGTGCGATGTTCTTCGCGCTGCTGCTCGCCTGGTTCATCGCCCGCGGCGGTCTGCATCGGCCGTTGGCTCGGCTGGAGCGGGCCGCCATGCGGTGGGGCGAGGGCGATCTGGAGGCACGCACCGAGCTCGCCAATTCAAAGGATTCGGAGTTCCGCCAGCTCGGCTCCACGCTGGACCAGATGGCCGCCAACCTCGCCCTGAGGCAGCAGGAGCTGTCCATGGCGACCGAGGAGATGCGCCGTTCGCGGGACGACGCCATGCGGGCCAGCCTGTCCAAGACCCATTTCCTCGCCGCAGCGAGCCACGACCTGCGACAGCCGCTGCAGGCCATGACCCTCAACATTGCCCTGCTGGCCGCCCGTTATCCGGACGGTGGCGAGGCCTCGACCGTCGAGCGGCTGCGTCGTTCCGTGCTGAACCTGTCGACCCTGCTGAACGCGCTGCTCGATGTGTCGCAACTGGACGCGGGCCTGATCGAGCCGAACTACGTCGAGTTCGAACTGCAGACGCTGCTGCAAAGCCTGCTGGAGGAGTTCTTCGTCGGCGCCCAGCAGAAGGGCTTGCGCTTCATCGTCGAGCCCACCCGGGTCGGCGTGCGCAGCGATTCGGCCCTGCTCGGCCGCATGCTGCGCAACCTGGTGAGCAATGCCATCAAGTACACGCCATCCGGCGGCTCGGTCCGCGTCTGGACCGAGGTGCACGACGAGCGGGTGCTGATCTTCGTGCAGGACACCGGCGACGGCATTGCCGAAGACAAGCAGGAAGAGGTCTTCGAGGAATTCCGCCAGCTCGGCAATCCGCAACGCAATCCGGCGCTGGGCCTCGGGCTCGGCTTGTCGATCGTGCGGCGCATGAGCTTGCTGCTCGACCATCCGGTCACCCTGAAGTCGGCCGCCGGCGAGGGCACCATCTTCACGGTATCGGTCCCGATGGCCGATACCCCGGAACTGATCCCCATTCCCCGCGAGCTGCCGACCTTCTCCGGTCGGGTGCTGTTGATCGAAGACGATCCCCTGGTTGGCGACACCACCGCCGAGTTGCTGCGTTCCTGGGGCATGCAGGTGGACGTGGAGCTCGATGCGGAGGCCGCGTTCGCCCGGCTGTCGGAGCAGCCGTTTCCCTGGGATGCCGTGCTGGCCGACTATCGCTTGCCCAGCAGCACCGGCCTGGACGTGATCCTGCAGGCGCGGGCGGCGCGGGCCGACGTGGTGACGGTCGTCATCACCGGCGACGCGGCCGACGTGCGGGCCATCCGGCTCGACCATCCCGAGGTCGATGTGCTCCAGAAGCCAGTGGCGGTTGAAGCCCTCGCCCAGGCTTTGATGAAATTGAGCGAGAAGCCGCGCACCGCCAGCGCTTGACCGGCTGCGTCGTCCGGGCTGGCAGGACAAGGCGCGCCCCGGCGGCAGGAAAAGCCCGGCGTCTCCCGCTGCTGTCGCTCAGCGACTTGCCATGAGGCAAGCTCGCTGGTGCACGGCCTGCAGCGGTGGGTGCAGCGCCGAAACAATGGCGATGGCTCGCTGGTTCTGCCGCTGATGCCGCCGCTGAACTGCGCCCCGGCCGCTTGCGCCTGGCGCACGAAGCGGCAGTGCCGTCTGCCTCCGTGCCCTGTCGAGTCAGCCGGCGATGAAGATGCTGCGAGGAGCAGCGACCGGGGGACCACGGGGAGGTCCTGGCCCGAGTGGCGTGCGTGATGCGCGATGGGCCGTGAAGGGCGAGAAATGCCCTGTGCTGGCGGGCGCCTCCGGCGCCCCGTCCCGCTGAACGCCGGCGACCCGGGCTCAGCGGAACCCTGGCACGGCCGCTGTCCATGGCAGCGAGCCGCGCCGTCTCAGGCGATCAACCGCACCAAGCGGCCGAGGTGGCCTTGCGGCGCTCACGCTCGGAAGCGCGCGGGCGAGCCACGGCCGCCTCGACGGCTGCGTCTGCGGCTTGGGCCCGTGCCGGTGCCACCGACTCCTCGCCGGCGTGCCAGCTGGCCGCAACACGGGTGCACGACGCCGACTTCAGCTCCGGCTGGCTGCCGGCAGATTCGTGCGTCCACCAGGCGCCCAGCAGGGACAGGGGCTCGCCGAACTCACGCTCGTAAAGCGCTTTCATGTCGGACGCAGCAGCTTCGTGGCGGGACAGATCCTCATCGCCCCGCAGGCCGCTGTACGGGAAGTGGTGCAGCAGGCAGCCAAAGACGTTTTGGCAGTCTTCAGCGTACTTGCGGGTGTCGAGGATGTGGGCGTGCCAGAAGGTGTCGATGTCTTCCGTCGGCGGGATGATCTTGCCGGGGTACTTCGCCTGGAGGACCAGATAGCGGCGATAGCCCAGGGCGGCCAGCTCGGCCCGCTCGCGGGACCACGGGTTTTCGGTCTTCTCGTGGGTCAGGCGGAACTTCATCGGTTCCAGGTCGAGCTTTTCAATGCTGTGCAGGATGTGATCGAGGCTGTGAGCGTAAGCCGAATGTTCCATGTTTCCTCCGGGATGAACCCGACGCTCCTGGCACGCGCCCTTTGCGTCGGTGACTTTGGCTGCACCTCGGGTGCAACCATCCGTACGGCAACTGTCCGGGATCCTGTCCTTTTCGGATGTAACTAGTGGTTTCTGTGCGGTTTTGTAAACCTTGCAGGCCTTCTCGCGGCGGCACGCGGGCCGCGGCAATCGGAGACAGCAGTGCAGCGCTTTCCGAACAAAAACTGACAGCTGGGGGAAACACTAAGCAATTCGCATTCCGCGAAAACCCGCTTGCGAAGCTCGTTTGTTGAGTGGCAGCCCCGCATCCGTCGATTTCGTTGATTTCTGTGCCCGCCGGTCGCTCTTGGTCACGCATCCCCCTTAAACGAGGGGGGTGCGTGATTGATCGCACTGCTGATGTTGCCAGTCGAAAAAGCGGATCACTTTGCTGCAGTGCATCTTTGGGTTTGCCCCAGCCCGCGGCGGCTGGCCGGCCACTTCAATCGAACTCCCGCGCCGCGCCGCGGCGGCTCGCCGCGGCAGGCGGTGACGCGGTCCAACCGTCGACCCAGAGGAGTACTCGTGAAACGACACCTTGCCTCCACCGTCCTTGCCCTGGCCAGCCTTGGTAGTGCCATGAGCCTGGCCGCCCTGCCGGCCCGAGCGGCAGACAGCTACACGCAGACCCGCCATCCCATCGTGCTGGTGCACGGCTTGTTTGGCTGGGACTCGATGGGCATTGCCGACTATTGGCACGGTATCGGGACCGCCTTGCGCGCTGGAGGGGCCACCGTGCACATCACGCAGCAGTCGGCTGCCAACAGCAGCGAAGTGCGTGGCGAGCAGCTGCTGGCCGAGTTGCGGCGGCTGAAGGCAGCGCATGGCTACCAGCGCTTCAACCTGATGGGCCACAGCCACGGAGGGCAGACGGTGCGTTATGTCGCCGCGGTGGCGCCCGAGCTGGTCGCCTCCGTCACCACGGTCGGCACACCACATCAGGGCAGCCCGGTGGCCGACGCGGTCAAGCGCGGCACGGACGAGACCGGCAGCACGAAGGTCGTCGCCTCCCTGATCAACGGTTTTGCGCGTCTGATCGGCGTGTTGTCAGGCAATGACGGCCTGCCGCAAAACTCCGAAGCCGCCATGTTGTCGCTCACCACCCAGGGGGCCGCTGCCTTCAATGCCCGCTTTCCGGCCGGCGCACCGTCCACCACCTGTGGCAGCGGCCCTGCCAGCGTGAATGGCGTCAACTACTACTCGGTCGGCGGGACGTCGGTGATGACGCATCTGTTCGATCCGGGCGATGCCATGCTGGGCATCGCCTCGCTGTTCTTCAAGGGCGAGGCGAACGACGGACTGGTGGGCCGCTGCTCTTCGCGCTGGGGGCAAGTGCTGCGGGACAACTACGACTGGAACCACATCGACCAGATCAACCATGCCTTCGGGCTGCGCGGCTTGTTCTCCTCAGACCCGGTCGCCTTCTACCGGTCTCACGCCAACCGCCTCAAGGCGGCAGGGCTCTGAGCGCACCTTTCCGGTGGCATCGCGCCGCTGCCGTCTTGTCGGCGGCGGTTGCGTCCGGCCCTGGCGGGTGCGGCAGCCGACCCGGCTCCGCACCGGCCTACCCCTGCGCTGACCTGTTCCCGCTGGTCCGTCTCCGCTGAGGATCGGACCGGCCGGCTTGGCCGCCGCCCTGGGCGGCCGGCGGTGCTGCAGTGGCTCCCGCACGACACTCCATTCCGGCCGGCATGGCCTGCTCTGCTTCTGCAAACAAGCCCACGCCGCCCACGCGATGACGGTGCCTGTCGGTGTAGCTACAGCTTTCTTGAAGCGGGAGTGTGCAGGTGCACCGATCCCGCCCACGCCGATGCTTCAAGAGGGAGCCGCCGGCTTCCTTTTTCGCAGGTTCGCCATGACCGGCCCGGTGCTGCGCGGCCCGGTCGGGGACGCAGCGGCACGCTGTCCCGCCCACCTCTGATGCCGATCGCGGCACGTCATGGCGGCCGGCTCCCTGCCCGGTATATCGACCGCCGCATCATGGCCGCTCGTGCGGCGAAGATGGCCTTGTGTCAGGGCGGCTAGCATCCCTCTCCTTGGCTTGAGCGATGGTCTCGATCGGCGACCCGCAAGCGATTTTTTGCGTACTCCTGCGCTTCTGCCGCCAGCGGGTCGAAGCAGTGGATGTCATGGTGGAAGTTCGGCCTGTCAGCTCTGCCAAAGGATCTTCAACAGCATCCGTGCGAGCGCTACGATCGCCACAGCTTTATGCACTACGAAGATGTACGGATCGCATCGACATCACCTGGCGCGGGCCGCCTGCACCATGTGCCGGTCGGGCGAAAGCCGTGCGTCCGGCGCGGCCGAAGCCATCCGCTGCATTCCGGGAAAAGGCCGCCATTCCGTCGGACCGAGGCCACCACAAGAGGCCCTGGGCCGCTGCTTCCAACGCCCCTGTTGGCTCTCGCAGTGCTACGGGATACCCCTCTCCGTGCGCCTGCGGGCCGTCGTCACCATAACCAGGCAACTGCCTGACGGAGTGGGCGTTCCGGCGCCTTCGCTCCGTGCCGCCAGGCACCGGCTGCGGTGGGCCTCTCGCGTCATTCGGCCATGTCCGACGGTACTGCTGGGGTACCCGTTGTCCACGCCGCCTGTCGTCCTGGGAAGCTCTACCATTTGCGCCGGCTCCACCGCGGCAGCCAAGCAGTTCCGCCGCAGTCACTCAGCGCAAGACTCGGGACAGCGGCACCGCCTCTCTTGTTCACCGGCCAAGATACCGATAGCAGCATGTCCGACAACCCGATCCGTCTCTTGTGTTATTGCGGAACGCTTCGGCAGGCCGTTCGCGCGATCACCAAGGTTTACGACGCCAAGCTCAGCCGCCACGGGATCAAGATCACGCAATACACCATCCTGATGGTGATCCGGGAGCGCGGCCGGGTCACCACCGGCGAGCTCGCCAAAGGCTTGCTGATGGATTCCACCACGCTGAGCCGCACGCTCGCGACGCTCAAGCGCAGCGGCCTGGTGGATTGCGAAGTCGGTACCGAGGACCTGCGGGAGCGCTACTGGCGGCTGACCCGCACCGGTTCGTCAACGCTGTCGAAGAGCCAGAAGGACTGGCAGGACGCGCAGGAAGAGCTGCGGCTGGCGGCCGGCACCCAGAACATGCGTGACATCGACGCCCGCGCCTACGACGTCGCCACGCGCCTCGCCAGCTACGGTTGAACGGGCAGGGCCGGGCAGGCTGCCCGTGGTGGTCCCGGCATGCCGATCGAGGGCCCGCCAGCGGCCCGGCCATGGAGCTGTTCCCGGACGAAGCTGGCGACCTGGCGCCTGGTGTCGGGTGAGTGCAGCACGCCGGCATGGCCGGCCGCCGGCATCATCGACAACCGGGCCATGGGCAGATGGTCGACCAGGCGCGCGGCATGAAGGTAGGGCACCACCGGGTCACACGGGTCATGCAGGACCAGGGCCGGGGTGGACAGGTCACGGCCCAGACTCGCCGCATCCCAGTGGCTCACCGGCACGCCGTTGCGGCGCTGCAGCTCGCTGTACACCACCTCCACCACTGGTCTCGGCAGCGCATGCCCAGCGACGGCCCACTGCTCCAGCAGCAGCGGCAACGAGCAGGCCGGCGCGAGCAGCACCAATGCGTGCAGCTGCCGTCGCAGCGCGCACTGATCGGCCAGCGCCGCGATGGCAGCAATCGCACCGGCCGAGTGGGCTGCCACCACCGCAACGTCACCGAGCCCCCTCAAGGCGGCTGCGGTGGTCGCGGTGAAGTCCGTCATGGTCGTCGTGCGGCCCGGCCAGACACCATGTGCCGGCGCGTCGAAGACGGCCACTTTCAGTCCCAACTGCTGAAGGGGCCGCACGAGTCCGAGCATGCTGCGGCTGTCGGTGCCCCAGCCGTGCACCAGCAGGGCGGCCGGGCCGTCCTGAGGCCACAGCCAGCCGTGGGTGACGCCGCCGGCGCCGTCGATGGCGAAGCGCTGCGCGCCGAGCGGCGGGATGTCGCGTGGCCTGTCCCGGGTAGGGCGGGTAGCGTTGAACTGCCCGGCGGCCCACCGGCCCAACAGGCGTGGCGCCATACCGCCGAACCAGCGGCACGCCAGCCGCAGCCGCGCTTCTGCGCCCTGCTGCTGCAGCGTGCTCAGCGTGCCGTGCATCGGGAGGCGTCGTCTGGTGCGGCCGCCGTCGCATCCGCCGCGTGCACCGCTTCACCAGCGGCGGCGAGCGGCTCGTCACGGCCGGCGCGCCGTGCACTTCGGTAGTAGCCGCGGCGACTGTCGTAGAAGCGGCAGTCACGCAGGATGTGCAGCAGCTGGGCAAAGCTGAACCGGTGCTCCCGCAGCAAGCCGGGATAGGCCTGCTTCAATGCGGCCTGCGCGGCCGGCAGGTGGTAGAAGGGCACCGCCGGCACCACGTGGTGGGCAGTGTGCAGAGAGATGTAATGGGTGAGGAACTCCAGTGGACGTGGATAGCGGTAGTCCACCGTCAGCAGCAGCCGGCTGGCATTGGGCGTCCAGTGCGTTCCGGGCAGAAAGGGAAGGTCGCCGCGCACATGGTGCATCAGGGTGGTGGTGCTGAACCAGAGATGGATGGCGAGCCAGGGGCAGACAAAGTAGCGCAGAAGGCCCCAGGCCCCGGTGGCGTGAGCCAGCAGGGCCAGGTAGACCAAGCCTGCCACCAGCACCACGACGATGGACTGCCAGGCGTCGCGCCGCATCTCCCGCTTGGGGAAGAAGCCGGGCCGGAAGGCACTGAGCGCCCAGTAGCGGATGGTGCCAGCCCAGAAGGCCCATGAGCGGGTGGCGCTGTAGAGCAGGCGCTCCCATCGTGGCAGGCGGGCATGCACCTCGGCGCTCAGCGGTCGCCAGTCGGTGTCGAGTTCCAGGTGATTGGTGTGCAGGTGGTGCAGGTTGTGCACATGGCGCCAGGCATGGAAGGGATAGAGCAGCGGCAGCAAGGCCAGCTGCCCGATCACACTGTTGAGGCGCCTGCTGCGGGAGAAGGACTGGTGGCCGCAATCGTGAGCAATGCAGTGCAGGCCCCAGCCGCCCAGCCCGGCCAGCAGGTACAGCGGCAGCTGAAGCACCCAGTGTGCATGTGCGACTGCAACGAGCGCACCGGCGTACAGGAGGTAGCTGGTGGCGAAACCGGCCAGCCCGCGCCAGGGCCGCGGGCGCAGGCAGTCGGGCGGCACGGCGCTGGCGAGGCGGGCGCCTTCCAGCGCACGCACCTGCGCCATCAGCGAGCCGAAACTGGCATCGGGCGCCGTCGGTAGGCGGGGGCGAGACATGCCGTCCTCAGTCCGGGTGGTGGCTGTCGCGTTGCAGTTCCGACGCGAGGAAGGCGCTCAGCTGGTCGATGTTGTCATGGTCAAACAGCAGGGCCGGCGAGAGGCGGCGTTCAAGCAGCTTCTCCAGCTCGCCGGACAGCTTGATGGCGGCGATCGAATCCAGCCCGTAGGCATCGAAGCTCAGGGTGGTGTCGATCTCGGTCTGCGGCCGCTTCAGGTAGGTGGCCAGCCGCCAGACCAGCCAGCGCTTGAGGGCCGCCTCGTCCAGCAGGTCAGCGGCGGTCGTTGCCGGCCCGGTCCGTTGGAACTTGCGGACGAGTCCGCCCCACCAGTCGTAGTTCAGCATGGGCGTGCTCCTTGTTCAAAGCCGGGGATCATCCGAGACGGCCTGGCGTCTGAGGCGCCTTTTTTTCTCGATGGCTTCTGCAGTGGGATGGGACAAGTCCCACACCACGCCGAGGGCGCCCAGGCCGGTGAGCAGCCAGCCGCTCAGGTCGGGTTCCCACCAACGCATGCCGTGCCGGTAGGAAGCAGGAAACGCATGGTGGTTGTTCTGCAAGCCTTCGCCAAAGGTCAGCAGAGCCACCGGCCAGTTGTTGGCGCTGCGGTCGCGCGTGTGGAAGGGCCGGCTTCCGAAGCGGTGGCACAGCGAGCCCACGCACCAGGCGGCCTGGTTGGCGACGAACAGGCGGGCCAGCCCGCCGAACAGCAGGCCGCGCCAGGCACCGTCCCAGCTGGCTTCGGCGAGGCCACCGACGGCGGCCGGCAGCAACAGGCCCAGCCCGACCCACAGACCGTAGGTGCGGTGAAAGAAGAACAGCCGACGGTTGCGCAGGATGTCGGGCGCGAAGTAGTTCCAGCGTGACACGTCGGTGGTCAGCATCCAGGCGACATGCGCATGCCAGAGGCCACGCAGCGCCCCCTGCAGGCCGCTGCCGGCCAGGTTGGGGGAGTGCGGATCGCCGGGCTCGTCGGCATAGACGTGGTGGCGCCGGTGCGTGGCCACCCAGAACATGATGGGCCCCTGGGCGGCCATCGAGCCGCACACCAGCAACATCGCTTCGAACGCTCTGGACGTGCGGAAAGCCTTGTGTGCCAGGTAGCGATGGAAGCCCATCGTGATGCCGGCCATTTGCAGGCCATACAAGCCGAGGAACAGCGCGAGGTCGAGCAGGCTGGCCCGGCCTTGCCGCAGTTGGTCGAGCGCCAGGGCGAAGCCGGCGGCCGGCAGCAGCAGCACGCACAGTGCGGCGAGCTGCTTCGTTCTCGCGCCGTTGCCGACCAGTGGGCACACACCGTCCGGTGGCGGCTCGGCCAGTCCCGATGGTGCCGGCAATGCAGCAGTTGAGGCGGTCTCCAGGCTCATCAGGGTCCTCCGGGTACGTTAGGCGCGCCATGCAGGCAGGCCGGATCTGTGGATGGGGGGCGGCGCTGCTCGCGCCGGGCAGGGGTGTCTTGCGAACGTCCCAGGCCAGCCCGGCGGCCTCGATGAGGCGGATGAACCAGGCGGTGGGGTCGAGCTGCCAGGGATGCCGGTCGTTGCAGGCCAGCGTTGGCATTGCGTGGTGGTTGTTGTGCCAGGCCCCTCCCAGCGTGGGCAAGGCCAGCCAGGCCACATTGCGGCTGTTGTCATGGGTGTGGAACGGCTGTGCGCCGCGGGCGTGGCCAATGGAGTTGACGGCCCAGGTGGCCTGGTCCAGCAGGAAGATGCGGGCCAGGCCGCCCCACAGGAAGCCGCCGAGCGCGCCGTGCAGGTTGCCGGCCAGCAAGCCACCCAGCAGTGTGGGCAGCAACAGGCCCAGCGCCACCCAGGCGAAGTAGAGCTGGCTCACCAGTACCAGGCCGCGGTCGCGCAGCAGGTCGGGTACATGGCGAGCCCAGCCTCGCCGCTCCAGCGAGAACAGCCAGCCGACATGGGCGTGCCACCAGCCACGCACCCGACTCAGCCGGCCGCAGCCGGTGGCCCTGGGCGAGTGGGGGTCACCGTCCCGATCGGCGAAGGCGTGGTGAAGGCGGTGGGTGGCCACCCAGAACAGCAGCGGCCCCTGTGCCGCCATGCTGCCGGCCACCGCGAGGCCGATGCTGAGCCAACGGCGCGCCTTGAAGGCTCGATGGCTGAAATGCCGGTGCAGGCCACCTTCCACCCCGAGCGCCGTGAGCAGGTACATGGCTCCGAGCAGCGCCGCATCGCGGCCGTTGAAGCCGTGATGCGCCGAGAACGCGAGCGCTGCGAGGAAGCCGAGCGCCGGCAGACAAACGGTCAGCGGGGCGAGTTGGCGGGCCCGTCGATCGGCGGGCTCGGAAGGAAGATGGCGCGACATGGCGGTGTCGCCATGGGAAGACTGCATGGTGGTTGCGGGCGAAGAAGGGCCGAGGAGGCTCAGGGGTCCAGCCCGGCCAGGGACCGGGCCAGGAAGGCCTGCTTGCAGGCCTGGCGTTGCACCTTGCCGCTGGTGGTGAGCGGAATGGATCCAGTGGGGACGAGATGGACACGGGAAGGGGCGACGCCGTGGTCCCGCACGACCGACTCGACGACGGCCTGCCGCACGCTGGCCAGGGCGCCGTTGGTCTGCAAGCCGGCACGGCGCGAGAGCTCGGCGACGATCACCAGGCGCTCGCTGTCGTCCTCCCGCACGGCGAAGGCCACCACGCCATTGCGGCGGATGGCCGCATGGCTTTGCTGGACCGACTGCTCGATGTCCTGGGGATACAGGTTGCGCCCGGCCAGCACGACCACATCCTTCATGCGGCCGGTGACGAACAGCTCGCCGCGGCAGAGGAAGCCGAGGTCGCCGGTGCGCAGGAAGCGCCGGCGTGCCGGATCGTCCGCCAGGCAGGCGCGGAAGGTCTCCTCGCTGGCAGCGTCCTTCTCAAAGTAACCGAGGCCGACGTTGCGGCCCCGGATCCAGATTTCGCCCACCATGCGCTCCGGCAGGCGCAGTCGGGTCTGCGGATCGACGATGAGCAATTCGTGGCCATGCGCCGCCGTGCCGCAGCCGACCAGGGCGCGCGCGCCCGCGGTCTGCTGCGTGACATGGACGAAGCCGTGATCGAGGGCCGCGGTGTCGACCTTCACCACGCTGGGCGACTCCGGGCCAGCCTTGCCTGCCACGAAGAGAGTCGCCTCGGCCAGCCCGTAGCAGGGCAGCAGTGCGGCGCGCGAGAAGCCGCGTGGTGCAAAGCGCCCGCAGAAGCGCTGCAGCGTGGCCTGGGTCACCGGCTCGGCCCCGCAGAAGACCCGCCGCAGCGAGGCCAGGTCCAGGCTGTCGAGCGAGAGCTCGTCGACGGCGTCGGCACACAGGTCGAGCGCGAAGTTGGGCGCCACCGTCATGCTGACGCGGTGCCGGGTCACCGCCCGCAGCCAGCGCAGCGGGTTTTGCACGAAATGCGCCGGGCTCATCGTGATGAGCGGGAAGCCGCTGTGCACGGCCAGCAGCAGGGTGCCCATCAGCCCCATGTCATGGTAGGGCGGCAGCCACGACAGGCCGATGCGGTCCGCGGACGGATCGAGAAACGCCTCGAGCACCTCGCAGTTGCTGACGATGTTGTCATGGCTCAGCAGCACCCCCTTGGGCGCCCCGGTGGAGCCCGAGGTGTACTGCAGCACGGCGGGCGCTGGCATCTGGATCGGCGAGTCGGCCGGCACGGGCTCGGGACCGGTCCAGCCCTTCTCCAGTTGGCCGTCCTCCAGGAACAGCCAGCGTGGCGACTGCCCCAGCGCGCCGAGCTCGGCGTCCACGCGGCGCTGCAGCAGGCGGATGTCCGGGCCGGCAATGACCAGCGAGGGACGGCAGTCGGCATGGATCGCCGCCATGCGGCGCACCGCACGGGCGCCTACCGGTGGAAACGCCGGCACCACGGTGGCTCCGGCCAGCAGGATGCCGAACAGTGCGGCGACATAGGGCAGGCCCGGCTCCAGCACCAGCATGATGCGCTGCCCCTGCAGCCCCCGCCTGGACACCTCCGACGCCACCGCGCAGGCCGCCTGCCAAAGATCGGCATAGGTGCAGTCCTGCTCATCGAATTCACCGTCCCGCAGGTGGCGAAACGCCAGATGCCGGGGTGAGGCGAGGGCGCGTTGGTGAAGCCGGGCAACGATGTTGTGAGTTCCGTGTGACGCTGCGCCGGCGGGCCTGCTGCAGAGGGAAGAGCTCAGCCCTTTCTCCGGGTGGATGCGGCCCATCGAGTTTCCTCCTCCACTGAACGTGTGTTCAAGCGGCCTTACGGCCGGCGCTCGGTTGCGTTCGCTCGCACCGGCCGCCGCTGAGTCCTACTGGCCGCCGGCTGGCCACGGGGCGCATGCCGGGTCGGCTGTGCAGGCGCCCGGGTCTCCCAGAGCCGGTGCGCCTGCTCGATAGCAGCGGGTCTCCGCTGAAATTCGAAGGACGTAGGTGTATATGCACAAAGGATGCTATGGGGTGAGCTGGCGATAAGCAATCACTGACGCGCCTGCATGAGTTAGGGGATGCAACGACGGCGGGGCAGTGTTCGACATCGAGGCGGTTCCACAGGGCGGTCTTCTGAAAAGCCATGTCACTCCATTCCCATGGTTCGAAGGCGACCAGGGCGATGTTCTGAAAGCTCATTTTTGCCCGCGATCCTGCGGTTTTCCCTTAGTTGCCTGTGTTTATGTAAGCATTGACAGGGGTCGTGTGTGAAGGAATGCCGGTGCAGTGACTTGCGCGCCGGCCGCTGGCCGCGCCGGTGAGCCACGGGCTTTGGCGGCCGGGGAGCGCCGCTGCCCGGTAAACTTCAGCACTTTCGAGGTGTTTGCTGCCCCATGGCCGTAGTCTCCACAGGGAACGCCCCTGCCATCTTTGACCTGAAGAGCGCCACGCTGACCCTGCTTGCCGTGGTGCTGAAGACGCCCGACCTCGCGGCGCTCGCGGCGGAGTTGGAGGCGCGGATCGGTCCGACCCCCGAACTGTTCAACCAGGACCCGGTGGTGATCGATTTGGCGCCGCTGCGCGAGGAGGCCGCCACCATCGACTTCCAGGGGCTGCTGGCCCTGCTGCGGCGCTACCGCATGGCCCCGATGGCGGCCAAGGGCGGCAGCGCGGAGCAAATGGCGGCGGCGCTGGCGGCCGGGCTGGTCGAGGCGCCCGAGCAGCAGGCCGCCACGACGGCCGCTGCCCCCGCGCCGGCGCCGGACATCGCGCCGCCCGAGGCGGCGCGCGAGATACCGGTGCCGCCCACTGCCACGGTGATCGTGGACAAACCGTTGCGCTCGGGCCAGCAGGTGTACGCCCGGGGCGGCGACATCGTCGTGCTGGCTGCAGTGAACTTCGGCGCCGAAGTGATTGCTGACGGCAACGTGCATGTCTACGCGCCGCTGCGCGGCAAGGCGATCGCCGGGGCGCGGGGCAACACCGCGGCGCGCATCTTCACCACCTGCCTGGAACCGGAACTGCTGTCGATCGCTGGCATCTATCGGACCACGGAAACCGCCATTCCGCCCGAAGTGGCCGGCAAGGCCGCCCAGATCCGCCTGGTGGGTGAGAAGCTGGTGATGGAACCCTTGAAACTCTGAACCATTCGCCGCCGGCCGCGCCGGGCGGTAGACCCTGAACTTCTATAGGACCTGCAACTGATGGCCAAAATCATCGTGGTGACCTCCGGCAAGGGAGGCGTCGGCAAGACCACCACCAGTGCCAGCTTCTCTTCAGGCCTCGCGCTTCGGGGCCACAAGACCGCAGTGATCGATTTCGACGTGGGCCTGCGCAACCTGGACTTGATCATGGGTTGCGAGCGCCGGGTGGTCTACGACCTGATCAATGTGATCAACGGCGAGGCCAACCTGAACCAGGCCCTGATCAAGGACAAGCAGTGCGAGAACCTGTTCGTGCTGCCTGCCTCGCAGACCCGCGACAAGGACGCGCTGTCCAAGGACGGCGTGGAGCGGGTCCTCAAGGACCTGGCGGAGATGGGTTTCGAGTACATCGTGTGCGACTCCCCGGCCGGCATCGAGACCGGTGCGCTGCTGGCGATGCATTTCGCCGACGAAGCCCTGGTGGTGACCAACCCCGAGGTGTCCTCGGTGCGCGACTCCGACCGCATCCTGGGCATGCTGAGCTCGAAGACCAAGCGGGCCATCGACGGCGCCGAGCCGATCAAGGAGCACCTGCTGATCACCCGCTACAACCCGCACAGGGTGGAAGACGGGCAGATGCTCTCCTTGGAAGACATCCAGGAGATCCTGCGAATCCCGTTGATCGGCGTGATTCCTGAATCCGAAGTGGTGCTGCAGGCTTCCAACCAGGGCGTGCCAGCCATCCACCTGAAAGACAGTGATGTCTCGGAAGCGTACAAAGACGTGGTTGCGCGGTTTCTCGGTGAAGACAAGCCGATGCGCTTCGTCGATGCGGTGAAGCCCGGCTTCTTCAAGCGCTTGTTCGGCGGGAGGTGAGCTCATGTCTTTCCTCTCCTTCCTGCTTGGGGAAAAGAAGAAATCGGCAACGGTCGCGAAGGAGCGGCTGCAGATCATCCTGGCCCACGAACGTTCCGGCCGATCCGGTGGCCCGGACTACCTGCCGCAGTTGCAGCGGGAGCTGGTGGAGGTGATCTCGAAGTATGTCTCCATCAGCCCGGATGACATCAAGGTCCACCTGGAGCGCCAGGAAAACCTGGAGGTGCTGGAGGTCAAGATCGAGCTGCCCGACGCACGTTGAGCTGCGCGGCGGCGCACACTGCCTCACTGGCCGCAACGGTCATCGTCGAGGCGCTGGCCGCCTGCCGGCTCTTGCTGGCGTGGTCGGCTGGGTCGCGGTTGCCCGCCCTGGAGTGGCCAGAGACGTCGTCGAGTGCGGGCGGGGGTCGAGGCCCGCGCCCTGCGGCCGTCCAGCAAGCTCCGCTGCACAACTGATGCTCGAACCCGCACCGCGCTCGCTTGCGGCGGTGGGGTGCGGTGAGCGTTGGCGCGAACCGCGGCGCGTTCGCCTGGCGCGTTCCGTTGCGCTTATTCGGACGCCACCCGCTCGCCGGCCACGGGGTACTTCAGGTGACCGACATAGTCGAGCGGCTGGGTCACCTGCATCGACGGCACGTCGCCGGCGCGCATGTGCAGGATGTCGGCCGGGCTGATCCAGCGGGGGTGGGCCGAGGTCAGCGGCAGGCCGGCATGGCGGTAGGCTTCCAGCACCAGCTGGGAGCAGAAGAAGCGGTCGTTGCTGCCGCTGCCCAGTTGCACCAGGGCAACGCCGCGCATGCAGAACTCACGCACCAGCCCCGGCACCAGGGGCAGCTCGCAGACCCGCCGCTCGATCGAGAAGGGCGCGTGCAGCAGCACCCCCACATAGCCGTAGCGGCTGCCGACCTTCTGCTGTGCGAACTCGCGCAGCCCGGCGACCGTCTGGGCGGTGGTGCCCGGATGGCGGAAGGCCACCACCATCGCTTCCTCGTCCATCAGGGCGTCGATGTGGCGCAGGCGCACGCCGTCGCCCACCGCCTCGACGATTTGACCGTCACCCAGATAGAGCGCGGCATGGCTCACGGGCGACAGGGTGGCCAGGCGGATGCCCAGCGAGGCGAGGCCGTTCTTTGCCGTCAGCACGATGTCGCCCGGCCGCAAGGCCGACACCGGGACCCGCTGCCCGCCGTTGTCCGGCGAGAGGCTGCGGTCCTGGAAGCGGATGCGCAGGCCGGGCCGGGCTTCGGCTTCGCCCTCGGTCGTCGCGGTGGTTTGCTCGATGCGGGTGGCGCAGCCGGTCGCGGCGGCAGCAATCAGCAGCATGAGCGCCGGCAGGCGCGCGCTGCGCAGCAGGCGGAGCGGGAAAGCGAACATCGGAAGTGGCGGTGCAGGAGGGTGGAAGGCCGGCAGGCGGGGCCCGGGCCGGAAGCAGGGGCAAAGGGGGCAAGGGCCGCGGCAGCGCGTGCGGCCTTGCAGCCGTCACGGGGCCGGCAGGCCGGCGCCGTGACGCAGGATCAGGGGCAGGCGACGATCTTGAAGCCCACCCGCCGGTCGAGCGCGTCGACCGCGTTGTCGGTGCCGCTGCCGACGATGTTCTCGCGCGAGCCCATGCCGACCGCCTTGGTGCGGGCGGCCAGCTCCGGTACTTCGCTGCTCAGGCGCTGGCGGATGTAGCTGGCGCGCTGCAGGGAGAGGCTGTCGTTGACCTGGTCGGAACCGGTGCGGCTGGTGTGGCCGACGATGTCCATGCAGGTCTTGGCGGCACTGCTTTCGCGGGCGATCTGGCGCAGCCACATGCCGTAGGCGCCGCTGATCTTGCTGTCGGACCAGAACTCGGTGCTGCCCGGATTGAACAGGAACTTCACGCCCAGCTCGTTGTAGGCGATGCCCATGGCCACCACCCGTGCGAAGGCCTGCTCGGCCTCGGTCTGGCGGCCCAGCTTGACGTTGCTGAGGTAGATGCCGTTGAGCACTCGCAGCTGCTCACCGGCGGGCGTGGCGAGCGCACTGCGGTAGCGGCCCAGTGCGTCCTGGTAGCGGCCGGAGTTGTAGAGGTCGGTGGCTTCGTTGATGACGGTGGCTGCGGCCACGCGCTCGAGGTAGAAGGCGTCACCCCGCTGGCCGGGGGTGGTGGTGGTGGTGCGCACGTATCCCTCGATGACCTTGTCCTTCACCACCACCGGGCTGTCGCGGTAATAGGGCAGCGGGTTGTGGTCCAGGCCCTGGTCACGGGCGATGGCCGAGGACTGGGCCACCACATTGCCGCTGCGCAGGTCGGTCAGGGCCAGGTTCAGGTTGATGGCGCTGCCCTTGCCGCTGGTGCGTGGCGCCCGGGTCATCGTGCCGGTGAGGAGGTACTGGGCCTTGCTCAGGCTGCTCGACTGGAAAGGCAGCACCTCGAACTGGTCGAACTTGGTGGTCAGGCGTTCGGTGACGCGCTTCTCGAACAGCTCGGTGGCGATGGTCTGCTGGCCACTGCCGGCATCCAGCATGGGGTCGAGCACGACCGCCCGCTTGGCGATCTTGGACTCCACCTTGGCGAGGAAGGCCGGCAGCTTCTGCGTCTGCGAGACCAGGCCATCGGTGGCCTCGGCCACCGCCTGCTCGAACGGTTGCTCGTGGGTCAGCGAGGTCGCCTGCGGGGCAGCGCAGCCGGCCAGGGCCACCGCCACCACGGCGGTCAGGAAGGAGAGCAGGCGCGAGGCCTGCCTGGTGCTTGCGGGTTGCTTCATTTGCACTGCCTTTTCAGGAACACGGTTTCTTCGTCGGTCAGGGCCTCCAGTGAGGCCTTCTGGAGAATGTCGCTGCAACGGGTCTGCACGGCCGCGCTCCGAGGGGCGCGGGCTTCGACATCGTTCGCGGGAGGCGCCTCGGCGCGCGGCTTTGGACGGGCGGACAGCGTGGAGTCGGGCCGGGGCGACAGGGCGGCGGCCTGGGTCCGCGGCACCGCGGGTTCGTTCGCGCGCCCGGACGCCTCGGCCTTCGCTTGGCCTGGTGGGGGCGGCGACGGGCGTGCGGCGACCGGTGCCGCACCAATGTCGGACCGGGCCGGCGCTGGCGGTGTGTCCACGGCGGCGGGCGCTGCAGCTTGGGGGCCCTGCGGCGGGGCAGCCGACGGCAGCGCCTGCGGCGAGGGCGGCGCTGCAGCCGCTTGCGTCGGGGCGGCGGCCGGCACGGCGGGCGCGGCCGGTGCCGGCTCCGCGGCCGGCAGGCGGGGGGGGATCGCGGTCGCTTCAACGGGGGCGGGAGCCGGCGCCCGGGCCGCCCTTTGGCCGGTCAGGAACCACCCCCCGCCGGCCACCGCCAGCAGCAGCAGGCCGCCGCCGAGGAGCGGGGCTCCCAGCCGGCGTGCCGAGCCGCCAGCCGGCACCGCGGCGGCCGGCGCAGCGGCGGCTGCCGCAGGGGCCGGTGGGGCACCCAGCAGCGCGCGGAAGCTTGCCACGTCCTGTGGCCGGTCCTGCGGCTTTACGGCCAGCGCCGCGTCGATGGCGTGCAGGAAGCGATCGCTGTAGCGGCCGGCCGCAATGCGGCTGAGCGGCTCGAGCCGGTCGGCGATCAGGCGCTCCACCGAGGACATGGGCGTCTTGCCGGTGATGGCGTAGTAGACGACGCAGGCCAGGGCATAGAGGTCGGTCCAGGCGCCTTGTGTCATCGAAGGCACCTCGCCGTATTGCTCGATCGGCGCGTAGCCCGGCTTGAGCACCACGGTGAGGGCATGGGTCATGTCGCCCACCACGCGGCGGGCCGCGCCGAAGTCGAGCAACAGCGGGCCGCTGTCGGTCAACAGGATGTTGTCGGGCGCGATGTCGCGGTGGAAGCACTGCTCGGCATGCATCACCGCCAGCGCGTCGAGCAGCGGCTGCAGCCAGCCGCGCAGGGTGGCTTCGTCCGGGGCCTGGCGGCGCTCGGCCAGCGCGCGCTTGAGGGTCGGGCCCTTGTAGTAGGGCATCACCATGTAGGCGGTGCCGTTGGCCTCCCAGAAGCGGTGCACCTTGACCAACGCAGGATGGTCGAAGCGGGCCAGCAGGCGGGCTTCATTGACGAAGCTGCGCAGGCCGATGTTGAAGGTCTCGAGGTGGCGCTCCGACTTCGGCGCCACGGTGGCGGTGAGCACGGAGCGCGAGGCCAGTGCCGACGGCATGTACTCCTTCAAGGCCACCTGGCGCTGCAGCGACGGGTCGTAGGCCAGGTAGACGATGCCGAAGCCGCCTTCGCCGATGAGGCCGACGATCTCGAACTCGCCGAGCCGGGTCCCGGCAGGCAGGGTGTGGCTCATCGGCAAGTCGACGGCCGGCTCCTGAGGGCGGGCGGGGGGGCGAGCCGAGGTCCCGATGATGGTGCGCTCGTCGTCTTCAGGGGCCGAAGTCATTGCGATTCTCTTGCCAAGGCAGCTTCAGGTCGGGCGCGTGTGGCGCAAACGCCTGGCCTGAAACGGGCGCTCATTGTCGCGCGATCACCGGACCGAACCATCGGGCCGACCCTCGGCCGGCATCCCCCATGCGGGGGGTGATCCCTGCGACGGCAGGGCCCGCGGCGGGCGCTGCGCCGTCATTGCCGAGGCCGGTGGGCCAGCGGATAAAACGGCGACGCCACGCCGGCCCGGGGCCTGCGTGGCGCCACTGTAGACGAGCGGCACGGCCCGGCGTGTCGCCTATATAGGTGACGCCCCCGCAGGCGGGGGGTGAGCCGCCGGGCACGGCGAAGGAGACGACATGTCATGCAGTTCCTGGTGCCGGCGCCTCGTGCGCGCATGGGGATGGAGGAGTGCTGATGCCCGGCCGACGCGACGGCATCGCGCGGCAGGCTGGGTGGCGACACTGGCGGCGCTGCTGGTGCCCTGGCCAGCGGCCGCGCAGGAGGAGCGCGCGGTGCTGATGGTGGGCAACTCGGAGGCCGGCACCGTCAGCTTCATCGACGGCAGCGGCTTCGACAACCTGGGCTCCGTCAACGTCATTCCCGACCTGCGACAGCGCCTGCTGGAGATGGACCCGTTGCGACGCGCGGTCTACGAGGTGGTGAAGCTGCAGAAGGGGGGCGACCGGTTCGTCGATGACCTCGCCCTCTCGCCCGACGGTCGCACCCTGTATGTCTCACGATCCAACCTGGTGGACGTGGTGGCGCTGGACCTGACCCAGCCGGGCCATCCGTTGTTGTGGCGGCATGCGCTGCCTGGCATCAATGCGGACCACATGGGCATCTCGCCGGATGGCGGGCGCATCGTGGTGTCGGCCTCCAGCGAGAACCAGGCCTTCGTGATCGACACCCGCACCGGGGCGCTTGCGGGGCGCTTCGCCACCGGCGACTTTCCACACCAGAACGACTATTCACCGGATGGGCGGCTGATCTACAACACCAGCATCGGCAACGTCCTGCTGCCGCGCGACCTGAACTTCCTCAAGGGCCGCAAGCAGATGACGGTGGTGGATGCGCAGTCCCTGCAGGTGGTGCGCAGCTTCACGCTGCCCTTCGGCATCCGACCGAACGTGGTGACGCGCGACGGCCGGCTGCTGTACACGCAGCTGTCCTACCTGAACGGCTATGCCAAGGTCGACATGCACACCGGCCAGGTGCTGCAGCAAGTCGAGCTGCCGCTGAGCGACTGGGCCCGGCAGCACTTCCCCGACGAGGACGGCTATCCACAGAACTCGGCCCACCATGGCCTGGCGATGTCGGGCGACGAGAGCAAGCTGTGCCTGGCCGGCACGATCGACAACTACATTGCCATCGTGTCGGTGCCGGCCATGACCACCGACCGCATCCTGCCCTCCGGCAATCTGCCGTACTGGGCGACGAGCAGCGCCGACGGCCGCCATTGCTTCGTCTCCAACAGCAAGGACGGCACTGTCTCGGTGATCGAATACGCCGGTGCGCGGGAGGTGCTGCGGGTGCGGGTGGGCGCCTATCCGCAGCGCAGCCGGCTCGGCCGGGTGCCGCCGGAGGTGCTGCGCCTGCTGTCTTCGGCGGGAGGGTGAGTCGCCGGCGGCCCGGTGTGAGCCGGGCCGTTGCCGCTAGCGGTGCAGGCGGTCGTATTCGGCGAGCACGATGGACAGCAGCCCGAGCGCGAGATCGCGAAAAAGGTGGAAGCCCGGCTCGATCTCGGGCAGCGGGTCGGGCGGTGTGATTGCGGGGGCCCGGGGCAGGGCGGCTGCCGCCAGGTGGGTGCCCGGCTTCAACTGCCGCAGACCGGCCGGCAGGCGCTCCAGCGCGGCAAGCAGGGCCTTGCGGTCCAGCGGCGCGGGCTGCGGGCCGTCGAGGATGTAGTCCTCCCATTCGAGCACGTCGAACAGGAATTGCGCGCCCTTGTACAGCGGGTGCACGTTCAGCGTGTCCAGCCAGCCGGCCGAGCGGTCGGGCTGCATCTGGCGGAAGGCCACGCCGTGGCGGGTCAGCGTGCACAACACGGCACGCAGGTTCTGGTCGTGCGTCTGCAGGGCATCGAGCAGCCAGACGTCGGCAGCGCCGAAGTGCGAGGCAAGCGGGGTGAAGCTGCTCATCGTGACCTTACCGCGAGAGGTGGGGCGCCGGGGCGCAGGCTTGCCACGGCATGCGAGGCAAGAGGGGCTCGGATTTTCATCACCATTGCGCGTTCCTTGCAACAGGCCGCCGGTGCCGGTTGCTGGGAAGGGGCAGGCAACCCGCAACACCGAAAGCCGGCTCAAGGCCAGGCACAGGCGGCGCAATCGATCGAAGGCGGGCGGGGCGACGACACCAGCACATGCGGCACCCGGGCGCCAGTGGCAAAAGCCAGTGTATCAACCGCCCGATGGGGCGCGTATGTAAGAACTACCAAGGGGCGTTTCCAACCCTGCGGCGCCAGGCTGGCGCAGCGCGGGAGCGTCTGCACCGAAGCCGGCCGGAGGGCGCCCGCCTGCATGGCCCCCGGGCGGCCGCCGGCGGAGCCCCATCGCACGGGCAGCCCAGCACCCGTGCCATGGACGCGGGGTCAGGCGCTGGCTCGGCGCATGCGGCGAGGACAGGCCGGCAGCGCAAGCCGGCGATGATGAGCGGCTGGCGAGTGACGAGCATCCAGGGGCGATAGCCGCGCACATCGCCTGATTCGAGCTTGAGACACTGTATGAAAATACAGTAGACTGCCCTGCCAACTTTGCAGTGGTTGCCTTGCCGGCCTGCCCTTCACCCTGCGGTGACGGGCAGGCCATTTCTTTGGCGGGCGCTCCCGCCTTGCGGGATGATGCGGCTGCGGCTGCGGCTGTGGTCAGCGGCGGCGCTGGCGGCGGGAGGCGCTGATGCCCAGCCAGCCGAGGCCGACGGCCGTCAAGGCCAGCGAGGCGGGCTCGGGCACCGGAGCGAACACCGCATAGTCGCCGGAGCCGGCCATGAAGGCTTCAGCCGGATTGAGGCTCATCGTCGCGACGCGGGCGTAGGAGGTGGCGTTCGTGTCGATGAAGAAGACATAGGACGAGCGTCCTTCGGACAGCTCCGACGCGAAGAAGAAGTCCATGTCGCCCGGCTTGCGCTCACGGCCCCAGAGGGTGGTCTCCCAGGCCGCGGTTTCCTCGCCGAGCATCAGCACATGGTGAGGCGCCACCGAACCCGGGCCGTCGGCCAGGTAGTCGACGTTGTAGCTGTAGCGTGCGTCGTAGAAGTTGCTCAGCCGGAAGATGTCGTCGCTGCCGGAGGCGTTGGTGTCGGTCGTGATGTGCCACAGGAAGTCGACCGTGCCGTCGGCCGCCCGCACCACCTGCGAACGGATGGTGCCGCCCATCGGCAGGTCCTGGTGCTGGGCGTCCTTGAAGTGCGCGTAGTCGAAGCGCACCGTCTCGTCCTCCAGCAGCTGGCCAGCGCGTGCCGCGCCCGGAGTGCCGGGCAATTCGACATAGCGGTAGTCCTGCGGCGCGAGCGGCACCGCCACGCTGGCCGAAGCGGCCAGGGCGAGGATGGCGCCGAGCGCCAGGCTCGAAGAGCGTCTGGTCATGAACCCTCCTGGGCTGTTGAGCTGTTTTTCAGGTGCGGATGGTGCGGCGCCCGGCCCTCGCTTGTGCACCCCCGGAATCAGGGAAAAAGGTATCAGAGGTGACGGAGCGAAACGGCAAGTGACGAAGAGGAGGGCTGCCGCTGGCGCGGCCGGAGCTTGCAGGGACCGGGGCCGGGCGGCGGCCGGTGACAGCCTGGGGTGCCAGCACGTCGCCTGTCGTCCGTGGAGGGCCTGCGCGGCAAGGGCCATCGTCCTGCTGAAGTGCCGCTGGCCTGGCCGGCCTGCGGCCTGAGGAGGCGAGTGCTGCAAGGTCCCGGGTAGCGCCTGCCGGAGCGCTCCGGGAATGCCATATCCCGGAGCAATGTGTGCGAAACATGCACATCGTCAAGGCCGGTGTTCACACCTTGGAACTACAATGCGAATCGTTCGCATTTATGGCCGTTCACGTGACTTCGATGAAAACCTCCGCGCCTGCTCCTGTCCGAGCCCCGGATCTCGACCCCGGTCGGCTGGCTGGCGGCTACGGGACCGCTCCCTCGGGCGCCGAGCGGGTGGCCGCCATCGGCGCCGTGGTCGTGGCGCACCTGGCCGCAGCCTGGGGACTGATGCAGATCGATGCGGTGCGCGAAGCGGTGGGCGAAGCCGCCCCCATCTTCGTCGACTTCATCCACCCTGCGCCGCCGGCCCCGGTGCCGCCGCCGCCCCCGCCGCCGCCTCAACCCCCCAAACCGCAGCCGAAGGCACCGCCCGCGCCGCGACCGATCGTGACGGCGCCGCCCACGCCGGCCCCGGCACCCTTTGTCGCACCGCCGCCGCCGATCGAGCCGCCGCCACCGTCGCCGGCCGTCGCCGAGACCCCTCCTGCGCCCCCGGCTCCCCCGGCACCGCCCGCGCCCCCGCCGCCGCCGCGTACCGTCACCGAAAGCGACCTGCAGTACCTGGTGCCGGCGTCCCGCATGTATCCGGTGCAGTCGCAGCGGCTGGGCGAGAGCGGCCGCGTGCTGCTGCGGGTCCTGATCGACACCACCGGGCGGCCGGTGCAGGTGCAGGTGAAGAAGTCCTCGGGCTTCCCGAGGCTGGACGACGCAGCCGTCAACGGCATGCGCGCGGCCCGCTTCCGGCCGGTCACCCGCGACGGACAGCCGGAAAGCGTCTGGGCAGAGGTGCCCTTCGTCTACGAACTCGATTGATTGAACCGAACTGATTCCTGAACTGGAGAATTGACCGTGAACCCCTCCACCTCCCTCGGCTTCGGCCACTTCATCGCGCAGGCCGACGTGGTCGGCAAGGGACTGCTCGTGATGCTGCTGCTGATGTCGGCCGTCTCGTGGTACCTGATCATCATGAAAGGCATCACGCAGTTCGTGCGCAAGAAGCGCAGCGAGCAGTTCCTGAGCTTTTTCTGGAATGCCAGCTCGCTGGAAGCGGTGCAGAACGAGATCTCCACCCATGGCGTGCATGACCCGTTCTCGCACCTGACCGCCCACGCGATGCATGCACAGGCCCACCATGCCAAGTACGGCGCCGCCAAGCTGGAAGAAGCCGGCAGTGCGCAGGATTTCCTGACCCGTACCATCAAGAAGACGCTGGACGAGGAGACGATGCGCCTGGAAAACGGCCTGACCGTGCTCGCCACGGTGGGCGCCACGGCGCCTTTCGTCGGCCTGTTCGGCACCGTGTGGGGCGTGTACCACGCGCTGGTGGCCATCGGCATGAGCGGCGCCGGCACGCTGGACAAGGTGGCCGGCCCGGTGGGCGAGGCGCTGATCATGACCGGCATCGGCCTGGCCGTCGCCATCCCGGCGGTGATGGGCTACAACTGGCTGACGCGCAGCAACCGTGTGCTGGCGGCCAAGCTGGACGCCTTCGCCTTCGAGCTGTTCACCTTCCTGTCGATGGGGCAGTCGCTCAAGAGCGAGAACGTGCGCCCGCTCAACCTCGGCAAGCCGAATCCGGCGCAAGCCGCCTGATCTTGAGGAGATGCTGAGATGGCTTTCGCCAGTTTCGACAACAAGTCCTCCGGCGCGCCGATGGCCGAGATCAACATGGTGCCGCTCATCGACGTGATGCTGGTGCTGCTGGTGATCTTCATCGTCACCGCGCCGTTGCTGACCCACGCGGTCAAGCTCGACCTGCCCAAGGCGACCGCCGAAGCAAACCAGCTCAAGCCGGACAAGCTGGAATTCGCGATCGACGCTTCGGGCACCCGCTTCTGGAACGGCGAGGTCATCAGCCGGGAGGAGGCTGCCAAGCGCTTCGCTGCCGAAGGGCAGAAGCAGCCGCAACCTGAAGTGCACCTGCGCGCCGATGAGAGCGTGCCCTACCGCTACGTGGCCGAGACGCTGGCCGATGCCTCCAAGGCCGGGCTGAGCAAGATCGGCTTTATCAGCGAGCCCGAGCAGAAGTAGGCTGCGCTGCCGGCCTGCGCCCGGGTCTCGCTGAGCGGGTGCAGGCGGCACGCTGCGGTCTAGACCGTGCCAAAGGTGCCCTGTGGCGCCCCCTGGCGCCGGTGGCCGAGCCGGGCGCCGCCTGTTTCCCCTGCCATTACCCAGGCGGTGGACGCGCCATGCGTCGGTCCAGCCCAGGCAAGGCACTCCGACCTGCGTTCGCTGGAGCGCCTGCCATGCCCTTGCCCGTTGCCACCGCTGCCGATCCTGCCCGCCGCCCGGCTTCCTGCAGCGCCGGCTTGGCGCACTTCGCCGGGCACGCGCCTGCCGCTGCGCGGCGGGAGGGGCCGCGCCGCCGTGCCCGCCTTGTCGGGGCTGCGATTGGGCAACCGCGCCCGCCGGGTGACGTGGATGCGCCGTATGTCGCCGCCCGGTTGGGTGGCGAGACACGGGCGCGTTCGGCGTGCTGCGGCCGGTGAGCTGAAAGCCTTCCAGCGCCTCCCTCATCTTCCTGCCTTCCTTCCCTGTTCGCTTCTTTCCTTACCTTGGCCATGAGCATTCGAATCGCCTCGTTCCCGGTGTCTTCCCCTTGGGCGGCGCGCCCGTTGGTCCTGGCGCTGGCAGCGGTCTGGCCGCTGCTGTGCGCTGCCCCTGCCATGGCGCAGTCCGACCAGAGCCTGCCCGAGGTGAAGGTCAGTGGATCCCGCAGCGCGCCCGCCTATCGCGCGCGCAGCAACAGCGCGGGGGCGCTGGGGGACAAGTCGCTGCAGGACACGCCGTTCACCGTCGAGGTGGTGACCCAGGAGCTGGTGCGCAACAAGCAGGCGACCTCGATCGCCGAGGCGCTGAAGGGCGATGCCGCGGTCACTGCCATCAACAACGGCATCTCCGGCGAGGCCGCCGGCATCTCGGTGCGTGGCCTGCAGATCGATCTGCACAACGGCTACAAGATCGACGGCCTGGGCATTCCCAACTGGGGCAGCGAACTGCCGCTGGAGCACTTTGAGCGGGTGGAGCTGCTCAAGGGCGCGGGTGGCTTCCTGTACGGCTTCGGCACGCCGGGCGGCGCGGCCAACTTCGTGACGAAGCGCGCGCCGGCCAGCGGCTTCAAGGGCAGCCTGACGGCCGGCGTGACCAGTGCGGGTGCCGGCAAGCTGCATGGCGACCTGGGGGACGCTTCGGCGAGGGTGATCGCTTTGGCTGGCGGCTGAACGTGGTGCACGAAGAGGGCGACACCTACGTGGACGACGGCGGCCAGATCCAGCGCGACTCCGCCTCGCTGGCGCTGGACTGGCGCCTCACGCCGGACATCGTGTGGTCGGTGGACACGCTGTACCAGGACCGCAAGGTCAACGGCGCCTATTACGGCGTGGTGGGCGTGGGCTACACGCCGGTGGAGCTGCCGGTGATCGATGGCAGCCGCCGCCTGGCATCGCCGTTCTCCTGGTATGGCACCCGGTACGAGCTGTTCGGCAGCGAGCTCAACTGGCGCTTGTCGTCGGACTGGGACCTGCGCCTGTCTTTCCGGCAGACGCGCCAGGAGCGCATCAATCGCAACAGCGTGCTCTTCACCGAGCCGGATGGCGACTACGCCGAGTTCCAGTACGACAGCCGGGGGCGCTTCCGCGGGCGTGAATGGCAGGCCTTGCTGAACGGCCGACTGTCCACCGGCACGCTGCAGCACGCCCTGGTGCTCGGCGCTTCCAGCGGTGAGCGGCCGTCCGGCGGCACGGGCTTCGACGGCGTCCTGCTGGGCATGGGTCGGCTCGGCAGCGGCGCCCGCTTCGAGCCGGTGCCCCTGCCCGGCACGGGCGCGATGCTGCGCGACGGCATGGTGCGCCAGCAAGCCTTGTTCGCGAGCGACACCATCACCTTCGACCCGCGCTGGTCGGCCATCGTGGGCTTGCGCTATACCGACTTCCGCCAGGCCGCCTACAACCGGGACGGCAGCCGCTCCTCCGAGCCCTATCACGAGACCGTGCTGACGCCGACTGTTGCGGTGCTGTTCAAGCCGGTCGAGCCGGTCACGGTCTACGGCAGCTATGTCGAATCGCTGGAGCAGGGCCAGTCGGCACCGTCCGACGGCAGCGCCTCGAATCCCAACGAGACGATGCCGCCGCTCAAGAGCAAGCAGTACGAGATCGGCGTGAAGACCGACCATGCCGACTGGGGCGCCTCGGCCGCGCTGTTCCGACTCGACCGTGGCCTGCACTACATTCGCCCGGAAGACCGCCGCTTCACCCAGGACGGCCTGGCCCGCTACCAGGGCCTGGAGCTGTCGGCCAAGGCGCGCCTGACCCCCGCCTGGACGGTGACCGGTGGGCTGATGTGGCTGGACGCCAAGAACACCAAGGCGGCCGCGGGCGTCGACGGCAAGCGGGCCGAAGGCGCCCCGCGCACGCAGGCCAGCGTCTATGCCGAGTACGCCGTGGCGGCGCTGCCCGGCCTGAGCCTGAACGCCGGTGCCCAGTACCACGGCAGCCGCGCCCTGGATTCGGCCAACACGGTGATGCTGGACAGCTATGCCCTGCTTGACCTCGGTGCCCGCTACCAGACCCGCCTGGGCGGCCACGACACCACCTTCCGCCTGAACGTGGACAACGTGACCGACCGGGCCTACTGGCAAGGCAGCTGGGGCTTCATCCTGACCCAGGGCGCGCCGCGCACCGTGCGCGCCAGCGCCCAGATCGACTTCTGACCGGAATCCGGCGAGTTCGTGACGGACCCCTTACTTAGATCAAGAAGTAATTTCTGTATGGGTGATCCATTTCGGATTCGTCTGTATCATCGATTCCCTCAGGATCTTCCTCGTTTTCCGCCTGCCTTCCCAACGCCATGAGTGCCTTCAACGAAGAACGTGTGTTGAGCGTCCGTCACTGGACCGATCGGTTGTTCAGCTTCACGACCACCCGCGACCAGGCCTTCCGCTTCCAGAACGGCCATTTCACGATGATCGGGCTGAAGGTCAACGGCAAGCCGCTGCTGCGCGCCTACAGCGTGGCCAGCGCCAACTATGAAGAGCACCTGGAGTTCTTCAGCATCAAGGTGCCCGACGGCCCGCTCACCTCGCGGCTGCAGCACCTGAAGGAAGGCGACACGATCCTGGTCGGGCGCAAGCCCACCGGCACGCTGCTGCTGGACTACCTGCTGCCCGGCAAGCGGCTGTACATGCTGGCCACCGGCACCGGGCTGGCACCGTTCCTGAGCGTGATCCGCGACCCGCACACCTATGAGCGCTTCGAGCAGGTGGTGCTGGTGCACGGTTGCCGCCAGGTCAACGAGCTGGCCTACCAGGACCTGATCACCCAGGAACTGCCGGGCCACGAGTTCCTTGGCGAGCTGGCCTCGCGGCAGCTGCTGTACTACCCGACGGTCACGCGCGAGCCGTTCCGCAACCAGGGCCGCATCACGACGCTGATCGAGAACGGCAAGCTGTTCTCCGACCTGGGCCTGCCCGCGCTCGACCGCGAGCACGACCGGGTGATGATCTGCGGCAGCCCGCAGATGCTGAAGGACCTGAAGACCCTGCTCGACGAGCGGGGCTTCCACGAAGGCAACACCCACACGCCGGGCGACTACGTGATCGAGCGGGCCTTCGCCGACCAGTGACGCGGCGGCCGCTGCAGCCACACACCAAACACAAAGGGGCCCGCGGGCCCCTTTCTTCCTGGCAACGGGCGCGGCGCGCCGTGCGCTCAATAGGCCGCGGTGAAGCGACGGCGCACATGCTGCGGATGCTCCACCTCGTCGACGATGGCCACCGCCAGGTCGGCCACGCTCAGGCGGCCCGGCTGGTCGCCGTCCATCAGCACGTCGTCGCCCCCCAGGCGAAAGCCACCGCGGCGCGGCCCGGGCTCCAGCAGGATGGCCGGCGAGACGAAGGTCCATTCCAGCTCGGCCTCGCGGCGCACCATCTCCAGCGCCTCGCGGGCGGCCAGGGCCCCTTGTTTCCATTCGGCCGGGAAGTCGGGTGTGTCGACCAACTGCACGCCCGGGGCGACATACAGGCTGCCCGCGCCACCGACGACCAGCAAGCGCTTCACGCCCGCCTGCTTCACGCCTTCGATGATGGCGCGTGTGCCGCGCAGGAACTCGTCGTGCAGGTCCGGGTTCTTCCAGCCGGCGTTGTAGGCGCTGAGCACGATGTCGTGGCCCGCCACGGCGCGAGCCACCTGGGCGGCATCGAGCACGTCGGCCTGCACCGCGCTCAAGTGGTCCTGCGGCGCCAGCCGGGAGGGATCGCGGCTCAGCGCGGTCACATGGTGGCCGCGCTGCAGCGCTTCCTCCAGCAGGGCGGAACCGACAAAACCGGTAGCACCGATCAGAGCGACTTTCATCAGAGATGTCCTGTGTGGTTGGGATGTGCAGAACGATAAGACCTGAAGCGGTCCTACACTAGTCTGCGCAATCGCCATTCCTGGTTTAGAAAATCTTCATGATCGAACAGCTCAAGCGCATGGCCGTGCTGGCCAGCGTGGTGGAGCACGGCTCGATGAGCGCCGCGGCCCGGGCGCTGGGCACCACCACCTCGGCCGTGAGCCAGCAGGTGCGCCAGCTGGAGCGCGAAATGGGCGTGACGCTGCTGCACCGGTCCAGCCGCAAGCTGCAGCTCACCGAGGCGGGCGAGCGCTTCCATGCCGGCTGCGCCGCGATGCTGGCCGCCGCCCGCAGCGCCGGCCAGCAGCTGGCCCAGATGCGCGACGCGCCGCTCGGCGAACTGCGGGTGGCCTCGCCGGTCGGCTTTGCCCGGCACCTGGGGCCGGCACTGGCGCCGCTGCTGGCTGGCAACGCGGGGCTCACGCTGCACCTGCAGGTGGACGACGCACTGATCGACCTGGTGGATGCGCGCATCGACCTGGCCATCCGCTTCGGCCGCTTGCCAGATTCGAGCTGGGTGGCCCAGCGCCTGATCGAGCTCGACACCATGATCTGCGCGTCGCCCGGCTACCTGGCCCAGCGCGGCGTGCCTGCCACGCCGCAGGAACTGGCTGCGCACGACTGGCTGCGCCTGGACGGACGGGGCCCGGCGCCGGCGCTGGAGTTGATCGGCCCGCATGGCAGCACCGAGCGGCTGCGCGTGCGGGCGCGTGCCACCAGCAACAACCAGCTGTCGCTGCAACAGCTGTGCGAGGCGGGCCTGGGCCTGGCGGTGCTGGCCTTGCAGGACATCGAGCCGGCCCTGCAAAGCGGGGCGCTGGTGATCCTGCTGCCCGACTGGCGGCCGGCGTCGCTGCCGATGTATGCCGTCACGCCCCAACGCGACACCCAGCCCGCCAAGGTGCGGCATGCCATTGCCGCACTGCAGGCCTACCTGCAGGGACTGCGCGGCAGCCGCCTGTGGCCCCAGCTGGCGGCCGCGGGCGCGCCGGGGCGCTAGCATCACGACATGCCTTCATTGCCACCTGCCTGCCGCTCGCTGCTTCCCAGCCTGCTGCTGAGCCTGCTGTTCACCGGCTTGCCGCCGGCTGCGGCTGCGGCCCCCTCAGCCTGGCTGTTGGGGGAGCGCCATGACCACGAGGACCACCAGCGCCAGGCCGCCGCAGAGGTCCGGCGGCTGGCCGCCGCCGGCCGGCTGCAGGCGGTGGTGCTGGAGATGGCCGAACGCGGGCGGGCCACCACCGGGCTGCCCGCCCAGGCTGGCGAGGCCGAGGTGCGCCGGGCATTGGCCTGGAACGAGCAGGCCTGGCCCTGGGCCCGCTACCGCGAGGTGGTGATGCAGGCGGTGCGGGCCGGCCGGCCGGTGCTGGGCGGCAACCTGCCACGCCATCAGATGCGCGACGCCATGCTGCAGGCACGCTGGGACCACGCCGTGCCGGCCGCGGCCCAGGACCGCCTGCGCGAGGCGGTGCGCGACGGCCATTGCGGCCTGCTGCCCGAGGCCCAGCTGCAGCCCATGGTGCGCATGCAGCTGGCGCGCGACCGCAGCCTGGCCGAGGCGCTGGCGCAGGCGGCGGCCGGCGGCGAGGCCGATGCGGTGGTGCTGATGCTCAGCGGCTCGGTGCATGCCTCGCGCGAGACCGGGGTGCCGCTGCAGCTGCCGGCCGTGGCGCCCGGCTTGCGGGTGCGCAGCATTGCCTTCACCTCCAACGAGGACGAGGCGGCTGCCGCCGCGGCGGGCTTCGACGAGCGGCGCCCGGCGCTGCCGGCACCGCCGGTCGACCACTGTGCCGCGCTCAAGCAGCGTGGCATGCCGGCCCCAGCCTCAGCGCCAGCCGCTTCGTCCTGAGGCGGGCCTTCGGGCGCGGCGCAGCCGCGGCACGGAGTCGGCACGGCCGCTTGGTTCCGGCTCCTGGCGCAGCTCATGGCGAGTGCCGCTGCCGCGTCACTGCTAGGCGTTCTGGCTGCGCTTCAAGTCGCGGAAGGCAGCGAACAGCCAGGACCGCATGCCGATCACCAGCGTGTAGGGGGCCCGTTGCGAGGCCGGCAGCTTCTGGTCGGCCAGGTGCTGCTGGGCGAAGTCCTGCGCCACCCGCTGCAGCCGCTCGTTGAACAGGTTGGCCAGGCTCTTGCCGATCGATCCGTGCACCAGCGTCAGCATTTCGCCTTCGCCGTCGAAGCCGCCGCTGTAGTAGTCGTCCACCACGTCCTGGCGGAAGTAGCTCATCACCGGCCCGTGCGGCCGCCAGCGGAAACCCTTGGCCACCTTCAAGCGGTAGCGGTTCATCGGCTTGAGTTCGATGATGCCGATGCGGTCAAGCTGGGCCAGGTACTTCACCGTGTCGGCCTCGCTCAGGGTGTAGGTCGAGATGATCTGCTCGAAGGTCCACTGGCTCAGGCAGCAGATGGCCACCAGCAGCAGCCGGCGGTCGGCGATCACCGCCTTCTCCTGCTCCAGCGTCAGCTCGCGGCGCAGCGGCTGTGCATCGGCCACGCGGCGGGCCAGGTCGGCGAAGTCGATCTTCAGCACGCGGCAGATCTCGTCGATGCGCGACAGCGGCATGTCGCCCTTGGCGAAGATGCGCTTCACGCTCGACTCCGCCATGCCGAGCTGCGGAGCCAGCTCGGCGTAGGTGATGCCGGCGGCCTTGAGTTCGGCCTTGAGCGCGCTGATCAGGTCCAGGGTGGTGCTCATGTGCTTGATTCCTCTCCAGCCTGAAGTATCTCCTGAAGATACCTGTGGGCGCGATGTTGGCGACGACGTATCGTTTCATTGCTCGTTGCCGGCTGGCCCGGCACGATGCGCGCCATGTTCAACAGCCTTGAGGCTTGCATGCGCAACTCCCCTGCCATCCGTCGCGACACCCCGGCCTGGAAGGCCCAGGTGTGGATCTCCTTCGGCACCGCGGTGACGCTGTGTGCCTTCGGCCTGGCCTGGTTGCCCGGCCAGGACATCCACCGCGCGTTCATGGTGATGGGTTATGTGTTCTGCCTGTCCACCGCCTTTGCCTTGTCGAAGTTCGTGCGCGACAACGAGACGCGCCGCACCGACACCCCGTTGTGGAAGCTCGTGGTGTGGGGTGGCTTCGTGCTGGCGATGGGGCTGACCGGCTGGGGCCTCTGGCGCATGCAGGTGGATGCCACCTACAAGGCCTGCCTGGCGGTCTGCTGGGTGTTCCTGATCTCCAGCGTGTTCACGCTGGCCAAGACACTGCGCGACAACCACGAGGCCGATCTCGCGCAGGCCCGCCTGCACGAGCTGGCCGCACGCGGCGCGGCGTCCCCGACCGACGCCGCCTGAGCCACCGCGCCGTTGACCGGGAGACCGTGATGCAAGACGAGCGCAGGCAAGGCGCCGCGGCCGCGTGCCGCCGGCCGCTGCTGTGGGCCTGGCTGGCCTGGGGCCTGGTCAGCGTGCTGATGGCCGCCTACTACGGGGCCGGGCAGCTGGCCTCCAGCCCGGTGTCGGTGCCGCTGCGGCTGCAGCCGGGCCAGGCAGTGTCGGTCGACGTCAGGAGCGTCTTCGGCCACACCCTGGCGATGGGCGTGCAGTTCGGCCTGGCGCCACGCCACCTGCCGCTGGAGCCGGCGGCGGGCGAGGGGGCCGGTGGCGACGCTGGCCTGCGGCTGCAAAGCCATGCCGGGGCGGTGCAGGTGGAGGTATCGGCCCGCCATCGCGAGGACCACCACTGGGTGGCGCTGCCGCAGCCGCCCGGCGCCACGCTGCGGCTGCCCCCGGGCCTCAGCCGGGTGCAAGTCACCGTCCGTTCGGTGGCGCCGTCGCTGCAGGGCGAACCGGTGCGGCTGCTGGTGCAGGCACCGGTGGGCTTCGAGACGACCCAGCGTGGCTATGGCTGGCTGTGGTTTTATTGGCTGGCGCTGCCCGTATTTGTACTCAGCCAGTACATCTGGGCCCTGGTGCTGGTCAAATCGCAGCGACGCCATGCGGCCGGCGGCGACGCCCCCGCGCCCCGGCCGGCCTGAGCCGCCCGCCGCCATCCGACTTCGAGCCATGAGCACCGAGCATCCCAGCCAGTTCGCCCTGCTGTCCCAACGCCGCTTCGCCCCCTTCTTCTGGACGCAGTTCCTCGGCGCCGGCAACGACAACCTCTTCAAGTTCGCCTTCACCGTGCTGGTGACCTACCAGCTACAGGTGGCGTGGCTGCCGGCCGACCTCGCCGGGCTGGCCATCGGCGCCTTGTTCATCCTGCCCTTCCTGCTGTTCTCGGCCACCAGCGGGCAGCTCGCCGACAAGCACGACAAGGCGCGCCTCATCCGCTTCGTCAAGTGGCTGGAGATCGCCATCATGGCGCTGGCCGGCTGGGGCTTCATCGCGCAACAGGTGGCGGTGCTGCTGGGCTGCGTGTTCCTGATGGGCCTGCACTCGACCCTGTTCGGGCCGGTGAAGTACGCTTACCTGCCGCAACACCTGGGCGAGCGCGAGCTGACGGGCGGCAACGGCCTGGTGGAGATGGGCACCTTCGTGGCCATCCTGCTTGGCAACGTGGCCGGCGGCCTGCTGATCGCGGTGCCGGGGACCGGCCCGCAGTATGTGGCGGCCACCTGCTTCGGGCTGGCGGTGCTGGGCCGCCTCACCGCGCAGCAGGTGCCCGCGTCGCCGGCCACCGATCCGGCGCTGCGCATCCAGTGGAACCCGTTCACCGAGACCTGGCGCAACCTCGCGCTGGCACGCCGCGAGGTGGCGGTGTTCCGCTCCATCCTCGGCATCTCGTGGATGTGGTTCTTCGGTGCGGTCTTCCTGTCGCAGTTCCCCTCCTTCGCCAAGGAGGTGCTGCATGGCAACGAGCAGGTGGCTTCGCTGCTGCTGGTGGTGTTCTCGGTGGGCATCGGCGCCGGCTCGCTGCTGTGCGAGACACTGTCGCGCCGGCATGTCGAGATCGGCCTGGTGCCGGTCGGCGCGCTGGGCATGAGCCTGTTCTCCATCGACCTGTACTTCGCCTCGCGCGGCCTGGCCGGCGGCAGCACGCACACGCTGGCGAGCTTCGTCGCGCAGCCGGGCCACTGGCGCGTGCTGGCCGACCTGTTGCTGCTGAGCCTGTGCGCCGGCCTGTACAGCGTGCCGATGTACGCCCTCATCCAGCTGCGTGCCCAGCCGAGCCACCGGGCCCGCATCATCGCGGCCAACAACATCCTGAATGCGCTGTTCATGATCGCCAGCGCGGTGATGGCTGGCGGGCTGCTGAAGGCGGGCTACACCATCCCGCAGGTGTTCCTGGTCACCGGCCTGCTCAACGCGGTGGTGAGCTTCTACATCTTCATGCTGGTGCCGGAATACCTGCTGCGCTTCGTCGCCTTCGTGCTGTCGCGCTGCATCTACCGCTTCCGGGTGAGCGGCGACGAGCACATCCCGTCCCAGGGCGCGGCCATCGTGGCAGCCAACCATGTGAGCTTCGTCGATGCCATCCTGCTGATGGCGGCCAGCCCGCGGCCCATCGTCTTCATCATGGATCACCGCATCTTCAGGATCCCGGTGCTGGGCTGGCTCTTCAAGCTGGCGCGTGCCATCCCGATCGCGCCGCAGAAGGAAGACCCGGCCACCTACGAGCGTGCCTTCGCCGAGGCCGAGCGCGTGCTGCGCGAAGGCGACCTGCTGGGCATCTTCCCGGAAGGCGCCATCACACGGGACGGTGAGCTCCAGGAGTTCAAGGGCGGCATCATGAAGATCCTGGCCGCGCAGCCTGCGCCGGTGGTGCCGGTCGCACTGCAGAACCTGTGGGGCTCCTATTTCTCCCGGGTGGAGCGCGGCCAGGCCATGGTGCGGCCGTTCCGGCGTGGCATGTTCAGCGCGGTCGGCGTGGTGGCCGGCGAGCCGATCGCCGCTGCCGAGATGAGCCCGGCGCTGCTGCGCGAGCGGGTGGCTGCACTGCTGGCGCGCTGAGGCCGGCGATGGCGCGTAATGTCGAGATCAAGGCCCGGGTGGCCGACCTGGCGGCCCTGGAGCAGCGAGTGCGCCCGCTGGCCGACCAGGGGCCGGTGCAACTGCAGCAGGACGACACCTTCTTCCGCAACGAGGCCGGCCGCCTCAAGCTGCGCGAATTTGCCGACGGCCAGGGCGAGCTGATCTTCTACCGCCGTGCCGACCAGGCCGGCCCCAAATGCTCGCACTACGAGATCACCCGCAGCGCCGAGCCGGCCCGCCTGCGCGAGGTGCTCGCGCAGGCGCTCGGCGTGACGGGACGGGTGCGCAAGCGCCGCACGCTCTACCTGATCGGCCGCACCCGGGTGCACCTGGACGAGGTGGAGGGCCTGGGCAGCTTCCTGGAGCTGGAGGTGGTGCTGGCCGACGGCGAGGCCGAGGCCGACGGCGAAGCCTGTGCCCGCGACCTGCTCGCGGCGCTCGGCATCCCGCCCGCCGCGCTGCTCGCCGGCGCTTATGTCGACCTGCTCGCGGCCTGAAGTACTTGCCTCAGCTGTGTACCGCTTGGGACACCACTGATACGAATTGACAAGTTCATCCCCATCAAGCTGCGGCATCCTTGCGCCCATTTGACACGCTTGTCCCAGGGGATACCGATGCCGTTGCAGTTGTCCCGCGCCGCGCTCGCGCGCATTGCGCCGTTTGCCTTGTTCATGGCCTTGCTGGTGGCGCGCGGTGCCGTGCCGGAGGGCGGGGCGATCGACGGCCGCTGGATCTATGGCGTCGGCGTGGCCGCGGTCGGCGGGCTGCTGCTGTATTTCCGCCGCGAATACACCGAGCTGGCGCGCGGCAGCTGGCCCGGCCTGAAGGAATGGCTGCTCGCCATCGCCGTCGGCCTGGCGGTGTTCGGGCTGTGGATCCACATGGACCTGCCGTGGATGGTGGTGGGCGAGCCGACCGCCTCCTTCATCCCGGTGGATGCCGAGGGCCGGCTGGACTGGCCGCTGATCACGGTACGCTGGATCGGCGCGGCGCTGCTGGTGCCGGTGATGGAGGAGCTGTTCTGGCGCGCCTTCCTGATGCGCTGGGTCGAACAGCCGCAGTTCGAGGGCGTGGACCCGCGGCGCGTCGGGCTGAAGGCCATCGCGCTGTCCACCGGCGTGTTCGCGCTGGCCCACACGCTGTGGCTGGCCGCCATCGTCGCCGGCCTGGCCTATGCCTGGCTGTACCGCCACACCGGCAAGCTGTGGGTGCCGGTGATCTCGCATGCCGTCACCAACGGCGTGCTCGGCGTGTGGGTGGTGCGCACCGGCCAGTGGGCCTTCTGGTGAGCCGCCGTTCGGCGGCCGTCGCTCAGAAGGTCTTGCTGACGGTCAGCGCCAGCGCTGTCTTGCCCAGGCGCTTGGTGTAGACGGTGCCCTGCGGGTCGGCGTCGAAGTCGGCGCCGGTCCAGTAGGCGTCGCGGTCCCAGGCGCGCGTCACCGCGCCGCCGACCGACCAGCCCTGCGGCAGCGCCTTGCTCACGCCCAGCTTCACGTCGTGCCAGTTGGCTTCGCGATGGTGGCTCACCCGGCCCATGCCCGCATGCAGCTGCAGGGTGTAGCCATCGCCAAACTGCGGGTTGAAGGACAGGTCGACATAGCCCGAGCCGCGCGCATCGTCGAAGGTGCCGAACCAGCGCTGGGTGAGGGTGCGGTAGTAGGTGGCCGACAGGCTGCCGTGGTTCAGGCCCAGCTTGAGCTCGGCATAGTCGTAGCGCTTGCCGTCCACCAGCGGGGAGGAGCTGCCGGGATAGGCGTAGTACGCCAGGCCGGCGGTGTAGCCGAGCGCCCCCACGGTGCCGTTGTAGCCGCCGTAGAGGTCCCACTCCAGGTGGCCGTCGCGGAATTCCCTGTCGCTCAGCGTCGAGAGCCAGGTGCCCAGGTAGATGCCGCTGGCATGCACGTAGTCCACGCCGCCCTGCAGCGCCGGACGCGACCAGCTCTGCGTGAAGCCGCGCGAGACGTAGTTGGTGGTGAAGGCGAGGTTGGCGCTGAACGGCGAGGCCGGTGCGGCCTCCTGGGCGACAGCGCCCGCGGTGGCGATGCAGCCCAGCAGGGCCAGGCCAAGGCGGGAGGTGAAGGGGCGGTTCATGGCAGTGGTTCCTGCGGAAGCAAAGAGGGCGAAGAGGGGCGAGCGCTGGCGCCGGGGGCGAACGCTCGCTGCAAGGGACGAGGCCGTCGGGACGGGGGGGCGAGCGTCGGGCGCCGGGCTGGCGCTCAGAGGAAGCCGCCCACCGTCGCCGTGAGGCGCTGGGCCTGCTGCCGAAGGGCGTCCGCGGCGGCGGCCGCTTCCTCCACCAGCGCGGCGTTCTGCTGCGTCATGCGGTCGATGTCGGCCACCGAGCTGTCGACCTGCGCGATGCCGGCCGACTGCTCCTGGCCCGACAGGCTGATGTCGCGGATCAAGGTGCTGACGTTGTTCACCGCCTGCACCAGCTCGGCCACCGAGCTGCCGGTGTCCCGGATCAGCTGGCTGCCTTCGCCGACGCGCTGCACCGAGTCGTCGATCAGGTGCTTGATGTCCTTGGCGGCGGTGGCCGAACGCTGTGCCAGCGTCCGCACCTCCGAGGCCACCACCGCGAAGCCGCGGCCCTGCTCGCCGGCCCGGGCCGCTTCGACGGCGGCGTTGAGCGCGAGGATGTTGGTCTGGAAGGCGATGGAGTCGATCACCGCGGTGATGTCGGCAATGCGCCGGCTGGCCGCGCTGAGGCCTTCCATGCTGGCCACTGCCTGGCCCATCACCTGCTCGCTGCGCTGCGCGCAGACGGCGGCGCCGGAGGTCAGCCGGGTGGCCTCGTTGGCGGTGTCGGCATTGGCCCGCACGGCGGCGGTGAGCTCATCCATCGACGAAGCCACGCTCTGCAGGTTGGCAGCCTGTTCTTCGGTGCGGTGCGACAGGTCGGCGTTGCCGGAGGCAATCTCGCGTGCCGCCAGCTCCACGCCGCCGGCGGCGTCGTGCACCTCGCCGAAGGCAACGCGCAGCTTGGCCACGAAGGCATTGAAGGCGCGCGAGATGCGGGCCAGCTCGTCATGCCCGCGCACCGGCAGCTCCACGCGCAGGTTGCTGTTGCCGCTGGCCAGGTCTTCCACTGCAGCGGTGAGGCGCGACAGCGGCCTCAGCATGCGGGCGATCAGGCCGACCAGCAGCACACCGGTGATCAAGGCGCACACCGCGGCAATGGCGGCAGTGGTGGCCAGCAGGGCGCGTGCGCCGGCCCGGGCGGTGGCCAGCGGGTAGGACACCTGCAGGCTCCAGGCCGGCACATCGGCCGAGGCGCGCACCGGCACCAGCACGTGGACCCAACCGGTGCTGTCGATCCATTCATGGTCGCGGCCCTGTTGTACCGCCTGCATCGCGTCGGCCGGCATGTCCTCGGCCTTCTTGCCGATTCGTGGCAGGTCGGTGTGGCTGACGTACAGGCCGCCGTTGGAGACCAGGCTGATGCGGCCGTCCGGCACCGACGGCATCTTGCCGAGGCGCTCGGACAGGCCCTTGAGCAGGTAGTCGGCCCCCACCACGCCCACGAACTTCCCGTTGACCAGGATGGGCGTCACCAGCGAGGTGAGCAATTCGTCCTTGCCGCCGACCTTGTAGAGATAGGGCTCGATCAGCGCGTTCTTCTTGGTGCGGCGGGGAATGTCGTACCAGTCGTTGATGCCGGCGGTCTCGGTGTCGCCGCCCGGCTCGGCCGCGATGGTGCCGGAGCCGCGCGTCCAGTAGGCGATATAGCGGCCGGTGGCGTCGTGGGCCGGTGCATTGGCGTATTCGGCGTCGCGGCCGTCGAGCGCATTGGGCTCCCAGGTGGAGTAGGTGCCGAGCCAGCTCGGCTTGGCCTCCAGCGTGGCGCGCGACATGTTGTCGATCTGTTCGCGGCTCAGCGCAGGGCCGTGCTCCTTCGCGTCCTTCTGGGCCTGGGCGAGGGCCTCGATCACCGTGTAGGTGGTGTTCAGTTCACCCTCCACCTGCTGGGCCACGCTGCGCGCCGCGCGGCGCGCCAGCTCGGCGGCGTCGCGCTCGGCCATGTCGCTGGCACGCACGCCGATGACCGCGCAGGTGATGACGAGGCTGGCCACCGCGCAGGCGCTGGCCGCCGCGCTCAGGCGGGTCTTGATGGACCAGCGGTTCCACGGCAGGAAGCTGGTACGGGGAGCGCGTGCTGCCGGCGCGGTGATCACAGCGGCGGGCAGGGTCTGGCGGGCATGCATGGCAGGGCAGGCGTTCTGGGATGACGTACTCCGTTTTCGGCCGGCTGGCGCCGGCGCTTGAGGTACTACGTCACGCCAGGGGGCGCTTGCCGCGGGAAAACCGGCACGGCCGGCGAGTGGCGCTACAGTCCGGTCTTGGTGCGGCGCCGCCGCACGCTGAACTTTGCTGAACATGCTCGCCTACCGACATGCCTTCCACGCGGGCAACCATGCCGACGTCCTCAAGCACCTGGTGATGGTGCAGGTCCTGCGCTACCTGGGCGAAAAGGACAAGCCTTACTGGCTGATCGACACCCATGCCGGCGCCGGCGCCTACAAGCTGCAAAGCCGCCATGCGCAGCAGAACGCCGAGTACGAGAACGGCATCGCCCGGCTGTGGGAGCGCGACGACCTGCCGCCGGTGGTGGCCGACTACGTCGAGCTGGTGCGCCAGCACAATGCCAGCGGCACGCTCAAGCACTATCCCGGCTCGCCGGCGCTGGCGCTGCAGCTGCTGCGGCCGCAGGACCGGCTGCGCCTGTGGGAGCTGCACCCCACCGACATCAAGCTACTGGCCCAGCACTTCGGCCGCCAGCCGCACACCGAGGTGCACCACGGCGACGGCTTCGGCGGCCTGAAGTCGCAACTGCCGCCGCCCTCCCGCCGAGGCGCGGTGCTGATGGACCCGCCCTACGAGATGAAGGCGGACTACGGCCTGGTGGTGAACACGGTGCGCGACGCGCTCAAGCGCTTTGCCGAGTGCGTGCTGATGGTGTGGTACCCGCACCTGCCGCGGCTGGACTCGCAGCAACTGCCGCAACGGCTGAAGTCCATCGCGCCCAAGGGCTGGCTGCATGTGCGCATGACGGTGCAGCAACCGGACGAACGCGGCTTCGGCCTGCTGGGCAGCGGCATGTTCGTGATCAACCCGCCCTGGGTGCTGCACGACCAGCTGCGCGACGTGCTGCCCTGGCTGACCGAGGCGCTGGCCCAGTACGACGGCGCCAACTTCCTGCTGGAGCACCTGCCCGCCTGAGCGGCCCTGGCCGGGCGGGCCCGCCTGTTTCCCAAGCCGCGCGTGCGGTCCTCGGCGGCTTTCGGGCCGGGGCGATCGGCCCTGCCCGGTCCTTGGCGGCGCTTTACACCCCGCGTGCGCGATCGGCGGCGAACTGCCGGCGGTAGGCGTCGAAGCGCCCGGCGTCCAGGGCCTCGCGCACCTCGCGCATCAGGTTCAGGTAGAAGTGCAGGTTGTGGATGCTGGTCAGCATCGGCCCGAGCATCTCGCCGCAGCGGTCCAGGTGGTGCAGGTAGGCGCGGCTGAAGTTGGCGCAGGTATGGCAGCTGCAGCTCTCGTCCACCGGGCGCTCGTCGGTCTTGTAGCGGGCATTGCGCAGCCGCAGGTCACCGTAGCGGGTGAAGAGGTGGCCGTTGCGCGCGTTGCGGGTGGGCATCACGCAGTCGAACATGTCGATGCCGTTGGCCACGCCGTCGATCAGGTCCTCGGGCGTGCCCACGCCCATCAGGTAGTGCGGCTTGTGCGCCGGCAGGCGCGGGCCGATGTGTTCCAGCACCCGCATCATCTCGGCCTTCGGCTCGCCGACGCTCAGGCCGCCCACGGCCAGGCCGGGGAAGTCGAGCGCCTCCAGCCCGGCCAGCGACTCGTCGCGCAGGTGGGTGTACATGCCGCCCTGCACGATGCCGAACAGCGCGTTCGGGTTGGCCAGCTTCTCGAACTCCACCTGGCAGCGCTTGGCCCAGCGCAGGCTCAGCTCCATGGAGAAGCGGGCTTCCTTCTCGGTGGTGAGGTGGCCGCTGGCCTTGTCGCCCATGATGTAGGGCGTGCACTCGTCGAACTGCATGACGATGTCGCTGTCGAGCACGCGCTGGATCTGCATGCTCACCTCGGGCGTGAGGAACAGCTTGTCGCCGTTGACCGGCGAGGCGAACTTCACGCCTTCCTCAGAGATCTTGCGCATGTCGCCCAGGCTCCAGACCTGGAAGCCGCCGCTGTCGGTCAGGATGGGCTTGTTCCAGCCCTCGAAGCGGTGCAGCCCGCCGAACTGGCGCATCACGTCCAGCCCCGGGCGCAGCCACAGGTGGAAGGTGTTGCCCAGGATGATCTGCGCGCCCATCTCCTCCAGCGAGCGCGGCATCACGCCCTTGACGGTGCCATAGGTGCCCACCGGCATGAAGATCGGCGTCTCGACCACGCCACGGTTGAGCGTCAGGCGGCCGCGGCGCGCCAGGCCCTCGGTCTTGAGAACTTCGAAGTGCAGGCCGCGGGAAAGGGGGGCAGCGGAGGTCTGTGGCATGGGGATCGGGTGAAAGAAGGCAGGATGGCCTTGCCGCGGGGCAGGAGGCCGGCTAGTGTAACTTTCGCTATGTGGATGGAAGGAAGCGGGAAGGACACCTCGTGACCACGCTGAAGCGCACTCACATCGGCACCGCGGTGGCTGCGATCCTGCCGCAGGACGCGCAGGCCCGCAGGGAGCAGGGCGGGTCGGCGGATCGCTCCCGCAGCCTGGACGGCCGGGGCGCGTCGTCCCGCTCCGCGGCCTTCAACGCGCAGATGGATGCCGCGCGCCAGATCATGAAGCGGCGCCATGCCGTGCTGCGCCCGCTGGCCCGCTGATCGCGCAACGGCCTTCGGCCTGCGTGCGGCGGCACCGTGACATGCGGTGGGCCGGCGTTGCCCAGCCGCCCTCAGCCCGTACGCTCCAGCAGCATCGCATCGCCATAGCTGAAGAACCGGTAGTGCCCGGCAATGGCATGCCGGTAGAGCGACATCACCCGCTCGTAGCCGGCGAAGGCGCTCACCAGCATCATCAGCGTGCTCTTGGGCAGGTGGAAGTTGGTGAGCAGCCGGTCCACCACCCGGAACTCGAAGCCGGGGGTGATGAAGATGTCGGTCTCGCGGGCGCCCGCCGCCAGGCTGCCGCCCAGCGCGGCCGACTCCAGCGCCCGCAGCGTGGTGGTGCCGACCGCGACCACCCGCGCGCCGTCGCGGCGCACCTGCTCGATGGCGGCCACCGTGGCGGCCGGCACCTCGAACCACTCGCTGTGCATCTTGTGCTCGGCCAGGTTCTCGGTGCGCACCGGCTGGAAGGTGCCGGCGCCGACATGCAGCGTCACGCTCGCGGTGCCCACGCCGCGCTCGCGCAGTGCCTGGAGCACGCCTGCATCGAAATGCAGCGCCGCGGTGGGGGCGGCGACCGCGCCGGGCTTGTCGGCGAACACGGTCTGGTAGCGTCGCTCGTCCTCGGCCGAATCGGAGTGGGTGATGTAGGGCGGCAAGGGCACATGGCCATGGGCCGCCAGCAGGGCCAGCGGATCGCCTGGCAGGCGCAGGTGGAACAGGCCACCGTCCGGGCCGCCGCGGCCCAGCACCTCGGCATCGAAGGCGTCGGCAAAGCGCACGGTGCTGCCTGGCTTGGGCGACTTGCTGGCGCGCAGGTGGGCCAGCACCTCGTGGCCGGGCAGCACCCGCTCCACCAACGCCTCGACGCTGCCGCCGCTGGCCTTGCGGCCGAGCAGCCGGGCCTTGATGACGCGGGTGTCGTTGAAGACCAGCAGGTCGCCGGGCTGCAGCAGCCCGGGCAGGTCGCGGAACACGCGGTCGGCGGGCGGTTCCTGGCGGCCGTCCAGCAGGCGCGAGGCGCTGCGTTCGGCGGCAGGATGCTGGGCGATCAGTTCGGGCGGCAGAGCGAAGTCGAAGTCGCTCAGGGTGAAAGCGCGAGACATGGAGAAACGAGGGCCGGACAGACCCGTGCCGGTTGAAAGCAAGGGCAGAATTGTCCCCCATGCCGACGGCCGCCGCTTCCCCCGCCTCCGCCCCCCCCTCCGCCCCCGCCAGGCGCGAGAAGTCCATGCCGCAGAAGGCGATGGAGAAGATGGGCCTGGAGCGCGACATCGACCTCGCGCTGCACCTGCCGCTGCGCTACGAGGACGAGACCCGCCTGACCCCGCTGCGCGAGGCCCGCCACGGGCAGACGGTGCAGGTGGAGGGGGTGGTGGTCGACAGCCAGATCAGCCTGCGCCCGCGCCGCCAGCTGGTGGTGGTGCTGGACGATGGCACCGACACGGTCAACCTGCGCTTCTTCAGCTTCTATCCCTCGCACCAGAAGACGCTGGCTGCCGGCCAGCGCGTGCGCGTGCGCGGCGAGCTGCGCGGCGGCTTCCTGGGCCGTGAGATGGTGCACCCCACCTTCAAGGCGGTGACCGAGGACACGCCGCTGGCGGCATCGCTGACGCCGGTCTACCCCGCCTCGGCCAACCTGCCGCAGGCCTACCTGCGCAAGGCGGTGGCCTCGGGCCTGGCCCGCGCGCGGCTCGACGAGATCCTGCCTGCCGAGCTGCTGCCTGACGGCCTGCCCTCGCTGCAGCAGGCGCTGCACTTCCTGCACCACCCGCCGCCGTCCACCTCGGTGCTGACGCTGGAAGATCGCAGCCATCCGGCCTGGCAGCGGCTGAAGTTCGAGGAACTGCTGGCCCAGCAGCTGTCGCAGCTGCAGGCCCAGCGCGAGCGCGCGCTGCTGCGGGCGCCGGCGCTGCCGCTGGCGCAGGGCGGGCTGCACGAGCAGCTGCTGGCGGCCCTGCCGTTTCGCCTCACCGACGCGCAGCGCCGCGTGGTGGAGGAGATCGCGCTCGACCTGCAGCGGCCGCAGCCCATGCACCGCCTGCTGCAGGGCGACGTCGGCTCGGGCAAGACGGTGGTCGCCGCCATGGCGGCGGCGGTCGCCATGGGCGCGGGCTGGCAGTGCGCGCTGATGGCGCCCACCGAGATCCTGGCCGAGCAGCACTTTCGCAAGCTGGTGGGCTGGCTGCAGCCGCTGGGCATCGAGGTGGCCTGGCTCACCGGCAGCCAGAAGGGCAAGGCACGCAAGGAGATGCTGGCCCGCGTGGCCAGCGGCGAGGCGCAGCTGGTGGTGGGCACCCATGCGGTGATCCAGGAGCAGGTGGAGTTCCACCGGCTCGCGCTGGCCGTCATCGACGAGCAGCACCGCTTCGGCGTGGCGCAGCGGTTGGCGCTGCGCAGCAAGATGCAGGCGGAGGCACGGCGCATCGAGGACGAGGGCGGGCCGCTGGAGCCACACCTGCTGATGATGAGCGCCACGCCCATCCCGCGCACGCTGGCCATGACCTACTACGCCGACCTGGAGGTCTCCACCATCGACGAGCTGCCGCCCGGGCGCACGCCCATCGTCACCAAGGTGTTCTCGGACGCCAAGCGCGAGGCGGTGGTCGAGCGCATCCGCGACGAAGTCGCCCAGGGCCGGCAGGTCTACTGGGTCTGCCCGCTGATCGAGGAGTCGGAGAAGCTCGACCTGCAGAACGCCACCGCCACCCACGAGCAGCTCAGCGAGGCGCTGGCCGGCCACATGGTGGGCCTGCTGCATGGACGCATGCCGGCGGCCGAGAAGGCGGCGGTGATGTCGCTTTTCTCGGGCGGGCAGATGGCGGTGCTGGTCGCAACCACCGTCATCGAGGTGGGCGTGGACGTGCCCAACGCCAGCCTGATGGTGATCGAGCATGCCGAGCGCTTCGGCCTGAGCCAGCTGCACCAGCTGCGCGGACGGGTCGGGCGCGGCGCGGTGGCCAGCGTCTGCGTGCTGCTCTACACCTCGCCGCTGTCGGACACCGGCAAGTCGCGGCTGAAGGCCATGGCCGAGACCAACGACGGCTTCGAGATCGCCCGGCGCGACCTCGAGATCCGCGGCCCCGGCGAATTCATGGGCGCCCGCCAGTCGGGCGCACCGCTGCTGCGCTTCGCCAACCTCGAGGAAGACATCGCGCTGGTCCGCCAGGCGCGGCACGCCGCCGGGCTGATGCTGGACCGCCATCCCGAGGCCGCGGCTGCGCATGTGGCCCGCTGGCTGGGCGGGAAGGCGGAATACCTCAAGGCCTGAAGCAGGCCGCGGCGCTAGCGGGCCGGGGCGCCGGCCAGCGGCGTCGTGCCACGGGCGGCGGCAGGCCGGGTGCGACGCCCCGGCGAGGGCGTCAGGACCCGAAGTGCATCTGGTACTTCGCGCCGTCGCTGAACAGGCAGACACCGGTGCCGCGTTCGGCGGCGGTCATCAGGTATTCGCAGCGCGCGCTCACGCCCTTGGCGCCATAGACGTTGGCGATGCCGCGCTGCCCGCTGTAGCTGCGCTGGGCACTGCTGCCGAGCACCTCGTCGTGCAACTGGCCGAAGGCGGGGTAGCTGGCGCCGACGCGCGTCGCGTCGCCCTGCAGCAGGTCGCCCTGGTAGCTGACGCTCAGGCTGCCGCGGCCACCGTGCTGGTCCACCACGGTGGCCACCAGCATCCCGGCGCGGCTGGCCTGCGGGTTGATCGGGTAGAGCCGGGCCTGCAGCACGGCGGGCACCGGCGGCTGCTGCGCAACCGTGGGGGCGGCCGTCGGGCCGCCGTCGCGGCCGGCCGGGGTGGGCACCGGCTGGCCGGTGCGGGGATCGATGGGCACCACGTAGCAGCCGGCCAGGGTCGCCGTCAGGCCCAGGGCCGCCAGGGCGCCCGGGAGACGGCGGGCCATGCGCGCCGGCAGCGAATGTTCAGACATGCGGTTCTCTCGGTAGGCGGCACATGCCGCAGGCCCACTGTGCCGGCCGCCAGCCCGCCACGGCAAGGCCGGCCTGCACCGGTGTCGGCCGGCAATACCGGCGGATACCGCGGGTAATACCGTCCCGCAAGCCGGGCCGACCCTGACGGGCACACATCAGGCGCACAATCAGGTTATGGTTGCGATAGTTTTTTGCTTGGTGACCCCGATGGGTGGCTGTACCGGAGACCTTCGATGACACTGACCGAACTGCGCTACATCGTGGCGGTGGCCCGAGAGAGACATTTCGGCCGCGCCGCCGAGGCCTGCTTCGTCTCCCAGCCCACCCTCAGCGTCGCCATCAAGAAGCTCGAAGACGAGCTGGACGTGAAGATCTTCGAGCGCGGCGCCAGCGAGGTCAGCGTGACCGCCCTGGGCGAGGACATCGTGCGCCAGGCCCAGGCGGTGCTCGACGAGGCCGCCGCGATCAAGGAGATCGCCAAGCGCGGCAAGGACCCGCTGGCCGGGCCGCTGCGGCTGGGCATCATCTACACGATCGGTCCCTACCTGCTGCCCGACCTGGTGAAGCAGACCATCGAGCAGGTGCCCCAGATGCCGCTCATGCTGCAGGAGAACTTCACCGTCAAGCTGCTGGAGATGCTGCGCACCGGCGAGCTCGACTGCGCGGTGATGGCCGAGCCCTTCCCCGACACCGGCCTGGCCATCGCCCCGCTGTACGACGAGCCCTTCATGGTGGCGGTGCCGCGCCAGCACGCGCTGGCCAAGCGCGAGAGCGTGTCCTCCGAGGAGGTCAAGCGCGAGACCATGTTGCTGCTGGGTACCGGCCATTGCTTCCGTGACCATGTGCTGGAGGTCTGCCCCGAGTTCGCCCGCTTCTCCAGTGATGCCGAAGGCATCCGCAAGAGCTTCGAAGGTTCCTCGCTGGAAACCATCAAGCACATGGTGGCCTCGGGCATGGGCATCACCGTGGTGCCACAGCTGAGCGTGCCGAGTGAGCCGCAGGCCCATGTCGCCTACGTCCCCTTCCGCGATCCCGTGCCCACCCGCCGGGTGGTGCTGGCCTGGCGCCGCACCTTCACCCGCTACGAGGCCATCGCCGCACTGCGCAATGCGATCTACGCCTGCGAACTCAGGGGTGTGCAGAAACTGTCCTGAGCGGTGGGCCGTGCCGGCCGCTCCTTCAAGTCCGTTCCTTCCCAACCGGAGATCCGACCCATGGCAAAAAACAAGCTTAAAAGCAAGACCCCGTCCTCCGTGCTGCCGGTCAACATCGGCATCGGCGAGGAAGACCGCGCGGCGATCGCCGACGGCCTGAACAAGCTGCTGGCCGACACCTTCACGCTCTACCTGACGACCCACAACTTCCACTGGAACGTCACCGGCCCGATGTTCAACACCCTGCACACCATGTTCATGGAGCAGTACACCGAGCTGTGGAACGCGGTCGACCCGATCGCCGAGCGCATCCGCGCACTGGGCCACACCGCGGCCGGCTCCTACAAGGACTACGAGGCGCTCAGCTCGCTGGGCGACGCGCCGAGCCAGCCGCCCAAGGCCGACGAGATGATCCGCATCCTGGTGCAGGGCCACGAAGGCGTGGCGCGCACCGCGCGCGGCCTCTACCCGCTGGTGGAGAAGGCCTCCGACGAGCCCTCGGCCGACCTGCTGACCCAGCGCCTGGACGTGCACGAGAAGACCGCCTGGATGCTGCGCAGCCTGCTCGAAGAGTGAGCCGCGGCCGGCCCGCGCCGCTATGATGCCGCCGCGGCCGCCCGCCAAGGGTGCCAGCGCGGAAGGTGCAGACCGACCTCGCGCCGCGGGGCCTCCCCGCGGTCATTCCAGAACTTGTCTCTCCGGGGCGTGAGCGGGACGGCGCAGGTGCCGCACGGCTCACGCATCACCGGCAGGTTGGCGGGCGGTACGCACCTGATTCCCCGAGTCCCGTGAAGCGACGCCCCATCGACCTCCTGGCCCGCGCCGTGGCGCGCACCGCGCTTGCCGGCGAGCGGCAGGCGCCGTCCTTGCGCGCCCGCCTGGCGGCCTGCATCGACGCTCCGCCGGCCTGGCTGGACGCACTGTCGCAGCAACTGGGCGGCTGGACGCCCGGCCGCTGGCAGCGGCACGACCTCGACACGCTGGCGGCCTGGCTGCGGCAGGACGCCGTCTTCCTGTCGGTACAGGGCGATCGGCACCCGCCCTTCGTGCGGCGCTACCTGCTGCGACCGGTGTATGCGGGGCGGCCGGCGCCGCTGGGCCTGGACGGGCTCGGCCTGCCGGCCCTGGCCACGCCCGGTGAGCTGGCTGCCTGGCTGGAGCTGTCGCGCGCCGGGCTGTGGCGGCTCTGCCTGCCCGCCGCCTGGCAGCGCCGGCGGCCGCTGGGCGAGCAGCACTACCGCTTCGCCCCTTGCGAGAAGGCCAGCGGCGGGATGCGCCTGATCGAGGCCCCGCATCCCCACCTGAAAGCCGTGCAGCGTCGCCTGCTGGACGGCCTGCTGGCCCGCGTGCCGGTGCACGAAGCGGTGCACGGCTACGTGGCCGGCCGTTCGGCGCGCAGCCATGCCGAGGCCCACCGGGGCCAGGCGGTGCTGCTGCGCTTCGACCTGCAGGACTTCTTCACCAGCGTGAGCGCCTCGCGGGTGCATGCGCTGTGGTCCACGCTGGGCCATCCGCTGCCGGTGGCCCGCGCCCTGACCGCCCTGTGCACGGTGGCCACCCCGGAGCCGGTGCTGCAGCGCCTGCGCGAGGAGGGTGGCCTGGGCTGGCCGCAGGCGCAGCGCCTGCGCGACGCCCACTTGCCGCAGGGCGCGCCGACCTCGCCGGCGCTGGCCAACCTCTGCGCCTTCGGCCTCGACCTGCGGCTGGCCGCGCTGGCCGAGGCTTTCGGCGCCCGCTACACCCGCTATGCCGACGACCTGGTGCTGTCCGGCCCGCCGGCCTTGCTGAAGCACGCCCGCCGCATCGAGGCCCGGGTGGCTGCCATCGCGCTGGAGCAGGGCTTCCGCCTCAACCACCGCAAGACGCATGTAGCGCCGGCACACCGGCAGCAGCGGGTCTGCGGCATCGTCGTCAACCAGCGGTGCAACCTGCCGCGCGAGGAATTCGACCGCCTCAAGGCGGTGCTGCACCGCTGCATGGTGAGCGGGCCGTCCGCGGTGCAGCTGGCGCTGCCGGCGGGCAGCACGCTGCGCGAGCACCTGCAGGGCCGACTGGGCTGGGCCACCCAGCTCAATGCCGCCAAGGCCGCGCGCCTGGCCCGGCTGTACGAGCGCATCGACTGGAACCGCTGAGGACGGCACCCGGCTTCTCTCTACACTCTCGCCATGACAGCCCTTCGCCTCAAGCTTCCGCTCTACCTGCAGCTGATCCGCTGGGACAAGCCGGTCGGCACCCTGCTGCTGCTGTGGCCCACCCTGGCAGCGCTGTGGATCGCCGCCGGCGGCTTCCCGGGCTGGCACCTGCTGGCGGTGTTCACCCTCGGCACCTTCCTGATGCGCTCGGCCGGCTGTGCCGTCAACGACGTGGCCGACCGCGAGTTCGACCGGCATGTGAAGCGCACCGCGCAGCGCCCGGTCACCAGCGGCGCGCTGCGCAGCACCGAGGCGCTGGCCTTTGGCGCCGCGCTCGCGCTGCTGGCCTTCCTGCTGGTACTGACGACCAACCGCGCCACGGTGCTGTGGTCGTTCGCCGCACTGGGCGTGACGCTGCTCTATCCCTACACGAAGCGCTTCTTCTCGATGCCGCAGGCGGTGCTGGGGGTGGCCTTCAGCTTCGGCATCCCGATGGCCTTCGCGGCGGTGCAGGGCGAGGTGCCGGCGCTCGCCTGGCTGCTGCTGCTGGGCAACCTCTGCTGGGTGGTGGCCTACGACACCGAATACGCGATGGTGGACCGCGACGACGACCTGAAGATCGGCATCCGCACCTCGGCCATCACCTTCGGCCGCCACGACGTGGCCGCCGTGATGGCGCTTTACGCGGCCTACCTGGCGGTGTGGGGCGGCGTGGGCTGGCAGCTGGGCCTCGGCTGGCCCTGTGCGCTCGGCCTGGCGGCCGCCGCGGTGCAGGTGGCCTGGCACTACACGCTGATCCGCGACCGCGGCCGCGAGGGCTGCTTCCGCGCCTTCCGCGAGAACCACTGGCTGGGCCTGGCGGTGGCGGCTGGCATCGCGGCGGGCCTGGCCTGGGGTTGAAACACTGCACTTCGATGTGGCGTTTGCACCAGGGCGGTGGCTCGAATCCGCAGGGCCGCCGGCCATCATTGCCATCGGTGCCTCGTCAGCGGCTGCTCACCGGCTGCTTTTGATCGTCGCCTGCCAGCAATCCGCTTCTCTTTGGGGAGAAAAAGCTGGCCCGGCCCTTGCGGTAAGCCCCGGGCCTCAACCCGATTCAGGAGCGCAACATGATGTGGCAACCCGTGCTCAAGCTGGCGGGCACGACAGTCGGTGTGGGCGGCCTGTGGGCCGCCGTCTCCAGCGTGCCGGAGCCTGAGACCTTTGCCCTGCTGTTGGCCGGGCTGTTGATGGTGCTGGTGCTGTCCAGGCGCTGCGAGCCCGGCTCGGACTGAAAGAATCGATCACATAACGCTGTCATGCGGCACCCCCCGGTGCTGCCGGCTCGCCTTGCCCCCGACGCCAAGCGGGGGCCGGGCGCGCCGCTCTTGGCGGGCCGCCCCTGGCTCGCGGGGCATGGCGGCAGGCCGGCCCGTCAGCGGCCGAACTCGTCGCCCAGCTCGCGGGCGCGTTGCTGCGCGGCCTGCATGGCCTGCACGAAGGCCGCCTGCAGGCCGGCCTGCTCCATCGCGGTGATCGCGGCATGGGTGGTGCCGCCCTTGGAGGTGACCCGCTCGCGCAGCACCTCGGGCGGGTCGTCCGAGCGCAGTGCCAGCTCGGTGGCGCCACCGAAGGTGGCCAGCGCCAGCTGCCGGCCTTGCTCGGCACGCAGGCCCATGGCCTGGGCGGCCGCCATCATCGCCTCGATGAAATAGAACACGTAGGCCGGGCCCGAGCCGGACAGCGCGGTCACGGCGTCCAGGTCGGCCTCGGCGTCCACCCACAGGGTGCGGCCGGTGGGGGCCAGCAGGTGGTCCACCGCATCGCGCTCGGCTGGCGTCACGCTGTCTCGGGCATAGAGGCCCGAGATGCCGCGGCCGATCAGCGCCGGCGTGTTGGGCATGGCGCGCACGACACGCTCGCTGCCGCTGGCCGCGGCGATCGCGTCGCTGCGGATGCCGGCCATCACGCTGAGCTGCAGCGCGCCGGCGACATGCGCGCGGCAGGGCGCGGCGGCTTCCTTGAACAGCTGTGGCTTGACGGCCCACACCACGGTGGTGGCCTGCGCCAGCGCCGGGCCGGGCGCGGCCAGCGCGCTCACGCCGTGCTCGGCGCCCAGGCGCTGGCGCTGCTCGGCATGGGGCTCCACCACGATCAGGGCATCGGCCGGATGGCCGCTGCTGCGCAGGCCCCCGATGATGGCGGAGGCCATGTTGCCGCCGCCGATGAAGGCGATCTTGTCGGTTCGGTTCATGCCCGCAGTGTACGGAAAGGATGCGCACCGGCCCGCGGCCCCGGGGCGCCGCGGGCCGGTGCGGCCGGCCTCAGTGGCCGCCGGCCAGCAGCGAGGCGTTGCCGCCTGCGGCCGCGGTGTTGATGGTCACCGTCTGCTCGGCGCAGAAGCGCGGCAGGTAGTTGGGGCCGCCGGCCTTGGGGCCGGTGCCGCTGAGGCCTTCGCCGCCGAAGGGTTGCACGCCCACCACCGCGCCGATCATGTTGCGGTTGACGTAGACGTTGCCCACATGGGCGCGCTCGGCAATGTGGCGGGCCCGGCCGTCGATGCGGGTCTGCACGCCGAGCGTCAGGCCGTAGCCGAGCGCGTTGATCTGCGCCACCACCGCGTCCACCGTCGGCAGCTCGGCATCGCCCCAGCGCACCACATGCAGCACCGGGCCGAAGATCTCCTGGCGCACATCGGCGATGCGCGGCAGCTCATACGCCACCGGCGCGATGAAGTGGCCGGCCAGCCCGGCCGGCACCGGCGTGCGCGCGATCAGCTTCGCTTCATGGTCCAGGCGCAGCACCTGCCGGCCGATGTTCTCGTGCGCCTCGGCGTCGATCACCGGGCCCACGTCGGTGTGCCACTGGGCGGTGTCGCCGAGCGTCAGCTCCTGCATCGCACCGGCGAGCATCTCCAGCACGCCGTCGGCCACCCGCTCATGCACGCACAGCAGGCGCAGCGCCGAGCACCGCTGGCCGGCCGAGCGGAAGGCGCTCTGCACCACCGCGTCGACCACCTGCTCGGGCAGCGCGGTGGAGTCGACCACCATCGCATTGATGCCGCCGGTCTCGGCGATCAGCGGGACGATGGGGCCGTCCTTGGCTGCCAGCGAGCGCTGGATCAGCTTGGCCACCTGGGTCGAGCCGGTGAAGGCCACGCCGGCGCAGCGCGGGTCGCCCACCAGGGCGGCGCCCACCGTCTCGCCGGGCCCGTGCAGCAGCACCAGGGCATCGCGCGGCACGCCGGCCTCGTGCAGCAGCTCGACGAAGCGCTGGGCCACGCCCGGCGTCTGCTCGGCCGGCTTGGCGGCCACCGTGTTGCCGCCCACCAGGGCCGCCACCACCTGGCCGGCGAAGATGGCCAGCGGGAAGTTCCAGGGGCTGATGCAGACGAACACGCCGCGGCCGCGCATGTGCAGCTCGTTGGACTCGCCGGTGGGCCCGGGCAGCGGCAGCGGGGCCAGGCGCTGCTCGGCCTGCATGGCGTAGTAGCGGCAGAAGTCGACCGCCTCGCGCACCTCGGAGATGGCGTCTGCCATCACCTTGTGGGCCTCGCTGACCAGCAGGGCGCAGAACTCGGGCATGCGCGCTTCCAGCGCATCGCCCGCACGACGCAGCACCGCCGCGCGTTCGGCCACCGGCAGCGCGTCCCAGCCAGGGTAGCCGGCCTGCAGGCGCTGCATGGCCGCCTCGACCTGCGCCGGCTCGGCCATCGGCACGTGCGGCACCGGGGTGGCGGCAATGGCCGAGAACAGGGCGGCCCGCTCGGTCGGCACGGCCAGGTCGGCACCGCGCGAGTTGGGCCGGGCCGGGCCGTAGAGGTCCAGCGGCATCGGCAGCGGCGAGGCGGTCTGCAGCTGCAGCGGCGACAGCAGCAGCGCGTCGATGTTCACGCTCTCGTCGCCCAGCTGGTGCACGAAGGAGGAGTTGGCACCGTTCTCGAGCAGGCGGCGCACCAGGTAGGCCAGCAGGTCGCGGTGCTCGCCCACCGGCGCGTAGACACGCAGCGTGATCTGCTCGCGCTTGAGCACCTCGCGGTACAGGCTGTCACCCATGCCGTGCAGGCGCTGCATCTCGAACGGCACCGGCCGGGCCCGCGCCATGCCGAGGATGGCGGCGATGGTGCCGGCGTTGTGCGTCGCGAACTGCGGGTAGATGTGCGGCGCATGTTCCAGCAGCGCCTGGGCACAGGCCAGGTAGGCCAGGTCGGTGTGCGACTTGTGGGTGAACACCGGGTAGCCGGGCAGGCCCATTTCCTGGGCGCGCTTGATCTCGCCGTCCCAGTAGGCGCCCTTGACCAGCCGCACCATGAAGCGCAGGCCATGCTGCTTGGCGATGCGGGCGACCTCGTGCACCACTTCCAGCGAGCGGGTCTGATAGGCCTGCACCGCCAGGCCGAAGCCCTGCCATTGCGGGTAGTGCTGGGCAATGCGGGCAGCCAGTGCGTCGAGGATGTCGAGCGACAGCTCCAGGCGGTCGCTCTCCTCGGCGTCGATGGTCAGGTTCAGGTCGGCCGCCGCGGCCGGCTCGATGAGCGACCACACGCGCGGTAGCAGCGTCTCGAAGACCCGTTCGCGCTGCGCTTCCTCGTAGCGCGAGAACAGGGCGCTGAGCTTGATCGAGATGCCGTCGCTGGTCTCGGGCTTGGCGCCCTTGGGGCGCTGCCGGCTGATCTGCTCGATGGCATGGCGGTAGGAGGCCAGGTAGCGCTCGGCATCGCGCTCGGTGCGGGCGCCTTCGCCCAGCATGTCGAAGCTGAAGCACAGCGTGGGCTGCTCGCGGCGCTGCGACTGGGCTTCCTTCTGTGCCTCGTCGATGTTGCGGCCCAGCACGAACTGCCGGCCCAGCAGCTGCAATGCCCGCACGGCGGCGGCCACCACCGTCTGGGCGCCCAGGCGCTGCAGCATGCCCGGCTGCTTCTGCCCGTCGCTGGGCAGGATCTTCTTGGTCAGCCCGATCACGCTGGCCGACAGGTTGGACAACATCGGGTGCTGGCTGGCGCCCGGCTTGTCGAAGTCGGCGCGGCCCAGCTGGTCGGCGGTGAGCGCCATCGCGGTCTCGACATCGGGCACCCGCAGCAGGGCCTCGGCCAGGCGCATCAGGGCCAGGCCCTCGGTGGTGGACAGCGGATATTCCTTGAGCAGCGATTCCATCGCCCAGAAAGGCGCGGGGCGCTCACGCACCGCCTGCACCCACGGCGCGGCGGTGGCTTTCACCTGATCCCACATCACGGGCGGGCGGCTGAGCAGCGACTTCACCACCTCCGCCTCGGGTCGGTACGGCGCCGGCAGGCGCATGGTGGAGGCGGGAACAGTGAAGCGGGCAGGGGTAGACATCGTTTATGCCTCAGGGTTTTGCATAACTTGCTAGGTTATGAGCAACGGCCTAGCATCTTTCGCCAATGAGAAGGTGGGCGACAGAGGAAAATCAAGCATGAAAAACGGGTCGGTCGAATTCAACGAGCTGGACAAGATCGATCGCAAGATCCTGCGCGTGCTGCAGCAGGACGGCCGCATTGCCAACCTCAAGCTGGCCGAGGCGGTGCACCTCTCGCCCACCGCCGTGCTCGAACGCGTCAAGCGCCTGACGCGCGAGGGCTACATCCTCGGCTACGAGGCCCGCCTCAATCCGCTCAAGCTCAGCGCCAGCATGATGGTGTTCGTCGAGGTGGTGCTCGATCGCACCACGCCCGACGTGATGAATGCCTTCAAGGCGGCGGTGCAGACCCGCCCCGAGATCCTGGAATGCCACCTGGTGGCCGGCGGCTTCGACTACCTCATCAAGACCCGGGTGGCCGACATGCAGGCCTACCGGGAGCTGATCGGCTCGGTCATCTGGTCGCTGCCCGGCGTGCGGGAAACCCACACCTACGCGGTGATGGAAGAGGTGAAGAACACCAACCTGCTGCCGATCTGAGGCCGCAGGCCCCCGGGGCGGGGAGCGCAGGGCGGGAAGGAAGGGCGCCGTCCCTCAGCCCGCCGGCCGCGGCCGCGTGCCGAAGATGGCGGTGCCCACGCGCACCATGGTCGCGCCTTCGAGCACCGCGGCTTCCAGGTCGGCCGTCATGCCCATCGAGAGCGTGTCGAGCGCCAGGCCGTCGGCCTGCAGCTGCTCCAGCAGGCACCGCAGCGCCCGGTGCGGTTGGCGCTGGCGCTCCAGGTCCTCGGCGGGTTCGGGAATGGCCATCAGGCCGCGCAGGCGAAGCTGCGGCAGGGCCGCCACCGCCCGGGCGACCGGGGCCACCTCGTCCGGCAGCAGGCCGCTCTTGCTCGCTTCACCGCTGATGTTGACCTGCAGGCAGACCTGCAGCGGTGGCAGCCCCGGCGGTCGCTGTGCCGACAGGCGCTCGGCGATCTTCAGGCGGTCGACCGAGTGCACCCAGTCAAAGTGCTCGGCCACCACCCGCGTCTTGTTGCTCTGCAACGGGCCGATCAGGTGCCACTGCAGCTGCGGACGCAGGTCGGCGAGCGCCTGCATCTTCTCGATGGCTTCCTGGACGTAGTTCTCGCCGAAGCGGTGCTGCCCGGCGTGCACCGCTTCACGCACCGCCTCGGCGGGGAAGGTCTTGCTCACCGTCAGCAACGTGACGCTTTGCACGTCCCGCCCGGCCTGCTTGCAAGCCGCACGGATGCGGTCTTCGACTTGTTGTATGTTCGCTGCAATCGTCGCCATAATGGCGCGAGCTTAACCCCTCGAACGCCCTTTGGGCCCCCCTCAGAATCTCCATGGACATCACCCAGCTGCTGGCTTTTTCGGTCAAGAACAAAGCCTCCGACCTGCACTTGTCGGCCGGGCTGCCGCCGATGATCCGTGTCCACGGGGATGTGCGCCGCATCAATGTCGACCCGTTGGAGCACAAGCAAGTGCACGACATGGTGTACGACATCATGAACGACTCGCAGCGCAAGGCGTATGAAGAAACGCTGGAGTGCGACTTCTCGTTCGAGATCCAGGGCCTGGCGCGCTTTCGCGTCAACGCCTTCAACCAGAACCGCGGCGCCGGCGCCGTGTTCCGGACCATTCCCTCGAAGATCCTGACGCTGGAGCAGCTCAACGCGCCCAAGATCTTCGCCGAGCTGGCGCTCAAGCCGCGCGGCCTGGTGTTGGTGACCGGGCCCACCGGCTCGGGCAAGTCCACCACGCTGGCGGCGATGGTGAACCACCTCAACGAAAGCGAATACGGCCACGTGCTGACGGTCGAAGACCCGATCGAGTTCGTGCACGAGTCGAAGAAGTGCCTGGTCAACCAGCGCGAGGTCGGCCCCCACACGCTGAGCTTCAGCAACGCGCTGCGCTCGGCCCTGCGGGAAGATCCGGACGCCATCCTGGTCGGCGAAATGCGCGACCTGGAAACCATCCGCCTGGCGCTCACCGCCGCCGAGACCGGCCACCTGGTGTTCGGCACCCTGCACACCTCGAGCGCCGCCAAGACCATCGACCGGGTGGTCGACGTCTTCCCGGCGGCCGAGAAGGACATGGTGCGCGCGATGTTGTCGGAATCGGTCGTCGCCATCATCTCGCAGACCCTGTGCAAGCTGAAGGACGGCTCCGGCCGCGTCGCGGCGCACGAGGTCATGCTCGGCACTTCCGCGGTGCGCAACCTGATCCGCGAGAACAAGATCGCCCAGATGTACTCGGCCATCCAGACCGGCAACAACATGGGCATGCAGACGCTGGACCAGAACCTGTCAGACCTGGTCCGGCGCAACATCATCTCCCCGGCCGAGGCCCGCGCCAAGGCGAAGTTCCCGGAGAACTTCCCCGGCTGAGGCCTGCCTCCGCCCAGCCCCGCCCATGCCATGAACCGACCCAGCGACCCCTCCAGGCCACGGCAGGCACCCGGCGCGGACGCGGAGCCGGCGGCCGACGAGGACACCGGCTTCTTCTCCACCATCTTCCAGGAGCGCCTGGACGACAGCCAGGCGCTCACCAGCTGGCAGAGCCGTGCCCAGCAGATCGGTGCCCGGGCGCACGACCGCACCGACGGTGCCGAGCGCTTTGCCGCGCTGTGGGGGGTGGACCGCTATGTCGCCGCCCTCGGCAGCGAGGAGCTGGTGCGCATGAGCACCTACCTCGACTTTGTCGAGATCGACGCCGGCCAGGAAGTGATCGGCCAGGACGAGCAGGGCGACTACATGCTCATCGTGCTGGCCGGCACCCTGGCCGTGGACCGCGTGCAGCCCTGGGGCGGCCGCGTGCGGCTGGCCGAGGCGCGCCCGGGCGACATGCTGGGCGAGATGTCGCTGCTGGACGCCGGCTCGCGCTTCTCGGCCTGCACCACGCTGACGCCCTGCGTGCTGGCGGTGGTCGATGCCCAGGGGCTCGACGCCATGATCATGCAGGAGCCGCGCCTCGGGCTGGCGCTGCTCGCCTCGCTGGCGCGCCGCCTGTCGTTGCGCCTGCGGCAGGTGAGTGCGCGGCTCAGCGCGGTGCTTTCGCGCGGCTGAGCAGCGCGGCGCTTCGCTTACAGTTCTTCTCGAGATCCTCTCCGCTCTCGCTCTCCTTCAACCGGACCGACGCATGGAAAGAGACCAGGCTTCCAAATTCATCAACGACCTGCTGCGACTGATGGTCAGCCGCAACGGGTCCGACCTCTTCCTGACCGCCGAATTTCCGCCGGCCATCAAGGTGGACGGGCGCGTGACCAAGGTGTCGCCGCAGCCGCTGACCGGGCAGCACACGCTGGCCCTGGCGCGTTCCATCATGAACGACAAGCAGGCGGCCGAGTTCGAGCGCACCAAGGAGTGCAACTTCGCGGTGGCGCCGCAAGGCATCGGGCGCTTCCGCGTCAACGCCTTCGTGCAGCAGGGCCATGTGGGCCTGGTGATGCGGGTGATCCCGCAGACGCTGCCCGACATCGACACCATGGGCCTGCCCCAGGTGCTCAAGGAAATCACGATGACCAAGCGCGGCCTGGTCATCCTGGTGGGCGCCACCGGCTCGGGCAAGTCGACCACGCTGGCGGCGATGGTGGACTACCGCAACGAGAACTCCTACGGCCACATCATCACCATCGAGGACCCGGTGGAGTTCGTGCATCCGCACAAGAACTGCATCGTCACCCAGCGCGAGGTGGGCCTGGACACCGACGGCTGGGGCCAGGCCCTGAAGAACACGCTGCGCCAGGCGCCCGACGTGATCCTGATGGGCGAGATCCGCGACCGCGAGACGATGGAGCACGCGGTGGCCTTCGCCGAGACCGGCCACCTGTGCATGGCCACGCTGCACGCCAACAGCGCCAACCAGGCGCTCGACCGCATCATCAACTTCTTCCCGGAGGAGCGGCGCGCGCAGCTGCTGATGGACTTGTCGCTCAACCTCAAGTCCATGATCTCGCAGCGGCTGCTGCCGCGCCAGGAGGGCAAGGGCCGGGTGGCCGCGGTCGAGATCATGCTCAACACGCCGCTGATCTCCGAGCTGATCTTCAAGGGCGAGGTCGCCGAGATCAAGGAGATCATGAAGAAGAGCCGCGAGCTGGGCATGCAGACCTTCGACCAGTCGCTGTTCGACCTCTACGAAGGCAATGCCGTCACCTACGAGGACGCGCTGCGCAATGCCGACTCGGTCAACGACCTGCGCCTGCAGATCAAGCTCAACAGCAACCGCGCCCGCAGCTCCGACCTGGCGGCCGGCACCGAGCACCTGACCATCGTCTGAGCGGCCGCTTCCCCTGCCGCCGCCGCACCCCGGGCCCCGGTGGCCCCGGGGCCGGCCCCCTCGTTCCAAGGACTGCCATGAACAAGAAGAGCTACGACCCCATCGCGCCCCACCGTGTCGCCTTCCTCGGCCTGGGGGTGATGGGCCACCCGATGGCCGGCCACCTGGCCCAGGCGGGCCACCAGGTGACGGTCTACAACCGCAGCGCGGCCAAGGCCGAGCAATGGGTGCAGCAGTACGGTGGCCGCCTGGCGGCGACACCGGCCGAGGCGGCGCGCGGCGCCGACCTGGTGTTTGCCTGCGTCGGCAATGACGACGACCTGCGCAGCGTCGTGCTGGGCGAGCAGGGCGCTTTCGCCGGCATGTCGGAGGGAGCGGTGTTCGTCGACCACACCACCGCCTCCGCCGACGTGGCACGCGAGCTGAGCGGCCTGGCGGTCTCGCGTGGCCTGCAGTTCATCGACGCGCCCGTCTCCGGCGGCAATCTGGGTGCCGTCAACGGCGTGCTGACCGTGATGTGCGGCGGCGACGCGGCGGCCTTTGCCCGCATGCAGCCGGTCGCGATGGCCTTTGCCAAGGCGGTCACCCTGCTGGGCGAGAGCGGCGCCGGCCAGCTGGCGAAGATGGTCAACCAGATCTGCATCGCCGGCCTGCTGCAGGGCCTGAGCGAGGCGGTGGCCTTCGGCCAGAAGGCCGGGCTGGACATGGAGGCGGTGCTGGCCGTCATCGGCAAGGGGGCCGCCCAGAGCTGGCAGCTCGACCATCGTGGCCCGACGATGGTGCAGGACCGCTTCGACTTCGGCTTTGCGGTGGACTGGATGCGCAAGGACCTGGGCCTGTGCCTGGACGAGGCCCGCCGCAACGGCGCGCGCCTGCCGGTGACGGCCCTGGTGGACCAGTTCTATGCCGAGGTGCAGGCCCAGGGCGGCGGCCGCTGGGACACCTCCAGCCTGGTCCGGCGCCTGCGCTGACCCCCCTGCAGCGGCCGCCCCTTCCCCGGTGCAGCACCGCCAGACGGCAAAAAGGCTCCCGGGGGAGCCTTTTTTTTGGGCGCGCCGCGCTGGGCGCGACCGCCTATTGCGCGGTGCCGCCCTGGGTCGAGCCGTTGCCGGCGTTGGGCGAGGTGCGCTTCACGATGCCGGCCAGCTCGTCTTCGCTGATGGTCTCGAAGACCTTCACCACCTTCATCACGCCGCCGACACTGCGTGCCAGGTCGGAGGCGCGGGCGGCTTCGCGTTCGGTGACGCGGCCCATCAGGTAGACAGTGCCGCGCTCGGTCACCACCTTGAAGGCATTGGCCTGCAGGTCGCGCGCGTCAACGAAGGTGGCCTTCACCTTGCCGGCCAGGATCACGTCGCTGGAGCGCGAGCTGAGCGAGCTCTTGGCGGTCACCGCGATCTCGTTGACGATGGAGCGCACGTTCTCGATGCCGGAGACCGCCTGCTCGATGGCCTGGCGGTCCTGCTCGGTGGGCGCCTCGCCGGTGAGCAGCACCATGCGGTTGTAGCTGTTGGCGTTGATATGGACACGCTCGCCCATCGCCTCGCGGATGCGGTTGACCGCCTTCAGCTCGATCGCCTGGTCTTCGATCTGGGTGCCCGAGGTGCGGCGGTCGATCGCCAGCATCACGCCGCCCACCATCGCACCGCCGACCAGCAGGGGGGCGCAGCCGGGCAGGGCGGTCAGCAGGGAGGCCGCGGCCAGGCCGACCAGAAGGGGCCGCTTGAAAACATCGATCGTCATGCGTGGTCCTGCTCTCCGAGCAATTGGGTGTCGATGGCGTCGCACAGACAGTGCAGCGCCAGGATGTGGACTTCCTGGATGCGGGCGGTGCGCTCGTGCGGCACGCAGATGTGCACGTCGGTCTCGGCCAGCAATTCCTTCATGCGGCCGCCGCCGCGGCCGGTCAGGGCCACCACCGTCATCTCCTTGTCGTGCGCCGCCTGCACGGCGGCCAGCACGTTGGCGGAATTGCCGCTGGTCGACAGCGCGAACAGCACGTCGCCGGGCTGGCCGAGGGCCTGCACCTGCTTGGAGAACACCTGTCCGAAGTCATAGTCGTTGCCGACCGCCGTCAGGATCGAGGTGTCGGTGGTCAGCGCGATGGCCGGCAGGCCGGGCCGCTCCCGCTCGAAGCGCCCGACGAATTCGGCCGCGAAGTGCTGTGCATCGCTGGCCGAACCGCCGTTGCCGCAAATCAGCACCTTGCCGCCGGCGGTCAGGCAGCCCAGCACGGCCTGCGTCGCGTCCGCGATGGGGCGCGCGAGCAGGTCGGCCGACTGGTATTTGAGGTCGGCGCTTTCGAAAAACTGTTGTTGGATGCGTTGTTCGAGCATGGCTGCCGATGATAAGTCACCCGTGAGTGACTCCCGCGCTGCGCGGCGGTTCCGGCGCGGCGGGATCACTCGGCCATGAAGGCGGCCTGCAACCACTGGAGCCGCTCGCCGTCGATGGCCACCACGTCGAAGCGGCAGGGCGGTGGCGCCGGCAGCCGCAACAGGAAATGGCGGGCCGCCAGCACCAGGCGGCGCTGCTTGGCCGGCCCGACGCTGGCGGCGGCCCCGCCATGGCGGGCATTGCGCCGCTGCCGCACCTCGACGAACACCAGCGTGCCGTCGCCGCTGCGCAGGATCAGGTCCACTTCGCCGGCCGGGCGGCCGGGGCCGCCGGCAACGCGATAATTGCGCTGCACCAGCGTCAAGCCCGCCCGCTGCAAGAAGGCCAGCGCGCGATCCTCCCCCCTCTCACCCGAGCGTTGATCCGTCGTGACCATCGAGGCCTCATCGTCCTTGTTGCTGCAGGCTGCCGCACAGGCCGCCGGCGCGCAGCAGTATCCCTCCGGCGCGCTCTACGTGGTCGCCACCCCGATCGGCAACCTGGCCGACATCACGCTGCGCGCCCTGCATGTGCTAGGCCTGTGTGATGCGGTGGCCTGCGAAGACACCCGCCACACCGCCGCCCTGCTGCGCCACTACGGCCTGGAGCGGCCCCTGCTCGCGGTGCATGAGCACAACGAACGCGAGGCGGCCCAGGCGGTGCTTGCGCGCCTGGCGGCCGGGGAGCGGGTGGCCTACGTCAGCGACGCCGGCACGCCGGCCGTGTCGGACCCCGGCGCGCGCCTGGTCGCAGCCGCGCGTGCCGGCGGCTACCGCGCGGTGCCGGTGCCCGGCGTCAGCAGCGCCACCGCGGCGCTGTGCGTGGCCGGCGACCCGCAGCCGGGCGGCTTCTGCTTCGTCGGCTTCCTGCCAAGCAAGGCCCGCGAGCTCGAGCAGGCCCTGCAGGCCGTGGCGGGGCGTGTTGAGGCACAGGTGCTGTTCGAGGCGCCGCACCGCATCGAAGCCCTGGCCCGCGCACTGGCGGCCGCCTGCGGCGAGCGCCGGCTGACGGTGTGCCGCGAGCTGACCAAGCAGTTCGAGCAGGTCGATACCCTGCTCGCCAGCGCACTGCCCGCCTGGCTCGCCGAGGATGCCAACCGGCGCCGCGGCGAGTTCGTGCTGGTGCTGCATGCGCAGGATGCGCCGGCCGCCGATGCGCTGGCCCAGGCCGAGCCGGTGCTGGTCGCGCTGGTCGAGGCCTTGCCGCTGAAGCAGGCCGTGGCGCTGGCGGCGCAACTCACCGGCGCGCCGCGCAATGCCCTCTACGAGCGCGCGCTGGCGCTGCGCCAGCAGGCGGGCGATTGAGCCAGGGCGGCTGACGCCTCAACGCCGCTCGACCACCATCGGCACCAGCTTCAAGGCGTCCTGCAGCCGCAGGGCGGTGCTGGCGGCTTCGGCGCGTGTCGGGTACGGGCCGGCTTGCAGCCGGAACAGCGCGGTGTCCTCGAAGATGCCCAGGACCGGCTTGAGCCAGTCCAGTTCGCCGCTGACGCGGCGATGGAAGCTCTCGGCACCCGAGCGTTGCCGGAACACCCCCAGCTGCACCCAGAAGCCCGTCGGCGCGGCTTCGCCCGGTCCCGGGCCCGTCGTGGTGGCACTCGCCACCACGGGGGCGGGCGTTGCGTTCTCCACCACGGCCGCAGCCTGGGGGGCCGGTGCGGCCGCGGGCGCTACGGGCGGAGCGGCCGCGGGCGGCTCCGCCGGGGGAGGCGCCGGTGGATCGGCCGCGACCGGCTCGCTGCGGGCGACCGTGGTCGCATCCGGCGGGGCCTCGCGGCGCCAGGTGCCGGCACGGATCTCGCCGTGCGTGAGGCGCTCCACCTCCACTTCGGCACTGCCACGTTTCAGGAAACCGAGCTTCAGCGCGGCCGCGTAGCTGACATCGATGATGCGCTTGCTGTGGAAGGGGCCGCGGTCGTTGATGCGGACCACCACCTCGCGTCCGGAGGCCACATGCCGCACCCGCGCATAGCTGGGTATCGGCAAGGTCGGGTGGGCGGCCGACATCGCGTACATGTCGTAGACCTCGCCGCTGGAGGTGCGGCGGCCGTGGAACTTGCGGCCGTACCAGGAGGCGATGCCTCGCTCGCGGTAGGGCCGGTCCTCGACCACCGGGACATAGTCGCGTCCGGCCACGCTGTAGGGGCGGTTCGCGGCGCGGGCCAGCGGCTCGACGCGGGGCTCGGCATCCGGCAGGTTGGCCAGGCCGGGCGGGACGTTGTCGCCGGGGCCGTCGGCACCCGGCGCACTGGCCGGCCGCTTCGACGGGCCGGGGCCGGAAGCGCAGCCGACCAGGGCGAGCAGGGTGGCCGCCGCCAGTGCGGAGGCGAGCCGGCACAGCCGGCGCGGCGGGAAAACAGGCGAATCAGACATGGCGCGAGCGTAAACGAGCCGGCGCAGCGCATTCCAGCCACCGCCCGGCCAGCGCGTCAGCGCTTGTGAACGATTGCCGCCTGGCCGCCCTGGCGTGGCGCGAGGCAGTGCGCCAGGCAGGCTGCCGGCGGCGTGCGGGCGGCCGTCGAACGTTCCGCAACCTTCTTTACGGCCAGCAGCGGCAGTGCCCGTCCGGGGCGCCGGCACCCTGGGAACGGCAACTGCTGCAAGCCGGCGGTCAACAACGGAAAGGAGTGCAACCGTGCCCAGCCCTGCTTGCGGCCGCCCCGCGTGGCCACGGAGGACCGCCGATGCTTGAGTGGATCATCCAGGTCATCACCGAACATGGCTACTTGGCGGTGCTGCTGCTGATGTGCGCCGAGAACCTGTTCCCGCCGCTGCCGTCCGAGCTGATCATGCCGTTCGCCGGCTTTGCCGCTGCCCGCGGCGACCTCGGCCTGGCGGGGGTGGTGGCCAGTGGCACGCTCGGCTCTTTGCTGGGGGCGCTGCCCTGGTACCTGGCCGGCCGCCGCCTGGGCAGCGAGCGCCTGCGGCGCCTGGCCGAGCGCCATGGCCGCTGGCTGGCGGTGTCCGCCGAGGACCTGGACCGGGCCGAGGCATGGTTTCAGCGCCATGGCGCGGCGGTGCTGGTGCTGGGGCGCATGGTGCCGGGGGTGCGCACGCTGGTGGCGGTGCCGGCCGGGCTGGCGGCGCTGCCATGTCGGGCCTTCCTGGCCTGGTCGCTGCTGGGCTCGCTGCTCTGGACCAGCCTGCTCACGGCGGCCGGCTACCTGCTGGAAAGCCAGTTCGAGGCGGTTGCCGGCTGGCTCGATCCGGTGGCCAAGGCGGTGTTGGCGGTCCTGCTGCTCACCTACCTCGTCCGGGTGCTGCGCCTGCGCCGCCGGGGTGCTGCCGGCTCAAACGCTGGCCGGGGGTGAGCACGTCGATTCCCTGCCAGGCAGCGGCACATGGCGATGGACCTCCCGCGCCAGCGCGGCGAGGTCCATCGGCTTGCTCAGGTAGGCGTCCATCCCGGCATCGCGGCAGGCCTGCTGGTCGGCTTCGGTCACGAGCGCGGTGGCGGCAATGATGGGGAAGTGCCGCAGCTGGCCAGCGGCCTGGCGGCGCCGCAGTTCCCGCGTCGCATCCAGGCCCGAGAGACGGGGCATCATCACGTCCATCAACACGCCGTCCGGGGGACATGCCTGGCAACGGTCCACCGCGGCCTGGCCGTCATCCACCACCTCGACCTCGTAGCCCAGCACCTTCAGCATCTCGCAGAACAGGTGCTGGTTGACCTCGTTGTCGTCGGCCACCAGCAGGCGCGGGCGGCTCTCGGCGGAGCCGCTCCCGGCGCGCTCGTGGGGCGCCGGCGCTGCCGGCCGTGCGGCATGCCGCGTCAGCCCCACCAGCTGACCGGGGCTGAGCGGCAGTGGCAAGGTGAGGACGTCGCCCGGCATCGCCGCAGCCGCATCGGTGTCTTCCTGCAGCGGCGAAAACACCATGGCGGTGCCGGGGCCCAGGTGGCGACGCAGGCGGGTGAAATCCGCCGCCGTCACGCCGAACATCGGACAGCCCAGCGCCAGGGCGGGCGCCGGCTCCGGCTGCGGTGCGTTCAGTGCGTCGCAGGCGTCATCCACCGTGCCGAGCACGCGCACATGCCAGCCCAGCCGTTGCAGCCGGCGGGCGAGCGATTCATAGACGACCGGTGGCTGGCCGATGAGCCAGGCCTCCGCGCCCCGGGCGTCGGGCGGGTCGCGCGGCTCATGCGGGCCATTCCCGGGCTGGCAGTCGAGGTGGAAGTCGGCACGGACCAGCAGGCCTTCGCCGGGCAATCGATCGACCTGCAGGTGCCCCTGCAAGGCGTCGCAGGCTTCACGCACCTGCCACAGGCCGTCGATCTCGGCCGGCCCTTGAGGCGCCTGGCCGGGCGCTGCCAGGGCGGAGAAGAACGAGCTGTCAGCCTGCAGGCCCGAGCCGGCGGCCGCCACCTGCAGCTGCAGCCGCAAGCGGTCTGGCGCGCGGCGATCGCCCTGCACAGAGAAGAACACGCTGCCCTGCCGCGCCGCGTCGATCGCCCGGCCCACCAGGTAGTGCGCCACCCGCTGCACCAGGGCGGCATCGGCCGCCTCGGTCTGGGGCCAGTCGCCTTCATAGTCGAAGAAGAACTGCACCTGGCGTGACAGCGCCCTGGACAGGTGGTCGCGGCCCACGCGGGTCAGCATTTCGCTCAGGTCGACAGGGGAGTTGGCATCCGCTGGCATGGAGGTTCTCTGGAGGGCCGGCTAGGGGGCCCGGTGCGCCGGGCGGCCGGGTGGGCCTGCTTCCCGGCAACCAAAGCAAGTGACATACCTGTGCTGTGGCCGGGACGCCGGCGCGCGCTGGGCGCCACGGCCGTCGGGCGGGGTCGGGTGATGATGCAGCCGGGCGCAGGCGCCTCAGTCCAGGCCGCCGCGCCGGCTGTATTCGCTCCACGCGAGCCGGGCAGCTTCCTGCAGGTGTTGCGGTGCGCGGCTCAGCTGCAGATGGCAGATCCAGTGCTGCAGGCCGTCATCGACTTCCGACGACCACTGGTCCTCGCGTGCGAACTGCGCCAGGGCGCCGACTCCGTCAGTGCGGCCGGCCTGCAGGGTCAGCCAGCGGCCAAAAAGGCGTTTGCGGGGAGTCGTGTAAGCCATCGAGAAAGCGCCGGGAGGTCAAAAAAGGTGGCGCAGTGTCCCACCGGCGCAAGCTGCTGGCTGTAGGCCAAGCGCTGACACGAGGGCGTCGCCGCGCAAGGCGACGGTGTGCCGGCGCTGCGCAGCGTGCGAACAGCGGGAAAGGCGGAAGGGCGCGGCAAGCGGCACCGTTCAGGCCGGCCGCCTGTGATCAACCGACAGGGGCGGCGTTGTGCAGACGACGAGGGCGTCTGGCAAGAAGGTGGCGCGCCCGGCTGGGATCGAACCAGCGACCCTTGGCTTCGGAGGCCAATACTCTATCCACTGAGCTACGGGCGCAAAGACGCATATCTTAACCGCTAAAGTGGTTTGTGCATGACGCAACCGCACTTTGTCGTTGCAACGGGCAAGTCGGCGCCCTCGACGTGTCACGGGCGCGACGGCGGTGCACCCTATCCGGCTGCCAGAGGGCGGCCCGTATAATCCCGAGGTTTTGCAGCGCGGATGCCCGCCCCACCAACATACGCTCCCGCAGTCGAGGATTTGAGCCCATGAGCGACAAACACAACGCCCACGACGAACACGACGGCCCGCACGAGGGCCCGATCAAGACGCCCAAGCAATTGATCGTTGCGGTCATCTTCTCGTTCCTGGTTCCCATCGTCGGCATCTTCCTGCTCGTCACCTTCGTGGTGGCCGACAAGAAGCCCAATGTCGGCAGCGACGCCTTCAGCGAAGAGGCGGTGGCCCGCCGCATCCAGCCCATCGGCTCGGTGGACCTGAAGGATGTGTCGGACCCGAGCACGCTGAAGGCGGGTGTCGACGTCTTCAAGGCCCAGTGCGCGGCCTGCCACGCCACCGGTGCTGCCGGTGCTCCCAAGCTGGGTGATGCCGAGGCCTGGGGCCCGCGTGTCGGCAAGGGCTATGACGCGCTGCTGACCTCCGCACTGAAGGGCAAGGGCGCCATGGGCCCGCAGGGCGGTGGCGACTTCAGCGACCTGGAGATCGGCCGGGCCGTGGTCTACATGGCCAATCAGGCAGGCGGCAAGCTGGAAGAACCGAAGGCGGCTCCTGCTGCCGCGGCTGCAGCGTCGGCCACCGAGCCGAGCCCGCAGGACAACCAGGCCGCGCAGAATGCCGCCGCCGCGGTGGCCGCGGCCGCCAAGGGAGCCGAGGCTTCTGCACCTGCAGCCGCCGCCGATGCACAGGCCGCTGCCGCCGTGCCGGCGCTCTATACCCAGGCCTGCCAGGTCTGCCACGCTGCTGGCGTGGCCGGTGCGCCGAAGGTCGGCGACAAGGCCGCCTGGGCACCTCGCCTGGCACAAGGCGTGGACGGCCTGACCGCCAGCGCCATCAAGGGCAAGGGCGCGATGCCGCCCAAGGGGGGTGCCGCCGGCGCTTCCGATGCCGACATCAAGGCGGTTGTCACCTACATGGTGAACGCTGCGAAGTGAGCGGAATCGCTTCGATCTGAACAAAGGCCGGTCCGTACCGGCCTTTGTCGTTTCTGGGCGGCCGGCAGGCCGGTGCGCCGCCGGCAGGGCAGGGGCCCGGGCGCGTGCGCCTCGGCGGCAGCCTGTCAGTGGCGGTCTTGCTGCGGGCTCAGCTGGTAGCCGAAGCGACGCGGGAACTCGGCGAAGGCCTGCTTCTGCGGCGTCCAGTCGCCGGCCTCGACGGCCTGGGCGGCGGCCTCCATGTCGAGGCTGTGCACGATGCCGAAGCCGAGGTCGGTCTCCAGGAAGAGCCGGTCGTGCTCGTCGATCCAGGCCGATGCGAAGCGCGCCGGCGCGCCGGTGTGCGCGCAGATGAGCACGGGGCCGGCGGGGTCGGCCTGCAGGCGCCACACCCAGGGTGCGGCTTCCAGCTCGACATAGACGCGCTGCGGGCCGTTCTGGAAGAACCAGCCACCCTGCTCGTCGGCCGCGTAGTTGCGGTGGATGAATTCCTTGAGCTTGTCGTGCGTGATGCGGCTGCCCTTGACGGCCGGAAAGGCGCCGGCCGCCTGGATGCGTTCATCGCGCATGTACCAGTCGCCACGCGCGTCGAGCGCGAGCCAGCCGTGGCAGGCCGGCACGTTGGGCCACTTCTTCAAGGCAGCCCTGACGATCTCGTCCATCGTTACACCCCCGATCACGTCAAACCTGCATCGTCGCTCAAAGCTGTTGCTGCATCCAGTTCAGCACCTGCTCCGGGAGTGTCAAGACGTGACCAGGCCAGCGGCCCGAGGGGAAGCCCACATGGCCGCCATGCGACGGCTGCCACAGCGTGACGCAGGGCCCGACGTCCTGCTGTCGTGGCAGGCTCTCGGCCGGCACGAAGGGATCGTTGCGGGCATTGAGCACCAGCGCCGGCACGCGAATCAGGTGCAGCAGCGGCTTGGCGGACGCGCGCGCCCAGTAGTCGTCGGTGTCGCGGAAGCCATGCAGGGGCGCGGTGAAGATGTTGTCGAACTCGTAGAGGTCGCGCGCCGCAAGCAGCCGCTCGCGATCGAACAGGCCGGGGTGCTGTGCGAGCTTGCGCAGCGCCTTGGGCTTCATGCTCTTGAGGAACATGCGGCTGTAGACCAGCTTGTTGAAGCCGCGGCCGATGGCCGCGCCGCCAGCGGCGAGGTCGATCGGCGAGCTGACGGCACAGACCGCCTTCACCACGCCGGCGGCGCTCTCGCCAGCCTCTTCGGCCCAGCGCAGCAAGGCATTGCCGCCAAGCGAGACGCCCACCGCGAGCATCGGCCCCGCATGGGCCGCACGCAGGCGTCCCAGCATCCAGCCGATCTCCTCGTGGTCGCCGGAGTGGTAGGCGCGGGGTGCCAGGTTCAGCTCGCCCGAGCAGCCCCGGAAATGCGGCACCGCATAGTGCCAGCGATGCCGGCCGGCCCAGTGCGCAAAGGCCTCGGCATAGTGGCTGCGCGAAGAGCCCTCCAGGCCATGGAAGAGCACCAGCAGGGGCGCCTCGGGCGGTGGCGCCTCGCGCGCGTAGACCAGCCGGTCGACGTCGATGAAGTCCTGGTCGGGGGTCTGCCAGCGCTCGCGGGCATACAGCGGCTGCGGTCCGAGGAAGCGGCGCGAGAACAGCGCCGGCCAGATGGTCTGGACATTGCCGCCCACCGGCCCGGAGCCGGTCAGCCAGCGCGGTGCACGGTAGGCCAGCATGGGCGCCCGCTCAGTGCAGCAGGGCCGCCTGGGGGGTCGCCAGGTCCTGCAGTTCCTGGGCGCTGCCCGGGCTGGCATGGTGGCAGACCAGGCGCCAGCCCTGCGGGCCCTTGACATAGACATTGGTGGCGACGACGTGCGCGGTGCGTGGGCCGTCGGCGCTGCTGAACTCCACCTTCTCCAGCACGCTGTGCACCGCCGTGGTGAGGGTCTGGATGCGCCTCACCTTGTCGGGCCGGGCGTGGATGGCACCGCCGCCACCGAACATCTGCTCGAAGGCGGCGCGGATGGCGGCCGCCCCGACCAGCCTCGGGCCGCCGGGGTGCACGCAGACGATCTCGTCGTCGTCGGACCACACCGCCATCAGCTTGTCGATGTCGCCCTGCTGCAGTGCTTCGTAGAACTGGGCTTCGGTGTCCTCGGGCGAGGCGAGCAGGGCGATCGGTTGCAGCATGGCGAGGCGATGGGCGGAGGGAAGGTCAGGGGAAGACGATGGTCTTGCGGCCGTTCATGAGCACGCGACGCTCGACATGCCAGCGCACGGCCCGTGCGAGCACCACGCATTCGACATCGCGCCCGACGGCGGTGAAGTCTTCCGGGCTCAGCGAATGGTCGACGCGCTCGACATCCTGCTCGATGATCGGGCCTTCGTCGAGGTCGGCTGTCACATAGTGAGCCGTCGCACCGATCAGCTTGACACCGCGTTCATGCGCCTGGTAGTAGGGCTTGGCACCCTTGAAGCTGGGCAGGAAGCTGTGGTGGATGTTGATGGCGCGGCCCTTGAGGAAGTCGCAGAACTGCGGGCTCAGGATCTGCATGTAGCGGGCCAGCACGACCAGGTCGATCTCGTGCTCGCTCACCAGCTGCTCCACCTGCTGCTCCTGTGCCCGCTTGGCCTCGGCCGAGGCGCCGTTGGGCAGCGGCAGGTGGTGGAAGGGCAGGCCGTAGCTCTCGGCCAGCGAGGCGAAGTCCGGGTGGTTGGAGACGATGGCCGGGATGTCGACCTGCAGCTGGCCGGAGCGCCAGCGGAACAGCAGGTCGTTCAGGCAATGTCCGTGCTTGCTCACCATGATCAGCAGGCGTGGCTTGCGCGCCAGCGCGTGGAAGCGCGCGTCCATGCCGAACTGCTGGGCGACATTGACGAACAGGCGGTCCAGCGTGGCGACATCGGCCAGGTGGGACGGCGCCTCGAAGTGCACCCGCATGAAGAACAGGCCGGTGCCGTCCGCATCCTGCACGTCGCCAAACTGCTGAGAGTCGATGATGTTGCAGCCGGCCTGGTAGAGCAGGCCGGAGACGGCATACACGATGCCTTTGGCGTCCTTGCAGGACAGGGTCAGGATGAATTCTCGGGACGGGTTCATGAGGATGGCCTTCTGGAGCCGGGATTGTAGAAGCCGGCCGGCCGCGGGCCCGGCCGGCGCGCCGGCTCAGGACGCCTCGGCTTGCGTCTGGCGGGCCCGGATGGCCTGGCGCAGCTTGCCGCGCACCAGGTCGATGTGCTGGCGCAGCGCGTACAGCTCGTCGGCATACGACAGCGGCACGCTGATGTGGGCGGCTCGGTTCTCGACCTCGTCGAGCTGCTCCAGCAGCTCCTGGGTGCGGGTCTCCGGCCGTGCCAGCGCCTCCTCGATCTCGCGCAGGCGGGCGTACCAGCGGAACACCCGCGAGCGCACCCGGAACTCGTAGAGCGGCGGCACCAGCCGCGACAGCGGGATCAGCACCGCCACGATGGACAGCAGTGCCACCCACATGCGGTCGATCAGGTTGGACACCCAGAACGGCAGGTAGCGCTGCAGCCAGGGCGCGCCGTTGCGCAGGTAGCGCTGCGCTTCCTGCGCCACCGGCAGGTCGGTGTTGACGGCATTGGGGAATTCGCCGGCCCGGGCGAACCAGCCGGCCTCGCCGTGGATGCGGCCGGCCGCCTGCATCAGCAGCTGCACCAGGGCGGGGTGGACGCCTTCGCGGGCCACCAGGGTTGCGGTGGGAGCGATCAGCTGGGTGTCCTGGCCGGGCAGGTCGCGGCCGAGGTCGACCACCCCGCGCGGCAGGGTCACGGCCGACAGGTGCTTGAGCTTGCGCGCATAGGCCTGTGCCTGCGAGAAGCTGAAGAGGCGGATGCCGGGCGTCTGCAGCAACATCTGGATCAGCGGCGAATCAGGTGCGGAGACGAACAGCATCGCGTCGGCACGGCCTTCCAGCAGGTCCACCACCGCCGGCGTGTTCTCCAGGTGCGAGAGCTTCAGGCTGTGCGGGTCGAGCGCGTTCAGCTCCAGCAGTTCCTCGGCCAGCACCTGCACGCCGCTGCCGGGCGAGCCGCCGTTCAGGCGCCAGCCCTTCAGCTCGGTGAGCGACTGCAGGCGGGGACGCTTCAACAGGCGCCGGGCGCTGTCTTCGCGGTAGAACAGCCACACCGGCTCGTAGAACAGGCTGCCGAGCGAGACCAGCCCCAGGTCGGGCGGCTCCGCGTCGCCGCTCGGGCGGCGCCAGGTGCCGCCCTGCACGAAGGCGATATCGACGCCGGAATCGGGCCGTTGCAGCAGCTGCAGGTTGTCGGCCGAGCCGCCCGAGGGCCGCAGCTCCACGGTGATGCCATAGGGCGCAAGCAGGTCGCGGTAGCGCCGGCCGAGCACCTCGTAGGCGCCCTGGGCGCTGCCGGTGGCCATCACCAGCCGCTTCGGCGGGTTGGGGTCCAGCACCCAGTAGGCACCGGCCATCAGCACCAGCGCCACCACGATGAAGGGCGCTGCCGCGGGGATCAGGTCCCGCAGCGACAGCAGCAGCTGCTTGATGCGCGAATAGCTCATCGCGCCTGCCCGGGCCGCGCTGCGTGCCAGGGCCCGGCCGGGTGGCACCGGCCGGCGGCGTGGCGCGTCAATGCCCGTGCACCTTCTCGCCGGCCTTCAGCTTGTAGAGCGTACCGCAGTAGGGGCAGCGCGCCTCGCCATCGGCGGCCACGTCGAGGAACACCCGGGGGTGGTTGCTCCACAGCGGCATCTTGGGGTTGGGGCAGAAGACGACGCCGGGACCCTGCAGGTCCTTGGCACTCACTTCAACGACGGATTTGACGAATTCGCTCATCGGGGGGCGTCCTTATGGGGGTCAGACCAGGGTCAGCCACTCGGCGTACTTGGCGTTGCGGCCGTTGACGATGTCGAAGAAGGCGCTCTGGATCTTCTCGGTGATCGGCCCGCGCTGGCCGGCGCCGATGGGCAGGCGGTCCAGCTCGCGGATCGGGGTGACCTCGGCGGCGGTACCGGTGAAGAAGGCCTCGTCGCAGATGTAGACCTCGTCGCGGGTGATGCGCTTCTCGACGATCTTCAGGCCCAGGTCGGCGCAGATGGCGAAGATGGTGTTGCGGGTGATGCCGTTGAGCGCACCGGCCGACAGGTCGGGCGTGTAGACCACGCCGTTCTTGATGACGAACAGGTTCTCGCCGGCGCCCTCGCTGACGAAGCCGGCCGTGTCGAGCAGCAGGGCCTCGTCATAGCCTTCGTCGGTGGCCTCCATGTTGGCCAGGATGGAGTTGGTGTAGTTGCTCACTGCCTTGGCCTGCGTCATCGTGATGTTGACGTGGTGGCGGGTGTAGCTGGAGGTCTTGACGCGGATGCCGCGCTTGAGGCCTTCCTCGCCCAGGTAGGCGCCCCAGGCCCAGGCGGCGATCATCAGGTGGATCTTGTTGCCCTTGGGGCTGACGCCCAGCTTCTCCGAGCCGATCCAGGTCAGCGGGCGGATGTAGCAGCTGGCCAGCTGGTTGGCGCGCACCACTTCCTTCTGTGCCTCGTTCACCTGCTCCTGGGTGAAGGGGATGTTCATGCGCAGGATCTTGGCGCTGTTGAACAGGCGCTCGGTGTGCTCGCGCAGGCGGAAGATGGCGGTGCCCTTGGCGGTGTTGTAGGCCCGCACGCCCTCGAAGGCGCCGCAGCCGTAGTGCAGGGTGTGGGACAGCACGTGGATCTTGGCGTCGCGCCACTCCACGAGTTGGCCGTCCATCCAGATCTTTCCGTCGCGGTCGTCCATCGACATCACGGGCTCCTCAATCTATCGGGTCTCGAAGCGGGTCATTCTACTTTTGCCAGTCATCCTCCATCGAGCTGCTTTTGATGCGTCGCTTGGCGTGCGGGCCACCCCCGTGGCGCAGCGCATCCCCGACAATGCGGCCGGGGCCGCGCCACGCTGGCCTGCAACTCTTCGAGAACCTGTCGTGCCTTTGTCTTTCTTGCGTCCCGCGTTGCTGTCGGCCGTCATGGCCGTGGCCTTTCTCGGTGGCTGTGCCACCTCCTCGGTCCCCGACCATTCACCGAAGCCCCCATTGAAGCGGGTGGCCGTGCTCCCGGTGCTCCCGCCGGGGCAGCTGAGCACGGAGAACCGGAACCTGATGGTTGGCTGGGGCGTGGCATGGCTGGACAACCGCTACAAGAGCAGTGTGTTCGCGGAGAAGATGAGCGAGATGTCGGCGACCAGCGGCCGGAAGTTGACCACCGCCTTGATGGAGCAGCTTTCCAAGCAGGGTTTCGCGCCAGAGCTGGCCGAGTCGCCGCCAGCTCCGCCGGACGACCCGGGACATGTGGACTACGCCCGGCTGGCGACGCCCCTGCCTGTCCTGCATGTGACGATCCAAGACATGGGTATGTATTCAAGCAAGCTTTCGCTGTACTACCTGCCGCGCATCAACGTCTGGGCCGGCTTGATGAAGCCGAAATCTGAGGACGACCTGTTCTCCGAGGATTTCTACTACGGCGCTGACGCGCGGGGCGAGAAGTACTGGAGCCTGCCGAGCGATGCGAAATACCGCTACGCCACCTTCGAGGCCCTGATGGCTCGCCCCGACGAAGTGGTCGAGGGCTTCGACCGTGGCATCCAGGCGCTTGCTGAACGGATCGCGGAGCAGCTCAGGCAGCGCTTCGACCCGACCGATGCGTCCCCGGTAGCCGGCGCCGCATCGGCGGCGCGCTGAGGCGGCTTCGGGCCCGCCTCACATCGAGGCCGGGTCCTGCGCCCCGGGCCGGCTCAGCTCCCATGCCTGCACCTTGCCGCCCCTGACCTCCACCGTCACCTGCGAGCCGCCCGGGTCCGACCAGCGGTAGCGCTCGGGCGCATCACCGAGCTTCTCGCCCAGGCTGCGGGTCAGCAGCACCAGCTGCATCATGCGCATGCCGCGGTGCAGGCGGGCATTGAGCATCACTGCGCTGTCGATGTAGCCGATCGGCGCGCTGCCGGCCTGGCGCATCACGCGCACCGCCTTGTTGAATTGCAGGATCAGCCAGAAGACGATCATGCTGAAGGCCAGCAGCAGGCCTTGCCAGCCGTAGCTGCGCCAGCCGATCACGAGTGCCGCGAGGGCCAGGGCCCATCCGATCCAGGGGTTCATGGCGTGATGGTAGAGCGTGTGCCGCGGGAACTGATTGTGGATGACCGCAGGCCGGCGCCGCGGCGGCGCCGGCGCCGCAGCCGCTCAGCCCGGGCGGCGGGCCGTGGCGACGGCTTCGGCCTCGCGCCGGCCGACCCGCCCGGTGCGCAGCGCGTCGGCCCAGTCGCCGCGGCCATGGGCTTCGGCCTGCCGGGCCGCGATGTCCCAGTCATAGGCCACCGCGCGCAGCTGCGCGGACCAGCCGTGCCGGCCTTTCTCCAGCATGGCGTAGCGGGCGTGGGGGCTGCCGGTCTCCATCAGGTGCTCGTGCGGGTGCGAATCGTCATAGGCTGGCAGGCCGACGCTGCCGGGGTTGACCACCAGCCGGCCGTCGTCGAGCCGGCAGATGCGCGGCATGTGGGTGTGGCCGCAGACGATCACCGCGGCCTCGGCACTGCCGGCGCGCGCCAGCACCTCCGCATGCGTGGCCGCCCGCACGCCGCGCGAGCCGCGCTCGCCGAAGTCGGCGCCCACTGTTTCCAGGAAGTACTGCAGGTCGCTGGAGGGCGTGCCGTGGCAGCACAGCACCTCCTGCTGCCAGCGCAGTGCGGCCGGCAGCGACGCCAGCCAGGCGCGCTGCGGCGGCGTGAGCCGCTCGGCCGCATGGCGGTCGCTGGCGCCCATGCCGTCCAGCGGGCGCAGCACCTGCCGCTCGTGGTTGCCGCGAATGGTCGGCAGGGCCAGCGGTATCAGGTGGTCGGCCGTCTCGCAGGGCCACAGCGGGCCCGAGACGATGTCGCCCAGGTTGAGGATGGCGTCTGCCCCGCTCGCGGCGATGTCGTCCAGCACCGCCTGCAGGGCCGGCAGATTGCCGTGGATGTCGGACACGACTGCGAACCGCATGGCCATCCTCCTCGGAAGCGCAAATGGGGTGTTCGGCCGGCGCCGGGGCGGCGGCTCAGCGCGCCGGCTTGCTGCGGGCCTGCTCGACGCGGGCGATGCGCAACTCGAAGCCGCTGTACCACTGCTGGTGGCCCAGGCGTTGCGCCTCCAGGTGCTCGGCATGCGCCTTCCAGGCGGCGATGTCGTCCAGCGAACGCCAGTAGGACACGGTGATGCCGAAGCCGTCGGCGCCTCGGCAGCTCTCCACGCCGAGGTAGCCGGGCTGGCCGGCGGCCAGCTCGGCCATGCGCTCGGCCATCTCGCCGTAGCCGGCATCCCCCGGCGTGCGCAGGCTGCTGAAGATCACGGCGTAGTAGGGGGCGGCGGGCGTGCTGGCAAACGGGCTCATGCAGAAAGTGTAGGCCGAGCCAGTGCAAATGGGGGATGGAGCTGCCACCGGGAAAGCTCTAGCATGCCGGCACGCCCGCTGGCTGCGGCCGGCGTGGCATGCACCATTCGAATGAAGACGGAGAGGGTCGTTCCCATGTTCAAGAAACTCGCGCTGCTCGGCACGGCGGCGCTGCTGCTGGCTGCCTGCGACAGCCGCACCGCGCAGGAGAAGGGCCAGGACCTGGCGAAGGAAAAGCTCGACTTCGTGCAAGGCATCGGCAATGTCGTCAAGGGCCAGGGCAAGGACCTGGGCAGCACCGTGGGCGAGGGCGTGGGCAATGTCGTGACGGGCCTCGGCAAGGGCATCGACGTGTCCACCCAGGCCAAGCCGGTGCGGCTGGCCGACCCCGCGGTGGCCAAGGCCGTGCAGGTCACCCGCGCGCAGGAAATGCCGCCGGCCGCGGAAGGCGGCAAGAGCAAGGGCATGAGCGTCTATGTGGTGTCGGAGGAGGGCGTCAATGCGACGCTGCGCCTGCTGGCGCTGTCGGCCGGTGCCGAGGTGGGGCGCAGCACCGCCAAGGTGAAGATCGCCAAGGGTGACGCGAGCTATGTCGACTTCGAATTCGATGAGCGGGTGCCGATGGGCTCGGTCGACCAGTTCACGCTGGCGGTCGTGCAGCCCTGAGCCGGGTGTCGGGACCGCGCACGCCGGGTGCGTGCGCGCCGGGCGCCGGCCCGGGACAGGCTGCCCGGGCGCCTGCCATCATGCGGCCAGCTCCCGCACCAGGTCGATGGCCTGCTCGACCCGCTCCACCGCGTGAATCTCCAGCCCTTCGATGGGCTTCTTCGGCACATTGGCCTTGGGCACGACGGCGATGCCGAAGCCCAGCTTGGCAGCTTCCTTCAGCCGCTCCTGGCCACGCGGCGCGGGCCGCACCTCGCCGGCCAGGCCGACTTCGCCGAAGGTCAGGAAGCCGCGCGGCAGCGGCCGGCCGCGCAGCGAGCTCTGGATGGCCAGCATCACCGCCAGGTCGGCCGCCGGCTCGCTGATGCGCACGCCGCCGACCGCGTTGACGAACACGTCCTGGTCGAAGCAGGCGATGCCGGCATGCCGGTGCATCACCGCCAGCAGCATGGCCAAGCGGTTCTGCTCCAGTCCCACGCTCAGGCGGCGCGGGCTGGGGATGGGCGAGCTGTCGACCAGTGCCTGCACCTCCACCAGCATGGGCCGTGTGCCTTCCAGCGTCACCAGCACGCAGGAGCCGGGCACCGGCTCGCCGTGGGTCGACAGGAAGATGGCGCTGGGATTGGCCACGCCCTTCAGGCCGCGCTCGGTCATGGCGAACACGCCGATCTCGTTGACCGCGCCGAAGCGGTTCTTGAAGGCCCGCACCAGCCGGAAGGCGCTGTGCGTGTCTCCTTCGAAATAGAGCACCGTGTCGACGATGTGCTCCAGTACGCGCGGGCCCGCCAGTGCGCCTTCCTTGGTGACATGGCCCACCAGCACCATCGAGGTGCCGGTGGCCTTGGCGGTGCGGGTCAGCTGGGCCGAGCATTCGCGCACCTGGGCCACCGAACCGGGCGCGGAGGTGAGCTGCTCGGAGTAGACCGTCTGGATGGAGTCGATCACCGCCACGGCGGGCTTCTCGGCCTCGACGGTGGCCAGGATCTTCTCCAGCTGGATCTCGGCCTGCACCCGCACCCGAGAGCCGTCCAGCCCGAGCCGCCGTGCCCGCAGGGCCACCTGCGCGCCGGACTCCTCGCCGGTGACGTACAGCGCCTTCATGTGCTGCGACAAGGCGTCCAGCGCCTGCAGCAGCAAGGTCGACTTGCCGATGCCCGGGTCACCGCCGATCAGCACCACGCCGCCGGGCACCATGCCGCCGCCGAGCACGCGGTCGAGCTCGTCGATGCCGGTGGGCGTGCGGGCGATGTCGACCGCCTCGATGTCGCCGAGGCTGGCCACCGGGGCCGACTTCGCCAGCGCCTGGAAGCGGTGCTGGCGGCTGCCGCCCTCGGCCACCGTTTCTTCCAGCGTGTTCCAGGCATTGCAGTGCGGGCACTTGCCCAGCCACTTGGGGCTGGTGCCGCCGCATTCGCTGCAGGTGTAGACCGTCTTTTCTTTCGCCATGCCGACATTGTCGGCGATGGCCGGGTGCCGTTCAGGTCGGCGCGGCGGCCTTGAGGCCCTGGTACCGCTGCTCGAGTTCCTGGCGCAGCTGCTTGCGCACCTTGGCCGCCTCGCTGCGGCGCACTTCCTCCGCGGTGGACGGCGACAGCGGGGGCACGGCGGCCGGCTTGCCCTCGTCGTCCACCGCCACCATGGTGAAGAAGCAGCTGTTGGCGTGGCGCACCACCTGGTTGCGGATGTTCTCTGCGATGACCTTGATGCCCACCTCCATCGAGGAGGTGCCGGTGTGGTTGATGGACGCCAGGAAGGTGACCAGCTCACCGACGTGGATGGGCTGGCGGAACATCACCTGGTCCACCGACAGCGTGACCACATAGCGCCCGGCATAGCGGCTGGCGCAGGCATAGGCCACCTGGTCGAGCAGCTTCAGGATGGTGCCGCCGTGCACATTGCCGGAGAAGTTGGCCATGTCGGGCGTCATCAGCACGGTCATCGACAGTTGGTGGCTGGGCAGGTCCATGGGGCGGCGGCCTTCGGCGGCGAAAACGGTGAGGGTTCGATTGTGGCGCCTCCGAGCAATTGCTTCACCTGTGCATGAAATACCGCCATCCCCGCGGGCGATGGCGGGGCGGCGGCCGCCCGCCTCGCCCGTCAGCCGGCCGGTGCGGGTGCCGGGCCGGCGGCGGCCGCCGCCCGGGTGAAGAGGCCGGTGATGCGGTTCAGCAGCCGTGCGGGCCAGGGGCGACCCGCGGGACCGGCCACCGCCAGCGCCGCCTCGGTCTCGGCGCCGAGCAGGGTGCCGCTGCCCGGCAGCAGCTGCAGGCGATCGCCGGCGTGCAGGAAATGGTCCTGCAGGTCGCCGCTGCGGGTGATCCAGATGCGGCCGTGCACCACCTCCAGCGTGGTGGTACGCGACAGCGGCAGGTGCATCAGCTGCCCGGGCGACAGCTGTAGCGTGAGGTGGGGCGAGGGCTGGGACATGGCGGCTTCCTTTCTGGCGGGCGTCTGGACAACGAGGCGGTGTGCTGCCAAGTATTCGCAAGCGCCAGCCGATCGGTAAGGCGCAGCCTGCGCCAAAACAGGGCAGTACAGATGCGCTGCCGTGTGTCTGTACTGGCGACAGAACGGCACATCTGTACCTGTGCGCTCCCTCCGCCGGCCCGCACAATGAATGCATGGATACGGCTCGTTCGACTGGCGCTTCTGTACCCACTGCGGCTCCCGACGCAGGTGACCCGGCCGTGCCGCTGTACTTGCGCATCGCCGCCTCGCTGGAACGCGCCATCACCGGCGGCGCCATTCGTCCCGGCGACCGCCTGCCATCGGTGCGCCAGCTCAGCCAGCAGCACGAGGTCAGCCTGACCACCGCGCTGCAGGCCTACCGCAACCTGGAAAACCGCGGCCTGGTGCTGGCGCGGCCCAAGTCGGGCTATTTCGTCGCGCCGCGCCGCTACACGCTGCCCGAGCCGCAGGTGGACCTGAGCATCGCGGGCGCCTCCTTCGTCAGCATGGACCATGTGCTGCACGAGTTCCTGACGATGGTTGACCATCCGCTCGCCGCGCCGTCCTTCAATGCCGCGCCGGCCCGCGCGCTGCTGCCTGAGGCGAAGCTGCAGCACCTGCTGGCGGGGGTCAACCGGCGCCATCCGGAATACGCGTCGAAGTACCAGATGGCCGGCAGCCCGGCGCTGCGCCAGGAGATTGCGCGGCGGGCCGTGACCTCGGGCGTGCACCTGCATCCGGACGAGATCGTCATCACCAATGGCGGCATGGAGGCGGTCTACCTGGCGCTGAAGTCGGTGGCCTCGCCGGGCGACACCATCGTGCTGGAGTCCCCCACCTATTTCCACCTGCTGCAGTCCATCGAATGCCTGGGCATGCGGGTGCTGGAGATCCCCAGCCATCCGCGCGACGGCATCTCGCTGGAGGCGCTCGACTTCGCCACCCAGGTGCCGGGGGCGGTGAAGGCCTGCGTGCTGCTGCCCAACTTCCCCAACCCGATGGGCAGCCTGATGCCGGTGGCCCACAAGCGGCGGCTGGTGCGCATGATGGCCGAGCGCCGCATCACGCTGATCGAGAGCGACATCTATGGCGAGCTGTACTTCGGCGAGCAGCGGCCACCGGTGCTCAAGAGCTTCGAGACCGAGGGTGACGTCATCCTCTGCTCGGCCTTCACCAAGACGGTGGCGCCGGGCTACCGCATCGGCTGGGTGGCGCCGGGCCGCCACTTCCTGAAGACGCAGGCACTGAAGGTGCGCACCTCGGTGGCCTGCCCGCTGCTGCAGCAGGAGGTGCTGGCCCAGTTCATCCGGGACGGTGGCTACGACCACCATCTGCGCAAGCTGCGCGCCGCGCTCAAGACGCAGGCACACCAGATGGCGGACGCGGTTGCGCGGCACTTCCCGCCCGGCTGCCGGCTGAGCCGGCCGCAGGGCGGCCTGATGCTGTGGATCGAACTGCCGCGGCATGTCGATTCCCGGCAGGTATTTGCGCTGGCACAGCGGGAGCACATCGGCGTGGCGCCCGGCGCGGCCTTCAGCTGCGGCCGCCGCTTCGACCACTACATTCGCCTGCAGTACGGCGAGCCGTGGTCGCCGCGCATCGAGGCGGCCTTGCAGAAGCTGGGGCAGATCGTCAGCCGCCTGGCCGAGGCCGGCCCGGTGCGCGACGCCGCCATGGAGGCATCCGAAGGCACCGCCTTGCCGCTGGCGTCGTCCCCCGCCCGCGCCACGGACTACCGCGAGGTGCCGGCCTAGCAGCCCGGCGGCAGCGGCCCTGGCTGGCGGACCGCCTGCCCGCGGTGCTGGAGGCCAGGGGCGCCGGCCTGCAGGCCAGCGCCTGCCGCCCCGGCGTCAGTCGGCGCTGGCCACCGGCACCCGGGGTGCCACCGCGCACATCAGCTCGTAGCCCACCGTGCCGGCGGCACGGGCCACTTCGTCGATCGGCAGCTGCGTGCCATGCGGGCCCTGGCCCCACAGCGTCACGTCGCTGCCGCAGCCGGCATCGGGCACCGGCGTGAGGTCGACCGTGATCATGTCCATCGAGACGCGGCCCACCAGCCGCGTGCGCACGCCGTCGACCAGCACCGGCGTGCCGGTGGGCGCGTGGCGCGGGTAGCCGTCGGCATAGCCGCAGGCCACCACGCCGATGCGCATGCTGGACGCGGCGGTGAAGGTGCTGCCATAGCCGACGCTGGCGCCGGCCTGCAGCTGCTGCACCGCGATCAGCCGGGAGCGCAGCGTCTGGGTCGGCCGCAGGCCCCAGTCGGCAATGCTGTGCTGCGGGAAGTCGGGCGAGGAGCCGTAGACCGCGATGCCGGGGCGCACCCAGTCGCCGCGCACCTCCGGCCGGCTGGCCGCCAGCCGCAGCGTGGCGGCGCTGTTGGCCAGCGTGCGCTCGCCCGGCAGGCCTTCGCAGGCCGCCTCGAAGGCGGCCATCTGGTGCGCCACGTCGCGCGGGCCGTCGGCGTCGGAGAAGTGCGTCATCAGCGTGATCTCGTCGACCTGCGTCAGGCCGCTCAGCCGCATCCACGCGGTGCGGAAGGCGGCCGGCTGGAAGCCGAGCCGGTTCATGCCGGAGTTGAGCTTGAGGAAGACCCGGTGCGGCCAAGTCGTCTTGTGGGTGGCCAGCCAGTCGATCTGCTCGTCGGTGTGCACCGTGTGCCAGAGGTTCAGGCGCGAGCACAGCTCCAGGTCGCGCGCTTCGAAGCAGCCTTCCAGCAGCAGGATGGGGCCGCGCCAGCCCAGCGCGCGCACCCGCTCGGCCTCGGCCAGGTCCAGCAGCGCAAAGCCGTCGGCGCTCTGCAGGCCGGGGTAGGCACGCTCAATGCCATGCCCGTAGGCATTGGCTTTGACAACCGCCCAGACCTTGGCATCCGGTGCGGCCGCGCGGGCCACCCGCAGGTTGTGGGCAAGGGCATCGGTGTGGATGAGGGCTTGGATCGGACGTGGCATGCATCGATTGTGCCAGCCGCTCCACGGAGGCTTTTTCGGTTCCGGCGGCTTCTCGCCGCATGGCGTGCGGTCGCCCGCGCGGGCGGGAAAGCCGCCCGTCCGCCATGCTATAAACCCGGGCGCGCCGTTCGGGGAAGGCCTGCCCGGCGCCATACCAGCCGAGGGGACCTCACACGGCAGCCTGGAGAAGCCGCGAGCAAGCAGTGACTGAATGAAAAAAGGCTTCTACACCATCATGTCGGCGCAGTCCTTCAGCTCGCTGGCCGACAACGCGCTTTTTGTCGCCGCGGTCGAATTGCTGCGCACCAGCGGCGCTGCTGAATGGCAGCGTGCGGCCCTGGTGCCGATGTTCGCCTTGTTCTACGTCGTGCTGGCCCCGTTCGTCGGCGCCTTCGCCGACTGCGTGCCCAAGGGCAAGGTGATGTTCATCTCGAACACCATCAAGGTCATCGGCTGCCTGATGATGCTGTTCGGCACCCACCCGCTGATGGCCTATGCCATCGTCGGCCTTGGCGCGGCCGCCTACTCGCCGGCGAAGTACGGCATCCTCACCGAGCTGCTGCCGCCGTCGCAGCTGGTCAAGGCCAATGGCTGGGTCGAGGGGCTGACCATCGCCTCCATCATCCTCGGCGTGGTGGTGGGCGGGCAGCTGCTGGGGCCGGACATGAGCGCGCTGCTGCTGGCCATCGACCTGCCGCTGGTCGATACCGGCGTGGACCAGCCGGCCGAGGCGGCCATCGCCTCGGTCATCCTGCTCTACATCCTCGCGGCCGGCTTCAATCTCTACATTCCCCGCACCTCGGCACTGCTGCAGCCGCTGCCCGGCACCCTGATGGAGCTGGTGCGCGACTTCCGCACCTGCAACCGCCGGCTGTGGCTGGACAAGCTGGGCCAGATCTCGCTGGCCACCACAACGCTGTTCTGGGGCGTCTCGGGCAACCTGCGCTACATCGTGCTTGCCTGGGCCGCGGCGGCGCTTGCCTACGACACCACGAAGGGCTCGCTGCTGGTGGGCGTGGTGGCGGTCGGCACGGCCGCGGGCGCGGTGGCCGCCTCGGTCGGCGTGCGGCTGGACCGGGCCCCGGGCGTGATCCCGCTCGGCATCGCGATGGGCCTGCTGCTGATCGTGATGAACTTCATCGACAACGTCTATGTGGCGGCGCCCTTCCTGATCCTGCTTGGCGGGCTGGGCGGCTACCTGGTGGTGCCGATGAACGCGCTGCTGCAGCACCGCGGCCACAACCTGATGGGTGCCGGCCGCTCGGTGGCGGTGCAGAACTTCAACGAACAGGCCTGCATCCTGGGGCTGGGCGCGTTCTACACCGCGATGACCAAGCTCAACATGTCGGCCTTCGGCGCCATCACCATTTTCGGCCTGGGCGTGGCTGGCACGATGTGGCTGATCAGGCGCTGGCACCAACGCAACCTGGTGCGCCATGCCGACGAGGTGGAGCAGCTGATGGCCCTGGCCCGCAGCGACCACCACTGACCCCCCGCATCCCTTCGAACCCCGGCCGGCCCGCGCCCTGGCGGCGCCCCGTCCCACTGTTTCCATGTCCGCTCCCGCTGCCTTGCCTGCTGCCACCCCGGCGGCGACCCTTCCCATCCTCGCGCTGATGGTCAACGCCCTGGTGTGGGGCCTGTCATGGTGGCCTTTCCGCCTGCTGCACACGACGGCCGGGCTGCATCCGCTGTGGGCCACGGTGCTGGTCTTCGTGCTGGCCACGCTGGTGCTGCTGGCCTGGCGGCCGGGCGGGCTGCGCCAGCTGGCGACGCAGCCGCAGCTGTGGATCCTGTCGCTGGCCGCAGGCTCGACCAATGCAGCCTTCAACTGGGGGGTGAGCACCGGTGACGTGATGCGGGTGGTGCTGCTGTTCTACCTGATGCCCTTGTGGAGTGCGCTGTTCGCGCGCGTGCTGCTGCACGAGCGTTTCACTACCCGCACCGTGCTGCGCATGGTGCTGGCGCTGGGCGGGGCGGCCATCGTGCTGAAGCCGCCGGGCGCCGACTGGCCCTTGCCGGGCAGCCTGTCGGACTGGCTGGGCCTGTTCGGCGGCCTGTGCTTCGCCTTCAACAGCGTGATGTTGCGCCGCATGGCGCCGCACACCCGGGAAGAGGGGCGGGCGGTGGCGATGCTGCTGGGCGGCATCCTGACCGCCGGCGCGCTGGCCACGCTGCTGTCCGCCGGCGGCAGCATCGCCTGGCCACCGGCGCCGCAGCCGCAATGGCTGCTGGTGGTGGGGATGCTGGGTGGCCTGTTCCTGGTGTCCAACCTGGCCTACCAATACGGGGCGGCCCGCTTGCCGGCGGCCGTCACCTCGGTGGTGATGCTGACCGAGGTGGCCTTCGCCTCGGGCAGTTCGGTGGCTTTCGGCAGCGCGGTACTGACCCCGCAGGTGCTGCTGGGCGGGGCCTTGATCGTGGCAGCGGCGGCGATGGCAGCGCTGGGGCCGGGGCGCAGTGGCGAGGCAGGCTGAGGACGCCGAGCAGGCGCCCACGCGGGCCTTCCGGGATGTCTACCGCTCCGGCCCCGCCAGCAGCCGCCGCATCTCCGCCAGCAGCTCGTCGTCCGCATAGGGCTTGCTGAGGAAGACGTTGACGCCGGCCTCCTCGGCATGGCGCAGGTGCTTGTTGGTGGCGCGCGAGGTGATCATCATCACCGGCAGGTCTTTCCACAGCCGGGACTCGCGCAGCCGCCGGGTCAGGTCCAGTCCGTTCAGGTTGGGCATCTCCAGGTCGGTCAGCACGATGTCGGCGCGGCGGCGCACCAGGGCGTCCAGCGCGTCGTAGCCGTCGCGCGCGGTGGTCACGTCATAGCCGGCGCCGCGCAGCAGTTGCGCAATCGTCTTGCGCACCGAGATCGCGTCATCCACCACCAGCGCATGCTTGCGCGGCACCTTCATGCGCTTGCGCAGCTGGGCGGCTGCCTCGCGGCGCACCGGCGAGGCGGCCGCCTGCTCCAGCGCATCGAGGTCCAGCAGGAACAGCACCTTGCCGTCCGGGCGCAGCGAGGCGCCGGCCACGCCGCGCAGCCGGCGCAGCAGGCGGCCGATGTCCTGCAGGATCAGCTCGCGCGATTCGATGATGCGGTCCACCTCCAGCGCAATCTCGCCATGCGCCGCGCGAGCCAGCACCACCGGCCGGGCGCCGCCGGCGCCCTCGCCGCCGGCCAGCCCCAGCCAGGTGGCCAGCTTCTGGTAGGGCCACTCGCGCCCGCCATGGCGGAACACCGTGCCGGCCGGCGTCATGACGACGCTGCCCTGGCCGGGGGCCAGCGCCTCGACCACCGCATCGCTCGGCAGCGCATACACCTGCTGTTCCACCTGCACCAGCAGCGCATGCTGCAGGCCGGTGCTGGCCGGTACCTGCAGGCAGATCCGGGTGCCGGCGCCCGGCTCGCTGCTGATGTCGATGCGGCCCTTCATGGCACGCAGCCGGTCGGCCACCACGTCCAGGCCCAGGCCGCGGCCGGACACATCGGTCACCTCGGGCTTGGTCGAGAAGCCGGGCAGCAGGATCAGCCGGGCCAGCTCGTCCAGGCCCGGCTGCGCCTCGGCGGACAGCAGGCCCAGCTCGACACCGCGCCGGCGGATGGCGTCGAGGTCGAGGCCGGCGCCGTCGTCATGGCATTCCACCCGCACCAGCTGGCTTTCGCGCGTGAAGCGCAGCAGCACCGTGCCGGCCGCCGGCTTGCCGGCGGCGCTGCGCCGCGCGGGCGGCTCGATGCCGTGGTCGGCCGCATTGCGCAGCAGCTGCAGCAGGGGCTCGGTGAGGCGGTCCAGCACTTCGGTGTCGACCTGCACCTGCTCGCCCTCCACCTCCAGCCGCACCTGCTTGCCCATGACGGTGGCCGCCTGGGCCAGCGCACGGCGCAGCCGCGCCACCACCTGGCGCACCGGCACCAGCCGTGCGGCCATCAGCTCGCGGTGCTGCTGCACCAGGGCCTGCCCCTGCTGGCGCTGCGCCTGCTGGGCGGCGCGCGCCTCGCCGCGGGCAGCCTGGGCATGCTCCAGCTCGTCGGCCGCCATTTCCTCGGCGAAGCGCAGCAGGGCTTGCAGCTCGCTGCGCTGCTCGGTGTCCGGCGCCGCATGGCCGTCGATGGCGGCGGCCAGCTGGGCCAGCCGCAGCTTGAGCTGGGCATTGCTGGCTTCCAGCTGCTCCAGCCGGTCGTCCATCACCCGCAGGTGCTCCTCGAGCCGGCCGTGCAGCAGCAGGCCCTGGGCGGCCGAGCGCACCAGCCGGTCGAGCCGGTCCACGCCGATGCGCAGGCTGGCCAGTGCCGCGTTGGGCTGCTCGGGTGCGGCATCCACCGCAGCGCCCGGGGCGGCGGCCTCGCGCGGGGCGGCCGGCAAGGCGGCCAGTGCCAGCGCCGCCGGCAAGGTGTCGAGCGACAGCCGCTCGACACTGCCTTGCTCGATGGCGCGCACCCAGTCGCCCAGCCGTTCCAGCCAGGCCAGCGCATCGTCGGGCGCGGCTTCATGACCGCGCAGCGACTGCACCATCTGGTCAAGGCAGGCCACCGCCTGCTCCAGGTCGCGGGCCATCGCCACCGGCACCTCGCCCTGGCGGCCCACCGCATGGTCGAGCAGCTCCTCCATGCGCTGGCCCAGCCGGCCGATGCCGCGGATGCCGGCCACGTTGCCGCTGCCCTTGAAGGTGTGCGCGGCCCGCCGGGCGGCCTGCAGCGTTTCGAGGTCGGCGCGGCCGTCGGCCAGCGCGCGCACGCCGCGCGCCAGTGCGTCGAGCTGGATGGGGGCGTCGTCGAGGAAGGCGTCCAGCAAGGTCGGGTCGACGTCGTCCGGCACCTCGAGCGACACCTCGCGGTCGTCCAGCGGCTGCGGCGCCGCGCTCGGTGCGGCGGCCTCCATCTCGGGCGGCACGCTGGGCGGCAGGCGCAGCAGGCGCAGCAGCTCGTCGAGCTGCTCGCCGGTGGGCGCCACCGGCCCGCCGGCCACGAAGCGGCCCAGCTCGCGCACCGCGGCTTCCTCGCCCGGCTGCTCGAAGACGGCGGCCAGCGGGCGATGCCAGCGCAGCAGCCAGCCCAGCGCCTCGTGCAGGTCGGTGCCGTCCAGCTCGGCGAACACCAGCGCGCTGTCGCGCAGCAACTCCAGCACGATGGCCAGGCCTTCGAGCTGGATCATCCGCGCCGCCTGTGCCAGCCGGGCGAAGCGCTGGCCGGCCACTTCGGCCTGGCGGGGGCCGGCGGCCGGGTCGCTGAGCCACTGCATCAGCGCGGCGTCGATGTCGGGGGCCGCCAGCGTGAACTCTTCCTGCAGCACATGCAGCAGTTCGTGGATGGGGGTGCTCACGGGATGGTGTCCTCTGGCGCAGGAAGTGGGGGAGGGGGGGGAAGCTGGAACTGGTCGACCGATTCCGACAGCCGGCGTGCGAAGTCGACCAGGGTGGCGGTCGACTCGGTTTGCTGCTCGACGGCCAGGATGGTGTGCGCCGAGCCGCGCTGCAGCTGGTCGACGCGCAGCTTCAGCTCGTGCGCCAGGGCCGACTGCTGGCTGGAGAAGGCGGCGATCTGCCGCACCAGGCCGACCAGGTGCTGCGTGGTCTCGCGGGTGCCGGCCATCTGCAGGCCGGCCTGCTGGGTGGTGGCCGACTGGTGTGCCACCTGCACGATGAGCCGGTTCACGCTCAGCAGCGTGTCGCCGGTCTCGACCTGCACGCCCTGCACCAGCTGCACGATCTGCCCGGTGGCCTGGCGGGCCGAGTCGGCCAGCCGCCGCACCTCGTCGGCCAGCAGGGCCAGGCCGCGGCCGGCCTCGCCAGCGCCGGCGGCCTGCATCGCGGCATTGAGGGCCAGCACATGGGTGCGCTCGGCGATGCCGCTCATCAGGTTCACCGCCGCCGAAATTTCCTGGCTGCGCTCGGCCAGCCGCTTGAAGCGCTTCTCGAGCTCGACGATGGCCTCGCGCAGGGTGTGCGTGCCATGCACGGCGCTGTCCACCGCGGCCAGTGCCGCTTCGGTCGCGGCGGAGGCGTGCTCGGCCGCTTCGCTGCTGTTGTGCGAGAGCGCGCCGACCTGGGCCAGTTGGTAGGTGGCCTGGTTCAGTGCGTCGGCCATGGCCTCCAGCGCCTCGCGTTCGGCATGCGCGGTCTCGTCGACGCGCACCGCCTGCTCGCCGACCGATTCGCTGGCACTGCGCACCCGGGCAGCGATGGCGCTCACTTCGGAGAGCGTCGCGCTCATCTCGTCGCCGAGCTGGTTGACGGCCGAGGCGAGCGTGGCAATGAGGTCCTCGCCGACCTCGGCGCGCACGCTCAGGTCCTTGTTGGCCATCTGGAACACGGTCTGCAGCAGCCGCACGACCGACTCGTTGAGCCGCTCGTTCTCGCGGGCGGCGGTGTCGAGGGCGCTCAGCCGGCCGTCGAGCAGCCGGTCGAGCGCCTGGCCGAGCCGGCCCAGCTCGTCGTGCGGGCCGAGGCCGGTGCGGGCCGACAGCTCGCCGCGCTGCACCCGCGCCAGGGTGCGGTGCAGCTGGCCGAGCGGCTTGAGCCAGCCGCGCAGCAGCGCGGCGGCCACGCCGGCGCCCAGCAGCAGCGCGGCGAGCATGGCCAGCAGCGCCCGCCACCAAAAGGACCCGGCCGCGGTGGTGGCCGCCGCGTCCGGCTCGGGCGCCACGCTGAGCAGGGCCCAGCGCTGGCCTTCGAGCTGCAACGGTTGATAGGCGGCCTGCCAGGCGCGGCCGGCTGCGTCGCGGAAGCTGGCGCTGCCGCTCTGTCCCTGCAGTGACGCCGCGACCGCAGGCGTGTCCAGGCCCAGCAGCGTCGCGGCGCTGCGGCGGTGCGCAGCCAGTGCCCTGGGGTCGACCGCGGGCGAAGCGGCCGCTGCCGGCGGCAGGGCCGCCAGCAGGGCCGCGCGCGGCTCGCTGCGCAAGCGCTTGTCAGCGCCGAAGAGCAGGCTCTCGGCGGCGGCATCCGGGGCGGCGCGCAAGGGGGCGGCGAGCTGGTCCAGGCTGGCCCGCCAGGCCAGCACGCCCACCTGCACCTCGCCGTCGAAGACCGGCACGGCCGCCACCACCACCGGGCGGTTGGCTGCCGGCAGGTAGGGCCGTGCATCGGACAACGCCAGGGCGTCCGCGGAGCGCGCGCGCCTCACCTCGGCGTAGGCGGTGGCCATCGGCGAGCCGAGCAGCAGGGCGCTGTGCACGTTGCTGGCGAAGTCCAGGTCCTTGGCGACGGTGTAGACCAGCTGGTCGGTGTCGCTGTCGATCAGCACCAGGTCCTGCACCTGCAACTGGTCCTGGGCGCGGTCGAAGGCTCGGTGGTGCTGCGCATGCGCCTGGCCATAGGGGGTAGGCGTGTCGGGATAGACCAGCAGGTCCTTGCGGCCCGGCGGCTGCGGGTTGCGCACGATGAATTCCTGCTGCAGCGCGGCGGTGACGAGGGCCCGTGCGTCCATCGCGGCGGTCAGCTCCGGCAGCGGCGCCAGGTTGTTGCGAGCCCATTCGGGCTTGAACTGCTGGCCCAGCCAGCCCAGCATTTCCTCCCGCATGGCGGCGCTCGAGGTGCCGGCACCCGCATCGGCGGAGAGCTCCGCCATGGCGGCCTTGAACTGGCGCAGCGCGTCCACCGTGCTGCGCTGCGCGGCAAGCAGGCGCAGGCCGGCCACGCGGGTGGCGAACTCGCGCTGCACGGCTGCGGCATGGGCAGTGCGCTGCAGCAGCAGGGCCTGCTGCAGGTCGGCGACGGCCTGCCGCTGCGCGCCGTCCTGCACGCCCTGCCACAGCAGCGCGGCCGCCAGCAGGGCGCCCAGGCCGCCCAGGCCTGCGCTGCTCAACAGCAGTTTCAGGCGGAGATTCATCTCGTGCCCTCCCTTGTTCGCCGGCCGGGGTCTCAGGCCAGGGCCAGTTCGGCCGACAAGGCCTCCATCAGTGCCGCGGCGTCGATCAGGGCCCAGGCGCGGCCACCCTCGTCAGTGGCGGCACCGACGACAAACTCGGCCAGCGCCGCCGGGGTGGCAGGCGCCTCCAGGCCGGCCTGGGGCCGCGCCATGGCCGGCAGCCCACGGAAGGCGATGGCCGCCACCTGCTCCCCTTCACCGCCCAACAAGGCCAGGGCGCCCGGGCCGGTGGTGGGCGGCAGCTCCGGGTCGAGATAGAGGGCCAGGTCGAACACCGGCACCACCTTGCCATCCACGTTGGCGGCGCCCGCCAGCCACGGCGGCGCGTGCGGCACCTCCGACAGCTGGAGCTCCTCGACGATGCTGCGCGCCCAGCTGAAGGGGAAGGCCAGCCACCACGGGCCGCATTGCACTCCCTGGGCCAGGGCGGGCGAGGGGCCGTCAGCGGCGGCATGCGATGGGGAAGGTGCAGGGTGCTCCACGGGGCTCGGTCTGGGTGTCATGTCCAGTGCGCAGTGTAGGGTGAGGCTGCCGGGGGCAGGCCGGGCAGTTGCGGCGAAGCCGCAGCCGTGGCCGGGCCCAACCGCCCCGGCGCCCGGGCTGCCGGGGGCGATGGCGGCAGCCGGCGGCCGCTGCCGCGGCGCTTCACGGCGCGGCCGGGCGGGTGGTGCTGATGCCCTGGGTGCTGTCGAAGGCCCGCTGGAACACCTCGTGGTGGCTGCCGATCACGCGCACCAGTTCCTGCTCGTCCAGCGGCTTGGTGAGATAGGCATCGCAGCCGGCCAGCGTGCCGCGGATCTTGTCGATGGCGCCAGCGCGGCTGCTCAGCAGCACCACCACCGGCATCTGCTGGCCCGGCGGCAACGCGCGGCGCTTGATGCTGCGGCAGGTCTGGTAGCCGTCCATCCCCGGCATCATCACGTCGAGGAAGACGAAGTCGAACTGCCGTTGCTCCAGCAGCGCCAGTGCTTCCTCGCCGCCGTGGGCCAGGTGGACTTTGAAGCCGAAGCGTTTCAGGCGTGACTGCATGAAACGCAACGACAACTCGCTGTCATCCACCACCAGGATGTGTTCGTACTTGTCGTCGCCTTCGATCAGCACCGAATTGCTGAAGGTGCTGCTGTGCTGGAAGTCGCGCAGGCGGGCGTCCGCCGGCGAACGCCGGAGCGGGTGGGCCGACAGCGGCGGCAGCGCCGGCGGTGGCAAGCGGTGGGGCGACGGCGTTGGCTCCTGGGGCGGGGCCCGCTCGCCGCCCTGGCGCACCGCTTCGTCCAGCACCCGCAGCACATGGGCCGGGTTGAGCGGCCTGGGCAGCCGGGCCAGCGCGCCGCGGGCCTCGCCGGCCCCGACGAACAGCGTCACATCCCAGCGGCCGGCGCTGCGCAGGACGTCGTGCACCAGCTCGGGTTGCGCGTCGGCATCGGCGATGACGTAGTCGCAGGCGTGCAGCTCGCTCACCTGGCGGTAGGCCGGCGAGCGCCGGGCCGCAAGGCGGAAGAAGGCATCGAGCGTCGCCCGCTCGACCTGGTTGAACCCTTGCACCGCCACCCGATAAGGGACGCTCATGAAAACAGCTCCTGCGACACGCCACCCGCTCCGCCGCCGGCCCGGCCCCGATGCCGGGAGCGGCCCGCGGCGCCGGGACGCGTCTTGCAGCTGCTGTCCCGCCTGCCCGGCGTAACAGCATGTTTGCAGGCCCTCACTGAGGCCGTCAAGCCCGCACCTTGGGGATAGGATGCGCCTCGCGCGCAGTTCCATGGCCGCTGCGCGCCGCTGTGGCCGCGGTGGCCGGGGGCCATTCCCATCCGCAGGGAGCTTGCAATGAGCAGCATCTACGACTTCGAGGCGACCGGCATCGACGGCCGGCCGGTGCCACTCTCGGACTACCGGGGCAAGGTGATGCTGATTGTCAACACGGCGAGCAAATGCGGCTTCACCCCGCAGTTCGCCGGGCTGGAGGAGCTGTGGTCGCGCCACCAGGCGCGCGGCCTGGTGGTGCTGGGCTTCCCCTGCAACCAGTTCGGCTCCCAGGACCCGGGCAGCGAGGAGGAGATCGCCTCGTTCTGCTCGGTGAACTACGGCGTGAGCTTTCCGATGATGAGCAAGGTCGATGTCAACGGCGCGCAGGCCCATCCGCTCTACCGCTGGCTGACCGGCGAAGCGCCGGGCCTGCTCGGGACGCGATCGATCAAGTGGAACTTCACCAAGTTCCTGGTGGCCCGCGACGGCCGCGTGCTCAAGCGCTATGCGCCGACCGACGCGCCCAAGTCGCTGGAGGCCGACATCGAGGCGGCGCTCGCGTCCTGAGCGCCGGCCGGTAGGGGGCGGCCGCGCAGCCGGCCTCACCTCAAACGCCGGGTGCTGGCCGGCCGGCGACGCCGGCCAGCGGTGGGGCCGGCCGGCGAGGGCGGGATAATCGCTGCTTCTTCTGTCAGTACCAGCCCGAGGACCCTTTCCATGTTCCAGCACGTCGATGCCTATGCCGGCGACCCCATCCTGACCCTGAACGAGAATTTCCAGAAGGATCCGCGGGCCAACAAGATCAACCTCAGCATCGGCATCTACTTCGACGACGCCGGCCGCCTGCCGGTGATGGCCGCGGTGCGCGAAGCCGAGACCGGCCTGCTGCAGACCATCGGTGCGCGCCCCTACCAGCCGATGGAGGGTGCGGCCAACTACCGCAGCGCGGTGCAGCAGCTGCTGTTCGGTGCCCAGCACGAGGCCGTGACCAGCGGCCGCATCGCCACCCTGCAGACGCTGGGCGGCTCGGGCGGCCTGAAAGTAGGCGGGGACTTCCTGAAGCGCTACTTCGGTGAGGCCCAGGTCTGGGTCAGCGACCCCACCTGGGACAACCACCGCGCGATGTTCGAAGGCGCTGGCTTCACGGTGAACACCTATCCGTACTACGACGCGGCCACCGGTGGCGTGAAGTTCGACGAAATGCTGGCCGCCTTCAAGACGCTGCCGGCCGGCAGCATCGTGCTGCTGCATGCCTGCTGCCACAACCCCACCGGCGTCGACCTGTCGCAGGAACAATGGGGCCAGCTGATCCCGGTGATCCAGGAGCGCCGGCTGATCCCGTATGTCGACATTGCCTACCAGGGCTTCGGCGACGGCATCGAGGAAGACGCCTGGGCGATCCGGGCACTGGCCGACGCCGGCCTCAGCTTCTTCGTTGCCAGCTCCTTCTCGAAGAGCTTCTCGCTCTATGGCGAGCGCTGTGGCGGACTGAGCGTGGTGTGCCCCGACGCGGCACAGGCCCAGCTGGTGCTGGGCCAGCTGAAGGCCGCGGTGCGCCGCAACTACTCGAGCCCCCCCACCCATGGCGGCCAGATCGTCGCCAAGGTGCTGCTGACGCCCGAGCTGCGGGCCCGCTGGGCGGAGGAACTCGGCGCGATGCGCGAACGCATCAAGGCCATGCGCAGCCGGCTGCATGCCGTGCTGAGCGAGAAGCTGCCGGGGCGCAACTTCGACTACTTCCTGACCCAGCGCGGCATGTTCAGCTACACCGGCCTGACGCCCGAGCAGGTCGACCGCCTGCGCGAGGAGCAGGGGGTCTACCTGGTGCGCTCCGGCCGCATGTGCGTGGCCGGGCTGAACCAGCACAACGTCGAGCAGGTCGCCGTCGCGATGGCGGCCGTGCTGGCCTGACGAGCGCGCTGCCGGGCGGCGCCGGCGCCCGTCGTGCCGGCTGGCTGGCATGGTGCGGTGCCGCCCGCGGTGGCGGGGCGCCGGTGCCCGGCGGTCATGCTGCACTGCAGCGTCTTGCCAACTGCGGCATGGCGCGCTAGCCTGCTCGCGACTGATGAACCGTCCCACGCCCCTTGCCCGTCGTTGCGGCCCCCCAGGCGGGGTGCCTGCGCTCCGATGAGCCTCTTCCTGCTCAAGCGCTTCGCCATCTTCGTGGCGACGCTGCTGTGCGCATCGGCCGTCATCTTCACGGTGCTGGAGGTGCTGCCCGGCAATGCGGCGCAGGTCATGCTCGGCCCCACCGCCACCCCCGAGGCGGTGGACGCGCTGGCGCGGCAGCTGGGGCTGGACCGTCCGGCCCTGCAGCGCTATGGCGACTGGCTGGCCGGCATGGCGCAGGGCGACCTGGGCCACAGCGCCGCCTACGACACCCCGGTGGCGGCGCTGATCCTGGAGCGGCTGGTGGTGAGCCTGCCGCTGGCGGTGCTGGCGATGGCGCTCGCCGTCGTGCTCGCGCTGGCCCTTGGGCTGTATGCGGCGGCCCACCACAACAAGCCCGGCGACCTCGCCGTGATGGCATTCAGCCAGCTCGGCATCGCGGTGCCCAGCTTCTGGTTCGCCATCCTGCTGATCCTGTTGTTTTCGGTGCAGCTGCAGTGGTTCTCGGCTGGCGGCTTTCCCGGCTGGCGGGCCGAGGACGGCGGCGGGCTGCTGCCCGGGCTGCAGGCGCTGGTGCTGCCGGCGGTCTCGCTGGCGGCGGTGCAGGCGGCGGTGCTGGCGCGGGTGACGCGCTCGGCGGTGCTCGAGGTGCTGCGCGAGGACTTCGTGCGCACCGCGCGGGCCAAGGGCCTCGGCCGGCGTGCCGTGCTGTGGGGCCACGTGCTGCGCAATGCGATGGTGCCGGTGCTGACCATCATGGGGCTGCAGTTTGGCAACCTGCTCACCGGCACCATCGTGGTCGAGAACGTCTTCTACCTGCCCGGCCTCGGCCGCCTGGTGTTCCAGGCCATCGCCAACCGCGACCTGGTGGTGGTGCGCAACGTGATCATGCTGCTGGCCGCTGCGGTGGTGCTGATCAACCTGGCGGTCGACCTGCTGCATGCCTGGATCGACCCGCGGCTGAAGGCGAGCGACGCTTGAGCCGGCCCATCGCTTCCGCCGGCATCGCCTTCGGGCAGCGTGCACTGCGCCATCCCGGCTTCGTGGCCGGCGGGCTGCTGGTGCTGCTGCTGCTGGCGGGTGCCGCGCTGTCGTTGGCCTGGACGCCTTATCCGCCGGACGAACTCGACATCGCCGACAAGCTGGCGCTGCCCTCGGCCGCCCACTGGCTGGGCACCGACAGCCTGGGCCGCGACATCGCCTCGCTGCTGCTGGCCGGTGCGCAGAACTCCATTGCGGTGGGCGTGGTGGCGGTGGGCATCGGGCTGCTGGCCGGCGTGTCGCTCGGCGCACTGGCTGCCGCACGGCAGGGCTGGGTCGACGAGCTGGTGATGCGGCTGGCCGACTTCACCTTCGCCTTTCCGGCCCTGCTGTCAGCGCTGATGCTGAGCGCGGTCTACGGACCGGGGCTGTTCACCTCCATCGTGGCCATCGGCATCTTCAACATCCCGGTATTCGCCCGCGTCACCCGGGCCTCGGCGCGCCAGGTCTGGTCGCGGCCTTTCGTGATGGCGGCGCGCGCCTGCGGCAAGGGGGCCTGGCGCATCACCCTGGAGCATGTGCTGCCCAACATTGCCGCGGCACTCATCGTGCAGGCCACCATCCAGTTCGCCACCGCCATCCTGGCCGAGGCGGCGCTGTCCTACCTGGGCCTGGGCACCCAGCCGCCGCAGCCCTCCTGGGGCCGCATGCTCAACGAGGCGCAGACGCAGCTGTTCCAGGCGCCGCGCCTGGCGGTCTATCCGGGCCTCGCCATTGCGCTGTCGGTGCTGGGCCTGAACCTGCTTGGCGACGCCCTGCGCGACCTGCTCGATCCCCGGCTCGCTCACAGCAGGGGGGGCGCATGAGGCGACCGGTGGCCGGCAGGTGCCCTCACGGCCAGCGCGCGGGCCGCGCGCGCTGGCGGGCGGAGGCCGCCCGATGAGCCGGCCGCTGCTGGAGGTCGCCGGGCTCGGCGTCACGCTGCCGACGGCCCGCGGCCCGGTGCCGGCGCTGCAGGGCCTGGACTTCACGCTGGAGGCCGGCCGCAGCCTGGGGCTGATTGGCGAGTCGGGCAGCGGCAAATCGCTCACGGCGCTGGCCCTGATGGGGCTGCTGCCCGAAGGCGCGCAGGTCTCGGGCAGCATCCGGCTGGCCGGGCAGGAACTGGTGGGGCTGGACGAAGCGGCGCTGTGCCGCCTGCGGGGCAACCGCATCGCCATGGTGTTCCAGGAGCCGATGACGGCGCTCAACCCGCTGCACACGATTGGCGAGCAGGTGGCCGAGCCATTGCGCCTGCACCGCGGGCTCAGCCGCCGTGCGGCCCGCGCCGAGGCCTTGCGCCTGCTGCAGCGAGTGCGGCTGGGCGATGCGGCGCAGCGGCTCGATGCCTGGCCGCACCAGCTCTCGGGCGGGCAGCGCCAGCGCGTGATGATCGCGATGGCGCTGGCCTGCGGCCCCGAGCTGCTGATTGCCGACGAGCCCACCACTGCGCTGGACGTGCGGCTGCAACGCGAGATCCTCGACCTGGTGGCGGAGCTGGTGGAGGAACGCGGCATGGCCTTGCTGCTCGTCTCGCACGACCTGAACGTCATTGCGCGCAACGTCGAGCGCATGCTGGTGATGTACGGCGGCCACATCGTCGAGTCCGGGCCCACCGGCGAGGTGTTCGCGCGGCTGGCCCATCCCTACACCCGTGGCCTGCATGCGGCCCGGCCGCAGATCGGCGTCGGCCATGGCGTGCGGCTGCCGGCCATTGCCGGGCGGGTGCCCGCCTTGGGCCTGCTGCCGCCCGGCTGCCCGTTCTCCGACCGCTGCGCCTTCGCGCTGCCGGCCTGCCAGGCGGCACTGCCGCCGGCCTTCGAGGTCGGCCCGGGCCACCGGGCGCGCTGCATCCGGCTGCCGGAGGTGAGCACATGATCGGACCGCTGCTGGAGGTGCGCGACCTCGCCAAGCACTACCGTCTGCCACGCACCCGGCTGCTGCAGCCCGCCCCCACCGTGGCGGCGTTGAAAGGCGTCAGCTTCAGCCTGCCGGCCGGTCGCAGCCTGGGCATCGTCGGTGAATCGGGGTCGGGCAAGTCCACCCTGGCACGGCTCGTGATGGCGCTGGAGGCGCCCAGTGCGGGCAGTGTGCACCTGCTGGGGCAGGACCTGCACCGCCTGCCCGCCAGCCAGCTGCGGCAGGCGCGGCGCGACTTCCAGATGGTGTTCCAGGACCCCTATGGCTCGCTCGACCCGCGGCAGCGGGTCGGCCGCATCGTGGCCGAGCCGCTGGCCGCGCTCGGCGGCCTCCGGCGCGAGGAGATGCACGAGCGGGCGGCCGACGCGCTGGAGGCGGTCGGCCTGCGGCGCAGCGACCTCGACCAGTACCCGCACCAGTTCTCCGGCGGCCAGCGCCAGCGCATCGCCATCGCACGTGCCCTCATCACCCGGCCACGGCTGATCGTGGCCGACGAGCCGGTCAGCGCGCTCGATGTGTCGGTGCAGGCCCAGGTGCTCAACCTGATGCAGGACCTGCGGCAGCAGTTCGGCCTCAGCTACCTCTTCATCAGCCACGACTTGGCGGTGGTGGAGCACCTGTGCGACGAGGTGGCCGTGATGCAGGCGGGCTGCATCGTGGAGCAGGGCACGCCGCAGCAGCTGTTCAGTGCTGCCCGCCACCCGTACACCCTGGAACTGCTCGACGCCTGGCTGGCGCCGGGCGCGGGCCATGCACGCGGACGCCGCGCGATGGCCGGCAAAACGTGATGGAATGAGCGCCGTCGGCCGGGCGCTTGCGCGGCAGCGGACTTCGATGTTTCGGGAGTTGTCATGAAGATGCGCTACACCTTCGCCGCCGCGCTGCTGGCCGCCGTGCCGGCCATGGCGGTGGCCCAGGCGGGCAAGACCTCGGCAGTGCTCGCCATCACGCTGGAGCCGCCGGGGCTGGACCCCACCACCGGTGCCGCCTCCACCATCGGCGAAATCGTGCACTACAACGTGCTGGAAGGCCTGACCAAGATCCATCCCGACGGCAGCGTCACGCCGCTGCTGGCCGAGAGCTGGAGCGTGGAGCCCGATGGCCGCAGCTACACCTTCCGGCTGCGGCGCGGCGTGCGCTTCCATGACGGCGAGGCCTTCGATGCGTCCGACGTGAAGTTCAGCTTCGAGCGTGCCAAGGCCGAGGGCAGCACCAACAAGGCCAAGAAGGCGGTGTTCGACAACATCTCGCGCATCGACACGCCCGACGCGAACACCGTCATCCTGACGCTGGCCCAGCCCGACGGCACGCTGCTGTTCCGCCTGGGCGAGAACACCGCCGTCATCCTCGACCCGAAAAGCGCCGCCGGCACGGCCACCCGGCCCATCGGCACCGGGCCGTTCAAGTTCGACCAGTGGGCCAAGGGGTCGGCCGTGACGCTGAGCGCCTGGAGCGGCTATCGGGCGGCGTCCGAGGTGAAGCTCAGGAAGGTGACCTTCCGCTTCATCAATGATGCGGCTGCCCAGGTGGCGGCGCTGCTGGCGGGTGACGTCGATGCCATTCCGCGCTTCCAGGCCTCGCAGAGCGTCGAGCAGTTCCGCCGGGACCCGCGCTTCAGCGTCACCGCGGGCGGCTCCAACGGCAAGACCATCGTCAGCATCAACCACCGGCGCAAGCCCTTCGACGACGTGCGCGTGCGCCGCGCCATGTCGCATGCCATCGACCGCAAGGCGGTGGTGGCCGGCGCGATGGACGGCTTCGGCACGCCCATCGGCAGCCACATGGTGCCGAGCGACGCGGGCTACGTGGACCTGACCGGCGTCTATCCCTACAACCCCGAGAAGGCGCGTGCGCTGCTGAAGGAAGCGGGCGTGGCCACGCCGCTCAATGTCACGCTGACCCTGCCACCGCCGCAGTACGCGCGCAAGAGCGGCGAGGTGGTCGCGGCGCAGCTGGCCAAGGTGGGCATCAACGCCCGCATCGAGAACGTCGAATGGGCGCAGTGGCTGTCGGGTGCCTTCAAGGGCAATTTCGACCTCACCATCATCAGCCATGTCGAGCCGCTGGACCTGATGATCTACACCAACCCGCAGTACTACTTCGGCTACGACTCGCCCAGCTTCCGGGCGCTGATGGACAAGTACAACGCCGCCATCAACCCGCAGGAGCGGCTGCGGTTGATTGGCGATGCCCAGCGCCAGCTGGCCAGCGATGCGGCCAACATCTACCTGTTCCAGCTGCCGCAGATCGTGGTGGCCAACAAGCGGCTCAAGGGCCTGTGGAGCAGCTCGCCGATCTTCGCCAACGACATGGCGGCAGTGTCCTGGCAATGAGGGGGTGGACATGAGCGATGCCCCGCACCTGCTGACCGCGGCCGAGCTGGCCGCCTTGTACCGCCGCCGGGCCGCTTCCCCGGTGGAAGTGACACGCGCGGCGCTCGCGCACATCGCGAGCTGGGAGCCGCACCTGCGGGCCGCCTATGCGCTCGACCCCGAAGCCGCGCTGGCGCAGGCCGCTGCCGCCGAGGCACGCTGGCTGCGTGGCGAGCCGCAGGGCCCGCTCGACGGTGTGCCGGCCATGTTGAAGGAGAACATCGCCACCCGCGGCGTGCCGGTGCCGCTGGGCACCGCCGCCACCGAGCTGCGGCCCGCCGCCGAGGACGCCCCGCCGGCCGCCCGCCTGCGCGAGGCGGGCACCGTGCTGCTCGGCAAGACCACGATGCCGGACTACGGCATGCTGTCTTCCGGGCTGTCCAGCTTCCATCCGCTGACCCGCAACCCCTGGCAGCTGGACCGCAACCCGGGCGGCTCCAGCTCGGGCGCCGCGGCCGCCGCGGCGGCCGGCTACGCGCCGCTGCATGTCGGCACCGACATCGGCGGCTCCATCCGCCTGCCGGCGGGCTGGTGCGGCCTCTTCGGCCTCAAGCCGAGCCTGGGCCGCATCCCGATCGATCCGCCGTACCCGGCGCGGGTCGCCGGCCCCATGACCCGCACCGTGCGCGACGCCGCGCTGATGATGCAGGCGCTGACACTGCCGGACTGGCGCGACCACATGAGCCTGCCCTACGAGCGCATCGACTGGCTGCAACTGGAGCGCCCATTGCGCGGGCTGCGCATCGGCCTCTGGCTGGATGCCGGCTGGGGCACCGCGGTGGCGGGCGAAGTCGCCGAAGCGGTGTGCTCGGCCGCGCGCGCCTTCGAGGCCGCCGGTGCCATCGTCGAGCCGTTGGCGCCCTGGGCCGACCGCTCGGTCATCGAAGGCATCGACCGCTTCTGGCGCACCCGCTTCTGGATCGAGATGAGCCGGCTGCCCGAGGAGCGCCGCGCCCGGGTGCTGCCTTTCATCCGCGCCTGGGCGGAAGGCGGCGCCGAGCACAGCGGCGAGGCGGTCTTCCAGGGCTATAGCGAAACCCTCAACCTGCGGGCCGCCACGGTGGCAGCGACCCGGCACTTCGACTACGTGCTCTCGCCCACCGCGCCGATGCCCGCCTTCGCCGCCGAGCTGCCGTGCCCCACCGACGACGTGACGCGGCCCTTCGACCACATCGCCTTCACACTCGCCTTCAACATGAGCGAGCAGCCGGCCGCGTCCATCAACTGCGGCTACACCGGCGACGGCCTGCCCATCGGCTTGCAGATCGCCGGCCGCCGCTTCGACGACCTGGGCGTGCTGCAGATGGCGCAGGCCTGGGAACAGATGCGCCCGGCGCAGCGGCCCTGGCCGGCACCACCCGGCGCGCTCGGGTAGGCCAGCGGCGATGCAGGACCCGCGTGGCAACCCGGTCAGCACCCGCTCGCCCGAGGCGTTGCGGCATGCCGAGCAGGCGCTCTGGCGCATGGTGTCGTTCTACGGCAACCCGCTGCCCGACCTCGATGCGGCTGCCGCGGCCGATCCCGGCTGGCTGTTGCCGCCGGTGATGCGGGCCGGCTTCCTGCTCACGCTGACGGAGCGCGCCTGGCAGGCCGAGGCGTCAGCGGCGCTGGCCGGCGCCGACCGGTTGCTGGCCGGCGCCCATCCGCGCGAACAGGCCCTGCTCGCCGGCGTGCGGCTGGGCTGGCAAGGCGGCTGGGAGGCCGCGTGCGACTGCTGGGGCGAAGTCCTGGCCGCTCATCCGCGCGACCTGCTGGCCTTGCAGTGGGCGCACTTGTTCGACTTTCATCGCGGCGACCCGGCCCGCCTGCTGGGCCGGGTGCAGCAGGTGCTGCCCGCCTGGGCCGCCGATGATCCGCTGCGGCCCTACGTGGGCGGCATGCTGGCCTTCGGCCTGGAGGAGATGCACCGGGACGCCGAAGCCGAGGCGGTCGGCCGCGAGGCGTTGCAGGCCGAGGTGCGAGTGCCCTGGGCGGTGCATGCGGTGGCCCATGTGATGGAGATGCAAGGCCGCTGTGACGAAGGCTCGGCCTGGCTCGCCGGGCACGAGCCGCACTGGTCGCAGGACAACGGCTTTGCCGTGCACCTCTGGTGGCACCATGCGCTGTTCGACCTGGAGCGGCTCGATACCGGCGCAGCCTTGCAACGCTACGACCAGCGCTTGAGCGGCGACGCGGTGCAGATCGCCCTGCAACGCCTCGATGCCGCTGCACTGTTGTGGCGGCTGTCGCTGCTGGGGGTGGACTGCGGGGCTCGCTGGCAGGCGCTGGCGGCCGGCTGGGACTGCAGCGACGCGGCGGCCGGCTGGTCACCCTTCAACGACCTGCACCTGATGGTGACGCTGCTGGGCTGTGGTGACATCGGCCGTGCCGAACGCTGGTGGCAGCAGGTCCGCACGGCGACGTCGGCGCTGCACGAGCGCGAAGGGCCGGCCCGCGGCCAAGCGGCCGCCACCGGCCTGGACCTGATGCAAGGCCTGCTGCAGCAGGCCCGCGGCGAGTGGGGTGCGGCCGTGCGCTCGCTGCAGGCAGCCCGGGCGGAGGCCGCCCGCATTGGCGGCAGCCATGCCCAGCGCGACCTGATCGATCAGACCCTGCTGGCCGCGGCCGCAGCCGACGGCCAGCGCGAACTGGGCCGCGCCTTGCTGGCCGCCCGCGGCCCCGGCAAGCAGCACACGCCGCTCACGGCGCACTGGGCCGGGCGCCTGGGGTGAGGCCGGGAACCGCGGCTAGCGGACGGCGCCGGCCGGCACCGCCCGCAAGGCGGCCAGCCGGCTGGCGAGCACGTTGAGCGCCAGGCCCGCGATGACCAGTGCCGCAGCGCCCAGCTTCCAGCCGGGCAGCGGCTCGGCCAGCCACCAGGCGGAGGCCGTCATGCCGAACACCGGCACCAGCAGGGCATTGGGCGTCACAGTGGCGGCCGGATGGCGCGACAGCAGCCAGTTCCAGGCGCCATAGCCGAACAGCGTGTTGCCGAGCGCCTGCCACAGCACCGCGCCCCAGGCGGCCACGCTCGCCTGCTGCAGGCTGGCTGTGAGCGCGGCCGGCCCCTCGAGCAGCAGGCTGGCCGCCAGCAATGGCGGTACCGCGAACAGGCTCGACCAGACCATGAAGGCCAGCATGTCCACCTTGCCGGCCGACTGGGCCACCAGGTTGGCGCAGGCCCAGCAGAAGGCCGCCATCAACACCAGGCCCAGCCCCCAGGCGGTGGCCGAGGCATCCATGCGCGCGGCGATCAAGGCGATGCCGCCGACGGCCAGCCCCAGCGCCACCCCCTGCAGCGGCCGCACCCGCTCGCCGCGCAAGAGCATCGACAGGCCGATGGTGAAAAAGACCTGCGTCTGAATCACCAGCGACGCCAGCCCGGGCGAGATGTCGCTGCGCATCGCGTAGTACAGCAGCCCGAACTCGCCGGCCCCCAGCAGCACGCCGAAGGCCGCCAGGCTGCGCCAGCGCACCGGCGGCCGGCGGATGAACAGCACGAAGGGAAACGCCGAGAGCGTGAAGCGCAGGGTCGCGAACAGGAAGGGCGGCAGCTCCGCCAGGCCCAGCTTGATGACAACGAAGTTGGTGCCCCAGACGAAAACAACGGCCAGGGCAAGCAGCAGGTGGGACGGGGGCATGGCGCAGCGCAGGAGGGGGGAGCCCGAGTGTAGGGCTTGCCCGGCCGGTGCGCTGGCCAGCCCGCCCAGGCGGCCCCGCGCCGCTGAACCGGCCTGGCTCGGCTCAGCCGGGCCAGGCGGGAAAGAGCCGCTCCGCCATCGCTTCCTTCAGCGCCAGCGTGCATTCGCCAAAGCGCCCGCCGGCAATGGCGCGGCCGTCGATGCGGGTGACAGGCAGGATCAGCTTGGTGGTGCCGGTCAGGAACACCTCGTCGGCGCGCTGCAGGGCTGCCACGCCGTAGCAGCCTTCCTCCACCTGCAGGCCCAGTTCCCGGGCGATGCGGATCAGGTGCTTGCGTGTGATGCCTTCCAGCATGCCGAGCGCGGGCGTGTGCAGCACGCCCTGGTCGAAATGGAAGACGTTGCCGGTGGTGGCTTCGGTGACATGGCCATGGCGATCGACCAGCAGTGCATCGTCGTAGCCGCGTTCATGCGCTTCCTCCAGCGCAAGCACGCTGGGCAGGAAATTGAAGCTCTTGGCACGCGGCAGCACCCGCTCGCAGGCGATGCTGCACACGCGCAACCCGTCACGCGCCACCTGCTCGCTGACCTCGGGGCAGCGCGACGCGATGATGCTCAGCGAGGGCCGGCACTGCCGCGCGTGGTCGATCGGCACATCGGGCCCGACGCCGCGCGAGATGTTGATGCGCAGTCGCCGCCGGCCCGGGGGGTGGCAGTTGTGCTCATGGGTGTCGATCACCCAGCGGCGCAGCTGCTGCCGGCTCCAGGGCACCGGAATGCGCACCAGGCGGGCCGACTCGCACAGGCGATCAAGGTGGTCGTCGATGAACAGCGGCCCGCGCTCGGTGGCCAGCAGGGTGGTGAACACGCCGTTGCCGTAGAGAAAGCCGTGGTCGAAGACGGACACCTTGGCATCCTGGGGCGCATAGAAACGGCCGTCGATGAAGACTTGCATGCCAGAGCCTCCGGAGTGGGGAAAGGGAAGTGAGGCAGGGCCGGTGCGCTTCAGTGCGGGCCTGGCGTGAGCCGGGCGGCTTCGCGCGGCTCGGCCCGCAGCGGCACGATGCGGGCTGCCGTGCTGCTGCGGCCCTCGGCCTCGAAGAAAAAGCGCGGCTCGCCAAAGGCCGGCTTCAGCTGGTCGAACCAGGTGGCAGCGGCATCGAAGCGGGCATAGAAGGGGCGGCGCACCCAGTCTGCATTGCGGGCCTGCAGGAACTGCAGCGCAAACACCGGCTCGCCGGCCAGCGTGGCGATGCCGTCGATCAGGACCTTGCCGGCGAAGGTGCTCATCGACGGGCCGCGCACCGTGCGTGCCAGGCCGGACACCGAGCGATAGGCCGCCTGGAAGATGGCATGGGCCCGCGCCAGCGGCAGGCTGAAATAGTCGCTGGCCCCGGTGTCCCGCTCGATGAAGAGGTAGTACGGAATGGCGCCCAGGCGCACCCCGGTGCTCCACAGCTCCACCCAGTCCTCAGGCGCCTCGTTGACATGGCGCACCAGCGGCGCCTGCAGCCGCAGCGTCGCGCCGGTGGCGCGCAGCCGGGCCATGGCCTGCTGTGCAATGGCCGGGCGCAACTCCGCCGGGTGGCTGAGGTGGACCATCAGTGCCAGGTGGCGGCCGCAGGCGGCCACCCGCTCGAACAGCCGCAGCAGCTCGTCCGCATCGGGGTCGCTGACGAAGCGGTGCGGCCACCAGGCCAGTGCCTTGGTACCGATGCGGATGTTTTGAACATGAGACAGCTCCGGGATCAACAGCGGTTCGATGCAGCGGGCCAGGGCGGCGGCACCCATCACCAGGGGGTCGCCGCCGGTGATCAGCACGTCGCTGACTTCCGGATGGCGGCGCAGATAGGTCACCAGCTGCGTCGTGTCGGGCGCCGAGAACTTCAGCGCCTGCATCCCGACGAACTGCGGCCACCGGAAGCAGAAGCTGCAATAGGCATGGCAGCTCTGCCCGGCACTCGGAAAGAACAGCACCGTCTCGCGGTACTTGTGCTGGATGCCCGGCACCGGCTCGCCGTCCAGCGAGGGCACGTTGTGGGTCATCTGGCCACCCGGGTGGGGGTTCATGGCCAGCCGCAGGCGGTGCACTTCCTGCTCGATGGCGGCCTCGTCGCGCTGCTGCAGCACCAGCTTGCGCAGGCGGTGGTAGTCGGGCTCCGGCAGCATGTCGGGATGGCCGAAGCACAGGCGGTAGATGGGATCGTCGGGCACCCGTTGCCAGTCGATCAGCTCGTCGAGCACATAGGCATTGGTGCGGAACGGCAGCACGCGCGCCATGACCAGCGTGGCTTCGCGCAGCGCCGGGTCGAGCTGGCGCCATTGCGGTGCGGTGGAGATGGTGTGCCGGGTGTAGGGCCGGAACTTCGGGGCAGAAGTGGGTGGCGTCATGGCATGCCGGGCAAGGCGAGGGGCGGGGTGGGCAGCAGCCCTTGCGCACGGGCGGTGGCTCTGGCGGCGTGAGCCGTGTTGCCAGCCGGCCGCTGCGCGGTGGATGCAATAGCTCTATATAGACCACCCGATCGCAAAAGCCAGTCCGCCGGTGCAGTCAGTGGGGGCCCGCCCGGCATGACGGGCACCCAGCAAAAAAGCCTGCATGACCTTCGTCATGCAGGCTGGGCAGGCGGCCGGCGCGGCGCCTTGCGGGGCCGGGACCGGCGGCGAGCGCCTTACTTCAGCAGCACCGGCTCCAAGCCCAGGGTGACGGTGGCGGCGGAGATGCCGCTTTCCTGGCCAGCCAGGGTGCGCACCTTGGACACGCCCCACTCGGCCGGCAGCGACACCACCGTGTTCGGCGTGGTGGCCCAGGCGATCACGAAGCTCTCGCCGCCGCGGGTGGCACGGAACACGTACACGTTGTGGTTCACCTGGTAGGAGTCGACCAGGCTGGCACCCTTGACCCAGCGGATGGCTTCGGCGTAGGAGGTGGCCGCGGCGGTCGGCGTGCGGTAGTCGGCTTCCACCATGCGCGAGCCGGCACCTTCCTTGTTGCGTTCCCAGTAGTAGTAGTTGAAGTTGCTGATGCCCTTGCCCCACATCATCATCAGGGCGCGTGCATTGACGCTGTTCTTCTCGGCGGCGGTGGCTTCCCAGGTCGAGCACTGCTGGAACGAGGGGTCGCAGATGAAGGCGCCTTCGGTGTTCCACAGCGGCTTGTTCTCCACACCGTGGTTGCGCATCACTTCACGCACGTTCTGGATCTGCGAGCCCAGCAGCTCGGGCTTGTTGTTGTAGTAGAAGTGGAAGCCGATGTGGTCCACCCACTGGCCGCCACCGAGCTCCAGGAAGCGGTCCAGCCACGGGTAGCCCTGGCCCAGCGTCAGGCCGGGGGACACCAGCACGGCGGTGGCGTCGGCGGCCTTGATCTCCTGGTGCGCGATGCGGGCCATCTCCACCATCTTCTCCATCGTGCCCTTGTAGGTGCCCGAGAAGTCCGGCTCGTTCCACAGCTCGTAGTACTTGATCTTGCCGGCGTAGCGGCGGGCGATGGTGCGCACATAGTCGCGCCAGTCGTCCATGTTGGCCGGGTGCATGTTGGCGCCCATGCCGTACTGGCCCACCGAGCTGGGGTTGGCCGAGGCCCAGGTCGGCGTCTGGCCCAGGGTGTACAGCATCTGGCCACCGTTGCGGCGCACGTAGTCCACGTACATGTCCAGGCGCAGGCCGTGGCCACCGCTCCAGTCCCACACGTTGTTGGCGCGCTCCAGGTCGGCCCAGGTGGTGCCGGTGTTCCACAGCCGCACGATGCCCTGGCCCAGCGTCGGCCAGTTGGAGTGCTCGCCCAGCTTGTTCACGTGCACGCCGAACAGGGTGTCCGGGGCCGCGGCCTTGCTGACGGGGGCCATCTCGTTGTAGTCGACCTCGGCAATGCTCATGTTGTCGATCCACACGTTGGCGCCGGCCGTCTTGGAGTTCACCCGCAGGGTGCCCAGCACGTCGCCGACATAGGTGCCCTGGATCTCGATCTTCTGCCAGCTGGTGCCGACCTGCACGGTCTTGGCGGCTGCCGCGTCCCAGGGGTGGGCGTCGCGGCGGATCAGCAGTTCCACCGAGGCATTGCCGTCCGAGCGCACATAGGCGCTGGCACGGTAGGCCCGGCCCTTCTTGAAGGCGAACGGGAAGGTCAGGTGGCCACCGCCGCCGCCGCTGGACAGCATGCGAAAGCGCTGCGAGGTGGCACCGGCGTAGACATAGCCGCTGCGGGTCTCGCGCTCGGTCTCGAAGGTGCCCGCCGGGCTGCCCCAGATGTTCATCTTCCAGCCCGGGGCGGTCTTGCTCCAGCTGCCTTCGAAGTCGGAGCCCGCCACCGGGGTCACGGTGACCGAGGCGCCGCCGGCCACCGGCAGCGCCAGCGCGCCGCTCAGGCTCGCCGCCGCGCCGTAGCTGGCCACGGCCTGGGCCCGCTCCACCGGGGTGGTGTTGGGTTGCAGCAGCAGCGGGGCCGCCGCTTCGATGGCCACCGGCTGCTCGGCCGCGGCCACGCTGTCTTGCCCGGCCGCCACATCGGCCGCCACTTCGCTTTGCTCGGTGCCGGAGCCGCCGCCGCATGCTGCAAGCAGGACGACGCTGAAAGACACGGCCCAACGGTAGACGCTCGAATTCATTCTCTGTTCCAGTCTGATGTGCTGAATGAATGGCCAAACAAGCTCCGCCTCGCGCCTTGCGGCGTGATCAAAGGGACGGGGTGTTTGGACAAATAAGCGGGCGCGCGATCGAGGGTTACCAACTGCGGTCGGTGTGGCGTCCTGGCGGACGCTGCCTCGGTCTTCCCGCTACGGTGTTGTCAGACTGGCGCCTGAGCGTCTTTCACCGGTGCGATGCTGAGATAAACGGCGCTTTGCCGGCTGACTTGATAGCGGCAAATGAAACAAATTGTGAAACAGGCGGCGACGCCACCGGCGTTCGGCGTCTGGGCCTTGCGGCCGGACGCCTCCACTCGACCGTCCGGCCCCGGGCCGCCCCACCCGGCGGGCGGGCGCCAGCGGCGTCCCAAGAAAAAAAGCAGGCGCTCTCGCGCCTGCCAGGAGGATGAACCGTCAAAGCTCGCGCCGCCCGGCGGCAGCGCGGGACCTAGAAGTGGTAGCCGGCCGACAAGGTGAACACCGTCGGGTTGAAGTCGATGGTGGTGCGCCGCTCCACCACCGAGCCGCCCGGCCGGGTGGTGGTGGCCTTGAGGTCGCTCTTGACCTTGGCGGTGGCCACGGTTGCATTGATGGACCAGGCCGGCGTGACGGCATAGCTGAGCCCGGCTTGTGCCGCCAGGCCCCAGGAGTCGGACAGGTCCAGCTCGGTCTTGCCGCCGCTGGCCCAGTCGCCGGAGGTGGTGCTCTTGCTGTCGATGAAGCGGGTGTAGTTGATGCCGACGCCGACGAAGGGCCGCAGCTTGTCGCCGGCGCTGCCGAAGCGGTAGTTGGCGAACAGCGTGGGCGCGAGCTGCCGTGACGACGAGATCTGCTTGAAGCCTTCAAGCGTGCCGCGGCCATAGACGCGGTGCTTGGGCGGCAGGCCAAGCGCCAGGTCCACGCCCCAGTGGTCGTCGAAGTAGCGCTGGTAGCCGAAGATGATGGTGCGGGCATCGTCGACATCCAGCCGCGAGTTGGGCGGCGTCACGCCCGGCCCGCCGCCGACCAGCGGGTCCGACTTCGAATCGATGTTGATGTAGCCGCCGCCGATGTAGACGTTCTGGTCCTGGGCGCAGGCGGCACCGGCCGACAGCGCAAGGGCGGCTGCCAGCAGCGGGAATGCGGTGTTCATGGCAGGGGTCCTTCCGGATTCCGGGGCTCAAAGGCCCGGCTGCTGTGCCACTTGCTGGAAGAAGGCGCGCACCAGCGCGTTGCAGAACGGCGGCACCAGGCTGCCGTGGTATTGCTTGGCCACCTCGGTCGGACCGCCTGCGGCCGCCAGTGCGGCCTTGTTGTCGGCGAACTTTTGCGCCATCAGGTCGACCGCCGTGCCGGGTGGCAGCGTCGCGCGGTTCTCCAGGTCGAAGGCCGGCACCTGGGCCTGCACCGGCCGTCCTTCGTTGATCTGTGCCTGCATCGCGCCGGTGTTGATGCTGTAGAAGACCGTCGGGTCCTGGCTGCCACCGCACAGGGCCACCGGCCGGCTGGGCTTGAAGCTGGTCAGGTCGTTGGCGACCAGGGCCTTGCGGAAGCCGTTGTTCTCGTTGGTCAGGAAGTCCTGCCGGAAGCTGTCGGTCAGCAGGCCGCCTTCGCCGAAGAGCCGCGTCAGCGTGGGGTCCTTCGGCAGGCGGGTGTCGTCCAGCAGCGACTCCAGCGCCTCGTCACTCGGCAGCAGCGCCTCGATGGTCTTGGCATAGGGCTCGCGGTAGGCGTCGCTGGCCTTGGCGTAGACGTTGCCGTAGCTGTTCTGGTAGGACGTCAGCAGCATCGGCGTGAAGAGCAGCGCCCCGGCATTGACGCGGCCCCCCTCGCTGGCGGGGGCGTTGACGACGCGGGCGAAGCCGCTGAGGTTGTAGGGCCCCGACATGCCGGCCGCGGCGGTCACGCTGAACTCGCCGGCATGCTCGGTCTGGATCTCGCGCTGCGTGGCCAGTGCCACATGGCCGCCTTGCGAATAGCCGGCGATGAACAGCTGTGACGAGGCGGTGCTGCCGCTCTTGGCGTCCTTCAGGTGGGTCTTGGCGGCGCGCAGGCCGTCCACCATGTCGACCGCCTGGGCCTTGGCATTCAGGTAGGGATGCCAGGCAAGGCTGGACTTCTCGTAGCCCAGGTAGTTGGGGGCCACCACGATGTAGCCCTGCGCCGCATACATGGCCATCAGCAGGCTGGCCTCCTTGTCGTTGCGCACGTCGGCCATGTTCTTGGCGCGGCTGGTGGTGGTGCCGTGGGCGTAGAGCAGCACCGGGCGCTCGCCACTGCACTGGCTGCCGCTGCCACTGGGCACCAGCACGCCGGCCGAGGCCGTGGCTTGCGCGCCCTTCGGGTCACGCGTGGTGTAGAGCACGTAGCGCACGTCGACGTTGCAGGCCGCCGGGCCGGACAGGGCCTGCAGGCCGCTGGCTGCGGTGCCCGCGTCGATCTGGGCGGTGCTCACCTGGGCCGCCAGCGAGGCGGCCAGCACGTTGCCGCGCTCGGACGGAGGCGCGTCTTCACCGCCGCCACCGCAGGCGGCGAGAAACAGGGTGGCCGCGGCAAGCGGGCCGCAGGTGCGCATGGCAGGCATGGGTTTCCTCTTTCGATGAACTGCGATCGTGGGAGGTCAGCGAACGATCGTTCGTTTCCACCGCTGGCGACTATAGGGAGCGCTGTTGCGGTCGAGCAGAAGGGGAAACCCGGCGTGGGCAGGCACCAACCTGGCGGTGGTGTTTTCGTGCCGCTGCGGGCGCAGGCCCGAGCCGCCACAGCAAGAACGAAGCCTGGCGCGGTAGCTCAGGCCTTGGCGCCGCCGAGCGGGCCGCAGGCGTATTCGGCGCGCTCGCTGTCGACCTGGCGGAACAGGTCGGCCAGCGTGCGGCCTGGCTCATCGTGGAAGCGTTCGCCGGCCGACTCGAGACGGGTGATGCGGTCGATGCGGAAGCTGCGGAAGTCCTCGCGCGCTTCGCACCAGGCGCCCAGCGTCCACACCTTGCCCCAGTAAAAGCAGCCCAGCGGCCGCACGCAGCGTTCGCTGCACTGGCCATGCACATCCTGGTAGCCGATGCGCAGCTTGGCACGTGACTCGATCGCTTCGCGCAGCTCGGCCAGGCGCTGCAGCGTGGCCGGGTCGCCGACCGGTGGCGCGTACAGCGCCAGGCTCTCTGCTGCCGCCCGCGCGGTGGCTGGCAGCACCGCCATGATCTTGCCAAGCGCAGTCTCGGCCTGGCGCGCCAGGGCCGGATCGAGCCAGCCTTGCGCCAGCCGCACTGCGGCCGCCAGGGCCTGGGCCTCACCGCCGCTGAACATGAGCGGTGGCAGGTCGTAGCCGGCCCGCATGCGGTAGCCCATGCCCGCTTCGCCTTCGATCGGCACGCCTTGCAGCTGCAGGTCGGCGATGTCGCGATAGACGGTGCGCTCCGACACCTCCAGCCGCGTCGCGATCCAGGCGGCCGTGCTCAGGCGGCGGCCGCGGATCAGCTGCACCAGCTCGAACAGGCGTTCAGCGCGTCGCATGGCGGGGCGGGCCGTCAGGGGTGGCAAGGGAGGATGGGCGCGGTGGCTTCATGGCAGGAGGGCGGTCGGGATGCGCAATGCTAGGGCCAATGGCGGGACGCTGCACCGCCGCGGCGGCCGGTGCTGCCGGCGCTGCCGGCGCGCTTGCGGCGGGCCGGCGGGCGCCCTCCGGTCCTCGGCGGCAGGGGGGCGGTTCGACGCGGGCCGCCGCGCCTCTCGGCCGCCTGTCCTCGCCGGCTCAGGCCATCGCGTGCAGCCCGACCCGGTTGCCTTCGGTGTCGACGATGTAGGCGCAGCAGCCCAGTTCTCCGGGGAGGTCGATGCGAGGTGCGGCAATGCGCCCGCCAGCGGCCTCGACGCGGGCCAGCACGGCGTCCAGCGAGGGCTCGGCATTCAGGTAGACGAGGGTGCCGGACTGCGCCGGCTCGGGTGCGTCGCCGCCACGCAGCAGGCAGCCGTTGGCGCCGCCGTTGGCGCTCGGGAAGACGGCCATTGTGTAGGCGCCCATTTGCTCCCGCTTGAGCGGCGTGGCCAGCATTTTTTCGTAGAAGGCCTGTGCCCGCTCCATGTCGGTGACGGGAATCTCGAACCAGTTGATGGCGTGGGTGGGGGTGGTCTGCATGAAGGGGCTCCTGATCGTTGTTGATGGGAAGCGGCATGGTGCGGCGGGCCCCCTGACACCGTTCTGTCAGCAGGCTGGCGGTGGCACATGGGGCACCGCGGCGGCGTCCGGCGCCTGCCGCCCTACCATGGCGCCTGGTGCGACGCCCACTTCAACCCACAGACAAGGCAAGCCAGTGATGACGATGATCGGTACACCGGCCGGGAGCCGGCCCGGAGCAGCTCCACGGAGGACGGCATGAAGCTCAAGGGCTGGCTGATCGTGGCCGCCTGCACCGCCGTGGCGGTGCTGCTGGTGGCCTGGCTGGGGCAGGAATACGGCAACGAGGCGCGGGCCTTCCTGCGCGCGCTGGTGCGCGCCCTGTAGCACGCCGGGGCCACGCTGGGTAGGGCGCCCCCGTAGCACGCCCGCATAGCACGCCTTGCGGGCTGCTGGCCGCCCACGGACCGGGCGGTGGCCGGGCCTGGCACGCCATGGCACACCGGTTGCCCGGCTTGCCTCATCGCAGGAGCACCATGGTTCGCTACAGCTATCACGCCTCTCATGAGCAGTTCTCGCCCGGCGAGCTGCTGTCGCTCGCCGTCGCCGCCGAGGCGGCCGGCTTCGACGGCATCTTCTGCTCCGACCACCTGCAACCCTGGTCGGTGTCGCAAGGGCATTCCGGTTTCACCTGGGCCTGGCTCGGCGCCGCGCTGCAGGCGACGCGCCGCCTGAGCTTCGCCACCATCACGGTGCCGGGCGGCTGGCGCTACCACCCGGCGGTGCTGGCACAGGCCATCGGCACGCTGTGCCAGATGTTCCCGGGGCGCATGCCGTGGCTGGCCTTCGGCAGCGGCGAAGCGATCAATGAACAGCTCACCGGGCTGCCCTGGCCGCCCAAGGCCGAGCGCAATGCGCGCCTGCGCGACGGCGTGCAGGCGATCCGGGCGCTGCTGGCCGGCGAGCGGGTGAGCACCGATGCCAGCGTGAAGGTGGCCGACGCCCGGCTGTGGGACCGCCCCGCCGAGCCGCCACGACTATTCGGCGCGGCCACCAGCGAGGCCACTGCCCGCTGGCTCGGCGGATGGGCCGACGGCCTGCTGACCCTGGGCCGCGACCTCGAGCAGCTGCAGCGCGTGATCGCCGCCTTCCGCGAGGGCGGCGGCGAGGGCAAGCCGGTGCATGTCAAGCTCGACGTCAGCTGGGCGGCCGGCGCGACCGACGCCTTGCTGCAGGCCCACCGCCATTGGCGCTATGCCTGCCTGGGCGGCGATGCCAGCTGGGAGCTGCGCCAGCCGGAGGACTTCGAGCGCGCCACCCGCTACATGCGCCCGGAAGACCTCGACGCCCATGTGCTGCCAGGCAACGATGCCAGTCGCCATGTGGAGCACCTGCAGGCCTGCGCGGCGCTTGGCGTGGCGGCGATCGACATCCACCATGTCGGCCCCGCGCAGCGCGAATTCATCGACGCCTACGGCAGCAGCGTGCTGCCGGCGGTGCGTCGCTGACGCGCCCGGGTATGCGGCTTGCCGCACCTGCCGCATCACCGACCCTCCTTGTTGCGCTGCCATGGCCGCCTTGCTCCCGCCGCTTTCGCCCAGCATCACCGACATGATCCGCATGGACCACAGCCATGTGCTGGAGACCTTCCACCAGTTCCGCCCCGGCACGGCGGTCGACAAGAAGACCGCGCTGGTCGACACGGTCTGCCTGGCGCTGGAGGTGCATGCGCAGCTGGAGGAAGAGATCTTCTACCCGGCGGTGCGCGAGGTGGCCAGCGATGTGGCCGGTGTCGACAAGAGCTATCCCGAGCATGACGAGATGCGCCGGCAGATCGCCTTGCTGCGTGGCATGCGACCGGCCGATCCCGACTACGACCGCACCTTCCTCGAGCTGATGCGCGATGTGCTGCACCATGTGGCCGACGAAGAGACCACCCTGCTGCCGGAGGCCGAGCGCCTGATGCCCGAGCGCCTGCACCGCCTGGGCGGCGAGATGGCGCGCCGCCGCCTGCAGCTGCTCGGCCCGCGGGCCGGCGAGCTGGGCTGGAGCGCGCTGCGCTCCTTCCCCGAGGGCGCGCTGGTGATGGCAGCCGGTGCGGTGGGCGCCGGCGCCTACCTGATGGGGAGCGTGCGCGACGCCTTGCCGCGGCCGTGGAAGTGAGGCCGGTGGGCGCCGGGGCTCACGCCAGCGGCGCCTCCTCCCGCACCAGTTGCAGCTCGGTGATCTCCGACGGGGCACCGAGCCGCTTGGGCGGCCCCCAGTAGCCGGTGCCGCGGCTGATGTAGATCCACAGCCGCCCATGGCGGCGCAGCCCCGCCACATAGGGCTGCTGCAAGGGCACGAACCAGCGCCACGGCAGGAACTGCCCGCCATGCGTGTGCCCGGACAACTGCAGGTCGAAGCCGGCCTCGGCCGCAGCTGGCGCGGTGCGCGGCTGGTGGGCCAGCAGCACCTTGAACGCGGCCTGCGGCAAGGCACCCCGCAGGGCCAGCTGCGGGTCGCTGCGGTGGCTGGGCTCGAAGTGGTGCGCGGTGTAGTCGGGCACGCCGGCCAGCAACAGCGGCGCGCCGCCGATGTCGAGCAGCAGGTGCTCGTTCATCAGCACGCGGATGCCCAGGCGGCGGAACTCGGCGATCCAGGCCGGCCCGCCGGAGTAGTACTCGTGGTTGCCGGTCACGGCATAGACGCCCAGGCGGCCCTGCAGCTGCCCCAGCGGCGCGGTGTGCGGCGCCAGCTCGGCCACGCTGCCGTCCACCGAGTCGCCGGTGATGGCGACAATGTCCGCCTGCAGCGCATTGACGCGCGCCACCACCCGGTGGACGAAGTCGGCCCGGATGGTGGGGCCCACATGCAGGTCGCTGATCTGTGCAATGCGCAGCCCGTGCAAAGCCGGCGGCAGCCCGGGCACCGGCACCCGCACCTGCCGCACCGGCGGCGGCCGCCGCGCATAGAACAGGCCCAGCAGGCTGGCCGCCAGCGCGAGCGCCGGCACGGCCACAGCCGTCAGCGGCGCGGCCTGGGCGGCGCCCGGGATGGCGGCCCAGAGCCACCCCGCGGCCGCCAGCACCAGCAGCAGCACGTCGCGCAGCAAGGTCAGCACCAGCAGGCTGGAGAAGAAGCCAAGGGCGCCGAGGCCGATCCAGGCCAGCAGCCCGCGGGTGGGGCGGGGCCCGTACACATGGCCGAGGCCGGAATACACCGCGGCGAACTCAAGCGCCAGCCCCGCCGCAGCGAGCGGCTGGGCGGCGGGCGGCAGGTCGGGCACCAGGCGCAGGCCGATGTAGGCGTGCAGCGCCACCAGCAGGGTGAGGGGCAGGGCAGGAAGGGACATGCGACCGCATCTTGGCACGTCGTGCCCCCGGCTGGGCACACGTGATGCTGCAAGGGTAGCGAGCGGCCCCTGCCGGGCCGCGCCTGATCCTGAGGAGCCGATATGACCGACAAGCGCACCGCCGCCAGCGCGGACCACAGCAACATGGAGAAGGACCCGGAGGACTGGGTCACCGGCGAAGAGCCGATGACGGGGGCCCAGCGCTCCTATCTCAAGACCCTGTCGGAGGAAGCCAAGGAGCCGTTCGACGACCAGCTCACCAAGGCGGAGGCGTCGCGTCGCATCGAGGAGCTGCAGCAGATCACCGGCCGCGGCCAGCCGGCGCCGGGGCAGGGCGGCCGCGACGAGGGGCGTGCGGGGGCCCGCTGATAACGGGCCTCATGTGCTGAGGGCGGCCCGGGCGTTGGAGCCGGCCTGGCGGTGCCCGGCCGCTGGCGGCCCGGCCTGCCGGGCCGTGCAGGCCCGACCCCTCAGGCCGCCAGGCGGAACACCGCCACTGTCTGCGTCAGCTTGACGGCCTGGTCCTTCAGGCTTTCGGCGGCAGCGGCACTCTGCTCCACCAGCGCCGCGTTTTGCTGGGTCATGTGGTCGAGCTGGTCGACCGCGCGGCCGATCTGCGTGATGCCGCTTTCCTGCTCCACCGAGGCGCGGTTGATCTCGCCGATCAGTGTCGCCACATGCTGCACCTGGTCGACGATCTCCGACATGGTGCTGCCGGCGTTCAAGACCAGGCGGCTGCCGCCCTCGACCTTCTCGACGCTGTCGGAGATCAGCGTCTTGATTTCCTTGGCCGCCTCGGCGCTGCGCTGCGCCAGGCTGCGCACTTCGCCGGCCACCACTGCGAAACCGCGACCCTGCTCACCGGCGCGTGCCGCTTCCACCGCGGCATTGAGCGCGAGGATGTTGGTCTGGAAGGCGATCGCGTCGATCACCGAGATGATCTCGGTGATCTTCTGGCTCGAAGTCTGGATCTCGTGCATGCGCTGCACCACCTCGCCCACCACCTGGCCGCCCTTGGCCGCCACGCCCGAGGCGGCCGCGGCCAGCTCGGTGGCCTGGCGTGCCGAGGCGGTGTTGGTGTGCACGGTGGTGGTCAGCTGCATCATCGACGCCGAGGTCTGCTGCAGGTTGCTGGCCTGCTGCTCGGTGCGGCTGCTCAGGTCGTGGTTGCCCTGGGCGATCTCGCCGCTGGCCAGCGAGACCGATTCGGCGGCGCCCTGGATGCCTTGCACCACACCGCGCAGGCTCGTCTGCGTTTCCTTCATCGCCGCCAGCAGGCTGCGGCTGTCGCCGTCGCGCAGCACGATGGTGGTGCTCAGGTCACCGGCTGCCATCTGCCGCATCACCGAGCGGGCGTACTCCGGCTCGCCGCCCAGCTGGCGCACCAGCGAACGGGTGATCAATGCCGCCAGGGCGGCGCTCAGCGCCACCGCGAGCCCCACGCCCAGCAAGAGGCCGGCGCTGGCCGCGGCATAGCCGCGGTTGACGCCCTCGACGCTCTGCTGCGTGTCGGCCGCCTGCAGCGCGATCATGGCGCCCAGCGCATCGAACCACTGCGTCTGCGGGCCCTGCACCTTGTCCAGCAGGGTCTCGCCGGCGGTTTCCTTCTGGCCCGACAGAGCTTGCTCCAGTGCCTCCTGAAACAGCGGCAGCACCTGCTTGCGGAAGCCGTCGATGGCCGCGTAGGTCTCGCGTTCCTTGTCGCTCACCAGCAGCTTGCCCAGTTCGGTGTAGGCGGCGTCGAAGTTCTTCAGCGCCTGGTCCTTCACCGCCTGCTGCGCAGCCTGCACCTCCTGCTGGCGCGAGATGATGACGTTGCGCACCGCGCGGGCCACCGTGTCGAGCTCGCCGCGCATGCGCCAGGCGAGCTCCGTCTTGCGGTTGTTCTCGGTGACGATGACGTCCACGCCGGACTTCACCGAAGCGAGCACCCACCATGCGCCGGCTGCCACGAACACCATCAGGCCCACCGCGAGCCCAAAGCCCAGGACCAGCCGTTGGCCCACCTTCATCTTGCTGAACGAAAACATGCGACCCTCCGGAGCCGACCGCCATGCCCCGCGAGGGAGCCGTTGGAACAGGGCCTCCGCAGGCCGCACCAGGCGGCAGTCGGAGGCATCTGTCCGGATTTCGGCAGGATCGGCCGTGCACAAGAGGACCGCAAACCCCTATAAAGTCCGGCGCGGCCCTGCCGCTAATGCCGGCTTCCGCGCCTCACTGCACGCGGCCTTCCTTCCAGGCCCTGAGCAGCTGCTCGTAAGCGATGGTCTCGCCCTTGGGCTTCTCGTTGGGCAGCTTCTTCCACGGCGCGGCATAGGTCACCAGCCGCTTGGCCGCGTCCTGCCGCGGGTTGAGCTTCGGCGGGCACTGGGCCATGCCGGCTCGCTCCAACCGGGCCAGCACCTGGTCCATCTCGTCGGCCAGGGTGTCCATCGCGGTTTGCGGCGTCACCTCGCCGCCGACCGCGGCGGCCACGTTCTTCCACCACAGCTGGGCCAGCTTGGGGTAGTCGGGCACGTTGGTGCCGGTGGGCGTCCAGGCGGCACGCGCGGGGCTGCGGTAGAACTCGATCAGCCCGCCATAGCGCGCGGCGTTCTTCGTGAAGTACTCGTGGCGAATGTCGCTCTCGCGGATGAAGGTCACGCCCTTGATGGACTTCTTCAGCGACACCGTCTTACTCGTGACGAACTGCGCATACAGCCAGGCGGCCGCGGTGCGGTCGGCGTTGTGGTTCTTGAAGAAGGTCCAGGCGCCCACATCCTGGTAGCCGTTCTGCATGCCCGGCTTCCAGTACGCGCCGTGCGGCGAGGGGGCCATGCGCCACTTGGGCGTGCCGTCGGCATTCATCACCGGCAGGCCCGGCCGCGTCATGTCGGCGGTGAAGGCGGTGTACCAGAAGATCTGCTGTGCCACCTGGCCCTGGGCCGGCACCGGGCCGGCCTCGGAGAAGGTCATGCCCGCCGCCTCGCGCGGGGCGTACTTCTTGAGCCAGTCGATGTACTTGGTCAGGGCATAGACCGCGGCCGGCGAGTTGGTCGCGCCGCCACGCTCCACCGAGGCGCCCACCGGCGTGCAGCCGTCCGCCGCCACCCGCAGGCCCCATTCGTCCACCGGCTGGCCGTTGGGCAGGCCCTTGTCGGCGGTGCCGGCCATCGACAGCCAGGCGTCGGTGAAGCGCCAGCCCAGCGACGGGTCCTTCTTGCCGTAGTCCATGTGGCCGTGGATTGGCTTGCCGTCGATCTGCTTCACGTCGGTGCTGAAGAACTCGGCGATGTCCTCGTAGGCGCTCCAGTTCAGCGGCACGCCCAGCTCGTAGCCGTACCTGGCCTTGAACCTCTCCTTCAGGTCGGCCCGCTCGAAGAGGTCGGCACGGAACCAGTAGAGGTTGGCGAACTGCTGGTCGGGCAGCTGGTAGAGCTTGCCATCGGGCGCGCGGGTGAAGCGCTGGCCGATGAAGTCGGTCAGGTCCAGCCAGGGATTGGTGAATTCCTTGCCGGCGCCGTCCATGTAGTCGGACAGCGGCAGGATGGCGCCGTAGCGGTAATGGGTGCCGATCAGGTCGCTGTCGCTGACCCAGCCGTCGTAGATGGAGCTGCCCGACTGCATCGAGGCCTGCAGCTTCTCGACCACCGTGCCTTCCTGCACCAGGTCGTGCCTGACCCGGATGCCGGTGATCTCCTCGAAGGCGCGGGCCAGTGTCTTGGCCTCGTACTCATGGGTGGCGATGGTCTCCGACACCACCTGGATTTCCTTGACGCCGCGCGCCTGCAGCTTGCGGGCCGCCTCGATGAACCACTGCATCTCCAGCATCTGCTGGCGCGGGTTCAGGCTGGAGGGCTGGAACTCGCTGTCCAGCCATTTCTTGGCCTCGGCTTCGCCGGCGTGGGCGGCAGGGGCGAAGGCGAGCACGGCCAGGGCGACGGCCGTCAGGGTGCGTCTCATCACAAGGGTCTCCTCAGCGCGGGGCCCGCTCGGGCCTCCAGTCCAGCCTGCCGTCCGCGGCAGGCGAGGCGTCCGCTTTGTGCACGGACGCCACACCATCCCCCCTGGTGGAATCTTCTTCTCTTGTTGTGTTGTTGTTGTCGATCTTCTTGTCGTGCGGCCGGCTCGTGCCGGCCTCCTCATCCGTCGGGCGCGGGCGGGTTCACTCCAGCGTGGCCTGGCGCACCGCATGCTCCCAGCGCTGCATCAGCTCGCGCGCACGCTCGCGCGGCATGGTGGGCAGGAAGCGCCGCTCCACCTGCCACTGCGCCGACAGCTCGTCCACGCCCTTGTAGATGCCACAGCTCAGGCCGGCCAGGTAGGCCGCGCCCAGCGCGGTGGTCTCGATCACCTTGGGCCGCACCACCGGCACGCCCAGCAGGTCGGCCTGGAACTGCATCAGCAGGTTGTTGACGCAGGCGCCGCCGTCCACCCGCAGCTCGGCCACCGGCGCGCCACCGGCGGCCTGGGCGTCGCGGCTCATGGCCTGCAGCAGCGCCGCGCTCTGGAAGGCGATGGATTCGAGCGCCGCGCGCGCGATGTGGGCCACCGTGCTGCCACGCGTCAGGCCGACGATGGCGCCGCTGGCCTGCGGCTTCCAGTAGGGGGCGCCCAGGCCGGTGAAGGCCGGCACGAACATCACGCCGCCGGAGTCGGGCACCGACTCGGCCAGGCCCTGCACCTCGCCCGAGCCCTTGATGGCGCGCAGCCCGTCGCGCAGCCACTGCACCACCGCGCCGCCGATGAAGACGCTGCCTTCCTGCGCATACAAGGGCCGCGGCGTGCACTGCGCGGCGGCGGTGGTGATGAGGCCGTTGGTGGACAGCTCGCCGCGTTCGCCGGTGTGCATCAGCATGAAGCAGCCGGTGCCATAGGTGTTCTTGGCCAGGCCGGCACGGAAGCAGGCCTGCCCGAACAGCGCGCTCTGCTGGTCGCCGGCGATGCCGCCGATGCGCAGCGAATGGCCCAGCAGGTCGGCATCGGTCTCCCCATAGATGTGGGAGGACGGATGCACCTCGGGCAGCAGCGAGCGCGGGATGGCCAGCGCCTGCAGCAGTTCCTCGTCCCACTCGTTGCGGTGGATGTTGTAGAGCATGGAGCGCGAGGCGTTGGTGACGTCGGTGACGTGCAGCCGGCCGCCGGTGAGCTGCCACACCAGCCAGGTGTCCACCGTGCCGAAGGCCAGCTCGCCGCGCTCGGCCGCCGCACGCGCGCCGGGCACGTGCTCCAGGATCCAGCGGATCTTGGTGGCCGAGAAATAGGCGTCGATCACGAGGCCGGTGCGCTCGCGCACCAGCGGCTCCAGGCCGTCGGCGCGCAGCCGGGTGCAGTCGGGCTCGGCCCGGCGGTCCTGCCAGACGATGGCGTTGTAGATGGGCTCGCCGGTCTTGCGGTTCCACAGCAGCGTGGTCTCGCGCTGGTTGGTGATGCCCAGCGCCGCCATCTCGTCGGCATGCAGGCCGGCCTTGGTCAGCACCTCGCGGGCGGTGGCGAGCTGGCTGCTCCAGATCTCGCGCGGGTCGTGCTCCACCCAGCCGGGCTGCGGGAAGATCTGGCGGAACTCGCGCTGCGCCATGGCGACGATGTTGCCGTCGGCATCGAACACGATGCTGCGGGAGCTGGAGGTGCCCTGGTCGAGGGCGAGCAGGTAGGTCATGTCGTGGGCTCCTGTTGCAGGTGGGCGGCTCAGGCCGCCACCTCGCACTGCACGCCGGCTTCACTGAGCAGGCGCGGGTAGGGGTCGGGCGGCGCGGCATCGGTGAACAGCATGTCCAGCTCGCTCATGTGGCCGAGCTGCACCATGGCCGGGCGGTTGAACTTGCTGTGGTCGGTGGCCAGCCAGACCTCGCGCGAGTGCTCGATGATGGCGCGCGACACCTTCACCTCGCGGTAGTCGAAGTCGCGCAGGCTGCCGTCGGGCTCGATGCCCGAGATGCCGATCAGCCCGATGTCCACCTTGAACTGGCGGATGAAGTCCACCGTCGCCTCACCGACGATGCCGCGGTCGCGCGAGCGCACCACGCCACCGGCGACGATCACCTCGCAATCGGGGTTGTCGCTGAGGATGGCGGCGACGTTGAGGTTGTTGGTGATCACGCGCAGCCCGCGGTGCCGCATCAGCTCATGCGCCACCGCCTCGGTGGTGGTGCCGATGTTGAGGATCAGCGAGCAGCCGTCCGGCACCGCTTTTGCCACGCTACGGGCAATGCGCTGCTTGGCATCGGCGTTGAGGTTCTGGCGCTGGCGGTAGGCGATGTTCTCCACCGTCGAGCTGGGCACCCGCACGCCGCCGTGGAAGCGCGCCAGCAGCCCGGCTTCGGAGAGCAGCTTCACGTCGCGGCGCACCGTCTGCAGCGTGACGCCGAAGCGCTCGGCCAGCGACTCGACCGACAGAGCGCCGTTGGCGCGCACTTCTTCGAGCAGCTGGGCTTGGCGTGGATTGGGCGTCATGGCGTGCGCGGTCGGTTCGTTCAGGCGATGGTGGAAGGGACGGAATGATTCCATTCGAACGCAGCGAACCATAAGCGAACCAAAGCGAAAACGAATTAGGGTAAGCGATGCATTGCTTTCCTTTCGCTTGTCCGGTAAAACGAAAAAAGAAGGACGCAAACGAACAAAAGCGAACATCGCCAACAGGCCCCCGAGAAAGGGCCGGCGATGCGAGCGAGGCAAGCACCGGTTCGGCGTCTGTCCCACCCCCATCCAAGGAGACACGAGGTGACCGAGCCTCTCGTTGCGTCGCACGGCCGTCAGTCCGCTTCCGCCGTGAAGGCGGCCGCCGGGGCATTTGCGCGCGACACCAGCTGCGACGTGCTGGTGGTCGGCGGTGGCATCAACGGCGTGGGCATCGCCCGCGACCTGGCCGGCCGTGGCCTGAAGGTGGTGCTGTGCGAGAAGGACGACCTGGCCCAGCACACGTCGTCCTCCTCCACCAAGCTGATCCACGGCGGGCTGCGCTACCTGGAGTACTACGAGTTCTCGCTGGTGCGCAAGGCCCTCATCGAGCGCGAGGTGCTGCTGCGCAGCGCGCCCCACATCATGTGGCCGCTGCGCTTCGTGATGCCGCACGACCCCTCGATGCGGCCGGCCTGGATGCTGCGTGCCGGCCTGTTCCTCTACGACCACCTGGCCAAGCGCGAGGTGCTGCCCGGCTCCGCCGCCATCGACCTGCGCCACCACGAGGCCGGGCAGCCGCTCAAGCCGGTCTACAGCAAGGCCTTCATCTATTCCGACGGCTGGGTCGACGACGCCCGCCTGGTGGTGCTCAACGCACTGGACGCGGCGGCCCGCGGCGCCCAGATCCACACCCGCACCCGCTGCGTCGATGCCCAGCGCACGGCCAACGGCTGGAAGGCGGTGCTGCAGGCCAGCGACGGCGACACCTTCACCGTGATGGCGCGCGCGCTGGTGAACGCCGCCGGCCCCTGGACCGGGCAGTTCCTGCGCGAGCATGCCCACCAGCCCGACAGCAAGGGCCTGCGCCTGGTGAAGGGCAGCCACATCGTGGTGAAGAAGATGTTCGACCACCCGATGGCCTACATCTTCCAGAACCCTGACAAGCGCATCATCTTCGCCATTCCCTACGAGCAGGACTACACCCTGATCGGCACCACCGACGTCGAGCACAAGGGCCCCATCGGCGAGGCCCGCATCGACCAGGGCGAGATCGACTACCTGTGCGAGCAGGCCAGCCGCTACTTCGCGCGCCCGGTGACGCCGGCCGACGTGGCCTGGAGCTACGCCGGCGTGCGCCCGCTGCTGGACGACGCCTCCGGCAACGCCTCGGCCGTGACGCGCGACTACCTGCTGGAGCTGGACACCCGCGAGGCGCCCTTGCTGTCGGTCTGGGGTGGCAAGATCACGACCTTCCGCAAGCTGGCGGAGGAGGCGGCCGACCGGCTCTGCCCGACGCTTGGCAACCGCTCCACCGCCTGGACCGCGAGCGAGTCGCTGCCCGGTGGCGACCTGCGGGCCTACATCGGCACGCCGCAGCGGCCCGACACCGACTTCGAGCGTTTCGACCAGGCGCTGGCCGACCGCCACCCCTGGCTGCCGCCGGTGCTGCGCCGGCGCCTGGCGCGCAACTACGGCAGCCGCATCGACCTGGTGCTGGGCAAGGCGGCCCGGCTGGAAGATCTGGGCGACGAGGTGGCGCCCAACCTGCGGGTGGCGGAGCTGAGCTACCTGTGCAATCACGAGTGGGCCTGCAGCGCCGCCGACGTGCTGTGGCGGCGCACCAAGCTCGGGCTGCACCTGAGCCCGGAACAGCGCAACGCGGTGGCGCTGTGGTTCGAACGCAGTTCGGCGCCGACCCAGCCGGCTTCGCTGGCCTCGGCGCGCTGAAGCGCCGGACGATAAAGACGACGATGGAGAGAACATGCAACTGATGCTCGAACGCATCGAGAAGCAGGTCGGGTCCCAGACCCACCTGTACCCGATGGACATGGCCTTGCAGCCGGGTGCCGTCACCGTGCTGCTGGGCGCCACGCAGGCCGGCAAGACCAGCCTGATGCGCCTGATGGCGGGCCTGGACACGCCGAGCAAGGGCATCGTGCGGGTGGATGGCCGCGACGTCACCGGCATGCCGGTGCGCCAGCGCAATGTGGCGATGGTCTACCAGCAGTTCATCAACTACCCGTCGATGAAGGTGTTCGACAACATCGCCTCGCCGTTGCGGCTGCGTGGCGAGGGGAATGTCGAGGCCCGCGTGAAGGAGCTGGCCGAGAAGCTGCACATCGCGCAGTTCCTGCAGCGCCTGCCGTCCGAGCTGTCGGGCGGGCAGCAGCAGCGGGTGGCGCTGGCCCGCGCGCTGGCCAAGCGCGCGCCCCTGATGCTGCTGGACGAGCCGCTGGTCAACCTCGACTACAAGCTGCGCGAGGAGCTGCGCGAGGAACTCTCGCAGCTGTTCGCCACCGGCGACTCCACCGTGGTCTATGCCACCACCGAGCCGACCGAGGCGCTGCTGCTGGGCGGCTACACGGCGGTGATGGACGCCGGCGAGCTGCTGCAATACGGCCCCACCGCCGAGGTGTTCCACCGTCCGCAGTCCATCCGCGTGGCGCGGGCCTTCAGCGACCCGCCGATGAACCTGATCGAGGGCGAAGCCGCTTCGCTGGGCGTGCAGCTGCCGTCGGGCGTGCAGGTCAATGTGCCGCTGCCCGCCGCCGGCTCGCGCAAGGTGACGCTGGGCGTGCGGGCCTTCGCACTGCGCGAGACCGCCCGCGAAGGCGACGTGGCACTGCAGGGCACGGTGGAGCTGGCCGAGATCTCCGGCTCCGACACCTTCGTGCACGTGCACACCGCGGTCGGCGAGCTGGTGGCCCAGCTGACCGGCGTGCACTACTTCGACCTCGGCGCCTCGCTGACGCTCTACCTGCATCCCTCGCAGGTCTATGTGTTCGACGAGAACGGCCGCCTGCTGGTCGCGCCGGCGCGCGCCATGCAACCCACCGCAGGAGCCCGCTGACATGGCCCGCATCGACCTCGACCTGGCGCACGCCTACCGCCCCAACCCGCAGCGTGACGAAGACTATGCGCTGCTGCCCCTGAAGATGACCTTCCGCGACGGCGGCGCCTATGCGCTGCTGGGCCCCTCGGGCTGCGGCAAGACGACGTTGCTGAACATCATCTCCGGCCTGGTGCAGCCCTCGCACGGCAGCGTGAAGTTCGACGGCCGCGACGTCACCCGGCTGAGCCCGCAGGAGCGCAACATCGCCCAGGTGTTCCAGTTCCCGGTGATCTACGACACCATGACGGTGGCCGAGAACCTGGCCTTCCCACTGCGCAACCGCAAGGTCGCCCCGGCCAAGATCAAGGAGCGCGTGGGCAAGATCGCCGAGATGCTGGAGATGAGCGGCCAGCTCGACCAGCGCGCCTCCGGCCTGTCGGCCGACGCCAAGCAGAAGATCTCGCTGGGCCGCGGCCTGGTGCGCGAGGATGTCTCGGCGGTGCTGTTCGACGAGCCGCTGACGGTGATCGATCCGCACCTGAAGTGGCAGCTGCGCCGCAAGCTCAAGCAGATCCACCACGAGCTGAAGCTGACCCTGGTCTACGTCACCCACGACCAGGTGGAGGCGCTCACCTTCGCCGAGGAGGTGGTGGTGATGACCCGCGGCCGCGCGGTGCAGGTGGGCTCGGCCGACCAGCTCTTCGAGCGGCCGGAGCACACCTTCGTCGGCAACTTCATCGGCTCGCCGGGCATGAACTTCCTGAAGGGCCGCTACACCGGCGGCCGGCTGCAGATCGGCAGCCGCCTGCTCGACGTGCCGGCCGGCAAGGCGGCGCTGCTGCAGCAGGCCGGTGACGTGACGCTGGGCGTGCGGCCCGAGTACGTCACCGCCGTCGAGTCCGAGGACGGCAGCGCGCTGCCGGTGCAGGTCACCCAGGTGCAGGACATCGGCACCCACTGGCTGGTGACCGGCCGGCTGGGGCAGGGCGATGCCGCCGCCGTGCTCAAGGCCCGCTTGAGCCCGGAGCGCGCCGCACCCGCGGTGGGCGACACGATGTGGTGGTCGGTGGTGGGCTCGCACACCTGCTTCTACAAGAACGAGGAACGCATCGCATGAGGCTGGGCCCGAGCGCGACGGAGACGATCGAATGAAACCTGTCAATCAAAAAGCGTGGCTGCTGGTGCTGCCCGTGTTCATCTGCGTGGCCTTCTCGGCCATCCTGCCGCTGATGACCGTCGTCAACTACTCGGTGCAGGACATCATCTCGCCCGAGCGGCGGGTGTTCGTCGGCACCGAGTGGTTCGCGATGGTGATGCGCGACGAGGAGCTGCACGCCGCCCTGCTGCGCCAGCTGACCTACTCGCTGGCGGTGCTGGCGGTCGAGCTGCCGCTGGGCATCATGCTGGCGCTGGCCATGCCTTCCCAGGGCTGGAAGTCGTCGGCGGTGCTGGTGCTGGTGGCGCTGTCGCTGCTGATCCCCTGGAACGTGGTCGGCACCATCTGGCAGATCTACGGCCGCACCGACATCGGCCTGCTGGGCTACACGCTGCAGCAGCTGGGCATCGAGTACAGCTACACCGGCGAGGCCAGCCACGCCTGGATCACGGTGCTGGTGATGGACGTCTGGCACTGGACGCCGCTGGTGGCGCTGCTGGCTTATGCCGGCCTGCGCTCCATCCCTGACGCCTACTACCAGGCGGCGCGCATCGACGGCGCGTCCAAGCTGGCGGTGTTCCGCTACATCCAGCTGCCCAAGATGCGCGGCGTGCTGATGATCGCGGTGCTGCTGCGCTTCATGGACAGCTTCATGATCTACACCGAAGTCTCCGTGCTCACCGGCGGTGGCCCGGGCAATTCCACCACCTTCCTCAGCCAGTACCTGACGCAAAAGGCGGTCGGCCAGTTCGACCTGGGCCCGGCGGCGGCGTTCTCGCTGATCTACTTCCTCATCATTCTGCTCGTGAGCTTCATCCTGTACACCTGGATGCAGCGCATCGGTACTGTCGACAAAACGGAGGGTGCTCATGGTTGAGAAGCGCTTCCAGAAGCGGACGCTGTTCCTCTTCGCCTACCTGCTGTTCGCCATCCTGCCCATCTACTGGATGGTGAACATGTCGTTCAAGACGAACACCGAGATCCTCGGCGGCTTTGCGCTGTGGCCTCAGGAGTTCACGCTCGACAACTACAAGACCATCCTGACCGACCCGTCGTGGTATGACGGGTACATCAACTCGCTGATCTATGTGGCGATCAACACGGTGATCTCGGTCACCGTGGCGCTGCCGGCGGCCTACGCCTTCTCGCGCTACCGCTTCCTGGGCGACCAGCAGGTGTTCTTCTGGCTGCTGACCAACCGCATGACGCCGCCGGCGGTGTTCCTGCTGCCCTTCTTCCAGCTGTACACCACGCTGAACCTGATGGACACCCACCTCGCCGTGGCGCTGGCCCACCTGGTCTTCAACGTGCCGCTGGCGGTGTGGATCCTGGAAGGCTTCATGAGCGGCATCCCGCGCGAGATCGACGAGACCGCGTACATCGACGGCTACAGCTTCCCGAAGTTCTTCTTCAAGATCTTCCTGCCGCTGATCAAGGCCGGCGTGGGCGTGGCGGCGTTCTTCTGCTTCATGTTCAGCTGGGTCGAGCTGCTGCTGGCCCGCACGCTGACCAGCGTGAATGCCAAGCCCATCGTCGCGACGATGACGCGCACGGTGTCGGCCTCGGGCATGGACTGGGCCCTGCTGGCCGCCGCCGGGGTGCTGACCATCGTGCCCGGCGCCATCGTGATCTGGTTCGTTCGCCACTACATCGCGAAGGGCTTCGCGATGGGTCGCGTGTGACGTATTGCCCAAGGAGCGTATAGATGTTTGCCTGGATGGTGTGGACCCCGCCGGTCGCCGTATTCTTCAGCTGCATCGTGCTGATGCTGATCGGCATGACGGTGTGGGAGATCAAGTCGCCGACCACGACGCGCAAGGGCTGGCTGCCGATGGAGACGACCCGCGGCGACCGCCTCTTCATCGGCCTGCTCACCGCCGCGTATGTCAACCTCGCCTGGGTCGGCCTGGGTGAGAAGATGGTGAGCTGGTTCTCGCTGGAGCAGGAGCCCACGGTGTGGATCAGCTTCGGCATCTCGATGGCCCTGCTCGTGTTGATCATGCGCAAGGGCTGAGTGGTTCCCCACGGAAGAATCTTGGAATTCGGGCCGGTGCTTCCCGCGGCCTGTGTTCTTGTGCGACCCGGGAAGAAGACGAATGAGGAGACCTACATGAAGCAGCGCTTGAGTGCCGTTGCCTTTGCCGCCGCCGCCCTGGCCATGGGGCAGGCTGCATGGGCCGGCGAGCCCGAAGCGAAGAAGTGGATTGACAGCGAGTTCCAGCCGTCCACGCTGAGCAAGGACCAGCAGCAGGCCGAGATGAAGTGGTTCATCGAAGCCGCCAAGAAGCTGCAGGCCGCGGGCGTCAAGGAAATCTCGGTGGTCTCCGAGACCATCACGACGCACGAGTACGAGGCCAAGACCCTGGCCAAGGCTTTCACCGAGATCACCGGCATCAAGGTCAAGCACGACCTGATCCAGGAAGGCGACGTCGTCGAGAAGCTGCAGACCTCCATGCAGTCCGGCAAGTCGATCTATGACGGCTGGATCTCCGACTCCGACCTGATCGGCACCCACTACCGCTATGGCAAGGTGCTGTCGCTGTCCGACTACATGGCCGGCGCCGGCAAGGAATACACCAACCCTGGCCTGGACCTGAAGGACTTCATCGGCACCAGCTTCACGACCGGCCCGGACAAGAAGCTGTACCAGCTGCCCGACCAGCAGTTCGCCAACCTCTATTGGTTCCGTGCCGACCTGTTCGCACGCCAGGACCTGAAGGACAAGTTCAAGGCCAAGTACGGCTATGAGCTGGGCGTGCCGCTGAACTGGAGCGCCTACGAGGACATCGCCGAGTTCTTCACCAACGACGTGAAGCAGATCGACGGCAAGCCGATCTACGGCCACATGGACTACGGCAAGAAGGACCCGTCGCTGGGCTGGCGCTTCACCGACGCCTGGCTGTCGATGGCCGGCACGGCGGACAAGGGCATCCCGAACGGCATGCCGGTGGACGAGTGGGGCATTCGCGTCGCGGCCGACAAGTGCACCCCGGTGGGCGCCTCGATGGCCCGCGGCGGCGCCACCAACTCGCCGGCGGCGGTCTATGCGCTGACCAAGTACATCGACTGGATGAAGAAGTACGCGCCGAAGGAAGCCATGGGCATGACCTTCGGCGAGGCCGGCCCGGTGCCGGCGCAAGGCCAGATCGCGCAGCAGATCTTCTGGTACACCGCCTTCACCGCCGACATGACCAAGGCCGGCCTGCCGGTGGTCAATGCCGATGGCACGCCCAAGTGGCGCATGGCGCCTGGCCCGAACGGCCCGTACTGGAAGCCCGGCATGCAGAACGGCTACCAGGACGTGGGCTCCTGGTCCTTCTTCAAGGACCATGATGCCAACCGCACGGCGGCCGCCTGGCTGTACGCGCAGTTCGTGACCAGCAAGACCGTCTCGCTGAAGAAGTCCATCAAGGGCCTGACCTTCATCCGCGACAGCGACATCCGCCACGACTACTTCACCCAGAACGCGGCGAAGTACGGCGGCCTGGTCGAGTTCTACCGCAGCCCGGCCCGCGTGGCCTGGACGCCGACCGGCACCAACGTGCCCGACTACCCCAAGCTGGCCCAGCTGTGGTGGAAGAACGTGGCGACCGCGGTGACCGGCGAGAAGACCCCGCAGGCCGCGATGGACAACCTGGCCGACGAGATGGACGCCGTGATGGCCCGCCTGGAGCGCGCCGGCATGAACGCCTGCGCACCCAAGCTCAACCCGAAGGGCGACCCGGAGAAGTTCCTGAGCGACAAGGCCGCCCCGTGGAAGAAGCTGGCCAACGAGAAGCCGAAGGGCGAGACCATTGCCTACGACACGCTGCTGCAAGCGTGGAAGAACGGCAAGGTGCGCTGATGCGAGCCTGAGCGTCGGCCACCGCTTCGGCGGCCGCTGACGCCGGCCTTCGGGGCCGTGCCACCCGGGCGCTCCAGCGCCATCAACCGCCCGCCGGGGACACCCGGCGGGCGGTTTTCATTGGCGTGCGCCGTGGCGGCGCCAGCCCTTCCTCGCTGCGACCTGGCCGTGGCCGATTGGCCGGGAACGGCGCGCGCGCAGTTCTTGGGAAGCGCGCCATGTCGCGAGCACGATCCTTCGCGCCCCTCCTGCCCACCGGCCGGCCGCACCGGTGCCGATCGAGCACACGCGGACACGCGGGTGGGCCGGGGGCTGCCCACAATGCGGCGCATGACCACCACCACACGCCACCTCAAGCCCCGGCCCGGCCCTGCCGGCGACCGGGGCGGCGAGTTGATCTCCCGCGCACTCGCCTACATCGACGCCCATCTCGAGCAGCCGCTGGATGCCCCCACGCTGGCCGACCGCGCGGCCATGTCGCGCCACCACTTCCACCGCATGTTCCGCGCGTATGTCGGCTGCAGCGTGGGCGGCTACATCACCTGGCGGCGGCTGCAGCGCGCTTGCGCCCTGCTGGCCAGCGGCCCGGAGCCGGTGATCGACATCGCGCTGAGCGTGGGCTACGAATCGGCGCAGTCGCTGGCCAAGGCCATGCGGCGCGAACTGGGCACCACCCCCACCGCGGTGCGCCGCGGTGCTGCCGCGCCATGGACCAGCCTGCTGCAGCCAGCCCGGCTGCCCGGGCCCGACCCACTGTCATCACCTGGAGACGTTCCCATGCAAGTGACCCGCCACGCCATCCTGCCGCCCGGCCTCGTCGCCCTGACCGCCACCGCGCGGGGCATCGTCGCGCACCAGATGACCCGTGCCGCCCAGCAGGCCTTTGGCGAGCTGATGCCCGCCGTGGGAGCAGCCGGCCTGATGCCGCAGGTGAGGAGCCTGGTGAGCATCGTGCCCGACGACCCGCAGGGACCGGACGATCCGCATTGCCGCTTCGTGGCCGGCGTGGTGTTCGGCTATGCGATGGCGGACGGCAGCGGCACCTGCCGGCAGCCCGAGCTGCCGCTGTCGGGCACGCTCGCCTGGCAGCCGCTGGCGCCGGGTCGCCATGCGGTGTTCACCCACATGGGCCCTTACACGACGCTGCACCTGAGCTGGGCGGCGATCTACCGCGACTGGCTGCCGGCCTCGGGCGAGCGGCTGCGCGATGCGCCGCCGCTGGAGCTGTGCATCAACAACCCGGCGACGACAGCGCCCGATGCGCTGCATACGGAGATCTGGGTGCCGGTGGAGGGGTGAGGCGCAAGGCCCGCTGCAGCGCTGCGGCGGCGGGATGGTCGCCGCCACGCTTGCCTGCCCCGCCCGCCCGCGGTACAACCCTTGCCACTTTGGCTCCCGGCCGGCCCTGCACCTGGGGCCCCAGGGCCGCCCCCAGGAACAGCACGGAGCGAAGCTGATGAAATACCAAGGGAGTTGTCATTGCGGGCGCATCGCCTTCGAGGTCGAAGGCGAGCTGGGTGACGTGATGGAATGCAATTGCTCGCACTGCCAGCGCAAGGGCTTCCTGCTGTGGTTCGTCGGGCGTGACCAGTTCCGCCTCACGACGCCGGAAGACCAGATCGCCACCTACCTCTTCAACAAGCACGTGATCCGCCACCGCTTCTGCGCGAACTGCGGCACCCAGCCCTTCGGCGAAGGGGTGGACCCGCAGGGCCGCGAGGTGCGGGCGGTCAACGTGCGCTGCCTCGATCCGGTCGACCTGGCGGCACTGCGCCGCATCCCGTTCGACGGCCGCAGCCTCTGAGGCGGCTTCAGCGCGTCGGCCGCAGCCGCCCGGGCGCGCTCTGCAGCACCTTGCTGGTCAGCCGGTGCAGCCCGGAAGGATCGGTGTAGCCGACCCGCGCCGCCACTTCGGCGAGCGCCAGCGGGGTGGTCTCGATCAGGTGCCGGGCGCGCCGCAGCCGCACCGCCTGCACCAGCGCCAGCGGCGTCTGGCCGGTGGCGCGTTGCACCCGCCTGGCCAGCGTGCGCTCCGACACGTGCAGCTGGCGGGCCAGCTCTGCCAGCGTGGGCAGCTGTGGCAGGCTCGCGTCGACAATCGCTTCGATGCGGCCGACGATCTCGTCCTGCGAGGCCAGCTGGCTCCAGATCGCATAGGTCGCCTGCGAGGGGCGGCTGTCGAGCAGCAGGTAGCGCATCACGTTGTCGGTCACCGCATGCCCGATGCAGCGTCTCAGCAACAGCAACATCAGGTCCATTTGGGCCATCGCGGCGCCGGCGGTGAGGATGCGGCTGTCCTCCACCACCATGCGCGAGATGTCCAGCCGGCAATCGGGATAGCGTGACTGCAGCAGGCCGGCGAGCGCCCAGTGGGTGGTAGCGGCCCGCCCCGCCAGCAGGCCCGCCTCGCCCAGCATCAGCACCGAGGTGCAGGACGCCGCCACCGTGCCGCCGCGTTCATGGTGGGCCCGCATCAGCATGGCCAGGCAGGCCGCGTCCGGCGCAGCCAGCCGCTCCGCCAGGAAGGCAGCGGTGCGCTGCCCCATGCCACCGGTGAGCTGGCCGGCCGGCACCGGCTGCAGCCCCGGCACCACCAGGACGGAGCGGCCGAAGCGCATGCGCGGCGACAGTGGCTCTGCGGCCAGCGACAGTCCCTGGCCCAGGTCGATGTTCGGGTGGCTGCCCACCACCCGCCACGTGAGCGGCCGCTGTCCATGGCGGTCGGCGCCACGGTTGGCGGCAACGAGCGTGTCCAGCGTGATGGCGAGGGCGGCCGGCAACACGCCGTCCAACACGGCGATGGTCAGGTCTGGCATGGCAGGTTCAGCAATGAAATTGTCGATTGGGACAATAGCCGAAACAGGGCCGCGCTGCTGCAATCACGCCAAACCATCACTCACCACCCCGGCAGGAGGCCGTCTATGTCGTTCGTCCAACATGCAGTGCGGTTCAGCGTCGCCAATCCCGGCAGCTTCGAGGCGCTGATGGAGCATCGGTTCTTCCACCCGGCTCTGGACCGGGCCGCGTCGGGCAAGCTCTTCCTGCGGGAAGCCATGCGCCTGACGGGTGCCGAGATTTCGATGAACCGGATGCCGCCCGGCCGAGCGGTTCCCTTCATGCACCGGCACCGCGTCAACGAGGAGATCTACATCTTTATCGCCGGCGAGGGGGAGTTCCAGGTGGACGACGAACACTTCCGGGTGCGCGCCGGCACGGTGGTGAGGGTGGACCCGGTGGCGGCCCGCAGCTGGCGCGCCACCGGGGCGGCGCCGCTCGACTACATCGTCATCCAGGTGCCGGCCGGTGGCTATGTGGGCGCGGGCGCCATCGACGACGGGGTGTTGCTGGACAAGAAGCCGGCCTGGAGCCCCAATGCGCCGGTCGATGCGCCGACCGCATAGCCCCCGGAGCGATGAGGGCCGGGTCCGGTCCCCACCGGCGGCGAGTCGCAGAATTTGCGACGTGGCCCGCCGGTCGGGCTGGACCGCATGCCATCGAGATCGGAGGTCAGGATGGACAAGAAGCTGCATTTGCTGGAGAGCTTCACCGCCATGGGCAGCGACGGGGGCAGCTACAAGGTGCTGGGCTACGAGCACCTGGTGCGCGACCCGAGCCTGAACGAAGCACTTGATCGCTGGGAGCCCAGCGGGCTGTCGGAATACAAGCTGGCCACCGGCGAGCATGTCGACCTGCTGCCGGACGGCGCCCTGCTGGTGCCAAGCACCGGCCTGCGGCTGCAGCGCCAGGCACCGGCCTGACGGCGGCCCGGCGGCCTCCCGGCAGGGGCCGGCCGGGCCTCAGCGGAACGGCCGGCTCACGAAGCGCGAGCCGCGCTCGCCAAACCGCCACGGCACGTCGATCGCCTTCGAAATGCCGATGCGTGGCCCGGCCACCACGTCGCTCGGTTGCTCCGGCGCCACCACCTCGAAGGGCGCCCGGTCGAGCGGCAGGCCATCGAAGCTGCCATCCACGCCGAGCGCCTGGCACAGCCGGCCCGGGCCGGCGCACAGCAGGCGCACGTCCTGCATGCCGCGCCGTTGCCGCATCCGGTCCAGGCCGGCCGTCGGCTCCAGCGCGCGGATGAGGACACCGGCACCGTGGCCCGCCTCCCGGCACACGAAGTTGAGGCACCAGTGGATGCCGTAGGAGCGGTACACATACGCATGGCCCGAGGGGCCGAACATCGAGGCATTGCGCGGCGTGAGGCCGGCGAAGGTGTGCGACGCCGGGTCTTCACGGTCGTAGGCCTCGGTCTCGACGATGCGCCCGCCGACACCGTCCACCAGCACGGTGGCGCCAATGAGGGCGCGGGCTACCTCGGGTGCGGGGGCATCGAAATCGATGGATGGCGACAACTGCAGCATGCCGCGAGCTTAAAGGCGGTGGCGTGATGCTTCCGTAGGGCCCTTGGCCACCGCCGTGGCGGCCGCGGCTGACAGCCGTGGACCGGCGTTGGCCGGCGTTGCGCGGGGCGTGGCAGCAAGTTGCGGTACAACCCCGGCATGTCCGACGAATACCAGATCGATATCCCGCCCTCGTTCTTCGAGGTCTACACCGACGCCCGCCGCCGCCTGACGGAGCCGCTCGCGGTGGTGCGCGCTCGCTACGAGATCTGCGAGGACCTGGCCCACCACCTGGTGGAGCACGGCAAGACCATGCTGTTCAGCGTGGGCATCAACGAGGACGAGGTGCTGCGGCGCATCCACCTGGGCCTGTGCGTGCCGGAGTCGGGGGTGGCACCCGCCGAAGCGGTGTGGGTCGTGCGCCGCCTGGCCGAGCTGCTCGGCTGGGACAGCCCGGCCTTCGACACGCCGGCCTGAGTGGCGCTGCCGCCGCGTCGCCGGTGGAGCGGGCGCGCGCCGGCTCGGCGGGCCGGTACCGTGGTCGCCCTGCAGCCCGTGCCCTCACGGGGGCTCGCGCCAGGGGAGGCGTGAGCCGGCGCATGGGAATACGGTTTGCCGGTCCGGCTGGATCCGGGCTGGCGGCGTGCTGGGTGGGCCGCGCTGGCTGCAGTGCATGGAGTACCGAGATGGCACACGAACTGATCCGCACCTATGACCGATTCGACGACGCCGAGGCCGCGCGCCAGGCCTTGCTGGGCTCCGGCTTCAGGCCGGACGCCGTGCACCTGTCGGTGAGCGGGGACGAGGCCGGCCCCGTCGAAGGCAACTTCGTGGTGGGCAATGGCGAGCCAAGCGCAGGCGGGGCCGACGCCTACGACAGCAACTATGCCGATCCGGTGCACCGCGGCATCTACCGCCTGATCGTCGACGCCGAAAGCGAAGCACAGGACGCGCGTGCCCGCGCTGTCCTCGACGGCCGCGGCGCCACCGATCCACAGGCCCGCGCCGACGCTGCACCACGCCCGAGCTGAGGCGGCGGGCCGCCGGCGGGCGGGGGCAACCGCCGCGGCATGCCGGCATGCGCTGCGGCGCATCGTGGCCCATGCCGTGCCACCCGGCGGTTGCCGGCAGGTTCCTGGCCATGTCCGCATGCGGACGGTTGGCGCCTTGTCCGCGCGATGCGGGTGATGCGGCCCCGCTTGGCGTTCCGCGCTGCCGGCTCGACACCCCCGCGACGCAGGCCGGCAATCTGCGGCGTCGGGGGGCGACACGCCGGGCACGCCGCGGCTCGAGAGCCTCTGCTGCAAGTCATGCCATCCGGCCCGGTGGTTGGTGGGCTCTTTGATAATGCCCAGCGTCACTCGCACCTTGCCGAGCCGATCGGGTGTGGAGCCGGACCGGCCCGCCAATGCGCCAGCGCCGCCTGATCATCAAACACTGTCCGGGGCATGCCGTGATCCGCTTCAAACTGGGCGAACAGATCGAGAAGAAGCAGTTCCAGGAAGGCCGCCACATCACCGTGCAGGAGGTGGCGGCCGGCTCCGGCGTCAACCGCATGACGCTGTCCAAGATCCTCAACCAGCGCGGCTACAGCACCGGCACCGAGATCGTCGACAAGCTCTGCCGCTATTTCGGCTGCCCGGTCGGCGACCTGCTCGAGTACGTGCCGGACGAGGCGGAGTCGCCCCGCGCGCCGCCACCGGCCTGAGCCCGTTGCCGGCCGGCACGGCCACCGGGCGGGGCCGCCCCTCCTCCTTCAGCGCTGCGCCCCGCCCGGCGGCCGGGCGGCGACCAGCGCGGCGAGCTGGCGCGCCTTGGCGCGCGCCGCCTCGCGGTCGCTCAGCTGCAGCTTGCCGTAGAGGTGGTTGACATGGCTCTTCACGGTGGCCAGTGACACCTGCAGGCGGGTGGCGATCTGCTCGTTGGTCCAGCCGTCGCCGATGGCCTGCAGCACCCGCCACTCCTGCGGCGTCAGGCCGGCCGGCGGTGGACGGTTGGCTGGCGGCGCGGGCTGTGGTGGCACCGGGGTGGCCAAGCGCTGAGCCAGTGCCAGCGCGCGCTCGCGGGCCTCCGGGTGTCGTGCGCTGTCGGTGGAGCGCAGGAAGGCCTGCAGGCAGGGCAGCACCCGGGGCGCCAGCCACAGCGCCTCCAGCCGGTCCGGCTCGCCGTCTGTCTCGAGCCAGGACCGCAGGCTGCTCGCCACTCCGGCCAGCGCCTGCAGCAGCTGCACGCGGCGCACCAGCCGGCGCAGGCCACGGCCTTGCAGTTCGGCGAGCAGGGCCGGCGCCTGCCGCAGCACGGCATCGCCACCGAGCCAGCAGTCAGCCACCAGGGCCTGCAGGGCGGCATGGCAATCGGCCAGGTCGGCGCCCGGTGCCGGCAACTGGAAGGCGCCGGCTTCGCGGGCCAGCGCGCTGCGGTCGTCCTGCAGGCCCAGGCACCACACCCGCAGCAGGCCCAGGTCGGAGCGCCAGCGGCGGCAGTGGAAGTCGAAGCGCAGCCGGTTTTCCAGGGCCCGCCAGCCGGCCTGGCCGGCATCGAGCCGTCCCTCGGCCAAGTCGAGCTGGGCGCGCAGCAGAAGGTCCGGGAAGGCCCAGTAGCCCTCTGGCAGCGCCTGCGCCTCGGCCAGGCGGCGAGCCTCCTCCAGTTGCAGCCGGCCGAGGGTTCGCCGCAGCTGCAGCCGCTGCAGCGCCTGGCCCACCGGCCACGCGGCGAGGGCCGGTGCCGGATCCTGTAGCGCCAGCGCGGTGGCGCTGTCGGCCAGGGCGTCGTCGCCAGCGTCGCCGGCGGTGCGGGCCAGCGCATGCAGGCCCAGCCATTCGAGCAGTCGCAGCCGGTCGCGCCGGGCGGCCCGCACCGCCTGCTGCAGCACCGGCAAGGCCTCGTCGGGGCGGCCGAGCTCGGCCAGGCAGAGGCCGCGGGTGAAGCCGGCCGCCACGGCCAGCGGGTGCAGGTCGCCCGGCCAGGCCTGCAGCACCTGGGAGGCATGGGTAAGGGCGGCTTCGAAATGGTCGAACATCTGCTCCGCGCGCGCCTGCAGCCAGTGCTGCAAGGGCGCGGCCGCACCCGCCGCCTCGGGCAGGCGCCGCATGGCCTCGTGGGGCAGCTGTTCCAGCTCGATCAAGCGGCCCAGCCGCAGGCAGGTCCACTCGGGGCCGGCGGCGCCGTCCAGCCGCTGATCGAGCGCGGCCGGGTCGGGCGCATACAGCAGCCGAAAGCCGTCGGCCAGCGGCGCGCAGGCCGCAACCGGCCCGTCGTGCGTCGGGCCGGCGGGGCCACCTGGGGGGTGGAGGACGGTGGAAACAAGGCTCATGGCAGGTAGGAAGGGCTCCACCCGCACGCCTCCACCGCCAAGGTGGATGCGCGCTGGCGAGGCGGCCGACACAATGCCGCGACTCTACCGCTTGCCCGACCTCACCATGTCCTCCCTCGATCTGCAACGACAACTGGCCCATCTTCGTTTCCTGGCCGAAGGCCGCGACTTGGTCTTCGGCGATCCGGCCGACTGCCCCCTGCCGCCGCAACGGCTGGCCGGGCTCGCCCCCGGCGCGCCGGAGGCCGCCGCGGTGGTGGAGTCCGGCCTGACGGCGCGCGTCTTCCGGGTCGAGGGGCCTGCGGGCGCCTATGCCGTGAAGCAGGCCCGGCCGGCCTGCCTGGTGCAGAACCGGGACGGCGAGACCTCCTTCGTCAATGAACTGCAGCGCCACCTGGAGCTGCGCCGGCTGCGGGAAGCCGGCACGACGCTCGGCGGCATCTCGCAGCCGCTGTACGGCTCGCTGCGGCAAGGGCTGTTGGTCTCGCGCTGGATCGACGGGGCCCCGCCCGCTGACTGGACCGAGCGGCAGCTGCAGCAGGCCTTCGAGACCGGCCGGCAGCTGCTGCTGCACGGGTTCTTCGAATGGGACTGGAGCCCCGGCAATCTGCTCGACGATGGTCGCCAGCTGTGGTTGTTTGATTTCGGCTACATGTACCGCTTCGATCCCCTGCACCAGTTCAACTCGGCCGGCCGCGGCGACGACCGGCCGATGTTCCACCTGGCCGAGCGCATCGAGACGCGCAACCTGTTCGGCTGGCTGCTGGGCGTCGAGCGCGAGCAGGGCCAGGACGCGGCGCTGGCGCGCTTCGCCCGCGTGAAGGAGATCGCCATCGACACCTACTGCCGCCTGCGCACCGGGCTGGCGGCCCGCGGCGCCAGCAGCGTGGTGCTGGACTGGCTGGGTGGCATCGTGGCGCACTGGCAGGCGGGCCTGAAGGGCAGCCTGGACGGGCTCTATCTGCAAGAAGGCTGGCGCTCGCACCTGCTGGACCTGGAGGACGACCTCAGCGGCCGCACCTGCACGCCGCGCACGCTGGAGCGCTGTGACTGGCTGCTGCGCACGGTGCGCGAGCACCACGCCACCTTGCAGCGGGTGCAGGCGCTGTTCGGCGAGGATGCTGGCGCGACCCGGGCGCAGCTGCTGGAGCGTGGACTGCACCGCCGGGCGCTGGCCGAGCGCTACCAGGTCGAGGCGACCGCCTGAGCCCTGGCGAACGGGGGCCGTGTGTCGGCGCTGACACGCAGCGGCAACATGCTGGGCCAGCGGCGGGCGTGCAATGCGGGGCCGGCGGCGACGAGCCGCCTTCTTCCCTTCTTCATCTGCAGGAAGGACCCGCATTGCACGCTGACGATCGTCCCTGCGGCCAGGGACTGGCCCACGACCTTGAAAACGGCTGTGGTCCAGCACCGCCCGGTGCCACGGCGCGCTGCGCCGGCTGGCGGCCTTCGCGGCTTCTCGCACTGCAAACAGTGGCGGCACCGGCCTCGGCTTGCGCATCGCGCGCGACCTGAGCTGGCGCTGCGGCGGCAGCCTGCGTCTGCGCAACCGCAACCGCAACCGCAGCGGCGGCGGCGGCCGCTTGCAGTCCGAGCTGCTCTTGCCTGCCGCCCCTGTCACCTTCACCGTTTGACGGGGGGATTGCAGCCTTCATAAAGTGCACCACTTGTAGAAGGGTGCATGCGCATGCATTTCGCTCGTCCCGAACTCGCCAGCGAGCTGGCCCGCCAGTTGCGAGGCGATGCCGTTGTCGGTGGCCTGCAGCATGGCCTGTTCCTCGCAGCGCCGCGTGGCACCGGCCTCTCCACCTTCCTGCGCCGCGACCTCGAGCCGCAGCTGGCGCGGGCCGGCGCGGTGGTGGTGCATGTGGAGCTGAGCGCCGACCGTCGCCGCGACGGCGGGCAGCTCATCGTGGACGCCATTGCCCGTGCCCTCGGCTGGCAGCTGCGAGCCCTGGCCGGCTCGGTGTCCAAGGCCCGGCTGGCCGCCCTGGGCCGGGCCTTCTGGCCGGACGCCGCCGACCCCCAGCCCGGTACCGCCGGCGGCACCACGCTGACCGATGCCATCTGTGCGCTGCAGGACCTGTGCGCCCGCCCGGTCGCCCTGGTGATCGACGATGCCCACCATGCGCTCGACAGCCCGCCCGGCGAAGCCGCCATGGCGTCGTTGAAGCAAGCCAGCGGCGAGCTCAACCGCCGTGGCACGGTGCGGCTGCAACTGGTGCTCGCCGGCTCCCATCGCGACAAGCTGCTGCGGCTGATGGACACCGCCGGCGCGCCGTTCCAGGGCGCCACCATCCACAGCCTGCCCAAGCTGGGCGTGCCCTATGTGGATCATGTGGTGGGCCTCATCGAGGCACGCCGGCCGGAGTTGCGGCCGGTGAACGGGGTCTTGCTGGCCGAGGCGTTTCGCGCCTTCCGCCAACGGCCGGGGTGCTTCGGCGCGGCCATTGCCGAGGCACTCAACCCATTGAACGACGCCGAAGGGCGCTTCGAGCACCAGGTGCGGGCGGCGGCCGGGCGCGAGCAGGCTGCCGAGACCGCGCGGCGCCGCGACGACTACCTGGGGCTGCGCCCGCTGGAGCAGGCGGTGCTCGGCCGCCTGCTGGAGGAGGGCCGGCGCTTTCGGCCGGACGATGCCGACACCCAGGCCTTCTGCCAGCAGCGTTGTCCGGGCATGTCGGTGTCGTCGCTGGAGGTGATCGCCGCGCTGGAGCGCCTGCGCGACCATGCGCCGCCGCTGGTCTGGCGCTCGCCGCGGGGCGAGTACGCGGTGGAGGATCCCGGCCTGCTGGTGTGGTACCAGGAATGCTCGCGGTCGGGTGAATGGCCGCCGATCGAGGCTCAGGCGAGCTGCGTCGCGGCCTTGCTGTCGGAGTCCGGCGCGGCCGGCTGAGCGGGCGGCAGGCCAAGCACCACCTCGGCGATATGCCGCATCTCGCCGAACAGGTGCCGGGGCCCCGCTTGAGCCAGCGCCTCCGGGGTGGCGTAGCCCCAGGTCACGGCGCCGAAGGCCATGCCGGCGTGGTGGGCCGCTTCGGCGTCGGCGCCCTGGTCGCCGATGTACAGCACCTGGCCGCCTGGCACAGCGGCGCGGCGTGCCAGGCGGCGCAGCCGGGGCGCCTTGCCGAGGATGGAGGCACCGCAATCGACGTGTGCGAACAAGGCCATCAGCTGCGGCCCGAGCACCGCCTCCACATTGACCCGGGCGTTGGATGTGACCAGGGCCAGCGGCACCTGGTGCGCCGCCAGCGTGCGCAGCAACTCGGCGCTGCCGGGAAACAAGGGCACCCGCTGGCTGGAGTGCTGCATGCGCCCCATGAAGCTGCGCGCCACCGCCGGCAGCTTCCAGGCCGGCACCTGCAGCCGCCGCATCACTTCGCGGGTGCTGCATTGCCGCAGCAGCGGCACTTCCTCGGGGGCCGGGGCGCGAAAGCGGTGCTCGCGCGCGACCTCGCCCAGGGCGCCGAGGAAAAAGGCAAAGGAGTCGGCCAGGGTGCCGTCGAAATCAAAAGCGACCAGTCGGTATGGCATGAATCGCTCGGGGACCGCCGCTGCTGCTGCGCCGGGCGGCAAGAAGGAAAAGAGCGGCATTGTCCCTGCCGGAACGCCCGAGTGGTCGGCGCCGGTCGCCCGCGGTGGCGGCATGCCGCCCGGGCACCGGGCGCTGCCTGCCTGGCTCGGCATGCCAGGGCGCCATGGCCGCGCGCTGGTGGGCGTGGTGGGGCTGGCCAAGCGGCAGGCGGCTATGACAGCCCTCCGCTGCGCGGGCTCGATGGAGGTCAGCAGCATGCCCGGGCAGGCCTGCGGCCTGGAGACGCAGGGCGGAGGGCGGAGGGCGGAGGGCGAAGGCAGGCTCCCGCACGTGGTACAGGGGCGCGACCGGAGCGGGTGCCCGGCAGCGGTGGACAGCGCCCCGGGGCAGCGCGTTGCCGCCTGCGGGAGGGTGGCTGCAGCACCCGGTGCCGGTGCCGGGGCAGGGGCAAGGGCAAGGGCAAGGGCAAGGGCAAGGGCAAGGGCAAGGGCAAGGGCAAGGGCAAGGGCAAGGGCAGGGGCAGGGGCAGGGGCAGGGGCAGGGGCAGGGGCAGGGGCAAGGGCAGGGGCAGGGGCAGGGGCAGGATGCGCGTGGTCCGGCCACCCTGCCTGCACCATGCCGCCGCGGACCCGCGTCCATCCAGTGGCTTCGACCGCGGTCGCGGCGAGCCGCGACCGGCCTGCACACCGCGCAGGGCCTGGCCTGGCGCGACCGATGCTCACCTGGCGCGTATAGTGCGGCTCCGTCCCGTTTCCTGAACGCTTTCCGCGCAGAGCCCCATGCAGTTGGTCGATTGCACCCCCGAGCGCCATGCCGGCGCCATCCTGGACATCTTCAACGACGCCATCGCGAATTCGACCGCGCTGTACGACTACCGGGCCCGCACGCCCGAGATGATGACGGCCTGGTTCGAGGCCAAGCGGCAGGGCCGCTGGCCGGTGATCGGCATGGAGGACGAGTCCGGCGCGCTGATGGGCTTCGCCAGTTTCGGCACCTTCCGGGCCTGGCCGGCCTACAAGTACACGGTGGAGCATTCGATCTACATCCATCGCGACCATCGTGGCAAGGGCCTGGGCCGCGAGCTGCTGCAGCAGCTCATCGAACGGGCCCGCCGGCAGGAGGTGCACGTGATGGTTGGCGGCATCGACGCGAGCAACGAGGCGAGCATCGCGCTGCACCGGCAACTGGGCTTCGAGCATGCCGGCACCGTGCACCAGGCCGGCTACAAGTTCGGCCGCTGGCTCGACCTGGCCTTCTACCAGCGGGTGCTGGACACGCCGCTGCAGCCGGTGGAGGGCTGAAGCCGGCGGCGCGGCCGCTGTACCTGTCCCGGCACTGACACAGTCGGGCGGCTGTACCGGGCGGCTGTGCCTTCGCGCCCGGGCCGGGCCTGCCTATCGTGGCGACACCTGCCATGAGAGGAGCCCGCCATGACCGCCACCACGCTGACCGCCCCCGCCCCCGCGCCCGGCCGCGCCGCCCGCCTTGCCGGGCACCTGTACCAGCTGCTGCGCCAGCGCAGCATGACGCCGGAGGAGCGCTTCTTGCGCAACGCCACCGACCTGGTCGACCTGGAGCGCCGCTTGCGCTGGCTGGACCGCAGCGCCCCCATTGCGCTGGAGCAACTGCCGAGGTGAGGCCGCGGTCTTTGCCACAATCGCTTCCTCGCTGTCCCACCCCGCCGAGGCGCCCATGCTGATGCTCGACCGTCGCTCCGCCGTGCCGCTGGCCGAGCAGATCGAAGCCGGCCTGCGTGCCCTCATCGAGGCCGGCCGCCTGGCGCCGGGAGTGCGCCTGACGTCCATCCGCCAGCTGGCGGCCCAACTGGCCGTCAGCCCCAACACCGTGGTGAGTGCCTACGACCGCCTGATGGCCGATGGGGTGATCGAGTCACGCGGCACCGCCGGCTACTTCGTTTGCGAAACCGGCCCGGCCTGGGTGCACGACGGCCTGCTGGAGGCTGGCGAAGAGCAGGACGCGGTCTGGCTGGCCCAGCAGTCGCACGACCAGCCGGCCGGCGTGCTGCTGGCCAGCAGCGGCGCCTTGCCGCCGGCCTGGCTGGAGGACGCGGTGCCGGCCTCGCTGGTGCACCGGGCGCTCGCGCAGTGCGTGGGCGGCATGGCGGCGCGCTGCCCGCCACAAGGCCTGCCGGCCTTGCGCGAGCGGCTGGCGATGTTGATGCGGTCCAACGGAGTGGCGGTCGATGCCAGCCGGGTGCTGACCACCCAGGGCGGCACCCAGGCCATCGACCTGATCTGCCGGGCGCTGTTGCAGCCGGGCGACGCGGTGGTGGTGGAAGACCCGGGCTACCACCTGCTCTTCGGCCGGCTCAGGCAGGCCCGGGTGCGCATCGTGCCGGTGGCGCGCGGCCCCGAGGGGCTGGACCTGCAGCAGCTGGAGGCGGCCTGCATCGAGCACCGGCCGCGCCTGATGTTCGTGCAGAGCGTGCTGCACAACCCCACCGGCTGGAGCTGCAGCGCCGCCAACCTGCACCGGGTGCTGATGCTGGCCGAGCGGCACGACGTGCTGATTGCCGAAGACGATGCGCACGGCCAGCTGCATCCCGGGCAGCCGACCCGGCTGGCGCAACTGTCGGGCCTGGCGAGGGTGGTGTACTACTCCAGCTTCTGCAAGGTGCTGAGCCCGGCCTTGCGCATGGGCTGGCTGGCGGCCGAGCCGGAGCTGCTCAAGCCACTGCTGCGCGAGAAGATGTACTCCATCCTCACCACACCGGCGCTCAACGAGCAGGTGCTGCTGCAGGTGCTGAGCACCGGGCGCCTGCGCAAGCACATCGAGCGGCTGCAGCAGAAGCTGGGTCTCGCCCGCGTGGTGGCGGCGCGCCAGCTGCGGCAGGCCGGCATCGTGCTGGATCATCCGGCCGAAGGCGGCCTGTGGCTGTGGGGCCGGGTGCCCGACGGCGTGGACCTGGGGCTGCTGACGCGCGATGCCTACCGCAACGGCATCCTGCTGGCCGGTGGCACCACCTTCCGCGCCGAGCCCGCACCGGCCGACGGCCACCTGCGCTTCAACGTGGTCTACAGCCAGCATGTGCGGCTGGCCGAGTACCTGTCGCAGCGCCTCCAGGCGGTGCAGGCGGCCAGCGCGGCCCTGGGGCGGCTGGCCGCCGCCGGCAGCGCCTCGTCGTCCTGAGGGCCGCGGCCCGCCTCAGCCGGGGCCGATGACACCGGCCTCGCGCAGCGCCGCGATCTCGCCATCTCGGTAGCCGAGTTCGCGCAGCAGGGCGGTGGTGTGCTCGCCGGTGGACGGCGGCGGCGAGCGCAGGGGCAGGCGCTGGCCGTCGAGTGCGATCGGCAGCAAGGCGGTGTGCGTGTCGATGGCCTGGCCGGCGCTGCTGGCATCGGCCGGCAGGCGCACGGGTGCCAGGCCGCCGGTGGCGCGCAGGTGGGGGTCGTCGAACAGCGCGTCGGGCCGGGTGATGGGCGCATAAGGCAGGCCCTGGCGCTCGAAGATCGCGGCGATCTCCGCTGCACTGCGGCTGGCCAGGGTGTCGCGCAGCTGCGGCAGCAGCCAGTCGCGCGCCTGCACACGCAGGTTGTTGCTGGCAAGCCGGGGGTCGGCCTTGAGGGCCTGCAGTTCAAACGCCTCGCAGAAGAGCGCCCATTGCGTGTCGGACACCACCGCCAGGAAGATCTGCTCGCCGTCCTGCACCTGGAAGACGTCGTAGATGCCCCAGGCCGACACCCGGTTCGGCATGGGCGCCGCGGGTTGCCCGGTGACGGCGAACTGCATCATGTGCTGGGCGACCAGGAAGACGTTGTTCTCGAACAGCGCACTCTGCACTTCCTGGCCGCGCCCGGTCTTCTCGCGCTGCGCGAGGGCCGCCATCACGCCGAGCGCGCCGAACAGGCCGCCCATGATGTCGTTGACGCTCGCGCCGGCGCGCAGTGGCCGGCCCTCGGGCCCGGTCATGTAGGCCAGGCCGCCCATCATCTGCACCACCTCGTCGAGCGCCGTGCGGTGCTCATAGGGGCCGGGCAGGAAACCCTTCATCGAAACATAGACCAGCCGCGGGTTGAGGGCAGACAGCCAGGCCGGGTCCAGGCCCAGCGAAGCCATCGTGCCGGCCTTGAAGTTCTCGCTGAAGACATCGGCGCCGGCCACCAGCTTGAGCACGATCTCGCGGCCCCGTGCGTCACGGGCGTCCACGGCCAGGCTTTTCTTGTTGCGGTTGAACAGCGAGAAGAACCCGGCCCCGGCACCCAGCAGGCGGCGCGTGCCGTCACCGTGCAGGGGCTCGACCTTGATGACGTCGGCGCCGAGGTCGGCCAGCAGCAGGCCGCAGGTCGGGCCCATCACCATGTGCGTGAACTCCACCACCCGCAACCCGGCCAGGGGCAGGGTGGACCGCTCGGTGCTCATCGTTGCGGCTCCTGGGCATGGGTCGCGAAGCGGGGGGCGAGTGCGTGGGGGCGGGTCAGTGTGGCGACCGGTTCGACGGCAGTGGCTGGCAAGGGCGGGACTCCTGGACGAGGGCGATGCGGCATGCGGGCGAAGGCCGCCCGAGGCAGGCAGGTGTGGCGGCAAGGCCAGCGCTGGCCGGCTGCGTGTGGACAGCGGCCAACAGCGCCGGCCTGTGCGGGCGCGCCCGGGTGGGGCGGGGCCATCTTAATGGAGCGCCGGCAGGCCATGGTTCGGCGCGCGCGCCGCTGCCGGCAGCGGGCTCGCGGACGTGTCCGCCCTGCCATGTGCAGGAGCCGGCAGAGGACCGGCGGCGGCAAGGCAGGCCGCCCGGTGTCGACGCAGCGTGCCGCGGCCGCCTCGCACGGGCGGTGGCCGGCTCGCCCGGCAAGGGGCGCCGCCGGCTTCGATGCGGCACGCAGGCGCCGGGCCGGTTCGTCGTGCACGCCTCCTCCGGTCGACCCAAGCGTTGCGGCCACGTCGAGGCCTTGCGATGTGCGTCCTTCGGTGCGCCGGCTTCGTGGCTGATACCCAGTGCTGATACCCAGTGCTGATACCCAGTGCTCACCCGGCGCTCTTACCCGGCACTCTTACCCGGCACTCTTACCCAGCGCTGATACCCGGCGATGGTGCCTCCGTGCTCCGGCCGCGGTGCCCACGCTGCAATGCCGACTGCTGCAATGCCGAGACGGAACTGTCGACGCTGAACTGCCGCGGCTGCTGTGCGGCCACTGCCGCCAGGCGTTCACCCGCGCCGCATCGAAGGCGGCCTGCCGAGCGCCCCCCGCTCAGTGCGGTTCGCCGCTTGAATGGCTGGACTGGCCGGTGCCCCCGCTGCCGCCGCCACCGCCACCACTGCCCGGCAGGCGCGACAGCCTCAGCACCCGCCGCACCGCGGCGGCCTCGTCCTGCCCGGTGCCGCCGGGCCAGGACACCAGGTGCAGTTCACTCACCTCGGGAAGATCGGGCAGCAGCAGTTCCAGCAACCGGTCGTGCGGCGGCGGGGAGCCGCTGTCGGGCAACGGGTCGTCCATCACGATGCGGTGGTACACCCGGCCCCGGTTGTCCCGGGCTTCGACCCAGAAACAGGGATGTGGTCCGCGCTCGGGCTCGGCATGGGGGTCCGGCAGCGGCACCTGCTCGAGCCGTTGCTCGCGCACCACCCGCCATGCCTGGCCATCCCAGCCAAGGACAAGGCGGCGCACGGGGGTGGCTCGGGGTGCGGCAGGCGGTGATGGTGGGTTCTCGGCGGACATGAGCGTTCTCCTTGTGAAGAAGGTGGGACGCACTGCCGCATGCCGTGACGATGGAGCGGACCAGGGCCCCCACCCTCCTGACGCAGACACGCTGCAGCACCTAGATCGTCTTTGTTGTCTTGAGAAGCCGCTTGTGCGATCTGCGGCTTCCGTCATTGAACATCGTCGAGGGCCGCATGGGACGCTATCCCTACAAATCCCTAGTGAATACGATGCACGCGCAGCGATCTGTGCAAGCAGGCCGGCTGGCCTGGCGCAGCCGGCAGAATCGCGTCTGATGTCTCAGTTCCTAGACCCTCCTGCGCCTGCCGACAGCGAGCCGCGCCTGTGGCCGCCCACGGCCGGCATGCTGCGCCGGCTGTTCGACGCGGTGGAGCTGCAGGGGGGCCGGGCACTGGGAGGTGGTGCGGTGCATGAGCTGCAGGTGGATGCCCATGGCGCTACCGCGCGGGTGCACGGCCTGGACCATCGGCCTTACGAAGTGGCGGTGCACGCGGGCCGCGATGCGCAGGGCCGCCCGCACTACAGCGCCCGCTGCAGCTGCCGCGTCGGGCGCTTCTGCCGGCATGCGGCGGCGGTGCTGTTGCGGCTGCAGGAAGGGGCCGATGCCGAGCAGCGCGGCGCCGCCGTACAGGCGTGGGCGCAGGCGCTGCGCCTGCACGCCGACCGCGAGCAGCTGCGCCGGCTGCCGGAGCTGGATGCGGCCGATGCAGCGCGTGTGCTGGGCCTGCTGCGCGAGGCCACGGCACTGACCGATGCGCCCGATGCGCCCGATGCGCCGGCCGAGTCCCCTGCGCCCCAGGCGCCCGCGCCCACTCCGCCAGCACCGGCCGCATCGGCGCCCGCGCTGCCGGGCAGGCCAAGGACCGCTGAGGCCGAGGCCGCGCGTTTCCAGCCCCGCCTCACGCTGCAGACCCTCGGCCGGGGCGACGGCCTGCTCGGCCTGAAGCCCTCCGGTCCCTTCGGTCCCCGCGGGGACCCGGTCACCGTTGCGCGGGTCGACTGGACCTACCGGGGCAATGCGGGCTTGCGCTGGGAGACCGCGGCACCGGTGTCGGTGCTGAACAGCCGGCCGCCAGCGGTCGAGCGGGTTCCCGGGCCGCAGGGCCGGCCGGTGTGGCTGCAGCGCGACCGGGCCGCCGAGGCCGATGCGATGGATCGCCTCTGGGCCACCGGCCTGCTGCCGCTGCCCGCGCAGCTGCTGCAATGGCGCAGCCGCGAGGCGGGCGAGGGCTGCGGGCCGCTGTGGACGCTGACGCAGGAAGAACGATTCGGCGATTTCTGGGCCGAGCAGGTGCCGGCCTTGCGGGCCGCGGGCTGGTCAGTGGTGGTCTGCCCCGGCTTCGCGCATGAGAGCGTGCCGGTGACGGCTTGGCGGCTGGTGGTCGATGCCGACAGCGGCGAGGTGCTGGGCAAGGAGATCGACGGGCCCGCCGCGGCGCCTCGTCGCACCGTGCAGGCCCTGCGCCTGCCGGGGCGCACCGGCTCCTGGCTGGTGACTTTGGGCATCGAGGTGGACGGCCAGCGGATGGACCTGGCGCCGCTGCTGGCCGACCTGCTGGCGCGCGACACGCGCTGGCTGGACGCATCCCGCATCGCCGCCATCGACGACCAGGCCGTGGTGCTGCTGCGTGCGCCGGGGGGGCGACGCATCGAGGCGCCGGCTGCGCCGCTCAAGGCCATCGTCGGCGCCATGGTGGACCTGCTGACCGACCCGCAGCGTCGCGATGGACCCTTGCGGCTGTCGCCCTGGGACATGCATCGCCTGGAAGCGCTGCAGCAGGGCCTGCTGGACGCGCCGGCCGGGGCCGCTGCAGGAGGCTGGCAGCTGCAGGGCGAGGCCGGGCTGCTGGCGCTGGCGCGTCGCCTGCAGCACAGCGGCAGCCCGCGGCCGGTGGCGCCGCCGGCCGGGCTGGGCCTGTCGCTGCGGCCCTACCAGCGCGAAGGCCTGGCCTGGCTGCAATACCTGCGCGAGCAGGGGCTGGCCGGCATCCTGGCCGACGACATGGGGCTGGGCAAGACCGCACAGGCCCTGGCCCATGTGCTGCTGGAGCGCGAGGCCGGCCGGCTCGACCGGCCAGCCCTGGTGGTGCTGCCGACCTCGCTGCTGTTCAACTGGCAGGCCGAGGCGGCCCGCGTGGCGCCCGGCCTGCGCGTGCTGGCCCTGCAGGGGCCGCAGCGGGCGCTCGGTTTCGAGGCCATCGCCCGCCACGACCTGGTGCTCACCACCTACCCGCTGCTGTGGCGCGACCTCGAGGTGCTGCAGGCGCAGCCGTTTCACCTGTTGATCCTCGACGAGGCGCAATCGGTGAAGAACCCGGCCAGCCGCAGCGCACGGGCCTTGCGCCAGCTGCAGGCGCGCCATCGGCTGTGCCTCACCGGCACGCCGCTGGAAAACCACCTTGGCGAGCTGTGGGCGCACTTCGACTTCCTGATGCCTGGCTTCCTGGGCGATGCACGCAGCTTCGCCCGCCAGTGGCGCAAGCCCATCGAAGTGAATGGCGAGACCCTGCGTGCGCGCTTGCTGGCGCAGCGCGTGCGGCCCTTCATCCTGCGCCGGCGCAAGCAGGACGTGGCCAGCGAGCTGCCCCCCAAGACCGAAGTGATCGAGCGGATCCAGCTGCAGGGTCGCCAGCGCGACCTGTACGAGAGCGTGCGGGTGGCGGCGGACGAACTGGTGCGTCGGGCCCTGGCGCGCCAGGGCTTCGCGGGGGCGCAGATCAGCATCCTCGACGCCCTGCTGAAGTTGCGCCAGGTCTGCTGCGATCCGCAGCTGGTGAAGGGCGCGGCCCTGCCGCCCGGCATGGAGCGGGCCAAGCTGGAGCGGCTGCTGGAGATGCTGCAGGAGCTGGTCGCCGAAGGCCGCCGCGTGCTGGTGTTTTCACAGTTCACCGAGATGCTGTCGCTGATCGAGGCCGAGCTGGATCGCCTGCGGCTGCCCTGCCTGGTGCTCACCGGCGAGACGCCGGCGGCCGAGCGGGGCGAGCGGGTGCGGCGCTTCCAGGCGCGCGAGCGGCCGGTAATGCTGGTGAGCCTGAAGGCCGGTGGCGTCGGGCTCAACCTCACGGCGGCCGACACGGTGATCCACTTCGACCCCTGGTGGAACCCTGCCGTCGAGCAGCAGGCCACCGATCGGGCGCACCGCCTCGGGCAGGACCAACCGGTGTTCGTCTACAAGCTGGTGGTGGAAGGCAGCATCGAGGAGCGCATGCTCGAATGGCAGGCCCGCAAGGCCGCACTGGCCGAGGGCGTGCTGGGGCAGGACAGCGAGGGCGCCACCAAGTTCAGCGCCGAAGAACTGCAGGCCCTGCTGGCGCCGCTGCGGTCGCCGCAGTGAACCGGCGGTGGCGCCGGCATGCGGCGGCGCGCCACCGGGCCGGCTGCCATGCGGCCATGGCCGGCCGGGCTGGGGCCCGGCCTCCCGGGTGGCTCGTCTCATCGCGGCGTGCCAGCCAGGCCACGCCACTCCGCACTGCACTGCAGCCAGCCGGCAGCTCCTCTATATTGAGGCCCACCGCCCGCGGCGCCGCCGGCGGTGCACCTTGATGGAGAACCCGATGCTGTCCCCCTTGTCCTCCCGTCGCCGCCTGCTGCGCAGTGCGGCTGTCCTGCTGGCCTCGCTGGGGCTGCTGCCCGCCGTGCAGGCGCAGAGCTGGCCGCAGCGGCCGGTCACGCTGGTGGTGCCGTTCCCGCCCGGCAGCGCCACCGATGTGCTGGCCCGCGTGCTGGCCGAGCAGATGACGCGCAGCCTGGGCCAGCCGGTGATCGTCGAGAACAAGGCGGGTGCCAACGGCATGATCGGCACCGCCATGGCCGCCAAGGCGGCGCCTGACGGACACACCCTGCTGGTGGCGACCAGCACCACCCACGCGGCCAATGCCTCGCTCTACCGGCGCCTGTCCTACGACCCGATCAAGGACTTCACGCCGGTGACCCGGCTCGCGCAGATTCCCTTCGTGATGTTGGCCAACCCGCAGGTGCCGGCGCAGACCGCGGCTGCGCTGGTGGCGCATGTGCGCCAGAACCCGGGCAAGCTGGCCTGGGGGTCGGGCTCGAGCGGCAGCCTGATCCCGGGCCATGCCTTCGTGACCGCCAACCGGCTCGACATGCTGCACGTGCCCTACAAGGGCGTGCCGCCGGCCATCATGGACGCGGTGGGGGGCAGCATCCAGCTGGTGTTCGGCGACCTGTCCACCGCGGTGCCGCAGGTCAAGGGCGGCAAGCTGCGGGCACTGGCGGTCACTTCGGCGGCGCCGCACCCGATGCTGCCCGGCATCCCGCCGTTGTCCAGCGTGGTGCCGGGCTTCGAGATGACGGCCTGGTTCGCGCTCTATGCCCCGGCCGGCACGCCGCCGGCGCTCGTGCAAAAGATCAACCAGGCCGCCGCGGCCGGCCTGCGCAGCCCCGCCGCGCAGCAGAAGCTGGCGCCCGGCGGCTTCGAGGTCACGGTCGGCACGCCGGAGGAGCTCGGGCTGTTCGCGGCGAAGGAAACGGTCAAGTGGGCCAAGGCGGTGAAGCAGGCCGGCATTGCGCCGGAGTGAGCCGGCGCAGGGGCGGCTGGCGGTGCGCCGGCGGCCGCCGTGCCGGGCCGCTGCCGTGGCCTTCTTCACGGCATGGCGGCTTTCGCCGCAGCGCGGCGGCGCCAGGTGTCGGCTTGTGCCTTCCCCTGGCCTGCCGAAGGCGGCTAGGATGGGGCCTGCATGCGCGCTGGCCGCTTCGGCGCGCTTCCATCCAACCGCTGCGTACCACCCATGTTCGAGAAGCTGCTTGCCGGCACTGTCCTGGCCGTCTGCCTGGTCCTCCTGCTTCGCATGCTGATGGGCGAGCGGCGGCGCCAGCGCATGGATGCGGCGCTGCGCCCGCTGCAACAGCGCCTTCGCAGCTGGGCGCACTCGCTGCGCCAGCGGCGTGCGCGGCCGCAGCCGGACGCGGCCCGGGTGGCCGAGGAAGCCATCGAGCGGGCCCGTCGCGGCAGCTGGAACGGCAACGTCTACACGCCCAAGTCCTTCAAGCGCCCGACCAAGCACTGAGCCCGGGGCTCAGGCGGCAGGCTCCGACAGGATCTGCCGCAGCGCGCGCTCGAACACCTCGGGCGGCTGGCCGCCCTGGATCAGGTGGCGGTCGTTGATGATCACCGCCGGCACCGAGCTGATGCCGTTCTCGAGCCACTGGCTTTCGGCTTCCCGCACTTCCCTGGCATAGGCGCCGCTGTCCAGCACCTCGCGGGCGCGTGCGATGTCCAGGCCGGCAAGCCCGGCCGCGCGCACCAGCACTTCGACGTCGCCCGGGTTCTCGCCTTCGGTGAAGTAGGCAGCGAACAGGGCGTGCTTCAGTTCACGCTGGCGGCCTTCCAGGCCGGCCCAGTGCAGCAGGCGATGCGCATCGAAGGTGTTGTAGATGCGGTCACGCTTGTCCATCCGGAAGGTGAAGCCCACCGCTTCGCCGCGCGCGCGGATCTGCTCTCGGGTGCGTTCGCTCTGCTCGGCACTGGCGCCGTACTTCTGCGCCAGGTGCTCGGTGATCTCCTGGCCCTCGGGTCCCATCTGCGGGTTCAGCTCGAAGGGCTGGAAGTGCCAGTCGACCTCCACCGGGCCGGGCAGGCGCTCGAGGGCCTGCTCCAGCGAGTGCAGGCCGATGGCGCACCAGGGGCAGGAGATGTCGGAAACGAAATCGATCTTCATGGGAGGCCGCAGAGGATGGGTCAAGCCCGACAGGTGAGGGCGCCTGCCGGGCTTGCAAGGCACCGGCGCGGCGATCGTCCGGCTTGCAGGCGGGGCGCGGCCACGACCATGGCCATGGCCACTCGCCAGCCCTACATCCCCACCGCATACGCCACTGCCGCGCTCAGCGCGAGCCCCAGCAGGTAGCGCGGCCAGCCGAGCCGGCGCTGCACCAGCGACACGCCCAGCCAGACGGCGCCGAGCATGAACAGCAGCGGGCTTTTCAGCGTCACCGCCAGCTTCACCAGCAGGCCCACCTGCAGCAGGTAGCGCCACCAGGAGATGGGCGGCAGCTTGTCCTGCGGGGCCGCTGGCGGCGTGGCGACTGCGCTGTCGGCCGGCTTGCGCAGGTCGATCGCGCCGCGGCCGGCGACCGGGGTGGCCGGCGCCTCGACGGGCCGGCCTTCGCGCTCGGCACGCTGGCGGGCCAGGCGCTCGTCCCGCCGGGCCTTGATCTGGCCGGCCGTCAGCTGCAGCACCGGTTCGGGCCGCGGCGCCGGCTGCCACCAGGCGGCTCCACTGGCGCGCGGTGGCGCCTCGCCGCGGGCGGCATGCTGCCGGAACATTTCCGGGGCCCTGGCGGCCGGGCGCGCGGCCGTGGGCAGCGCCCGGGCCTGGGCCAGCAGCGTCGCCCCCTGGCGCGGGTTCACCATCTGCACGAACTGCGCATAACCCAGCAGGCGCTCGCGGGTGGCCGGCTCGCCTTGCCAGCGGGCGCTGTCCAGCCCGCCGGTGTGGGCGCGGTGCAGCGCCGCCCGCAGGGCCCGCCGCTGCTCGCGCGAGGCGGCGGGCTGCTGGTTCACGACCACGCCCGTCACCTCCTGGCGGCTGCCGGCGCGCATCACCCGCTGCTTGTCGGGATGTGGCACGAAGCCTTCGTCCTCGAGCACGTGGTGCACCTGTCGCAGCAGCCGGCCGACCGACTGCGCAGCCTCGCCCGAGGCCGAGAAGGTCAGGTCGTCCGCATAGCGGGTGTAGGCAAAGCCAAGCTTGCGGGCCAGCCCGGCCAGGCGCCGGTCGAGCTTGCGGCACAGGATGTTGGTCAGCATGGGGCTGGTCGGCGCGCCCTGTGGCAGCACGCGGTCGCGGCCCTTGCCGCCGACGTAGAAGCGCTCGCCGTCCACCTGCAGCTCGTCACAGGCGTTCTCGCTGCACAGCAGGGCCAGCACGCTGGCCACGTCCTCGCCATAGCCCAGGCCGGCAAAGACGCCCTTGATGCGCGGGTAGCCGATGCTCGGGAAGAAGTCCTTCAGGTCCAGGTTGATCACCACCGTCTGGCCGCAATGCGGCGCGGCGTTGGAGACGATGTTGCGGCCCGCAAGGAAGCCGTGCGCCGCCTCGTGGCAGGGCACCTTGGCCAGCAGCTGGTCCAGCACCCAGTACTGGGCGCGCTTGAGCCGCGGCATGGGCGCCGAGATGATGCGCTCGCCGCCGGTCTTCTTCGGCAAGGCGAAGCGCCGGTAGTGGGTGGTGCGGGCCACCTCGCGGTGGAAGCTCAGGAACTTCAGCTCCGCCAGGCTGATGCCCATCGCCTCGGCCAGCGCCTGCGGTGTCTGCAGCTCGGGCAGCCCGTGGCGGCGCAGCTTCTCGCGGGCCGCATCGTCCAGGCCCTGTGGCTGCAGGCCGCCCGACACCCCTGCGCCCAGGTAGCCGGCCTGCTGCTGGCGCGCCTGGTGCCAGCGCAGCGCCCGTTCATGGCGGCGCCGCTCACGCGCCTGGGCGGTGGCCTCGCGGCGCTCGCGCGCGCGCGCCATGCGCTCCTGGCGCATGGCCTTGAGTGCGCGTTGCGGGTCGCCCTTTTCGTGCAGCTCCGCCTGCAGCTGGTTCAGCGCCTGCGCCAGCTCGGCCTCGCGCTCGATCAGTGTCGCCTCGATGCCGGGCGGCCCGCTGTCGGCCGGCCAGAAGCCCAGGCGCTGCATCTCGGCCAGCACGACCGCGTCCTTGCTGGAGGCCTCGATGCGTTCGAGCAGTTCGGCTCGGGTGGGTTGCCGCTCGCTCATGGCCGGCCTCCTTGCGAGGCCGAAGCGGCGTGAGAAGGGAGTGCAGCGCGTTTCTCGTCGAAGAGCCCAACGGGCTTGCAGGACGGGGGCTGTCCACTCGACGCCGCGCGTCCCCTGGTGTGCACTTGCGCTTGAGGCAAGCCATACCGGCAGTGCACACCAGGGGACAGCGCGGCACAGTGAAGACGGCACCCGTGGCGCATGGAACGGCGGTTGGCAGGGGCGGCGAAACACCGCCCGGGTTGCAAGAGCCAACGCGCTGCACTCCCTCTCAGTTTAACCATAAAGTTCACATCGCCTCCTTCGTGGAGGCGCTCTGCAGTGCCTGCATGTCGTTGAGCCGGGGCTGCGCCACCTGGCGCAGCGCGAGCATGTGGGCGCAGGGGCCGCGCCGCAGGCGGTTCTGTTGGTGGAAATTGCAGGTGCAGCGGCCGTCGCGCAGCCGCAGGTCGGCGTCGAGCTGCAGCAGCGGTGCCAGTGGCCGGCCGTGGTCCTTCACGGTGCCGGTGATCTGCAGCCCGCTGCCCACCGCCTGGATCTCGCCCAGCCGCACGCCGCCGGCATGCACCAGCTCCAGCGCGGCGCTTTCCTCCGGGCTGCTGAAGCGCAGCTGCTCCAGCGGCAGCGGCTCGCGCGACAGTTCGCGCCAGGCATAGCGGCGCGCCGGCAGGTCGTAGACCGCGCGGCCCGCCTGCACCCACAGCGCCAGCGCGGCCTGCACGTCCGCCTCGTGCAGCCCGCTGTCGCGTGCCAGCTCGGCCGGCGTGGCCTGCCAGGCGGCCTGCAGCGCGCTGCCGATGCGGTGCTTGGTGGCATCGGCCACCGTGTGGCGCGGCTGCAGCAGGTCGAAGCGGCCGGCGGCCGACCAGTCGTTGGCGGTCCAGCCCGACAAACCGAGCGTGACGGTGATGTCGTCCATCTCGATGACCCAGAAGCTCGGCATGCCGCTGCCCAGCAGGTGCACCCGCACCCGGGTGGCCAGTGCGATCAGCCGCTCCAGCACCAGCAGCCGGCGCCGGCCCCACAGCCGCACGGTGCTCGGCCCGGCCAGCGGCGGGCCGACGACGCTGCTGCGGCGCGCCTGCAGCGCCAGCCCCCAGGGCTCGAACACCAGGGTGGCCGGTGCGCCGGGCCGCAGTTCGAAGCGCAGCGAGCGCGGGCCGGCACGCTCCTTGTGCTGGCGCAGCGTGGCGCAGATGTTATGCAGGTCCATCGGATGCAGCTCCAGCACGGTGGCCGGTAGCGTCATCGCGCTGGACACCTGCAGGAAGCCGCGCACCCAGCTGTCGGGCAGGTCGATCTTCTCCTCGTGGAAGGCCGGGTCGTCGCCGCTGGCCACCGTGAAGCCTGCCGGCTCCACCGTGAAGCGGGTGGCCTTGTAGCTGCGGATCTTCTGGAACTCCTCGAACAGGCTGGCGGAGTAGTCGATGTTGGTGGTGCCGCAGGCCATCTCGCCAGTGCGCTCGAAGACGTCGTGCTTGACGCTGACGGCGCAATAGCTCGACTCGTCCTGGCTGAAGGCCTCGAACAGCAGGCGGTCGGGGTGCACGGTGATGACTGGGTCGAGCACGTACCAGGCGTCGCGGTTGGCCTGGTACAGCCAGTCGAAGTAGCGCTGCCGTGCCTGGTAGAACGGCCGCAGCAGCGTCTGCTTGCGGCTGCGCAGCTGCTTCAGCTCCTCGCTGACCTCGCGCAGGTGTGCGGCCAGTGTGTCGGCCTGCTGCATGAATTGGGCGAGCAGGCCGCTTTCATTGCCGGCCAGCCATTCCCGGTAGGCGCGCAGGTCGCGGCCGCGATAGCGCTGGTCGCTCACCACCACCGCATGCAGCGCCGACAGCGCCTCGCGAAAGCACAGGTGGGCGCTGGAGTCGCGCCGCAGCGTGCCTTCGAACCAGGTGGGCGGGCGCAGCGTGTCGGGCGCGAAGCTGAAGGACTGGGCCGTGTCGCTGCCGTCCACCGAGGTGCTGCCGAAGTACTTGTAGCGGAATTCCATGTCGGGCGGGCCTCAGCGAGGCAGGGGCGCGGGGCGCGTCCATTGCAGGAAGGGCAGCTCGATCTGCGGATGCCGGGCGGCGATGTCGCGCAGGCCGGCAATGAACTGCGGCTTGTCGGTGAGGCTGGCGGTGACCACCTGGCGCGCGAAGATCTCGGCCACCACTGCGGCGGTCTCGGGGGCGCCGACCTGGCGGCGCAGGAAGTCGATCACCCGGGTCTTGGCGGCGCGGGCCCGGTGCACCTGGCTCAGCACGGTGAGGAAATAGGGCTTGAGCGCCCGCAGCTGCTGCGCCAGCCGGGCCGGGTCGCCGCTTGGCAGCTCCAGCAGCCACTGCGTCACGAACAGCTGCACCTGGATGCCCGGGTGCTGGCTGAGCCGGCTCAGGCACAGGCTCGCCTCGCCGGCGTCCATGCGGCGCACCAGCCGGGCGCGGCCCAGGGCTTGCAGCCACTCCTGTGGATGGTCGATCCAGGCGATCAGCAGCTCCACGCTGAGCGACTCGTCCGGCAGCCGCTCGCCGAACAGTGCCTGGCCCCAGGCCCGGGCGTCGTCGAACAGGGTGTCGGCGACCGGCAGCAGCTCGGCCGCCTGCCCGGCGCTCGGGCGACCCAGGCGGCGCAGGGCGTCGTCGATGGCCTGCATGGCCCAGCGGCGCACCGACACGTCGGCATGCCGGGTCAGCGTGGCGAGCTGCTTCAGGCTGAAGTCACCGGCCTCGCGCGCCGCCAGGGCCCAGGCGCCGTAGCGCTGGGCGCCGGCGCTGCGGGCCTGCAGCGCGCGCCAGACGCTGGCCGGGTCGCGCGCCGGCGCCTGCGGCGCGAGCGGGCCGGTCAGCAAGCGCAGGATGTCGTCATGCACGCCTTCGGCCGGCTCCGCACTGAACAGCCGTACGTGCAGCGGCTCGGCCAGCTGGCGGGCCAGGTCGGCGTCCTGCATGGCCAGGCGCTGCAGGGCCGGCGCCACCGCGGCGCGGATCGCGGCATGCGGGTGCACCGCCAGTTCGGACAGCAGCCCGAGCTGGCCGCGCAGCAGGCGGTCGGGCAGGGCGGCCAGCAGGCGCACGCCCTGGGCGCGCCGCGCGGGATCGGCATCGGCCAGCAGGCCGGTCAGCGTGGCGGCGGGCACCCGGGAAGCGCCATCGGGCAGCTTCAGCAGCCAGCTGACGGCCAGCCGGACCAAGCTGGTGGCCGGGTGGCCCAGCAGGCACAGCAGGGGTTCGCTGCGGGTGCGGGCCAGTTGCTCGGCAGCCGGCGCGAGGCGGTCGCCGAGCAGGGCTTCGATCAGCGTGGCGCTGTCGTCCAGGCCGGGGGCGCCGGGGTCGGCGGCCAGCAGGGCGTTTTGCAGCTCGGCCAGCAGCGGCTCCGCGGCGGCCAGCAGGGCCAGGCCACGACCCTGGCCGCGCAGGCGCTCGTCGGCGCTCAGCAGCAGGGCCACCGCGAGGTCGGCATGGAGGCTGTAGCGCGCCGGGTCGGCCGCCAGCCGCATCAGCACGAAGTCGCGCGCCGGGGCATGGGGGCTGCGCGCCAGCAGCTTGAGCCAGGGCAGCTCGGCGGCGCTGTCCTGCCCGCTGTCCTGCAGCCGGATGCGCACCGCCTCGAAGCCGAGCGCTGCAATGGCGGCATGGCGGCTGCCCAGCAGGCCTTCGAGCTGCGGCGGCGCCAGGCGCGTGATGAAGTCGGCGTGGTCCTGCAGGGCCCGCGCCACCACCGACAGCACCAGCGCGCTGCGGCCCTGCAGGGCCAGCGTCAGCAGTGCCTCGGGATGGGCATCCCACATGGCACGCAGGCCCTCGCTGCGCTGCGGCATGGCCGTGCCGGTGGGCAGCGGCTGCGACGTCCACCAGCGGTGCGCGCGTTCACTGCGCTGCACCGGCTCGGGATGGGTCGCCAGCAGCAGCTTGGGCACCAGCAGCCAGCCGGCGCTGGGGGCGTAATGGCGCCGCACTTGCGTGTAGCGGCCGTCGACGTGGTGCCAGCGGCTTTCCTCGCGGGCCGGTGGCAGTTCCGCATCGTCCAGCTGCAGCAGCATCGCCACCGCAAGCGCCGGCGCCTGCGTGTGCTCCAGCGCGGCGAGCCGGCGCAGCTGGCGCCAGCCACGCCGGCGCAGGTAGTCGCGCGTGCGGCTGCCGTAGGCGAGGCGGGAGCCCGCCATGGCCATCTCGGCACGCACCGGCGTGTTCACCCAGCGCTGCGTGTCGGGCGCGAAGAAGCCGTAGCTGCCGCTGCCGCCATGGTTGTGAAAGTTGGCCGGCGTGTTCTCGAAGCGGGCATGCAGCACCGCCAGCACGGCGGTGTCGTGGCGGATCTCGGCGGCCTTGTACAGGTGCCGCACCGCCTGGAAGAAGCCGGCCTTCAGCGGCAGCACCTTCAGCAGGCGCAGCAGGGCCGCATGGCGGGCCGGCTGCGCCAGCGCCAGGTCGTACCAGGGCGGCAGCAGATCGGTCCAGCCCTGGCCTCGAGTGGCCAGGCGGTGCTGGAGCGCGGCGAGCTGTTCCTCGGCCGGGGCCTCGGGGTGCATGAGGTCTTGCCAGTCCGGCAGCAGGGCGGCGGCGCGGGCCTCGCGCTCGGTCGGCGCCAGCAGCAGCCACCACGCCTGGTGCGCAGCCCGGCGGGTGGCCGGCGTGCGGCCGCGGCGCGACAGCTCGGCCATGGCCTCGCCGGCGCCGGCATCGCCAAGGCGGGCGATCGCCACCGCCAGGCAGAGGTCGAGCAGGTCCTTGCCGCTGCCCAGCAAGTCCACCAGCCGCGGCACCAGGGCGCGCAGCGCCTGCTGGCCGGCCTCGGCCGCGCGGCCGGCATCGACGCATTCGGCCAAGCGCCAGGCCGTGCGGGCCTGGTGGGCCGGCGGCAGCAGCTTCCAGCGGTCGGGCTGGAAGCGGGCCACCAGGGCCGCCAGGCGCGCAGAGACCGGGGCTGGCGTGGCCGCCGGGGGCGCCGCCGGACGCGGCACAAGGGGTGGGGGCACCGCGGCCAGTAGCTCGTCGAAGCCGTCCTGGCGCAACAGCTCGTCGCCTGCGGCCAGGCGGCGTTGCAGGAAATCGAGCGCACGGCGGCGGGCCTCGGCCAGCGAGACGGGGGCGACGGTCAGCGAGGCGTCCTGCAGTTCGCTCAGGGCGCCGCTGCCGCTCAGCAAGCCGCGGCGCACGGTGACGAGGCAGCGAGCCTCGGCGGGCTGGTCCAGCTCGATCAGCTCGACCGTGCTTTGCTGCGCGCGCGGCTGCCGGCGGACGACACTCGCGGAAGCGATCTTTTTCATGCGACCCTCAGGTATGTCGGCGAGGCGTCCCGCGCCCCGGCTCGTCCGCCGCGGCCCTGCGGGCCGGGCGGCAGGCCGCATCGTACCGGGTGTGGCCGCCCGCCTGCCGGCCGGGCCCCCAATCGGGGGAGCCGCCGGACCCTGCGCGGCACCGCGATCCGGGGGGACGCGCCGCTGCCTTGCGCCGCGACAATCCGCTCACATCGCCCTGCTGCCCCCCCATGCCCGTCTTCTTCCGGCCGTTCACGACCTCACCACTTGCCTCCTGGTGCGGCGCGCTGGCGCTGGTCTGCTGTGCCGCCGGCCTGCCGGTGGCCGCGGTGGCCGGCGAGCCATCCGCCGCCGGGGCCCGCGACACGCCGGAAGAGGTGCTGATCGCCGTGCTGCGCACCGAGGCTCAGACCTACGAACACGGCGACGGCGTGCCGCGCGACGGCGGCAAGGCGGCCGAGCTCTACTGCGAGGCGGCCCGCCTGGGCGACGCCGAATCGCAGTTCAGCCTGGGCTGGATGTACACCAACGGCCGGGGGGTGGAGCGCAGCGATGCGACGGCGGCGTTCTTCTTCCATGCCGCGGCCGAGCAGGGCCATGAACAGGCGCAGCGCATGTTGCAGGCGGTGGGCGGCCCGCCGACGGAGGTGCCCGATTGCATGCGGGTCGCCGCGCCGGCCGCGCCACGGCTGCCCGGCCCGGCCGCCCGCACCGCAGCTGCGGCCCGCCTCCCGGCGGCGGCGCCGCGCCGGGTGGTGGAGCTGGTGAACCGCATGGCGCCGCAATACCGGGTCTGGCCGCAGCTGGCGCTGGCCATCATCGAAGCCGAGTCGAACTTCGACACCGTGGCGCTGTCGCCGCGCCATGCCAAGGGCCTGATGCAGCTGATTCCGGAAACGGCGGCCCGCTTCCAGGTGCGCAACCCCTACGACCCGGCGGAGAACATCCGCGGCGGCCTGGCCTACTTGCGCTGGCTGCTGGCCTACTTCGAGGGGGACGTGGCACTGGTGGCGGCCGCCTACAACGCCGGCGAAGGCACGGTGGAGCGCTACCGCGGCGTGCCGCCGTATGCCGAGACGCGAGCCTACGTGCGCCGCATCCTGGCCGCGGTAGGCGAAACGGTGCACCCTTTCGACGCCGAGGCGGCCCGGCCGTCGCCCGCGCTGCGGCGCATCCGCGACGGCGAGGCGCTGCAGCGCCGGCCCTGAGCCGGGCCGCGGCCGCATTTGCGGCGAGGGCTCACAGCCGCACTTCGCGGTGCTCGCCCATGTCGTGCGGGCGCTGGCCGGTCATGGCGGCCTTGGCCATCTTGAAGAGCTGGACCATCTTGCTGCTCTCTACATCCCAGTACTCGGCATGGTCGATGTGCACCGCCAGCAAGGCGACGTCGGGGTCGTCCGGGCCGTTCGGGAACCAGGCCTGGGTGGCGGTGTTCCACAGCTCCTGCTTGCGGGCCGCGTCATCCGACAGGCGGGCAAAGCCGGCCAGCGAGATGTAGCGGTCCTTGTCGGGCGAGGCGTAGGCCACGTTCACCGCGCCGTCGTCGCGCAGGTCGGCCGCCAGCTCGCTGCTGCGCGAGATGAAGAACCACAGCACCGCGCCCTCGTCGATGGAGCGGTTCTGGGTGGTCAGGGGGCGGGAGCGCAGCTGGCCGTCGTTGTGGCGGGTGGTGACCATCGCGAAGCGGATGTCGCGGATCATGTCCCACAGGCGCTCCTGCGGGGAGGTGTCGTTCAGCAGAGCCATATCGCTTGCTTCTCCGTGATGAATGAAGGCAGGCGCCCGCGGCAGCCGCGCCAGGCGGGCGGCCGCGGGCGGCGGGTTCAGGCCATGGGGGTGGGCATCACCGGCGGCTCGTGCACCGGCACCGGGTTGTCCGGCGGTGGCGGATCGCTCACCGGCGGGGCCGGTATGTCCGGGCCGGGCGGCGGCACCTCCGGCGGGGCCGGAGGCGGGCTGGGCACCGTCGGCGGCAGCGGCGGATCGGTGTGCGCCTGCAGCGCGTCCGCCGCCGTGCCCCGGGTGTCAGTGGCGGCGATGAAGGGCATCCTTCACCTGCTCCTTGGCGTCGCCGTAGTCGGCCTGCAGGTCACCCGCGTTCTTCTGCACGCGGCCCTTGGCCTCGAGGCTGTGGTTGTCAGTGGCCTGGCCGGCCACTTCCTTGACCTTGCCCTTCGCTTCTTCCATCCGGCCCTTCACTTGATCTCGGTTCATGGCGAGTCCTTTCTTCAAAGTTGACACAGCCGTACGGGACAGGTGCCCCGCGTCGACAGCTTCACTTTGCCCGCCGCGGCGCGCCCTGCCTGTCGGCCGGGGAGCTCGGCAGGCGTAGGACAAATGCCCACAGCGCGCCGCGGCTGCGGCGGCGCCGGCCTGGCGCTGCGTGCTAGGCGAGCGCTTGGTCGAGCACCTCGATCCAGTGCTTCACCGGGGTCTGGGTGCCGGTCTGCAGGTGCTGGATGCAGCCGATGTTGGCCGACACGATCGCCTGTGGCTGGTGCGGCAGCAGTTGCGACAGCTTGCGGTCGCGCAGGCGGTAGGCGATGTCCGGCTGCAGCACCGAATACGTGCCGGCCGAGCCGCAGCACAGGTGCGCCTCGCCCACCGCCAGCTCCACCTCGAAGCCCAGTTCGCGCAGGCCCGCCTCGACACCGCCGCGCAGCTTCTGGCCATGCTGCAGCGTGCAGGGCGGGTGGAAAGCCAGCTTCGGCAGCGGGCCTGCCGCCGACGAGCGGTGCAGCTGCTGGCGCAGGGCCGGCAGCAGCTCGGGCAGCAGCTCCGAAAGGTCGCGCGTCAGCGCGCCAATGCGCTCGGCCTTCTCGGCATAGGCCGGATCGTGCCGCAGGTGGTGGCCGTAGTCCTTCACCGTGACGCCGCAGCCGGAGGCATTCATCACGATGGCCTCGACACCGCCGCGCACCACCACCGGCCACCAGGCGTCGATGTTGCGGCGCATGTCGTCGAGGCCGCCTTCGGTGTCATTCAGGTGGGTGCGGATGGCGCCGCAGCAACCGGCCTCGTCCGCCACCAGCGTCTGGATGCCGGCGGCGTCCAGCACGCGGGCGGTGGCGCTGTTGATGTTGGGCATCATGGCCGGCTGCACGCAGCCGGTCAGCATCAGCACCTTGCGGGGATGGTCGCGCGTCGGCCACAGGTGGGCACGGCCGCTGCGGTCGCTCGCCGGCACCTTGTGCTTCAGCGCTGCAGGCAGCAGCGGGCGCACCGCCTGGCCGAGCTTCATCGCCGGTGCGAACAGCGGCGAGGTGAGGCCTTCCTTCAGCGCCGTGCGCAGCGCCCGTTCCATGCGCGGGCGCGGCACTTTTTCCTCGACGATCTTGCGGCCGATGTCGACCAGGCGGCCGTACTGCACCCCCGAAGGGCAGGTGGATTCGCAGTTGCGGCAGGTCAGGCAGCGGTCCAGGTGCAGCTGGGTGCTGCGGGTCACCGGCTCGCCTTCGAGCACCTGCTTCATCAGGTAGATGCGCCCGCGCGGGCCATCGAGCTCATCGCCCAGCAGCTGGTAGGTGGGACAGGTGGCGGTGCAAAAGCCGCAATGGACGCAGCTGCGCAGGATGGCCTGCGCCTCCTCGCCTTCGGGCGTGTCCTGGAACTCGGGAGCGAGATGGGTCTGCATGGTGGGGTGTCCCCGGGCTCACAGGCCGGGGTAGAGCCGGCCGGGATTGAACAGCTGTTGCGGGTCGAAGGCCTTCTTCAGCTCGCGGTGCAGGCGGTCCAGCGGTGCCGGCAGCGGCGCAAAGACGCCCTGGCGCTGCTCGCTGCCACGGAACAGCGTGGCATGGCCGCCAGCGGCCCGTGCGGCGTCGCGCACCGCTGCGGCCGGCGCCGCCGTGCACAGCCAGCGCTGGCCCCCGCCCCATTCCAGCAATTGCTCGCCGGAGAGCTGCAGCGGCGCGGCCGTGGGCGCCACCGACAGGCGCCACAGGCTGGCGCCGCCATCGACCGCCGTTTGTGCCTGCAGGAAAAACTCGTCGCGCTGGTCGCGCAGGCCGTCCCAGAAGTCGGCGGCCGCCTCGGGCGGCACCCGCTCGCCACCGAGCTTGCGCAGCGCCGCCTGCACCGCGGCATGCGCGCCGCTCAGCCGCAGCACCAGCATGCCGCTCCACCAGGCACTGGCATGCAGCGGCAGCGGCTGGCCGGCCCACTCATTGACCCGGCGGATGGCGGTGGCCTGGTCCATCTCGAAGCGCACGGTCGCACTCGCGGGGGCCACCGGCAGGACCTTGAGCGACACCTCCAGGATCACGCCGAGCACGCCCATCGAGCCCGCCAGCAGGCGCGAAACGTCGTAGCCGGCCACGTTCTTCATCACCTGCCCGCCGAAGCTGAGCACCTCGGCCCGGCCGTTCAGCAAGGTGGCGCCCAGCACATAGTCGCGCACCGCGCCCACCGCCGCGCGGGCCGGGCCCGACAGCCCGGCGGCCACCATGCCACCGACGGTGCCGCCCTCGGCGTAGCGCGGCGGCTCGAACGGCAGGCACTGGCCTTTCTCGGCGAGCGCCGCTTCCAGCTCCGCCAGCGGCGTGCCGCAGCGGGCCGTGACCACCAGCTCGGTCGGTTCGTAGCTGGAGATGCCGGCCAGCGGCCGCACGTCGAGCGGCTCGGCGTCCTCGCCGGGTTCGCCGTAGAAGGCCTTGGTGCCGCCCGCCTGGATGCGCAGGCGCCGGCCTTCCGCGGCGGCGGCACGGACGCGCTCGACGAGCGCCTGGAGTTCGGGGGAAGACGGGAAACTGCTCACGGAAAGCGCCTGGAGGTTCGGTCTCGGGGTCGGCGCGCTCAGAAGCGCTCCAGCTCGGGGAAAGGCAGCAGGCCCTTGCGGACGTGCATCTTTCCGTACTCGGCGCAACGATGCAGCGTCGGGATCACCTTGCCGGGATTCAGCAGGCCGGCAGGATCGAAGGCCCGCTTGAGCGCCAGCATCTGCTCGCGCTCCTCGGGCGAGAACTGCACGCACATCGAGTTGAGCTTCTCGATGCCCACGCCATGCTCGCCGGTGACGGTGCCGCCGAGCGCGACGCTGGTTTCCAGGATGTCGGCGCCAAACAGCTCGCAGCGGTGCAGCTGGTCCGGGTCGTTGGCATCGAACAGGATCAGCGGATGCAGGTTGCCGTCGCCGGCGTGGAACACGTTGGCGCAACGCAGGCCGTACTTCTTTTCCATCCCGGCGATGGCGAGGAGGATGTCGGCCAGCTTCTTGCGCGGAATGGTGGAGTCCATGCACATGTAGTCGGGGCTCATGCGCCCACTGGCCGGGAAGGCGTTCTTGCGGCCGCTCCAGAACTTCAGGCGCTGCGCCTCGTCGCGGCTGACCTCGACCCGGGTCGCGCCGGCCGCCACCAGCACGTCGACCATGCGGCCGATCTCCTCCTGCACCTCCTCCGGCGTGCCGTCGCTCTCGCACAGCAGGATGGCCTCGGCCGCGAGGTCATAGCCGGCATGCACGAAGTCCTCGACGGCGGCCGTCATGGGCTTGTCCATCATCTCCAGCCCGGCCGGGATGATGCCGGCGGCGATGATGTCAGCCACCGCCTGGCCGGCCTGGCGGATGTCGTCGAAGCTGGCCATGATGCAGCGCGCCAGCAGCGGCTTGGGCACCAGGCGCACGGTGACCTCGGTGACCACACCCAGCATGCCCTCGCTGCCGACGAACACCGCCAGCAGGTCCAGCCCCGCCGCGTCGAGCGCATCGGCGCCCAGCTCCAGCGGCTCGCCGGCCACCGTGTAGCCGCGCACCTTCAGCACGTTGTGCAGCGTCAGGCCGTACTTCAGGCAGTGCACGCCGCCGGAGTTCTCGGCCACGTTGCCGCCGATGGTGCAGGCGATCTGGCTGCTGGGATCCGGCGCGTAGTAGAGACCGTAGGCGGCTGCGGCCTCGCTGATGGCGAGGTTGCGCACGCCGGCCTGGACCACCGCGGTGCGGGCATGCGCATCGAGCTGCAGGATCTTGTTGAAGCGCGCCAGGCTCAGCGTCACGCCCAGCCGGTGAGGCAGGGCGCCGCCGCTGAGGCCGGTGCCGGCCCCCCGGGCGACCACCGGCACGCCGAGCTGGTGGCACACGCGCAGCACGGCCGCCACCTGCGTTTCGGTGTCCGGCAGGGCCACCGCGAGCGGCAGCTCGCGGTAGGCGGTCAGGCCGTCGCATTCATAGGGGGTGGTGTCCTCGCGGCGCCACAGCAGCGCGGAGTCGGGCAGGACGCCGCGCAGCGCCCGCACCACCTCGGCTTGCCGCTCGCGCAGCCCGGCCTCGGCGGGGGACGCCGTGCCGGAGTCGAGGCTCGGGGGCTGCACCGCCTCGGGGGCATTCATCGATGTGTCTCCTCTGGGGGCTGTCCGGCCGCAGCGCGAAAGTCGGCAAGGGCGGCTGACGGCGGGGCAGCCGTCGTGCGGCCTTCGTGGCGCGGCTCTGGTGGTGCGACTGTACCGCCGCCTGGCTGAGACCTGACTGAACTCCGACCGCCAAAGCGCGGCCGGTGTCGCGGTTGTCGCTGGTTTGGCCGACATGCCGGCCCGGCCGCCGTCGGCCGGCGGGCCCTGTCGGCCACCGGGTCGTACGCACGGTGCTGCGGCCCGGGCGGCGGCAGGGCGCGCTGGCCTCGTCTCCTTCCAGCTCAGCGCTTGAGGCTCATCGGCGGTTCCGGCGGGCGGCTCGGCGGCGGCTCCTGGACCGGCGGCTTCCAGGGCGGCCGGCCGACATGGCGCCCGGGATGGCGCGGGTGGTAGGGCGGGCCCTGCCAGCCGGGCAGCACCAGCACCTCGCTGTCGGGGCGCACCATGCGTTCGCGCTCGGACCGCTCGCGGGCGGCTCGCTCCCGCTCGGCCGCCAGCGTGGCAGCGGCCTGTTCGCGACGCAGGCGCTCGATCTCCAGCTCGGCTTCCAGCTGGCGCTGGCGTTCGAGCGACTGCCGGATGCGCTCGTTCACCGCCTCCGCTTCCGCCTGGCTGGCGGCGCGGCGGGCCTGCGCTTCGGCCTGGGCTTGTGCATCGAGCGGGGGCTCCGCCGGCACGGTCCAGGTGCGCTGCACCGGTGTGCCGGCGCCGGGTCGGTCGGTCAGCAGGATGCGGCCATCCGGCAAGCGCTGCTGGTAGATCGAACGGGTGGCTGCCGGCTCCCCGGCCTGGCCACTGGCGCAGGCGAGTCCCAGCAGCAGGAGGGCCGTCAGCCGCCGCAGCGGATGCGGGCGAAGGCAAGGCAAGGCGGTCATGAGCCCTTAGACGTCGATGGTGGAAAGTCGTTCCCGCCCACTGTAGCGCCAACCGGCGGCTGCCGGCCTCACTACACTGGCAGCTTTTGGCCCGCAAGTTCCCGATGAACGCTGCTTCCTATCCCGGCGCCTGGCGCCCCTATCTGTCCGTCCAGTTCGTGCTGCTCGTGGTCGTGTTGGCGACGGCCACCTGGGCGGTGGTGCCGTTTGCCCCCTTGATGGCCTTCATGGCCGAGACCGGGCCCATCGAGCGTGGCACCGCGGCGCTCTATTTCCTGTCGGCCCTGCTGCTGTGGGGCGTGCCCGCGCCCGGCCTCGACCTGCCGCGGCGCCTTGCCCTGAGCCTGGCCATGCTGGCCTTCGGTGCGCGCGAGCTCGACCTGCACAAGGCCTGGACCGGCATGAGCGTGCTCAAGGTGAGCTTCTACCTGCACGACGCACCGCTGAAGCAGAAGCTGGTCGCGCTGGCGGTGCTGCTGCCGGTGGCCGCCGCCTTCGGCTACCTGGTGCTGGCGCACCTGCGCCTGGTCATCGACGGGCTGCGTCGCCGCCATCCGGTGGCCATCACGGTGGCGGTGTTTTTCGGCACCATCGTCCTGTCGAAGCTGATCGACCGGTCCGAGAACGTCCTGCTGGAGGACTATGGCTTCCAGTTCCCCGAATGGCTCAGCGCGCTACGCGCCAGCCTGGAGGAAACCCTGGAGCTTTGCCTGCCCCTGCTGCTGTGGATCGGCCTGCTGCAACAGCGCCGCACGCAGCCGCCGCTGCTCAAGGGCCGCTGAAGACCGTCAGCACGCCGGTGTAGCTGTAGAGGTGGTGGCGAGCGATCTCGCCCCCTGCGAAGAAGCCGATCAGCGGCACCTCGCCCAGCGCATGCCGCACCAGCTGCAGTTCCGCGGAAGGCGCCCCGAAATAGGGGCCGCCGCGGCCCGAACAACTCACGTAGATCGCGCCCTTGATGGCCGGCGCGGCCGGCATCGCGCCGTCGGGGCCGTCGCGATGGAAGGCCGAGGCCGCCACGGCGGGGGCGGCCGGCCATGCCTCGGGCTCCAGTTCCTCTCGGATCTCGGCGCAAATGCGCACCAGGTCGCGCCGCGCCGCCTCGGCATGGCGGGCGCAGAAGGCCAGCTGCATGCCGGCCTCCGGCTGCTCGGCCACCGCGATGCCGCGCTCGTGGGGGTCGATGCCGATCAGGTGCCGCACCAGCGTGTCGGCTCCGAACTGGCCGTGGCGCGCGATCGGTGCCACGGCCGCATCGCTCAGCCCGACCAGCGTCGCCTGCAGCCGGGGCAGGGCCTGTCGGGGGTTGTCAGGGTCCAGCTGCAGGTCGCGCAGCAGGCAGTCCAGCGCCGGTTCGCCGTCGAGCGTGGCGATCACGTTGCGCTCGACGCCGGTGATGCGCCGCGCCGGGCCGACCGGCTGGCAGCCCTGGGTGACCCGCGAGACCAGGGCCACCGAAGCGTCGAAGGCCACGCCCGAGAGCCCGCCCTCCAGCACCTGGTCGGCCAGCTGCACCGCGCGCGTGCGGGACGCGGCCAGGCCGCCGAACAGGTAGCCGCTGGCGGTCCGGCCGGCCAGCTCCGCCAGCAGCTCCTGCAGGTCGGGGGCGGCGCCGTCCGCATGCACCAGCGCACTGTGCGCCGCGAAACCGGGCGGCAGCGGCTGCACCCCTGAAAACACCGCGTGGCTGTGCCGCGGCAGGTCGGTGAGCATCAGGCTGAGGGCCGGCTCGTCGAAGTACTCCACCCCGCTTCCCATCACGCCGATCCCCACCGAGCCGACCCAGCTCACGTCCGGCGCATAGGCTTGCAGGCCGGCGAGGATCTCGTCGGCATGTGCCGCGTAGTGGTCGGTGAGGTAGACGAAGCCGAGTGTGGGCACACCGGCATGGAGGTCCTGCTGCAGCAGGCCGTCCAGCTGGGCCAGGGCCAGCGACAGGCCGGTGCGCCAGTCGGGGTGGGTGGCGTGGGCGTGGGGATAGCGCTTCATGGTCGCAGTGTGCCGCAGCGCCGGGCGGCAGGCGCCCGGCGGGGGCATCCGATCAGCTCTTGGCGTCCGGGCTGTCCGGCTCGCCCTTGCCGCCGTTGCCGCGGCGAGCGGCCGGCTTGCGGGCGGCTGCCGGCTGCTGGGCGTTGGCGGCGGCCTCGGTCAAGGGCGCCATGGTTTGCCGCAAGCCTTCCTGGGCGGCTTCGAAGGACTGCTGCATCAACTGGCTGGCTGAAGCAGCGCCGCGGTCCTTCAGCGCTTCGTTCATCGTGTTGGCCGCCAGGGTGGCGAACTGCTGGGTCAGCGCCCCCCACCATTGCATCGGGTCCACCAGCCCGGCCGCTGCCGCCGGCGGGGCCGCTGCGGACTGGCCGTCGGCGCCGGCGCCGCTGCTGCTTGCCGCGGAGGCGGCAGTCGGCGGTGCCGACGGCATCTTCACCTTCATCGACTCGCGCAGGGCGTCCATCGGCACATTCATGGTCTGCAGGGTGGACAGCGTCATGCGCTGTACTTCCATCGCCTGCACCGTGGCGGCCAGCATGCGGGCGTTCTGCTCCAGCCAGAACTGCACGGTGCGCAGCTCGCTGATGCGCTTGTCAAGTTCGGCCGGGTCGAGCGTGGGCGCGATCCATTGGGTGAAGCTGGGCATCGCGCTGTTGGCGCTCTTGACCATCTCCTGCAGGAAGTCGAAACCGGGCACCAGCTTGCCGATGCCTTGGAGTGGGTCGCTCATGCCGGGTCTCCTTGCTAATGGGTGGGGTGCAGCAACGATTGTGCGCCAGCGACCGCGCGGTGTGCGCCCGGCCGGCCCCAGGTTTTCTACGAGGGAGGACAGGCAGATCCGGTGCCCGCCCGGTCAGCGTTGGTCGCGCAGGTCGATGGTGAGGGTATCCCCCTGCTGGGAGATGCGCAGGCGGCCGAGCACGTCCATGCCCAGCAGCGCGCCGTCCAGTCCTGGCAGCACCACCACCCGCAGCCGGCTGGCGCGCACGCCGCCCTGCAGTTCCAGGTCGGCGGTGGCCAGCGTGCCGGTGGCCAGGCCGCCGGCGGTGCTGGAGGTGACCGTGCCGCCTGTCTCCAGGCGGGCGGCACGGGCCAGCCCGGCGGGCAGCGCCGTGCCGGTGGCACCGGTGTCGACCAGGAAGTCCACCGGCACCCCGTTGATGGTGCCCGGCCAGTGGTAGTGGCCGTCGGCCGCGCGGCGCAGGGTGACCACCTCGCCATCCGCCTCGAAGCGGGTGCGCTGCTGGCGGTGCTCATGCACCTTGAAGCCGAGGAAGATCAGCAGACCGACCACCATCCACACGGTGACGATCTTGAGCGTATGAGGGAACTCACTCATGATGGCAGCTCGGCAAGCGGTTGTTCAAGACTGGGCGGGCGGACGCCCGCGGACGGGAGGGTACATGGAACCGGTGCGGCTGCAGTCGCAGATCAAGGCGCTGAGCGCGGAACTGAAGGTGCGTCGCCTGCTGCCCGCGCGCGAGGTGAGGGCGGTCGGGCCCTTCGTGTTCTTCGACCATATCGGGCCGGCCGACTTCCCGCCCGGTGCAGGCATGGACATCGGCGTGCACCCGCACATCGGGTTGGCGACGGTGACCTACCTCTTCGAGGGCGCGATTCTGCACCGTGACAGCCTGGGCACGGTGCGCGAGATCCGCCCGGGCGAAGTGAACTGGATGAGCGCCGGCCGCGGCATCGCTCATTCCGAGCGCACGCCACCGGCCGAACGGGCGTCCGGCCACCGCCTGCACGGCATCCAGACCTGGATGGCCCTGCCGCTGGCCGAGGAGCAGTCGCCGCCGCAGTTCTTCCACGTCGACGCCGACGCCTTGCCCCGGCTGGACACCCATGGCGTGGAGTTGCGGGTGGTGGTGGGCGAAGCCTTCGGCCTGCGCTCGCCGGTGCCGGTGCCCAGCCGCACGCTTTACATCGCGGCCGAGATGCCGTTTGGCAGCAGCATCGAAGTGCCGCTGGATCACGCCGAGCGCGCGGTGTATGTGGCCAGCGGCTCGCTGAGCGTGGACGGTGATCCGCTCGATACCGGCGAGATGCTGGTGCTGCCGCCGCGCCCGGTGCGCCTGCGGGCGCTGGAGAAGACCCAGGCGATCCTGTTCGGTGGGGATCCGCTCGACCTGGGGCCCGAGAACACCGCCGGCCAGCCGCGCCACCTGCGCTGGAATTTCGTGTCGTCGCAGCAGGCGCGCATCGAGGCAGCGGTGGCGGCATGGCACCGGCAGGACCAGGCGATCTTCGGCGCGGTGCCTGACGAGAGCGGATTCATCCCCTATCCCTGACCGGCGGCCGCGAGATTCGTGGCGCACCATGAAAAAAACGGCCCCGAGGGGCCGTTTTTAGCGTCGATACAGGCAAGCCTGGATCAGAAGTTGTGGCGGATGCCGACGGCGAAGGACGAGAAGTCAGCGGGAGCGACGTTGCCGTTGTCGCCGCCGGCGCTGTACAGGCCATTCTTGTCGTTGTTCAGCTTCGTGTAGAAGGCGTACAGCTTGGTGCGCTTGGACAGGTTGTAGTTGTAGCCCAGGGTGAACTGCTTGGCGCCCGTGTCGTCAGCGTCGCCCAGGTCACCGGCCACGCCGAAGTTCACGTGGAACTCGGAAGCACCCATGGTGTACATGCCGGACAGGCGGAAGTTGTTGCGCTTGTCGTCGTCCAGCTTGTCACGCTCGTAGTAGCCGCCGAAGGTGAAGGCGCCCAGCTCGTACAAAGCACGGATGCCGAACAGCTTGTCGTCACCGGTTTTGATGAAGCCCGCGCCCAGGTGCAGGGGGCCCATGTCGTAGTTGGCGGCCAGATCGATGGTCGAATCGTCGCCGGTTTCCTTCAGTGCGTATTGCACTTCAGCAGTGAAGCCGCTCAGCGACGGCGTCGTGTACGAGATCTTGTTGGCCTTCTTGTGGTTCTTCTCGATCGCGTCGTCACCGTACAGCTTGTCGGCGGACGTGCCGGTATCGTGGTTGTGCAGGCTGACATAGTCGGCCAGCGCGTAGTAAGCGCCGCTGGTCATGTTGCCCAGGCGCACGCTACCAAAGTTGCCCGACAGACCCACCCAGCTCTCACGACCCCACATGTCGCCAGAAGCTGCGCCAGTGTCCGCACCGAAACCGTGCTCCAGCTGGAAGTTGGCCTTCAGACCGCCGCCCAGGTCTTCCGAGCCCTTGAAGCCCAGACGCGAGCTGTTGTTCTGCATCACGGTCTTGGAGGTGTCGCCAGCCTTTTGACGCTCGACCGAGGTGTTCAGGCGGCCATAGACCTGGACGGTGCTTTGTGCAAACGCGGGGGCGGCGATGGCGGCCAGGGCAGCCACGAGAGCGATTCGTTTCATGTTTTCGTATCTCAAGAGTTAGAGAAGAGGTTCCGACCGAACCTTGCACCGAAGCGCATCGCGGGTCGGTGAACCGATTGTAGAAATGACATGGGGCTTTCCCCCGCACGAACCCCTAGAAGAGGGGACACAGGCGGTGAAACTGACGCGAGAGTGCAACACTTCTGTGGCAGAAACGCTGGCCTGGGCGGCAAATGGCCAAACAAAAACGGCCCCGCAGGGCCGCTTCTGAAAGTCTGAACGAAAAACTTTCGATCAGAAGTTGTGGCGCACACCGACGGCGAAGGAAGAGAAGTCGCCGCCATCACGTCCCGTCAGATAAGCAGCATTGGAGTCGTTGCGGACCCGGGTATAGAAGGTGTACAGCTTCGTGCGCTTGGACAGGTTGTAGTTGTAGCCCACCGTCGCTTGCTTCGAGCTGCTGTCGTCGGAATCGTCCCAGTCGTCCGCGAAACCGAAGTTCAGGTGGAATTCCGAGGCGCCCATCGCATACATGCCGGAGAGCCGGAAGTTGTTGCGCTTGCCCAGGTCGTCGTCATCGTCGCGTTCGTAGTAGCCGCCGAAAGTGAAGGCGCCGAATTCATACAAGGCGCGCACCACGCCCAGCTTGTCATCGCCCGACTTCACATAGCCGCCACCGAGGTGCAGGGGCCCGAGGTCGTAGTTGAGGGCAACTTCCCAGTTGTTGTCGATGCCGTCTGCTTCCTTCAGGCTGTATTGCAGTTCTGCCTGAAGTCCGCCCATGTTCGGCGTGATATAGGAGACCTTGTTGGTCGGGCGAGACCAATCAAACATATACAGGGCGTCCGACGAGGTGCCCGTGTCATGGTTGTGCAGGCTCACATAGTCGGCCGAGGCGTAGTACACCGCGCTCGTTTGCCGGCCGAGACGCACGGCGCCGAAACCACCGGACAAGCCGACCCAGCTGTCGCCTTTCCAGAAGACGTCCGCGGAGGTGCCGTCGTCGACATTGAAGCGGTGCTCCAGCAGGAAGTTGGCCTTCAGGCCGCCGCCCAGATCTTCCGTGCCCTTGAAACCGAGACGCGAGCCGTTGTTCACCAGCCGGACTTCCGTCTCATTTCGTTCACGCTGCCGCTCGATCGTGGTGTTCAGCCGACCATAAACCTGCAGGGAGCTTTGCGCGAGGGCCGGAGCCACTACCGCGCCGGCCAGAACGGCCGCGAGAGCGATTCGTTTCATTGTGCGTTTCCTATCAAGAGAGAGTGAGAGAGATTGAAGGAGCACTACCGGCCGGCGCTGCCGAGACGAGCTGCAGCTGTCGCAGGCGAGTGAATCGATTGTAAAAATGGCCCCTCGCCTGCGTCCTGAGGAAGCCCCAGGATTCGCTCGTTTCAGTCCACAAGTGATGCGGCTTAGCAACAGCTAGCCGACAAATGGTTCGAGTGAGGTCCTCTGTGGCCGTATTTCAACCCAGGCCTGCCACGTCCTGGTCGATCGCGCCAAACACCGAGACCTCGTCCTCCCCCTTGACCTCGATGCGCACCGAATCGCCGAAACGCAGGTAGCCGGTCCTTGCTTCGCCATGCGCCAGGCGCTCTCTCGCCCGCTGGACGGCAATGCTGCAATAGCCTGCCTTGGCGTCGCTGTCGACCACGCGGCCGCTGCCGACGATGGCCCCGGCCCGCAGCCGGCGGGTTTTGCACAGGTGGGAGATCAACTGCCCGAAATGGAAATGCATGCCGGCACCCGCGTCGCAGGCGCCGGCCTTGCGGCCGTTCCAGTCGACCCGCACCGGCAGGTGCACCCGGCCGCCTTGCCAGGCGCTGCCGAGCTCGTCCGGTGTGACGGCCAGGGGCGCAAAGGCGGCCGCCGGCCGGCCAAGCACCGGCGCTTGGTCCCGCGCCAGCTCGGCCTGCCCAAGGTGGCGCAGGCCGACGTCGTTCACCAGCAGCACGAGGCGGACGCCGTCCAGTGCCGCTGGCGGGCTGACGCCCATCGGGATGTCACCGGTGACCACGGCCAGCCCTGCGCCGAAATCAATGCCGCCTTCCTCGCTGCGCACGACGATGTCGTCGCACGGCCCGAGGAAATCGTCGCTCGCTCCCTGCAGCAGCAGCGGCTCTCCACCCCCGGGCGGCGGCAGCTCGCCGGCGCCGGCCTGGCGCAGGTCGTCGAGGGGCTGCAGGTAGGCTTCCGCGCTGATCCATTGGTAGGCCCGCGGCAGCGGTGCCATGCACAGCGACGGGTCGAAGGGAAAGGCGTGGCGGGCGCGGCCCTGGTTCAGCTGGGTGGAGAGGTCCTGCAGCTGGGGCAGGAGGAAGTTCCAGTCGTCCAGTACTTGTTGCAAACGGGTCGCGATGCCGCTCGCATAATGCGCCATGCCCAAGTCCCGCGAAACCACGACGAGCTGGCCGTCGCGCGAGCCATCCTTGTAGGTGGCGAGCTTCATGTCTGACGTTCCGATGTATCGAGCCCGCGATTTTATGGAGGCGGCGCCCCCCGGCCTCACGCCCACCCCTTCAAGGAGCCTGCAATGACTCCTGCGCGTTCTGGCCGGCCGGGCCTGCTGCCTCGACGCCGCCTGTTGCTGGCCCTGCCGGCAGCCGTCCTGGCTGTGGCGGGTTCGGCCCGTGGTGCGGCCGAGGTGAAGCCGCCGCCGCTGTATTCGACCCGCCTGCCGGCCGCCTTCACCTGGGTCTACCAGTTGCGGCGCGGCGCGCTGGGTGGCACTGGCGAGTTGGCATGGCGGCCGCAGGCTGGCGCATACCGGTTGAGCATCGAAGGCCGGGTGGCCCTGTTCGGTGCCGTCATCGAGCAGGTCAGCACCGGGCTCCTGGGCGCTTCCGGCCTGCAACCCAGCCGCTTCACCGACCGGCGCCGCGGCCGCCCGGAGCAGGCGGCCGAGTTCCGCCGCGACCGCGGCAAGATCACCTTCAGCGCCGCCGACGCCGAGTACCGTCTGCTGCCGGGTTCGCAGGACCGGGTGAGCTGGATGGTGCAGCTGGCCGCCATCGCACAGGCCGATCCGCGCCGTGTCGCCGCCGGCCGCAGCATTTCGATGTACGTGGTCGGTGCACGGGGCGATGCCGCTGTCTGGGTGTTCCGCTCGGAAGGGCTGCAGCCTGTCACCCTGGGGGAGCAACGGGTGCAGGCAGTGAAGCTGGTGCGCCAGGGCAGCGAGCCGCACGACACTCGCGCCGAAGTGTGGTTGGACCCCGCACGGCAACACCTGCCGGTCAGTGCCCGCCTCAGCGATGGGCGCGGTGACCCCTTGGAACTCTTGTTGCAGACCGACAGCTGACCCCTGCTGCGCAATTCCCGCTGCGTGCCTTTTGCCCGCTTGGGTGGGAGGGAATACCCGGGATGCTGGGGGTGGCTTGAAATTTGCGTGTCATGCTTCATCTACGTCGAGTCGCGAGAACCCCCGGCACTCCGCAGGGTGGTCTCCTGCAAGGAGTACGGTCATGCAAATGCTCTACAACTCTGAGAACTTCGCTGTGGTCGAGTTCGAGGTGCCGACCTCGGCGCCCGAGTTCGACGCCGAGCCGGGCAGTCTCACGCGGGGCGGTTATGAGATCGTCGACAAGTTCAAGCGCAAAGAGATCTATATAGAAGGTGCGCTTGCCGAGAGCTTCAAGCAGGGCGTGGAAGCGCTGATCGAGGCCTCGCCGACGGTGGAAGACATCGACGCCTATATCGAGCGCTTCTCCTCCCTGATGTTGCAGCCGGTCGTGCTGCACTGATCCGGGCGCGCGGCGCCGGGTGGCGCCTGATCTGCCGGTGCGCGGCTTCTTGCGGTCCGCCCGGCATTTCATGCCGGGCCACTGGTTGACGGGGCGGGCCTGCAGTCGCGCTTGAAGACCTGGGCCAGGGCCTGCTTGGCCAGCGCGGCACGCTGTCCCCGGCGGCCTGGGCCGGGTGGCCTGGGGCGATCTTGGTGAACGTCGAGATCGGTTAACCGCTTCGCGGGTCGGCCCGATCCGGGAAGCCATGCCGGCCAGTGCCCGCGGTTCCTCGTCAATGGTGGGACCGCCCGGGCCGGCTGGCCGATTCTCGGCCGGGGCCGGCCAGCCGGAGGTGCACCTTCTTCCAAGCTTGGCGTCGGCTTCTCGGCTGCGGACGAACGCCGCTTCTGCCGACGCTGTCCTCTGTTCGAACGAGCAGGCGCCCGGCAGTGCTGGAGGACCGGCCTTCAGCTCGCCGCATGAGCGGGCCGCCGGGCGGGCCTGGACGACGTTGATCGCCCATCAAGCAGCGCCCCTCGCGGGGGACCGCCTGTGCGGGCTGCGAGCCCGCTCCCCGTCGAGTGCCGGTGCGCCCCGCAGCCTGCCGGGCATCGGTGGATCTGCCCCGGGCGGCCGCATCGGGCATGTCCCGCCTCAGCGCTGCTGGACCACCGGTTGTGCCGGCTCTGCCGTCCAGCGAGCAAGGCACAACAGCGAGAAGCCCATCAGCATCAGCCCGTAGGCCGCATAGGCCCACCACACCGGCGTGCCATCGAGGACCACGCTGATCAGCTGGATGCTGCCGGTGGCCAGCAGCGAGAGCAGGAAGTTGTAGAGGGAAATGATGCGTCCCTGGACCTGCGTCGGCAGCGACCCCTGCAGTTCGCTCATCAAGGCCACACCGCTGTGGAAGAACACGCCGGCCAGGAAATAGGTGATGCCCAGCCACACCGTGTGGGCCGAGGAGGGGAAGACGGCCAGCACCGCCCCGTAGGCGAAGACCCCCGCCACCATCATGCGGCGCTCACCCAGCCGCTGTTCCACCGCGTGCACCGCCAGCCCGGCCGCGATGCTGCCGACACCGAACAGGGCATCGATGATCCCGAAAGCGGTGACGTCGAGGTGGAACTGGCGCACCAGCAATAGCGGCAGCAGGAAGTTCACCAGCGGCACCGAGACGTAGAAGGCCAGGCAGGCGAGGAACATCCGGCGCGCCACGCGGTGGCGGTGCAGCATGAGCAGGCCGTCGCGGTAGTCCGCGACCCAGCTCCAGGCGGTGCGTGGGCCTGTGGCCGGCGCCGGGGGGGTGGCCGCAATGCGGGCGACACTCAGGCCGCCCAGCACCGACAGCAGGCCCGCAGTGGCCAGCGCGCCGGGCTCGGACAGGTAGGCGGCCAGCAGGCCGCCGGCCACCGGTCCCAGCAGTGCGCCGGCCTGCGACGCGATCGAAATGGTCGAGCTGCCGAGCAGCAGTTGGTCCTTGTCGACGATCTCGCGCAGCAGCGCGCGCGCGGCAATCTGGTGCAGCAGCGTCGAGATCCCCACCGCCACCGTCATGGCGTAGACGTACCAGACGCCGCTGAAATCGAACATCAGCAGCACGACGGTCAGCAGCACCAGCCCGCCCTGGAACAAGTCGGCCGCCATCACGATGCTGCGGCGACTGATCCGGTCGGTCCATACGCCCACCACCGGCGATAACAGCGCGCTGGGCAGTAAGGTCAGTGTCAGCTGAAACGCCACCGACGACGCCTGGCCGGTGAGTTTCAGCAGCAACCAGGCGGTGACCACATAAACGATTCCATCTGCCGCGCGGTTGCAGAACATGCGGATGAATAGGCTGGTGAAAGCCGGATCATTCAGCAAGGAAAAGCGGCGCCGTAAGTATCCCGTCAGCATTTGAAGGCAGGGCTTTCTTGAATGGGCTAAAGAGGGGCGGCGTCATATTGCCGTCACGGAAAATGGCATGAATCGCGCGGGATCCTGCGGCCGCGGCGATCTTGCGTGTAAGGATATTTGCATCGATAGGTGACAGAGCTGACAGTAATGTCCCAAGGTGCAGGTGAGAACGTTGACAGCTAGCGACTCCCCCAAACGGGGTGCTGTAATTCCATGCAGTGCACGGTACTGCCTTTGAATCGGCTTCTCCAATGGCCGGCAGTCAGGGGTGAAAAGCAGCCGTGTGGCCACTCCTCAAAATCATTCAACGCACCCAGCGCACGCGGAGTCATAAATGCTGTCTTTGAAAAACCGGCGAGTCGCTATATTTGCGGAAGGCCGCTTCGGCCCCACGACCAGCAAAGTCGCCACGTCTTACCTGAGGTATTGCCACCCGGATTGCGTGGCCGTCATCGACACCAAGCTGGCCGGCCGTGATGTCGGTGACATCATCGGCTACGGCCACGGTATTCCCATCGTCAATTCGCTGTCGGAGGCGCTCGAATATCGTCCCGACGTTTTCATGATCGGCGTCGGCCTGTTCTCCAATGCCTTGCCGGCCGAATGGCGGGAGCAGATCGTCCAGGCGCTCAAGCTCGGCATGGACGTGGTCAGCGGCCTGCATTTCCGCATTGCCAAGGATCCTGAATTCGAAGCGCTGGCCGCCGCATCCGGCAGCCGCATCTGGGACACCAAGGAGCCGCCGGAGGCGCTGAGCACCAGCGCCGCCAAGGTCGGCCAGCTCGGCAACTACGTGGTGCACACGGTGGGCAGCGACTGCCGTGTCGGCAAGAAGACCACCGCCATCGAGATCACGCAGGCGGCCCGCAAGAAGGGCTACAACGCCGGCTTCGCGGCCACCGGGCAGAGCGGCATCTACATCAGCGGCTCGGGCGTGGCGGTGGATGCCGTGCCGGCCGATTTCATCGCCGGCGTCAGCGAGGCGCTGGTGCTGGACAACGCGCCGCACCACGACTGGATCGTCGTCGAGGGCCAGGGCTCGATCTCTCACCCGGCCTACAGCGGCGTGACGCTGGGCCTGCTGCACGGCGCGATGCCGCAGGCGCTGGTGCTGTGCCATGAAGCGAAGCTGCAGCACCACAAGGACTGGCCGCAAGTGCCGCTGCGGCCGCTCAACGAACTGATCGCCCTTTACGAGCAGCTGGCCTCGCACATGCGCCCGGCCAAGGTGGTGGGCATCAGTGTCAACTGCGCCAGCCTGGGGAGGGAGGAAGCGGCCGAATATGTCCGGCAGATCGAGGAAGAAACCGGCCTGCCGGCCACCGACGTGATTCATTTCGGCGCCGACCGCCTGGTCGATGCACTGGCACTTTATCAACAGCAGATTCCGGAAAAGCTGGCGGCCTGACCAGCGTCACATGTGCCGGCGGCTTGACCGCCGGCGGTTCTCCCTGTGATTTGCAGGACACCGTGCGTTGCCTTTGGGTCGCGCAGGGATGCGTCTTGCCGAGCCGCGGCCCTGCCGCTTTCTGAACCCCATTATTTGCCACGAATATGCGTCTCCAAGTCTCACCCACCCAGAAACTGGCCGGCCAGGCCGTCATTCCGTCTTCCAAGCCGGAAACCCAGCGTGCCATTCTCACCGCCACCCTGGCGCGCGGCGTCTCTTATGTGCGCAATGACCTGCGCTGCACGGAAACCACCGCGATGAAAAATGCCTGCCGTGCGGTCGGTGCGGTCATCGAGGAAAACGACGGCTATCTGAAAATCACCGGTGTCGGCCGCGACCTGCGTCCGGGCCAGCGCGTCATCGATGCGCTGGGCTCCGGCCTGGTATTCCGCGTATTTACCGCGCTGAGCTGTTTTGCGGCATCGCCGGCCATCATCACGGGCGACCGCATCCTGCGCGGCCGGGTGATGGCGCCGCTGTTCAATGCCTTGCGCGACCTGGGCGCGCGCATTCACTGCATCGGCGACGAAGGGCATGCGCCGGTCGTCAACTGGGGCGGCGGCCTGAATGGTGGGCGCTGCGTGCTGCCGGGAAATGTCAGCTCTCAGTTCATCACCGCCATCATGTTTTCGGCGCCGCTGGCTTCGACACCGACCGAAATCGTGATCGAAGGCGAAATCCTGTCGATTTCCTACATCCGCCAGACCATCGAGGCGATGGTGCGCGCCGGCATCCGCGTGGAGCATTCGGACGATTTCTCCACCGTCACGGTGCACCCGGGCGAATACCAGCCGATCGACTACCGCGCCGGTGGCGACTACACGTCCTCGTCCTACCTGGTGGCGGCGGCGGCGATCTTCCGCGGCACCACCGTGCTGGGCAATCTGAACAGCCAGAGCCTGCAGGGCGAGCGCGCCATCATCGACGTGGTGCAGGCGCTGGGCGTCAAGGTCAGCTTCGACGACAGCCGCAACACCCTCACCCTCGTGAACGACCAGGACGAGCTGCGCGGCGACTACGAGTTCGACGCCAGCGACTATCCGAACATCGTGCCCACGCTGGCCGCCATCGGCGCCTTCGTGAAGGGGCGCTTCCGCGTGGTGGGCGGCTCCATCACCCGGCTGCACAAATCGCCGCGCATCAAGGCGATGGTGAGCGAGCTGGGCAAGATGGGCGTCAACATCAAGCCGCTGTTCAAGGACGACGTCTACGACGGCTTCGAGATCCATGGCGAGAGCCACTATGCCGGCGGCGTGTCGCTGTCGAGCTGGGGCGACCACCGCATCTTCATGTCGCTGTTCGTCGCCTCGCTGCGCTGCCGCCAGCCCAACCTGCTGGAAGGCTATGCCGACGTGCACTGCTCCTTCCCGGACTTCTTCGAGCAGTTCGAGAAGCTGGGCATCCAGTTCAAGGAAGTCGGCGCCCCGCTGGCCGCAGAGCTGCAGCCCGCGCAGCAGCCCGCGCTGCTGACGGCCTGAGCCCCTGCCGCCCCGCCGCTCCCACACAGGAATCCCCTCCCCATGATTTCCGAAGACGACATCCGCTTCTACAAGGACAACGGCTACCTGGTGGCCAAGGACCTCTTCTCCCGCGAGCAGGTGGACCAGGCCCTGCGGGCCATCGACGAGGTGCTCGACCCGCGCCGCGCCGAGAAGGCCTACGAGATGGAGCCGCGCGACACGCAGACCGTGCGTCGCATCTGGTCGCCCACCAAGAAGCACCCCACCTTCTGGCAGATGGCCAAGGACGACCGCCTGCTCGACGCCATCCAGGGCCTGATCGGCGAGAACGTGCTGTTCCACTACAGCAAGCTCAACATGAAGGGCCCCAAGGTCGGCAGCGTGGTGGAGTGGCACCAGGACTTCTCCTACTACCCCCACACCAACAGCGACCTGCTGACCGCGCTGATCTTCTTCGATGACGCCACGAAGGAGAACGGCTGCCTGCGGGTGATTCCCGGCTCGCACAAGAAGGGCCTGGTCTCGCACGATGTTGGCGGCTACTTCCGCGGCAAGGTCAGCAACATCGACGAGAGCCAGGCGGTGTCGGTGGAAGTGCCGGCCGGCGGCGTGCTCTTCCTGCACTGCCTGACGCTGCACGCCTCGGCCCGCAACGAGTCGGACCAGCCGCGCCGCACCTTCCTGCCGGCCTACCGGGCGGCCGATGCCTTCCCCATCTATTTCGGCCCGCATGCCGCCCACAACGAGCCGGGCATCGAGCTGCTGCGCGGCAAGCGGGCCCGCACCGCGCGGGTCGAGGCGGGCGTGCATCCGCTGCCGCTGGCCGAGCGCGAGTTCGGCTCCATCTACGAGGTGCAGGAAGGCTCGCACCTCACCAAGGACCTGGCGGAGATGAAGACCGCCGGCTACGCCGTCTGAGATCCGAAGCGGGGGTGTGAACATGATCGATTGGGGACGTCTGGTGGCGCCGGGGATCCGGCAGCTGCGCCCGTACCGGCCTGGCATCACCGAGGAGCGCCTGCAGCGCGAACGCGGGCTGTCGCGCATCTTCAAGTTCTCCAGCAACGAGACGCCGGTGGAGCCGTCGCCCGCCATCGCGGCGGCCATGGCCGAGGCGCTGCGCAAGGCCAACCGCTATCCCGACGCGCATGCGCTGCTGGAACGGCTGTCGGCCAAGCTGCAGGTGCCGGCGCAGGGCCTGATGCTGGGCAACGGCTCGATCGACCTGATCGAATCGGTGGTGCGCACCTTCGTCGCGCCGGGCTGCAATGTGGTGCTGTCGGAGTACGGCTACTGCGCCTATCCCCCGCTGGTCACCGCGCAGGGCGGGGAGGTGCGGGTGGCGGCCTCCAGCGGTGGCTTCGGCCACCAGGTGGACCGCATCCTGGCCAGCATCGACGACAACACCCGCATGGTGATCGTCGACAGCCCGAGCAACCTGGCCGGTGCCAGCCTGGCCCTGGCCGAGCTGGACCGCCTGGTGCATGCGCTGCCGCCGCGGGTGATCCTGCTGCTGGACGAGGCCTACATCGAGTTCGCCGACATCGATCCGACCCACACCGCCGCCCTGCCGCTGGCCTTCCCCAACGTCATCGTGGCGCGCACCTTCTCCAAGGCCTACGGCCTGGCGGGCATGCGCGTCGGCTATGCCATCGCCGATCCCGACCTGGCCAGCTGGGTGCAGCGCCTGCGCCCGCCGTTTCCGGTGGGGCGGGTGGCGATGGCCGGCGCATTGGCGGCGCTGGACGACACCACCCACCTGCAAGGCGTGGTGCAGGCGGCCCGGCGTGGGCGCGAGCAGCTGGCGACGGGCCTGCGCGAGCTGGGCGTGAAGGTGCTGGCCAACGAGGGCAACTTCGTGCTGGCCGACTTTGGCGACAACGGCCGGCGCGTCTACGAGGGCTTGCTGGCCCAGGGCCTGATCACCCGTGCAATGGAGGCCTACGGCCTGCCGCAGCAGCTGCGCATCTCCATCGGCGCGCCGCATGAAGTGGCACGGCTGGTGGAAGCGGTGCGCGAGCTGCTGCAGCAGCCCACCGGCCGGGCCGAGAAGCTGCAGCGGAGCGAGGCATGAACATCGTCATCGTCAGCAACTTCGCCCGCTTTCCCGGCACGGCCCGCTGGGACTTCGAACTGGTGCGCTACGAGGACTTCATCGACCACACCGCCCACCAGGTCACCTACCTTGCCAACCGCAAGGGCCGCAGCGCCATCACCGCGCCGGCCGGCAGCTACACGCTGCACGAGCTGGAGGCGCTGGACGACATCGCCGCCTGGCGCAGCGTGCTGCAAGGCGTGATCCGCGAGCGCGGGCCGGTCGACCGGCTCATCGTGTTCTCGGAATTCCTGCTCGACATCGCGGCCGAGCTGCGTGAGGAGCTGGGCATTCCCGGCAACCGCCCGGCCGACAACCGCCTGGGCCGCGACAAGCTGCTGATGAAGCACAAGGTCGGTGGGGCCGGCCTGCGCGTGCCGCACTACACCGGCGTGGCCGCCGGCGAGGTGGACAAGGCGCTGGCCTTCGCCCGCGACAACGGCTTTCCGCTCATCCTCAAGCCGGTCGACGGCGCCTCCAGCGCCGGCGTGCAGACCCTGCAGGACGAAGCCGCCCTGCGCGCTGCCGTGGCCGCGTTGCCGCCGGGCGAATGGGACCTGGAAGAGTTCATCGACGGCCGGCTCTTCCACATCGACGGGCTGGTGGACGTGGACGGGAAGGTCACCTTCATCGTGCCGTCGCGCTACGTCAACAACTGCCTCGACTTCACCCGCGGCGCGCCGCTCGGCTCGGTGATGCTGGCGCCCGGCAGCGAGCTGCACGAGCGCGTCTGCCAATTCACCACGGCCTGCATCGAAGCCATCGGCCTGAAGGCCTGCCCCTTCCACCTGGAGCTGTTCCACAGCCAGCGCGACGAGCTGGTCTTCCTGGAGGTGGGGGCCCGCGTCGCCGGGGCCGACGTGCCGTACATGATCCATCGCAGCACCGGCGTCAACCTGTTCGCCGAATGGGTGGCAATGGCCATGGGTGGCAGCGGCCGCCTCTCGGCCCGGGCCACCTCGGTGGGCGGCTGGCTCATGTTCCCCCGGCCGGCCGGCCTGCCGCTGCGCGTGACCGGCGTCACCACCTTTGCCGGCCGGCTGCCCACGGTGTGGCGACAGCTGGTGCCGCCGGTGGGTGAGCTGCTGCAGCCGGACTCGGGCTATGCCTCCATGCAGGCGGGCCGTTTCCTGTTCGAGGCCGAGCGGCCCGAGCCGATCGAGCGCGACATCGAGACCGTGCTGCGCGAGTTCTCGCTGAGCACCGAACAACCCTGAGCTTCAGGCATCGACATGGCTAAACAATCATTGCTGCTGCTGGTCCACCAGGCGCGCTCCTATGTCGCGATGATCCAGCAGTACCTCGACCAGATGGGGCTGGCCTGCCTGGTGCTCAGCTCCCGCCCGCTCGATGCGCGCGACCTGGAGCAGACCGGCCGGCACTGTGCGCGCCTGTGGCATGTGCCGGAGGATCACCTCGCCGAGGAGCACCTCGACCCGGTGCTGCAGGAAGCGCGCGCCGAAGGCTACGAGGTCATCGCGGCGCTGGCCAGCTTCGAGGGCCTGCGCCTGCTGATGGCGCAAGCCAACCGCCGCATCGGCGCCACCGACGCCGACGTGCAGGCGCTGCGCCACTGCATGGACAAGTTCACCTGCCGCAACCTGCTGCACGAGGCCGGCCTGAGCCGGGCTCGCGCCCGGCTGGTGGAGGCGGATGGCATCGAGGCGCTGCACCGCGAGCCGGGCAAGCTGTTCATCAAGCCACGGCGCGGTGCGGGCTCCTTTGCCTGCTTCCGGCTCGACGCGAGCTTCGACGCCGGCAAGCTCGCCGAGCTGCAGGCGCAGATGCAGCGCGACCGGGCCTTCAACGCGATCTTCGCCGGCCAGTTCGACTTCATTGCGGAAGACTGGCTGCCCGGCGACGAATACAGCTTCGAGGTGCTGGTGGTCGACGGCGAGAGCTACGTGATCGGGGTGCATGCCAAGTACCTCGACGACTCAGGCGGCACCACGCTGGAGACCAGCAATTCCCTGCCCGCGCCGCGCCTGCCGGACGACGCCCAGGCGGCCGGCGAGCGCTACATCGACCGCTGCCTGGCGGCGCTCGGCCTGCGCGAAGGCTGCTACCACATCGAGACCCGCTACGACGCCGCCACCCGGCACTGGGACATCATCGAGATCAACGCCCGCATGGGCGGCGCGCTGATCAACCAGAGCGTGGGCGTCTTCACCGGTGGCCTGTCGATGCTGCAGCTGTGGGTGCAGACCGTCTGTGCCCGCAGCCCGGCGCAGCGCGAGACGCTGCAGGCACAGCTGGCCTGGCTGCGCGAGAGCACCCGCCGCCGCGAAGGCCGCCTGCAGCACGGCACCGTGTTCCTCAGCCGCTACGGCGAGCGCAACCGCGTGCTGGAGCGCATCTCGCTCGAAGCGGTGCCGCGCCAGCCCGATATCTACGACATCCCCGTGCGGGAGGGCGCCCGCCTGCCCGATTCCGAGCGGGGCATCTTCCTGTTGAACGCACTGTGGAAGGTCGACATCGCCCGCATCGCCGAGGAGCTGCAGACGCTGCCCGCGATGCTCGATGAAAGCCTGATCGTGCGATACGCCCCGAGCGAATGACCTTGTTGTGTCTGCTTTACCCAAGGAGAAGAGAGAAATGAACCGAGTCAGCCAGTGCGGCATCGAGCGTCCCGCACCGTTCTATTCGCTGGCGGATGGCGCCAAGGTGCGCGAGCGCCTGGACCGCTACCTGGACCAGAAGATGGCCGAATGGGCCGCCACCGTGCCCTATGCCAACCACCTGGAGAGCAAGGACCTCAACAGCGCCTGGTACCGCCGCCACACCATCGAGCATGTCTGGCGCATCCGCCTGAGCCGCGCGGCCCACTGCAAGGCGCTGCACGCCATCACCAAGATCTCGCCCGAGGCCGCCCAGCTCTATGCCGAGTACCAGGCCGAGGAGATGAACCACGACACGCTGTTCATGCAGGACTGCAAGGCCATGGGCGTGACGCAGGAGGAACTGCTGCGCACCGAGCCCTTCCTGGCCACGCGGCTGCTGCAGGGCTTCTTCTACTTCGTCTGCGAGCACGAGAGCCCGATCGGCGTGGTGGCGTCCAGCTACCTGGTCGAGTACACCACCGCCAAGCTCACGCCCAAGCAGATCACGGCGCTGAAGGAGTCGGTCGGCACCGACAAGATCAAGGGCCAGCTGGCCCACATCAACACCGACATGGGCGACGACCATGCCGGCGAGATGTGGCGCATCCTGCGCTACCTGATCCACAGCGAAGCCGATGTCGAGAAAGTGCTGCGCTACTTCGATGACATCCAGACCATCCTGGCCATGTACTTCCGCGAGCTGTACGAAGCCACGGTGGCCGAGAAGGCGGCGGCATGACGGAGGAGGGCGCGCTGCAGGAGGCCGCCGCCCTCGCACCCTCGGGGGTGCGCATGCACACGGTGCGCATCCCCGGGACCGGCGAGCAGTTCACGCTGCCGGACGGGGCCTACCTGTCCGACGCCGCCGAGCTGGAGCTGGCGGGGCTGATCTTCGGCTGCCGGGCCGGTGCCTGCGGCATCTGCACGATCGAGATCGTGTCCGGCGGCCACAACGTCTCCCGCCAGCAGGACGGCGAGCGCAGCTTCGTCGCCTCGCTCGGCTACTCGCCCGATTCGGTGCGGCTGGCCTGCCAGTGCCAGCTGCGCGGCGATATCGAGATCCGCCAATGTTGAGGCGGTACCCGGCGGCGGCCTTCGGTGCCGCCGCCGCACCTGCGGGCGCCAGCTGCGGAACTTGCCCCGGTTTGGCGCCGCGCGCCCGCCCCCACGCGCCGCGCGGTCAGCAGCCGGTGCCTACAATCGGCGCATGACCTCCCGTCCCTACACCCGCGCGGCCGAGCTGCCAGAGATCCTCAAGCAACGCATCGTCGTGCTCGACGGTGCCATGGGCACCATGATCCAGCGCTACAAGCTGGGCGAGGCCGACTACCGCGGCGAGCGCTTCGCCGCGCACGGCAAGGACTTGAAGGGCAACAACGAACTGCTGCAGTTCACCCGCCCCGACGTCATCCGCGAGATCCACGAAGGCTATCTGCGCGCCGGTGCCGACCTGGTCGAGACCAACACCTTCGGCGCCACCCGCATCGCTCAGGAAGACTACGACCTGCCCGAGCTGGCGCGCGAGATGAACGTGGAGGCGGCCCGCATCGCCAAGGCCGCCTGCCAGGCCTTCAGCACGCCCGAGAAGCCGCGCTTCGTGGCCGGCGCCTTCGGCCCGACGCCGCGCACCGCCAGCATCAGCCCGGACGTGAACGACCCCGGCGCCCGCAACGTCAGCTTCGACCAGCTGCGCGACGCCTACTACGAGCAGGGCCAGGGCCTGCTGGAAGGCGGTGCCGACCTGTTCCTGGTGGAGACCATCTTCGACACCCTGAACGCCAAGGCGGCGATCTTCGCGATCGACCAGCTGTTCGAGGACACCGGCGAGCGCCTGCCGGTCATCATCTCCGGCACCGTGACCGACGCCTCCGGCCGCATCCTCTCGGGCCAGACGGTGGGCGCCTTCTGGCATTCGGTGCGCCATGCGCGGCCGCTGGCCATCGGCCTCAACTGCGCGCTCGGTGCGGCGCTGATGCGGCCGTATGTCGAGGAATTGTCCAAGCTCGCCGGCGACACCTTCATCAGCTGCTACCCGAATGCCGGCCTGCCCAACCCGATGAGCGACACCGGCTTCGACGAGACGCCGGAGATCACCGGCGGCCTGATGGAGGACTTCGCGAAGGCCGGGTTCCTGAACATCGTCGGCGGCTGCTGCGGCACCACGCCCGACCACATCGCCGAGATCGCCCGGCGCGTGTCGGCCTACCGGCCACGCTGCCGCCAGCACGAGATGTTCAGCCAGTTGCTGCCCACCTGAGGCCGGCAGCGGCAGCGCCGCAAGGCGGCGCTGACCAAGGCGCCGCGGGCGCGGCGCCTTGGGCGCTCAGCGCGCGCCCTGGGAGATCAGCAGCTCGACGCGGCGGTTGCTCGCGCGGCCTTCGGCACTGTCGTTGCCGGCCACCGGCTCGCGCTCGCCGCGGCCTTCGGCGCTGATGCGCTCGGCGGCCACGCCCTTGGCGGCCAGGTAGTCCTTGGCCGAGGTGGCGCGCTCCAGCGAAATGCGGTCGTTGACCGCGTTGGAGCCGACGTTGTCGGTGTGGCCCACCACATGCACCTTCACGCCCGGCACCCGGGCCAGCGGTTCGGCCACGCTGTCGAGGAACTGGCGGAAGCGCGCGTTGATCGTGGTGCGGCCGGAGTCGAAGGCGGCGTCGCCGGTGGCGCGCACCAGCAGTTCGTTGGCGGGCGTGCGGGTGATCTCGACACCGCGCCCTTGCGCCGCGCGCTGGGCGGCTTCGAACACCGCGGCCAGAGCCGGGCTCCATGCCGGCTGGGCGGGCTGGGCCGCCGAGGCGGCCGGCTTGCTGGGCGAGCTGGCCGGGGCGCTGGGCGCCGGCGCCGGTTCGGTGGCACAGCCGGCAGCCAGGACCAGCAGGGGCAGCACGCACAGGGCTGCGCCGCGACGCGAGATTGCATTCATTCCAGTACTCCTTGAATGGCGCGCGCGCCGCACCCCTTGCAGGCCGGCGGCGCCCGTGAAAAGCAATGTGCCGGAGCCCGTCTTGCGTCTCCGGCACACCGCATTTTCACATTGCGCCGCCCATTGCGGGTCCCTCAAGAATGGGGGCCCCGCGGGCGAGGGGTTCAACGGGTCTGGGCGACCTGCTCGCGCTCGGCCACGTAGATCTCGACCCGGCGGTTCTGGGAGCGGCCATTGTCGCTGTCGTTGCTGGCCACCGGCTCGTGGCTGCCGCGGCCGTCGATGGCGATGCGGGCGAAGGGCACGCCGCGGGCCACCAGGTAGTCGCGCGTGCTGGCTGCGCGCTCCATCGACAGGCGGTTGTTGATGCTGTCGTTGCCGGTGTTGTCGGTGTGGCCGATGATGCGGATCTCGGTCGCGCTGTTCTCGCGCATGCTGGTGGCGAACTTGTCGAGCACGGTGGACAGTTGCGGCTTCACCGCCGCGCGGCCGGTGTCGAAGCCCGCGTCGCTCGGGATCTGGACCTTGATCTGGTTGTCGCTGGTGCGGGCCACATCGATGCCGGTGCCGGCGGTGGCCTGGTCCATCTTGGCCTTCTGCTCTTCCATGCGCTTGGACCAGATGTAGCCGCCGAGCGCCCCGACCGCCGCACCGGCAGCCGCGCCGGTGGCCGCGCTCTTGCCCTTGTTGCCGCCGGCAGTGACGGCACCGAGCACCGCGCCGGCAGCCGCGCCGATGCCGGCGCCCTTGGCCGTGTTGCTCTGCGTCTCGGACATGTTGGCGCAGCCGCTGGCGAGGACGGCGATGGCGCAGAGCGAGAGGATGGTACGTTTCACGTTGGGCTCCTTCTTCTGTTGGACAGCTGCCCGCATTGCAATCGATGCGCCCGCAGGGGGCAACGCCGGCCGAGTGAAACCTGTAACAGGGCGCCGGGGCTGCTCGGTGTGCTGTCGTCTGTCGAGTGTGGGCGCGCACTCCGGGGTGTCCGTGCGGCTTGCGACCGCTCCGGCGCCGTCCTGATCACGCGCCTGCCTGCATGGAAAGACTGCCGCAGCGGTGCGGAAGTTCCTGCGTCACCGCCGCTCATTCCCTGATGCTGTCGGGACAGGGCTGGCATAAAATCGGCAGTTCCAAGGAGCGTTGCAGCGCGGCCGCAATCCGGCGCGTCAGGCTTGGAACTTCACATCGCAACGACGCTCACCCGCGCCACGGGTGAGCCGTGGCCGGCCCAACCTAGCCGCTGCGCCATGAACGACACCACTGCTTCCGCCGCCTCCCCCGCCGCCGAACCCGCCCGCGTCGCTCCCATGCGCCTCTCGGGGCTGGAGCCGGTCTCCATCGGCGAAGGCAGCCTGTTCGTCAACATCGGCGAACGCACCAATGTCACCGGCTCCAAGGCCTTCGCCCGGATGATCCTGAACGGCCAGTTCGAGGATGCCCTCAGCGTGGCGCGCCAGCAAGTCGAGAATGGCGCCCAGGTGATCGACATCAACATGGACGAGGCGATGCTGGACAGCCAGGCGGCGATGGTGCGCTTCCTGAACCTGATCGCCGGCGAGCCGGAGATTGCCCGGGTGCCCATCATGATCGACTCCTCCAAGTGGAGCGTCATCGAAGCCGGGCTGAAGTGCATCCAGGGCAAGGGCATCGTCAACTCGATCTCGCTGAAGGAAGGCGTCGAGGAGTTCAAGCGCCAGGCCCGGCTGATCCGCCGCTACGGCGCGGCCACCGTGGTCATGGCCTTCGACGAGCAGGGCCAGGCCGACACCTACCAGCGCAAGATCGAGATCTGCGAACGGGCCTACCGCATGCTGGTGGACGAACTCGACTTCCCGCCGGAAGACATCATCTTCGACCCCAACATCTTCGCCATCGCCACCGGCATCGAGGAACACAACAACTACGCGGTCGACTTCATCGAGGCGACCCGCTGGATCAAGCAGAACCTGCCGGGCGCCAAGGTCAGCGGCGGCGTCAGCAACGTCAGCTTCAGCTTCCGTGGCAACGAGCCGGTGCGTGAGGCCATCCATACCGTCTTCCTGTACCACGCGATCCAGGCCGGCATGGACATGGGCATCGTCAACGCCGGCATGGTGGGCGTCTACGACGACCTCGACGCCGAGCTGCGCGAGCGTGTCGAGGACGTCGTGATGAACCGCCGCGAGGACGCCACCGAGCGGCTGCTGGAGATTGCCGAGCAGGTCAAGGGCGCCGCCAAGGACGACAGCGCCAAGCTCGCCTGGCGCAACGCCCCGGTCGAGGAGCGACTCAGCCATGCGCTGATCCACGGCATCACCGACTTCATCGTGGCCGACACCGAGGAGGTCTGGCAGAAGATCAGCGCCGCCGGCGGGCGGCCGCTGCACGTCATCGAGGGGCCGCTGATGGCCGGCATGAACGTGGTGGGCGACCTGTTCGGCGCCGGCAAGATGTTCCTGCCCCAGGTGGTGAAGTCGGCCCGCGTGATGAAGCAGGCGGTGGCCCACCTGGTGCCCTACATCGAGGAGGAGAAGCGCCGCCTGGCGGCCGCTGGCGGCGATGTGCGGGCCAAGGGCAAGATCGTCATCGCCACCGTGAAGGGCGACGTGCACGACATCGGCAAGAACATCGTCACGGTGGTCCTGCAGTGCAACAACTTCGAGGTCGTCAACATGGGGGTGATGGTGCCCTGCCAGGACATCCTCGCGAAGGCCAAGGTGGAAGGCGCCGACATCATCGGCCTGTCGGGCCTGATCACGCCCAGCCTCGAGGAAATGCAGCATGTCGCCAGCGAGATGCAGCGCGACGACTACTTCCGCGTGAAGAAGATCCCCTTGCTGATCGGCGGCGCTACCACCAGCCGGGTGCACACCGCGGTGAAGATCGCGCCGAAGTACGAAGGCCCGGTGGTCTACGTGCCCGACGCCTCGCGCAGCGTGGGCGTCTGCAGCGAGCTGCTGAGCGACGAGAAAGCCAGCCGCTACATCGACGAGCTCAAGTCCGACTATGAAAAGGTGCGCCAGCAGCACGCCAACAAGAAGGCCACCCCGCTGGTGAGCCTGGCCGAGGCGCGCGCCAACAAGACGCCGCTCGACTGGGCGGCCTACACGCCGCCGCGGCCCAAGGTGCTGGGCCGCCGCCTGTTCCGCAACTACGACTTGGCCGAGATCGCCCAGTGCATCGACTGGGGCCCCTTCTTCCAGACCTGGGACCTGGCGGGCCCCTTCCCGGCCATCCTGACCGACGAGATCGTCGGCGAGTCGGCCCGCCGCGTCTACAGTGACGGCCAGCGCATGCTCAAGCGGCTGATCGAGGGTCGCTGGCTGAGCGCCAGTGCCGTCATCGGGCTCTACCCGGCGCGCCAGGTGAACGACGACGACATCGAGATCTATGCCGACGAGGCGCGCACCCAGCGGCTGATGACCTGGCATGGCCTGCGCATGCAGAGCGAGCGGCCGGTGGTCGATGGCGTGAAGCGGCCCAACCGCTGCCTGGCCGACTTCGTCTCGCCGCTGGGCAACGACTATGTCGGGCTGTTCGCGGTCACCGCCGGCCTGGGCGTCGAGAAGAAGGAGCAGGCCTTCATCGACGACCTGGACGACTATTCCGCCATCATGCTCAAGGCCCTGGCCGACCGCCTCGCCGAGGCGCTCGCCGAGCGCATGCACCAGCGTGTGCGCACCGAGCTGTGGGGCTATGCGGCCGACGAACAGCTCTCCAACGAGGCGCTGATTGCCGAGAAGTACCGTGGCATCCGGCCGGCGCCCGGCTATCCGGCCTGCCCCGACCACACCGTCAAGCGCGAGATGTTCCGCGTGCTGGGCTGCGAGGAGATCGACATGGGACTGACCGAGAGCCTGGCCATGACGCCCGCGGCCAGCGTCAGCGGTTTCTACCTCGCGCACCCCGAGGCCACCTATTTCAATGTCGGCAAGATCGGCAGCGACCAGCTCGCCGACTGGGCGGCACGCTGCGGCCAGTCGCAGCAAGAAGCCGAACGCAGCCTGGCCCCGCTGCTCTGAGCCCAGCGCACCGGGGCGAGCCGGCGGCCGGCGTGGGGCTGAACATGGATTTGGTTACATAAGCGACAAAATTTCACGCTAACGCGACCGAAGCCGGCCCTCACAAGGACCGGCTCCGGCGCGCGCGGAGTGACAGGCTTTGGCCGCTGTGGCGCTTTTCCTGCCTGCGGCGGGTTCTTTCGTGCGGTATTGCCGCTTCCGCCGTGTGGCCTGGAAGCTGCTTTTTTCCTCCCGCGCCTCGCGCGTCCACGACAAGAACTGCTGGAGGATCCCCTTGAGACCGTACCGCTCCGCCTGGCCGGCGCTGCGCCCTGCGCGCCTGTTGTCTGCCGCCACCCTGGCCCTGCTGCTGGCTGCCTGCGGCGGCGGCAGCAGCGACGACAACGACAGCCAAGGGGACACCGCCGTCCCCGCAGCCGCCCGGCCGGCCACCCGCACCGATGCCGCCCGCTTCCTGACGCAGGCCACCTTCGGGCCGACCGAGCGGGAGGTCGATGCCCTGATGGCGACCAGCTACAGCCGCTGGATCGACCAGCAGTTCCAGCGTGGCGGCGGCTCGGTGCACCGGGCCTACTGGGACGCGGCCGACGCCGCGATCAAGGCGGGTGACCCGCAACGCAATGCCGGGCAGCGCGAGGTGCTGGACACCTTCTGGCGCAGCGCGGTGGCGGGCGACGACCAGCTGCGCCAGCGGGTCGCGTATGCGCTGTCCCAGATCTTCGTGATCTCGATGGCCGACGGCAATGTGAGCGACCGCCCTCGCGGCGTGGCCGGCTACATGGACACGCTGGCCGACCATGCCTTCGGCAACTACCGCGACCTGCTCGAAGCCGTGGCGCGCCACCCGATGATGGGTGTGTACCTGTCGCACCTGCGCAACCAGAAGGAAGACCCTGCCACCGGGCGCGTGCCCGACCAGAATTTCGCCCGCGAGGTGATGCAGCTGTTCTCGATCGGCCTGAACCAGCTCAACCCCGATGGCAGCGTGAAGCTGGACGGCCGCGGCCAGCCGCTGGAGAGCTACGGTGCCGACGACATCGTCGGCCTGTCGCATGTCTTCACCGGCTTCAGCTGGTACAGCACCGGCAGCGCCGACGCCTGCTTCTACGGCTGGTCGCAATGCCTCGACCCTGATCGCTTCTGGCGGCCCATGAGCGGCTATGCCAAGTTCCACTCGTCGCAGGAGAAGAAGTTCCTCGGCCGCACGGTGCCCAAGGGCACCGGTCCCGAGGAGAGCCTGGACGCCGCGCTCGACGCGCTCTTCATGCACCCCAATGTCGGGCCCTTCATCGGCAAGCAGCTGATCCAGCGGCTGGTCACCAGCAACCCCAGCCCGCAGTACGTGGCCCGCGTCTCGGCCGCTTTCAACAACAATGGCGCCGGCGTGCGGGGCGACATGCGCGCGGTGATCCGCGCCATCCTGCTCGACCCCGAGGCGCGCGACGCCGAGCGGGCCAAGGCGCCCGGCTATGGCAAGCTGCGTGAGCCGGTGCTGCGCCTGTCGGCCTTCCTGCGCGCCTTCGGCGCCCGTTCCGCCAGCGGCAGCTACCTGGTGGGCAGCACCGACGATCCTGGCCGGTCGCTGGGGCAGACGCCGATGCGCTCGCCCTCGGTGTTCAACTTCTACCGTCCCGGCTATGTGCCGCCGAACACCGCGCTCGCCACGGCCGGCCTGGTGGCCCCGGAGATGCAGATCACCCACGAGACCACGGTGGCCGGCTATGCCAACTACATCCGCGAGGCGGTGGTGCGCGGCGTGGGCCAGAACGGGGTCGACTACACCGCGAAGGAGCGCGACCTGCAGCTGGACTACAGCGGCGAGCGGGCCCTGGTGGAGCAGCCCGAGCAACTGGTGGAGCGCATGAACCAGCGGCTGCTGAACGGGCAGATGTCCACAGCGCTGCGCAGCGAGTTGCGCACGGCGGTCGACAGCATCGTCATTCCGGCGCGCAAGCCCAACGGCAGCAACGACAGCACCATCGAGCAGGCCAAGGCCAACCGCCTGTACACGGCGGTCTACCTGACGCTGCTGTCGCCCGAGTTCATCGTCCAGAAGTAAAGCCGAGGTCCCGCATGACGCACTCACACGCTTCCCGCCGGGAGTTCCTGCGCCGCGCTGGCGCGCTGTCGCTGCTCGGCACCTCGGCCGCGCCGTTCGCCCTCAATCTCGCGACGATCGGTGCGGCAGCCGCACAGTCGGCGCCGAGCGACTACAAGGCCCTGGTCTGCCTGTTCCTGTTTGGTGGCAACGACACCTACAACACGGTGCTGGCCACCGACGCCGCGTCCTGGGAGAACTACCGCCAGGTGCGCCAGGGCGGGGCCGACGCCATCGCGCTGCTGGCGCCCGGGGTTGCTGCCGATGCGGCAGCCGCGGCCGCGTCGCCCGCCCGGCTGGGCGGCGTGCTGCCGCTCAACCCGGCCACGGCCCAGGCCGGCCGCAGCTTCGCCCTGCATCCCCTGCTGGGGGGCATGCAGGGCCTGTTCAATACCCACAAGCGCCTGGCCGTGGTGGCCAACGTCGGCCCGCTGCTGGCGCCCACCACCAAGGCGCAGTACGCGACGTCCAGCCATCCCAAGCCGCCCAAGCTGTATTCGCACAACGACCAGCAGTCCACCTGGCAGGCCTTTGCGCCGGAGGGGGCCAAGGCCGGCTGGGGCGGCCGCATGGCCGACCTGCTGCGCTCCGGCAATGGCAGCAACACCCTGTTCAGCAGCATTTCGGCCTATGGCAATGCGGTGTGGCTGTCGGGCGAGCAGGTGGAGCAGTACCAGGTGGGCAGCAACGGCGCCATCCTGTTGGGGGTCGACAGCCAGCGCCGGCTGTTTGGCTCGTCCACCGTCGCGGCCTCGATGGAGCGCATTGCCGCCACCGCGCGCTCCGGCAACCTGCTGGAGGCGGCCTATGTCGAGACCACCCGCCGGTCGATCGAGGCCGAGCGTGCGTTGGGCAGCGCGCTGGGCAGCCTGGCGCCGCCCTTCGGCAGCGCCGGCGTCACCAATCCGCAGAACGATCCGCTGCTGCAATACGACAGCCCGGTGACGGGCGCCAAGGGCTTCAACGGCCTGGCCCAGCAGCTGCAGGTGGTGGCCCGCATGGTGGCGGCCGCCGGCTCGCTGGGCGTGCGCCGCCAGGTGTTCTTCGTCGGCCTGGGGGGCTTCGACACCCACGACTTCCAGAACCGCAACCATGCCGATGCCATGGCCCGGCTGTCGCATGCGCTGGGCTATTTCGACACCGTGCTGAGCGCCATCGGCGCGCAGGACAAGGTCACCACCTTCACCGCCTCCGACTTCGGGCGCACCTTCACCAGCAATGGCGACGGCACCGATCACGGCTGGGGCGGCCATCATTTCGTGATGGGTGGCGCCGTGCGCGGCGGCGACCTCTATGGCCGCTTCCCCGCCTACGGCCAGAGCACCGGCAAGGGCGATTTCACGAGCCCCAACCAGATCGGCAGCAACGGCGCGCTGTTGCCGGAGATCTCGGTGGACCAGTACGCCGCCACGATGGGCCAGTGGTTCGGCCTGAGCGCCTCTCAGCTGCTGGAGGTCCTGCCCAATCTGCGCAACTTCGACGCCTCGCAGCGCAACCTGGGCTTCATGCGCGCCTGAGCCAGGCCGGCCCGCTGCACGGCGGGCCGCCTGCTGGCCGGGCCTGAAGAGGGCGTCCGGCGTTCCGGCGGGCACAGGCGCCCGGCGGCGTCGCACCGGTGCCGGCCCGCACACCGCACTGCCGGCCCCGGGCTGGGCTGGGCTGGGCTGGGCTGGGGCGCCAGCGGCCTCAGGCGGTCGCCGCCACCCGCATGCCGTCCACATGGGCGCCGATGACGCCCTTCAACTCGCTGCCCTTCTGCAGCACCGGCATGCCCAGCAGGCGCAGCCGCAGCAAGCCGGTCAGGAAGATCAAGGTCTCGAGGGCGGCCCGCCGGGGTGCCAGCCCGGCCCGCAGCTGGCCGTCGCGCTGCGCCGCCTGGTAGGCTTGCTGCAGCTTGGCGAGGCACTCCTCGCTGTGCTCGATGTAGTCGGCCAGGTCGCGCTGCATCTCGCCGACAAATTCACACTTGAAGTTCAGGATCTCCATCGTGCAGCGCAGGCCGCCGTCTTCGCTGAGCGCGTCGACCAACTGCTGCAGGAAGTTGCGCACGCGCTCCAGTGGGTCGGCCTCGGGGTCGAGCAGCAGGGCATAGTCCATCCGGTCCACCAGTGCGATCGTGACCTCGTCGCACATCGCCTTGAACAGCTCTTCCTTGTTGGCGAAATGCCAATAGATGGCGCCACGTGTCAGGCCCGCTGCCTGGGCGATATGCTCCAGGCTGGTGTTGCCGACGCCACGCAGGTGGAAGGTCGCACGGGCGGCGTCTAGGATCTGGCGGCGAGTCTGTTCAGCTTCCTCTTTGGTCCGGCGCACCATGGCGGTACTTCACCTCGTCTTCATACATACATACAAGAATGTATGTATGATAGTCGTATCTCGCCATTGGTTCCCTGGCGTTTTCCTCAGTCCCCCGACCTTCTTGCCCCAGCGCAAGAGGGCGCTTCCTTATCTGGACTCATTCATGGCTTCTCTCCCTGCTTCCCCAGCACGGGCCGCTGCTGTCCAAGCGGTCTCCGCTCCCCGGCTGCGCTTGCCCCTCCTGATCTCGACCCTGGCCGCTGCGGTGCTGCTGGCGGCTTGTGGTGCGAAGCAGCAGGAAGGTGACGGCCATGGCGGCGCCCCTGGCGGCGCCATGCCACCCATGCCGGTGAGCGTGCGCAGCGTCAAGCTGGAGTCGGTGCCGCTCACGCTGGAGGCGGTGGGGCAGGCCGAGGGCTCCAAGGAAGTGGAGGTGCGCGCCCGGGTGAGCGGCCTGATCGAGCGCCAGCTGTACCAGGAAGGCGAGCGGGTCAAGGCGGGTGCGCCGCTGTACCAGATCGAGCGTGCGCCCTTCGAGATCGCGCTGCAGCAGGCACGCGCCAACCTGGGCCAGCAGACGGCCCAGCTGGAGCAGGCCCGTCGCGAGGCGCAGCGGCTGAAGCCGCTGGCCGAGCAGCAAGCGGTGAGCCAGCGCGAATACGACGACGCCACCTCCGGCCTGCGCCTGGCCGAGGCCGCAGTCGCGGCGGCCCAGGCGCAAGTGCGCGAGGCCGAGCTGAACCTGTCCTACACCTCGGTGACGGCGCCCATCGCCGGCATCAGCGGCCGCTCGCAGAAGTCGCAAGGCAGCCTGGTGTCTCCCGGCACCGACAGCCTGCTGACCACGGTGACCCAGACCGACCCGATCTGGGTTCGCTTTGCGTTCTCGGAAGCCGAGCAGTCGCAGCTGCGTGACGCGCGTCAGGCGCAGGTGCGCCTGCTGGACGCCAATGGCAAGCCGCTGGCCGCCCAAGGCCGGCTCAACTTCGCCGGCTCCACCGTCGATGCCCGCGTGGGCACGGTGCAGTTGCGCGCCGAGTTCCCGAACGCCGACCTGGCGGTGCTGCCCGGGCAGTTCGTGCGGGCCCAGGTCGTGGCCGGCCAGGTGCAGGGCTTCCTGGTACCCAAGGCGGCGGTGATGCAGACCGACAAGGGCACCCTGGTGTGGACGGTGCGCGACGGCAAGGCCACGCCCGCGCCGGTCGAGGTCGGCAACTGGGTCGGCGGCGACTGGGTGGTCCGCAAGGGCCTGAACGAAGGTGACCAGGTCATCGTCGACAACCTGATGAAGCTGCGCCCCGGCGCGCCGGTCAAGCCGCAGGCGGCCGGTGCGGCGCCTGGCGCGGCCCCGGCCTCGGCGGCCAGCGCCCCGGCAGCGGCGTCGGCTGCTTCCGCGGGGCAGTGACGGGAGCGAGCATGTCGTCCAAGTTTTTCATCGAACGGCCGATCTTCGCGGCCGTCCTGTCCATCATCATCGTGCTGGCGGGCCTGGTCTCGCTGAAGGTGCTGCCGATCTCGCAGTACCCCGAGATCGCGCCGCCGACGGTGACCATCACCGCCAACTACCCAGGCGCCTCGGCCGAGACGCTGGCCAAGACGGTGGCCGCGCCCATCGAGGAGCAGCTCTCCGGCGTCGAGAACCTGCTGTACTTCAGCTCCACCTCGTCGTCCAACGGCCAGACCGTCATCACTGCCACCTTCGAGGTCGGCACCGACGTCGACAAGGCCACCTTCAACGTCAACAACCGGGTGCAGCTGGCCACGCCACGCCTGCCTGACGAGGTACGCCGCAACGGCGTGATGGTGGCCAAGCGCTCCAACAACTTCCTGCTGGTCATCGGCCTGAACTCGCCCAAGGGCAGCTACGACTCGCTGTTCCTGTCCAACTACGCCACGCAGAATGTGGTGGACGAGCTCAAGCGCATCCCCGGCGCGGCCGACGTGCAGATCTTCGGTGCCCGCGACTACTCGATGCGCCTGTGGCTGCAGCCGGACCGCATGGCCCGGCTGGGCGTGACCACGGCCGACATTGCGGCCGCGGTGAACGCGCAGAACGCCCAGTACGCCGCCGGCAAGATCGGTGCGGAGCCCGCACCGAAAGGCCAGGACCTGGTCTACACCGTGACGGCCCAGGGCCGGCTGGTGGCACCCGAGGAGTTCGGCGAGATCATCGTGCGGGCCAGCGGCCCGGGCGGGGTGTTGCGGCTGAAGGATGTGGCCCGCATCGAGCTGGGTGCGCAAAGCTACGACGCCTCCAACAGCGTCAACGGCCAGCCGGCCATTGCGCTGGCGGTGTTCCTGCAGTCCGGCGCCAATGCACTGGACGTCGGCGATGCCGTCAAGCAGCGCATGGTCGAGCTGAAGAAGGACGTGTTCCCGGAAGACGTGGACTACGTCATCCCGTATGACACCACCCGCTTCGTCTCGGCGTCGATCAGCGAGGTGGTGCAGACGGTGGTCGAGGCAGCCGTCATCGTGCTGATCGTCGTCTTCGTCTTCCTGCAGACCTGGCGCGCCACGCTGATCCCGATGCTGGCGGTGCCGGTGTCGCTGATCGGCACCTTCGCCGGCCTGTGGCTGTTCGGCTTCACCATCAACACGCTGACGCTGTTTGCCATGGTGCTGGCCATCGGTATCGTGGTGGACGACGCCATCGTCGTGCTCGAGAACGTCGAGCGGCTGATGCGCGAGGAGAAGATGAGCCCGTTCGCCGCCTCGGTGGAGGCCATGCGCGAGGTCTCCGGCGCGGTGGTGGGCATCGTGCTTGTGCTGTGCGCGGTGTTCATCCCGGTGGCCTTCATGGGCGGCATCGCGGGCCAGCTCTACCGGCAGTTCGCCGTCACGGTGGCGATCTCGGTGGTGCTGTCCGGCGTGGTCGCGCTGACGCTGACGCCGGCGCTGTGCGCGCTGCTGCTCAAGCCGCACCATGACGGCGTGACGCGCGGCGAGCGCTTCTTCGCGCCCTTCAACCGTGCCTTCGACTGGATCACCCACCGCTACCTGGGCGGCGTCAACGGCGTGCTCAAGCAGCGCATCCTGGCGGTGCTGGCCTTCGCGCTGATGATGGCGGGCGCCGGCTGGCTGCTGTACAAGGTGCCGAGCAGCTTCGTGCCGCCGGAAGACCAGGGCTACATCCTTGGCATCGCGGTGCTGCCCGACGGCGCCACGCTGGAGCGCACCGGGCGCACCACCGAGCAGCTGCGCCTGATGAACAGCAAGAACGAGGCGATCGAGCACTTCTTCATCGTCAACGGCTTCGACCTCATCAGCGGCGGCAGCAAGAGCAATGCGGCCACCTTCTTCGTGCCGATGCGGCCCTGGGAAGACCGCAAGCAGACCGCGCAGGAGCTGGCCCAGCAGGTCAGCGGCATGGGCTTCGCGCTGCAGGACGGCATGGCCTTCGCGTTCAACCCGCCGGCCATCCAGGGCCTGGGCCAGGCCGGTGGTTTCGAGGTTTACGTGCAGGGCCGCACCGAGTCCGATCCCCAGCGCCTGGCGCAGGTGACGCAGGACTTCATGGCCGCGCTCGGCAAGCACCCGGCCCTCACCGGCCTGAACACCTTCTACCGGCCCACCGTGCCGCAGCTGAAGGTGGAGGTGGACCGCGAGAAGGCGCTGGCGCTCGGTGTGCCGGTCAATGAGGTGTTCGCGGCGCTGCAGGCGCAGATGGGCTCGCTGTATGTGAACGACTTCAACCGTTCCGGCCGCACCTATCGCGTCACCATGCAGGCCGATGCGCCGTTCCGCTCGAAGCCGGAAGACCTGGGGCGCCTCTACGTGCGGTCCACGACCACCGGCAACATGGTTCCGCTGAAGGCGCTGATCCGCGTCGACAACGTGATCGGCGCCGAGCAGCTGGAACGCTACAACGCCTACCTGGCCGCCAAGGTGATGGGCAGCGCCAAGCCGGGCTACAGCTCGGGCGATGCCATCGCCGCGGTCGAGCAGGTGGCGCGCGAGACGCTGCCGCCCGGCTACGGCTACGAGTGGACCTCGCAGGCCTTCCAGGAAAAGCGCACTGGCAGTGCGTCCATCTTCGCCTTCGGCTTTGCGCTGGTGATGGTCTACCTGATCCTGGCCGCGCTGTACGAGCGCTGGGGCGTGCCGATGGCGGTGGTGCTGGCGGTGCCGTTCGCACTGACCGGCGCGCTGCTGATGGTCTTGTTGCGCGGCATGGAGAACGACATCTACTTCCAGATCGGCTTGGTGGTGCTGATCGGCCTGGCGGCGAAGAACGCGATCCTGATTGCCGAGTTCGCGATGCAGGGCATGGAGCAGGGCAAGAGTGCGGTGGAAGCGGCGCGCGAGGCGGCACGCCTGCGGTTCCGCCCCATCGTGATGACCTCGCTGGCCTTCGTGTTCGGCGTGCTGCCGCTGATGTTCGCCACCGGTGCCGGCGCGGCGGCGCGGCAGTCGATGGGCACCGGCGTGGTGGGCGGCATGCTGGTCGCCACCTTCGTGGCGCCGATCTTCGTCCCGCTGTTCTTCACCTTGCTGGCCCGCAAGCCGCGGCCGCAGCACTCCCACACGCCTGGCGCAACGCAGGAGATCCCGGTATGACCCCCCGACTGACCCCGCTGGCCCTGGCCGTGCTGGCCGCCGCCGTGCTGGCCGGTTGCGCCCTGGGCCCCGACTACCGCCGCCCCGAGGCGGCCTTGCCGGCGGCCTACCCGGCCGATGCGGCCGCAGTGCCTGCGGCTGGCCAGCCGCAGGCGGTGGCGCCGGACTGGTGGAAGCTGTTCGGCGACCCGCAGCTCGACGCGCTGGTGGATACGGCCCTGGCCCGCAACACCGACCTGCAGCAGGCCGTCGCCCGCGTCGAGCAGGCCGAGGCGCTGGAGCAGCAGGCGCGTGCGGCCCAGTGGCCGAGCGTCGACCTCGGCGCCAACGCCACCCGCTCGCGTTCCAGCGCCACCACCGGCCAGCCCGGTGGCGGCGGCACCGGCAACGACTTCCGCGCCGCCCTGTCCACCGCCTTCGAGCTGGACTTCTGGGGCAAGCTCAGGCGTGCCTCGGAAGCGGCGCGAGCCGAGGCGCTCGCCACCCGCTATGCCGGCGAGGTGGTGCGCCAGACGGTGGCCGGCCTGGTGGCGCAAAGCTACTTCTCGCTGCGCGCGCTGGACCAGCAGGTCGTCCTGACGCGCGAGACCCTCAAGACCCGGGAAGAGGGCGTGCGCATCCTCGGCATCCGCCTGAAGGGCGGCGCCAGTGGCCGCCTGGACCTCGACCAGGCCGAGGCCTTGCGGGCCGATGCGGCGCTGCAGCTGCGCGAACTGGAGCGCCAGCGGGCGCTGGCCCAGTCGCAGCTGGGGCTGCTGACGGCCCAGGCCGGGCTGGCCGTGGCGGATGCGCCCCTGCAGGCCGCCCCCTTGCCGCCGGTGCCGCCGGCCGGCCTGCCGTCGGAGCTGCTCGCGCGGCGGCCCGACGTGCGGCAGGCCGAGCAACTGCTGGTGTCCGCGAACGCGCGGATCGGGGTGGCCAAGGCTGCCATGTTCCCCTCGCTGTCCCTGACCGGTCTGGCCGGTGGCGAAAGCGCGGAGCTGTCCGACGTGTTCAAGAGCGGCTCCCGCATCTGGTCGCTCGGCTTTGGCCTGAGCCTGCCCATCTTCGACGCCGGCCGCCGCTCGGCGCAGACCACCCAGGCAGAGGCGCGCCAGCGCGAGGCGGTGGCGGCCTACCAGGGGGCGGTGCAGTCCGCCTTCAAGGACGTGGCCGACGCGCTGGTCAATCTGCGCGCCGCACGCGAGTCGCAGGCGGATGCCGAAGCCAGCGAACGCGCGACCCTGAACGCGCTGAAGGTGGCCCAGCAGCGCTACGACGCCGGCTATTCCGCCTACCTGGAGCTGCTGGACGCTCAGCGCAGTGCCAACGCCACCCGCCTGCAGACGGTGGCCAACCGGCAGGCGCAGCTGAGCGCCACGGTGCAGCTGTTCAAGGCCCTTGGCGGCGGCTGGACCGACCCGGCTGCCACCGAAGCGCGCTGAGGCGTGCCGCCCGGCAGGCCGCTGCGGCGGCCTGCCGGCTTCCCGCCCTCCCTTCGGCGGCGACTCCCGCCGGACAAAAGTGTTCTGCAAAGTAACCGCTCACCGCGCGGGTCTCGGCTCGGTGGCGGGCCGCGCCCTCACCACCTCCTCTTGTTCGCGCTGAACCGGGCGGGAGCGGCCGATACCTCGCCCGCGCCCTGCCAGCACTGGATCTCGCCGCGTTCGCCGAGGGACGGCCCGCGGGTTCTCCCGGGGGCAGGGCCCCCTCAACCTGGGGGGAGGCCGACGTGTGGATGCCAGGAAGCGACGTTCGGGCGTCTGACATCTCATCACACATGTCACCATCGCGGCTGTGCCAATCTGTCTGTGGTCCGCGCCATGAGTTTGCCCGCCGCGGCCTTGCCGCTGCCTGAAGCGGCTTTCGAGCCGTCCGTCGTCCCGGAAGCGACCTACGTCAGCATCCGCGGCCGCAGGCTTGCCTTCGACGAGCTGCTCAACCCGCAGGCCCTGCAGGCCGGCTGGCAGCAACAACTGGCCCAGCAGACCCAACAGGCCCAGCCTTTCCCGCACTTCGTGATCGACGGCCTGTTCAACCCCGAGCTGCTGCGCCTCATCGCCGAGGAATTCGACGATTGCGGCGAAGGCGGCTGGCGGGTGGTGCAAAGCCGGCACGAAACCACCCACCGCTCCACGCCCGATGCGCGGCTCGGCCCGGCCTCTCGGCTCTACTTCAGCCTGGTGAATTCACCGCAGTTCGTCGAGCTGCTGTCCACCGTGACGGGGGTGGAAGACCTCATCACCGATCCCAAGCTGTACGGCGGTGGACTGCACGAGACCCGCAACGGCGGGCGCTTCGGCATCCATCGCGACTTCAACCGGCATCCCTCCACCGGGCTGGACAACGAGATGGTGTTGATCACCTACCTCAACGAAGGCTGGGACCGGCAATGGGGCGGCGCGCTGGAGCTGTGGGACAGCGACGCCAAGAGCTGCGTGCGCCAGATCTGGCCCGACTTTGGCCGCACCGTGCTGCTGCGGCATTGCGACATCAGCTACCACGGCCACCCCCATCCCCTGCAGGCACCGGACGGCGTCACGCGGCGCTCGGTCGCCTGCTACTACTACTCCTACAGCCATGCCCGGCGTGAACGCGAGCGGCGGCACAGCTCGCTGTTCCTCTTCAGCGAGCCGATGGAGCGCGTCAAGGCGGCCGCCCGGCTCGCCACCCCGCCCATCATCTGGAGTGCGCTGAAGCGCCTGTCCGGCGGCTGACGCCTGCGGCGCTGGCCGTCGGCCCTGTTCACGGTGGCGGGCCCCGGCCCCCTTTCTAGGGATGGGCACGGCGCGGGCCGGCCGCTTCAATCTCGTGATGCGCGGTGCCCGGCCTCCTGCCGGGCGACGGTTCACATCGAAAGCAGCATCGCGGCCGCTCGCGCCGGCCGTGACGCTGCGTGTCTGCGGAGCCCACCCTCATGGAGCTTGTCTGGCCCAGCAAACACCATCTGCCCGACTACCGGTCCGCCCTGCAGCGCGGCTGGTCGCCGGACAACCTTCGCGGCGCCGTGACCGCGCGACGCGAGCTCGAACAGATCGAGCGCGACCCGGTGTCCTTCCTCGCCTCGCTGGTTGACCGTGAGGCCAAGGGCCCGCCACTGGAGTTGCCGGACCATCGCCCTGTGCCACGGCTGCCCGGGTACCGCCGCTGGCTCTGGGACGGCAGCTTCTGCGGCAGCATCGGCCTGCGCTGGAAGCCCGGCACCTCGGCGCTGCCGGACTGGGCCTGCGGGCACATCGGCTTCTCGGTGGTGCCGTGGAAGTCCGGCCGGGGCTATGCCACCCGGGCGCTGGAGCTGATGCTGCCAGCTGCCCGTGCCGAGGGCCTGCACTACGTCGATCTGACCTGCGACCCCGACAACGTCGCTTCACAGAAGGTCATCGCGGCCAATGGCGGCCAGCTGGTGGAGCGCTTTCACAAGCCGCAGCAGTACGGCGGCGCCCAGCGACTGCGATATCGCATCGAGCTCTGAGGCCCGCTTTTGGGGGGTAGGCGAGCGACCCTGCAAGGGCTCCAATGTGCCCCTCATCCTGGCCGCCTTGTCTAACTTGTGAACAAAGTCATGAAGAAGATCACCTTCTCCGCCCTCGTGTGCTCGCTGGCCCTGGTGGCCTGTGGCAAGAAGCCACCCCAGCAGGAAAGCCAGGCGCCGGAGCCTGCGCCGGCTGCCGCTCAGGCGCCCGCACCCGCCCCGGCGCCCGCCCCTGCGGCCGAGCCCGCGGTCGATGACAAGGCGCAGAAGGAGCGCAAGGAGAAGGAGGCCCTGATGGCCTACGCCTCGATGGAGGACGGCTATCTCGGTGACGCGCGCGGCCAGTGGGCCACCTCGGCCAAGGCCAGCTCCAGCTTCAGCGAGGAGACCCCGCCGGCCTCGCCAAGCGAAAGCAAGGCCTGGCGGGCCACCGGCCAGCCTGACGGAAAGGAATGGACCAACAACCACCAGGACATGGGCATGGACTGGCTGGAACTGGGCTACGACAAGCCAGTGGCTGCCACCGAGGTGCGGGTGGTCTTCCTCGGCGATGGGGTGGAAGCGGTCAGCAAGGTCGAGCTGATCGATACCGACGGCAAGCTGCACAGCGTCTGGTCCGGCATCAGCGACGTGAAGGCCGACCAGCGGGGCCGCCGCACCTGGTTCGTTCGCAGCTTCGAGAAGACGCCGTACCCAGTGAAGGGCGTGAAGGTGACGATCGCCAACAACCTGGAGCGCGGCTACAAGCAGATCGACGCGGTTCAGCTGGTCGGCGACTGACCCGCCTTGCCGGTGCGCCGGCCTACTTGCGCCGGAACGGATGGGCCGGCAACGACTTGTCGGCCGGCAGCGGCTTGGAGTCGTCGGGCATCGAGGCGATGGCCGCAGCCGCGGCGGGCCGGCTTCAGTATTCGGGCCGGTCGGTGCAGCGCACAAGCTGTGGGCTAGGCGCGTTTCAGGCCGGCTGTTGCGGTGCTTGCGGATAGCGCAGCACCAGGGCCAGGCTGGCCAGGCAGAGGGCGAGCATGCCGGCCGCCAGCGGCACCACCGATGTGCCGCCCATGAAGGGTGCGACGGACTGGGTGCCCAGGGCGCCGGCCAGCAGCAGGGCCAGCACCATCATGGCCGAGGCCCGTCCCATCTGTGCCGGCGGCAGGGTCAGCGCCTCGCTGAAGGCGGCCGGCCCGCGGACCGCCAGCGAGGCACAGAAGCAGAACCAGAACACCGCCACCGCGGCGAAGGGCAGCCGCGTCACGAGACCGGCCAGCAGCAGCAGACCGCACAGGCCCGCCTGCAGCCAGGCGCCCAGTTGCACGATGCGCGGCGCCCCCAGGGACGCGCTGAGGCGGCCCGCCTGGCTGGCGACCACCATGAAGCCGGACACGCCGATGACCTGCAGAGCCGCGAACGCCGAGGCGGGCAGGGCCAGCGCATTGACCACCAGCTGCGGGCCGCTGGCGACGAAGGTCAGTAGCGCACCGAAGCTCAATGCATGCGAGAGGGTGAGTCGCAAATAGCGGTGGTTGCGCAGGATGCTGCTGTAGCGGGCATCGACGCTGCGGTCGAGGCCGGGCAGCTCCCGCGGGGTGACACGCACGACAAACGGCAGCACCAGCAGCGTCAGCACGGCCAGCACCCAGAAGGTGCCCCGCCAGTCGGTCACGGTGAGCAGCGCCGCTCCCAGCACCGGCCCGGCCGCGGGGATGGCCGACTCGATCATGGCGATGGTGGCAATGCCACGCACCGCATCGGCATCTGACAGCGTGGCACGCACGACGCTGGGCGCCACGACCGTCGCGGCACCGGCGGCGATGCCTTGCAGCAGCCGCATCGCCAGCAGCACCTCGATGCCGGGCGCCAGGGCACAGCCGAGCCCGGCTGCCACCAGCAGGCAGACACCGGCCTGCACGGTGCGCCGCGGACCCCAGCGGTGCAGCGCCTCGGCCCACAGCAGCTGGGAGGCCGCCAGGCCGGCCAGGAACACCGCCACGGTGGCCTGCGCCAGGCTGACGCCGATGCCGAGCGCGGCCTGCAGCACCGGCACGGCGGGCAGGAACAGGTCCATGGCCAGCATGCTGGTGCAGGTGACGATGGACAAGGGGAGGATGGTGCGGACAGTGGTGTTCGACATGCAGGTGCCTCGAAGGGCCTGAAGCCTAACCGACCTGCGCGAGCGCTGCGACGCAGCGCGACAGGCGGGCAGTGCGGTGCCTGGTCCTCACCGTCGGAGCTGAAGGCCCTCCCTGTAAGTGCTGACACATACTTCCTGGTTGCACAGGTGCTCGAATGAAGAGATGAAAGCGCTTTCATATGGGTCGGGGGCGGCCACTGGCAGGGGACTGCCTGGCTGCCTCTTGCCGCGGCTGTGCATGGCCGCGGCGTGGTCCTGTCCCGCGTCCTACCCGTCTTACATGAGGAGACCCGTCACCATGAATTTCGCGCGTTTGCGTCCGGCACCGCTGTGCCTGGCCTTGTGGATCGGCCTGGGAGCCAGCGGTGCCGGCGCGGCCACACCGCCGTATGTGTGGAAGAACGTCCGCATCGATGGCGGCGGCTTCGTCTCCGGCATCGTCTTCAGCCCGGCCGAGAAGGACCTCATCTATGCGCGTACCGACATCGGCGGCCTCTACCGCTGGGAGGAGGCTGGCCGGCGCTGGCTGCCGCTGCTGGACTGGGTGGGACAGGACAACTGGGGCTGGAACGGCGTGGTGAGCGTCGCCACCGATCCGGCCGACCCGCGGCGTGTCTATGCGGCGGTGGGCATGTACACGAACGGCTGGGACCCGAACAACGGCGCCATCCTGCGCTCGGCCGACCAGGGCCGCACCTGGTCGGCCACCGTGCTCCCGTTCAAGCTCGGCGGCAACATGCCGGGCCGCGGCATGGGCGAGCGCCTGGCGGTCGACCCCAACCGCAACAGCGTGCTCTACTTCGGCGCGCCCAGCGGCAAGGGTCTGTGGCACAGCGTGGACGCCGGTGTCACCTGGACCCCGGTGGCCAGCTTTCCCAACCCCGGCAACTATGCGCAGGATCCGAACGACCCCAACGGCTACCTGAACGACAACCAGGGCGTGGTGTGGGTCACCTTCGACAAGGCGAGTGGCAGCCGCGGCGCCGCCAGCCGGACGATCTACGTTGGCGTGGCCGACAAGCAGAACACGGTCTACCGCTCGCGGGATGCGGGTGCCACCTGGGAGCGGGTGCCGGGCCAGCCGGTCGGCTACATCGCGCACAAGGGGGTGCACGATCCTGTCAACGGCGTGCTCTACATCGCCACCAGCGACACCGGCGGCCCCTACGACGGCGGCAAGGGCGACGTCTGGAAATTCGAGACCGCCAGCGGCAGCTGGACCCGTATCAGCCCGGTGCCGTCCACCAGCGCCGACAACTTCTTCGGCTACAGCGGGCTGACCATCGACCGGCAGAACCCGAAGGTGCTGATGGTGAGCACGCAGGTGGCGTGGTGGCCCGACACGGTGTTCTTCCGCAGCACCGACGGTGGCGCCAGCTGGTCGCGCATCTGGGAGTACGCCGGCTACCCTGCGCGCAACCTGCGCTACACCATGGACATCAGCGAAGTGCCGTGGCTGAGCTTCGGGCAGAACCCGCAGCCACCGGAAGCCACCCCGAAGCTGGGCTGGATGAACGAGGCGGTGGAGATCGACCCCTTCAACGCCAACCGCTTCCTCTACGGCACCGGCGCCACGCTGTACGGCAGCGAGAACCTGCAGAGCTGGGACCGCGGCGAGCGCATCACCATCAAGCCGATGGTGAAGGGCCTCGAGGAGACCGCGGTGCTCGACTTGCTCAGCCCGCCTCAGGGGGCGCCGCTGCTGTCCGCCCTGGGCGACATCGGTGGTTTCCGGCACGACGACCTCGGCAAGGTGCCGGCGCTGATGTACCAGTCGCCCTTCCTGGTGTCGACCACGAGCATGGACTACGCCGAGCTCAAGCCGCAGGTGGTGGTGCGTGTCGGCAATGCCGAGCGGCAGCACCTCGGCGTGTCCACCGATGGCGGCACCTCCTGGTACGCCGGGCAGGAACCGGCCGGCACCAAGAGCGGCGGCATGGTGGCGGTGTCAGCCGATGCCAATGCCATCGTGTGGAGCACGGAAGGCGTGGGGGTCCAGCGCTCGACGACCTACGGCGCGTCCTGGACGCCCAGCCAGGGCCTGCCGGCCGGGGCACAGGTGCGTTCGGACCGGGTCAACCCGCGCCGCTTCTACGCCTGGGCCGGCGGCCGCTTCTACGTCAGCCAGGATGCAGGCGCCAGCTTCACCGCGACGCCGGCCGCGCTGCCGCAAGGCGGGCGGGTGCGCTTCAAGGCCACGCCTGGCCGCGAGGGCGAGCTCTGGCTCGCCCACGACGGCACCGGCCTGTGGCGCTCGACCGACGGCGGCACCAGCTTCAAGCGGCTGGGCTCGGTGGAGCAGGCGAGCAACATGGGCTTCGGCAAGGCGGCGCCGGGTCGCAATGAGCCGGCGCTGTATGCCATTGCAAAGGTCCAGGGCGTGCGCGGCGTGTTCCGCTCGGACGACAGCGGCACCAGCTGGACCCGCCTCAATGACGACCAGCACCAGTGGGGCAACATCGGCGACGCACTGACCGGCGATCCGCGCGTCTACGGCCGGGTCTACGTCGGCACCAACGGCCGCGGCATCGTCTACGGCGAGCCGGGCGCCGCCTCGGGCGGCGGCGGTACGCCGCCGGGGGAGGGCGGCAGCAACGTCACTGCAAGCCTGAAGGTCGACAACGAATGGGGCGGCGGCTATTGCGCGAGCGTCACGCTGGCCAACCCGGCCGCGACCCCGGTGGTGTGGCAGGCGAGCGTGACGGTGCGCGGCAAGGTCAACAACCTCTGGAATGCGCAGTGGTCGCAAGCCGGCTCGACGCTGCAGCTGTCCGGCGTGGGCTGGAACAGCACACTGGCGCCCAAGGCCTCGCAGGTGGTGGGCTTCTGCGCGGACAGGTAGTGGGTGCCTGAGCGGCCACCCCGGGCCCGGCGGTGCGCGGTCCCGGGGTTGCCGCATGCGGCCTGCCACGGCTCGGCCGGTGCCGCGTCGACCCGAGTGCTGGGTCGTCGCTTCACCGTGGCGTTGGGCCGGACGGAAGGACGAAGGGCAGGACGAAGGGCCGCGGTGCGCAGGCGAGGGCCCGTGCGGCCCGGCGCCACCAGGACGCAGGGCCGGGCCCGGCCTTGCGCCAGACCCGGCCCTGGGCCGGAAAGCGGGCCCGCTCCTCAGCGGATGCGCCGCTCGATGGCCAGCTTGGCGTCGGCCAGCGCCTTCTTGATGTCCTTGTTCTGGTCGAGCACCTTGTCGAGCTCGGCCGTCACGGCGGCCTGGGCGATCGGGTCGAGCTTGTTGACTTCCAGGGCCGGGATGCGGGCTGCCGCGGCGCGCCACTGCTGCCGTGCCTTCTGGCCCCCCAGGAACTCGATCGGCTGGTCGATGAAGGGGTCGCTGGTGGCGGCGATCAGTGCCGGGAAGGAATCGGCCTTGCGCAGCGACTCGATCTGCATTTCCTTGTTCAGCGTCATGAAGCGCACGAACTCCCAGGCCAGCTTCTTCTGCGCCTCGCTGTTCTTCTTCGGAATGCCGTAGTAGGAGCCGCCCCAGGCCGCGAAGGCGCCGTTGGGCAGGCTGGCCGAGCGCCACTGGCCCTTGGTGTCGGGCGCCAGCCACGAGGCCAGGTGGCCGGCGAGCCAGCCGCCCATCATCTCGGTGGCCACCGCGCCGCGCTTGAAACCTTCGGCCCACTCGTTGGTCCAGGCGTTCACCTTGCCATCGATGCCGGCCGTGCGGGCGGCCTTCGCCAGCTCGAAGGCCTTCTGGAAGCGCGGCGTGTTCACCAGGACCTGGTTGTTCTTGCCGAAGAACAGGCCCTCGCCATCCTTCAGGTTGCTGCGGATGTAGATGCCCATCAGCGCGTTCGCATGCGGCAGCATGTAGGCCCCGGTCTTGGCCTTCACCGTCTTGCCGGCATCGATGAAGCTTTCCCACGACTGCGTCATCTGCGCTTCGGTGACGCCGGCCTTGTCCATCAGGTCCTTGCGGTAGAACAGCGCGCCGGGACCCACGTCGGCCGGCATGGCCGACAGCGAGCCGCCCTTGCTCATGGCCTGAGGGTAGGTGAACTTGTAGAACTGGTCGCGGTACTGCAGCGCGTTGTACGGTGGCTTGGCCAGGTCTTCCAGCCCGCCGGACTCGGCGAACTTGCCGAGGTAGCCAATCTCGATGCCCATCACGTCGGGCAGGTTCGAGCCGGTGGCCAGCGCGGTGGTCATCGCGTTGTGGTGGTCGGCGATCTGCAGCGAGACGAGCTTGATCTCCACGTCGGGCCGCACCTTCTTGAACAGCGGGATGGCCGCCTTGACGTGTTCGTCGAAGTTGGGGAAGGACGCCACGGTCAGCGTCGTGGTCTGGGCGCTGGCGGCGCCGGCGCAGGCCAGGGCGAGGGCGGTCGGCAGCAAGGGGCTCAGCAGGGACGGTCTCATGTGTCTCCTCTTTTCAGTCGAAAATCATTGTGAAAGCGCTTTCAAGAAGGCGACATGAATGTAGGGCGGGGGGCCAGCGCCGTCAACCAGGGGCGGTACGGGGGTGCGGCGGCACGCCGACTTTCGGGACGGCGGCCTGCCGGGGACGTGGCGGCTTCGCGTGCTGTGCAGGCGCTTCGCGGCGCCACGGCCGGCGCGTCATGCGGTGGCCCACAGTGGTCGCCAGCCTACCCCAGCAAGGAGTGTCCGGATGACCATCGGCTCGATACCGCCCCAGGCCTTGACCACCCCGCCCACCGCCGACGGTGGCCCGACGCCCGGCTCCGCAACGCCACGCCCCGCTGCGCCCGGAGGGGGCGGCCCGCCTGGCTTGCCGACCCGTGTGCTGGTGAAGAACCGGGACGGCCTGCAGGCCATCCACAGCGCCCGCAGCGTCGCGGTGCAGCAGGCCCTGCAGACCGAGATTGCCAAGGCCAAGGCCTTCGAGATCGGTGCCGCGCTGGCGGTGCTCGATCATCCGGGCGCGATGGGCGCGGTCTTCGACCGGCAGGCGCGCAAGCTCGACACCCTGCTCGGGGCCCTGTTCCAGCAGGGATCGCCGCTGGGCCAGCGCCAGGTGCAGTTCCAGGGCCAGCAACGGGCGCTGGCCGATGTCTTTGCCGAGACCTTGCTGAGGCCGCTGTCGCCCACCTCCGACCAGATTGGCCGCTGCACCGATCCGGCGCTGCGCGACGCGATGCAGGCCAGCGGCATGAACGACCTGCAGTTCATGCGGGCCGACGGGCTGGCCTGGCTGAGGGGCAAGCTGAGCACCGCTTCGGTGGACAACGGGCAGCACCAGACGCTGCCAGGCTACAGCTTCCAGGACATGCTCACCAAGATCCGGGCCACCAGCGCCTTCGGCACCACGGTGTGGCAGCTGATGAGCACGCCCGAGCTGCGCCGCGCCAATGCCGCGCCCCTGGCGGAGCTGATGTCCTTGGCAAACCCGCAACTCGCGGCGGCCGGCTCGTCCGCCGTCGATGGCCTGAACCAGCGCTTCACCGAATTCCAGTCCCGCACGCGCAATGGGACCTTCGACGACCCGGTGGCGCGGGCACGCCGGGAGCGGGTGCCTCTCGTGAACGGCCAGCCGGTGCAGACCTGGCAGTACGAGAGCGCTGCCCGGTACGGGCTGGGCTTTGGCCAGGTCATCCAGCCCGGCGGGGTGCAGGACCCGGCCCAGGCGGCAGCCTTGCAGGCGGCCCTGGACCAGCACGGCGGCGTGAACGGCATTCCCCGCGAGGGCCAGCCCATCCAGGACGGCCGGCGCCCCGGTACGCTGTCGGAAGCCGAACTGGGCGCGCTGTTGGCGCCCTTTGAGAACGCCGGCCTGCGGCAGGCGCTGCAGGCGCATGAACTGCAGCACGGCACCGGGGTGAATCGGTGGGAGCCCTACGGCACCTTCGCCGACGACAGTGCCGGCAAGGGCTTCCCGTCGGCCGGGGCCCAGTCGGGCGGCACCTGCGACATCCTGTTGGCGCTGCACTGCATGAGCGGGCAGTCGCTGTACGGCAATGCCCAGGAGGTGCTGCCGGCGACGGTCGGCATCGCGGCCTTCATGAACTTCGGCGCCTACCACACCTTCGCGGAGACACTGCCCATCGGCATGGCCATGGCCGCGAACCAGAAGGCGTATGTGCCGCACGTCGGGCAGCGGCAGGAGGGGCTGTACGAGGACTTCTACCGGCTGGTGCGGCAGCATGTCGGCGGCGAGGCGCACGCCGCGGTGCAGCCGTTCAAGCAGGCCTTCGACAGCGTTTCGCAGATGCAGGGCCGGCGCCAGCCGGACCCGGCGATCGAGCTGTACCTGACCTCGCAGCAGTACCAGCAGCACTTCCCGCAGGGCGGAGCGGGCTGAGCCGGCGGCTCGCCGCCGACCGGCCGATCAATCCGGCAGGTCGCGGCGCCGCTCGATGATGCGTGAAACCAGGCCGTAGCCCACCGCTTCCTCGGCCGACATCCAGTGGTCCCGCTCGATGTCGGCCTGCACCTTGTCCAGCGGCTGGCCGGTCTCGCGCGCAATGACGCGGGCGATGCGCTCCCGGGCCTTGACGATCTCGCGCGCCTGGATCGCGATGTCGCTGGCCGGCCCGCCGGCACCGCCGCTCGGCTGGTGGATCAGGAAGCGCGTGTGTGGCAGGCAGAAGCGGCGCTCGCGCGGCACCGACAGGTAGAGGTGGGCCGCTGCGCTGCCGACCCAGCCGGTGCCGATCATGTGCACCGGCGCGTCGATGAAGCGCACGATGTCGTGGATCGCGTCGCCCGATTCCAGGTGCCCGCCCGGCGAGGACACCAGCAGCTGGATAGGGGCCGCCGAGGCCGCGTCCAGGGCAATCAGCCGGCGGGTGACCTCGCCGGCCAGCTGGTCGGTGATGGTCCCGAAGACCAGCACGATGCGCGACTGGAAGGCCTTCTCCTCGAGGAAGGCGGCGCCGGCATCGGGGCTGGCCGGCACGGCGGAGGGGGGAGCGGGGGTGTCCATCGGTTCTCCATGAATGGGTGGAACGGGTGAGACGAACGAGGCAGCGGCTTCGTGACACCGGGCCGCCCGCTTCATGGCAAGCTGCGCGGATGGATGATCGCAGTGCACCCCTGTTCCTGGACCCGGCCCTGTTCCAGCGTCATCGGCGCCGCCTGACGGAGGTGGCCCGCGGGCTGCTCGGCAACCAGGCGGACGCCGAGGACATCGTGCAGGACGCCTACCTGCGCAGCCAGGCGGCGGCCGCCGCCCCACCGCGCAGTGCGGAGGCCTGGCTGCTGACCGTGGTGCGCCACCTGGCGATCGACCGGCTGCGCCGCCGGCGCCGGGAAGGCGAGGCGTTGCACCAGTGGCAGCAGGACGCGGTGGCGCTGCGGCACCTGAGCGCCCCGGCGGCCGAGCAGACCGCGCGGCTGAGCCTGGATGCCGCCGTCGCGCTGCGCGTGCTGCTGCAATGCCTGGATCGGGTCGAAGCCGCCGCCGTGCTGCTGCGCGAAGTGTTCGAGGCCGACTATGCCGAGATCGCGCGCAGCGCCGGCCGCAGCGAGGCCGCCTGCCGCCAGCTGGTGCACCGCGCACTGCGACGGCTTGGCGCAACGCCGCCCAGGCCTTCGCGGGTGGACGGCAACGGCGCGGAGGATGCCCTGTTCAGCCTGTGCTGGCGGGCCCTGCAGACCGGCAGCCCGGCCGCCCTGTTCCGCTTGCTGGCGCTGCCGGCTGGCGCACCGGCGGCCCGTGCTGCAGCGGCGGCGCCGCCCTGTCCCCGTGGCGGCACGCCGGCGAGCCACTTTGCGATGGTGCAACTGGGCGGCCGCTTCGCCGTGGCCCTGATGCTGGACGGCCAGCTGCTCTGCACCTTGCCGGTCGGCCCTTGCGGCGACGCACCGTCGGGCCCCGCCCGGGACGACTCGGCGTTCGAGCCGCGAGCGGTGGGACAGGCAGGGTAGCGTCGTCGTCCGCCGCGGGCGCGGCAGGTGGGGCGCCTGGCCCGCCGCCGGTGCGGCAGGCGCGCTTTGGCGGCGGCCAGGCCCGGCGGTAGGCCGCCGTGCGTCGGCCTGCACCCGGGCAGGCCGGGCCGGTGAGTCGGCGAGCCGCCGCGATGCCGCAGCCGCCTTCTTCCTCAGCCACCGGGTGGCGGCAGATGATGGCATGCCGCCGGGGGCGGCCTCACTGGCGACAGGAGAGGCTGGAGAAGCTGTAGTACTGCACCGAATCGCGGTCGCTGCGGTTCCACACTTCACCGACCGACTTGCTGCCCTGGCTCTGGGCTGAGCCGATGCTGCCGCCCCACACCAGCGGATACTTGCTGCGGTACAAGGGACCGTCGACGACCACTGCCACGTGCCCATTGGCCCGCGCCGGCCGATGATCGCTCGACTTCAGCACCGCCAGCACGAAGTAGCCGGTGGCCGCCTTCTTCGCGGCTGCTTCGCCCGAATCGATCTTCTCCCAGGAAGCCGCCACGGCGTCTGAAATGCCATCGGCGTTCAGCGTCGCGTCCAGCGGAATCCCCAGCTTGCGCGCTACCGCTTTCACAAAGCCGGAACAATTGTTGGCGTTCTTGGTGCCAGGCAGGAACTCTTCGTCCCAGCTTTCCTTGCACTTCTCAATAATGCAGCGGTCGAGTGAAGCCATGGTCAGGGTCTCAGGTTGTCATCAACGGGGTCGGGCCCCGGGGTTGGGCAAGCAGTTCGCCTCGAGCCGGTACTGCTTCGGTTTCGGGCTCGACGGCCCGGCATCCACCGGGGTCAGCGTGATGAACCTGCCATCGAGCGCCCACTTGGCGTTGGACACGTCGATGGAACTCAGCCGCTTGCAGGTCGAGGTGCTGTAGAAATTGAGCTGGGTGGACGAGCCGCTGTACTCCTCGGTCAGGAGCACCCGCCGGTTGCCGCTGAGGTGGACCGAATGGCGGACCCAGACGCCGCCGTCGTCGATCGTGCAGCTGCTGCGGGCCTGGGTGTCCTCGATTTCGAGGGGAGGCTCCGGAAAGACGGTGACCTCGCCGTCGGCGCGCTCGTTATGGAAGCGCACCAGCGTTGCCCCTTGGCGACCGACGAAGGTCTCGCGCTTGTCGGCGAACTCCGGTTCGATCGGCATCGGGGTGAACTTGCAGGCTGCCGCCACGCCGGGCAGTGCAAAGAGCACCACCAGGGCCAGTTTCTGTAGTTGCTGGTGCATAGGTGAAGGTGTCTGGGCGAGGGCATCACGGTTGCCCCGCGGTTCCGTGCCGCGTGAGCCCTGCGGTCGAGCCGGCGTCCGCGGATCGCCAGCGGGCCCGACCCCGGGCAGCGTGCCGGCCGGAGTATCGCAGCCAACGGCTCGGTTGGCCCCCCCGCCAATTGGGGGTTCGCCGGTCGTGCTTCACGCCGGGGCGCTGCAGCGCGATGGGGCGGCGCGGGCCGGACCGCTGCTGGGCAACCGGGGCGGGCGGCCCGCCATGCTGCGCCAGCGCTTCAGGGCCACCGGCTTCACGCCATCAGCTTCGCGCCGGCCAGCAGGTCGTCCACCACCGAGGCGCGGAACCTGGCGGTCTGTTTGGTGCCGTCGACGTTCATCAGCAGGGCGACCGCCTGGGCCTGATCCTGCGACAAGGCCACCATGTTGGACGCACCGTTGTCGCTCCCGGTGTGCCCGACGACGGCATGGCTCGCCGTTGCCTCTTGGGTCCAGCCAAGGCCCTGATAGCCATGGAGCCGGCTGTCCACCTGGCGGCGCAGCATCTGCTTGACGGCGCCCGGCGACAAGAGGGCCTGGGCGCCCGTCGCCTGCCCCAGCATCGCGCGTAGCGCCTTTGCAAGGTCGCTGACCGAGCAACGCAGCATGCCCGCGGGCACATCGGGATATCCCTGCTGGGGCAGCTCGACGAACCTTCCGTTCTGCAGCCGATAGGGCTTGGCCAGGACCTCGGGTGCGAAGTCGCCGATATACCAGTGCGCGTTGCCCATACCGAGCGGCCGGAGCAGGTTCTCCTCCACATAGGAAGCAAAGCTCTGCCCGCTCGACTTTTCCACGATATGGCCGGCCAGCGCGACACCGACATTGCTGTAATTCCATTGGGCGCCAGGCTGCGTCTTCAGGAACGAGCCGTCGGGCGAATACGCGGCGCCGCCTTTCACCAGATAGCCCTGCAGGAAATCGGACAGGCTCTGTTTCGGATCACCCGGGAAGGACACGTCGCCATACCCTTCATCGGAAATGCTGGAGGTGTGCGTCAGGAGCTGATGCGGCGTGATCGGGGTTGCGGGATGGTGCGGATTCCTGATGCGGACATCGATGAAGTCGTTGACATCTGCATGCAGGTCATCGCCGCGGCGCTCGAACAGCTGCACCAGCGCGCAAGCCGTGAACAGCTTGCTGACTGAAGCGAGGTGCATCGGTGTGTCGACCGTCAGCCTCCTGTGCCGCCGGAGATTCGCGAAACCAAAGGAAGCCGCATAGTGCGACGCCGTATCCCGGGCGGTGATGGCCACCGAGGCGCCCACCACCTTGGCGGCCCGCATGCGTGCCGGCACGCTGGCCTCGAACGCCTGCCGCCACTTTTCAAAGCGGGCCTGCCTGCCGTTAGCCATCACGAGGCAAGCCTGCGGAAGCACCAGGCCCGCCGTTCCCATTTTGAGCAATGAACGTCTTGTTGAACTCATGGTCGGTCTACATGCGCGCGGACGGTATCCATCCACTGGCCACTGCGGGCCGAGGCCGCGAGGCCGCCAGGGCTGGATCGAACATCGCGCTCGATTCTGAAAGGGCCTGCGGTGCTGGAACCCGGCGATATGGGTGGGCCAGATCCGGATCCTGGATTCAGGAGCCGTCGCGCAGGCAAGATCGACCGCCCCTCTGACGGCCTCCTCCCAGAGGCACGATCAGCGGCGCTCGAGCGAAAGATCCTCGCCCGGCTGGCTGGCGGCCGCATCGACCCTGCCATCGTAGCCAATGATCACCGCCGCCTCTGCAGCGAGCCGAGGGGCGGGCGGGGCAGGCAATGGCGCGCACGCGCCCAGGGGCTCGCAGCGAGGGTTCACGGCTGGGCTTGCAAGGCCCGGCGCAGCTGCATCGCCTCAGCCAGGTGCGTCCGGCCAAGGCGAGGGTGGCCCTGCAGGTCGGCCACCGTGCGGGCCACCTTGAGCACCCGGTGCAGGCTGCGCGCCGACCAGCCCAGCCGGCCGGCGGCCGTGTGCAGCAGGTCGGCGGCGGCCGGCTCCAGTGCGCAGTGCGTGTCGATGGCCGGCCCTGTCAGCCCAGCATTCGGATGGCCCTGGCGGGCCTGCTGCCGGTCGAGCGCTGCAGCCACCCGCCGTGCGACCGACTCACTCGTCTCGCCATCCGGCACGGCCAGCAGCGCCTCGGCCGACAGCGGCGCCACCTCCACTTGCAGGTCGATCCGGTCGAGCAGCGGTCCGCTGAGCTTGCCCGCATAGCGGGCCACCGCGTCCGGGCTGCAGCGGCAGGCATGCAGGCTGGACCCCAGGTAGCCACACGGGCAGGGGTTCATGGCCGCCACCAACTGGAAGCGCGCCGGAAACTCCGACTGCCGGGCCGCCCTCGAGATCACGATGCGGCCGGTCTCCAGCGGTTCGCGCAGGGCTTCGAGGGCCGGGCGTGGCAGCTCGGGCAATTCGTCGAGGAACAGCACGCCATGGTGGGCCAACGAGATCTCGCCCGGCCGCGGCGGCGAGCCGCCACCCACCAGCGCAGCCGAGGAGACGCTGTGGTGCGGCGCGCGGAACGGCCGCTGCCGCCAGCGTTGTGGATCGAAGCCGCCAGCCAGGCTGAGCACCGCGGCCGATTCCAGCGCCGCCTCGGTGTCCAGCGGCGGCAGCAGCCCGGCGAAGCGTTGCGCCAGCATCGACTTGCCGGTGCCCGGGGCGCCGACCAGCAGCAAACTGTGGCCGCCGGCGGCGGCAATCTCCAGCGCCCGCTTCGCGAGTGCCTGACCCTTCACGTCCCGCAGGTCGGGATACAGCGGTCGGGCCGGAGGCGGCGCCTCCGACACGCGCTGCCAACCGGGCGACTCCGGGTCGCTCCCGGCGTCGCTGCCGTGGTGGGGCAGCATGGCCTGCACCACGTCCAGCAGGTGCCGGGCGCCCCACACCTCGGCCTGTTGCACCAGCGCTGCCTCGCGGGCGCTGTCCTGCGGCAGCACCATCGCACGCGGCATGCCGGCGCGTTGCAGCGCCAGGCACATGGCCAGCGCGCCACGCACCGGTCGCAGGTCACCGGCAAGCGACAGCTCGCCGGCAAACTCGTGCGCGGCAAGGCGAGAGGCGTCGAGCTGGCCGCTGGCGGCCAGGATGCCGAGGGCGATCGGCAGGTCGAAGCGGCCAGATTCCTTGGGCAGGTCGGCCGGTGCCAGGTTGACCGTGATGCGCTTGTTGTGGGGGAAGGCCAGCCCGCTGTTGAGCAGGGCCGCCCGCACCCGTTCCCGGGCTTCCTTGACCTCGGTGTCGGCCAGCCCCACCAGGGTGAAGCTGGGGAGCCCGTTGGCCAGGTGCACTTCCACCGTGACCTCGGGCGCCGACAGCCCGGCCAGCGCACGGCTGCGTATGACGGCAAGCGACATCCAGGAGCCCTCCCGCTTCGGGTTCGTTGTTCTGAGCGCCCCTTGGCGCTGCGGCGATTCTCGCGGGGGTGTGCCGCCGCGGGGTCGCCCGCCCCCGGTGGAGGCGCGGGCTTCCTGGCGCCGCTTGCCGAGCGGCGCGTGCCTTTGCCCGGCCCCATGGCGCCGCCCCGCGCAGGATCCGGCGGGCCTGGCGCAGCGACGCAGCCGGCAAGGGGCGCTGCGGCCGCGGCCGGGACGCGCTCGTATTTGGTGCGCCCGCCTGCGAAGCACACTCCCGGTGCAGTTCGCCGGTGGTTACCCGCCGATACAGCGCCTTTCTGGGGCACATGCACTGCAGGAGGTCATGGCACAGATCGTGCACTTCAGGGTCCCGAGCGCATCGCTAGGGCGCTGAAGACGCCGCCTGACTTTCTAGACACAAGGAGCAACCCATGAAGATGGTGACCGCCATCGTCAAGCCGTTCAAGCTTGATGAAGTGCGTGAGGCCCTGAGCAACATTGGTGTTCAGGGCATCACGGTGACCGAAGTGAAGGGCTTCGGCCGGCAGAAGGGCCACACCGAGCTGTACCGCGGTGCCGAGTACGTGGTCGATTTCCTGCCCAAGGTGAAGATCGAGGCGGCCGTTGACGACGCCGTGGTCGAGCAGGTCATCGAAGCGGTCGAGTCCGCGGCCCGCACCGGCAAGATCGGCGACGGGAAGATCTTCGTCTCCACCCTTGAGCAGGTGGTTCGCATCCGCACCGGCGAAACCGGCAAGGACGCTCTCTGAGTTGACCAACGTGCGAGTGAGACATCCATGATGAAGAAACTCTCCACCCTTCTGGCGCTCGGCGTCGCCGGCCTCGGCCTGGCCGACCTGGCCGTGGCGCAGGAAGCGGCCTCGGCGCCCGCCGCCGTGCTGGACGCCGCCTCGGCGGCCGCTGCTGCGGTCCCTGCCGCCGCCTCTACCGTGAACAAGGGCGACGTCGCGTGGATGCTCACCTCCACGCTGCTGGTCATCCTGATGACCATCCCCGGCCTGGCGCTGTTCTACGGCGGCCTGGTGCGGGCCAAGAACATGCTGTCGGTGCTGATGCAGGTGTTCGTGGTGTTCGCGCTGATCGTCGTGCTGTGGGCGGTCTACGGCTACACGCTGGCCTTCGGCGGCGGTGGCGAATTCATCGGTACCTTCGACAAGCTGTTCCTCAGCGGCGTCACCAAGGACTCGCTGGCTGACACCTTCACCAAGGGCGTGCAGATTCCCGAGTACGTCTTCATCGCCTTCCAGTCCACCTTCGCTGCCATCACCTGCGGCCTGATCGTCGGCTCCTTCGCCGAGCGCATCAAGTTCTCGGCGGTGTTGCTGTTCTCGGTGCTGTGGTTCACCTTCAGCTACCTGCCGATCGCGCACATGGTGTGGTTCACCGAAGGCTACCTGTTCAAGGACGGCGCGATCGACTTCGCCGGCGGCACGGTGGTGCACATCAATGCCGGCATCGCCGGCCTGATGGGCGCCTACCTGGTGGGCAAGCGCATCGGCTACGGCAAGGAGGCGATGCCGCCGCATTCGCTGACGCTGACGATGGTCGGTGCCTCGCTGCTGTGGGTGGGCTGGTTCGGCTTCAATGCCGGCTCCAACCTGGAAGCCAACTCGGGCGCCGCGCTGGCCCTGATCAACACGCTGTTCGCCACCGCCGCAGCCACCCTGTCCTGGATCGGCGGCGAATCGCTCGCCAAGGGCAAGGCCTCGATGCTGGGTGCCGCCTCCGGCGCGGTGGCCGGCCTGGTGGCCATCACGCCGGCCTGCGGCACCGTGGGCCCGATGGGCGCCATCGTGCTGGGCCTGCTGGCGGGGGTGGTCTGCCTGTGGGGCGTGAACGGCCTGAAGCGCATGCTGGGCGCCGACGACGCGCTGGATGTCTTCGGCGTGCACGGCCTGGGCGGCATCGTGGGTGCGCTGCTCACCGGCGTGTTCACCTCGCCGAGCCTCGGCGGCACCGGCGCCGCCGACTTCTCGATCGCCCACCAGTTGTTCGTGCAGGCCAAGGGCGTGCTGATCACCATCGCCTGGTCGGCCATCGTCTCGGTGGTCGCCTACAAGGCGGTCGACCTGCTGATCGGCCTGCGTGTCACCGAGGAAGCCGAACGCGAAGGGCTGGACATCACCTCGCACGGCGAAACTGCATATCACAAGTGACATGCCCCGCCCCGCAGCAGGGGCGGACGGTGCATGCAGCCCGGGCCTCCGCGATGCGGAGGCCCTTTTTCTTTTCTTGCGCAACGTCCCCCTCTTGCGTCAAGGCGGCGGCGTCCCCATTTGCCTAGAATCGTCTGCCCGACACCCACTCGAACAGCCCGAGAGGCACTGCGCATGGTCCCCCATCTCATCACGGCGCTCACCGGCCCGATCAATGAACTCGAACAACGCATCCTGGAGTCCATGCCCGCCATCGAGCGCTGGTTCCGGCTGGAGTGGATGGAGCACACGCCGCCCTTCTACACCTCGGTGGACGTGCGCAACGCCGGCTTCAAGCTGGCGCCGGTGGACACCAACCTCTTCCCCGGGGGCTTCAACAACCTGACCGAGGAAATGCTGCCGCTGGCGGTGCAGGCGGCGATGGCGGCCATCGAGAAGATCTGTCCGGAGGCCAAGAACCTCTTGCTGATTCCCGAGAAGCACACCCGCAACACCTTCTACCTGACCAATGTGCAGCGCCTGGTGCAGATCTTCCACCAGGCCGGGCTGAACGTGCGCCTCGGTTCGCTGGACGAAACCGTCACCGAGCCCACGCAGCTGGTGCTGCCCGACGGCAGCACGCTGACTGTCGAGCCGCTGGTGCGCACCAAGCGCCGCCTGGGCCTGAAGGATTTCGACCCCTGCACCATCCTGCTGAACAACGACCTCTCGGCCGGCCTGCCCCAGGTGCTGGACAACCTGCACGAGCAGTACCTGTTGCCGCCGCTGCATGCGGGCTGGGCGGTGCGGCGAAAGTCCAACCACTTCCAGGCCTACGAAGAAGTGGCGAAGAAGTTCGCCAAGCTGCTGGGCATGGATCCTTGGCTGATCAACCCGATGTTCGCCAAGTGCGGCCAGGTCAACTTCGCCGACGGCACCAACATCGACTGCCTGCAGAGCAACGCCGATGCGCTGCTGAACAAGATCCGGCGCAAGTACAAGGAGTACGGCATCCAGGAGAAGCCCTTCGTCATCGTGAAGGCCGATGCCGGTACCTACGGCATGGGCATCATGACGGTGCGGGACGCGAAGGACCTGGCCGAGCTGAACCGCAAGACGCGCAACAAGATGTCGGTCATCAAGGACGGCCAGGAGGTGAGCGAGGTCATCATCCAGGAAGGCGTGCCGACCTACGAGCGCATCAACGAGGCGGTGGCCGAGCCGGTGGTGTACATGCTCGACCGCTACGTGGTCGGCGGCTTCTACCGCGTGCATGCCGAGCGCGGCATCGACGAGAACCTCAACGCCCCGGGCGCCAGCTTCGTGCCGCTGGCCTTCGCCGAGTCCAACCAGCTGCCCAAGGCCGGCGCGCGTCCGGGCGCCAGCGCCCCGAACCGCTTCTACATGTATGGCGTCATCGCCCGGCTGGCCATGCTGGCGGCGAGCTACGAACTGGAAGCCACCGACCCGGACGCTGAAACCTACGAGTGAGGCCCTGGCCGCCAGCGCCGGCAAAGGTCGCGTTGCTGCACTGCAACATGGCGGGGCTGGCACTCCTGGCGGCTAGGAGCACAATGGCGTCCTCTTCGCCTCTGTCCGTTGTGCTGTGCAATCCAGCCCTACTGCTTCCGCTTCCGGCCTCAAGCTGGCCTCCTTGACCCTCGGCGCCATCGGCGTCGTCTACGGCGACATCGGCACCAGCCCGCTGTATGCCATGAAGGAGGTCTTTACCCACGGACACCTGCCGGTGAACGCCGAGAACATCCTGGGCATCCTGTCCCTGGTGTTCTGGACGCTCACGGTGATCGTCTCGCTCAAGTACGTCAGCCTGATCCTGCGGGCCGACAACAACGGCGAAGGCGGGCTGGTGGCCATGCTGGCCCTGGCCTCGCAGGCGGTCAAGGACCGCCCGGTGCTGCGCAGCTACCTGCTGGTGCTCGGCATCTTCGGCACCGCGGTGTTCTTTGGCGACGGTGTCATCACGCCGGCCATCTCGGTGCTGTCGGCAGTGGAGGGGCTGAAGGTCGCCGCGCCGGCGCTCGGGGAATACGTGGTGCCGACCACGCTGATCGTGCTGACCCTGCTGTTCGCCATGCAGAAGCACGGCACCGGCAGCGTGGGCAAGCTGTTTGGCCCGGTCATGGTGGCCTGGTTCGCGGTACTGGCCTTGCTGGGGCTGTCTCACCTGGTGGACAACCCGACGGTGCTGGTGGCCTTGAGTCCGTTGTATGCGCTCCACTTCATCCTGAACCAGCCGGGCGTGGCCTTCGTGGCGCTGGGCGCCATCGTGCTGTGCGTCACCGGGGCCGAGGCGCTCTATGCCGACATGGGCCATTTCGGCAAGCGGCCGATCCGGCTGGCCTGGTTCGGCCTGGCGATGCCCGCGCTGGTGCTCAACTATTTCGGCCAGGGGGCGATGCTGCTTGCCCATCCGGAGAACGTCACCAACCCCTTCTTCGAGATGGCGCCGCACTGGGCGCTGTATCCGCTGGTGGTGCTGGCGACCTGCGCCACGGTGATCGCCTCCCAGGCGCTGATCTCGGCCGCCTTCTCGGTCACCAAGCAGGTGATCCAGCTCGGCTACCTGCCGCGGCTGCGGGTGGCGCACACCTCGGTGCGCGAGGCCGGCCAAATCTACGTGCCCTTCGTCAACTGGACGCTGTATGGCTGCATCGTGATCGCGGTGGTGTCCTTCGGCTCCAGCAGCGCGCTGGCCTCGGCCTACGGCATCGCCGTGACGGTGGACATGCTGATCACCACCGTGATGACCTTCTTCGTGATCCGCTATGCCTGGCACTACCCCTGGGCCCTGTGCATGGCGGCCACCGGCACCTTTTTCGTGGTGGACCTGCTGTTCTTCGGCGCCAACGTGGCCAAGGTGCTCGACGGCGGCTGGTTCCCGCTGCTGATCGGTGCCGTCATGTTCACGCTGATGATGACCTGGAAGCAGGGCCGCCAGCTGCTCAGCGATCGCCTGCGCGACGAATCGATCGAGCTGCGCACCTTCCTCGACTCGGTCTTCCTCAGCCCGCCGCTGCGCGTGCCGGGCACCGCGGTCTTCCTCAGCGCCGAACAGGGCATCACTCCGAACGCCTTGCTGCACAACCTCAAGCACAACCGGGTGCTGCACGAGACCAACGTCTTCGTCACCGTACGGCACCACGAGGTGCCCTGGATCGGCTTTGACCGCCGCGTCGAGGTCGAGCCGCTCGGGCGCGACTGCTGGCTGGTGGTGCTGCACTTCGGTTTCAAGAACGATCCCGACGTGCCGGAGGCGCTGAAGCTGCTGCGCAACCGGGGGGTGCACATGGACGACATGGAGACCTCCTACCTGCTGTCCCGCGAAACGGTGGTGCCCTCCAGCATCAAGACCGGCATGTCCTCGTGGCGCGAGAAGGTGTTTGCCGGCATGCACCGCAATGCCGCAGCCGCGGCCGACTTCCTCAACCTGCCGGCCAACCGGGTGGTGGAGCTGGGCACCAAGATCCCGTTCTGAGCGCCGGCCGCACGCTGTCGGCCGGCATTCGCTAACCTTGCGCCTTTGCTGAACATCTTCAACAAGGGCCGGGGTGACGCCGATGCGCTTTTTCAGGGACCTCTCGCTGTCTGCCGTGGTGGCCGGCTTCGTCGCCGTGCTGGTGGGCTTCACCAGTTCGGTGGTGCTGGTGTTCCAGGCCGCCGCAGCGGTGGGCGCGTCGCCGGCGGTCACCGCGTCCTGGATCTGGGCGCTTGGCCTGGGCATGGGCCTCACCAGCATCGCCCTCTCGCTGTACTGGCGCGAGCCGGTGCTGGTGGCCTGGTCCACCCCCGGCGCCGCCGTGCTGGCCACCGCCAGCGTCGGGCTGCCCGAGGCGGTGGGCGCCTTCATCGTGGCGGCGGCGCTCATCACGCTGTGCGGTGTCACCGGCCTGTTCGCACGGGTGATGAACCGCATTCCCATCGCGCTTGCCTCGGCCTTGCTGGCCGGCGTGCTGGCGCGCTTTGGCATGGATGCCTTCCTGTCATTCAAGACCGAGCCCCTGCTGGTGGGCGCGATGTTCGCTGCCTACCTGCTGGGTCGCCGCTGCTGGCCGCGCTACGCGGTGCCGGGGGTCTTGCTGGCCGGCATGCTGGTGGCCCTGCTGCTGGGCCGGCTGCACCTGGCCGAGGTGCAGTGGCAGCTGGCCTCGCCGGTCTGGACCTCGCCGCAGTTCTCGCTGCGCGCCGCGGTGGGGGTGGCGCTGCCGCTCTTCGTGGTCACCATGGCGTCACAGAACCTGCCCGGCGTGGCGGCCATCCGGGCCGCCGGCTACCGCACGCCGGTCTCGCCGCTGGTGGGCGCCACCGGCCTGGCCACCTTGCTGCTGGCGCCTTTCGGCGCCTATGCACTGAACCTGGCCGCCATCACCGCCGCCATCTGCCTCGGCCGCGAGGCGCACGAGGACCCGGCCCGCCGTTACACCGCGGCCGTGATGGCCGGCGTGTTCTACGTTGCCATCGGCCTGGTGGGTGGAGCGGTGGTCGGACTGCTCGCGGCCTTCCCGCGGGAACTGGTGATGGCGGTCGCCGGCTTTGCGCTGCTGGGCAGCATCGGCGCCGGCCTGGCGTCGGCAGTCAAGGACGACCAGCACCGCGAGAGCGCACTTATCACATTCCTCGTCACGCTGTCGGGCGTCTCTCTTTGGGGGATCGGCTCGGCGTTCTGGGGCGTGGTCGCCGGCACGATTGCGCTGGCGGTGCAACACTACCGGATCCGTGCCGTGCAACCCGAACCTGGCCTCCGATGAAGCTGCTTTTCATTGCCGATCCGCTCGACCACTTCAAGATCTACAAGGACACCACCTTCGCCATGATGCGCGAGGCGGCCGCCCGCGGGCACACGCTGTGGGCCTGCGAGCCGCAGCAGCTGTCCTGGCGCAGCGGCGGGCGCGTTACCGCGCTGGCCCAGTCCATCACGCTGACCGGCGAGGCCGAGCGCTGGTGGCGGGCCGAGCCGGCGGCGCCGCTGGCGCTGGCCGAGTTCGACGCGGTGCTGATGCGCAAGGACCCGCCCTTCGACAGCGAGTACTTCTACGCCACCCACCTGCTGGAGCAGGCCGAGCGCGAAGGGGCGCGCGTCTTCAACAGCCCGCGCTCGCTGCGCGACCATCCCGAGAAGCTGGCGGTGATGGAGTTCCCGCAGCACGTCACGCCCACCCTGGTGAGCCGCGATGCGGACGAGATCCGCCGCTTCCATGCCGAGCACCGCGACATCATCCTCAAGCCGCTGGATGGCATGGGCGGCATGGGGATCTTCCGGGTGGGCGCCGACGGGCTCAACCTCGGCAGCATCATCGAGACGCTGAACCAGCACGGCAGCCGCACGGTGATGGTGCAGCGCTTCATCCCGGAGATCGTCCACGGCGACAAGCGGGTGCTGATCGTCGGCGGCGAGCCGGTGCCCTTCGTGCTGGCCCGCATTCCGCAGGGCAGCGAGGTGCGCGGCAACCTGGCCGCAGGCGGCAAGGGGGTGGCCCAGCCGCTGGACGCGGTGGACCGCGAGACGGCACAGGTCATCGGCCGGGTGCTGGCGCCGCGCGGGCTGCTGCTGATCGGTCTGGACATCATCGGCGACCGGGTCACCGAGATCAACGTGACCAGCCCGACCTGCTTCCAGGAGATCCAGCAGCAGACCGGCTTCGATGTGGCGCGATGCTTCATCGACGCCCTGGAGCGCGCCGCGGCCGCGGCGCGCTGAACACTGCCTCGCACCGGGAGCACCGTGATGGACGACCACCGCCTCGACCTGGACGCCTACCTGCAGCACATCGGCTACGACGGCCCGCGCACGCCGACACTGGCGACCTTGCGCGGGCTGGTGGGCTGCCACGCCCAGACCCTTCCGTTCGAGAACCTGAGCCCGCTGCTGGGCCAGCCGGTGGAGCTCGATGTCGGCGCGCTGCAGCGCAAGCTGGTGGAGGGGGGCCGCGGCGGCTACTGCTACGAGCACAACCTGCTGTTCGCCGAGGTGCTGCGGGCCATCGGCTTCGAGGTTGGCGGCCTGGCGGCGCGCGTGGTGTGGGGGCGCGGCGACGACACCATCACGCCGCGCAGCCACATGCTGCTGCGGGTCGAGCTGGAAGGCCGCAGCCGCATCGTCGACGTCGGCTTCGGCGGCCTCACGCTGACCGGCGTGCTGGACCTGCAGGCCGAGGTCGAGCAGGACACGCCGCATGAGCGCTTCCGCCTGCTGCCGGCCGAGCATGGCAGCTACCTGATGCAGGCCCAGCTGGGCAGCGAGTGGAAGTCGCTGTACCGCTTCGACCTGCAGCCGCAGGAGCGCATCGACTACGAAGTGAGCAGCTGGTACCTCTGCCACCATCCCGACTCCCACTTCCTGCAGGGACTGATGGCCGCCCGCGCGGCGCCCGGCGGCCGGGTGGCCCTGCGCAACAACCAGCTCAGCGTGCACCGGCTGGGCGGCGACGCGCAGCGCCGCACGCTCGGCACGGCCGCGGAGCTGCGCGCGGTGCTGGAGACTGACCTGCTGATCGCGCTGCCCGACCTGCCGGAGCTGGATGCGCTGCTGGAGCGGCTGGCGGCCCTGCCCGCCTGAGGCCGGGCACGCCGGCGGCCGCCTGGGCGCGGCATGATCCGGCCGGCAGGGTGGGGGCGGATAATCGGCGGTTTTCGCCGCCTGCGGCCGCGCTGCCGTCTACTCTCCCATCATGGCCCTGCTCACCCTCACCAATGCCAAGCTTGCCTACGGGCATGTGCCGCTGCTCGACAACACCGCCTTTTCGCTGGAGCCGGGAGAGCGGGTCGGCCTGATCGGCCGCAACGGCACCGGCAAGTCCTCGCTGCTAAAGATCCTGGCCGGGCTGGAGAAGCCCGATGACGGCCTGCTGCAGCTGCAGCAGGGCCTGCGCATCGCCTACGTGCCGCAGGAGCCGCAATTCGCGCCCGGCATCGCCGTCTTCGACGCGGTGAGCGTGGGCCTGGCCGAGGTGCGCGACCTGCGCGCCCGCTACGAGGCGCACGACGGCAGCGAGGACCTCGACGCCTTGCAGACCCGCATCGAAGCCCTCGACGGCTGGACCTGGGAGCAGCGGGTGGAGGAAACCCTGGCCCGCCTGCGCCTGGAACGCGACGCGCCGGTGGAGCGGCTGTCCGGCGGCACCAAGAAGCGGGTGGCCCTGGCCCAGGCCCTGGTGGCCCAGCCCGATGTCCTGCTGCTCGACGAGCCGACCAACCACCTCGACCTGGCGTCCATCGGCTGGCTCGAGGAACTGCTGAACGGCTTCCGCGGCAGCGTGGTGCTGATCACCCACGACCGGGCCTTCCTGGACGGCGTGACCACCCGCATCGTGGAGCTGGACCGTGGTGTGCTGCGCAGCTACCCCGGCAACTTCACCGCCTACGGGGTGCTCAAGGAGCAGCAACTGGCCGACGAGGCACTGCTGAACGCCCGCGCCGACAAGCTGCTGGCCCAGGAAGAAGTGTGGGTGCGCAAGGGCGTGGAGGCCCGCCGCACGCGCAGCGTGAGCCGCGTCAAGCGCCTGGAGCAGCTGCGCGCCACCCGGGCGCAGCGCCGCGACGTGGTGGGCCGCGTCCGGCTGGACCTCGACGCCGGCGTCTCCAGCGGCAAGCTGGTGGCCGAGCTGCGCGATGTCAGCAAGTCCTACGAGGGCCGGACCATCGTCAGCCATTTCTCGGCCACCCTGCTGCGTGGCGACAAGGTGGGCCTGATCGGGCCGAACGGCGCGGGCAAGACCACCCTGCTCAAGCTCATCCTCGGCGAGATCGAGCCCGACAGCGGCAGCGTGCGGCAAGGCACCAAGATGCAGGTGGCCTACTTCGACCAGATGCGCGAGGCGCTCAACCTCGATGCGACCCTGGCCGACACCATCAGCCCGGGCAGTGAGTGGATCGAGATCGGCAACGCGCGCAAGCACGTGATGAGTTATCTCGGCGATTTCCTGTTCTCGCCGGCGCGCGCCAACTCGCCGGTGCGCTCGCTCAGCGGCGGCGAGCGCAACCGCCTGCTGCTGGCGCGCCTGTTCGCCCGCCCGGCCAACGTGCTGGTGCTGGACGAGCCGACCAACGACCTGGACATCGACACGCTGGAGCTGCTCGAGGAATTGCTGCAGAGCTACGAGGGCACGGTCTTCCTGGTCAGCCATGACCGCCGTTTCCTCGACAACGTGGTGACCAGCACCATCGCCTGGGAGGGCGAGCAGACGCCCGGTTTCTGGCGTGAGTACGAAGGTGGCTACGAAGACTGGAAGGTGCAGAGCCAGCGCAGCCGGGCACTGCAGGAGCGCGCCACGCCGGCCGCCGCGCCTGCGCCCAAGGCCGCGGCAGCGCCCAAGCCGGCGGCGGCCGCCCAGCGCAAGCTGTCGTACAAGGAGCAACGCGAGCTCGACGAGCTGCCCGGGCGCATCGAGGCGCTCGAGGCCGAGCAGAAGCAGATCGGCGACCTCCTCGCCGGCACCGAGGTCTACCAGGGCGATCCGCAACGACTCACCGAGTTGCAGGCGCGCTTTGCACGGATCGAGGACGAGTTGATGGTGGCGCTCGAGCGCTGGGAGGCGCTCGGCTCGCGCTGAAGCGTCAGGCCGGCGGCAAACGGACGGGCGCCGGCCCGTCGTTGGCCAGCCGCGGCAGCGCGCTGGCGGCCGCGGCCGCTCGGCCGCACCTCAGCCGTGGCGGCGGCGCAAGCCCAGGTTGGCCAGCCAGGACTCGGCGGACGAGCTGGGCAGCGCCCGGCTGATGATCAGGCCCGACTGCAGGTAGAGCGCATTGAGCAGCCGCACCGCATGCTCGCGGCCCTGGCCGATGAGGTCGGACAGTTCGCGCAGCGTCACCGGCTGGGTGCGCATGTGGCGCACCACCGCGCGCTGTGCGGCGGTCAGCGGCAGCATGCGCAGGTCCAGGCCGGGGGTGGTGCGGTAGCAGGCATTGCCGGCGATCTCGGGCAGCAGCTCGGTGCGGCTGCCCCGCATGGCCAGGTCCCACAACAGCGGTGCGATGGGGTGGTAGCACGACAGCGGTGCCACCAGCGAGGCTTCGTCATTGCCGGGAGCGCGCAGCACCGCCGGCTCGATGCGCAGCACCTTCAACAAGGCCAGGCGCTGCAGCAGGTAGGTGTCGGGCTCGGCCGGGCAGTGGAACAGGCGCTCGCGCGGGAACACGGTGACCGGCACCACATAGCCGCCCGCTTCGCAGTGCACCACCACGCTCTGGGCGTGGCGCAGGCAGGCGGCCAGTACCTCGAGCACCTCGGTGCCGCTGGGGCGGTGCTCGAAGCGCTGCAGGTCGGCCAGCAGCGACGGGCTCAGCGCCGTCAGGCGGGGCAGGGCGGTGGTCGCGCCAGGCTGGCGTGCCAACTCGTCCAGATATCGCTGGAAGACGCTGGCACGCATCAACTCGGGTTCGCCGAAGGGGATGGTGGTTTCGTTCATCAGCAGGAAGGGGTGCCCTGGCAGCGTCATTGGTGGAGACGCTGGAGCTCCACAATGCCCGTCTCAACAGAAACGAGGCCTTGCATTTGTATGTGTTGGTGACTGTACTTGAGGAAGGGGGCCCTCCAGCCAGAAAACAATGCGGCGAGCTCGGCATTAGGGTAAATACCACGATTGTGACCGGTCGGAAGTCACAAGCGGCCGCGGATCCGGTTGAAGTCGGTCCAGAACTGGCTGTCCTGCGTGTTGGCGAAATTGATGCGCATCAGCGTCGACGGCTGCCGCACCGCGTGGAAGAGGGAGCCCGGCGCCAGCAGGTAGCCCTCATCCAGCATCACCTGCGCGAGGCGGTCGGTGTCCACCCCGGTGTCGAGCCATCCGAACAGGCCGGCCGGCTCGTTCACGAAGCGGCAGCCGGCCTTCAGCGCCAGCTGCACGCTGCGTGAGCGGGCCCCGTCCAGCCGGGCGCGCACACGCTCGGCATGGCGGCGAATCTGGCCCTGCTCCAGGCAGTGCGCCAAGGCCTGCTCGAACAGCGCCGGCGTGGTGAGCGTGGTGAGCAGCTTGGTGTCGATGAAACGCTCCACCAGTGCCGGGGGTGCCGCCAGGTAGCCGACGCGCCAGTTCGGCGCCAGGATCTTGGCAAAGCCGCTGACATAGATGGTGCGCTGCAGCGCGTCCAGGGCGCACATGCGGGTGGCGTGCGGCGTGGCCAGGTGCGAGTAGGTGTCGTCCTCCACCACCAGGAAGTCGTGCTGCTGCGCCAGGCGCAGCACGCGATGGGCGTTGCTGGGCGTCAGGCACAGGCCGGTGGGGTTGTGCAGCACGCTGACGCTGATGAACAGCTTGGGCCGGTGTTGCGGCTCATGCGCCTCGCAGTAGTTGGCGATGACGTCGAGGTCCGGGCCGTCTTCGCGGCGCGGCACGGGCAGGATGCGCATGCCCATCTGCGTCAGCCGCGCGAACTCCACCGCCCAGCCCGGCTCGTCCACCATCACGGCATCACCTGCCTTGAGCAGGGTGCGGCAGATCACGTCCAGCGCATGGGTGGCGCCCACCGTGGTGACGATCTGGCCCGGCGCGGCCTCGATGTCCATGCTGCGCAGCTTGTGGCTCAGGGCCCGGCGCAGCGCCGGGTCGCCGGCCGGTTCGCCGTACTGCAGCGACAGCGCGCGCAGGTTGGCGGCGTGCGTGACGCGCCGCACGGCGGCCCCAAGGATCGGGCTTTCCAGCCAGTCGGCCGGCAGCACGCCCATGCCGGGCGCCCCCTTCATCTGCTCGCCATGCGCATCGACCTGCCGGAACATGCCGCGGATCAGGGTGGCTGCGTCCACCGGCGGCTGCACCCGCGGCCCGGCGGGCGGCCGTGCCTGGCGCTCGCCGGCGGCCACCTCCGCCCGCGGATCACCCCGCGATTCCCGCACGTAGAAGCCGCGGTTGCGGCGTGCCTCGATGAGGCCCTGCGCCAGCAGCTGGTCATAGGCAGCCACCACGGTGTAGGGGCTGACTTCATGCCGCTGCGCGCACTCGCGCACCGAGGGCAGGCGGGCACCCGGCGGCAGCAGTCGGTCGCGGATGCGCTGGGCATAGCGGTTGGCAAGCTGGTCGGTCAGGGTTTCTGACGGGGAGCGGGTGAGCATGGTGCGTCTCTGTGCTGGCAATTGAACCGGTACAGCCGATGTGATGAGACGGCGAGCTGTATCGGTGCTGTATTGGTGTCTGATCATAGACTGGCTTGCATGAAGCCTCCAGTGCCGTCTTCTCCTTGTTGCAGCGCCCGTTGCGCCGGGCCGAGGCCCGGCCACATCATGGGAGGCCGGCCGTGATGGATCGAGAGTCGGCCGCGCTGCGGGCGCAGGGTCTGCTGGTCGTCCGCGGCGCGCGGCCCGGCCCGGTGGCCGCATCGAGCACTGCGCCGCTTGCGGGCCAGCGACTGCGGTCAACGCACCGCGCGGCTGCGATGGCGAGGCAGCCAGGATGACGGCAGCCACCTTGCAGGCGCCCGTGGGGCAGACATCGCGCGGCCTCTGGCTCGGCGTGCTGGGTGTCGCGATCTTCGCGCTGACCTTGCCGATGACGCGCCTGGCCACCGGCGGCGCCGATGCGCCGCAGCTGTCGCCGGCCTTCGTCACTTTCGGTCGGGCGGCGCTGGCCGGGCTGCTGTCGCTGGCCTGGCTGGGCTGCTTCGGCGGGCCGCGGCCGCGTGGTCGCCAGTGGGGGCTGCTGCTGTTGACGGCGGCTGGCAACGTGCTGGGCTTCCCGCTGCTGCTCGCGCTCGGCTTGCGCCATGTGGATGCCGTGCATGCGTCGGTCATCATGGGCCTGCTGCCGCTGAGCACGGCCGCGGTGGCCGCGCTCGCCTACCGGCAGCGACCGGCCTGGGGCTTCTGGGCCTGTGCGGCGCTCGGCAGCGGGCTGGTGGTGGCCTATGCGCTGCTGAAGGCCGGCAGCTCGCTGCAGGGCGGCCTGCGCTTCCATTGGGCCGATGGCCTGCTGGTGCTGGCGGTGTTGTCGGCCTCGTTCAGCTACGTGTGCGGTGCGCGGCTGACGCCTGCGCTTGGCGCCGAGCGCGTCATCTGCTGGGTGCTGCTGGCATCGCTGCCGGTCACGCTGCCGGCGGCCGTGTGGACCTGGCCGCAGCAAGCGGTGGCGCCGGCGGCCTGGGCCGGGTTTGTCTACGTCGGGTTGTTCTCGATGTGGATCGGCTTTTTCGCCTGGTACCGTGCGCTGGCCATCGGTGGCGCCGTCCGGGTGAGCCAGGTGCAGCTGCTGCAGCCCTTCCTGTCGATGCTGTTTGCCGTGCCGCTGCTGGGCGAACGCCTCGACGCCACCACGCTGGCCTTCGGGCTGGCGGTGGTCGCCACCGTCTTCATCGGCAGGCGCATGCCGGCCGACACGAGGCGGCCCGCATGAACGGCCGGCTGCCACAGGCCTTGGCCCTGCTGCCAGGCACGGGCGGCGAGCGCGACCGCCAGGTGCTGGTGCACCGCTCGAGGCGCGTCGAGGTCGACGCGCCCTGCGGCACCGACACCCTGCAGCCGCAGGCGCAGGACGGGTTGTCCCGCGTGGCGAGCGGCAGCGGCGTGTTCCGCCACCGCGGCGAGCGCATCCCTTTCCGGCCCGGTGACTGCCTGTTCGTCCCGGCCCGGCATGATCACCGTTTTGAACAGTTCACCGACGACTTTGTCACCTGGGCCCTCTTGTGGGGCCCACAAGGAGGAGAATCCGCATGACTGCCACGGCATCCGGCCGCAACGACACCCTCTGGACGCTGGCGCGACGCGCCGAGCGCATGAACCCGTCCATCATCCGGGAGATCCTCAAGGTCACCGAGCGCCCCGGCATCCTCTCGCTGGCCGGCGGCCTGCCCTCGCCGGACAGCTTCCCCATCGACGCGATGCGCGAGGCCAGCGTCAAGGTCCTGCAGACCGCGGGCCGCGAGGCGCTGCAATACGCTGCCAGCGAAGGCTATGCACCGCTGCGTGAATGGGTCGCGGCCCACCTCGGCGCGCAAGGCATGCGGGTCGACGCGAGCCAGGTGCTCATCACCACCGGCTCGCAGCAGGGCCTGGACCTGTGTGCCAAGGTGCTGATCGACAGCGGCAGCCGCGTCCTGGTGGAGACGCCCACCTACCTGGGTGCGCTGCAGGCCTTTGCGCCCTACGAGGCCGAAGTGGATGCGGTGCCGTCCGACGACGACGGCCCGCTGCCCGAGGCACTGGCGGGCCTGGCCCAGGGTGCGCGCTTCTTCTACCTGCTGCCCAATTTCCAGAACCCGAGCGGCCGCAGCATGAGTGCGGCGCGCCGCGCGGCGCTGGTGGCCGAGGCACGGCGCCTGGGGCTGCCGCTGCTCGAGGACAACCCCTATGGCGACCTGTGGTTCGATGCCCCGTCGCCGCCAGCGCTGGCGTCGCACCATCCGGAAGGCGTCATCTACCTCGGTTCCTTCTCCAAGGTGCTGGCGCCCGGCCTGCGGCTGGGCTACGTGGTGGCTCCGCCGGCCCTCTATCCCAAGCTGCTGCAGGCCAAGCAGGCGGCCGACCTGCACACCCCGGTGTTCAACCAGCGGGTGGTGCACGAGGTGATCCGGGACGGCTTCCTCGACCAGCACGTGCCGCAGATCCGGGCGCGCTACAAGGCCAACCGCGACGCGATGCGGGCGGCGCTGGAGCGCCACATGCCGGCCGGCTGTCGCTGGAACACGCCGACCGGCGGCATGTTCTTCTGGATGGACCTGCCCGAGGACCTGGACGCCATGGCGATGCTGCCGATGGCCGTGGAGGCCGGCGTGGCCTACGTCCCGGGGGCCGCTTTCTATGCCCGCGACCCGCAGCCGAACACGCTGCGCCTGTCCTTCGTGACGCTGTCGCCGGAGCAGATCGCCACCGCGGTGGAGAAGCTCGCCGCGGTGGTGCGCGCGGCCGTGGACGCCCAGCGCTGAGCCGGCCGGCCCGCAAGGGCCGGCGTGCCGCGTCGGGAGCCGCTGCGGCGGTGTCCCGGCTTTCCTGCTCTTTCTCGTCAGCCCCTCCGTGATGACCCGCCGCTTCAAGCAGATCGACGTCTTCTCCGCACACGCCCTGCAGGGCAACCCGCTGGCCGTGGTGCTGGACGGCGACGGCCTGGACACCGCTCAGATGCAGGCCTTCGCCCGCTGGACCCAGCTCTCGGAGACCACCTTCCTGTTGCCGCCGACCGATGCGTCGGCCGACTACCGGGTGCGCATCTTCACGCAGTGCAGCGAGCTGCCCTTCGCCGGCCATCCGACGCTGGGCAGCTGCCACGCCTGGCTGGAGGCGGGCGGCCGCCCACGGCAGCCCGGCCGCGTGGTGCAGGAGTGCGGGGCCGGCTGCATCACCATCCGGCAGGGCGACGGCCGCCTGGCCTTCGCTGCACCGCCGATGACCGAGCGCGAGGCCACGCCGAAGGAGCTCGCTGCAGCGGCCGCTGCCCTGGGCCTGGGCGACGGGCAGGTGCTGGCGGCCCGCTGGCTGCGCAACGGCCCGCAATGGCTGGCGCTGCGCCTGGGCAGCGCCGAGGAGGTGCTGGCGCTGGCGCCCCACCATGCGGCGGTGGCCGCGGTGGGTGAGATCGGTGTCATCGGGCCGCATCCGGCCGGCAGCGACTGCCGCTTTGAGGTGCGGGCCTTCACCGCGGCGTCCGGCGTGCCGGAAGACCCGGTCACCGGCAGCCTCAATGCCGCACTGGCGCAGTGGCTGGCGGCTGAAGGGCAGCAGCCGGCGGCCTACCAGGTGTCGCAAGGCCGCTGTGTGGGCCGGGCCGGGCGGCTGTTCATCGAGCGTGACGGCGAGACGGTGTGGGTGGGGGGTGCCAGCCGCACCTGCATCGAGGGCAGCGTGAGCCTGTGAGCGGGCGACGAGCACGCTGTGCGGCCGCCCCTGCCGCGTCAACTGTCCAGCGTCTCCTGATGCGCCGGCGCCGCCTGCACGGTTTGCTGCGCCGCGAGGTGCCGCCCCTGCCGCTCGGCGAGCGGCTTGCCCGCTTCTCTGTGCCGGCTGGCCGGCCCGTGCAGCGTGCTCGCGCCCGCCAGGCAGCGCGGCTTGCCCCGTGCGCCGCTGGCCCGGTAGTCCTGCTCCACTGCCTGCCGCACGCCATCGGCCGGCAGTCGCAGCGGGCCGCACAGGTAGTCGTGCAAGGCATCGACCAGCGGCTCGAAGCCGATCTGGTGCGTCTTGCCGGTGCTGGCCCACAGGTGGTCGGAGAAGGCGAGGAAGCGCTCGAAGTGCCGCGCCTCGCCCAGCAGCAAGGCCAGCGTGCGCGGCAGGCGCCCGGCGTTGGCCACCAGGTCCCAGTAGCGTGCAAAGCGCGAGACCCGTTGCACGGTGGCGAAATCGGCCGTGCCGGTCTGCAGGATGGCGTAGGGCGGCACGGGGTCGTAGACCATGCCGTGCGCCTCGGTGTGGCGCACGATCGGGGTGCCGCGCAGCCGCTTGAGCACGCCCACCTGGATCTCGTGTGGTGCCAGCGCGGCCAGCCGGTCGAAGCCGGCGGCGAAGCTCTCCAGCGTCTCGCCCGGCAGGCCGAAGATCAGGTCGGCATGCACATGCGCCTGGCTGCGCTGCACGAGCCACTGCAGGTTCTCGGCGGTGCGCGCGTTGTCCTGCCGGCGCGAGATGCGGGCCTGCACCTCGGCATCGAAGCTCTGGATACCGACCTCGAACTGCAGCGTGCCGGCCGGAAAGCGGGCGATCAGCTGCTTCAGCCGCTCCGGCAGGTGGTCGGGCACCACCTCGAAGTGCACGAACAGGCGCTCGTCCAGGCGCGCCAGGAAGAACTCCAGGATGCGGGCCGAAGCCTCGATCTTCAGGTTGAAGGTGCGGTCGACGAACTTGAAGTTGCGCGCCCCGCGCTCGTGCAGCCGCGCCATCGCGGCCAGGAAACGATCCAGCTCGAAGGCCCAGGCGGTCTTGTCGAGCGAGCTGAGGCAGAACTCGCACTTGAACGGGCAGCCCCGCGAGGCCTCGACATACAGCAGCCGGTGCGCCAGGTCCTCGTCGGTGTACTCGTCGTAGGGCAGGGCCAGGTCCTGCAGCGGCGGCTGCCGGCCGGCGATCACCTTCATCAGCGGCCGCGGCCCGTGCAGCAGCGCCCGGCACAGCTCCGGAAAGCTGACATCGCCCCAGCCGGTGACGACATGGTCGGCCAGGCGGCAGATCTCCTGCCCGTCCGTCTCGTGGCTGACCTCCGGGCCGCCGAGCACCACCACCAGCTGCGGCCGCAGCGCCTTCAGCAGGCGCACTACCTGGGTCGTCTCGACGACGTTCCAGATGTACACGCCGAAGCCGACGATGCGGGGCTGCAGCGCCAGCAGCCGCTCGACGATATCGACCGGCTTCTGCGCGATCGTGAATTCGCACAGCCGGGTGCGCTCGCGCAGCTCGCCCATGTTGGCGCGCAGGCAGCGCAAGCCCAGCGAGGCATGGATGTATTTGGCGTTGAGCGTGGCCAGGACGATGTCGGACATGGCCGCATTATCGATTTCACTCAGAGGTGAGGAGTCCGAGGTGACCGAGGAACTGTTCCGCGAAGACAGCTATTTGCGTGAGTGCGAGGCCGGCGTGATGGCCGTCGATGCGCAAGGCATCCAGCTCGACCGCACGGTGTTCTATCCGCGTGGCGGCGGCCAGGCCGGCGACGCCGGTGCGCTGCTGCTGGCCGACGGCAGCGCGCTGCACATCGCCGACACCTGCAAGGGCAGCGAGCCGGGCAGCGTCCTGCATGTGCCAGCCCCCGGCCAGGAAGCGCTGCTGCAAGCGCTGCAGCCCGGCCAGCGGGTCACCGCCCGCATCGACTGGCAGCGGCGCGAGCGTCACATGCGGCTGCACACCGCCACCCATCTGCTGTGCGCGCTGCTGCCTTACCCGGTGGATGGCTGCTCCATCACCGCCGAGTACGCGAGGCTGGACTTCCACACCACCGAGCCGATCGACAAGGAAGCCGTGAACGCCGGGCTGGCCCGCCTGGTGGAGGGCGGCCATGCGGTCAGCCACAGCTGGATCAGCGACGAGGCGCTGGACGCGAACCCGCAGCTGGTGCGCAGCATGAGCGTGTCGCCACCGCGCGGCAGCGGCCGCGTCCGCGTGCTGAAGATCGACGGGGTCGACCTGCAGCCCTGTGGCGGCACGCATGTGGCCAACAGCGCCGCGGTGGGCGCGGTGGTGGTCACCAAGGTCGAGAAGAAGAGCGCCAAGACCCGCCGGGTGGTGCTGGGCTTCGCTGCGCCGGGCTGAGCCGCCAGCGGCATGCGGCCCGGCGCCGCCGGCTCACTTCGAGCGGTAGTTGTCGTGGCAGGACTTGCAGCTCTGCGCAGCCGGGCCGAAGGCCGCCTTCAACTGCTCCAGGCTGCCGGACTTCGCCGCCGCGTCGAGCTTGGTCAACTCGTCCTGCATCTTGGTGGCGGCGGCGCGGAACTTGTCGTTCTCTTTCCAGATTTCAGGCCGGGCCTTGGTCTCGCCGTCGGCCGTGCCTTCGACGAAGCCGGCCCAGGGCAGGTGGGCCAGCGACTGCAGCACCGCCGCGTTCTCGGCCGCCGCCTTTGCGTCAAACGGCGCGCGGCCGTTGGCCATGGCGCCGAGGCGGCCGAAATGCTGGCCGATCAAGAACATCGCGCTCTTGCGATACTCGATCGCGTGCTCCGGCTTGGCGAACTGCGCCGATGCCGGCAGCGCCACCAGGGTCGCACCAGCGGCAGCGAGGGCGCACAGCATGTTTCTCATCAACGGCTCCTGTATCGGTGAGGTGGTCTGGGTCGTGGGGAGGGCAGGGCGCTGCCGAGGCAGCCGCACGAGTGTACGCAGCCGTTCCCCCTGCTTGTTCGCTTGCGGTCTACCGCCTTTCACGGGTAAAACCACGGGCTTGACACTTCCCGACCGCAAGCGCCCATGAAGATCCGTGTCTGGGACCTGCCGACTCGCCTGTTCCACTGGATGCTGGCGGTCGCCGTGGTCGCCCTGGTGGCCACCGCCCAGGTGGGCGGCGAGGCGATGGTGTGGCATTTCCGCCTGGGCTACCTGGTGCTGGCCTTGCTGCTGTTCCGTGGCGCGTGGGGCCTGGTGGGCGGCTACTGGTCGCGCTTCGCGAGCTTCGTGCGCGGGCCGGCGGCGGTGTGGCGCTACCTGCGCGGGCGCGGCGAGCCGCTGCAGGCGGTGGGCCATACGCCGCTGGGCAGCTTGTCGGTGCTGGCCATGCTGCTGGCGCTCGCTGCGCAGGTGGGCAGCGGCCTGTTCGCCGACGACGAGATCGCCACCACCGGCCCCTTCGCAGCCCAGGTGTCCACTGCGTTGAGCCTGCGCCTGACCTGGTATCACACGGTGATCGGCGAGCCGCTGGTGATCGGGCTGGTGCTGCTGCATCTCGCGGCCATCGGGTACTACGCCGGCGTGCGGCGGCAGAACCTGCTCGGCCCCATGTGCAGCGGCGACAAGGAGGTGGACATGGCGGCGCCCGCCTCGCGCGACAGCGCCGCCACCCGCGCTGGCGCCCTGGTGGTGTTTGCAGTGGCGCTGGCCGCAGTGGCTGCCTTGCTGCAAATGGCGGGTTAGACTCGGCGCGAGCACTGCCGTCCCGCGGCCGACCGACCGATCGATCGATGCAATCACCCGAGATACGCCTCGTTGTTCCTGACCAGCCGGAACTGCTGGAGGCCACGCGCGAGATCTTCCAGGAGTACGCCGATACGCTCGGTGTCGACCTCGGCTTCCAGGGCTTCGAGGCCGAGTTGCGCTCCTTGCCGGGCGAGTACGCCGCGCCGATGGGGCAATTGCTACTTGCCTTCGTGGACGCGCAGCTGGCTGGCTGCGGCGGCTTCCGCCCGATGCCCGATGCCGACGATGCCAATGCCTGCGAGATGCGCCGCCTCTATGTGCGCAAGCCCTTCCGTCGCTTCGGCCTGGGACGCACCATTGCCCAGGCCCTGATCGACGAGGCCCGGCGCAGCGGCTATTCGGTGATGCTGCTCGACACGCTCGACGAGATGGAAGCCGCCCGATCGCTCTACGCCACGCTGGGTTTCGTCGAGATCCCGCCCTACTACTTCAACCCGCTGCCCGGCGCGCACTACCTGAAGGTGGCGCTGGACTGAAGGCCCCGATGTCGGTTACGGCGAGGTACCGGCGTAGCATCGGCGGCTGTTCGACTGTTGCGTGGCGCCGTGCCGGCCTGCAGAGCCTGCAGGAGGGCCGGCATCTGACTGGAGGCACCATGACCCCTGATCCCCAAACGATCGAGTTGCGCGCGGGCGCCCTGCGGCTCGCGCTGCGGCCCGACCTGGGCGGCTGCATCGCCGGCCTGTGGCACGGCAGCACCCCGGTGCTGCGCTCGATGGAGCCCGATGCGCTGGCGCATCCGCGGCAGTGCGCCGGCTTTGTGCTGGTCCCCTATTCCAACCGCATTGCCGACTGCCGCTTCGAGTGGGACGGCCAGATGCGGGGCACGCGCTGCAACTTCGGCCCGTCGCCGCACTCGCTTCATGGCGTGGGCCTGCTGCGGCCCTGGACCGTGGTCGAGCAGGGCGAGCGCTCGGCCGTGCTGGAGTTGCAGCACCAGCCGGACGAGGACTGGCCCTTCGCCTTCGAGGCACGCCAGCAGCTGGTGGTGGACGAGCAGGGCCTGAGCCTGGAGCTCAGCCTCACCAACCGGGCCCAGGTGCCCGCGCCCGGCGGCCTTGGCTGGCATCCCTATTTCCCCAAGCGCCAGCGCAGCCGCCTGCATGCCGAGCTGGCTGGTCGATGGGAGGTCGACGAGACGCTGCTGCCCACGCACTGGGTCAAGCAGAACGGCATCGATGCCGACGTGGTCCATCTCGATTTCGACAACTGCTTCACTGGCTGGCAAGGGCAGGCCCGCATCCGCGACGAGCGCTTCTCGCTGATGCTGAGCGCCTCGCTGCCCTACCTGGTGGTCTACACCCCGCCGGAGCAGGACTTCTTCGCGGTCGAGCCGGTCAGCCATGCGAACAATGCGCTCAATCTGCCCGACCCGGCGTCGCACGGCGTGGTGACGCTGGCCCCCGGCGCGTCGATGGGCGCGTCGATCCAGCTGCGCATCCAGGAGGTCCGTTGAGCATGGCCGGCTTGTATGAAGTCACGCGGGCCGTCGAGCAGCCGGCGGTGCTGGGCGAGTCGCCGATGTGGCATCCGGTGGAGCAGGTGCTCTACTACTGCGATATTGCCGGCCGCAAGCTGCATCGCTTCGACCCGGCTCGGCAAGCGCTCGACAGCTGGGCCTTCGACACCGACGTGAGCTGCTGCGCGGCCACCACCTCGCAGGCGCTGGTGCTGGCGATGCGCGACGGCCTGTGGCGTTTCGACCCCCGCAGCGCCCAGCGGGAACAGCTTGCGCCGCCACCCTATGACCCGGCGCAGGAGCGCTTCAACGATGGCAAGGTCGACCCGGCTGGCCGGCTCTGGTGCGGCACCATCTACGAGCCGCGCAAGCCGGCGCTGGCGGCGCTCTACCGGCTCGACCCGGATGGCCGGCTGAGCCGCCGCGGCGAGGGCGTCACGGTGTCCAACGGCCTGGCCTGGAGCCCCGACGCGAGCCGCATGTACTGGAGCGACACCACCAGCCACACCATCTTCCTGCTGGACTTCGACCCGGCCACCGGCGAGGCCGGCGAACGACGGGTCTTCAAGCGCTTCGAGCTCAAGCGTGAAGGGCAGTCACTGGACAGCTATGGCGGCCGGCCCGATGGCGGCGCGGTGGATGTGGACGGCAACTACTGGGTGGCGATGTTCGAGGGGTCGCGGCTGCTGCAGCTCTCCCCGGACGGCGAGCTGCTGCGCGAGGTGCGGCTGCCGGTGCGCTGCCCGACGATGCCGGCCTTCGGCGGAGCTGACCTGAAGACGCTCTACGTCACCACCTCGCGCGAGAAGCGCCCGGCCGAGGAGCTGGCCGCCCAGCCGTGGGCCGGTTGCGTGCTGCAGTTGCGGGTGGAAGTGCCGGGGCTGCCCGCCACTGCCTGGCGAGGTTGAGCCGGCGGGCACTTCACACGAGTGGCACGGCGCGGCGGCTCTCGCTGCCCTGTGCCGGCCGTGCCGCGTCCGGGCCAGGCCGGGTTGGCCACTCTGCACGAGCGCTCGTGGCAGGCGCTGGCGCCGCTGCGGGGCGCGCGTGTGCCCAGCGCGTGGCCGGGTCCTGCTTCAGCGAGCGCGCTGCTGCGCGCGCGCCTTCAGCCGCCGTGCCAGCCGCAGCCGCCAGGCGAGCTTGACGCCCAGGTAGCCGAGCCCGGCACCCACCGTCGCGAACAGGCCCATGCCGACCAGCGCGGGCAGGCCGACGGACTGCAGCAGGCCCCATGCACCGGCATCGGCGCCGGGCAGTTGCGGGGGCGGCGCCTGCACCACCAGGCTGCCCACCTGGTAGGCCAGCCACAGCCAGCCGCCGACCGTCAGCGGATTGGTGATGAAGGTGATGGCCGCGGCCACCGGAATGTTGGCCCGCCACCAGACGCAATGGGCGGTGGCGAACACGATCTGCGCCACCGGCACGACGAACGCCCAGAAGGTGCCCACCGCGACGCCGCGGGCCACCGCCTCGCCGCGCATGCGCCACAGCTCCGGCGCGAGCACATGCGCTGCGATGGGACGCAGCCAGCGGTTGCGCGCCAGGTCGTCGCGGCGTGGCAGCTGGTCCTTCAGCCGGCGTGCCAGCATGTCCTTCATCGATGTCATGGCGTGAATCGTCTCATGCGTCGCGTTCCTGCGGGAAATTTCGCTTGGTCACCAACTGGCCTTGCTTCGACACGCAAGGCGGGCACCGTCTTGTTCCCCGATGGAACCGGCTGTCGTTTGCCTTGCGTTTTCCTTGCAGTGGCACGCGAGCTTTCTCGGGCGGGCCGGCAGGCCGCAAGCGGCAGGACTGCACGCTGCAGGCCGTTTGCACGTGCCATGCCACGGTCGTTTGATGGTCGTCAAGCCGTGTCGGCGCAGCACCACGTCGGGGCGCCTACAGGCCGGGGGGTGAGAGAAGCAGGGGTTTCCACGTATAATTCCGCGGATTTGCCGCAACCAGTTTGTAACCGAACGCCGTGAGACCAGAACAGAAAGCAGGCAAAGCACCCGCTTCACCACGGTCCGGCGAGCCGAGCGTCAACGCTGCGGCGGCTGTCGATGCCGACACGCAGGCAGCGGTGGCCGCAAGGGGGTTCGACACCACGGACTTCGGTGACAGCACAAGTGCGGACGAGGAGCCGGTTTTCAAGCCCCTGACGCGCGAACAAGCGCAGGCGCTCAGAGCCGGGCGCCCGTTGCTGTCGCCCTGGCGGGTGGTGGCGGCGCAGGCAGTGGCAGGTGTGCTCGCCACCCTCGTCTGGTGGCTCGCCACGGGGCGGGTCGAAGCGGCTTGGTCGGCGCTGTACGGCGCGGCTGCAACCGTAGTGCCGGGGGCCTTGATGGCGCGCGGCATGAGCAAGGGGCTTTCGGGAGCGAGCCCTGGCACCGCGGTGCTGGGTTTCATGCTCTGGGAGTTCGTGAAGATTTTCGTGGCGGTGGTCATGTTGGTGGCCGCGCCCAGGATGGTGCCCGATCTGAGCTGGCCGGCCTTGCTGGTCTCGATGATCGTGTGCATGAAGGCAAGTTGGCTGGCGCTGCTGTGGCAGCGCCGGATAAAGAAAACGTCTTAAAGACAACCGTTCGAAAGAAGAGAGATGGCTGCCGAAGGACATGCACCGACCGCGGGTGACTACATCACCCACCACCTGAAGCACTTTCAGAACATCGACCAGAAAGGCATTGCCGATTTCTCGGTCATCAACTACGACTCCATCTTCTGGTCGGCCTCCCTCGGCCTGCTGGCGGTGTTCATCCTGTGGCTGGCTGCACGCAAGGCCACGTCCGGCGTGCCGGGCCGCTTCCAGGCCTTTGTCGAGATGCTGGTCGAAATGGTCGACACCCAGGCCCGCGGCATCGTCCACAACGCCCAGTCGCGCCGCCTGGTGGCGCCGGTGGCGCTGACCGTGTTCATCTGGATCTTCTTCATGAACGCGATGGACCTGTTGCCGGTGGATCTGCTGCCGGCACTGTGGACCCAGGTCTATGCCGCGGCCGGCCATGACCCGCACCACGCCTACATGCGCGTCGTGCCCACCGCCGACCTGTCGGCCACCTTGGGCATGTCGATCGGCGTGCTGCTGCTCTGCCTGTTCTACAACATGAAGATCAAGGGCGTGGGCGGCTGGATCAAGGAGCTGTTCACCGCTCCGTTCCACGCCCACGGCATCGCCGCGATCGCGCTGGCCCCGGCCAACCTGTTCCTGAACATCGTCGAATTCGGCGCCAAGACCATCTCTCACGGCATGCGGCTGTGGGGCAACATGTACGCCGGTGAGCTGGTGTTCCTGCTGATCGCGCTGATGGGCATGACCGGCTTCGCCTCGATGGGCGGCACCATGATGTGGATCGGCCATGTGCTGGCCGGCACCGCCTGGGCCATCTTCCACATCCTGATCATCACGCTCCAGGCCTTCATCTTCATGATGCTGACCCTGGTCTACATCGGGCAGGCCCACGAAGGCCACTGATCCCGGTTCGCGTTTTTTCCGTTTCCCTTTCCGTTCGTCAAACCACTCAAAAGTAGGAGTAATCATGGAACAAGTGTTGGGTTATGTCGCTATCGCTTGCGGGATGATCATCAGCCTGGGCGCTGTCGGTGCATGTATCGGTATCGCACTGATGGGCGGCAAGTACCTGGAAGCATCGGCACGTCAGCCTGAGCTGATGAACGAACTGCAAACCAAGATGTTCCTGCTGGCCGGCCTGATCGACGCGGCCTTCCTGATCGGCGTTGGCGTGGCCATGCTGTTCGCCTTCGCGAACCCGTTTGTCGTCACCGGCGCTTGATCGGCTTTTCTCGCAGTCTTCATTTCCGTAACCGAGAAAGGTCCGAGCCGTGAATCTGAACGCTACCCTTTGGGCGCAGATGGTGGTCTTCGGGATCCTGGTGTGGTTCACGATGAAATTCGTGTGGCCCCCGATCACGAAGTCGCTCGACGAGCGCGCCCGGAAGATCGCGGACGGGCTGGCCGCTGCTGACAAGGCCAAGGCTGACCTTGCCAACGCCGGAAAGCAGGTCGAGGCCCAGCTCGCCAAAACCAACCAGGAGGCGACCCAACGCCTCGGCGACGCTGAAAAGCGTGCGCAAGCCATCATCGACGAAGCCAAGAAACGGGCCGATGTCGAAGCGGCCAAGATCATCGCCAATGCGAAGGCCGAGGCCGAGCAGCAGCTGATCTCGGCTCGGGAGGCGCTGCGCGAGCAGGTTGCCGCCCTGGCGGTCAAGGGCGCCGAGCAGATCCTTCAGAAGGAAGTCAACGCCGGCGTTCACGCCGAGTTGCTGGCCCGTCTGAAAACCGAGCTTTGATCATGGCTGAGCTCGCAACCATCGCGCGTCCCTATGCGGAAGCCCTCTTCGAGGTGGCCCGCAAAGGTGACTTGAACCAGTGGGCTGCCGAGGTCGACGCCTTGGCGGTCGTGGTCGCTAACCCGCAGCTGCGCGAGCTGGCGGACAACCCTCGCGTGCAGCGCGCCCAGGTCTTCGACGTCTTGACGTCGGTGGTCGGGATGCCGCTGGGCGAGGGCGTCCGCAACCTCGTGTCCACGCTGCTTGACAACGGCCGGCTCGCCGCCTTGCCGGAGATCGCCTCGCAGTTCCGTGCGCTCAAGCATGCGAACGAGGGTGTGGTCGACGCCACGGTCTACAGCGCCTTTCCGATCGACGAGGCACGGCTCACCGAGCTTGTGGCCACGCTGGAGAAGCGCTTCGGCCGCAAGCTGCTGCCGACCGTGCAGGTCCAGCCCGAGCTGATCGGCGGCGTGCGCGTGGTGGTTGGCGACGAGGTGCTCGACACCTCCGTCAAGGCCCGCTTGGAACGCATGAAGGCTGCGCTGGTCGCCTGAGACCACGCGGCGCCGATGAACATCCGGGCGCGAGTCCGGGGCAGCCAAGTTCAGGCTCCGGGCGCCAGCGCCCGGACCCGGACAAGACTGGGAGAATGCAATGCAACTGAATCCCGCAGAAATTTCTGAACTGATCAAGAGCCGCATCGAGGGTCTCGGTGCGGCAGCGGACATCCGCAACCAGGGGACCGTGGTCTCGGTGACGGACGGCATCTGCCGCGTCCACGGCCTGTCCGATGTGATGGCCGGCGAAATGCTCGAGTTCCCGGGCAACACCTTCGGCCTGGCACTGAACCTGGAGCGCGACTCCGTCGGCGCGGTGATTCTGGGCGAGTACGAGCACATCTCCGAAGGCGACACGGTCAAGTGCACCGGCCGCATCCTGGAAGTGCCGGTCGGCCCCGAACTGGTGGGCCGCGTGGTCAACGCGCTGGGCCAGCCGATCGACGGCAAGGGCCCGGTCAACGCCAAGCTCAGCTCGCCGATCGAGAAGATCGCCCCGGGCGTGATCGCACGCCAGAGCGTGTCGCAGCCGCTGCAGACCGGCGTCAAGTCGATCGACTCCATGGTGCCCGTCGGCCGTGGCCAGCGCGAGCTGATCATCGGCGACCGCCAGACCGGCAAGAGCGCGGTCGCGATTGATGCCATCATCAATCAAAAGGGTCAGGGCGTGACCTGCATCTACGTCGCCATCGGCCAGAAGGCGTCGTCGATCAAGAACGTCGTGCGGGCCCTGGAAGCCAACGGCGCGATGGAATACACCATCGTCGTCGCCGCCTCGGCCTCCGAATCCGCCGCGATGCAATACGTGTCGGCCTACTCCGGCTGCACGATGGGCGAGTACTTCCGCGACCGCGGCCAGGACGCGCTGATCGTCTATGACGACCTGTCCAAGCAAGCCGTCGCCTACCGCCAGATCTCGCTGCTGCTGCGCCGGCCGCCGGGCCGCGAAGCCTTCCCCGGCGACGTGTTCTATCTCCACAGCCGCCTGCTGGAGCGTGCCGCTCGCGTCAGCGCCGAGTACGTCGAGAAGTTCACCAACGGTGAAGTGAAGGGCAAGACCGGCTCGCTGACCGCCCTGCCCATCATCGAGACGCAGGCCGGTGACGTGTCCGCATTCGTGCCGACCAACGTGATCTCGATCACCGACGGCCAGATCTTCCTGGAAACCGGCCTGTTCAACGCTGGCATCCGTCCCGCCATCAACGCCGGTATCTCGGTGTCGCGCGTCGGTGGTGCGGCCCAGACCAAGCTGATCAAGGGCCTGTCCGGCGGTATCCGTACCGACCTGGCGCAGTACCGTGAGCTGGCGGCCTTCGCGCAGTTCGCCTCCGACCTGGACGAAGCCACCCGCAAGCAGCTGGACCGCGGTGCCCGCGTGACCGAACTGCTGAAGCAGGCCCAGTACTCGCCGCTGCCGATCTCGCTGATGGGCGCGACGCTGTACGCGGTGAACAAGGGCTTCCTGGACGATGTGGACGTCAAGAAGGTGCTCGCCTTCGAAGCCGGCCTGCACCAGTTCCTGAAGACCAGCCACGGCGCGCTGCTGCAGAAGCTCGACACCAACAAGGCCCTGGACAAGGACTCGGAAGCCGAGCTGCAGAACGCCATCGTGTCGTTCAAGAAGTCCTTCGCCTGATCCCACAGAACAAGGAGTTCCGTCATGGCGGCAGGCAAGGAAATACGCGGCAAGATCAAGTCGGTGGAGAACACCCGCAAGATCACGAAGGCCATGGAGATGGTCGCCGCGTCGAAGATGCGCAAGGCGCAGGACCGCATGCGTGCGGCCCGGCCTTATGCCGAGAAGGTGCGCAACATCACGGCCAACCTGGCTCAGGCCAATCCTGAGTACGTGCCCGCTTTTCTGCAGCAGAACAGCGGTACCGGCCAGGTGGGCGTGATTGTCGTCACCACCGACAAGGGTCTGTGCGGCGGCCTCAATACCAACATCCTGCGCGCCACCACCGCCAAGCTGAAGGAACTGGAAGCCCAGGGCCTGAAGGCGCAGACGGTGGCCATCGGCAACAAGGGTGTCGGTTTCATGAACCGCATCGGCGCCAAGGTGGTGGCCCAGGTGACGCAGCTGGGCGACCAGCCGCACCTGGAGCGCCTGATCGGCCCGGTGAAGACGCTGATCGACCAGTACGCCGAAGGCAAGCTCGACGCGGTCTACCTCTGCTACACCCGCTTCGTCAACACGATGAAGCAGGAGCCGGTGGTGCAGCAACTGCTGCCGCTGTCGGCCGACTCGCTGAAGGCCGACAAGAGCCAGCATGCCTGGGACTACATCTACGAACCCGATGCGCAAAGCGTGCTCGACGAGCTGCTGACCCGCTACATCGAGGCGTTGGTGTACCAGGCCGTGGCCGAGAACATGGCGTCCGAGCAGTCGGCGCGCATGGTCGCGATGAAGGCCGCGACCGACAACGCCGGCAACCTGATCGCCGAGCTGAAGCTGGTCTACAACAAGACCCGGCAGGCAGCGATCACCAAGGAACTGTCGGAGATCGTCGGCGGGGCGGCGGCCGTCTGACGGCGCGAGGCCTGAAGGCATCCAACGAATATTGATTGAAGGAACGAAAAATGGCTGAAGGCAAGATCGTTCAGTGCATCGGCGCCGTGGTGGACGTGGAGTTCCCGCGCGATTCGATGCCCAAGGTGTACGACGCCTTGAAGATGGAAGGCACCGCGCTGACCCTGGAAGTGCAGCAACAGCTGGGCGACGGCGTGGTCCGCACGATTGCGCTGGGCTCCTCCGACGGTCTGCGTCGCGGCATGATGGTGCAGAACACCGGCGCGCCGATCACGGTGCCGGTGGGCAAGGCCACCCTGGGCCGCATCATGGACGTGCTGGGCAACCCGATCGACGAAGCTGGCCCGGTCAACGCCGAGCTGAGCGCCTCGATCCACCGCAAGGCACCGGCCTACGACGAGCTGAGCCCGTCGCAGGACCTGCTCGAAACCGGCATCAAGGTGATCGACCTGATCTGCCCGTTCGCCAAGGGCGGCAAGGTGGGTCTGTTCGGTGGCGCCGGCGTGGGCAAGACCGTGAACATGATGGAGCTGATCAACAACATCGCCAAGCAGCACTCGGGCTTGTCGGTGTTCGCCGGCGTGGGCGAGCGGACCCGTGAAGGGAACGACTTCTACCACGAGATGAAGGACTCCAACGTGCTCGACAAGGTCGCGATGGTGTACGGCCAGATGAACGAGCCCCCGGGCAACCGTCTGCGCGTGGCACTGACCGGCCTGACCATCGCCGAGTCCTTCCGCGACGAAGGCCGCGACGTGCTGTTCTTCGTGGACAACATCTATCGCTACACCCTGGCCGGCACGGAAGTGTCCGCGCTGCTGGGCCGCATGCCGTCCGCCGTGGGCTACCAGCCGACGCTGGCCGAGGAAATGGGCCGCCTGCAAGAGCGCATCACCTCCACCAAGATCGGCTCGATCACCTCCATCCAGGCCGTGTACGTGCCGGCGGATGACTTGACCGACCCGTCGCCCGCGACCACCTTCGCCCACTTGGACGCCACGGTCGTGCTGTCCCGCGACATCGCCTCGCTGGGGATCTACCCCGCGGTCGATCCGCTGGACTCCACCAGCCGCCAGGTCGACCCCAACGTGGTCGGCGAAGAGCACTACACGGTGGCACGCCAGGTGCAGGCCATCCTGCAGCGCTACAAGGAACTGCGCGACATCATCGCGATCCTGGGCATGGACGAGCTGGCACCGGAAGACAAGCTGGCCGTGGCTCGCGCCCGGAAGATCCAGCGTTTCCTGTCGCAGCCCTTCCACGTCGCGGAAGTGTTCACCGGCTCGCCGGGCAAGTACGTGCCGCTGAAGGAAACCATCCGCGGCTTCAAGATGATCGTCAACGGCGAGTGCGACAGCCTGCCGGAGCAGGCCTTCTACATGGTCGGCACGATCGACGAGGCTTTCGAGAAGGCCAAGACCCTGCAGTAAGCGACGCCGCGGCGCGTGCGGCGTCAGCCGCCGCCGCGCCGATTGCGTGCTTCTTGCATCGTCTCCCCTCTCGAAGGAAGCTGAGGAAGCTGAACTATGGCAACCATTCAAGTCGACGTCGTTTCCGCGGAAGCCTCGATCTTCTCCGGCCAGGCGAAGTTCGTCGCGCTGCCCGGCGAGTCGGGCGAGCTGGGTATCCTGCCGCAGCACACGCCGCTGATCACGCGCATCCGTCCGGGTGCGGTGCGCATCGAGCGTGCTGACAACGGCGAGGAAGAGTTCGTCTTCGTGGCCGGCGGCATCCTGGAAGTGCAGCCCAATGCGGTGACGGTGCTTGCCGACACGGCCATCCGCGGCAAGGACCTGGACGAAGCCAAGGCCACCGAGGCCAAGCGCCTGGCCGAGGAAGCGATGAAGAACGCCAAGAGCGACATCGACTTCGCCAAGGCCCAGAGCGAATTCGCGGCGATGGCCGCCCAGATCGCCGCACTGCGCCGGTTCCGCCGCAAGTGAGTTGATGATGCCGGATGCGACGGGTCGACGGGCCCGTGGCGCCGGTGCCCGAACGACGCCCGCAGGCTGTGGCCTGGCGGGCGTTGTTGTTTTGGGGCCGGCTCTCAGGCCACGTGTGGGCGGTTCGGCAACTCGTCCACATTCGGCTGCCCGTCGCGCAGCGGAAAATGCCGCACCAGCAGCGCCGTGACCTCGTCCACCGCCAGTCCCAGGGCCGCCTCGGCCTGGCCGGCGCGCAGCATCTCGGACATGCCCTGCACGATGCGGTCCCATTCGGCCTGCGGCACGCAGCGCGACACGCCCCGGTCGGCAACGACCTCGATGCGGTGCTCCACCAGCAGCAGGTAGATCAGCACGCCGTTGTTGTCCTCGGTGTCCCATACCCTCAGCTTGCCGAACATCGACACCGCCCGCTCGCGGGCCGGTGCGTCGCGGCGCAGATAGCTCCACGGCAGGGCACCTTCGATGCACAGCCGGATCTCGCCGGTGTGCCGGGCCTCGCTGGCCTGCACCCGGGCTTCCAGCGACTGCAGGGCCACCGGGCCCAGCACCCGGCGGGTGTCGGTGTCGTCCCACCAGCGGTGGCGCAGGATGCGCTTGATGTTCATGGGGTGCCCCTCCTCACCAACTGCCCGACGAGCCGCCGCCGCCGAAGCTGCCGCCGCCTCCGGACGAAAACCCGCCACCCCCGCTGCCGCCGCCACCGAACCCGCCGCCACCGCCGAAGCCGCCCCAGACGATGGGCGTCTGGTGGCGCAGGCCCCGCCCGCGGCCGGACGACAGTGCCGAGCCGACGCCCATCGCCAGCATCAGCAACAGGGCGCCCACCGCCGCGATCGCCGCCACCACCATGCTGGCGGTGAACCACCAGCTCAGGGCGCCCACCGCCAGGCCGGTGCCGAGCGAGCCGAGCTTGCGGCCCAGCAGGCCGCTGAGCACGGCGCCGATGACCGGGGCGCCGGCAAACAGGAAGATCGCCAGGTCGAACCACTGGGTGCCCGGTTCGCCGGCGCTGCCGCCGCTGTTGCGGGGGGAGGGCGCCGGCAGGCCTTCGCCGGCAATCAGCGCCGCCAGCCGGTCCACGCCGGCGTTCAGCCCGCCGGCATAGTCGCCGGCCTTGAACGCGGGCGCGATGGCCTGGTCGATGACGCGGCGGGCGGCCAGGTCGGGAATGGCGCCCTCGAGCGCCCGTGCGACCTCGATGCGCACGCGGCGGTCGTTCTTCGCCACCACGATGAGCAGGCCGTCGCCCACTTCCTTGCGGCCGATCTTCCACCGGTCGGCCACGCGCCAGGCGTAGGCGGCAATGTCCTCGGGCGCGGTGGTCGGGACCATCAGCACCGCCACCTGGCTGCCGTATCGGGTCTCCACCTGCTCCAGCTTGGCCTCCAGCGCGGCCCGCTGGGCGGTGCTGAGCGTGCCGGTCTGGTCGGTGACTCGGGCATTCAGAGGCGGCACCGGCTGTGGCGCCTGCTGGGCCAGCAACGGCCCGGCAGCCAGCATCCCCAGCAGCCAGGCGGCCAGCAACCAGCGCCAGGCTGCCAGGGCGGCCCGGCATGGATGAAGTGCGGCCTGCGTCATCGCCGCCTCACCGCGAGGCGCCGAAGTCCACCGTCGGCGGGGTCGAGATCTGCGCTTCGTTGGCCACGCTGAAGTTCGGCTTGGGCGGGTAGCCGAACATCTTGGCCGTCAGGTTGGTCGGGAAGCTGCGGGCCAGCACGTTGTACTGCTGCACCGCGCCGATGTACTTGTTGCGGGCCACGGTGATGCGGTTCTCGGTGCCTTCCAATTGCACGCGCAGGTCCTGGAAGCCCTGGTTGGCCTTCAGGTTCGGGTAGTTCTCGCTGACCACCAGCAGGCGCGACAACGCGCCCGACAGCTCGCCCTGGGCCTGCTGGAAGCGCTGGAAGGCCTGCGGGTCGTTGAGGGTCTCCGGGGTCACTTGCACCGAGGTGGCCTTGGCCCGCGCCTCGACCACGCGAGTCAGGGTGGTCTGCTCGAAGTTGGCCTCGCCCTTGACCGTGTTCACCAGGTTGGGCACCAGGTCGGCCCGGCGCTGGTACTGGTTGAGCACTTCGGACCAGGAGGCCTTCACCTCCTCGTCGAGCTGTTGGAACTGGTTGTAGCCGCAGCCGCTGAGGCCCAGGCTCAGGCCCAGCACGCAGGTCCAGGTGGCAATCGTCTTTTTCATCGTTGTGGCTCCTGTTCTGTGAAGGGAAGGGCCGGCGCGAAAGCCGCCGCTCGCATGAATAGGGGCGATCATGCCGCAGTTCAAGCGCCCCGCCGGCCGTTGGCTTGCGGCATGTCAGCAAGCAGCGGTCCCTGGGCCGTGGGCCGAAGCCCTGCGCGTCCGGCGCCGTCGCAGCGCTCCCTACAATGCAGGGCTATGTTTGCGCCCCTCCAGAACGACACCTTCCTGCGCGCCCTGCTGCGCCAGCCGACCGACCATACGCCCGTCTGGCTGATGCGCCAGGCGGGACGCTACCTGCCGGAGTACAACGCGACCCGCTCGCGGGCCGGCAGCTTCATGGGGCTGGCCACCCACCCCGAACTGGCCACCGAGGTGACGCTGCAGCCCCTGGAGCGCTATCCGCTGGACGCGGCCATCCTGTTCAGCGACATCCTGACGGTGCCCGACGCGATGGGCCTGGGCTTGAGCTTCGCGGCCGGCGAGGGGCCGCGCTTCGCCTCCCCGGTGCGCGACGAGGCGGCCGTGGCCCGCCTGGCGGTGCCCGACCTGGCGAAGCTGCAATACGTGTTCGACGCCGTCACCAGCATCCGCCGCGCCCTGCAGGGGCGGGTGCCGTTGATCGGCTTCTCGGGCAGCCCCTGGACACTGGCCTGCTACATGGTGGAGGGCGCCGGTTCGGACGACTACCGCCTGGTCAAGACCATGCTGTACCAGCGCCCCGACCTGATGCACCGCATCCTCGCCATCAATGCCGACGCGGTCGCGGCCTACCTGAATGCGCAGATCGATGCCGGCGCCCAGGCCGTGATGATCTTCGACTCCTGGGGGGGCGTGCTCGCCGACGGCGCGTTCCAGGCCTTCAGCCTGGCCTACACCCAGCGGGTGCTGGCTCAGCTCAGGCGCGAGCACGACGGCCAGCGTATTCCGCGCATCGTCTTCACCAAGGGGGGCGGCCTGTGGTTGGATGAGATCGCTGCCAGCGACACCGATGCGGTCGGCGTCGACTGGACCGTCAACCTCGCGCAGGCCCGTGCGCGCATCGGCCACCGGGTGGCGCTGCAGGGCAACCTGGATCCTGCCGTCTTGTTCGCCTCGGCCGAGCAGATCCATGCCGAGGTCGGCAAGGTGATCGACAGCTTCGGCAACCCCCGCAACGCCGACGGCAGCCATGCCGGGCATGTCTTCAACCTGGGCCATGGCATCAGCCAGTTCACCCCGCCGGACAGCGTCGCTGTACTGGTCGAGGCAGTCCACGAGCATTCCCGGCGGGTGCGACAGGCGGGAGCCGGGGCCTGACCGGCTTGTGCGCGAAGCGCACCGGGTAACCCCTCAGGCCGTACCAGTGGCCTTGACTTATCCCCAAAAAAAGCGGTGCCTGTCAAATCTTATTGGACTTGTGCAGGCTCTGGGAGTAAGTCGGGAAGTGCTCGCTAAGTTATTGATTTTTATAGAGACGACAGCACTGCACGATGGGGCATCAAACTAAGCGGAGCCGCGCGGGACAAGCATTTAGCGCCGGTTTTCGCAGCTTGCCCACAAAGTTATCCACACGATCGGTGGATAGCTGCAAAAGACGTTTCTTTTCAAGCGCTTACGGTCGGGTCTGAAAGAGCTGGCGGAAATGACAGGGCTAAATGAGTGAGTCCCAGGTGCTGGGGGTGGTGGTCGATGCTCCCCAATACAGTGCCTTGCGGGGGCCGCTGAGCTATCTCAGCGAGCGAGCGTGGGCGCCCGGCACGCTGGTGCAGGTGCCGCTCGGGCGGCGCACGGTGTGCGGGGTGGTGTGGGCCTGCGGCGACTCGCCGGGCACTGCGGACGGCGTCGAATTGCGCCCGGTGGGTGAAGTGCTGGCCAGCCTGCCGCCCCTGCCGGCGGCCTGGTGCCAGCTGGTGGCCTTCACCGCGGCCTACTACCAGCGAGGCATTGGCGAAGTGGCCCTGTCGGTGCTGCCACCGGAGCTGCGCAAGCTCAGCGATGCGCAGCTGCTGCAGCGCCTGAGGAAGCTGCAGAAACTGCAGCCGGCCGGCGGCAGTGAGCCGGTGCTGCCGGCTCTCACGCCGCAGCAGGCGCAGGCCCTGGCCCAGCTCGAGCCGGGTCGGTCGCAGGTGGCGCTGCTGCATGGCAGCACCGGCAGTGGCAAGACCGAGGTCTACCTGCGCGCCGTGGCACAGGCGCTGGCGGCCGGGCGGCAGGCCCTGGTGCTGGTGCCGGAGATCAATCTCACGCCCCAGCTGGAGGCGCGCTTCGCCGAGCGCTTCCCGCAGCGCCTGATCGTCTCGCTGCACAGCGGGCTGACGCCGGCGCAGCGGCTGAAGCACTGGCTGGCGGCCCACCTCGGGCAGGCGGACATCGTGCTCGGCACGCGCATGGCGGTGTTCGCCTCGCTGCCGCGGCCCGGCCTGATCGTGGTCGACGAGGAGCACGACCCGTCCTACAAGAGCCAGGAAGGCGCCCGCTACTCGGCGCGCGACCTGGCGGTGTACCGCGGCAAGCTGGAGGGGGCCACCGTGCTGCTGGGCTCGGCCACCCCGTCGCTCGAGAGCTGGCAGCAGGCCGAGCGCGGCCGCTACCTGCGCCTGGCGATGCCGGACCGGGTCGGCGGCGGTGTGCTGCCGCAGGTGCGCTTCGTCGACATGAACCATGTGCCCAAGGACGCGGCCTACAGCGCGGCGCTGTCGCCTGCGCTGGTGGCGGCCCTGTCGCAGCGCCTGGCGCGCGGCGAGCAGAGCCTGGTGCTGCTCAACCGGCGCGGCTACTCGCCGGTGCTGCAATGCCTGGAATGCGGCTGGAAAAGCGGCTGCCCGCATTGCAGTGCCTGGCGTGTCTTCCACCGCATCGACCGCAGCCTGCGCTGCCACCATTGCGGCTATGCCGAGCGGGTGCCGCGGGCCTGCCCGGAATGCGGCAACCAGGACATCCAGCCGGTCGGCCGTGGCACCGAGCGGCTGGAGGAGCAGCTGGCCCAGGCACTGCCCGAAGCGCGCGTGGCCCGCATCGATGCCGACACCACGCGCCTGAAGGGCAGCCTCGAGGCACAGCTGGCCAGCGTGCATGCGGGCGAGGTCGATGTGCTGGTGGGCACCCAGATGGTGGCCAAGGGCCATGACTTCCGGCGCGTCACGCTGGTGGCGGCGGTGAACCCGGATTCGGCCCTGTTCAGCAGCGACTTCCGGGCCGGCGAGCGCCTGTTCGCACTGCTGATGCAGGCGGCCGGTCGCGCCGGCCGCGACGCCGGGCAGGCCGCGCGCAGCGAGATGCTGATCCAGACCTGGCACCCGTCGCATCCGCTCTATGCCGCGCTGCGGGGGCACGACTACGCCGCCTTTGCCGCCAGCACGCTGAAGGAGCGCGAGATGGCCGGCATGCCGCCCTATGCCCACCAGGCCCTGCTGCGCGCCGAGGGCCGCACGCAGGAAGTGGCCCAGGCCTGGCTCGCCGCGGCGGCCGCCATGGCCGAGGAGCTCGGCGCGGGCGATGCCGGCGTGGTGCTCTATCCACCGGTGCCGATGAGCGTGGCCCGGGTCGCCAATGTGGAGCGGGCCCAGCTGCTGGTGGAGGCCGCGTCGCGCCCGGCACTGCAGCGGCTGCTGGCCGCCTGGCTGCCGGAGCTGCATGGGCTGCGGGCCGAGCACAAGGGGCTGGTGCGCTGGGCGGTGGACGTGGACCCGCTCGCGATCTGAGCGGGCCGCCCGTGCTGCCGGCCGGCGCGGCCGAGGGTGGCGTTCGCGGCCGGCCGGCGCTATCGTTGCGCCCCATCGAGACCACAGCAGGCGCTCCGCGCCGGAGGGACACCATGTCATCGTTCAATTTCAGCGGCGCCGGGCCCCACAGCCTGACCCGCATCGGGGAGGCCTGGCGCAACCCGCGTGCCCTGCTCACCTTGCTCGGCACCTTCGTGGGGGTGGCGCTGCTTATCGGGCTGGGCGTGTCCACCGGGGTGGGCTTCATCAGCGCGGTGTCCGTGCTGCTGGGCTTCCTGCTGATGATGCTCGGCATGGTGGCCGCCGGCCGCCAGCTGATGGACCAGGCACTGCAGCAGCCGGTCACCGGCACGGTGGAAGCCTTCACCGGCAGCCCGATGGTGCTGCTGCGCATGCTTGGCCTGGCACTGGTGCTGTTGTGCGCCTTCCTGGCCTGGGGCGTGACGGCCTCGGTGCTGCTGTTCCTGTGCAAGATCCCCTTGCTGGGCGGGCTGCTGCTGGTGGTGGTGGTGCCACTGCTGGTGTTCAGCGCGGCCTTGCTGCTGCTGGGCGCCTATGTGGCCTGGGGCCTCGCGGCGCCGGCCCTGTTCGAGGGGCAGACGCTGAAGCAGGCCCTGTCGCGCCTGTGGGCCATTGCCACGCAGCGGCCGCTGGAGGCGTTTCTCAACCTGATGTTGCTGTTCATCCTGGTCGGCTTCGTGGCGGGCCTGGTGATGGCCTTCGTCGGGGGCGGCTTCGCCGTCACCGCCAGCGTGATGAACAGCGTGCTGGGCATGGGCCTGGGGGGCCTGGAGCCGCCGAACGGTACCGTCAGCAGCAGCACCTGGGTCGGCGCCGGCGTGGGGGCGGCCGTGGTGTGGGGTGTGGTCATCGCGGTGTTCAATGCGCTGTTGCTCTTCGGCCTGTGCCTGACCTACCTGAAGTTGAGCGTGGGCCTGGACACCGCCCTCGCCGAAGCGGCGCTGGACTCCGCCATCGCCAAGACCCGGGAGAAGGCCCAGCAGGCCGCCGAGGAAGCCCGCCGCCGGGCCCAGGAGGTCCAGGATGCCGCCCGCCGGCGGGGCGAAAGCGCGGCAGCCGCGCGCGCCCCCGAGGCCGACGACCTGCCCGGCGCGACGCCGCCGGCCCCCGCGTCCTCGTACTCGGACCCGATGACCATCATCCAGCCGATGACGCCGGCCGAGCCACCGCGGCCGGCCCCGGTGCCGCCGGCGCCCGGCCATGCGGACCCGATGACCATCATCCAGCCGATGGCACCGGCCGAGCCGCCGCGGTCGGCCCCGGTGCCGCCAGCGACCGGCCACGCGGACCCGATGACCATCATCCAGCCGATGGCACCGGCCGAACCGCCGCGGCCGGCCCCGGTGCCGCCGGCGACCGGCCACGCGGACCCGATGACCATCATCCAGCCGATGGCGCCGGCCCAGCCGCCGCGTCCGGCGCCGGTGCCGCCGCCGTCCGGGCATGCGGACCCGATGACCATCATCCAGCCGATGGCGCCGGCCCAGCCACCGCGCCCGGCGGCGGCGCCGCACACTGGCGGCGATTTCGAGGACACCCTGCCGCCGGCCGTGTCGCCCTTGCCGGCCAGTGGCGGGCTCGACCTGTCCAAGCCGGTGCCGCATTGCCCGTCGTGCCACAGCGTGGTGGCACCGGACGATACCTTCTGCGGCGCGTGCGGCCGCAAGCTGCACTGAGGCGGCCAAAGCCCAGGGGCGCGCCCGCCCGGGCGCGCCTGCAGAGGAAGTGACGAGGTGACGGCCCGCGTGTGGCGGGCCGGCGCGAACGCACGCTGCCGTCGCTGCCGGATGAGCAGCGCGGCGCCATGGTGGCCCGGCAGCGGTGATGTGGCGCTGGCCGGTCCCTCGGCTTCGTGTCGTTGCTCGGCTTCAGCTGGGGCGCGCCAGGCGGCGCACCGTCTTCTCGTCCACGCCCGCTTCGCGGGCCAGCTGTGACAGCGGGCGCTGGCCGGCCTGCTGCACCAGCCAGTCCATCAGCCCTTGCGTCAGGCGGCGGCGGGTCTGCAAGCCGTCCTGCACGGGGGTCTGGGTGCTGCCGCAGGCGCCGCAGCGCCAGCGGGTGACGTCCAGGCGCAGCCAGGTGGGCCGGCCATCGCGTGGCACGTCGCGCAGCAGCCGGGTGAGCCGGCCGTGGCGCACCATGCGCTCGCTGCGGCCGCACCTCGTGCAGCAGAGGGCGGGCGTCGTGCCGGCCACCAGGTCGTCCAGCAGGGGGCTGTGCAGCACGCAGTGGTGCGACAGGCCGCGGCCCTCATCCAGCGGGCCGGGCGCGGGATCGAAGTCGTCCATCATCGCCTCCCTCAGGCAGCCGCTGCGCCGGCGCCGAAGCGCTGCGGCACCACGCCGGGTTCACGCGCCTGCCAGCGGTTGATGCCGCTGATCAAGGCCTGGATGGAGGCGCTCACGATGCTCGTGTGCACGCCGGCGCCGAACAGGCTGCCGGCCAGCCCTGGCCAGCCGATCTCGACGAAGGCCACCGCCCTGGCGTCGGAGCCGGACTGCAGGGCGCGTTCTTCATAGCTGTCGATGCGCAGCGGCAGGCCGAGCGCCTGCACCGCGGCATCGAGCGGGCCGTTGCCGTGTCCCGTGAGCTGCAGCACCTGCCCGCCGGCCTCGACCTGCAGGCTCAGGTGCACGCGGCCGCCCTGCTCGTGGCTGTCGTGCGAGACATAGCGCAGCGGTTCGCCGGGCGCCAGGTATTCATCGACGAACAGCTGCCACAGGTCGGCTGCGTTCAGCTCGCCACCGCTGTGGTCGGCCACCTGTTGCACGGCTGCGCTGAACTCCACTTGCAGCCGGCGCGGCATGACCAGCCCGTGGCCGGCCTCCAGCAGGTAGGCGATGCCGCCTTTGCCGGACTGGCTGTTGACCCGCACGATGGAGTCATAGCTGCGCCCCACGTCGGCCGGGTCGATCGGCAGGTAGGGCACTTCCCAGGCCGCGTCGGGCTGCTGGACCGCGAAGCCCTTCTTGATGGCGTCCTGGTGCGAGCCCGAGAAGGCGGTGAACACCAGGTCCCCCACATAGGGATGGCGCGGGTGCACCGGCAGCTGGGTGCAGTCTTCCACCGTCCGCGCCACTTCGTTGATGTGCGAGAAGTCCAGCCCCGGATGGATGCCCTGGCTGTAGAGGTTGAGCGCCAGCGTCACCAGGTCCACGTTGCCGGTGCGCTCGCCATTGCCGAACAGGCAGCCTTCCACCCGGTCGGCGCCAGCCAGCACCGCCAGCTCGGCGGCTGCCACGGCGGTGCCGCGGTCGTTGTGCGGGTGCACGCTGAGCACCAGGCTGTCACGCCGACGCAGGTGGGTGTGCATCCACTCGATCTGGTCGGCATAGACGTTGGGCGTGCTCATCTCCACCGTGGCTGGCAGGTTGACGATGGCCTTGTGCTCGGGTGTCGGCTGCCAGACGTCCATCACCGCATCGACCACCTCGCAGGCAAAGTCGAGCTCGGTGCCGCTGAAGACTTCAGGGCTGTACTGGAAGGTCCACTGGGTGTCGGGCTGCTGGGCGCCCAGCTCGGCGATCAGTGCCGCGCTGCGGGTGGCCAGCTCGCGCACTTGCTCGCGCGACATGCCGAAGACGATGCGGCGGAAGGCCGGTGCGGTGGCGTTGTAGAGGTGGACGATGGCGCGCGGCGCGCCGCGCAGCGATTCGAAGGTGCGTCGGATCAGGTCTTCGCGCGCCTGGGTCAGGACTTCGATCGTGACGTCATCGGGAATCAGCCGTTCTTCGATCAGCCGGCGCACGAAGTCGAAGTCGGTCTGGGAAGCGGAGGGGAAGGCGACCTCGATCTGCTTGAAGCCGATGCGGCAGAGCATCTGGAACATGCGCAGCTTGGCGCTGGCGTCCATCGGCTCGAAGAGGGCCTGGTTGCCATCGCGCAGGTCCGTGCTCATCCAGATGGGCGGCGCGGTGAGCGTGCGGCTGGGCCAGCGGCGCTCGGCGAGGGCGAGGGGAGGAAAGGGACGGTACTTGCGGCTCGGGTCGATCAACATGATGAAGGCGGTGTCCGGTGAGGTGGCGAGGCGAGGGAGGTGGCCATGTCGAAGCCGCCCGACAGCCACAGGCGCGTGGCCGGGCAGCTCTTGGTTAGTCGCAGGGTGCCAATCTCGGTGGACGTCTTAATCGGGGTGATCATGTGGGGACTCCGGAGGGGTAGATAACGGGGGGCAGAAACGACAACGGCCAGCTTGTGGCTGGCCGTTCTGTCTCGGAACTCGGGGTATCAGGGGGCGCTAGGTGCGCTGTGCTGCTCTGGACCCGAGCCGACTCAGACCGGCCACCATCGTGGTGGCCAGCGTAATGAGTAGGAGGGTCTTGGCGGTGGTCATGGCTGCAGTGTTCTCGATCAGGAGGCGAATTGTCAATGCCTCCACCTGAAAGTCCGTGGCACGCACCGCAGTGGGGCAGCGCGCCAGCGCCGCAATGCGGGCCGGCCGAGCCAGCTCGTTGCCGGCCGGCCATGCGCGTGGTGGCCCGCTTCAGCCGGCCACAGCCAGCCAGCGCGCGAGGTCGGAGGCCAACGCCAGGCAGCCACCGGCAAACAGCAGCAGCCCGGCTTGCTGGCGCAGGGGGAGCGCGGGCGACGCAATGCTTCGGTTCTTCATGATGTCCTTTCCTTGTGCAGGAGCCCCGCGGCCGGCCGCAGCCGCCCCGCGCAGCCGGGGGATCACGCCGCGCCGGGCACCTCGATGCCGAGCTTGTGGGCGATGGCGTCGCCATAGCGCGGGTCGGCCTTGGCGAAGTGCACCAGCTGGCGCTGCACGATGGACATCGGCACGCTGCGCATGGCGCTGGCGATGTTGCTCGTGAGGCGGTCCTGCGCCGCGGCATCGAGCAGGCGGAACAGGTTGCCGGCCTGGGTGTAGGGGTCGCCATCCACCGTGTGGTCGTAGCGGTCGGCATCGCCGCTGATCTTCAGGGGCGGCTCGCGGTAGGCGGGTGCCTGCTTGGGCGCCGAGGCGATGCTGTTGGGCTCGTAGTTCGCCGCCGCGCCGCCGTTGCCGTCGAAGCGCATCGCCCCGTCACGCTGGTAGGTGTGGTACGGGCACTGCGGGCGGTTGACCGGCAACTGCTGGTAGTTGGTGCCCACCCGGTACAGGTGGGCGTCGTGGTAGGCGAAGATCCGGCCCTGCAGCATCTTGTCGGGCGAGAAGCCAATGCCCGGCACCACGTTCGCCGGCGAGAAGGCAGCCTGCTCCACTTCGGCAAAGTAGTTCTGCGGGTTGCGGTTGAGCTCCAGCACGCCCACCTCGATCAGCGGATAGTCCTTGTACGGCCACACCTTGGTCAGGTCGAAGGGGTTCCAGCCGGTCTTGCGCGACCAGGTCTCGGCTTCGACCTCCGGCATCACCTGCACGCACAGGCGCCAGCGGGGGAAGTCCTTGTTCTCGATGGCGTTGAAGAGGTCGCGTTGCGCATAGTCGGGGTCCTCGCCGGCCAGCCGGACGGCGTCGGCCACGCTGAGGTTGCGGATGCCCTGCATCGAGCGAAAGTGGAACTTCACCCAGAAGCGCTCGCCCCCGGCGTTCACCAGGCTGAAGGTGTGGCTGCCGAAGCCATGCATGAAGCGGTAGCCGTCGGGCGTGCCGCGGTCGCTGAACAGCGTTGTGATCTGGTGCAGGGCTTCAGGACTCTGGCTCCAGAAGTCCCACATCATCGTCGGCGACTTCAGGTTGGTCTGCGGGTCGCGCTTCTGCGTGTGGATGAAGTCGGGGAACTTGCCCGGGTCCTTGATGAAGAACACCGGGGTGTTGTTGCCGGCCAGGTCCCAGTTGCCTTCCTCGGTGTAGAACTTCACCGCGAAGCCGCGCGGATCCCGCTCGGTGTCGGCCGAGCCCTTCTCGCCGCCCACCGTCGAGAAGCGCAGCAGCACCGAGGTCTGCTTGCCGACCCGCTCGAACAGCTTGGCGCGCGTGTAGCGGGTGATGTCCTGGGTGACGGTGAAGGTGCCGTAGGCGGCCGACCCCTTGGCATGCACCACCCGCTCGGGCACCCGTTCGCGGTTGAAGTGCTGCAGCTTCTCGATCAGGTGGAAGTCCTGCAGGAGTACCGGCCCGCGCGGGCCGGCAGTGAGGGAGTTCTGGTTGTCGGCCACCGGGATGCCGGAGGCGGTGGTGAGTGTGGTGCGGCTGGTCATGGAGATTCCTCGGGATCGGGATGTCGTCGTCAGATCGCTTCGGCCAGGGCGGCCAGCAGTTCGAGAACAAGATCGGTCATGGCTGGCTCATTTGCTATCGTTGTTAGTGCATCAATAGATTGGATGCATGAAGATTAATGGAGCCGGCTGGGGCGAGGAAGTTGAACGTCGCCATGTTGACAATAGCGAATTGCTATAGAGACGGCCAAAAATACCGGCGCTGCCTATGGCTGGCGGCCAGGCCGGCGAGCACCCGCCCGCCAGGGCGCGCTGGCGGCGTGTCAGCCGAAGCGCTGGAACAGCGCTACCGCGAAGGAGAAGCTGAGGAAGGCTGCCGCCGTGGAGTACAGGACGATGCGGGCGATGCGCCCGTTGTCGGCGCCGTAGCGCTCGGCCAGCAGCGAGACATTGCTGGCCGAAGGCAGTGCCGCCGCCAGCACCAGGGCCTGCAGCGCCTCGCCTCGCAGGGGCAGGCCGGCGGCGCTGGCCAGGTGGCCGGTGGCCAGCACCAGGGCCGGGTGCAGCAGCAGCTTGATGGTGACCACCGGCACTACGTGCCGCCACGGCGTGCGGGCAGCGTCGGCGCCTGCGTTGGCCCGCCACAGCACCGCGCCGATGGTGAACAGGGCCACCGGCGTGGCCGAGTCGGCCAGCATGCGGACGATCTGTGCCAGCGGGCCGGGCAGGGCCGCCTGGCTGACCGACACCAGCGCACCGAGCGCGATGGCCCAGGGCAGCGGGTTGCCGAGCGCGCCGCGCACGGCCTTGGCCAGCCCGGCCTTCAGGGAGCCCGCGCCCTCGCTCTGCGCCAGTGCGAGGCACAGGGAACTGGTGAGGAACAAGTCCACCAGCACGGTCAGGATCACCGGCCCTGCTGCCTGGGGACCGAGCAGCGCCACCAGCAGCGGCACGCCCATGAAGCCGGTGTTGGGGAAGGCCGCCACCAGCGCACCGAAGGCCGCGTCGCGCAGGCGCAGGCCGGCGCCCAGGGACACGGTCACCGTGACAGCCACCACCAGCAAGGCGCAGGTGGCATAGAGGGCCAGCCACCCAGGATCGAGCAGTTGCCCCAGCGGTGTGCCGGCCCCGAAGCGGAACAGCAGGCACGGCAGCGCGAAGAACAGCACATAGGCATTCAGCCCCGGAATCGCCGCTTCCGGCAGCAGGCGGGCCCGCGCGGCGAGGTAGCCGCCCAGCACCAGGGCGAAGAAGGGCAGGGTGACCGCGAAGATGGCTGACATGGCGGGCCGCAGTATCTCAAGCGGCGATACCGCCGGTGGCCCTGGTCGGTGGCCGGAGCCACCGGATGCCGGCGGGCCGCCGCCGCCGTAGGGCGCAGTAGGGGCGCAGTAGGGGTGCAGTAGGGCGCGGTGAGGGCGTGGCTCAGGCGCCGTCCCGCCGGGCGCCGGGATGGCGCGGGTCCACCTCGAAGCGGGCGACGGTGGCCACCGGGCTGTCGGGGTCCTTCACCTCTTCCACGGCCAGCAGGCGGGCCGACAGCCGCTTGGCGTCGAGGTCGAAGCGCATGTAGCCGCGCTGGTCGCTGCGGGCGTAGTGCAGGTGCGGATTCCACGGCCGCATCGCGTCGAGCTGGCTCTGGGGCAGCGATGTGCTGGTGATGGAGGTGCTGCAGAACTCGGTGGCCAGTGCCGGCGCCTCGGTGTCGTCGAAGTCCAGCTTCAGGTCGCTCACGCAGTGGCTGTGCACGTCGCCGCCCAGCACCACCACCCCTGACAGGCCGCGCTCGGCCACGCCTTGCAGCAGCCGGCGGCGGGCTGCGGGATAGCCGTCCCAGCCGTCGGTCCAGTACTCCCCGGCCGGACTGTCCGGGGCGGCCGGGTCGCGCCAGCTGCAGCGCGCCATCAAGGTCTGCTGGGCCACCAGGTTCCAGGGGCGGTGCAGGTCCCAGCCTTCGGCCAGCCAGCGTTCCTGGCGCGCGCCGAGCAGCGAGCGGCGCGGGTCGGCCAGCTCGGGGCAGTCGCGGGCCAGCACGGTGTTGGAGCCGCCCCGGCGCGGCGGCGGGCAGGGCTGCGGATCGCGGTACTGGCGGTCGTCGAGCAGGTGCAGGCGGGCCAGGCGGCCCCAGTCGGTGCGGCCGTAGATGCGCATCGCGGTGCGCCGCGGCCGCGCCGCCTTCGGGAAGGGCAGGTGCTCCCAGTACGCCTGGTAGGCGGCCATGCGGCGCAGCGGGAAGTTGCGTTCCAGTTCCTGGCCGCGCAGGCCGGCATAGTCGTTCTGCACCTCATGGTCGTCCCACACGGTGAGCCACGGGCAGGCTGCGTGGGCCGCCTGCAGCAGGGGGTCTCGCTTGTAGGTGGCGTAGCGCGCGCGGTACTGCTCCAGCGTGACGGCCGGCCCCTCACCCTCGTGCTGGCGCAGTGCCTGGCGCCGCGGCGCGCCTTCGTAGATGTAGTCGCCCAGGAAGAGCACCAGGTCGAGCGGCTCGCCGGCCAGGTGGCGCCAGGCCGCATAGTGGCCGACTTCGTAGTGCTGGCAGCTGGCGATGGCGAAGGCCAGCGGCGCCTCGGCGGCCGGCGCCGGTGCGGTGCGCGTGCGGCCCACCGGGCTGCGCTGCCCGAGGGCCTGGAAGCGGTAGTAGTACCAGCGGCCCGGGGACAGGCCGCGCGGCTCGGCGTGCACGCTGTGGGCCCACCCACGCTCGGCGATCTCGCTGCCGCGGGCCACCACGCGGGTGAAGGCCTCGTCTTGCGCCAGTTCCCAGCTCACCGGCACCTGGCGGGGCAACTGCTCGCCCATCAGCCGGGTCCACAGCACCACGGCGTGCGGTTGGGGATGGCCCGAGGCCACACCCAGCTCGAACAACGGCACGTCGGCAGCCCGCGCACGGTGGATGAAGGCCGGCGCGGCCAGCAGCGCGGCGCTGCCGGACAGGAACAGCCGGCGGGACAAGGGGCTCGTCATGGGCAGGCTCCGCGGGGATGGGGCCCCGCCGCGGCCAGGGGCCGGAGGCGGGCGTGCTCGGGCAGGACCGCGCCACTGTAAGCGGGCCGCCGGTGCTTTGTCACGCCAGCGCGAAACCGGCCGGCGGCGGCCTTCGCTATGATGGCCGGCTTCGCATCCGCCCCCACCCGGCAGCCTGCCGAGGCGAGCGCCCGCTTGCCATAGAACGACCGAGATTCCACGCCGTGTCTGCCCCGCCTAGCCTCAATCCCGCCCAGCTCCAAGCCGTCTACTACCTGCAAGGCCCCTGCCTGGTGCTGGCCGGCGCCGGCTCGGGCAAGACGCGCGTCATCACCCACAAGATCGACCGCCTGCTGCAGGAAGGCTATGCGCCCGGCCAGATCGCGGCCATCACCTTCACCAACAAGGCGTCGGAAGAAATGCGCGAGCGCGCCCGCGGCCTGGTGGGTGCCCGGGCGGCCAAGGACCTGGTGATCAGCACCTTCCACTCGCTGGGCGTGCGCTTCCTGCGCGAGGACGGCGCGCGGCTGGGCCTGAAAGACAAGTTCTCCATCCTCGACAGCGACGACGTGCTGGGCATCCTGCGCGATGCGGGTGGCACCACCGACGCCGCGCAGGCGCGCAGCTGGCAGTGGACCATCAGCCTGTGGAAGAACCAGGGCCTGAGCAGCGAGCAGGCCGAGGCGGCCGCCCAGAACGACGACGAGCGCGTCTGCGCCCGGGTGATGAAGCTCTACGAGGAGCGCCTGACGGCCTACCAGGCGGTCGACTTCGACGACCTGATCAGCCTGCCGCTGAAGCTGCTGCAGCGCGATGAAGAGGTGCGCAAGAAATGGCAGCGCACGCTGCGCTATGTGCTGGTGGACGAGTACCAGGACACCAACGCCGTGCAGTACGAGCTGCTGAAGGCCCTGGTGGGCGAGCGGGCGATGTTCACCGCGGTGGGCGACGACGACCAGTCCATCTACGGCTGGCGTGGCGCCACCATCGAGAACCTGAAGCGCCTGCCGCAGGAGTACCCGAACCTGAAGGTGATCCCGCTGGAGCAGAACTACCGCTCCACCGGCAACATCCTGCGTGCGGCCAACAACGTGATCGCCGCCAATCCCAAGATCTTCGAGAAGAAGCTCTGGAGCGAATACGGCGACGGCGAGCCGGTGCGGCTGGTCGAGTGCGACAAGGAAGAGCACGAGGCCGAGCGGGCGGTGGCGCGCATCCAGTCCATCCGCGGCGGCGCCACCACCAGCGCGCCGGCCAACTGGAGCGACTTCGCCATCCTCTACCGGGCCAACCACCAGGCGCGGGTGCTGGAGCAGGCGCTGCGCAAGGCCGACATTCCGTACAAGGTGTCCGGCGGCCAGAGCTTCTTCGACCGCGCGGAGATCAAGGACCTGTGCGGCTGGCTGCGCCTGCTGGTCAACAACGATGACGATCCGGCCTTCCTGCGGGCGGTCACCACCCCGAAACGCGGCATTGGCCACCAGACGCTGGGCCAGCTTGGCGAGTTCTCGGCCAAGTGGAAGGTCAGCCTCTTCGAGGCCTTGTTCGCCGATTCGCTGGCCAGCGCCGTCAGCGCGCGCGCCATTGGCTCGCTGCACGAGTTCGGCCGCTATGTGAACGACCTCGAATACCGCTTCCGCCACACGATGGGCGCGGAGGCGGCCAAGCCGGTGCTGATGGAGTGGCTGAAGGAAATCGGCTATGAGCAGCACCTCTACGACGGCGAGGAAAGCGAGAAGGCCGCCGCCACCCGGTGGCAGAACGTGATGGACTTCGTCGACTGGATCGCCCGGCGCTGCGGCGGTGTGCTGGAGGACGACGGCGGCGTGAAGGTGGAGAGCGAGCGCAAGAGCATCATGGACGTGGCGCAGACCATCTCCGTCATCCTCAGCCTGACCGAGCGGGCCGGCGACCCGAACGTGGTGACGCTGTCGACCCTGCATGCGTCCAAGGGCCTGGAGTGGCCGCACGTGGTGCTGGTGGGCGTCAACGAAGGGCTGCTGCCCTTCCGCAGCGAGGACGAGGACATGACCCCGCAGCGCCTGGAGGAAGAGCGCCGGCTGATGTATGTCGGCATCACCCGCGCCCGCAAGACGCTGGCGGTGAGCGTGCTCAAGCGGCGCAAGAAGGGCCGCGACTGGGTCGCCGGCATCCCGAGCCGCTTCATTGCCGAGATGAAGCTGGACGAGAAGACGATGAAGGAAGACCCGCGCGAGAAGCTCAAGGCCTTGCGCGCGGAGTTCGCAGCGCGGGCGGCGCAGGCCAAGACGGCCTGAAGCGGAGATGGCGGGAAGCAGCAGCCAGGGAAAAGCCGGGTAGCGGGAAGCAGAAGGAGAGCCGGCGGCAAGGAAGCCGGCGCGGACCGGTCAGGCTGCTTGCCAAGGGCAAGACGCCGCGCGGCCCGCGCGGACCCCGCATCGCGGACCGTGCCGCCGCAGTGCGTTCCTGCGGTGCTTCTCCCGGTCCGGCGCGTGGCCTTCCGTCCTGGGCTGAGCCGCCTGGCCGGCCCGCCGGGCATCACCCGGCGAGCGCCGCCCGCGGCCCGGCCGCGCCGGGGATCAGAGGAAGCCCAGCACCCGCTTCGAGCCGAAGTTGCCCAGGTTGGGCAGGATCGAGTCGAGCTGGCCGTCGCCGGCACCGAACCACCGCAACAGCGTGGCCGCGTACTGCGACACGCTGGTGGTCGGCAGCCAGCGGCCCTGCTGCTCCCAGCTGTCCACGCCGACATCGTCCGGGCCGCCGAGCTGCAGGGTGGGGTAGGTGCCGTAGGTGGTGCGGCCCTTCACTGCACCGCCCAGTACCAGGTGGTTGTTGCCCCAGGCGTGGTCGGTGCCGTTGCTGTTGTTGGGCAGGAAGGTGCGGCCGAAGTCGCTCTGTGTGAACAGCGTCACCTGTTGCGCCATGCCGATGTTCTTCATGGCTTGGTGGAAGGCGCCCATCGCATCGCCCAGCATCTTCAGCAGCCGGGCATGTTCGCCGACGGTGGCGTTGTCGTCGATCTGGTTGCCGTGGGTGTCGAAGCCGCCGAGCTGGGCGAAGAAGATCTGCCGGTCGCCCTGCACGGTGGCACGGCCTTCGATCAGCTTGGCGATCTGGAACAGCTGCTGGGCGATCATCGTCGTCGCCTGACCGTCGGGGCCGGTCAGCGAGGCAAAGGCCTGCTTCAGCGCGCTGGAGGCGCCGGTGTCGCCCGGCTTGATCTTCACCAGCGGGCCGAGCCGCGCCGAGGTGGCGAAGGCATCGCGCTGCTGCTTCACATAGGCCTGCAGCATCTCGTTGGCATGGTTCTCGGCATACAGCGCTTCCAGCGCCGCCTTGCGGGCGGCCACAGGGGCCCAGCTGTCCTGCAGCCCTTCGGCGCCGAAGGTCGCACCCGGCGCGGGCAGCACCAGCGGCGCTGCCAGGTCCGAGACGCCGAAGCGGCCGTTGCCGCCGACCGAGATCACCGGATTGGTGGTGCCCAGCGCTGCCGCCGCACGTCCGCCCCAGCCGGTGCGGGCGAGCGAACTGGTGGTGCCGGTCTCCCACAGGGTCTGCTGGTCGGAATGCGAGAACAGGTTGTCCGGGATCAGCGGCGAGGCGTTGGGCTCCTTGCGGTATTCGGCCTTGGTCATCGGCCGCACCAGCGGGCCGACGTTGAAGACCGGCGCGAGGTGCCCGTCGTTCCAGGCCGAGCTGAGGGCAGACAGCGAGGGGTGCAGGCCATAGTCGCTGCCGGCCAGGCCGAGCAGGCTGGCGCGCGGCAGGGCCAGGCCCTTGCGCACCGCGCTGTACTGGTTGTGGCGGGTGGTGTCGGTCGGCACGATGGTATTGAGGCCGTCATTGCCGCCGTACAGGAAGACGCACACCAGCGCGCGGTAGTCGGCCGCATGGGCCAGCCTGGGGCCCAGCGCCAGGCCGGACAGGCCGGCCACGCCGAGGGCGCCGGTGGCCAGCTTCAGCAGCTGGCGGCGCTGCAGGACCAGCGCGTCGAGATCGTGGAGGTCGAGTTTCTTGGTCATGGCGCGGTCACCGGATCACGTGATATTGCGGGGCGCTGAACACCAGGTAGGCAGCGCTCTTGACGCGGTTGCTCAGGTAGGCGGCGCCGCTGGTCTGCTGGCTGAAGGCGGCGACCGCGTTGATCACCTGCGCGCGGGCATTGCCGGTCAGCGGCTGGCCGTAGGCGAGCATCGACAGCCGGTCGACCAGCTTGGCGGGGTCGGCCGCATCAGCCTCGAAGGGCTTCAGGTTGACCTGGGTGGCGGTGGCGTTCGGCACGCTCGCGCTGGCCTTGGAGCCGCCCCAGTTGACCAGGTAGTTGACGTAGTTCAGCCGCTGCAGCGCCGTGTTGGCGTTGTGGATGCCGAAGGCCGGGCCCACCAGCGAGGTGCCGGCCACCGGGTAGTCGGGCGAATAGAAGTTGAACACCGAGGGCGGACGGAACACATGCTGGCGCATCGTGTCGCCCCACCACCAGGCCAACGGCTCGCCGTCGGTCTGGCCGTTGAGCGCGCGCAGCACGCCGGTGAACATCTGGGCCGGCTCACGCAGGCGGCCCATGCGCGGGCTGTGGTCGATCTTGCGGGCCTCGACGTCGAGCAGCACCGCCGCGATGGTGGCCTTCATGTCCCCGCGCCGGCCGCTGCCGAAGCTGTACCAGCGGCCGGTCGAGAACGCCTTCGCCACCCGGCCCACGTAGCCCGGCGGCGGGTTGCTGGTGACCAGGTGCTGGATCAGCTGGCGGCTGATGAAGGGCGCCATGTTGGGGTGGTTCATCAGGCTGTCGAGCACGGCCTCCAGCGCCTGGGGCGCCGTGTGGCCGGCCGGCAGCGTGACGCCGTTCAGCAGCTTGCGCTCCTGCGTATCGTGGAACTGCGCCACCGGCACCATGTCGCCGCCGTAGTAGCGGCAGTTGGTGCCCTTGGGCCAGCAGCCCCACGGCGTGGCGCCGCCTTGCGGGTAGGTCCAGCCGGTGAGTGCATAGGCATAGGCACGCACCGTCTCGTTGTCGTAGGTGGGCTGGCAAGTGCGGCCGGCCAGCTCGCCATCGGCGTCCAGCTGGCAGGTGCCGATCGAGAACAGCTGCAGCAGCTCGCGCGCGAAGTTCTCGTTCGGCGCGGCCTTGTCGTTGTTGGCGTTGTTCAGGAAGTCGCCCATCACCGGCGACAGCGCGACCTTCTTCAGCACGTCGCGGTAGTTGCCCAGGGCGTTGTCGAGCAGCGCGTTGTGGTAGTTGCGGAAGCCGTAGGTGCCGCTCACTTCCAGGTTCGACACCACCAGGATCTGCTGCAGCGCGAAGGCCACCCGCTGGCGCAGCTGGTCGGGCTTGCCGACGGCGTTGCGGTAGAAGTCCCAGACCAGCGGCTGGGTGGACGACCAGTCGCGCCAGCAGTTGCTGCCCTTGCCGTCACAGAACTCGCCGGAGCCGGTGAACTTGTGCACCGCGTCGCCGTTGCCGCTGGTGTAGTAGGACGAGGTGGGGCTGTCGGGCCGCCGCTCCGCCTGCATCTGTTCATAGACCCAGCGGCCCGGGCCCTTGGCCTGGATCTCGGCGACCAGGGCTTCGGTGGGGCCGAAGGTGGCCTGGTCGGCCAGCCGGACTGCGTCGCGGGCAGAGGTGGGCTGGACCGCGAACGGATCCGCTTCGCCCGAAGTGCCGGATCCGCCGTCGCTGCTGCTTGAGCCGCCTCCGCCGCCGCCGCCGCAGGCGGTCAGCAGGATTGCCAGGGTCGCGGCAGCGGCCAGGCGGTGTCGGCGGGGTTCCACCAGAGTGTTTGTTGCGCGTTGTTCCAAGGGGCATCCCTCCTTACGATGGATTGCGCAATTCCGGGAGCCCGAAATGGTCATCGGGCGACCGAGCAGGTCGTGTCTGAAACTGCTTGTGTCTTGCGCGGCTCGCGAAGCGCGTCCTTGTGCCGATATCGCGAAGCCGGGGGGCCAAACAGCAAGTTCGATGCCGTCGACAACCGCCGATTCGCGCCCCGATGGCTTTCCGGCACAGCCGGCCGGACGACGCGCGCTTCCCGGTGTTGCGGCCGCGCGCCAGCGGACTTGCGTCGCAGCCTTGCCAAGAAGGCCCGCTTTTGGGCGGGCAAGACCGGCTTTCGTGACATTGCGCACACCCCGCGGGCAGGCAGGCCGGCACTTGTCGCTGCCAGCCGCAAGGCCGCTCGCGCTGGAGTTGTTGCTCCCTGTAAAAGACGACAGGTGATTCACATGAAGGTCGCGGCCAAGCGGCAGAATCCCTGCCCGCCGCCCCTCATCCATCTGGATGCTCCGTTGGTCGCATTGATGTGGGCGTGGGCCGGCAGCATTCCCTCTCCCAGCGACCACAAGACCGAGGCTGACGATGGCACGTCGAAATCAACAATGGCGGGTGCGCCTGGGTGAGGTCTACTGGCGCCGGTTCACCCAGCCGCGGCCGGAAGGGGATGCGCTGGAATTGCTGGGCAGCATCGAGCGCGGCGCGCAGATCGGTGCGCTGGCCGTGAGCACCGAGGGTCTGTACTTCCAGCTCAACGGCGACCATTCCACCGCCCTCAGCACCAGCCAGGTCCGTGCGGCAGTGCGGCGAGCCGCAGAGGCGCCGCCGCCGCGGCCGGCGCAGACGCCGGTGGTGATCATCAAGCGCCGGCGCCTGGTGCAGCCGGCCTGACCGGCCCGCCACCCGCCCCCCGCCTGGGGGTGGCCGGCCTCGCCAGGCCGCGTCGAGAATGGCGGAGCCCTTCCACCCAGGCGCGACGGCGGCCGCCGCCGGCCACTGATCGCCACAGAAAGCAGCACATGTTCAAGAAGTTCGCGGCCGAGGCGCTCGGCCTCAGTGACATCGGCGTGATCGTCGCGCCGTCCGACTACGACAAGGTCGATGCCGACGACTACCTCTTCCACGAGGACGGCGAGAAGATCTTCTTCCTGATCAAGTCCAAGAAGGATGAGTACTGCTTCACCAACCTGGCCCTGATCCACGTGGACGGCGACTCCGCCGTCTCGTCGAAGCGGGCCATCCGGCGCTATGACTTCGCCAGCCATGTCATCAGCGGCGTGTCGATCGAGACGGCCGGCACCATCGACCTCGACATCGAGCTCAAGTTCAGGATCGACGACTCGCTGGACTTCAACATCGACGTGCGCAAGAGCCATCTCGAGCAGCTCAAGGACATCTACAAGGCGCTGCACACCATCGGCAAGATGCAGTCGCGCCATGCGGTGGCACGCGACAACGTGCTGCCCTGCCTGAGCGCGCTCGCCTCGATGTACAAGATCGGCTCGGTCGACAGCGAGGCCACGCTCGTGAAGCACTACAACGCGCTGCTCTACACGGTGAACAGCGCGCTGCTGGAGCGCCACGTCAAGCGCGACTTCAGCGACGTGTTCGAGAAGTACATCCAGTCCTGAGCCGCTTTCAGGAGCGGAACAGGTCCAGGATGCTGCGCCGCTCCTCCTCGCTGGGCGAGGCCGGCGGGCTGTCTTCCATGCCCAGGGTGGCGATGCCGGTGGTCGGGGTGTATTCCTCGAAGAACCACTCGCCGTCCCACCACACCAGGCCGTCCGGCGGCTGCGGCATCTTCACCGGCACGCCGCGCAGGGCCTGGCTCATGAAATCGATCCACACCGGCAGGGCCAGCGTGCCGCCACCCTCGCGCAGGCCCAGCCGGCGCGGTTCGTCGTAGCCCAGCCAGGCCACGGCCACCAGCCCCGGCTGGTAGCCGGCGAACCAGGCATCCTGCGCGTCGCTGGTGGTGCCGGTCTTGCCGAACAGGTCGGGCCGCGGCAGTGCCTGCTGCACCCGCGCGCCGGTGCCGTTGCGCACCACCTCCTGCAGCAGGCTGCCGGTGAGGAAGGCGTTGCGCTCGTCGATCGCCCGCGTCGAAGCACCGCGCGCCGCCGGTGGCCAGGCCTTGATGATTCGCCCGCGCGCATCGGTCAGCCGCTCGATGAACAGCGGCGGCAGCCGGTGTCCGCCGTTGGCGATCACCGCGTAGGCCGACGCGAGCTGCAGCGGCGTCGCCTGCCCGGCGCCCAGTGCCAGGCTGGGCGAGGCCGGCTGGCGCTCCGGGTCCAGGCCGAAGCGGCCGGCCCACTGGCGCGCGAACGGCGAGCCGATGGCCTGCAGCAACCGCACCGCCGCAATGTTCTTGGAGGCAGCGAAGCTGCGGCGCAGTGACATCGGACCGTCGAAGCGGCCGTCATGGTTGCGCGGCTCCCAGGCCCGCCCGCCGGCGGCTGCGGCGTCCAGGCGCAGTGGCGCGTCATTGATGACGGTGGCCGGCGTGTAGCCCTGCTCCAGGGCCGCGGAATAAAGGAAAGGCTTGAAGCACGAGCCGGTCTGCCGCCAGGCCTGGGTGGCGCGGTTGAACGCGCTGCGGCTGGCATCGAAGCCGCCGACCATCGCACGCACCGCGCCGGTGGCCGGGTCCAGTGCGACGAAGGCGCCGCTGACCTCGGGCAGCTGCGCCAGGCTCCAGTCGCCCGCAGCTGATTGCAGGAGCCGGACCACTGCCCCCCGGCGCAGCTGGGTGCGCGGGTCGGCGTTGTCGGCGAGTGCGGTGGCCGCGCTGCGCAGGCCGGTGGCACCCAGCGTCACCGGCCGGCCGTCCTGCAGGGCTGCCACCACCCGTCCGGGGCTCGCCTCGAGCACCACGGCCGCCTGCAGCTCGCCGTTGTCCGGGTGCTTGAGCAAGGCTTCGGCAATGCGGGCCTGCACTTCGCCGGGCTCGGCGGGCAGGTCGACATACGCCTCCGGCCCGCGCCAGGGCTGGCGGCGCTCGTGGTCGAGGATGCCGCGGCGCAGGGCCTGCCAGGCGGCCAGCTGCTGCACCGAGTCGATGGTGAGGTGCACATTGAGGCCCCGGGTGTAGGCCTCCGCGCCGTAGTGGCTGTAGACCAGCTGGCGGGCCGTCTCGGCAGCGTGGCGGCCATACTCCGGCAGCTCTGGCCGCAGGTGCAGGCGCAGCGGCTCGGCGCGGGCGGCGTCGCGCTCGGCGGCCGTGATGACGCCGTTGCGGAACATGCGCTCCAGCACATGCCACTGCCGGGCCCGGGCCCGCTGGGGGTCGACCGCCGGGTTGCGGGTGGACGGCGCCTGCGGCAGGCCGGCCAGCATGGCCGCCTCCGCCAGGGTGACCTGCTGCAGCGGCTTGCCGAAGTAGGTTTCGCTGGCTGCCGCGAATCCCCAGGCGCGCTCGCCCAGGTGGATGTGGTTCATGTAGGTTTCGAGGATGCGGCGCTTGGACAGCTGCCCCTCGATCTTCAACGCCAGCAGCATCTCGTAGAGCTTGCGGGTGAAGGTCTTCTCGGTCGGCAGGTAGAAGTTGCGCGCCAGCTGCATCGTGATGGTGGAGGCGCCTTCGCTGCGGAAGTCCACGATGTTGCGCAGGCCGGCACCCGCCACCCGCACCAGGTCGATGCCCGGGTGCTCGTAGAAGCGCGCATCTTCCACCGAGAGCACCGCGTTCTCCACCACCTTGGGGATCTCGCTCAGCGGCAGGTAGCGGCGCCGCTCCTCGCCATACTCGCCCAGCAGCACACCGTCGGCCGAGAACACGCGCAGCGGCAGCTGCGGCCGGTAGTCGGTCAGCTCGTGGATCTCCGGCACGTTGGGATAAGCCACCGCCAGCGCCACGCCGAGCAGCATCAGCGCGCAGCAGGCCAGCGCAACGGCCGCACCGGCCCAGGCCGCCAGCACGCGCCACCAGGGGCGCTTGGCAGGAGGCAGGGCGGTGGTGAAGGAGGCGGGCGGGGCAGCGCGCTCTGTCTCGCGCATGGAACTCTGGAAGTTGCCCGGCGGATTATAGGAAGCGGGCGCGCGGCTCGGCCGGCGTTGCGCCGGCGTGCGCAGGGTGCACCTGCAGGCGCGCCCCGGCGCTCAAGGCCAGGGCGTGGCAGGCCATCCGAGGGTGGCCGGAAGTCGGATTACTGCTTGACCGCCTCGACCTGCACCAGCAGGCGCACGTCGTCAGGCTGGCCCATGTTCAGCAGGTAGGTCATGCCCCACTGGCTGCGCTGGATGGTGGTCTCGAAGTCGCCGCCGCAGACCTCGCGCTTGAGCATCGGGCTCTGGTAGCAGTTGAAGCGGTTGGCCTTGAGGGTGACCGGCTGGCTCTTGCCCAGCAGCGTCAGCGTGCCGGAGACAGCCGTCACCTTGTCGCCGTCGAAGGTGAACTTGTCGCCGACGAACTTGGCGGTCGGGTGCTCGGCGGTGTTGAAGAAGTCCTTGCTCTGCAGGTGCTTGTTGAAGGGCGCCACGCCGGTATTGATGGAGTCGGTCTCCAGCGTCAGCTCGACCTTGCCGGTCTTGGCGGCGCGGTCGATCTGCACCGTGCCTTCCTTCTTGTCGAAGCGGCCGCGGTTGGTGGAGGTGCCGAAGTGCACGACCTCGAAGGTCACGAAGGTGTGGCTCGGGTCGATCGAATAGGTCACCGGCTCGGCCTGGGCGGCGATGACGCTGGACAGCAGTGCGGCGGCGAGGAGGGTCTTCTTCACGTTGGAATCCATTTCAGAAAGAGGAGGACGGTGAGGACAGGAAAGCCGCCCGGCGGCCCAAGCGGCCGGCCGGGCGAGCGAGGATCAGAGGGCGCCCACGCCGGTCAGCGCGAGCTTGAACTTGACTTGCACGTCGTTGGCGACCATCGAGGTGTCGGCCCATTCGCCTTCGCCGATCTTGAAGTCGAGCCGCTTGATCGTGAAGGCGCCGGCCGCGCTGGTGGTGCCGCCGGACTGGGCCAGCGTCACCGGCACCACCAGGTCGCGCGCATTGCCCTTGATGTTGAGCTTGCCGGCCACTTCGTACTTGCCGGCACCGAGCGCCTTCACGCTGCTGGACTGGAAGCTGGCCTGCGGGAACTTCGCGACGTTGAACCACAGCGGCTTGACCACTTCGGCCTCGGTTTCCGGCGCACCGAGCGAGGCGCTGCCCAGGTCCACCGTGAAGGCGATGTTGGCGGACTCGGGCTTCTTCGGATCGAAGGCGACACGTGCGTCGAACTTCTTGAAGCGGCCTTCGACCGGCACGCCCATCTGCTTGCTGACGAACACGATCTCGCTTTGCGCCGGCAGCAGCTTCTGTTGCGCCAGGGCGGGCGTGGCGGCCAGGACGCTGGCGGCGGCTGCGAGGGAGAGCAGGTATTTCATGGACAGGTTCCCGGAGAGACGAAAGGGGTGGAGGCGATCAGCGAGGGCCGGGCAGCATGCGTGCCAGCAGGCCGTCGCGGTCGATGAACTGGTGCTTGATGACGGCCGCCACATGCAGCACCACCAGCGCGGCCAGCGCATAGGCCAGCCGGCCATGCCAGGGCTTGAGCCATTCGGCCAGCGCCTTGTCGGGGGTCACCAGGTCGGGCAGCGGCAGTACGCCGAACAGCACGATGGGGAAGCCGGCCGCGTTGCTGTAGGCCCAGCCGACCAGCGGCACGGCAAAGAAGAGCACATAGAGCAGACCGTGCGTCGCATGGTGGGCGATGCGCTGCCAGGCCGGCATGGCGGCCGCGATGCCGGCCGGCAGGGCCGGCGGCCGCTGCACCAGGCGCCACAGCAGGCGGGCGGCCGACAGGGCGAGGATGCTCACGCCGGCCCATTTGTGCCAGTTGTAGAGCTTCAGCCGGGTGGGGGACATCGACAGCCCCGTCATGTAGAGGCCGACGACAAAGGCGCCGACAATCGCCAGCGCGAGCAGCCAGTGGAAGGCCATGGCAACGCTGGAGTAGCGGACTGTGGGCTGGGACTTCATTGAAACTGCTTGAACGGGAGCCGGATGGCGGGCCAGACGTCTGCCACTGTGCAAACGCATGGAACAGATGTGAAGCATAGGAGGCGGCAGCAGGCCGGAAGTTCACCCGCCTTCACCGAATCGTTCGAATGCTTTGAAAGGTTGCTGCGTCAGGAAACAGGGAAGTCGTCGTCTTGCGGCACACTTCGACGCCATGCAAGCACATGCCAAAGACCACGGCCCACAGGGGGGCGACCTGTTCTCGCACGAGCGTGCCGCCCGCCGCCTGCTGCTGGGCGGCTGGGCGCTGACGGCCGCAGCGGCCGCCTGGGCGCAGGCCCCGGTGCAGCCCCTGAGCCTGACCAGCTGCGCCGAAGTGCCCGGCGACAGCGAGCGCCTGGCCTGCTACGACCGCCTCGCCGGCCGTGGCCAGGCCCCGGCGGCGGCGCCGGCCGGCGCCACCACCGGGGAGCCGGCTGCGCGCGCCAGCCTGCCGGCGCCATTGCCGGCCGCCACGCCCGAGGCGCCCGCCGCCGCCACGACCGGCGCCGGGCCCGGGCTGCGGGCCGGCGACACGCCCAGCCTCTGGTCGAGCTTCTGGGAGCTCGATTCGTCGGACAAGCGCGGCACCTTTCGCTTCAAGACCTACCGGCCCAATTTCCTGCTGCCGGTGCACTACACCAGCGACATCAACCGCCGGCCCAGCAGCCCGACGCGGCCCAGCAACGGCAGCGGGCCGGACTACAAGCGCCTGGAAGCGAAGCTGCAGCTCTCGGTGCGTACCAAGATCGCCCAGGGCCTGCTGTTGCCGGGGGCCGATCTGTGGTTCGGCTACACCCAGCAATCGCTGTGGCAGGTCTGGAACCGCAAGGAATCCTCGCCGTTCCGCAACACCGACTTCGAGCCCGAGCTGATCTACGTGGTGCCGGTGCCCGAGGGGCTGCGCCGCCTGCCGGGCGGCTGGCAGTTCCGCATGCTGCAGGCCGGGCTGGCCCACCAGTCCAACGGGCAGCCGGACCCGCTGTCGCGCAGCTGGAACCGCATCTATGTCGGTGCCGGCCTCGAGCGCGGCGATGTGACGCTCTACGCGCGCCTGAACAAGCGCCTCAGCGAGGACCCGGAGGACAACGACAATCCGGACCTGACGAAGTACGTGGGCCGCAGCGAGGTGGCGGTGACCTGGATCCCGGGCAGTGCCACCGCCTCGCTGCGCTGGCGGCAGAACCTCAAGGATTTCAAGCGCGGTTCGCTGCAGCTGGACTGGACCTATCCGGTGGACAGCGCCCAGCCCGACGGGCTGCGCTGGTACCTGCAGGCCTTCACCGGCTATGGCGAGACCCTGCTGGACTACAACTACCGCCAGACCAGCTTCGGCGCCGGCCTGACCTTGTTCGAGTTCTGAGCCCGGGCCGCAACCTGCCGGTGGTGCGGGCCCACGACCGCGTGCCGACGGCTGCGGCACCTGCTCGACGAGCGGACCGACGGCCAGAAGGTCGCCGGCCCCGGTGCGGCCAGCCGGCTCAGCGCGAGACGGACCCGATGGGCGCCTGCATCCGTTTCGCCGGCCTGCCGTGGTCGCGGGGCTCAGGCCGCCTGGGCCAGGGCGGGCACCTCTTCGTCGGCGAGCAGGCCGTGGCGTGACAGGAAGCTGAGGGTCGCCAGGGCGGCGTCCACCGCCATCTCGTCGCCGCGCAGCAGCAGGAGCACGTCCGCCAGCGGCAGCAGCTGGTGCTCCATCACCTCGCCGTCAATGCGGCGGGGCTCGAAATCAGGCGGCAGCTGCAGGTCGTAGACATGCAGGATCTCGTGCTGCACGCCCTGCGGCACATCGCGGTGCAGCTGCAGGGGCTCGCCCAGCGTGGCGCAGCTGGCCAGCTCGGGCGGCAGGCCCGATTCTTCCCAGGCTTCGCGCACCAGGGCGGCAAACGGCGACTGGCCGTGCGGCACGCCGGCACCCACCAGGGTGTCGAGCTTGCCGGGGTCGGTGGGCTTGCTGAGGGCGCGCCGGGCCATCCAGAGGTGGGTGGGCCGGCCGGTCGGGTCGGCCAGGTAGCCGTTGAGGTGGACGCCGAGCGTCAGCGTGCCCCAGAAGCGCGAGGCGGCCCGCTCGATGAGGGCCAGCGGCGGCTCGCCGGGTTCACCGAACACCGCATAGGTTTCGTTGCGCCAGCCGGTCAGCACGCCGTCGTCGCGCAGGGACTGGTTGGCGGCGGCCAGCGCCGCACTGCGCTGCACTTCGTTGCGCAGGCGGTCGTCCATGCGCACGCCGGTAGAGCCGATCTGCAGCCAGGGCGCGCAGTCGGACAGCAGGGCCAGGTGCTCGCGTGCGACCGAGCCGACGACCCGGCCGGCAATCAGGAAGGGCAGCCGGCGTTCGCTGCGCAGCGAACGGGCGGCCTGCACGGCAGGAAAGGAGGAGGGCAGCTCGCGGGACGGCATGGCGGCGAGTCTAGGCAGCCGCGCCGCGCCCCGGCCCGGCCGCCCGACAGACGGCGCCGGTGCCGGTGCGAGCGTCGCGACGGGTACCGCTGATCGGCATGGCGGCGGCCGTTGGTCCCACCGCCGGGCTGCCGGCGCAGGCTAGGGGAGCTGGTTGTCCAGCGGATGGGCCGCCTGCCGCTGGGGCAAGGCGGTGACGTTGAGCCGGTCGTCACGCCGCAGCAGCACCAGCGTGAGCACCGAGCCGCCGGCCGGCGCGAAAGTGACGCGGAACAACGGCGTCTTGCTGCCGGCGGCGGTCAGGTGCAAGGCCATGCGCTCGGCATCGCGCCTCAGGAAGGTGCCGAGTTGCGAATACTGCAGGCCCGACAGGACCGGGTTCACGCCAGTGAGGTCGGTCAGCTCCGGCGCCGTGAGGTAGAGGTCCAGCGTGCCGTTGGGGGAGGCGAGGTGCAGGGCCCGAATCTTGGTTTCATCGTTGTCCGGGGCCGGCTCGCTCTCCTCCAGGAACAGCAGGCGGGCGTTGTCACCACGTGGACCGTAGGCGAGGGCGCTGTAGTAGGTGCGGTCGGAAAAGCGCTCGCTGCCGGTGATCTCGCCGCTCGGGTCCCGGCTCACCATCCGGAAGTTGTGGCGGCCGTCGCTGAGCCAGTCGTAGCCGGTGCTGCCGCCGCCCCAGGCCAGGCCTTCGATGACCGGCCGGCTTTCGCCGTCCAGCGAGATGTCGAGCCGGCGGTAGTCCTGCGTCGCGTTCACGAAGCGCAGGCGCGGTTCGTCCTCGTGGGAGTCGTCGTCGTCATCGTCGTCGCCGTCGAAGTCCCCGGAGCCGCCGCCGCCACAGCCGCCCAGGGCCGCCAGCATGGTCGCCGTGCCGAGCGCCAGCGGCGCGAGAAAGAAGGCGCGGCGCAGTGGCACCGGCCGGCAAAGGAGGGGGTCATCGGACATCGGGGGCTCCTGGTTTCGCGGTCAGCCGCCGCTGCTGCGGCAGCTGGCAAGGCCGGCGGCGGCGGGCAACGGTGCGAGCTTACCCCGTGTCGGGCGGCCGGCACGCCATGTGGCGCATGCCAGGTGGCGGTGCACAGCGTCCGCTTCGGTATCCCGCACAGGTCGTCGGGCAGTCGTCAGTCGCTGCGTCACATCGTCGTGTCGTCATGCCGGTCGACCCGGCGGGCGCCGGGCCGCCGCGTGCGACCGAGCCGCCCTCAGGCCGCCCGTCGCACCCCAGCTCCGTCGCGCCACTGGGCCATCAGCCGTTGCCACTTCTCCTTGGCCGTCCGCAGGTGGCGCTCCTTCACATGGCCGTAGCCGCGGATCTCCTCCGGCAGGCGGGCGATCTCCACTGCCTGCGGCAGGCGCTCGGCAGTCAGCGAAGCAAGCAGTTCCTCGACCGTGTCCTTGTACTCGCCGATCAGGGCCCGCTCGGTGCGGCGCTCCTCGGTGCGGCCGAAAGGATCGAAGGCGGTGCCGCGCAGGCCCTTCAGCCGGGCCAGCACGCCGAAGGCACGCAGCATCCACGGGCCATAGCGGCGCTTCACCAGCTCGCCGCGGTCGTTGCGCTTGGCCAGCACCGGCGGCGCGAGGTGGTAGGCCAGCTTGTAGTCGCCCTCGAACTGCTGGGCCACCTTGTCCAGGAAGCTGCGGTCGGTGTGCAGCCGGGCCACCTCGTACTCGTCCTTGTAGGCCATCAGCTTGAACAGGTAGCGGGCCACCGCCTCGGTCAGCCGGGTGGAGCCCAGCGGCGCCTCGGCCGTGCGCACGCGCTCGACGAAGTTGCGGTACTGCCGCGCATAGCCGGCGTTCTGGTAGGCGGTGAGGAACTCCTCGCGCTTGGCGATCAACTCGTCGACGTTCACCGTCGGCTTGCGCACGAACTGCACCACCTGCCCCGGCGGCTGCGCCAGTGCGGCCACCGCCGGCAGGTCATGGGCGGCACGGCGGCCCCATTCGAAGGCGGCCTTGTTGTTCTCCACCTGCACGCCATTGAGCTCGATGGCGCGCATCAGTGATGCATGGGCCAGCGGCACCCAGCCCTTCTGCCAGGCAAAGCCGAGCATCATCGGGTTGGCATAGATCGAGTCGCCCAGCAGCTGCACCGCCAGCTGGTCGGCGTCGAAACGCGACAGGTTGCCCTCGCCGACCGCCTGCGCCAGCATCGTGTCGCAATTGCCGCTGGGGAATTCCCAGTTCGGGTTGGTCACGAAGGCGGCCGTCGGCGTGCCGTGCGAGTTCAGCGCGACCTTGGTGCGGCCGTGGCCCATCGCGCTCAGCGTGGTCTTGTTGGCCGCCACGAGAGGATCGCAGCCCAGGATCAGGTCGGCCTCGGCGGTGCCGACCTTGGTGGTGTGGATGGCCTCGGCGCGGTTGGCGATCTGGATGTGGCTCCAGGTGCTGCCGCCCTTCTGGGCCAGGCCCGCCGCGTCCTGCGTGACGATGCCCTTGCCCTCCAGGTGGGCCGCCATGCCCAGCAGCTGGCCAATGGTGATCACGCCGGTGCCGCCCACGCCCGCCACGACGATGCCGTAGGCCCGCTCGGCCAGCGGCAGCGACGGCTCCGGCAGGGCCGGCAGCTGGAAGGGATCGGGCCGCCCGGCCTTGGCCTTCTTGGCCGACTTGAGCTGGCCGCCTTCCACCGTGACGAAGCTTGGGCAGAAGCCCTTCACGCAGGAGAAGTCCTTGTTGCAGGTGCTCTGGTTGATGCGGCGCTTGCGGCCGAACTCGGTCTCCACCGGCTCCACCGACAGGCAGTTGCTCTGCACCGAGCAGTCGCCGCAGCCCTCGCACACCAGCTCGTTGATGACCACCCGCTGCTGCGGCTCGGCCAGCGTGCCGCGCTTCCTGCGGCGGCGCTTCTCGGTGGCGCAGGTCTGGTCGTAGATGATGACGGTGCAGCCTTCCAGTTCGCGGAACTGGCGCTGGATGGTATCCAGCTCGTCGCGGTGGTGCACCGTGACGCCCGGCGCGAGGTTCAGCGGCGCGTTGTAGCGGCTCGGGTCGTCGGTGACGATGGCCAGCTTGCGCACGCCCTCGGCCTCCAGCTCGCGCGTCATCTGCGGCACGGTGAGGGTGCCGTCGACCGGCTGGCCGCCGGTCATCGCCACCGCGTCGTTGTAGAGGATCTTGTAGGTGATGTTCACCTTGGCCGCGATGCTCTGCCGGATGGCGAGCAGGCCCGAGTGGAAGTAGGTGCCGTCGCCCAGGTTGGCGAAGATGTGCTTTTCGTTGGTGAAGGGCGCCTGGCCGATCCAGGGCACGCCTTCGCCGCCCATCTGGGTGAAGGTGGAGGTCTGGCGGTCCATCCACACCACCATGTAGTGGCAGCCAATGCCGGCCACCGCGCGCGAGCCCTCGGGCACGCGGGTGGAGGTGTTGTGCGGGCAGCCGCTGCAGAACCACGGCGCGCGGTCGGTGCTGACGGTGATGGCCTGCTCGGCCCGCTCCTTGGCCTCGATGATGGCCAGCCGGCTGGCGATGCGGGCGCGCAGGTCGCTGCCCAGCTGCTGCAGCAGGCCCAGGCGCTCCAGGCGCTGCGCGATCGCCTTGGCGATCAGGCTCGGGTTGAGGTCGGCCTTGGCGCGCAGCAGCCAGTTCTGCGCCGGGTTCGGCATGGACCATTCGCCGCCGGACTGGTCGCCCGGCTGCTCGCTGAACTTGCCGAGCACGTTCGGGCGCACGTCCTCGCGCCAGTTGTACAGCTCTTCCTTCAGCTGGTATTCGATGACCTGGCGCTTCTCCTCGATGACCAGGATCTCCTGCAGGCCGGTGGCGAACTCGCGGGTGATGGTGGCCTCCAGCGGCCACACCACCGTCACCTTGTGCAGGCGGATGCCGATGTCGCGGCAGGTGGCGTCGTCCAGGCCCAGGTCATAGAGCGCCTGGCGGGTGTCGTTGTAGGCCTTGCCGCTGGCGATCAGGCCAAGCTTCGCGCGCGGCGAGTCGATGACGGTGTGGTTGAGCCGGTTGGCGCGGATGTAGGCCAGCGCGGCGTACCACTTGTAGTCCATCAGCCGGGCTTCCTGCTCCAGCGGCGGGTCGGGCCAGCGGATGTGCAGGCCACCGGGCGGCATGGCAAAGTCCTCGGGCAGCACGATGTCCACCCGGTCCGGGTCGACCCAGACGCTGGAGGAGGACTCGACGATCTCCTGGATGGTCTTCATGCCCGCCCACACGCCCGAGAAGCGGCTCAGCGCAAAGGCATGCAGCCCCAGGTCCAGGATCTCCTGCACGCTGGTGGGGAAGAACACCGGCAGGCCGCAGGCCTTGAAGATGTGGTCGCTCTGGTGGGCGGCGGTGGAGCTCTTGGAGATATGGTCGTCGCCGGCCAGCGCGATGACGCCGCCGTGGCGCGCGGTGCCGGCCATGTTGGCATGCTTGAAGACGTCCGAGCAGCGGTCCACGCCCGGGCCCTTGCCGTACCAGATGCCGAACACGCCGTCGAACTTCTTTTGCTCGGGGTAGAGGTCGAGCTGCTGCGTGCCCCACACGGCGGTGGCGCCCAGTTCCTCGTTGACGCCCGGCTGGAACACGATGTTGTTGGCGGCCAGGTGCTTCTTGGCCTGCCACAGCGCCTGGTCGTAGCCGCCCAGCGGGGAGCCCCGGTAGCCGCTGATGAAGCCCCCGGTGTTGAGGCCGTTGCGGGCGTCGCGCGTGCGCTGCAGCATCGGCAGCCGCACCAGCGCCTGCACGCCGCTCATGAAGGCGCGGCCATGGTCCAGCGCGTACTTGTCGTCCAGGGAGACCGTTTCGAGCGCTTTGCGGATCGACTCGGGAAGCGGGGCATTCATCGTGTACTCCTTGTGTGCCGCTCGACAGCCCGCTTGTGGCGGGCCTCGTCACGACCGGCGTTTTGCCTGGCAAGTTTAGGAATCCGACGCCGCTAAGTCTTTTTTATCTGTGCCTCAAAACCCGGGGTTCGAGGAATAATCGACTCAACATCGAGGTTTGGAAGAAAGAATGCCCTCAAAGATCCCAAAATCAGGGAAAACCCCAGCGCTCGCGGAAGTGACTTCCGGCGCCGCCGAAGCGCCCCACGAGGGGCTGGATCGCTACGACGTGGCCATCCTCGTGGAGCTGCAGCAGGACGCGCGCCTGTCCAATGCCGAGCTGGCCGCGCGCATCGGGCTGTCGCCCACGCCGTGTTGGCGGCGGGTGAAGTGGCTGGAGGAGCAGGGCTACATCAAGGGCTACCGCGCGGAGATCGACCGGCACCGTATCGGCCTGGGCGTGCTGGCCTTCGTGCGGGTGGACGCCGAGCGCAACAACGCCACCGCCACCCGCGAGCTGGAGGATGCGATCCGGGCGCTGCCGGAGGTGATCTCCTGCCACTACATCTCCGGCTCGGGCACCTTCGAGCTGCAGGTGATGGCCACCGACCTCGACGCCTATTCGCGCTGGGCAATGGACACGCTCTTCAAGCTGCCCAACGTGAAGGACCTGCACACCAGCTTCTCGCTGGGCGAGGTGAAGGCCAGCCGGGCCCTGCCGCTGGGGCACCTGAAGCCGCGTTCGCGCTGAGGCGCAAGGGTGGCGGCACAGGGTTTGCCAGTGGGGAAGACAGGACCTGGTCCTCTCATATCGAAAGGAAATGCCATGAACCCCGACACCCCCCGCACCAGCGCCTCCCCCGAAGCCCCCGGCTCTCAGACGCCCCAGCCGCAGACCCAGCAGCCCGATGCCCAGCTGGACGCCGCCCAGTCGCCGCAGCGGCAGCAGCAGCAGGCCTCGCAGGAGCGCGGCCCGCACACCAACAACAAGAAGAACGCCGGCAAGCGGCCGTCGCAGGGCGGCAGTTCCCGCTGAGGCGCCGCTGCCCCGCCGTCCCGTGCCTCGCTTTGGGTAGAGTGGTGGGCCTGTCCGATCCCAGGAGACCCCGATGCCCCCGACGGCCCGCCGCCTGCTTCTTGCCGCTTCCCTCTGCCTGCTCGCCCCTGCCGTAGCCTGGGCCCAGCGCGGCGACGCCGCCTTGCCGCAGCGCAACCTGCTGATCGAGGTGCGCCAGGGCGACGAAGCCCAGCTTTCGCAGCAGGGGCTGGGGGCTGGTGGCGAGGTGAGCGTCTCCACCTCCCGTCGTGTCGAAGGCGGTGTGACGGTGCAGACCACCCGCCGCGAAAGCCGCAGCAGCGGCCAGCTGGCGCAGCAGGTGATGGTGCTCAACGGCGGCCGCGCGGGCGTGCGGCTGGCGCAGAGCCAGCCGCTGCAGTTCTATCAGGTGATGTGGAATGGCCGCGGCGGCGCCAGCCTGTTGCCTTCGGCGGTGATCGTCGAGGCGGGCCGCGGCTTCACCGTGCAGCCGCGCTGGAGCGGAGGCGACGAGCCGGTGCTGGTGGACATCGCCGCCGAATCGGCCCGGCTGGGCGACGGCGGCGTGCGCGATGCATCGAGCACCCAGACCACCGTGCAGCTGCCGCTTGGCGAATGGGTCACCATCGCCAGCAGTGGCGACACGCAGCAGACGCAGGAACGGGGCCTGCTGTCCAGCCGCGAGGCGGCCGGCAGCCGCCGCGTGCTGGTGCAGATGCGCGTCAGCGCGCCTTGAGCCGGCCTGCGGCTGAGGGCTGGCACACCCCCTGAGGCACCCCGCCGCGGGTTCTCGTCATGACGGCTGGCGCGGCCACAGCGTCCACATGCGCAGTGGCTGCTTCATGCGCCCGGCATAGTCGCCGGCGCCTTCGGTCCAGCCCCAGAAATAATCGGCCCGCACCGCGCCCACGATGGCGCTGCCGGTGTCCTGTGCCACCACCAGGCGTTGCAGCGGCCGCGTGCCGGTGGCCGGCGGCAGCACCGGCTCGGTGGTGTCGATCCACACCGGGGTGCCGTAGGGAATGGACTCGCGGTCCACCGCGATCGAGCGGCCCGGCGTCAGCGGCACGCCCTGCGCGCCCACAGGCCCCACGCTGGGGTCGGGCAGCGGCTCTTCGCGGAAGAACACCATCCTCGGGTTGACGTGCAGCATCTGCTGCACCCGGCCGGGGTTGGCACGTGCCCAGCCCTTGATGGCGGGCCACGACGCCTGCTCCAGCGTGAAGGCGCCCTGTTCCACCAGCCAGCGGCCCACCGACTTGTAGGGCTGGCTGTTGTGGGCGGCGAAGGCCAGGCGTACCAGTTTCTGGCTGCCGTCGCGCTCGGTCAGGCGCAGCCGGCCGGAGCCCTGGATCTGCAGCACCAGGGCGTCCAGCGGGTCGGCCACATACGCGATCTCCCGGCCGCGCAGCGCGGCCCGCGCGCTCGGCACGTTCTCCAGTTCGGCCCGGGTCCAGTAAGGCTGGCGCTGCGCCAGGTCGGCCGGTGGCTGGTGCAGGGGCACACGGTAGGTGGCGGTCGGCACGCGGCTGGCGTCGATCAGCGGCTCGTAGTAGCCGGTGATGAGCCCTTCGGTCTGCCCGCCTTCGCGCGCCTGCACCTGGTAGGGCTGCAGCTCGCGCTGCAGGAAGCCGCGTACCGCCGACTCGGTCGGCTCGCGCAGCGCGCGGGCCTCGCGGCACACCTGGGTCCAGGCCGGCGCTGGGCGCTGGCAGCTCTGCATCAGCGCCGGCCAGACGCGGCCGACCTGGTCGGCGTCCCAGCCGGGCAGCGCCTCCCAGCCCACCGGGACCCAGCGGGAGCGTGGCTGCTCGATGGCCGTGCCGGGCAGCGCCGGCGTATCGGGAGGCGGCTCGCCGACATCGGGCGTGAGGCTGCAGGCCGCCAGGCTTCCTAGAATGAGCGCGCAGAGCCCGCGCAGTGCGGCGCCACGATGGCGCAGGCGAATGGTCGATGGAGGGAACATGTGGTTGCTGTTGCTGGAGGCGCTGGGCGCCTTGCTGATCTTCGTGTTCATTGTCTGGTGGACGATGTTCTCCGGCCGCAAGGGCGGGGAGCGCCGTGCCGACGAAGGCCGACCGGAGGACGACCGCCCGGCCCGCTGAAGCGCGCTGGCGGCCGCCTTCGCGGCCTCACGTGGCGGGCGGCGCCGGCCGTGCCGTGCCGGTGGGCAGCAGGAAGCTGAGCGGATGGCGGCGCAGCCGCTGCCGCACGGCCGCGTACAGCCGGTGCCTGTCCTTGAGCCGCAGGTTGCGCGAGCGCAGCGCCAGCCGGAAGGCGAGGGCGAAGCTGACGCCCACATTGAGCATGCCGGTCAGGCCGATGCCGAGCACCGCCAGCCAGAAGTCGGCATGGTAGACCAGGCCCCAGCCCAGGGCGCCCAGGGCTGCCCCCAACTGGCCGCTGGCCAGCGTGACATGCCGCACATCGAAGTGGATGCCGAAGAAGGTGGCCACCGCCGGCAACAGGCCCAGCATCAGGCCGAGCGAGACATTGCCGGCAAACCCCGAGACCTGGGCCTGCAGCGAGCGTGACCAGCGTTCGGCCCGCCGCTCGCCCAGCCAGGACAGGATGCGCGGGTTCCAGCGCAAGGCGCTGCCCAGGCGGTGCAGCACAAACCAGTTCTCGGCCCAGCCCGCCACCAGGCTGGAGGCGAACAGCAGCACGCCGGTGGCGGCGGCGAACAACGGCGTCCAGCCCAGCGCGCTGAGCGAATGCAGCGCGTACTCGGCCTTCGCGGCACCGACCAGCGCTTCTCCGAAGGCGGCCTTCCATGCCAGCTGCACGCCCAGCACGCAGGGCAGCACCACCGCCACATTGCCCAGGATGCCGGCGACCTGCGTGCGCATCAGGTGGGCCACCTCGTCGACGAAGCGCTCGATCGCGTCGTCGGACGCCAGGTCCTGCAGCCGCGCCGCCATCGCCGGTGCCGTCATCGCCGGCTGCTTGGTGGCGAGCGTGAAGTGGGCGAGCTGGATGGCGACGAAGCTGGCCGCATAGTTCAGCCCCGCCGCCAATCCGCCCCAGAAGGCCGACAGGCCGAGGCCGGCGATGAAGAACTTGAGCAGCACCGTGACGGTGGTGACCGCCCCGCCGCCGCAGGCGCGCCGGAACATCTGCAGGTATTCGCGCCGGTTGCGGGTGATGTAGTGCTCGCCCGTCTCGGCGCTGCGTTCGGTCACCTTGCGCGCCAGCAGCGAATAGTTGCGGGCCAGCAAGGCCCGCACGCTGCGGCGCTGCTGCGCGGCCTCGGCAAACTGCACCATGAGGCGCCGCACCGCATGGGCAGGCCGATCGCTCAGCAGGCAGTCGAGCAGGTGGTCGATGCGGTCCAGGCGGGCCTGCAGCTGCTCCAGGGTGAAGACGATGTCGATCGAGACGCCGTGCTCCTCCAGGTGCTCGTACACGCTCTGCACGTCGCGCCGCCCTGCGTCCAGCAGGGCCCGCGCGAAGCCGAGCGCCGGCGCCAGCGCGGCGGGCGGCTCGGCGCTGTCCTCGATCAGCTCGCGCACCTCCTCGAACGCCCGTGCCAGCTGGCGGAACGGCGTCAGCGATTGCGCGGGGGCCGACAGCCGGGTGCGGATCTCGGCGGAGAACGCGGCGGCGCGCACCTGGCTGACGCAGAACAGCAGCGCGTCGAGCTGCGCCCGACGCCAGCCGGCCGCTGCCTGCGGATGCGCCGAGGCGGCGACCGATTCGTGCAGCAGCGTCCCCAGCTTCTCCAGCGTGGCGTCGTCGATGGCCTCCAGCCACTGCGCATCGTCGGCTTGCGAGAACACCAGCTGGAACAGCTCGGCCAGGTCCCGCGTTTCGGCGGTGCCGGGCAGCAGCTTGCGCTGCAGCCGTTCGGCAATCTCGCCGAAGAAGGCCATGCGGGGCGCGAAGCCGAAGTCGGCCAGCAGCAGCGTCGCATCGGTTTCCTGCAGCGTGCGGGCAATCAGCTCCACCACCTGCGCCCGGTAGTCGGGCTGGCGCTCGAGCAGGCGCAGCAGGTGGCGCAGGCGCAGCACCGGCAAGGGCGTCCGGGTGCCAGGCTCGGGGGCGTCCACGCCTTCGCGGCGCAGCGGCGCGTGGCGCAGCCACTCGACCAGGCGCACCCACCACAGGTTGCGCTCGGCCTGCTCGGCGCGCGGCTTGAGCGTGGCCAGCAGGGTGTTGAGGTCCCAGGCGACGCGCCGCAACAGCATCAGGCGCATTCGGTGCCTCGCCTCAATGCAGGCCGCTGCGCTGCACGCTGAGCGAGAAGGCCGGCACCGGCGCCTCGAAGCGCTCGCCGTCCTCCGCCACGCAGAAGTAGCTGCCGCTCATCGTGCCGCGCGGCGTGGCCAGGCGCGTCCAGCTGGTGTATTCGAAACCCTCGCCCGGCTTGAGCAGCGGTTGGTGGCCGATGACGCCCAGCCCCTTCACTTCCTCGACCCGGCCGGTGGCATCAGTGATGATCCAGTGGCGCGAGATCAGCTGGGCGGCGATGTCGCCGGTATTGCGTATCGTCACGGTATAGGCGAACGCGAACACGCCGTGCCCCGGATCGGACTGCTCGGGGATGTATCGCGGCTCGACGCTGCAGGTGAACTCGTAGCTGCTCATATGAGGGTTGGTGCTGCACTGGGCGGCGATGGTAGCAAGCGCTCCATAGAATCACGGATTCCGAAGGAATCCCCATGCCCGACTACCGCATTGCCCCCAGCATCCTGTCCGCCGACTTCGCCCGCCTGGGCGAGGAAGTGAAGAACGTCATCGCCGCTGGCGCCGACTGGATCCATTTCGACGTGATGGACAACCACTACGTCCCCAACCTCACCTTCGGGCCCATGATCTGCGAAGCCCTGCGCCCGCATGCCAAGAAGGCCGACGGCAGCCGCGTGCCGATCGACGTGCACCTGATGGTGCAGCCGGTGGATGCGCTGGCGCAGGCCTTTGCGAAAGCCGGTGCCGACCTGGTGAGCTTCCACCCTGACGCGAGCACCCACGTCGACCGCACACTGCAACTGATCAAGGCCGAGGGCTGCCAGGCCGGGCTGGTCTTCAACCCGGCCAGCCCCATCGACTTGCTGGAGTGGGTGATCGACAAGGTCGACCTGGTGCTGATCATGAGCGTCAACCCCGGCTTCGGCGGGCAGAGCTTCATTCCGTCGGCGCTGCGCAAGGTCGAGCAGGTGCGCAAGCTCATCGACGCCAGCGGCCGCGACATCCGGCTCGAGGTCGACGGCGGCATCAAGGTCGACAACATCCGCCAGGTGGCCGACGCCGGTGCCGACACCTTCGTGGCCGGCAGCGCGATCTTCGGCAAGCCGGACTACAAGGCCGTGATCGACCAGATGCGCGAGCGCCTGGCGGCCTGAGCCCGCGGCCAGGCCCGGCCTCAACCGGGGAACTGCGCCCGGCCCTGCACCAGCAGGCCGCCGCGCGGCTCGGGCAGCGTGTCCACCAGCACCGCACCGCCTTCGGCGGTGATGCGCACCTGCAGGGCGCCCGCGGCAATCGCGCTCGGATACACGAAGTAGTTGTAAGGCTCGCGCTTCACCGCAATCCACTGGCTGCTGCCGGTGGGGCGGATCTCCAGCTTGGTGATCGGGCGACGGTGGTTGCGCACCTGGATAGCGGTCCACCAGATGCTGCTGCCTTCCTTGTAGCGGTACTGCACCGGTCCCTGCACCGGGCCCGGCACCACCTGCCAGGTGACCGGCACCCGGCCGGCGACCGGGTCGGCGATGCGGGCGAAGGCCGACTCGCTGAGGTCGATGTGGCCACGCGGGCATTCCGGGCACTCGTCGGTGATGCGCACGGTGACCTTGCCCTTGGGCCCGCTGACGGCCACGTAGGCACCGCACATGGCGCTGTTGGCATAGTCGGCATGGTTCATCGCCGCCACCCTCAGGTCCTGCGGGCTGGCATCGAAGCTGCAGTGGCCTTCGCCGGTGGCGCCGTAGAAGGTGGCTTCGCCGCTGCGCACCGGGCCGGCGGTGCCGCTGGCCTGGCTGTTGCTGTCGTCGGTGACCGCACCGTTGTCGGCGGTGCCGGTGCTGTCGGGGGTCTCGCTGTCGCTGCCACCCCCACCGCAGGCGGCGAGCAGGGCCAGCGCCAGGGCGCCGAAGGCATGGGGCAGACAGCGGGTGATGGTGTGCATGAGCCGGTCTCCGGGTGTCTTGTGGAAGGCGCGCCGGGGGCGCCGATCATCGGACCGCACAGTCTGTCGCAGCTCTTGCGTGCGATGTAAGAGGACGTGCTGGTGCCCCGGCCGCTGCGGCCCGGATAATGCCGACGGGCCGCGTGAGCGAGGCCGCCCGCCGGGCGGATGCACGATGGCCCCCAACCGATGCGCCTGAACCCGAGCGAGTTGCAAGCCGTCATCGTCGACCTCGACGGCACGATGGTGGACACCCTGGGCGACTTTGTCGTCGTCCTCAATCGCATGCTGGACGACCTGGGCCTGCCCGGCGTGGAGCGTGGCTTCATCGAACGCACCGTGGGCAAGGGGTCGGAGCACCTGCTGCGGCGCACCCTGGGGCGCAGCCTGGCACCCGAGGAGGTCGAGCGACTGTTCGCGCCGGCCTGGGACCGCTACCACCATCACTACGTGGCCATCAACGGCGACCATTCCGAGGTCTATCCCGGCGTGCGCGAGGGCCTTCAGGCCTTGCGCGACCGTGGCCTGAAGCTGGCCTGCCTGACCAACAAGCCGAGCGATTTCGCGCTGCCACTGCTCGAGAAGAAGGGCCTCGCGCCGTTCTTCGAGCGGACCTTCGGCGGTGATGCCTTCGAGCGCAAGAAGCCGGACCCGCTGCCGCTGCTCAAGACCTGCGAAGCCCTCGGCACCGCGCCGGGCCGCACCTTGATGGTCGGCGACTCGAGCAATGACGCCCGCGCCGCGCAGGCGGCCGGTTGCCCGGTGGTGCTGGTGACCTATGGCTACAACCATGGCGAGCCGGTGCAAGACACGCCGGCCAACGGCTATGTCGATTCGCTGAGCCGGCTGTTCGCGCACTAGCCGGGTGTTGGCGCACCAGCGCGGAAAGCGGGCGCACTTGGCGGCCTGCACCGCCTCTGCGGTATGGATCGAAGGCGCGCAGGCGGTCTCCGGCGGCTCATTCGCCGCCCGCCCGCCGCTCGCGGCCCGGCACGCGCCTGCAGCCGCTGCACTGCACGCAAAGCGGCTGCCGCCCGGCCTCAGCTGTTGCCGCCGCGCGCTGCCTTCGGCTCCTTGCCGAGCAGCGCATCCTTCAGTGCCGGATCGGCGGGATGCTGGCCGAGCCAGATTTTCATCAGCGCCGTGAAGAACTCCGGCTCCACGATGGGATCGGCGGCCGGCTTGCCGTTGACCGAGATCACGGTGCCCTCGCCGGGAATCCAGTCGATCTGGAAGGACTCGCCCACCGCCAGCCGCTTGCGTGCCGCAAAGATCTCGCCCATGCGGATGGTGCCGGGGATGGACTTGGCGAACTCCTCGCGGGCGGCGTTCTGCTCCATGCCGCGGGTGAAGAGCTTGCCGAGCTCGTTGGCATCGATCTCGCGCAGCATCACGATGTTCAGTCGGCGCGGCCCGGCGGCCGCAATGGCGGCCTCCGCGCTGTCGGTGCGCTCCACCAGGTAGAGGCCGGCCGCATAGACCTTGAAGATGGCCTTGTAGCGCACGCCCGCGCCGTTGAGTTGCAGGCGCGCATTGCGCAGTTGCAGGTCTTTGGAGAACTTCACGCCGCCCGCATCGACGGACTGGGCGTGCGCGCTGCCTGCCACCATCAAGAGCAGGCCGAGGGTGAGAGCCAAGAACCGGTGCAAAGACACGTTACGCTCCTGTTACGTCCACGGCCGGCAGTGTTGCCAGTGTCAAGCGCCTTGTCACTAGTGGAAACGCACGATCGTTCGTAAACCCGGCCCCTTGGTTCAGGGGGGGCAGGCCTCGAACAGCGGGGCGAGACGCTGTTCCAACTCGCTGGTGTTGGCACGGCTCGCTGCTACACTGCGATCCATGTTCATCTCGCGCAAACAAACCAAAGGTTCGCACGACCGGGGAGCCTGGCCCTGGCGTCGCCCGCACGCACTGGTTTGATTTGCCGTCGGCCGTGGTGGTTGCTTGTGATCCATGAGCCCCCCGCGCGCATCGCCGGTATCCCCGGAATCCTTCCCCGCCGCCTGTCGCCTTGCGCGTGAGCCTTTGCGGCATCGCGGGCTCGGGATTCCCCTCGACCACCTGCTTATGCAGCGCATCCGGCCCGCTTGTCGCAGGCCGCGGTGCGCCGGGCTCGGAGGGCCCGCCGCGTGATCACCGAACTCGAATTCCAGAGCCTGTCGCAACAGGGCTACAACCGCATCCCGCTCATCGCCGAGGCGTTCGCGGACCTCGAAACCCCGCTCTCGCTGTATTTGAAGCTCGCGCATGCGAGCGGCCGCAGCAAGTACAGCTTCCTGCTTGAATCGGTCGTGGGGGGCGAGCGTTTCGGCCGCTATTCCTTCATTGGCCTGCCCGCGCGCACGCTGCTGCGCACCACCGGCTGGAAGACCGAGGTGGTGACCGACGACCAGGTGGTCGAGACCCACGAAGGCAATCCGCTGGACTTCGTGGCGGCCTACCAGCAGCGCTTCAAGGTGGCGCTGCGGCCCGGCATGCCGCGCTTCTGTGGCGGCCTGGCAGGCTATTTCGGCTACGACACCGTGCGCTACATCGAGCCCAAGCTGGCCAAGGTGCAGAAGGAAGGCGGGCTGGACACGCCCGACATCCTGCTGCTGCAGTGTGAGGAGGTGGCCGTCATCGACAACCTGTCGGGCCGGCTCTACCTGATCGTCTATGCCGACCCAGGCCAGCCCGAGGCCTATTTCAAGGCCAAGCGCCGCCTGGCGGAGCTGGCCGACAAGCTGCGCTTCAGCGTCACCGCGCCGCCGGTCAGGCGCGGTGTCTCGCATGCGGTGGAGCGCGAGTTCGCCAAGGAGGACTACCTCCAGGCGGTGCTCAAGAGCAAGGAGTACATCGCCGCCGGCGACATGATGCAGGTGCAGATCGGCCAGCGCCTGAAGAAGCGCTACACCGAGTCGCCGCTGAGCCTGTACCGCGCGCTGCGCTCGCTGAATCCCTCGCCCTACATGTACTTCTACGACATGGGCGACTTCCAGATCGTCGGCGCCTCGCCCGAGATCCTGGTGCGGCACGAACACAGCCCGGAAGGCGAGAAGATCGTGATCCGCCCCATCGCCGGCACCCGCCCGCGCGGCGCCACCGTGGAGCAGGACAAGGCGCTGGAGGCCGAGCTGCTTGCTGATCCCAAGGAGCGGGCCGAGCATGTGATGCTGATCGACCTGGCCCGCAACGACATCGGCCGCATCGCCAAGACCGGCAGCGTCAAGGTGACCGAAGCCTTCGTGGTCGAGCGCTACTCGCACGTGATGCACATCGTCAGCAATGTCGAAGGGGTGCTGAAGGAAGGCATGACCAACCTCGACGTGCTGCGCGCCAGCTTCCCGGCCGGCACGCTGACCGGCGCGCCCAAGATCCGGGCGATGGAGATCATCGACGAGCTGGAGCCGGTCAAGCGCGGCATCTATGGCGGCGCCTGCGGCTACCTGAGCTTTGCCGGCGACATGGACGTGGCCATCGCCATCCGCACCGGCATCGTCAAGGACAACACCCTCTACGTGCAGGCCGCCGCCGGCGTGGTGGCCGATTCCGTGCCGGAGCTGGAGTGGAAGGAAACCGAAGCCAAGGCGCGGGCGCTGCTGCGGGCGGCAGAGCTGGTGGAAGAAGGCTTCTGAGGGGACGACCATGCTGCTGATGATCGACAACTACGATTCCTTCACCTTCAACCTGGTGCAGTACTTCGCCGAGCTGGGGCAGGACGTGCGGGTGTTCCGCAACGACGAGATCACGCTCGAAGGCATCGCCGAGCTGCAGCCCGAGCGCCTGGTGCTCTCGCCCGGCCCCTGCTCGCCGGCCGAGGCGGGCGTGTGCGTGCCGGCGGTGCAGCACTTCGCCGGCAAGTTGCCCATCCTGGGTGTCTGCCTGGGGCACCAGAGCATCGGTGCGGCGCTCGGTGGCAAGGTGGTGCGCGCGCAGCGCCAGATGCATGGCAAGACCAGCGTGATCCATACCGACGGCCAGGGCCTCTACCAGGGCCTGCCGGCGGACTTCACCGTGATCCGCTACCACTCGCTGGCCATCGAGCGCGAGTCGCTGCCCGACTGCCTGGTGGTGACCTCCACCTCCGAGGACGGCGAGATCATGGGCGTGCGGCACAAGGAGCTGGCCATCGAGGGTGTGCAGTTCCACCCCGAGTCCATCCTGACCGAGCATGGCCATGCCATGCTGAAGAACTTCCTCAACGTCCGATAGACACCCGCAGGCGGCCGATCATGCCCATCTCCAATACCGACGCGCTGGTGCGCGTCATCGAGCACCGCGAGATCTTCCACGACGAGATGCTGGCGCTGATGCGCCGCATCATGAGCGGCGAGATGTCGCCGGTGATGATCGCCGCGCTGGCCGTCGGCCTGCGCGTCAAGAAGGAAACCATCGGCGAGATCGCGGCCGCCGCCCAGGTCATGCGCGAGTTCGCCACGCCCGTGGCGGTGCCCGACAAGACCCACCTGGTCGACCTGTGCGGCACCGGCGGCGACGCGGCGCACACCTTCAACATCTCCACCGCCGCGATGATCGTGGCGGCCGCAGCTGGTGCACGGGTGGCCAAGCATGGCGGGCGCAGCGTGTCGTCCAGCAGCGGCAGCGCCGATGTGCTGGAGGCGCTGGGTGCCCACATCGACCTCAAGCCGGCGCAGGTCGCGGCCTGCCTCGAGGAAACCGGCATCGGCTTCATGTTCGCGCCCAACCACCATGCCTCCATGAAGCATGCCGCGCCGGTCCGCAAGGAGCTGGGCGTGCGAACGCTGTTCAACATCCTCGGGCCGCTGACCAACCCGGCGCAGGCACCCAACCAGCTGATGGGGGTCTTCCACGCCGACCTGGTCGGCATCCAGGTGCGGGTGCTGCAGCGCCTGGGCTCGGAGCACGTGATGGTGGTCTACGGCATGAACGGCATGGACGAGATCTCGCTGTCGGGCGAGACGCTGGTCGGCGAGCTGAAGGACGGCGAGGTGCGCGAGTACGTCGTGCATCCGAGCGACTTCGGCCTGCCGGTCTACGACACCCGGGTGCTGCGGGTGGCCAACCGCGAAGAATCGGTGGCCTGTATCCAGCGCGCGCTGGCCAATGAAGACGGCCCGGTGCGTGACATCGTGCTGCTCAATGCCGGCGGCGCGCTGTACTGCGCCAACGTGGCAGCCTCGGTGGCCGAAGGCGTCAAGATGGCGCGTGAGGCGGTCGCCTCCGGCCGGGCGCTGGCCAAGCTGAGCCAGTTCGTGCGGGTGTCGCAGGGCCTGAAGGACGCCGGGGGACAGGCATGAGCGCCGCGGCCCGCAGCATGGAGGTTTTCCAATGAGCGACATCCTGAACAAGATCGTGGCGGTCAAGCGCGAGGAAATCGCCGCCGCCCGCGCGCAGCGCGACGCCGCCTCTGTGCGCCGCGATGCCGAGCAACGCGGCGGCCTGCGCGATTTCGCCGGCAGCCTGCGCGCCAAGGTGGCCGCCGGCCAGGCCGCGGTGATTGCCGAGATCAAGAAGGCCAGCCCCAGCAAGGGCGTGCTGCGCGAGCACTTCGTGCCGGCCGAGATCGCGGCCAGCTACGCCCGCCATGGTGCCGCCTGCCTGTCGGTGCTGACCGACCGCCAGTTCTTCCACGGCTCGCCCGACTATCTGCAACAGGCCCGCGCGGCCTGCGAACTGCCGGTGTTGCGCAAGGACTTTCTGGTCGATGAATACCAGGTGTTCGAGGCCCGGGCGATGGGCGCGGACTGCATCCTGCTGATCGCTGCCTGCCTGGACGACGCCTTGATGGCCGACCTGGAGGCCACCGCGCTGGCGCTCCAGATGTCGGTGCTGGTGGAAGTGCACGACCATCAAGAGTTGCAGCGGGCGCTGCGGCTGAGGACGCCGCTGCTGGGCATCAACAACCGCAACCTGCGCAGCTTCGAGGTGACGCTCGACACCACGCTGGGCATGCTGCCCGAGGTGCCGGCCGACCGCCTGCTGGTCACCGAATCCGGCATCCTGCAGCGGGCCGATGTACAGCGCATGCGTGACGCCGATGTGCACGCCTTCCTGGTCGGCGAGGCCTTCATGCGCGCGGCCGATCCGGGGGTGGCACTCGCGCAGCTGTTCAGCGACTGAGCCGGAGCCTGGCATGACGCGCCGCTCTCCGCAGCAGCCCGATCTCTTCGGCTCGCCTCCGGCTGCCGCGCCGGCGCCGCCTACCGTGCCTGCCGCCGGGCCCGAGGCGGCCAACCTGCTGCGCGAGCCGCTGGAAGCCTGCTTCGACCGGGTGCCAGCCTGCTGGCGGCCAGTCACCGACGCCTTCCGGCAGTCCGAGCCGGGTTGCCGGCTGATCGAGTTCGTCGACCAGCGCGTGGCCGCCGGGGCCCGCATCTATCCGGCAGACGTCTTCCGGGCGCTCGAACTCACGCCGCTGCAAGCGGTGCGGGTCGTGATCCTTGGCCAGGACCCCTACCATGGCCCCGGTCAGGCGCACGGCCTGTCCTTCTCGGTGCCGACCGGCACCCGGCTGCCGCCCAGCCTGCGCAACATCTACAAGGAAGTCGCCGCCGACCTGGGCCAGCCCATGGGCCGCGAGGGCGACCTCACGCGCTGGGCCGCCCAGGGCGTGCTGCTGCTCAATACGGTGCTCACCGTCGAGGACGGCCAGCCGCAAAGCCACGCCAAGCAAGGGTGGGAGAGGCTCACCGACCAGCTGATCGCGCACGTCTCGCGGCATGCAGGGCCCTGCGTCTTCCTGCTGTGGGGCGCTCCGGCGCAGCGCAAGCAGGCGCTCATCGACACGCAGCGCCATGCGGTCTTCACCGCGAACCATCCTTCCCCGCTGGCGGCCCTGCGTCCGCCGGTGCCATTCATTGGATGCCGGCACTTCTCCCAGGCCAACGCCTGGCTCGCCCAGCACCGCCCTGGCACCGAACCCATCACCTGGTAAGCCGATCGGCTTCGCACAGGGTAAATTGGTATTGCTTTGGTCTCATTTGATTGAAGGCCGCGCAATAGTGGTTTGCCCTTGTACTGCCAGGAGGAGTGCGGCGTCCGCACGTCTTCGATAAAAATCGAGCGCGGCTTTCCTTCGGGCTGCCAAAATACCACTTGAAGTTTTGGTATTTCTGGTATTAAACTGGTATCAATGCTGTGTCATAAAACACAGTTGACTGGTTTCACAACGGAGCGCAGGCGCAGCGATGATCGACTACCTGGTTGGCGTGGATGGCGGAGGCACCGGCACGCGGGCACGCGTGATACGCACGGACGGCACGGTCGTCGGTGCCGGGCAAGCCGGGCCGTCCGCGCTGGGCCAGGGGATCGAGCAGGCATGGCTCCAGGTGCGCCGCGCCGTGGATGCCGCCTTCGCCAGCGCCGGCGTGTCGGAGCCACCCCTGCGGGCCTGCGCGGTGGGCATGGGCTTGTCCGGCGTGCACAACCATGGCTGGCGCGACAGCTTCCTCGCCACCCGCGCCGAGTCGCCGGGTGCGGTCTTTGCTGAAGTGGCGCTGGAAACCGATGCGTTCGCAATGCTCCTCGGCGCCCATGCTGGCCGGCCGGGCGCCATCGTGGCCTCCGGCACCGGCAGCGTCGGCGAGTTGTGGCGCGAGGACGGTACGCGCCTGAGCGTGGGCGGCTGGGGCTTCCCGGTGGGCGACGAAGGCAGCGGCGCCTGGCTGGGGCAGCGGGCCGTGCGGCTCGCCCAGTGGGCCATGGACGGCCGCATTCACCAAAGCGCGCTCGTGCATGCCGTCTGGGAGGTCTGCGGTTCCACCCGTGAGCGCCTGCTGGCCTGGTGCGACGAGGCGGGGCAGTTCGAGTACGCGCAGCTCGCGCCGCTGGTGTTCGATACTGAGGCCGCCGACCTCTCGGCGGCGCATCTGTTGCGCCGCGCGGTGCAGGCGCTGGACGCGGTGGCGCAGGCGCTCGACGGTCCGCGAGGCGTGCCGCTGGTGGTGTGCGGCAGCATTGGCGGGCGGCTGGCGTCGCGCTTCTCCGAGGCGACCCAGATGCGACGTGTGGAGCCGGCAGGCGACGCGGTGGATGGTGCCCTGCACCTGGTCCGCCGCGCCTTGATGCAAAGCGCAAATTGATCTGCTGATGAAAACCCTCGAATTCAAACCCGACCCTGCGGACAGCTCGCCGCTGTACCTGCAGCTGGCCCAGGTGCTGAGCCAGGCCATCCGCGACGGCCGCTACCAGGTCGACGAGGCCCTGCCTTCGGAGCGCACCCTCTCCGAATCGCTCAGCGTTTCGCGCGTGACCGCGCGCAAGGCCATTGACCAACTGGTGGATCAGGGCCTGATCGTGCGCCGGCGCGGCTCGGGCAACTACATCGCGCCGCGCCTGGAGCAACCTTTGTCCCGTCTCACCAGCTTCTCCGAAGAGCTGAACCAGCGTGGCTATACGCCGAGTTCGCGCTGGCTGGAGCGCACGCTTGCGCCGTCGGTGCCCGAGGAGCAGCTCAGCCTGGGCCTGTCGCCCGGCACCCGGGTGGCCCGGCTGGAGCGGCTGCGGCTGGCCGACGAGGCGGTGATGGCCTACGAGGTCAGCGTGATTCCGCAAGCGGTGCTGCCCAACCCCGAGGCGGTGGAGAACTCGCTGTACGAATTCCTGGCCCGCAGCGGGCACGCGCCGGTGCGAGCGCTGCAGCACATCCGCGCCCTCAACGCGCAGGCCAAGCTGGCCGACCTGCTGGAGGTGCCCACCGGCCAGGCGGTGCTGTTCATCACCCGGATCGGCTACCTCGAATCGGGCCAGGCGGTGGAGCTGACGCATTCCTACTGCCGCAGCGACTACTACGACTTCGTGGCCGAAATGAGGCGGGACGCGGCATGAAAACCTCCGGGGTGATCGAGGGGCACATCCTGACGCCGGAAGGCTTCGTGCAGGGCGTGCTGGCGCATGAAGACGGCCGCATCGTCCGCATCTCGGGCGACCCGGTCGAGGAGCGGGTGGTGCGCCACACCGCCACCGACATCGTGCTGCCCGGCTTCATCGACCTGCACGTGCATGGCGGTGGCGGGCGCGACATCATGCAGGGCGGTGACGCGGCGCAACGGGTGGCTTCGCTGCACCTGCGGCATGGCACGACGTCGCTGCTGGCCACCACCATGACGGCGCCGCTGTCCGACCTGGAAACCGCGCTCACCGCGCTGGGCCCGGCCTGCCGCGAGCGGCAGCGCGGTAGCGCGCGCATCCTCGGCGTGCACCTCGAAGGCCCCTACATCAACTCCGGCAAGCTCGGCGCCCAGCCCAACTATGCGCGCCCGGCCTCCATGGAGGAGCTCAAGCGCCTGGACGCGTTGGCGCCGATCCGCCTGATCACGCTGGCACCGGAGCTGCACGGCAACCTGGAGCTGATCCCCTCGCTGAAGGCCGAAGGCTTCCAGGTGCAGATTGGCCACTCGCTGGGCACCTACGAGGACGGCGTCGAGGCGCTGCACCTGGGCGCCGGCGGCTTCACCCACCTGTTCAACGCCATGACGGGCCTGCACCACCGCGAGCCCGGCATGGTGGGGGCGGCGCTGGCCCATGCCCGCTACTCCGAGATCATTCCCGACCTGCTGCACGCCCATGCGGGGGCCATCCGTGTCGCGCTGCGGGCCATTCCCTGCCTGTACTGCGTGACCGACTCGACGGCCGCGGCCGGCATGCCCGACGGCGACTACATGCTGGGCCGCCACAAGGTGACCAAGTGCATGGGCGGCGTGCGCCTGCCCGACGGCACCCTGGCCGGCTCGACCCTGACGATGGACCAGGCGCTGCGCAACCTGGTCGGCCTGGGCCTGGAGCTGGACGACGCCTCGCGCCGCGTCTCCACCTTCGCCGCCGACTACCTGGCGCTCCATGAGCGCGGCCGGCTGACGCCGGGGGCCTGGGCCGACGTGGTCGTGATGGACCGCCAGCTGCAGCTCAAACAAGTGATCGTTGAAGGAGAGGCCCTGTGAACACCCACATGCTCGACGAAGCCCGCGAAGCGCCGGCAGCCGTCGCCCGCCAGCTCGCCGCCGACGGCGACGCCTATGCCGCCTTCGGTGCGCTGCTGCGCGCCCAGGCCCCCAGCGGCGTGCTGACCATCGCCCGCGGCAGCTCCGACCATGCGGCCAGCTTCATGGCCTACCTCACGATGGCCCGGCTGGGCCGGCTGGTGACCTCGCTGCCGATGTCGGTGGTGACGCTGTACCAGTCGCAGCTGCAGGCGCATGGCCTGCTGTCGGTCGCCTTCTCGCAGTCCGGGCAAAGCCCCGACCTGATCACGCCCACCCGCTACCTGCAGGGGGCCGGCGCGACCACCGCGGCCTTCGTGAACGCGCCGGACTCGCCGCTGGCCGAGGCGGCGCAGTGGGTCTTCCCGCTGCGCGCCGGGCCCGAGCTGAGCGTGGCGGCCACCAAGAGCTTCATCGCGCAACTCGTGGCAGGCGCTCGCCTGGTGAGCGCCTGGGAGGGCGGGGCGCTCGACGAGCACCTGGCTGCGCTGCCGGCAGTGCTGCAGCGTGCGGCGCTGAGCGACTGGAGCGCTGGTGTCGAGGCGCTGCTGCGGGCCGACCGGCTGTTCGTGATCGGCCGTGGCACGGGCCTCGCCATCGCCAACGAGGCGGCGCTCAAGTTCAAGGAGACCTGCGGCATCCAGGCCGAAGCCTACTCCGGCGCGGAGGTCAAGCACGGCCCGATGGCGCTGATCGAAGAAGGCTACCCGCTGCTGGTGTTCGCGCCGCGCGGCCCGGCCCAGGCCAGCCTGCTCGCGCTGGCCGAGGAAATGCGCGGCCGCGGCGCGAAGGTGCTGCTGGCTGCCCCCGCTGGCACGCCCGGCGCCGAGCTGCTCACGGTGGAGACCACGATGTCCGACCTCGATCCGATCGCTGCCGTCCAGAGCTTCTACCCCATGGTCGAGGCGCTCGCACGCGCCCGCGGCCTGGACCCTGACCGCCCCCGCCACCTTGCCAAGGTGACCCGAACGCGGTGACCCCGCCGCCGCGGTGAGCGGCGGCCCCGAGAGAAGAGCCGGCGACATGGCCCTGCCAGGGCCCGGGCGGAGCCTTGTCGTCTTCACAGCGCCAGAAGAGAAAGGAAGACAAATCATGAAAATCAAGCATCTCGCATTGGCCAGCCTTGCCGCCTGCGGCCTGTTGCTCAGCCACGCCGCCAGCGCCGCCGACAAGGTCAAGGTCGAGTTCTGGACCATGAGCATGAAGCCGAAGTTCACGCCTTACTTCGACTCGGTGGTCAAGAAGTACGAGGCGGCCAATCCCAACGTGGACGTTGAGTGGGTGGACGTGCCCTGGGACGTGCTGCAGGCCAAGCTGACCGCCTCCATCGCCGCCGGCAGCGCGCCGGCACTGGTGCAGCTGAACGTGCCCTGGGCCTACGACTATGCCCAGGACGGTGTGATCCAGCCGGTGGACGCCCTGCTCGGCGCCGACCGCGCCGCCTACGCCGAAGGCCCGCTCAAGGACGTGACCTTCAACGGCAAGACCTACGGCTTCCCGCACTACAACGGCGCCAACGTCACGGCCTACAACACCAAGATGTTCCAGCAGGCCGGCATTGCCAAGCCGCCGGCCTCGCTGGATGAGCAGCTGGCTGCAGCCAAGGCCATCAAGGCCAAGACCGGCCAGGCGGGCTTCTCGCCGGCGCTGGGCAAGATCGCCGGCGTCTTCCTGCAGGAAGGCCTGCCGCTGGTGGAGAACGGCAAGGCGGTCTTCAACTCGCCGCAACACGTGGCGCTGCTGGCCAAGTTCCAGGACGCCTACAAGTCCGGCGCGCTGCTGAAGGACAAGCTGTTTGCCGAGGACAACTTCCAGAGCTCCATCGACGCCTACAAGTCCGGTCGCCTGGGCATGCTGGTGGCGCCGCCGCAGGCGCTGGTGCGCATCCGTGACGACGCCAAGGACATCTACGCGGTGACCGAGGTGACGGCCGCACCGGTGGGCCCGACCAAGGTCGCCGCCGGTGGCTGGCTGTTCCACTTCGCGGTACCCAAGGGCGCGACCGGCGCGGTGTTCACCGAGGCCGGCAAGTTCGCCAAGTACCTCACCAATGACGAGAACCAGATCGAGTTCTCCAAGCAGTCCGGCACCTTCCCGACCGCCCGCAAGGCGGCCGCCGACCCGGTCTTCCAGCAGCTGCCGGCGAACGCCGGTGCCTTCGAGAAGGCAGTGTCGACCGGCGCCAAGACGATGGACGCCATCCGCACCCTGTACGTTGCCGGCGTGCCGGACTTCGAGACGCTCAACAAGCGCCTGCAGGACGCCGTCGAAGCGGCAGTGATCGGCCGCAAGGACATCAAGGCCTCGCTGGACGACGCCGCTGCCTTCTGGAACGCCAAGCTGGTCGCCAAGAAGTAAGCGGGCCCTGAGCCCGGCCGCAGCCGCCATCCGGCGGCTCGGCCCCCCGGACGCCAAGCACCCCCGAGCCCGTGGTCGCGCCCGCGACCGCGGCTTGGGCGGAGCCTGGCCCGGATCGACACGAGACAAGACAAGGTCTGCCGATGGACACCACTGCCGACGCGCTGGAGACCACAGCCGTGAACACCCCACGTGCCGCCCGGCGCCCGCGCCTGCCCGCCAGCGCGCAAGCCTGGCTCTTCCTGACCCCGGCGCTGCTGCTGCTGGCAGCCTTCACCTTCTGGCCGGTGTTGTGGGGCAGCTACCTGGCCTTCACCGAATACAAGGTCATCACGCCGCCCGAATGGGTGGGGCTGAAGAACTTCGAGGAGCTGTTCGCCGACGAGGTCTTCATCACCAGCGTGAAGAACTCGCTGCTCTACCTGCTCATCGTGCCCTTCATCCAGCTGGGCGCGCTGGGGCTGGCCGTGCTCGTCAACAACAGCCTGCCCGGCATCAAGTTCTTCCGCGCGGCCTTCTACGTGCCGGTGGTCACCTCGGTCTCGGTGGTCGGGATCATGTGGGGCTGGATGTACAACGAGCAGGGCCTGATCAACGCCGTGCTGCAGTGGCTGCGCGTCATCAACGAACCGGTGGGCTGGCTCACCGACGACCGCATCGCTCTGTACGCGGTGATGTTCGTCACCATGTGGCGGGGCCTGGGCTGGTACATGGTGCTCTACCTTGCGGGGCTGCAATCCATCCCCAAGGAGGTGGAGGAGGCGGCCATCCTCGACGGCGCCAACCGCTGGCAGCGCTTCTGGCGCATCACGGTGCCCATGCTGGCGCCCACCATCCTGCTGTGCAGCGTGCTGTCCACGCTGGCGGCCATGAAGGTGCTGGAGGAGGTGCTGATCCTGACGCAGGGTGGCCCCATCAGCTCCACCTTCACCGGCCTGTACTACGCCTACGACATGGGCATCCGCTCGTTCAACTTCCCCCGCGCGCTGGCCGCCAGCCTGGTGGTGTCGGTGTTCTGCATCCTGATCGCGTGGCTGAACTTCAAGTTCATCCGCCCGCGCCATCGCTGAAGGAGTCCTCGCGATGCTGCCCAAGATCCTGTCCTCGCAACGCCGTGCCCGGCGCCTGGGTGCACTGCTGCACTACCTGGTGCTGGTGCTGGTGGCGCTGTTCTGTGCCTTCCCGATGTTGTGGACCCTGTCCACCGCCATCGGCACCGAAGGCAACGTCTTCGCCTTTCCACCCTCGCTGATTCCCAGCGCCCCCTCCTGGGTCAACTTCGCCGAAGTGTTCAAGGTCATCGACCTGGGGCGCTACTACTGGAATTCGATCTGGATCACCTTCTGGACCGTCGTGTGGACGGTGGTGGTCTGCGCGCTGGCGGCCTACCCGCTGGCGCGGCTGAAGTTCAAGGGCCGGCAGCTGGTGTTCTCGATCATCCTCGTGACGCTGATGCTGCCCACCGAGGTCAACTTCCTCGTCAACTTCATCACGATGAGCAAGCTCGGCCTGGTCAACACCCACCTCGGCGTGATCCTGCCCACCATCGCCGGCGCCATCGGCATCTTCATGCTCAAGAGCGCCTTCGAGGAAGTGCCTCAGGACCTGATCGACGCGGCGCGGGTGGATGGTGCCTCTGAGCTGCGCATCTTCTGGCAGATCATGCTGCCGCTGGCGCTGCCGCAGATCGCCACGCTCATCATCTTCACCACCGTGACCAGCTGGAACAACTTCCTCTGGCCCGGGGTGGTGCTGACCAAGTCGGAGCTGATGCCCCTGGCTGTCGGCATCCTCGAGCTCTCCGGCACCTTTGGCAGCGCCACCCGCGTGATCGCCGCCGGTGCGGTGCTCACCATCGCGCCGGCCCTGCTGGTCTTCTTCTTCACGCAGCGCTTCTTCATGCGCGGCCTCGACGGTGCCGTCAAGTGAGCGCGGCTGTCCACCCCCTTTCGACAAGCACATGATGAACTCCACGCCCTCTTCTGGCAGCGGCTTCCATGCGGGCTCGCTGGTCATGGTCAACATCGAAGGCACCTCGCTGAGCGCGGCGCAGGCCGACTTCCTGCACCGCCACCGCATCCGGGCGGTCTGCCTGTTCCGTGCCAACCTGGGCAGCGAGGATGAAGTCAAGCGCCTGACCGCCGACCTGCGCGCGGTGATGGGCCCACACGCGCTGATCGGGCTCGACCAGGAGGGTGGGGCGGTCGTTCGGGCCACGTTCCTGCCGCAGGCGCCGGCCCCGATGGCGCTGGGCGCCACCGGTGACGCGGCGCTGAGCGAAGAGGTCGGTGCTGCGGTGGCCCGTGGCCTGCGCAGCCTCGGCATCAACTGGGACTTCGCGCCGGTGCTGGACGTCAACAACAACCCGCACAACCCGGTGGTGGCCGAGCGCAGCTTCAGTGCCGACCCGCGGGAAGTCGCCCGCCTCGCCGGCGCCTGGATGCGTGGCGCGCTGCGCGAAGGCGTGGCCTGCTGCGTCAAGCACTTCCCCGGCCATGGCGACACGCATGTCGACTCTCACCTCGATCTGCCGGTGGTGGACAAGCCGCGCGCCGTGCTGGAAGCGCTGGAGCTGCTGCCCTTCAAGGCCCTGAAGGATGAGGCGCCCGCGATGATGACGGCCCACATCGTCTACCCCCAGCTTGATCCCGAACACCCGGCCACGCTGTCGCGCGCGGTGCTCGGCGACTTGCTGCGGCGCGACTGGCGCTATGACGGCGTGGTGATCACCGACTCCTTGGTGATGAAGGCCATCCACGAGCGCTACGGCCACCACCGTGCCGCGGTGATGGCGCTGGCGGCCGGCGCCGACATGGTGATGGCGCTCGGCAGTTTCGAGGAGCAGGCGGCGGCCGTGCAGGCCATTGAAGATGCACTGGCCGACGGTCGCCTGGACCTGGCCCAGTGCCGCCGTGCCGAGGCCCGCCTGCACGCCCTGGCCGACCGCTTCCCGGTCGACCATCGCCCCTATCCGCAAGAGCAGCGCCGCCTCGACCAGCAGCTGATGCAAGGCGCCTGGAGCCGCGGCCTGACGCTGTGCGGGCCGGCCCGCCCGCCGGCACCCGGCTCGCGCGTGCGCGTCATCGCCCAGCGCCGGGTGCCCTGCGACGGGGTGTCCGAAGCGGGCCTCGACGGTGAGCAGGTCGCCGCGCTGCTGTCGCGCCACTTCGACGTCGAGGCGGTGCTGGTGAAGGACCTGCTGGCCATGCGCTGGTCGGAGCTGCCGGCCGATGACCGCTTCAACGTGCTGGCCTCCAACCACCGCCTGCGCTATCCGGCCGAGTCCGGTGGCGGCTGGGCGCCCGACCTGCACCTGGTGCTGTGGAACCCGTTTCAGGCGCTCGACATCGCTGCGCCGGCCGCGGTGACCTGGGGCTACGCCGACGGCGCCCTCAACGCCCTCGACCGCTGGCTCGCTGGCAGCCTGCGCGCCGAAGGCCGTGCCCCGGTCGCCCTGGCGCCCTTGGCCTCTTCCCCGAACTGACCCTCGAACTGACGAACCCGGAGCGCTTGCGATGGCACGCCTGCAACTCAAAAAGATCCAGAAAAGCTACGACGACCGCGTCCAGGTCATCCACGGCATCGACCTCGACGTGCGGGCCGGCGAGTTCATGGTGTTCGTCGGCCCCTCCGGTTGCGGCAAGTCGACGCTGCTGCGCATGATCGCCGGGCTGGAGGACATCAGCGGCGGCGAGCTGCGCATCGGCGACCGCGTGGTCAACGACGTGGCGCCAGCCGAACGCGGCATTGCCATGGTGTTCCAGAGCTACGCGCTCTACCCGCACATGACCGTCGCCGAGAACATGGGCTTCGCCCTCAAGCTCGCCGGCACGCCCAAGGCCGAGCTGAAGGCGGCGGTGGACCGCGCCGCCGAGATCCTGCAGATCACCCACCTGCTCGACCGCAAGCCCAAGGCCCTGTCGGGCGGTCAGCGCCAGCGGGTGGCCATCGGCCGCGCCATCGTGCGCAAGCCGCAGGTCTTCCTGTTCGACGAACCGCTGTCCAACCTCGACGCGGCGCTGCGCGTGCAGATGCGGGTGGAACTGTCACGGCTGCACCGCGAGCTGGGCACGACCATGATCTACGTGACCCACGACCAGGTCGAGGCGATGACCCTGGGCCAGCGCATCGTCGTGTTCAACGGCGGCCGCATCGAGCAGGTCGGCACCCCGCTGGAGCTCTACGAGCATCCCGCCAACCTGTTTGTCGCCGGCTTCCTGGGCTCGCCCCGCATGAACTTCCTGCCCGCGCGGCTCGGCCCGGTGTCGGCCAACCAGGCCGAGGTGGTGGCGCCGGGCGGCGCCCGCCTGCAGCTCGCCGCCGATGCCCGCGGCGCCGCCGCCGGCTCGGACTGCACGATCGGCGTGCGCCCCGACCACCTGGGCCTCGCCGCGGCCGGCCAGCCGGGCCTGCCCGGACGCATCGACCTCATCGAGTACCTGGGCGACGCGGCCCTGGTGCATGTGCGCTGCGAAGGGCTCGCCGAGCCGCTGATCGTGCGCGTGCCCGGCTCCGACCTGCCGTTCGCCAGCGGCGCCACTTGCAGCCTGCAACCCGATGCCACGCGTGCCTGCCTGTTCGACAGCCAGGGGCGCGCTTTTCCCCGCCCGGCCGGCTTGACCTCCGGCTGAGGCATTTCCCCCGCGTGTTGTTCACGACCACTCCACACACAACCTTCCAACGGAGAGACAAAACATGAACCGCATCCAACTGCTGGCCGCCGCGGCCGCCTTGACCTGCGCCTCCTCGGCCTTTGCCGACATCAAGAACGTCGACATCTACGGCGTCGTGGCTTTCGGGCTGATGTCCACCGAGAACAAGCTGGGCAAGCGCACCGACGAAGTGCTCAACGAGTCGCGCATCGGCTTTCGCGGCTCCAAGGACCTGGGCAAGTTCCCCGGAACCAAGTTCATCTGGCAGTTGGAGACCGGCTTCCTGGGCCCCAACGGGCTCTCGGCGAAGACCTATGAGTCCGGCACCCTCGGCACGCGGGACACCTGGGCGGGCCTGGAAGGCAATTTCGGCAAGCTGCGCATCGGCCGCTTGCTGACCCCTTATGGCGAAACGCTCGACTGGCCGTTCGCCAACGGCGGCGTGAACCCGCTGGTGGAGGCGACCAGCGTGCCGGGCGGCGGCTCCTACGTGCGGGTGTCCGACCAGCTGCGCTGGGACTCGCCGAAGTTCGGGGATTTCACCGTGTCGGCGTCCTTCGGCCGCGGCGACCGCAACGCGGAAAAGGACAACGACTTCATCCAGCGCAAGTCGCGCTCGGCCTCCATCGTGGGGCACTACTCGATCGCCGGCGCCACGCTGCATGCAGGCTACGAGTACAACCGCGGTCGCTCCGCAGCCAACGGCGACATGGAACAGGTTGGCAGCCATTCGTCCAACTGGTTGCTGGCGGCCCAGAGCCCGACCTTCAACGGCTTCTCGCTGTACGGCGCCTGGCTGCGCGGCGCTTCTGACGTGAAGGAATCGTTCAAGGCAGGCGATGTGACCTACACCCCCGGCGACTACGACCGCGACACCTGGCAGCTGGCGCTGCAGTGGGCCAATGCCGACTGGGTGCTCAAGGCCAGCCACGCCCGCAACGACGACCTGGACGGCCCGGTCACCGACAAGGGCGGCCACATCAGCGCGGTGCAGGCGCTCTACATCGTCGACCCCTCGCTGGTGGTCTTCGGGCGCTACGTGAAGGCCTCCAACCCCGCCACCACCGCTGGCTGGTGGAACAAGTCGCGGGTCCTGTTGGGCCTCGAGTACGCCTTCTGAGCCGCCTCGCGGCACCTCTCCTCATCCGGCGCGCCTTGCGAGAGCGAGCGCCGGCTTCTCTTCGGGGCGCCATTTGGCGCCCCTTTTTTTGCCTGCCGCACGGTGTCGGCGCTGCTCCCACAAAAATATTTGAAGATTTTTCGAGGAGGGCTTGGCATTTCCGGAAAGATGTCGCTAGAATCTGTGGCTTCGCCGCGGAGGGGTGCCCGAGTGGCTAAAGGGGGCAGACTGTAAATCTGTTGGCTTACGCCTACGCTGGTTCGAATCCAGCCTCCTCCACCAAGGCGAAACAAATTTGTTTGGCTTGGGCGCGGTTGAAGTGATGCCTGGCCTGAGAGGTCTCCCGCAAGGGGTCTCGAAGGCGCTCCCGGGCGGGAGTAGTTCAATGGTAGAACCTTAGCCTTCCAAGCTAATGACGCGGGTTCGATTCCCGTCTCCCGCTCCAGCGCTGACAGGCGCGCGAGAGTGGTTTTTCCGGGTCGATACCGGTTTGGGTGTTCAATGAGCATCCAAACCCGTGTCGATGCCCATGTGGCTCAGTGGTAGAGCACTCCCTTGGTAAGGGAGAGGTCACGCGTTCGATCCGCGTCATGGGCACCACCTCATTCATACCGTCCAACACCGACATTCGGCCGTCAGGAGATCGGAAAAATGGCAAAAGGCAAGTTCGAGCGTACCAAGCCGCACGTCAACGTGGGCACGATTGGTCACGTGGACCACGGCAAGACGACGCTGACGGCAGCGATCACGACGGTGCTGTCGACCAAGTTCGGTGGCGAAGCGAAGGCCTACGACCAGATCGATGCGGCGCCGGAAGAGAAGGCGCGCGGCATCACGATCAACACCGCGCACGTCGAGTACGAGACGCAGAACCGCCACTACGCGCACGTCGACTGCCCGGGGCACGCCGACTACGTGAAGAACATGATCACCGGCGCGGCCCAGATGGACGGCGCGATCCTGGTGTGCTCGGCCGCTGACGGCCCGATGCCGCAGACCCGCGAGCACATCCTGCTGGCGCGTCAGGTCGGTGTGCCGTACATCATCGTGTTCCTGAACAAGTGCGACATGGTGGACGACGCCGAGCTGCTGGAGCTGGTGGAAATGGAAGTCCGCGAGCTGCTGAGCAAGTACGACTTCCCCGGCGACGACACCCCGATCGTGAAGGGTTCGGCCAAGCTGGCGCTGGAAGGCGACAAGGGCGAGCTGGGCGAGCAGGCGATCATGCGCCTGGCCGAAGCGCTGGACACCTACATCCCGACGCCTGAGCGTGCCATCGACGGCACCTTCCTGATGCCGGTGGAAGACGTGTTCTCGATCTCCGGTCGCGGCACCGTGGTGACCGGTCGCGTCGAGCGCGGCGTGATCAAGGTCGGCGAAGAAATCGAAATCGTCGGCATCAAGGCCACGCAGAAGACCACCTGCACGGGCGTGGAGATGTTCCGCAAGCTGCTGGACCAGGGCCAGGCTGGCGACAACGTGGGTATCCTGCTGCGCGGCACCAAGCGTGAAGACGTCGAGCGCGGCCAAGTGCTGTGCAAGCCGGGCTCCATCAAGCCGCACACGCACTTCACCGCCGAGGTGTACGTGCTGAGCAAGGAAGAGGGCGGCCGCCACACCCCGTTCTTCAACAACTACCGTCCCCAGTTCTACTTCCGCACCACCGACGTCACCGGCGCCGTGGAGCTGCCGAAAGACAAGGAGATGGTGATGCCGGGCGACAACGTGTCGATCACCGTCAAGCTGATCGCCCCGATCGCCATGGAAGAAGGCCTGCGTTTCGCCATCCGTGAAGGCGGTCGCACCGTCGGCGCCGGCGTCGTTGCCAAGATCATCGAGTAAGAGAAGAGGTTTAGGGGTATAGCTCAATTGGCAGAGCGTCGGTCTCCAAAACCGAAGGTTGGGGGTTCGATTCCCTCTGCCCCTGCCAGATACCAGTGACTCAGGCGCCTGGCGCCGGCGCCAGCCGCCTGAGACCGGATTTGGCCCCTCCAGCAGCCCGCAGGCAGGACCCGACAGGGTCTGACAAGCCCGGCGGGCTTTGCTGCTGATGGTGGCGGTCCAGCCGTCACATTCCAAACGAAACAAATGAGCCAACCACAAGTCGAAACCGTCACCACCGGCGCAGACAAAGCCAAGCTCGCCCTCTCGGGCGCCTTGGTCATTGGCGCTGTGGCGGCGTTCTACCTGCTGAACCAGCAAGACACCTGGGTTCGCGTCGTGGCGCTGGCCCTCGGCTTGGTGGCTGCGGTGGCCTTGTTCTTCACGGCCGAGCAGGGCAAGCAGCTGATCGGCTTCTCGAACGAGTCGTGGCGCGAGGTCAAGAAGGTCGTGTGGCCGAGCCGCAAGGAAGCCATGCAGATGACGGGCTATGTCTTTGCCTTCGTCGTCGTGATGGCGCTGTTCCTCTGGCTGACCGACAAGACGCTGGAATGGGTGCTGTACGACCTGATCCTCAACTGGCGCTGAAGGAGTGCACGACGTGAGCGAAAACGAAAGCGGAGCCTCGGCCAAGCGCTGGTATGTCGTGCATGCCTATTCCGGCATGGAAAAGGCGGTGGAGCGCAATCTGCGCGAACGCATCGACCGCGCCGGCATGCAGGACAAGTTCGGCCGTATCCTGGTCCCGACCGAAGAAGTCATCGAGGTGAAGAACGGCAAGAAGGCCGTCACCGAGCGCCGCTTCTTCCCCGGCTACGTGCTGGTCGAGATGGTGATGGACGACGACACCTGGCACCTGGTGAAGCACACGTCCAAGGTGACCGGCTTCGTCGGCGGTGCCCGGAACCGCCCGGTGCCCATCTCGGAAGACGAGGTCATGAAGATCGTCAACCAGATGCAGGAAGGCATCGAGAAGCCCCGGCCCAAGGTGGAATGGGAAGTGGGCGAGGTGGTGCGCGTCAAGGAAGGCCCCTTCACCGACTTCAACGGTGCCATCGAGGAAGTCAACTACGACAAGTCCAAGCTGCGCGTCTCGGTCACGATCTTTGGCCGGGCGACGCCCGTGGAGCTGGACTTCCATCAGGTCGAGAAGATCTGACGCAGTGGCCCGAGTGCCGCGCGGCCGGGACCAGCGCCCGCCGCCGTGGCCCGCACTGCCCTGAATTTCAGTGGCGTGTCCTTCCAGCCCCGGGGCGCGCCGCCATGCAAGCAAGTGGGTTGTTTCGACGAGGAGCTGGCCGCAAGGCCGGCGATTGAACTCGGTTAGGAGCCATCATGGCCAAGAAGATTGTCGGCTTCATCAAGCTGCAAATCCCGGCAGGCAAGGCCAATCCTTCGCCCCCGGTCGGTCCTGCGCTGGGTCAGCGCGGCCTGAACATCATGGAATTCTGCAAGGCGTTCAACGCCCAGACCCAGGGCGTCGAGCCCGGTCTGAAGCTGCCGGTGGTCATCACCGCCTTTGCAGACAAGTCCTTCACTTTCGTCATCAAGACCCCGCCCGCGACGGTCCTGATCAAGAAGGCCGTCAAGATCGAGAAGGGCTCCAGCCGCGCCCACCTCGACAAGGTCGGCAAGATCAGCCGTGGCCAGCTCGAAGAGATCGCCAAGACCAAGATGAAGGACCTGACGGCCGCCGACCTCGACGCCGCTGTCAAGACCATTGCAGGCTCTGCCCGTTCGATGGGCATCATCGTGGAAGGTGTCTGATCATGGCCAAGCTGACCAAGCGCCAAAAGGCTAACCAGGGCAAGGTCGAGAGCACCAAGCTCTATCCGATCGAGCAAGCCCTGTCGCTCGTCAAGGAAGCGGCTGTCGCCAAGTTCGACGAGTCGATCGACGTGGCCGTGCAACTCGGCATCGATGCGAAGAAGTCCGACCAGGTCGTGCGTGGCGCCGTCGTGCTGCCCAACGGCACTGGCAAGACCAAGCGCGTCGCCGTGTTCGCCCAGGGTGCCAAGGCCGAGGAAGCCAAGGCCGCCGGTGCCGACGTGGTCGGCATGGAAGACCTGGCCGAGCAAGTCAAGGCCGGCAACCTGAACTTCGACGTCGTGATCGCCTCGCCGGACACGATGCGTATCGTCGGTACGCTGGGCCAGATCCTCGGCCCGCGCGGCCTGATGCCGAACCCGAAGGTCGGTACCGTCACGCCCGACGTCGCCACCGCGGTGAAGAACGCCAAGGCAGGCCAGGTGCAGTTCCGTGTCGACAAGGCCGGCATCATCCACGCCACCATCGGCCGTCGTTCCTTCGACGCCGACAAGCTGCGTGGCAACCTGGCGGCGCTGCTGGAAGCCCTGAACAAGGCCAAGCCGGCATCGAGCAAGGGCGTGTACCTGCGCAAGGTCGCCGTGTCCTCGACGATGGGCATCGGCGTGCGCGTCGATGCAGCGACGATCAACGCTGCACCGGCTGCCTGAAGAAGCATTTGAAGCGCTGTCGCGCATCGCGTGCGGCGCTTGAATTGGTGGGCCGCAGCCTTTCTCACGGAAGGCTGTGGGCTATCAAAGACCGTTGGTGCGGCTTTCGGGCCGCTTAATCCGGAGCAGGGCGCCAAGCCCCACTCCCAGCCAACGCAGATGGCGCACCCGCTGGAATGGATGTGAGGCCGGTCGCAAGACCGGCCTGGTTTCCTGAACAGAGGTCGCTGTTAACTGGTGCACCCGGGGTGACCCGGGTGTGAATGTGAGGAGTAGACCTTGAGTCTGAATCGCAACGAGAAACAAGCCGTCGTGACGGAAGTGGCGGAGCAAGCAGCCCGCTCGCAGACGCTCGCGCTGGCGGAGTACCGTGGCCTCACCGTCGCTCAACTGGACCAGCTGCGCAAGCAAGCCCGTGCCCAAGGCGTGTACCTGCACGTCCTGAAGAACACGCTGGCTCGCCGTGCTGTCGCTGGCACCCCGTTCGAAGTGGCGGCCGAGTCCATGGCTGGTCCGCTGATCTACGGCTTTTCGGAAGATGCCGTTGCCGCCGCGAAAGTCATCGCTGACTTCGCCAAGGGCAACGACAAGCTGGTCATCAAGGCCGGCGCCTACAGTGGCAAAGCCCTCGACGCCGCCGGCGTGAAGGCACTCGCCTCCATCCCGAGCAAGGAAGTGCTGCTGTCCCAACTGTTGGGCCTCATGCAGTCGCCGGTGTCTCGCATGGCTCGCGTGCTGGCTGCCCTGTCCGAGAAGCGTGGCGAAGGCGCCGCTGCCGAGGCACCCGCTGCCGAAGCCGCCCCCGCAGCTTGATTTCATTCATACGAACCCACAGTTTAGGAACCCAAAATGGCATTCGATAAAGACGCTTTCCTGACCGCCCTGGACAGCATGTCCGTGATGGAACTCAATGACCTGGTGAAGGCCATTGAAGAGAAGTTCGGCGTGTCCGCCGCTGCGATGGCTGCTCCCGCTGCTGGCGGCGGCGCTGCTGCTCCGGCTGCTGAAGAGAAGACCGAATTCAACGTCGTGCTGCTGGAAGCCGGCTCGAACAAGGTCGGCGTGATCAAGGCCGTGCGCGAAATCACCGGCCTGGGCCTGAAGGAAGCCAAGGACCTGGTCGACGGCGCTCCGAAGCCCGTCAAGGAAGGCATTGCCAAGGCCGACGCCGAAGCCGCCAAGAAGAAGCTGGAAGAAGCCGGCGCCAAGGTGGAACTCAAGTAATTGCGTTTCCCGCATGGGGCTGGGGGCTTTTCAAGGGCTCCCAGCCTTTTGCGCTTCATGGATTTGTCTCGTGGAGCGCACCCGGAAAGGGAATTCAAGGCACCCTTGAGTACCTTTCCGAGTGTTCTCTGATCCGACTGCAGAGAGACGGTTTGGTCGGACCGCGGTGCAACGCCGAGGTCGTCCGCCAGCGGCTGGTAGTGGCCAGCCACCAAGCTTCAGTTCCGTCCCCCGCCGCCCTATGGGGGAAGCCCCCGGACCTGATCGCCAGTCGCCCGATTGAGCACCTGTTCAGGCCAAGCAGGTCGCTTCAACGTACGGAGTGTTTATGGCGTATACCTACACCGAGCGCAAACGCATTCGCAAGAGCTTCGGCAAGCGCGAAAGCGTCCTCAACGTCCCCTACCTGCTGACGATGCAGCGGGAATCTTACGTCGCCTTCCTCCAGAAGGATGTGCCCCCGCAGAAGCGCAAGCCCGAGGGCTTGCAGGCAGCCTTCCTTTCCGCCTTCCCGATCGTGTCGCACAACGGGTTCGTGGAGATGAAGTTCATCGAATACAACATCGCCAAGCCTCCGTTCGACACCCGCGAGTGCCAGCAGCGTGGGCTGACCTACGCCTCCGCGGTGCGCGCGAAGCTGCAGATGATCGTCTATGACCGCGAGTCGCCGCAGGCGAAGACGGTCAAGGAGATCAAGGAGCAGGAAGTCTACATGGGCGAAGTGCCGCTGATGACGGACTACGGGTCCTTCATCGTCAACGGCACCGAGCGCGTCATCGTGTCTCAGCTGCACCGCTCGCCGGGCGTGTTCTTCGAGCACGACAAGGGCAAGACCCACAGCTCGGGCAAGCTGCTGTTCAGCGCGCGCATCATCCCCTACCGCGGCTCCTGGCTGGACTTCGAGTTCGACCCGAAGGACATCCTGTTCTTCCGCGTCGACCGTCGCCGCAAGATGCCGGTCACGATCCTGCTGAAGGCGATCGGCCTGAATCCCGAGCAGATCCTGGCGAACTTCTTCGTCTTCGACAACTTCCGCCTGATGGATTCGGGCGCGCAGATGGAGTTCGTCTCCGAGCGCCTGCGCGGTGAAGTGGCCCGCTTCGACATCACCGACAAGTCCGGCAACGTCATCGTCGAGAAGGACAAGCGCATCACCGCCCGCCACACCCGGGCGATGGAGCAGTCCGGCACCCAGTTCATCACGGTGCCCGAGGACTTCCTGGTCGGCCGCGTGCTGGCCAAGAACCAGGTCGATCCGGACACCGGCGAGATCATCGCCAAGGCCAACGACGAGCTGACCGACTCGCTGCTGAAGAAGCTGCGCGGCGCCGGCATCAAGGAAATCCAGTGCCTGTACACCAACGAGCTGGATCAGGGTGCCTACATCTCGCAAACGCTGGCCAGCGACGAAACCGCTGACCAGCTGGCCGCGCGCGTGGCCATCTACCGCATGATGCGCCCCGGCGAGCCGCCGACGGAAGACGCGGTCGAAGCGCTGTTCAACCGCCTGTTCTACAGCGCCGACACCTATGACCTGTCGCGCGTGGGCCGCATGAAGTTCAACGCCCGCGTGGGCCGCGACGAGCCGACCGGCCCGATGACGCTGTCCAACGAGGACATCCTCGACGTCGTCAAGATCCTGGTGGACCTGCGCAACGGCCGTGGCGAAGTGGACGACATCGACCACCTCGGCAACCGTCGCGTGCGTTGCGTCGGCGAGCTGGCCGAGAACCAGTACCGTTCGGGCCTGGCCCGCATCGAGAAGGCCGTCAAGGAGCGTCTGGGCCAGGCCGAGACCGAAGCCCTGATGCCGCACGACCTGATCAACTCCAAGCCGATTTCCGCGGCGCTCAAGGAGTTCTTCGGTGCGTCGCAGCTGTCGCAGTTCATGGACCAGACCAACCCGCTGTCCGAGATCACGCACAAGCGTCGCGTCTCGGCCCTGGGCCCGGGTGGTCTGACCCGCGAGCGCGCCGGCTTCGAGGTGCGCGACGTGCACCCGACCCACTACGGCCGCGTCTGCCCGATCGAAACGCCTGAAGGCCCGAACATCGGCCTGATCAATTCGCTCGCGCTGTACGCCCAGCTCAACGAGTACGGCTTCCTCGAAACCCCCTACCGCCGCGTGAGCGACGGCAAGGTGACCGACCAGATCGACTACCTGTCGGCCATCGAGGAAGGCAAGTACGTGATCGCGCAGGCCAACGCGTCGCTGGACGCCGAAGGCAAGCTGATCGACGAGCTGGTCTCCGCCCGTGAGAAGGGCGAGTCGGTGCTGACCTCGCCGGAACGCATCCAGTACATGGACGTGGCGCCGACGCAGATCGTCTCGGTGGCCGCGTCGCTGGTGCCCTTCCTCGAGCACGATGATGCGAACCGCGCACTGATGGGCGCCAACATGCAGCGCCAGGCCGTGCCGACGCTGCGCCCCGAGAAGGCCTTCGTCGGCACCGGCGTCGAGCGCGTCGCCGCGGTCGACTCGGGCACCGTCGTGGCTGCCAAGCGCGGCGGCGTGGTCGACTATGTCGATACCAACCGTGTCGTGATTCGTGTCAACGACAACGAGACGGTGGCAGGCGAAGTCGGCGTCGACATCTACAACCTGATCAAGTACCAGCGTTCCAACCAGAACACCAACATCCACCAGCGCCCCATCGTGCGCCGTGGTGATGTGGTGGCTGCCGGCGACGTGATCGCGGACGGCGCCTCGACCGACCTGGGCGAACTGGCGCTTGGCCAGAACATGCTGGTCGCGTTCATGCCGTGGAACGGCTACAACTTCGAAGACTCGATCCTGATCAGCGAACGCGTCGTGGCCGATGACCGCTACACCTCGATCCACATCGAGGAACTGGTGGTAATGGCCCGCGACACCAAGCTCGGGCCTGAGGAAATCACGCGCGACATCCCGAACCTGTCGGAGCACCAGCTGTCCCGCCTGGACGAGTCGGGCATCGTCTACATCGGCGCCGAAGTGCAGGCTGGCGACGTGCTGGTCGGCAAGGTCACGCCCAAGGGCGAGACCACGCTGACGCCTGAAGAGAAGCTGCTGCGCGCGATCTTCGGCGAGAAGGCGTCCGACGTGAAGGACACCTCGCTGCGGGTCGACCAGGGTACGGCAGGCACCGTCATCGACGTGCAGGTCTTCACCCGCGAAGGCATCCAGCGCGACAAGCGTGCCCAGCAGATCATCGACGACGAGCTGAAGCGCTTCCGCCTCGACCTGAACGACCAGCTGCGCATCGTCGAGGCCGACGCCTTCGACCGGATCGAGAAGCTGCTGACCGGCAAGGTCGCCAACGGCGGCCCGAAGAAGCTGGCCAAGGGTGCGACGATCGACAAGGCCTACCTGGCCGACGTCGAGAAGTACCACTGGTTCGACATCCGTCCGGCGGAAGACGACATCGCCAACCAGCTGGAAAGCATCAAGAACTCGCTGGAGCAGACCCGCCACAGCTTCGACCTCGCCTTCGAGGAAAAGCGCAAGAAGCTCACGCAGGGCGACGAGCTGCCGGCTGGCGTGCTGAAGATGGTCAAGGTCTACCTGGCCGTCAAGCGCCGCCTGCAGCCTGGCGACAAGATGGCCGGCCGCCACGGCAACAAGGGTGTGGTGTCGAAGATCGTTCCGGTCGAGGACATGCCCTACATGGCCGACGGCACGCCTGCCGACATCGTGCTCAACCCGCTGGGCGTGCCCTCGCGGATGAACGTCGGCCAGGTCCTGGAGGTGCACCTGGGCTGGGCCGGCAAGGGCATTGGCCAGCGCATCGGCGACATGCTGCAGCAGCACACCCGTGTGCAGGAGCTGCGCAAGTTCTTCGATGAGCTGTACAACAAGTCCGGCGGCAAGACCGAGAACATCGACGAGCTGAGCGACGACGAAGTCATCGAGATGGCGCAGAACCTGGCCAAGGGCGTGCCCTTCGCGACGCCGGTGTTCGACGGCGCAGCCGAGGAAGAAATCCGCGGCATGCTGAAGCTGGCCTATCCGGACGAGATCGCCAAGGCCAAGGGCCTGACCGCGACCCGTACCCAGGCCACGCTGCACGACGGCCGCACCGGCGACGCCTTCGAGCGCCCGGTCACCGTCGGCTACATGCACGTGCTGAAGCTGCACCACTTGGTGGACGACAAGATGCACGCCCGTTCGACCGGCCCGTACTCGCTCGTCACGCAGCAGCCGCTGGGTGGTAAGGCGCAGTTCGGTGGCCAGCGCTTCGGTGAGATGGAAGTGTGGGCGCTGGAGGCGTATGGCGCTTCCTATGTGCTGCAGGAAATGCTGACCGTGAAGTCCGACGACGTGAACGGCCGTACCAAGGTGTACGAGAACATCGTCAAGGGCGAACACGCGATCGATGCCGGCATGCCGGAATCGTTCAACGTGCTGGTCAAGGAAATTCGTTCGCTCGGCATCGACATCGAGCTCGAGCGCAACTAAAGGAGTCATGCATGAAAGGCTTGTTGGACCTTTTCAAGCAGTTCACCCCCGACGAACACTTCGACGCGATCAAGATCGGGCTCGCATCGCCCGAGAAGATCCGCTCGTGGTCGTTCGGCGAGGTGAAGAAACCGGAAACCATCAACTACCGGACGTTCAAGCCCGAGCGTGACGGCCTGTTCTGCGCCAAGATCTTCGGCCCGATCAAGGACTACGAGTGCCTGTGCGGCAAGTACAAGCGCCTGAAGCACCGCGGTGTCATCTGCGAGAAGTGCGGCGTCGAAGTCACGCAGACCAAGGTGCGCCGCGAGCGCATGGGTCATATCGACCTGGCCGCGCCCTGCGCGCACATCTGGTTCCTGAAGTCGCTGCCGTCGCGCCTGGGCCTGGTGCTCGACATGACGTTGCGCGACATCGAGCGCGTGCTGTACTTCGAAGCGTATGTCGTGGTCGACCCCGGCATGACGCCGCTGAAGAAGTTCTCGATCATGAGCGAGGACGACTACGACGCGAAGCGCACCGAGTACGGTGACGAGTTCGTCGCGCTGATGGGTGCCGAAGGCATCCAGAAGCTGCTGTCGGAAATGGACCTGGACGTTGAGATCGACAAGATCCGCAACGACATGACCGGCTCCGAGCTGAAGATCAAGAAGAACTCGAAGCGCCTGAAGGTCATGGAGGCCTTCAAGAAGTCCGGCATCAAGCCGAACTGGATGATCCTCGAAGTGCTGCCCGTGCTGCCGCCGGACCTGCGTCCGCTGGTGCCGCTGGACGGCGGCCGCTTCGCGACCTCCGACCTGAACGACCTCTATCGCCGCGTCATCAACCGCAACAACCGTCTGGCCCGCCTGCTCGAACTGAAGGCGCCGGAGATCATCGTGCGCAACGAGAAGCGCATGCTGCAGGAAGCGGTCGACTCGCTGCTGGACAACGGCCGTCGCGGCAAGGCGATGACCGGTGCCAACAAGCGCGCGCTGAAGTCGCTGGCCGACATGATCAAGGGCAAGAGCGGTCGTTTCCGTCAGAACCTGCTGGGCAAGCGGGTCGACTATTCCGGCCGTTCCGTCATCACCGTGGGCCCGACCCTCAAGCTGCACCAGTGCGGCCTGCCCAAGCTGATGGCGCTGGAGCTGTTCAAGCCCTTCATCTTCTCGCGCCTGGAGGCGATGGGCATCGCCACCACCATCAAGGCGGCGAAGAAGGAAGTGGAAGCCGGCACGCCGGTGGTGTGGGACATCCTGGAAGAGGTGATCAAGGAGCACCCCGTCCTGCTGAACCGCGCCCCGACGCTGCACCGCCTGGGCATCCAGGCGTTCGAGCCGGTGCTGATCGAAGGCAAGGCGATCCAGCTGCACCCGCTGGTCTGCGCGGCCTTCAACGCCGACTTTGACGGTGACCAGATGGCCGTCCACGTGCCGCTGTCCATCGAGGCACAGATGGAAGCGCGCGCGCTGATGCTTGCCTCCAACAACGTGCTGTTCCCGGCCAACGGCGAGCCGTCCATCGTGCCGTCGCAAGACGTGGTGCTGGGCCTGTACTACGCCACCCGCGAGCGCACCAACGGCCGCGGCGAAGGCATGGTGTTCTCCGACATCGGCGAAGTGCACCGTGCGCTGGACAACGGCGTGGTCGAGATCACCGCCCGCATCAGCGTGCGCCTGACCGAGTACGTCAAGGACAAGGCCACCGGGGAGTTCGTTCCCGAGACCAAGCTGGTCGAGACCACCGTCGGCCGCGCGCTGCTGTCCGAGATCCTGCCCAAGGGCCTGCCGTTCTCGAACATCAACAAGGCGCTGAAGAAGAAAGAGATCTCCAAGCTCATCAACGTGTCCTTCCGCAAGTGCGGCCTCAAGGACACCGTGGTGTTCGCCGACAAGCTGCTGCAGTCGGGCTTCCGCCTGGCCACGCGTGCCGGTATCTCGATCGCGATCGACGACATGCTGGTGCCGCCCGAGAAGCACACCATCATCGAGCGTGCCGAGAAGGAAGTGAAGGAGATCGAGCAGCAGTACGTCTCCGGTCTGGTGACCGCGGGCGAGCGCTACAACAAGGTCGTGGACATCTGGGGCAAGGCCGGCGACGAAGTGGGCAAGGTCATGATGACCCAGCTCGCCAAGCAGAAGGTCGTCGACCGTCACGGCAAGGAAGTGGACCAGGAGTCGTTCAACTCCATCTACATGATGGCCGACTCCGGCGCGCGGGGTTCCGCCGCGCAGATCCGCCAGCTCGCGGGCATGCGGGGCCTGATGGCCAAGCCGGACGGCTCGATCATCGAGACGCCGATCACGGCGAACTTCCGCGAAGGCCTGAACGTGCTGCAGTACTTCAACTCCACGCACGGTGCCCGTAAGGGCCTGGCGGACACGGCGTTGAAGACGGCGAACTCCGGCTACCTGACCCGTCGCCTGGTCGACGTGACCCAGGACCTGGTGGTGACCGAGGAAGACTGCGGCACCAGCAACGGCATCGCGATGCGCGCGTTGGTCGAGGGCGGTGAAGTCATCGAGTCGCTGCGCGACCGCATCCTGGGTCGCGTCACCGCGACCGAAGTGGTGCACCCCGAGACCCAGGAAGGCCTGCTCGGTGCCGGCGACATGCTGGACGAGGACGCGCTGGACGTGATCGAGGCGGCCGGTGCCGACGAGGTCAAGGTGCGCACCCCGCTGACCTGCGCGACCCGCTTCGGCCTGTGTGCCAAGTGCTACGGCCGCGACCTGGGCCGCGGCGGCCTGGTGAACACCGGTGAAGCCGTGGGCGTGATTGCTGCACAGTCCATCGGTGAACCCGGCACGCAGCTGACGATGCGGACCTTCCACATCGGCGGCGCGGCCACCCGTGCAGCGGTAGCCTCCAGCGTGGAAGCCAAGAGCGACGGCATCATCGGCTTCAACCCGACGATGCGCTACGTGACCAACGGCAAGGGCGAACTGGTGGTGATCTCGCGATCCGGCGAAATCATCATCTCCGACCAGCACGGCCGTGAGCGCGAGCGCCACAAGGTGCCTTACGGTGCGACCCTGAACGTCAAGGCTGACCAGCAGATCAAGGCTGGCCTGATCCTGGCGAACTGGGACCCGCTGACCCGCCCGATCATCACGGAATTCGCCGGTCGCGCGAAGTTCGAGAACGTCGAGGAAGGCGTGACGGTCGCCAAGCAGGTCGACGAGGTCACCGGCCTGTCGACCCTGGTGGTGATCGACCCGAAGCGCCGCGGCGCCGCCAAGGTGGTGCGTCCGCAGGTCAAGCTGCTGGACTCCACCGGCAACGAGGTGAAGATCCCTGGCACCGACCACTCGGTGACCATCGGCTTCCAGGTCGGCTCGCTGATCCAGATCCGCGACGGCCAGGACCTGGCGCCCGGTGAAGTGCTGGCGCGGATCCCCGTCGAAGGCCAGAAGACCCGTGACATCACCGGCGGTCTGCCGCGTGTGGCCGAGCTGTTCGAGGCCCGTTCGCCGAAGGACAAGGGCATCCTGGCGGAGGTCACCGGCACGGTGTCCTTCGGCAAGGAAACCAAGGGCAAGGTCCGCCTGCAGATCACCGATCCGGACGGCAAGGTCTGGGAAGAGCTGGTGCCGAAGGAAAAGAACATCCTCGTGCACGAAGGCCAGGTGGTGAACCGTGGCGAGCTGATCGTCGACGGCGCGGCGGATCCGCAGGACATCCTGCGCCTGCTGGGCATCGAGGAGCTGGCACGCTACATCGTCGACGAAGTGCAGGACGTCTACCGTCTGCAGGGCGTGAAGATCAACGACAAGCACATCGAGGTGATCGTTCGCCAGATGCTGCGCCGCGTGCAGATCGTCAACCCGGGCGACACGACCTACATCGCCGGCGAGCAGGTGGAGCGTTCCGAGCTGCTGGACACCAACGACCGCATGCGCAAGGAAGGCAAGATCGAGGCGACGCACAGCGATGTGCTGCTGGGCATCACCAAGGCCTCGCTGTCGACCGACTCCTTCATCTCGGCGGCTTCCTTCCAGGAAACCACCCGCGTGCTGACCGAGGCGGCCATCATGGGCAAGCGCGACGAGCTGCGTGGCCTGAAGGAAAACGTCATCGTCGGTCGCCTGATCCCGGCGGGTACCGGTCTCGCCTTCCACCAGGCCCGCAAGGCCAAGGAAGAGATGGACGAGCAGGAGCGCCGTGCGATCGCGATGCAGGAAGCCGAAGAAATGGCGGCCCTGCAGATGGCGCATGTCGACGCCGGCCCTGAAGAGGGTGGTGCGCCGACTGGCGAGTGAATGGCTGAAGGGGCGCCCGCTCCACAGTAGAAAAGGCGGCTTCGGCCGCCTTTTCTTTTGTCCGGTCCACACCGGACGTTGACTGCCGCCCACGACACCGCATCACAGCTGGCACCTCTGCTGCCGGTGGCCCGCGTGCCGGCCCGCGCAGCGGGGACGTCGCGGCGGATAGGGCCAGCCGTGAACAGCGACCTCCCTCCAGGCTGGGCCCGTCCTTCGAGACCTCATGCAGGCGCTGCGGCTTGGCTATCGCCGCATTCAGCGCACCACTGCCCACCCAGCATGGCAGTCCATCGGCAACGACGGGTTCAATTGCTGCGGCGCCCCCGGCCGCCACGGCTTGGCCTCGCTCCGGCTCCTTGACAGCGCACAGGCAGGTCGCCGGGGAAGGTACAAACCCTGCCCCATGTTCAAGGGATACAGTGCCTTCGCCTTTGGGCAGAGCATGCTTGAGGCATTGCTGTCAAAGGAAGCCGGCGAACGTCTGACTGGCCACTCGGGCGCGCTTTCCGGCCTGTCCTCGGGCTGGCTTGAGGTCGGCCGCTTCTCCGATGCAGGCTGCCCCGGTCTCGGCGTGACCGCTCCCAGTCGGCCGAGATCCTGATCGCCAGGGAGCGTCTGCCCGCCGCGATAGGAGAATCGACATGCCGAAGTACGAGAAGATCCCGCCACTTGATCAATGGCTCGCCGACTGCGTGAGCGAGATCGGCCGCCTGCCCGCGGATTCGAAGGAGGTTGCGGAGTTCGGAGCCTTGGCGAAGCAGGACCATGTCCTTGCCACGATTGCCGACCTGCTGGACGACTACGACCTGCTGCGACCGGCCGACAAGGGCAGCAAGCAGTTTCGCAAGCATGTCATCGTCATGTACCTGCACGAGGCGACGACGTTCTGGCTGGCCAAGGGTGACCGCATCCCGAAGACCGCTGTCAGCCGTGATGCGGCAGGGCCGCGCTTTCGCCGGCTTGATCAGCAGGCCGTGTCAGCGGCAGTGACTGCCTTGAGGGACGTGGCTCAGGTGAAGCTGCGCAAGTACTACCGCTGGGTGGATGAAGGGGATCTCGCCGGCATCCGCAAGGCCTTGGTCACCAAGAACCCCATCGGCGTTTCCAACACCGAGGAAGCCGACGACGAGAGGCGCCGGCGCGAGGGCGGCATGGTCTGGTTGTCGGAGGACAAGGATCGCATCGCCTACAAGCTGCGCTTTCGCGGCGGGCTGGCGTACCGCACGCTGCGGCCGGAGTCGGGCTTGGTCGACCCGGAGTTCTGCCTGCTGTCGACTGCGGAGCATGACACCGAGCGCGGCCGCGGCGCAGCGCACTTCGTGATGGATGAGCGTGGCCGCATCTACTGCGGCTACGACCGGCAGCGCGCGCGCGCCTTCAAGTTCTTCCACTCGTCGTTGGTCGCGGGCGCGCCAGCGCTGGCCGCCGGCATGATGCGGATCGACAAGGGACAGGTCACTCAGATCATGAACGCGAGCGGACACTACCGGCCCACCGGACGCCACATGGCCAGTGTCCTCCAGCGGCTGCGTCTGTATGCCGTGGACCTTTCCGAGGTGACGGTGGTGAACCAGACGGACCTCCGCACCTATTCCGCAGCCGACGTCCTGGCCTGGAACGGATGGCCCGAAGGACACTCCTGATCCGGCCGGCTGCGCCAGCCTCAGGTTCACATCGCCATAGCGAGCCACGCCGGGCCGGCTGGGCATGGAGCGGCCGGTACGCGCGGCGAGAACTTGTTCCTGCTTGGTAATGTCCCGTGCCTATCATGTCCGGGCTTCCGGAGTTCAATCCATGCCTCTACACCGCATCGCCCTGATCGCCCACGATCGCAAGAAGGACGACATGATCGCGCTGGCGCGCGAGTTCCAGGATTTCTTGTCCCAATGCCAGCTGTGCGCGACCGGCACCACCGGCGGCCGCTTGCAACGCGAGGTGGGCCTCACCGTGGAGTGCATGCTGAGCGGCCCGCTCGGCGGCGACCTGCAGATCGGGGCACGACTGGCCGTGGGCGGGGTCGACGTCGTGATCTTCCTGCGCGACCCGATGACACCACAGCCGCACGAGCCCGACATCAACGCGCTGGTGCGTGCCTGTGACGTGCACGACATCCCGTGTGCCACCAATGTGGCGAGCGCCCGCTTGCTGCTCGGTGCCTTACGCCGCTGACGCGTCAGGCGCTGGCGCCGTTTCGCGCCACTCGCCTGGTCGGATCACCGCCACTCCCCTCAGGCGTGCCCGCTTCGCGAGCTTGAGCAGCTCCCGGTCCTTGGTCAACAGCCAGCGTGCGCCTTCAGCGACCGCCAGGTCGATGAACTTCTGGTCGTCGGGGTCGCCGCAGCGCATCGGCGCTCGCAGCGCTGGTGCTGCCTGCACGGTCGCATACCGCTCCCAGGTGCTTGCGATATGCAGGGAATCCGGCTGTCTTGCCACGATCCATTCATAGGTGAGCACTCGCTCCAATTCGTCGCGCATCGAGTGGGTGGCAATCCAGCGCATGCGACCGGAGGTCACCGCATCGGCGATGTGCAGGACCTCGGGGTCGCGGAACACCAGCCAGTCCAGCAGCACATTCGTGTCCAGCACCACGCTGGGGAGGGGGGCAAGGCTCATCAGGCTTACGGGCAGTGAGGTTCGAGCGCAGCCGAAGCTTGCGGCTGCTGGGTGCGGTGAATATAATCGAGGGCTTTTCGGCAGTTTCTGCTGCGCTTCATGCTGCGCAGCTTACCCGGATTTGCGGCGAGCCCGCGGCTTGCCTTGTTAAGAGGTGAGCGAATCCGGAGCCTCGTGGGGTCGAGCAAGCGCCTGGTGCGCCAGCCGGTTGACCGCCAAGGCCCTCCGCGCTGACGGCGCGGCACCGGCCGACGGCCACCCCGGCGCGGGCAACCACGGTGGCAACAGCAGCGGCGACGTCGGAAAAGAAATCTGTAACGTAACTTCAAACGGGAACAAGTTACCCATGCCAACCATCAATCAACTCGTGCGTCACGGTCGCGAGACCGAGGTCACGAAGTCCAAGTCGCCGGCGATGGAGGGTTGCCCTCAGCGTCGCGGCGTGTGCACCCGCGTGTACACCACGACGCCGAAGAAGCCGAACTCCGCGCTGCGTAAGGTCGCCAAGGTGCGCCTGACCAACGGTTTCGAGGTCATCTCCTACATCGGCGGTGAAGGCCACAACCTGCAAGAGCACAGCGTGGTGCTGGTGCGTGGTGGCCGTGTCAAGGATCTGCCGGGTGTGCGCTACCACATCGTGCGTGGTTCGCTGGATCTGCAAGGCGTGAAAGACCGCAAGCAGTCCCGCTCCAAGTACGGCGCGAAGCGCCCGAAGAAGGCCTGAGGCTAAGCAAGTTGTCACGGTCCGCTCATATGCTGAGCGAGATCGGATGTGTCGCGGTGGGCCTCAGGCTTGCCGAGTAAGTGGGTGGCCCCAGAAGTCGGTGGCGCCCAGGGTGCGGGTGCAAAGAACAGCCTGCGCCAACTGAAGCAAAAGGAAGGTGAATCATGCCTCGTCGTCGCGAAGTACCGAAGCGCGAGATCCTGCCGGACCCGAAGTTCGGCAACGTCGATCTGTCCAAGTTCATGAACGTGGTGATGGAGTCCGGCAAGAAGGCCGTGGCTGAGCGCATCATCTACGGTGCCCTGGAGCAGGTCGAGAAGAAGTCGGGCAAGGACCCGCTGGAAGTGTTCCTGACCGCGCTGAACAACGTGAAGCCGATGGTCGAAGTGAAGTCCCGCCGCGTGGGCGGTGCGAACTACCAAGTTCCCGTGGAAGTTCGCCCCGTCCGCCGGATGGCGCTGGCCATGCGCTGGCTCAAGGACTCCGCTCGCAAGCGCGGTGAGAAGTCGATGGCCCAACGCCTGGCCAACGAGCTGCTGGAGGCCTCCGAAGGTCGCGGCGGCGCGATGAAAAAGCGCGACGAAGTGCACCGCATGGCAGAAGCCAACAAGGCCTTCTCGCACTTCCGCTTCTAAGCACCGTAAGCAAGCCCCACAGCTGCCCCGCTCGGTCCACGAGACGCGCGGGGCGGCTTTTGTATTTGGAGTGACATCATGTCCCGCAAGACCCCGATTGAGCGTTACCGCAACATTGGTATCTCGGCTCACATCGACGCTGGTAAGACCACCACCACCGAGCGCATCCTGTTCTACACCGGTGTGAACCACAAGATCGGTGAGGTGCACGACGGCGCCGCCACCATGGACTGGATGGAGCAGGAACAGGAGCGGGGCATCACGATCACCTCCGCAGCGACCACTTGCTTCTGGAAGGGCATGGACCTGTCCTATCCTGAGCACCGCTTCAACATCATCGACACCCCGGGGCACGTCGACTTCACCATCGAGGTGGAGCGTTCGATGCGCGTGCTCGACGGCGCCTGCATGGTGTACTGTGCCGTGGGCGGTGTGCAGCCCCAGTCGGAAACCGTCTGGCGTCAGGCCAACAAGTACAAGGTGCCGCGCCTGGCCTTCGTCAACAAGATGGACCGCACCGGCGCGAACTTCTTCAAGGTCTATGACCAGATGAAGACCCGCCTGAAGGCGAACCCGGTGCCCATCGTCGTGCCCATTGGCGCTGAAGACAACTTCAAGGGCGTGGTGGACCTGTTCAAGATGAAAGCGATCATCTGGGACGAGGCCAGCCAGGGCATGAAGTTCGAGTACGGTCCGATCCCGTCCGAGCTGGAAGCCGACTGCCAGAAGTGGCGCGAGAACATGATCGAGGCCGCCGCCGAGTCCAGCGAAGAGCTGATGAACAAGTACCTCGAGACCGGCGAGCTGAGCGAAGAAGAGATCAAGAAGGGCCTGCGCCAGCGCACGATCGCGACCGAGATCCAGCCGATGCTGTGCGGCACCGCCTTCAAAAACAAGGGCGTGCAGCGCATGCTCGACGCGGTGATCGACTTCCTGCCGTCCCCGGTGGACATCCCCCCGGTCGCCGGCACGGACGACGACGACAAGGAAGCCACCCGCAAGGCCGATGACACCGAGAAGTTCTCTGCACTGGCGTTCAAGCTGATGACCGACCCCTACGTCGGCCAGCTGACCTTCGTGCGCGTGTACTCCGGCGTGCTGAAGTCGGGTGACTCCGTCTACAACCCGATCAAGGGCAAGAAGGAACGTATCGGCCGGATCCTCCAGATGCACGCCAACCAGCGTGAAGAAATCAAGGAAATTCTGGCTGGCGACATTGCCGCCTGCGTGGGCCTGAAGGAAGTGACGACCGGCGAAACGCTGTGCGATCCGGAAGCCGTGATCACCCTCGAAAAGATGGTGTTCCCCGAGCCCGTGATCTCCCAGGCCGTCGAGCCGAAGACCAAGGCTGACCAGGAGAAGATGGGTATCGCTCTGGGCCGCCTGGCCCAGGAAGACCCGTCCTTCCGCGTGCGCACCGACGAAGAATCCGGCCAGACCATCATCTCCGGCATGGGCGAGCTGCACCTCGAAATCATCGTCGACCGCATGAAGCGCGAGTTCGGTGTCGAGGCCAACGTCGGCAAGCCGCAGGTGGCCTATCGCGAGACCATCCGCAAGGCGGTGTCCGATGTCGAAGGCAAGTTCGTGCGCCAGTCCGGCGGTAAGGGTCAGTACGGGCACGTCGTGCTGAAGATCGAGCCGCAGGAGCCGGGCAAGGGCTTCGAGTTCGTCGACGCCATCAAGGGCGGTGTGGTCCCGCGCGAGTTCATCCCCGCGGTGGAAAAGGGCCTGATCGACACGCTGCCGAACGGCGTGCTGGCCGGCTTCCCGGTGGTGGACGTCAAGGTCACGCTGACCTTCGGCTCGTACCACGAAGTGGACTCGAACGAAAACGCGTTCAAGATGGCCGCGTCCATCGGTTTCAAGGACGGTTGCCGCAAGGCCAACCCGGTGATCCTGGAGCCGATGATGGCGGTGGAAGTCGAGACCCCGGAAGACTACGCCGGCAACGTCATGGGCGATCTGTCGTCCCGTCGTGGCATGGTCCAGGGCATGGACGACATGCCTGGCGGCGGCAAGGTCATCAAGGCCGAAGTCCCGCTGTCCGAGATGTTCGGCTACTCGACCACGCTGCGCTCGATGTCGCAAGGCCGTGCCACGTACACGATGGAGTTCAAGCACTACGCTGAAGCTCCGAAGAACGTGGCCGACGCGATCATCACCGCTCGCGGCAAGTAATTTTCAAGCCGGTCTTCGTCGGGGCGCCGCACGCTGCCAGTGGCGTGCGAGCCCGCGGCCCGGTGGAGACCTTAAACCGAGCACTGGTGTTGCTCTTTTTCGAGGAGAAAAGAAATGGCAAAAGGCAAGTTTGAACGGACCAAGCCGCACGTCAACGTGGGCACGATTGGTCACGTGGACCACGGCAAGACGACGCTGACGGCAGCGATCACGACGGTGCTGTCGACCAAGTTCGGTGGCGAAGCGAAGGCCTACGACCAGATCGATGCGGCGCCGGAAGAGAAGGCGCGCGGCATCACGATCAACACCGCGCACGTCGAGTACGAGACGCAGAACCGCCACTACGCGCACGTCGACTGCCCGGGGCACGCCGACTACGTGAAGAACATGATCACCGGCGCGGCCCAGATGGACGGCGCGATCCTGGTGTGCTCGGCGGCTGACGGCCCGATGCCGCAGACCCGCGAGCACATCCTGCTGGCGCGTCAGGTCGGTGTGCCGTACATCATCGTGTTCCTGAACAAGTGCGACATGGTGGACGACGCCGAGCTGCTGGAGCTGGTGGAAATGGAAGTCCGCGAGCTGCTGAGCAAGTACGACTTCCCCGGCGACGACACCCCGATCGTGAAGGGTTCGGCCAAGCTGGCGCTGGAAGGCGACAAGGGCGAGCTGGGCGAGCAGGCGATCATGCGCCTGGCCGAAGCGCTGGACACCTACATCCCGACGCCTGAGCGTGCCATCGACGGCACCTTCCTGATGCCGGTGGAAGACGTGTTCTCGATCTCCGGTCGCGGCACCGTGGTGACCGGTCGCGTCGAGCGCGGCGTGATCAAGGTCGGCGAAGAAATCGAAATCGTCGGCATCAAGGCCACGCAGAAGACCACCTGCACGGGCGTGGAGATGTTCCGCAAGCTGCTGGACCAGGGCCAGGCTGGCGACAACGTGGGTATCTTGCTGCGCGGCACCAAGCGTGAAGACGTCGAGCGCGGCCAAGTGCTGTGCAAGCCGGGCTCCATCAAGCCGCACACGCACTTCACCGCCGAGGTGTACGTGCTGAGCAAGGAAGAGGGCGGCCGCCACACCCCGTTCTTCAACAACTACCGTCCCCAGTTCTACTTCCGCACCACCGACGTCACCGGCGCCGTGGAGCTGCCGAAGGACAAGGAGATGGTGATGCCGGGCGACAACGTGTCGATCACCGTCAAGCTGATCGCCCCGATCGCCATGGAAGAAGGCCTGCGTTTCGCCATCCGTGAAGGCGGTCGCACCGTCGGCGCCGGCGTCGTTGCCAAGATCATCGAATAAGCGTCTGCGTGACTTCAGTGCGGGGCGCGCAAGCGCTTCGCGCGCAGCCCCGAACCCCCGCCGCTCCAACGGCAACGCTCTTTAGGACAGAGTCATGCAAAAGCAAAAGATCCGCATCCGCCTCAAGGCCTTCGACTACAAGCTGATCGACCAATCGGCCCTGGAAATCGTCGACACCGCCAAGCGTACCGGCGCCATCGTCAAGGGCCCCGTGCCCCTGCCGACCCGCCTGCAGCGTTTCGACATCCTGCGTTCGCCGCACGTCAACAAGACCTCGCGCGACCAGTTCGAGATCCGCACCCACCAGCGCCTGATGGACATCGTCGACCCGACCGACAAGACCGTCGACGCGCTGATGAAGCTGGACCTGCCGGCTGGCGTGGACGTCGAGATCAAGCTGCAGTAAGCGGCAAAACTAGACGCTCGTGGGGTCATGGCAATTGCGGCGACGGCCGCGGTTGCTATAATCCCCGGCTTTTCCACAAGTGCCCACTTCGGTGGGCCTTTGTGGTTTCTACGGTGGCGCCCCTGCGGGGTGCCGCAAATCAGTCAGTCCGGCCAATCGCTGTCGGACATTGGAGAAAACAATGAGTCTTAGCAATCGCCTCGGATTGCTGGGCCGCAAGGTGGGCATGATGCGCATCTTCACGGACGACGGCGACGCCGTGCCCGTGACGGTGCTGGACGTGTCCAACAACCGCGTGACCCAGGTGAAAACCGTTGAGACCGACGGCTACAGCGCCATCCAGGTGGCGTTCGGTACGCGCAAAGCCTCGCGCGTCACCAAGCCCGAAGCTGGCCACCTCGCGAAAGCGGGCGTCGAAGCCGGCGAACTGCTCAAAGAATTCCGCGTGAGTGCCGAAGTCGCTGCCGAGTACAAGGCGGGTGCCCAGCTGCCGCTGACGATGTTCGCCGTGGGCCAGATGGTCGACGTGCAGGGCACCTCGATCGGTAAGGGCTTCACCGGCACGATCAAGCGCCACAACTTCGGTTCGCAGCGCGCCTCCCACGGTAACAGCCGCTCGCACAACGTGCCCGGCTCGATCTCGATGGCGCAGGACCCCGGCCGCGTGTTCCCGGGCAAGAAGATGTCCGGTCATCTCGGCGACGAGACCACCACCACGCAAAACCTCGACATCGTGCGTATCGACGAAGCCCGCCAGCTGCTGCTGGTGAAGGGTGCCGTTCCGGGCGCCAAGGGCGGCCACGTTGTCGTGCGTCCCGCCGTCAAGGTCAAGGTCAAGAAAGGGGCCCAGTAATGCAGCTCGAGCTCCTGAACGAACAAGGTCAGGCCGCCTCGAAGGTGGACGCTCCTGACACCGTGTTCGGTCGCGATTACAACGAAGCCCTGGTGCACCAGGTGGTGGTGGCTTACCAAGCCAACGCCCGCCAAGGCACCCGTGCCCAGAAGGATCGCGCGACGGTCAAGCACTCCACGAAGAAGCCGTGGCGCCAGAAGGGCACCGGCCGCGCTCGTGCCGGTATGACGTCCTCGCCGCTGTGGCGTGGAGGCGGTCGGATTTTCCCGAACAGCCCCGACGAAAACTTCACCCAGAAGGTCAACAAGAAGATGTTCCGCGCCGGCATGGCCGCCATCTTCTCGCAGCTGGCCCGTGATGGCCGCCTGGCCGTGGTGGACTCCCTGACGGTCGAGTCGCCCAAGACCAAGGCGCTGGCACAGAAGTTCAAGGCCATGGGCCTGGAGTCGGTGATGGTGATCGCCGACCAGGTCGACGAAAACCTGTATCTCGCTTCGCGCAACCTGGCCAACGTGCTCGTCGTCGAGCCGCGTTACGCCGATCCGCTGTCGCTGGTCTTCTACAAGAAGGTGCTGGTGACCAAGGCCGCGATGGAGAAGCTCAAGGAGATGTTCGCATGAGCACTCTGAAATTCGATGAAGGCCGCCTGATGCAGGTGCTGGTCGCTCCGATCGTGTCCGAGAAGGCCACCTCGATTGCGGAAAAGCACAACCAGGTGCTGTTCAAGGTCCTGCGCGACGCCACCAAGCCGGAAATCAAGGCTGCCGTTGAACTGATGTTCAAGGTCGAAGTGGATGCCGTTCAGGTGGTGAACCAGAAGGGCAAGGTCAAGCGCTTTGGCCGCACGATCGGGCGTCGTGACCATGTCAAGAAAGCCTACGTGTCGCTGAAGGAAGGCCAAGAGCTCAACTTCTCCGGGGAGGCTGCGTAAATGGCCGTCGTCAAACTCAAGCCCACTTCGCCTGGCCGCCGTGCCGTGGTGAAGGTGGTGCACAAGCACCTGCACAAGGGCGCGCCCGAGAAGTCGCTGCTCGAGCCGCAGAAGCAGAATGCTGGCCGCAACAACAACGGCCACATCACCACCCGCCACAAGGGCGGTGGTCACAAGCATCACTACCGCGTGGTCGATTTCCGTCGCAACAAGGACGGCATCCCGGCGAAGGTGGAGCGCATCGAGTACGACCCGAACCGCACGGCTCACATCGCCCTGGTGTGCTATGCCGACGGTGAGCGTCGCTACATCATCGCTCCGCGCGGTCTGGACGTGGGCGCCACCATCCTGAGCGGCTCGGAAGCGCCGATCAAGGCTGGCAACACCCTGCCGATCCGCAACATCCCGGTGGGTTCGACCATCCACTGCATCGAGATGCTGCCGGGCAAGGGCGCGCAGATCGCGCGTTCGGCCGGTGCGTCGGCGGTGCTGATGGCTCGTGAAGGTACCTACGCTCAGGTTCGCCTGCGCTCCGGTGAAGTGCGCCGCATTCACGTCGAGTGCCGCGCCACGATTGGTGAAGTGTCCAACGAAGAGCATAGCCTGCGCCAATACGGCAAGGCCGGTGCGATCCGCTGGAAGGGCATCCGTCCGACCGTTCGCGGTGTGGCGATGAACCCGGTGGATCACCCGCACGGTGGTGGCGAAGGCCGCACCGGCGAAGCACGTGCTCCGGTCTCTCCGTGGAACACGCTGACGAAGGGCTACCGCACCCGCAACAACAAGCGCACGCAGAACATGATCGTGTCGCGTCGCAAGAAGTAAGAGGTAGGCTATGGCTCGTTCACTCAAAAAGGGTCCGTTCGTCGACCACCACCTGCAAAACAAGGTGGACAAGGCGGTTGCGGCCAAGGACAAGAAGCCGATCAAGACCTGGTCGCGCCGTTCCACCATCCTGCCCGAGTTCATCGGCCTGACCATTGCCGTGCATAACGGCAAGCAGCACGTGCCGGTGTACGTGACCGACCAGATGGTCGGCCACAAGCTCGGCGAGTTCGCGCTGACCCGCACGTTCAAGGGTCACCCGGCGGACAAGAAAGCGAAACGGTAAGGAGAGGCCATGGAAACCCGTGCAAGTGTTCGCGGCGTGCGTCTGTCGGTCGACAAGGGTCGACTGGTGGCAGACCTGATCCGCGGCAAGAAGGTCGACCAGGCGCTCAACATCCTGACGTTCACGCAGAAAAAAGCTGCCGTGATCATCAAGAAGGCGCTGGAGTCCGCAATCGCCAATGCCGAGCACAACGATGGTGCCGACATTGACGAACTGAAGGTCAAGACGATCTATGTGGAGCAAGGCGCCACGCTGAAGCGTTTCACCGCGCGCGCCAAGGGCCGCGGCAATCGCATCAGCAAGCCCACCTGCCACATCTTCGTGACCGTCGGCAACTGATAGGCAGACAGGAAGACTATGGGACAGAAAATCCATCCGACCGGCTTCCGGCTGCCCGTCACCCGTGCCTGGTCGTCGCGCTGGTACGCGTCGAACCGCAACTTCAGCACCATGCTGGCTGAAGACCTGCAGGTTCGCGAGTTCCTCAAGGCGCGTCTGAAGAATGCTGCGGTGTCGCGCATCCTGATCGAGCGTCCGGCAAAGAACGCCCGTATCACGATCTACTCCGCCCGTCCGGGTGTGGTGATCGGCAAGAAGGGCGAGGACATCGAGAACCTGAAGGCTGAACTGACGCGCCGCCTGGGCGTGCCGGTCGCAGTGAACATCGAGGAAGTGCGCAAGCCCGAAATCGATGCCCAGCTGATCGCCGACTCGATCACCCAGCAGCTCGAGAAGCGCATCATGTTCCGTCGTGCGATGAAGCGCGCGATGCAGAATGCGATGCGCCTGGGCGCGCAGGGCATCAAGATCATGTCCGCTGGCCGTCTGAACGGTATCGAAATCGCACGTACCGAGTGGTATCGCGAAGGCCGTGTGCCCCTGCACACCCTGCGTGCTGACATCGACTACGGCTTCTCGGAAGCGAAGACCACCTACGGCGTCATCGGCGTCAAGGTGTGGGTCTACAAGGGCGACCGTCTGGGCCGTGGCGAAGCGCCGGCGGCCAAGACCGACGAGCGTCCGGAAGACGACCGCCGCAACCGCCGTGGCCCGCGTGGTGATCGCCCGTCCGGCGACCGCCGCCCGCCGCGGGGTGGCCCCGGTGCTCGTGCCGGCGCTGGCCGTAACGAAGCTCCGGCCGATGGCAGCGACAAGCCTGCAGAAGCCGCCGACGCCAAGACCGCTGCGGTCAAGCGCGTGCGCAAAGCCGCCACCCCGGGCTCCGGCACGGGCGAGGCGTAAGGAGAATAGAACATGTTGCAACCCGCTCGTCGCAAGTTCCGCAAAGAGCAGAAGGGCCGTAACACCGGGATCGCCACGCGCGGCACCAACGTCTCGTTCGGCGATTTCGGCCTGAAGGCCACCGAGCGCGGTCGTCTGACGGCGCGCCAGATCGAGGCAGCCCGTCGTGCGATCTCCCGTCACGTGAAGCGTGGCGGCCGCATCTGGATCCGCATCTTCCCGGACAAGCCGATCTCGCAAAAGCCGGCTGAAGTCCGTATGGGTAACGGCAAGGGCAACCCCGAGTACTACGTGGCCGAGATCCAGCCGGGCAAGGTGCTCTACGAGATCAACGGCGTGCCGGAAGAACTCGCCCGCGAGGCCTTCCAACTGGCGTCCGCCAAGCTGCCGCTGCGCACGATCTTCGTGGCGCGCCAGATGGGTACCTGACCGACGCATTCGGAGAACTGTATGAAAGCATCTGAACTGCGCAGCAAGGACGTCGCCGGCCTCGACCAGGAGGTCAAGGACCTGTTGAAGGCCCACTTCGGCCTGCGCATGCAAAAGGCGACTCAACAGCTGAGCGATCACACCCAGCTGAAGAAGACCCGCCGTGACATCGCTCGCGCCAAGACCATCCTGGCCGAGAAGAAGAAAGAAGGAGCCGCCAAATGACGGAAGCTCAAGCCGCTCAGAAGAACACCCGCACCTTCGTTGGTCGCGTGGTGAGCGACAAGCGCGCCAAGACCGTCACGGTCCTGGTCGAGAACCGCGTGAAGCACGAGCTGTACGGCAAGATCGTGGCCCGGTCGCGCAAGTACCACGCCCATGACGAGAATGGCGAGTACAAGATGGGCGACCTGGTCGAGATCTCGGAAGGCCGTCCGATCTCCAAGACCAAATCTTGGGTCGTCACGCGCCTGATCGAGAAGGCTCGCATCGTCTGAAGGTGATGCAATGCGGCGGCGGACGTCACAGTCCGGCGCTGCGGCACGAGAACGGTCGTGCGCCGCCTGGCGCCCGGCCGTTTTTTATTTGGATTTCATTGACACGAGGAGGCCCCCATCATGTTGAAAGTTGGCGACAAGCTGCCCGCGGGCAAGCTGCAGGAGTTCATCGAGGTCGAAGGCAACGGCTGCTCGCTCGGGCCCAACACCTTTGATATCGACGCGGCCACGGCCGGCAAGACCATTGCGATCTTTGCCCTGCCTGGCGCCTTCACGCCGACCTGCTCGGCGCAGCATGTCCCTGGTTTTGTCGAGAGCGCGGACGCCTTCAAGGCCGCCGGCGTCGACGAGATCTGGTGCATCTCGGTCAACGATGCCTTCGTGATGGGCGCCTGGGGGCGGACCCAGCAAACGGCCGGCAAGGTGCGGATGATGGCGGACGGCAGCGGTGATTTCGCGCGCGCCGCCGGCCTGACGCTGGACCTGACGGCCAAGGGCATGGGCGTGCGCTCGCAGCGCTACTCGATGCTGGTGGTCGACGGCGAGGTGAAAACGCTCAATGTCGAAGCGCCGGGCAAGTTCGAGGTGAGCGACGCCCGGACGCTGCTGGAGCAGGCGCGGCAACTGCGCGCTTGACGGGCGGCCGACCGCTCTCCCTGCGCCTTCACGCAAGCGGCAGTTGACATTGCTGAGGGCGCCCTTCATAATTTGCAGCTTCGCCGGAATTCGGGTGGGTGTCGCCATGCACATGGCAGGCACGCAAGACGAGCCGGCTTCGCCCAGTGGCCGGGCTCGCTCGGTCTGACGGGCCCAAGACTGACCGCACTAGCTTCCTGCGATGGGCGCAGGAGCGCAGCGGGAAAAGTTGGGGACATAAATGATTCAAATGCAATCGCGACTGGACGTCGCCGACAACACTGGCGCGAAGTCCGTCATGTGTATCAAGGTGCTCGGCGGTTCCAAGCGTCGTTACGCCGGTATCGGCGACATCATCAAGGTGAGCATCAAGGAAGCCGCACCGCGTGGCCGCGTCAAGAAGGGCGAGGTCTACAGCGCTGTGGTCGTGCGTACCGCCAAGGGCGTGCGCCGTCAGGATGGCTCGCTGATCAAGTTCGACGGCAACGCTGCGGTGCTGCTGAACGCCAAGTTGGAGCCCATCGGCACCCGTATCTTCGGCCCGGTCACGCGCGAGCTGCGTACCGAGCGCTTCATGAAGATCGTGTCGCTGGCCCCGGAAGTTCTCTGAGCTGCGAGCGAGGGCAGGCCATGAACAAAATTCGTAAAGGCGACCAGGTCATCGTGTTGACCGGCCGCGACAAGGGCAAGCGCGGCACCGTGTCCGCGCGCATCGACGCCGACCACCTGACGGTGGAGGGCATCAACGTCGTCAAGAAGCACGTGCGCCCGAACCCGATGAAGGGCACGACCGGTGGCATCGTCGACAAGACCATGCCGATTCACCAGTCGAACGTTGCGATCTTCAATCCCGCTTCCGGCAAGGCCGACCGCGTTGGCATCAAGCTCCTGGCTGATGGCAAGAAGGTGCGCGTCTTCAAGTCGAGCGGCGAAGAGATCAAGGCTTAAAGAGGTTCGAGATGGCTCGTTTGCAAGAGTTTTACCGCGAAAAAGTGGTGCCGAACCTCGTTCAGAAGTTTGGCTACAAGTCGGTGATGGAAGTCCCGCGCATCACCAAGATCACGCTGAACATGGGCGTGAGCGAGGCGGTCGCCGACAAGAAGGTGATGGAACACGCCGTGGGCGACCTCACCAAGATCGCCGGCCAGAAGCCCGTGGTCACCAAGTCCCGCAAGGCAATCGCCGGTTTCAAGATCCGTGACGGCGTGCCCATCGGCTGCATGGTCACCCTGCGCGGCGTCCAGATGTATGAATTCCTGGACCGCTTCGTCACCGTGGCTCTGCCCCGCGTGCGCGATTTCCGCGGTATCTCGGGTCGTTCCTTCGACGGTCGCGGCAACTACAACGTCGGCGTCAAAGAACAGATCATCTTCCCCGAGATCGAGTACGACAAGGTCGATGCGCTGCGCGGCCTGAATATCAGCATCACCACGACGGCGAAGTCGGACGACGAGTGCAAGGCGCTCCTCGCCGAGTTCCGTTTCCCGTTCAAGAACTGAGGTGGCTCGTGGCTAAAGTTTCGATGAAGCAACGCGAACAGAAGCGTGCCGACCTGGCTGCCAAGTACGCGAAGAAATATGCCGAGCTGAAGGCGGTCGCCAACGACGCCAAGAAGTCCGACGAAGAGCGTTACCTGGCTCGCCTGGAGCTGCAGAAGCTCCCGCGCAATGCCAACCCGACCCGCCAGCGCAACCGTTGCGAACTGACCGGCCGTCCCCGTGGCACGTTCCGCAAGTTCGGCCTGGCCCGCAACAAGATTCGTGAACTGGCCTTCTCGGGTGACATCCCGGGCGTGGTCAAAGCCAGCTGGTAATCGGCAGGGAGACATCCAATGAGCATGAGTGATCCTATCGCCGATATGCTGACCCGCATTCGCAACGCACAGACCGTTGAGAAGGCCAGCGTTTCGATGCCCGCTTCGAAGTTGAAGGTGGCGATCGCCCAGGTCCTGAAGGACGAGGGCTACATCGACGGTTTCGCGGTGCGTGGCGAACAAGCCAAGCCGCAGCTGGAGATTTCGCTGAAGTACTACGCCGGTCGTCCGGTGATCGAGCGCCTGGAGCGCGTGAGCCGTCCCGGCCTGCGCATCTACAAGGGCCGCCACGACATTCCTCAGGTCATGAATGGCCTGGGCGTGGCGATCGTGACGACGCCCAAGGGCGTGATGACCGACCGCAAAGCACGTCAAGCCGGTATCGGCGGCGAAGTGCTGTGCTACGTCGCCTGATCGAGGGAGGCTAATCAATGTCCCGCGTTGGAAAAATGCCGGTCGCCGTCCCGCAAGGCGTGGATGTGGCGATCACGGCCGAGCAGATCAGCGTCAAGGGTTCGCTGGGCACGCTGGTGCGTCCCGTGAACTCGCTGGTCACGGTCAAGAATGAAGGCGGCAAGCTGACGTTCACTCCGGTGAACGAATCGGCTGAAGCCAATGCGATGTCCGGCACGATGCGTGCGCTCGTCGCGAACATGGTCAACGGTGTCACCAAGGGCTTCGAGAAGAAGCTGAACCTGGTGGGCGTGGGTTACCGCGCTCAGGCACAAGGCCAGAAGCTGAACCTGCAAATCGGTTTCTCTCACCCGGTGGTGAAGGAAATGCCGGCAGGTATCAAGGTGGAAACCCCGACGCAAACCGAAATCCTGATCAAGGGTTCGGACCGTCAGGTGGTGGGCCAGCTCGCCGCTGAAGTGCGCGCTTTCCGTCCGCCCGAGCCCTACAAGGGCAAGGGGATCCGCTATTCCGACGAGAAGGTCTCTATCAAAGAGACCAAGAAGAAGTAAGGAGCTGCGAGATGTTGACCAAGAAAGAACAGCGCCTGCGCCGCTCCCGCCAGACCCGTGCCCGCATCGCCGAGCTGCGCGTTGCGCGCCTGACGGTGTTTCGCTCGAACACGCACATCTATGCCAGCGTGATTTCCGAAGACGGCCAGAAGGTCCTCGCGACCGCTTCGACCGCCGAGAAGGAAGTGCGCGAGCAACTGGGTGGTGCCGGCAAGGGCGGCAACGTGAATGCCGCCACCCTGGTTGGCAAGCGCATCGCCGAAAAGGCGAAGGCTGCCGGCGTCGAGAAGGTGGCGTTCGACCGCGCTGGCTTCGCCTTCCATGGCCGCGTCAAGGCGCTGGCCGAGGCGGCCCGCGAAGGCGGCCTGCAGTTCTAAGCGCACGACCTCAAGGAATCTGAAATGGCAAAGTTTCAACCGAAAGTGGCCGACGAAGGTCGCGACGACGGTCTGCGCGAGAAGATGATCGCGGTGAACCGCGTCACCAAGGTGGTGAAGGGCGGCCGTATCCTCGGTTTCGCTGCACTGACCGTGGTGGGTGATGGCGACGGCCGCATCGGCATGGGCAAGGGCAAGGCGCGTGAAGTGCCGGTCGCTGTCCAGAAGGCGATGGAGCAGGCCCGCCGCAACATGATCAAGGTGAGCCTGAAGAACGGCACGCTGCACCACAAGGTGAACGGCGAGCACGGCGCGGCCCGCGTGCTGATGGCACCGGCTCCCGCCGGTGCCGGCATCATCGCAGGCGGCCCGATGCGTGCTGTCTTCGAAGTCATGGGCGTGACCGACATCGTGGCCAAGAGCCATGGTTCGACCAACCCTTACAACATGGTGCGCGCGACGCTGGATGCGCTGACCAACTCGACGACGCCTGCCGAAATCGCTGCAAAGCGCGGCAAGACGGTCGAAGAGCTCTTCAGCTGAGCACCGGGAGCAAGTCATGGTTGATTTGAAGAAAACCCTGAAGATCAAGCTGGTTCGCAGCCCGATCGGCACCCGTGCCGACCACCGCGCCACCGTGCGTGGTCTGGGCCTGCGCCGCCTGAACAGCGAGTCCGTGCTGGAAGACACCCCTGCGGTGCGCGGCATGATCAACAAGGTGAGCTACCTGGTTCAGGTGCTCTGAAGCGGCTGAGGACAAGATGCAACTCAATACCATCAAGCCGGCAGCTGGCGCCAAGCACGCCAAGCGTCGCGTGGGTCGCGGTATCGGTTCCGGCCTCGGCAAGACGGCAGGTCGTGGCCACAAGGGCCAGAAGTCGCGTGCCGGTGGCTACCACAAGGTGGGCTTCGAAGGCGGCCAGATGCCGCTGCAACGCCGCCTGCCCAAGCGTGGCTTCAAGTCGCAGTCGCTGAAGTTCAACGCCGAAATCCGCCTGACGGACCTCGAGCGCCTGGACGCCGCGGAAGTCGACCTGTTGGCGCTGAAGCAAGCGGGCCTGGTTCCCGAACTGGCCAAGAACGTCAAGGTGATCGCAGCCGGTCAACTGACGAAGAAGGTCGTTCTGAAGGGGATCGGCGCGACGGCAGGTGCCAAGGCAGCCATCGAGGCGGCCGGCGGTTCCCTGGCCGAGTGACGGCAGGCAACAGGCTCTAGGACAAGCAAGCAGTGGCAACCAACGCAACCCAGCTGGCCAAGACGGGGAAGTTCGGCGACCTGCGTCGCCGTCTCGTGTTCCTGGTCATGGCGCTCGTGGTGTACCGGATCGGTGCCCACATCCCTGTGCCGGGCATCAACCCGGAGCAGCTGCAGCAGCTCTTCCAGGGGCAGGCCGGCGGCATCCTGAGCCTGTTCAACATGTTCTCCGGCGGCGCGCTGTCGCGCTTCACGGTGTTCGCGCTGGGCATCATGCCGTACATCTCTGCATCGATCATCATGCAGCTGATGGGCTATGTGCTGCCTTCGCTCGAGCAGCTGAAGAAGGAAGGCGAGGCGGGCCGGCGCAAGATCACGCAGTACACGCGCTATGGCACCTTGGGCCTGGCCCTGTTCCAGTCGCTGTCCATCGCGATCGCGCTGGAAAGCTCGCAGGGCCTGGTGATCAGCCCGGGCTTTGGTTTCCGCATGAGCGCGGTGATCAGCCTGACGGCCGGCACCATGTTCCTGATGTGGCTGGGCGAGCAGATCACGGAGCGGGGTCTGGGCAACGGTATCTCGATCCTGATCTTCGGCGGGATCGCGGCCGGCCTGCCGGGTGCGATCGGCGGCTTCTTCGAGCTGGTGCGTACCGGTGCGATGAGCGTCGTGGCAGCGCTGGTGATCATTGCGCTGGTGGGTCTGGTGACCTACTTCGTGGTGTTCGTCGAGCGGGGGCAGCGCAAGATCCTGGTCAACTATGCCAAGCGCCAGGTCGGCAACAAGGTCTATGGCGGCCAATCGTCGCACCTGCCCTTGAAGCTGAACATGGCCGGCGTGATTCCGCCGATCTTTGCGTCGTCGATCATCCTGCTGCCGGCGACCGTGGTGAGCTGGTTCAGCACCGGTGACAGCCTGCGCTGGCTGAAGAACATTGCCGATGCATTGCACCCCGGCCAGCCGGTGTACGTGATGCTGTATGCGGCCGCGATCGTCTTCTTCTGTTTCTTCTATACCGCGCTGGTGTTCAACAGCCGCGAGACGGCAGACAACCTGAAGAAGAGCGGTGCGTTCATCCCGGGTATCCGCCCGGGGGACCAGACGGCTCGCTACATCGATCGCATCCTGGCGCGTCTGACGCTGGCCGGTGCGATCTACATCACGGCGGTGTGCTTGCTGCCGGAGTTCCTCATCCTGAAGTACAACGTACCGTTCTACTTCGGTGGGACCTCTCTGTTGATCATCGTGGTGGTGACCATGGACTTCTGGGCTCAGGTGCAGTCGTACGTGATGTCCCAGCAGTACGAGTCGCTGCTGAAGAAGGCAAATTTCAAGGCTGGCTGAGGCCGGCTCCAACGCGAAACGGACGAACGACGCATGGCGAAAGACGACGTCATTCAGATGCAGGGCGAGATTCTAGAGAACTTGCCCAATGCAACGTTTCGCGTGAAGTTGGAAAACGGGCATGTCGTGCTCGGTCATATCTCCGGAAAGATGCGCATGCACTACATCCGCATCCTTCCCGGCGACAAAGTGACCGTCGAACTGACGCCCTACGATTTGAGTCGAGCTCGCATCGTGTTCCGGGCGAAGTGAGCAACCCTTCCTACCCGGAATTTCTAGAGCGTTCATCAGGCCCGCAGGTCGGTGTAGCGAGCAACACAACAGGTCAAGGAGAAGACCATGAAAGTTTCGGCATCCGTCAAAAAGATCTGCCGCAATTGCAAGATCATCCGTCGCAATGGCGTGGTTCGCGTGATTTGCACCGACCCGCGTCACAAGCAACGCCAGGGCTGATCGGCTAGTCCGATCGATCTGATGAACGCGAATTAGAGGACCCCATGGCACGTATTGCTGGTATCAACATTCCGCCCCAGAAGCACGCGGAAATCGGTCTGACCTCGATCTACGGGATCGGTCGCACCACGGCGCAGAAGATCTGTGACGCTTGCGGCATCGAGCGCAGCAAGAAGATCAAGGACCTGACCGACGCCGATCTGGAAAAGATCCGTGAAGAAGTCGGCCGCCTGACCATCGAAGGCGACCTTCGTCGTGAAACGACGATGAACATCAAGCGCCTGATGGACCTCGGTTGCTACCGCGGTTTCCGTCATCGCCGCGGCCTGCCGATGCGCGGCCAGCGCACGCGCACGAACGCCCGCACCCGCAAGGGTCCGCGCAAGTCCGGCGTCGCGCAGAAGAAGTAAGCCGCCGCACTAGCTGATTGAAAGAAGGTCACCATGGCTAAAGCCCCTGCGAATTCCGCGGCACGCCGCGTGAGCAAGAAGGTCCGCAAGAACGTTGCGGACGGTATCGCCCACGTGCACGCGTCGTTCAACAACACGATCATCACGATCACCGACCGCCAAGGCAATGCGCTGTCCTGGGCGTCCAGCGGTGGTCAAGGCTTCAAGGGCTCGCGCAAGTCCACGCCGTTCGCTGCCCAGGTGGCTGCGGAAGTGGCGGGTCGCGCCGCCCAAGAGCAAGGCATCAAGAACCTGGACGTCGAGATCAAGGGCCCTGGCCCGGGTCGCGAGTCGTCAGTTCGTGCGCTGGCCGCGCTGGGCATCCGGATCAACATGATCTCGGACGTCACGCCGATCCCGCACAACGGCTGCCGCCCGCAAAAGCGTCGCCGCATCTAAGCTAGAATTCGAAGCTTTTGGTTCGCCGGCCGGTGTGCAAACCCCGGGCCGGCGGTTTCGTTGAAGCCCACCGTCTGCGCATCGAAGAACTTTCTCCAACCATGCCAGACTCGCGTGACCTGTGGCCCCAGGCCCGGACACGTCAGCACTCAGAGGACACACTCAAGTGGCACGTTACCTCGGCCCCAAGGCCAAACTGTCCCGCCGCGAAGGCACCGACCTTTACCTGAAGAGCGCTCGTCGCGCCATCGGCGACAAGGCGAAGTTCGACTCCAAGCCCGGCCAGCACGGCCGCACCTCCGGCTCCCGCACCTCCGACTACGGTCTGCAGCTGCGCGAGAAGCAGAAGGTCAAGCGCATGTACGGCGTGCTGGAACGCCAGTTCCGCCGCTACTTCGCCGAGGCCGAGCGTCGCCGCGGCAACACCGGTGCGAACCTGCTGCTGCTGCTGGAATCGCGCCTCGACAACGTGGTGTACCGCATGGGCTTCGGCTCGACCCGTGCCGAAGCGCGCCAGCTGGTGTCGCACAAGGGCATCACCGTGAACGGTGAAGTCGTCAACATCCCGTCCTACCTGGTGAAGGCCGGCGATGTGGTGGCGGTGCGCGAGAAGGCGAAGAAGCAGCTGCGCATCCAGGACGCGTTCAAGCTGGCGGACTCCATCGGCCTGCCCGGCTGGGTGCAGGTCGACGGTGCCAAGCTGGAAGGCGTCTTCAAGAAAGCCCCGGACCGCGACGAATTCGGCGCCGAGATCAATGAATCGCTGATCGTCGAGTTGTACTCGCGTTGATTCTCTCGATCCGAAACCCGCAAACGCCCGGCGGCCCGCCGTGCGTTGGCGGGTTTTGCCATGTTCCGGCCCTGGAGGGGCAGTGCCCCCCGGGTGGTCCATCAGCCTTATCGGTGTAACGAGCCGAGGGTATTGACAGGAAGACCTCATGCAAACCAATTTGCTCAAACCCAAAGCCATCAACGTGGAGCCGCTGGGCGGCCACCGCGCGAAGGTCACGCTCGAGCCGTTCGAGCGGGGCTATGGCCACACGCTGGGCAACGCACTGCGCCGCGTGCTGCTGTCGTCCATGGTCGGCTATGCGCCCACCGAAGTGACGATCGCCGGCGTGCTGCACGAGTACTCGACGATCGACGGCGTGCAGGAAGACGTCGTCCACATCATGCTGAACCTCAAGGGTGTGGTGTTCCGCCTCCACAACCGCGAGGAAGTCACGCTGGTGCTGCGCAAGGAAGGCGAAGGCCCGGTCACGGCCGGCGACATCCAGACGCCGCACGATGTGGAGATCATCAATCCGGACCACGTGATCGCGCACCTGTCGCAAGGCGGCAAGCTCGACATGCAGATCAAGGTCGAGAAGGGCCGTGGCTATGTGCCGGGCAACCTGCGCCGCTTTGGTGACGAGCCGACCAAGTCGATTGGCCGCATCGTGCTGGATGCGTCGTTCTCGCCGGTCAAGCGCGTCAGCTACACGGTGGAAAGCGCTCGCGTCGAGCAGCGTACCGACCTGGACAAGCTGGTGATGGAGATCGAGACCAACGGCGCGATTTCGCCGGAGGAAGCGATCCGCGCGTCGGCCAAGATCCTGGTTGAGCAGCTGGCCGTGTTCGCACAGCTGGAAGGCAGCGAGATTGCCGCCTTCGACCAGCCGGCGCAACGCAGCCAGCAGTTCGACCCGATCCTGCTGCGTCCGGTGGACGAGCTGGAGCTGACGGTGCGCTCGGCCAACTGCCTGAAGGCCGAGAACATCTACTACATCGGCGACCTGATCCAGCGCACCGAGACCGAGCTGCTGAAGACGCCGAACCTGGGCCGCAAGTCGCTCAACGAGATCAAGGAAGTTCTGGCTTCCCGTGGTCTGACGCTGGGTGTGCGCCTGGAAAACTGGCCGCCGTCCGGCCTGGACAAGCGTTAATCCTGTTTAGGAAAACCGGGGTGGACCCTTCTGTGGCCACCCCGTCGCCCCGGTTCCACCGGGGTGCGTGCAACCCCCGGTACCTGATACGGCCGGGGTTCAATAAAGAAAGGAAAGCACCATGCGCCACCGTAATGGCCTCCGTAAACTGAACCGTACCTCTGCGCACCGCCTGGCGATGCTGCGCAACATGGCCAATTCCCTGATCGAGCACGAGGCCATCAAGACCACCGTGCCCAAGGCCAAGGAACTGCGCCGTGTGGTCGAGCCCCTCATCACGCTGGCCAAGGAGCCGACCGTCGCCAACAAGCGTCTGGCCTTCGACCGCCTGCGCAATCGCGACAACGTGGTGAAGCTGTTCGAAGTGCTGGGCCCGCGTTTCAACGCGCGCCCGGGCGGCTACACCCGCATCCTGAAGATGGGCTTCCGTGTTGGCGACAACGCGCCGATGGCCTTCGTCGAGCTGGTGGACCGTCCGGAAGCGTCGGAAGCCGCTCCTGCCGAAGCCGCTGCCGAGTAAGGCGACGCGGCGCAGGCCCTGATCACGGGCCGGCATCCTCACAAAGGCCAGCCTTGCGCTGGCCTTTGTCTTTGGGGCGTCGCCCGAGGCCGGTTGCTCAAGGAGCGCGTTGCGAGCCACTGCGGAAACCCGGACACGACAAACCCGACGCCCGTTTGGCACACTGCTTGGCATGTCATCTTCCGCACAAGTGCTCTTCCGTGTCGATCACCTGACCAAGCGCTTCGGCGCCAGCACGGTGGTCGACGACCTGTCCTTCGAGATCCGGTCCGGCGAATGCCTGGGCGTGATCGGCCCCAACGGGGCGGGCAAGACCACCACCATCCGCATCTGCCTGGGGCTGGCGGCACCGGACGGCGGGGAATTGCGGGCCTTCGGCCTGCCGATCCCGGCCCAGGCGCGTGAGGCGAAGGCGCGCCTGGGGGTGGTGACGCAGTTCGACAGCCTGGACCCCGACTTCACCTGCGCCGAGAACCTGCGGGTCTACGGCAGCTACTTCGGCCTGTCACGGCGAGAGGTGGACGAGCGGGTGCCGCAGCTGCTGGAGTTCGCATCGCTGCAGTCCAAAGCGCATGCACGGCCGGGCGAATTGTCCGGTGGCATGCGGCGGCGACTCAGCTTGGCGCGGGCGCTGGTGAACAACCCCGACCTGTTGCTGCTCGACGAGCCGACCACCGGGCTGGACCCGCAGGCCCGGCACCTGATGTGGGAGCGGCTGAAGCTGCTGCTGCAGCAGGGCAAATCGATCCTGCTGACGACGCATTTCATGGACGAGGCAGAACGGCTGTGTGACCGGCTGCTGGTGCTCGACCATGGGCGCAAGATTGCCGAGGGCACGCCGCGCGGCCTGATTGCGGAGCACCTCGAAAGCGACGTGATCGAGGTGTATGGCGACGGCGCCGCCGCCCTGGCCGAGCGCCACCGTGGGCTGGCGCAGCGCGTGGAGGCGAGCGGCGAGACCTTCTTCTTCTACCTCAGCGAGCCCAAGCGGCTGCTGGAGGCGCTTGCTGGCGACCACACCGTGCGCTACCTGCACCGGCCGGCGAACCTGGAAGACCTGTTCCTCAAGCTCACGGGCCGGCAGATCCGTGAGGAAGCCTGACCCCATCGGGAGTTCGCGATGCTGACTTCGTTCTATGCCGTGCCCCGCCTGTCGCCCCGTGTCTGGCCGGTGGTCAAGCGCAACCTGCTGGTCTGGCGCAAGCTGGCCATTCCCAGCCTGATCGGCAACATCGCCGAGCCGCTCATCATCCTGGTGGCGTTCGGCTATGGCCTGGGTGCCCTGGTGGGCGAGGTGCAGGGGCTGCCCTACATCCTCTTCCTTGCTTCGGGCAGCATCTGCATGAGTGCGATGAATGCCGCCTCGTTCGAGGCCTTGTACTCCGCCTTTTCGCGCATGCACGTGCAGAAGACGTGGGACGGCATCATGAACGCGCCGGTGGCCCTCGACGACATCGTGCTGGCCGAGATGCTGTGGGCGGCCATGAAGTCGCTGTTCTCGGCGGTGGCGATCGCCCTGGTGCTCGTGCTGCTGGGCATCAGCCGCCAGCCGACGCTGTTGCTGGCCTTGCCAGTGCTGTTCCTGGTGGGGATCACCTTCTCCTCGATCGCGCTGGTCTTCAATGCGCTGGCCAAGGGCTATGACTTCTTCACCTACTACTTCACGCTGGTGCTGACGCCGATGACCTTCCTGTCCGGCATCTACTTCCCGCTGGAGCAGCTGCCCGACTGGCTCGAAACGCTGGCCCGCCTGCTGCCGCTGGCGGCCGCAGTGGAACTGGTGCGACCGCTCGTCATCGGCGAGATGCCGGCCCACTGGCTGCGGCCGCTGGCCCTGATGCTGGGCTACGCGGTGGTGGGCTACTACCTGGCGCTGGTGCTGACGCGGCGTCGATTCTTCAAGTGAGGCAGGCATGAACTCGCCCTGCGCCGATGCCAGCCTGCTGGCCTTCACCACCATCGACAGCGAGGATGCTGCGCGGCACCTGGCCCGCCAGCTCCTGCAAGAGCGCCTGGTGGCTTGCGTGAACGTGGTGCCGGGTGTGCGCTCGCTCTACTGGTGGCAAGGCCAGCTGCAGGAAAGCGCCGAATGGTTGCTGCTGCTGAAGACCACCGGGCAGCGTTGGCCGCAGCTCAAGGCGCGGCTGCCGGAATTGCATCCTTATGAAGTGCCGGAGCTCATCGCCACCGGCATCGCCGATGGCCTGGAACCCTATCTGCGGTGGATGGTCAGAGAAACAGAACAGGAGTGAGTCGGATGACGGGTCGTTGGAGGTATCTTGCCGCGCTGCTGGGTTTGGTGGCCCTGTTGCTCGGTGCCACGGGGCAGGTGCGTGCAGAGGAGGAATTCCTGGAGCCGGACCAGGCCTTCCAGTTTTCCGCGCGTGCGCTCGACGACCGCAGCGTCGAGCTGATCTTCGAGATCGCCGAGGGCTACTACCTCTACCACGAGCAATTCAAGTTCGAAGCGGCACCGGCCGCCACGCTGGCACCGGCGCAGATGCCGGCGGGCAAGGTGAAATACGACGACACCTTCAAGAAGGACGTCGAGACGCACCGGGGCCGCTTGCTGATCAAGCTGCCGGTGGAGCAGGCGAAAGGGCCCTTCCTGCTGAGCGTCACCAGCCAGGGCTGCGCCGACAAGGGGCTGTGCTATCCGCCGATGCAGCACCATGCCGAAGTGCGGTTGCTGGCCTTCGGCGGCGGCGTGAATGCCGTCAGCGTGGTGAGCGACGGGGCGTCGCCACGCGCCGGCGGCAAGGCCGCCCCCGGGGTCGGTGCCCTGTTGGGGGGCATGCTGGGCCGCAGCCCCGCGGCCAGCACGGGCGGTGCCCGCGTTTCGGCGCTGCCGGCATCCGAGGCGCAGCCTGCGGCATCGGCAGCGACGGCACCGGGAACAACGCCGGCGGCCACCGCCGGTGCAGGGGCCGCCGGCGCCCGTCCGGCGGACGAGGCCGGCGCGATCGAGCGCGTCTTGCGCTCGGGCCGCCTCTCCACCGTGGCACTGGCCTTCTTCGTTGCCGGGCTGGGCTTGTCGCTGACGCCCTGCGTGTGGCCGATGCTGCCCATCCTTTCCTCCATCATCGTCGGGCAGGCGGATCGCAAGCGCGGCAGTTCCCGGCGAGGCCGCGGCCTGCTGCTGGCGGCCAGCTACTCGCTCGGCATGGCGCTCGTCTACACCGCCTTCGGCATTGCCGCGGCCTTGGCCGGGGAGGGGCTGGCTGCCCATCTGCAGACGCCGCCGGTGCTGATTGTCTTCGCGGCGTTGCTGGTGCTGCTGTCGCTGTCGATGTTCGGCTTCTATGAGTTGCAGCTGCCCACCGCCTGGCGCGAGCGGCTTTCCAAGGTGTCGGGGCGCCTGCCCGGCGGCAGCATGGGCGGCGTGTTCCTGATGGGGGGCCTGTCGGCCTTGATCGTCAGCCCCTGCGTGGCGGCACCGCTGGCCGGTGCGCTGGTCTACATCAGCCAGACTCGCGACGTGCTGATGGGCGGTCTGGCCCTGTTCATGCTGGCTGCCGGCATGAGCGTGCCCCTGTTGCTGATTGGCGCATCCTCGGGTCGTTGGCTGCCACGGGGGGGCGCCTGGATGGAGCACGTGAAGCATTTCTTCGGCGCGTTGTTGATCGCGGTGGCCTTGTGGATCGTGCAGCCGGTGCTGCCGGGCTGGGCGGCCATGGTGTCGTGGGGCAGCTTCCTGTTGATCGGCGCGGTCTACCTGCGGGTGTTCGATCCGCTGCACGGCGGCGCACGTGGCACCGACAAGCTGCTGAAAGGCCTGGGCGTGGTGCTGGCGGTCCTGGGGGCCATGCAGCTCGTCGGCGCGGCCTCGGGCGGGCGCGATCCGCTGCAGCCGCTGGGCCATCTGGCGGCACGGGTGCCGTCGGCAGGCGCCGCCACGGCCGCCTCGGCCGGCCCGGTCTTTGGCAAGGTCAGCAGCGTGGCAGAGCTGGACCAGGCGCTGGCCAGCGCAGGGCGGCCGGTCATGCTCGACTTCTATGCTGACTGGTGCGTTTCCTGCAAGGAGATGGAGCGCTTCACCTTCACCGACCCGCGGGTGCGGGACAAGCTGGCAGGTGCGCTGCTGCTCAAGGCGGACGTCACCGCCAACAATGAGGCCGATCGCGCCTTGCTGAAGCGCTTCGGGCTGTTCGGGCCGCCCGGCACGCTTTTCTTCGATGCGCAAGGCCGCGAGCTGCGCGAGGCACGGGTGATCGGCTTCCAGTCGGCAGACCGCTTTGTCGAAACGCTGGCCGCTGCCGGGCTCTGATCGAGGCACGAGGACGGAACACGGGCCCGTCGGACGCTATTTCTATTTTTTGGGACGAAGCACTAGCGCGAGATAAAGAACATATGCTATAGTCTCATCTCTGTCGCGGGGTGGAGCAGTCTGGTAGCTCGTTGGGCTCATAACCCAAAGGTCGTAGGTTCAAATCCTGCCCCCGCAACCAAATACAGCGGCACTGGCCGCAGTGAAAAAGCCAACCGAAAGGTTGGCTTTTTTGCTTCTGGGCCATGGCATCGTGGTGCATCGGCCAGGAAACACCGCGTGTGCCGCGGCATGACGAGATCATGAGCGGCGAACATGGATCGGCTGTGGCTGTGGCTGTGGCTGCGACGGCAGGCCAGCGGCCGTGCCGTCACGCCCGGCAGCACAGGCCCTGGCGGCCAGACGGCAAAAAGGCCGCAGTTGCGGCCAGACGGCAAAAAGGCCGCAGCTGCGGCCTTTGGCAGAACCAGCGCAAGGCGCTGCGCTCAGATCGAGTAACCCAGCAGCATCGCCACGCCGGCTTCCTTGTTCGGCCGCATGAAGCTGTCGCGGGTCAGGCGGTTCATCGGAATGTTCAGCTCGTCGGTGGTGAACCACTTCTTGTAGAGCTTCTGGATGTCGCCGCTTGCATAGAGCCGTGCCAGGGTGCGGTCGACCAGCTCGCCGAGCTTGGCGTCGCCCTTGCGCATCATGATGCCGTAGGGTTCGACGGACAGCGTGATGCTGCTCAGCCCCAGCGCGTCGAGTGCCTTGTCGCCGGAGGCCAGGGCCAGCAGCAGCGCATCGTCCTGCGGGAAGGCGCGGGCCTTGCCCTGGCGCAGGGCCTGGAAGGCTTCCCGGTTGCTGGCGTACTGCTGCAGCTGCATGCGCGCCTCGCCGGAGCCTTGCAGCTGGTTGAACAGCTTCTCGGAGGTCGTGCCCTTGCTCACGGCCACCGGCAGGCCGTCGAAGTCCTTCACCGTCTCGATCTTCGTGCCCTTGGGCACCAGCACCCGCATGCCCGCCACGAAGATGGTGTAGCTGAAGTCGGCTTGCGCCTGGCGTGCCTTGGTGTTGGTGGAAGAGCCGCACTCCAGGTCGATCTCGCCGGACTGCAGTCGTGGCAGCCGCTCTGCGGTGGTGACCGGCACGAAGTTCACCTTCAGGTCGGGCAGCTTCAGTTCGCGCTTGATCTCTTCCACCGCAGCGAGGCACAGCTCCACGGAATAGCCGGTGTGCTGCTTGGACGCGTCGAGGTAGGAGAACGGCCGGTCGACATCGCTCACGCCCAGCGAAATGCTGCGGCGATCGCGGATGCGCGACAAGGTGTCGGTGCTGGCCTGCGCCTGGGCGCTGCAGACGGCCAGGACGGTGAGCATCGCGCCAGCCAGCTGGCGCCCCCAGGTAGAAGCTTTCATGCGCTGTTCTTTCTTCGAGTTGCGTGCGGCAGGGCCGCCCTCATGAGGCGGCCTGCCGGGTCAGGAAAGGGCGGCATCATAGGCGTCGCGGCAGAATATTCAGAGCGTTGATAAAAGTTTTACTAGTGAAACGTTCGCCATCCCTTCGTTTGAGGGGGTAGATCGATGGCCGGCCAAGGAGGCTTTGGAGATTTATTCCAGCGAGACAGGCCAGGGTGCTGAGGCCCATGGGCCGTAGCTGGCGTGCCGTGGGCGCGATCGATCGCCGGCCCAGCGGCGGGGATCGGAAGAAGCGCCCCTGGGGGAGCGCTTCGACGGCCTGCGCAGCGGCGGCAACGCGCACACCGGCCGCATTGCTGGGATCATCGAAGGCCAACATGCCGCAATGGCACGCCATGCGCGTGCGCCACTCACCGGGAAAGACAAGCTTGGAAGAAGAACTGCTGGAACTGATCTATCGCCTCGGCGCTGGCCGCCTGCCGCCGGATCGGGCGCGTGTGATGGCGGAGGAGGTGCTGGCTGCCCGAGCGCGGCCCGACGCCTACCGGCGCAAGCACACCGACCTGCGCTGGAGCGACAGTGCCGCGACGCCGTTGTGGCAATGGGTGCTGTGCGAGCACCTCGCTGAAGACGTGCTGCTGCAGGGCGACCAGCTCGACCAGCTCTACGAGCAGGTAATCGATCGCCTGCCGGACGGGGGCCTGGGTGTCGACCTCACGCCAGAGGACGTGGGCGGCTATGCCGACACGCTGCAGGCCCTTGATGCAGTGCAGGCGCAGCTCGCCGGCCTGGGCCTTGTGCTGCTCGACTTCGGCCCGGTGGTGTCGTCCACCGCGTGGCAGCTGGTGCTGGTGGACCTGGCAGACCTGCCCCGGCTGCTGGCCTTGTGCAGCGAGCTGGGCATCGCGGCAGCGCCGGCTGAGCAGGCCGTGTCCGATTCGCTTCGCCTGCACGGGCGGTAGCACGCTGCCGCCGACGCAGCAGGTGCCGCGGCGGCCTCCGGCATCAGCGCTTGTGCAGGGCTTGCGGGCGGTGGATGGCGGTCTTGCCGGACTTCTCGCTGCGCACTTCGTATTGCGGGTCCTCCGAGGAGGCCTGTGCGGTGTGGCCACCGGCCTGGGCCGGGCGGGTGACGCGTTTCACCACCGTGCCGGCCGTGCGGCCCTGTGGGGTCTGCCACGACACCTTGTCGCCGGCATGCAGGGGGGGCGGCGTTTGCTTCTTGCGGTTCATCGGCGCTGGGGTCAGGGTGACTGAACCTGATGAGCAGCAAGGCGCGCGCCCTGCCGAGGGCGCTGCCCCATGGCGGGCGGGGCAGCGGCTTGCGGGCCCGCGTGGGCCGGGCGTGGAAGGCGTCCGGCCCGCGGCTCACGACATCACTGGCGCACCGGCGGATGCTCCGGCCAGGTGACCACCGGGGCGGTGTACTGGCTCGCCTTCTTGCGCAGGTCGGCCAGCGGCCGGGCGCTCATCGCGTAGTACAGCGTCGCGTACGCCACGGCATCGGAATTCACGTCCAGCGCGCGCAGGTTGATGTTGTCGTAGGTGTCGCAGGCTTGGTGGTAGCACCGGTCGTACGCTTCGCCGGCGCGGCCGCCCCACAGCGCGGCGGCCTCTGCGGTCTTCACTTCCTCGGCACCGGTGAAGATGCCGCCCGAAGGAATGCCCTGCGCGATGAAGGGACCGTAGTCGGAGCGGCCGGAGAAGTCGGTTCCCCGGAAGGCGACGCCGCGGCGGCTGTAGAAGCCCTGCAGCGTCTTCTCGATGGCGGCCGACCCGCTCGGGCCGGGGCCGGCTCCCACCTGGTCGGAGTCGTCGCCGTCATAGATGAAGTAGCCGGCGTTGGGCGAGGCGATCATGTCGAAGTTCAGGTACAGCGCGATGCGGTCGCGCTCGGCCTGCGTGAGCTGCTCCACATAGCGGGTCGAGCCGACCAGGCCGGACTCTTCCGCGCCCCAGAGCGTGAAGCGCACCTTGTTGCGTACCCTCATGCCGGCCATCTGCACCGCGGTCTCGAGGATGGCAGCCGAGCCCGAGCCGTTGTCGTTGATGCCGGGCCCGGCGTCCACCGAGTCGAGGTGGGCGCCGACCACCACCACATGGTTGGCGTCACCGCCGGCCGTTTCTGCAATCACGTTGCTGGTGGTGGCCTGGCCGCGGAAGGTGTCGGTCTTCAGCCTCAGCACCAGGCCGGCAGTGGCTGCCAGCCGCTCGCCGGTGGCCTGCGAGACCGAAGTCACCGGCAGGTCGAGGGTGAAGTCGGCCCCCAGCGTGCCGTTCAGGTCGCCGGGGATGTTGTTGTAGATCACCGCACCCACCGCGCCAGCGGCGCTCGCGTTGGTGGCCTTCACGGCGAAGGTGCAGTCACCGCGCCGTAGCAGGGCGATGCTGCCGGCCGGAAAGCCGGCGAAGTCGGCGCTGCTGCAACCGGTGGCGGCGCCCGAGGGGCGCGCGACTGCGGCGCGCACCTGACCGCTGCCGGAGTAGCTCATGATGCGGTTCTCGATCGACTGCACCGGTCGCGGGGCCACCTGCTCGAGCTGGCTCGGCGAGCGCGACAGGAAGGTCTGGAACTGGAATTCCTGCCGCGTCACCTGGTAGCCGGCCCGGCGCAGCACCTTCTCGGCATAGTCGGCGGACTGATTGAAGCCCGGCGTGCCCGACACACGGGTGCCGTGGTGGGCGTTGGCGATGCGCTGCAGCGCGGCCAGGTGGCGGCGCACACCGTCGACGGTGACGCAACCGAGCAGTTGGTCGAAGACGTTGTTGCCACTGGCTCGGCAGGGAGCGACCGCTGGCTCGGCGACCGCCGCGATGTCGGCCTGCGCCCCACCGTCGTCCGCGTCGCCGCCACCGCCACAGGCGCCCAGCGACAACAAGGCCATCGAGATCGAGGCCGAAAGCAGGAGCCTGCGGGCAGGCAGGGGGGAGGAAAGGGTCTGCAACATGAAGGTGCTCCTCGGGTCCGGTGCTCCGCCCTTGTGGGGCATCGAGCGGTTGTGGGATGGACCGCAGCAGGTTCCCTGCACACCGGACCTGGGGTTTTATCAAGCCGTAACTTGCCGCAGGTTGCTGCCTCTGGCGGCCTTTCTGCGTTTGCCCCTGGCCCCCGCCGGGCGGCGCTTGCGGCGCTCCGCCTGCCGCTTACCATCGGCCGCAGCCTGCTTTCACCAGGAGGATGCACATGTTCAAAGTCCTGCTTTCCTGTGCCCGCGCGGCCGTCGTGCCGGCACTGCTCACCGGCCTGTGGGTGGCCGCCGGCCCGGCCCGGGCGCTCGACGTGAAGTCCGGCCTCTGGGCCTCGGCGTCTTCGACGACGGTGGATGGCAAGCCGCAGCCGTCCTCCTTCGAGCGCGACAGCGGCCTCTCGGCGAGCGAAGTGCGCGAGGTCCGGGCGGCGATGCGTGAGGCTGGCTTGCCTGAGGGCTGGGAGCCACAGCTCACCTGCGTGAAGGCGGGCGGCCTCGATCCCCAGGCGGCGCTCAGGGAGCTCGGCCCGCACGGCTGCCACGCGGAAGCACTGCAGCCGGGTCGCGAGGCGCTGAAGTACGCGGTGCGTTGCAAAGGCCCGGACAGCTCGGGCAATGGGCAGGGCGAGGTGACGGTGCGCCAGGGCAGCGAATCACGCGGCGTGCTGCGCGTGAGCCTGGTGCATCAGGGCCGGCCGCTGCGCTACGAGCAGCAATGGGTCGGCAAGTGGCTGGGGGCGGATTGCCAGCACCCGCCGGCCGGCATCGATCCGGCCTGGGTGGAAGGCGCGCCGGACGGCGCGGCGGCCGGGCGTTGAGCTGCCCGGCGCGCGGCCGCGCGGGTGGGATTGTCAGTCGGCCGACACCAGCGTGATGAGGCCGGCTCGGCTCAAGGCCTCGATGTGCGCTTGCATGTCCAGCCCACCGAAGCCCAGCGCGAGCAGCACCCGCACCGGCGTGTGGCCGTTCACCACGGCGAGGAAGCGCCGCGCGACAGGCTCGAGCGGCAAGGAGGCGGCCAGCACTTCGCGCTGGCCGAGGTCGGTGCGGCGAAACACCGCTTCATCAACGTTCGGGGCAAGGACGTCGGCGTGCATGATGTGTGAAATCGATCACAGGGACGGGTTGGAAAGCCCGTTAGGTTAACAAATTATTTCGGCTGTGCAGCGGCTTGGTGCGTCCCGCCCAGATTGGCCGCTGTCCAGACGCCACGATTGCCACCGGCCGGTGGCGTCGATCGGCCGCAGCTGCCCCTGGTTCCCCGGCGTCCGTCCCGCCGGCCGCCGGTATTCACTGCCGGCCTTCACTCCACGGGCCGCGCGTCGCTTCGGCAGGCTCGGCGGCTGCGGAGCAGCCCGGCAGGCGGAAGTACACGGTGGTGCCCTCGCCGGGCGTTGACGTGAGCCAGATGTCGCCACCGTGGCGCAGCACAATGCGGCGGCAGGTGGCGAGGCCGACGCCGCTGCCGGCGAACTCGCGTTCCGAATGGAAACGCTGGAAGGGGCGGAACAGCTTCTCGGGATCCTGCACCTCGAAGCCGGCGCCGTTGTCCCGCACGAAATAGCTGTCGGCGCTGTCCGGCTGCCGCCCGAAACTGACCCGCGGTTGTGCCACCCGCGACGAGTACTTCACCGCGTTGCCCAGCAGGTTGGACAGCAGGGAGCGCAGCAGGTCCGGGTCCGCATGGATCACCAGGCCGTCTTCGACCTCGCAGTGAAGCGCGGTGCCCGGGTAGCGGGTCGACAGCTCGCCGAGCACCGCGCGCGCCAGCGCGCTGGCGTCGTTGGCGCAGCAGCGCAGCTCGCGACGGCTGACCTTGGCCAGGGCCAGCAGCGCGTCGATCAGCGCCTCCATCTCGACAGCGCCCTTTTCGATATAGCCGAGCAGCTCCCGGCCGGTGTCACCAAGCGCGCCGCCGTGCTTCAGCGCCAGCAGCTGGCCGACGCCGCGGATCGCGGCGAGCGGGGTCTTGAGATCGTGCGCTGCGCTGTAGCTGAAGGCCTCCAGGTCGTCGTTCACGGCCTCCAGCTCGGCGGTGCGCTCGCGCACCCGGGCCTCCAGGGTCTCGTTCAGCCGCTTGAGCGCTTCACTTGCCGCCTTGCGCTGGGTGACGTCATAGGCGATGCCGCCTTGCATCACCGGCTTGCCGTCTTCGTAGATCAAGCGCTTGCGGTCGCGCAGCCAGCGCACCGAGCCGTCGGGGCGCACGATGCGGTATTCGCTCTCGCACTGCCCATCGCGGCGCAGTCGGTCGGCGGCCTGCAGGGCTCGCTCCCGGTCGTCGGCGTGGACGCAGCGCAGCCAGTGCAGGGCATCCGACTCGAACTCGGCCAGGGGGCGCCCGTAGACTTCGGCATGGGCTCGGCTGCGGTAGAGCGAGCGGCCCTCCAGGTCGGCCAGCCAGAGCACCTCGTCCAGGCTGTCGAGCAGCTGGTGGAAGCGGGCCTCGCTGCGCTCCACCGCCGTTCGTGCCGCCACCTCGGCGCTGATGTCCTGTGCCAGCACGAGAGCGGCGCAATGGCCGTCGTGGTCGATCCGGTGGCCGCTGACCCGGGTGGCCACCAGCCGCCCGTCGCGCGCCAGATGCTGCCAGGTACCGACATGGCTGCCGCCGGTGCGCAAGGGCGCCAGCAGGGCGCGCAGCTCGGTGCGGTCGGTCGCGGCGCGCAGGTCGGTCAGCGTCATCGTCAGGAATTCGGCCTCGGCATAGCCGTAGACGCGGCAGGCAGCCTCGTTCACCGCGAGGAAACGCAGGTCGTCGAGGTCGATGATCCACATCGGGCTGGGATTGCCGAGGAACAGGCGCTCGGTCCGCCTTTCCTCGCCGAGGCAGCCGTGCCGCACCAGCCAGAACAGCGCCACGCCGGTGGCCGCGACATAAGCCAGGCCCTTGATGGTCTGCAGGGCGGTGCCGGGTGCGGCGGCGCCGGTCTGCCACAGCGCCGCGTCGGACACCACGATCCAGGCGCTGCCCACCGATGCATACAGCAGAGCGATCCTCAAGGCGGTGTGCGAGGCCCCGCTGAGCGAGGCCGGCAGGAAGCCGATGCGCAAGCTGCTCATGCTGGTCTCCTTCCTCGTCCGCGGCAGGCAGCGGCCGTGGAGGATGCCGACGGCGCAGGCCGGCCACCGCGGCGGCAGGCACGGCCCCGCCCCGATTGTGAGCGGCGCGTCCCGTCCCGGCACGTTCATCTTCCGCCGTCAAGGACTCGTGGTCGTCTGGTGGCGGGGCAGCTCGCGAGGGCCGCTGCTGCCGGCCGGCGGCGGTGCGCGGCCGCATGAGCCGCAACCCTGCGGAGGCGGCCGCACTTTTCCAGCACAATGGCCGCAGCCGCCGCCTGGCACGCCGAAGCGAGGCGCGGCCTGCGATGCCCGTGCGCACCGCTCCTGCCGTGCCCGGCGGGTGCTGTCGCTTGCAGGGGCCGCCATGGACCCGGGCCTCCGAGCGCAGGGCCGCCTTCGGCAGGAGAGCAGATGCGAGCGCTTCAACTACTGCTGGTCGACGACGATCCGCTGGACTGTCAGGCCATCGAACAGGCCTTGCGCGGTGCACCGCTGCAGGTGGTGCTGACGCGCGAGGCCGATCCCGCTGTCGCCCTCGACCGCATGCTGCAGCGCTCCTTCGACTGTGTGTTGCTGGAGCTGCGCCTGCCGCGGCTGGACGGGACGGCGGTGCTGCAGAACATGCGCTCGCTGGACATCGCGGCGCCGGCCGTGATGCTCGTCGGCGCGGGCGACGAGCCGCGGGTGGTCGAGCTGATGCAAGCCGGCGCCGCGGATTGCGTCGTCAAGCCGGCGCTCACCCCGCTGCGGCTGGCCCAGGCGGTCCTTGCAGCGGCGCAGCTCAAGCAGGCGAGGGAGGCTGCGCGTGAGGCCGGCGAAGCCTCGCGCCAGCAGGTCGAGCTGGCGCAGATGCTGATGGGCATCGTCTCGCACGACCTGCGCAATCCGCTCAACGTGGTGATGCTCAATGCCGCGCTGCTGGAGCGCATGCCCGACCTGCCGGGCCCGGCGCGCCAGAACCTCGACCGCATCCGCCGCAGCGGCAAGCGTGCGATGCAGCTGATCAACGACCTGCTCGACTTCACCCAGGTGCGCCTGGGCCGTGGCATCCGTGTGACGCCGGTGCCGGCCGATGTGCACCAGATCGCGCAGCAGATGGCCGACGAGGTGAGGCAAAGCCATCCGGGCAGCGACATCCGGGTGGCCTGCTCCGGCGAGGGCAGCGGCATCTGGGACCCGGGCCGTGTCGCGCAGGTGGTGTGCAACCTGCTGCTCAACGCAGTGACGCATGGTGCCCCCGGCACGCCCATCGAGCTGGAGGTGCGGGGCGAGGCCGAGCAGGTCTGCCTGGCGGTGCACAACCAGGGCGAGCCCATCGCGGCCGGCTTGATGGACGGGCTGTTCGAGCCCTTGCGCCAGGAGGGCACGCCGGCGGTGCCCGACCACATCGGCCTGGGCCTGTTCGTCGTGAAGCAGATCGCCATGGCGCACCGGGGCGAGGTGCAGGTCGCGTCCTGCCCCCGGCAGGGCACGACCTTCACCGTGCGCCTGCCGCGGGTGTGAGGGGGCTCAGGACTCGCCGCAGACCTTCTCGATGTCGGCCAGCACCTGCTCGATGTCGATCGGCTTCGTCCAGTAGCCGACGAAGCCGGCCTGGCGGGCGCGCTGCAGGTCCTCGGGCATCGCGTCGGCCGAGCACATGAAGGCCGGCGTGTCGCGCAGCGCGGGCAGGGCGCGCAGCCGCTGCAGCAGCTCGTAGCCGGTGGTGTCGGGCAGGTTGGCGTCCAGCGCGATCACGTCGGGCGCCCAGCGCACGGCCAGCGCAAGGCCCTGCGCGCCGTCCTCGGCCACCTGCAGCTCCACATCGCTTTGCAGCCGCATGGCGGCTTCGAACAGCATCGCATTGACGCGGTTGTCCTCGACATACAGCAGCCGCTTGCGCACCTGGTGCTCACCGCTGTGCGTGCCGGCGGCCGGCCGGAACGGCAGCAGCTCGCCCGGCGCGGTGCTGAAGGCGGCAGGGGAGACATCGTCGCTGCCGCTGTAGAGCGGCAACTCGATGAGCGCCCGGGTGCCGTGGCCCACACCGCTCTCGATGTGCAGGCGGCCGCCCATCTGTTCGATGATGGCGCGGGAAACGAACAGGCCCAGGCCGGTCCCCTCGATGTCGGAGGCCTCCTTGCCCAGCCGCTCGAAGGGCTGGAACAGCCGGGCCAGCTGCTCGCTGCTCATGCCGGGGCCGTCGTCGGCCACGCACAGCACCGCACGGCCGGCGTCGCTGCGGTCGACCGACCAGTGCACGCTGCCCTGGTCGCGGTTGTACTTCACCGCGTTGCTGCCGACATTCAGCATCACCTGGCGCAGCCGCACCCGGTCGGCCACCACCACCACGCCGGGCGGCACCTCGTTGATGCCAACGATCTGGCGGGCCACCGCCATGGGTTGCAGCAGCTCGATGGTGCTGTCGACGGCATCGGCGAGATCGATGGGCTCCGGGCTCAGCGACAGGCGGCCCTCCTCGACCTGCTGGATGTCGAGCACGTCGTTCACCAGCGCCAGCAGGTGCAGCCCGGCACGGCGGATCTGGTTGGCGTAGCTCAGCTGGGCCCGCGCATCGAGCGACGCCGGCTCGCCGGCTTGCAAGGCCAGCAGCTGCGCGAAGCCGAGCACCGCATTCAGCGGGGTGCGCATCTCGTGGCTCAGACGGGAAAGGAACTGCGTCTTGGTGCGGCTGGCTGCTTCGGCTGCCTGCTGGGCCCGTTGCGCGCGCTCCATCTGCAACTGCTCGGTGATGTCGCGGAAGTAGACCGCCAGGCCTTGCCGCGAGGGGTAGGCGGTGATGTCGTACCAGCTCTCCAGCGGCTCTGAGTAGGCGCGGAAGTGGATGGCCCGGTTCTCATCGCGGGCGCGTTCGAACTCGACCTGGAAGGCGGTTCCCACCGTCTCGGGAAACGCCTCCCAGATGTCGCGGCCCAGCAAGGTGGTGCGCTCACGCCGCAGCAGCTCCTCGGCACGCCGGTTCACATAGGTGAAGCGCCAGTCGCAGTCGAGGGTGTAGAGGCCGTCGGTGATGCTCTCCAGCGTGGCGACCAGGCGCTCGTTGAGCTCGCGGTTGTGCGCTTCGGCCTGGCGCTGTGCGGTGATGTCGCGCAGGATGGCCACCACGCCGATGATCTGCTCGCGCTCGTCGCGGATAGCGGTGAAGGCGGCGTCGACGATACGGCTGCCGCGGGCCGCGTCGAGCCTGAACTCGCCCTGCGCCGGCAGGCCGCGGGCGGCTTCGCCGGCCACCTGTGCCACGATGGCCGGCGCTTCGAACAGCTGTGCCAGCGTCAGGCCCACCGTCTCGTGTTGACGCAGCTGGAAGAGACGCTCGGCCGCCGCGTTGCAGGAGACGATCGCGCCCACCAGGTCGAGCGAGACGATGGCGTCGTGCGCGCATTCCAGCACGCCGGCGAGGTAGTGGTCCGAGACGAGGAGTCGTCGGTGCTCGGCGCGGCTCAGCGGCTGGTAGCCCGCCAGCTGCTCGCGCATGCGGTCCAGGGTGGTCCGCGTGCGGTGTTGTTGCGCGCTGGCCGACACGGCGGCTTCCAGGTGGTGGTGCAGCTCCTCGCTGTCGGCCGACAGGGCGGACCAGCGGCCGCCGGGCGGCGCGGCAAACAGCAGCTCGCGCCGCACCTGCGCCTCACGCGCCGGATCGAGCGCGAACACATAGCGCAGCTCCGGATGCTGCGCGCCCAGGCGGCGTGCCACCCGCGACGGATGCTCGACGCAGGGGCCGACCACCACCACGGTGGGCAGGCCCTGCTCCTGCGCGCGCTGCACCAGCGCGGAGGCAGCCTCGGGCGAGGCCGCATGGTGGGCCGTCACGTTCAGCGCGGCAGCGTGGTGCATCACCCGCTCGCGCAGGGCCAGCGCCAGCGCGTCACTGCGTTCGCCGGTCAGCACCAGGAGCTGGGTGTCCATCGGCGGCCTCAGACGAGTGGCAGGCCAAGCACCGTGCGGCCGGTCCATACCGTCAGCATGTCGGTGGTGGGCGCCATCACATGGCCGGCCCGGGCGTCGCGCAGCAGGCGCGACAGGAGGCCGTGGTCACGATAGCCGCTGCCACCGCACAGCGTCATGGCTTCGTTGGCGACCGTCACGGCGGTGGTGGCGGCGTCGGCCTTGCAGGCGAGGATGGCGGGAAGTGCATCGGGGCTGCCGGTGTCGCCCAGCAGCGCGGCGTGGTGCAGCAGCAGGCGCGACTTCTCGACGCTGGCCCACAGCTGGCCGACCCGGTACTGCAGCACCTCGACCTCGCTGGCCGCCTGCCCGGAATGCGCATAGCGGCGCGACTTCAGGTACTGCACGGCGCACTCCAGCGCGGCACGTGCCACGCCCAGGTAGGTGCCGGCCATCGCCGTCAGGAAGAACGGGGTCACCACCTCGAACACATACCAGGCCTGGTCGCCCTCGCGGCCCAGCAAGTGCTGCAGCGGCACGCTGACCTGCTCCAGCCGAAGCGCCCGGGAAGCGTTGCCGCGCATGCCGAAACCGCGCCATGGCTCGCCCCAGTGCAGGCCGCGGGTGCCGGCGTCGACCACCAGGCAGCTGAAGTCGCCACCGACCGGCTCCTCGCACGCCGCCGTGGACACGACATAGGAATCGGCATGGCTGCCGTTGGTGACGAACTGCTTGGTCCCCTCCACGATGAAGCGCTCGCCCTGGCGCAACAGGCTGGCCTGCGGCAGGAAGAAGTAGGCGCCGCTGCCGCCTTCGGAGAGCGCCAGCGTCGTCAGGTGCCGGCCGGCAGCGATCGGGCGCAGGTACTTGTCGTCGTGGAAGGGCGTGGCCTTGGCGGCGATCACGGCGGTGGCCACGCAGTGCATGCCGTAGCACATGGCGGTGGAGGCGCAGGCCTGCCCCAGCACCTCGGTCAGCGCCGCCAGGCCCAGCAGGCCCTGGCCGTGGCCGCCCAGCCGGCTGGGCACGGTGAGGCCGCACAGGCCGGCCCGCGCCAGCGCCTGCAGCCCGGTGGCGGGCCAGAGGCACTCCTGGTCGATGCGATCGGCCTCGGGCAGGATGGCTTCCTCCACCACCGCCTGGGCGGTGGCTCGCAGCGCTTGCAACTCGCTCGGCAGGAAGTCATTCATATCGCACCGACATGCCTTGCATCATCAAGGTGTCTCTCACCTGGCAAGAACCGTGCGTGGAAACGCCCCCGAAAGGCCGCGAGCCGCCGGCACGCTGCGTCGGTGCCGGGGCCGCTTCAGGCCGCGAACAGGCCGGTGAACAAGGGCCTGGCGTACAGCTGTGCAACGTTGGCCGCCCTGACGCCGCCGGCCCAGCGTGGCAGCCCGGCGACGGAGCTCACCATGCCAATGATCATCTGGGTGGCGACCCAGGGGTCCACCGGGCGCACCGAGCCTTCGAGCATGCCGTCGGCCAGGCAGTTGTAGAAGCGCAGGCTGACGCTGTCCAGGCGCTGCGCCAGCGGCCCGCGCAGGGCCGGCGGCATGCCGGACAGCAACACCGGGCGCAGCAGCGGCCCTTGCGGCCCCAGCTGGCATTGCGCGAGGTGGGCGGCGGCACTCGCCAGCCGTGTGGCGGCGCGCCCTCCGGCCTGCTCGGCGGCCAGCTGCGCCGCGCACATGACATCGAAGCTGCGGCCGAAGCAGTCGCTGACCAAGTCGTCCTTGGCCTCGTTGTGGTGGTAGAAGGCGCCCTTGGTGACGCGCAGCCGGGCCGAGATCCTGTCGACCGAGGCGCCCCGGTAGCCTTGCTCGTTGAGCAGGTCGGTGGCCGCGCGCAGGAAGGCCTCGCGATGCGGATCGCCGCTGCCGACGAGGGCCTGGCCGGCCAGCGGCTGAGGGGCCCAGTCGGCCGGGTCGTGCAGCAGGCCCTGCGACAGCACCTGGTACATGTGGCGCGCCAGCCGGGGCAGGAGTTCGCTTTCATAGCGGCCGGTCCACACCACGGCCCACAGCACTTGCGAGATCAGGAAGTGCGCGCGGGCGTTCAGCGTGTCGCGCTCCGGTGGAGGGTGGCCGTCCTCCAGCAGCAGGCGGCGGAAGCGGCGGAACATGTCGAGGTAGGCGCGGCCGATCGGGAGGTCGGCCACGTCGTCGAGCGCACGCAGGTCGCCGAAATGCAGGAACGGCGGCGCCTCGCCCTTGCGCACGCGGGCCGACAGGGCCATCCACTCCTCCAGGACCACCCGCACCCGGTCGCGCGGGCTGGCCGCTTGCGCGGCCTGGCTGATGATGCGGTCGTAGACCACGAAGGCGCGCTGGAAGCACTCGACGACCAGGTCTTCCTTGCGTCGGAAGTAGTAGCGCACGCTCTTCAGGCTGAGGCCGGCGAACTCTGCCACGTCGGCCAGCGTGCCGCCCTTGACCCCCACGCGATTGAAGAGGGTGGCCGCCCCGGTCAGCATCAGCTCCCGGTTTTGCTCGAACTTGCGCGAGCGGGTCGCTGAAACGGCGGCACTCAAGGCCACACCCCGGGCGCCGCCTGCGACCCGCTGGCACTGCAGCCGGGGGCCGGCGGCCCGCTGCAGGAGGCAGCATCGAACGGGAAGGGCATGCAACGTCTCATGCGCCACAGATGTTACCTGCGGTGCGTGCCCGGGGACCCCTCGCCCGGCTGCCGGCGCTGCCGGCAAGACCGGCGGTCATGCTGTGCGATCGTCGCCCGTCAGGACCGCCGCGACAGCCGGCCGTCACGGCGTCAGGGCGACACGGCGACACGGCGGACACGGCGGACACGGGGCGCCGCGGGACTTGCCCTTGCCCGTGTCAAGGGCTCGCCTGCCACCCTCGTCACCGCCACGGAACCGCCATGAGCCACCGCCTTGCCCTGGAAACCAGCCCCTACCTGCGGCAGCATGCCGGCAACCCGGTCGACTGGTATCCCTGGGGCCCGCAAGCCCTTGCCCTGGCGCGCGAGAGTGGCCGGCCCATCCTGCTGTCGATCGGCTATTCGGCCTGCCACTGGTGCCATGTGATGGCGCACGACTGCTTCGAGGACGAGGATACCGCCGCGCTGATGAACCGGCATTTCGTCAACATCAAGGTCGACCGGGAGGAGCGGCCCGACCTCGACCACATCTACCAGGCGGCGCACCAGCTGATCGTGCGCCGCGGCGGCGGATGGCCGCTGACGATGTTCCTCACGCCCGAGGGCGAGCCCTTCTTCGGCGGCACCTACTTCCCCAAGCAGCCGCGCTGGAACCTGCCCGGTTTTGACCAGGTGCTGCAGGGCGTGGCCGACGCCTGGCACCACCAGCAGCCCCAGCTGAAGGCGCAGGGCCGGCAGGTGGTGAACTACCTGCTGGCCTCCCAGGCGCCGCCACCGGCCGGCGAGCCGCCCTCCGTGGAAGACCGTGGACAGGCGGCGGCACAGGGCTTGATGGACAGCTTCGATGCCGAGCACGGCGGATTCGGCCACGCCCCCAAGTTCCCGCATGTGCCCGGGCTGACGCTGCTGCTGAGGCAGCCCGGCCAGGCCGAGGTGCAGGCGGCGCTGCTGAGCCTGCGCCGCATGGCGGAGGGCGGCCTGTATGACCAGCTGGGCGGCGGCTTCTTCCGCTACAGCACCGATGCCGAATGGCTGATACCGCACTTCGAGAAGATGCTCTACGACAACGGCCTGTTGCTGCGCCTGTATGCGGAGGCCGGGCAGTTGACCGACGAGCCGCTATGGCGCGAGGTCTGCGGGGGCACGGCGGACTGGCTGCTGCGTGAGATGCCGGCCGCAGGCGGCGGCTGGTGTTCCAGCATCGACGCCGACGCCGAAGGCGAGGAAGGGCGCTTCTACGTCTGGCAACGCGACGAGGTGCTGGCGCTGCTGGGCGCGCCGGGTGCCGACGCTGCCGTGTTTGCCGCCCGCTACGGGCTGGACGAGCCGCCCAACTTCGAAGGCCATGCCTGGCACCTGCATGTGGCGCAGACGCTGCCCGACGTGGCCGCCGGCACTGGCGCCGATTCCGCTGGCTTGCCGGGCCGGCTGCGGCAGTGCCGGCAACGCCTCTTGCAGGCCCGCGAAGCCCGCGTGCGGCCGGCCCGCGACGACAAGGTGTTGACGAGCTGGAATGCGCTGGCCATCGAAGGGCTGGCCTTCGCGGCGCGGGTGTTCGCCGAGCCGCGCTGGGCCGCTGCAGCGAGGGACGCGCTGGCTTTCCTGCGCGAGACGCTATGGCGCGACGGGCGACTCATGGCCACGGTGAAGGACGGCCACGCCCACCTCAATGCCTATCTGGACGACCATGCCTTCCTGCTCGGCGCGACGCTGGAGGTGGTGCAACTCGGGCCGCTGCGGCACGAGGAAGTGGCGTTCGCCCGCGCCCTGGCAGAGGCCCTGCTGGCGCGCTTCGAGGACCGCCACGAGGGCGGCTTCTTCTTCACCAGCCACGATCACGAGTCGCTGGTGCTGCGGCCGCAGGCTGGCCACGACGGCGCCATTCCCTCCGGCAACGGCGTGGCCGCGCTGCAACTGCAGCGGCTGGGCCACCTGCTCGGCGAGCCGCGCTACCTGGCGGCGGCTGCCGGCACGATACGGCGCTTCGCGGTCGATGCCGGGCAGTCGCCACAGGCCTTTTGCAGCCTGGCGCTGGCGATGGGGGAAGCGGCCGAGCCCCCGCCACTGGTGGTGCTGACCGGCCCACCGCAGGAGCTGGCCGCCTGGGCCGCCGCACTGGCGCGCCGGCATGCGCCGGGCCTGTGCTGCGTGCAGCTGCCGGCCGACACCACCGGCCTGCCGGAGGTGCTGGTCAAGCCGGCGGCCCAGCGGGCACAGGCCTGGATCTGCCGGGGGCCGCAATGCCTGCCGCCGGTGGACACGCTGGAGGCGCTGCTGCGGGTGCTCGCCGAGCCGAGGTAAGCCGGGCCCTCAGGCGGCCGCGGCGACCGCCGGAGCGACGTCCACCGAGCACGGCCAGCCGGGCGCCGAGCTGTGCGCCTGGCACAGCCGCAGCGCCTGCTGCCGCCCGAGGCGCGGCGTGCGTGCCGCCGGCCCGCCGGCCTGCTTTGCCGAGCGAGCCTGCAAGAAATGCCGCTGCGCGACGCCCGGCGGCACCGGGGCTTCGCAGCCCGCATAGCGCAGCCGGCGGGGATCGGCGCCGAGCGCTTGCAGCACTTCGGGCGCCAGCAGGTGGCTCACCACCAGTTGCTGCTGCTGCGGGCCGGGCGGCGGCGTCTCGCCGTCGAAGGCCAGCTGTTCGAGATGCACGGCGTAGCCGGCTTCGCAGGAGTCGCCCAGCTCCCAGAAGGCGCAGTACTGCAGCCCGATCCAGCGGTCGTGGTGGACCCACGGCAGCCAGCCGTGCACCGCAGCACCGGTGGACTCGATGTAGTCGAGGGCCTGTTCGAAATTCATCATCTTGTGTTCTTCCCTGTTCTGTGTGGCGGCCGGCCGGGCGCCGAGGGGCGCGGGCCGGGCTCCGCTGCCCACCGACTCCGCGAGGGCGCGGCCGATTGGCAGCAATTGTTGTGCCCACGTGCCGGGGTGCCGGGCGCGTGGCCGGGCACCTGCGTCCGATGCTGGAACGTCGGGCCGTTAAGCTGGCGGCCTTGCGGACGGTTCCTCGACAACGGGTGGTAGATGCGACACATCGATTTTCTCGGGGCGGCGTTGCCCGAAGGTTTCCATTGGTTCAACGAACCCGCCGAAGTCAGCCTGGGCAACGGCCTGAGCTTGCGCACGCGGCCGCGCACCGATTTCTGGCAGCGCACCCACTACGGCTTCCAGCGCGACGACGGCCATTGCCTGCTGAGCGAGCTGGAGGGCGATTTCTCGATGGAGACGCGTTGCCGCTTCGCACCGCTGACGCAGTACGACCAGTGTGGCCTGATGGTGCGCGCGGATGCGATGAGCTGGATCAAGTGCTCGGTGGAATACGAGGATGCGCAGCTCAGCCGGCTTGGCTCGGTGGTGACGCAGCACGGCTATTCGGACTGGGCGACGCAGGACATCGATTCGGCCGTGCAGGCGATGTCCTGGCGCATCAGCCGGCGCGGCGACGACTTCCTGCTGGAGGTGTCGGCCGACGCCCTGCACTGGCGGCAGCTGCGCATCACGCACTGGCACGACTGCCCGGCGCGGCTGGCGGCGGGCGTCTACGCCTGCAGCCCGGTGGGCGAGGGCTTTGAATGCGGCTTCGAGTTCCTGTCCCTGGGGCCCAACCGCTGGACCGCATGAAGCCGGCATGACGGATGGCACGGGCCGGCGGCGGCCTGCTCGGGCAGACTGATGCGCCGCGCGCGGGTCGCCGCGACCTGCGCGCCTGACTCCCAGGACCCGTGACGTGCTTGACCGACTGTTTCATTCCCTTGGCCATCCGCTGACCCTGTTGCGCCTGTCCGGCTCGGCCGTGCTGGTGGTGCTGGTGGCCACCGCGCTGCTGCATTGGCGGGGCCTGCTGCCGCCCAGCGCCGACGACGGGCTGATCGCCGCCAGCTTCCAGATGTGGACGGGGCGGCTGCCCGACGCACGGCCCTATGCCGTGCTCGAGCTGCTGCTGACCGTCGTCTACGGTATCGGTTTCTGGTTCGCCACCGACGAGCACTGGCCCGAGCGCCACCCGCGCCGCGCCCTCGCCGTGCTGGTGCTGCTGGACATGGTGGCGCTCACCACCGCCAACGGGCTGACCTTCATCCTCACCGCGCTGGTGGGCGCCTCGTGGCGTCCGCGGGCGGCCCTCCTGTTCACCCTGGTGCAGGTGCTGATCAACGCCTTGTGCAACAGCATGACGGCCGGCGAGGAAGCGCAGCTGCAGACGTTGAAGGCGGCGCTGTCGCCATGGGGGGTCTATCTGCTGGTGCTGCTGGTCTATCTGTCGCTGCACGGTTTTGCCCTGGGCCTGGGCCGGCTGGTGGCACGCGAGCGCGAGCGGCGCCTGATGCAGCAGCTGATGGCGGCCGAGCTGGCCAGCCAGGAGCGGCTGCAGCTGGAGCAGGTGCGCTTCGCCGAGCGGCTGGAGTTGGGCCGCGAGCTGCATGACCTGATGGGCCACCACTTGGCCGCGCTGAGCATCAGCCTGCAGCTCAGCCGCGAGCTGGCCCAGCGATCCGGCCAGGCCGGCCTGCAGGCGCCGCTGGACAGTGCCAGCCTGGCGGCCCAGCGCCTGCTCGCCGAGGTGCGCGAGACGGTATCCACCGTGCGCGGAAGCCGCCGCATCGACCTGTCGGCCGCGTTGCAGGAGCTGGCCTCGCGCATCGAGCGACCGCGGGTGCTGCTGCAGGTGGACGAGATCGCCAGCGACCTGCCGCCCCGGGTGGCACATGTGCTGCTGCGCTGCGTGCAGGAGGCGGTCACCAACAGCGTGCGCCATGCATCGGCCGCGCAGGTGCGGGTGAGCATCACCCGGCATGGCGGCGAGCTGGTGGCCAGCGTCGCAGACGATGGCCGCGGGGCCCCGGCCCTCGTGTTCGGCAACGGCCTGTCGGGCATGCAGGAGCGCCTGCACGAGCTGGGCGGACGGTTGGCGGTGCTGCCCGGTGCTCCGGGGCTGGAGGTGCGGATGATGTGCCCGCTGGGCGCTTGAGGCAGACGCGGCGGGCGGAGTGTGGGTTCGGATCGGTTGTACGAGGGACGGGTACCCGGTACTTCACGCTCGCACCTCGCACCTCGCACCTCGCACCTCGCACCTCGCGCCTCGCACCTCGCGCCTCGCGCCTCGCGCCTCGCGCCTCACCCGATGGCGGAAGCTAGGGCGGGTCAAGGCGCTACGTGCTCGTGCTCGTGCTCGTGCTCGTGCCGGACGCCAGGTGCCAGGTGCCAGGTGCCAGGTGCCAGGTGCGGTGCGGTGCGGTGCGGTGCGGTGCGGTGCGGTGCGGTGCGGTGCGGTGCGGCCCGCGCATCGCGGGCCGCTGCCCACCCTGCTGCCCGCTTCAGCGGCGGACTGCCAAGGCGTCCCCCGGCCGTCGCACCGAGAACAGCACGTCTGCACTGCCCGTCGGCCCCCCTGCCAGCAGCGCCTGTGGCCGGCCGCGCAGGTGCTGCTCGAAGAAGGCCACCAGGTAGCTGCGCGTCACCGCCAGCGCACGCACCGGATCGATGGTGGGCGGCTGGCCACCGTCGCTCGGCAGCGGCAGGCCCAGTTGGGCGGCAATCAGCGGGACATCGGCGAAGCTCTGGTGGCCGGCGCCCGGCAGGCTCAGGTCGTAGGCGATGCCGGCATGCGCCTGCAGGAAGGCGCTGCGGGTCGGGTCGGCCTCGCGCAGGGTGCCGGCGCTGGCCAGCAGGAAGGGTTGGGTAAAAGCTGCCGGCTCGCCGTACAGCAGGTCCTGGAACGTGCCATCGAGGTTGGCAGCGGCCCTCACCCGCGTGTCGACCCGGCTCAGCGCGGCCGAGGCCGAGCCGCCGTAGGAATGGCCGAACATGCCCACACGGGCCAGGTCGAGCCGGCCGGTCAGCAGCCCGTGCTGGCGGTCCTGTTGCTGCAGTGCGGCCAGCTGGTCGAGCACGAAGCGGGCATCGGCCACCCAGGCCGCGTGCACCGCCTGCTCACCGAAGACACGGCGCGGCTCCACCTGGGCCTGCAGCACGCTGCCGTCCGGATAGACCAACGGGCCGCTGGAGTAGGCATGGCTCAGGCCCAGCACCACATGGCCCTGGCTGGCCAGTTCCTCGGCCAGCGCGGTGTAGGTCTCGGCTGGATACCCATAGCCGTGCGACATCAGGATCACCGGGTAGCGTTCGGTGCCGCCGGCCAGTGGTGCGCCCAGCTGCGAGTGGGTCTGGACACGATCGAACAGCTGCTCGGGCCAGCCGGTGGCCAGTGCCAGGCGCGGACCCTGTTCCGGCTGCAGGAAGTAGGGCGCAAGGGCCGTGCTGCCCTGCGCCGGCCGGGCGGCCGGATACCAGGCGCGCACCAGCACGCGGCGGCGGTCGTCGGTGCGGCTGGAAAAGTCCTCGGCGCGGCTGGTATCGATCCAGGCGTAGGCGGCGGTGCCGACGGCATGCGGGCCGGTGGGCGCCGGCAGGGTGGCCACCGGTGTATCGCCGACCGCCAGGGGGCTCCAGCCGAGATGCGGCGTGCCGCTGTGCTCCGCGGCATGCAGCAGCACGCGGCGGGTGTCGGGAGCCAGCACGCCGGCTTGCAGCAGGGCGCCGATGGCGAAGCGGGCGAGCAGGTCGGGCCGGCCGTCGCCGTTGAAGTCGCTCTCGGAGAGCCCGGCGGCGGCCACGCCGGGGCCGGCGTCGCCCGCCAGGCGCACGGTGGCGCGGTCGAGGCTGGCGATGTCGAGGCTGGCGCTGCCGAGCAGGGCCACTTCGAGTTCGGCGGCCGGATCGAGCGAGTGCAGCCGCTTGGCCGGCATGCCGGGCATCGGATCGATCGCCAGGTCAGCGCGCAGCGCGGCCTGCTCCAGCGCCGGCCGCTCGTCGGCGGAGCTGGCGCGGCGCAGCGCGACGCCGTTGATGATGAGGTAGTCGCCATCGGGGCGGCGTTCATGGCGCACGCTCTGGCCCTGGTCGCGGCCCAGGCCGGCCACCACCGCGCGGTCGTCGCTGCGCGGCAGCAGGCCCATCACCAGGCTGCAGTCGTCCTGTTCGCCGAGCAGGCAGACGCGCAATTGCAGCAGGCCTTCGGCCAGGCTTAGGTCGGCGCTGGCGATCAGCTCCGGCGGCAGGCCATCGGGCAGCCGGTAGTGGCCCAGGCGTTGCTGCCACGCCGTGCTGGGCGGGGCGGCCTGGACGCGCTCGGATTGCAGCTGGCGCAGGCCGAGGCCCGGTTGCTCACGGATCAGCACCGCCCGGCCGGCCAGTTCGTCGAAGCGGAACCACAGCGGCTCGCCCAGGCCCGGATCGAACTTGTAGAGACCTCCGGCATGCGGCTGCAGCTCCAGCTGTGCGCCGTCGGCATGGACCAGCAGGCGGCCGCCCTCCAGGGCCACCCGTGCCCAGCCGGCCAGCGGCAGCAGGTAGTGCCCCTGGAAGCGGCCGATGCCTGACGGCACCTGGCCCACCGGTGCCGGCACGGCCGGCTCGGGGGGCGGCGCGGCCTGCAGGCCGGTCTTGGCGTGCAGGGCGCGGCTCAGGATGTCGCGTTGCAGGTCGTCGATCAGGGCTTCGGCGCTGGTGCTGTTGCTGAGGATCACCACGCCCAGCTTGTGCTGTGGCAGCAGCGCCAGGGTGCTGCGAAAGCGCGCCGTCCCACCGTCGTGGCTCACCATGGGCGTGCTGCCGCCGGCGGCCAGCGGCAGGTCGCCGAGCTGCCAGGCGAGGCCGATGCGGTGGCCCAGGTCGAGCGGCACCGCTGCGTTTTGCGGCGTCCACAGGGCGCGCACCGAGGCCGGGGTGAGCAGGTGTGTGCCCTGCGGCGTGCGGCCCTCGGCCAGCAGCATCTGCATGAAGCGCGACAGGTCGAGCACCGTGGTGCGCAGTGCGCCGGCGGGCGCCTCGGTCTGCAGGTTCCAGGGCGGCATGTGGGGGCCGTTGCCGGTGGCATGGCCTTGTGCCATGCGGGGCTGCAGGCGGGCGTCGGGGCGGAACGAGGAGTCCTGCATGCCCAGCGGGGCCAGCAGGGCCTCGTCCATGTAGGCCGTGAATTCGCGGCCGGCGGCGAGTTCCATCACATGGCCCAGCACGGTGTAGCCGGTGTTGGAGTAGGCGGCCACCAGGCCGGGGGGAGCGCTTGCGTATTCCGCACGCAGGGCGGCCACGCGGTCGGCGTTGGAGATGGGCTGCGCCAGCATCTGGCCGGCATAGAGGTTGGGAATGCCGGCATGGTGGCTCAGCAGGTGCCGCAGGCGCACGGGGGCGGCGCCGGCGTCGTCGCTGTGCAGGCTGAAGCCGGGCAGGGCATCGGCCAGCGGCTGGTCCAGCGCGAGCCGGCCTTGCTCGACCAGCCGCATGAAGCCGGCGCTGGTGAAGACCTTGGCGATGGAGCCGGCTTCGTAGACGGTGGTGTCGCGTGCAGGCGTGCCGGTGGCGGCGTCGGCCACACCGAAGCCTTGCGACCAGACCACCTGCTGGTCGTCCACCAGCGCGATGCTGAGTCCGCGCACCTCGTTTTTCTGCATGGCGGCGAGGATCTGTGCCGGCAGCTCGCGGCGCAGTGCTGCATAGGGATCGGCCGGCGGCTCGGGGTCGCGCCGGTCGTGGCCGCCGCAGGCCGCCAGGGTGGCGATGCAGCTGCCGAGCACGAGGGGCGAAGCCAGGCGCCGCCACCGCGCATGCCACGGGTTGTGGGTCATGAAACACCTCGATGGATCGTCAGGGAAGGGAAGCGGCGCCGCGCCAGCGAGTGTGGCCGAGGTGCTGCCCTGGCCCGCGTGCCGAAAGTCATGCCGCGGTGGCCAGCCCGGGCGACGAGGTGCAGGCAAGAAAACGCCGCGTGGCCTGGCGGCGACGCGGCGTGAAGCGGAGGAAGGGAAGTGGGTGTTGTCGGTCGGGCGCGGTGGCCGGTGGGTGGCCTCAGCGCTGTCGGTCGAAGTAGGCGCGGTGGCCCTTGGCAAAGGCGTAGCCGGCCGTCTTGTCCCAGTTGATCGACCAGGTCATGATGCCGCGCAGCTTGGGCTGGGCCGTCTTGGGCACGTAGCTGCCGCAATTGAGCAGCTTCATCAGGCAGTCGAGCGCCTGCTGCGTCTGCGCCACCGAGAGGTAGCCGCCCGAGGGGGCCGCGCCGCTGGTGGCCGGCACGCCGAAGCCGACCTGGTCCGCGCGCAACGGCGGGAAGAACTTGTTGGGGTCGCGGCCGACGTTGAAGCCGGTGAGCAGCATGTCGGTCATCGCCACCTGGAAGTCCACCGTGCCCTGGCTGTAGGCCCGGTCGTCGAGGCCGGTGATGCTGCCGGTGTTGTAGTGCTGCACATGCAGCATGGTCAGCTCGTTGCGCAGGCCGTGGATGATGGGCAGGTAGGCGCCCCAGATGCTTCCGGACACCGAGTAGCCGCCTTGCACATAGGCGGTCTCCGGCGCCATGGTGACGCTGAAGTCCTTGCCGAAGCGGGCCTTGAGCGCCTTGACGCCGGCAATGAGGTTGACGGCCTGCGGTGTCTGCGGGTTGCGGAAGTCTTCGCCAGCGCCGATCGACAGGTTGTTCTCGATGTCGACGTCGATGCCATTGAAGCCGTACTTGGCGATGATGTCGCCCATCGTGCGAATGAAGATGTCGCGTGCCGAGGGCGTGTCGAGAATGATCACGCCGTTGGCACCGCCGAGCGACACCTGCACCCGCTTGCCCTTGGCCTGCTTGGCCTTGATGTCGGCGATGAACTCGGCCTCGTTGAAGGCCTTGTCGAGCTCGAACTTGGCGGTGCCGTTGGGGGCGAAGGGATCGCCCTCGACGAAGGAGACGTTGATGATGTCGTACTCGTCCGGCACGTCACGCAGGCGGATGGTGCCGGTGCCGTTGTCGAAGTTGTGCCAGTAGCCGACGACCACATGCGCGGGCAGGGCCGGACCCGGCGGGGCCGGGGTGGGCGTGGGGGTTGGAGAGGGCGTGGGGGTGGGTGTTGGCGTTGGGGTCGGCGTCGGCGTGGGGGTTGGCGTCGGAGTCGGTGCGCCGGAGGTCGGGCCCAGGTCCTTCCACAGGCTGGGCGTGTCGGCGGGGTTCCAGCCCGTGCCCGGGTGGGCGGTGTGGGTCACATGGGCCTGGTAGTCGTGGCCGTTGTAGGTGACGACGGTGCCCGCGTTGTAGGTGGCCCCTTCCTGCCAGAGCGGCGCCGCGTGGGCGGCGAGCACGCCGCCGGCCAGCGCAGCCACGGCGAACAGCCGGGTGAGTCGGGAAAGCTGGGGAGATGTCATGGCTTGTTCCTCTGAAGTCAGCAAGCGCCTGCTGTCGGGCGCCCTGGGCATCGGAGAGGAGCCGGTATCACGAAAAGCGCCTGCATCCGACTGGGGAATCATGCAGGCTGCTTGGTATACCAGGTGCAACGATTGGTATGCAGGTGGTATCTGATTCGCGAGCGGTGTCTCGGAAAAGCGGGCGCCACCGCTGCCTGCGGGGGCCCGACCGGCTGCCCGCCGCAACGAAGTGGTATCACCCTGCCCGCCGTGACGGCCGCCTGACGGTGGAGCCCGGCTCTGCAGTGTTGCAGCGCCGCCGCCCCGTGCCAGTCGGTGCGGCGCATTTCACGAATCCCCCGTGATCCGGGGGGAGGCGCTAAACCATTCGGCAAATCTCTGGATAACCACTGCAAGCGCGGGATGCCGAAGGTGTCCCGCCCGGGCGGCTGTGGCATCGCGCGCAAGGACTTAGCGCGGCCCCGTCCGGCACACATGGAAACCAAACAACAGTTCGAGCCGCTCGCTGGCCGGGGTCCGTCCTCCAGCGCGCGGCGGTGAGGGAATCGCAGCATGTCGGCAATCGTCGCGGGCCAGGGCCTGGGTTTGATCAACACGTCTTTGGGCCAGCTCGGCGCGTCCGGGCAACTGGGCCAGGCGACGCAGGGGCGCTCGGGCGAGCGGGTGTATGTGAACGCCGGCACCGGCAACCTGGTGGTGCAGCAGCAGGATGAATGGCTGATGGGCACGGGGCCGGATGTGGCCCTGCTGAGGACCTACAACAGCCTCGGCACCTCCAATGACGACAATGGCGACAACTGGCGCCTGGGCCTGAGCCGCCGGGTGCTGGGCGCCAGCGGCACCATCAACACCGCCGGCAGTACCGTGAGCCGCCTGGGCGAAGACGGTGCCGAGCAGCTGTTCACCTACGACGCCGGACGTGCCGCCTACGTCAGCAAGCAGGGCGGTGGCAGCTACGACACGCTGGCGTGGGATGGCAGCGTCTGGACCTTCACCGACGGCGACACGCAGGTGCGCGAGGTCTATGAGGTGGTGAACGCCACCACCCGCGAGGCACGCCTGAAGAGCGTGACCGACCTCGACGGCAAGACGCTGACCCTGGGCTACAACGCCGCCGGGCTGGTCACCGAGATCAAGACCGCGGGCGGCGAGACCGTCTACATCGACTACGACAGCAGCGCCGGCAAGACGGCCAACATCCTGCAGATCCGCACGGTGAAGGCCGATGCCAGCGTGCGGACGCGCGTGCGTTACGGCTACGACAGTGCCAACCGCCTGACGAGCGTGACGGTGGACCTGAACCCCGAGGACAACTCGGTGGCCGACGGCAAGACCTATGTGACCACCTACACCTATGTCGACGCCACCTCGGACCGGCTCGATACGCTGACGCAGACCGACGGCAGCAAGCTGGACTTCGACTACGACGCCAGTGGCCGCATCACGGCGGTGAAGGAAACCGTCGACGGGCAGGTGCGCACGACGAGCTTCGACTACTCGGTGGCGGGCGTGACGAAGGTCACCGATGCGCTGGGGCAGGTGACGGAGCTGGCCTACGACGCGAGCACCAAGCTGCTGCGCAGCATCAAGGCGCCGATGGTGGGCAACGGCACGCAGCTGCCGCGCTTTGGCTACGACGCCAACGGTGACGTGTACGAGACCATCGACGCCCGCGGCAACAGCACGCGCTACCGCTACGACGGCAACGGCAACCGCATCTATGAACGGGACATGCTGGGCAACGTGGTGGAGCGCAGCTACGGCAGCCGCAACGAGTTGCTGAGCGAGACGGTCTACCGCCTGCCTGACCCGGACGGCGAAGGCGCGGCGCTGCCGGGCCAGGGCGCGACCACTCGCTATGTGTACGACGCGAAGCTGCACCTGCGTTTTGTGGTGGATGCGGATGGGCGGGTCACCGAGCACCAGTACAACAGCCTGGGCCAGCGCAGCGCCACGTTGCGCCATGGCGGCGGCCTGTATGGCAATGCCGCGGCCGCCCAGCCGGCACTGGCCGAACTGGAGGGCTGGGCCGCGGGCCTGGACAAGAGCAAGGGCCAGCGCAGCGACTTCGCCTACGACACCCGTGGCCAACTGAGCAAGGCCACGACGTACAGCCAGTTGACCGCCGCCGGGGCGGGCATGCTCAACGGTGAGCAGGGTGTGACGCAGTACGTGTACGACCCGGCCGGGCAATTGCTGCAGACCATCGATGCACGCGGCGCAGTCACCACCTATAAGCAGGATGGCCTGAACCGGCTGGTGAGCCAGACCGATGGGCTGGGGCGGGTGACCACCACGGTCTACAACGACGCGCTGCGGCAGACCACCGTGACGATGGCCAATGGCCTGGTCACGGTGAGCACGTTCGATGCGACTGGCCGGGTGGTGAAGCTGGAGCAGCTGGACGGCACCCAGGCCAATGCGTCATTGGGCGTGGCGACGTACCAGTACGACAAGCTGGGCCGCCTGGTGAAGACGACGGATGCCACCGGGCGCAGCAGCTACCTGATCTACGACGCGGCCAGCCGCAAGGTGGGGGAGGTGGATGCCGAGGGGGGCTTGACGGAGTACCTGTACACCCCGGAGAACCAGGTCGCGGCGACCAAGCGGTATGGGAACGCGGTGTCGGCGGCAATGCTGGCCAGCCTGGCGGCCGACCCGGCGGGCGCGGCCTTGCCGCAGTCCTTACTGGACAACGGGATGGCGGGGTGGCGGCAGGGGAGCGAGCCGGCGAGTGCGAACGTCACGAGTGGGCAGAACCTGAATGCGACCTACAGCCTGCCTGGCGACGTCACCTTGTGGTTGAAGCAGACGGGCACGGAGCCGCTGACTTCCTACATCGAGTCGGCGGCGGCCAAGGTGGTGGCAGGCCGGCGGTATGAAGTGTCGGCCTACACGGGCGTGCAAAGGGCCGCCGGCGTGTCGCTGGAGGTCTTCTTCTACGACAAGGACGGTAAGCGGATCCTGCCTGCGGCGGGCGATACCTCGCAGGTGCCCACCGGTGGGGACTTGCTCAACAACGCCGAGAAGCGGGCCGGGGCGACGCTCGCCACCTACAAGCGCCTGTGGGGCTTTGTGACGGCGCCGACCGGCGCGGATTCTGCCCGGGTGGTGGTGCGCAAGACGCCGACGATTGAAGGCGAGCCTTACTCGTTTGCCTTTGCGACCCATGTACACGTGGGCGAAGTGTCGGCGACCCAGGTCAATGCGACGCCGATCAATGTCCGCCCAGCCGCGCACGCCCACGACCGCGTCAGCCGCAACATCTACGACAAGGCCGGCCGCCTGGCGAAGACCATCGACGCCACCGGTTCGGTGGTGGAGTACAGGTACGACGGCGCAGACCGTGTGGTGGAAACCGTTGCCTACGCCAATCGCCTGACCCCGGCGCAGCTGTCGGCGCTCACGGCACTGACCACCTCCGCCGGCCTCGACATCCCGCCCACATCACCCAGCGCGGTGCCGGTGGCCGATGCCGCCAATGACCGCCGCACGCGGTATTTCTTCAGTGATGCCGGCCTGGCCCTGGGCACCCTGGACGCCGAAGGCTACCTGACGAGGAACATCTATGACGACGCCGGCCGCCTGAGCCGCACCGTGCGCCATGCGACGGTGACTACGGAAGCCTTGCGGGCCAGCGGCACGCTCGCGGAATTGACGCCGGCCGCCGATCCCGCCAACGACACGCTGACCGCCTACTTCCATGATGCCAAGGGCCAGGTGACCGGCTGCTTCGTGGCCGAGAGCTACGACAGCGCCACCGCCCTGCACCGTGGCTACCTCAGCTGGGCGCGTTATGACGCGGCCGGCAACAAGATCGAGGAAGTGCGTGAGGCGATTCGCGTCACCTACAACGAGGCCACGCCGGCCGTGCTGCCCACGGTGCCGACGGGCGCCCATTCGCTGGACGAGCGCACGACCTTCCAGTACGACGCGGCCAACCGCCTGGTGCGGCAGGACAAGCGCGAGAGCGGACAGCCGCTGGCGCTGGTGACCCTGCTGGAGTACGACCTGGCCGGCAACGTGGTGCGCACCATCCGCGGCGCAGAGACCGCGGAGGCGCGTACCCAACAGAAGCGCTACGACGTGCAGGGCCGCCTGGTGGCGGAGCTCGGCGCAGAAGGCCACCAGCAGCTGCTGGCCCTGGGCACCGGCGCCACTGCGGCCCAGGTAGACGCCGTCTGGCAGCGATGGGGCACCCAGCACAGCTATGACAAGGCGGGCCGCCGCATTTCGACGGTGACGCCGAACGCCGCCACTGGTGGCGACAAGACGGTCTTCTACTACGACGGCGAAGACCGCCTGACGCACAGCATCAACGCCCTGGGCGAGGTGACCGAGTACGGCTACAACGCCTTTGGCGACCGGGTGCGCGAGACGCGCTATGCCAAGACGCTGGCCGCACCCGGCGCCGGCGGCTTGAACACGGCCATCAGCGCCGCCGTGGCGGCGCTGGCGGGCGGCGAGACCACTCGCAGGACCGACATTGACCAGCTCGGCCGGGTCTGGGCGTGGTACGACGCGCAAGGCCAGGTGCTGAGCAAGCAGAGCTATACCGCCTTCGGCGAGGCGGCACAACGCTACGACCAGGTGCAGGTGCGCGGCGCGGCCGCGACCACGCTGACCTCGCAGTTGGTGTACGACCGCCGGGGCCTGCTGAAGAGCAGGACCGAAGCCACCGGCACCGCTGCTCAGCGCACGACACAGCTAACGCATGACGCCTTCGGCCGTGTGGTCGAGAGCATCGATGGGCGTGGCGGTGTGGTGACGCGCCAGTACGACCGCATGGGCCGCGAGATCGAGGTGAAGGACGCCACCGGTGTGGCGCGTGCCACGACGTATGACGCGTTCTCTCGGGTGTACACCTCGAAGGACGGATGGGGCTTCACGACCATCTCTACGTACGACCCGGCGAAGGGCCGCCTGACCGTCAAGACGCCGGAAGGCGTGAGCACGACCACCGACTACAACCAGTTCGGCGAGGTGGTCAGCGTCAGCAACGGGCAGTACCGCACCGAGTACGAGTACAACCGCGACGGTCAGCTGGTGGCTACGCGCAAGGAGGTGCCCGCCACCGGCGCAGTGATGGCGGAGGCCACCGCCCGCTACGACGAAGCCGGCCGCGCCTTCGAGACGCGCGACGCCCGAGGCACGCTCACCCGCACCAGCTACGACCCAGCCGGCCGGGTGCTGACCCGCGTGGTGGACCCGGATGGCCTGAAGCTGACCACCCGCTATCGCTATGACGCGAAGGGTCAGGCCAGCTGGGTGCAGGACGCCAATGGCGTGTGGACCTTGACCGAGTACGACGTGCACGGCCGTGTCGCGGCCGTCACCACGGACCCCAGGCGAGGTCCGGACGCGATGGTGGGCGCCGCGGACGACAACCCGTCCGGGCTCGGCATCCGCACCGAATACGCCTACGACCTGGGCGGCCGGGTGGTGACTCTCACCGAGGGCGCAGGATCCACCCAGCCGAAGGTGACCCGCTACGTCTATGACGAACTGGGCCGGCGTGTGGAAGAGATCGTGTCGCCCGGCGTGGTGAACGTGCGCACGGTTTACACCTACGACGCCAATGACAACGTCACGGTGAAGACCGATGCCAATGGCGCGGTGACGCGCTATGTGTATGACGCCGAAGACCGGCTGGTGTGGCTGGTCGACGGCACCGGCGCGGTGAGGAACACCGGTTACGACGCCAATGGCCGCATCAGCCGCACCATTGCCTATGCGGACCGTATCGACGCGGCGAGCCTGGCGGCGCTAGGACTGGCCGCCACCTCCGAAGCGGTGGCGGCGGCCCTGGCCGCTGCCAATGCCGACTACGCGAACAACGCCGGCAACCAGGTGGAATACCGGACCTACGACAAGGACGGTCGCCTCACGCACACGGTCGACGCGCTTGGTTTTGTGGTGAAGCGCGAGTACGACGCGAGCGGCAACGTCGTGAAGCTCACGCGCTTTGCCAACGTGGTACAGCGCAGGATCGGCATCTACACGAATGCCGCGACCATTCCCACCAGCCTCTTGCGGGTGGCCCCGCCGGTGCTGGTGGCGGTGGGCGCCACGCCGCCGGCGACCGGCTCCTATCTGGTGGAGAGCCCGGCGGCGGACCAGGTCGAGCAAACTTTCTACGACGCGGCAGGGCGCGCTGCCTACAGCGTCGATGCCTTGAACGGCGTGACGCAACGCCGCTACGACGCCAATGGCAACGTGGTGGAGACCCGCCGCTACGCCAACCCCATGACGGGCACCACGGTGGTGGATGGCGTGACCCGTGTCACCGTGGCGGCCGACAACGCGCGGGACCAGGTGACGCGCACCGTGTATGACAAGGCCAACCGGGCGACACACAGCGTGGATGCGCTGGGATTCGTCACGCAGCGCGAGTACGACGCGCTGGGCCGCGTGACCAGCACCACCCGCTATGCCACGGCCTTCCTGGGCACGCTGGCAGACGGCCAGGTGCCCACGGTGGCGCCGGTGACGCAAGCGTCCAGCAATTGGGTGACGCGGGATGCGACCACCCGCAATGAATACGACGCGGCCGGTCGCCTGGTGAAGGAGACCGATCCCGAAGGGGTGGCGACGCGGCATGTCTATGACGCGGTGGGCCGGCGCATCCAGACCATTGAAGCTGAGGGCACATCTGCGCAGAGCTGGACGCTCTTCGGCTACGACCATGCGGGCCGACTCGGCAAGGAGGTCCGCGGCTACAAGACGGCCGAGATGGCAGTGACCCGCTATGCCCTTGACGGCGTGGGCAATCGCGTCCGCATCATCGAGGCGCGTGGTGTGGAATTGGCCGAGACCGACAGCGAATGGGCCCAGAAGACCCGTGTGGCGCTGGGCCTGCCGCAACTGGAGGCCGCGCTGACCAGCGCCCAGCAGGCGGCTCTGTATGCCAAGTACACCACCCTGCAGACCTTCGACGCACAGGGCCGGGTGACCACTGTCACCGACCCGCTGGGCGGCGTGACCCGCACCGCCTACGACGTCTTCGGCAATGCGGTGAAGGTGACGGACCCCAACGGCAACACCGGCTACTTCTACTTTGACCGCCTCAACCGCGCCGTGCTGCATGTGGACCCCGTCGGCAGCGCGGTGGAGACCACCTACAACGCGTTCGGCACGGTTGACGCGGTGACGCGGTACTTCAAGGCCGTCGCCGTGGCAGGCGATGCCGCCGTGCATCGCCTGAGCGAAACGAACCGCCCGGTGGTGGTGACCGCTGCACCGACCGAAGGCGTCTACCTCCTCAAAGGCAGCAGCGACCAGATTACGCGCATCGAGCATGACAAGCTGAACCGGCAGACGGTGATCACCGACGCCGCCGGGTATGTCGAGCGCATGGGCTATGACGGCCTTGGCAACAAGGTCAGCTACACCAACAAGGTGGGCGGCGTGTACCGCTACACGCACGACCGCAATGGCCGGGTGCTGACCGAAACCTCGCCGGAGAAGACCCGCAAGCTCGGCAGCGACGGCCTGCCGGTGCTGGGCGCTGACGGCTTGCCGGTGATGGTGGACGTGGTGACCACGTTTGCCTACGACCCGATGGGCAACCTGAAGGGGAAAACCGAGGCGACCGGCTTGTTCGAGCAGCGGCGCACGAATTTCGCGTATGACCGGCTGGGGCGATTGATCCAGCAGAACGGCGAACCGACGGCGACCTTCGACCCCGTGAATGGCACCGACGTGACGGTGACGCCCACGGTGCTCAAGACCTATGACGCGCGCGGCAACCTCATCGAGGAAAGGAACCCGCGCGGCGGCCGCACCCTGCACTACTACGATGCTCTGGGACGCGAGGTGGCCCGGGTGTCGCCCGCCCTGGCGCTCACGGTGTACACCTACGACGAAGCGGGCAACAAGATCGCCGAGAAGACCTTTGCGAACACGGTCGAGTTCTCGAACGGCGCTGTGTTGACCGCAACGGTTCCGGTGAAGGTGCTGGACGCTGCGCCGGCGGCTGGTGTGACCGCCATGTATGTGGTGGCCGACAAGGCGAACGACCGGACCGTGTTCTACAGCTATGACGCGGCCGGCCGGCAGACCGGCACCCGCATCGAGGACATGCAGTTCGCGGCTTACGACACATCGGTGAACGGCAACCAGTACCGGGCATGGACCGGAGCCATCGAGACCCAGGTGGTCTACGACGCGATGGGCAATGTCGTGAAGCAGGTGGATGCCAACGGCAACGTCACGCGGCTGTACTACGACGCCCTGGGCCGGAAGGTGGGACAGCTGGATGCGCTGCGTTACCTGACCCGCTGGCAGTACGACGGGCTCGGGAACATGACCACCGAGACGCGGCACTTCTACGCGGTGAATGCAGCGCTGCCGGTCACGGACGACACCACCTTGGCTGAACTGACGGATCCGGCGAACCTGACCGCGAGCAGTTCTGTCGACCGGACCAAGGTGTATGTGTACGACAAGCTCAACCGGGTGGTGACGGAAGTCCTTCGTCGGGTGGCTTATGGCACCTTGGACGCTGCAGGCGCAGTGACGAACACGTCGGCCGACGCATATACCCGCTATGTCTATGACGGGTTGAACAACGTCACTCGCAAGACGCAGGGAACGTCGACGGTGGTGGACTCCACCACCGATTGGAAATTCGACCTGGTGGGCCGCCAGGTGCGGGAGGAAAAGCCGGAGTTCCAGGACTTCGAAGGGGCCCTGGTGCGCCCGACGACGGACCGGGAATACGACGCGCTGGGCAATGTGCTGCGCGAGATCAAGCGGGGTAAGGACCAGCAGTCGGAGTCCGACGATCGCATCACGCGCTTCGCTTATGGCAAGAACGGCTGGATGACCTCGCAGACGGATGCTGCGGGCGCCGTCACTGAGTTCCGGCATGACGCCGCTGGCAATGTCACGCGCAAGACGCTGAAGGGGCGCCGCGATGCAGAAGGGCTCACGGTCGACGACGTGACCTGGTACCAGTACGACGGGCTCAACCGGGAGGTGAAGAAGACCGACGTTGCCACGAAGGTGGTGTATGACGTGCTCTACAACGCTTTCGGAGAGGTGGTCGGGAAGCGCAGCTACACGAAGGAGTCGTCGGCGCCGTGGCAGGAGTTTGCTGCGTTCGATCGGGCAGGGCGGGTGTGGAAGACGAACTCCGGGGATGGCATCACCAAGGTCCACGTGCATGACGCAGCGGGGAATGCGACGCTGACGATCACTTCGAGGAGTGATGTGTCGGGGTTGACGCTGGGGCAGGTGCTGGGGCGGAAGGACACGGATAAGCACATCAGCGTGTTTGATGCGCGGAATCAGGTGGTGAAGTCGTTCGAGGCCAATATGGAGGGACGTAGGGCATCCGCGGTGATTCAGGGCAACACGACCGGGCACTCCGTGTACGTAGGATCCAAGTCGGCAATCAGTGTGGGTTCTGATGCCACAATTTCTGATGTGCAGCGCTCTGGAAACCAGGTTCTCGCAGGCGCAGTCGCAGTAGGGTCTGGGCAGGTTAGCGTAAGTCAGAATATCCATAAGGGCGATTATTCACGCCCGAACGGCACTGAAATCTTCATCTACGATGCAGAAATCAATGTGCAGGTCCCCAACACGACGGCATGGGGGGCGGGTAACGTCACGTTGGAGCTTTTGGGTTGGTATGTCGATGTAACCAGTGGCGCTTGGGTCAGTATCCCTTTAAAGACTGTTCCATCGAAGACTGCTTCCTTTGGTGAAGTTGTTGTTCCAGAAATCATCGGTGCGGAAGGCGGGAGCAGGCAGTTCAAGCTAAGGCTCGGCCAAGAGATGCAGTGGGACAAGGTCGTTGATCATATTACCTACCGCCTCTCCAAGAATACTGAGCAAGGTTCCGTGAGCCTCGGGGAAGTGACGGTTCCGACCGAAACTTCGGTGGATCACTGGTCCGCTCCTCAAACCTGGAGGGATGGCAGCCAATTAATTTACGATTGGCAAACCTCAGGAGGATTTTCTACCCCGGATGTTTTGCTTTTCAGCGGCCAACGTACCGACGCAACTCGCCTTATTCTCTTCTATCGTCCTAGGGGCTCGAGCGAGCCCTACTCCTGTCTGTGGGTTCCTCGAGTTCATAACCAAAAGGGCGATCCGATCTCTGGGCGGTTTGCGCAAGGGTTGGCCGGTCTCCCAAAGGGTGAGTTGGAGTTCGACTATTTGGTGATGGCTTCCGACGACAGAGTTGTGAACCGTCAGCGTGGTTACCTCGTGAATGGAGAAGGGGTCCTGGACAGTGGCCAGCAGAATGGTTTGCTTGGTGGGGATGGTGGGCCTGGGAGAGGCTATGCACTGAAAGACGGCTGGCTCAACATCGTCGAGCAAGGAAGCTCTGCCGCAAGTCTTAGATTGCGTTACAGGAACATTGCTGGCGGCGAGTGGAATACGGTTACCAACGCAAGCCACGAATTGCACCAGTCCAGTATTGCTGACAATGGTGGCCCTACCCAAGGGTGGTTTGCCTTGCGATGGGATCGATTTGCTGCAGGCGCCTCCTTTGAATTGGATGTCGAGGCCCTTGATTCAGCAAATAACGTTGTCAATCGCGCACGAGCCGTATTCTCTCGTGCTGCGGATGGCACGCCGCTGATCAGCAACTTCATCGCGTATGACAAACACCCTGCCCTGGTCCGTTTTGCGGAGAGCGTAGATACTAAGCGTGTAGAGGTGAGATATCGCTCTCCTGGTTCTCAAACCTACAGCAGCCCCGTCGAGGTGACGATTCGAGACGCGGAGGGGCGCTTTGTGTGGGACGCCTCGGACATTGCGCCTGATGCCCGAACTGACTATACCTTTGAAGTACTGATCACCGCCTACAGCGACGCAAACCTGATCAACAACCAGACACGAGCAACGCTGCAGATCGGCCCCAATCCCGTCGTGCTTGCAGCAGAGGCTGATACCTTGCCTTTGACGCTCCGGCTGGCACCGGAGCAGAACGGTGCGCGCAGCCTCGCCATCGGCTATCGGGTACATGGCTCGTCTGACGACTACAAGCCGTTGGAAGCGCAGGCCGTCGGGTCTGAGTTCCATGTGAGCCTCGGCAGCATCGCACTGCCGGCCACTGGTGCGGTGTTGTACGAGTACGTGTACGACGCCCTTGACGCCAACGGCAAGGTCCTCGGCCGCAACAACGGCACCTTCACCCTGCAACCCACCGGCTCCAGCGCCGCCCGCCTCGACTGGGTGATCACCAGCGTCGACAACCCCAACCAGATCGTTCGCACCCAGACCTACAACGCCTTCGGCGAAGTCATCAGCGAAACCGATGGCCTCGGTCGCACGACCTCCTTCGCCCGCAACAACGCCGGCCTGCTCACCACCCAGGTGGCCCCCAGGACCCAGGCGACCTTGAGCAACGGCTTCGTGGCGTCGGTACGTCCCACGACCACGACCACCTACGACCTCGCGGGCCGCGCCATCGCAACGACGGACGCCAACCGCAACGTCCAGACGCAACGTTGGGCCGCCGGCAGCAACCTGCTGCTTGCCGAAGCCCACGCCTATGGCCAGAAGCAGCACGGCTACGACATCTTCGGCGACAAGCGCTACACCGTCGACGAGATCGGCAACCGTACCGACTACCGCTATGACGCCATGGGCCGGTTGGTGGAAACCGCCCAGCCCGAGCGCGCTGCCGGCACCCCAGGCAACGGCGGTTCGGCGCCTGTCCGCGCGGTGGATCGCTACGACTATGACGAGGCGGGCCAGCGCATCTCGCACACCAACGCACTGGGTCATACCGAGAAGATGGCCTATGACAGCCTGGGGCGCGTGACGAAGGCCACCAGCTTCCAGGGCGTGGTCACCGAATACGCCTACGTCTACAGAAGCGACATCCTCGGCAACGCAGGCCTCCAGGTGGGCGGTTGGGAGAAAACCACCAAGGGCACGGCCAAGCGCACGTCCATCGAACGCTCCGACGTGTTCGGCCGAATGACGTGGAAGCAGGACCTGGGTGGCCACCAGTTCACCTACTCGTACAACGCCTCCGGTTGGCTCACCGGCCAGACCGGCACCAGCGGCCAGAACATCGCTTTCAGCTACTACGCCAACGGCTATATCGAGAGCATCTGGGACAAGGCCACCGGCTCGTTCACCAGCTACGAGTACGACAAGGAAGGCAACCGGACCTTCGAAGGCTATGTGATCCTGAAGGACCCGCTCAACCCGAGCGGCGGCGTTCGCGACTACTACCAGTACGCCAGGATCACCTACGACGAGCTGAACCGGGTGAAGTCCATCGTCGATCCCAAGGCCACCATCGAGTACGAGTACGACGAGGCCGGCAACCGCCGCCGTGTGTACAGCGTCTATCACGACGGGGTGAACGGGGCCAAGCGCACGCAGGACTATTGGTACGACTATGACAAGCTCAACCGGTTTGTCGTGACGAAGGGTGCCTTGTCCGGCGCGCGCGCAACATCAGCCGACGACAACACCGTCACGGTGGTGCGTGGCAAGGACGGCGTCTCGGTCGCTTATGACGCCAGCAGCCGGCGGACTGAAGCCATCAACGGCGTGGACGGCACCACCGAGCGCTACAGCTACACCGCCGATGGCTTCCTGGTTGACACCAGCATCAACGGCGCGCTGCGCGCGCACCGCGAGGTCGACGTCGCCGGCCGGGTTGGCACCTACACCGAGTACGACAAGGACGGCAAGACCGTCACGTACCACCGGGTGACCACCTACAACAACGACCACCGGGTCCTGAAGCAGGTGGACGGGGACGGCACAACCAATTACTACTACTACACCGACACCACCGATAACGCTGCCACAGCCCAGAATTGGGGGGCCGGCGAGCTGGCCCGCACCGAGAACATCGGCAGCGGCAAGGACGCAACGAAGGTCAACACCTACTACGCCTACGAATACTGGGACGAAGCCAAGCAGTTCGCCATCACCAACCAGGCCTACAACCCCACGCTGAAGGGCCGCAACAGCGCGTGGAAGCCCGGCTACTCCAACCTGGAGTACGACGTGAACGGCCACATCAAGACGGCGATCGATGTGGCGGGGGAACGCAGCTTCCGCTACGTGACGGACGCGCAAGGCCTGATCATGCTCCGCGACGAGCTGGACCATGGCCGGGTGAACCGCGTGCACCGCTACTACTACGCGAATGGCGTGCGGGTGGGCGATGTCGGCAACGACGGCCCGACGCGCACCGACTATGCCCAGTCGCTGGCTGCGCGCGGCAAGCCGCAGGCAAGCTACAAGAACTGGAAGCCGATCGCCAGCGCCGACTTCGACCAGAACTACGAGCCGGTCAGCGCCGACTATCCGTCCGTGGTCCCGTACACCTACAAGGTGCAGTCGGGCGACACGTTGCAGAGCATCGCACAGACGGTGTGGGGCGACCGCGCGATGTGGTACCTCATTGCCGAGGCCAACGGCCTGAGCGGTGCCGAGACCCTGGTGGAGGACCAGCGCCTCACCATCCCGCCCAAGATCACCAACATCCACAACAACAGCGGCACCTTCCGGGTGTACGACCCGGGCGAGGCGATGGGGAACATCCAGCCCACCTTGCCGGCGGCGCCGAAGCCGCCGGGCGGGGGGTGTGGAGCGCTGGGGATCATCGTGATGATCGTCGTCGCGGTGGTGGCGTCCGTGATGACGGCAGGGGCGATGACCGCTCCCGCCAACGCCGGGCTGCAAGCGATGTGGACGGCCGGTACAGGCGCCATGACCGGTGGGTTGTCGACAGCCCTCGTCGTCGGTGGTGCAGTCGGGTCCGTGGCCAGCCAGGCCGTCGGCATGGCGATGGGGACGGTGGACCACTTCTCTTGGTCTGATGTGGCCATGGGCGCTATTGGGGCTGGCGTTGGGGCCGCCATTGGGACTTCGGCTCTCGGCGGCATCGGCGGATGGCAAGGGGCAGCTCTTCGCGGCGCGGTGGGCAGCGCGTTGACGCAGGGAGTGTCCGTCGCTGCCGGCCTACAAAAGAAGTTTGATTGGCGAGGAGTGGCCGCCGCCGCCGCGGGGAGTGTTGCGAGCTACGGCGTTGCGTCAGCGATTGCTGACGAGCAGTTAGCGCTTGCTCGAGCCTCAGGTCTTCCTCTCGAAGCCGCGAAGCAAGCCGTGCAAGCCGATTTCGCAGGGAAGCTATTCCGTGACACCGTCAGCCGCGTCGCTGGAGGCGGTGCGCGCACTCTTGCCCTTGGCGAAAAGCCAAACTGGGTGTCCATTGCTGCTCAAAGTTTCGGGAGCGCGATCGGGGACTCTCTAACTGGAGCCGTGCTTGAATCCGAGCGCAACAAGGAGAAGACGTTCGGTCTAGTTGGAGCGAGGGCACCATTCGGGAACGGGGTAGGTGGCCTCGATCTTCGAGTAAGAGGCGAAGAGGCAGGTGAGAGCCTATCAAATGACGCGCTCTCGCAGTTGCTCGATGCATTTGGTCGAAGCGATGAGCACCGGGTGGCATATCCTTCATTCACCGTGGCAGCCGCTGAAGTCGATGAACCGGGGGTGCCAAACGCTGAAAGCAAGCGAAGGGCACTTGAAAACCTCCGTAGAATGAAAAACGGGGCGTTTGGCGGCAGCTATGACGAGCAGACTGGCCAGTTGAGTCTGAGCGGGGGAGGAGGCGCTGCTCCCGAGCGCGACTTGGCTGAGGATGAGGCCTTCGATCAGGCACTGAAACAGGGAGCCGCCCGGCAAAATGCGGCAGCGAGAGAGCGCATCATGAGCGGCCTTACCGCTGAAGCAATGATGCGTCAGAAATGGGAGGCAGAGGATTCTGCTCCCGCTCAGCAGCCTCGCATGACGAAGATCGAGAAAGTACACTTGCTGCTCGATGTGGTCAATACGGCCGCTGATGGGCCGTTCGCTCTAATCGGTGCTGTCGCGAGCGGTGTGGATGCTGGAATTTATTATTTCTATGAGGGGAAGAAGCAGGAGGCGACCTACTCTCTTGCAGGGGCCATTCCGGGGCTTGGAATAGTTGGGGGCGTGCGCAGAGGTGCGAGAGTTGCGGGGGAAGTTGGTCAGGATGTTAAAAATTTTGGCAATACTAAAACCCCTCTACTACAAGAGCCTCAAGGCGTTGTTGCTGATTTGCTCTACGGTGCTAGGTCAGGCGAGGGTTTGCCAGGAGCTCAAGGTGTCGTTGTTCCGTATCGCCCCACCGCTAACGAACTGTTGAACCTTAGTGAAAAGCATCGCGTTGAATTCTCAACAACATATACGCTGGGTGCAGGAAAGAATGGCGGAGGAGGCCACATCACCCTCTACTCTGGAGACGCCGGCAGGGTGAGCTTCGGGGAGGTATCCTCGAACACCATTTTGCTGGACCATGTGCACCCGCGTGGCACACCCAACGCGAGCGGATACTACGTTAACTCTACTACCGGGAAGGAGGTCATCAATTGGGCTGCACGGGACATCGAATCCGGTGCCTTGTCGTTTCGCGGCGACCAAGCAGCGCTTCAAGCTTTGATAGATGCGGGGTCTCCGCAACGGGTTTCACGCATTGTGCCCGCCGCAAGTCCCGAAGGACTCTATCAGCCACCTTTCAGATTCTCCGTGGATAGTAAGAACCTGGACTATTCCGTCGTAGGCGGCAGGGTGCTTCCGCATAGCTCTCGATATGATATGAGTGCCGGCCCTCGTGGTTATCTACCCTGAGTTGCATGGAAAGGAAAAACTATGAAACTCGATGACCCTGCAGAATTCGCGGTTTGGGCTGTAATTTCTTCCGGAAAGGTTGGTGAATTTCGGCGCTGGATGGCTTTGCGAAAGAAAACAACCGAACTTTCCATCCATCAGATATACGGTCAAGCTCTGAAGATGCGCGAACCAGTTCAGTTGTATTCGGGAATCGGGTGGGAAGAGGTGGCTCCGCTGTTGGAGTCATTGCCTACCTTTGTAGAGCCTGGCAGCGAAAAAGTCTCCGAGACGGACCTTTTCCCCGGCCCAAAAACACCGTTCTGTGCAGAGCACCGCCTTTATCACAGAGGCGGCACCTGTCCAATTAGTACAGGCGACTTCATTAGAAGAGGTATTCGCAGCCAGGAATAGTATTTGGCAATGTCGACACGTCGGCGGCCAGCATCTCTCAGTTGTCGATGCGAGAGCGGGTCTTGGCGAATATCGAAGCAACCAGAGTCGGCAACGCTTCCAGTCAATTCGAACTCCATTCGACTGTCGAAGACCTGCTCAACAAGCGTATCGACCTAGGCTTGACGTCTAACGCTAAAATGCAGAGAAACTTCGCCTACAGCGAATATCAACTTAACGGCGAATTGGGTAAAGATTTTGCGTTGAGCGGGAAAAACTCGCCGGCCGGAACCGTTGGAGTTCCGGAGAATCGAATGTTCAGTACGATGGATGTCGGCTGGAGCAGGGCTTATGACACAGAGGTTAAGCTTTTGGAATCTATCGCCCAACGATATAATCCGCAACGCCTTGATGTGGTTCCAGGCCTCTCCGGTTCTGTAAATTTGTATTCGGAGCTTACGGTGTGCTACTCATGCTCCCGCGTCATCGGGCAGTTCCAAGAAATGTTCCCGAATGTGAGGTTGGGCGTTCAATCTGGGGCGAATGCTAGCAAGCCATTTTTTCGCTGAGGAGCTATTGTGGGCAAATTCTTTGATTGGCTGAAAGCCGCTAAGCTGGACGAAGAGCGGCCTATCGCCGGAATTTCGAAAAAAGAAATCGACGAGCTGGCTGCTGCACAAGGGAAAATAGTATTTCCTTCGGTTTATGAGGAATTTCTAGAAGACTGCGGGAAAAGTGCTGGGCTGTTTCAGCGCGATGCTGCCTTTTTCTTTCCCGAAGTCAAAGACCTAAAGCGCCGCCTTCTAGAGATGCTCGAGGACGAAGACATCGAATTTACCGTACCCGAAAATGCCTTTGTTTTTGGTGCTTACCAAGGCTTTCAGTTCCACTACTTCATTTGCGACGGTCACACCGACCCGGCGGTCTATCAAATGGATGATGGTGGTGGCGCCCCCGAAATGGTGGCTGAGACATTCTCAAGCTACATTCAGAAGGGAATGGCGCAGTATCGCGACTCGTTCTATCAGAAGTCGTGAGCTAACAGAATGACTGACAGTCGCCCGCTGCTGCGGGCGATTTAATTTGGCAATGTAGGAAATGCAGGCCTTGAGGGCGTGCCGATTAACGGGGCGACTCGCACAGTACCGCTCGGCTTCAATCCTCCAGAGCAGTTCACGACCGCTGCCCAGCAGCTTCAAGACGCGCTGGTCCGAAGCGGTGTCACGGATGCGAGCGTGGGTGTACGTGGAAGCTCGGTCACTGGGGTGAGCCTCACCAAGTGCACTCCATTCGGCCCACAGAGCGACATCGACTTCTTCATTGAAAGCGGACAGCTCACGGAGGGCTACAAGACCTCGAAGAACATCCCTGGCTTCGTTCACCCGGGCAAGATACTGCCCGACTACCCGCTGCTTCAGGACTGGTCAACGACCTGGACGAACACGCTGGGTCGCGACGTGACGCCGGGGGCGTTTGTGCCGGGAACGTTGCCTTCGCAGCCGTCCATCGTGGTGAGGCCGATTGGCCCCGTCACGCCTACCACTGGGGGATAAAGACTTGCAGTACGTCAACTTGCTATGCGCGCACGCCGCCAAGCCGAGCCTGCGCGAGTTCGCGGAGGCCTTCTTCGATGCCGCAGGCATCGTGGATGGCCAGGAGCGGGAGAGTTCGAACTACGTTGAGGGTCGCTACTTCAAGGGTTCTCGCGATGGAGCCGAGTTCACGGTGTCGCTGTCGGACGAGGAAGGCAACGAGGACTTGCCCGTGTGGGTGCAAGTCGCTGCCAATCTGGACGCGGACGGTGCCTTGGATGATGCATTGAGCCGTGTAGTTCGAGAGCGGCTTCTCGCTGCGGGCTTCCGCGTGGCGCGCATGGTGAACTTCGGCAAGCGTGACGAGCAGCGCATTGACTACGCATGACTGACCCTACGGCAAGCATCCGAGTCCAGGCCGGCCACCGGCCGCCCGTGAGGGCATGGCCTTGACGCGATGGCGCGCCACCCGACGCTCGCCGTGTGCGGTGCCTGGCCGTTGATGGCCTAGCACCGCTGACGGCCGAGGGCGACTCGCGCTCTTCTTGGGAAGGGCGGGGGGATGGGTTGGGGCCGCTGCCGAGAGGACAGCGGGCAGCACCGGCTGGCGCCGGTGCTGACGCGAAGGCGCACTCGCCCCCAGGCGGGTTGCCGCAGCGCTGCGGGGGCCGACCTCGTGCAGGCGCGGTCCAAGCGCCGGGTCCGCGCCCACGCGGACGCATGAGGTTGGGGTGCAGGAAGCGAGCAGCGACCGAAGCCCGACGCTGACGAAGCGCAAGCGCAGGAAGCCACCCTGGGGTGCGACGAGGCGTCCAGCCTCGAAGCGAACGACGGCCACGGAGAACGCTGCTCGCATCGCGGGGTGGCTTCCTGCGCGGAACGCCGACGACAGGCGGTGTGGAGGGCAGGCAGCGGCGCCCATGACGGGAGACGAAGGGCGTCCAGCCCGCAGAAGGTGCGTGCGGCCCTAGCCGCCGAAGAGCACCTGTTCGACCGCCCGCAGTCCCTGCGCGCTGGCAGCGTCTGCTGCGAGCGTGCTGGGGCTGCAGACGCATCCGCAGATGCGTCATCGCTACACGTCGCATCCCCGATGCGAGGTGTAGACCATGCGACTGTCCCCTGATGCCCTGGCGGGCCTGCTGCGCCCGCCGCCCCCGAAGCCCAAGCAGCCCACCTCGCGCGAACGCGCGGCGGCCAACCGCCTGGCGGTGCTGCGTGCGGTCGCCGCGCACGGCCACCTGCGCTGCGCCGACCTGGCGGCGGCCTGCTGGCCGGGCGCGCACTACGGCCTGCAGATGGCGCAGAGGACCGTGCGCGTGCTGGTCGAGCAGACCGGGGAGCTGCTGGCCAGGCGGAACTGCCACGGCGGAACCAGCGTGGTGCTCACCCGCAAGGGTGTGGCGGCACTGGAGCTGCACGGCGTGGCCGCGCGGCACGGGCTCGACTTGGCGAGCGTGAGTGGCCCAACCCACGCGCACTTCGCGCTCACGGCAAGGTGGTGCATCCACAAGCAAGCGCAGGGCTTCGAAGCCTGGAGCGAGTACGCCTTGCTCACGGGCCAGGCGCCCGTGAGCGCGCAGCAGCTGCGCTCGCGCCTGCGCAAGATGCCCGACGCCGTGCTCGTGAAGGGCACGCGGCTGTGGCTCGTCGAAACCGAGTCCGCACCGAAGGCAACGGCTGAACTCGTGCGCATCGTGAGCCTGGCCGAGCACGTCGGCCGCAAGGTCCACCCCGAGCTGCCCTACACGCTGGCCGGCGTCGTCGTGTTGTTCGACGCGACGCTGAACCACGCGGCGAGGGTGTCGAAGGCGGCGCGCGAACGCTGGGGCAGCTTAAGTGTCATAGCTACGACTTGATCTGACATTACCCTTGCCCGACAGGGCGTTCAAGGAAGTCAGATGACACAAGATCAGAAGATCATTCGCAACAAGATCGGGCTATTGAAGCTGGCGCAGACGCTGGGCAGCGTATCAGAAGCATGCAAGGTGCTGGGTTTCAGCCGAGACAGCTTCTACCGCTTCAAGGAACTGTACGAGACGGGCGGAGAAACGGCGCTCGCAGAGATCTCCCGCAAGAAGCCCAACCTGAAGAACCGGGCGGACCCCATCATCGAGCGAGCGGTGATCGACTTCGCGCTGGAGCAGCCGGCATACGGCCAGGTGCGCGTTGCCAACGAGTTGAGAAAGCGCGCCATCAGCGTATCGCCCGCCGGCGTGCGCACTATCTGGCTGCGCCATGACTTGCAGACCTTCCAACTGCGCCTGAAGGCGCTGTCGGCCAAGGTGGCGCAGGAGGGCGTGATTCTCACAGAGGATCAGGTCCGTGCGCTGGAGAAGGCCAAGCAGGAGAAGGAAGCGCACGGCGAGACGGCGAGATCGAGACCGAGCACCCGGGCTACCTCGGCTCGCAGGACACCTACTACGTGGGCAATCTCAAAGGCGTAGGGCGCATCTACCAGCAGACCTTCATCGACACGTACAGCAAGCTCGCGTTCGTCAAACTCTACGACCGCAAGCATGCGATCACGGCGGCGGATATGCTCAACGACCGGGTGCTGCCGTTCTTCGAGGAACACGGGGTGCCGCTGCTGCGCATCCTGACCGACCGTGGCAGCGAGTACTGCGGCAACCGGGAGACGCACGAGTTCGCGCTGTATCTGGACCTGGAGAACATCGAGCACACGCGCACGCGCACGAAGAGGCCTCAGACCAACGGGATCTGCGAGCGCTTCCATCAGACCATCCAGAACGAGTTCTACGCCAGCGCCTTCCGGCGCAAGCTGTACAACTCGCTGGACGAACTGCAGGTGGACGTTGACGAGTGGATGCAGAGCTACAACGCCGAGCGGACGCACTCGGGCAAGTACTGCTACGGTAAAACGCCGCTGCAGACCTTTATCGAGAGTGCAACGCTGGCGTACGATAAACAGCTGGATCAGATCAAGCAGACACCTCACACCGATACGGCCGTCGCTTGACGGCTTGTCTGTCAGATCAAGTCTCGACTAGGACAGCTTAAGCGCGGCCGACCAGGCGCTGCTGGCCTCGTGCGTGACGCTGGCCGCCGCCGACATCGGCCTGCCGCTGGTGTGGCGTGGCTGCACCGAAACACCGCTCAGCCTCGGCGCCCGCGTTTAAAAAAGCGGTGCCTATACCTCGCAGGACACCTCCGCAGCAACGCGAGGCCATCCGTGCAACCTGATTCGGTGGGTCACTAGAGCCCTGAATCGCCCCGGGTTTCGTGGAGGCTGGCTGGTTTAAGTGGTCACGCCGTCACGGCCGATCGCTCGGCGAGTTGGCGGTGGTAGTTTGCCTCGGCCTCGGCCGGCGGGATGTAGCCCAGCGGTGCCATCAATCGATGATGGTTGAACCAGGCGACCCATTCGAGCGTGGCAAGCTCGACGGCCTCGCGGGTCTTCCAAGTGCGCCGGTGGATCACCTCGGCCTTGTACAGCCCGTTGATGGTCTCGGCCAGGGCGTTGTCATAGCTGTCGCCCTTGCTGCCAACCGAGGGCTCGATCCCGGCCTCGGCAAGCCGCTCGGTGTAGCGAATGCTGACGTATTGCGAGCCCCTGTCCGAGTGGCAGATCAACCCGTCTTCGGCTTCGGGCTGGCGGGCGTACAGCGCCTGCTCCAGCGCATCCAGGACGAAGTCGGTGCGCATCGAGTGGCTCACGCGCCAGCCCACGATGCGCCGTGCGAAGACATCGACGACGAAGGCGACGTAGGCGAAGCCCTGCCAGGTCGACACGTAGGTGAAGTCGCTCACCCACAGCTGGTTGGGCCGGTCCGCCCGGAACACCCTGTTGACCTTGTCGAACGGGCACGGCGCCTTGGCATCGGCCGCCGTGGTGCGAACGCGCTTGCCTCGAATCACGCCGCGAAGACCCAGCCTGCGCATCAGGCGCTCGACGGTGCAGCGCGCCACCTTCATGCCTTCACGCCCGAGCTGGCGCCAGACCTTGTCGGCACCGTAGACCTGCCGGTTGGATTGCCAGACCCGATCGATCTCCGACATCAACTGCGCATCGCGCTGCGTGCGTGCGCAGCAGCGGCCCGGCTCGCGCCGGCGCATCGCATGGCGTCGGTATCCCGACGGGGCGATCTGCAGCACCCGGCAGATCGGCTCGACCCCGAAGTCATTCCGATGCGCGTCGACGAACGCCTTCAAGACTTCGTACGGCGGTCGAGCTCCGCCTGGGCGAAAAACGCGCTGGCCAGCTTCAGGATCTCGTTGGCCCGGCGCAGCTCCTTGACCTCGCGCTCCAGCTCTCTCACGCGTTGCGCCTCCGCGGTCGTCGTGCCCGCGCGCGTACCGGCCTCTACCTCTGACTGCTTGACCCAATCCAGCAGCGTCTGCGGCACGCAGCCGATCTTCGGCGCGATCGATTCGACTGCGCCCCATAGCGACGGGTACTCCCCGCGCGCTTCCTGCACCATCCGCACTGCGCGCTCGCGAACCTCAGGTGAGAACTTGTTCGACTTCTTCATGGCTCCATCTTCTCAAGAGTTGGAGCCTCCACAAATCCCGGGGCGATTCAGTCTTAGCGGCAATCGCCGCGTTCTTCAACCTGGTCTTGCTTGGCATTCATGCTGGGGCCGCGCCGCCCAGGAATGGTGTGCAGCCACAAGGCCCAATTCCCACGCCCCCACTCAGGTGTAACTTCCCCCGCCCCTGCGTACCACATCACTCTTCTCCCCCCGTTTCCCCCTCCCAGGGGGTGCCGCCTGCTCTCCCTCCAAGTTACAGTACGTTGCCCGCTTAACATAAGCGGCAGCCTCTGAGAAGGCCCAGTCCAGGGCAAGCAAACGGTCCTGTTCTTCGGCCTTCTCCCGAGGGTGTGCACTCACAACCACCCGTCACTGGCTGGGCAGTGTGCAAATTAAGACCCCTGCCAGCCCTCGCCCCGTCCCACCGCGCCACCCATGACCCCCGCTCTCGCCCTCCACCTCACCAGCGACCTCCTCAAGATCGGCCTGCTCCTGTGCAGCCCGCTCCTGGTCGTCATCCTGGTGACGGGCGTGGTCATCAGCGTGCTGCAGGTCGTCACCCAGGTGCAGGACCCGTCGTTGGCCTTCGTGCCCAAGCTGATCATCTTCGTCATCGCGCTTATCCTCATGGCGCCCTGGATGCTCGGCAAGCTCACCGCCTACGCCACCGAGCTCTACGGCCGCCTCGCCCAACTCGGCTGATCGGTCGTCCCGAGCAGACAAGCAAGTCAGTAAGCCAGCGACCAGACCATGTCTCCCGACGCCCTCATCACCTGGGGAACCGCCGTGATGCTCGTCTCGGTGCGCTTCTCCATCGCGCTCGGCCTCTCCCCGGTCTTCACCGCCTTCGGCCTGCCCGGCCTCGTGCGGCTGGCCCTGGTCGTCGCGCTGTCGGCCCTCGTTTGCGCCGCCGGCGGCATCACCGCCCCGCCTGAACTCATCGACGACGGGGGCCGCCTGATGCTCGCCGTCGCCGCCGAGGGCGTCTCCGGCGCCTTGCTCGGCCTGGGCGTCCACGTCGTCCTCGCCGCCTTCGCCGTCGCCGGCCGGCTGCTCGATGTGCAGATCGGCTTCGGCATCGGCTCGGTGTTCGACCCCGTCACCCGCGCCAGCGCCAACGTGCTGACGTCGCTGCTCAGCCTGCTCGGCGTCGCGCTCTTCGTGCTGGCCGATGCCCACCTGGCCCTGGCCTCCATGCTGGCCAGCTCCTTCTCGGTCTTTCCGCTCGGTGCCTTCCCGCAAGTGGCCGACCCGATGCGCGTGGCCTCCGCGGCCGGCGCGCTGTTCAGCTTTGGCCTTGCGCTCGCCGCGCCGGCCGTGCTGGCGCTGCTTGTCACCGACCTCACCCTGGGCCTGATCTCGCGCAACTCGCCGCAGATCAACGTGCTGCTGCTCGCCATCCCGGTCAAGATCCTGGTCGGCCTGCTGGTGCTCACGCTCTCCATCCCGGCCTGGGCGCCGCTCATCGAGCGGCTCTTCGGCCTCAGCGCCGACGTGCTCGGAGCCCGCCCGTGAGCCAGCAGCAAGACCTCGACCGCAACGAGCAGGCCACCAGCTTCAAGCTGGAAAAAGCCCATCGCCGTGGCTCCATTGCCAAGAGCCAGGAAGTCACCTTCGCCTGCGTGTTGCTCGCCGCCACCGCCTGCCTCTGGGGCCTGGGCGAAGCCACGCTGCGCGAGCTGGCCACGCTCATCCCGCGTGCCTTCGCCCATTCGCAGCATGCCGCGCTCAACCACGCCGTTGCGCTGCGGCTGGTGTCGGAGCTGGGCCTGTTCACGCTGCAGGCCGTCGCCGCGGTGCTCTTCGTGCTGTGGCTCACCGCGCTGGCATTCGGCGCGGCGCAGGCGCGCGGCGTCTTCACCGCCGAGCCGCTCAAGCCCAACTTCGATCGCATCAACCCGGCCGCCAACTTCAAGCGCCTGTTCTCGGTGAAGACGCTGTTCGAGGCCGGCCGCACCAGCCTCAAGCTGGCCGTCATGGCCGCCGTGGTCGCGGCCTGGGGCCTGGCGCAGGTGGACGAGGTGGTGGGCCTGCTCGCGCTGCCGGCCGGCGGCCTCCTGCGCCGCTCGCTCGCCCTGCTGGGTGAGGCGCTGGCCCTGGTCGCCGTGCTGTTCGTGGCTTTTGCCTATGTCGACTGGCTCTACACCCGCTGGGACTTCATGCGGCAGATGCGCATGTCCAAGCGCGAGATCAAGGAAGAACACAAGGAGCGCGAAGGCGACCCCCGCATCAAGGCCCGCCTGCGCGAGCTGCGTGCCGAATGGGCCAAGCGCGCCCGCTCGGTCAAGCGCGTCGGCGAGGCCGATGTGCTGCTCACCAACCCCACCCACTACGCGGTGGCGGTCGAATACCGCCACGGCGAGATGCCGGCCCCCCGCGTCATCGCCAAGGGCGCCGGCGACCTGGCGCTGCGCATGCGCCGCGAAGCCTCGCGCCGCGGCGTGCCCATCGTCGAGAACCGGCCGCTGGCCCGCGCGCTGTTCGCCGAAGTGGCCCAGGACCACTTCGTGCCCGAGCAGCACTTCGCCCAGATCGCCCGCATCCTGCGCTGGGTGTATGCAGCGCGCCCCTCGGCGCCCCAGCCGGCAAAGGCCCACTGACCCGTGAACTCGCTCAAAGCCATCCTCGGCCGCAATACCGACCTGGCCCTCATCGCCCTCGTCATGGGCGTGCTGCTGGTCCTGTTCGCCCCCATCCCGTCGCCGCTGCTGGACTTCCTCATCCTGCTGAACTTCTCGCTCGCCCTGCTGGTGCTGCTGATGACGTTCTATGCGCCGCGGCCGGTGGAGTTCTCCACCTTCCCGGCCATCCTGCTCATTGCCACGCTGTTCCGGCTGGCGCTCAACGTCTCGGCCACCCGGCTCATCCTGACGGACGGGGAGGCCGGCCGCGTCATCGGTGCGGTGGGCACCTACGTGGTCGGCGGCAACTACGTCATCGGGATGATCGTCTTCCTGATCCTGGTGGTGGTGCAGTACGTGGTGGTCACCAACGGTGCGCAGCGCGTCTCGGAAGTGGCAGCCCGCTTCACGCTGGACAGCATGCCGGGCCAGCAGATGAGCATCGATGCCGACCTCAACATGGGCTTCATCGACCAGGACGAAGCCAAGCGCCGCCGCAAGACGCTGGAGCGCGAGGCGGCCTTCTATGGCGCGATGGACGGCGCCAGCAAGTTCGTCAAGGGCGACGCGATCGCGGGCATCGTCATCATGCTGATCAACATCGTCGGCGGACTCGTCATCGGCGTGCTGCAGCAGGGCATGCCCTGGGGCGAAGCGCTGCGCCACTTCACGCTGCTGACCATCGGCGACGGCATCGTCACGCAGATCCCGGCGCTGGTCATCTCGGTGGGCACCGGCCTCATCGTCACCCGCTCCTCGTCCGACAGCCAGCTCAGCGCCGAGGTGCTGCGCCAGCTCAGCGCCTTCCCGCGCACGCTGGCCATCGTTGGCGTGGTGTTGCTCGGCGTGGGCCTGCTGCCGGGCATGCCACTGGTGCCGGTGCTGGCCCTGGCGGCCGGCGTCGGCGTGGCCTACTTCCTGGCGCGCCAGGCCAAGGCCGCCTCGCCCGAGGCGCAGCAGGCCGAAGCCGACAAGGCCTCCAAGGAGCAAGCTGCCGCCGACGATCCCTATGCGGTCTACGACGTCGAGCCGGTCGAGGTCGAGCTGGGCGCGGCCCTGGCGCAGCACCTGGGTGGCGAGCAGGGCATCCTGATGGAACGGGTGGCGGCCTTCCGCACCCAGTTTGCCGGCGAGATGGGCTTTGTCATCCCGAAGGTGCGCTTCCGCGAGTCCTCGGCCATCGGTGGCGAGGCCTATGCCATCGCCATCTTTGGCGATCCGGTGGCGGCCGGGCAGGTGATGGTGGGCAAGACGCTGGCCATCCACCCCAGCGGCGACCTGACGCTGGTGCGCGGCATCGAGACCCGCGAGCCCACCTACGGCCTGCCCGCGCTGTGGATCGAGCCGGCCGACCGCGACGCCGCCCGGGCCGCCCGCTACACCCTGGTGGATGCGGTCAACGTGCTCTTCACCCATCTGTGCGAGGTGATGCGCCAGCGTGCCGCCGAGCTGCTCACCCGCACCGAGACCGACAAGCTGCTGGCCCGCCTGCGCACCGCCCAGCCGGGCCTGGTGGAAGAACTGGTACCCACCCAGCTGGCCGTGAGCGACGTGCAGAAGGTGCTGCAGAACCTCATGCGCGAGAAGGTGCCCATCCGCAACATCCAGGCCATCGTCGAATGCCTCATCGACGCCGGCCGCGCCAGCAAGGACCCGGCCGTGCTCACCGAGGCGGTGCGCCAGCGGCTGGCCACCAGCATCTGCAACAGCCTGAGCGCCGACCGCAAGACGCTGCACGTGATGACGCTCGACCCGGAGCTGGAAGACGGCCTGCTGCGCCAGGCAGCAGGGCAGGCCACCGGCAGCGACCCGCGGCTGATCGATGGCTTGCTCCTGCGCATTGCGGCCAGTGCCGAACGCATGATGAAATCCAACCTGATCCCGGTGGTGTTGTGTGCGCCGGAGCTGCGCCGCCAGCTGCGGGCGCTGTGCGAGCGCGCCACGCCGCACCTGCGGGTGCTGTCGATGGCCGAGGTGCCGCCGGGGTACGAGTTGCGGGCGTTCGCGGCGATCACCGCCGCACCGCCAGCGGGGCAGGGCGCCAAGTCCCCCCACTGACTACACCAAGACAAGAAAGAAACTGAGGGAGTGCGAACGCCATGAGCGATGTCTTCGCGATCGTGCAGGTCGGCCTGCTGGCTGGGCAGGAGCGGTTGAACGCCGTCAGCGGCAATGCCGCCAGTGCCACGCTGCCGGGCTATCGCCGCCAGGTGGCGGCGCTCAACAGCTTCGCCGGCCACTTCGCGCCCGCCACGGCGCAAGCCGCGGCCGCGCCGGCCGAGCCGGTGCTGCGCCGCGGCGTGGACCTGCGGGCCGGCCAGATGATGGCCACCGGCAAGCCGCTGGACGTGGCCATCGACGGTGCCCAGGGCTTTTTCGCGCTGTCCGATGGCCAGCGCACCTTCCTCACCCGTGCCGGGTCCTTCCGGGTCGACGCCGAAGGCTACCTGGTCGGCGAGCGCGGCCTGCGTGTGCAAGGCAGCAACGGCGACATCCGCCTGGGCAGCGCCGATGTCTCGGTGCGCGAAACCGGCGAGATCGTGCAGCGCGAGGAAGTGCAGGCCGTGCTGCAGCTGTTCACGCTCGCCGAGGGCGCCCAGCTCTCGCCGGACAAGGGCTCGCTGCTGGCGGTGGACGGCGCGCTGCAACCGGTGGACAGCGGCCGCGCCGCGGTGCGCTCGGGCTTTCTCGAGGGCTCCAACGCCGGTGGCCCGCAGGACATGCTGGCGCTGATGGCGCTCACGCGGCAGTTCGAAAGCCTGGTCAAGGTGACGCAAGGCTATGACGAGGTCCTCGGCAGGGCCATCCAGAAACTCGGGGAGATCTAAACCATGTTGGACGCATTCCTGGTGTCGGCCGTCGGCCTGCAGGCGCAGAAGGACCAGCTCGACACCATCGCCAACAACCTGGCCAACACCAACACCGTGGCCTACAAGCGGCGCACCGTGGACTTCAGCGGCCTGCTCGACCGCACTGCCGCGCCGGCCGGCGCCTCGGCCCAGACGGCCGAGGCCGCGCGCCCGAGCGGCATCCGGGTCGACATGGTGCAGGGCGAGGTGCGCACCACCGGCCGGCCGCTGGACATTGCCATCACCGGCCCCGGCTTCATCGAGGTGAACCTGCGTGACGGCCGCATCGGCTACTCCCGCGGCGGCTCGCTGCAGGTCAATGCCGACGGCCTGCTGAGCCTGCCGAGCGGCCAGGTGCTGAAGGCCGACATCCGCATCCCCACCGGCGCCACCGGCGTCGAGGTGATGCCCGACGGCAGCGTGCGCGCCCAGCTCAAGGGCGACGCGGCCCCGTCGGTGCTGGGCCAGATCGAACTCGTCAACTTCACCAGCTCCGACGCGCTGGTGCCCCTGGGCGCCGGCCTCTTCGAGCTGCGCGACGCCAACACCGAGCCGGCCCGCGCGTGGCCGGGCGAGGAATGGGCGGGCGAGCTGTCGGTGGGTGCGGTGGAGGCGTCCAACGTGCGCATGGTCGACGAGATGGTCCACCTCATGCTGGCTCAGCGGGTCTATGAGCTGAACGCCAAGGTGGCGCAGGCGGCCGACGAGATGATGGGCCTCACCAATTCCCTGCGCCGGTGACCCAGCCATGAAGCCTGCCGCCTCGGCCTGGCCGAGCCTTGTCCTTGCCGCGGCCCTGCTGGGCCCGGCCACCGCACCGCTGGCCGGGGCCGCCAGCGAGGCGGCGGCCGCGCCTGTGGTGCTCGGCACGGCAAGCCATGCCGGCGAGCCCGAACTCGCGGCGGCCGTGCTTCGCCTGGCCGGCGACCTGCTGGCGCGCCAGGGCCTGGCCCTGCAGGAGGGCTCGGTGCGCTTCACCGGCACCGGGCCGGTGGCCACCGGAGCACCGGTGGAAGTGGTGTGGTCTCCGCCGGCCGCGCGTGGTGCACTGCGCCTGCCGCTGCGGCTGGCCTTGCGTGGCGCTGCCGGTCAGCCCGACATGCAGGCGGTGGTGTACGGCCGGCTGCAGCAGGACATGCCGGTGCTGAACCGCCCGCTGGCGCGCGGCGCGGCGCTGGGCTGCGCCGATGTGTCGGTGCAGCGCCGACCGGTCGAGATGGCCCGTGCCGACCTCTGGCCGCTGCCGTGCAGCCTGCCGGCCGGCACCGTGCTGCGCCGCCCGCTCAACGAGGGCGACGTGCTGCGGCGCTCGGATGCCGGCGCGCGGCCGGCGGTGGCCCAGATGCAGCCGGTGACCATCCGCGTGGTGGCCGGCGCGGTGGTGCTCGAATCCGCCGGCCTGGCGCTGGCCGACGCCGAAGTCGGCGACACCGTGCGGGTGCGGCCCAATATCTCGCGCCAGGCCGTGGATGCCCGCGTGGTCGGGCCGCAGGCCGTGGTGCTCGAATCAGGAACGATGCAATGACGACGACACGTGGCTTCACACTTCGGGCCAGCGGCCTCGCCCTGGCGCTCGGCCTGTGCCTGGCCGGGCCGGCCGCGGCGAACGACAGCCAGTCGCTGTACGACCCCAAGACCTACCGCCCGCTGGTGGCCGACCACAAGGCCTTCAAGGCCGGCGACCTGTTGACCGTGGTGATCCAGGAAAACGCCAGCGCCTCGACCGCGGCCGATTCCTCGGCCGGCCGCTCGACCGGCCTGAACATCCAGGTCGACCCCTTCAAGGCCCCGGCCCGCAACCTCTCGGGCAGCGTCGGCACCGACTCTGACGGCGGCGGGCGCACCCAGCGCAGCGGCCGCCTGCTGGCGCAGCTCACGGTCAACGTGGTGGGCGTGGAGCCCAACGGCGACCTGCTCATCCATGGTCGGCAGAACCTCACCATCAACGGCGAGGCGCAGGTCATCACCCTGAAGGGCCGGGTGCGGCCGCGCGACGTGACGGACGGCAACCTGGTGCCCTCCACCCGCGTCGGCGATGCCGAGATCAGCTTCGACGGCGAAGGTTTCATCGCCGACAAGAGCCGGCCGGGCTGGCTCACCAAATTCCTGTCGTTCTTCGGGTTGTGATGATGGCTTGCAGGTTTCCCTTCATCGGCGCGCTGGCGCTCGGCCTGGCGCTGCTGGCGCCCCTGCCGGCGGCCGCGGTCGCCGGTGGCGTGCGCATCAAGGACATCGCCCGCGTGCAGTCGGACCGGCTGCATCCGCTGGTGGGCTACGGCCTGGTCACCGGTCTTGCCGGCACTGGCGACTCGCCGGCCAACCGCGCCACCCGGCAGTCGCTGGCCAACATGCTCTCGCAGTTCAACGTCACCCTGCCGCCAGAGGCGGTCAACAGCCGCAACGTGGCGGCGGTGATGGTGACGGCCGGCCTGCCCAACTTTGGCCGCCAGGGCGACACCATCGATGTCACCGTCACCTCCGTGGGCGACGCGCGCAGCCTGGTCGGCGGCAACCTGTTGCTGACGCCGCTCAACGGCCCCGACGGCAAGACCTATGTGCTGGCCCAGGGCGGCCTCACCGTCGGCGGCTACCGCTATGAAGCCAACGGCACGGTGGGCCAGAAGAACCACCCCACGGTGGCCACCATCCCCGGCGGCGGCAGCATCGAGGTGGCGCCGCCGGCGCCCAACCTGGCGCAGCTCAACAGCTTCTCGGTCTCGCTGCTGGAGGCCGACTACACCAATGCCGCCCGCATTGCCGAATCCATCAACGCCGGGCTGGGCGGCGCCTATGCCAAGGCGCGCGACCCGGACACGGTGTCGGTGCAGGTCCCGGACGGCTACCGCGGCCGCTTCGTCGAGCTGATGCAGCGCATCGAGGCGATGGAGATCGCGCCCGACCTGCGGGCCCGCGTGGTCGTCAACGAACGCACCGGCACCGTGGTGGCCGGCGCCAATGTCCGGGTGGCGCCGACGGCCATCACCTATGGCGACCTGAAGATCTCCATCGTCACCGAGAACGCGGTCTCGCAGCCGCTGCTGCTGCGCCAGCCGAGCGAGGCCATCCGCACCGAGGACTACGCCAACTCGCGCATCGACCTGCAGGAGCAGGGCGGCGCGACGCTGGTGACCCAGCCCGGCGGCACCATCGCCGACCTGGTGCAGGCCCTGGCCAAGCTGCGCACCAGCGCGCGTGACGTGGTGTCGGTGCTGAAGGCGCTCAAGGCGTCCGGTGCCCTCCATGCCGAGCTGATCGTGCAGTAGTCCCTTTCCCGACCGACCATGACCACGCAACACTACGCGCTGCTCGTCGAGCAGATCTCCTCCTCGCTGACCGCGGCCTCGCTGCAGAACCAGGTCAGCGCCAGCAACATCGCCAACCGCGACAGCGCCGGCTACCAGCGGCTGAAGGTGGCCTTCGACCAGGCGCTGAGCAGCGCCGGCGGCCTGCCGGCGGCGGGCGTCGCGGGCCTGCCGCCGGTGGCCGTCCCGCGCGTCGTGCCGGACGACTCGGCGCGCGCCGTCAGCCTGGAAGAAGACCTGCTGACGCTGTCGAAGAACACGATGAACTACCAGGCGCTGGCCAAGGCCCTGGGACGGTATTTCTCGATCGCCGGGGCCATTGCCAGCGGCGGCAAGGGGTGAGCATGGATTACTTCAGGGCAGCAGAGATCAGCGGCTCCGGCATGGTGGCGCAGAAGATGCGCATCGAGGCCGCGGCCGCCAACATCGCCAACATGACGTCCACTGGCAAGGCGGTGGCCGACCTCTACCGGCCGGTCACGGTGGTCATGCAGGCCGACAGTGCGCGATTCCAGGCGGCGTGGGGCGCGGCCGGCCCGGCACCGGCTGGCGTGGCGGCGCGGGTGGTGGAGCAGCCGCAGGCGCGGCCGCGCATCGTGCATGAGCCAGGCCATCCCGATGCGGATGCCAACGGCATGGTGAGCTACCCCGGCGTCGACCAGGTGCGCGAGATGATGACGGTGACCACCGCGCTGCGGGCCTACGAAGCCAACCTGGCGGCCTTGCAGGCCACCAAGACGCTGGCGCTCAAGGCGCTCGAGATCGGAGGCCAGTGATGGACATCAACGTCGCCGCCATCGCGGCCGTCTCGTCCACCGCGCCGGCCGGTGGGGCTGCCGCCGCCGGCGCCAGCGCGGCGCCCGGCTTTGCCGGGCTGTTCGAGCAGCAGCTGGTGGACATGAACAAGGACATGCAGGCCGCCGAGCAGGCGCTGGGCGACATGGCCGCTGGCCGCCCGGTGGAGCTGCATGAGGTGATGATCAGTCTGGAGAAGGCGCGCATCAGCGTGCAGACCTTCATCCAGGTGCGCAACAAGCTCGTCGAGTCCTACCAGGACCTGATGCGCATGCAGATGTGATGTGCCGGTGAAGCCCTTCCTCGATTCCTGGTCCGCCTTGAGCGGCCCGCGCCGGCTGGGATTTGTGCTCGGCCTGCTGCTCATCGTCGCGACCACCGTGGCGCTGGGCTACTGGACCCTGCGCGACAACTACCTGCCGCTGGCCTCGCAGCTGTCGGCCCAGCGCATGGCGCAGGCCGTGGCCGAGCTGGACAAGCAGAAGATCCCCTACCGCCTCTCGCCAACGGGTGACGGGCTGGAAGTGCCGCAGGCCGCCATCGGCCGGGCCCGCCTGGCCCTGGCCGGTGGCGCGGTGCCGGGCGCGGGCGTGGGGCTGGAGCTGTTCAACGAGACCGATTTCTCGATGACCGAGTTCGCCCAGAAGGTGAACTACCAGCGCGCGCTGCAAGGCGAGCTGACCCGCACGCTGCAGTCGATGGACGGCGTGCGCGACGCGCGGGTGCACATCGTGCTGGCCGAGGGCGGCGTCATCAAGCGCCAGCAGACCAAGGCCACCGCCGCCGTGACGCTGATGATGGCGCCGGGCCGCAGCGCCTCGCGCGCGCAGGTGCGGGGCATCCAGCGCCTGGTGGCCGCCTCGGTGCCCGAGATCCGGGCCGACGACGTGACGGTGCTGAACGAGGCCGGCGTGAGCCTGGTCGGCCCCTCGGGCGCCGTCGGTGGCGGCGAGGTCGACTACTCCAACGCCCAGCTGGAGATGAAGCGCGAGGTGGACGGCTACCTCGAAGGCAAGCTGCGCGCGGTGCTGGAAGAACTGGCGCCGCAGGGGCGCATTGCCGTCTCGGTGGATGCCGCGCTCGACTTCAAGCAGCTGCGCACCACGGTGGAAGAGCCGCTGGCGGTCGCCAAGGCCGAGCCGGGCGACAAGGCCACCGGCGTGGTCAGCCGCGAGCGGCAGACCCAGCGCTCGTCCGGCGCTGCGCAGGAGGCCGGCAACGGCAACGGCAGCGAAGACGCCGGCTGGGAATATGACTACAAGGTGGGCCACCGCATCGAGCAGTCGCTGTCCATGCCGGGCTCGGTCCGGCGGCTCAGCGTGGCGGTGGCCGTGCAGGGCGCGCCGGCCGGGCTGGACGGTGCGGCCATCGAGCAACTGGTGGCGCACGCGGTCGGGGTCGACCGGGCGCGTGGCGACGCGGTCAGCGTCATGCTGCTGCCCACCGGGCCGGCCGAAGCCGGCCCGGCCGTGCCGCGCCCGGACGCGGTGGCGGCCGCGCAAGGCGAGCCGGCGTCGTCCACCGCTGCCATGTGGGGCTTCGGCGCGGTGGCCGGGGTGCTGCTGGTCCTGGCCTGCCTGGCGCTGCTGAAGCGCCGGCCGCCGGCTGATGACGCCGAGCACGAGGCGCAGGCCGTGGCCCAGGCCACCGCCCGCGTGCAGCGCTGGCTGGGGGAGGGCGGCCATGCAGGCTGATGCCGGCCATGCCCGCGAAGCCGCGCTGGCCTTGCATGCCCTGCCCGAAGGGCAGCGGCTGCAGGTGTTGCAGCGGCTGAGCGCCGAGCAGCGCGCCCGCGTCGAGCCCCTGCTGGCTGAATTGGCCGAACTCGGCCTGCCGCCCTCGCTGGCCCGCCGCACGCTGGCGCAGGCCGAGGCGCGCGCCGACGCGCCGCAGGACCGCCTGGCCCGGCTGCCGGCCGATGCCGTCGCAGCGGCCCTGGCCACGCAAGGCCGTGCCACCGTGGTGCTGACGCTGGCTGCGTTTGCCGATGCGCCGTGGCAGGCCGAGGTGCAGGCGCGGCTGGCGCCGGAGCTGCGCAGCGCGGTCGAGCACGGCCTGCGTTCGCCGCCGCAGATTGCGCCAGCCGCCCGCCAGGCACTGGCCGAGGAAGTCTTGGCGGCGGCACAACGGCAGGCCGAGGCCGGCCGGCTGGCGGGCCCCGGCTGGTGGCAGAAGGTGCGCGCATGGATGCGGTGATCCGTTCGGTGCAGCTGGCGCCGGAGAAGGCCAGGCTGGGCCCCGCCGGCGCCGTGGCGCGTCCCGCCACGCCGGCGCAGAAGCCGGCCGGCGTGGCGCCGAGCGCGCCTGCCGCGGCCGCGGTGCCCGACACCGCGGCGTTGCGCCGCGAGCTGGAAACCGCCCTGCGCCGCGAGATGGCCGGCGAGGCCGCCCGGCTCTTCGAGGAAGAGCGCCGGCGTGGCCATGCGCAGGGCCTGCAGGACGGGCTGGCCCAGGGCCGCAAGGACGCCGCCGCGGCGGAAGCGGCGCTGCAGCAGCAGGCCTTGCAGCGCATCGACGCCGCGCTGGCCCGCATCGAGGCCGAGCAGCGCGCCAGCCTGCAGCGCCTGCAGGACGATGTGGGCAGCATCGCCTTCGCGGCGGTGTGCCGCATCCTGGGCGAGCACGCGGTGACGCCCGCCGCGGTGGCGGCCTGCGTCGGCACGCAGCTGCAGGCCCTGCCGCACCAGGGGCCGGTGACGGTGCGCCTGCATCCCTCCGACGTGCAGGCCCTGCAGCCCTGGCTGAAGGCCGAAGGCCGCAGCCAGCCCCTGGTGCTGGTGGCCGACGACAGCCTGGCGCTGGGCGGCTGCATCCTCGAATCGGAGCACGGCCGCCACGACGCCGGCCTTGACACCCAGCTGCGGCGGCTGAAGGCCGTCATCGATGCACACCGCGAGGCACAGGCAAGCCATGGTGCATAGCCTGGTGGCGGCCATCGAGCGGGCCGAGCTGGTGGAGCGCAGCGGCCGCATCACGCAGGCACGTGGGCAGTTCCTGGAGGCCGAGGGCCTGGCGTCCTATGTCGGCGAGATCTGCGAAATCCCGCTCGGCAAGGACGGCCGGCGGCTGGAAGCCGAGGTGGTCGGCTTCGCCGGTGCCCGCGCGCTGCTGATGCCATACCGGCCGCTGGCCGGCATCGCCATGGGCAGCCCGGTGCTGGCCACCGGCCGCACCTTCAAGGCTGCGGTGGGCGCTGCACTGGTGGGCCGGGTGATCGATGCCTTTGGCCAGCCCATCGACGGCCGCGGGCCGGTGCAGCCCGACGCCTGGCGCGACTGCCATGCCCAGCCGCCCGCGGCCATGCAGCGCAGCCGCATCGGCGAGGTGCTGGAGACGGGCGTCAAGGCTATCGACGCCCTGCTGACGCTGGCGCGCGGCCAGCGCGTCGGCCTGTTCGCTGGCAGCGGCGTGGGCAAGAGCACGCTGCTGGGCATGGTGGCCCAGGGCATCCGGGCCGACCTGAACGTCATCGCGCTGATCGGCGAGCGTGGCCGCGAGGTGCGCGAGTTCGTCGAGGACCAGCTCGGCCCCGAAGGGCTGAAGCGCTCGGTGGTGGTGGTCGCGACCGCCGACGAGCCGGCCCTGGTCCGCGTCAAGGCGGCCTATGTCGCCACCACCATCGCTGAGCATTTCCGCGACGAGGGCCGCGCGGTGATGCTCACGATGGATTCGCTGACGCGCTTTGCCATGGCCCGCCGCGAGATCGGCCTGGCGGCCGGCGAGCCGCCCACGGCGCGCGGCTACACGCCGTCGGTGTTCTCGGAGATCCCGCAGCTGTGCGAGCGCTGCGGCCCGGGCACCGGCGCCGGCTCGATCAGTGCCATCTACACCGTGCTGGTGGAAGGCGACGACCTGAACGAGCCGGTGACCGACGCCATCCGGGCGACGCTGGACGGGCACATCGTGCTCTCGCGCGACATCGCAAGCAGCGGGCAGTACCCGGCCATCGACGTGCTCAAGAGCATCAGCCGGCTGTTCTCCAGCGTCACCACCGAGGCGGAGCAGACGCAGGTGCGCACGCTGCTCGGCCTGCTGGCGCTGTACGAGCGCAACCGCGCGCTGATCGAGGTCGGCGCCTACAAGCCGCAGGTGAACCCGCGGCTGGACATCGTGGTGCAGGCGATGCCGCGCATCCAGGCCTTCCTCGCGCAGGCCACCGGCGCACCGCAGGCGCGCGTGGAGTCGATGCGCCAGCTCAAGGCCCTGCTGCAGGCCATGGGGAGCCCGGCATGAGCGAGTTGTCGAAAGCCTTGAAGGCCTTGGAGGTGCAGGCCGACTGGGACGTGAGCGAGCACGGTGCGGAGCTGCAGCGGCTGGAGTCGCAGCGCCGCGCGGCCGAGCAGTCCGCGGCCGGCGAGCGCGACCATGCCCTGGCCCTGCAGGCAGAGCTGCGCAAGGGCCTGTCGGGCGGCGTGGCCTTCAACCCCGAGCGGGCCCGCCTGTTGCGGGCCCAGGTGGGGGCAAGCCGCCAACGCAGCCAGGCACTGGCGGCGCAGCTGCAGGAGCTGGCGCAGCTGGCGGAGGCCCGCCGCGAGGACCTGGCAGCCGCCCGGCACCGGGCCGGCCAGCTGCAGCGCTCGGCCCGCGAGGCGATGCAGGCACAGGCCCGGGAACGGGCCAGCCGCGAGCTGGGCCTGGTGGATGAACTGTGGATGTTGCGATCGCAGGGAGCGGCCCATGGCCAATGAGCTGATGCTGAACCTGGCCCAGGCGGGCCAACCGGTGCCCCGGCCCCACCCGCCGTCGGCCGCCCGGGTCGGACCCGGGACGCTGGCGCTGGACGAGATGTGGCAGCAGGTGTTCGAGCAGGCCCGTGTGGTGCCCGCCGAGGCCGCACGGCCTGGCGTGCCGGTGGACGCCGAAGCACCCCAAAGCTGGTTGGCCGCGCCGGTTGCCAGCGGGCCGGCCCTGCCGGAGCCGCGGCGGCTGCAGGCGGCCGCACTGCCACGCGATGACCTGCCGGCGGCGGCGGCTCGCGGCGCATCGGTGGCGCCGCAGGCCCCCGCCGCCGCGGCCGGGCGCGGGCCGGCAGCTGCCTTCATGGCCTTGCGGCCGCCCAGCGCCGCACCGCGCGTCTATGCCCAGGCCGAAGCTGCCATCGAGACGGCGCCCGCCGCGGCGCCGCCCGGGCTGGCCGCCTACCAGCTGCAGGCGGCCAGCGACGAAAGCGTGCAGGTGCTGCAAGGCGAGCACGGCATCGAGATCATCGTGCGCAACGCCCGCCTGGCCTCGCAGGCCGCGCTGGGCTGTGCCTTCGAGACGGCCTATAGCCTCACTGGCTCGCGCGCCTCGCTGCGCAAGCTCATCCTCAACGGCGCCACCGTGTTCGAGGCGGGTACCGCCGCGACCGCCACACTGCCGCAGCGCCGGCAGCTGGTGTTCTCGTGCTGAATGCCGGCGCCGACCCCCCCATCACCCAAATCCCAGACGAAAGGAAAGCCGCATGGCCACCTCGCCCATCTCCGGTGTGAGCAACATCAACGCGGCGTCGGCTTCGTTGTCGATGGAAGACCTGCTGCGTGTCATGCTCACGGAGCTGACCTATCAAGATCCGCTCAAGCCGGTCGAGAACAAGGACTTCATGGCACAGATCGCCCAGTTCTCCTCGCTCGACGCGTCGCGCCAGCTCAACCAGGGGCTGGAGCGGCTGCTGGGCCTGCAGTCGCTGAACCAGTCGGTGGGCCTGCTGGGCAAGACCATCGACGCCAACACCGGCACCGGGGCGGTCACCGGTGTGGTGAAGTCGCTCTCGCTGGCCAGCGGCGAGCCGCAGATGACCATCCAGGTGGCCGATGGCCGCACCATCGCCGGCATCACCATCGGCCAGGTCCAGAGCATCCGCTGAGCAAGGCGCCGTCTTCCATGATCGATTCCATCTTCACCGCGATGTCCGGCCTCGAAGGGCACCAGAAGGGCCTGAAGGTCATCAGCAACAACGTCGCCAACATGAACACGGCCGGCTTCAAGGCCTCGGTGGTGGACTTCGCCGACGTCTTCACCGGTGCCGGCAGCGAGCGCCGGCGTGAGGCGACCGGCTCGGGCGTGGACGTCTCCCGCACCCGGCTGGACCTGCGTGACGGCGACCGGCAGGACACTGGGCGCGACCTCGACGTGGCCCTGGAAGGCCGGGGCTTCTTCGTGCTGCAGGACGAGGAGGGCCGCCTGCGGTATTCCCGCGCCGGCGGCTTCGAATTCAATGACGATGGCCGCCTGGTCGGCCGCCTGCACGGCCTGAAGGTGATGGGGCGCGACGGCGCCGGCCGGCTGGAGCCGATCGAGCTGACCGGCCTGCGTGGTAACCCGCCCAAGGCCACCCGTCGCGTCGAGTTCAAGGGCAGCCTGTATTCGACCGACGACGCCCACACCATCGACGCGCTGACCATCTACGACAGCACCGGCGCTGCGCACACGCTGAAGCTGGAGCTGACCAAGAAGGCCGCCACCGGCACCGGCAGCAATGTCGTCACCTGGGGCGTCAAGGTGCTGGAAGGCATCAATGAGCTGGGCAGCGGCGAGTTCTCCTTCATCGGCAGCATTGCGTCGCCGTTCGGCTCCTCCATCAAGCTGCTGCTGCCCTTGAGCAACACCGCGCCGGCCGAGGTCGAGTTCGTGCTGGGCCCGGACGTGCGCGGCGACGCGTCGAGCACCACCTCCACCCTGGCACTGGCGCAGCAGGACGGCTACGCCCCGGGCGACATCTCGGCACTGGCCTTCAACGAGAAAGGCCAGTTGACGGTGACCTATTCCAACGGCCAGAGCGCCACCGGCTCGACGCTGGCACTGGCCGAGTTCGCCAGCGACGAGCAGGTGCAGGCGGTGGGCGACGGCCTGCTGGAGGCGCGGCTCGGCATCGCCCCCACGCTGCGTGAGGCGGGCGCCGACCTGAAGGTGCGCAGCAAGACGCTGGAGCTGTCCAACGTGAACCTCACCCAGGAGTTCAGCACGCTGATCCTGATGCAGCGGGGCTACCAGGCCTCGTCGCAGGTGCTCACCACGGCCAATGAAATGCTGCAGCAGCTGTTCGAGCTGAAGGGGCGGCGTTGATGCAGCCGGTGCGGCCCTTCCTGTTGCCGGGTGCGCATGCACTGCAGGTGCTGCGCGAGCGCGTGGCGGCCGCCGTGGCCGGCTGGGCCGTCGCCTGGGCCAGTGCGGGCAGTGCCGCCCGGGTCGAGGTGCAGGCGGTGGCCGGCACCGCGGCGGTGGCGCTGCCCTGCCGCCACCATGCTGGCGCCGAGGGCGAGTTGTGGCTGGCAGCGGCCAGCGGCTCGCAGGATCCCTTGCCGGCCCTGGTGCTGGGCGCTGCCTTTGCCTCGCCGGCCGGCCACGATGACGACTGGTCGCAGCGCGTGGTGCGGCGAGCGCGGCAGGCGCTCGACCTCGCCCTGGCCGAGGCCTTGCTGGGCGGGCCGGTGGTGACGGGCGACGAGGCCCGGCCCGATGCGACGCTGTTCCTGCCCGGCTCGGGCGCCGTGCACATCGCCTGTGCCGAGCTGGGCTGGCAGGCCTGGGCCAGCGGGGCGGTGCTGCGCCATGTGCCGCCCCGTGCGGCCGCCGCCTCGCCCGGGCCAGCGCCGGTGCCGCTCTTGCCGCTGGTGCAAGGGGCGGCGGCGCGGCAGCCGGTGCGGCTCGCGGTGGAGGCGGGCAGTGTCGAGCTGGAGCTGGGCCGGTTGCTGGGGCTGCAGCCCGGCGACGTCCTGCGCCTGCCGACCCGGCTCGACCAGCCCCTCTGGCTCTGCGGCCCGCAGGGCGAGACGCTGGCGCGTTGCGCGCTCGGCGAGCGTGACGGCCGGCGGGCGGTGCGTGTCGTGCCGCAGTCCTGAGCTTTTCCTAGCGGATGTCCCCAAGATGGAACCCACTGTGCAAGAAATCGAACTCTCCCCGCTCGAGCCGCAAGCCCTGGGCGCGGCTGTGCAGGCCGGCCTGCCCTTCCTGCAGTCCGTCAAGGTCAAGGTGACCGTGCGCCTCGGTGAGGCCGAGACCAGCGTTGGCGAACTGCTGGGCATGAAGTTCGGCGAAGTCCTGGCCCTCGACCGGGCCGTGGACCAGCCGGTGGACGTGCTGGTCGACGGCCATGTGGTGGCCCGCGGCACGCTGGTCGCCGTGGGCGACCAGTTCGGCGTGCGGCTGACCGAGGCGCCCGGCGCTGCTGCGGCCGCAGCCACGCCGGCGCCCGCCCGCGGCTGAGTCCCTGAGCTGCCTCGACGCGCCATGAACGACACGCTGCTGCGCCTGGGCTGGGCCTTGCCGCTGGTCTTGCTGCTGGGCATCGTGGTGCTGCTGGTGCTGCGCCGCCTGCTGCCGCAACTGGCCGCACGCCCGCCAGCCGCGGCGCAGCTGGTGCTGGCCGAAACACTGCAGGTCTCGCCGCGCACGCGCGTGCACCTGCTGCAGGTGCAGGGCCGCCCGGTGCTGTTGCTCGAACCGGAGGAGGGCGCACCCAGCGCCGTCCCGCTGGACGAACGGCCGCGGGCGCCGCTCGGCCGCTCATTCATCAACGACCTGCGCCGGCCCTAGACAGACATGCGCCATTCCAGATCCTGTGTTGTCCTGCTCCTGCTGGCGCTGCTGCCGGCAGCGCTGGCCTGGTCGGCGCCCGCGGCCCCGCCTGCGTCGATGGGCGAGCTGCTGGACGGCGGCAAGCAAGCGGCCAGCGTCACGCCTTACGTTCGCACGCTGGTCGGGCTGTCGCTGCTGAGCTTCATTCCGGCCGCGTTGATCGCGATGACCTCGTTCACGCGCATCGTGGTGACGCTGTCCTTCCTGCGGCATGCCATCGGCATGCCGGAGACACCACCCAACGTGGTGCTGGTGACGCTGGCGATGTTCCTCACCTTCTTCACCATGGCGCCGGTCTTCGAGCAGATGCACGGCCAGGGCTTGGCACCCTACCTCGAGGGCCGCATCGGTACCCAGCAGGCCATCGACGGCGGCCTCGCGCCGCTCAAGACCTTCATGCAGGCCCATGTGCGGGACGCCGACCTGCAGTCGGTGGCCGAGCTGGCCCGCAAGCCGCTGCCCGAGGCAGGTGCCGAGGTGCCCATGCAGGTGCTGGTGCCGGCCTTCATGCTGTCGGAGCTGCGGGCCGCCTTCACCGCCGGCTTCATCATCTTCCTGCCATTCCTGCTGATCGACCTCATCGTGGCCGCGGTGCTGATGGCGCTGGGCATGATGATGGTGCCGCCGGTGTCGATCTCGCTGCCGCTCAAGGTGCTGCTGTTCGTGCTGATCGACGGCTGGAGCCTGCTGCTGCGGGCGATCGCCGGCGCTTATGCGTGAGCGCCGCGCGCCGCACGCCGCCGCATGCCAGCCAGCCCGTCGAGCCCGCCCGCGCCGAGCGACGACCTGTCCGCGGACAGGTCGAACCGGCTCGTGCTCGACAACCTGCCGCTGGTGCGCATGATCGCCGCGCGCCTGTTCCGGCTGCGCTGGGGAGACGCGGTGGGCTTCGATGACTACCTGCAGTACGGCACGGTGGGCCTGGTCGAGGCGGCGCGCCGCTTCCAGCCGGGCCGTGGCGCCCAGTTCTCCACCTACGCGTCCTGGCGCATCACCGGCTCCATCCTCAACGGCCTGGAGACCGCCACCGAGCAGCACCAGCAGATTGCCGCGCGCAAGCGCCTGGTGGAGGACCGCAGCCAGAGCCTGGCCGAGGCGCATGCCGAGGCCGACGCCGCACTGCCGGCCGAACTGGAAGCGGCGCTGGCGCGCATCGCCGACGTGGCGATCGGCTTGGCGGTGGGCTTCATGCTCGAAGGCAGCGGCATGTACAGTGACGGCGCCGAAACGCTGCCGTGCGAAGCCTATGCGAGCGCCGCGACACGCCGCACGCAGGCCACGCTCCGGCAGGCCCTGGCCGGCCTGCCCGAGGCCGAGCGCCAGGTGGTGCAGGAGCACTATTTCGGGCAGCGCCAGTTCACCGACATTGCGGACCAGCTCGGCCTGACCAAGGGCCGGGTGTCGCAGCTGCACCGCCAGGCCCTGCAGCGGCTGCGCGGCGTGCTGGGCGACCACGATGCGGCGGTGTTCGAAGCTTGACGAGCCCGGCGAGACCTGCGCCGGCCCTACGATGATCTTTTGCTTGGCCTATCCATGACCTCCACTGCCGCTTCCCCACCCCAGCCCTCGCGCACCGACCGACTGGAGCGCCTGGGCCGCTTCCTGGAGACGGATCCGGGCAACCTGGCCCTGCTGCGCGACTACGCCGCCGAGGCGGCACGCGCCGGCGAGCCGGACGCTGCCATTGCCGCGCTGCGCCGCCTGCCTGCTGCCCCGCCGGCCGGCGAGCCGGGCGACAGCCGGCTGCTGGCTGCCTGCCTGCGCGCAGTGGGCCGGCTCGACGAGGCGCAAGCGGTGCTCGGCAGCGCGCTTGCCCACTGGCCCGCCGACGAGGCGCTGGCCATCGAGCAGGCCAAGGCCCTGTTCGCCGGCCGCGAGATGGAAGCGGCGCTGGCTGCCTTGCCGCCGCAGGACCCGGCCGAGCCGCTGCTGGCCGGCGAGGCCTGCTCGCTGCGCCTGCAGCTGCTGCACCACCTCGGGCGGCTGGACGAGGCGGTCGCCGTCGCCGATGCCTACACCGAGGCGCATCCCGAGGACCCGCGCGTGGCCGCCAGCTCCATCCCCTTGCTGATGGACGTCTATCGCTTCGACGAGGCGGTGGCACGTGCACAAGCGCTGCTGGAGGCCGGCATCGAGGCCTACCCGGCCTACGAGGCGCTGGCCGCCGCCGCCCTCGAGCAGGGCGCGGTGCAGGAAGCGGCGCAGTGGACCGCCCGGGCGCTGCAGGTGCGCCGTGACGACGGCCGCATCTGGCTGGTGGAGGGGCTGGCGCGCCTGCGCGCCGGCCGGTTCGCCGATGCGCGAGAGGCGTTCGACGAAGCGGTGGCGCTGATGCCCGACCATGCCGGCAGCCACCTCGCGCTGGGCTGGGCCTGGCTGCTGGAGCAGGACCTGGCAGTGGCCGACGCCTGCTTCGAGCGGGCGGTGGCGGCCAGCCCGGCCTTCTCGGAAAGCCATGGCAGCCGGGCGGTGGTGGCCGCGCTGCAGGGGCGGCGCGAGGAGGCGAACGAGCTGAGCCGCAAGGCATTGAAGCTGGATGCAGCCAGCGGCTCGGCCCAGTACGCACGCGCGCTGCTGGCCGGCGCCGATCCGGCCGGCATCGTCAAGCTGGCCGAGACGCTGCTGGGCCAGCTGCGCCAGCAGCGCCGCTGAGCCGGCGCACATCCGATGCACAAGGAGAACACAGACATGCAGGACACCCACTTGTCGCTGCTCGCGGCGCTGGACGCCGAAGAGCTCTTCCTGCTGGGCGTGCGCGCCAGCCAGGCCAATGACACAGCCGCCGCACTGGCCTACCTGAAGCAGGCGGTCGCCAAGGCGCCGGAGCATGCGCGGGGGCACTGGTTGCTGGGAGCCGAGTACGCCTCGCTCGGCATGGTGGACCGGGCTCGCGAGCACTTCGAGCGGTCGGTGGCCCTCGACGGCCAGCTGCCGCTGGCGCGCTTCCAGCTGGGGCTGCTGCGGCTGACCTCGGGCGAGGTCGAGGCGGCGCAGGAGGTCTGGGCGCCTTTGGACGCCCTGCCCGAGGACGACCCGGTGCGGCTGTTCAAGGATGGCTTGCTGGCCATGGTGCGCGACGAATTCGAGCGCGCGCTGGAGCTGGTGCGCCGGGCCGTCGCCACGCCCGGCGTGGACGCCGCGCTGCGCCGGGACATGGAGATGGTGCTGGGGCAGATCGAGGCCCAGCGTGCCGGCCAGGCTCCGGCCGTCGCGGCGGCCGAAGCCGCCGCCGACCCGGTGGACGAAGCGCCTGCCGAAAGCCACCTGGTGCTGTCGGCCTACCAGCGCGGCTTCGCCGGCAACAGCCACTGACGCCGGCAGCCACCGATGGTGTCTCCGCTCGACGGCCTGCACCGCCTGGCCCATATCGCCGCGATGGTGCGGCGTGCCGTGCAGCGGCAGGGCGCTGCGGGCCGGGCCGCTGCGTCAACGCGGCAAGCGGGTGAGTCCGAAGCGGCAGCCGCAGAGCGGCTCACCGTCACCCTGCAGCGCCGGGTGCGCGAGCTGCGCGGCGATCCGGCCCACCGCCAGCGGCTGGTGGCGCGCATGCTGATCGAATCGGTGCTGCTGGAGGAGTTCGGCCACGACCTGACCAACGAGGCGGAATTCCAGAACGTGGTGGACGACGTGCTCAAGGCCATCGAGTCGCTGCCGGGCATCGGCACCGAGCTGGATCGCATCGCCGCCCAGCTGGCCGGCCCTGGCAGCCGCTGACAGGACACGGCAGCCCACCGCAACGCTCGCGACAAGCGGTTGATGACGCTGGCAGAGGGGAACAGCGGATCACCTCCTTCGCCGCTGCGCGCCGGCCGCAGCACCGTCGGCGCTGCCATTGCATTGCTGTCCTTCTTCGCCGCATGCCGTAGCGCGGACGTCGAGCACGAAGGCGGCGCAGGCCCGTCCCCATCCACGCGCAGAGAGCAGCCTGCCATGCCTTCCCGCGGCCTGAAGCCGGCGGCCCTCGCCGTCCTGCTCCTGGCATGTCGGCCGGCGCCATGTCGGCGCCCGGTTCGCCGCGTCCTTTGCCACACCTTCCCCCCCTTTTCAGGAGGCCGCCACACCGAGCCGGCCAGTATCATTCGCGCCACGACTAACGCATGGATACACGACGGGAGCGCGCCATGGCATTGATGGATTTCATCCGCAAACAGTTCATCGACATCATCGAATGGACTGAGTCGGGCGACGGCGTGCTTGCCTGGCGCTTCCCGGTGGCCGACCGCGAGATCCAGTACGGCGCCTCGCTCACCGTGCGCGAGTCGCAGGTGGCGGTGTTCGTCAACGAAGGGCAGGTGGCGGACGTCTTCGGCCCCGGCATGCACAAGCTCACCACGCAGACGCTGCCGGTGCTCACCTACCTGAAGAACTGGGACAAGCTGTTCCAGTCGCCGTTCAAGAGCGACGTCTACTTCTTCAGCACCCGCCAGCAGATCGACCGCCGCTGGGGCACCACCCAGCCGCTGACCATCCGCGACAAGGATTTTGGCGCGGTGCGCCTGCGCGCCTTCGGCAACTACGCCTTCCGCATTGCCGATGCCAAGCGCTTCCACACCGAGGTCTCGGGCACCCGCGACACCTACACCGTCGACGACCTCGACGGCCAGCTGCGCGGGCTGATGCTGCAGCACATCTCCGACGCGGTGGCGCGCAGTGGCGTGCCTTTCCTCGACCTGGCGGCCAACCAGGTGATGTTCGCCAACTCGCTGCGCGAGGCGAACCTGGTGGCCTTCGAGGCGCTCGGCCTGCGGCTGGAGGGCGTGACGGTGCAGAACGTCTCGCTGCCCGAGGAACTGCAGAAGATCCTCGACCAGAAGATCGGCATGGGCATGGTCGGCGGCGACATGAACAAGTTCATGCAGTACCAGACCGCGCAAGCCATTCCCACCATGGCCGCCAATCCGGGCAGCGGCATCGCGGGCGATGCGATGGGGCTGGGCGCCGGTGTCGCGCTGGGCCAGGTGATGGCGCAGCAGTTCGGCCAGGGCCTGCAAGGCGCTGCCCCGGCCGCGGCGCAGCCGGCCGCTGCCCCGGCCGCGCCCGCGATGCGGCCCGAAGAGGTGATCGCCACCCTGGAGAAGCTCGGCGACCTGCGCTCGCGCGGCATCCTCACCGAAGACGAGTTCTCGGCCAAGAAGGCCGAGCTGCTGAAGAAGCTGGCCTGATCTCCTGGCGCGGCACGGCGGCCGGCGGCCACGCCGGCCGGCGCCGGGCTGCACGCCATCGATGATGCGGCGCTGTCGGCGCCGGCCCCACCCGATACCTCCAGGCATCCTTCTTGGCCACCTCCCCGACCCCACAGCGCGTGTACCGCGCGATGTGCCCGAACTGCGGCGCGCCGGTCGAATTCCGCTCGGCCGCCTCGGCCAGCGCGGTCTGCAGCTACTGCCGCAGCACGCTGGCACGCGACGGTGAGGCCCTGCGCCGCATCGGCCAGAGCGCCGAGCTGTTCGATGACCATTCGCCACTGCACCTTGGCTGCAGCGGGCGCTGGCAAGGGCTGGGCTTCACCCTGGTCGGCCGGCTGCAGTACGGCTATGCCGAAGGCACCTGGAACGAATGGCATGCGCTGTTCGACAACGGCCGCTCCGGCTGGCTCAGCGAGGACAACGGCCGCTATGTGCTGGCCTTCGACGCCACGCTGGCCGAGACGCTGCCCGGTGCCACCGAACTGGCCGCCGGCCAGCGCCGCAGCATCGCCGGCCGGGCCTGGGACGTCGCCTCCTGCGTCGAAGCCCGCCTGTTGGCCGCCGAAGGCGAGCTGCCGCAGCCGCCGGTGCAGGGCAGCAGCTTCACGGTGGCCGACCTGCGCAACGAGCGCGGCGAGGTGGCGACGCTCGACTACCAGCACCCCAGCCGGCCGGCCTGGTCGGTCGGCCGCTCGGTGGCGCTGGCCGACCTGGCCGTCACCGGCCTGGCCGATGCCGCCGAGAAGACCCTGCGCGCCCGGGCCTCCGAATGTCCCGGCTGCGGTGCGGCGCTGCAGGTCTCGCTCGCCACCACCCGCTCGGTGGTCTGCGGGCAGTGCAAGACGGTGGTCGATGTGTCGCAGGGCGTGGGCGGCGACCTGGCCCACTACAAGCAGAACAACGCTGGCGACAGCGGCCTGGAGCCGCTGTTGCCGCTCGGCAGCGTCGGCAAGCTCAAGCTGGGCGCCACCGGCCTGCGCAGCTGGCAGGTGGTGGGCTACCTGGAGCGCTGCGAGCTGCCCGATGATCCGGACGACGAACAGGTCTTCTGGCGTGAATACCTGCTCTACCATCGCAGCGAAGGCTTCGCCTTCCTGGTCGATGCCGAGGACGGCTGGAGCTGGGTCGCCCCGCTCACCGGCTCGCCGCAGGTCAAGGGCCAGACCGCGACCTATGACGGCGTGTCCTACCGGCAGCAGTACCGCTACGTCGCCAAGACCACCTATGTGCTGGGCGAGTTCTACTGGCAGGTGCGGCGCGACCAGCGCAGCCGCAACACCGACTACGTCAGCGGCAGCCGCCGCCTGAATTGCGAGCGCACCGATCAGGAAGTGGTCTGGTCGGGCGGCGAGACGCTGGAGGCCAAGGCGATCGCCGCGGCCTTCGGCCTCACCGGCGGTGCCGCAGCCGCGCTGGAGCGCGACGTCACGCCGGCCGGCGGCTCAGGCCGCGGTTGCCTGGGGCCGATGGTGATCCTGCTGATCATCGTGCTGGTGATCCTGCTGCTGGTGTTCCTCGCCGTGCGCCATGATCGCGATGATTGCGACAGCGTGCGCCAGACTTATGGCGAAGCCAGCACCGAATACCAGGAGTGCCGGCGCTCCAGCAGCCGTGGCAGCGGCCGCAGCACCGGCTGGGGCTGGTCGTCCAGCGGCAGCAGCGGCTCGGGCGGCAGCTCCTGGGGAGGCAGCCACAAGTGACGCACGCATCCATTACTCATTCACATCTCTGGGAGATCCGCCATGTTGGGCATTGAATGGCTCAAGCCGGCCGTGTTTTTCGGCTCCATGCTGTATGCGCTGATCGGCGTGCTGGTCTTCTGGATCAGCTTCATCGTGATCGACAAGCTGACCCCCTATGACCTCTGGGGCGAAATCTGCGAGAAGCGCAACCTGGCGCTGGCCATCGTGGTGGCGGCCATGTGCCTGGGCATCGCGGTGATCGTCGCCGCCGCCATCTCCAGCTGAGGCCGGGCGGGGCGGCCTTGGAGACGCCGATCGATCCTGCCGGGGCCGGCGCCGCGCCCGGACTGCGTGCGCGCATGGCACCGGGCGAGCTGGCGCTGCTCGCCTCGGTGTTCGTCGTCGCTGCCTGCGGGCTGGTCTACGAGCTGGCCGCAGGCGCACTCGCCAGCTACCTGCTCGGCGACTCGGTGCTGCAGTTCTCCACCATCATCGGCACCTACCTGTTCGCGATGGGGCTGGGTTCCTGGCTGTCGCGCTTTGTCGAGCGGCAGCTGGTGGCGCAGTTCCTGCGCATCGAGCTGCTGGTGGGGCTGATCGGCGGGCTGCTGCCGGCCGGGCTCTTCATCGCCCACAGCCTGCTGCCGGTGGGCGCGGCGGCCTCGTTCCGGCTGCTGCTGTATGGCCTGGTGCTGGTGGTGGGCGCGCTGGTGGGGCTGGAGATCCCGCTGGTCATGCGCATCCTCAAGCGCCACTTCAGCGAGCGCTATGCCCTGCGCGAGCTGGTGTCGCAGGTGCTGACCTTCGACTACCTCGGCGCGCTGGCGGTGGCGCTGGCTTTTCCGCTGCTGCTGGTGCCGCACCTGGGGCTGGTGCGCACGGGGGTGTTCTTCGGCCTGCTCAATACGGCGGTGGCGGTCTGGACGCTGTGGTTGTTCCGCGCCGAACTGCGGCGTGCCGGCGCCTATGCCGCCGCCTGCGCCGCCGTGCTCGCGGTGCTGGGCGCCGCCATGCTGGGCGCCGACCATCTCACCTCCTGGACCGAGGACCACTTCTACGGCGACCGCGTCGTGCTGCGCGAGAGCAGCGCCTACCAGCGGGTGGTGGTCACATCCGGCCCGGCCGGCGTGCGGCTCTTCCTCAACGGCAACCTGCAGTTTCACTCGCGTGACGAGTACCGCTACCACGAGGCCCTGGTGCACCCCGCCATGGCCGCCCACGGCGCGCCCCGGCGCGTACTGGTGCTGGGCGGTGGCGACGGGCTGGCGGTGCGCGAGGTGCTGCGCTACCCGAGCGTCGAGAAGGTGACGCTGGTCGACCTGGACGCCCACGTGACCCGGCTGTTCCGCGAGCAGCCGATGCTGCGCGCGCTCAACCGCGACGCCTTCCATTCGCCCAAGGTCGAGGTCGTCAACGCCGATGCCTTCCAGTGGCTGGAGCAGGCCCACGAGCCCTTCGACGTCATCATCATCGACTTTCCCGACCCCAGCAATTTCTCGCTGGGCAAGCTCTACACCACCACCTTCTACCAGCGGGTGGACCAGGCGCTGGCGGCCGGTGGCTACCTGGTGGTGCAGACCACCTCGCCGCTGGTGGCGCGCGAGAGCTTCTGGACCGTGGCCACCACGCTGGAGGCGGTCGGCTTCTCGGTGACGGCCTACCACACCCTGGTGCCCAGCTTCGGCGAATGGGGCTTCACCCTGGCCGGCCACCGGCCCTGGCGCATGCCGCAGGCGCTGCCGCCGGGGTTGCGCTTCCTCACGCTGCAGGGCCTGCCGTCGATGCTGTACTTCCCGCCCGACATGGCGCGCGTGCCGACCCAGGTGAACCGCCTGTCCAACCAGGTGCTGGTGCACAGCTTCGAGCGCGAATGGGGCCAACTGCAGTGAGCCGGACGCAAGCGCCATGCCCCGGCTGAGCCGCCGTGCCTGCCTGGCCCTGGGCGGCGCCGCGCTGGCGGCCGGGCCGCTCGGCTGCGCGCCGTCGAAAGACGCGCCCGGCTATCCGGCCACCTGGGTCGGCGCCTCGGCCGAGCGTGGGCACCGGCTGCGCTCGCCGGGCCCGGCCGGCGGCTGGCCGGCCGCGGCGGTACAGCGGCGGGCCTCCGTGCTGGTGGTTGGCGGCGGGGTGGCGGGGCTGGCGGCGGCCCGCACGCTGGTGCAGGCCGGCATCGACGACGTGCACCTGCTGGAGCTGGAGGACCACGCTGGCGGCAACAGCCGTGCACACCGGATGTCCGGCATGGCCTGCCCGCTTGGCGCCCACTACCTGCCGCTGCCCGGGCCCGATGCCCGCGAGGTGGCCGAGCTGCTGGAGGCGCTCGGCCTGTCGCGCCAGCAGGCGGGCCGCACCGTCTATGACGAGCGCCACCTCTGCCATAGCCCGCAGGAGCGGCTGTTCATCGACGGTGCCTGGGTCGACGGCCTGCTGCCGCCCGCGCCGGCCGGCTCCCCGACGCTCGCCCAGTACCGCCGCTTCGCGCAGCGGCTGCGCGAGCTCGGTGCCGAGCTGCGCTTTGCCATGCCGACCCTGGGGTCCGGCTGGCAGGCCGGCCATGACGCGCTCGACCGGCAGACCTTCGAGCAATGGCTGCAGGCCGAGGGCCTCGACGATGCCCGCCTGCGCTGGTACCTCGACTACTGCTGCCGGGACGACTACGGCGGTGGCCTTGCGGTGGTGTCGGCCTGGGCCGGCTTGCACTACTTCGCGAGCCGGCACGGCTTCCATGTGCCGGGCGACGGCGAGGTGGAGCGCGAGCCGGTCCTGACCTGGCCGCAGGGCAATGCCTGGCTGACCGAGCGCCTCGCCCAGGCGCTGCCCGACCGCCTGCAAGCCGGCCGCACCGTGCTGCGCGTGAGCGAGTCGCGCCACGAGGTGAGGGTGCTGGCCTGGGACGAGGCGCGCCAGCAGGCCGAGGACTGGACCGCCGGCCATGTGGTGATGGCCACCCCGCTGTTCATCGCCGCACGCCTGCTTGCCCAGGCGCCCTCGGGCCTCGTCGAGGCCGTTCGCCAGCAGCGCCATGCCCCCTGGCTGGTGAGCAACCTGCAGCTGGACGAGCCGCTACAGGGCCGCCGCCGCGACGCGCCACCCTCCTGGGACAATGTGCGCCATGGTGGCGACCCGCGCGCCCTGGGCTATGTGGACGCGATGCACCAGAGCCTGCGCCCGCATGCCGGCCCGACCGTGCTGACGGTCTACTGGGCACTGCCGATCGCGCAGCGCAGCGCGCTGCTGCAGGACAGCGCCGCCGCCTGGGCCGCCCGCGTGGTGGCCGACCTGGCGGTGGTGCACCCCGACCTGCCCACCAAGCTGCGGCGTGCCGACCTGATGCGCTGGGGCCATGCGATGAGCGTGCCGGTGCCCGGCCTGCGCGGCAGCGCCGCCTTGCAGGCGCTGGGCCGGGCGGCGGGTCGGGTGCGCTTCGCGCATGCCGACCTGTCGGCCTATTCCGTGTTCGAGGAAGCGTACACCTGGGGTGTGCGGGTGGCTGGTCGGCTGGCGGGCGAGTTGCGCTCGCGGCGCGTGTCATGACCTCGCGGCGGCGCGCCACGGCTGCAATGCCGGCCGCGCCATGCCGGTGGGCCGGTGCCCGGGCTGAGCTTGCGCGGGCCTTGGAAGCGGAGCGTCAGGCCGCCGCGACGGCGGCCACTGGCCAGCGGCCTCGCTCCAGCCCTTGGCGGTCCACCCGCCCGGGGCGGAAAGCGGCCAGCAGGGCCTGCATCAGCGCTTCGGCCCGGCCGCGGTTGTCGGCGCCGAAGTTGCACACATAGACGTCCAGCGTCACCCCGCCCAGCTCCGGCCAGGTGTGCACCGCCAGGTGCGACTCCGCCAGCAAGACCACCCCGGTGATGCCGCCCGGTTGCCCGTGCACGCCGGCCGGCTCGAAGGCATGGAACAACTCGCCCACCGGCTGCAGGCCGGCGGCCTTCACCTCGGCCACGCAGAGCTCGCGCAGCGCCTGCACCTGCGTCATGGCCGCCATGCCGGCAGGGCAGTCGAGGAGGTCGGCGGTGAGGTGCAGCCCATGCATGGGGCGCGATTATGAAGCGCCGCCCACCCCGCCGGGCGGCTGCGGCCGTGGCGGAAATCACCGGATCGCCGACCGCGGAGGCGCTGCCGCTGAGCCCGTCCCGCCCGGCAGTTCCCCCAGGTCCGCAGGCAAAATGCTTGTAAATGCGAATCAATCGCATTAGAGTGGTCGCGACCTTTCGTTGCTGGCCCGGTGTTTCGGCCGGCTTCCCACACTTGCTTGCGCTACAGCTGGACGGATTCCCGATGAAACATGCCGCTTGCCAACTCCTTCCGCTCGCCGATGGCGAGGTCGGCCACGTCAGCCTGTGCCCCGATTGCGGCCAGGTGCATTTGTCACTGCAGTACATGACGCTGCGCTTCGACCTGCCTGCCTTCCGGGCGCTGCTGGCGGTGGTGGAGCAGGCGCAGCACCGGCTGGACCACCTGCTGCCGCCTGCCGGCGAAGCGGCCGCGGCCACTGCGGCGGCGTCGGCCGGCGGTCTGCATTGAGGGGCGCGCCGATGAGGCCCACGCTCCCTCCCGCCTCGCCGGGCCGGTCGCCTGCTTCGCAGGGGCAGGACTGGCTGGAAGCCCACCTGATCCGGCTGCGCGCACAGCTCATCGTGCAGGAGTCGGCCCTGGCTGCGGCACGTGACGACCTGGCTGCCCTGCAGGCGGCCGTGCCCGGGCTGCCGGCCCGCGCCGCCCTGGCCCGGCAGGCCCAGGCGCTGCAGCAGCGGGTGTCGGACCTGGAGCGGGCCTGCCGCAGCTGGCAGGCCCGTGCCGAGCGCGAAGCAGGGCGGGCCGACACCCTGGCCCGCGCGCTGGCTGCAGCCGCGCCACCCTTGCCGCCGACCCGGCTGGCCGATGCGCTCAACGCCTGGTGTGCCCCGATGTGGCGTGCCCTGCAGGGCAGCCATGCCGGCCCCCGGCTGTCGGCGCAGTTTCCGGCCCTGGTGCCCCTTGGGGCCCACCGCCCGAGGTGAGCCGCCCATGCACGATGCCGAGTTGAAGAAGCTGGGCCTGAAGGTGACCGCGCCGCGGCTGCGGGTGCTGGGCGCCATCCACGGCAGCAGCACCCGCCACCTGAGCGCCGAGGACATCTACCGCCGGCTGATGGAGCAGGGCAGCGACGTGGCGATCGGCACCATCTACCGCGTGTTGACGCAGCTCGAGGCGGCCGGCGTGCTGTCGCGCTCCGTCTTCGAGCCGGGCAAGACGGTGTTCGAGCTCAAGGAGGACGAGCACCATGACCACCTCGTCTGCCTGAGCTGCGGCCGGGTCGACGAATTCCGGGACGATGTCATCGAGGCCCGCCAGGAGGCGGTCGCGGCCGCCCGCGGCTACCGCCTCACCGAGCACCGGCTGGCGCTCTACGGCACCTGCCCCGGCTGCCGGCCCGGTCATGCGCCTGCCGCCGGGGGCTGAGGACACCTTGCTCCTCGACAACATCGTTTCATCCCCACGCATCTTCTTGCGTCTGGACCTGCAGATGATGGCAGGTACTCACTTGCACAATCGGTGCCGGTCCGAGGGGGTGGTCGCCATGCGGTAAATGAGCGGCGGCCGGCGGCGCGGGGCTCGCCCTGGCGCGTGCTGGCGGCTGCGGCATCGAGCTGTCTCCCGGTTGTCGCCATTCACCAGGAGGAGCTGTCATGCCCATGCCTTCGCGCATTCCCGCGCGTTTCCTTGCCCTGTCCCTTGTCGTGTCGCTTGCCGCCGCCCTGGCCGGCTGCGGCGGCGGAGGGGCCGACGGCAGCAGCGCGACGGCCGGCGCCCAGCAGCAGGACGACAGCGGGGCGCCGGCCACCGAGCGCATCTCGGCCATCCGCGCCGAGTCGCCCGATGCAGCTGCGCCAGCGGCTGATACCGGCGACTGTCCGCTGTGGTCCGGCCAGGGCCGCTACCGGGCCGGCGACGTGGTTCGCTGGCAGGGCAGCCTCTACACCGCCCGGGTGCCACACGTCCTGGCCGCGGGGCTGGACGCGGCGCCACCCTTGGCTCCCGAGCTGTGGCAGGCCACCGCCTACTGCAGCCCACCCGTGGCCCAGGCGGCGGCAGCGGCCCTGCCGGCGCCGCCCGCCACCTGGAAGGAAAACTGGCTCGAGCATCGCGACAGCCTCCAGCTGGTGGCCCACAACGACAGCGTCGCGCTGTACTTCGATCCTGCCGTGCCTGCCGACTCCGCCAAGTGGCTGCTGCCCTACCTGACCCGCCTGTGGCAGTACCAGCAGAAGACCTACGGCGGCAGCGGCACCCGGCTGGCCGGTGACCGGCTCTACGTGGTGCTGCACCAGGGCAAGTACTTCGGAGGTCACCATGCCACCGTGCATGACCGCTCGCACGGTGGGCGCAACGTCATCGACCTCGGCGCGCACGACTGGAGCGCGGCGCAGTACGACGTCGCCACCCGCACCGCGGCACGCCTGGTCGAGGCCCTGGCCGGCGGTCATCGCGGCCAGCCTGCCGCTCGCGTGCTGGCCAGGAACCGGGCGCTGCCGTTCTATGTCTACGACAGCTATGTCGCCCTCGGCATGGCCGACGAGGCGGCTCGCTACCAGAAGGCCGCCGCGGCGGTGGCCGACGAGAACGGCTATCCGCGCGCTGGCGCCCACTGGTTCCGCGACTGGCTCCACCCGCTGTGGCGCGACCATGGCGGAGCGCGGGTGATGGCCCGCTTCCATGCCCTGCTCAAGCAGCACTTCCCGCACGAGGGCGACAGCTACAGCCGCGAGATGAACTGGGGCGAATACATCCTCTTCATGAGCGCGGCTGCCGGGCAGGACCTCAAGCCGTTGGCCACCACCGCCTTCGGATGGCCTGCCGAGCGCGATGCCCAATACCAGCAGGCGCGCACCGATTTCCCCGCGCTGGCCGGCAGCCAGCCGCCGGAGCCGCCCAACCCGCCGGGTTGCAAGCTGGCCAGCCTGCAGGCCGATGCGCTGCGCCTGATCAACCAGCGCCGTGCCGCCGGCGCCAGCTGTGGCTCGGCAGGCCGCTTCGGGCCGGCACAGCCGCTCAGGTGGAACACCCGCCTGGCCGCCGCCGCCGACGGCCACTCGCGCGACATGGCCACCCACAACTACTTCTCCCACACCAGCCGGGACGGCCGCAGCTTCACCCAGCGCATCGAGGCGGCGGGCTACCGCTGGTCCGGTGCAGCCGAGAACATCGCGGCCGGTCAGGACAGCGTGGCGGCAGTGGTGGAGGCCTGGATGAAGAGCGATGGGCACTGCGCCAACCTGATGGGCAACTACCAGGAAGTGGCCCTGGCCTGTGCCGAATCCAGCAGCTCCGACTATGGGCGCTACTGGACGATGGACGTCGCCTCGCCGCGCTAGACGCGCTGCACGGTCACCACGCCCCGGTGCAGGACGGCCGACCCGGGGCAGCGGGCTCGTGGCGGACCGGTTGTCGGCGTTCCTGCCGCAGGGGCAGTGCAGGGACCGCACTGCCGCCGCTTGTCTGCCGGCGGTCACCGAGCGAGCGGAGGGCCGGGACCTCAACTGCCGACCGACCTGGTGCGGCGACCGGTCGCGCGGCACACCGATGCGGTCGACATGTCATGCGCCGGTGCGGTGCCCATGGGGCGCATGCCGGGCCAGCGGGGCGGCCCGCGGCGGTGCGGCCGCCGCGTCCACGACGAGGCCGGCATCGGGGCGTCGTGGTGCCGGCTCAGCCCAGCGCCGCACCGTAGTGGACCACCCGGCGGATTTCCTCGCCCATGCTGCGCAGGTCGAGCGGCTTGGTGATGAAGCCGTCCATGCCGGCGGCCTCGCAGGCCGTGCGGTCCAGCTGGCTGCTCTGGGTGGTGGCCGCGATGATGGGGAAGCGCGCCAGCGTGCCATCGGCCTGCAGGCTGCGGATGCGGCGGCAGGCCTCGAGGCCGTCCATGCGGGGCATCTGCACGTCCATCAGCACGGCAAAGGGGGGATGGTGCGCGCAGGCGGTGATGGCCTGCAAGCCGTCGTCCACCGCCTCGGCCTCGAAGCCCAGCACCTGCAGCATCTGCACCGCGAGCTCGCGGTTGACCGGGTTGTCGTCCACCACCAGCACGCAGGGGCGGCTGGCGAAGGTCAGCGCGGCGGGTTGGGTGTCGCTGTGCGGCCGCGGTTCCTCGGCGCCATGCCGCGCGATGTAGGTCATGTGCACCAGCTGGGCCGGGCTGAGCGGAGCGATGCAGACCTCCACGTCGGGCCAGCGCGCCTGCCAGGTGGTGCCCGATGTCGCATGCACCTGCAGCACCAGCCGGGTGCTCGTCGGCAGCACGTTGCGCAGGCCGGCCAGCGCTGCCAGCTCCACGCCGAATTCCTCGGTGCCGATCACCAGGGCCGGGCAGGCCTTCGGGGGGCGCCCGGCCAGCAGCGCGTGGGCTTCCTCGCAGCTCGACAGCGTGCGGATGCTCCAGCCCAGGCGTTGCAGGTTGCGGCTCAGCAGCTCGTAGGTCTCGGGCAGCCGGCCCACCAGCCAGGCCTGCGCGCCACCGGCCAGGTTCTGCGTCACTTCGTGGATGGGGGCCAGGCAGGGCACGGTCCAATCGGCAAGGATGACCGAGCCCTGGCCCGGATGGTCATGCACTTCGATGCTGCCCGCCACCGCTTCGAGCAGCGAGCGCGCGACGCCGAGGTGGCCTTCGGCGCTCATCGCCGCGGTGGGTACGTCGGCCGCGGGCAGGCTGGCTCCCGCGTCCGGCGCGTCCGGCGCGGCCGGCGGATCGGCACTGCGGCCAATGCCGGTGTCCGACACGGTGAGCGTGATGCGGCACAGGTCCACCGAGATGCTGCGCACCTCGGCGGCGAAGAAGATCGCCCCGGCAAAGGTGTTGGCAATGGCATTGGCCAGCAGCCGGTCGGCAATGTCATGCACGATGCTGGCTGGCCCGCGAGCCACCGGCAGTACCCCTTCGTAGGAGAAGAAGCAGCGCAGCCCCTTGCCATGGGCTTCCGGCACCCGACGGCGTAACGCCTCGGTGAGCTCCTCGCACAGGAGGTAGGGCATCCCGCTGCGATACATGGCGGCACATCCAATCAGGGCAATACCGCAAGGCGGCTCTTCGGAGTCTATTCCCACCAGCCGGGGGAAATGAAACCATATAAATCGAAGGGAGCGCCCCTTGCCGGCTAGGAGGCCCATGGCCGATGAGGTAAGTTCGACCATGCATGGCAGGAGCCCAGATGGACCAATCTCCAAGACGCGCATCCCGTATCTTGGTCGCAGACGATGACCAGGCCAGCGCCCTGCTGGCCGAGGCGGTGCTCGCCTCCGGTGGACATGAAGTGGTGGTGGCGCGCGACGGCGCCGAGGCGCTCGCGGCACTGCAGGCTGGTGGCTTCGACATGGCCTTCATGGACTACCACATGCCACAGATGAGCGGCCTGGAGGTGGCCCGTCTCATTCGCGAACGCGAGGGGCAGCTGGGCCTGCCTCATCTCCCCCTGGTGGCCTTGACCGCCAGCGCGATGCCCGACGAAACCGCGCTCTGCACCCAGGCCGGCATGGACGAGGTGCTGGTGAAGCCCTTCGAGCTCGGTGACCTGCTGAGCGCGGCGGCTCGCCATCTCGAGGCGTGAGCGACAGTGCGCGAGCGCGGTTCGCCGCGGCGGTGCATGCCCCCTGACTTCGCTGTGCGGCCCGGCGCCGGGCGCGCCGTTTGCAACCTAGCTTCGCGGCAGCCTGATCGGCTGGAGAGGCCCTGCATTTCCATCCGCGACGGCGACATGCCGCTTGCCCTAGCGTATTTGCCACGCCATCGCAGTACGACGTCCGATGAGCGGGACAACATCGAAAGGATGGGAGCCGATGCAGCCCCTGCACTTTGCTCCGTTGACCGATTTGGGTGGGCGCCGCTCGGCTGCCCGGTTGGCAAAGGCCATCGCCTTGTCCGCAGCCGTGCTGGCCGCAGCGGGCCTTCTCGGCCTGCCGGAGTGGCTGGATGGCCATCTCGGCGCACATGCGAGCCACTGGCTCGACAGCGGCGCCGAGGCGGTCCTCGGGGCGAGCAATTTTTTCATGTGCGGCATGCTGGTCGTGCTGGCCGCCCAGGGCCGACCGCCGATACCGCCTGCGCTTGCCTGGCTGGGTGGCCTGTTGATCGCCAGCAGCGGCGCGGCCCATCTGGCGACGCTGTGGGGGCCGAGCGATGGACTGTCCGGTGGCCTGCGACTGGTGGCGGCGTTCAGCGCACTGGCCAGCGTGGCGGCGGTGCCCTTGCTGCGACCCAGTGCGCGTGCCTTGCTGCGTGAACTGCGCACGGCCCGGCCGAGGCGCTCGCCAGCGGCATCGGAGGCCGCGGCTGACCACGGGGCCTGGCCCGCCGCAGAGGCCTGGCTGACGGTTTGCAGTCAGGCGCCCTTTGGCATGGGCGTGTGCCGGCTTGATGGGCAATGGCTGGCCTCGAGTCCCGGCCTGCGGCGCCTGCTGGCCTGCAGTGAGGCCGACCTGCTGGCGCAGCGCCTGCACCAGTGGCTGGCCGAGGACGACCGGGCCGACTTGCAGCGCGGCCTGGCGGCCGTCGTCGAAGGACGGTGCACCGAGCACCGCGCCGACTACTGCCTGCGCCGCCATGACGGCACGGCCCTGTGGGTGGAGATGGCGCTCTCCCTGCTGCCCGGCGCCCCGGGCAGGGCGCCCCCGATGGTGGTGCGTGTCGAGGACACCACGCCGCGGCGGCAGGCCCGGGCCGCACTCGATGCGCAGCGAAGCGAGGCGATGCAGGCGGGCTGCCGCGTGGCCATGGCCGAGCTGCTCGCCCACGTGGCCCATGAGGTGAACCAGCCTCTGGCTGCCATCGTGGTCAATGCCGGCGCATGCGGCCGTTGGCTGTCCGCGCCGGTGCCCGACGCGACCGAGGCAGGCGAGGCGCTGAAGCGCCTCACTCGGGAAGCCCGCCGGGCCGGCGAGGAGCTGGCTCGCCTGCGCGATTTCGTCAGACAGGCACCGCCGTCCCTGGAGCCGCTCGACCTCAACCTGCTGGTGCAGGAGACCGTGGCCTTGGCGCATGACTCGGCCGCGGTGCCCGGCATGAAATGGACCATCGACGCGGCAGCCGGATTGCCGCAGGTGTGTGGAGCGCGCGCTCTTCTACAGCAGTTGTTGATGCAACTGATGTCGAACGCAGTGGACGCCACGCGGCCTGCCGGTCTCCATGGCCGCCTTCACCTCCTCACCGTGGCCGAGGCCGAGGGCAGTGTGCGGCTGGAAGTGCGTGACAACGGCATCGGCCTCGAGCCGGCCCAGTGCGATCGCATCTTCGAACCCTTCTACACCACCAAGCCAGGTCACCTCGGCCTCGGCCTGGTGATCAGCCGCTCGATCGCTGAGGCCCATGGCGGCCGGTTGCAGGCGCTGCCCCGCGCGCAAGGCGGTGCCTGCCTGGTCCTGCAGCTGCCGGCGGTGAAGCCGATGGAGACCCGCCGATGAGCCATCCATGGCCAGCATGGGGCAGCGCGACACCGGCCGGGCCGGCGGCATGCGGGTGCACGAAGGCATTGCAGCGCCGAGGCGTCTGCCGGCCGCACCGGCAACGGAGGACCGCATGAGCGACGCCGCTGCCATCGTCTTCGTGGTGGACGACGACCCGTCGATGCGCGAGGGCCTGAGTTCGCTGATCCGCTCCGTCGGCCTGCGGGTCGAGACCTTTGCCGATGCCCACGGCTTCCTGTGCCGGCCGCTGCCCGACGCACCGGCCTGCCTGGTGCTCGACGTGCGGCTGCCCGGGCAGAGCGGGCTGGACCTGCAGCGCGAACTGGCCGAGAGCGGCCAGTCCCTGCCCATCATCTTCATGACCGGGCATGGCGACATCCCGATGAGCGTGCGGGCGATGAAGGCCGGTGCCACCGAGTTCCTGCCCAAGCCCTTCAGGGACCAGGACCTGCTCGACGCCATCCGCTTCGCGCTCGAACGCGAGGCCCATGCGCGCCAGCAGCGCGCCCGGGTGGCTGACATCCACTGCCGCCTGGCGTCCCTGACCGGGCGTGAACGCGAGGTGCTGGCGCTCATCGTGAAAGGCCGGCTCAACAAGCAGACGGCCGCCGAACTCGACATCAGCGAGATCACCGTCAAGGTCCATCGCCGCCACATCATGGAGAAGATGGGTGCCGGTTCGCTGGCCGAGCTGGTGCGCATGGTCGAGCGCGCGATGCCCGGCGGCTTCTGAGCCGGCTCCATCGGTTGCGATGGTGTAGATGCCTTATCTCCAGGTGTAATAGCGACCCGTCGCGCGGGCGGCTACCCTGAAACTTCGGCAAGTAGCGGGGCTCAAGGGCATGCTCACACGGGGACAGCCACCCTGGGTCGCCGTCGTGGACGACGAGCTGGCCCTGAGGGAATCGATTGCAGGACTGTTGCGCTCGGCAGGCTTGCCGACCACCGGCTTCGCTTCGGCCGAAGATTTCCTTGGCGCCAACACCAGCGGCCTGGGCTGCCTGGTGCTCGATATACGGCTGCCCGGCATGAGCGGCCTCGAACTGCAGCAACACCTGCATCGAATGGGCCGGCGGCTGCCGGTGGTGTTCGTCACCGCGGAGGCGGACGCCGACGGGCGGCTGTGTGAACAAGCCTGCCGCTGCGGCGCAGCGGCCTTCCTGCACAAGCCTTTCCTGGGTGACGACCTGCTGGCGGAGGTGCACCACGCACTGGCGCTGCAGGGCAGTGCCCACGGCTCGACATAGACCAAAGTGCAATTGTCACATCTCATGGGCACTTTTATCTTTCATCGATGCACAACCCCAGCAGGCAGGACCCACAGTGTTGATGAGCAACGAAACGGCTTGGTGCCCCTCTCCCTCGCAGCGCCGCGAGGCGGCAACCTGGAGCGGGCACTGTGAAGGCATGGATGTGCGTTGCCTGGAACAAAGCCAGGACAACGACCGTGTCCGCGACACCATCGAGATCCTCATTCCCGGCGAGAACGCCACCCTGGTGACGTGCTACCGGACCGGCAGTGGCCGGCTGCGTACGGCCTTCGTGCGTGCGCCTCTGGTGTCCATCCTGCCCCCGCGCGAGGCCCACACGCTGCAGGCACAACATCCGTCGGAAACGCTGGTGCTCAGCCTCGATCCGGCCTTCTGCCAGGAGCAGGCCAGCGCCGCCCTGGGCGTGCAGGCCCTGGCGCTGGCGCCGCGCTATGCGGTGCCGGACCCCTTCATCCGCGAGATCGGCAATGCGCTGCACGGTGACCGCCGCAGTGGTCGCAGCCTGAGCACCGCCTACCTGCAGTCGCTGGCCGGTGTGCTTGCCATTCACCTGGCCCGGCTCTACACCTGCGCGGCGCCGGCGCAGGCGGTGTGCGGCGGGTTGCCGCTGCACAAGCTCAACCGGGTGCGCGCCTTCGTGATGCAGCACCTCAACGAACCGATCCGCGTGGAGCAGCTGGCGGCGGAAGCCCACCTGAGTCCCTACCACTTCGCTCGCATGTTCAAGCAGGCCACCGGCCAGCCGCCCCACCTCTTCGTGCTGATGAAGCGCATCGAGCGGGCCAAGGAGTTGCTGGCCGAGAGCGAGCTGCCGCTGATCGACGTGGCTGCCCGGGTGGGATTCCGCACCCAAGGGCATTTCACCGGGGTCTTCCACCGCTACACCGGTGCCACGCCGCGCATCTTCCGGCTCAGCGCGCGGGCGCCGCAGCTGTCCTGAGGCAGGTCAGCATCCGGCGCGCCATTCGGGCGAGGCCGCGGCCGCCCATGGCCGGCATCCTGGCCGCCGGTGACGGTCTGCGCGGGCCTCCTGGATGGCGCAGTCCGGCACCGACGGCGCCAGGCCGCACGTCCTGTCGCTGAACTGCCGCCACGGCCGCCGGGCATCGGCCACCTGCCGTGCAGTCGCCACACCGCGGCGAATGCCAGCCGGGGACAGGCGAGGCGCTGCCCCCCGCCAGCACAGCCCCACCAGCACAGCACAGCCCCACCAGCCCACCGCGCCAACGCAACAGGGCTGCCTGCCCCACGGGACGGCTGCCTTCGAGGCAGGGCCGCCGCCATCGCTTGGCGGCCAGAGCCGGTGCCGGCGTTCTGCCGACGATCCGCGGACGGCCACCGAAGGCCCGGATCCGGCGACGCGCCGCGCCGCGAGGTTTGGTGAAGCGCGTGCAGAAGTGCGCCAGGTCGTGCACGATGCACGGACGGGCGAGCGCCTGGCAGCGAGCTGCCTGGCAGGCCGCCTTCCACTTTCCTCGGGCGATGCCGGTGGCTCCCCGCCGCGCCGCCGCCGATGCTGCATCGGCCGACGGCCGGGAGAGCTGCTTGCCTCCGAACGGCACAACATGAAACAGGAAGGGCAGACATCATGCACATCGCATACGCGGGCGGCAGCGCCCGCCGGGCGGCGCCGGCCTTGCAGGCACTGGCGCGGTGGCTGCGGCTGCTGGCAGCGTTGGCCGCAGCCGTGGCAACCGTCACCGCCGGCGCCGCGGAAGACCGCCTGGTGGTGGGCTCCAAGCGCTTCACCGAGTCTTACATCCTGGCCGAGATCGTCACCCAGACAGCGCGCCAGCACAGCCCCGCCGAGCACAGGCAGGGCCTGGGCAACACCGCGGTGGTATTCGAGGCACTGAAGGCGGGCGCGATCGACGTCTATCCCGAGTACCTCGGCACCCTGGACAGCGAGATCCTCAAGAATGAGCGGCCCACCGACATCGAGTCGATGCGGGCACGGCTGGCCGGCATGGGCCTGGGCGTGGCGGTGCCGCTGGGCTTCTCCAACGGCTATGCACTGGCCATGCGCGCCGCCGAGGCGAGCCGGCTGGGCATTGCCGACATCAGCGACCTGCGCTCACACGAGGGACTGGAGCTGGGCCTGTCGCATGAGTTCCTCGGCCGCGCCGACGGCTGGCCCGGCCTGGCGGCGCGATACGGCTTGCCACAGCGCCCGACCGGCATCGACCACGGCATTGCCTACCAGGCGCTGGGCAGTGGTCGTATCGCCGCCACCGACATCTACACCACGGACGCCAAGATCGCCGAGCTGCAGCTCACCGTGCTGAATGACGACCTGCAGTTCTTTCCCCGCTACGACGCTGTGCTGCTCTACCGGCTCGATGCGGCGCGCCGCTTTCCAGCGGCGTGGCAAGCGATCGCCGGGCTGCAGGGCCGCATCGACGAGGCGGCCATGATCGCAATGAATGGCCAGGCCGAGCTGCGTGGCCAGTCGTTCGCCGCCATCGCCCGCCAGTTCCTGTCTGCCGGCCGCCCGGCCGCCGCCGCGCCGGCAGCGCCGGCGCCGGCCGGATTCGTCGAGCGGCTGCTGGCCGATGACCTGGGCCGGCTGGCGCGCCAGCATGTGCTGCTGGTGGTGGTGGCGGTGGCAGTGGCCACGCTGGTGGGCATTCCGCTCGGTGCGGCAGCCGCCGCACTGCCGCGGCTGGAGCAACCGGTGATGGCGGTGGTCGGGCTGCTGCAGACAGTGCCCTCGCTGGCGCTGTTTGCGGTGCTGATCCCGCTGATGGGGCGCATCGGCACGCTGCCGGCGCTGGTGGCGTTGAGCCTCTATGCCCTGCTGCCCATCGTGCGCAACACCACCACGGGCCTGTGCCAGGTGCCCGCCGGCCTGCGCGAGGCCGGCACCGCCCTGGGGCTGACGCCGGCGCAGCGCTGGCGCAGCATCGACCTGCCGCTGGCCGCCCCGGTGATCGTGGCTGGCATCAAGACGGCCGCGGTGATCACGGTGGGCACTGCCACCATCGCCGCCTTCATCGGCGCCGGCGGCTTCGGCGAGCGCATCGTCACCGGGCTGGCCCTCAACGACCATGCCGCCCTGCTGTCCGGGGCAGCGCCAGCCGCGCTGCTGGCGGTGCTGACGCAGGCGGTGTTCGAGGCCGGGCAATGGCTGGTCGGCCGCCGTCGTGCCGGCGAGGCGGGCCGGCTGGGCGGATGGGGAACGGCGCCGGCCGGTTGATCGGCGCGGCCGGCCGGGGGGGCGGGCGGGTCCCGCGGCGCGGAGTTGCACCCGGCGGCCGGCGCTTTTCCGGCGTTCGAGCTTCGGGCCGCCGCAGCACACTGGCGAGCGTCATCGTCTTGGGCCCGGGCGGCCCGCCATTCGCCAGGAGAATCAGTGTGGTCGGCGTCCTCAGTGCGCTTTATGCGGCATTCGGCATCGTGCTGGTGGCGGCCTACCTGCCGCAGCTGCGCTCGGTCTGGCGCAGCCGCAGCGGCGCCGCCGATGTCTCGCTGTGCACCTGGGGCGTGTGGTGCGCCTCGGCCACCGTGTCGCTGCTCTATGCCCACCTGGTGAGCCGGGACCTCGGCTACACCCTGATGTCGCTGGGCAATGTCGGCGGCTGCTATGCCGTCACCGGCGTGGCGTTGCTGCGCCGCCGCAGCCACCGCCGGGCAGTGGCGTCAGCGTGAGGCGGCGCCGGCCGGCGCGCCGCCCTCCTGCAGTTGCCGTTGCAGCCGCTCCAGCCGCGCCCGCATCGCGCTGCCCATCGCGATCTGCGGGTTGGAATAGCCGTCCGTCTTGCCCGCCTCCTGCTCGCGCTGGCGGATGAGGTCGCGTGCGCGGGCGTGGGCCGTCTCGAAGGACAAGGTGTCGCGGCGCAGCTGTTCGTCGTACAGGGCGCGGCCGAAGAAGGTGAGCTCCGACAGCCGTCCGCAGCCGTAGGAGGTGTGCTCGGCATCGGCGGCGGTCATCACCAGCGTCTCGTCGCCGGCCAGCGGTGCGATCCAGCTGCCGGAGTAGCAGGCCGAGATGGAGACGATGCGCCAGCGCACGCCCGCCTCGTCCAGCCAGGCCTTCAGGTCGTCCGGCGTCACCGGCTCCAGGCTCAGCGGCCAGAGGCTGGTGGCCAGCTCGCCGTCGCGCGCACCGTGCGAGGTGAGATGCAGGAACAGCACATCCTCGTCCCGGTCCATCAGCGTGGCGATGTGGCGGATCGCGCGCTGCAGGTTGAGCGGCGTGGCCCAGGCCAGCGCCCGCGCCGTCTGCGGGTGGTTCACCAGCTGCAGCGTGCGGCCGGTGGCGTCGAAGCGCTGTGCCATGACGGTGCTCACCAGCTCGGTCTCGCGCCGGAACACGTCCTCCTCGCCATACGGGGCGAAGCCGATGGCATAGACGTCCACCACGCCCGGCCGCTGCCGCGGCAGGGCCTGCAACTGGCGCGTCAGCAACTCGGCTTGTCCCTCGATCACGTCCTGGGTGAGGGCGAGCGGCTCGGCAGCCGGGGCATCGGCCGGCGCATCGTCCACCGCCTGCCACAGGGGCGTGGCCGGTAGCAGGTAGGGCAGCGCCGCGGCGGCCGCGAGCGCGAGCGAGGCCACCGCCCGTGGCAAGGCCCGGCGGGTGCCCTCGCGCCACAGCAGCAGCCACTGCGCCAGCACGGTCCAGACGCCGGGGGCCACCCAGAGGGCCCATGGTGCCCAGGCCCCCAGGCGCCCTTCGCCATCCACGCCGCCGCGCAGCAGCGCCACCGACAACAATCCCCAGGCCAGGCTGGCCAGGTGCGCGACCAGCAGCGCCATGCAAATCAGCTGCGCCGTGCCGGGGGCTGGCTCGGCGTCGCCGCCCGGCGCCGGCCCGCGGCGGGCCAGCCGGCAGGCCCAGGCGAGCAGCAGGACCGACAGCCAGCCTTCCGCGGCTGCCTGCGGATCGAGCCGGCCCGGTCCGGGCAGGTAGAGCCAGTCGAGCAGCAGCACGATGGGCAGCCCTGCCAGGCCGAAGCCGGCCAGCCAGGCCGGCCCGGCCGGCAAGCCCTGCCACTGCGGCTGCCGCCACACCGCGGCGCGGACACCTTCACGCAGCCAGCGCCCGAGCGCGGCCGGTCCCTGCAGCAGACCACTGCCCTGCGCCGCTGCCGTTTCGCTTGTCATCGTCATGCTCCTTGTGGGCGGCACTGTAGCGCCTGCCAAGCGGCGCTGCTGGCCGAGGGGTGGCGGCGCAAAGCCGGGCGGCGAGGCAGGCGGGCGTTGGCAGCGGCACCGGGTTCAAGCAAGATGCAGGGCCGCAGCCCCGGCGTGAGGTGCCGGCTGCCCGAGCGTGAACCAGGAGATGTCGTGGCTCCCTTCGAGACCCTGCAACTGAAGGCCAACGGCCTGATCTTTGACGCCTTGGCCTGTGGGCCGGCCGACGGGCCGCTGCTGTTGTGCCTGCACGGCTTTCCCCAGTTCGCCGATGCCTGGAGCGGCGTCATGCCGAAGCTGGCCGCTGCCGGCTGGCGGGTGGTGGCGGTGGACCAGCGCGGCTATTCGCCCCGGGCGCGGCCGGCGGACGTCAAGGCCTACAGCGTCAACCTGCTGGTGAGCGACGTCTTGCGCTGGGCCGATGCCCTGGGCGCGCCGCGCTTCCACCTGGCCGGCCACGACTGGGGCGGCGCGGTCGCCTGGGCGCTGGCCGCGGCGCATCCCGAGCGCCTGCACACGCTGACCGTGCTGTCCACGCCGCACCCCGACGCCTTCCGGCAGGCGCTGAAGCACGACCGGGAGCAGCGGCGCATGTCGCTCTACATGCTCCTGTTCCGGCTGCGCCTGCCGCTGGCGGAGCGGCTGCTGCTGGCCTTCGATGCCCGCGCCATGCGGGATGCCTACCGCGGCAAGCTGTCCGCCGAACAGGTGCAGCGCAACGTCGCGCGCATGCGCGAGCCCGGCGCCCTGACCGGCGGCCTCAACTGGTATCGCGCCGCCGAGCGGGGTCGCCATGTGGGCCCGGTGAAGGTGCCCACGCTGTATGTCTGGGGATCGGCCGACCAGGCGCTGGGGCGGGCGGCTGCGCAGGGCACCGCTTCGCATGTGGCGGGTCCCTATCGCTTCGAGGTGCTGCAGGGCGCCTCGCACTGGCTGCTCGAAGAGCAGGGCGAGGCAGTGGCCCGCCTGATGCTGGAACACCTGGCGCCAGCCCATCCCGCGTGATCGCGGGGCCAGCACTATAGGCCTTCGCGGCCCCGCGGGTCAGCTGCGAACGTCCCCGGTAGGGAGAGGCGCCGCTGCGGGCGCCGCGTCCTACCATGTCGGCTCGGGCCAGCGAGCGCTGCGCCACGTGCAGTGAGCCGTCGTTCCAGGTCGTGCAGCGCTGCGTCAAGGACCTCCTCCCTCATCCCCCGGGCTGGCCCGGGCAGGCGAAGGCGGCCGCCTCGGGCGGTGCACCTTGGCCGGACGGAGACCGACATGCCGCACGACCGCACCGCCACCTTGATCGTCGGCGCCGGGCCTTATGGCCTGTCGCTCGCTGCCTATTGCAAGGCGCACCGCCTGGACCATGTGCTGGTCGGCGAGCCGATGGGGTTCTGGCGCCGCCACATGCCCGCCGGCATGCAACTGCGCTCCACCGCCGAGTGGCACCTGGACCCGCAAGGCGACCACACCTTGCTTGCCTATTTCGACACCCGGGGCGGCCCACCTCGCGGCGCCGGCGATCCCATCGCGCTGGCCGACTACCTGGGCTATGCCGACTGGTTCGCTCGGCAACAAGGCATCCGCGCGCGGCCGGCGCGGCTGCAGTGCCTGGAGCGCGAGACACGCGGTCGCTGCCGCTTTCTGGCGCGTTTCGAGGACGGCCGGGAACTGCAGGCCGAGCAGGTGGTGGTGGCCACCGCCTTCGGCGCGTGCCGCCATCTCGACGAGGCCCATGCCGCCTTGCTGAAGGGGCACCCGTTCTGCCATGCACAGGACACGGTGGACTTCGCTCCGTTCGCCGGCCGGTCGCTGCTCATCGTCGGCGGCCGGCAGAGTGCCTTCGAATGGGCCGCGCTGGCGGCCGAGGCGGGTGCCGCCGAGGTCCATGTCTGCCACCGGCATCCCAGCCCCGCCTTCGAGGCGGCCGACTGGCGCTGGGTCGACCCCTTGCTGGCGCGGCTGGAGGCCTGTCCCGGCTGGTATCGCCGCCTTCCGGAGGCCGAGAAGCAAGACATCGCCGGACGCATGTGGGCCATCGGCCGGGGTCGGCTCGAGCCCTGGCTGGCACCCCGCATCGCGCGCCCCGAGGTGCAGCTGTGGCCCTGCACCGAGGTGGTGGGCGCAGAGCCGGGCATCAGTGGCCAGGTGGTCGTCTCGTTGAGCAGCGGGCAACGCTTGCCGGTGCACCAGGTGATCCTGGCGACCGGCTACCGGACCGAGGTGCGGCGGCTCGGCTTCCTTGAGCGCGGCGGCCTGCTGCCGGCCCTGGACACGGTGGGCGGCTACCCGGTGCTGAACGAGCGCTTCGAATCCACGCTTGCCGGCCTGTACTTCACCAACCGCTTCGCCTCCCGTGACTTCGGTGGCTTCTTCGACTTCACGGCCGGCTGCCGGGCGGGTGCCCGGCTCCTCGGCGCGGCCCTGCTGCAGCAAGCGCCGGCGTCCGCATGCCGCGGCGCCGCGCGTGCAGAGGGGCCGGCGCTGCCTTCCCCCTCCACGTCGAAAGGACGGACATGAACCACTATCGCGTCAAGCGGAGTTGCCTGCACAACCTCAGGATCACCCGCTCCACCCCGTTCCCCGACGATGGCATCGCCGAAGGCCTGGTACTGCCGCGAGAGATGATGCGCCTGGCCGACATCGCGCCCTACGAGCAGGTCAACCTCACCAAGATCGGCGGCGACCGCTGGGTCAACCGCATGTACACCTTCGTGCTGCCCGGCGACGACGACACGGTGGAGGCCCGGGGGTCGATCGCCCACCTGCTCGGCGAGGGCGAGCTGTGCTGCCTCATCACCACCACCAGCCTCGATGCCGAGCAATACGAGCGGCACCTGAACGGCCGTGCCGGCCCGGGCCTCATCGATGTGCGGCTGTACCCCGCGAGCCCCGTGGTGAACGACCTGTCCTGCGCCCGGCTGATGCTGGAGCACGAGGGCCGGCTGGACCGCATCGACCATCCCGACGCCGCCGTACTCGGCCCGCGCGAGGCCTTGCCCAGGACCTACCTGTCCAACCTCCTGAGCGGCCTGCAGGTGGCGTCGGTGGAGAAGGGCGGCTGCATCGAGATGAGTGCCGAGTTGCCGGTGGAATACATGGAGAAGGCCGGCTTCTGCATGTCGCAGAGCATCCTGGTCTACAACGCCAGCCGCGGCGGCGCCTCCGCTGAAAGCTATGTGGTGCCGAGCCTGCAGCACAAGACGGTGGGGATCTCGGGCGCGCTGGCAGCGCTGGCCGACCTGGGCGACGTGATCTCGGAAGCCGCCTTTGTCTGCAGTACCGCGCCATCCTTCGAGCCGGTGCTCTACCGGGTGCCGGCCGACGCCATGGCAGCTTGAGCCGTGCACGACGAGTGACGACCCGGCCCGGTCCCGCGCATGAGCACCCGCACCGTCCTTGACGCCACTGGCACCGCCGACCCGACGGCCTGGCAGCGGTGGAGCATCTTTGTGGTCTTCGCCGCCAGCTATGTCTGGGTGTACTTCCACCGCATGGCGCCGGCCGTCGTTTCAGCCGACCTGAAGGCGGCCTTCGGCGTCACCGCGGCCGAGCTCGGCTCCCTCGCTGCAACCTACTACTACGTCTCGGCGCTGACGCAGATCCCGTCCGGCCTGCTGGCCGACCGGGTCGGCAACCGCATCACGCTGACCCTGGCCAACCTGGTGGCCGGCATTGGCAGCATCGCCTTCGGCCTCGCCTCCTCCTTCGCACAGGCGACCTTGGGGCGCTTTCTGGTGGGCTTGGGGGTGTCGGTGGTCTTCGTGTGTTTCATGAAGAGCAATGCGGCCTGGACCCGTCCCGCCCAATATGGCCTGATCAGTGGCTTGACGCTGCTGATCGGCAACCTCGGCTCGGTGCTGGCCGGCACGCCGCTCGATGCCCTGCTGCACCGGCACAGCTGGCGCTGGGTGTTCATCGGCATCGGCCTCGTCTCGCTGGTGCTGGCCGCGGTGGCCGCCGCGGTGGTGCGCAATGCGCCGGAGCAGCGGCAAGCCCCCTTCCTCGCCCGGCCGCCCCGGGTCGCCCCGGGGGCGGGGGGCGGCCTGCTGCCCTCGCTGGCCTCGGTGCTCAAGCGGCGCCGGCTGTGGCCGGTGTTTTTCGTCAACCTGGGCATGCTGGGAAGCTACTACGCGCTCTCGGGCCTGTGGGCCGTGCCATTCCTGCAGGACGTGCATCGCCTGGGCCGCAGCGACAGCGCTTTTCTGGTCACCGCCAGCCTGCTCGGGCTGGCCGCCGGGTCCTTCTGCCTGGGGGCCTGGTCCGACCGGCTCGGCAAGCGCCGCCCGATCCTGCTGGGCAGCGTGCTGGCCTACCTCGGGCTGCTGGCGGTGCTGGTTCATGTGCCGCTGGACGCTGGCGCGGGTAGCACGGTGTTGTGCTTCTTGCTGGGCGCAGCCGCCGGCGGTTTCGTGCTCACCTATGGCGCAGCGAAGGACGAGGTGCCGGTGGCCGCCGCCGGCCTGGCGGTCAGCGTGGTGAACACCGGCGTCTTCCTCGGCGCCTCGATCATCCAGTCGGGCTACGGCTGGATCCTGGACCTGCACTGGGCCGGTAGCGTGCGGGCGGGGGTGCGGGCCTATCCCGTGGCAGCCTATGACGCTGCCCATGGCTTCATGCTCGGCGCTGCCGCGCTCGCGCTGCTGGCGGCCCTCTGCGTGCGCGACAGGCCGGGCCCTGCCGGCGATACAGGCTGAGGCCCGCCACCGGTCCATCCCGCCGTGGCGCCCAGCCATCGCCGGTCAGGCGCCACCGCACCGCTCGACGTCGGCTGCATACACTGTGCCGGCTTTTCATCTTTGCCTCCACCGCATGCCCTTCGATCTTTTCCTGGACAAGATGGCGGAAGACCGGCTCCCGCTGATCGACGCCACCCTGGCCGCGCGCCGCATCCCGCGTGGCAGCGAGCCCATCCTGCCGCCGGGCTTCGTCGGCATCAGCGTCGAGCTGGAAGTGGCGGCCGCTGTGGCTCGCGACCTGGCGGCCAGCGGCGTTGCCTGCCGCATCATGGAAGCCAAGTACCGCGAACCGCAGCTGCCGCTGTCGCTGGCGCAGGAGGTGGCGGCCCGGGAGATTGCGCGGCTGCGTCGACAAGCTCATCGGGGCGAGGTGTTCGGCCGCATCGAGCTCATCCGGGAAACGCCGATGTGGTGGACCTTCTTCTCGGCCTCTGAAAGCCTCATCGAGAAGGGCCGCGTCCCTGGCGGCGTGCTGTGCGCGATCGACAAGTTCGACGGCCGGGTGGTAGATGCCGCCGCACAGGCACGAGCCCATGAGCTGATGCACGCCTGGCAGGGCTGGCCCGCCGGCCGGCCCACCTGAGCGCGGGCCCGCCGGTGCGGTGCATGAGGGCCGCCGCCGGCCGGCCGTCCCGAGCGGTGGCAGGCCGCCCCTCGCGCTCGATCCCGGGCCGTGCCGCGGGTCGCCATGGCCGTGCTATCGTGGCCGGCACCATGTTGCTTGCCCTCTCCTGTCCGGCCGCATCGCTGTCCGCGGGGACCACGTGCTGAGGCACACCGTCATCCTGCTGTGGCGCGCGCTGGCAGTCCTGCTCATCGTGCTTGGCGTCATTGGCATCGTGCTGCCGGTGATGCCCACCGTGCCCTTCCTGCTGGCTGCTGCCTGGGCCGCCGGCCGTGGCTGGCCCGAGCTGGAGGAGCGCATGCTGCGTCACCCTGTCTGGGGGCCGCCCATCTGCCGCTGGCGCGAGCACGGCGCGGTGCCGCGGCGTGCCAAGTGGCTGGCCAGCCTGGGCATGGCCGGCAGCGCCACGCTGGTGGCCTTCCTGCCGGTGCCGCTGTGGCTCAAGCTGGCCTTGCCAGCGGTGATGGCCTGCATCGCGGCATGGCTCTGGAGCCGTCCCGACACGTGAGACGCATTCTTCCGATGTGAAAAGAAACTGCCCCGCCGGCACCAGGGCGCCGGCGGGGCAGCGGAGCGAAGCGAGGGGGTCGATCGTTTGCAGACAAGCGCAGCGACCCCGCGTCGCCTACATCAGGCGGCTTGCGGCTCGGCCTGCGCGTCTGCCGCAGCGCGGTCGCGGCGGCGCTTGCTGTAGGCGCCGATGCCGGCCAGGCCCAGCGCGAGCATGGCGTAGGTCGAGGGCTCCGGCACGGCAGCCGTCACGTTGCCGGTCAGGGTGCCGAAGTCCACGCCGGCCACCGCCGGACGCAGGAAGACCGGCACGCCCAGCGCGTCACCCAGGGTGTTCAGCGCGGTCTCGGTGATGAACATGCCGCTGGCGCTGACCTTGAACTTGCCCGGATCCAGGGCCTCGTTGACCAGGGTCGTGAACGTGTACAGCTTGGTGTCCTGCACGACGTTGCTGCCGATGGTGATGTCGCCGTAGAGACTCTTGGTCGCCACGTCGACACGGAAGTCACCCAGCGAGATGACGGTCGAGCCCTTGGTCAGGCTGACGCCTGCATCAGGGGCGGTGAGCACGTCCACCACGGTGCCGCCGGTCACGGTGCCGCCGGTGATGGGGAACTTGAAGGACTTGCCCGGCTCCACGGTGGTGGCGCTGCCGATGCCGGACACGCTGACGGAGATCAGGCCCAGGGTGTCGAGGGCAGATTGCGAGAACACCAGGTCGGCGTCCGTGCCCGTGATCGTGTCGGCCATGGCGGGGAAGGCGACGGCGGTGGCAGCGGCAAGAAGCAGGCGCTTGAAGGTACGCCCGACGTTGGAAGATTTCATTGTGACTCCACTCGATGTTGTGTCTGCGGACGGAACTGGGAGGTGCAGGCGAGGGGGGCGAGGCGTCCGCATGATCCTCGTGCCGGTGGGTCCGGTCGGTGAGTCGCCCTCCGTGAGGGCCCCTGGGGAGAGCGACTCGCCGACCGTTGCCTGCGACGGCGAAGGATGTCGGAGCCCTCCCTTCGTCGCAATGATCGACAGGGGCGATGTACCGGGTCCCCCGACATTGAGATCACCGCCGGCTTGGGACTTCTACCTGGGCTCGGTGTTAACCCGGTGTGGTGTTGCCCGAGGCTGCACAGCAGCGCCGGCACCCCCGACGATGGCAAGCGAATCATGCAGCTGTGCATTACCAACGTTTACCCCCGACACGGCCAGTCGGCGCAATGATTGCGGCGCTGAGTACCTGCAATACGGCGCACTCGCCAGAGCCTCAGGCAGGCCGGAACAGGCCGGGCGTTGCGCCGACGATGGAGACAAGGGGACATCGATGAGACTGCGTCTTGCGCCGGCGAGTGTGGCTTCTGCCCGGGCGTGGTCCTGAGGCGGCCGCCCATGCAAGCCGACCTTGCGAAGCCCGCCGGGCCGACGGTCCCGGCCTCCGTGCTTCAGGAACCCACCGTCACTGCCTATGAATCGGCCCTCACCCTGGTGCGACTGCTGTTGCGCCACGGTGTGTCGGAGGAACGCATGGCCCGGGCCACCGGCGTGCATCCACGCGACCTGCGCAGCCCCGACGCCCGGCTGCCCCTGTCGCGCATCGAGCGGCTGTGGGAGTTCGCGAGCCGCGAGCTCGACAACCCGGCGCTCGCGCTGGAGCTGCACAAGCACTATCCCGAGAACAAGATGCACTTCGTCGCGCACCTCGGCATGCGCTGCCCGACGATGCGTTCGGCGATCGAGCACTGGCGGCAGTACTCGCTGCTGGTCTCCGAAGCCGAGGACGTCGACTATGTGCTGGAAGGCGACAGCGCCCGCTTCGTCTACACCTGCCGCGACCCGCGCTACGAGTCGCGCTTCCTGGCCGAGCACTTCCTGGCCCTGGCCTGCTGGTTCGGCCAGAGCTTCACCGGGGTGCCTCTGTATGCGAGGAACGTGCGCTTCATGCATGCCGACCCCGGCTACCGGGGCGCCTACGAGCAGGTCTTCCCCGGCGCGACGCTGACCTTCCGCGCCTGCGACAACAGCATCGGCTTCGATCCCGACTACCTGCAGCTGCCCTTCCGCACCGCGGACAGCTACCTGCGCCACTTCCTGCAGGAGAAGGCCGAGCAGCTGAAGGCCACGCTGGCGCAGCGCACACCGCTGAAGAACAAGGTGGTGGTGGCCATCTCCACCCTGCTGTCGCGGCAGGAGGAGGTCACGCTGCAGCGGGTCGGCGCGATGCTGGAGCGCTCGCCGCGCCAGCTGCGCTCGCTGCTCGACGCGGAGGGGCACAACTTCCGCGAGCTGGTCGACGAGGTCAGGCGCCATGCCGCGGTGCGCCACCTGCGCCAGGGCATGGCCATCTCGCGGGTGGCGGCGCTGCTCGGCTTCTCGCAGCCGAGTGCCTTCCAGCATGCCTTCAGGCGTTGGTATGGCAAGAGCCCAGGGCTGTTCCAGGAACAGGTGACCGGCCGGGCCGGCTGAGCGGATCTTCCCGCGCCCCCGGTGCAGCAAGCTGTGCCGGGCGCGAGGTCGCTCCGAAGCAGGGGCATGCGGCCCGCCCGGCGCCGCCTGTGGGGCGCAGGGGCGGCCACTCGAGGGTCGGTGGTGAGCGTGGTGCCCCGGCTCCGGCCTTGCGGACAGCAGCGGCGGTGCCGCGTGATCGCAGCGTCGGCCGCCTGCAAGCCAGCACAGGCTGCATCATCGACGCGGCCACCGGCCAGCTCGCATAGTCGCCAGCCGGGCGCGACCTCTCGATGCTTCACTTCTTGGCCTTTGTCGTCGCCCGTCAAGCAACGAGGAGACCGACATGGGGATCAAACGTTTCGCTGCCGCCTGCACCCTGGCGGGTGCGGCGCTGCTGGCGCTGCCTGCCACCAGCCAGGCGCTGGATTTTTCCTACCTCGACTTCCGCTACACGCGGACCCAGCACCCCATCGTGCTGGTGCATGGGGTGCTGGGCTTCGACAACATCGGCGGGGTGGTGGACTACTTCTTCGGCGTGAAGCAGGCGCTCGGCGCCGGTGGCGCCACCGTGCACACCGTGAAGCTGTCGACGGTGGACACGCACGAGGAACGCGGCGAGCAGCTGCTGCGCCAGCTGCTGGCCTTGCAGGCCGCCCACGGCACGCAGCGCTTCAACCTGGTCGCGCACAGCCAGGGCGGGCTGGCGGCCCGCTATGTCGCCAAGGTGCGGCCCGACCTGGTGGCCAGCGTTACCACGGTGCAGACCCCGCACCATGGCAGCAACGTGGCCGACTGGCTGGCCAAGTACACGGTGGAGCATCCCGAGGAAGGGGAGCAGCTGATCAAGCTCAGCACCGAGCTGCTGAAGGCGCTCGACTGGCTGGTCGGCGCGTCCGACCGCGAGCACGACCTCATCGGCAACGTCTTCCAGCTCACGACTTCGATGAGCCGGGCCTGGAACCTGCGCTACACCGAGGGGGCGCCGACCACACCGTGTGGGTCAGGCGCGCGGGTGGGTGCCAGCGGGGTGCACTACTACTCGGCGGGGGGCGCCAGGGTGAACACCAATTTCCTCGACCTCAGCGACCACCTGTTCGGCCTGGTGGCCGGGCTCGGCTTCACCAACGGCGAAGCCAACGACGGCCTGGTGTCGAGCTGTTCCTCCCGCTGGGGCGAGGTGCTGCGGGCCGACTATCCCTGGAACCACGCCGACGGCGTGAACCATGTGATGGGGCTGCGTGACTTCCTCGGGCCGGACCCGCTGAGCTTTTATCGCAGCCATGCCAACCGGCTGAAGAAGGCCGGCCTCTAGGCGGGCGGCCTACGCCGGCTCAGGGCTGCACGTCCAGGGCCGGCGTCACGCTGATCAGGCCATTGGTCTTGCAGCTGGAGCCCGAGGCGGCGACCAGCAGCACGTCCTTGAAGCCCAGCGTCGACTTGGCGTTGTCCCACTGCAGCTCGATGCGGCTCGGGCCGCACTGGCCGCCGACGAATGGCGCGCTCACATGCACCGCCGCGTTGTCGATGACCAGCACGCCGCTCGGCTGCGCCTGTCCGCTCCACGGCAGGCCGACCGCCGAGATGTGGCTGCACAGGCCACTGCTGCCGAAGCTCGCCGCGCTGATGTTCACCGCACCTTCGGCGCTGATGGTGCCGGTGAAGGTGGTGGCGCAGCTCAGACTGGCGATGCCCTTGCGGTAGCTCAGTGTGCCGGCGGCCACCAGGTCGCCGGCGGGCGAGACGGTGACCGCGCTCGCATCGGCCGCGGCAAGCAGGGCGAGCGGCACCGCGGCCAGGGCCGGCCGGGCCCGCGCGAGGAGGGAAGGGGGATGGCGAGGGGAGGTCATCGGGATCGCTTCCTTTCTTCACGGCAGGCACACAGGGAACGGGCGGCCGCCACACTGGCGGCGACCGCCCTCACGCGACCGGGGTGGCCGGCGCCGGCTCAGCGCAGTTCGCGCCGCAGGATCTTGCCGACGTTGGTCTTGGGCAGCTCCTGCTCGCGGAACTCCACCACCCGCGGCATCTTGTAGCCCACCAGGCGGGACCGGCAGTGGTCGAGCAACGCGGCCTCGGTGAGCGAGCTGTCCTTGCGCACGACGACGATCTTGACCCGCTCGCCGGCCACCGGGTCGGGCACGCCGAGCGCCGCCACCTCGCGCACGCCGGGATGCATCATCACGACGTCTTCGACCTCGTTCGGATAGACGTTGAAGCCGGAGACCAGGATCATGTCCTTCTTGCGGTCGATCAGACGCACATAGCCGTGCTCGTCCATCACACCGACGTCGCCGGTGCTCAGCCAGCCCTCGGCATCGATCACCTTGGCGGTTTCGTCGGGCCGGTTCCAGTAGCCACGCATCACCTGCGGGCCGCGCACGCACAGCTCGCCCGGCTCGCCGAGTGCGGCCCAGCTGCCATCGTCGCGGCGGAAGCGCACCTCGGTCGACGGCACCGGCAGGCCGATGGTGCCGTTGAAGCGCATGCGCTGAGGATGGTCGAGATGGATCGGGTTGATGGTGACGATGGGCGAGCACTCGGTCAGGCCATAGCCTTCGGTGATGCCCTTGCCGGTCAGGCGCTCCCAGCGCTCGGCCACCGCCTGCGGTGTGGCCATGCCGCCCGAGATGGTGAGGCGCAGGCGCGAGAAGTCGCGCTTGCGGAAGGTCTCGTTCTCCAGGAAGGAATTGAACAAGGTGCTGACGCCGGCGATGCCGCTGAAGTCTTCGTTCTTGATGACCTTCATCACGCGGCCGACGTCGCGCGGATTGGCGATCAGCACATTGCGGCCGCCCACGCACATGAAGGCCAGGCAATTCACCGTCAGCGAGAAGATGTGGTACAGCGGCAGCAGGCTGAGGTTGGTCTCGATCAGGTCGGCCTGCGGGTCATGGCCGCGCCAGGCCAGGGTCTGCAGCAGGTTGGCGACGATGTTGCGGTGCGTCAGCATGGCCCCCTTGGCCACGCCGGTGGTGCCGCCGGTGTACTGCAGGAAGGCCAGGTCCTGGGGGGCCACCTCGACCTGCGGACGCGGCAGCCGACGGCCCTCGGCCAGCGCGCGGCGCAGCGGCAGGGCGCCGGGCACGCTGCCCTGGCGCTTGGCCGCCGGCGTGCTGCGGCGGATCATGAAGTTGACGAAGCGGCCCTTCAGGTTGAGCCCGTCGTCGAACAGGTCGCCCAGGCCGGTCAGCAGGACCCGCTGCACCGCGGTGCCGGGCAGCGCTTGCGCCAGGGTGGCGGCGAACAGGTCCATCGCCACCAGCGTGGTGGCTCCGCTGTCCTTCAGCTGGTGGGCCAGCTCGCGGGCGGTGTAGAGCGGGTTCACATTGACGACCACCGCGCCGGCCAGCAGGGTGCCGAACAGGCAGACCGGGTATTGCAGGCAGTTGGGCATCATCAGCGCGACCCGGTCGCCATGGCGCACGCCCGCGGCATGCAGCCAGGCGGCGAAGGCCCATGCCAGCTCGCCACAGCGTGCATAGCTCATTTCGGTCCCGGCACTGACGAAGGCCACGCGGTCGCGGAAGCGGCTCACGTTCTCCTCGAACAACACGTTCATGTTGCGGTAGCGCTCAGGCTGGATCTCGAAGGGCACGTCGGGCCGGTAGGACTTCAGCCAGACGCGCTCGGTTTCAGGAATCGGGACACCCATGGTTTGTGGCTCGTTGAGGTGGGTCTAGGGGACGGGGAGGGGAGTCAGCGCCGCGGCGTGCGAGTGCGGCGCGGCGGCATCACGCTGCTCTTGCCGCCGTTCAGTACACGCAGGGCCTGCGGCCGCTTGCCGCCTTGCAGGTCGGCCATGCGCAGCACTTCCTCCAGGGTGGCACTGCGCTGCGTGTGCAGCAGCGGTTCCTTCAGCACGGCCACCATCAGCGAGATGAGCCGCGTCAGCAGCTGCGCCTCGGTGAAGGCCTGGCCCTGGCTGAAGGAGGCGATCAACTGCTCGATGTCGTCGCTGGCCAGCACGCCGGCCAGCGCCTTGAGTGAGAAGTGCAGGCGCAGGCCGAGGTCCTGCCGCGGCATGTGAGGCAGGGCGCGCACGAAGGCGTCGAAGAAGCGGTCGAACACCGGCTCGTAGTGCTGGCGCAAGTAGGTGGCGACGGCCGGCGAGGTGTCGGTGTAGACCCGCCCGAGCAGTCGCAGGAAGGCCGGCCCTCCCTGCTGCGGGTCGCGTGCCAGGCGCAGCGCCGGCACGAACATCGCGGCCAGCACGTGCTCGCAGCTCAGCGGCGCCTCGGGCCAGGCGGCCTCGCAGGCGTCGAGCAGGCGCAGCCGCTCGGTGTTGAGCTTGCCGATGCGGCGTTCCAGCATCGCATGCAGCAAGGCTTCCTTGCCGCCGAAGTGATAGTGCACGGCCGCCAGGTTGACCTGGGCCTGCTCGGTGATCTGGCGCAGCGACAAGGCATCGAAGCCTTGCAGGATGAAGGCGCGCTCGGCAACGTCGAGGATGCGCTGGCGCGTCTGGTCGCCGGCTTTCCTGTCCTTGGCGCGTGAGGGTTCCATGAAGTGCGATGGCAGTGGGCAAGGAAGATCGCCACCGCCGCCCCGTGCCGGAGGTGGCGATGCCAGGCGGCGGGTGGCGGAGTAAAGGGGTGCCGTCAGGCCAGCTGGCTCAACTCGCCCTCGACCGCGTCGAGCATGTCCTGCGTGATCAGCCCACCGGAGAACTGCGCCACGGTGGCCAGCGGAAAGCCGCGCGCCATCGCGATCTGCGGATGGCCGGACAGGCCGGGCAGGTTCTTTTCGAGAATGGCGCGGGTCTGCTCGTTGTCCAGCAGGTCGCCCAGCTTGGTCTGGATGGAATAGCTCATGAAGGTCCTTCGGTGTCCAATGAAGTTGAAAAAGGGGGCGAGGGCCGCGTCAGCTGCGGGCCTCTTCGCAGGCCCGCAGGTGGGCCTCGGCGCGTGGGTTCATCACGCGCCACCATAGCGGTGGCAGCAGGGCCAGCACAACGCCGGTGGCATAGCCAAAGGGGAGTTGCGGGCTGTGCTCGAATCGGCGCAGCACCTGGTAGCGCCGTGCCGGATGGGCATGGTGGTCGGAATGCCGCTGCAGCTGGAACAGCATCAGGTTGCTGAGCAGGAAGTCGGAGTTCCAGGAGTGGCGAGGGTCGACCCGTTCATAGCGGCCGTCCGGACCACGGCGGCGTTGCAGGCCGTAGTGCTCGATGTAGTTGATGATCTCGAGCAGGCAGACCGAGAAGAAGGCCTGGCCGACGAAATAGGCCACCCCGATCGGCCCACCGGCGATGACGCCACAAGCGCCAGCGAAGCAGGCGCTGGCCAGCAGCCAGCCACTGGTTTCGCTGCGCCACCAGTGCCAGGACTGGCCGCGGCGGCGCGCATGATGGCGCTCCAGGGCGTAGGCCCGCGCGATGTTGTGGCGCAGCGCGCGCAGGATGAAGCCGTAGACATGCTCGCCGCGCCGAGCCGTGCTGCCATCGGCCGGGGTGGCCACATCCACATGGTGGCCGTAGATGTGCTCGATCTTGAAGGACCCGTAGCCCACCGAGGCCAGCAACAGGCCGCCGCCGGCGCGTTCGAGCCGGCCGGGCTTGTGGATCAGCTCATGGGCGGTGTTGATGGCCAGCACGCCGCCCAGGCAACCCATCGATACCAGCCAGCCAAGCCGGCCGAGCGGCTCCAGCGGCACCGTCGCGAAGACCCAGCCCCCCCACAGCATCAGGCCCAGCTGCAGCGGGACGCACAGCAGGGTCAGTGCGGGGTAGAAGCGGTCCGCCGCCAGGGCCGCTTCGCTGGCCGGGTCGGGGTTGCGCCGGTCGGTGCCGATGGCCATCTCGGCCAGCGGGAACAGCACGAAGAACTGCACCGGGGTGTACCAGGCCCAGAGGTTCCAGTGGCCCCAGCGCGAGGCTGCCGACCAGGCGATCAACGGCGGCAGGGCCGACAGCAGGAATAGAAGGAAGGCGAGCCGCCGGTGCCCGAAGGGCGACGGAGGCGAGGCAGGGCGTTCACCCGCCGGCGGCGAGGCATGGCCGGACAACTGCATCTCTTGTCTCCTGGTGCCGGCCTGGTGCCGCAAGCCGGGCGGGACGGCGGCGCTGCGTGGCGCTCGCTCTCGGGTCTTGTTTGGATGGCCGGCTGCCCGGCCTTGCACCCGCTTGAAACTGGTGATTCAAACGGGTGTATGAAAATAAGCGAGAAGCCGTTGGGGCGGCAAGGCCAGTGCTGTTGCAGGATGCAACAGCACTGGCGTGTTCCGGGCCCAGCCGGCGAAGGCGCCGACCTAGGCCGCTACTTGCAGGAGGGGGCGCAGCAGTGCGGCCGGCGCAGCATGTCGGCGGCTGCACGCCACACAGGCGCCCGCAGGCGTGGCGCCGGGCGACACCCGGCGTTCCGCGCGGGCCAGGGGGCCGCCCCTGTGCGGACACCGCACCAGGCGCACCCGGCTGCGCGGTGGCGCTGCACTGCAGCACGGCCCACAGCACGGTTCCACAGCACGGTTCCACAGCACTACAGGGGCAAGCTCGGTGGCTCCCACGACGCGCCGGCCGTGGCCCGCCTGGCGGCGGCGGCCAATGGCAGGTGGACGGTGAACTCGCTGCCGCGGCCCAGACCGGCGCTGTGCACGTCGATGCGCCCGCCATGCATGTCCACCAGCTGGCGTGCGATGGTGAGGCCGATGCCCAGGCCGCCCTCGGTGAAGCGGGCAGCGCTGGGCGCCTGCGCGAACATCTCGAAGACACGGCCCTGCTGGTCGGGTGCGATGCCGATGCCGTTGTCGCGCACCACCACGCAGGCCTCGCTGCCGTCGTGGCTGACGCTGATGCGGATGCGCCCGCCGGGGTCGGTGTAGCGTGCCGCATTGTTGAGCAGGTTGGCAAAGACCTGCGTCAGGCGGGTGGCGTCGCCGTCGACATGCAGCGGCTCGGCCGGCAGGTCCAGCGAGAACTGGTGCTGCATCTGCTCGATCAAGGGCCGGCTGGTCTCCAGCGCGCCGGCCAGGACGCCCTTGAGGTCCAGCCGCTCACGGCGCAGGGAGATGCGGCCGCGGCTGATGCGGCTGACGTCCAGCAGGTCGTCGATCAGACGCACCATGTGGTTGACCTGCCGCTCCATCATGCCGAGCGCCTTGGCGAAGACCTCGGGCCGGTCGCTGGCGCGCTTGAGCAGCTCCAGCCCATTGCGGATGGGCGCGAGCGGGTTGCGCAGCTCATGCGCCAGGGTGGCCAGGAACTCATCCTTTTGCCGATCGGCGGCGCGCAAGGCGTCCTCGGCCTGCTTGCGGTCGCTGATGTCCAGCACCGAGCCCACATAGCCCAGCCAGCGGCCGCTGCCATCGAAGCGGGGTTGTGCGACGTCGAGCGCCCAGGCGTAGCTGCCGTCGCGTCGCCGCAGGCGGTACTCGGCACGCCGGGTGGTGTGCGAGCCGGCGTCGTTCACCTGCAGGTGGGCGATGCGCTCGCGGTCGCCGGGGTGCACCATCTGCAGCCAGCCGTGGCCGAGGCCGGCCTCCGGTGGCTGCCCGGTGAACTGGCTCCACGACCGGCTCAGGTAGCTGCAGCGGCCGTCGGCCTCGGCCAGCCACACCATCATCGGCGCATGGTCGGCCAGTTCGCGGAAGCGCGCTTCGCTCTCGCGCAGCGCGTCGCCCGCCTCGCGGCGCAGCCGCGCCAGCGCCAGCAGGCCGTCGACACGCGCCACCAGCTCGCGGGCACTGAAGGGCTTGATCAGGTAGTCGTCCGCGCCGGCCTGCAGGCCTTCGAGCCGCGCTTCTTCCCCGGCCTGGGCCGACAGCAGGATGACCGGCACGCTGCTGGTGCGGTGGTCTTCGCGCAAGGCCTTGAGCAGGCCCAGCCCGTCCAGGCCGGGCATCATGATGTCGCTCACCACCAGGTCGAAGGCGCCTTCGCGCACCGCCTGCAGCGCCGCCAGGCCGTCTGCCACCGCCTGCACGTCATGGCCGCGGGACAGCAGGCGCACCAGGTAGTCGCGCAGGTCGGCGTTGTCGTCGCACAGCAGCAGGCGGGCGCGCGGCTCGGCGGCCAGCGGCAGCCAGCCCGAAGTGGCAATGGCGTCGCTCGGCGTGCTGCCGGCATCGCCGCCGTCCGGCAGCCAGCGCAGCACCTCTTCCACATAGGGAGCCGCCTCCTGGGTCGGCGCCAGCGGCCCGCGCGCCGCGCCGGCGCCGGGCAACGCGGCGCTGCCCATCGGCAGGCGCACTTCGAAGCAGCTGCCGTGGCCGGGCCGGCTGCTGGCCGAGACGCTGCCGCCGTGCAGGCGCGTCAGCTCCTGCACCAGCGCGAGCCCGATGCCGCTGCCTTCGCTGGAGCGTCCCTGCGCCCCCTGCACGCGGTGGAAGCGGTTGAACAGCAAGGGCACCTCGTCGGCGGCAATGCCGATGCCGGTGTCTTCCACCTGCAGCACCGCGTGGCGCTGCAGGCCCTGGCCCTGCTCGCTCAGCCGAACGGCTATCTCGCCCTGCAGGGTGTACTTGAAGGCGTTGGACAGCAGGTTGAGCACGATCTTTTCCCACATGTCGGGATCGACCTGGGCCGGGCTGCTCAGGGGCGGGCAGTCGATGTGCAACTGCAGGCCGGCTCGCTCGACCGCGGCCTGGAACAGGGTGGCCAGGTCGGTCGTGGCGCGTGCCAGGTCGACCGGTTCGCGGGTGGCCTGCAGCCGGCCTGCCTCGATGCGCGAGAAGTCGAGCAGGGTGTTGACGAGCTTCAGCAGGCGCCGCGCGTTGCGGTGCACCAGCCGCAGCGCACGGCCCTGCTCGCGTCCCACGGCCGGTGCGGCCAGCAGGTCTTCCAGCGGCGCGAGCATCAGCGTCAGCGGCGTGCGGAACTCGTGGCTGATGTCCGAGAAGAAGACGGTCTTGGCCCGGTCCAGCTCCGACAGGGCTTGCAGGCGCTGGCGCTCTTCCTCATGGACCTGGGCCCGCGTGAGGCCGGAGGCCATCTGGCCGGCCACCAGTTCGATGAAGCGGCGGTAACGGTCGTCGAACAGCCGCAAGGGATTGAGACCGGCCACCAGCAGGCCGGCCGCCCGTTGGTGGCCGGGCACGACCAGCGGTGCCGCCACCGCCTGCAGCACCGGATGGCGCCAGGCGCCGGCGGGCGGTGCCGGCAGCAGCGGGTCCAGCGAGGCCAGCACACGTGGTGCATTGGTCTCGAGCGCTTCGATCAGCGCAGCGTGGGCAGGCTCGCTGGCGCCGAGATCGATGTGGCGAGGCACACCGGCTGCCTGCGGGTCGAGCGCGGCGGCGCCGAGCAGGTCCAGGCGGTTTTGCTGGCGGTCCAGCGTGTAGATCAGGGTGAAGGGCAGGTCGGGCCGCGGTCGCTGCAGGGCCGCGCAGTAGAGCCGGGTGGCATCGTCGCGGGTCTGCACCTCTGCCGTGCCGGCGGCCAGCTCGCACAGCAGGGCCAGCTGGCGTTCGCCGATGACGCGGCCGGTGCTGTCGATCACCACGCCGAGCAGCCCGCCGGCACCGCCGGCGGCGCCCGGCACGGGGCTGTAGGAGAAGGTGTAGTAGGTCTCCTCGGGGTAGCCGTTGCGCTCCATGACGAGCAGCAGGTCTTCGTCGAAGGTGCCTTCATTGCGCGACAGCACCGACTCGGCACGCGGCCCCACCTGCTCCCAGATCTCGTGCCAGACCTGCCGTGCGGGCTGGCCGAGGCCGCTCGGGTGGCGTGCACCGAGTGCCGACGTGTAGGCATCGTTGTAGAGATTGACAAACTCCGGACCCCACCAGACGAACATCGGCTGGCGCGAGGTGAGCATGATGCGCGTGGCCGTCTGCAGCGGTGCCGGCCAGCCTTCGGGTGGCCCGAGCGGCGTGGTGCTCCAGTCGAATGCCCGCATGCGGGCGCCCATCTCCCCGCCGCCTTGCAGGAAGCCCACGCCGAGGCTCTCGTGCTGATGTTCGTTTTTGATGTCCACCGGATCCTTTCGCTCGCCGGCGCAGCTGCGTGCAGGCGGGCCGTACCGGCCAACTCGGCAAACGGCGTGCGCATGGGGTGGCCGGCTGTCCACCGACCAGGTCCAGCTGCTATAGTGATCAGGCTGGGTGTGCAGGACGCCCGCTCTCGCGAAAGCGCATCGCACCTGCCGCAAGCAGCTCGCTTGTTCCTCCTCCACTGCCGCCATCCGCGAGAACTGGCAAGACACCGTGGAGTTGGCATGCACAAGCATTCCCCCCGTTTTTTCTGTCCCGTTGACCGGTCTTCCAGTACCGGCTCGTCTGGCCACGCCGTTCCGGCGTCCACCGCCTTGCCGGGCAGCGCGCTCGATTTCGTGCGCCGGCAGGCGCGCCGCCTCCTGAAAGCCGCCCGCAGCGAGCAGCCGATGCATGCCTTGCCGGCGCTGCGCCGCCTGCAGGCGGCCGGCCTGTTCAGCGGATGGCGGCTGCCGGAGCTGTTCCGCCAGCGCGAGACCGTGCAGCTGAAGCATGTCCTGCGCGCCCTGGCCATGGAAGCCGGCCACCCTGACTGGGCCGGCTACAAGCAGGCCCTGGAGCCGCTGCCGGCCCAGGCGCTGGATGACTACCTGGTCGAGGAGTCGCGCGCCTGCGGGCTCAGCCCCTGGTTCAGCAATGAGGCCGAGGCCCGCGAGCATGCACGTTCGCACGGCGGGCGCGTCATCCGCTACCGCGGCCAGGCGGTGGTGGTGCCTCAGGAGCAGTTGCCCGGTCCCGGCGGGGGCGCCATCGGTTAACGCTCGTTAACGGACCGAAACGGCGGTAGCAAGAACCGCTCGCGCCGGGGCGCTATCGTAGTGACCGGTTGCACGGCCCCCGCCGGGGGCTGTTGCAATCGCCCAGCCCCGGGGCCGTGCTCGACGTGCCCCCTAGCCGGAGTCCGATTTGAGCACTGCCCCCAGGGCGCCGCGCGAGCGGCCCATCGAACGGCGCCCCGCGCGGCGCCCGACCTCGCCGCGCCGGCTGCGCCGGTGGCTGCTGGCGCTGGCCATCGGCCTGCCGGTGCTGCTGTGCGCCTACCTTGCCGTCATGGCGGCCGCCACGCCCGGCACCGCGGCGCTGCGCTCGGCGCATGCCGAGCGGCCCAGCGTGCTGCTGTCGGCCGATGGCCAGACGCTGGCCACCCTGCGCCGCACGACCCGCGAGCCGGTGACGCTGGACCGCGTCTCGCCGGTGCTGGTCCGGGCGCTCATCGCCACCGAAGATCACCGCTTCCACGAGCACGGCGGGGTGGACCTGCTGCGCAGCGTGTCGGCGGTGCTGCACACCGCCCTGGGTGATCCGCAGGGCGGCTCCACGCTCACCCAGCAGCTGGCGCGCAACCTCTTCCCGGAAGACATCGGCCGTTCGCGGTCGCTCAACCGCAAGGTCAAGGAGATGATCGCCGCGCGCCGCATCGAGGGCGTGTTGAGCAAGCAGCAGATCCTGGAGAGCTACCTCAACAACGTGCCCTTCCTGTATGGCGTGGTCGGCATCGAGATGGCCGCTCGCACCTATTTCGGCAAATCCGCCGCCACGCTGGACGCCCTGGAGAGCGCCACCCTGGTCGGCATGCTGAAGGGCACTTACTACTACAACCCGGTGATCCACCCGGAACGCGCGCTGGCGCGGCGCAACGTGGTGCTGTCGCAGATGGCGCGCCACGGCGTGCTGGCCGAGGACGAGGCGCGCGCGCTGGCCGCCCGGCCGTTGGGCCTGCAGTTCACCCGCCCCAGCGAGGATCTGGGCAGCGCGCCGCACTTCGCCGCCCACGTGCGCAAATGGCTGGTGGAATGGGCCGAGCTGCGCGGGCTGGATCCCTACCGCGATGGCCTGGTGGTGCAGACCACGCTGGACGCCGGCATGCAGGCCGCGGCCGAGCAGGCTTTGAGCGAGCAGACCGACGCCCTGCAGCAGGTGGCTGCGGTGGAGTGGAGCCGGCCGCGCCTGCCGGCACTGTCGTCGAGCGCGGCTGCCTACCGGGCGGCCGGCAAGGCCGAACCGTTCGCGCACTTCTGGCGCCAGGGGCAGGCGCTGCAGGCGGCCTTCATCCGCGAATCCGCCGAGTTCCGCAAGCGGGTGGCGGCCGGCACGAGCGAAGCCGAGGCGCTGGCCGCGCTGCAGGCCGACGACACCTTCCTGGCCCGATTGCGGGAAGAGAAGACGCGGCTGGAGGCCGGGTTCGTCGCGATCGACCCGCGCTCCGGCGAAGTGAAGGCCTGGGTCGGCAGCCGGGATTTCGCACGCGACCAGTTCGACCATGTGGTGCAGGCCCAGCGCCAGCCGGGCTCCACCTTCAAGCCCTTTGTCTATGCGGCGGCGCTGGAGAACGGCATCGAGCCCTACCGCCACTATCTGGATGCGCCGGTGGAGCTGCGCCAGGCCGACGGCAGCGTCTGGCGGCCGACCGACATGTCGGGCTCCAGCGGCCGTGAGATGAGCCTGCGCGAAGGCCTGGTCTATTCCAAGAACACCATCACCGCGCAGGTGATGCAAGAGGTTGGCGTGCCGGATGTGGCCGCGCTGGCGCGCGCGGCGGGCGTGCGCGAGAGCCGGCTCGACCCGGTGCCGTCGCTGGCGCTGGGCACCAGCCCGGTGACGCTGCTGGAGATGGTCAACGCCTATGCCACCATCGCGGCCCAGGGCGACTGGCGCGAGCCGGTGTTCGTGCGCCGCGTCACCGATGCCCGCGGCGAGGTGCTGGCCGAGTTCGCGCCGCGCAGCGAGCGGGCCTTCTCGTCGGAGTCGGCGGTGGAGCTGATCGACATGATGCGCGGCGTCATGCGCGAAGGCACCGGCGCCGGCGTGCGCAACCGCTTCGGCCTGAGCGCCGACTTTGCGGGCAAGACCGGTACCACCCAGAACAACACGGACGGCTGGTTCATCCTGATGCATCCCCAGCTGGTGGGCGGCGCCTGGGTGGGCTTCAACGACCAGCGGGTGACGATGCGCAGCGACTACTGGGGCCAGGGCGCGCACAACGCGGCGCTGGTGGTGGGCGATTTCTTCCGCAGCCTGCTCAAGCGCAAGGCGATCGATGCCGGCGCGAGCTTCCCGCCCTCGCGCTACCCGCCCCCGTCGGCCCTGCCCGAGCTGCCGGGGGAGGAAGCCTCCGGCACGGCCGATCCGCTGATGGAGGTGCCGCCCGATGGTGCACCGCCGCCGCCGCCCGAGCCCGAGGAAGAGGGGCCTGCCGGCCCGGAGGGGTCGCCGTCCGCACCGCTGCCCGGTGCTGCGGAGCTGGAGCGCACCGTGCGCAGCCTGCGCCAGGACATGACCGGCAACGGCGCTTCGCCGCCGGCCGCGCCACCGCCTGCCGCTGCCACCGTGCCGCCCGCCGGCACGCGCGGTGCGGGTGCCGGCGCGGTGCTCGACGTGCTGCGCCAGGACCCCGGTTTCGAGCCCTGAGCACCGGCCCACTCGCCGCCACCGGCCTGCCTGCCGGGCCGGCGGCGTCCGCGGCAGCCTCCTGCGACAGGCATCTGCATTGCCACGCTCGATACATCCGCGGCACCCGCGCGGCCGGGCGCCTGGGCGCGCGGCGGGCCGCGGGTGACCCGGCCTGCCACGCAGGACCCCGCAGAAAGGAGTTGGCGATGAGACAAACCGTGGTCGGCGTGTTCGACCGTTATGCCGCGGCCCAGCAAGCCGCCCGGGCCCTGGCCGCGCGCGGGATCGAGCACGACTGCATCCATCTGGCGCCGGACGGCGAGGCCGCGGGCGAGCCCGACGGTCATGGCGAGGACCGCGGCGTGGTGGGCCACCTGCGCGGCTTCTGGCACAGCCTGTTCGGCACGGGCGACGAGCCCGACGGCCAGCCGCCGGGCCGCGGTGCGGCGCGGGTCCAGGTGGAGGTGGACGACGAGCCGCGCGTGAACCTGGCGCGCGAGGCGCTGCTCGAGGCCGGCGCGGTGGACATCGAGGAGCACATGGACCGCCGCCACAGTGCAGCCGCCACCGCCGCCGCCGCCGGGGCGCCGCGCGTCGAGGCCGCCCCGCTGCCGCGCCGTGACCCGCCGCCGGCCCTGGCCGGCAGTGCCCTGCCGGTCCTGCAGGACGAGGTGCCGCAGCCCGGCGCACCGGCCGCCGCTGCCGACCCGGAGCACGACTTCCGCGTTCATTTCGAAGCCACCTATGGCGACGCCGGCGCCCGCTACGAAGACTACCTGCCGGCTTACCGCTTCGGCCGTGGCCTGGGGCACGACCGGCGGTACCTGGGCTGGGGCTGGGAGGCGGTGGAGCCGCAGGCCCGGCGGATGTGGACGCGCGTCAATCCCAGCCATCCGTGGGAGCACTTCCGGCGCGCGGTGCGCCATGCCTGGGAGCGGGTCCGCGGCTGAGGGCCGCCCGGTGTCCGCGGGCGGGCGCCGCCCTGACGCCGCACCGGAAGAAGGAAGCGCAGGTTTTTGGCGTGGCGCGGTCAACGTCGCCACCCTGCGAGCGTTGAGCCTGCAGCTTGGCGGACGGCCCCCTGATGGTCAGGGGCCAGCCGGCTCTGCCGAGCTGACCATGAGGCTGCCTGATGTTCCGCTTCTCCCCGCGCCTGAGCGCCGCGCTGTGTTCGATGGCCCTGTGTTCCTTGTCCGCCGCAGTGGCGGAGCCGGCGAAGTCGCCGCCGCATTGGGGCTATGCCGGCTCGCACGGCACCGCCCACTGGGCCCGGCTCGATGCCGGCTTCGCCACCTGCGCCAGCGGCCAGCGCCAGTCGCCGATCGACATCCGCGACGCCACGCCGGCCGCGCTGCCCGAGCTGGGCTTCAGCTACGGCAAGGTGGCGCCGGCCATCTTCAACAACGGCCACACGGTGCAGGTGAATGTGCCGGGCGGGCAGACCCTGCAGGTGGGCGAGCGGCGCTACGAGTTGCTGCAGTTCCACTTCCACACGCCCAGCGAGGAGAAGGTGGCGGGCAAGTCCAGCGCGATGGTGGCGCACTTCGTGCACCGGGATGCCGAAGGACGGCTCGGGGTGGTGGCGGTGCTGCTGCAACCCGGCGCCGCGGGCTCGGCCTTCGACGAGGTGCTGGCCCACCTGCCGCAGCGTGCCGGCGAGACGCTGAGCGTGGCCGACCTGGCGCTGGACCTGAACGCGCTGCTGCCGGCACAGCGGGGCTACTACGACTTCGAAGGCTCGCTGACGACACCGCCCTGCTCGGAAGGGGTGCACTGGATGGTGCTGCGCGAGCCGATGCGGGTGCAGCCCGAGCACCTGAAGGCCTTCCGCCGCCTGTACCCGGCCAATGCCCGCCCGGTGCAGCCGCTGCACGGGCGCGAGGTGCGCGTGTCGCAGTAGGCAGGGCGGGTGCCGGCCGCCGCGGTGCCGCGCCGTGGCCGGGCCGCTTTCGGCCTGCTGGCAAGTGGCATAAAAGCCGGCTTTCCGGCGCTCTTTGCGGCATTCGCCCGGGGCCGGATTGCGCACACTGGGCACCTTCTCAAGCGAGACGGGGATGCCATGCAACGCCTGAACCGCGTCGATCTGCAACGCTGGATCACGACCGGAGCCACTTTCCATCCACAAGACCTGAGCGCCGAGGCGGCTCGGCGCTTCGGGGTCGGCCGCAGCACCGCCTCGCGCGCGCTGCGGGAGTTGATCGACAGCGGCTGGCTGGTGCGCGAAGGCCGCAGCCGGCCGAGCTACCGCCCCGGCGTGATGCGCGAGGTGACACGCAGCTACCGGCTGGCCGGGCTGGATGAGCAGACGCCCTGGGAGCGCGACTTCGCCCCTTGCTTCGACCTGCCCGAAGGCGTGGCCGGCCTGGCCCACCACGCCTACACCGAGCTGCTGAACAACGCCATCGACCACAGCGGTGGCAGCCAGGTGACGGTGTCCATGCGGCAGAACCGCACCCACCTGCACCTGTTGATGAGCGACGACGGGTGTGGCGTGTTCGACCGTATCCGCGATGCCTTCGACATCGATGACGCACGCCTGGCCCTGCTGGAGCTCAGCAAGGGCAAGCTGACGAGCCAGCCCGAGCGCCACACCGGCCGCGGGCTGTTCTTCACCTCGCGCCTGTTCGACGTCTTCGACCTCTATGCCAACGGCCTGGTCTACCAGCACCAGCACTGGCAGCGGCGCGACTGGCTGTCGGCCAACCCACTGCACCGCCCGGGCAGCACCATCTTCATGTCCTTGCCGCTGAACACCACCCGCACGCTGGCCCAGGTGTACGAGGAACACGCCGCTGCCGACGGCGCCGACTTCGGCCGCACGGTGGTGCCGATGCGGCTGGCGCGGCTGGCCGGCGAAGACCTGGAGTCGCGTGCCCAGGCCAAGCGCATCGTGGCGCGCTTCCAGTCCTTCCAGACGGTGGAGCTCGACTTCGCCGACGTGCCGGTGATCGGCCAGGCCTTTGCCGACGAGCTGTTCCGCGTGTTCGCGCAGCAGCATCCCGGCGTCTCGCTGCGCCCGCTCAACATGAGCCCGGCGGTGGCGCAGTCGGTGCGCGAGGCGGTGGCACCCGCCCCGGCGCTGGCACGGGCCTGAGCCGCGGCGGCTCCCGGCCGCCGCGGGCCCGCCTCAGGCGGCGGGGAGTGTGCCGAGGATCTCGTAGCAGGCGCCGGTGGTGTGGTAGTCCACCTTGCCGGCAGGGCTCTTCTCGTCCGTGAGCTTGCGGTTGTCGCGAGTGAGGATGCGGAACCAGGCGCCATGCTGGTGGTCGACCCAGTGCTGCCAGGCATAGGCCCACAGCCGGTCATACCAGTCCCAGTAGCCGGCCTTGCCGGTGCGCTGCCCGAGCACCGCGGCAGCGGCCAGGGTCTCGCACTGCACCCAGTGGTACTTGTCGTCGTCGCACACCGAGAAGTCGGGCGCGAAGCCGTAGTACAGCCCGCCGTGCTCGGCATCCCAGGCGTGTTGCATCGCCGCCTCGAAGAGGGCCTCGGCGCGTGGCAGCAGCCAGGGCAGCGGGCGGTGCCGCTCGAGGATGAGCAGCAGCTTGGCCCATTCCGTCAGGTGCCCGGGCTGGAAGCCCCAGGGCCGGAAGATGTTGCTGCGGTCGTGGCGGTTGTAGTCCCAGTCGGGCGTCCAGTCGCTGCGGTAATGCTCCCACACCAGCCCGCCGGCCAGGCCGGCCTGCCGCTGCACGATGGACTCGGCCAGCGTGGCGGCGCGGTCCAGGAAGCGTGCCTCGCCAGTGGCCTCGTAGGCGGCCAGCAGGGCTTCGGTGGCATGCATGTTGGCGTTCTGGCCCCGGTAGGGCAGCAGCTGCCAGTCGGCCGTGGCTTCGTCGGCGTACAGCTGGTGCTGCGGCTCCCAGAAGCGCTGCTCCATCAGTTCCCAGGTCTCGTCGAGCCATTCGCGCGCCTCCGCCACGCCGGCCTGCAGCGCATGCGCATAGGCCAGCAGCACGAAGGCCAGGCCGTAGCAGTGGTTGGTGGCGTCGGTCACCTCGGCCCGGCCGTCCTGCCAGCGCAGCTGCCAGGCATAGCCGCCGGTGGCCGGGTTGCGGTGCACCTCCCGCAGGAAGCGCACCGCGCGTTGCAGGTGGTCGCGGTAGGCCGGCTCGTCGAAATGGCGCGCGGCCATGGCCCACAGGAAGACGAAGCGGGTGCTGCTCACCAGGTGGCGGGTGTGCGCGTCGTAGACGGTGCCGTCGTCCCTGAAGAAGTGGAAGAAGCCGCCGCTGGGGTCGACCGCGCGCGGATGGTAGAAGGCCAGGATGTCGTGCACATGGTCGAGCACGGCCTGGCGGCGGTGGAAGTCGGGCAGGGCGGGGGGCAGCGCAGCAGGCATGGCAATGGGCTCTCGTCGGTGGTCAGGCAGTGGGTCGGCGCGGTGTCGGCGCAGGGATCGGCAAGGCCGATATGTTCACACAGAAAACAAAGCGTGGGAGCGGCGGCGGTGCGGCGAGCCGCGAGAATCGCCCCGTGCAGATCGATCACCACCACCCGGATGTCTTTTCGCTGCCCGGCTTTCGCAGCCCCGAGGCCTGTGCCGCGCTGATCCTGGCCGCCGAGGCGCAGGGCTTCGCTGCGGCCGGCGTGCAGACCGCGCAGGGCGTGCGAATGATGAGCCACATCCGCAACAACGACCGCCTGCTGTACCCCTCGCCTGCCTGGGCGGCCGCGTTCTGGGAAGATCTGCGGCGGCTGCCGCTGCCTGTCATCGACGGGCAGGTGGCGCAGGGAGTCTCGGAGCAGTTCCGCTTCTACCGCTACCTGCCCGGCCAGCGCTTCAAGATGCACAAGGACGGCCGGTTGCGCGAACGCGGGCTGGAGAGCCGGCTGACCTTCCTGCTCTACCTGAATGACGGTTTCTCCGGCGGCGAGACCGACTTCCGCGAGTTCCAGGTGGCGCCGGCCGTCGGCACCGCGCTGCTGTTCGTGCACGAGACCTGGCACGAGGGCCGCGCCCTCACCGCCGGCAGCAAGTACGTGCTGCGCTCGGACCTGCTGTACGGGCCGGCGGGCTGAGCCCCGGCCGCGAGGGCGGGCCGCACCGCGGCCGCCGCCGCTACTCGCCGCGGCCTTGCCGGAAGCGCAGCACGTCCAGCTGCGACACCGGTGCCGCCTGGTTGCCCCAGGACTGGCGGATGTAGGTCAGCACCGATGCGATCTCGGCGTCGTCCAGCACATGGGTGAAGGGCGGCATGCCGTAGGGGCGCGGGTTGCTCGCGGTGGACGGCGCGAAGCCGCCGTGCAGCACCACCTGGATCAGGTTGGCCGGCGTGCCGAGCGTGACGGCCCGGTTGCCCGACAGCGCCGGGTAGGCCCGCGGCGCGCCCTCGCCCGAGGCGCCATGGCACTGCAGGCACTGCGCCTCGTAGATCTTGCCGCCGCGCGCCAGCTCGGCCGGCTCCGCGGCAGCCACGCTGGCCGGCGGGCGGGCCGGAGCCTGCGGCAGCTCCTTCAGGAAGACCGCGACCGCCCGCAGGTCGGCCGCCGACAGGTGCTGGGTGCTGCTGTAGACCACCTCGGCCATCGGCCCCATGGCGGAGCCGTGCGGCGACACGCCGCTTTGCAGCAGCGCCACCACGTCTTCCACCGGCCAGCTGGCCACGCCTGCCTCGCCGGCGTCGCTCAGCGAAGGGGCGTACCAGTTCTGCATCGGGATCAGGCCACCGCTGAGCTCCAGGCGCTCGCTGGTGGCGCCGAACACGTTGCGGGCCGCATGGCAGGCGTTGCAATGGCCCAGTCCGCGCACCAGGTAGGCGCCGCGGTTCCATTGCGCCGAGCGTTGCGGCTCGGGCTGGTAGCTGCCCGGGCGGAAGAACATCACCCGCCATGCCGCCAGTGCGAGCTGGCTGTCGAACGGGAAGCGCAGCTGGTGGGCGGGCGTCGGCTGGGCCACCGGCGGCAGGCTTTTCAGGTAGGCGAACAGGGCGTCGCTGTCCTCGCGCGTGACGGTGGTGTAGTTGGGGTAGGGAAAGGCGGGGTAGAGCAGCCGGCCGTCGCGCGAGCGGCCGTGGTGCATCGCGCGCCAGAACTCGGCGGCATTCCACGACCCGAGGCCGGTGCGGGCGTCGGGCGTCAGGTTGCTGGCATAGAGGGTGCCGAAGGGCGTCTCGATGGCGCGGCCGCCGGCATAGGGGGCGCCGCCGCGGGCGGTGTGGCAGGCGATGCAGTTGCCGGCGCGCGCCAGGTAGGCGCCGCGCTGCACCAGCGCCGCGTCGCCGGTGCCGGCGGCAGCCGTCGGCCCGGCTTCCAGTGCCTCTTCGTCGTGGACATGCAGCAGGGTCACGGCCAGGCCGAGGGCCAGCAGCACAAGCAGCAGGAGGAACAGGATCCGCAGCGTCTTCTTCATGCTGCGCTCCTCACTGTGCGCCCACGCCGCCGCAGGCGACCGGCAGCGCTTGGGGCAGGGCCGCCACCGGCTTTGCATCGGCCGGCACTGGCTGGGAGGACAGCCAGGTCGAGACGGCGGCGATGTCCTCGGGCGTCAGCTGGCTGGCGATCTTGGCCATGCAGTCGGGCGCATGGGCGCGCCGCTGCGCGTTCTTCCAGGCGCCCAGCTGGCCGTTGAGGTAGTCGCGTGGCACTCCCAGCAACCCGGGAATGGACGGCTTGACGCCAGTGAGCGCGTTGCCATGGCAGGCCACGCAGGCCGGCAGCTGGCGGGCCGGGTCGCCCTGCTGCACCAGCCGGCGGCCATGCTCGAGCTGGGCCGCCGGTGCGCCGCTGGTCTGCGGCGGCGGGTAGGGCAGGTCGAGCGAGGCGAAGTGCTGCGCGATCTCCATCAGGTAGGCGTCGGACAGGTGCTCCACCAGGTAGGTCATCAGCGGGTAATGGCGGCGGCCTTCGCGGAAGTTGACCAGCTGGTTGTACAGGTAGCCGGCCGGCTTGCCGGCAATGCGCGGGAAGTAACCCTGGTTGGTGGCCCGCCCCTCCTTGCCATGGCAGGTGGTGCAGGCGGCGGCACGTTGGGCGATGGTGTCAGGCACCTGGCCGGGCGCCGCCGCAGGCGCGGCGCCGGCCGGCGACATCGACAGCAGGCCGGCCGACAGGCCGCCGGCAAGGCGCAACAGAAGTGGAGCGGGCATCGTGGGCAGCAGGGTGGGTTCAGGCGGGCACCAGGCAGCGCGCTGGCCGGGCCTGGCGAGGCGGCGATGTTACTCCGGGCGCCGGCCGGTGCAGGCGCTGCCGCACGGGGTGGCCGGTCATGCGGGCGCCGAGGTGCGGGCCAGCCAGTCGAACAGGGCCGGCCACAGGCGGCGGTGGGCGCTCTCGCCGGTCAGGCTGCCGACATGCTGCAGCAGCACGTCGGGATCGCCGTCGTACGACAGCACCAGCTTGTCGGCGCTCGATGCGGCATGGTGGAAGGCCAGCCCGGAGGCGGGCGGGATCGCGTCGGCCCGCGGGTCCACCACGGTGGCGAGCGGGGCCCGCAGGTCGGCCGGCCGCACCCGCTGGCCGAGCAGCTCCAGCTCGCCCCGCATCAGCCGGTCCTGCCGGTAGAGGCCGTCCACCACTTCGGCGAACAGCCGGCCGGGCAGCGCTAATTCGTCCAGGCTCCAGCGCAGCGCCATCAGGTAGGTGCGCAGCGCCTCGCCGCCGCGGGCGGCGGCCGCGAGGCCGGCGGCCCGCCGCTGCCAGATGAATTCCTTCGGCGAGGCCAGCACCGCGGCGGCGTTCAGCACGCTGCCCGGCACCCGGCCCAGCGCGGCGGCCATCGGCGTGGCGCTGGGCGTGGCCTGCAGCAGCGGCGCAAAGGCCCCGGCGTCCTGGGCGAAATGCAGCGGTGCTTCGAGCAGCACCAGCGCGCGCAGCCGGTCGGGGTGGCGGGTGGCATGCAGCGCCGCCAAGGTGCCGCCCAGCGAATGGCCGGCCAGGTGGGGCACCTGGCCGGTGGCCGCCTCGATGGTGTCGACGCAGCGGGCCAGGTGGGACACGTAGCGGTCCAGCCCGTCCTCTGGCGAGGCTTCGGTCCACTCGGACAGCCAGACGTCGAGCCCGCGGCGCTGCGCATGGGCCACCACGCTGCAGCCGGGGTGCAGGTCCCAGATGTAGTGCCGCTTGATCGGCGCCGGCACCAGCAGCAGGGCCGCGCCGCCGGCACCGTTCGCCGGGTAGCGGCGCAGGCGCAGGCCCGGCTCGTTCAGCACGTCGGTGCTGGGGGTCTGGCGGGGTGCCAGGCCGGCGGCGTCCAGGCCCAGGCCGGTCCAGCGGCGCAGGTCGTCCAGCGCGTGCCAGGGGGTGATGCCGATCATGGTCGGCCTTGCGTGCAGGCGCCCGGCATGGCGATGGCCTGGCCTCAGCGCCGGCGTTGCAGGTAGAGCGCCAGCGCAGTGCCGGCCAGCAGCAGCACGCCGGCCGCCGGCACCGCCCGGCGCAGGGCCGGCGAGCGGAAGCCGCCGTAGATGCCACCGCCCTGCGGCGGCGGCTCGAACAGGTTGCCGTGCGTGCGCGGCACCGGCTGGGCCCGGCGGAAGTAGGACTCGGTGAGCCGGCCCATCATCCAGGTGGTGAGGCCGGGCGCGAGGAAGTGGCCGAGCCGGATCACGGTGGCCGCGCCGCCCACCGTCACCGAGCGGCGCGGGCGGCGCGCCAGCGACACCATCGCATTGGCCACCCGCTGTGGGTCGTAGAGCGGCGGCAGCGGCTTGATGAGCTTGCCGATGTAGTTGGCGCCATGGCGCAGCCCCGGCGTGTCGATGAAGGCCGGGAAGACATCGCAGACGTGGATGCCGGGCCAGCGGGTCAGCTCGCCGCGCAGCGCTTCGGAAAAGCCGCGCAGGCCGAACTTGCTGGCGCTGTAGGCCACCGCGTAAGGCGCCGGCGCCCAGCCGCCGACCGAGATGGTGTTGATCAGCACCCCCGAGCGCTGCGACTGGAAATAGGGCAGCACCGCATGCGCGCCATGCAGGTGGCCGATGAGGTTGGTACGGATGACCTGCTCGTGGGCTTCTGCCGGTGTGTCGGTGAACGGCCCGACGGCGCCGACGCCGGCATTGTTGATCCACACGTCGATGGCGCCGAAGCGGGCGAAGGCGGACTCGGCGAGGTCGTGCATCGCGTCGGCGCTGGTCACGTCGGTCGGCACCACCAGCGTCTCGACGCCGAAGGGCTCGCATTCGGCGGCCACCTCGCGCAGGGCCGCATCGCGGCGCGAGGCGAGCACGAGGTTGGCACCCGCGCGGGCGAAGGCGATGGCCGCCGCCCGCCCGATGCCGCTGGAAGCGCCCGTCAGCACCACCGTGGCGCCGCGCAGATCACGCTCTTGCATTGTTGACCTCCTGGAAGGGACAGTAGAAGCGGGGCCGGCAAGGCCCGTGCCTGTCGCGTGCCGCCCACACCGCCCCGCGGCGGCGACGCGCCCTACAGCGTCTGCACCTTGCAGAGCCCGCTGACCAGGTCGCGGATGCGGGGCGAGACGTTCTGCGACGGCGCCTGGTCATCCGGAAAATGCCGGGCCGAGGCAGGCAACAGATGCACCCGCACATCGGCCAGCTGCAGCGCCGAGCCGTCCTCCCTCTCGAGGAAGTCGAAGCCCATGTCCCGGCCGTCCATCAACGTCACCGCGCCGTCGCCGACCACCTCGAGGCCGCGTCCGCCATGCACCACCAGCGCGGTGTTCTCGTCGATGCCGACGCCGACCAGCTTGGGGTTGTGGGCCACCGCGGCCAGCAGCCGGCCCAGGCGCTGGCGCTCGGAGAAATGCTGGTCGATGACGGCATCGGCCACGAAGCCGAGGCCGACGCCCAGGCAGGCGGCCTCGCGCTCGGGGTGCACGTCGGCGGCGCTGCGCGAGAGCATGTGCTCCGACAGGGCCGAGGCGCCGGCGCTGGTGCCGCCCACGCACAGCCCCTGCTCGGCATAGGCATTGCGCATGGTCTTGCAGAGCTCGGTGCCGCCGAGCAGCGCCAGCAGGCGCTTCTGGTCGCCGCCCGTCATGAAGACGCCGCCGGCCGCCTCGACCTTGGCCGCCAAGGCAGCCTGGTCGGCATCTTCACGGGTGAGGATCTTCACATGTTCGCAGTCCTGCACACCCAGCTCGCCGAAGGCCTCACGGTAGGTCTTCCACATCTCTTCCGGCTCGGTGCTGGCAGCGGTGATGACGAGCACCTTGCCGTGGCCGGCAAGGTCGACAAAACGTTGCAGGATGGACTTGCTCTCGGTGCGATCTTCGGCACCGCCGATGATGACCAGGTGGCCGGCCGGGGACGATGGGCTGGATGTCATGCAGCTGCTCCGCTGTGGCAACGAGCCTTTCCAGCAATCGCCGCGCCAGCGGCGGCACGCCGCTTGCGGCGCTGCTTCATCGAAAGGCTTTCCCGACATGAACGACTCGTCTCCCCTGCACGACTGCCTCATCATCGGCGCCGGCCCGGCCGGCCTGATGGCGGGCATTTATCTGCGCCGCTTCCACCGCGACGTGCGCATCCTCGATGCCGGCGCGAGCCGCGCCAAGCGCATCCCGACCTCACACAACTGCCCCGGATTTCCGGATGGGGTGAGCGGCCATGAGCTGCTGCAGCGGCTGCGGCAGCAGCTCGAGGGCTGCGGTGGCTGCGTCGAGTCCGGCCAGGTGCAGCAACTGCGGCGCGATGCGGGCGACGGCGTGTTCACCGCCCAGGCCGGTGCGCGGGTGTGGCGCAGCCGCAGCGTGGTGCTGGCCACCGGGGTGGTGGACGTCGAGCCGCAGCTGCCGGGCATCGACGCGCTGCGCGGGCGGGCCCTGCTGCGCTATTGCCCGATCTGTGACGGCTTCGAGTTCAGCGGCCAGCGCATCGGTGTGGTCGGCCGCGGCCGGCATGGCGCGCGCGAGGCGCTGTTCGTGCGCAACTACAGCGCGCGCGTCACGCTGCTGTGCCTGCAACCCGGCGACCGGCCGGATGCCGAAGCGCTCGGCTGGCTGCAGGAGGCCCAGGTGCGGGTGCTGGACGGGCCCTTCACCGGTGTGGAGGAGAGCGCCGAAGGCGCGGCCACGGCGGTGGCCGAGGACGGCCAGCGCCACGGCTTCGACGTGCTGTATGCCGCCCTCGGCTCCACCGCGCGCTCGGAACTCGCGAGCCAGCTGGGGGCGGCCATGGACGCCAGCGGCTGCCTCACCGTGGACAGCCACCTGCGCACCAGCGTCGAGGGTCTCTATGCCGCCGGCGACGTGGTCAGCAGCCTGGACCAGGTGGCGGTGGCGCTGGGCCAGGCCGCGATCGCGGCCGCCGCCATCCACAACAGCCTGCCGCCGCGGCGCCAGCCGGCCGGCTGACGGCGGGTTGGCCGCGGGCTGGCGGCCGGACCGCCTTCAGTGCACCGGCGTGCGCATCAGCCGGCGCGAGGCGGCCGAGAAGGCGCGGCGGGGCGCGCGCTGCGCGGCCCGGGCGGCGACGTCCTCGGGCGCGCCGCCCTCCTCGTCGCGCTCCCACAGTTCGGCGGCGAGTTCCACCGCCTGGTCCACATCCATCTCGGGGCGCTGGCTCAGCAGGCATTCGGCACAGCGCTCGATCCAGGAAATCTTGGTCGTGGTCTGCATGGTGTGCTCCGTGTGGACGGGTGAGGCGAGGGCTCAGCCCTTGATGTCATCCTGGTTGTCGGCGTCCTTGGAGCGTGCCGGCGGGCGGTGCGCTTCCGGCACTGCGGCAGCGCCGATCTCGCGGGCCGTCTCGTCGAGGCCTTCGCGCGTCTTCACATGGTCCAGCGCTTCCTTCTTGGGCGAAGCCGGGCCGGCGGGTCGGTTGGCATTGGGCATGGTCGTGACTCCTGTCGAAGGCCGCAGCAGCGCGGGGCGCCGTGCGGCCGGGTGGGAATGGATGGGGTGCTCAGTGCTGCAGCCGGTCGCGCTTGGCAGCGTTGTAGTCGCCGCCCGCGGTGCGACCGTCGCCGAGGCTGTTGCCGCTGCCGGCTTCCTCGCACTGGCGGCCCACGCAGTCGGCCGGCTGGCCGGTGGCAGCCGTGCCTTGCGGCCGGCCTTCCACCGGGGCCTCGCTGCTGCGCGCCTGCGGCGTGGCGCCGGAGGTGCCGTCATCGGCCGGGGCGGCGTCGTAGGACACGTCCTGGTCGGGCAGCACGCCTTCGGCCGGGGCGCGGGTGCTGCGTTGCGGGGTGCCCTGCGGGCGGGAACTGCGGGGAGTGGACTGCATAACGACTCCTGCGGCGAGGCGCGTCAATGGCGCGTCTCCGGTTGAAGATTGGGCGCGATGGCGTGCGGTTCCAGGTGGGCTTGCCAGACCGCCATTTCAGCGTCGGCCGCCTGTTCCGGACTCTCTTCGCGCTCGGCATGGCTCCACAGCGCAGCAGCGAGCTGGATGGCTTGGTCGGTCTCCAGCGCCGGGTGCCGGACCAGAAAACGTTCGGCGCAGCGGCGTATCCAGTCGAGCTTGGATGCTTGCATGGTGGAACTCCTCCTGGGTAGCTCCTACCGTGCAAGCGGCGTGCCGCCACGGGAAATCCTGCCGCGTCAGGTCGCAGGGCCGGGCCGGCGCGGCGGGGCCGCCCGGCGGCCGGCAGGCTTTACCACCTCGAGCGGGTCATCCTGCGGGCGGTTCGCGGCGCTCGGCCGCCTCGCGCGCCACCTGGGCAAAGATCGCCTCGACGGTCTGCCGGGCAAGCTGGCGGATCTCGTCGTCGGAGGTGGTGGCGGTGAGGGCGGGCGTGGCGGTGGGTGGCTGTGCGGGTGTCGGTGGCGGTGTCCCTGCGGATGTGGGTGTAGGCATCGGCATCGGCATCGGCGTCGGCGTCGAGCTCGACACCGGCGGGGTGGCGGTCGTCGCCCCCGCCTGCGCCTGCTGCGCCGGCAGGGCCGGCGCAGCGCCCCGGTCCGCCGACAGCGCCACCAGGTCGCGGCTCGCGCTGGCTTCGCCGCGGCCGTTGAGCTTGAGCACGAAGTCGATGCCGCTTTCCTTCAGGGTGCTGTTGGTCTCGCTGGCATACAGCCGCGCAGGGCGCCAGCTGGCCGGATCGCACAGCAGCCGGTGCACCTCGTTCTCCAGCGCCTGCAGCTCGCCGCGGGCGGCTTCGCCGAGCGGGGCGCGGCTGAAGTCCACGTCGCCTGCACCGCGCAGCGTGGCGGCCCGGGCGTTGTAGGCATCGACCCGGCCAGCCACCTCGGGCTCCAGGCTGCGCCGTTCGATGAAGGTCTTGTTGCCGGGCCAGGGCAGGCTCTTCACCTCGCGCAGGAAGGCGTCGAGCGCGGCACTGCCGCCGGTGAGCACGCCCTGGGCGTCGCGCTGGCCGAGTTGCGCCTCCCACTCGCTGCGATGCCGCTCGATGTGAGCCACGAAGTCGCTGGCGGTGGCGAACTCGCGCTGCTGGAAGCTCAGGTCCGGGCTCAGGCGGCCCTGCTCCTGCGTCAGCCGGGTCACGCCGTTCTCGCCACGCCAGGTGAGGTCCACCCCCACGCCGAGCAGCGTGGCACCCGGCCAGGAGAAGGACTGCACGCCGAACATCGAGGTCGGCTGCCCCTGCGCGTCCTGGAAGGGTTGCAGCGACGGCGCGCCCCCGGCCAACGAGAGGCTGAGGTTCACCTGGGTGCGGCTGCCCTTGGCCGCCACCGAGCTGCTCCATTGCCCGGACTGGTCGTCGCGCAGGTTGGTGCTGCGGCTGTGCTCCACGCCGGCCGAGGCGGCCGGCCCGATACGCCAGCCGGCGATGTCGGCCCGCACGCCGGCCCCCACCGAGGCCGAATAGCGGTCGGTGCGGCCCTGCTGCGAGACCCAGTTGACCGACACGTCCGGCTCGTCGTGGAAGCGGTCCGCGAAGCGTTGCCAGAGGTCGGCGTTGTCGGCGGGGCGTCGGCCGCCGGCGGGCGGCTGCACCTGGTCGAACAGGAAGTTGACCACGTCGGCCGACTTCTCCTTCCAGCTCGGGTCGGCGCCCTTGCGGGTGCGGATGGCCACGCCTTCGCCGGCCAGGGTCTCCACCGCCCACTTGCCCCCGGCATTGACACCGGCGGCAGCGTGCTCATGCAGCTTCCAGCCGAAGAAGGCAGCCACGCCGAGGTGGCCGGCCCGCCGGCGCTCGCTGCCGATGAAGACCTCGCCGCCGATGGAAGAGACGCCGAACTGCACCGTGGCATGTCGGCCGCTCTCGAGCTTGACGTCGGGCCCGATGCCGACCGAGGGCAGCTGCAGGTCGGCCAGGTTGACGGCCGGCGCCACCTGCACGCCGCGCGTGCCGCCGTCGGAGAAGCGAGCGACGTCGCTGCCCCTCACCACCTTGAGCGCGAACTGCCGCATGTCCTCGATGCCGAAGGTCCTCGGCCGGGTCGGCTTGCCGGTGGCCGTCTCGCCGAGCTGCTCCATGCGGGTGGCGAAGGCGGCGCGCTCCGCAGCGGGCAGCGCCTCGGCGCCCCAGGCCTGCAGCGTCTTGAGCTGCAGCTTGCCGATGTCCTTCAGCTCGCGCTGCACCTCGCGGGCGTCGAGCGCATGGCGCGGCAGCAGCGCCTGGGCCGCCTGCTGCACCCGGGCGGCATCGGGCTTGATGCCCAGGCGGGACACCGCCTGCCACTGGTCCAGCGTCGCCACCCGGGTCAGTAGGCGGTCGAGCTGCCGATGGTCGGCCGGTGTGCGGGTTGCCCGGCTGGCCAGCGCCTGGGCCTGCTGCAGCAGCCCCTCGCGCACCGGCGCGATGGCGTCGCGCAGCCCGGCCTGGAAGGCCTGCTGCTCCGCCTTCAGCTCGCCCAGCGTGGCGCCATGCGCGCCTTCGCGCATCTGCGACATCGGCGAGAGCTGCTTGCCGAACGGCTTGGCCAGCGCCCGCACGATGCCGTTGGCCAGGCCGGCCACCGAACGCGGCCGCACGCCGTGCTGGCCGCGTTCGGCATAGGGCACGAACTTGGCGAGCCGCTGCAGTGTCTTCTCGAAGTCGCTGCCCTTGCCGCTTTCGGTATAGCCATTGCGCCATGCCACATAGGCCGCCCGATGGCGCGTGTTCAGCGGCGTGTCGCCCTTGAGCTGCGACATCGCATGCAGCAGGGCCTGCTGGGCCAGCTGGTGGGGGCCGTCGTCGCGCCCGCCGACTGGCCGGGCCGAGGCCGGGTCGGCCGCCGCCAGGCGGCGAAAGTCGTCCAGCGAGGCGGTGCCGCTGCCGCCGGGGTCCACGCCGCGCGCCAGCAGATGGTGGGACACCTGCAGTGCCGTGCGGTAGGCCGCGCGCTGCGCGGGGGCCACGCCTTCCAGCGCACACAGCGCGTCCATGCCGGCCGGGGTGGCGGCCAGGGCGCGCTGCAAGCGGTGCAGCGAGGTCGCCTCGGTGGCGGTCGGTGGCCCGATGCGGCTGCCGTCCAGGCGGCCGAGCAAAGTGGCGGCCAGCTCATGGTCCTGGTGGCAGACGCCGTGCAGGGCGGTGGCCAGCAGCAGCGGCTGCTCCAGCGGCCGCGCACCGGCCGCTGCGGCATGCTGCAGCAGCTGCGCGGCCAGCTCACCGGCCTGCGGGCCGAAGAGCTTCAGCACCGCCTCGCGGCAGGCCTCGGGCGAGCGAAAGGCGTCCAGCGTGTGCGGCGTGCGCTGCGGGCCCTGGGGCGGATGCTGCCGGCCGGTGAGCATGGCGGTGCCCTGCTCGAGCCGCTGCTGCATGCCCTGCGCGCGGCTGGCCGACAGCTGCTTGCCGGTCAGGACCGCCTGCTGCGGGGCCCGGCCCGGGGGGCCGTGCACGTCGGGCGCGGTGGGGCCGATGCTGGCGCGGGCGTGGAAGGGCACCGCCCCGACGCGCAGCTTCACCGGGCCGCGGCGCTGCAGGTTGCCGAGCGATTCGGTGGCATCCGCCAGGCGCGGCGCCGCCGGCTCCCGGGGATCGGTGCGGTTGCGCTCGGCGGTGCTGTCGGGGGGGCGGGCCGAGGCCGGGCCTATCCTCATGGTGACGTCCTTCTGCAGGCGGTCGGCCCCCCGGGGCGGGCAGCCAGAGCCCCCAATCTAGGCAGGCTGGTGCAGGCGCCAGTGGCCCGGGCGAAGCAAGGTCCGGCGGCGCGAAGCGCGCGGGCGCCGGCCCGGCCTCAGGCCTTGACCCAGAAGTAGTCCCCGGCGCAGATGCCGGTGAACATCTCGTCGCTGGCATTGAGGATGTTGTCGCGCCAGTAGCGGCCATGCTCGGTGTAGTGCGTCAGCGTCTCGGCCAGCCACGCGGCATCGATGTCCGGCGTCAGCGGCACCCGCACGATCAGCAGCACGCCGCCGGTGTCGGGGTTGAGCCCGAGCTGGGCCTGGTCCTGGGCATAGACGGTGAGGTTGGATTCGAGCAGCAACTGGAAGGTGCGCAGCGTGCGCCCGGCGGTGACGATGCCGAAGTGGAAGTTGAGGTACATCGCCTGCGGGTCGGACTCGAAGTGCCCCAGCAGCACCTCGAAGCCCTCCACCTCGATGGCGCCGCGCCGCAGCACCTCGTCGGCGTCGGGCAGGCCGATCAGCTGGCACAGGTCCACCACCAGGCTGCAATAGACGTCTGCGCTCACCGCGATTCCTTCGTCCCGGTTCTTCAGTAGAGCCCGCGCGACTGGCGCATCAGCTGCAGGCGCTCGAGTGCCTGTTCGCGTTGCGCGCCGGTGCGCGGGCGGGTCAGGTTGAGCACCAGCAGGGGCAGCAGCATCAGGGCGTTCTGCACCCGCTCGCTGTGCACGCCGCCATCGCGCGGCAGCCGGGCCGACAACAGGGCCTGCTTCACCTGCGCCAGGCTCAACGCCTGCGGCGAGCGGGTGTGGCGCAGCCAGGCCTCGGCGGCGGCCAGCATCACCGCGCTCAGCGGCAGGGCCGCGCCGGTGGGCGGCGCCTGCGCGGCCGACGCCACCAGCGAGATGACCGATTGCAGCAAGGCCGATTCGTCGCCCGCCAGGCCGCCAGCGGCGCCGAACAAGGCCTGCGCACCGGGCAGTGCGGCGGCCAGCAGCCGCTGCTTCAGCGCCTGGCCGGCGCCACGCGGGTCGGGCAGGGTGCGGCACTGCAGCGAGTAGCCCAGCGCCTCGCTGCGGCCCTGGGCCCGCGCCAGCATGCGGCGGTGTTCGTCCTGCTCGTGGTGGCCGTCTTCGGCACCCCCGCCGCCGCCGGCTTCGACCACCACGCGGGGCTGGTCGGGAGTGAGCAGCCAGTTGGAGGCGGCCGGGTCGCGGTCGTGCGCAAGCGGCTCGTCATGGTGCTGGTTCGACGCATGGCTGGCCGCCGGGCGCGGCCGCGGGCCGGCCGCCCGCGGCGGGCGCCGCAGCGCCGGCAGTTGCACCGAGGCCGGCCGCGAGCGCAGGTGGCGGAACACATAGCCGCCGAACTGGCCGTGCTCGTGCTGGCGGTCGTGCGCCTTGCGGTCGCGGTTCTCGGCACGCTCCTGGCGCAGCAGGGCGGCGGCGCTGTCGTGGGCCCGCTCGGTTTTCATCGGAACAAGGCCTCCAGGATGTTTTCGGAGAAGCGCAGCAGCGTCGCGCCGGCCCACGGCGCGGCGACGAACACCACCACCGTGACGGCCAGCAGCTTGATGCCCTGCGAGATGCTCGAATCCTGCAGCGAGGTGATGGCCTGGAAGAAGGACACCAGCAGGCCCACGATGGCCGAGACCGCCACCGCCGGCAGCGACAGCAGCACGCACATCATCAGGGCCTCGGAGGTGAGCTGGATGACGGTGTCGTAGGACATGCTCGCGGCTCCTCAGCGATAGGTGAGCACCAGCCCGTGCACCAGCTTCGGCCAGCCGTCCAGCACCACGAACAACAGCAGCTTGAACGGGATGGCGACGTTGGTCGGCGTGACCTGCGACAGGCCCATGGCCAGCAGCACGTTGGCGATCACCAGGTCCACCACGATGAAGGCCAGGTAGAGCAGGAAGCCGATGCGGAAGGCCTCCACCAGCTCGGTGAGCAGGAAGGCGGGCGCCAGCACCAGCAGGTCGCTCTTCTGCAGCTTGCGGGCCTCCTCGGCGGGCCAGACCAGCGCGGCCGATTTGAGGAAGAACTGCTTCTCCCGCTCCTCGGCATGCTTGTCGAGGAAGCGGCGGAAGGGCTCGCGGGCGGCGTCGGCCGCCTGCAGCAGCTGCTGCGCGCTGGAGCCGCCGGCCGCTGGCGAGCCGATGCCCATGCTGCGCGAGGCCTCCATCAGCACCGGCGCCATCACGTAGCAGGAGATGATCAGCGCCACGCCGTTGAGCACCATGTTGGGCGGCACCTGCTGCACGCCGATGGCATTGCGCAGCAGCCCCAGCACCACCACGATCTTGGTGTACGAGGTGACCACCATGGCTGCGAAGGGCAGCACGGCCAGCGCCACCAGCACCAGGAACAGCGAGACCGGGTCAGCGCTGGGCAGCGGCGTCATGCCGGACCTCCATCCGCGTGATGCGCACGCCCAGCTGGTCGCCCACCGCCACCAGCTGGCCGAGGCCGATGGTCTGGCCATGGCAGACCAGGCGCACCGAGGCTTCCATCAGCGGCGCATCCAGCTCGATCACATAGCCGGGCCGGATGCTGGCCAGCTCGCCCAGGCCGATGCGGGCGGTGTCGATCTCGAAGGCCACCGGCACCTGCAGCTCATGCAGCGCGTCGAGCGCAAGGCCGTCCGCCTCGCCGCCCGGGGCGGGCTCGGGTTGCAGCTGCGGCGGCTGCGCCACACGCAGGGTCTGCTGTTCGAGGTCGAGTTCTGCTTCGGCTTGCATCGTGATGCCCACTCCTGTGATCCATCGGTAGGCGGGCGCCGCGCCGGCCGCTCTGGCCAGCACGATGTCGCCCGGCGCCAGGCTGCCCAGCACCGCGCAGGGCAGCGTCCTTTCCATCAGCCGCAGCCGCCCGCGCAGCTGCAGGTGGCGCCAGGTGTGCAGCGTGCCGGCCTGCGGCACGTCCCACAGCCGGCGCAGGTGGCGGGCCAGCGCATCGTCGACGTCGCGCACTGCCACGCGGGCCTGCGGCGTCACCAGGGTGGCCTGCTCGTGACGGCCCGTGCCGGCCGGTGCCTGGCCGGCGCCGAGCTGGCGGCCGGTGATGCGCAGGCCCGAGGCGGCCGCACCAGCGCCGCCCAGCAGCGGCGCGAGCACCGCGTTGGCCACCTCGCAGGCCAGCTCGTCGTCCGGCAGGGCCAGCGCCAGGCGCAGCGCCGGGCTGGCGGCGGTGTCCACCTCGACCTGCAGCCGCCCCTCCGCGGCCTGCAGGTCCAGCAGCGCGGCATCGGCAATCGGCGCCCGGGTGACCACGGCCAGGCCCGGTTGGTCGAGGGCCTCGGCCAGGCCGTGCTGCAACCGGGCATCGAACACCACCCGCGAGACCCGAGCCTGCTCGCGCCCGACCCGCTGCAGGCGGCTGGCCAGCGGCTGGCAGGCAGGAGCGGTGTCGAAGGCGGGGTTCATGGCAGGTCGATGTCGATGTCGCGAAGGTGACCGAGCGACTGCTCCAGCAGGCGCTGCAGCTGCGGTCTGTGGCTCAAGACTAGTTGGCGGGCCACCGCCGAGCCGCTCTGGAACCGAAGCGACAGCCGCTCGGGCGAAAGGCTCAGCCGCAGCTCGGTGTCGGGCAGCACGGCCGGGTTCAGCGGCACCATCACGGTCCAGGTCTGGAAGGCCGGGTCGGCCTTGCTGCACAAGGTGGCGACCATCTCGGCCAGCTCCTGCTCCCAGGCCGGCTCGTCCTGCCAGGCGGCAGGGTGCGCGGCCGCGCCTTGCGCAGGCTCGGTGGCCTCCTGCGGCGGCGGTTCCTGCAGCTCGGCCGTGTCGAGGGCGGCCTGCAGCCGTGCCAGCGGCGACAGCGGGCGCTGCTGCAGCGGGGCCGGGGCGGCACCCGCCGCCGGCGGCGCCGGGCTGCGGGCGGCAGCCGGCATGGTGGGGGTGGCCGCCCGTGCGGCGGGCGCCTCGCCGCGCGCCAGGTCGTGGCGCCGGCCCTGCATCAGGCTGCGCTGGAAGCGCTCGGCCTGCTGCAGGGTGGCAGGCGGGGGCGGCGGCGGCAGCTCGGGGCCGGGGATGATGCGGCGCGGGCGGCGCAGGTCCTTGTCGCTCATCACGCACTCACCCGGCCGATGGGCCGCAGCTCCACCATGCTGCTGAGCTCCTGGTAGGAGTAGACGCGCAGCCAGTCGAGCCGGGCCTCGATCATCTTCTTCACATAGCGGCGGATGTCCATCGAGGTGACCAGGGCCACGCCCTGGCGGGCCTCGTGGCCGGCGATCTCGGCCACCTTCTCGGTGATGGCCTGCACCGCCTCGGGCGGCATGGCCAGGTAGTTGCCGGCCGGCGTCGGCTTGATGCACTGGCGAATGGCCTGCTCCAGGTTGGGATCGAGCAGGATGGCCGCCACATGGCCCTGGCCGGCCGCCGCCTCGAAGGCCAGGTAGCGGCCGAGGTCGCCACGCACGTACTCGGTCAGCAGCAGCATGTCCTTCTCCTTCGGGCCCCAGGCGATCAGGCTTTCGAGGATGCTGCGCAGGTTGCGGATCGGCACCTGCTCCTCCAGCAGCCGGCGCAGCACCTCGGCAATGCGCTGCAGCGGCAGGATCTTCTGCGCCTCGGCCACCAGGCCCGGGTAGTCGGGCATGGCGCGGTCGATCACCCACTGCACCTCCTGCACGCCCATGAAGAGGTGCGCATGGAAGCGCAGCACCGTCATCACCTGGCGGGCGATCACCTGCTCCAGCCCCAGGCAAAGGGCGCGCTGCTCGTCGGGCACCGCCTCGGGCGGCAGCCACAGGGACTGGGCCTGGCCCATCATCGGGCCGTGGCGCTGGGCCTGCGCGGCCAGCGGCGACTGCGGGTCGCTCAGCCACAGCAGCCGCCCGGGCACCACCACCGAGCACACCGGCACGTCGTTGAGCAGCACGTCGAAGCCCAGCTCCGGCAGGTCCTGCGCCACCCACATCGAGATGCCGGGGAAGGGCAGCCCGAGCAGCGCCTGCAGGCGCTGGCGCTCGCGGGCCAGCGCCTCGTCGAGCCGGTCGGCCTCCAGCAGCACGGCCAGCGCCTGCGACATGCGGATGCCCAGCGGCTTGGCGATGTGCGGCGCCTGCTGCAGGATGGAGGGCGGCTCGCCCTTGCCGCCTTCGCGCTGCAGCGAGGTGATGGGCTTGGAGATCACCGCCACCTCGGCACTGCGGCGCTTCTTGGCCAGCACATAGGCCGCAAAGCCCAGCCCGCCGGCCAGGCCGAGGAAGGGGATGGCCGGGAAGCCCGGCACCGCCGCGAAGCCCACCACCAGCGCCGCGGCCAGGTACATGGCGCGCGCGTTCATCGTCAGCTGGCCGATGATCTCCTGGCCCAGCGAGCGGGGCTTCTTCTCGTGCTCGTCGGCCACCCGGGTGATGAGCACGCCGGCGGCCACGCAGATGAAGAGCGAAGGGATCTGCGAGACCATCGCGTCGCCGATGGACAGCACCGCAAAGCGGTTGGCCGCCTCGCCGGCCGACATGCTGTGGTACATCACGCCCACGACGATGCCGGCCAGGATGTTGATCAGCGTGATGATCAGCCCCGCGATGGCGTCGCCCTTGACGAACTTCATCGCGCCGTCCATGCCGCCGTGCATCTGGCTTTCCATCGCCAGCATGGCGCGCTTGCGCTTGGCCTCGTCGGCGGTGAGGATGCCGGCGCGCAGGTCGGCGTCGATGCTCATCTGCTTGCCGGGCATGGCGTCCAGCGTGAAGCGCGCGCCGACCTCGGCCACCCGTTCCGAGCCCTTGGAGATCACGATGAACTGCACCACCGTGATGATGATGAAGACGACGATGCCCACCACCAGGTTGCCGCCCACCACCAGCTCGCCGAAGCTCTCGATGACGTGGCCCGCATCGGCATGCAGCAGGATGGCCTTGGTGGAGGCGATGTTGAGTGACAGCCGGAACAGCGTCGTGAACAGCAGCAGCGACGGAAACGACGACAGCGCCACCGCATTGGGGATGAACAGCGAGGTCATCAGCAGCAGCACGCTGACGGCCATGTTGAAGGCCAGCAGGCTGTCGATCGCCAGCGTGGGCAGGGGCAGCACCATCAGCGCGACGATGGCGACGACCAGCACCGCCATCGAGATGTCGTTGCCCAGGGTGGTGTTGAGTTTGAGGGCCATGGGAGTTCTCGCTCGTCTTCTTCAGGGGCGTTCAGGGGTCGCAGGCGGCGCGCGGCCGACGATGCCGCTGCCCTGGGTGAGCTGGGCCACCAGCGCGACCCAGCGCAGCACCGCGGCGACTGCCTCGAACAGCGGCTCGGGGATCGGGTCGTCCAGCGTCACGCGGAACAGCGCGCGGGCCAGCGGCGGGTTGCCGACGATGGGCACGCCGTGCTGCTCGGCCAGCTGGCGGATGCGGGCGGCCTCGGCGTCCACGCCCTTGGCCACCACGATGGGCAGCGGCGTCTCGCGCGGGTCGTAGCGCAGCGCCACCGCGTAGTGGGTGGGATTGGTCACCACCACGTTGGCGGTGGGCACGCGGGCCTTGGGGTCGGAGTTGGCCAGCTCCTGCGCCAGCTGGCGGCGCTGGCCCTTGATGAGCGGGTCGCCGTCCATCTCCTTGAACTCGCGCTTGACCTCGTCCTTGGACATCTTCTGGTCGCGCTTGAACAGCCACTTCTGGATGCCGAAATCCACCGGGCCGATCACCACGAACACGATCACCGCCGCGCCGAGCAGCTTGAGCAGCGCGGTCCAGGCGATGGCGACGATGCCGGTGGGCGTCTGCACGCTCGCGCCGATGAGCAGCGGCAGCAGGTCCAGCACGATGACCCACACCACCGCGGCCAGCGCGACGGCCTTGAGTACCATCTTGAGGAAGTCGATGATGGAGCGCACCGAGAACAGCTTCTTGATGCCCGAGCCCGGGTTCACCTTGTCGAAGTTGGGCGCCAGCGGCTCGAAGGTGATCATGAAGCCGACCTGCGCGAACGAGGCCACCAGCCCCATCGCGATGGACACCGCCACATAGGGCAGCACCAGCAGCAGCGCCTCGCGCAGCATGGCGATGGCCACGGCCTGCATCTCGGTGTTGTCGCGCACCGCCAGCGCGTCAGTGCCGGCCAGCGTGAACAGGGCCACCAGGTGCGGGCCCGACAGCGAGGACGCCATCGCCAGGCACACGGTCAGCGCGAACAGCCCGGCGGCCGCATTGACGTCCTGGCTCTTGGTGCTCTGGCCCTTCTTGCGGGCATCGTCGAGCTTCTTCTGGGTCGGCTCTTCGGTCTTCTCGCCGGACATGCTGGCCTCGCGGTCGGATGCTCAGGGCCGCTCTGCCAGCTCGTGGCCGAGCAGCACCATGTCGCAGCGGCGCTCGCCGATGCGCACCGCACCCGGCAGCCGGCCCCACAGCACGAAGCCGGCACGGGCGAACAGGCCGAGGCTGGCATGGTTGTCGCTCCAGATCTGCGCCAGCAGCCGCCGGTAGCCGCAAGCCGGGGCGCGTTGCACCGCGCGGTCGACCAGCTGGCGGCCGATGCCCCGGCCCTGCCAGGCCGGCGCCACGTAGACTGAGAGCTCGGCCGTGGCCTCGCAGCCGGGCCGGTCGAAGTAGCCCAGGAAGCTCAGCCAGCCCACCGTGTGCGGCCCGCTGCGCGCCACCCACAGCGGGCGGCCGCTGCCGCGGTGCAGCAGCATCCAGCCCTGTACCTCGGCCAGGCCCAGGGCGCGCAGGGTGCCGCGCAGCGCGGGCGGCGGCAGGGTGTCGTTGTAGATCGCGGCAATGGCCGCTGCATCGGCCGTGCAGGCAGGGTGGATGAGCAGGCCGCCCTCCGGCGACGCCGGCGCCGGCTCGGCCACCGGGACGGGCCCGGGGTGCAGCACTTCGATGATGCGGCCGGCGGTGGCCGGCGGATCCAGCGCGACGCTGCTCATGGCTGCTGCGCCCGGCGCTCGGCCCGGGTGCTGCGCGCGGTGGGCCCGGCGGCCAGCAGGGCGGCCACGCGCTGCGGGGACACGCTCACCATCGACAAGGGGCCTTGCCGCTCCAGCACGTCCAGCATCGCGACGATGGAGCTGGAGGCCATCAGGTGGACGACACCCCGCTCTCCGCTGGGGCGCACGAAACGGGCCATGAAGGTTTGCATAGGAAGCAGGCTCCCGGTGGCAGTGAGGGCCGCACGCCGGTCTGCGGCGCTCGGGCTGCTGCAACGGTAGGGCGATGCCGCCGCCGCCCGCGGCCCGCACGCGAACCGGCGAGCCGGCGCGCGAAGGCCGCTGCAGCTGCCGCGGCGGTCTCGCAAAAAAATGGCCGCTCTTGCGAGCGGCCATGCCGGGTGGCGATGCGGGGTGGCTTACTGGGCGCCGGTGGCCGCCACGCCCTGGCCCACGGCCTTGGTCTGCTTGGCGGCCGCCTCGGCCATTTTGGTGACCGACTGGATCACCGCGTTCTGGGCCTGGAACTTCATCTGCAGCATCGACGCGTTCTCGATCTGCTTCATCATGTCGCCCATCGCCTTCTCGTTGGTGTTGGCGGCCTGCTGGTTGGCCTTCACCGCAGCCTGCGGCATGTGGCCCTGAGGGCCGCCGGCGCCGTGGCTGGACGAGGGCGTGTGCGCCGGCGTCGGCAGCTTGGACTGCCGCGGCGGCATGGCCGCCGCGTTCATCGCCGACGCGCCGCGGCTGGCCAGGCCGTGCGCCTGGTTGCCCAGGGTCTGCATCGTCTTCGCCGCGGTCCCGACCGCATTGCCGACGGTGCCGGCCACGCTGGTCGCAACGTTGGCGGCCGTCTTGAGGGCGGCGCCCAATCCGTTCACGCTCATGGAGGTTTCCTTTCTGAGAACAAGGACCGGCAGCATCGACCGGACAGCGGGGCTGGCAGATGCGGCAGGAAGGTCCTGCGACCATAGTGAAGAAGCGCCGCCCTGCGGGCTCCGCCAGCCGAAGCCGCATGCGGCCCTGCGAAGCGGCCGGCGTTGTTGAGCATCGGTTGAGAATTCAAGCGAGAGTGATTGAGGATTTCGCTGAGAACCTTTGAGCCACCTGCGCAGCCCCCCTCCCTAGCATTCATGACATGCCACAGCCCGTGGCGCTTAGTGGAGGTGAAGCCATGTTGATGTTGGCCTTGACTTGCCGACGAGTGAACGAGATGGAGCCCGGCCTCGCCGCGGCCGTGCTCAAGGGGCAGCTGGCGGATGCGGTGCGGCTGGGCAGCGAGCGCTTCGAGCGCACGGCCACCACCGCGACGGCCTCGCAGCGTGCCGCGCTGGGCCAGCTGGTGGGCCGCGCGCTGCTCGCACTGGGCCGCGAGGAAGAGGCGGAGGAGCTGTTCCAGCGCCTGCACAAGATCTACGAGACCTGTTCCCGCTCGACGGTGCGCTGGCAGTCCTCGCTGGACCAGGCGGCGCTGTTCCTGCACCTCAACCGCATCGGGCGGGCGGCAGAAGCCTTCAACGTGGTGGCCGATGACGACAGCGCCCCGGCCGTGCTGCGGGCCGAGGCGCTGGCCGGCCTGTCGATTGCGCTGCATCGCTCCAGCGAGCACCGCCGCTCGATGCACACGCTCAATGAAGCCCGCCGCCTGGCCCAGCAGGAGCGGCTCGAAGGCACCGGTGAACTGCTCGACGCGCTGGGCCTGGAGCTGACCGGGCAGTGCTTCTTCCAGGCCGAGGAGTTGCGCGAGCAGGCGCATGGCTGCGAAGCCGCCGCGCCGCCGGTGGATCCGGCACCGCTGCGCCGGCAGCTGGCGGCGGCCATTGCCCGCCTCGGCTCGGCCGAGCTCGTGCAGCGCCGGCTGCGCTACGTGGAGGCGCTGCTGTGCGACGCGGTCGGCTCGGCCGCCGGCCGGGCCCGGCTCAACGACGAGCTGCGCTGGTTGCGTGAGCAGAAGCTGGTGGCCTTCGAGCAGCTGGCCCGGGTGGAGGCCGGCATGGTGCTGGTGCACCACGGCGACAGCCGCGCCGCCTGCGACATGCTGGGCGCGCTGGTCTACGACGAGCAGCAGATGCGCCGCCACCGCTACGCGCTGGAGCTGAAGTACTGCATGTCCAAGGTGCACGCGCTGGCCGGCCGGCATGGCGATGCGCTGCGCCTGTACAAGGACTATGTGATGCAGGCGCTGCATTCGCTGAAGAAGGAGTGGTTCCAGATCCCGCGCTCGCGCTTCCTCGAGAAGCACGAGCTGGCCGAGCAGAGCGACGCCGCCAAGCTGCGCCTGCCGCTGCGCTATCGCAAGGCCTACCAGTACATCGTCGAGCACCTGGACGACCGCAACCTGTCGATCCGCCAGGTGGCGGCCCACATCGACGTCACCGAGCGGGCCCTGCAGATGGCCTTCCGCACCTACCTCGGGATGACACCGGCCGAGCTGATCCGCAGCCGCCGCATGGAGCGCATCCGCAGCGAGCTCAAGAGCGGCGCCGGCAGCGAAGGCGTGCTGGAGGTCGCCTCACGCTGGGGGCTGACCAACCGCTCGACGCTGGCTCACAACTATCGCCAGCAGTTCGACGAGACGCCCTCGGCCACCCTGCGCGGTGCGGTGGTGGCGGCATGACGGCCGCCGCGATGCAGCTGGCCGCCACTGCGGCTGCTGGTGGCGGCTGGGAGGCGACGGCCATGCAGGTGCTGAGCGACGAATACCAGGCCGCCACCACCGAGGCCGTGCCGGCCGGCGAGCCGGCCGCCACCCGCCGCTACTTCCGCCGCTACGAAATCCGTGCCGCCGCGCTGCCGCCCGCGGCCGAAGCCGTGGCCTGCAGCAAGGGCTGCAGCTACTGCTGCCACCTCAGGGTGTCGGCCCCGGCCCACGAAGTCTTCCTGCTGGCCGATGCGCTGCTCGCCATGGACGATGGCGCGCAGCGCGCCGAGCGGCTGGCCCGGCTGCGCGAGAACGCCGCCCGCGTGGCCGCGATGGACCGCCAGCGCCACTGGAGCACGCCGCTGCGGTGCGCCTTCCTGGGCCCGGACGGCGCCTGCGGCAGCTACGAGAGCCGCCCGTCCAGCTGCCGGCGCTACCACTCGCTGTCGGCGCAGGCCTGCAAGGCATCCTTCGATGCGCCGCAGGACCTGCACAGCCGCATTCGCCTGTCGACGCCGCAGCTGGTGTTCGACATGGCGCAGTACCTCGGCTTCCGGCGTGCGCTGTCCGACAGCGGCCTGGACACCACGCAGTACGAGCTCAACACCGCGCTGTGCGAGGCGCTGGACGATCCGCAGGGCAGCCGTGACCGCTTCCGGCGCGGCCAGCGGGCCTTCCTGCAGGCGGCGGTGACGGCCGAAGGCGAGCACGCCGTCTGAAGCGCATGGCGCGCGCCACCCGGCCATGACCCCGATTGCGCCACCCGGCCCCGAGCGTGCCCCGCCGCCCCCGGAGGCCGCCGTGCCGACGGCTGCGGCCCGCAGCCGCGCGCGCGGCGAAGCGGTGGCTCAGCGCAGCGCGGTCAGCGCCGCGGCCCACCAGGTGTGGGCAGCGGTGACACGCAGCGTCAGCCGCAGCATTGCCGCCGAGGCAGACGGCGACGACCTGTGCATCACCGAAGTCGAGGTGGGCGGCCTGGCCGCTGGCGAGGACAGCGATGTCGGTGACTGCGCTTCGGCCACGGACGACGGCGCGGCTGGCAGCGAGCCGCCGGTCCATCCGCCGCAGCGCCTCGCACCGCGCCGCCCGCGGGTGCCGGAGCCGGCGCCGCGTGCCGCGCCGGCGCCGCCACCCGCCACGCCACGGCGCCGCCGCAAGCCCCGCCGTGCGCCGCTGGCAGGCGGCGAGGATGCCTGGCTGGACACCGTCTGCGAGCCATTGCCGCCCTGGGTGCTGGACGATGCGCGCAGCGACGACACGGCGGTGGCCGCGGTGGCACCGGTGCGCGCGCCGCTGGAGGTGCGCCGCACCGAGCTGCCGGCCGACGGCGGCGTGCTGGCCGTCATTGCCTGGGGTTTCGCGGCAGTGGTGGCGGCGGTGCTGGTGGCGGTGATGCTCGGCCTGGCCCGGGCCCCGGCCGACCCACCCCGCGAGGACCCGCAGCAGGCCGAGCCGGCGCCGCGGCGCTGAACAGCGCCGCGGCCTGGCCGGCTCAGGGCGCGAACACCTCCACTTCGGTGAGCGACAGCGCCTCGCTGCCGTTGAGCCACACCCGCAGGTAGCGGGCACTGCGCTGGCCCGGCACGGCCAGCTCGATGGCGCGCTCGCCGTCGAGCGACGCCACGTACAGGTCGGTCACCCCCGGGCGCTGGCGTTCGGTCGCCAGGTCGTCACTGCCGAAGGGTGCCTCGGACAGCAGCACGTGGAAATCGGCCAGCCGCCCGGCGCAGCAGGGGTCGAAGCGGTTCCACAGCCGGATCGACTTCAGCGCCTGCGCGCTGCCCAGGTCCACCTGCCACCACGGCTGGCGGCTCGAGGCGGTTTGCGTCACGCTGCCGCCGGCCAGCTCGGCGCCCAGGCCACCATCCACGGCCCGTGACGCCACCGCGCCGCCGGCGGTGCTCGACTGGCTGGCCGGGCGGTGCAAGGCCAGGTTCAGCGCGCCTTCCTCCACCAGCACCTCGGTGAGCGAGAGCACACGGCGCTCGGCCTCGCCACCCAGGCCGGCACTGCCGGACAGGTCGGGGTCCGGCTCGCGCCGCACCACGATGCTGCGGCCGCGCACCGCGGTGCCCGCCAGGTCGGTGAGGTCGATGTGCAAGCGGTCGGGCGAGGCCAGCTCGTTCTCCGGGTTGAGCAGGGCCGAGGTCCACACCGGTGTGCCGGCGTCGTCCAGCACCGACACCGTGATGTCGCGCAGCCGCGTGCGGCAGTCGCCGGTGGCCTCGCAGGAGCCCAGGCGGTTGAACAGGCTGATCTGCGACAGCGGCCGGCTCTGCGGCAGGTCCAGCCGCCAGCTGGGCGCTACGTCCTTGCCGCCGGTGGCGGTGAAGCCGCTCAGCCGGCCGTCGATGGCGCGGCCGGCCACCGTCTCGCTGCTCCAGGTGGTGGACTGGCTCGGGCTGCCCAGCGGGGCGATGTTGCGCGGCTCGGTGCGGAACTCCACCACCGCCGCGGCCGAGGGCACGCCCTGCGTGTCGACCACATGCAGCTGGTAGTGCCCCGGCGGCACCCGCAGGTTGTCGAGCTGGCTCAGGTGCAGCGTCAACTGCCGGCCGCGCTGGCTGAAGGGCAACGGCACATAGCGCATGTCGGTGCTGTGGCTGTGCGTCACCGCACCGGCCGAGATCAGGGCGACCGAGGCAATGCGGCGGGCGTCACGCAGCAGCAGCCGGCCGTCGCTGGCCGGTCCGTAGCCGAAGTAGGGCGGCACGCTGCGGATGCCGGGCCGGTCGGCCCACACCACCTGCCCGTCCGCCGCTCGCCGGAAGAAGTAGGGCGGGAAGAAGACCTGCGCGTTCTGTGCATAGATGGGCCCGGGCGAGCCACCGCCGGCGTTGAGCACCGCGCCGCTGGGCAGCAGCATGGCCAGCGAGTGGTAGAGCCGCCGCTCGGCCGCCGGCGCCAGCAGCCGCCACTGGCCGCTGTCCGGCTGCCACAGCTCGGCCGGGAAGACCGCCTTGGCGCCGTTGTTGCCGACACTGGTGCCGCTGGTCACCATCACCTGCCCGTCGGGCAGCACCACGGCCGTGCCCCAGTTGCGCGCATGCGCCATCGGCGCCACCGGCATCACCTGCGGCTGCGGGCCGGTGAAGTCGACCACGGTGGCCTGCGCGGTGGCCGGCGCAGGGTCGACATTGCTCAGCTGCCCGCCGCCCAGCAGCAGCAGCTTGCCGGGCCGGAACATCAGCCCGGTGCCGCTGACGCCCAGGCGGTGGCCGGTCTCGCCGAGGGCCTCGATGTGGCCATCGCCGGCCGGATCGAGCCGCCACAGGCGGTCGTTGGAGACGCCCACCACCCGGCCGTCGGCCGCCAGCCAGGCGCGCGGGTACCACCAGCGCGAGTCGAACTTGCCGAACAGCTCGCTGCTCTTGGCACCGCGCAGCAGGCGCCAGCCGGTGGCGGCAGTGAAGACCTCCGGCGTCTCGGCATACAGCTCGGGCAGCCGCGGCTTGTTGTTGCCGCCCAGCAGCAGGATGCGGTTGTCGCCCAGGCGCACCAGCGTGGCGTAGTAGCGCGGCAGCTGCGGCTGGGCGGCGCGCAGCCGCAGCAGGTCGCGGTCGGGGTCCCACTGCGTGGTGGCGTAGAGCGAAGGGTTGTCGCCACCCACCATCAGCACCATGCCGTCCGGCCCCATCGTGCTGGCGGTGCAGAAGCTGTCCACCTTGGTCGGGTTGGGCACCGTGCGGTGCGCTTCGGGCACCAGGCCGAGGGCCGGGGTCCAGACGTCGAAGGTGCGGGCCTCGGCCTGCTCGATGTCGGGCGGCTGGGTGCCGAAGCTCAGCACCCGGCCGTCGGGCAGCAAGGTGGCATGCGCGGCCATCACCGGCCACGGGACCAGCGGCGACCACATGCCTTTCTCGGGGGCGTCGGCGGTCGGCGTCAGGGCGCCCACCAGCGCGTCCTCGCGCGGCGCGATCACCGCCGCCTGGCGGGTGGCGCGCAGGCTGCTCGGGCTGCCGCTGCGGGGGGTGGCCGGTGTGCCCGGTCCACTGCCGCCGCTGCCAGCGCCCCCGCCGCCGCAGGCGGCGAGGGCCAGGCTGAGGAAGGCCGGCAATGCGCCCAGCCGGGCGGTGATGCCGGTGGCGTGTACCGCCGGAAGACAGTTCCTGTCCATGGTGAGCCTCCACTGAGCCGCGGTCGACGCGGGGCGTCCGCCGCCGCGGCCTGGGCGCACGCCTGGTCCGGTTGGACTCTCACAGGATAGGAGGGCCGGCGCCCGCCTGCCGGCGCGGACCCCGCGCGCAACAGGGCCGCAACCGGCCTCAGCCGCCGAAGAACTTCTTGATGCCCGCGCCAATGCCGGCGAAGAAGCCCTTCACGCCGCCGCCGGCCTCCTGCTTGGCCTTGTTGAAGGCGTCGCCCACGTTGTTGAAGTGCTGCTTGACCTTGCCCACCGCGTTCGAGACGCCTTTGACGATCTTCTTGCCGACGTTCTTCACCGCCTTGAAGGCATCCACCAGCGGCTGCACGTTGATGTCGAGCTTGATCCCGAGCGAGGCGCCGATGCCGAGTGCCGCACCGAGCTTGAGCTCCAGCTTCAGCCGCTTCTTGCCGTTCACCTCCGCCACCGTGGCCGACGCCTTGCCCTCGATGCCGACGCCGGCCATCACGCCGCCGCTGACGCCGAGCTTGTTGCCGCCGATGCCGGCGCTCAGCTCGCCCTCGGCCTTGGCGCCGGCGAAGGCGCTGCCGGAGGCTTCGGCACCGGCCTTGAAGCGCATGCCCTCGGCCATCTCGGCCGGCGTGGGGATCTGCACGCCCAGGAAGCCGGTGCCGCCGGCCTCGCCCCCCAGCATGGCGCGGCCCTTGACGCCGATGCTGGGCGTCAGGTCCAGGTTCACGCCCCCCAGGTTGACCGACTGGCGTGCCGGGCTCAGCTCGGTGCCCGCCTCGCCGAACAGGCCACCCTTGGCCAGGCCGCCGGCCTGCAGGTTGAGTCCGCCGACGCCTGCATTGGCCCGCCCGTAGCCGCGCGCCTCGGCGCCGGCCTGTCCTTGCGCGGACGCTTCCACGCTGCCCTTGGAGCCGCTGGCTTTGTAGCTCGCCTCGCCCTTGGCGCCGACCGCCGCCTCGCCGTAGCCGGCCGCGACGGCATTGCCGCCCCGCACCTCGGCCAGCTCGCTGGAACGGGCCCAGGCGCCGGTCTGCTCCAGCGTGCGGCTCTGGTTGGCGCCGCTGCCGCTCACCTGCTCGTGCTTGCTGCCGGCGTGCGAGCTGCGTTCCAGCCCGTTGGCCGGTGCGGCGATCTCGCGCTCGTAGCTGTTGAAGGTCCTGATCGGGTCGGCCTTGCCGCGTTGCGGCTTTTCGGCCGCCTGCTGACCGCCGGCTTGCGGCGCGCCGGCCTGCGACGGACCACCCGGCGCGGCCGCCTGGCGCGGTGGTGCGGGCGGGCGGGCCTCCGGCGATGCGGGGGGCGTTGCGACCGGCTTGCCGTGCCGGTCGACTTCCACCGGCTTGCCCATGGCGCCGAAGTACTTTTGCTCCGGCCGGATCGGGATCGGGATGGCCGCAGGCGGCGCGCCTGCGGCGGCCGGCGACGGCGCAGCGGCCGGACTGCCGGGCGGCGCCAGCAGCTCGGGCAGGGTGGGCATGCCGCCGTGCGGTGTGAAGGCCGGTGGCGCCAGTGCCGCAAACGGCTGGGCGGTCGGCGCCCCCGGGGCGGTGAAGCCATGCGGCGCCGGGGGGGCGCTGAAGGCACCGGGCGGCAGGTTGCCCCCGCTCGCGCCGCCGCCGTAGGCGCTGCGCAGGGCCGCCGCCAGCAGCTGGTCCAGCAGGCCTTGCTGGACCCACTGCTGCGCCAGCCCGTGGCCGGGCGGGGCGACGTCGGGAGACAGAAGCGGCAGGCTGCTCTCGCGGCTGCCGTTGATCAACACGGTCATGGACGACTCTCCTGGTATGCGCCGCGGCGCAGGTCGCCGCTCGCTCGTGGCGGGCGGGGGATCGGCAGCTCACAGCATGCGAAGCGCGCCCGGGCATGCCGGGCGGGCAGCGGAAGGCAGGTGCCGGCGAGCGAAGTCGCTACGGCACCGCGCCGGCCTTCAGCCAGCGCACCAGCTCGCTGGCCAGTGGCTTGAGCCCGAGCGCCGGGCGGGCCTGCTCGAAGAACAGGGCCACCAGCAGCGCCAGCATCAGCAGCGCCACCGCGCCCTTGACTGGCTGGGCCAGGCTGTTGGGCTCCAGCTTGTCGGCCGTCTTGCCGATCAGGCCGAAGCCCATGTCGATCAGCACCAGCACCAGCAGCACCGGCGCGGCCACCTTCATCACGGTGGTGAGGTAGTGCGTCAGCTGGAAGGCCAGGAAGTCCTCCAGCGCGGTGGACCAGGTGGGCGTCAGCCGGTCCAGCGGCCACCACAGGAACGACTCGAACAGCAGCCCGGCCAGCACCGTCATGCCGCCCAGCAGGTAGAACCCGGCGATCGCCAGCTGCGAGACGAGGTTGCCCACCGGCGTGCTCTGCTCGCCGCTGAGCGGGTTGGTCTGCTGCGCGTTGTTGTAGCCGGCCTGGTTGTCGATCAGCGTGCCCACGCCCTCGGCCACCCAGAACACCACCGACACCGCGAAGCCGAACAGCACGCCCAGCAGCGCCTCCTTGGCCAGCAGGGCCAGCAGCATCGGCGTGCCGATGCCCTCCACCACATGCAGCGGCTGGCCCCAGGCGATGAACAGGCCGAAGGTGAGGGCCACGCCGTTGCGCACGATGCCCTGCAGGCTCTGGTCGGCGGTGGGCGGCATCAGCAGCATGGCGGCATAGCCGCGCAGGCTGCACAGCGCCAGCAGCGTCATCAGGCTCTTGAGCGATTCGCCGTACTGGATGATGGCCAGCGGGCGCGACAACCATTCGTTCACTGCAGGCTCCCGGCCGCCAGCTCGGCCTGCTCACGCGCGCGGCCGGCCAGGATGCGGGCCACCGCGGCTTCCTCGGACTCCTCGTCCTGGCTGTCCTCCTGCGCCAGCTCCTGGGCCTGCAGCAGCGCCCGGCGGCGCGCCTCGATGTGCTCGACCTGCTGCTGGGCGCGCTTGACGGCCTGGCGCCTGAGCAGCAGCAGCTGCTCGGCGTCGGCGCACTGCTGGCTGGCCGCCTGCACGGCCTGCGCGGCCTGCTGGTGGCGGGTCTTGAGGGTGTCCAGCACATGCTGGAAGGTGACGATGTCGGCGGCGTTGAAGCCTTCGGCGCGCATGGACAGCGCCTCCATCTTGTCGAAGCAGGCCTGCTGCTCGTCGCGGCAGGCCTGCTCGTGCTGCTCGGCCTGCGCCTGCGCCGCGCGGCAGGCGGCCAGCACGGACTGCTGCTGCACCACCTCGGCCTCCGCCTGCTCCACGCGGCGGCGCTTGGCCCACAGCAGGACCTTGAGGGCCTGCGGGCTGCTCATCGGCGCGGCTCCTGGCGCTGCGGCGCGCCGTTGGCGTCTCGCGGCCGCCGGCTGCGGGGGGCGGCGGAGGCGGTGTGCTGCGCCAACGGGCGCCGCACCAGCGCGCGCTGCGCGCCACCGCGGGGCCCGGCCCTCATGCCTGCACCAGCGCGCCCAGCGCCGCCAGCGTCTTCTCGTAGGGCCAGAGGTCGTCGGTGGCCTGGTTCAGGAAGTCCTTGATGGCCTCGATCTTCTGCACCGCCTCGTCGGCCAGCGGATCGTTGCCCGGCTTGTACTCGCCCATCTGCAGCAGCGTCTCGAGCTCCTCGTACTTGGCCATCAGCTTGCGCAGCTTGCCGTTGGCCATCTGGTGCTCGCGCGGCACGATCTGCGACATCACCCGGCTCAGGCTGCCCAGCACGTCGATGGCGGGGTACTGGTTGCGTGCCGCGATCTTGCGCGACAGGATCATGTGGCCGTCCAGGATGCCGCGCACCTCCTCGGCGATCGGGTCGCTGTTGCTCTCGTCCTCGGCCAGCACGGTGTAGAGCGCGGTGATGGAGCCGGTGGCGCCCATGCCGGCGCGCTCCAGCAGGCGCGGAATCTCGGCGAACACCGAAGGCGGGTAGCCCCGCCGTGCCGGCGGCTCGCCGGCGGCCAGGCCGATCTCGCGCTGGGCGCGTGCGAAGCGGGTCAGCGAGTCCATCATCAGCAGCACGCGCAGGCCGCGGTCGCGGAAGTACTCGGCCACCGCGGTGGCCACGTGGGCGGCCTTGGCGCGCTCGATGGAGGAGCGGTCGGAGGTGGCGCACACCACCACCGAGCGGGCCATGCCCGACTCGCCCATGATGATCTCGATGAACTCGCGCACCTCGCGGCCGCGTTCGCCGATCAGCGCGATCACGCTGATGTCGCATTGGGTGCCACGCGCCAGCATGCCCATCAAGGTGCTCTTGCCGACGCCGGCCGGCGCGAAGATGCCCATGCGCTGGCCCTGGCCCAGCGTGAGCAGGCCGTCGATGATCTTCACGCCGGTGGGCAGCGGGTGCTCGATCATGGCCCGGTCCATCGGGCTGGGTGGCAGCGCGAACACCGGGCGCTGCTCGCTGCACTGGATCTCGCCCTTGCCGTCGATGGGCTGGCCCAGGCTGTCGATGACCCGGCCCAGCAGCCGGTCGCCCACCGGCACCGACAGCACCTGGCCGGTGCCCACCACCCGGGTGGCCCCCGCGCTCACGCCGAGGATGGAGCCGAAGGGCGACAGGATGGTGCGCCCGCCGGAGAAGCCCACCACCTCGGCCACCTGCATCACCTCGCCGCTGGCGTCGAGCAGGTGGCACAGCTCGCCGAGCTTGGCATCCAGCCCGCTCACGCGCATCAGCGTGCCGACCACTTCGGTGACCTTGCCGGCGCGCGTCACGATGCTCGCGCTGGCCAGCTCGGTCTCCATCCATTGCGTCAAGGCCTTCAGGTCCATGGCGTCATTCCTTGTCGAAAGCGAAGCGGCGGCGTGGCTCATTCGGTGCCGCCGTCGGCCACCGCGCGGCGCACCGCGCGCTCCATCGCGGCGCGCAGGCCATCGAGCTGGGTTTGCAGGCTGGCATCGAGCACGCCCAGTTCCGACTCGAAGATGCAGCTGCCGGGGCGCAGGCTGTGGTCCACCTGCACTTCCACCGACAGCCCCTCCAGGGCCACGGCCGACAACGCCGCGATGCCGTCCTGCGCTTCCTGGTAGTCGGCCGGGCCGACCTTGAGCGTGAGCGAGGACGCGCCGCGCGTGAGTGCCTGCACGTTCTTCAGCGCCCGCTGGTAGAGCGCGCCGCGCTGCTCGGTGTGCACGATGCGCTCGACCGCGGCCGTGACGATCTCTGCCAGGCGGGCATGCAGGGCCTGCACCGCGCGGGCCTGCTCCAGGCTCTGGCCGGTCTGCTTCTCGTGCCATTCCAGGGCGGCCTGTCGCCAGCCTTCCGCGAAGCCCTGCTCGCGCGCCTGGGCCAGCACCCGCACCGACTCCTCGGCGGCGGCGGCCAACAGCGCGTCGGCCTCGCGGCGGGCCTGCGCCAGCAGCTGCTCGCGCTGCTCGGCCAGGTCCTGCCGCGCCTGCGCGAGGCGGATCACCGTCTGCGCCTGCCCGGCGCGCAGGATGCCGTGCTCCAGGCCCGCGGGCGCCGGACCGCCGTTCATCCAGATCAGCATGGCACCGCCTCCTCCTCGCCGAGCCAGGCGAGCGCCTGGGCGGCCGGCCAGTCGGGGGCGGCCGCACCGCGCGCTGCGCCGGTGCCCAGCAAGCCGCGCGGCAGCGACAGCCGCGCCAGCCGGCGCAGCGGGCCGTCATCGGGCTGCAGCAGCGTGGCCCAGTCCCAATAGCCGATGCAGGCCCAGTGCATCGGCGACCAGTGCGCCACCTGCGCCGGCACCCCGCGCCCGGACGGCGCCAGTGCCGCCAGGCGGCCGAACCACTCGCCAAGCGCCGCCCGCAGCGCCAACCGCGCGGATTTCTCGATGCAGCAGCGCAGCACGCCAGGCCGCCGCGCGATGGCCAGCGCGCAGAACAGCCGGGTCAGTGTCGGCCGGTCCTGCAGCACCCAGGCGCCGGCTGCATCGAGCAGGCGCGGCAGGGCCGGCAGCGGCCCGCAGTGGGCGGCGAACAGCCCGGCAGCCGCCCGCTCGCGTGCCGGGCCCTCCGGCAGCTGCAGCAGCAGGGCCCAGGGCGAGTCCGCATCACGCTGCCAGTCGGCATGCAGGTCGCCGGGCAGGGCGCGCAGCTTGGCCTCGAAGGCCAGCGCGCCCTCGGCCAGCTCGGCCACGGCGGGCGCCGTCATGCGGCGCCCGCGGCAGCAGCAGCGGCGGGCTTGCCGCGGGCGGGCAGGCGGCGCGCCAGGCCGGCCGGCAGCCAGGCTGGCCGCAGCACCGCGACCGCGCCGCCAGCCAGCAGGAGCAGCAGCAGCGCAGCGGCGCCCCAGGCCCAGCCCGGCATGCCGCGCTGCGCGAGCGGCGCCGGCGGCGGCAGCAGCGCACCGGGCACCAGCGTGACGGTGACGTTGTCATAGGCCAGGCCCTCCACGCTGCGGGCCACCAGGTTCTTGATGGCCGGTGTCAGCGCGCTGAGGTTGGCCTCGGGCCGGTACTTGACGAAGACCGAGGCGCTGGACGGCTTGCTCTCGGTGGCCATCGGGTCGTTGTTGGGCAGCACGATGTGCACCTTGGCAACCACCACGCCGTCGATCTTGGAGAGGGTGTCCGACAGCTCCTGCGACACGCCGTGGATGAAGCGCACCCGCTCCTCGGTGGGGGTGGAGATCAGGCCTTCCTTCTTGAACATGTCGCCCAGGCTGACCCGCTTGTCCTGCGGCAGCCCGCTGGCGCGCAGCACCGCCAGCGCCTGCACCACCTCGTCCTGCTCGACCACGATGCTCCAGGTCTTGCCGGCGTCGGGCGTCTGCTTCTCGGCGTGGATGCCGCGTTCCAGCAGCGCGGCCACCATGTCGTTGGCGTCGGCCTCGGTCTGCTTGGTGTAGAGGTCGGTCTTGCAGGCGGCGAGCGCCAGGCACAGGGCCAGCGTCGCGGCAGCGCGCGCATGGCGGCGGCAGGTGGGGGCGGGCATGGGGACTCCGTCGGTCACTGGTTCTTCATCAGCGTCTGCAGGCCGCTCTTGCCGCTTTGCGCCACATAGACGCCGGCATTGAACTGCACCTGCACCATCGAGAGCTGGTAGGTCAGGTCGATATGGCGGGAGGCCATCTCGTGCATGTCCATGTGGGGCGCCTGGGTCGTGAAGTTGCGCACCTCGGCATAGGTCTGGCGCATCACGTCCTCTTGGGCGCGGATGAAGGCGGTCACCGGCGTCGGGCCCTGGCTGGGCGCCGCCGGCTCGGCGGGCGCGGCGCCGGGCGCCGACATCATCTGCTGGAAGCGCTCGGACAGCGCCTGCGTGCCGGGACCCTGGGTGGCGGCCTGCTCCAGCACGGGGGCGGCGGCCAGGGTGGTGGGGATCGCTTCGATCATGGCGGCTCCTTGGCTGTCGAGGCCGGCCTCAGGCCCGCAGGTAGGCCGCCTGGGCGACCGGCGCCTGGCTGGCCGGGAAGGTGGTTTCGTGCGCCGGCTCCGCCGGGCCGTCGTCCTGGTTGAGCAGCAGCTTGACGAGGCCGATGGCTTCGGCGTTCTGGCTGTTCTGCAGCACCTCGTGGGCGCTGATGCTCCAGGCCGCGTCGCCGGTGGCGAACTGGCAGAAGGCCAGCAGCGCCTTGCCCAGGCTCCAGTTGCTGGCCGAGGCGTCGAGGTTGCGCAGCAGCCGGATCGCGTCGGGCCAGAAGCCGCGCTTGATGGCGATCCAGGCGTCGAAGGTGTCCAGCTCGGCCAGCCGCGGCCGCAGCGCGCGGGCGGCGCACAGCACGGCTTCGGCATCTTCGAGTCGGTTGTTGGAAATGCCCTGGCTGATGATCTCCACCAATCCCGAGACGAATTCCTTGCGTTGCAGTCTTGCGTCCATCGTGCGCTTCCTCCTGTTGCAGCGGCACACCAGAAAAATGTCGAAGAGAAGGCCCCGGGCGGCCGCGCGGCCGGCCCGGAGCAGGAAGGTCAGAGGTGATTGCGCCCGGTGTTGAAGATCATGTAGAGCTTCATCAGGTTCTGCATGTCACTCTGGTTGCTCAGCGGGGTGGCGTAGCCCGAGGCCCACTGCATGGCCTGCTGCTGGCCCAGCGGGATGCCGGCCTGCATGGGCATGCCGTAGCCCCCTTGCATCGGCATGCCGCCCTGCATCGGCATGCCACCCTGCATGGGCATGCCACCTTGCATGGGCATGCCGTAGCCACCCTGCATCGGCATGGCCAGCGGCATTGCGGCCGACTGCGGGAACTGGTTGGCCACGCCCGTGGCCATCGGGTTCATGCCGCCCATGCCGCCGCCCATGCCCCCCATGCCGCCCTGCTGCAGCGACGACAGGATCTGCAGCAGCTGCGTCAGCGCCTGCAGGATGCCGGCCAGCCCGTTGGCCATGCCGGCTGCCCGCCCCGGGCCGCCCGGCCCGCCCAGGCCCGGCGCGCCGCCCGGCGTCTGCGCCGCGCTCTGCGTGCCGTTGCCGCCGCCATAGGGCAGCTGCTGGGCCGCGCTCATCAGGTTCTGCTGCAGCTGCCCGGCCAGCTGCAGGCCGGTGGACATCACGTTCAGCGCGGTGCTGGCCAGGTTGAGGCCGGCGCTGGCCAGGTTGGCGCCGTTACTCATCGCGTTGATGCTCATCGCCTCACCTCCGCGCGACGTCGAGCTGGCCGATGATGGGAGCCTGGATGTGGCCGGTCTGGATGCGTTGCGGGCCGTTGATGGCGACCTTCAGGTCTTCCACGCTGATCTTGCCGTCGCCGCGCTGGTCGCCCTTGCCTTCGCGCTGGATCTTCACCGCGTTGTCGAGCTTGTTGAACAGCTCCGGACGGGCCATCAGGTCCTTGGCGGCGGCCTGCAGGTCGGCCGGTGCCTGGCTGCCGTTGGGCATCTTGCCGGTGCTGGCGATGGTCTGCATGTCCTGGCGGTTGAAGGTCTTGCCCGAGTTGGTGAACAACTGGTCGCCGTACTTGGCCAGCGTCTGCAGCGTCTGCTCCTCGCCCACCGCACGGCCGGTGCGCTGCAGCATGGCGTTGACGTCGCCGATGCCGATCTTGCCGTCGGCCTTGCCCACGCCCTTGGAGTTGACCGAGTCGGCCGTGTCCAGCTGGCGCATCAGCGAGGGGTTGTTCAGGATGTGCTGGGCCGCGGCGCGCAGCTCAGGCGTGTAGTTCGCGCTGAGCTTGCCGTTCATGATGTTGCCGGAGGCGATCGCCTTCAGGTCCTTGACGGTCAGCTTCTCGTCGGCGCCGCGCAGGTTGGTGAAGTTGCGGGCCAGCTCGCGCACCGCACGGTCGTTGTCCATCGGGATCTGGCCGGCGTTGACGCCGCCGTTGCCGAAGGAGTTGCCGGTCTGGATGCCGCCGTTCGGCATGCCGCCGAAGTTGCCACCGTTGGGCAGGCCGAAGTTGCCGCCGAAGTTGCCGTTGTTGGGCAGGCCACCGAAGTGGCTGTTGCCCGGCTGGCCGAGTGCCGGCGGCATGCCCATCCCCGGCATGCCCATGCCGGGTTGCTGGCCCATGCCCGGCAGCGCCGGCATCATCGTCGGGCCGCCCTGGCCCAGCGGGCCGCCGGGGATGTTCGGCATGCCCTGGCTCAGCGTGGTGGCGCCGGGGTTCATGCCCATGCCGCCACCCATGCCGCCAGCGCCGCCGCCCAGGCGCTGCAGCAGCGGGCCGAGGGCCTGCAGCAGGCCGCTCAGCGATTGCAGGACATTGGCGACGCTGCCCATCAGCTGGCTGCCAGAGCCGAGCGCGGACAAGGCGGGTTGCTGCAGCATCATCGCTGCGGGGTTCTGGAGGGAAGTGATGCTCATGGTTGAATCCTTTAATTCCAAGACATGTTGTTGCCCAGCATGGGCTTGAGTTGCTTGTTCATGCCCTCGAACATCTCGCCATAGCTGGTGAAGAGGTTGCCGAGGCTGTCCTGCCAGTTGCCACCCAGCGGCGAGCCCGAGCCCTCGGGCAGGCCGCCGGCGACCTTGTCGGCCGGACCGTTGGCGCCGCCTTGCTTGCCCTGGGCGAGTTGCTGAAGCAGCGGCATCAGGATCTGCAGCAGCTTCATCAGCATCTCGATCAGGCCCTTGCCTTCGCCGCCTTCGGCTTCGCCGGGACCTTCTGCGCCGTTGGTGCCTTCTGCGCCCTTGGCGCTTTCGGTGCCCTTGCCGCCATCGAGCTGGCCGGCGGCGTTCTTCTGGTTGCCGTTGATCTCGTTGCGCAGGCTCTGCAGCGCATTCGTGGTCTGCTCGTTCTGGGGCAGGCCCGACTGCTTCATGGCCTGTTCGATCACGTCGAGCATGAGGTTGGCGGCGTAGCGGTTGGCACTGCCGAGCCCTGAGGGGCCGCTCACCCCTTCTACCGGAGGTGCTCCCATGACGTTTCCTTTCCGTCAGCGAGCGTGCTCAGGCCAGGCCCTTGATGGCTTCACCGATGGACTTGAACATCTTGGCCAGCGCCTCGTTCATCTTCACCATCATCTGGATCAGACCCATCTCGGTCTGGAACTTCATCTGCATCGCAGCGGTCTGCTGGATCTGGCCCATCATGTCGCCGCCCACGTCGCCGGCCTGGCCGGTGGCGCCGGCGCTCATCTGGCTTGCGCCGCCGAGGAAGCCGTTGAGGCCCGAACTCGAATTGATCGTCATCGCGTTTCCTTTCGGTTGGTGGAGGGAAGCGGGGCTTCCCGTGACGCGCCTGTGCCCAGGCGTCGCCGGTAGACAGGCGGGCTGCCTGCCCTCATGAGGTCCGGTTCAGTGGCGCAGCGAGCCAAGGTAGGCGATCACGCCGTTGGCCGCTTCGCGCGCCGACTGGTCGGTGCTGGTGGCCAGCACGTTGTCGATCCACTGCTTCCACTCGGCATTGCCGGCCAGCATCATCGAGACAGCCATGGCGACCTTGGCGCCATCGTCGTCGGGGTGCTGCTCCAGGTGCTTGCCGAGCGTGCCGCGGGCGAACTCGGCGTCGCCGCCGATGCCTTGCGCGATGGCACGGCAGAGTCGGAACTGCAGCGGGTCGTTGAGCGTCTTCTCGACCGCGGCGCTGACCGTCTCCGCATCGTCGCGGGCCTTGTAGACCGCGCCCAGCAGCGCGACCGCCATCAGGTTGCGGTAGACGACCGGGTAGTCGCCGGAGGTGCCGCCTTGCAGGGTGTGCATGCTGTGTCTCCTCCTGGGCTTCAGACGGCGAGCGACGCGGTGTGCAGGGTCTCCCACACGTGGCGGATGATGCGCTGCGAGGCGCGGAAGCCTTCGATCAGGTGCGTCACCAGCTGGCGCTCGGTATCGACGATCTGCTTGGCCAGCATGGCCTCGCTGGCGCGGGCCACCTCGTCGAAGTAGCCCAACATGGCGCGCGCACGGTCGCCGCTGCTGTCTTCCGACAGGGTCTTCTCCAGCTGGGCGAGGTCGTCGAACACGGTCTTCTCTGCTTGTGCATCCATGGCAAGTCCTTGGGGGGTCAGTGGGTGAGGGGAGGCCGCGGCGTCGCAGCGCCGCCGTCGGCCGGGTCGCTCGGTGTCTCCTCGGGCAGGGACAGCGGCTTGAGGGAGAGGTGCTTCACGCCGTCGCGCGTCTGCACGTACTGCAGGTCGTCGGCGGCCAGCATCGCGCCCACCGGCACCCGCTCGGGAGCCGGCAGCTCGATGGCGGCCACATCGATGCGGCGCACCAGCGGCGCCAGGTCGGTGGCGATGCGCTGGGCCGCCTCGCGCACCCGCGGCAGGTCGGCGGCATGGCCGTCGACCAGGAACACGCCGGCACCGCGATAGCTGATGGCGAGCTTGGGGTCGGCCAGCGCATCCGTGATGGACTGGGCAATGTCGCTGGCCGAGGCATAGCGTTGCAGCAGTGGCTGGCCCGCGAAGGGCGCCAGCGCGCTGCGCAGCCGCGCCATGTCGGCGGCGCCGGCCAGCAGGCCGTCGACCTCGACCTGCCGGCCTGCCTGGCGCACCTGCACGCCGGACACCGAGGCCGCCTGCACCGCGCGCTCCACCTGCCGCACCAGCGGCTCGGGCGGGGCTTCGGCCTTGGCGTCGCCGCTCTTGGCCACCACCACCAGGCCGCCCAGCAGCAGCACCGCACCGGCCAGCGCCATGCCCAGCAGCGTGCGGCGTGCACCGCCGCCGGCCGCCGCCGCGGCACGCTGCCCGGCCGAGCTGTCATGCACCAGGCGCTCCAGCAACGCCATGTCGCTCGGCCAGCGCGCGTCCTCCGGGCCCACGCACAGCACCACGTCGCCGAAGCGCCGCGGGCAAAAGTCCTCCAGCGTGCCCAGCGGCGCCGCGGCGGCGTCGGGGGCTTGCGTGTCGAGGGCCAGGAGGGTCACGGCTTGTCCTTCTTCGAGGGTGAGGAGCAGGGGCGGGGTATTCCAGTCGGTGATCTGCACGTCGGCGTCGTCGTCGCGGGCGATGCCATAGCGCGACTGCGTCAACCTTAGTTGTGCCCCTGCATGGCGACCGGTGAGGATGCGAAGCTGCTTCATGGTTGGCGAATCAGCGCAGGGACCGCTGCGCAGGCGCGGCGGCGGTGGCCGCACCCGGCGCGGCCGAGGCGGGCTGGCGATAGGGCTCCAGCGAGCCCGACGGCACCGGCGTGCTGGGCAGCTGGTCGATGCTGCGCACCAGCTTGGGCGTGATCAGGAAGAGCCGCTCGCTGCGGGTGGTGCGCGAGCCCTGCCAGCGGAACAGGCCGCCGATCAACGGGATCTTGGAGACCACCGGCACGCCGCTGGTGTCGCTCGTGTCCGCCTCGATGGTGATGCCGCCGATCAGCAGGCTCTCGCCGTCGGCCACATGCGCCTCGGTGCGGATCTCGGTGCGCTTGACCACCGGGATGTTGTCGACCTGGCGGGCCTCGAAGTTGCCGTCCTCGATGTAGAGCGAGAGCTTGATCTGCGGCGCGCCGAGCTGCGTCGTCACCTGCGGCGTCACCTGCAGCAGGGTGCCGGCTTCCACCTGGAACAGGTTGGCCTCCAGGTTGCCGGCCACCCGCACCGCGGCCACGCGCTTTTCCTTCATCACCGCCGCGCGGTTGGCCACGCCCAGCACCTTGGGCTTGGCGACGATGCGCGCCTTGCCCTTGGCCTGCAGCGCATGGATGCGCAGCATCAGCTCGCGGCCCGCGTCGGACAGCAGCGTCTGGATGTTGAAGACGCCCTGCGTCAGGCCGCCGCCGCGGCTGGCATCGGGCATGCTGCCGCCGGGCGAGTCGACCGAGAGGCTGCCGCGGTTGCCGCGCACCGACCAGTCGATGCCCAGCGACTCCACGCTGTCGTCGCTGATGTCGATGATCATCGCCTCCAGCTCCACCAGCGTCGGCCGCACGTCCAGGCTGCGGATGATGTCGCCGTACTCGTCCATGCGATGGGCACGGCCGTAGACCACCACCGAGTTGGTGCCCTCGTCGGCCTGGAAGGTGGGCTGGTCATCGTCGAAGTCCACCGGGCTGCGCAGGCCTCGCGTGGCGGTGCCCAGCGGCGGCTTCTCGCCGGTGGCCACGGCCGGGTCCGGCGCCTTGTGCTCCAGCTCGGGCACCAGCCGGTCGCTGCCGTACATCGAGCGCATGGCCTTCACCTTGGCCGCCATCGCACGCGGGTCGCGTGCGGCGGCCCGGGGGTCGGGCTCCGGCTCGGCCGGCCCGCCGAACAGTGAGCGCAGCGTCGAGGCCACGCCCGGGATGGTCGATTCGCCCAGCGCCCGGTCGCTTGCCGAGGCGAAGCGCAGCGGGAACACCCGCGCCACCATGCGGTTGCTTTCCTGGGCACCGGTGTCGAGCGACTCCAGCGCTGCGCGCACCAGCTCGATGTGGCGCGGCGGGCCGTAGGCGAGCAAGGTCTTCTGCGCATCGTTGAAGCGCAGCGGGTAGCGGCGGTCGCCGATCTGCAGCGAATCCAGCAGCTCCTGCACCTGCGAGCGGTTGAAGCCCTTCAGCCGGAACAGGCGGCTCTGCACCGCCTTGGCCGGATAGAAGTAGAGCGCGGTGCCGTCGTGGTACCAGATCAGGCCGTAGGCCTTCGACATGGCATCCAGGAAGGCGCCCGGCGGCGTGTCGAAGTTCGCGTTGACCAGGCCTTCCACGCCTTCGGCAATGACCGCCGGCAGGCCCTGGCTGGCCGCGAAGTCCTGCAGCACCTCGGCCACCCGCTTGCCTTCGGCGCGGTAGACGAAGCGCGGCTGGCTCCAGCTGCGCGAAGCCGGTGTGCTGGCCGCTGCGGCGCTGGCCCGCGGCGCGGCCTGTGCGCCGGTGGGCAGCAGGACCGAGGGCAGGCCAAAGGCGCCGGCGATGGCCAGGGCCAGGGCTGCCAGCGGCAGGCGGGGGCGGGGGGAGTGCATGCGCATGCTCATGGCGGGCACCACCTCACAGGGGCTCGTCACCTTCCTCGGGCTCGTCTTCCTCGCCACCGCCGAGGCTTTGCATGGTCTCCTGCACGCTGTTCTGCATCTGGCTCTGGAAGCCCTGGGCGGTCTGCATCATCAGGTCCTGGAAAGCCTTCTGCTGCGCCGTGTTGTTGCTGCCGCCCTGCTGGGCCGCCGTGGCATCGAAGGAGGTGCCGGCCTGGCCGGGCGCTGCCGTGGGGGGAACGGGGCTGACCGCGGGGGGCATGGAGGGCCGGACGGAAGTGATGGACATGGTCGCTCCTGGTTTCGATGCCCCGAACCTTAGAAGCCCGCCCTGGCCGCCTTGCTGCCGTGCGCGAAGCGCCGTGAGCGGCGGCGAAGGCGCACGGCAGCGACCCACCTTCGCCGCTGCCGACGCTGCTTCGTGGGGCCGCGCCGGCCGGTCCCTCGCCACCGTCACAGTCAGGCCCGTGTGCTTGCGCCCCGGGCGCGGCGCCGCGTCCGCATTCCATGCCCGCTCACACAGGAGGTGTTCCGATGAAGGGATTCGTGCTTCAGCAACCCGCCAGGACGGCGCCGCCGGCCGGCATCGCATCGAGGCTGCAGCAGCCCGCCGGCCGGCCGTCGGCGCGCAGGGCGGAGTGCGGCTCCGTCGGTCTCCATGTGCGCGTGCCGTGAGGCGGGTCGCAGCCCGGGCAGGCCGTTGGCGACGGCGCTGCCGAGGCGCCTGGCTCGCCGCCCTGCTGCTCGCGTGGCATGGCGCGCTGCAGGCAGGCGAGCGTGTCACCCGCTTCCGGTGCACCTTGCTCGACGGCACCGTCAAGGTGGTGGCCCAGGACCTGTCGCGCCTGTTCACGCGGGCGGCACCGAGCTGCGAAGCCTTCGAGGTCGATGCGGCGCTGCTGCAGCCGCCGCCACCGCCGAGCGGCGGGCGCGCCGCGCTGGCCGTGCTGCCGGGCTGGAGCGAAGCCTCGCGGCGCCTGCCGGTCCTGCCGCTGTCGCGTCAGGTGGCAGCGGCCGGGCTGGCCATTCCGGAAGCGTTTGCCGGCCTGGTGCGAGAGGCCAGCCGGCGCCATGGGCTCGATCCCCGCATGGTGGCCGCCCTCATCCATGTCGAATCCGGCTACCGGCCGACGGCTCGCTCGCCCAAGGGGGCCCTCGGCTTGATGCAGATCATGCCGGCCACCGGGGCGCGCTATGGCGTGCACTCGGCCGCCGAGCTGCTCCAGCCGGCCGTCAACATCGATGTCGGCACGCGCTACCTGCGCGACCTGTCGCGCATGTTCGATGGCGAGCTGGAGCTGATCCTTGCCGCCTACAACGCAGGCGAGGGCGCGGTCGCCAAGTACGGCCGTCGCATCCCGCCCTACCGCGAAACGCGCGACTACGTGCGCAAGATCACTGCACTCTACGGCGCCCAGGTGGCACAGCGCTGAGCCCGGTCAGGCGCGGCCCGGATCTGTCGTGCCCAATGGAACAGTTGCTGCCAGCATTGGGCGGCATTACGGGCGCTACCGACCCGTCGACAGGGCGCCCATCCTACGGGACGCCGAAGCGTCGACGCCGGGTGGCCTGCTGCCAAGAGGCTTCGCGCTGGAGCAGGTGCCCACCTCGATCGCGCTGCGGCGCGATGCCGCCGCAGGCCTTGCCGCGTCAGCTTCATATAAGCCAGGGCAACCGCCTGCATTGGTTGTGTCGGGTTGTCTTGGCCGCAAGAAAACCGCCTACAAACGGCTTGACGGTGGCATCGCGAGTCCATAGTCTCGGGCCCCACCATTTGTGCAGAGATGCACAAAAAGTGGTTGAGTTCAGGCGATTGACGGCGCCTTGCGCTGCCTGCCGTCCGGCCCTGCTGCATGCCGATGTGTGTATGTGCAGGCCGGTCGTCGAGCAGAAGCAAGCACTGCATGTCTTGAACAAATGCAGCACCTGTGAGGGATCCATTCCCAAGTGCGGTGAACTCGCAGGAACAAGCCGCCGCCGAACCGGCTGCCGCCGGCACGGCGCGCGGTGGTGAGAGCCACGGTGAACCCATGAAGATCGCCACACTGTTTGCCAGTCATAACGCGGAAACCATCGCGCTGGCCGCGCTGCTGGAAGGCGGGATGAGGGCGGAGGATTTCCGCAGCATCGGCGCCCTCATCTGTGCCTTGAGGCAGGAAGCTTTCGATGCCGTCGTGCTGGAGGACACGCACGACGACCTGCCGAACTGGCTCGCCATGTTGCAGCTGCACAGCACCAGCCACCTGCCCAAGATCGTGGTGGGCACCGGCTCGTGCTCGGGCCTTGCCAGGGCCTTGCATCACGGGGCGCATGACTACGCCTTGCTCGACGACGGTGCTGCCGACTTCGTGGCCCGTGTGCGGGCCCATGTGCAGTTGCGGCGGCGCGCCGCCAGCGAGACGCAGCTCAAGGTCGACGAATACCTGCTCGATGCCTGCAGCCTGGTGCTGCGCAAGGGCGGGCGCGAGATCAGCCTGACCGCCCGCGAGTTCGCGCTGGCCTGGACGCTGTTCGTCAACCAGGGCCGGGTGGTCACGGTGGACACCCTGTCGGCCCGTGTGTGGGGCCGCTCCAGCGAGGTCTGCAAGCGCACCATCGAGCAGCACATCTACAAGCTCAGGCGCAAGCTCCGGCCTGACCGGGCGAGCGGCCCACGCATCCAGGCCGTCTATGGCGTGGGCTACCGGCTCGAGCTGGAACGACAGGCGGCCGCGGCGGCAGTGGCTCCGGTGTAGGACGGCGCCGACCGTCACTGTGTGCGCGACTGACAGTCAGGCACCGGGCCTGGATCGATGATGAAGTCACCGCGCACGCCGCGCGGCAACCGATCTCAGGAGCGAACGTCATGTTGAAATGGGCTGTCGTCTTTGCAGTCATCGCGCTGATCGCCGGCGCCTTGGGCTTCAGCGGCATTGCCGCCGGTGCCGCCGGTATCGCAAAGATCCTGTTCTTCGTTTTCGTCGTGCTGTTCGTGCTGGCCCTGCTGGCCGGCGGCACCTTGTTCAACCGCATCCGCAAGTAGCGGCCGCGGTGCAGGAGCGGACCATGAACACGCAGCTCGCATCCGCCTGCCACGCCGGCTTGCCGGCGCCACCGCGGCCGCTGTTCGATTGCGGCTTCGTGGTCCGTACCGCCGCCGCGATGGTCGCCCTCATTGCCGCCCGTGCCACCGAGACCAGCCTGGTCCAGCGGCACGAGCGCGGCGACTTCGGCGACCTGTCGTGCGAGCAGGAGGAACTCAACTGGCAGGCAGTGGCCGACGGCACGCCGGTCCACTCGGTGTACCGCCTGGGCACCGGCGCCGAGATCCATGTGGTGACCGACCCTGCTGCCCATCAGACGCGCCTGAGCCTGCACGGCGTCGACCCCGCCTGATGCCGCCTCCGGCTGCCGCCCTCCGCTAGAGCTTGCCGGCGCCGGCGCGGGCCAGCACTTCGGCGGCTACCGCCGCGGCCGGCTGGGCCGTATAGGCGTAGCTCGAGGCAGGCACCCAGTACCCCGCATCCAGCACGCGCACCGGTGCGTTGTTGCCGGTGCCCCTGGCCTGGGCCGCTGCCAGCAGGCTGCCGGCCGCAACTTCGCTGCCGTTGAGCAGGGTGCCGCTTTCGTGGAAGTAGGTGTCGCAATCGGCGTCCCGGAAGCCGGCCGCCACGCACTTGCCACGATTAGCCAATGAGGACGAGAGGCTGTCGCCGAAGCTGAGCTTGGCCGCCCCCGGCAGCGCCTGTCCCTCGCTGCCGGGCAGGATCTCCAGCACGTTGTTCTCGACGTACAGCTTGGCGGCGGTGCTCAGCGTCCAGGCCACCGACCAGGCATAGTCCGGTACCGGCAGGCTGGCATCGTCCGGCTTCAGCTGGCCGCTGTAGTGGTTGTTGTAGACATGCACCCGCCCGAAGCGCACCCGCGGCTGGCGCTGCACCGTGTGTTGGTAGCGGTTGTGATGCAGCGTCACCGCCAGGCTGCCGGGACCGTAGCTGGCCACCTCACGCTGGCCGTCGCTGTAGCGCACGGTGCTGTCGCTGCCGCCGAGCAGCTGCGTCTTGTCGTGGTGATGGAAGTGGTTGTACGAGACCGTCACCCGGGTGCCCAGCAGCGTGATGTCCAGCGCGCCGTCGTGATGCTGCACCTTCTGCTCGCGCTCGTTGAAGGGGGCGGGCCAATGCGGCACCGGCGGATCGAGCCGGTCTGGCCGGTCGCCGTCGCTGAAGCTGTTGTGGTCGATCCAGACCTGGCTGGCGTTGATCACCGAGAGGAGGTCGTACTCCGCGTTCCATCGCCCGCCCTTGCGCGAAGGGCACTGGTGTGGCCCCTGGTCGGTGGCGGCCTCGTAGGTCTTGCTGCACAGGCCGACGCCGAAGTCGGCCGCGGCGATGCTGAAGGAGTCCTTCGGGTCCCAGGCGGGAAAGAAGTCGTAGGCGTCCTCGAAGCCGATGTTGCGCACGACGATGTTGTGCACCGGCCGGTGCACCGCCAGGACGGGGCGGCCTTCGGCATCGCTGCCGGCGGTGGCCAGCTCCCCCAGCCGCAGGTTGCCGTGCACGATGCGCGCATCGCGACCCACGCCCAACAACGAGGTGTTGGCCCCGACCTGCAGGACCACCTGGCGTGCCTGGGCCGCCGCGAAGCAAGCACGCTGGGCTTCGAGCGTCGGGCGGCCATCGGCGTCTGCCAGCGGCAGTGCCGGTGGCCGGTTGTCACTGTCGAGCGACTGGCGCAGCCAGCGGTCGGGCTGGTAGGCCGCCTTGTAGTCGGCGTCGAAGCGGGCAAAGCTGTCGTAGGCGGTCGGGCAGGATCGCATGTAGTCCTCGGCCGCCAGTGGCCGGCCGGTGTCGTCGCTGCCCAGGTCGACGGTGCCATGCACATAGATCAGCTTGGGCGTGTTGTCGGGGGTGGCCGTGCGAGGGTCGCCGCCCGGGCCGTACAAGGCCTCGATCAACTGGCGGCGCGTGCGCACATGGAAGGTGTGGGCCGCATCCGCGCCCTGGCCGCCAGTGACGGTGTAGCGGCTGCCGTCGGCCGCGACGCTGGCCCAGCCGTCGGCGCCCAGGGAGCCGGGCAGGGTCGCCGCCGCCTCGGGCGCCGGCATCGCCGCGGCAGGGCCGTTGCCGTCACCGCGGCCGCCGCAGCCGCCGGCGGTGACCAGCAGGGCCAGGCTGCAGGCGGCCGCCGAGGCGGTCCGCCGCTGGGAAGGAAGCAGTTCGATCATGGTGGACTCCGCCGTGCTGTCTCAGTGCATGCCGGTGTTGCGGTATTCGGCAAATCGATTGACCGCGGCGCTGAAGGCGCGCCGGGAAGTGGAAGCGGCCCACGGGTCGAGCGGGCGGATGTGGGGCCCCAGCAGGCTGTCGCGGATCAGCAGCTGCCCGTTGGGCGAGCTGCCGGCCACCCAGGTGCCGGCTGGCACGCCTTCGTCCCAGGCCCGGCCCAGGTGGCTGGTGCCCGCGCTGGCCTGCGCGTCCGCGGTGAAGCGGCTGTCGACGATCAGGAAGCCGCGCTCGTGCAGCGGCGAGGTGCTCGGCGCGATCATCGGGCTGGCATGGCCCGGGCCGAGGCGGCGGCTCAGGAAGTGGATGGTGCAGCGGTCCATCACCAACGTGCCACGGCCGAAGATGAAGTCCACATCGCCCTCGACATGGCAGTCCTTGAAGTAGGCCCGTGCCACCGTGGCGGCGTTGGCGGTCTTGATGTAGAGCGTGTCCTGGTGTCCCAGCACCCGCACCTGCTCGAACACCAGGCGGTCTCCCTGCGTCATCAGCGCAACCGCCTGCGCCGCTTTCTCGCCGCCAGGCGGATACCCCACGCCGGCCACGACGTCCTTCATCGCGTCGTTGCCGAAGCTCAGGTTCTTGGCATGGAAGTCAGCGCTGTAGATCGCCACCGAGGCGCTGCCGCTGGTACCGTGGGTGGTGCTGTCCAGGTTGGGGTTGCAGGGGTTGGCCGGCTGGCCGGCGGCCTTGGGCTTGCCGCTGTAGTTGTCGTGGACGATCAGCACCTGGCTGGCGTCGCTGCCGCTGCCGTAGAGCGTGATCGGTGCCTTGTCGCGCACGCAGACCACCTCGCGGTAGATGCCCGGCTTGACTCGGATGTAGACCCGGTCCCCGCTGTCTGCGGCCGCGGGCACCGCGTCGATCGCGTCCTGCACGCGGGTGTGGGTACCACTGCCATCGGCGGCCACCGTGTAGGTGGCCTGCAGGTTCGCCACCTCGCCGACGGCCGGCGGCATCCAGTGGTCTACCGTCAGGCCGGCGCCCTGCGGGCCGCTCAGCGTGCCGGCCTGGGCCAGGTAGCGGGCCGGGGTGTGGCCGGCCGCCGCCGCATCGTCCAGCTGCGGGCGGTGGTCGGCGCCGGCAGGGCCCGGGTCTGGCGCAGCCGCCGGGGCGGGGGCCGGACCTGTGCTGCCCCCGCCGCCACAGGCGGCCAGCAAGGCGGTCATCAGGACGGCACTGGCGGCCAGGCCGGCGAGCCGGCCGGCCTTCGGGATGCGCTGCATCGCTTGTCTCCTCGCGGTGGTGGTGGTGCTTGGCTCGGCATGGCAGCAGTCCACGCGCTCCACCGCGGGGGGCACACAGGGCCCGGCGGCCGGCGGCGCCATGTCAGCGCCTCCGCCGGTAGATTGTCATGAGATTGAAACGCTGTTCCAACTAGGGTTCACGCTAGCCCCGGCCGTGCTCCGGCAGCCCCGCTGCGGCAGTGCAGCTGCGGGTATCACCCCTCCGAGGGATGCCCCGGAGTCTGTACATTTCGTAGCATGCATCCGCGGGCACAGGGGTGTCCGGTGAACGGGACCGCCTCCATGACTGCTCTCTCCATGCCAGAACCCTCCGCCGCGCCGGTGCGGTTCGCCTACAAGCACCTGAGCCTGGAATGGAACGGGGAGGCCGGGGCCTGGACCTGCCCCTTGCGTGAGCTGGGCGCTGCCGCCACGCTGCGGCTCTTCGCACCCATCTCCGGGCAGCCGCCCGCCGTGCTGGCCTGCGAGGTGGCATTGGCGACGCTGGTGCTGCTGGACCGCATCGACCTCGATGCGCGGCGACACCTGGAAAGCGAAGCGGCCTTCCATGTCGCCGAGACCTACCGTTGCGGCCTCAGCATCAACGACTTCGTGCCCGAGAGCCTCGACCTCGGTACCGACATCAGCCTGGACCGCTTCACGCTGACCTACCGGGCCCGCTTCGATCCGCACAGCGTCTGGAAAGTGCGCTTCCGCGGGCTGACGCCACTGCACTGGCGCGTCGAGCGTGCCGAGGCCGCTGCGCATCGCGGCGGCGCCGCGGGTGGGCTGGAGGTTCGCCTGCGCGACCTGACGACCCGCCCCGGCCGCCTGCTCAAACGGTGCCTCGGCGGCATGCCGCCGTACCGCTCACGGCTGCGCCTGCGGTGAGCCGGGCGGCAGGGGCAACTGCCGGCACAGCCAGGCCGCGGCGTCTTCCACCATCGGCAGGGCCAGTTCATGGCCCGCCTCATAGAGCCGCCAGCTGACGGGCGCGCCGGCGGCCCGCAGCGCCGCGGCAGCGCGCTCCGCATGGACGAGTCGCAGCACCTCGTCCTGGCGGCCATGGCCCATGAAGACCTGCAGCGTCGCCAGCGCCGGTGCCAGCTCCGGCGTCGGCTCCAGGTGCGACAGGAGGCGCGAGGCCAGCAGGGCGAGCCCGCGCACCCGGCCCGGGCTGCTCAAGGCCAGCGTCGACGCCAGCGCGCCGCCCTGGCTGAAGCCCACCAGGTAGAGCTGGCGCGGGTCGAAGCGGCAGCCCTGCTCCAGCTCGCCAAGGAAAGCCAGCAGCCGTCGGCGTGCCGCCTGCACCTGCTGCAGGTTGACCTCGGTGTCATGCTGGCCGAAACGCACCGGATACCAATAGTGGCCGCCACGTGCCATGCGCCGCGGTGCGCGCAGCAGCACCCGATGCACATGCGCCGGCAGGCGCCGGGCCAGCGGCAGCAGGCTGGTCTCGTCGCCGCCGGCGCCGTGCAACAGCAGCACCAGCGGCCGCATCGCCGGCCCGCAGCCGGTGGCGCGCTGCAGCGAGAAGCGCAGTCCGGTGGCTGGCGACCGCTGCAGCGGGGCGGCGCCGTCCGCTGCAGCAGGGAGTCGAAGGACAGTCATCGTTCCGTACTTCAGCAGCCCTGGTGCCCGGGTTCACGCGGCGATTGCATCGTCCCCAGCGAAAACTCTTATGACTTGGGCTATGCCTGTGTGGCATGAAAACCGGTCCTGGTGGCCGGTAGACTGCACGGCTCCCCGCGCGTGCCGAGGCCGAGCGGGGCTGTTCCAGACACCAATGACGAGGCATGCATGGGCCACAAGGATCTTTCCCCCGCCGAACAGGCGCTGCGCGACGCCGCACTCGAATACCACCGCCTGCCCACGCGCGGGAAGGTGGCGGTGCTGCCGACCAAGCCGCTGGTGAACCAGCGCGACCTGTCGCTCGCCTATTCGCCCGGCGTGGCCTACGCCTGCCTGGCCATCGAGGAAGACCCGACCCTTGCTGCCGAGTACACCTCGCGCGGCAACCTGGTCGGCGTGGTCACCAACGGCACCGCGGTGCTGGGGCTCGGCGACATCGGCCCGCTGGCCGGCAAGCCGGTGATGGAAGGCAAGGGCTGCCTGTTCCGCAAGTTCGCCGGCATCGACGTGTTCGACATCGAGCTGGCCGAGAAGGACCCGGACAAGCTGGTCGACATCATCGCGGCCCTCGAACCGACGCTGGGCGGCATCAATCTCGAGGACATCAAGGCACCCGAGTGCTTCTACATCGAGCGCAAGCTCAAGGAGCGGCTGAACATCCCGGTCTTCCACGATGACCAGCACGGCACGGCCATCATCTCGGCGGCCGCCTTGATCAACGGCATGGAGCTGGTCGGCAAGAAGCTCGGCGAGGTCAAGATCGCGGTTTCCGGCGCGGGTGCGGCTGCCATCGCCTGCGTCGACCTGATGGTGCGCCTGGGCGTCAGCCAGCAGAACATCTTCATGTGCGACTCCAAGGGCGTGTTGCACCACCAGCGCGAGGACAAGCTCGACGAGTCCAAGCGCCGCTACGTGCAGCGCACCGAGGCGCGCACGCTGGCCGACGTGGTGAAGGGGGCCGATGTCTTCCTCGGCTGCTCGGCGGCCGGCGTGCTGACCGGCGAGATGGTCAAGACCATGGCCGACCGGCCGCTGATCCTGGCGCTGGCCAACCCGGAGCCCGAGATCCGGCCGGAGGTCGCCAAGGCCGCCCGGCCCGACTGCATCGTCGCCACCGGCCGGTCCGACTATCCCAACCAGGTCAACAACGTCCTGTGCTTCCCCTACATCTTCCGCGGCGCGCTCGACAGCGGCGCCACCCGCATCACCGAGGAGATGAAGGTCGCCTGTGTGCAGGAGATCGCCAGCCTGGCCAAAGCGGAAATCAGCAATGAAGTGGCCACTGCCTATCCCGGCGAGGACATGCGCTTCGGGCCCGACTACCTGATTCCCAAGCCGTTCGACTCGCGCCTGATCCTGCGCATCGCGCCCGCGGTGGCCCGTGCCGCGGCCGCCTCCGGCGTCGCGACGCGTCCGATCGCCGACCTGGACGCCTACCGCGAGTCCTTGCTGAAGTTCGTCACACACACCGGCTTGTTCATGCGGCCGGTCTTCATGGCCGCGCGCCGGGCGCCGCAGCGCATCGCCTTCGCCGAGGGCGAGGACGAGCGCACCTTGCGGGCGGTGCAGATCGCGCTGGAGGAAGGGCTGGCCAAGCCGATCGTCATCGGCCGCCCGGGCGTGATCGCCCAGCGCATCGAGCGGGCCGGCCTGCGCCTGAAGCCCGGCGTTGACTTCGAGCTGACCAATCCCGAGGACGACCCGCGCTTCCGCCAGTACTGGGAGGCCTACCACCGCCTGAAGGGCCGTGACGGTGTCACGCCCGAGATGGCCAAGGCCGCGGTGCGCCGCTCCAACACCCTGATTGCGTCGCTGATGGTTCACCTGGGTGACGCCGACGGCATGCTGTGTGGCCTGGTCGGTCGCTTCGAGCACCACCTCGACCATGTGCGCGACGTCATCGGCCGCCGCTCCGACGTGCACACGCTGGCCGCACTCAACGCACTGGTGCTCGACCAGTACACCCTCTTCATCGCCGACACCTTCGTCAACGAAGACCCGAGCGCCGAGGAACTGGCCGAAATCGCCACCATGGCCGCCGAGTCGGTGCGCCATTTCGGCCTGACGCCGCGGGTGGCCTTCCTGTCGCACTCGATGTTCGGCTCCAGCACCCGCCCGTCGGCGCTGAAGATGCGCGCTGCGCGCGACCTGTTCCGCGCCCGCATGCCCGACGTCGAAGCCGACGGCGAAATGCAGGGCGATGCCGCCCTCAGCGAAGGCGTGCGCCAGAGCTTCCTGCCGGAAACCACGCTGACCGGCACGGCCAATGTCCTGATCCTGCCGAACCTGGACGCCGCCAACATCCTCTTCAACGTGCTCAAGATGACGGGCAGCCAGGGCATCACGGTGGGCCCCATCCTGCTTGGCACCGCTGCCCCGGTGCACATCCTGACCCCGTCGGCCACGGTCCGCCGCGTGGTCAACATGACCGCCCTCACCGCGATGAGCGGCGCGGTCCCCGGCTTCGCCGGCTGAGCGGCCGCCGGCCGGCGCCCCGCCCGGGAGCCGGCCGGACCCGCCCCGGATCCGGGACATTGGCGCTTAACAGTCTCACAGCTTCTTAACCAGTGAACTTCCGTCGCCGGGCCGGGAAGCGGCTAGACTGCAGGGTTCTACCGTGCGCCCTGGCGCACGCTTTTCCATCGTCCATTCCAGTCAGACCCTCATGAACAAAGCAGAACTCGTTGATGCCATCGCCGCGGACGCGGATATCTCCAAGGCCGCTGCCGCACGCGCGCTCGATTCCTTCATCGGGAATGTCAGCAAGGCCCTGGCGAGCGGCGACACCGTCGCCCTGATCGGCTTCGGCAGCTTCTCCGTCACCGAGCGCCAGGCTCGCACGGGTCGCAATCCCCGCACTGGCGAAGAAATCACCATCGAAGCCAGCCAGGGCGTCAAATTCAGCGCCGGGGCTTCGCTGAAAGCTGCTGTCCAGAAGAAGTAAGTTCTTCGGTATCCCCTGGAGCGCCGTGTCGCTTTGGGGGTCACTTTCGGCGCGGGCTCCCGTGCCGTACTGACTTTCGGCTGCCGACATTGGCAGCCCCTGCTGCCGTCGTCGTTATCGCGACGGCCGTGCCTTCGGCCAGGCCGCCACCGCGCACGCGGGCGCGCCGCCTACTGCCTCCCTCTCCGCCCTTCTTCCCGCCGACGGCTCGCTATGCCGGGAATTTGCTGTGCAAAGGCGCTGGCCTCCTGATGCAGCCGGCCAGACTGCTCGCTTGGCCCACTGCGTGCTGCAGTGTCGATATCGACAGGCCGGCCTGCGCGCCGCGCCGCCTTGACGCCGTTTTGTTACGCCGCCTCCCCTCAAATGGGCTGTTTGTCCAGGCGATGGGTAGGCAGGCACGGCGTTTGCTGCCCTCCTTCTGCCCCGAGTGTCGTTACCGAGCTGCTTGTGCCTCCTTTCCGACTCTCACCCCTCTTTGGGCAGCTCGGGCTCGGGGCAATTTTTTCAGTGGCTGGCGGGGGCGGTTACTGAATTGCTGCAAATTTTGCAATCACTGGTAGTTCTGCGCTGCACCGGTGGTTGATGTGTGGTTCCAGGCGCGGGCAGCCCGGAGGCTGTGGGAGGACTCGTGGAATTTGTATCTGATCGACATGAGATGCTGGTGGTGGAGCTGGCCGTGCGATATGGGCAGGGCCAGCAACAGGAAACGGACCAGTACCGTATCCAGATCGGGCCTTTGGGGGACGCGAGCGGGAAGCTCGAAATCGTCCTTCGCAGCCCGACGCTCGGCACGTCGGCACAAAACGTCCTGCCCGCGCGTTATGCGAGCGGCTGTGACAGTCTGGCGGTGCTCGCCATCAAGGCCTCGATCCAGGGGTTGTTCGGCCAGGAAAGGCCGGCGCCTCGCATCGTCGGCCTGCCGGAATGGTCCGGTGCTTCGCTGCAAATCACGCGGGTTCGCCCGCACCTCAGCCAGACGCTGCGTCGCTATGAGCTGTCGGTGGAGTCGTCCATCACCGCCTGCCTCATGCGCTACCAGGGTCCGATGCTGGCGGCGATGGAAACGTTCGAGCTGTGCCGCGAAGACGCCGACCCGCTCTACGCGCTGACCCGACTGACACTGCGCAGCGAGACCGCGCAGGCCCTGGCGGTCAAGCAGGAACTGCCGTCGCGCAGCGAATCGCTCACTGATCCCGCCATGCTGCGCCAGTCGCATGCGTCGCGGGTCGCGGTGTCGTCCTCGCCGCGCTGAGCCGCACTCGTCGGATGGATCGCCCCTTGCCGATGGATCGGCAAGGGGCTTATTGCATGACCGACACCACTTCCTCTCCAACACCACCCGACACCTCGCGTCCCGGCGACCAGGTGCCACCCGGCACGCCCGGCGCAGGCGACAACGTGTGCCCACGCTGCGGCGGCTCGGGTCTCCTGGCGGGCAGTGCCTGCCCGGAATGCGCCGGCAGCGGCCACGTCACGACCCCCATCGGCGGCGGCTAAGGGCACCAGGCGCTACCCGGGCACGGGGTGCTCCCGGCCCTGCGGTGATTTCGCCTTTTTTACGGGGCGACAAGTAAATGCTGCCGGCGTCCTGCCGGCAACGGCAGGCGAGGGGCGCCGCTGGCGCCGGCGGTGCGCCGGTGCCCGTACTTCCGCGGAACAGTAGTTGCCGCGACCTCACGGTTCGCAGCGGCGTTGGACCGCCTTCCTTCTGCATCGCCGGCACAGCGGCTCTTCATGCAGGCCGGCAAACCACCCGGCTGGCGCCGCCTTCGAACTTCTCTTTCCACCACTGACCCCTGTGCAGCCCCAGGAAAGGAGTGACCATGCCGAGAATTGAAAGATCGATCGAGGTGGGTGTGCCGGTGCATACCGCCTACAACCAGTGGACCCAGTTCGAGGAGTTCCCTCGCTTCATGCACGGCGTGCGCGAGGTGAAGCAGCTGGACGACACGCACCTGCACTGGATGATGGACATCGGCGGCAAGCCGGTGGAGTGGGACGCCGAGATCACCGAGCAGATCCCTGACCAGTGCATCTCATGGCGCAGCAACAACGGCACGAAAAGCAGCGCCACCGTGCGCTTTGCGCCACTCGATGAGCAGCGCACCAGCGTCACCTTCACGGTGGATGTGGTCAACCTTGCGGGCAAAAACCTGAAGGAGCAGGAGCTCGGCAGTCGTACCGAGGAAGACCTCCAGCGCTTTGCCCGCTTCCTGGAAGAGCGGGGGCACGAGACCGGTGCCTGGCGCGCTGAGGTGCACCAGGGGCAGGTGAGCGACGCCGGTCAACAAGAGGCTAGCGGTAGCGCGGCACGCGACAGCGAGCCGGCGCAGCAGCCCGAGCAGGAGCTCCGCCAACGACAGGACAGCACCCGTCTGGCTCATCGTGGCGCTCTCGATGAAGGCGGGCGTGCCACGGAGCGCTGGGCCAGCGACACCGCCCGGGCGATGACCCGTGAGGCGGAGCGTTTCACCAACGACATCATGGGCTTGTCGCTGGGCCGATTCAGCGGCCCGCTGGCCTTCGGTGGCATGCCGTTCTTCGCCAGCTTCTTCAATTCCCTGGAAGCGCCGCTGTCCATGATGCGCCGCATGTCGGAGGAGATGGACCGCGAGATGGAGTCATTGGTCTGGGGAGCGCCAGGCACCACGCGGCGGGCCTTGGTGGCGCAGGCCGCGCCGATGTGGTCGCCGAGCATCGACGTGCGACGCCAGGGGGACAGCTGGCTCATCTGCGCTGACCTGCCCGGGGTGGATCGCAAGGATGTGCAGATCGAGATCGTCGATGGCCAGTTGCTCATCACCGGCGAGCGGCGCGAGGAACGCGACGAAGTGGTGGAGGACGACGGCCAGCGCCTGCGCCGGATCGAACGGGTGCAGGGCCGGTTCGCCAGGCGGCTGCCGCTGCCGGAAGGGGCGCAAGCCGAGCAGGCCGAAGCGACGATGAGCGATGGCGTGCTGGAGATTCGACTCCCTGCGAGCCCGGAAGGCCCGCAGCGGCGCATCGAGATCCGGGCCGCCGAGCCGGCGAGCCGCTCCCGGGATCAAGAGCAACGGCTGTCGCGCCCAGGCGCCGAAGCGGGGCTCACGGTGGAAGCGCAGCGGGCGGCTCGGCCAGGTGGCGCCGCGTCCTCGTTCTCGTCGCAAGGCACCGGGCAGCAGTGACTCTTCCGAGGCGGCCCCGCGTGGCCGCGGCCATCCTGCAGCGCCCCCATGACAGGGCCGGCAGCACAGCGATGTGAAGCAGGGCGGCCGAGGCCGCCCTGCTGTGGTTCACGGGCCCGCGAAGGGGGCCACCGGATGTGCGTCACACGGTCGGATCATCGATCAGCGGCTTCTCGTGCCGGTGCTCGCTGCGCCGGCCGAGCGTCGATTCCAGCGCGCGCTGCAGCTTGCCGCTGGCGCCTCGCACCGCCTGGTCCACCGTCGCGGCATGGTCGCTCACGGCCACTGGCTCGCTGCCGGTGACGCGGGCTTCCAGCATGCAGCGGATGTCGGCCGGGCCGGTCTTGTGGCTGCTGTTGACGTCGTTGAGGTGGACCTCGATGCGGGTCAGCCTCTCGTCGAAGCGATCCAGCGCGCTTTCGAGGATTTCTTCGACATCGCGTGCGAGGGTGGCGCTGCCACTGAGGATGTTGTCTGTGTTGAGCTGCACATGCATAGGCATCGTTCTCCGGTTTCTTGGGGCCGCAGGCCCCGGGGTCAATGAAGCTGGTGCTTGAGTTGCGAAAGCTCGTCGTGGGCCTGGCGCACCGCCTGGGCCAGGCTGTCGTCCATGTCGCCGGCGCGGCGGCAAGCGGCCATCGCGCGGTCGCCCAGCGCCTCCAGCGTGCCGACCCATTGGCGGATGTGCTGCTCGTCGTCGTCGGTCTGCATCATCCTGGCGGCCTCGTGCGAACGCAGGTCCAGTTCGCTGATGCAGCTGCGCAGGTCCTGAGGAACATGGTCGGCCGATTCGCAAGCCTGGGCGGCGCGGCTGACGCACTGCTCGATCCGGTCCATGTGCTGCTTCACTTCGTTCATCTGCATTGACGTACTCCTTGCGTTGGCCACGGCACGGTCCAGAAGCGCTGCCGGACGGCAGCGGCCGCGGCGGGTCGACTCTGCCGGAGCGGTGACGGGCGGTGGGCTGTCCCGCCAGGACCCGTCCTGGGTGCGGTTCCGGCATCTGGCGGCACTGGCCCGCCTTGCGGAGCGGGCCAGTGCCGCACCCGATGGACCTGCACGCGGTATGCCTGCCCGGCCTGCGGTGTCCGCAATGAAGCCGGCGATCAGTGCGACGGGGGGCGGCCGCCCGGCGTCGGCAAGGGTGGGTCGGTCGCCTCCTGCAAGGACTGGCCGGCGTCCTCCGGCCGGGGCCAGTGGTCGCGCTCGAAGGCGCCGGACCGGTCGAGCCGCTCGCGTGGAAGCCTGAGCACCACGTCGTCGTCGCGGCTGGCCGGGATGCTGAAGGCCGGCAGCGGCAGGGGCAGCAGCCGTTCCGAGGCGGCGCTGCGGCGGCCCAGCTCGAGCACCACGTACTGCACGCGGCCCGAGGCAAGGTTGACCACGATGTCGTCCAGCGCTCCCGTGCTCCGGCCCTGGTTGTCGTCGACCGGGCGCTGCAGCAATTCGCTCACGCGCAGCAGGCGCTGGTCCGGCAGGTTGAGGGGCGAGACCGTCGGCCCGAAGTGCCGCTCCAGTGCGGCCCGGTAGCGCTTGTCGCTCCAGTCCGGCCAGCGTTCTCGGGGGAACCCGGGCGCCTGCCGCAACTCCTCCTGCCTGACGTTCAGCAGCAGCTCCCCGGCTTCGCCGGTCGGGCGCAGCAAGGCCACCGGATAGGCAAACAGCTGGCGGCCGAGCCCGAGCACCGGGCGGAAGGCAAGCACCGCGTAGTGCAGGCGCTGGTTGTTGACGTCCAGCACCAGGTCGCGCACTTCCCCCAGGTGCTCGCCGCCCGGCGTGCGGACCGGCTTGCCGATCAGGCGCGAAGCCCGCAGGTCGATGTTGCCGCCAGCACCGCCGCCGCCGGCCGGGTCGCCGCTCATGTCCTGGGAGGCGGCGCCGGCAGGCACCGCCAGCCCCTGCGGTGCCGGCTCCTGTGCTGCGCCCGCGACCGGGCTGGCGGCGAGTGCGGCCATGGCGAGCAGCAGGGCAGGGCGTCGATGGGGCGGCGATGACGTGTTGGCGGGGGATTGCGGCATGGCGGTCCGTGCGGCCGGAGGCGGCAACAGCGCCGAGCAAATGCCGAACCCAGCCTGTCTGAAAAAGCAAGACAGGCAAACCAGGAGCCCGTCGAACCGACGGCATGGTGGCCGCCATGCCGCATGACGGCCGGCCCCACGGCCCGAGAGGTACAGGCCACATTTCTTCACCACTCGACGTGGACGAGCTGGTCCCGTGCAGCGGGACAGGCTGTGATTCGAGTGTCGGTGACCCGGGAGGCCGGGACACCTCGATCATTGCCGCCTCCCAGGGGCTCCGACATCCTCTGCCGCGCAGACGGGCACCCTGCACCGGCCCTTGCCACCCGCAAGCGGCCCGCAGGGGCCCGCTGCGCCGCAACCCAGGCACGACGAAGGCCCGACCGAGGCCTGTTCCAGGCCGCCTGCTCCGCCGGCTCCAGCCGGCGAGGCAGGCACCCAGCGGTTTCAGAACCAACGACAACGGAGACAAAGAGATGACCCGCCTGCAGCGGCCCGCCTCGCGCGGCCTTCGACCCCACACCCTCGCCATCGCCCTGGCGGCGCTGGCCAACCTGGCTTGCGCCGAGACCTCGGTGATGCACGAGCCCTGGCAAGGGCCGGGGGACACCGCCGGCGGCGCTGCCGCGGCAACGGCCACGGCGCCGACCAACGACACGACGCTGGCGCAGGCCACGCCCGCGGCCGCGCCTGCACCTCAGCTCAACCTGGCGCCCAAGCGGCGCTGGTTCGTGCGCATCGGCGCCGCAGGGCTGAAGCTCAACGACAAGTCGACCAACGTGCGCGACATCACCGGCCCGGTGCTGCGCGCCAGCGACCATCCCATCCTGCCGCTGCTGGCACCGGGGGTCGATGCCTTCGGCACGCCCGGCGGCGTGACGGTCGATGTGAAGAACTCGGTCTCGATGTTCGGCAGTGTCGGCACGTTCCTCGACGACCACTGGGCGGTCGAAGGCCTGGTGCTGGCACTGCCCTTCAAGCACGACATCGACGGCAAGGGCACCATCGCCAGGCTGGGCAAGGTGGCGACGGTCAAGCAGCTGCCGCCGACCTTGATCCTGCACCGCTACTTCGGCGACTTCAATGACCGCTTCAGGCCCTCGCTGGGCATCGGCCTGAACTACACCAAGTTCTTCGAGGCGAAGGCGACGCCCGCGTTGGAGTCCTACACCGGCGGGCCGACGAAGATCAAGATGAAGCCGTCCTGGGGCTTGGGGTTGTTCGCCGGTGCGCAATATGCGCTTACCGAAAGACTGCACCTGAAGATGACCCTCGGATATGTTCGTGTCCGCACGACTGCAACGATGACCACGAGGAACACCATGCTGTCAGGCAGTTCCCCGGTACTGCAGGACTACCCGTATCCGGTGAACCAGATCCCGTCCGACGAGGTGGCCCGCGAGGCAATGGACAATCTGGTGGAGCAGGTGGCTGCGGGGCGCGGGGGCAACCTCGGCACCTTCCAGCGCAAGATCCGGTCGGAGCTCGATCCTTACGTCGTCTTGCTGAGCGTGGGCTATTCGTTCTGAGCGTTGTCCGCGGCCAGGCAGCCGCAGGCGCCGGAGCGAGGGCGGTGCCGGTGCCGGGGTCCGACTCCCGGGCCGGGGCGTCTTCGCTGATGGCCCCTGCGGTGCCCGCAGGCTGCGGCCTGCCACCGGCTACGTTGTCTGCATCGAGGTAAATTGTCCATGCGAGCAAACTATCTGACCGGTCCCGTGAGGGCCAGGGTGCCGCTGAATGGCTGGCGTGCTGCTTCGGGCAGCAGCCGCGAGCCCACTGCAGCGGTCTACGAGTCGGCCGTCACGTTGGTGCGCCTGCTGCTCAGGCACGGCGTCAGCGAAGCCGAGGTGGAAGGCACCACCGGCATCTCGCTGGAGCGCACCCGGCACCCCGACGCACGGGTGCCGGTCTCCCAGATCGAGCGGCTGTGGCAGATGGCGGCCGATCGCCTGCGCCATCCGGCCATCGCGCTCGAGCTGCACCACCACTATCCCGAGAACAAGCTGCACTTCGTCGCCCACCTCGGCATGCGCTGCGCCAACATGCGCTCGGCCATCGAGCACTGGCGCAAGTACGCCTTCCTGGTCTCGGAGATCGATGATGTCGACTATGTCGTCGAAGGCAGCACCGCCCGCTTCATCTACAGCTGCCGCGATCCTCGCTACACCGCGCGCTGGTTCGCCGAGCACTTCCTGTCGGTGGCGCTGTGGTTCGCCAAGTGCTTCACCGGCCACACGCTGAAGCTGAGCACTGTGCGCTTCATGCATGCCGCCCCGCCTAACCGCGCGGCACATGAACGCACCTTCCAGGCCCCCATCGAGTTCGGCGCCAGCGAGAACAGCATCTCCTTCGATGCGGGCTTCCTCGACCTGCCGTTCCGCACGGCCGACAGCTACCTGCACCACTTCCTGGTCGCCAAGGCCGATGAATTGAAGGCGCGGCTGGAGCAGGAGGCACGGGTCGAGAACCGGGTGGTGGCCGCCATCTCGCTGCTGCTCACGCGCGGGGAGGAGGTCACGCTCGACCGGGTGGCCGACTTGTTGAAGCAGTCGCCGCGGCGGCTGCGGCAGGTGCTCGAAGGCGAAGGCCAGCGCTTCCGTGACCTGTTCGACGAGGTGCGGCGCGAAGCGGCGGCGCGCTACCTGATGCAGGGCATGTCGATCTCCCAGGTCGCGGTGTTGCTGGGCTTCTCCGAGCCGAGCGCACTGCAGCATGCCTTCCGCCGCTGGTATGACACCAGCCCCGGCGACTTCCGCCAGCGCCTGTCGGCCGGCTCGCTGGGCCTGCCGGTGTTTGACAGCCGGCCGCACGCCCCTGCCGCGACCGACGCGCACTCCTGAGCCGCCTGAGCCCTCGGCACCGCACTTGCTGATTGGTGGCTGAGCGGGCCGGCCCTGGTGGCCGGCCCAGTCCGTCATCCCGTCATCACTTCGTGCTGCCATAAGAGAAGGGGGCCTTGCATGTCCGCATCCGTCCGATGGTCCGAGCCTCGGGACCTCGCTCCGCCCAGAACCGAACACGCGCCTGCCCGCGACGATGTGCCGAGTGTCGAGGACATCGACCAGCTGCAGCGCTCGTCCTTCCAGCTGGCGGGCTGGCCGGAGTCGCCGCATCCGGACGGCGTGCTGCGCTGGGTGGCCGCGAACCACCGCTACAACTCGCTGCTGTGGGACGAGGAAGACCAGGCCCGGCGCACCGATGTGCCGGACAGCGAGATCGCGGCGAACAAGCGGGCCATCGACCGCTACAACCAGCTACGCAACGATGCCATCGAGTCCATCGACGACACGCTGCTGGAAGCCATGCCGGACCACCAGCCGCGCGAGGATGCCTGGGTCAACAGCGAGACCGCCGGCTCCATCGTCGACCGGCTTTCCATCAATGCGCTCAAGCTGCACCACATGCAGCTGCAGCTGGAGCGCACCGGCGTCTCGCAGGCGCATCGGCTGGCCTGCTCGTCCAAGCTGGAGCGCCTGCGCATCCAGCGGCAAGACCTGCTGCAATGCCTGGAGCGGCTGCTGCATGGCATGGCCGACGGCAGCTGCACCTTCCGCGTCTATCGCCAGTTCAAGATGTACAACGACCCGGCGCTCAACCCTTATCTCTGCGGCATGAAGGACGGCCGGTCGGCCGGCGCCGCGCTGAACTCATGAGGGCAGCGGCCCGCGCCGATGTCCTGATCCCCACCTGCAACCGGCCCATTGCGCTGGCCGCGACGCTGGCGACCCTGGTGGGCCAGGACTTTCGCGACTTCGATGTGGTGGTGTCCGACCAGTCGGACGGCCCGGCGGCCTTCGACACCGCCGAGGCGCGTTCCATCGTGCGGCTGCTGCAGACTCGCGGCCACCAGGTGCGCCTGCTGCGCAACCTGCCGCGGCGCGGCCTGGCGCAGCAGCGCCAGTTCCTGCTGGAGCAGGCCCGCGCCAGCGCGGTGCTGTTCCTCGACGACGATGTGCTGCTCGAACCGGAGCAGATCGGCCGCATGGTCGCAGCGCTCGAGGAGCAGGCCTGCGGCTTCGTGGGCAGCGCGGTGATCGGCCTGTCCTTCCGCGACGATGTGCGCCCGCACCAGCAGGCGGTGGAGTTCTGGGACACGCCGGTCGAGCCGGAGCAAGTGGCGCCCGGTACGCCGCAATGGCAGCGGCATTTGCTGCACAACGCGGCCAACCTGTGGCACGTGCAGCGCCGCCTCGGGCTCAGCCCGCAGGAGCGGCGGCTGTACAAGGTGGCCTGGACCGGCGGCTGCGTGCTCTACGACACGGCCAAGCTGCGGGCGGCCGGCGGCTTCGAATTCTGGCGCGAGCTGCCCGAGGTGCACTGCGGCGAGGACGTGCTGGCGCAGCTGCGCGTGATGGCGCGCTTCGGCGGTTGCGGCCTGATGCCCTCGGGCGCCTATCACCAGGAGCTGCCGACCACGGTGCCCGAGCGCGACTGCGACGCGCCACAGGTGCTCGACCCGCACGGCGTGGCAGCGGGGGTGCCATGAGGCCGGCGCCATTCGACGCCACCGGGGCGGCCGGAGGTGGCCCGGCCAGCGCAAGCACCTCGCTCTGCCCGGGCAGCCCGGGCGGCGTGTTCGCCGGGCGCGGCGAGCGGCTGCCTGGCGTGCGCTCCATCGCCGTGCTGCGCGCCAATGCGGTGGGCGACTTCGTGCTGGCCCTGCCGGCGCTGGAAGCGCTGCGCCAGGCCTATCCGGACGCCCACATCACCTTGCTCGGCCGTGCCTGGCATGCGGCCTTCCTGAGCGGGAGACCGTCGCCGCTGGACGAGGTGGTGGTGTTGCCGGCGATCGCCGGCGTCAGCGTGCCGCCCGAGGGCGACGAGGACCGCGCCGCCTGCGACGCCCTGGTGGCGCGGCTGCAGGCGCGCCGCTTCGACCTGGCGCTGCAGCTGCATGGCGGCGGCCGCTACAGCAACCCGCTGGTGCAGCGCCTGCAGGCCCGCTACACCGCCGGCCTGCAGGCCGCCGATGCGCCGCCCCTGGACCGCACCCTGCCATATCGCGAGTTCCAGCCCGAGGTGCTGCGGCTGCTGGAGACGGTGGCGCTGGTCGGTGCGGCAGGCCGCCAGGTCGAGCCGCGCCTGGTGACCACCCCGCGCGACCGGGCGGAAGCCGACGCGGCGTTGCCGCCCAGCGGGCGTCCGCTGGTGGTGCTGCAGCCGGGGGCCACCGATCCCCGGCGCTGCTGGTCGCCCGCGCATTTCGCGGCGGTCGGTGACCACTTTGCCGAGCAGGGCGCCGAGGTCGCCATCAACGGCACCGAGGCCGAGGCGCCGGCCGTGCAGGCGGTGCTGCAGGCCATGCGGCATCGCGCCCGGGCGCGCGACCTCGGGGGGCGGCTGTCGCTGGGGGGCCTGCTCGGGCTGCTGGCCCGGGCGCGGCTGCTGGTGTCCAACGACACCGGGCCGGCCCACCTGGCGCGTGCCATCGACGTGCCGACGGTGGTGGTCTACTGGATCGGCAACCTCAGTGGCTATGGCCCGGTGAGCGCGGCGCGGCACGCGGTGGCGCTGTCCTGGCGGCTGGACTGCCCGGCCTGCGGCCGCAACTGCGTCGGGGTGGACTGCGGCCACCCCGATTCCTTCGTCGACGACGTCAGCCCGGCCGAGGTCATCAGCCTCGCCGAGCCGCTGTACCGTCCGGACCGGCCGACCGGCGTGGACGACCCGGCGCCGCTGCCATCGGCGCTCGGCCTGCGCCGGGCATAGCCTGCAGCGAGGCCGGCAGGGCCAGCAGGGGCCAGGCCGCCTCGATCACCTCGTCCGGCGTGACCGCATCGCCGTGGCCGGTGCTGCCGACCACGCAACGGTGGCGCAGCGGGTCCAGCGGGGCCCAGCGGCGCGGGTCGGTGGCGAAGAAGATCACCACGCTTGGCACCGGCAGCGCCGCCGCGATGTGCGCCACCCCGGTGTCGTTGGACACCAGCAGGCGGGCGCGCGACAGCAGGGCCGCCAGCGCACCGACCGAGAGGTCGCGCGCGGCGTTGACCGACGGTGCGCGCATGTGTTCCTGCACCTCGCTCGCCAGCGCGTGTTCGGAGGCGTCGCCGGTGATCACGATGCGCCAGCCGTTGCAGGCGAGCGCGTCGCCCACGGCGGCGAAGTGCCGGGGACTCCAGCGCTTGGCCGCCATGCGGGCGCCCGGGTGCAGGCACAGGAAGCCGCCGGGCGGCAGCTCGTCGAGGTCCGGATGGCGGGCCAGCTCGGCGAAATCGGACGAGAGCAGTGGAAAGGCCGGCTGGTCGTCGTCGGCCACGCCGCCCAGGTGCTTCACCAGGCACAGGTTGCGGTGGATCTCGTGCAACTGGTCGGGGTAGGGCCAGTAGCGCCCGCCGGCCACCGCCAGTTCGTCGGCCGGGGTGCCGGCATGGAAGCCCGCGGTGCGGCGGGCGCCCAGCGCCTGAACGATGGTGTTGCTGACGGTGCCGCTGCCGTGCATCTGCACGGCCAGGTCGAAGCGGCGCGCGCGCATCTGCCGCGCCCAGGCCTCGAAGGTGGCGGCATCGCCCGGCTGCTCCGGCAAGGCCGGATGGCCGGGAAAGGCGACGAAATCATCGATCCAGCGGATGCCCTCGGCGGCCAGCCGCGTCGCCAGCTGGCGGGCCCACGGCAGGCCGATGAGGGTGATGTGGGCCTGGGGGAAGCGCTGGCGCAAGGCCCGCAGCGCCGGTGTGGCGCATACCAGGTCTCCGAGCTTGAGGGCCCGGAAGACGGCGATCTTCTCGGGCGGCTCCACGTCATGCATGGCGGGACTCCTGAGGGACATCCCCGGAGTCCAGCAAGCCCTGTTCCGTCAGCCGGCCTGCGGCGGCACCGGCGGCTTCAGGCCCACGCCAAGCCGGTTCCAGGCGTTGATGCTGGCAATGGCGTAGCTCAGCTCGGCGATCTCGGTATCGCTGAAGTGCTCGCGCAGCGCCTCGAACTCGGTGTCGCCGGGGGCCGTGCACGGCAGGGCGGTGAGCATTTCCGCCCATTGCAGCGCGGCACGTTCGCGCGCGTCGAAGAACGGCGCCTCGCGCCAACCGGGCAGGCTGTTGAGGCGGCGCGGGTCTTCGTCGTGCGCGATCAGGTCGCGCCAGTGCATGTCGATGCAGAAGGCGCAGCCGTTCATCTGCGACACCCGCAGGTAGATCAGGTCGAGCAGCCGGGTGCCCAGGCTGCCCTGGTGCAGCACGGTGTGCAGGCTGCCCAGGGCCTGGTAGGCGCGCGGGGCGAGGGTGCGGTATTCGACACGGGGGGCTTGCGTCATGTGAAGGTCCTGGGAGGTGGATGTCGGGCGCGGCACCGTTTGCCGCGGCTCCCCTTCATGACGACACGGCCGGCCCGTGTGTGACATGCGCCCGGCGGTGCTGCCGGGCGCCTGGCCGGCGGCTCAGCGACGCCGGCGCCGGGCAGCGGCCAGCAGGCCCAGGCCGCCCAGCATCAGGGCCCAGGTGCCAGGCTCGGGCACCGGTGCCGGGCCGATGCGGGCCAGCGTGAGCAGGTCGATGTCGACCGCGCCGTGCAGGAAGGTGTCGCTGTCGTTGAAGATGGTCAGCGTCATGCGCTGCTGCTTCTGCTGCGTCTCGGCCAGCCCGGTGCGGCCCGAGGACACCTCCAGCCGCTGCGAGTGCAGGCCGCGCTGGTCGGACTGCTCCACCGGGTCGAAGGTGAAGTTGATCAGGGCGGTCGCGTATTCGTCGTCGCCCTGGTAGAGGCCGTTGTCGGAGATGCGCACGGTGGCGTCGAAGGACAGCGTCAGCTGGGTGTGGGGCGCCAGCTCCAGGCCGTAGTAGCCGTCAGGCGTCTCGCCCGGGAAGTAGCCGATCCAGGTGCCGGTGGACGCCATGGACGACCCGGCCCGGCTGGACGAGGTGGTGGCCTTCAGACCGGCCTCACCGCCGCTGGCCTCGCCGACATGGCCGCTGTTGTTCTGGGTGGCGGAGACCTTGGCCTGGAAGGCGTCGTCCTTGTCGCTGACGTACTTGTGGTCGATGTCGCCGCTGGGCTCCCAGGATTCGACGATGCCGTGCGAGCCGGAGACGTTGGGGCCCGAGCCCTGCGGCCGCCAGGCGCCGCGGTCGACCCGGTAGCCGGCCGCCTGCCCGTCGTCGGGCCGCAGGTCCACCACCTCGAACTGCAGCGGGCCGGCGGTGGCGGTCGCGGTGGCCGTGGCATGCGCCGGTGCGGCAAGCAGGCTGCCGCCGGCCAGCGCAAAGGCCGCCAGGGCGCGCGTCAGGGCGTCGCGCCGGGGCGTGAATGTCTTGTGCATGAAATCCTCTTGCTGTGATTTGAATGTGTCTTGGCGACCAGGTGTCGCTGCCCTCGGTCCCCGTCCCTCCGGAGCCGGACCGGCCTGCGGCGCTCCGCAGGGTAAGGACGAAGTGCGCCAAGTCTTGCGACAAGGCGTAATCAGCCTCTGAGGAAGTTACTGATTGCCGACATCCGGCGGCCGCAGGCCGAGGCGCTCGCGCAGGTAGGCGAGCAGGCCAGGCCGATCGAAATCGGTGGCGGTCCAGGCGATGTACTGGTCTGGGCGCACCAGCACGGCGGCCCGCGTGCCGACGCCCAGGCGCTCCAGCAGCGCAGCGCCGCCGTGGTCCGCGGACACCGCCTGCACCGAACAGCCGCCGGGCCAGTGCCGGTCGAGTTCGGCCTGCCATGCGCTGGCTTGCGCCTGCAGGCCAGCGCTGCCGTGCTGCAGCAACAGCAGGTGGAAGCGCCCGGGCGGCAGCCAGGCGTAGACCGGCTGGCGCTGCGCTGCCAGCGGCGGCTCGATGTCGGCGTGGGGCAGCCGGTCCCCCGGCCGGGCCGGGCCGGCCGGCCCCGTGGCGCTCAGCCGGCTGCCGCGATAGTGCAGGCCGGTCTGCGAGATGGCGCGGAACACGCGCTGTTGCACTGCGGGCCGGCTCAACAGTCGCGGTAGCACAACAGGCGCGGCCCGCAGGCGCAGCGCGCGGGCGACCGCCTCGGGGCTGACGATCCAGCGGAAGGCGGTGTCGGTGGTCTTCAGCAGGCGCTGGGCGATCGGCCAGCGCTCGTCGTGGTAGGTGTCGAGCAGCGCTTCGCCGGCCCGGCCCTGGACCACCAGGGCGAGCTTCCAGGCCAGGTTGGCGGCGTCCTGCAGCCCGGTGTTCATGCCCTGGGCACCCACCGGGCTGTGCACATGGGCGGCGTCGCCGGCCAGGAAACAGCGGCCGTCACGGAAGCGCTCGACGCAGCGGTGGTGCACCCGGTAGGCCGAGAACCAGCGCGTGTCCGAGAAACGCACCGGCACGTCCATCTGCGCCCGCACCGCGGCTTCGATGGCCTCGAAGCGCAAGCCCTGCTCGCTGTCCGCGCCGGATGGCAGGACGCCGACCACGCGGTAGCGCCGCTCGCCCGGCATCGGGAAAAAGGCCGCGAACGTCGCGTCGGAGAGGCAGACGGTCAGCTCGCCGGGCGGCAAGTCCCAGTCGACCTGCGTATCGGCGACATAGAACAGATGCTCGTAGGTGCCACCGGCGAAGGACAGGCCGAGCTGGTCCCGCACGCGGCTGCGGGCACCGTCGCAGCCCACCAGCCAGTCCGCCCGCACCGGGTAGGGCGGGCGGTCGCCGGAAGGCCGCAGCCAGGCGGTGACGCCGTCGGCGTCCTGCTGGAAGTTCACCAGCTCGCAGCCCCAGTGCACCGAGCCGCCGCTGGCCTGCAGCGCCTGGTGGAGCAGCGCTTCGTTGCGGCTTTGCTCCAGGATCAGCAGGTAGGGGAAGGGGGTCGTGCCGCGGCCGATGTCGCCGATCGGCAGGCGCTGCACGCGGCGCTCGCCGACATAGAGGTTGGCACCGGCCACCTGCCGCCCCTGGGCCACGGCGGCGTCGGCCATGCCGAGCGCCTGGTACAGCTCCAGGCTGCGTGCCTGCACGCCCAGCGCGCGCGACTCCTGCGTGGGGCCGGTCTTGCTGTCGACCAGCCGGAAGTCGATGCCCAGGCGGGCCAGCTGGCAGGCCAGCATCAGTCCGGTGGGACCGGCGCCGGCGATCAACACGGGGATGCGCATCGGGGTGGCCATGCCGCATCCTGCCGCAGTTGGCCGGACGGCGTCCACCGGTGTTGCGTTCCCCACAGGAGATGTCGGCGATCGGCCGCGGTCGGCCTGCCGGCTGGGCACCGGCCGGACTGCCGCAAGCACCGCGCCAGGGGCTGGCCTTGTTCGGCGAGCCTGCCGTGGCGGCGCTCGGCTTCGAGCCAGCGGTGTTCGTCGTGCCCTCGGCGCAGGCGGCCGCCCCGCAAGGCGGCCCGCATGGCAGGCGGGCGCGGTGCGGCGCGATGGCGGCGCGCCGTGCAAAACCGGCCGCCGGCTTGGTTTTGTCCTATAACTGTCCGTCCGCCGCGCGGCCTGCCCCGATCCTTGCCGCCGCTGCATCCCGGCCCTGGCCGCCAGGGCCCCGCGAAGGCCGAGCCCATGCACCACTTCACCGCCACGGATGGCATCCGCATCGCCTACCAGCTGTTCGGCAGCGACCGCAGTCGCCCGCCGGTGGTGCTGCACCACGGCTACATCGTGGATGCCCGGCTGAACTGGGTGGGCCCGGGCATCGTGGCGGCGCTGGTGGCGGCCGGGCGCTGGGTGGTGGCGCCCGATGCACGGGGCCACGGCGCGTCCGAAAAACCGCATGCGCCGGCCTGCTACGGCGAGGCGCGCATGGCCGACGACCTGCGCGAGTTGTTTGACCGGCTCGGCGAGGATCGCTACGACCTGGCCGGCTACTCGATGGGCGCGGTGGTCGCGCTGCTGGTGGCCGGCCGCGACGCACGGGTGCGGCGGCTGGTGGTGGGCGGTGTCGGCGGCGCGCTGGCCGAGCCGCGGGCCGCGTCGGTGCGGTCGATGGCCGGTGCCGCCGTGGCCGCCGGCATGCTGGCCGCAGAGCCGCGCCTCATCGGCAACCCGGGCGTGGCCGCCTTCCGCCGGCTGGCCGACCAGGTGGGCGCCGACCGCCAGGCGATGGCGGCACAGGCCCGCGCCACCCATGCCGGGCCGATCGAGCTGGCCCGCATCCGGGTGCCCACGCTGGTGCTGGCGGGCGAGCACGACCCGCTGGCCCTGCAGCCCGAGCGCCTGGCGGCGGCCATCCCCGGCGCGCGGCTCGCCATGGTGCAGGGCGACCATATGGGCGCGCTGCAGGACCGCCGGTTCGCCTCCGCCTTGGTGGACTTCCTGGCCGAAGCCTAAACTGACTCGCCATGCCGCATCCGGACCACGACGACGAGCCTGCCGCTGCGCCCGGGCTCGACCCTTCCAGCCTGAGACACGTGCTGTGCCACCACCTGGCACAGGCCGACGTGCCGGCCAAGAAGGCCTTCTTCCGGCACATCGGCCACCCGCTGCAGCTGCGCCCGGTGGAGTTCAGCCTGCTGATGCTGATCGGCCACAACGACAACGTGACACAGAAGCGGCTGTCGCAGGCGCTGTCGGTGTCCGCGCCCAACATCACCATCGTGATCGACCGGCTGGTCGAGCGGGACCTGGTCTCCCGCACCCGCAGCGAGTCCGACCGCCGGGCCCAGCACATCCGGCTCACCCGCAAGGGCAGCAGCCTGGCCCGCAAGGCGCACGAGCTGTCGCTGGAGGTCGAGCGCGAATTGCTGGGCGGCCTGAGCGAGGCCGAGCGCGGCATGCTGCTGGAGCTGCTGGAGAAGGTGGCCCGCCCGCGCATGCGTTGACGGCGCTGATGCGCCGGGTGCCCCGGCCGGCGCCATATCGCCCCGCCGCTGGCCCGCGGATGGGGCGGCGAGCAGGGCCTGCAGGGCCGCGGGCGGCTGCACGTCCGGGGCGCATCGGTTCCTGGGCTGCGGGCGCGGGCGGCAGGGGGCTCGCCACCAGCCGTCAGCGGTTGGCGCAGGAGCGGTGAATTTACATAAATGAAGGTGATCCTTAAAGTGCGCAGGGGCGCCGCCGGCGCCGCCACACCCTTGCCATGGAGACGCCGCCGATGAGCGAGCCTGCCTGCCCGCCCCTGGGCCCGCGCGACTGGAGCAGCCACCCGGCCTATCTCCAGCCCGAGTACAAGTCCACCGTGCTGCGCGCACCCAGCCAGCCCCTGCTGCCGGTGCCGCAGCGCTTGCGCCAGCTGCGCGCGCCGGTCTACGGACACGACACGGTCGGGCCGCTCGACCACGACCTGACCCGCAACGCGGTGCGCAACGGCGCCCCGCTGGGCGAACGCATCGTCGTCACCGGCCGGGTGCTCGACGAGGCGGGGCGGCCGGTGCGCGGTGCCCTGGTCGAGGTGTGGCAGGCCAATGCCGCCGGCCGCTATGTGCACAAGGCCGACCAGCACGATGCACCGCTGGACCCCAATTTCCTCGGCGCCGGCCGCTGCCTGAGCGACGCCGAGGGGCGCTACCGCTTCGTCACCGTGACGCCCGGCGCCTACCCCTGGGGCAACCATGCCAACGCCTGGCGGCCACGGCACATCCACTTTTCCTTGTTCGGCGAGCATTTCGGCAGCCGGCTGGTGACGCAGATGTACTTTCCCGGCGACCCGTTGCTGGCACTGGACCCCATCTTCCAGGCCACTCCCGCGCAGGCGCGCGAGCGGCTGGTCTCGCGCTTCAGCCTGGCGGCGACCGAGCCGGGGCTGGCGCTGGGCTATGAATTCGACATCGTGCTGCGCGGCCCGCGCGAGACGCCGATGGAGGTTCGCGCATGACCGCCTGCCCCTCCGCGCGCCTGCTGCCGCAAACCCCGTCGCAAACCGTCGGGCCCTACTTCGCCTATGGCCTGACGCCCCAGCAATACGGCTATGAGCACCGCAGCGCCTACACCCCCGAGCTGGCGGCACCGCATGCGGCGGGCTTGCACCTGAGGATCGAGGGCCGGGTGCTCGACGGCGCGGGCCGGCCGATCGACGACGCGCTGGTGGAGATCGCCCAGCTCGATGCCCTGGGCCGGGAGATCACCAGTGCAGCGCAGGCCGAGGCGCTTGGATTCCGCGGCTTCGGCCGCTGCGGCACCGGCACCGATGCTCAGGGCCGCTACCACTTCCGCACCGTGAAGCCGGGGGCCGCCGGCCCGGGCGAGGCGCCCTGCATCGAGGTCATCGTGCTGATGCGGGGGCTGCTGTCGCACGTGCACACCCGCCTGTATTTCGACGACGAGGTGCAGGCCAATGCCGAGGACCGGGTGCTGCAGAGCGTGCCGCCGCAGCGCCGCGCCACCCTGCTGGCCCGGCACGAGCCGGGGCCGGCCGGGCCGGTCTATCGTTTCGACATCCACATGCAGGGCCCGGGGGAGACGGTGTTCTTCGACCTCTGAGCGGGCGGCGCCGGCCACCTCAGCCGCTGCGTTGCGGGTCGCGGCGCCAGGCGCGCCAGCCTTCGTACAGCGAGGCCGCCAGGCCGGCCAGGTGGAGGCCCGGCAGCAGCGCAAAGCCGGTGGCCGGGTCGAGCAGCGGCGTCAGCAGCACGCCGGCCAGGCCGCCCAGGAAGCAGACCTGGCCCAGCACCCGGTGCGCCTGCTCCCAGGCCGGCCGGCTGTGGCGGGTCCAGTGCACATGCAGGCCCACCCGCCCCTGCGGCCGGGCCTGGCCGATGACCACGCCCAGGCCGGCCGTCGGCACCCAGCCCAGTGCCAGCGCCCAGTGCATCATCGAGACCGGGGCCGGCCCGGGCTGCAAGCGGCCCAGGCCGAGCGCCGTCGCCAGCAGCGTGGCGCCCGCCAGTGCCACCAGCAGGACGCACCGCCCCACCGCCTGCGGCAGCGCGGCGCCCCGGTCGGCCGCACCGGCGCCGAGCAGCGTGTGCCGCATGAAGCACTGCAGCGCCAGCGTGAGCACCGACAGGCCCAGCAGCACGGCCACTGCCTCGTACCGGTCGCCCCAGCGGTCCACCTCGCCGCGGGCGTCGAAGTGCATCGGCAGCGGCCCGTCGGGGCCGTGCAGCGCCACATGGGCGGCCAGGCCGGCCTGCACGGCGGCCATCAGCCAGGCGGCCATGTCGGTGCGCCGCCGGGGCAGGCGGCCTGACGCAGGGGAGCACGGCCGCCCCGCCGCGCTCATGGGGCCAGGTCCCCCTTGCGGCGCGCCTGGCCGCCGCGGTGGCCGGTGCCCAGCAGGTCCATCAGAAAGCCGACCGCTTCCGCGGCGGCCGAGATGTTGAGCCGGTAGCGCATCGAGACGCCCTGGCGCTCGACCTCCACCAGGCCGGCTTCCTTCAGCACATGCAGGTGGCCGGTGATGGTGGGCCAGCTCATGTCGAACAGCGCGGCGATGTCGCCGGACGCCATCGGCCCGTCGCGCAGCAGCCCGACGATCTCGCGTCGCACCGGGTGGGAAAGGGCTTTGAAGATCTCGTTCATTAGGAGGAATCCTAATTCTGAGACTCATGCCGCCGCTATCCACCTTTGGGGGGACCTCGCGGCACGGCATGCCGCGCGGCCCGGCGCCGCGCCGGGGCCGTTCCGCGGCGGCTGCAGCGGCGGCCTCAGCGGCGGCGCTTGAGGGCCGCGACGATGCCCAGGCCGGCGGCCAGCAGGGCCCAGGTCTGCGGCTCGGGCACCGGCGCCGGAATGCCGCCGACCAGCGACTGCCCGGCCTGCAGGCCGGAGAGGTAGACGGCGCTGTCGTAGCTGGGGTCGTTGTAGTCATAGAGCACGAGCTCCAGCGTGTGCACGCTGCGGTTCGGGTCGAGCAGGCCGGTGACGGTGAGCCGGGGCACGATGCCGTCCCACTCGATGCCGTAGAGCTCCGGCTGGTTGTGCGAGACCAGCCAGTCCGGCACGTTCTGGTAGTTGAAGATCGGCCCGTGCGGTGCCGGGAAGCGCGCGTAGTTCACGCCGTCGACCAGGAAGGCGAAGCCGTCGGTGCCGACCTGGCCGGGGGTGTAGTAAGAGTAGGGCGCGAATTCGTCCGAGGCGAAGATGAAGTCGGTGGACACCGAGGTGGTGCCGGCCGCCACGGTGAAGTCGAACTTCAGCGAGTTGGTGTCCCAGGTGACATTGGGCTGGCCGAGGATGGCATCGACCCGCTCGTTGTTGCCGGTGCCCGCCCAGACGCCATAGTGCTCCAGTGTGTTGTGCTCGGGCACCCGGGCCGCGCCGCTGCTCAGCACGATGCCGTCGTTGATCGACAGGTCCGGGTGCAGGTCGGTGCCGTCGCCGGTGAAGGAAAAGCCGGAGTACAGGCCCGACTGTGTCGGCAGGCCGACGCCGCTGACCGAGCCGGCCACCACCGACAGGCCGCTGGAGGCCCCCAGCAGGGTGCCCAGCAGCAGTTCGCGGTTGTCGGTCTCCGTGATCGCCAGCTGGGCCTGCGCAGCGCCGGCGGCCAGTGCGGTCAAGCACATCACAAGGGAATGCTTCATCTCGGATCTCCTCGGGAAGGGTGGGAGGGGCGTGGCCGGGCAGGGCGGCAGCGAACAGCGCCGCGAAGCCGCGTCCACAGGCAGCGATATACCGCGGTGTCGACATACCCGAGCCCCGCAACCCGGGGGGAGGAGAGGGAGGCGAATGGCGGCCTGCCGGCCGCGCCGGCTCAGGCGGCGCTGCGCGGTACTGTGGCTGCGGCGGCGGGCGCCAGCCGCGGCCGCAGCTGCGCTTGCCGCGCATGGCGCGCCAGCAGGACCGCGAGCACCGCATGCCGCAGCCTGCCGTCCGGCGGCGTGTCGCCAGGCCAGCCGGGTGGCACGCCGCTGGCGACCCACCATTGCGCAAGCGGCCGGCGCCCCGCGGCGCGGCCGGCCAGGGCGGTATCGAGCCACAGCGCCAGCTCGCCGAACTGCACCGCCCACACATCGGGCTCGCTCATCAGCCAGTTCAACACCGCATGGCGATCGGCCCCGCCCGCAGCGTGGCCGACGCCCAGCACCACCGAGACGGCCCGGTGAGTGCAGACCACCAGGTCGCAGCTGCAGAGCTGGCGATGCAGCCGGCGGTACCAGGCCCGGCGGGCCGGCGGCGGTAGCTCCGGATCCAGGCGCGAGTGGAACCAGAAGGCCGGCTCGGGACTGGATCCCGCAAATTCAGACATGGTGGGAAGCACCGGCGCTGGGCACCGCGGCGGCCCTGGTGCAGGCAGAGGCGAAGGCAGGCTCTGGCACTACGCGGTCCTCCCGGAAGTGGTTCACAATGCAGCAGCAACGCCGTCTTGCCCGGCGTTTTGTCGTCTTGAATGACATTGTGGAACCCAGAATAGATATGTCAAGCGCTTTTTGCCATTCTGGATCGCTTTTTAGAATGCGAGGCTGCATTTGATCAAGTGCCATTTGTCGCGCTTGATGGGCGAGCGCAAGCTGAAGATCGCCGATGTGGCGCGCGAGACCGGGCTGAATCGCAATACCGTGACCTTGCTCTATCACGAGACTGCGGCGCGGGTAGAGCTGGATGCCATCGATCGGCTGTGCAAGTTCTTTGACGTGCCCGTTGGCGAACTGCTTGAACGCATCCCAGACTGAATCTGAAGCGCTGCGTCAGGTGCTGCACCGGCCAGCCAATCGCCTGCGCGCTGTATTCCTCGGAGCGCGATCGCGGCTTTCCTCCCAACTCAAGAGACGCTCCCCACGCCATGACCCTGCGCACCACGTCCCGCAGCCGTTCCTCCTCCAGTCCTGCCGATGACGCGGCTCATCGCTGGGGTGCGGCGGCCCTGGCCATGCTGGCCGGCATGGCAGTGGGCTTGGCGCTGGCCTGGCTGCCGCTCGCCTTCGATGGCATCGAGGCGGGCATGCCGACCTTCATCTTCGGCGGCGCCATCGCCGGCGCGGTCACGGGTCTGCTCTTCCCGTCCGCCGCGATGGCGGGCGTGGAAGGGGTGCTGCACTTTTTCATCGGGGCCGGCAGCATGGTGGCCGAGGCGCCCCTCACCCCGAGCCGCCACAGCCCCGGCTGGCTGAAGGCCTGCCTGGTGTTCGGCATGCTCTTCGCGCTGGTGCTCTGGATCCTGGTCTAGCGGCGGGCGGCTGCCGGCGTCGCGGGCCCGTCGAGCACCTCGGCGCGAGGCCGCCGAGTTGATGCAATTGCCCTGTCACCTAGGGAATTCGAGCTTCGGCAAAACCCTCGACCTGGCAGAAAACCCACCTTCCACACTGAGGGCGCACATCGGGTCCGCGCGGGCATGTGCAGGTCGCCGCGTCACGCACGCGGTGGTTGCTTTCCACCCTCCAGCAAGACCAACATGATCCTCCTTCCGTCCCTCCATCGAGGCTGGCGTGCCGGTGCGGCCGTGGCCGCCCTGTTCGCCACCGCGGCCCAGGCCGCGGTCGTCGACAGCGCCTACATCCGGGCGACCACCAATGAAATCAGCGGGCTGCTCGGGCAGTACAGCCGGCCCTCGGTCTACCTCGACCGCTATGCCTGCGGCGAGCAGACGCTGGCCGCCTATGCGTGCTACCCCAATGTCATCAGCCTGGGCAGCCGCTTCCTGCAAGGGCAGGAGAACAGCTACGGCAACTACGTGGGCAAGTTCATCTTCGCGCACGAGTGGGGCCACACGGTGCAGTTCGCCTACAGCATCCGGCTGCGCTCGCCTTACCAGGAGCTGCAGGCCGACTGCTTCGGTGGCACCTTCGTGAAGTACGCGCAGGCCTCGCTGGGCTATCCGTCCTTCATCGAGTCGGCGGTGCGCTCGGCACGCAATGCGGCGGACTACAGCACGCACGGCACGCCGTCGCAACGCGACTACTACACGCGCCGGGGCTACGCCACCAGCGTGAACACCTGCCTCAACAACCTGTGAGGTGCGCATGCGTGCGGCGTCCGTGATCCTCGGCGCCTGCGTGGCCGGCGCCGGTGCCCTGGCCTGGTGGCAGGGTGCTGCCGAGCCGGCGCCGCCGGCTGCACCGGCCGGCGTGGCGAGCCGGGCCGCCAGCGGCCCGGCAGCTGCCGGTGCCGGGCCGGCCCGGCGCGTGTCGGCGCTGGCGAGCCCGGCCGCCAGCGCAGCGGCGGTGCCGGCGGCCGCGCCGCTGCCTGCGTCTTCCATGGCCATGGGGCTGCCGCCGCTGGGTGCCGCGCCCGTGGTGCCGGTGCCGGCCGTGCCACCGGCACCGCTGCCGCCGGAAGAGGTGGCTGCCAACGACGCGCTGCGGCGGCTGGGCTACCACATCGACGAGCGCTACTACCGCATGAGCCTGCCGGAGCTGCGCCAGGCGGCGGCCGGGCAGGACGTGCAGGCCCTGACCCACCTGGCCGAACGCCTGCTGTTCGAGCTGGGGGGCCATGGGCCCGGCGCCGACGCGCAAGCCGGCGGCAGCCAGCGCATGGCGGCTCGCGAGGCCTTGCAGCAGGCCTATCTGCTCGGCAACCGGCATGCAGCGGCCATGCTGTCCGAGAGCTACCTGCTGGAGCGCCAGCCGGTGGAGGCAGCGGCCTGGAACCTGGTGGCGCGCCGCGCCGGCGACACCCTCAGCGCCGACTGGTTCGTGCGCACCGAGGACTACAAGCGCCTGAACGACGCCCAGCGGGCCGAGGCAGCGCAGCGGGCCGACACCTTGTGGAACCAGTTGCAAGCGGGCCAGGCGCCCGGCTCCTGACACCCGCGGCACGGCGCCCGCGCCTGGCACGCCGGCCAGCGCCGGGCCTGCGGCTTGCTGCAGGACGCGGGGTCGGCCTGCTGCCGGCCTTGCCACCTCCGGGGCCTTGTTCATGACCCTCACGTTTCCTTCCCGCCGGCCCGACGCGCGGCGGGCACCGGTGCCGGTGGACGCCGGCCTGTCTCCCGCCACCGACGGCTCGCCGGGCGAACGCGGCTTTGCCCAGCTGGTTGGCGCGCTGCAGCTCAGCGAGGGGGCGCCGTTGCGCAGCCCGCCCCGCAAGCCGCGCCGCCGTGCGCCGGCACCGCCCGCCGAGCGGTGCTCGCCGGGCGCGGCGCTGGCGCGTGCCGAGCAGTGCGCGCGCAGCGGCCGCATCGACGAAGCCCTCTCGATCTGCGAGGCGGTGCTGCCCGGGCTGCAGGCCGCCGGCGATCCGCTGGCGCTGGGGTTGTGCCAGCACGTGCAGGCCCTGAGCCACCATTACGCCGGCCGGCTGCAGGCGGCCATGCTGGCCGGCTACCGGGCGATCGAATGCCTGGGCCGCACCGAAGCGCTCGACCGGCGCCTGCGGGCCATGGCGCTGCAGGCCATCGTGCTGGCCCGGCTGGGCGATGCCGCCGCCGCCCTGGAACTGCTGGACCACGGGCTGCACCTGCTGCCGCGGGTGGCGGGCCATCCGCGCGAGCAATGCGTGTTCTGGAACAACGCCGGCGCGGCGCTGCATGCGCTGGGGCAGCTGCCGCAGGCGGTGGAGGCGGCGATGCGGGCGGCCGCGCTGATGCCGCTGTTCGACGAACCGCCACTGCACGCCGTCTGCCGCGGCAACGTGCTGGTGTATCGGGTGGAACTGGCCCAGGCCACCGAGCCGCCCGGCGACGAGCTGCGGCAGGCGCTCGGCGCGCTGCAGGCCCATATCGACGAGCTGGTGCACAGCGAGCGCCACCACCTGATGCCGCGCTGCGTCAAGGCGGCCGCCGGGGCGCAGATCGCACTGGGCCGGCTGGACGAGGCGCGCGAGCTGCTGGGCCGCGGCATCCGCTCGGCGCTGCTCGCCGGGGTGGGGCCCGAGCGCGGTGGGCTGGAGCTGCGCCTGGCGCAGGTGGAGCGGCTGGGCGGGCGCTACCGGGCGGCCGCGGGGCATGTCGCGCTGGCCCTGGAGCTGCTGCATGCGGGCCAGGAGCAGGACCTGCTGGCCGAGGCCCATCTCGAGAACGGCCTGCTGCACGAGGCGCAACAGCACTGGCGTGCCGCCCTCGACAGCCACAAGCGCCATGCCGAGCTGCGCGCCGCGCTGCTGAAGGCGCAGGCCGAGGGCCGGGCGCAGGCGGCTGCGGCCCGCATGGACCTGGCCTGCAGCCGGCAGGAAGTGGAGACGCTGCGCCGGCGCAATGCCGAGCTGGAGCGCCGCCTGGCCATGCTGGAGGCGGCCTCCGCAGCCAACGGCTGAGGTGCCGCGCTGCGGCACCTGCACGGCGGGCCGCCGGGCGGCGGGCAGGGTCCGCCAGCCCGGCGGGATCGAGGCGGACGGTGCGGCCGTGCGCTGCCCGCACGCCGCGCGGCCGCCTAGCACGAAGCGCAATACCCGTAGGCCAGCCGGCGCGGGGGTGGATGCCGAGAATCAGCCCTCCCCGACAGCGAAGGCGCGATGCCGCCGGCGGGTCGCCCGGCCGCCGCTGCCGGGCTGACCGGCCTGGCCAGTGTGCGGTGCCTTCGCCCCCTGCGAATCTGCTGGAGCCCGCATGATCTTTCCCATCCTGTTGTTGTCGGCCGCCGGCTTCACGGTGCTGACGACCGAGTTCATCATCGTCGGCCTGCTGCCACCGATGGCGCGCGAGCTCGGCGTGAGCGTGTCGCAGGCCGGCCTGCTGGTGACGCTGTTTGCCTTCACGGTGGCCGGCGGCGGGCCGTTCCTGACCGCCTATTTCTCGCGCTTCGACCGCAAGCGCCTGTTCATCGCGACGCTGCTGCTGTTCAGTGCCGCCAACCTGCTCGCGGCGCTGGCGCCCAACATCGCCACCATGGCGGTGGCGCGGCTGGTGCCGGCGCTCGCGCTGCCGGTGTTCTGGTCGCTGGCCAGCGAGACGGCGGCCGACCTGATGGGCCCGGAGCAGGCCGGCCGCGGCATCTCCATCCTGACCTTCGGCATCATCTGCGCGACCATCTTCGGCATTCCGATCGGCACGCTGATCGGCGATGCCTTCGGCTGGCGGGCGGCCTTCGGCGCGCTGTCGGCGCTGGCCCTGGCGAAGGCGGCGATGCTGTCCGCCTTCCTGCCGGCTCGCGCGGCACCGGCGAAGGCGCCGCCGCTGCGCGGCCAGTTCGCGCTGCTGCGCGACCGGGTGCTGGTGGGCCAGGTGCTGTGGTCGATGCTGATCTTCACCGGCATGTTCACCGGCTACACCTACCTGGCCGACCTGCTCGAGCGGGTGGCGGGGTTCGACGGCAGCTGGGTGGGCTGGACCTTGATGGCCTTTGGCGGCGTCGGCCTGCTCGGCAATGCGCTGGCCGGCCGCCGGGTGGATCGCGACCCGCTGGGCACCACGCTGCTGTTCAGCGTCAGCACCGCGGCCGGCATGGCCCTGGTGGCCGCGCTGGTCACCTCGCGGGCCGGGTTGGCGGCTTCGCTCACGCTGTGGGGGCTGTCGCAGGCGGCGCTTTTCCTGGTCTGCCATGTGCGGGTGATGAAGGCGGCACCGTCGGCGCCGGCGTTTGCCGCCTCGCTCAACATCTCGGGCGCCAACCTCGGCATTGGCATCGGTGCGATCGTGGGCGGGGGCGTGATCGACCGCTGGGGCGTGGCCCATGTGGGCGAGGTCGGCGCGGCCGTCCTGTTCGCTTCGACGCTGCTCGGCGGCTGGCTGGTGGCGGCCAGCCGGCCGCGCCCGGTGCCGGCCGGCGCCTGTGCCGGCAGCTGCCCGGGGCGCTGAGGGCGCGGCCGCCCTGGCGCGTGCCGCACCGGCGGCGCCTGCCGGCGTGGACCGGCCGGCGCCGGCTCACTCCTGCGTCGCATTGCGGCCGGCCAGCGAGCGCGGTGCGCAGGCCGGCGGCTGGCGCGACGGGCTGCGCTGGTCCAGCGCGGCCAGCCACATGGCCGCCAGCACGCATGCCAGCCCCAGCCATTGCCAGGGGCGCACGGCTTCGCCCGGCAGGGTGGCCGACAGCAGCAAGGCCGCCACCGGCAACCAGGCGGTGGACAAGGCGGCGCGAAAGCCGCTGGTGCGCTGGCTGCCGGCATACCAGAGCAGGAAGCCGCCCACGGTGGGCACCCAGGCGTAGTAGGCGATGCCCAGCCAGCCGGCCGCAGCCGGCAGCACCGGCTGCGGCGAGCGCAGCCAGAGCCAGGCGGCCGGTGCGGCGGCCATCAGCAGGCCGCCGGCCGACATCAGGGTGGACATCAGCAGCGGCGGCAGCGGTTGCGCCAGCTTCTTGTTGCCGAGGATGAAGACGGCTTCGCAGGCCACCGCGGCCAGCACGGTGGCCAGGCCCAGCAGCCGGGTCGGCGGCACCTGGCCGTCGGCGGGCGAGGCGGCCACCACCATCACGCCCAGCGTCGCCAGGGCCAGCGCGGCCAGCAGCCGGCGGCCCGGCCGCTCGCCCAGCCACACGGCCGAGAAGGCGGCGGCCACCGCCGGCAAGGTGCCCGAGACGACTGCAGCATCGGCCGCGCTGGACCAGGCCACGCCCTGGATCAGCAGCACGGTGTAGCCGACGCTGCCCGCCGCCGCCTGCAGCAGGAGCACCGCGGCATCGCGGGCGCCGATGCGCGGCAGCGCCTGGCGGCGGAGCCACAGCAGGCAGCCGAACACCGGCAAGGCCAGCGCATGGCGCAGCACGGTGGCCAGGAAGGGCTCGACCTCCTGCCCGATGATCTTGCTGACCGCCACCGTGCTGCCCACCAGCACCATGGCCAGGCTGCACAGCAGCGGTCCCTTGAATGTGTCCGACATGGCCGGCCTCCGGCGAGTTGCGAGGCCGGCAGTGTGGGCGGCTGCAGGGCGCCCGGTCTTGAACGCAGTTGCAGGCCGCTCAAGGCCGGCGCGCGCCCGCCGCCTGCCGCCAGGCGCCCGGGGTGAAGCCGAACTGGCGGGTGAAGACGCGCGTCATGTGGCTCTGGTCGGCAAAGCCGGCGGCGGCCGCCGCCTCGGCCAGCGGCAGGCCGCGGCGGATCAGGTGGCGGGCCCGTTCGGCCCGCTGCTGCAGCAGCCAGGCATGCGGCGGCAGGCCGTAGGCCTTCTCGAAGCGACGCAGCAGCTGGAAGCGGCTGAGGCCCGCCATTGCGGCCAGCTCGGCCAGGCTGGGGGCGTGGGTGGCGTCATCGGCCAGCCGCTCGCGCACCTGCGCCAGGGGGGCCGGCGCGGGCGGGGCCGGCGCATCGGTGGAGTAGGCGGCGAGCAGGTGGCCGAGGGTGCCGGCCAGCGCCTCCTCGCAGGCCAGCGCGAGCGCGCCGTCGTGGGCGGGCTGGGTGGACCAGTGGTCGAGCCGCCGGAACAGGGCCTGCAGCGACTGCGCCAGGCGGTCATCGTGGATCACCGGGCGCGTCAGCGCGGGCAGGCGCCCGGCGCCGGCCAGGGCCGCCATGGCATCAGGCTCCAGGTACACCATGCGCCAGCGCCGCGACGGTGAGCCGAGCGGCTGACCGTCGTGCACCTCGCCGGGGTTGGTGGTGATGAGGTCGCCTGCGAAGGCATCCACCGGCCCGCGGCCGCTGGCCGAGCTTTGCGCGCCGTGCTCCAGCAGGCCAAGGCCGAAGGTGTCGTGCCAGTGGCGGCCGAAATGCCGGCCACTGTCGATGTGCGTGCCGTGGATCCCCGGCCAGGGGGTGGCGAACACGTGGCAGTGGTGCAGAGGCGGGGCCATGCGCAGGCGGGCGGGAGGGCGGTGGTGGATGGCAGTATCGCCGCACCGGCCCGCTGTCGGGGGCCGCACGCGGCGGCGCCGGCGGCGTCAGCCCGCTGCTGACGCAGATGCGGCCAGCCAGCGCGCCTGCGCCTGGAGCACCGCAGCCGCCGGCTGGCCCACCAGCGACTGGTACACCGCCGGCGCCGTGGCGCCTTCGGTGTTGATCAGCAGCACCCGCGCCTGTGGCCCGAGGCCGGTTTGCCGCGCCAGCTCCGGCTGCGCGACGAGGGCCAGCAGTCCGGCCAGGCCGGCGGCGCCCGACTCGCCGCTGACGATGGGCAGGTCGCCGTCGGCACCGCGGGCCAGCAGCCGCATGGCCGCTTGGGCCTGGGCATCGCTGACGGTCATGAAGTGGTCGACGGCTGGCTGCAGGAAGCGCCAGGCCAGCGGCGACGCTTCCCCGCAGGCCAGGCCCGCCATCAGTGAGTCCACCGAACCCGAGGCGCGTGCCGGCCGGCCAAGCCGGGCGCTCTGCAGCAGGCAGTCGGCCTGTTCAGGCTCCACCACGATGAAGCACGGCCGCCCGGCGCCGTGGCGTTCCCAGAAATGGCTCACGATGCCGGCCGCCAGGCCGCCGACGCCGCCCTGCAGGAACACATGGGTGTAGGGGCAGGGCGCGCCGGCCGGCGTGTCCTGCAGCAGCTCCTCGGCGATCAGGCCATAGCCTTGCATCACGTCCAGCGGCACCTGCTCGTCGCCGCCGGCCTGCGAGGTGTCGGACACCAGCTGCCAGCCGTGGCAGCGCGCCAGCCGGGCCGCCTCCTGCACCGAATCGTCATAGTCGCCGTCGATGCGCAGGATCTCGGCGCCCAGCGCGGCAATGGGCGCCTCGCGCTCCGGGCTCACATGCGCATGCAGCACGATGACACAGCGGCAGCCGACGCTGCGGGCGGCTGCGGCGAGCGCGCGCCCATGGTTGCCGTCGGTGGCGCTGATGACGACGCAGTCCTTCAGTTGGTTTGCATGGCGCCCTGCCAGCAGGTCCTGTGCGCGCCAGCCGGCGCCGCGACCCTGGCGTTGCAACAGGCGCAACAGCGCCAGGGGCGCGCCCAGGGCCTTGAAGCTGCCGAGTGGCGAACGGGTGGACTCGTCCTTCAGTGCCACCTCGCCCAGCGACAGGCGGGCGGCCAGCCGCGGCAGCCGCCACAGCGGTGTGCCGTTGGCTGCCAGCTGCGGCCAGTGCGCCAGGCAACGCCGGGCGTCCTGCCCGCTTTCGATGTTGAGCAGCGCGTGCAGCGCGCGGTCGTAGGGGCGGCGTTGCGCATGGGGATTGGCGAAGAAGAGCATGGGCAGTCCTTGAAGAAGGCGGCCGCCGCCGTGGCGGCGCTACCGGGTCCATTGTGGGTGGGGGCCGGTGAGACGGTGGCTCGCCATCAGGGCCGGTTTTGGTACAAAGCGCGCATCGCGGTGGCCGCGGACGGGCGGCTGTCCTGCCCCGCTTGCCTGCACTGGAAATGCCGATGTCCCTGGACCGTCTCGACCTGCAGATCCTCGACCTGTTGCAGCAGGACGCCACGCTGTCGATGCGTGCGCTGGCCGAGCGGGTGCACAGCTCACCCGCCACCTGCCAGCGCCGCATTGCGCAGCTGCGGGCCGAGGGCTTCCTGCTGAAGCAGGTGGCCCTCCTCGACCGCCAGCGGCTGGGCCGCCCGCTGACCGTGTTCGTCTCGGCGGAGCTGGCCCAGCAGAACGATGCCCTGCTGCGGCAGTTCGAGCGCCGGATGGCAGCGGAGGAAGACGTGATGGCCTGCTACGAGGTGGCCGGCGAGTTCGACTTCCTGCTGGTCGTCAACGCGGCCTCGATGGAGCAGTACCACCGCTTCACCCGCAGCGCCTTCGCTTCCCACCACAACGTGCGCAACTTCAAGAGCACCTTCGCGATGAACTGCTCGAAGTTCGAGACCCGCATCCCGATCGGCACCTTGCCCGGCTGAGGTGCTGTTGCTGCTGGTCACCAGCGGCCCCTAAGGCTAGGGGCTGGGGATGGCCGGCTTTGCGCCTAGGATCGGCGCCTTCTTGCCAGCCTCGCCTGTCCGCCCGTGGGTGCGGCCTGCGTGCTGCCCACCGACTTCTCCGGAGCATCGATATGCTGAAGGACGCGATCCAGAAAGGTGTTTACCTCCAGGGCCTCGCCGCGCTGCTCAACAGCGGCCGGCCCGGTTTCATCGGCAGCTGGAGCGAAGGCACGGGCGACGCCGGCACCGGCAGCCAGGACCTGGCGAGCCGCGCCAGGCGCGCGCTGTCCACCCCCAAGCTGCTGACCTTCTATCCCGATGGGCAAGGCCAGCATCCCGTGGCCGTGCTGCCCTACCGGCAGGCCATGACCAGCCACATGCCGATGAATGGCCATGAAGCCATCAGCGGCGAGTTCACCGGCTGTGTGATGGGGGTGTACCAGGAGGACGGCCGCGTCGAGGTCAACCACGTCTGCACCGCCCAGCCCGCGGGCCCCGGCACGCCGCTACAGGCCTGGGACGACACGGTCGGCAACCCGCCCCCCGGCTTCCAGCTCCTGAACCAGGACCGCACCGCAGGTGGCGTGCCGGCCTACTTGAGCAACGCCACCAACGACAGGCTGCGCAAGTACAACGGCCAGTTCTGCATCCTCTGCATCGCCGACCCGGTGAGCTATGCGATCAAGCGCGCCTACGTCGGCAAGCGCAACGGCGTCTACAAGGTGCTGGACATCGGCTGAGCGGGAGAGGGCGGCCCTGCGCTCACGGGCCGGGCGCACGGCGGAGCGCGGCGGGGGTGGCTCCGGCGGTGACGCTGGCGGCTCGGCGTGCAAGCCGGGGCCGCGCGGCATGACCGCCGCGCACGGCATGTCGCGGCGGCTGGGAAGAAGCGGGCGCCAGGCCGGCGCTCAAGGGCGACGCCACCGTACGCTGGCGGCCGCTGAACCCGGGGTGGGGCAGCGGCCGCCAGCGGGTGGCCCGGCCTCGAGGGTGCGGTGTCGCATCAGCGCCAGTTGACCGTGCCCGAATCGCAGCAACCGTTGGGCGTCGGTGCCGGAATGCGGTTCTTCAGCCAGCAGCGCGGATTCGGCCCCTGCACCCGCGGGCGCACGTAGGTGTAGGCGACGCAGCGTGCATCGCCGCGGCAATACGCTTCACAGGCATCGGCCGTGGCCGACCAGGGCAGGTCGAAGTTGGTGTAGTCGCTGCCCGGGCGGTCCCAGCCGATCTCCCGCGTCACCTGCTTCACGCCCGAGTAGCAGCACCCCGACGCCTGCGGCAGGGGCGCGGCCGACTTCAGCCAGCAGGCTGCGTTGCTGCCCTGCACGCCGGGATGCACATAGGTGTACGCCTGGCAGCGCGCGTCGTTCTCGCAAGCGGACTTGCAGAGGGTGTAGTCGGGCGACAGCTCGAAGCGGGCATAGTCGGCGCCGGGGCGGTCGATGCCGAATTCGACACTGGCCGGCGCTGCCGTGGCAGGCGAGGCCAGCGCCGCCAGCGCCACTGGAATCGCGAGCAGGGACATGACAAAGGAAGGCGTCTTCATCACTTGTTCTCCTTGCAAAAACACCATGCAGAAGAGCCGATGCAGTGAGTGAGACCGGCACCGGCCCGGGCTGACTCAAGAGCGCCCGGCAGGGCTCGCAGACGCGCCGATGGCCCGGCGTGGAAAACAGGCCGCGGACCCGCTGCCAGCAAGCACGCTCTTGACTGCGCACCCGGCATGGCAGCCATGGCCGCCGGACCGGGCCGCTTCAGTGTTCGCGCATTCCCGGGGGTTTGCCTGACCCTTCTGTAACCTGCTGTGGCGCCCCGGCGAGCCATCCGCCGCCGTGCCAGAAGCCGCTCATTCAAGGGGGGCGGCGGCCTCCGGCCCCCCCAAGTCTTGGGGAGGGGCAGCTCCGCCGGCTGCCGGCATACTCGCGGCCATTGCCGACCTCGGGCATGTCGTGTGCTCTACCGCGGCCCGCGGCAGCCACCCTTGTGAGAGGACCCCATCTTGTTCCCCATCTCCAGTTCATCCGGCCTGCTGCGGCCAGCCCGTCGCGCTGGCGCGTCCCTGTCGCTGGCGGTGTTGTCGACCCTGTCGGGCGTCGGCCTGGCGGCCCATGCCGCCCCGGGCACCGCATCCGCCAAGGCCGATGGCGCGGCGCCGGCCGCCTCCGCAGCTGCCGCACCAGCGGCCGCACTGCTCGGCAAGTGGGCGCGCAGCCCCGAGGACTGCAAGCGTCCCGAGCTGAACTTCAAGGACAAGTCGGTGGAGATCCTGATCGATGCCGATGGCAGGGCCGTCGGCGAGCGCTATCCGAAGGTCGCGTATGCGGTCGCCGGCAACATCGTGACCGTCGCCTTGCACAAGCCGCACCCCTATGCACAGACGCGCAAGAAGGACGAACTGGACTTCATGCTGATGCCCGACGGCACGGTGCAGATGCAGGTCACCAAGTTCGAGCCAACGGCCTTTGTCCGCTGCCGCTGATCACCAAAAAAATGAGAAATTGAGGGAGAAACACCAATGAACGACAAGACCACCCGGCTGAGCAAGCACTTCACGCTCGGCGAGATGACGACCACGTCCCAGAAGATCGCCAACCTGCCCAGCTCGCCCATCGTCCTGGACAACCTGCGGCAGGTCTGCGAGAAGGTGCTGGAGCAGGTGCGCGAGCATTTCGGCAAGGCCGTCATCATCCACAGCGGCTACCGCGGCCCCGCGGTGAACGCAGCCATCGGCGGCAGCAAGACCTCGCAGCACATGAGTGGCGAAGCGGCCGATTTCCATGTGGCGGGCTTCACCGTCTATGAGGTGGCGGACTGGATCGCCAACAACCTGATGTTCGATCAGCTGATCCTGGAGAACTTCGTTCCCGGCATCAAGACCTCGGGCTGGGTGCACTGCTCCTACGCCAAGAAGAACCGTCGCCAGGTGCTGACCAAGTTCAAGGGCTCGAAGAAGTACTACCCGGGCCTGTTGCTCAAGCCCTGAGGGGCGGGGCCTCGGGCCCCACCTCGCAAGGCCACGCAGCGCCTTGCTCCCAGGCAGCGCCACCGCCCCTCCAACCTCGGCCGGGCGGCCCTCAGCTCGATGGGCCCGTGGTGGCCGCCTTGGTCACGTCACACAGGGGCCAGCCGCTGCGCCAAGCGTGGCGGCGGGCGGCTGCATGCTCCGCCCTTGCTCCACTCCTGCACCGCTTCGTTCACACCAGCAGCATCGGCCATCGCCTCGTGATGGCAATGGCGCGTGCCGGCCGAGCGGCGTTGAACTTGCGCATCGGCTGCACTATCTTGGATTGCTCTTGATGCCTTGAACATGAACGAAGGCCGGGGCGGTGGGTGCCTTTCTTCCCGCTGTCCCCCTGGATGAAGGAGACAGCCCAGGCGGTCTGGCCTGAGGTATGTGGCACATCGGCTACCCCGTGTGTGCCGGGTGTCTCCTGCACGGCCGCCGGCTGGCCCGGTGGGGCCGGGGCCCGAGCTTCAAGGCAGGGCTGCTCGACAGCACTTCACCCGAGAACAACAGGACGCTGCGGTCGTCACCGCGGCGGATCCGACGCTGCCTGCCGACGGAGGGCACCGCGGCGCCCATCGTCTACCAAGCAAGCAACAGGAGATGAACATGACAGAGAACCACGGTTCACGTTCTCCAGGCCGGGCAACGGCCGCCTGGCTCGCCAAGGGTGTGTCGGTGCTGGCACTGGCTGCCGGGCAGGCATTCGCGGTGCCGCCCGCCAAGACGGCTGGCGTGGCGCTCATCAGCGTCGGTGCCACCGCGCTCACTGCCGGCGCGGGCTCGCCACTGGTGGGCGCGTTCCAGATCGGCTGGGGCATTGGCTGCGTGCTGTTCGATCCGCCCGACCTGATTCATGCGGGAGACCCGGTCGACCTCTCGGCCTACAGCATCTACAAGCTGCCCGATGTCCGCACCTTGTACCCCGACACGCCCACCGGGCTTGCGGTGGCGCTCAACAGCTACTCGACGCTGATGGACGGCTACCTCGCGAACGTGCGGGCGCAGACCGCTGCCATGGACCGACGCGCCGGCGCGCTGGAGCTGGGGCGCGAAGACTGGGCCGCCGAGCGGTGGGAGGAGGCGGTGCGCTTCAACAAGGACGCGATGGCGATCGCCGATGTGGCGGCCGCTGCCTTCCCCTCGCTGCTGTCGGCGATCGACTACTACGATCCCGGCGCGCTCGACCGGCCGATCACGCTCGAGCAGACGCTGGCGATGCGCGACTTGTTGAAGGCGGGTGAGTTTCCGGCCTTCGAGCAATTCGCGCTCGATGCCTGGCAGCTGACCGATTTCGAGAAGGCGGCGTTTGCGCAGCGGATGGGCGCCGTGAGCGATGCCGACATTGCGGCCTTCTTCGATGAGCGCGGCCGGCTCGCCGCCGGCACGATGACGGCCGGCGATGCCATGGCAGCAGGCACCAGTGCCTGCTCGGACTGCCTGCCGCCGGTGCCCGAGCCCTCCACCGTGTTGCTGTTGTCGATCGGCTTGATCGGCCTGATGCGCTTGTCACGGCGCAACCGTTGAACGCCGGGGGCGGCTCGCACCGCCGCCCCGTGCTTGAGGGGGGCAGGCACGCCAGCGCAGTGATAAATCATCACGCACAGCGGCAGAGCGTCATCTGTCGCTGCGAGCCGGGAGGTGCCTGCCATGAAGACGACCCTGCTTCTGCGCACCGGGGCAGCCTTGCTGTCGTGCGCCACCTGGCTGGCACCGGCCGTTTCGGAGCCGCTGCTCTACCAGGCGTGGCAACTGCCGTATCCGTCATCCTGGAGCAGCGTGCTGGGCGAGGCCGGCGAGTTGGCCGTGTCAGGGATCGAATCGCCGAATGCCTATGTGCTCTTGCCGGGTGGCGGGGTGCGGGCCCTGCCATCGCTGGGGCTCAGCCCCCGGGGGTATGGCGAAAGCACGGTCAAGGCGCTGCAGCCGAATGGCGATGCGGTGGGTGCCTCCACCTACTTCGAGCGCGGCATCTATCGCGGGCACCGGGCCACGCTCTGGCGGCAGGGCCAGCCGGTGCACCTCGGCAGCCTGGGGACGGATGCAAAGGGCAATGGCCGGAGCTCCGCCGAGCTGCTGAACGCGGCCGGCATGGTGGCCGGCAACTCGCTGCCCTTTGACGCCACCGGCACCCGGGTGGCGTACTCCGGTTCCTTCCTGTGGCATCAAGGCCGCATGGTGCAGCTGGCGCCGCTGGCAACCGGCCTGCCGTACCGCCTGGACACCACCGTCCATGCGCTCAACGCGCACGGCTGGACGGCCGGCACCGCCGGTTGGCACGACGGGCAGCGCCACACGTCGCGGGCCGTGATGTGAAGCCCCGACGGTGAGGCCCACAACCTCGGTTCGCTGGGTGGCGAGAGCGGTGCGGTGTCGATCAACGACAGCGGCCAGGTGGTGGGCTACTCCTATCCCAATGGTTCGTCGCGCGCCACCCTGTGGCAGCAAGGCCAGGTGATCGATCTGGGGCACCTGGGCGGCACGGCGACCGGCTACACCGACAGCGAAGCCATCGAAATCAACAACCGTGGCCAGGTGCTGGTGCAGTCAGTGAGGGTCGTCAACGGCGTGGTCTTGGGGCGGCGTACCGCTGTCTGGGAGCAGGGGGGCCTGCGCCACATCAAGCCGCCGTGGCCGGACACGGGCTTCTCGCCGGTCCTGCCGGTCGACATGAACGAGTCGGGCCAGGTGGTCGCCACCGGTGGCTTGTCGGGCGAGTGGCCGAAGGCGCTCGTCTCGCTGGATGGACGATCGTTCATCGACCTGAACACGGTGGTCGCGGCCTCCAACCTGAAGGGCTGGCAACTGTTTGAGGCCCTGAAGATCAACAACGCCGGACAGATCCTGGCGTTGGCTCGCTGGGCGCCGACCAACGAACGCGCCACCTTCTTGCTGACCCCTTTGCCCAAGCGCTAGCCGCACCCGCTGCCCGGTATGGGCCGGTGCGTTTTCCACTGGAGCTGCCATGTTCGCAAGACCCCTGACCTGCCTGATGCTTGCCACGATCCCGCTGCTGCCCGGACTGGCCGTGGCGGTGCCCGGCAACCTGCTGCTCAACGGTGAGTTCGAAGACCGGCACCTGCTGGATCCCGAGCACCACCACTTCAAGGTGCCCGATGTGTGGGAGACCAGCGGCCTGACGATCGACTCACAGATTGCCGGGGGAGAGCTGTTCCAGAACGCGGTGCTGTGGGCCGACAAGGAGGAACCGACGCCGGCCGGCGCACCGGACCCGGCCGTGTGGATGTTCAACACCGGCAGCTTGTGGCAGAGCTTCGAGGTGAGCCTGGCCGGGCAGTACCGCCTTCGCTGGACCGATGCCGGCACCTTCCCGGTGACCTGGCCCTGGCACGAGAGCCTGCCGTTCTACGGTGACGCGCAACTGGGGCAGCGCTACGGCGTGCAACTCGATGAGCAGGCGCTGGGTGCCTACGAGGTCAGCGTGGAGCAGGGGGATCGCTGGCACGTGCTGACCCTCACGCTCGCGCCAGGCACCCACACCCTGAGCTTCGCCGGCCTGAACCCGGGCGAGATCGAACGCTTCGGCTCGGCCAACCAGTACGCGCGCCAGACGCTGGTGTACTTCGCGGTGCTCGACAACATGTCGATCACGCCGGTGCCCGAGCCGCAGGCGCTGGCCCTGACCGGCCTCGGGCTGGTCGCCTTGTTGCTGGCCCGCCGGCGGCGCGACGCCCCTTGAGTCGCGGCCGGGCCTCGAGCGGCGGTGGGTGCGACCGGCGTCGAAGGTGCGACGCCGGGGCGCGGCCGCGCACTGCCCTGGGCCACCAGGTTGGCGACACCGGTTCTCGCGCGAAGGGCCGGGGGTGTCGCAGCCGAAGCCGGCCTTGCTGACGTGAGCTGCCAGGATGCGGCCGCTCAAGGCTGCCGTTCAGCGGTGGGCCGCACCGCGGACCGTCCGCTGCCACCGGCTGTCAGCCGCGTGCGCGCCGGTAGTGCACGGCGACCGCGCCGCTGCGCAGCGGCGTGGCCGAAACAAGTTCGAGCCGTCGCGTGCCGGGCAGCCCGCTCTGGTACAGCGTCGGGCCGTGGCCGGCGATCCTGGGGTGGACGAGGAACCGGTACTCGTCGATCAGGTCCAGCCGGTCCAGCTCGGTCGCCAGCTTGCCGCTACCGAGGAGCACGCCGGCCGGGGTGGCGTCCTTCAGCTTCTGCACGCCGGTGCGCAGGTCGCCGGCGATGTGGTGGCTGTTGTTCCACGGGAAGTTCTTTCGCGTCGACGACACCACGTATTTCGGCTTTGCCTGCAGCTTGACCGCCCACTCGCGCACCGCTGGCGGCGCCTGTTCGCTGCCGCGGGCCACCGCCGGCCAGTAGCTCTCCATCATCTCGTAGATGACGCGGCCCCACAGCATCGCCCCGCCCTCGTCCATGAGGCGGGTGAAGAAGGCGTGGGTCTCGTCGTCGGCGATCCCCTCCCGGTGGTCGACGCAACCGTCGAGGGTGAGGTTGATGCTGAAAGTCAAAATACCCATGGTGGCGCGTCTACTCCGAATCGAGGGGAATCGATGGACTGTCACTTGTCGGCGACTCCTTCGCAGCGACCTGCTTCAGGCGCGGCGAAGGTCTCTGGCCAGCAGCTTCGCAGGCCACATTCCCATATGACCACAGCCCATGGTCGCACTGGCTGCGGAGAGGGTGCCTTCCACGACCACCCGCTTCCCATGAAGACGACGGCAGATGTCTTGGTCGAAGCCCATCGCACCGTTGCCCACCTCGAGCCAGATGGATGACCGATCACCCTCGCCCCGCTCCCGTGTCGGGAAGTGGCTGATGCAGACGTCCTCGAAGTCGAAACTGAGAACTCCTTCGACACAGACGTCCTTGCCGTTCAACGTCTCCAAACGCGCGAGGGCTTGATTGACAGAGAGGGGAAGCGCCATGAGGCCGGAGCGTATCTCATCCACGCCCGCTTCCGCAGCGGTGCGTCATCGCGGGCCGGGTCGCCGGCCCAGAGGCCTGAAGCGCCGAACGGCGACTCGCCGGGCTGGCTGTCGAAGGCGCGATTGCCGGTGGACACGCGCGTCATCTCCGGCGGCCGGATGCACTGTGGCGGCCGCTACCATCGGACCTGGGCGAGCGCCGCCCGGCCGGTCCGGGCGGCGACGGCGTGGTCACTGGTCTTGTACAGGCTGCCGCTGGCGGCCCGGAGGGAACTCATCATGTTGAATGGCGCTTGCAGTTGCGGCGCGGTCCGCTTCGAGGCGGGGGGCGTGCCCTTCCATGCCACCTGTTGCCATTGCACGCAGTGCCGGGGCAGCACCGGCGCTCCGTTTGTCGCCTGGTTCAGCGTGAACCGCGCGGACTTCCGCTTCACCCATGGCAGCCCGACCCGCTTTCGCTCGTCCGCCAGGGGCACGCGCAGCTTCTGCCCGCAATGCGGCACCCAGCTGACCTTCGAGAGCGACGACTATCCCGACGAGGTCGACGTGACGACCAGCAGTCTGGACGATCCCGCCCAGGTGCCGCCACAGGATCACACCTATGTCGGCAGCCGCCTGCCCTGGGTGGTCCTGGCGGACGGGCTGCCGCAGTTCCTGCGGGCCCGCGAGCGATGAGGGCTGGACCGACCTGCGATGCGCTGCGGCGCCTCGCAATGTTGCACAAGAAAACCAACGGCCTGCCGGCTGCCCGGTAGGCTCGGGCCGTTCATCAGGGAGGGCACAACATGTTCATGCCGAAGCTCTTTGCCGCGCCGGCCGCCGGCACCATGGCTGCGCCTGGGCGGCGTGCCGTTCGCTCTGCCGGGCTGGCCACGGGCGCTGCGCCGAGGCCGGACGGGCTGGGCGCGGAGGCCGGCTTGTCGCACCCCCGCGGGCGTCACGCCGCGGCGGCCTGAGCGGCGCCCTCTTTCCCTCTTCAAGCCAGGAAGGGCAGGCCATGAAGATCGCAGTGATGGGGGCTGGCGCCGTCGGGTGCTACTACGGCGGCATGCTCGCGCGTGCCGGCCATGCGGTCACCCTGATCGGTCGCCCCCGCCATGTGGAGGCGGTACGGCGCGACGGCCTGCTGCTCGACACCCAGGCGTTCCGGGCCCGCGTGCCGATGGCCGCCACCTCGGACGCCATGGGCGTGAGGGGCGCCGGCCTGGTGCTCTTCTGCGTGAAGTCGACCGACACCGAAGCCGCCGCGGCCGAGATGGCGCCTTACCTGTCGCCCGACACGCTGGTGCTCAGCCTGCAGAACGGCGTGGACAACTGCCAGCGGCTGCAGGCGGTGCTGTCGCAGCCGGTGGCGCCGACGGTGGTCTACGTGGCCTCAGAAATGGCGGGGCCGGGCCATGTCAAGCACCATGGGCGGGGCGAGCTGGTCATCGGGCCGGCCGCCGGCAGCGAGGCGGCGGCGGCCTTGTTCGCCGAAGCCGGCGTGCCGGTGCAGGTGTCTCCCCATGTGATGGGTGCGCTGTGGGCCAAGCTCATCCTCAATTGCGCCTACAACGCCCTGTCGGCCATTGCCCAACTGCCCTACGGCCGGCTGGTGGAGGGCGAGGGCGTCGACTCGGTGATGTGCGACGTGGTCAACGAGTGCCTGGCGGTGGCCCGCGCGGACGGCATCACCGTGCCGGGCAATGAGTGGGACGCGGTGCAGCGCATCGCCCGCACGATGCCGACGCAGTTCTCCTCCACCGCCCAGGACCTCGCGCGTGGCAAGCGCAGCGAGATCGACCATCTCAACGGCTACGTGCTGCGGCGTGGGCAGGCGCTGGGGGTGCCGACGCCGGCCAACCGGGTGTTGCACACGCTGGTGAAGCTGGTGGAAATGGCGCGCATCCCACCGGGCGCTGGCTGAGCCGGGCTGGCCGGCTTCTCATCCGGCCGGCGGCGTGTCCGGTGCGCTCCCGCGCTGGCCGCAGCACCGCCTGGCGGCCGCCAGGCCGGCCGCAAGCCCAAGCGCCGGCAGCCAGATCCACTGCAGCTCCGACAGCAGCACTTCCAGCCCGCGCGGGCCGAGCAGGCGCCGCAGGCCGATGGGCGACACCTCGATCACGCGCCACGGGGCGAACCAGCGCTGGTCCGACCAGGGCCACCACAGCGCCACGCCGAGGCCGCCGTCGGTCAGCATGTCGAGCAGGGCATGCGAGGCCGCCGCGGTGCCCACGAACAGCGCGGCCACGCCGCGCCTGCTGCGCAGCCAGGGGGCTGCAATGGCGGCCAGCAGCGCCAGCAGCGCAGCGAAGGCGAGTGAGTGGCTGAAGCCGCGGTGCCCCAGCGCGTGCGAGTAGGCGATGCCGAGGCGAAAGGCCAGCACGTCCAGATCGGGCAGGACCGAGGCGAGCACGCCGGCCGCGAGCAGCCGGGGGCCGACGGCCTGCCGGCCCAGGCCAGCGGCGAGCGCCAGCGGGATGGCGGCGTGCGAAAAGACGGTGGGCATCGTGAAACGGTGTCGTAGAAGCCGGGCCGGCCGCCAGTGGTGGCGGTGGCGGTGGCGTGTGCGTGTGCGTGGGCGTGGGCGTGGGCGTGGGCGTGGGCGTGTGCGTGGGCGTGGGCGTGTGCGTGGGCGTGGGCGTGGGCGTGTGCGTGTGCGTGGGCGTGGGCGTGGGCGTGGGCGTGGGCGTGGGCGTGGGCGGCCATTTTGCGGGGCCGCTGTCGGCTGTGTCTTTCCCCCGGGCAGGGGGCGGCCGGGCCATGGGCCGGTTCAGCGCGGCACAGTGGCTGCCGGCGTGGCGTGACGCACCGCGCCGGGCGAGTGGCCGTTGCAGCGTTTGAAGGCCCGGCTGAAGGCCGCCTCCGACTGGTAGCCGACCCGGCCAGCCACCTCGGCCAGCCGGGCGTCGGGCGCCTGCAGCCAGCCGGCCGCCAGCTGCATGCGCCATTGCGCCAGGTACTGCATGGCCGGCACGCCGACCCGCGTCTTGAAGTGGGCGGCGAAGGCCGAGCGTGACATCGCCACTTCGGCGGCCAGCGCCTGCAGGGTCCAGGGCCGCGCCGGGTCGCGGTGCATCAGCGCCAGGGCGCGGCCGATGTGCCGGTCCTGCAGGGCGCCCAGCCAGCCGGTGTGGGCGGACGGGTCCTGCCGCAGCCAGGCGCGAATGGCCTGGATGACCAGGATGTCGGCCAGCCGCGTTACCACCGTGGCACCGCCAGGCAGGCTGCGGGCCGCTTCGTCGGCCATCAGGCGCAGGGTGGTCTGCATCCATTCCAGTTGCGGCGAGGCATGCGCCTCGATGCAGATGCAGCGCGGCAGCAAGGCCACCAGCCGGCGGGCGGCCGGCGCATCGAAGCGCACCGCGCCGCACACCAGGCTGGCCGCTGCACCGCCACCACCATGACGCAGCAATTCGTACTGGTCGCCGAGCGGCTCGCGTGGCAGTGCGAACAACGCGGCAGCGCTGGCGCCGGGCTCGTGCACGAGGCGATGGCCCTCGCCGCGCGGCAGCAGGGCCAGGTCGCCGGGCTGCAGCGGCCGAGGCGCCTCCTGCGGCACCTCGAGCCAGCAGCGGCCCGACGTCACCACATGGAACATCAGGCAGTCGGGCAGGGGCGGCAAGGCCAGCCCCCACGGCGCGGTGAACTCGGAGCGGCAATAGAAGGTGCCGCTCATGTGCAGGTGGTGCAGGGCCTCGCCGAGCGGATCGCCGGTGGCCCAGGTGCGTGCGTCGCTCATGGCCGGACTATGGGGGAGTGCGGGCGGCATCGTCCAGCGGCCCTGGACGATCGAGCATGAAACTGCGACCGCCAGGCATTGGAGGTGCCGATCGGACGCCGGACACTGGACGCCATGCCGCCATCGGGCGGCGACGGAAGGAGCCGGGATGAAGGTGTTGGTGGTGGGAGCAACCGGGGGCTCGGGCCGGGCAGCGGTGCAGGCGCTGCTGGCTGCGGGCCATGAGGTGACCGCATTTGCCCGGCGGCCGGAGCTGCTGCCAGGCGGCGGCGAGCGGCTGGCGCTGTGCCGCGGCGACGTGATGGACAGCGCCGACCTCGAGCGGGCCATGGCCGGGCAGCAGGCGGTGGTGGTCACGCTGGGCATTGCCGAGAACCCATGGCGGGTGCGCCTGTTCGGCAGCCGGGGCACCCCGCTGGACGTGCGTTCGGCCGGCACCTACCGGCTGGTCGAATGCATGCGCCGCCACCAGGTGCGCCGCCTGGTGGTGCAGACGAGCTATGGCGTCGGCGAGACACGCGAGCGGCTGCCGGCGCTGTACCGGCTGATGTTCCAGCTGCTGCTCAAGCCGCAGGTGGCCGATACCGAGCGCCAGGAGCGGGTGGTGCGTGACAGCGGGCTCGACTGGGTGCTGGCCCAGCCGGTCAACCTGACCGATGCCGACGACCCGGCCGCGGCCGTGCTCGCCTCGCCGCAGGGGGCGGTGCGCAGCATGCGGGTGTCGCGGCGCCAGGTGGGCCGTTTCCTGGCCGAGGCGGTGCAAGCGCCGCAATGGGTCGGCTGCAGCGTGGCCCTGTCAGGCTGAGGCTCAGTGTTCCACCGGCAGCAGGGCCGGTTCACCGTAGATGGAGGGCCGGAATTCGAGCGGGCGGGAGGAGTGCCTGTCTTCCAGTATCCACAGCGTGAGCTTGTCGGCCGGCATCGGGCGGGCGAACAGGAAGCCTTGCAGCTCGTCGCAGGCGAAGGTGCGCAGGATGTGGTGCTGGCCTTCGGTTTCGACCCCTTCGGCCACCACCCGCAGGCCCATGGCGTGGGCCAGCTGCACCACTGCGTCGACGATGGCGCGGGCGTCGCCGCTGGTCTCGAGGTCCTTCACGAAGCTGCGGTCGATCTTCAACTGCTTGGCCGGCAGCTGGCGCAGGTGGCTCAGGCTGGAGTAGCCGGTGCCGAAGTCATCGATGGACAGGGTGGCGCCGATCGCGGCAATGCGCTTGAAGGTGCGCAGCGTGGCCTCGGGGTTTTCCATCGCCGCCGATTCGGTGATCTCGAACGTCAGCAGCGACGGGTCCAGGCCGTGCCGCTGGATGGCGCTCGCAATGCGTTCGGCCAGGTCGTCCTGGCGCAACTGGTGCATGGACAGGTTGATGGCCACCCGCATCATCACGCCCTGTGCCGCCCAGGCCTGCAGCTGGCGGCAGGCTTCCTCCAGGATCCATTGGCCCAGCAGGCCGATCAGGCCGAAACGCTCGGCCACCGGGATGAACACGCCGGGCGCGAGCAGGCCGCGTCGTGGATGGTTCCAGCGCACCAGCGCCTCCACGCCGGTGATCTGGCCGCTGCTGCCGTGCAGCTTGGGCTGGTAGTACAGCTCGAACTCCTGGCCGGCCAGGCCGCGACGCAGCTCCTGCTGCAGTTCCACCAGCTCACGCACGCCGGCGTCCATGCTGGCTTCGAAAAAGCGGTAGCTGCCGCCGCCGGCGCGCTTGGCGGCGTTCATGGCCGCCTCGGCGTTGCCGACCAGCTTGTCGCCCGCGCCGTCGCCCGGATAGACGGAGATGCCGATGGAGCAGGACAGCTGCATCGCATGCTGGCCGACCGTCACCGGCTCGGTGAAGGCTTCCAGCAGCCGCTGCGCGAACTGCGCCAGCACGGCGCTGTCGCCGGCCTGCTCGTGCAGCAGCAGGAATTCGTCGCCGGCCAGGCGGGCCGCGGTGTCGGAGGCCGCTGCGACTTGGCGCAGCCGCGCCGCCATCTCGACCAGCACGCTGTCCCCGGCGCGGCGGCCCCAGGAATCGTTGATGGGCTTGAAGCCGTCGAGGTTGATGAAAAACACGGCCGCCCGTTCGCCACGGCGTTCGCACAGCGTCATGGCGTGGGTCAGCCGGTCCTCGAAGGCCAGCCGGCTGGCCAGCTGCGTCAGCGGATCGAACAGCGCCACATGCTGCAGCCGTTGCTCGGCCTTGCGCAGGGAGCCGGCCAGGCGCTGGGTGCGCTGCTGCAGGTGGGCGTCGACCAGGGAGGTCAGCAGCGTCATCGTCAGGATGAGCAGGGAGCCGCCCGCGATCACGCTGCCCAGCGTGTTGCCTGAGAGCGAGCCGGCGCTCAGGCACAGCGCGCCGGCCGGCACCTGGGCTGCCACCATCCCGGCGTAGTGCATGCCGGCAATGGCCAGACCCATCACCACCGCGGCGCCCAGCTGGCGCAGCACGCGCCGCTCGCCGCTGCCCATGCCGATGCGGAAGATCATCAGTGCGGTGGCCGAGGCGGCCACCGCAATCACCACCGACACCGCCACCCAGGCCAGGTCCCAGACCACCTCCGGCTGCATCACGAGGGCCGCCATGCCGATGTAGTGCATGGCGCTGATGCCGGCGCCCATGCACAGGGCGCCGCCGGCCACCGTGCGCCAGCTGCAGTGGCGCACGGTGGCGAGCGCGAGCGCGGTGCCCGACACCGCCACCGCCGCCAGCCACGACAGGGCGGTGAGGCCCGGCGTGTAGCCCAGCTGCATCGGCAGGCGCATGGCCATCATGCCGACGAAGTGCATCGACCAGATGCCGGTGCCCATGGCGAGCGAGCCGCCCAGCAGCCAGGCGCGAGCGAGTGTGCGGTCGCTGTCGCGCACGCGGCGGGTCAGGTCGAGCGCGACGTAGGCGGCATAGATCGCCATGCCCACGGACAGCAGGACCGTGAGCGGGTCGTAGTGGGGGACGAGCCACGCTGTGTTCATGAGGGATCGCGCCGCCCGGCAAGGGCGGCGTGGTGGCAGGGGGACCGTGGGATGCCGGCCAGCCGGCTTTCCCCGGTATATCGGCCAGCGGGGCGGCAGCTTTAGGACCGTCTATCGGCCGCCCGGTCGCCCCCGGCCCGGCCGGCCGCCGCTACCCCAGGCTCGCGTTCAGCAGCTTGGCGGCGAAACCGATGAAGAGGCCACCCACGCCGCCGGTACCGGCCGCCGACAGCCGGCGATGGCGGCGGAACTGCTGCGCCAGCCGTGCCCCGGCCAGGATCAGCACCGACAGGTACAGCAGGCAGCAGGTCTGCACGATGCTGCCCAGAATGAAGAACGACAGGGCCGGATGCGCATAACCGGGGTCGACGAACTGGATGAAGAAGGACACGAAGAACAGGATGGCCTTCGGGTTCATCAGGCTGATCAGCAGGGCCGTGCGGAAGGGCCGCGCACCGTCGGCGGCGGGCGGGGCGTCGGCGGCAGGGTCGGCATCACGCTGGCGATAGCGGGCCAGCGCGCCGCGCAGCAGGCCCACGCCCATCCACAGCAAATAGGCGGCGCCGGCATACTTGATGGCGAGAAACAAGGCCGGCGTGGCGCGCAGCAGGGAGGCGGCGCCGGTGGCCGACAGCAGCATCAGCACCAGGTCGCCGACAAACACGCCGAAGGCACCGCGATAACCTGCAGCCACCCCCCAGCGCGAGGCGACCGACATCACATACAGTGAATTAGGCCCGGGCAGCAGCACGATCACGATGCAGCCGAGGACAAAGGTGACGATGTCGGTGATGCCGTAAAACATGATGGGAATGCAGGCCGGTGGAGGAGGGGCGGGCCGCCTGTCGCCGCGGCCGCACCGGCGCAATAGTAGAGTACCCCGGCGACAAAAAAGAACCGAGGGAGAATTCATGGAAATCACATCACTGGGCGCTGGCGTCTACACCATCGACGGTTTTCTCAGCGAGGACGAGTGCCGGGCTTATATCGAGCTGGGCGAGCGCCTGGGTTTCAGTGCCGCCGCCATCGGCAGCGGTGAGGAGGCCCGCATCCTCAGGGAAGCACGCAACAACGACCGCATCCTGCTCGATGACGCGGCACTGGCCGCCCGGCTGTTCGAGAAAGCCCGGCCCTGGCTGCCGGCCGAGATCGACGGCTGGAGCGTGTGCGGTTTCAACGAGCGGCTGCGGCTCTACCGTTACGGCCACGGCCAGTACTTCAAATGGCACCAGGACGGCACCTTTCGCCGCTCCGACCAGGAAGAAAGCTTCCTGACCTTCATGGTCTACCTGAATGACGATTTCCAGGGCGGCGAAACGCGCTTCCGCTGGGATCGCGCCCAGCCGCGCCTGGGCCGCGCATTGGTATTTCCCCATCGCGTCAGCCACCAGGGTTCGGATGTGGCCGGCGGCATCAAATACGTGCTGCGCACCGACGTGATGTACCGGGCCCTGCCCGCGCCTGCGCCCACCCCGGCGCCCTGATGCGCCGCGCCCAGCGCCACTGCATCAAATGAAGGCAGCCTGATGACAGGCCACGCCCACGGCGGCCGGGCGCCATCCGGCTACAGCTTTTCCACAGGGCCATCCACATTCGCTGTGGATACCGGTGCCGAAATAAATCGGCATGGCTGCCCGCAGTAATCCCGCAGGAGAAACGGGCCGCCTGTGGCCTGGCTTGCCGGACTGCACCGGGGTCGATTTCCTCCGGCCATACAAGGCTTGTCCACAAAGTTGTCCACTTGACAGGGCGGGCTGCGCACGCGCCTTTTTGATCCGCGTGGCATGCCCGCTCCGGCGGACCCGGTGCCGGTGTTTCCGCATTTCGCCCCCTGGCAAAACTCCAGTGCCGAGGTCGGCTCGACCGCATCCCTCGCCCGTCGGATACCGGCACGCGCCGCCAAAAATGGCCGGGCTCCTTCGTGTGGATAACTTTGTGGGAAAGCGATGGAATCGCGGGGGACATCGGCCGCCATCGTGGCGCCGCACTCAGCATTTATGCGGGATGGCGGGCCTTGATTTTCCACAGCAAGTCAGTTGTACACGGGGCAGAAATGCCTGCCTGCAGAAGTCCCCACATCGTGTGGATGGAGCTGTGGAAAAGCTGTAGCCGGATGGCGCCGAGCCGCTGTGGCAGTGGGTCGTCATCAGTCTGCCTTGAAAATGTGCAATCCCGGGCGCCTTCCGGCCCACCGGAGTGACCCGGCCGCCAGGGGGGACGAGTCCGCCCGGCGCGCCAGGTTCGGCGGGGACCGTGGCAAAGTGGCCCGGTGAGCATCACCCTGACCCCCGGCTGCTACCGCGGCCTGCGCATCGCCGCCGCGGACCCGCGGCAACCCAATGGCTTCGAGGCCGCCGGCCTGGCGCTGAATGCCGAATCGGACGGCACGCTGCGGGCCTGTCTGGACCGGCTGGCGCTGCGCAACCTGCGCCTGCGGCTCGGCAGCGCGGCCCTCGACATCACCCTGGCCAGCCTGAAAGGCGCGGTCGTACGGCTGGCGCCGCTGCGGCCGGGCGAGCCGCTGGAGCTGCTCGGCCTGCGGGCGGACGAAGTGCAGTTGCAAGGCCTCAAGCTGTCCGTGCCGGCCGAGCCCGGCCAGGTCGGCGCACTCGCCGGCCCCTGGCGGCTGGATGCCCTGGGCGGCATGGACGGCTCGCTGCGCGCCTTCGTCACCGACGCGGCGTGGGTGGTCGATGCGGACGTCAGCGTGCCGGTGAGCGAGGGGCAGCTGGATTTCAACCGGGTGGTGGTCGAGCATGTCGGCCCGAATTCGTCGATGGGCCTGAGCCAGGGCGGGCTGTATGTGGACGCGCCGAATGTCGGCCGCATCTTCCTCTACGTGTTCACGGCCGGGAGCGTGCCCGGCGCCCGCTTCGAGACGCGGGGCGCACATGTCAGCGACCGCGGTGGCCTGGACCTGCGGGCGCTGCTGCAGGCCCTGCTCGACGACCCGCAGCGGCAGCCGCTCGGCAAGCCGGTGGGGCGCCACGAGGCAGCGCTCGACCGCACCCGCCTGAGCGGGGAGCTGCAGGTGGGCGACGGCGCCCTCGGCACCGCGCGGCACCACCTGCTGCTGGCCGGGCGGGCTCAGCGCAAGAACCGCATTGAACTGTCGGCCGGTGCACTGGGCCGGCAGCTGGTGGCCCGCGTGGCCGAGGCCTTCGCCAGCGAGGCCGTGTTCGACCTGCTCGGCCTGCCGGGCCGGACCGGCCCGATCAGCGCCGACCTGGAAATCCATCTCACCGGTCTGCGGCGAAGGCCGGAGGACAGCACCGCGCGCGCGGCGCTGCTGCTGAGCGCCGGGCGGGTGGCGCTCAGCCGGCTCGTCCTGGGCGAGGTGGGGGAGGCCACGCCCACCCTGCAGGCGCGTGGCGTGACGCCGCCGACGGCGGCCAGCGCCTGAGGCCGGGTGGCGGCAGCGCGGCCAGGCGGCGGGCTGCCGTGGCCCTGCTTGCACGGCAGTGCTTCCCGGCCAGTGCGCCCCAGTCCCTGCTTCTGAGCCCCTGCTGCTGGCCGCGCGCTTGCGGGGCGCTCCTGCGCGGCTCGCGCTGTCAGGCCCGGCGCGTCACGGCTCGCGCTGTGCGAAGGTGTCGCACTGCTGCAGCGAGCCGCTCTGCAGGCCGCGCTTGAACCAGTAGGCGCGCTGCTCGCTGCTGCCGTGGGTGAAGCTCTCCGGCACCACGGTGCCTTGCGAGCGCCGTTGCAGCGTGTCGTCGCCGATCTGGGCGGCGGCGTTCAGGGCTTCCTCCACATCGCCCTGCTCCAGCCAGCCCTTGGCCTGCTGCGAGTGGTGGGCCCACAGGCCGGCCAGGCAGTCGGCCTGCAACTCCAGCCGCACCGAGGCGGCGTTCGCCCGTGCCTGGGAGCCGCCGGCACGGGCGCGCTCCACCTGTTCGGTGATGCCCAGCAGGTGCTGCACATGGTGGCCGACCTCGTGGGCGATGACATAGGCCTGGGCAAAGTCGCCCGGCGCACCGAGCCGGCGCTCCAGCGTGTCGAAGAAGCCGAGGTCGATGTAGACGTGCTGGTCCGCCGGGCAGTAGAAGGGGCCCATCGCGGCCTGGCCGCGGCCGCAGGCGGTGGGTGTGGCGCCGCGGAACAGGGTCAGCCGGGCCGGCAGGTAGCGGCCGCCCTGGGCCTGCAGTAGCTCGGTCCAGACGTCCTCGGTGCTGGCCAGGACCGTGGAGACAAAGCGCGCCGAGCGGTCGTCGGCCGGCGGCGGTCCGGCCGGCTCGCGCGGCTGCTGTGCCACCGGTCCGCCACTGCCGCCGCTGAGCAGGTTCAGCAGGGTGAGCGGGTTGACGCCCAGCACCCAACCCCCCACCAGCGCGATGACGATGCTGCCGATGCCGATCGAGCGGCCGCCGAACCCGAAGCCGCCCCCACCCCCAGCGTCGCCGCGACGGTCCTCGACATTGCTGCTTTCCCGTTGTCCTTCCCACTTCATCGGTGCTTCTCCTGGCCCGCGGCCGTCGCCGGCAGCGCCGGCGCGCCGCCTTCCGCGGGCCGGCGCAAGCCGTGTGCCCCGCAGGTTACCAGCGGTACGCCAGTGCTGCCGGCGCGGTCTCGGGCCGATCTCGCCATGGCGGCCCGGCTGCCTAAGCGTGGCGGGTGTTGCTGGCGCGGCTCGGTGGCCGGTGAGCCGCCGTCGCGCGCGGTGCGGCAGCGAGGGCGCCGGAGCACCGCATGGCGGCACGAGCTGGGGGCGTCCGGTGCAGAGGTGCAGGGTACAGAGTGCAGAGGTGCAGGGTACAGAGTGCAGGGTGCAGGGTGCAGGGTGCAGGGTGCAGGGTGCAGGGTGCAAGGTGCAAGGTGCAAGGTGCAAGGTGCAAGGTGCAAGGTGCAAGGTGCAAGGTGCAAGGTGCAAGGTGCAAGGTGCAAGGTGCAAGGTGCAAGGTGCAAGGTGCAAGGTGCAAGGTGCAGGAGGCGGGGGGCAAGAGGCGGGGGCAGGAGGCGGGGGGCAGGGCAGGGCAAGTGCAGGTGCAGGCGCGATGCCGTGCAGGATGGCAGGGGTGGATGGGCGACTGGGCGCGTGCAGGGAGGGCATGCGCGTGTGGCGGTGAGGCCGTGACGTCGCCGCGGGTGCGGTCCTCTCTCCTGACATCTCCTGTCAGCAGCCGCTTCTACATTGAGGACTCCACCCCCAAGGAGGACCGCCATGAAGAAGACCTACCAAGGCAGCTGCCACTGCGGCGCTGTCCGTTTCGAAGTCGATCTCGACCTGTCTGCCGGCACCGGCCGCTGCAATTGTTCCTTCTGCAGCAAGGCGCGCTGGTGGGGGGCGATCACCCGGCCGGACGATTTCCGGCTGCTCGCCGGCGAGGCCGAGCTGGGCGACTACCACTTTGGCTCGCACAGCGCGCACCATCTGTTCTGCCGCCAGTGCGGCGTGCGGCCTTTCGGCCGGGGCGACATCGCCGAGATCGGCGGGCCCTATGTCTCGGTCAACGTCGCCTGCCTGGATGAGGTGTCGCCGGCCGACCTGGCGGCCGTGCCGGTGAAGACCATGGACGGCCGCCACGACAACTGGTGGCAGGAAGCGCCGCACGGCAGCTATCTCTGAGACGCCGCCGGTGCGGCGGGCGTCAGGCGTTCTTCGGCAGCCGGTCGCGCAGCACCTTCACTTCGTCGTGATTGCGCTGGGTGCCCTGCATCTGCCGCTCGACCAGGCTGCGAATGTTCAGCGGCAGGTCGCGGGCCAGTGCAGCGCGGTACTTCTTGAGCGCCACATCCTCGCCACGCTCGCATTCCTCGAGCATGGCGTGGTCGTCGTAGCCGGTCAGGGCGCTGCGGGTGGCGACCCAGCCGCGGTGGACGGCGCCGGCCGCCGTGCCGTGCGTCTCGGGCTTGCCGCCCAGGGCCGTCACCTGGGCCTGCAGTTCCTCCGCGCCGCGGCGGCAGTCTTGTGCGCGGGTGGAGAAGAAGGTCTGCAGCTGCGGTGACTTGGCATGCTCGGCGCAGGCATTGAAGCCATATTCGCCGTCCTTGCAGTTTTCGATCAGGTCGTTCAACAGGTCGATGACGTCGTCGTTGCTCATGGTGTGGGCTCCTGGCCTGCACGAGGCCGGTGGACAAAGGAGGTCCCCGCCGCACGAATGGGGCGGCGAGGTAGGTGCCATGAGCGGTTGGCAAACGACATGCCGGTGTGCGGCGCTGTCGCAGCGGCGCCATCGGGCGGCTGGCGCCGCCCGGGCTGTCATCAGGCGCCGTAGAGGAAGTCGCTGGCGTCCAGGGTCGCTGCGGCGGCGAGCGAGACCTGGCCCAGCAGCAAGGCGTCGCCGCCTTCGGCGCTGGTCGGGTTGTACCAGACCTGCCCGTCCACCGTGTTCACATAGATGCCGCTCAGCTGCCCGGCTGCGGCACCGGTCTGCCCGTCACCCTTGAAGAACCAGCGGTCGAGCAGGGCATGGCCTTCCGCGGTGCCGTCCTCGAAGGTGAGCCCCTGGATGCCCTTGATGACGCCACCCGGCAGCCGGGCGTCCAGCGCATCGAGCAGCACGAAGGCGTCGTCGGCATGCGAGAAGTCGACGATGGTGTCGGCGTCGGGGGCGCCGGCGGAGGTGAACACGAAGCGGTCCTGGCCCTGGCCGCCGATCAGCGTCGAGCGGCCGTACTGGCCGATCAAGGTGTCGTCGCCGTCGCCACCGTCCAGCGTGTCGCTGCCGCCATTGGCGAGCAGCGTGTCGTTGCCGCCCAGGCCCGAGAGCTTGTTGATGCGCTGGTTGCCGGTGATGATGTTGTCCAGCTCGTTGCCGGTAGCGTCGGCCGCCACCAGGTGCTCTTCCGACAGCTTGAGGTTCTCGACGTTGCGGCCGAGGGTGTAGCTGTGGATCGAGACCACCGTGTCGTTGCCGCCCAGCCAGCCGCTCTCGACCACCGTGTCGTTCATGCCGTCGACCAGGTAGAGGTCGTTGCCGCGGCCGCCTTCGAGGCGATCGTTGCCGCCGCCGCCGTCCAGGCGGTCGTTGCCGTCGCCGCCCAGCAGCACGTCGTCGCCGTTGCGGCCGAACAGGCGGTCATGGCCATTGCCGCCGACCAGCGTGTCGTTCTCGCCGTACATGTCGCCGTCGAAGCCGCCCATCAGGAAGTCGTCACCGTTGCCGCCGAGGAGCACGTCGTTGCCGTCGCCGCCGAACAGGGTGTCGTTACCGTCCATGCCCCACAGGGTGTTGTCGTTGGTGTTGCCGTACATCGTGTTGTCGAGCCGGTTGCCGATGCCGTCGAGGGCGGCCGGCCGGTAGTCGACCGAGCCGTCCGGGAACTCGATGCGTTCGGTGGGCTGGCCGTCCAGCCTGAGGGCCTCGACATGCTCGGCGAGCGTGATGCCGGCCAGGCGGGACACCACCGTGTCATTGCCTTCGCCGGCCTTCTCGATGACCTGGTCGCCGGCCGAGTTGACGAAGTACGTGTCGTCGCCGGTGCCGCCTGCCATGCGGTCCTCGCCGCGCGACCAGTTGCCGTTGAGCGAGGACGAGGCGTCGTTGCTGCTGTCCAGCAGGTCGTCGTCCGCGTCGGTTCCGTCCATGATCGCCATTGCTTTCCTCCATGAATGTGGATGCCGGGATGGGGGGTGCCGGTCGCTGGCCGGGCCAGGCGGCGCACGGAAGCATGGGGGAGGAAGCACTCGCTTGCACCCCTCTCAACAAGGGGGCTGGCACAACACCGGATAGGTTGACGCCGGCGGGGCTTCCTGCTTGCTTCGCAGCGCTGCCGCGTGCGCGCCCGGCCGCCCTGCAGATGGCACGGCCCGCACGCCGTGGCCGGGGTGCGGGCCGTCGAGAGGCGGGCGGCCGTGCCGCCCGCGGGGCTCAGCGCGGAACCACCGAGGTGCGCATCACCGGGTAGAGGTTCAGGCGCTCATCCCAGGACGAATGGCGGCGGTAGAAGAACTCGAGCCGGGCGGCCGGGTCCTTGGCGAAGGCCGGGTCCTCGGCCAGCTTCTTCTTGAACTCCGCGGCCAGCGCCGGGTCGGCCGCCAGCTGCTCGCGGGCGACTTCCTCGGCCACGTAGGGCTCCATGTATTCCTTCGGCTCGAACGCGGTGTTGAACTCGCCCCAGGCCACCAGCGCGTCGGGCGCCTTGGGCTCGAGCAGCGCCATCAACAGCCGGGCCTTGGGCTGGGCGATGGGCACGAACAGCGCACCGGCGCCGATGTCACGCGCCTCGGGCTTCCAGTCGCCTTCCAGTGCCAGGCGGTGGTGGCCTTCGTTGGAGGCCTCGCTGAAGGCGGTCTTGGTGGCGCGGAAGGTCTCGACCTGCGCCTGGTTGAGCGGCTGGCGCACTTCGCGGAAGTCGATGCCGTGCTGCTGCAGCTTCTGCGCCACCCAGGCGGCATGGGCGGCAGGTACCAGGTAGCCCGCCGCGGGTGCGGCCACGCTGACCTTGGGTCGCACGTCGTCGGCCAGCTTGATCTTCCAGATCTGCGGGCGGCTCTCGTCGTAGCGGGTCATCAGCGTGCCGGACACCTCGGACAGGGTGCGGGTGTAGGCATAGCCGCGGAAGTCGACGTCACGGGTCTTCTCCGAGGCCTCGTAGTCCAGCGGCACGGTGCGGCCGGCCAGGCGGGCGGCGCGGGCATCGGCATCGTTGGCGATGCGCGCCCATTCCTTGCCGTGGGTGGCAATGTGCTGCAACACCGAGACCACGGTGTTGCGGGTGATCCGCACGCGGGTCGGGTAGTCCTTCCAGGAGTGGGTTTCCACCAGCATGCCGAAGCGGTTGCGCAGCAGGAAGTAGCCGGTCGAGTAACGCGGCGTCGACGGGACGTCGGTGACACCGGAGGTGGGGTCGTCCTCGACATTGAAGGTCGGGTAGAAGGACAGCGGCAGCGAACCCTGGGCCGCCAGGTCCTTGATGACGCCGTCACGGAAGCTGCGGCCGACGCGGCGCAGCGCATCGTCGCCGGCGAACACCGGCTCGACCTGGATGGCGATGTCATGCTCGAACTTGGCGCCGTCGGTGACGTGCAGGTCGATGTAGGCCAGCGGGTCCCACTCGTTGACCAGCCGCAGCATGGCCTGCATCTCGGGCGAGTCGGCCTTGGCGTAGTCGCGGTTCAGGTTGTAGTTCTGCGCCGTCGTGCGCCAGCCCATTTCCTCCGGGCCGCGCTGGTTGGGGCGGTTCCACTTGCCGAAGCGCTCGTGGCCGTCGATGTTGAAGACCGGCACGAAGACCAGCACCTGCTTGTCGAGCGCGCCCGGGGCGGCCTGGCCCTCCAGCGCTTCACGCAGCACCAGGAAGCCGGCGTCCTTGCCGTCGATCTCGCCGGCATGGATGCCGCCCTGCACCAGCAGCACCGGCAGGTTCTGGCGCCGCGCGGCCTCCGGCGTGAAGGCGCCGGTGCGGGTGACGACCAGTGCCACCATCGGCCGGCCTTCCGGCGTGCGGCCGAACTCGATGCAGCGCACATACCGGGGATACAGCTTCTGGAAGCCACCACACAGGGTGAGCACCTCGTCGTAGCGGCCGGTCTTCTGGAAGCCGGAGCGCTCGGCGATGGTGCTCAGCGGGTGGGTGGCGGCGCCTGCAGCGGTGGCGAAGGCGAGGGTCAGCAAGGCAACGGCAGACGTCGCACGGAATGGCATGTGGAAGCTCCCATCAATTGGCTTTGTGACGTGAGGATGACGGCTTGTGGCCGACCTCTTTGGAGGGGGGAATGGCGCGACGCCTGCCTGCGGCCGATCGGCCGCAGGCCCGGTGCGCACCACCGACCCACGCTAGCACAAAGCCCCGTCGGCACTGGTGTCTTGGTGTTCCTGGCTTGCGCGAAGATCGCACGCGGGCTTCCGGCCGCCGCGGGGCGCTCTCAGCCGCCAGCGCGCTTGACGGTGTAGCCACGCGCCTTCAGCGCCTCCATCGCGCGGTCGGCATGGTCGCCCTGGATCTCGATCACGCCGTCCTTGACGGTGCCGCCCGATCCGCAGGCGGCCTTCAGCTGCTTGCCCAGCTCCTGCAGTTCGGCGGCGGCGAGCGGCACGCCCTTGACCACCGTCACGCACTTGCCACCACGGCCCTTGGTCTCGCGCGAGATGCGCACGATGCCGTCGGTGCGGGGCACGGCGGCCGGTTGGCCACAGCGGCAGTCGGCCACCGGTCGGCGGCATTGCGGGCACATGCGGCCGCCTTCGGTGGAATACACCAGGCCACCGTTTCCTTTGCTCGGGCTCATCGCTCCTGTTCCTCGCCCCGGCCGGGCTGCTGATGCCACGGGCGGCTGCCGCCGGGCTGGCGGCCGCCCCTGAAGTGCGGGAGCCGTGCCGCCGTGCCCGGCCCGGGGGCGCGCGGCTTGGCGATACTTCTCTCATGAGTGAACATTCTGCCCAGCGCGAGACGGCCTCACGCAGCGCCTACATGAACCGCATCAACCGCGTCTTCGACCACATCGACGCCCACCTGGCCGAGGTGCTGGACCTCGATGCGCTGGCCGGCGTGGCCAACTTCTCGCCCTGGCATTTCCACCGCGTCTTCCGTGCGCTGACCGGCGAGACGGTGGCCGAGCGGGTGCGCCGCCGCCGGCTGGAGGTGGCGGCCAGCCGGCTGCTGAAGCAGCCGCCGGCCACCGCGGTGGCGGTGGCGCTGGATGTGGGCTTCGCGTCGCCGGAGGTGTTCACGCGGGCCTTCCGGGCCCATTTCGGCATGACACCCAGCGCCTGGCGGCGCGGTGGCTGGCGCGACTGGGCGGCCGAGCGGCAGCTGGAGCTGAGCAAGATTCATCAAGCCGAACGCAAGCTGCATCAAGTCATCGCCGACGCTTTCCGCGAGCATCCTGTCCTCTGGCCTACCGGCCAGCTAACTGATCCAGGAGAACAGAAGATGAAGGTCGAACTCAAGCAGCTGCCCGACACCCGGGTGGCCTACATGCGGTATGTGGGGCCCTATGGCAGCAGCGGCATTCCGCAAACCTGGCAGCGCTTCGCCGCCTGGTGCGACAGCCAGGGCCTGATGCAGCCGCGCCGCACCATGTACGGCATCGGCCACGACAACCCGCGCGTCACCGCGCCGGAGAAGTGCCGCTACGACGCCTGCGTGGAAGTGGATGCGGGCTTCCGGCCGAGCGGGGAGGTCGGCGTGCAGGTGCTGGCCGGCGGGCGCTATGCCTGCGCGCCCTTCGTCGGCACCGCCGAGACCATCCACGAGGCCTGGAACCGGGTGCTCGGCGAATGGCTGCCCGGCAGCGGCTACCAGTGCGACGACCGGCCCTGCTTCGAGATCTATGGGACCGACTTCGTGGTGGACCCCGACACCGGTGCCTTCAACTGCATGCTGTGCGTGCCAGTGCGGCCCCTGTAGCCGCCCCGCAGCGCCCAAAGCTGCCGGCGCCGGGCGGCAAAAACTGCTGGCCGGCCGGCCGCACCCGGCCGCCCGCCCCCGGCACCGGCGGCGGCGGCCGCGCCGGCCCGGCTTGGAACGGCGTTTGCCCGTTCGTGCAGCCTTCTTCTGGGAGATCGGCTCATGAGCGTGCGGACCTGGCGACTCGGCATTCTGGCCGCCGCCTGCCTGGCGGGCGGTTGCGCGGTGGTGCAGCCCGGCATGGGCGGGGTTCCGCTCGACCAGCGGCTGGCCGCCGCCGGCGGCCTGCCCCCTGGGGACAACGGCTGCCGTGACACGCCCGGCTTCCCCATCACGATCTGCCAGCCGGGCAGCTACCGCCTGATCGAGAACATCGAGGTGCCGGCCGACACCGACGCGATCGAGGTGCTGGCCGACGATGTCACCATCGACCTCAGCGGCTTCTCCATCACCGGCCCGAATGCCTGCGACAGCGGCGCCGAGGGCTTCAGCTGCACCCACCGTTCCGGCACCGGCATCACCACCGGCCTGGTGCGCGGGCTGGCGGTGCGCAACGGCGCCATCCACGGCATGGGCGGCGACGGCATCAACTGCAAGGGCTGCACGGTGGAGAGCGTCAGGGCGCGGCACAACCGGGCCGGCTTCGTCGTCACCAGCGGCATCGTGAAGGACAGCATCGCCAGCTCCAACCTGATGGGGGTGGGCCTGAACCGCTCGTCCATGGTGCATTCGACCGTCTACATGAACCACACCGGCGTCACCGCAGCCAATGGCGGCACGGTGATCGGCAACGTCATCACGACCAACGTCGACGTGGGGCTGCGCATCGTGGGCGACGGTGGCTATGCGCAGAACTCCTTCCGCTCCAACCAGAACGGGGATGTCGACGGCGGCGTGAACATGGGCGGCAATGTCTGCGGCGCGGAGCTGTGCGCGCCCGAAGGGGACGCCAGCCGCTGAGCGGCTGCTGCGCGCAGGCCGGCGGCTGCCGGCTGCGGCGGTCGCGCCGGCGCACTACCATGCGGCACGCCACCACTGTGCTGCCGCCGTCCACGCGGCGGCGTGCCGCGCCTCCTGCCATGCACACACCGAATGCCTCCTATGGCTGCGACGAGCACGGCCTCGTCTGCGGCTACCTGTTCGAGCCCGGCCAGCCGGGCCGCCCGATCGGCTCTGCCGAGGCGCCGCCCTGGCTGGAGCGCGAGGCGCCAGCCGGCATGCCGCCGGGGCATTTCGTGTGGCTGCATGTCAACCTGGCGCATGCCGGTGCGCTGGCCTGGCTGCGCTCGCAGGCGGGCCTGCAGGACGGGTTCTTCGAGGCGGTGCAGGCCGGCTCGCGCTCGACCCGCATCGAGCGCGACGGCGCCCAGCTGTTTGCGGTGCTGAACGACGTGACCTTCGACTTTTCCTTCGAGGCGAGCGACGTTGCCACGCTGTGGATGAGCCTGGGCGGCCACTTCGTCGTGACGGCCCGGCTGCATCCGCTGCGGGCGGTGGACCGCTTGCGCGCGGCCGTCAAGCGTGGCGAGCCGCTGGCCAGCCCGGTGGCGCTGCTCGACCACCTGCTGCGCGACCAGGCCGACGAGCTGCAGCGCATCGGGCGCAGCGCCACCGAGCGGGTGGACGACATCGAGGATGCGCTGCTGGCCGGCCATGCCGGCCGCCACGGCGGCGAGCTGTCGCGGCTGCGCCGCCTGATGGTGCGCCTGCAGCGGCTGCTGGCGCCGGAACCGGGCGCCCTGCTGCGCCTGCTCGGCAACCCGCCGGCCTGGGTGTCGGCCGAGGACGTGCAGCAGCTGCGCCACGCCAGCGAGGAATTCGCGGTGGTGCTGCGCGACATCGGCGCGCTGCAGGAGCGGGTCAAGCTGCTGCAGGAGGAGTCGGCCGCCCGGGTGGCCGACGAGAACAACCGCAGCCTCTTCATGCTGACCATGGTCACCGTGCTGGCCCTGCCCATCAACCTGATCGCCGGCCTGCTGGGCATGAACGTGGGCGGGGTGCCGCTGGCCAGCCACCCGCACGGCTTCTGGTGGGTGCTGGGGCTGGTGGCGGTGTTCACCGGCGTGGTGGCCTGGTTCGCCTTCGGCCGGCTGCCGCCGCGGCGCTGACACGCCGGCGCCACACAAGGCGGGGAACATCGGGCAGCCGGTGCGCGCCCAGGGGGCGCCGCCGTCGTCCCTGAGGCCTTGCATTGCCACCTGCCATGAACGATCGCACCCCGCCGCTCGCCGCCGATTTCTACCACCGCCTGGAGCGCGACTGGATCGACGCACTCGACGAGGAACTCGAGATGGAGGCCGAGGACGCGCGGCCCGGTGCCGCGCCCGGCGACAGCGCCCGGGCCGAGCGGGTGCGCTACTTCAAGGTGCTGTTCCGACTGCAGGGCGAACTGGTGAAGCTGCAGGACTGGATCGCCACCACCCGGCAGAAGGCGGTCATCCTCTTCGAGGGACGTGACGCCGCCGGCAAGGGCGGCGTGATCAAGCGCATCACGCAGCGGCTCAACCCGCGCGTCTGCCGGGTGGTGGCGCTGCCGGCGCCCAACGACCGCGAGCGCACCCAGTGGTATTTCCAGCGCTATGTGGCGCACCTGCCCGCGGCCGGCGAGCTGGTGCTGTTCGACCGCAGCTGGTACAACCGCGCCGGCGTCGAGCGGGTGATGGGCTTTTGCAACGACGCGGAATACGAGGAGTTCTTCCGCTCGGTGCCGGAGTTCGAGCAGATGCTGGTGCGCAGCGGCATCCGGCTGATCAAGTACTGGTTCTCCATCACCGACGACGAGCAGCACCTGCGCTTCCTGGGCCGGCTGCACGATCCGCTGAAGCAGTGGAAGCTGAGCCCGATGGACCTGGAGTCGCGCCGCCGCTGGGAGGACTACACCCGGGCCAAGGAAATCATGCTGGAGCGCACCCACATCCCCGAAGCGCCCTGGTGGGTGGTGCAGGCGGTGGACAAGAAGCGGGCGCGGCTCAACTGCATCGAGCACCTGCTGGGGCAGTTCCCGTATGCGGAGATCGAGCGGCCGGCGGTGAGCCTGCCCGAACGGGTGCGCCATCCCGACTACCTGCGGCATCCGGTGCCGCCGGAGATGGTGGTGCCGGAAGTGCATTGAGCCGCGCCCCGCCGGCCCGGTGGCGTGCCACGGGCTTCAGGCCTTCGGTTGCAGCGGGTACTCCATCTGCGTCGCAGCCTCGAAGCCGAGCAGCCACTTCAGTTCGGCGAATCGCTCGGTCTTGATGGCCTTGAACCCGACCCGCTCGTACAAGCGGCGGGCCGCCGGGTTGGTGTCGATCACATCGAGCCGGATGGATCGGTACCCCTGCTCCCTCGCGTGCTCGATCAGCCGGTGCAGCAGGCGGGTGCCGATCCCGCTGCCCCGCATCGACGGGGACACCGCGATGCCGTCCATCAGCAGTTGGCCACGGACACAGGCCCGATCGAAGAGCGACAGCACCACGCCGGCGCGGAGCGCGCCCGCCAGTCCGAGCACCCGCTTCAGCAAGCCAAAGGTGATCCCGCCGGTGAAGGCGCCCTGCGCCGTCTTGAAGCCGGCGATGCCGACCACCCGGCCGCCGCTCATCGCGACGAATGAGGACGACGGCTCGAAGCCCTGCCTCAGAACGGCCAGGCGGCACCGGGTGTCGGGAATGGCGATGGACAGCTTGGCGCCGAAGGCGGCGTCATAGAGGTCGGCGGCCACCTCGCGCTGGGCGTCGTCGAACCCTTGCTGGATCGTGGCGTCCTGGCTCATGGCTGCCTGGTCCTGCAGCAGCGGCCGCGGGCCGCGGCGTGGCATGCCGGGCGCGGCTCAGGGTGCCCCGCCCGGGGGCTGCCGCCTGTCCATGCGATGAAAGCAGGGTCCATATCGACGATCCTTCACTGTGCCATGGTGAGAAGCCGCCCGGTGTCGCTGGACCGGCGCCCTTCACCGCGATGTCGCTGGCCCTCGGGGACGGCGGCGGCAATTATTCCTTGCCGCAGGCCGCAGCGGCTCAGCGCGCGTCGTCGTCCACCATCTTGTTGAGCCCGCTGTACTTGCCGAAGGCGAAGCCGGCCAGGGTCAGCAGGCCGCCGAGCACGCTGTTGAAGAAGAACATGCAGACGCTGCCACCGATCAGCAGCACCAGGATCACCGCGAGGCGCCAGAGGTAGCCTGGAGGCAGGGGCTTGGGCTGCGGCGGCGGGGCGGCGGTCGACGGCGTGGACGGGGTCGGGCGGGTGGTCATGGGCTCCCTCTTGCGGTTCTGGTCTGGTGGCCGGTGCGACGCGGCAGGGGCCGGCGCCGGATAGGCCGTGGTGTTCGTGTGGCCGCATTGTCCGGTCAAAATCGGCGGCAGGACGGCCCCCATCCGAGGGAAGGCAGGGCCCCGCATCCGCGGGGCCGGCCGCCGTCGCCGTTCAAGGAGTGCCCGATGAGATTGACAACGCTGGCGCTGTCTGCGCTGTGCACTGCCGCCCCCGCGCTGGCCGCCCTGCCGATCGGCGCCAAGGCGCCCGACTTCACCACCGAGGCGGCGCTCGGCGGCAAGACCTTCAGCTTCAGCCTGGCGCAGGCCTTGAAGAAGGGGCCGGTGGTGCTGTACTTCTACCCGAAGGCCTTCACCAGCGGCTGCACCGTCGAGGCGCATGCCTTCGCCGAGGCGACGTCCGCCTTCAACGCCCTGGGCGCCACCGCGGTGGGCATGTCCAACGACCCGATCGACACGCTGAAGAAGTTCTCGGTGGAAGCCTGCCGCAACCAGTTCGCGGTGGCGGCCGACGACGGCGCGCGGGTGATGAAGCAGTACGACGCCGCGCTGTGGATGAAGCCCGACACCGCCGACCGCATCTCCTATGTGATCAGCCCCGAGGGCAAGATCCTCTTCGTTCACTCGAGCATGAATCCCGAGGGCCATGTGCAGAACACGCTGAAGGCGGTCGAGGCCTGGAAGCGGGAGCAGCCGGCCCGATGACGGCCGGCCGGTCCGGCGCACGACGCTAGATGCCGAGTGCACGATCGCGGTGGCGCCTGCCGCTCCTTCTGCTGCTGCTTGCACTGGCCCTGGCGGTCCACGCGCTGCACGGCGGCCGGCTGGCGCTGCCCGAACGCTGGAACCCGTGGGCGCCGCTGCGCATCGAGGCCGAGCCCAACCTGCTGACGCGCTTCAAGCTGGCCCGGCTGTCCGGCGATGCGGCCCTGTGCCGCAGCGTGCTGGCCCAGGCCGACATGCGCTTTCGGCCCGTGCCGGACTGGCAGGCCGCGCCGGGCTGCGCGATGCACAACGCGGTGCGGGTGGAGGCGACCAGCGCCGCGGTGGGGCCGGCCTTCCTGCTGTCCTGTCGCACGGCCGTGTCGCTGGCCCTGTGGGAGCGGCATGTGGTGCAGCCGGCGGCGCAGCGGCACTTCGGCCAGCCGGTGGTTCGCATCGACCACCTGGGCAGCTATGTCTGCCGCAATGTCTACGGCCGGCCCGGCGCGCCACGCAGCCAGCATGCCACCGCCGATGCCCTGGACGTGGCCGGCTTCAGGCTGGCCGACGGGCAGCGGGTGCAGGTGCTGAAGCACTGGGAGGAGCCCGGCGCGCGCGGCCGCTTCCTGCAGGAGGTGGGCGAGGGCGCCTGCCGCTTCTTCGACGGCGCGCTTGGCCCGGCATACAACGCGGCGCACCGCAACCACCTGCACCTCGACCGTGGCGGCCCGCGGGTCTGCCGCTGAGGGGCTGCAGGCCCGGCGGGCGCTTCAACCGGCCCGGCGCAGCGTGAGGTTGACGCGCTGGGCGCCGAGCAGCGGGTGGCGGCCTTCCTGCAGCGCCAGTACGCCGTGGTAGCGCAGCCGCGACGGCCCGCCCCAGACCACCACGTCGCCGTGCTGCAGCGGCACCCGCTGCGTGGGCTCGCCGCGGGCCTGTCCCCCGAACAGGAACACGGCCGGCAGGCCCAGCGACACCGACACGATGGGATGGCGATGGTCGCGCTCGTCCCGGTCCTGGTGCAGCGACAGGCGGGCGCCGGGAACATAGCGGTTGACCAGGCAGGCGTCCGGCTCGAAGCCGGGGAAGCCGGCTTGCGCCGCCGCGCCGCGGGCCAGCGCCAGGAAGGCCGCCGGCATGGCAGGCCACGGCCGGCCGCTCTCGGGGTCGGTGGCCTGGTAGCGGTAGCCGCTGCGGTCCGACACCCAGCCGAGCGGGCCGCAATTCGTCATCGCGACCGACATGCGCAGGCCGCCCGGCGTGACCAGGTGGCGCCAGGGTGCGGCCGCCACCACCGCCTCGATGCCCTCAAGCAGGGCCGCCTCCGAGGGCAGCGCCCAGCGGCGCAGCAGCACGGCGCCGGGGGCGAGCGCCTGGCGCTCGGGCAGCTCGGCGGGATCGAACAAGTCCAGTGTCATGGCGGTCGTCAGGTGGCGTCGTGGAAGATCAGGCCCAGCGTGTGGCGCTGTCCCGAGCGCAGCCGGCTGACGCCATGCCGCAGTTGCACCCGGTAGGTGCCGCGGCTGCCCTGCACCGGCCGGTGGTGCACGGCGAACACCACCGCGTCGCCCTGCTGCAGCGGCACCACCTCGGGACGCGACTGCATGCGCGGGCGCTGCTCGGTGAGCACGAATTCTCCGCCGGTGAAATCGCGCCCCGGGGCCGACAGCAGCACCGCCACCTGCAGCGGGAACGCCAGCTCGCCGTAGAGGTCCTGGTGCAGGCAGTTGTAGTCGCCGCTGCCGTACTGCAGCAGCAGCGGGGTGGGGCGTTGCTGGCCGGCGGCATGGCAGCGCTCGATGAAGTCGCCATGCCGCGCCGGGAAGCGGCCGGGCAACCCCATGGCGGCCTGCCAGCGGTTCGCCACGCCGGCCAGCGGCGGATAGAGGGCCTCCCGCAAGCCGGCCACCAGCGGCGGCAGCGGGTAGGAGAAGTAGCGGTATTCGCCGCGGCCGTAGCCGTGCCGCTGCATCACCACCCGGCTGCGAAAACCCGCCTCCTGCGCATACAGCGCGGCCAGCCCGGTGCATTCGCTTTCCGACAGCAGGCCGGGCAGCAGCGCATTGCCGTGCGCGTCAAGGGCCTGCTCCACGGCGGTCCAGTCGATCGCGTCGAGGCGCCGGGCCGCTGGCAGGGCGGTGGGCGGCAGGGCTGCCGTCATGCTTCGGCCTCCCGATCGAGCAACGCGCGCTTGCGCTCCACGCCCCAGCGGTAGCCCGACAGGGCGCCGTCATGCCGCACCACCCGGTGGCAGGGAATGGCCACCGCCAGCGCGTTGGCGCCGCAGGCCTGGGCCACCGCGCGCACCGAGCGTGGCGCCCCGATGCGGGCGGCCACCTCGGCATAGCTGGCGGTGCGGCCGGGCGGGATCTCGCGCAAGGCCTGCCACACCCGTTGCTGGAAGGCGGTGCCGCGCATGTCCAGGGGCAGGTCCAGCCCCTGGGCGGGCGCCTCCACGAAGCCCACCACCCGGGCCACCAGCTGCTCGAAGTCGGCATCGCCGCCGATCAGGTGGGCGCGCGGGAAGCGGTCCTGCAGGTCGCGCACCAGCGCGTCCGGGTCGTCGCCGAGCAGGATGGCGCAGACGCCGCGCCCGCTCTGCGCCACCAGGATCGCGCCCAGCGAGCACTGGCCCACCGCGAAGCGGATGTCCACCTCGGCCCCGCCGGCACGCCAGGCGGTGGGTGTCATGCCGAGCAGCTGGCCGGCCTGCTCGTAGAAGCGGCTGCTGGCGTTGTAGCCGGCCTCGTAGATGGCCGCGGTCACGCTCTCGCTGGCGGCCAGCTGCTCGCGCAGCCGGCGCGCCCGCTGCGCCTGTGCCCAGGCATGCGGCGTCAGCCCGGTGTGGCGCTTGAAGAGGCGGTGCAGGTGGTGCGGGCTCAGGCCGGCCTGGCGGGCCAGTTCGTCGAGCCGGGGTGGCTGTTCGGCCGCTTCGATGTAGCGGCACAGGCGGGCCACGGTAGCGGCCAGCTCGTCGGCGCGGGCCGGCGCATTCGGCCGGCACCGCTTGCAGGCGCGGAAGCCGGCCGCCTCGGCGTCGGCGGCGGTGGCGTGGAAGGCCACGTTTTCCGGCCGTGCGGCGCGCGCCGCACAGGACGGCCGGCAGTACACGCCGGTCGTCTTCACCGAGTAGACGAACCGGCCGTCGGCGCGCGCATCGCGTGCCTGCACGTCCGCCCAGCGCGGGTCGGCCACGGTGGCGGCGGCGCGCATCTCGCTTCGGGTGCTCATGTTCACGGGTGTCCTTTCGTGCTTGGAGTGCAGCATGGCCCCAATCTATCCACGCCAGGCAAAGGCGGCACTCCGGCGCTTGCTTTCGAATTCGGGTGCGGCCGTGCGGCACAGCGCTTGCTGAATGCCTCACACATGAAGATTGCCAGCTTCAACGTCAACGGCATCAAGGGCCGGCTGGCGCGCCTGCTCGAATGGCTGGAGGAGGCGGCGCCGGACGTGGCCTGCCTGCAGGAGCTGAAGACGGCCGATGCCGGTTTTCCGGCCGAGGCGCTGCGCCAGGCCGGCTACCACGCGGTGTGGCGCGGCCAGCGTGGCTACAACGGCGTGGCCATCCTGGCCCGCGGCGAGCCACCGGTGCTGACCCGGCGCGCATTGCCCGGCGACGACAGCGACACCGAGGCCCGCTATGTCGAGGCGGCCGTGGACGGCGTGCTGGTGGCCTCGCTCTACCTGCCCAACGGCAACCCCTGCCCGGGGCCGAAGTTCGAGCGCAAGCTGGCCTGGTTCGAGCGCCTCATCGCCCATGCGGGCGAGCTGCGCGCAGCCGGCGTGCCGGTGGTGCTGGCGGGCGACTTCAACGTGGTGCCGACCGATGCCGACATCTACGCCACCCGGTCCTGGCAGGACGACGCCCTGCTGCAGCCCGAGCCGCGCGCCGCGTTCGCCCGCCTGCTGGCGCAGGGCTGGACCGATGCGATCCGCACGCTGTATCCCGGCGAGGCGGTCTACACCTTCTGGGACTACCTGCGCCAGCGCTGGCAGCGCGACGCCGGCCTGCGCATCGACCACCTGCTGCTGAGCCCGGAGCTGGCGCCGCAGCTGGTCGACGGCGGGGTCGACAAGGCAGTGCGGGGGCGCGAGGGAGCGAGCGACCACGCGCCGGTGTGGATCCGCCTCGACCAGGCGCGCCGCGGCCGGCGGCGCGGCTGAGGCGCCGGTGGCCCCCCGTGCTGCTCAGAGCTTCAAAGGACCCCGAACATGCACCTCGAAGGATCTTGTCATTGCGGCGCGGTGCGCTTCAGCGTGGAAGCGCACAGCCCCGTGCCCTACCTGCATTGCCACTGCTCGATCTGCCGCAAGACGGCCGGCGGGGGTGGCTATGCCATCAACCTGGGCGCCGACGCCGCCACGCTGAAGGTGCGCGGGCGACGGCATGTGGCGGTCTATCACGCGCTGCTGCGGGAGCCGGGGCAGCGCGCCAAGCGGTCGCCGGCCGGGCGGCACTTCTGCGCCCAGTGCGGCAGTGCGCTGTGGCTCTCCGATCCGCGCTGGCCCGAGCTGGTGCACCCGCATGCCTCGGCCATCGACACGCCGCTGCCACAGCCGCCGGAGGTGGTGGAGGCGGGGCTGGCCTTTGCCGCACCCTGGGTGCAGGTGCCGGCGGGGCGCCGCCACCGCCAGTGCCAGCAGTGGCCGCAGGAGTCGCTGGAAGACTGGCATCGGCGCCATGGGCTCTACGATGAGTAGCGCCGATGTTGCGCGCCATCGAGGTCGCAGGCGTCGAGCGCGGGCGAGAGTGACCGCTTCAGGTGAGGCGGTGTGCATCGCCCACTTCAGGTGCGCCCTTTCCATCGGCGCGGCGCGGCCGTCGATGGGAATGACCGCTGCGGGACGGTTGCCGTCCGTCGTCGCCACGATTCGCGATCACGGCATCGGCCATCTTGCCGCTTGGTCGGCGGCACCGCGTGCCGGCCCCGGTGGCCGCTATCGAAGCGATACCGGGATCAGCGGCTGCAGAACGGCGACCCCACGGTGCGACTGCCTGCCAGCCACTGTCGCCCCGGGCAGGCCCTTCGACAGTGCAGCGCCCGCGCCGGCTACGCCCTCAGCCGCTCGCGCCTGTTGGCCCGAAACTCCGCCAACCGCTCCGCATACGGGTCGAGTGCGTCCTCTTGCCTCCCCAGCGGCAGATCCGTCACCGCCGCAAAGCGTGCCGGCGTGACCTGCCCCTGATCCATCAGCTCGTCCACCAGCGCCAACAGCGCGCCGCGATGCGCTTCGAGCAGCCGGGTCGCCCGTGCATGCTCGGCCTGCAGCAGCGCTTCGATCGGCGCGTTGCTGGCGTCCACGTCGGTGCAGAGGTTGTCCTCGCTGTCCGTGCACACGTCGATGCGGCCGATGCGCCCGCCGTGACCGAGATGGCGCAGCATGCGGGCAGCCGTTTCGGTGGCCTTGCGCAGATCGCTTTCGGCGCCGCCGGAGCTCAGCTCGGGCCCGAAGACGAGCAGCTCGGCAGCGCGGCCGGCGAGGCTGGTGCAGATGGAGTCGAGCAGGTTGTGGCGCGACCAGACCTTGCGCGAGGTGTAGGCGTTGTAGCCACCCTCGAAGCTGGCCACGTTGATCTTGATCTCCTGTGGCGCACGGCCGAAGAGCAGGGCGTGGACCAGACCGTGGCCGGCCTCGTGCACGGCCAGCAGGGTGCGGAAGTCCGCGTTGCTGCGCTGGCGCAGACGGCTGATCTCGAAGGGCACGGCAATGGGCTGCGACTGGCCGCTCCAATGGGCCAGCAGGCAGCGCCCATCGGCGGTGAGGCGCACGCTTTCGCCGGCCGCGGCGCCGCGTTCGAACGCCCACAGCGCCGCTTTCGTCAGGCCAGCGCCGAGGATGGCGTGCAGCGATGAGAACAGCGGCCGGGTGCCCTGTGCCGGGAAGACGGCGTTGGCGTAGATCTGCTCGTGCACGCTCGCATCCAGCTCGAAGCGCAGGCCGCAGCGGCCCTCGGTCTCGCGGGCATAGCGGGCACAGCTGTGTTCGATCAACCGCTCGTACGCGCGCCGCGAGAGCGAGGGATAGATCACATGCTCGTTGCCCAGGCGCGCCACCTGCTCGGGTTTGAAGCGCTTGTTGAGCGCCTGCTTGACGTCGATCACACTCAGTTTGCTGGTCAAGGCATGGAAGGTGTCGGCGTTGCTGTCGCAGTCATCCACGCTGATGGCGAGGTCCTCGTACATCTCGTCGAGGTTGCCGCAGACGAAGATCAGCAGGCGGCTGTAGTCGGTCTCCCATTGCTGCTGGCCGCTCTCGCGGAAGGCGCGCAAGCGCTCCTGGATCTGCTCGGGTGTCCAGGCCATGATTTCCATCAGTGGCTCTTCGAGCTTGAGGTTGTGCTTCAGCTCCTGAGCCTCCCAGCTGCGCAGCTTGAAGCGCAGCTGGGCCTCGCTGTCCTCGGCGCGCTCGGCATCGAAGGCGGCCTCGGCAATGGATGCTTCGATATCGCTCAAGAGCGAGAGCGCGGGCGGCAGGCGCCCGTCGGAGAGCAGGGCCCAGACGTCCTGGTAGCGCTCGACGCGCAGCTCGCTGCGCTTGCTGTCGATGGTGCGGAAGCGCTGCATTTCGTCGAGCACGAGGATGCCCGGCTCGCCCTCGCGCACGCCGGACTTCGCCAGCATGCCCGAGATGTTCTGCGCGCCACGCCAGCTCGCGCCGTTGGAGAAGCCGTCCATCTGCACTTCGACGAAACGGTCGTAGAAGCCGAGTAACTGCGCCAGGCGGCGCACCAGCTGGGTCTTGCCCGTGCCCGTCAGGCCCCAGAGGCAGACGATGACGGGCCGCGAGACCAGCTCGGGCAGCACGTACCAGGCGCGCACCGAATCGATGACGCGGTCGATGACGGTGTCGATGCCGAACAGCTCCGTCTTGAGCTCGGTGGCGATCTCTTGCAGGCGCCGGTTTCTCTGCGCCAGCTGATCGCGCAGTTCCTGGGAATCATTCATCCCAATCCTTTCGTCGCAGAAGCGCCTGCAGCGCCACGCGGTCGGCACGGCGCTGGGCGCCGCGGCTTTGGATGTGTTGGCCTGCGCCACTCAAGCCGCGCTGGCCGAGCGTGCGCGCCACGGAGTCGCACGCGCCGGCGCTGGTTTCGACCACCAGCGTCATCGGCTGTTTCATGCGGCGCAGGGCCTTGACCCGCCCCTCCTGGAGGGCGCGGGAACGGAGTTGTGCACTCATTCGGTTCCGGAAAGCAAAAGCCCCGGCTCAAAGGCGGCGGGGCTTTACTTGCCGCGCGGTCTGAAGGCCGTATCTGTGAACAGACACGGTTCAGCCGGGGCTCGGGAACCGTGTTCAGTCGATCGTCGAGATGAACAGCGAGGACATAGAAGGGATCTCCGTTTTGCGGGCGCCGTCGTGGGCGACTCGAGCAGTAGGGCGCGGATGATGCTGGCATCGGCGCGAGCGCGCAAGCGGTGCACGGCCTTCGGTGTTGTGGTGCGCCAACGGGGCGCATGCGGCTGCTCGCGAAGCAGATGGCAGCCATTCTCCGGCTCGGTGTCGATGCCGCGCGCAGTTTGCTCAATACCCTGCCCGGCGCGTCGGCCCGAGAACGGTCATGCCGCAATGGCTGCTGACGGGCTCGAGGGCCGGGCGCCGAGCCCTGGCCAACCTTTCGGCGCATCGAGCATCGATGATGCGTTGAAGAGCTTCGACAGACAAAGATGTGAAGGAGCTTCCCAGATGGCTGCCCCTGAGATGCACCGGGCCCAGAGCGGCCGGGGCCCAAGGCGACCTGGGTGCCGCGGTGAGTTGACGGTTTCGGCCGCAAGCCGCCAGGCGGCGCTGACGGGTGTCCGGTAAGCTGGCCCAGCATGTGGCTCGAACAACTCCTGGCCGAAGTGCGCAGCAGCTTCCCGAAGATCTCGCAGGCGGCCGATGATCACTATGAGCGGCGATTCGGAGGCGAATCGCCGCGCCACGCGCACGCGTGGTTTGAGAGCCTGGCCAACGCTCTCAACCTGGAGATGAGCCGGGGGGTCGATCCGAGGCAGCACCGGGCGCTGCTTTCGCATCTCGAGCGTGCCTTGAATTCGTCGGCGGAGGTCTTTGAATGCCTGGACGTCGCCTTCGTCGAGAACCTGTTCTGGCAAGTTCCAGGAGCCAAGGCGGCGCCCTATTGGCAGTCATTGCCGGCGCGCTTCAAGTCGCTCTACGAAGGTTTTCACGGTCGCACGCCGTTGCAGTGACTTCGACTTGATCCGAGTTGCCTGGCATGCAGGCCCACAGCCGTCCGCGCCTCGCGGCCCGCGCGGCGGGCCGGCAGCGGCGTGGCCGAGAGGCCGCCTCCCATTGCACGCCGGCCGCTCAGGGCGCACCGCGCCGCAGCCACCGGTAGCCGTAGGGCTCCAGCTCCAGGCGGTAGTGACCGTCTTCCTCGACTTCATGCCGGCGGTGCGCCAGCACGTCATGCAGGCACTGGCCGGCTTCGCCCACCGGCAGCTCGAACTTGACCCGGCGCGCGCCCAGGTTGTGCACCGCGAAGACGGTCGATTCGCCCAGGTCGAAGCGGTGCGCGAGCAGTTCGCGCCGGCCGGTGTCGAGCCAGGTGCAGCGGCCCAGGCCGAACTCGGGCGTCTCCTTGCGCCGGCGCAAGACGCGCTCCAGCCAGTTGAGCAGCGAGTCGGGGTCGCGGCGCTGGGCCTCGACATTCACGGTGGGCCAGCCGTACTCGCCGTCGGCCACCGGCGGCAGCGCCAGCTTCCCGGGGGCCGCCGAGGAGAAGCCGCCGTTGGCGTCGGCGCTCCATTGCATCGGCGTGCGCACGCTTTCGCGGTCGGGCAGGCCAAGGTCGTCGCCCATGCCCAGCTCGTCGCCGTAGCGCAGCACCGGGGTGCCGGGCAGCGTCAGCATCAGGCTGTGCGCCAGCTCCAGGCGGCGCCGGTCATTGCCCAGCATGGGGGCCAGGCGCCGGCGGATGCCGCGGCCGTAGAGCTGCATGCGCTCCTCGGGGCCGAAGGCGCGGAACACCTCCTGCCGGTCTTCCTCGCTCAGGCGGGCCAGGTCCAGCTCGTCGTGGCTGCGCAGGAAGTTGTTCCACTGGCAGCTGTCGGGCAGCGGCGGCAGGTCCTCGAAGGCGCGCCGGATCAGGCTCGCGTCCTTGCGCGCCAGCGCCAGGAAGAGGTGCTGGTTGGCCCAGAAGTTGAACGACATGTGGATCTTGTCGCCGTCGCCGAAATAGTCGGGCACCGCCTCGGGCGCCAGGTTGGCCTCGGCCATCAGACAGACCTCGCCGCACAGCGTCTGCACATGGTGGCGCAGCTCGCGCAGGTAGGCATGGGGGTCGGCCTGGCCATCCTGCGACAGGTTCTTCAGCTCGATCAGGAAGGGCAGGGCGTCGATGCGAAAGCCGGTGACGCCCAGCTCGAGCCAGAAGCCGGTGATCTTCTCGATCTCGCGGCGCACCGCCGGGTTGGCGATGTTGAGCTCCGGCTGGTGGTCGTAGAAGCGATGGAAGTAGTAGGCCTTGGCCTCGCGGTCCCAGGTCCAGGTGCGGGTCTGCTCGCCGGGGAAGACGGTGCCTTCGCGTGCGTCGGCCGGCTCCTCCCTGGACCAGACGTAGTAGTCGCGGTAGGGCGACTCCGGGTCGCTGCGGGCGGCCTGGAACCAGGGATGGTCGATGGAGGTGTGGTTGACCACCAGGTCGATCATCACCCGCATGCCCCGGTTGCGCGCCCGGCGCGAGAATTCGACGAAGTCGCCCAGCGTGCCCAGACGCGGATCGACGCCGTAGTAGTCGACGATGTCGTAGCCGTTGTCGCGCATGGGCGACGGGTAGAAGGGCTGCAGCCAGATGCAGTCGATATTCAGGCCGGCCAGGTAGTCGAGCTTCTGGGCCAGGCCGGTGAAGTCGCCGATGCCGTCGCCATTGCCGTCGCAGAAGGTCTTGACGTCGAGGCAGTAGATGATCGCGTTCTTGTACCAGTGCTCAGCCATCGCTTCCCTTGGTCGCTGGATCGAAGCGCCATGGTAGCGGCGGGCTGGCGAGCGTGCCGGGTGTGGCTCGCAAGCACCTGATGCGAATCGCATCGGCGAGTGTCGCCGCCGCCCCGGGCGGCGGCACCCGCGGCGCTCAGGCGAGCGCCCGCCGGCGCCTGGCCACGCCGAGGGCCAGTGCCAGGCCGGCGCCCACCAGGCCAGCGCTGCCGGGCTCGGGCACCGGCTGGGAGAGCCAGAGGGTGTCGAGGTAGACGCGGTGCAGGCCGTCCGGGTCGTCGTGGGTGACCAGGCTGAAGGTGTCGAAGGGCAGGTCCGACACCACGCCGTAGAACCCGGTCGTGCCATTCAGCGGGAAGTTCTGGTAGAGGCCCGGAAAGAGGGCTGCGGTGGACAGCGAGACCTCGGACTGGCCGGTGTCGCCGCGCAGCTCGAAGGCCAGCGAGTACTGAAAGCTTGGCAGGTCGGGCGCCCGCGGGTCGATCACCGCGGACAGGATGTTGAACATCGTGCCGGAGTAGAACGGGTCATGGCTGACGGCATCGTCGACCCACAGCACGCTGCCCAGGGCGGCGCACTCGCCGCCGGGCTTGCCGCAGGAGGCGAAGTACACGTCGCCGAAGTCGCCTCCGATGGTGGTGCCGCCGGGCGGGCTGCCGTCGAAGGTGTGCACCGCGCGGGGCGCACCGACGGCGGCGAAGTAGGCGGCCGGGTTGCGGTAGATGGTGAGGCCGGCCTCGCAGGCCAGCGGCACAAGGGCGAGGAAGCCTGCCAGGCATCGGGTGAGGAGGGGGTTCATGGTGCGGTCCTTGCTGCAGGGGGAGGGACGGAGGTGGCGGCCGATGGGGCTGCCGCGGCATCGGCTCAGGCGGCAATGTGCCGGCGTCGGCCAAGGGCGAGTGCAGCCAGCCCTGCGGTGGCAAGGGCCAGGCTGGCGGGCTCGGGCACGGGCGGCGGTGGCGGCATCTGCGCCAGCGCCGTCACGCCGGCCCCCACGCGGAGCGCGACCGCTTCGTCCGAGGTGTTGCTGTAGCTCACCCGCAGTGCCCGGCTGGCGGCCACCGTCTCGCCGGTCTCGGGGCGACCGAAGATGAGCAGGCTGTCGTAGGGACTGTCGGCCGGGCCTGTCAGGCCCAGCGACACGCTGGCGAAGCTCATCGGGCCGGCGCCGTGGCCCGGCGCGAACACGCCCGCCGTGGCCTGGGCGAAGCCGGTGATGACGATCCGGGTGTGCGGCGCGAGCCGCAGGAAGTCGGCATCGAAGTTCGGCAGGCGCGCACCGCCACTGGTGGCGCTGGCCAGGGCGACATGGCGCTCGTCGTGGATGCTGGCGAAGCTGGCCTCGGCTTCGAGCGAGCGGCCGGTGGCCCAGGCGCGGGCCCGCGACGGCGGCGTGGCGACCGACGCCGAGGCGGTGGCCAGCCAGCCCGGCACAAAGCTGTGCTCGTCGAGCAGGCCCGGCGCGCTGCGGGCGAGCAGTTCGGTGTAGGGCCCGTCGGCATCGTTCCAGGCATAGCTGGCGGCGATGCCGTCGTCGGGACGCAGGTCGACCACCTGGATGGCGATGTCCCGCAAGGCGGCCGATGCATGGGGTCCGGCGCTGGGCAGGGCCACCGCCGGACCGGCGCAGGCGAGGGCGAGGACGAGGGCGGTGAAGGCTGGCTTCATGTTGTGGCCTCCGAGTGAGCAAGGCCGCCGGGGAAGGATCGGCTCGCGGCTGAGCGGGCGGCCTGCTTCAACAGTAGGGCGAAGGCGTCATGCCGACCCCCCGCAAGCGAGGGGCCGGCAGGAGGCGGAAGGGAGTGGCGCTTGTGGGCAGGCAGGCGGCCGTGGCCGGCAGCCGTAGCCCTAGCCCTAGCCCTAGCCCTAGCCCTAGCCCTAGCCGTAGCCCTAGCCCTAGCCGTAGCCCTAGCCGTAGCCCTAGCCCTAGCCGTAGCCGTAGCCGTAGCCGTAGCCGTAGCCGTAGCCGTAGCCGGGCCATGGGCGGCCGGCCGGGTCGGGCGGGGCGGCCCTGGCGCGTGGGGGCAGCGACCGGCTCAGGCCGGCTTGCGGAACTCGTCGGCCACCCAGGCGGCGGCGCTGGCGCGGGTCAGCTTGAAGGTGGGCGGCACGCGGACCTGGGCCAGCCGCTCGCCGAGCGCGTCCTCGGCGCTCAGCAGGGCGTGTGGATTGTCCTCGTCGGGCACGATGTCCAGTGTCACGACAATGCGGTGCTCGCCTTCGCTCACGGTGTAGCTCTTGTGGTACATCGCATGCAGCTGCTGCTCATGGCGGCGCAGCACTTCGGAGGCGGTCTTCACCAGCGTGTTGAAGGCGGCCACGTCCAGCGGCTTGGGGTTCTTCTTGTCACGGCCCATGGTCCAGGGGCCGACCAGGGCAGGCTCGGCCTCGCCGTCCTTGATCATGGCGACCGCCCAGCCGTCGTCGTCCTCGTTCTTGATGACCTTGGCGGTCCAGCCGTTGTCCCGCCACAGGCGGGCTTCCTGGATGCGGTCATCGGTGCCGGGGTCGGTGTCGTCGTGTAGCGCAGATGTCATGGCGGGCATGTTAGCGCCCGGAGGCCGGCCGCTTCAGCCGAAGCCGCTCAGCCAGGGGTCGCGCGGCTGGCCGCCGAACTTCTCGATCAGGAAGTCGGTGAACACGCGGGTGCGCTTGGGCAGGTGCTTGCGGCTGGGCATCGCCGCATAGGCCTTGTAGGTGGCCACATGCCATTGCGGCAGCACCCGCTCCAGCGTGCCGTTGTGCAGGGCGTCGGCCACGGTGAGCGACAGCGACGCCGCGATGCCCATGCCGAAGGTGGCGGCCGAGCTGAGCAGCCCGGCGTTCTCGGACGAGAGCGCGCCGCGGCGCGGGGCGAGGCTCACCGCCTCCACCACCCGGCCCTGTTCGTCGTGGCGGGTGAAGGTCCATTCGCGTGGCGCCAGTGGCAGGTCGGGCACCAGCACGGCCTGCTGCGCCAGGTCGCGCGGTTCGGCCGGGCGGCCGCGGCTGTCGAGGTAGGCCGGGGTGGCACACAGCACCACTTCGGAGTGGGCCAGCAGGCGGGCCACGAAGTCGCCCTCCAGCCCGCGCGGGCCCTGCACCAGCAGCGTGACGTCGGCGTTCTCGTCGGGGGCCTGCAGTGGCGGCACCACCGCCACGTCGATGTCGACCTTGGGATAACGGCGCCGGAACTCCGGCAGGTGCCGCACCACGCTGGGCATCAGCAGCGGGGCCGGCCCCGCCACCCGCAGCACGCCGCGCAGTTCCTCGGTGGCGCTGAAGGCGTAGGCGTTGGCCTCGTCGACATCGGCGACGATCTGCCGCACCCGCTCCAGGTAGTTGGCGCCGACCTCGGTGAGCGCCAGGCTGCGGGTGGTGCGGTTGATGAGGCGGGCGCCGATCTGCTCTTCCAGGTCGGCCACCAGCCGGGTGACGACGGCCGGCGCGAGGTCGAGCGCACGCGCGGCGCCGGCAAAGCTGCCTTCGTCGATGACGCGCACGAACACGCGCATGGCCTTGAGCTGATCCATGCCGGCATTAAAGCAGAGCAGGGGCTGGCGTCATCGGCACAAGTCCTCACCCGACGGCGGCGTGGCGCGGGCCAGCTCGAAGTCGGCTTCCTGCAGGCCGCGCCGCTCGAGCGAGGCCCAGTGCAGGTGCCAGGCGTCGCGCACCCGCCCGGGGCTGCCAGGGGTGGACCAGGCCAGCGGCGAGTGCTGCACGCCGACCAGCGCGATCGACGACGCCCGGGCGCCAGGTGCAGCCGCCGCTGGTCGGCGGCCGGCGTATGGGCGCGGCGCTGGTGCACCGTGATGCCGGCCTGCGCACGGTGGCTGGCATGCGGTCCGGGCGGGCGGTGGTGCGGCCGGCTTCGTCGAGCCACTGGGCGCGAAGCCGCGGCCGTCGATCCCCGCCTGATGGCGAGCCGGACCCTGGCGGGGGGCAGTGTCGGTGCCCCTCGCTGCCGGGTCGGTGAACGGCAGGGACAACCCGCCACCACGGGTGCGGTGGCGGCCGCCGCCCGGCGCGCCTGAGCAGGCCGCACCGCCTGCCACGGCAGGGTCTGCGCCGGCAGCGTGGCAGCGTGGCAGCGTGGCAGCGCTGCGGCCTGCGCCAGCAGACAGCTGTTCGCTTCTGACACCCAGTGGCGCCGGACGCAGCGGCCTTCAGCCGGGTGACTGCCCCCGCGTCAGGGGAATGCGGGCGAGCACGCCATCGCCGAACTCGGCGTAGAAGGGGCGGTCCTCGCGGTGCGCGTAGCCGATGTAGCAGTCGCATTTCAGCCGGGGGCAGGGGCGCGGGCGCAGCATGTCGTCCAGCCTGTCCTGGTAGAGGTTGCCCAGCCGGGTCGGCACGAAGTGGCAGCGCTGCACCTCACCGGCGCCGTCCACCGACAGCACGTCGAGCCCGGTGCGGCAGGCTGCGCCGCGCGAGCCGCCGGGGGCCCGGTTGTGCGGGAACCAGGGGTCGATGGCGTCGAGCCAGGCGAGGTCCTCCGGCCGGTAGTAGCCGGGGCCGCGCCGGTCATAGGCGTTCAGCCACAGCGGCGTGCCCTGCGGCAGGGCGGCGCGCAGGGCGCGGATGTCGTCGTAGTGCTCGTGCAGGGCCACCATGCCCACCGAGAAGCGGATGCCCAGCGCCTGCAGCCGCTGGCAGCGCTCGGCAAAGCGCGCCAGCGGCGTCTGCCCCGGATGCCAGGTGCACCACAGGGCCAGCTTGCCCGCCGGCGCCTCGGCCAGCCATGACAGGGGCCCGGCCAGGTTGGTCTGCATGGCCACCTGCGAGACCTGCGGCAGGGCCGCCAGCTGCAGCATCGCGTCCCGGTAGTGGCGTCGCACCAGCGCCTCGCCCCACGGGGTGAACAGCACGCGGATGCCGCCCGAGTGCGCGGCCACCCAGGCGACGAAGCGCGCCACTTCGGCCGCGTCGCGCGCCAGCGTGGCACGGGTGTCGCGGCGCTTGGCGAAGGGGCAGTAGCCGCAGTCGTAGTTGCAGCTCGTGAGGCTGCCGCGGTAGAGCAGCGTCAGCATGCCGGGCCGTGCTCTGCCATCAGGGCCCGCACCCGCGCCGACACCAGCCAGGGGCCGATGGTGTCGGCATAGGCCAGGCCCCGGTCGGTGAGCGCGAGCAGGCCGTTGGCGTCCTGCGCGAGGCCCAGCGGCTGCAGCTCGCGCAGCTGCGGCAGGTCGTCCAGGCAATCGCTGCCGAAGCGCTGGCGCCAGGCCGCATGCGACAGCCCCGGCCGGGTCAGCAGCGACTGGATGGCATAGCGCCGGCGCTGCTCCTGTGCATCCAGCTCGAAGCCGTGGGCGGCCTGCGCGAAGCCGGCCTCGTCCTGCTCCACATAGGCCTGCACGATGTCGCGGGTGGCCGAGCGCTCCACCGCATAGGCACCCGAGTAGTGCAGGCCACGGGTGTAGGAGCGGGCGCCGGCGCCCAGGCCCACCATGCCGTCGTCCTGGCAGCAGTAGGCCGGGCCGCTGTCGCCGGGCGCGTGCGGGGCGCGGAACATGCGCATGGAGACCTGCGTGTAGCCGGCGGCGCGCAGGTGGTCGCGGGCGGCGGCATAGAGGTCCAGCCGGCTGTCGGCGGGGGCGCTGTCGCGGCGCAGTGCGAGCTTGCCCAGGCCGGTCTGCCCGCGCACGTAGAGCGGGTAGAGGTAGAGCTCCTCCGGCGCGAAGGCGAGCGCGCTGTCGATGGAGGCCAGCAGGCTGGAGCGGGTCTGGCCTTCGATGCCGTAGATCAGGTCGAGGTTGAGCACTGGGAAGCCGGCCCGGCGGATGCGCTCGATCGCCTGCACCACCACCGGGTTCTGCTGCGGCCGGGCGAGTGCGCGCATTTCGTCCGCGGCGAAGCTCTGGATGCCGAGGCTGACGCGGTCCACGCCCATCGCCTTGCAGACCGCCAGCCGTTCGTCGGTGACGGTCTCGGGCGAGGCCTCGATGCCGCTCGGCGTGGCCTGCAGCGCAATGCCGAGGTGGCGCTCGGCGGCGGTGAACAGCGTCTCCAGCTGCGCCGGCGACAGGTAGGTCGGTGTGCCGCCGCCGAGCGCCAGGCGGGCGAAGCGCCGCCCGCCAAGCACCCCGTCCATCACCCGCATCTGCCGCACCAGCGCGTCGACGTAGCGCTGCACCAGGTCCTCGTCCGGCCGGGCCATCGCAAACAGGTTGCAGAAGCCGCAACGCATCGTGCAGAAGGGAATGTGCAGGTAGGCGAACAGCGCGCGGCGGTCTTCGGCCGCCCACAACGGCGCCAGCGGCCGCGGCGTGTCGAGCCGGCGGTAGGCCTGCTTGTGCGGGTAGGAGTAGGAATAGGCCTGGTAGGGGCCGTGGGCGATCAGGTCGGCCAGCGAGGCGGGGGCGGGCATGGTCAGTCGGCCCCGTGGGGGCGGCAGGAGGAAGGGGGCGGCGGCAGGAAGAACTCGGCATACGGCACCTCCCACACGCTGGGATGGGCCAGGCGGTGGCCGTGGTAGCCGTCTTCGCCGTAGGCGGTGCCGTGGTCGGAGCAGGCGATCACGAAGCAGGGCGCGCGGGCCGAGCAGGCGGCCAGCAGCGGCGCCAGCGCCTGGTCCACATGGCGCAGGGCGGCGGCATGGCTGTCGAGGTTGTCTTCGCTGCAGCCGGGCAGGTGGGCCCGGTTGGGCGCATGCAGCGCGGAGATGTTGATGAAGAGGAACACGCGGCCCGGCAGCGCCTGCAGGCGCTGCACCGCCAGGGCCACCTGGCGCTCGGCCGAGTGGCGCTGGCCGGGGCCGAGGCCAGGATGCCAATGGCTTTCGGCGAACAGGCCCGGCAGGACCGAGCCCAGCCGCGTCTGCCGGTTGAAGAAGCCGACGCCGCCGATGCACACCGTGTGGTAGCCGCGGCCGGCCAGGCCGGCGACGATGTTCTCTTCCTCGAACACGCAGGTGGCCGGTGTGGTGGTCTCGCTGCCGCGGAAGGCGGTGGCGAACAGCCGCGGGTGCCGCCCCGGGCGCGCCGGCGTCGGCAGGAAACCGCCGAAGAAGGCCTGGTGGGCCGCGTAGGTGAAGCTGCCCGGCGTGTGCCGGCGCTCCCAGCCGCCGGGCGGCAGGTGCGCACCGAGCACCGGCAGCTCGCCGCGCTCGAACAAGGCCTGGGCCACGTCGTAGCGCAGCGTGTCGAGGGTCAGGAAGACGATGTCGTGGCTGCCCACGACGCGGTTCATGTCGGTCACCTGGCGGGCGGCGGCGGTCATTGCGGTCCTTGCTGCCAGCGCAGGCCGCGCTGGTGCGGGTCTTCACCTTGCCACAGCAGCCCGGGCAGCAGGTCGCCGAATGCATTGGCCTCCAGCACGTGCACGCCACGGGCGCAGGCGACCAGGTCGAAGCCGATCATGTGGCTGTGCGGGAAGGCGCCGGCGGCCCGCTCGGCGGTGGCCTGCACCGCCTGCAGCTGTGTCGCGTCGAGCAGCGCGGCCGGGTCGGCGCGCTGGTTGTCCAGGTGCAGGTTGGTCATGGCGCGCTCGCCGATGCGGGCCACCCGGTGGGCCGCACGGCCGCCGAAGGTCAGCACGCGCAGGTCGTAGTGGCCGGCGCCGCAGCGTGGCTTGGGCAGCCAGGCCTCGGCATAGGCCTGCTGGGCCGCCACCTGGTCGAGCAGGCGTCGGATCTCGTCCTGCCGGCTGTAGCAGTGCACCCGCTTGATGTTGAACAGCTGCGGTCCGTGCGGGCCGTCGACCAGCCGGGCCGAGCTGATGGCCTGCTCCTGGCCGCGGCGGTTGCGGCGATAGGCCACCACCCCGGCGGCCGAGGAGCCGTAGCGGGCCTTCAGGTAGGCGCGGTCCAGGCCATGGCGGTGCATCAGCGCCTGCAGGTGCTCATAGCCTTCGCAGGCGCCCAGCAGCAGCGGGGTGTGCACCCCGTGGGCCTGCAGCCGCTGCTGGCAGTGCAGCTTGTCGGTCATGGCGAGGATGTCGGCCGGTGCATGGAAGGCCTGCACCTGCGGCCGGCGCGCCAGCAGCCGGGCGATGCCGCGCAGCACGCGGGCAAAGCCGGCAAACCAGGCGTCGGTGCCGAGCAGCTCGCCGTGTTCCGGCGCGCGGCAGGCCGGGCGCCGCAGGCGCCGGCAGCCCAGCTGCATCAGCCGCAGCTGCGCCGTGGCGTCGTCGCCTGGCGGCTCGATGCGCAGCCGGCAGGGCGCCTGCAGCGCCTGCCTGAGCAGCGCCGGCTGGCGCAGGAAGGCCGACCATTCCACCAACCGGGGCGGCGCGAGCCCGAGGCCCAGGCCGGCCGCCTGCAGGCCGCGCACGCGCTTGCTGCCGGCCACCCCCAGCACCACCCAGGGCAGGCCGGCCTGGGGCGGCGGCAGCAAGGCGGACATGGCGGCCGGCCTTATTCGCCGACCGCCACGTAGCGATAGGCCTGGCCGTCGTATTCGTCGGCCGTCTGCTCGTCGTCCAGCACCACTTCCGGGCCGAGCGCCTGCAGGTTGGCCTGCCAGGCGGCCGAGATGTAGTGGTGGCTCAGGTCCAGCCGTGCCAGGCGGCGCACATGCGGGCTGGCGCACAGGGCCTGGGCCCCGGCATCCCCGATGGTGCCGAGCGAGAGGTCGAGCGTGTGCAGCTGCTCGATCCAGGCTTCACCGGCCAGCCACTGGGCCAGCTCGTCGGCAATCTCGGAGTCGCGCAGGCCCAGGTAGCGCAGCTGCGGCGTGCGCAGTTGCGCCAGCACGCGGCGGTACAGCTCGGCATCGCCCTCGAAGCCGTATTCGGAGGTGCCCAGCCACAGCTCCAGGTGTTCGAGCGCCGGCAGGCTCGAGCGGCTCAGCGCATCGGCGATGCTGGCCGGCAGGCCGCCGCCCTCGATCACCAGTTGCCGCAGCGCGGGGTGCGAGAAGGCCGGCAGCGTCAGCGAGTTGGTGCCGCGGATGCGCAGCACCTGCAGCTGGGGGAAGGCGGCCAGCAGCGCGGTGTAGTCGCCCTGGATGATCCAGGAGACCTCGCATTCCTCATACGTCATGTCGCCGACGAACAAGGCCTTCAGCGCCGGCAACTCGGCGGCGCGCTCGCTCAGCAGGCGCAGTGCGTCATTGGGGCTGGTCTCGTAGGCTTCTTCCCAGGCGCCGATGACCAGCGCCTCCACGCCCGAGGGGTCCACCGCAGCCAGGAAGCCGTCGAGCAGCTCGGCCATGGTGGTGCCGGCGTCATAGTCGAGGCTCAGGCGCCAGACCAGGTCGCGGCCCTCGGGCAGCGGCTGGCCGGGACGCCAGTCGTGCACGGTGCGGCCGAAAAAAGTCTCTGTGCGCTCAGAGATGGACATGCTGCTTCCCTCGAGGTGGTGTGGTGGCAAAAGCGGGGAGGATAGCCGCGCCGGCGCCTGTTCGCCGGCAGGGCGCCCCCCTCTTCGGGGGGAATCCCGCGCCGCCCGGCGTGACGAAGGTCACCGCGGCGCAGAGGCGGCGGCTCAAGTCCGGCGCGCCCCTGCCGATGACCCAGGGATAACCATCCCTCAGAGACATTCGTGGAATTCCTCAAAACCAGCCAGGCGCGCTACACCCTGTTGTTCGCCGCCATCTTCGCGGCGCTCCTGCTGATGACGCTGGCCGTCATCTCGTTGTTCGTCACGCCGGAGCTCAAGCGCACCGAAGGCGTCGTCATCGGGCATGACGTCAATGCCATCGCCATCCGCATCACCGAGCAGCTGCGCCAGGTCGAGGCCCAGCAGCGCAGCATCACGCAGTCGGTGTCGCTGATGGACAGCGACACCATCGACACGCTGCTGCCGGGACTGGTGGACCAGTACGGCGACCCCAACGTGTTCGGCGGCGGCATCTGGCCGCTGCCGCAGAAGCGCGACGCGTCGCGCGACAAGTTCAGCACCTTCTTCGCCCGCGACAAGGCCGGCAAGCTGAACGTCAACACCCACTGGAACTCGCCGGAGTCGCTCAAGTACTGGGAGCAGCCCTGGCACCTGGCTGGGCAGAAAGCGCCGCGCGGCCAGTGCGCCTGGGCCAATGCCTATCAGGACGACGCCAGCCCGCAGCCCCGCACCAATTGCGCGATGGCGATCTACCAGGGCGACCAGCTGTGGGGCGTGTCCACCATCGACGTGACGCTGGGCTTCTTCAACCGCCTGGTGGCGGACATGGAAGCCGCCATCCACGGCCAGATCCTGCTCGTCGAGCGTGACGGCAAGGTGGTGAGCAACAGCAGCCTGATCAAGTCGGACATCGTGCTGAAGAACGTCTCGGCGCTGGCCGGCGAGGTGCCGCTGGCCGCCGAAGTGCAGCGCCTGCTGCCCGGCCTGCAGGGCAATGCCGCGCTGGAATCGGAATACCAGGAAAACGGCGAGGGCCACACGCTGTTCCTCAAGCCCATCCCGGGCAGCCCGTGGGTGCTGGCGACCGGCCTGCCGACCCGGCTGCTGACGCAGCAAAGCAACGGCATCCTGGCCAAGCTGGGCATGGTGCAGGTGCCGATCGCGCTGCTGGTGCTGGCGCTGGTGATCGGCGGCATCCGCATGTTCATGCGCCGCCTGGGCGTGCTGAAGGCCAACATCGACGCCCTGTCGGCCGGCGATGCCGACCTGACGCGCCGCCTGCCGGGCGGCGGCGGGGTCGAGTTCGACGCAGTGGTGTCCAGCTTCAACGCCTTCATCGAGCGGCTGCAGAAGATGATGCTGGAGGTCAAGGCCAGCACCAGCTCGATCGCCGACGCCTCGCGCGAGATTGCCAGCGGCAACCACGACCTGTCCTCGCGCACCGAGAACCAGGCCAGCTCGCTGGAGGAAACCGCCTCGGCCATGGAGCAGCTGACCGGCACCGTCAAGCAGAACGCCGACAATGCCCAGCAGGCCAACCACCTGGCCAGCGAGGCTTCGGCGGTCGCGGTCAAGGGCGGCTCGGTGGTGGCCCGGGTGGTGGACACCATGAGCTCGATCAACCAGTCGTCGAAGAAGATCGTCGACATCATCGGTGTGATCGACGGCATCGCCTTCCAGACCAACATCCTGGCGCTGAACGCGGCGGTGGAAGCCGCCCGGGCCGGCGAGCAGGGCCGCGGGTTTGCGGTGGTGGCCGGCGAGGTGCGCACGCTGGCGCAACGCTCGGCAGCAGCGGCCAAGGAGATCAAGAGCCTGATCACCGCCTCGGTCGAGCAGGTCGAAGCCGGCACCACGCTGGTGGACCAGGCCGGCTCCACGATGCAGGAAGTGGTCGCCAGCACCGACCGGGTGGCCCAGATCATGGGCGAGATCATGACCGCCAGCCGTGAGCAGAGCATGGGCATCGGCCAGGTGGGCCAGGCCATCTCGCAGATGGACGGCATCACCCAGCAGAACGCGGCCCTGGTCGAGGAAGCCGCCGCCGCGGCCCAGTCGATGCAGGAGCAGGCGGCGCGGCTGGAACGCATCGTCAGCGGCTTCCGGCTGCAGGCCGGCTGAGGCCGCCGCAGCGGCCCGAGGGGCCGCTGTCCTTCCCGAACCCGCCCTGGTGGCGGGTTTTTTCATGGCCAGAAACCATCCTCTTGGCTGGGTTTTGTTGCGCTTTTCGCAACGAGCCATTCTTCGGCGTCTCGTTTATCCGTCCAGGGTTAACACCTACAGTTCATCCCATCGATGAGCACAAACGAATCGCGCTTGCGACTCAGCGATGGGCCAGACGGCCGACCCGCCCGACCCGAGCCTGTCCTTACCTTGAGACGAATGGATCTGAAAATGAACGCCAAGACCACCCTGATCGCCGCCGTGATGACCGCTTTTGCTGCCACCGGTGCCTTTGCGCAACAAGCCGCCGCCCCGGCCGGCAAGACCCGCGCCGAAGTGCAGGCCGAAGTGGCCCGCGCCCGTGCCGCCGGTGAAGACCTGCCCGTGTTCAGCGGCGAAGCCTCGGTCTTCTCCGACAGCAACCACAGCGCCCTGGCCCGCCGCGCCGCTGAAGACGCGCGCCGCCAGGCGGCCTCCAAGCAGGCCCCGGCTGTCGGCAAGTAAGCCCTGCCTTGCCGGGCCTCCGGCTCCCGCGAAGGGAGCCGCACACCACCAACCCGCCTGATGGCGGGTTGGTTGTTTTCAGGAGCCCGCTGCGGCCGGCCGACCCCTTGCCGCCAGCGGTTAGAGTGGCCGGCATGCTGCCCACCCCTGATGCCCGCGGCCGTGCCGCGCCTGCCGCATGCCGGCGCTGAACCGCGCGTGGGGCCTGCTGCGATCGCTGGCCATCTACCACGGTGTGCCGTGGCGGGCGCGCCAGCTGCGGCGCTTTTATGCCGGCTGGGTGCCGCCCGGCGGCCTGGCCTTCGACATCGGCGCCCATGCCGGCAACCGGGTGCGGGCCTGGCGGGCCCTCGGCGCCCGGGTGGTGGCGGTGGAACCGCAGGCCGACTTCGTGCGCCTGCTGCAGGCCGGCTTCGGCCGCGACGCCGGGGTGACGCTGGTGCCCGCGGCGCTCGGCCGCTGCGCCGGCCAGGCGCGCCTGCTGAGCAGCGAGCGCACGCCGACGGTGAGCACCCTGTCGGCCGACTGGGCGGCCCGGGCCGGCGCCAGCCCGTCCTTCGCCGGTGTCAGCTGGTCGCCCGGCCCGTGGGTGCCGGTGACGACCCTTGACGCACTGATCGAGCACCATGGCCGGCCGGACTTCGTCAAGATCGACGTGGAAGGCTATGAGGCCGAGGTCCTGCAGGGCTTGAGCCAGCCGCTGCCTGCGCTGTCCTTCGAATTCCTTGCGCCGGTGCGCGACCTGGCGCTGGCCTGCGTCGATCGGCTGGAGTCGCTGGGCCGCCACCACTACTGGTACTCGATCGGCGAGCGCCTCTGCCTGCAGCCGGCCGAGCCGCTGGAGGCGGGCGCACTGTGCCGCTGGCTGCAGGCGCTGCCGCCGGATGCGCCGTCCGGCGACATCCATGCACGGTGGCTGCCGGCCGTGCGCTGAGGCCGGCCGGCGCGGCCCGCTCAGCGCGCGGCCGCCCGGCCGGTGGCGGGTGCGCGGCCGTCGAAGGCGGCCAGCAGCCGGGCAGTCAGTTCATGCAGGTCGCACAGGGCCGGCGCCGGTGGCTGCAGCCCGGGCGTGAAGCCGGCGGCGGTGAAGCGCGCCAGCAAGGCCGCGTCGCTGCTGATGACATGCACCGGCACATCCCAGCTGGCCTGCGGGCCGCTGACCGCGGCCAGCGGCTGGTGGTCGCCGATCACCACCGTGAGCAGGCCCGGCGGCGCCGGCCCGTCCAGCCAGGCAGCCAGCCAGCCGTAGGTATAGCGCAGCGAGGCAGCATAGGCTGGCAGCGGGTCCAGCCACGAGACCGGCTCGGCCAGCGCCTGTGCCTGCTGCGCCGCCGAATAGGCGCCCGGCCCCGGCAGTGCGGCCCAGTCGGCCTGCAAGGGGGGCAGCGGCCGGAAAGGAGCATGGCTGTTGAGGGTGGGAAACACCACGAACCGCGGCGCCCGCGGCCCCGCCGGCAGCTCCTGCTGCTGCAGCAGGGCCAGGGCGGCCTGGTCGGGAATGCGCCAATAGCCGAAGGCCGGGCCGTGGTAGCCGATGTCGTCGGCGCCGGCGCGGCGGTCGAAGCCATAGAAGGCCCCCTCGGGCCAGGGCCGTTGCAGCCCCGGCATCCAGCCCACCGTGCGCCAGCCATGCTGCCGGAAATGGCTGACCAGCGTGGGCCGGCGGGTGGTCAGCAGCAGGTCGTGGTCGCCCGGGCGGCGGGTGTCGACACCACTGAGCAGGGCCGCATGCGCCAGCCAGGAGCCGCCGCCAAAGGTGGGCGAGCGCACCCGCGCCGACACCACCTGCCGGCCGCTGGCGTCGATGGCCTGCTGCAGGCGCTCGCGCGAGGCTGCCAGCGCAGCGGCGAGCGGCGCATGGTCGAGCGCCACCACGCCATACGATTCGGCGAACAGCAGCAGCACGTCCGCGCCATGCAGCCGGGCCAGGTCGCTGTCGAAGCGGGGGCTGGGTGAGAGGCGCCGGTCGGCCTGCCCCGGCAGCACGACGTCGGGCAGCAGCGCCACCTGGTGCAGCAGCCCGGGCAGCACCGGCAGCGAGAAGAACCAGCGCGTGTCACGCTCCACATAGGGGTGCACCGCATGGCTGGCCGACAGCGCGAGCCCGGCCGCCAGCAGCCAGGGGCGGGGCCGGTGCCATTCGAGGCAGGCGGCCAGCATGGCGGTGGCGCGGTGCACCAGCAGGTAGAGGGTGGCGAGGCCGGCAACGGCCATGGCGAGGATGCCCGCCGCCTGCCATGCCGGCCAGTCGCCGGCGGCCAGCTTCAGCAGCTGCCAGGCATGCCGGCCGTCCCAGTACAGGTTGACCGGGCGGCCCAGCAGCGCCGGCACGGTGACATCGAGGTAGCGCAGCAGCACGCCGACGGTGTAGGCGGCGGCCAGCGCGCCGATCAGGCGGGCGCTGGCGCGGCCGCGCCAGGCCACCCAGGCCATCAGCCCCAGCGTGCCGAGGCACAGCTCGAAGGACAGCCGGGCCCCCAGGCGGATGCCGGCGGTGGGCCACTGGTTCTCGAAGGTGAGGACGCCGTTGAGCACCAGGAAGGCCAGCAGCGCGCGCGGCAACCAGTGGCGCCAGGCCGGGGGAGGCGCCGCCGCGCGGCTGCTGGCGTCCGGCGCGACAGGGCTCACTGGCGGCGGGCCTCGAACTCGATGATCAGGGACACCTCGTCGCCGACCCAGCCGTTGGCCACGCCGTAGTTCATGCCCCAGGCGCTGCGCTTGAAGCTGCCGCGTGCCGACACCCCCATCACATACGGCTTGCGCAGGCCGCCAATCTCGTACTCGGCGCTCTTGTTCCAGGTGGCCTGCAGCACCAGCGGCTGGCTGCGCCCCAGCAGCTCGAGCTGGCCGGCGATCTCGAAACTGCGCTCGCCGGTGCGGCGGGCGCTGGCGGCGGTGAAGATCATGCGCGGGTGTTCGGCGGCGTTGAGGAAGTCGGCGCCTTTCAGGTGGTCGTCGCGCTTCTTATGGTTGGTGAACACGCTGGCGGTGTCGACCTCGATGCGCACGTCGCTCAGTGCGCCGCGCGCTTCGTCGAAGCTGTAGCTGCCGCGCGCGGCGCGGAACAGGCCGAGCACTTTGGCATAGCCGATGTGGCTGACCAGGAACCCGACCGACAGGTGGTCGGGGTCGATCTCATAGCGCTGGGGCTGCGCCGGCGCCTGCGCCTGGCTGCTGACGCAGGGCAGCAGCAGGGCCAGCAGGAGCAGGCCGGCGGCGCGCCACAGCAGCAGTGCCGGAGGGGGGCGGTGTCGAAACAGGCTCATGCAGCGGTCTCCCGGTGAAGGTGGCGCCGCCGGGCCAGCCAGGCCACGTCGGCGGCGAAGGAAGCACACAGCGCCAGCAGGCCGGCCCCGGCCATGGCGGCGGCGGCCGTGGCGTCGAACAGCGGTGCCAGGCAGGCCACCAGGCAGCCGATCTGCAGCGCGCAGACCGCCTTGCGGCGCCGGCTGGGTGGCAGCGGCGCAGCCAGCCAGGGCCACAGGCGGGCCGCGGCCACGAAAGCGTGGCGCAGCAGGCCGGCCGCCAGCAGCCAGGCGCCGGCGCGACCGGACTGCACGGCCAGCAGCGCCAGCACCAGCATCAGCAGGGTGTCGGTCTCCATGTCGAAGCGGGCGCCGAACTCGCTGCTCAGGCCGCTGGCGCGCGCCAATGGGCCGTCCAGCCCGTCGAGCAACGCGGCCACGCCGGCCAGCGCCACCAGCGCCCAGTCGAGCGCCGGGCGGCCGTGGATCGGCTCGCCGAGGCCGGCCGCCAGCAAGGTCACCAGCGCCAGGCGCGCCAGCGTCACGCGGTTGGCAGCGCCCAGGCGCCGGTGCGGCCGGTGCGCCGGCAGGCCCCGCCACAGCAGCACGCCGGCCAGCGCCAGCAGGGCCAGTGCCTTGCCGGCATAGCCGGGGCCGAGCTTCGCCAGCCAGGCGATGCCGAACGCCAGCGGGGCCAGCAGCGCGGCCGTCACCAGCAGGTCGCGACGCAGTTCCTGCCGCAGCGGATCGCCGGCGGACGGGGTGGGCGACGCCGCCCGCAGCGGGGCGGGCGGCGTGCCGGGCACGGTGTCGGCGAACATCGACTTAAGATCCTGCGTCGCTTTGCATCCCGCACATGTCAACCGCTTCGTCCTTCCCCGTCAAGCCCGGCGCTTCCCCAGGGCCGGCCCGCGCCTGCTGGGTGACCGCGCCCGGCCGCGCCGAGATCCGCGGCGAGACCGTGCCGCCGCCCGGCGCCGGCGAGGTGCAGGTGCGCGCGCTGCACAGCGGCATCAGTCGCGGCACCGAGACCCTGGTGTTCCGCGGTGAGGTGCCACCGGGCGAGTACGAACGCATGCGCGCACCCTTCCAGGCCGGCGATTTCCCTGGGCCGGTGAAGTACGGCTACTGCAATGTCGGCGTGGTCGAGGTGGGGCCGGCCGAGCTGCTGGGGCGGCCCGTCTTCTGCCTCTACCCGCACCAGACCCGCTATGTCGTGCCGGCCGGCGCGGTGCTGCCGCTGCCGGCGCAGCTGCCACCCGGCCGTGCGGTGCTGGCGGCCAACCTGGAAACCGCCGTCAATGCGCTGTGGGACGCCGCGCCGCGCATCGGTGACCGCATCTCGGTGGTGGGCGGCGGGGTGGTCGGCCTGCTGGTCGCCTGGCTGGCGGCCCGGCTGCCGGGCTGCGAGGTCGAGGTGGTCGACACCCATGCCGCGCGGCACAGCATCGCCGAGGCGCTGGGCGCCCGTTTTGCGTCGCCCGGGGCGGCCACGCCGGAGGCCGACCTGGTGGTGCATGCCAGCGGCCAGCCGGAGGGGCTGGCCACCGCGCTGCGGCTGGCCGGCTTCGAGGCCACCGTGCTGGAGCTGAGCTGGTATGGCCGGCGGCCCGTCACGCTGCCGCTGGGCGAGGCCTTCCATGCGCGCCGGCTGCGGCTGCAGAGCTCGCAGGTCGGCCAGGTGGCGACCGCCCAGCGCGGCCGCTGGAGCCACCGCCGCCGGCTGGCACTGGCCTTGTCGCTGCTGGCGCAGGCGCCGGTGCTCGATGCCCTGCTGACCGACTGCGCCGATTTCGAGGCGCTGCCGCAGGTGCTGCAGCGCCTGTCGCAGGGCGCACCCGACACGCTGTGCCAGCGCATCGACTATCCCTGACCCTTCGTCCCCACCTTGCAGGAGCCCGAGCCCGCCATGTACAGCGTCAATGTCCGCGACCATTTCATGATCGCCCACAGCTTCCGCGGAGCCGTCTTCGGCCCGGCCCAGCGCCTGCACGGCGCCACCTATGTGGTGGACCTGGAGCTGCGCCGCCGCGAACTCGATGCCGACGGCGTGGTGGTCGACATCGGCCTGGCCACCGAGGCGCTGCGGGGCGTGCTGGCGGAGTTGAACTTCCGCAACCTCGACGAGGAGCCGGCCTTCGCCGGCCGCAACACCACCACCGAATTCCTGGCCCGGGCGATCCACCAGCGGCTGGCGGCGCAGGTGGCAGCCGGCCGGCTCGGGCCACATGCCGGCGGCCTGGACAGCGCGCGCGTCACGCTGCACGAGTCGCACGTGGCCTGGGCCGCCTACGACGCCCCGCTGCAGCCGGCGGCGCCGGCATGAGTGGCGGCCCGCGGCGCTGCGCCTTCCTGGTGCCGGGTGCGCTCGACACGCCGACCGGCGGCTTTCGCTACGACCGGCGTGTGATCGAGGGCCTGCGGGCGGCCGGCTGGCAGGTGCAGCTGCTGGTGCTGGAGGGCGGCTTCCCGTGGCCGGACGACGCCACCTGCGCACGAGCCGAGGCCGCACTCGCGGCGCTGCCCGACGGGCTGCCCGTGGTGGCCGACGGCCTGGCCTTCGGCTGCCTGCCAGCCCTGGCCGAGCGCCATGCGGGGCGCCTGCGCTGGCTGGCCCTGGTGCACCACCCGCTGGCTTTCGAGACCGGGCTGCAGGCGCGGCAGCGCGAGGCGCTGTTCGCCAGCGAAGTCCGTGCGCTGGCCTGTGCCAGGCAGGTGGTGGTCACCAGCGAATCCACCGCGCTGGCGCTGGCCGACTTTGCGGTGCCGCCGCAGCGGCTGGCGGTGGTGCCGCCGGGCACCGACCCGGTGGCCTGCCCGCCGCGCGATCCCGGCTCGGCCGGGCGGCTGCTGTGCGTTGCGACGCTCACGCCGCGCAAGGGCCACGCGCTGCTGGTCGAAGCCCTGGCCGGACTGCAGGACCGGGCCTGGACGCTCGACTGCGTGGGCAGCACGAGCCGCGACGCGGCCTGTGCGGACGCAGTGCGCCGGGCCGTCGTGGCCCATGGCCTGGCGTCGCGCGTGCGCCTGCACGGCGAGGTCGACGAACGCCAGCTGCAGGCGGCCTACCGCGCGGCCGACGCGCTGGTGCTCGCCAGCTTCCATGAAGGCTACGGCATGGTGCTGGCCGAGGCGCTGGCGCACGGCCTGCCGGTGCTTGCCACGCAGGCCGGCGCGGTGGGCGGCACCGTGCCGCCCGGCGCCGGGCGGCTGGTGCCCCCCGGCGACGTGCCGGCATTGCGCGCTGCACTGGCCGCTTGGCTGGACGATGCCGCCCTGCGCGCCCGCCTACAGCAGGGCGCCCGGGCGGCTGCCCCGCGGCTGCCGGGCTGGCCGCAGGCCGTGGCCCGGTTCGACCGCCTGCTGCAGGAGCTGGCCCGATGAGCGGCTTCAGCGCGGAGTGGCTGCGCCTGCGCGAGCCGTTCGACCGGGCCGCCCGCGATGCCGCCGCAGGGGCGTTGCGGCTCGACACCCTGGCACGGCGCTGCGGCGCTGCGGCCGCCGAGCCCTTCACCGTGCTGGACCTCGGCTGCGGCACCGGCGCCAACCTGCGCTACCTGGCGCCGCGGCTGGGCGGCACCCAGCACTGGTGGCTGGTGGACCACGACCCGGCGCTGCTGGCTGCGCTGCCAGCGGCACTGGCCGACGCGGCCGCCGGGCCGGGCTATCGCTTCGAGCACCGGGGCAGGGGCGGGCGGTGGTCCGGCCCCGGCTTCTCGGCCGAGCTGGAACTGCTGCCGCTGGACCTGTCGCAGGCCCTCGGCGAGGCACCGTTCGCCAAGGCCCGGCTGGTCACCGCCTCGGCCTTGCTCGATCTGGTTTCTGCGTCCTGGCTCGGCCGCCTGGCGGCGCATTGCGAAGCCGCCGGCGCCGCCCTGCTGTTCGCCCTCAACGTGGACGGCCGCATCGGCTGGACACCGGCCGATGCGGACGACGAACGGGTGCGCCGCCTGTTCGCGGCGCACCAGCGGCGCGACAAGGGCTTCGGCGCGGCGCTGGGAGCGGCCGCGGTGCCGCTGCTGGCGCAGCGACTGGCGGCGGCCGGCTGGAAGGTGCAGCAGGCGGAAAGCGACTGGCAGCTGCCGCCCGGCGAGATGCAGGCCGCCCTGCTGGCCGGCATGGCGGCGGCCGCGCAGGAGCAGGCGCCCGGGGAAGCCGCTGCGGTGGCTGACTGGTGTCGCCGCAGGCGCCTGCAGCCGGCCGAGCTGCGGGTGGGGCATCTCGACCTGCTGGCAGAGCGCTGAGACCGGAATGTGGCGGGCCGCCGCAGGGCGGCAGAGCGCCGTGGCCGTGGGGCCGGGCAGCGGATAGGGACCCGAGGGGGCGGCGGCGCGGCGCCCGCCAAGGCCGGCGCCGCGCCACTCGAAGGCCGCAGCGCGCCACTCGCCCAGGCGCCGTCGCGACCTGCCGCCCGCCCGGCGCCACCAGGCGCCGTCTTCGGCGCGCCCTCCGGCTGCCTTGCGCGCCGTCTCCTGCTTCTTCTTCGTGTTCCGTGCGACCCCTGCGGGGTGCCTGGGCCGATGCCGTCAGCCGTCAGCCACCGCGCAGGTCAAGGTCCCACAGGATGTCGCAGCCCATCTGCACCGTGCGGCAGGGCGGGCGCAGCGCCTCGCTCAGCCGGGTGGCCCGCGGCGCCTGCACGCCCGGCCGGCCGCGGCCGATCAGCAGCGGGGCGATCGCCAGGTGCAGGCGGTCCAGGCAGCCCTGCGCGAGAAAGCGCGAGACGGTGACGCCGCCGCCTTCGACGAACAGCAGCGACAGGCCGCGGCCTTGCAGCGCCGCGATGGCGGGCGCCAGGCGCGGTTCACCGTCTGCCCCCAGCAGGCCGGGCACGGCGAGCACCCGTTCGGCACCGAGCCGGGCCACCGCGGCGGCGGCATGCGCGGCATCGCACAGCAGCAGGGTGGGGGCCGCTTCGTCGCTGAACAGGCCGGCCCCGGCGGGGGCGCGCAGCCGCGGGTCCAGCACCACGCGCACCGGCTGCGGCCCGGTGACCAGGCGGGTGGTCAGCCGCGGGTTGTCGGCGGCCACCGTGCCGGCCCCCACCAGCACGGCATCGCTCAAGGCACGCAGCCGGTGCAGGTGCACCAGATTCTCCGGGCCGTTGACGAAGCAGGAGTCGCCGCTGTGCGTGGCGACGCAGCCGTCCAGGCTCTGGCCGAGCTGGCCGATGACCCAGGTGGGCGCCCCGGCCTGCCGGTCCAGCAGTGGCTTGTAGAGGGGGAACAGCGCCTGCGCCTCGGCCGCCCAGCTGCCCTGCAGCTGCCAGCCGGCCTCGGGCTGCCAGGCCAGGCCGGCGTCGGCCGTGCCGCCCAGCACCCGGGCGGACGGCGTCGCCAGGCGCCGTTGCCCGGCGGCCTGCAGGCACAGTGTCCACAGGCGGTCCATGCCGGGGCGGGGGGCGGAGGCGTTCAAGGGCGTTGACGGGCCAGGCAGGGGACAATAGGCGGTGCGACATCCGGCGCCGCCGTGGCGGTGCCGGCGCCCGCCCTGCACCGGCGCCGGGCGAGCCTTATGCTAGCAGCCTATGAACGACCGAACCTTCCAGCTTCCCGACGCCGCCGCCCTGCATACCGACGACGAACTGGCCGCCATCCGCGTGGACCGCGCGCAGACCGAACTGAAACACGGCCGCGGCCTGGCGGTGATCGATCCGCAGCACCCCTCGTCCGTCCTGCTGGTGGCTGCGGTCGAGACGCTGACGCCGGCCCGCCTGAAATGGTTCGCCGCGCTGGACGCCGGCCTGTCGCTGCTGCTGACCGCCGAACGCTGCCAGGCCATCGCGCTGCCACAGGCCGAGGGCGCGGTGGCGCTGCGCCTGCCGGCGGGCGCCAGCGTCGAGGAGCTGCAGCAGCTGGGCGCGGTGCTGCCCGGCCACGGCGTGCCCGAGCGCCTGCGCGAGATGCTGCAGGCCCAGGCCGGCCTCGGCCTGCCGGCCGCCACGCCGGCCATGGAGGCGGCATTGGCGCTGGCCAAGCGGGCGCGCCTGACGCCGGCGCTGCTGGTGGCCGAGCCGCGCTCCTTGCTGCCCGGCACGCTGGAGGCGGCCCACCTGCTGCAGGTGTCCACCGCCGACGTGGCGCTGGTGCGCCAGCATGCGCACCTGCGCCTGCGCCGCGTCAGCGATGCGCGGGTGCCGATCGCAGCGCACGAGGACTGCACCCTGGTGCTGTTCCGCGAGTGGCATGGCGACGCCGAGCATGTCGCCATCGTGGTCGGCCGGCCCGACCTGCAGCAACCGGTGCCGGTGCGCCTGCATTCTTCCTGCCTCACCGGCGACCTGCTCGGCAGCCTGCGCTGCGACTGCGGCGACCAGCTGCAGGACGCCATCGAGCGCCTGGCCGAAACCGGTGGCGTGCTGCTCTACCTGGCCCAGGAAGGCCGCGGCACCGGCCTCGGCAACAAGCTGCGGGCCTACCGGCTGCAGGACGCCGGGCTGGACACCATCGATGCCGACCGCTACCTGGGTTTCCGCTCGGACGAGCGCGATTTCGGCGCCGCGGTGGCCATGCTGCAGGCGCTCGGCGTCCAGCGCATCCGGCTGATGACCAACAACCCGCTCAAGATCGCCGCCATCCGCAGCGGTGGCATCGACGTGGTGGACCGCATCCCGCTGATCGCCCCGGTCAACCCGCACAACGAGCGCTACATCCGCACCAAGCGCGAACGCGCCGGCCACCTGACCCGGGGCGAAGAACAGGAGTGAGGCGGGCCTGCGCTCACTGGCGCCCCCGCCCTGTCGCCGGGTGGCGCGACGGCTGCGGTAGCGCTGGCCCCTGGTGCACCGGCCAGGCGCCGGCCCGCCGGATCGGGTCAACCGGCCGGACTGCTTGACGGCTGGCCTGCCCGCCTGCCGCTCCGTCCGCCGCCGAACCGCGGCGGCACCCGCCACGTCCGGGCGGCGGCCCAGCGGTCTTGCGGCGGCGGCAATGCCCCGGCGGGCCGCACGGGCGCCTTCGAGGGCGGCCTGACGTCGCCATCCGCAGCGCGCCCGCCGCCCGGCGTCACCAGCGCGGCTGGTAGTAGGGCTCGTCCTCACCGGCCGCCGGCGCACCCGCGGGCCCCAGTGTGGCCATCAGCAGCGCCCCGCCGGCACACAGCGCGGCAAGCAGGGCGACGGCCAGCGGCTCGCTCAGCGCCCGCCGGCCGGGCAGGCGCCGGTGGCGCAGCACGCGTTCCGCCGCGAAGCCTGCAAGTAGCGGCAGCAGCAGACCCGGCTTCGCCGGCGTCAGCACCAGCAAGGCCCAGGCGGTGCAGAGCCAGGCCAGGCTGGCCGGCAGCCAGGCCGCCGCACTGAAGCGGACGCGGGGCGTGGGCCACAGCCATGGCAGGAGGCCAGCGCAGGCGCAGGCGAGCAGCAGCGCCAGCTGGAACAACAGCATCGAGCCCAGCATGAAGGCCAGCAGCGCGACGCCCAGTGACGCGGGCCCGAGCAACGCCGGCCCGCTGGCCCGCTCGGCCGGCGTGTGCGCCAGCGCGGCCAGCACCGCGCTGCCGGCTGCCCAGGCGGCCGCAGCCAGCGGCCAGCTGGCGCCCCGCAGCCAGGCCAGCGCCAATGCCCACAGCACGGCGCCGAGCAGCGTGGCCACGCGCGCCGAGAGGCGGAAGGCATCGAGCAGCAGGCCGGCCAGCAGTGCCCCGGCCACCAGCCACGGCAGTTTCTCGGTCAAGCCCTGGGGATGGAGCGGCCAGCCGAGCATCCAGCCGCTGGCCAGCAGCACCGACAGCCCCAGGGCGGCGCCCGCCCGGCGGGCCGGTCGGGCCGCGTCGCCGTGCCGCAGCAGACCGGCGCCGGCCAGCGCCAGCAGCAGTGGCAGGGCCACGCTCTGCATCAGTGGATGGTTCAGGTCCATGCCGACTCCCTGCCGCGGCACCGGTGCCGCCCAGGCTGCATCGTAGCCAGCTCGGGCGTGCCGGACGAGCTGCCGTGCACTGCGTCACGGCCGGGCGTCACGCTGGCCCGGCCCTCGCGTTGCTTCGGATTTCGAGCAGATGGTAAGTTTTGCGGCTGCACAGTTTTGCAAAGGAGCGCCAATGGCGCGACCGATCGCCACCCGGGCGATGCATGTCCTGGGAGCCTGCCTGCTGGTCGTTGCAGCGCTGGCGCGCGCACAGCCGGCCGGGCGCGAGCCGCAGGAAGTGAGGTATCTGCACAGCGAGTCGGACAGCACCCGCTACGCCTATTACTACGCCTTGATCGAGCTGGTGCTGCGACGCACCGACGCCAGCCACGGCCCCCACCGGCTCAAGCCCTATCGGCAGGACATGAGCTCGGCGCGGCTGAACCGGGAGGCGATCCGCGGCGACCGGGTCAACCTGCACTGGAGCGATGCCGGCCATCCCGAGCTGGAGCACGGCATGATCCCCGTGCCCATCCCGCTCGACAAGGGCATGCTGGGGCACCGCGTGCTGCTGATCCGCAAGCAGGACCAGCCGCGCTTCGCCCGCATCCGCACCCTGGCCGACCTGCGCCGGCTGCGCCTGGGGCAGGGCAGCCACTGGGGCGACAACAAGGTGCTGCGCCACAACGGCATCGAGGTGGTGGAGGCGAGCCGCTACGGGCCGCTGTTCGCGATGCTGATGGCCGGCCGCTTCGACGCCTTTCCACGCGGCGCCAACGAAGCGCCGCAGGAATACGCCGCCCGCCGGGGCCAGCTGCCCGGCCTGCAGGTGGAGCAGACGCTGGTGATCACCTACCCGATGCCGGTCTTCTTCTATGTGTCGAAGAACAGCCCCGCCCTGGCCGAGCGGCTGCGCGACGGGCTGGAAGCCATGGTGGCCGATGGCAGCCTGTCGGCCTTGTTCGATCGCTTCTACAAGGACAGCCTGAGCAGCCTGCGCCTCAGTGAACGCACCGTGATCGAGCTGGAGAACCCTTTCCTGCCTGCCAATGTGCCCTTCGACCGCAAGGAGCTGTGGCTGGACCTGAAGAACTACTGAGCGAGCTGTCGGCCCGTCGCTCAGCCGCGGCGGGTGCTCTCGATGCACGCGCAGGCGGTCCCGTCGCCGCTGTGCGGCTGCCGAGGCGGCCAGGCCAGCAGCGCGACCGGCAGCAGGAGGGTCCATTGCGGCAGCTGCCACAACATCGCCGGCCCGCCGAACACCGTTGCGACCACCAGGAAGACGGCGCCGAAAGCGCCCCACGACAGCGCCACCAGCCGCCGCATTGGCACATGGCGTGGCGAGCGCCCCGCCCAGGCGGCCATGGCCAATGCGGCGGCCGACAACAACAGCGTGCAGGACACCAGGTGCCAGCAGGCATAGCAGCAGCGCGAGGTGTTGCGGCAGCGGTGACTGCAGCAGCGGCTCCTGCACTTCCGCCGTGCCGGCGAAGAGGTGCAGCAGCGCCGTGCCGCTTGCGAGCACGGCGGCCAGGCAGAGGCGGCGGGAACGGGCAGTGGTCATGGCAGCAGGGGGTGGACGACGCGTCAGGCACCAGGCAGGAGGGGCCGCACCATTGGAGATGCCGGCCCCTGGACGTCAAACCCCCAAAGGCGGGAATCGAGGCTGCCTGGGAATGTCGTTGGGCTGGGGGCTTGGGGCTTGGGGCTGGGGGCTTGGGGCTTGGGGCTTGGGGATTGGGGATTGGGGATTGGGGATTGGGCGTGGTGTTGGGTGTTGGGTGTTGGGTGTTGGGGGAGCGGGCAATGAGCCGGGAGCCGGCCCTGGCCGCTGCGACCGCAATCGCACCCGCCGCAGTCACGCCCTAGCTGCCGCCCGGCCCGGCCCGGCCCGGCCCGGCCCGACCCGACTCAACACAGCCGCAGTTGCAGTTGCAGTTGCAGACCAGACCAGACCAGATCCCAGCCCTGACCCTGACCCTGACCGAGCCGAGCCGAGCCGAGCCGAGTCAAGCCAAGCCAAGCCAAGCCAAGCCAAGCCAAGCCAAGCCAAGCCAAGCCAAGCCAAGCCAAGCCAAGCCAAGCCCAAGCCCAAGCCCAAGCCCAAGCCCAAGCCCAAGCCCAAGCCCAAGCGCGCGGCCGAGGGGTGACATTTCCCGGCAACGAGGTGCCGAGGCAGGCAGGGCCGTCGCCACCCCCGCCCACCATGCGGCCGCATGAATGCGGGGGCGGACACGCCGGGACACCCCAACCTCCTGCAGAATGGCCGCCGGCGTCGGCGCCCCCGGTGCCGGCCGGGGCCCTGCGGCCGGCCGCCTGCCATGGCGCCGGGCCGGGCCGCCCGTCAAAGTATCCTTGGTACCCATGTACGCGAAACACTTCGGCCTGCAACGCGAGCCTTTCTCGATCGCGCCGGACCCGCGCTACCTGTTCATGAGCGACAGGCACCGCGAAGCGCTGGCACACCTGCGCTACGGCCTGCGGGGCGGTGGCGGCTTCGTGCTGCTCACCGGCGAGATCGGCGCGGGCAAGACCACCGTGTGCCGCTGCTTCCTCGAGCGGGTGCCCAAGCGGTGCAACGTCGCCTACATCTTCAACCCGAAACTGACCGTGGACGAGCTGGTGCGCTCGGTCTGCGACGAATTTCGCATCCCGCGCGACGAGGCGAGCACTGGGCCGGCCACCGTCAAGGACTGCGTCGACGCGCTGAACGACTACCTGCTCAAGACCCATGCCGTCGGCCAGAACAATGTGCTCATCATCGACGAGGCGCAGAACCTGTCGCCCGACGTGCTTGAGCAGTTGCGCCTGCTGACCAACCTGGAGACCAACCAGCGCAAGCTGCTGCAGATCATCCTGATCGGCCAGCCGGAGCTGCGCACGATGCTGGCGCGCCCCGAGCTGGAGCAGCTGGCGCAGCGGGTGATTGCCCGCTACCACCTGGATGCCCTGTCCGAATCCGAAACCGCGCAGTACATCCGCCACCGCCTGGCGGTGGCCGGCATGACCATGCCGCTGCCGTTCGACCGCAAGGCGGTGCAGCGCATCCACCAGCTCTCGCGCGGCGTGCCGCGGCGCATCAACCTCCTGTGCAGCCGGGCCTTGCTGGGCGCCTATGGCAGTGGCAAGGCCGCGGTGGACCGCGACATCGTGGACAAGGCCGCGGCCGAGGTCTTCGACCAGGCCCCGCCACCGGCTGCCCCTCGCCCCAAGCACGGTCGCGTGGCGGTGCTGGGGCTGGGCCTGGCCGCCGGCGTGGCGATTTCAGGCCTGGCCACGCTGTGGATGGGCCGTGGCACGGCCGAGTCGGCGCTGGCCGCACCGCCCGCCTCGCCGGTAGCGGCGGCGGCGTCCGCCACGATGCAAGCGGTGGTGGCCCGCGTCGGGCCGGCCGTGCCGCCGGCCACCGGTGTCCCGGCCTCCGCGCCGACCGCGGCGGCGGCCGCCACCGCGGCGGGCCTGCAGCCCCCGATCCGCAACGAGAACGAGGCCTGGCGCGAGCTCGCCCAGGCCTGGAAGGTGACCCTCGGCGACAACGAGGCCGATGCCTGCCAGGCCGCCCAGCTGCAGCAGCTGCAGTGCTTCAGGACCGCCAGCAGCGGACTGGCGCAGATCCGCCAGCTCGGGCGGCCGGGCATCCTGATCCTGCATGATGAAAACGACAAGACCGTGTATGCACTCCTGACCGGGCTGACCACCGAGACCGCGACCCTGCGCATGCGGGGCGTTTCACAGACCGTCTCGCTGGCCTCGCTGGCCGGCCTGTGGCGCGGCGAGTTCGCCACCTTCTGGCGTGCGCCGCCCGGCTATCGCGACAGCGGGGTCGACCTGGCTGCCGAAGGCGGGCCGGGGGCCGCCTGGCTGGCCGCCCAGCTGGCCCGCCTGCCGGCCGGCGCCCGCCCCGCCCACACCCAGCAGCCCGGCTCGGCGCTCAAGGCCCAGGTGCATGCCTTCCAGGTGGCTCAGGGCCTGAAGCCCGACGGTGTGGCCGGCCCGGTCACGCTGATGCAGCTGAACCGCGCCACCGGCGTTGACGAACCGCGCCTGCTGGCGGAAAGGTAGAGCGCCATGTCCTACATCCTCGATGCATTGCGGCGGGCCGAGTCGGAGCGCGAGCGCGGCTCGGTACCGAGCATCCACACCTTGCCGGCACCGGTGTCCGCCGACGATTTCCCGGCCGAGCGCAAGGCGCGACCCTGGCCCTGGGTGGTGGTGGGCGTGACGCTGGGCCTGGCCGTGCCGCTGGCCTGGCAATGGTTCGGGCGGGAGGCGCCGCCGCAACGGCTGGCCGCCGCAGCGACCGAGCCGGCGCCCGCGCCCATGGCGCCGCCGCCCGGGCCCGCCACCGGGGGCGCGGTGCCGGGGGCGGGCGGCCCGGCAGGGACGGTCGCCGCGGTCGATCCCGCCCTGGCCGGCGCGCCGCCGGCAGGGCCTCCTTCGGCCGACCCGCTGTCGCCGGGCGGCGCCGCGGCGCCATCGGCCGCGCCTCCTGCACTGCCTCCTGCAGCGCCTCCCGCACCGCCGACGGCAGCGGCCGTACCGGCGGTGTCGCCGGCACCGGCACCTGCGCTGGCGCCCACCTCACCACCGAGGAACAGCCCACGCACCAGCGCGGCGGCCCGGCCGGCAGGCACCGAGGGCAGCGCGGCCGGTGTCGCGCGGCGCTCGCCTGCGCCATCTTCTTCCGAGGCCCGCCGCGAGCCGGCCACCGAGCCGGCGGCAGCGCCGGAGCGGCGCGTCTATGCCCTCGGCGAGCTGCCCGAGCAGGTGCGGCGTTCGCTGCCTCAGCTCTCGGTGGGGGGCTCGATCCATTCCGACAATTCGTCCGACCGCATCCTGATCATCAACGGCGAGCTGTTCCACGAGGGCGACCATGTCGCGCCCGATGTCACGCTGGAGAAGATCGAGCTCAAGCGGGCGGTGCTCCGGCACAAGGGCTATCGCTGGAGCCTGGCGTACTGATCGGCGCGGCGGCCACACGGGCGCTGCCGGCCCGACACGGGCCTCCTGGGTGGAGGCAAGGCGAGAGGGCGCCTGGGAATTCCTTCACCGGCCGGGACGACGGTGGCTGTTCAGGGGTGGAGCCGGCGCAGCAGCTCACCGGCCCAGTCCGGCAGCCGGTCCGCCTCGAAGGTTTCGGTCTGGCCGTACTCGTCGCCTTCGATCACGGCGCTGTGGGTGACGGTGCCGCTGCCGTCGACGGCCAGCGCCAGCCAGCCATGGTCGCCGGCCTCCCATTCGAGCGAGATGCTGCCATCGGGCTCAGCCAGCACTTCGGGCGCCGGCCACTCCACCGTGACAAGGTCGAGCAGGCGTTGCGCCTCTTCGATGGCGGTGGCGCTGGGCAGGCTCCAGGGCCGGCTGGCGGCCAGGAGTCGGACTTCGTCCAGGGCAGCTGACAACAGGGGTGACATGACTCGATTCTGCTCGCAAGCCTCGCCGCCGGGTAGCGCCCGCGGCCACGGGCTGTCTCTGTCTACAGTCGCAGGAGCGCTCGGGCCGCCCCGGCGCCAGCGGTCCCGGCGCAGGTTCTGTAGCATCTGTGCACGCGCCGCACCGCGCGTCACCGCACAGCGTCCGTCGGCACCCCGTGCCGCCGGTGGCGCGGGCGACGCAAGTGGACGGACGGCCTGCGAGGCGACGACGCTTTACGCCAGTGGCCCGAACCCATAAGGCGCACGAGCGGCTCCGGGCTCCGGGCTCCGGGCAATGAGTCTCCGGCTTGGGATCAACGTGAGATGTTTCGCGAGCGGTGATCCGTGAGCCAAAGCTCGTAGCCAAAGCCCGTAGCCGAAGCCCGTAGCCCGTAGCCCGTAGCCCGTAGCCCGTAGCCCGTAGCCCGTAGCCCGTAGCCCGTGACTGCAACTGCAACTGCAACTGCAACTGCAACTGCAACTGCAACTGCCGCCCCGGCCGTGCCTCGGCTCAATGCGGGCCTTGACCGTGATCTCCAGCGCTCCTTCTACCTTCACCTCTCTCCGAGCCATGCCCAACAACTCCCCGGAAACCGACTACAAGCAGGTCATCGTGCTGCGCAAGGACCTGCAGATGCGCAAGGGCAAGATGGTGGCGCAGGGCGCCCATGCCTCCATGGCGGTGTTCACCCGCGGGCCGGGGACGCGGTTCGTCGCCGGCCCCCACGGGCTGGAGATGCGCGTGCTGCTCGACGACAGTGCGGCCGCCTGGCTGACCGGCCGCTTCCGCAAGATCTGCGTTTCGGCCGACAGCGAAGCAGAGCTGCTGTCCTTGCACCAGCGTGCGCTTGATGCGGGACTGCCCTGTGCCTTGATCCAGGACAGCGGTATCACCGAGTTCGGTGGCGTGCCCACCTATACCGCCCTGGCCATCGGCCCCGGCTCGAACGAACGCATCGATCCCCTCACCGGCGGGCTCAAGCTGCTGTAGCGTCAGCAGGGCAGGGCAACCTTCCTGCCCTTGCACCGCCCGCGACCCTCAAAGCATGCCGCCGCGTCGGCTCGCGCTGCCACGCCGGCGCGCCGATGCTGTGGCGCGCCACCGCATCAGCTGCCGTAGATGAAATCGTTGGCCTGCAGGGCCGCCGCCGCATCGGGTGCCAGCTTGGCGAGCAAGAGGGCATCGCCGCCCAGCGCGGCGGTCGGGTTGTACCAGACCTCTCCGTCGCGGCTGTCCACATAGATGCCGCTGCCTGCGCCGGCCGGGTTGCCGTCGATCCCCGCACCCTTGTAGAAGCACGCCGCGGCCAGCGCGTGACCCTCCGTCGCTCCTCCGGTGAAATCCAGGCCCAGCACGCCGGCATCGACGGCGCCGGCCAGCCCGCTGTCCAGCGAATCGCACAGGGCCAGCCGGTCTTCATCGTGCCGGAAGTCCTTCAGCGTATCGGCATTCGAGAGGCCGGCCGTGCCGAAGTCGAACAGGTCGCTGCCCGCTCCGCCCAGCAAGGTGTCGTTGCCCTGGCCGCCATCCAGACGGTCCTGGCCTGCGCCACCGTCCAGCTGGTCGTTGCCGTCCAGGCCGTCGAGCTCGTTGTCGAAATCATTGCCGTGCAGCACGTTCGCCAGGGCGTTGCCGCGGGCCAGCCGGGCGCCGGCGACGGACAGCAGGCTCAGGTTCTCGACGTTGGCGCCCAGCGTGTAGTCGAAGGGGGCGTAGACCTGGTCGATGCCGCCCAGCGGCCCGTCTTCGACGATGCGGTCGGCCCTGCTGTCGATGTAGTAGAGGTCGTTGCCGGCTCCGCCGACGAGGGTGTCGTCACCGCCCGTGTCGTTCAGCACGTCGTCGCCGGCGCCGCCGTCCAGCAGGTCGTTGCCGACGCCGCCGTCCAGCGTGTCGAGGCCGGCACCGCCGTAGAGCTTGTCCTCGCCCGCCTCGCCGGCGAGGCTGTTGTTGCGGTCGTTGCCCTGCAGCGTGTTGTCCAGCTCGTTGCCGATGCCATTGACTGCCGCGGCCACCAGCTGGTACCCGCCGCCGGGCGCCGTCACGAGCTGCGTCGGCGTGTTGTCGAGCACCAGCGTCTCGACCTGGCTGGCCAGCGTGTACAGGTAGAGCCGCGACACCACGGTGTCCTGGCCCTCGCCGGCTGCCTCCAGCACTTGGTCGCCATTGGAGTTGACGCGATAGGTGTCGTCGTTGAGCCCGCCGGACATGCGATCGTCGCCATACGACCAGTTGGCGTTGAGGATGCTGCTCGCGTCATTGCTGGGGTCGCGCAGCGTGTCGCTGCCGACCGTGCCGTTGATGATGGCCATGGTGTGTGCTCCGTGAGAGGAAAAGGAACCAACCCGGCGCAGCCCGTTGGGCCGCGCCGGTTGGGATGGCGATCTGCCGGCAAGGTGTTACATCGCGGTGCGGCCGCTGGACGGGCTGCTGTGGCGGGGTAGAGCCGTCAGCCCGCGGGCATGCCTTGTGGGTCGAGCCCTCGGTGCCCCCGTCGTGACAATGGCGCCGCCCTGTGCAGGCCACCGGGGGGGCGTGGAGCGGCGTGTTCCGCCGCAGGTGGCGGCACCTGCACAGCACCTCGGATGCGAGCGCGGTGGGCAGCGCCGCAGCGTCTGCCGGCAAGCATGGTTCGCTTCAAGTCCGACCCCCGATATGTTCCAGCCCGCGATGCCGCCGGCCTGGTGATGCACCACAGTGCCGTCGCCTTCAGGGCGTGTCGCCGAAGCGCGGCAGTCGTCGGATGGGCACGCGCGCCCCGCGCACCTAGAGCGCGGAAGGTGGTGTCGCAGGCCAACCCTGGTCCTCAGCCTAGGCGCATCCGCCGCGCATGGGAAAAAGCAATGTGTAAGAGACAGTCAACGGCCCGGGGCGCCGGCCGGCATGCCAGCTGGGGGGCCTCCTTCCTGCGCCGTGCATCGGACACAAGCAGGCCTTGCTTTTGCAGTCGTCGTCGCAACGGCAGAGGGCGGTGGGCCGCGCACCGCTCACGGTTCACGGTCGGCCGCTGGCCGCTGGCCGCTGGCCGCTGGCCGCTGGCCGCTGGCCGCTGACCGCTGACCGCTGACCGCTGGCCGCTGGCCGCTGGCCGCTGGCCGCTGGCCGCTGGCCGCTGGCCGCTGGCCGCTGGCCGCTGGCCGCTGGCCGCTGACTGCTGACTGCTGACTGCTGACTGCTGACTGCTGGCCGCTGGCCGCTGGCCGCTGGCCGCTGGCCGCTGGCCGCTGGCCGCTGGCCGCTGACCGCTGACCGCTGACCGCTGTCGCGGCCGTGCGCCGGCGCTCCAGCCCGGGGTCCAGCCGCGCGGTGCCACTGCGCCTGCGGGCCTGCCGGCTTCCCTCTTCTGGTGGTGGTGCCGCATGCGCCCTTTTTTCTAAACTGCGCCCCAACCAGGCACCTGACGCTGTCATGTATCGCGGGGCAGCGGACAGGTGCTTCTTCCCAACACAGGGGGCGTGCGATGAGATTGCTTTCAGGCGCCGTGCTGACGGCTTGTGTGGTGCTGACGGGTTGTGCGGCAACCGTGAACCGGGGCGAGGGTGAAGCGGCGCCCTTGCGCATTCCGGTCGATGCGTCCAAGCGCATCGTGCTGAGCGTCTCCGGCTCGCCCAAGGCCAGCCAGTCGTCCGACTGGGCCGACTTCCGCGCGGTCTGGCGCGATGCCATGCAGGCCGAAGCCAGCGCCGCCGACAAGCGCTTCAACTGGCAGGACGGCAACAGCAAGCCCGGCCGCGAGGCCGGCACCCTGCTGCAGGTGCAGGTGGAGGACTACCGCTACGTCTCCACCGGGGCGCGCTACGGCCTCGGCGCGATGACGGGCAACGCCTATGTCAATGCCCGGGTGCGCTTCGTCGATGCGCGCTCGGGGGCGGTCTACGGGGAGCGCTCGTACAACACCTCGTCCACCGCCTGGCAGGGCATCTTCTCCGCCATGACGGCCCAGCAGGTGCAGGCCATTTGCAAGGAACTGGTCAGCGAGGTGCGGGCGAACTGAGCCCCGCGGGCCGGCGCGCCAGCTCGCGGCGCGCGGCAGCACGGAAGTCGCTGGGGGCACTGCCGGTCTGCCGCGCGAAGAAGCGGGTGAAATAGGCCGCCTCCGAGAATCCGAGCGACAGGGCGATCTCCTTCACGCTCAGCAGCGAGTAGGCCAGGTCGCGCTGCGCCTCCAGGACCAGGCGGCGGTGCAGTGCGCCGAGCGCCGAAGTGCCGAACACCTGGCGGCAGACCCGGTTGAGTTGCGTCGGCGTGATGCCCAGCTGCCCGGCATAGAACGCCAGGCTGCGCTCGGTGCGGAAGGATTGCTCCAGCAAGGCCCGGAAGCGCTGTGCATGCTGCAGGCTGCGCGCCGCCGGCCCTTGCGCCCGCCGCTGGGCGTCGGCAACCGCCCGGGCGAGATGCACCAGCGCCAACGCCCAGGCCGAGGCAATGGCGGTGCGACGGCCCACCGCAAAGCCATGGGCCTCTGCCGTCAGCACGGCCACTGCCTGGTCGACCTGGGCGAAGCCGACGGCCGAGCGGTGTGGCCAGCACAGGCAGTGCGGGGCTTGCAGGCGGGCGGCCAGTTCGGGTGCGTCGGCCGGCAGGCGGTCGAGCTGGCCTTCGGCGACCGTCACCACCACGCCGTCGATGTCACTGGAGAAGCGAAAGCCGTGCACCGTGAGGGCGGGCACATAAATCACGCAGGGGGCGACGAAGGGATGCCGCTGCGCCTCGAACACCGCCTCACCGGTGCCTGAGCGCAGGCACAGCAGCTGCACCAGCGCGTCGTGCCGGTGCGGCTTGATCTCCCAGCCATGCAGGCGGCTGCGCTCGGCGATGGACTCCACATGCAGGCTGTCGGGCACATGGGCCCGTTGCAGCTCGCCGTAGAGGGTGTAGGTGGGAACCCGGGTCATGCGGGCGACGGCGAGTGGCGATGTTCCGATTGTCCAAGTGATTGTCGTATCCGTCCATTTCGCCGGGACCTTGCGCTCGGTAGGCTCCAACGATGCAGGCTTCTTCTTTTCCCTCGCGCACGGGCGCTCGCACCCAGGTGGCCATCGTCGGCGCCGGCCCGGCCGGGCTGCTGCTGGCCCAGCTGCTGCACCGCGCCGGCGTGGCGACGGTCGTGCTCGAGCAGCGCAGCCAGGAGCATGTGCTCGGCCGCATCCGCGCCGGCATCATCGAGCAGGTGACGCAGGACCTGCTGGACGAGGCCGGCGTGGGCCAGCGGATGCACCGCGAGGGGCTGGTTCACCACGGCATTGCCCTGGCCTTTGCCGGTCGCCGCCATCGGCTCGACCTGCATGCCCTCACCGGTGGCCGCGCAGTGCGTGTCTACGGCCAGACCGAGATCACCCGCGACCTGATGGCCGCACGCGAGGCGGCGGGCCTGCCCACGGTGTACGAGGCGGCGGAGGTGCAGCTGCACGGCTTCGATGCGCCCCACCCGCGGGTGAGCTGGCGCGAGGGCGGCCAGCTGCGGGAGCTGGCCTGCGACTTCATCGCCGGCTGCGACGGCTTCCACGGCATCAGCCGGGCCAGCGTGCCGCCACGTGCGCTGGCCGTGTTCGAGCGCCTCTATCCCTTCGGCTGGCTGGGCCTGCTGGCGGACACGCCACCCGTGTCGGACGAGCTGATCTATTCCAACCATGCGCGCGGTTTTGCGCTGTGCAGCATGCGCTCGCCCACCCGCAGCCGGCACTACCTGCAGTGCAGCCTGGCCGACCGGGTGGAGCGCTGGAGCGACGACGATTTCTGGGACGAGCTGCGCCGCCGCCTCGACCCGGCCGCGGCCGAGGCGCTGGTGACCGGGCCGTCGCTGGAGAAGGGCATCGCGCCGCTGCGCAGCTTCGTGGTGGAGCCGATGCGCTTCGGCCGGCTGTTCCTGGCCGGCGACGCGGCCCACATCGTGCCGCCCACCGGGGCCAAGGGCCTGAACCTGGCGGCCTCGGACGTGCGCTATCTTTCGCGGGCGCTGATCGAGCATTACGCCGAACGCAGCGATGCCGGCCTCGACGCCTATTCGGCCAGGTGCCTGCGGCGCGTCTGGAAGGCCGAGCGCTTCTCCTGGCACATGACGAGCCTGCTGCACCGCTTCCCCGACACCGACGACTTCGGCCACAAGTTGCAGGAGGCGGAGCTTGACTACCTGGTGCATTCCCGTGCCGCGGCCACGGCGCTGGCCGAAAACTATGTGGGCCTGCCGCTGGAGGACTGAGTGGGGCGGCGCGCCGCCGGCCCGTGGAGCGGCTGACCGGCATACGGCCTGCCTGCATCGGGGCATGCCGGCAGCCTGGGGCACGCGGGGCTGAAGGGCCGAGGCCGCTGAGGGGGCTACGGGCGCTGAAGGGCGCAGGGCGCTGAGGGGGCTGAAGGCCTGAGGGATGGATTTGCGAGGCTGCACCGCTGCGGCGGGGCTGGCCAGCCGCCGGCGTCGTGCAGTGCGAGCCAGGCCGTCCGCCTCGTGCGGCGGCGGTCGCCGCGTTGCCTGAACACCGTTGCCGGCCTGCCGCCTTCAACCCTCCGGCGGCTGCTGCAGCCAAGCCCGTGCTGCGGGGCGTGCCGCCACGACCGCAAGCCTGGCCGCCCGCCTGGTGCGCCGGCGGTCGCCGCGTCGCCTGAACACGGTTGCCGGCCTTACGCCTTCCCTCCGGCGGCTGCTTCAGCCCAGCCAGTGCGCGGCGCGTGCCGCCGCGGCTGCAAGCCGTGCCGCCCGCCTCGTGCGGCGCCGGTCGCCGTGCCGCCTCGACACGCCGCCGACCTGCCGCCTTCAACGCTCCGGCGGCTGCTGCAGCCAAGCCAGCGCCGCGGCGCGTGCCGCCGCGACCGCGGCATTGAGCCGCTCGCGGGTGGCGGGCGGCAGGGCCTGGCCGCCGCGGCTGCTCAGCTCGGCATGGCGGGCGCGCTCCTGCAGCGCCTGCATGCCCAGCGAGCCGGCCACGCCCTTGAGGCTATGGGCCGCGCGGGCAGCGGTCTCCGGCGGGTCGCCGGCCTGTAGCGGCGGCTCGGCATACAGCTCCACGAAACGCTGCAGCGCCCGCCGCAGGATGGCCGGCGAGCCGCCGCAGCCGCGCAGGGCGGCCTGCGCGTCGAGCACGCTGGGCCCGTCGACCGGCGGCGGTGCGTCCGGCGGGCCGGGCCGGGCCGGCGTGTCGGCCCAGCGGGCCGGGCGGGTGGCGGCATCCACCTCGGGCTGCTGGCCGCCCCAGCGTTGCAGCGTGCGCAACAGCAGCGCGGTGTCGATCGGCTTGGCCAGGTGGTCGTCCATGCCGGCCGCCAGCGAGCGCTCGCGGTCGCCCGCCATGGCGTGTGCCGTCATCGCGATGATGGGCAGCCAGGCGTGCGGGCCGCCCAGCGCCCGAATGCGGCGGGTCGCCTCGAAGCCGTCCATCTCAGGCATCTGCACGTCCATCAGCACGGCGTCGAAGCTGTCGTGCTGAACTGCCTCCACCGCTTCGCGGCCGCTGCCCACCGTGCTCACCTGCACGCCGGCGCGCTGCAGCAACTCGATGGCCAGTTCCCGGTTGAGCGGGTTGTCTTCGGCCAGCAGCACCTTCATGCCGCGCAAGGCTGGCAGGCTGAGGTGGCCGGGGCGGGTGGCGGGGTCGCTGCTCGCCTCGCCCAGCGCAACGCGCAGCGGCGCCGGCAGCACCGGCTTGCTCAGCCAGCCGTGCACGCCGGCCCGTTGCGACTGCTGCCGCAAGGTGTCGGGCTCCTGCGGGCGGCACATCAGCAGCACGCGGGGCGCTGGCGCCTCGCGGGCGAATTCCGCGGCCAGTGACAGCGCGGCGCCATCGGGCAGCCCGGCGTCCAGCAGGACGACGGTGCGACGCAGGCCCTGCGGCCGGTGCGCCTGCCAGAGCTGGCGCGCCTCGGCCGCGCCGGCGGCACCGGCCGCCTGGTGGCCCATGCCCTGCAGCAGCCGCACCAGCGCGGCGCGGGTGGCGGCATCGTCATCCACCACCAGCACCCATTGCGGCCGGGCCGGCGGCAGCGGGCCGCCCAGCGGCGTGCCCGGCTCGCAGGCGGTCAGCGGCAGCTCGAACCAGAAGGTGGCGCCAGCGCCGGGCCGCGACTGCACGCCGATCTGCCCGCCCATCAGCTCCAGCAGGCGGCGGCAGATCACCAGGCCCAGGCCGGTGCCGCCGAAGCGCCGCGTGGTGGAGTTGTCGGCCTGGCTGAAGGGCTGGAACAGCAGCGCCTGCTGCGCCGCATCCAGCCCGATGCCGGTGTCGCTGACCTCGAAGCGCAGCCGCCGTGGCGCCGTCCCGGGCACCGCCGCCAGCACGCCGGCGCGCAGCACCACCCGGCCCTGCGCGGTGAACTTCACCGCATTGGCCAGCAGGTTGGTCAGCACCTGCGCCAGCCGCGTCGGATCGCCCAGGTGCTCGGCCGGCAGCGAGGCGGGCAGGTCCATCACCAGCTCCAGGCCCTTCTCGGCCGCCTGCAGGCCGACCACGTCCACCACCTGTTCCAGCACCTCGTGCAGCGAGAAGCGAGTGGCCTCCACCTCCAGCCGGCCGGCCTCGATCTTGGAGAAGTCGAGGATGTCGTTCAACACCCGCAGCAGGTTGCGCGCCGCGCCATTGGCCTTGGCCACATGCTGCTGCTCGCGCGGCGGCAGCTCGCCGAGCAGGGCCAGGCCGGTCATGCCGATGATGGCGTTCATCGGCGTGCGGATCTCGTGGCTCATGTTGGCCAGGAATTCGCTCTTGAGCCGGTTGGCTTCCTCGGCCGCGGCGCGGGCCCGCTCGATGGCCTGGGTGGCCTGCTTCTGCTCGGTGATGTCGAGGGTGGCACCCACCACCCGCAGCGTGCGCCCGGCCGGGTTGCGGACGTGGCGCAGCCGGGTGCGCACGGTCCGCACCTCGCCGTCGGGCCGCAGGATGCGGTACTCGTCCACATCCACCGGCTCGCCACTCAGGGTCCGGGCCGCGGCCGTGCGTACGCGGTCGAGGTCGTCCGGATGCAGCCGCTCCTCCCAGGTGTTCAGGGTGGGCTGGAAGTGGCGGGGATCTTCGCCGTAGATGCGGTACAGCTCGTCGTTCCACTCGGTGCGGCCGGCTTCCAGGTCGAGCAGCCAGATGCCCAGCCCCGAGGCGGAGATGGCCAGCTGCAGCCGGTTCGACAGTTCCTCGGCGCGCTGCGCGGTGACGCGCTGCTCGGTGACGTCCAGGTCCAGGCCGATCGCGCGCAGCGGCCGGCCCTGGCCGTCACGCTCGATGCGCCCGACGCAGCGCACATGGCGCAAGCCGCGCGCCGGATGCCGCACGCCATACTCCAGGTTGAAGCTGTCGCACTGCGGGTCGTCCAGGTGGGCCCGCCAGCGCTGCACGGTGGCGGCTGCGGTGTCCGGCGCGAGGCTGGCCTCCCAGGCGCCCGGGCGGTCGTTGAGCGGCTGGCCGTAGAGGTCGTCGCCGCGCTCGTCCCATTCCAGCCGGCCGCTGGCCGCGTCGTAGACCCACACCGAGGCATGCACCGCCGACAGCGCCACGTTCAGGCGCGCATTGAGCTCCCGCAGCGCTTCCTGGGCCCGCAGGTCGGACAGCCGGGCCTCGGCGTCACGGGTGATGTCGTGGTCCAGGCCCACCACGCGGCAGGCCGCGCCACGCGCGTCGCGTTCCACCTTGCCGACGCTGCGCAGCCAGCGCACCCCGCCCTCCGGCAACCGCACGCGGAACTGCACGTCGTACACCGATTCCTGGGCCAGCACCTGCTCGAAGCGCCGCTCGAGCCGCTCCCGGTCCTCCGGGTGCACCAGGGCACGCACCGCCTCGTAGCTCATCTCGCGGGCGGGCCCCGCCGCGCCAAGCAGCGCCAGCACCCGGGCGTCGAGCATGAAGTGGCGGCGCGCCACGTCGTACTCCCAGACGCCGAAGCTGGCCGCCTGCGCGGCCAGCTCCAGCCGGTTGTTCAATTCGCGCAATTCGCGCTCGTGCTCGCGCAGCACGCGGTCCTCGGCCAGCAGGTGCTGGGCCCGCTGGACATACGCCCGCAGCGCCAGCGCCAGCAAGGACAGCAGCAAGGCGAATCCGGTGAACAGCACCGCCTGCAACCAGGGCGGGCCGGCGTTGGCGACTGCCGGACTGGCCCCCGACAGCGCGAACAGCAAGGCCGCCGCCAGGCCGCCGGCCAGCAGCCCGCCGACCGCGCCGAGCACCAGCGTGAGCAGGACGACCGGCACCAGCAGCACCAGGGCCTGCAACGCGTAGACGGTGCCGCCTTGCCAGAGCCAGCCGCCACCGAGCACCAGCACCACCAGCGAGAGCAGCACCGTGAGCAGCCGCCCGCGCGGGCTGGTGCTGCTCCAGCGCAGCCACTGCAGCACAGCCCGCCAGGAGCGCAGGGATGCCAGGGAATCAGGAGAGGACCACATGCCAGCCGGTGTAGGTTTGTTGCCGGAAGTTACCACGGCAGAGCCCCCGGTCGGCAGAAGAAATGCCGCCGGCCGCACCGCGGCTGGACGTGCAGCCTCGGCCACGCCCGCCGCGGGCCGGCTTCATGCAAGCGTCATCTGCGGGTCATGCCTGCGTCACCGCGCCTGCCTACGCTGCTGGCATCTTGCAAGGGAGGAGCAGATGAGAGACGTGCCGATGCCGACGATGCCCCTGGCGGACATCCGTATGCCACCCCGGAGGTCGCTTCATCCAGGCGCTGCGGCAGTTGCTGCGGCTGCGGCGGATGCCCCGCCTGCCCGGCTGGAAGTGGCTTGGGCGCGAGATGCGGACGAGGTCCTCGAAGCACAGCGCCTGAGGTACCAGATCTTCGCCGAGGAGATGGGGGCGCGGCTGTCGCCGCCGCCGGGCTCGCCCGCCGGCCACGACATCGACATGTTCGACGCCCATTGCGAGCACCTGCTGGTGCGTGCCGCCGGCGAGCCGGGTCGCCGCGGCCCGGGGCCGGTCATCGGCACCTATCGGGTGCTGACGCCCGAGGCGGCCAAGCGGCTCGGCGGCCTGTACAGCGAGACCGAATTCGACCTGACCCGCCTGCGGCCGCTGCGTCCGCGCATGGTGGAGCTGGGCCGCTCCTGCGTGCATCCGGACTTCCGCTCCGGGGGCGCCATCCTGGCGCTGTGGGCCGCGCTGGCCGAGTTCATGTGGCGCAACGGGCTGGACACGATGATCGGCTGCGCCAGCATCAGCATGCGCGACGGTGGCCATGTGGCGGCCAGCCTGTGGCAGCGCCTGCGCGAGACCCACCTGGCACCGATCGAGTGGCAGGTGCGGCCGCGCCTGCCGTTGCCGGTGCACGAGCTGCGCCGCGACCTCGACGTGGAGCCGCCGGCACTGATCAAGGGTTACCTGCGTTGCGGTGCCCGCATCCTCGGCGCGCCGGCCTGGGACCCCGACTTCAACACCGCCGACCTGCCGATGCTGATGCGCCTGCAGGACCTGCCGGCGCGCTACCGCCGGCATTTTCAGCGCAGCTGAGCCCGGCCGGGGCCGCGGCCCGCGCCACGGGCCGGCAGCCTATTCGCCTTCGCCGAACTTGTCGTCGATCAGCGCAACCAGGGCGGTCATCGCCTCCTGCTCGTCGGGGCCGTCCACTTCCAGCTCGACCTCCGCGCCCAGGCCGGCGGCCAGCATCATGACGCCCATGATGCTCTTGGCATTCACGCGGCGGCCGTTGCGGCTCATGAAGATGTCGCTGCGGTAGGCGGCGGCCAGCTTGGTGAGCTTGGCCGAGGCACGCGCGTGCAGGCCGAGCTTATTGCTGATGGTGATGTTCTGCTTGATCATGTCCGGGTCGGTTGCCCACGTTCTGTGCCTGATTCTGGGGCCGCGTGATCGCTACTTGCATGACACCCTGCGTCGCCCCCGCCACCGCGCGGGCGACCAGCGCGTCGAGCGGCTCGCCTTGATAACACAGACTGCGCCACAGCATCGGCACATTCGCCCCGGCGACAACCTTGACGCTCACGCCGTCGGCCAGCCGCTGCGCCACGTTGCAGGGCGTGGCGCCGAACACGTCGGTGAGGATCAGCGCCTCCGGCGAGCGCACCCGCGCCAGCAGCACCCGGGCCTGCGCCTCGATGTCCTCGACCGCGAGGTTGGGGGCCACGTCCAGCGCCTCCACGGTGGCGCCGCAATCCGGGAAGGTGTGCGCGGCGCAAGCCTTCAGCGCGCTGGCGAGGGGGGCGTGGGCGATGATGAGGATGCCGGGCATAGGAGGAAGGGCGATTATCGGCGCACTGGCCGGCAAGGCGCCGGCTTTAAGACCACAGTGTGGCAAGGCAGGAACGGTGCCGGCCCGGCCCGGCCCATGCGTCATTGCAGCGTGAAACCGCCGAAGAAGCTGTCCAGCACCTCGGGCGGCGCCGCCTCGTGGCCGACGATGCTCGCCTGGTAGACCACCGTGCCCCTGGCGAAGAAGCCGGCCTGTTGCAGCAGCACGCTGCCGTCCGGCCGCCGGCCCTGGGCCTGCACGCGCAGCGCTTGCGGGTGGGGCGTCATGCCGGATGCGCGCATCGGGCCGATCACCGCCTCGGGGCCGCCGACATTGGCGCTGGCGGCCTGCCGTAGCTGTTGCAGCGCGGGCTCCACCCGGGCCGGGTCGCCGAGGTCGGCGAAGGTCAGTCCAAAGGTCCAGCCGCCGGTGCTGCAGCTGTGCATCTCCATGCGGGCGGGCTGGCCCGCCAGCACCACGCTGCGCGCATGGCTCAGCGGCTTGCAGGGGAAGAGGGCGCGCAGGCCGGCCCCCTCGGGGCGCACTTCGCGCCAGTCGAGGCTGGGGCTGCAGGCCGAAAGCAGCAGGGCCGCCGCAAGGGCGGGCGAAAGTCGGTTCATCCGCCCGATTATCTTCAGCCACGCACAATCGGTGCACCCGCTGCCGGCCCGCGGCATCGGGCCGCTGCAACCGACACGGATCGACAAGGAGCAAGGATGGCCGACTACGTACTCGTGCACGGTGCCTGGCATGGCGCCTGGTGCTGGAAGCGGATCCTGCCGGGCCTCTGGCAGGCCGGGCACCGCGCCTTCGCGGTGAGCCTGAGCGGCGTGGGCGAGCGTGCCCACCAGATCGGCACCCCCATCACGCTGCAGACCCATGTGGAAGACGTGGCGCGCGTCATCGAGGCCGAGGAGCTGGATGCCGCCGTGCTGGTCGGCCACAGCTACGCCGGCATGGTGGTGACCGGTGTCGCCGACCGCATGGCTGCGCGCATCCGCCACCTGGTGTACCTCGACGCGGTGGTGCCGAACCCCGGCGAGAGCTGGTCCAGCCGCCACAGCCCCGAGACCCAGCGGGACCGGCGCGCGCAGATCTCCCAGCACGGCAGCCTGCCGCCGGCTGCGCCGACCGCGTTCGGCCTCGACGGCGAGGATGCCGCCTGGGTCCAGCGGCGGCAGACGCCGCAGCCCGGCGGCGTCTACGACAGCCCGCTGCAGTTCGACGGGGCGCGCGTGTTCAGCCTGCCCAAGACTTTCATCGACTGCACCGACCCGGCCCTGCCCACGGTGGCGGCATCACGCCAGCGGGTGCGCAGCGAGCCGGGTTGGCAGGTGGTGGAGATCCCGACCGGCCACGACGCAATGATCAGCGCACCGCGCGAGCTCTTGGCGGCCTTGCTGGCGCTGGCCTGAGCGCTGGCCGGGGGCGGGCCTCAGCAGGATTGACAGGCCGGGCGGGTGGCGGTTCGCATGCGCCGCCGTCGCTTCGGCCGCCTCGGCCGGCGGCGGTGCGGCGGGCTTCCACACTGGCGGCACGTTCACCCACCTTCCACTTCTTGCCACGCCGCCATGGGACTCCACAGTTTTTCGCCCGGCACCGCCCGGCTGCCGCTGCCCCACGATCCAAGCGCCTGCGATGACGGCGACGCCCGATGGTGCCCGCTGCTGGCCCAGGTGGGCGCGCAGATCGCCGGTCCGCTCAGCGCCGCCATCGAGCGGGTGCAGGCACTCAGCACCAGTGGGCGCATCGATGCGCTGAGCCTGCAGCGGCTCGGCGAAGAGCTGGCGCAGGCACGCCGCGTCGGCATGGCGAGCCAGCAGATCGCCCGCTATGCCTCGCGCCGGGTGCGGCAGTCGCACGAGCGGGTGGACCTGACCGCGGTGCTGCAGGCCGCGCTGGCGGCCCGCCGTCCGCAGCTGCTGGGCCGCGGGCTGCCGCTGCGCACCGTGCTGCGGCAAGTGGCCGTGATCGTCGACCCGGCCCTGCTCACCAGCCTGCTGGACGCCTTGCTGGACTGGCTGGCCGCCCATGCCGGCTCGGCGGTGGAAGTGAGGCTGGACACCAAGGCCTGGCCGGTGCACGGCCGGCTGGCCTGCCGGTTCCGACCGCGCGCGGCCGCACCGGGCGACTCCGCGGCCGACGAGGCCGAGGACATCGACTGGCAGTTGCTGGCGCATGCGGCGGCGGTCATGGGCGTCGCCCTGGAGCGCCGCCAGGAGGCCGGCCTGGACAGCGTGACGCTGGAATTCCCCCGCACGGTGAATGAGCAGATGCAAGGCCTGGCGGTGCTCGAGCTGGACGACCCGCATCCCTCCACCCGGTCGCGCCCGCTCGCCGGCTGCCAGGTGCTGGTGCTGTCCGGCCGCCGCGAACTGCGCAGCCAGGTGCGCGACGCGGTGCGCGAGCTGGGCCTGGTGCTCGACTTCGTCGGCTCGGTCGAGGAGGCGGCTGCCTTTTGCGGCCGTGGCCTGCCGCATGCGCTGGTGTACGAATCGCTCCTGCGCGGGGAACGGCTCGATCGGCTGCGCCACCGGCTGGAAAGCGAGTCGCCCGACATGGCGTTCATCGAGATCGCCGAGGAGGGCTGGACCTTCGAGGTCTCGGGCCTGGTGCCGGGCTCGGTGGGCCGGGTCGGGCGGCAGGCGATCGCCAGCGCGCTGCCGTCGGCGCTGACCTTCGAGCTGACGCGCAGCCTGTGAGCGGCCCCGGCGCTCAGAGGCTGCCGAAGACCTTGCGCAGGATGGCGCTGCCGGTGCCCACCGGGTCGCGGCGGATCTTGATTTCCTCCTCGCCGATCATCAGGAAGAGCCCGTCCAGCGCCCGCGCGGTGACATAAGGCTCGATGCGGGCGCCCTCGTCGACCAGGCCGAACGTGGCCGCCCGCTCCACCAGGTGGTTGTAGCGCCGCGCCAGGCCGACCTTCTCCGTCATGCGGGCGACGATGGGCTGGAAGCGCGCAGCCAGCGGCTCGCGCGTCTTGGCCGAGAAGAACTCGGTCACCGACGTCTCCGAGCCGCGCAGGATGCGCTTGGCATCGTCAATGTTCATCTGCTTGACCGCACCGATGAGCAGGCTGCGGGCCTCCGGCACCGCCGCCTCGGCGGCCCGGTTCATCGCGGTCTTGAGCTCTTCCAGCCGGCGCCCCTGGCCCAGGCTGTTCAGCAGCTCGGCGGCCTGCTGCAGGTGCTCGGGCAATTCGATGCGAACTTTCGGGTTGCCGAGGAATCCATCCGGGCGGCCCAGCAAACCCACCGCGGCGAGCGCGCCCCGTTCCAGCGCGGCACGCAGGCCGGCGGTGGCCTCGCGTTCGCTCAGGTCGGAAAGCGAGAACGCCGCCACACCCGCGGGCGCCGCGCACAGCAGCGCGCCAGCGAGGGAGGCGGCCTGCGCCGTAAACTTGCGTCGATCCACCGGAGTCCTCCATGAAAAGAACACATTATCTGGCTGCCGCCGTGCTGGCCCTGGCCGTGGCCGGCGGCGCCTGGCTCACGCTCGGCAAGCGCGAGGCGGCCCCGGCCGTCGACTATGTGCTGCTCGACGGCAGCCGCCACAACATCGCGGACCTCAAGGGCAAGGTGGTGCTGGTCAATTTCTGGGCCACCAGCTGCGTCACCTGCGTCAAGGAGATGCCGCAGATGGTGCAGACCTACGAGAAGTACCGCGGCCGCGGGCTGGACTTCGTCGCGGTGGCGATGAGCTATGACCAGCCGGAGTTCGTGCAGCGCTTTGCACAATCGCGCCAGCTGCCGTTCAAGGTCAGCATCGACCGCAGCGGCGAGATCGCCCAGCGATTCGGCGATGTCAAGCTGACGCCCACCACCTACCTGCTCAACAAGCGCGGCGAAGTGGTCAAGCGCTACCTCGGCGAGCCCGATTTCGCCGCCCTCGACAAGCTGCTCGAGGAACTGCTGGCCGAAGCCTGAGCCGGCTTCGCCTCAGCCGCGTGCCCGCATGCCCACCAGCGCGGCGCCGACGATGAGCAGCGCGGCCGCGCCGGTCCATGCCGTCAGCGCCCGGCCCGTCACCAGCAACAGCAGGGTGGTGGAGGCCAGTGGCGTCAGGTAGCTCAAGATGCCGATGGTGCGCGGGTCACCGGTCTTCAGCGCCTTGTCCCACAGGAAAAAGGCGGCGCCCAGCGGCCCGAGGCCCATCACCACAATCAGGCCCCAGTCACGCGCGGCCAGCGTCACGGCTGGCTCCAGCAGCAGGTGGCACAACAGCGACAGCAGGCCCGACACCAGGCCGAACAGGCCGATCACCGAAGTGGGGAAGGCGGCCACCCGCTTGGTCATCAGCGAATAGCTGGCCCACATGAAGGCGGCCCCCAGCGCCGCCAGGTAGCCCCACGACCAGTCGCCCGACAGCGAGCGCCCGCCGACGATGGCCAGTGCCGCGCCGGCAAAGCCCGCGCCCGCCGCCACCAGGTGCAGCGGCCGCAGCCGCATGCCGGGCAACAGCAGCGGCGACAGCACCACGATCAGCAGCGGCCACAGGTAGTTGACCAGGTTGGCTTCCACCGGCGGCGCATGCCGCAGCGCGATGAACAGCAGGAAGTGGTAGCCGAACAGGCCCCACAGCCCCAGCGCCAGCGTGCCGGGCGGCACCCGCCACTCGCGCCAGCGCGGCCAGGCGGGCACGCTGCCGATCAGCAGTGACAGGCCGGTGAGCAGGAAGGGCGGCACGGCCGAGAGCGAAACGCCCAGCGTGGCAAGCGAGGCCCACAGGCCGATGGCACCCAGGGCGCAGAGATGCGAGAGGCGGGAGGAAGCGGACATAGGCCCGCAGCATAGGGCCTGGCGGCCGCTGCTGTCGTCGCGCAACGACGCTGCATCGTCGCGCAACGACGGCGCCGTATCAGGCGGCCGGCCCCGCGGTGCGGCGCAGCGCGGCGGTCAGCGCCGAGGGCGAGCGGTAGCCGCAGTGCAGCGCGACCTGCTGCACCGGCCAGCCCTCGGCCCGCAGCCGGCGCGCCCGGCGCAGGCGACGCTCGCGCACATAGGCGATCGGCGCCAGGCCGCGTTCGGCCACGCAGCGGGCGGCGAACTGCGAGGGGCTGAGGCAGGCCTGCAGCGCCAGCTGTGCCACCGACAGCGGTTCCGCCAGGCGCGCATCGATCCAGCGGTCGAGCGCGGGCCAGTCGATGCGGCGTCCCGGCGTGGTCGGCCGCTGGTCGTGGCGGCTGCCCGCGGGCAAGGTGGCGAGCAACAGGGCGGCGCCAGCCTGGCGTGCCGCTTCGCTGTCGCCGTGGGCGGCCAGGAAGGCCAGCAGGTCCTGCGTGGCCGGGGCGGTGTCCAGCACCCGGTTCGCCAGCCGGTCGAGTTGGGGCAGTGCGTCGCCGCAGTCGATCACGAAGCAGCGGCTGCCGGCGATCGACCAGAAGTCGTGCCGCTCGCCGGGGCCGATGACCGCCAGTCGACCGGCCGTCATGCGGCTGCCCCGTCCTTCGATGTCCAGCTCCAGCACGCCTTGCCAGCCCCACAGCAGCTGGAAGTGCGAATGGCTGTGGCTGCCGGGCGAGGCACCGTAGCGGCGCAGGCTGAGCGAGGCGGATGGGCTGGTCATGGCAGGAGGCGAAGCGGCAGCCGCCAGTGTATCGACGCACTGCGGTCGCTCAGCGGCTCAAGTGCGCCACGATCTCGGCCGGGCTGGGCAGCTCGCCGGTGCGCCACACCAGCCGGGCCTCGTGGTCGAAGATGTAGACCTGGGTGGTGTGGGCATCACGCTCCGGCACGCCCGTGTCGAACCAGGCGCGCACCCGGCCGGCCTCGCGCACCGGCGGCACGGCTGCCCGCCAGGCCGGGCCGGCGCCGTGCCGGCGGCGCCAGGCGGCCAATGCGGGTGGATCGTCGCCCAGCGGGTCGATGCTCAGCGACAGCAGCTGCACCGACGCGCCGGCTGGCGGGACGGACAGCAGCCGGCGCTGCGCCTCGGCGAACAGGGCGCCCTGCACCGGGCAGATCGAGGTGCAGCCGGTGAACATGAACTGCAGCGCGCTGCGCTTGCCGGCCAGCAAGGCTGGCAGCCGGGCGGCCCGGCCGTCGTCCAGGCGCAGCGGCAGGTCTGGCGCCCGCAGCGGCGGCTCGACCGGGCCCATGGCCTCGTCGGCGACCAGCTGGTCGGGTGCCAGCCATCCGGCGGCCAGCCAGGCGAGGCAACGACGACGGGACGGTTCAGCGGGCCGGGGAAGGGCCGGGTGGAAGGTCATGGCGGGCGGCTTTCGGCAAGGGCGTGGTCAGGTAGGCCCACAGCGCGTCGCATTGCGCATCGGTCAGGTCGTAGCGCGGCATGCTGCGCAGCAGGGTGACGAAGGCGGGATCGACGCCGCTGCGCAGCGCTGCGCACAGGCTCGCGGCGTTGTACGCGGACGGCGGCCCGTTGCGGCGCGGCCGCGGCTGCAGCAGGTAGGCCGCGGTCAACCGGGGCGCCAGCGAGGGCACCGGGCCCGACCGTGCTGCCTGATGGCAGCCGGCGCAGGCGGCGGCCGCGGGCGGCAGCGCCTGCGGGTGGCCGGCGATGCGGCCCTGCAGTGGCCGCTGCCCCTGGTAGAGGGCGCGGCCCTGGGCGGCGGCCGCTGCAGCCTCGAGCGGCGGCGCCGGGCCGCAGGCGGCCGGTGTGGCGGCCGACGGGGGCCCGGCCGGCCCCGCCGGCGCGGCGCTGGTGCCCGGCGGCGTGCAGCCGGCCGCCAGCCCCGGCCACGCCAGCGCGGCCGGCAGCAGCGCCCGCCAGAGGGCGCATGGACGCAGCAGCTTCATGGCACCGCTGCCGTTGTCAGCCCAGCCGCAGGAGCAGCACCCGCGCGACGCTGGGCACGCCCTGGCTGCTGATGGCGAACAGCATGTACAGGCCGGGCGTCGCCACGCCAGGGTCGGCCGGCAGGGTCAGGCTGTAGTTCTGGCCGTCGCTGCTGAAGGCGCGCAGCGGGATGCGGCGCTGGTCGTTGTTGACGCTGTGGGTCACCGACGACAGGCGGATCAAGGCAAAGCCGGACACTGGCATGTCGGTGCTGGCGCTGATCACCTCGCCATGGCGCGCGCTGGCCGGCGCGGCGGTGATGGCAGGGCGCGTCGCCGGGCTGCCGTCGGCGTTCAGCAAGTAGGGTGGGGTCAGCACCTCGGCATTCGGGTGGTTGACCGCGCAGGGCCCGCAAAGGCCGCCGCCGCCCGCGAACACCCGGCCATCCTGCAGCAGCAGCGCCACGCTGTGGTAGTTGCGTGGCGTGCGCATCGGTGGCAGTCGGGTGAACAGCTCGGTCTGCGGATTCCACAGCTCGGGCACCAGCACCGAGCGGTCGTCGGTGAAGGAGGCGGGCTGCGCCACGCCGCCGATCACCAGCACCTCGCCGGTGGGCAGCACCACGCTGTTGTGCATGCCGCGCGCATAGGCCATGGGCGCCGCCTGCCGCACGCTGAGCTGGCCGTTGTGCTCGATCACATGCGCGGTGTTGGTCGCGATGCCGCGCTGGTAGGCGGGCGCCCCGCCGACTTTGAGGATGCGGCCCACGTCGTACAGCACCGCATTGCCGTTGATGGCGTAGGCATCATCGCCGCGCCGGCCGGCCGACGTGATGCTGCCCTCGCCGTCGGCGTCGATCCAGTTCATCGAGGCGCTCGGCCCTGCATGCAGCACCCGCCCGCCCGCCAGGGTCAGCAGCCAGAGGTGGTTGTCGGCGCGGTAGATGCCTTCCGGATCGTCTCCCACGACCGGGCCCACTGGCACGCCGGGCAGCCGTTGCCAGCCGCTGCCGGCGGTCCAGCGCTCGCCGTCCTTGCCGCCCTGGCCGCCGCTCCAGGAGCCGCCCAGCGTCAGCACCGAGCCATTGGCCAGCAGCGTCGTGCCCTCGTAGCCGCGGCCGATGTTCATCTGCGCGTCGGCGCTCCAGGTGGCGGTGGCCGGGTCGTAGATGCTGGTGCGGGCGGTGCTGCTGCCGCCGTTGACGAGGATGCGGCCGTCCGCCAGGTTGGCGATGCCGGGGCAGAACATGTCGTGGCCGGTCTCGCTGACGACGCGCTCGCTGCCGGTCAAGGTGGCCGGGTCGAAGATCACCGTGTAGGTGTAGCCGTGGTCACCCCCGAAGTTCAGCCGGTCGTAGGCCGACCAGGTCAGCAGCTTGCCATCGGGCAGGTGCGCCGCGGCCACCGGTACGATGCTGAGCGGGATGACCTCGCTCCAGCGGGCCGGCCGCGACGGCGCAGCCAGCGTCCAGCGCTGGTTGGCGCCGCCATGGCAGCGGTGCTGGATGAGCCGGCTGCCGACCTCGCGCGAGGAGTTGGGCACGTCCAGGCACATGCCGCTGTGCAGCGCCACCAGCCGGTAGCCGCCACCGCTGCTGGGCAGCAGCCGCCAGCGCTGGTGCAGGCGGCCGTTGCAAGGGGCCTGCACCAGCGCAGCGCCGGAGCGGTAGGACGCGCGCGCCACCGAGAGGCACTGGCCGCTGTGCTCGGCCACCACCCGGAAGCCGATCTCCTCCGGCTGCAGCCGCCAGCGCTCGTGCGCCGCTGCCGCGCCGTTGCACGGTACCTGGACGACGTCGGCCTCCTGCGCGCTGGAGGCGTCGCGCACCTGCAGGCACATGCCGCTGTGCTTGACGACGATGCTGGCCGGTGCGGCATCGCCGAACCAGCCGGCAGTGAAACGGAAGGCCTGCGCGGTGGAGCCGCTGCAGCTCGATTGCACCAGTGCTGCGCCGTCCTGCATCGCGCTGCCGGGCACCGTCAGGCACAACTCGCTGTGCAGCGCCTGCAAGCGGGCGGTCGCGCCCTCGGTACGGATGCGCCACAGCTGGGCCGGCTGGTTCTCGCACGGCATCTGCACCACCGCCGCGCCATCGGACATCGCTGCCTGCCAGACCCCCATGCACTGGCCGGTGCCCTGCAACACCAGCCGCCATGCCGAGCCGACCGGCTCGACCGACCAGCGGTCCTGAGGGCTGCCTTCGCAGGTGAACTGGACCACGGCGCTGTCCGGGTCGGTGGCGTCCTGCGCGATGCGCAGGCATTTGGCGCTGTGCGCGGCCGTCACGGTGGTGTACGGGGTGGCGACCTGAGCCTGACTGGCGGGGCTGGTAGCAATTGCCGCGCCGACGTACGGCAGCACCCGCCACATGAGCGATTTATTCATGGTCTTCTCCCTGGTGCAGCGGAGGCCGTCGCTGCGCGCGGATCCCTGGCAGTGCCTGCTGGTTGCCGGGGGCAGGGGAAACATAGACCCGCGTTCATGTGTTTACAACATCGCCCGCACTGGCTGTCTGGCCAGAAGACGAGGCAGCCAATCCCGCGCTCGAAGCGGCGCGCAGACGGCGCACATACGATGCCCGCCATGCAGCTGCTCGTAACCGAGAGAAGAGGACGGCAGGTCCGCCGCTGTGGGAGCTGGCAGGGGGCCCGGGGCGACCGCCTTTCAGGAGTACCCCGGCAGCTGTATCGGTGCGATACAGCCCGGCGCCGCACGGTGGGTTGATGGGCCGCAGGCTTGCGACCATCGACGACCGGATTTCGACACGGGCGTCGATCGATGCACCCACTGCAGGTCGTGGCAGAGCCGGCAGTGGAGGACGGGGGAGGGGGCGATCCGACGCGGGAAAGGCTTCATCAAGCCACTGCGGCACCCGGGCAGCGGGGCAGGCCGGTGGCGCCGGAGGCGATTCGTCCGCAGGCGGGCCCCGGCTCGCTGGACCGCTTTGGCTGGCGCCCACCGGATGGGGAGCGCGGCATGGCCGCGGATCATCGCCGCCGACTTTGCGGCCAAGGACACGGTGCCTTGCCGCACACACCGGTGTCGACAGAGGCCCGGGGGGAGGGCCTGGCGCCAGGCCGTCGCGCTGGCGAAGTGGCGAGGCTGAAGCAGCTGGCACCCGCCAGCCGCCTTCACAGCGCGCTGCGCTTCAACCCGCAGCGCTGCTGATCACCCCGGCCTCGTGCGCCTGCTGGTCCGCGTGGTAGCTGGAGCGCACCATTGCGCCGACCGCAGCGTGGCTGAAACCCATTTCGTAGGCCTTCGCCTCGAACATCTTGAAGGTGTCCGGGTGCACATAACGGCGCACCGGCAGGTGGTGGCCGCTGGGGGCCAGGTACTGGCCGATGGTCAGCATGTCGATGTCGTGGGCCCGCATGTCGCGCATGACCTCGAGGATCTCCTCGTCCGTCTCGCCCAGGCCCACCATGATGCCGCTCTTGGTCGGCACGTGCGGCGCGAACTCCTTGAAGCGCTTCAGCAGGTTGAGCGAGAACTGGTAGTCGGAGCCGGGGCGCGCTTCCTTGTAGAGGCGGGGCGCGGTTTCGAGGTTGTGGTTCATCACGTCCGGCGGCGCGGCCTTCAGGATGTCCAGTGCGCGGTCCATGCGGCCGCGGAAGTCGGGCGTCAGGATCTCGATGCGGGTCTCGGGCGACAGCTCGCGGGTCTTGCGGATGCACTCGACGAAGTGGCCGGCGCCACCGTCACGCAGGTCGTCACGGTCGACGCTGGTGATGACCACGTACTTCAGGCGCAGCGCGGCGATGGTCTTGGCCAGGTTGAGCGGCTCGTCGGGGTCGAGTGGGTCGGGCCGGCCGTGGCCCACGTCGCAGAAGGGGCAACGACGGGTGCACTTGTCGCCCATGATCATGAAGGTGGCGGTGCCCTTGCCAAAGCACTCGCCGATGTTGGGGCAGGACGCTTCCTCGCAGACCGTGTGCAGCTTGTGCTCGCGCAGGATCTGCTTGATCTCGTAGAAGCGGGTCGACGGCGAGCCGGCCTTGACGCGGATCCAGTCCGGCTTCTTCAGGGTCTCGGCGGCCACCACCTTGATGGGGATGCGGGCCGTCTTGGCTTGCGCCTTCTGCTTGGCGGTAGCGTCGTAGGAGGCCGCGTCTTGGGCCTCGTGGACGACATGGGGGGTGGACATCTCGGCTCTCCAGGCTCGCCCGCACTTGGACGGCGGGCTGGGCGTCAGGGGCTCAAGTGTGTCGCCAAACGCTCGCCAAGGCGAGCGGCAGCGGTGCCCCAGTCGGTGGAAACCCCGAGTGTAGCCAAGTCGACGCTCGTCAGTCCTGCGTATCCGCAAGGGTTGATCCCGCTGAAGGGACTCAGATCCATCGCCACGTTCAGCGCCACGCCGTGGTAGGTGCAGTGGCGGGTGACCTTGATGCCGAGCGCGGCCACCTTGCCCAGGCCGGCGAAGGGATCGGGCCGCGGCCCGACCAGCCGCTCGTGCGCCCCGGGCTGCGCCAGGTTGACATAGATGCCGGGCGCACCGGGCACCCGGTGGCCGGTGATGCCGTAGGTCTCCAGCGTCTGGATCACGGCGAGTTCCAGCCGGAACACATATTCCTTCACATAGATGCCCAGCCGTCGCAAGTCCACCAGCGGGTAAGCGACCACTTGCCCCGGACCGTGGTAGGTGACCTGCCCGCCCCGGTTGGTCTGCACCACCGGCACGGCGCCGGGCGCCAGCACATGTTCCGCCTTGCCGGCCAGGCCCAGCGTGAAGACCGGCGGGTGCTCGCACAGCCACAGCTGGTCGGGCGTGTCGGGATGGCGGCCCTCGGTGAAGGCGCGCATTGCATCTTGGGTGGCCGCATAGTCGACGCGGCCCAGCACTTGGATCTGCATCAGGGGAAGCTCGGGTGAGACGCGCAGTCTAGGGCAAGCCATGGGGGCGAAGGGCTGTCGCGGCCGTGCCAAGGTCGACAGAATCGGAGGCACCGATCCGCTTTTTCCAGGAGACAGCATGCCTGCTGCAGTTTTGCCTGTCCCGGCCCGCGTGGCCGCCCTTGTGCTGGCGTGGGCCACCAGCGCCTGTGCCGCGCCGCAGGTCGCGCCGGCCGACGCGCCGGCACTTTCCGCAGCCCCGAGCGGCCCGCAGCGTGAGGAAATCGACGTGGCCCTGGCTGTCTACGAAGCCGGCAGCCTGCAGGAAGCGGAGCGCCGGTTCCGGGCCCTGGCCCGCAAAGGCAGCCCGGTGGGGCGCTACAACCTGGCGATGATGCATGTGCTCGGCGAAGCGCAGCGGCCCGATGCCGACGAGGCGGTGCGGCTGCTGGAACAGTCCGCCGCGCAGGGTTTCATCCGCTCGGAATACGCGCTGGGCCAGGTCTACGAACTTGGCGTCGCCGGTCCGCCCGACCAGCCGCGGGCGGTGGCCTGGTACCAGCGCGCAGCCCGCCACGGCCACATCGACGCGCAGGTGTCGCTCGGCACCGCCTACTACCTGGGCCGGGGCATCGGCAAGGACGCGGCACAGGCGGCGCAGTGGTACCGGGCCGCCGCGCAGGCCGGCGATGTGGGGGCGCAGTACCTGCTCGCGTCGATGTACGAGTCCGGCCTCGGGGTCGAGCAGGACCTGCGCATCGCCCGCTACTGGTATGAGGCCGCCGCGCGCAACGGCGACGAAGCCGCGCCGCACAAGGTGAGGGAGCTCGACCAGCGCCTGCGCGAGGTGCCGCTGTGAGGTCGGCAGGCGGCTAGAGCACCACCTTCACCATCGGATGCGACGACAGCGTCCGGTACAGCTCGTCGAGCTGCTCGCGGCTGGTGGCGGTGACGGTGATGGTCAGGCCCAGGTAGTTGGCCCCCTTGCTGGGGCGCATCTCGATGCCGGAGGGGTCGAAGGCCGGGTCGAAGCGAGCGGCCACCTCGGCGATGGCTTGCGCGAAGCCGTCGACGTTGGCGCCCATCACCTTGATCGGGAACTGGCTGGGGTACTCGATGAGCGACTGCTCGGGAGGGATTTCATTCATAGGGACTGCTCCGCTTTGGCCCGCTGGTAGGCCTCGTACAGGCGGGCATAGATGGGGCCGGGTTTGCCTTTTCCAGCCCCGTGGCCGACCGGTTCGCCGTCCAGGCGCGTGACCGGCAACACTTCCTTGGTGGCGGACGACAGGAAAATCTCGTCGGCGCTGTTCACCTCGGTCTCCGAGATGGGCCGCAGGTTGAAGCCGATGTTCAGCTCGTCGCACAGCTCGGCGATCAGCCCATAGCGTATGCCTTCGAGCACATGCTCGCTTTTCGGCGGGCCGAGCACCGCGCCTTCGTGCACGATCCAGACGTTGCTCGACGAGGCCTCGGTCAGGAAGCCGTCGCGGAACAAGATGGTTTCGGCTGCGCCCTGGTCGGCCGAGATCTGCCGCGCCAGCACATTGCCCAGCAGCGAGGTCGACTTGACGTCGCCGCGCTGCCAGCGGAAGTCGCGCGCACTGATGCAGGCCACGCCCTGGCGGCGCTGCTCGGTGCTGGCCGGCCGCAACGGGCTGATCATCATGAACACGGTGGGCGTCAGGCCCTCCAGCATCACATGCTCGCGCAGCGCGACGCCGCGCGTCACCTGCAGGTAGACCAGGTGGTCGGGCGCATCGGAGTGCGAGGCCTGCTCCGTCACCAGGCGGCGCATGCGCTCCAGCCATTCGACTTCGGTGTGCGGGTTCGGGATGCGCACCTTGGCCAGCGAACGCTCCAGCCGCGACAGGTGCTCCTGGAACCGGAACAGGCGCTGGCCGTAGACCGGGATCACCTCGTAGACGCCGTCGCCGAAGATGAATCCGCGGTCGAGCACCGACACTTTCGCGTCGCACAGGCGCAGGTACTCGCCGTTGAGGTAACACAGGCTGTCGGGCAGGGCTTGCATCGTCGCCTCCTCAGCGGGCTCGGCGCCCGCACCGCGCAGGTTACTTGATCCAGAGCCGGATGGCATCCCAGGCGCGCCCGAAAATGCCGCTCTCCTCCACGGGTTCGAGCACCACCAGCGGCGCTTCCGCCACCACGGTGTTGCCCGAGGTCACCTTCAGCTTGCCGACGGCCTGGCCCTTGGTCAGCGGGGCCACCAGCGGGTCGACCCGCTCGATCTGGGTCTTGATCTTGTCCGCATCGCCCTTGGGCACGGTCACGAAGATGGGCTGGGCGCTGCCCAGCTTCACCTCGGAGGACTCGCCCTTCCACACTTGCGGCGTCGCAATCGGCTTGCCCGGCTCGAACAGCTTCAGCGTGTCGAAGGCGCCATAGCCCCAGTTGAGCAGCTTCTGGCTCTCGTTGGCGCGCGTCTCCATCGAGGAGGTGTTGAGCACCACGCTGAGCAGCCGGCGCTTGCCGTTCGGCAGGTCGCGCTGGGCGGAGGCCACCAGGCAGTAGCCGGCCGACGCGGTGTGGCCGGTCTTCATGCCGTCCACGCTGGGATCACGGCGCAGCAGCAGGTTGCGGTTGGGCTGGGTGATGTTGTTGAACTTGAATTCGCGCAGCGAATACAGCGGATAGAACTCGGGAAAGTCGGTGATGATGTGCGAGGCCAGCGTCGCCAAGTCGCGCGCGGTCGTCACATGGCCCGGCTCGGTGATGCCGGTGACGTTCTTGAACACCGTCTTCTTCAGGCCCATGCGCTGGGCCTCGCGGTTCATCAGCACCACGAAGTTCTCGACGCTGCCGGCGACGCCCTCGGCCAGCGCCACCGAGGCATCGTTGCCCGACACCACGATCATGCCCTTGAGCAGGTCGTCCACCGACACCTGCATGCGCGGCTCGATGAACATCACCGACGCGCCGCCCTTGCGCTCGTCCCAGGCCCGCACCGACACCGGCAGCAGCTGTTCACGCGAGAGCTTCTTCTCGCGGATGGCGCCAAAGACGACATAGGCCGTCATCAGCTTGGTCAGCGAGGCCGGGTCGGCCGCAGCGTCGGGCTCGCGGGCGGCCAGCACCTGGCGGCTCGTCATGTCCAGCAGCAGGTAGGACTTGGCCGCCACCTCGGGCGGCTGCAGCGCTTGCGCCTGCACGGCCGCGGTGGTGGTCAGGCTCAGGGTCAGAGCCAGGCATACAGCAAATACTCGTCGTTTCATGCAATCGAATCAGTCAGTGGCGGCACGCGACGCTTCAGGCCAGGTCGCGTGCCACCAGGTTCTTCAGCAGGGGCAGTTGCCCGTGAAAGAAGTGGCCGACGCCGGGCACCACGATCACCGGCAAGTTCTGCGGGCGCGCCCAATCGAGGGTCGCGGCCAGCGGCACCACGTCGTCCTGCTCGCCGTGGATCACCAGCGTGTGTTCAGGCACCGCCGCCACGGCGAAGTTCCGTGTCGCAGGGCCCACCAGCACCAGGTGGCGCACGCGATCGTGCCCCAGCCGCGCGGCTGCCTGTGACGCGACGTAAGCACCAAAGGAGAAGCCGGCCAGCGCCAGCGCCTCGCCGTCCTGCACGTGATGGGCGATGACGGCCGCCATGTCGTCGATCTCGCCGCGGCCTTCGTCCCACTGGCCGGCCGAGCCGCCAATGCCGCGGAAGTTGAAGCGCACCGTGCGCCAGCCACGCTGCAGGAAGGCCCGCGCGACGGTTTGCACCACCTTGTTGTCCATGGTGCCGCCATGCAGCGGGTGGGGGTGCGCAATGACGGCCAGGCCCACCGCTGGACCCGCGGGCAGGTCGAGGGCGCATTCGATCGGGCCGGCCGGGCCGTCGATGCTCTGGCGAACGGTCTGGGAATTCATGCGGTCAGCGGCCCACGCCGGGCGGCACCAGCAGCCGTTCGACGACCTGGCCGTTCTTCAGGTGCGACTCGACGATCTCGTCGATGTCGCTGCTGTCGACATAGGTGTACCAGACCGCCTCGGGGTAGACCACGGCCACCGGGCCGGCCGCGCAACGGTCAAGGCAGCCCGCCTTGTTGACGCGCACCTTGCCGGCGCCGGCCAGGCCTTCGGCCTTCACGCGCGCCTTGCAGTGCTCGAAGCCCTGCTGGGCCTGGTGGGCTGCGCAGCAGTCGGCGCCGTTGTCGCGCTGGTTGAGGCAGAAGAAGATGTGGCGCTCGTAATAGCTCATGCACGGATTCTAGGGCGAGGGCGCTGCCCCGACGGCGCGGCAGCACAGGGCGCCCCGGGCGGCGCAGGGGCTCCCTGGCGCGGTGCCTCGCTGCCGCCGCGGCGGCTCACTGCGGCCGCGGGCTGCGGCTCAGCACACGGGCCAGCAGGTAGGCCAGCGCAACATACGGCCACAACCAGCCGACCCACTGTGCCAGGCCGTGGAAGCGGATGAAGCGGCCCTGCTCCCAGCCCTGCAGGCTGGACGCGAAGTAGGGATCGGCCGGCGCGGCATTGACCAGCACCATCATGGCCGCAATCAGCAGGGCACCGATGGCGGCACCCAGGCGCGGCGGCACGAACACCAGCACGAGGGCTGCTCCTGCGCCGACCACCCAGCCGAGCGGCGCCGACTGCGTCACCCATGCGGTGGCATGCGAGGGCCCGAAGTTGAGGGTGGTCGACAGCGTCGTGGCGGCCAGGCCCAGCACCACCGCACCGAGCACCAGCAGGCCGCGCCGCCAGGTGGGCGGCGACACGGTGAAGGCAAGCAGGCAGGGCGCCATCAACCCCATCGCGACGGTGATCAGCTCATAGCCCGGGGTGAGCACCTCGAAGCCCGGCGGCTCCAGTTGCAGGGCCCAGGCTTCCAGCGGGGTGTCGATCAGCCATTGCTGCAGCAGCTCGTGCAGGCGCAGTGCGACATGGCCCAGGCCCAGCGGCACCGGTGTCGGAAAGAGCAGGGCGGCCGGCCACAGCAGCAGCAGCGCGAGGCCGCCGGCGCTCTGCGGGATGAACCAGCGATCGCGCAGCGTCTGCCAGCGGCCCATCCAGCCCAGCGCTGCCAGCAGCAGCACGAACAGTGCGCCGGCCAGCGTGCCGAGGGTGTTCAGGCCCCAGTCGACGTTCGACGGCACGCGCGAAGGCAGGTAGTTCTGCAGCACCTCGAGCGTGCCGGAGAGCAGCGCACCCAGCGCCGTCGCCAGCAGCACCGCGGCGACCCGGTGGGCACCGCTGCGCAGCAGGGCGCCGCACAGCAGCCCGCCCAGCGGCATGTAGCCGAGCAGGTTGGAGACCAGGTCGAAGGTGGTCCACCAGCGCGGCCACGGCAAAGTGATGAAGGCCCACGGACTGACGCCCGGCACCTGCCAGTCGGTGAAGGGGTAGAGGCTCGCGTAGGCCACCAGCGCCGCATAGGCGGAGGCCAGGGGAACGAGCGAACTCCGGTGGCGCGCCATCCGCGGGGCGGCTTCAGAAGGGCTTGACCACCACCAGCACCACCGCGAGCAGCAGGCCCAGCACCGGTGCTTCGTTGAACCAGCGGAACCAGGTGTGGCTGCGGCGGTTGCTCAGCTGCTCGAACTCGCGCAGCAGGCGGCGGCAGTAGTGGTGGTAGCCGACCAGTGCCACGACGATGGCCAGCTTGGCGTGCAGCCAGCCATTGCCGCTGCCCCCGCGGCCGATGCCGTAGTAGAGCCACAGCCACAGGCCGAAGCCCAGCGCGGGTACCATCAGCAGGCTCATGAAGCGGTAGAGCTTGTGGGCCATCAGCAGCAGGCGTTCACGCTCGGCATGGCTGTCGGGCGGCACCATCGCCAGGTTCACGAAGATGCGCGGCAGGTAGAACAGGCCGGCGAACCAGCTGGCCACGAAGACGATGTGCAGGGCTTTGATCCAGAGCATCGGCGGATGATAGCCAGCACCGCGAAGGCCGGTGGCCACAGCCCGATGCCAGGCCCAAAAGAAAGAGCCCCAGTCCGGGGACTGGGGCTGCAAAGCCTTAACGCTGTCATCACGGTAAGGCACCTGCTCAGGGAGGAAAAGCAGGGAATGAACGTCATGCGACGTATCATTCACATGTAACTTTACCAGAACACAGCTGTCATTTCACTGACACGTACCCGCGCCTGAGGCATGGAAAACGCTAGTTTTTGGTGTTTCGGCAACCGTAACAGGAAAAACGTCCTTGAGCTTTCCCGTCTCTTTCCCCTCTGCACGCCCGCGGCGCCTGCGTCGTGACGACCACACCCGCCGCCTCGTGCGCGAGCACCGGCTGTCGGCCGATGACCTGATCTACCCGGTGTTCGTCATCGACGGTCATTCACAAGTGCAGGAAGTCGTGTCCATGCCCGGCGTGCAGCGCATGAGCCTCGACCGGCTGTATCCGGTGGCCGAAGAGTGCGTGGCGCTGGGCATCCCGGTGCTGGCCTTGTTCCCCGCCATCGAGCCCTCGCTGAAGACCGAGGACGGCCGCGAGGCCTACAACCCCGAGGGCCTGATCCCCCGCGCGGTGCGCGAGCTCAAGCGGCGCTTTCCCTCGCTCGGCATCCTGACCGACGTGGCGCTCGACCCCTACACCAGCCACGGCCAGGACGGGCTGCTCGACGAGACTGGCTACATCCTCAACGACGAGACCGTGGCGGTGCTGACCCGCCAGGCGCTCGCGCATGACGAGGCGGGCGTGGACATCGTCGCGCCGAGCGACATGATGGACGGGCGCATCGGCGCAATCCGCCAGGCGCTGGAGGCGCGCGGCTCGGTGCACACCCGCATCATGGCCTACAGCGCCAAGTATGCGAGCGCCTTCTACGGCCCCTTCCGCGATGCGGTGGGCACGCGCGGCGCGCTGGGCAAGAGCGACAAGAAGGTCTACCAGATGGACCCGGGCAACTCCGACGAGGCGCTGCGCGAGGTGGCGATGGACATCGCCGAAGGCGCGGACATGGTGATGGTCAAGCCCGGCATGCCCTACCTCGACATCGTGCGCCGCGTGAAGGACGAGTTCCGCGTGCCGACCTTCGCCTACCAGGTGAGCGGCGAGTACGCCATGCTGAAGGCCGCCGCGGCCAATGGCTGGCTGGACCACGACGCGGTGATGATGGAGTCGCTGCTGGCCTTCAAGCGCGCTGGCGCCGACGGGGTGCTGACCTATTTCGCGATCGAGGCGGCCCGCGTCCTGCGCCGCTAAGATCCGCCGATGCGCGTCTTTCATGTCGGTGCCCGCTTCACCGAGCTGCCGGGGCTGCCCGCGCAGCCGCCGGAGCAGGGCTACCTGTGGATCGGTACCTCCCGCGAGGAGTTCGAGCTCGACATCGGGCCCATCCAGTCCTTCCTGCAGCAGTGGGCGGGCGGTGCGCTGGTGGACCTGCACATCTCCGACCTGCTGAACCGGCAGCTGCCCTCGCACTTCGACTACACCTCCTGGTACGACCTGCTGGTGTTCCGCCGGCTGGCGGCCGGCAGCGTCTCCAGTGCGCTGCCGGCCGCCGATGAGCAGCCCGGCTCGCTGGCCGGTGCGCAGCAGGTGCTGCAGGCCATCGACACGAGCGCGGTGGGCTTTGCGGTGTTCGACCGCCTGCTGCTCACCGTGCACCCCGGTGCCTGCCAGGTGTGGGACAGCTTCATCAGCCGGCTGGCGCAGATGGGCCAGGCCGGCGGCAACGGTGCGCCGGCCGATGGCCGCGGCGCCTCGGCCCGCCTGCCCACCAGCCCGGACGACCAGATGCTGCGCATGGTCAACCAGATGGTGGACAGCTACCTCGAGCTGCGCCGGCTGCTGACGAAGCAGCTGGGCTTGCTGCAGCGGGCGCTGCTCGACCCGCGCGGGCGCTTTCGCAGCTGGCAGGTGCTGCTGGACTGGCGCAATGCGCTGCACCTGCTGGAGGACATCTGCGAAGACCAGCGCAGCGCGGCGCTGGAATGGATCGACACCTTCGAGGAGCGACCGGCCCCCGGCGACAGCAGCAGCCGCCGCGAGCGCGACCTGCTGCGGGTGCGCTCGCGCGACGTGGTCGAGCACATCGAGCGGGTGCTGGGCCATGTGCGGCGGCTGGAGAGCTCCGCCGAAGGCGCGGTGCAGATCCATTTCTCGGCGCAAAGCAACCGCACCAACGAGATCATGCGCACGCTGACGGTGCTGACGGCCATCTTCCTGCCGCTCAACCTGATCACCGGCATCTTCGGCATGAACTTCGACTTCCTGCCGCTGATCCACAGCAGCTCCGGCTTCTGGGCCGCCGCCATCATCATGCTGCTGGTCGGCGCGGGCCTGGGCCTCTTCTTCTGGCGCAAGCGCTACCTGGGCACGCACGGCTGAAGCCGGTGCGCTCAGGCCTCGGGCCAGCCGTCGGGCACCACGAACCAGCGGTCGGCCTCGCGGCGCAGGTCGATGCCGGGCTGCAGGCGGGCCAGCAACTGCGCGCTGGGCCAGCGGCGCGCACCTGCCGGTGGCGCGCCGGACCACAGGCTGGCCACCATGTCGGGCAGTGCTTCGCGGGGGAGGGTCGGGACGGCTGCCGTCACCTCGGCCGGCGCCATCCAGCGGGCGCGGGGCAGCAGCAGGTAGTCGCCGGCCGGCAGCGCGTCGAGGTCCCGCCAGGGCAGCCAGCGGCCCTGCAGATGGTCCGGTGCCAGCAGGGCGCAGCGTGCCACCGGGCGGTCGTGGCGGTAGAACATCCAGCCGCGGGTGTAGGCCTGCGGCTGCCAGGCCACGTCTTGCCAGGGCGGTGGCGCAGGGTGGGCCAGCTGGCGCTCGAACAGCTTGTGCAGCTTGGACGGCAGGGTTTCTGCCCGGTCGGGGCCGATGAAGTCGGCGGCACCGGCCTCCTCGCCGGTGGCGGTGCAGAGGAAGAACTTGACCGCCAGTTCCCAGTGCAGGGCCTGGCCGTCACGGCTGTGCAGCAGGAAATCGATCTCGCCCAGGGTGGTGTGGTCCAGCCCCGGCAGGCTGCCGGGCGGATGGCGCAGCGGCAGGTTGGCCGCCACCAGCCGGTGGGTCGGGCCGTGGAGGAGGTAGAACTCCAGCAGCCGCTCCGCGTAGCGGCCGAGTGGCAGCCGCCGCGGTGCGGCTCCGGGGGTGGCGGGCAGGGCGCGTTCGGCAAGAAAGCGATGCAGGGCCTGCGGCTGTTGCCGCAGCTGCTGCAGCCAGTGGGCGATCTCGGCCTGCTGCCGGGCGTCGAAGCCTTGCACCGGGGCGCTGAAGCGGCCGTCGGTCAGCAGGGGCGGTGACAGCAGCAACCAGTGCAGGTCAGCCAGTGCGGCCGGGTCGCCACTGCTGCCGCTGGGCGGGCTGCTGCTGCCGGACATCGGCCGCCGTCTTTGCGGGCTTCAGCCCGCGCTGGCTGCGGCCGCGGTGTCGGCGGCCAGGCACAGGTCTTCCCAGGCCTTGGCCTTGTCCGGCAGGTTGCGCAGCAGATACGCCGGGTGGTAGGTGACGATCACCGGCACGCCGTGGTAGCGATGCACCCGGCCGCGCAGCCGGCCGATCGGCTCCCCGGTGCGCAGCAGCGACTGCACCGCGAAGCGGCCCATTGCCACGATGATCTTGGGCTGCACCAGCTCCACCTGGCGCTGCAGGAAAGGCTCGCACTGGGCGACTTCCTCCGGCTCCGGGTTGCGGTTGTGTGGCGGCCGGCATTTCAGCACGTTGGCGATGAACACCTGGTGGGTCGACGGCGCCTCGCTGCGGGTCAGCGCCAGCGACCGCAGCATGTTGTCGAGCAGCTTGCCGGCCTGGCCGACGAAGGGCTCGCCCTTCAGGTCTTCCTGCTCGCCGGGCGCTTCGCCGACGATCATCCAGTCGGCCTGCTCATGGCCGACGCCGAACACCGTGTTGCGCCGGCCATTGCACAGCTTGCAGGCCTGGCAGCCGGCCACGGCCTCGCGCAGGGCCGGCCAGTCCATCTGCTCGACGCCGGTGGGGCGGCGCGCGTGCACCGCCACCGGGGCCACGGAGGCCGGGTCGGCGGTGGTCCGCGGTGGCACCTGCGGCGGCTCCTGGGTCGGCGTCTGCCGGGCCGCGGCCGGTGCCGCCGGGATGGCGGGGGCGGCGGCCTGCCGCGGCTGCGCCGGCGCCTCGGCCGGCGCGGCTTCGACAGCCGGTGCCTGCGGATGGCCTTCGTCGGCCGGGCCGGCGTCGCGCGGTTCCCAGGGCAGCACGCCGATTTCCTTCAGCATGGCCAGCTGTCTCGGGTCCCAGCTCATAGCGTCAGACTCATCACGATGGCATCCTCGCGGCGCCCTTCGCAGGCGGGGTAGTAGCCCTTGCGCTGGCCCACCGTGCGAAAGCCGTAGCGGTCATAGAGGGCTCGTGCGCGGGCATTGGAGACGCGCACCTCGAGCCACAGCTGGCGGGCGCCGCTGTCGCGGGCCATGCCCTGCAGCGTGTCGAGCAGGTGCAGCGCATGGCCACGGCGCTGGTGCGCCGGCGCCACGGTGAGGTTGAGCAGGTGCATCTCCTCGAAGCCCGGCATGGCGACGAAATAGCCCAGCAGCACGCCGTCGGCGCTGTAGAGCAGCCGCGCCAGGTAGCCGGCATGCAGGGAGTCGACGAAGTTGCCGCGCGTCCAGGGGAATTCATAAGCCTGGTGTTCGACCGCCAGCACCGCGGTGAGCGAGCTCACCGTCATCGGCATCAGCTGCGGCGCATCGCAGGGGCGGGCCAGCGAGCTCATGCCGGCCCCCGCGCGGCAGCCTGGGCCAGCGCTTCGCGTTCTGCGGTGGTTTGCGCCACCTTGTCGCGGATGTACAGCGGCAGCGCCAGGGCAGCATCGACGGCCTCGCCGCGCTGCCAGGCGGCCTGGGCCAGCTGCAGCAGGGCGGCCGCGTCGGGCCGAGCGGCAGGCTGCAGGCGCAGGCCGGTGGCCGCCAGTGCCTCGCGGTGCGGCTCCACCGCGCTGCCGGCCAGGCAGTCGCCGCCGTGGTCGGCCACTGCCTGGGCGAGTGCGGCGGCACTGTAGAGCGCCGGCGCCTGCAGGGTGTGCCAGGCGTGGCCGTCCCAGCGGTAGCGGGCGGCGTAGATCTCGTTCATGCGGGCGTCCTGGGCGGCCCAGACATCGTCGCCGCCGCCGTCGCGGCGCGCCGCTTCGGCCACGATCAGCAGCGTGTCGACCGGCACGACCGGCTTGCCGGCACCGAAGGCCAGGCCCTGCGCCACGGCGCAGGCGGTGCGCAAGCCGGTGAAGGCGCCCGGCCCGCGGCCGAACGCGATGGCGTCGAGTTGCTGCAGCGTCAGGCCGGCGTCGGCCAGCAAGGACAGGATGGCCGGCAGCAGTTGCGCCGACGCCTGGGCGCCGCCGGCGTCTTCGCGCACCCACGGGCGGCCGTTCACCAGCACGCCGAGGTGCACGGTGTCGGTGGCGGTTTCCAGGGCCAGCAGGGCGGGGGTGGGGGTGAGCACGAACAGGAAGCCGGGCCAGGCCGGAACAACAACACAGGCAGGCAGTTTAGCGGGGCCGTGGCGCAGCGGCGGGCCGCCGGGCCGCAGCGCGTATCGGGATAATGGCGCCATGCACTTGTGTCGCTGCTGGCCCGCCTGGCTGTGCGGGGGAATCGTCCCGGTCTTCTTCCTGTCCTGCAGCCTGGCCTGGGGCGGCACCTTGCCGCCCGCGCCGCTGCCGGCGGCCGTCGATGCTGCGCTGGCGCGCGCCAAGGTGCCGCGCGAGGCGCTGGCGGCCGAAGTCATCGAGGTGGGCGCGGCGCTGCCGCGGCTGGCCTGGCGGGAGCGGGCCGGCGTGCAGCCGGCCTCGCTGATGAAGCTGGTGACGACCTATGCCGCGCTGGAGCTGCTGGGGCCGGCCTACACCTGGAGCACGCCGGTGTACGCCGACGGCGTGGTGCAGGACGGCGTGCTGCAGGGCGACCTGCATCTGCAGGGCCTGGGCGACCCGACGCTGGTGATGGAGCGGCTCTGGGCCCTGCTGCGCCGGGTGCAGCAGCTGGGCATCCAGGAGGTGCGCGGCGACATCGTGCTGGACCACATTGCCTTCGATGCGATCGGCTCCGATCCAGCCGCCTTCGACGGCGATCCGCTGCGGCCCTACAACGTGGCGCCCGATGCGCTGCTGATCAACTTCAAGGCCTTGAGCCTGGACTTCGTGCCGGACCCGGCCCGCGGCGTGGCACGCATTGCCGCCGACCCGCCACTGGCCGGGGTGTCGATCGACACGATGGTGCCACTCGACCACACCGCGCCCTGCAGCGACTGGCAGGCCGCGCTGAAGGCCGAGCTGGGCGGGCGTGAACGCCTGCTGTTCCGCGGCGCCTATCCGCTGGCCTGCGGCGAGAAGAGCTGGTCGCTGGCGTATGCCGATCCGGCCAGCTTCAATGCCCGCGCCGTCGAAGCGATGTGGCGCGGCCTGGGCGGGCGGCTGGGCGGCGGGGTGCGCGAGGGCGTGGCGCCGCCGGCGGCCAAGCCGCTGCATGTGGCGGTGTCGCCGCCGCTCGGCCAGGTGGTGCGCGACATCAACAAGTTCAGCAACAACACCATGGCCCGGCAGCTCTACCTGACCCTGGGCCTGGTGGCGCAGGGCGTCGGCTCGCTGGAAACGGCCGAGGTGGCCGTGCGCCAGTGGGCGGTGGCGAAATGGGGCGAGGCGCCGGAGCTGGTGCTCGACAACGGCGCCGGCCTGTCGCGCGAAGGCCGGCTGAGCGCGCAGTTCCTGGCCCGCCTGCTGCAGTCCGCCTGGGCCAGCCCGGTGATGCCGGAGCTGCTGGCTTCGCTGCCGATCGCGGGCGTCGACGGCACGCTCAAGCGCTTTGCGGCGGCGCCCGGCCGGGCGCACCTGAAGACCGGCACCTTGCGCGATGTGGTCGGCGTGGCCGGCTATGTGCTGGCGGCCAGCGGCCGGCGCTACGTGGTGGTGGCGGTCATCAACCATCCCGAGGCGGCCGCCGCGCGGCCGGTGCTCGAGGCGCTGGTCGACTGGGCGGCACGGGATGAGGCGACCGGTACCGCCTTGCCGTCTTCTCCCGATCCTTCTTCCCCCCCGCTCAGCACGGAGCGCGCTCCATGACCATCGACGTGACCGACGGACTCGGCTTCCTGGCTGCTGCGTTGACCACGGCCTCCTTCGTGCCGCAGGCCTGGCACACCTTCAGGACGCGCGACGTCAGCGGCATCTCGCTCGGCATGTACAGCGTCTTCACGCTGGGCATCACGATGTGGCTGGTGTACGGGCTGATGATCGGCGAATGGCCGATCATCGCGGCCAATGCCATCACGCTGGCCCTGGCCAGCGCGATCCTGGGGATGAAGATCCGCTACGCAGTGCCGGCCGGCGCCGCGAAGGGGCCGGCCGGGCGCTAGCGCAGGGGCGGGTCAGAACGGGTGCTGGTCCGTTTCTTTGACGGCCTGTTCGCCCAGTGCCTGGTTCATGGCGGGGGTGAGATAACGGTCCTTGGCGAAGATGTAGTCCAAAGTGCGTGGATTTGGATCGACTCCGGCGTTCAGGGTGGCCGTACTGCACGCCTTCGCGGTGGCTACGCTGTCCAGGCAGGCGTTGGTGTCACGATGTTTGAGGTCCTTGTCCTCGACGGCTTTGCTGAGCCGGTTATTGCCGAGCACGAGCACCGTCTTGCGCTGGTTGCCGCTCAGGACGGCGCGCAGGCCGTCGTTGAAGGCGGTGCTGAGTTCCTGCAGCTGGGTGCGTGCCGTCGGGTTCGTCGCAGCGGCGGCGCCGGCTTCGGGCGTCTGGCCCTGGTTGAAGACGTCCATCACCACCACCCGGGCGCCCTTGTCGTTCCAGTTCTTGACCAACTGGCCCAGGGCATCGCCGCGGCGCGTCGCCTCGTTCTTGAGCGCCGCCAGGTCGCCACCGGCGATCAGGTCCTGGTACAGCTGCCACACATCGTTGGCGCCCACCTGCAGCAGGACCAGGTCCTTGTCCTGCACCCCGCCAGCGACGTCCGCCTGCACGCCGACATCGGCCACCTTCGCACCTTCCTTGGCCAGCGCGCGGGCCCGGCCGTCAGCGCCCTTGCACTCCTGGAAGGTGAAGCCGTACTCGCGGGCGACCCACTGGTTCCACAGCGGGTAGACGCTGCAGTCGAACTTGGAATCGCTGGTCAGGCCGTTGATGGTGTACTTCGCGCCGCTGGTCGCGTCGATGTAGCTGTACTCGTCGCCGACCGACAGGATGCGCTGGGGCTTGAAGGGGTCGGACACCTCGCCGCCGCAGGCGGTGAGGGCCGCCACGGCGGCACCGGCCAGAGCGGCGAGTCGAAGGCGGGGCAGCCAGCGGGAAAGGCGCAGGGACATGGAATCTCCGGTGTGAAAGTTGAAAGGCGTCGGCAGCGCAAGCAAGGCCGCTCAGGACGCCGCGGCACGGGCCAGCCGGTCGCGCACACCGTCCCACTCGGGGGACGACGGCGGGCTCTCGACCCAGATGAGTTCGGCGCCCGCGGCGTCGAACTCACGCAGGACAGCAAACAGCTGCTGTGCCGCCTCGGCGGCGTCTGCGGGCATGCGGCGGTACTGCATGCCGCGCGGCGCGCGCACGGTCCGCGAATATAGCGCCAGCTTCGGCGAGCTGTCGCCCAGCACCTGCAGCGCGGTCTGCAGGATGTCGGCGCTCATCAGTCGCAGTTGGGCGCGTGGCGCATAGTGGGCCTCCAGCGTGCCGGGCGCGCGCGGCGCCTGGGCGTCGCGGTCGAGCAGGGGCTCGTTGAGCACCGCCTCGATCTCGGCCCGGCCGATCATGCCCGGACGCAGCAGCACCGGCCGGCCGCGCGAGCAGTCGACAATGGTCGATTCGATGCCGACCTGGCAGGCGCCGCCGTCGAGCACCAGCACGTCGGCGTCGAACTCGCCGGCCACATGTTCGGCGGTGGTGGGGCTGACGCGGCCGAACTGGTTCGCGCTGGGCCCGGCCAGGCCCGGCACGCCGCGCCGCGCACAGGCCTCCAGCAGCGCGCGGGCCACCGGGTGTGCCGGGCAGCGCAGGCCGATGGTGTCCTGCCCGCCGGCAGCCGCCTCGGCCACGCCGGGGCGGCGCGGCACGATGACGGTGAGCGGACCGGGCCAGAAGGCCGTCATCAGCGACTGGGCGGCCGGCGGAATGGCCGCCGCCAGCGGCTGGCTGGCCTCCATATGGGCCACATGCACGATCAGCGGGTGGTCGGCCGGCCGGCCCTTGGCGGCGAAGATGCGGGCCACGGCGGCGTCATCGGCGGCATTGGCGCCCAGGCCATAGACCGTTTCGGTCGGGAAGGCCACCAGCCGGCCCGCCACCAGGGCGTCCACGGCCTCGGCCAGGTGCTGCGGATCATGTCCGTCGAGAATGCGTGCCACGGGTGCGGTGCTCCGGATCAGAAGGCCGGCAGGCCCAGCAGTTCGGCGCAGCGCAGCGCCACCTCGCGCACCTGCGCGGTACTGCCGGCGGTGACATTGAGGTGGCCCATCTTGCGGCCCGGGCGGGCCGACTGCTTGCCGTAGAGGTGCAGGTGGGTGCCCGGCAGGGCCAGCACCGCCTCCCAGGGCGGGGTGGCCTCGGCCTCGCCGTTGCGGAACCACAGGTCGCCCAGCAGGTTGAGCATCACGGTGGGCGAATGCAGTCGCGGCGCGACCAGCGGCAGGCCGGTCATCGCTCGCACCTGCAGCTCGAATTGCGAGACGTCGCAGGCGTCCACCGTGTAGTGGCCCGAGTTGTGGGGGCGGGGCGCCATTTCGTTGGCGACCAGGCTGCCGTCCTTCAGCACGAAGAACTCGACGCACAGCACGCCCACATAGCCCATCTCGGCCGCCACCGTCTCGGCCGCCGCGATGGCACGCGCCTGCAGCTCCGCGGTGAGGTCGGGCGCCGGCACGGTGGTGACGGCCAGGATGCCGCCGCGATGCAGGTTCTGCTGCAGCGGGAAGTGCACCAGCTCGCCCTGCGTGTTGCGGGCGACGATCACGCTGACCTCGAAGGCCAGCTCCAGGCGCTTCTCCAGCAGGCAGGGCACGCGGCCGAGCTGGTCCCAGGCAGCCTGCAGGTCCTGGCGGCTGTGCACCGTGACCTGGCCCTTGCCGTCGTAGCCAAGGCGGGCGGTCTTCAGGATGCCCGGCAGCAAGGCGGCATCGGCCCCGTCGAGGGCGGCCTGGCTGTCGATCAGTGCATGCGGCGCGCAGGGCACGCCCAGGCGCATGAAATGCGCCTTTTCCTCGGCCCGGTCCTGGCAGATGCCCACCGCCGCGGCGCCCGGCGCCACCGGCCGGCGCTGTGCCAGCCGCGACAGGGCGGGTGCCGGCACGTTCTCGAACTCGGTGGTGATGGCATCGCAGCGGCTGGCCAGCTCGTCGAGCGCGGCCTCGTCGAGATAGTCGGCGCACAGGTGGTGGTGCGCGATCTGGCCGGCCGGGCTGGCCGGATCAGGGTCGAGCACCACGGTAGCGAAGCCGAGCTGCTGGGCCGCATGGGCGAACATGCGGCCCAGCTGGCCACCGCCCAGCACGCCCAGCGTGGCGCAGCCTGGCAGCAGGGGAGCCTGCGCGGCGCTCATGGGGTGGTGCCCGGCAGCGGGCCCAGGGTCATCGAGCGGGCCAGCTCGGTCTGGCGGGCGCGGAAGTCCTCGAGCCGCGCGCGCAGCTGCGGCTGCTCGTTGGCCAGCATCGCCACCGCGAAGAGCGCCGCATTGGCCGCGCCGGCCGCCCCGATGGCAAAGGTGGCGACCGGAATGCCCTTGGGCATCTGCACGATGGAATGCAGCGAGTCGACGCCCTGCAGGTGCTTGCTCGGCACCGGCACGCCCAGCACCGGCACGGTGGTCTTGGCGGCCAGCATGCCGGGCAGGTGGGCGGCGCCGCCGGCGCCGGCGATGATGGCCTTGAGTCCGCGCGAGGCGGCGCTTTCGGCATAACGGAACATGTCGTCCGGCATGCGATGGGCGGAGACGACCTGCGCCTCATACGACAGGCCGAACTCGGCGAGAATCTGTGCAGCGTTCTGCATGACGTCCCAATCGCTGTTGGACCCCATGACCACGCCGACGAGGGGCGACTGACTCAACTGAGCGCTCCGGTGCGGGAAATAAGGCGTGATTTTAGGCGGGACCTTGCGCCCGGGCGTTGTGGCCCCATCTGCTGTCCCCAAGGATTTCGTTCATGATCGATATCACTCTTCAGAATTTTGAATCCGAGGTCTTGCAGGCCTCCATGGCGCAGCCGGTGTTGCTCGACATCTGGGCTCCCTGGTGCGGCCCCTGCCGCAGCCTGGGCCCGATGCTCGAAAAGCTGGAGACCGAGTACGCCGGCCGCTTCGTGCTGGCCAAGCTGAACTCCGACGAGCAGCCCGAGATCGCGGGCCAGCTCTCGCAGATGTTCGGCGTGCGCAGCATCCCGTTCTGCGTGATGTTCCGCGACGGCCAGCCGGTCGACGGCTTCGTCGGCGCGCTGCCGCAGGCCCAGATCGAGCAGTTCCTCGACAAGCATGTGCCGCCGGAGGCCGAGCTGGCCGCCGATGCCGCCGCCGAGGAAGCCGGCAGCCTGGCCGAGGAAGGCGACACTGAAGGCGCCATCGAGCGCTTGCAGGAAGCCATCGCGATCGACCCGGCCAACGACACCGCGCGGCTCGACTATGTGAAGCTGCTGCTGCAGGCCGGCCGTGCCAGCGACGCGCGCCTGGCCTTCGAGCCGGTGGCCAGCAAGAGCCTGGTGGAGCCGCGGGTGGCCGCTTTCGGCCAGTGGATCGCTGCCTGCGAGCAGAGCGCCAACGCTCGCTCCCTGGATGCGCTGGAGGCGGCCATCGCCGCGAACAAGCGCGATTTCGATGCCCGCTTCGAGCTGGCCAGCCAGCACTTCGCGGCCCAGCGCTGGACCGACGCGATGGACGCGCTGCTGGAGATCATCATGCGCGACAAGAAGTGGAAGGACGAGGCCGCCCGCAAGGCCTATGTCGCCATCCTGGAGCTGATGAGCAAGCCGGCCCCGGCGCCCGCCGCCGACCCGCAGGCCAAGAAGGGCACGCTGGAGGTCGCCGGCAAGGCGGTGGTGGCCTCGGCCGACCCGGTGGTGGACCAGTACCGCCGCAAGCTCAGCATGGCCCTGTTCTGAGTCGGTGCAGGGCGCCCGGGCGGGCGCCCCCCGGGCGGGCTGCCGCCCGCTGACTGGCGAGGAGTGGCCGCCCTGTGCCGCCGGCCAGCCACGGTGCCCCGCGGATGCCAGCGGGCGTGCGGAATCACTCGCCCATCAGCCGGGTCAGCGCTTCCTGGTATTTCGCAGCGGTTTTCTCCACCACCTCGGCCGGCAGCGCGGGCGCCGGCGCCTGCTTGTTCCAGGGGCGGCCATCGACCTGGGCCTGCTCCAGCCAGTCGCGCACGAACTGTTTGTCGTAGCTGGGTGGGTTGATGCCCTCGCGCCAGCCTTCCACCGGCCAGAAGCGCGAGGAATCGGGCGTCAGCACCTCGTCCATCAGCGTCAGCGTGCCGTCGGCATCGAGCCCGAACTCGAACTTCGTGTCGGCGATGATGATGCCCTTGGTCAGCGCAAAATCGGCCGCGGTCTGGTACAGCTGGATCGAGACGCTGCGGATGCGCTCGGCCAGGTCCGCACCGACGATGTCGACCATGCGCTCGAAGGAGATGTTCTCGTCGTGGTCGCCCATCTCGGCCTTGGTGGCCGGCGTGAAGATGGGCGCCGGCAGCTTGCTCGCATTGTTGAGGCCGGCCGGCAGCTTGACGCCGCAGACCTCGCCCGAAGCCTGGTACTCCTTCCACCCGCTGCCCGCCAGGTAGCCGCGCACCACCGCCTCCACCGGCAGCGGCTTCAGCCGCTTGACCAGCATGGAGCGGCCACGCACCTGGGCCACCTCGACCTCGGTGGCGACCACCGATTCCGGCAGCTCGCCCGTGAGGTGGTTGGGCACGATCCCTTGCAGCTTGTCGAACCAGAACAGCGCCATGCGTGTCAGCAGCTCGCCCTTGCCGGGAATGGGCTCGCCCATCACGACGTCGAAGGCCGAGAGCCGGTCGCTCGCGATCATCAGGATGCGGTCTTCACCGACGGCATAGTTGTCTCGCACCTTGCCGCGTGCCAGCAGCGGCAGCGACGAGATCGACGAGTTGAGCAGGGCAGCAGTCACGGGCGCAGTCTCCAGCAGCAGAAAAGAAAAAGCCCGCTGCAGGAGCGGGCTGTGTGCCGGCAGGCGCCGGGGCGCTGACAACGAGGGTCAGGCCACCTGGCGGTACTGAACGACCTGGGCCAGCTCACCCGAGGCATAGCGCTTGGCCACCTCGGCCAGCGGGATGGCCTTGATTTTACCGGCCTGGCCTTCGCAGCCGAACTCGACATAGCGCTGCTTGACGATCTTCTTGGCCGCTTCACGCGCGGGCTTCAGGTATTCGCGCGGGTCGAACTTCTCCGGATGCTCGACGAAGAACTTGCGGATGGCCGCCGTCATCGCCAGGCGGATGTCGGTGTCGATGTTGATCTTGCGCACGCCGTACTTGATGGCTTCCTGGATCTCCTCGACCGGCACGCCGTAGGTTTCCTTCATGTCGCCGCCGTACTTGCGGATCTCGGCCAGCAGGTCCTGCGGCACGCTGGAGGAGCCATGCATCACCAGGTGGGTGTTCGGAATGCGGGCGTGGATTTCCTTGATGCGGCTGATGGCCAGGATGTCGCCGGTGGGCTTGCGGGTGAACTTGTAGGCGCCGTGGCTGGTGCCGATGGCGATGGCCAGGGCGTCCAGCTGGGTCTGCTTGACGAAGTCGGCGGCCTGCTCGGGGTCGGTGAGCAGCTGGTCCATCGTCATCGTGGCGTCGGTGCCGTGGCCGTCTTCCTTGTCGCCCTTCATCGTTTCGAGCGAGCCCAGGCAGCCCAGTTCGCCTTCGACGGTGACGCCCAGGCCGTGCGCCAGGTCGACCACCTTCTTGGTCACTTCGACGTTGTACTCGTAGCTGGCGATGGTCTTGCCATCGGCCTGCAGCGAGCCGTCCATCATCACCGAGCTGAAGCCCAGGTCGATCGCGCCACGGCAGACGTCGGGCGACTGGCCGTGGTCCTGGTGCATCACGACCGGGATGTGCGGGTAGGCCTCAACGGCCGCCTGGATCAGGTGCTTCAGGAAGGCTTCGCCGGCGTACTTCCGCGCGCCTGCGGAGGCCTGCATGATCACCGGCGCGCCGACTTCCTCGGCGGCACTCATGATGGCCTGGACTTGTTCCAGGTTGTTGACGTTGAAGGCTGGAATGCCGTAGCCGTTTTCGGCGGCGTGGTCCAGCAGCTGGCGCATCGAGACGAGTGGCATGGTGGGGCCCCTGGGAGTTAGAAACCGGTGCTGCGCCCTCCGGCTGCCGCCCTGTTCTCGTGAAATAGGCGAAAGCCGTGAAACCGCAAGGTAATCGGGCGGATTCTAATGTGGCTGTCGGAAGGGAAGGTGACGGAAGGCTTCTCAATGCCGGCGCGCCCTGCAGCCCGGTGAGCCCTTGCCGAGAATGTTCGAAATTCGAAGAAACCTGCCGTACCTGCCAGGGGTTCCACTGGCAGTGGCGCTCCTGCTCGAAGCGCGCATGCAGCGCCGGCGGTTGGCTGGTCGCTGGCGGAGTTGCTCACATGGCAAACGATTCGCAACACAGGCCCCGAGGTGTCCCCCTAGATTGGGGGGCTCCCTCGATCCTTAACCTGTGCAGTAGTCAATGCCTATGCGAACATCCTTCCTTGCTCTGTCCTGGGGTCTGCTTTCCTTGCCCTGCCTCGTGCAGGCGCAGGTGACCGTGAAGCCCGACGGACAGTGGCGCCACCTCTTCGGCGCCTCGGCAAGCTATGCGACTGGCAATACCAAGGCGTCCAGCTTCAACCTGGCGGCCGACAGCGTGCGTGCCACCGACCATGACAAGCTCACCCTTGTCGGCCGCGCCCTCTATGGACGCAACCAGGGCAGGACCTCCGCGAACCGCGCCGCCCTGGGCAGCGACTACAACCGCGATCTGTCGGACCGCTGGTTCGGCTTCGGCCGCGGCGAGTATCAGCGCGACCGGCCGGCCAACCTGGCGCACCGCTGGATGGCATCCAGCGGGGTGGGCTACCACCTGGTGCGCAACGAGCGCGGCTTCTGGGACATCTCGGGCGGCCTGGGCTACACGCAGGACCGCTTCGTCGATCCGGTGGAGCTCGATGGCCGGGTGCGCAGCCGCTACGGCCGCTTCGAGGCAGTGCTCACCGAGGAGTCCAATTTCCGCCTGAGCCAGACCACCTCCTTCAAGCAGCGGCTGAGCCTGCTGCCGCAGCTGAACCAGCCGGGTGTCTGGCGGGCGGAATTCGATTCGGGGCTGGCGGTGGCGATGACGCAGCGGCTGAGCCTGACGGCAGGCCTGACCTATCGCTACAACACCGATCCCGGCGAGGGGGTGAAGCGCGGCGATGCGCTGTTCCTGACCGGGGTGTCGCTGCGCATGGATTGAGCGGACAGCCGCGGGCCGTGAACGGCCCGTGGCACCGTGTCCGCGCCGGCGTCAGCCGCCGACGCGGCAGACCTTCAGCATGTTGGTGCCACCGGGGTAGCCCATCGGCTCGCCGCAAGTGATGGCATAGGTGTCGCCCGGCTTCAGCATGCCGGCTTCCACCAGCAGCTGTTCGGCCTTGGCCAGCGCCGTGTCGCGGTCGGTGTAGGTCGGCATCAGGATGGGGCGCACATTGCGGTACAGCGTCATCTTGCGCTGCGACAGCGGCTGCGAGGTGAGGCCGAAGATCGGCACGTGGATCTTGTGGCGGCTCATCCACAGCGCGGTGGAGCCCGACTCCGTCAGCGCCACGATGGCCTTGCAGCCCAGGTGGTGGGCGGTGAACAGCGCACCCATCGCGATCGACTGGTCGATGCGGCCGAAGTGCTTGTTCTTGAAGTCCGCGTCCAGCGTCAGCTCTTCGGCACGCTCGGCTTCCAGCGCGATGGCGGCCATGTGCTCGATGGTCTCGATCGGGTACTTGCCGGCGGCGGTCTCCGCGCTCAGCATCACCGCGTCGGTGCCGTCCAGCACGGCGTTGGCCACGTCGCTCACCTCGGCGCGGGTCGGCACCGGGTTGACGATCATCGACTCCATCATCTGGGTCGCGGTGATCACCACCTTGTCCATCTCGCGGGCCATCTTGATCATGCGCTTCTGCAGCGCCGGCACCGCCGCATTGCCCACTTCCACCGCCAGGTCGCCGCGCGCCACCATGATGCCGTCGCTGGCCTTCAGGATCTGCTCCAGCACCGGGATGGCTTCGCTGCGCTCGATCTTGGCGATCAGGTGCGGCTTGTGGCGCCACGGCTCGCCCGCCACGTTGGCCAGCTGGCGCGCCATTTCCATGTCGGTGGCGTTCTTCGGGAAGGACACTGCCAGGTACTCGCACTGGAAGCTCATCGCGGTCTTGATGTCTTCCATGTCCTTGGCGGTCAGGGCCGGCGCGGTCAGGCCGCCGCCCTGCTTGTTGATGCCCTTGTTGTTGGACAGCTCGCCGCCGATCTTCACGAAGGTGTGGATCTCCTCGCCCTGCACCCGGTCCACCGTCAGCACGATCAAGCCGTCGTTGAGCAGCAGCACGTCGCCGGGCTTCACGTCGCGCGGCAGTGCCTTGTAGTCGAGGCCGACACGCTCGTTGCTGCCCAGTTCGGTGAGGCCGGCGTCGAGGATGAAGGGCTGGCCGTTCTCCAGCCAGGTGCGACCGCCGTCGAACTTGCCGACCCGGATCTTCGGGCCTTGCAGGTCGGCCATGATCGCGACCTGCTTGCCGGCGCGGGCGGCCGCCTCGCGCACCATGCTGGCGCGGTCGATGTGGTCCTGCGCCTTGCCGTGCGAGAAGTTCAGCCGCACGACATCGACGCCGGCGATGATCATGCGCTCCAGGACTTCAGGCGTGGACGAGGCGGGGCCGAGGGTGGCAACGATCTTGGTGGCGCGCGACATGGGGGGCAGTCTCCGGTATCGGGTTCGTAACTTTGTTCCAATTATCCGCTGCAAACCGGGTGCCTGAGTTACAAGTCCGGGCCTCTGCGGCGGTCTTTTTTGTATCAGACGCGGGATGTTGCCGAGGAGCGACGCGCCCCTCGAAAGCAAAAAGCCCCGCGGCCGGGCTCGGGCGCGGGGCGGCTTGCGGCGCGGGCGGGATCAGCCGGCGGCGCGCTTCTGCAGGATCTCGAAGGCCGGCAGGGTCTTGCCTTCCAGGATCTCCAGGAAGGCGCCACCGCCGGTCGAGATGTAGCCGACCTGCGGCTCGATGCCGTACTTGGCGATGGCCGCCAGCGTGTCGCCGCCGCCGGCGATCGAGAAGGCGGGTGAGTCGGCGATGGCGCGGGCGATGGTCTCGGTGCCGTGGGCGAAGGCGTCGAACTCGAACACGCCGACCGGGCCGTTCCAGACGATGGTGCCGGCCGATTTCAGCTTGTCGGCCAGCAGCTGGGCGGTCTTCGGGCCGATGTCGAGGATCATCTCGTCGGCGGCGACGTCGGTCGCGGCCTTGACGGTGGCCGGCGCGTCGGCCTTGAACTCCTTGGCCACCACCACGTCCTGCGGGATGGGCACTTCGGCGCCGCGCGCCTTCATGGCCTCGATCACCGCCTTGGCCTGGTCCACCAGGTCGGCTTCCACCAGCGACTTGCCCACCGGCAGGCCTGCGGCCAGCATGAAGGTGTTGGCGATGCCGCCGCCCACCACCAGCTGGTCGACGTTCTTGGCGAGGGCCTGCAGGATGGTGAGCTTGGTCGAGACCTTGGAGCCGGCGACGATGGCCACCAGGGGGCGCTTGGGATTGTCGAGTGCCTTGGTGATGGCATCGATCTCGGCGGCCAGCAGCGGCCCGGCGCAGGCGACCTTGGCAAATTGCGCGATGCCATAGGTGGACGCTTCGGCGCGGTGGGCGGTGCCGAAGGCATCGTGCACGAAGATGTCGCACAGCGCGGCCAGCTTGCGGGCCAGTTCCTCGCTGTTCTTCTTCTCGCCCTTGTTCAGGCGCACGTTCTCCAGCAGCACCACCTGGCCCGGCTGCACCTGCACGCCGTCGACCCAGTTGGACACCAGCGGCACCTCGCGGCCGAGCAGCTCGCCCAGGCGCTTGGCCACCGGGGCGAGCGAGTCCTCGGGCTTGAATTCGCCCTCGGTCGGGCGGCCCAGGTGGGAGGTGACCATCACCGCGGCGCCGGCGTCCAGGGCCTGGCGGATGGCGGGGATGGAGGCGCGGATGCGGGTGTCCTCGGTGATGTTGCCGGCGTCGTCCTGGGGCACGTTCAGGTCGGCGCGGATGAAGACGCGTTGGCCCTGGACCTTGCCCTGGCTGATCAGATCGGAAAAGCGCAGTACGTTCATGCTCGTTCTCTGTTTTCGATAAGGAAGACCGGCGCGGCCGGGGCAGGGCAGGCCCGCCTTCGTCCGCGAACAACAGAGGGATTGTGCCGCGCCCGGCCGGGACGTCCGGCTCCGAGTGGTTACGGCGGCCTCGCGCCTTACCAGCCGAGGCCGATGCGCAGCGGCAGGAAGACCGCCATGCCGACCAGGATGGTGCCCAGGATGCCGCGGCGCCAGAAGTAGTAGCCGGCCGCCGCCAGCGTGGCGGGCAGGCGGGCGTCCTGCAAGGTGGCGAGCAGGTGGCCCTGGGTCATCAGCACCTCAGGCGCGATGACCGCGCCCAGCGCCGCCAGCGGCGCATAGCGCAGGCCGCGGCGCACCCAGCCGGGCAGCGGCAGGTCCTGCTCGGGGATCAGGAAGAAGGCGCGGGTGAGCACCGTGATGAAGGTCAGCCCGAGGATGGTGAGGATGGTCTCCCAGGTGCTCATCGTGTCGACTCCTCGCGACGCGCGCGCGAGCGGCGGTGGGCCTGCTCGGCCGCCTCGATGGCCAGCCCCACTGCCACGGCGGCGGCGATCGCAACCAGGATGTTGAGCTTGAGCGGCAGCGCGTAGGCCGCGACCGCCGCAGCCGCGGCCGTGCCGCAGGCCAGCCAGGTGGCCTTGTCCTGCAGCATCGAGCAGGTGATGCCCAGCAGGGCCAGCACGCCGGCGAAGCCCAGGCCCCATTCGACCGGGATGACATTGGCCAGCGCAATGCCGGCCATCGACGAGCCCTGCCAGGCCACCCAGTTCATTGTCACGCCGCCCCAGAAGTAGGGCAGCTGCTCGGGCACCGGCCCGGCATCGGGGAAGCGCTTCATGAACATCACGTAGTTCAGGTCACCGCTGACATAGCCCACCAGGCAGCGCTGCCAGCGCGGCAGGTGGGCGAAGTAGGGCCGCCACATGGCGCTGAAGATGACGAAGCGCAGGTTGATGCACAGCGCGGTGGCCCAGACCACCCAGATGGGCGCGCCGGAGGCGATCAGCGGGATGGCGGTGAGCTGGGCGCTGCCGGCGAACACCAGCAGCGACATCAGCACCGCCAGGGGCACCGGCAGGTCGTTCTTGACCATGGCGACGCCGGTCACCAGCCCCCAGGCAGCCACGCCCAGTGAGAGGTTGAGCATGTCGCGCGCGCCACGGCGGAATTCCGGGTGGCGGGCGATGGCGCGGGCGGGGGCGAGGGCGGACATGCAAGCAGCGGTAAAACCACCATTCTCGCCGCCCCGGTTGAAAGCCCGCTGAGCGCGGGCGCCGGCCCTTGCGGTCGGCCGGGTCTCAGAAGCGCATGCCGATGCCGATGCCGAGCAGCAGCGGGTCGACCTTCAGGCGGCCCAGCTTGTCGCCGGCGGCGCTGACGTCGGTGCGGATCTGCACCTTCTTCAGGTCGAGGTTGAGGTAGAGGTTCTTGCTCAGCGCGTAGTCCACCCCCGCCTGCAGCGCCAGGCCGACGCTGTTCTTGTCGATGCTCACGCCCGCCGGCAGGTCGATGCTGGAGAAGCGGGTGTAGTTGATGCCGGCGCCCAGGTAGGGCTTGAAGCCGGCCGTCGCGTCGAAGTGGTACTGCAGCAGCAGCGTGGGCGGCAGGTGCTTGAGGCTGCCGATGCGGGTGTCGCCGGAGCGCACCGTGTGCTTCTGCGGATAGGTCAGGACCAGCTCGGCCGCCAGGTTGGGCGTGAAGAAGTAGGAGACGTCGAACTCGGGGATGACCTTGTCGTTGACGTTCAGGTCCAGTCCGGTGCTGTCTTTGTTGGCGCTGTCCAGGTTCACCGCGCGCACACGCAGCAACCAGGGCTGGTCTTCGGCCTGGACGGCAGGGGCGAGGGTGGCCAGGGCCAGGGCGACGACGCCGGTGAGGGTCTTGATCTTCATGTTGTGTCGAGAGAGCTTGCGGGGAACATTCCCGACACGTATTGCACGGCCCGGCGGCCGTGGCGGCCTTGCCCGAGGTCAAAGGCCGGCGGCGGTGGCTGCGGCGCCTCGCCGGCCCTTGAGACAGGTCAGGGCCTGAGGCAGCGGCGGCGCGCCCCTGCCTCAGGCGGCCAGGCCGAGCCGGCGGCAGATCTCGGTGGTGGCGGTGGCCTGGTTCATCGTGTAGAAGTGGAAGCCGGGGGCGCCTTCGCGCCGCAGGCGGTCGCACAGCTGGGTCACCACGTCGAGGCCGAAGGCCTGGATCGAGTCCCGGTCGTCACCGAAGGCCTGCAGCCGGCTGCGGATCCAGCGCGGGATCTCGGCGCCGCAGGTGTCGGAGAAGCGCATCAGCTGGGTCGAGTTGGTGATGGGCATGATGCCGGCGATGACCGGAATGTCCAGCCCCATGCGCCGCACGTCGTCGACGAAGCGGAAGTAGGCGTCCGCGTTGTAGAAGTACTGCGTGATGGCCACATCGGCCCCGGCCCGTACCTTGGTGGCGAAGGCCTGCAGGTCGGCTTCCGGCGAGCGGGCCTGCGGATGGGTCTCGGGATAGGCGGCCACCTCGATGTGGAAGTGGTCGCCGGTCTCGGCTCGGATGAAGGCGACCAGGTCGCTGGCATGGCGGAACTCGCCGAATCCGCCGTAGCCGGAGGGCAGGTCGCCGCGCAGCGCGACCAGGCGGCGGATTCCGTCCTGGCGGAACTGCTGCAGCTTCTCGCGGATGCTGTCCTGGGACGCGCCGATGCACGAGAAGTGCGGCGCGGCGTCATGGCCCTCGGCCAGGATGGCACGCACCGCCTGCAAGGTGCCGTCCTGCGTCGAGCCGCCGGCGCCGTAGGTCACCGAGCAATAAGCTGGCTGCAGCGCATAGAGCTTCTGGCGCACGGCGGCCAGCTTGTCGACCCCGTCGGGCGTCTTGGGCGGGAAGAATTCGAGGCTGACCGGCAAGCGGTGCGGGGATGGAGTCATCGTGGTTCCTCTGGCGCCGGGGCGGCGCCAAGGGCCGCCCAGACGAAAAATTCGCGGTTGCCGTCGCCGCCGGTGATGGGGCTGTCGAAATAGTCGTGCACCTGCCAGCCGAGCGCCGCGCAGCCTTCGCGCACGCGGGCCTCCAGCAGCGGGTACTGGCTCGCGTCCTTCACCAGGCCGCCCTTGCCGACATGGGCGGGCCCGACCTCGAACTGCGGCTTCACCAGCAGCAGCGCGTCGCCGCCGGGCGCCAGCCAGCCGGCCAGCGAGGGCAGCACGCGGGTCAGGGGGATGAAGGAAAGGTCAGCCACCACCAGGCCGAAGCGCTGGCCGTGGCATTCGGTGGCGAAGCGCGAGCCGCTCCAGTCGCGGGCGTTGACACCCTCGAAGGCCAACACGCGGGCGTCGGCCTGCAGCCGCGGATGCAGCTGGCCGTGGCCGACGTCCACGCCCACCACGCGGGCGGCGCCGCGCTGCAGCAGCACGTCGGTGAAGCCGCCGGTGCTCTGGCCGACGTCGAGGCAGTCGCGGCCGCGCACGTCCAGGCCGGTGTGGGCGAGCGCGCCGTCCAGCTTGAGGCCGCCGCGCGAGACGAAGCGCAGCTCGGCGTCGTCGAGCAACTGCAGCGCGCTGCCCTCGGGCAGCTCTTCGCCGGCCTTGCGCACCACGGCCCAGCCGCGCGGGCCCTGCCACTGCACGGCCGCGCGCTCGATCAGGCGCTGGGCCGCCGAGCGGCTCGGTGCCAGGCCCTGGCTCACCAGCAACTGGTCGGCGCGCATCGTGGCAGGCCCGTGGCGATCAGTAGCGGTAGGTGTCGGGCTTGAAGGGGCCGTGCTGCGGCACGCCGATGTAGGCGGCCTGCTCCTCGCTCAGCTCGGTGAGCTGGGCGTTGAGCTTCTTCAGTTGCAGGCGGGCGACCTTCTCGTCCAGGTGCTTGGGCAGCACGTAGACCTTGCCGACGGCGTAGTAGTCGGGCCGGGTGAACAGCTCGATCTGCGCAATCGTCTGGTTGGCGAAGCTCGAGGACATCACATAGCTCGGGTGGCCAGTGCCGCAGCCCAGGTTCACCAGCCGGCCCTTGGCCAGCAGGATGATGCGCTTGCCGTCCGGGAAGATCACATGGTCCACCTGGGGCTTGATCTCCTCCCACTGGTACTTCTCGAGCGAGGCGACCTCGATCTCGTTGTCGAAGTGGCCGATGTTGCAGACGATCGCCTGGTCCTTCATGCGGGCCATGTGCTCGTGGGTGATGACGCCCTTGTTGCCGGTGGCGGTCACGAAGATGTCGGCCTTGTCGGCCGCGTATTCCATCGTCACGACGCGGTAGCCTTCCATCGCGGCCTGCAGGGCGCAGATCGGGTCGATCTCGGTCACCCAGACCTGGGCCGACAGGGCGCGCAGCGCCTGGGCCGAGCCCTTGCCCACGTCGCCATAGCCCGCCACCACCGCGATCTTGCCGGCCACCATCACGTCGGTGGCGCGCTTGATGCCGTCCACCAGCGACTCGCGGCAGCCATAGAGGTTGTCGAACTTGCTCTTGGTGACGCTGTCGTTGACGTTGATGGCGCGGAACAGCAGCGTGCCCTTGCTCGACATCTCGTTGAGGCGGTGCACCCCGGTGGTGGTTTCCTCGGTCACGCCGATGATCTGGGCGCTCTTGCGGCTGTACCAGGTGCTGTCTTCGGCCAGCTTCGCCTTGATGGCAGCGAACAGCTCCTGCTCTTCCTCGCTGCCGGGGTTGGCGATGACCGAGGGGTCCTTCTCGGCGCGCTTGCCCAGGTGCATCAGCAGCGTCGCGTCGCCGCCGTCATCGAGGATCATGTTGGGGCCTTCGCCCTCGGCGCCCTTGGGGCCGAACTCGAAGATGCGGTGGGTGTAGTCCCAGTAGTCCTTCAGCGACTCGCCCTTGTAGGCGAACACCGGGGTGCCGGCGGCCACCAGGGCGGCGGCCGCATGGTCCTGGGTCGAGAAGATGTTGCACGAGGCCCAGCGCACCTGGGCGCCCAGGGCCTGCAGCGTTTCCACCAGCACGGCGGTCTGGATGGTCATGTGCAGCGAGCCGGTGATGCGCGCGCCCTTGAGCGGCTGCTGGGCCGCGAATTCCTCGCGGATGGCCATCAGGCCGGGCATCTCGGTCTCGGCGATCTTGATTTCCTTGCGGCCCCAGGCAGCCTGCGACAGGTCGGCGATGACGCAATCCACGCCTTCGTGGGTGGTGTGCAGGGGTTTGACGACAGCGTTCATTCGTTTCTCCAAGAGGAAAAACCGCTGTGCACTGGGGGCTGGAGGGTCGAGCTCACCCGGCAGGACACATGCGGGTGAGCGCGGTTGCAAATGAAGTTCCGAGCCTGGGGCCGGATGCTGGCGGCGCGCTGGCGGGGGCCAGGGCGGCAGCGGGGCCTTGCAACGCTCCTCGGAAGGCTGCAATTGTAGACAGCCGGCGGCCGCTTGTGGGGCGTTTCGGTGCCATTCGCGTTTTTCGGCCCGCAAAACCGGTAGGATTCCGCTTCGCGCCACCCCGGCGCCGTCGGCCTGCCGCCGTTTGAAGAGCCCCAGTGAGCCAGCGCTCACCCCTCGCGGGCTCGTCTGGAGTACTTGTTCGTGTCTTTCACTTCTGAAACGCGGCGTCGCCGCACCTTCGCCATCATCTCCCACCCGGACGCCGGCAAGACCACGCTCACCGAGAAGCTGCTGCTGTTCTCCGGCGCCATCCACATCGCCGGCTCGGTGAAGGCGCGCAAGGCCTCGCGCCATGCCACCTCCGACTGGATGGAGATCGAAAAGCAGCGCGGCATCTCGGTGGCCAGCTCGGTGATGCAGATGCTCTACCGCGACCATGTGGTCAACCTGCTCGACACCCCGGGGCACAAGGACTTCTCGGAAGACACCTACCGCGTGCTGACGGCGGTCGACTCGGCGCTGATGGTGATCGACGCGGCCAACGGCGTGGAGGCGCAGACCAAGCGCCTGATCGAGGTCTGCCGCCAGCGCGACACGCCCATCATCACCTTCGTCAACAAGATGGACCGGGAAGGGCGCGACCCGATCTCGCTGCTCGACGAGATCGAGGCCGAGCTGGGCATGCCTTGCGTGCCAATGACATGGCCGGTGGGCCAGGGCAAGGCCTTCGGCGGCATCGTCAACCTGCGCCAGCAGAACATGCGGCTGTTCAAGGCCGGCGCCGACCGCCTCACCGACGACGAGACGGTGCCGCTGAGCGAGGCCGAAGCCCTGCGCCAGCGCTTCGGGCACGACTTCGAGTTGGCCGAGCAGAACATCGAGCTGCTGGGCGCGGCCGCGCCGGCCTTCGACATGGAGGCCTTCCTCGCCGCCAAGCAGACGCCGGTGTTCTTCGGCTCGGCCGTCAACAACTTCGGCGTGCAGGAGGTGCTGGACGCGCTGGTCGACCTGGCGCCGCCGCCGGCGCCGCGGCAGACCACCACCCGCCGGGTGGAGCCGGACGAGGAGCAGTTCTCGGGCGTGGTCTTCAAGGTGCAGGCCAACATGGACCCCTCGCACCGCGATCGCATCGCCTTCGTGCGGGTCTATTCCGGTCGCTACACCCAGGGCATGAAGCTGAAGGTGCAGCGCACCGGCAAGGAGCTGCGGCCGACCAGCGTGGTGACCTTCCTGTCGCAGCGCCGCGAGGCGGTGGACGAGGCCTATGCCGGCGACATCATCGGCTTCACCACCCATGGCGGGGTGCAGCTGGGCGACACCATCACCGAAGGCGAGTCGCTGCAGTACACCGGCCTGCCCTTCTTCGCGCCGGAGCTGTTCCAGGCGGTCGAGTTGGCCAATCCGATGAAGAGCAAGCAGCTGCAGGCTGGCTTGCTGCAACTGGGCGAGGAGGGCGCGATCCAGGTCTTCCGCCCGCAGGAAGGCGGCGCGATGCTGCTGGGCGCGGTCGGCCAGCTGCAGTTCGAGGTGGTACAGCACCGCCTGAAGGCCGAGTACAGCGTGGACGTGCGCCTGATGCCGTCGCGCTTCGTCGGCGCGCGCTGGATCACCGCGGACAGCGCGGAGGAACTGAAGAAGTTCACCGACGCCAATGGCAGCAAGCTGGCCCTGGATGCGGCCGACACGCTGGCCTACCTGATGACCTCGCCCTACGACCTGCGGCTGACGCAGGAGCGTTTCCCGAAGATCCATTTCCACCCGCTGCGCGAGCACGCCGGGCTGGTGCTGCAGAAAGCGGCCTGAGGCGCGCATGCGGCCGCTGGCCGACTGGCCGCCCGGCGAGCGCCGGGCGCTGCGGGGCGTCTTCACCGACATCGACGACACGCTGACCTGCGACGGCGCCATCGAGCCCGAGGCGCTGCAGGCCCTGCATGCCCTGCGCGAGGGCGGCCTGGTGGTGATCGCGGTCACCGGCCGGCCGATGGGCTGGTCGCTGCCCTTTGCCAGCCGCTGGCCGGTGGCGGCCATCGTGCCCGAGAACGGCGCGCTGGCCCTGCTGCCCGACGGGCGGCAGTGGTTCGTGCAGGACGCGGCGACCCGCGCCCGCAACGCCCGGCGCCTGGCCGACGTGGCGGCGCGGGTGCTGGCCGAGGTGCCGGGCGCCGCGCTGGCGCAGGACAGTGCGGGCCGCCTGACCGACATCGCCATCGACCATGGCGAGTTCGCCTGCCTGCCGCCAGAGCGCATCGAGCAGGTGGTGGCGCTGATGCGCTCCGAGGGGCTCACCGCGACGGTCAGCTCCATCCATGTCAACGGCTGGATCGGCAGCCACAGCAAGTGGACCGGCGCGGTCTGGATTGCTCGGGAATTGCTCGGCGTTGACCTCTTTGCCGAACTCGACCGCTGGGCTTACGTCGGCGACTCCACCAACGACCAGGTGATGTTCGAACGCTTCCGCCACAGCGTGGGCGTGGCCAACATCGCGCGCTTCGTGCCCCGGCTGGCACACCTGCCACGCTATGTGACCCGGGCGGAGCGCGGCCGCGGTTTTGCCGAGCTGGCGCGGGCGCTGATCGCGGCGCGGGCATGAAAAAGCCGCCCGGGCCGGGTGGCCGGGGCGGCGTCCTGGTGCCTGGAAGGCGGGGCCGGGCCTGCCATGCGGCAGGCTGCGCACGCCTTACAGGCCGGCGGCGGCGCGCAGGGCGGCTGCCTTGTCGGTGGCTTCCCAGCTGAACTCGGGCTCTTCGCGGCCGAAGTGGCCGTAGGCGGCCGTCTTGGAATAGATCGGGCGCAGCAGGTTCAGCATCTGGATGATGCCCTTGGGCCGCAGGTCGAAGTGCTCACGCACCAGGGCCGCGATCTTGTCATCGGGGATCTTGCCGGTGCCTTCGGTGTAGACCGTGATGTTCATCGGCTGGGCCACGCCGATGGCATAGGCCACCTGGATCTGGCACTGCCGCGCCAGGCCGGCCGCGACGATGTTCTTGGCCACGTAGCGGGCGGCATAGGCGGCCGAGCGGTCGACCTTGGACGGGTCCTTGCCCGAGAACGCACCGCCGCCGTGCGGGCAGGCGCCGCCGTAGGTGTCGACGATGATCTTGCGGCCGGTCAGGCCGCAGTCGCCCTGCGGGCCGCCGATCACGAAACGCCCGGTCGGGTTGACCAGGTAGCGGGTTTCCTTCAGCCACTCGGCCGGCAGCACCGGCTTGATGATCTCTTCGATGACGCCTTCGATGAACTCGGGCTTCATCTTGGTGCCGTCGCTCATCTCCGGCGAATGCTGGCTGGACAGCACCACCGTGTCGATGCTGTGCGGGCGACCGTCGACGTAGCGCATCGTGACCTGGCTCTTGGCGTCCGGGCGCAGCCAGGGCAGGCGGCCGTCCTTGCGCAGCTGCGCCTGGCGCTCGACCAGGCGGTGGGCGTAGTAGATCGGCGCGGGCATCAGCTCGGGCGTTTCGTCGCAGGCGTAGCCGAACATCAGGCCCTGGTCGCCGGCGCCCATGTTGAGGTGGTCGTCGGAGGCGTGGTCCACGCCCTGGGCGATGTCGTTGCTCTGCTTGTCGTAGGCCACCAGCACCGCGCAGCCCTTGTAGTCGATGCCGTACTCGGTGTTGTCGTAGCCGATGCGCTTGATGGTGTCGCGTGCGACCTGGATGTAGTCGACATGCGCGTTGGTGGTGATTTCGCCGGCCAGCACCACCAGGCCGGTGTTGCACAGGGTCTCGGCCGCCACGCGGGAGCGCGGGTCCTGCTCGAAGATCGCGTCTAGGATGGCGTCCGAGATCTGGTCGGCCACCTTGTCCGGATGACCCTCGGACACGGATTCAGAAGTGAAGAGAAAATCGTTCGCCACGGTGTGACTCCAATAAGTTGACCCTGGGACGCGTTGCCGGCACAGGTGTTTGGAGGTGCGGCGAACGCTTTAGCGGTACTTGTTGGACCAATGTCCAGCGAGGCCTCGCTATCCTTGGACCCCGCGCCGCCCCGCAAGTTGTTCTTTAAACCGGCGACCGCGCGATTATAGAAACATGCTCACTCTCTTTCGCTTGCTTTCTCGGTGCCCCCTGAGGGTTTTGCACGTCTTTGGCTCCATTCTTGGCTGGCTGACCTGGTGGGGCTCGCCGACCTACCGTCGCCGTTTCCGCGAAAACGTCACGCAGGCCGGCCTGCCGTGGGCCCGGGTGCGTCCGGCGATCGCGGCGGCGGGGCAGATGGTGATGGAGCTGCCCTGGCTGTGGATGCGTCCGGCCGACCGGCCGTTCGGCGACCGGGTGACATGGACCCGCAGCGAATTGATCCATGAGGCCTACGCCGCCGGCCGCGGCGTGATCTTCCTCACGCCGCACCTCGGCAGCTTCGAGGTGACGGCGCAGTCGTATGCCGAGCTGTTCGGGCCGCGGCACGGCCCGTTGACGGTGTTGTACCGGCCGGCCCGCAAGGCGGCCATCCGTCCCATCGTCGATGGCGGGCGCCAGCGCCCCGGACTGGCCACGGCGCCGGCGACGCTGGCCGGCGTGCGGCAGATGATCCGTGCGCTGCGCCAGGGGCAGGCAGTGGGCCTGCTGCCGGACCAGGTGCCACCGGAAGGGCTGGGCGTGTGGGCGCCGTTCTTCGGCCGCCCGGCCTACACCATGACGCTGGCTGCCCGGCTGGCTCAGCAGACCGGCGCCCGGGTGCTGCTGACCTGGGGCGAGCGACTGCCGCGTGGACGGGGCTACCTGGTGCATGTGAGCGCATTGGACGAGCCGCTGCCGGAAGCGGGCGAGGATCAAGCACAATCGGCCGCCGCCCAGATCAACCAAGCGATGGAACGACTCATCCTCCAGTGCCCCCAGCAGTACCTCTGGGGCTATCACCGCTACAAGGAGCCGCGCCAGGACCCGCAGTTCCAGGCGGGGGCCCGCTGAGCATGGGCGCACGACTGCTGATCGGCCTGCTGTGGCTGTTGCATTGGCTGCCGCTGCCCTGGCTCGCGGCGCTGGGGCGGGGGCTGGGGCGGCTGTTGTACCGGCTGGCCGGGTCGCGGCGGCGCATCGCGCTGCGCAACATCGAGCTGTGCCTGCCTGCGCTCGGCCCCGCCGAGCGCGAGGCGCTGGCGCGTGACCACTTCCAGTGGCTGGCCCGCAGCATCCTGGAGCGCTCGCTGCTCTGGTATGCGAGCGAAGCGCGGCTGCGCCGGCTCATCCACGTGGAAGGCGACGTCGGCCTGGCCGACCGCAGCGAGCGCCCGGTGATGTGGCTGGTGCCGCACTTCATGGGGCTGGACGTGGCGGGCGCCGCGGTGCAACTCTATGGCCAGAAGACCGCGGCTTCCATCTACCAGGCGCAGAGCAACAAGGTTTTTGACGCCGCCATCCGCAAGGGGCGGCTGCGCTTCGGCCGTTCGCAGATCTTCTCGCGGCAGGAGTCGGCCAAGCCGCTGATGCGCTGCATCAAGCAGGGCTCGCCCTTCTTCAACCTGCCGGACATGGACTTCGGCCGCCAGGACGCCGCCTTCGTGCCCTTCTTCGGCGTGCCGGCCGCCACGCTGCTGGCGCCGTCGCGCATGGCGCGTGCGCTGAACATGGTGGTGCAGCCGGTGGTGGCCGAGATCCTGCCTGGCGGCCAGGGCTATCGCGTGCGCTTCCTGCCGCCCTGGAGCCACTTCCCGACCGACCAGCCCGAGGCCGACGCCTTGGCGATGAACCGCTGGATCGAGTCCGAGATCCGGCAGAACCCGGCGCAATACCTCTGGGTGCACAAGCGCTTCAAGACGCGGCCGGACGGGGAGCCGAAGCTGTATTGAGCGCCCGGCCGGGCGTCTGGCAGCGGGCAGTGCATCCACCGCGACGCGCACGCGGCGCCGCGGCGCCCGGCATGCGGGCAGGCAGGCACGCCTCTGGCAGGGCAGGGGCGGGGCTGCTCCGCGCTCTCCGCCCTCCTTCGGCCGCCCTGAGTCGTCTCTGCTCGCCAGCCGGCGGATAATCGCCCCCTTATGAAGCTGCGCTTTACCAAGATGCAGGGCGCGGGCAACGACTTCGTCGTGCTCGATGCGACCCGCCAGCCCCTGGACCTGGGCCCCGACGACTACCGCCGGCTGGCCGACCGGCGCTTTGGTGTCGGTGCCGACCAGATCCTGATCGTGGGACCGGCGCCGGAGCCCGGCATCGACTTCAGCTACCGCATCGTCAATGCCGACGGCAGCGAGGTCGAGCAATGCGGCAACGGCGCCCGCTGCTTCGCCAAGTTCGTGCACGACCGGGGCCTGAGCACGAAGGCCGCCATCCGCGTGCGCACGATCAGCGGCGTGATCGAGCCTCGCCTGCAGGCCGACGGCCGCGTCACGGTGGACATGGGCACGCCGGTGTTCGAGCCGGCCCGCGTGCCCTTCGACACGAGCGGCCTGCAGCCGCGGGCGCTGGGCGAGGCCGAGCAATGGCCGCTGGCGCTCGGTGCCGACACCGCCTGGGTGGCGGTGGCCTCCATGGGCAACCCGCATGCGGTGCTGCGCGTCGATGATGTCGACACCGCGCCGGTGGCCGACTGGGGGCCGCAGATCGAGCGGCACCTGCGCTTTCCGCGGCGCGTCAACGCCGGCTTCCTGCAGGTGGTGTCGCGCCGCCAGGTGCGCCTGCGTGTCTTCGAGCGGGGCGCCGGCGAGACGCTGGCCTGTGGCACCGGCGCCTGCGCGGCGGTGGTCTGCGGCATCCGGCTGGGCTGGCTCGACCGCGAGGTCGAGGTCGAGACCCGTGGCGGGCGGCTGCGCATCGAATGGCCGGGCGGCGATGCGCCGGTCTTGATGACCGGGCCTGCCGTGACGGTCTTCGAAGGCGAGATCGACCTCTAACCCCTCGGCCAGGTGGTGCCGCTTGCCGACCCCGTGCCTGCCGCCGTCCTCGGCCCTTCACCACGACCCGAATCATGAGCATCCAAGGTATCACCGAAGACGACATCGCCAACTACCTGGCGAACACCCCCGGCTTCTTCGAGCGGCAGACCGAGCTGCTGGCGACCATCCGGCTGACCAGCCCGCACGGCAACCGGGCCGTCTCGCTGCAAGAGCGGCAGATGGAGCTGCTGCGCGAGAAGAACAAGGGCCTGGAGCTGAAGCTGGTCGAGATGATCCGCCACGGCCAGGAGAACATGGCCATCGCCGACCGGCTGCACCGCTGGACGCGTGCTGTCATGCTGACCACCGAGCCGGCCGAGATCCCGGCCCTGATGGTGCGCGAGCTGAAGGACCAGTTCATGATCCCGCAGGCCGGCATCCGGGTGTGGGGCGTGGCGCCGGCGTATGCGGGGCACGATTTTGCGCAAGGCGTGAAGGACGACACCCGCTCCTTCGCCACCAGCCTGACCTTGCCCTACTGCGGCGTCAATTCCGGCTTCGAGCCGGTGTCCTGGCTGGACGACCCGGCCAGCGTGATGTCGGTGGCCCTGGTGCCGCTGCGTCACGGCATGAACCTGCCGGCCTTCGGCCTGCTGGTGCTGGCCTCGCCGGACCCGACGCGCTACAGCGCCGACATGGGGACCGAGTTCCTGATGCGGGTGGGTGAGCTGGCCAGCGCCGGCCTGTCGCGGCTGCTGCCGCCCGTTTGATTCCGGGCCGGGCCGCCATGGACGCGCGCATCGAGCGATACCTGGAGCACCTGCGCGTGGAGCGCCGGGTGGCGCCGCTCACGCTCGACACCTATGCGGCCGAGCTGGCCGTCCTGGCCGCGATGGCCGCCGAGGCGAAGCTGTCGCTGCAGGAGGTGCAGCCCCACCATGTGCGCCGCTGGATGGCCACGCTGCATGGGCAGGGGCGTTCCGGCCGCACGCTGGGCAAGACGCTGAGCGCCTGGCGCGGGCTGTTCCGCTGGCTGGGCCGGGAGGGCGAGGTGGCGCTCAACCCGGTGGACGGCGTGCGCCCGCCCAAGTCGCCCAAGCCGCTGCCCAAGGCCTTGTCGGTGGAGCAGTCGATGCAGCTGGCCGACCTGCAGCAGCCCGACGCCGATCCGGTGCTGGAGGCGCGTGACCGCTGTCTGGTCGAGATGCTCTATGGCTGCGGCCTGCGCATCAGCGAGCTGGTCGGGCTGGATGCCGAGGCCAGCGCGCAGGCCAAGGGCTATGTGGACCTGGCCGCGGCCGAGGCGCATGTGCTCGGCAAGGGTGCCAAACGGCGCGCAGTGCCGATCGGCTCGGCCGCGCTGGCTGCGCTGCAGTCGTGGCTGGCACGGCGGCCGGCACTGCTGCGGGGCGATGCGGCGCCGCTCTTCGTGAACGAGCGCGGCACCCGGATGACGCCTCAGCAGGTGCGCGTGCGGCTGAAGCAGCGCGCCATCCAGGCCGGCGTGCCGACCCATGTGCATCCCCACATGCTGCGGCACTCCTTCGCGTCCCACCTGTTGCAGTCCAGCGGCGACCTGCGGGCGGTGCAGGAGCTGCTGGGACATGCCAGCATCGCCACCACCCAGGTCTATACCCGTCTGGACTTCCAGCACCTGGCCAAGGTCTACGACGCCGCCCATCCACGCGCCAAGCGCAACACCTGATTCCGGGCCCGCCGGGCCCCCAGCAAGTCGAGCAAGAAGTTCATGAAAGTCATCACACTGCGCGAAGGCAAGGAGCGTTCGCTGCTGCGCCGCCATCCCTGGGTCTTCCAGGGCAGCATCGCCCGCGGCGGCGGCGACGCCGGCGAAACGGTGAAGATCGTCTCCAGCGACGACCGTTTCCTCGCCTGGGGCGCCTACAGCCCCACCTCGATGATCCGCGTGCGGGCCTGGAGCTTCGACGAGGCCGAGCGCATCGACGCCGGCTTCTTCGAGCGCCGCATCCGCCGGGCGCTGGCCGTGCGCGAACGCCTGCCGGTGGCCAGCGACGCGGTGCGGCTGATCCACGGCGAGGCCGACGGCTTGCCGGGGCTGATCGTGGATCGCTACGGCGACACGCTGAGCGCGCAGTTCCTGTCGGCGGGCACCGAGCGCTGGAAAGCCACCATCGCCGACCTGCTGCTGCAGGCGACCGGCCTCAGCCGGCTCTACGAGCGGTCCGACTCCGGTGTGCGTGGCCTGGAAGGCCTGCAGCCCGTGACCGGCTGGCTGCGCGGCGAGGGGGCCACCGAGCTGACCATCCGCGAGCACGAATGGCAGCTGACGCTGGACGTGGCGCAAGGCCACAAGACCGGCTTCTACCTGGACCAGCGCGACAACCGCAAGCTGTTTGCCGAGACCGTGCGGCACTTCGGCTTCCAGCGGGTGCTGAACTGCTATTGCTACACCGGTGGCTTCAGCGTGGCCGCGCTGGCGGGCGGGGCTGCCGAGGTCGTCAGCGTGGACTCCTCCGGCCCGGCGCTGGAGCGGGCCGAGGCGCATGTGCGGCTCAACGGTTTCGAGGCGGCCCGCCACCAGGCGCTTGACGCCGACGTCAACGAGACGCTGAGGCGCTTCCTGAAGGAAGGCCGCAGCTTCGACGCCATCGTGCTGGACCCGCCGAAGTTCGCGCCCACCGCCTCGCATGCCGAGCGGGCGGCGCGGGCCTACAAGGACATCAACCGGCTGGCGTTCAAGCTGCTGGAGCCGGGCGGCGCGTTGTTCACCTTCTCGTGCTCGGGGGGCATCGGCAACGAGCTGTTCCACAAGATCGTGGCCGGTGCCGGCATGGACGCGCAGGTCGACGGCCTGATCTATGCCCACCTGGGGGCGGCGCCCGACCATCCGATGACGATCAACTTCCCCGAGGGGGAGTACCTGAAGGGCCTGGTGATCCTGAAGAGCGCCTGACGCCGGCCGGCCGTCGCCGGCAGGGCGGCCCGCCGGGCACGGCGGGTGGCGCTCAGGCGAGCAGGTGCTCGCCGCGGAACAGTTCGGTGGCCGCTTCGCGTTCGCGCACCAGATGGGCCTGAGCGCCCACCACCATCACCTCGGCGGCGCGGCCGCGGGTGTTGTAGTTGCTGGCCATGCTCATCGAATACGCCCCGGCCGACAGCACCGCCAGCCGGTCGCCGGCGCGCACCGCCAGCTCGCGGTCGCGGCCCAGCCAGTCGCCCGATTCGCAGACCGGGCCGACCACGTCGTAGCTGGCGGCGGGCTCGTCGCGGCGCAGGCAGGGCTCGATGCGCATGTAGGCCTGGTACATGGCCGGGCGCATCAGGTCGTTCATCGCCGCATCGACCACGCAGAAATTCTTCGCCTCGCCGGGCTTGAGGTAGAGCGCCTCGGTCAGCAGCACGCCGGCATTGCCGACCAGCGAGCGGCCCGGCTCCATCATCACGGTGCGATGGCCATGGCCGCGTGCGTCGATGCGCGCCAGCAGCTGGCCGATCAGCGCATCGGCTGCCGGCGGCTGCTCGTCGGTGTACTGGATGCCGAGGCCGCCGCCGAGGTCGAGGTGGTGCAGCACGATGCCGGCCGCCTCGATGGCCTCCACCAGGTCGAGCACGCGGTCCAGGGCGTCCAGGTAAGGGCCGGGGGCGGTGATCTGCGAGCCGATGTGGCAGTCGATGCCAGCCACCGACAGGCCCGGCAGCTCGGCCGCGCGGCGGTAGGCCTGCAGCGCGCGTTCGTGAGCGATGCCGAACTTGTTGCCCTTGAGTCCGGTGGAGATGTAGGGATGGGTGTTGGCGTCCACATCGGGATTGACGCGCAGGCTCACCGGGGCGACGCGGCCGCAGGCCACCGCCACTTCGGAGAGCACCTCCAGCTCGGCTTCGCTCTCGACGTTGAAGCACAGCACGCCGGCTTCGAGGGCGCGGCGCATTTCGGCACGGGTCTTGCCAACGCCGGAGAACACCACCTTGCGCGGGTCCGCGCCGGCAGCCAGCGCCCGCTCCAGCTCACCGCCGGAGACGATGTCGAAGCCGCAGCCCGCACGCGCGAACGTCTGCAGCACGGCCAGGTTCGAATTGGCCTTCATTGCATAGCAGACCAGGTGGGGCCGGCCGGCGAAGCCGCGCTGGTACGGCGCCAGCGCAGCCAGCATGGCGGCCTGCGAGTAGACGTAGAGCGGCGTGCCGTGGCGGGCCGCCAGCTCGTTGAGCGAACAGTCTTCGAGGAAGAGCTCCTGGCCGCGATAGGACAGGAAGGGGGAGCCGGGCAGGGTCATCGGGAGGCGGGGGTGGAGGCGGCGGGGGCCGACGCCGCAGGGGCGGCGGCGGAAGCAGGCGCGGCGGGCCGGGGTGCGGCGCCGGGCAGGTAGAGCGGCCCTTTCTGCCCACAGGCCGATAGGCCCAATGCCAGAGCAGTGAAGAGACCGGCGGCTAGAATCGGGGCCCGTTTCGACATCCGGCGATTCTACTGGCGATGACGCTCGACCCCACCCCGCTCTCCGACGCCGAGTACCACACCCGTGCGCATGCCGTGCTGGCCGCCATCGAGGCGCGCGTGGACCAGCTGCTGCAGGAGGACGTGGTCGACATCGACAGCCAGCGCACCGGCGGCCTGCTGGAGCTGAGCTTCCCCAACGGCAGCAAGCTCATCATCAACACCCAGCCGCCGCTGCACGAGATCTGGCTGGCGGCCCGCTCGGGCGGCTACCACTACAAGTACGTCAACGGCCGCTGGCTCGACACCCGCAGTGCGCAGGACTTCTTCGATGCACTGTCGGCCAATGCGAGCGAGCAGGCCGGCTGCAGCCTGCGCTTCGACCCGCCTGCCTGAGCCTTTCAGCCTGGCCTTCCCGCTCCCGGTGAGGTGAGGTGAAGTGAGGTGAGGTGAGGTGAGGTGAGGTGAGGTGAGGTGAGGTGAGGTGAGGCCGGGCCACTGCCGGGCTCCGCGGTTCGGCTCCATGTTGGCTGGCTTGGGCGAGACGCTGCCTTCCTCGTCCCGCCGGCGCACAGCCGCCCGGCAGGGGGGGCGGCCGCGCTCAGTTGCGGAACAGGTCCAGGATGCTGCGGCGCTCGTCTTCGCTGGTGGCCGGCGGCGCCGGGTCATCCAGGCCCAGGCTGCTGACGCCGGCGCCCCGCGTGAACTCCTCGTAGAACCACTCGCCACCCAGGTGCACCAGGCCTTCCGGCGGGGTCGGCTCCTGCACCGGCACGCCCTTCAGCGCATGTGCCATGTAGTCGATCCAGATCGGCAGCGACAGGCCACCACCGGTCTCCCGGCTGCCCAGCTTGCGCGGCGTGTCGTAGCCCACCCACACCACGCCGACCAGCGTCGGCTGGTAGCCGGCGAACCAGGCGTCCAGCGAATCGTTGGTGGTGCCGGTCTTGCCGTAGATGTCGGGTCGCTTGAGCGTGGCCTGGGCCTTGGCCGCAGTGCCGAAGCGGGCCACGTCCTGCAGCATGCTGCCCATCACGAAGGCGTTGCGGGCATCGATCGTGCGCATCGACTCCTGCAGCGGCGGCGGGGCGGTCTCTGCCAGCACGCGGCCCTTGGTGTCGGTGACGCGGGTGACCAGGTAGGGGTTGACGCGGTAGCCGCCATTGGCGAACACCGCATACGCCGACGCCATCTGCAGCGGCGTGACCGAGCCGGCGCCCAGCGCCATCGTCAGGTAGGCCGGATGCTTGTCGGCATCGAAGCCGAAGTGGGTCGCCCACTCCTGGCCGTAGGCCGGCCCGATGGACTGCAGCACGCGGATCGACACCATGTTCTTGGACTTGGCCAGCCCGCGCCGCAGCGACATCGGGCCGTCGAAGGTGCCGTCGTAGTTCTTCGGCTCCCAGGGCTGGCTGCCGGTGCTGCCGGCGTTGAAGAACAAGGGGCCGTCGTTGACGACGGTGGCGGGCGAAAAGCCCTTCTCCAGCGCCGCCGAGTAGATGAAGGGCTTGAAGCTGGAGCCGGGCTGGCGCCAGGCCTGCGTCACATGGTTGAACTTGTTCTTGGCATAGTCGAAGCCGCCCACCAGCGAGCGGATCGCGCCGCTGCGCGGGTCGAGCGCGATCAGTGCACCTTCGACCTCGGGCAGCTGGGTGATGGACCACTCGCCCTTGCTGCCCTGCACCAGGCGGATCACCGCGCCGCGGCGGATCTGTACCTTGGGATTGGCCTTGGGCGACAGGCCCGATTCGACCGGCTTGAGCCCGGCACCGGTGATGGTCACATCGTCGCCGTTCTGCAACACCGCCACCACCTTCTTGGGGCTCACCTCGATGGCCACTGCCGCACGCAGCTCGTCGTTGTCGGGGTGGTCCACCAGGGCTTCGGCAATGCGCGTGTCGAGCTCATGGCTGTCGTCGGGCAGGTTGATGTAGCCCTCCGGTCCACGGTAGACCTGGCGCCGCTCATAGTCGAGCAGGCCCTTGCGCAGGGCCCGGTAGGCCACCGCCTGGTCGCTCGCCTTGATGGTGGTGTAGACGTTGAGGCCGCGGGTGTAGGCCTCGGCGCCGTACTGGTTGTGGATCAGCATGCGCGCGGTCTCGGCCACGTACTCGGCGTGCACCGGCACCGCCTGCGGCTGCCGGTACTTCAGCTCCTGGGCGCGAGCCTCGTCGTGCTGTTCCTTCGTGATCACGCCGGTCTCCAGCATGCGCTGGATGATGTACTGCTGTCGTTTTTTCGCCCGGGGCGGATTGACGATCGGGTTGTACGCCGCTGGCGCCTTGGGCAGGCCGGCCAGCATGGCCGCCTCGGCCACCGTGATGTCCTTGAGCTGCTTGCCGAAGTAGGTCTCGCTCGCCGCGGCGAAGCCGTAGGCGCGCTGGCCGAGGTAGATCTGGTTCATGTAGAGCTCGAGGATCTGCTCCTTGGTGAGCTTGCTCTCGATCTCCAGGGCCAGCAGGATCTCGTAGATCTTGCGGGTGAAGGTCTTCTCGCTGGAGAGATAGAAGTTGCGCGCCACCTGCATCGTGATGGTGGAGGCGCCCTGCCGGCTCGACTCGGTGAAATTGGCCAGCCCGGCCCGCAACACGCCCACGTAGTCGACACCGCTGTGCTGGTAGAACCGCGAGTCCTCGATGGCCAGCACCGCGTCCTGCATGACCTTGGGGATCTCCTTGATCGGCACGAACTTGCGGCGTTCCTCGCCGAACTCGCCGATCAGCACGCTGTCTTCCGAGTACACCCGCATCGGCAGCTTGGGCCGGTAGTCCATCAGGCCGCTGAGCTCCGGAAGGTGTTGGTAGGCGATGGACAGGGCGATGCCGCCCACCATCAACCCGGCGAAGGCGCCGGCCAGCACGATGCCCGCCATCCAGGCAAAGGTCTTGAACATCCAGCGGGCCCAGGGAGCAAGGGAGGTGCCTGCCGAAGAGGGTCGTGCAGGGCGCTCGGAATCGGTCATGTGTTTCCTAACGAGGTCGGCCGCATTATAGAAATTGGACCCGCGGCTCCCCAGACCTCGATCAGGGGTGCCGCGGCGACCGCGCTTTCGGCTCCAATCCGGGTCCTCAGGGTTGTCCCGAAATGGCCGTTTTTGACCCCTTTTTCGAGGGTCAAAGAAACGCCCAAACCGTGAAAAAATCTTTGTTGCTCAAAGGGTTTACTGATAGCATTGAAGTAACTTATTAACAATCCGGCGCACTTACTTGCGCGTTGGAGGGACCTTTGAGCTTTCTTGACGTTTTGTTGGGCCGCAAGCATGCGCCGCTTGTCGGCTTGGACATCAGCTCGTCCAGCGTGAAGCTGGTGGAGTTGGGCCAGAACGCCGCGGGTGAGTACGTGGTTGAGCGATTTGCGACGGAAAGTTTCGAGAAGGGCTGGATTGCAGACGGCCAGATCGAGAAGTTCGACGAAGTGGCCGACGCCGTGCGCCGCGTGGTGGTGAAGAGCGGCACCCGCACCAAGCATGTCGCGATGGCGATGCCGCAGTCCGCGGTCATCACCAAGAAGATCATGTTGCCGGCCGGCCTGCGCGAGGAAGAGCTCGAGCTGCAGGTCGAATCCGAAGCCAACCAGTACATCCCGTTCTCGCTCGATGAAGTGAGTCTGGACTTTTGTGTGGTCGGCCCGAGCCCCACTTCCGCTGGCGACGTGGAAGTGCTGATTGCCGCATCGCGCAAGGACCGCGTGCAGGACCGCCAGGGTCTGGCCGAGGCTGCCGGGCTCAAGCCGGTGGTGCTGGACATCGAGTCCTATGCCTCTCGCCTGGCGGTGGGTCGGCTGGTGACCACGCTGCCCAACGAGGGCCGTGACTCGCTGGTGGCGCTGTTCGAGATCGGTGCCGAGACCACCAGCCTGAAGGTGCTGCGCGACGACGAGTTGCTGTACGACCGCGACCAGGCCTTCGGCGGCTCGCAGCTGACCCAGCTGATCTCGCGCCAGTACGGCTTCTCGTTCGAGGAGGCCGAGCAGAAGAAGCTGTCCAACGACCTGCCGGAAGACTACGAGCAGTCGATCCTGATGCCCTTCGTCGACAGCCTCTCGCAGGAGATCGGCCGGGCGTTGCAGTACTTCTTCACCAGCACGCCGCACCACAAGGTGCACTACGTGATGCTGGCAGGCGGCAGCGCGGCGCTGCCCGGCCTGAAGGAGCGCGTGACCGAGCAGACCGGCTTCGCTTCGATGGTGGTCAACCCCTTCGAAGGCATGAAGCTGGGCTCCAGCGTGCGTGAAAGCAAACTGCGCCGCGAGGCGCCTTCGTACCTGACCGCCTGTGGTCTCGCGATGCGGAGATTCCTGCAATGATCCTGATCAACCTGCTCCCCCACCGGGAGGAAAAGCGCCGTCGGCGCAAGCAGGCGTTTTTCGCTGCGCTCGGCTTCTTCGCCGGCGTCGGGGCCTTGGTCGTCGGCGGCTGGTATACGCTGCTGCAATTGCAAATTTCCGAGCAGGAAGACCGCAATCAGACGCTGAAGCAGGCCATCGCCCAGCTCGACGAGCAGATCAAGGACATCGCGACGCTGCGTGCCGAGATCGATGCCCTCAAGGCGCGGCAGAAAGCGGTCGAAGACCTGCAGACGGATCGCAACATGCCGGTCCACCTGCTCAATGAACTGGTCAAGCAGACGCCCGAAGGCGTCTACCTGGCCAAGATCCGCCAGGACGGCCAGGCCGTCACCGTCAGCGGCATCGCACAGACCAACGAGCGGGTGTCCGAGCTGCTGCGCAACACGGCCTACAACTCCGAATGGCTGGAGCGGCCGGAACTGGTGGAGATCCGTGCCACCAACGTGATGGGCGCGGATCGTGAGCAGAAGCGGTTGTTCGAGTTTTCGATGCGTGTGGCCCTCAAGCGGCCGCAAGGCAGCGAAGAGGACCCGGCCGCTGCCGGTGGTGCCGCGGGCAAGAAGGCCCCCAAGCGTTCCTGATCAGGGCACAAGGCATGGCTAAACAGTCTTACAACATCAACTTCAGCGAACTGTCGGACGAAGTCGTCTCGCAGTTCCGCGGGCTGGACCCCAACCAGCCCGGCCAGTGGCCGGTGCTGCCGAAGGCACTGGCCTGGCTCGTCGCCGCCGTGCTGGTGGTGGTGCTCGGCTGGTTCCTGCTGCTTTCGGGCGAAACCGCTCGCCTGGAAGCCGAGCGCAACAAGGAGCCACAACTCAAGGGCGAGTACCGCGACAAGCTCACCCAGGCAGTCAACCTGGAAGAGCTGCGCAAGCAGCGCCTGCAGGTGCAGGAATACGTGACGCAGCTGGAGAAGCAGCTGCCGGGCAAGGCCGAGATGGACGCCCTGCTGTCCGACATCAACCAGGCCGGCCTGGGTCGGGGCCTGCAGTTCGAGCTGTTCAAGCCGGGCCAGGTGCTGGTGAAGGACTATTACGCCGAGCTGCCGATCTCGATCCGGGTGACGGGCCGCTACCACGACATCGGCGCCTTCACGGCGGACGTGGCCAACCTGTCGCGCATCGTGACCCTGCATGGCGTGAACATCACCACGCCGCCCAAGGACAGCGGTGTCGGGGTGTTGAGCATGGAAGCGACGGCGCGGACCTACCGCTATCTGGACCAGGCCGAACTGGAGGCGCAGCGCGCCGCTGCCGCGAACGCGAAGAAGGCGAAGGGAGGCAAGAAGAAATGAGCGTCCGTCTAAGGGCCGTGTCCGGCGCACTCATTGCCGTCGCGCTGCTGGGCGGTTGCGACGGTGGGCAGGAAGAGCTTCAGGTCTGGATGGACCAGCAGAAGCGCGAAGTCAAGCCCAACGTCAAGCCGATCGAGCCGCCGAAGAAATTTGATCCACAGCCCTATGCCGCGGCCGAAGGCGTGGAGCCTTTCAGCCAGCAGAAGCTCACCGTGGCACTGAAGCAGGAAGCGCGTCAGACCAATGCCATGCTGGCTGGCGAGCTGAACCGGCGCAAGGAGCCGCTGGAGGCCTATCCGCTGGACAGCATGGCCATGGTCGGCACCGTGGCCCGCAAGGGGCAGCAAGTGGCCTTGCTGAAAGTGGATGCCTTGTTGTACCAGGTGAAGGTCGGCGACCACCTGGGGCAGAACTACGGCCGTATCACCAAAATCACCGAGACGGAGGTCGCTCTCCGGGAGATTGTTCAGGACGCTGCAGGCGAGTGGATCGAACGCACCAGCAGCCTCCAGCTTCAGGAGACCGCGCAATGAACAAGATGTTTATCAACGCCAAGACCCACCCGCTGCGCCGCGCCGCGCTGGGCCTGTCGCTGCTGGTGGCCCCTGTGCTCGCCTGGGCGCAGAACGCCATCCAGTCGATCAACAGCAGCCAGCAGTCGGGCGCCGAGGTGGTGCGCATCGAGTTGTCGCAGCCGCTGGCGGCCGTGCCGTCGGGCTTCACCATCCAGTCGCCCCCGCGCATCGCGATTGACCTGCCGGGCGTGACCAACGCCATGGGCCGCTCTTCGATCGAGTTGAACCAGGGCAATCTGCGCTCGGCCAGCGTGGCCCAGGCCGGTGAGCGCACCCGCCTGGTGCTGAACCTGAAGCAGGCCTCGAACTACACCGCCCAGCTGCAAGGCAAGACGCTGCTGCTGGTGCTGGAGAACGGTGGCGTCGCTGCCGCCCAGAGTGGCACCCAGGCCAAGTCCGAGCAGCCGGTGCACTTCGCCGAGAGCATGAACCGCAACCAGCTGGCGCTGAAGGACGTCGACTTCCGTCGCGGCCAGGACAATGCCGGCCGCGTCGTGGTGGAGCTGCCCAACAACCAGGTGGGCGTGGACATTCGCCAGCAGGGCCAGAGCCTGGTGGTCGAGTTCCTGCGCTCGACGCTGCCCGAGAACCTGCGCCGCCGCCTCGACGTGACCGACTTCGGCACGCCGGTGCAGACCGTCACCACCTCGCAGTCGGGCGACCGGGTGCGCATGGTCGTGGAGCCGCGCGGCAACTGGGAGCACAGCGCCTACCAGACCGACACGCAGTTCGTGCTGGAAGTGCGTCCGCAGAAGCAGGACCCCAACAAGCTGGTGCAAGGCCCCGGCTTCCAGGGCGAGAAGCTGTCGCTGAACTTCCAGAACATCGAAGTGCGCGCGCTGCTGCAGGTGATTGCCGACTTCACCAACTTCAACGTGGTGACCAGCGACACCGTGGCCGGCAATGTGACGCTGCGCCTGAAGGACGTGCCCTGGGACCAGGCGCTCGACATCATCCTGCAGGCCAAGGGCCTGGGCATGCGCAAGTCCGGCAACGTGCTGTGGATTGCGCCGAAGGACGAGATCGCCACCAAGGAGAAGCTCGACCTCGAGGCCAAGCAACAGGTGACCCAGCTCGAGCCGCTGCGCACGCAGAGCTTCCAGCTGAACTACACCAAGGCCGAGGAAGTCACCAAGGGCCTGCTGGGCCAGACGGGCGGCATCTCCAATGCCAAGCCGATGCTGACCCCGCGCGGCAGCGTGATCTTCGAAGCCCGGACCAACCAGATCTTCGTGACCGACATCCCCTCCAAGCTGGAGGAGGTGCAGCAGCTGATCAGCAAGATCGACATCCCGGTGCGCCAGGTGATGATCGAGGCGCGCATCGTCGAGGCCAATGACAACTTCGGCCGCCAGCTCGGCGTGCGGCTGGGCTCGGCCGACCTGCGCGGCATCCGCGGCGGCACCCCGGGCTGGGGTGTCGGCAGCGGCGACAGCCGCGTCGCGGTGACCGGCACCTACATGGGCGTCGGCGAGCAGACGGTGCAGGCCGAGAAAACGGGTGGCAGCTATGTGCCGAACACCTACTTCGTGAACTTGCCGGCACAGGCGGTCTCGGGCACCAACCCGGCCAGCTTCGCCCTGTCCCTGTTCAGTTCCTCGGCCAACCGTTTCCTGAATCTGGAACTGTCGGCCCTGGAAGCCGACCGCAAGGGCAAGGTGGTGTCCAGCCCGCGGGTGATCACGGCCGACCAGGTGAAGGCGCTGATCGAGCAGGGCACCGAGCTGCCCTACCAGGTGGCCACCTCCAGCGGCGCGACCTCGATCGCCTGGCGCAAGGCCAACCTGAAGCTGGAAGTCACGCCCCAGATCACGCCGGAAGGCAACATCATCCTGGACGTCGACATCAACAAGGACAGCGTGGGCCAGACCACCCCGGCCGGCCTGGCGATCAACACCAAGCACGTGCAGACGCAGGTCCTGATCGAGAATGGCGGCACGGTGGTGATCGGTGGCATCTTCGAGCAGGAAGAGCGTGACGAGGAAAGCAAGGTGCCGCTGCTCGGTGACGTACCAGTGCTGGGCCACCTGTTCAAGACCAAGGGCCGTGTCGCGGACAAGACCGAGCTGCTGGTCTTCCTGACGCCGCGCGTCATCTCGGACCGCACGGCGGTTCGCTGAGGCGGCGTGGGCTCTGCAATCGATAAGACAATCTGAGGGTGTTTGAAATGAAGTTGATGAAGTTGGCCGTGGCAGCGGCAGCGCTGGCTGCGCTGGCAGCTTGCGGTGGTGGCGGAGGCAGTGCGGGCTCCAACCCCTTCGGCGAAAACAACAAGGGCGACAACGACGCCATTCCGGTGAGCAATGCGCAGCCGTCGCAGCGCAACTTCACCATCGCGGCCGAGGACGTCGACCTGAATTGGTACAACAAGCAGGAAGAGACGACCCTCAACATCACCATCGGCGATACCGCGGGCCTGCCGGCTGGTGTTGGTTCCACGGTTCAGTTCGCAGTCGAGTACGGCTATCTGGCGAACTCCACCTGCAAGGTGGTACTGGCTGGCGACGCCACGTCGAAGTTTGCCCGCTGCGGTGTGGGGATCTTGACCGGGATGCCGTTGCCGACCACGCTGCCGACCGGCGTGACGGTGATGGCGTGGATGGAAGGCGAAGAGGCCTACGTCGATACCAACGGCAATGGCAAGTACGACGCCAATGAGCCGTTCTGGGACAGCGGCCAGCCCTTCATGGATGTGGACAACAACCACATCTACGAAGAAGGCGTGGATCGCATCGTGGTCGGCACCACGTCCGGCAGCAAGCTGCCGGGTGTCGGCACTGTGGCCTGTGCTGCAGGGCCTGCCACCGAGGAGCGCTTCTCGATTCCGGACTCCATGCCGAACACCTGCGACGGCAAGTGGGGCAAGACCCTGATCCGCGCGGTGATGACCCTGGAAGCGAAGGCACCCGAGGAAGCCGCCAGCGGCAATTGAGGTTTCCGCCAGCATCCGTGCACCAGTGAGCGCTTCCGCCTCGGCCGCCTCGATCGCCCTGGTGGGCCTGCCCGGCAGCGGCAAGTCCACGGTGGGGCGCCAGCTGGCGCGGCGCTGCGGCTTGCCCTTCGTGGACAGCGACGCGGTCATCGAGGAGCGGTTGGGCGAGCCCATCCGCTCCTTTTTCGATCGTGAAGGCGAAGATCGCTTCCGCGACGTCGAGGAGCAGGTGCTGGCCGAGGTTGCCTCGCGCGGCGGCGTGCTCTCCACCGGCGGTGGCGCCGTGCTCCGCCCGGCCAACCGGCGCCTGCTGAAAGAGCATGCGGTGGTGGTCTACCTCTACTCCACGCCGGAGGAGCTGTTCCGCCGCCTGCGGCACGACACACAGCGCCCCCTGCTGCAGGTGAGTGACCCGCTGGCGAAGCTGCGCAGCCTGCACGGGCAGCGCGACCCACTCTACCGCGAATGCGCCGACTTCATCGTCGAGACCGGTCGCCCCTCGGTGACCGCCCTGGTCAACCTGATCCAGATGCAGCTCGAACTCTCCGGTGCGGTGCCGCCGGTGCCACCGGCGCAGCCTGCACGCTGACCGGCCCGGCAGGGACGCGCTTACACTGGCGCCCATGCACACGCCTCACGCTTCCGTGGCCATCGACCTGGCCGACCGCAGCTACGACATCCGCATCGGCACCGGCCTGCTGGGCGACGAAGCCAGCTACGCCGGCCTCCCGGCAGCCGCCTGTGCCGTCATCGTCACCAACGAGACCGTCGCGCCACTGTATGCCGCGCGGGTGCGCCAGGCCCTCTCCGCCCGCTATGCCCGCGTGCTGGAGATCCAGCTGCCGGATGGCGAGGTGCACAAGGACTGGGACAGCCTGAACCGCATCTTCGACCGGCTCCTCGAAGCCGGTTGCGACCGCAAGACCGTGCTGTTCGCCCTGGGGGGCGGCGTCATCGGCGACATGACGGGGTTTGCCGCTGCCTGCTACATGCGCGGCGTGCCCTTCGTCCAGCTGCCCACCACCTTGCTGGCCCAGGTCGATTCCTCGGTGGGCGGCAAAACCGCCATCAACCACCCGCGCGGCAAGAACATGATCGGCGCCTTCTACCAGCCGCTCAGGGTGCTGGCCGACCTGGACACGCTCGATACCCTGCCGCCACGCGAACTGTCGGCCGGCCTGGCCGAAGTCATCAAGTACGGGCCGATTGCGGACCCGTCCTTCCTCGACTGGATCGAGTCGCACCTCGACGCGCTGCTGGCGCGCGACAAGGCGGCGCTGGCGCATGCGGTTCAACGTTCCTGCGAGATCAAGGCCTGGGTGGTGGGGCAGGACGAACGGGAAAGCGGGCTGCGCGCGATCCTCAACTTTGGCCACACCTTCGGCCATGCCATCGAGGCCGGCCTCGGTTATGGGGAATGGCTGCACGGCGAAGCGGTCGGCTGCGGCATGGTCATGGCCAGCGAGCTGTCGGCCCGGCTCGGGCTGGTGGGCGCCGACTTCGTCGAGCGCATGCGCCGGCTGATCCAGCGCGCCGGGCTGCCGGTAGCCGGCCCGCGCGCCTTGTCGGCGAGCCGCTATCTCGAGCTGATGCGGGTCGACAAGAAATCCGAGGGCGGGGAGATCCGCTTCGTGGTCGTCGAGGCGCTTGGCCGCGCCGGCATGCGGGGCGCGCCTGATGCGCTGGTGGCGCAGGTGATCGAGGCCCACACCGAACGCTGAGGCGCCAGCCGCGCATGCTTGCTCCCTACGCCAGCCGTCCCGAACAGTCGCGCGGGCGCCGCCATCCGGAGCCGCCGGCCCCGACCCGCAACGACTACCAGCGCGACCGTGACCGCATCGTGCACAGCACCGCGTTCCGGCGGCTGGTCTACAAGACCCAGGTGTTCCTCAACCACGAGGGCGACCTGTTCCGCACCCGCCTCACGCACTCGCTCGAAGTGGCCCAGCTGGGCCGCTCGGTGGCTCGAACCCTGGGGCTGCACGAGGATCTGGTGGAGGCGATCGCGTTGGCCCATGACCTCGGCCACACGCCCTTCGGCCATGCGGGCCAGGATGCGCTGAACGACTGCATGCGCGAGCATGGCGGCTTCGAGCACAACCTCCAGAGCCTGAGGGTCGTGGATGAGCTGGAAGAGCGCTATCCCGCCTTCGACGGCCTGAACCTCAGCTTCGAGACCCGCGAGGGCATCCTCAAGCACTGCTCGCGTGAAAACGCGCAGCGGCTCGGTCCGGTGGCTGCCCGCTTCCTGGAGCGCACCCAGCCCAGCCTGGAAGCCCAGCTGTGCAACCTGGCGGACGAGATCGCCTACAACGCGCATGACATCGACGACGGCGTGCGCTCCGGCCTGCTGACGCTGGAGCAGCTGGAGGAGGTGGACCTGTTCGCCCGCTACCGAGCTGCGGCCTGCCGCGAACATCCGCAACTGACAGGGCGCCGGCTGTTGTTCGAGGCCATACGTCGCATGCTGTCTGACCAGGTGTACGACGTCATTGCCAGCACCCGGGCCCGGCTTGCCGAGCACGAGCCCGCCAGCGCGGACGAGGCACGCCGCCTGCCGCCCCTGCTGTGCTTCAGCGCCTCGATGCAGGCCGACGGCGCGGCGCTCAAGCGCTTTCTGCGCGCCAACCTCTACCGGCATCCACAGGTCACCGACACCACCAGCCGCGGCAAGCGGGTCGTCAAGGACCTCTTCGAGGCCTACGTTGGCGACCCGGCCCAGATGCCGCCAGCCTATGCCGGCGCGCCGCGCCTGCACCGGGCGGTGGCTGACTACATCGCCGGCATGACCGACCGCTTCGCCATTCGCGAGCACGAGCGCCTGACCCGCCAGCGGCTGTTCTGACCCGCCGTCCGCCTGGGCCTGGCCCTTGGGCTTGGGCTTGGGCTTGGGCTTGGGCTTGGGCTTGGGCTTGGGCTTGGGCTTGGGCTTGGGCTTGGGCTTGGGCTTGGGCTTGGGCTTGGGCTTGGGCTTGGGCTTGGGCTTGGGCTTGGGCTTGGGCTTGGGCTTGGGCTTGGGCTTGGGCTTGGGCTTGGGCTTGGGCTTGGGCTTGGGCTTGGGCTTGGGCTTGGGCTTGGGCTTGGGCTTGGGCTTGGGCTTGGGCTTGGGCTTGGGCTTGGGCTTGGGCTTGGGCTTGGGCTTGGGCTTGGGCTTGGGCTTGGGCTTGGGCTTGGGCTTGGGCTTGGGCTTGGGCTTGGGCTTGGGCTTGGGCTTGGGCTTGGGCTTGGGCTTGGGCTTGGGCTTGGGCTTGGGCTTGGGCTTGGGCTTGGGCTTGGGCTTGGGCTTGGGCTTGGGCTTGGGCTTGGGCTTGGGCTTGGGCTTGGGCTTGGGCTTGGGCTTGGGCTTGGGCTTGGGCTTGGGCTTGGGCTTGGGCTTGGGCTTGGGCTTGGGCTTGGGCTTGGGCTTGGGCTTGGGCTTGGGCTTGGGCTTGGGCTTGGGCTTGGGCTTGGGCTTGGGCTTGGGCTTGGGCTTGGGCTTGGGCTTGGGCTTGGGCTTGGGCTTGGGCTTGGGCTTGGGCTTGGGCTTGGGCTTGGGCTTGGGCTTGGGCTTGGGCTTGGGCTTGGGCTTGGGCTTGGGCTTGGGCTTGGGCTTGGGCTTGGGCTTGGGCTTCGGCTTCGGCTTCGGCTTCGGCTTCGGCTTCGGCTGTAAAATGGGGTCAGACCCATTTCGCCTTCACCCGGCTTACCATCTTGGCCCGACTTCCCCGACTGGTGGTCCCCGGACTGCCCCACCATCTCGTCCAGCAGGGACACCACCACCAACCCGTCTTCGAGACCGACGACGACTACCACGCCTATCTGCAGGCGCTGCGCGATGCGGCGCTGACCTACCAGGTGGCCATCCATGCCTATGCGCTGCTGCCCACCGGCGTGCACGTGCTGGCCACCCCGGCCGACGCCACCGGGCTGAGTCGAATGATGCAGGCGGTCGGGCGGCGTTATGTCGCCTGGCACAACCGCGTGCGCGGGCGGTCGGGCACCTTGTGGGAAGGCCGCTTTCGCGCCACCGTGCTTGATCCTCAAGAGCATTTGCTGGCCACGATGCTGTACGTGGATACCGCCATACAGCGGGCCGACCCGAGCCTCGACCCTGCCAGATGGCCGTGGAGCAGCTATGCCCACCACCTGGGACGACGCAGCGAGCCCTTCCTGACCGCGCACCGGCTGTACTGGGCCTTGGGCAACACACCGTTCGACCGTGAGGCGCGGTACCAGGCGCTTGCCGAGCGGGGCCTGTCGTCCGCGCAACTCCGGCAGATCGGCGACGCCACATGGAAGGGCTGGGCGCTTGGCTCGGCCAGCTTCACGGCCTCCCTTTCACAGGCCACGGATCGTCCGCTTGCACCAAGAAAGCGCGGGCGCCCCAAAAAGGACTTAACTCTGTCCCCAATTAAAGATCAGAAGGAGGTCATGAATGATTAAGTCGAGTCTGACCCCATTTGTTTTGTCTTGACTTGTAAATGGCGCCCGGTATCCTCCCGCGTTATCCCTAACGATGATGAGACGGAGTGCGCCATGGACCAGGCCGCCCTGGGGGTTGCGACCCCTGCAGAAATCCAGTCGTTGGCCGAGCACGGCCTGTACGACCCGGCCAACGAGAAAGACGCCTGCGGCGTCGGTTTCGTGGCGCACATCAAGGGCCAGAAGGCCCACAGCATCGTCGAGCAGGGCCTCAAGATCCTCGAGAACCTGGACCATCGCGGCGCGGTGGGAGCCGACAAGCTGATGGGCGATGGCGCCGGCATCCTGATCCAGATCCCCGACGAGTTCTACCGCGCCGAAATGGCCGCTCAGGGCGTGGAGTTGCCGCCGCCCGGCGAATACGGCGTCGGCATGATCTTCCTGCCCAAGGAACATGCCTCGCGCCTGGCCTGCGAGCAGGAACTGGAGCGGGCCGTCAAGGCCGAAGGCCAGGTGCTGCTCGGCTGGCGTGATGTGCCGGTCGACCGCGAGATGCCGATGTCGCCCACCGTGCGCGAGAAGGAGCCGGTGATGCGGCAGATCTTCATCGGGCGCGGCCCCGACATCATCGTGCCCGACGCCCTGGAGCGTAAGCTCTACGTGATCCGCAAGACCGCCTCCAGCGCGATCCAGCGGCTCAAGCTGACGCACAGCCGCGAGTACTACGTGCCCAGCATGAGCTGCCGCACCATCATCTACAAGGGCCTGCTGCTGGCGGACCAGGTCGGCAAGTACTTCCTCGACCTGAAGGACGCCCGGGTCGCTTCGGCGCTGGCCCTGGTGCACCAGCGCTTCTCGACCAACACCTTCCCCGAGTGGCCGCTGGCCCACCCCTACCGCATGGTCGCGCACAACGGGGAAATCAACACGGTCAAGGGCAACTTCAACTGGATGCGCGCCCGCGAGGGCGTGATGAAGTCGCCGGTGCTGGGCGACGACCTGCAGAAGCTCTACCCGATCAGCTTCGAGGGCCAGTCCGACACCGCCACCTTCGACAACGCGCTGGAGCTGCTCACGATGAGCGGCTACCCGCTGGCCCATGCCGCGATGATGATGATCCCGGAAGCCTGGGAGCAGCACAGCACGATGGACCAGCGCCGCCGTGCCTTCTATGAATACCACGCCGCCATGCTGGAGCCGTGGGACGGCCCGGCCGCGATGGTCTTCACCGACGGCCGCCAGATCGGCGCCACGCTCGACCGCAACGGCCTGCGCCCGGCCCGCTACATCGTCACCGACGACGACGTGGTGGTGATGGCCTCCGAATCGGGCGTGCTGCCGATCCCCGAGAACAAGATCGTCAAGAAGTGGCGCCTGCAGCCCGGCAAGATGTTCCTGATCGACTTCGAGCAGGGCCGCATCGTCGACGACGAGGAGCTGAAGAACCTCTACGCCTCCGCCAAGCCTTACCGGCAATGGATCGAGAACGTGCGCATCCGGCTGGACAGCATCGAGGTCAACGCTGCGCCGGCGGCGTTCACCGAATCGCTGCTCGACCGCCAGCAGGCCTTCGGCTACACCCAGGAAGACCTGAAGTTCCTGCTCAGCCCGATGGCCCAGGCCGGCGAGGAGGGCATTGGCTCGATGGGCAACGACTCGCCGCTGGCGGTGCTGTCGTCCAAGGACAAGCCGCTCTACAACTACTTCAAGCAGCTGTTCGCGCAAGTCACCAACCCGCCGATCGACCCGATACGCGAGGCGATCGTGATGTCGCTGGTGTCCTTCATCGGCCCCAAGCCGAACCTGCTGGACATCAACGCGGTCAACCCGCCGATGCGCCTGGAAGTGTCGCAGCCCATCCTGGACTTCGACGACATGGCCCGCCTGCGCGAGGTCGAGCGGCCCACCGGCGGCAAGTTCAAGAGCTACGAGCTGAACATCACCTACCCGCTGGCCTGGGGTCATGAGGGGGTGGAGGCCAAGCTTGCCTCGCTGTGCGCCGAGGCGGTCGACGCCATCAAGAGCGGCCACAACATCCTGATCATCACCGACCGCCGCATGGACCGCCTGCATGTGGCGATCCCCGCGGTGCTGGCGCTGTCGGCCATCCACCAGCACCTGGTGCGCGAGGGCCTGCGCACCACCGCCGGCCTGGTGGTGGAAACCGGCTCGGCCCGCGAGGTGCACCACTTCGCGGTGTTGGCCGGCTACGGCGCCGAAGCCGTGCACCCCTACCTGGCGATGGAGACCCTGGCGGCGCTGCACAAGGAGCTGCCGGGCGACCTGAGCGCCGAGAAGGCGATCTACAACTACGTGAAGGCGATCGGCAAGGGGCTGTCGAAGATCATGTCCAAGATGGGCATCTCGACCTACATGTCCTATTGCGGCGCGCAGATCTTTGAAGCCATCGGCCTGGACCGCAACCTGATCGAGAAGTACTTCCGCGGCACGGCGTCGCAGGTCGGCGGGGTCGGCGTGTTCGAGGTGGCGGAGGAAGCCATCCGCATGCACCGTGCCGCCTTCGGCGACGACCCGGTGCTGCAGACCATGCTGGACGCCGGTGGCGAATACGCCTGGCGCACGCGCGGCGAAGAGCACATGTGGACGCCTGATGCGATCGCCAAGCTGCAGCACAGCGCGCGCGCCAACAAGTTCGACACCTACAAGGAATACGCCCAGATCATCAATGACCAGTCGCGCCGCCACATGACGCTGCGCGGGTTGTTCGAGTTCCGGGTCGACCCGGCCAAGGCGATCCCGGTCGAGGAGGTCGAGCCGGCGGCCGAGATCGTCAAGCGCTTCGCCACCGGCGCGATGTCGCTCGGCTCCATCTCGACCGAGGCGCATTCCACGCTCGCCATCGCGATGAACCGCATCGGCGGCAAGTCCAACACCGGCGAAGGCGGCGAAGACCCGGCCCGCTACCGCAACGAGCTGAAGGGCATCCCCATCAAGCAGGGCACCAAGGTGTCCGACGTCGTCGGCACCAAGGTCATCGAGGCCGACTACGAGCTGAAGGACGGCGACTCGCTGCGCTCCAAGATCAAGCAGGTGGCGTCCGGCCGCTTCGGCGTCACGACCGAATACCTGGTCTCGGCCGACCAGATCCAGATCAAGATGGCCCAGGGCGCCAAGCCCGGCGAAGGCGGGCAGCTGCCCGGCGGCAAGGTGTCCGACTACATCGGCTTCCTGCGCTACTCGGTGCCGGGGGTCGGCCTGATCTCGCCGCCGCCGCACCACGACATCTACTCGATCGAGGACCTGGCCCAGCTGATCCACGACCTGAAGAACGTCAACCCGCGCGCCGACATCTCGGTGAAGCTGGTGTCCGAGGTGGGCGTGGGCACCATCGCCACCGGCGTGGCCAAGGCCAAGGCCGACCACATCGTGATCGCCGGCCATGACGGTGGCACCGGCGCCTCGCCGTGGTCGTCCATCAAGCACGCCGGCACGCCGTGGGAGCTGGGCCTGGCCGAGACCCAGCAGACCCTGCTGCTCAACCGCCTGCGCTCACGCATCCGCCTGCAGGCCGACGGCCAGATGAAGACCGGCCGCGACGTGGTCATCGGCGCGCTGCTGGGTGCCGACGAGTTCGGCTTCGCCACCGCGCCGCTGGTCGTCGAGGGCTGCATCATGATGCGCAAGTGCCACCTCAACACCTGCCCGGTGGGCGTGGCCACGCAGGACCCGGTGCTGCGCAAGAAGTTCCAGGGCAAGCCCGAGCATGTCGTCAACTTCTTCTTCTTCATCGCCGAGGAAGCGCGCCAGATCATGGCGCAGCTGGGCATCCGCAAGTTCGACGAGCTGATCGGCCGCGCCGACCTGCTCGACATGAAGAAGGGCATCGAGCACTGGAAGGCCAAGGGCCTGGACTTCAGCCGCGTCTTCCACCAGCCGGCCCTGCCGCCGGAGGTGGCGCGCCTGCACACCGAGAGCCAGGACCACGGCCTGGAGCATGCGCTCGACGTCAAGCTGATCGAGAAGTCGCGCGCCGCGCTGGAGAAGGGCGAGAAAGTGCAGTTCATCGAGACCGCGCGCAACGTCAACCGCACCGTCGGCGCGATGCTGTCCGGCGAGGTGGTCAAGCGTCATCCCGAAGGCCTGCCGGACGACACGCTGCGCATCCAGATGGAGGGCACCGGCGGCCAGAGCTTCGGCGCCTTCCTGGCCAGGGGCGTCACGCTCTACCTGATCGGCGACGCCAATGACTACACCGGCAAGGGCCTGTCCGGCGGCCGGGTGGTGGTGCGCCCGAGCATCGACTTCCGCGGTGACGCCACGCAGAACATCATCGTCGGCAACACCGTGCTGTACGGCGCCACCAGCGGTGAGGCTTTCTTCCGCGGCGTGGCGGGCGAGCGCTTCGCGGTGCGCCTGTCGGGCGCCACCGCGGTGGTGGAAGGCACCGGCGACCACGGCTGCGAGTACATGACCGGCGGCACCGTCGTGGTGCTGGGCAAGACCGGTCGCAACTTCGCGGCCGGCATGTCCGGCGGCGTGGCCTATGTGTATGACGAGGACGGCCGCTTTGGCGAGCGTTGCAATACCTCGATGGTGGCGCTCGAGAAGGTGCTGCCGGCCAAGGAGCAGGAGGCGTCCGTCGACCCTGCCACCTGGCATCAGGGCCAGACCGACGAGGCGCTGTTGCGCAAGCTGGTCGAGGAACATCACCGCTGGACCGGCTCGCTGCGTGCACGCGAGATCCTGGACCGCTGGAGCGAGGCACGCACCCGCTTCGTCAAGGTGTTCCCGCACGAGTACAAGCGCGCGCTGGGCGAGATCAATGCCCGCAAGGAAGCCGACGTGACCATCGCGAAGGCCAAGGGTCCGGAGAAGGCCGCCAAGTCCAAGGCCAAGGCCTGAGCACGAGCGAGCGAGGAGTTAAGAAATGGGTAAAGTCACCGGCTTCATGGAGTACGAGCGCGTCGAGGAAGGCTACGAGGCCGCCCCGACCCGCCTGAAGCACTACAAAGAATTCGTCATCGGCCTGAAGGAAGAGGACGCACGGGTGCAGGGCGCCCGCTGCATGGACTGCGGCATTCCGTTCTGCAATAACGGCTGCCCGGTCAACAACATCATCCCGGACTTCAACGACCTGGTGTACCGCAACGAGTGGCGCAGCGCGATCGAGGTGCTGCACTCGACCAACAACTTCCCGGAGTTCACCGGCCGCATCTGCCCCGCGCCCTGCGAGGCGGCCTGCACGCTGAACTTCAATGACGAGCCGGTCGGCATCAAGTCGATCGAGCGCGCCATCATCGACCGTGCCTGGTCCGAGGGCTGGGTGGCGCCGCAGCCGCCCAAGTTCAAGAGCGGCAAGAAGGTGGCGGTGGTCGGCTCCGGCCCCGCCGGGCTGGCGGCCGCACAGCAGCTGGCCCGCGCCGGCCACGAGGTGGTCGTGTTCGAGAAGAACGACCGGCTCGGCGGCCTGCTGCGCTACGGCATTCCCGACTTCAAGATGGAGAAGTCGCACATCGACCGGCGCATCAAGCAGATGGAGGCCGAGGGCGTGCAGTTCCGCACGGGCGTGCTGGTGGGCAAGATGCCCGAGGGTTCGAAGGTCACCAACTGGGCCAAGGAAAGCATCTCGCCCGAGCAACTGGCCAAGGACTTTGACGCGGTGCTGCTGGCCGGTGGCGCCGAGCAGCCGCGCGACCTGCCCGCGCCGGGTCGCGAGCTGGCGGGCGTGCACTTCGCGATGGAGTTCCTGCCGCAGCAGAACAAGATCAATGCCGGTGACAAACTGAAGGACCAGATCCGCGCCGAAGGCAAGCATGTCATCGTGATCGGCGGTGGCGACACCGGCAGCGATTGCGTTGGCACCTCGAACCGCCACGGCGCCAAGAGCGTGACGCAGTTCGAGCTGATGCCGATGCCGCCCGAGGAAGAGAACAAGGCGCTGACCTGGCCCTACTGGCCCTACAAGCTGCGCACCTCCTCCAGCCACGAGGAAGGCTGCGAGCGCGAGTTCGCCATCGCCACCAAGGAGTTCATCGGCGAGAACGGCAAGGTCACCGGCATCCGCACCGCCCGCGTGGAATGGAAGGACGGCAAGATGGTCGAGGTGCCCGGCTCGGAGCAGGTGCTGAAGGCCGACCTGGTGCTGCTGGCCATGGGCTTCGTCAGCCCGGTCGCGTCGGTGCTCGACACCTTTGGCGTTGACAAGGACGCCCGTGGCAATGCGAGGGCGAGTACCGACTTCCTGGGGGGCTACCAGACCAGCGTGCCCAAGGTCTTCGCGGCGGGTGACATGCGCCGTGGCCAGTCGCTGGTGGTGTGGGCGATCCGCGAAGGCCGCCAGGCGGCTCGCTCGATCGACGAGTTCCTGATGGGCGCGAGCGATCTGCCCCGCTGAGCAAGCGGGCCTGCAGGGCGGGGCCTGCCGTGGCCCCGCGGACGCCGCCGCCTCCGGGCGGCGCTGTTGTTCCCGGGGCTCAAACGTGGGCTGGGCGCAACATTTGCTTCGCGCGCGATATGCCCCCTCCAGGGGGGTACACGGGAAGGCCCCGGTGTTTTCCCCTATCATCGGACCGCCGGTGCGCCAAGGCGCCGGCTTTTTTTTTCCGACTGCCGCCGATGTCGCCTCCTTTCACCCTGCAACCGCCGGCCACGCCGCTCGTCGAGCTGCGTGGGGTGACCTTCGGCTATGGTGACCGGCTGATCCTGCAGGATGTGAGCCTGACGGTGCCGCGCGGCAAGGTGGTGGCCCTGATGGGCACCTCCGGCGGTGGCAAGACCACCGTGCTGCGGCTCATCGGCCGGCAGGTGGCGCCCCAGGCCGGGCAAGTGCTGTTCGACGGTGCCGACCTCGGCGCGATGGACCGCGACCAGCTTTACGCTGCGCGCCACCGCATGGGCATGCTGTTCCAGTTCGGCGCCTTGTTCACCGACCTGTCGGTCTTCGACAATGTGGCCTTCCCGCTGCGTGAGCACACCCGGCTGAGCGCCACCATGATCCGCGACCTGGTGCTGATGAAGCTCAACGCTGTCGGCCTGCGCGGTGCCCGCGACCTGATGCCCAGCGAGATTTCCGGCGGCATGGCGCGCCGGGTGGCCCTGGCCCGTGCCATCGCGCTGGATCCGGACCTCATCATGTATGACGAGCCCTTCGCCGGCCTGGACCCGATCTCGATGGGCGTCGCCGCCCGCCTGATCCGCGACCTCAACCAGGCCCTGGGCGTCACCAGCATCGTCGTTTCACATGATGTGGACGAGACCTTCCTGATCGCCGACCACGTGATTTTCCTGGCCAACGGCCGCATCGCCGCCCAGGGCACGCCCAGCGAGATGCGTGCTTCCCGCGACCCGCTGGTGCGCCAGTTCGTCGATGCCGCGGCGGACGGCCCGGTGCGCTTTCACTACCCGGCGGCAGGCGTGGCCGACGACTTCAGGATGGGGCACTGACCGATGCTCGGCTTCCTGCATCCCCGGCGGGTCGGCGCGGCCGTGCGCGGCAAGCTGGCCGACGTCGGCTATTCGGCCCGGCTGCTGGGCCAGCTGGTGCTGCTGGCCGGGCGGGTCTTTGCCCGTGGCCGGCTGGTGGTGGACCAGCTGCATTTCCTCGGCAACTACTCGCTGGCGATCATCGGCGTGTCGGGCCTGTTCGTCGGCTTCGTGCTCGGGCTGCAGGGCTACTACACGCTGCAGCGCTACGGCGCCGAGCAGGCGCTCGGCCTGCTGGTCGCCCTGTCGCTGGTGCGTGAGCTGGGGCCGGTGGTGTCGGCCCTGCTGTTCGCCGGCCGTGCCGGCACCTCGCTCACGGCGGAAATCGGCCTGATGAAGGCCGGCGAGCAGCTGGCGGCGATGGAAATGATGGCGGTCGACCCGGTGTTGCGGGTGCTTGCGCCGCGGTTCTGGGCCGGTGTCATTGCAATGCCCTTGCTTGCCGCGGTGTTCAGCGCGGTCGGCATCATCGGCGGCTGGGTGGTGGGGGTGCTGATGATCGGCGTGGACCCGGGCGCCTTCTGGTCCCAGATGCAGAGCGGTGTCGATGTCTGGACCGATGTCGGCAACGGCATCGTCAAGAGCCTGGTGTTCGGCGTCACGGTGACCTTCGTGGCGCTGCTGCAGGGCTTTGAATGCAAGCCGACGCCCGAAGGCGTGTCCCGCGCTACCACGCGCACGGTCGTGATGGCTTCGTTGTCGGTGTTGGCACTCGACTTCGTGCTGACCGCGCTGATGTTCTCGATTTGACGAATGTATAAAGGAAAGGCCGCTGCGAGCCGCGGCGGCCGAGGAGTGGACGATGCAAAAGTCTCGCCATGACCTGTGGGTCGGCCTGTTCGTGATGCTGGGTGCGGGCGCCATCGTGTTCCTGGCCCTGCAGGCGGCCAACCTGCTCAGCGTGTCCTTCGAGGACACCTATGTGGTCGACGCGCGCTTCGACAACATCGGCGGCCTGAAGCCGCGGGCGCCGGTCAAGAGCGCAGGCGTGGTGGTCGGCCGGGTCGAATCCATCACCTTCGATGACAAGACCTACCAGGCGCGCGTGCGGCTGGAACTCGAGCGCCGCTTCGCCTTCCCGAAGGACAGCTCGGCCAAGATCCTCACCTCCGGCCTGCTCGGCGAGCAGTACCTGGGCCTGGAGCCCGGCGCCGAGGAGGCCACGCTGGCTCAGGGCGACGTCATCACCCAGACGCAGTCGGCGGTGGTGCTGGAAAACCTGATCGGCCAATTCCTGTACAACCGCGCCGCGGACGGTCCCGGCGCCCAGTCTGGAGCCAACAAGCCATGAAGCAGCCGCCCGTCCCCCTTGTCCCGCGCGTCCCGCGCATGCGCCTGGGCGTGACGCTGGCGGCCGCGGCGCTGCTGCTGGGTTGCGCCACCAACAACCCGCGCGATCCGCTCGAGCCGATGAACCGCAAGATCTACGCCTTCAACGAGGCGGTGGACGAAGCGGTGCTGGAGCCGGTGGCCGTCAAGTACCGGGACGTGGTGCCGAGCCCGGTGCGCACCGGGGTGGGCAACTTCTTCTCCAACCTGGGCGATGCCTGGTCGGCCGTCAACGGCTTCCTGCAGTTCAAGCTGGAGACTGGCCTGAAGAACACGATGCGCTTCGGGCTGAACACCCTGTTCGGCCTGGGCGGCGTGCTCGACATCGCGACCGAGGCCGGCATCGAGGCCGAGGATGAGGACTTCGGCCAGACGCTGGGCCGCTGGGGCGTGGGCGCCGGCCCCTACCTCGTGCTGCCCCTGCTCGGGCCGTCCACCGTGCGCGACACGGCGGCGCTGCCGCTGGACGCGAGGGCCGAGAGCTGGCCCTTCCGGCATGACGCGACCACGGCCTACGGCGCGCTCGCGCTGCGCGTGGTCGATGCCCGCGCCAACCTGCTGGGTGCCACCGGCATGCTGGACGATGCCGCGCTCGACCCCTACCTGTTCGTGCGCGACGCCTACCTGCAGCGGCGCCAGAGCCTGGTGTACGACGGTGACCCGCCCGCCACCGAGGAGCCGCGCGAGGACGGCACCGATGGCGAGGAGCCGGGCGCCGCGACCCCGCAGCCGGACGTGCCGGCTGCGGCGGAGCCGCCGGCTTCGGCCGCGAGCCAGTAAGGGCGGTGCAGCCCGCGCCGACGTTTCACATCGAAACGATGGCGGCGCTTGGCCGGCGGCCTACCACAAGAACCAATTTCCGCGTCACGGGTCTGACAGCGGAGTCGATGAAAAAATGGCGGCTTGACCGCCCCGAAAGGAAAGCAATGATCCGTCGTAGTTTCGCCACCGCCTGCCTCAGCATGCTGATGGCCGTGACCGCACCGGCATGGGCGCAGCAGGCGCCGGATGCCCTGGTGAAGGAAGTCTCCACCGAAGTGATGGATGCGGCCCGCGAGGACAAGGCCATCCAGCAGGGCGACGTGCAGCGCGTCATCACGCTGGTCGATTCGAAGATCATGCCGCATGTGGATTTCGAACGCATGACGGCCTCCGCGGTCGGCCGTTACTGGCGCCAGGCCTCGGCGGAGCAGAAGCAGCGCCTGCAGACCGAGTTCAAGCAACTGCTGGTGCGCACCTATGCCGGCGCGCTGGCACAGGTCAAGGACCAGCGGGTGGTGATGAAGCCGATGCGTGCGTCGCCCGAGGACAAGGAAGTGATCGTGCGCAGCGAGGTGCGCGGCAAGGGTGATCCGGTGCAGATGGACTACCGCCTGGAGAAGACCGCGGACGGCTGGAAGATCTACGACGTCAACGTGCTGGGCGTCTGGCTGGTCGAGAACTACCGCAACAGCTTCGCCCAGGAAATCAGCCAGGGCGGCATTGACGGCCTGATCAGCAAGCTGGCCGAGCGGAACAAGTCGGCCGGCTCGCGCGGCTGAGGAAGGCAGCCGGTGCTGTTGCTGCCGTCCACGCTCACCGTCCGCGAGGCGGCCGACACCTTGCGCCTGCTGGAGCAGGGCCTGCGGTCCTCGGGTGACACCCTGGTGATCGACGCGGCCGGCCTGCAGCACTTCGACTCGTCGGCGCTGGCCGTGCTGCTCGAATGCCAGCGGCAGGCGAGTGCCGAAGGCAAGCGCTGCGAGGTGCGCCAGATGCCACTGCAGCTGAAGAAGCTGGCCGGGCTCTACGGCATCGCGGAGCTGCTGCCGGTGGAGGTGGCCGCGGCCTGACTCGCCGCGCCACGTGCGCTGCTGCTTGACGAAAAAAACGGCTCCTCGGAGCCGTTTTTCTTTGCCTGCGCGCCGCGCCTGCGTTCACTCGGCCGGGTGGGCGTAGCGCTTGGCGCGCAGGTTGCGCTTGATCTCCTGCAGCAGCGGTCGCAGGTGCTCGCCCAGCCGCAGCGCCACGCCGGTGGTCAGGATGTCGATGATCATCAGGTGCAGCAAGCGTGACACCATCGGGCTGTAGCGGTCGTAGTCTTCCGGATGGTCGGCCGCCAGCAGGATCTGCGCATGCTGGGTCAGCGGCGAGCCGCTGGCGGTGATGACGATGGTGGTGGCGCCCTTCTTGCGCGCGATCTCGGCGGCGTCGAGCAGGTCGCGGCTGCGGCCGGAATTGCTGATGATGACCGCGCAGTCGCCCGGCTGCAGCATGGTGGCGCTCATCACCTGCACATGGCCGTCGCTGTAGGCCACCGCGTTGACGCCCAGGCGGAAGAATTTGTGCTGCGCGTCCTGCGCCACGATGCCGGAGTTGCCGACGCCGTAGAACTCGATGCGGCGGCCGTCACGGCCGGCCTGGGCGAGCGCGTCCATCGCCCGGTCAAAGGCATGGCTGGCGGCATCGTTGCGGAACTTCAGCAGGGCCGAGACGGTGTTGTCGATCACCTTGACGATGATGTCGGCCGGCTTGTCGTCCTCGTCCACCGAGCGGTGCACGAAGGGCACGCCTTCGTTGACGCTGCCGGCCAGCTTGAGCTTGAAGTCGGCCAGGCCGTCATAGCCCACGCTGCGGCAGAAGCGCACGACGGTGGGCTTGCTGACATGCGCCCGCTCGGCCAGCTCGGCCACCGGCAGGCTGGCGAAGCTGCGCGGGTCGGCCAGCACGAGCTTGGCCACCCGCTGTTCGGCCGGCGGCAGGGCAGGAATGGACGCCTTGATGCGGTCGAGCATGATGATGCCTTCTCTTCCTCAGCGCTGCGCCGCGGCGGGGGGCACCGTCATTGCTCTTCCGACCAGCTGTAGCCGTCGCGCGCGACCAGTGCGCTGGCCGCGGCCGGGCCCCAGCTGCCCGCCGGATAGCTGCGCAGGCCATTGCTGCCGTCGGCTTCCCAGGTGTCCAGGATGGGCTCGACCCAGCGCCAGGCCTGTTCCTGTTCGTCGGAGCGCACGAACAGGTTGAGCCGGCCGGCAATGGCGTCCAGCAGCAGCCGTTCGTAGGCGCCGACCCGCTCGCTCGGGAAGGCCTTGTCGAAGTCCAGGTCCAGGAAGACCGGCGACAGCGCTTCGCTCTGGCCGGTGCCCTTGGCGGCCAGCAGGTGCAGCTCCAGCCCGTCTTCCGGCTGCAGCTTGATGACCAGCTTGTTGGACTGGCTGCTGCCGCCGGGGAAGATGCTGTGCGGCGCCGGGCGGAAGTTGACGACGATCTCCGCATCGCGCGCCGCCAGGCGCTTGCCGGTGCGCAGGTAGAAGGGCACGCCGGCCCAGCGCCAGTTCTGCACCTCGGTGCGCAGCGCCACGAAGGTCTCGGTGTGGCTGCCGGACGGCACCTTGGCCTCGTCGAGGTAGCCCACCACCGCCTTGCCGTCGACCGTGCCGGCCCGGTATTGGCCGCGCACCACGTCGCGCCGCACGCTCTCGGCGGTGAAGGGCTTGAGCGAGCGCAGCACCTTCAGCTTCTCGTCGCGGATGGCATCGGCGTCGGCGCTGGAAGGCGGCTCCATCGCGATCATGGTCAGCAGCTGCAGCGCATGGTTCTGAATCATGTCGCGCAGGGCGCCGGTGCGGTCGTAGAAGTCGCCGCGGGTGCCCACCCCCAGGCTCTCGGCCAGGGTGATCTGGATGTTGGCGATGCTCTCGCGGCGCCACAGCGGCTCGAACAGCGCGTTGCCGAAGCGCAGCGCCGACAGGTTCTGCACCGAGGGCTTGCCCAGGTAGTGGTCGATGCGGAAGGCCTGGTTCTCCTGGAACACCGAGCGCACCACCCGGTTGATCTCCTGCGCGCTCTGCAGGTCGTGGCCGAGCGGCTTCTCGAGCACCACCCGCACCTGCGGCCCGTTGAGGCCGGCAGCGCCGAGCTGCTCGCAGATCACCGGGAAAAGGTGCGGGCTGGTGGCCAGGTAGAGCACCGCGGTGTCGGCATTGCGCTCGTCCAGCCAGCTCTTGAGGCGCTGATAGTGCTCGGGCTGCGACAGGTCCATGCGGCGGTAGAACAGCAGCTCCGCGAAGCGGGCGAACTCTTCGTCAGTGGGCCGCTTGGGCGTGTCGACGTCCTGGAAACGGTCCTTCAGCCATTGCCGGTACTGCTCGTCGGACTGGTCGTCGCGAGCCACCGCCAGGATGCGGCCGCCGGACGGCAGCTTGCCATGGCGAAACGCCTGGAAGAGGGCCGGCATCAGCTTGCGCCAGGTGAGGTCGCCGGTGCCGCCGAAGAAGACGAGGTCGAAGGACATGGTGAAAGTCGGTAACCGATGAGGAACGCGGATCTCGCCGCAGACCCGCCCCGCTGATGCGGGCCGGAGGGGAAGGGGCGTGTAATAAAGTTTCAGCGGATGATGCCGGCAATCGGCGGCAGCGTCAATCGAGGACGCTGGCACCGGCCGGGCGGGCGCGGACGGCCGGCGGTCGAGTTACGAAAAGGTTACCGGGTAACCTTGTTACTATGCAAGCCCGGCCCTGTGGCCCGCACCCGAGGGCCCCGGTCGCGCGCTGTCGCCGGGGTGCCGCGCGGGGGCGCGACAATGGCTCTTTCGCGTACCGATTCTGGATACAGCATGACTTCCCTCGACTCCCTCAAGCAGTACACCACCGTGGTGGCCGACACCGGCAACTTCCGGCAGCTCGCGCAATTCGCCCCGCGCGACGCGACCACCAACCCCTCCCTGATCCTGAAGGCGGTGCAGCAGGCCGACTACCTGCCGTTGCTGAAGGACACCGTGGCCGCGCATGCCGGCGAGCCGATGGACGAGGTGGTCGACCGCCTGCTGGTGCGCTTCGGCCTGGAGATCCTGAAGGTCGTGCCGGGCCGGGTCTCCACCGAGGTCGACGCCCGCCTGAGCTTCGACACCGCCGCCACCATCGCGCGGGCCGAGCGCATCATGGGCTGGTACGAGGAAGCCGGCATTGGCCGTGACCGGGTGCTGATCAAGATCGCCTCCACCTGGGAGGGCATCCAGGCGGCCAAGGCACTGGAGCACCAGGGCATCCATTGCAACCTGACGCTGCTCTTCGCCTTCTGCCAGGCGGTGGCCTGCGGCGAAGCCGGCGTGCGTCTGATCTCGCCCTTCGTCGGCCGCATCTACGACTGGTACAAGAAGTCGGCCGGCGCCTCCTGGGACGAGCAGGCCAATGCCGGCGTGAACGATCCGGGCGTCAAGTCGGTCACCCAGATCTACAACTACTACAAGCACTTCGGCATCGAGACCGAGGTGATGGGCGCCAGCTTCCGCAATGCCGGCCAGATCACTGCGCTGGCCGGTTGCGACCTGCTGACCATCAGCCCCGAGCTGCTGGCCCAGCTGCAGGCGAGCGACGCGCCGGTGGAGCGCCGGCTGGACGCGGCCGCCGCCCGGAGCGCGCCTGTCAAATTCGTGAGCTACAACGAGTCCTGCTTCCGCTTCGCGCTGAACGAGGACGCGATGGCGACCGAGAAGCTGGCCGAAGGCATCCGCGCCTTCGCCGCCGACGCGGTCAAGCTCGAAGCCATGATCCAGGCCCTCTGAGCAGGGCGAACCGGCGCACCGCCCGGTGACGCGGCCCCCGGCGGGCCGCGCCCGGGCCGGTGCGCCCGAACCACCGGAGATCCATCCCCATGCCGACTGCACCTCGCTGCGACCGGACCACTGCCTGGGCCGCGCTCCAGGGACACTTCCAGGCCCACGGCCGCGACTTCGACCTGCGCGAGGCTTTCGCCCGCGACCCGGGCCGCTTCGACAGCCTGAGCCTGCAGGCGCCGGAGGTCTTTGCCGACCTGTCCAAGAACCGCCTCGACCTCGCCACCGTCAAGCTGCTGTGCGAGCTGGCCCGTGAATGCGGCCTGGAAGCCCGGCGCGACGCGATGCTGGCCGGCGAGCCGATCAACCACACCGAAGGCCGTGCGGTGCTGCACACCGCCTTGCGCGCGCCGCAGGGGCAGGGCCCGTTCAGCGACGAGGTGCACGAGGTGCTCGACCGCATGCTGGCCTTCGCCGAGGACGTGCGCGACACGGCCCGCAGCGGCATCCGGCACATCGTCAACATCGGCATCGGCGGCTCCGACCTGGGCCCGCAGATGGTGGTGCCGGCGCTCGACGCCTTCGTGCACCCGGGGCTGACCTTCCACTTCGTCTCCAATGTCGACGGCCACGACATCGCGCCGGTGCTACGCCGGCTCAAGCCGGAGGAGACGCTGTTCATCATCGCCTCCAAGACCTTCACGACCCAGGAGACGATGGCCAACGCGCAGGTCGCCAAGGCCTGGTTCCTGCAGCACGGCGGCACCGACACGCGGCGCCACTTCGTCGGCACCACCACCAACGTCAAGGCGGCCGCGGAATTCGGCATCGACACCACCTTCGGCTTCTGGGACTGGGTGGGCGGGCGCTATTCGCTGTGGTCGGCCATCGGCTTGCCGATCGCGCTGGCCGTGGGTGCGGAGCACTTCCGCGAACTGCTGGCCGGTGCGCATGCGATGGACCGCCACTTCGCCGAAGCCCCGCTGCCGCAGAACCTGCCGGCCCTGCTGGGCCTGCTGGACGTCTGGTACCGCAACTTCCACGGTTTCGGCAGCCGCAGCGTCGCGCCCTACCACCAGGGCCTGAAGCGCCTGCCGGCCTACCTGCAGCAGCTGGAGATGGAAAGCAACGGCAAGTGCGTCGACCTGGACGGCGAGGCACTGCCTTTCGCCACCTCGCCGGTGGTGTGGGGCGAGCCGGGCACCAATGGGCAGCATGCCTACTTCCAGATGCTGCACCAGGGCACGGACGTCATCCCGGTCGAGTTCATCCTGGTCAAGCGGCCGACGCATGGCCATGCCGACCTGCAGGCCAAGCTGCTGGCCAACGGCCTGGCCCAGGCCCAGGCCCTGATGCTGGGCAAGACGACTGAGCAGGCACGTGGCGAGAAGGCGCCGACCGCCTCTGCCACGCTGGATGCCCAGACGCTGGCACGCCACCGCACCTTCCCCGGCAACCGCCCCAGCACCACGCTGCTGCTGGAGCAGCTGACGCCGCGCAGCCTGGGCGCGCTGATTGCGCTCTACGAGCACCGCGTTTTCACCAGCGGCGTGCTGTGGGGCATCAACAGCTTCGACCAGTGGGGCGTGGAGCTGGGCAAGGCCTTGTGCAACGACTTGCTGCCGCGCCTGGCCTCGGGCGACACGGCGGGCCTGGACAGCTCGACGGCCGGGCTGCTGAAGAAGGTCCGCGCATGAGCCGCGGCGTGGTATTCGACTTCGCCGGCGTGGTGTTTCGCTGGCGGCCGCTGGAGCTGCTGCAGCAGGTGCTGCCGCAGCGGGTGCCGCACGAGGACGCGGCCCGCGGGATCGCGGCCAGCCTGTTCCAGTCCTTCGAGGTGGGCAGCGACTGGGCCTGCTTCGACCGCGGCACGGTGGGCGAGGACGAGCTGGTGGCCCGCATCTCCGCCCGCACCGGGCTGGCGGCGTCAGAGGTCAGGGCGGTGGTGGACGCCATCCCGGCCCACCTGGAGCCGCAGGCGCCGACGGTGGCGTTGATGCGCCGGCTGAAAGCGGCCGGTCACCGGCTGTTCTTCCTCTCGAACATGCCGGCACCCTACGCAGACCATCTGGAGCGGCAGCACACCTTCTTCGAGTGGTTCGACGACGGCATCTTCTCGGCCAGGGTGCAGCTGATCAAGCCCGAGCCGGCCATCTTCCAGGAGGCGGCCCGCCGCTTCGGCCTGGTGCCGGCCGACAGCGTGTTCATCGACGACCATGCTGGCAATGTCGAGGTCGCGCGCAGCCTGGGCTGGCAATCGGTGCAGTTCCTCGACGCTGCGCAGGTCGAGTCGGACCTGCGCGCCAGCGGCTGGGCGGTGGCCGACTGAGAGCCGCCCGGCGGCGGGCCGGTTGCGGGCCGCCGCCAGCCAGGCAGGGGCTCAGGCGCTGTCCCGGGCCTTCAGCCGCCACAGCGAGGTGAGCTCGCGGGCACGCGCCTGGTGGAGCGGGTCGCCGGGGTCGCTGGCCTTCGGATGCTGCGGCCGCGCATCGAGCCGGCCAGCCACTTGCAGGCCGCCGGCCTCGATCCACTGCAGCAGCTGCTCACGCGGGCGCAGGCCCAAATGTTCGGCCAGGTCCGACAGGATCAGCCAGCCTTCGCCGCCCGCTGCCAGGTGGCCGGCCAGGCCGCCGAGGAAGCCGCGCAGCATGCGGCTGTCAGGGTCGTAGACCGCATGCTCCAGCGCCGAGCTGGGGCGCGCCGGCACCCAGGGCGGGTTGCACACCACCAGCGGGGCCCGGCCTTCCGGGAAGAGATCGGCCTGCTGCAGCGCCACACGCGGGGCAAGCCCCAGGCGGGCGACGTTGTCGCCGGCGCAGGCCAGCGCCCGGACGTCCATGTCGGTGGCCACGATGCGCTCGACGCCGCGCTGTGCCAGCACGGCCGACAGCACGCCGGTGCCGGTGCCGATGTCGAAGGCCAGTGTCGTGCCGGGCGGCAGCGGGGCGCGCGCCACCAGGTCCACGTACTCGCCGCGCACCGGCGAGAACACGCCGTAGTGCGGGTGGATGCGGCCACGCAGTGCCGCAATCTCGACGCCCTTCTTGCGCCACTCGTGCGCGCCGATCAGCCCGAGCAGCTCGCGCAGCGACGCGACGTATGGCTCGTCGGACCCACCATAGGCTTCCTGGCAGGCCGCCGCCACGTCGGGCGCACGGCGCAGCGGCACGTGGTGGTCGGCGTCGAAAGGGATCAGCACCATGCCCAGCGTGCGTGCCCGCTGGGCCTGCGCCTGGCGATGGAAGTGGAAGGCCTCGGCTGGCGAGCCGGCCGGCTTGCGCGGCTTGCGGTCGATGCGCCGTGCCAGGGCCTGCAGCAGCTGCCGGGCATTCTGGAAATCGCCGCGCCACAGCAGGCCGGTGCCTTCACAGGCAAGCCGGTAGGCGGTGTCGGCATTCAGGCGGTCGTCGGCCACCTGCACCCGCCGCGGCGGCGGCACGCCGGCCTCGGAGCGCCAGCGGGCGCTGCGCGCCTCACCGGCTTCGGACCATTGCAGTTGCGCTGCCTCGCTCACGGCGCGGTTCCCGGCCGGCCCTGCAGTCCCTGCAGGGCTTGCAGCGCCGCTTCGCGGCCTTGCGCCACCAGCTGGGCCTTCCAGTCGTCGGCATCGACGTAGAACGCGTCGCGCAGCTGGCGCTTGATCTGCCGTGCCTGTTCCGGCGGGGCTTCGGGGTGGTTCTCCAGCCATTGCTCGGCCCGCAGGGCCTGGAAGACATCAAGCAGCGGCAGCGTGCCGAACTCCAGCGCGATGCCGGTGTAGCGCAGCTCGGGTCGGCCGTCGAACACCACCGGCCACAGCGTGCCGGTCAGGCGCGCCGAGCTGGAACTGCCCTCGTCGACCGAGGTCACCTGCGGCCCCCACCACGCGCGTGCCCGGGCCAGCTCGGCCGGCTCGTAGCGCGAGGCGAAGATGCGCTCGCCATGCCCGCGCGGGCCGAGGCCGGTGTGCAGGTCGATCCAGGCCAGCTCCTGCGTGTGGCGCAGGTGGTCCTGCAGCACCGCGCGCAGCGTCTGGTGGCTCCAGGTGGGGTTGCGGCCGCCGTAGTACAGGCCGTCCTCGTGGCTGTGCTGGCCCTGCGACACCGCCGACTGGAAGGCGGCCACGCCGCGCTCGGCCAGGTAGGCGGCAATGGCCTGCTCCACCTCCGGCGTGGGCGGCCATTCGCGCGGCAGCAGCAGCGCATGCAGCTCGGCATAGGCCGGGTTGTCGGGCAGCGGGCGGCTGAAGTCGTGGAAGTTGCGGTTCAGGTCGACGTTCTCCTGCGTCACCCGGCGCCACCACGAAAACCCGTAGGGGTTGAGGCCATGGATGTAGAGCACCGCCACACCGCTGTCGCGCACCGCCTGCAGCCAGGCGGCATCGTGCAGCAGGGCGACCTGGATGCCGGAGCCGGCATAGCCCTCCACGCCATGGCAGGCGCTGCTGATCATGAGCACCCGGGCGGCATCGCGCGGGCCGTGGCGGCAGACGTCCATCGACAGCGTCTCGCCGTCGCGGCCCAGCAGGGGATGCACATGGTGCTCCACGTCCAGCCCCGCCTGCTCGCAGGCGGTGAGGAACTTCTGCCTCGCCTCGGCATAGCTTTGCGAGTAACCCTCGCTCGGATGGTGGCTCATCGCGGCGTGCTCAGCCACATCTCGGCCATGCGCACCCACAGGGTGGCGCCGAGCGGCAGCAACTCGTCGTTGAAGTCGTAGCTGGGGTTGTGCAGCATGCACGGGCCCATGCCATGGCCGCCCTCGCGGTGCGTGCCGTCGCCGTTGCCGATCAGGAAGTAGGCGCCCGGCTTCTCCTGCAGGAAGTAGCTGAAGTCCTCGGCGCCCATGGTGGGCTCGAAGTCAAGCACGTTCTCGGCTCCCACCACGTCGGCCATCACGCGGCGGGCGAGCTCGGTCTCGGCCGGGTGGTTGATGGTCGGCGGGTAGTTGCGCTCGAAGCGGAACTCGCACTCGCAGCCGAAGGCCGCGGCGGTGTGGCGGGCGATCTCCTCCATGCGCCGCTCGATCAGGTCGAGCACCTCCAGCGTGAAGGTGCGCACCGTGCCCTGGATCTCGCAGCTGTCGGGCACCACGTTGGTGGCCTCGCCGGTGTGGATCATCGTGACCGAGATCACCCCGGCGTCGATGGGCCGCTTGTTGCGCGTGATGATGGTCTGGAAGGCCTGTACCAACTGGCAGGCCACCGGCACCGGGTCGATGCCGTTGTGCGGCATCGCCGCATGCGCGCCCTTGCCGCGGATGACGATCCTGAACTCGTTGCTCGATGCAAAGCAGGGCCCGTTCTTGATCGCGAATTGGCCCACCTTGAGGCCCGGCCAGTTGTGCATGCCGAACACCGCTTCCATCGGGAACTGGTCGAACAGGCCCTCGCGGATCATTTCGCGGGCGCCGCCGCCGCCTTCCTCGGCCGGCTGGAACAGCAGGTAGACGGTGCCATCGAAGTTGCGGTGCTTGGCCAGGTGGCGGGCCGCGCCCAGCAGCATCGCGGTGTGGCCGTCGTGGCCGCAGGCGTGCATCTTGCCCGGGTGGCGGCTGGCATGCGGGAAGTGGTTGTGCTCGGTCATCGGCAGGGCGTCGATGTCGGCACGCAGGCCCACCGCGCGGTTCGAGCTGCCGTTCTTGACGATGCCCACCACGCCGGTCTTGGCCAGGCCGCGGTGGATGGGGATGCCCCAGTCCGTCAGCGCGCGGGCGATGACGTCGGCGGTGCGTTGTTCTTCGAAGCAGAGCTCCGGGTGGGCATGGATGTCGCGCCTCAAGGCCGCGACCTCGGCGCTTTCGGCCAGGATGGATTCGATCAGCTGCATCGGGGGGAACTCCAGACGGGGCCGCCGTCGGGCGGGGGCCTGGCGGCAGGGGAGAACCAGTTTAGCCCCGCCGGGACGAGGCGGGGGAAGTTCACAGCAAAAGCATTCCAGCCGCTCGGGCAGCCATCGCCCGGCCGTGGAAGAATCGGGGTTCCCACCCGCAAGAGGCCCACGATGTCCACCCCTGTCCTTCCCCTCGCCGCCGGCGTTGCGAGCGGCACGCGCACGGTGCGCGCGGCCTGCCCGCACGACTGCCCCGACACTTGTGCGATTCGCGTCACGGTGGAGGACGGCCGGGCGGTCAAGGTACAGGGCGACCCCGACCACCCGCCCACCCATGGCGCGCTGTGCCAGAAGGTGTCGCGCTATCCGGAGCGCACCTACCACCCGGACCGGGTGCTGCAGCCGCTGCGCCGCGTCGGCCCCAAGGGCAGCGGGCAGTTCGAGCCGGTCAGCTGGGATCAGGCGCTGGGCGACATCGCGGCGCGGCTGGGCGCCATCGCGGCCCGCGCGCCGGAGGCCATCGTGCCCTACAGCTATGCCGGCACCATGGGCCTGCTGCAGGGCGAGAGCATCGCCGCCCGCTTCTTCAACGCCCTGGGCGCCTCCCGGCTGGACCGCACCATCTGCGCCAGCGCCGGCGGCGATGCGCTGCTGGCCACCTACGGCGGCAAGGTCGGCATGCACCTGGAGCATTTCGCCGAGAGCCGGCTGATCCTGATCTGGGGCAGCAACTCGATCGCCTCCAACCTGCATTTCTGGACCCTGGCGCAGCAGGCCAAGCGGGCCGGCGCCAAGCTGGTCTGCATCGACCCGCGCAAGACCGAGACCGCCGACAAATGCCACCAGCACATCGCGCTGCGGCCCGGCACCGACGGCGCGCTCGCCCTGGGCCTGATGCACGAGCTGGTTGTCAACGACTGGCTGGACCACGACTACATCGAGCGCCACACCGCCGGCTGGCCGGCGCTGCGCGAACGGGCGCTGCAGTGGCCGCCCGAGCGGGTGGCGGAGGTCTGCGGCATCAGCGCCGACGAGGTGCGGCAGCTGGCGCGCGACTACGCCACCACCCGCCCGGCCGCCATCCGGCTCAACTACGGCATGCAGCGGGTGCGCGGCGGCGGCAACGCCGTGCGGCTGGTCGCGGTGCTGCCCTGCCTGGTGGGCGCCTGGCGCCATCGCGCCGGCGGCCTGCTGCTGTCGGCCTCCGGCTGGTTCCCGGTGGACCGTGCCGCCCTGCAGCGGCCCGACCTGCTGCGCGGCCGGCAGCCACGCACCATCAACATGAGCACCATCGGCGACGACCTGCTGCGCGAAGCCTCGCCCGGCTTCGGCCCGAAGATCGAGGCGCTGGTGGTCTACAACAGCAATCCGGTGGCGGTGGCCCCGGAGTCGGCCAAGGTGGTGCAGGGTTTCGCCCGCGACGACCTGTTCACCGTGGTGCTGGAGCATTTCCTGACCGACACCGCCGACATGGCCGACTACGTGTTGCCCGCCACCACCCAGCTGGAGCACCTCGACGTGCACACCAGCTACGGCCACACCTATGCCCTGCTGAACGAGCCGGCCATCGCGCCGCTCGGCCAGGCGCGGCCGAACACCCAGATCTTCCGCGACCTGGCCGCCCGCATGGGGCTGGACGACCCCTGCCTGCAGGAAAGCGACGAAAGCCTGGCGGCCTCGGCCTTCAGCCGGGATGTCGACCTGCAGACGCTGCGCCGCCAGCACTGGGTCAAGCTGCCGTTGCCGGAGGCCCCGTTCGCCGAGGGCGGCTTCCCGACCGCGTCGGGCCGCTGCGAGATCGACGCGGCGGCCGCCGGTGGCACGCCCGACCATGTGCCCAACTACGAGTCGGCCGCCTCCACGCCCGAGCTGGCGCGGCGCTACCCGCTGGCCATGATCTCGCCGCCGGCGCGCAACTTCCTCAACTCGTCCTTCGTCAACGTCAAGAGCCTGCGTGACATCGAAGGCGAGCCGCTGCTGGAGATCCACCCCGACGACGCCGCTGCCCGCGGCATCGCCGACGGCCAGCGCGTGTGCGTCTTCAACGACCGCGGCGAACACCGCTGTGCGGCGCGCGTCTCGCTGCGGGCGCGGCCCGGCGTGGTCAACGGCCTGGGCATCTGGTGGCGCAAGTTCGGCGTCGACGGCACCAATGTGAACCAGCTGACCCACCAGCGCCTGACCGACCTGGGCCGCGCGCCCTGCTTCTACGACGTGCTGGTGGAGGTGCGGCCGGAGGAGGGCGCCTGATGCGGCTGGCGCGCTGGCTGGCCGGCGGCACGGTGGCCGGACTCGCCGCGGTGGCCGGGCTGGGGCTGGCCGGCTGCGGCAGCCTCGGCTACTACACGCAGTCGATGCGCGGCCACCTGTCGATGATGCACAGCGCCCGGCCGGTGCCCGAATGGCTGGGCGAAGCGGGCACCACCGAGCCGCTGCGCAGCCGGCTGCTGCTGTCGCAGCGCATGCGCGACTTCGCCGTCAGCGAGCTGAAGCTGCCGGACAACGACAGCTACCGCCGCTACGCCGACCTGCAGCGCCCGGCCGCGGTGTGGAACGTGGTGGCGGCGCCCGAGCTGAGCCTGAAGCTCAAGACCTGGTGCTTCCCGGTGGTGGGCTGCGTCGGCTACCGGGGCTATTTCGACAAGGCCGAGGCCGACCGGGTGGCCGCCGAACTGCGGGCCGAGGGCCTGGAGGTGTCGGTCTACGGCGTGCCGGCGTATTCCACGCTGGGCTGGTTCGACGACCCGCTGCTCAACACCTTCATCCACTACCCGGAAGGCGAGCTGGCCCGGCTGATCTTCCACGAGCTGGCCCACCAGATCGCCTATGCCAAGGGTGACACCACCTTCAACGAATCCTTCGCCACCGCGGTGGAGCGCATCGGCGGGCAGCGCTGGCTGGCCGAGCATGCCGACGCGGCCGCGCGCGAGGAATACGAACGGTTCGACGCCAGGCGCCAGGACTTCCGCGCGCTGACGCTGGCCTGGCGGGAGCGCCTGGCCGCGCTCTACCAGGAGCCGCTGCCGCCGGAGGCCATGCGGGCCCGCAAGGCCGAGCTGTTCGCCCAGATGCGGGCCGAGTACAACACGATGAAGCAGGCGCGCTGGGGCGGCTATGCCGGCTACGACGGCTGGTTTGCGCGAGCCAACAACGCTTCGCTGGGCGTCCTGGCGGCCTATAACGAACTGGTGCCGGCCTTCGAGCGCCTGTTCGACGCGCAGGGCGGCGACTTCCAGCGCTTCTACGACGAAGTGCGCCGCCTGGCCGAGCTGCCACGCGAGCAACGCCGCCAGGCGCTCGGCCTGCCGGCCGTGGCGGCGCCATCAACCGGAGCTTCCGCACCGTGAGCCACGACCAAGAGATCCACCTGCAGCGCGAACACGGCCTGGGCCTGGCACGCGCCCGCGAGCTGGCGGCCCAATGGGCCGAAGATGCCGAGGAGCAGTACGGCATGGCCTGCCGCATCGAGGAAGGCGAGACGAGCGACCTGCTGTACTTCAGCCGTGACGGCGTGCAGGGCACGCTGGCCGTGGAGCCGGCCCGCCTGGTGCTGCAAGCCCGCCTGGGCGGGCTGCTGGCGGGGTTCCGGCAGGTCGTCGAGGCGCGGGTGGCGCGCAAGCTCGACGAATTGCTGGCCCTGGAATGCCAACGCCCGTCGCAGCGCAAGGGCTAGTGCCCGGCCACCAGAGGGACGATGGAGCCAGGCACTGGAGGGTGTTGCGGCATGCCGGGCGGGCGGGGAATGCCGCCCGCGGCCATCACTTCAGCGATTCGATCAGGTCGATGTAGTCCTGCATGGCCTGCTCGCTGGTCTTGCCCTTGAGCGTGTTCCAGGCATCCCACTTCGCGCGGCCGACGAAATCGGTCATGCCGGGGCGGTCGCCCTCCACGTCACCGGTGCTGGCCTGCTTGTAGAGCGCGTAGATCTTCAGCAGCGTCATGTTGTCGGGCTTCTCGGGCAGCGACTTCGATTCGGCGACGGCTTGCTCGAAGCGGGCTTTCAGGTCGGACATGGATGCGATCTCCTTGGATGAAAACGGATGCGCTGCGCATCGTAGTGCATGGGCATGCGGGCGCACCCCCGATGCGGTCAGTCCTTCATGTAGTTACACTGCCGGCTCGTGGAAACCAAGTGGTTAGAAGATTTCGTCAGCCTGGCAGAGACGCGCAGCTTCTCGCGTTCCGCGCAATTGCGCCATGTCACGCAACCGGCCTTCTCGCGGCGCATCCAGGCACTGGAAGGCTGGGTCGGCATCGACCTGGTGGACCGGTCGTCCTACCCCACCCGGTTGACGCCAGCCGGCGAGACCTTCCTCGCGCAGGCGCTCGAGATCCTCGGCACCTTGCAGGCCACCCGCAACATGATGCGCGGCCATCGCTCGGCCGGGCAGGACATGATCGAGTTCGCGGTGCCGCACACGCTGGCCTTCAGCTTCTTCCCGCACTGGGTGATGAGCCTGCGCAAGAGCTTCGGCGCGGTGAAGAGCCGGCTGATCGCGCTGAACGTGCACGACGCGGTGATGCGCATGGCCGAAGGCAGCTGCGACCTGCTGATCGCCTATCACCATGCGTCGCAGCCATTGCAGCTCAACCCTGACCGCTACGAGATGCTGAGCCTGGGGCAGGAGACGCTCGCCCCCTACGCCAAGGCCGGGCCCGACGGCCAGCCGCTGTTCCGCATTCCGGCCCGGCCCAGCGAGCGGGTGCCTTTCCTCAGCTACGCCTCCGGTGCCTACCTGGGCCGGCTGGTCGACCTGATCACCAAGCGTTCGCCAGTGCCGCTGAACCTGGACGCCATCTACGAGACCGACATGGCCGAGGGCCTGAAGGCGATGGCCCTCGAAGGCCATGGCCTGGCCTTCCTGCCCGCCAGCTCGGTGAAGAAGGAGCTGCGGGCCCGCCGCCTGGTGCTGGCCGCGCCGGCCGGCTCGCACGAGGTGGTGATGGACGTGCGCATCTACCGCGAGCGGCCCGAGGCCGCCAAGCACGTGCGCCATGGCGTGCAGGCGCTGTGGGACTACCTGCGCGAAACACGTCACGCTTGACGCCCTGGTGCGCGGGCGGCGGTCGCCGCCGCTCGCGCCGCTGCCGATAATCGGCGCCACGGGCCGCACCGCCGGCCCGCCATCCGGCCGCAGAGCCGGCAAGCGACGCCAGGGGCCGCGCAGTGCTCCGGAGGAATACACATCATGGGCTGGGCAGGGCTGGTGACAGCCGTCGTGATCACCTGCGCGCTCGCGCCGCTGCTGTTGCGGCTGCGCGCGCTGGCCGAATGGCGCTTGCCGTCGAGCGTGCAGCGCCGTCCGGGGCCGCCGCGCCTGCAGGCCACGGTGGAGGACCTGTTCGCGCCGATCGATGCCGAATTGCGGGAGCTTGGCTTCGTGCCCAGCCATGCCGCCGAGCTGCGCGCCACGCCACGCGGCCTCACCCCGTGGCAGCCGCTGCGGCTGTACCGGCACCGGCACTATCCGATGATCGCGCAGCTGGCCGGGCCGCCGGGGGCGCAATGGCCGAACCTGCCCCTGCTGGAGCTGTATGCCGAGGTGAAGGAAGGCCTGGTGGTCGCCACCAGCAACCGGCCATGGCGGCAGGTGCCGCCACACCAGCTGGTGCTGAAGTCGGGCGGGGAGCGGTTCGCCAGCGTGCGGTCCCAGTACGAGCGGCAACTGGCCGCCATGCATGCCGAAGGCCTGCCCGACTTCCTGCCGTGGGGCGACGCGGCTGACATCGAAGCCCGCCTGGAATCCTTCGAGCAGCGCTTGCTGGAGGCGGCTCTCCAGCGCGGCTGGTGTACGGCCGACGGCGAGACCCTGGCCTTCGCCCCAAGCCGCTTGCTGGACCTGGCCTGGCGGCAATGGCGCCACGACCGCGAGCTGGCCGCGCTGCTGCGCGACACCGGCGTGCCGGCCACCCTGCGCGAGCGGCAGGCCCCGCTGGAACGCAGCCTGGCCCTGTTTGTGGCGACCAAGGCACGGCCGCGGGCCCGAGTGGCGCCGGCTGTCCAGTGGACGCTTTACCTCGCCAGCAGCCTGCCGCTGCTGCTCGCCTGCGCGGTGGTGGGCGGGCCGCTGTCGGCCTTGCTGGCGCTGCCGGTGCTGGCCCTGCACGACCTGGGGCGCTGGGCCGCCTTGCGGGCGTGCGGCGAGCGCAACCCGCAGCTGGGCCTGTGGCCCCTGGTCGGCGGCCCCGGCTTCGACGCCGAGCGCCGCCCCGCGCCGAGGGAGCGCACGCTCCTGCTGCTGGCAGGCGCGCTGCCTGGCCTGCTGCTGGGCGGCCTGCTCTGGGTCGCGGCGCCGGAGCTGCCGGCGTTGCGGCTGCTGGCTGGCTGGCTGTGGCTGCTCAATGGCATTTCCCTGCTGCCGCTGCCGCCCCTGCCGGGAGCCGAAGGGCTGGCGATGGTGGACGTCCGCCGCCGCCCAGCGGTGCGGCTGGCCTGCGAGGCGCTGTGTGCGCTCGCTATCGCCGCATGGTGCTGGCACCTGGGCTGGCAGCCGGCCGCCGCACTGGCGGTGCTCTTGCTCGCGCTGCGCGCGCCTGGCTGGCGAGCGCTGCTGCGGCAAAGCCGCTTCGAACGGCGCTACCGGGCGGCAGCGCGCCGGCAGCCGCCGCCCGATGCCCGCGCCATCGCCCGGCTGTGCTTCCAGTTGCTGGAACGCATGTGCCCGGCCGCCGCGCTGAGCCAGCGCATCCCCATGGTCGAGGCCCTGCTTGCGCGACTGCGTGCCAAGGACGGCCGGCCGGCCCAGCTGCTGCCGCTGGCGGTGCTGCAGCTGGGCGTGCTGGTGCCGGTACTGGCGCTCGCGCCGGCCGCACTGGATGGGTTGATGCAGGCCCGCGCCGGCCTGGCAGGTGGGTCGCGGCCGGACGCCTCGGCCGAGGCCCGGCTGCGGGCGCTGGACATCGGCGCCCTGGCCGCCGCGCTCGACCCCCGCCCGCAGCGGCAAGGTGCCTCCGAACTGGCGCTGGCAGCCCTGGCCCAGCGCACCGGCGCGCCCCTGCCGCCCGAGGTGCGCGAGCTCTACCTCGCGCGCGACGGGCTGGACGCCGGCACCGGCCTGAACCTGCTGCCCAGTGCCGACGTGCAGCCGCTGCGGGACAACCGGCCGCGCCTGGCGGCCCAGCTCGGCGCCCGGCTGCGCGAACTGCACCCCAGGCAGCCGGTGCCGCGCGTCGAGCAGGCCTGCGCGACGCCCGCCACCGCGGCCTGCCAGGTGGCGCTCGAGCAGGTGCTGTCCTGGCTGCAGGTCGGCCAAGTAGAGGGCCGGCCGCTGCTGCTCCACCCCCGGCCCGAGGGGCGAGGCTGGCGGCTGGTGTCGCTCGACACCGAGCAGGGCCGCCTGGCCGAGGAGGCCGGGCTGCGCGAGTTGCTGCAACAGCGCTGGCGAGAGGGTCAGGGGGTGCCGGCTTCGGCCGCCGAGTGAGGCCCGGCGCGGCCGCCCGTTCTGGTATTAACCCTGAGGCGTCATGCAGGGCCTGCATAAGGTCTCGTGGAAACAGCATTGGCATCGCGTTTGCCTCGGCCGTACAGTTCGCCGCCAATCGACACCCCCGCCCCAGACCCGCCGAGCCTTCGATGAACCGCGCGCCTGCCAGACTCGCACCTGCTGCTGCCGGCCTTGCGCCCGCGGTGCCGGCATCGCGGCAGCGGCCCTCGGCGTCTTCACGCTCGTTCGCACAACGCCCCAAACAGGGGCGCCGGGCCGCGGCCCGGGTGGGCGGCAGCCCCTTCCCGCACGCAAGAAACCCCCACGGTTTGCCAAATGGGACCTCGCCAGCCGAGTTCCGATCGCAGACACTCCCGGCGCGCGCGACATCACGCAGCGCTGATCAGGGCAGGCGCGACCGGCGCCTGCAGCGTTCGCGCCTTCGGCACCCCCGGGGCAGTGAATGCGGTTTTCTTGTAGTGGGTGAGGGTAGATCGATGTTTTCCAGTGCTTGGGCACGCGCCGCTGGCGTTTCTCTGGTGGCCGGCAGTGCCGCCTTCTTGCAACTGACCCCGGCGCAGGCCGGCCCGGTGCTGGAGCGCATCCGCGCCAGCGGCACCATCACGCTGGCACACCGCGATTCCTCGGTACCGTTCTCGTATGTGGATGCGGACAAGAAGCCGCTGGGCTATGCGGTCGATGTCTGCCTGAAGCTGGCCGAGGCGGTGCGCAAGCACCTGCAGCTGAAGGCGATCAAGCCCAATTTCGTGCTCGCCAGCGCGGCCGATCGCATGCCGATGATCGTCGAGGGCAAGGCCGACCTGGAATGCGGTTCGACCAGCAATAATGCCGAGCGCCGCAAGACGGTGGCCTTCACGGTGCCGCACTACATCACCGGCGCCCGCTACATGGTGCGCTCGGACAGCAAGATCGAGGACCTGCCGCAGTTCGAGGGCAAGAAGCTGGTGTCCACCAAGGGCACCACGCCGATGCGCGCGGTTGACGCCGCCAACAAGGAACGGCTCTTGCGTATCACCGTGCTCGAGGCCGCCGACCATGCCAGCGCCACCGACATGGTGGAGAAGGGCCTGGCCGACGGTTTCGCAATGGACGACGTGCTGCTGTACGGCGTGATCTCCTCGCGGCCCGACCCCGGCAAGCTGAAGGTGGTGGGCAAGTTCCTGACCATCGAGCCGCTGGCGATCATGCTGTCCAAGGACGATCCCGAGTTCAAGAAGATCATCGATGAAGAGATGAAGCGATTGATTCAGAGCCACGAGATTCACCCCATCTATGAACGGTGGTTCCAGCGTCCCATCCCGCCGCGCAATGTGTCGCTCAACCTGCCCATGAGCTACCTGCTGAAGGACTTCTGGAAATACCCGACAGACCAGGTCCCGTTCTGATGCCAAGCTGACGCGCCCCGGAGCCCGCGGGCACTACGTAGTTCTGCGTAGACGCGGGTCTCTAGAATGCCACCCTTTGAAGACCCGCCGGGTCAATGCTCAACCAATAGGAGCCTCTATGAAGAAGCCTCTGCTCGTCCTGGCCGCAGCCCTGCTGGCCGCAGGTGCGGCGCAAGCCGACACGCTCAACAAGATCAAGGAGACCGGCAAGGTCGTGATGGGAGTGCGTGACTCCTCCGGCGTGCTCTCCTACACCCTGGGCAATGGCAAGTACGCCGGCTTCCACGTGAACCTGTGCGAGGTCATCGTCAACAACATCCGCAAGGACCTGAAGCTGGACAAGTTCACCGTGGAGTACATCCCGGTGACGTCGCAGAACCGGATCCCGCTGGTGCAGAACGGCACGGTCGACATCGAGTGCGGCTCCACCACCAACAACCAGGCACGCCAGCAGCAGGTCGGCTTCGCGCTGACCACCTTCGTGACCGAAGTGCGCATGGCGGTGAACGCGAAGTCGGGCATCGACACGATCGCCAAGCTCAACGGCAAGACCGTCGTGACGACCACCGGCACCACCTCGGTGCAGCACCTGCGCAAGCATGAGCGCGGTGCGGGCCTGGACTTCAAGGAAATCTTCGGCAAGGACCACGCCGATTCCTTCCTGATCCTGGAAGCCGGCCGTGCCGACGCCTTCGTGATGGACGACTACATCCTGGCCGGCAACATCGCCAACTCCAAGAACCCGGCGGACTTCAAGGTCGCCGGCGAGGCCCTCTCGGTCGAGCCGATCGCGATCATGTTCCGCAAGGATGACCCGGCCTTCAAGAAGGCGGTGGACGACCAGATCCGCGCCCTGATGAAGAGCGGCGAGTTCGAGAAGCTCTACAAGAAGTGGTTCGAGTCGCCGATCCCGCCGCGCAACACCAACCCGAACGTGCCGATGAGCGCGGCACTGAAGGCGGCGGTCGCCAACCCCAACGACAACCCGATGGAAAGCTACGCCAAGAAATAAGGCGTGCAGGAGAAAGACCCGCCCGCCTGGCGTGGGTGGGTCTTTTTTTCTTGAAGGACGGTGGGCTCCGCCCATGAACCGGCAGCCGGCTGGCCGTCCGAAATCACTTGAGCAGTCCGAGGACCGTTTGCCGCGTGTCCGAGGAGGAGGAGTTTGATGGATTTGCAATCCACATGGCAGACCTTCATGCAAGACCGCGGGGACGGCATCACCTATGTCGACTGGGTGCTGTCTGCCTGGGGGTGGACGCTGAGCATCGCAGCGTGTGCATGGGTGCTGGCCCTGCTGATCGGATCGCTGGTCGGCACGCTCCGCACCGTGCCGAGCAAGCCGCTGCAATGGCTGAGCAATACCTGGGTCGAATTGTTCCGCAATGTTCCGCTCCTGATCCAGGTGTTCCTCTGGTATCAGGTGCTGCCGGTGGTGTTCCCGTCGCTGCAGAAGCTGGACACCTTCGTGCTGGTGGTCTTCGCGCTCGGTTTCTTCACCTCGGCGCGTATCGCCGAGCAGGTGCGGGCGGGCATCCAGTCCTTGCCGCGCGGCCAGTTCATGGCCGGCTCGGCCATCGGCCTGACGCGCGCGCAGACCTACCGCTACGTGATCCTGCCGATGGCCTTCCGCATCGTGCTGCCGCCGCTGACCAGCGAGGCGATGAACATCATCAAGAACTCCTCGGTGGCCTTTGCCGTCGGCATCGGCGAGATGGTGCTCTATGCCCAGCAAGCCGGGGCGGAGCTGTCGGCCGAGGTGCCGGCCTACCTGATCGTGACCGTGTTCTACGTCATCTCTGCCTTCGCGGTGAACCGACTGATGGCCTTCGTCGAGTCGCGGGTGCGCGTGCCCGGCTATGTCGGGGGGTCGAAGTAAATGAATCTCGATCTTTCGTTCTACAACTGGGAACTCATCTCCAACTTCGTCCAGAAGGGCTTCCTGTTCAGCCTGCAGCTCACGCTGGTGGCGATGATCGGCGGCATCCTGCTGGGCACGGTGCTGGCGATGATGCGACTGTCCAGCGTCAAGGCGCTGCAGTGGGTCTCGGCCGGCTATGTCAACGGCCTGCGGTCGATTCCGCTGCTGATGGTCATCCTGTGGGTCTTCCTGCTGCTGCCCGAGGGCATTGGCGCGGAGCGCTCGGCGCTGGTGACCTTCACGCTGTTCGAGGCGGCCTACTACTCGGAGATCATGCGGGCCGGCATCCAGTCGATCCCGCGTGGGCAGGTGTATGCCGGCCAGGCCATCGGCTTGAGCTATGGGCAGAACATGCGCTTCGTGATCCTGCCCCAGGCTTTCCGCAACATGCTGCCGGTGCTGCTGACGCAGACCATCATCCTGTTCCAGGACACCTCGCTCGTCTACGTGATCGGCGCCTACGACCTGTTCAAGGGCTTCGAGACCGCGGGCAAGACCATGGGTCGTCCGGTCGAGGCCTACCTGGCCGCCGCGGTGGTCTACTTCGTGATCTGCTTTGCGCTGTCCCAGCTGGTGAAACGCCTGCAGAAGAAAATTGCGATCGTCCGCTGAGCATCGGCTCTCAGCGGCTTTGAATCTGGAGACGACAACATGTCGGCAATGATCGAAATCAAGAACGTCAGCAAGTGGTACGGATCGTTCCAGGTGCTGACCGACTGCACCACCAGCGTCCAGAAGGGCGAAGTGGTGGTGGTCTGCGGGCCGTCGGGTTCGGGCAAGTCCACGCTCATCAAGACCGTCAACGCGCTGGAGCCCTTCCAGAAGGGCGACATCCTGGTCGAGGGCGTCTCGGTCGGCAACCCGAAGACCAACCTGCCCAAGCTGCGTTCGCGGGTGGGCATGGTGTTCCAGCACTTCGAGCTGTTCCCGCACCTGAGCGTGACCGAGAACCTCACGCTCGCGCAGATGAAGGTGCTGGGCCGCAGCAAGAGCGAGGCGATGAGCAAGGGCCTGAAGTACCTGGACCGGGTGGGCCTGTCGGCGCACAAGGACAAGTTCCCCGGCCAGCTTTCCGGCGGCCAGCAGCAGCGCGTGGCGATTGCCCGGGCGCTCAGCATGGACCCGATCGTGATGCTGTTCGACGAACCCACCTCGGCGCTCGACCCCGAGATGGTTGGTGAAGTGCTGGACGTGATGGTGCAGCTCGCCCAGGAAGGCATGACGATGATGTGCGTCACCCACGAAATGGGCTTCGCGCGCAAGGTCAGCCACCGGGTGATCTTCATGGACCAGGGCAAGATCATCGAGGACTGCAAGAAGGAAGAGTTCTTCGGCAACCCCGAGGCCCGCTCGCCGCGTGCCAAGGAATTCCTGTCGAAGATCCTGCAGCACTGAGCGCGTGACCGGCAGGGCTGCCGCGAGGCGGGGCCTGCCGGACCTGCTGCGCTGGGGCCGCGGCCCTGCTTCACGAAAAGGGCCTGCGGGCCCTTTAGTTTTTGGTGGCGCCGGTCGCCTTCAGGCAATGCGCCGGCTGCCCTCGGCTTCCGGGCGGGCGCGGTGGCGGATCGGCGCAAGGCCGGGCCGCCCCTGACGGCGGGGCCCACTGCAGCCAACCATGAACCAGCGCCCCCCTTCCATTCCCGGCCTTGTCGCTGCCTGCACGGCCGCCGGCCATCTCGTGCTGGCGCAGCTACTGGCCGGCTCCGCCCGGGCGTGGCGCTGGATCGCCGGGCTGCTGGCCGGGCTGTGCCTGCTCGCAGCGCTGCTGCCCGCCGCTGCAGCGCCGGCCGGGGTGCCGCCGCACACGGTGCGCCTGCACTTCCACCGGCCGCAGCACGACTATGCCGGCTGGGGGCTGCATGTGTGGGGCGAGGCGCTGGCCCTGCGCCGTGCAGTGACCTGGCAGCAGCCCATGGAGCCCGCCGGCCTGGACGCCTACGGCATCTACTTCGATGTGCCGCTGCAGCCCGGGGCGAGCTCCTTCCTCTTCATCCTGCACCGCGGCGACACGAAGAACGTGGCGCAGGACCAGCGCCTGGAACTGCCGGTGCACGGCCGTGAGGTGTGGTTGATGGCCGACACGGCGACGCTCTTCAGCAGCCCGCCGGAGATCCAGGCCGACTTCGCGCTGGGGCTCGAGTTGCAACGCCTGTCGGCCCACCAGGTGCGCCTGGCCTGGGCCAGCGCCGGCGGGGTGGTGGCGGTGCTGGCCATCGGCAGCCTGCTGGCGTTTCGCCGTCTGGCGGCGGCGCGCCGGCAGCTGGTCCGGCAGGTGGCCGGCCTGGTGGAGGCTCAGCGAGACTGGCAGCGGCAGGCCGAACGCGCACCGTCTGGCGCCGATGACGAGCTGACCGGCCTGCCCACCCGTGCCTCACTGCAACGCGCGCTGGATGCGGCCTTGCGGCGCGCCAGGCGCCATGGCCGGCCGCTGGCCGTGTTGTTCATCGATCTCGACGGTTTCAAGCAGGTCAACGACGGCTGCGGGCACGATGCCGGTGATCGGGTGCTGACCACCTTGGCGCAGCGCTTCAGGGCCAGCCTGCGCGAGAGCGACCTGGTGGCCCGGGTCGGCGGCGACGAGTTCGTGGTCCTGATCGAAGACTTGCACGACAGCCGCCATGCGACCCGCGTCGCCCGCAAGCTCATCGAGTGTGCGGCCGAGCCAGTGCCCGACGGCGAAAGGCAGCACCGCGTCAGCGCCAGCATCGGCGTGGCGGTGTTTCCCGAGGATGGTGTCGACGGCGCATCGCTGGTGAAGCAGGCCGACACCGCGATGTACCAGGCCAAGAAGGGCGGCAAGAACGCCTGCTGCTTCCATGCGCCGGCCCGGCAGCGCCAGCTGCAGGCGCAGCTGGCGCTGGAGCGCGAGTTGAAGGACTGGGCGGCCGATGCCTCGCGCCTGGACAGCCTGGTGCACTGGCAGCCGCAGCTGGCCCTCGACAGCGGCCGGCTGGTGGGCATGGAATTGCAGTTGCGCCGGCCGGGCCAGGCGGTGCCGGAGGACCTTGCAGCGGTGCTGGCGGTGGCCGAAGAGATGGGCCTGGCCGAAGCCCTGGAACGCGCCATGGTGCTGCAGGCCGGCAGGCAGGCCGCGGCCTGGCGCCTCGAAGGCCGGCCGGCCCTGCCGCTGACGGTGCGCCTGGCCCCGGGCAGCGCCGCGCGGGCCGGGCGCATCGGGCGCTTGCGCGCCGCGCTGGCCGACAGCGGGCTGCCGGCCGCACAGCTGCGGCTTCAAGGGCCGGCCGAGCTGGCCGCTTCCGCCGCGATGCCGGCCAGCGAATGGCAGCCGCTGCATCGGCTCGGCGTGCGCCTGGGTCTGGATCTGCCGCCGGCCGCCCGCCTGGGCCTGCTGCCGCTGCTGGAGGCGGCGCCCGACCTGCTGGTGCTCGATGCCGAGCTGCTGGCGGAGGACGGCGCCCCGGCCGTGCAGGCCAAGGGCTATGTGGCCGCGCTGCGCATCCTGGGCGAGGCGCGCGGCTTCCAGCTCGCGGTGCGCGGCCTGGACACGCCGGCGCTGCGCCAGCGCGCCAGCGCGCTGGGCATCGAGGTGGGGCAGGGCGATGCCTGCCAGGAGGCTGCCGCTGCGGCGACGGCTGCCTGAGGAACGGACCGGCACGGTGGTAGCTGGGGGCCCGGGCCGGGAAAGCCGGCGGCGGGGGCGGGGACCGGCCGCATGACCGCGGTCCCGGGTGAGGACCCCTTGAGCCTGCCGCTCCCGTGCTCGGCGCCTAGGCCTGGCAGCGGCGACCGCAGGCGCATCGCCTGCTTCCCCGGCGCCGGCCGACTTGCGCGTCCGCTCAGTATTGCCAGAACATCCGCTGCAGCTCCTTGCTGTCGTTGCTGCGGGTGAGCGCCAGCGCGGCAAGGATCTTGGCCTTCTGCGGGTTCAGGTCGTGGGCCACGACCCAGTCGTACTTGTCGTCCGGCTGCTCCGAGTTGCGCAGCACGAAGCCGTCGCCCACGCGGGACGAGCGCACCACCTGCAGGCCTTGCGCCCGCAGTGCCTTCAGCGTGTCCACCGCATAGCCGGGCACCGATCCGTTGCCGGTGCCGGCATGCACGATGGCCTTGGCCCCGGCCTTGGCTGCGGCGGTGTACAGCTCGGGGGTCATGCTGCCGGTGCCGTAGACCACGTAGACCGGTGGCAGGCTGCCAAGCTGGTCGATGTCGAACTCGGTCTGCCGGGTGTGCGGCTTGGCGGGCGCCCGGAACCAGTAGGTCCTGCCTTCCACCACCATGCCCAGCGGGCCCCACTGGCTGGAGAAGGCGCTGGTCTGGATGTTGATGCGCTTGGTGACGTCGCGGCCGGAGTGGATCTGGTCGTTCATCACCACCAGCGTGCCCTTGCCACGCGCGTCGGTGCTGCCGGCCACCACCACGGCGTTGTAGAGGTTCAGCATGCCGTCGGCCGACATCGAGGTGCCCGGCCGCATGGAGCCCACCAGCACCACCGGCTTGTCGGTCTTGAGCACGAGGTTCAGGAAGAACGAGGTTTCCTCCAGCGTGTCGGTGCCGTGGGTGATCACCACGCCATCGACCTGCGGGTCCTTGCTCAGTGCCGACACGCGCTTGGCCAGCGTGACGAGCTGTTCATTGGTGAAGCTTTCCGAGGCGATCTGGAAGGCCTGCTCGCCGCGCACCTCGGCCACCTGCGACAGCTCGGGCACGCCGGCGATGAGCTTGTCGACCGGTACCTTGGCCGCCTGGTAGGTCGCGCTGTGGGTGGCAGAGGCGCCGGCGCCCGCGATGGTGCCGCCGGTGGCGACGATCACCACCCGCGGCTTGGTGGCCTGGGCCAAGGCGCCGGCCGCGGTGGAGAAACAGGCGGCCGCGAGTGCGCCGCGCGCGAGGATGCGCAGAATGCGTCTTGTCATGGAGGTCTCCGTTGTCTTTGATTTTTCACTGCACCCGTTGCGGGCACAGTGTGAAAAATTCTAGAAAGACAAAGGCCGCCCATCCTTGCCGCTTTTGGCAGTTCGCATTCGAAAATTTCATAACGCTGCCCCGAAACGAGGCAGCTGACCACGGCCTGGGCGCCGCTCCCCGGAGCGGGCCGCCGCCCGCGGGTCAGAAGGGATAGTGCCGCTCCCCTGCCTGCACGGTGATCCAGCGCAGCTCGGTGAACTCGGCAATCGCTGCCTTGCCGCCGAAGCGTCCATAACCCGAGGCCTTCATACCGCCGAACGGCATTTGCGCTTCATCGTGCACCGTGGGTCCGTTGACATGGCAGATGCCAGACTGGATGCGGCGTGCGACTGCCAGCGCGCGGTTGATGTCGCGACCGAACACCGCCGCCGACAGGCCGTATTCGGTGTCATTGGCCACCTGCACCGCTTCCTCCACGCCGGCCACCCGCACCACCGCCGCCATGGGGCCGAACGATTCCTCGTGGTAGATGCGCATGGCCGGCGTCACGCGGTCCAGCACGTGGGCGCTGACCAGTGCGCCATCGATGCTGCCGCCGGCCACCAGGCGGGCACCGTGCTGCCGCGCGTCGTCCACCAGGGCCTGCAGCCGAGCCGCGCCGGCCGGGTCGGCCAGCGGGCCCAGGACCGAGCGCCCGTCCGCCGGATCGCCCACCGTGAGCGAGGCGGCCTTGGCCGCCAGCCGCTGCACGAAGTCGTCGGCCACCGCCTGGTCCACCACGATGCGCTCGGTGGACATGCAGATCTGGCCCTGGTTCATGAAGGCGCCGAAGGCGGCCGCATCCACCGCGGCCGGCAGGTCGGCATCGTCCAGCACCACCAGCGGTGCCTTGCCGCCCAGCTCCAGCAGCACCGGCTTGAGGTGCTCGGCGGCCTTCACCGCGATGAGGCGACCCACCCGCGAGGATCCGGTGAAATTGATGCGCCGGACCGCCGGGTGGGCGATGAGTGCGTCGACCACCACGGCCGCATCCTGGGGCGCATGGCTCACCACGTTCACCACGCCGGGGGGCAGGCCGGCGTCCAGCAGCACGCTGCCGATCAGCCGGTGGGTGCCGGGGCACAACTCGGACGACTTCAGCACCACGGTGTTGCCGCAAGCCAGCGGCATGGCCAGTGCGCGGGTGCCGAGGATGACCGGTGCGTTCCATGGCGCGATGCCGAGAACCACGCCCACCGGCTGGCGCTGGCCCATGGCGGTGAGCCCCGGCACTTCGGAGGGGATCAGCTCACCGGTGATCTGGGTGGTCATCGATGCCGCCTCGCGCAGCATGTCGGCGGCGAGCCGGCAATTGAAGCCGGCCCATCCGGGGGTGGCGCCGGTCTCCGCCGCCATCATTGCGGTGAACTCGCCGCTGCGCGCCTCCAGTCGCTCGGCGGCGCGCAGCAGCAGGCCGCGCCGGGCCACCGGCCCCAGTTCGGACCAGGCAGGGAAGGCCGCGGCAGCCGCATCGGCCGCTGCCCGCGCATCGGCCGCATCGGCCGCCGCGGCGCGGGTGGCGAGCGCGCCCGTCAGGGGGTTGCGGCGCTCGAAGCGCGCGCCGCTTCGAGCGGGGCGGTCGGTGCCGGCAATCAACAGGTCGATCTCTTGCATCGGGTGTCCTTGTCGTCGTTCAGCGGAGGTCGGCGCATGGTAGGCATTCCGATGTGGGCTTGCTGGCAATGAGGCCGCTCGGCAGCCCCCCGATCCCCGCCGTGCCCACTCTCCGTGGGCAACTCCGCAGGGGCTGCCTGTTGCACTTGCTGCCAATTTGGCTTTGTCGAAATGGGAAAGTGCGCCTAGCCTGAGGGGACGTCGCCGGGACACCCCCGGCAAGAACGCCACTTCCTTCGCAAAGGCCGCTCCGATGTCCGCACTTCGATCCGCCGTGAAGCTCGTTCTGCCGAAGAGTTCCATCGCGCACCTCAAAAGCTCGCGCAATGCGCTCAAGGCGGGGGTTTTCCCCGACTACCTGCGCACCTGGTCCAACAGCACCCGCAAGGTGCGGCTGGGCACCGAATACGGCGGGTGGGTGGTGCCCGAAGACGCTCTGCGGCCCGGGGCCGTCTGCTACTGCGTCGGTTGCGGCGAGGACATCTCCTTCGACCTCGCCCTGGTCGAGCGCTACGGTTGCGAAGTGCACGGCTTCGACCCGACGCCCCGCTCCATCGCCTACGTGACCGAGAAGACCCGCGGCATCGACGCCTACACCTTTCACCCGATCGGCATCTGGACCAGCGAAGGGGTGCTGCAGTTCTTCGCGCCGCAGGACAGCGAGCACGTGTCCTACAGCCTCACCAACCTGCAAAGCACCAGCCAGTCCATCGAGGTCCCGACCCAACGCCTGAAGCAGGTGCTGCAGGAGAACCGCCATCAGCGCCTGACGCTGCTCAAGCTCGACATCGAAGGTGCCGAGATCGCGGTGCTCGACACCCTGCTCGAAGACGGCATCGAGGTGGGCGTGCTCCTGGTGGAGTTCGATGAATTCAGCTACCCCACCGAGGAGCGGCTCAACGCCATCCGGCAGGCGGTGCGCCGGCTACAGGGGGCGGGCTACTCGATCTTCTGGATCGAGGGCCAGAACTTCACCTTCGTGCATCGCAGCCTGCAGCAAATGGCCACGCACTGAGCGGCCACGGAGCGGCTACTGAGCAGCAGCTGAGCAGCAACTGAGCAGCTGCTGAGCGGTCAGCGAGGCGGCTGCCTGCTGACGACGGCAGGCTCGCGGGTGCCGCCGCGTGTTTTCACAGCAGGTTGCGGATCTGCGCTTGCGCCTGCAGCAGGGCCGGCAGGCAGCGCTCCTGGAGGTCGGTGATCGACATGCGGGCGGCATGCACGCTGACATTGAGTGCGGCCACCGTGTCGCCGCGCAGGTTCTTCAGCGGCACGGAGAGCGTGCGCAGCCCGGCTTCCAGCTCCTGGTCCACGGTGGCGTAGCCCAGGGCCCGGGCACGCGCGATCTCGATGCGCAGCCGGTCCTTGTTGGTCAGGGTGTAGGGCGTGAGGGCTTGCAGGGTCTGCTGCTCCAGCCAGGCGTCGACCTTCTCCTGCGGCAGCGCGGCCAGCAGCACGCGGCCATTGGCGGTGCAGTAGGCGGGCACCCGGGTGCCAGGTTGCAGCGTGGCGGAGACCACCCGGCCCGCCGTGGTGGCCGCCACGCAGAGCACGTCGCTCGCGTCCAGCACGCCGGCCGAGGACGCTTCCTGCAGTGCATGGGCCAGCTTGTGCAGTTGCGGATGGACGATGCGGGGCAGCCGTGCCGAGTGCATGTAGGACTGGCCCAGGCGCAGCACCTTGGGGGCGAGCGAGAACATGCGGCCGTCGTAGCAGACGTAGCCCAGCTGCGTCAGGGTCAGCAGGTAGCGCCGCGCGGCGGCCCGGGTCAAGCCGGTGCGCTGGGCCACCTCTGTCATCGACAGACGCGACTGCTGCTGATCGAAGGCCTCGATCACGGCGAGGCCCTTTTCAAGTCCGGCAATGAAATCACGCTTCTGAACCGTGAATGCCGTGTCCTGGGTATCCATCGTTGCCACCCCCACCCCATCCTTCTGCCACTCGCGCGGTGCTGGCACCGCAGCGTGAAGTCCGGTCTTACTGCTTGGGAAAACCGCTTGTTGCGCCGGGCAATATAGCCTAGATTCGGCGATCCGTTCGTATGACACACAAACGTGCGACATGCGCACAAGACGGTGCGTCTCTGCATTTGCTTCCGCGGCCACACCCGCTTGTCCGGAATGAGTCTGCAAGACCTGTCTGGATGCGTTCGTCGCGTGCTTCGCCCCGGCATGCAGCCGTGCGTTTCCGGCGGCTGCAATGGAAAGCGGGGCGGCGTGTTCGTGAATGTCGTGCCCGAGCGTGCGGGGCTGCCGCCGCGCCCGTGTCCGTGTCCGCACGGCCGGCTCTTCGAACGGCAGCCATGCGCTGCGTGCGCCGGCTGGTGGGCGAACCCGGGTCGCTGCACCGCCCGCCGTTTTTCGGGCCGGCGCGGCGGTCATCCTTTCTGCCCGAATCTTCACCCCTGTCCGCTCGATGTCCGCATTCGTCTTTGAAGGATTCCTCTCGACGCCCGAAATGCTGGAGGTCTTCGGCGAAGCATCGGTGCTGCAGGCCATGATGGACTTCGAAGCGGCGCTGGCCGGGGCCCAGGCCGCCGAAGGCCTGCTGCCGGCCGGCGCTGCCCAGACCATCGCCAGTGTCTGCAAGGCAGAGCTGTACGACGTCGGTGCCATCGTCGCGGAGAGCGGACGGGCCGGCAGCCTCGCCATTCCGCTGGTGAACAAGCTCACCGAGACGGTGGCCCTGTTCGATCGACAGGCGGCCGGCTATGTGCACTGGGGCAGTACCAGCCAGGATGTGGTCGACACCGGCCTGGTGCTGCTGACGCGCCGCGCGCTGGCCCTGCTGGACCGCGATCTGGCCCGGCTGACCGAAGCCTTGCTTGCCCTCGCCGAAGCCCATCTCGATACCCCGGTGCTCGGCCGCACGCTGATGCAGCCGGCGCAAGTGGTGACCTTCGGCTACAAGGTGCTGGGCTGGGCCGCTCCCTTGCAGCGCTGCCGCCACCGACTGCGTGAAGCCGCTGGCCGGGCCCTGTGCCTCCAACTGGGCGGCGCGGTAGGCACCCTGTCGGCGATGGGCGCGCCGGCCCATGCGGTGGCGACCCGGGTCGCCGCGCTGCTGCAGCTGCCGCGCCCCGCCATGGCGTGGCACACCCAACGCGATGAGTGGGTGGCGCTGGGCGCCGAGGTGGGCGTCTTGTGTGGCGCGCTGGGCAAGCTGGCCCGTGACCTGTCCCTGCTGTCGCAGGCCGAGATCGCCGAGGTCGCCGAGCCGGCCGCCAGCGGCCGCGGGGGCTCCACCGCCATGCCGCACAAGCGCAATCCGGTGGCGTCGATGGTGGCGCTGGCGGCAGCGCTGCGGGCGCCGCAGCGGGTCGCGGCGCTGCTGGCGGCCATGCCGCAGGAGCACGAGCGCGGCCTCGGCAACTGGCAGGCCGAGCTGGCCGAGTGGGCCGGCCTCTTCATCTCCGCCCACGGGGCACTGAAGGCCATGGCTGATGCTGCTCAGGGCCTGCAGGTGGATGCCTGCCGCATGCGCAAGAACATCGACGCCCTGCAGGGCCTGGTGTTCACCGAGGCGGTGTCGATGCACCTCGCGCCCGGGCTGGGCCGGGCGGCGGCCCATGGCTGGCTGGAGCGGCTGTCGCAGCAGGCCGTGGCGCAGCGCCGGCACCTGCGCGAGGTGGTGATCGAGGCGGTGCAGTCCGAGCCCGCCTTGCGGGGCATCACCACCGCGGAACAGGTGGCTGCCTTGTTCGAGCTGCCGGCCGCCACTGCGCCGGCCGCCGCGATTGCCCGCGCCCAATTGCAGGCGTTGCGCGGCGATCCGGCGGCCAACACGACGCCCTCGTGCTGAAGCAACGGGCTCCCTTGGCATCACGACCACCGACCCTCGACATGAACGACCACCAGGACGACTTCGACCGCGGCCTCGTCCACCGCCGCGAAGTGCTTGGCGACGACTGGGTGCAGCGTTCGCTGGAGAACGCCAACAGCTTCAATGCCGAATTCCAGGAGCTGATCACCCGCCACGCCTGGCTGGACATCTGGGGCCGGCCCGGGCTGGACCATCGCACCCGGCGGCTGCTGGTGCTGGCGATGACCCTGGCACAGGGCCGCTGGGAGGAATTCGACCTGCATGTGCGCGCAGCGGTGCAGCACGGCCTGGCACTCGACGAGATCAAGGAGGCCTTGTTGCAGTCGGCCATCTATTGCGGCGTGCCGGCGGCCAACACCGCCTTCAGCCGGGCGGTGCGCGTGCTCCGCGACCTTGGCGTGGCACTGGCCCCGATGCCGCTGGCGGCCCCGTGGCGCGCCGAGGTGCACCGCACCTTCAGCACGCCGCAGCTGCACCTGTTGCGGCAGGGCCAGGGACGGCCAGTGGTGCTGAGCCACGCGCTGGGACTCGATTCCCACATGTGGGACCCTCTGGCCAGCTCGCTGGCCGGCGACTGCGAGGTGCTGCGCTACGACCATCGCGGGCACGGCCGCTCCGCCGTGCCGGCCGGCCCCTATGCCATGGACCAGCTGGTGGCTGATGCGGCCCGGGTGGTGCGCGAATGGGGCCGCGGGCCGGTGCTGTGGGTCGGCCTGTCGATGGGCGGCATGGTCGGCCTGGGCCTGGCGGCGCGCCATCCGGAGCTGGTGCAGGCATTGGTGGTCGCGAACTCGACCGCCTGCTATCCGCCGGCCGCGCGCGACGCCTGGCAGCAGCGCATCGATGCGGTGCGCCAGGGCGGCCTGGCCGCCGTCGCGGAGGCGGTGATGGCGCGGTACTTCCATGCCGGCTTCCTGGCCGGCCAGCCGGAGGTGGCAGCCCGTGCCCGTGCCACCCTGCTGGCCACCGACCCGGTGGGCTACCTCGGCTGCTGCCATGCGGTGGCCGCGGTGGACTGGCGTGCCGAACTGCCGGGCCTGAAGTGCCCCACGCTGGTACTGGCCGGCGCGCTGGACGCCGGGGCGCCGCCGTCGATGTCCGAAGCGATTGCGGCGGCGATCCCGGGGGCACGCCTGGAACTGATGGAGGGCGCCTCGCATATCAGCGTGCTGGAGCAGCCGGCCGCCTTCGAGCGGCTGCTGCGCGAGTTCATGCTGGCCCACGGACCGTCCGTCAGCGGATGAAGCGGCCACCGCGGCCGACCATGGTCAGGTCGACAAAGTGGCTGGCATTGCTGCCCGGTCCCGAGAAGTGGACCAGGAAGCCGCCGAGGTCGAGCCGCTTCAGGCTCCAGGCCGCGGTGATGAAGTCCTGCCGGCTCGGGTTGCGGCCGGCGCGGCGCAGCGCCTCGACGAAGACGCGCGCGTTGACATAGCCTTCGAGTGCCATGTGGGATGGGTCCATCGGCGTGCCCAGCCAGCGCCAGGCCTGCAGGAAGTCACGCACCACCGGCAGCATCGGGTTGGTGGGCGGCGGTACCACCTGCGTCACGGTGATGCCCACCGCGTCGTGCCCCAGCGCGGCCAGTGTGCTGGCCGCGCCCAGCACCGAGAGTGCATACAGCGGCAAGCCGCGGCGCAGCGCTCGCATGTTCTTCACGAAGTCGACCGTCGGTTTGCCGGCCAGCGCCATCAGCACCGCTTCGGGCTGGGCCGTGGCGACGGCCTGGGCGGCCTGCTCCGCGCCCTGGCCGTCGCTCTGCACCGGCGTGATCGTCAAGGCAGTGAGGCCGCGCTTGGCCAGGGCGGCCTGGGCGGCGGCCGCCACTTCCTTGCCGAAGCTGTTGTGCTGGCACACCAGCGCAATGCGCCGCGGGCCGACGGTGGAGATGTGCTGCACCAGCTGCTCGGTCTCCTCGGCATAGCTCGCGCGCACGTTGAACACGTTGTCGAAGTCCTTGGGCCGAGCCACCTGGGCGCCGCTGAAAGGGGTGAAGTAGGGCAGGTCCGTGTTGCGCAACAGGGGCAGGGCCGCCTCCACCATCGGCGTGCCGAGGCAGCTGAACAGCGCGAACAGGTCGGGGTCGGCCATGAAGGCCTGGAGGTTGTCCTGCGAGCGCCGCGTGTCGTAGCCGTCGTCCCGGACCACCAGGTCGATGCGGGCGCCGTGCACACCGCCTTGCGCGTTGAGCGCGTCGAAGCAGGCCTTGGCACCATGGTGCACCGCCAGGCCCAGGTCGGACAGTGGCCCGGTCAGCGCGGCCGACTGGCACAACCGCAGCACGGTGCCCGGCTGGGCCTGGATGCGTGCGGCGCCGAGGCTGCTCGCCAGCGCGGCGCTGCCCAGGGTCAGCAGGCGACGGCGGGCGCGGTCGGGCCGGCCGCCAGGACGAGTCGGAAAGGAAGACATCGTGCAGCTCCTGGCATCTGAGGGTGACGCAGCCCATCGGTGATGGGCGGCCTGATGCTAGGGACCACGGTGGCGCTCGGCTGTCATTGCGACGACAGCAGGATCATTGAAACGCCTGGGAGTTTCCCATCCTGAAGATCTCTACAGCTGGCAAAGCCGGAAGGGGCAAGGACGAATGGGCCCGCCATGCCCCGGGGCTCAAGACCTTGTCGGACGCCTTCGGTCAGACCCGCTCCAGCACCAGCGCAATGCCCTGGCCCACGCCGATGCACATGGTGCACAGCGCGTAGCGGCCGCCGCTGCGCTGTAGCTGGTTGACAGCGGTGGTGGCCAGCCGTGCACCGGAGGCGCCGAGCGGATGGCCCAGCGCGATGGCACCGCCGTTGGGATTGACGCGCGGATCGTCGTCGGCCAGGCCGAGTGCCCGCAGCACCGCCAGCGCCTGCGCGGCGAAGGCCTCGTTCAGCTCGATCACGTCCATGTCCGCCAGGCCGAGGCCGGTCTGCGCCAACACCTTGCGGGTCGCCGGCACCGGGCCCATGCCCATGATGCGCGGTGCCAGACCGGCGGTGGCCATCCCCACCACCCGCGCGCGCGGCAGCAGGCCGTGGCGGGCGGCCGTGGTTTCGTCGGCCAGCAGCAGGGCACAGGCGCCGTCATTGACGCCCGAGGCATTGCCGGCCGTGACGCTGCCACCGGGCCGCACCACCGGCTTGAGCCGGGCCAGCGCTTCGAGCGAGGTGGCGCGGGGGTGTTCGTCCTGCAGCACCTGCAGCGGCTCGCCCTGCTTCTGGGGGATGAGCACCGGTGTGATCTCGGCCTCGAAGAAGCCGGCCTGCCGGGCCGCCAGGGCCCGGTTCTGCGAGGCGAGGGCCAGGCGGTCCTGATCCTCGCGCGCAATGCCGTGCTCGGCGGCGACATGCTCGGCGGTCTCGGGCATCGAGTCGACCCCATGGCGGGCCTGCATCAGCGGGTTGACGAAGCGCCAGCCGATGGTGGTGTCGTGCAGTGTGGCGGCGCGGCTGAAGGCCGTCTCGGCCTTGCCCATCACGAAGGGCGCGCGGCTCATGCTCTCCACGCCGCCAGCGATCATCAGGCCGGCTTCGCCGCTGCGAATGGCGCGTGCCGCGCTGCCCACCGCGTCCAGCCCCGACCCGCACAGCCGGTTGATGGTGCTGCCCGGCACTTCCAGCGGCAGCCCCGCAAGCAGGGCCGACATGCGGGCCACGTTGCGGTTGTCTTCGCCGGCCTGGTTGGCACAGCCGTAGATCACGTCGTCCACCGCGGCCCAGTCCACCCCGGGGTGGCGGGCCATCAAGGCGGCAAGGGGCACCGCGCCGAGGTCATCGGTGCGCACCGAGGCCAACGCGCCGCCGTAGCGGCCGAACGGGGTGCGGATGGCGTCGCAGATGTAGGCGTGGGGCATGGCAGTGCAGGGGTGAAGGACGTGAAGAGTAGGCAAGCAAGCTGCAGCGGCTCAGCGGGCATCGGTCAGCGCGACCGCGGTGTTCTGCTGCAGGGTGGGGAAGTCGAGTCCCTCGACCATGTCGAGCACCCGGGCCTGGCCGCCCTCAAGCTCGATGACGGCCAGGTCGGTGTAGATCCGGCTGACGCAGCCCATGCCGGTGAGCGGGTAGCTGCAGCATGGCACCAGCTTGCTCTCGCCGGCCTTGGTCAGGTGCTCCATCATCACGAAGGTGCGCTTGGCACCGATGGCGAGGTCCATCGCGCCGCCGACCGCGGGGATGGCGTCAGCCGCGCCGGTGTGCCAGTTGGCGAGGTCGCCGTTGACGGCCACCTGGAAGGCGCCGAGCACGCAGATGTCGAGGTGGCCGCCGCGCATCATCGCGAAGCTGTCGGCATGGTGGAAGTAGCAGCCACCGGGGCGCAGCGTCACGGCCTGCTTGCCGGCATTGATCAGGTCCGGGTCTTCCTCGCCGCGCGGCGGTGCGGGGCCCATGCCGAGCACGCCGTTCTCGCTGTGCAGCACCACCTCGCGGTCGGCCGGCAGATGATTGGCCACCAGCGTCGGCAGGCCGATGCCGAGGTTGACCACCATGCCGTCTTCGATGTCGCGGGCGACGCGGGCGGCCATCTGGTCGCGGTTCCATCTGGGGAGTGTCATGGGTCTGGGTTCCTGGCGCCTCAAGCCGCCTGCTGCCCGAGCGTCGGCGCGCGTGGCACCTGCACCAGGCGCTGAACATAGATGCCGGGCGTGACGACCGCCTCCGGGTCCAGCCCGCCCAGCGGCACCACCTCGTGCACCGAGGCGATGGTGAGCCGGGCCGCGGCGGCCATCACCGGCCCGAAATTGCGCGCGGTCTTGCGATAGGTGAGATTGCCCCAGCGGTCGCCGCGCTCGGCCTTGACCAGCGCCACGTCGCCGGGCAGGGCCTGTTCGAGCACGTGCATGCGGCCGCCGATCTCGCGGGTTTCCTTGCCCCGGGCCAGCTCGGTGCCATAGCCGGTCGGCGTGAAGAAGGCGCCGATGCCGGCGCCCGCCGCGCGGATGCGCTCGGCCAGGTTGCCTTGTGGCACCAGCTCGAGTTCGAGCCGGCCGGCGCGATACAGGCTGTCGAAGACGTGGGAGTCGACCTGGCGCGGGAAGGAACAGATGATCTTGCGCACGCGACCCGCCTTCAGCAAGGCGGCCAGGCCGACGTCGCCGTTGCCGGCGTTGTTGCTCACCACGGTCAGCTCGCGCGCGCCCTGGGCGAGCAGGGCATCGATCAATTCTGACGGCTGGCCGGCGCTGCCGAAACCACCGATCATCACCGTCGATCCGTCGGCGATGCCGGCAAGCGCTGCTTCGAGCGAGGGCGCAATCTTGTCGATCATGGACGGATGGAGAACAGGTTCTTGATTTCGATCTAAGAAGTTCGCATACTGAACATCAGTTCAATATAAGAACAAAGTGTAGTTTGCCATGAATGACCTCTCAAGCGAGCCCTGCCCTGAGGCGACCGCCGCCGCTTCGGCACGGCAGGAGCCCGGTGACAGCTACGTTCAGTCCTTTGCGCGGGGCCTGTCGGTGGTGCGCACCTTCAGTGCCGACGCGCCGGCGCAAACCATCACCGAGGTGGCCGAGCGAGCCGGCCTGACGCGGGCCGGTGCCCGCCGCATCCTGCACACGCTGCAGCACCTCGGGTATGTGGAGGCCGAAGGCCGGCTGTTTCGCCTGACGCCCAAGATCCTCGACCTCGGCTTTGCCTACCTCAGCTCGCTGCCGCTGTGGAATCTGGCCGAGCCGGTGATGGAGGGGCTGGTGCAGGAGGTGAAGGAGTCGTGCTCGGCGGCTGTGCTGGACGGCAGCGACATCGTCTATGTGCTGCGGGTGCCGACCCACAAGATCATGGCCGTCAGCCTGGGGGTGGGCAGCCGCCTGCCGGCCTATTGCACCTCGATGGGCCGGGTGCTGCTGGCCGGCTTGCCGCCGGCCAGCGTGCCGGCGCGGCTGGTGTCAGGGCCGCTGCTGCAGCGCACGCCGAAGACGGTGATCGAGGTGCCGCGCCTGGTCGAGCTGGTGGACCAGGTGCGCCAGCAAGGCTGGGCCCTGGTGGCCGAGGAGCTGGAGGAAGGCCTGGTGTCGCTGGCCGCGCCGATCCGCGGCCGTCACGGGGAGGTGGTGGCGGCCATCAACGTCAGTGGCCAGCACCACCGCACGCCGCCGGTGGTCATGCTGGAGCGCTTCCTTCCGAAACTGCGGGCCGCGGCCGACGAGATCAGCGCCATGATCGGCGGGCGCGGCTAGCCGTTCCTCAGGGCAGGCGCTCGCCCAGGCGGCGGCCGATGGCGCGTGCGCACTGCTGCAGGGCCTGCGAGATCGGGCCTTCCCAGCGGGTGTCGAACAGCCCCGTGGGGCCGATGGCAGTGACGGCGAGCACCATCGTGCCGGTGTGATCGAACACCGGCGCCGACATTGCGCTGATGCCCTGGATCACTGCGCCCTCGCTGCGGCTCATGCCGTGCGCGCGCACCTCGGGCAGCTGCTGTTCGAAGGCCTCCCAGGTGGGCAGCGGTTCGGGCCGGGGCATGCCGGGGACCGGGGGGCGTTCGCGCTCCAGCTGCTCGCGTCGCCGCTCGTCCTCCAGCACCGCCTTCACGGTCTCGGGCGGCAGGTAGGCGGCGAACAGCCGGCCCGAGGCGGTGTCCGTCACCGACACCACGGTGCCGTGCCGCATGTTCACATGCACCGGTGCCGGCGATTCCTCCAACCGCACGATGGTGGGCCCGCGTGTGCCCCACACGGCGATGGCCACCGTGTGGCCGATGCGCAGGGCCAGCTCGGCAATCAAGGGGGTGGCGACGCGCACCGGGTCGGCCTGCTGCAGGCTGATCAGGCCGAGCTGCAGGGCGAGCGGGCCGAGGCCATAGCGGCCGGTCGCCTCGTCCTGCTCGATCAGCCCGAGCTTGCCGAAGCTCACCAGGTAGGGATGCGCCTTGGCCGGCGCCATGCCGGCTTCGCGCGCCAGGTCCTTCAGGGCCAGCGGCCGCCCCTGGTGGGCCAGGGCCAGCAGCAACTGGCCGCCCACTTCCACGCTCTGGATGCCGCGCCGGTCGCGCTCGGCCTTGTTGTCGTCTTCTTCCACAGGAGTCCTCTGGGCCCGCCACCGCCGGCCGCCAGGGTTTACCCGCGAATGCGGTTTGGCGGTCGCAAATGCGTTAGACATTAGCAAACGGATTTACTAACATCAAGCATCGCTTTGGTAATGGCAAATCGTTTTGTCTAAGTTTAATCTGCCACAAGGCAGGGATGTAGCACAGGAGTCGCCGATGAGCAGCAGCCCGGGCAGCAAGCACTTCGCTTCGCAAGCCGATCTCCAGGACAAGCAGGTCAGCTTCACCCGCCTTTCGGACAACGCCTATGCCTATACCGCTGAAGGCGACCCCAACACCGGCGTGATCATCGGCGACGACGCGGTGATGGTGATCGACACCCAGGCGACGCCGGCGATGGCGCAGGACGTCATCCGCCGCATCCGCGCCGTCACCGACAAGCCGATCCGCTACGTGCTGCTGTCTCATTACCACGCGGTGCGGGTGCTCGGTGCCTCGGCCTATGGCGCCGAGCACATCATCGCCAGCGAGGACACGCGCGAGCTGATCGTGGAGCGTGGCGAGCAGGACAAGGCCAGCGAGATCGGGCGCTTCCCGCGCCTGTTCCGCGCGGTGGAGTCGGTGCCGGACGGCCTGACCTGGCCGACCCTGACCTTCACCGGCAAGCTCACCCTGTGGCTGGGCTCGCTCGAAGTGCAGCTGCTGCAGCTGGGCCGCGGCCACACCAAGGGCGACACGGTGGCCTGGCTGCCGCAGCAGAAGATCCTGTTCGCTGGCGACCTGGTCGAGTTCGACGCCACGCCCTATGCCGGCGACGCCTACTTCGGCGACTGGCCGCACACGCTGGACCGGCTGGCCGCACTGCAACCCGAGCAGCTGGTGCCAGGCCGCGGCGCGGCACTGACCACGCCGCAGCAGGTGCAGCAGGGCCTGGCCGGTACCCGCGCCTTCATCGCCGATCTGCATGCGAGCGTGAGTGCCGGCGTGCGCGCGGGCCAGCCTCTGAAGGCGGTCTACCGCGACACCTATGAGGCGCTGAAGGGCCGCTACGGTCACTGGGTGATCTTCGACCACTGCCTGCCCTTCGACGTGACGCGCTGCTATGACGAGGTCAGCGGGCATGCCGACCCGCGCATCTGGACGGCCGAGCGCGACCAGCAGATGTGGCAGGCCCTGGAAGGCTGAAGCGAGCCCGCATGCCGATGGCCTCCACCGCCACCGATGACGTGGACTACCCCTCGCTGCGCTTTGTGCACGCGCCGCTGCCCGCTGGCGGGGAGGGCGCGGTGCGCCACCCGGTGGTGGTGGTCGGCGCTGGCCCGGTCGGCCTGAGCCTGGCCATCGACCTGGCGCAGCAGGGCGTGCCGGTGCTGCTGCTCGACCGCGACGACCGGCTGGCCTCGGGCTCGCGGGCCATCTGCTTCGCCCAGCGCACGCTGGAGGTGTTCGACCGCCTGGGCTGTGGCGAGCGCTTCGTGCAGAAGGGCGTGTCCTGGCAGGTCGGCAAGGTCTTCTTCCGCGACGAGCAGGTCTACCGCTTCGACCTGCAGCCGCAGGCGGGCCACCAGCGGCCGGCCTTCGTGAACCTGCAGCAGTACTACTGCGAGGGCTACCTGGTCGAGCGCGCGCAACAGCTGCAGGAGCGGCTCCATCTGCGCTGGGGTCACCAGGTGGTGGCGGTGGAGGCGGGCGACGACGGCGTGTCGCTGGAGGTGGAGGCTGGCGGAGGGCGCTACCGGCTGCAGACCGACTACCTGGTGGCCTGTGACGGCGCCCGCTCGGTGGTCCGGCAGCAGCTGGGGCGCGAACGCGCCGGGCGGGTGTTCCGCGACCGCTTCCTGATTGCCGACGTCCGCCTGCCGCAGGGCGGCTTCCCGGCGGAGCGGTGGTTCTGGTTCGACCCGCCGTTCCATCCCGGCCAGAGCGTGCTGCTGCACAGCCAGCCGGACGGTGTCTGGCGGGTCGACTTCCAGCTCGGCTGGGATGCCGATCCGCAGGAGGCCCAGCGTCCCGAGCACCTGCTGCCGCGGCTGCGGGCGCTGCTCGGCGAGCAGCCCTTCGAGCTCGAATGGGTCAGCGTCTACACCTTTGCCTGCCAGCGCATGGAGCGCTTCCGGGAGGGCCGGGTGCTGTTCGCCGGCGACGCGGCGCACCGGGTCTCGCCCTTCGGCGCACGCGGCGCGAACTCCGGCGTGCAGGATGCCGACAACCTGGCCTGGAAGCTCGCCTGTGTGCTGCGGGGCGAGGCGCCGCCCGCGCTGCTCGACAGCTACGCCGACGAGCGCGAGCAGGCGGCCGACGAGAACATCCGCCATTCCAGCCGGGCCACCGACTTCATCAGCCCCAAGAGCGAAGTCAGCCGGCTGTTCCGGCAATCGGTGCTCGAGCTGGCCAAGGAGCACGCCTTCGCCCGCACGCTGGTGAACAGCGGCCGGCTGTCGACGCCCACCTGGTTGCCGGCGTCCCCGCTGAACACGCCGGACGCCGACCGCTTCGACGGCGGCCTGCCGCCTGGCGCACCGGCCACCGATGCACCGGTGCGGGCGTGCCCGGCAGACGGCAGCCAGGCGGTCCCCGGCTGGCTGCTGCGCCAGCTGCCGGCGACCGGCTTCACCGCCTTGCTGTTCGGCCCCGGCGGGATGGACGCCGCGGCGCTCGAGGCATGGCAGGCGGCCGCCCACGGCCTGGCCTCACTGCAGTGGGTGGTGGTGCTGCCGGCCGGTGCCACCCGCCGGCCGGCGCTGGCCGGCGCCCGCGTGCTGCTGGATGCCGAGGGCCTGCTGCAAGAGCGCTACGACGGCCGGCCGGGCACCCTCTATCTGCTGCGGCCCGACCGGCATGTCTGCGCCCGCTGGCGCCGGCCCGAGCCGGCTGCACTGCGTGCCGCGCTGCAGCGGGCCTTGTGCCGCGCCTAGCCCGGAAGAACTGACGATGACACTCATCACCACCCCCCACCTCGACGCGCCGGACGAATTCTACGAAGCGCTGATCGAGGCTCACCAAGGCCTGAGCACCGCGCAGAGCCACGAGCTCAATGCCAAGCTGGTGCTGCTGCTGGCCAACCATGTCGGCGCAAGCCAGGTGCTGCTGCAGGCCCTGGCCCTGGCGCGCGCCAATGTCCTCACCGCCGCCGCTGCAGCAGCAACGACCGCTGCCGGCGCGACGCATCCTGAAGGAGCCCAACGATGACCTCATCACCCACCCTGACCTACCAGAGCGGCTTCGGCAACGAATTCGCCACCGAGGCCGTGGCCGGTGCGCTGCCGCAAGGCCGCAACAGCCCGCAGCGCGCCCCGTTCGACCTCTACCCGGAGCTGGTCTCGGGCACCGCCTTCACTGCGCCGCGGGCCGAGAACCGGCGCAGCTGGCTGTACCGGCGCCAGCCGTCGGTGGTGTCGGGCCGCTATGCCGCCTACGCCCAGCCGTTCTGGAAGACCGGTGCCGCCGAGGGGCTGCGCACCTCGCCCGAGCCGCTGCGCTGGCACCCGTTCCCGCTGCCGCAGGACGAGGCCGACTTCATCGACGGCATGCGCACGCTGGCCGTCAATGGCGATGTCGAGGCCCAGACCGGCATGGGCGCCCATGTCTACCTGGCCAACCGCTCGATGGAGCGGCGCGCCTTCGTCAACGCCGACGGCGAGATGCTGCTGGTGCCGCAACAGGGCCGCCTGCGCATCACCACCGAGCTCGGCGTGCTGGACGTGGCACCCGGCGAGATCGCGCTGCTGCCGCGCGGCATTGCCTTCAAGGTGGCGCTGCCGGACGGCCCGTCGCGTGGCTATGTCTGCGAGAACTACGGTGCCATGTTCCGGCTGCCCGAGCTGGGCCCGATCGGCTCCAACGGCCTGGCCAACGCGCGCGACTTCCAGGCGCCCGTGGCCGCCTACGAGCCCGAGGCCGGCGAGTACGAGGTGGTGAAGAAGTTCGCCGGCGCGCTGTGGCGCGCGCCGATGGCCCACACCCCGTTCAACGTGGTCGCGTGGCACGGCAACCTGGCGCCCTGCAAGTACAACACCGCGCACTTCATGACGATCGGCTCGATCAGCCACGACCATCCCGACCCGTCCATCTTCACGGTGCTGACCTCGCCGTCGGACACCCCGGGCACCGCCAATTGCGACTTCGTGATCTTCCCGCCGCGCTGGATGGTGGCCGAGGACACCTTCCGTCCGCCGTGGTACCACCGCAACCTGATGAGCGAGTTCATGGGCCTGGTCTATGGCCAGTACGATGCCAAGCCCGAAGGCTTCAAGCCCGGCGGCGCCTCGCTGCACAACTGCATGGTGCCCCACGGCCCGGACACCGAGGCCTTCGAGAAGGCCAGCACCGCCGAACTCAAGCCCCACAAGCTCGACAACACGCTGGCCTTCATGTTCGAAAGCCGCTTCCGCTTCCTGCCGACCGAGTTCGCGATGAACGGCGGCGCCCTCGACACTGCCTATGCCGACTGCTGGCAAGGCCTGAAGAACCAGTTCAAGGAGGACTGACCATGTACGGCATCGACGAAACCCACGACGCCAGCCTGCGCAGCTGGGTCGACAGCGCCAATGAGGCGCAGACCGACTTCCCGATCCAGAACCTGCCCATCGGCGTGTTCCGCCGTGCGGGCAGCCAGGACACCTTCCGTCCCGGCGTGGCCATCGGCGACCAGGTGGTGGACCTGCTGGCCGCCCGCGACGCCGGGGTCCTGAAGGGCGAGGCGGCCGAGGCGCTCCAGGGCTGCGAAAGCGGCGAGCTGAACCGCTTCATGGCGCAGGGCCGTGCGGCACGGCTGGCGTTGCGTCATGCGCTGTCGGCCGCGCTGCGCAGCGGCAGCCCGCAGCAGGCGGCCCTGCAGCCCTGCCTGCTGCGCCAGGCCGATGTCGAACATGCCTTGCCCTGCCGGGTCGGTGACTACACCGACTTCTATACCGGCATCCACCACGCCACCGCGGTGGGCAAGCTGTTCCGGCCCGACAACCCGCTGCTGCCGAACTACAAGTGGGTGCCCATCGGCTACCACGGCCGCTCCTCGTCGCTGGGCGTCAGCGGCCAGGTGTTCGTGCGGCCGCAGGGCCAGACCAAGGGCGCCGGCGACACGCCGGAGTTCGGGCCGTCGAAGCGGCTGGACTACGAGCTCGAGGTCGGCGCCTTCATCGGCACCGGCAACCCGCTCGGCACGCCGGTGGGCATGGAGCAGGCCGAGGACCACCTGTTCGGCCTGGTGCTGCTCAACGACTGGTCGGCGCGCGACCTGCAGGCCTGGGAGTACCAGCCGCTCGGGCCCTTCCTGGCCAAGAACTTCGCCAGCACCATCTCGCCCTGGATCGTGACGATGGAGGCCCTGGCCCCCTTCCGCGCGCCGTGGACGCGCGCCGAGGGCGACCCCCAGCCGCTGCCCTACCTCGACAGCCCGGCCAACCGGCGCCAGGGCGCGGTCGACATGGCGTTGGAGGTCTGGCTGCGCACGCCCGCGATGGCTGCCGCCGGGCAGCCGGCCGAGCGGCTGATGCAATCCAACTTCCGCGATGCTTACTGGAGCCTGGCGCAGATGGTGGCGCACCACAGTGTCAATGGATGCAACTTGCAGCCCGGTGATCTGCTAGGCTCCGGCACGCAATCGGGACCCGAGGAAGGGCAGGGCGGCTCGCTGCTGGAACTGACCCACGGCGGCCAAAAGCCGGTGCGATTGGCGAACGGCGAGACACGCACTTTCCTGGCTGACGGGGATACTGTGATCTTGCGTGCTCACTGCCAGCGCGATGGCTTCCGCCGCATCGGCTTCGGGGATTGTGCCGGCACGGTACTGCCCGCCGGCAAGCGTTGAGGCGCAAGGGCTCCGCCCACCGCAGCGGAGCCCCCGGGAGGGCCTCGGCATCGTCATGCTGAGAACAAACGGTGCTTCGCGGCCGCGAGCACCGACACGGAGAGATGTCGTGATGAAGAAGTTGTTCAAGCTGTGCGCCGTCGCTGTCGGTGCACTGGCCGCTGGCGCGGGTGCTTCGGCCCAGGAAGTGACGCTCAAGGTGCATCACTTCTGGAACCCGCAGGCCATGCCGCCCGTCAAGGTGCTGCAGCCGTGGTGCGACAAGATCGCCGCGGAGTCCAACAAGCGCCTCAAGTGCCAGATCTTCCCGGCCATGCAGCTGGGCGGCACGCCGGCCCAGCTGATCGACCAGGCCCGCGACGGCGTGGTCGACATCGCCTTCACGCTGCCCGGCTACACCGCCGGCCGCTTCCCGGTGATGGAGGTGTTCGAGCTGCCCTTCATGACCAACTCGGCCGAAGCCGGCGCCAAGGCGGCCTGGGACTTCTACGTCAAGTACGGCCAGAAGGAGTTTGCCGGGTTGAAGCCGCTGATGTTCAGCGTGCATGACGAAGGCTACCTGCACACCAGCAAGAAGCAGGTGCGCACGATGGCCGACCTGAAGGGCCTGAAGCTGCGCGCCCCGACCCGCATGACCAACAAGCTGCTGGCCTCGCTCGGCGCGGCGCCGGTGGCCATGCCGCTGCCGGCGGTGGCCGAGGCGGTCAACAAGGGCGTGATCGACGGCTTCCTGCTGCCCTGGGAGGTGATTCCCTCGGTCAAGCTGCAGGAGATGGTGAAGTTCCATGCCGAGACCGAGGCCAGCCGGCCCGCCCTCTACAGCGCGGTGTTCACGCTGGCGATGAACCAGGCCCGCTACGACAGCCTGCCGGCCGACCTGAAGGCCATCATCGACCGCAACAGCGGCGCCGCCTTCTCGGCCGCCGCCGGCAAGACCTGGGATGAGAGCCAGGCGGTGGGCCGCAAGCCGGCCGTGGACCGCGGCAACACCTTCTACACCATCCCGGCCGCCGAGGTCGACCAGTGGATCAAGGCGTCCGCCCCGCTCTACGACGAGTGGACCGCCGCGATGGACAAGGCCGGCCTGCCCGGCAAGCAGATGCTGCAGGACGCCCGGGACCTGCTGGTCAAGTACAAGAAGTGAGCCCGGCGGCGGGCCGCGGCCGAGTCGGCCCGCCGCCCGCCCGCCCTCCGCCACTGCCGCCCGGCATCGCGCCCGGGCCGGCTTGACGATCTGGCCGCCGCCGATGGCGGCCGCTGCCTGGAGCCTGCATGTACGTCTTCCTGCGCAAGACGGCGCTGCTGTTCGCCCTGCTGGGCGGGCTGGCAGCCTGCGCCGTCGCCTGCCTGACCACCGCCAGCATTGCCGGGCGCGCCCTGTGGACGGCGCCCATCCCGGGTGATGTGGAGCTGAGCCAGTTCGGCGTGGCGCTGTGCATCTCGCTGTGCCTGCCCTGGTGCCAGCTGCGCGGCGGCAACATCATCGTGGACTTCTTCACCGCCCGGGTGACCGCTGGCACCCAACGGCGGCTGGACGGCCTGGGTGCGCTGATGCTGTCGGCCATGATGGCCCTGCTGGCCTGGCGCACCGCGGCCGGTGCCGTGTCGGTGCAGGCGGGTGGGGAGACTTCGATGATCCTTGGCCTGCCGATGTGGATGGTCTACGTGGTGCTGGCGCCCGGCTTCGCGCTCACGCTGCTGGTGGCGCTGTACCAGGCAGGCTGCCGTCTGGCGGGCCGCCCGCTGCAGGAGCTGGCGGCATGACCGGCCGGCACCGCGCAGGCTGCGGGGAGGCCGCCCGATGAACGGCACCACCGTGGGGCTGGCGATGTTCGCCGCCATGCTGCTGATGATGGCGCTGCGCGTGCCGATCGCCGCGGCCATGTTCATTCCCGGCGCGCTGGGCTACTGGGCGATGACCAGCGACCTGGCCTTGCTCAATATGCTGAAGGGGTCGGCCGTGGCCCGCCTGACGGTGTACGACCTGTCGGTGATCCCGCTGTTCCTGCTGATGGGCCAGTTCGCCACCCAGGGCGGGCTGTCACGCGAGCTGTTCCGCGCCGCGGCGGCCTTCATCGGCCACATTCGTGGCGGCCTCGGCATGGCGGCCATCCTGGCGGCCACCGCCTTCGGCGCGGTGTGCGGCTCCTCGGTGGCCACCTCGGCCACCATTGCGCAGGTGGCCTACCCGGAGATGAAGGCGCATGGCTATGCCGGGCGGCTGTCCACCGGGGTGCTGGCCACCGGCGGCTCGCTGGGCATCCTGATTCCGCCGTCGGTGCCGCTGGTGGTGTACGCCATCCTCACCGAGCAGAACATCGCCAAGCTCTTCGCCGCCGCCTTCGTGCCGGGGCTGATCGCGGCCTTGGGCTACATCGCGGTGATCGCGGTCTATTGCCGCCTGCGCCCGGCGCTGGCGCCGGCCAGCGAGCCGCTGCCATGGCGGCAGCGCTGGCGTGCACTGCTCGGTGTGTGGCCGATTGCCACCGTGTTCGTGGTCGTGTTCGGCGGCATCTACCAGGGCTGGTTCACGCCGACCGAGGGCGCGGCCATCGGTGCCATCGGCACCTTCGTGGCGGGCTTGGCCAAGCGCGAGCTGGGCTGGCAGGGCATCCAGCGCGCCTTCCTGGGCACCGCCGAGACCTCGGCCATGGTGTTCATGATCTTCCTCGGCGCCGACATGATGAACGCCTCGCTGGCGCTCACGCAGATGCCGGCCGAGCTGGCGCAGTGGGTGGCCGGCCTCGCGGTGCCGCCGCTGCTGATCGTCGGCCTGGTGCTGCTGTTCTACGTGGTGCTTGGCTGCGTGATGGACGAGCTGTCGATGGTGCTGCTGACCATCCCGGTGCTGTTCCCTGCGGTGATGGGTCTGCCGCTGTGGGGCCTGGAGTTGCAGGACAAGGCGATCTGGTTCGGCATCCTGGTGCTGATGGTGGTGCAGATCGGCCTGGTGGCGCCGCCGGTGGGACTGAACGTCTATGTCGTCAACGGCGTCTGCAAGGACGTGCCGATGAGCGAGACCTACCGCGGTGTGCTGCCCTTCATCGCCAGCGACGTGCTGCGCGTGCTGGTGCTGCTGTTCGTGCCGGCCGTCAGCCTCGGCGCGGTGTGGTGGCTGTTCTGAGCGGCCGCCAGCGGCCCGCCGCAGGCCGGCGGGCCGCGGCCGTTCAGGCCGGCCTGATGCGCTGCAGGATGGCGTCGAGCGCCTGTGCCTGCGCCAGCGCGTCGTCCAGGCCCCAGCGCAGCGCTTCCTCACCGAGCGCGGCGCGCTCGAAGTGGGCCACCATCAGGGCGTAGTGGTCCACCGGCTCGAAGCGCTCGATGCGCTCCACGCCTTGCAGGCTCACCTGCAGCTCGGCCGCCACGTTCTTCGCGATGAAGGGCTGCGGCAGGCGCAGGTGGCCGCGGCTGCCGAACAGCTCGAAATGATGGTCCAGCAGCGGCAGCGCGAAGCCGCAGTCCAGGTGGCCGATGGCGCTACCCAGGCGCAGCTGCACATGCGCGAGCTGGTCCACGCCGCTGGCGCTGAAGTCGGCGTCGGCGCTGACCAGCTCCGGTTCATGGCCGCTGAGCAGGCGCATCAGGTTGAGCGGGTAGCAGCCCACGTCGTAGAGCGCACCGCCGCCCAGGGCCGGGTCCCAGCGGCTGTCCTGCGGCAGGCCCGACAGGTCGAAGCCGAAGGCGCCGCGCAGCAGGCGCAGTTCGCCCAGTTCGCCGCTGCGCACGATCTCTGCCGCGCGGCTCACCTGCGGATGGAAGCGGTACATGAAGGCTTCCATCACCTGGCGCCCGGCCGCTGCCTGCGCCGCTTGCATGTCGCGCACCTCGGCGGCGCTCAGCGCCAGTGGCTTTTCGCACAGCACATGCTTGCCGGCCCGCAGCGCGGCCAGCGTCCACGGCAGGTGGGCGCTGTTGTGCAGGGCAATGTAGACGGCGTCGATGTCCTCGCGCGCCAGCAGCGCCTCGTAGCCCAGCGCGGTGGCGATGCCGTTGCGCTGCGCATAGGCGGCGCCGCGCGTCGCGTCGCGGCAGCCGACCGCCACGACCGGGCTGCCCAGCGAGTGCAGCGCCGGGATCAGCGCGCCCTCGGCAATGCGGCCGGCGCCCAGCACGCCCCAGCGCAGGCTGCGGTGAGCGGCGCGCGTCATGCCAGCACCTTGTAGCCTTCGTCCGCAATCGCGCGGGCCAGCGCCTCGCGCGCCTGCTCGCTGTCCACTTCCACGCGGCCCTGCGACAGGTCGACCTGCACATGGGCCCGGGCGTCCAGTGCCTGCACGGCCCGCGTGACGGCCTGCACGCAGTGACCGCAGCTCATGCCTTCGACCTGGAAGGTCTGCTTCATCTCACATCCTTTCCGCGCCGCGCGGCGGCGCTGCTGTTCGTAGCGGGTGCCGTTCCTGTGACGACGGCGCCCAGTATGGCGTGCGCCGTGCCCGCCTGCCTGCTCAGGCCAGCCCGGCGGGCACCAGCACATGGCCTTCCATCAGCCGGCGGGCGCTGCGGCTGAGCTGCACGCGCTGCACCGACCAGTGGCCGGCCACCAGACGCGCCTCGGCGCCCACGGCCAGCGTGCCCGACGGGTGGCCGAAGCGCAGTGCCGTGCGCGGTGCGCCGAGCAGACCAGCCAGCAAGGTGCCCGGCACGGCCGCCGCTGCCGCGATGGCCACCGCACCGGTGCCCGTCATGGCATGGTGCAGCCGGCCCATCGAGAGGATGCGCACGTTCAGGTCGATCTCGCCGGCCGCCACCAGCCGGCCGGCGGCGCTGCGGTAGTCACGGGCAGGCGCCACCCAGGCCAGCTTCGGGGTGGCGGGCCGCAGCGCCGCGGCCGCCGTATCGGGGGCCAGGCCCATGGCGACCGCGCCGTGGCAGCGCAGCCGCTCGCAGCGCTCCAGCAGCTGCGCGTCGCCGTTGACCTCGGCCTGCCGCTCGGTGCCCTGCAGGCCAAGTGCCGCTGCCTCGACGAACACGGCCGGGTTGCCGGCATCGATCAAGGTCACCTGCACCTGGCCAAGCCCCGGCACGTCGATGCGGTCCAACGGGCGGCCGGTGGGGAAGAGGCCCACCGCGGCGGCCGGCCCGTCGTCGCGCCCCAGATCCAGGAACTCGAGCCGGATCTCGGCCGCCGGGAAGGTCACGCCGTCGAGCTCGAAATCGCCGCCTTCGACCACCTCGCCGCCGGCCACCGGCACATGGGCCAGCAGGCGCTTGCCGGTGTTGACCTGCCAGATCCGGACGGTGGCCAGGCCCTCGCCGGCCGGCATGGGCAGCAGCCCGCGGGCCAGCGCATAGGGGCCCACCGCGGCGCTGAGGTTGCCGCAGTTGCCCGACCAGTCGATCACCGGGCGGTCGATGGCGACCGCGCCGAACAGGTAGTCAACATCGCAGTCGGGCCGGCGCGACGGCGAGAGGATCACCACCTTGCTGGTGCTCGAGCTGCCGCCACCCAGGCCGTCGATCTGCTGCCCGTAGGGGTCCGGGCTGCCCACCACGCGCAACAGCAGCGCGTCGCGCCGCGTCGGCTCGGCGGGCAGGTCGTCGGCATGGAAGAACACGCCCTTGCTGGTGCCGCCGCGCATGTAGACGGCGGGGATGCGGATCTGCTTCATTCGACGACGCGGAGTGAGTGGAGGAACGCCACGATGATGCCTGCTCAGGCCTCCGCAGCGCATGCAGCCGCGGTTTCGAGCAACCAGCGCCGCGCCGCCTCGAGCGCCGGGGAGGCGCTGTGCCGCGCCGGCTCCATCAGATGGTAGGCGAGGCCCGGCAAGGCGGGGCCGAAGGGGATGCACAGCAGGCCCTGGGCCAGCTCATGCTGCACCAGCACCTCGCTCAGCAGCGCGACGCCGGCGCCCGCGACGGCGGCCTGTGCGGCATGGGCCTCGTCGCTGAAGCGAGGGCCGGCCTCGGCGTCGACGCCGGGCACTGCGGCGGCCTGGAGCCAGTCCCGCCAGCCGGGCAAGGCCGGATCGCGGCGTGTCCAGTCCATCTGGATGAGGCGGCAGCGCGCCAGGTCGGCCGGCTCGCGCAACTGGAGCCGGGGGCTCGCCAGCGGCACGAAGCGCTCGCCCAGCAGGGGGGTGGCCCGCAAGCCCGGGTAGGGTCCGCGGCCATAGCGGATGGCGAGGTCGGCCACGCCGCCGTGCAGGTCCACCGGCAGGTTGGAGGCATGCAGCCGCAGGTCGATGCCGGGATATTTCGCCTGCCAGTCCGGCACCCGGGGCACCAGCCAGCGGGCGGTGAAGGCGGTGGTGGCCGAGACGGTGACGACCGGCCGCACCGGCCGGCCCAGCGCCTCGATGGCAGCGGCAAAGGCATCGAGCCCGTCGCGCAGCACCGGGTAGAGGCGCTGGCCGGGCCAGGTCAGCGCCACCTGGCGGGTCTGCCGCTCGAACAGGCGCAGGCCCAGCTGCGACTCGAGCTGGCGCACCTGGTGGCTGATGGCGGTGGCCGTCACGTTGAGCTCCTCGGCTGCGGCCTTGAAGCTCAGGTGGCGGGCCGCCGCCTCGAAGGCCCGTAGCGAGGCGAGCGGGGGCAGTTGGCGCGGCATCGGTTCAGCATAGCTGAATTGAGTTCATCTACCGCCTGAAAACTCATCGTTTGTCAGTGCTGCGGCTCCCAAGCAAAGTCGCGGTATGCGGCAGCCGATGCATGAGATGGCCTCAAGCCGGCCCGCCCCGAAGGAGAAGCAAGATGAGCACTGTGCTGCACCTGGATGCCAGCGCCCGCCCGGGCCGTTCCGACCAGCGCCCCCATGGTTCACACACCCGGCGGCTGAGCGCGCGTTTCGTCGACCGCTGGCGCGCCCTGCGGCCGCAGGACGAGGTGATCTATCGCGACCTGGGCGCCGAGCCGCCGCCGCCGGTCACCGGCGACTGGATCCATGCCGCCTTCACCCCGGCTGAGCGCCGCCAGCCCTGGATGCACCAGGCACTGGCACTGAGCGACCAGCTGGTGGACGAGTTGCTGCGCGCCGACCTGATCGTTGTCGGCCTGCCGATGTACAACTTCGGCCCGCCGGCCGGCTTCAAGGCCTACATCGACAACATCGTGCGGGTCGGCCGCACCTTCGGCTTCGACCGGCAGCGCACGGGCGACCCCTACTGGCCCTTGCTGGCCGGCGCCGGCAAGCGGCTGGTGCTGCTCGGTTCGCGCGGCGACCACGGCTACGGCCCCGGGCAGCGTCTGGCTTCGATGAACCATGTGGAGCCCAGCGTGCGCACCGCCTTCGCCTACATCGGCATCACCGAGGTGCATGGCACGGCGGTGGAATACGACGAGTTCGGCGACCACCGGCTGCAGCAGTCCCTCCTGGCCGCCGAAGCCCGGGTGGACGCGCTGGCCGGGCAGCTGGCCGGCGCGACGGCGGCCGCCGTCAATCCACCGGCAGCGGAGACGGTGGTTTGATCTCTTCCATGCAAATCATCGAGCGCACGTCGTCCACCCCTGGCACCTGCATGAGGCGGTCGGTCAGGAACAGCGAGAGCGACTTCAGGTCGCGCGCCACCACCTTGAGCAGGTAGTCGTGGTCGCCCGAGACGCAGTGGCACTCGATGATCTCGGGGAAGGTGACCAGCAGCTTCTCCAGCTCCCGCACCCGCCCGAAGTGCTCGCGGTCGATGTTGAGGTTGACGTAGGCCATCACCGGGTAGCCGAGCGCCTCCCCGGCCACCTGGGCGGCATAGCCGCGGATCACGCCGCGCTCCTCCAGTGCCCGCACCCGCCGCAGGCACTGCGGCGGCGACAGATGCACCCGCTGGGACAGCTCGACATTGGAGGCGCGGCCATCCTCCTGCAGCACCTGCAGGAGGCGGCGGTCCAGGGCATCGAGTTCGGCGGCCGGCATGGTGCTTCCTTCTCTGGCGTGCACGATTATTTCCTGTATGCAGGAATCCGCACAACAAGTGGCACGCAAATTTCGCTCCGCCGCGCCTAGAGTGGTCAGCACCGACCGGAGAGACAGAACATGACCGCCGCACCGACCGCCGTATCCTCGACTGCGATGGAGCTCGAAGCCCGCTGGGGCGCCCTCAACTACCACCCGCTGCCGGTGGTGCTGAGCCGGGGCGAGGGCGTGTGGCTGTGGGACGAGTCGGGCCGGCGTTATCTGGACATGATGTCGGCCTACTCGGCGGTGAGCTTCGGCCACTCGCACCCGGAGCTGGTGGCCGCCCTGACCCGCCAGGCGCAGACGCTGGCCGTCACCTCCCGCGCCTACCACACCGACCGGCTCGGCCCCTTCCTGGAGCAGCTGTGCCGCTTGACCGGCCTCGACCGTGCGCTGCCGATGAACACCGGCGCCGAGGCGGTGGAGACCGCCATCAAGGCGGCCCGCAAATGGGGCTACACCGTCAAGGGGGTGGCCGAAGGACGGGCACAGATCATCGTGCCGGCCGGCAACTTCGCCGGCCGCACCACCACCATCGTCGGCTTCAGCAGCGAGCCGCAGTACCGCCACGGCTTTGGTCCCTTCGCACCCGGATTCGTGCAGGTGCCCTACGGCGACGTCGCCGCCCTGGAGCGGGCCATCACGCCCGACACCGTGGCGTTTTTCGTCGAACCCATCCAGGGCGAGGCCGGCATCGTCGTTCCGCCGGAAGGCTACCTGCGCGCGGCGCGCGAGCTGTGCACCCGCCACCGGGTGCTGCTGATCTGCGACGAGGTGCAGACCGGCCTGGGCCGCACCGGCCGCATGCTGGCCTGCGACCACGAGGGGGTGAAGCCCGACGGCGTGACGCTGGGCAAGGCGCTCGGCGGCGGCCTGCTGCCGGTGTCGGCCTTCGTGGCCCGGGAGGAGGTGATGTCGGTCTTCGGCCCCGGTGACCACGGCAGCACCTTCGGCGGCAACCCGCTGGCGGCCGCGGTGGGGCTGGCGGCGCTGCAGTTGCTGGAGCGCGATCGCCTGGCGGAGCAGGCCGACCGCCAGGGCCGCTATCTGCGCGAGCGCCTGCTGGCGGTCGAGCATCCGGCCCTGCTCGAGGTGCGCGGCAAGGGCTTGCTGGTGGGGGTGGAGATCGATCCCCGCTTCGCCTCCGCGCGGGCGGTTTGCGAAGCCCTGATGGCCGAAGGCGTGCTCAGCAAGGACACGCATGACACGGTGGTGCGGCTGGCGCCGCCCCTCGTGGTGAACCGCGCCGAGATCGACCTGGCGGTGGCCGCGCTGGAGCGCGCGCTGCAGTCATTCGAGCCGGTCGACCGGCTCGCTGCCTGAGGAAGTCTGACTGGGAGGTCCGCCCCCGCCCGCCTCTGGCGGCGGGGGCTCTTTTTTGCCGGCTTCCCCGGGCGGCGGCGTCGGCCGGAAAGGCGCCGTCTTGCATTCCCAGAACACCCGCGCCCGGCAGGCCGCGCACAGCCGCGGGTCGAGCTGCTTGAAGATGCTGCCGATGGCGGTGCGCTTGTCGGGAAAGACATGGTCGCGCCCCAGCACCTCGATGAAGCCGGTGCGCTCCCACATCTGCAGCACCGGCGGTCGCGGCCGGTGGAAGTAGAGGTCGCCGCCGGCCGCCCGGCGCGTGGCGAGCTCGGCTTCCCAGACCTCGGCGCCGGCGACGTCGATGAAGTTCATGCTCTTGGCCATCACCAGCAAGTGGCGGGCAGCGTCGGGCGGTTGCCTGAGGGCGTGCAGCCGGTCCGAGACATGCTGGGCCGCGCCGAAGTAGACCGACCCTTCCATGCGCAGCAACTTCAGCTGCGGGCATTCGGGCAGCGCGGGCTCGGCATCCTCGAGCACGACGAAATGGCGCTCCTCGGCCATCGTGTCGAAGCCCATGGTGCGCATGGCCGGCTTGGAGGTGCGCCACAGATAGCTCACCAGCGACAGCAGCGTGCCGAGCAGGATGGCCATCTCCAGCCGCATCGTCACGGTGGCGACGAAGGTGGCAGCGGCGATGCCGAACTCGGTGGCGTCGCTGCGCGCCAGCCGCCGCCAGCGGCCGGGATCCAGCAGGTTCCAGGCCACCAACAGCAGCAGGCCCGAGATGCCGGCCATCGGGATGTGCCCCAGCAGCGGCGCCCCCAGCGCCACCAGGCCGAGCAGAAGCAGGGCCGAGCACACGGCGGCCAGCGGGGTGCGGGCGCCGGCCTCCAGGTTGGGCAGCGAGCGGTTCAGCGAGCCGCACGACACATACGACGAGAAGAAGCCGCCGACGATGTTGGACAACCCCTGGCCGAGGAATTCACGGTTGGTGTCCAGCCGCTGGCCGGAGCGCGCCGCCACCGCCTTGGCGATCGAGATGGCCTGGCCCAGCGCGACGATGGTCAGCGCGAAGGCCAGTCCCAGCAGCTCCGGCAGCAGCTTCACGTCCAGCTGCGGCACATGCAGCGGCGGCCAGGCGGACGGCACCGTGCCGACCACCGGCAGCGCCCAGCTGCCGCCGCGCCGCTCCAGCAGTGCGGCCAGCACGGTGGCGCCTGCCAGTGCCAGCAGCAGGCCGGGCCAGCGCGGTCGCCAGCGCTTGCAGGCGAGGGCGGCGGCCAGGGTCGACAGGCCCACCAGCAGCGCACCGGGGCGCGCCTCGCGCCAGTGCTCCGCGAGGTACTGCAGCACCGCGGCCACGCTGTGGCTGGCCGGGTGGCCGAAGCCGCCCAGGTCTTTCAGTGCATGGATCGCGATCAGTGCGGCCGCCCCTCCCGTGAAGCCAAGCAGCGCTGCCGGCGAGATGAAGTTGGCCAGTGCGCCGAGTCGCAGCAACGCAATGGCCGCCTGCATCAGCCCGACCAGCACCGTGACGGCCAGGGCCAGCTCGATGTAGCGCGGGCTGCCTGCCACGGCCAGCGGCGTGAGCATGGCGAACAAGGCCAGCGAGTTGGCATTGGTGGGGCCCGACACGACATGCCAGCTGGAGCCGAACAAGGCCGCCACTGCGCACGGCAGGATGGCGGTGTAGAGGCCATACGACGGCGGCAGCCCCGCCAGCGTCGCAAAGGCGATGCCTTGCGGCAGCACGAGCACCGCACCGAGCAGGCCGGCGAGCAGGTCGGCCCGCAGGCTGGCGGGCGTCAGCCGGTCGAGCCAGGGGCACAGGCGCAGCAGCGCCGGCGGCAGGGCGGTGAAGAGCGGTCGGTCGTTCAAAAGAGGTCGGGGCGGCAAGCCAGAAGGAGAGCCCAGGATCATAGGCTGCGGCCGTCGTCATGGCAGCCACCGCGCCCCGCTGCAGTTAAGCTGCCGGCCACATCCACTCACCGCCAGCAACGGAAGGAGGGCCGGCCCGTGGCCCAAGGCATCGAGACAGTCTGCATCTATGGCGCCGGCGCGATCGGCGGGTTCATCGGCACCCGCCTGGCGGCGCAGGGCCTCGCGGTGTCCGCCGTGGCTCGCGGCCCCAATGCGCAGGCCCTGCGGGAGCACGGCTGGCGCCTGCAGAGCGCCGACAGGCTGCTGCAAGCGCCGGCCCGGGTGGCCGAAGACCCGCGCAGCCTGGGCCCGCAGGACCTGGTGGTGGTGGCCGTCAAGGGCCAGGCGCTGCCCGGGGTGGCGGCCGGCATCGCGCCCCTGCTCGGCCCGCACACGGTGGTGTTGACCGCCATGAACGGGGTGCCTTGGTGGTTCTTCGACGGCTTTGGCGCCGGGCCATCCGGCCTCAGGCTGCGCTCGGTGGATCCGGATGGATCGGTGGCCGCCGCGATTCCGGCGGCCCGGGTGATCGGCTGCGTGGTGCATGCCACCTGCTCGATGCCGGAGCCGGGCCTGGTGCGGCACGGCTTCGGCCGGCGCCTGATCCTCGGTGAGCCGGCTGGCGGCAAGAGCGAGCGGCTGCAGCGGCTGGCTGCCCTGCTGGAAGGCGCCGGCTTCCAGGCCGAGGCGTCGGCGTGCATCCAGCAGGACATCTGGTACAAGCTCTGGGGCAACATGACGATGAACCCGGTGTCGGCCCTCACGGGTGCGACCTGCGACCGCATCCTCGACGACCCGCTGGTGCTCCGCTTCTGCCTGGACGTGATGTCCGAGGCTCGCCGCATCGGCGAGCGCATCGGCTGCCCGATTGCGCAGACCGGCGAGGAACGCTGCGCCGTGACTCGCCAGCTGGGCGCCTTCAAGACCTCGATGCTGCAAGACGTTGAAGCCGGCCGGCCCATCGAGCTGGACCCCTTGCTGGGCGCGGTGCGGGAGATCGCGCAGCAGCTCGGCGAACCGACGCCGCACATCGACGCCCTGCTCGGGCTCACGCGCCTGCAGGCGCGCGTGCGCGGGCTCTACCCGGCATAAGCAGCGCTACGCCAGGCGCCGACCGCGAGCGGTTGGCGCCTGCATCGACGGTCGCGGGTCGGAGGGTAGGGGCAGGCCGCCCGTCCTCCGGGCCCCAAGTCGCACCCGCCGAGGGGCACGATGTCCGACCACGCCTCACCCCAGGTGTCCTGGCGCAGCCGGTGCCCTGCCGCCCCGGCCGCTGGGCCGGGCGAGCAGCCGGCGGGGGCGACTGCATGTCGTGCCGCGTGCTCCGGCAGAGCCGCTGTGCAGCGGATGCCCGCCGCTCGTCCGCAACCTCAGCTTCAGCCGCCTGCTGCCTGCTGCCTGCTGCCTGCTGCCTGCTGCCTGCTGCCTGCTGCCTGCTGCCTGCTGCCTGCTGCCTGCTGCCTGCTGCCTGCTGCCTGCTGCCTGCTGCCTGCTGCCTGCTGCCTGCTGCCTGCTGCCTGCTGCCTGCCGCCTGCCGCCTGCCGCCTGCCGCCTGCCGCCTGCCGCCTGCCGCCTGCCGCCTGCCGCCTGCCGCCTGCCGCCTGCCGCCTGAAAAACCCGAATAAAGCCGCAAATCTCTGCGTTGCATAGCTCGGTCAGTCCTGCTCTAATCCGTATTCTGCGGTTTTGATCTGGATTACAAGGGGATTTGCATGGAAATCACGGAAGGGCGAGTGAGCTCCGTCACAGCCGCGTCGCCGGTGCAACGGGAGATCCTGCTGTGCGGCGCGCGGTTCCTCGCGTTGGGGCTGTTGATGGGGTGCTGGGCCACCGGCCTGCCCGGGCTGAAGGCCCGGTTCGGCTACACCGAGCAGCAATTGGCGCTGGTGCTGCTGGCACTCGCCGCGGGCTCCGTGCTCGCCTTCCTGAGTTGCGCTGCGGTGTCGCGGGCGGTCGGGGCCACGCTGTTCACCCGGGTGACAGGGGCGCTCGCCGCCTACTCCATGCTGGCCACCCAGCTGGTGTCCGATTCGGTGCCCCTTGCATTGACCGCCTTCGTGTTCGGCTGGTCCAGCGCCGCCTTCGACGTTGCGATCAACAGCAGCGCGGTCGCGCTGGAAGCCCGCAGCCGGCGCGCCATCATGTCGAAGTTGCATGCCATGTTCAGCAGCGGTGGCGCGCTGGCGGCTGCCGTGGCGGCCGGCCTGTGGCTGGCGGGCGGCCATGCGCTGTGGCTGGCGGTGCCGGCGGCCCTGCTGCTGTCGCTGCTGGCCCTGGCCCCGGGAGAAGGCGGCGGGCCGGCCGCCGGCGCGCCTCCCACCACCGCGCCGGCGCGCCGGTCCGCCATGGTGTGGCGGCTGGGGGCGGCGGCGCTGCTGTGCCTGCTGTGCGAAGGCACGATGTACGACTGGTCCGCCATCTACATGGCGCAGGCCTTCGCCGCCTCGCCGGCCGTGGCGGTGGCCGGCTTCGGCGTCTTCTCTGCCGCCATGGCGTTCGGCCGCTTCACCGGCGACCGGCTGCGCGACCGCCACGGCAGCGCGGCGGTGCTGCTGCCCGGCTGCGCCCTCGCAGCGCTGGGGGCGGGGTTGTGCGTGTGGGGCGGGGCACGCGAGGCGGCCTTGCTCGGCTTCGTGCTGGTGGGCCTGGGGCTGTCCAACGTGATCCCCATTGTGTTTGCGCTGGCGCCCCAGGGCGACGCACGCGCACCGGAGGCCGCCATCGCCTTCGTCTCGGGCATCGGCTTCGTCGGGTTCCTGGTGGGGCCGCCGCTGGTGGGCCTGTGGAGCAGCGTGTGGTCCTTTGGCAGCTCGCTGCTGCTGGTGGTGGCCGCCTGTGCCGGGGTGGCGGTGCTCGCTGCCGGCATCGCGCCGCGCAGCCGCCCATGAGAGGATGCGCCCCATGACCCAGGCAGTCCACGACCTGCTCGCCGACGAACGGCGGCACTACATCCTCGACCTGCTGGCCCGCCAGGGCAAGGTGAAGGCCCAGCAACTGGTCCAGCTCTTCAAGGTGTCGGAAGACACCATCCGGCGCGACCTCAACGACATGGCGGAGCAAGGCCTGTTGCGGCGGGTGCACGGCGGCGCCCTGCCACTCTCGCCGACCGCGCCAGGCGCCAACTGGAGCGAGCGTGTCGGCGCGGACGAGCAGGAGAAGGCGGTGCTGGTGGCCGCCGTGCTGCGCGAGCTGCAAGGCGGAGAACGGCTGCTGGTCGACAGCGGCACCACCAACGCACTGCTGGCGCGACAGCTGCCGCGCTCGCTGCCGTTCACCGTCATCACCACCAGCCCCGAGACGGCGTTGGCCCTGGCCGATCACACCCGCTGCGAGGTCATCCTGGCCGGCGGGCGGCTGCACCGGGAATCGGCCTCGCTGTGCGGGCCGGAGGCGCTGCGGCTGGTGGAGTCCGTGCAGGCGGACCTGTGCCTGGTGGGGGTGTGCACGGTCTCGGCTGCAGCCGGCCTGCACTGCGACCATTTCGATGAGCTGGCGGTGAAGCAGGCCATGATGCGCAATGCCCGCCGCGTGTGGGCCATGGTGGGGGCCGCCAAGGTGGGCGGCCAGGGGGCCTGGCGGGTGGCCGGCGCCGGGCAGTTGCACCGGCTGTACACCACCGCCCCCGCCGAGCATCCGGAGCTGGCCCTGCTGGCGGAGCTGGGCGTGCAGCTGAGCTGCGTGGACCTGGGCTGACCGGGGGGCCGGCCGGCCGCCGGCCTCAGCTGCTGCGCTTGCCCGCCGGGCCTTTCAGCACCTGGCGCAGGGTGCCGAGCAGCTGCTCCATCGTGACGGGCTTGCTCAGGTGGGCGTCGAAGCCCGCTCCGATGGCACGCTGCACGTCCACCGCCCGCCCGAAACCGCTGACCGCGACCAGTCGTGTGTCGGCATGCCGGCGCGTGCCTCGCAACTGCTGCGCGAGCTGGTAGCCGTCCATGCCGGGCATGGCGATGTCCGAGACGATGACGTCGAAGCTGGCCTGTTCGGCAATGTGCAGTGCATCGGCCGCGCTGCCGGCCACGCTCACGTCCACCCCTTCGAGCTGCAGCAACTGGCGCAGCGTTTCGGCGGTCTGGCGCTCGTCGTCGATCAGCAGCACGCGCACCCCTTCGAGGCCCCCCTGCATGCCGGCCGCACCGAGCGGGCTGGCGGCGGGATCGTCAGTCTGCATCGGCAGCCAGACCGTGAAGGTGGTGCCCTTGCCCGGGCCTTCGGAAGACGCTTCCACCCGGCCGCCATGCAGCTCCACCAGTTGCTTCACCAGGGCCAGCCCGATGCCCAGTCCGCCTTCATGCCGGATGCTGCGCGACTCTGCCTGCTCGAACATGTCGAACACCTTGGGCAGGAAGGCCGGCTCGATGCCCTTGCCGTTGTCGGACACCTTCAGGCAGGCATGGTCCTGCTCCACCTGCAGCTGCAGCGCCACCCGCCCGCCCCGTGGCGTGAACTTGACCGCGTTGCTGACCAGGTTCCACACCACCTGCTCGATGCGCACCGCATCCGCCAGCAGGAAGACCGGGTCTTGCGGCAGGTCGAGCTGCACCTCCAGTCCCTTGCTGGCCGCGTCGGCGGCCGCCGCACTCGCAATGCGATGCACGATGGCCGCGCAGTCCACCGGCGCCAGCTTCAGCAGGAGCTTGCCGGTGTTCAGCCGCGACAGGTCGAGCAGGTCGTCGATGATCTGCGCCTGGCTGAGCACCGTGCGATGGATGGTCTCGGCTGCCTGCACCACCCCCGGCAGCTCTCGCGCGCCGGGCAGGCGGGTGAGCAGCTCGGCGTTCATCTGGATCAGGTTGAGCGGGTTCTTCAGCTCGTGCGACATGATGGCCAGGAACTCGTCCTTCAGGTCGCTGGCGGCCTGGGCGGTGGCCCGTTCCTCCGCTTCGCGTTTGAGCAGCCGTTCTCGCTCGGCCTCCATGTGCTTGGAGCCGGTGAGGTCGCGCGCGATCTTCGCGTAGCCTTGCAGCTCGCCGTCGCGGTACAGCGGCGTCATGATGCCGCTGCAGAAAATGCGGCTGCCGTCCTTGCGCAGGTGCCAGCGGTCGTCTTCCACCCGGCCTTCTTCGCGGGCCTGCCGCATGGCGTCCTCCAGGCGGTAGGGCTGGCCCGCATGGGGCGCGAACAGGAAGGACGGGATCTGCCCGGCCACCTCCGCGTCCGAGTAGCCGAAGATGCGCTCTGCCCCGCGGTTCCAGGTGGTGATGCGGCCGTCCAGGTCCATCGTGACGATGGCGTAGTCCTTCATGCTTTCGGCCACCAGCTGGATGCGCTCTTCCGCGTGGCGGCGGCTGGTGATGTCGATGAAGGTGAGCACCGCGCCGGCGATGCGGTCTTCGGTGGTGCGGTAGGGCAGCAGCCGGGCCAGGTACCAGCGGCCGTCGATGCTGCTCACCTCGCGTTCGATCTGCTTGAGCGACTGGAACGCATCGGCCGCGTCCTCGGCCAGGCGGTCGTAGTCCAGCCGGTGGCGGATGTCCAGCAGCGAGCGGCCGACGTCGCTCGGGATGATGCTGAAGATCTGCGTTGCCCGGGGCGTGTAGCGCTTGATGGACATCGCGCGGTCGATGAAGACGGTGGCGATGTCGGTGGAGGCGATCAGGTTCTGCAGGTCATCGTTGATCTTGCCGGTTTCCTCGACCTTGGTCTTGAGTTCGAGGTTGACGGTGATCAGCTCCTCGTTGATGGACTGCAGCTCCTCCTTGCTGATCTCGAGCTCCTCGGTGGTGGAGCGAAGCTCTTCGTTGATGGCCTGCAGCTCCTCGTTGGAGGCCTTCAGCTCCTCGGTGGACGTCTCGGACTGCTCGATGACGTTCTGCAACTGGTCCTTGATCTGTTTCAGTTCCTCGTCGAGCTGGATCACCAGCGGATCGCGTGCGTCCTCATTGCCGCCCACCGCGGTGATGCCCATGGTGTCTTCCACCTCCGCAAACAGCACCAGTACCAGCGGCGCCTGGCCGAGCGCGGACGGCTCCTGCACCGGGCGGGCCACCATGTTCACGTAGCGGACCTTCTCCTCGTCGTCGAGCCGCACCCGGCGCGCCTCGACGCTCTTGCCCGTCTGCAGCGCCTGGTACAGCGCGGTCCGCAGCTCCAGCCTCAGCTCGGGCCGCACCAGGGTCAGGAGGTGGTGCGAGGGTGTGCCGCCGGTGTAGCGCAGGAAGCGGCCGGCCTGCTCGGAGAGGTGGACGATGTTCGCTTCGGCATCGATCAGCACGCTCGGCGGGGCGTACTGCTCGGTGAGGCGCTTGTGCAGGTCGGCGTAGGTGACCTTGCGCTTCTCGGTGGGCAGGTCGCGCACGCCCGTCGGCGGTGCTTCGTGCACGTTGACGGGCAGGGTCGAGGCATAACGGGCCGTGTGCGGCACGATGTTGGCCCGGTAGATGCGGTTCTTCTTGTCGACCACCGAGAACAGCTGCGATGCCGCATCAGCCGATTCCGAGCTGCCCAGGAACAGGTAGCCGCCGGGCCGCAGCGCGAAATGGAACATCTCGAAGATCCGCGGGTGCACCTCGCGGTCGAGGTAGATGAGCAGGTTGCGGCAGCAGATCAGGTCGAGCCGCGAGAACGGCGGGTCGCGCAGGATGTTGTGGGCGGCGAAGAGCACCTTCTCGCGCACTTCCTGCCGCACCCGGTACTGGCTCGTTTCCTTCTGGAAGAACTGGCGCAGCCGGGCTGGCGGCACGTCGGTGACGATGGCTTCGGGGTAGGCGCCGCTGCGGGCCACTGCGATCGCCTGGTGGTCGATGTCGGTGGCGAACACCTGGATGTCGGGTGGATGGGTGTGCGACGCGGCACGCTCGCACAGCAGCATCGTCAGGGAATACGCCTCCTCACCGGTGGCGCAGCCGGCGACCCAGGTGCGTATGGATTCCGCCTGGCCGTCGTCCTCGAAGAGCCGGGGCACCACCTCGCGCTCCAGGGCATCGAAAGCCTCGCGGTCACGGAAGAAGTTGGTGACGCCGATCAACAGGTCCTTGAGCAGGGCCCGCGCCTCGTCCGGCTGGCCCTGCAGGAAGCGCCGGTAGGCCGGCAGGTTGGGCAGCGCGTTCACCTGCAGCCGGCGTTCCAGCCGCCGCAGCACGGTGGCCCGCTTGTAGTGCTTGAAGTCATGGCCGGTGCGTGTGCGGACCAGCAGCATGATGTCGCGCAGCGCCTCCTCCGCATCCTTCTGGGCGCTGGCTGAGGTGGTCTGCTCCGGACGGAGCAGATCCTCGTCGGCCTTCGGCAGCTCGATGGCGCGGGCGTTGTGCCAGATGTCGATCAGCTTTTGCGCCATGTCGCTGACCGGCAGCACCCAGTCCACCGCACCGGTGGCAATGGCGGCACGGGGCATGCCATCGAACTCAGCGTCGTCGGGCGACTGGGCCAGCGTGACGCCGCCTTGTTCCTTGAGCCGGGCGATGCCGCCGGCGCCGTCCGATCCGGTGCCCGACAAGACGATGCCGAAGGCCCGTTCGCCATGCACCAGGGCGAGTGCGCGGAAGAACAGGTCGATGGTGATATGGCGCCCCGCCGGCCGCTCGCCGTCGGTCACACGCAGGTAGCTGTCGTTCATCGACAGCAGCTTGCCGGGCGGGATCACGTAGACGCGGTTTGCCTCGATGCTGGTGGCCTGGGTCACCTGGAGCACTGGCATGCGGGTGGCGCTTTGCAGCATCGCGACCGCGTTGCTCGCGTGGTCGGGCGAGAGGTGCAGGATGACGACGAAGGCCATGCCGCTGTCCGCCGGCATCTGCTCGAAGAAGCGGACCAGCGCACCGAGCCCCCCCGCGGATGCGCCGATGCCGACGACAGGAAAGTTGAGGCTGCTGCGAGCCAGTTCGCCCGTGTCGGGCAGTGCAGAAGTGTCGGCGCTCATCCGGTCATTCTAAGAAGCGCCGGGTGGTTCACGACATCTCAAAACGCACAGGCGGCAGCGACGCCGGGTAGACCTGCAGGGCAGGGTGTAGCCCTTACCACGTTGCGCCCTGCACGCGCTGGCGCTCGGCAAGGCGCCGGCTGCCGCTGGTGCGAGGTATTGCGATTGCTCGCCTGGAGAGGCGACGGCAGCGGGAGATGCAGCATGTCATCAACGAGCGAACATCCTGGCCCGGCGCGGCCCGCGTCCTGGCCCCGCCCGGACCGCATGGCGACGGCTGACGCGCCGCCCTTGCGCATCCTGGTGGTCGACGACTGTGAGGCAGCGGCCGGCACGCTGGCCCAGTTGCTCACCCTGCTGGGCCACGAGACGCAGGTGGCACCGGATGGCGAGCAAGCCCTGCAGGCGGTCGAGCGGTGGCGGCCGGACTGTGTGCTGCTGGACCTTGCCCTGCCGCGTCTCGGTGGGCTGGAAGTGGCCCGCCGCCTGCGCCTGCGAGCCACGGACCGCCCCCTGCTGCTCATCGCGCTCAGCGGGTGGACCCGCGAGGAAGACCGCCTGGCGGCCTTGCAGGCCGGCTGCGATCACCATCTGGCCAAGCCGGTGGACTTCGAGCGGCTGTGCAGCTTGTTGCAGCCGAACGCGCCGGGAGCCGGGGGCGGGTGATCGGAATCTGTCTTATGGTGGATCGCCTGTTCGGGCACTGAGACAGTTGCCCCAGGCGTGCAGAGGCGTGGCGCGCGCCTGGGCCCTTGTTGGCACGTGCGAGGGCCAGGCCGGTGCGGCTCAGCCTTCCACAACCGGAGCCAGCGGCCTGGACGCCTCCTGCAGCTGCGGGCTGATCCGCTCGGCGAGAAAGTCGATGAACACCCGAACCCGGCGCGACATGTGGCGTTTCGCCGGGAAGACCGCATGCAGTTCCTCGACGTCGCCCGGGTTGAAGTCCTCCAGCAGCTGGATCAAGCGACCCTCCCGCAGGTCGTTGTCGATGTGGAACCGGCCGAGCCGGCTGATGCCCATCCCGCTCAAGGTGAGGCCTCGCAGCGTCTCCCCGTTGTTGGTGACCACCGGTCCCTGTACCGACAGTTCGGTCGACTGCCCGGCGATCTTGAAAGGCCATTGCGAGACCGATCGCTTGAAGTTGAAGCCCAGGCAGGTGTGCTTGGCCAGCTCGCCGGGATGGGCCGGGCTGCCATGCCGGCGCAGATAGTCCGGGCTCGCCACCACGGCATAGCGGCTCACGCCCAGAAGCCGGGCCTTGAACGCCGCATCGGCCAGGCGGCCGACCCGCACCGCAACGTCCACCCGCTCGCGCGCCAGGTCGACCACCTGGTCGGTGAGCGAGATGTCGAGGGCCACCTTGGGATAGCGCCGATGGAATTCCGGCAGCAGCGGGAGCAACTGGTGGGTCCCGAAGGGGATGGAGGCATTGACTCGAAGGATCCCCTTCGGCTCCACCGAGCCGGCCCCGATGGATTGCTCGGCTTCCTCCAGGTCGTCGAGGATCCGGACCGAGGCATCGAAGAAGGCCTCGCCCTCCGTGGTCAGCGTGAGTTCCCGTGTCGAGCGCAGGAACAGCACGACCCCCAGGCGCTCCTCCAGGCGGGTGATGAGCTTGCTCACCGCCGAGGGCGTCATGTCGAGCGATTTCGCAGCGGCGGAAAAGCTGCCGTCCTGCACGACCCTCACAAACACCGACATCTCTCCGCTTCGGTTTTCCATCCTGACAGTTCGCCCCGCTCGCTTGTGAACGCAGTTCCAGATTGCTGTTCCCTGCAGCGGCTTTTTGCCTCGGTCGATGCCTGACAAAGTTCCGCGGACTCGGGACAGCCATGCGACTGTACCGACCCTGAAAGGACTGAAGATGGATTTGAAACTGAAGGACAAGACCGCCTTGGTCACCGGAGCGACCGCCGGCATCGGGCTGGCCATCGCCAAGAGGCTGGCGCAGGAGGGTGCGGCGGTGGCCATCACCGGCCGCCAGGCGGGCAAGCTCGAGGCGGCTGTTCGGCAGATCCGTGCTGCGGCACCGGGCGCGATGGTCGATGCCGTGAGCGCGGACCTCGGCACCGCCCGCGGCGCTGCCCAGCTCACCGAGCAGCTGCACGACACCGACATCCTGGTGAACAACCTCGGGTTCTACGAAGCCAAGCCGTTCGCCGAGATCACCGATGACGACTGGTTCCGCATGATCGAGCTGAACGTGATGTCGGGCATCCGGCTGTCTCGCCACTACTTCCCGCGCATGTTGGCACGCAACTGGGGCCGCGTGATCTTCATCTCCAGCGAGGTCGGTGCATTCACTCCGCCTGACATGGTGCATTACGGCGTCAGCAAGTCGGCGCAGCTGGCCGTGGCGCGTGGCCTGGCCGAGCTGACCAAGGGCAGCGACGTGACCGTCAACAGCGTGCTGCCGGCCGCCACCCGCTCGGAGGGCATCGTCGAGTACCTGCGCCAGACGGCGCCGCGACCCGGGATGACGGACGCCGAGATCGAGGCCCATTTCTTCAAGACGCACCGGCCCAGCTCGCTGCTCGCCCGGATGATCGAGGCCGACGAGATCGCAGCGATGGTGGCGCTGCTGGCCAGCCCGCTGGGGGCCGCATCGAACGGCGCGGCGGTGCGCGTCGAGGGTGGCAGCTACCGCTCCATCCTGTGAGGACGGCTGACATGAAACGGATGATGTCTCTTCTGTCCCTCTCCTTTGCCGCCGCGATGGCGCCGGCCGGCGCCACAGAGCCGGCCGCCATGGAGCGCTGGAGAAGCTACGCCGGGGTGACCTGGGAGGCGCCGGCCGAGGGCAACACGGCGGATGCCGATTCGGTGAATGCGCCCATCGCGGGCCTTCACTTCGACCGGGCTGGCCGCGCCTTCGTCAGCACGCCGCGCCTCATCTCGGCCCGGTCCCCGGCGACCTTGAGCGTCTTGCACACCGGTCATGAATCCGGTCCCGCACGGCTACGGGCTTTTCCTTCCGCTGAAGGCAATTCCGTCGCCGCGGCGCCCGAGCAGCACCTGCGGAACGTGCTCGGCTTCCATGTTGATGCCCGCAACGGCTGGCTCTGGGCCCTGGACATGGGGTTCGTGGCCGGAGAGCCCGAAGCGCCGGTGGGCGCGCAGAAGATCGTGGTGTACGACCTGAAAAGCGGACGCACGGTGAAGCGCATCGGCCTGGACGCGGTGGCGGACCGCAAGGGCAGCTTCCTGAACGACCTTGCCGTCGACGAGCGGCGCAAGCTCGCCTACATCTCCGACAGCGGTCTGCGCAGCGCGCCCAGGAACCAGGCCGCCATCATCGTGGTGGATCTGGAGAGCGGGCGGGCGCGCCGCGTGCTCGATCGCCATGTTTCGGTCATGCCGGAAGCGGGCGTCAAGGTCACTGCCCATGGCGAGGCGGTCTGGCCGGGCCATCCGCTGACGCTGGGCATCAACGGCATCGCGCTGTCGCCGAGCGGGGACACGCTGTACTGGACCGTGACGACCAGCACGAAGGCCTACAGCCTGCCGGCAGCGCTGCTGCGCTCGAGCGCCAGCGACGCGCAGCTCGCTGCCGCGGTGACCCTGCTGGGAGACGTCGGCGGCAACACCGATGGCATCGTGGCAGCGGCCGACGGCCGGCTGTACATCACCGACGTCAGCCACAACGGCATTGTCCGCTTCGATCCGCAGACCCGGCGCATGGAGTTGCTGGGTGCGAATGAGGATGTGTACTGGCCCGATACGGCGACCCTCACGCCTGATGGTGACTTGGTGTTCACGGCCAGCCGGCTCAATGCGCACTTTGCCGGGGCGGTCAAGCCGGGCGCCGAGCGCTACGACCTGTGGCGGCTGAAGCTGCCCCGCTGACCGGCAGGCAGAGGCCCGGGCGGGACGGTCGCGGGCCCCTCGTGCGCCATCTCGATGCTGGCGTGAGCGGTGGCCGGGTCGACCTCTGCGCTGCAGCGGGGGTGGACCTTTGGCATGGTGATGTCGACCGGGGCTTCGCCAGGGTGGCGCTGCTGCGGTGCGTCTCGATATCCAGTACGTGGAAGCGAGCGCAGGGGGAGGGGGTGGTAGGCCGTGCAGGGCTCGAACCTGCGACCAAAGGATTATGAGTCCTCTGCTCTAACCGACTGAGCTAACGGCCCCCGGGGCGCATGCCTTCCTCCGCACGCCGCTCCTTCTCCCGCAGCGGCGGCCTGCCTTCCTGGCGCGCTTCTTGGCGCACATCGCGGACGCCCCTGCTCGCCAGAACCGGCCATTGTAGAGGCAGCCGTCCGCGCCACGGACCCATCGACGGTCATCGGTGACCGACACCACGAACTGGCACGGAGACGTCTCCCGGGGCAGGCCGGCACCGCCGCCGTTCCGGCGCTGTGCCCAAGCCGGGTCGCCCCACGGGGCGACGGCGGTTCGCATGACCGCGTGGGGGCACCGAGCGACAGGCCGGCGCCGGGCCGCCCATCCGCTCACCGGGCCGCCTACTTCTGGCTCAGCGCGTTGGACACCAGCCGGGCAGTGATGTCCACGATCTGGATCATGCGGTCATACGCCATGCGGGTGGGCCCGATGACACCCAGCGTGCCGACGATGGTGCCGTTCACCTCATAGGGGGCCGACACCACCGACAGTTCCTCGAAGGGCACCACCTGGCTCTCGCCGCCGATGTAGATGCGCACGCCTTCCGCGCGGCTGGACACCTCCAGCAGGCGCATCAGCTGCGTCTTCTGCTCGAACAGGTCGAACATCTTGCGCAGCGAAGCCAGGTCGCTGGAGAAGTCCTGCACCTGCAGCAGGTTGCGCTCGCCCGACACCACCAGCTGGTCGTGTTCGGCCAGCGCGTCGGAGCCGGCCTGCACGGCCGCCTGCATCAGCGCCGCAATCTCGCTGCGCAGCTGGTCCACTTCGATCTTCAGGCGCTGGCGCACTTCCTCGATGGCCAGGCCCGCATAGTGCGCGTTCAGGAAGTTGGTGGCTTCCACCAGCTGCGACTGGCTGTAGTCGCGCTCGGTGAAGATGACGCGGTTCTGCACATCGCCGTCCGGCGAGACCAGGATCACCAGCACCCGCCGGTCGGACAAGCGCAGGAACTCGATGTGGCGGAACACCGAAGGCTGGCGCGGCGACGTCACCACGCCGACAAACTGCGACAGGTTGGACAGCAGGTGGGCCGCGTTGGCGATGACTCGCTTCGGCTGGTCGGGCTGCAGGGGCTCGGCACCCTCCAGCGCGGCAGGATCGATCTCGCGCGGGCGGGCCGTCAGCATGGTGTCGACGAACAGGCGGTAGCCCCGTGCGGTGGGGACCCGGCCGGCCGAGGTGTGCGGGCTGGCGATCAGGCCCAGCTCCTCCAGGTCCGACATCACGTTGCGGATGGTCGCCGGCGAGAGCTCCAGGCCCGACGCCTTGGAGAGCGTGCGCGAACCCACTGGCTGGCCGTCCGCGATATAGCGTTCGACCAGCGTCTTCAGCAGCATCCGGGCGCGTTCGTCCAACATGCAAAAGATTGTAGAGCGCTGCCGGGCGGCTGATCCAGGGTGCCGTGCACAGTTGTATCGGGGCGTCTGCGCCCCGGCCAGCGGCGCCTGTCAGGCCTGCAGGGACGGCGCCTGGCACCGCGGTGTGGCAAAGGCGCTGTGGTGTAATCCCGCCATGCAGTCGCGCTTCCGTCATGTGGCCTTGATCGGCAAGTACCAGGCTTCAGGCATCGAGCCTGTGCTGGAGGAAATTGCGCAGTACGTCTCGCGCCTCGGCGCCGATGTCACGCTCGACAGCGACACCGCGCGCAACACCGAGCTGTCGGACTTTCCGACGCTCGATGTGGCCGGCATCGGCGCCCAGTGCGACCTGGCCATCGTGGTCGGCGGCGACGGCACCATGCTGCACATCGCCCGCGAGTTGTCGCGCTACGGGGTGCCCCTGATCGGCATCAACCAGGGGCGCCTCGGCTTCATCACCGATGTGCCGGTGCACCAGGTGGGCGACGTGCTGGGTGCCATGCTGCGCGGCGACTACGAGGAAGAACACCGCACCATGCTCGAAGGACAGGTGCTGCGCGACGGGGAGGTCATCTTCGACGGCATTGCGATGAACGACGTGGTGGTGAGTCGCGGCGCGACCGCCAGCATGGTCGAGCTGCGGGTGGACGTGGAGGACCAGTTCGTCGCCAACTTCCGTGCCGACGGCCTCATCATCGCCTCGCCGACCGGCTCGACCGCCTACGCATTGTCGGCCGGCGGGCCCATCCTGCACCCCGGCATCAAGGGCTGGGTGCTGGTGCCCATTGCACCGCACACCCTGTCGAACCGGCCCATCGTGCTGCCCGATGCCAGCCATGTGACGGTGGAGATCGTTGCCGGCCGCGACGCCAGCGCCAATTTCGACATGCAGAGCCTGGCCAGCCTGCTCCACGGCGACCGCATCCGGGTGCGGCGCTCCGCCCACCAGGTGCGTTTCCTGCATCCCCGTGGCTGGAGCTACTACGCCACCTTGCGCAAGAAGCTGCACTGGAATGAAGGGGTGGGGTCCTGAGATGCTGCGCCGCATCGTCCTGCGTGATTTCGTCATCGTCAGTGAACTCGACCTCGAGCTGGCTGGCGGTTTCTCGGTGCTCACCGGCGAGACCGGCGCGGGCAAATCCATCCTGATCGACGCCCTGCAGCTGGCCCTGGGCAGCCGCGGCGACGCCGGCGTGGTGCGCGAAGGTGCGCAGCGCACCGAGATCACCGCCGCCTTCGACCTGCCCGCCAGCCTGCTGCCCTGGCTCGAAGAGGCCGGCTTCGACAGCGGCGACGAGCTGCTGCTGCGCCGCACCATCGATGCCCAGGGCAAGAGCCGCGCATGGATCAACGGCAGCGCCGCCACCGTCGCGCAGCTGAAGGCCGCCGGCGAGCACCTGGTGGACATCCATGGCCAGCATGCCTGGCAGAGCCTGACGCGCAATGACTCGGTGCGCGCCCTGCTCGATGCCTATGCCGGCACCGAGCTGCAGCCGCTGTCGGCTGCCTGGGGGGCGTGGCGCGAAGCGCAGCAGCGCCTGGACGATGCCCGCAACCGCCAGGCCGACCTCGAGCGGGAGCGTGAACGCCTGAGCTGGCAGATCGGTGAAGTCGACAAGCTGGCGCCCGCCAGCGACGAGTGGGACGAGCTGAATGCCGAGCACAAGCGCCTGAGCCATGCGCAGGCCTTGCTGGACGCGGTGCAGGGCGCCCTGGAAGTCGTCAGTGAAGCCGATGGCAGCGCCGACGAGCTGGCCGGCAAGGCGGTCGAGAAGCTGCAGTCCGTCGCGGAATACGACCAGTCGCTGCAAGGTGTGGTTGACGTGCTGCTGAGCGTTCAGGCCCAGCTGCAGGATGCCTCGCACAGCCTGCACGGCTACCTGCGCCACACGGAGCTGGACCCGCAGCGCCTGCAGGAGCTCGACGAGCGGCTGGCCGCCTGGATCAGCCTGGCACGACGCTACCGCCGTCCGCCCGAGGAACTGCCGGCGCTGCTCGAATCGTGGAAGGACGAGTTGCGGCAACTCGACGCCGCCTCCGACCTGCAGGGGCTGGAGCGCGCCGCAGCGGCCGCCCGCAAACGGTACGACGAGGCGGCGCGGCAGGTGTCGCAGGCGCGCCGCCAGGCGGCGCCGCGGCTGTCCACGGCAGTGACCCAGGCCATGCAGGTGCTGGGCATGGCGGGCGGGCGCTTCGAAGTGGCGCTGGCCGCGCTCGAAGCGCCGCAGTCGTACGGCCTGGAAACGGTCGAGTTCCTGGTCGCCGGCCACGAGGGCAGCACACCGCGGCCGCTGGCCAAGGTGGCTTCCGGCGGCGAGCTGTCGCGCATCTCGCTGGCCATTGCCGTCACCACCAGCCGGCTGGGCGAAGCCGGCACCCTGATCTTCGACGAAATCGACACCGGCGTCGGCGGCGCGGTGGCGGACACCGTCGGCCGGCTGATGAAGCAGCTGGGCCGCGACCGCCAGGTGCTGGCCGTGACCCACCTGCCGCAAGTGGCGGCCTGCGCCGACCAGCACCTGCTGGTCAGCAAGGCCAGCAGCGGCGGCGTCACCACCAGTGGCGTCGCACCGGTCGCCGGCGAGCAGCGGGTGGCCGAGATCGCCCGCATGCTCGGCGGGCAACAGCTGTCGGGCACCAGCTTTGCCCATGCCCAGGAGATGCTGGCCACCGCGACGGCCGAGGCACCCATGCCCGCTGCGCCGGCCCGCCCACGGAAACGTTGATGAGCAGTCCTATCGAAGCCGGTGCCGCCCCCGAGGCCGGCGCCCCCCATTCCAACGGATCCTCGCTGCGCGAAGTCGTGCTCATTACCGGCATCTCCGGTTCGGGCAAGTCGGTCGCGCTGCATGCGCTGGAGGATGCCGGCTACTTCTGTGTCGACAACCTGCCGCCCGAACTGATCGAGAGCTTCGTGGCCCTGGAGCACTCGCGCAGCACGGCACGGCTGGCCATTGCAGCCGACGTGCGCAGCGCCCGCTCGCTGCCCCACCTGCTGCCGGCCATGAACAAGCTGCGCGAGGCCGGCGTGACGGTGCGCTCGGTGTTTCTCGATGCGTCCACCGACACGCTCGTGCGGCGCTTCTCCGAGACCCGGCGGCGTCATCCGCTGTCGGACCAGCACAGCCTGGGCGATGCGCATCGCGCCTTGATCGAGGCCATCGAGCTGGAGCGAGAACTGCTGTCCGACCTGCGTCAATCGGCCAGCGTGGTCGATACCAGCGAGCTGCGCACCGCGCAGCTGCGCAGCTGGATCAAGAACCTGGTGCAGGCACCGGCGGCCAAGCTGACGCTGGTGTTCGAATCCTTTGCGTTCAAGCACGGCGTGCCGCTGGACGCCGACTACATGTTCGACGTGCGCGTGCTGCCCAACCCCTACTACGTGCGGGAGCTGCGCCCGCAGACCGGCCGCGACGCCGACGTGATCGACTACCTCGAGAACCAGCCGGAAGTGCCGGAAATGGTGGCCCAGATCGAGGCCTTCATCCGCCGCTGGCTGCCCGCCTTCGAGCAGGACCAGCGCAACTACCTCACCGTGGCCATCGGCTGCACCGGCGGGCAGCATCGGTCGGTGTACTGCGTCGAGCAGCTCGCGCAGCGCTTCCGTGCCCGGGGTGCCACCCTGGTCCGGCACCGGGAGCTCGATGCGCGGGAGGCCGCGGCATGAGCCCCGCCACCGTCGACCTGCAGGGCCTGCCCCTGTTCCCGCTGCAATCGGTGCTGTTTCCTGATGGCCTGCTGGGACTCAAGGTGTTCGAGGCCCGCTACCTCGACCTGATGGGCACCTGCCTGCGCGAAAACCGCTCCTTCGGCGTGGTGGCCCTGCGGCGCGGGCAGGAAGTGAAGCTGCCGGCCGATGCGATCGAGTTCGAGCCGGTCGGCTGCCTGGCCGAGTTGATCGATGTGGACAGCACCCAGCCCGGCATCCTGCATGTGCGCTGCCGCGGCGGGCGACGCTTCCGGGCGCTCGACAGCTGGCAGGGCGAGGACGGCCTCTGGACGGCCGAGGTGGAGCTGATCGACCACGACGCCGCTGCGCTGCCCACCCGCGAGTTGCTGAGCACCGCGACCGCGCTGGCCCAGCTGATCCAGACGATGAAGCAGAAGGAGCAGGGCGCGCTGCCTTTCCTCGAGCCCTACCGGTTCGACGACGCCGGCTGGATCGCCAACCGCTGGTGCGAGATCCTGCCCATCCCGCTGGCCGCACGCCAGAAGCTGATGGAGCTGGACGACCCGCTGGTGCGACTGCAGCTGGTCCACCAGTTCCTGCGGCAAAAGCGCATCCTCGACAGCTGAGGCACCGGCCGCCGGTGGCCGGTGGGCCCTGCGGCTGCCTGCCGCGGCATCGGTGCGTTTCCTTCCGCTTCCTCCCAGGTATCGGCTCGGCTTCTTCTGCTTGGCGCCTTCGTTGCCCCCATCCGCGGGGCGCGCGGCGCTGCGCGGGGTGGTGATGCCGCGCCGGTATTGCCGAATCCGGAATTCCGCGCGGCTGGCTGCATCGGCACCATCGCTGGCGTGTGGGCATGGCCATCCCGGCGGCGCCCCGGAACCAGGAGAAGATCGAGATGCACACCACCCCCGTCACCCCGACCGCCTCGCCGCTGCCGCAGCGCCGGCTGGGCCAGCAGCTGAGCGTGTCGGCCCTCGGCTATGGCGCGATGGGCATGAGCGAGTTCTACGGCCCGTCGGACGATGCGGCCTCCATGGCCTTGCTGCATGAGGTGGTCGATCGTGGCGTCACGCTGATCGACACGGCGGACGTCTATGGTCGCGGCCACAACGAGCGGCTGATTGGCGAGTTCCTGCGCTCGCGCCATGCCGAGGTGGCCGCCGGCCAGCTGAAGGTGGCCACCAAATGCGGTATCGAGCGGCCGGCCGATGCCGCCTATGCCCGGCGCATCAACAACGAACCGGCCTACCTCCGCCGCTGCTGCGAGGCGTCGCTGCAGCGGCTCGGGCTGGAGCGCATCGACCTGTTCTACCTGCACCGGGTGGACCCCGCCGCCGACCTTGAAGCGACCATGGACTGCCTGGCTCGGCTGGTGCAGCAGGGCAAGATCGCGCATGTGGGCCTGTGCGAGGTGTCGGCCCGCACGCTGGAGCGGGCCCACCGGCTGCATCCGGTGGCGGCCTTGCAGAGCGAGTACTCCCTGTGGAGCCGCGAGGTCGAGCACGACATCCTGCCGGCCACCCGGGCACTGGGCATCGGCCTGGTGGCCTACTCGCCGCTCGGCCGCGGCTTCCTCACCGGGCGGCTCAACAGCACGCAGGGGCTGGCGGAAGGGGACTTCCGGCGGAGCAACCCGCGCTTCGAGGCCGACAACCTGGCCCACAACCTGCGCCTGCTGGACAGCGTGCGCGCCGTCGCCGCTCGCCACGGCGCCACGCCGGGCCAAGTGGCACTCGCCTGGTTGCTGGCCCAGGGCGGGCACATCGTGCCGATCCCCGGCACCCGGCGCCTGGCCTACCTGCAGGAGAACCTGGCGGCCCTGTCGGTGCAGCTCCATGCCGATGACCTGCAGCAGCTCGACCGCGACCTGGCGCCCGGGCAGGTGCGCGGCATGCGCTACACCGCCGAGGGCATGAAGGGCATCCATGCCTGATGCGGCCTGGCCCGACGGCCGCTGCACGGCAGCACCGGCTCAGGGGTGGGGCGCCATCGCCTGGCGGATCATCTCGATCCGCTCCAGCACCGCCGGCCGGGCCTCGGCGGCGCGCCACACCAGTTGCAGCTGGATGCCCAGCAGCTGCTCCAGCGCCTCGTCGAGCGCCCGGTAGACCACGCCGATGCGCGAGGCCGCCCGCATCGACGCCGGGCAGAGGGCCAGGCCTTCGCCGGCCGCCACGCCGGCCAGCAGCCGGGTGAAGTCGCTCGGCTCCAGCCGCCGCGGCGGCGCGTAGCCTTGCACGCGGAACACGCGCTCGCACTTGTCGTAGAAGGCCGGGTTGTCGGCACGCGGAAACCAGAACAGCGGCGTGTCTCCCAGGTCGCGCAAGCGCAGGCGATCCTGCCCGGCGGCCGGGTGGTTGGCCGGCAGGGCCACCAGCATCGACTCCCGCACGAGGGCCTGCACGCTCAGGTCCTCGGTGGGCGCGGCGATGTCGCCGACGATGGCCATGTCGAGCCGGCCACGGCGCACCCGCTCCACCAACTGCCGGGAGTAGGCGCGCTCCAGGGCCTGGCCGCTGGCGAAGCGCGGATCGCTGAGCAGCGCGTCGAGGTGCGGCATCAGCGAGAAGTCGACCACGCTGGTGAGGCCGATGCGCGGTGCGCCACCCGCTGCGGGCTCATCCTCGACGAACTGCTGGACGGACCCGACCGCGGCATCCAGCGCCTTGAGGACGGCGTGGACGTCCCGATGGAAGGCCTCCCCGGCCGGGGTGAGGCTCACCTGGTGGGTGTCACGCCGCAGCAGCCGGACCCGCAACTGGTCCTCCAGGCCCTGGATCTGCCGCGACAGTGGCGGCTGGGTCATGTTCAGCCGGTCCGCCGCGCGCCTGAAGTTCAACTCCTCGGCGACGGCGACGAAACATTGCAGGGCCTTCAGGCTGGGCAGGTGGTTCGAAGGGTGGCGCATGGCAGGCAGGCCCCGGCATGCGGGGCGAGTGGTGTCGTCGCTGAGAGCGGCGAGGCTGGCCGATTCTTGCGGTGCGGCTGCGGGCCGGCAAGCGCCTGGGGCTGACTCGCAGCGCACAGGCACCTCAGCCGGGCCGGTGCTTCGCCGGGATACGGCTGGGCGTCCGGTGCGTCAGCGCCGCGCGAGCAGCTTTCGCAAGGGCGCCGGCAGGCCCACGTCGGCAAGCCGGGCATAGGGCACCCACTGCCCGCCGGTCCAGGCGGGCGGCTTCTGCACGGCCAGCCGCACCGGGTGCAGCACCCAGTCGAAGTGCGTCAACGTGTGCTCGATGCTCGGCTGTGGCAGGGCCTGCCCGCCGAGGGCGGCGGCCGCTTCTGCCAGCGCCTCTGCACTGGCGTATTCGGGCAGGCTGTAGAGGCCGGCCCAGACGCCGGTGTCGGGCCGCTGGGTCAACCACACCCGGTCTTCATGTTCCAGCCACAGCCACCAGTTCTCGCGCCGCGAGCGCTTGAGCTTGCGGCTCTTCACCGGATAGGCGTCGGGCCGGCCCTCGGCGCGGCCGCGGCACAAGGCCTGCGCCGGGCAAAGCAGGCAGCTGGGCGAGCGCGCCAGGCAGACCGTGGCACCGAGGTCCATCAGGCCCTGGGTATAGCTCTCGATGCCCTGCTCCGGCAGCAGCTGCACCGCGGCTGCCCACAGCTCGCGCTCGTGGCGTGTCGAGGCCAGGTCCTCGCCATAGGCCAGCACCCGGGTCAGCACCCGCTTCACGTTGCCGTCCAGGATGGCCGCCCGCTCGCCATAGCAGAAGGCCGCGATGGCGGCCGCGGTGGAACGACCGATGCCGGGCAGGGTCTCCAGGTCGGCCGCAGTGGGCGGAAAGCGACCCTGCCACTGGTCGCGCACCGCCTGCGCGCAGCGGTGCAGGTTGCGCGCGCGGCTGTAGTAGCCGAGGCCGCTCCAGGCGGCCAGCACATCGTCCAGCGGCGCATCGGCCAGCGCCACCACGTCGGGGAAGCGCTGCAGGAAACGGTCGTAGTAGCCCAGCACCGTGCTCACCTGGGTCTGCTGCAGCATGATCTCTGACAGCCAGACGCGATAGGGGTCGCGCGTCTGCTGCCAGGGCAGGCGGTGGCGGCCATGCTGGCGCTGCCACTCCACCACCCGGTGGCCGAAGGCAGCGCGGATCGACTCGAAGTCGGGCAGGGCGGGCGGAGAGGGGTGTTCGCTTCCGGTCATCGGGCAGGGCAGGGCACCGCCCGCAGGCGGTGCCGCACCAGGGCAGGCATCAGTGGCTGGCGGCCGTGCCGGTCATCGGCAGGGCGATTTCGAGGGCGTCGGCGGCCGGCAGCGGCCCGGTGGCGGCGGCATGCACCTGGGCCAGCAGCGTGGCCAGGCGGGCCTGCAGCTGACGCAACCGGTCTTCCTGCGCCTCCACTTCGAGGATGCGGGTTTCCAGCTCGCTGCTGGCGGCCTGCACCCGCTCCAGCGATTCGCGGCGGCGCTTGAAGTTGCGGCGCCGGTCGCGCAGCTGGGAGTCGATCTGCGAGGACGCCGCCTTGTTCCACAACTCCAGCTCGCCGGAGGCGCCCTCGAACACCACCCGCAGCTTGGACACCAGCATGCGGCGGAACTGCTCCATGAAGCGGCCCTGCGACAGCCGCAGCGCATGCGAGAGCCCCAGGTACTGCATGTAGTTGCGCTCGATGAGGTCGAGGTCGCGAATGAAGCGCGAGAGGTCGGGGGCCTTTGGCGCTGCCAGGCCAAAACCGAACTCGGCGTTGAGCTTGTCGAAGGAGGCGCCCAGCATCTGGTGGATCTCGCTGCCCTTGGCCTGTGCCTCGGCCAACCGGCCACGCAGCACGCCGCACATTTCGGAGAAGGCGCGCTTGGCACCGAGGTTCAGGATGGCGCCACGCAGCTTCTCCTGCAGCACTTCTGTGCGCTCTCGCACGACGTCGTTGCTGATGGTCAGCAGCGCCTCCTTCAGCATGCGGGTGTGCACCGCGCGCATCGCCTGCACGCGCGAGATGCACTGCTCGAATTCGGCGCTTTCGGCGCCCACCCGCTTGAGCATCAGGCTCACCATGGTGCTGTTCTTGCCGCGCAGGCCGCGCAGCTCGAGCAACTGCTCGGCCATCTGGCGGCGGCGGTCCGAGAGGCTGCGGCCGACCTGGCTGTCGATGTGGGCCGTGCCGTCGAGCACCGCCTGCTGCAGCACCTCGCGCCGTTGCGGCAGCAATTGCTGGCCGAGCGCGTCCTCGAGCGCCAGGATGCGGCTGGCCCGCAGGTCGTCGGCATCGCCGGCGACACGGGCCGTCAGGGCCAGCTTGGCCGAGATCGGAAACACCCGCGTCTCCGGCACGCCGAGGATCTCGGCCGTCTGCGCCCGCTGGCGGGCGATGTGGATCTCGGTTTCGGCCTGCGGGCTGAGCGGGTCGCTCAGCGTGTCGATCTTGTTCAGCGCCACATAGCGGGCCAGCGCCTGGCCGCAGAGGTGGTCGCGCCACATCGCCAGGTCGGACTTGGTCACGCCGGTGTCGGCCGCCAGGATGAACACCGTCGCATGCGCCGAAGGCAGCAGGCTCACGGTCAGCTCTGGCTCGGCGCCGATCGCATTGAGGCCCGGCGTGTCCAGCACCACCAGGCCGCGCTTGAGCAGGGGATGGGGGTAGTTGATGATCGCGTGCCGCCAGGCCGGCACCTCCACCAGGCCGTTCGCATCGTGTGGCGGGTTGTCCTGCGGGCGGGCATCGTCCCAGAAGCCAAGTTCGCGGGCCGCTTCCATCGGCACCTTCTTGGTCTGCATCACCTGCAGCAACTCGTCGGCCAGCAGGTCGGGCCGCTTGATGTTCAGGGGCACCTGCTTCCAGGCGCCGGCATGACCGCGCAACTCGCCCAGCGACTGGTGGTGCAGGCGAGTGTCGATGTCCAGCAGGCGCAGCGAGGGCGGCTCGTCGGCGTCGTAGCTCAGCTCCACCGGGCACATCGTGGTGCGCCCCGGCGTCGCCGGCAGGATGCGGCGGCCGGTGTCGGCGAAGAAGATCGCGTTGATCAGCTCCGACTTGCCGCGCGAGAATTCGGCCACGAAGGCCACCACCAGCTTCTCGCCGCCCAGGCGTTGGGCCAGTGCGTCGAGCAGCTCCGCACCGGGCTGATCGAGCAGGTCGTGCTCGAAGAGGAAGCGGGACAGCTCCCGAAGCCGCGACTCCAGACCTGTGCGCCACGCGCTGAGCGCGTCGAGCTTGTTAGCAAAAGACGGGGCCATGAAGGTACGCCGGCAAGGGAACAACACGAAGACCCCAGGATGGTAGCCCAAGGCCGGCCGGTCAAGGCCGGGCGGGCGCTTTGTCGCGGCAGCGCTGCGTTCTACTGCTCGACTTGCACGGATGTTACCGGTTGTTGCCTCGATGTCGGGTGGAGGGAGGGTGCGCGCCGCCTGCTCGATTGTTCCGCGCGCCGGCCGGTCGCAGGGCGCATCAGCGCTTCTGGCAGCTCGGGCAAAAAAACGTCGAGCGCTGGCCCTGCACGATACGACGCACCGGCGTGGCGCATGCATGGCAGGCCAGGCCTTCGCGGTCGTAGACCTGGGCCTCCAGCTGGAAAGCGCCGTTGTGGCCCTGAGCGTCACGGAAGTCTCGCAGCGTCGAGCCGCCGGCCTCGAGCGCGCGCGTCAGCGTGGCCCGCACCGCATCCACCAGCCGCTGGCAGCGCGCCAGGCTGACCCGGCCGGCCATGGCGCGCGGGTCGATGCCAGCGCGGAACAGTGCCTCGGACGCATAGATGTTGCCGACGCCCACCACCACATCGCCGGCCAGCAGCGCCTGCTTGATCGCGACCCGCCGGCCGCGCAGGCGGCCGTGCAGGAAGGCGGCGGTGAAACCCGCGTCGAAGGGCTCGATGCCGAGCGTGCCCAGCAGCTTGGCGGCCGGCTCGCTTGCCAGCGAACTCGACCACACCACCGCGCCAAAGCGGCGTGGATCGTGCAGGCGCAGCACGCCATGGCTGGTTTGCAGGTCGAAGTGGTCATGCGGGCCGGGCGGTGGCGCTTCGGCCGAAAAGCTGAGCGAGCCCGACATGCCCAGGTGCAGCAGCAGCCCGCCGCGCTCCAGTGCGAGCCAGAGGTACTTGCCGCGGCGGCTCACCTCGCCGACCGCCTGGCCAACGAATGCTGCCGGGTCGCAGCCCAGCGGCCAGCGCAGCGGCTTGCCCAGCCGCACCGCTTGCACGCGCGCCCCGCGGATGCGCTCGGCGAAGCTCAATCGCGTGACTTCAACTTCCGGTAACTCAGGCATCGGGGAATTATCAGGCGCTTCGTAGAATCAGACCGGCGTGGGGGCGCGGAATTTGCATCCCCGGTTTCAGGAGCCTTGTTTATGCCGCGTGCCGCCCCCTTGTTCCGCCTGCTCTCGGTCACGGCCTGTCTTGCCGGCGTTTTCGCCGGCCTGCCGCAGGCCGCTGCTGCCGCCCCGAAGGAGCTGGCGCCTGCCGAAGCGCCTGCGTCGGCGGCACCGGTGGACAAGAATTCCGAGCTGGGCGCGGCCCTGTTCTACCAACTCTTGATCGGCGAGATGGAGCTGCGCTCGGGCAATGCCGGCGCGGCTTACGAGATCCTGCTGGACGGTGCCCGCAAGTCCAGTGACGAGCGCTTGTTTCGCCGTGCAGTCGAGATCGCGGTGCAGGGCCGTGCCGGCGACCAGGCCCTGGCTGCCGCCCAGGCCTGGCGCACCTCGCTGCCTCGCTCGGTGGAGGCGCACCGCTTCGCTGCACAGTTGCTGGTGGGCCTGAACCGGCCGGCCGAGGCGCTCGACCCGCTGCGCGCACTGCTGGCCAACACGCCGGCCAATGAACGCGCGGCCACCATCGTGCTGCTGCCGCGCCTGTTCGCGCGCGCCGCGGACATCAAGACCCTGACCGGCGTGCTGGAGCAGGCCCTGCAGCCTTACGCCTCGATTCCTCAGACCCAGGTGGCGGTGCTGGTGTCGAACGGCCGCATGCGGCTGCTGTCCGAGGAGCCGCAGCGCGCCTTGGCGCTGGCCGAGCAGGCCCACCGGCTCGACCCCGCCGCCGAAGCGCCGGCGGTCCTCGCCCTGGAGCTGCTGCCGACCCAGCCGCAGGCCGAAGCGATACTCAAGGGCCATCTGCAGGCCAAGCCGCAGAGCGGTGCCTTGCGCCTGGCCTATGTGCGCTCGCTGGTCAGCCTGCAACGCTATGGCGAAGCGGCGGCGCAGCTGGAGCAGGCCACCCAGGCCAACCCCGCGATGGCGCCGGCCTGGCTGAGCCTGGGTGCCCTCAAGCTCGAGCTCAAGCAGCCGCGCGAGGCCGAGCGCGCGCTGCGTCGTTTCGTCGAGTTGCGCCAGGCCGCGGCCGCCAAGGCAGCCACAGCGGCGGCTGCCGCTTCGGCGGCCAGTGCAGCGACACCGGCGGCACAGGCCGACAGCGACACCAACACCGATACCGACGACGACCCGGATGGCGACGGCGGCGTGGCGCTGGAGTCGCCCTCCGACGCACTGACACAGGCCTACCTGCTGCTGGCCCAGGCCGCCGAGGAGCAGCGTGACTTCACCCAGGCCGAGTCCTGGCTGGCGAAGATCGATGCGGGCCAGAACCCACTGACCGTGCAGGCGCGGCGTGCGGCGCTGCTGGCCAAGCAGGGCCGCGTGGGCGACGGCCGCGCCTTGCTGCGAGCCAGCCCCGAGCGCTCGCCACAGGACGCCCGTGCCAAGCTGCTGGCCGAGGCCCACCTGCTGCGCGACCTGAAGGACTGGGGCGAGTCCTACCGCGTGCTGGTGCAGGCCAACGGGCGTTTCCCGGAGGACGTGGACCTGCTCTACGAACAGGCCATGATCGCGGAGAAGCTGCAGCGGGTCGACGAAATGGAGCGCCTGTTGCGCCGGGTGATCGAGCTCAAGCCGGACCACTACCACGCCTACAACGCACTCGGCTACACGCTGGCCGATCGCAACACCCGGCTGCCGGAGGCCCGCGACCTGGTCGCCAAGGCGCTGGAGCTGGCGCCGAACGAGCCTTTCATCATCGACAGCCTGGGCTGGATCGAATACCGCATGGGCCGCCGCGAAGAGGCGCTGCAGCACTTGCAGCGCGCCTACAAGGCGCGCCCCGACACCGAGATTGCCGCCCACCTGGGCGAGGTGCTGTGGGCGCTGGGGCGCCATGACGAGGCGCGCAAGGTCTGGCGCGAAGGGCGCGACAAGGACGCCGGCAACGACGTGCTCAAGGAAACGCTGGTGCGTCTGAGGGTGGGGCTGTGAGGTGCTTGTCCTGGCGCGGCGCGCGGTGGCGCGCCTGGCCGGCGCTGGGCCTGCTGGCGCTGGCCGTGCTGGCCGGTTGTGCCAGCCAGCCAGCGGCCGAGCAGGGTGACGCCCTGCCGGTGGCGGCGTCTGGCCGGCTGGCGGTGCGGGTCGAGCCCGACATGCCGGGCTCGCGGGTGCGTGCCTCCAGCGGTGCCTTCGAGCTGCTGGGCCGGCCCGAGCGAGGTGAACTGCGCTTGTCTTCTCCGCTCGGCAGCCTGCTGGCAGTGGCGTCGTGGCAACCCGGCGAAGCGTGGTTGCGCGCCGACGGGCAGGCGCGCCGCTTCGCCGACCTCGACGAGCTGACCCGGGAGATGGTGGGCGAGGCGGTGCCGGTCGCTGCCTTGTTCGACTGGCTGCGCGGCCAGCCCTGGGGCGAGGCGCCGAGCGAGCCGCTGCCCGACGGCCAGCCCGGCTTCGTGCAACTCGGCTGGCAGGTCCACCTGGGCCAGGCGGCCGAGGGCCTGGTCACCGCAGTGCGGGTGACCCCGCCGGCGGTCACCGTGCGGGCCAAGCTCGACCCCTCCTGAGCACGGGTGGTGCCCTCTCCATGCTGAAGTGCCTCTATGACGTGCCGGCTCCTGCCAAGCTGAACCTTTTCCTTCACATCGTCGGCAGGCGGCCGGATGGCTACCACCTCCTGCAGTCGGTCTTCGTGCCGATCGACTGGTGCGACACCCTGCATTTCGAGCGCCGTGACGACGGCCGCATCGCCCGCCACGACCTGGGTGCCGTCCTGCCGGCCGACGACCTCTGCCTGCGCGCGGCCCGCGCGCTGCAGGCCGCCAGTGGCAGCCGCCACGGCGTGGACATCTCCATCCGCAAGGAGGTGCCGTGGGGGGCCGGCCTGGGCGGCGGCAGCTCCGATGCCGCCAGCACGCTGCTGGCACTCAACCGCCTCTGGGGCCTGAACTGGAGCCGCAGCCGCTTGATGGAGCTCGCCGTGACGCTGGGCGCCGACCTGCCGTTCTTCCTCGGCGACGGCCCGGCGTGGGTCGAGGGCATCGGCGAGCGCTTGACCCCACTGCGCCTGGCTGGCGAGCGGTTCTATGTGGTGAAGCCGAAGGCGAGTTTGCCGACCGCAGAAATTTTTCGCAGCCCCCTCTTGGCACGTGATTCATCGCCTGCTATAGTCATGGACTTTCTTGCACAGCAAAGCGGTTTCGGCAAGAACGATATGCAAGCAGCAGCTCAGGCGCTGTGCGCAGAAGTCGAAGAAGCCGCCGTGTTGCTCAAGAGCCGTTTTGGCAACAGCCGCATGACGGGCTCGGGTAGCGCGGTATTCGCGAGGGTGCAAGAGAAAATCGGCGTTGAAAACGACGCGGCTTTTGTGGAAGATATTCAGCTTCCCGAAGGCTGGATCGGGAGACAATGTCGAAGTCTGGAGTCTCACCCGCTCAAGGGTTGGCTCACAGACTGAACGCGACGATTGAAGGCTGGCGCTGCAGCTTGTCTGTAGCGAGGGCCGGTGTAGGGGAGTCGCCAAGTCGGTTAAGGCATCGGATTTTGATTCCGACATTCGAGGGTTCGAATCCTTCCTCCCCTGCCAAACCATCCTGGAACCTCTGGACCGCATTCTTCCAAGAATGACGATCCAGAGGTTCTGCAGTTTTGAGCGATGCCCGTGCTGGTGCGTGTGTGCCGGGGTGACGACTTTCAAGACGGTCTCGACACTGTCACTGTAGCCCTCGACGGAGAGGAAGATGCTGTCCGACACCTTGCTGTTCACCGGCAACGCGAATCCCTCGCTCTCGCAAGAGATCGCCAATCATCTCGGCCTGTCCCTGGGCCAGGCCTCGGTGGGCCGCTTCTCCGACGGTGAAGTCACCGTCGAAATCCAGCAGAACGTGCGTGCCCGCGATGTCTTCATCGTGCAGCCAACCTGCGCGCCCACCAACGAGCACCTGATGGAGCTGTGCATCATGGCCGACGCGCTCAAGCGCGCCTCGGCCCGACGCATCACCGCCGTCATCCCCTATTTCGGCTATGCCCGCCAGGACCGCCGGCCGCGCTCGACGCGCGTGCCCATCAGCGCAAAGGTGGTGGCCAACATGCTGGAGGTCGTCGGCATCAACCGCGTGCTGACGATGGACCTGCACGCTGACCAGATCCAGGGCTTCTTCGATATCCCGGTCGACAACATCTACGCGTCGCCGGTGCTGCTGTCCGATCTGAAGTCGCGCAACTACGAAGACCTGGTGGTCGTGTCGCCCGACGTCGGTGGCGTGGTGCGGGCGCGTGCGCTGGCCAAGCAGCTGGGCTGCGACCTGGCCATCATCGACAAGCGCCGTCCCAAGGCCAACGTGTCCGAGGTGATGCACGTCATCGGCGAGATCGAAGGCCGCAACTGCGTGATCATGGACGACATGATCGACACCGCCGGCACGCTGGTGAAGGCGGCCGAGGTGCTGAAGGAGCGGGGCGCGAAGTCGGTCTACGCCTATTGCACCCACCCGGTGTTCTCGGGCCCGGCACTGGAGCGCATCCGCACCTCGGCGCTGGATGAAGTCGTCATCACCAACACCATTCCGCTGGCCGAGGCTGCCAAGCCGATCACCAAGATCCGCCAGCTGTCGGTGGCTTTCCTGTTTGCCGAAACCATCCGCCGGATTTCCGACGGCGAGTCGGTGACTTCCCTGTTCTCGGAGCAGAACAACAACTTCTGATGCCGGGAATGAACCGGGCGCCATGGTGGCGCCTGGCGGTGGGCCGCTGCTGCCGAAGGGCAGGTCGGGCGGCCCGTTTTGCGTCTGGTCGCGGACGCTGATGTCAATTGGAGACATGCATGAAATTCGTCGCTTTTGAGCGCCAACTGCAGGGGACCGGAGCGAGCCGCCGCCTGCGTCGCGCCGACAAGGTGCCCGGTATCGTTTACGGTGCCGGCGAGCCCAAGATGATCGAGCTGGATCACAACGCGCTCTACCACGCCCTGAAGAAGGAAGCCTTCCACTCCTCCATCCTGGAGATGGAACTGGCCGGCAAGGTCGAGAAGGTGCTGCTGCGTGACCTGCAGATGCATGCCTTCAAGCAGCAAGTGCTGCACGTCGACTTCCAGCGCATCGACCCGAAGACCAAGATCGTCAAGAAGGTCCCGCTGCACTTCATCAACGAAGAAAACTCGCCGGCCGTCAAGACCGAGAAGTGCACGATCAGCCACGTGATCGCCGATCTGGAGATCCAGTGCCTGGCGCAGCAGCTGCCCGAGTTCATCGAGGTGGACCTCGGCAACCTGAACAAGGGCCAATCGCTGCACGTCAACGACATCACCCTGCCGAAGGGCGTGAAGGTGGTGACGCACGGCCGCCCGAACCCGGTGGTCGCCACCGTCGTGGCCCCGGTCGAGGAAGTCATCGTCGAAGCCGCGCCGGCCCCCGCTGCCGATGCTGGCAAGGGCAAGGGCAAGGGCAAGAAGTAATCGGCTTGCCGCCCGCGGTTCGCTGTCCGGCGAGCCGCTGCCCCTGCATCCAGAAGCCCCGCCTTGGCGGGGCTTCTTGCTTTGGGCCCCCTGTGGGCCGAACCCATAATCGCGGCCATGATTCGACTTTTCGTGGGCCTGGGCAATCCCGGGCCGGAATATGAAGCGACCCGCCACAACGCCGGCTTCTGGTGGATCGATGCGGTTGCCCGCAAGCTCGGTGCTTCGCTGCAGCTGGAGCGCAGCTACTGGGGCCTGGTGGCCCGGGTGAACCGGCCGCTGCCCGACGTCGACGGCCCGGTCTGGTTGCTGGAGCCGCAGACCTACATGAACCTGTCGGGCAAATCGGTCGCCGCCCTGGCGCGCTTCTTCAAGATCGCGCCGAACGAGATCCTGGTGGCGCACGACGAGCTCGACCTGCCGCCTGGCGAGACCAAGATCAAGCAGGGTGGCGGCCATGCCGGCCACAATGGCCTGCGCGACATCCATGCCCAGCTGGGCAGCCCCGACTACTGGCGGCTGCGCCTGGGCATCGGCCACCCCGGTGTGAAGCACGAGGTGGCCGACTATGTGCTGCGCAAGCCGTCGCCCGATCACCGGGTGGCGCTCGAAGCGGCGATCGACCGCACCCTGCCCGCGCTGGACGCCCTGTTGCGTGGCGAGATGGAACAAGCCACACGGCAGATCCATGCGAAGCCGCCGCGGCCCAAACCGCCGCGGCCTCCCAAACCCGACGACCCCTTGACTGCACCATGACAGTGACACGCCTGCTCCTCGTGCTGTACACCCTGGCTGCCGCCGGCACTTCGGCCGCCCAGGCTCCCATCTACCGATGTGGCAACAGTTATTCGGAGCAGTCGTGTCCCCAGGCGCGGGAGGTCGTCGTGCCGCCCGCGCCCGGCGAGGATGAGCGGGCGGCCGCCGAGCAGAGCCTGCAGCGCCAGGCGACGGTGGCCGAGGAGCTGCAGCGGCGCCGGCTGCAGCAGGAGGCGCAGCCGCTGGCCGCGGGCGGCATCCGCCATGCCGCTGCAGATGCCAGGCAGGCGGCCCCTGAGGCGGACAGCCGGGGCGCGCGCCAGCGGCCCCGCTCGGGGCGCCGGCACATCGTGCGCCACGGAAAAGAGAAGGGGGCGCTGGCCGGGCCAGCGCGTCAGCGCGGCAAGCGCTGAGGCGGGGGCTGCGTCAGCCCGGGCCGCCCTGTCCGGCGTTCGCGGAGGCGGCGGCCTCGGCGCTTGCCTCACCGCGCTGCAGGCGTTCGTACTTGGTGCGCAACTGCTCCGGTGTCTCGACATGGGCCGGATTGATGGGAATGCAGCTCACCGGGCAGACCTGCACGCATTGCGGCTCGTCGAAGTGGCCCACGCATTCGGTGCAGCGATGGGGGTCGATCACGTAGAACTCGACGCCCATCGAGATCGCCTGGTTCGGGCACTCGGGCTCGCACACATCACAGTTGATGCATTCGTCGGTGATCATCAGGGCCATGGCGGCGGGTCCTCTTCAGCGGCCTTGCGCCTTCACGCGGTCGTGCAGGCGCCTCAGCACCGAGGGTGCCACGAACTTGGAGACATCACCGCCGAGCATGGCAATCTCGCGCACGAAGGTGCCCGAGACAAACTGGTACTGGTCGGACGGCGTCAGGAAGACGGTCTCCACCTCGGGCATCAGCTGGCGGTTCATCCCGGCCATCTGGAATTCGTATTCGAAGTCGCTGACGGCCCGCAGGCCCCGCATCACGACCCGGCCGCCATGGCTGACGACGAAGTCGCGCAGCAGGCCTTCGAAGGCCATCACCTCGACGTTGGCGTAAGGCCGCGCCTCTTCCCGGGCGATGTCCAGGCGCTCCTCGTGCGAGAACATGGTGCGCTTGTGATGACCGGCGGCGACCGCGATGATCAAGCGGTCGAACAAGGCGCTGCCGCGTCGCATCAGGTCTTCATGACCGAGGGTCATCGGATCGAAAGTGCCGGGATAGACGGCGGTGATGCGCTGGCTGTCAGGCATGGTTCAACTCCTCCTTGGGCGCCAGTGTACGTGTTGGGTTGCCGCCGGCCTGCCCTCAGGCGGGCGGGCCGGCCTGCTGCAGCAGGCAGAAATGCACGGCGCCGGCACGCCCCTGCCGCCACACCTGCAGCCGCAGGCTCTGCAGCTGCGCGTCGGAGGTCGGCGCATTGGCTTCCAGGTAGATCCAGCCACCCGGGCGCAGCAGCGGCGCCGCCGCCTGCAGGGCGGCATCGAAGAGGCCCGCCTCGAAGGGCGGGTCCAGCAGCACCAGGTCGAACTGCGCTGGCGCGGCCTTGCGCATCCAGCGCAAGGCGTCGCTGTTGTCGATGCGCAGCATGCCTGCCTGCAGGCGGGCCTGCAGGGCCTTGAGCTGGCGCACCAGCTGCGCATCGGTCTCCAGCATCACCACCTGGGCCGCACCGCGCGAGGCCGCCTCGAAGCCGAGCGCGCCGGTGCCGGCGAAGGCGTCCAGGCAATGCCAGCCGGTCAGGTCCTGGCCCAGCCAGTTGAAGAGCGTCTCGCGCACGCGGTCGAGGGTGGGCCGCAGGCCCGGCTTGTCGAGCACCGCGAGCTTGGTGCGCTTCCAGCTGCCGCCGATGATGCGGACTTCATGGGGCGGGGCCGGGCGGTTGGAAGGTGGGGGCATGGTGCAAGGCGTCGAAGCGCCCGGATTGTAGGCGTGTGGCTGCGATGCCAGCCTGACCTCGGGCGCCCGGGGGGCATGGCCGAGGTCTTTAGAATCGATGGCTCATCACCACGCCTTTATGTTCAGCTTCTTCAAGAAAAAGCCGCCTGCTCCCGCCCCCGAGCCCGCGTCCCCGTCTGCCGCGGAAAGCGGCGCGGCGCCGGTGCCGGCCCCCGCCCCCGCTCCCGCTCCCGAATCTTCCTTCTTCAGCTTCTTCCGCCGCTCGCCTGCTGCACCGGCTCCGGTGGCCGAGCCGGTGGCGGCCCCCCTGCCACCCGCCGCGCCGGTGCCGTCAGCTGCGGAGGTGACGGCGCCGCGGCCGAGCACGCCTCCTGCGGCAGTGCCGGTGCCGACGCCCGCACCTGTGCCCAAGCCCGCGCCGACCCCCGTGCCGGTGCCGACGCCTGTACCTGCGCCGGCGCCGGCGCCCGTCCTGGCTCCCGCTCCGACGACGCCCGCCCCGGCGCCGCCCGCCGCTGTGCCGTCGCCCCAGGCCTCGCCGGCGCGGGTGGCCGTGCCACTGGCCGCGCCCGTGCCGTCTGCGGCTGAGCCGCCGCCCGCTCCCGTCGCGGCCGAGCCCGCACCAGCCGAGGAACGGCGTTCGTGGCTGGACAAGCTGAAGGCCGGGCTGCGCAAGACCGGCAGCAGCATCACCCAGGTCTTCACCGGCACGCAGATCGACGACGCGCTGTACGAGGAACTCGAGGAGGCCTTGCTGATGGCGGACACGGGTGTGAAGGCCACCGAGTTCCTGCTCGAGGACCTGAAGCGCCGCGTCAAGGAGCGCAAGGCCACGGACCCGGCGGTGGTGAAGACCTTGCTGGCCGACGCCATCACCGACCTGCTCAAGCCGCTCGAGCGCTCGCTGGTGGTGGGCCAGCACACGCCCACCGTGATGATGGTGGTGGGCGTCAACGGCGCGGGCAAGACCACCAGCATCGGCAAGCTCACCCGCCACCTGGCGGAGGCCGACCAGAAGGTGTTGCTGGCGGCCGCCGACACCTTCCGCGCAGCTGCCCGGGAGCAGCTCGCGGTCTGGGCGGGGCGCAACCAGGTGGAGATCGTCAGCCAGGAGGGCGGCGACCCTGCCGCCGTGACGTTCGACGCGGTGAGCGCCGGCAAGGCCCGCGGCTGCGACGTGGTGATCGCCGATACCGCCGGCCGGCTGCCGACGCAGCTGCACCTGATGGAGGAGCTGCGCAAGATCCGCCGCGTCATCGCCAAGGCCGACCCCAGCTCGCCGCACGAGGTGCTGCTGGTGGTGGACGGCAACACCGGCCAGAACGCGCTGGCCCAGGTGAAGGCCTTCGACGAGGCGCTCAAGCTCACCGGGCTGGTCGTGACCAAGCTCGACGGCACCGCCAAGGGCGGCGTGCTGGCCGCCATCGCACGCGAGCGGCCGGTGCCGGTGTATTTCATCGGTGTCGGCGAGAAGCTCGAAGACCTGCAGACCTTCGACGCCCGCGAATTCGCGCAGGCGCTGCTGGCCTGAGGTGGCGGGCCGGTACGCCGGCCTGGCTTGAAGCTGTCAGGCCGCCCGGCAGGCGGACTGCCGCGTGGCTGCCGGCCTGACGCGGGTTGCAGCGCCGGCGCTTCCGTCCCCCAGCTTGCGGGCGGTCAGCCGGCCTTGCTGCCAGCCGCGGGCCCTGCCGGGGCTGGCAATGGCGGTGTCAGTGGCGCGGCCGCGGGGTGGGCCGTGCCGGCGCCTCGGGCGATGTCGGGTTGAGCGGCATCGCCGAGGAGTCGAAGTCGTCGAACCAGGTGGAGGAGGGCGGTTCCTCCAGTTCGGTGGCTTCCCATTGCTCCGACTCCTGGCCGAGGGCCGGGGCCGGCCGACGCGGCGAGGGCAAGCCGTCTGCACCCGGCGAGCCCGGTATTGCCGCCGGCGGTGCCTGCATCAGGGCCTCACGGGCGACCGCGGGGGTGGGAATGTCGTCTTCCATCCAGACATGCAGCGGAATGCCGGCGGCCAGCAGCACCCGGTCCATGCGCGCATGGCGCTTGCGGGTGCGGGGGCTTTCCTGCGCTTCGGGCTGGCGCACTTCCACCACCGCCACCACCTGCGAGTTCATGTCGCACACCACCAGGTCGGCGCACAGCTGGCCCACGCGGCGCAGCCATTCGGCATAGGAGTGGCGGGTCGGCACCTTGAGGAAGCGGGCCAGCGGCACTTGCGCGAACAGCATGTGCTCGGGCAGGGCCTTGTGCAGCGCGAGGTAGGCATCGCGCTCGGCCACGGTGAGGATGCGGGTGGGCTGGGGCGCCCAGGCCTGCAAGGTGTCCAGCGCTTCCACGCCGCGGGCCTTCGGGCGTGGCGCGGCCGGCTTGGGCCGGCGGGTCCACCACCAGGTGAACAGTGCGACCGCCGCGAGCGCGAGGACCACCAGGACTGCTTGTTGCATCGTCGTTCGTCGAGAAAAGTTGCGGCAGGACCATAGCGGCGCGAAGCGCCGGGGTCAATCGAGGAAGCAGGGGGGTCAGCGCCCCATGCCGGGCAGGCCCTTCATGCCGCCCATGCGCTTCATCATCTTCATCAGGCCGCCTCCCTTCATCTTTTTCATCATGCCCTGCATCTGCTCGAACTGGTTCAGCAGGCGGTTGACCTCCTGCACCTGCACGCCGGCGCCAGCGGCAATGCGGCGCTTGCGGCTGGCCTTGATCAGCTCGGGCTTGCGCCGCTCCAGCGCGGTCATGGAGTTGATGATGCCTTCCATGCGGCGCACGTCGCGCTCGGCACGGTCCATGTCGGCCTGGCCGGCCTTGGCGGCCAGCTCGGTCGGCAGCTTGTCGAGCAGGCCCGACAGGCCGCCCATCTTCTTCATCTGCGAGATCTGCGACAGGAAGTCGTTCAGGTCGAACCCCTCGCCGGACTTGACCTTCTGCGCCAGCTTCTCGGCCGCCTGCAGGTCGACGCCCTTCTGCACTTCCTCGACCAGCGCGACGATGTCGCCCATGCCCAGCACCCGGCCGGCATGGCGGTCGGCATCGAAGACCTCCAGGCCGTCGATCTTCTCGGACACGCCGGCGAACTTGATCGGTGCGCCGGTGATCTGCTTGACCGACAGGGCCGCGCCGCCGCGTGAGTCACCGTCGAGCTTGGTCAGCACGATGCCGGTCAGGGGCAGCGCCTCCTTGAAGGCCTTGGCGGTGTTCACCGCATCCTGGCCCTGCATCGCATCGACCACGAAGAGCGTCTCGATCGGCTTGAGTGCCGCGTGCAGCTCGCGGATCTCGGCCATCATGGCTTCGTCGATGGCCAGGCGGCCGGCGGTGTCGACCAGCAGCACATCCATATAGTGGCGGCGGGCGTGGTCGACCGCGGCACGCGCGATGTCCAGCGGCTTGTCGGTCGGCGCCGAGGGGAACCACTCGCCGCCGGCGGCCTTGGTCACCGTCTTGAGCTGGTCGATGGCGGCCGGCCGGTAGACGTCGGCCGAGACCGTCAGCACCTTCTTCTTGCGCTTCTCGATCAGGTACTTGGCCAGCTTCGCCGTGGTGGTGGTCTTGCCGGCGCCCTGCAGGCCGGCCATCAGGATCACGGCGGGTGGCTGGGTGGCGAGGTCGAGGTCGCTGATGCCTTCGCCCATCGTCGCGGCCAGCTCGCGATGCACCACGCCAACCAGTGCCTGGCCTGGCGACAGCGAGCCCACCACTTCCTGGCCCAGCGCCTTCTCCTTCACGCGCGCGATGAAGTCGCGCACGACCGGCAAGGCCACGTCTGCCTCCAGGAGCGCCATGCGCACCTCACGCAGCATGTCTTGCACGTTGCTTTCGGTGATGCGGGCCTGGCCGCGCATCTGCTTGACCAGCCGTGACAGGCGATCGGAAAGGGTAGAGGCCATGGGGTGCTGCGGGCTGCAGGACGAAGCGCCGCGAAAGTACACTGTAAGGATGATTCTAGCTTCCGGGCCCTGGGGAGGTGCTTCGGCCCCCTCTCCGATGACCATCGCAGCCAGCGTGCTGGCCTTGCTCGCCTACCTCGTCGCGGCGGCGCAGGGCGGGCGCGAGGGCGCCTTGCGCCCGGCCTTGCTGCTCGGCTGGCTGGCGCACGGCGCGGCCATCATGTTCGACACTTCGGGCCTGGGCCTGTCGCAAGCCGGCGCCCGCTTCGGCTTCGCGCCGGCACTGTCTACCACGGTCTGGCTGGTGCTGGCGGTGTATGCGGTGGAGAGTCGCGTGCTGCCGGTGCCGGGCGTGCGCCGCATCCTCGCTTCGCTGGGGCTCACCGCGGTGGCCCTCGCGCTCGGCTTTCCGGGCGAGGTGCGGCCGCACCTCAGCTCGCCGTGGATGCCGCTGCACTGGGTGCTGGGCATTGCCTCCTACGGCCTGTTCGGCGCCGCCGTGCTGCATGCCGCGCTGCTCTCGAATGCCGAGCGCCAGATGCGTGGCAAGCGCGGCGTGGTGCAGCCGACCCCCCTCGGCATGCCGCTGCTGCGGCTGGAGAAGCTGACCTTCCGCTTCGTGGCGGCGGGGTTCGTCGTGCTGTCGGCGGCACTGCTGCTGGGCTGGTGGTTCGCCGAGCCCTGGCGCTGGGACCACAAGAGCGTGTTCTCGGTGCTGGCCTGGGTGGTCATCGCGGCCTTGCTGGCCGGCCGCCAGGCCTTTGGCTGGCGCGGGCGCATGGCCGCGCGCTGGCTCTACACCGGTGCGGTGCTGCTGCTGCTGGCCTACGTTGGCTCGCGCTTCGTGATCGAAGTGCTGCTGATGCGCCCCAGCGCCGCGGCCTGAGCCCCGGGAGTCCCCATGAAATACCTGGTCCTGATCCTCGTGATCGTGCTCGTGCTCGGCTTCATGCGGGCACAGCGCCCGGCGCGGCCGGACAGCGACAAGCGTCGCCCCGCCGGGCCGGCCCCCTCGCTCCCGCGCGAGATGGTGGCCTGCCGCCATTGCGGCGTCCACCTTCCTCGCGACGAGGCCCTGCCGGGCCCCGGCGGGCCCTATTGCAGCGAGGCGCATCGCCGTGCCGCGCAAGACTGAACGCCAGGCCACCGCCGGCCGCCGGCAGGACAAGGCGCGCCAGAAAGCCGCCGGCAGCCGTCAAGGCACGCCGTCGTCCGACCTGTCGCTGCAGGGCGAGGAGTCATGGTTCGCCGCCCTGGGCGTCGCCCAGGACACCGAATTCGGCGAGGAGCGCGGCGAGGCCCGCGAGTCACGCTACACCGGCTGGACGCCACCGCAGGGCAACGACTCGCGCTTCCTGTCGCGCCAGGCCAAGCGCCTGCTCGGCACCACGCTGCCGTCGTTCCAGCGCATCTACCGCACCTTCCTGGGGGCGCGTGCGGCGGTAGGGCTGCTGCTGCTGTTCGCGCAGCTGCCGTCGCTGCTGGTCGGCGGCACCGGTGCGTGGCGCTGGCCGCAGGCCGTGTACATGGGCTATGCGATCACTGCGGTGGTCACCTGGTGGCTGGCCCGCTCGCGGGCCGAGGCCAGCGAGCAGCTGTCCTCCAGCCGGCTGCTGCGACGCCAGTGGGCGGCCAGCATCGGCGTGGACCTGGCGGTGTTCGGCACGCTGCACCTGCTGACCTCGGTCGCCAACATCAATTTCGTGCCCCTGCTGGTCCTGCCGGTGCTGATGGCGGGGGTGCTGACGCCGCGGCTGTCGGCACTTGCGGTCGCGGCAGCCGTGACCTTGCTGCTGCTCGGCGAAGCCTGGCTGCTGGTCTTGCAGGGCGGGCAGCTGGCGCCGCTGATGACACAGGCGGCCCTGGTGGGCACCGGCTTTTTTGTCGTCACCATCCTCGCCGGCGAGCTGGCCGGCCGGCTCGCCCGCGAGGAGCTGGCGGCCCGCGGCAGCATGGAGCTGGCGCGCCAGCAGGCGCAGCTGAACCGCCTGGTGATCGAGGAGATGCAGGACGGCGTGCTGGTGGTCGACCGGCGCGGCCGCGTGCGCGCCGCCAACCCCGCGGCGCGGCGGCTCATCACCGACGAGGGCCTGGTGCGGCCCGCGCCCTTCCACCTCAACAGCCACCCGGTGTGGCAGCCGCTGGCCGCCGTGGCGCGCGCGGCCTTCACCGAGGGCAAGTCGCCCGAGTCCGGCACCGAGGTGACGCTGCAGTTCGCCTCGGGCCAGTCGCGTGCATTGCGCGTGCGCATGCGCTTCACGCGGCGCCGGCAGCGGGAGCTCTCCGAGGAGCTGTGCGTGCTTTTCCTCGAAGACCTGCGCGACGTGCAGGCCCGCATCCGGCAGGAAAAGCTGGCCGCCATGGGTCGCATCTCGGCCGGCATCGCGCATGAAATCCGCAACCCGCTATCGGCCATCGCGCAGGCCAATGCGCTGCTCGACGAGGACGTGACCCTGCCGGCGCACCGCCAGCTCACGCAGATGGTGGCCGACAACGTCGAGCGCCTCAAGCGCATCGTCGACGACGTGATGGAAGTGGCGCCCGGCGGCGCGCCCAAGCAGGCCGACGTCATCGACGTGCGTGCGCTGGTGGACGCCGCCTGCCGCGAGTGGGCCCGCACGGCGCGGCTGCCGCTGGGCGAGCGCAGCCCGCTGCGGGTCGGCATGCCCGCGCAGCCCTGCGGTGCGGCCTTCGATCCGGAGCACCTGCGGCGCGTGCTGATCAACCTGCTCGACAACGCCTACCGCCATGCTTCCGGCACGCCGGGCAGCGTCGAGCTGCGCCTGGTGGTCGAGAGCCAGGTGGTCACGCTCAGCGTGGCCAGCGACGGCCCTCCGATTCCTGCAGATGTGGAGCGTTACCTGTTCGAGCCCTTCTTTTCCACACGCAGCAGGGGCACCGGGCTGGGCTTGTATATTTGCAAGGAGCTGTGCGAGCGCTATGGCGCCACCATCGACTACCGACTGCGTGGCCCCCAGCATGTTGCTCGCAATGAGTTCTTCGTCGTGATGCGCCTGGAAGCCCCCGGGGCCATCGAAGCCGCCGTTGCCAGCCCTGACCTCGCCAGATGACTCCTGCCTCCCACTACAGCCTGCTGGTCGTCGACGACGAACCAGACCTGCGAACCCTCTACGAGCTGACGCTGCTGCGCGAAGGCTATGACGTCGAGACCGCGGCCACCGTCGAGGATGCATGGTCGCGCCTGCGCGACCGCACCTACAGCGCGGTGATCACCGACATGCGCCTGCCCGACGGCACCGGCCTGGACCTGCTGCGCCGCCTGGAGGACAGCGGCCGGCGTGAGAAGGCCATCATGATCACCGCGTTCGGCTCGCCCGAGAACGCGGTCGAGGCGCTGAAGGCCGGCGCCTACGACTACCTCACCAAGCCGGTGGACCTGAAGCAGTTCCGCGCGGTGGTGGCCTCGGCGCTGGGCCGTCCCAGCGCCGCACCGCCGCCCGGCGTGGCGGCCAGCTCGGCGGTGCCGGCGCCGGCCAGCACGCGCGGCAGCGTGCGCACCGCCGCGCCGGCGGTGGTGGTCACCAACAGCAGCGGCACCATCGACCGCATGGCCGGCACGTCGGCCACCATGCAGCATGTGCGCAGCATGATCGAGAAGGTCGGCCGCAGCATGGCGCCGGTGCTGGTGCAGGGCGAGTCGGGCACCGGCAAGGAGCTGGTCGCGCGCTCCATCCACGAGTTGAGCGGACGGCGCGCGCAGCCCTTCATCGCGGTGAACTGCGGCGCCATCCCCGAGCAGCTGCTGGAAGCCGAGTTCTTCGGCTACCGCAAGGGCGCCTTCACCGGCGCCGCCGAGGACCGCGAGGGCTTCTTCCAGGCGGCCCGCGGCGGCACGCTGTTCCTCGACGAGATCGGCGACCTGCCGTTGTCGATGCAGTCCAAGCTGCTGCGAGTGATCCAGGAGCGCGCGGTGCGCCCGGTCGGGGCCGTTGCGGAGACGCCGGTGGACGTGCGCATCGTCAGTGCCACGCACAAGGACCTCGGCAGCGAGGTGCAGGGCGGCCGCTTCCGGCAGGACTTGTTCTATCGCCTCAACGTCATCCAGATCCGTGTGCCGGCCCTGCGCGAGCGGCTGGAAGACCTGCCGCAGATCTGCGACCGCCTGCTCGCCCGCATCGCGCAGGACGCCGACGTCTGGCCGCCGCCACGCCTGACCCAGGCCGCGCTGGCCCACCTCGGCCGCTATCCCTTCCCGGGGAATGTGCGGGAGCTGGAGAACCTGTTGCATCGTGCGGTCGCCCTGTCGGGCGGCGAGTGGATCGACGTGGTTGACCTGGCGCTGCCGCACGCCGTCTTCAACGAGGTGCCGCCGCCCGAACCCGAACCGGTCGCCGCACTGGCCCCCATCGCGCCGACGCCGGTGGAGCCGGCCATGCCCGTGCCGGCCGCCGCGCCGGTGGAGGCGCCGGCGGTTCCGCTGCCGAACGACCTGGCCGCCTACCTCGACGCGGTGGAGCGCGACATCCTGATCCGTGCGCTGGAGCGCCATCGCTTCAACCGTACCGCGGCCGGCGCAAGCCTGGGCCTGTCGCTGCGGCAGATGCGCTACCGCATGGCCCGCCTCGGCGTGCTGGTGGCGGAGCACGGCGTGGCGGTCGAGTCGGACGAGGGCTGAGAGGCCAGCGGCCTCCTGTGGCAATGGGCGTGATGCAGGCCGGCGACATGCTGTGGCAGGACGGCTGGTTCGGCCCCGCACGCCGGCTGCCCTCGCCCAACTTCGGCCCGCGCCCGGCAGGCGCCAGCATCGACCTGGTGGTGCTGCATTCCATCAGCCTGCCGCCCGGACGCTACGGCGGCCCCGAGATCGAGCAGCTGTTCACGAACCGCCTCGACTGGGACGCGCATCCCTACTTCGACCAGATCCGCGGCATGGAGGTGTCGGCGCACTTCGTGATTCGCCGCGACGGCGAGCTGCTGCAGTTCGTGTCGTGCGAGCAGCGCGCCTGGCATGCCGGCCGCTCCTCGTTTCAGGGGCGTGAAAACTGCAACGACTACTCCATCGGCGTCGAACTCGAAGGTCTCGAGGACGAGCCCTTCACCGGCCCGCAGTACGCCTGCCTGGTGCCGCTGCTGCAGGCCCTGCGGCAGCGCTACCCGGTGGCGCATGTCGCGGGGCACGAGCATGTGGCGCCAGGGCGCAAGCGCGACCCCGGTGCGGCCTTCGACTGGCAGGCGCTGGTGCTCTCGCTCGGCTGGCCGGCCACCTGCTTTCCCTTCGCCCCTGCCGGCAGTGACGTCACTGCCGCCGCTCCCGCACCCGGCGACTTCCATCGCCGCTGAGGCGGCCCTCTTCATCGCCTTGCAGCAAGGACGCGGCACGCACCGCGTTTTGCTTCGCATCGCAAGCATTGGCGCGGGCCTCGCTGCGGCACGCCAAGCCTGGTGCGGCCTGGCGCGGAAGTGAGTATTGCGGTGGCCGCCGAAGGCAAAAAACGGCCTCTTCGTCAAGCCCCTGCATTCCTGACGCGGACGCTATGGCTAGTGTGTTGAAGCCTGCTCGCCCCCTAGCTATAGTGTTCGTGTTATCCTCGCGCCCTCGCAAAAAATCAGCCCAGACAACAGCCCGCATGCGGGCCGACAGGCACGAAACCGCTGCCATGCAGGGGTCCTGTCGCAGCCGGGCGTCGAAGACCAACACCCGCATTCACGCCACCAGCCGCCGTCTCGGCGGCGCATCGCCTGGATGCTTTCGATATTCGTTGAGTGAAGCACATAGAAGGGGTATTCATGCAGACCGTCAGCACCAGCACCGAAGCTCAAGCGGCCGGCCACGCGCCGGGCGCCACGCGCCCCGTCGCGCCCGGCGCCTCGGCCTATGCCGCCTACCAGATCATTCGTCGCAACGGTGCGGTGGTGTCCTTCGAGCCGAACAAGATCGCCGTCGCGATGATGAAGGCCTTCCTCGCGGTGCACGGCACCCAGGGTGCCGCGTCCGCCAGCGTGCGCGAGACGGTCGACGGCCTGACCGAGAACGTGGTGCGGGCGCTGCTGCGCTCCCGCCCGAGCGGCGGCACCTTCCATATTGAAGATGTGCAGGATCACGTCGAGCTGGCGCTGATGCGCGGCGGCCACCACGAGATCGCGCGTGCCTACGTGCTGTACCGCGAGCGCCGCTCGCAGGAGCGCGCGCGCCAGGGCGAGCTGCCCGCCGCCGCTGCCGAGCCGACGCTGACGGTGCTGGACGGTGGCCAGCGCGTGCCGCTGGACCTGGGCAAGCTGCAGGCGCTGATCGAGTCGGCCTGCGCCGGCCTGGGCGCCGACGTCAAGCCGGAGCCGATCTTTGCCGAGACCAAGCGCAACCTGTACGACGGCGTGCCGATGGAAGAGGTGTTCAAGGCCTCCATCCTGGCGGCCCGCACGCTGATCGAGAAGGACCCCGGCTACACCAACGCCACCGCGCGCCTGTTGCTGCACACCATCCGCAAGGAGACGCTGGGCGAGGAAACCACCCACGAGCAGATGCACGAGCGCTATGCCGAGTACTTCCCGACCTTCGTGAAGAAGGGGGTGGACGCGGAGCTGCTGGACGAGAAGCTGCTGCAGTACGACCTGAAGCGCCTGGGCGAGGCCCTCAAGGCCGATCGCGACCTGCAGTTCGACTACCTCGGCCTGCAGACGCTGTACGACCGCTATTTCCTGCACATCGACAGCCAGCGCATCGAACTGCCGCAGGCATTTTTCATGCGCGTGGCCATGGGCCTGGCGCTCAACGAGATCGACCGCGAGGCGCGCGCGATCGAGTTCTACGAAGTGCTGTCGAGCTTCGACTTCATGTCGAGCACCCCGACCCTCTTCAACGCCGGCACCCGCCGTTCGCAGCTGTCGAGCTGCTACCTGACCACGGTGCCTGACGACCTGGACGGCATCTACGAGGCCATCAAGGAAAACGCGCTGCTGTCGAAGTTCGCCGGCGGCCTGGGCAACGACTGGACCCGGGTGCGCGCGCTGGGCTCGCACATCAAGGGCACCAACGGCAAGAGCCAGGGTGTCGTGCCCTTCCTGAAGGTGGTCAACGACACCGCGGTGGCGGTCAACCAGGGCGGCAAGCGCAAGGGCGCGGTCTGCGCCTACCTGGAGAGCTGGCACCTGGACGTCGAGGAATTCTTGGAGCTGCGCAAGAACACCGGCGACGACCGCCGCCGCACCCACGACATGAACACGGCGAACTGGATTCCCGACCTGTTCATGCGCCGCGTGATGGAGAACGGCGAATGGACGCTGTTCTCGCCCGCCACCTGCCCGGACCTGCACGACAAGTTCGGCCGCGACTTCGAGGAAGCCTACACGCGCTACGAGGACAAGGTGGCACGCGGCGAGATCAAGCTGTTCAAGAAGGTGCGCGCGGTCGACCTGTGGCGCCGCATGCTGTCGATGCTGTTCGAGACCGGCCACCCCTGGATCACGTTCAAGGACGCCTGCAACGTGCGCTCGCCGCAGCAGCACGTCGGTGTCGTGCACTCCTCCAACCTGTGCACCGAGATCACCCTGAACACCAATGACGGCGAAATCGCGGTCTGCAACCTGGGCTCGGTGAACCTGTCGCGTCACATCAAGGACGGCGGCATCGATCACGACAAGCTGAAGAAGACGGTGGCGACGGCGATGCGCATGCTCGACAACGTCATCGACATCAACTACTACGCCGTGAAGAAGGCGCGCGACTCCAACATGCGCCACCGTCCGGTGGGCCTGGGTGTGATGGCCTTCCAGGACAGCCTGTACGAGCTGCGCATCCCCTACGCCAGCCAGGCGGCGGTGGAGTTCGCCGACCGCTCGATGGAAGCGCTGTGCTACTACGCCTACTGGGCCTCGACCGAGCTGGCAGCCGAGCGCGGGCGCTACTCCAGCTACCGCGGCTCGCTGTGGGACCGCGGCATCCTGCCGATCGACTCGCTCGACCTGCTGGCCGAGCAGCGCGGCGGCTATGTCGAGGTCGACCGCAGCCGCACGATGGACTGGGACGCGCTGCGCGCCCGCATCCAGCAGTACGGCATGCGCAACTCCAACTGCGTGGCGATCGCGCCGACCGCGACCATCTCGAACATCGTCGGCGTGGATGCGTCGATCGAGCCCTGCTTCGGCAACTTGTCGGTCAAGTCCAACCTGTCGGGCGAATTCACCGTCATCAACGAGTTCCTCGTGCGCGACCTGAAGCAGCTCGGCCTGTGGGACGACGTGATGGTGATGGACCTCAAGCACTTCGACGGTTCGCTGCGCCGCATCGACCGGGTGCCCGAGGACCTGAAGCAGCTGTACGCGACCGCGTTCGAAATCGAACCCGCCTGGCTGGTGGAAGCGGCCGCACGTCGTCAGAAGTGGATCGACCAGGCGCAGTCGCTCAACATCTACATGGCCGGTGCGTCGGGCAAGAAGCTCGACGACACCTACAAGCTGGCCTGGACGCGCGGCCTGAAGACCACCTACTACCTGCGCACCATCGGCGCGACGCATGCCGAGAAGTCCACCATCAAGGCGGGCCAGCTCAATGCGGTGCCGACGCAAGGCGGCTCCGTCGGTGGCTACTCGGCAGTGGATGCAGCCGCTGCTGCAGCGCAGGCGCAGATCGCTGCGGCCGTGGCCAGCGAGCCGGCCACCGACGTGAAGTTCTGCGCCATCGACGACCCCACTTGCGAGGCTTGCCAGTAAGGCAAGGCCCGTGAGCGATGCGAGCCGCACGGGCTTGCATCGCTCACTGCCCGAGGGCGATCACACACCTCGGGCAGTACATCGATTGCGATGTCGATTCGCGTGTCTCATCAGGCGCTTGAAGCGATGCACGACCGCAACAAGTTCGTCGTGCGAATGTCAAGAAGTGCTTGGTGTTTGAACACAACACTCTCATAATTCACCGCTACAGGATGTCCACCATGTTGGCCTGGGAAGAAGAAGTCACTCCCTCGAATCATCAATCGACGAGCACCGCGCACAACCTCACCAGTGAAGCGCGGGCCATGTCCCCGTCGCCCCAACATCCGGTGTCTTCCTTCCCCACCTCTTCCTCCACGGCGGCAACGCAAGCTGCACATGCCGCATCGGCTGCATCGAGCCAGGTGCGCGCGAGCAGCGAGCGTCGCGTGAACGTCGCCGACAAGCGCATCATCAACGGCCAGACGGACGTCAACCAGCTGGTGCCCTTCAAGTACAAGTGGGCCTGGGAGAAGTACCTCGCGACCTGCGCGAACCACTGGATGCCGCAAGAGGTGAACATGTCGCGCGACATTGCGACATGGAAGGACCCCAACGGCCTGACCGACGACGAGCGCCGCATCATCAAGCGCAACCTCGGCTTCTTCGTCACTGCCGACTCGCTGGCCGCCAACAACATCGTGCTGGGCACCTACCGCCACATCACGGCGCCCGAGTGCCGGCAGTTCCTGCTGCGCCAGGCGTTCGAGGAGGCGATCCACACGCACGCCTACCAGTACATCGTCGAGTCGCTGGGCCTGGACGAGAGCGAGATCTTCAACGCCTACCACGAGGTGGCGTCGATCCGCGACAAGGACGAGTTCCTGATCCCGTTCATCGACAAGATCATGGACCTCAACTTCCACACCGGCACGCCCGAGAACGACCAGCAGCTGCTGAAGTCGCTCATCGTGTTCGCCTGCCTGATGGAAGGCCTGTTCTTCTACGTCGGCTTCACGCAGATCCTGGCGCTGGGCCGCCAGAACAAGATGACCGGCGCTGCCGAGCAGTACCAGTACATCCTGCGCGACGAGTCCATGCACTGCAACTTCGGCATCGACCTGATCAACCAGATCAAGCTGGAGAACCCGCACCTGTGGACGCCGGAGTTCAAGGCCGAGATCAAGGCGCTGTTCCTGAAGGCGGTGGAGCTGGAGTACCGCTATGCCGAGGACACCATGCCGCGTGGCGTGCTGGGCCTCAACGCTTCGATGTTCAAGGGCTATCTGCGCTATATCGCGAACCGGCGCGCCACGCAGATCGGCCTGGAGGAGCTCTTCCCGAACGAGGAAAACCCGTTCCCGTGGATGAGCGAAATGATCGACCTGAAGAAAGAGCGCAATTTCTTCGAGACCCGCGTCATCGAGTACCAGTCCGGTGGCGCGCTGTCTTGGGATTGAAGCGCGGGCACGAACGCTGCTCTCCAGGTCATGATGAAGAGATCAAGATTTGCAGCCAGTGACCAGCGGACTCAGAAACCGCAGGCACTGTCTGCCACCCCATTCACCGTACCAGGGCGTCTCTCCAAGACAGTCCAACGGGCGGTGAATCGCTGCGCTGTATCGAGCGGCGCAGTGATCTTTGCAACTTGATCAAGGAGAATCGATATGGCAACTGCAAAGAAAGCGGCCGCGAAGAAGGCTGCTCCCGCGAAGAAGGCCGCACCGGCCAAGAAGGTCGCCGCCAAGAAGGCAGCACCGGCGAAGAAGGCCGCTGCACCGGCGAAGAAGGCCGCTGTGAAGAAGGTCGCTGCGAAGAAGGCAGCACCGGCGAAGAAGGTTGCTGCGAAGAAGGCAGCGCCGGCCAAGAAGGTCGCCGCCAAGAAGGCAGCACCGGCGAAGAAGGTCGCGGCCAAGAAGGTCGTTGCCAAGAAGGCCGCTGCTCCGGCGAAGAAGGCCGCACCGGCCAAGAAGGCTGCTGCGAAGAAGGTCGCGACCAAGACCGCCGCTGCCAAGAAGCCGGCTGCCAAGAAGGCCGCTGCCAAGAAGGCTGCGAAGAAGCCCGCTGCGAAGAAGGCTGCTGCTGCGCCTGCTGCGGCTCCTGCGACGAAACCGGCCGCTGCTCCGGCTGCGAAGACCACGCTCAGCCCTCAGGCGGCCTGGCCCTTCCCGACCGGCGCGAAGCCCTGAGTCGTCCCAGCGCACTCTCAAGCCCGGCTCCGGCCGGGTTTTTTCATGGCGGCTCACAGCATGCCGAGCGGAGGTTCCCCGGTGGCGGAATGGCCGAGTTATCTGCGACGCAGCAGGCAGGGGCTGGAGATCGACCTCAGCGTGATTCCGAATGCCCGGCGCACCGAGCTGGTCGGCCTGCACGACGGTGCCTTGCGCCTTCGCCTGCAGGCTCCACCGGTCGACGGCAAGGCCAACGAAGCGGTGCTGCGGTGGCTGGCTGAGCGCCTGCAGCTGCCGCGCCAGCGGCTGGAACTGCTGCGCGGGCACAGCCACCGCCGCAAGACCGTGCTGGTGGCGTATGAGGGCGATGCGACGGTGTTGATCGAGCAGCTGCAGCCGCCGGCCTGACAGCCGTGCCCGCCAAGGGCGACAGCGGCCATGCCGTGCTGCGCAGCAGCGCGAGCGGGCCCGCCGGGGCCGGTGCGACCCCTGGGCTGGCTGGCAGGTGGCGGCGAGCCGGCCTCTGCCACGGCCACCCGCGCTGCAGCCTCAGCCGCGCATCACGGCGCGGCGCCCGGCCGGCGGCACGCCGGTCGCTCTGCCTGCGGCGCCTCCGGGGCCTTTTTGTTCCGCGGCAGCGTCAGTCGTCCAGGGCCAGCGCCGCACGATCCAGCGTGTGGTTCTGCGGTCCGTTGCAGGCGATCTTGATGGCGCCCACCCGGTTGCCCAGCTCGGCGCAGCGCTTGAGGCTCCAGCCGCGCTCCAGGCCGTAGAGCAGGGCGCCGCGGAAGGCGTCGCCGCAGCCCGTGGGGTCGACCACGCTGGTGGCCTTGATGCCGGGCACCCGCTCGGCCCGGCCTTGTGTCCAGACTTCGCAGCCCTCGGCGCCCAGCGTCACGACCACGCCCTGCAGGTGCGAGCTCGACAGCTCCGCGAGGCTCTGGCCGGTGCGCTCGGTCAGCAGCTTGGCTTCGTAGTCGTTGACGGCGACCCAGGTGGCCAGCGAAACGAAGCGCCGCAGTTCCTCGCCGTTGAACATGGGCAGGCCCTGGCCCGGATCGAAGATGAAGGGAATGCCGGCGGCCGCCAGCTGCTCGGCATGGCTCAGCATGGCCTCGCGGCCGTCCGGCGCGATGATGGCCAGCTTCACGTCGTCGCGGCGCTGCAGCTCGGTCTCGTGCGCGAACTGCATGGCGCCGGGGTGGAAGGCGGTGATCTGGTTGTTGTCCGCGTCGGTCATGATGATGGCCTGCGCGGTATAGCTGTGCGGCACGGCCCGTACATAGTCGGTGGCCACGCCCCAGCTGCGCAGGCGGTCCAGGTAGTCCTGGCCGTCGGCGCCCAGGGCTGCCACCACCAGCGGCTCGCCGCCCAGCAGCTTGTGCGTGTAGGCGATGTTGCCGGCACAGCCGCCGAACTCGCGCCTGAGCGTGGGCACCAGGAAGGAGACGTTCAGGATGTGGATCTGCTCCGGCAGGATCTGCTCCTTGAAGCGTCCGTGGAAGTTGGTGATGGTGTCGAACGCGAGGGAACCGCAGATCAAGGCAGACATGAAAGACTCCTGTGGAGGATGGCGGTGGCGGATGGCCGCTGCGCGGCCCGGCTAAGGATAGAAGGCTTCGACCGTGAAACCGGCAACACGTTGTCCCGGCGTGCTGAGTTCCAGCGACAGCGAGACTTCGCTGCGGGCGCCGATGGTGTCGGCCGTGCCGAAATCGGCGGGCGACAGGGCGCGGCGTGCCACCAGGTCTCCGTTGGTGTCGGTGAGGCTCAGGTCGATGGAGGGCAGCGCCAGCGGCACCGCGCCGCGATTGCGCAGCAGCACCGTGAGGCGGTAGGCATCGCTGCCGGTGCCGCGGGTCAGGCTGCTGCTGTCGAGCACGACGTCATCGATGCGGCGCAGCGGGCCGATGCGGCAACCCGCCGCCTGGCAGAGCTGCGTCAGCAGGGGGCGCAGGCCGGGCCGGTACACCGCGAGCCAGTCGCGCCAGTGCAGCGCCGCCTGCAGCGTGAGGGCTGCGGCCAGCAGCAGGGCAAGCAGGGAAAGGGCCAGCCGCATTCCCGGCGTGCGCCAGCGGGCCTGGCTTTCGGCCTGGCGCAGGAATTCGGGTGCGTGGCGGGCCTCGTCCTTGCGCTTGGCCGGCTTGCGCCCCCGCTTGCGCGGCTCGGCGGCCGGCCGGGGTTGCCAGGCGGGCGCACCGGTGGCGGGCGGCGCCGCCTCCAGCTCTTCTTCCTGCAGGTCGCTGTCGTAGCGGGCATTGGCGAAGCCGTCGTCGGCGTCGCGTTCCTGCTCGGGGCCGTAGGTGCTCTGGTCGAGAAAGCGCGAGTCCAGCACCTCGTAGGCGGTTGGCGCCTCGTCTTCTTGCTCTTCCTGGGCCGCCCTGGCTGCATGCGGCTCGGCCAGCGGGGCGGGCGCCACCGGCGCCGCAGGTGGTGGGGGGGGAGGCGGAGGAGGAGGAAGTGGTGGTGGCGGAGGTGGCGGAGGTGGCGGCTCCGGCCGGGCTTCAGGAGCGGCCGGCGGTGGCTCGGCCATCACCGGCGCCTCGGTGCCCGCGGACGGGCGCTTGTAATCGGGGCTGATGACCTCGGCCGGCGGCAAGGGGTCGCGGTCGAGGTCGAACAGGCCCTCGATCGCGTTGAACACCTCATTGCAGCGCCCGCAGCGCACCCAGCCTTCCGAGACCTTCAATTGGTCCTGCACCACCCGGAAGGTGGTGTGGCAGGCAGGGCAGCGGGTGGCCAGGCTCATCGGGCAGGCACTCTCATCAGGCGCAGGCGCAGGCGGTGGCCTGGCTCAAGCGGCAGCACCGACGCGGGCCGTCATCAGGATCCAGCCATCCTCGCTGTCGCTCACCTCGAGCGAGCACCAGGAGGCATAGGCGTCCTTCAGCTCCTGCTCCTGGCGCTGCAGGATGCCGGCGAGCACCAGGTGGCCACCGGCCTCGACATGGCCGGCCAGCAGCGGTGCCAGCAGCTTCAACGGCGTCGCCAGGATGTTGGCCAGCACCAATGGGTACTGCCCCTGGGCCAGCTCGGGCAGCCCGGCATGGAGCGTGACACCGTTGGCTTCGGCATTGGCCCGGGTCGACTCGACGGCGGCAGGGTCGATGTCCACCGCGTCGATGGCCGTGGCGCCGTGCAGCGCGGCACCGATGGCCAGGATGCCGGAGCCGCAGCCGTAGTCGAGCACCCGTGCCCAAGCGCCACGTCCGGCCTCCGCCTCGCGGGCGATCCAGCGCAGGCACATGCGGGTGGTCGGATGGGTGCCGGTGCCGAAGGCCAGGCCCGGGTCGAGCCGGATGTGGCGGCTCGCCTGGGCCGGTGGCTGGTGCCAGCTGGGCACGATCCAAAAGGCCGGCGTGATTTCCACCGGCGCGAACTGCGACTGGGTGAGGCGCACCCAGTCCTGCGCCTCGACCGCCTGGATGGCCACCACGTGGACGTCCTCGGCCCAGTCCTGCGCCAGCAGCAGGGTGGCGGCTTCGGTGGCTTCGGGCTCGGTCTGGAACAGGGCCCTCAGTGTCGAGCGGTCCCAACCTTCGCGCGGCGCCGGCATGCCGGGCTCGCCGAAGAGGGCGTGCTCGGCCTCGGTGTCGGCATCGGCGTCCTCCACCGAGACCGACAGCGCCTCCAGCTCCATCAGTGCGTCGGACACCGTCTCGACGTCGGCCTCGCGGGCCAGCAGGACAAGCTCGTACATGGTGGCGCCCGTCGCTTCAGCGCTTGTGCTGGCCAAGCCAGCCTTCGAGGTAGTGGATGCTGGTGCCGCCCTCGATGAACTTGGCGTCCACCATCAGCTCGCGGTGCAGCGGGATGTTGGTCTGGATGCCTTCCACCAGGGTCTCGGACAGCGCGATGCTCATGCGGGCCAGGGCCTGCTCGCGGGTGTCGCCGTGCACGATGACCTTGCCGATCATCGAGTCGTAGTTGGGCGGCACGAAGTAGTTGGTGTAGATGTGCGAGTCCACCCGCACGCCAGGGCCGCCGGGCGCGTGCCACATCGTGATGCGGCCGGGCGAGGGCGTGAACTTGTACGGGTCCTCGGCGTTGATGCGGCATTCGATGGCATGCCCGCGCATCGCGATGTGGCGCTGGGCGAAGGGCAGCTTCTCGCCGGCGGCGACGCGGATCTGCATCTGCACGATGTCGATGCCGGTCACCAGCTCCGTCACCGGGTGCTCCACCTGCACGCGGGTGTTCATCTCGATGAAGTAGAACTCCCCGTTCTCGTACAGGAACTCGAAGGTGCCGGCGCCGCGGTAGCCGATCTTCTTGCAGGCGTCGGCGCAGCGGGCGCCGATCTTCTCGATGATGCGGCGCGGGATGCCGGGCGCGGGTGCTTCCTCGATGATCTTCTGGTGGCGCCGCTGCATCGAGCAGTCGCGCTCGCCCAGGTAGACCGCATTGCGGTGCTGGTCGGCCAGCACCTGGATCTCGACGTGGCGCGGGTTCTCGAGGAACTTCTCCATGTAGACCGACGGGTTGCCGAAGGCCGCACCGGCCTCGCTGCGCGTGGTCTGCACCGCATGGATCAGGGCGGCCTCGGTGTGCACCACCCGCATGCCGCGCCCGCCGCCACCGCCGGCGGCCTTGATGATGACCGGGTAGCCGACGCTGCGGGCGATCTTGATGATCTCCTTCGGGTCTTCGGGCAGGGCGCCTTCGGAGCCGGGCACGCAGGGCACGCCGGCCTTGATCATGGCGTTCTTGGCCGAGACCTTGTCGCCCATCAGGCGGATCGACTCGGGGGTCGGCCCGATGAAGGCGAAGCCGCTCTTCTCGACCCGTTCGGCGAAGTCGGCGTTCTCGGACAGGAAGCCGTAGCCGGGGTGGATCGCCTCGGCGTCGGTCACCTCGGCCGCCGAGATGATGGCCGGCATGTTGAGGTAGCTCTGTGCCGAGGGGGCGGGGCCGATGCACACCGCCTCGTCGGCCAGCTTCACGTACTTGGCGTCGCGGTCGGCCTCGGAATAGACCACCACGGACTTGATGCCCATCTCACGGCAGGCGCGCTGAATGCGGAGCGCGATCTCGCCGCGGTTGGCAATGAGGATCTTCTTAAACATCTTGATCGGCTCGATGGCCGCGCGCGGAGCGCGCAGCACGATACGCTGTCGGCAACAACCCCGCCGGGAGGCAGGGTCGTGCGTCGAGTCTCACGCCGCAGCTTGCGGCAGGGCGGTGCGTCGGTTCGGGCACCGGGCCAGCTCACTCGATGATGAACAGCGGCTGGCCGTATTCGACGGCCTGGCCGTTCTCGCACAGGATCTTGGTGACCGTGCCGGACTTGTCGGCCTCGATCTCGTTCATGATCTTCATGGCTTCGATGATGCAGATGGCCTCGCCTTCCTTGACCTGCTGGCCCAGCTCGGCGAAGGGCTTGGCGCCGGGGCTGGAAGCGCGGTAGAAGGTGCCGACCATCGGCGACTTCACGACGTGGCCGCTGATCTCGGCCGGCGCGGCCGGCACGGGGGCCGCGGCCGCCGGTGCCGGCGCGGCGGCAGCCGCCTGTTGCGGCGCCTGCTGCATCACGGGGGCCGGCATGTAGGGCGCCGCACTGGCGACCTGGCCATCTGACTTGACGATGCGCACCTTGCCGTCGGCTTCGGTGATCTCCAGCTCCGAGATGTTCGACTCGGACACCAGATCGATCAGTGTTTTCAGCTTGCGTAGGTCCATGGTGCTCTCCAACGCGGCTCGTGCCGCTGATTCAGGCGGATGCCGGCACGCAGCGGCGCGGCAATCCTTCGTGATTTTTGAGTGGGCGCGGTCGTCCGCGCCTAGACGTCCAGCCGCTCCAGCGCGAACTCCAGCGCCAGCCGGTAGCCGCTCGCCCCCAGCCCGCAGATCACGCCTTCGGCGAGATCCGAGAAGTAGGAGTGGTGGCGGAAGGGCTCGCGCCGGTGCACATTCGAGAGATGCACCTCGACAAAGGGCAGCGCGACGGCTGCCAGGGCATCTCGCAGCGCCACGCTGGTGTGCGTGTAGCCGGCCGGGTTGATGATGATGAAGCGGGTGCCGTCCTCGCGAGCGGCGTGCACCCGGTCGATCAATGCGCCTTCGTGATTGTTTTGGAAGTGTGCCAGCTTGATCCCGCGATCTGCCGCTTTCTTGACCAGATCTTCATTGATCTGGGCCAGCGTGGTCGAGCCGTACACTCCCGGCTCTCGCGTGCCGAGGAGGTTCAGGTTCGGACCGTGCAGGACAAGAATGGACATCGCGAACGAGGGACAAGGGCAGCCCTCAAGTTGAGAAGCCGTGACTTTACGCGCAAATCGGAGCAAATGTCGAGAAATTGTTTCACTACCCGGGCCTGCTGTCTTTTCGGGCCATGCGGCAGGTCAAGCGGTGCTGCGGGCCCAGCCGGCGAGCTCGTCGAAGCTGGTTTCTCCGATCTTGCGATGGGCCAGCCGGCCCTTGCTGTCGAAAGCCACGGTGAACGGCAGGCCCCCCTGCGCGTTGCCCAGCGCGCGTGACAGCTCCACCCCGGCGAAGCCGGCGATGCCGCTTGGAAAGCCGATCTTCAGGTCTTTCAGGAAGCTGGCGACCTTCGGGCCGTTGTCCACCGCGATGCCGAGCACCTGCCAGCCCCGCGGGCCGAACTCGCGGGCAAAGCGGTCGATCTGCGGCATCTCGCGCACGCAGGGGGCGCACCAGGTGGCCCAGAAGTTGACCAGCAGCGGCCGTCCCCGGTAGTCCGCGAGCTTCAGGGGGCGGCCGTCGGGCGTGTCGAGCACCAGCGACCACAGGGGGTCGTCGGCGACCTCGGCCGGCTTGCGCCAGTGCCACCAGCCCAGGCTGCCGCCGACGGCCGCTGCCGCCAGCCCGGCCGACATCGTGAGCCAGTCGCGCCGCTTCACGCCGAGGCCTCCACCAGGGCGCGCACCGCCTCGATCGGCCCGCGCTCGGTGCGGCCGCGGCTGTCGGCCTTCACCGCGCCACGCAGGTCGTCACGGTCATAGATGACGAGGTGGACCAGCACTTCGCCGCCCAGTGCGGCATCGCGTTCCGACAAGGTGAGCACGTCGACCGTGTCGCCACGCAGGCCGGTGACGCTGCCGACGTCGTAGTCCACCCGCTTGCCAATCAGCAGGATTTCCGCCGACTTCGGGTCGTCGCAGAACAGATTGAGCCAGATGTCGTTGAGCCGGGTGGCGGTGCCGTTCCACACGGCGCCGGCCAGATGCGGCTGGAATTCGGCCAGCCGCTCCATCCAGCGCAGGGCGATGCGGCGCAGTGCCACCAGCTCCCCAGGCTGGGTGTCGGCACAGAACAACTCGATGTAGGCCCGCACTTCCTCTTCCACCGCGTCGTTGCCCGGAAGGTCCACGTTGCCAAGCCCGCGCTTGCCGAGCATCTTGGCGGCCTTGCGCTTGGCGGGGCCGTATTCCATGCCTTCCTCGACGATGAGGCGGGCTGCGGTGGCAGCGATTTCGGCGGCGATGACGGGATTGGAGGGCATGGGCGACTCGGCAGGAGCAGCAGGCATTCTAGGAGGGGCCGGCACAGGGGCCATTGCCCGCGTGCAAGCGCAAGGCCCGAAGCGGGCGCTCTGCGCACCCGCGCGCTTCAGGGCAGTTCCACGGCCCGCATGTCGCGCAGCACGCGGGCGCTGCGGGCGCCGAGGCGGCCCGAATTCGGGCGCTTCTCGAACTGTTTCGGGGCCGGGAGCATCGCCGCCAGCCGGGCGGCCTGGGGCGCCGAAAGCCGGTCGGCACCGAGGCGGAAATAGTGCTGGGCGGCAGCTTCCGCGCCGAACACTCCTTCACCCCATTCGACGTTGTTCAGGTAGATCTCCAGGATGCGTTCCTTGCTCAACAGCGCTTCCAGCATGAAAGTCAGGGCAAACTCTTCCGCCTTGCGCAGCAGGTTTCGCTCGCCCGACAGGAACAGGTTCTTGGCCAGCTGCTGCGTGATGGTGGAGCCGCCCACCACCTTGGCCAGGCGCATCTTCACCGGCCGGTTGGGGCGGCGCTCGGCCAGCTTGGCCATCCGCTCGTTGTAGCGGTCGGCCTTTTCCTGCGCCTTCAGGTTGCGCTCGTAGGCTTTTTCCAGCGCTTCCCACTCGATGCCCTCGTGCTCCAGGAAACCGCTGTCCTCGGAGGCGATCACTGCGCGCTTGAGGTGGTCGGACATTTCCTCGTAGGCGCGCCACTCCTGCCGCCACGGCAGCTCGCCCTGCTCGGTGAGGATGCGCCAGGCCTCGGCGCGCTGGAAAGTGGTGGACTGCGGGTCGATGGCGGCCATCAGCGCGATGCGGCCGAGGAAATACAACTGCAGGGCCAGGCCGCACAGCACCAGCAATCCGAGGAAACGGCCCGCTGTGGCCAGCACGGACTTCATGCTCGCAGACTCCTCAACCCCGGCCGGCGCGCAAGTCGGCCAGCACCTGCTGCGTTTGCGGACGCACACCGCGCCAGACGGCGAACGCCTCCGCCGCCTGCTCCACCAGCATGCCCAGGCCGTCGCGGCCGCTGGCACCATGCTCGGCGGCCCAGGCCAGGAAGGCGGCGGCCGGCGGGCCGTACATCATGTCGTAGGCCAGCGCCCCGGGGGCCAGTACCTGGCCGGCCACCGGCACCGCGCCGCCCTGCAGGCTGCTGGCCGTCGCGTTGATGACCAGGTGGTGGCCGCGGCCACAGTCGTCCAGCGGCGCCGCCTGTAGCTCGACCGACTGCGCCAGCGCGAGGGCGGCATGCCGCTGCACCAGCTCACGGGCCTTGTCGAGCGTGCGGTTGGTGACCACCAGCCGGCGCGGACGCGCCTGCAGCAGCGGTCCCAGCACACCGGCCGCGGCCCCGCCGGCGCCGATCAGCAGCAGGTCGCGCCCGGCCAACTCGAGGCCGGCGTTGTGCTGGAGGTCATGGACCAGGCCGGCGCCGTCGGTGTTGTCCGCGAACCAGCGGCCGTCGGCATCGAAGCGCAGCAGGTTGGCTGCCTGGGCCAGCTGCGCCCGTTCGCTGGCCTGCGCCGCGGCCGCGAAGGCCTCGAACTTGAACGGTACGGTGACGTTGCAGCCTCGCGCGCCGCTGCCGGCGAACTCGCGCACAGTGGGCAGGAAGGCGTCCAGCGGCGCCAGCAGCCGGCCGTAGGTGACCGGCTGGTGGCACTGCTCGGCGAAGCGCGCGTGGATGTAGGGTGACTTGCTGTGCTCGACGGGGTGGCCGACGACGGCGTAGCGGTCCATGCGTGAGGGGGGTGTCACTGCGGGGTGGTGAGCGTGGTTTCGAGCGCTTCGTCGCGGGTGAAGCGAAAGCGCGAGACCACCACGATCTGGTCGGCCTTGCCGCGCATGCCAGGCGTGAAGGCGCCGAAGGGAGATGCCGCCTCGACGATGGCGACCGCACGGCGGTCGAGGATGGGCGAGTCCGAGTGCTGCACGATCTCGGTGTCGACCACCCGGCCGGCAGCGTCGACGGTGACGATCATCGTCAGCTCGCCATAGAGCTTGCGGCCCTGGTGTTCGGGGAAGTTGCGGGTACCGCGTTCCTCGATCTTGCGGCGCAGCTGATCGTAGTAGACGGCGTAGACCTCCTCGCGCGTGCTCGGGCTGATGTAGCGGCGCTTGGGGCGGGCATTTTCTTCGTTGATGCGCTTCTCGATCTCGGCCAGCATGCGCAGCAACTGGCGGCGCCGTTCTTCCTGCGCCTTGTTCTCGGGCCGGCCCGGGTCCTGCTGCGGGTCGGGCGGCGGCAGCGCCGCCAGGTCGCGCTTGACCTGGCTGAGCAAGCGGTTCTGCTGCTCCTGCAGCGCCTCGATGCGCTTGTCGGTGTCCTCCATCGCGTCGCCCACCGCCTGGAGCTCGGAGGGCGGCAGCGGCGAGGTGGCGCGGCCGGCGGCCGCTTCACCGCCGCCCGCCAGGCTCGCCTGCGCGATGGCCTGGGCCTTCAGTGGCGCCTCGTTCGAGCGGGCATTGACCAGCACCACTTCAAGCGGGGTGTCCTCGAACAGCCGGTCGAAACCCTGGGGGTCGACGAAGCGCAGCGTGCCGAGGACGGCATGCACGCCGACCGAGAAGGCCAGCGCGATGTGCAGGGTCGAGAAATTCTTCAGCATGCTGGGTCAGGCAGCGGAGGTGGGCGGGGCGCCGGCGGTATTGTCGCCTTGTTGGGCCTCGCTCTCGTTGAGGTCGATGGCCAGCGACAGCGGGCCGGCAGCCGGCTCCAGCTCGTCGGCCTCTTCTTCGGTGCCGGTCGGTGCCAGCGCGGCATCGTCGAGGTGGGCGGTGACGCTGGCGAAGACGTCAAGCGTCAGCTTGTCGATGGAGGCGATGCGCACCCGCACCCGGGCTCCGCGTGCCAGCCGCTCGGCACCGTTGGCGCGGAACACCAGCGGCAGCGTGTCGGCCCGCACCAGGCCCTCCTTCAACACGGCCGCGTCGAGTTCATGCACCTCGTTCTGCTCCAGCCAGCGCAGCGTCCAGTAGCGCTCGATGCCGGACTGGTAGTCGTTGTAGGCCGAGTAGGCGGCGTCGAAGCCGGAGATGACCGAGAACAGCTCCGCGTCCTTCGGCTTGAAGGGCGCGGCCAGCGCCGCCGTGCGGCCGTGGCGGGCGCAGGCGATGATCTGCCACTGGTTCACCAGGTCCACATAGCGCCGCAGCGGCGAGGTGGCCCAGGTGTACTGCTTCACGCCCATGCCGGCATGCGGCATCGGCTTGGTGCCCATGCGCACCTTCACGCCGGGCAGCAGGCTGGCCTGGCCGCGGTAGATGCCCGGCACGCCCAGCTCGCCCAGCCAGCCGCCCCAGGTGCTGTTGGCCAGGATCATCGCCTCGGCGACGATCAGGTCGAGCGGCTCGCCGCGCTTGCGCACGCCGATCAGTACCGTCTCGCTGCCGTCGGGCTCGCGGTCGCCGTTGCCTTCCAGGCGGAAGTTGTAGTCCGGGCGGGTGAAGTTCTCCGGCTTGCCGCGCACCACCTCGCGCTCGGCCTTCAGGTGGCGGGCCAGGCGCCAGGCAAAGCGCAGCTCCTCGGCAAAGGGGAAGTCGGCCGGGCCCTCGCCATTGAGGGCCGCCTCGGTGACGATGCCGTCGAGCCGGTCATGCCGCAGGTTGGCGGCGATCGGCACCCGCTCCAGGCGGGTCTCGGTGGCGGTGACGGCCAGCGTCGCCTCGTCCAGCGTGACGTAGAGCGAGACCGCCGGGCAGTCGCGGCCTTCTTGCAGCGTGTAGGCCTGCACCACCTCGTCGGGCAGCATGGTCAGCTTGTAGCCCGGCATGTAGACGGTGGAGTAGCGCGAACGGGCCACCTGGTCCAGCGGCGAGCCCGGCGCAATGGCCAGCCCCGGCGCGGCGATGTGGATGCCGAACACCACCGTGCCGCTGCCCAGGCCGGTGACCGAGAGCGCGTCATCGATTTCGGTGGTGGCCGAGTCGTCGATGCTGAAAGCGCGCACGGCGGCGGTCGGCAACTCTTCCTTGATGGCCGGTGCGCTGAGTTCCGGGAAGCCGTAGCCCTTGGGGAAATGCTCGAACAGGAAACGCCGCCAGTGGAACTGGTAGGGACTGTCGATCGCGCCGGCGCGCGTCAGCAGCTCCAGCGGCGCGGCATGCGACTGCCGCGCCGCCTCCACCACCGCCTTGTATTCGAGCGCGTTCTTGTCCGGCTTGAACAGGATGCGGAAGAGCTGCTCGCGGATGGGCGCCGGGCAGCTGCCACCGGCCAGCTCGGCGGCCCAGGCCTCGACCTGGGCCTGCTGCTGCTTCTTGCGCTCGATGCCCAGCAGCGCGGCCTTGACGATCTCTTCGGGCGCCTTCTTGAAGCGGCCCTTGCCGACGCGGCGGAAATAGTGCGGTGCCTCGAACAGCCGCAGCAGCGTGGCGGCCTGCTGCACCGGCCCGGCGCTGGCATCGAAATAGTCGCGGGCGATGTCGGCGAAGCCGAATTCCTCGGCGGGCGCGAACTCCCAGGCCAGGTCGAGGTCGATCTCGGCCGCCAGGGCCTGGGCCTGCGCCAGCAGCTGGGCCGGGGGCGGCTGCTCGAACTTCAGCAGCACGTTGGCGGTCTTGGCTTTGACGCGCTTGCCGGAGTCCAGCTCGATCTGCATCGAGCTGTCGGCCTCGGACATCACGCGGCCGGCGAGGAATTTTCCGGCGTCTTCGAAGAGGGCGAACATGGCGGCATTGTCGCCGGAGTTGCGGCCGGCTTCTCAGCCGCCGGTTCAGGCTGACAGGCCGAGGAAGCGGAAGACCGCATCCAGCTGCTCCGGATAGTCGGACAGCGCATGGTCGCCGGCTTCCAGCACCTGCTGCTGGCTGCCCGCGTAGCGCGCCGCCATCTCGCGCCAGTCGAGCAGCTCGTCGCCCTTGGCGATGACGGCGAAGTAGCGTTCCGGCCGGCTCAGGCGGGGCGGCGACAGCGTGCGCAGCTCGTCGACAAACTCCGGCCGGAAATAGAAGCGCTCCTCGCTGTGCCAGGCCTTCTGTTCGCCGATGTGGCGGCTCAGGTCGCGGGCCGGATCGACCGCCGGGTTCAACAGCACCGCGCGCCAGCCCAGGCGCTCGGCCAGCACCGTGGCATAGAAGCCGCCGAGCGAGCTGCCGATGACCGCGGCCTGCCCGGCGGGCCAGCCGGACACCCCCGCGAGCAGCCCCGCCACCGCCTCGGCGGGCGAGGGCGGCAACTGGGGACACCACCAGTGGATCTCGTGTCCAGCGGCGCGCAGGCTGTCGACGCGGGCGGCGGTCAGGCGGGCCTTGGTGGACTGCGGCGAGGAACGGAAGCCATGCAGGTAGAGCAGGTGGGTCGTCGTCACGATTGTGGGTTTTCTCACGTCCCGTCCCCCGTTCTAGGGAGGCGGCGCGAAAGGCCGGAACAAAGGGGGGAAAGCGGCAGTCTAGCGGGCTTGTGATCCGTGGTGTTCCGCACGGGGTCGCCAGCCACGTGCCGGACGGGCTCCGGGAGGCGTGTTGGGGCGCAGTTGCATTTCTATACTGCCCCGCGATGGTGGTGCATCGAGCTGCCGCAAGCGAGAGGGATCTTTCCGTGAACGAGTATTTGACACGCTGGCCGACGACCTGGGTGCTGTCGGCACTGCTGGGCCTGGGGGGCTGCGCCACCGCGCTGGCGCCCACCGCCGCGGTGACGCCGGCGGTGCATCCCGTCGCGCCGACCGAGCTGGCTGCCGGCGCCACGCGGCCGGTGGCGCCCTCGCCGATGCGCAACGACAACTCGGGGCTGCGCGCCTTCTCCGAGGTGGTGCGCGGCGCCACCCTCAGCGACGGCTACTTCCCGCTCTGGCGCAAGGACGACAAGGTCTGGATCGAGATCCCCGAGGCCCGGCTGGGCCAGCCCTTCCTGCTGTCGGCCAACGTGCACAGCTCGGTCGGCGAGCGTGGCCTGTATGCCAGCCAGATGGGCAGCAGCTGGGTCGCCAGCTTCCGCCGCATCGGCAACCAGATGCAGCTGCTGGCGCGCAACACCGGATTCCGGGCCGACGGCAACGGGCCGCTGCAGCAGGCCCTGGCGCAGGCCTTCTCCGACAGCCTGCTGGGCGCCACGCCAGTCGTGAGCGCCACGCATGCGGAGCGCCATTCGGTGCTGATCGACGCCAGCTTCCTGCTGGGTGACATCGCCGGTTATTCGAGCCAGATCGAAGCCGCCTTTCGTGCACCCTTCAGCTTCGACCGCAGCAATTCCTTCTTCGAGATGAGCTCGGCCACCAGCGAGCTGACCTCGCTGAACGTGCGCATGCATTTCGCCACCTCCCGCATGCCGGCCGGCAGCGCGGCGCCCGTCACCACGCCGGATGCGCGCAGCTTCTTCGTCGGCTTCGTCTACAACTTCGCCCGCCTGCCCGAGGTGGCGATGACGCCGCGCCGTGCCGATCCGCGGCTGGGCCATTTCACCGACGCCCACACCGACGTTTCCTCCGACCTGAAGTCCAACCCGCGGGTGCACTACATCAACCGCTGGCGCCTCGAGAAGAAGGACCCGGCGGCAGCACTCTCCGAGCCGAAGGCGCCCATCGTCTACTGGCTGGACCGCAACATCCCGGCGCGCTACCGGGCGGCGGTCGAGGCCGGCGTGCTGGAGTGGAACAAGGCCTTCGAGCGCATCGGCTTCAAGGACGCCATCGTGGTGCGCCAGCAGCCCGACGATGCCGAGTGGGACACGCTCGACGCGCGCCACGCCTCCATCCGTTGGTATGTCGGTGCCGACGCCGGCTATGCCCGCGGTCCTCACCATTCCGACCCGCGTACCGGCGAGATCCTGGACGCCGACATCGCGATGGCCGATGTGTTCAGCCGCAGTGCACGGCGCTTCTTCGTCGAGGAGAAGGGCCGTCCGGCCGAGCAGCGACCGCACGCCGCCAGCAGCCACGAGCGCCACGAGGACTGCAGCTACGCGCTGGAGAACGCCGCCGAGATGGACTTCGTGCTCGACACGCTCGAGGCACGGGGTGAACTCACCGCCGACAGCCCCGAGGCCGAGGCCTTCGTGCAGTCGGTCGTCAAGGACACGGTGATGCACGAGGTGGGTCACACGCTGGGCCTCAAGCACAACTTCAAGGGCTCGACCACCGTCAAGCGTTCGCAGCTGGGTGACAGCGCCTACACCCGCGAGCACGGCGTGTCCGGCTCGGTGATGGACTACAACGCCTTCAACCTGGCCCTCAAGGGCGAGCGCCAGGGCGCCTACAACAATGACACGCTGGGGCCCTACGACTACTGGGCCATCGAGTACGCCTACAAGCCGATCGCCGCCGAGCAGGAGGCGGCGGAGCTGGCTCGCATCGCGGCCCGCAGCACCGAGCCGGCGCTGGCCTATGCCGACGACTACGACGCCGGTGGCTTCGCCGGCTTCGAGGGCATCGACCCGCTGGCCAACCGCTTCGACCTGGGCGACGATCCGCTGGCCTATGCCGAGAAGCGCCTGAAGCTGTCGCAGGAACTGTGGCAGCGCACCCAGACCGTGGTACCGCAGGGCGAAGGCGATCCGCTGCTGCAGCGTCGCCTGCTGCTGACCGGCTTCCGCCAGCTCAACCGCACCACCGAGCTGGCCAGCAAGTACATCGGCGGCATGGTGCAGGTGCGCGACCTGCCTGGCACCACCAAGCGCCGCACTTACACCCCGGTGGAGCCGGCCAAGCAGCGCCAGGCCCTGCAACTGCTGGCCCGCGGCATCTTCAGCGCCGACAGCTTCCAGTTCCGGCCCGAGTTCCTGAGCAGCCTGCCGCCTGACTACCTGGACCGCGAGAGCATGGGGCCGGTGAGCGTGCCCAATGCGGTCCTGAGCGTGCAGGGTGCCGCGCTTGACCGGCTGCTGAGCCCCGGTGTCGCCACCCGGCTGCTGGACCTGCCGCAGTACCTCGGTGGCGCAGCCCGCCAGGCGATCTCGCTGCAGGAGGTCTACCGCACACTGCAGGACGCGGTGTGGAGCGAGACCCGCAATGGCAGCGACATCGACCGCGTGCGCCGCAACCTGCAGCGCGAGCACCTGAGGCGGGTGGTGAACCTGCTGACGCAGGGCTCGGCCAGCCTGCCGGCCGACGCGTTGAGCCTGATGCGCTTCAACGCCACCCAGCTGCAGGCGCAACTGCGCGCCGCTGCGGGCAACCATAAGCTGTCGATCGAGGCACAGGCCCATCTGCAGGACAGCCTGGCCATGCTGAGCGAGGCCCTGCGCGCCACGATGACGCGCGGCTGAAGCCCCAACGCGGGTGGCACGGGGCGGCGCCGGCAACGGCGGCCGCCCGGTTGCTTTGGCAACGCAGGCGGCGCTGCCGCCATCGACGCCCGCGCTGCCGTGCCGGCGGGCCAGCAGCGCCCGCGCGTGTCAGGTGGCCGGCGTGGTGGCAAGCGCCTGGAGCAGCCGGTCGTGCACCCCGCCGAAGCTGCCGTTGCTCATGCACAGCAAGTGGTCGCCCGGCCGGGCGGCTGCGACCACCCGGCGCACCAGTGCGTCGATGTTGTCGTCCACGCTCGCGCGTGCGCCCATCGGCGCAAGTGCCTCGGCGGCATCCCAGCCCAGGCCGCCACTGTGGCAGAAGGCCAGGTCGGCCTGCTCCAGCGACCACGGCAGCTGCGCCTTCATCGTGCCCAGCTTCATCGTGTTGGAGCGCGGCTCGAAGATGGCGAGGATGCGCTCGGCCCCGACCTTGCGGCGCAGCCCGTCGATGGTGGTGCGGATGGCCGTCGGGTGGTGGGCGAAGTCGTCGTAGACCCGCACGCCGCCGGCCTCGCCGCGCAGCTCCAGCCGCCGCTTCACATTGCCGAAGCTGGACAGCGCTTCGGCCGCCGCCTGCGGTGCCACGCCGAGGTGCTCGGCCGCCGCGATGGCGGCCAGGGCGTTGAGCTGGTTGTGCTCGCCCAGCAGCCCCCACTCGACTCGCGCGACACGGCGGCCGGCTTGCAGCACCTCGAAGCGGTCCGGCTCACCGTCGGCGCTCCAGCCCGAGGCGACGCCGAAGCTCGCCTGCTCGCTCCAGCAGCCGCGCGCGAGCACGCGCTGCAGGCTCTCCTCGCGGCCGTTGACGACCACCCGGCCGGGGCCCGGCACCGTGCGCACCAGGTGGTGGAACTGTTTCTCGATGGCCGCCAGGTCCTCGAAGATGTCGGCGTGGTCGAATTCCAGGTTGTTGAGCACCGCGGTGCGCGGCCGGTAGTGCACGAACTTGCTGCGCTTGTCGAAGAAGGCGGTGTCGTACTCGTCGGCCTCGATGACAAAGGCCGGCCCGCGGCCCAGGCGCGCCGAGACGCCGAAGTTCTGCGGCACGCCGCCCACCAGGAACCCCGGCTCCCGGCCGGCATGCTCCAGGATCCAGGCGAGCATCGAGGTGGTGGTGGTCTTGCCGTGCGTGCCGGCCACGGCCAGCACGTGGCGGCCTTGCAGCACGTGTTCGGCCAGCCATTGCGGGCCGCTGGTGTAGCGCTCGCCGCGGTCGAGCAGTGCCTCCATCAGCGGGTTGCCACGCGACACCACGTTGCCGACCACCCAGACGTCGGGCTTCAGGCTGAGCTGTGCGGGGTCCCAGCCTTCGATCAGGTCGATGCCCAGCGCGCGCAACTGGTCGCTCATCGGCGGGTAGACGCCCGCATCGCAGCCGGTGACGTGGTGGCCCGCCTCGCGGGCGAGCGCGGCAAGGCCCCCCATGAAGGTGCCGCAGATGCCGAGGATGTGAATGTGCATCGGGCCATTCTAGAAGCGGAGAAGCGCGGGCCCCGCCGCCCTGCATCCGGGCGTGGCGCGGCGGTGAGGGGGCGTGCGAGGGCCGCTGGCCATGCGCCCACGGTCGCCCGCAGTGAGCCGCCTCCTTGCGCGGTTGCGCCGCCCGGCGGCCTCGGCAGCGCTGGCGCCCGCCAGCGGGAGTCTCAAGCGCCGTGGGCCTCCCTGGCCGCCACACGCCACGCGCTGCGAGCTGCGAGCCACACACCAAGGCCAGTGCCAGTGCCAGTGCCAGTGCCAGTGCCAGTGCCAGTGCCAGTGCCAGTGCCAGTGCCAGTGCCAGTGCCAGTGCCAGTGCCAGTGCCAGTGCCCAGCTCCAGCTCCAGCTCCAGCTCCAGCTCCAGCTCCAGCTCCAGCTCCAGCTCCAGCTCCAGCTCCAGCTCCAGCTCCAGCTCCAGCTCCAGCTCCAGCTCCAGCTCCGCCGTGGGCTGCGCGCTGCCGCCTCCGGCCCTGACTGACCTCTCCAAGGTACGGGTTTTCCCTCGGTGGGGCAATCTTGAAAGCGCTTTCATGACTGGTATGCTGGCCCTTTCATTCGCCATGCAAACAAAATGTCCGCATCCACACTGCTTCACTTTCCGGCCGGCTTCCAATGGGGCGCGGCGACATCCGCCTATCAAATTGAAGGCGCGCATGACGAGGACGGTCGCAGCCCGTCGATCTGGGACACGTTCGCGCGGCAACCCGGACGGGTGCTCGAAGGGCACACCGGGGACGTCGCGTGCGACTCCTACCACCGCATCGAGGAGGACGTCGCCCTGCTGAAGCAGATGGGCGCCAAGGTCTATCGCTTCTCGGTGGCCTGGCCGCGGGTGGTGCCCAGCGGGCGGGGGGCCGTGAATGCCAAGGGCCTCGACTACTACAGCCGCCTCGTCGACGCGCTGCTGGCCGCCGACATCCAGCCCATGGTGACCCTCTACCACTGGGACCTGCCGCAGTGCCTGCAGGACGAGGGCGGCTGGGAAGTGCGCGAGACGGCCCACGCCTTCGTGGCCTATGCCGAGGCGGTGTTCAAAGCGCTGGGCGATCGGGTGCGCCAATGGATCACGCTCAATGAACCATGGTGCTCGGCCAACCTGTCCAACCAGATCGGCGAGCACGCGCCTGGGCAGCGCAACCACCAGGCGACCCTCGCGGTGGCCCACCACCTGCTGCTGGCGCACGGCCTGACGGTGCGGCGCTTCCGCGAACTGAAGCTGCCCGGCGAGATCGGCATGGCACCGAATGTGGACTGGCGCGAGCCCTATTCGCAAAGCCAGGCCGACATCGACGCGTGCCGACGCGGCCTGGAGTGGTTCAACAACTGGTACCTCGACCCGATCTACTTCGGACACTATCCCGAGGAGATGCTGGAGCGCTATGCCGAACTGGGCGCCCGCCCCCCGGTGCAGGACGGCGACATGGCGATCATCGCCAGCCCGACCGACTTCCTCGGCATCAACTACTACACCGGCAGCTACACGCTGGCGCCTGACGTCCCGCCGCAATTGAAGCGCAGCGGCGATGCCAAGGCCGAGCTGGCGGCCCTGCTCGGCGCGTCGACAGTGGACGTGCCCGGCTTCGAGCTGACCGACATCGGCTGGGCCATCTACCCGGAAGGTTTCTATCGCGTGCTGCTGTGGCTGCGCGACCGCTACGGCAACCCGCCGGTCTACATCACCGAGAACGGCGCCTGCTACAACAACGGCCCGGATGGCGACGGCCGGGTGCGCGACAACAAGCGCATCGCCTACTGCCAGCGCCACCTGATCGCCATGCACCGGGCCATCCGCTCGGGCTGCAATGTGCGGGGCTACACCTTGTGGTCGCTGCTCGACAACTTCGAATGGGCCTGGGGCTACACGATGCGCTTCGGCCTCGTGCATGTGGACTTCGCCACGCTGGAGCGCCGGCCGAAGGACAGCTTCCACTGGTTCGCCAGCGTGATCCGGCGCAATGCGGTGGAGCCGGGAGAAGCGGGCCGGCTGGCGTTCTGAGCGCCGGGCGCGGCCGGCCGCCCGAAAAAAACGGGCCCCGCGGGCCCGTCAATGGATGGAGAAACTGGAGCGTCCGCCGCTCAGCTGCGCAGTGCGGCTGCGGCCGCGGCCACCGTGGCGTCGATGTCGGCCGCGCTGTGCGCCGCGCTGACAAAGCCGGCTTCATAGAGCGCCGGTGCCAGGTAGATGCCTTGTTCCAGCATGGCATGGAAGAAGCGGTTGAAGCGCTCCTTGTCGGTGGCCATGACTTGACTGTAGTGCTGCGGCAGCTCGGGCCCGAAGAAGAAACCGAACATGCCGCCCTCGCTGTCGCCGCAGAAGGCCACGCCGGCCTGCCGCGCGGCCTGCTCCAGGCCGGCCACCAGGCGCCGGGTGCTGTCGGCGAGTGCGTCGAAGAAGCCGGGCTTCTGGATCTCGCGCAGCGTGGCCAGGCCGCAGGCGGTGGCCACCGGGTTGCCGGACAGCGTGCCTGCCTGGTAGACCGGCCCCACCGGCGCCAGCTGCTGCATGATCTCCGCCGGCCCACCGAAGGCGGCCAGCGGCATGCCGCCACCGATCACCTTGCCGAACACGCTGAGGTCCGGGCGGAAGCCGGGCAGCTGGCGGGCATACAGGCCCTGCGCGCTGTGCAGGCCGACCCGGAAGCCGGTCATCACTTCGTCGAACACCAGCAGCGCGCCATGCTCGGTGCACAGCTCCCGCAGGCGCTGCATGAAGGGCAGGGCGGCGCGCACGAAGTTCATGTTGCCGGCGATCGGCTCGATCATCACGCAGGCGATGTCCTGGCCGTGCAGCGCAAAGCTCTCCTCGAGCTGGGCGATGTTGTTGTACTCCAGCACCAGCGTGTGCTGCACCACCTCCGGCGGCACGCCGGCGCTGGTGGGGTTGCCGAAGGTGGCCAGCCCCGAGCCGGCCTTGACCAGCAGGGCGTCCGCGTGGCCGTGGTAGCAGCCTTCGAACTTGATCAGCTTGGCCCGGCCGGTGGCGCCACGCGCCAGGCGGATGGCGCTCATCGCGGCCTCGGTGCCGGAGCTGACCAGGCGCACCTGCTGCATCGAGGGCACCAGCTTGAGGATTTCCTCGGCCAGTTCGATCTCGCGCTCGGTGGGCGCGCCGAAGGAGAAGCCCTCGGTGACGGCCTTCTGCACGGCCTCGAGCACCGCCGGGTGGCCGTGGCCAAGGATCATCGGTCCCCAGGAGCCGATGTAGTCGATGTAGCGCCTGCCTTCGGCGTCAAACAGGTAGGCCCCCTGGGCCCGGCTGATGAAACGCGGCGTGCCGCCGACTGAGCGGAAGGCGCGCACCGGCGAGTTGACGCCGCCCGGGATGACGCGCTGGGCGCGTTCGAACAAGGCGGTATTAGTGGACATGGCGGGGATCGTTGGGCGCCTCGAATTCGCTGCCGGCGGCCAGCTCCTCGTCTTCGGCCGGCGGCTGGGCCCAGAAGAAGCGGTCCGGCACCACCGAGCCCATGCCGGGGCGGAAGCCGGCATCCAGCGTCTGGTCGAGGAAGGCGAGTGCTTCCGAGCAGGCCATGTGCAGCTCCGCACCGTTGGCCAGCATGGCGGCCAGCGCGGCGGCCAGCGTGTCGCCCGCGCCGACGAAGGAGGTGTCGAAGCGCTCGAATTTCTCGCCGGTGATCGGGCCCTCGGCCGAGGCCAGCACGTTGTCGACGTACTGGTCCGGCAGCTGCACGCCGGTCACCAGCACGAAGCGCGCGCCATGCTCGCTGGCGGCGCCGGCCAGCTCGCGCGGCGAGGCGGGGCGGTCGGCCTCCCACTCGGGCAGCAGGAAATCGGTCAGGGTCTTGTGGTTGCCGACCAGCACCTCGGTCTGCGGCAGCACCAGCTCGCGGAAGGCCTCGTGATAGGCCTCATGGTCGGCTTCCTCCATCCACGACAGATTGGGAAGGTAGGCCACCAGCGGCACGTCGGGGTAGTCGCTGAGCACTTCGGCGGTAGCGCTCACTCCCTCGGCGCTGCCGAGGAAGCCGACCTTCCAGGCCGAGATGGCGGCGTCTTCCAGGATGCTGCGGGCCTGCTCGACGATGGCGTCCTCGTCGATGGCATGGTGGTCGAACACCTCGGCGGTGTCGCGCAGCAGCACGGCCGTGACGACCGGCAGCGCATGCGCCCCCATCGCCGAAATGGTGGCGACGTCACCGCCCAGGCCACCGGCGCCGCTCGGGTCGTTTGCATTGAAGGTCATCACGCAGGCCGGCCCGGTCATGTCCTGGGCGTCGTCTTGCGTCAATTCGGGAGAGGTGGGATCGGTGGTCATGAGCAGCCGGTTCGGCGGGCGGGTCGGTTACAAAGTCTACGTGAACAATCACGTGTAAGTTCGCACAGACCCACGTAGTTTGGTGTCTTCGTAAGGCTACAATGACTCGCATCATTGTAGTGAAACTGATACAAAGTGAGCGAGTCTCGAACTTGGATGTGCCTGATTTGCGGATGGATCTATGACGAGGCCGCTGGCGACCCGGAGCATGGTATCGCGCCCGGAACGCCTTGGGCTGCCGTCCCCATGAATTGGACCTGCCCTGAATGCGGCGCCCGCAAGGAGGACTTCGAGATGGTGCAGATCTGATTGCCACAATCACGCTACGGAAGTCGTTGAGGAGAGGGCTCTGTGAGCAGCGACAACGCTACATCGGTGGATACAGCCACCAAAGTGCTGGTCATCGATGACAGCAACACCATCCGCCGCAGTGCGGAGATCTTCCTGAAGCAAGGGGGCTATCAGGTGGTGCTTGCAGAAGACGGTTTCGACGCGCTGGCCAAGGTCAATGACCATGAGCCGCAGCTGATCTTCTGCGACATCCTGATGCCTCGTCTCGACGGGTATCAGACCTGCGCCATCATCAAGCGCAATCCCAAGTTCGCGCAGGTGCCGGTCATCATGCTGTCCTCGAAGGACGGCCTGTTCGATAAGGCCCGCGGCCGCATGGTGGGCTCCGAGGATTACCTGACCAAGCCGTTCACCAAGGACCAGCTGCTCCAGGCCGTGGAGCAGTACAGCCGGGTGGCTTGAGAAGTACGTACAGGGCGCCCGCGGCGCCCTTCTGCACGAAACCGTTGAAGTAGTAGAAGTCCGCCTGTGGCGGACGGAGCGAGGAAAGAGCCATGCCAGTCAAGAAGATCCTGTTGGTCGACGACTCCAAGACCGAACTGCACCACCTGTCGGAGCTGCTGACCAAGAAAGGGTATGCGGTGCGCACCGCCGAGAACGGCGAAGAGGCGATGCGCCGCCTGGGCGAGGAAAAGCCCGACCTGATCCTGATGGACGTCGTGATGCCCGGCCAGAACGGCTTCCAGCTCACGCGCGCGATCACGCGGGACCCCAACTTCGCCGACGTGCCGGTGATCATGTGCACCAGCAAGAACCAGGAAACCGACAAGGTCTGGGGCATGCGCCAGGGCGCGCGCGACTATGTCGTGAAGCCGGTGGATGCCGACGAGCTGATCGCCAAGATCCGCGCCTTCGACTGAGCTTGAGGCTCGGCACGGGTTATCTAGGCGCCAGACCACACAGGGACACAGGCAAGACGAATGGCGAAAAAAGAAGCGCTGCGAGAGTTGCAAAGCCGGCTGGCCGAACGTTTGCAGGCCGCCCGCACCGAGGCCCGCACCGCGAACTGGCTGGCCGTGGAGTCGGCCGGCCATGGGTTCCTGCTGCCCTTGTCGGACGCAGGCGAGATCTTCCCCTTTTCGGCCCACGCGCCGGTGCCGCACACGGCGCACTGGTTCCTGGGCGTGGCGAACTTGCGGGGGGGGCTGCACGGTGTGGTGGACCTGGCGGGCTTCCTCGGATTCAGGAACACCGCGGCATCGGTCGCGCCGTCCGAGAACGTGCGCGACCAGGCCCGCCTGGTGGCTTTCAATCCGATGCTGGAAATCAACTGCGCACTGCTGGTGGAGCGGCTGGCCGGACTGCGCGGCAAGGAACAACTGCAGCTGGAGCCGGACGAGTCGCGCGACAAGCCGGGCTTCGTCGGTGGGCTCTACCGCGACGGCCAGGGTCGCAAGTGGCAGGAACTGAGCCTGGGCGCGTTGGCCTCCGACGAGGCCTTTTTGAAGATTGTGGGCTGAGGCCCGGGACGTGAGCTAGAGGGATATATGGGTTTCATCAACAAGCTTAAAGGTTCGGGCAAGAAGTCCTTGGCGGGCGGCTCGCCGGATACCCCGGAGGATGAGGTCTCCCCACGGCTGGACGATCTCCCGCTGCCCGGGGCCGACGGCACGCTGGCCTTCGATCGCGCTGGCGCGTCGACGGTGAGCCAGGACTCCTCCATCATCTCCGAGGCGGCGCCTTCGGAGATGCCCGGCGAATTCGCCGACACCCGCATGCAGCAGGCCGGCCGTGAAGGCGGCCACCATGTGGCGGTGCCGCTGATCGGCCACCTGTCGCTGGCGACACAGCAGCGTTTGCTGGGCGGCATGACGGTGGCCGGCCTGGTGGGCCTGGTGCTCGTGACGGTGTTGTCCCAGACCGCCGCGAACAAGGTCGCCGAGCAGGTGCGGGCTTCCGGTCAGGCGCTGATGCAGTCGCAACGGCTGGCGAAGTCGGTGTCGCAGGCACTGATCGGCAGCCCGCAGGCCTTCCCCGAAGTGAAGGAAAGCACCTCCGTGCTGGCGCGCGACGTGCGCGGCCTGAAGAACGGCGACCCCGGCAGCGGCCTGGCGGCCGCGTCCTCCGAGGTGCAGACCACGCTGGAGCCGCTGGTGCTGCTGGTCGACCGCGCCGAGAAGAACGCCAACACCGTGTTGTCGCAGCAGCAGATCCTGACCCAGGTGGGCCAGGCGCTGCGCGCCATCAACCGCCAGTCGTCGGACCTGCTGGAAATCGCCGAGACGGTGGCGTCGCTGAAGCTGCAGCAAAACGCCTCGCCGGCCGAAATTTCTGCCGCCGGCCAGCTGGTGATGCTGACCCAGCGTATCGGCAAGTCGGCCAACGAATTCCTGACGATGGAAGGCGTGAGCCCCGAGGCCGTGTTCCTGCTGGGCAAGGACTTGAACTCCTTCCGCGAGATCGCGCAGGGCCTGTCCGAAGGCAGCCCGGAACTGCGCCTGCCCGGCACCCGCGACGAGCAGACCAAGGAGCGACTGGACGCGCTGCTGCAGCTCTATGAGCAAACCCGCACGCAGGCCGGCGCCATCCTGGGCAACCTGCAGGGCCTGGTGTCCGCACGTGAAGCACAGGCGGCCATCATTGCCGACAGCGAGCCGCTGCGTAAGGGCCTGGAAACGGTGCAGGAACGCCTGTCCGGCGAGGCCGGCTTCGGCACGCAGAACGTGGCCTTCCTGGTGATCTCGGTGGCGCTCGCGTTGCTGGGTATCGGTGGCCTGGCCTATGTCTACCTGCAGGACCAGCGCCAGCGGACCATCTTCGCCGAACAGCAGCGCCAGGAAGCCGAGCGCCAGGAGCAGGAAGCCAAGCGCGTCAACGACGCCAACCAGGCCGCCATTCTCCGGCTGATGAACGAGCTGCAGACGGTGGCAGAGGGCGACCTGACGCAACAAGCAACGGTGACGGAAGACATCACCGGCGCCATCGCCGACTCGGTGAACTACACGGTGGAAGAGCTGCGCTCGCTGGTGTCGCAGGTGCAAGGCACGGTGTCGCGCGTGACGGAAACCACGCAGCAGGTCGAGGCCACCTCGACCGAGCTGCTGGCGGCGTCGACCGAGCAGCTGCGCGAGATCCGCGACACCGGTGAATCGGTGCTGCAGATGGCGAGCCGAATCAACGAAGTGTCTGCCCAGGCACAGCAGTCGGCCCAGGTGGCGCGCCAGTCGCTGGAAGCGGCCGAGTCCGGTCTGGCGGCGGTGCAGAACACCATCGGCGGCATGAACGCCATCCGCGACCAGATCCAGGAAACCTCCAAGCGGATCAAGCGGCTGGGCGAATCGTCGCAGGAGATCGGTGAAATCACCGAGCTGATTTCCGACATTACCGAGCAGACCAACGTGCTGGCCCTGAACGCCGCCATCCAGGCCGCGTCGGCCGGTGAAGCGGGTCGCGGCTTCTCGGTGGTGGCCGAGGAAGTTCAGCGGTTGGCCGAACGCTCGGCCGACGCGACGCGCCAGATCGCGGCCCTGGTGAAGACCATTCAGACCGACACCCAGGACGCGGTGGGCGCCATGGAGCGCTCCACCCAGGGTGTGGTCGAAGGGGCCCGACTGTCCGACGCGGCCGGTACCGCACTGGGCGAGATCGACAAGGTGTCGCGCCAGCTGGCCGAGCTGATCGAGCAGATCTCCGCACAAGCATCCCGAGAGGCCGAGTCCGCCAACGTGGTGGCCGGCAACATCCAGCACATCTTCGCCGTGACCGAGCAGACCGGCGAAGGGACTCGCTCCACCGCACAACTGGTGCGCGAGCTGTCCAAGAGTGCGGAAGAACTCAAACAGTCGGTGTCACGCTTCAAGATCGGCTGAGGCCGCTAGCGATCGAGGGGCGGCGCTGCCGCCCCTGCGTGCATTTGGACAAGCTATTTTCGGGAGGCAGGACCTCCCGGCACTATTCCCGACGGGGCACTGGATGGACAGTAACCGCGACACGATCAAGAGCGACGACCTGAGCTCCCTGGCCTGGGTGCACGAGGAGCTGCGCAAGTCGCTCGAGGCGGCGCACAAGGCGCTCAGACGATTTCTGAAGGAATCCGAGGGCGTGCTCGGCTCCGACGTCGACGATGTCGACCCGGCCGTGCTGCGCACGGCACGCCAGCAATTGCACCAGGGCGTGGGCGCCCTGGAGCTGGTCGGCATGCCGTCGGCAGCCGCGGTGCTGCGCGCCTCCGAGGCCGCAGTGCAGCGTTTCGTGCAGAAACCCCAGAAGCTCAATGCCGCGGCGGTCGATGCGATCGAGAAGGCCTCCTTCGGCCTGCTCGATTTCCTGCAGCGGGTCTTGGCCGGCCGCAAGATCTCGCCGGTGGCGCTGTTCCCGCAATACCGCGCGGTGCAGGAGTTGGCCGGTGCCGACCGTGTCCACCCGGCGGACCTGTGGAGCGTGGACTGGCAGTGGGTGGAGCTGCCCACCGCGTCCGACGCGGTGGTGCGCCAACCCGATGAAGCGACCCGCTCCGAGCTGGAGCGCCTGCTGCTGACGCTGATGCGCGGTGCCTCGCCGGCGGCCGCCAATCGAATGAGCGACGTCTGCTCGGGCCTGGGTGCCAGTGCGGCCAACCCTCAGGTGGCCACCTTCTGGAAGCTGGCGGCGGCCTTCTTCGAGGCCCAGGCCAAGGGGCTGCTGAAGACCGACGTCTACAGCAAGCGGGTCGCCTCGCGCATCCTGGCCCAGTTCACCATGCTCGAGCGCGGCGAATCCGCCGTGTCGGACCGCCTGGCGCAAGACCTGCTGTTCTTCTGTGCGCAGTGCCCGCTGCCCGCCGACGGCTCCGCGCCGCGGCTGTCCGCGGTGCGCCAGGCTTACGGCCTGGTGGAGCATCCGTCTGTCAACTACGAGGTGTCGCAGCTCGGCCGCTTCGATCCGGGCCAGCTGGTGCAGGCGCGCAAGCGTGTCGCCGCGGCGAAGGACTCCTGGTCGGCGGTGGCCGGTGGCGAAATGCACCGCCTGCCCAGCCTGAACGAGCAGTTCAGCCTGGTGGGCGATTCCCTGCGCAAGATCTATCCGGCCGGCGAAGCGCTGGCCGACGCACTGCAGGCCGCAGTGCAGCAGACGGTGGACAGCCACGCCAGCCCGGTGGCCCCGCTGGCAATGGAAGTCGCCACCAGCGTGCTCTACCTGGAAGCGTCGCTGGAGGATGTCGACTTTGACCATCCCGAGCAGGAAGCCCGCACCACCCGCCTGGCGCAGCGCATCGAGTCGGTGCGCAAGGGCCGCTCGCCCGAGCCGCTCGAGCCCTGGATGGAAGACCTGTACCGCCGGGTCTCCGACCGCCAGACCATGGGCAGCGTGGTGCAGGAGCTGCGCAGCTCCCTGACCGAGGCCGAGAAGCAGATCGACCTGTTCTTCCGCAACCCGGCCGACCGCAGCGTGCTGGTGACCGTGCCGAAGCAGCTGACGGCGATGCGCGGCGTGCTGTCGGTGCTGGGCCTGGACCAGGCCTCGCAGGCGGTGCTGAAGATGCGCGAGGTGGTCGACGAGATGATCGCCACCGAAGTCGACCCGGTGCGTGCCGCCGAGACCGGCACCTTCGACCGGCTGGCCGGCAACCTGGGCGCGCTCGGTTTCCTGATCGACATGCTCAGCTACCAGCCGCAGATGGCCAAGTCGCTGTTCGTCTTCGATGCGGCGAGCGGTGAGCTGAAGCCGGTGATGGGTCGTGCCGAAGGCGCTGCCACGGCGCCCGAAGCGGGCCCGGTGACCCTGGTCGAACCCCGCCTCATCGAGCAGGCGCAGACCCTGGCGGAAGCGGTGGTGCGCGAGGACGTGCCGCTGGAGACGGTGTCGGCCGAGCTGGCCAAGCTGTCGCAGGAAGTGGTGGTGGCCGATCAGCCGGCCCTGATTGCTTCCCTGTCCAGCGCGCAAGACGTGGTGGCCCAGGTGGAAGCCGGCCAGGTCGACGTGCAGGAAGCGCGCGAACAGGTCGCCCAGGCGATGGCCGACTTCGTCTCCACCGCCTCCGAGGCGGTGGCGCTGGAGCCGCTCGCGATGCCGGCCCCGGCGCCGGCTCCCGTGCCACGCCCGTCGCCGGCCCCGGCCACCAGTTCGGGCCTGGAAGAAGACGACGAGATGCGCGAGATCTTCCTGATCGAAGCGCAGGAAGTGATGGCCACGGCCGGCGAGGCGCTCGACCGCCTGGCCAGCACGCCGGACGACATCGAGCAGCTGACCGCGGTGCGCCGCTCCTTCCACACCTTCAAGGGCAGCGCCCGGATGGTGGGCCTGAATGACTTCGGCGAGGCCGGCTGGGCCTGCGAGCAGCTCTACAACAGCTGGCTGGCCGAACAGCGGCCGGCTGACGAGACGCTGCGCGAGCTGACCGCTGAAGTGCTGGAATACATGGCCGCCTGGATCGGCGAGATCGCCGACCGTGTGCCGCCGACCCACCACAGCGCGCCGGTGCGCCGCGTGGCCGATGCGCTGCGGCTGGAAGGCCGCCGCCTGTCGCTGCAGGACGCTGCGCCGCCGCCCGCCGTGGTCGCCCCGGTGCTGGCGCCGGTGCCCGCCGCGCCGGTGGCCGAGCCGGTCGAGCCGGTGGTGGCCGAGGCGCTCCCGCCTGTCGAGGCGCCTGCCCCGGCCGAAGCCCCGGCGCTGCCGGAAATCACCGACCTCGAACTGGACCTGTCCGCCTTCGAGGGCGGCGCTGCCACGCCGGAGCCGGCGGCCGAACCGGCCCTGGAGCTGCCCGGCACGCTCGAACTCGACGAGGCGGAGGCCCCGGTCGAAGTGCCCGCTGCCGAACTGGAGGAGCTGCCGCCCGAGCTGCTGCAGGCCTTCGAGGCCACCCGGCCGGCGGAGGAAGCCCCGGTCGCCGAAACGCCGGCTGCCGGCGTGCCGAGCCTGGACATCGACTTCAACCTCGACCTGCCCGGCCTGGAAGCCAGCAGCGCCGACTTCGCCGCCGACGCCGGTGCCGAGCTGGTCGCCGCGCTGCGCGGCGCCGGCGAGCCGGTGCCGCCGTTGCCCGACAACGTGGTGCCGCTGCCGGTGTCCCGCGCCGAGCCGCCCGAAGCCGAGCAGCCGGAGGCCGAGCTGCCCGAGGCCGAACTGCCGGCCACGCCGGAGCCCATCAGCGACCAGGTCAAGGTGGTCGGGCCGCTGCGCATCAGCATCCCGCTGTTCAACATCTACCTGACCGAAGCCGACGAACTGTCGCGCCGCCTCACCACCGAGGTGGCCGAGTGGGCGATGGAACTGCACCGCCCGGTCGGCGAGACGCCGGTCGCGCTGGCACATTCGCTGGCCGGCAGCTCCGCCACCGTGGGCTTCACCGACCTGTCGCAGCTGGCCCGCCAGCTCGAGCACGCACTGATGCGCTCGCAAGCGCTGGGCAGCGGCAGCACGGACGAGGCCCGCCTGTTCGTGGACGTGGCCGAGGAAATCCGCCACCTGCTGCACCAGTTCGCCGCCGGCTTCCTGAAGGAGCCGTCGCCGGCCCTGCTGGAGCGCCTGGCCGCGCACGAGATCGAATCGGCCCGCCTGCTGGAAGCGATGAACGCCCGCCTCGACGGCGACACGCCCAGCACCACCGGTGGCTTCGACAGCGTGCAGGGCTCGCTGGACGAAACGGCCGAGCCGGCCCTGTCCGAAGCCGCGCCGCTGCCGGACGTCGAGGCGCTGCCTGCCGCCGACCTGGAGCTGCCCATCGAGGCCGAGCCGGTCGCCGAAGAAACGCAAGCGCCGATCGAAGCCGCGGCGCCGCCAGCAGTCACCGAGCCCGAGGTCGAGGCCGACGCACAGCCGCTGCTGCCCGAGACGGTCGAGCCCTTCGAGCCGGCCGCCGACGCACTGGCCGAGGCCAGCCCGCTGCCGCCCATCGAGCTGCCCCAGGCCCCGGCAACGCCGGAGCCGGTGGCCGTGCTGCCGGAGCTGGGCCGGACCGAGCTCAAGCAGCTGTCCGCGCTGGAAACCCCGACCTCGCTGCCGACCCATGTCACGGGCCTGCCGGGCGGCATCGACATCGACGACGACATCGACCAGATCGATGCGGTCGACGACGACCTCTTCCCGATCTTCGAGGAAGAGGGCCAGGACCTGCTGCCGCAGCTCGGCAGCCAGATGCGCGACTGGGTGGGCGAGCCGCAGGAGTTCAAGCACGCCAACGCCTGCATGCGCACGCTGCACACCTTCAAGGGTGGCGCCCGCCTGGCCGGTGCCATGCGCTTGGGTGAAATGGCCCACCGGCTGGAAACCGCGATCGAGCGCCTGCTCGTGCGCGGCGACGTCACTGCGCCCGACCTCGACCCGCTGCAGGCGCGCGTGGATGCGCTGACCGCGGTGTTCGACGCGCTGCGCGCCAATGACGCCCAGGCCTATGCCGATGCGACCGCCGCCATCCCGATGACGCCGCAGGCCGCGCCGGCCCCCGAGGCCGCGCCGCCGGTGGCACCGGTGTTCGAGCCGCTGCCCAGCGCCTCCGCGCTGCCGCCGGCCGCCGGCGTGCCGGCGCTGGCGCCGTCGCTGCCGCAGCCGCAGCCGCTCGGCGCTGCACCGGGCACGGCCATCGACTGGTCGCGCTTTGCCGGTCGGTCGATGGCGGGCACGGCGCCCGCGGTGCGGGGCACCGGCGGTGCCAGCCATGCCGCAGTGCGGGTGCGTGCCCAGCTGCTCGATCGCCTGGTCAACCAGGCGGGCGAGGTGAGCATCACGCGCGCCCGCCTGGAATCGGAAGTCGGCCAGATCAAGGGTTCGCTGTCCGACCTGACCGACAACCTGGAACGTCTGCGCCAGCAGCTGCGTGACATCGAGCTGCAGGCCGAGACGCAGATGACCTCCCGCATGGAGGCGGCCAAGGCCGAGGGCAACAGCTTCGATCCGCTGGAGTTCGACCGCTTCACCCGCTTCCAGGAACTCACCCGCATGATGGCGGAGTCGGTCAACGACGTGGCCACCGTGCAGCGCACGCTGCAGCGCACGCTGGAGACGGCCGAGGACGAGCTGGCCGCCCAGGCCCGCCTGACGCGCGACCTGCAGGACGACCTGCTGCGTACCCGCATGGTGGAGTTCGAGGGCCTGTCCGAGCGGCTGTACCGCGTGGTGCGGCTGGCTGCGAAGGAAACCGGCAAGCAGGTGCGGCTGGACATCGTCGGCGGCTCGATCGAAGTCGACCGCGGCGTGCTGGAGCGGATGACGGGCGCCTTCGAGCACCTGCTGCGCAACAGCGTCACGCACGGCGTCGAGGCACCTCAGCTGCGCGCCGAGGCGGGCAAGGACCCGGTGGGCACCATCGTCGTGGCGGTGCACCAGGAAGGCAACGAAGTCTCGATCGAGTTCCGCGATGACGGTGCCGGCCTGAACCTCGGCCGCATCCGCCAGCGTGCACTGGCCATGGGGCTGCTCGACGCGGCCGCCGAGCCGAGTGATGCCGAGCTGGCCAACCTGATCTTCATGCCCGGCTTCTCGACGGCCGAGACGGTCACCGAGCTGGCCGGCCGCGGCGTCGGCATGGACGTGGTGCGTTCCGACGTCAACGCGATGGGCGGCCGCATCGAAACGGCCACCAGCGCCGGCCAGGGCACCAGTTTCAAGCTGGTGCTGCCGCTGACCACCGCGGTGACGCAGATCGTGATGCTGCGCTGCGGCCAGCTGACGGTGGGCGTGCCCTCGCACCTGGTCGAGATCGTGCGGCGTGGCTCCGCCGAGGAGCTGGGGCGCTGCTACGAGTCGGGCAGCTACAGCATGGGCGAGCAGCTGGTGCCGTTCTTCTGGCTGGGTGCCTTGCTGCAGTCCAGCGGCCGTGGCACCGAGATCGGCCGCTCGGTGCCCATCGTCGTGGTGCGCAGCGCGCAGCAGCGCGTGGCACTGCACGTCGACGAAGTGCTGGGCAACCAGGAAGTGGTGGTCAAGAACCTCGGTCCCCAGCTGTCGCGCCTGCCCGGCCTGGCCGGCATGACGCTGCTGGCGTCCGGTGCGGTGTCGCTGATCTACAACCCGGTGGCGTTGGCCACGGTCTACGGCGACGCAGCCCGGGCCATGACGCAGGCGTCCCTGCACCTGCCGGCCGGCGAGGCCGCCGCCCAGGCCGCCGCGATGGCCCAGGCCCTGCAGCCGGAAGCCCCGATCGCGCCGCTGGTGCTGGTGGTGGACGATTCGCTCACCGTGCGCCGCGTCACCCAGCGCCTGCTGACCCGCGAGGGCTACCGCATCTCGCTGGCCAAGGACGGCCTGGAAGCGCTGGAGCGGCTGGCCGAGGAACGCCCGGCCGTGGTGCTGAGCGACATCGAGATGCCGCGCATGGACGGTTTCGACCTGGTGCGCAACATTCGCGGCGATGCACGGCTGGCTCACCTGCCGGTCATCATGATTACCTCGCGAATTGCCCAGAAGCACCGGGACTATGCCGCGGAACTCGGGGTCAACCACTACCTCGGAAAACCGTATAGTGAGGAAGAGTTGCTGGCCTTGATCGGTCGCTACACTGCCGACATGACGGCGGCGGACGTGGTGTCCTGAGACGGACCGGTCTGCAGCGCCCGCCGCCCTGCGGTGGCGGGCGCCATCCCCGCCTCGCTGAAGCCTGCCCATGACCACTGCCATCGACCACCTTGCCGCGCTGACGGGCTATCGCGATCGCGACCTTCTCGACGTCACGCTTGCGCATGCCCTGATGGACCTGCTTCATCCCTGCGGCGTGCGGGTGCACAAGCTGGTCGGCGAGGCCGGCCAGCAGCGATGGCTTCTGCGTGCCCGGCTTGACGAAGGTCAGGTGGCGGCGGTCTCCGACCCACCCTGGGTGGCCTTCGAGGACCTGCCGGACCGCGCCAGCGAGCCCCTGCTCAGCGAATGTGTGGACAACCAGGCGGTGGTGGTCGGCCAGCGCGGCGACCGGCACCTGCTGCTGTTCCCGCTGTTCGCCGAAGCCGACGCGATCGGGGCGGTGGAAATCAGCACGCCCGAGCCGGTGGCCGAGGCGACGCAGCGCATGGTCAACAGCATCCTGCGCATCTACCGCAACTTCAACGGCTTGCTTGACTACAGCGAACGCGACACGCTGACCGGCCTGCTCAACCGCAAGACCTTCGACGAAGCCTTCCTGAAGACCGCCCACGCCCAGGCCGCCAGCGCCGGCGCAGCGGCTGCCGGCCGGCGCAGCGACACGCCCACCAGCCATTGGCTGGGCGTGGTCGACATCGACCATTTCAAGCAGGTGAACGACCGCTATGGCCACCTGATCGGTGATGAAGTGCTGCTGCTGGTGGCGCGCATCCTGCGCAGCACCTTCCGCTTCCAGGACCGGCTCTACCGCTTCGGCGGCGAGGAATTCGTCGTGTTGCTGCGCTGCGGTGGCGAAGACGATGCCACCGCTGCCTTCGAACGGCTGCGCCAGAACATGGCCAGCTACGCCTTCCCGCAGGTCGGCCAGGTGACGGCGAGCGTCGGCTTCACCGAGGTGCTTGCGGGTGATGCGCCCAGTGCCGCCTTCGAGCGGGCCGACCAGGCGGTCTATTACGCCAAGCAGCATGGCCGCAACCAGGTCTGCGGGCACGGCGACCTGGTGCGCCGGGGTCTGCTCAAGGACGCCACCAAGGTCGGCGACATCGAGCTGTTCTGAGCCGGCCGCCCCCACCTGCGTTTGCACAGCCCGGCCTGCCCGGGCTGTGGCGTTTCAGGCGGTCTTGCTCACCTGCCGCACCGCCGCGTAACGCTGCAGCGTGCGCTGGCGCGCCTCCTCGTGCGACACGATGGGCTCCGGGTAGTTCTGCCCGAGCTGCAGGCCGGCAGCCGCCAGCTCCACCGGGCGCGCCAGCCAGGGCGCGTGGAGGGCCGCATCGGGCAGCCGTGCCAGCTGCGGCAGGTAGCGGCGAATGAACTTGCCCTGCGCGTCGAACTTCTGGCTCTGGCTGACCGGATTGAAGATGCGGAAGTAGGGCTGCGCGTCACAGCCGGTCGAGGCGGCCCACTGCCAGCCGCCGTTGTTCGAGGCCAGGTCGTAGTCGTTGAGCTGGCGGGCGAAGTAGCGCTCGCCCCAGCGCCAGTCCACGCCCAGGTCCTTCACGAGGAAGCTGGCCGTCACCATGCGCAGGCGGTTGTGCATGTAGCCGGTCTGGTTCAGCTGGTGCATGGCCGCGTCCACCAGCGGGTAGCCGGTCCGCCCCTCGCACCAGGCGGCGAACAGCTTCTCGGCATGCTTGCCGTGCTCGAAGCGCAGCGCGTCGTATTCCGGCTTGTAGCTGTGGGTCACCACTTGTGGGTGGTGGTGCAGCACCTGGTGGTAGAAGTCGCGCCAGATCAGCTCCGACAGCCACACCTCCGCCCCCCGCGAGCCGGCGCGCATGCGGTCCCAGGCCAGGCTGGCCGCCTCGCGGATCGACAACGTGCCGAAGCGCAGGTGCACCGACAGGTAGCTCGGGCCCTTGAGCGCCGGGAAGTTGCGCGTTTCCTCGTAGCGGTCGATGCGCTCCAGGAAATCGTCCATCAGCTGCTCGGCGCCGCTCATGCCGGTGGGAATCTGCAGCTCGTGCAGGTTGGTCGGCTCGAAGCCCAGCGCCTTCAGGGTCGGGGGCGGGCGGCCCCAGGGTTGCGGCCGCGGCGCCAGCGCCGCGGCATGGCGCGCCACCGGGTAGGGCCGCAGGTAGAAGCCGTCCAGCCGCTTCAGCCAGGCGGTCTTGTAGGGCGTGAACACGCTGTAGCAGGTGCCGGCGGCGGTCAGCACCTCGTTCGTCTCGAACACCACCTGGTCCTTCGAGGTGTGCAGCATGATGCCCAGGTCGGCCAGGTGGCCCAGCACCTTGGCATCGCGCTCGCGCGCGGCCGGCTCGTAGTCGTGGTTGGCATACACGGCCTGCACGTGCAGCGCATCGGCCAGCCGGGGGATCTCCTCCACCGCGCGGCCGTGCAGCACGATCAGCCCGCCGCCAGGCCGGCCCGCGGCGTCGGCCAGCGCCTGCAGGGCCTGGTCGAGCTCGGCCACGCTGTCACGGATGAACTCCACGCGCCGGTCGGCACGCGGCAGCTCGTCCAGGATGTCGGTGTCAAAGACGAACACGCACCAGACCTGGCGGGCGGCCTTCAGCGCGTGGTACAGCGCCGCATGGTCGCGCACCCGCAGGTCGCGGCGGAACCAGACGAGGGCGGCATCGAGTGATTTCTCCATCGGCCGCATCTTGGCAGAGGTCGGCCCATCGTGGCGTTGCCCGCGCAAGGCGCCGGCGCCGCAATGCCGCGCCGGCGGGAAGGATCGCGCGCCAACAGGCTCTAGAATGAGGCCATGGCCGCCGACCCTGCCAGCATCAACCTCACCAACCAGTTCCTCATCGCCATGCCCGGCATGGCGGACGACACCTTTGCCGGTGCCGTTGTCTACCTGTGCGAGCACACCGAGAAGGGGGCGCTGGGCCTGGTCATCAACAAGCCGATCGACATCCGCCTGCGCAACCTGTTCGAGAAGGTCGATCTCAGCCTGGACCGTCCCGACCTGGCGGAAGCGCCGGTCTATTTCGGCGGCCCGGTGCAGACCGAGCGCGGCTTCGTGCTGCACGAATCAGCCGGCGGCGCGCTGCACTACAGTTCCTCGCTGCCCATCCCCGGCGGCCTGGCCATGACAACCAGCAAGGACGTGCTGGAGGCGCTGGCCAGCGGCGGCGGCCCGAGCAAGGTGCTGGTCACGCTCGGCTACAGCGGCTGGACCGCCGGCCAGCTGGAAGACGAGATCGGCCGCAACGGCTGGCTCACCGTGTCGGCCGTGCCCGAGGTGATCTTCGACACGCCGGTCGAGCGGCGCTACGAGCGGGCCCTGGCGCTGCTCGGCATCCACCCCGGCATGTTGACGCAGGAGGTGGGGCACGCATGAGCGACCTGCCCCCGGCCTTCCAGCGTCCCCAGACTTTCCTCGCTTTCGACTTCGGCCTCAGGCGGGTCGGCGTGGCGACCGGCAATTCGCTGACCGCCGGCGCCGAGCCGCTGCGCACCGTGGCCGCCGAGGGCGATGCGCGCTTCGCCGCCATCGGCAAGCTGGTCGCCGAATGGCAGCCGGACGCGCTGGTGGTGGGCGTGCCCTTCCACCCCGACGGCGCCGAGCACGAGAACACCCGCCGCGCCCGGCGCTTCGCGCGGCAGCTGCACGGCCGCTTCCGGCTGCCGGTGCACGAGGTCGACGAGCGCTACACCACCACCGAGGCGCTGGCCGGCGGCGCGCGCGATGCCGACGCTGCCTCGGCCTGCCTGATCCTGCAACAGTTCTTTCGCGAACGGACCGCACCATGAGCACTTTGCTTCTCGACGCCGAGGCGCTGTACCTCGACCTGCAGGCGGGCGTGCGCCCGCTGCTGCGCCCCGGCGTGGCGTTGGTGGGCATCTGGTCGGGCGGTGCCTGGCTGGCCGAGCGCCTGCAGCGCGACCTGCACCTGGACGGCGAGCACGGCGTGATCTCCAGCGCCCTGCACCGCGACGACTTCGGCTCCCGCGGCCTGGCCGCCGGCGCCGACCACACCCGGCTGCCCTTCGACGTCAACGACCGCCATGTGCTGCTGATCGACGACGTGCTCTACACCGGCCGCACCACCCGCGCCGTCATCAACGAGCTGTACGACTTCGGCCGGCCCGCCAGCGTCACGCTCGCGGTGCTGGTGGACCGGGGCGGCCGCGAGCTGCCGATCCAGCCCGCCTTCTCGGCCGCGCGCGTCTCGCTGCCCGGCACCCAGCGGCTCTCGCTCGCCCGTGACGAGCACGGCCGCTTCAGCTTCGACATCAAGACCCTCGAGCTCTAAGCCGCTCGAAGAGGACATCCCACAGAGGACGCCATGCTCTACAAGCGCAACCCCCAGCTCAACAAGAACGGCGAGCTGATCCACCTGCTGTCCATCGAGGGGCTGCCCCGGCCGGTGATCCACCACATCCTGGACACTGCCGAGACCTTCCTGAGCGTCAACGAGCGCGAGGTCAAGAAGGTGCCGCTGCTGCGCGGCAAGAGCGTCTTCAATCTGTTCTTCGAAAACAGCACCCGCACCCGCACCACGTTCGAGATCGCGGCCAAGCGCCTGAGCGCCGACGTGCTCAACCTCGACATCGCGCGCTCGTCCACGGCCAAGGGCGAGAGCCTGCTCGACACCATCGCCAACCTGAGCGCGATGCATGCCGACATGTTCGTGGTGCGCCACGGCGAGTCGGGCGCGCCCTACCTGATCGCCCAGCACTGCGCGCCGCACGTGCATGTGGTGAATGCCGGCGACGGCCGGCACGCCCACCCGACGCAGGGCCTGCTGGACATGTACACGATCCGGCACTTCAAGAAGGACTTCACCCAGCTCACGGTGGCCATCGTCGGCGACATCGTGCATTCGCGCGTGGCGCGCTCGGACATCCATGCCCTCACCACGCTGGGCGTGCCCGAGGTGCGGGTGGTCGGCCCCAAGACCCTGGTGCCTGGCGACCTGAAGGAGATGGGCGTGCGTGTCTGCCACGACATGAAGGAAGGCATCCGCGACGCCGACGTCATCATCATGCTGCGCCTGCAGAACGAGCGCATGAGCGGGGCGCTGCTGCCGTCGGCCGGCGAGTTCTTCAAGAACTTCGGCCTCACGCCCGAGAAGCTGGCGCTCGCCAAGCCCGATGCCATCGTGATGCACCCGGGCCCGATCAACCGCGGCGTCGAGATCGACTCGGCGGTGGCCGATGGCAAGCAGAGCGTGATCCTGCCGCAGGTGACCTTCGGCATCGCGGTGCGCATGGCGGTGATGTCCATCATCGCGGGCAACGAGGCGTGAGAACCCCTATGAAACTCCTGATCAAGAACGGCCGCCTCATCGACCCCGCCAGCGGCCGCGACGCCCCCGGCGACATCGCCATCGCCGGCGGCCGCATCGTCGCCATCGGCTCGGTGAGCCCCGACTTCCAGGCCGACCGCCAGATCGACGCCTCCGGGCTGGTGGTGGCGCCTGGCCTGGTGGACCTGGCCGCACGGCTGCGCGAGCCGGGCTACGAGCATGAAGGCATGCTCGAGAGCGAGATGGCCGCCGCCGTCGCCGGTGGTGTCACCAGCCTCGTCTGCCCACCCGACACCGATCCGGCGCTGGACGAGCCCGGACTGGTCGAGATGCTGAAGTTCCGCGCCCGCAACCTTAACCAGGCGCGCCTCTACCCGCTGGGGGCGTTGACGCGCGGCCTGCAGGGCGAGGTGCTGACCGAGATGGCCGAGCTGACCGAGGCCGGCTGCGTCGGCTTCTCGCAGGCCGAGGTGGCGCTGGAGAACACCCAGGTGCTGCTGCGTGCACTGCAGTACGCGGCCACCTTCGGCTACACGGTGTGGCTGCGCCCGCAGGACCCGCACCTGGGCAAGGGTGTCGCCGCCAGTGGCGCCGTGGCGACCCGGCTGGGCCTGTCCGGCGTGCCGGTGACGGCCGAGACCATCGCACTGCACACCCTCTTCGAGCTGGTGCGCGTCACCGGTGCCCGCGTGCACCTGTGCCGCCTGAGCAGTGCCGCCGGGGTCGAACTGGTGCGCTCGGCGAAGGCCGAGGGACTGCCCGTGACCTGCGACGTCAGCATCAACCACCTGCACCTGACCGACCTGGACATCGGCTACTTCAACGCCGACATGCGCCTCACGCCGCCGCTGCGCCAGCAGCGCGACCGGGACGCCATCCGCGCCGGACTGGCCGACGGCACCATCGACGCGCTGGTCAGCGACCACACCCCGGTCGATGACGATGCAAAGACCCTGCCCTTCGGCGAAGCCGAGCCGGGCGCCACCGGGCTGGAACTGCTGCTGAGCCTCGCGCTCAAGTGGGGCCAGGAGTCGCAGGTCGACCTGCGCCGCACGCTGGCCGTGCTCACCTGCGAGCCGGTGCGCGTGATCGGCGAGGCGCTCGGCTCGCTCGCCTCCAGCACCGGGCGCCTGGTGGAGGGCGGCCTGGCCGACCTCTGCCTGTTCGACGCCGAGGCTCGCTGGCAGGTGACGCCTGCCATGCTGCAGAGCCAGGGCCGCCACACGCCCTTCACCGGCTACGAGTTGCCCGGCCGGGTGCGCTGGACGGTGGTGGCTGGCCAGGTCGCCTTCGAAGCGCGCGACCGCGCTGCCTGAAGGCAGCCGCCTCCATGTCGCGTTTCGTTCGCGGGGCCTGGCGCTTCGCCCGGGTGCTGCTGCAGGTGCTGCGCGGCCTGGCCCTCGTGCTGCTGCGCTTCGAGCGCCTCGATGCCCATCAGCGCCGCGAGCAGGTCCTGCGCTGGTCGCAGCAGCTGCTGGCGGCCGCCGGCGTGCGGCTGGTGGTGGACGGCCAGGCACGCCCCGGCGCCAAGCTGTTCGTGGCCAACCATGTGTCCTGGCTCGACATCGTGGCCATCAATGCGGTGGCGCCGGCGCGGTTCGTCTCGAAGGCCGAGGTGCGGCGCTGGCCGCTGCTGAACCGGCTGGTCGATGCCGGCGGCACCCTCTACATCGAGCGCGAACGCCGGCGCGATGCGCTGCGTGTGGTGCACCAGGTGGCCGAAGCGCTGCAGGCCGGCCAGACGGTGGCGGTCTTCCCCGAAGGCACCACCTCCGACGGCCACGGCCTGTTGCCTTTCCATGCCAACCTGCTGCAGGCGGCCATCGCCAGCGAGACGCCGGTGCAGCCGATCGCGCTGCGCTACAGCGACGCGCGGCACGCTGTCAGCCCGGCCGCCGCCTACATCGGGCAGATCAACCTGGTCAGCTCGTTGTGGCGGGTGCTCACCGCCGACGACCTGCAGGTGCGGGTGAGCCTGCTGACGGCCGAAGGCAGCCGCCACCTGGACCGCCGCGCACTCTCCGATCGGGTGCGCGAGCAGATCCGCGAACGGCTGGAGGCCGGCGACGGCGCGTGACGCGCCAAAAGAAAGGGGCCCGTCGGGCCCCTTCTTGCTTCCACAGCGGTCGGCGACTCAGGCCTTGCCCTGCTTGGCCACCGCGGCTGCGGCGCGGGCAGCGGCCTCGGCGTCGCCCAGGTAGTAGTGCTTGATGGGCTTGAGGTCGGCGTCCAGCTCGTAGACCAGCGGGATGCCGTTGGGGATGTTGAGGCCGACGATCTCGTCGTCCGAGATGTTGTCCAGGTACTTCACCAGCGCGCGGATGCTGTTGCCGTGCGCCGCCACCAGCACGCGCTTGCCGGCCTTGATGGCGGGCGCCATCGATTCGTTCCAGAACGGCAGCACGCGGGCCACCGTGTCCTTCAGGCACTCGGTCAGCGGGATGTCCTCGGGCTTCAGGCGGGCGTAGCGGATGTCGCTGCGCTCGCTGCGCGGGTCCTTGGCGTCCAGGGCGGGCGGCGGCGTGTCGTAGCTGCGGCGCCAGACCAGCACCTGCTCGTCGCCGTACTGCTTGGCGGTCTCGGCCTTGTTCAGGCCCTGCAGGGCGCCGTAGTGGCGCTCGTTGAGGCGCCAGGAATGCACCACCGGCAGCCAGGTGCGGTCCATCTGGTCCAGCGCATGCCACAGGGTCCACACCGCGCGCTTGAGCACCGAGGTGTAGGCCAGGTCGAACTCGTAGCCTTCGGCCTTCAGCAGCCGGCCCGCTTCCTTGGCCTGCTCGACGCCGGTCGGGGTGAGCTCCACGTCGGTCCAGCCGGTGAAGCGGTTTTCCAGGTTCCAGGTGGACTCACCGTGGCGGATGAGTACGAGCTTGTACATGCAGGGTCTCCAGGCAGGATGAAGGATCTCGTCGGCGCCTTGCCGCCGGGGGTGCCGTCGCGGCAAAGCCCGAAATTCTATAATCCACGCCCTCAAGCCACCTTCCACTACGTCCGGGCCCTCACGTGAAATTCCTGATCGACAACTGGTACCTCGTCCTTGCCGCCTTCGTGTCCGGGGGGCTGCTGGTGTGGCCTGCGCTGACCCGTGGCTCGCGTGCCGGCGGCGTCACCCCCGCCCAGGCGGTGATGATGATCAACCGCGAGAAGGCGGTGGTGGTGGACGTCAGCGAGCCCAGGGAATATGCCGCCGGCCACGTCGCCGGCTCGCGCAACGTGCCGCTGGCCAACCTCGAATCAGCCGGCAAGGAGCTGCCGTCCAACAAGGCCCTGCCGCTCATCCTGGTTTGCGCCACCGGTGCACGCGCTTCGCGCGCCGTCGCTACCCTGAAGAAGCTGGGCTACCAGAACGTGCAGCCGCTCGGCGGCGGCTTGGCAGCCTGGCGGGAAGCGAACCTGCCGATCGAGAAGTCGGCGGCCTGAGCCGGCCGGCCTTGTCGGCGAGCCAAACACCGAAGGACTCCGCATGCAAGCAGTGAAGATGTACACCACCCTGGTGTGCCCGTATTGCCAGCGCGCCAAGATGCTGTTGAAGCAGCGCGGCGTCGGCGACATCGAGGAAGTGCGCGTCGACCTCAACCCGGGCGAGCGCGACCACATGATCCAGCTCACCGGCCGCCGCACCGTGCCGCAGATCTTCATCGGCGACACCCATGTCGGCGGCTGCGACGACCTGATCGCGCTGGACCAGCGCGGCGGGCTGATGCCGCTGCTCAACGGCGACCCGGCCTGAGGGCCGGCGGCCGGCCGCGGCTCGCGCGGCGCTTGATACACCTTGCAGCCCGGCCCGGTGGGGCTCGGCCATAATGCGCGACGCAGCCCGCACCACTTTCGGTTGCGGGCTTTTCGTTTGAGGACGACACCACATCATGGCCGATCAAGAATCCAACCCCGTGTTCCAGATCCAGCGCATCTACACCAAGGACCTGTCGCTCGAGCAGCCGAACTCGCCGCAGATCCTGCTGGAGCAGGAGCAGCCGCAGGTCGACATCAACCTGGGCCTGGAAGCCCAGCCGGTGGCCGACGGCATCTATGAAGTCGCGGTGGTGGCCACCGTGCACACGAAGCTGAAGGACAAGACGCTGTTCCTGGTCGAGGCCAAGCAGGCCGGCATCTTCGAGATCCGCCACATCCCCGAAGAACAGCTGAGCCCGATCATCGGCATCGCCTGCCCGCAGATCGTCTACCCCTACCTGCGCGCCGTGGTGGCCGACCTGATCAGCCGTGCCGGCTTCCCGCCGGTGCACCTGGCCGAAGTGAACTTCCAGGCCATGTTCGAGGCCCAGCAGCAGCAACAGGCGCAAGCCCAGGCGGCCGCAGCCAACGGTGGCGGCGCGCCCACCATCGCCAAGGCCTGATCGCCCGACGCCCCCGATGAACCTCACTGTTCTGGGGGCCGGTGCCTGGGGCACGGCGCTGGCCATCAGCGCGGCGCCCCGCCACCCGACCCTGCTGTGGGCCCGCGATGCGGCCCAGGCGTGGCAGATGCAGGCCGAGCGCCGCAACAGCCGCTACCTCCCTGAAGTTGAGTTGCCCGAGGCACTGCAGGTCGAAGCCGACCTGCAGGCCGCGCTTCGCCATGCCGAAGGGGGCCTGCTGGTGGTCGCCACGCCGATGGCCGCCTTGCGCAGCACGCTGGCGGTGCTGCCAGCCGAGGCGCATGTGTGGTGGCTGTGCAAGGGCTTCGAGGCTGGCACCGGCCAGCTCGGCCATGAAGTGGCCCGGGAGGTGCGGCCGCGGGCCCACGCCGGTGTGCTGTCGGGCCCCAGCTTCGCGCTGGAAGTGGCACGCGGGCAGCCGACCGCGCTGGTGGCCGCCAGCGCCGACGAAGGCCTGCGCGAGCGCGCGGTGGAGGTCTTCCACAGCGACGCGCTGCGCATCTACACCAGTGCCGACCCGGTCGGCGTGGAGGTGGGGGGCGCGGTGAAGAACGTGCTCGCGATCGCCACTGGCATTGCCGACGGCATGAACGCCGGGCTCAACGCCCGCGCCGCGCTGATCACCCGCGGGCTGGCCGAGATCACCCGGCTGGGGCTGGCGCTGGACGCGCGTGCCGAGACCTTCATGGGCCTGAGCGGCCTGGGCGACCTGGTGTTGACCGCCACCGGCGAGCTCTCGCGCAACCGGCAGGTGGGGCTGCGGCTGGCCCGCGGCCAGGCGCTGCCGCAGATCCTGCAGGAGCTGGGGCATGTGGCCGAGGGCGTCTACAGCGCCTCGACCGTGCTGCGGCGGGCCCGGGCCTGTGGTGTCGAGATGCCCATCACCGAGGCGGTGGTGCAGGTGATCGACGGCAGCCTGACACCGCCGCAGGCCCTCGAACAACTCATGGGCCGGGGCGCACGCCCGGAGTGGTGAGCCCTGCAGCGGTCGGCCCGGTCTTCACCTCCTCCTGCCATGCAACGTCGCCAGATCCTTCACGCCCTTGCCGCCGGGTCCGCGGCCATGACCCTGCCGGCGCAGGCCGAGCCTGCCTGGCCGGCCCGGGCATTGCGCCTGGTGGTGCCGTTCCCGGCCGGCAGTTCGCCCGACCTCGTCGCCCGCGTCATCGCCGAGCCGCTGGCCGCAGCGCTTGGCCAGCCGGTGGTGGTGGAGAACCGCGCCGGTGCCGGCGGCAACATCGGTACCGGCCTGGTGGCCAAGGCGGCGCCGGACGGTCACACGCTGCTCTTCACGATCCAGGGCCCGCTCGTCACGGCCCCGCTGCTGAACCGCCAGCTGCCCTACGACCCGGTGCGCGAGCTGGCGCCGGTGAGCCTGGTGGCCACCAGCCCCAATGTGCTGGTGGTCTCGCCCCAGCTGGGTGCGGCGAGCCTGGCTGATTTCGTGCGCATTGCCCGTGCCCGGCGCGGTGCGCTCAACTACGGTTCGGTGGGCAACGGCAGCGCGTCGCACCTGGCGATGGAGTCGTTCAAGGCGCGTGCCGGGCTGGCGCTCGCGCATGTGCCGTTCCAGGGCTTTCCGCAGATCGTCAACGCGATGCTGGCCGGGGAGGTGCAGGCCGCCTTCATGGTGCCCGGCATCGCGATGGGGCAGGTGCGTGCCGGCAAGCTCACCGCATTGGGCGTGACGACGCTCGGCCGCAGCAGCGCGCTGCCGGAGCTGCCCACCTTCGTCGAGCTGGGCTATCCCGGCTTCGAGGCAGTGTCCTGGCAGGCCGTGCTGGCGCCGGCCGGCACGCCGGGGCCCATCGTCCAGCGGCTGAGCGCCGAGCTGGTGCGCATCATCAAGAGCCCCGAGGTGCGCAGCAGGATGCTGGCGCAGTACTTCAGCGCCGCTGGCACCGCGCCCGAGGCACTGGCCCAGTTGATGAAAACCGAGCGGGAGCGTTGGGCGCGGGTGATCCAGGCGGCCGGCGTCAAGCCGGAGTGAGCGCCTTCGCGGGCGGTCCCGGCGTCGCCGGGGCGCCTGCAGGCCGCCCCGTCGTGCGCTTCACGCACCCCCGAGGTAGCCGTTCTGTCGCCACGCCTCGAAGACCGCCACCGCCACCGTGTTCGACAGGTTCAGGCTGCGCTGCCCCGGCCGCATCGGCAGCCGCACGCGCTGCGCCTCGGGAAAGCTGTCGCGCAGGGCCGGTGCCAGGCCGCGCGTTTCGGCACCGAAGACCAGCCAGTCGCCCGGCTGCCAGCGCACCTCCGCGAAGGGCCGGCTGCCGCGGGTGGTGAAGGCGAAGCAGCGCTGCGGGTCGGGCGCCTCGGCCTGCAGGAAGGCGGCCCAGTCGGCATGACGCTTCACGTCGGCATATTCGTGGTAATCGAGGCCGGCGCGGCGCATCAGGCGGTCTTCCATCGAGAAGCCGAGCGGCTCGACCAAATGCAGCTCGCAGCCGGTGTTGGCGGCGAGCCGGATCACGTTGCCGGTGTTGGGCGGGATTTCGGGTTCGACAAGGACGATGCGAAACATCGGCGCCATTATTGGCGATGTGCGCCGTGCGGCCGCCGCCGCTCAGTGCACCGGCGTGCGTGTCAGCACCCACAGCTGCACGCTGGCGGCGCCGGCGGCCTTCAGCGCGCGTGCCAGCTCGGCGCCGGTGGCCCCGGTGGTCATCACGTCGTCCACCACGGCGACATGGCGGCCGGCAAGCAGGGCAGCTTCATGGCTGGCCACCCGAAAGGCACCACGCACGTTCGCCGCACGGCGCGCCGGCGGCAAGCCGAGCTGGGGCAGCGTGTCATGCTGGCGCTGCAACAGGGTGGCGCAGGCACGCACGCCAAGCCGGGGTGACAGCCAGCGTGCCAGCTCCCAGGCCTGGTTGTAGCCACGCTCTGCCAGCCGCCGGCGGGACAAGGGCACTGGCAACAGCAGCTGCGGCGTCGGCCGCGCGTGGTCGGCGCCTGCGGCCAGCGCATCGAGCAAGCAGGCGCCCAGCGGCGCAACCAGGTCGAGTGCGGATTCGAACTTCAGGCGCGCCACCAGGCGGTGCCATGGATAGGCATGATCGAGCGCCGCCACCGCATGGTCGAAGGCCGGTGGCCGCTGCAGGCAAGTGCCGCAGATGCCGGTCGTGGCGCCGGCCGGCAAGGCCAGTGCGCAGCGCTTGCACCGGGGCCGTCGCGTTGCATGCTGCAGCAGGCAGTCGCGGCAGACCCTTTGCATCTGCCAAGCATGGCAGACCGCGCACAGGCTGGGCAGGCCGGCGAGCAGGCGGGCGGGGCGCAACAGGCGCGAAAGCATGGGGCTCAATATACTGCGCCCCATGCCCGCCACGCCGTCCGCTCCCTTGCTTCTCGATGCCGCGGCACTGCAGGCCTGGCGCCGCCGTGCCGCCACCACCGCTCCCTGGCTGCACACCGAGGTGGCCCGCCGCATGGCGGCCCGGCTCGAGATCGTGAAGCGCCAGCCTCGCCAGGTGCTGGACTGGTGGAGCACCGCCGGCGGTGGCCAGGCGCTGCTGCGCGAGCAGTATCCCGGTGCCCGGGTGCAGGCGGTGGAGCCTGCCGAGCAGGCCGCGGCCGAGGCGGCACGTGTGGCTCGCCGCCCATGGTGGTCGCCAGCGCGCTGGGCGGCCGCCCCGGGCGGCTTGAGCGAGGCCGAGGTGGGCGAACAGGTGACCGAGCTGCTATGGGCCAACATGGCGCTGCACTGGGCGCCCGATCCACCGGCCTTGCTGGCGCGCTGGCAGCGTGCGCTCGCGGTGGACGGTTTCGTGATGTTCTCCTGCCTGGGTCCCGACACGCTGCGCGAGTTGACTGCGCTCTACGCTCGCCAGGGCTGGGGCCCGGCCACCATCCCCTTCGTCGACATGCACGACATCGGCGACATGATGGTGCACGCCGGTTTTGCCGACCCGGTGATGGACATGGAGCGGCTGACACTCACCTGGGACACGCCCGAGGCCCTGCTGGCCGAGCTGCGCAGCCTGGGGTGCAATGCGCATCCGCAGCGCTTCGCAGGGCTGCGCACGCCGCGCTGGAAGCAGCGGCTGACACAGGAACTGGCGCAAGGAGGAGGCAGGATTTCGATGAGTTTCGAGATCGTCTACGGCCATGCCTTCAAGGCGGCTCCGCGAGCCCCGGTGAGCGAGGAGACCCGCGTGTCGCTGGCCGACATGCGCTCCATGGTCCGCACGCCGAAGTCATCGCGCTGAGGCTGTGCCAGGACGGCGCGCCACCCCGGCGTGGCCCGGCCGCGACGCCGTCGCCGGCACCCGGACGGGCCCGCCACGCCTTGTGGCACTTGGCCGGCGGCGGTGTTCAGTGCAGCCGAACTGCACACGCAGCGTCCTGATCTGGGTCAAGCAGGTTGTGACCGTTCTTTGCGCTGAGCTAAAATCCAGCGGTTTGGTTGGGCAGGTTCTGCAGCCGTCGTGCACGGCCGCCTTCGGATCTCCTGGCCCAGGTGATTGGAGCAGCAGCACAGGACCGGAGCAGCACAGATGGCGACCGCGGCTTCACCCGTGCCCTTGCCAGGCCCCGCACGGCTCGGGAGTGTCGTCCGTCAGGACGATGCCTGGGAAGTGGAATGGGTCCTGAAACGCAACTGCTCCATGTCGCCGCGACAGCTGCTGGCGGTGTTCGGTTCGCTGTGCGCGGTGTCCCTCGGCATCGCTTCCTTCTTTTGGGCGCAAGGCGCCGGGTGGGTGATGCCTTTTGCCTGGGCCGAGGTGATTGCGCTGGGGGTCGCGTTGCGTGTGTATGCACGCCATGCCGGCGACCGCGAGCGGATCGCGCTGAAGGCCGGGTGCCTGCGCATCGAGCGTGAGGACGGCCGCCGCACCGAGTGCTTCGAGTTCATCCCCGCCTGGGTGCGGATCGAGCCACGGCAGCACACGGGCGACCTGATCGCGGTATGGGGCCGCGGCCAGCGCATCGAGATCGGTCGACACCTGCGGCCGGACCAGCGCAGCCGCCTGGCCGAAGAATTGCGCAGCGCGTTGCGCGGCGAGCCGGCCCTGCAGTGGCAGGGCGCGACCGCCGGGACGTCGTTGATAGAGAGTTTGAAACTGAAGTGACCACGATGAAGACCTTGAAAGCTCTTTGGCACAAAGCGGGGCAGGTGAGCCTCGGGTTGGGGGCGGCCCTGGCCACCACGTGTGCGATGGCGGTCAACAACCTGCCGGGCGGCCCCGCGGTGCGCCAGTTGGACATGCATCCGCCGGTCACCAAGATCGCCGCAGAGCAGCAGCACCTGCACTACATGATGCTGTGGATCTGCATCATCATCTTCGTCGCGGTGTTCGGCGTCCTGTTCTACTCGCTGGTCAAGCACCGCAAGTCCAAGGGCGCCAAGTCGGCCAACTTCCACGAGAGCGTCAAGGTCGAGATCGCCTGGACCGTGGTGCCCTTCATCATCGTCATCCTGATGGCGCTGCCGGCCACCAAGGCCGTCGTCGCCATGAAGGACACCACCAATGCCGACGTCACCATCAAGGCCACCGGCTACCAGTGGAAGTGGGGCTATGACTACCTGAAGGGCGAAGGCGAAGGCATTTCCTTCCTGTCCACGCTCGACAACAGCCAGCGCGAGATGTCCGACACCGGCAAGCCCTCGGGTGACGACTACCTGCTGCGGGTGGACAACCCGCTGGTGGTGCCGGTCAACAAGAAGATCCGCATCGTCACGACCGCCAACGACGTGATCCACGCCTGGATGGTGCCGGCCTTCGGCGTCAAGCAGGATGCCATTCCCGGCTTCGTGCGCGACACCTGGTTCCGTGCCGAGAAGACCGGCGACTACTACGGCCAGTGCGCCGAGCTGTGTGGCAAGGAACACGCCTACATGCCCATCCACGTGAAGGTGGTCAGCGACGCCGAGTACACCGCCTGGGTGCAGGGCAAGCAGAAGGAAATGGCCGCCAAGGCAGACGATCCGAACAAGGTGTGGCAGTTGCCCGACCTGGTGGCGCGTGGCCAGCAGGTCTACAGCGCCAACTGCGCGGCCTGCCACAAGGCTGACGGCAGCGGCGGCGGCCCGGTCAAGGCGCTGGCTGGCTCGCCGGTGGTGCTCGATGCCGACAAGAACAAGCAGCTCGCCATCGTGCTGCACGGCGCGGCCAATGGCGCGATGCCGGCATGGAAGCAGCTGTCCGACACGGAGATCGCCGCGGTGGTGACGTATACCAAGAACTCGTGGTCGAACAAGACGGGCCAGCTGGTGCAGCCGGCCGAAGTCGTCGCGGCTCGCAAGTAAGCCCTAGGCAGTATTGAAAAAGGAACCGACATGAGTGCAGTTCTCGACCCCCACGGTCACGCTGCGGGCGACCACGGCCATGACCATGCCCACGACCATCCGCACGGCTGGCGCCGCTGGGTGTTCGCGACCAACCACAAGGACATCGGCACGCTGTACATGCTGTTCAGCTTCGCGATGCTGATGGTCGGCGGCGTCCTGGCGCTGCTGATTCGCGCCGAGCTGTTCCAGCCCGGCCTGCAGATCGTGAACCCCGAGCTGTTCAACCAGTTCACCACCATGCACGGCCTGATCATGGTGTTCGGCGCGATCATGCCGGCCTTCGTCGGCTTTGCGAACTGGATGCTGCCGCTGCAGATCGGCGCCTCCGACATGGCCTTCGCCCGGATGAACAACTTCAGCTTCTGGCTGATGATCCCGGCGGCCATCATGCTGGTGGCGTCCTTCTTCATGCCGGGCGGCGCGCCCGCAGCCGGCTGGACGCTCTATGCGCCGCTGACCCTGCAGATGGGCCCGTCGATGGATGCCGGCATCTTCGCGATGCACATCCTCGGCGCCAGCTCCATCATGGGCTCGATCAACATCATCGTGACGGTGCTCAACATGCGCGCGCCCGGCATGACGCTGATGAAGATGCCGATGTTCGCCTGGACCTGGCTCATCACTGCCTACCTTCTGATCGCGGTGATGCCTGTGCTGGCCGGTGCCATCACGATGACGCTGACCGACCGCCACTTCCACACCAGCTTCTTCAATCCGGCTGGCGGCGGTGATCCGATCATGTACCAGCACATCTTCTGGTTCTTCGGTCACCCCGAGGTGTACATCATGATCCTGCCGGCCTTCGGCATCATCAGCCAGATCGTGCCGGCCTTCGCGCGCAAGCGCCTGTTCGGCTACACCTCGATGGTGTATGCGACCGGCTCGATCGCGATCCTGTCCTTCATCGTGTGGGCGCACCACATGTTCACCACCGGCATGCCGGTGACCGGCCAGCTGTTCTTCATGTACGCGACCATGCTGATCGCGGTGCCCACGGGCGTGAAGATCTTCAACTGGGTGGCCACCATGTGGCGCGGCTCGATGACCTTCGAGACGCCGATGCTGTTCGCGGTCGGCTTCATCTTCGTGTTCACGATGGGCGGCTTCACCGGCCTGATCCTGTCGGTCGCACCGATCGACATCCAGCTGCAGGACACCTACTACGTGGTGGCGCACTTCCACTATGTGCTGGTGGCCGGCTCGCTGTTCGCGCTGTTCGCCGGCTTCTACTACTGGGCGCCGAAGTGGACCGGCGTGATGTATTCGGAAACCCGTGGCCGCATCCACTTCTGGGGCTCGTTGATCACCTTCAACGTCACCTTCTTCCCGATGCACTTCCTGGGCCTGGCCGGCATGCCGCGTCGCTACGCCGACTACCCGATGCAGTTCGCCGACTTCAACGCGCTGGCGTCCGTGGGTGCCTTCGCCTTCGGACTGATGCAGGTCTACTTCTTCCTGTTCGTCGTGCTGCCGGCCATGCGCGGCAAGGGTGAGAAGGCCGTGACCCGCCCCTGGGAAGGCGCCGAGGGCCTGGAATGGGAAGTGCCGTCGCCGGCCCCCTTCCACACCTTCGAGAACCCGCCCAAGCTGAACGCCAACGCCACCAAGGTGATCGGCTGAGCCGCGCTGCCCGGAGCTGACGATGACGACTGACGAGCAAAAGAAGAAGAACCTGCGCCTGGCCCTGATCCTGGCGTCCGTGGTGCTGGTTTTCTTCGTCGGCTTCATCGCCCGCATGGTGTTTTTCGGCGGTTGACGCAGGCAGGCACGGAGCTGACATGAGCGAGCGGAACCACGACGAAGCACGGCGCAGCGACAACCTGCGCATGCTGGGCAAGCTCGCCGTCGTGGTCGCGCTGATGGGCGGCTTCGCCTACGCGCTGGTGCCGATGTACAACGCCATCTGCTCCGCGCTGGGCATCAACGTGCTCTCGCGCAGCGAGCGGCTGTTGCCCGGCATGGCGCATGGCGGGTCGGTCAACACCCAGATCGACACTTCGCGCAGCATCACGATCGAGTTCGACACCAATGTGCGCGGCCCCTGGGAGTTCAAGCCGGCGGTGCGTTCGCTGACCGTGCATCCTGGCGAGATGACCACCGTGATGTACGAGTTCAAGAACGTGCAGAACCGCACCATGGCGGCCCAGGCCATTCCCAGCTATGCGCCGAAGCAGGCGATGTCGCACTTCAACAAGCTGGAGTGCTTCTGCTTCAACGAGTACACCCTGCAGCCCGGCGAGAAGAAAAACTGGCCGGTGGTGTTCGTGATCGACCACAAGCTGCCGAAGGACGTGACCACCATCACCCTGTCCTACACCTTCTTCGAGGTGGGCGGCAAGGTGCCGGCGGCACCGGCAGGGCAGGGGACGGCCGCCATTCGCTCGGTGGAGCCCAAGGTATGAGCGAGCCGCACGGCCATGGCGAGGACCTGAAGTCGGCCGTGCGCCGCAAGGGTTCCTTCCTGCAGACGCTGAAGGCGGTGGCGTGGTCGTTCTTCGGCGTGCGCAAGTCGTCCGACTACGAGAAGGACGTCGGGCAGCTCAACCCGCTTCACGTTGTCATCGCGGGGCTGCTGGCGGCTGCGGTGTTCGTCGTGGCGCTGGTGCTGCTGGTGCGCTGGGTCATCGGCAGCGGCGTGGCGGCTTGAGCGGCGTATCGGCAGAGGCAAGGCTTCCTTAGCATTACAGAACAGAGCAGTTCAGGTTTTAGGAGAAAACATGTCGGCAGCGACACACCAAGGCGCAACGCCTTACTACTTTGTGCCCGGCCCCTCGCGGCACCCGGCCATGGCGGCCTTCGGCCTGTTTTTCGTGATCCTGGGCGCAGGCCAGTGGATCAACGGCCACCAGTGGGGGGCCTATTCCCTGCTGTTCGGGCTGCTGTGGTGGGCCTTCATCCTGTTCCAGTGGTTCGGTGACTCGATCCGCGAGAGCGAAGGCGGCATGTACAGCGACCGCATCGACGTGTCCTATCGCTGGAGCATGGCCTGGTTCATCTTCTCCGAGGTGATGTTCTTCGGTGCCTTCTTCGGCGCGCTGTTCTGGGCCCGCAACTTCACGTTGCCGTCGCTGGGCAACCTGGAACACCAGATCCTGTGGCCGGACTTCAAGGCCATCTGGCCGAGCCAGATGGACGGCATCACCGGCTCGCCGGCAGGCATCGTCGAGCCCTTCCTGCGCGTCGGCCCCTGGCCCATCCCGACCATCAATACCGCGCTGCTGCTGACCTCGGGCGTCACGCTGACCATCGCCCACCATGCGCTGCGCGAGGGCCACCGTGCCAAGACCATCGCCTTCATGTGGCTGACGGTGCTCCTGGGCATCGTGTTCCTGGGCTTCCAGGGCTACGAGTACGCGCATGCCTACCATGAGCTGAACCTCAAGCTCAGCTCCGGCATCTTCGGCTCGACCTTCTACATGCTGACCGGCTTCCACGGCTTCCATGTGTTCGTCGGCATGCTGATGCTGCTGTTCATCACCCTGCGCCTGCAGAAGGGCCATTTCACGGCCGAGCGCCACTTCGGTTTCGAAGGCGCCGCCTGGTACTGGCACTTTGTCGACGTGGTGTGGCTGGGCCTGTACGTGGTCGTCTACTGGCTGTGATCTCCGGCCTCCGGCCCGCTGTGGCGGGCCGGGGCAGGGCGATTCCCCAAAAACAAAACGCCGCATCAAGCGGCGTTTTGTTTTGGCGGGCAGCGAGTCACCTGACGATGGGCACCCCGGTTGGCTGTATCCACCCCAACTTGTAGCTCACCAGGATGCAGACAAACAGCAGGATGGAAAATCCGACCCGGAACGCGAGCGCCCGCACCATGTTGTTGGTCTTGGGCTTGCCGTTGCGGCCGTCGCGCATCATGAAGACAAGGGCCGATGCAAGGCTGCCGATGATGAGCAGGAAGGCCAGGCCGATCAGGAGTTTCATGGCAGCGATTATCCCACCGGCCGTCGGCCGGCTCCCCCGATGACGACAGTGGCGACGAGGCCGGCCTGGCGGCGGGTGGTGGTCTTGCTGGCGACGCTGGCCGGCGTCGCCGTGACCCTGTCCCTGGCGCGTTGGCAGCTCGGCCGGGCCGCGCAGAAAGAGGCGCTGCAGGCGGCGCTGGAGGCGCAGGGCCGCCTGCCACCGCTGGAGCTGGCCGAGCTGCGCACACCGGCTGCCGGCGACAGCACGCTGCATTGGCGGGCCGCGACGCTGCGCGGCCGCTGGCTGGCCGAGCACACCGTGTTCCTCGACAACCGGCAGATGCACGGCCAGCCCGGCTTCTATGTCCTCACGCCGCTGCAGATGGCCGGTCGCCGCGATGCCGTCCTGGTGCAGCGCGGCTGGGTGCCGCGTGACGTGCGGGACCGCACGCGGCTGCCGGCGGTGCCGACGCCGGCTGGCGAGGTGCGCATCGACGGGCGTATCGCACCGCCGCCAAGCAAGCTCTATGAGTTCGCGCCAGCCGGCGGCGGCCGCATCCGGCAAAATCTCGATGTTTCCGCGTTCGCGCAGGAGATCGGCACGCCGCTGTGGCCGGTCTCGCTGGTGCAGGTGGCGCCTGCCGCCGGCGACAGCGCCGCAGACGGCCTGTCGCGCGACTGGCCGCAACCCGCGGTGGACGTTCACAAGCACTATGGCTATGCCTTCCAGTGGCTGGCCTTGAGTGCGCTGATGACAGGTCTCTATGTCTGGTTCCAACTCCTCCGCCCGCGACGCCGCCGTGCCGGGTGATCGCGGCGCGGCCGAGCCGCTGAGCTTCACGGTGCACAGCCTGCCGGCGCTCGATGTCGAGGGCGGCCGGCGCACCCGCCTGGGCCGCCTGAAGATGCTGCTGGTGCTGCTGGTCTGCGCATCGCCGGTGATCGCCTCCTACTTCACCTATTACGTGATCCGGCCGCAGGGCCGGACCAACTACGGCGAGCTGATCGATCCCCAGCGGCCCCTGCCGGCCCTGACGCTGCACGACCTCGAAGGCCAGGCGGTCGACGCCGCCGGACTGAAGCAGCAGTGGCTGCTGGTGGCAGCAGCGCCGGCTGCCTGCGACGCCGGCTGCGAGCGGCGCCTCTACCTGCAGCGCCAGCTGCGCGAGACGCTGGGCCGCGACCGCGACCGGCTCGACAAGGTGTGGTTCGTGGTCGACCAGGCGCCGGTGCGGCCGGAAGTGCTGAAGGCCGTGCAGGTCGCCAGCGCCCACGTGCTGCGGGTGCCGCGCGACGAACTGGCCCGCTGGCTGGTACCGGCGCCCGGCCATGCGCTGGAAGACCACCTTTATGTCGTCGATCCGCTCGGCAACTGGATGATGCGCTTTCCGGCCGACGCCGATCCCGAGAAGATCAAGCGCGACCTCGGCAAGCTGCTGCGCGCTTCCCAGCACTGGGACCGGGCCGGCCGGGGGAGTTGAGCATGGACAGCCAGGCGCTCTATGACCTCACGCCGGTGCTGCGCGTGGCGCTGCTGGGCATCGTCGTCGCGCTGGGGCCGCTGGCCTGGGTATGGCTGCGCCATCGCGGTGGCCAGCCGGGGCAGCGCCTGAGTGCGCTGACGCTACTGACCCTGTTCCTGACCTTCGACCTGATCCTCTTCGGTGCCTTCACCCGCCTGACCGACTCGGGCCTGGGCTGCCCCGACTGGCCCGGCTGCTACGGCGAAGCGAGCCCGGTGGGCGCGCACCGGCAGATCAGCGACGCGCAGGCCGACATGCCGACCGGCCCGGTGACACACCGAAAGGCCTGGATCGAGATGATCCACCGCTACCTGGCCACCGGCGTTGGCGTGCTCATCACGGTGCTGGCACTGTCGAGCTGGCTGGCCAGCCGGCGGGCGCCGCTGTCGCCCTGGTGGGCCACCGCGACGCTCGCCTGGGTCTGCGTGCAGGGTGCGTTCGGCGCATTGACCGTGACCTGGAAGCTGTATCCGGCCATTGTCACGGCCCACCTGCTGGGCGGGTTGGTCCTGCTCGCGCTGCTGGCGGCGCAAGCCCAGTTCTATCGCGGCCGCGGCCTGCGCCTGGGCAGCGGCTTGCGGGCCGGTGTCTGGGCCGTCTTTGCGCTGGCCTGGTTGCAGGTGGCGCTGGGCGGCTGGGTCAGCACCAACTACGCCGTGCTCGCCTGCACCGACTTCCCCACCTGCCACGGCGGCTGGTGGCCGGAGATGGACTTCGAGCATGGCTTTGCCATCGCCCGTGAGCTGGGTGCCGGCCGCGACGGCGGCTTCCTGCCGTTTGCCGCCCTCACTGCCATCCACTACACCCACCGGTTGAGTGCCTACCTGGTGTTTGCAGCGCTGGCGCTGCTGGCGTGGCGGCTGTGGGCCGCCAGCCGCAGCGAGCCGCAGGCGCGCCGCTATGCGCTGGCCCTGCTTGGCTGCGGCGTGTGGCAGGCCGCCACCGGCATCAGCAACATCGTGCTCGGCTGGCCGCTGCTGGCCGCGGTGCTGCACACCGGCGGCGCAGCGGTGCTCATCGCGGTGCTGACCGTGATGTTGGCGCGCGCCCATATCGCGGTGGCCGGCGTGCCGGCCGCCCGGAGCCGCCCGTCCGTCGCCGGACTGGCCTCTTCGCACCACCCCTAGAATGCCTGCCTCCACCCCCATCGCCATGCCCGGAACGATCGCCAGCACCCACTCGCCGCCCTCGCGCGTCGCGCAGTTCTATGCGCTGACCAAGCCGCGGGTGGTGCAACTCATCGTCTTTTGCGCCGTCATCGGCATGTTCCTGGCCGTGCCGGGCCTGCCCGACTGGCAACCGGCGCTGGCGGCCACGGTCGGCATCTGGCTGGTGGCCGGGGCGGCGGCGGCCTTCAACTGCCTGGTGGAGCAGCACATCGATGCCAAGATGCAGCGCACCGCCTGGCGGCCCACCGCCAAGGGCGAGCTGACGAACAGCCAGACGCTGCTGTTTTCCGGCGTGCTGTGTGGCGCCGGCATGTTGCTGCTGTACCTGCTGGTGAACCCGCTGACGATGTGGCTGACCTTTGCCACCTTTGTCGGCTATGCCGTCATCTACACGGTGGTGCTGAAGCCGCTGACGCCACAGAACATCGTGATCGGCGGCGCCTCGGGCGCGATGCCGCCGGTGCTGGGCTGGGCCGCGCTGCGCGGTGAGGTCGGGCCCGAGGCGCTGATGCTCTTCCTCATCATCTTCTTGTGGACGCCGCCGCATTTCTGGGCCCTGGCACTGTACCGGGCGGAGGACTACCGCAAGTCGGGCCTGCCGATGCTGCCGGTCACCCACGGCTCGGAATTCACGCGGCTGAACGTGCTGCTCTACACCTTCGTGCTGTTCGCGGCCACGCTGCTGCCCTTCGTCTACGGCATGAGCGGCTGGATCTACCTGGCGTCGGCCATGGTGCTGGGCGGCTGGTTCATCGCCTATGGCTGGCGGCTGTGGCGCAACTACTCGGACCAGCTGGCGCGCCGCACCTTCCGCTTCTCGATCCTGCACCTGGCGCTGCTGTTTGCCGCGCTGCTGGTTGACCACTACCTGAGGCCCTGGCTCTGATGCAACGTCGATCCCTCATCCTGTCCGTGGCGACGGTGGCGCTGGCCGGCATGGTCGGTTGCCAGCAGCGAGCCGCCTTCAACAGCGTGGACCTCACCGGCGCCGACTACGGCCATGGTTTCAGCCTGACCGACCACAACGGCCAGCCCCGCACGCTGGCCGACTTCAAGGGCAAGCTTGTCGCGGTCTTCTTCGGCTTCACGCAGTGTCCCGACGTCTGCCCGACGGCGCTGGCCGAGCTGGCGGAAACGAAGCGCCTGCTCGGCGCCGAGGGGGACAAGCTGCAGGCGGTGTTCATCACGGTCGACCCGGAGCGCGACACGGCTCCGGTCCTCAAGGCCTACATGCAGGGCTTCGACCCGAGCTTCGTCGCGCTGCGCGGCTCGGCAGAGCAGACCGCCGCGGTGGCCCGCGAGTTCAAGGTGTTCTACGCCAAGGTCCCGGGCAAGACGCCCGACACCTACACGATGGACCATACCGCCGGTGTCTATGTCTTCGACACCGAAGGCAAGCTGCGCCTGTTCTCGCGCCATGCCGCGGGTGCGGCTGCACTGGCGGCCGACATGAAGCAGTTGCTGGCGCAGTCGTGAGGCGTTCCCGGGCCGCTGGCGCCGCCCGGTGAGGCTCAGAGCCGGTCGTCGTTGCGGCGTGCCGGCCGCATGCGCCACACCAGGGCCACCAGGCCCAGTCCAGCCAGCGCCCAGGTGCCCGGTTCGGGGACCGGGGCCAGCGTGAATTCGGCCTGCGTGCGGCCCGCCTGGGCAAGGTCGCCCGACAGGAAGGCACCGGCCCGCAGCGAGGCGCTCAGCGTGTAGCGCCCGGCCTGCAGGTTGAGCAGCTGCGAGAACGAGCGGCGCACCACACCGTCGTCGCCGACCACCAGGGTGTCGGCCCAGATCACCCGGCCGTCATCGGTGGCAAGCAGGAACTGGAAGTCCTCGCTGCGGTCGCGCAGCACGGCGCTGTTCATCGTCAGCCGGACATCCTGCGCGGCATCGAGCTCGAAACGCTGCGTGAAATCGACCGATGCGCCGGCACTGCCTTCGGCCTGGACGTCGGCGCTGCCGCTGCTCACATTCGCATCGGCAAGGCCGCTGAAGCGGATGCTGTCGGGCCCGAGGCTGGAGAACTGCTCGGCGCGGCCTTGTGCGTAGGCCCAGCCGTCGGGCAGCTCCAGGGCCAGCCCGGCGTTGAGGCGGGCGGGACCGACATCGGCCTCGGAGGTGGCGGCCGACTGGCGGTCTTCGTCGTGGCGGGTCGCTCCGCTCTCGAGGTGGACCGCGGCGACACGACCGTAGATGCTGGCCGAGCGTGCCTGGCTCAGCGTCTCGAAGGTCGCGGCCCGCGCGCTGGCCGCGCCCGCGCAGCAAGCGAAGGCGACAAGGAAAGCAGCCAGCGGCACGGGCGGCCGGGCCCAAGAGGTGACATTCATCGAAATTCCCTGCGGTGCTGGGTGGACCGAAGGGTAGCCGTGCTGTGGCCGGCACACCGAGGGCGGCTGCGAAACAAGGTGAAATGATCGCCAGCGCGAGCAACGACCGGGATGAAAAAAGCCGCCTCGCGGCGGCTTTGCAGCACTTGGCGCCAGGCCTCAGGAGGCGAATTCGCCCAGTGACTTGCGCATCTTCTTCATCGCCGCGACCTCGATCTGGCGAATGCGCTCGGCGCTGACGCCGTATTCGGACGCGAGCTCATGCAGCGTCATGCCGCCGGAGCCGTCGTCGTTGACCTTCAGCCAGCGTTCCTCGACGATGCGGCGGCTGCGGTCGTCCAGTGCGCCCAGCGCGTTGGCGATGCCGTCGGTGGCCAGCACATCGCGGCGCTGCGATTCCATCACCCGGGTCGGCTCGCTGCTCTCGTCGGCGAGGTAGGCGATCGGTGCATAGCTCTCTTCACCGTCGTCCACCGTCGGCTCGAGGGCCACGTCGCCGCCGGACAGGCGGGTTTCCATCTCCGTGACTTCCTCGCGCTTGACGTTCAGCTCGCGGGCCACGGTGTCGATCTCGCGGTCGGTGAGCGTGCTGCGGTGGACTTCGGCGTCAGCCGCCTCCTCCTTCAGGCTCTGCTTCATCGAGCGCAGGTTGAAGAACAGCTTGCGCTGCGCCTTGGTCGTCGCGACCTTGACCATGCGCCAGTTCTTCAGGATGTATTCGTGGATCTCGGCCTTGATCCAGTGCAGGGCATAGCTGACCAGCCGCACGCCCTGTTCAGGGTCGTAGCGCTTGACGGCCTTCATCAGGCCCACGTTGCCTTCCTGGATCAGGTCGCCGTGCGGCAGGCCGTAGCCGAGGTACTGCCGCGATACCGAGACCACCAGGCGCAGGTGCGACAGCACCAGCTTCCCGGCGGCGTGCAGGTCGTTGTGCTCGCGGAACTGGCGGGCGTAGGTCTTCTCTTCTTCCTGCGTCAGCATCGGCAGCCGGTTGACCGCCGAGATGTAGGCGTCCAGGTTGCCGAGGGAGGGCACCAGACTCCAAGGGTCACGGACAGCGAGTGCGTTGGCAGATGAGACGTTCATGGCAAGCGTAGACATGCCAGCACCTCCTTTAGTTCCTTCAAATATTAGCACTCGATGAGATGAAGTGCTAAAGAGGGTGTTTGGAATTGCATCTCTCACATTGATCTGAAAAAACTATCGAAGTTCCCTGCTGGCAGGCCCCTCCTGCGCTCAGGGTTGCCTGCTCGCGGGCATTCCCGTCATCGTCCGGATGAAGTGGGTAGTTGCAAACCGGTCCGGGGCGGCTGGCGCCTCATGAATGCGGGCTCAGCGCCGCCCGTTCCTGTCGACCGGTCCCCCGTGGCTGGTGCAAGGCCGGGCCGAACCGGGCCGTGCGATTCTCCGAGGGCCGTACTGTGTTGGGCCAGGCGCCCCGGCTGCCCGGGCTCGGCGGAGGCGCTCCGCGGCAACCCGTTCGCAGCGGGAAGTTCAGGGCGACTCGCTGCGCCAGCCGCAGCGGCCAGGCAGCTGCGATGCCACTGCTCGTTCACCGGCAGGCGCTGGCCCTCGCACGAGCCGGGCCGTCCGGCGCGGGTTGGGCCGTTTCACGGGCCGGCTCGGCGGTGGCCCCGGATCGCGGTCGGGGCGAATCCGAACCGCTGGCGGAACCGGATGGCGAATCGGGAGGCCGATTCGTACCCCACCGCCGAGGCGATGTGGGCCACCGGGTGGTCGGTCGATTGAAGCAGCGTCATCGCGCAGGACATGCGGACGTCGGCAAGCAGGTCTGCGAAGCCGGTTCCTTCCACCCCCAGCCTTCTTCGCAGCGTGGCCTCGCTCATCGCCAGTCGAGCGGCGACCGCCGGCATCGTCCACGCCGCAGAAGGCGATGCGGCGAACAGCCGGCGCAACTGTGACGCTGTGGTGGTGTGCGGGGTGGCGAACCGAACGCCGGCGACAGACAGCCACACCAGCAGTTCGGCCAGCCGGTGGCGTGCCACTTCCTCTGGAAAGCTGGAAACGTCGGTCACGCCGGCCACGGCATGGTCGACGGCAGCGACGAACCCGGTCCCGACCTGCTGGAGGACCCGGGCTCCCGACAGTGGCCGGCCGGCCGGGCCTGGCGGCTCGAAGCCTTCGATGATGGCGGTGTCCCAGACAAGCCAGCGGGCTTCGTAGAGGCCTGCAGCAGACAGCCGGTTCGACACGTCGAAGGATTGCCCTCCTGCGACGGCAATGGCGTCACCGCCGTGAAGGGTCCATCGCTGGCCCGCCGATTCGAGCGACTTCGTCCCGTGCAGCAAGACGATGAGCGCGGGGCTGTCGACCACCACCCGGCTGAACCGGAGGGTCGTACGCTGCACGACGTTCGCCGTCAGCCCGACGCCCGGGCGGACAGCAAGGCACCTCACTCCGCTGGCCATCGTCGAACGAGCGCTATGACGGCAGCCGATGGATGGCACAGAGCTTGTGGCCATCCGGGTCACGGACGTAGGCGAGGTAGTAGGCGCCGTGCGGGTCCTCGCGCACGCCCGGAGGGGCCTCTATGGAGGTGCCGCCGTGTGCCACTGCCGCATCGTGGAAGGCGTGCACCTGCCCAGGCGAGTCACACCTGAACGCGAGGGTGCTCCCGTTTGCGGCGGTCGCCGGCTCGTCATCGATCGGTTGGGTCACGCCCAGCGTGCTGCCGTTGTGGCGGTAGAAGAGCCGAACATGGCCCGACGCCGCCGTGTTCCGGACGGGCTCGCCAGCGCCGAGAACACCCAGGACAGCGTCGTAGAACCGCTTCGATCGTTCGAGGTCATTGCTTCCCACCATGACGTGATTGAGCATTCGGTCTCCTTGCTTGCGAAGCTGGCAGTCGGGGCAGTGTAGGCGCCGAAATGGAAGCGAAGCGGCCCGTTTTCCATCAAGTTTGGTGCTCGATCGCTCATCGTTTGGCGGTTCACCTTACCTTCCGGGTGGGCGTCCCGGCCTTCGGCAAGCCCTTGCCAGGCGGGCAAACGCGCCGGGCACGGCAGCTTGGGGGCAGGCCGACGCGCCGGTGCGGGCGCCGGCCTTTGGGCGGATGGAAGGCGCAAGGCGCCGGATGCGGTGAGGGCATGCGCCGCAGGCAGCGAGCAGCCGCTGCCACGGGGTCGGCGGGATCCGTGCCGAGCGCTGCGGCGCGAACAACGGGGCGGTTCAGACCCGCGGTGGACATCGGACGCAGGGCTCCTCCGGCTTGCCCTGGCGGCGGCCTCAGCCGGCTGGTTTCGCGCACTCGCCGGTGTCGACCTGCTATACACATTTGCAGACGTGAACGGTTCCACACAGTGGCGAAACATCTCTATCTTCTCGCTTCCTTCATTTCGAGCCTTTCCGCCATGAAGCTACTGTCTCTTGTCGTCGCAATGTGCGTGGCCGGCCTGTCGGCGTGGCCGGTGCTGGCTGCCGAAGGCGCGGCCCCCGCTGCCGCGGTCCCGGCCATCGGCGAGCCGCGCGATGTGCCTTACCCTGGACTGATCGAGTTGCAGGTGGATGCCAGTGACCTGCAGCACCGCGTGCTGCAGGTGCGCCAGACGCTGCCGGCCGCCGCGGGCGCGCTGACCCTGCTGTACCCGCGCTGGCTGCCGGGCAACCACGGGCCGGCCGGTGACGTGAATTACCTGGCCGGGCTGAAGATCACCGATGCCCAGGGGCGCACGGTGCCCTGGACGCGCGACCCGGTCGACTCGTTTGCCTTCCATCTCGTCGTGCCGGCCGGCGGCAGCCCGCTGACGCTGGAGTTCCAGCATTTGTCGCCGCTGAGCGAGCGCAGCGGCCGGGTGTCGGTCAGCCAGGCCATCCTCGGCGTGCAATGGCAGACGGTGGTGCTGTACCCGGCCGGCCACTACACCCGCCGCATCGAGGTGCAGCCCAGCCTGCGGCTGCCGGCCGGCTGGCAGCAGGCGGCGGCGCTGCGCGGCGGCGACGGCCAGCCGCCGCAGCCCGATGCACAGGGCTGGGTGCGCTACGGCAAGGTGAACCTGGAAACGCTGGTGGATTCGCCGGTGTTCGCCGGGCGCCACATGAAGCGGGTGACGCTGGACGGGCCCGGCCAGTCGCGGCCGGTGGTGCTCAACGTCGTTGCCGACGAGGCCGAGCAACTGCAGGCCACCGAGGCGCAATGGCAGGCCCACCGCAACCTGGTGGTGCAAAGCGACCGGCTGTTCGGCTCGCGCCACTTCGCGCACTACGATTTCCTGCTGGCGCTGAGCGACAGCTTCGGCCGCATCGGGCTGGAGCACCACCAGTCGAGCGAGAACGCGGTGAAGCCGGGCTACTTCAAGGACTGGGCGAAGAGCATCGAGTCGCGCGACTTGTTGCCGCACGAGTACGTGCATTCGTGGAACGGCAAGTTCCGGCGGCCCGCGGATCTCTGGACGCCCACCTACAACGTGCCGATGCGCAACTCCCTGCTGTGGGTCTACGAAGGCCAGACGCAGTACTGGGGCCGCATGCTCACCGTGCGCAGCGGCCTGGCCACCCCGGAGCAGGGCCGCGACGCACTGGCCCAGGTGGCCGCCACCTACGACCACCGCACCGGCCGCCTCTGGCGCAACCTGCAGGACACCAACGACGACAACATCTTCACCGCCCGCCGCCCCAAGGACTGGCCGGACTGGCAGCGCATGCGCGACTACTACGACGAAGCCACCCTGATCTGGCTCGACGTGGACACCCTGATCCGTGAACGGTCGCAGGGCAAGCGCTCGCTGGACGACTTCGCGCGCCGCTTCTTCGGCGTGGAGGATGGCCGCGTCGAGCCGCTGACCTACACCTTCGAGGACGTGGTGCGCACGCTCAACGAGGTGCAGCCGCACGACTGGGCCGCCTTCCTGCGTGAACGGCTCGACAGCCATGAGCCGCGCGCTCCGCTGGACGGCCTGGTTCGAGCCGGCTGGAAGCTGGTCTATGACGACAAGCCGAGCGAGTTCTTCAAGGCGGCCGAGGCGCAGCGCAAGAGCACTCACCTGCTGTACTCGGTCGGCCTGCTGATCAACGAGGACGGCAGCCTGGCCGAGGTCGCCTGGGACAGCCCGGCCTTCCGGGCCGGGCTGGCGCCGGGCATGAAGCTGTTGGGCGTCAACCTGCGCGCCTACAAGCCCGAAGTGCTGCAGCAGGCGATCACGGCCGCGCGTGCCGAGGGGGCACCGCCGATCGAGCTGCTGCTGCAGGAGGGCGACCGCTTCCGCATCGCCAAGCTCGACTACCGCGGCGGCCTGCGCTACCCGAAGCTGGAGCGCATTGCCGGCACGCCGGACCGGCTCAGCGCCATCCAGGCGCCGCGCTGAGGCCCGGCTGGCTGCCTGGGCGGGGCGCCGGCAGCAAATGGGCGGGACCTGCCAAAGGGTTGCTCGCGCAGCCCGGTTGCGGGCCGTATACTGTTCATATATACAGTATCTTCCCGCCACCTCTTTCTGCCCACCCCGATGCATGCGCCTGGCACGCGGCAGGACCTGCCGCCTTCCTCACCGGCCCGCCCGGTCTCGCCGCCCGACATGGCGGCGCCGGGCGGCCGGCTGTCGGTCGACGAGTTGCAGGGCCGGCTGGGGGCCGCCATGTGGCGGGCCGACCAGCTGGCCAACAGCAGCGAGCCGGTGCTGCCCAGCGGCCATGCGGCGCTCGACGCCGAGTTGCCGGGCGGTGGCTGGCCCTGCCGTTCGCTGATCGACATCCTGCAGCCCGCCGGCGCCGCCTGCGAATGGCGGCTGCTGGGCCCCTGCCTGCCGCGCCTGTGCGACGGCGGCCGCAGCCTGGTGCTGGTTGGCGCACCGGCCCTGGCGCCCGGTGCGCCGGCGCTGCAGCCGCAGTTGCCGGGCCTGTTGTCGAGCGGCCTGGAACTGCGGCAGTTGTTGTGGCTGCCTCGGCTGGCCGGCGCGCAGGCGCTGTGGGCAATAGAGCAGGCGCTGCACTGCCGCGACAGTGGCGCGGTGCTGGGCTGGTTGCCGCAGGCACGGCCGGAGGCGCTGCGCCGCTTGCACGCCCATGCACAGGCGGCTGGCGTGCCCTTGTTCATGTTCCGCCCGGAGGCGGCCCGCCATGCGGCGTCGGCGGCGCCGCTGCGGTTGCTGCTGGCGCCCGCGGAGCTCGGCGGGCTGCAGGTGACGCTGCTCAAGCGGCGTGGGCCGCCGCGGCAACAGCCGCTTGCGCTCACCGCCCAGCCACCCGGCGTGGCGCCGCTGGTCGCCGTGAAGTGGCGCGCGGTGATGCTGGCGCGCCAGGCACCGGCTGCGGTGCCCGATCTTGCCGAGCTGCCCGGATCTCAGGAGCCTGCCGATGCTGTACTGGCTGGCACTGGCCTGCCCCGCGTCGCCGTCCCCGCCTGAGGCTGGTGGCGCCTGGAGCCCGCCGGGCGCCCGCGATGCTGCGCAGCAGCAAGCCATTGGCTGGTGGGCGCTGCAGTTCACGCCGCGGGTGTGCCTGCTCGACGAAGCGGTGCTGCTGGAGGTGCAGGCCAGCCTGCGGCTGTTCGGTGGCGCGCGGGCGCTGCGGGAGCGCATCACCCGCGAGGCCGCCGAGCTGGGGTGCACCGCCGTCGCCCGTGGCCCGACGGCGCTGGCGGCACTCGCCTTCGTTCGTGCGGCAAGGGGCGGCGGCGCCGCAGCGTCGGCCGTAGCGGCACACGCGCCGCGCCGCTGGGGTGCGCGGCTGGACGCCTTGCCGCTGACAGCCCTGAGCGCCGCCGCGGCACAGGAACCCTTGCTGGCCCGGCTGGGCTGCCGCCGCCTCGGCGACCTGCGTGCATTGCCGCGACCGGGGCTGGCGCGGCGCTGCGGCGCCGGCTTGCTGGAGGCGCTCGACCAGGCCTATGGCGAGCGGCCGGAAAGCCACCCGTGGCTGGCCCTGCCGGAGGTGTTCGACGCCCGGCTGGAGCTGCCCGGCCGGGTCGAGGAGGCCAGCGCGCTGATGTTCGGTGCACGCCGCCTGCTGCTGCAGCTGTGCGGCTGGCTGGCCGCCCGGCAGGCGGGCGTGCGGCAGTTCGTGCTGCGCTGGCGCCACGACTTTCACCGCCCGGGGGTGGACGATGCCGGCGAGCTGCCGCTGCGCACCGCGGAACTGACGCGGGACCCCGATCACCTCTGCCGCCTGCTGGGCGAGTGGCTGGGACGGGTGGCCCTGGCCGGGCCGGTCGGCGAGCTGGGCCTGCGCGCCGACCGGGTGGAGCCACTGGTCTGCGGCAACCAGGCGCTGCCCTTGCAGGCCGGCCCGGGGGCTCCCCGCGACGGCGAGTCGCTGGCGCAGTTGATGGAGCGGCTGTCGGCGCGGCTCGGGGCCGGCGAGGTGCTGCGCCCGCAGCTGCGCTCGGACCACCGGCCAGAGGCCATGCAGCGCTGGGTGCCGGCCACCGAGTGGCAGGCCCTGCCGGCTGCGGCCGCGCCCACACTGCCGCAGCCGGCCTGGCTGCTTGCCGCGCCGCTGCCACTGGCGGTGCGGCACGAGCGGCCCCAGCATGCCGGCCTGCCGCTGCAGCTGCTGGCCGGGCCGCACCGCATCGAGGTCGGCTGGTGGGACACCGACGGCCTGCCGTCGGTGGCACGCGACTACTTCATTGCCTTCAGCCCGCGCTCGGGGCTGCTGTGGATCTACCGGGAGCTGGTGTCCGGCACGCCGATGGACAGTCGCAGCGGCAGCGGCTGGTACCTGCACGGGGTGTTCGGCTGATGCGCTGGCCCGGCTTCCAGTCAGGGCGGCACCGCTGGCGGCGGCTGGTCGGGCGAGCGCCTGGCGCCCGGCGCCGGGCAGGGCTTGCCCGATGCACGAGCAGGGGGGCGCCATGAACGCTGCGACCCTGCTGCCGTCCTATGCGGAGCTGCATTGCCTGAGCAACTTCAGTTTCCAGCGCGGTGCCTCGCATCCCGCCGAGCTGGTGGAGCGGGCCGCTGCGCTGGGCTACAGCGCGCTGGCCTTGACCGACGAATGTTCGCTGGCCGGTGTGGTGCGCGCCTGGCAGGGCTTGAAGGACCTGCAGCAGCAGGCCGCCGAGCAGGGCGGCGAGCCACCTGCGCTGCGGCTGCTGATCGGCAGCGAATTCCTGGTGCAGGCCGAGACGCCGCTGCGGCTGGTGGTGCTGGCGTGCCGGCGGGACGGCTATGGCAACCTCAGCGAGTTCATCACCGGCTTGCGGCGTGCCAGCCCCAAGGGCCAGTACCGGCTGGAGCTCGGGCAGGTGTCGGCCGAGGCGCTGGCCGACTGCGTGGTGCTGCTGGTGCCTGACCGCAGTGCCGGGCTGGAGACCGTGCTGGCCCAGGCTTCGTGGCTGCAGCGGCACTTCGCCGGCCGCGGCTGGCTGGCGGTGGAGCTGCTGCAACAAGCCGACGACGTGGCCTGGCTGCACAAGCTGCGCGAGGCCAGCCGCCTGAGCGGGGCGCCGCTGGTGGCGGCCGGCGACGTGCACATGCACCTGCGCTCGCGCAAGCCGCTGCAGGACGTGCTCACCGCCATCCGCCTGGGGCGGCCGGTGGCCGAGTGCGGCACGGCGCTGCAGCCCAATGCCGAGCAGCACCTGCGATCGCGCTTGCGGCTGGCGCAGGTCTATCCGCCGGAGCTGCTGCAGGCCACGCTGGAGGTGGCCGCACGTTGCAGCTTCAGCCTGCAGGAGCTGCGCTACGAATATCCCGAGGAAGTGGTGCCGGCAGGCGAGACCCCGGCCTCCTACCTGCGCCAGGTGACCGAGCAGGGCGCGCTGGAGCGCTTCCCGAACGGTGTGCCGGAGAAGGTGAGGGCGCTGATTGAGAAGGAGCTGGCCCTCATTGCCGAGAAGGGCTACGAGAAGTACTTCCTGACCGTCTACGACATCGTCAGGCACGCGCGCTCGCTGAACATCGTGTGCCAGGGCCGCGGCTCGGCGGCCAACTCGGCGGTCTGCTTCTGCCTGCGCATCACCGAGATCGACCCGGCCCGTGCCGACCTGCTGTTCGAGCGCTTCATCAGCAGGGAGCGCGACGAGCCGCCCGACATCGATGTGGACTTCGAGCACCAGCGGCGCGAGGAAGTGATCCAGTACCTCTATGCCAAGTACGGCCGCGAGCGCACGGCGCTGACCGCCACCGTCATCAGCTACCGCTCGCGCAGCGCGATTCGGGATGTTGGCAAGGCACTCGGCTTCGACGAGGCAGCCATCGACCTGCTGGCCAAGGACCACCACTGGTGGGACAGCCTGGCGGTGATGTCCGAGCGCCTGGCCGGCCACGGGCTGGACGTGCAGGACCGCCGGGTCCTGCAGTGGATCGAGCTGACGCAGCAGCTGCGCGGCTTCCCTCGCCACCTGAGCCAGCACACCGGCGGCTTCGTGATCGCACGCGGCAAGCTCAGCCGCATCGTGCCGATCGAGAACGCCGCGATGAAAGACCGCTCGGTGATCGAGTGGGACAAGGACGACCTGGACGCGCTCGGCCTGATGAAGGTGGACGTTCTGGCGCTGGGCATGCTGAGCGTGCTGCGCCGGGCGATGGAGTTCATCGCGCAGCGGCGCGGCCATCCGTTCCGGCTGGAGGACATCCCCGACCGCGACGAGCCGACCTACGACATGATCTGCCGCGCCGACACCATCGGCGTCTTCCAGATCGAGAGCCGGGCCCAGCAGAGCATGCTGCCGCGGCTGCGGCCACGCACCTTCTACGACCTGGTGGTGGAGGTGGCGATCGTGCGGCCCGGCCCCATCCAGGGCGGCATGGTGCACCCGTATCTCAAGCGCCGCGAGAAGGACGAGGCGCGCCGCCGGGCCGGCGAACCGCGGCCGAAGCTGGAGACACCGCAGCTCGAAGAAGCGCTGGGCCGCACGCTGGGGGTGCCGATCTTCCAGGAGCAGGTGATGCAGCTGTGCATCCTTTGCGCGGGCTTCACGCCGGGTGAGGCCGACCGGCTGCGTCGCGCGATGGCGGCCTGGAAGCGCCATGGCGACGTGCTGCCCTTTCGCGACAAGATCCTCAAGGGCATGACCGAGCGCGGCTACCGGGCCGAGTTCGCCGAGCAGCTGTTCGAGCAGATCAAGGGCTTCGGCGAATATGGCTTCCCCGAGAGCCATGCGGCTTCCTTCGCGCTGCTGGCCTACGACAGCAGCTGGATCAAGTGCCATGAGCCGGCCGCCTTCCTGGCCGCGCTGCTCGACTCACAGCCGATGGGCTTCTACTCACCCAGCCAGCTGGTGCAGGACGCACGCCGCCATGGGGTGGACGTGCGCCCGCCCGACGTGCAGTACAGCGGAGCTGGCAGCAGCTTCGAAGACCTGCAGGTGGGCGCGCCGGTGCAGCCGGCGGTGCGCCTGGGGCTGGAGCGCATCGCCGGGTTGTCGGGCCCGGCCATCGCCCGCATCCTTCAAGCGCGGGCCGTGCGGCCCTTCGAGAGCGTGCAGGACCTGGCCCGCCGCGCCGGGCTGGAGCCGCACGACCTCAAGCGGCTGGCTGGCGCGGACGCCTTGCGCAGCCTGGCCGGGCACCGCCGCCAGCAGGTCTGGGAGGCGGCGGCCTGGCAGGCTGCGCCGGGCCTCCTGCAGGACGCGCCGGTGCAGGAGGCGCCGCTGAGCCTCTTCGAGGCGCCGGAAGGCGAGGAGATCGTGTTCGACTACGCGGCGCTGAAGCTGAGCCTGCGCCGCCATCCGCTGGCCTTGCTGCGGCCGCGGCTGGCGGCGCGTGGCCTGTCGACGGCCGAGGCCCTGCAGGCAGGGCCGGACGGGCGCGCCGCCGGCGCCTGCGGCATCGTGACGATGCGGCAGCAACCGGGCACGGCCAACGGCACCATCTTCGTTTCGCTGGAAGACGAGACCGGCTCGGTCAACGTCATCGTCTGGCCCAAGGTGCGGGAGCAGTATCGCGAGGCCTTGCTGCATGCACGGCTGCTGGCGGTGCGCGGTGTGTGGCAGCACCGCCAGGGCGTGGCCCACCTGATCGCCCGCCGGCTGGAAGACCTGACGCCGCTGCTGGGCCGCCTGGGCACCGACAGCCGCGACTTCCACTGAAGGGCCGCTGGCGCGGCCGGCCGCGGGCTCACCGGGGGGTGGTCTCGACCCAGGGGTCGTAGCTGCCGATGCTCCAGAGCCGGCCTTCGATGTCGCGGCAGGTGAAGCCACGGCCGCCGTACTCCTCGTCCTTGATCTCCACCACGATCTGTGCGCCGGCAGCCTTGACCCGCGCGAAGACCGCATCGGGATCGGCCACCACCAGGTAAGGGCTCTGGGTCTCGACGCCGCCGACCTGATCGGGCAGGTTGACCAGGTCGCCGTACTCCGACTCGTTGTCGGCCGAGGCCAGCATGATCATGCCGTTGCCGAAGACCAGTTGTGCATGCAGCACGCCGCCGTTGTCATTGGGCACCACCAGCCGCCGCTCGAAGCCGAACGCCTCGCAGAGCCAGTCGATCGCGGCCGGCGCATTGCGATAGCGCAGGCAGGGGATGATGGTGGCACGGGTGTTCTTCGCGATCTCGTTCATATGCAGTTTCCCAAGGTTGATGCGCTTCGCTGCCGCGACAGCGAAGGACCGAGCATAGAAGTTCAGTCCGCGGCGCGGCAGCCGATGTGTTGCAGAGTGATGGCCCGCCCCGGCGGAGTGGGACAATGCCGGTCATGACCTCCACGCTGACCCTCACCCGTCCCGACGACTGGCACCTGCATGTGCGCGACGGCGCCGCCATGCTGGCGGTCGTGCCGGACACGGCGCGCCAGTTCGGTCGCGCCATCATCATGCCCAATCTGCGGCCGCCGGTCACCACCGCGGCGCAGGCGGTGGCCTACCGCGACCGCATCCGCGCGGCGGTGCCGGCCGGCCTGTCCTTCGAGCCACTGATGACGCTGTACCTGACCGACAGGCTGCCGCCCGACGAGATCACGCGCGCGCGCGATGCCGGCGTGGTGGCTGTCAAGCTCTATCCGGCCGGGGCCACGACCAACAGCGATGCCGGCGTGACCGACCTGCGCAAGACCTATCCCACGCTGGAGGCCATGCAGCGCCTGGGCCTGCCGCTGCTGGTGCATGGCGAGGTGACCGACAGCGAGATCGACATCTTCGATCGCGAGAAGGCCTTCATCGACACCAAGCTGATTCCGCTGCGGCGCGACTTTCCCGAGCTGAAGATCGTCTTCGAGCACATCACCACGCGCGACGCGGCGCAGTACGTGAACGAGGCCGACGCACGACTGGGCGCCACCATCACCGCCCACCACCTGCTCTACAACCGCAACGCCATCTTCACCGGGGGGGTGCGCCCGCACTACTACTGCCTGCCGGTGCTCAAGCGCGAGGAACACCGCCTGGCGCTGGTGCAGGCGGCCACCTCCGGCAGCGCGAAGTTCTTCCTGGGCACCGACAGCGCGCCGCACCCGGCCCACCTGAAAGAGCATGCCAGCGGCTGCGCCGGCTGCTACACCGCACATGCGGCGCTGGAGCTGTATGCCGAAGCCTTCGAGGCAGCCGGCGCACTCGACCGGCTGGAAGGCTTCGCCAGCTTCCATGGTGCGGATTTCTACGGCCTGCCCCGCAACACCGGGCAGGTGACGCTGCGCAAGGAAAGCTGGACCCCGCCGGAAACCATGCCGTTCGGCGATGCCCAGCTCAAGCCGCTGCGTGGTGGCGAAGCGCTGGCCTGGCGCCTGGCCTGAGGCCCGGCATGGCGGCGGCATGAGGCCGGCTGCGCGCTCGTGGGCCGTCCGCCAGGGCGTCAGCGCCAGCCCGCCCTGGCGCTGACGCAGCAGCATGCCCGCCGCGCCCTTCGACCGCATTGACTGGTCGCCCCCCTGGCTCGCCCGCTGTCGTGCGCACGGCCTGCGGCTGGTGGAGCGGCTGCAGGCCGGTGCGAGCGTCGCACAAGCCTTGGACGACGAGATCGACGCCAACGGGCGGCCTCGACTGCAGGCCGGCCCGCTGCGCTTCGTGCCCCAGGCGGCGCTGCCGCCCGGCGTGGCTTACGAGACCCATATCGCCGCCACGGCCTGCGTGCCGACGCGCGACAACCTGCACGACTTCTTCAACGGCCTGGTGTGGTGTACCGAGCCGCAGCTCAAGCGCCGGCTGCACGAGCTGCAGGCCGAGCAGCTGGCCCGCGCGGGTGGTGGCGGTGCCACCCGCGGCGCGGTGCGCGACGGGCTGACGGTGTTCGACGAGAACGGCGCGCTGATGAGCGGCCCGCCCGAGCTGCTCGACGCGCTCAGGCGCCGGCAATGGCAGCGCCTCTTCATCGACCTGCGGCCGGCCTGGCGAGAGGTGCAGCTGCGGCTGATCGGCCATGCGCTGCTGGAGAAGCTGCTGCAGCCGCGCAAGCCCATCACCGCCCATGTGCATGTGGTGGCCGACATCGGGCGCGCCTGGGTCGGCATGGAAGCCGAGCTGTTCGCCGCCAAGCCCTTCCTGCCACTGCCGGTGCTGGGCGTGCCGGGCTGGTGGGCCGGCAACCAGGCCGCCGGCTTCTATGACGATGCGCAGGTCTTTCGCCCGGCCCGCGAGCAGCTTTCCTCGCCAGGCTAGATAATTGCCATGTGAAGCAAGCCAGACCGCCGCTGGTGCGAGACCCGAAAGGGTGCACTGGAGGAAGGTCCGGACTGCGCAGGGCAGCGTAGCAGGTAACACCTGTCCGCCGTGAGGCGAGGATCAGAGCAACAGAGACGAGCCGGTTGAGTCCGGGTGAAACGGGCAATCTCTACGCGCAGCAACACCAAATAGGCACACGTCGATCCGGCCCGGGGAGTGTGCGGGTAGGTGGCATCGAGCCGTTCCCGCGAGGGGCGGCCCAGAGGAATGGCGGTCACGCCGGGGCGACCCGGTGCACAGAATCCGGCCTATCGGCTTGCTTCACTCTTATTGCGCTGTGCCGGGCACCACCGTGCACGACAATAACAAGGCGAGACGGCATGAACCCCGACGCACACAAGATCTGGCTGGCCCCCCGCTGGGCGCTCGCGGTGCTGCTGGCCGCGCTGGGCATGCTGGGGCCGTTCTCGATCGACACCTACCTGCCGGCCTTCGCCGGCATCGCGCAATCGCTCGACGCGACGCCGGTGCAGATGCAGCAGACGCTGTCGGCCTACCTGTTCGGCTTCGCCTTCATGAACCTCTTCCACGGCGCGCTGGCCGACAGCTTTGGCCGGCGCCCGGTGGTGCTGACCGGTGTGGCGGTGTTCACGCTGGCGTCGGCGGGCTGCGCACTGGCCGGCAGCATCGGTGCGCTGGTGTTCTTCCGCGCCCTGCAGGGGTTGTCGGCGGGGGCCGGCATCGTGGTCTCGCGGGCGGTGATCCGCGACATGTTCCCGCCGGCCGAAGCGCAGCGGGTGATGGCGCAGGTGACGATCTACTTCGGCATCGCGCCGGCCGTCGCGCCCATCATTGGCGGCTTCCTGTTCGTGCATGCCGACTGGCACAGCATCTTCTGGTTCCTGACCGGCGTGGGCGTGCTGCTGTGGCTGGCGAACTTCCGCGTGCTGCCCGAGACACTGCACAGCACGCACCGCCAGCCCTTCAACGCGCGCAACCTGCTGCGCGGCTACTGGCAGCTGGGTGCCAATCCGCGCTTCCTGCTGCTGGCGCTGGCCAGCGGGGTGCCGTTCAACGGCCTGTTCCTTTATGTGCTGTCGGCCCCGGCCTTCCTGGGCGAGCACTTGCGGCTGGCGCCGACCAGCTTCTTCTGGTTCTTCGTGCTCAACATCGGCGGCATCATGGCCGGCGCCTGGCTGAGCGGGCGGCTGGCCGGCAAGATCGAGCCGCGCCGGCAGATCCGCCACGGCTTCGTCATCATGGCGGCGATGTCGGTCGTCAACGTGGCAGCCAACCTGGCGTTCCCGGCACACGTGTCCTGGGCGCTGCTGCCCATCGCGGTGTTCAGCTTTGGCTGGGCCCTGATGGTGCCGGTGGTGACGCTGATGGTGCTGGACCTCTTCCCCGAGCGGCGCGGCCTGGCTTCTTCGCTGCAAGCGGTGATCGGCTCGCTGGCCAATGGTGTGGTGGCCGGCGTGGTGGCGCCGCTGGTGATGCATTCCACCGTGGCGCTCGCGCTCGGTTCGATGCTGATGATGACGGTCGGCCTGGTGGCCTGGCTGGTGCTGAACCGCCGCTGGCCGGCGGCCGTTGCCGCGGTGGCTGCCAGCCACTGAACGTGAAAATGTTGGAGCCGGGCGGCTCGCCGGCCTGGCCGAGATGCCCTGCAGCCCGCAAAATGGACCAGGTTCGAAGCCGGGCATAGACCGGCCGTGTGAAGTGGGCCAAGATGGAGTGGTCGGTGGCCTGCCGAGACTTGCCTTGCGCTTGCCATGAGCCCATCCCTCTCCAGTGTGGCCCCTGCCTCGCCTGTGGCGCCTGCCGACGCACGCCCGGCACGCTGGCGCGCCTACGCGCGTGCGGCCAGTGCTGCCTCGGCGGCGCTGTGCATGGCGGTGTTGATCGGCTGGTGCATCGACGGCGGCTGGCTGGCGGGCCGCCGCGCCGGGCTCTGGAGCATGAAGCCGGCCGGTGCCATCGGCTTCGGCCTGTTGTCGATCGCGCTGTTCCTGCAGGCCGCCGGCACGGTCCCGCTGCGCGCTGCGGCATGGCTGGCCGGCATCGCGGCACTGCCCGGGCTGGGCAGCCTGCTGCACTACGCGGTGGCGCCGGTGGAGACCGGGAGCTGGCTGGGGCTGCTGCGCTTCACCGACATGACCCTGCTGAGCGCCACCTGCCTGCTGCTGCTGGCCGCCAGCGTGGCCAGCCCTGGCCCTGCAGCGGTGCAGCGCCACCCGGTCTGGCGGCAGGGCGGGGTGTCGGCGGCACTGCTGGCGGTGCTGGTGGGCTACATCGCCTCCATCGGTCTCCTGTACGACGCCGAGTGGCAGGGCCGGCTGGGCTCGGCCTTCGGCAGCTTGCCGCTGCCCTCGGCCACCGTCATCCTGATGCTGGGCACGGCAGCAGTCGCCCTGCATTCCCCGCTGGAAGGGCTCTGGCAGGGATGGGCCCGCGGCGGTGCGGCGGGTCGCTTCCTGAGGGCCATGCTTCCGCTCGTGCTGCTGTACCCGGCCGCCACCGGTTGGTTCCGGCTGATGGGCCAGCGCGCCGGCTGGTACGACGGCGAGGCCGGCCTGGTCTGGACAGTGCTCGCCTCGACCCTGCTGTTCCTCGGCGTGGCGCTGCTCAGCGCGCGCTGGATCGCCGGCCTGGAAGCGGCCCTCAAGGCCAGCCACGCCACCCTGGAGCAACGGGTGTTCGAGCGCACCGCCCAGCTGGCCGAGGCGATGGAGCGGGTGCGCGAGAGCGAGGAGCGCTTTCGCTTCATGGCCGAGGCAGCGCCAGCGCTGATCTGGGTGTCCGATGCCGAAGGGGGCTGCAACTACGTCAACCGCAGCTGGCTCAAGTTCACCGGGCGGCGGCTGGAGCAGGAGCTCGGTGCCGGCTGGCAGGACAGCGTGCACCCCGGCGACCGTGAACGGGTGTCGCGGACCTTCCGGCAGGCGCTGCAGGCCCGGCGGGCCTACAAGCTGGAATACCGGCTGCGGCGCAGCGACGGCCAGTATCGGTGGATCGTGGCCACCGGCATGCCGCGCTTCGAGGGGGCGGGCCGCTTCGCCGGCTATGTGGGCACCGGCGCCGACATCCACGATGCCAAGTCGACCGCGCTGGCCCTGCAGGCCAGCCGCCAGCAGCTGGCGTCCATCGTCGATTCGGCCACGGCCGCCATCATCTCGCTGGACGCCAGCCACCGCATCGTGCTGTTCAACGCGGCCGCGGAGCGCATGTTCCAGGTGCCCGCGGAGCGCATGCTCAGCCGCACGCTCGACATGCTGCTGCCCGAGCGGTTGCGTGCCGCGCCGGAGGCCGCCATCGAGCTGTTCGAGCAGGCCGGGCGAGCCGCGCGCGAGGCCGGGGCGCCGGCCGAGCTGGTGGGCCAGCGTGCCAACGGCGAGGAGTTTCCGCTCGAGGCGTCGGTGTCGCGGGTGGAGGCGGACGGCGTCCGGTTGCTCACCGTGGTGCTGCGCGACATGAGCGAAGTGCACGCACTCGAAGCCGAGCGCCGGGCGCGCGCTGCGGCCGAGGAAGCAAGCCGGGCCAAGTCGCTCTTCCTCTCCCACCTGAGCCACGAGCTGCGCACGCCGCTCAACGCGGTGATCGGCTTCTCCCAGCTCTTGCTCGCCACCGCGCCACAGAACGACCCCAAGTCCAACCAGCACAAGTACGCCGGCTACATCCTGCAGGCCGGCCACCACCTGCTGGCCATGATCAACGACCTGCTCGACCTCAGCCGCATCGAGGCCGGCCAGACGCAGTTGCAGATGCGGGCGGTGAACCTCGGCGCCTCGCTGCAGCACAGCCTGCAGCTGGTGGCGCCGCAGGCGCAGACGGCCGGCATCACCCTGCAGGTGGACGCGCCCTCGCCGGAGGCGGCGCCGCTGGTCATCGCCGACGAGGGGCGGCTGCGCCAGGTGCTGGTCAACCTGCTGAGCAACGCCATCAAGTACAACCGGCCGCAGGGCCGCGTGGAGGTGGGCGTGAGCCAGTACGACGGCGAGGACCTGGCGATCGAGGTGCGCGACACCGGTTTCGGCATGAGCCCCGAGCAGCTCGACGACCTGTTCAAGCCCTTCAGCCGGCTGGGCCGCGAGCACAGTGACATCGAAGGCACCGGCATCGGCCTGTCGCTGTCGAAGAAGCTGATCGAGATGATGGGCGGGCGCATCGAGGTGAGCAGCGTGCCGGAGCAGGGCAGCACCTTCACCGCAGTGCTGCGCGCTGCCCCCGGCCATGGCGGCCACACCCCGCCGGTGAGCCACTGAAGCGGCGAGCGCCCGTAGGGGGGCGGCGCCGAGGCGGCGCGTCCTGGCTGGTCCCAGCGCCGCCGCGAAACAGCGGGGCGGTCGGCGCCCGGCGCGCCGGGGCGCAGGCTGGCGGTCACGACCGGCTCAGGCCGGCTTGGCCACCATGAGCCAGAAGATCCCCAGGAAGGCGAACAGCGCGGGAAAACCGAGCACCACCCACACCTTGAGCAGGCGGTAGTAGCGCGCCGGCAGGTGCTCACCGCGCATCGCGGCGCCAGCCGCGATGCGGCGCATCGCGATCTGCAGCCCCACCACCGGCAGCCAGCAGGCGATCGCCACCACGTAGAGCGCCAGCGACCAGCGGATCCAGCCGGTGCTGAACGGCAGGCCGGCCAGGTGCATCATGTAGAAGCCGGTGAGCGGCTGTACCACCACCGTGGTGGCGGTGAAGAGCCAGTCGGCCCGCACCACCAGTGCACTGACCACGGCCACCGCCCGGGTGTCGCGGCCCAGGCTGGCGAAGAGCAGGTAGAAGGCCGAGCCGACGCCGGTGCCGAACAGGAAGGTCGACGACAGGATGTGCAGCCATTTGGTGACCAGGTACTCCATCAGCCCGCCTCCTCGTCCTCGAGTTCGTACAGCAGCCACAACACGCCCAGCAGCGGCAGGTTCTTCAGGATCGGCCCGTAGGGATGCAGCCAGAATTCCGGCAGCCGCAACGTGATGATCGCGGTGTAGAACAGCATCAGTGCCGCCTGGACCAGCCACAGCCGGCGGCGGCGCTTCATCAGCAGCGTCGCCACGCCCAGGGCCAGGTCGAGCAGGGCTGCGCCGTACAGCAGGGTGGGCGCCAGGGCGGCCGGCACGCCGGAGCGGGCCAGCAAGGCCAGGCTGTCCTGCACCGGGTAGAGGCCCAGCGAGACGATGCCGGTGACGATCCAAACCAGTGCCACGCTGAGGCGCAACAGGGGCAGCAGCCAGGTCAGGCGGGCGGTCTGCCGCAGCACGGGCCGCTCGGCCGGCTCGATGAAGTCCTCGGGGCCGCGGGGGGCGCGGCCGAGCAGGCGCTGGGTCGGCAGCGGGTCGGCGGTGTTGCCGCGCTGCAGCATCGACCAGCTGTCGCGGTCCAGCAGGCTGTTCGGCAACCGGCTTCCGAGGCGGGCCGCCAGCCCGACCAGCGCCTGTGGCACCGGCAGGAAGCGGGCACGGCCCAGGCGCAGCCCCTGGCGCAGCGCCGCCAGGTAGTCGCGCAGCGAGACCGGGCGCGGGCCCACCAGCGGCACGCGGCCGCGCACCTCGTCCTGCTCCAGCAGGGCGACAACGGCCTGCACCACATCGTCCACATGCACCGGCTGCACCTGCTGCCGGCCGCCGCCGGGCAGGGCGATGAGCGGCAGGCTGGCCAGGGTGGTGAAGAGGCGGGCGCTGCCGCCACCGGGTCCGTAGATCAGCGAGGGCTGCACCACCGCCACCGACGCCAGCGGCAGGCTGCAGAGGTAATCGTCGGCCGCCTTCTTGCTGAGGTGGTAGCCGGTGCGGGCCTGCTCGTCGGCACCCAGGGCCGAGACCTGCAACACGCGGGAGACGCCGGCTGCCGCGCAGGCGGCAAACAGCGCGCATGGGCCGCGCACATGGATGTTGGCGAAGCTCTGGCCGTCCTGCTCGCGCAGGATGCCGGCCGCATTGACCACCGCGTCCACCCCGGCGAGCCGGGGCATCCAGTCGGCCACCTCCAGGTCGCGCTCGAAATCCGCCTGGACATAGCGCATCGGCAGGCCGGGCTCGGGCGCCGAGGGCGGCTGCCGCATCGCGCAGATGACATGGTGCCCGGCCTTCAGCAAGGCAAGGCCAAGGCGGCGGCCCAGGAAGCCGCTCGCGCCGGTCAGCAGAACAATCATCCGGTGTTCCGATGTGAGGCAGGATGTGGTACGGCGCTTGCCGTGCATCGGCTCAAGCAAACGTCGTTCCCCTCGGGGCGATGGCGTGTCGAATACCGAGTCCGCAGGAGGAAGGCCAATGAAGTCCTGGCGCCATGTCACCGCCCGGGCCGCTGTCAGCGGCAGCCTCGCCAGCCTGACGTCCACGCTGGTGCTGCTGCTGCTGGGCGAGCGGGAAAACGGCCGCCCGCTCGGGCCGGTCAATGCACCGAGCCACTGGGTGTGGGGTGAGCGCGCGCTGCGCCAGGACGGCGCCAGCGCGCGCTACACCGCCACCGGGTTCGCCATTCACCACCTGGCCTCGCTGCTGTGGGGCGGCCTGCACGAGCGCTACTCCCCCTGCCGCCAGCGGCGCGATGCGCCAGCCCGGCTGGTGCTGCGCGATGCGGCCGTGGTCACCACACTGGCTGCCGCCGTCGACCTCAAGCTGGTGGCGCCCCGGCTCGCCCCCGGCTTCGAGCGGCGGCTGTCGCCGCCAGCGGTGTTCTGCGTCTATGGCGCCTTTGCACTGGGCCTGGTGGCAGGCCACTACCTGCTGGAGCGGCAGGCGGCCGGACGATGCAAATTGGTGTCAAGTGGAAACAAAACCGGCAATACCGTCAGCGTTTGATGCAGACCGCGGGTAAGTTGGAGCCTGAGAAGGCTGCCAGGGGTCTGGACCCCGCAGTTTTCTCCGGGGCGCTCTAGACTCGCGGCTTTGCATGGTTGAGGGCGAGCAGGCGCCCGTATGCGAGATGCCGGGAAACGCGATGCTGCCACCGTCCGATTTGCTGCCCGACGCCCTGGGCCGTCGCCCGAGTCGGCGTCTGCCCGCGTGGCTGTGGGTCGGGCTGGCCCTGTGGTCGGCCGGCGCGGCGGTGGCGAGGGGCGTCGACTTGGCCGAGCTGTCGCTCGAGCAGTTGAGCGAGGTGGTCGTCACCTCGGTGTCGCGACGCGAGGAGCCGCTGGCCGATGTGGCGGCCTCGGTATTCGTCATCAGTGCCGACGACATCCGCCGCTCCGGCGCCACCAGCCTGCCCGAGGCCTTGCGCCTGGCACCGGCCCTCAATGTGGCGCGGGCCGACATGAGCCAGTACGCCATCAGCGCCCGTGGCTTCAACAACCTGCTGGCCAACCGCATGCTGGTGTTGATCGACGGCCGCACCATCTACACGCCGCTGTTTTCGGGCGTGTTCTGGGACGCCCAGGACCTGATGCTGGAGGACATCGACCGCATCGAGGTGATCACCGGCCCGAGCACGGCGATGTGGGGGTCCAACGCCGTCAACGGCTTGATCCACATCCTCACCCGCAGGCCGCAGGAGACGCAGGGCAGCCTGGTCGCCGCGCATGCCGGCAACCGCGAGCGGGGCCTGGCCGTGCGGCATGGCGGCCGCGGCAGCGGGGACGGCGCCTGGCGGCTCTACGCCAAGAGCTCCGACCGCTCCAGCACCCGCCGCACCGACGGCCGTTCCTCCGGCGACGGCGCCCACCGCGTGCAGGCGGGTGTGCGCGCCGGCTGGCATGGCGAGGGCCGGCAGCTCACGCTGCAGGGCGAGGTGTACCGCGGCACGCTGGACCAGCAGCCCGGCCTGCGCCACGTCTCCGGCGCTCACCTGCTGGGCCGCTGGCGTGAAAACCTGGACCGCGACACGTCGTTGATGGCGCGGCTCTACCTGGAACGGAACCGGCGCGAGCAGCCGGTGGCCTACCAGGACGAAACCGACACCTTCGACGAGACGCTCGACAACGCCGATGCCGTGCTGCAGTACACGTTCAGCCCGGCGCGGGCCCACCATGCGACGGTGGGCTTCGGGCACCGCCATACGCGCGACGACGTTCGCAACCCGCGCGCCTTTGCCTTCCTGCCGGCCCAGCGCACGATGAACTGGAGCCGGCTGTTCGCCGAAGACCAGATCGCGCTGGGGCCGGCCACCGAGCTGACGCTGGGCGCCAGCCTCGAGCGCAACCCCTATACCGGCACCGAGTTCCTGCCCAGCGCCCGGCTGGCCTGGCGGGACAGCGAGCAGGCCTTGTGGTGGGCCGGCATCTCGCGGGCAGTACGGGCGCCGTCACGCATCGACCGCGACTACCGGGTGCCGGCCGAGCCGCCCTACCGGTATGCCGGCGGGCCGGACTTCGAGGCGGAGGTGTCGGACGTCTATGAAATCGGCCGGCGCGCCCAGCCCACGGCGGCCTGGTCCTACTCGGTCACTGCCTTCCACCATGAGCATCGGCGCCTGCGCAGCATCAGCCCGCAAGCGGGCGGCGCCGTCATGGACAACAACATCGAGGGCCGCACGCGCGGCCTGGAGGCCTGGGGCAGCTGGCAGGCCGCACGCCACTGGAAGCTGAGTGCCGGCGGCGTGCTGCTGCGCCAGCACCTGCGCGTGCGGCCCGGACGGCTGGATGCCGGTGGCCTGGCGGCGCTGGGCAACGACCCGCGCCACTGGTGGTCGCTGCGTTCCTCGCTGGAAGTGCGCCGTGCCCTCAGCTGGGACCTGGCGTTGCGACACACCGGCGCGCTGCCACAGCCGCGCCTCGAGGCCTATACCGCGCTCGACTCGCACCTGGCCTGGCGGCCCCGCCGCGAGCTGGAGCTGAGCCTGTCGCTGCGCAACCTGCTGGACCGCGGCCATGCCGAATGGCGCCAGATGCGCCGGCCCGCGGCCGAGCTCGGACGCACGGCGTCGTTGCAACTGCGGTGGCAGCTGTGATGGCACCTCTGTCGCGCCTGTCCCTGCGGGCCGTTGCCGTTCGCTCGCGCCGCGGCCTCATGCTGCTGCTCGCAGCGCTGGTGATGAGCACCGGCCCCGCGCGGCAGGGCCGTGCGGCCGATGTGCCGCTGGCGGCCAGCGTGAAGGCGGCCTACCTGTACAAGTTCCTCAGCTACGTGGAATGGCCACCGGCGGCCTTCGGCACGTCCGACCAGGCGATCGTGATCGGTGTCTGCGGCTCCGACGAGGTACTGACCGAGTTGCGTGACCTCATCACCGGCCGCATGGCGCAGGGCCGGCCCTTGCAGGCCCGCCGCATCGCCGAGGGCGACAGCCTCGACGGCGTGCACCTGCTGTTCCTGGGCCGCCTGCCTGGCCCCACCCAGGAGCCGTGGCTGGCACGCTGGCGCGAGCGGCCGGTGCTGGTGGTCAGTGACGCACCCCAGGCACTGGGCGCGGTGGGCACCATCAACTTCCTGCTGGTCGGCGGGCGGGTGCGCTTCGAGGTCTCGCTGCCGGCGGCCGAGCGTTCCGGCCTGAAGTTGAGTTCGCGCATGCTCGGCGTGGCCGAGCGGGTGGTCGGGGTGCGCTGATGGCGGGGCAGGCTTCCTTGCGGCAGAAAATGCTGCTGGTGGTGATGGCCACCACCTTCGCGGCCTTGTTGCTCAGTGCGACGGCCTTGCTGATCTACGAGCTGCGCAGCTTCCGCGCCGCCTGGATCGAGGATCTCTCGACCCAGGCCGACCTCATCTCGCGCTCCAGCGCCGCCGCGCTGGCCTTCGACGACATGCGCGCGGCCAGCGAGAACCTGTCGCTGTTGCGGCACCGGCCGCAGATCACCGCGGCGGCCGTTTATGCCCCGGACGGCGACCTGTTCGCCACCTATGCCTCGGTGGACGACATCCCGCCCAGCTTCCCGGCCGCGCCGGGCCCGGAGGGCCACCGCATCAACGGCGACGAGATGGAGATCTTCCAGCGCATCGAGCAGAACGGCGAGCTGCTGGGCACCGTCTACCTGCGCGCCCGCTACGACGTCACCACCCGGCTGTTCGACTACCTGGCCATCCTGGCCGCCGTCACCGTCGCCAGCCTGCTGGCCGCGGCGCTGATCTTCAACCGGCTGCAGCATGCGGTCACCATGCCCATCCTCGCGGTGGCCCAGGTCGCCCGCGAGGTGATGGAGCGGCGCAACTACTCGCTGCGGGTGCCCAAGCAGAGCGAGGACGAGGTCGGCATCCTGGTGGATGCCTTCAACAACATGCTGATCGAGGTGGGCCGCCGCACCGAGGCGCTGGAGCGCATCAACCGCGACCTGTCCATCGAGATGGAGGAACGCCAGAAAGCCGAAGAGGCGCTGCGCGCCGCCGACCGCCGCAAGGACGAATTCCTCGCCACGCTGGCGCACGAGCTGCGCAACCCGCTGGCGCCGCTGAGCAACGGCATCGAGATCCTGAAGCTGCCGCGGGCCGATGCAGAGGCGCGCACCCGGGTGCTGGGCATCATGGAGCGCCAGCTGCGGCAGATGGTGCGGCTGATCGACGACCTGCTGGAGGTCTCGCGCATCACCACCGGCAAGCTGGCCCTCAAGCGCGAGCCGCTCGACGTGCTGGGCGTGCTGCGCAGCGCACTCGAGATTGCCGAGCCGGCGCTGCGCGCGCGCGGGCACCGGCTCGAAGCCCACCTGCCCGAGGCGCCGGCCTGGGTCGACGGCGACGCCACCCGGCTGGCGCAGGTGTTCTCGAACCTGCTGAACAACGCGGTCAAGTACACCGACCCAGGCGGCCATATCGAGGTCGGCGCGGAGCTTGGCGAGGCGGGCGTCACGGTGCGGGTGCGCGACAACGGCATCGGCATTGCGCCCGAGATGCAGGCGGCGATCTTCGAGATGTTCATGCAGGTGGACAAGTCGCTCGAGCGTGGCCGGGCCGGCCTCGGGGTGGGCCTCACGCTGGCGCGCCAGCTGGTGGAGTTGCACGGCGGCACGCTGGAGGTGCACAGCGCGGGCGTCGGGCAGGGCTCGGAGTTCGTCGTGCGCTTGCCGCTCAGTGCAGCGGCGCCCGCCGCGGTGCTGCCCGAGGAGCTGCCGCCGGCGGCCGCCCTGCTGCCGTTGCGCATCCTGCTGGCCGACGACAACGTCGACTTCGTCAGCAGCCTGGCCAGCATGCTGGAGCCGATGGGCCATCAGGTGCGGGTCGCGCATGACGGCCGCGCCGCACTGGAGGCGGCGCTTGCCGAGCCGCCTGACATCGGCTTCTTCGACATCGGCATGCCGGGCCTCAACGGCTATGCCCTGGCCGAGCGCCTGCGGCGCGAGCCGCGCACGGCCCGCATGGTGATGGTGGCCGTCACCGGCTGGGGCCAGGACAGCGACCGCGAGCAGGCGCGCCGCGCCGGCTTCGACCACCACCTGGTCAAGCCGATCGAGCTGAACCAGGTGCTGCCGGTGCTGCAGGCGGCCGCCGCCCGGCTGGTGCCACCGTCCCGGGTGCTGCCGCAGGCCCAGTAGCCGGCTCTCCGATCAGGCGCTGCTGGCGCACGCTTCTTGCCAAGGCAGGGACATGAGGCCCCGCTTTCCTGTCCCTGCTTTCACGAGCCGGTGCAACCGGCAGGCCAGCCGATGCGCCGCCGACTGCTGAGCCGCGGCCTGCTGCTGGTCACCGCGGCGGTGCTGGGCGGGCTCTACCTGGCGAGCTTTCATGGCCTGCAGCCGGAATACGCCCTGGTGCCCGACCGCAGCGAGGTCGTGAATCCCGAGCGCCAGGAAGCCGTGCCGGCCTACGACCTGCTGGGGCGCTCGCTGCCAGCCGCCGAGGCGGCCCGCTGCCCGCCGGACCGGCTGGGCCCGGCGCACGGCGCGGTGCGCATCGACAGCGGCTTGCTGGCGCTGGGTCGCAAGAGCTTCTATCGCGAGACCTTTGGCAACGAGGTCTTCTTCACCGACGTGCTCGGGCTGCTGGCCGGCCCGGTGCCCTTGTGGCAATACATGAAGGCGATGCTGGCGCTGCGCGGCAGCGCCAGCACCAACCTGAGGGTGCGGACGGTGCGCGATGCGACGGTCGGCGGCCGCCTGTTCCGTGAAGGTGAATGGATCGACACCGGCCTCGACGTGCCGCGCGGTGCCTGGATGCCACTGGGCGTCACGCTCAAGCTGAGCCGCGGCAGCATCAAGGTGGGCTTGAGTTGCGCCGCCTGCCATGCCACCGTCGACCCGGCCAGCGGCAAGGTGGTGCAGGGCGCGCCTAACGGTGACCTGGCGGCCGGCCTCCTGCTGGCGCTGGCGCCGAATTCGGCCGCCTACTTTCCGCATGCCAGCCGGGCGGCCCTGGAGGAGGCCCTGCGCGCTTCCACACAGCAGCTGGCCGGGCGCGACGGGCGGCCCCAGCCGCTGCCCGATGCGGCCGCGCTGGAGGAGGCGGTGGACGCCGTCTTCCTGAGCTGGCCGCCGGGCAGCTTCGATGCCACCACCGACCTGGTGTCCAACCCGACCGACCTGCCCGACAGCTACACCGAGGGCGACCATCCGTACGGCTGGAGCGGCTTCGCGGCGGGCGGCGCCTTCAAGGGGCTGGCGGCGCTGTCGAACAACGTGCATGCGCAGAATTCCGATGCGCTGGCCCAGGCCGAAGTGAGTGGGCCGCTGTTCGGGCTCGACGCCGACATCTTCCTGGCGACGCTGCTGCAGAACGCCGCGGCCGAGGACTGGCGTTTCGACCCAGCCGCCGGCCGCAGCGCCACCGCCTGGTTCGAGTTGCTCGACCCCACCCCCGGCGTGCCGGGTGTCAACGAACTGGTGCCGCTGCCCGGTTTCCCGGCCGTCACGTCGGCGGCGCCGGACGGCCTGGTGGCGAGCAGCCCCGGTTTCCTGTTCAACCAGCAGAACCATGCCATGGCCGCATGGCAGAACAGCCTGCGGCCGCCGCCGCCCGGCCCGGCCCCCGTGGCAGCCCGGCTGGTCGCCGGCCGGCAGGTCTTCGAGCGGGCCGGCTGCGCCTCCTGCCACGGCGGCGACTGGCTGACCCACAACCAGGTCATCGCCGCCCGCCGCCTGGGCACCGAGCCGTCGCGGGCGGCCGCCTTCAATGCGGCCCGGCCGCTGCTCGGCAACTCGGTGCTGTGGCGCTTTGACACACCGGTGCCCCTGCCGCCCGATGCCGGGCGCTTCGACGTGCCCTTGCTCCATCTCTCGCCGCCGCAACTGGCCCTGGCCTGGGGCGCATCGGGCGGCGGCTACAAGACGCCGAGCCTGGTGGGCCTGGCCTGGAGCGCCCCCTACCTGCACGACGGCGGCGTGGCGGTGGGGCCACCGGGCGACGCCACTGCGCTGGGGGTGGCAGCCACCCGCTGGGGCGGCGTCGCCCCGGATGCCGCCGCCAGCCTGAGGGCCCTGCTGGACCGGCAGCAGCGGGCCCGCGTGGTGGCGGCCAACGAGGCCGATCCCCGGCTGCAGGCAGCGCATGTGACCGGCCGCGGCCACGAGTTCTGGGTCGATGCCGGCAGCGGCTGGGGGCCCGACGCGCAGCGCCAGCTCATCGACTACCTCCTGGCGCTGCAGGCGCCCGCCACGCCCGCTTCCGGCGCCACGTGTTCCGCCCTTGAGAACCCACCATCCCAACAAACAGGAGCCACACCATGAGCGCGCCACCGACTGCCCCGCCCCTCGTCACCGAACCCGCCGAGCCACCTGCTCCGCCCGGGTTGCAGCGCCGCATCCGCATGGCCCGGCTGCAGCTGGTGGGCCTGGTGCTGCTGCTGGCCTTGCCGGTGTGCTCGGTGCTCGGCCTGCTGGGCCCGGGCGAAGGCCAGGCCCGCGCCGCCGGCGCCGGCCTGGAGCTCAGCGTGCAGTATCCCGAGCGGCTGCGGCACAAGACCTCACTGACCCTGGAGGCGGCCCTCAAGAACACCGGCAGCCAGACGCTGCCCCAGGCCCGGCTGCGCATTGCGGAGCCGTACTTCGCCCATTTCTCGCGTGCCGAGTTCACGCCGTTGCCGCAGCGGGTGACAGACGAGTACTTCGAGCTCGACCTGCGCGACCTGGCGGCCGGCGAGACCCGCAAGCTGGTGGTGCACCTGGAAGCCGATGAATGGGGACGCCACCCTGGCCGGGTGACCGCTTCCGCCGGTGCCGAGGCGCTGGCCGTCGACTTCTCCACCACGGTGCTGCCCTGAGCACCGCAGCACGAGGACCTGCCCATGGAAACCGTCGTTCGTGTCGCCTTGATCTACCTCTTCGTGCTGGTGGGCCTGCGCCTGCTCGGCAAGCGCGAGTTCGGCCAGCTGTCGCCGCTGGAGCTGGTCACGCTGCTGATGATTCCGGAAATCGTCTCGCAGGCCCTCACCGGCGACGACCACTCGCTCACCAATGCGCTGATCGGCGCCTCCACCTTGCTGGCGCTGGTGCTGATCACCTCCGTGCTGATGCACCGCTTCCGGCGGTTCGAGGTGGCGGTCAATGGCGAGCCGGCCGTGCTGGTGGCACACGGCCGCCTGCGCGAGCAGGCGCTCAACATCAGCCGGGTGTCGCCGGACGAGGTGTTCAGCGAAATGCACAAGTCCGGCCTCGACCGGCTGGAGCAGGTGCGGTGGGCCATCCTCGAGACCGACGGCAGCATCGCCATCGTGCCGACCGACGCGGCCCGCACCAAGACCGGCCTGGTGCCGAACGACAAGCAACAGAGCCTGATCGGCTGACCGCGCATCCTGACCGCGCATCCTGGCGCCTCCGCCTCCGCCTCCGCCACCGCCACCGCCACCGCCACCGCGGGCGGCCGACAGCCGACAGCCGACAGCCGACAGCCGATGGCCGACGGCCGACGGCCGACGGCCGACGGCGAGGTGGGGCACCGGCCGGCTGGGACCGGTGCCGGGCATGCAGCTTGCCGCACCTCCAGGGCCTGTTTCAAGAACAGTGGAGACCTTGCAATGCAAGTGAACAGCGAAGCGGCCATCGTCACGCACGGTGGCTCGGGCAGCCCCCGGGTGTGGTCCGACGGCTGCCAGCATGCAGCCGAGCTGGCGCAGCAACGCATCGCCAGCGGTGGCTCGGCGCTGGAGGCCGCGGTGGCGGCCGTCACGGCGCTGGAAGACGACGGCCGCTACAACGCGGGCACCGGCTCCATCCTGCGCCTCGACGGGCGCACGCTGGAGCTCGATGCGGCGGTGATGGACAGCCGCGGGGTGCTGGGCGCGGTGGCCTGCCTGCGCAGCATCAAGAACCCGGTCCTGGTGGCACAGGCGGTGGCGCAGACGCCGCACTGGCTGCTGGCCGGCGAGGGCGCGACCCGCTTCGCCCAGGTGCTGGGATTCGAGGAATTGCTGGCCCCCAGCGAGGGCGCGCGCGAATACCACGCCAAGCTCGTGCAGGCCTTTGCCGATCCGGACAGCGCCGAGCCCGACGACCGCGAAGGCGCGGCCAACGCCGACATCTACCGGCGCTTCTGGAATTTCCCCACCTCCTGGGACGACGCGATGAAGGCGCACGGCAGCGGCACCGTGGGTGCCGTGGTGCGCGGGGCGGACGGGCAGTTCGCGGTGGCGACCTCCACCGGCGGCTCGGCGCCCACGCTGCTCGGGCGGGTGGGCGACACGCCGGTGGTGGGCTGCGGCTTCTATGCCGGCGAGCACGGCGCCATCGCAGCCACCGGCGTGGGCGAGTACATCGTGCGCCAGATGCTGGCCCGCACCGTCTACGACTGGGTGGCCCATGGCATGCCGCTGCAACAAGCGCTCAAGCGCGGCATTGCCTGCTTCGACCACAGCGTCAGCGTCGGCCTGATCGGCGTCACGCGCGACGCCGCGGGCAGCTGCAGCAACCGCGACATGGCGGTGCACCAGATCGACTGAGGTCCGCCGCGTCGTCCTGACGCCTGCCTGCCTGACTGCCTGCCGCTGCGCCGTCCTTCCCCATCTTCATCCCCCCTGACTTGCCCGAGCCATGTCGGACCATCCCGTTCACGCTCAACACCCGGCCCATGCTCATGCCCATGCCGAGCCGGGCGCTGCCTGCCGCACCGCGTCCTCGACCGGCCACCTCGTCATCATCGGTGGCAACGAGGACCGGGTGCATGACAAGGTGGTGCTGCGCCGTTTCGTCGAGCTGACCTGCAGCAGCCACCCGCGCATCGTCGTGCTGACCGCCGCGAGCAACTACCACGACGAGGTCTGGGCGGTCTACGACCGCGCGTTCGGCGAGCTTGGCGTGGCGCACCGCAAGGCACTCGCCATCCACTCGCGCGAGGACGCCAACCATGCCTCGGTGGTGGACGACATCCTGCAGGCCGACGGCGTGTTCATGACCGGCGGCGACCAGCGCCGCCTGCTGGCACTGATCGGCGGCACCGCCGCCTACACCGCGATGCACCGCGCCTTCACCGAGCACGGCACCTGCATCGCCGGCACCAGTGCCGGTGCCTCGGCCATGTCGGCCCACATGATTGCCGAGGGGCAGGGCGACATCCACCCCGAGAAGGGCGTGGTCAGCTTTGCCGCGGGCCTGGGCTTCCTGCAGCACGCGGTGGTCGACCAGCATTTCTCCGAGCGGCGCCGCCTGGGCCGCCTGATGGCGGTGGTGGCGCAGAACCCCACGCTGCTGGGCATCGGCATCGACGAGGACACCGCCCTGGTGGTGGAGCGTGGCTCCGGCTTCGAGGTGGTCGGCGACGGTGCGGTGACGCTGGTGGACGGCCGCCAGATGTCCTCCAACTTCCTCGAGATCGGCGACCGCGAGTTGATCGAGCTCATCAATGTCCGGCTGCACCTGCTGCCCGCAGGCGCGAGCTATGTCCATCGCGAAGGCGCCTGCAGCGACGCGCAGGTCTGCCGCGAACTGACGCCCACGCTGCACGAGATCGTGGACATCCTCTCCAGCAACGAGACAGTCTCATGAAGATCATCGAATGCAAAGTTCTGCGCGGCCCGAATGTGCATGCCCGCAAGCCCTGCCTGGAGGCGGTGCTGGACCTCGAAGAGCTCGACCAGGTCGATTCCAACACCTTGCCGGGCTTTGTCGACCGCCTGCTTCAGGCCCTGCCCAGCCTGCAAGAGCACCATTGCTCGCTGGGACATCCCGGCGGCTTCGTCGAGCGCCTGCGCGAAGGCACCTGGCTGGGCCATGTGACCGAGCATGTGCAGCTGGAGTTGCAGTCGCTGGCGGGCCCCGAGGTGCGCTTCGGCCGCACCCGCATGATCCCGGGGCGGCCGCGCCACTACCGCGTGGTGTGCGCCTGGCGGGTGGAGTCGGTGGCCTCGCGTGCGCTGGACCTGGCGGTGGCCCTGGTCGAGGCGGCGGTGGCCGGCACGCCCTGGGACAGCGCCGCGGCGGTGCGCGAACTGAAGGCACTGCATGACCGGGACGCGGCCGGCCCCAGCACGCGGGCGGTCCTCGAGGCGGCCGAGCAGCGCGGCATTCCGGTGCTGCCCATCGGCGAGGACGGAGCGCTCTACCAGCTTGGCTGGGGGGCGCGCCAGCGTCGCATCGATGCCACCCTGACCAGCGAGACGCGGCAGATCGCCGTCGACATCGCGGGCGACAAGGAGCAGACCAAGCGGCTGCTGGCGCTTGCCGGCATTCCGGTGCCCGACGGGCGCCTGGTGCACAGCCTCGAGGAAGCCCGGGCGGCGGCCGAGGCGATCGGCGGCACGGTGACCCTCAAGCCCCTGGGAGGCAACCAGGGCAAGGGCGTGTCGACCCGGGTGGACACGCCCGAGCAGCTGCGGGCCGCGTATGAGCGTGCCCGCGTGCATGACAGTGAAGTCATCGTCGAGCGCACCGTGTCGGGTTTCGACCACCGGGTGCTGGTGGTCGGCCGGCAAGTGGTGGCCGCGGCACGCCGCCTGCCGCCCAGCGTGGTCGGCGACGGCACGCGCACGGTGCGCCAGCTGGTGGCCGAGCTGAATGCCGACCCGCGCCGTGGCGAGGGGCACAGCAGCACGCTGACCCAGGTGCCGCTCGACGGCTGCGCCGACGACATGCTGGCCACCCAGGGCCTGGCGCTGGACAGCGTGCCGGAGGCCGGGCGGGCGGTGGTCCTGCGCAGCAATGCCAACCTGTCCACCGGCGGAATCGCCGAGGACGTTACCGACCAGCTGCACCCGGACACCGCCGCGCTGTGCGTGCGGGCGGCCCGCCGCATCGGCCTGGACGTGGCCGGCATCGACGTGGTGTGTGCCGACATCGGCCAGCCCCTGGCGGCGCAGGGCGGCGCGCTGATCGAGGTGAACGCGGCGCCCGGCATCCGCATGCACGAATGGCCTTGCGCCGGCGCGCCACGCCGGGCGGGGCGGGCGATCGTCGATTCTCTGTTCGGCCCGCAGGAGGACGGACGCATCCCGGTGGTCGCGGTGACCGGGACCAACGGCAAGACCACCACGGTACTGGCCATCGAGCATGTGCTGCGCAGCACCGGCCGGCGCACCGGCTGCGCCACCACCGAAGGCGTGTTCATCGACGGCCAGCCCCTCATGGCGGGCGACTGCTCCGGGTACTGGTCGGCGCAGGCGGTGCTGAGCGACCCCGATGTGGAGGTTGCGGTGCTGGAGACGGCCCGTGGCGGCATCCTGCGCCGCGGGCTCGGTTTCGACCGCTGCGAGGTGGCGGTGGTGCTCAATATCGCGGCCGACCACCTGGGGCAGGACGGGATAGACACACTGGAGGACCTGGCCAACGTGAAGAGCGTGGTGGCCGAGGCGGCGACCGGCGCGGTCGTGCTGAATGCCGAGGACCCGCATTGCGTAGCGATGGCCGAAGCGCTGCGGCCCGGCACCGAGCTGCTGTACTTCTCGATGGACCCTCACTCGCTGGTGCTCGCTCGCCACCTGCGTGGCGGTGGCCGTGCGGTGGTGCTGCGGCAGGGCGTGATCTGGCTGCAGGGCCGCGGCTGGGGCCATCCGGTGGCCGAGGTGGCCAGCCTGCCCTTCACCTTCGGTGGGCAGGCGCCGTTCAACGTGGCCAACGCCCTGGCGGCGGCGGCGGCGCTGGTGGCATTGCGGCTGCACCCCTCCGAGATCGCTCGCGCGCTGGCCACCTTCCGCTGCTCGGCCGAGACCAATCCGCTGCGCATGAATGTGTTTGACGTGCAGGGGGTGCGGGTGGTGGTGGACTATGCGCACAATCCAGCGGCCTTCCAGGCGCTGCTGCAGACCGTGCGGCAATTCCGCCCGCGCCGCTGCATTGGCGTGGTGTCCGCCCCGGGCGACCGGCGCGACGCCGAGCTGGAGGAGGTGGGGGCCATCTGCGCCCGCGGCCTGGATGAGATGTGGGTGTTCGAGCTCGACGAAGACCGCGGCCGCCCACCCGGCGCCACCGCCGCGGTGATCCTGCGCGGCGCGCGCTCGGCGGCGCCCGGGCGGCCGATGACGGCCGTGCTGCCGGTGCGGCAGGCGCTGCAGCAGGCCTTGTGCGCCTGTCGCCCGGGCGATGTGCTGGTCTATGGCTGCGCGGTCGAGCTCGGCGACCTGCAGGCCGCCGCCGAAGGTCGCTCGGTGGAAGAAGTGGCGCTGCCGGACTGGCACCGCCTGCCCGATGGCCCCATGCGGCTGCCCGAGGGCCCGCGCTCGCGAGAGGCGATGGTGATGTGAGCGAGGTGGGCGACGGTCTGGCGAGGGGCCCCGGGAGCGGCCCGGGAAGCGGTGCCCGCGAGGCCTTGCGCGAGGCGTGCCGGCAGGGGCGGGCGGTGCTGTTCGTCGGCGCCGGCGTGTCGCTGTCGCTCGGCCTGCCGCCGTGGAGCGAGCTCATCGACCACATGGCGCGCGAGCTCGGCCACGAGCCGGAGGCCTTCCGCAGCTACGGCAGCTACCTTGCCCTGGCCGAGTACTTCCGGCTGCAGCACGGCAACATCGGCCCCCTGCGCAGCTGGATGGACCGGCAATGGCATGGCCAGCACATCCAGGTCCATCAGTCACGGGTGCACGAGCTCATCGTGCAAGGCGGCTTCGAGCTCATCTACACGACCAACTACGACCGCTGGCTGGAGAATGCCTTCGAGCATTGGGGCCGCGACTACGTGAAGATCGTCAACGTGGCGGACCTGGCGCGCATCCGCCCGGGCGCGACGCAGATCGTCAAGTTCCACGGCGATTTCGAGAACGACGACTCCATCGTGCTGGACGAGACCAGCTACTTCCGCCGGCTGGAATTCGAGTCGCCACTGGACATCAAGCTGCGTGCCGATGTGCTCGGGCGCTCGGTGCTGTTCATCGGCTACAGCCTGGCGGACATCAACATCCGATACCTCTTCTACAAGCTGGCCCAGTTGTGGAAGGCCGCGGTGCCGGGGCTGCCGCAGCCGCGTTCCTATATCTTCTCGGCCCAGCCGAACCCGGTGCAGGCGGCCGTGCTGGCGCAGTGGGGCATCGAAATGGTAAGCAGCGAGCACGAGGATCCGTCTCAGGGACTGGTGGAGTTCCTCGAGTCGGTGGTGCCGCCGCGGCCGGACCGCTCCGCTCAGGCCGGGGCCGGCACTGGCTCGACGTAGGCCGCGACGAAGCTGCGCGTGCGGCCGTCGGGGAAGACGATGCTGACGCTCTCGGCATCCGCCGCCACCACCTCGCCCTCGCCGTAGCGCGGCACCCGCACCGCGTCACCGGCGCGGAAGGCCGCACGCGGCGACTCGCCCGCTTCGGCCGGCGCTGCTTGCTCCTCGGCCGGCTCCGGCTCGGCCGCTGCCTGCTCGGCCTGGCGCTGTGCCCGCAGGCAGTTGTCGCAATGGCCGCAGGCCGCTTCAAAGGGCAGTTCTTCCTCGAAATGTTCCAGCAGCACCTTCCAGCGGCAGTAGCCGGTGCGGGCGTAGAACACCATGCGCTCCAGCATCTCGCGGTCACGCTCGGCCTTCTCGCGATAGTTGCCCACCAGCTCGTCGATGCTGCGGGCATCCAGCCGGTCGGGTCGCAGCTGTAGTTCGCGCTTGCGGTTCTGGCTCACCGCGCCGGCATCGCGCAGCATCTTGAGGGCCACCTGCAGCTTGTTGCGTGGCAGCTCGCTGCGCTGCTGCAGCTCGGCCAGGGTGCGGGCCGGCGGCGCGGCCGACAGGGCCTGCCAGATGGACTGCACTTCCTCCAGGCCCGGATAGCGGCCGGCCATCAGGAACTGCTGCACCGCCTTGTCACGGTGGTAGTAGAGCAGCACGCAGCTGGCCGGCTGCCCGTCGCGACCGGCACGGCCGGCTTCCTGGTAATAGGCATCCAGGCCACCGGGCATCTGGTAGTGCACCACGAAGCGGGTGTCGCGCTTGTCGATGCCGAGGCCGAAGGCGTTGGTGGCTACCATCACCCGCGCCTCGCGGCGCATGAAGGCATCCTGCTGCTCGTGCCTTTCGCGGGCGCCCAGGCGGCCGTGGTAGCGGGCGGCCGACACGCCGGCCGCCTGCAGCGCCTCGTGCACCGCCTCCACCGCCTTCACCGTGGCGGTATAGACAATGCCCGAGCCCTCGGCCGCGGCCACCAAGGCGACCAGGCGCTGGTGCTTGGCGTCGTCGTTGGTGAGTTGCTCCACGCTGAAATACAGGTTGGGCCGGTAGGCCCCGGCATTGAGCACCTCCATGCCCGGCACCTGCAACTGGGCGACGATGTCGTCCGCCACCGCCGGGGTGGCGGTGGCCGTCAGCGCCAGGACCGGCGGCCGGCCCAGCGTCTGCCAGGCCTGGCCGATTTCGAGGAAGGCCGGGCGGAAGTCGTGACCCCATTGCGAGACGCAGTGCGCCTCGTCAATCACCAGCAGGGAGACCGGCTGGCGGTGCAGCAACTCGACGAAGGCGGCGTCGGCCAGCCGCTCCGGCGTGGTGAACACCAGGCGCGCCGAGCCGTCGGCCACGGCCGCTTCGGCCTCGGCGGTCTGCGCGGCGTTGAGGGCGCTGTGCAGCTGGACCGCCGGCACCCGGCGGCTGCGCAGCTTGTCGCACTGGTCCTTCATCAGCGCGATGAGCGGCGAGACCACCACCGTGCGTCCGCGCAGCAGCAGCGCCGGCAACTGGTAGCACAGGGACTTGCCGGCGCCGGTCGGCATCACCGCCAGGGTGGAGCGCTGTTTCATCACCCGGTCGATCACGGCCACTTGCGCCTCGCGCAAGCGCGGCAGGCGAAAGGTGTTCTTCAGCAGCGACTCGGCGTCACGGCGCCAGGCCTTGGGGGCCGGCGGCACGGGTAGGGGCTGGGATGGCATGGTCTTCACATCCGCGGGGCAGGGGCGCGTGCCGCGGCCTTGCGCTCGGGCGCGCGGCCGCGGGCGGCCGGTGGCTGCGCCGGGTCGGCCGGCCGGGTCGCCGGCCCTGCCTGCCACGCTTGTTCCGCCATGCGCCGGCCTTGGTGGATCAGCTCGTCGATGCGCTCCGGCGAGTAGTCGTAATGGCTGGAGATGGTGTCGTGAGGCAGCGCTTCGCGGTGGATCTGCAGCAGCCGCGGCCGTGTCGCCGGGTCCTGGTTCGGCCCTGCGAACTTGTCCTGCTGCATCAGCTCCAGCATGCGGGTAGCCAGTTCCAGGCCGGCCACCGGGGGGACGGCGCTGCGCCGCGGCATCTGCTCGATGCTGATGATGAGCAGGTCGGCATCGTCGTCCAGCCGGCCCGAGGCCTTCAGCTGTTCGAGCGCGAGTGGCACCATGGAGTGGCGAATCATGTCGCCGTCCCAGTAGAGGCGGCCATCGATCTCGACCGGCTCGAACAGCAGCGGCACCGCCGAGCTGGCTGCCAGGTGCAGTGGCTCGATCGACTCGCGGTCGCTGCCGAACAGGCGCAGTTCGCCGGCCTCCAGGTCCACCGCCGGCACCGCCAGCCAGGGGCCGTCGTGCCCCGGGCCGCCGTAGCGGCCAAACGCCTCCTGCAGGGTCTGCAGCATGCGGCTGCGGTCGAGCAGCGGCATGCGGGCCCGGTGCAGCGCGGCATAGGGCGTCCAGTGGGCCGGAATCGAGCGATAGAGGGCGCGGTTGCCGAGCAACAGCCCGGTCAGCACGCCGTTCCAGCTGCGCACGCTGCCGCCCGGCACGGCGGCCGACAGCGGCCAGACATCGGCCGGCCCGAGGAACGGGAAGGAGGGCGTGGCCAGCCGCTCGCGCCAGAACGCTTCCAGCAGGCCGGCACCCCAGTCCGGCGTGCCATGGTGCCGCGCGATGAGGGCCGAGTTGATGGCCCCGATCGAGGCCCCTGCGACCCCCACCAGTTCGGCGCCGGCCTCGCGCATGCGCTCGGACAGCGCGAGCCAGGCGCCACAACCGAATGCGCCCAGAGACCCACCGCCCTGGAACAGCAGCAGTACCTTCATTCGTGCTTCTCCCCGGCCCCTGGCCGTCCCGCGGCCCCGAAAGCGGGCCGTCCAGGGGGCTCTAGCAAGCCGCGATCCTTGCCGGGCGAGGCCTGCCAGTTCACATAAAATGCAAACGATTCTCAATTGCATAAATCGGTTCCTGCATGCGCACCCCTGCTGCCTTCCTCCCCCGCCTGCCCGCCCCGTCGCTGGTTGCCCTGGCTTGTTGTGCTGCCGCGCTCGGCCTGCCCGGCCTGGCACAGGCCCAGCAGCCGCCGGCCGAGAAGACGCTGGAGGAAGTGACCGTCTCGGGTCGGCGTGGCCCGAGCTACACCTCGCGCACGGTGCAGGTCGGCACGTTCCGGGACCAGGACCCGCTCGACGTCCCGCTGACCAACAACGCCGTCACCCGGGAAGTGCTCGACGCGCAAGGTGCTCGCAGCCTGTACGAGGCGCTGCGCAACACCGCCGGCGTGACCCGCTCGCAGCTCAACGGCTCGGTCTACGACAACATTTCCATCCGCGGCATCCTGGTCGAGAACCGTGGCAACCATCGGCTCAACGGTTCGCTGCCCATCATCAACCTGGTCGATGTGCCGCTCGAGAACAAGGAGCGGGTCGAGGTGCTCAAGGGCGCGTCCTCGCTGTACTACGGCTTCCTGCCGCCGTCGGGCCTGGTGAACTACGTCACCAAGCGGGCCACCGCGACGCCGGTGACGCGGCTCAACACCTCGGTCAACAACCACGGCGGCGTGGATGTGCATGCCGACATCGGCCGGCGCTTCGGGCCCGAGCAGTCGATGGGGCTGCGGGTCAACGCGGCGGCGGGCCGGGTCGAGACCGGCGTGCAGCGTGTCGAGGGTGAACGCTCGCTGGCCTCGGCCGCCTGGGACTGGAAGGTCAGCCCCACCGTCAACCTCAAGCTGGACGTCGAGCACTACCGCAAGAACGTCAGCGAGCCGCCGGCCTGGACCGCCACCGGACGGGTGCCCCGCCTGCCGGGCAACACCACCAACGCCGGTGGCGAATGGCAACGCTACGACGCCGCCGCCACCAATGTGCTGCTGCATGCCGACATTGCGCTCAATGACGCCTGGCTGCTGACGCTGGAGGCCGGCCGCGCCCGCACCGAGCGGGACCGCCGCCTGTCGGAATTCAAGCTGCTCGACCCGGCCACCGGCGCCGGCACGCTGACCCAGTATTTCGCCGAGGACCAGGTGTTTCGCAACAGCAACCAGCGGGTGGAGCTGGGCGGGCGCTTTGCCACCAGCGGCCTCACCCACGAGCTGACGGTCGGCGTGACGCGCAACCACCGGGATGACGGTCTGCCGGCCTATGGGCCCTCGGTCGTGCGCAACCAGAACGGCTATGCGCCGGCTTCCCTGTCGTCGCTGCCGTTGCCGGCACAGACGGGCCGCATCGACACCCGGATCACCGACCTGGGCGCCTATGTGGCCGACCGGCTGATCCTCAACGAACGCTGGCAGCTGCTGGCCGGCCTGCGCTACACCGACTACCGCTACGACTCGCTGCTGCGCGCCGGCGCCGCCCGCACGCCGAATCGCTATGACACCCGGCAGACCACGCCCAACTACTCGCTGCTGTACAAGGCGAGCGAGAACCTGTCGTTCTATGCCAGCTACCTCAAGGGCCTGGAGGAGACCGCGCAGCCGCAGGCGCGGCATGCCAACTATGGCCAGTACCTGGAGCCCGCGGTCAGCCGGCAGAAGGAGATCGGCCTGAAGGCGCGCCTGGCACGCGAGCTGTTGCTGCAGGCCGCGCTCTTCGACATCGAGCGCCAGGGCACCACCTTGACCCCCGCCAACGAGCAGGTGCTGACAGGCCGCACCCGCTACCGCGGGCTGGAACTCTCGGCCAGCGGCGAGTTGAACGCGAACTGGTCGATGATCGCTTCCGCCCAGCTGATGCGTGCCGAGATCGAGCGGTCCCGCGTGGTCGGCGAGACGGGCAAGACGCCCGAGAATACGCCCAAGCACACCTTCAGCCTGTTCGGTGAATACAAGCTGCCTGGCGTGCCGGGGCTGGCGGTCAATGGCGGGATCTTCCATGTCGGCAAGCGCGCGCTGAACAACCGCAATTCCGACCAGCTCGGCAGCTACACCACCCTGTCCTTCGGCAGCCGCTACAAGACCCGCTGGAACCAGGTGCCGGTGACCCTGCAGGCCAACCTCGACAATGCCGCCGACCGCGCCTACTGGAGCACCGGCGGCAACGGGTTGATGGGCGTGGGGCTGCCGCGCACGCTGCGCCTGGCGGCCAGCTTCGACTTCTGAGCATGGCCCGCCCCACGGCCCGCCGGCTCTGGCTGCTGGCGCACCGCTGGATCGGGCTGAGCCTGGGCCTGTTGCTGCTGCTGGCCGGCCTGACCGGTGCCGCCCTGGTGGTGGCCCGGCCGGCCGACGAGGTCGTGCATGAGGCGCTGTACCGGGCCCCGGCGGGCAGCCATGGCGCGGTCTCCCTGGACACGGTGCGCCAGCGGCTGTCGGCCGAGTTCCCGGCCGGCACCGGCTACACCCTGCGCCCGCCCCGGCTTCCCGGCGAGGCATTGCTGGTGTATGTGCGCGGGCCGTGGAGCGGCACCCTGCACCTGGACCCGTCGACCGGCGCCGAGCTGGGCCGCCGTGGCGAGCACGAGGGCGTCTTCAACTTCCTGTTCGAGCTGCATGCCACCTTGCTGCTGGAAGACACCGGGCGCGCGGTGCTGGCCAGCGCCGTGCTGGCCTACCTGGTGCTGCTGCTGTCCGGCCTGGTGTTGTGGTGGCCGGCCCGCTGGCGGCACGCCTTCAGCGTGCGCTGGGTGGCCGGGCTGACGCGCGCCTTGTTCGACCTGCACCGGGTGGCGGGCGCCCTGCTGGGCCTCGGCATTGCCGTGTCGGTACTGACCGGCGCCTACATGGCCTGGCGGCCGCTCTCCGGCTGGGTCTCCGCCGCGGCGGGCGCCACCGCGTCGGCCCCACCGGCACTGGCGCCGACGGCGGCCGGCACGGGCCCGGCGCCGTCATTGGACGCGGTGGTGGCCGAGGCGGCGCGCCACTTCCCGGGGGGCCAGCTCGGTTATGTGCAATGGCCGGCGCGCGTGGGCAGCCCTGGCCGCATTCGCTTTCGCATGCCGGACGATCCGCATCCCAACGGGCTGAGTTCCGCCTGGTTCGATCCGCGCGACGGCCGCCTGCTGGCCCTGCACCCGTGGCAGCAGCTGGACCCCGGTGCGCGTGCCTATGCCTGGATCTACCCCTTGCACATCGGCCGGCTGGGCGGGCCTTGGCACCTGGTGCTGAATGCCACGTTCGGCCTGGCGCTGGCGGGGCTGGGCGTGAGCGGGGTGTGGCTCTGGTGGCGGCGGCGGCGCGCGCGGCGCGGCGCCTGAAGCGGCTCGCTCGCGCGCCTGGCGGCCGGGCGGCGGCGGCCCCGCACTGGGCGGCCCGCCCTTCGTGGCATGCCGGTTGCCCGCTCTGGTAGCCAGGGCGCGCGCACCGGCGCAGGCCCGCACCACGACACAAGGAGCAGTCCATGAAGAAAACCTGGGTACTGGTGGCCGACGAAGGCATCGTTCGCATCCTGCAGATGCCGGAGGACGGCGACGAACTGGAAAGCGTCGAGGAGCTCACCGACGCGGCTGCACATGCGAGCACTGCGGCACTCGAGCGGGATGCCTATGGTCGTCGCAGCACCACCACCTCGCAGGCACCCCAGCCGGGCAATGCCGGGCGCTTGCATCCCGTCTCGAGCATCACGTCCTCGGCCGGCGAAGACCCGCAGCACCTGGAGGCCGAAGGCTTCGCGCGGCGGGTGGTGGAGCACCTCACCGATGCCTTGCACAAGAAGCGCTTCGACGAACTCCGCATCGTCGCGGCCCCGCGCTTCCTCGGCATGCTGCGCAAAGCCATGGGCCACGAATTGAGCCGGGCGGTCGCCGACGAGCTGGACAAGGACCTCATCCATCTCGAGAACCGCGAGATCACCCAGCGGCTCTTCCCGCGGCCGGCCGCGGGCGGCGCGCCTCGCTGAGCCGGCCTGCGGCGCCTGGCCACGGCGCGGCGGTAGCCGCAGCCGTGGTTGCAGCGCGCCCCGCTGCAGCCACGGCCGGTCGCCGCGCTAGAGCGGCGTTTGCCGCCGGGCCTCGACCAGTGCCGCCAGCACCTGCAGCAGGCGTTGCGGGTCCACCGGCTTGACGAGGTGTTCGTCGAACCCGGCGGCATGCGCTCGTTCGCGGTCGGGTTCGCGGCCATAGCCGGTCAGCGCCACCAGTCGCATGCCGGCCAGCTGCGGCTGGGCCTTGAGCTGGCGGGCCAGCATGTAGCCGTCCATGCCTGGCAGGCCGATGTCCAGCACCGCGACGTCGGGCAGGTAGGTCTGCACCAAGGCGAGTGCCGACGGTCCGTCCGGCGCGCTGCGCACCTCGTGGCCGGCCAGCATGAGGAGTTGCGTCAGCATCTCGGCCGCGTCCTCGTTGTCGTCCACCACCAGCAGGCGGGCTGCGGCCGGGCGAGGGCCTGGTTCTGCTGGCCGCGGCGGTGCGGCGTCAGCCGGTGCGGCACGCGGAAGCGTCACCGTGAAGACGCTGCCCATGCCGGGCCCCGGGCTGTCCGCGGCGATGCGCCCCTGGTGCATCTGCACCAGCGTGCGGGCGATCGCCAGCCCCAGGCCCAGCCCACCCTCGATGCGGTCGAGTCGCTGCGGGCCCTGCACGAACAGGTCGAACACCCGCGGCAGCAACTCCGGCGCAATGCCGACGCCGCTGTCCCGCACCGCCACCTGCACCTCGGCCTCGTCGGCCGTCACCGCGAGGGTCACTTGGCCGCCGGCGGGTGTGAACTTCGCGGCATTGCCGAGCAGGTTGCTCAGCACCTGGGCCAGCCGCACCGCGTCGCCCTGCACCTGCAGCGGGTCGCAGGGCAGGCTGGCCTCGAAATGCAGGCTGCGCTTCTCCAACGCCGGCCAGACCTGCTCGACCGCCTTGCGCACGACCGCAGCGATGTCCAGCCGTTCCAGCTTCAAGGCCACCTTGCCCTGCGTGATGCGTGAGACGTCGAGCAGATCGTCGACCAGCCGCGACAGGTGGGCCACCTGCCGCGCAATCAGCTCCCGCTCGGGCAGCGTGCTGCTCTCGCCGCGCAGCTCCATCAGGTGCAAGGCAGTCACGATGGGCGCCAACGGGTTGCGCAACTCATGCCCGAGCATGGCCAGGAATTCGTCCTTCGCGCGGTTGGCCGCCTCGGCATCGCCGCGGGCCGCCTCGGCATCGGCCCGTGCGGTGCGCTCGGCCGCCAGCAGCTGCAGGCGCTCGGTCGCGTCGTAGCTGGCGCCGGCCAGTCGCAGCGGCCGACCGTCCGGCGTGGTTGGGTGGACCTTGGCATAGGTGGCCAGCCAGCGTGTCTCGTTGCCGGGGTGGAGCACGCGGAATTCGGCCGCGAACCCGGTGCCGGTGTCCAGCGCGCGCTGCATCTGCCGGGCCATTGCTTCCCGGTCCTCCGGATGCACCAGCGCCTGGAAGTCGGCCAGCCGGCCGCCGAAGGCGCCGGGCACCAGGCCGTGCAGCTGGTAGAACCGCTCGCAGCCGCTGAAGCGGTCGTCGGCCACGTTCCACTCCCACAGGCCCAGCCGGCCGGCTTCCAGTGCGAGGCGCAGGCGCTCCTCGCTGGCGCGCCAGGCCGCCTCGGCCCGGTGCTGCGCCTCGCGCAGGCGTGCGCTGACGACCGGCGGTGCGGCCAGCGCCGCCAGCAGTCCGGCGAACTCCAGCTCGTCCGCGCCATGCCGCCGCCCCGAACTTCCCATGAAGAGGCTGAGGGCGCCGACCAGTTCGCCTGCGTGACGCAGCGGCACCGACAGCATCGAAACCGCACCCAGGCGGCGCCAGGCGTCCAGCTCCTCGTCGTCCCCGGTGGCCATCGCCTGGTACCAGGCCGCGTCCATCTCCGGGTGCAGCACCGGCCAGCCGCTGCACAAGGCCGACAGCTCTGTGGCTTCCGGGGGCCGGCGGCGCCAGCGCTGCTGGCGCAATGCCGTGGCCGCCGGCTCGTCGTCGGCGGCACGAGCCACCCGGTGCACCTCGTCACCGACCACCACGTCGAAGTGGCCGAAGTCGCCCAGCACGGGCAGGCACGCGTCCAGCGTGCTGCCCAGCGCGTCGTCCAGCGTGGCGGTGGACGACAGCAGGGCGATGGCGCGTTCGAGCACGCGCAGCTGTGCTTCTGCCCGGCCCGTGGGGGCCGGGGCATCGATGGGTGGGTTCATGGGTGGCGCTCTCCGTCGCGCAGGGAAAAAGAGCTGTGGCACGCCGCAGCCCTCCCAGGCTTTGACGGCGTCCGCATCGGGGTGCGTCTTTGCGCACTGCGCGCAGTGTCAGCTGGCGAAGCGCTGGTGGGCGATTTGCCCATGTAGTATTTGCATTCGCTTACGATTCCGCCGCGCCCGCAGCCGAGTGCCACGCCGCCTCGTGCCGCGGGACGCCGCGCCAGGCGAGGCCCGGGCTTCCGTGCGGTCTGCGAGCAGCGGTTGATGCATCTGCACAACGCCAGGTGCCGGCAGGGCCCTGCCCGATGAGGTAGGTCGCTGGTGACCCCGCAGGCGGCACGGGGTGATCGCGGCGTCGCGCCAGTGCTCGTCCGGCGCAGCGAGGCATCAGCGGCCGGCGGCGCGCCGGTGGACCGTGGGAGCCCTTGGACCCCTGGGATTTCCCTCGGTTTGTGTTTCTTCTACTTACCCCTTCCTTGCCAACTTCTTCTCACTTCTGTTCTCGGTTTTCGCGAGCACCAGCTCACCGAAAACTTTCACAGGAAATCGCAAGTCCTTATTTTTCAACGGTTTTTCGAAACTAGGGGGGTGAGCGTTTGGATGTAAGTGCTTGATTTAATTAGACATTTTTTACGTCTCGCCTTGACCCGGCAGGAGTGCCAAGTTAAAGTGGGACAAAGTGCAGATTAGTGGGTGTTCGTGTCGAACTTCGTTTTCCAGGGAGCCTCAGCGTTGACGCTGGATGCCAAGGGGCGGTTGTCCGTTCCTGCGCGCCATCGCGACGTCCTGGCTGCCATGGCAAGCGGACAACTGACGATCACCAAGCACCCGGAGGGCTGCCTGATGGTGTTTCCGCGACCGGCCTGGGAGGCATTCCGCGACAAGATCGCGGCGCTGCCCATGTCGGCCAGCGGCTGGAAACGCGTTTTCCTGGGCAACGCGATGGATGTGGAGATCGATTCCGCCTCGCGCGTGCTCATCTCGCCGGAGCTGCGCGCCGCCGCCGGCCTCAGCAAGGATGTGATGCTGCTCGGCATGGGCAGCCACTTCGAGCTGTGGGACGCCGCCCGCTATGCCGCCCACGAGGCCGAGGTCATGCAGCAAGGCATGCCCGATGTGCTCAAGGACTTCACCTTCTAAGGCGATGAACGGGGAGGTCAGCCGCCAGCACCGCACCGTCTTGTTGCATGAGGCGGTGGATGCGCTCGTCCATGATCCCGACGGCCAGTATGTCGACGGCACCTTCGGGCGCGGCGGGCATTCCAGCCTGCTGCTGTCGCGGCTCTCAGAACGGGGGCGCTTGCTGGCCTTCGACAAGGATCCCGAGGCGATCGCAGCCAGCACGCGGGTCCAGGACCCGCGTTTTGCCATCGAGCACGACAGCTTCGCCGGCATGTCGCGCGCCTGTGCCGAGCGCGGCATCGAGCGGCTCGACGGCGTGCTGCTCGACCTGGGCGTGTCCTCGCCCCAGATCGATACCCCCGAGCGCGGCTTCAGCTTCCGTTTCGACGGTCCGCTGGACATGCGCATGGACACGACCCGCGGCGAAAGCGCGGCCGACTTCCTGGCGCGCGCCGACGAGCGCCAGATCGCGGAGGTGATACGCAACTATGGCGAAGAACGGTTTGCTGTGTCGATTGCAAAGGCGCTTGTGGCTCGCCGGCAAAGCGGCAGTCCCGTTCGCACCACCGCCGAGCTGTCTCAACTCGTGGCTCGTTCGGTCAAGACCCGCGAAGCGGGCCAGGACCCTGCCACGCGCACCTTTCAAGCTCTTCGGATTCACGTCAATGCGGAGCTCGAGGAGCTCGAGCAAGGCCTAGAGGCCGCGCTCGCGCTGCTGAAGCCGGGCGGGCGGCTGGTGGTCATCAGCTTCCACTCGCTGGAAGATCGCATCGTCAAGCAGTTCATCGTGCGCCACAGCCGCAGCGAGATCGACCGCCGCGCACCGTTCGCGCCGGTGCCGGAGCCCAAGCTCAAGGCGCTGGCCCGCATCAAACCGGGTGATGCCGAAGTGGCGGGCAACCCGCGCGCGCGCTCCGCGGTGCTGCGGGTGGCCGAGCGCACCGGAGCGCCGGCATGACCCGCTTCAACCTGCTGCTGTTCATTGCGCTGGTGCTCAGCGGGCTCTACCTCGTGCGGGTGTCCTACGAGGCGCGGCGCCTGTTCGTCGAGGTGGAGCGCAGCCAGAACGAGGCCCACGCACTGGACACCGAGTTCGAGCAACTCGAGCTGGACAAGCGCGCCGAGGCGACGCCGCTGCGGGTCGAGAAGACCGCCCGCGAGAAGCTGCAGATGCGCATCCCCTCGGCGGCCGTCACCCACTACGTGACCTTGCCGGCCGCCGCCGCCAGTGCCGCCGCGCCGCGGCCGGCGGCTTCTGCGGCGCAGGCACCTGCTGCTGCCGGGAGTCAGCCGTGAAGTTCTGGCCGTTCGGGCGCCAAGGCAGGTCGATGAAGAGCGGGGCAGAGCGTGGCGCCCGCCCGCACGCCGTGCGCACGGTGATGTACTCGACCAGCCCGTTGCTGGCTTCCAAGACGCCGCCGTGGCGCTCGAAGTTCCTGGTGGCCTGCATCGGCCTCGGTTTCTGCCTGCTGGTGGGCCGGGCGGTCTATATCCAGATCATCGGCACCGACTTCTACCAGCGCCAGGGCGAGAGCCGCTATGCGCGCACGCTGGAGCTGCCCGCCAACCGTGGCCGCATCATCGACCGCAACGGCCTGATCCTGGCGTCCAGCGTGCCGGCGCCGTCCATCTGGGCCATCCCCAAGGACCTGGAAGCCGGCCCGGCGCAGCGCCGCGAGCTGGCGCGGCTGCTCGGCATGACCACCGCCGACCTGAACAAGCGCCTGAACGACAACCCCAACTTCGTCTGGCTCAAACGCCAGGTCGACGAAAGCGTCGGCGAGCAGGTGAAGGCACTCGGCCTGAAGGGCGTCCACCAGGTCAAGGAATACAAGCGCAAGTACCCCGAGGGCGAAGCGGCGGCGCACGTGGTGGGCTTCACCAACGTGGAGAACCGGGGCCAGGAAGGCATCGAGCTGGCCTTCCAGGGGCAGCTCTCGGGCCGCGACGGCACGCGCCGCGTCATCAAGGACCGGCTGGGCCGGGTGGTCGAGGACCTGGGCGAAAGCGTGATGCCGTCGGACGGGCGCGACATCGAGCTGTCGATCGATTCCAAGGTGCAGTTCTTCGCCTACCAGCGCGTGCGCGACGCCGTCGCCGAGCACAAGGCCAAGGCCGGTTCGGTGGTGGTGCTCGACGTCGAGACCGGGGAGGTGCTGGCCCTGGCCAACTACCCCAGCTACGCGCCGGGCGACCGCCAGAAGCTCGGCGGCGGCCAGCTGCGCAACCGTGCACTGACCGACACCTTCGAGCCCGGCTCGACCATGAAACCCTTCATCGCCTCGCTGGCGATGGACCGGGGCCAGGTGCGGCCCGACACGGCCATCAACACCTCGCCCGGCTGGATGATGATCACCGGTTCGACCATCCGCGACGCGCACCCGCACGACATCCTCACGGTGGCGCAGGTGATCCAGAAGTCGAGCAACGTCGGCACGGTGAAGATGGCGATGCAGATGCCGGCCAAGGAGATGTGGGAGATGTTCTCCAGCATCGGCCTCGGCCAGCGGCCGCAGCTGCCGTTCCCCGGCGTGGTGTCGGGCCGGCTGAGGCCGTACAAGAGCTGGCGGCCTATCGAGCAGGCCACCATGAGCTATGGCTACGGGCTGTCGGCCTCCCTGTTCCAGCTGGCGCGGGCCTACACCGTGTTCGCGCGTGACGGCGAGCTGATCCCGGTGTCGCTGGTGCGGCACTCGCAGCGGGTCGAGGGCATCCGCGTCTTCTCGGCCGCCACCGCGCGCGCCATGCGCCAGATGCTGCAGACGGTGTGCGCGCCGGGCGGCACCGCACCGAAGGCGCAGACCATCGGTTATTCGGTGGGCGGCAAGAGCGGCACGGCGCACAAGCAGGAAGGCAAGGGGTACGCGGAGCGCAAGTACCGCTCGTGGTTCGTCGGCCTGGCGCCGGTGGACAAGCCGCGCATCGTGGTGGCCGTGATGGTGGACGAACCCAACAACGGCAAGTACTTCGGCGGCGACGTGGCCGCACCGGTCTTCAGCGAAGTGGTGCAGCAGACGCTGCGCATGATGGGTGTGCAGCCCGATATCGCGGTGCAACCGCAGATCATCGCCGAGCAGCGACAGGCGCCGGCGGTGGAGGAGAGTTTCTGAAATGGCGCTTGCCATGCTCACTTCGCCCCAGGCGGCGGCCGACTGGCTGCGCTCGCGCGTCACCGGCGTGCTGGGCACCGACAGCCGCCGGCTCGGCGCGGGCGACGGCTTCGTGGCCTGGCCCGGCTACGCGAACGACGGCCGCCGCTTTGTCGCCGCGGCCCTGAAGGCCGGCGCGGCCGCCTGCCTGGTGGAAGCCGAGGGCGTGGACGCCTTCGGCTTCGATGCCGCTGAATTCCAGGGCCGCGTGGCCGCGGTGCGCGGCCTCAAGGCGGCCACCGGCCCGATCGCCGACGCCTACTATGGCGAGCCGTCGCGCTCGCTGCGCATGCTGGCCGTCACCGGCACCAACGGCAAGACCTCCAGTGCCTGGTGGCTGGCGCAGGCGCTGAGCCTGCTGGGCCAGCGTTGCGCGGTGGTCGGCACGCTGGGCGTGGGCGAGCCGCCGTCGCGCGCGGCGCCGGGCGCCCGCATCGAGGCGACCGGCCTGACCACGCCGGATCCGGTGACGCTGCACGCCTCGCTGCGCCGCTTCGCCGACGCCGGGCTGAAGGCTTGCGCCATCGAGGCCTCGTCCATCGGCATCGTCGAGCGGCGGCTGGACGGCCTGCGCATCGAGGTGGCACTGTTCACCAACTTCACCCGCGACCACCTCGACTACCACGGCGGCATGGACGCCTACTGGAGCGCCAAGGCCGAGCTGTTCGGCTGGGACGGCCTGCGCGCGGCGGTGCTCAACCTGGACGACCCCAAGGGCGCCGAGCTCGCGCAGCGCTTGCGCGGCGAAGGCCGGCTGCGGGTGCTGGGCTACACGCTGGACGAAGGCGGCGAGCTGCGCGCCCGCGACGTCGCCTACCGCGACGGCGGCCTGTGCTTCACGCTGCACGAGGGCGACCGCTCGGCCGAGGTGCGCACCGCGCTGATCGGCGACTACAACGTGGCCAACCTGCTGGGCGTGATCGGCGGCCTGCGGGCCCTGGGCGTCGGCCTGGCCGAAGCCGCGGCGGTGTGTGCCGAGCTGACGCCGGTGGCCGGCCGCATGCAGCGCGTTGGCGAGGCCGGCGGCCCGCTGGCGGTGGTCGATTACGCCCACACGCCCGACGCGCTGGAGAAGGCGCTACAGGCGCTGCTGCCACTCGCCCGCGAGCGCGGCGGGCGGCTGTGGTGCGTGTTCGGCTGCGGCGGTGACCGTGACGCCACCAAGCGACCCCTGATGGGCGCCATCGCCGAGCGGCTGGCCGAGCGGGTGGTGGTGACCAGCGACAACCCGCGCACCGAGGTGCCCGACACCATCCTCGGCCACATCGTGGCCGGCATGGCGCGGCCGGGCGCCGCGGCGGTGCTGGCCGACCGGCGTGCCGCCATCGGGCAGGCGCTGTCGGAGGCCGGTGCCCGCGACGTGGTGCTCATCGCCGGCAAGGGCCATGAGGACTACCAGGACATCGCCGGGCAGAAGCACCACTTCTCCGACGTCGAGGAAGCCGCCGCCGCATTGCAAAGGAGGGCTGCCGCATGATGATGAAGCTGGCTCTGGCACACAGCCTGTTGAAGGACGCCACGCTGGTCGGCGATGCCGAGGTGGCCATCGAGCGGGTGCACAGCGACACCCGCAGCCTGCGGCCCGGGGACCTCTTCGTCGCGCTCAAGGGCGAGCGCTTCGACGCCCATGATTTCCTCAGCCAGGCCAAGGCCGCTGGCGCCGTGGCGGCGCTGGCCCACCACGGGCTGGCCGAGGCCGGCCTGCCCGGCCTGCAGGTGGCCGACACCCGGCTGGCCCTTGGCGAGCTGGCCGCCGGCTGGCGCGCGCGCTTTGGCCTGCCGCTGATCGCCGTCACCGGCAGCAACGGCAAGACCACGGTCACGCAGATGATCGCGGCCATCCTGCGCGCCTGGCTGGGCGATGCCGCGTTCTCGACCCAGGGCAACTTCAACAACGACATCGGCCTGCCGCTGACCCTGCTGCGCCTGCGCGCCGAGCATGGTGCAGGTGTGGTGGAGCTGGGCATGAACCATCCCGGCGAGATCGCCTACCTGTCGCGCATTGCCGCGCCCACCGTGGCGCTGGTCAACAACGCGCAGCGCGAGCACCAGGAATTCATGGAAAGCGTGGAGGCGGTCGCCCGCGAGAACGGCTCGGTGATCGAGGCGTTGCCGGCCGACGGCACCGCCGTCTTCCCGGCCGACGAGGAACACACCGCGGTATGGCGCGCCCTGGCCGGTGCCCGCCCGGTGCTGACCTTCGCCAGCCAGGGGCCGGCCGACGTCACCGGCAGCGGCCAATGGGCGGGCGACCACTGGCGCCTGAGCCTGCGCACGCCGGCCGGCGAGGCCGAGGCGGCCTTGCGCATCGCCGGGGCCCACAACATCAAGAACGCGCTGGCCGCCACTGCCTGCGCCCTGGCGGCCGGCGTGCCGCTGGAGGCGGTGGCGCGCGGCCTGCAGGCCTTCGAGCCGGTCAAGGGCCGCTCGCAGGTCAAGTCCTTCCAGCGCGGCGGCCGGGCCGTCACGCTGGTGGACGACACCTACAACGCCAACCCCGACTCCGTGCGCGCCGCGGTCGACGTGCTGGCGGCCATGCCGGGCCCGCGCTGGCTGGTGCTGGGCGACATGGGCGAGGTCGGCGAGCACGGCGAGGCTTTCCACGCCGAGGTCGGCGCCTATGCCCGCAGCCGCGGCATCGACACGCTGTGGACCTGCGGCGCACAGATGCGCCATGCCGCCACTGCCTATGGTGGCGCCCGCCATTTCGACGACACCGCCGCGCTGGTCGCGGCACTGCCCCAGCAGCCGCAGGCCGGCTGCGTGCTGGTGAAGGGCTCCCGCTTCATGAAGATGGAACAGGTGGTGGAGGCGCTGCTGGCGCCGTCCGCTGGCGGCTCCCAGAACGACAACCCGACCCCGACGCCGGCCGCCCCCGGCACACAGGAGCCCCGATGCTGATCGGCCTCGCGCAATGGCTGCAAACGCTGCAGCCGGACTGGAGCTTCCTGCGCGTGTTCCAGTACCTGACCTTCCGTGCGGTGATGGCGGCGATGACGGCGCTGCTGATCGGGCTGGGCTTCGGGCCGTGGGTGATCCGCCGGCTCACCGAGCTGAAGATCGGCCAGCCGATCCGCGAATACGGCGTGCAGGCCCACCTGGCCAAGAGCGGCACGCCGACCATGGGCGGCGTGCTGATCCTGCTGAGCATCGCGGTGTCCACGCTGCTGTGGTTCGACTGGACCAACCGCTTCGTCTGGATCGTGCTGGCCGTCACACTCGGCATGGGCGCCATCGGCTGGGCCGACGACTGGCGCAAGGTGGTGCACAAGAACCCCGAGGGCATGCGCTCGCGCGAGAAGTACTTCTGGCAGTCGGTGATCGGTCTGCTGGCGGCGATCTACCTGGCCTTCTGCGTGTCGGAGACCTCCAACCTGCGGGTGCTGGAGCTGTTCGTGCGCTGGGTGCAGTCGGGCTTCTCCAATCCGCTGCCGCCGAACGCCGACCTGTTCGTGCCCTTCTTCAAGACCATCAGCTACCCGCTGGGTGTCTACGGCTTCATGATCCTGACCTACCTGGTCATCGTCGGCTCCAGCAACGCGGTCAACCTGACCGACGGGCTGGACGGCCTGGCCATCATGCCGGTGGTGATGGTGGGCTCCGCGCTGGGCGTGTTCGCCTACGTGGTGGGCAGCTCGGTGTACTCGAAGTACCTGATCTTTCCCTACATCCCCGGTGCCGGCGAGCTGCTGATCTTCTGTGCGGCGATGGCCGGCGCGGGCCTGGCCTTCCTGTGGTTCAACACCCACCCGGCCCAGGTTTTCATGGGCGACGTCGGCGCGCTGGCGCTGGGCGGCGCGCTGGGCACCATCGCCATCATCACACGGCAGGAGATCCTGCTGGCGGTGATGGGCGGCATCTTCGTGGTCGAGGCACTGTCGGTGATGGTGCAGGTCAGCTATTTCAAGTTCACCAAGAAACGGTATGGCGAAGGGCGCCGCATCCTGAAGATGGCGCCGCTGCACCACCACTTCGAGAAGTCCGGCTGGAAGGAGACGCAGGTCGTCGTGCGCTTCTGGATCATCACGATGCTGCTGTGCCTGGTCGGCCTGTCGTCGTTGAAGCTGCGTTGACGCCGGCCGGCTCCCTACAAGACACCATTCGATGAAGGATCTCCAAGGCATCACCGTTCTCGTGCTGGGTCTGGGCGACTCGGGCCTGGCCATGGCGCGCTGGTGCGCCCGTGGCGGCGCCGTGGTGCGCGTCTGGGACTCGCGCGAGGCGCCGCCGCAAGCCGCCGCGCTGCGCGAGGCGGTGCCCGGCGCACAGCTGCTGTCGGGGCCGCTGGAGGGCGCTGTGCTGGAAGGCGTGCAACGCCTCTACAAGAGCCCCGGCCTGGCACCCCAGGACACCCGGCTGGCCGCGCTGTATGCGTGGGCCGCCGAACGCGACCTGCGGGTGCAGGGCGAGCTGGACCTGTTCGCCCAGGCGCTGGCCGACCTGAAGGCCGAGCGCGGCTATGCGCCGAAGGTGGTGGCCATCACCGGCACCAACGGCAAGACCACCACCACCTCGATGGCCGCGCTGCTGATCGAGCGGGCCGGCCGGCGTGTGGGCATTGCCGGCAACATCGGGCCGACCATGCTGCAGACGCTCAGCGATGCGCTCGACCGCGAGCCGGCGCCCGTGACACCGGCTGCCGCCGCCGAAGAGGGCACCCCCGCGCTGCCAGCGGTGGCTGCCGGCCCGTCCGTGGCGGCCGGGTCCGTGGCGCTGCCCGCCGAGGCGGCGATGGCCGACGACGCCATCGACACACCGGCACATGGCGGCACCGCGACCGACGAGGACCTGGCCGACCTGGCGGCCCTCGACGGCCTGCCGTCCGCCGACGCGGCGGGCGATGACGCCGCGGCCGAGGCGGCTGCCGACGCGGGCGATGCACAGGGTGACGCCTTCGTTGCCACGGACGCCGAGGGCGAGGCCGGCACGGCCGCGCAGCCGCCGGCCGCCCCCGACGAGGACGACGACGGCCCGGCGCTGCAACTGGCCCCGCCGCCGCCGGCCGCACCGGTGTTCGAGCACCTGCCCGAGGTCTGGGTGCTGGAGCTGTCGAGCTTCCAGCTCGATGGCGTGCAGGGCTTCGAGCCGAGTGCCGCCACCGTGCTCAACGTCACCGACGACCACCTCGACTGGCACGGCAGCATGGCCGCCTATGCGGCAGCCAAGGCCCGCATCTTCGGCGAGCAGGCGGTGATGGTCATCAACCGCGACGACCCGGCCACCGAGGCCATGGTGCCGCCACCGCAGTTCATCAAGTCGAATGTGCGGGGCCGCCCGGCGCGCAAGGTCGAGCGCGCGGTGGTGCGCTTCGGGCTCGACGCACCGCGCCGTCCCGGCGACTACGGCCTGATCACCCAGAACGGCATGGCCTGGCTGGTGCGGGCGCTGGAGGCCGACGAGACCCTGAAGACCGGCCGCGGCCGCAAGCGCGACGACGCCGAGCCGGAGGAGCTGCACATCCAGCGACTGATGCCGGCCGACGCGCTGCGCGTGCGTGGGCGCCACAACGCGGCCAATGCCCTGGCGGCGCTGGCGCTGGCCACCGCCATCGGCTGCCCGCTGGCGCCGATGCTGCATGGCCTGCGCGAATACGCCGGTGAGCCGCACCGGGTCGAGTTCGTCGCGACGGTGGCCGAGGTCGACTTCTTCGACGACAGCAAGGGCACCAACGTGGGCGCGACGGTGGCCGCCTTGTCCGGCCTGGGGCTGGACCGCGCGCCGGCCCGGCTGCTGGTGATCCTCGGCGGCGACGGCAAGGGGCAGGACTTCGCGCCGCTGGCCGAGCCGCTGGCCCGCCATGCGCGCTTCGTGGCGCTGATCGGGCGCGATGCGCCGCAGCTCGCGCAGGCGCTGGCCGGCACAGGCGTGCCCTACCAGCACTTCGAGACCCTGCCGGCGGCCACCCGCGCCTGCGCCGAGCGGGCCCGTGCCGGCGATGCGGTGCTGCTGAGCCCGGCCTGCGCCAGCCTGGACATGTTCCGCAACTATGCGCATCGGGCCGAGGTCTTCGTCGCCGAGGTGCAGGCACTGGCCACCGAGGCCGGGGAGATGGCGGGATGAGCGAGCCGCAGGCCCGTTTCGGCTGGGAGGCGCTGAAGGCACGCTTGGGCGCCGGCCTCGGCTCGCTGCTGCAGCGCGGGCCGGAGCTGCCAGTGCGCGACTGGGTCTCCACCGGCCAGCCGGGCCGGCCGCAGGGCTTCGACCAGGCGCTGATGTGGGTGGTCGTTGCGCTGCTCGCGCTCGGCATGGTCATGGTGTATTCGGCCTCCATTGCGCTGCCGGACAACCCGCGCTTCGCCAACTACCAGCACGGGCACTTCCTGATGCGCCACGTGATGTTCCTCGGCATCTCCTTCGTCGTCGCCTTGCTGGCGCTGCAGGTGCCGATGCAGGTGTGGGAGAAGTACGCGCCGTGGCTCTTCGTGGCCGCGCTGCTGCTGCTGGTGGTGGTGCTGCTGCCGTGGATCGGCAAGGGCGTCAACGGCGCGCGGCGCTGGATCGCGCTGGGCTTCCTCAACTTCCAGCCCTCGGAGCTGGCCAAGCTGGCCATCGCCCTCTATGCGGCCGACTACATGGTGCGCAAGATGGAGGTGAAGGAGCGCTTCTTCCGGGCCGTGATGCCGATGGCGGTGGCCGTCGCGGTGGTGGGCCTGCTGCTGCTGGCCGAGCCCGACATGGGCGCCTTCATGGTGATCGCCGCGATCGCCATGGGCATCCTGTTCCTCGGCGGCGTCAACGGGCGCATGTTCTTCCTGATCACCGCGGTGCTGGTCGGCGCTTTCGTGCTGATGATCAGCTTCAGCGACTGGCGGCGCGAGCGCATCTTCGCCTACCTCAACCCGTGGGAAGAGAAGTACACCCTCGGCAAGGCCTACCAGCTGTCGCATTCGCTGATCGCCTTCGGTCGTGGCGAGCTGTTCGGCCAGGGCCTGGGCTCCAGCCTGGAGAAGCTGCACTACCTGCCCGAGGCGCACACCGACTTCCTGCTGGCCGTCATCGGCGAGGAGCTGGGCTTCGCCGGCGTGGCGGCCGTGATCTTCGCCTTCTTCTGGCTGACCCGCCGCATCTTTCACATCGGCCGCCAGGCCATCGCGCTGGACCGCGTGTTCTCCGGCCTGGTGGCCCAGGGCATCGGCATCTGGATGGGCGGGCAGGCCTTCATCAACATGGGCGTGAACCTCGGCGTGCTGCCCACCAAGGGACTGACCTTGCCGCTGATGAGCTATGGCGGATCCGCCATCCTGATGAACTGCGTCGCGATGGCCCTGGTGCTGCGCGTGGACATGGAAAACCGCCAGCTGATGCGGGGAGGGCGCGCATGAGCCGCCACCTCGTCGTCATGGCGGCCGGTACCGGCGGCCACATCATCCCCGGCCTCGCGGTGGCGCAGGAGATGCAGCGCCGCGGCTGGACCGTGAGCTGGCTCGGCACCCGGCAGGGCATGGAGAACCGCATGGTGCCGGCCGCCGGCATTCCGCTGGACACCATCGGCTTCAGCGGCCTGCGCGGCAAGGGCCTGCTGCACACCCTCACCGGCGGGCTGCGCATGCTGGCCGCCTTCGCGGCCTGCTGGCGCATCCTGCGCGCCCGCAAGGCCGACGCGGTGCTGGGCATGGGCGGCTATGTCTGCTTCCCCGGCGGCCTGATGGCCGCCGCCCGGCTGCGCCCGCTGATGCTGGTGAATGCCGATGCGGCGCTGCTGATGAGCAACCGCGCGCTGCTGCCGGTGGCCGACAGCGTGGCTTTCGGCTTCGACGGCGCCGCCGCCACGGTGCACAAGCGCGCCATCGTCACCGGCAACCCGGTGCGCGCCGAGATCGAGGGGATCGCGCCGCCGGCTGAGCGCTTCGCCGGCCGCGAGGGCCCGCTGCGGGTGCTGGTGGTCGGCGGCAGCCTGGGTGCGCGGGTGCTCAACGAGACGCTGCCCAAGGCGCTGGCGCTGCTCGATCCCGCACAGCGGCCACGCGTGACGCACCAGACCGGCCAGCTCAACCGCGACGCGGTCAAGGCGCTCTACCAGGCGCAGGGCATCGACGCCGAGCGCGACGTCGAGGTGCTGCCCTTCATCGACGACATGGCCCGCCGACTGGCCGAGTGCGACGTGATCGTCTGCCGCGCCGGTGCCGTGACCGTCAGCGAGCTGTGTGCGGCCGGCGTGGCGAGCGTGCTGGTGCCGCTGATCGTCAGCACCACCTCGCACCAGCGCGACAACGCGCTCTACATGGCCCAGCACGGCGCGGCCCACCACCTGCCGCAGGCCGAACTGAGCCCCGAGGGCCTGGCCCAACTGCTGCGCGGCCTGGACCGCGCCGGGCTGCAGGCCATGGCCGAGAAGGCCCGCACCCTGGCTCGTCCGCGCGCCGCCGCGAAGGTGGCCGACGAGATCGAGAAGCTGGTCAACAAGAAGGAAGGCGTGGCATGAAACACGCAGTCAAGCACATTCATTTCGTCGGCATCGGCGGCGCCGGCATGAGCGGCATTGCAGAGGTGCTGTTCAACCTCGGCTACACCATCTCCGGCTCCGACCAGAGCGACAGCGCCACCCTGCGCCGCCTGGCGTCGCTCGGCATCACCGTGATGCTGGGCCATGAAGCGGCCCACATCCAGGGCGCCGACGCCATCGTCACGTCCACCGCCGTGCGAGGCGACAACCCCGAGGTCATCGCCGCGCGCAGCAAGCGCGTGCCGGTCGTGCCGCGGGCGGTGATGCTGGCCGAGCTGATGCGGCTCAAGCGCGGCATCGCCATCGCCGGCACCCACGGCAAGACCACCACCACCAGCCTGGTGGCCAGCGCGCTGGCCGAGGCGGGGGCCGACCCCACCTTCGTGATCGGCGGCCGCCTGAACAGCGCCGGCGCCAACTCGCGCCTGGGCACCGGCGACTACATCGTGGTGGAGGCCGACGAGTCGGACGCCTCCTTCCTGAACCTGATGCCCATTGTCTCGGTCGTCACCAACATCGACGCCGACCACATGGACACCTACGGCCATGACTATGCGCGGCTGAAGGCGGCCTTCATCGACTTCCTGCACCGCATGCCGTTCTACGGCGCGGCCATCCTGTGCAGCGACGATCCGGGCGTGCGCTCGATCATCCCGATGGTGTCGCGGCCCGTCATCACCTACGGCTTCGGCGAAGACGCACAGGTGCGGGCCACCGCCGTGCGGGCCGAGGGCGGCCAGATGCGCTTCACCTGCCACCGCCGCAACGGCGTGACGATGCCCGAGCTGGACGTGACGCTCAACCTGCCGGGCGAGCACAACGTGCTGAACGCGCTGTCGGTCATCGCGCTGACCACCGAGCTGGAGCTGCCCGATGAGCCGGTGCTCAAGGCGCTGGCGGAGTTCCGCGGCGTGGGCCGGCGCTTCCAGCGCTATGGCGAGGTGGCGCTGCCCGGCGGCGGCAGCTTCACGCTGGTGGACGACTACGGCCACCACCCGGTGGAGATGGCCGCGACGCTGGCCGCGGCGCGCGGCGCCTTCCCCGGCCGGCGGCTGGTGCTGGCCTTCCAGCCGCACCGCTACACCCGCACCCGCGACTGCTTCGAGGACTTCGTGAAGGTGATCGGCAGCGCCGACCTGGTGCTGCTGGCCGAGGTGTATGCCGCCGGCGAAGCGCCCATCGTCGCGGCCGACGGCCGTGCCATGGTGCGCGCGCTGCGCGTGGCGGGCAAGGTCGACCCGCTGTTCGTCGACGACATCGCGGCACTGCCGCAGGTCATCGCCGAGCAGGCGCGCGACGGTGACGTGGTCATCACGATGGGGGCCGGGTCCATCGGCGGCGTGCCGGCCCAGGTCTGCGAACTCCTGAAGAAAGGTGCCGACGCATGAAGCTCGATCTCTCTGCCATCGATCCCCAGGCGCTCGGCAAGGTGGCCGTGCTGATGGGCGGCCATTCCGCCGAGCGCGAGGTGTCGCTGATGTCGGGCACCGGCGTCCTCAATGCGCTGAAGGCGCAGGGCGTGGACGCCCATGCCTTCGACCCGGAGCAGCGCGACCTGGGCGAACTCAAGCGCGACGGCTATGCCCGCTGCTTCATCGCGCTGCATGGCCGCTACGGCGAGGACGGCACGGTGCAGGGCGCGCTGGAGCTGCTCGGCCTGCCCTACACCGGCTCCGGCGTGATGGCCTCCAGCATCGCGATGGACAAGATCATGACCAAGCGCATCTGGCGCTTCGAAGGCCTGCCCACGCCCGACTGGCGGCTGGTGTCCAGCGCCGACGACGCCCGCGCCGCCTTCGCCGCGCTGGGTGCGCCGATGATCGTCAAGCCCTCGCGCGAGGGCTCCACCATCGGCCTGAGCAAGGTCACCACGGTCGAGGAATGCGAGGCCGCCTACGCGCTGGCGGCCCGCCACGACCCCGAAGTGCTGTGCGAGGAATTCATCGCCGGCGACGAGACCACCTGCCCGGTGCTGGGGCAGGGCGCCGGTGCCGAGGCGCTGCCAGTGATCCGCATCGTGGCGCCCGAGGGCAACTACGACTACCAGAACAAGTACTTCACCGACGTCACCCAGTACCACTGCCCCTCGGGCCTGCCCGAGGCCGAGGAGCGCGAGATCCAGCGCCTCGTCGTGGAGGCCTTCCGCACGCTGGGGTGCAAGGGCTGGGCGCGCGCAGACGTGATGATCCGCGCCAGCGACCGCAAGCCCTTCCTGCTGGAGATCAACACCTCGCCCGGCATGACCGGCCATTCGCTGGTGCCGATGTCGGCCCGCGCGGCCGGCATCAGCTACGAGCAGCTGTGCCTGTGGCTGTGCGCCCAGGCTTCGCTCAACCTTTGAGAAGGGGTCGACAGAACCCCGTGCCATGCGAACCGCCAAGCCCCTGGACATCCGCCTGATGAACGCCACCGCCGCCCTGCTCTTCACGCTGGCCGCGCTGGGGTGCGCCTGGCTGGCGGTGACCTGGGTGACGGGCTGGCCGGTGTTCTCGATCGAGGCCATCCGCATCGACAACGAGCTGCAGCGCAGCACGGCGACCACCATCCGTGCGAATGCCTTGCCGAAGCTGCATGGCAATTTTTTCAGCATCGACCTGGAAGAAAGCCGGCAGGCCTTCCAGTCGGTGCCCTGGGTGCGGCGGGCCGCGGTGCAGCGCATCTGGCCCAACCGGCTGGCGGTGCGCATCGAGGAGCACAAGGTGGCGGCCTACTGGGGCGAGAACCGCCTGGTCAACACCTACGGCGAGGTCTTCGAGGCCAACCTGGGCGATGTCGAGGAAGAGAACCTGCCCACGCTGCAGGGGCCGGAGGGCAGCGCGCCCCAGCTGCTGCACCTGTGGGGGCCGGTCAGCGAGGCGGTGCGCCGCCTGGGCGCCAAGGTCGAGCGGCTGAGCCTGTCGGAGCGCGGCTCCTGGACGGCTGAGCTGGACAACGGCGCCGAGATCGAGATGGGCCGTGGTGACTCGAACGAAGTGTTGAATCGGCTAGAGCGTTTCGTCGCCACCTGGGCACAGGTGACGGCCAGCTATCCGGGGCCGCTGGAGTATGCCGACCTGCGGCATCACAACGGCTATGCCGTGCGCATCAAGGGCATCACGACCCAGGTGGCACCGGCCGCAGCGAAAAGGAACTGAGGGCAAGATGGCCAAGGAATACAAGGATCTCGTCGTCGGGCTCGACATCGGCACCGCCAAGGTGATGGCGGTGGTGTCCGAGGTGTTGCCCAGCGGGGAGCTGCGGGTGGCCGGTCTGGGCGTGGCGCCGTCGCATGGGCTCAAGCGCGGCGTGGTGGTCAACATCGATGCCACGGTGCAGTCCATCCAGCAGGCCCTGAAAGAGGCCGAGATGATGGCCGACTGCAAGATCACGAGGGTCTACACCGGCATCACCGGCAGCCACATTCGCGGGCAGAATTCGACCGGCATGGTGATCGTGCGGGACAAGGAGGTCACGCCCATCGACGTGGCCCGCGTGGTCGAGACGGCCAAGGCCATCAACATCCCCAACGACCAGAAGCTGCTGCTGGTGGAGCCGCAGGAGTTCGTGATCGACGGCCACGAGGTGAAGGAGCCGATCGGCATGAGCGGCGGCCGCCTCGAGGTCAAGGTGCACATCGTCACCGGCGCGCAGAGCGCGGCCGAGAACATCGTGAAGTGCGTGCGCCGCTGTGGCCTGGAGGTGGAGCAGCTGGTGCTGAACCCGTCGGCCTCCAGCCTGTCGGTGCTGACCGAGGACGAGAAGGACCTGGGCGTGGCGCTGGTGGACATCGGCGCCGGCACCACCGACGTGGCGATCTTCACCGACGGCGCGATCCGCCATACCGCGGTGATCCCCATCGCTGGCGACCTGATCACCAGCGACATCGCGATGGCGCTGCGCACGCCGACCAAGGATGCCGAAGAGATCAAGGTCGACTTCGGCGTGGCCAAGCAGCTGCTGGCTGACCCGGACGAGCAGGTCGAGGTGCCGGGCCTCGGCGACCGGGCACCCCGAATGCTTTCACGCCAGGCACTGGCCGGGGTGATCGAGCCACGGGTTGAAGAAATCTTTTCACTGGTGCACCAAGTCATCCGCGAGAGCGGCTACGAGGAGCTGCTGTCCTCCGGCATCGTGCTGGCGGGTGGCTCGGCGGTGATGCCCGGCATGGTGGAGCTGGGCGAGGACATCTTTCTAAAACCCGTGCGCAAGGGCATCCCGACCTATTCGGGGGCCTTGCACGACATGGTGGCCAATCCACGCTCGGCCACCGTGATGGGACTCTTGGAGGAGGCGCGGCTGGCCCGCGTGCGGGGACACCGGGCGGCCCAGCAGGCCGGCTCGGTGAAGACGCTGTTCGGCCGCGTGAAGGACTGGTTCATAGGGAATTTCTGAGCGGTGTGCGCAAGGCGCCCGCCGGATGCGTTTTGAGAGTGTGTAGGCGAAGCTAGTGACGAAGGAGGTCCAAATGCCTATTGAGATGATCGAAGAGTTCAACCTGGGAACGCAGATCAAGGTGATCGGCGTCGGTGGCGGTGGCGGCAACGCCGTCGAGCACATGATGGCCCAGGGCGTGCAGGGCGTGGAGTTCATCTGCGCCAACACCGATGCGCAGGCGCTCAACCGTTCTTCGGCGCACAAGCTGATCCAGCTGGGCACCACCGGCCTGGGCGCCGGCGCCAAACCCGAGGCCGGCAAGGCCGCGGCCGAGGAAGCGGTGGACCGCATCCGTGACGCCATCGACGGCGCCAACATGCTGTTCATCACCGCCGGCATGGGCGGCGGCACCGGCACCGGCGCCGCACCGGTGATCGCCCGGGTGGCCAAGGACATGGGCATCCTGACGGTCGGCGTGGTGACCAAGCCCTTCGAGTTCGAAGGCAACCGCCGCATGAAGCAGGCCGACGCCGGCATGAACGAGCTGGAGGCCAACGTCGACTCGCTGATCGTCGTGCTCAACGAGAAGCTGCTGGAAGTGCTGGGCGACGACGTCACCCAGGACCAGGCCTTCGCGCAGGCCAACGACGTGCTGAAGAACGCGGTCGGCGGCATCAGCGACATCATCCACATCCCGGGCCTGGTGAACGTCGACTTCGAGGACGTCAAGACCGTGATGAGCGAGCCCGGCAAGGCCATGATGGGCACCGCCGTGGCACAGGGCCCGGACCGCGCCCACAAGGCGGCGGAATCGGCCGTGGCCTGCCCGCTGCTGGAAGGCATCGACCTGTCTGGCGCCCGTGGCGTGCTGGTGCTGATCGCCGCGGCGCGCGGCACCTTCAAGCTCAGCGAGAGCCGCAACGCGATGAACACCATCCGTCGCTATGCCGCCGATGATGCACATGTGATCTACGGCACGGCCTACGACGACAGCCTGGGCGACCAGCTGCGCGTGACGGTGATCGCCACCGGCCTGTCGGGCAACGCCCGCCGCCAGCAGGCGCCGATCAGCGTGGTGCACTCGCAGCCGGCGCTGCGCACCGGCACCGACAACATCCCGGTGCTCAACAGCCCGGTGCACACCGGTCATGTCGGCGGCCACACCACGCACGACTACAGCAGCCTGAACACCCCGAGCGTCTGGCGCTCGGGCCGCACCCAGGCGGCTGCCAAGGTCGATGCGCTGGCCAGCAACGGGATGGACGAGATCGAGATCCCGGCCTTCCTGCGCAAGCAGGCGGACTGAGCCGGTGCTTCGGCCAGCCCTGGCGGGGCGCCGCAGGCAGGAGGGACGGCAGCGGCCGTCAGGCTGGGGGCTGCACGGGTGGTCCGTGCAATTCCGCACGCCTGACGGCTGCCGGCCCTGCGGCCCGGCGCCTCAATCGTGGCGATCAACAGCCTCAAACCCAGGGCGCGAGCCGACTCCCTAGAATGCGGACATGCTCCAACAACGCACACTCCAATCGCTGACGCGGGCCGTCGGCGTCGGCCTGCACAGCGGCCAGCGCGTCGAACTGACGCTGCGGCCGGCGGCGCCTGACACCGGCATCGTGTTCCGGCGGATCGACCTGCCGGTGCCGGTCGAGATCCCGGTGTCGGCGACGGCGATCAGCGACACGCGGATGGCCTCCACGCTGTCGGTCGGGGGCGACCCCGGCGCGCCGAAGGTGCACACGGTGGAGCATTTGATGTCTGCCTGCGCAGGCTTGGGTCTCGACAACCTGTATGTCGACATCACGGCCGAGGAAGTCCCGATCCTGGACGGCTCTGCAGCCTCCTTCGTCTACCTCTTGCAGAGCGCCGGGATCGAACTCCAGGGCGTGCCCAAGCGCTTCCTGCGCATCAAGAAGCCGGTGGAAGTGCGTGAAGGGGAGGGCCCATCGCTCAAGTGGGCCCGACTCGATCCCTACCACGGCTACAAGCTTTCCTTCGAGATCGACTTCGACCATCCCGCCGTCGACCAGACCGGCCAGCGGGTGGTGTTCGATTTCGCTTCCGGGCGCTATACCCGCGATATCGCCCGCGCCCGCACCTTCGGCTTCACGAAGGACGTCGAGATGATGCGCACCCGCGGCCTCGGCCTGGGCGGCAGCATGGACAACGCGATCGTCGTGGACGACTACCGCGTGCTGAATGCCGACGGCCTGCGCTACGACGACGAGTTCGTGAAGCACAAGATCCTGGACGCCATCGGCGACCTCTATGTCGTCGGCAAGCCCTTGCTGGCGGCCTACAGCGCGTTCAAGTCCGGCCACGCGCTCAACAACAAGCTGCTGCGCGCGGTGCTGGCCGACGCCAGCGCCTACGAGATCGTCAGCTTCGAGGACGAGGCGCAGGCGCCGAGCGGCTTTGCGCAGCTCGCGCCCGCCTGGTAGGCGGCGGGGCGGCACGGCATGTTCGCGGTCGTTCGCGTGCTGGTGGCCTTGCTGCTGGTGGGCGCGGTCGGCTGCTTCGGGCTCTACCTCGTCACGCGGCGGCCGCATTACTTCCGCATCGGGCTCGCCATCGTCAAGTGGACGGTGATCGCGGGGTTGGTGTTCTTTGGGGTGCTGGCGGCCGAGATGCTGCTGGACGGGCGGTTCTAGCCCGGCGTCCGACGGACATGTACTGGCCTGCCTACGTCTTGCTGGGACTGGGTGGCGGCGGCTTGCTGGTGTGGTGCCTGGTCCTGCTCGTGAAATCCGGGCGCGGGTGGTTCGCCGTCGGGCTCGTGGCGCTGCTGGCCCTGCCTGCCGTGCTTTCCCTGCTCATGATGGCAGCCATGGTCGGCGGCCTTGGCTGAGCAACCTCGGCTGAGAAGCACAGGGCCGGCGCCAGGGGAGCCATGGCCCGCCCTGCACATGTGGCTTGCCATGCCACCCCGAGTTGGTTAGCGTTCGCACTCCTTCTCTTCAACAAGGAGTGTCCATGCCCTTGCGTATGCCTGCCAGCCTGCGGCTGGTGACCCTGGCCGCCGCGGCCGCGCTGTCGATGGGGGCCGCCCAGGCCCATGTGGTGAGTGCCGAACTCAGCAACCTGCGCTTCGAGGTGGTCGACCTGGATCCGGGTGATGGCCGGGTGCCCTCGCTGGACCTGAACCATCGGCTGAGCGCGCATGCCTGGTCGATGCACACGAGGGTCGACGACCCCCTGCAGGTGGGAACCAGCACCGGCGACATCGACGAAACCTCCGCCCTGCCAAGCGCCGCCGACGAGCACGGTGCACCAGGTGTCTGGCACCGCAGCCGGGCCGAGATGGGGGCCACCGCCGGCTCCCTGCTGGCCGAGCTGGACGACACCCGGCCGGGCATGAACCTGAGCGTGAGTGCCGAGCTGGCGTCGCGCAACTACGGGCAGAGCTTCATTGCCATCCAGGCCGGCAGCAGCCTGACGATCTCGGCCGAGTCGCTGCTGGGCGTGAACACCGTGGCCGACTGCAGCACCGGCGTGTTCTGCGCCGCAGCACAGGGCACCACGGCGCTGTCGCTGGCCCTGTTCCGCGCGCCGTCGCTGAACGAGGCGCTGCAGACCGTCTCCGACCTGCACAACCTGCGCGTGGAGAGCACGCCGGCCGATGCGCCCGGCTCGCTGCTGCAGCAGCAATCGAGCGACAGCCTGTCGGTGACCTTCGAGAACCGCAGCGGCGCGACGGTGTATGCGCTGGTGGACTTCCAGGCCTCGGCCTACGGGTTTGCGGCGGCGGTGCCGGAGCCGTCGACGTATGCCTTGATGCTGGCGGGGCTGGGTGGGGTGCTGCTCGCAAGACGGCGGCGCGCAGCCGCGTGAGCCGCAGAGCCCGCCGGTATGTGGCGGCGCCCTCAAGCGTCCCAGCTGGAGGGCGCCGGGGGCCGGGCCGGTCAGGCCGGCCTTCCACTGAGCGGACTCAGTAGGTCCGCCCCCCCTTGAACTGCGCGTGCGTGCGCCGCGCCATCGTCCCGCCATTGCGCGTGATCGCGTCGAACGAGCGGCTCGCATGCGCATGGCAGATGGCGATGCCGAGCGCGTCGGCCGCGTCCTTGCCTGGCGCGGCCGGCAGCTTCAGCAGCCGGGCCACCATCTCCTGGATCTGCTCCTTGCGGGCCAGGCCGTGGCCAGTGATCGCCTTCTTCATCTGCAGCGCGGTGTATTCGCTCACCGGCAGCGAGCAGCTCACCAGCCCGGCCAGCGCCGCGCCACGCGCCTGGCCCAGCAGCAGGGTGGACTGCGGGTTGACGTTGACGAAGACGATCTCCACCGAGGCCGCGGTGGGCTGGTAGCGGCGCACCACTTCCTGCACGCCGTCGAAGATGATCTTCAGCCGCCCCGGCAGGTCGCCCAAAGCGGCGTCGCGGGTCTTGATGGTGCCGCTGGCCACGTAGTGCAGCTGCGCCCCTTCCACATCCACCAGGCCGAAGCCGGTGCATTGCAGGCCGGGGTCGATGCCAAGCACCCTCATATGTTGAAGTACCAGCGCACCGAGTGGAAGAACACCGGCGCCGCGAAGCAGATCGCCGCCACCCGGTCGAGCAGGCCCACCGCGCCGGTCACCAGCCGGCCTTCGTTGCCCCAGTAGTGCACGCCCGCGTCCTTCTTCAATGCCTTCATGACGAAATGCCCCAGCGTGCCGGCGGCACAGGCGATCAGCGACATGCCCAGCGCCTGCCCCGGCTTGAAGGGCGTGATCCAGTACAACAGCGTGCCGATCAGCCCGCCCGCGATCACCCCGGCCCAGGCCGAACCCCAGGAAAACGACGCGCTGATGCGCGGCGCCACCGGCTTGAGCGAGCGATAGTTTCGCGCGACATAGCCCTGCACCACCATGCAGGATTGCACGACAAACACCAGGAAGAACACCAGGAAGGCGCCCCGGTCCTCATAGCGCGGGAAGTCCAGCCGCAGCAGCGCCGGCGCATGGCTCAGCCCGTAGATGCAGACCATGATGCCCCACTGGATGTTGGCATTGCGCTCCAGGAAGCGCTCCGGGTCGTTGGCCACGGCGCTGATCACCGGGATGGCGAAGAACACATAGACCGGGATGAAGACCGAGAACAGGTCGAAGTAGCGCGCCCCCACCAGGTAGTACTGCACGGGCAGCACGACGAAGAAGGCCACGATCAGGCTGCGGTGGTCGCCACGGCGGGTGTGCGAAAGCGTGATGATCTCGCGCAGCGCCAGGAAGGACAGCGTGCCGAACAGCAGCACCGAGACGAAGGTGCCGGCGATCCAGGCCATCCAGAACACGGTCACCATGATCCAGGAGGTGCGCAGCTGGCGCTTGAAGCGCTCGGCCGCCTCCTGCTGGGACTCGTCGGCGGCCTTGATGCTCAGCGCGATGCCGAGCACCGTGGCCAGGCCCAGGATGCCGAAGACGATGACGAACAACCAGCCGATCTGCTCGCCGGCGCTCAGGTTGCGCAGGTATTTCAGCATGTCGCTCATCACGCGCTCCGGCCCAGCTTGCGCAGCGAGGTCACGGCCTCGCGGGCGCGGTCGAGGAAGGCCCGCTTGTCCTCGTCGGGCAGCAGCTGCATCGGCGCACCGAAGGTGACCGAGCAGAGGATGGGCACCGGCACCACTTCGCCCTTGGGCATGACACGCTGCACGTTGTCGATCCAGGCGGGAATCAGCTGCACCTCGGGGAACTGCCGCGCCAGGTGGTAGAGGCCGGACTTGAAGGCCTGCGGGTCGCCCAGGTTGCTGCGCGTGCCCTCGGGAAAGATCACCAGCGAGTCGCCGTTGCGCAGCGCCTCGACCAGCGGCTCCAGCGGGTCCTGGTCATCGGTGCGCTGGCGGTTGACATAGACGGCGTTGAAGACCTCCCGCGTCAGCCAGTGCTTGAAGGGCGTGGAGGTCCAGTAGTCCTTGGCCGCGATGGGCCGGGTGTGGGACCGCAGCTCGCGAGGCAGGGCACACCAGATCAGCACCCAGTCGAGGTGGCTCTGGTGGTTGGCGAAATAGATCCGCTGCTCGGCCTTCGGCACGCATCCGTACCAGTGGCCTTGCGCGCCGGTGACCAGGCGCGCGATGAAGGACAGCAGCAGTCCCGTGGTGTTGGACAGGCTCATGCAGGCATGGTAGCGGCCAGGGCCGCACAAAAATGAAGGGGGCCGGCCGATCCCCCGGGGGTGGGGGCCGCCGCCCCCCGGGCCGCAGGCTCAGTTGCCGCGGATCAATGGCGGAAGTGGCGCGTGCCGGTCAGCACCATGGCGATGCCGCGCTCATTGGCTGCCGCGATGACTTCGTCGTCACGCATGCTGCCGCCCGGCTGGATCACGCAGGTCGCGCCGGCGTCGCAGACCACGTCCAGCCCGTCGCGGAACGGGAAGAAGGCATCGCTCGCCACTGCCGAGCCGGCCAGCGACAGGCCGGCGTTGTCGGCCTTGATGGAGGCGATGCGGGCCGAGTCGATGCGGCTCATCTGCCCCGCGCCCACGCCGAGCGTCATGCCGCCAGCGCAGAAGACGATGGCGTTGCTCTTGACGAACTTGGCCACCTTCCAGGCGAACAGCAGGTCCTGCATCTGCTCGTGGGTGGGCTGCTTGGTCGTGACCACGCGCAGCTCGCCAGCGCTGACGTTCTTGGCATCGGCCGACTGCAGCAGCACGCCGCCGCCCACGCGCTTGAGGTCGAAGGGATTCGGTTCACGCGCCATCGGCACCTGCAGCAGGCGCACGTTCTGCTTGGCCTTGAAGATCTCCAGCGCCTCGGGGCTGTAGCCGGGGGCGATCAGCACCTCGACGAACTGCTTGGCCACCTGCTCGGCGGCGGCCTTGTCCAGCGTCTGGTTGAAGGCGATGATGCCGCCGAAGGCCGAGGTCGAATCGGTCTTGAAGGCCTTGGCATAGGCTTCGGCCGCGTTGCCGGCCACCGCCACGCCGCAGGGGTTGGCGTGCTTGATGATCACGCAGGCCGGCGCGTCGAAGGTCTTCACGCATTCCCAGGCGGCGTCGGCATCGGCGATGTTGTTGTACGACAGCTCCTTGCCCTGCAGCTGGCGCCAGTGGGCCAGGCTGCCGGCCACCGGTGCGGCGTCGCGATAGAAGGCCGCGCCCTGGTGCGGGTTCTCGCCGTAGCGCATGTCCTGCGTCTTGTGCAGCTGCAGGTTGAACACCGCCGGCCAGTCGGCGCGCTTGGGGACCTCGGCCGTGGCACTCTCGGCGCCGTCTTCCAGCGCGGTGAGGTAGTTGGTGATCATGCCGTCGTAGGCGGCGGTGTGCGCGAACACTTTCTTGGCCAGCATGAACTTGGTGGCCCGCTCGATCTTGCCGGCCTTCAGCTCGCCCAGCACCCGCTCGTAGTCCACCGGGTCGATCACCACCGCCACGTCCTGCCAGTTCTTGGCCGCGGCGCGCAGCATCGCGGGGCCGCCGATGTCGATGTTCTCGATGGCGTCTTCCAGCGTGCAGTCAGGCCGGGCGGTGGCCTGCTTGAAGGGATAGAGGTTGACGATCAGCAGGTCGATGGTGCCGATGCCGTGGCTCTTGAGCGCCGCCATGTGCTCGGGCAGGTCGCGCCGTGCCAGCAGGCCGCCATGAATGCGGGGGTGCAGCGTCTTCACCCGGCCGTCGAGCATCTCGGGGAAGCCGGTGACTTCGGCCACTTCGGTCACGGGCAGGCCCTTCTCGGCCAGCAGCTTGGCCGTGCCCCCGGTGGACAGCAGCTTCACGCCTTGGGCGTGCAGGGCTTGGGCGAATTCGACGATGCCGGTCTTGTCGGATACGGAGAGCAGGGCTTGCATGATCAGGGGCCTGGGTAGGGAGGAGAAAAAGCGGGCGGGGACCGCTGCAGGAGGAAAGGAGGCGGCTACTTGAGCAGCTTGTGCTCGACGAGCTTGCGCCGCAGCGTGTTGCGGTTGATGCCCAGCCATTCGGCGGCGCGCGACTGGTTGCCGTCGGCCTGCTGCATCACCACTTCCAGCAGCGGTTTCTCGACGATGGTGAGGATCATGTCGTACATCGAATGCGGCTCTTCGCCGCGCAGGTCCTTGAAGTAGGACTCCAAGCTGCTGCGGATGCACTCTTCTATGTTTTTCTTGCTCATGCGGCTTCCCGGGTCTGGGGCTCGGCTTCGTCGGCCAGCGGGGCGCCCGCGGTGGGCAGGCGCTCCTGGGACGCAGCCAGTCGATTGAAGAAGTCAGACACTGCCAGCAGCTGTTGCTCGCAGGTCTGCAGCGTGTTCATGTGGGCGCGAAACTCTTCACCGCCCGGCAATGCGCGCACATACCAGCCGATGTGCTTGCGGGCGGTGCGCACGCCGGTGAACTCGCCGTACAGGTCGTAGTGGTCGTGCAGGTGCTCGGTGAGCCAGGCCTGCACGTCGCGCACGCGCGGCGGCGGCAGTACCTCGCCGGTGGCGAGGAAGTGGGCGATCTCGCGGAAGATCCACGGCCGGCCCTGGGCGGCCCGGCCGATCATCAGCGCATCGGCCCCGGTGGCCTGCAGCACCGCGCGCGCCTTGGCGGGGCTGGTGATGTCGCCGTTGGCGACCACCGGGATCGACAAGGCGGCCTTCACCGCGGCGATGGTGTCGTACTCGGCCTCGCCCTTGTAGCCTTGCTCGCGGGTGCGGCCATGCACGGTCAGCATCGCGATGCCGGCGGATTCGGCCGCGCGGGCGATGGCCAGCGCGTTCTTGTGCTGCTGGCACCAGCCCGTGCGCATCTTGAGGGTGACCGGCACGCCATGCGGTGCGCAGGCGGTGACGACCGCCTCGACGATGCGCAGCGCGAGGGTCTCGTCCTGCATCAGCGCCGAGCCGGCCCACTTGTTGCACACCTTCTTGGCCGGGCAGCCCATGTTGATGTCGATGATCTGCGCGCCGCGGGCGATGTTGTAGGCGGCGGCCTCGGCCATCATGATGGGCTCGGTGCCGGCAATCTGCACCGCGATGGGGGCCACCTCGCCGTCGTGGTTGGCACGCCGGGAGGTCTTCAGGCTGTCCCACAAGTCCTTGCGCGACGTCACCATCTCGCTGACCGCGTAGCCGGCGCCCAGGCGCTTGCACAGCCGGCGGAACGGCCGGTCCGTGACGCCTGCCATGGGCGCGACAAAAAGCGTGTTCGCCAACTCGAACGGGCCGATGCGCATGCGGGAAAAGGGTGTGGGAGTGCTGAAAAAGGAGGCAGAGTATAGCGGTTGGCGGGACCGCGCCGGCAACGAAGCCCTGCTCCCAGCGCAGCGCGCCTGGACACGGGCCGGCCGGCGGATGCGTCGGTGGCTGGCCGACGGCGGCGCCGGGGTCGACTCCCGATAATCGCGCCCCATGGAAGAGTGGCTGAACCCATTGCTCGCGATGCTGGCGCTGCCGGAATACGGTCTGAGCACCTTGTTCCTGGTGGCGCTGGTGTCGGCGACCCTGCTGCCGCTGGGCTCGGAGCCGGCCCTGTTCGGGCTGATCCAGCTCAGCCCGCACCTGCTGTGGCCGGCGATCGCGGTGGCCACCGCCGGCAACACGCTGGGCGGCGTCATCACCTACTGGATGGGCTACGGCGCCGAGAAGGCCTACGAGCACCTCACCCACAAGCACCCGAAGGCGCGGCTGCTGAACTGGCTGGGCAGGCTGGGGCCGAAGTCACTGCTGTTGTCATGGCTGCCGATCGTCGGCGACCCGCTGTGCGGGGTGGCGGGATGGCTGGAGATGCCGTTCTGGCGCTGCCTGTTCTACATGGCCATCGGCAAGCTGCTGCGCTACCTGGGGATGACGTTCGCCTTGCTGTGGTTCTTTCCGGCGTGAGGGCGCCGCGGCACTGCGGCCGGCAGGAAGCGCTGCATCGGTCCTTGCGGTCGGTTCTGGGGTGAAGGGCAGGAAGGGCAGGTGCCGCTGCGGGCGGGCCGGGGTCAGCGGCGGGCTCGGTGGTCGGCACGCAAGCGTGGTGAGGACTGCGGCTGAGGCTTCATCCGATCTGCGTCGGTGTGTCGCGTCTTCTTCCCGGGGCTGCCCGAGAACCACGCCGTCCCCGCAGCAACCCTGGGCTGCCGGCGTCTTCGATGCGCTTCCCGTCCGCTTCTCTCAGCCTGAAATGCCGCCTGCTGGCGAGAACCGGTCCACCGCGTCGGTGATCAGCCCGTCGATCCCGGCGGCCAGCAGCCGCTCGGCCTCGCCCGGGTCGTTCACCGTGTAGCTCAGCACCCGCATGCCTTCGGCATGGATCTGGGCGATGGCCGCGGCGTCGAGCATCGCGCAGTGGGCCACCACCGCGGCGCAACGCAGTGTCGCTGCCTCGGCCAGCCAGCCTTCGCGCCAGTGGTCGAGCAAGAGGCCGCGGGGCAGCGTGGGCTCGGTGTCAAGGGCCGCCTGCAAGGCGTCGGGCTGGAAGGAGGTCAGCAAGGGCAGGCTGGCCGGCGCTGGCCGGTGCTGCTCGCGCCACAGCGCGGCGCAGCGCTGCGCCACGGCCGCGCCGGTGGCCCGCTCGGTGCCGGGTGTTGGCTTGATCTCGACGTTCAGGTGGAAGCCGTTGCGCAGCACATAGCGTGCAATGGCGTCCAGGGTCGGCAACGGCTCCCCCGCGAATTGCCGGCTGTGCCAGCCGCCGGCATCCAGCCGGCTCAGCGCCGGCCAGGGCTGCTCGCCGGCGATGCCGCGGCCGTCGGTGGTGCGCTCCAGGGTGCTGTCGTGCAGCAGAAACAGCTGGCCGTCGGCACTGAGCTTCACATCGCATTCGAACATGCGCCAGCCAAAGGACGCCCCGTGCCGGAAGGCAGCCAGGGTGTTCTCGGGTGCCAGCCGGCCGGCGCCCCGATGGGCCAGCCAGAAGGGGTAGGGCCAGTCGATGGCCATTGGCGCAACGGTGTCGTTCATGCGTCCAGCCGCTGGTGGGTGGTGGGATGGAACCAGTGCAGCTTGCCGGCGTGTGGCCGCACATGCAGGCGGTCGCCGACCTGCGGGCGCAGCTGGGCGTCGTCGGTGCGCACCACCAGCGAGGTGCTGCCCAGCTTCACGTACAGCAGCCGCTCGGCGCCCAGGACTTCCACCATCTCGACGGTCACTGGCCAGCCGCTGTCGCCCACCGCCAGGTGCTCGGGCCGCACGCCCAGGGTGGCACCGGCCAGCGGCAGCTCGGTGCCGGCGGGCAGGGCCAGGCGCTCGCCGCCGGCCATGAAGAACAGGCCCTCGGGATGTCCCTCGATCAAATTCATCGGCGGCGAGCCGATGAAGCTGGCCACGAAGGTGGTGGCCGGGCTGGCATACACCGCCTCGGGGGTGCCGATCTGCTCGATGCGGCCGGCGTTCATCACGATCATGCGCTGCGCAAGCGTCATCGCCTCGACCTGGTCGTGGGTCACGAACAGCGAGGTGATGCCCAGCTCGCGGTGCAGCTTCTGGATTTCCAGCCGGGTCTGCACCCGCAGCTTGGCGTCCAGGTTCGACAGGGGTTCGTCGAACAGGAAGACCTGCGGCTGGCGCACGATGGCCCGCCCCATCGCCACCCGCTGGCGCTGCCCGCCGGAGAGCTCGCGCGGCTTGCGCTGCAGCAGCGCGCCCAGCTCCAGGATGGCCGCCGCCTTCTCCACCCGCTGGCGGATGGCGTCGCGCGGCAGGCCCTGGATCTTGAGCCCGTAGGCCATGTTGTCGTAGACGCTCATGTGCGGGTAGAGCGCATAGTTCTGGAACACCATGGCGATGTCGCGCTCGGAGGGCTCCAGCTGGTTGACCACCCGGGGGCCGATCGCGATCTCGCCTTCGCTCACTTCCTCCAGGCCGGCCACCATGCGCAGCAGCGTGGACTTGCCGCAACCCGACGGGCCGACGATCACGATGAACTCGCCGTCGGCGATCTCGGCACTGACGCCGTGGATCACCTGCGCCGCCCGCGGGCCCGAGCCGTAGCGCTTGACGACCTTGCGTATCGAGAGGGATGCCATCCTGGATGAGTACCTTCCTGGTGCGCCGGCCGGGCCGGCTGCGTCTATTTTTCGGAATCCACCAAGCCCTTGACGAACCACTTCTGCATCAGCAGCACCACCAGCGCCGGCGGCAGCATGGCCAGCAGGGCGGTGGCCATCACCACGTTCCATTCGGTGTAGGCCTCGCCGGCCACCAGGCGCTTGATGCCCATCACCACCGGGGTCATGTCCTCGGTGGTGGTGACCAGCAGCGGCCACAGGTACTGGTTCCAGCCGTAGATGAACTGGATCACGAACAGCGCGGCGATGGAGGTGCGCGACAGCGGCAGCAGCACGTCCTTGAAGAAGCGCATCGGCCCGGCACCGTCGATGCGGGCGGCTTCCACCAGCTCGTCCGGCACGGTCAGGAAGAACTGCCGGAACAGGAAGGTCGCGGTGGCCGACGCGATCAGCGGCACCGTCAGGCCCGCGTAGCTGTTGAGCAGGTGCAGCTGGCTCACCACCTCGTAGGTGGGGCCGATGCGCACCTCCACCGGCAGCATCAGCGTGACGAAGATCATCCAGAAGCACAGCTGCCGCAGCGGAAAGCGGAAGTACACCACCGCGAAGGCAGAGAGCAGCGAGATCGTGATCTTGCCCACCGCGATGATCATCGCGCTGACGAAGCTGACCCACATCATGCGGCCCACCGGCGCCTTCATGCCGCCGTACTCGCCCATGCCGCCGAACAGTGCCCGGGCATAGGTGTCGAGGAAATGCGTGCCCGGCAGCAGCGACAGCGGCCGGCTCTGGGCGATCTGCTCGGCGCTGTGGGTGGAGGCGACGAAGGTCACCCACACCGGAAAGGCGACGATCAGCACCCCCAGCACCAGGACCAGGTGCGACAGCGCCGTCAGGACCGGCCGGCGTTCAACCATGGCAGCGTGTCTCCCTCATCGTCAGTACTGCACCCTGCGCTCGACATAGCGGAACTGCAGCACCGTGAGCACGACGACGATCAGCATCAGGATGACCGACTGTGCCGCCGAGCCGCCCATGTCCATCGCCTTGAAGCCGTCGTGGTAGAGCTTGTAGACCAGGATGGCGGTGTCCTTGCCGGGCCCGCCCTGGGTGGCTGCATCGACGATGGCGAAGGTGTCGAAGAAGGCATACACCACATTGATCACCAGCAGGAAAAAAGTGGTGGGCGACAGCAGCGGGAACACGATGGTCCAGAAGCGCCGCCAGGGCCGTGCGCCGTCGATGGCGGCCGCCTCGATCAGCGAGCGCGGGATGGACTGCAGCCCGGCCAGGAAGAACAGGAAGTTGTAGGAGATCTGCTTCCACACCGCAGCGATGACGATCAGCGCCATCGCGTCGCCGGCATCGAGCAGGTGGTTCCACTGGATGCCCAGCTGCCCCAGGGCATGGCTGACCACGCCGATGGAGGGCGCGAACAGGAACATCCACAGCACCCCGGCCACCGCCGGCGCCACCGCATAGGGCCAGATCAGCAAGGTCTTGTACACCGCGGCGCCGCGCACCACCCGGTCGGCCAGCACCGCCAGCAGCAGTGCGAAGGCGAGGCCGCAGACCGCCACCAGCAGCGAGAACAGCGCGGTCGTCTTGAAGGACTGCAGGTAGCCCTCGTCGGCGAACAGCCGCTCGAAATTGGCCGCGCCGACGTATTCCACCGACAGGCCGAAGGCGTCCTGCGACAGCACGCTCTGGTAGAGCGCCTGGGCCGCCGGCCAGAAGAAGAACACCAGCACGACCGCCATCTGCGGCGCGATCAGCGCCCAGGGCAGCCACCTGGATCGGAACCGGACACGTTTTTCCATCGGTCTTGCGGTGAGGCGGGGTCGTGTGGGTCCTTATATCGTCATCCCCGGCGGCCCGGCGCGCTTGGCCTTGCCTGCCAAAGGGAAGCGGGCGAGGCAGCGGGCAGTCCGGCCGGCTCGCCCGAGCGAGGCGGCCGGTGCCCACGCCTTCAACGCCGGTTCGCCTGCTCGAAGCGCTGCAGCTGTTCGTTGCCGCGCTTGACGGCGCTGTCCAGCGCTTCCTTGGCCGACTTGCGGCCGGCCCACAGCTGCTCGGTTTCCTCGTCAAGGATGGTGCGGATCTGCGCGAAGTTGCCGAGCCGGATGCCGCGCGACTTGTCGGTGGTCTTGCGGATCATCTGGGCCACCGCCACGTCGGTGCCCGGGTTCTGCGCATAGAAGCCGGCCTTCTCGGTCAGCTGGAAGGCCGCCGTCGTGACCGGCAGGTAGCCGGTGCGCTGGTGGCTGGCGGCCGCGACCTCGGGCCGCGACAGGAAGGCAAAGAAGCGCGCCACGCCCTGGTATTCCTGCGGCTTCTTGCCGGCCATCACCCACAGGCTGGCGCCGCCGATCACGGTGTTCTGGGGCGCGCCGGGTACGTCCGGATAGTAGGGCAGGGTGCCGATGCCCGCCGAGAACTTGGCATTGCGCTTGATGTTGCCGTAGAGGCCCGAGGAGCCGGTCATCATCGCGCACTCGCCGGAGACAAAGGTGGCGTCGGCCGCATTGCCGCGCCCCTTGTAGACGAACAGGCCCTGCTTGGCCATGTTGGCCAGGTTCTCGAAATGCCGCACGTGCAGCGGAGAGTTGAAGCTCAGCCGGGCCGCGGTGCCGCCAAAGCCGTTGCGCAGCGTGGCGAACTCGGTGTTGTGCCAGGTCGAGAAGCTTTCCAGCTGGGTCCAGCTGATCCAGCTGGTCGTGAAGGGGCACTTGTGGCCGGCCGCCTTCAGCTTGGCCGCGGCCAGCGCCACCTCGGGCCAGCTGCGGGGTGGCTGGGCGGGGTCCAGGCCGGCGGCCTTGAAGGCGTCCTTGTTGTAGTGGAAGACGGTGGTCGAGCTGTTGAACGGGAAGCTGAGCAGGCGGCCGTCGGCCGCCGCGTAGTAGCCGGCCACCGCAGGCACGTAGGCGGTGACATCGAAGGGCTGGCCGGCTTCCTTCATCACGTCGGCCACCGGCTTGATGGCGCCCTTGGCAGACATCATCGTCGCGGTGCCCACCTCGAAGACCTGCAGCACATGCGGCGCATTGCCGGCCCGGAAGGCGGCCACGGCCGCGGTCATCGCCTCGTCGTAGCTGCCCTTGAAGGTGGGCACGATGCGGTAGTCGCGCTGGCTTTCGTTGAACTGCCGGGCCAGGTCGTTCACCCATTCGCCGAGCGCTCCGCCCATCGAGTGCCACCACTGGATCTCGGTCTGCGCAACGGCGGGGGCCGAGGTCAGGGCCCCGGCCAGGGCGGTCGCCCACAGGGCGGCTTTGCATCTCATCGGTACGGCTCCAGCACAACGCGGGGCCGCTGAGGCCCCCTGGTCGATGAATGAACCGCACAGGGTAGGGGCGGTTCATGACAGCGCCGTTTATTGACGGATCGCTGCCGGCTGGCAAGCGGGTTAGCCCCAGTGGCGATCCGGTGCCGGCGGCGCGGAAGCACCGCCCCTTCCCCGGGGATGCCGGCCTTGGCGCCGGCTTGCCGGCATTCGAGCCCCCTGGCGCAGCGGTGGCCGGCGACCCGGGTCGCGACGCCCTGCACCGCCTGCCTGCCGGTGATGTGCGGCAGGCGCACTGTCCAGCAGCTGGCCGGCGATGCCGCTGGCCCGGGTGGCACCCCGGGGACGCCCCGGCTTAGGGAGTGGCCGGCAGCGCGCGCTTGTGCGCGCTCGCATCGTAGGTGCGCAGGATGATCAGCTCGGCCTCGTGCGAGACCGGCTTGCCTTCGAGGAAGTCATCGATCTGCTCGTAGGTGACGCCGAAGGCGGCCTCGTCCGGCTTCAGCGGCGAGAGCGACTCCAGGTCGGCGGTCGGCACCTTGTAGACCAGCTCGTCGGGCGCGCCCATCGCCTGCCCCAGGGCGCGCACACGGCGCTTGTTGAGGCCGGTCAGCGGGGTCAGGTCAGCGGCACCGTCGCCGTGCTTGGTGAAGAAGCCCATCAAGGCTTCGGCGGCTTGGTCGGTGCCGATCACGAGGCCGCCCCGCGCGCCGGCCACCGCGTACTGCGCGATCATGCGCTGGCGTGCCTTGACGTTGCCGACCACGAAGTCCTCGTGCGCCGCGTCGCGGTAGGTCACGCCGGCCTCGCGTAGCGCCTGCGCCATGCCGTCGACCGCCGCCTTGATGTTGACGGTCAGCGTCTCGTCGGGCCCGATCACTTTCAGCGCACGCTGGGCGTCGGCTTCGTCGCGCTGCTCGCCATAGGGCAGCCGCATGGCGATGAAGCGGGCCTCGTGGCCCTCGCTGCGCAAGCGCTCGACGGCGCGTTGCGCGAGCAGTGCCGCGACCGTCGAATCCACACCGCCGCTGATGCCCAGCACCAGCGCGCGGGCGCGCGCCTGGCGGGTGTAGTCGGCCAGGAAGGCGACCCGCCGCTCGATCTCCTGTGCCGGATCGAAGGTCGGGGCGACTTCCAGCGCTCGGGCGATCTCGGCCTGGCGCACGTGGGGTGCGGGGGCTTGCGGGGGGCTGGCCTCTGAAGACATGGGTTCTCCCTGGAGTGAGGTGGGCAAGGGCCGCCGCTCAGCCGGCCCGGCCGGCGGCTTGGCCGTGATGGAAGGGCAGCCGCTGCAGTGCGTATTCGGCACTGCGCTGGCGAACCTCGTTGCGGCTGCCGTCGAACCTGCGAGTTTCCGAGAAAACGCGCAGCTTGTCCGGCACATTCTCGTCGCGGAACGCCCAGGCGAAGCACTGGGTGCCGGCCGGTATGTCGTCGTCCACCGCGTCGGCCACGCCGGTGTTGGCAATCGCCACGTTGGCCGGGCTCTGGCGCAGCGCGCCGCAGGCCATCTCGCGGGCCACTTCCTCGCTGGTGAGGTTGTGGTGCTCGATGGTCTCTGGCCGCACGCCCAGGCAACGCTGCTTGGCTTCGGGCGAATACACAACGTAGGCGCTCTCGAGCAGGGCGCCGGCGCCGGGCACGTCAGCCAGGGTGGCGGCGATCAGGCCGGCGGTGCAGGACTCGGCGGTCACCAGCCGGAGTTCCTGCGCTTTCATGAAGCCGACGACGTCATCGAGCGGATGGGGCATGAGGTCCTCCTGGAGCGGGTTCGTGCTATCGCCGAGCTTCGCCGCGACGCGGCGGCCGCGCCATCGGCCAAACACCGACACGGGGCGATGCCGGCCCGCCTCACCTCTGCCGCTGCAGGAAGTCCAGCGCCAGCACCGACAGCAGGCGCACGCCGGTCGGCAGGGCCTCTTCGTTGAAGTCGAAGGCCGGCGAATGGTTGGCCGGCGCGCTCGCCGCTTCCTTGCCGGCCGGCGTGGCGCCCAGCACGAAGAAGAAGCCCGGCACCACCTTCTGGAACTCGGAGAAGTCCTCCGACCCGCTGATCTTGGGCACCGTCGTCAACCGGCCTCGCGCAGCCAGGGTCAAGGCCGGCAGCATCGCGTCGACGAGGGCCGGCGGGTTGCTCGTCACGCTGTAGGCGGTGGGGCTGAAGCTCACGCTGGCCCGCGCGCCGCTGGCGGCGGCGATGGACTCGGCGGTCGTCGTGATGCGCTGCTTGGCATCTGCCCGCATCCCTTCGTCGAAGGTGCGCAGCGTGCCCAGCATCTCCACCGAGTCGGGGATGATGTTGTTGCGGTTGCCGCCGTGGATGGACGCGATGGTCAGCACCGCCGGCTCCTGGGTGATGTTGAGCTGGCGGCTGACCACCGCCTGCAGGCCGGTGACGATCTGGGCCGCGGCGAGCACCGGGTCCACCCCGGTCCACGGCGCCGAGCCGTGGGTGCCGCGGCCGTTGACCACGATACGCAGGCCGTCGGAGCCCGCCATCAGCGGGCCGCTGCGGTAGCCCACCGTGTGCAGCGGCAGGTTGGCCGTGAGGTGCAGGCCGAAGATGGCCTGCACGTCCTTCAGCGCGCCTTGCTCCACCATGGCCTTGGCGCCCCAGCTGCGCCCGGGCGCGCTGTCCGCGCCGTCGGGCTGGCCTTCCTCGGCAGGCTGGAAGATGAAGCGCACGGTGCCGGGCAGGCGGGCTTTCAGGCCAGCCAGCACCTCGGCCACGCCCATCAGGATGGCGGTGTGGCCGTCGTGCCCGCAGGCGTGCATCACCGGCGTCGCCTGGCCCTGGTGCATGCCGGTGGCGCGGGAGGCAAAAGGCAGGCCGGTGGCTTCCTGCAGCGGCAGGGCGTCCATGTCGGCCCGCAGGGCCACCGTCTTGCCGGGCAGCTCGCCCCGCAGCGTGCCCACCACGCCGGTGCCGCCGATGCCGGTCTGCACCTCCAGGCCGAGCCGGCGCAGGTGGGCCGCCACCAGCCGGGCGGTGCGCTGCTCCTGGCCCGACAGCTCGGGATGGGCATGGATGTCGCGACGCCACTCGACCAGGTGCGGCGTGGCGGCAGCGATGCGCTCGTCCAGCAGTTGCAGCACGGCCGGCTCCAGCGAGGGGGCTGGCTCGGCCCGCGGTGCGCCGGCCGCAGCGAGCAACAGGCACAAGGCCAGGGGGCGGATGGCAACGAACATCGTCTGGACTCCTTCTTTCCGTGGCGGGCCAGGCGATGCTATGCGAGCCGCCCCCGGTGCGGCTCAGGGTGTGCCCCAGGGGCCCGTCTCAGCGCTTCACCACGTACACCAGCGCGGTGCGCGGCGGCACCGTGAAGGCGCCGGTGGCCGCGTCGTAGGCGGCCTGCTCGGCGGGCCGGCGGTCGGCGCCGTCGAGGTGCACCGGGTGCAGCCCATAGGCCTTGCCCTTCTCGGGCGCGATCGTCAGCGTATGCGTGGCCTTGTCGACGTTGATGAGGTACAGCACGTCGTCGAAGCCCGCGCCGTCCAGGCCGCGGCCGTCGAGGTGGCCGGCGATGACGGTCGGCTGCTGCGCCGGGCCGGTGTTGTGGAAGCGCAGGCGGGCTTGCACCTCGGCGGCGCTGCGCAGGCGGAACAGTGCGCTGCTGGCGCGGATGCGCAGCAGGTCGCGGAACATGTCGCGGGCCTGCTCGATCTGGGGCCGCCCGGCCCGCAGCCGGGCCAGGTGGGCCGGTGCGAGCGTCTCGCGGGCCAGCGCCTCGTCGCCGCTGGGCGGCAGGCCGGTGCCGAAGTGGTTGGTGGCGTAGCTCCAGTCCAGGCGGTTGAACCAGTCGCCCGAGTTGTAGCTGTTGCTGTCCATCGACTTCGAGCGCAGCACGTCGCTGCCGGCATGGAAGTAGGCGATGCCCTGGCTGAAGCTGTTGAGCGCCGCCGCCAGCGCCTGGGCCCGCACGCGGTCCTCCAGGCTGGTGGATTTCGGCAGCTTGGCGGCCAGTCCGTCCCAGAAGGTGCGGTTGTCGTGGTTCTCGTAGTAGTTCACCACCTCGTCCGGGGCGCTGGCGTAGCCGGCCGGCACGTCGCCGTAGCGCAATTGGTCGCCCCGCTTCACGCTGCCGTCGCGGGCCTGGAAGCTGTAGCTGCGCAGGGAACCGGCCAGGCCGAGGCGGATGAGGTCGGCATGGTCCATCAGCTCCTCCACGGTGTGGCCGCTGGCCGACTCGTTCGGGTCGTAGAAGAGGCCGGTGACCCAGCCCTGCCGCTTGAAGGCCGTACCGTCGTCACAGCAGCCGCCGCCGCGAATGCGGTCGCGCGCCCGGTCGCTGAAGGTGCCGATGCCGCTGCCGTTGAGCGACAGCTGGGAGGCCTGCACGAAGCGGGCGCCATCCGCCACCTCGCCGAAGTTCCAGCCTTCACCGATCAGGTGGATGTCGCGGCCGGTGGCCGCCCGCACCTCCGCCTTCAGCTTCTCCATCACCGCCCGCGGCTGGTGGCCCATCAGGTCGAAGCGGAACGAGTCGATGCGGTACTGGGTGGCCCAGGTACGCACCGAATCGATCATCAGCTTGGCCATCATGGTGTTCTCGGTCGCGGTGTTGCCGCAGCCGCCGCAGGTCGAGTCGGCCACCGCGCCCTGGGCGCCCAGGCGGTGGTAATAGCCGGGCACGATGCGGTCGAGCACCGAGCGTGCGTTCTGGCCAGCGGCGAAGGTGTGGTTGTAGACCACGTCCATGCCCACCCGCAGGCCGGCCGCATGCAGTGCCTGCACCATCTGGCGGAACTCCAGGACGCGCCGGGCCCCGTCGGCTGCATCGGTGGCGTAGCTGCCCTCCGGCGCGGTGTAGTGGAAGGGGTCGTAGCCCCAGTTGTAGCAGTCGCTGTCCTTCACGGCCTTGAGGGCGTCGCGCGGGGCGGCGGAGTCGCTCGTGTCGGCCGAGAGCGCCGGCGTGGTGCAGCCGCTTTCCGGCACGCTGGCCAGGTCGTACACCGGCAGCAGGTGCACATCGGTCAGGCCGGCGCGGGCCAGGCCGGTGAGGTGCTTCATGCCGTTGGAGCCGGCTTCGGTGAAGGCCAGGTACTTGCCGCGGTGGGCCGGGCTCACGCTGTCGTCGCTGATCGAGAAGTCGCGCACATGCAGCTCGTAGATCGACATGTCGACCTGCGCCGCCAGGCGGGGAGCGGCATGCTCATCCCAGCCGGCCGGCTTGAGGGCTGCCGCGTTCAGGTCGGCGATGTAGGCGCGCCTGGAATCGGTGGTCAGGCTCACCGCATAGGGGTCGGTGACGCGGTTGCGCACCACGCCGACGCCGTTGACGAACACCTCCACCAGGTAGGTGTAGTAACGGCCACCCAGGTCGCCGGCGGCGGACAGGCTCCAGACGCCGGTTGCCGCATCGCGCTGCATCGGCATCACCTGGCGGGCTGCGGCGCTGCCGTCGTCGTACACGCAGGCCAGCACCCGCTGCGCGGTCGGCGCCCACAGCTTCAGGGTGGTGGCGGGGGTGCCGGGCGTGGCGCCCAGGTCGTGCACCTCGGCCGCGCTGGCGAACTGGTCGTCCAGTGCACCGGCGATCTGCGTGCTGGTGGCATCCAGGGCGCGGCCTCCGGCATCCTCGCGCACCAGCACGAGCTGGTGGGACCGCAGGCCCGCCAGGCGCGCGAGATCGGCTTCGCCCACGCTCAGGATCGGGCCGGCTGCCACGTACTTGAAGCGCTCCGCCGCCGGGGCCGGCACGCTTGCACCGGCTTGCAGGGGCAGCGCTCCGTCAGCCCCCTGCACCGGCGCGCCGCGGTTGATCACAATTTGCCCGGTGGCCGAGTGGTAGAGCTTGTAGGTGCCCTCCGCGGCCTGGCCCGGCCACTGCAGCAGCCGCCGGTTCAGCCAGACGGCGCTGGCCTGCCCGAGCTGCAGCTTGCCGATGTCGGACTCGGCCGGGTAGACGGTGGCATCTTCCTGCAGCACCCAGACATGGCCCACGCGGCCCTCGATCTTCAGGTTGGCGAAGCGCACCACCGTGTCGCTGGCGCGCCCGTCCTTGTCGTCGACACCCGGATTGCCGGCGCCCGGCAAGCCATGGATGATGAAGCTCAGGGCCTGGCGTTGCGCGTCGGCCGTGGGGTTGAGCACGGGGATGTCGAACACCGCCTCGTCGCCGTCGACGGTGTAGCCGGGCATCTTGCTGAGCGGCACCGGCTGGCCCCATTGGTTGAGCTCGGTGTCTTGCAGCGGCAGGCGGCTGCGGTCGATGCCGTTGCCGTCCCACAGGTGCAGTCCCCAGCGCTGGTACTGGCCATCACGCCGCTTGTAGTGCACCCGCACGGTCTCGATGTCCGGCGTGCCGACGACGGCGGGCACCGAGCCCGGCACCGCGTGCAGGACAGTCTCGGTGCTGCTGGCATTGCAGAAGGCCAGCTCGGCAGGCGTTTCGGCGGGGGGCGGCGTGCCGGGCCCGGGCTCCTGCGGGTCCGAGCCCGAGCCGCCGCCACAGGCGGCCAGCAGCAAGGCGGCGGTGAGCGACAGCAGCGGCATGGGGGCACGCCTCGGTGAGGCGGACGGAGGGGTCGGCATCTAAGTGTCTTCCTTGTTCGTGGGTGCGGACTGGCGGCCGCCCGGCGCGGCACCGGCGTCGGCTCCCGGGGCAAGGGCGGCAAGCCGGTGTGCAGGCATGCTAAGGAAGCCGAACTACAGCCATCATTCAGGTTTTCCCGAGTCCTTCTCAAGTGGTTACCTATGTAGTTGCTGTAGTGACAGCTAACTAAGTAGCCAAATTACGAAGTGGTTCGGCAACTGCAGAAGCTCTGAAGCATTTGGTCAAAGCACTTTTGCAGAAGCCCCGGTGCGGGGGGCAGCTGCTGCACTGCGGTACGATTGCTGTTTAAGTGCCGTTACAACCGCGCCCCCACGCGCCCGGAGCCCCCTTGAACGCCCCGCTCCCCCTCAAGGACATCGCCGCCGACCTGGATGCGGCCCACGCATCGCCGCGGCTGCGCGAGATCCCCTATAACTACACCTCGTTCTCCGACCGCGAGATCGTCATCCGCATCCTCGGCCCGCGGGCCTGGGAGTTGCTCAGCCGGCTGCGCGAGGAGCGCCAGACCGGGCGTTCCGCCCGCATGCTCTACGAGGTGCTGGGCGACATCTGGGTGGTGCAGCGCAACCCCTACCTGCAAGACGACCTGCTCGACAATCCGAGGCGCCGGCAGCTGCTGATCGACGCGCTGCACCACCGCCTGAAGGAGGTCGAGCGCCGCCGCACGCCGGGGGCCGACTCCGGGCGCGACGCGCTGGTGGGCGAGCTGCTGCTGGTGGCCCGCGAGGCGGTGGGCAGCTTCGCCCGCCAGTTCGAGACGGTGGCCGAGCTGCGCCGCCGCGCCATCAAGGTGCTGGGCCGGCATACCGCACGCGACAACATCAAGTTCGATGGCCTGAGCCGCGTCTCGCATGTGACGGACGCGACCGACTGGCGGGTGGAGTACCCCTTCGTCGTGCTCACGCCCGACACCGAGGCCGAGACGGCCCTGCTGGTGAAGGGCTGCATCGAGCTGGGCCTGACCATCATTCCGCGCGGCGGCGGCACCGGCTACACCGGTGGCGCGGTCCCGCTGACCTGGCAATCGGCCGTCATCAACACCGAGAAGCTGGAAGCGATGACCGAGGTCGAGCTGGTGGCGCTGCCGGGCGTGGACCGCCCCGTGGCGACCATCCACACGGAGGCCGGCGTGGTGACGCAGCGGGTGGCCGATGCGGCCGAGCGCGGCGGCCATGTGTTCGCGGTCGACCCGACCTCGGCCGAGGCCTCCTGCATCGGCGGCAACATCGCAATGAACGCTGGCGGCAAGAAGGCCGTGCTGTGGGGCACCGCGCTCGACAACCTGGCCTCCTGGCGCATGGTGACGCCCGAGGCCCAGTGGTTGGAGGTGGTGCGGCTGAACCACAACCTGGGCAAGATCCACGACGTCGAGGTGGCCAGCTTCGAGCTGCGCTACTTCGAGGCCGACGGCAAGACGCCGGTGCGCACGGAGCGGCTCGACATCCCCGGCCGCACCTTCCGCAAGGAGGGCCTGGGCAAGGACGTCACCGACAAGTTCCTGGCCGGCCTGCCTGGCATCCAGAAGGAGGGCTGCGACGGCCTGATCACCTCCGCCCGCTGGGTGGTGCACCGCATGCCGGCGCACACCCGCACGGTGTGCCTGGAGTTCTTCGGCAACGCCAAGGACGCGGTGCCCAGCATCGTCGAGATCAAGGACTTCATGTTCGCCGAGCAGAAGCGCGGCGGCGCCATCCTGGCCGGGCTGGAGCACCTGGACGACCGCTACCTGAAGGCGGTGGGCTATGCCACCAAGTCCAAGCGCAACGTCGGCGGCAATGGCCTGCCGAAGATGGTGCTGATCGGCGACATCGTCGGCGACGATCCGGACGTGGTGGCCCGCGCCGCCTCCGAGGTGGTGCGCCTGGCCAACGGCCGCTCGGGCGAGGGTTTCGTGGCGGTGTCGCCCGACGCGCGCAAGAAGTTCTGGCTCGACCGCAAGCGCACTGCGGCCATCTCGCGCCACACCAACGCCTTCAAGATCAACGAGGACGTGGTGATCCCGCTGCCCCGCATGGGCGAATACACCGAGGGCATCGAGCGCATCAACGTCGAGCTGTCGCTGCGCAACAAGCTCACGCTGGTCGAGCGGCTGGACGCCTTCTTCTGTGCCGGCAGCCTGCCGCTGGGCAAGACCGACGACGCCAACGACATCCCTAGCGCCGAGCTGCTGGAAGACCGGGTGCAGCAGGCGCTGGCGGTGATCCGCGAGGTCGGCGGGCTGTGGCAGCGCTGGCTGACCCAGCTCGACCGCGTGCAGCCCGACACTGGCCGCAGCTACTTCGCGCAGCTGCAGGACTACAGCCTGCGCGCCTCCTGGAAGACCCAGCTGCTGAAGCCGCTGCAGGGCATCTTCGCGGGTGCCGCCTTTGCGCCGGTGATCGAGGAATGCCGGCGCATCCACAAGGACGTGCTGCGCGGCCGCGTCTGGGTGGCGCTGCACATGCATGCCGGCGACGGCAACGTGCACACCAACATCCCGGTCAACAGCGACAACTACGAGATGCTGCAGACCGCCCATGAGGCAGTGGGCCGCATCATGAAGCTGGCGCGCAGCCTGGATGGCGTGATCTCGGGCGAGCACGGCATCGGCATCACCAAGCTGGAGTTCCTCACCGACGCGGAGATCCGCGACTTCACCGCCTACAAGCGCAAGGTCGATCCCGAGGGCCGCTTCAACAAGGGCAAGCTGATGCGCGAGCCCGGCCTGTTCGCCGACCTGACCAATGCCTACACGCCCAGCTTCGGGCTGATGGGGCATGAGTCGCTGATCATGCAGCAGTCGGACATCGGCGCCATCTCGCACTCCATCAAGGACTGCCTGCGCTGCGGCAAGTGCAAGCCGGTCTGCGCCACCCATGTGCCGCGTGCCAACCTGCTCTACAGCCCGCGCAACAAGATCCTGGCCACCTCGCTGCTGATCGAGGCCTTCCTCTATGAGGAGCAGACGCGCCGCGGCGTGTCCATCAAGCACTGGGAGGAGTTCGAGGACGTCGGCGACCACTGCACGGTGTGCCACAAGTGCGCCACGCCCTGCCCGGTGAAGATCGACTTCGGCGACGTGTCGATGAACATGCGCAACCTGCTGCGCAAGATGGGCAAGAAGAGCTTCCGCCCGGGCAACAAGATGGCGATGATGATGCTCAATGCCACCCGCCCCGAGACCATCAAGCTGCTGCGCACCGCGATGGTGGACGTCGGCTTCAAGGCCCAGCGCCTGGCCAACGACGTGCTGCGCGGGCTGGCCCGGCGGCAGACGGCCAAGCCGCCGGCGACCGTGGGCCCGGCACCGGTCAAGGAGCAGGTGATCCACTTCATCAACAAGAAGATGCCGGGCGGCCTGCCGAAGAAGACCGCCCGGGCGCTGCTGGACATCGAGGACAAGGACTACGTCCCCATCATCCGCAACCCGAAGTCGACCACCGCCGACAGCGAGGCGGTGTTCTATTTCCCCGGTTGCGGCTCGGAGCGGCTGTTCTCGCAGGTGGGGCTGGCCACCCAGGCCATGCTCTGGCATGCCGGTGTGCAGACGGTGCTGCCGCCGGGCTACCTGTGCTGCGGCTACCCGCAGCGCGGCTCGGGCCAGTTCGACAAGGCCGAGAAGATCATCACGGACAACCGCGTGCTGTTCCACCGCGTGGCCAACACCTTGAACTACCTGGACATCAAGACCGTGGTGGTCAGCTGTGGCACCTGCTACGACCAGCTGCAGGGCTATGAGTTCGAGAAGATCTTCCCCGGCTGCCGCATCATCGACATCCACGAGTTCCTGCTGGAGAAGGGCCTGAAGATCGAGTCCAAGGGCGCCTACCTCTACCACGACCCCTGCCACAGCCCGATGAAGCTGCAGGACCCGATGAAGACCGTCAAAGCCCTGGTCGGCGAGCAGGTGCAGAAGAACGAGCGCTGCTGCGGCGAGTCCGGCACGCTGGGCGTGACGCGGCCGGACATCTCCACCCAGATCCGCTTCCGCAAGGAAGAGGAGCTGCGCAAGGGCGAGGCCGCCCTGCGCGCCAGCGGCGCGGTGGGCGCCCGGGAGAACGTGAAGATCCTCACCTCCTGCCCGAGCTGCCTGCAAGGCCTCAGCCGGTATGGCAACGACCTGAACAACGGGCTGCTGGAAGCCGACTACATCGTGGTCGAGATGGCGCGCCAGATCCTGGGCCAGCAGTGGCTGCCCGAGTACGTGAAGCAGGCCAACGACGGCGGCATCGAGCGCGTGCTGGTCTGACCGGCCGAAGCGCCGCCCCTTGCGACGCCCCGCAGCCGCGGGGCGTTTTCATTGTTGGACCGGCCTGGCGCGCGCTTGGTCGTCGGGTCTGGCGCGGGCATGAGCGAATCGCCCGTTCCACGCCTGTCATTCCGGCCGCACGCTGAACGACTGTGGTGGCAGTCCCTGGCAATGGCGCAGCCAGGCGCGCCGGAAGGCCTGCTCCCACCAGCGCGCCTGCAGGGCGGGGTTGCGGGCGGCGCCGGGGCGGGTGCCGTCCGGCTGGTGCTCGCGCAGCGTCTGCCGCCACCGTTCGCGCAGCGCCGGGTCGGCCGCCCATCGGGCCACCAGGTCGACATAGGCGCGTGGCGTGTCGACGCAGGCCTCGCCCAGTCCCATCGCGTCCAGGATCGCGTGGCCAATGCGCCCGGCCGGGCCGCTGCCGCGCAGCGACACGGCCGGCAGTCCTTGCGAGAGCGCCTCCAGCAGGGTGGTGTGGCCGCCCATCGGCGTGGCGTCGAGGAAGAGGTCGGCCTGGCCGAGCCGCGCCATGTGTTCCGGCCAGTCCACCGTCTGGCACACCACCTGGCGTTCCGGGCCGATGCCGCGCTGCGCCATCGCTGCCTGCCAGGCAGCCTCCGGGTGCGGCCGCACGCGCACACGCCACAGCACGGCATCGGGGCAGCGGTGCAGCACCGCCGCCCACAGGTCGGCGCATTCGGGCGACCACTTGTAGTTCTGGTGGGTGGCGGCCAGCACCAGCTTGCCGTCCGGCAGGCCCAGCTCGGCCCGGCTCGGACGCTGCGGGCGCTGCTCCATCAGTTCGCCCAGCACGAAGGTGGTGGCCGGCAGCTCGATCAGCGCCTCGTCCCAGTGGTGGCGCACGTCGGGCGGCACGGTCAGCGGGTCGCAGGCGGTGTAGTCGACCAGGCCTCGGCCGTGCGGGTAGTAGGAGGCCAGTCCGTTGATCGCAATCGGCACCGGGCGCCAGGGCAGCACCTCGGCAATCGGTGTTTCCTGGAAGCTGCCCAGCACCCAGAGGATGTCGAAGCGCTCGGCGCGCAGTTGCTCGGCGATGTCGGCGGCGTCCAGCCCGGGCCAGTCGCGCCAGTCGTCGCACAGGCTGCGCATGTCCTCGGTGTAGCGGTCCTGGCGCGCGTCGAGGTAGACGCCGGTCAGGTGCAGCTGGCGGCGGTCGAGCCGGGCCACCAGGTCACGATGCAGGTAGTAGGTGGGATGGCGGCGCCATTCGCCTGACAGCAGCGCGATGCGCAGGCGCCGCGTGGCCTCGCCCGGAGGCGGCGGGGGCAGCGGCGCCGGCCGGGCGGCCGGGCGGTAATCGTCGGCGAAGCGGCGTGACAGTGCGGCGATGAGGGCATCCTCGCGGCCGAAGGAGAAGGCGTCGAACACCAGCGAGCGGTGCAGCGGCACGCCGGCCCGCTGGCCGGCGATGGTCTGCAGGGCGGCCGTGAAGGCGGGCCGGTACTCCCAGCGGCCCTGGCGCATCGCGAAGGCGCACAGCAGGGCCTGGATCTGGTGGGCGTCCCAGCCAATGGCGAGCACCTCGGACAGCGCCCGGTCGATCTGCGGGTGGGCGAGCAGGGCATGCCGTTCCTCGGCAGCGATGTAGCGCACCGTCTCGGTGGAGGCGCGCAGCTCGCCAATGGCAGCCAGCGTGCAGCCATAGCCGAACCAGATGGAAGGCGTCACCTGCTCGGGCGGCAGGGCATCGAGCACCGCCTCGAACAGCCGGCAGGCCGACTGGAAGTCCGCGCCCGCCAGGGCCTGGCGGGCGAGGGCGAGCGCCTCGGCCGCCGTCATCGGCGGCTCCCTGCGGGGGCGGCCCCGCGTGCGCCGCGATAATGCGGGCCGTCGCGCCGGGCAAGGCCGGGCGCACGCCGCAACCGGCGGGCCCGGCTCGAAAACTGGAAGAACACCATGGCAAACGAGATGCAGGACAAGGCGCGGCCGGCGGCCGGGCACGACAGCAGCGATTGTGAACTGTGCCGCTCGCCGGGCGGGCTGCTGGTGCTGCAGCAGCCCCGCTGGCGCGTCATCCGCGCCGAGGACCGCGACTTCCCGGCCTTCTGGCGCGTCATCTGGAACGAGCACCGCGCCGAACTGAGCGATCTCGGCGCCGACGAGCGTCGGGAATGCCTGGAGGCCGTGGCTGCCGTCGAGACGGTGGTGCGCCGTTGCCTGGCACCGACCAAGGTCAACCTGGCGGCGCTGGGCAACATGGTGCCTCACCTGCACTGGCACGTGATCGCCCGCTTCGACTGGGACAGCCACTTCCCCCAGCCCATTTGGGGCCAGAGGCAACGCGAGGTCGCTGGCGGTGCGCTGCCGCGCCTGGCCCGCCCGCTGGCCGAGGTGGACGAGGCGATCCGGCAGGCGCTTGTCCCCCATTGAGGGGGGCCTCCCCGAAATCCCTGACACAAGGGTTGGAGGCGGCGTGCTTCGGTGATGTAATCCCAGGGCTTTGCGCGGCGGCCCCGGGGTAGGGGTCGTCATGGCCGCGCGCCGCTGGTTCCCGCCTTCGCCGGGACGCGGAGGGAGAGCTCAATGACCGCACGTATGTCGTTTACCAAGGTGCCCCGGGTTGTCGTGCCCGCCGGCGCCGGCACACCACCGTCCCTGCCTGCTGCGCGGCGCACGCCGCGGTCGGCCCGGCGTTTCGCGGCACAGCCGCTGGTGGCGGCGCTCGCGCTTGGCTTTGCGGCACCGGTGCTGCACGCGCTGCCGCAGGGGGCACAGGTGGTGCACGGGCAGGCGCAGGTGAGCCAGCAGGGCTCGCACCTGCACATCGCCAATACGCCGGGTGCCATCATCAACTGGCAGAGCTTCGGCATCGACCGCGGACAGAGCGTCTACTTCCAGCAGCAGAGCGCGGCCAGCGCGGTGCTCAACCGGGTCACCGGTGGCAAGGCCAGCGAGATCCTCGGGTCGCTCGGCTCCAACGGCCGGGTGTTCCTCGTCAACAGCGCGGGCGTGGTGTTCGGCCGCGGTGCGGTCATCGACACGGCGGGCTTCACCGCCTCCACCCTGAACATCAGCGACGCTGACTGGAAGGCGGGCAAGATCCGCCTGCAGGCCGACGGCGTGCCCGGCGGCATCGCCATCACCGGCGTCGTGCAGGCCCACGGCGACGTCTACCTGGTGGCCCCTCACATCACCAACGAAGGTGCCCTCAAGGTCGAGAACGGCCATGCCGTGCTGGCCGCGGGCCAGTCGGTGACCATCACCGGTCGCGGCCTGGAAGGCGTGCAGCTGGAAGTCGCCAACGCCAGCGACACCGTGCTCAACCTCGGCTCCGTCGAGGCGGGCGCCGTCGGCATGTTTGCCGGCACGCTGAAGCACCGCGGCAGCGTGCAGGCCAATGCCGTCGAGACCGTCGACGGCCAGGTCTGGCTGAAGGCCAGGGACAGCGTCGAGGTGAGCGGCAGCGTGACGGCCCGCCGTGGCGAGCATGGTGGACAGATCGTGGTCACCGGCCCGCGCACCGACCTGCAGGACGGCGCGCTGCTCGACGCCTCCGGCACCCGTGGTGGTGGCGAGGTGCTGGTGGGCGGCGGCTGGCAGGGCAAGGACAGCCGGGTCGAGAACGCCCAGACCACCCGCGTCCGCCGCGGCGCCACCCTGAAGGCCGACGCCATCGAGGTCGGCGATGGCGGCACGGTGGTGGTGTGGTCCCAGGGACAGACCGCTGCCCATGGTGCGATCAGCGCGCGCGGCGGCGCGCAAGGCGGCAATGGCGGCAAGGTCGAGACCTCCGGCAAGACGCTCAGCCGCAGCGGCCTGCCGGACGTGTCCGCGCCGAAGGGCCAGGGCGGTACCTGGCTGCTCGATCCGGAGGCGGTGGTGATCCGCGCCGGTGGCAACTCCACCTCGACGCTCTCGGACGGCAGCATCCCGATCGACGAGAACCCGGGCGGCACCACCGTCGTCTACGAGGACGAGATCGAGCGCTTCGGCAGTTTCGGCAGCACGCTGAGCATCGAAGCCACCCGTGCCATCGCCACCGAAGGCTGGGGCGGCGAAGGCGAGCTGTCGCTCAATTCCGGCGTGTCGCTCTACCTGCGCACGACCGACGGCAGCTGTGCCGCCGGGCTGGCCTGCGGCATCGACCTGGCCACCGACGGGCCGTCGCGTGTCCTCACCAACAGCTTCGTCTCCGGTTCCACCTACCTGGGCAACATCACGCTGATCGCCGGCGACGATGGCGACACCAGCCGCGGGCCGCAGCTGGCCACGCTGAAGTTGAACGACCTCAGCAGCGACGGCGGCGACGTCCAGCTGCAGGCGGTGGGCGCCATTTCGGCCAGCAGCGTGCAAACCCGCTCCGGCGACGTCGAGGGCGGCTTCGGCCCGGCGGGTGTCCTGCATGTGCAGACCTCGTCGCCGACCGGCCACGTGAGCCTGGGCTACTTCGACGGCAATGTCTGGGGCACGGTGGGCGGCGACCTCACGCTCACGGCCTCGAACCTGGTCGGTCTGGGGGCCGAGGTGCAGGGCAGCGGCAGCGTGGTGGTCCGCGGCCTGGAGGTCGCTGGCAAGCTGGAAGTCGACGGCCAGGAGAACCACGGCGTTGCCCTGGTCGGTGCGGTGCAGGCGGGGGGCGAGGCTCGCTTGATCGGCCTCAACTCCTTCGAGATCGCCCGCAGCGCCGAAGGCCTGCCGGGCGACGGCAGCCTGCAGGCTGACCAGGTGAGCTTCATCAACAACTTCTCCCGGACCGTGGTGCTGAACGCCGACACGCATGCGGTCCGGCCGGATGGAGAAGGGGTGCTGCAGCTCAATTCCGACGAGCTGGCCCGTATCACGGCCAAGACGCTTGTGATCGACAACCACAGCGGCGGTGGCGATGCTGCACCGGGCGACATCCGCATCGAAGGCGCCTCTGCGTCCACCTTCGTCGACCTGGACGACGGCGGCCGCATTGGCCGTGTCGAACTGCTGAGCGCCGGCAGGATCCTCAACCAGGGCGGGTACATCGGCGCCCGCGACCTGCGCCTGGAGGCGGGCTCGATCGAACTCTTCAGCACCCAGAACCGCATCGACAACGTCAGTTTCACTGCCGCGGCCAACGGCTTCCATGACGGCCGGGTCGCCATCGGCAGTGGCACCACGATGCGGGTGGCCGGTGGCACCGCCAACGGCGGCGAGACCGAGGGCGGCGGCTCGATCGAGCTCAACAGCGGCACCGACGTGGTGGTGGACGGCGCGGTCTCCGGCCGCCGCATCGACGTCGGCAGCGGCCGCAACATCCTCAACGGCAGCTCCGGCCAGGGCAGCCTGCACGCCTACGAGGGCGGTGCCGGCTCGGTGCAGCTGCGGGCGAGCAACAGCATCGGTGGCATCGGTGCGGGCCAGGCCATCACGGTGCGGCTCGATTCCGACGCGGACGACCAGATCAAGGCCACCACCCTCCTGGGCGGCGACTTCGGCCTGCGGCTCGAAGGCGCGGGACGCTCGGCACACGTCGACTTCACACCGGTCAGCGAGGGCTCTGACAGCACCTTCTCTCGCGGCGTGCTGATCGCCACCGACACGCTGACCATCGACCGGTCGCTTGGCGGCTACCAGTCGCTGGGCCTGCAGTCCGAGAAGAGCGACCTGCGCGTGAGCACCGGCGCCCAGGTGCAGGCGGGTGACGTCTCGCTCAAGGCGGCGCGCGACGTGATCATCGGCGCCGATGTGCCGGAGCCGGTGCTGCTGCGCGAAACGCTGCGCGCGGTGGCCGCCGTCCCGACGAACGGCACCAGCGTCCTCGCCGACCAGGCGCTGAGCATCGAGGCTGGCCGCGACGTGACGGTGCACGGGCGTGATATCGGCGCCCGCGTCGAAGGCACGCAAAGCCTGAACATCCAGGCCGGTGGCCAGGTGCTCGTCGAGGGGCAGGGCGCCGCCGCCCATGTCGAAAGCGCCAGCATGACCATCAACGCCGCCAGCCTGACGCTCAGGGGCGGCGCCGGGGACGGCGCCTATGCCGCCATCCGCTATGGCAACGCGCTGACCCTCAACATGCCGCAAGGCGGCGGGGCGGTGCGGTTCGAACGCGGTACGGGCGCGGACGCCGATGCGGTCGTCTACCCCTCTGCCAGCCAGAACGCGCCGGTGCTCAACAACGTGCAGTGCGACGACAGCTGCAACCGCGACTACGGTAGCGAGGATCCGCTGAGCAACGGTGTCACCAACCGCGGCTTTGCCCTGATGGAGGCGCCACCCCCGCCGCCGCCTCCGCCGCCGCCCCCCCCCCCGCCCTCGGGCCTTCCGGGCAACGACGGCAGCCAGGTGGACATGCCGGTGCTGCAGGTGCTGGTGGCCCTGCAGCGGGTCTTGGAGCCGGAGCATTTCGGCAAGGTCGCCGTGGAGGCTGAGAATGTCTGTCGTTGATTTCCTCGCGGCCTCCGCCGCGGCTCCCCGGCGCTGGGCGCGCGGGCTCGCCTGCGCACTGCTGGTGGCGGGGCTTGGCACGCCGGCGCTGGCCCAGCAACGGGTCGGCGAGGTCGATTTCGCCCGGGGCGTCGGCTTTGCCCAGCTGCAAGGCCAAGCGCCCCGCACGCTAGGCAAGGGCCTGCCACTGAACGAGGGCGACCGCCTGAGCACCGGTGCCGCCTCGTTCGCCATCGTGCGGCTGCAGGACGGCACCCGCATGACCCTGCGGCCCAACTCCGACCTCGTGCTGCGCACCTACCGCTACCGCGAGAACGCCAGCGACAACTCGATGGTGATGCAGCTCTTCCGCGGCGGCTTCCGCGCCGTCACGGGACTCATCAACAAGAACGCGCCCTCGGCGGCCAGCGTGCAGACGGCCACCGCCACCATCGGCATCCGCGGCACCGACTTCGATGCGCGGCTGTGCGCCAACGACTGCCGCGAGGAATCGTCCCGCGTGTCGCAGCCCACCCGGCCCAATGCGGTGCAGGCAAGCGCCAAGCTCGCGGTGTTGAAGGGCGATGTCTTCGCCGCTGACGGCAGCGGCAACCGCCGCCGCCTGTCCATCGGCGGCGCCGTCTACCCGGGCGACCTGGTGGAGACCGGCAGCAGCGCCTTTGCGCTGCTGGCCTTCCGCGACCAGAGCCGCACCGCGCTGGGCTCCAACAGCCGCCTGAAGATCGAGAACTTTGTCTTCGATCCGAAAACGCCGTCCGAGGGTTCCTTCCTGGTGCGCCTGGCCCGCGGCTCGATGCGCGCGCTCACCGGCGTCATCGGCAAGGCCAACCCGAGCCGGGTCGGCATCGCCACCGCCACGGCCACCATCGGCATCCGCGGCACCGGCTTCGACCTGACCTGCACCGGCCCTTGCGCCGAAGAGGCCGGCAAGCCGGGCAGCGGCTTCACGCTCTACACCTGGGAGGGCACGGTGGCCGTGGCGCCGGGCGGCACTGGCGAGGAACTGGTGCCCCAGGGCCAGGGCCTGTTCGTCGGCGCCGACGGCGTGAAGCGGGTCGATGCCGCGCCAGCGGTCGACGCGCCGCGTCCCGACGAGGTGCAGGTCGACTTCGAGGCCCTGTTCGGCAGCGCGCCGATCGGCGCCGATCCGGAAGGCCTGTACGTCTATGTGCGCGACGGCCATGTCGAAATCCAGACCGGCACCGAGGTGCTGCACCTCGGCCGCGGCGAGGCCGGCTACGCCACGCCGGCCGGCGACACCACCCGCCCGAGCGCGCTGCCGCTGTTCATCGAGTTCGACCGCACGCCGATGCCGGACGTCGAGAACCCGGCCCTGTACAGCCTGCTGAGCGATCTGCTGCCCGGCACCGAGGTGTGCCGTTGAAGCGGCCCTGCCATCCCGAGGGGGACGTATTGATGAAACTCACATCCCGACGCGCTGTCCAGCCCCGCCAGGCAGCCGTGGCCGCTGCGATGCTGGCCGTTGCTGCGGCAGCGTCCGCCCAGGCGCCCGGCGGCGCCATGCCGGCGCCCCAGCCGGAGGCGGTCTTCTCGATCAAGGGCTTTGCGATCAGCGGCGACAACCCGCTGGGCAGCGGCGAGACGAGTGCGGTGCTGGCGCCGTTCCTGCGGTCGGATGCCACGCTGGAAGTGCTGCAGCGGGCCACCGCGGCGCTGGAGAAGGCGCTGCAGGATCGCGGCTACTCGCTCTACCGGGTGGTGCTGCCACCGCAGGCCCTGAGCGACACCGTGACCCTCAATGTCGTGCGCTTCTCGATCGGCAAGGTGCAACTGCAGGGCAACGGCCCGCATTTCGACGACAGCAACGTGCGCGCGGCCCTGCCGGAGCTGCGCGAAGGCGAGTCGCCCAATCTGCGCCGGCTGGCGCGCGAGACCGCGGTCGCCAACGAAAACCCGTCTCGCCAGCTGGTGGTGTCGCTCAAGCAGGTGCCAGAGGACGAGAGCATTCAGGCCACCGTGCGGGTGACCGAAAAGGCGCCCTGGTCGGCCGGCGTGGTCTGGAACAACAACGGCACGCATGAGACCGGCCGCGACCGCCTGTCGCTGGCGGCCAGCTACAACAACCTGTTCAACCGCGACCACGTCCTGGGGGTGGCCTACACCACCTCGCTGGACCGGCCTTCGCACGTGAAGCAGATCGGGCTGACTTACCGCGCGCCGCTCTACGCGCTGGGCGGTGTGCTGTTCGCCAGCTTCTCCGATTCCGACGTCATTGGCACCTTCGGTGTCACCGGCAGCGGCACCGAGTACGGCATATTCAAGAGCACCGCCGCGGGCCGCACCGCCAAGATCGGCTATGCCCACTATTTCGTGGCCGACGGCGGCTTCCGCTCGTATGCCACCGTGGCCTGGGAAGACAAGCTCTACAAGGGCACCACGGTCGACGGCGTGCCGCTGAACCGGGACCGGCGCTCGCGGCCGCTGACGCTGTCCTACCTGGGCATGCGGGAAGCCGAGCGGCAACGCACTGCCTACAACGCCGAACTGGCCGTCAACGTCACCACAGGCGGCGCCAACCGGGTCGCCGACTACCGGACCGAGAACGCCGACATCGATTCCGTGCGCTGGAAAGCCGTGCGTGGCGGTGCCTCGGTGCTGCGTGAGCTGCCGGGCGGCTGGCAAGTGCTGGGTCGGGTGCAGGGCCAGTGGAGTCCCGACCTGCTCATCGCTGGCGAAGGCTTCGGCCTGGGTGGCGTCGGCTCCGTCCGCGGCGTGCCGGACCGTGTGCTGTACGGTGACTCCGGGCTCTCCGGCACGCTGGAGGCGTTTTCTCCCCAGTGGGTGCCCGGCTTGCGTGCGTCGGCGTTTGTCGATGCGGGTGCAATCCGCAGCCATGTCACCGACCGGCCCGAGCGCCGCCGCAAGGACCGTCTGGCGAGCGTTGGCATGGGGCTGCGCTATGCTCACACCAGCGGCGCCAGCCTGAGCGCGGACTACGGATACGTGGTGACCGGCAGCCGGGCCGACAGCACTGAAAACCCGTCGGTGCCCGAAAAGGGCGACGACAAGTTCCACGTCAGCGTTTCCTACACCTTCTGACCCGAGCGGCCCGCCGAGCGCGGGCCGTCCCTTATGGCCGGCCTCGACAAGAACACTCCCACGCCCACCTCGATCACCGTGCACCAGGCGTCGCGCGTGCTCGAGATCGGTTTTTCCGATGGCGCCAGCTTCCGCATTCCCTTCGAGTTGATGCGGGTCTGCTCGCCGTCGGCCGAAGTGCAGGGGCACGGGCCAGGGCAGGAAGTGCTGCAGACCGGCAAGCGGGAGGTGCTGGTGACGGCACTGGAGCCGATCGGCAACTACGCCGTCCGTCCGGTCTTCAGCGACGGCCACGACTCCGGCCTGTTCTCCTGGGACTACCTTTACCGTCTGGGCGCCGAGCAAGACCGTTTCTGGGCCGACTACCAGGCCCGCCTGGCAGCCGCCGGCCTGGACCGCGACGCGCCCATGGCCGGCAAGGCCGGCCCTGGCTGCGCCAGCGGGCACTGAAGCCCCAGGCTGCCGCCTCAGGGCAGCCGGTGTCGGTTTTTCCCCTCATCCCGTCCTCGAATTGCAGTGCCTGGCCCCAGCCCTCGGTGAGGTTGTGGCAAAAAGCAGCAAGGGCACATCTAAGATCACTTGACCATGAGCAGCACCCATTTCGGATATCAGACCGTCGACGAGTCGGAAAAAGCCAAGCGCGTGCGCGGCGTGTTCGACTCGGTCGCCTCCAAGTACGACTTGATGAACGACCTGATGTCCATGGGTCTGCACCGCGCATGGAAGACCTACACCATCAGCGCCTCGGGCGTGCGCGAGGGCCACCGGGTGCTCGACATTGCCGGCGGCACCGGCGACCTGGCAGCGGCCTTCGCCAAGCGGGTGGGTGCCAGCGGCTGCGTGGTGCACACCGACATCAACGAGGCGATGCTGCGGGTCGGGCGTGATCGCCTGCTCGACAAGGGCGTCGTGCTGCCCACTTCCATCTGCGACGCCGAGACCCTGCCCTTCGCATCGAACAGCTTCGACATCGTCAGCGTGGCTTTCGGCCTGCGCAACATGACGCACAAGGACAAGGCGCTTGCCGAGATGTGCCGGGTGCTGAAACAGGGTGGCAAGCTGCTCGTGCTCGAGTTCTCCAAGGTGGCCCAGCCGCTCGAGAAGGCCTACGACTGGTATTCGTTCAATGTGCTGCCGCGACTCGGCCAGTGGATCGCGGGCGACGCCGATAGCTATCGCTACCTGGCCGAGTCCATCCGCATGCATCCGGGCCAGCAGGAGCTGAAGGCCATGATGAAGGCGGCCGGCTTCGGTCATGTCGATGTTCACAATCTCAGCGCAGGGGTGGTGGCACTGCACGTGGGCATCAAGTGTTGAGGGCCGCTGGGGACCGGGGCCGCGGCCGGCCTTGCAGTAGGAGCCTGGTGCCGTGAAGACGCTGTCGAAATTGCTTGCGGTGGGCCTTGCCGGCGTGCTTCTGAGCGGCGCGGTCCCTGTCGCTGCGAAGCAGCTCGGCGAGGCGGCGGTGGCCACGCTGGCTCGCACCGGCCGTCCCACCGCCGCAGGGCCGGCGGCGGTGTTCGGCGCGCGCGGCGGCGGTGACCGCTCCCCCTCCACCCCGGTGGCCGGTGCGGCCGAAGCCCCTGCGGAAGCCTTCGACCTTGCACCCCAGTCGGCCTCTTTGCGTCCTGCCTTGCTTGGCAGCGTGGCTGCCAGCCTGGGCCTCACGGCCCTGTTCGGCGGGCTCGGGCTGGGCCCCGAAGCGAGCGGCTGGATGAGTGGCGGCGTCCTGGTGTTGTTGCTCGCTTCGCTGTTCTGGCTGATCTGGCGGTTGCTGCGCCGGTGGCTGCCGGGTGGCGGCGGCCGCTTTGCCTTTCCGGCCCCCGCCGCAGGGCGCCAGCGGCCTTCACGTTCGTCCTTCGCCAGCAGCCAGTACGAAGCGGCCGCGCTGGCGCCGGAGTCCAGCGTGCACTACGGTGCCGGCGGCATCGACGAGATCGCCTCGCGCACCGGCGAGTTTCGCTGGGGAGTGCCTGCCGGCTTCGATGCGACCGGTTTTTTGCAGTCGGCAAAGAGTAACTTTGTGCTGTTGCAGGAAGCATGGGACCGGGCGGACCTCGGTGCTCTGCGCGCCCTGATGACGGACGAAATGCTTGTCCACATCAGGCTTCAGTTACAAGAACGCGGCGACCAGCCGAATCGAACCGATGTGGTCACGCTTCAGGCCGAGCTGCTGGGGGTCGAGGACATCGGCGCCACCTTCCTGGCCAACGTGGAGTTCTCCGGAATGATCCGGGAAGAAATCACTTCCGGTGCTGCGCCGTTTCGCGAAGTGTGGTGCCTCACTAAGCCGAAGGATGGCTCTTCGGGCTGGCTGCTGGCCGGCGTCCAGGCACTCCAATAGCTAGCAGGCGCCGGCCGGCGCGCCGCTGCAGTCTGGTCGGCCACAGCCGTCGTGCCTGTCGTGGCGCCGCCGCACTGCGTCCCCCTTAAGCTGGGTGTTTTCACAGTTGTGAGACTTTTTGTTTCCACCAGGCCCCTTAACCAGGGGTTACCTTGCACAGAAGAGCCCCCGGTACACTCGGCTTCGCTTTGCGGTCCTGGGAACTGACTGCAGGGTTTGATCGTCCACGCAATAGTGGAAATCCTGGTCAAGCAAACCTTGACAAGCATTCATTGCCCAACAGGGCAGGGAGCAGTTTCGAAGATGAGCACCATGCGTCGTCCAGTCGCAGTTACGGCCATGCGCAGCATCGCCGTCGCATCCGCCGTGATCGTTTCGCTTCTCGTTGCTGGCTGCGGCGAGGACAAGGACAAGCCGGCAAGCCAGGTGGCGGCCAAGGTCAACAAGGCCGAGATCTCGGTGCATCAGATCAATCACATGCTGCAGCGCCAGCCTGGCCTGAAGCCCGAGCAGGCTGAAGCCGCGAGCCGGACGATCCTGGAGCGCCTGATCGAGCAGCAGCTGGCGGTGCAGAAGGCCGAGGAGCTGAAGCTCGACCGCGACCCCCGCGTGGTGCAGGCGATGGACGCGGCCCGTCGCGAAATCCTGTCCCGCGTCTACCTGGAGCGGGTGGCTGAAGGCGCCTCCAAACCGTCGCCGGAAGAGGTCAAGTCCTACTACGACACCAAGCCGGCGCTGTTCAGCCAGCGGCGTGTCTACAACCTCCAGGAAATTGCGATCCAGGCCGACAAGAGCCAGCTGCCGGTGCTGCAGGAGCAGCTCAAGAACGCCAAGTCCACCGGCGAATTCATCGAATACCTGAAGGCCAACAACATCAAGTTCGGTGTCAACCAGGCGGCCCGTGCCGCCGAGCAACTGCCGCTGAGCATGCTCGACGCCTTCCACAAGATGAAAGATGGCCAGGCCATGATGGTGCCCACCGAGACCGGCATGCAGGCCATCGTCCTTGTCGCTTCGCGAGAAGTGCCGGTGGACGAAGTGCGCGCCCGGCCGGCCATCGAGCAGTTCATCCTCAACGACCGCAAGCGCAAGGTGGTCGAGGACGAGATCAAGTCCTTGCGTCAGACCGCTGAGATCCAGTACGTCGGCAAGTTCGCGGAAGGTGCGCCAGCCAAGGGTGCGGCCGCTCCGGAAGTGGCCGCCGCCTCCGCCCCGGCCCCGGCCGGATCCGCCGCAGCGGCTGACAACGACGCCGCTGCCATCAGCAAAGGTTTGTCTGGACTCAAATGATGCTTGTGCTTATTCGTCAATGGTTTGCTGCGCTGTTCCTGACTCTGCTGGCCGGGGGGGCGCTCGCGCAGTCGGCCAACACCCGTGAGTACGTCATCGGTGCCGGTGACGTGATCCGCGTCAACGTGTTCCAGAGCCCGGACCTCAGCATCGAGACCCGGGTGTCGGAAACCGGTGCCGTGACCTACCCGCTGCTGGGCCAGGTGCAGATTGGCGGCCTCACCGTCGTGCAGGCCGAGAAGCGCATTGCCGACGGCCTGCGCAGCGGCAACTACGTGAAGCAGCCGCAGGTCTCCATCCTGCTGGTGCAGGTGCGTGGCAACCAGGCTTCGGTGCTGGGCCAGGTGAACCGCCCGGGTCGTTACCCGCTCGAAATGGCCAACACCAAGCTGAGCGACCTGCTGGCCATGGCCGGCGGCGTGGCGGGCACCGGTGCCGACACCATCGTGGTCAGCGGCATGCGCGGCGGCAAGCCCTTCCGCAGCGAAATTGACCTGCCTTCGATCTTCGTGTCCGGCAAGAGCAGCGACGACATCGTCATCCTGAATGGCGATGTGGTGTATGTCGATCGCATGCCCACCGTCTACATCTACGGCGAAGTGCAACGCCCGGGCGCGCTGCGCCTGGAACGCAACATGTCCGTGATGCAGGCGCTGGCCACCGGCGGCGGCCTGACCCAGCGCGGCACTGAAAAGGGCCTGCGGGTGCACCGCCGTGGCGCGGACGGCCGTGTTCAGGTGATCCAGCCGACAATGGAAGACATCCTGCGCGACGGCGACGTCGTCTACGTGCGCGAGAGCTTGTTCTAAGAAGGGTGACGTGATGTCTGTGGGTCAGTTCTTCTCCATTCTTCTGGCGCGCTGGAAAGTCGTCCTCGGCGTGTTCCTGCTCATCGTCTGCACCGCGCTTGGCGTTTCCTTTGCCTTGCCGAAACAGTACGAGGCGACCTCTACGGTGGTGGTGAATGTCGGCTCGCCCGACCCGGTCGCCGGCATGATCCTGCCCGGGTCGCCCAACATGCTCCTGACGCAGATGGAGATCGTGCGCAGCGAACGGGTGGCTCAGCGGGTGGTGCGTAACCTGCGCATGACGGAGAACCCCGCAACCCGTGAACAATGGCGGGAGGCCACTGGCGGCGTCGGAACGATCGAAGGCTGGCTCGCCGGTGCGCTGCTGCGCAACCTTGAAGTCAAGCCGGCCGGCCAGTCCAACATCATGACGGTGAGCTACGAGTCCGTGGACCCGAAGTTCTCGACCATGATGACGAACGCTTTCGTGAAGGCCTACATCGACACCAACCTCGACCTGCGGGTGGAGCCGGCCAAGCAGTACTCCTCCTTCTTCGACGACCGCGCCAAGCACCTGCGCGAGCAGCTGGAGAAAGCCCAGAGCCGCCTGTCCGAATACCAGAAGGAACACGGGCTGGTGGCGACGGATGAGCGCCTGGACGTCGAGGCAGCGCGCCTGCAGGAGCTGTCCTCGCAGCTGGTGCAGATCCAGGCCCAGGCCTCGGACAGCAGCAGCCGCGAAGCTCAGGCCAATACGACCGCCAACATCAGCGAGGTGCTGCTGAACCCGCTGATTTCAGGCCTCAAGGCTGACCTGAACCGCCAGGAGGCGCGCCTGCAGGAGTTGAACTCTCGCTATGGTGCCAACCACCCGCAGGTGGTCGAGGCACAGGCGAGCATCAACACCCTGCGCAGCCGCATCGAGGCGGAAACCCGCCGCGTGACCAGCGGCGTGTCGGTCAACAACAACATCAACCGCCAGCGAGAAGCGGAAGTCCGGGCAGCACTCGAGGCCCAGCGCACCAAGCTGCTCAAGATGCGTGAGCAGCGTGACGCTGCCACCGTACTGGTGAACGACGTTGCCAACGCACAGCGGGCCTATGACGCGGTGCTGGCCCGGCTCAACCAGACCAGCCTTGAAAGCCACACGACCCAGACCAACGCATCGGTGCTGAGCGAGGCTGTCGAGCCGACCTCGGCCAGCTTCCCCAAGATCCCGCTGATCATGGTGCTCGCCGTTGGTGTCGGCATGGTGCTGGCCATCGCGACCGCCTTCCTGCTCGAGCTGATCGACCGCCGCATGCGCTCCTTCGAGGATGTGGTCCAACTGCTGGGCCTGCCGGTGCTCGGCGTGGTGCCCAAGCCGCTGCGGCGGGGCCTGCTGTCCCGCCAGCGTGGCAACACGATGATTCCGGGACGTGTTCTCGGCCAACTGCCTCGCCCGAAGGGAACCTGAGACATGGCGATCTTTCGTGACGCCAATGCGGCGCCGCACCTGCATCCGGTGCCCAATTCGGTCGAGGACTCCAAACCGTCTTCGGCGGTGCACGACCGGCCGATCGGCGACATCATTCGCCGCAAGAAGAACCTGTCCCCCGACCAGGTGGACCAGGTGCTGCAGTTCCAGCGCGAGAAGGGCGTTCGCTTCGGCGAGGCGGCCGTCGCCCTGGGCCTGGCGAGTGACGACGACGTCATGTTCGCGCTGTCGCAGCAGTTCCACTACCCGTATGCGCCCGACCAGCGGCGTGAACTGGGTTCGGAGCTGATCACCGCGACGCAGCCCTTCTCGCACCAGGCCGAGGCCTTCCGTGCCATCCGCAGTCAGCTGATGATGCGGCTCTTCACGAACGAGGAGCCGCGCCGGGCCTTGGCGGTGGTGAGTCCCGACTCGGGCGACGGCAAGACCTTCTTCTCGTCCAACCTGGCGGTGGTGCTCTCGCAGCTGGGTGGCCGCACCCTGCTGGTGGATGCCGACCTGCGCGGCCCGCGCCAGCATGAGGTCTTCGAGCTGGACACCTCGTCCGGCCTGTCCGGCATCCTCTCGGGCCGGGCTGAGACGAACGTGATCAAGCATGTGCCCAACCTGCCCAGCCTGTTCGTGCTGCCGGTGGGCATCACGCCGCCCAATCCGCTCGAGCTGGTGGAGCGTCCGGCCTTCGGCCTGCTCATCCGGGAGCTGTTGAACAAGTTCGACCATGTGATCGTCGACACGCCGGCGGCCGTCTACGGCTCCGACGCCACCGTCATCGCCGCGAAGTGCGGCGCTGCGCTGGTGGTGGCGCGCCAGGGCAAGTCCAAGGTGTCGCGCTTGCAGGACCTGGTGGCCACCCTGACCGGCAGCCCCGCCAAGCTCGCCGGCGTGATCATGAACGAGCACTGACATGCAGACGACCATGCCCGTGACCGCCGCACCCCGGCCCTGGCTGGCAGTGGCCATTCCACTGCTCGCCGCGCTGCTGGTGCTCTACGTTCCGACCTTCATCGATTTGTCGCGCACCATCTGGAAGAGCGAGGAACAGGGGCATGGCCCGCTGATCCTCGCGGTGTCGCTGTGGATCTTCTGGCAGAAGCGAGACGAGTTTGTCGCTGCCATGCAGGACGGCACGCGCTCGGTGTTGGCATGGGTTTTGCTGATCTTTGGCTTGCTGCTGTACGTGCTGGGGCGCTCCCAGCAGATCATCCTGTTCGAGGTTGGCTCGCAGATTCCGCTGCTGGCCGGCGGCGGGGCGATTCTGTTCGGCTGGCGCGCCATGCGGACGGTGGCCTTCCCGCTGCTGTTCCTTGTCTTCATGGTGCCCTTGCCGGCGGCCGTCATCGATTCGCTCACCGGCCCGCTGAAGCGCACGGTGTCGGTGGTGGCCGAGACCGTCCTCTACGAGCTGGGTTACCCCATCGCGCGCAGCGGCGTCGTGCTCACCATCGGCCAATACCAGCTGCTGGTCGCTGATGCTTGTTCGGGTCTCAACAGCATGTTCAGTCTTTCCGCGCTCGGCCTGCTTTACGTCTACCTGATGAAGCACGGGCGTGCCTGGCGCAACCTGGCGATCGTCGCCAGCATCCTGCCGATCGCCTTCATCGCCAATTCAGTGCGCGTGATGATTCTGGTGCTGGTGACGTACCACCTGGGCGACGAGGCCGGGCAGGGCTTCATCCACGGCGCGGCGGGCATGGTGCTGTTCGTGATCGCGCTGGCTTTGCTGTTCTGCTTCGACGGCCTGCTGGGCTTGTTCGACCGCAAGAAGAGGGCGACCCCATGAAGATGCAAGTCCGTGTCTGGTTGGTGGCCGGCCTGATGCTGCTGGCCGCTGCAATGGCGGTGGTGGCACGGCCCACCATCAAGATGGCGGAAACCGGCAACCGGGTGAACCTGGAAACGCTGTTCCCGAAACAGTTCGGCGACTGGCGGATCGATGACCGCATTCCCGTGATCCTGCCGGCGCCGGACGTACAGGCCCAGCTCGACAAGATCTACAGCCAGGTGCTTGCCCGCACGTACGTCAACAGCCGTGGCGACCGGGTGATGCTGTCGGTCGCCTATGGTGGCGACCAGTCCGACGGCATGCAGGTGCACCGTCCCGAGATTTGCTATCCAGCGCAGGGCTTCCAGGTGCTTTCCCAGCATGGCGACCAGCTGCAGTTGGGCGAGCGCTCGCTGCCGGTGCAGAAGCTCTCCACCCGCCTGGGCAATCGCAATGAACCGCTCATGTACTGGGTGGTGGTGGGTGGCCAGGTCGTCAAGTCCAATACGCAGCAAAAGCTGGTGCAGCTCGGCTACGGGCTGCGTGGGCGCGTGCCGGACGGCATGCTGGTGCGTGTTTCCAGCATCGATACCGATCTCGACCGTGCCTACTCGGTGCAAAGCGCCTTCGTGCGCGACATCCAGTCGGCCATCGGCAAAGAACATCAATCTCGCGTTTTCGGCGCGGCTCCCGTCTGAGCCAGCGCGACCGAGCTTTCTCACCCCTCAACGACCATAGCAAGATGACTCAAAAGAAAGTTGCCCTCATCACTGGGGTTACCGGCCAGGATGGCGCCTACCTGTCCGAGTTCCTCCTGAAGAAGGGCTACGAGGTACACGGCATCAAGCGCCGCACCTCGCTGTTCAACACCGACCGGATCGACCACCTGTACCAGGATCCGCACGTTGACAACCGCAACTTCATCCTGCACTACGGGGACCTGACCGATTCCACCAGCCTGCTGCGCATCGTGCAGAAGGTGCAGCCGGACGAGATCTACAACCTGGCAGCACAAAGCCATGTGGCGGTAAGCTTCGAAGAGCCCGAGTACACCGCGAATGCCGACGGCATCGGCGCACTGCGCCTGCTGGAGGCCATCCGCATCCTGGGCCTGGAGAAGAAGACGCGCTTCTACCAGGCGTCCACCTCCGAGCTGTACGGTCTGGTGCAGGAAATCCCCCAGAAGGAAACCACGCCTTTCTATCCGCGCAGCCCCTATGCGGTGGCCAAGCTGTATGCCTACTGGATCACGGTGAACTACCGCGAGGCCTACGGCATGTATGCCTGCAACGGCGTGCTGTTCAACCACGAGAGCCCGGTGCGTGGCGAGACCTTCGTGACCCGCAAGATCACCCGTGCCATCGCACGCGTGGCGCTCGGCCTGCAAGACTGCCTCTACCTCGGCAACATGAGCGCCCTGCGCGACTGGGGCCACGCACGTGACTATGTCGAGATGCAATGGATGATGCTGCAGCAGCAGCAAGCCGAGGATTTCGTGATCGCCACCGGCGTGCAGTACAGCGTGCGCCAGTTCGTCGAGCGTGCGGCCAAGGAGCTGGGCATCACCGTCAAGTTCGAAGGCGAGGGCGAACGTGAAGTCGGCATCGTCACCAAGGTCGAGGGTGACCGCGCCAAGTGCAAGGTGGGCGACGTGATCGTGCGCGTCGATCCGCGCTACTACCGTCCGACCGAGGTGGAAACGCTGCTGGGCGACCCGACCAAAGCCAAGGAGAAGCTGGGCTGGACCCCCACCACCACCTTCGAGGAACTGGTGCGCGAGATGATCGAGAGCGACTACACCGCCGCGCGCCGCGACTCGCTGGTGAAGATGGCCGGTTTCCAGGCCTACGACTACCACGAGTGAGGCGGCAGGCATGGAAGCCAACGCAAAGATCTTCGTGGCGGGCCACCGCGGGCTGGTGGGCTCGGCGCTGGTGCGCAACCTGCAGGCTCGCGGTCACCGCAACCTGCTGCTGCGCACGCATGCCGAGCTGGACTTGACCGACCAGCAGGCCACGCTGGCCTTCTTCGAGCGCGAGCGGCCGGAGTACGTTTTCCTGGCGGCCGCCAAAGTGGGCGGCATCGTTGCGAACGACACCTATCCCGCCGACTTCATTCGCGACAACCTGGCGATTCAGTTGAACGTCATCGAGGCGGCACGCCGCCACGGCGTGGCGCGCCTGATGTTCCTGGGCTCCAGCTGCATCTATCCCAAGCTCGCTCCGCAGCCGATGCGTGAGGACAGCCTGTTGACCGGCCCGCTGGAGCCGACCAACCGGGCCTATGCACTGGCCAAGATTGCTGGCGTGGAGATGTGCTGGAGCTACAACCGCCAGTACGGTACCAAGTACCTGGCAGTGATGCCGACCAATCTCTACGGTACCGGCGACAACTACGACCTGCACACCAGCCACGTCATTCCGGCGCTGATTCGCAAGTTCCACGAGGCGAAGCAGAGCGGGGCCGGTACCGTCACTGTCTGGGGCACCGGCACGCCGCGGCGCGAGTTCCTGTTCAGCGACGACATGGCGGACGCTTGCGTGTTCCTGATGAACCTGCCGGCCGAGCGTTATGACACGCTCCTGGGCAGTGACGAGTCCAAGACCGGTGTCTTCGATCCCCCGCTGGTGAACATCGGTGTGGGCGAGGACGTCACGATCAAGGAACTCGCCGAAACGGTCCGCGAGGTGGTCGGCTTCCAGGGCGAAATCGTGTTCGATACCTCCAAGCCCGACGGCACGCCGCGCAAGCTGATGGATGTGTCGCGCCTGCAGGCGCTGGGCTGGAGCGCGCGCACCTCGCTGCGTGAAGGGTTGGTCGCCGCCTACCAGGCCTTCAAGGCAGTCTGAGCACTGCGATGCCGATGTCCCGTCGCTGTCTACAGGGTCAGGCACGTGCTCGCCGCTGACAATTCCAACCTCGCACAACGCAGCTTCGCCGCCGTCCTCTGGAACTATGCCGGCGCGGCCTGCCGCGCGCTGGCCCAGATCGGCGTGCAGATCGTGCTGGCCCGCTTGCTGGGCCCGCAGGTCTATGGCCAGTTCGCGGTCGTGCTGGTGGTATTGGGCTTTGGCTGGTTCCTGGCCGAGAGCGGCATGGGCACCGCCCTGGTGCAGATGAAGGACCTCACCGAGGACGCGGTGCGGCAGGCCCTCGGTGGCGTCATCGTGCAGGGCAGCGTCATCGCGCTGGCCGTCGTGCTGGCCGCGCCCATGCTGGCCGGCTTGTTCGGCGATCCGGCGCTGTCGGGGCCCTTCATGGCCTGTGGCCCGCTGATCCTGCTGCAGGCGCTGGGCAACATCTCGGCCAGCCTGATGCGCCGAGGTTTTGACATGAAGCGCTTCCAGCTGATCCAGCTGGCGGCCTATGTCGTCTGCTACGGCCTGATCGCCATCGGCCTGGCCATGGCGGGGTGGGGCGTCTGGAGCCTGGTGGTCGCCTTTGCCTGCCAGAGCGTTGCGGTCCTGATCGCGACGTACTCCATCGTCCGCCATCCGCTGAAGCCGCTGTTTGGCATGGACCCGTCTCTGCGCAAGTTCGGTGTGCAAGTGCTGGTCAGCACGTTGGCCGGCTGGTGCATCGACAACCTGGACCGTGCGGTGGTCGGTCGCCTCTGGGGCGTGTCGTCCCTGGGCGCCTACTCGGCGGCGCAGAACCTGGCTCGTGGACCGGCCACGCTGCTCAGCCATTCCGTGCAGTCGGTCACCCTGGCCACCGCCTCGCGTGTACAGGGCGACCCGGAACGGCTGTGCCGGGCCTTCTGCTCCATCACCGGTGGGCTGGCCTTGGCCATGTTGCCGGCCTTCGCCTTGTTGTACTCGGTGGCCGACACGCTCATCATGGTGCTCTACGGTGCGCGCTGGACCGAGGCGGTGCCCATTTTCCGGGCCTTCGCGGTGGCCATGCCGCTGCACGTACTGAGCGCAGTGGCGGGGTCCTTCTTGTGGGCCACCGGGGCAGTGAGCAAGGAAATGGTGGCGCAGCTGCTGGTCGCCTCGGTGCTGCTGCTGTGTCTGGGCCTGGCGTCGTTGCTGGGCGAGCCGCTCGCCGTGGCGGCCTGGGGCGTGCCCCTCGCATACGGGCTGCGTTGCGTGTTGAACTACTCCCTGGTGGCGCGCAGCATCAGGCTGCCAATGCGTCGCCTGGCGCGCGCCATGCTGGGCGGCGTGGTGCTGGCGGGTGCCGGTTTGCTGGTGTGGCAGGCGAGCGCCTGGCCGGCCTGGGTGCATGACTCGATCGTCGTCACGGTGGCACGCCTTGCCCTGGCCGGCCTGGCCGTGCTGGCGGTGCTCACCTTGTCGCGTGGCGCCTTGCTGCCGCCTGACCTGCGGGCGGCCCTCGGCGAGCGGCTGAAGCACAGCGGCGTGGGCCGCGTGGCCGGGCGGGTACTTGGCCTCTGACATCCACAGGATCCTCCGGAAGACATGATGCGCAAGGTGAAGGGCAAGACAGCAGGCTGTGCCGGTGTTGGAAAGGCCGCAGCATGAGCACGCCGACCAACGAGGTCGTGCTGGTGTCGCACGGCTTCCAATCGCACTACGAACAGGGCTTCGCCAACGGCCTGGCCGAGAACGGCTTGCCGGTGACCCTGCTCGGATCGGACTCGACGCTGGCGTCGCGCCTGCATCCCGGGGTGACCTTGCTCAACATCCGCGGCTCGCAGGACTCGCGCCGGCCGGTATGGCGCAAGGCGCGCGACATGGCGCTGTACCACCTGCGCCTGCTCGCCACCGTGTGGCAGCGCCGCCGCTCGACCGTCATGATCATCGGCATGCTGGGCCCGGAGTGGCTGGTCGGCGTGCTGGAAGGCTTTCTGCTGCGCCTGATTTGCGCCCGCCTGACGCTCACGGTGCACAACATCCTGCCGCACAACCGGCACACCGCGATGATGAAGCTGGTGTACTGGATCATCTACCGCATCCCGCACCGACTCATCGTGCACACCGAAGCGACTCGCCAGGCCTTGGTGCAGCAGTTCGACGTATCGGCCGATCGCGTGATCGTGATGGAGCACGGCCTCAACGATTCGGTGGAACACCTGCCACTCAGCAAGGCCGAGGCGAAAGCTGCGCTGGGGACCGATCCGCAGCGGGTCGCGGTGCTCTCGTTCGGCTACATCTCCGAGTTCAAGGGAACCGACCTGCTGCTGTCGGCCATCGAACAGCGCGACGACCTGACCCTCATCGTGGCCGGCCGCATCGGCCCCGGCGAGTACGGCGACGCGATCCGGCGTCGCCTCGAAGCGCTGAAGGCGACCGGCCGGCTCGTGTGGTTCGACGGATTTGTCGACGAGGCCACCATTGCACGGGCCTTCGCTGCAGCCGATGCCACCATGCTGCCCTACCGTCATATCGACCAGAGCGGCGTGCTGCTGCTGTCGTTGTCGCTCGGTGTGCCGGTCATCGCGACGCAGATCGGTGGTTTTGCCGAGACGGTGGAGCCTCGCAATGGCATGTTCATTCGTGAGCCGAGCGTCGAGGCGGTGAACGAGGCGCTGGACCAGTTCCTGGCTCAGCCCAGTCGCTTCCCTCCGGCAGACGTGATGGCGACGGTGGATCACCTGGCGTGGCGCCGTACCGTGCACAGCGTGGTGCAGTGGCTGGGCGGCCGGGGCGGCGGCATCGGCGGCCTGAGGGTCAACACATGAAGCCGGCCTATCCGCGCTACGTCGATGCCAACACGCTACGGCCGCCGCTGATCACGGTGGAACTGCTGTTCGCCGTGTTCTGCATGGCGAGCTTCTGGATCTCGTTGACCTTGCCGCCGCTGCGCCATGTCACCTACCTGATCCCGCTGTGTGCGCTGATCCTGTGCCTGGCGCTGCGCAAGTTCGTCGTGCCGCCGCACCTGCTCAGCTATTGGCTGCTGGTGTGCGTGGGCATCATGCTGGCGCCGCTGTCGGGCCGCAACGGCTACCAGGACATCTACCTGATGCTCGTTGGCATCTCGCCCTTCCTGCTTGGCTACAGCTACCGCTTCACCTGGTGGCAGGCCTTCTGGGTGATGGCCTTCGGCTTGATCGTCTCGACGGTGGTGACCCGCCTGCTCGGCGTGGGCGGTGGCGAACTGACGCTGGACCTGGTGGGCTCGAAGTCGTCCTTCGAGTCGCCCTGGTGCTTTGCCTTCGGCGTGCTGAGCGTGTGGGCCATTGCCACCCGGCGGTGGAAGGAAGCGGCTGTCGGCATCCTGTTCACGGTGCTGACCCTCAAGCGCATTGCCCTGCTGGGGGTGCTGGTCTGCTTGATGCTGCAGCTGATGCCCAGGCGCCTGACCGACCTGCTGCTGCGGCCGATCCCGGTCTTGCTGTTCAATATCGCGGCACTGGCGGTGGCCGTGACCTATGCACAGGGGGGGCTGGACCAGCTCATCGGCGAGGTGATGGGCATGAGCGCCAACCAGGCTGGCATGGGCCGCAAGGAGCTTTACTACGCACCGGCCGTGCAGCTGACCGAGCACCTGGAGCGCTACGTCTTCATTGGGAGCGGTGCCGGCGCGGTCTACGACTTCCTGTCGGTCGGCTTCTTCGCAGGGCGAAAGCTGAATCTCCACAACGACCTGATGAAGATGGTGCTGGAGTACGGGGGGCTGACCTTCGTCGGCTTCATCTGGCTGGCGTTCCGCGCGCGCTCCTGGACGCTGCGTCTGTTCTGGGCCTATGCCAACGTGCTGCTGATCACCGACAACACGTTGATCTACTCGTACTACATCTTCTGTCTCGGCATGATGGCGATGAACGCCGAGGCCGACTCGCGTGAGCAGCAGCAGCGGCCGGTGCCCGCGCCGACACGGCAGCCGATGCGAACGCCGATACAGCCGGGACGGTTGTGAGCTGAAGGCGCTGCCCCGTCACGGGGTGGCGCCTCTCGGCGTGGACGTGGTGTCGGTCGCGCAGCCGTCGACCCTCGGTCTGGTGCAGCGACGGTCCTTCCGGTCACTCGAGGCCAGACCTCACGATCCGCACCGGCGCCCACCTGCAAGCCTCATGCAGGTCCTGGGCCGACAAAGTGCCTGCAAGCCAGCCGATCGAGGAACGCTGGGCGGACATGTCCGCTGTCGCCGTCGCCGATGCGGCGCAGGCCAAACATTGCGCTCGCCAACAACACCGAGCCGCGGAAGGCGGCCCGCCGTCCTTCGACCTTCCGGCGCCGCCGTGCCGTACAGGGCCATCCAGGCCGCATGAGGGCCTCGTGCTTCCTGCGGGTTCCTGCCACCAAGAAGCCATGGGCAGCTGCATTGCTCGGGCCTCGCTGCATGGGACGTCGCCACGCCGCGTGGAACCGGGGCGCCCAAGCTATGGGATCTGCCGGCCTCGTCAGGAGGCCACGTCATTTGTCCTAGGTCGCTGGTCCCAGGCACTAGATGCTGGCCGCCAGCTACTAGCTTGTGGCCATTGGTCGCTCGTCACTGACCACTGACCACTGGCCGCTGACCACTGGCCGCTGACCACTGGCTGCTGGCTGCTGGCTGCTGGCTGCTGGCTGCTGGCTGCTGGCTGCTGGCTGCTGGCCGCTGGCCGCTGGCCGCTGGCCGCTGGCCGCTGGCCGCTGGCCGCCAGTCGTCAGTCGTCAGTCGTCAGTCGTTGGCCGCTAGCCGCTGGCCACTCCGGCATCGACTGTCCTGTCCCCGCTGGTCCGGTATCGTGGGTGCGCTCACCCGCGACCGCCTCGCCGTCGAGCGGTGGGGATATCAGCAGCATCAAAAGGAAAAGGCCTGCCAGACATTTCGTCTTGCAGGCCTTTTCAGGCGGTAGGTCAGGAACCGCGTGCAGCGGCTCGACCTGGTGGCCGGCTTACTTCAGGACCACCGGTTCCAGACCCAGGGTCACCGTAGAGCCCGAGATGCCGGTCTCTTCGCCGCGCAGGTTGCGCACCTTCGAGACGCCCCACTGGGTGGGCACCGACACCACGGTGTTCGGCGTGGTCGACCAGGCGATGACGTAGTCTTCGCCATTGCGATTGGCGCGGAATACATAGACCTTGTTGTCGATCTGGTAGGAGTCGAGCAGCCGGGCGCCCTTCACCCACCGGATGGCTTCCGCATATGCATTCGCGGCCGCGGTCGGGGTCTTGTAGTCGGCGTTGACCATGCGCGAGCCGGTCGATTCCCGCTGACGTTCCCAGTAGTAGTAGTTGAAGTTCTTGATGCCCTTGCCCCACATCATCATCAGGGCGCGCGCATTGACGCTGGTCTTCTCGGTCGCGGTGGAATCCCAGGTCGAGCACTTCTGGATGGCCGGGTTGCAGATGAAGCCACCTTCGGTGTTCCACAGCGGCTTGTTCTCCACACCGTGGTTGCGCATCACTTCACGCACGTTCTGGATCTGCGAGCCGAGCACTTCCGGGTTGTTGTTGTAGTAGAAGTGGAAGCCGATGTGGTCCACCCACTGGCCGCCACCGAGCTCCAGGAAGCGGTCCAGCCACGGGTAGCCCTGGCCCAGCGTCAGGCCGGGGGACACCAGCATGGCCGACGAGTCGGCGGCCTTGATCTCCTCGTGGGCGATGCGGGCCATCTCCACCATCTTCTCCATCGTGCCCTTGTAGGTGCCCGAGAAGTCCGGCTCGTTCCACAGCTCGTAGTACTTGATCTTGCCGGCGTAGCGGCGGGCGATGGTGCGCACATAGTCGCGCCAGTCTTCCATGTTGGCCGGGGGCATGTTGGCGCCCATGCCGTACTGGCCCACCGAGCTGGGGTTGGACGATGCCCATTGCGGGGTCTGGCCCAGCGTGTACAGCATCTGCCCACCATTGCGCCGCACGAAGTCGACATACATGTCCAGGCGCAGGCCGTGGCCACCGCTCCAGTCCCACACGTTGTTGGCGCGCTCCAGGTCGGCCCAGTTGGTGCCGGTGTTCCACAGCCGCACGATGCCCTGGCCGAGGGTCGGCCAGTTGGAGTGCTCGCCCAGCTTGTTCACGTGCACGCCGAACAGCGTGTCGGGCGCAGCCGCGGTGCTGACCGGCGCCATCTCGTTGTAGTCGACCTCGGCAATGGTGACGTTGTCGACCCAGACGTTGGCGCCGGCCGTCTTGGAGTTCACCCGCAGGGTGCCCAGCACGTCGCCGACATAGGTGCCCTGGATCTCGATCTTCTGCCAGCCCGTGCCGACGCGGACCGTCTTGGCGGCCGCCGCGTCCCAGGGGTGGGCGTCGCGGCGGATCATCAGTTCCACCGAGGCATTGCCATCCGAGCGCACATAGGCGCTGGCACGGTAGGCGCGGCCCTTCTTGAAGGCGTAGGGGAAGGTCAGGTGCGCACCGCCACCGCCTGGCGACAGCATGCGAAAGCGCTGCGAGGAGGCCCCGGCGTAGACATAGCCGCTGCGCGTTTCACGCGCGGCCTCGTAGCGGCCCACGGGGTTGCCCCAGATGTTCATCTTCCAGCCCGGGGCGGCTTCCTTCCAGGTGCCCTCGAAATTGGAAGTGGCCACCGGCGTCACCGTGACGGAGGCACCACCAGCGACCGGCAGCGCCAGTGCAGCGCCGACAGCGGTGTCACTCGGCGTGACCTCGGTGATCGTCATGTCGTCAACGTAGATGTTGGCACCCACCGTCTTCGAGATGACGCGCACCGAGCCCGGCTCGTTCCAGCGATAGCGGCTGTCGAATTCGATCTTGGTCCAGCCGCTGTTGACCGGCACCTGCTTGACGCCAGCGACGTTCCACGGGGCGATATCACGGCGCAGCATCACTTCCACCGTGGCGGAGGTGTCAGTGCGCACATACAGGCTGATGCGATAGGTCTTGCCGTTGCCGAAGGCGCGCGGATAAATCAGGTGGGCGTCATCGACACCCGCCGTGTGCTGCGTCAGGGTGAAGCGCTGCGACGAGTCGCCCGAGCGCACGAAGCCGGCACGGGTCTCGCGACCGACACCGTACTTGGCCTTGCCCCAGGCGTTGACGGTCCAGCCGGTGGCCGTGCGGGTGTAGGTGCCTTCGAAGCCCGACGTCGTAACAAGGGTGCCAGAGCCTGTCACCGCCGTTGCGTGTTCTGTCGGGGTCGTCTCTGGTTGTAACTGCTGCGGTAACGACTCATCGACCACCGGGGGGTCGGTTTCCGTCGCCTGGAGGTCGCCGCCAAGGTCGCCGGTAGGAGCGAAGGTTTCTTGGGTGGACGCGTGGTCAGCCGACGTCCCGTCTTGCTGAGAACCGGATCCACCACCGCATGCAGCCAGTAGAACAACAGTCAAAGATACTGCCCAACGATAGACGCTCGAGTTCATTCTCTGTCCTGGATATGTTGCATTTGCCGATAAACCAAACAAGGTCCATGCCGCGCTTTGGGCGGCTCGAAAGTGACGTGTTTGGACAGGGAAGGCGGGCGCGCGAGCGAGGTACCGACGCGATCGGTGTGACGTCCGGGCGGACGTTGGCCTCGCTCTTCCCGCTACGGTGTTGTCAGACTGGCGCCTGAGCGTCTTTCACCGAATGCGATGGTGATGAGAACGGCATCAAGGCAAGCAAATTGATCCCTCTGATTGAAACTTATTATTTGTTAATGTGAATAAGTGTACCGCCTGGCGGTGGCGCTGGCTGCGGCCGCGGTCGGCCGCCACCAGCGGCGACCGCCGGCACGCAGGCGAGGGCGCGCCGCCTCACTGCAGCATGACCGGCTCCAGGCCGAGCGACAGCTGCCGGTCTTCACCCAGCGGCTGTACTTCGCCGTCGAGCCGCGACACCCGGCGCACGCCCCACTCCGCCGGCAGCCTCACCTCCACGTCTGGCGTCAGCGACCAGGCAATCACGACGGGCCGGTCGCCGCGCTGCAACTTGTAGATGTAGATGTCGGAGCCGGTGCGCCAGGCATCGACCACACGGGCGCCGCGCAACCACTCCACTGAGCGGCGGAAGGCCTCGCCGGCCATGGTCGGCGTGCGGAAGTCGCTCTTCAGCTGGGCCTCCGGCGCAAAGCGGCCTTCCCAGTAGTAGTAGTCGAAGTTCTCCACGCCGCCCGCCCACATCGTCAGCATGGCGCGCAGGTTCACGCCGCGTTGCTCGGCCTCGCTCAGCTCGAAGTCCTTGCAGTCCTGGTGAGTGGGGTTGCACACCAGCGAGCCTTCGGTGTTCCACAGCGGCTTGTCGTCCACCTTGTGCTTGCGCATCACGCGGCGCACGTTCTGGATCGAGCTGGCGATCTGCTCGGGATGTCGGTCGTAGTACCAGTGGAAGGCGATCACGTCCACCGAGCGGCCACCGCCCAAGGCCAGGAAACGGTCCAGCCAGGCCACCCCCTGGTGCACCGTCAGGCTGGGCGAGAGGATCTGGTTCTGCGGATCGATCGCCTTGAGCTCTTCGCGGGCGATCCGGGCCATCTCGACGAGGGTTTCGACCTTGCCCTTGTAGAAGTCGGCGAAGTCGGCCTCGTTCCACAGCTCCCAGTAGCGGATGCGGCCCGCATAGCGCTTGCCCACGGTGCGCACGTACTCGCGCCAGAGCTCCAGGTCCTTCGGGGGGGCGCCATGGCCAAGGCCGTAGCCGTTCTTCCAGTCCGGCTGGGTGGACGCCCAGCGGGGCGATTGGCCCATCGTGTAGATCAGGCGCGCCTGCGGGTTGTGCTTCAGGGTGTGGTGCACATAGAGATCGAGCCGCTTCCAGCCGGGGCCGGAGAAATCCCAACGGCCTTCCTCGGGCTGCAGGTCTTTCCATGTGGTGCGGGTGTCCCACAGACGCACCACTGCCGGCTCGAAAGCCGGCCAGTTGTGGTGGATGCCCAGGCGCATCAGGTGCACGCCGAAGAACGAGGCCGGGATTGGGTCTTTCGGCAGCGGCCCCAGGGTCGCACCGCCTTGCACTTCCTCGATGCGTGCCTGGTCGATCCACAGGTCGGCACCCACCGTGCGGGCCGCGATGCGCAAGGAGGCCGGGCCATTGGCCATGGCCGTGCCTTCGAGCGACACCGTCTGCCAGCGGGGCGTGACGCGCAGGTTCTCCTGGTCCACCGGGTCCCAGGGCGGTTCGTCGCGGCGGAGCAGGGCCTGCACCTGGGCCTCGCGGTCACTGCGGATCTTCAGCGTGGCGCGGTAGGTGGTGCCGGCCTTGAATCGATACGGGAAGATCAGATGGGCATCGCCGTCGCCCTTGTCGACCAACCGGAAGCGGATCGCACCCGCCGAGCCGCCGCTTGCTTCGGCGGCCACCCGGGCCGTGGCTGCCGCCTTGGCGCCGGTGTCGATTTCATACTTCGGCGCGCGCTTGCCCCAGGCGTTCACCTTGGGCGCGAGCGCCTGGGCGGCGGCGGGCGCGTCCATCGCCATGGCCTTGGCTTGCGCACGGGCCGCCGGGCGGTCGGCCTCGGCCGAGCTGGCCGGCAGGTCCACCACGGCCTGCGCACTGGGCAGCGCGGCGGCCAGGCCGAGCACGCCGGCCAGCAGGCGCAGGCCGGCGCGGCGCAGCAGCGGGCGGTCGGCGCCCGGGTGCGGCGAATCGGGCCCGGCAGGGGATGCGCTGCCCCGGTGGCTGAAGTCAGGGAATGGCAAGGACACGGGAAGCTCCTGGATCAAGAGTGGATGGGAGTGCCGCCTGCGGCTCGGAGAGCGCCGAATGATGCGGGCTCGCCATGACACTGCGTTCAAAAATGTGACTGGACCCCGCGGCCGCCACCATGCGGCCGGCCACCCCTGTCCCGGGGGGTGCGCCTGGCCCCACAGCAGCGACAATGCGCGACCGGTTCCCGGAGCGCACCGGCAGTGGGGCCATGGCGCGGGTCGGATTCCGCCACCGCCCGGCGCGCCAGGGACGCGGCGGGTGTTTGCAGCGCCCGCGATGGTGCGCAAAGGGAACGGTTTGACACACCGCGGCCACTGGCATGGGTAATGCTACGGGTTTTCCCCGAAACGCGGTCCTCCACAGCCGGCCGGATCGTCTCGCATCGCTCGTCTCAGCAGTACCTCAGGGCCACCAGCAAACAACATGCAAATCAAACGCGACATGCCAGCGGAGTCGGGGAAGCAGTCTGCGCGGGGGGCGCTCGCATGAGCCCGACTTTCGCAGGAAACGCTGTGGCCCCTCGGGTCCTGGTGGTGCACAACGGCTACCGGGTGCGCGGCGGTGAAGACAGCGTGGTGGAATCCGAGATCGAGTTGCTGCGCAGCCGCGGCCACGAGGTCGTCGAATACCGCCGCCACAACGACGAAGTCGGGGCCGGCTCCAAGCTGACGCTGTTGCGCGACACGCTGTGGTCGCCCCGCAGTCATGCCGACGTGCGCCGCCTGATCCGCGAGCAGCAGATCGACGTCGTGCATGTGCACAACACGCTGCCGCTGGTGTCCCCGGCGGTGTACTGGGCGGCGGATGCCGAAGGCGTCCCGGTGGTGCAGACCCTGCACAACTTTCGCCTGATGTGTCCGCAGGCCTTGTTCCTGCGCGAGGACCGCGTCTGTGAGGACTGTGTCGGCCGGGTGCCGTGGCGGGCGGCGGTGCACCGCTGCTACCGCGATTCGGCGGTGCAGTCGGCGGTGGTGGCGGGCATGCTGGTCACACACCGGGCACTGGGCACCTACCAGCACCGGGTGACCCGCTACATCGCCCTGAACCGCTTCTGCCGCGACAAGTTCGTGGCCGGCGGCCTGCCGGCCGACCGCATCGTGCTCAAGCCCAACTTCGTCGACCTGCCGGCCACGCCGGCAGACACAGGGCGCAGCGGCGGGCTGTTCGTCGGCCGCCTGTCGAAGGAAAAGGGCATCCGGGTGCTGACCGAGGCGGAAGCCCTGTCGACACAACCCGACGTCACGGTGGTCGGCGGCGGCGAGCTGGAGGCGGATGTGCGTGCCGCCTTCGGGCCGCGCATGGCCGGATTCAAGCCGCTGCCCGAGATCCTGCAGATGATGCAGGCGGCCAGCTACCTGGTGGTGCCCAGCATCTGGTACGAGAACTTCCCGCGCACCATCGTCGAGGCCTATGCCTGCGGGCTGCCGGTGATCGCGAGCCGCCTGGGCGCGCTGGCGGAGATCGTCATCGAAGGCGAGACCGGCCTCCTGTTCGACGCCGGCTCGGCACGCGACCTGGCCGACAAGCTGGCCTGGGCCCGCAGCCACCCGGACGAGATGCGGCAGATGGGCCGCCAGGCGCGCGCGCTCTACGAACGCCTCTACACGCCCGACAGCAACTACCGGCAGCTGATGGACATCTATGCCGAGGCGCGCCGGGCGGTGCAGGGCGCTTCGGTGCAGGCTGCGGCCTGAAGAAGGCGGCGTTTCCCGCTCGATCCGTGCTTCCAAGCCAGTCTCCATGAAACCTGAACACACTGCCCTTCTCAGAACCTCGAGCGCGCCGCTGCCCGGCGCCACGGGCGGCCGGGAGCCAGCCCACAGCATGACCCGCCGCCCCCGCGTGGTGGTGGTGCAGCGGCGCATGACGCATTACCGCCTGCCGCTGTTCGAGCAGATGCGCGCCCTGCTGGACACTCAGGGCATCGACCTCACGGTGGTCTATGGCGACGCCAAGCCCGGCGAGCGCGAAAACAACGATGCCGGGCTGCTGCCCTGGGGCGTGCACGTGCCTTGCCGCTACTGGCTGGGCGAGCGCGTCTGCTGGCAAGACCCGTCGGCCACCCTCAAGGGCGCGGATCTGGTGGTGGTCACGCAGGAGAACAACCTGCTGTTCAACTACCTGCTGCCGGTGCTGCACCCGTCCATCAAGCGGGCGTTCTGGGGCCACGGCCGCAACTTCCAGGCGCTCAACCCCGATTCGATGAGCGAGCGCTTCAAGCGGCGTTTCGTCGGCACGGTGGACTGGTGGTTCGCCTACACCGAGCTGAGCGCCGAGGTGGTGGCCGAAACCGGCTTTCCCCAAGAGCGCATCACGGTGCTGAACAACGCCATCGACACCACCGAGCTGCAACGCCAGCTCGACAGCCTGACGGCCGAGCAGGTCGCAGCGGCCCGCCAGGCGCATGGCATCGGCCCGGGGCCGGTCGGCGTGATGGTGGCCTCGCTCATCCCCGACAAGCGGCACGACTTCCTGATCGAAGCGGCCCGCCGGGTGCGGCGCGAGCTGCCCGACTTCCAGCTGGTGCTGGTCGGGGAAGGGCCGGGCCGCGACATGATCCGCCAGGCGGTGGCGGAGGCGGGCGGCTGGATGCACTGGCTGGGCCTGCGCAAGGGGCTGGAGAAGGCGGCCATCCTGAAGATGGGCTCGATCATGCTCAACCCTGGCAAGGTCGGCCTGAACGTGGTGGATGCCCTGCAGGCCGGCCTGCCGATGCTGACGACCGACTGCAAGACCCATTCGCCCGAGATCTCCTACCTGCGCGATGGTGTCAACGGACTGATCACCGCCAACGACGTCGATGCCTATGCCCACGCCATCGTGCGCCTGCTGCGCGATCCCGCCGAGATGGCCCGGCTGCAGGCCGGCTGCGCGCGTGAGGCGGCGGAGATCTCCATCGAGCAGATGGCACAACGTTTCTGCGACGGCATCGCCCGCTGCCTGGCCGCGCCGGCCAAGCGCCGCGGGAGCGCGCAGGCAGGCCGCCCATGAGGGCGGCGATGGTGGTGCGGCGCCTGGCCCGGGGCCGCTGTTACTTCACAGGCTAACTTTCGCGTGGACACACTCAAGATGACAGACGAGGCAGTATCTCAACGCCGCGTGGGCTCCGTGCTGGGCTCGCCCATCGACGCGGTGACCTGGGACCAGGCGGTTGGCCGCCTGGTGAGTTGGGGCGGGCGGCGCGAATCGAAGTACGTGTGCATCTGCAATGTGCATTCGGTGGTCACCGCGACGCAGGACGCGGACTTCCGCCGCGTGGTCGACCAGGCCGACATGTCGACCCCCGACGGCGCGCCGGTGGCCTGGGCGCTGCGGCGGGCCGGTTTCACCGGGCAGGACCGCATCAACGGCCCTGACCTGATGTGGAAGTACCTGGCCGAGGCCGAGCGCCTGGGGCAGGTGGTCTTCTTCTACGGCGGCACCGAAGCCACGCTGGAGAAGCTGCGCCAGGCGCTCGCGCGTGCCTTCCCGGCACTCAAGCTGGGCGGCATGGTGTCGCCGCCGTTTCGCCCGCTCACGCCGCAGGAAGACCAGGCCTATGTCGACCAGATCAATGCGGCCGGCACCGCGGTGCTCTTCGTCGGCATCGGCTGCCCGAAGCAGGAGAAGTGGATGGCCTCGCACCGTGGCCGCGTGAACGCGGTGATGGTCGGGGTGGGGGCGGCCTTCGACTACCATGCCGGCACCATCAAGCGGGCACCGTTGTGGATGCAGCGCTCCGGGCTGGAATGGTTCTATCGGCTGATGAGCGAGCCTCGCCGGCTGTGGAAGCGCTACCTGGTCACCAACAGCATCTTCGTGATGCGCATGCTGCCGGAGATGTTTTCCGGCCGGGCCGCGGCTCGCGGCAGATAAAAAGGGATGCGGCTTCGCCCAGGCGGGGCCGGTTCGAGTCAAGCAACAAGAGGTTGAGTCATGAAGGTCACGGTCGTCGGTACCGGTTATGTGGGTTTGGTGACGGGCGCCTGCCTGTCCGAGATGGGCAACCACGTGTTGTGCCTGGATGTGGATCCCGAGAAGATCCGCGTGCTGAAGGAAGGCGGCATCCCGATCTACGAGCCGGGCCTGCTGGAAATGGTCAAGCGCAATGCCGCCGCCGGCCGGCTGGAGTTCACCACCGACGTCGAGCAGGCGGTGGCGCACGGCACCATCCAGTTCATCGCCGTGGGCACGCCGCCGGACGAGGATGGCTCGGCCGACCTGAAGTACGTGGTCGCCGCCGCCCGCAACATCGGCCGCCTGATGACCGACTTCAAGGTGGTGGTCGACAAGAGCACGGTGCCGGTGGGCACCGGTGACAAGGTACAGGCAGCGATCAAGGAAGAGCTGGACAAGCGCGGCCTCAAGCTCGACTTCGCGGTGGCCTCCAACCCCGAGTTCCTGAAGGAAGGCGCGGCCGTGGCCGACTTCATGCGGCCGGACCGGGTCGTGGTGGGCGCCGAGGACGAGCGCGCCATTCTGCTGATGCGGGCGCTCTACGCTCCCTTCGTGCGCAATCACGATCGCATGATGGTGATGGACATCCGCAGCGCCGAGTTCACCAAGTACGCCGCCAACGCCATGCTGGCGACCCGCATCAGCTTCATGAACGAGCTGGCGCTGGTGGCGGAGAAGCTGGGTGCCGACATCGAGCTGGTGCGCCAGGGCATTGGCAGCGACCCGCGCATCGGCTTCCATTTCCTCTATGCCGGCTGCGGCTATGGCGGCTCCTGCTTCCCGAAGGACGTCAAGGCGCTGATCAAGACCGCCAGCGACGCCGGCCAGCCGCTGCAGCTGCTGCAAGCGGTGGAGGACGTCAACGACCGCCAGAAGCTGGTGCTGGTCGACAAGATCGTCAAGCGCTACGGCGAGGATCTTTCCGGCAAGACGCTGGCCCTGTGGGGCCTGGCCTTCAAGCCCAACACCGACGACATGCGCGAGGCGCCGAGCCTCGTCATCATCGATGAGCTGGTGCGCCGGGGTGCCAAGGTGCAGGCCTTCGACCCGGTGGCCACCCATGAAGCGAAACGCGCGCTGCAGGGCAAGGAGAGCGGCGTGCAGTTCGCCGCTTCCGGTGCCGCTGCACTGGAAGGCGCGGACGCGCTGGTCATCGTCACCGAGTGGAAGGAATTCCGTACGCCGGACTTCGACCTGCTGCGCGCCGCGCTGACCGACAAGCTGGTGTTCGACGGCCGCAATCTGTACGAGCCGGCACTGATGAAAACGCTGGGCATCGAGTACCACGGCATCGGCCGCGCCTGAGGGGAGCCCGCCGGGCTGCAGCTGCTTCGGCAGCCGTGGCACCGGCTGGCGGCCAGGGGTTGGGCGCGCGGCTCCGCTCGCGAGCTCCGGCCAGACAAAAAAGGGGCACCCGTGGGGTGCCCCTTGTCATTGGTGGGCCGAGCAGCAACCGCGGCGGCTGCCCGGCCTGCTGCGTCAGGAAACGCGGCCGTAGGTGTCCTGGAAGCGGACGATGTCGTCCTCGCCCAGGTAGGAGCCCGACTGCACCTCGATGATTTCCAGCGGGATGGTGCCGGGGTTGGCCAGGCGGTGCACCTCGCCCAGCGGGATGTAGGTGCTCTGGTTCTCGGTCAGCAGGATCTTCTTTTCGCCGCAGGTCACCTCGGCGGTGCCGGAGACGACAATCCAGTGCTCGGCCCGGTGGTGGTGCATCTGCAGCGACAGCGTGGCCTTGGGCTTGACCATGATGCGCTTGACCTGGAAGCGCGGGCCGGCGTCGATGCTGTCGTACCAGCCCCAGGGGCGATGCACCAGGCGGTGCAGGGTGCCTTCGCTGCGCTCGCGCTGCTCCAGCTTGGCGACGATCTTCTTCACTTCCTGGCTGCGGCTGCGGTCGGCCACCAGCACCGCGTCGGGCGTCTCGACGACCACCACGTTGTCCAGGCCCACCGCGCTGACCAGCCGGCTGGTGGCGTGCACCAGCGTGTTGCGGCTGGACTCGATGACGGCGTCACCCTGGGCGACGTTGCCGTTGGCGTCCTTCTCGCTGACCTGCCACACCGCTTCCCAGGCGCCCAGGTCGGACCACCCGGCTTCCAGCGGCACCATCTTCACGGTGAAGCCGCACTTGGGGTCGGCCGGACAGCGTTCCATCACCGCATAGTCGACCGACTCGCTGGGGATGGCGGCGAATTCGGCCTTGCCGGGGCGGATGAAACCGTTGTCGGCCTTGCGCTGGGCCCAGGCGGCATCGGTCGCCTCGGCGATGTCGGGACGGAACTGTGCCAGCGCCTTCAGCCACACCGAGGCGCGCAGCACGAACATGCCGCTGTTCCAGTAGTAGCAACCTTCGGTGATGTAGCGCTGCGCGGTCTCGGCATCGGGTTTCTCGACGAAGGCCGCCACCGGTTGCACCTGGCCGTCGCCGCGGGTACGGATATAGCCGAAGCCGGTCTCGGGCCGGTCGGGCCGGATGCCGAGGATGACGATGCTGCCGTCGGAGGCCGCTTGCACCGCCTCGCGCAGCGCCGCAGTGAAGGCGGCGGCGTCGGTGACGGTCTGGTCAGCCGGCGTCACGACCAGGATCGGGTCTTGCGCGCCTTCCAGGTCGTCGCGCGCATACAGCGCGGCGAGGGTCAGGGCCGGTGCGGTGTTGCGGCCGGTGGGCTCGAGCAGCACCGCCGAGGCCGAGACCTTCATCTCGCGCAGCTGGTCCAGCGTCAGGAAGCGGTGTTCCTCGTTGCCGACGATGCAGGGGCCGGCCACCTGGGTGCCGGCATCGGCCAGGCTGGTGAGCCGGCGCACGGCCTGCTGGAACAGCGTCTCGTCGCCAGACAGGGCGAGGAATTGCTTGGGATACAGCGCCCGGCTGAGGGGCCACAGGCGGGTGCCCGAACCGCCGGCCATCACGACGGGAAGAAGGGTCTGGTTCATGAAGGGTGTCCCTGAGGGTGTGGTGATCGGATGAATGCCGCGATGGACGGCTCAGCCGCCGGGGGCTGCCGTGCGGAAGCCCTGCGGGTTCTTGCTCTGCCAGCGCCAGGAATCGGCGCACATGGCATCCAGGTCGCGCTGGGCTCGCCAGCCCAGCAGCGACGCGGCCAGGCTCGGGTCGGCGTAGCAGGCGCCGATGTCGCCGGGCCGGCGCGCGACGATGTCGTAGGGCACCGGCCGGCCGCTGGCGCGTTCGTAGGCGCGCACGACGTCGAGCACGCTGTAGCCCTGGCCGGTGCCGAGGTTGACGGTCAGTGAGCGCGCTTGCTCGAGCAGGTAGCGCAGCGCGGCCACATGGCCTTCGGCCAGGTCCATCACATGGATGTAGTCGCGCACGCCGGTGCCGTCCGGCGTGTCGTAGTCGTTGCCGAAGACCTGCAGGCGCTGGCGCTGGCCGACCGCCACCTGGGCGACATAGGGCATCAGGTTGTTCGGAATGCCTTGTGGGTCTTCGCCGATGTCGCCGCTCGGATGGGCGCCCACCGGGTTGAAGTAGCGCAGGCAGGCGATCTGCCAGGCGGCGTCCGAGGCGCCGAGGTCGCGCAGGATCTGCTCGCCCATCAGCTTGGTGGCGCCGTAGGGGTTGGTGGTGGAGAGGGCGCAGTCCTCGGTGATCGGCAGCCGCTCGGGATTGCCGTAGACGGTGGCCGAGGAGCTGAACACCAGGCGTTTCACGCCGTGCGCGGCCATCGTGTTGCAGACATTGATCAGCCCGCCGAGGTTGTTGCCGTAGTAGGCCAGCGGCTTCTGGCTCGATTCGCCGACCGCCTTGAAGGCCGCGAAGTGCACCACCGCGTCGATGCGGTGCTGCTCGAACACCGAGCGCAGGCCGGCGACGTCGCCGACGTCCAGCCGGTGGAACACCGGCGCCTTGCCGCCGAGGCGCTGCAGGCGGTCGAGGACCACCGGCGAGCTGTTGGAGAAGTCGTCGACACCGACGACGTCGAAGCCGGCGTCCTGGAGCGCGAGCCAGGTGTGCGAAGCGATGTAGCCGGTGGCGCCGGTGAGCAGGATGGTGGGCACGACAAAGGTCTCCGGGGACAAATTACTGCAGCATGAACTGCGCCAGGCAGCTGGCCGTTTCTGCCTTGAAGGGGAAGGAAATGCCGTCCGCCTCGTCACCCACCTTGCGCTTCTCCCAGCCCAGGTTGCAACCGAACAGCCAGTTGCGCGAGAAGGCGTAGTTGATGCCCAGGTTGGCGCCGGTGGTGCGGTCACTGCCCTTTTGCGTGCCGCCGAACAGGGTGCCCTGCTCGATGTTGCGGCGGGTGTAGCGCAGGCCGGCGCTGACGCGGATCTTGGCGGTCGCGTCGTAGCTGGTGCCCAGGCGCAGGGAGTGGATCAGGCGGGTGTTTTCCAGCGGGATCGAGAAATTCTCCAGGCCGGGAATCTCGAAGGCGCTGGATTCGTCGTTCGTTTCGCGCACCAGGTTGACATTGAAGCGCAGCTTGCCGGTGGGCTGGTAGCCGTAGGCCAGCGAGCCGGTGAAGCCGGTGAAGTCACGGGCGCTGGCCACGTCGTGATCGGTCTTGGTGCGGCTCAGCCGCAGGTCCAGCGTGCTCAGGCCGTTCGGCTTCCACAGCACGGTGAAGTCGAGGTCCTTGCGGTCGTACTCGTCTTCGACGCCGGGACGGTAGTGGGGGATGCGGCCCTTCGTGTTGCGCAGCGCGACGCCGAAGCTGATCAGGTCGCTCGGCCGGTAGCGCGCGCCGGCGTTGACGGTGTGCGTCTTCTGCTCCAGCGATTCGTAGGCCTTGGCCGAGTATTCCTGGTCGCGGTAGCTGTAGCCGCCTTCCAGCACCCACAGCGACGCCATGCCCAGCTGCGCCCGGGCGCCGAAATCCTGCAGCGACAGCAGGTTGCGCTCGGTGCTGCGGGCCGTGTCGGTGCTGGTCTCGAACTTGGCCAGCCGGCGCGAGGTGCTGTAGCGCAGCCCACCGGAGAGGCGGTTGATGGTCTCCAGGTCGGCCCGCAGGTTGACGCCGTACTCGGTGTTGTTGAGCTGGTCCTGGTCCCGATAGAGGTTGCGGCGCACCAGGGCGCTGCCGATGAGCCGCTGGCGGCCGATCATCTCGTCCACGCCCACCGTCACGCCGGTCGAGGAGCGGGTGTCGCTACGTTCACGGCCGTCCCGCTCCCGAAACAGGTTGGAGTCATGCGCGAATTCCTGGGTCGCATACAGGTAGTACGGGTTGGCCAGGGCCGGGGCTCCGTGGACCACGAGTGCGCAGGCGGCAGCCAGGGGAAGCTGCATCGCACGCAGACGACGGCCGGGCAGGTGGGACATGCAAATCTCCTGTGTCGAAGCGAGGTGAGAGAGAGCGGGCGGGCACGGCGACAACCCCAGGTGCCGCCCGGGCAGTACGGCGTCGGTCGGTCAGTAGGCGTGGCGGTCGAAGAACATCAGGCGCGCGGTGCGCGCGATGATCAGCAGGTCCAGCCCCAGCGACCAGTTGCGCAGGTACTCCAGGTCGTACTCGACGCGCGCTTCCATCTTCTCGATGGTGTCCGTCTCGCCGCGATGGCCGTTGACCTGGGCCCAGCCCGTGATGCCGGGCTTGACCTTGTGGCGCACCATGTAGGCCTTGATCATCTTGCGGTACTGCTCGTTGTGCGCCACCGCGTGCGGGCGCGGACCGACGATGCTCATGCGGCCCTGCAGCACGTTGAAGAACTGCGGCAACTCGTCCAGCGAGGTCTTGCGGATGAAGGCGCCGAAGCGGGTGATGCGCGGGTCGCCCTTGGTGGCCTGCTTGACGACCGGGCCGTTGTCCATGGTGCGCATCGAGCGGAACTTGTAGACGGTGATTTCCTCGCCGTCGAGGCCGTTGCGCTTCTGCTTGAAGATGACCGGCCCTGGCGAGCTGAGCTTCACGCCCAGCGCGCAGACCAGCAGGATCGGCGAGATCAGCACCAGGATGATCAGCGCCAGCACGATGTCGCTGATGCGCTTGACCATCGCATTGGTGCCGGTGAAGGGCGTCTCCAGGATGCCGACCACCGGCACGCCGTTCACGTCCTGCAGGCGGCCCTGGATGATGCTGATGCCGAACACGTCGGGCACGAAGAACAGCGAGGCCGTGGTTTCCTGGAGCGATTCGAGCAGGTCCTTGATGCGCGGCTGCGAGGTCAGCGGCAGCGTGATGTAGACCTCGCGCACGCCGTGCCGGGTGACGTAGGCGGACACTTCGGACAGCCGGCCGATGAGCTTCTCCGAGGCGTCCGGGTGCACCCGGGCGTCGGTGCGGTCATCGAAGAAGCCCATGAAGTCGATGCCGAAGCCTTCATGGCCTTCGAGGGCCTTGGACACCTTCATTCCCAGCGGGCCGGCGCCGACCACGATGGCGGAGCGGCGCGCCTCCGGCTTGCGGGCGTTCATCTTGACGATCTCGCGGCCCGCGGCCACCGCGCTCCACTGCACCAGCGGCGTCAACACGGCCCAGGCCAGCAGCACCTGCTGCTCGAACTGGTCGAGGCTGCGGGTGGCATAGCCGCACAGCGCCAGGATGGCCAGCAGGCTCACCCAGGACGTGGCGACGTCGACAATGGCCGTCAGGTTGGCGTCCTTGAAGCGGTTGCGGCCGGGGAACGACAGTGCGAAGACCAGCAGGCACAGCGTCATGGCTGCGCCGTCCACCGGCTCGTTGTAGTACCACATGATGGCCAGGAAGACGGCCACCGTGATCGCGGGCTCAAGGAATGCCGCCACGAAGGACGTGACGGATTGCGGCGCGTTGTAGAAGGTTCTTGTGTAGGTTCGGTCTTCAAACATGGAACTGCCCGTCCACCCTGTGTCGAGCCCGTGGAGTCCACGTACTGCCCTGAAGGACGCGCAGCCTCCCGAGCTGCGCGCAAACGCCTCGCAATGTCCGGACCACCGCAAGTGACAGCGGCGGGCCCCGGCGAGAGCGACACGGGATTCTCGCAGAGCCGGGTGAGATTTTCGCCGTCTCGCGGCGAGCATCGCTGCCCCTGTCCCTACAATCGTTGGATGCTGCAACACCTCTCAAGCCGTCTGCTGCCCGCTGTCGTCGACCGCCTGACACTCGCGCTGAACCACGTTCTTGCCTCTGAGCCGTTGGCCACCCAGCGCCTTGCGCCCCATGCCGGCCGAACGCTCCAGGTGCGACTTTCCGGCGCGCCGAAGCTGTTTCAATGGCCGGAACTTCTTGCGTTTCGTATCACTCCAGCCGGCCTGTTGGAGGTCGGGGAAACAACACTTGACGCCGAAGCGGATCTCGATTTGCTGGTGGACCTGTCGCAACCCCGGCAATTGATGGAGTCGGTGCTGGCGGGCCAGCGGCCGTCAGTGGCCATCCGCGGCGACTCGCAGCTCGCCACCGACATCGGCTGGCTGATGGACCACCTGCGCTGGGACTATGAAGACGACCTGGCCCGCATCGTCGGGCCGGTGGTGGCCCACCAGGTGGCGCAGGTGGTGCGGGCGGTCTCCGGCGTGGCCCGCCAGGGCCTGGCGGCCCTGTCCCGGCTGGTGCCGGGCGGCCAGGGCGAAGCGCGTACCCCGGGCGACCGCCGGCCCTCATGAGACGCCTGCTGCGGCTCCTGTTCATCGCGCTGACCGTGCTGCGCTACGGCGTGGACGAGATGGCGCTCAACAGCATGCGCCAGCCGTGGATCCGGCTGCTGTCGCGGGTGGTCACCGTCGGCCGGCGGCTCGATGCGCCGCGCGGCGTGCGGCTGCGCCTGGCGCTGGAGCGGCTCGGGCCGATCTTCGTCAAGTTTGGCCAGGTGCTGTCGACACGGCGCGACCTGCTGCCTCCCGACGTCGCCGACGAGCTGGCCAGCCTGCAGGACCGCGTGCCGCCCTTTCCAGCCGGGCTGGCGGTGCCCATGGTGGAGCGCGCCTTTGGCCGGCCGCTGGACGCGGTGTTCGACAGCTTCGAGCGGACGCCGGTGGCCAGTGCCTCCATCGCGCAGGTGCATTTCGCGGTGCTCAAGGATGGCCGGGAGGTCGCGGTCAAGGTGTTGCGCCCGGGCATGCTGCGTGTCATCGACGAAGACCTGGACCTGCTGCGCTCGCTGGCCGGCTGGGTCGAGCGGCTGTGGGCCGACGGCAAGCGGCTGAAGCCGCGCGAGGTGGTGGCGGAGTTCGACAAGTACCTGCATGACGAGCTCGACCTGGTGCGCGAGGCGGCCAACGCGGCCCAGCTGCGGCGCAACATGGACGGCCTCAACCTGGTGCTGGTGCCCGAGATGATCTGGGACCTGTGCACCGAACAGGTGATCGTGATGGAGCGCATGAAGGGCGTGCCCATCAGCCAGGTACAGCGCCTGCGCGAGGCGGGGGTGGACATCAAGAAGCTGGCGCGCGATGGCGTGACCATCTTCTTCACCCAGGTGTTCCGCGACGGCTTCTTCCATGCCGACATGCACCCGGGCAACATCCAGGTGAGCCTGGACCCGGCCAGCTTCGGGCGCTACATCGCGCTCGACTTCGGCATCATCGGCACGCTGACCGAGTACGACAAGGACTACCTGGCGCAGAACTTCATCGCCTTCTTCCGGCGCAACTACAAGCGGGTGGCCGAGCTGCACATCGAAAGCGGCTGGGTGCCGCCGGGCACCCGGGTGGACGAACTGGAGGCCGCGATCCGGGCTTGCTGCGAGCCGCACTTCGACCGGCCGTTGAAGGATATTTCGCTCGGCCAGGTGCTGCTGCGGCTGTTCCAGACCTCGCGCCGCTTCAACGTCGAGATCCAGCCGCAGCTCGTGCTGCTGCAGAAGACGCTGCTGAACATCGAGGGCCTGGGCCGCCAGCTCGATCCCGACCTCGACCTGTGGAGCACCGCCCAGCCCTTCCTGGAGCGCTGGATGAACGACCAGATCGGCTGGCGGGGCCTGTGGGAGCGGCTGAAGAACGAAGCGCCGCGCTACGCCAAGCTGTTGCCGGAGCTGCCGCGACTGGTGCACCAGTCGCTGTCGGCGCAGCCGTCGCTGGAGCGGCGCGAGCTGGAGCTGCTGATCGCGGAGCAGCGCCGCACCAACCGTCTGTTGCTGGTCATCGCCATTGGCGGCGGCGCCTTCCTGCTGGGTCTGGTGACCTCGCCCTGGCTGCAGTTCCTGGCGCTGCGCTAGGCGTCGACCGCGACGGCGGGCGGCGCGGCCCTCGCATGCGCGGCGCCGGGAGGGCGGGCGAATTTGGCGGAAGCCAGCGCTTGTCCCTCTTGGCACCGGGGGCGATATGGGGATAATCGCGCCCGGTCGAATTCCAATACCCGCGCTCGCGCCTGCCGGAGGCCCCGCCATGCTGCTCACTCTTGTCATTGCTTATCTGCTTGGCACCATCGCCATCGGCCTCTGGGCTGCCAAGCGTGTGAAGAACACGGCGGATTTCGCGATCGCCGGGCGGCACCTGCCGCTGTTCATGATCATCACGACGACCTTTGCGACCTGGTTCGGCTCCGAAACGGTGCTGGGCATCCCGGCCAAGTTCGTCGAGACCGGGCTGGGCGGCATCGTGGAGGACCCCTTCGGCGCCGGTACCTGCCTGATCCTGGTGGGCCTGTTCTTCGCGGCGAAGCTCTACCGCATGACGCTGCTGACCATCAGCGACTACTACCGCGAGCGCTATGGCCGCGGCGTCGAGATCATCTGCTCGCTGATCATCATCATCAGCTACCTGGGCTGGGTGTCGGCGCAGGTGACGGCGCTCGGGCTGGTGTTCAACCTGCTGTCGGCCGGCGCCATCAGCATTCCGGTGGGCATGGTGATCGGCACCGTCTCCATCCTGGCATACACGCTGTTCGGCGGCATGTGGTCGGTCGCGGTGACGGACTTCATCCAGATGATCATCCTGGTGGTCGGCCTGATGGTGCTGGCGGTGTTCGCCGGCGACATGGCAGGCGGCGCCGACAAGGTGATCGACCTGGCGGTGAGCAAGGACATGTTCCGTTTCTGGCCCGAGCCGACGATGCAGGACATCCTGGCCTTCATCGCCGCCGCCATCACGATGATGCTCGGCTCCATCCCGCAGCAGGACGTGTTCCAGCGCGTGATGTCGGCCAACAGCGTGAAGGCCGCCACCCGCGGCCCGGTGATTGGCGGCTTGTGCTACATCCTGTTCGCCTTCGTGCCGATCTTCCTGGTCACCAGCGCGCTGATCATCATGCCGGAGGAGGCCGCGCGACTGCTGGCCGACGATCCGCAGAAGATCCTGCCCACGCTGGTGCTGACCAAGATGCCCTTCGTGATGCAGGTGCTCTTCTTCGGGGCGCTGCTGTCGGCGCTGAAGTCGACCGCCTCGGCGACGCTGCTGGCGCCGTCGGTCACCTTCGTCGAGAACATCTGGCGCCAGTTCGTGCCGCACCGTGGCGACAAGGCGGAGCTGCTGACGATGCGCCTGTCGGTGCTGGTGTTCAGCGGCCTGGTCTGCGCCTATGCCATCACTTCGCAGGGCACCTCCATCTACGAGATGGTGTCGGGGGCCTACCAGGTCACGCTGGTCGGCGCCTTCGTGCCGCTGGCAGCCGGGCTGTACTGGAAGCGAGCCACCACTCAGGGGGCCATGCTGTCCATCGTGCTGGGCATCGCGAGCTGGATCGTGCTGGGGCAGTTGCCTGCCGGCGAGCAGTTCCCGCCGCAGCTGGCGGGCGTGCTGATGGGCCTGGTCGGCATGGTGGTGGGTTCGCTCGCACCGCAGTGGCTGACCAACCGCCACGGATCGCACCACCGGCTGATCGGCGCCGAGCCGACGGCCTGAGGGCCGATGCCCGTGCCGGGGCACGGAAGGCGGCCGTGCCGGGTCCGGCCTGCCGCCGCTTTACATATAATTTCGGGTTTCGCATCAAGGAGTTAGAGCCATGCCGATCTACGCGTATCGCTGTGAGTCGTGCGGCCATGCGCAGGACGTGCTCCAGAAGATTTCCGATCCTCTGCTGACGCAGTGCCCGCAGTGCCAGGCACCGACGTTCCAGAAACAGGTGACCGCCGCCGGCTTCCAGCTGAAGGGCTCGGGCTGGTACGTCACCGACTTCCGCGGGGGCGGTGCCTCGTCCGCCGGCGCGGCCAAGCCCGCGGCGGGCGGCGACACGGCGTCCGCGCCGGCGCCGGCAGCAGCGCCTGCGTCCGACGGTGGCAGTTCGTCCACCTCGGGCAGCAGCACCGCTTCCGGCGGCTGCGGCACCTCGTGCGCCTGCCATTGAGCCGGCCACGAACGCCGCGACAGGAAACTCAGTGAAGAAATACTTCATCACCGGCCTGCTGGTCTGGCTGCCGGTGGCCATCACCCTGTGGGTGCTGCTGTGGGTGGTGGGCCTGTTCGACGGCGTGTTCGCCGCGCTGGTGTCGGCCTCGCAGGCGGTTGCGCCCGAGGACGCCCAGGCGCCGCTGGAGCGGCTGAAGGAAGTGCCCGGCCTCGGCCTCGTGCTGGTGGCCGGCGGCATGCTGCTGACCGGCGTGTTCGTGGCCAACATCTTCGGCCAGTGGTGGCTCAGGCAGTGGGAACGGGCCCTGTCCAAGATCCCCATCGTCAAGAGCATCTACTCCAGCGTGAAGCAGGTGTCGGACACGCTGTTCTCCAGCAGCGGCAATGCCTTCCGCGAGGCGGTGCTGATCCAGTACCCGCGCCCGGGCTGCTGGACCATCGCCTTCGTGACCGGCCAGCCCGGCGGCGAGGTGGCCGAGCACCTCGACCCGCGGCAGTTCCTGAGCGTGTACGTGCCCACCACGCCCAACCCCACGTCGGGCTTCTTCCTGATGCTGCCGCGCTCCGACGTGATCGAATTGAAGATGAGCGTCGACGAGGCGCTGAAGTACACCATCTCGATGGGTGTCGTCGCACCGCCGGCCATCCTGGGCAGCGATGCGCAGCCGCTGGTCGAGCTGCCGCGAAATCCGCCGGGTTGAGCGGCCGGCTCCCGCTTGACCCTCAGGGCTTGAGACACAGCCCGCCAGCGCCACCTCAGGGGCCACCGCGCAGCCTGGCTGCGAGCGAGCCCGAACCCGATCTGTTGGAGTGATTCCATGAGAACAACATATGCCGGTCTCGTCAGCGAAGCGCTGATGGGCCAGACCGTGACCCTGATGGGCTGGGCCCACCGCCGCCGCGACCACGGCGGGGTCATCTTCATCGACCTGCGCGACCGCGAGGGCCTCGTGCAGGTGGTGTGCGACCCGGACCGTGCCGAGACCTTCAAGACGGCCGAGGGCGTTCGCAACGAGTTCTGCGTGAAGGTGGTGGGCAAGGTGCGCCCGCGCCCGGCCGGCACCGAGAACGCCAACCTCACCAGCGGCAAGGTGGAAGTGCTGTGCCACGAGCTGGAGGTGCTCAACCCCAGCGTGACGCCGCCGTTCCAGCTGGATGACGAGAACCTGTCGGAAACCACGCGCCTGACGCACCGCGTGCTGGACCTGCGCCGGCCCTACATGCAGAAGAACCTCATGCTGCGCTATCGCGTGGCGATGGAGGTGCGCAAGTTCCTCGACGCGCAGGGCTTCGTCGACATCGAGACGCCGATGCTGACCAAGAGCACGCCCGAGGGCGCGCGCGACTACCTGGTGCCCAGCCGTGTGCACGACGGCCACTTCTTCGCGCTGCCGCAGTCGCCGCAGCTGTTCAAGCAGCTGCTGATGGTGGCGGGCTTCGACCGCTACTACCAGATCACCAAGTGCTTCCGTGACGAGGACCTGCGCGCCGATCGCCAGCCGGAGTTCACCCAGATCGACATCGAGACCTCCTTCCTCACCGAACAGGAGATTCGCGACACCTTCGAGGGCATGATCCGCCACGTCTTCAAGACGGCGCTGGACGTGGACCTGGGCGAATACCCGGTGATGAGCTATGCCGACGCGATGCGCCTGTACGGCTCCGACAAGCCGGACCTGCGCGTGAAGCTCGAGTTCACCGAGCTGACCGACGTGATGGCCGACGTCGACTTCAAGGTCTTCTCGACCCCCGCCACGATGAAGGGCGGCCGGGTGGCGGCGCTGTGCATCCCGGGCGGTGGCGAGATGAGCCGCGGCGAGATCGACGCCTACACCGAGTTCGTCAAGATCTACGGTGCCAAGGGCCTGGCCTGGATCAAGGTCAACGACATCGCCAAGGGCCGCGAGGGCCTGCAGTCGCCGATCGTGAAGAACCTGCACGACCGCGCACTGCAGCAGGTGCTGGAGCGCACCGGTGCGAAGACCGGCGACCTGATCTTCTTCGGCGCCGACAAGGCCAAGGTCGTCAACGACGCCCTGGGCGCGCTGCGCGTGAAGATCGGCCACAGCGAGTTCGGCCGCAAGAGCGGGCTGTTCGAGGACCGCTGGGCGCCGCTGTGGGTGGTGGACTTCCCGATGTTCGAGTACGACGAGGACGAGCAGCGCTGGAACGCGGTGCACCATCCCTTCACCGCGCCGAAGGACGGCCACGAGGACCTGATGGACACGGCGCCCGACCAGTGCATCGCCAAGGCCTACGACATGGTGCTCAACGGCTGGGAACTGGGCGGTGGCTCGGTGCGTATCCACCGTGCCGAGGTGCAGAGCAAGGTCTTCAGCGCGCTGAAGATCGGGCCCGAGGAGGCGCAGGCCAAGTTCGGCTTCCTGCTCGACGCGCTGCAGTACGGCGCGCCGCCACATGGTGGCCTGGCCTTCGGCCTGGACCGCCTGGTGACGCTGATGACCAAGGCCGAATCGATCCGCGACGTGATCGCCTTCCCCAAGACCCAGCGCGCGCAGTGCCTGCTGACGCATGCGCCAAGCCAGGTCGACGAGAAGCAGCTGCGCGAGCTGCACATCCGCCTGCGCAACACGCAGCCCGGCGCCGCCGCCTGAGTGGGCGCCTGCGGGACGACAGAAGGGGCGGCTGCGGCCGCCCCTTTTTTGTTTCCGGCGCCGCTGCCCGGGACAGGGGCGTTTCCCCCTGCCGCAGGACCGGTTTTGCCTGCGCCGCGGCGGCGGCCGGCCGGCGGTGCCGAGTTGGTGGTGCTGCCGGCGGTGCGCGCCAGCGGTGGGGCGCCGCGGCGCCGGGCGCGTCGGACGTGCGCTGACGCCACGGCGGCGCTGCATGGGACACAATCGACCGGCCTGCCTCCTCCTCCAGGTCTCCATGTCTGTTGCGCGTCCCTTCAAGATTCCCGAATCGGTGCTGGTCGTGATCCACACCGCCGACCTGCAGGTCCTGCTGCTGGAGCGGGCCGACCGGCCCGGCTTCTGGCAGAGCGTGACAGGTTCCAAGGACGCGCCGGACGAAGACGCCCTGCTGACCGCCCGCCGCGAGGTCGAGGAGGAAACCGGCATCCGGGTGGTCGCGACGCCGCCACGCCCACAGTCGGCCGAGGTGCCGCTGCACCACCTGCAGGACTGGGGCCTGCGCAACGTCTACGAGATCTACCCGGTCTGGCGGCACCGCTATGCGCCGGGGGTGACGCACAACACCGAGCAGGTGTTTGGCCTGCTGGTCCCGCGCGACATTCCGGTGACCCTGGCTCCGCGCGAGCACCTGCAGCACGAGTGGCTGCCCTGGCGCGAGGCGGCCGACCGCTGCTTCTCGCCGTCCAATGCCGAGGCAGTGCTGCAGCTGCCGCGATTTCTCGGCCAGTGAGGGGAGACGATGGGCACCAATCCGCTCAACTCCAGCGTGCTGCCTTCAGGCGATGCCACCGGCGCCACCGCCGACGACCGCCTGCTGCGGGTGGCCACCTACAACATCCACAAGGGCGTGCGTGGCATGGGCCCGAACCGCCGGCTGGAGATCCACAACCTCGGCCTCGGGGTGGAGGCGCTGGACGCGGACCTGGTCTTCCTGCAGGAGGTGCGCAGCTACCACCACCTGGAAGCGCGCCGCTTCCAGCGCAGCTCGTTCGGCTGGCCCAGCCAGCCGCAGGCCGACTTCCTGGCGCCCGAAGGTTATGCGGTGGCCTACCGCACCAACGCCTACACCCGGGGTGGCGAGCATGGCAACGCGCTGCTGTCGCGCTGGCCGATCGGCGACATCGGGCACCACGACGTGTCCGACCACCGCTTCGAGCAGCGCGGCCTGCTGCATGTGCCGGTGCACTGGCAGCAGGTGGAGCTGCACGCCATCGTGGCGCACTTCGGCCTGATCCATTCCAGCCGGGTGCGCCAGGTCGAGCGGCTGGCCGCCTTCATCACGGCCAATGTGCCGCCGCAGGCGCCGCTGGTGGTGGCCGGCGACTTCAACGACTGGGGCGAGAAGCTCGACGGGCTGATGCTCGACTGCGGCCTGGTGCGCGGCCTGGCGCCGCACGGCAAGCGGCCGCTGACCTTCCCGTCTCGGGTGCCGGTGTTCTCGCTTGACCGCTTCTACCTGCGCGGCATGAAATGCGTTTCCACCTTCGTGCCGCGCGGCACCAGCTGGGCGCGCATGTCGGACCACCTGCCGCTGGTGGCCGAGCTGGAGCTGGGCTGAGGCATGGCGCCGCCGCCCCAGCGCTCGCCGGCCCGTGGCGTGCTGCCGCCGGGGCCGCTGTCGTGGTACGAGCACACCCGCGCCCACTTCCTGGGCGGCAACCAGGTGCGCCTGTTGCGCGGCGGCCGCGAGCTGTTCCCGGCCATGTGCGAAGCCATCGGCCGGGCGCGGCATGAAGTGTGGTTTGCCACCTACATCTTCCATGACGACCCGACGGCTGCCGGCGTGGCCGACTGCCTGTGCCAGGCGGCGCGCCGCGGTGTGCGGGTGCGCGCCATCATCGACGGCTTCGGCAGCCATGCCACCTTGCCGCGCCTGCTGCCGCAGCTGCGCGAGGCCGGGGTGCAGGTGATGGTGTTCCGGCCCATCAAGGGCTGGTGGAGCTGGCTGCGGCCGGGGCAGCTGAGGCGGCTGCACCAGAAGCTGTGCGTGGTGGACGGCCACACCGGCTATGTCGGCGGCATCAACGTGATCGACGACCTGTTCGACCTGCGCCACGGCTGGAGCGAGGCGCCGCGCCTGGACTACGCGGTGGAGGTGAGCGGCCCGACGGTGGTGCCGATCGAGCAGACGGCACGCGCCATGTGGACCCGTGCGCGCCTCGGCCGCGACTGGCGCGAGGAACTCGCCGAGCTGGCCCGCAGCCCGCACCGCGTGGCCCGCGCCCGCCGGCTGGTGCGGCGCCTGCAAAGCACCCGCTGGGCCCGCCATGCTCACGCGGTGGCCGACCCGGCGCCCATGCGCGCGGCCTTCGTGGTGCGCGACAACCTGAGTCAGCGCCGCACCATCGAGCGGGCCTACATCGAGGCCATTCGCCATGCGCGCGAGCGCATCGACCTGGTGTCGCCCTACTTCTACCCCGGCCGCGCCTTCCGCCGCGCCTTGCGGCTGGCGGCGCAGCGGGGCGTGCGGGTGCGGCTGCTGCTGCAGGGCAAGCTGGACTACCGCATTGCCGGCCTGGCCGCGCGGGTGCTGTACGACGAGCTGCTGGCCCACGGCGTGCAGATCTATGAATACATGCCGGCCTTCCTGCATGCCAAGGTGGCGCTGGTGGACGACAGCTGGGCCACGGTGGGCAGCTCCAACATCGATCCGCTGTCGCTGCTGCTGAACCTGGAAGCCAACGTGATCGTGCGCGACCCCGCCTTCGTGGACGAGCTGGCCGGCGAGCTGGATGCCGCTTTCGCGGCGTCCCACCAGGTCACCCGGCCCGAGCTGGGCGTGCCCAACTGGTGGAGCCGCGTGCGCCGCGCCTTCGTGGCCTGGGGCGCGCATGTCTACCTCAAGGTGGCCGGCGCCACCGGTCGCTACTGAGGCGAGGGCGGGCATGGCGGAGCCGGACCTGATCGTCGAGCGCCCCGAAGGCCTGTACTGTCCGCCCGGCGACTTCTACATCGACCCCTGGCGCCCGGTGCCGCGGGCGGTCATCACGCATGCGCATGCCGACCATGCGAGGGTGGGCCACGGGCACTACCTGGCGGCCGCGCCCTCGGCCGGCGTGCTGCGGGCCCGGCTGGGTGACATCGCGCTGCAGGCGCTGCCCTATGGCGAAGTGGTGGAACACCGTGGCGTGCGGGTCTCGCTGCACCCGGCGGGCCATGTGCTCGGCTCGGCGCAGGTGAGGGTGGCGCACGGCGGGCGGGTGTGGGTGGTGTCGGGCGACTACAAGGTCGAGCCCGACGCGACCTGCGATGCCTTCGAGCCGGTGCGCTGCGACTGCTTCATCACCGAATCGACCTTCGGCCTGCCGATCTACCGCTGGGAGCCGCAGCAGCAGGTGTTCGCCGCCATCAACGACTGGTGGCGCGCCAATGCCGAGGCTGGCCGGCCCAGCTTGCTGATGGGTTACAGCTTCGGCAAGGCGCAGCGCCTGCTGGCCGGGGTGGACGCGGGCATCGGCCCCATCATCGTGCATGGCGCGGTGGAGCCGCTGAACCGGGCGTACCGCGAGGCCGGCGTGGCGCTGCCGTCGACCCGCTTGGTCAGCGAGGTGAGCGACAAGGCCGACTTCAAGCGGGCCCTGGTGCTGGCGCCGCCCAGCGTGCACGGCAGCGTCTGGTCGCGCCGCTTCGCCGACGCAAGCGACGCCTTTGCCAGCGGCTGGATGCGCCTGCGCGGGGCCCGCCGCCGGCGCGGCGTGGACCGCGGCTTCGTGCTGTCCGACCATGCCGACTGGCCGGGCCTGGCGCAGGCCATCGCAGCCACCGGGGCAGAGCGTGTCATCGTGACGCACGGCTATGAAGCGGTGATGGTGCGCTGGCTGCAGGACCAGGGCCTGCAAGCCGGTGCCTTCCACACCGAATACGGCGACGAGGTGCTGGAAGAGGCGCCGCCGGCCGCAGGTGCCACCGACGCGGCAGACGCCACCGGCACCGGCACCACCGCGGCCGAGCCCGAGTCTTCACCAGGAGGAGCCACCCCATGACCCGCTCGGCCTTCATCCAGGCCTCGCGCCGGCTGGCCAGCCGGTATGCAGCCGGCTGCTGGATCGGCGCCATCCGCCCGGCCTTCAGTGCCGGGCGCATCGAGCACGAGCAGCAGGTGGAGACCTATCCGGCCCACTTCCTGGTGGCCTTGTGGGAGCCGCCCGCGGAGGGCAGCCCGCTGCTGCCCCGCTGGCCGGCGGTGGCTGCCATTGCTTCGCCGGACAGCCAGGCGGCACTGCTGGAGCTGGTGTCGCACCTGCCGCCGCAGGCCTCGCTCTGGCTGGCGGGCGAGGAAGTGGACTGGGCGCTGGTGGCCGCCATCGTGCGGCAGACCGACCGCAACCTGGCGGCCTACCACCGGCTGGAGCTGGACGGCTTCATCGCGCGCTGCCGCGCGGTGGAGGCCGAGGCGATCCGCCAGACCTACAGCGACCGCGACCCCGGCTTCGAGGCCCTCAAGGCGCGGTTGCTGCCGCCCGGGGACAATCCGGCATGACGGCCGCCGCCGCCGGCCGCGTGCGCGTGCCGCCGCGGCAGCCACGACGACACGATGGAGAGGATGGATGTTCCCGATCTACGAGCCGGCTTCCTTTGGCTGGTTCCTGGCCCTGGCGCTGTACTGGGGCAGCCTGCCCTTCGCCCTGGGGCTGTGCGCACTGGCGGTGGCCCTGTGGCGGCGCCAGCCGCGCCCGCGGGTGAGGGCGGCGGTGGTGACGCTGCTGGCGCTGTTGTTCATCGACGCGCGCTTCATCGAGCCGCAGCGGCTCACTGTGCGCGAGACCCGGCTGCACCTGGGCGTGCCCCTGAAGGTGGCGTTGATCGCCGACTACCATCTCGGCGTCTTCAAGGGCGAAGGCTACCTGCGGCGGGTGGTGGAGCGGCTCAACGAGCTGCCGGTGGATGCGGTGCTGATCGCCGGCGACCACACCTACGAGCCCGATCGTCCGGTGGAGGAGCTGCTGGCGCCGCTGGCCGCACTGCGCCACCCGGTGTATTCGGTGCCCGGCAACCACGACGAGGGCATGCCGGGCCCGCCGCTGGCGCGGCCGCTGCGGGCGGCGCTGCTGCAGCATGGTGTGCAGCCGGTGGAGCGCCGCTGGATCGACGCGGGGCCGTTCGTGGTGTTCGGCGTGCGTGACTGGGCCGCGGCCCACGATGCCACGCGCCTGCTGCCGCAGCTGCCGCCGGGCAAGCCGCGCCTGGCCCTGATGCACAACCCCGACGCCGCGATGGAGCTGCCACGGGGCGCCGCCACGCTGGCGCTGGCCGGCCATACCCACTGCGGCCAGGTGCGCATCCCGGGCCTGTACCGCCGCATGATCTCCACCCATGAGCCCTTCGACGGCGGCTTCTACACCTTCCCGCCGGTGCCCACCTTCGTGACCTGCGGCCTGGGCGAGGTGAAGCTGCCGATGCGATTCCTCAACCCGCCGGCCATCGACGTGCTGGACCTGCGCTGAGCGCCCAAGCGCCATGGAAGCCTTCGCCCGCCTGTATGCCGAGCTGGATGCCAGCACCCGCACGCTCGACAAGGTGGCGGCGCTGCGCCGCTACTTCAGCGAGGCGGCCCCGGCGGATGCGGCCTGGGCGGTGTACTTCCTGGCCGGTGGCCGGCCGCGCCAACTCATCCCCACCCGCCAGCTGCGTGCGCTTGCCTGCGAGGTGGCCGGCATCGACGACTGGCTGTTCGAGGAAAGCTACCAGGCCGTGGGCGACTTGGCCGAAACCATCGCCCATGTGCTGCCGCCCGCCACCGGGCTGACCGGGGTGGGGCTGGCCGAATGGGTGGAGCAGCGCCTGCTGCCATTGCGCGGCCTGGCGCCCGAGGTCCAGGCCGAGCGCATCCGCAGCTACTGGCAGGAGCTGGACTGGGCCGGCCGCTTCCTGCTGGCCAAGCTCATCGGTGGCGGCTTCCGGGTCGGTGTGTCGCGGCTGCTGGTGACCCGCGCGCTGGCCGAGCATGCCGGCCTCGACCCCAAGGTGGTGGCGCAGCGCATGATGGGCTTCACCGCGATGGTGGCCGACGGCAGCGCCCGGCCGGACGCCACCCGCTATGCCGCGCTGCTGTCGCAGGAGGACGCGGCGGGCGGCGGCGACGCCGGCCAGCCCTACCCGTTCTTCCTGGCGCACCAGGTGGAGCTGCCGCTGGCGCGCTTCGAGGAACGCCTGGGCCGGCCGTCGGACTGGCTGGTGGAATGGAAGTACGACGGCATCCGCGGCCAGCTGGTCAAGCGCCGTGGCGAGGTGTGGCTCTGGTCGCGTGGCGAGGAGCTGGTGACCGACCGGTTTCCCGAAGTGGTGGCGCTGGCCTGCGAGCTGCCTGACGGCACCGTGCTCGACGGTGAGGTGGTGGTGTGGAAGGACGGGCGGCCGGCCCCGTTCGCGCTGCTGCAGCAGCGCATCGGCCGCAAGACGCTGACCAAGAAGGTGCTGGCCGAGGCGCCGGCCAGCTTCATCGCCTACGACGTGCTCGAATGGCAGGGCCAGGACGTGCGCGGCCAGCCGCAATGGCAGCGCCGCGAGCTGCTGCAGGCGATGTCCCTGCCGCTGTCGCCGCTGGTCGAGGCGGCCGACTGGGCGGCGCTGGCGGCGCTGCGCGAGCAGTCGCGCGAGCGCGGTGTGGAAGGCTTCATGCTCAAGCACCGCCAGGCCGCCTATGGCGTGGGCCGCACCAAGGCCGACGGCACCTGGTGGAAGTGGAAGATCGACCCGATGAGCGTCGATGCGGTGCTCATCTACGCGCAGCGCGGGCACGGCCGGCGCGCCAGCCTCTACACCGACTACACCTTTGCCGTCTGGAGCCGCCCGCCGGCCAATGCGGCCGAGGCGCAGCAGGTGGTGGACGCCATCGAGCGGCGCGAGCCACCGGAGGCGGGCGGCTTGCAGCTGGTGCCGTTCGCCAAGGCCTATTCGGGGCTGACCGACGAGGAGTTCCGCCGCATCGACGCGGTGATCCGCCGCACCACGCTGGAGAAGTTCGGCCCGGTGCGCAGCCTGAAGCCGACGCTGGTGTTCGAGCTCGGCTTCGAAGGCATCAACCGCAGCGGCCGGCACAAGAGCGGCATCGCGGTGCGCTTTCCCCGCATGCTGCGCATCCGCGACGACAAGCCGCTGCACGAGGCGGACACGCTGCAGTCGCTGGAGGCGCTGCTGGCGTTGTGAACGGTGTTGCAGCGCTTGCGCCGCATGCGCGGCGCGCACGGCCGCTCAGGGGGCCGGCTCGAAGGTCTCGCTCTTCACCGTGTGGCGGCCGGCTTCCTTGGCTTCGTAGAGCAGCGCGTCGGCCCGGGCGAAGACCGCCTGGGGATCGCGGTGCGGACTGCCGGGGGGCAGGTAGAGCAGGCCGGCGCTGATCGTCACGCGGCCATGCGGCGAGCCCTCATGCGGCAGGGCCAGGCGGGCCACCTCGGCACACAGCGACAGCACGAAGCCGTGGGCGGCGGCCGCATCGCGGCCGAGGAAGATGACGGCGAACTCCTCGCCGCCGAGCCGGAAGAAGCGGTCGCCGGCGCGCTGCAGCCGGCGCCGTACCGCCGTGCTGACGGCCTGCAGCGCGCGGTCGCCCTGCGGGTGGCCGTAGCGGTCGTTGTAGGCCTTGAAGTGGTCCACGTCGAGCAGGGCCAGGGCCAGGCCCTCGCTGCCGCGCGCCTTGCGGCGCAGCTCGGGGCCGAACACCTCGTTGAAGTGGCGGCGGTTGTAGGCGCCCGTCAGTTCGTCGGTGATGGCCATCTCGGCCAGCCGCTGGTTGGCGGCCTCCAGGGCCTGGGTGCGTTCGCGCACCTGGTGCTCCAGCTGCTCGCTGAGCGCAGTCTTGGCTTCCAGGGCGGCGCGTTCGGCGCCCAGTTTCTCGGCCTCCAGCTGGTTCATGCGGTCGGCCAGGCCGAAGGCCAGCAGCACGAATTCGAGGGCCGAGCCCACCTGCAGGCCATGCTCGGTCAGGGCGTTCGCCGGCAGCACCCCCAGCATGCGCAGCATGTAGAGCACCAGGCCCACCGCCAGCCCGAACCAGGCCAGCAGGTAGTAGCGCGCTGGCCGCGAGCCGCGGCGCCACAGCACCGCGCCGGTCCAGACACTCACTGCCACGCCGAACAGGCCCACCGGCACCAGCAGCATGTAGCTGGCGGCATAGAAGCCGGCCAGCGGGGGCAGCAGGCACACTACATCGAGCGCCAGCAACGCCAGCAGTACCCGGTGCAGGCGCGGTGCAAGCAGGCGCGTCTGCAGGTAGTGGATGGCAAAAATGCCGTGCGCAATGAAGCCGCAGCCGGCCGCGATGGGTACCACCTGGTTGGCCAGCGTCGGGTGCTCGGGCCACCAGTACTGGAAGGCGAAGCCGCGGAAGGCGAAGTTCCAGACGAAAAACGACGCCAGGTAGGCCGCATAGTGGGCATGCAGCGCGGTGCGGGTGGAGGCGTAGAGGAAGAGGTTGTAGAGCAGCAATGCCAGCAGCGCGCCGTAGTAGAGGCCGTAGGCAAAGCGTTCGCGGCCGGCCGATTCCAGCAGGCTCTGTGGCTCCCACAGGCGCAGCTGGGCCGCCTCGTGCAGGCCGTCGGCACTGGCCAGGCGCAGGTAGACCTCGACCATCTCGCCCGCCTCCAGCCGCAGCGGGAACAGCCAGTGCGGGTGGGCCACCGGGCGGCTGGCGAAGGGCTGGCGGTCGCCGGTGTGCCAGGCCCGCAGCGGCTGGCGGGCGCCGGCATGCACCAGCCAGACCTGCACGTCGTCGTGCAGCGGTTGCGCCAGCTCGAGCACCGCCTGAGCCGGGGTGTCGGCGGGCAGCGGGTGCTGCAGGCGCACCCTCAGCCACCAGACCGAGCGTGAGAAGCCCGGGTTCAGCGGGGTGGCGCCGCCCGCGCGCCACTGTTGCAGCGGCAAGGCCAGCACCTCGGGCAGTTGCAGCCGGCCGTGCGGGTCTTCGAGCACCTCCACCTGGGGCGACAGGTCGCGCGGCCAGCCCGGGGCCGGCCCGAGTACCGAGGCGGCCGGCAACGGCCCGGCCAGGGGCGGCCCGCTGTCCGCCGCCATCGCCCGGCCGGTGGCTGCCAGCGCGAGCAGGACGGCGGCGGCGAGCCACAACAGCCAGCGTATCGCGACGGGCAGCCTGGCGGACTTGACGCGTGATTGCCGAGCGGTGGCGAAGGGAGGGAGGCGGTGCTGCTGCAAGGAAACCCGATAGTGGCGCCTGGCGCGGTTTCGGGCAAGGGCAGCGCCCGGAGGTCGGTGGCGGCGGCAGGGCAATCGGCGCCTGCGCTCATGCCGTGCCGGCCCCTGATAGCATCGGCCCATCGCGCGCCGCGGGCCCACAGGCCGGCGGGCGCGCGCCGCCTTGTGCGGTCGATGCCTTGTTCGTCGCCCTGCCGGTCCGCTGGTACGGCCCGCGTGCAGTTTCCTTCGATGGTCGTCTTGTCTCCTTGCCTTTCATCATGAGTGCTTCGCCCCCGGTCTCCACGACCCTGGCTGCCGACGCCGGCGGCTCCCTTCGAGCAGAGGACGCAGCCGCGGCAGTCGCCGCTGGCGCCTCGCCTGGCGCCCTGGCGGCCGGGCCGTTGCCGGCCCCGGCCGAGACGGTGGACGGCGTGCCGGTGTCGGTGCGCATCCGCGAGCGCATCAAGGCGGCGCAGCAGCGTTTCCATGCCAACGACAACATTGCCGACTTCATCGAGCCCGGTGAACTGGAGGCGCTGCTCGACGAAGTGCAGCAGAAGATGGCCGGCGTGCTGGAGAGCCTGGTCATCGACACCGAGAGCGACCACAACACCCAGGACACCGCGCGCCGGGTGGCGAAGATGTACCTGCAGGAGGTGTTCAAGGGCCGCTACGCCAAGATCCCTCCGGTCACCGAGTTCCCCAATGCCGAGCGGCTCAACGAGCTGATGATCGTCGGGCCGGTGACGGTGCGCAGCGCCTGCTCGCACCATTTCTGCCCGATCCTCGGCCGGCTGTGGATCGGCGTGATGCCGAACGAGCATTCGAATCTGATCGGCCTGTCCAAGTACGCCCGGCTGGCCGAATGGATCATGAGCCGCCCGCAGATCCAGGAGGAAGCGGTGACCCAGGTGGCCGACTTGCTGCAGGAGAAGATGCAGCCGGACGGCCTGGCCATCGTGATGGAGGCCGACCATTTCTGCATGCAATGGCGCGGCGTGAAGGACATGGATTCAAAGATGATCAACAGCGTGATGCGCGGCTCCTTCCTGAAGGACCCCAGCCTGCGCCGCGAGTTTCTGTCCCTGCTGAACACCAACAAGAGGTCGTGAAGAAGGAGCTGTCGCCATGCTGATCCGCTTGCTGTATGCCAGCCGGGCCGCCCAGGCCCTCAACCACGAGGCCGTGGAGGCCATCCTCGCGCAGTCGCGCCGCCGCAATCCGGGCCTGGGGCTGACCGGCCTCCTGTGCTATGGCGGCGACGTCTTCATGCAGGTGCTCGAGGGCGGGCGCGAGGCGGTCAACCGGCTGTATGCCGAGATCGTCTGCGACCCGCGGCACCAGGACGTGACGCTGCTGCACTACGAGGAGATCAGCGAGCGGCGCTTCGCTGGCTGGACCATGGGCCAGGTCAACCTGGCGAAGATCAACCCGTCGATCCTGCTCAAGTACTCCGAGCGGCCGGTGCTGGACCCGTATGCGGTGTCGGGGCGGGCCTCGATGGCCTTGCTGGACGATCTCATCGCCACCGCCTCCATCCTCTGAGGAGCGCGGTGCTCGGCGACTGCGCGGGCCGTCCTGGCTTCTGCGGTGCTCGCCGTACCGGGCTTCGGCTGCGCTTCTCGAAGGCAAGCCGGGCCCGCTCGCTCCCCGCTTTCGCCGCGCCCCGGTTCCTGGCTCGCCTGCGGCATCCTGAAGGGGCGTGTGCGGTTCCTGCGGTTTCGTTTTCCACCTATTCGCTGCCGGCTCGCTGGCGCGGCATCGAATGTCTGCTCTTGCCTTTGCTCTCGTGATCGTTGCGGCGCTGCTGCATGCAGCGTGGAATCTGGTGGCCAAGAAGGCCGGCGGGGACAACCGCTTCGTGCTGTTGACCGCCGTCATGATCGTGGTGGTCTGGCTGCCGGTCGGGCTGTGGGCGGCATGGCCGGCCGAGGGGCGGGCCGGGTTGCCGGGCTGGGGCTGGCGCGAATGGGGCTTCGTGCTGGCCAGCGGGGTGGTGCACCTGGCCTATTTCGTGACCCTGCTGCGCGGGTATCGGGCCTCTGACCTCACCGTGGTCTACCCGGTGGCGCGCGGCACCGGGCCGCTGCTGAGCTCGGTGTTTGCGGTGCTGGTGCTGGGCGAGCACCTGTCGAGCCTCGGCGGGGCGGGGGTGCTGGGCGTCACGCTGGGGGTCTTCCTGATCGCCGGCGGGCCCGGGCTGCTGAAGTCGCTGATGGGGCAGTCGGGCGACGCGGCCCAGCGGGCCCGCGTGAAGGCGGGGCTGCTCTACGGCGCGGCCACCGGCTGCCTGATCGCGGGCTACACCGTGATCGACGGCTATGCGGTCAAGCACCTGCTGATCTCGCCCATCCTGATCGACTACTTCGGCAACCTGCTGCGCATTCCCTTCCTGCTGCCGCAGGCGCTGCGTCGCCGCGGCCACACCTGGGAAGCCTGGCGCCTGCAGTGGCGCCATGCGCTGGTGGTGGCGCTGCTGAGCCCGATGGCCTACGTGCTGGTGCTGTATGCGACGCGCCTGGCGCCGCTGAGCCATGTGGCACCGGCCCGCGAGGTGTCGATGCTGTTCGCCGCCCTCATCGGCGGCCGCCTGCTCGGCGAGGGCGACCGCTGGCTGCGCCTGCTCGGCGCGGCCTGCATCGCAGTCGGCGTGATGGCCCTGGCCCTGGGCTGACGGCCGGCCGCTACTGGCCGAACATGCCCTTGATCACGTCGCCCATGCCTTCGACCATGCCGCCCAGGCTGACGCCGAGCGACTCGGCGAGGCCGGCCGCGACCTTGGTGGCCAGGTCCTCGTTGATCGAGAAGTTGGGATCGTCGAGCCGGCCTTCGAGGGTGAACTTCAGCTCCAGCCGGTCCTTCTTGGTCAGGGCCGCCAGCACCGCCTGGCGTGGCAGGCCGGCAAAGGTGGCCAGCGCGCCGCTGCTGTGCAGCTCCAGCCCGACCAGGCTGAGCTGGCCCGGTGCCCGCAGGTGCTGCTTGCGCACCGTGGCGTCCAGGCGCAGGTCCATCGCACCGCGGCGCACGCCGGCGTCGGCCACCTTGATCAGGTAAGGCTGCAGCGCCACCAGGTCGACACCGCGGAAGTCGGCGCTGAGCTTGGCATCCTTCGTCGCCATCGTGAGTTCGCCACCGATCTTGACGCGCCCATCGCGCTGCACGCCCTTGAGCACCCCGTCGAGCTGGACCCGGGTGGCGGTGTCCAGTGCTGGCAGGTCGAGCGGCCCGACCTGCGCCTGCAGGCCTTCCAGCCGCAGCTTCAGCGGCTGCCGCCGCACCGAGGCGTCGTAGAACTCCAGCACCGCGTCCTTCAGCACCACCTCGCCAATGTGCACCGGCAGGCCGCCACCGCTGCTGACGGGGGCCGGCTCCTCGGCAGCGGAGGCGGGCAGCGAGACCTTGCGCGGCCGCGCCGGGCCCGGCTTGCGGGCGGCAGGCTCCGGCCGGGTCAGGGCCGGCAGCACGCGCAGTCGCCCGTCACGGGTGCGCAGCATGGAGACATAGCCGTCTTCCACCGTGATGCGGCGGATGCGCACTTCGGCGGTCAACAGGCTGCGCAGCTCGGGCACGACCAGCACCCGCCGGGCACGCAGCTCGTCCTCGGCCGGCCAGCGGCCAGGGCCGGCCTGCTCGCCGCGCACCCGCACGTCGAGCGCCTCCACGCCGGACCAGCCGACGACCAGGCTGCCGACCTCGCTGCGCGGCCCGAGCGCGGACTCGACCTGTGACTTCAACTGCTGCACCGCGACGCGAAAGCCGATCGCGCCCAGCACCGCCAGCACCAGCAGCACGGCCAGCGCCACGCGCAGCAGGCGGCGCCGTCGTCCGGCGGGCGCGGCGGGGCCGGGCGGGGGGGCATCGGGTGCAGGGGAGATCGTGTTCACGGCGACAGGCAAGTGCGAAGCGGGAGCAGGATTGTGCAAGAGCCGGCGGCCGGATGCCGCGCGCCTGCAGGCGCCCGGGGCGCCGGTCGAGAGGGCCGGGCGTCGACCGACAATGGCAGCTTACGCCTGACCGCCGCGGCCCGCCGCGCTGCCTTCCGATGTCCATCCTCCTGCCTGACGCGCCGGCCACGGTGGCCGGCGTCGATTTCACCAGCCGGCCCAGCCGGGCCAAGCCCATCACGCTGGCGCTCGGCGAGCGGCAGTCCGGGGCGGTGCGCCTGCGCGAGCTGCGTTGCTTCACCAACGAAGCCGGCTTCGCGGCGTGGCTGGCGGCGCCGGGGCCCTGGGTGGGCGCGTTCGACTTCCCGTTCGGCCTGCCACGCGAGCTGGTGGAGCAGCTGGGCTGGCCCACCGAGTGGCCGGCCTTGATGCGGCACTACTGCGCACTGAGCCGGGAGGCCATCCGCGACACGTTCGCGGCCTTTTGCGCGGCCCGGCCGGTGGGCGCGAAGTTCGCGCACCGGGCCTGCGATGCGCCGGCCGGCTGTTCGCCGTCGATGAAGTGGGTGAACCCGCCGGTCGCTTTCATGCTGCATGCCGGCGTGCCCGCGTTGCAGACTGCCGGCGTGCACCTGCCGGGCCTGCAGGACGGCGACCTTTCCCGGGTCGCGCTGGAGGGGTATCCCGGCCTGCTGGCACGCGAGCTCATTGGACGCCGCAGCTACAAGAGCGACGACAGGGCCAGGCAGACGCCCGAGCGGCTGATCGCCCGCAAGGACCTGCTCGACGCGCTGGAGCAGGGCCGCACGCGCCTGGGCCTGCGCCTGAGGCTGAGCCATGCCCAGCGCGACACCCTGGTGGCCGACGCCTCGGGCGACAGCCTCGACGCCGTGCTGTGCATGGTGCAGGCGGCCTGGGGCGCGGAGCGGCCCAACTGGGGCAAGCCGCTGCAGGCGGACCCGCTGGAAGGCTGGATCCTGACCGCGTGAGGCCGGCCGGCGCGGCGGCTGGCCTGTCGCCGCTGGCGCTGCCGTGCGCAGCCGGCCGGCCATAGGGCCACGAACGGTCGGCGCGCGGCCACCGAGCCGCAGGGCAGCGGCAACTGTTCACGCCGGCGCTCGCCGGCGCTCAAGCCGCCGGCGAGCCGGCCGATATGGTGCTGGACGGAGGGTCGAAACAGTCATGGAGCAGCAGGGAACGCAAGGGCAGCCCGGCCGGCCGCTGCCGCCCGCCTGGATCGGCTACCGGTTACTGGCCTGGGCGGTGCTGCTGCTCGGCTTGCTGGCGACCGGCTTCGGCTGGTGGCGCTCGGCAGAGCAGCTGCAGCAGGCCTCGGACACCGCCCTCGACGAGCTGGCGGCGCACAGCGCCGGGCTGATCGAGGAGCGGCTCGGCCGCTACGTCGACCTGCTGACCAGCTTCCAGGCCCTGTTCCGCGGCAACGGCCTTGCCACGCGACGGGCCTTCCATGAGCATTTCGCCGCGATGGACGTGCATGCCCGCTTCCCGGGCGTGCTGGCGGTCAGCTTTGCACCGCGCGTTGCCGAGCAGGAGCGGGCCGCCTTCGAGGCCGGGGTGCAGGCCGACCGCAGCCTGCGCTCGGCCGGCTATCCCGAGTACCGCATCTTCCCGCCCGGCCGCCGCGCGGACTACCTGCCGGTGAGCTACCTCGAACCCATGGTCGGCAACGAGGCGGTGTTCGGTGCCGACCTGTGGCTGGCCGACACCGACCGCCGTGCCACCGAGCGGGCGCGCGACAAGGGCCAGGCGCAGCTGTCACGGCCGCGCCGCCTGCTGCAGGGCGAGCTGGGCCTGACGCTGCGGCTGCCGGTCTACCGCGCGGCCGCCTGGCCGCAGGACGAGACGCGGCGGCGCGCACTGCATGCCGGGCAGGTCACCGGCGTGTTCAAGGCCCGCAACCTGATGCGCGAGGTGCTGCCGCAGGCCCTGGGCCACTACCGTGTGCGCATCACCGACATCGGCGCCATCGAGGACGACGGCGAGGCCGCCGGCGGGCCGGTGCTGCTCTACGACAACGTGTCGCCGGGTGCCGATTTCGACCCGGCCGAGGCCGATGTGCGGGAGCATGTGCTGGCGCTCAACGGGCGGCTCTGGTCGGTGCAGCTGGCGCGGCCGGCGGCCGATGTCCGCTGGCTGCCCTTGCCGCTGGCCATCCTGGGCAGCGGGGCGCTGGCCAGCCTGGCCGCCTTCGCGGTGCTCGCCGGCTTTGCCTCGCGCTACCAGCGCGCGGCCCGGCTGGCGGAGGCACTCGGGCGCGAGGCGCGGCAATCGGCCCTGCGGCTGAAGACGGTGATCGACAGCACCGCCGATGGCATCGTCACGCTCGACGCCCGGCATGTCGTCAGCAGCGTCAATCCGGCCTTCCTGCGCCTGCTCGGTGCCACCGAGGGCCAGGTGCTGGGCCGGGCGCTCGGCCTGTTCCTGCAGGACGGCGAAGGCCTGCCGGTGGACACGCCGGCCCTGGTCGGTGGCGTGCACGAGGCCCGGCTGGGCTTGCCCGGCGGAACCCAGGCGATCACGGTGGACGTGTCGTTCAGCGACATGGCCCTGGACGGCGAGCGCCAGGTGGTGGCCATCCTGCGTGACGCCTCGCAGCGCCGCCGCGTCGAGCAGCAGATCCGCCACCTGGCCCACCACGACGCCCTGACCGGCCTGCCCAACCGCATGCTGCTGCAGGACCGCCTGCAGCAGGCCTTCGAACGGGCCCGGCGCGACGGGCGGGCGGCTGCGCTGCTGTTTGTCGACCTGGACCACTTCAAGGCCGTCAATGACAGCCTGGGGCACGACATGGGCGATGCGGTGCTGCGCGAGGTCGCACGGCGGCTGCGCGACACGGTGCGTGCCGGTGACACGGTGGCCCGGCTGGGCGGCGACGAATTCGTGGTGCTGCTGGCGACACTGCAGGACCCCGACGATTGCCGCCGGGTGGCCGATCAGATCCTGCGGGCGCTGGGCCGGCCGGTGAGCCTGGGCGTGCACAGCGTGCGCATCACGCCCAGCATCGGCGGGGCGCTGGTGTCCGAGGCGCTGGACAGCCCGGCCGAATGGATGCGGCAGGCCGATGCCGCGATGTACCAGGCCAAGCTGCAGGGGCGCAACGCCTTCTGCTGCTCAGAACCCGCCCTGCCCGCGGAGGCCGCGGCGCCCAGCTGCGCCTGAGCGCGGCCGGGCGCCGCCTGGCCGGCCGCAGGCCGGCGAGGCCGTCGCGTCAGTCCATCTTGAACGCGAACTCCTGCACCGCGGTGCCGTCGCTGACGCACTCGTACTGCTTGAGCGCGGCGATGACGGCACCGTTGAACACCCGCGGCGGGGTGGCCGACAGGATGGTCACGTCCACCACCTTGCCATGCTCGATGCGCACCTGCGCCTTCACGACGCCGCTGACACCGTCACGCGCGGCCTGCCGGGGCATCTCGGGCTTCACCTGCTTGGGGCAAGCCAGGCCGATGTCCTGCGGGCCGGCGGGCGGGGCAGGCGGCGCCGGGGGCGCCGGCGGCGGCGTCATCACCGGCGCCTCGGCCGGGCCCTGGTGGCCCAGGGTGCCGATGGCCGGTGCGTCGGGCGCGGCGTTCTCCACCGCGGCGATCGCGGGCGGTGGTGCCGGTGCCGGTGGTGCGGGGGGCGCGGGGCGTGGCACCTCCTTGACGATGCGCTGCGGCGGGGGCGGCGGCTCAGGGGGAGGCGGCGGAGGTGGGGGAGGCGGCGGCGGTGCCTCGGGCACGATGGTGGCCCGGGTGATGCGCTGTGCCTCGGCCATGACCTTGTGCAGGTCGACGTTGGCCAGCGCCACGCCGATCAGCGCCGTCGCGGCCAGTGCCGCACCGATGGCCACCGGCAGCGGGAGCTGCTTGGTGTCCTCCTCCTCCTCGGTCGCCCACAGGGCGCCGTGGATCTTGTGGGTACTGCTCATGGCGGACCTCCGAAGGTGTCACGTCCCGGGCCTGCCGGCACGCCGGCGCGCGGCGGCGCGGCGGCCGAGGCCGGGCCGGCTGCAGGGATGGTGTGAGGGCGGTTCATGCCTCACCCCGTCTGGGTCGCCAGGCCGATCGCCACGATGCCGGTCTCGCGGCACAGGTCCATCACCTTGACGATGTCCTGGTAGCGGGTGGTCTTCTCGCCGGCGATGACCACGTCGACCTTCTTGGTCTGCAGCATCTCACGCAGCTTGGCGGTCAGCATCCCCTCCTCGATGGACTTGCCTTCGAGCAGCAGCTTGCCGTCCTGCGTGACGCCGACCGTGATCTTCACCGTCTCCATGTTCTGGGCGGTTGAAGACTGGGGCAGGTCGAGCTTGATGCCGGCGCCCTGGATCATCTCGGTCATGATGAGCACGAAGAAGACCAGCAGGAACATCATCACGTCGATCATCGGGATGATCTCGATGCGCGGCTTCTCGTCCCCGCCGAAGTAGTGGGAGCGGTGGTTGCGTGCCATGTCGGCCTCCCGGGTTCAGGCGGCGATGACCGCGAAGCGGGTCACCAGCATGGACTTGATCAGGTCCATCTGGTTGATCAGCAGGCGGATGCGCTTGTTGAAGTAGTTCAGGAAGACCACGCAGACGATGGCCACCACCAGGCCGACGGCAGTCGCGACCAGCGCGTGCGCGATCGGGCCGGTGACCGAGGAGACGTTCTGCCCGTTGCTCTGGGCCAGCACCGCGAAGGCTTCCACCAAGTGGACGATGGTGCCCAGCAGGCCCAGCAGCGGGCCGAGCGTGACGCAGGTGTCGAGCAGCCACAGGTTGCGGTCCAGCTTGGGCAGCTGGAACATGATGGTTTCCTCGACGTCGCGCTCGAACACCGCCTCTGGCTGGCCCTTGTGCTGCAGCGCGGATTTCACCAGCTCGCCCTGCACGGTGGTGTCGTAGTGGGTGGCGACCTTGCGGGCATCGTCCACATTGCCCTTGGCCACCTGGCGCAGGTCGTATTCCAGGCTCAGGCCGGAGCGGATGCTCTTGGCGAAGAAGAAGTAGCGCTCGATGATCACCGTCAGGCCGATGATGAAGATGACGACCAGCAGGGGCAGCAGGCCCCAGGAGTCGCGCGAGTACTGGATGATGTCTTGGATCATGGTGTTGCTCCTTCTAAAGCGGGCCGCCTCTTGGCAGGCCCTGTAGTGCATGCGGGGCTCGTGGCCCCGCGGTCAACGAGAACGGGGCGGCTGCGCCGGCCGGCGGGTCCGGGTCCCCGGCCGGCGCGGCGGGGACTCAGAACGTGTAGGACGCGTTGAGGTAGAAGGTGCGTCCGCGAGCGTCGTAGTAACGGTCGTCATAGCCGACCATGTGACCACCGCCCGAAGTCTTGATCGACAGCGGCGGCTCCTTGTCGGCAATGTTCAGGATACCGCCGACGAGGCGCCATTGCTTGGCGATATTCCAGGTGGTCTGCCAGTCGAAGGTGACGAAGCTCTTCACCTTGCGCTTCATGTCGACATAGGCGTTGCCGTTGTCCAGGTCCTCGATCACACCGTCATCCGCCAGGTAGGTCTGGTCGACATAGCCGGAGCGGAAGTTGAGCGTCAGGGTGTGGGAGAAGTCGCCCGACTGCAGGGTGTTGATCCAGCGGCCCTGCCAGCGCACCTTCGCGTTGCCGTCCTCGCCGAAGCGGCCCAGGCTGCTGTAGGTCTTGCCGCCCTTGAGCAGCTGGTAGTCGTTCTTCAGCAGGTAAGTGGCGATGAAGCGCGACGTCAGGCGGCCGGCCGGGGTGCCAACGATGCCTTGCGCGTCCAGGTCGATCCCGCGGTCGTGGCGGGTGCCGAGGTTGTCGTTGTCCTTGCGGAAGGCCAGGTAGTTGATGCCGGTCGCCTTCTCGACGTAGCCGGTGAACTTGTTGCTCCAGGCGAGCGGGTCGGAGAAGGCCACCGACTCGTCGACATAGGAGATGAGGTTCTTGACCTTCACGTTCCACAGGTCGGCGCCGAAGCTGATCGACGAGGTCGGCTCCAGGCGGATGCCCAGGGTCCACTGGTTGGACTTCTCAGGCTCCAGGTCCTTCGTGCCGGCCGCCACCACGTCGTACTGCTGCTTGGTGGGTTGGCACTGCGCGCCTTTCTGGGCCGCCACGGCAGCGAGCGCGTCGTCGCAGCTGTAGCTGCCGCCCGTCACGCCGAACAGCTGCTGGGTGGCGTTGATCTGCGCCACCGTGGGGGCCTTGAAGCCGGTTCCCACCGACGCACGCACCAGCACGCCACGCGCCGGCTGCCAGCGCACCGTGCCTTGCGCGGTCGTCGCGTTGCCCATGTCGGAATAGCGGTCGTACCGCACCGAGCCGCCCAGCTCCAGCTGCTTGGTCAACGGCGCTAGCAGCTCGGCGAAGGTGCCCCAGGCATGGCGCTTCGCGTCGTAGGGCACCAGGGCCGAGGAGTCGCCGAAGCGGACATCGTCGTTCTTCGCTTGCGCGAGGTCGCTGGCGGTCGTCTCCATGCGGTCGCGCAGGTAGTTGGCGCCGACGGCCAGCGACAGCCCGCCGCCTTCGAGCTTGCCGATCTCGGTGGACAGGCGGCCCTGCAGGTAGTCGAGCGTGCTCTCGCCACCGGTGTAGAGGCCGCGCACCTGTGCATCGCGCAGGGCCTGCAGCCCGGCCGGCGACGCCTCGCTGAGCGGAACGAAGGGGTTGATGAGCTGGAGGGCCGCATCCGCAGCGCGCTGGGACATGTAGCCGCTCTTCATGATCGACTCGTACTTGCTGACCGAATGCGTGTAGGACACGTCGTAGTCGAAGCGGTCCACCGTGCCGTCCGAGCCGATCACGAAGTGCCGTGCCTTGCTCTGGTCCTCGCCGACGCGCTGGCCGACCGCCTTCATGCGGTAGCGGGCGATGCCGCCGGCCGGCGCTTCCGGGAAGTCGCCGGGCTGCACACGGATGGAGCCGGGCGACGGAGCGATGCGCGAGGTGGTGGTGGTGTTCGCCAGCAGCACTTCGGCGTACAGGCGCTTGTCGGTGCCCAGCGCCTTGGACCCCGAGGCGTAGAAGGCCGCGCGCTCACGCTCCGGGACGATCTCCAGGTCCTTGACGTAGTCGTAGTAGCAGGTGCCATCGACCTGCACCGACTGGGTGGCGCAGGCGCCGGTGCGGTCCAGGTAGGGGTTCGTGGTGGTGCCGCCGGAGATGAGGTTGGCGGGGATGGTGCCGGGTGAGCCGTTGAACAGCCGGTAGCGCCTGCCGTTGTGCTTGAACGGCACCACGCCGCTGCTGGCGAAGTCGCGGTCGGTCGACTTGAGCTCGTCGCGCTTGTCATAGCTGCCGGACAGCAGGAGGTTCCAGCCGTCCTTGCTGTAGTCGCCAAAGCCCTTGGAGAGGCTGAAGCGGGCCTCGCGGCCGCCGTCCTTGGGGGCCGAGCCGCCCAGGGCCACGACGCCCTCGGTGGTGTCCTTCTTGGTGATGAAGTTCACCACCCCGGCCACCGCGTCCGCGCCATACAGGGCCGAGGCACCGTAGGTGAGCACCTCGATGCGCTCGATGGCGGCCAGCGGGATGACGTTGAGGTCCACGCCGGCGCTCTCGCCGTTCAGGTCCTGGCCGCCATAGCCCGCCAGGCGCCGGCCATTCAGCAGCACCAGGGTCTTGTCCTCGCCGATGCCGTGGATGGAGGCGCCGCTGAAGCCAGCGCCGCTGCCACCGACGGACGCACCGTCATTGGTGAAGCCCTGCATGGCCGGCAGCGCCTGGATCAGCTCGCTGACCGAGGTCGCCCCGGTCTTCTCGATCTCCTCCCGTTTGATGACCTGCACCGGCAGGGCCGTCTCGCCCTGGATGCGCCGCACCGCGGAGCCCGTGATCTCGACCCTCTCGAGCTGGGCAGCGGGAGCCGAGGGCGTGGCAGCAGCCGCCGGTTGTGCCGCGGGTGCGGCCGGGGCGGTTTGCGCCCAGACGGCGCCGTGCGGCGCCACACCGAAGGCGCCCATGGCAATGGCGCCGCAGATCGCGGAGCCGAGCCGATTTCGCTTGAACATACGCTCTCCTGATACACGGGCTCGTGGCCCGGTGGTTGTGGTCTGGTGCGGTTGTTTTTTTCCGCTACCGAATGGCCCGCGGAACGGGCCGGTGAGGCGCAAGGCAAGGGCGATGCCAATGCGCTCGCGCCAAATGCGAAAGCCACGGATCCAGGCGGCATGCGGGCCGGCGGCGCGCGCCGCGAGTCGCGTGCATGCGGGCTGGGCATGCGGTGCAGCGTCTGGTGCATACGCAGCAGATGTGCATGCACTACAGCGGGGCTGCTGGATCTCGTGCATGTCGGAACGGCCTGCGGCTCAGGAGGCGGCGGCGGTGGCCAGCGGCCTGGGGCAGCCGGCGCGGGAGCTGCGCTCGGCGGCCAGCCAGCGGTCCATCCAGCGGTCCAGCACCGACAACGGCAAGGCGCCCTCGTCAAGCACCGCGTTGTGGAAGCGGCGGATGTCGAAGCACTCGCCCAGCTCGCGCTGCATGCGGTTGCGCAGCCCGGCGATGTGCAGCTGGCCGATCTTGTAGCCCAACGCCTGGCCCGGCCAGACAAAATAGCGGTCGACCTCGGCGGCGACTTCTTCCTCGCGCATGCCGGTGCGCTCGGTCATCCAGGAGATGGCCTTGGCGCGGCTCCAGCCGAAAGCATGGATGCCGGTGTCCACCACCAGGCGGGCGGCGCGGTAGATCTCCATGCGCAGCTGGCCGAAGCGGGCATAGGGGTCGGTGTACAGGCCCAGCGAGCTGCCCAGTGTCTCGGCATAGAGCGCCCAGCCTTCGCCGTAGGCCACATACCAGTTGGCGCGGCGCAGCATGGGCAGCTGCGAGAGTTCGAGCGCGCGGGCGTTCTGCAGGTGGTGGCCGGGCACCGCCTCGTGCAGGAACAGGGCCTCCATCTCCCAGGTGGGGCGGCGCTCGAGGGCCATCACGTTGGCATTGAACCAGCCGGCGCGCGAGCCGTCCGCGGTGCCGGGGCTGTAGTACTCGGGCGACTCCGGCCCTTCGTGCTCAGGCTGTGCGCGAATGCCATAGGGCATGCGCGGCAGCTCGGCAAACAGCTTGGGCAGCTCGGCGTCCACCCGCTTGGCGATGTCGCGGTAGCGCGCCAGCAGCGCCTCGGGCGAGTTCAGCAGGAAGCGCGGCTGCGTGTTCATCCAGTCGACGAATTGCGGGAAGGTCCCCTTGAACTCGGTGGAGAGCATGAGCTTCTCCATCTCGCCGCGCAGCCGGGCCACCTCGGACAGGCCCAGCTCGTGGATTTGCTGCGGCTCCATGTCGGTGGTGGTCTGCGAGCGCACCATGAAGCGGTAGTACTCGGGACCGCCGGGGTAGTGCGACATGCCGCCCTCCACCGGGCTGCGCGGCAGGTAGTCCTGCTGCACGAAGGCCTTCAGGCGGGCGAAGGCGGGCCGCACCTGCTGCTCGATGACCTGCCGTGCCTCGCGGGCCAGCGCGTCGCGCTGTGCGGCCGTGAGCTCTTTGGGCAGGTCCTTGAACGGCTGGTACAGCGGGCTGTGCTCTGCATCCGCGGCGACCAGGGTGTCGATCTGCGCCGGCACCTTCTCCATCGAGGAGCGGAAGGTCACCCAGCCGATGCCCATGCCATGGCGCATGGCGCCGATGTCGCGCTCGATGGCGGCGGGCAGCGCGCGCAGCCGGGCCAGGTAGTTGCGGTAGTCCTGCTCGGTGCGGAAGGGCATGTTCAGCACCAGTTGCGGGAACTCCAGATGCACGCCGGCCTTGTTGCTGAGCACCATGGTGCCGGTGGCCGGAAAGCCCAGCGACTGCTCGCTGTCTTCCAGGTGGTGCAGGAAGACGTCGTAGCTCACCTTGCGGGCATCGTCGAGCTGCTCGCGGGGCACCTCGGCCTTGAGCCGGCGGATGTAGTCGCGGGTGCCCTCCAGCTGCCGCTGCAGCGCCGGCAGCGAGCGGTCGGCCAGGCGGTCGTCATAGCGGTGGTCGCCCACGCTGGTGGCCCATTCGGGGTCGATCTGCATCGTCCACTCCCAGTGCTCCTGCATCAGGCGCTCCAGCGCCGGCACCGCCGGGCTGTTGCCGGGCGCTGGGCGGGTGGCACAGCCGCCGACGATGGCAGCCATGCAAAGCAGAAGACAACAGCGGCGCACAAGGGACATACGGGCTCTCCGTGGTGAGGTGCGCCGGCGAGGCCCGGCGCAGTGGATGTGGATGAAGCGCTGCCTCGGATCAAGTGCCGCCGGCAAGGGCGGGTGACACGAGGCTGGGGGGCTGCGAAGGCGGGCGACTCGGGCGGGACGCCGACGAGTGCAGGGAAGGGCCGGCCGGCGACGATGTGTGGGGCAGGGCACCGCCCCGCGCCCGGGCAGGCCGGATCGGGGGCGTGGAGGCGGACGGCGCGTGCCGCTGAAAATCGATGTTCAAGCCGGTTCCCGTGGTGCGTCCGGAAACCCGGACACGAGTGCATGTATCGGCACGCAATTCAAGTTTCGTGCCGGGTTGCAGCGGAGGCTTGCGCAACTTCGATAATGGAACGATGAACTCTCAGCACCGGCTCGCCGAGCAGTGGTTCCAGGCGCAGGGCTGGCAGCCCTTCGACTTCCAGCGTGAGGTGTGGACAGCCCTGGCCGCTGGCCGCAGCGGCTTGCTGCATGCGACCACCGGGGCCGGGAAGACCTATGCGGTGTGGCTGGGCGCCTTGCTGCGGGGCCGATCCAGGGTGATGCCGGCTGGCGCAAAACCGCCATTGCAGGTCATCTGGATCACACCGATGCGGGCGCTGGCGGCCGATACGGAGCGGGCGCTGCTGCGGCCGCTGCCCGAGATTGCTCCACAGTGGAGCGTTGGCTTGCGCACCGGTGACACGCCGAGCGCCGAGCGTGCCCGCCAGGACCGGCGCTGGCCCACCGCGCTGGTGACCACCCCGGAGTCGCTGAGCCTGATGTTGGCGCGCGAGCACGCGCGCGAGGAACTGGCCCAGGTGCACACCGTGGTGGTGGACGAATGGCATGAGCTGATCGCCAGCAAGCGCGGCGTGCAAGTGCAGCTGGCGCTCGCCCGGCTGCGGCGCTGGAATCCGGGTTTGTCCACCTGGGGGCTCACTGCAACCTTGGGTAACCTGGAGCAGGCCATGGAGGTGCTTCTCGCCTCGAAGCAGGGCGTGCTGGTGCGGGGGCGGATCGACAAGTCGCTGGTGATCGACACGCTGATTCCCCACGAGCCGGGCCGCTTCTCGTGGGCAGGCCATCTAGGGGCGCAGATGCAGCAGCCGGTGGTCGACGAGATCGAGCGCTCGGCCAGCACGCTGGTGTTCACCAACACCCGGTCGCAGGCCGAGATCTGGTACCAGATGTTGCTGGAGGCCCGCCCTGACTGGGCCGGCCTGGTGGCGCTGCACCACGGTTCGCTGGACAAGGAAGTGCGCGAATGGGTCGAGCTGGGGCTGAAGGAGGGGCGGCTGAAGGCCGTCGTGGCCACCTCTTCGCTGGACCTGGGGGTGGACTTCGCGCCGGTGGAGCGGGTGCTGCAGATCGGCTCGCCCAAGGGCGTGGCGCGCCTGCTGCAGCGCGCCGGCCGCAGCGGCCACGCGCCGGGACGGCCGAGTCGCGTGACGCTGGTGCCGACCCACACGCTGGAGCTGGTGGAGGCGGCTGCCGCACGGCGGGCGGCCCTGCTCGGCCGCATCGAGAAGCGCACCTCGCCCGACAAGCCGCTGGACGTATTGGTGCAGCACCTGGTCACGGTGGCGCTGGGCGGCGGCTTCCAGTCGGAGGCGCTGTACGAGGAGGTGCGCAGCACCTACGCCTACGCCGGCCTTGCCCCGCATGAATGGCAATGGGCGCTGCGCTTCGTGGAGCGCGGTGGCGAGAGCCTGTCGGCCTACCCGGAATACCACCGGGTGGCGCAGGTCGACGGCATCTGGCGTGTGCCGGACCGCGGCATTGCGCGGCGGCACAAGCTGTCCATCGGCACCATCGTGGCGGACGCGACGATGCAGGTGAAGTACCTCAGCGGCGGCCGCATCGGCAGCATCGAAGAGAGCTTCATCGCCCGCCTGCGCAAGGGCGACTGCTTCCTCTTCGGTGGCCGCCTGCTGGAGTTCATCCGGGTGCAGGACCTGGTGGCCTATGTGAAGCGGGCCGAGCGCAAGAGTGGGGCAGTGCCGCGCTGGAACGGCAGCAAGATGCCGCTGTCCACCGAGATGGGTGACATGGTGCAGGAGCTGCTCGGCGCGGCCCGGCAAGGACAGTTCGATGCCCCGGAGCTGCAGGCCGCCCGCGACATGCTGCAAACCCAGCAGCGGCTGTCGCGCCTGCCGACGCCCGAGACCTTGCTGGTGGAGCGCTACCGCTCGCGCGAAGGCCACCACCTATATCTCTATCCCTTCGCTGGCCGGCATGTGCACATCGGCCTGGCCAGCCTGCTGGCCTGGCGGCTGTCGCGCCACCAGCCCAATACCTTCAGCCTCTCGGTCAATGACTATGGGCTGGAGTTGCTCAGCGCGTTGCCGATCGACGCCGAGGCGGTGCTCGACAAGTCGGCCTTCGACACCGGGGCCTTGCTGGAGGACGTGCTCGCCAGCCTGAACTCCTCGGAGCTGGCGCAGCGGCGCTTTCGTGAAATCGCCCGGGTGGCGGGGCTCATCTTCACCGGCTACCCGGGCGCGCCGAAGAGCATGAAGCAGCTGCAGGCCTCGAGCTCGCTGTTCTTCGAGGTGTTTCGCAAGTACGATGCAGGCAACCTGCTGCTGAGCCAGGCTGACCAGGAAGTGCTGAGCCAGGAGCTCGACATCCGCCGCCTGAACCAGACCCTCACTGCCATGGCGGCCCGGCGCATCGAAGACGTGCAGCTCGAGCACCCCAGCCCGCTGTCGCTGCCGTTGATGGTGGAGCGCTTCCGCGAGCAGCTGAGCACCGAGAAGCTGGCCGACCGGCTCGAGCGCCTGCTGAAGGAAGCGCACCGGGCGGCCGCCGATAGCGAAGTTCCCGAGGTTCCGACATGAGCAAGCTCACGCGCCTGGTGCGGACTGCCGACAAGGCGCGCCTGGCCACCTACCTGATCGCGCTGTGGAAGCTCTTCCAGCATCCCGAGACGCCGCGCCTGGCCAAGTGCGTGGCGGTGGCCGTGCTGGCCTATGCGGTCAGCCCGATCGACCTGATTCCCGACTTCATCCCGGTGCTGGGCCAGCTCGACGACCTGGTGCTGCTGCCGCTGGGCGTGGCGCTGGCGGTGAAGCTGACGCCGCGGCCCCTGTGGGAAGCGCGCCTGCGCGAAGCCGAGGCCACCCGCAGCAAGCTGCCTCGCATCCTGTGGGGCGCCGGGTTGATCGTGCTGCTGTGGCTGGTGCTGTTCGGCCTGTTCCTGTGGTGGGTGGCCGGGCGCTTCGGAGGCTGAGGCGCCGGCTCAGAGCCGCCACGAGAGGCCGAGCCACCAGCGCCTGGGCGCCCCGGGTTCGAAGTAGCGGCGGTTGCCTTCATTGACGATCACGCTGCCGATGTGCCGGCGGTCGGCCAGGTTGTCCAGGCGAAGCTGCAGCTGCGGGCCCTGGCCGGTGCTGTCCTGCAGCGAGCAGGCCGCGCGCAGCGCCCACAGCCCATGGCCGGCGGCGAAATCGCTGTTGGCGTCGTCCACCGGCATGCGGCCCTGGCCGCGCCATTCGATGGCCAGTTCATGGCCGGCGGCGGGCTGCCAGGCCAGGTCGATGAAGGCGCTGCGTGGGGTGGTGCCGGCGATGCGGCGACTGCCGCCGGCGGCGCCTGCCGCGGGCCGGCTTCGGTAGGCGGCATCCAGCACGGTGAAGGCGGCCTGCGTTTTCCAGTGGGCCGACCAGCGCTGCTGCCAGCCCAGCTCCAGCCCGCGGCGGCGGGTGCGCCCGACATTGCCGAACACCGAGCGGCCACCGCTGTTCGAGAGTACGCCAATCTCGTCGTCGGTGTCGGCCTGGAACCCGGCCGCGTCGAGTGCCGTGCCCGCGTCCGTGCTGCGCCACTTGGCGCCGAGCTCCAGCTGGCGGCTGCGCTGCGGCCGCAGCGTCTGGTTGAAGCCGGCGTCGCCGTTGCTGCGGTAGGCCAGCTCGTTGAGCGTCGGCGACTCGAAGCCGCGACCGGCGCTGGCATACAGGCTCAGGCGAGGCGCGGCCAGCCATTGCAGGCCGGCCACCGGCTGGGTGTAGCGAAAGCGGCGGTCGCCGGAGTCGTCCCCGTTGGCCAGGTAGCGGTCGCTGGACGACAGGCGCAGCTCGCCATGCCGCAGCCCCAGCGTGCCGACCACCGCAGCGCCAAGGGGCCAGCGGCCCTGCGCATAGACATCGGTGCTGGCCGCCACATTGGCTTCGTCGCGCCGCAGCGGCCCGCGCATGCCGAGCTGGGGCGCGTCGGCACCGCCAGTGAAGTTCTGCCAGCCGCGCCGGGTGTCACCCTGCCGCTCGCGGGCCACGCCGGCGACCAGCTGCACGCCGTGCCAGCGCCAGTGCGCCCGCAGGTCCAGCCCGTGATAGCGGCGCGACAGGCCCACCACGCCGCCGCCATGCCCCGGCCGCAGTTGCGGCTGTGGCGGTATGGCCTGCCATTGCTCGACCCGGCGCTGGCCGAGGTAGGCCGTCAGCTCGGTGCGCTCCAGCGGTGTGCCGTCGTAGCGGCGCTCCCAGTGCAGGCCGAGCTGCTGCTGGCGCACCGTCTTGCGGGTGTCATGGCGAGTGGCTTCGGGCAGGCTGCCCTGTGGCGTGCGCTGGTAGGTGCTGCGGTCCAGGCCCAGGGGGTCGTCGGCTGGCTGTTCCAGCGCGCTGGCGTGCCAGGTGAGGGTGTCGCGCCCGCCCTGCCAGCCCAGCCGCCACTGCGCCAGGGTGCGGCGCGCCTCGCTGTGCGGCCGCAGGCCGTCGGTTTGCCAGCCGAGGAGGCCGGCGCGCACATTCCAGCCATTGGCCAGCGGCGTCTCGAGGCGGGCATGCACCTGCCGGCTGCCGTGGCTGCCGAGGTCCAGGCCCAGCACCGCCTGGCGCCGCTGCGGCGGCCGCGTCACCAGCGCGATGACGCCGCCGGAGCTGGCGCCATAGAGGGCCGAGAAGGGCCCGCGCAGCACCTCGATGCGCTCGGCGCCCTGCAGGTCGAAGTGCGTGGCCTGGCCGGTGCCGTCGGGCATCGTGGCAGGAATGCCGTCGGTGTAGAGCCGCAGTCCGCGCACGCCGAAGGCCGCGCGGGCGCCGAAGCCGCGCGAGCTGATCTGCAGGTCCTGGGCATGGTTGTGGCGGTTGTAGGCCGCCAGGCCGGGCACGCGCGCCAGGGCCTCGGAGAGGTCCACCCGCGGGCCGGCCGCGCGCAGCGCCTCGGCGTCGATCACGCCGATGGCGTAAGGCGCATCGAACACGCGGGTCTCCGCCCGCGAGCCGGTCACCACCACCGGCTCCAGCCGCTGGACGGCGGCGGCGTCCGCGGCCAGCACCGGGCGCCCGCACAGCAGCGCGCACACGGCGGCCGCCGGCCAGCGCAAGCAGCAGCGCATCGGTCGGTGGGCGCGGGCGGTCAGCGGCGCATCAGGGTGGACTTGCCGAACAGGCTGGCGATCAGGTCCACCGCGATCTCGGCGGTCTGGTTGCGCACGTCCAGCGCCGGATTCAGCTCCATCACGTCGAGCGAGCCGAGGCGGCCGCTGTCATAGATCATCTCCATGCAGAGCTGGGCCTCGCGGTAGGTCGGGCCGCCCCGCACGGTGGTGCCGACACCGGGCGCCACGTCGGGGTCGAGGAAGTCGACATCGAAGCTCACATGCAGGTGGGTGTTGCTGTCCATCATGGCCAGCGCCAGCTCCATGGTGTGGCGCATGCCCATCTCGTCGATGTAGCGCATGTCGAACACCTCCAGCCCCATTTCATGGACGAAGCGCTTCTCGCCTTCGTCCACGCTGCGGATGCCGATCTGGCGCACCGACTGCGGCGTGATGGCCGGCACATGCCCGCCGATCTGCACCAGCGGCTCGGGGCCGTGGCCGCACAGGCAAGCCACCGGCATACCGTGGATGTTGCCGCTCGGCGTGATCAGGCTGGTGTTGAAGTCGGCATGCGCGTCGAGCCACAGCACCCGCAGCTTCTTGCCCTGCTCGCGGCAGTGGCGCGCCACGGCGCTGATCGAGCCGATGCCCAGGCAGTGGTCACCCCCCAGCAGGATGGGCAGGCGGCCGAGCTTGAGCTCGGCATGCACTGCCGCATGCACCGCCGTGTTCCAGGCCACCACCTCGGCCAGGTGGCGGTAGCCGTCGCTGGCCGGCAGCCACGGGTTGGGCGGGCCGTTGAGGTTGCCGCGGTCGAAGACCGGGCACTCCATCGACTCCAGCATGGTCTGCAGACCCGCCACCCGCAGGGCCTCGGGCCCCATGGACACGCCGCGGGCACCGGCGCCGACGTCGGTCGGCGCGCCGATCAGGCTGACTGGAATGGGCATGGTGTGTGGCTCCTGGATCGGGCAAGGAAAGGGAATGGAAGCGGCTCAGACGTCATCGGCATGGCCGCGCTCGGCCGGCGGGTGGTCCTGTTCATAGGCGCTGCGGATGATCGCCCAGGCCTCGTCGGCCGACTCGACGAACTGGAACAGCCCCACGTCGTCGGGCGAGATCATGCCGGTGTCGACCAGCACGTCGAAGTTGATCAGGCGGGTCCAGAACTCTCGGCCGAACAGCAGCACCGGGCGGCGGCGGCACTTGCCGGTCTGCATCAGGGTCAGCACCTCGAACAGCTCGTCCATCGTGCCGAAGCCACCGGGGAAGCACACCAGCGCGACCGAGCGCATCAGGAAGTGCATCTTGCGCAGGCCGAAGTAGTGGAACAGGAAGCACAGCTCCGGCGTCACATAGGGGTTGGGCTCCTGCTCGTGCGGCAGCACGATGTTGAGCCCGATGCTCTTGCCGCCGGCTTCGAAGGCGCCACGATTGCCGGCCTCCATCACGCCGGGGCCGCCACCGGTGACGACGTACAGCGGCGGGTCGAGCTGCCGCGAGGCCTCGGTGGCCAGCGTCGCGAAGCGGCGCGCCTCCTCGTAGTAGCGCGACATGCCCACGCGCGCCTCGGCATGCCGGATCAGCACCGGGTCACCGCCGCGGCGTGCTTCCTCCAGCAGTTGCTGCGAGACGTCGCGCGGCGGAATGCGGGCGCTGCCGAAGATGACGATGGTGGCCTCGATGCCGTGCTCACGCTGCACCAGTTCCGGCTTCAGCAGCTCCAGCTGCATGCGGACCGGGCGCAGCTCCTCGCGCAGCAGGAAATCGGTGTCGCTGAAGGCGAGGCGGTAGGCGCTTTCGGGGCCGCCGTAGCGGGGCAGCTCGGTGGCGGCGGCGGCATCTTCCTGTGCCGAGGGGAAGTTGCGGGCGGGCGCTGTCTGACGCTTTTGTTCCATGCAATACACCAAGTGTGATTCACAGTGCGCCAGCTTAGCTGACCCACCCGACCGGCGTGCCGTGCCCCTGCTGGCTCTGCAAATCGTTACTGCCTCGCAGACGGGCAAGGTGCGTGCCGACGCGACCGTGGCGCGTCAAGGCGCCGGCCGGCCGCTGCACACCGGGCAGGCCAGGTTGCGCGGCACGCGGATCTCGTTCCAGGCCATTGCCAGGCCGTCGAGCATGTGCAGCCGGCCATGCATCGGGCTGCCGATGCCGGCCAGCAGCTTCAGCGCCTCGGCGGCCTGCACCGCGCCGACGATGCCCACCAGCGGCGCGAACACCCCCATGGTGGCGCAGCGCACTTCGTCGAACTGCTGGTCGGGCGGGAACAGGCAGGCGTAGCAGGGCGAGTCCGGCTGCCTCACGTCGTAGACCGTCACCTGGCCGTCGAAGCGGATGGCTGCCCCGCTGACCAGCGGCCGGCCTTGTTCGACGCAGGCGCGGTTCACGGCTTGGCGGGTGGCGAAGTTGTCGCTGCAGTCGAGCACCACGTCGGCCTCGCGCACCCGCTCGGCCAGCAGCGCTGCGTCGGCATGGCGGGTGATGGGGCGCACCCGCACATCGGGGTTGATGGCGGCGATACTGCGCGCCGCCGACTGCGCCTTGGGCTCGCCGATGCGGCTCATGTCATGGATGATCTGGCGCTGCAGGTTGGTGAGGTCGACGGTGTCGTCGTCGACCACGGTCAGGGTGCCCACACCCGCGGTGCCGAGGTAGAGCGCGGCCGGCGATCCAAGGCCGCCGGCGCCGATCACCAGGGCATGGCCGGCCAGCAGGCGGTCCTGTCCCTCCACACCGAGTTCGTTGAGCAGGAGGTGTCGGCTGTAGCGCAGCAGCTGGTCGTCGTTCATCGGGCGAGCATACCCAAGGCCGCGCCGGGCGGCACGGGAAAGCGTGCGCCCGAGGGCCGGTGAGCGAGGGGCATCGGCCCTCGGGCGCCGGCCAGCAGACGCCTGCCCGGGCAGGGCCGAAAACAAGCACGGCGGCCGGTGCGGAGAGCGAGGCGCGAGCGCCCGCGGGGACGCCGGAGAGCCCCAAGAACGCAGGCGAGGCGGGCGAGAGAAACAAGCACGTGGCGGGTGCGGCGAGAAGACAAGAACGGCGGGCGAGCGCGGCGCAGACCAAAGCGCCGGCGGGCGCGGAGAGAAAAGGGCGCCTGCGAAGGCCGGGGGACGAACAGATGCGCCCGCGGGGACGGGGGGACACAAAAGGCGCCCGCGGGTGTGGGACGACCCACAAAACGCCCGCAGACGCGGGACGACCAACGAAAACGCCCGCAGGCGCGGGCGTTTGAAGAAGCATCGGGCGCCGCGGGCTCAGTTGGCCTTGGCTTCCTCGGGCTTGCGTTCGGTCTGGGTCTTGGACACCAGCACCGGCTTGCCTTTCAGGCGGTTGAGGGCTTGCTGCAGCTGGAAGTCTTCTTCGGTGCCGAACTCGGGCAGCGGCTTGGCGGGCGGCTTGTTCGCGGCCTTGGCGGTTTCTTCCTCCAGGCGCTTGAGGGCTTCCTCGCGCGCCTTTTCGCGGGCCGGGTCCTTTTCTTCCTTCTCGGTACCGCTGACCAGGTGCTTCTGCAGGTCGGCCTCGCGCATGCGCAGGGCCGAATACAGGTTGCCTTCCGCCGTCTCGTCGATCATCACGTCCGGCACGATCCCCTTGGCCTGGATGGAGCGGCCGCTGGGCGTGTAGTAGCGGGCGGTGGTGAGCTTCAGCGCGGTGTCGGCGGTGAGCTGGCGCACGGTCTGCACCGAGCCCTTGCCGAAGGTCTGGGAGCCCATCACGATGGCGCGCTTGTGGTCCTGCAGCGCGCCAGCCACGATCTCGCTGGCCGAGGCCGAGCCTTCGTTGACCAGCACCACCAGCTGCACGTTCTTCACCGCCTCGGGCAGCCGCTTGAGCGGGTCACCGCCGCCGCGGCGCACATAGTCGCTCGGGTTGGCCTTGAAGATTTGCTTGGACTCGGCGATCTGGCCGTTGGTCGAGACCACCGGAACGTCCTTGGGCAGGAAGGTGGAGGCGATGGCCACCGCGCCCTCGAGCAGGCCGCCCGGGTCGTTGCGCAGGTCGAGCACGATGCCCTTGAGGCCCGGGTCCTGCTTGTAGAGTTCTTCGAGCTTGCGCACGAAGTCGTCCACCGTGCGGTCCTGGAACTGGCTGACGCGCAGCCAGGCATAGCCGGGCTCGATCATCTTCGCACGCACGCTCTGCACCCGGATCTCCTCGCGGGTGATGCTCACCGGGAAGGTGCGGCTCTCGGCCTTGCGGAAGATGGTCAGCAGCACCTTGGTGTTGGGCTCGCCGCGCATGCGCTTGACGGCCTGGTCGATCGACAGGCCCTTGACCGCCGTGTCGTCGATCTTGGTGATCAGGTCGCCGCTCTTGAGGCCGGCGCGGAAGGCGGGCGAGCCTTCGATCGGCGTGACGACCTTGACCAGGCCGTCTTCCATGCCGATCTCGATGCCGACGCCGACGAAGCGGCCGGTCGTGCCTTCGCGGAATTCCTTGAAGGTCTTCTTGTCGAAGTACTGCGAATGGGGGTCGAGGCCGGACACCATGCCGCCGATCGCGTCGGTGATCAGCTTCTTCTCGTCGACCGGCTCGACATAGTCAGACTTGACCATGCCGAACACCGCGGCCAGCTGCTGCAGCTCTTCCAGCGGCAGCGGTGCCAGCGAGGTATTGCGAGCGGTGGCCTGTAGCTGCATCGTGGCGAGCGCGCCTGCGACCGCCCCCAGCGAGATCCAGCCGGCGATTTTCAGCTTGGCACCGACCGGCGCGCGATGCTTGCTCAAAGCGATATTCGGGGAGGCACTCATGTGCGCGCAATCCTCAATGAAGGGTTCTCAGGAGGGGGGCTCGGATTGGGCTTCAGTATAGGACCGGGCCCACCGGGTCTGAGCGTCGAAATGGCCGGAAAGTTGCAGCCAGATCGCTCGGTTGGCGTGCGCCCGCTTCTTCAGGCCGGCATTCCCCGGGGAAATGTCACGACATGGTCGACCTCCGGCCGGATGCCGATCCACTCGCCCGGCGAGTGGTCATGGTGAGAGGGCACGTGTGCAAGCACCTGCTCACCGCTGGCCAGGCGCAGCGTGTAGAGGAACTCGGAGCCGCGGAAGGCCTTGCGTTCGATCCTGGCCTTCACCGGGCTCTCGTCGTCGTGCACGATGTCGTCGGCGCGCAGCAGCACGTCGCACTCGCCGGCGGGATAGGCGCTCGGCAGCGGGCATTCCTGCAGGTCGATCAGGTCGCCCAGCGGGGTGCGCACCACCGGGCCGCGCGCCGAGTCGACGATGCGCGCCGGCGTGAAGACGCCATGGCCGATGAAGTCGGCGACGAAACGGGTGGTTGGGCGGTGGTAGAGCTGGTAGGCATCGTCCCACTGCTGCAACCGGCCCTGGTACATCACGCCAATCAGGTCGCCGACGGCAAACGCCTCCAGCTGGTCGTGCGTCACCAGCAGCGCGGTGGTGGAGGCTTGCTTGAGGATGGCGCGTACCTCCTGCGCGAGCCGCTCGCGCAGGTCGACGTCGAGATTGGAGAACGGCTCGTCCAGCAACAGCAGGCGCGGCTGGGGCGCCAGCGCCCGCGCCAGGGCGATGCGCTGCTGCTGGCCGCCGGACAGCTGGTGCGGCAGGCGCTGCGCCACCTGGCCCAGGCCGACCAGATCGAGCATCTCGGCCACCCGTTGCTGGCGGGCCGCACGCCCCAGGTGCGGGATGCCGAAGGCAATGTTCTGCGCCACCGTGAGGTGCGGGAACAGGGCGTAGTCCTGGAACACCATGCCGATCTGGCGGCGCTCGGGCGGCAGGTGCAGCGGCCGGCCGCCGCCGACCTCGCTGAGCGCCTGGCCGGCGATCCTGACGCGGCCGCCCTGGATGCGCTCCAGTCCGGCGATGGCCCGCAACAGCGAGGTCTTGCCGCAGCCCGAGGGGCCGATCAGCACGCCAATCTCGCCGGCTTGCAGCGTGAAGGACACATCGTCGACGGCGGGGTGGGTCGCCTGGCTGCCGGGGTAGCGGATGACGACGTGTTCGATTTCAAGAAACATGGAGCGGAGAAAACGGCCGGAATGCACCCTATGATATGCCGCCCCGAGAACAAATGATTACAGTTCTCATTCACAGTACGCGGCTGTGCCTGCCCTGGGGCAGGGCCCGGCCGCCTTGCCCTGCCTCATGCGCCTGATCACTGTTCTGACTTTGCTGCTCGCCCTGCCGGTGCTCGGCGTGCTGGCGTCCTGGGGCGCCGTCGACTCCGGCAGCCACGAAGTGCTCTGGCACCAGTTGGTGACCGTGTTGCCGGGCTATGCCTGGACCTCGTTCGTGCTGAGCGCCTGGGTGGCGGCGGGCGTGGCGGTGGTGGGCGGCACGACGGCTGCTGCGGTCAGCTTGTTCGACTTCCCCGGCCGCCGCTTCTTCAGCTGGGCGCTGCTGCTGCCGCTGGCGATGCCGGCCTATGTGATGGCATATGCCTACACCGATTTCCTCCAGTACAGCGGCCCGCTGCAGAGCGCGCTGCGCGAGCTGACCGGGGCGCAGGGCGCGGTGCTGCCCGACGTGCGCAGCCTGGGCGGTGCGGTGCCGATGTTCATCTTCTGCCTCTACCCCTATGCCTACCTGTTGACCCGTGCGGCCTTGAGCGAGCGCGGCGTGCACCTGATGGAGGCGGCCCGGCTGCTTGGCGCGGGCACCGCCCGGCGGGTGCGCCAGGTGGCGCTGCCGCTGGCACGGCCGGCACTGGCCGCCGGTGTCGCTCTTGCCTTGATGGAGACACTGGCCGACTACGGAGTGGGCTCCTACTTCGGCCTCACCACCTTCACCACCGGCATCTACAAGGCGTGGCTGTCGATGGACGACCGGGTGGCCGCCGCGCAGCTGGCCACCGTGCTGCTGGCGGTGGTGGCGCTGCTGCTGTGGTTCGAGCACCGGGCGCAGAAGCGCTTGCGTTTCGCGACGGCGCGCTCGGGCGGCTCGTCGAGCCAGGAATCACGGCCGGTCCGGCTCAACGGACGGCAAGCCGTGCTGGCCTGTGCCTGGTGCGCCTTGCCGGTGCTGCTGGGTTTTGTGCTGCCGGTGCTGGTGCTGCTGCGGCTGCTGTGGCTGGAGGTGCAGCATGGTGAGTTCGGCGTGCCGTGGGCGCGTTTTGCGGTCTGGGCCTGGAGCAGTTTCAAGCTGGCCGGCCTGGCCGCCTTGCTGGCAGCGCTGCTGGCGCTGGCGCTGGCCTTTGCGCTGCGCCTGAAGCCGCGGCCGGAGCTGCGCCTGGCCGCGCGCGTGGCCTCGCTGGGCTATGCGGTGCCGGGAGCGGTGATCTCGGTGGGCATCCTGCTGCCGGCCGGCTGGCTGCAGTCGGTCTGGCCGGCCAGCGGGGCGGCGGCCCTGGTCACCGGCACGGTGTTCGGCTTGATGTACGCCTACCTGGTGCGTTTTTCTGCCGTCGCCCTGCAATCGGTGGAGGCCGGTTATGCGCGCATTCCTGCCACACTGGATGAATCGGCCCGCATGCTGGGCAGCTCCCGCTGGCGGCTGCTGCGCACGGTGCACCTGCCGCTGCTGCGGCGCTCGGCTTTTGCGGCAGCCCTGCTGGTGTTTGTCGACGTGATGAAGGAATTGCCGGCCACTTACGTGCTGCGCCCCTTCAACAGCGACACGCTCGCGGTGGTGGCCTACCAGTTGGCCAAGGACGAGCGGCTGGGCGAGGCGGCGCTGCCGTCGCTGGCGATCGTGCTGGTCGGCCTGCTGCCGGTGCTGCTGCTGTCACGGGCGATGCGCGACCGTTGAGGCTGCTGCTGGCGCGGGCTCAATGTCGGCACGCCGGCGCCGATAAAGGGCCAGCGCCCGGTGGATGAGCCGCGTCCGGCCTCGCCGGTGGTATTGAAAGGAGAGGCATGGAGGCGTTCCTGCAGTCGCTGCCCAAGCGGGGCAACACCTACAAGGTGTTGGCCTGGCTGGTGCTCGCGGTGGGGGCCTTGCTGAGCGGCTACGGCTGGCTGCACACCGCCGGCGAGATGCAGCGGCAGTCCGATGAACTGCTGGAGCAGGAGGGCCGCCGTGCCGCGGCGCGCATCGATGCGCGGCTGGGGCAGTACGTCGAGCTGCTGACCAGCTTCCAGAGCCTGTTCCACACCCACTCCGAGGTCTCGCGGACCGATTTTCACGCGCATTTCCAGGCGATGGCGGTGCGCCAGCGCCATCCCGGCGTGCTGGCGGTGCAGTATTCGGTGCTGATGGACGATGCCGGCCGGGCCGCCTTCGAGCAACGCCTGCGGCAGGACCGCAGCCTGCGCCCGGAAGGCTATCCGGACTTTCACATCCACCCGCCGGGCAATCGGCCGCAGTACCTCAGCGTGGCCTATTGCGAGCCCTACGAGGGCAACGAGGTGGCGATGGGCTTCGACACCCTGGGCGCCGGCGCCCACCGGCCGGTGGTGGAGCGCGCCCGCGACAGCGGGCGCCCCCAGGCCACCGCGCCGGTCCAGCTGCTGCAGGGCGCCAAGGGCTTCGCACTGCGCCTGCCGGTCTACCGTCGTGGCAGCCCGTTGGCCGATGTGGCGCAGCGCCGGCAGGCCTACATCGGCCAGGTGTCGGGCATCTTCCGGGCGACCGACATCATGGCCGACGTGCTGCACCAGGCCCAGCCGGACCTGCGGCTGCGCCTGGAAGACATCGGTCCCGAGGGCGGCCCCGCCATGCGGCCCGAGCTGCTGGCCGACAGCCGCCCCGACGCCGGCCGCTTCGAGCCGGCTGAGGTCGATGTGTACCGGCAGGTGGTCGCCGCCGGAGGCCGGCTCTGGCGTGTCAGCCTGGGGCGGCAGCATCGCGAGTACTGGCGCGCCGGCTCTCCGGTGGCCCTGCTGATGGGCGGCCTGCTGGCCAGCCTGGCCTCCTTCGCGGCCCTCATGAGTTTTGCCGTGCGCTACGAGCGCGCCACCGAGATCGCGCGCCGGCTCGGGCGCGAGGCCTGGGAGAACGCCTCGCGCCTGCGGGCGGTGTTCGACAGCACGCCGGACGGCATCGTCACCCTCGACGCCGAAGGCCGGGTGCGCAGCGCCAACCTGGCGGCGCAGCGCATGTTCGGGACGGACGAGGCGCAGTTCCTCGGCCGGCCGATGGCGGACTTCATCGACGGGCCCTTCTCGGTGATGCCCGGGGCCGGGGTGCGCGAGGTGGCCGGCCGCCGGCGCGACGGCTCCAGCTTCCCGCTCGACGTGGTGTTCAACGAGATGGCGCTGGGCCAGGGGAACCAGCATGTGGGCATCCTGCGCGATGTGTCCGAGCGCCGCCAGATCGAGGAGCGGATGCGCCACATGGCGCACCACGATGCGCTGACCGGCCTGCCCAACCGGGCGCTGCTGGAGGCCCGCCTGGGCGCTTCCATCGTGCGGGCGCGGCGCGAGCAGGGGCAGCTGGCGCTGCTGTTCATCGACCTCGACCGCTTCAAGAACATCAACGACTCGCTGGGCCACCACGTGGGCGACCGGGTGCTGTGCGAGGTGGCCCAGCGGCTGCGCGCCGCGGTGCGTGCCACCGACACGGTGGCGCGCATGGGCGGCGACGAGTTCGTCGTGCTGCTGCCGCACCCGGCCGGCGAGGGCGAGTGCGAGCGTGTGGCACGCAAGATCCTGCAGGCGCTGGAGCCCCCGCTGACGGCAGGCAACCAGGAACTGCGGGTGACCCCCAGCATCGGCGGCGTCACCTATCCGGCGGGCGGTACCGACCTGGCCAGCCTGATGCGCCATGCCGACACCGCCATGTACGACGCCAAGGCCAGCGGCCGCAACACCTTCCGGCAGTTCCAGCCCGGCCGCAGCGACGCCTCGACCGCCCGCCTGCAGCTGGAAGCCGACCTGCACCGGGTGCTGGAGCGCCAGGAACTGGTGCTGCACTATCAGCCGCAGTTCGACTGCAGCAGCGGCCGGCTGGTGGGCGCCGAGGCGCTGGTGCGCTGGCAACGCGGCGGGCGACTGGTGCCGCCGAACGACTTCATCCCGCTGGCCGAGGAAACCGGCCTGATCGTGCCCATCGGCCGCTGGGCGCTGCGCGAGGCCTGCGCGACCGCACTCGGCTGGCAGAACCGGGGCGGCGGGCCGTTGCGCATTGCGGTCAACCTGTCGCCACGCCAGCTGGAGGCCGGCGACCCGGTGCAGGAGGTGAGCGACGCCCTGGCGGCCACCGGCCTGCCGGCGCAACTGCTGGAGCTGGAAATCACCGAAAGCGCGGTGGTCCGCGACACCCAGCGTGCCGCCTTCATGCTGCAGCGCCTGCGGGCGCTGGGCGTGGGTGTGGCGATCGACGACTTCGGCGTCGGCTATTCCAGCCTGTCCTACCTCCAGGAGCTGCCGGTGGACAAGTTCAAGATCGACCGCTCCTTCGTCGCCCGCCTGCGTGACGAGCAGAGTGACGGCCGGCTGGTGCGCGCACTCATCGCGATGGCGCACAGCCTGGGGGTGCGCATCGTCGCCGAAGGGGTGGAGACCGAGTTGCAGCTGGACTTCCTGAAGGCCCACCACTGCAACGAGGCGCAGGGCTACCTGCTGGGCAAGCCGATGCCGGCTTCGCAGTTCGACGCGCTGCTCGGGCAGCAGCCGGCGCAGGCCGGGGTGCAGTGAAGCGCGCGGCGGCGCGACGCTGCCACCCGCCTTGTGTCAGCCGCGGTGGCTCATGGCAGGGGCGCGAGTTCCGCCGCCTGGGTCGTGTCGAAGGAAGGTCCGAGCGCCAGCGCAGCCAGCTGCACCCGGCAGCGCAGCCGGGCCAGGCCTTCGGCCAGCCAGTGCACCAGCTCGGCGGGTGTGAGCGCTGCATCCACGCCAGGCAGCTCGTTGCGCTGCAGGGCGGCGATGTCGGCATCGGAGGCCAGCGCCAGGATGGCCATCGTCGGCCGTGCATCGCGCAGCTGCCAGAGCAGGGCGGGCAGCTCCGGCCCGCAGGCCAGCGGGTCCACCACCACGAGGTCGGGAGCGTAGACGCTGGTCTTGAGCAGCAGGTCGCCGGTGCCGATGCAGGCCATCACGCTGGCCTGCGGCTCGAAGCGGCGGCAGGCTTTCTCGATGAAGGCATGGCCGGCGCGGCCGGGCGTGAGGGTGAGCACCACCGGCATCCAGCCGTTGCTGGCCGGTCGCACCGAATCGGAGAGGAATAGGCGACGCAGGCGCTGCACGAGGACGACCGGGCAAGAAAGGGAGAGAGGCCCGACTCTAGCCGGGCCGGCCGTTCTTGTGACGCGGCGGCGCCGCGCGCGGTGTGTCGGACTGCGCAGGATTGCCATCTATCGCGTCCTGGCGAGCGTGCCGCTGCGGCGGCGAGCGCCCTCCCCGGGCAGCAGGGGACGGGGCGGGGCAGGGCGTGGCACGGCTGCTTCATCGGCCGTTCAAGGCGCAAGCTGAGCGCCAGGGCCGGCTCGACCGTGAAGAAATGCCGCTGCCCGCCACGGCCGACGCGCCCGAGCGGCGGGGCTGACGCCTGGCATCGCGCTCGCCTCACACGTGTGTTGGAAAAAACCTGACAGACCGCGAGGCCGGCGGTTTTTACAGTTACCGACATTCCAGGGGCGTGTCCCCGCAGGCATCGTCCGATGGTTCGGACAGTGAGCCGAACGCTCGCACTCGGCCTGCTCAGCAGGTGTCGTTCAGTGAACATCCCCGAGCAAGAGATCCCGACCCCGGCCGCTTACGCAGCCACGGCCGTGCCGCGCGCGTCGCGTCTGGCCGGGCTGCAGTCGCTGGGCGTGCCGGCTCTGGTCCTGCTGGCCGGCGTGGCACTGTCGATCGGGCTGAGCCGTTCGGCCCGCGAGGATGCGCAGCTGGCATCGCAGCTGCGCTTCGACAACCAGGCCGGCAATGCCACCGTGCAGGTCGAGCGGCGCTTCGCCGCGTATGTCGAGGTGCTGCAGGGCCTGCGCGCCCTGTTCGACACCGGCGAGGTGACCCGCGAACGCTTCGCGCGCTATGCCCGTTCGCTGGAACTGAACAACCACTTCCCCGGTTTCCAGGTGCTCAACTACGCGCCCTATGTCGCGCCGGGCGAGCGCCAGGCCTTCGAGGCACAGCTGCGCCAGGACGGTGCCCCGGGTGCCGGGCTGATCCTGCCGCCGGGTGAACGCCCCGGCTACCAGCCGTTTGCCTTCGTCGAACCGCTCAAGGGCAACGAGCAGGTGCTGGGCCGCGACATCGCCGCCCAGCCGGCCGCCTTGGCGGCGCTGGAGCGCATGCGCGACTCCGGCATGCTGACGTCCTCCGGCCGCACCATCCAGAGCCGCGGGCCGAATGCACACGTCGGCCTGGCGCTGCGCCTGCCGGTGTATCGCTCGGGCATGCCGGTGGACAGCGTGGCGCAGCGACGCGCCGCCTATCTCGGCTCGGTGGGTGCCGGCGTGCGCGTTTCCGCCATGCTGGGCGGGCTGCAGCTGCCGCACGGCGGGCTGCGGCTGCGTCTGTACGACGGCGGCCCCCACCTGGCCGGCCAAGCCCTGGCGTCGGCCCCCGAGATGCCGCTGGATGCCGAGCGGCTGCTGTTCGACACCGACCATCCGGCCGGCCTGACCGGCAAGGAGCTGCCGGCGACGGCCGGTGCAACGAGCACGCTGCGCCGCGTGCAGTCCTTCGTGCTCGGCGGGCGGGTGTGGATGGTCGAGGTGTCGGCGCCGCCGGCCTACGATGCCGCGGCACAGGACCGCGCGCTGCCGACGGTGATCCTGTTCGGTGGCATCACCATCAGCCTGCTGCTGGCCGGCGTGCTGGTGTCGGTGATGGGATCGCAACGCCGCGCGGTGGCGCTGGCGCGGCAGATGACCCAGAGCCTGCGCACCAGCGAGCGGCGCCTGGCCGAGGCCCAGGGCCTGGCCAAGGTGGGCAGCTGGGTGTTCGACTACCAGAGCGGAGAGATCGAATGCTCCCGCGAGGCGCGCCGCATCTACGGCTTCACGGCCGGCTCGCCGGCCCCCGGTGTGCCGCAGCTGCTGGCCCTGGTGCCCCAGGAGCAGCGCGACGAGGTGCGCGAGGCCATCGACCGGGCCAGCGAATGCGGTGACACCGCCGAGGTGGAGCACCAGCTGCTGTTGCCGGACGGCACGCAGCGCTGGGTGCATGCCAACTTCGAACGCTGCAGCGAGAACGGCAAGCTGACCCTGCGCGGCACGGTGCGCGACGAAACCTCCCGCAAGAAGGCCGCGCTGCGCCTGCAGCTGGCCCACGACATCGCCCGCCAGCTGGCGGCCGACGGTGAAGTGGAGTCGGCCGTCAGCTATGTGCTGGGCGGCGTGACGCCGCTGCTGGGCTGGGACATGGCGGTGTGCTGGACCGTGTCGAGCGACGGCCGCCTGCGTGCCCTGCAGAGCTGGCATGCGGCGCAGCCGGCCGAACTGGCCGACTTCGCCCACGAGATGACCGCCTGGAGCGGCCCTGTCGCAGGCAGCAGCATGGCGCCCGCCTGGGACAGCGGCAGCGCTTCCTGGCGCGCCGTGCCGGTGTCGTTCGCCGCGCACGAGCGCGAGCAGATCGCCCGCCGTGGCGGCATGCGCACGGCGCTGGCGGTGCCGGTGGTGGCGCGCCAGACGATCGCCGTGCTCGAGTTCTTCAGCCGCGCGCCCTTGCCGGTGGACCGCGAAGTGATGAGCTTCGCCGAGTCGATCGCCAGCCAGCTGGCGCAGTACCTGCAGCGCAAGGAGGCCGAGCAGGCCCTGCGCCACCTCGCCGCGCACGACGCGCTGACCGGGCTGGCCAACCGGCCGCTGCTGCATGAGCGGCTGTCGCAGTCCATCAAGCGCGCGGCCCGCCACAACAAGCGCCTGGCGGTGCTGTTCCTGGACCTGGACCGCTTCAAGTACATCAACGACAGCCTGGGCCACAGCGCTGGCGACGCGGTGCTGCGCTGCTGCGCCCGCCGGCTGACCGAGACGGTGCGCGAGACCGACACCGTGGCCCGCTTCGGCGGCGACGAGTTCGTGGTGGTGCTGGAGGACCTGGACGACGCGACCGACGCCATCACCCCGGTGACCAAGCTGCTGGAGCGTTGCGGCGAGGCCTTCGTGGTGGATGGCCGTGAGCTGCCAGCCACCGCCAGCATCGGCATCAGCGTGTATCCCGAGGACGGGCGTGACGTGGAGTCGCTGCTGATGAATGCCGACACCGCCATGTACCGCGCCAAGTCCAAGGGCCGCAGCACCTACCACTTCTACTCGGCGCAGATGAATGCCGATGGCCAGGAGCAGCTGGAGCTGCAGAGCGCGCTGCGGCGCGCCCTGGAGCGCGAGGAGCTGTCGCTGGTCTACCAGCCGAAGATGGACCTGCACACCCGCACCGTGACCGGGGTCGAGGCGCTGATGCGCTGGCGCCATCCGACGCTGGGCATGGTCTCGCCGGCGCAGTTCATTCCGCTGGCCGAGGAAACCGGACTGATCGAGGGCCTGGGCCAGTGGGCGCTGGAAACCGCCTGCCGCGACGCCTGCGTGTGGCGCGATGCCGGCACGCCGGTGCAGGTGAGCGTGAACCTGTCGCCGCGCCAGCTCAACAGCCCCCAGCTGCCCAGCGAAGTGGCCCAGATCCTGGCGGAGTCCGGCCTCGACGCCTCGCTGCTGGAGCTGGAGATCACCGAGAGTGGCGTCATGCACAACCCGGTGCGGGCGGCGGCGCTGCTGCAAGAGGTGCGGGAGATGGGCGTGTCGCTGGCGATCGACGATTTCGGCACTGGGTATTCCTCGCTGTCCTACCTGCAACGCTTCCCGCTGAGCACGCTGAAGATCGACCGCTCCTTCATCAAGGACCTGCCGGGCGATACCGACGCTGCGGCCCTGACGGCCGGCATCGTGAGCCTGGCGCAGAGCCTGCGCATGCGGGTGGTGGCCGAAGGCGTCGAGACGGTGGAGCAGGTGGGTTTTCTGCGCAGCAACGGCTGTGACCTGATCCAGGGCTACTACCTGAGCAAGCCCATTTCCGCCGCCGAGATGGGCGCCTTCCTCGCCCGCGACCTGCGCAATCTGATTGGCCCGAGCGTGGCCGCCTGATCACCCGATTTCCAACTTGTCCTGGCAGGCCGACGTGCATGCCGCCCCTCTTTTGTCTGGAGTACTGATGACACACGCATTCGCCGCTGGCCGTCCCCTCGAGCAGGTGCTCGCCGAAATTGAAGCGCTCGACCTCGAGCCGATCAAGTTCAAGCTGACCTGTTGCGACGAAGGCGAGGGCTGGAGCCGCGAGCATGCCGAGCGCATGGCGGTGGGCTACAAGCGCTTCCTGGTGCTGATGGTCAAGTACCCCGAGCGGGCCATTGCGCCGACCAAGGACATCGACCGCTTCTGGCACGCCCACATTCTCGACACCCGCAAGTACGCCGACGACTGCATGCGCATCTTCGGCGAGTTCCTGCACCACTATCCCTACTTCGGCATGCGCGGCGACGAAGACCGCACCGCGCTGGACACCGCCGCTGTCGACACGCATGACCTGTACGCCGCCGAGTTCGGCGAGGCGATGCCCTTGTCGGGCGAGGCCGCGTACTGCATCCGCGAGCCGCAGAAGGCCGACGCTGCGTACTGCATCCGCGAGCCGCAGAAGGCCGACGCTGCGTACTGCATCCGCGAGCCGCAGAAGGCCGATGCCGCGTACTGCATCCGCGAGCCGCAGAAGGCCGATGCCGCGTACTGCATCCGCGAGCCGCAGAAGGCGGATGCCGCGTACTGCATCCGTGAGCCGCAGAAGGCCGACGCTGCGTACTGCATCCGTGAGCCGCAGAAGGCCGACGCTGCGTACTGCATCCGCGAGCCGCAGAAGGCCGACGCTGCGTACTGCATCCGTGAGCCGCAGAAGGCCGACGCTGCGTATTGCATCCGCGAGCCGCAGAAGGCCGACGCTGCGTATTGCATCCGTGAGCCGCAGAAGGCCGACGCTGCGTATTGCATCCGCGAGCCGCAGAAGGCCGACGCCGCCTATTGCATCCGTGCCCCGAAGACCGTGCTCGCCGCGGCAGCGGCCTACTGCATTCGGGAACCGCGCGCTCATTGACGCTGAACGAATCAGCGCCGGCCACAACGGTCGTTGCATCGCGGGGCCGGCTTTGCCGGCCCTTTTTCTTTGCGTGCCGTTCGGCGGCCGGGTGACTCAAGGCCGGCTGGCATGCACCACCAGGTGCACGAAGTGCAGCTTGCGCACCGCCTCGGCCGCCAGCACGAAGGGATAGAAGTCCGGCTCGCCCATCGCGCGCGACAACTCGTTGAGTACCCCGGTGAGCTCGACCCAGCCGTTGATGAGGGAGAGGAAATCCTCGACCTGCGCCTCGTCGCTGCGGTAGAGCGCTGCGGCAGAGAAGGGCTCCCACTCGACCTCCAGCGACTCCGAGGCGAGCCCAAAGCTCAGCGAGGTGTCCAGGGTGTCCATCATGTGCAGGTAGTGGGCCCAGGTCTCGGCCCAGTCTTCCCACGGATGGGCGCTGGCGTAGGCGCTGACATGGCGCAGCGCCCAGTCGGCTGGCGGACCCTGTTCGTAGTGCTGCCGCAGGGCGGCCGGGTAGTCGCGCCGCTCGTCGCCGAACAGGCTGCGGAACGGTTCATGCCAGTCGGTGCCCGCCACCAGCCGCTCCCAGTAGTAGTGACCGACCTCGTGCCGCAGGTGCCCCAGCAGGGTCCGGTAGGGTTCGTGCAGCTGCTCGCGCATCTGTTCCCGATGGGCGTCGTCCGCCTCCCGGATGTCGAGCGTGACGATGCCGTCGGCATGGCCCGTGATCACGGCCGGCCCGCCCGGTTGGCTTTCGAGGAAGTCGAAAGCCAGGCCATGCTGCACATCTTCCCCCAGGCGCGAGCGCACCGGCAGCCCCAGGCCCAGCAGGGCGGACACCAGGCGCCGCTTGGCCTGCTCGATGCGCGCCCAGCGCAGGCCGTTGCCCGCCAGGCCAAGGTTGGGAATGGTGCGGTTGAGCCGGCAGGCGACGCACAGCGGCTGGCCGGGCGGCGCCGGCTCATCGACCGGCACCAGCCAGTTGCAGCCCGCCGGTGTGTCGAAGTTGGCGCAGCGGCGATAGCGGCGCGGGGCCGGTGCGGCCTCGCCCGGCGAGGCATCGAGCCCCCACAGCCCGGGCTGGCCGGCCAGCGATTGCAAGGGCAGGACCTGCCCCTGTGCGGGCTCATAGCCGAGTGGCGTGTGGCAGCCGAGGCACAGGGTGTTGCTGAAGAACACCGGCCGGCCGCATCGGCAGCGGTAGGCCCGCTGGCGGGCGGCGCGCTCGCGCTGGCGGCGCAGCCGGGTCAGGCTCGAAAGGCGGGGAGGCGGTGGGGTGGCAGGCATCGGCGGACCTTGGCGGCACGGCGTCGGCGCATGACAAGCAAGGGCTGGTCCCTCCGACAGGAATCGAACCTGTATCTAGCGCTTAGGAGGCGCTCGTTCTATCCATTGAACTACGGAGAGAGGGGCCGGTTTTGCGAGCGGGATGATACCTGCTTTCCCTCGGCGGCCGCAGCGTGCCAGCCCCCGGGCGGGGGCTGGCGGCCCGCTTCCGGGGCCGCCTCCGCCGGCAGCGGTGGCCTTCGGCCGCTTCACAGTCGGTCACAGCGTCCCTGGCTGCTGTGGCCATACTGCCGGCGCGCCATCCTCCCTTGCCGGGGAGGCGCTTACGTGTGGGAGGCAGCCAGGCGATGGCAGGCAAAGGCTTCGACCGCTTCAGCGTCTTGAGTGAGCTGCGGTACAAGGAAGACGAACTCCGCAGGGGCCATGGCCCGGCCGGTGGCTACGCGTTCGATGACTGGGGCCGCAGCGTGCGCGACCAGATGAGCAGCGCAGCGCGCTTCATGGAAGGGCAGATGAGCCGGGTAGAGCGCGTCACCGACGCGCTCTACCGCTCCGGCGAGGAGACGCGCCGCATCATCGTCCACCGGCTGGCCGGCCTCGAAGTGTCGGTGATCCTCGACATCCTGATCGAGTCTTGCAAGGACGTCGCGCTGTACTACGGCGGCTCGGTGGTGGTCGGCGGCGTGGCGGGCGGTGTCGCCGGCTTCTTCGCCGGTGGCGTGGGCGCGGTGCCCGGTGCCGGCATCGGTGCCGGGCTGGGTGCGAAGGCCGGCGTGTGGATCCTGGGCCTCCTGGGGCTGGCCTCGCTGGTCGAGTACCTCGGCGAGTCGCTGCCCGACGCCTTCCGGTGCTATGAGGACGGCTTCCGCGCCTGCTGGGGGCCGCCACCCGGCTCCGGCATGAGGTCGAGGGACCACGCCTTCGTCGGCGAGGACAACGCCGTCAGCTTCGCGGCAGGCCAGTTCGCGCAGGGGCATGTGATCCTGGTCATGGCGGTGCTGATGGCGCTGTCGGAGTACCTGACGCGTGGCCGCGGCGACAAGGCCCGGCTGCTGCAGGAAGTGCGCGAGAGCCCGCGGCTGGGCCCCAAGGTGGCCGACTGGCTGGCGGCCAATGAGAAGCAGCTGGCGGGCCATCCCGGGCTGCACCTTCGCCATCGGGCGGGCGGCGCAGGCGACGGCGGCGCGGGCGGTGCTTCACCACCACCCCCTCCTCCGCCAGGGCGCAAGGGCGGCCGGGAAGAGCCGTCGGGCCCGCGGCCCATGAAGCGGGTGGACGTGCCCTGCTTCAAGGCAAACCGGCTCTCGGAAACCGGCATTGCCGAGTTCGACCGGCAGCTGGCCGGCCAGCAGGCCGGGCTGAACGACCTGACGGTCAAGGAGTTCCTCGAGGCACGCAAAGCCTTCCAGGACGGGCTCACCAAGCGCGATGCCGCGGCAGCGCAGCGGGTGCGGGATGCCTACGAGCAAGACCTCATACAAAAGCTGGGGCAGCAGTACCGCCGCGAGGGCGCCTCGCCGGCCGCCGCGGAGAAGCAGGCCATCGCCGCAGCGACCGAGAAGCTGAAGACCATGGCAGCCCTGCACAACCCGGACTTCAGCGGTGGTGGCAGCGACCCGCCGACCGACATGGGCGACAGCCGGATCAACTCCAAGATCGGGCCCCAATGGCGCAGCCGGGTCGGCACCCTGGACCAGGCCGCCCATGCGGTGCCGGAGGCCGATCGCGGCTCCGTCAAAATGAACGCCAAACTACAGCGATGCCCGTGAGGTGAAACGATGGATGAAGACTTCGCATACTTCCTCGAGAAGTTCGGCCCGCCCGTCGAGTGTCGCCACGTTCCGCGATCGAGCATCGAGACGTTCCGCGGCAAGCTGCCAGACCAGTTGCTGGCCTACTGGAACGAACACGGTTGGTGCGGCTATGCCGACGGCCTCTTCTGGACCGTCGACCCCGAGGCGTACGAGCCGGCCCTGGACGCCTGGATCGGCGACACGCCCTTCATGGAGCGCGACGCCTATCACCTGATCGCCCGCAGCGCGTTCGGCCACCTCTACTTCTGGGGCGAGCGCACCGGCAACTCGCTCACCATCCTCGCCCCCGATGCCTGCGCGTTGTACCGGCACGGTGCCAAGGAGCCGGACACCGACCCCGACTTCGCCCTGCGATCGTTCTTCGCGTTCCTGCAGCCAAAGTCCATGGACATCCAGGGTGAGAAAGAGCGCCTGTTCCGGCCCGCGAAGGAGCGGTGGGGACGACTGAGGTCCGACGAGATGTATGGCTTTGTTCCGGCCCTGGCCCTGGGTGGGGCCGCCGATGCGGCGCATGTGAAGAAGGTCAAGGCGGTCGAGCACCTGGTGATGCTGGCGCAACTCGCCGAGCTGAAAACGCTGACCACGGACGAAGGCTGAGGCTGTAGGGGGAGGTGGGCCACCCAGGCCAGGCTCGGTAGCGGGCGCCCGAAGCCTGTCGGGTCCGCTGCCTCCTTGGTTTGGCGTCCCGGCTGCGCGGACCCCGGCACCGGCCCGGACCGCCGATCGTCAGGAGCCGCGACGCGGCAGTGCCCGGCCGGCGGTGACCCGGGCCTGCCTCACGGGGCAGAAGACGCGCTGCTGCGGTCCGGCATGATGCGCGCTGCTGCGGCAGCGGCCGCCGGGGCATCGCCCCGGCCAGCCTCTGGCTTCAGTTCCACTTGAACAGCCACACCAGGTCCACGGCCGAGTCGTCGCCGGTCTGGGCCCGCAGCGTGAAGCGCTGTGCGATGCGGTAGATCAGCTGCCACGATCCGTTGGCGGCGCTCAGCCCGCGCTCATAGCCCACATAGACCCGCTCGGACACCTGCTTGCCCAGCGTCACGACGGTCTCCGGCACCGCGCCCTCGGTCTGGCGCACCGACAACTCGTCCAGCGGCAGCCGCTTCATGATGCTGTCGTCGCCACCGCCTTCGCCGGCCAGCAGGGCCAGCGCCGCGCGTTGCAGCAGCAGGGTCTGGTTGCCTTCCAGGCTGTCGTAGCTCTTGCCGGTGATCAGCAGTGCCAGCGTCTCGGTGGGGGGCAGGGCCGGATCGGAGAACAGGCGCACCCGCGGCGACAGTGCATTGCCGCCCACCGTCACGCCCACCCGCACATCGAGGTTGGGCCGCACGGCGACGATGTCCAGCCGCGGATTGCCGATCTCGCCGACGAAGGTGAAGACGCCGCGCTCGATGACCATCTCCTGCCCATACGCCTCGTACTTGCCGTCCTCGGCCGAGATCTCGCCATGCGCCGCCAGCTTGCCGCGCGGCGAGGTGAAGCGAAGTTCGCCGGCCAGCCGCGTCTCGATGCCGCGGCCGCGCAGGCGGAAGCGCTCTCCCAGGTTGAAGGCCACGTCGAGGTTCAGGGCCCGCGCCGGTGCCGGCTTGGCGGCGGCCGCGTTGTTGCCGGTCTCGTCGCCTTCGCCGCCTGGCGCATCCCCGGGGCGGCGCACCACCACGTCCTCGGACAGCGCGGGCGCATCCGCCCGGCTGATGTCCACCGAGCCCTCGTCGGCACGGAAGCGGCCCTGCACTGCCATGCGTTCGGCATCGAATTGCACGCTTGCCTCGCCGCTGACGGTGGCGCGCCGGTCGACCCGGCTCAGCAGCGCGAAGCGGCTGGCCACCAGCCTCAGGTCGGCCTGCGGCTGCTCGCCCAGGCGGGCGCCGCCGGTCAATTCGGCATGGCCCTCGCCCGCCGCGAAGCGGAAGGTCTCGATGCGGGCGCTGTCGCCCTGGAAGGTCAGGTGCACCACCCCGTCGTGCAAGGCCACGCCCTGCAGCGTGTTGCGGGCCGTCAGCTGCTGCCCGCGCAACTCGCCCACCAGGTCCGGCGAGCCGAAGTGGCCCGCCAGGCCCAGCCGGCCGCTGAGCTGGCCCCCCAGCCGCCAGCCGGCCGGCACCCAGGCTCCCCAGGTGGACAGGTTCCCGACCTGCACCACCACGTTGCCGTCGATGTCGGCTTGCGGCTCCGGCCACCAGGCGGTGGCAGCGGTGCGCACCGTCTGCTCGCCGGAGACCCGGCCCAGGTTGCTGCCGGCCACCGCCTCAGTGAAATGCCAGGTGCCCTGGGCAGCGTCCAAGCGCAGCCGCAGTTCGCTCAAGCCGAGCGCCTGCACCACGCCGTATTCGTTGATCTGCAGGTCGCCGCCGGTGCGCGCGATCTCGACCTGTGCCACCAATTCCGGTGCGGCGCGCACCGAGATGCGGGCGCCCACCTTCAGGTCGCCCGCCCAGCCGAAGTCGGGCTGCGCGCGCAGCAGCAGGGGCGCAATGGCGACCGGATCGACCTGGGCCTGCAAGGCCAGCTCTCGGCGGCCGTCGCCTTCGTGCCAGCGTGCCTCGGTCCAGCGCAGCACGGCGCCCAGCACCTCGGCCTGGCCCGGCTGCAGCACCGCCCACTGCGCGGTGGGCCCGCGCTGCCATTCAATGCCGACGTCGCGCGCCACCAGCAGCGGCAGTCGCTCCGGCCCGGCCAGCGGGCCGGTGGCCGATTCGGTCGGCCGCAGGACGATCTCCTCGACGCGTCCGCGCCACCCGGTGGGCATGCCGGTATTCGGCGTGAAGCCGCCGGCGATGCGGGTGGTGAAGACCAGCGGCGCCGGCGTGCGGGGTGCCTCGCCCGAGGCCGCCACGTTGGCTTGCGCCACCGCCTGGGCGCGCACCGGTGGCCGCAGCTCGGCATCCAGCATGACCCGGTGCTGCCCGCTCTGGCCCTCGGCCTTCAGCTGGGCGGTGGGCACCAGCAGGCTCGCCAGGCGCAGCTGCTCGGCGCTCAGCTGGGCGTCGATCGCGGCCCCGGCCTCGGTGCTGGCGTTCCACTGGCCCTGCAGGCGTTGCAGCGCCAGGCTGCCGAACTGCAGGTCGTCGACACGCACGGTGCCCTCGGTGCTGATGGGCGGCAAGCCGGGCAGGGCGGTCGTTGCGGGAGGGGCCGCCGGCGTGTGGTTTTTGCCGTTGCCGTTGCCGTTGCCGTTGCCGTTGCCGTTGCCGTTGCCGTTGCGCGCCGGCCCCTTGGGCGGCGCCGTGGCACTTGCCACCCAGCCGCCCAGCGGCCCGCGGGCCTGCGCCTGCAACCGGGCGCTGCCCTGTACGGTGCCGAGGTTGAGTGCCTGGGCGAGGGGCGCGAGTCGCTGCAGGGTGGGCGCATCCAGGCGCAGGTCGAGGTGGTCGTCGGCCGCAGCCACGCGGCCCGGGGCGGGCACCCGCAGCAAGGCTTCCAGGCGGGCCGAATTGCCGCCGGCCTCGACTTCGCTGCGCGCTTCGATGCGGCCCTTGCCGTCGGCCTGCGCATGCAGGTCCAGCACCAGCGCCTGGCCGGCCAGCACGCTGTCCTTGAGCTCGGCGTCCAGCTCGGCCTGCAGCTCGCGCAGCAAGGCCGCGGTGTCGGCGGGCGCGGCCGGCAGGCCGGCCTGCAGCCGCATGCGCCCGTTCAGCTCATGGCGGGCGCGCCGCCAGGCGGAGTCGGCCGATCCAGGCAGCCACAGCGCGGGATTGAAGGCCTGCAGTTCCAGGCCGGCCTTCACGGCCCAGCCGTTGTCGCGCTGGCGCTCGGCCTCGCCGCTGGCTTGCAGCCGGGCCCGGCCGGCACGGGCCTGCAGGGTGTCGAGCTGGTAGCGCGTCGGCGTGGCCTGCGCCTGCAGCTGGAGTTGCACGTCGTCGGCTGCCATCGCAGGGGGCGCGCTGGCCCGTGCGCGGCCGTGCAACGCCCCGGTCAGCGCCGCCTGCAGGCGGGCCGACTCGAAGGCGGCAGCCGCCGGGGCAGCGGTCTGCGCGCGTGCCACCGGGACGGCGGTGGCCGCAGAGCCGGCCGGATGAGCCGCCATGGCGGCCGCGCCAGCTGCCTGCGCCTGCGCTGGTGCGGCCTTGGGCAGCGTCAGCGACAGCTCGATCGGGCCGCTGAGCTGCATCGGGGCGAGCCGTCCGTCGAGTGCGTCGAGCATCAAGGCATCCAGCCGGGCCTTGAGCTCGGCGCGGCCGTCCTGCCAGCCACCCTGGGCAGTGATGCGGCCGGCCGGCGCGCCGGACTCGGCAGCGCCTTGCAGCTCGGCACGGGTGAGCGTCCATTGCCGCCCTTGGCCCTGGGCCTGCAGCTGGGCGCGGGCGATCGGCAGGCGCCCGGCATCCCAGCGGCCGGGCACCCCGTTGGCCAGCTCGAGGTTGATCGCCAGCGGGCGGGTGCCGGCCGCGCCCCCGTCGAGCTGCACGACGGCCTTGCCGCTCAGCGCAGTGACCGGCGCCCGGGCCATCACCGGCGCCAGCAGGCGCGCCAGGTCGAGGTGCTCGAAGCTGGCGTCGAGCCGGTCCAGGGGCAAAGGCTGGAAAGGCGTGACCTGGGCTGTCGCCCGCAGCGCCTGGTCCTGCATGCGCAGCTGCAGGTCTGCCGCGAAGCGCTCCAGCGGGCCACGGGCCGCCAGCTGCACGCTCACTTCGCGCGCCCATTCGGGCACCAGCTTGCCAGCGACCGGGGACGACGGTGGCGATTCGGTGGCGTTCGGTGTCGGTGCGGGTGTGCGGGAGGCCGGTGCCGACGCTGCGGCAGGGGCAGAGGCAGGCGCAGCGGCCGCACTGGCCGCTGCAGACGGCGATGGCGCGCTGCTGGCGATGTCGAGCCGCGCCTCCAGCCGCATCGGCGCCGCGCCTTCGAGGCGCAGCCGGCCGGTGGCCTGCAGCCCGTTCCAGCGTGCGGCGAGTTCTTCAATCTGCTGGTCGGTGCCCAGTTGCAGGCCCTGGGCCCGCAGGTCGGTCACGGGCTCAGGCAGGCCGTCCAGCACCAGCTGGTCGATCTGCAGCCGTTGCAGGTGCAGCGCCACCGGCAGGCGCAGCGCCTTTGGCGGGGGCGAGGGGGGGCGGGGCGCGGGCGGCTCGGCCGCACGGCGCACTTCCAGCCGCGCGGCGTCCAGCTGCTCGCCGGCCAGCCGCGCATAAGGCGCGCTCAACTGCAGCCCTTCCAGCCGCAGGCCGCGCCACTGCAGCCGGGTCAGCACGATGCGGCTGCCGCCGGCCGGCAGGCTCAGCCGCGCCACCGAGAAATCGCCCAGCAAGGCGCCGCGTGGCTCCTGCGCGGCAAAGCCGGGCAGCCTGCGGCCCAGCTGCTCCAGCGCCCAGCGGGTGCCCGACTCGGTGGTGGCCACCCAGCGGGCCGCGGCCAGCACGGTGGCCAGCAGCAACAGCACCAGCAGCACGATGCCCACCGCCAGCCGGCGCAGGGAGCGGCTGTGGCGCCGCGGCGGCGGCGCCTGCGTCGCTGCGGGCGCGTCGGGCGGGCGGGGCGAAGTATCGGCAGCCATCAGAAGGTCGCTCCGACACTGACATGCAGGCGCACCTTGCGCGTGGCCTCGCCGTAGGCGAGGTCGGCCTTCAGCGGGCCGATGGGGCTGCGCCAGCGCACGCCGAAGCCGTAGCCGCGGGCGGCGCTCCACTCCTTCCAGTCGGACGCCGCGTTGCCGGCGTCGACGAAGACCGCGCCATACCAGTCGCGCAGCCGCTGCGACAGCGGCCACATCAGCTCGGCCGAACCGGTCAACAGCACCGGGCCGCCAACCACCGTGTCTTCCCGCTTCGGGCCCAGGCTACGGTAGCCATAGCCGCGCACCGAGTCGTCGCCGCCGGCCCGGAACAGCAGGGTGTCCGGCACCCCCAGGCTGGCCCGTTTCATGACCTGGCCGGCCTCACCGCGCAACTGCAGCACGCGGCGCTGGCCCAGCGGGTGGTAGTAGCTGCCGCGCAGGTAGAGGCGGCCGAAGGGGCCGTGGTCGTTGTCGGCGTCGTGCGAGACGCCGCCGCCGGCATGGGCGCTGAGGATCCAGCCGCGGGTCGGGAAGAGCACGCTGTTCACCTCACGCCGGGTCCATTCGTAGTTGCCCCAGAGCGCGCGGTCGGTGCCGCGGTTCTCGCCGGTGTCCACGGCGGTGCTGTTGAATTCCAGGTAGTAGAGGCGATCGACCCGCTCGGTGTCCTGCATGCGGCCATAGCGCAGCCGGCGGGTCTCGGTGGTGGCGCCACCGGCGGCCAGGTATTCAGTGCCGATCGACATCAGGTTGCGGTAGCCACGCGGCTTCGGGTAGGAAAGCAGGTCGAGCTTGGCCACCCGCTCGTCGCGGCCGTGCAGCAGCTTGACGCCAGCCACCCATTCCTGCCCGAACGGCCGGCGGTGGGTGAAGTCCAGGCCCACCCGCGGACCGGTGTCGCTGCTGAAGCCGACGCTGACGGTGGCCGACTTGAGCTTGCTTTCGCGCACCCGCGCCACCACCGGGGCGCGATCGGCCCGCGTCACGTCGGGGTCGAGCTCGACCGCCACGCCGTCATAGAGGCCGGATTTCTGCAGGCTTTCCTGGTAGTCGAGCAGCATCTTCTCGGTGAAGACCTCCCCCATCTCGAAGGGGGCCAGGTTGCGCACCGCTTCCTCGGTGGTGCGCTCGATGCCTTCGACCTTGATCTCGCCGATGCGAAACAGCGGCCCGCTGTCGGCCACGACGAAGATGCGCACGCGGTGCGTCGCGGCGTCGACCTGGGCCACCGTGCCGGCATAGGTGGCGGCCGGGTAGCCTTCGCCGCGCAGGCTGGTCATCAGGCTGTTCTTGGCCGCCGTCCAGGCGGCCTGGGTGAAGACGGTGCCCGGCTTGAGCGGCCAGCGGTTGCGCAGGCCGCGGTCGCGGCGCACGGTGCGCGGATCCTCGGCTTCGAGCGCATCCTGGAAGGCGCCCTGGATTTCCAGCGTGAGCTTGTCCACCGTGGCGCGCGGCCCGGGCACCACCGTGACGGTGATGAGCGACGGTTGCCCCGGCTCCGAGCCCGGTCGGCGTGCCACCTTCACGTCGGCCGCGAAATAGCCTTCAGTTTCGAGCAGCGCCCGCGCCTGCGCGGGGGTGGCGCTCATCAGGCGGCCGACCTCGACCTCGGTGATGTCGCGCTCGCTGCGAAAGCGCGAGAGGTCGAGATGGCGGTAGAGCAGCCCGGTCAGCTCGCGCGGGCCTTCCACCCGCAGCTGGTAGGCCGTGCCCTGGCGCGGGCCGCCGTTGTCCTCTGCCGCCGCAGGTGCGGAGGCGGGCGCGGCGGCCGCCGGCGTGCCGCTGGTGTCGGCGTCGTCGTCGAGCGGCTGGGCGTGCAACGGGCGCGAAGCGGCGGCGCACAACAGCGCGAGCCAACAGGCGAGCGGCAGCCAGATCCGGCGTGCTGGGTATCGCATGCGGGGCGGCTTACTTGCTCAGCAGGCGCATCGCTCCCTCCAGGCCCGGCAGGGTCAGGGGGAACATGCGCTGGTTCAGGATCTGCTGGATCACCGCGATCGACTGACGGTAGGACCACACGCCCTGGGGCTCGGGATTGATCCAGGCGAACTTCGGGAAGGCCTGGGTCAGGCGCTGCAGCCATTCGGCGCCCGCTTCTTCGTTGTTGTACTCGACGCTGCCGCCGGGCTGGAGGATCTCGTAGGGGCTCATCGTCGCGTCGCCGACGAAGATCAGCTTGTAGTCCTTGTTGTACTTGCGGATCACGTCCCAGGTGGGGAACTTCTCGCTGTAGCGGCGGCGGTTGTTCTTCCACAGGTAGTCGTAGACGCAGTTGTGGAAGTAGTAGAACTCGAGGTGCTTGAACTCGGCCTTGGCCGCACTGAACAGCTCCTCGACCCGGTGCACGTGCTCGTCCATCGTGCCGCCGACGTCCATCAGCAGCAGCACCTTCACGTTGTTGTGGCGCTCGGGCACCATCTTCAGGTCGAGCCAGCCGGCATTGGCGGCGGTGGCGCGGATGGTGTCGTCCAGGTCCAGTTCCTCGTGCGCTCCCTCGCGGGCGAAGCGGCGCAGCCGCCGCAGGGCCACCTTGATGTTGCGGGTGCCGAGCTCCAGGCTGTCGTCGTAGTCCTTGAACTGCCGCTGGTCCCAGACCTTGATGGCGCTGCGGTGGCGCGAGCGGTCCTGGCCCACGCGGATGCCCTGCGGGTTGTAGCCGTAGGCGCCGAACGGCGAGGTGCCGCCGGTGCCGATGAAGCGGCTGCCGCCCTCGTGGCGTTCCTTCTGCTGCTCGAACAGCTCGGACAGGCGCTTCATCAGCTCGTCCCAGCCGAGCTTCTCGATCTGCGCCTTCTCTTCGGGGGACAGCTCCAGCTCCAGACGCTTTTGCAGCCATTCGAGCGGGATGTCCTTGCCGAAGTCGGTCATCAACTCCACGCCCTTGAAGTACGCCGAGAAGGCGCGGTCGAACTTGTCGAAGTGGGCCTCGTCCTTCACCAGCGAGGTGCGCGCCAGGTAGTAGAACTTGTCGACGGTGGGACCGCCCTCGTCGTCGATCACGCCGCTCTTGATGGCGTCGAGCAGCGTCAGGTACTCCTTGATCGAGACGGGCAGCCGGGCGGTGCGCAGGGTGAAGAAGAAGTCGATGAGCATGATGGACGACTCGATGTTGCCACTATTGTGGCTTGGCCTGTGTGTGGATGTGAACAACGCGGCTCCCCGCGCCGTAAAGCTTGCCGTTGCACCGGGCAAGCCCTGCCGCCGGCGCTGCGCCGGGCCGCTGCATCCGGGCGCACTCACCAGGGCACGGCACTTGCCGTGTGCTGCGCGAATCCACTTCACGCCTTCTGGCGACCCGAGAGACCATGAGCACCTCCCGCAGCAGCGACAGCGCCCTCATCGACCGCGAGATGGCGCAGCACGCCGTCGAACTCGCACGCTCCCTCCTGGAAGCCTCCACGCGCGACGACCGCATCAACCAGGGCGGCTTCTTTCACATCGTCATCATGGACCCGGCCCGCACGCCGATGAACTCGAGCTTCGAGGAGGCCATCCTCTACGAAGCCTCTTTCGGCGGCCGGCGCGAGGACTGGGATGCCGACTACGCCGCCTTCGCCCGCGCCAAGACGCGCATCAGCTGGCAGCACGGCCGCGACAGCAGCCGTATCCAGGCCGAGCAGCCCTACCTGCTGCGCAGCGGCGACACCACGCTGTGGGGCAGCGTCTGCCTGGACGGGCTGGTGGTCGGCGCCAGCGGCGCCGAAGCCGCCTGGGACGAGGCGCTGGCCGGCACGGTGGCGATGCTGCTGCGGGCACTGGCGAAGACGGCCTACAAGGCGCGCTCGGCCAAGGAGCTGTTCTACGCCTGAGCGGGGAGGGGCGGCGCCGGCATGGCTGCCTGCGGCCCCCGGCGCTGCCCGGCCGGCGGTGCCCCCTAGTGGGGCCGCTCCAGCTGCCACTCGAGGTGCCGCTTCACCGTCGGCCACTCGGTGGCGATGATGCTGTACACCGCGGTATCGCGCAGCGTGCCGTCGGCCAGCGTCTGGTGGCTGCGCAGCACGCCGTCCAGCTTGGCGCCGAGCCGCTCGATGGCGCGGCGGCTGGTGTGGTTCATGTGATGGGTGCGGAACTCCACCGCCACGCAGCCCAGCGTGTCGAAGGCATGGCCGAGCAGCAGGCGCTTGCATTCGGTGTTCAGCGGGGTGCGCTGGACCGAGGCTGCGTACCAGGTGGCGCCGATCTCCAGCCGGCGGTGGGCCGGCTCGATGTGCAGGTAGGTCGTCATGCCCACCAGCCGGCCGCTGCCGGCCTGTCGCACCGCGAAAGGCAGCATGCGGCCCTGCGCCTGTTCGCCCAGGCGCCGCTCGATCTCGGCGGGTACCTTCTCCGGGTGGGGGATGGCGGTGTACCAGAGCCGCCACAGCTCGCCGTCCTGCACCGCCTCGGCCAGGCCGGCGGCATGGTCGCGGGCGAGCGGCTCCAGCCGGGCATGCCGGCCTTCGAGCACCACCGGTTCGAGTTGCAGACTCATGCCGGGCTCCTCAGCGGTTGTGGCGTTGCATGAACACCAGCTTCTCGAACAGCGTCACGTCCTGCTCGTTCTTCAGCAGTGCGCCGACCAGCGGCGGCACCGCCACCTGCTCGTCGCGGCTTTGCAGCGCTTCGAGCGGGATGTCCTCGGCCACTAGCAGCTTGAGCCAGTCCAGCAGCTCGCTGGTGGACGGCTTCTTCTTCAGCCCGGGCAGGTTGCGCACGTCATAGAAGTTCTTCAGTGCCGCGGCCAGCAGTTCCTGCTTCAGGCCGGGGAAGTGCACCTGCACGATGCGCTGCATGGTCTCGGCATCGGGGAAGCGGATGTAGTGGAAGAAGCAGCGCCGCAGGAAGGCGTCGGGCAGTTCCTTCTCGTTGTTGGAGGTGATGAAGACCAGCGGCCGGTGCCGCGCCTTCACCAGCTGGCGCGTCTCGTAGACGTAGAACTCCATGCGGTCGAGTTCGCGCAGCAGGTCGTTGGGGAACTCGATGTCGGCCTTGTCGATCTCGTCGATCAGCAGGGCCACCGGCTGGTCCGCCTCGAAGGCCTGCCACAGCACGCCCTTGACGATGTAGTTGTGGATGTCCTTGACCCGCTCCTCGCCCAGCTGGCTGTCGCGCAGGCGGCTCACCGCGTCGTACTCGTAGAGTCCCTGCTGCGCCTTGGTGGTGGACTTGACGTGCCACTGCAACAGCGGCATGCCGAGCGCGGCGGCCACTTCCTCGGCCAGCATCGTCTTGCCGGTGCCCGGCTCGCCCTTGACCAGCAGGGGCCGCTTGAGCGTGAGGGCCGCGTTGACCGCCAGCATCAGGTCGTGCGTGGCGACGTAGTTCTCCGAACCTTGAAACTTCATGAAGATGTGTTGGATCAACGGGTTAGAGGGGCGCGGCCAGTATAAGAGGGGCCGCCTATAATGCGGGGTTGATTCGAAATCCCGAACTCTGCGCAACCCCCATGAAAAAAGTGCTTTCCACGATGATGGTGCTGGCCGCTGTGGCCGGTTTCGCCGGCGCTGCTTCGGCGCAGACGGCCAAGGCGCCCGACGCCAAGGCCGGCGGCATGAAGGTGGCCATGTGCATCGGCTGCCACAGCATCCCGGGCTACCAGTCCAGCTTCCCGGAAGTGCACAAGGTGCCGATGATCGCCGGCCAGAGCGCCGGCTACATCGTCGCTTCGCTCAATGCCTACAAGAAGGGCGAGCGCAAGCATCCCACCATGCGGGGCATCGCCGATTCGCTGACCGAGCAGGACATGGCCGACGTGGCCGCCTACTACGAGCAGCTCGGCAAGGAAGCTGGCGGTCCGGCCCAGGGCACCGCCAAGGCACCGAGCGCCGAGGTCGATGCGCTGCTCAAGAAGGGCAATTGCGTGTCCTGCCACGGCGCTGACCTGCGCAAGCCGATCGATCCGAGCTATCCCAAGGTGGCGGGTCAGCATGCCGACTACCTCTTTGTCGCACTGAAGTCGTACAAGGTCGAGAACAACGTCTACATCGGCCGTTCGAACGCGATCATGGGCGGCATCGCCAAGCAGTTCACCAACGAAGAACTGCGCACGCTGTCCGACTACCTGGCCACCATGCCGGGCGACGTCAAGGTCGTGCCGCAAAGCCGTTTCCGCTGAAACGCCGCTGCGCTGCCGAGCCACAAGCCGCTGCCGATGCAGCGGCTTTTTTTCTGCTGTGGCCACGGCGGGCGGCGTCCTCGATCGTCCGGCCGCAACCGTGCACTTTAAGGGGCGGGCGCGGCCGCCAGTGTCCGCCTTGCGACAGGGGCCGGCGACCGTTTCTGGCTGGGCCAGGCGCCGAAGCGGCGGGCCGCGGGCGGCCGGCTCAGCGGGTGGCGCGCCGGCGCACGCAGTCGATGTAGGCTTCGCCGTCAGGCGGCAGGCCGCTGCGTTGCGAAGCCCAGATCATCTCGCCCAGGCACTCCATCACCTGGTGGTGGGCCTCGTGGGCGGAGCCGAGCCGGTGCGCCAGCAGCTCGTAAGCCTGCTTGATGCCGCGCGGCTGGTCGATACCGACCTGCTCGCTGATCGACAGGTGCATCGACAGATGGAGGAAGGGGTTGGTGCGGCCCTCCTCGACCTGGTAGCTGGCGGCCTGCGCGGCGGCGACGTCGCTCAGCTCGGCATGGTATTCGGGGTGCTCGGCGATCCAGTCGGACGCGATGGCTTCCAGCGGCGTCAGCGGTTCGCCGCTGCGGTGCTTGCGATAGGCCTCGCAGAAGAACTGCCGGACTTCATGTTGGGAGGGAGCGAACATGCCCGCATTTTCGCTCCTTCGCCGGGTGCGTGCCGAGCCGGTCCGCCAGAGCTGCGATGTGCAGGGCCCATGCAAGGCAGCTGCGCGGCCAGGCTGTTTCGGCGGCACGCGCAATTGACGCTGGGGCAAGGCGCGCCGAGCGTCGGGACACCGGGCGTTGGCTGCCAAGTAGGTGCAGGCCGAGCGCCGGACGGCCCGGACCCCAGGCCAGGCGACACCGAGCGGCGGGGGCTTGGCCCGGGCCAGCCGCAGACCCGGCCCGACAAGGGCCACAGCGGCCATGGAAAACGCGCCGGGCTGAGGCATCGCGCAGGGCGCTGGTGGCTGGCGCTTGGGCGGCTGCGGGCGGACTGTCGGTGGGGCTGGGGCAGCGTGTCGCTGTGCTGGTGTGGGTGCGCAAGCGGGTGGGGTGTGACGCCTGGTGGCGACTCGGGCACGCGGGCGCAGGGTCGTGAACATCCCCTGCCGGACACGGCCCCCCGGGCCGCCCGCCCGTCCGGCACCGCCAGTGGCCGACGGTACCGGCGCGCCGGGCCTGGCTCGGTGGCCCGCTAGGCGGCACCCGGCGGCGGCCGCCCGTAAGGCCCGGGCATGAGGCTGCGTTCCACCCGCTCCAGCCGGTCCCCGATGATGTCCATGCGTGTATGGGTGCCCGCCACCTCGTTCCGCAGGCTGGCCAGATCGGTGTGCAACACCAGGAAGCCGGCCTGCAGCTCGATGGTCTGGTCGCCGAAAGAGACGAGGCGGTATTTCAGGCTGCGCAGTTCGTCGCGGACCTCTTGCAGGTCATTGCGCAGCTGCCTCAGGTGCCAGCATTCCAGGTGATGTACGTTGTCCGTCATGGGGCCTCCGGCCGGCGTTCGCCGGCATGTGGGATTGGGCAAGGGAGCAGAACAGCGCCGGCATGGTAGCCAGCGAGCCACGCCCCATGATCATTGGCCTAGGCACTATTTGCGAGTGCTTACACTCGCCAGGAAGGTAGCTCCCACTGTCTCGCAACTGCGACTGCGCGCACCCCGGCGACGGCAACGACGGTGGCCACCAGGGTCAGCTCGGCCGGCAGGCCCAACTGCCGCAGGCCCACGTGCAGCCAGCCGCCGGCGAAGGCCACCACCGCATAGGGCCGGTGGTCCTTGAAGACGGTCGGGATCTCGTTGCAGACGATGTCGCGCAGCACACCGCCGAAGACCCCGGTGACCACCCCCATCAGCACCGCGATCAGCGGCACATGGCCCAGCGCCAGCGCCAGGTCGACGCCGGCCGCGGCGAAGAGCCCGAGCCCGAGCGCATCGGGCACCTGGATGGCGCGCTCGGTCAACGCCAGGTGGTGAGCGCGCAGCACCGCCATCGCGACGATGCCCAGCGCCAGCACCGCCCAGACGTATTCGGGATGCCGCACCCAGAAGAAGGGCCGCTGGTCGAGCAGCAGGTCGCGCAAGGTGCCGCCGCCGAAGGCGGCCAGGAAGGCCACCACGCAGGCGCCGACCGGGTCGAGCCGCCGGCGCGCCGCCTCCAACAGGCCCGACAATGCAAAGGCGAGCGTGGCCGCCACCTCGATCACCAGCCGTATTCCTTCCAGGCGCAGCACTTCCATGGTCCTCGACTTCCCGACCTTTCATTCACATCAGAACATCTTAGTGGCCAGCCAGGTGCGCCAGCGATGATGGACTGGAGCGCCGCCCTCATCACCGACCCAGCCTTCTACGCCGCCGCGGTGCCGGCGGTGCTGCTGATGGGCCTGTCCAAGAGCGGTTTCGGTGCCGGCTTCGGCTCGCTGGCGGTGCCCATCATGGCCCTGGCCGTGCCGGTGCCCCAGGCGGCGGCCGTGATGCTGCCGCTGCTGGCGGTGATGGATGCGCTCGGCGTGCTGGCCTACCGCAAGGCCTGGGACCGCGCGCTGATCCGCCGCCTGCTGCCCGCCGGCCTGCTCGGCACGGTGATCGGCACGCTGCTGTTCGGCGTGCTGCCGTCGCAGGCGGTGGCGGGCATCGTCGGCGCACTGACCTTGCTGTTCCTGGCCCAACGGCTGCTCTTTCCGCCGCGCGCCGACGCACCGCCGCCGCCCGACTGGCTGGGCCGGCTGCTGAGCGTGGCCTCCGGCTTCACGAGCTTCGTGGCGCATGCCGGCGGGCCGCCGGTGAGCGCCTACGTGCTGCCGCTGAAGCTGCCGCCGGTGACCTTCTCGGCCACCATGGCCGTCTACTTCGCGGTCGTCAACGCCTCGAAGTGGCCGGCCTATGCCTGGCTGGGCCTGATCGACCTGCGCAACATGGCCACCGCGCTGGTGCTGCTGCCGGTCGCGCCGGTGGGTGTGTGGGCCGGCGTGCGCCTGGTGCGGCATGTGCGGCCCGAATGGTTCTACCGCTGGATCTACCTCGGCATGTTCCTCACCGGCGCGAAGCTGCTCTGGGACAGCCTGCGCTGAGCCGGGGGCGGGCCGCTACTGCCCCCAGCCTTCGCGCTGGCGCTGCTCACGGTCTTGCCGCTCCTGGGCGAACAGCTCCTCCAGCTGCTGGCGGCCCAGCTTGGCCAGCGCGACCAGCTTGGCCTGGTCGCGGTAGTGCGGGCGCTGCTCCTCCAGCTGCTGCACGGTGTGGCGCCGGAAGCGCATCGCCAGCTGGCGCGCCTGGTGCGGCAGCCAGCCCATGGCTTCCAGCACGCTGCGCCCGCTCATCAGGGCCGAGTCGAGCGTCTCGCGCTCGATCAGCTGCACCTGGCGCTCGCGCAATTCGTGCCAGTGGGTGACGTTGCGGGCGCGGGCCACCACGGTGAGGTGGGGGAAGTGCTCGCGGGCCAGGTCGGCCACCTTCAGGCTCTGGTCGATGTCGTCGATCGCCAGCACCAGCACCCGCGCTTTTGCGGCGCCCGCCATGCGCAGCAGGTCGAGCCGGGTGGCGTCGCCGTAGAACACTCGCCAGCCGAAGCGGCGCACCGTCTCCACCTGTTCGGCATCATGCTCCAGCACGGTGGCCGGGATGCCGTTGGCGTACATCATGCGGCCAATGATCTGGCCGTAGCGGCCGAAGCCGGCGATGATCACCGGCGCTTCCTGCGGCTCGTTGATCTCCGACATCGGCGGCGCCTTGCCGGCGGCCAGCCGGGGCAGCAGCCAGCGGTCCACCGCGACCAGCAGCAGCGGGGTGACCAGCATCGACAGCGCCACCGCCGCCAGCAGCAGCGAGGCGGTCGCTGCATCCATCAGCTGCGCCTGGCTGGCCGTCTGGAACACCACGAAGCCGAATTCGCCACCCTGCGCCAGCAGCAGGATGAACACCGGCCGCTCGCCCTGTGGCAGCGGAATGGCGCGTGCGATGCCCCACATCACCAGCAGCTTGGCCCCCAGGAAGCCCACCAGCAGCAGCGCCACCAGCACCGGCTGCTGCATCACCACGCCGAAGTCGATGGAGGTGCCCACCGCAATGAAGAACAGCCCGAGCAGCAGGCCCTTGAACGGCTCCAGATCGGTCTCGAGCTGGCGGCGGTACTCGTTTTCGGCGAGCAGCACGCCGGCCAGGAAGGCGCCCAGCGCCATCGACAGCTGCACCAGCTGCATCAGCGCCGCAATCGCCACCACCAGCAGCAGCGCCGCGGCGGTGAAGACCTCCGGCGTGCGGCTGTTGGCGATCCAGCGCAACGCCGGACGCAACAGCAGCCGCCCGCCCAGCACGATGGCGGCCACCATGCCGGCCGCCTTCAGCGCGCCCCAGCCGGCCGGCGCGTCCGCATGCGAGAGCGCGCCGCTGCCCAGCAGCGGCACCAGGGCCAGGATGGGAATGGCGGCAATGTCCTGCAGCAGCGCGATGGACAGCACCGACTGCCCGGAGCGGGTCGACATCAGGTTGCGCTCGTCCAGCGCGCCCAGCGCGATGGCGGTGGACGACATCGCCAGCCCGAGCGAGGCGGCCAGCGCGAGCTTCCACGGCACGCCGGCCAGCAGCGCGGCGCCGAGGAGGAGGCCGGTGCAGCCGAGCATCTGCGCGCTGCCCCAGCCGAAGATCGGCCGGCGCATGGCCCACAGCCGGCGCGGCTCCAGCTCCAGGCCGATGAGGAACAGCATCAGCACCACGCCGAACTCGGCGAAGTGCAGGATCTGCTGCGCGTCGGTGACCAGCTTCAGGCCCCAGGGACCGATGGCGATGCCAGCAGCCAGGTAGCCGATGATGGCGCTCAGCCCCAGCGCACGCGCCAGCGGCACGGCGATGACGGCCGCAGCCAGGTAGATCAGCGAGTTGCTCAGCCAGGAGGTGTGTTCCATCGGGGGGAAGGCGAGGCGCGGTTGGGGAGGCAGGGGCGAATGATGTCAGAGGCGGCGGGCAGCCGGGCCGGTGCGGCAGGACGCACGGAGTGCAGCGCGCGCCGTGCGGCCGGCCCGGACGGCGGCCGGGCGGGTGCCGGCCCTCACGCCGCCGGCCGGGCCGACGCGGGAACCAGGCACTGCGGGCATTGCTCCAGCTCGTCCAGCTCCGGCCAGTCGGGATGGCTGCGCAGGCGGTCGGTGAACACGGTGACATGGGCCTGCAGCTGCTCGGGCGTCACGCGGTGGGCACCGTGCAGCAGCAGGGGCGGCAGGAAGCGCATGCCGCACAGCGCCGCGGTCTGTTCGTAAGGCGGCAGGAAGGCGTCGAAGAAATAGCGGTTGTAGCCACCCGGGTGGTAGCTCTCCTGCGGGCCGCCGGTGGAGGCCACCAGCCACAGGTCCTTGCCACGCAGCCGGGTGGCGCTGCCGCCATAGGCCCAGTCGTAGGTCAGCACCTCGTCGACCCACAGCTTCATCAGCGCCGGCATGCCATACCACTGCACCGGGTGCAGCCAGACCACCAGCCGCGCCTCTTCCAATGCCGCCTGTTCGGCGGCGATGTCGATCAGGTAGTCAGGGTACAGCGCATAGAGGTCGCGCACCTCGACCAGGCCGGGCGGCAGGGCGTGCGCGCTGTTCATCAGGGCACGGGTGACCCGGGAATGCTGGAGCTGGGGATGGGCGGCGAGGATCTGGATGGAGGCCATGGTGTCGCGCAGGTGACGGTCTCGGGAACGGTTTGTGTCGATGCTGGCGGGATGCGATCCGCCGCTACCATTAGAACCCGTCCTGGCAGCCCGCCGCGTGCGGCCGGCCGGACGACCCGTGTGGCCTCGAGCAGCCGTGGAGGGCGTGATGCCGGTGATCGTGGTGGCCAACCCCAAGGGGGGCGTTGGCAAGTCGACCTTGTCCACCAACCTGGCCGGCTACCTGGCGGCGCAAGGCCATCGGGTGATGCTGGGCGACGTGGACCGGCAGCAGTCGGCCCGCACCTGGCTGTCCTTGCGTCCACCGCAGGCGGCGGCCATCACCGGCTGGGACATCGAGCGCGAAGACCGGCTCAAGCCACCCAAGGGCACCACCCATGTGGTGCTCGACACGCCGGCCGGCCTGCACGGCAAACGGCTGGAGGCGGTGATGCGGCTGGCCGACCGCATCCTGGTGCCGCTGCAGCCCAGCCTGTTCGACATCTATGCCACGGCCGACTTCCTGGCCCTGGTTCGCGCCCACCGTCGTTCCGCGCGCGTGCAGGTGGGCCTGGTCGGCATGCGGGTGCGCGAGGGCACCATCGCGGCCGACCAGCTGAAGGCCTATGTCGCCACGCTGGCCGAGCCGGTGGTGGGCCAGCTGCGCGACACCCAGCACTACATCCAGCTCGCCGCGCACGGCCTCACGCTATGGGACGTGGCGCCCAGCCGGGTCGAGCGCGACCTGGCGCAGTGGCAGCCGATCTGCCGCTGGCTCGAAGAAGACCCCCATTAGCACACCCCCGCCGTACGCCATGACCATCTTTGAACATCTGCAGGACCTGGAGGCCCGGGTCGGCCAGTCGATCGGCACCAGCGACTGGATCACCATCGACCAGTCGCGCATCGACCGTTTTGCCGAGGCCACTGGCGACCACCAGTGGATCCATGTCGATCCCGAGCGGGCCCGCAGCGGCCCCTTTGGCACCACGGTGGCGCATGGCTTCCTGACACTGAGCCTGCTGCCGGCCTTCTTCGCCACCGGCTTCGAGATCCGCCGCAGCGGGCTGGGGGTCAACTACGGCCTCAACAAGGTGCGCTTCCCGGCGCCGGTGCCGGTGGGCAGCCGGCTGAGGGCGCACTTCCGCCTGCTGGGCTACGAGGGCGTCGACAACGGCGGCGCGCAGCTGACGATCGAGGTCAGCGTGGAGCGCGAGGGTTCCGCCAAGCCGGTCTGCGTGGCCGAGTCCATCACCCGTCGCTACCCCTAAACGGACGCATTGTGGCGCGCCGCGCCTCCCCCTTATTAGGGGTGTGTCGGCCCTGCGTGCTCGGCTAGCATCTTGGCCGTCCCACCACGACGGCGGGACTGACGGCCTGTGGTGTAAAGGGGCGAGAAATGCGAGTGCTGCTGGTCGATGACCATCCTTTGATCCTGTCCGCCCTGCAAAGCGTGATCCAGGGCATCGGCGACGATGTCGTGGTCACCGGCGTCGCCACCGCACGCGCTGCGCGCGAGGCCCTGGCGCAGAAGCAGGGCGACTACGACCTGGTCCTGCTGGACCTGGCGCTGGGCGATGCCAACGGCTTCGACCTGCTGGCCGACCTGCGCCAGACCTACCCGGCGCTGCCGGTGGTCGTGATCTCCGCCTCCGACCGCACCAGCGACGTGATCCGGGCCATCGACATGGGCGCCATGGGCTTCGTGCCGAAGCGCGCCTCCAACGACACCCTCTGTGAAGCGCTGCGCCTGGTCATGGCCGGCAGCGTCTACGTGCCGCCGATGAGCATGGGCATGGACAGCGGCCTGGAGGCTGCCGCCCCCGGCGTCCCGGGCCAGGCACGGGCCTCGGTCGGCGGCGTGGCGGCCCAGGCCAACTACCAGACCCAGCCCTCGCTCGCGTCGCTCGGGCTGACGCCGCGCCAGACCGATGTGCTGGCCCTGCTGCTGCAAGGCAAGCCCAACAAGCTGATCGCCCGCGAGCTGAACCTTTCGGTCGAGACTGTCAAGGACCATGTGGCCGCGGTGCTGCGCGCGCTGGGCGTCAACTCGCGGACGCAGGCCGTGCTGGCGGTCAGCCAGATCACGCAGCAATACGGCAGCTTCTCCACCTGGCGTTCGCCCACCCCGCACTGACCGCTCGCCTCATCGAGATGGGAGCCCGGCCATGCGCGTCGCGATCATTGCCGTCTTCACCGATTACCACCGCCGCGGGGCGCATCACCGGGGAGCGATGCAGCCGCAGATCGGCCCGCTGATCGCCGCGCTGCTGCCCGACTGGTGTGATGTCGACATCATCAACGACACCTGGGAAGACCCGGACTGGAGCAAGACCTACGACCTGGTCTTCCTGTCCTGCCTGCACGCCGACTTCGACCGCGCCCGCCAGATCTCTCACTATTTCCGCCGCCGCGGCGCGCTGACCGTGCTGGGCGGCGGCATGGCGAGCGACTATCCGCAGCTGTGCCGGCCCTACTTCGACGCGGTGGCGGTGGGTGACCCGGAACGCACGGTGCCGCGCATCGTCAACGACGCCCGCCGACGCCAGCTGCAGCCGCTGTACCGTTCGCTGGACGGCTCGCCCGACGACGCCCCGGTGCCGCGGATCGGCCCGGTGGCGCACAAGCAGCTCTTTCCGCTCGCGGTGGAGGCCAGCCGTGGCTGCCCCTACACCTGCGACTTCTGTGTGCTGACCGAGCGCGGCCAGGGCCACCGGCCGCGCCAGGTGGCGTCGGTGGTGCGCGACATCGTGGCCGGCCGCGAGGCGCTGCGCCTGGCCGGCATCACCGGCTGGAAGCAGCGCATGCTGGTGCTCTATGACAACAACCTGGCGGGCAACCTCAAGTGGTTCCGCGAGCTGTGCCACGCCTTGAAGAAGCTGGACGTGCTGTGGGGCGCCTGCCTGACCTTCAACGTGATCGCCAACCGCGAGCTGCTCAAGCTGATGTACGACTGCGGCTGCCGCTCGGTCTTCGTCGGCCTGGAGACCTTCAACCCGGCGGCGCTGGCCGACATGTGCAAGCCGCAGAACAACATCGGCAAGATCGAGCAGGCCATCGCGCAGACGCGCGACGAAGGCATCCTGCCGATTGCCGGCCTGATGGTCAGCGCGGTGCACGACGACCCGGCCTACATCCGCTCCTTGCCCGCGCGGCTGAAGGCCAGCGGGCTGCATGTGCCGAGCTTCCTGTCCTTCGAGACGCCGTTTCCCGGCACGCCGCTGTTCCAGCGCATGGTGTCGGACCCGCGGCCGCTGTTCCTGCCGCATGCCAACCTCTACGACTTCAGCTCCTACACCCTGGTGCTGCGGCCGCAAAAGAGCAGCCTGCCTGACTTCATCGACGCCTACCGCGACACGCTGGGGCAGGTGCATGCGCCGTCGAACCGCCTGGCCAAGCTGGCCGACGACCTGCCGCGCCTGCTGCGACGCGGGTCGTGGACGGCGGCCGCGCTCGACGTGGGCGACATGTTGAGCGCCGGTGTGCGTCCCGCGCCGGGGCGCACCTACACTGCCGGCACCGACCCTCTGCCGCCGGAGCGGGTGCCGTTCGCGGCCGATGATTTCAGCTCCGAGGCCCAGCGCCTGGACATCTGCAGCCCCACCCCCGTCACCGACGAGGATGGGCGCGTGCTCGATGCCTGGCTGCCTGCGCGGCAGCAGCGGGTGCGCACCGACAACCTGCATGCGATGAAGGTCGCCGTCTGATGCCATGACTCCATCCAAGACCCTGCCCGCGACCGCGGAGAGCCTGGCGCCGCCGCCGGTGGACCGCGGCGGCGACTGGCCTGACCATGTCCGCAACCTCTACGCCTACTCGGCGTCCAGCCTGGGCGGCAACCTGATCGGCGCCATCGTGGTGGTGATCCTCCACCTCGAGACCGCCGAGCGCACCACGCTGGCCCTGTGGGCCGGCTGCTTCATCGCGCAATGGCTGTACCGCTTCCTGATCGCCCGGCGCTTCTCGGCCATCCAGACCCGCCCGGACACCGACTTCCGCCTCTGGCGGCGCCGCTGGGTGGTCGGTGTCTATGCCTCGGGCGCGACCTGGGGCACGGCCGCCTGGCTGCTCTATGGGTCGGGCGGCAACATCCAGCAGATCGGGCTGATCCTGACGATCTACAGCTTCTGTGTCGCCTCGGTACCGGTGCTGGCCGAGCAGCGCACCGTCTTCATGGTGTTCATCGGGCTGTGTTTCGTGCCCACCGTGCTGGCCATCGCGAAGGAAGCCAACCTCTACAGCCTGGAGCTCAGCGGCGTGTTGCTGCTGGTGATGGGCATGACGGCGGTGCTGGGCCGCAACTACCGCCAGGCGATGGACCGGGTGATCGAGCTCAAGACCCGCACCGAGCAACTGCTGGAACAGCTGCGCCTGGAGAAGGCCGCGGCCGACGAGGCGCGCCGGGCGGCCGAGGTGGCCAACCGCGCCAAGACCCAGTTCTTCGCCGCCGCCAGCCATGACCTGCGCCAACCGCTGCATGCGGTGGGGCTGTTCGCCGAAGCCTTGCGCAACAAGAGCCGCGACGAGGAAGTGATCCAGCTGGTCAACAGCATCAACAGCTCGGTGGATGCGCTCGAAGGCCTGTTCAGCGAGCTGCTCGACATCACCAAGATCGACACCGGCGCCGTCGAGTCGCGTCCGCAGAACTTCAGCCTGCGCGACCTGTTCGCCCGGCTGCGCCTGCACTATGAGCCGACCGCCTTCGAAAAAGGCCTGGACCTCAAGTTCCGCGGCGAGCAGCACTTTGCCTATGCCGACCCGGTGCTGGTCGACCGCATCCTGCGCAACCTGATCTCCAATGCCATCCGCTACACCGAGGATGGCGGCGTGCTGGTGTCCTGCCGCCTGCGCGGCGACCGCCTGCTGCTGCAGGTGTGGGACTCCGGCATCGGCATCCGCGAGGCCGAGCAGGCACGGGTGTTCGAGGAGTTCTACCAGGTGCATCCCGACCAGCCGCTGCCGGCCAACCAGCGCAAGGGCCTGGGGCTGGGCCTGGCCATCGTGCGCCGGCTGGCCAGCCTGATGAACGCGCCGCTGCTGCTGCGTTCACGCCCGGGCCATGGCACCGTCTTCACGCTCGAGGTGCCGCTGGGCAAGGCGGTGCGAGCGGCCGAGTCGGCGGCCAGCAAGCCGCCGCTCGGCCTGACGCTGGACCGCCGGCTGGTGGTGGTGGTCGAGGACGAGCCGGCCGTGCGCGATGGCCTGGAGGTGCTGCTCAAGGGCTGGGGCGCCACCGTCGCGGCGTTCGACTCGGTCAGCGAATGCCGCCACTGGGCCGAGCAGGCCCGCCAGCAGGGCCAGGACCCGGACCTGGTGATCGTGGACTACCGCATCGACCAGACCAGCACCGGCATCGACGCGCTGCTGGCGTTGCGCGAGCACTTCGGTGCCGACCTCCCGGCCATCATGGTCACCGGCAGCAGCACTGCCGGCCTCGAGGCGGAGGCCGGCAAGCACAACTTCCACCTGCTGATCAAGCCCGTGGTGCCGAACAAGCTGCGCGCCATGATCGCCTTCAAGCTGGGCGTGCGCAGCAAATGAGCCGGTCGAGCGCTGCCGCTGTGCGGCTGGAGCTGCTGCTCGACGATGAGCAGGACACCGCACTGGCCGCCCCCGACGCCCGCAACGGCATGGCAGCGGTGCCTCCGTCTGCCGCGCGGGTGGCCCAGGCTGCGGTGCTCCAGGCCGCCGAGGGCGGTGGCGAGACGCCGCCGCCCCTCCCCAAGCGGCGGCGCCAGCCCTTGATCGACACCATCGAGAGCCACCTGACCGCGGCCCAGGTGCTGGCCCGCTTCGAGGCGTTGCGCGAAGCCTGGTACTCGCCCGAGCTGGCGCCCTTCGTGGCCGGCATCGAGAGCCTGCTGCAGCAGGAAAGCCGGCTCAGCGCGGACCTCAACGGCCTGCCCAACACCGACCACCGTGACACCTGGGACCACGAATTCGACTGCCGCACCCTGGCCCACGACCCGGCCTTGCGCCGGCTGCGGGTGTGGCAGCCGGCGGTGTGGTGGATGGCGCCGATCGTGCGCCGGCAGGACACGCCGCTCAACATGCGGGTGCCCCTGGCCGACACGGCGGCCGATCTCGTGCGCGAGCTGTCGGAGCGCATTCCGCCTGCCTGGCGCCACCGGCGCGTGGTGGTGCAGCTGGAGGTGGAAACGCGGCTGTACTGGGGCGGCCTGACGCCGCGCGACCCGGGCGAGGCCGAGGAAGCACAGGCCGACCTCGATGCCGACGCCGAGGCGACGTCCGAGCGGCTGCCCTGGCAGTGCTGCAGCTTCCGCGGTGACGGCGTCGGCTTCTCGGAAGACCTGCTGTCGATCCGCCGCGGCGAGGTGGCCTGGCTGCTCGAGCCGCGCGCCGCCGAGGCACCGCTGATCCGCCGCACGCTGCGGCCCGGCGTGGGGCTGCTGGTGGCCGTGCCGGTGGTGACGCTGGAGCTGCAGGACAACACGGTGGGCTGGGTCAAGCGGCAGGCCGAGCGGGTCCTGCGCTGGATGGGCGTGAAGCGCACGGTGGCCGACCGCGACCCGACCTTCGTGCGCCGGCTGCAGGACGACGAGGCGTACTGGGCCGAGGCCCTGGGCCGGCCGCAGCCGGCCGCCGAGGCGCTGCGCCAGATCGAGCGGCGTGGCGCCTGGCTGGCACCGGCCTCGATGCCGGCGCTGTGCCACCGGCCGAGCGTGCGCGCCCAGGGCGAACGCCATGTGGTGCTGCTGCACGGCGGCCTGAGCTCGGTGCGGGCCGGCTTCGAGGCGTGGCTGGAGGAGGTGCCGCCGGTGGGCCGGCCCTGGCGCGGCATGAGCCTGTTCAACGAGTTGTGCGTCTGGCGCTTCGAGCACGACACCTTCGTGCGCATCCACCGCAACCTCAACCAGCTGGTGGACCTGCTGGAGCGCCAGGTCATCGGCGCACAGGCCCGTGGGACGGTGGTGCTGCTGGCGCACTCGCGCGGCGGCAACGTGGCGCGCTTCGCACTGCCGCGGCTGCGCCAGCGCTGGCCGCAATGGCGCTTCTATGGCATGACAGCCGGCAGCCCGCACCAGGGCACCGGCGTGTTCCGCAGCATCGGCCGCCGCTGGAGCGGGGTGGCTGGCGCGGTCGGCTGGTTCCGCGAGGCGGCCTCGGGCGTGCTGGACAAGCAGCGCATGGTGGACCTGCTGATGCTGGAGCGCGCACTGGCCTACGACATCCCGCCCGGCTTCCGCGACGTCGAGCCGGCCGGCGTGGCCCGCATGGCGCGTGGCCAGGGCATGCCGGAAGGCCTGTGGGCCTGGGGTTCCGAATGGGGTCCGGGGGACGACCGCCCGCGCCAGGACCGCCTGTGGCGCCGGGTCATCGAGGACTGGGCCGGCTTCGAGGCCGATGGCGACGGCATCGTGCCCAAGCACTCGGCCCTGGGTGGCCTGCCGGAGGCCATCGACGCCTCGCCGGTGTTCCACACCGCGTATTTCGAGCACGAGCCCACCGTCGCGCAGATGCGCGAGCGGCTGCACGCCCTGCTGGACTGGCCGACCTGAGCGACGCCGCGCGGCGCTGAGCGGCACCGGGCGACGCTGGCCACATGCGGGTGCGCGCCGCGGCGGCGGTGTGTCAGTTCCTGCGGGGCCGGCCCGTACGGCGCGGGGCCGGCCGCGGCATCGCAGCGTCCGCCTCCTCGTGCACCAGCGCCTCGAGTTCCGCCCGCAGGGCCTGCACCACGCACTGCACCGCCGCATCGGCGTCGCTGCGTGCATGCCAGGCGGCATGCACGCCGAAGTCCTCCACCGGGATTGGCGGCTCGAACACCGCGAGCGTCGCGGCGGCCGGGGCGGGCAGGCAGTGGCGCGGCAGCATCGCGATGAGGTCGCTGCCTTCCAGCAGCGGCGGCACCACCAGGAAGCTCGCGACCACCATGCCGACGCGGCGGCTGCGGCCATGGCGCACCAGCGCGTCGTCCAGCGCGCCGAAGGTCTCGCCACGGCTGGACACGAGGACATGCGGATGAGCCAGCCAGCGGTCCAGGTCGAAGCTGCGCGCCGCGGGATGGCCGTGCCGCATGGCCACCACATAGCGCTCGCGCAACAACTCCAGCCGGCGGAACTCGCCACCCAGCGACGGGAGTGAGGACACCGCCAGGTCGACGTGGCCCTGGCCCAAGCGGCGCAAGGCATCGTCGGCGCCCATCCAGGGCAGCAGCACCGGCTGCAGGCCGGGCATGTCGCGCTGCAGCCGCCGGTGCAGGCCGGCGAGCACGAGCGCCGCCGGCACGTCGGCCATCGCAATGCGCACGCTGCGCGACACCGGCGCCAGGCCGGCCGGCGCCTCGAGGGCGGCCTTCAGGCCGGCCAGCGCGTCCTTCAGCGGCCCGCGCAGTGCCTCGGCCCGGGCGGTCAGCCGCATGCGGCCGCCGAGCCGCTGCAGCAGGGGATCGTCGAACAGCTGCCGGCAACGCTCCAGGGCACTGCTGGTGGCCGGCTGCGACAGCGCCAGCCGATGGGCGGCCCGCGTCACATGCGCCTCCTCCAGCAGCGCGTCGAGGATCACCAGAAGGTTGAGGTCGATGGTCCGCAAATTCATGCGGCGGATGATGTCATATATGAACTATCCGTTGGACGAATGAAGTAGCCGGCCCGAGGATGACGACATCGTCCAAGCGCTTCACTGTCATCCAGGAGACTGCCCGCCATGTCCACCATCGCCCTGTTCGGTGCCGCCGGCGCCATCGGCCGCAGCATTGCCGCCGCCCTGCGTGCCGAAGGCCGCGCCTACCGCGTGGTGGGCCGCTCGCGCGAGGCGCTGCAGGCCGCCTTCGGCGACGATCCACAAGCCGAGATCGTCACCTGGAACCCGGAAGACCCGGCATCGGTGCGGCAGGCGGCCCAGGGCATGGAGACCGTCGTCTACATGGTGGGGGTGGACTACTGGCGCTTCGACTTGCATCCACGGCTGGTGCAGCAGGCGCTGGACGGCGCCGTCGCGGCCTGCGTGAAGCAGTTCCTGCTGATCGGCACCGTCTACCCCTACGGCCGCCCGCGCAGCCGGCCGGTGCGCGAGGACCACCCGCGCGAGCCGCACACCTTCAAGGGCCGCATGCGGCTGGCCCAGGAAGAGCGGGTGCTTGCGGCTCATGCCCGGGGCGACATCCGCAGCTGCGTGCTGCGCCTGCCCGACTTCTATGGGCCGGGCGTGGACAAGAGCTTCCTGCACTCGGCCTTCCAGGCCGCGGTGCACGGTGGCACCGCCCGGCTCGTCGGCCCGCTGGAGGTGCCCCACGAGTTCGTCTACGTGCCCGACGTGGGGCCGGTGGTGACCCGCCTGGCAGCGGCGCCCGGTGCCTGGGGCCGCTGGTGGCACCTGGCGGGGGCCGGCGCCACCAGCCAGCTGGCGCTGCTGCAGGAGATCGAGCGGCAGCAGGGGCGGCCGCTGAAGCGGAAGGTGGCGGGCAAGACGCTGCTGCGGTTGGCCGGGCTGTTCAACCCCTTCCTGCGCGAGATGGTCGAGATGCACTACCTGGTGACCGACCCGGTGATCCTCGACGACCGCGCGCTGCAGGCGTTGCTGGGGCCGCTGCCCAAGACACCGTATGCCGAGGGCGTGCGCCAGACGCTCGCCTCCGTGCGGGCGCAGGTACCCCAGCGCGGCACGGCGCCGGCCTGACGCACGGTCCATGTCGCCGCCGCTCGCGGGGCCACCCGGCCCGCTCGCGGGGTGGGCCGCAGCAGGCAGGGGTGACCACCGTCCGGACGAGGGCGTCGTTGTCGGCGTCCCTGGCAGTGACGATGCCAGTCAGGGCCTGGTCTTCATTGACAGAGACGGTTTGGTCAGTGCCTTCGGGCCGGTGGGCCTTCAGCCGGCCGTGCCGCCCCGGTCGGCCGCCGCTGCCGCGGGGAACAGCACCTCCACCTGCAGCCCCGGTCCGTCGGCCCGGTCCTGCAGTGCCAGGCGGGCCGCATGGCTGTGCGCCACCTCGGCCACGATGGCCAGCCCCAGGCCGCTGCCCGGCAGGTCGCCCGGCTCATGACGATAGAAGCGCTCCAGCACGCGCTGGCGGGCCTCGGCCGGAATGCCGCGGCCACGGTCACGCACCAGCAGCTGCACCCGGTGGTCGGCCTGCCGCACCACCACCTCCACCAGGCTGCCGGGCGGGCCGTACTTGATCGCGTTGCCGAGCAGGTTGTCGAGCAGCATCCGCAAGGCGGCGGCATCGCCGTGCACCTCGGCCGGGCCGGCCGCTTCCAGCGACAGCTCCATCGCGCGGGCGGAGGCCTCGACCGCGCGGGCCACCAGGCAGTCGCGAGCCAGTCCGGCCAGGTCCACCCGGGTGCGCCCTGCCGCCGGACGGCGGGCTTCCAGGCGGGCCAGTTCCAGCAGCTGCTGCACCAGGCGCTGCACCCGGTCGATGCCACCACGCAGTTCGGCGGCCGCGTGTCGGCGCTCGGCCTCGGTCCGGGCGCCGGCCAGGTTGTCGGCCTGCAGCCGCACCGCCGCCAGCGGCGTGCGCAGCTCATGGGCCGCGTCTGCGGCGAAATGGCGGTAGCCGGCAAAGCTGGCCTCCAGCCGGGACAGCAGGTCGTTGAGGGTTTGCAGCGGCAGCTGCAGCTCGGCCGGCGCGTCCGGCAGCACGATGGCCGACAGCGCCTGCGCATCGCGCTGCGACAGCTCCTGGCGCAAGCGCCGCAGGGGCGCCAGCGCACGGCGCACGGTCAGCACCACCAGCAGCGAGAGGGCGGCCATGGCGGCCAGCGCGGGGCCCAGCAGCTTGATGCCGGCGTCGCTTGCCAGCTCGTGCCTGAGCTCCAGCGGGTGGCCCACCTGCACGGTGCGCCGGCCGGTGCGAAGCGTGAAGAGGCGCAGCTCCACCGCGTCGTCCTCGCTGCCGCTGCGCGCCTCGGAGAAGCCCAGCGGCGTTTCCAGCGGCAGGTCCAGCGCCGGGCTGGAGCGGTACAGCAGCCGGCCGTCCCGGTTCCACACCTGCACGTCGAGGTGCATGGCCGGGTCTTCCGGCAGCGGCGCGGCCGCCTGGCTGGGCGGGCCGAAGTCGCGGTCGGCCAGCACCCGGGCCACCTGTTCCAGCTGGTAGTCCAGCATGCCGCTGACCTCGCGCGCCACCAGCAGCGCGACCGTCACCGACAGCACGCCGCTCACCGCCAGGCTGCCGAACAGCAGGCGCCAGCGCAGCTGGCGTTCGATGGAGCGCGCCGGCATGCGGCGTTCAGTCCTTGGGAATGAAATAGCCGACGCCCCGGATGTTCTGGATGCGGCCTTCGCCGACCTTGCGGCGCAGGTTGTGCACCTGCACCTCCACCGCATTGCTGCAGACCTCCTCGCCCCAGCCGAGCAGGCGCGCTTCGATCTGCGCGCGGGACAGCGGCATGCCCGGGCGGCGCAACAGCAGCTCCAGCAGCGCGTATTCGCGGGCCGACAGCTGCAGTGGGCGGCCGTCCACCGTCACTTCGCGGGTGGAGGGGTTCAGGCACAGGCCGCCGGCCTGCATCAGGGGCTCGGCCCGGCCCTCGTGGCGGCGGATGACGGCCCGCAGGCGGGCCGCCAGCTCGTCGACGTCGAAAGGCTTGAGCACATAGTCGTCGGCGCCGGCGTCCAGGCCCTGGATGCGGTCCTCGACCGCATCGCGCGCGGTGACGATGACGACCGGCAAGGCCTGGCCGACGGCACGCAGCTCGCGCAGCACCGCCATGCCGTCGCGCCGTGGCAGGCCCAGGTCGAGCAGCATCGCGGCATAGGGCTCGGCGCGCGCGGCCGCCAGGCCGGCCGCGCCATCGCGCACCCAATCGACTGTGAGGCCGCGGCGGGCCAGGCCGACACGCACGGCCGGGCCGATCATCGTGTCGTCCTCGACCAGCAGGATGCGCATTGCCGCGGGACGGGCCTCAGGAGCCCGAAGCCGCCTTGGCCGCTTCGGCAGGGGCGTGGCCCTTCTTGTTGTGCGTCTTGCCGCTGTGCTTCTTCACATGCTTGCCGGACGCCGGGGTGGAGGCGGTGTCGGCATTGGTGGTGGGTGTTGCGCTGGCGGCGTCGGCCGGGGCCTTGGAAGCCGCAGGTGCGGCCATCGACACGGTGGCGGCGGTGGCCAGGCCGGCGGCCAGCAGCAGGGTGCGCAGGGTGGTGGTCATGAGCAACTCTCTTTCGTCGTTCCGGTGAGGTGGCCGGTCCCCTGACCGGCCTGGAGACAACCTTATGCCCGCTCGCTTAAGCGAAGATTAGCGCCATTCCTGCGTGCCGGGCCGCCCGGCGGCGCGCGGGCGCCTCGCGCGCCGGCTGCAGGGGCGGGCGCAAGCTGCTAACCTGCCGGGTCAGCCGGGTGGCTGTACAGCGGCCCGGGCCGCCACGGCGCGCCGCGCCGCGCGGCGGTACCGCCTGACGCTGCGGCCCTGCGGGCCGCCGCCCCGGCTTCGCAATGATGAGGACCTGGCCGGCATGACCCTGCACCGTTCCGAATTCTCGTCCGATGACCTGTCGGTGATCATCTCCGACCTGCTCGTGGCCACGGCCGACGCGAGCGATGCGCTGGTCGACGGCTCCGTCGCCGAGGTGCTGTCCCTGCTGCGCGAGCGTCTGTCGATGGACGTGGTGTTCGTCTCCCAGTTTGTCGACGGCCGGCGGGTGTTTCGCTTCGTCGACGCCGGCCGGGCCGCTTCGCCGGTCCAGGTGGGTGACTCCGATCCGCTGGAGCAGTCGTTCTGCAAGTTCGTGGTCGAAGGCCGGCTGCCGCAAGCCATCCCCGACATGGCGGCCCTGCCACCGGTCGACGGCCTGCCGCAGCCGCCGATGCGCATCGGCGCGCACCTGAGCACGCCCATCGTGCTGAAGGACGGCACGGTCTACGGCACCTTGTGCTGTTTCAGCAGCAGCCCCAATCCCGCCCTGCAGCAGCGCGAGCTGACCCAGCTGCGCCATTGTGCGCAGCTGGTGGCGCGCAAGCTGGAGCTGGCGGCCCGCGAGCCCGAACGGCCCGGCGCCGCCGAGTGGACGCTGCAGCCCCTGCAGCGCTGAGCCGCGACAGCCGCCGCGCTCACGGCTCGCGCAGCGCGCGGCGGGCGAACAGGCCCAGCGGCTGGGCCAGGTACTGCAGCAGGCTGCGCGGCGGGGTGGTGATGAAGACCTCGGCGGGCATGCCGGCCTGCAGGCGCAGCTGGGGATGGCGGGCCAGTTCCTCGGCCGCCACCTCCACCTGGGCGCTGTACCACGACTGCCGGGTCTGCGGGTCCTGCTGCGCGTCGGGCGCCACCGCCAGCACGCGGGCCGCCAGCAGCGGCGTGCTGCGGAAGTCGAAGGCCGACAGCCGCACCTCGGCGGCATCGCCGGCATGCACCTGCTCGATGTCGTGCGGCTCGATGCGCAGCTCCACGATCAGGTGCTCGCGCGCCGGCACGATCTCCAGCAGCGGCTCGCGCGGGCCCACCGCGGTGCCCGGCGCGCTCACCCGCAGCGCCATCACGCTGCCGTCCACCGGCGCGCGCACGGTCTGGCGCTCCACCTGGTCCTGCGTCGGGCGCAGCCGGTCGTCGAGCTCGCGCTGGCGGGCCACCGCCTCCTTCAGCTCGTCGGCGGCGCGCTGCTGGTAGGCGCCGCGCAGCTCGGCGGCCATCTGGCCAAGCCGCCCGAGCTGCCCGCGCGCCTCGGCCAGGTCGCTGCGGGCGGCCTCGGTGCGGCCTTCCAGGTCGGCCACGTAGCGCTGCATGGCGATCAGCCGGGTCTTCTGGATGAAGCCGCTCTCGGCCAGCGGCAGGTTGATGGCCAGCTCCTCGCGCGCCAACCGGGCGGCCTCGCCAGCGGCCTTGAGCTGGGCCTCCAGTGCGGCGATGCGCGCCCGCGCGTCGCCCTGCTGCGCCTGCAGCGACTGCAGCTGGTGATCCAGCGCCTCGCGCCGCGCAGCAAACAGCTGGCGCTCGCGCGCCAGGGTCTCGGGCGCCGCATCGGCCGGCCAGCTCACCGTGGCGGCCAGCGCGAGCTCGGCACGGGCCCGCTCGGCACGCACGCGCTCGGCGTCACGCTGCTTGCTGAGGATGTCGAAGGCGGCGTCGCTGCGCAGGTCGCCCACCACCAGCAGCGGCTGGCCCTTGCTGACGCGCTGGCCGGGGCGCACATGCAGCGCCTGCACGATGCCGCCTTCCTGGTGCTGCACGATCTTGCGGCCCAGCTCGGTCTGCACCTGGCCGTTGGCGACCACCGCACCGCTGAGCGGCGCCCAGGCGCACCAGCCGCCCACCAGCAGCCCCACCACTGCTAGCGGCAGCACCACCTTGCGGCGCAGCCGGGCCAGCGCGTGGCGGTGCTCGGCGGCGGGCTGCGCCTCGGCCAGCAGCCGCGCCAGCGTGACGGGGCCGCCGTGGCGCGACGCCACGAGGCCGGCCTCGCTGCCGAAGCTGGAGGGGAAGGCGGAGTTGGCGGCGCCGTTCATGCCTGTGCTCCCGCGGCGCTGCCCGCCTCGGGGCGGCGCAAGGGGTGCACGCTGGGGCTGCTCAGGCGGGCCAGCACCTGCTCGCGCGGGCCGAACAGCTCCAGCTGGCCCTCGCGCAGCACGGCCAGCTTGTCGGCCTGGCGCATCAGCGAGGGCCGGTGCGAGACCAGCACGACGGTGCAGCCGCCCTGCTTGAGCTGCTCGATGGCGCGCGCCAGCGCGTCCTCGCCCTCGCTGTCGAGGTTGGCATTGGGCTCGTCGAGCACCACCAGCTGGGGGCTGCCGTAGACGGCGCGCGCCAGGGCGATGCGCTGGCGCTGCCCGCCCGACAGCGCGCAGCCGGCCTCGCCGAGCTCGGTCTCGTAGGCCTGGGGCAGGCGCAGGATCATCTCGTGCACGCCGGCCAGCTGGGCGGCGGCCACCACCCGCTCGCTGTCCACCGGGCCGAGCTGGGCGATGTTGTGCGCGACGCTGCCGGCAAACAGCTCGACGTCCTGCGGCAGGTAGCCGATGGCGCCCACCAGCTGCTCGCGCGGCCAGTGCGCCAGCTCCACGCCGTCGAGCCGCACGCTGCCGGCCTGCGGGCTGCGCAGCCCCAGCATCAGCCGCAGCAGGGTGGTCTTGCCGGCAGCGCTCGGGCCGATCAGCCCCAGGCACTCGCCGGCAGCCAGCGCAAAGCTCACGCGCTTGATGAGCGGCGGGCGCTGCGGGTCGACGCCGTAGCTGACCTGCTCCAGGCTGAGCCCGCCGCGCGCCGGCGGCAGCCGCAGCGCATCGGGCTGCGGCAGCTCCAGGCTCTGCTGCTGCAGCCGCGCCCAGGCGGCCCGCACCTCGATGAGCGACTTCCAGCCGGCAATGAGGTGCTCCACCGGCTGCAGGGCGCGCGCCACCAGCACGGTGGCGGCGATCATGATGCCGGGCGAGGCATGCCCGGCGATGACGAGCCAGGCGCCCAGGCCCAGCATGCCCACCTGCACCGCCTGGCGCAGCAGCCGCCCGCAGGCCGACAACGCCGCACTGGCCTCACCCAGCCGCTCCTGCGCAAGCAGCGCCTCGCGGTGGCGGGCGCTCCAGGCGGCCACGGCGCGCTGCAGCATGCCCATGCCCACCAGCACCTCGGCATTGCGGTGCAGCGCCTCGATGTGCAGCGCGGCGCTGCGCCCGCGCAGCAGCACCTGCTCGGTCTCGCTGCGGGTGTGGCGCTCGGTGTACAGGCCCAGGCCGAACAGCAGCAGCGCCGCGCCCAGCGCGGCCCAGCCGAGCGCCGGGTGCAGCGCGAAGATCAGCAGCAGGTAGAGGGGCAGCCACGGGGCGTCGAACAGCGCCTGCACCGCGGGGCTGCCCAGGAAGCCGCGCAGCCGGGTGATGTCCTGCAGCGCCGAGCGGTCGGTGCGGTGGCGGGCGGTGGCGTTCTCCTGCAGCGCCGCCTGCAGGGCGTGCGGGGCCAGCGTCTCGTCCACCAGCCGCCCGGCGCGCGACAGCAGCAGGCTGCGCGCACGGTCCATGCAGTAGCCCAGCCCCAGCGCCAGCGCCGTCAGCACGCTCAGCATGAACAGCGTCTCCAGGCTGCGGCTGCTGAACACCCGGTCGAACACCTGCAGCATGTAGATCGACGGCATCAGCAGCGCCAGGTTCAGCAGCAGCGAGGCGGCAGCGGCCAGCGCGATGTACGGGCGCAGGCCGGGTGCGAGCAACCATCTCATGTCGAACCCCCGTCAAGGTGATGGGCGGCGCCGGGGCGCGACCGGTGGGATGCCGCGCTGGCGCAGCGGGCCCGCCAGGCCCGCTCCTCGACGGGCGCGGGCGGAGGAGGCATCCTAGGGGACGGAGGGCCGTGCCGGGACTGCGGAATCCTGCAGCCCGAGCGGATGAGGAGGGCGCAACGCCAGCCGAGGCGACCAGGCGCTGCCTCGCGCCGGTCGCGCCGATGTCGCCACGGAACGCGCTGCGCCAGGCAGGCCGGCCCTCGGGCCGGGAATCAGAAGGTGACGCCGGCGCAGAGCACCACGTTGGTGTAGGGCGTGCACTCTCCCGTGCGCACCACTGCGCGGGCGCGGGCACTCAGGCGCTTGAGTTCCTCGTGCGTCACCGTCTCGGCCGCCACTGGCAGCTCGGCGCACCAGGCCGGCAGGCCGGTGCTGCCCCGCGCTTCCTCGGCCACCAGCGCGCGCTCCACCTGCATCTCGCTCAGCACCGCGCGTAGCACCGGCGCGAAGGCCGGCAGGCCGGGCGTGACGGCCAGGTCGATGCGGCGCGGGCCGTCGGGGATGGGCAGGCCGGCATCGCCGATCACCAGCAGGTCGCCATGGCCCAGCTGGGCGATGACATGCGACAGCTCGGCATGCAGCAGGGAGGTGCGTTTCATATCACGGTCCAGTCAGGTGGCTCGGGCAACGCCTGCAGCGCTGCCAGGTGGGGAATGGAAGGCTGGGCGCCTGGCCGGGTCACGCACCAGGCGGCGGCCTGGATGCCGCGGCGCACCGCCCGGTCGAAGCCCAGGCCGTTGGCCAGGCCGACCGCCAGCGCGCCGGTGAAGGTGTCGCCGGCGGCGGTGGTGTCCACCGCGTTCACCGCGAGCGCCGGGTGGAAGCGGCCGCCGTCGGCATCGACCGCGACTGCGCCGCGCGAGCCCAGTGTCACCACCACCCGGCCGGTACCGCGGCCCAGCAGCGCCTGGCCGGCGGCCAGCGCGGTGGCCGGGTCGTCCACTGCCGTGCCGGTCAGCTCGGCCGCCTCGACCTCGTTGAGCACCAGGATGTCGATGCACGGCCACAGCGTCTCGGGCAGCGCCACCATGGGTGACGGATTGAACAGCACCCGGCAACCCACGCGGCGGGCCAGCTCGATGGCCTGCAGCACCGCCGGCAGCGGCGCTTCCAGCTGCGTCACTAGAAAGGCGGCGCCTTGCAGCTGGCCGGCCAGTGCCGCCTCATCGATCGTGATGTGGCCGTTGGCGCCGGGGATCACGACGATGCGGTTCTGCGCGCTGTCGTCGACCATCACGAGCGCCACGCCGGTCGGGCCGTCGTCGGTGGCGACGGCGCGGTGGTCGATGCCGTCCTGCGCCAGCGCCTCGCGCAGGGCCTGCCCATAGGCATCGTTGCCGACCCGGCCCACCATCGTCACGCTGCCGCCCTGGCGGGCGCAACTGACAGCCTGGTTGCCGCCCTTGCCACCCGGCAGGGTGGCGATGGAGTGGCCGGTCAGCGTTTCGCCGGCCTGCGGCGCGCGGGGCACCCGCAGCAGCAGGTCCATGTTCAGGCTGCCGAGCACGACGATGCGCGCCGGCCCCGGGGAGGAGGCATTCATGCGGTTTCTCTCGGATCGGGGTTGAAGCGGGCGGTCGAGGCGCGCACGCAGAGCTCCGGCTGCAGCATCACCTTGCGGGCCTGCTGCCGGCGGCCGTCGATGCGCTCGCGCAGCATGTCGACCGCGAGTGCGGCGATGCGCTGCTTCGGTTGCGCCACGGTGGTCAGCGGCGGGCTGGTGAAGCGGGCCAGCTCGATGTCGTCGAAGCCGACGATGGACAGGTCGTCCGGCACCCGCAGGCCGCTTTCATGCGCGGCGCACAGCGCGCCCATGGCCATCAGGTCGTTGCAGATGAAGACCGCGCTCGGCCGCTCGGGGCGGCGCAGCAGCGCGTGCAGCGCCTCGTAGCCGCCCTGGCTGGTGAAGTCGCCGTGCCACAGCAGCTCGTCCCCGCCGGCGTCGAGGCCGGCCTCGGCCATCGCCTGGCGCCAGCCGGCAATGCGCTGCTCGCTGGAGGCGATGTCGCGCGGGCCGCCGATGCAGGCGATGCGGCGGTGCCCCAGCGAGGCCAGATGCCGGGTGGCCAGCATCGCGCCATGCAGGTGCGCGGTCTCCACCAGGTCGCAGGGCAGCGAGTCGATCTCGCGGTCCAGCAGCACGGTCGGCACCTTCAGCCCGGCCAGCAGGGTGGGCAGCGAAGCGTCCTGGCCGGTGGAGACCACCACCAGGCCGTCGATGCGCCGCTCGGCCAGCACCTGCAGGTAGACGCCCTGGCGGCGCGGCTCGTCATCGGTGTTGCACAGCAGCAGCGTGTAGCCGGCGTCGAAGCAGCGGTCCTCGATGCTGCGCACGATCTCGGCGAAGTAGGGGTTGGAGCTGTTCGGGATCAGCATGCCCAGCGTGCGGGTGCTGTTGCTCTTCAGGCTGCGGGCCACCGCGCTCGGCACGTAGCCCAGCTCGCGGATGGCCTGCTCGACCCGCGCGCGGCCTTCCGCGCTGACATGCCGGGTGCCGTTGACGACATGCGAGACGGTGGTCACCGAGACGCCGGCGTGCTGCGCGACGTCCTTGATGGTGGCCATCGCCTCAGCCCCGCGCGGCGCGGCGCTGGCGCAGCATGTCGATCACCACCGCCACCACGATCACGCAGCCGGTGATGATGCGCTTGCTGGGCTCGCTGGCGCCAACCTGGGCCAGGCCGGCCTCCAGCACCGCGATGATGAGCACGCCGAAGAAGGTGTTGACCACCGAGCCGCGCCCGCCCATCAGGCTGGTGCCGCCGATGACCACCGCGGCGATCACGCGCAGCTCGATGCCCTGGCCGGCATTCGGGTCGGCCGCCTCCAGGCGCGCCGCCTGCATCAGCCCGGCCAGGCCGGCCAGCAGGCCGGTCAGCGCGAACACCGCGATGCGGATGGGCCGCGGGTCGACGCCGGCCAGCCGCATCGCTTCCTCGTTGGTGCCGATGCCCACCACGCAGCGACCGAACACCGTGCGCGACAGCACCAGCTGACCGACGGCCACCAGCACCAGGGCCAGCAGGAAAGCCACCGACACGCCGCCGATCCATGGCGCGGCCAGCCCGGCGATGGCGTCGCCCACATACTGGGTGCGCGAGTCGGTCACCATGTAGGCGCTGCCGCGCACGATTTCCAGCATGCCCAGCGAGACGATGAAGGACGGCAGCCGGAAGGCCACCGACACCGCGCCGGTGATGCTGCCGCACAGCGCGCCGGCGGCCAGCCCGAGGGCAGCGGCGGCCGGTGTGCTCCATTGCCACTGCAGGATGGCGGTTGTCGAGACCGCGGCGGCCAGCGCCAGCACCGAGCCCACCGACAGGTCGATGCCGGCGATGATCAGCACGAAGGTCATGCCGACCGCCATGACGGCCAGCGCCGGGATGTCGTTGGCGATGGTGACGAAGGTATCGACGCTCAGGAAGTTGTCGCTGATGGCGCCGAACAGCGCCACCATGGCGACCAGCACCAGGGCCAGGCCGACATAGGTGCCGAGTTCGCTGCGCAGGGCGCGCGGGGCGGCGGGGGGCAGGGAAGAAACGGTGGTGTTCATGGCAGTCATTCAGTTCGGGCGCGTTCGCCCTGGCCGCTGAAGGCAGCGGCGAGCAGCGACTGTTCGCTCCACTGGCCGCGCTCGAAGACGCGCACCAGGCGGCCGGCGCTCATCACGCCGATGCGGTCGCACATGGCCATCAGCTCGCGCAGGTCGCTGGAGACCATCAGCAGGGCCTTGCCGGCGGCGGCCATGCGGTCCAGCTCCTGGTACAGGTCGGCGCGGGCGCCGACATCGACGCCGCGGGTCGGCTCGTCCAGCAGCAGCACGTCGCAGTCGCGCAGCATCCAGCGCGCGAAGACCACTTTCTGCTGGTTGCCACCGCTGAGCGCGCCGACCGGCTGCTCCTCGCTGTGGCAGCGGATGCGCAGGCGCTTGATGAAGTCGCGTGCCAGCTGCTGCTCGCGCCCCGGTTGCAGCCAGCCGCCGCGCGAGACCGCACCCAGCCGGCTCAGCGAGGTGTTGACGCGCACCGACTGCGGCAGCAGCAGGCCCTGCGACTTGCGGTCCTCGGTGATCAGGCCCACGCCGGCGCGGATGGCCTGCTCAGGCGTGCGCCAGCTGTGCCGCACGCCGTCGGTCTCGCGCCAGACCTGGCCGGCGTCGGCGCGGTCGGCACCAAACAACAGGCGCAGCAGCTCGGTACGGCCGGAGCCCACCAGGCCGGCGATGCCGAAGACCTCGCCGGCGCGCAGGTCCAGGTCGACCTCGCGCACCGCCTGGCCCCGGCTCAGGCCGCGCGCGCTCAGGCGCACCGGGCCGGCGTCGCGGCGCGGGCGGTGTTCCTCGCTGCGCACCTCGCGGCCGACCATGCGCTGCACCAGCTCGGCCTCGCCCAGCCCGGCCATCGGCCGTACATCGACCAGCCGGCCGTCGCGCAGCACGGCCACGCGCTGGGCGATGCGCTGCAGCTCTTCGAGCCGGTGCGACACATAGACCAGCGAGACGCCGGCAGCGCGCAGCCGGTCGATCTGCTCGAACAGCCGGTCGGTCTCGCGCGGCGTGAGCATGGCCGTGGGCTCGTCGAGCACCAGCACCCGGGTGTCGTCCTGCAGGTTGCGGGCAATCTCCACCATCTGCTGGTGGCCGATGCCCAGCCGCGACACCGGCGTGCCGGGGTCGATGTCGTCCAGGCCGATCTTGGCCAGCTGCCGCCGCGCCTGGGCATGCAGCTCGGCACGTCGGACCCAGCCGGCGCGGTGCGGCAGCCGGCCGAGCAGCAGGTTCTCGGCCACGGTGAGCGTCGGCACCAGGCCGAGTTCCTGCATCACCATGCGCACGCCGAGCCGTTCGGCCTCGCGGCGCGAGGCGGGCCGGTAGTCGCGCCCGTCCAACTGCAGCATGCCGCGGGTGGGCGTGACGAGGCCGCAGATGATCTTGGACAGGGTGCTCTTGCCGGCGCCGTTCTCGCCGGTGAGGGCGAGCACCTCGCCGCCGAGCAGCTGCAGCGACACGCCGTCGAGCACCGGCTCGGCGTAGTCCTTGCCGATGCCGTCGAGCGACAGCACGGCCGTGCCGGCGGCGGGGGCCGGGCGGTGGGTCGTCTCGGGCATCGGCGCCACCTTACTTGGCGGCCTTGGTGACCACGACCACGTCGGTCTTGATCTCGGCCGGCATGTTGGCTTGCGGGGTCTTGTCGGCCAGTGCCTTCAGCGCGGTTTCGATGCCGAACACCGCCTGCTTGGCGGCGAACTGGTCGGCCGTGGCGAGCACGCGGCCGTCGTTGAGCATCGGCTTGATGGCGTTGATGTTGTCGTAACCCACCACCTGCACCTTGCCGGCCTTGCCGGCTGCCTTGATGGCAGCCACCGCGCCGAGCGCCATGTTGTCATTGCCGGCCAGCAGGGCCTTCAGGTCCGGGTGCTCGCGCAGCATGCCGGCGGCGACCGTGTTGCCCTTGTTGATCTCCCACTGGCCCGACTGCACGCCGACCACCGTGATGCCGGCGGCCTTCATCGCATCCTGGAAGCCGAGGGTGCGCTGCTGTGCATTGGTGGTGGTGGAGACGCCCTCGATGATGCCGACCTTGTCGCCGGCCTTCAGGCTCTTGGCCAGGTGCTCGCCGACCATCTTGGCGCCCAGGCGGTTGTCGGGGCCGACGAAGGGCACCTTGATGTTTTTCTCTTGCAGCGCGGCGGCGTCGAAGCGGTTGTCGATGTTGACCACCAGGATGCCCTTGTCGATGGCCTGCTTCACCACCGGTGCCAGCGCCTTGGAATCAGCCGGCGCGATGACCAGCGCGTCGACCTTCTGCGCAATCATCTGCTCGACGATCTTGATCTGCGCAGCGGTGTCGGTCTCGTCCTTGATGCCGTTGGCAATGAGCGTGTACTTGCCGGCGTTGGCCTTCTGGTGCGCCTTGGCGCCGTCTTCCATGGTGCGGAAGAACTCGTTGGCCAGCGACTTCATCACCAGCGCCACCTTGGGCGCGTCGGCCGCCAGGGCCGGGCCGGTGCACAGGCTGCCGAGCAGGGCGGCGGCAGCAGCGGCTTGCAGGGTGCGGCGGGTCAGTTTCATCGGTCTGTCTCCTAGGTGTTGGATCGGCGAGCCCCGGCGCGGGCCGGCGCATGGACGCCGACCGCGTGCATGGCGGCCGGCTCTCACGGAGCGGCATGATAGGGGGAGGCAAACGTTTGCGCAAACGTTTGCGTCCTGGGGCTTACCCGAGGTGGCGGCGCCGCTCCAGCCGATTTGACGGTGTAGAACGATCGTTCTACCATGGCGGTATGTCGCCACTTTTGCCCCTCGAAGAACAGGTGCTGCGCAGCGCGGAAGCGCTCATCTACGCTCACGGCGTGCATGCCGTCGGGATGGACGGCATCGTGCGCCTGTCCGGTGTGCCGCGGCGCACCATCTACAAGCGCTTCGGTTCCAAGGAGGGGCTGGTGCGCCAGGTGTTGCAGCAGCGCCATGTGCGCTGGATGTCCTGGCTCGATCGGGAAGTGACGCGCCGCGCCACCGACCCGCGCGAGCGCCTGCTGGCCGTCTTCGATGTGCTGCACGACTGGTTCGGCACCGAGGACTTCCACGGCTGCGCCTTCATCAACATCACCGGCCAGTACGCCGACCCCAACGAGCCCGCGCGCGTGGTGGCCCGCGAGCACAAGGCGGCTCTGCTGGACTGGCTGGCCTCGGCTTGCCAGGCGGCCGGATGCCCGTCGCCGCAGGCCTGGGCGGCGCGCTTCCTGGTGCTGGTCGATGGCGCCATCGCGGTGGCCAGCGTCGCTGGCAGCCCGGCGGCGGCGCTCGATGCCCAGTCGGTGGCGCGCGCGCTGCTCGACACCCTGCCATTCCCCCCTCAGGAGAACGACCGATGATGTCCCCCAACGCAGCCCGCCCGCCGCTGCCTCCGTTCACGATTGACAGCGCGGTGCAGAAGGTGCGCCTGGCCGAAGACGCCTGGAACAGCCGAGACCCGCAACGGGTCGCGCAGGCCTACACGCTCGACAGCCGCTGGCGCAACCGGGCCGAGTTCGTCGAGGGGCGGGCGGCGATCGAACAGTTCCTTGGCCGCAAGTGGGCTCGCGAGCTGGACTACCGCCTCATCAAAGAGTTGTGGGCCTTCGACAGCCATCGCATCGCCGTGCGCTTTGCCTACGAATGGCATGACGACTCGGGGCAGTGGTTCCGCTCCTACGGCAACGAGAACTGGGAATTCGACGCCGATGGCCGGATGAGCCGGCGGCATGCCTCGATCAACGACCTGCCGATCCGCGAGGCCGAGCGCAAGTACCACTGGCCGCTGGGGCGGCGGCCCGATGAGCACCCGGGTCTGAGCGACTTGGGACTCTGAGCGACGAGGCGTAGGATAGCTCCGACATGCCGCACGGTATTTGGCGAAGCGCCAAAGCGCTGCGGCTGCCCTACGATGCGCACACCGTTTCCAAGAAGGGAGCTAGGAATGGATGCCAACGACCTCAATCGCATGACCGACTGGATCGAGCGCTTCACCGCGCGCCTGCTGGCCCGCACCCGCGGCGAGGACCCGCAAGGCGCCCGCGAATGGGCCGCTGCCGCGTGGCAGGAGTACGGCAATTCGTATTGCCCGGAGCGCACGGCCGAAGCGATGGCGGTCGCGTGCAGCGGTGGGGGCGCCTGGTAAGCCGCATCGGCTTCAGCCGCACGCGACTGCCTCGCCAACAGCGGGGCCTTCCACCCCATACCGCGCCGGGCCGTCCTGCGCCGTCCTCCGTGGCAGGGGCGAGGTCGGCATGATCCGATGGCCTTCTCGCCATCTTCCCCGGAGGGCCGGCCCGGCCGATCCACCCTCCAGCTCCCGCCCTCTTGTGGGCCGTCTTGCACCATTGCAGCGCCACGTGGCACTGACGCGACCGCTTCCCTGGGCGCCGCACCGCCAAAAGCCATGGCAGCGAAAGTCTTGCCATGAATCAAGGCGCAGGGGTACGCTTATACAGTTGCCACTCATCCTTCTCATCTGAGAAGAAAGGGCACCGGATTGCGCTGCCGTCGTCTGCGGTGGGGAGGCGTTTCGGGGCGCTGCGTTCTGCCTCGTGCAGCAGCGCGGCCGCGAGAAGGAGCGATCAGATGAAGGACAAGCTCGCTGACTGTTTGCTCAGTGAGACGCCGGATGCTGTGATCCTTTGGACCCCGCAGGCGCTGTTCTGCACTGGAACATGGCCGCCGGGCGCCTGTTTGGCTACGAGGCGAGCGACGCCATGCGACGCCCGCTGGTCGACTTGATCGGTACGGCCGGCCAGCAAGCCAGCTTCCACCGCGTCCTGCAGGCTGCCGAGCGAGGCGAGCTGCACGTCGATGAAGGCGTCTGCCGGAGACGCGCGGCTCCAAGGTGCATGTCAACAGCTCGACCAAGGCGCTGCGTGGTGATGACGGCGCGTTGCTCGGCTTCATCGTCACGAAGAAGGACGTCACACCGCTCAGGTCTCGCGCGACATGAAGCTGGTGCAGACGCAGTACCGCGACCTGCTGGCGCACACGCCCGACGCGATCCTGATCGTGAATGCCACCGGGCATATTATCCTGACCAATTCGCGAGCCGAAGGACTGTTCGGCTACCCGCGGGAAGCGCTGCTCGGGCAGGCGGTGGAAATGCTGCTGCCGCCTCACGCGCGCGAGCTTCACCTGGCGCACCGCGGGCAGTTCCTCGAGCAGCCGCGGGGCCGCTCCATGGGCGTGGGGCTGGAACTCTACGGCCAGCGCCGCGACGGTGAGGAGGTGCCGGTGGAGATCAGCCTCAGCCCGCTCTCGACCGGCGAGGGACCGATGGTGATGTGCGCGGTGCGCGACATCACCGAGCGCCAGGAAACACGACGGCGCACCAACCAGATGTTCCGCGCCTTGCTGGAGTGCGCCCCGATGCCATGGTGGTCGTGGACCCGACGGGACGCATCGTCCTGGCCAATTCGCAAACGCTGTCGCTGTTCGGATGGAAGCGGGAAGAACTGCTGGGGCAGCCGGTGGAGATGCTGATGCCGGAGTGATTCCGAAACGCGCATCCCGCGCATCGCGAGTCGTTCCTGCGCCAGCCGAAGGTGCGCACCATGGGCGCCGGCCTGAGCCTGTGGGGCCTGCGGCGCGACGGCATGCCGCCGCTGCCCGGCGGGCCGGCAGGCGCGGGCGGGTGGCTGACGCGCGCGCCGGCCAGCGAGCCGTGGACCCATCGCCGCTTGCCCGGCGAAAGCGACCCGGGCCGCCCGCGGCGGCGTCACACCGGAGCGCCCCGCCCGCTGCCCGGCAGGCCGGCGCGCGCCAGCATCGCATGCAACAACACGTTGGCCCCCGCGGCGACATGCTCCGGCGTGGCGGACTCGATCTCGTTGTGGCTGATGCCGTCCTTGCACGGGATGAAGATCATTCCCGCCGGGGCCAGCCGCGCGACATACACCGCGTCGTGCCCGGCGCCAGAGACCGCGTCCATGTGCGAATAGCCCAGCTTCCCGGCGGCCTGCCGCACCGCCGCCACGCACTCGGGATGAAACGGCACCGCCGGATAGTGAGACACCTGCTCGATGTGGATGGGCAGGCCGCTGTCGCGCGACAGGTCGGTGGCGAATGCGTGCAGCTCGGCATCCATGCGGTCGAGCAACTCGTTGCTGACGTTGCGCAGGTCGATCGAGAACTTCACCCGGCCGGGAATCACATTGCGGCTGTTGGGGAAGACCTGCACCATGCCCACCGTGCCCCGGCCGTGCGGCGCATGCCGGTGCGCCAGCGCCACCACCTCCTGCATCAGCCGGGTCGACACCTGCAGCGCATCTCGGCGTACCGCCATCGGCGTCGGGCCGGCATGGGCCTCCATGCCCGTCACCGTGCAGTCGTACCAGCGGATGCCCAGCACCGCATCGACCACGCCGATGGTCTTGCCATGGGCCTCCAGCACCGGGCCCTGCTCGATGTGGGTCTCGAAGTAGGCACCCACCGGATGCTGGCCCGGCGTCTCCTCGCCGACGTAGCCGATGCGCCGCAGTTCCTCCTGCACGCTCTTGCCGTCCACGTCGCGGGCGGCATAGGCGTGCTCCAGCGTGAAGGCCTGGGCGAAGACGCCGGAGCCCATCATCACCGGCACGAACCGCGAGCCTTCCTCGTTGGTCCAGAAGGCCACCTCGAGCGGTGCCTCGGTCTCGATGCCGTGGTCGTTGAGCGTGCGCACCACCTCCAGTCCGGCCAGCACGCCATAGTTGCCATCGAACTTGCCGCCGGTGGGCTGGGTGTCGATGTGGCTGCCGGTCATCACCGGCGGCAGCCGGTCGTTGCGCCCGGGCCGGCGCATGAAGACGTTGCCGATCGCGTCCACCGTGAGCGCCAGCCCCGCTTCGCGCGCCCAGCGACAGACCAGATCGCGGCCCTGGCGGTCGAGGTCGGTCAGCGCCAGGCGGCAGACGCCGCCCTTCGGCGTGGCGCCGATGGATGCCAGCTCCATCAGCGACTGCCACAGGCGGTCGCCGTCGATGCGCAGGTGCTCGATGTCGGTCTTGACTCGCGTGTCCATGCCGGTGCTCCTTGCTGTCAGGGGGCCTCGCGCACGACGGCGCTCGGGGCCAGTTCATGGTTGCGGCGAATGGCGGCATCGAAATGCGGTCCGAAGGGCGGTCGCTTCAGGTAGCGCCCGGCGCCCTGACGGGCCCGCAGGTCCCCCCGGGCCCACACCAGCGTGCCCTGGCTCAGCGTGTGGCTGGGCACGCCGCGCACCGTTCGGCCCTCGAAGAGGTTGAAGTCGCCCCGTGAATGCTGGGTGCGTGCCGACAGCGTCTGGCTGCCCTGCGGGTCCCACAGCACCAGGTCGGCGTCGGCGCCGACCGCGATGCAGCCCTTGCGTGGATAGAGGTTGAACAGGCGGGCCGCATTGGCCGAGGTCACCGCGACAAACTCGCTCGGTGTCAGCCGGCCGGTGTTCACGCCCGCGTCCCACAGCACCGCCATGCGCTCCTCCACGCCGCCGCAGCCGTTGGGGATCTTCGTGAAATCGGTGCGGCCCATGGCCTTCTGCTCGGCGCAGAAGCTGCAGTGATCGGTCGCGGTGGTGTGCAGCTGGCCGGACTGCAGGCCGCGCCACAGCATCTCCTGGTGGCCCTTGGGCCGGAAGGGCGGGCTCATCACATGGGCGGCCGCGGTGGCGAAGTCGGGATGGCGGTAGACGCTGTCGTCGATCAGCAGATGGCCGGCCAGCACCTCGCCGTAGACCCGCTGGCCGCGGGCGCGCGCCCGTGCAATGGCCTCGGCGGCCTCGATGCACGAGACGTGCACGATGTAGATCGGCACGCCCAGCACCTCGGCGATCGCGATCGCGCGGTTGGCCGCCTCGCCTTCCACCATCGGCGGGCGGGCCAGGGGGTGCCCTTCCGGCCCGGTGATGCCCATGCGCGCCACTTCCTGCTGCAGCAGGTAGACCAGCTCGCCGTTCTCGGCATGCACGGTCGGCATGGCGCCCAGCTCGAGCGCGCGGCGGAAGCTGTTCACCAGCGTCTCGTCGTCGCACATGATGGCGTTCTTGTACGCCATGAAGTGCTTGAAGCTGTTGACGCCTTCCTCCTGCACCAGCGTGCCCATGTCGCGGTGCACGCTGTCGCCCCACCAGGTCACCGCGACATGGAAGCTGTAGTCGGCCGCGGCCTTCTCGGCCCAGCCGCGCCAGGTGCGGTAGGCCTCCATCAGCGGCTGCTTCGGGTTGGGAATGACGAAGTCGATGATGGTGGTGGTGCCACCGGCCAGCGCGGCGGCGGTGCCGCTGTAGAAGTCGTCCATCGTCACGGTGCCCATGAAGGGCAGCTGCATGTGCGTGTGCGGGTCGATGCCACCCGGCAGCACGTACTGGCCGCTGGCGTCGAGCCGTTCGGCGCCGGCCGGCGCCTGCCGCGCCGCGTCCTCGCCGACGGCGGCGACCTGGCCGCCGACGCACAGCACGTCGGCCTTGAACTCGCGGTCGGCATTCACCACGGTGCCGCCCTGGATCAGATAGGCAGTGTCCATCGTCCGTCTCCTTCCATGTGTGTGGGGATGCGCCTCGGCCTAGGAGCGCGTGCGCGGTGCCGTGGCCAGGTAGCAGGCGCCCGCCACCGCCAGGCTGAAGAACCAGCCGAAGTCAAACAGGCCGAGCAGCAGCGGCGAGACCGAGGTCTTCGACACCACGCCGGACACCGCCAGGTAGCCGGGCAGGCAGGGCAGCACGCCGAGCACCAGCGCCATCACCGCCTGCGGGTTCCAGCCATTGCGGTATTCGTAGTCGCCGCCGCGGCGGTAGAGGTCGCGCATGTTCAACTCGGTCTTGCGCAGCAGGTAGTAGTCCGCCAGCAGCACGCCAGCGATGGCGCCCAGCAGCGTGCCGTAGCCGCCCAGCCAGCTGAAGAGGTAGCCGCCGGAGGTGGCCAGCAGCTTCCATGGCATGAAGACCAGGCCGATGCCGGCCGCAATGAGCCCGCCGGTGCGGAAGCTGATGCGTCCGGGCGCCACTTGCGAGAAGTCGTAGGACGGCGAGACCAGGTTGGCGGCGACGTTGGTGGTCAGGTTGGCCAGCAGGATCACCACCAGGCCGAGGCCGGCGGCCACCGGGCCCATCTGCGTCAGCAGGCCGTCGGGGAACAGCTGGGCCTTGCCATACAGGATCTGCGACACCGAGAAGCCAATCACCCCCACCAGCGAGAACAGCGCCATCGGCAGGGGCAGGCCCACCGCCTGGCCGATGATCTGCTCGCGCTGCGAGCGCGCGAAGCGGGTGAAGTCGGGGATGTTGAGGGCCAGGGTGGCCCAGAAGCCGACCAGGCCGGTCAGCGCCGCCCAGGTCCTGGGGCCGCCCTCCACGACCTTGGCGGGCAGCGCAAAGATCTGCGCGGGCGGCACCTGGACGAAGGCCCATGCCACCAGCGCGACCGAGGCGGCGATCATCAGTGGCGCCGCCACCACTTCCAGCACCCGCACCGACTCCAGCCCGCGCCAGATGAACCACAGGTGCACCGCCCAGAATGCCAGGAAACAGGCGAGCTGCGAGGCGCTGATGGTCTCGCCAGGCGCCGGCGCTGCCAGCCCGAGGCCCAGCGTGTTCAGCAGCCCGTGCAGCGCCAGCGCGCCGAACCAGCAGTTGATCGAGAACCAGCCACAGGCCACCAAGCCGCGCAGCACGGCGGGCAGGCTGGCGCCCTTCACGCCAAAGGCGGCACGGCTGAGCACCGGGAAGGGGATGCCGTGCTTCGCGCCTGCGCGCCCGATCAGCAGCATGGGCACCAGCACGATGCAGTTCGCGAGGAAGACCAGCCAGATCGCCTGCTGCCAGGTGAAGCCCTGGTCGAGCATGGCGCTGGCCATGGTGTAGGTCGGCACGCAGATGACCATGCCGACCCACAGGGCGGCGTAGTCCTTCCAGCGCCAGTGCCGCTGGGCGTCGGTGGTGGGCAGCAGGTCGGCGTTGGCCAGCTCGTCGCCATGGCTCCCCGGCAGCGTGCCGGCCGGGGAGGTGTAGGAAGGATTCATGCCGTTTCTCCTGGTGGGTGGAAGCGCCGCGGGCGGTCGCCCGCGGTGGCACTGCAAGGGGCGGGCCATTCGTTGCGGCCCGTGTGCCATGGCTGATGCGCCCTGGCTGTGGCGGACTCACCGGATGGGGGGGGTCGCTACGGCCCGATCACCGCGCCGGTCGACCGCGGCCCCGCGCGAGGTGCACCATCCGGGTCGCCTTCGTTCATGCAGGCTCATGCCGCAGCGGGTTGTTGGGATGGGTGGTCCAGTTCGCGTATGCGCCGCTGACCGCCGCGCCGGTGCGGCGGTCCATCTCGCCGGCTTGCAGGCTGCGCATGGTGATGCAGCCTGGCACCGGGCAGATGGAGGCGCAGAGGTTGCATCCCACGCAGTCCTCCTCCTTCACCTCGAAATGGCGCTGGCCATTCAGGGTGGCGGTGATGGCCTGGTGCGAGGTGTCTTCGCACACCACGTGGCAGCGGCCGCAGCCAATGCACAGGTCGGCATCGATGACGGCCTTCTCGACATGGTTGAGGTTGAGCTGTCGCCAGTCGGTCACGCTGGGCAGCGCACGGCCGCGCAGGCTGTCCAGCGTGGCATGGCCGTGGCTGTCCATGAAGTTGGACAGGCCGCTGACCAGGTCCTGCACGATCCTGAAACCATAGACCATGGCGGCGGTGCACACCTGCACCGTGCCGCAGCCCAGGGTGATGAACTCGGCGGCATCGCGCCAAGTGCTGACGCCGCCGATGCCGGACAGGGGCAGGCCGGCGGTTTCCGGATCGCGCGCGATCTCGGCCACCATGTTCAGCGCGATCGGCTTGACGGCCGGCCCGCAGTAGCCGCCGTGCGAGCCATGGCCGTCGGTGCTGGGCAGCATGGCCATGCGCTCCAGGTCCACGCCCATCACCGAGTTGATGGTGTTGATCAGCGACACCGCATCCGCCCCGCCGCGGCGTGCCGCGCGTGCAGGGTGGCGCACGTCGGTGATGTTGGGCGTGAGCTTCACGATCACCGGCAGCCGCGAATGGTGCTTGCACCATTGAGTGACCATCTCGATGTATTCCGGCACCTGGCCCACCGCCGCGCCCATGCCGCGCTCGCTCATGCCGTGCGGGCAGCCGAAGTTCAGCTCGATGCCGTCGGCCCCGGTGTCCTCGACCATGGGCAGGATGCGTTTCCAGGCGGCCTCCTCGCAAGGCACCATCAGCGAGACGACCATGGCACGGTCGGGCCAGTCGCGCTTGACGCGGCTGATCTCCTGCAGGTTGAGCTGCAGCGGCCGGTCGGTGATCAGCTCGATGTTGTTGAAGCCAAGCACCCGCCGGTCCGGACCCAGCAGGGTGCTGTAGCGCGGGCCACTGACGTTGACCACCGGCGGGTCCTCGCCGAGCGTCTTCCAGACCACGCCACCCCAGCCCGCCTCGAAGGCACGCACGACGTTGTAGGCCTTGTCGGTGGGGGGCGCCGAGGCCAGCCAGAAGGGGTTGGGGCTGCGGATGCCCACGAAGTTGCTGCTCAGATCGGCCATGAACGTCTCCTTCAGGCGCGCAGGGCGCGATCGATTGCCACGGCCGCGCGCTTGCCGTGCTCGACGGCCTCCACCGTCAGGTCGCGCCCGCCATGCCGGCAGTCGCCGCCGGCCCAGACGCGCGGGTGCGAGGTGCGGCCGTCGGCATCGGTGAGGATGCGGCCCTCGAGCCGCTCGATCTCCGGCGCCGCCTGGTCGGCCTCGCTGCGCTGGCCGATGGCCTTGAGCACCAGGTCGGCCGGTAGCACGAAGCTCTCCCCGGTCTCGGCCAGCCGGCCGCCCGCCTGCCGGGTGACGGCAAAGCGCACGCCGCGCAGCACGCCGTCCTCGGCCAGCAGGTCGCGCGGGGCCGCCCAGTGGCGGATGGTCACGCCCTGGGTTTGCGCCCAGCGCTGCTCGTGGCGCGAGGCGCCCATGTCCTCGGGACCGCGGCGGTAGACGATGTGCACCTCGCGTGCGCCGAGCAGGCGGCACTGCACGGCCGCGTCCACCGCCGTCATGCCGCCGCCGATCACCACCACCTGCCGGCCCACCGGCACTTCGGCCGGGTGCGCGGCCTGGCGCAGCTCGGCAATGAAATCCACCGCATCCCGCACGCCGGCCAGGGCCGGTTCCGGGATGCCCAGCGCATTGACGCCGGCCAGCCCCAGGCCGAGGAAGACGGCGTCATGGGCCTGCAGCAGCGCCTGCAGCGTGAAGTCGCGGCCCAGCACCTGGCCATGCCGCACCTCGATGCCGCCGATCGACAGCAGCCATTCGATTTCCCTGCGGGCGAAACCGCCGGTGGTCTTGTAGGTGGCCAGGCCGTATTCGTTCAGGCCGCCCAGGCGGGGGCGGGCCTCGTGCAGCACCACCTCGTGCCCGAGCAGCGCCAGCCGGTGTGCGGCGGCCAGCCCCGCTGGCCCGGCGCCCACCACTGCCACCCGGCGGCCACTCGGTGCCGCGCGCGAGAAGAGCGGTGCGCCGGGCGACGCGAAGTAGGCGTCGGTGGCGTGCCGCTGCAGCAGGCCGATCTCTACCGGCTTGCCTTCATGCAGGTTGCGCACGCAGGCTTGCTCGCACAGCACCTCGGTGGGGCAGACGCGGGCGCACATGCCCCCCATCACGTTCGCGTCGAGGATGGTGTGTGCGGCACCGCGCAGGTTGTCCTGGGCAATGCGCTGAATGAAGGTCGGTACGTCGATGCCGGTCGGGCAGGCGGCCGTGCAGGGCGCGTCATGGCAGTAGTAGCAGCGGTCGGCCTCGACCAGCGCCTGGGCACGTGTGAGCGGTGGATGGGCGTCAGCGAAGTTGCGTTCGTAGTCGTCTGCGCTCAGGCGGCCGGCCAGCAGGCCGCCGCCATCGACGCCTGGCGGCGTGGTGGGCATGTCCATCGAGAAGCTCCGTGTGGTCGTGGGGAGGAGGTGCGCTGCGCGCTGGGCTCAGCCGCGCCCGGCACGCAGCCGGACCCGGTGCCGCGAGCGCCGCAGGCGATGCCTGTCGCCGAGGCCGGTGGGACGCTGCTCAGCGGAGGCTGGCAGGGACAGTCGCTCGTCAGGCTCGTTCATCGTTGCCTTTCTTTGGAGCGCGGTGGGGGTGGGGCCACCGGCTCGGTGCGCGGGTGCACCAAACTTACTCGCTGGTAAAGTTTTACTGCTTGGTAATTTCCCGGGGACGCAAGATCTCTGCCAGCACGGCCTGGACAGGCGGTGGCGCCACAATGGCGGTCATGAGCACTTCTTCCACACGAAGGCCGGCACAGGGCGCCGGCCGCAGCGGCAGCACCAGCCGCGCGGAAACCGCGGTGCCGTCCGGTGACGGGCGCGCCGTCCGCAAGCCGGCCGGCAGCGCCACGCGGCCTCGCAAGGCGGAGCCCGCCGAGCCGGCCAAGCGAGCGCCGCGGGCGGCGCGGCTGCGCAAGGAGCAGGACATCCTGCGCGAGGCGGAGCGGCAGTTCGCGCAGTTCGGCTTCGAGGGCGCCTCACTGGAGAGCATCGGCGCCGCCCTGGGCATCAGCCGCCACAACCTGCTCTATTACTTCCCAAGCAAGGAGGCGCTCTACCGCCGTGTGCTCGACGAGGTGATGGGCCAGTGGCTGCAGGGCATGGGCGCCATCGCAAGCGGCGAGGCGCCGGAGGCGGCCTTGCGCGACTACATCGCCGCCAAGATGCGCTTCTCGCGGGAGCGGCCGAGCGGCTCCCAGGTGTTCACGAAGGAAGTGATCGCCGGCGCGCCGCGATATGGCGAAGCCATTGCCGAGCTGGTCTTGCCGCCGCTGAAGGCCGATGTGCGTGCCTTCGAGCGCTGGGCCAGGCAGGGACGCATCGGCCGGGTGGACTTCACCCACCTGATGTTTCTGATCTGGTCGGTCACCCAGGCTTATGCCGACCTGGCGCCGCAGTTCGCCTTGCTGCTGGGCAAGCCGGCCCTGGAGGACAAGGACTATGCGGCGGCCGAACGGCTCATCGTGCGGCTCGTGCTGGCGGGCCTGAAGCCGGACGCCAGCTGAGCGCGCCAACGGGCAGCAAGGGGTGTTCCCGATGCCGGGCCGCAACGGGGCAGCCGCGGAGCCGGGGAACGGCGCTTGCTGGAACCGGGTCTCCCCCCAACAAGCAAGAAGGACCGCCACGATGAAGCCCATGCTGAACAAGCTTTCGCCCAGCATCACCAAGATGATCCGCATGGATCACACCCATGTGCTGGCCACCTTCCACAAGTTCACCCCCGAGACATCGGCCGACAAGAAGCAGGCCATCGCCAACACGGTGTGCCTGGCGCTGGAGATTCACGCGCAGCTGGAGGAAGAGATCTTCTACCCGGCGCTGCAGGCGGTGGCGGTGGACCGCGAGGTGCTCGACAAGAGCAAGCCCGAGCACGACGAGATGCGTCGGCTGATCGCGCGGCTGCGCTCGCTGCAGCCGGGAGACGCCGATTTCGACACCACCCTGCAGCAGTTGATGCGCGACGTGATGCACCACGTGGCCGACGAAGAAACCGTCTTGCTGCCGGCGGCCGAACGCCTGCTGGCCGACCGGCTCGGCGAGCTCGGTGCGCGCATGACCCGGCGCCGGCTCGAGCTGGCCGCGCCGCATGCTGGTGAAATCGCCGTCAATACCGCCCGTACCATGCCGGCAACCACCATGGTGATGGCAGCCGGCGGGCTGATCGCTGGCGGGCTGTTGCTGAAGAAGGCGCTGGAGCTGCGCCGCCACTGAGCGCAGCCGGCGTCATGCCAGGCCCTGCAGGGCCTGGCGCATGCGCCCCCAATGCGAGCCGCGCCAGTAGACGCGGTCGCACGCCGCACAGCGCCAGAAGTCATTGAACTCCGCCAGGGTGCGCGGCGGCAGCCGGTGCGCCACCTCGTCCTTGGCCACCGGCTGCAGTGGCTGGTTGCACAAGAGGCAGCGGCTGGTCCGGCTGGCCTGCAGGTCCAGCCGCAAGGTGGTCGCCACCTCGCGCAGCTGCGCCAGCGGTTCCACCGCCCTCAGGTAGCAACCGTGGCGGATGTCGCGGTGCATCAGCAGGTCTCGATCACGGGTGAGCACGGTGCGGTGCTCGGCGGCCGCTTCGGCCGCCAGCTCGGCGTCGGAGCCGCTGTCGTGATACAGCGTGTCGAAGCCCGCGAATCGCAGGTAGCGCGCCAGGCGGCCCAGGTGGGCATCGGCAATGAAGGCACTGGGCGCAGGCTGCTGTGGCAGCGGCGCGATGCTCTGCCAGCGCGGATAGACCGCGATGCGCTCGCCCTCGCGCAGAGGCCGCCGATCCAGGCTGGCCGGCTCGCCGTCCACCAGGACCAGCCCCACCTCGGTGTGCGGCACGCCGAGTGATTCGATCGCGTGCTTCAGGCTTTCGTGAGGCGCGGGCAGGTGCCGGGTGCTGCGTCCCCGGCGCCGCGGCGCCAGGAAATCGTTCAGTTCTGCGTAAAAGCGGATCTCGCACATCAGAGGTACACGGCTTGCTGGTTTTTTCGGGACCGCCATCGGGCGAAACCCTGGCCGGCCGCTGACGGCCGGTCGCATTCTTCAGGAGGTAGATGATGGCCCAGACCCATGGCCGCCAAGCGAACAAGCCCAAGCTCGACGAGGTCGCCGCACGCCAGCGCGCCCTGCAGCAGAGCCAGGACGAACACGACGAGGAGCAGCAGGCCCAGCAGGCCGAACAGGGCACGTCCCCGCCCAAGCCGGTGCAGGCCGGCGCCCGCGAGCAGCCGGCGGATCTGCCGGCGCAGCACCTGGACAAGCCCGGACTGGAGCAGGACCTGCAACTGCAGCCCCGCTACAGCGCCCCGGACTACCAGGGCAGCAACAAGCTGCTCGACAAGGTGGCCCTCATCACCGGGGGCGATTCCGGCATCGGCCGGGCGGTGGCAGTGCTGTACGCCCGCGAGGGCGCCGACGTGGTGATCTGCTATCTCAACGAGCATGCAGACGCCGAGGAAACCCGCCGCCAGGTCGAGAAGGAAGGCCGTCGCTGCCTGCTGATCCCGGGCGACGTGAAAGACCCGGCCTATTGCAAGGCCGCGGTGGAGCAGACGGTGAAGGCGTTCGGCAAGCTCGACATCCTGGTCAACAACGCCGCGTTCCAGGAGCATGCCCAGTCGCTGGAGGACATCACCGAGGAACGCTTCGACGAGACGCTGCGCACCAATGTCTACGGCTACTTCCACATGGCCAAGGCGGCGCTGCCGCACCTGAAGCAGGGCGCGGCCATCATCAACACCGGCTCGGTGGTGGGCCTGCAGGGCAGCGGCCGCCTGCTCGACTACTCGACCACCAAGGGCGCCATCCACGCCTTCACGAAGTCGCTCGCGCAGAACCTCATCGACAAGGGCATCCGCGTCAACGCGGTGGCGCCCGGGCCGGTGTGGACGCCGCTGAACCCGGCCGACTCACCGGCCGAGAAGGTCAAGGAATTCGGCAAGCAGACCGACATGAAGCGCGCCGCCCAGCCGGAGGAGCTGTCGCCGGCCTATGTGTTCCTGGCAGCGCCGGTGTGCTCCGGCTATATCACCGGCATCGTGCTGCCGGTGACCGGCAGCATCGGCGCGATCTGAGGCAGGGCAGCCGGGCCGGGGCACCGGCCCGTGCCTAACGCCGGCCTTCAGCCCTCGGCCGGCGGCGGTGCGCCGCGCACCGGGTTGGACGGCTGCTCCAGCTTGACCCAGCGGCCGCTGCGGGCCGATTCGTAGATAGCCTCGATGATGCGCTGGTCCTGCAGCCCGTCTTCGCCGCTCGAATACGGCCGCTGGTTGTCACGCACGCGCTGGGCCATGTGGTCCATTTCCTTGGCGAACTCGTTCACCTCCGGCAGCGACGGCTGCAAGTGGGTTTCCTGCCCGCCCACCACCCGCGCGCCGCGTAGCCGCAGGTTCTGGTAGGCGTAGGCCGGGTCCAGTTCGGCCCAGCCCTCGCTGCCCAGCAGCCGCAGGAACTGCGAGCGGTGGGCGCCGTAGCTGGTGTGGCAGGTGGCGCGCAGGCCGCTGGGGAAGCGCAGCACGAAGCGGGCCGCTTCCTCCACCTCGCGGAAGCGGGGATCGCCGGTGGGCCGGTCAATGTCGCCCCACACCTCGCTGGGTTCCTCGCCGGTCAGGAAGCGCACGCCGTTGATGCAGTAGATGCCCACATCCGGCAGCGGCCCGCCCCCGGCCAGGGCTTTCTTCAGCCGCCATTGCCCGGGGTCGCCCAGGTGGATGGCATTGGTGGAGATGAATTCCTTCAGGCGGCCCAGGTGCTTCTCCTGCACCCAGCGCTGCAGCAAGCGGTTGTTCGGCTCGTACTGGCTGCGGTAGGCCACCATCAGCTGGCGTGCCGCCCGGCTGCAGGCGTCGATCATCTGGCGGCATTCCGCCACGCTGTTGGCCATTGGTTTCTCGCACAGCACATGCTTGCCGGCCCGGGCAGCGCGCACGGTGTATTCGGCGTGCAGGCCGTTGGGCAGCACGATGTAGACCACCTGCACCGCCGGGTTGTCGGCCAGCCGGTCGAAGCCCTGGTAGTCATAGATCGCGGTTTCCGCGATGCCGTAATGCCGGGCCACTTTCTGCGCCTTGGCCCGGTCGCCGCTGACCAGCGCCACCGCCTTGCAGTGGCGGGTCTGGCCGAAGGCCGGCAGGATCTCGTCCAGGCTCAGGCGGCCCAGGCCGACCACCGCAAAGCCGACCCGCTGCGCCGGCGGGTCTCCCAGTTCGGACGGTTTTTCAGGCACTTCGCTCGGTGCCTGCGAGGGCGGCAGCGCGATGCGCGCGGTGTCGTCCGGTGAGGCGGCCAGCGCCGCCGCCGGCAGCCAGGGCACCAGGCTGCCACCGGCCATGCGGCGCAGGAAACGCCGGCGCTGCTCTTCCTGGGGTGCTGGCGCGGGAGGGCATCGGTCTTGCATTCGCGATCTCCTACAGGGCGAGCCCGGGGCGGGCCCGCGTGCTTGCCGGCAAGGCCTGTGCCGCTGCACGAGGCGGGGCTGGCCGGCAGGGCCGAGGGGCGGGATCGCGCGGCGCCGGGGCGGCGCACGCTGGGGAGCCGGCGGGGCGCCGGGCTGCAGGAGGCGCAGGTGGCAGCTGCGCGTGGTGCGCAGCCTCCCCCGGCCGTTCAGATTTCCATGTTGTCGATCAGGCGGGTGTTGCCCAGCTTGGCCGCGGCCAGCACCACCAGCGGCTCGCCGGCCGCGCGCTGCTCGGCGCTGGGCACGCCGAGGTCGACGCGCCGGCGGATGGCCACATAGTCGGGCACCCAGCCGCGCTGGCGCAGGTTGTCCATCACCTCCTGCTCGAGTGCCGCCGGATCGGGATGGCCGTTGCGCATCGACAGCTGGATGTGCTTGAGCGACATGGCCAGCTGCACTGCCTCGGCGCGCTCGGACTCGCTCAGGTAGCCGTTGCGGGAGGACAGCGCCAGGCCGTCTTCGGCGCGGGTGGTTTCGCCGGCGACGATCTCGGTCGGCAGCGCCAGCTGCTGCACCATGCGGCGCACCACCATCAGCTGCTGGTAGTCCTTCTTGCCGAACACCGCGACGCGCGGCTGCACGCAGTTGAAGAGCTTCAGCACCACGGTGCTGACGCCGGTGAAGAAGCCGGGCCGGAAGTGGCCTTCGAGGATGTCGCCCAACTCCGGCGGCGGCTGGATGCGGAACACCTGCGGCTCGGGATACAGCTCGTCCTCGGACGGGGCGAACACGACGTTGCAGCCGACGCTGCGCAGCAGGTCGCAGTCGCGCTCGAAGGTGCGCGGGTAACGGTCGAAGTCCTCGTGGGGCGCGAACTGCAGGCGGTTGACGAACACGCTGGCGACCACCGGGCCGCCGCGTTCACGGGCCAGCTTCACCAGCGAGAGGTGGCCCTCGTGCAGGTTGCCCATCGTGGGCACGAAGGCCGTCTTGGTGGCGCCGGCCAGCGCCTGGCGCAGCTCGGTGATGGTATGGACGATGCGCATGGGGAAAGGGCTCAGTACGTGTGCAGTTGCGGATCCGGGAAACGGCCGTTCTTGACGTCCCGCACATACGAGCGCACCGCGCCGTCGATGCCGTCGGCGTCGGCCATGAAGTTGCGCACGAAGCGCGGCAGCTTGCCGCGGGTGACGTGCAGCATGTCGTGCAGCACCAGCACCTGGCCGGCGCACTGCGGGCCGGCGCCGATGCCGATGGTCATCAGGCCGGGGTTCAGCGCGGCCACTTCGGCAGCCAGTGTCGAAGGCACCAGCTCCAGCACCATCATCGCGGCGCCGGCATCGGCCAGCTCGCCGGCATGCCGCTTGAGCGTCATCGCGCTGGACTCGTCGCGGCCCTGGATGCGGTAGCCACCCAGTGCATGCACGCTCTGCGGCGTGAGGCCCAGGTGGGCGCAGACCGGGATGCCGCGCTCCACCAGGAAGCGCACCGTCTCGGCGCTCCAGCCGCCGCCTTCGAGCTTGACCATGTGGGCCCCGGCCTGCATCAGCTGCACCGAGCTGCGCAGGGCCTGCTCGCGTGACTCCTGGTAGCTGCCGAAGGGCAGGTCGGCAATCAGCCAGGCGGTGCGGTTGCCGCGGGCGACGCTGCGGGTGTGGTAGGCCACTTCCTCCAGCGTCACCGGCAGGGTGCTCGACTGGCCCTGCAGCACCATGCCGAGCGAGTCGCCGACCAGCAGACAGTCGACGCCCGCCTCGTCGAGCAGGCGGGCGAAGCTGCTGTCATAGACAGTCAGCATGGCGATCTTCTCGCCAGCGGCGTGCATTTCGCGCAGGCGGTGCAGGGTGACCGGCTTGCGCGCGGCGGTGGAAGGCGAATCGTCGGGGCTTGCGTGGCTGCTCATGGGCGCCTCACAGTCGAGGAAAGTGGGCGGATTCTAGCGACCGGCGCCGGGGCTTGCGGCAGCGCACAAGACACGGGTTAGAAACGTGCGTCTAGTCGCTGCCGGGCTGGCCGCTCAGGCCGGCTGGTAGGACAGCCTCACGTAGATGGGCGCGAAGGCCTCGGCCTGGGTGATCTCCAGCAGCCGCTCGCGCGCCAGCTCCAGCATGGCGATGAAGGTCACCACCAGCACCTGCGGCCCGCGGGTGGGGTCGAACAGGTCCTGGAACTCGACGAAGCGCCGGCCCTGCAGCGTGCGCAGCACCATGCTCATGTGCTCCCGCACCGACAGCTCCTCGCGGGTGATCTTGTGGTGCTGCGTCAGCTTGGCGCGCTTGAGGATGTCGAGCCAGGCGTCGCGCAGCTCGTCGAGGCTCACGTCCGGGAAGCGGGGCTTGAGAGACTGCTCGATGTGGACCTGGGCCCGCATGAAATCGCGCCCCAGCACCGGCAGGCGATCGAGCCCGGCGGCGGCCAGCTTGATCTGCTCGTATTCGAGCAGGCGGCGCACCAGTTCGGCGCGCGGGTCTTCCGGTTCCTGGCCTTCCTCGGTCTTCTTGGGCGGCAGCAGCATGCGCGACTTGATCTCGATCAGCATGGCGGCCATCAGCAGGTATTCCGAGGCGAGCTCCAGGTTGCTGCTGCGGATCTGGTCCACATAGCTCAGGTACTGGCGGGTCACCTCGGCCAGCGGGATGTCGAGGATGTTGAAGTTCTGCTTGCGGATCAGGTAGAGCAGCAGGTCCAGCGGCCCCTCGAAGGCCTCCAGGATCACTTCCAGCGCATCGGGCGGGATGTAGAGATCCAGCGGCATCTGGAACAGCGGCGAGCCGTACAGGCGCGCCACGGCGACCGGGTCGTCGGCGTCCGGGCGCAACTCGGCCGCGGCCGACTCCGGCAGGTCGGGGGCCAGGGTGTCGTCGTTCACGTCGGCAGCGCAGGGCGGCAGGCGCCCTGCGGGGGGAGCGGCCGGCGCCGCGGGGGCATCAGGGGCAGGGCGGAAGGCAAAGGTATTCCCTCGGCAGGCGGGCCCGATGGCGGCGGTGGCAAGGCGGCGCGGCGGCGGACGCGGTTCAGTCGGAGGAGCCCTTGGTCTGGTAGACGTAGGCTTGCTGGGCGACGCGGGCCGCCTGGTATTCGGACTGCGCCTGGCGGTCGAGGTTGCGGTCCCACAGCAGCGAGCGGCCTTCGCGCTGCTCCTGCTCGAGCGTGGGGTTCTTGGCCTTCAGCTCGTCGATGAACTGCGTGATGTCGGACTTGTAGGGTTTCCAGAACAGCGGCATGGTCGGGCGGCGGGTGCTCCGCGGCAGAGTCAGGGAGGGACCATTTCGGAACTTTGGCAGGCTCGGCACACGCCGGGCGCCTGCGGTGGTGAAATGGCGCCAACGATTTTACCGGGGGACGGCGATGCGCACATTCCTGCTGCCTGCGCTCGTGATATGTGGCGCACTGTTGTGGTTGGCCGGCTGCGACGCGCAGCGGGTCGGCAAGCTGGAGGAGGGGGTGGCCACCGAGGCCGATGTGCGGGCGCAATTCGGCGAGCCCGATGCCGTGTATGCCGACGAGGACGGCAGCCGCACGCTGGAGTACCCGCGCCAGCCCGAGGGGCAGCGCAACTACATGATCACCATCGGCCCGGACGGCCGCATGAGCGCCTTGCGCCAGGTGCTGCAGCCGGCGGTATTCGCCCAGGTCACCCCGGGCCTGGACAAGGCCCAGGTGCGTCGCCTGCTCGGCCGGCCTGGCAAGATGCAGTCCTTTCCGCTGAAGGACGAGGAAGTCTGGGACTGGCGCTACCTGGACGGCAACGAGAACCGGGTGTTCAGCGTTGTTTTCGATCCGCAGGGGCGGGTGATCGATACGGCGAGCCAGATCGATCCGCGGGAGACGCAGGGCGGGGCGTGAGGAGGGGCGGCTGCAGCTCGACGCGCCGTCCTGCCTGCCGATCCGGTCGCTTTTGGCGACGGTACCCCTTCACCTCGTAGTCGCTGAGCGGAAACGCCGACTCTTTCACACGCCGATCCTGGTTGCCACCGAAAACACGGACGAAGGTCGGCGTCTTCGCAATGAAGAAGCCGACGTGGTAGCCGGAAGTCGATCCTGTTTTCCGGGTATGGCCAGCGGTTTTCTTCTTGAGAACCACGATGTCGCCGGCCCTCGGGGCGTCCACCGCAGTTCCCCAGTGGAGCCAGCTCTTGGCCGTCGCGCTTTTTGTTCCCTGCCCGCCTGCTTGCTGCACCACCCAGTTCACGAATCACGAGCACCAGGCCGTCTCGTCATCGGTCGCTCGGTACGGCATGGTCTGGTGAGACTCGACGATGCGGGAATGGAAGATCGCGCCTGTACGCGAATCAGCGGCGGTAGCCTTTCACTTCGTAGTCGCTCAACGGAAACGATGACTCTTTCACTCGCCGACTCTGATTTCCGCCGAGAACATGCACATGGGTGGCGGTCTTCGACAAGAAGAAGCCGACGTGGTAGCCCGAAGTAGATCCGGTTGCCTGGCTATGGCCGGAGGTCTTCTTCTTGAGAACCACAATATCTCCTGCCACCGGTTCAGGGACCGACGTTCCCCAGTTCAGCCAACTTTTCGCTGCCGCGCTGCCGGTTCCATGGCTACCCGCTTGCTGTACCACCCAGTTCACGAATGACGAGCACCAAGCGGTCTCGTCATCCGCTGCCTTATACGAAGTTGTTTTGTGGTATTCCAGGATGCGTGGGTTGTGCAGGCCAGCCTCCTGCTGCTGTCTGACGCCAACCTCGGCCACCGCCACCCTCAAATAGGGCGAGGAGTCGGCGAGAACTGATCGCATCGAGGGAGGCGCTTGGACTGCCCTGAGGCCCAGCGCAGTTCTTGTCAGTGGCCCCACCCTGCCATCGGGATCCAGCCCCTTGAGCCGCTGATACGCCACCACTGCTTGCTGAGTGCGCAAGCCGAAATGCCCATCGACTTTCAGTGCGGGCCGAAACGGTAGAGCTCCGTTGAGCAGCAATTGCAGCTGGGTCACGTCTGGACCGGTGTCATTGATGCGTGTGATCTTCATTACCGTTCTCCCTGTTCTTGGCCTACTCGTCGACGGAAGCGGTGACGAAGCGCCACCCTTCGGCTTGCTTCAAGAAGGTCCAGTTGGCGACGCTGAACTGGCGTCCCTCGGGCGTGCAGAACGAGTCAAGCAAGCGGGGGTGCGCCTTGACGAAGATCCTCATCGTGCTCGGAACGAACTCATGGCCCGGATCCGCCTTCATCAGCTGGGGCCACCACCTTCCCAGCTGATTGCGCGCGATGTGATGAACCTCGCTGTCATCGAGCTGGCCGATGATCTCGAGTGGAAATCTAGTGAGATCCGCGACGACGTTTAGATCGCCTCTCATCGCCGCCGCGCGAAACGTCTTCCAATAGTCCTGCGCGCTTTCGGGGCAGGGAGCGGCGGGTGGGGGCGCCGCCATGGCGATGCAGCCCGCGGAGAGCGCCGCGAGTGCAGCAGCGCATCGAGGCATCGTCCGAGTGATGCGATGGTTCAATTGAGTTCTCCCTCTGGCATTCAAAGAGGCGCCAGCGGTGGGGCGGTGTCATTCCGGCCCGGCCAGTGGCCATTGCAGAAGCGGTCGCGCAGGGGGCAGTCATCCAGTGCGTCCCAGTCATCCATTGAGAGTGTGCGCTTGCAGTCGCTCAACGAAAGGACTGTGCCAAGTTCCGGCGCGGTTGACCACCCCGCTCCGACGGCTCCCCTGCAATCAAGGGGCGGATAATCTTCACAGGAGGGCGCCAGGCGCATGCAGGAATTCGAGTTGAAGTACCAGGTGCCGCATGACCGGTGGGCCGCATTGGCGGCGTCGCTTGGCGACGCCCCGGGCGGCAGCTTCATCCTGCTGCGTGCGGTGTATTTCGACACCCCCGGCCGCCATCTGGCACAAGCCGGCATTGCACTGCGGCTGCGGCGCGAAGGCGAGCAGCAGGTGCAAACCCTCAAAGCCATGGCGGCCGATGGCCTGACGCGGCTCGAGCACAACGTGCCGCGCCTCGGGGCCGATGGGGTAGAGGCCGATCTGTCGCTGCATGACGGGACCCCGGCCGGCGAACGGCTACGGGCCGTGCTGCAGGCGGCGGGCCAGCCACTGCAGGCCGCCTATGTCACCGAGATGGAGCGGCTCACCGTCGGGGCCACCGTGGCGGAAGGCCGCGTCGAGCTGGCGCTGGACCGTGGCGAGATCCGCTCGGGCGGACGGGTGTTGGCGGTCGGCGAACTGGAGATCGAGCTGATCGAAGGCCGCCACGCCGCGGTGCTGCGGGCCGCCTGCGAGCAGATGGAGCGGCACGGCCTTTGGCTGGATGTCCGCTCCAAGGCCGAACGGGGCGACCGCCTCGCGCGCGGGGTGCAGGGCAGGCCGGCGCTGCCGGGCCGGGCCCTGGCAGCCAATGCCGCCGAAGGGGCGGCGGCAGCCTGGCGACGGCTGCTGGCGGCCCTGTTGCCCGGCTTGCTGCGGCACGCGAGCGAGCTGTGCGACGAGGACCAGGCCCAGCCGCAGGCGCTGCGCCAGGCCCAATGGCAGCGCCTGCGGGTGGACCTGCGACGCCTGCAGCGCGCGGCGGCCGGGCCGGCAGGCGAGCTGTCGGCGGCCTGCCGTGCCCTGCGCCTGCAACTGCCGGAGGCTGCCCGTGCCGGCGAAGTGCTGCGCAGCTCGCCGGCCCAGCGGCTGTGGCTCGACCTGCTTGCGGCGCGCTACGCCGCTTGAGCGGCAGCGGGTGAGGCCTGCTCGCCCGGGCGTCAGCGCGGCAGGGCCGTCGCCGCCCGCTCGCTCGCGGCGGCCAGCGCCTCGCCGAGCGTGGGCAGCACTGTACCGGGCCCGAGTGCGTCTAGGAAACCACTGCGCTGCAGCAGGTCGCGCGGCTGTTCGGTCAGGGCACACAGCAGCAGGCCCACGCGCTGGCGCTGCAGGCTGCGCTGCAACTGCATCAGGGCGTCCAGCCCGGTGCTGTCGATGGAGAGCAGCCGGCCCGCCTCCAGCACCAGCACGCGCGTGTGCGGCCCCAGGTGCCGGGCGACCGATTCCACCTTTGCCACCGCGCCGAAGAACAGCGGGCCATACAGGCTCACCACCTGCACGCCCTCGGCGCTGCCCGGCGGCATCACCAGGGGTTCCACCCGAAACAGCGTGCTCATCCGGTAGATGAAAAACACGCAGGCCATCACCAGCCCGGCTTCCACCGCCACGGTGAGGTCGAACACGACCGTCAGGAAAAAGGTGCTCAGCAAGGTGATGCGGTAGGGCACCGTGAAGCGCAGCAGCCGAGCGAACTCGCGCCACTCGCCCATGTTCCAGGCGACGTGCAGCAGGATGCCGGCGAGCGCTGCCAGCGGCACATGCACCGCCAGCGGCGCCGCCACCAGCACGATGGCCAGCAGCGTCAGTGCGTGCACGATGCCGGCCACCGGGCTGGTGGCGCCCGAGCGCACGTTGGTGACGGTGCGGGCGAGGGTGCCGGTGGCCGGGATACCGCCAAAGAACGGCGCCACCATGTTGGCCACGCCCTGGGCCATCAGCTCCTGGTCGGGATCGTGGCGCGGCAGGTGCGCCAGGTTGTCGGCCACCCTCGCGCACAGCAGCGACTCGATCGCGCCGAGCAGGGCGATGGTAAGGGTGGGGATGAAGAGCTGCTTGGCCCCCTCCCAGGTGAAGTCCGGCACCTGGAAGGCCGGCAGCGCCTGCGGGATGCCACCGAAGCGCGAGCCGATGGTCTCCACCGGCAACGACCCGGCCGCGGTGGCAGCGGTGGCCAGCACCAGTGCCACGATGGGGCCCGGCAGCCGGGCGATGCGGGCCAGCCACCGGCCGTGCGGCGTCCCCAGCAGCGCGGCGGGCAGGGCGTACAGCTTGGGCCAGGCGGCCACCAGGCCCAGGCAGCCGGCCCCCAGGGCCAGTGCGACCGGATCAGCCGCGCCGAGGTGCAGGCTGATCAGGCGCACCTGCGCGAAGAAGTCGGCCGGCATGCCGGCGATGCGCAGGCCCAGCAGGTCCTTGAGCTGCGACAGTGCAATGAGCACCGCGATGCCGTTGGTGAAGCCGATCACGATGGTCACCGGGATGTAGCGCACCAGCACGCCCAGCCGGAACAGGCCCAGCAGGAACAGCAGTGCGCCGGCGAGCACGGTCGCGATCAGCAGGTTGCCGAAGCGGTAGCGCTGCACGATGCCGTAGACGATGACGATGAAGGCACCGGCCGGCCCGCCGATCTGCACGCTGGAGCCGCCCAGCGCCGAGATCAGGAAGCCGGCGATGATGGCGGTGAAGATGCCCTGTTCCGGCTTCACGCCGGAGGCGATGGCAAACGCCATGGCGAGCGGCAGCGCCACGATGCCCACCGTGACGCCGGCCGAGATGTCGGCGGCCAGCCGCTGGCGGTCGTAGTGGCGCAACGCGCTGAGGATGCGCGGCCGGAACTCGGCCAGGGGCAGACGGGCGGGCCAACGAAGACGCATGTCGGTCTTGTGGCAATCGGCGTGCGGGCATCGCCGGAGTGGCCGGGGTGGAGGGCAGGCGGCGCGCCGGCGCCGCCGCCATTCGACGTGGCCCCACGCTTCGGGCATGCTGCCTGACCCTTCTTGCCTTCCGTATTTGCCATGCCCCCTCCCGAGCTCTTGTTGCGCCAGCTGCTGGATGCAGCCATCACCAGCGCCCAGCCAGCCCGCTGCCTGGCGCCCTTCCTGCCGTCACCGCCGCGCGGCCGCACCCTGGTGCTGGGGGCCGGCAAGGCGAGCGCCGCCATGGCCGCTGCGGTGGAGCAGCTGTGGCCGGCGCAGGCGCCGCTGTCGGGGCTGGTGGTGACGCGTTACGGCCATGTGCCGCCGGGTGCCGGCGGCGGGCGCATCGAGATCGTCGAGGCGGCCCATCCGGTGCCCGACGCCGCTGGCGAGCGCGCCGCGCGGCGCATTGCCGAGCTGGCCGGTGGCCTGAGCGCCGACGACCTGGTGCTGTGCCTGATCTCGGGCGGCGGCTCGGCCCTGCTGTCACTGCCGGCCGAGGGCGTGTCGCTGGACGACAAGCGGGCCATTCACCAGGCCTTGCTGAAGAGCGGCGCCACCATCGCCGAGATGAACTGCGTGCGCAAGCACCTGTCGGCTCTCAAGGGCGGCCGGCTGGCCGCGCTTTGTGCGCCGGCCCGGGTGGTGACGCTGGCCATCTCCGATGTGCCGGGCGACGACCCGACGGTGATCGCCAGCGGCCCCACGGTGCCGGACCCGACGCGCTGCGAGGACGCCCTGGCCGTGCTCGAGCGCTGGCGCATCGAGCTGCCGCCGTCGCTGCGGGCGGCGCTGCAGTCGGGGCGGCTGGAAACGCCGAAGCCGGGCGATCCCCGCTTCGCCGGCCACCAGGTGCATGTGGTGGCCACGCCCCAGCAGGCCTTGCAGGCGGCGGCCGAGGCTGCCCGGGCGGCCGGGCTGCCGGCGCACATCCTGAGTGACGCCATCGAGGGCGAGTCGCAGGTGGTCGGCCAGGTGCACGCCGCGCTGGCGCGCCAGGTGGCGCGGCGCGGCCAGCCGTTCCAGCCGCCCTGCGTGATCCTGTCGGGCGGCGAGACGACCGTCACCGTCCGTCATGCCGGTGGCCGGGGCGGGCGGGCCACCGAGTTCCTGCTCGGCGCAGCCATCGCCCTGCAGGGCGAGCCGCGGGTGTGGATGCTGGCTGCCGACATCGACGGCATCGACGGCGTCGAACACCATGCCGGTGCCTGGTGGGGGCCGCACAGCTGGGCACAGGCGCTCGACGCCGGCCTGCAGCCGCGCGTCCAGCTCGACCGCAACGACAGCTTCGGCTTCTTCGAGGCCTTGCAGACGCTGGTGGTCACCGGGCCGACCTTCACCAACGTGAATGACTTTCGTGCCATCCTGGTGCTATAGGCGGGCTTGCGGCCGCACCGGGCGCTGACACCTGTTTACCGTTGGGTGGCGGACCCGGCCCTGCCCTTTCGGACGGCAGGGCACAATGCCGTGGCCGTGTTTGTATCGCTTCCTGTCTTTCCTTCACTTTTGAAACCGCGCGCATGAGCTGGGGCCCCTTGCCGCTACGGCTGCTGCAGAGCAGCCTCGGCCTGCATGATCCGGCCGAGCTGCGGGCCTGGTGGGACACCGTGACCCAGGCCGAGCCGGCGCTGCGCGCCCAGGCGCTGGCGCGGCTGTGTGCCTGGCTCGATGCCTGGGCCGAGCAGGACGCGCAGCTGCAGCAGCGCGCCGAGCGCGCCGAGCAGGAAGGCGAGGCGGTGCGCGCCCGCCTGGAGCGCCTGGAACTCGCCATGAGCAGCGCGCACGACGCGGTGTGGGACTGGGAGATCGGCCAGGAGCGGGCCTACTTCAGCCCGCGGCTGCTCGAGATCCTGGGCTATGCCCCGGGGGAGGTCGACTTGACGCTGGCCACCTGGCGCGAGCACATGCAGCCCGATGACCGGCTCGATGCCCGCGAGCGCCTGCAGGCCCACCTGCGCGGCGAGACGCCGCACTACGAAGGCGAGTTCCGGGTGCGCCGCCGTGACGGGCAGTGGCGCTGGATCCGCTCACGCGGCGAAGTGGTCGAGCGCGACGCGCAGGGCCGCCCGCTGCGGGTGGTTGGCACCCACACCGACGTGACCGACCGCCGGCAGGCCGAGGAAGAGGTGCTGCACCAGCTGCGCTTCATCGAGGAGCTGGTGGAGATCATCCCCAACCCGGTCTACTTCAAGGACCGGCTGGGCCGCTACATCGGCTGCAACCGCGCCTGCGAGGCCTTGTTCGGCCTGCGCCGCGAAGACTGGCTGGGCCGCACCTCGTCCGACCTGCGGCGCGACGACGCCGGCCGCGAGGAGGAGCGCCAGGACGACCTGCTCTACGCCAGCGGCGGCATCCAGACCTGCGAGACCCGCCTGCCGCTGCCCACCGGCGAGGTGCGCGACGTGATCTTCAGCAAGACCCTGTTCACCGGCCCCCAGGGCGGCGTCGGCGGGGTGCTGGGCGTCATCACCGACATCACGCAGCAAAAGCGCGTCGAGACCGAGCTGCGCGACGCCAAGACCGCGGCCGAGGCGGCCAGCCGGGCCAAGAGCGAGTTCCTGGCCAACATGAGCCACGAGATCCGCACCCCGATGAACGGCGTGATGGGCCTGGTCGACCTGACGCTGGAGACCCCGCTCACCGAGACGCAGCGCCGCTACCTGACGCTGGTGAAGTCGTCCTCGACTTCCCTGCTCAACATCATCAACGACATCCTCGACCTCTCGCGCATCGAGGCAGGCCGCATGCGGGTGGAGCAGCTCACCTTCGAGGTGCGCCGGCTGTTCCAGGAAGCGGTGGCGCCGCTGGAGCCGCGGGCGCAGGAAAAGGGCCTGCAGTTCAACCTCCTGATCGCGCCCGACGTGCCGGCCCAGATCGTGGCCGACCCGCTGCGGCTGCGCCAGATCCTGGTGAACCTGGTGGGCAACGCGATCAAGTTCACCCGCCAGGGCCGTATCGACATATCGGCCTGGCCCGAGGGGCAGGGCGGCGCCGCGGTACTGCACCTGTGCGTGGCCGACACCGGCGTCGGCATTGCGGCCGACAAGCTGGAGCGCATCTTCGAGTCCTTCACCCAGGCCGATAACTCGACCACGCGGGAGTTCGGCGGCACCGGGCTGGGCCTCACCATCTCGCGCCGGCTGGCCGAAGCGATGGGCGGGCGGCTGTGGGCCGAGAGCGAGGCCGGCCAGGGCAGCCGCTTTCACCTGACGCTGCCGCTGCTGAGCCTGCCGGCCGACGACCTTGACGCCGACATGCGGCGCGACTGGAGCATGGCCGCTACGCAAACGCTGAACCTGTCGCGGGACAAGGCCCGCACCCGCTTCGAGTCGACCGCCTACCGGGGCTTCGACGAACTCGAGACGCCCTCGGATCCCGAGCAGGAGGATGCCGCCGGCCTGCATGTGCTGCTGATCGACGACCATGCGGTGAACCGCTTCATCGCCACCAGCCTGGTGCGCCGCCTGGGCCACCGGGTGACCTGTGCCGTCACGGCGGCGGAGGCACTGGCGCTGTGCGAGGCGGAGGACTTCGACCTGATCTTCATGGACATCCAGATCCCCGGCATGAGCGGCATCGAGCTGACCCACCGCATCCGCTCGATGGAGGCGGTGCGCGGCTGGAGCTGCCCCATCGTGGCGCTTACCGCACATGCCATGCCGCTGGACCGCGTGCGCTGTCTGGAAGCCGGCATGGACGACTACCTGACCAAGCCGGTCGAGCAGGACCGCCTGCAGGGCGTGCTGCAGCTGGTCAGCCGGGCGCGTCGCCGCTGAGGCGCCTGCCTTGGGCCGGCGTGGCACCGCGCCGCTGCGCCATGTCCTCGCCCATTGCGCGCAGGGCGGCCGGCTCGAAGCGCGACACGGCGGCCGGATAGACCCATTCGTCCTCCACCCGCAGGTGCTCTTCGTAGATCGCCAGGAAGCGCTGCACCAGCTGCGTCGCCTCGGCATCGAACGGCCCCTGCCGGGCGTCGGCCACCGCCTGCAGCACCCGGCGCAGCTGGGCCCACAGCCCCTCCATGGCCCGATGGTCGGCCAGCAGCTGGCGGATCGCTTCGGCCAGGCGCGGCTCCGCGCCGGGCAGCAGCGCGGGAAAGACGTGGCGTTCCTCATCCTCGTGGTGATGCGGCGCGGCCCGGTCGAAGTAGCGCAGCACGTCGGCTGCTGCGTCGCGGGCGGCAGGGTCGTTGCCGTGCTGCTGCAGGTGCGGCCCCAGCCGCTGCAGCAGGCGCAGCGAGCGTCGCACCCGGTCGTGGCAGGCGGAGAGCATCTCGAAGGGCTGGTCGAAGCTGGCGGCAGGGCTGTGGAATCCGGGCAACATCGCGGTGCCTCCTGGTGGGGGCGCGCCAGGGGCGCGGGGGGCGTGAAGCGATTGTGGCCGGCGCGCCACGCCGTCGCTTGACCTGGCTCAAGCCGGCTGCGGACAGCTCCCGCCAGCGTGAGCGACCGCGTCGCCTGCAGGGACTTGCCGTGGCGGTGGAAGGCGGGACGCCGCCCGCGGCCGCACTGCGTCGGTTTCTTGAGCCAGCGCAACGTGGCCTGCCGGTGCTGCGGCGACAGTGGCGGCTCCTGTAGAGGAGCCTGTCGTGAGTACTGTCACCGTCATCCCACACGCCATTTCACCGCGCCCCTTGCGCCTGCCCACCGCTGCCGACGCCGCGGGCGGCCGGTCGATTCCCCTCGACGCCCGCACCGCGCTGCTGCAGGCCGCGCTGCAGCCGGCCCGGGTCGCCCGGCTGGCGGCCCAGGCGATGGCAGAGCTGGCGCAGGAGCATCCCGTGGCCGCTTCCTGCCCCTTGTTCACCCGCCGCGACACGGCCCACAGCCTGTGGTTCGTGGCATCCGGGCAGGTGGCGCTCGGCACGCTGGCGCACGGCCGGCCGGTGCAGCAGACACGCCGGGTCGAGCCCGGGCAGTGGCTGGACGCCGCCAGCGCCTGGCTGCAGCGCCACTACCTGGAAGACGCCTGGGCGCAAGGCGATGCCTTGCTGTGGTCCTTCGACATCGAGCGACTGCGGGCCTGCTGCAACGAGCACCCCAGCCTCTCCGAAGGCCTGATCGCGGTGCTTGCGCAGCGCGTGCGTGAACTCACCGAGGGCACCCTGGGCCTGATGCTCAAGGACGCCGAGGCACGCTGCGCGACCTGGTTGCTGCAGCACGCCGAGCAGCGCCCGGGACCTGGCGGCACCGCCACGGTGCTGATGCGCGAGCGCAAGCGGGCCATCGCCTCCCAGCTGGCGGTGACGCCGGAGACGTTCTCGCGCGTGCTGCGCCAGCTGCGCGAGAAGCGGATCATCGAGGTCGAGGGCTACCTCGTGCGCGTGCTGGACCTGGCCGGCCTGCGCGAGATTGCCGACTGCGGTGCCTGATCCACCCGGCCGCATGCGGAGCAAGCCACTTTAGCGGCGGTATTACCGCGCATCCTAGGGTAAACCCGGGCTTGGGCCGCAGCGCGGCTGCCTAGCATTGCAGCCAAACGCTAGGAGGGTCCCCGATGCCAACCCGTCGCCAGATGATGTCTGCGGCTGCCGGCCTGCTGCTGCCGTCGGTCTTGCCGTTGAGCCATGCCCAGGTCGCCGCGCCCGGTGCCAAGGCCGCCGGCAACGCGCCGCTGCCACGGCTGAAGATCTACATTCCGGCCAACACCGGGGGCGGCTGGGACCAGACCGGCCGCAGCCTGGGCGCCGCTCTGCAGGCGGCCCAGGCGGTGCAGCAGGTCGAGTACGAGAACAAGGGGGGCAAGGGCGGCACCGTCGGCCTGAGCGACTTCGTGGCCCGCCACGGCAGCGACCCCGCGGCGCTGCTGGTCGGCGGCATGGTGATGGTGGGCGCGCTCGCCGTCGCGCGCCAGGAGCAGGCCCTGCGGCAGGTGACGCCGGTGGCCCGCCTGACCAGTGACTACCTGGTGGTGGTGGTGCCGGCCAACGGCAAGATCAAGGACATCAAGGGGCTGGTGGCTGAACTGCGCCAGAACCTGCCCGGCACGCCGGTGGCCGGTGGCTCGGCTGGCGGCGTGGATCACATGCTGGCCGGCATGATCGTGCGGTCGCTGCGGGTCGACCCGTCGGGCCTGCAGTACCGCCCCACCAGCAGCGGCAAGGACGCCGTCGCCCTGCTGACCTCCGGCCAGGCCGCGTTCGGCATTTCGGGCTACAGCGAATTCAAGGCCGGCATCGAGGACAAGACGCTGATCCCGCTGGCGGTCTCCTCGCGCAAGGCCTTGTTCGGCATTCCGTCGCTGCGTGAGCAGGGCATCGACACCGAACTGTCCAACTGGCGCGGCGTGTTCGCGCCGGCCAACCTGGAAGACGGCCAGAAGGTCGCGCTGAGGCAGGCAGTCATCCGCGCCACCGAGTCGGCCGCCTGGCGTCAGACGCTGCTCGACAACAACTGGATGGGCTCGCTGCTGTACGGCAAGGAGTTCGAAGACTTCCTGGCCATCGAGCAGGGCATTGCCAGCGCTGTCACGCTGATGCTGAAGCTGAAGGCCTGACCGGCTCCCTGCCGCAGCACCGCCCGCCGCAGCAGAAGAGCCGGACGCAGGCGCCGGGCGCCTGCCATCGCAGCGCTGTTCATGGCTGGCGCACGGGTGGTATTCGCACCGGCCGCCAGGCCGTTGCAGCAGGGCCGCCAGGCTGTCGCCTGCATCGCGGTGCGGCAGCCGGGCCCTGCCACGCGTCGATTCGCCCGGCCCGTGCAAGGGCGGCGGCGCAGGGGTATCGTTGGCCTCCTTTCAATTCGATGGAGGACCTCTGCATGAAGCTCTACTACAGCCCGGGCGCCTGTTCGCTGTCACCGCACATCGCCCTCTATGAGGCGGGCCTGCCGTTCGACGCAGTGCTGGCCAGCACCAAGACGCACCAGCTGGCGGACGGCACCGACTACTACACCATCAACCCGAAGGGCTACGTGCCGACGCTGGAGTTCGACGACGGCCAGCGCCTGACCGAAGGCCCGGCCATCGTGCAGTGGATCGCCGACCAGGTGCCCGACAAGCAACTCGCGCCGGCCGCCGGCACGATGGAGCGCTACCGCCTGATGGAGTGGCTCAACTTCATCACCACCGAGATCCACAAGACCTTCAGCCCGCTGTTCAACCCCGCCATGCCGGAGGAAGGCAAGGCGCTCATGCGCACCAAGCTGGGCGAGCGCTTCGCCTATGTCGACCGGCAGCTGGAGGGCCGCTCCTACCTGATGGGCGAGCAGTTCACGGTGGCCGACGCCTACCTGTTCGTGGTGTGCCGCTGGACGGTGCCGACCAAGGTCGACATCTCGTCCTTCAAGAACCTGCAGGCCTTCGTCCAGCGGGTGGGAGAGCGGCCGGCAGTGCAACAGGCGCTGCAGGCCGAAGCGCAAGGCAACGCAGCCAACAAGGGGTGAAGCCCTCGCCGTGGCCAGGGCGGCCTGCCAGCCGCCGGGCCACGCGCCGCCGCAGGGCACTGGCGGTGGCCTGGCCTCGCGGCGGTGCGGCCAGCCAGGCTCGCTGCGCGCCACCGCTGCCGGCTGCGCTGGCAGGTGGCGGAGCACAAGGCCGCGGTGGTGCAAACGAGGCCGCCGGCCCTCGACCCGAGCCCTCCTGAATGCCGACCGCGGGCGCCTCCAGCCCGGTGCGCACCCAGCGCCGCCGCTTCGGACGGGCCACTGCAGCCCCCGGACATACCCGGAGACGGCCAGCCTGCTTCCCTCTATCTATACGAAAATACGCATACCTGATATTTGTGGGCTCATATGGCCGGCCGTGAGCATTTCGACAACATTGAGCTTCGTCTTGTCCGGGTCTTGCACACCTTGATCACCGAATGCAGCGTCTCCCGTGCCGCCTTGAAGCTCGACCTGTCGCAACCGGCGGTCAGTGCCCACCTGCGCCGGCTGCGCGAGGCCACCGGCGACTTGCTGCTGGTGCGCTCGGGCAACGGCATGGCGCCCACCCCGGTGGCGCTGGAGCTGATGTCCACCGCCGCCGAGCTGCTCGACCAGGCCGATCGCCTGTTCGGCCGCCAGCAGGCCAGCCGCGGCTTCGAGCCGGCGGCCAGCCAGGCGCTGTTTCGGGTCGCGGCGAGCGACTACCTGGATCCGCTGTTCCTGCCGCAGCTGGTGGCCACCGTGAAGCAGGCCGCCCCGGGCGTGCGGCTGGAACTGCTGCCGCTGTCGGCCGAGTTCGACGTGCAGCGCCGGCTGGTGTCCGGCGAGGTCGACCTGGTGGTGGGCAACTGGATGGCGCCGCCGGAAGACCTGCACCTGGGCCGGCTGATGACCGACGAGGTGGTCTGCCTGGTCGCCGAGGACCATCCGGCCGTGCGCTCGCCACGTGGCTGGACGGCCGACAAATACCTGGCCTGCCAGCATGTGGCGCCCACCCCGCTGCACAACGGGCGCGACGCCCGCGGCGTGATCGACGCACACCTGCAGTCGCTCGGCCTGGAGCGGCAGGTGACGGTGCGCAGCGCCCATTTCGGGCAGATCCCGCAGATGGTGGCCGGCAGCCTGCTGGTGCTCACCACCGGGCGGCAGTTCTGCCAGCGCTACCTGGGGCAGCTGCCAGTCAAGATCGTGCGTTGCCCGGTCGCCTTTCCGCCGATGAACTACTACCAGCTGTGGCACGACCGCACTCACCCGTCGGCCGCGCACCGCTGGTTCCGCGAGCGCGTGCGTGACGTCGCACGGGGCTTGACCAGCCGCTGACCGCAAGAACAAGGGGCGAGGAGCCCCGCACACAAGGCCTTCACGATGAAACAACGCATCGCCCTGCGTGGCGACTTGCTGGACCTGACCGCCGATCCCGGCTGGCAGGTCGACCCCGGCGCCGCCGTGCGCTTCCGGCCCGACCACTGGCTGCTGGTCGACGAGCACGGCCGCATCCACGGCGCCTGCGCCGACGACGCAGGCGCCGACGCCTGGCTCGCCCCAGGCGGCCGGCGCATCGACTGCCGCGGCCAGCTCGTCACGCCGGGCTTCATCGACACCCATGTGCATGCCCCGCAGGTGGACGTGATCGCCAGCTTCGGCACCGAGCTGCTCGAATGGCTGAACACCTACACCTTCCCCGCCGAGCGCAAGTACGCGGACCCGGTACAGGCCGAGCGCGGCTCGGCCCTGTTCCTGGACGCGCTGCTGGCCTGCGGTACCACCTCGGCCCTGGTGTTCCCCACGGTGCACAAGGTCTCGGCCGAGGCGCTGTTCGGCGCGGCCGCGCAGCGCGGCATGCGCATCCTGGCCGGCAAGGTGCTGATGAACCGGCATGCGCCTGAGGGCCTGCTGGATGACGTCGACCAGTCCGAGCGCGACTGCGTCGATCTGATCGAGCGCTGGCACGGCCGCGGCCGCGCCGGCTACGCGGTGACGCCGCGCTTCGCCGCCACCTCCACGCCGGAGCAGCTGGCAATGGCGGGGCGGCTGTGTGCGGCCCACCCCGGCGTCTACCTGCAGACGCATGTGGCCGAGAACCGGGCCGAGGTGCGCTGGATGGCGGAGCTGTTCCCCGAGGCCCGCAGCTACCTCGACATCTACGTGCGCCATGGCCTGATGAACGACCGGGCCGTGTTCGCCCACGGCATCTGGCTGGACGACACCGACCGTGCCGTGCTGCGCGAGGCGGGCGCGAGCATCGCCTTCTGCCCGTCGAGCAACATGTTCATCGGCTCCGGCCTGTTCGACTGGCGGCAGGCCGAGTCGCAGGGCGTGGCGGTGAACGTCGGCAGCGATGTGGGCGGCGGCACCTCGCTGTCGATGCTGCGCACGCTGGCCGACGGCTACAAGGTGCTGGCGCTGCAGGGCCAGAAGCTCACCGCATGGAAGGCGCTGCATGCCGCCACGCTGGGCGCAGCCGAACAACTGAAGCTGGCCGATGAGATCGGAAGTTTGCGGCCCGGTACACTCGCCGACTTGGTGGTGTGGGACTGGGCTCAGGGACCGGTGGCGCAACGCCGGCATGAGGTGGCGCGCGATTTGCATGAGCGGGTCTTTGCCTGGATGACGCTCGGCGACGAGCGTTACGTGGCGTCCACCTGGGTGGCCGGCGAGGAGCGCTACCGCCGGCCCGGCCCCGCGGCCAGCCCCCTAGACCGCCCCTGAGGCGTTTGGCGATGCTCAGACTCGAACTCCACGACATCAGCAAGCAGTACCCGTCGGTGAAGGCGAACGACGGCGTGAACCTGAAGGTCGCGCCCGGCGAGATCCACGCGGTGCTCGGCGAAAACGGCGCCGGCAAGTCCACGCTGATGAAGATCATCTACGGCGCGGTGCGCCCGGACGCCGGCGAAATCCGCTGGAACGGGCAGTCGGTGCTGATCCGCAGCCCGCAAGAGGCCCGCCAGCTGGGCATCAGCATGGTGTTCCAGCATTTCTCGCTGTTCGACACCCTGAGCGCGGCCGAGAACGTCTGGCTCGGCCTGGACAAGGCGGGCTCGCTGGCCGAGGTGAGCCACCGCATCCGCGCCGTCTCCGGCCAATACGGCCTGGAGGTGGACCCCGAGCGGCCGGTGCACACCCTCAGCGTCGGCGAGCGCCAGCGCGTGGAGATCGTGCGCGCGCTGCTGACGAACCCGCAGCTGCTGATCCTCGACGAGCCCACCTCGGTGCTCACGCCGCAGGCGGTCGAGAAGCTGTTCGTCACGCTGCGCCAGCTGGCCGCCGGCGGCTGCTCCATCCTCTACATCAGCCACAAGCTCGACGAGATCCGCACGCTGTGCCACCACTGCACCGTGCTGCGGGGCGGCCGGGTCACCGGCGAGGTCGACCCGTCGCAGGAGAGCAATGCCAGCCTGTCGCGCCTGATGATCGGCGCCGAGCCGCCGCAGCTGGTGCACCGCCCGCCCAAGACCGGGCCGGTGGCGCTGGGCGTGCAGGGCCTGTCGCTGCCGCGCTCGCACCCCTTCGGCACCGACCTGAAGTCGGTCGGCTTCGAGTTGCGTGGTGGCGAGATCCTGGGCGTGGCCGGCGTCTCGGGCAATGGCCAGCAGGAGCTGCTCGCCGCGCTGTCGGGCGAGGACCTGCGCGCGCCGCGCGGCAGCGTGCAGCTGTTTGGCCAGGACATCGCCCGCCATACGCCGCGGCGCCGCCGCGAGGCGGGCCTGCACTTCCTGCCCGAGGAGCGCCTGGGCCGCGGCGCCGTGCCCACCCTCTCGCTGGCCGAGAACACCTTGCTGACCCGCACCGAGAACGTGCGCGGCCCGGCCGGATGGGTACGGGTGGGCGCGGTGCGCGCGCTGGCCCAGCACCTGATCACCCGCTTCAACGTCAAGGCCGGCGGGCCCGATTCGGCGGCCAAGAGCCTGTCGGGCGGCAACCTGCAGAAGTTCCTGGTCGGCCGCGAGATCGACGCGCAGCCGCGGGTGCTGATCGTCGCGCAGCCGACCTGGGGCGTGGACGTGGGCGCCGCCGCACAGATCCGCGGCGAGCTGCTGAAGCTGCGCGACTCGGGTTGCGCGGTGCTGGTGGTCAGCGAGGAGCTGGACGAGTTGCTGGAGCTGAGCGACCGGCTGGTGGTGATCGCGCAGGGCCGGCTGTCGCCGTCCCTCCCCGCCTCGCAGGCCACCGTCGAGCAGCTCGGCGCCTGGATGAGCGGCCTGTGGCCGCAGGAGGGCGCCGATGCGGCGCCGAACGCGGGCAGCGAGCCGTCGTCCCGCCTGGAGAGGTCCCATGCTCAAGCTTGAGGCGCGCCCTCAGCCCTCGAAGCTGATGTCCCTGGCTTCGCCGGTGCTGGCGCTGGCCATCACCGTCGTCATTGGCGTGCTGCTGTTCGCCCTGCTGGGCAAGGAGCCGGCGCGCGGGCTGCAGATGTTCTTCTGGGAGCCGCTCAAGAGCGCCTACGCGCTCAGCGAGCTGGCGCTGAAGGCCACGCCGCTGATCCTCATCGCGCTGGGCCTGGCGCTGTGCTTCCGCTCCAATGTCTGGAACATCGGGGCCGAGGGCCAGTTCATCCTCGGCGCGGTGTTCGCGGGCGGCGTCGCGATGCAGGCGGGGCCCGACACCGGGCGCTGGATCGTGGCTGCCATCCTGCTGGCCGGGGTGCTGGGCGGCGTGCTGTGGGCGGCTGTGGTCGCGCTGCTGCGCGACCGCTTCAACGCCAACGAGATCCTGGTCAGCCTGATGCTGGTCTACGTGGCCGAGATGGTGCTGAGCTACCTGGTCTACGGGCCGTGGAAGGACCCGCAGGGCTACAACTTCCCGCAGACCATCAGCTTCCTCGACGCCACCAAGATCCCGCGCCTGTTCACCGGCCTGCGCACCAACGTGGGCCTGCTGATCGCGCTCGGCATGGTGGGGCTGTTCTGGCTGTTCCTGTTCCGCACCTATGCCGGCTTCCAGCTGCAGGTGGGCGGGCTGGCGCCGCAGGCGGCGCGCTATGCCGGCTTCTCGGCGCGGCGCTCGCTGTGGGTGGCGCTGCTGACCTCGGGCGGCATGGCCGGGCTGGCCGGTGCGCTGGAGGCGGCCGGGCCGCTCGGCCAGCTGACGCCGCACGTGCCGGTGGGCTACGGCTTCGCCGCCATCATCGTGGCTTTTGTCGGGCGGCTGCATCCGGGCGGCATCGTGTTCGCATCGGTGCTGATGAGCATGTTCTACATCGGCGGCGAGCTGGCGCAGTCGCGCCTGGGACTGCCCAAGTCCATCACTGGCGTGTTCCAGGGCCTGTTGCTGTTCTCGCTGCTGGCCTGCGACACGCTGATCCACTACCGGGTGCGCTGGCAGGCCAGCGCCGCGCAGGCCGCCCTGGCCGTGCACGGGCAACCCACGACCGAGAAGAAGGCAGCCTGAGATGGACAGCCAGTCGATTGCGCTGCTGATCGCGGCGTCCATGAACGCGGGCACCGTGCTGGCCATTGCGGGCCTGGGCCTGTTGATCAACGAGCGGGCCGGCATCGTCAACCTCGGCGCCGAAGGCCTGATGCTGGTGGCCGCCATCGCCGGCTTCGCCACTGCGGTGCACACCGGCAGCGACCTGCTGGCCTTCGCGGCCGGGGCGGGCGCCGGCGCCCTGCTGGCCGCCGCCTTTGGCGTGCTGGTGATCTGGTTCAACACCAACCAGTACGCCTCCGGGCTGGCGCTGAGCCTGTTCGGCGCCGGGTTCTCGGCCTTCGTCGGCGTGGGCTACACCCAGGCCAAGCTGAGCCAGCGGCCGCACTTCGAGATCCCGGGGCTGGCCGAGCTGCCCTTCGTCGGGCCGGCGCTGTTCAAGCACCACCCGATGGTGTATCTCGCCATCGTGCTGGCGCTGGGGCTGGCCTGGTTCCTGTACCGCTCGCGCGGGGGGCTGGTGCTGCGGGCCATTGGCGAGTCGCCCGAGTCGGCCCATGCGCTGGGCTACCCGGTGCGCTGGCTGCGACTGCTGGCGGTGGTGGTCGGCGGCGCGCTGTGCGGCGTGGCGGGCGCCTACCTGTCGGTGGTGTATGCGCCGCTGTGGGTCGAGGGCATGGTGGCCGGCAAGGGCTGGATCGCGCTGGCCCTGACCACCTTCGCCACCTGGCGGCCGGCGCGGGTGCTGCTGGGCGCCTACCTGTTCGGCGGCGTCACGATGCTGCAGTTCCACCTGCAGGGGCAGGGCGTCGAGATCGCGAGCCAGCTGCTCACCATGCTGCCCTACCTGGCCACCATCGTGGTGCTGGTGCTCATCTCCCGCAACCCGACCTGGATCCGCATCAACATGCCGGCCTCGCTGGGCAAGCCCTTCCACCCCGGCAGCTGAGCGGCGCGCCGCGGGTGTTTTCGATCTTCAATAAACCGATAATCGCTGCTTTGCTTTCGCGCATCTCCCGGAGAGACGACATGACCGATCAGACGAAACGTTCCCTGCTCAAGCTGGCGGGGCTCAGCTCGCTCGTGGCCACCGCGGCCCTGGTGGGTTGCGGCAAGAAGGAAGAGGCTGCCGCGCCGACCGCCGAGCCCGCCTCCGCCGCGCAGGCACCCGCGGCCGCCACCGAGCCGCTGAAGGTCGCGTTCGCCTACGTCGGCCCGGTGGGCGACGCCGGCTGGACCTTTGCGCACGACCGCGCACGCAAGGAACTGCAGGCCGAGTTCGGCGACAAGATCGCCACCAGCTTCGTCGAGAACGTGCCCGAGGCGGCGGATGCCGAGCGGGTGGTGCGCGACATGGTGGGCCAGGGCAACAAGCTCGTGTTCGGCACCACCTTCGGCTACATGGAGCAGATGCTCAAGGTGGCCGGCGACCACAAGGACGTGAAGTTCGAGCACGCCACCGGCTACAAGACCGCCGAGAACCTGCGCACCTACGACTCGCGCACCTATGAGGGCGCCTACATGGCGGGCGTGATCGCTGGCAAGGTCACCAAGAGCAACACCCTGGGCGTGGTCGCCTCGATCCCCATTCCCGAGGTGATCCGCAACATCAACTCCTTCACCCTCGGCGCGCAGTCGGTCAACCCGGACATCAAGACCAAGGTGGTGTGGGTCAACAAGTGGTTCGACCCGGGCAAGGAAGGCGAGGCGGCGCAGTCGCTCATCAACCAGGGCGCTGACGTGCTGATGCAGAACACCGATTCGTCGGCCGTGCTGCAGACGGCCGAGAAGGCCGGCAAGTTCGGCTTTGGCTGGGACTCCGACATGAGCAGCTACGGCCCCAACGCGCACCTGGGCTCGGCCGTCATCAACTGGACGCCGTACTACCGCAAGGCGATCAACGACGTGCTGAACAACACCTGGAGCACCGGTGCCGCCTGGTGGGGCGTGAAGGAAGGCGCGATCGACCTGGTGAGCGTGTCCGACAAGGTGCCGGCCGAGGCCAAGGCCCAGCTCGAGAAGGTCAAGGCCGGCCTGAAGGACGGCAGCTTCGTGATCTGGAAGGGCCCCATCGCCGACCAGTCCGGCAAGGAGATGCTGGCCAAGGACGCGGTGGCGGACGACAAGTTCCTGCACGGCGTGAACTGGTATGTGAAGGGCGTGGAAGGCAAGCTGCCTTCGGCGCAATAAGCGGCAGCCGACGCTGCGGGCGGCTTCAGGCCGCTGTCGAGACAAGAGCCGCCCGGGCACCCGCCGGGCGGCTTTTTTCTTGGCGCTCGCCCGGTGGCGGCATCGAAGAAGGCCTGTGCCCGTGCCGCACCGTCTTGCTCCCGCGCGGCGCCGGCGGTAGATTGGGCCCGCACTCATGTGCAGTTCTTCACATCGACACGGTTTCGGGAGATGACGGCATGGACATCTTGAAAGCGGGCATGGTGGCGGCGCTGGTAGCGCTGGGTGTACCGGCAGGCGCCGGGGCGGCGGTGGAGGCTCCGCGCTTCCGGGTCGAGCGCATTGCCTTTCCCGACACCGCATCGCCGGTCGACGAGGCCTATGCCGCGGGCCTCAACAACCACGGCGAAGTGATTGGCATCAGCGTGCAGGGCAGTGGCGACCCGATCGCCTTCTCCTGGCGGCAGGGCCAGACCCGGGTGGTGCAGCCGCTGCCAGGGGGCGACCCGGACGGCTTCTCCGGCGCCGTGCAGCTCAGCGGCATCAACGACCAGGGCGTCATCGTCGGGCGGGGCTATTCCGCCGCCCACCAGGCCTTTGTCGGCGTGCGCTGGGACTCGCGGGCCGCCGCACCTGTCGTGCTGCCGCGGCTGGGGGCGGTGGAGGCGGCCGAGGCGATCAACAACCAGGGCGTGGTCGCCGGCATCGACGGCGTCGCCGACCAGCGGCGGGCGGTGCTGTGGCAGGACGGGAATCCGACGCGGCTGGAGCATGTGGCCGACCCGGAGCAGCGCCTGCGCCCGGATCAGCACGACGTGCGCGTGCACGACCTCAACAACCGTGGCCAGGTGGTCGGCGAGGTGAAGGTGCCGGTGCTCGATGCGCAGGGCCAGTGGGTGCCGCGCAGCCAGGCGGTGCTGTGGCAGGACGGCAGCTTCCAGCAGCTGACCAGCACCGTGCAAGGCTGGTATTTCGCCCGCGGCGCGGCGTTGAACGAAGCCGGCCAAGTGGCCGGCACGGCCGTGCAGGAGGGTGGCGACACCACCGAGGAGCATGCCGCGAGCCGTGCGGCGCTGTGGTCGGACGGCGCGATGACACTGCTCGACTCGCTGGCCGGTGCCACCACCGGCCGTGCCCTCGACATCAACGAGGCCGGCTGGGTGGTGGGTGCCAGCGGCCAGCAAGCCGCGCTGTGGATCGATGGCCAGGCGATGTCACTCGTGTCCTTGCTGGAGGGCAACCCGGCGGTGTTCGCCGGCTGGGACCTGCGCCGCGCCACCGATGTCAACGACCGTGGGCAGGTCCTGGTGGAGGCCTGGGTGGGCGGCCGGCAGGAGCTGGTGCTGCTGACGCCGGTGCCCGAGCCTGGCAGCGTGGCACTGACGCTCGGCGGGCTGGGCGCGCTGGCATGGCGCTGGCGGCGGCGGGCAGGCGGCGCCGATGGTAAGGTGCCGCATCGATAGACAGATGGCGGTTGCCCACGATGAACACCTTCCCCCACATCCCCCGCGAGCGCCTGCCGGCCCTGCTCGCCGCCATGCCCAAGGCGGAGCTGCACATCCACATCGAGGGCTCGCTGGAGCCCGAGCTGATCTTCGCGCTGGCCGAGCGCAACCGGGTCAGCCTGGCCTACCCGAGCGTCGAGGCGCTGCGGGCGGCCTATGCCTTCACCGACCTGCAGAGCTTCCTCGACATCTACTACGCCGGCGCCAGCGTGCTGCTGACCGAGGACGACTTCCACGACATGGCCTGGGCCTACCTGCGCAAGGCCGCCGCCGAGAACGTGCTGCACACCGAGATCTTCTTTGATCCCCAGACGCACACCGCGCGCGGCGTGGACATCGGCATCGTGATCCGCGGCCTCAAGCGGGCCACCGTACGGGCGCGGGCGGAGCTGGGGGTGAGCGCCGAGCTGATCCTGTGCTTCCTGCGCCACCTCAGCGAGGACGAGGCGCTGCAGACCCTGGAGCAGGCGCTGCCCTACCGCGAGCACTTCATCGGCGTGGGCCTCGATTCGAGCGAACGCGGCCATCCGCCCGAGAAGTTCGCCCGCGTCTTCGCCCGCTGCCGCGAACTGGGGCTGCACCTGGTGGCCCATGCCGGCGAGGAGGGCCCGCCCGAGTACATCCGCAATGCGCTGGATGTGCTGAAGGTCGAGCGCATCGACCACGGTGTGCGCTGCGTCGAAGACCCGGCACTGGTGCGCCGCCTGGCCCAGGAGCGGGTGCCGCTCACGGTGTGCCCGCTGTCGAACATCAAGCTCCGCGTGTTCGGCGAGATGCACCAGCACAACCTGGGCGAGCTGCTGGCGGCCGGCCTGGTGGCCACCGTCAACTCGGACGACCCCGCCTACTTCGGCGGCTACCTGAACCAGAACTACCTCGAAACCTTCGCTGCGCTGCCACTCGACGCAAGCCATGCCTACACGCTGGCCCGCAACAGCTTCGAGGCGAGCTTCGCCAGCGCCGAGGACAAGGCGCGCTGGATCGAGCGGCTGGACCAGCTGTTCGACGAGTTCCGCTGAGCCGCGGGATACCGCAGCCAAGTGCGCCGGCGCCCTGGCTGCTGCCCCGAGAAGCGGCCGGGGTGGGCGCTTACCGGGCGGGCAGTGGCGCCATGGCGGTGTCGAGCTGGCGGACCCGCCCGCGGTTCAGCTCGACGACGCAGGCCAGGCGGGTGATCTCGCGGGCATTGCCCGCTGCGCCGCCGCGCAGCGAAGCGGCCCAGCCGCACTGTGCTTCGCGGTAGCGCCCGAAGGCCCGGGCTGCGGCTGCCAGCCGGGCGGTGGCGGCTGCGACGTAGCGGGCGTCCTCGTCCCAACGCTGCAGCGCGGCTTGTGCACGAGCTTCGGCCTGCCGCAAGGCGCTGGTGCTGTCGTCGGCCAGCGCGGCCAGGCAGTCGCGCATGCCGGCTTGCGAGTGGTGGCCGCATGCCTGCCGGGTGTCAGGTTCGGCCGCGAGTTCACCGGCCGAAGCCAGGCCATGCAGCAGATACAGCAGGCAGGCCAGGGTGGCCTTCCAGTTCACCGGGAGCATCGTCCGGCTTCCTTTCATTCTTTCTTTCGCTGGTGCTTCCTTGCGCAATGGCGGCGCCGTCCTGCGGGATGGCGGCCAGGGGAGACGCCTGAAGCTCGCCGGCCCGAGCGCTCCGTGGGCGCCGGGCACAAGCCCCAAGCCCCAAGCCCCAAGCCGCGAGCCGCGAGCCGCGAGCCGCGAGCCGCGCGATTGTGCCGATGGCGAGGGGCCGACGCGCTCCCCTTGGCGGGGGGGTGCCGTCTCCCGCCTGCCGCGCGCTGCCTGGCTGAGCCAGGGCAAGGCCCGACGTGCGGAGGGAGACGACACTCCCCGATGCGCGCCGCTTGGGTATCCTGTGGCGTTTCCTTCCCCTGCATCGCTCCGGATCGCCATGTCCCCAGCTCTTCGCCATGTCGCCGCCCGCTTCGGGCTGGCCCTGTCCTGCCTGCTGCCGGCCGCCGCGTTGGCGCAGGGCGCCAAGCCGGTGCCGCTGAAGGTGGGCTTCGTGTTCGTCAGCCCGGTGGGCGAAGCGGGCTGGACCTACCAGCACCAGCTGGGCCGGCTGGAGATGGAGAAGGCGCTGGGCAGCCGCGTCGTGGCCCGCCATGTCGAGGGTGTGGCCGAAGGCCCGGAGTCCGAGCGCGTCATCCGCGACCTGGCCCAGCAGGGCGTGCAGCTGATCTTCACCACCAGCTTCGGCTACATGGAGCCCACGCTGCGCGTGGCGCGCGACTTCCCCGCGGTGAAGTTCGAGCACATGGGCGGCTGGAAGACGGCGCCCAACGTGGCCACCTACAACGCCCGCTTCTACGAGGGCCGCTACCTGGCTGGCCTGGTGGCGGGGCGCATGAGCAAGACCGGCACGGCCGGCTATGTGGCCGGCTTCCCGGTGCCCGAGGTGGTGCAGGGCATCAACGCCTTCGCGCTCGGCATGCGGGCCGCGAACCCCAAGGCCCAGTTGCGCGTGGTGTGGCTGAACAACTGGTTCGACCCCGCGCGGGAACGCGACGCGGCCGTCACGCTGGTCCACCAGGGGGCCGATGTCATCACCCACCACAGTGCGTCCACCGCCGCGGTGCAGGCGGCCGAGGAGCAGGGCGTGATGAGCATTCCCTACCACAGCGACATGCGGTCGCTGGCACCCAAGGGCCAGCTGACCGCCGTCACGCACCACTGGGGCCGCTTCTACACCGGGGTGGCGCAGTCGGTGCTCGACGGCCGCTGGAGCGCCTCGCCGGCCTGGGGCGGGCTGAAGGACGGCATGGTGCAGCTGGCGCCTTTCCATCCGCGCGTGCCACCGGACGTGGTGGCGCTGGTGCGCGCCCGCGGGCAGGCCATCGCGTCGGGCGTCTTCCACCCCTTCTCGGGCCGCATCGTCGACAACGAAGGGCGGCAGCGCCTGGCCGGCGGCGAGATGGACGAGGCCGCGATCTCGGCCATGGATTACTACGTCGAAGGCGTGGTCGGCGCCTTCCCCAAGCGCTGAGCGCCGCAGGCACGGCCGCAACGTGCGACGGCGGCCTTCACGCGGCCGCCTGGAACAGCAGGCAGAGGTTGTTGGCCGGCATCGGGCGCTGCTGCACCAGTGCCAGCCGGTGGGCGAGCGCCGCCTGCCGCACTTCGCCCAGGTCGCGCACGCCCCAGGCCGGATCACGCTGGCGCAGCTCGGTGTCGAAGGCGGCATTGCTGGGCGCAGTGTGCTGGCCGTCGATGCGGTAGGGGCCGTACAGCACCAGCCGGCCGCCGGCCTGCAGGTGGGCGGCCGCACCGCGCAGCAGGCCCAGGCAGGCGGCCCACGGAGCGATGTGGATCATGTTGGCGCAGTACAGCAGGTCGTAGCGGGGCAGGCCCCAGTCGCTCGCGGTCACGTCGAGCTGGCGTGGCGGCAGCACCCCGGGCAGGCCTTCGGTCCAGCTGGCGATGGAGGGCAGGGCGGCCGGGTCGAAGTCGGTCGGCTGCCAGGTCCATCCCGGCAGGGCCGCCGCGAAGCAGGCCACATGCTGGCCGGTGCCACTGGCCACCTCCAGCGCGCTGCCGCCGGCCGGCGGCAGCCATTCCTGCAGCACGCTCAGGATGGGGCCCGCATTGCGCTCGGCGGCGGGGCTGTGGCGGCGGGCATCGGGCATCGGCATGCCGGCATTGTGCAAGACGCGGCGCCTGCCCCGGGGCGGTGGCCCGCGGCGGCGCCGCCGCCGCTATCACGCTGCCTGCAGTGCCCGGGCGAGTGCCGCGGCCTGCGGGCCGAAGGCATAGGCGTCCATGCCCAGCACGCCAAACGTCACGCCCTCGTGCAGGCGCACTGGCGCATGGTTGCGGCCACCGGCACCGGCCGGTGGGTAGAAGGGCAGCCAGTGCTCGTCGGTCGGGTGCATCAGCGCTGCATGGGGTGCCTGCCGGCGGTAGTCGAACAGCGCCGCCCAGTCGCAGGCGGCTGAACGCTCCAGCACCCAGCGGCGGAAGGCGGCCGATTCCGGCCGCTCCGGCACGCCTTCGACCGGCCCGCCGAACGACAGCAGGCGCAGGTTGTGGGTGATGCTGCCGGTGCCGAGCAGCAGGACGCCATCGTCGCCCAGCGGTGCCAGCGCCGCGCCGATGGCGAACTGCTCGGCCGGTGTGGCGTGTGGCATCAGCGACAGCGGCAGCACCGGCACGTCGGGTTCGGGCCACAGGTGCATCAGCGCGGTCCAGATGCCGTGGTCCAGCCCGCCCTCGGGCCGCACTTGCACGCTGATGCCGGCCGCCTGCAGCAGGCCGGCCGCCTGGGCGGCAAGGGCCGGCGCCCCGGGCGCGTCATAGCGCAGCGCGTACAGCGGTGGCGGGAAGCCGCCGAAATCGTGCACCGTCTCATGCTGCGCAGCGCCGAGCAGTACCGGCTGCCGGGTTGCGGTATGCGCCGAGATGGCGAGGACCGCCCGCGGGCGGCCGAACTGACGGTCGAGGGCCTGGCCCAGGCGGCCGAAGAAGGCACCGGTGGCGCCCGGCTCCAGCGCGATCATGGGCGAGCCGTGCGAGACGAACAGGGGTGGCAGGGAGGTGGCGGTCTTCATGCAGCCATTGCAGCACCGGGCAGACGGTGGTCCGTTGCGATGGCTTGAACACAGCGTTCAAATGGCTCGCCGGCCGCGCCGCAGTCCGCGCCGGGCAATCCCCTGCCGTTTGGCAGCCGTTGTCGCATGCGCTACTGTTCGCGGCTTGCCCGTGCCGACCGTCTGCCCATTCACCATGTTCCACGCCAACACCTTCCTGCTCGCCTGGCGCCAGACCGTGCGCGACTTCCGCAGCGGCGAACTGCGCCTGCTCATCGTGGCAGTGATGCTCGCGGTGGCCGCGTTGACGGCGGTCGGCTTCTTCGCCGACCGACTCAAGATCGGGCTGGCGCGCGATGCCCGCCAGCTGCTCGGTGGCGATGTCATCCTGGCCACCGATACGCCGACGCCGGCCGGGTTCGTGGAACGCGCCCGTGCCCTCGGGCTGGCCACCGCCACCACCGTGTCCTTCCCCAGCATGGCACGCGCCGACGAGGCGCAGGGAGGCGCCAGCCGCCTGGTGTCGGTCAAGGCGGTCAGCCCCGGCTACCCGCTGCGCGGGGCCCTGCAGGTCAGCCGCGACCTCGAGCAGCCGGGGCACCCCGTGCGTGACATTCCGCCGCGCGGCAGCGTGTGGGTGGACCCGGGCCTGCTCGAAGCGCTGCAGCTGAAGGTGGGCGATGCGCTGCTGCTCGGTGATGCCCGCCTGCGCATCGACCGCATCCTCACGCTGGAGCCTGACCGCGGCGCCGGCTTCCTCGGCTTCTCGCCCCGGGTCCTGCTGCAGGAGGCCGACCTGCCGGCCACCGGCCTGATCCAGCCGGCCAGCCGGGTGACCTATCGCCTGGCGGTGGCCGCCGCCGATGGCCGCGATGCCGACGCGCAGGCCTACACCCGCTGGGCCGAAGCCGAGATCGCCGCCACCAGGTTGCGCGGCGCCCGGGTGGAGTCACTCGAGTCCGGCCGCCCCGAAATGCGCCAGACGCTCGACCGGGCCGAGAAATTCCTCAACCTGGTGGCGCTGCTGGCGGCCCTGCTGGCCGCGGTGGCGGTGGCCATCGCCTCGCGCGACTTCGCCAGCCGCCACCTGGACGACTGCGCGATGCTGCGGGTGCTGGGCCAGTCGCAGCGCACCATCGCCCTCAGCTACGCCCTGGAGTTCGCCGCGGTGGGCCTGCTGGCGAGTGGATTGGGGGTGGCGCTCGGCTTCGCGGTCCACCATGCGTTCGTGGTTCTGCTGGCCGGCCTGGTCGAGACGGCCCTGCCGGCGGCCAGCGCCTGGCCGGCGCTGTTCGGCCTGGGCGTCGGGCTGACCCTGTTGTTCGGCTTCGGCCTGCCGCCGGTGCTGCAGCTGGCGCGGGTGCCGCCGCTGCGGGTGATCCGGCGCGATGTCGGCGAACTGAAGCCGGCTTCGCTGCTGGTGCTGGCTGCCGGGGCGCTCGGCTTCGCCGGCTTGCTGCTGGCCGTTTCGTCCGACCTGCAGCTGGGCCTGATCGCGGTGGGCGGCTTCGCTGCGGCGGTGCTGGTCTTCGCGCTGCTGGCCTGGCTGGCGGTGCATGTACTGCGCCGCGCGGTGCCCGAGGCGGGAGCACCTCGCTGGCTGGTGCTGGCCACCCGCCAGGTGTGCGCCCGCCCCGGCTTCGCGGTGCTGCAGGTCTCGGCCCTGGCGGTCGGCCTGCTGGCCCTGGTGCTGCTCGTGCTGCTGCGTACCGACCTGATCGGCAGCTGGCGCGCTGCCACGCCGCCCGATGCGCCGAACCGGTTCGTCATCAACATCCAGCCCGAGCAGGGCGCCGACTTCCAGCAGGCGCTGCGCCAGGCTGGCGTGCAGCGCTACGACTGGTACCCGATGATCCGTGGCCGGCTGGTGGCCATCAACGGCCGCGAGGTCGGCGCGGGCGACTATGCCGAGGCGCGTGCCAAGCGCCTGGTGGACCGCGAGTTCAACCTCAGCCATGCGGCGGAGATGCCGGCCCACAACCAGCTGGCCGCCGGCCGCTGGGTGCCGGATGAAGCGGATGGCCTGAGCGTGGAGGTCGGCCTGGCCGAGACGCTGGGCCTGAAGCTGGGCGATCGCCTGCGCTTCGACATCGCCGGCCTGGCCAGCGAAGGCCGCATCACCAGCCTGCGCAAGGTCGACTGGGCCTCGATGCGGGTGAACTTCTTCGTGATGTTCCCCACCGCCCGCATGGCCGACGTGCCGACCACCTACATCGCCGCCTTCAAGGCGCCCGCCGGTGCCGGCTTCGACAACCGGTTGAGCCGCGATTTCCCCAACATCACCAGCATCGATGTGTCGGCCTCGCTGGGCCAGGTGCAACGGGTGCTGGACCAGGTGATCCGCGCGGTGGAGTTCCTCTTCGGCTTCACCCTCGCTGCCGGGCTGGTGGTGCTGTTTGCTGCCGTGGTGGCCACCCGGGAGCAGCGCTCGCGCGAATTCGCGATCATGCGGGCGATGGGAGCCGGCCGCGCGCTGCTGGTGCAGGTGCAGCGCGCCGAGCTGCTCGGCGTCGGTGCCCTGGCGGGGCTGCTGGCGTCGCTGGCTGCAGCGGCAGTGGGCTGGGCGCTGGCGCGTTACGTCTTTGACTTCAGCTGGAACGCCGCGCTGTGGGTGCCGCTGGCCGGTGCGCTGTCCGGTGCGCTGCTGGCGCTCGCCGCCGGCTGGTGGGGGCTGCGCGAGGTGCTGCGCCGCCCGGTGGTGGAGACTTTGCGAAAAGCTGCCGCCTGAACCCGGCCTGACTGAAAAATTTGCCGCTTCGCCCTTCAGTTTCCCGGAGGGTCTTCCGATAAGCAGCGAACAAGGGGGCGGAGGCGGCCTTTTTCGCCGCCGTGCCACCCCCGGGCCCGCTGATAGACTCAGCCCACCTTTTCCCTGACTGCACTGTGGATTTCCCGCCTGCTTCTTCTGTGGTGAACCTGGACGAGCTGATGCTCGAACAGGCGCTGACGCTGCTGCAGCAGGGGGGCTACCCGCTGCCGCACCGCGACGACGGGCCGCTGGCGGCCTGGTTGCAGGCCGTGCTCGACGGCCTGTGCGACATGTCGCTGCGCGACGCACTCACCGGGCTGACCAACCGGCGCCATTTCCGCGCGGTGCTGGAGCGCGAGATCGACCGCGTCGCCCGCACCGGCGAATCGGCACTGCTGCTGATCATCGACATCGACCATTTCAAGCGCATCAACGACACGCACGGCCACGAGTCCGGCGACCAGGTGATCCAGGCCGTCGGCCGCCGGCTGAGCGAATGCGTGCGGCCGATGGACACGGTGGCCCGCTACGGCGGCGAGGAGTTCTCGATCGTGCTGCCCAACTGCCAGCCGACCTTCGGCCAGGCGGTGGCCGAGCGCATGCGCTCGGCCATCGAGGGCCGTCCGGTCAAGCTGACCTCGGGCTTCGAGGCACACATCACCGCCAGCGTCGGTGGCGCCTATGCGCCACAGTGGGTGCGCTCTTCGGTGTCGCTGTGGATGGAGCGTGCCGACCTGCAGCTGTATTGCGCCAAGAGCGAGGGCCGCAACCGCGTCTGCCTGGAGCAGGCCGCCATCAGCAGCGTGAGCGCCGAAGAAAAGAGCATGCTGTTTGGGGTCACCACCTCCGGCGAGATGCAGGAGGAACCGAGCGATGAATGAACCTATGAACGCCCGCTCAGCATCCACCGGCTCGGACGGCGGCAAGAAGGCCTGGGTGGTGGCGATCACCAGCGGCAAGGGTGGCGTCGGCAAGACCTTCGTCTCGGCCAACCTGGCCGCGGGCCTGGCCAAGCGCGGGCACAAGGTGCTGGTGCTGGATGCCGACCTGGGCCTGGCCAACCTCGACGTGGTGCTGAACCTCTTCCCCAAGATCACGCTGCACGACGTCTTCACCGGCAAGGCCTCGCTCGATGAAGCGGTGCTGGCCGCGCCGGGCGGCTTCTCGGTGCTGCTGGCCGGCTCCGGGCTGGTGGAGTACTCACGCCTCACGCCCGAGGTGCGCGACAAGTTCCAGTCCGTCATCGCAACCTTGGTGCCGCGCTACGACTATGTGCTGCTCGACACTGGCGCCGGCATCTCCGACGTGGTGCTGTATGCGGTGTCGCTGGCTGACGAAGTGGCGGTGGTGGCGACGCCGGAGCCCACCTCGCTGACCGACGCCTATGCCACCATCAAGGTGCTGGCCACCCAGCAGCGCCGCCGCATGCTGCGCCTGGTGATCAACCAAGTGGCGCGCCCGGGTGACGGCAAGGCCATCGCGCAGCAGCTGCAGAACGTGGTGGACCGGTTCGTCTCCACACCGGGTGGCGACCCGGTGCGGCTCTCGCACCTGGGCGACATTCCGCTCGATCCGTCGGTGCGCGAGGCGGTGCAGCGCCGCCAGCTCTTGCTGGAGCTGTTGCCCGGCTCGGCGGCCGCGCAGGGCGTGAAGGCCATCGCCGCAAAGATCGACACGCCGAGCGACCGGCCCTGAGGCCGGGCAGCCAGCCGCCGCCTCCCCCGTTGCGGGCGATGGCGGCGCCGCCGCGCCTTCCTACAATGGCGCCGTCTGTTTCTCAGGGAGGTTCCATGGACGTTCCGCATGACCTGGCCACGCGCCTGCACCGCAACCGGCTGACCCGGCGCGATACCTTGTGGCTGTTCGGCGCCAGCACGGCCGGCGTGGCCCTGCTGCAGGGCTGCGCCACCTCGCCGGTGACGGGCCAGAGCATCGTTGTCGGCCTCAGCGAGGCGCAGGAGCGCCAGATCGACGAGCAGCAGGCGCCGCACCAGTTCTCGCAAGACCTCGGCTCGGTGCAGGACGGTGGGGTCAACCGCTATGTGGCCGACGTCGGCCAGCGCCTGCACCAGCAGTCGCACCGGCAGCAGATGCCGTATTCCTACCGCGTGCTGAACGCCAACTATGTGAACGCCTACACCTTCCCGGCCGGGGCGGTGGGCGTGACCCGCGGCATCATGTCGGAGCTGCACGACGAGTCCGAGCTGGCCGCGCTGCTGGGCCACGAGCTCGGCCACGTCAACGCCCGCCATGCCGCGCAACGCCAGGGCCAGGCGATGGTGGCGCAGGCGGTGGTGACGGGCCTGAACGTGGCGGTGTCCAGCTCGCAATGGGGCGCGCTCGCCGGCCTGGGCAGCCAGATCGGCGCCAGCGCGCTGCTGTCGAGCTACTCGCGCGACAACGAACGCGAGGCCGACGCGCTGGGGCAGGAGTACATGACCCGGGCCGGCTACCCGGCCACCGGCATGACGCAGTTGCACCAGATCCTGGTCGACCAGCAGAAGGAAACCCCCAGCCTGCTGGAGACGATGTTCTCCTCCCACCCGATGAGCACCGAGCGGCGCGACACCGCCCAGCGCCTGGCCGAGACCCGCTACGGCGCGACCAAGGGCGCGCCCGCCGGCCGTGAGCGCTTCATGGACCACACCGCCGGCCTGCGGCGCATCAAGCCCACCATCGACGCCTGCAAGAACGGCGAGACGGCCATGGCCAAGAAGGCGCATGGCGACGCGCAGGCGCAGTTCGCCAGCGCCCTCAAGCGCACCCCGCAGGACTACGCTGCCAACCTGCGCATGGCGCAGTGCCTGCAGGCGCAGGGCAATACCCAGGAGGCGCGCCGCTATGCCGACGCGGCCAAGACCGTGTACCCCCAGGAGGCGCAGGCCCGCAAGCTGGCCGGCGTGCTGGCGCTCGGTGCGCGCCAGCCCGAGCGGGCGTACGAGGACCTGGACGCCTTCGACCGGCTGCTGCCGGGGGACCCGGGCGTGACCTTCCTGAAGGGCGTGTCGCTCGAGGGGATGGGCGACAAGGCGCGCGCCGCGCGCCAGTACAACAGCTACCTGCGCATGACGCAGCGTGGCGACGCCGCCAGCTATTCGGCCAACCGGCTGAAGGCCTGGGGCTACCTGAAGTAGTGAGATGTCCTTGGAAGATGTGAACGACCGCGGCGAGCCGGCCGTCTCGGCTTTCGACCTGCTGGGCGGCGAGCCCAAGGTGCGCGAGCTGGTGGACCGGTTCTACGACCTGATGGAGCTGGAGCCGGCCTGGGCCGAGCTGCGCGCGCTGCATCCCACCACGCTCGAGGGCTCGCGCGACAAGCTGCACTGGTTCCTGTGCGGCTGGCTCGGCGGGCCGCAGCACTACATCGAGCGCTTCGGCCATCCGCGCCTGCGAGCGCGGCACCTGCCGTTCGCCATCGGCATCAAGGAGCGCGACCAGTGGATGGCCTGCATGGAGCAGGCCATGCGCGAAGTGGGCATGGACCCCGCCTTCGCCGAGCGGCTGAAGGCGTCGTTCTTCAATACCGCGGACTGGATGCGCAACAAGGGCGTGTGAGGGGCGGCTGCCGCCTTCGCCTCACTCCGGATGCCGCGCCCGCGGCGGCTCGGTGCTCGGGCGCAGCAGCACCACCAGCGCGCCGTTGCCGCCTTCGGACGCGCGCGCCTGCACGAAGGCGATGACGTCGTTCTTCTGCACCAGCCAGCTGCGCACTTTCGCCTTGAGCACCGGCTCGCGGCCGGGCGAGCCGTTGCCCTTGCCGTGGATCACGCGCACGCAGCGCACGCCGTGGCGCACCGCCTCGCGCAGGAACTCGGCCAGCTGCTCGCGCGCCTCGTCGCGGCGCAGGCCATGCAGGTCGATCTCGCGCTGGATGACCCACTCGCCGCGGCGCAGCCGCTTGACCACCTCGAAGCTGATGCCGGGCCGGCGGAAGGACAGCGCGGCATCGGTCTCCAGCAGCGATTCGACGTCGAATTCGTCGGAGATGGCTTCGCGCAGCACCTCCTGCTCGTCGAGCCGGCGCTGGAAGGGCACCGGCTCCGGCAGCGGGCGGCGGATCTCGGCCAGGCCGCGTTCCTTCAGTGCGGTGATGCGGCCGACGCTGCGCACGAACAGCTCGCGCTCGCGGCGGGCGCGCTCCTCGGCGGCGCGGCGCTCGGCCTCGCGTTGCTGCGCCTCGCGGGCTTGTTCCTGCAGCAACTTCCTGACGGCGCCCAACTCGGCAAAGCTCTTGGCCTTCATGCCTCCCACCTTACAGCAGCCCGCGCTCGGAGAAGGAGACGGCCTGGCCATGCCCGACCACGATGTGGTCGAGCACCTTGACATCGATCAGCGCCAGTGCGGAGGACAGCGAGCGGGTGAGGTATTCGTCGGCCTTGGACGGCTCGGCGATGCCCGAGGGATGGTTGTGCGACAGGATCACGGCGGCCGCATTGTGCGCCAAGGCGCGCTTGACCACTTCGCGCGGGTAGACGCTGGCTTCGGTCAAGGTGCCGCGAAACAGCTCCTCCAGCGCCAGGAGGCGGTGCTGCGCATCAAGGAACAGCACCGCGAACACCTCGTGCGGCCGGGCCGCCAGCTGCAGCCGCAGGTAGTGCTTGACCTGCTCGGCGCATTCGAAGGCGGGGCGCGCCTGCAACTGCTCGGCCAGGGCGCGGCGGGCCAGCTCGCTCACGGCCAGCAGCTCCGCGCGCTTGGCCGGCCCCAGGCCCTTGATGGTGGCCAGGGCCGACGGCTCGGCGCATAGCAGGCCGCCGATACCGCCGAAGTCCTCCAGCAGCTGCCCGGCCAGCTGCAGGACGGAGCAGCCCGGCAGGCCGGTGCGCAGCAGCAGGGCAAGGAGCTCCGCATCGGCCAGGGCGGCCGGCCCCAGGGCCAGCAGCTTCTCGCGCGGACGGGCATCGAGGGGCAATTCGTGAAGGCGCATGACCCGGGTCAGAGTAGGCGACGGCACGTGCATCGACGGGACTTTTACAATGCACCCAGTCCATAAAACCGAGGTACCTCTGGTGGCCGCAGTACAACCCGGGTCCTTCCTGACCCTGCATTACCGACTCGCCGGCCCGGACGGGGCCGACATCATCAATACCTTCAACGACAAGCCGGCGACGCTGTCGATGGGCACCGGCGAGCTGGCGCCCGCGATGGAGCAGCGCCTGCTGGGCCTGGAGGAGGGCAGCCGCGCCACCTTCGAGCTGGCACCGGGCGAGGCGTTCGGCGAGCGCAACCCCGAGATGCTGCAGCGGGTGAAGCGCACGCTGATGGACCAGCTGGGCGACCCCGACGAGACCTACCACGTCGGCGACGTGGTGCAGTTTCCGACGCCCGACGGCAGCGCCAGCTATGCCGGCGTGGTGCGCGAGATCGGCGATGACTGGTTGCTGTTCGACTTCAACCACCCGCTGGCCGGCCAGCCGGTCAGCTTCGAAGTGCAATTGATCGGGGTGCTGTGAACATGCAAGCGCTGGAGCGTGAAATCCTGCTCGCCGAGCCGCGCGGCTTCTGTGCTGGCGTGGACCGGGCGATCGAGATCGTGGAGCGGGCCCTGCAGCAGTTTGGCGCGCCGATCTACGTGCGCCACGAGATCGTGCACAACACCTATGTGGTGGCCGACCTGAAGGCCAAGGGCGCGATCTTCATCGAGGACCTGTCGGAGGTGCCGCCCGGCGCCACGCTCGTCTTCAGCGCGCACGGCGTCAGCAAGGCCGTGCGCACCGAGGCGGCCGGCCGGGGTTTCCAGGTCTTCGATGCCACCTGCCCGCTGGTGACCAAGGTGCATGTGGAGGTGGCCAAGCTGCACAAGGAAGGCTACGAGTTCATCATGATCGGCCACAAGGGGCACCCCGAGGTCGAGGGCACGATGGGCCAGCTGAGCGACGGCATCTACCTGGTGGAGGAGGTGGCCGACGTCGCGCGCATCGAGGTGCGCGACCCGACCCGCCTGGCGGTGGTGACGCAGACCACGCTGAGCGTGGACGACGCGGCCGAGATCATGGCCGCCGTGAAGGCCCGCTTCCCGCAGGTGCGGGAGCCCAAGCAGCAGGACATCTGCTATGCCACGCAGAACCGGCAGGATGCGGTGAAGGTGCTGGCGCCGCAGGTGGACATCGTCATCGTGGTGGGCAGTCCCACCAGCTCCAACAGCAACCGCCTGCGCGAGGTGGCCAGCCGGCTGGGCACCGAAGCCCACATGGTGGACCAGCCGGACGACTTGCGGCCAGAGTGGTTCGAGGGCAGGCGCCGGGTCGGTCTGACGGCCGGCGCTTCGGCGCCGGACATCCTGGTGCGCCAGGTCATCGAGCGGGTGAAGTCGCTCGGCGCGGTCTCCGTGCGGCGCATGGAAGGCGTGGAGGAGACGGTGCGCTTTCCGCTGCCCAAGGGCCTGGGGGGCAGCGGGCTGCGCTGAGGCCCGGCCTACATACAATCCGGCTTCTTTCCAGGACCCCTAACCTCGGGAGCGACCGGCTCCCGCCCCACCCATGCTCGACATCACCCTGCTGCGCAAAGACCTCGACGGCGTGACCACGCGGCTGGCCACGCGCAAGTCGCCGCAACCGTTTCTGGACGTCGACCGCTTCAAGTCGCTGGAGTCCGAGCGCAAGAGCCTGCAGACCCGCACCGAGGAGCTGCAGTCGCGGCGCAACACGCTGTCCAAGCAGATCGGCCAGCTCAAGGGCAAGGGCGAGGACACCTCGGCCCTGATGGCCGAGGTGGGCGGCATCGGCGACGAGCTCAAGGCCTCGGCCGAGCGGTTGGAGGTGATCCAGGCCGAGCTGAACGAGCTGCTGCTGTACCTGCCCAACCTGCCGCATGCCAGCGTGCCGGTGGGGGCCGACGAAGCGGGCAATGTGGAGCTGCGCCGCTGGAGCCCCGATGGCCAGGCGCCGCGACGTTTCGACTTCCCGGTGCGCGACCATGTGGACCTGGGCGCGCCGCTGGGCCTGGACTTCGAGGTCGGCGCCAAGCTGTCGGGGGCGCGCTTCACCTTCATGCGCGGCCCCATTGCGCGGCTGCACCGGGCGCTTGCCCAGTTCATGCTGGATGTGCACACCGGCGAGCATGGCTACACCGAGTGCTACACGCCCTACATCGTCAACGCCGAGGCGCTGGTGGGCACCAACCAGCTGCCGAAGTTCAAGGAAGACATGTTCTGGGTCACGCGCGGCGGCGACGAGACGGCAGCGGTGCAGTACCTGATCTCCACCGCCGAAGTGTCGCTGACCAACAGCGTGCGCGAGCAGATCCTGCCGGCCGACCAGCTGCCGATCAAGCTGACGGCGCACAGCCCCTGCTTCCGTTCGGAGGCTGGCAGCGCCGGCCGCGACACCCGCGGGCTGATCCGGCAGCACCAGTTCGACAAGGTCGAGATGGTGCAGGTGGTGCATCCGGAGAAAAGCTACGAGGCGCTGGACGAGATGCTCGGCCATGCCGAGAACGTGTTGCGCAAGCTCGGGCTGCCGTACCGCGTGGTGACGCTGTGCACTGGCGACATGGGCTTCGGTGCGGCCAAGACCTACGACCTGGAGGTGTGGGTCCCGGCGCAAGACACCTACCGCGAGATCAGCTCGGTGTCGAACTGCGAGGCCTTCCAGGCGCGGCGGATGCAGGCCCGCTTCAAGAACGCGCAGGGCAAGACCGAGCTGGTGCACACGCTGAACGGCTCCGGCCTGGCGGTGGGCCGCACCCTGGTGGCCGTGCTGGAGAACTACCAGCGGGCTGACGGCAGCGTCGAAGTGCCGGAAGTTTTGCGTTCTTACATGGGAGGGCTTGCAGAACTGCGGGCCTGATGCGCTACAATCGTGAGCTTCGCTACATAGCGACGACCCGATTGCAACGACGTTCTCTGTGCTCCGCGTAGAGAGGGCGCCGAAGAATCCCAGGAAAGGTGGCAGAGTGGTCGAATGCGCCGGACTCGAAATCCGGTATACGGTTATACCGTATCGAGGGTTCGAATCCCTCCCTTTCCGCCAAGATAAGCCGTTGATTTTCAACGGCTTTTTCTTTTTCCGGCGTCCGCTACTGCGCTTCTACTGCGGAATTCGCTGTTGGGGCCTGCTCAGCAAGGGCTCGATTGACGGCCGCGAGGTTGCGTCCACGGTCGGCCCTAGGAATGAATCCCGCATAGTCGCGCATCATCACCTGGATGCTGTGTCCGTGCTGTCGAGCGACCCACACGGGATCTGCGCCAGCCTGAAGCGCCAGGGTGACGCTGGTGTCACGGCACTCCTTGGGCGCTCGATACCGGACGCCGCACCGGCGCAGGGAAGCATTCCAGGCCCTCCACTGCAGCTGTTCATCGTGCCATGGCTTCTCAGGCTGCCCTGGCGTCGCAAAGACCCGTCCATGCTTCTGCAGCTGCGTTCGCGCGCGCTGCCTTTCAAGGACCCGGGCGGCCCTCGCGTTCAGCTCGACCAGCCGCTCTACCGCCGTCTTCGTTCGCGCCTTGTCCCGACCAAGGACCCTTGCTTCCCGAACCAGCACGGTGAGCTGTCGTAGATCGACACTTTGCCAGCGCAGCGCCAACTGCTCACCGATGCGAAGGCCGGCGAAGCAGGAGAACTCGAACCAGTCAGCCATCTCGGGACTCTCGTGCTCCCGCAGGTCGGCGAGGATGACCTCGACTTCTTCCGCGCTCAGCGGATCAGGTAGAGCCGTTTGCACCTTTAGATTGTCGATACCGTCTGTTGGATTGCGGCAGCCAATTTCCTTGCAGGCCAACTCGAATACATGACGTAAAGGAATCATGATGTTGTTCTGCGATTTTCGGCTCAGTGCTTTAAGTACTTTGCCCGTGCTTTCATCCATGCGATCCGACGCCAATTCAGCAAGCCGCTTTAGCACCATCTCGTGCGTGATCTGCTGAGGGTGAAGAGTGCCCCAGGCCGAAGTCCAATAGGCGGCGAGATGCCGCTTATAGACTTCAAGGCTGGAATGCTCAAGACTGCGCGCTGCAAGCTCTGCCCAGGTTGTAGCCCAATCCGCGAAACTGCGACTCGCTGCGGGCGAGGTGTCGCCCTCAACCTTGCTTAAAAATCGGTAGTCCGGAAAGTACCGGGCGAGAATAAACGTGCCGAGTGCAATCTCTCTAACGATTTCTTCGCGTAGGCGCTTGGCGTGCTTCAAATTCGCTGCTGTCGGCTTGAGGGCGAGTGTTGGCCGCAACTCTCTCCCCTGCCAAGTGAAACGGACCTCAATGCGATCGCCAGCTGGTTTTACGCCGCCAGTCTCTGACCTTCTGCCCACCGTTCGTATCCTTCCATGTCAATCAACACTGCACCATCGGGTGCGCGGATATATTCCTTTCCGAGCAGCCACACACCCCGCTTTACCTTAGTTTCGATCGCTTCGACGGAATAGCCGGTGCGAGCGGCAGCAAGCGGGATGCGGACATAACGGGAAGAGGAAATCGCAAATTGCGCATTCGACTTCATAGGATCAAGTCTCAGTAATGTTTATTCGGCGTGAGTTGGTTTGTAGGGGGCAGTGAGGGAACGAAGGGCGGTCTCCGACCAGCTGGCCGCGCTGACGGCCGTCGCGCGATCAACGATTCGTGATAGCCGGTCCATGACGATCACACCGGCCTTAGCTAGTTGATACTCCGGCCCGGTCAATCCAATGCGTCCTGTGCGGGCGTATCGGGCCAGCACGCATTCGACCAGGTGCAGCTGCTCGCGCATCTCGGCGGTACCGTGCTGCGTCGCCTCTGCGGCCTTCGACCAAGTAAGCACACCACCGAACCAGTCCCACAGCAAGCGCTCGTCGGCATGGCCTGTAACGAGTGCATCGAGGTTCAGGTGATGGACCAGGGAGAGGTCTCGCACTACGTCAGCCGCCAGCGATGGGCGCAGCCCGCGCGGCAGCCGTGGGGGGACCGGCCGGCGTCGGCAACGTTTCCGGCTCATGCTTGCCCCCTCGCTGCCTTCAACAGAGCACTGCGGTACTGGCCGAAGGTCTGAAACGAAGCAGCATAGGCGTCGTCAGCGATCAGCCGCAGCAGCTGGGTCAGCTGGTTGGTGGACGTGTTGGTCCTTGGCGCCTGCGGAGCTGCGGCAAGCATGGCGCGGTAAGCCGGTGCCATCGTGGCCATGATCGCGGCTAGCGAATCAAGCGTAGCGCCGGGCACCAGGTCCAGAACCGATGCCTCCAGGACAATGCGAGCTGCCCGGCGGGCCATATCAAGATCGCTCGCCGTTGCGGCCGGCCACGCAGCCAACGCTGCCGCCGCGATGATCTCGGGCGTGGGCTCATTCGGTGCGAGTCGCCATCCGGGCGGCACCTCCGGCGCTTGCTGGGCATTCAGCCGGCTCTGCTTCTCGCAGTTCTCGTGCAGGAGCTGCATGCGCGCCACCAGGGTGCGCAGCTTGGTTCCCTTCTGAGCGGTACCCGGGCCAACCGTGACGTCACACGGAAGCGGCCAGTCCATAGGGTCCGCCGGCAGTTGCGCGGCCTCGATCGTCTGCAGGGCGTTTGCCCAGGGACGGCAGCAGCTGCTGTGCTCTCCAACGTCCGCGCCGAAATGGTGGGCAATCGCGTTGGCCAGCTTGTCGGCCCAGTCGTGGTAGCTGTCTCGCGCCTGAATCGTCTGGTCCCACAGCTCATCATCGGTCGGACGCGGTGCGCTGTGCAGCGCGCGAGCTTTCAGTTCCGCTATTGCGTCAAGGATCGGCTCGGCGCCGCCGTCATCCGGATCAAGGCCAAGCGCTTCGTTGACAAGGCCGAGCGCATCGCACGCCGCTAGGAACATCCGTCGGTACTGTGCTTTCGTGGTGGTGTCGCCCTTGGTCTCCTGGGCGACCTCTGCCAGCGTGCGAAGGAGGGCGGCCGCTTCCCTATAGCAAGGCAGCGGGCTGCCGGCGTTATCGATCTCCGTTGCAAGCCTGAGACTCTGCTTGATCTGGTAGCGGTTCATGCTTGCACCTCCGCTTCAGCGGTCAAGGCCCTGCTCTCAACATCAAGCATGAGCGTTTCAGGGGCGGGCTCTGCGGGTGCATCATCGTTGGCGCTGTCTGTCGCGCCGCCAGGTTCTACGCTTGTCTCGTGCCCGCTAGTCGGGTTGAGGACGTCCACGCCGTACCGCCGGGCCAGCTCCAGCTTTTCCGCTATGGTGTCCACCCGGCCGGCGGAGAAGGGGGCGGCATCAAGGGCCAGCATGACGACCAGCTTTCCCAGCTCGTCGGGCGACAGGCTTTGCAGCTTGCTCTGAAAGAGCTGCAACAGGTCTCCCCACTTGCAGCCGTCGAGTTCAGGCCAGCCGAACAGTTCAACCACCGCCGGCGGAACTTCGTCAGCTAGGGAGACAATCGCAGACGCGACCAGGCGCAGCTCATCTGCGGTTCGTGTTGTGGACCGCATGACACTTGCCATGATGGCCGCCTTCGTCTTCCGCCATCCTTCCTGGCCCGCCACGGCGCGCTCCTCGGGACTGGCGTGGGCGTCGTCGTTCTGCAGCTGGGCCGTCTCGTCGTCATCGTCGTCGGTCGAGCCGGCGATCAGTGCATCTGCCTCTGAGGCTCTGATGGCCTCGACCAGCTCGCCAGTGTGCGGGTGGACGACGTGAATGACTTCCGGTGCCTGGCCGCCACCTCTTTGGACCGCTTCGCGCCAGGTCACGCGGTGTTGCTGCGGCGGGTTGTCGGCTGAAGGCTCCCAGAATGCCGTGTCATCAAGGGAGCACGCCTTGGAGAGGTCGAACCCGAAGCCAGTCGGCATCAGCTCCTTAGCTGCATCGCCGTCGAGGACCGTGTGTCCCGCGGCGCGCATGGCCTCCACGCGCTGCGCCATGGTTGCGGCCTTCTTCGCAGCGAAGCAGTCGGGATCAGTGCAGACGTCTGGACCCATGTCGGCCAACAGTGTCGGCTCCGCATCGCTGCGCTTGGGACAGGCGTCGCAGGCCAGCACGCCGGGCACCAGCTCCAGCTTCAGCGTATCGAACGGGGCCGCCGTGAGCTTGAGCTGGTAGCGCTCGGCCAGGATCGACTTCGCACGGCGGACGCTGAGCGAGACGCGGCGCGACTCACCGTCGCTGCAATCGATGTAGGTCACCTCGTCCAGGGCTTTCGGCTGCAGGGGGTTCGGCACACGCGCCAGCTCCTGGCCGATCTCGGCACAGACCAGGCCCGACTGCACCGCCTCGCGCACATCGTCGTGAGCGGTGGCCAGCTTGAGCCGATTGAAGATGTAGCTGCGGCTCTTGCCCGTCTGCGACATCAGCACTTCAATGGATACGCCATGCTCCATGCGCAGGGTCTTGAAGCCGTCTGCTTCTTCCACGGCGCTGACATCCTCGCGCTGTAGGTTCTCGACAATCTGTGCCCGCTTCACGTCTTCGTCTGCCATGGACCGCACGATGGCGGGAATGACGGTCAGCCCGGCCAGGCGGGCGGCACGGCAGCGGCGATGGCCAAACACGATTTCGTGGGAGTGCTCGATGTCGCTCTGCTCCAACGGGCGGACCACGATAGGCTGCAGCACCGCGCCATGGGGCGGCTTCATGGTGTCGGCCAGTTCCTGCAGGGCGGCCTGGTTGAAGGTCCGTCGCGGGTTGAACGGCGATTCCCGAAGGGCATCAAGGGACAGCAGAACTGTGGATTCCATGCTCGGTGAATGAGAGGTAGAACGAGGGCGGCGGCTCATCGGGCGATCTCCTTGCGGCCGTCGCGGTACACCAGGCAGCCGCTGATGCGGCTGGGGTGTTTGCGGAAGTCAAAGGCGCCGGCCCGCATGCAAGGCTCGCGGGATGGGCTCACGCACGGTTGCAGCGTCCAAGACCGATCCCGCGGTGCGGCAGGCACACCGACATAGGTGGACCGCTGCACGCTGGGAGCATGGCCCTCGGTGCGCGCAAGCAACTGGCGGCCGGTGTCGGTGATGCGTACCGATCCCGTGCAGGTAAGGCACGCCGCGCGCAGTTCGTAGAGTCGGCGCAGAGCCTTGCCGACAATCTCGTTTTGAGCCTCCGGTGCTACCCCGGCTGCAGCAATCGGCTTCAGCTCACGAGGATGCATGGTGCCCGCGGCCGCCAGGGCGGACAGCACCAGGTGCGGCCGGGCGCCGGGCGTCAGGGTGGGAGTGTGGATGTCCATCTCAGTGGCTCCCCTTACGGCCGAGCCATCGCGCTGTGGCCTCATTGCGAGCGAAGTCCAGCTCGGCGTATCGGTCCATGAAGGCCTGGCGCCAGTCGGACGGCTCAAAGCGGGCGCGGCCCGCGTCGGCCAAGTTGGCCCAGGTCACGGCGTTGACGTTCTCGTGACCTGGCCAGGGCCGTGCACCGACCGGCAACAGGTCTCGGCGAGCAGTGGCAATCGCCATCCGGTCGGCTTGCTCGATCACGGCACGATGCGCGGCAGATGCTGCTGCGACGCCAAAGCACGCCCGCACCTGGGCAGCGAACCGGGATTCGATGACGCGCCAGGCGTCGCCCAACTCAGCCCTGACGGGCTCAGCGATGTCTCCCAGCCAAGTGAGGTGCGCGGCGTGCAGCAATGCAGCGAGCTGGCCATGCACCGACAGGCGCAGCTCTCGTTCGCCGATCTCGGAGACCAGCAGAAGGTGTTCGGCGACGCTGTAAGGGCGAGTGGTGGCCCCGTTGAAGCGGTTGATGAGGCTCAGGTGATGCGCGATATCGCTGATGACCACCTGGGACGGGCGAGGGTCACGCAATTCGACTTCGTGACCTGCCAAGGTGTAGACCCAACTCATTGCGGTCTCCTGCGCTCAATGGCGGCTCGTGCAGATGCACGAGGCGTAGCGGCGGTCCGGGTACACCGCGTCGATGTAGTCGGCGAGGGCACGATGGCTCGCTGCGTGCGCCTCGAAGTTGAGCCGGCGGCCACCTGCTGTGCAGAGCGTTATTCGGAAGCAGTGATCGTTATCGGACGGGCGTGCTGCGCTGCGGCCGGCGGCGTACCGGGCGCCAGCAGTAAGGTGTTTGAGTTGCATCTCGATCCTCGGCAGTGGTTCTGTGGGGAGCGAGTATCACGAATGAGTTTGATTGAGTCAACACTTACGTGATTGTTGTGATGAACGGGAGACGTGTTTGGGCGAAAAAAAACCGCCTGATAGGCGGCTTCGTCAATGCAAGGGCTGGGTCAAGAGTGGGCGTGAAGCAGCTGGCTCAGGCTGTCATCAAGTGCAGCCACCATGCCGCGGGCAAACGTTGGGTTTCGGTGAGCTTCGCCAGCGGCGCTGACGAAAAATCGGCGGCGCCGGCACATAGCAGCGAAGGCGATGCCGATGACTTTCCCCTGCCGGGCCTCTTCCAGCAATTGCTCCAGCGCCTTCACCGTGTCATGCGAGTGGAGGTCACGAACCAAGGTGAACGGAGGGCGGCGCTTCATGGGGTCCCGCCTTTCGCACGGGTATAGCCTGGCGGGGCCGGCATCAGCTCACCCTCGTGGCCGCCTTCGTACTGGAAAACTCTGCCGGTGCTGCGCCTGTCCTGTGCCACGGGAGCATCTACTACGCGGCGATCCGGCCCGGTGTACTCCGGCAGGGCCACGTAGTGCCTGATCTTCCTTGCGGGAATCGGATGAGCTACGTAGTACAGCCAGCTTACTTCCGACTCGTGGAAACTGTAGATTTCCGGCGCGTTGTAGCTTCCCAGACGGATGCCGCCGCGTCGTCCTAGCAAGCGCTTCAGCATCGTTTCGCCGCTGGCAAGGCGCACCAGCACGTCGTCTTCCAGCTCAGGTGCCACGTTTGGTTCCACAAGGGCGAACTCGCGCGGCATATAACGAGGAATCATGCTGTCGCCCGTGATGCGGACGATGAAAGCATTTGGGTCGGTAGTCGCTACTTCGGCGTATTCATCGGTCGCTCCCACAGGGTAGTCGCCATCAGTCCATATGCGTTCCGGCAGACCTCCCTGCGTCTGTCCAACGACCCATACGGGCCGGACGTTGCGAAGCCGGTACATCGGGAGGGGGGCGGGCTCCATCGTCGCCGGCGTAGGCTCTTCGGGCGTTCCGTCCTTGAGCCAGCGCGGCGATACATCGAGCGCCTCCGCGATCGCCAACAGCTCGCGCGGGACCCTACGCAGTCCCGCTTCGATGTTGCCAATGGTCGATTGCGAGACTCGCGCGACATCGGCCAGCTTCTGCTGGCTCCAGCCTTTGCGTTCTCGTGCCTCTTTGAGGCGGTCAGCAATCGTATTCACATGCGTGATTACGCCAGCAAGTTGCATCACTTTGGTGATAGATGCACAATCACGAACATGGTAACTTCCGTGATTGAGCATGGCTTCTACTGCCCTTGAGCGAGCTATTACTGTGTGCGGCGGCTCTACCGCCCTTGCTTCAGCCATTGGTGTCGCGCCGAGTCTGCCGAGCATGTGGAAGCTCAGGCGCAAGGTGCCGGCCGAGCACTGCCCCGCAATCGAGCAGCTCACCCGAACCAAGGGCGGCGCCGTTCTGTGCGAAGAACTGCGCCCGGATGTCCCTTGGTCGGTCCTGCGCCGCCATGGCCAAAGCAGCGAGTGAAAGGGCGGAAGTCATGGTCGGAACGTTATCCGCAGGCCTCCAGGCAGCCAATGGCGATATGGGAGAGTCGGCCGCCACCATCACGCAGGATGTTCTTGACGCTGCGTATGACATGGGTCACAGCTTCCCGGGAGGTGTCCCTGCTTTGGCTCAGCGTATGGGCGTTAGCGCCAATACGCTGAACCACAAGCTCAACCCATCCAATGACACGCACCATCTCACGGTGCGCGAGTTGCAGAAGGCCATGCACATCACGGGCGACCACGGGCCGCTGCATGCGCTGTGTGCGTCGCTGAACCATGTTGCCCTCCCGATCTCGACCAACGCGGGCGGCTGCGTGGATCACGCCTTGCGCGAGCTGGGCGCTCAGGTCGGCGATGTCTACCGGCAGGTCGATGGCGCCCTCAAGGACCGCCGGGTGACGCCGAACGAGCGCAAGCGCATCCGCCGCGAGGTGGCGGAGGCCATCGCCGCGCTCAATAACGTGCTGCAGGTGCTGTGATGGCTCGCACTGGGCGCCCCCATGGCGAGGTGCGGCACGCCGTTGCAGCCGCGCTTCGCAGCGGTGGGCCGATGGCACTGCGCGAACTGTCTGCGGCAGCGCAGGTTGGCTACCGGGTAGCGCACTGCACGGTGCAGCGAATGCTGGGCGTGGAGCTTCAAGCGCAGCCACGGCTAGTCCGGTTGCCTGGTGCCCCGAAGCCTGCCCGCGTCTACGAACTGATGCCGGAGCGGATTGAACACTTGCAGGCGGCTCACGACCCCTTCAAAGCCTTGCAGCACTGGTCGCTGCAAGCGCGTCAACTCAACGACTGAGGACAACAACTTGAGTACTGTGATGATGGGCCGCTGCTGGGCCCTGTGGATGCCTTCGCCCTCAAAAGCCGTGTTGATGTCGTTGGCCGACTTCGCCGACGACCGCGGCCGCTGCTGGCCGGCCGTCGATACCTTGGCGCTGCGAACCTGCCTGCATCCGCGCACCGTGCAGCGTTCCCTGCGCTGGCTTGAGAAGGTGGGCCTGCTGCGCGTCGAGAAGAACGCCATGCGGGCGAACCTCTACACGCTGTGCCCGGACGCCTATGAGGCTGCCCCTGAGCAACAGATGCAGCCCCCTGAGGTGCTGCCCGCAGCGGCCGACTGCCACCCTAAGAAGGCGGCACAGCGCCACCCCAAAGCGGAGACACAGCGCCACCCCACCCCTGGCACACAGTCGCATTTGCCCCGGCACAGTGCCACCCAAACCGTCATTGAACCGTCAGAAGAAGAAATTACCCCCTTACCCCCTTCGCAGGGGGAGCCGGGAGTTTCCGAAAGCCTGCCCGATGCAGCGCATGCCGCCGCTCGTCCCGTCAAGCGCGATTCGGCTCGCGGCCCCATCGCTCTGCAGACCTGGCTGGCCGAGTGCACAGCCCAAGGCGTGCAGCCGATACCGCCCGGTGATCCGGTCTTCCGCTACTGCGAAACGGTGGGCATCGACCGCGAGACGCTGGCACTGCACTGGTTCGAGTTCAAGCGCCGCCGCAGCGATGCCGGCAAGCGGCAGCGCGACTGGCGCCGGACCTTCCGCAACTCGGTGGAGGGCAACTGGTATCGGCTGTGGGTGCTGCAGGGCAATGGCACCTGCAAGCTGACGACCCAGGGCCTGCAGGCGCAGGCCAACAGGCGTGCCCTGGAGGACCAGGCGGACCAGGAGGGCGGCCATGCTGCAGCATGAAGGCTTTCTGCCGCCACAGAGCCGGCAGGCCGAGGAGTCGGTGCTGGGCGCCTTGCTCATCGACAACAGCGCGTTTGACCAGGTGGGCGACCTGCTGCAGCCGGAGCACTTCTACGACCCGGCCTATCGAGCGATCTACCGCAGCGTCGCATCGCTCATTCGGCAGCGGCAGGTGGCCGACACCATCACGGTGATGGAAGCTGGCCAGCACGACCTGCCGACACTCAATGAGCTGGCCCACGCCGTGCCGAGCGCCGCGCACATCCGTGGCTATGCGCAGATCGTGTTTGACCGCTGGCAGGAGCGCGAGCTGATGCGCCTGGGAAGTGCGATGGTGGAAGAAGCGGTGCGCCCCGGCAAAGCGCCGGCCGAGAAGATCGACGCTGCGATGTCACAGCTCACGGGCCTGGGCGAGAAGCGCGGCCACGTGGTCGAGTCGGTATCGCTGGACCATGCAACCGTCGCCTTCCTGGACTGGATGCAGGCCGAGGCTGAGGGGCGCACCACCGTGATGTCCACCGGGCTGGCCAACCTGGACCGAATCCTGTCGGGTGGTCTGCGTGCGGGTGAGCTGATGGTGCTGGGCGGCCGGCCGAAGATGGGCAAGACCGCTTTGACCCTGACCCTGGCCCGAGGCATGGCAGCGCAACACGGCGTGCTGCTGCTCAGCCAGGAGATGCCCGTGATCGAGCTGATGTTGCGGCATACCGCCTCATTAGGCTGCGTCGATCTGAACGCGCTGCGTCGGCCGAAAGAGCTGGACAGCGAGGGCTGGAGCCGCATGTCCGAGGCGGTGGAGCGCATGCGCGACCTGCGCATGATTCTGGACGACCAACGTGCCCTCACGCTGTTGGATGTGCGACGCAAGGTGATGGCTGCGAAGCGGCGCGGGCCGCTGGGCGTTGTCATCATCGACTACTTGCAGTTGATGGCCGGCGATGGCGACAACCGCAACCAGGAGCTGGATCGCATTTCCAACGGACTGAAGGCCATGGCCGGCGAGTTCGGCGTAGCGGTGATCGTGCTGTCTCAGTGCAGCCGAGAGGCCGACAAGCGACACGGCCCGCCGGTGATGACCGACCTGCGTGACTCGGGCGCGATTGAGGCTGCAGCCGACATCATCGCGCTGCTGTACCGGGAGCATGCCCACCCACTGGGCGTGAAGACGGATGAGAACAGGCAGCACGCACAGTTGGAGATCGTGCAGCGCAACGGCGCGCCGGGGACGATCAATCTGAAGTGGACCGGGGAGTTCCAGCTGTTCGAGGACTGGGAAGGACCGGCGCCGCGGGCTGGGAAGAAGCGCGGCGGACGTGAAGAGGAGGGGCTACGCTGATGGCACGCATCGACTGGATTGAACATCGACTGCTGAACTGGGCTCGCTGGCGGCTCACGCGCGGCTCGGCCGGGCTCGGCTACGGCACCTCGGTATTGGCCAGCCTGGCAATGCTTGGCGGTGGTCGCTCGGAGTACAGGGAAGCGATCATTCCCATCACCGACTGTGACGCGGCCGAGATGGATGACGCAGTGAAGCTGCTTCCGAGCGAGCTGAAGGCGGCGGTGCTGGAGTACTACCTCGGGGAAGGCGGCATGCGTGCCAAGGCGGCGCGGCTGTGCTGCACCGAGAAGACCGTACACAATCGCGTTGACCAAGCGCAGCGAAGACTGGCTGACCACTTCACCGCCCGAAAGGACCGTGCGGCGAGGGAGCGGCGCCGCGTTGAAGGTGTGCAGCAGGCGGCCCGCCCGAGCGAATGACTTTCGATCATTACTCGAAAGTCGGTACATTCAGGCAACCTTGGGATTAGTGCCCTTCGACGGCGACCAAGGCAAGCAAGGCCCGGCAGCGATCTCCCGCTGTCCGGGCCTTGTTGTTTCTGAGGACACGCCGCCATGCCCAAAGCCGCCCCCAAGCCCTGCCGTCATCTTGGCTGCACTCAGCTGGTGACCGATGGCACGAGCCGTTGCGCCGCACACAAGGTGGTGCCCGGCTCCTTCGCCGACCGCAACCGCGGCAACCGGCATCAGCGGGGCTACGGCACTGCCTGGGACAAGCTCAGGGCGCAGGTGCTCAAGCGCGACGCTGGCATCTGCCAGCCCTGCCTGGCCGAGGGCATCGTGCACTCCGGCACCGACGTGGACCACATCGTGCCGAAGGCCGAGGGCGGCACGGATGCGCTGAGCAACCTGCGGTGCATCTGCCGGGCGCGCCACCAAGCCAAGACCGGCCGGGACGCGGCGCGCGGGCGGGCCCGGCGCTGAGGCGGGCGACACAGGGGAGGGGGGCTCAAAAGTCCAGGCCCTTCCTGCTCGGGACCGAACGCCAGCCGTATTTTTTCGCGGCACAAAAACTACCCCCCGGGGGGTCGAAACCACAGGCCCATAGAGCGCATGGACGCGGCGCTGCTATGTCGTCCTGACCTCAACCAAATCAGCGAACCATGAACGATTCTGTGAAGCCGATTGCGGCGCTCGGCGGCCTTGCGCCGACCGCGCAGGCCGTGGCGGGCGAGGTCCGTTCGCCGACGCCGCCGCCAGGTCTGAACTTCAACTCGCGCGAGTTGGAGGTGTTCGAGTACATCTGCACCGCCCTGCGGGAAGCGGGCATCGAGCACCTGACGGCCGGCATGCCGATAGCAATGATCGTGCACACCTACTGCCAGTGGCTGGACCGCGAGGCGGAGTGCGAAACCAAGGGCCGCACGCAGACCTCGGCCAACGGGTGGGTGTCCCCCACGCCGTGGGCGGAAGACGCACGGCGACTCAAACAAGAACTAGGGCAATGGCTCCCCAAAGCATGCTTGACGATTCCATCGCTCACGCGAGTGCGCAAGGAGTCCGGGGCCCAGGCCGGCCAGGACGACCTCTTCGGCGATCTCGTAAACCACGGCACCAGCTCACCCCGAAGCGGCTGGCCGAACTGACCCCGCCCACCCTGCAGGCGTGGGACGAAGCCTACGGGCTGCCGGTGCTGCGGGGTGACATCACGGTGGGGCGGTATGTCTACCTGGCCGTGCAGCGGCACTACCAGGACCTGCGCGACGGGGCGGCCCGCGGCCTGGTGTTCAGCCCGCCGCATGCCTGGCACGTGATCCAGTTCATTGAGAAGTTCTTCGTGCACATCAAGGGCTCGCTCGCAGGCCAGCCCATCCAGCTCGACCCGTGGCAGCAGTTCTGGACGGCGGTGCTGTACGGTTGGCGCCGCGAGGCGGACGGCGGCCGGCGCTTCTCGCGGGGCTATGAAGAGGTCGCGCGCAAGAACGGCAAGAGCACCTGGAAGGGGCCGCAAGGCGCCTACCTCTTCATGATGGACGGTGAGGTCGGCGCTGAGGTGTACGCGGTGGCCACCACGCGCGAACAGGCCATGACGGTGTTCAAGCCGGCGTTTGACAACATCAAGCGGTGGACCAGGCGCTCGCCCGGCATGGCGCGATCGCTCGACATCTTCAGCGGCCTGAACCAAGAGAAGGTGGTGATGGACACGTCGGTGTTCCGGCCGCTGCCGGCCAACGCCGACAACCTCGACGGCCTGAACCCCTCGGCCATCCTGTTCGATGAGCTGCACGCGCAGAAGACGCGCGACGTGTGGGATGTCATGGAGTCGGCGCTGGGCGCGCGCTTCCATCCGCTGCTCTCGGCCATCACGACCGCCGGGTTCATCCTGGACGGGATCTGCACCGAGGTGCGGCGCTACCTCATCAGCGTGCTGGAGGGCAAGCGGCAGGACGATGCCTTCTTTGGCTACATCTACACGCTGGACGATGGGGATGATCCCTTTGACGAGCGCAACTGGATCAAGGCCAACCCGGGACTCGGCCGGTCCAAGACGCTGAGCTACATGCGCGACATGGCGCGCAAGGCGGCGGCGCTGCCGAGCGCGCGGGCGAATTTTCTGACGAAGGACCTCAACCGCTGGGTGAACAGCGCAGAGGGCTGGTTCGACATCGAGGTGTGGGACAAGGGCGGCAAGCGCTTTGACCCGGCGCTGCTGCGCGGCCGACGCTGCTTCGGCGGCCTGGACCTTGCATCCACGCGCGACCTGACGGCCTTTGTGCTGGTCTTCCCGCCCGATGAAGCTGACGGCGAGTGGTACGTGCTGGCCTGGTTCTGGTGCCCTGAGGTCAAGGTGCAGACGCAGGAGAAGGACGACGCGGCGCCCTACCGCACGTGGCAAGAGAAGGGCTGGCTGACCGCAACGCCGGGGGACGTCACCGATTACACCCCGGTGAAGGAAACGGTGCTGCAGGCCATGAAGGACTACGACCTGGTGCAGCTGGGCTTTGACCGCTGGAACGCCCAGCAGCTGGCCAACGACCTGATGGAGCAGGACGTGCCGCTGGTGGAAGTGCCGCAGAACACCGGCGGCATGTACCCCGGCGCCAAGCGGCTGGAAGAGCTGGTCTACAGCAAGCGCCTGCGGCACGGCGGGCACCCGGTGCTGCGCTGGTGCGCCGGCAACGTCGCTCTGCTGTACGACAGCAATGGCAACTTCCGGCCGGACAAGAAGCGCTCCAACGACACCGGGCGCATCGACGGCATTGTGGCAACGGTGATGGCCTTAAGCCGGGCGGTCTCGACCGACCTCGCGCCTTCCATTGACGACTTCATCAACAACCCGGTGGTGGGATGAACCGATACCTTTCCTCTGTGCTCGGCTGGTTCGGCTGGGCAGGCGGCGCCCTGGGCGAACGCCGTGGCGACCAGGTGCCGCTGCCCGCGGCGGCCCTGGTCGATGGTGTGCGCAGCATCGGCATCGACCAGGCGCTGCAGCTGAGCACCGTCTGGGCCTGCGTGGACCGGCGCGCGAAGATCATCGCGTCGCTGCCGTTTTTTGTGTACGAGACCGACGCCCGCGGCCAGCGGACGCTGGCGCGTGGCAGCCGTCTCTACCAGCTGCTGCACGACTCGCCGAACGCGCGCATGACGCCCTACCAGTTCTGGACGGCGATGATGCTCAACCACGACCTGAAGGGCAACGCCTACGCACGCATTGACCGCGCCCCGGACGGCGAGGCGGTGAGCCTGTGGCCGATGCCGGCCGACCAGGTGAAGCCGCATGTGTTCGAGGATGGCTCGCTGGTGTACCTCTACCGCGTCGGCAATGACGTGGCGGCGCTGGCCGAAGAGAACGTGCTCCACCTCAAGGACCTGGGCAACGGCACCGTCGGGCTGTCCCGCCTCGACTACATGCGAGCCACCACCAGCGAAGCCGCTCGGGCCCAGGAGCAGGCCCAGCGCGTGTTTGGTGACGGCGGCAAGCCCACCGGCGTGCTGATGCTCGACAGCGTGCTGAAGGACTCCCAGCGCAAGGTCTTGCTGGAGCGCTTCGCCGAGATGTCCCTGGGCAACGCCGCCCGGCTGTACCTGCTGGAGGCCAATATGAAGTACCAGCAGCTGAGCATGAGCCCGGCGGATCAGCAGCTGCTGGAGTCGCGCCGCTTCAGCGTCGAGGAAATCTGCCGTTGGTTCGACGTGCCGCCCGTGCTCATCCACCACTCTAACGTCACCACCTGGGGCAGCGGCGTTGAGCAGCTGGTGGACGGCTTCTACAAGCTGACCGTGCGGCCGATCCTGGTCAGCATCGAGCAGGCAGTGCGCAAGCGCGTCCAGACGTCTGAACAACGGGTGCGCCTGACCGCTGAGATCAACTTCGATGCGCTGCTGCGCGGCTCAGCCAAGGACCGCATGGCCATCTACGCCACGGCCGTGCAGAACGGCCTGAAGACCCGCAACGAATGCCGCCAGCTGGAGAACGACCCGCCCATCCTCGGCGGCGACCAGCTCACGGCGCAGTCCAACTTGGTGCCCCTGCATCTGCTGGGCACTGTCAAGCCCACTCCGGAGGCACCCAATGCTGCTACGCAAAACACTGTCGCTCAATGAGGTTCAGCTCAAGGCCGAAGGGGAGGGCGGCACCTTCTCCGGCTACGCGTCTGTCTTCGGCGGGGTGGACAGCTACGGCGACACCATTCTCAAAGGCGCCTTTGCGTCCACGCTGCGCCAGCACGGCCTGCCCAAGATGTTCTTCAACCACGAGTGGACGATGCCGGTGGGCAAGTTCCTGGTGGCCAAGGAAGACGATCACGGGCTGTATGTCGAAGGGGAGTTGACCCCCGGCATGGGCCTGGCCGAGGACGTGCGCGCAGCACTGCGTCACGGCACCCTGGACGGCCTGAGCATCGGCGGCTACGTCAAGCAGGGGGACTACGACACCACCGAGACCGGCCGCGTGATCCGCAAATGGTCGCGGCTCATCGAGGTCAGCCCGGTGGCCTTCCCGGCCGACAGCTCGGCGCGCATCGACCTGGCCAGCGTCAAGAGCGACGCGCTGGCGACGGCGATTGAGGAGATCGACAGCCTGCGCGAGCTGGAGCTGTTCTTGCGCGATGCCGGCGGCTTCAGCAAGGACACCGCCGCCGCGCTGCTGACACGAGCCCGCAAGGTGCTGGCCGGCGACACCCAGCCCGCGAGCGACCTGGACGAAAAGAGCCTGCAGGCGCTGGCCGCCCGCATCACCCGGCTGGGCATCGCCCGCCACTGACCGATCACCACTCAAACACTGGCCGCCCGCGAGGCGGCTTCTTTCATTCCTGAGGACAGCAAGACATGACGATCGAAGCGCTGATGAAGAGCCTGGACAACATCGAGGCCGAGCTCAAGACGATGGACACCAAGGCGGCCGGCGAGCTGGCCACCCTGGGCAAGGTGACGGCCGACACCAAAACGGCCCTGGAGCAGCTGGGCACCGAGCAGCGCACGCTGGCGGATCGCCTGACGCAGCTGGAGCAGAAGGGCGTGCTGCGCGCCGAGGGCGAGAAACCGGCAGACACCTGGGGCGCGCAGTTCTGCAAGAGCGAGCAGTACAAGGCGTTTGCCGGTGGCCAGGTGCAGAAGATGCGGGTCGAGGTGAAGAACACGGTCACCAACACGGTGGCCAACACCGCGCCCGAGCGCCGCCCCGGCATCGTCAGCGGGGCCTTCCGCCAGCTGACGCTGGAGGCGCGCCTGGTGTCGGTGCCGACCAGCTCGAATGCAGTCGAGTTCGTGCGGGAAAGCGTCTTCACCAATGCCGCTGCCGAAACCGCCGAAGGCGCGCCCAAGCCGGAAAGCGGCCTTACCACCACGCTGGAGAACGTGCCGGTCGCCACCGTCGCGCATTGGCTGAAGATCAGCCGCCAGCTCGCGGCCGACAACGCCGCCCTGGTCGCCTACATCAACCTGCGCATGCGCTACGGCGTGGACCTGCGGGTGGAAAACCAGATCCTCGCGGGCAATGGCACCTCGCCGAACATGCACGGTTTCCTCAAGGTCGGCAACCACACGGCGCACGGCTACACCGCCGCGCAGCTGCAGACGCTCGGCCTGGCCAACAACGGGTTTGACCTCATCGGCCTGATGATCGGCGACACCCAGGCCGGCGACTTCCCGGCCGACACCATCCTGTTGAACCCAACCGACTGGTGGAAGCTGAGGCTGACCAAGGACGGGCAGGGCCGCTACCTGCTGGGCGACCCGGGTATGGACGCACCGCCGGTGCTGTTCAACCGCCCGGTGGAGATCTCCAGCGCCGTGCCGGTGGGCAATGTCGCGGTCGCGGCGCTGGCGGCGGCCGGCACCTTCCATGACCGCGAGGCCGTCACCATCGACATGTCGGAGAGCGACGGCGACAACTTCACGAAGAACCTGGTGACGATCCGCGCGGAGCGGCGCTGCATGCTGGCCGTCGAGCGCCCGCTGGCGTTCCGCTATGGCCCGCTGAAGCCGGCCGCTGCCTGATCCTCCTTCCGCCCATCCGCGGCCCCGCCTTGCCCGGGCCGTTTTTCTTTCCACTGGCTCACGGGTGGGTCAGCGGCAAGGAGAACACATGCAACGCAACATCATCTTCACTCACACCGGGCACAGCGCCCAGCTCGGCAACTTCACCGCCGGGGACCAGGCGCGCGTGCCTGACATCCTGGCGCGCCACCTGGTCGAGCAGGCCCGCTGTGCCAAGTACCTCTTGGAGATTCAGAACGGGCTGCCGCCGGCAGCCGAGCAGACGCAGGCGCCGACTGACCCGGTGTCGTCCGAGCCCGCGCTGGTCGAGGCGACGCCGGCAGAAGGCGCGGAAGCCACGGCCGCCGACGAACCGAAGCGCCGCATCCGCACCGCCAAGGAGTGAGCCATGCCCATCACCACGCTGGAGAAGGTCAAGGTCAGTGCCCGCATCGACGGCGATGAGCTGGACGGCCAAATCCGTGACGTGCTGATTCCCGCGGCACAGGCCGCCATCGAGCACCATTGCGGCGTGGCGCCCGGCACCTTCGACCGCCCGCCCGATGCCGGCGCCGAGCTGTGCGCCATTGCCATCTGCACGCACCTGCACGACAACCCGACCGCCGGCCGCGACGACCTCGCGCGGTTCCTCAACTCCCACCTGTTGGACCAGGCGCGGACCTGGACCTGAAGGACGGACATGCAAGCAGGCGAACTGAACCAACGCATTGCCCTGCAGCAGCTGGCCAGCGTGAAAGACGCCTACGGCCAGGAGCAAGGCGTGTGGATCAAGGCGGCCACGGTGTGGGCCAAGGCCGAGCCGCTGAGCGGGCGGGAGTTCTTCGCCGCCGCCCAGGCGCAAAGCGAGGTCACCGTGCGCTTCACCATCCGCTACCGGCCTGGCTTGCAGTCCAGCATGCGGGTGCTGTGGCGCGGCCAGCCGCATGAGGTCGCGTCGGTGATCGAGCTGCAGGGCGGCCGCGAGTGGCTGCAGCTCATGTGCCTGCAGGGCGTGCGCGATGGGAGGCTGGAATGAGCGACAGCGACAAGAGCTTGCGCGAAGCCATCTGGACCCTGCTGGCGGTGCCCGACGAACTGCGCAAGCGGGGCCTGCGCGCTGCGCTGGCAGCCGGCGCCCGGGTGGTGCGGGACGAAGCCAAGCGCCATGCGCCGGTCCTGGGCAATGAACGCCAGGTGCCGCACCGCACCTCGGGAACCATGCGCAACGCCATCACCGTGCGAACCAGCAAGGTCGCGCGCAAGGCGGGTGACGTCGGCGTGTTTGTCAACGTCCGGCCGGCTCGCAAGGAGCAGCGCGGCGCCAAGAGCCCGACCGATCCCTACTACTGGCGATGGGTCGAGTTCGGCAGCAAGCGCATGGAAGGGCGCGCCTTCCTGCAGCAGGGAGCGCAGCGCCTGGGTGAGGCCCTTGCCAAGTTCATCCAGGTCGCGGCCCCGGTGGTTGAACGACTGAACCGAAAGAAATGAGCACAGCGACATGAGCGCAGAAACCGATTTCCGGGCCGCCTTGCTGGCCCACCCGCCCCTGGCCGCCCTGCTGGGTGACCGCATCGCGGCCAATGCCATCAGCGCAAAGCAGCCCGCGCCCTATGTGGTGTTCAACAGCTCGCATGAACCGCAGTACGGGCTGGACGGCACCAAGCACCTGGACCGGGTGACCTTCGAGGTCCAGTGCTGGGCCACCAGCCAGGCCGCCGCCGATGCGGTGGCCGACGCCGTGGAGGCGGCACTCGCGCCCGCGGGTGGCACGCTGCTGTCCCGCTCGACCGCCTATGACGGTGAGTTGGCCATGGATGCTGCGGTGCTGACGGTGGAGTGGTGGGACTGAGGTCCGCTGACCCGCTTGCTTTCCGGGGCCGCCACACGCGGTCCCTTTTTCATGGCGCCCCCACAAGGCCGTCCAGACGTCTGGACGCCTCGGTGGCCTGCGCCCTCTACTTCAAGGACTGACACATGGGATGGATTGTTGGGCGCGGTGTGCGCGTCGATATCGGGGCAACGGAAGGCGCCGCCAAGACGGTGACGGCACTGACCGCCGCCAAGGCGCCCGTGGCCACCAGCGCCGCGCACGGCCTGGTCGCCAAAAGCGTCGGCCACTTCTCGGCCGCCAATGGCATGCCGCAGCTGGTCGGGCAGGCCTGCCGGCTCTCGGCGGTGACCACCAATGATTTCACGCTGGAGGACATCGACACCAGCGGCTACGGTGCATTCACCGGCGGCTCCTTTGTGCCGGTCACCGCGTGGCTGACGCTCTCGACGGTGATGGACTACCAAATCAGCGAAGCCTCGGCGGACAGCATTGACGTGACGGTGCTGCTCGACGAGCAGAAGCAGGAAGAAAACGGCCAGCTCGCCGCGCAAACCGTCAGCTTCAACCTGCGCGCCGAGTCGGTCAGCTCGGCCGCCCTGCAGCGCCTGCGTGAGGTGGCCCGCAAAGGCGATTGGCTGATTTTCCGCATCACCCTCAAGGACGGTGCCGTGCGCCTCTTCCGCGGTCAGCCCTCCCTGCCTGGTGAGTCCGTGTCGTCCGGGGCTTCGGGCACCGGCAGCTTCAGCGTCAAGGTGAAGGGCTTTGTGATCGAAGGGGCCGCTTGATGGACAGCAGCGTCTTGATCCAGAAGCTGCGCGCCCAGCGCGAACGCTGGGTGACCGTGGGCGAGGGCAAGCGGGTGTGCCTGATTCGCCCGCCCGAGGCCGAGATGATCCGCTTTGTCGGCAAGGGTGGCATGCAGGTCGAGCTGGAGCACCTGCGCGACTACGTGACCGGCTGGCAGGGCATCACCGAGGCGGACCTGATCGGCGAGGCCGTGGGCACCAGCGACCCGGTGCCGTTCACCCGTGAGCTGTGGACCGAGGTCATCAGCGACCGCCTGGCGTGGGTGAAGCTGCTGGGCACTGAGCTGCTGCAGTCCATCGCCGAGCACCGCCTGAGCCTGCAGGACGCAGAAAAAAACTGACGGCCCTGCTGGATGCCCTGGGCGGCGTCCAGTACGAGGGCGAACCCCCGCCCACCTCGACGGTGGCGGACCGCACCGCGCTGACGGCCTGGTCCCACCTGAGCAACGGTGCCGGCGGCATCGACTGGGCCGGCCTGCCGGTGGTGGTCGAGCTGCTGGGCATCACCGACGTGGAAGGCCTGATCCACCGGCTGCACGTCATCAAGACCCACCGTCCCCCGAATGAGGCGACCTGATGCCACTTGCCAAACTGTCGATTGACCTGGAGGCCAAGCTCGCCACCTTCGAGCAGAACCTGAAGCAGGCGGCCGAGCTGGCCGAGGGCCAGGTGGGCAAGATCAAAGCCGCGTTCGGAGGGATCAAGGACACCGCCGTGGAGGTCGGCGCCACCTTGGCCGGTGCCTTCACCGTCGGCGCCCTGACCCAGTTCGTGCAGGCCGGGGTCGATGCCATCGACGCCCTCAACGACGTGGCCGACGCCACCGGCGACAGCGTTGAGAACATCTCGGCGTTGGAGGACGTGGCCCGGCGCACCGGCGGCAGCCTCGACCAAGTGGCCGCCGTGCTGGTGAAGTTCAACGAGGTGTTAAGCGACACCGACCCGGATAGCAAGATTGGTCAGGCGCTCGATGCCATCGGCCTGAGCACGAAAGAGCTGCGGCAGGGCGGGCCGGTGGACGCGCTGCACCAGCTGGCCCGCGCGCTGGCCGGCTACAGCGACGACGCCGACAAGGCCCGCCTGGTGCAAGCCCTGTTCGGCGACAACGTGCGCGAGGTGGCGCCACTGCTCAAGGACCTGGCGGACCAAACCGAGCTGACGGCGCGCGTGACCAGCGAGCAGGCGGAACAGGCCTCGGTCTTCAACAAGCAGTTGGCCGACTGGCGGACCAATGCCGAGGACCTGAACCGCGTCATTGCGAACGCGCTGCTGCCGACGCTCAGCGGCCTGGCCAGCTTCTACGCCAAGGCCGCCCGGGACGAAGGCGTGCTCAAGGGCGCCGCCATCCTGTTCGGTGGTGGGCTGTCGGCCACGCTGGGCCTGGACCAGGTTGGCCAGCTGGAGGGCAAGGCCAAGGCGCAGGCTGCCGAGATCGAGCGCGTTACCAACCTGCTGGTGGGCGTCAAGAGCACCCTGGACGTGCGGCCCGACAACCCGGAGCTGCGCCGCCGCTATGACTTCCTGAACGACAAGCTGCGCAAGCTGCAGGGCGAGGCGCAAGCCACCACGAAGCAACTGAAGGAGCTGGCCGACGCGGAAGAGAAGGCCGCGAAGGCCGGCAGCGAGGACCCGCCCAAAGTGAAGCCACCACCTGGTGGTGGGGCCGGCAAGGGCGGCAAGACCGGCACGGCGCGCTTCAAGTCGGGCACCGACCTGGGCCTGAGCTTTGAGCCGGTGTCGGAGGCCCAGGAGCTGGCCCTCAAGGCGCTGCAGGACAACGACGTGGTGTCGGCCCGCAAGTACGCCGAGGCCATCGACCTGCTCAAGCGCAGCCTGTCGGAGGTCTCAGCGGACCAGCTGCCCATCACGCAGGCTGCGATTGCCAAGCTGACCGAGCTGCACAAGGGCGCCAGCGCCGAGGCGACCGAACTGGCCGAGAAGGAGAAGCGCCTGAATGCGCTGTTGGAGGCGGCCCCCACCGGCAAGCTGGAGGCCCAGCGCAAGGACATGCAGATGCTGGCCGAGGCCTTCGAGAGGGGCGAAATCAGCGCCGAGCGGTTCAGCGAAGCCGCGCAGGCTCGGCTGGAGATCCTGCCGGACAAGCTGAAGCAGGCCACGGACGCAATGGACACCTTTGCCGACGAAGCGGCCCGCAACATCCAGGACGCCCTCGGCGACACGCTGAGCAAGACCTTGGAGGGCGACTTCAAATCCATCGGCGACATGTGGAAAGGCTTGCTGGTCCGCATGGCGGCCGAAGCGATTGCGGCCGACATCGGCCAATCGCTGTTCGGCAAAGGCGGCAAGGGCGGCGGCTGGGTGAGCCAGATTTTCGACTTCGTGGGCGGCCTCATGGCCAACGCGAAGGGCAATGCCTTCGGCAGCAGTGGCGTGCAGGCCTTTGCCAAGGGCGACATCTTCGGCAGCCCGACCCTGTTCCAGTTCGCCAAGGGCGGCGGCTTCTCGCTGGGCGTCATGGGCGAGGCGGGGCCCGAGGCGGTCATGCCGCTCAAGCGCGGCCGCGATGGCCGCTTGGGTGTGTCCTTGCAGGGCGGTGGATCGCAGGGCGCCGTGGTCATCAACAACCACTACACGTTTGGCGACGGTGTGAACCGGGCCGAGCTGGCGGCGTGGGGCGAGCAGGTGCGCGCCCGCACGCTGGCCGACGTGCACCGCAGTCGCAACCGGGAGGGGAGTTTGTCATGACGATCTACCAATGGCGGCAGGAGTGGCTGCCGCAGTCCATGCAGCTGTCCCTGGAGGCCAACACCCGGGTGCACACCAGTCCCTTCACGCAGGGAGTGCAGGTGCTCGACCTGCTGGGCGAGCGCTGGCGGCTGTCCATGACGCTGCCGGAGCGCCGGCCGCAGCACGGCGCGGCGCTGGAGGCCTTCATTGCCCGCCTGCGCGGCCCCTCGCATGAGGTGGCCTTGTGGCACTTCCGCCGGCCGGTGCCGCGCGGCACGCTGCGCGGGGCGCCGACGCTGGGGGCGGCGGCAGGGCAGGGTGCCGCGGTGCTCATGCTGGCCGGCTGTGCGCCCGGGGCGACGCTGCTGGCCGGCGACCTGCTGGGCCTGGGCGAGCAGCTGCTGATGGTGGCCGAGGATGGCCAGGCCTCGGCGGCCGGCGAGCTGGTGGTGCCGCTGGCCAACCGGGTGCGGGTCGTCCAGCCGGTGGGTGCCGCAGTGGTGTGGAACCGGCCCACCGGGCGGTTCCGCCTGGCGGCCACCGCCGTGCCGGTGGGCTACCGGCCGGGGGCGGTGCAGCCCCTGGAGCTGGAGTTTCTGGAGAGCTGGACATGAGAACGCTGACGCCTGCCGCCCATGCGGCGCTGTCCAGTGGCCGGGTGGTGATTGCGCAGCTGATCTACCTGGGCCTGTCGCAGCCGGTCTACCTGAACACCACCGGCTGGGATTTGCAATGGAACGGCAGCACCTGGCGCGGCGCCGCCGGCATCGGCAGCATTGATGTCATCGAGGACAGCCCCGGCGAGATCAAAGGGCTGAGCCTGGAGCTGTCGGCGGTGCACGCGAGCGACATCGCCCTGGCCCTGGCCGAGCCGCTGCAGGGCCGCCCGGTGGAGATCCGCACCGCGATCTTTGACCCCGACAGCCTGCAGGTGCTGGACGCGCCGGTGGAATGGGCCGGCCGCCTCGACACGGCGGCCCTCGCGGAGTCTGGTGGCGCGGCCCGCATGGCAGTGACCGCCGAGCACATCGGCATTGATCTGCTGCGCTCGACCGTGATGCGCTACAGCGACGCCGAGCAGCGCCGGCTGTTCCCTGGGGATCGGGGCCTGGAGTACGTGAGCGACCAGGCCGAACAAAACATTGTCTGGCCTGCGGCCAGCTTCCACCGCCGATGACAACCTGGACCCGCTTACCCGCCTGGCGTGATCGCTTGGCGGTGTTGGTGGCTGCGCGCTTGCGCCAGCCCTTCGCCTGGGGGCAGCACGACTGCGCCTTGTGGGTCGCCGATGCGGTGCACGCCCTCACGGGACAGGACCCGGCCGCCGAGCTGCGCGGCCGGTACCACAGCGCCCTGCAGGCCGCCCGCCTGGTCGCCGAGCGCGGCGGCCTGCAGGCGCTGGGCACCGCGCTGTTCGGCCCGCCCATTGGCCCGCTGCTGGCCCGGGTGGGTGATGTCGGCCTGGTGGTCGATGAGGGCCGCGAGCTGTGCGCGGTCTGCAATGGCGATCACTGGCTGGCCCCGGGTGCGGCCGGCCTGGTCGCGCTGGAGCTGTCGGCCGCCACGGTGGCCTGGAGGATCGGAACATGAAACGACACCTGGAGCGGCTGCTGGCCGCGGGGCTCCTGCTGTGGGCCGGACACGCCCACGCCATGCCGCAGGCCATTGCCGCTGCCATCATCACGTCCATTGGCGCGGCCGGTGCGGCGGCGGTGGCCATCACGGCCGTCACCTACGTGGTGACCTTCGCCGCGGTGGGTCTGTACGCCAAGCACCAAAAGCGCAAGGCAGAGCAGGCCGCCCGCAACGCCTACAACGCGAGCCTGCGTGACCGCCACATCATGGTGCGGGGCGCGGTCGAGCCGCGCGACCTGGTGCTCGGCCGCGTGCGCAAGTCCGGCCCGCTGGTGTTCTTTGGCACCACCGGGCCCGACAAGGAGCGGTTTGTGGCGGTGGTCGCGCTGGCCGCGCACGAGATCGACGGCATTGAGGCCGTGTACTTCAACGACGAGCGGGTCGAGCTGGACATGGACGGCTGGGTGCGCACCGCGCCCTATGTGCGCGGCCGCAAGGCCAGCCACAGCGTGCCGGTGCAGCTGGTCAACAACGTGGGCACCGTGGTCCTGCCGCACGAGCCGCACCGGGCCAGCGTGAAGTGCACGTTCCGGTTCAGTGGCGGCTACACCAACCAGCTGGAGGCCCGAGTGAACGGCCGCACTGTCACGGTCAACGCCGACACCTACCCCGCGGTCAGTGGCACCGGCACCGTCAGCTACCAGTACACCGAGGACGTGCCCAAAGCCCGCGTGCACTGGCACCTCGGCCACCCCGACCAGCCGGCGCACTGGCGGCTCAAGGAGCTGTTTCCGCAGCAATGGGGCGATGAGCACCGCTTGCGGGGCATTGCCTACTTGGTGGTCGAGCTGGTGTACGACACGGACGCTTTCCCGTCCTCGATCCCGAACATCAGCGCCGTGGTGCGCGGTGCCCGGGTCTACGACCCGCGCACCGGATCGACGGCCTGGAGCGAGAACCCGGCCCTGCTCATGCGGCACTACGCCTATCACCCGATGGGCGGCAACCTGCCACCAGGCTCGGTGAGCGAGCCGCACTGCATCGCGGCGGCCAATGCCTGCGACGAGCGGGTCACCTACCAGGTGCTGTTCGGCGTGCCCATCACGCGGCCGCTCTACACCGCCAGCACGGTGGCCCGCAGCGGGGCGCGGCCCATCGAGGTGCTGGGCGAGCTGGCCGAGGCGATGGCCGGCAAGTGCGCGTTTGCCGGCAACCGCCTGGTGATGCGGGCGGGGGCCTACGTCGCGCCGGTGCTCGCGCTGGGGGAGAACGACTTCAGCGACGCGGCCGAGATCCGCATTCAGCCGCGCCGGCCGCGCGAGCAGCTGGTGAATCTGGTGACGGGCACGTTTGCCAACGCAGCCCAGGACTACACGGTGATGGACTTCCCGCGGGTGTCCTTTGCCTCCTATGTGCAAGAGGACGGCCGCGAGCTGCCGATGGAGGTCGAGCTGGGCGCGGTCACGGTGTCGGCCCAGGCGCAGCACGTGTGCCGGGTGATGCTCAGGGAAGCGCGCCAGGCGCTGACCCTCACGGCGGCCTTCAAGCTGTCGGCCTACCCGGCGGAGGTCTTCGACGTGGTGACGCTGACCTCGGCGCGCTACGGCTGGGATGCCAAGCCGTTTGAAGTGCAGTCGCGGCGTTGGACGCTGCAAGGCTTCATTGAGTTGACGCTCAAGGAGACCGCCCCGGAGGTCTACAGCTTCGATCCGCGCGTGGACGCCTTGAACGCCACGCCGAACACCAACTTGCCCAAGTGGTGGCAGGTGCCGGAGCCCGGCCCGCTGACGGTGGAAAGCGGCACGGCGCTGTTGCTCAAGCAGTCGGACGGCACCTTGATTACCCGGGTGCGCGTGAGCTGGCCGGCACTGGCTGACCAGGCTGTGCTCACCGCCGGGCACATCGAGGTGGCCTACACCCCGGCCGATGCGCCGGCCGCTGATGGCCGCTGGTCCAGCGTCAGCGTGCCAGGGTCCAGCACCGAGGCGGTGCTCACCGGTCTGGAGGATGGCCGGCACTACCTGCTCCGGGTGCGGGCGCGCAACAGCCTGGCCATGGGCGACTGGTCGGTGCAGGTCATTCACCTGGTGGTGGGCAAGACCGCACCGCCCAGCAATGTGCCGTGGGCGCTCATCACCGGCAACCGTCTGACCTGGGGCCCGGTGGACGAAGCCGACATTGCGGGCTACCGCTGGCGGTATGTGAGCGGCGCCAATGTGAACTGGGCAGCGGGCCAGCCGATGCATGACGGGCTGTTGACCGAGGCGAGCTGGGCCATGGTGACCCGGCCGGTGGGGCTCAACACCTTGATGGTCAAGGCGGTGGACACCTCGGGCAACGAGAGCGAGGCGCCGGCCTATGTCATCACCGACCTGGGCGACCCGGTGACGCTCAACGTGCTGGAGAGCTGGCCGCAGGCGCCGCACTTTGCGGGGCTGATTGACGGCGGGGCGGTCAACGAGGGCGTGCTGGAGGCGGACGGCGCCACCGCCTACTGGCAGGAGGGCACGGGGCTGCACTGGGGCAGCGGCGGGGCGCCGTACTGGCCGCTGTCGAGCTACCGCGGCTTGAGCTATGAGTTCGGTTTCACGACCACCGCCGAGGGCACGCTCTCCATCGACATGGACGTCGAGGGCGACGACGTGCGGCTGCAGTACCTGCGCGAGGCCCAGACCGCGTACTGGAGCGACGACGGCGCGGCCTTCTGGCCGGCCGACAGTGACCCGATCTGGCCGGCGGGGCCCGGCTGGCAGCCCTGGCCCGGCAATGTGGTGGTCTCGCAGGGCGAGCCCATCGGCGTGCGCCTGGCGACCGCGGCCGGCCTGGTGCGCGGCCGCGTCCTGCAGCTGACACCGCACCTCGACGTGCCCGACCTCACCGAGCGGCTGGACGATGTGCCGGTGTCGCTGGGCGGGACCCGGCTGCCGGTGGGCAAGGCCTATCGCGTGATCAAGAACATCCAGCTGACCGTGCAGAGCGATGGGCAGGGCGGCGTCGGGGCGCGCATCGTGGACAAGCAGGTGAGTCCGGGGCCGCTGGTCCAGGTGCTCGACATCAACAACACGAGCGTCCCCGGTGTGGTGGACGCCTACATTCAAGGGTATTGAGATGGCATTGCTTCCAACCGAGGCGTCGCTCACCGGCGCCTCGACCACCAACGACCAGCAGAAACTCAACTTCGCCCGCTTGCGGCAGTACCTGGCCGACCTGCTGGGTACCGATAGCAGCGACCGGGCCGCGGCGCGGGCGGCGCTCGGCGCCTTCTCGGCCAGCGGCGGCACCATCGCCGGGGCCACCACGGTGCAGGGCGACTTGACGGCGCAAGGGGCGGTGAAGGCGTCCGGCTTGATCTACGCCCGTGGTGGTGGTCAGGGCCTGGGCCAGGTCACCGTGTCCACCGCCCCGCCCAGCGGCGCAGCGGCCGATGGCGATCTCTGGCTGCAGTACTGACATGGCCATCGAACGCAACATTGCAGGCGCCTGGAGCGGGTGCGTGCCTTGGGTGCGCCACGCCGGTGAGTGGCGCGAGGCCCGCGGGGTCTGGCGTCACGAGGCCGGCGCCTGGCGTCGGGTGTACGAGCACTTTGACAGCTCCATTCTGGTGGTCAGCGCGGGCGGCGCCGCGGGCGGCAACCGGCGGATAGGCGCATGGGGCACGCTGCCGCGCTTCAAGGGCGCCGAAGTGGCCTTGACGTACACGCTGACCAGTAACACCACCACGCTGCATATCACCGGGCAATGGCCGGCGTCCTTCATCACTCAACTGGTCTTGCAGGATGAGAACGGCTACACCACGGTCCACTGGCGCAAAGACGCCGTGCATTCGGTGGACAGCAGCACCACCTGGCGGTGGCGTGGCAGCGGGCTGCCCATGCTGGACACCTGGGGCCATCTCTGGCTCAAGGGCTGAGCTGAGTGCCCATCGGCGCCTGCGGCTCACGACCGGCAACGCCGTCGCGGTAGCCGCGCCCGTAGTCGTCCTGTTTCTCCAACCACTGCTCATGTTGGGAGGGGGAGCCGAAACGCTCGCCGTAGTAGCGGCGACGCAGGCCATTCTGGTATCCCAGGCCGTAGTCGCCCGTCAACAACGTTTTCGCCCAGTGGGACAGGCGCTTGAACTCCGCTTCACTCGTCGGCACGGCGCGTCGCACAGCGTACCGAAACACGCGGCCTTCGGCGTCCTTCAGCTCGCCCAGTTCGAAGCCTGAATACAGAACCGCATCGCCTTCCTCAACATCGTCGGTCAGCGTAAGGCCGCTGGTGATGTTGATGTCGGCTCTGTCGAACGTTTCGCCAACCATTTTCTCTTCGGCAGCAATCGCCGCTTCGATGTCCGCGCCATCGGGCGCCGTGGCAATCAAAAGGCCGGTGCCCGCCAGCGTGGCGATGGTGTAAGTCACTTGCATCGTTCCGCTCCCTATAGCCGGCCGCAGCATGTGCCGGCAGGTGTGAATGTAGTACGTCGCAAGCGGTGCGTCACCTCCGCCGGTTTGCCTCATGTCAGATCGGTGCACACCAAGCCGGGAGCCTCCTCTACCACCTCATTCATCCATATGGCACTCCTTCCAACTGAAGCCGCCCTCATCAGCGGCGCCACCACCGCCGCCCAGCAGAAAGGCAACTTCGCGGCGCTGCGGCAGTTCCTGGCCGACTTGCTGGGCACCGACAGCAGCAACAAGGCGGCCGCCCGTGAAGCCCTGGGCGTGCCGGACGCAAGTGCGGCGGCGCGCGGCCTGGTAGAGCTGGCCACCGTGGCCGAGGCGCAGGCGGGCACCGACACGGCGCGGGCCGTCACGCCGGCCGGCCTGGCCGCGCGCACTGGCGCGATGGGCTTCCGCAACAAGATCATCAACGGCAACATGGACGTGTGGCAACGGGGCACCAGCTTCACCAATCCGGTGCCCTATGCCTACACCGCCGACCGCTGGCGGGTGGACCATGACGGCACGGGCGCCACCCGCGTCATCTCCCGCCAGTCCTTCGCGGTGGGCGACACGGTGGCCGGCGAGGCGGTGCACTACCTGCAGTTCGCTCAGACGGCCGCGGGCAGCGGCGCCACCTTCACGGCGCTGACGCAGAACATCGAGCGGGTGCGGACCTTGGCGGGGAAGACCGTCACCGTGAGCTTCTATGCCCGCGCCTCGGCGCCCTTGACCCTGCCGAACATCGCGCTCGGGCAGTACTTCGGTGCGGGTGGCTCGCCCTCGGCCACCGTCTTCACCAACGTAGCGACCAACCTGGCCCTGACAACCAGCTGGCAGCGCTACGTCTTCACGGTGACGGTGCCACCCATCACAGGCAAGGTGCTGGGAACCAGCGGCGACTGCTTGCACCTCACCTATAACTTCTCGCCGAACACGGTGTTCACCTTCCAGGTGACCGGTGTGCAGGTGGAGGAGGGCGGGCACGCCACGCCCTTCGAGCTGCGGCCGCTACAGGTCGAGCTGGCCCTGTGTCAGCGCTACTACGAAGCCCTGCAGGTCTACCACCGGGCGCAGTGCGGCGCCGGTTCGCAGACCAACGGGACGGCCTTCAACTTTCGAGTGGAAAAGCGCGTGACCCCCACCGTAACCGTCGCGGTGACCTATGCGAACGCGGGCAATGCCCAGCTGTTCGATGTCTCGCCCTTTGGCGGCAGCCTGCGGGCCGACGTGGGCAGCACGGGCGACTCCATCGTGAACGGGCTTCTCTACGCCTCTGCGGAGCTGTGAATGTACCGACTGAATGCAAACGGATTTGTGATCCGGCTGAGCGATGGGGCCTACATCCCCGACGACGCCGGGAACCGGGATTGGCAGGAGTACCAGGAATGGCTCCAGGCGGGGCACGAGCCGGAGGCGCCGCCGTCACCGGTGATCGAGGACCAGGCCGCCCAGCTGGAAGCCGCCGTGCAGGTGCACCTGGACGCGCAGGCCGGCCGCTGGGGCTACGACAGCATCTTTACAGCCGTGACCTACGGCGAGGAACCCAGCGTGCCGCGCTTCCAGGCCGAGGGCCGGGCGCTGCGTGCCTGGCGGTCCCAAGTGTGGGCGCGCTGCCATGAGCTGGTGGCCGAGGTGCAGGCGGGCCGGCGCCCTGTTCCTACCGTAAGCGAGCTGCTGGCTCTGCTGCCGGGAGCGCCCACGCGGCCGGCTTGAGCCGGATCGCATCGTGTCCAGACGTCTGGACACCTCACACCAACGACAGAAGGAGGGGCCCATGGCCCAAACGAACAAGGAGGGCAGCGGCTTCGATCCGGCCGACCTGGTGGCCCGGGTCGAGCGGCTGGAAGCCGGCATGCAGGAGAACACGGAGGCGACCCGCCGGGTGGAAGCGAACACCGGCGAGCTGGTCGAGTTTTTCAGCAGCGTGAAGGGGGCCTTCAGGGTCTTCAACTGGATCGGCACAGTCGCCCGACCGATTGGCTACATCGCGGCCGCAATCGCCGCGCTGGCCGGCGCCTGGTCGGCATTCAAGGGGGGAGGGTTCGGTCCGCGATGACGCCAAAACAGAAGTTCTTGATGAGAGCAGGGGCCGCAGTTGCGGCCCTTGCCGTTTCTAGCGTGGTGACGTTCGAGGGGACGGTGCCGCGCACCTACCGTGACCCGGTGGGCATCCTCACGGCTTGCCGGGGCCACACCGGCCCGGAGCTGCGAATGGGCCAGCAGTTCACGCCGGATCAGTGCGACGAGCTGATGTACATCGACCTGCTGGAGGCCGAGGCGGACATTGCCTGCATCAAGCAGCCGCTGCGGCCGCATGAGAAGGCGGCGTTTATCAGCTTCGCCTTCAACGTGGGCCGAGAGAAGTTCTGTGCCTCGACCCTGGCCAGGAAAGCGAACGCGGGGGACCTGGCCGGAGCCTGCGCTGAGCTGTCGCGCTGGGTGTGGGCCGGTGGTCAGCAGCTGCCCGGCCTGGTGCGGCGGCGCGCGCATGAGCGGGCCATGTGCGAGGGGCGGGTGTCATGAGCCCGGCCGCCCCCTACCTGCTGCTCGCTGCTGGGGCCCTGTGGGTGGCCAGCGCTGCCGGTGCATTCGTCTACGGCCGCACTGTCGGGCAGGACGCCTGCGAAGCCGCGAAGGCCCGGGAAGAGAGGGTGGCCCAGGTCGCCCGCGATGCCGCCATCGACGCGGCTGCCAAGGCGATTTCCAACATCACGGTGCAGCACACCACCGTTCATCAGAAGCTGGAGCATGAAGTACGCACCAAGACCGTTTACCGCGACTGCCGTTCTGGCCCTGATGCTGTGCGGCTGTTCAACAGCACCCTACCGGGCGCCGAGCCGGCCCAGCCCGCTGGTAGTGGCCAGCTGCCCGCCGCGAACCCCGCTCACTGAGGATTCGTTTGGTGCCTGGGTGATGAAGGCGCAGGAGATGGCCAGTCTCTACGACCGGTGCCGGGCTGCCGCTCTTGCTCCCTGACCTTCAGGCCCAGCGCTTCACGCGCATCGCGGCCCCAAGGCTCTGCGATTAGCGGGGGGCGCCCCTTGGTCGCGATTTCTGTGAAAACAACTGCCGGAATGCGCCGCATCCATTGCTGTGCCTGACAGCAATGCCGCTCGCGGCTGGATCGAGATCTACATCGCGGACCCGTGACGCCGCGGTGAAGTGAATAGTCAACGTCAATATGTAAGAGGTCACCGTTTCGGATGTCCCCAATAGGAGGGGGCTTCCTCAAACTGGTTCGTTGCCCGGAAAATCTCCTTTCAGGGCACCGCGCCGAATACCCAATCTGGGCTTTCTTCCCGCCTCCCAGTTATCCATTGAGAGGTGTTGTCATTCTTGTGGGAATCGTTTTTCAACGAAGAACTTGTTATGAAAATTGAGCCATTCCTCATGGGGTTGGTTGTGACGCTGGCTGGTTCCAACGCCGTCTCTGCGGACTGGAGTGAAAGATCCGGTGTAATCTCTTTAGTGCCGGAAGGTGATACTGTCGCGGTAGAGGTGTATTCCTCTACGAAATTCTGCGCTGATCCGGTTCCTACCCTCGCGAAGGCGTCCGAGGGGAGCCGAGTGTTCGTGTTGAGGATGGATTCGCAGAAAGGGCGTCACCAATACGCTCTAGCGTTAATGGCGCTTTCAATGGGGAAGCAAATGCGCGCCACATTCAAAGGGTGCGACAAGGACAAGAGGCCCCTTGTCGACGCTCTGGCGGTATATCAATAAGCGGTAGCCTTGTATTTTCCTGGCAGCTCGCTCCGGTACGCCATATAGGCGAAATCTACTATTTAACTTCCTGGTGCTATGTATATTCGGTCCTTGTTCGCTGTTGTCGCTATGTCGGTCAGTTCTTTCGCCTTCGGGGCCGTCCCGATCGCCTCCATCATCGTTGAAGGGGGCGACAGTGAGGGGAGGGTCTACATCCTAAGCGGCGGGAACCCGTCCGCCCAGTGCGGTGCACCAGCGGGGCCAACGTATTTTCGAATCAAAGCAAATACGGAGAAAGGTCGGCAACAATACAGCCTGGCTTTGACAGCGTTCTCGCTCGATAAGAAGGTCGATGTTGCAGTTGTGGAATGCGACGACTGGAAGCGCCCTATAGTGGACTCGCTCTCCATCGCTCCGTAAGGTTGAGCTGGTGAAGGCCGGCGCCAAGCTGGCCTTCAGGTGAGGCGTGGCTTATTTGCTTAGGGATGATGATTAAATATTTTGCTGCACTTCTTTTGTGCATCGTTTCTCAGGTGGCAATGGCACAGGCCAAAAGTTTGTTTCTGCCCGTGGATACCGCCCGTAAGGCGCTATCCACGGAGGTGAACGACAAACTGAAGGCCTTGAAAGCAAAGCGTACTACTGTCGATGTTCGAGTTCTTAACATTGACGTGAGCGCTTTACAGGCTGACGAAGTGCGGGTTGAGCTTGCTCCAGGGCGGGTAATCGTCTTCAAGGGAGGGAAACGCGAACCGCTTGAGGACGGCGGCTTCTCTTGGTCGGCCCGCACACAGGACGGCGACGACGCTCTCTTTCTAGTTAAAGGAGACCGGATTTGGGGCGGGCGGGTGCGCTCGCATGACGTCTACATCGTGACGGCGCTTGACGACGGGTCATATGCGCTTACCCGCATGGACCCCCGCAGACTTCCACAAGAGTCGGACAATCCAAAGCCGCTGCCTACGCCTTCGGCACCGCCCGCTTCTGCTGCCGCAAAAGCCTCCTCCGTCAGCAGCGCTGCAAAACCCGTGCAGCTGGATCTGCTATTTGCTTTTACTCCCCGCGCAAGGGCTAGTACGGACGATATGAAACGCGACGTGGCGATCGCAGTTAATGAGCTTAACAAAGCTTATGCCGCAAGTCGCGTGAATATCAAGGCTTCCGCCGTCGATATTTTCGAAATACCCTTGAGTGAGGCAGGCAAGAAGCCTACTGACGTTCTGCGGGAGTTCTCTCTGATGGAAGAGGTTCGGCGCCGTCGCGATGCATCGGGTGCAGACATCGGCGTGCTGGTGGCAACACCTCCGACATGCGGGGAGGCGAGAGGCCTCGCCGTGCCGGCGTCGGATGCATATGTGATCGTCGATATCAATTGCATGGTCGGCGATTTGACCTTAGGTCATGAAATCGGGCACCTGTTTGGCGCGATGCACGAGGATGATTACTCCCAGCCTCCGCTATATGCGCACGGTTTTCGGGACAGCACCTACAATGATGCACCATCCTGCGCGCCATGCTTCAGTACGATTATGGCAACGCCACGAGTGCACAAGTGCACTTTTGGCAATAACGGGTCCACTTGTTGGAGTAAAAAGATATCTGTTTTCTCTAGCCCGAGACGCGACTGTCAGGGTTTCGCCTGCGGTAACGACAGCAACGGCGACGTTGCGCGCTTTCTGAACGAGAAGGCCTCTTACGTGGCGGCATTTCGAACCAAGCCGAACGGCGGCACGCCTCAGCAACCGAGGCCGAAGTCAAAGCGAGCGGCTGTCGCAGTAGCTGCGGTCGTGCCATTCATTGTTCAGTGAATCTGTGATTGCTGCCTGCATGCGGGCAGCGCGCGCTTAACAGTCGGTCACAGCGACTGCTGGACAGGTTGCCATACTCGCCGCCGCGCTGACACACCTTCCTGGGGCGGCGCTCAGCTGTGGGAGGCAGCGATGCGATGGTAGGCAGGGGTTTCAACCGCTTCAGCTTATTGAGTGAGCTGCGGTACAAGGAAGAAGAGCTACGGCGAGGCCACAGCTCCACTGGAGGCTATGCCTTCGACCACTGGGGGCGTGCACTGCGTGACCAGGTGAACAGCGCGGCGCGGTTCATGGACCGGCAGATGAGCCGCGTGGATCGCGTCACAGAAGCGCTGTACAGGTCGGGTGAAGAGACCCGCCGCATTGTGGTCAACCGCCTGGCCGGCCTGGAGGTGTCGATGATCCTCGACATCCTCATTGAGGCCTGCAAGGACATTGCTTTGTACTACGGCGGTTCAGTCGTGGTCGGCGGCGTGGCGGGTGGCGTCGCGGGCTTCTTTGCTGGTGGCGTGGGCGCGGTACCGGGGGCCGGCATTGGCGCCGGCCTAGGCGCGAAGGCCGGTGTGTGGATTCTCGGCCTCCTGGGGCTCGCCTCATTGGTGGAGTACCTAGCCGACTCGTTGCCCGATGCCTTCCGGTGCTATGAGGACGGCTTCCGCGCGTGCTGGGGGCCGCCACCGGGTACTGGCATGCGTTCGAGGGACTACGCCTTTGTGGGCGAGGACAACGCCGTAAGCTTCGCCGCCGGTCAGTTCGCGCAAGGCCACGTCATCCTTGTCATGGCGGTCCTGATGGCCCTCTCGGAGTACCTGACGCGCGGTAGAGGCGACAAGGCGCAGCTGCTGCGCGAGATCCGAGAGAGCCCCCGGCTCGGGCCGAGGGTCGCTGACTGGCTGGTAGCGAACGAGAAGCAGCTGGCGGGCCACCCAGGGTTGAACTATCGCAGCGCCAATGGCAGTGCCGCGGGCGGCGGGGGCAAGGGCGCCATACCGCCACCGCCTCCCCCGCCGCCCCGAGGCCCGAAGGAGCCCGATGGCACACCCAGCGGGCCGAGGCGCATGCCCGAGAAGAAGGTGCCGTGCTTCGAGTCGAACGACCTACCGGAGTCTATGATTCCCGAGTTCGACCGGCAGCTAGGCGGCCAAGAACGTGGCTTGAACGACATGACCGTTGCCGAATACCTTGAGGGCCGACGCGCATTTGAGGAGGGCGAGTCTGTTCGAGATCCGCAGATCGCGCGAAGCGCGCGCAACGCGTACCGTAGAGCCCTTCAGGACGACCTCACTGACAAGTTCAGGGCAGAGGGAATGAGCCCGAAAGCGGCAAAGGCAAAGGCGATTGAAGTGGCGAAAGAGCAAATGTCCACTTTGGCCGCTCTTCACAACCCCGACATGAAGGCGGGAGGCCGTGACTGGATCACAGATATGGGCGACAGCGACGTCAATTCAAGGATCGGTGCCCAATGGGCATCACGAATTGAAGACTTAGACCGAGCGGCCGAGAATGTGCCGAAAGGCGACCGAGCAAAAACGCTCATGCATGCCAAGTTGCACCGTTGTAAATAGGGCATCAGATGGATGAAGATTTCGAGTTCTTCCTGGAAAACATCGGACCGCCGGTAAGCGCACGTCTTGTTCCGAAGCAAGTTATTGAGAAGTACACAGGAGTGCTACCGTCTCAGCTGCTGACGTACTGGAAGGAATATGGATGGGCCGGATACGGAAGCGGAGTGTTCTGGGTCGTCGATCCGGAGGAGTATCAGCCGGTAGTGAAAGCGTGGATCGATCGCACTCCTCTTGCGCAGGAGGATAGCTTCTATGTGATTGGACGCGGCGCGTTCGGGAGGTTGCATTTCTGGGGCCGCGAGACAGGGGTGGCTTTGAGCATTGACGCGGTGCATGCAACAGCGTATCTCGGTAGCGCCCGGCTGACTGGTGAAAAGGAGGATCTTGGCATCCGTGCCTTTTTCTCCCGGCAGGATCAAGACAGAAATGACTGCGACGACGACTCCGGTGAGCCGCTCTTCGAGCGGGCGCTGGAACGACTAGGGAGGCTCAGCAGCGACGAAATGTATGGATTTGTCCCGGCGCGTGCTATGGGCGGAAATGGTTCTCTGACAACACTCAAGCGCGTTAAGGCGATCGAACATCTCGTGTTTCTCGCGCAGCTAGTGCCTCTGCGGATTCATCGCCTGCCCGGGATACAGTCCTAGCGGCTCGGGTGCTACAGCACCTCGGCCGGGACGTGCTGCTTGCCTTCACGGAGCGGGTTCGGATGGGGCCGCCGCGGCCAGCGGTAGGACGGCTACTGCGGAATTCACTGCGGAATGAGCCCGCTTCAGCCCGCTTTCGCCCGTCCTTTTCCGACGGGGCACCTAAGAATGCCAGGGCTTGAGTGGGTTGACGTGGGCTAGAAAAGGGTTCGAATCCCTCCCTTTCCGCCAAGACAGATCAAGCCGTTGAGTTTCAACGGCTTTTTCTTTTTCCGGCGTCTGCTACTGCGGTTCTACTGCGGAATTCGCTGTTGGAGCCTGCTCAGCAAGGGCTCTGTTCACCGCTGCGAGGTTGCGTCCACGGTCGGCTTTAGGAATGACGCCTGCATAGTCGCGCATCATCACCTGGATGCTGCGTCCGTGCTGACGAGCGACCCACACAGGATCGGCGCCGGCCTGTAGGGCCAAGGTGACGCTGGTGTCGCGGCACTCCTTTGGGGCTCGATACCGGACGCCGCACCGGCGCAGGAAAGCATTTCAGGCCCTCCACTGCAGCGGTTCGTCGTGCCACGGCTTCTCGGGCTGCCCTGGCGTCGCAAAGACCCGTCCGTGCTTCTGCAGCTGCGTTCGCGTGTGCTGCCGTTCAAGGACCTGAGCGGCCCTCGCGTTCAGCTCGACCAGCCGCTCTACTGCTGTCTTTGTTCGCGCCTTGTCTCGACCAAGGACCCTTGCTTCTCGGACCAGCACGGTGAGCTGTTGTAGATCAACGCTTTGCCAGCGCAGCGCTGGATTAGTCGCCATTAATCAGCCCGGTATCAAAAACTTTGAAAGATTTCTTCTTGCGGTTTTTGTTACCGCGAGGTGCTGCCCCGGTCTCAGGCGGCACGAGGTCCAGAGTTTCGAGTTTCGCTTGTCTATCTGCGGGTTGCGGCCGCTCGATTCTCGACATGGTGATGGTTGCCTCTTTCGAAAGCTTCACCTGAGGGAAGATGTCGATCATCGGGAAGGCGCCGCCTGCCTTGTGAACAGAAAGATGAAAAATATGTGGCGATTCAGTGGCCTTCTCAGGAATGTGCAGCGTCACTCCTAGGGGGAGATTGGCGGTCGTCGCGAACTTCGGGTTGTAGTAAACGCGAGTGCCTTCCGGGTGCCAGAGGTTCGTGGCGGCGGATATTGGTGCGTATAATTGGCGGCCAGGTTGGTCAGTTTTCTCGAGCACTACTGCAATCTCTGCGCCTCTGTAATCCGCTTCCAGTTTCAACGAAGTCTGTAGTTTTAAGTCGCCCAGCACTGATTTCTGACCTGTCGTCGATCCAAAATGGACCGATCGAATTTCTATAAGCGGCACAACTATGTCGGCAACGAGGGTGCCGAGCCCCTGGGTAGAGTTTTTTAGGCTGACTGTTTGCGGCGTGTTTGCTTGATAACAAGCCGATTCCGAGCAGACTGCAACCTGGCCGAGCCGTATTCCGCTTTGACTATTTGCATCGTTGCTAGACAGGCTGAGTCTCAGGCGCGTAAAGCCATCCTTCGGAAGGTCCTCGCCACTTACAGACGACGTCGGCTGAGGATGGAATGGCAGACCCGCAAGACTTTCCTGCGCGAGTAGACATAAAGTCACAACTGCGGCTGCGGAGAATGATCTCATTCTGCGGCTCCTGGCATGTTAGGCGATGTTCGGTTTCTGGCGGTCTAAAGACAGGGAAGCGGGAGAGTATGTTTTTCTCGGTCTTTGCTTGAAACCTGTCAACTTTCCTAATTTGATTGTTAGGCGATTGACGAAGTGCCTCTGTTTAGTTGCAGCGGTAGCCGATCCATAGAGGCAACGTGAGGCCCGGCTTTCAGCTCACTTTAGGTGCCCAGAGTGAAGTGGGTGTGAAGTTGGCGCCGTCTATAAGCGATCCGTGCCTACGCGCCGGCAGTGTTGCCAGCAGTATTCGTTAAGCACCTTAGTGGCCCTCGTGCGGCATCTGAGAACAAGCCACCTGTTCAACAAGTCGTCGACATGACCCGACAAGCTCGGCGTTACCATTCGCGGAAGAGTCGCCTTGCCAAAAGAACGATCTATGCGAGGGGTTGTGAATGATGTGTATTTGTGGGAATCGAATCAATGCGGCGTTGCTGATCGTCAGCTCGCTGATTGCTGCGAACGCTTTTGCAGTTCAGCCTCAGTGTGGAAAAATCTTTGCCATCAGGCACGGAAGTATCCATGCCGATGGCGGGTCTGTGGAGTTGGAAGTCAGCTGCGCCGGCGCCATCAGGAAAATTAGATCTCACCTTTCCGTTGACGGTTACTTGAAGGGAATCTCGATCGATGGCAGTCGGGCCCGCCCTTCATCTCGCCAGGCCATTCTCCTGATCAAAGGGTTGGACGGTCTCCTGAAGACCAGTTTCCCTGGGCGGTCGATCAGCGACATCAGGGAGGCGCAGTTCAGAACACCACGCGTCGCAGAAGCAAACGTCCCGATCCTGGCAGCAATTTCTCTGGTCGAGCAGGTGTGCCTTCAGTCGGGAGCGCCTGCCACCATCACGGAGATGTGCAGTGGGTATGTGACGCCGCCGTCACCGGCTTTGGATTCACAGTTCTGACCCACAGTTCGGTCGCAGTTCCTGGGACCGCATGGCGTTGACCACGATGGGCAGCGGCAGGACATCAGCCAGGGCGCATGGAGCGCCAAAGGACCGCCTTTTCCCGCTTCTGGATTGGCGAGTCGACTTCAACTTGCAAGGTCAAGGGCGTCGTTCGGCAACGGCGAAGCAGGCCGATTGCGCGAACGCAGGACGGGCGGATCGAATGCATCGACCGCGCTGAGGCGCCGCTCCGTCCCACAAACGCACGCGGGACTGAGCCGGAAAATGTCCCCGGAAATCAGAACGCCCGGCGACCCCATGCGGTCGAGGAGAGCCCTGTTCGCTTCTGCCGCAGCCTCAGTGTTTTGCAGGGCCGCTGCTTCAGTGGCGGGCGGCGACAGGAGGCGCGACGACGAGGATGACGACTGACGGTGCCCGGCAGCGCCCGGTGCCCGCGGATTGGGTACGGCACGGCATATCAGCCTTCTGCCATCCTGCGCCGCGGGGGTGGCATTCCTCGATCGCCTTCACTCGCCGCGACGCACCGTCACCACCACCTCATCCGCCACCACGCCCACTTCCAGCACAGCCCGGTCCTCCACGCCCCCAAACAACGCTCGCGCCACCGCCGCCACCACCCGCTGCTCCACCACCCGTTGCAGCGGCCGTGCGCCATACCGAGGGCTGAAGCCCACCGCGGCGACGAATGCCACCAGCTCCGGCGAGAACCTCAACCGGATGCCGCGCCGCCGCAGCCCCTCCCGGTCGCCCACCGCCTCCAGCTCCTGCTGCGCAATCGCCTCGATCGCCGCCCGGGACAGGGGCGCAAAGGGCACCACCCGGTCGATGCGATTGAAGAACTCCGGCCGGAAGAACTGCCGGATGCCCTGCAGCGTGCCCGCCGCGCCGTCGTCGTCCATGAAGCCCAGCGACGCGCCCTGCCGCACGCCCAGGTTGGTGGTCATCACGATCAGGCTGGAGCGGAAGTCGGTGACCCGGCCGCGGCTGTCCCTCAGCCGGCCTTCGTCCAGGACCCCCAGCAACAGGTCGAACACCGATGGGTCGGCCTTCTCGATCTCGTCGAGCAGCACCACCGAGAACGGCCGCTGGCGCACATGCTCCACCAGCTTGCCGGGCCGGTCGCCACTGCCCACCAGGCGCGCCACCTGGAAGCTGTGCTGGAACTCGCTCATGTCGATGCGAAACAGCGGGTCACTGCCCCCGCCCGCGCCAAAGAAGTAGGCCGCCAGCGCCTTGGCGGCGGCCGTCTTGCCCACGCCGGTGGGGCCGGCGAACAGCAGGGTGGCCATGGGCTTGGCCGGGTCGTTCAGGCCGGCCTTGAAGAGGTACACCACCTCCTTCAGCTGCTCGATGGCGGCGTCCTGCCCGAACAGCCGCCGGGCGAAGAAGCCGTGCACCGCGGCCTCGTCCAGCGGTTGGTCGTCACGCAGGAAGGTCTCCGGCAGGCCGGTGGTGCGGGCGAACTGCGCGATGGCGGCCGCCTCGGTCACCACCGGCATGCCGTCGGCCAGCGCGCCGCGCACGCATTCGCCGAAGAATTTCACCGCCTTGCCCGGGAAGCGCTCATAGCGCACATACCGGTTCAACAGCCGATAGCCGGTGTCGAGGGCCGCGGCGTCCATCTCCACCGACAACGCAGCCTTGGCATGGCCGGCAAACAGCTCCAGCACCCGGCGCGCGCGGCTGCCGTCCATCTCGGGCAGCGACAGCGGCTCGAAGCAGTCGATGAAGCTGGGCAGCCGGCGCCGCGCGGTCTCCAGCTCACCCGGGGTGGCCTCGCCCACCAGCCGCAGCGTGCCCCGCCGCAGCGCCGGCAGCAGGTAGGCGGCCATCGAATCCTCGGCATTCTCGCCGCCGGTCTGCAGCAGGTTCACGAAATCCGTGAGCCACAGCACGCCTTGCGACAGCTCCAGCCACTGCACCAGCTGGTCGCACAGCGCCTGCCACTCGCCCAGGTACTTGGCGCGGCCGATCAGGCGCTCGGCATGGCTGCGCCAGAAGGTGGGCTGCTGCGCCTCGCGTCCGGCAGCCAGGCGGTGGGCCTTGCGGATCGCCTCCATGATGGCCACGCTCTTGCCCACCCCCGGCTCGCCCACCAGCAGCAGGTTGCCGCCGCGCAGCAAGCGCGCCACCAGCTCATCCAGCAGTGCGCCCTGCTCCCATGCGGTCTCGGGGAACACATGCTGGCCGCGTCGCCCGCCCGGCTCGGGCAGGCGGTCGGCCACCAGCTCGAGCTGGCTGTGCGCGTCGCGCAGGTGGCGGGGCAGGCCGCGGCTGTCCGCGCCGCGATCATCGTGGCGCCACTCCAGCTGCTCCAGCCAGGGACGCGTCGGCATCAGGTAGCGCTGCGCGGCTTCGGGTGGGAGTCCGTCCAGGCGGTCGCGCGTGTAGTGCTCGATCAGCACCGGCAGCTGCGCGTCGTCGTAGTAGTAGAAGCTCTCGTCGAGGTAGGGCAGATAGCACTTCGAATAGCCCTCCGCGGCATTGGCGCCGTACACCGCCGCCACCGTGAAGTCGCTCGCGCCGGGCACCGGGAAGCTGCCCTTTGGCGTGCGGTGGGCAAGGCTGACCTTCACGTTCAGCAGCTTCAGCCGCGCCTCGTCGATGTCCGGCGCCGGCACCCAGCGGCCGCGTTCGCGCTCGCGCTGCAGGGTCTCCGCCAGGGCGGTCTTGAGCCGGCGCGGGTTGCGCTCGACGGCCTGCAGGCCGGTGCCGAGCAGCAGCCCGAAGACCGACTCCTCGCCGGTCTGCCAGCACAGCAGGGGGTAGGACGATGTGGCCATGCAGTGGCTCCTCCTCAGGCCGCCAGGTCGGCCTGGTGGCCGTCCCACAGCAACAGTCGCCAGTCGTCTTCGCTCAGCGGGCCCGAGAACTTGCGCACCCAGCCGGAGCGCAGGTCGGTCAGGCGCCTGAGCTCGGCCGGGCGGGTCGGTTCAAGGCGGATGCGGATGATCTCGGTGGGCATCGGCGGCGCCGCCCCGGCCTCCAGCGGCCGCAGGCGAACGGCCACCGGCACCGGTCGGTCGCTGCCCAGGTACCAGAGATGAACGCCGCACTCCCGGTCGAAGGCCTTGCGCAGGCCGGTGCCCTCGAAGCAGCGCGTGCCGGGGCTCGACGACGGCAACTCGTGCGCGTCCAGCTGCAAGAGCAGGGCGGCATAGTCGCCCCAGGCCGCCTCCAGCACCGAGGGCGGCGCGCTGCTCTGCAACGGCACCACTTCGATGCCGACGCGCTCGACGCCATGGCGCCGCAGGCTGGCCGCGCGGCGGGCCAGCCCCTCCAGCTCCAGCTGCCAGCGCACCACTTCCGCCTCTGCTTTGCGCAGCGGCCGGGCGCTGCTGTGTGCCTGCTCGAAGAAGTCGCGGATGTCGTGCTGCGCAAACAGCATGTCGGCCAGCGGCCGGCCTTGCTCGCGCCAGTCGCGCGGCCGCAGCTGGGGGGCGGCCACCGGGCGGGCGGTCGCTATGCGCTGCTCGGCCAGTTCCCAGCAGCGCTGCGCCAGCCTGTCGCGCAGCGGGTCGAGCCGCACCTGCAGCGCCCGCAGTGCGAGCGACACGGCCGCGTCGGTCGCGCGGTCCAGCTCGACACGCAGGTGCTCGTGCAGCGCCTGCGCGCGGTCGGACAAGGCCTGGTAGGCCGCCGGGGACGCGCTGTCCTGCGGCAAGGCCACCGGCTGTAGCGCGGCATAGTCGAGCAGCGTGGCGCGGGTGGCCAGCCGGCCGCCCTGCAAGTCGACGTCCAGCAGCATCGGCTGGCCCACCGGGGAGGCGGCCAGGCGCTGCGCAATGGGCCCGGTGAGGGCCCGCTCCATGGCACGCTTGAGCGCACGGGCCCCCAAGGCTTCGTCATGGCCCAGGCGGGCCAGCTGCTCCAAGCCTTGCGGCGACACGTTCAGGAAGCTCAGCCGGCGCAGGAAGCCGTCACGCGACAGGATCCGCTCCAGCTGCAGTCGCGCAATCGCCGCCATGTCCGCGGCTGCCAGGGGCTTGAAGCCCACCACCTGGTCGATGCGGTTGAGGAACTCGGGCCGGAAGAAGCGTTCCACCGCCTCCCGGTAGCTGTGGGCCGCGTCGGCGGCCTGGCGCATGAAGCCGGTATGGCGCTGGGCTGCGGCGGCCCCCAGGTTGGACGTCAGCACCACCACGCAGTGCGAGAAGTCGGTGGTGCGGCCCAGCGCGTCGGTCAGCCGGCCTTCGCCGAGCAGCTGCAGCAGCAGGTCGTGCACCGCGGGGTGCGCTTTCTCGATCTCGTCGAGCAGCAGCACGCAGGCACGCCGCTGCCGCACGGCCGCCGTGAGCTGGCCATCGGGCCGTGCGGCATCGCCCACCAGGCGCTCCAGGGCGCTGGCATCGACGTATTCGTTCATGTCGAAGCGAACCAGGCCGCCTTCGTCCTCGAACAGGTAGTCGGCCAGCAGCTTGGCCGCCTCGCTCTTGCCCACGCCGGTGGGGCCGATGAACAGCAGCGACGACAGCGGCCGGCCGGGCGCGGCCAGGCCCGACTTCACCAGGGCCACCACATCGACCAGTTGCGCGCAGGCCTCCGGCTGGCCGATCAGGCGCTGCTCGAAATGGGCCTGCGCCTCCACCGGGGCCAGGCCCACATGGCGCGAGAACAGCCGCTCGCGGAAGTGGTAGGCGGCGGTGTAGGCCGCCAGCACCTCGGCACGGCCCACCGACTGCCGTGCATGCCGCACCGCGAGGCGGTCGAGCACCCGCAGCGCCGAGCCGGGCAGCACCTCGTCGCCAGCAAAGCGGCGCTCCATCTTCAGCAGCTCGGCCACCGCCGCCGAGTCGATGCGGCAGCCGTGCTGCGCTTCGAGCTCGGCCCGGCGCCGGCCGACGATGCGGATGGCCACCTGCCGGGGCGGCGGCTCGACCCGGATCACGCGGAACAGGTCGGCGAAGCGGCGGTCGCCCTGCTGCACCTTCTGCCACGCCTCGGGCGTCGCCTCGCCGATCATCGTGAAGGCGCGCCGCTCCAGGGGCGGGCGCAGCACGTCGGCCAGCGTCAGCCGGTTCTGCGAACTGCGGCCGATGGACAGCAGCGGCACCAGGTTGTCGCAGTAGAGATGGTCGGGTTGGTCAATGCGGAACGGCTCCTGCCGGCGCGACTGCACATGCTGCAGCACCACCGCCATGCGGCGCTGCCACTGGCCGACCACGCTCATGCCCGAGATCACCCGCATCGGATCGAGCTGCCAGATCTTCTGCAGCCGGGCTCGGTCCTGCCCGGCGTGCGCGGCCATGTAGCGGCGCAGCGCACCGTGCACCAAGGTGGTCTTGCCGGCGCCGCGCGGGCCCACCAGCACCAGCGCACCGCCGTCGGGCCGGTAGATGGCCTGCTCCAGCGCCTGCACCGCGTCGTCGCGCAGGAAGGCGCTGGACAGCCCGTCGGGGTACAGCTCGTTGAGGTCGCTCGCCACCCGCACGATCTCGCTCGCACCGTCGCCCATCGGGTCGCCGTGCAGCGCGGCCATCAGCTCGTTGCCGCCTTCGAAGGGAAAGCGGCCATGCCCGAGGTGCAGCGACAGCTCCAGCTCCGCCAGCTCGTCGTTGGGTGCCGCCAGGTAGCGTTGCGGGTCGAAGCGCTCGCCCAGCTCCTTGCGCTGCTCGCGGAAGTAGGCCTGGATGCGCGCCACCAGCCGTTCGGTGCGCTGGGCCTTGTCCAGGTGCAGCTCGCCCAGGTCGGCCACCGTGCCGTCCAACTGCGGCAGGCAGGCATAGCGGCGCTCGCCCACGCTGAAGTGGGCCGCCGCGAAGACGCCCTCGACCCAGCGTCGCCCGGTGTCGAAACCCAGCGGCACCAGCTCGAAGCGCAGCTCCGGCGCAAAGGTGAGCCACAGCCGCTCGTCCAGCGTGGAGCGCTCGCTCTTCACGCCACGGAAGTGCTGCACCACCACCTGGCGCAGCTTGTTCAGCGCCGTCTCGTAGCGCTGCGCGACCGCGTCCAGCTGCGGCAGGAACAGGCAGCGCAGGCGGTAGCCGGCGTCCTTGCGGTGGGTCACGAAGACGGGAATCTTCAGCATGCCGGTACTCATCACACGTCCTCCCCGAGCAGCATGCGGTCGATCAAGGCCTCGAAGTGCCGGTCGAGCACCCGCTTCCAGGCAAACTCGTCCGGGAACTCGCAGCGCCAGTCTGCGCCTGGGTCGCTGAGCAGGCCCTGCTTGAGCTGCCGGTGCACGGGCAGGCCGTCGAAGAAGTGCTGCCGGTGCACCTGGTGGGGCGTCTCGAACTCCGCCAGCGGCTGGTTGCGCACCGACACCCAGGCGTCGGTCTTGCGGTCGTCCTCCCAGAGGCGCCAGACGCCGCCTTCCTGGCGGAAGTAGTCGAAGGCGGCCGGTCCGCTGAATTCGATCTCGAAGCCCACCATCAAGGCATGCCGGCCCTCCTTCTGCGGCCAGGGGAACTTGCGGTAGGCACTGGCCCGGGCGGCGGCTGCTTCCTCGTTGCGGGCTGGCCCGTCGCTGGCCGCATCAGGCTCGCGCGGCGGGGCCGGCCGGTGCGTCTCGTCCGCCAGGCGCACCACCTGGCTGCGCGCCTCGAACCCGGCGCGCGCGGCCACCTCGCACCAGGCCTGGTGCAGCACCGGCAGCAGGCGCGGCGAGGCGTACAGCCCCACCGTGCAGCGGGCGCTGGCCGGGCGGGCCGCATGGAAGGCCTGCTGCTTGAAGGCCAGGAAGCGGCCGCGCCAGGCCGCCACGTCGGGCGGCGCTGCGTGCTCGCCGGCCAGCGCGAGCAAGGCCTGGCCCTCGAGGTCGGCGATCTCGGCGAACAGCGCCTCGGCATCCTGCTGCACGGCGGCCAGGCTGCGGGCGCGCGCCGCATCCTCGGTGCCGTCCCAGTGCGGCAGCTGCGGCGCACGGCGGCGCTTGTGCTCGTAGCGCTGCCGCTGCTTCTCCAGCCGGAACACCTGATTCACGAGGTTCACGAACAGCGGCCCCTCGGTCACGCGCTGCCAGTGGCGCCGCGCCTCGGCCAGCGCGTCGGCGGCCTGCAGCGGTGTGGGGTCCACCGGTCGCTGCAGCGGCTCGGCCTGCAGCGCCAGCGCGCCTGGCGCACCGGGGCGCAGCTGCACCGCCAGTGGCGCCACGTAGGCATGCGGGGCCAGCGCATGCGCCAGCGGCAGCAAGAGGTGGCGGCGCAGCACGCGCTGCACGTCGCGGGCGCCGTAGCGCGGGTCGCCGGGCAGGGCGGCCAGTGCGTCCGCCACATCGTTGGCCAGTGCGAGCTCGACGTTGCGCTCCAGCAGCCCCTCGCGCTGGCGCATCAAGGCCATCTCGCGCGCGAAGATCGGTGCCCGTTGCGCGGACGATAGCGCCGCGTAGGGCACGATGTGGTCGATGCGGTTGAACAACTCGGGCCGGAAGGCGTCCTGCACCGCCTGCTCGAAATGCCGCCGGGGATCGTCCCGGCGCTCGGTCATCGCGATGGGCGCGCGCTGCATCACCTCGGCGCCCAGGTTGGAGGTCATCACCACGAAGCAGCCGCAGAAGTTGGCGGTCAGGCCATTGCCACCGGTCAGCCGGCCTTCACCCAGCACCTGCAGCAGCAGGTCGAAGAAGCTCGGGTCGGCCTTCTCGAGTTCGTCGAACAGCACCACCGAGAAGGGCTGCCGGCGCACCGCGCCGATCAGCACGCCCTCGTCGCCGCCCAGGTCACCCAGCAGGCGCAGCACGGCGTGCGGGTCGGCGTACTCGCTCATGTCGATGCGGATCATGCGGCGCGGGTCGCCGAACATGAATTCGGCCAGCGCCTTGGCCGTCTCCGTCTTGCCAACGCCGGTGGGCCCGATCAGCAGCAGCGAGGCGATCGGCTTGCCGGTGCGCGCCAGCCCCGTCTTGGTGGTGGCCAGCAGGCCGGTGACCACGTCCAGTGCCTCGTCCTGCCCGAAGAGGCGGCGGCGGAAGAAGGCATCCACCTCGGCCAGGTCCAGCGGCAGCCGGGCGTCCAGCATGCGTCGCGGCATGCCGGTCTCGGCGCAGAAGGCGTCCAGCGCTTCGTCACGGCCCAGCCGGGGCGATTGCCCGCGGGCGTGCAGGATCAATTCCTCGAAGAACCGGATGCCCTTGCCCGGAAAGCCCGAGTAGGGCGAGAACCGCCGCTGCAGCGCCAGCACTTCCGCCACCGCCTCCTGCGACAGGGCCACCCGGTGTTCCTGCGCCAGTGCGCCGACCGCCTCGACGATCACCTGCTCCTGCGCCGCCTCGGTCAGCTCGGGCAGGGTCACCGCCTGGAACAGCGCCGAAAACCCGGGGCTGCGCAGCTCGATGCGCGCCAGCTCCGCCGGGGTGGCTTCCGCCAGGAGCATCAGGCGGCCGCGGGCCAGTGGCTCGCGCAGCGCGTCGCCGAGGCTGACCGCATTGCCTTGGTACTGGCCCACCTCGAACAGCTCCGCCAGGTGGCCGACGTAGAGCATCAGGTCGCGCTGAGCCAGCTCGTGGCACAGCACCGCCAGCGCGTGCTGCCAGCCGCCGTCGCGGGTGAGCCCCTGGATCAGCCGCGCCGCACTGGTCTCCCAGGGGGCGGCCAGCCCGCGCCGGCGGCGCTCGCGCACATACTGCTGGAGCAGGGCGGTCTTGCCGCTGCCCTCGGCGCCGACCACCAGCACGCTGCGCGCGAACGGCCCCTCGGCCGCGCGCAGCAGCGCCGCCAGCGGGTCGGCCAGCCCGGCGGCAGGGCGGGTCGCCACATGCATCTCGTCGGCCACCGCCTCCAGCAGCGGCTCGCTGCGCTGCTCCTGCAGGCGGCGCAGCGCCTCGGCGCTGTGGAAGACCAGCTCCAGCGGCAGCTGCTTCAGCTCCACCTGCTCGAACCAGGCGGCGGCGACCTGGCGGCGCACGTCGGCTTGCCGGCCCTCGCGCCGGTGTTCCAGCCGGATCGCCTCGACCACCGCTTCGCGCAGCAGCCCGGTCTCGGCCAGCGCCACGATGCCGAGGGCCGGCACACAGGCGAGGCTGCGCGCGCCGGCGCGCCCGCTGGCCAGGAAGGCCACATGCCGGACGCGCCGGGCGGGCTGCAGCAGTGCGTCCGGGCCGCCCGGCAGGTCCACCTCGATCTCGTGGCGCTCGAACTCCGGCGGGTCGGCCAGCTGTATCGCATCCAGGTAGCGTCCCTGGTCCAGCCACTCGGCCTGCACCGCGCGCGCCAGCTTGCGTGCCATGGCCGGCGCGCTGCTGCCGAGCCAGGCCACCTCGGGAAAGGCCAGCGGCGTGACGACGGTCTCGCCGGAAACGGTGGTGAGCTCGAAGAAGGCGAGCGGGGGCAGGCTCGTAGGTCGCATCGGACGCGCAGCAGCAGGGCAAACGGCGGATTCTGCCGCAGCAGCGCGCCGGCCCGCATGCCGCCCGGGGCCCCCAGGCGGGGGTGTCGCTCAGGCGCCGGCGGCCAGGGCACCCAATGGTGCCCCACCGGTGGCCCGCGCCACTGCGGCCGTCTCGCCCGCGCGCTCGGCCGCGTAGCGCTCGCTGCAGAGCCGCTGCACCGTCTCCCACAACGGCGCGCGTTCCGCGTGCACGCAGTAGATGGAGCGGTTCGGTGCGGCCGAAGCGGGCAGCAGGATCGCCGCCGCGCGGGCGCGGGCCATCGAGCGCTGCCACCAGGCGATCGGCCGGCCCCGCGCATCCAGCAGGGTGCGGATCATGGTCAGCGACACCGGCCGGCCGGCTGCGCCGGCATCGGCCGCTTCCGCCAGGCAGTAGCGCAGCTCCAGCACCCGGGCCCGCGGCGCCTCCCACAGCACCGTTTCGGCGTCTCCGCAGCAGCTCAGCAGGCGGTCGACGCCGTACTCCCAGTCCGCCTGCAGCGGCTCGGGAACCGGCTCGGCCGGCGACAGGCGGTACAGTCGCAGGGCCGGCACGCGGGCCGGACGCAGGGGCAGCAGGCGGGGCAGGGCGGGCATGGCGGTTCTCCTTCTCGACGCCGGCATTCTGGGAAGGCCGGGTTAAGAAGTCTTTAATGGCGTTCCGGCACACTGCGCGGCACGGCGGGCGCCCGCCCTGACAGATGCTTTTGAGGTGGAACGATGCACTTGCTGCTGGTCGAGGACGACGACATGCTGGCCGAGGCGGTCCGCGACGGCCTGCAGCGGGCCGGCTACACGGTCGACCGCGCGCCTGACGCGCCGGCCGCGCGCCTGGCGCTCACCGACCACGCCTACCACGCGGTGCTGCTCGACCTGGGCCTGCCCGGCGGCTCCGGCCTGGCGGTGTTGCAGGGCCTGCGGGCACGCTACGACGCCACACCGGTCCTCATCATCACCGCCCGCGACCAGCTCAGCGACCGCATCCACGGCCTGGACGCCGGCGCCGACGACTACGTGGCCAAGCCCTTCCAGCTCGACGAGCTGTGCGCCCGCCTGCGGGCGGTGGTGCGGCGCAGCCAGGGCCGGGTCTCGCCGCTGATCAGCCACGGCAAGGTCTGCATCGACCCGGCGAAGCGCGTCGTGACCCGCGACGGCGAGCCGGTGTCGCTCAGCGTGCACGAGTACCGCACGCTGCTGGCCCTGATGGAGAAGCGCGGCTGGGTGGTCACCCGCGACCAGCTGCAGGATGCGGTCTATGGCGGCAGCAGCAGCATCGAGAGCAACACCATCGCGGTCTACATCCACCAGCTGCGGCGCAAGCTCGGCGACGATCTGATCGTCACCGTGCACGGCTTTGGCTACCGGGTGGGCGAGGAGCGCGCATGAAGTCGCTGCGGGTGCGCCTGCTGGTGGTGCTGCTGTCCACGATGCTGCTGTTCTGGGGCGTGTGGATTGGCTGCCAGGTGGTGCAGATGGGCCGGCACCAGACCGGCCAGTGGGACGCGATGCTGCGCGACATCGCCACCCAGATCCTGCTGACCCTGCCGGCCGACGCCGGCAGCCAGCCCATCAGCAAGGCGCGCTTCCGGCTGCCGCCGCAGGCGGACGACTACCACGGCGACAAGGTCAGCTTCCAGGCCTGGCGCCACCGCCAGCGCCTGGCCTTGCAGTCGCCGGGCGCGCCCGACCTGCCGATCAAGCCTGATTTCCGCGACGGCTTCGACGAAGTGGAGGTGGCCGGCGAGACCTGGCGCGTCTATGCCGTGTCGGATGCCACCGGCACGCTGCAGATCCAGGTTGGCAAGCCCAAGACGCTGCTGATGGCCGACCTGCGGCGCTGGGCCAAGATCAGCCTGTCGTCGGCGCTGCTGGTGCTGGTGCTGCTGAAGGCCGCCATCTGGGGGGTGGTGCACTGGTCGTTCCGGCCGGTGGCCGCGGCGCAGCGGGCGCTCAGCCGCCGCAGCCCGCTCGACCTGGAGCCGCTGCCGACCCAGGGGCTGCCCCTGGAGGTACAGCCCCTGGTGGCGTCCTTCAACCGCCTGCTGAGCCAGCTCGACACCGCCCTGCAGGCCGAGAAGCGCTTCATCGCCGACGCCGCGCACGAGTTGCGCACACCGCTGGCGGCGCTGCTGGCGCATGCCCAGCTGGCCGCCTCGGCCGACAAGCCGCAGGAAGCCAAGGCCTCGCTGCTCAAGCTGATTGCCGGCGTCGAGCGCAGCACCCGGCTGTCGGAGCAGCTGCTCGACCTGGCCCGCATCGACGCCTCGCAGCCGCGCCGGGGCGAGCCGGTGGAGCTGTACGAGACCATCGAGCTGATCGCCCGCGACTTCGAGGTGGTGGCCCAGCAGAAGCAGCAGCGCATCGTGCTCGACGTGGAGCCCTGCGTGATCAGCGGCCATGTCGACGCGCTCGGCATCCTGCTGCGCAACCTGATCGACAACGCCCTGCGCTACACCCCGCCCGGCGGGCGCTGCGTGGTGTCCTGCCGCTGCGGCCCGGAGGGCTCGCAACAGGCCGTGCGGCTGATGGTGGCCGACAACGGCCCCGGCGTGCCGCCGCAGGAACACGAGCGCATCTTCGACCGCTTCTACCGCGTGCCGGGAGTGGGCGGGCGCGGCAGTGGCATCGGCCTGTCGCTGGTGTCGCGGATCGCTCAGCTGCATGGCACCTGCGTGCAGGTCGGCGAGGGCCTGGACGGGCGCGGCCTGGCGGTGTGGCTGGACTTCGAGCCCCTGTCCGCCCTGCCGCCGCCGGCTGCCCAGCCGGCCGCCGCCCTGCCGCGCACGCCACGTGCTGCTGAGGCCTTCTGACCCAGGTGACCGTGAAAGGCAGGTGTTGATGGACAGCGTGGATCTGGAGGTACTGAGCCGTGCCGCGGCCTGGCGCGCCCAAGGCCGCGGCGTGCTGCTGGTGACGGTGGTCAGGACCTGGGGCTCCTCCCCGCGGCCGGAGGGCGCCATGCTGGCGCTGCGCGACGATGGGCGCGCGGTGGGCTCCGTCTCGGGCGGCTGCATCGAAGACGACCTGATCGCCCGCGTGCAGGCCGGCGGCATCCCCGCGGCCCGGCCCGAGGTGGTGAGCTATGGCATCTCGGCCGAGGAGGCACGGCGCTTCGGGCTGCCCTGTGGCGGCACCTTGCAGCTGGTCTGCGAGCCGCTGCATGCGGCCAGCCGCATCGAGGAACTGCTGGCCGCGGTGCAGCAGCGGCGCCTGGTGGCGCGCCGCCTCGACCTGGCGACCGGCGCGGTCGACCTCACCCCGGCGCAGCCCTCGGCGGGCCTGGCCTTCGACGGCCGTAGCCTGACCACCCTCCACGGCCCGCGCCTGCGGCTGCTGGTGATCGGCGCCGGCCAGCTGTCGAAGTTCCTGTGCCAGATCGCACTCGGCCTCGACTTCGACGTGCTCGTCTGCGACCCGCGCGAGGAATACCACGAAGGCTGGGCGCTGCCCGGCGTGCGCCTGAGCCGCGCGATGCCCGACGACCTGGTGGCCGAGATCCGCCCCGACGAGCGCACCGCCGTGGTCGCGCTGACACACGACCCCAAGCTGGACGACCTGGCCCTGATGGAGGCGCTGCGCTCACCGGCCTTCTATGTCGGCGCCCTCGGCTCGCGCCGCAACAACGAGGCGCGGCGCGAGCGGCTGCGCGACCATTTCGGCCTCACCCCGGCGCAGCTGGCCCGGCTGCACGGACCGGTGGGCCTCTACATCGGCAGTCGCACGCCACCGGAGATCGCGGTGTCGATCGCGGCGGAGATCATCGCTGCCAAGAACGGTGTCCCGGCGGCCACCGACATGGCACGAGCCAAGGCCGCCGCCGCCGTGGTGCCCGGGCCGGGCTGCGGCCTCGCCGGCCAGCAGCCGCAGCCGTCCTGAGGCTGCGGGCGCCCGGCCTGGCGGCCGCAGCCTTCACACAACTTTACCGGCGCGGCACGGTGGCTTTACCTGGGGCCGCGAGCATGACGTCATGGGCGCCGTGCCCGAGTCCTGCAAGGAGTGCATCGTGACCAAGTTCAACACCGCCAACACCACCACCACCGCCGCCCCGGCCCCGGCGCGCCGTTCGCTCAAGGGCCTGGCGCTCGGCCTCGTGCTCGGCCTGGCCGCCGCGGCCGCCGTGCCGGTGCTGGCCCATGGCCATGGCGGCCCCGGCCACCATGGCGGCATGGGCATGGGCATGCCCGGCGCGTTCATGGGCAGCCCGGAACGGGTCGAGCGCATGGTCGACCGGCTGCTCAAGGACCTCAACGCCACCGACGCGCAGCGTGCCCAGGTCAAGCAGATCGCGCTGTCTGCCGCCAACGACCTGAAGGGCCAGCGCGAGGCCGGGCGCGCGCTGCGCCAGCAGGCCATGGCGCTGTTCGCCCAGCCCACCGTCGACGCCAATGCGGTCGAGGCGCTGCGGCAGCAGCAGATGGCGCATGCCGACCAGGTGTCGCGCCGCGTCAGCCAGGCCATGATCGAGGTCAGCCGGGTGCTGACCCCCGAGCAGCGCCTGCAGCTTGCCGAGCGCATGAAGCAGCATGCCGAGCGCTGGAAGCAGCACGGCGAGCAGGCACGCGAGAAGGCGGCCCAGTCGCCCAAGCCGCAGCAGTGAGCGACGCCTCCTCTGCCTGAGCGGAGGTGCGCGGCACCGCCGCCCCCGGGGCGCGCGGTGCTGCGCGCTATGCTTTGCGCCACTCCTGATTGCCCAATGTTTCTGCCATGTCCGCTCGCCTGCTCCTGATCGATGACGACACCCGGCTCACCGGCATGGTGGGCGACTACCTGCGCCAGGCCGGCTACCTGGTCGAGACGGCGCCCACCCTGCGGGCCGCGCGCGAGCGGCTGGAGGCGCGCGAGCCGGCCATCGACGCGGTGCTGCTCGACCTGATGCTGCCCGACGGCGACGGCCTCGACCTGTGCCGGCAGCTGCGGGCCCAGGCGCGCACCCGTGCGCTGCCGGTGCTGATGCTGACCGCGCGCGGCGAGCCGATGGACCGGGTGGTGGGCCTCGAGCTGGGGGCCGACGACTACCTGCCCAAGCCCTTCGAAGCGCGCGAGCTGCTGGCCCGCGTGCGCGCGCTGCTGCGCCGCAGCAGCGGCGCGCCGGCTGCCGACGATGCAGAAGTGAAGCGTTTCGGGCGGCTGGAGATCGACCTGGGTGCCCGCATCGCCCGGCTCGACAGCCGCGAATGCGAGCTCACCAGCTACCAGTTCCAGATGCTCGCGGTGCTGGCGCAGCAGCCGGGACGGGTGCTCTCGCGCGACCAGATCATGGATGCACTCAAGGGCCACGCGCTGGAGGCCTTCGACCGTTCCATCGACGTGCACATCTCCCGCATTCGCGCCGCGATCGAGGACGACCCCAAGAACCCGCGCCGCATCCTCACCATCCGCGGTGCCGGCTACATGTTCGCCAAGAAGCAGGACGGCGAGCGCGACTGATGAAAAGCCTCTACCTGCGCATCTACCTCACCGTGGTGGCGGTGCTGCTGCTGTTCGCGCTGGTGGCCGGCTGGCTGTTCCAGCACAACCTGGAGAACGAGCGCCAGCAGGAGCAGGCCGTCTGGTCCGACCGCATGGCCGCCTGGGGCGAGCTGGCCCAGAACAACCTGCCCGGCCCCGATGCGCCCGAGGCCGAGCAGCGCGCGGCCTTGCTCGAATGGGCCGAGCGGCTGCGCCTGCCGCTCGCGCTGGACAGCGCCGACGGCCGCCGCATCGCCACCTCCGCCACCTTCGAGCGGGTCGAGCAGGAAGGGCCCCGGCGGCGCTTTCGCCTGCCGCTGAGCGACGGGCGCCTGATCTGGGTGCTGCGCGGCAACCGCGGCACGCGCGACGGTGCGCGCGCCGCCTCGGGTGCGCTGCCTGGGGTGCCCGGCCGCGAGGCCGACAGCGCGCGGCCGTCTCGCCACGGCGGACCGCTGGAGCCGCCGCCCTTCCTGCGTGGTGGCGGCCTGGTGGTGGCGCTGGTGGTGTTGTTCTTCGCCGTCTCGGCCGGGGCCTGGCCGGTGGTGCGGCGGCTGACCCGCCAGCTCGAAGCACTCAAGGGCGGCGTGGAACGCTTCGGCGCCGGCCAGCTGAGCCACCGGGTGGCGGTGAGCGGCCGTGACGAGGTGGCCGCGGTCGCCGCCAGCTTCAACCAGGCGGCTGACCGCATCGAGGCGCTGGTGCGCTCGCACCAGTCGCTGCTGGCCAATGCCTCGCACGAGCTGCGCTCGCCGCTGGCGCGGCTGAAGATGGCCGTGTCGTTGATGGAGTCGGCCTCGCCCGAAGGGCGCGCGGGGCTGAAGCAGGAGATCGAGCACAACATCCGCGAGCTGGACGCGCTGGTCGAGGAAGTGCTGCTGGCCAGCCGGCTCGATGCCATGCCGCCGCTCGATCTCGCCGAGCCGGTCGAGTTGCTGGCGCTGGCCGCGGAAGAGGGCGCCCATGTCGATGCCCAGGTGAGCGGTCGCCAGGTGACTGTGCCGGGCGATGAACGCCTGCTGCGCCGCGCCCTGCGCAACCTGCTGGAGAACGCGCGCCGCTATGGCGGCAGCGAGCCGCCGGAGGTGTCGGTGAGCCTGCAGGGTGGGGAAGCCGTGGTGCAGGTCTGCGACCGGGGGCCGGGCGTACCGCCCGAGCAGCGCGAGCGCATCTTCGAGGCCTTCTACCGCATGCCCGGACATGCCGAGTATGCCGGCGGCGTCGGCCTCGGCCTGAGCCTGGTGCGCCAGATTGCGCAGCGCCACGGTGGCGTGGTGCGCTGCGACGGGCGCGAGGGCGGCGGCAGCTGCTTCAGCCTGCGCCTGCCGCTGGGCAGGGACCCCGCGGCAGCCTGACAGGCATCGATCGGGCGGCGCCGGTGTCGGCCCGCCGGTTCAGCTGTCGCTCGGCGGGACGGGCTTCTTGTCTTCCCGCGCGCGTTCGGCATAGCGGTTGAACCGCCAGGCACTGCCCTGCAAGGTGATGCGGCGCCAGGTGGCGCGCTTCTCTGCCGGGCTCATCTCGGGCCAGAACTGCACTTCGCCGAAGTCGCGCCCGCAGCCCTTGCACACGTCGTCGCCCTGGCTGGTGGAGCAGATCGCGATGCAGGGCGTGTCGGGCAGGGTGTCGTACCAGGCCAGCCAGGCCTGCTTGGCGGCGGCCGGCATGCTGTGCTCGTCGCACTCCTGCTCGTGGTAGTACACCATCAGGGCATACACCTCGGCCAGCGCCCGCAGCGGGGGGCACAGCGAGATGCCGTCGGGCGAGGGCTCGCGTTCGCGCCACCAGTTGATGGCGGCCTCGATGTCGGTGATGTGGATGCCGGCCATGGCGTCTGCCTGCTGGGGGAATGCCGCGGTATCGCGGCCGTTCATTCCTGTGCCGCCACCAGCGCCGCCAGCGCCGCCTCGACGGCGGCCGGCGACACGCCGTCGCCCCGCTGCACCGGCGCTTCGGCCAGCGCGGCAGCGCCTTCGGTCTTCAGCCGCTTGACCCAGGCGCCCGCCTCCCGGCCCTCGGCCAGGCCCTGGCTCTGCAGCAGCACGCTGCCGTCGGCCGCCGTGAGCTTGAAGTAGAAGCGGCCGTCGGCCTCGCGGTATTGCTTGAACACCGGCAGTGCCGGCTTCGCGGCGTCGGCCGCGGTCGCGGCCACCACCGGCAGCGCGGTCATCGGGCGCAGGCCCACCGCATGGCGCAGCTCGGCAAGGAAGGGCGTGGCCACCGCGCGGGCCTTCTGCGCGCCGGCCTGCAGCACCGCCTCGATGCGTTCGGGATGCGCCATCAGCTCGGCATAGCGGGCCCGCATCGGGCCGATGTGCGCCTCGATCAGCGCCACCGCGCGTTGCTTGGCCTCGCCCCAGGACAGCCCGCCGCGCAGCTCGGCATGGAAGGCAGCCCGTTGCTCCGGTGTGGCGAAGGCGTCGTGGATCGTGACCAGGTGCGCCCCTTCCGGGTCCTTGGGCTCGCCCGGCAGGCGCGAGTCGGTCACCACCCGGGCGATTGCCTCCTTCAGCCCCTTGGCACCGCCCTCGAACAAGGGGATGGTGTTGTCATAGCTCTTCGACATCTTGCGGCCGTCCAGCCCGGGCAGGGTGGCCACGTCCTCTTCGATCTCCGCCTGCGGCAGCACGAACAGCTCGCGGCCCTGGCCGAACAGGTGGTTGAAGCGCTGGCCGACGTCGCGCGCCATCTCGATGTGCTGCACCTGGTCGCGCCCCACCGGCACCCGGTGGGCGTTGAACATCAGGATGTCCGCCGCCATCAGGATGGGGTAGGAGAACAGCCCCATCGTGATGCCGGCGTCCGGATCTTCGCCGGCGGCGGCATTCGCGTCGGTGGCCGCCTTGTAGGCATGGGCCCGGTTCATCTGGCCCTTGGCGGTGACACAGGTCAGCAGCCAGGTCAGCTCGGTGATCTCGGGGATGTCGCTTTGCCGGTAGAAGGTCACGCGCTCGGTGTCCAGGCCGGCGGCCAGCCAGGTGGCGGCGATCTCCAGCCGCGAGCGTTCGATGCGGGCCGGGTCGTCGCACTTGATCAGCGCATGGTAGTCGGCCAGGAAAAAGAAGCTCTCGACACCCGCGGCACGGCTGGCGGCAATGGCGGGGCGGATCGCGCCCACGTAGTTGCCCAGGTGCGGGGTGCCGGTGGTGGTGATGCCGGTGAGGACTCGTTCGCTCATGGAAGGCTCTCAAGGAAGCGCCGTGCAGCGCGGGGCCGGGGTCGCTCGGCAGGGGCTGCGTGGCGGGAGCGCGCATTGTAGGTGGCGGCCGCCTGGCACGCCGCTGGCCGCGGCCCGACCCCGGCCGCTACACTGCCGGCCCATGAAACGCATCGTGATCCTGATCTCCGGCCGCGGCTCCAACATGGAGGCCATCGTCAATGCCTGTGCGGCGGAGCAATGGCCGGCGCAGGTGGCGGCCGTGATCAGCAACCGCCCGGACGCCCTGGGCCTGCAGTTCGCCGCTGCGCGCGGCATCGCCACCGGCGTGGTCGACCACAAGCAGCATGCCAGCCGGGAGGCCTTCGACGAAGCGCTGGCCCAGGCCATCGATGCGCATGCGCCCGACCTGGTCGTGCTGGCCGGCTTCATGCGCATCCTCACGCCGGCTTTCGTCGCCCGTTACGACGGCCGGCTCATCAACATCCACCCGTCGCTGCTGCCCGCCTTCCCGGGCCTGCACACACACCGGCGCGCCATCGAGGCGGGCTGCAAGCTTGCCGGTGCGACCGTGCACTATGTCACGGCGGAACTCGACCATGGGCCCATCATCGTGCAGGCCGCCGTGCCGGTGCAGCCGGACGACAGCGAGGACAGCCTGTCGCGGCGAGTGCTGGTGCAGGAACACCGCATCTACCCAATGGCGGTGCGCTGGATCGTCGAAGAGGCGTTGGAGGTGAGCGGCAACCGCGTCACCCACCGCCGCGGCGAGTCGCAGCTGGTGAACTGAGTCATCCCGGTCCCTGCCGGGGGGGCCCCGACCGGGCGCAGCCGCCACAGCGGCCGCACCGGCGCCGCTCCCCGCCGGCCCGACGCCGCATCCCGCTGCCGCGATGCTGTCGCGGCGCCGGCATGCCGGGCTGGGATAATCGCGGCATGCATCCTCATGCCCTGCTTGATCTCGCCACCGACCTGGTGCGCGCCGTCCTGAAGTTCGACGCGCCTGCCGACAGCGTCGTCTCCGCCTTCTTCCGCCAACACCGCCTGCTCGGCCCGCGGGAGCGCCACACCCTGGCCGAAACCGCCTATGCCGTGGTGCGCCAGCGCCTGTTGCTGCAGCACTTCGCGCAGTCCGGCTCCGGTGCGCTGGAGCGGCGCCTGGCCATCCTGGCCTGGCAGGGCAGCGACAGCTTCCTGCGCAGCGCACTCGGCCCCCATGAGCAGGCCTGGCTGACGGAAGTCAAGGCGATCAACCCCGCCAGCCTGCCCGAGAAGTTGCGGCACAACCTGCCGGACTGGCTGGTCACGCCGCTCAAGGACACCTTGGGTGACGAATTCTGGCCGCTGGTGGACAGCCTCAACCAGGGCGCGCCGCTCGACCTGCGGGTGAACCTGCTGAAGACCCGCCGGGAAGCGGTGATCGAGGAACTGCGCAGCCACGGCATCGAGGCCCGCGAGACCCCGCATTCCCCCTGGGGATTGCGGCTGGAAGGCAAGCCCGCGCTCAACAAGCTGGAGCTGTTCACCCGCGGCGACGTCGAGGTGCAGGACGAGGGCAGCCAGCTGCTGGCCCTGCTGACCGAAGCCAAGCGCGGCGAGATGGTGGTCGACTTCTGCGCCGGCGCGGGCGGCAAGACGCTGGCGCTGGGCGCGGCCATGCGCAACACCGGTCGGCTTTACGCGTTCGACGTGTCCGGCCACCGGCTCGACAACCTCAAGCCACGGCTGGCCCGCAGCGGCCTGTCCAACGTCTACCCGGCGCAGATCGCACACGAGCGCGACGAGCGCATCAAGCGCCTGGCCGGCAAGATCGACCGCGTGCTGGTCGACGCCCCTTGCTCCGGGCTCGGCACCCTGCGGCGCAACCCCGACCTCAAGTGGCGCCAGTCGCCCAAGGCGGTGGCCGAGCTGGTCGAGAAGCAGGCCGCCATCCTGCAGAGCGCGGCCCGCCTGGTGAAGCCGGGCGGCCGGCTGGTGTACGCCACCTGCAGCGTGCTGGCGGAAGAAAACGAGCGCATCGCCGACCGTTTCAGCGAGAGCGAGCAGCGCCACTTCAAGCCAGTGCCGGTGGCCGAGGTGCTGGCCCATGCCAAGGTGCCGGAACCGAACTTGCTTGTACACGGAGAGCACCTGCGACTGTGGCCGCACCGGCACGCGACGGATGGCTTTTTTGCCGCCGTGTGGGAACGCGGCTAGCACCGAGGGCTCCAACAGGGAGCTCGTCAAGCAGGGGCAAGGTGGAAACTTCGCTGCAGATGCCGCGGAAGTCCCGGAAATTACCCGTCTTTTCCGCGCGGCTCGCGAGAGTCGGTCCCCTACAATGCGGCGAGCTTTTTGAAAGGCTGATTGATGTCTGAGATTCTTGTCGTGTGGGAGAGCCTGGTCGACTGGCTCGCCAATGGTGTGCTGAATGCCTCCTGGTGGCAGGTCCTTGCCATCACCCTGGGCGCGACCCATATCACGATTGCCGCGGTGACGATCTTCCTGCACCGCTCGCAAGCGCACCGCTCGGTCGACCTGCACCCGATCGTCTCTCACTTCTTCCGCTTCTGGCTGTGGATGACCACCGGCATGGTGACCAAGGAATGGGTCGCCATCCACCGCAAGCACCACGCCAAGTGCGAGACGCATGACGACCCGCACAGCCCGCAAACCCGCGGCATCAAGACCGTGCTGCTGACCGGCAGCGAGCTCTACCGTGCCGAGGCCAAGAACCAGGAAACCCTGAGCAAGTACGGCCACAACACGCCCGACGACTGGATGGAGCGCAACGTCTACAGCCGCTTCACCTGGCACGGCGTGGGCCTGATGCTCATCATCGACCTGCTGATGTTCGGCGCCCTGGGCGCGACCGTCTGGGCGGTGCAGATGCTGTGGATCCCGATCACCGCCGCCGGCATCATCAATGGTCTGGCGCACTGGTGGGGCTACCGCAACTTCGAGGCGGCCGACGCCTCCACCAACATCTCGCCCTGGGGCATCATCATCGGCGGCGAGGAGTTGCACAACAACCACCACACCTACCCGACCTCGGCCAAGCTGTCCGTCAAGAAGTACGAGTTCGACATCGGCTGGCTCTACATCCGCACCTTCGAGATCCTGGGCCTGGCCAAGGTCCGCAAGACCCCGCCGATGCTCAAGCTCGGCCAGGTTCGCCCGGTGGCGGATGCGCACACGCTGGAAGCCATCATCGCCAACCGCTACGAGGTGATGGCCAAGTACGGCCGCGAGCTGAAGCGGGCCTGTGCTGCCGAGCTGGACCAGCTCAAGGCGGCCGGCGCGAAGAACACCGCCAAGTGGAAGGAATTGCGCCTGGCCAAGCGCTGGCTGCACCGCGACGAGGACCGCATCCCGAGCAGCGTGCGCCAGCAAATCGCCAGCGCCTGCGCCGACTCGCCCGCCCTGGCCAAGCTGCTGGCCATGCGCGAGGAACTGCGCCAGCTCTGGACCCGCACCAATGTGTCGGCCGAGCAGCTGGTGGCCGACCTGCAGGCCTGGTGCAAGAAGGCCGAGGAAAGCGGCATCGCCGCCCTGCAGGACTTCGCCCTCAAGCTGCGTGCTGCCCACGCCTGACCGGCCGTCCCGCTGACAAGGAGCGCCTTCTTCGGAAGGCGCTTTTTTTTCACCGCTGTTATTTCACTTCTGCATATTCGCTGGCGCCGGCCGGTACGGCACGACCGCCGCCGCCGTCCGTCTGGCGGCGAGGGCTTCGCCGGCGCACGGTGGCCCGCTATGCTTGCGATGGCAAGCGCTCGGCGAGCAGAAGCGCGGGGTGAGGGAATCGTCCGGGCCTTGGGCCCGATTCCTACTTTGTTGCCTTGTCAGGGAAGACCCGTCATGAAAATTCTCCATCCCGCCCTCCGCCGAATCGTCCTCGGCGTTGGCCTCGCCATCGGCATGCAAGGTGCGGCGCAGGCCATCATCCTCGACAGCTCCTTTGAGGCCAAAGACCTGCCGGGCACCAGCGTGGCCCAGCGGCCGAGCCTGGCTGGCGAAGTGCTCGAAGACGAGCTGGTGTCCTTCTCCTACGGGGTCGATGGGCGGCCGGTGTCCGGGCAGATCCAGTCCCGCGTGGTGCGCTCCTCGGTGGACGGCACGCTGGACTTCTACTGGCGCATCTCGGTCGACGAAGGCTCGCAGGCCGCTGTCAACAACTTCGAGGTGCGCGACATCGAAGCCCCGAGCTATGACGTCGACTGGCGCTCCGACGGCCTGGGCGACGTGGCCCCCACCGAGGCATTCGCGGTGTTCTCGCCCGACACCTACTCGGTGTTCTATTTCGACTTCCCGAACTGGGTGGCCGGCATCGAGGCCGGGCAGAGCTCGCGCTTTCTCTTCCTCGACACCCAGGCCACCAGCTACACCCGGGGCGCGAGCATGAGTGTCGGCACCTATGGGTGGATGCACAGCTCGAGCATCTTCACCACCTTCGCCCCGGCGGTGCCCGAGCCGGCCACGGTGGCGCTGACGGCGCTGGGCCTTGTCGGCCTGGCGGCGGTTGGCCGCCGGCGCCAGGCGGCCACCCGGTCCAGCGAGTCGCACGCCGGCTGATGCCGGCCCCTGCCGGCCACGCCCGCCGGCAGGGCGGCAACGACAAAAAACCCGCCGGGCTTTCGCCGGGCGGGTTTTCTACTTGCGATCTGCAAGGGAGGCTGAATTACTTCAGCTTCACTTCCTTGTAGGCGACGTGCTTGCGAGCCTTGGGATCAAACTTCATGATCTCCATCTTCTCGGGCGTGGTCTTCTTGTTCTTGGTGGTCGTGTAGAAGTGACCGGTGCCTGCGGTCGACTCCAGCTTGATCTTTTCGCGAGCGGTCTTGGCCATGGTGTGTGCTCCTTAAGCAGTGGCGATCAGAGCTCGCCCTTGGCGCGCAGGTCGGCCACGACCTGCTCGATGCCGACCTTGTCGATCAGGCGCAGCGCGGCGTTGCTGATGCGCAGGCGGACCCAGCGGTTCTCGCTCTCGACCCAGAAGCGGCGGTACTGCAGATTCGGCAGGAAGCGACGCTTCGTTTTGTTGTTGGCGTGGGACACATTGTTGCCCACCATCGGGCGCTTGCCCGTAACTTGACAGACGCGTGCCATGACGCTTCTCCGTTTCAATCTCGGTTCAGATTTGACGCCTAGAGCAGGCAGCCCGGTCAGAGAAACCGAACCAAGCCGCTTGGTGGACGCCCTTCGAAGGCTTCGCGTCCTGCGTTCGCGACGGTGAGCTGGAACTCACATGCGAAAAATAGAGGCAAAGCCGGTTTCGGCAAAGACGGCGATTATAGCCAGAAAAAACCGCGGCGGCCCATGCAAGGCCGCCGCCGATGTGCAGGGCCCCGCTTTCAGGCGGTGGCCGGGACGCAGTATCTCAGACTTGGCCGTCCTGTTCCAGGAAGCGCTGGGCGTCGAGCGCGGCCATGCAGCCGGTGCCCGCGCTCGTGATCGCCTGGCGGTAGACATGGTCCTGCACGTCGCCGGCGGCGAAGACACCCGGCACGCTGGTCATGGTGGCGAAGCCGTTCAGGCCGGAGCGGGTGACGATGTAGCCGTCCTTCATCTCCAGCTGGCCCTTGAAGATGTCGGTGTTGGGCTGGTGCCCGATGGCGATGAAGCAGCCCTTGAGCGCGATGTCCTCGGTGCGGCCGTCCTGGACGCTCTTGATGCGCACGCCCGTGACGCCGGAGGCGTCGCCCAGCACCTCGTCGAGCACCGAGAAGAGCTTGAGCTCCATCTTGCCGGCCGCGACCTTCTCGTTGAGCTTGTCGACCAGGATGGGCTCGGCGCGGAACTTGTCGCGGCGGTGGATCAGCGTGACCTTGCGGGCGATGTTGGACAGGTAGAGGGCCTCCTCCACCGCCGTGTTGCCGCCGCCGACCACGCAGACGTCCTGGTCCCGGTAGAAGAAGCCGTCGCAGGTCGCGCAGCCGCTGACGCCGCGGCCCATGAAGGCCTCCTCCGACGGCAGGCCCAGGTACTTGGCCGAGGCGCCGGTGGCGATCACCAGGGCATCGCAGGTGTACTCGCCGGCGTCACCCTTCAGGCGGAACGGCCGCTGGTCGAGCGCGACCTCGTTGATGTGGTCGAAAACAATTTCAGTGTTGAAGCGTTCGGCATGGCGCTGGAAGCGCTGCATCAGGTCGGGGCCCATCACGCCGTCGACGTCGGCTGGCCAGTTGTCGACCTCGGTGGTGGTCATCAGCTGGCCGCCCTGCGCCATGCCGGTGATCAGCAGGGGCTTGAGGTTGGCGCGAGCCGCGTAGACGGCGGCCGTGTAGCCGGCGGGACCGGAGCCGAGGATCAGGACTTGGGCGTGCTTGACGGTAATGCTCATGGCGGTGGCGCTTCGGTGAGGCGGAATTGGAGTCGTTTCTCGGGTGGTATTCCCCCTGCTGCGCGGCCGCTCTTCGGGTAGAGTCCAGCTGTGAGATATCTCACGGCGCGCAGGTAGGTGTGCCACTGCCGGCAGATGGGGCCCTTGGGCGCCATCACAAGCGGATTGTAGAAAAGGCCGCCGGCCGGCGCTCGATGCGGGCTTTGCGCAGCCGCAGGACGAAACAACGCAGAAGGTGATCTGTATGGCGATGCTGTCTAACCTGGACCTGATTCGACGAGTGCCCCTGTTCTCGATGTTGACCAGCACCCAGGCCGAAGCCGTTGCAGAAGGTGTGGTCAAGCGGCGCTACCGGCGCGGCGAAATCGTGGTGGAGCAGGGCCGCAAGTCCAACGCCTTGTTCATTCTGCTGACCGGGCGGGCCCGCGTGCTGACGGCCGACGCCCGTGGTCGCGAGGTGATCCTGGCGATGCTGCACCCCGGCGACTACGTCGGCGAGATGAGCCTGATCGACAACGAGCCCCACTCGGCCACCGTGCGGGCCGAGGTGCAGACCGACGTGCTGGTGCTCGGCCGCACCGAGTTCGCCCGCTGCCTGCCGGAAAACTCGAGCCTCTCCTACGCCATCATGCGCGGGCTGGTCGCGCGGCTGCGCGCGGCCGACCGGCAGATCGAGTCGCTGGCGCTGCTGGACGTCTATGGCCGCGTCGCCCGCACCCTGCTCGACATGGCCGAGGACACCGGCGGCACGCTGTTGATCCGCAACAAGGTCTCCCGGCAGGATTTGGCCAAGATCGTCGGGGCCTCGCGCGAGATGGTCAGCCGGGTCATGAAGGACCTGGAGGAACGCCAGTACGTCGAGACCCAGCCCGACGGCTCGGTGGTGATCAAGGAGCGCCTGCAGGCCAGCTGAGCCCGGCCGCCACGGCGGCACGGAATCGTTCACAGGTGTTGCACCCGGGGCCTTCTGTGGTGTCGGCGCCACGCGCTTGATTCACAATTCGCGCATGGCATTTCCTCTTGGCTCCCTCGGGGGCGATCCGACCTCGGCGGCGGCGCCCGTGCCGCCGCCTCCTGCGCCCGCGCCTGCGCCCGCTTCGGGCCGCGCGGCTTCTGCGCCCTATACCCGCACGCCCAGGGCCAAGAAGGCCGCGCCCGAACCCGCCGTGCCGCCGCGCTGGCGGGTGCAATTGAGCGTGTTCCTCGGTGCGCTGGGCCTGATCCTGCTGCTGTTCGCCATGCTCAGCCACACGCCGGCCGATGCGGCGTGGTCCACCACCGGCGACGGCACGGGCGTGCACAACGCCGCCGGCGTGCTGGGAGCGTGGGTCTCCGACCTGATGTACTTCCTGTTCGGCTTCTCCTCCTGGTGGCTGGTGCTGGTGGCCTTGCGCGGCTGGCTCAGCGCGCTGGCCGACCTGCTGCGGCCGCCGGACGTCGCGCCGGCAGAGCCGGTGGCGGCTCCCCCTCGCTGGCTGTTCTGGCTGGGCCTGGCGGCCCTGTTGTGCGCCAGCTGCAGCCTGGAGTGGACGCGGCTGTACCGGCTGGAAGCGCACCTGCCCGGCCATGCCGGCGGCGTGCTGGGCGACGTGCTCGGCCCGGCCAGCATGAAGTTGCTCGGCTTCGCCGGCTCCGGCGTCTGGTGGATCGCCCTGCTGGTGGCGGGGGTCTCGATGGCGCTGCGTTTCTCGTGGGTGCGCGCGGCCGAGGGCCTGGGCGCGCGCATCGACGGCTGGCGCGTCAAGCGCGAGGTGCGCCGCGAGATCAAGGAAGACCTGCGCCTGGGCGAGAAGGCGATCAAGGAACGCGAGAAGGTGGTGGAGGTGCAGCGCCACGTCGTGGAAGACCACCCGCCCATCATGATCGAGCCGGCGGTGGTGGAGGTGCCGAAGTCCGAGCGCGTCGTCAAGGAGCGCCAGAAGCCGCTCTTCAAGGAGCTCAACGACACCAAGCTGCCCCAGGTCGACCTGCTGGACGCGGCTCCTGCCAAGCTAGAAACCACCGTGACGCCCGAGACGCTGGAGATGACCTCCCGCATGATCGAGAAGAAGCTGAAGGACTTCGGCGTCGAGGTGCGGGTGGTGGCGGCCTCGCCGGGCCCGGTGATCACCCGCTACGAGATCGAGCCGGCCACCGGCGTCAAGGGCTCCCAGATCGTCAACCTGGCCAAGGACCTGGCGCGCTCGCTCAGCCTGGTCAGCATCCGGGTGGTGGAGACCATCCCGGGCAAGAACCTGATGGCGCTGGAGCTGCCCAATGCGAAGCGGCAGAGCATCCGGCTGGCCGAGATCCTCGGCTCGCAGATCTACAACGACGCGCAGTCCCTGCTCACCATGGGCCTGGGCAAGGACATCGTCGGCCATCCCGTGGTGGCCGACCTCGCCAAGATGCCCCACGTGCTGGTGGCCGGCACCACCGGCTCGGGCAAGTCGGTGGGGATCAACGCGATGATCCTGTCGCTGCTCTACAAGGCCGAGGCGCGCGACGTGCGCCTGATCATGATCGACCCGAAGATGCTCGAGATGGCCATGTACGAAGGCATCCCGCATCTGCTGGCGCCAGTGGTCACCGACATGAAGCAGGCCGGCAACGCGCTGAACTGGTGTGTCGGCGAGATGGAGCGGCGCTACAAGCTGATGAGCAAGCTGGGCGTGCGCAACCTGGCCGGCTACAACAAGAAGATCGCCGAGGCGACCGAGCGCGGCGAGAAGATCAGCAATCCCTTCAGCCTCACGCCCGAGGAACCGGAGCCGCTCGACCGGCTGCCGCACATCGTGGTGGTGATCGACGAGCTGGCCGACCTGATGATGGTGGTCGGCAAGAAGATCGAGGAGTTGATCGCCCGCCTGGCGCAGAAGGCGCGCGCCGCCGGCATCCACCTGATCCTGGCCACCCAGCGCCCGAGCGTGGACGTGATCACCGGCCTCATCAAGGCCAACATCCCGACCCGCATCGCCTTCCAGGTGTCGAGCAAGATCGACTCGCGCACCATCCTCGACCAGATGGGCGCCGAGGCCCTGCTGGGCCAGGGCGACATGCTCTACATGGCGCCGGGCACCGGCCTGCCGATCCGGGTGCACGGCGCCTTCGTCAGCGATGACGAGGTGCATCGCGTGGTCGAGTACCTGAAGAGCCAGGGCGAGCCCAACTACATCGAGGGCATCCTTGAAGGCGGCACGCTGGAAGGCGAGGGCGGCCCGGGCGGCGAAGGCGGCGGCGGAGGCGAAGAGGGCGAGGCCGATCCGATGTACGACCAGGCGGTGCAGGTGGTGCTGCAGCACCGCCGGGCCTCGATCTCGCTGGTGCAGCGGCACCTGCGCATCGGTTATAACCGGGCCGCCCGGCTGCTGGAACAAATGGAGAAGTCGGGGCTCGTATCAAGCATGGCCACCAACGGGAACCGGGACATCATCGTTCCCAAGCGAGACGAATGAAAAAACTGCTGATGCTGGCGGCGCTGCTGGGCGCCGCGCTCCCTGCCTGGGCCGACTCGGTCGACACGCTCAAGGCTTTCGTGCAGGACGTCAAGAGCGGCCGCGCCTACTTCAGCCAGACGGTGACTTCGCCCGACGGCGCCAAGAAGCGAACCACCAAGGGCACCTTCGAGTTCCTGCGGCCGGGGCGCTTTCGCTTCGAGTACGCCAAGCCCTTCGAGCAGCTGATCGTGGCCGACGGCCAGAAGGTCTGGCTCTACGACACCGACCTCAACCAGGTCACCGTGCGGCCGATGACGCAGGCGCTGGGCGCCACGCCGGCGGCCTTGCTGGCCGGCGGCGCGCTGGAGAAGGACTTCGAGCTGAAGCCGCTGCCCGAGAAGGACGGCCTGCAATGGGCCGAGGCCGTGCCCCGGCAGAAGGACAGCCAGTTCCAGTCGGTCAAGGTCGGCTTCAAGGGACGTGACCTGGCGGCGGTGGAGATCCTGGACAGCTTCGGGCAGAAGTCGCTGCTGAGCTTCACGCGCGTCGAGCCCAACGTGGCGCTGGACTCGCAGACCTTCAAGTTCACGCCACCCGCCGGAGCGGATGTGCTGGAGGAGTGAGGCCGCCGCCCCGCCAGCCGGGCGGCTGGGCGAGGGGTGGCGACACGTAGCCGGCCCCCAGGCCGGGCCGGCCGGTGCTCAGCGCACGCGCATGCCGGGCGTCGCGCCCGGCCACGGCTCCAGCACGTATAGGCCCGGGTTGGCCTTGTCGTCGGCATGCGAGGCGGCCAGCACCATGCCTTCGCTGATGCCGAACTTCATCTTGCGCGGCGCCAGGTTCGCCACCATCACGGTCAGCTTGCCGATCAGGTCCTCGGGCGCATAGGCGCTCTTGATGCCGCTGAAGACATTGCGCGTGCGGCCTTCGCCGACGTCCAGCGTCAGGCGCAGCAGCTTGTCGGAGCCCTCGACGTGCTGGCAGTCGACGATCTTGGCGATGCGCAGGTCGATCTTGGCAAAGTCGTCGATCGAGATGGCCGGCGCGATGTCCTCGCCGCCGGGCTTGGGCGCCTCGACCGCCGGCGGCTCGAACAGTGCTTCCAGCTGCTTGGGATCGACCCGCTGCATCAGGTGCTGGTAGACGCCGATCTGGTGCTCGCCCAGGCCGCGGGCCGCATCCTCGAAGGTCAGCGGCGGCACCTGCAGGAAGGACTCCACCTGCGCGGCCAGCGCCGGCAGCACCGGCTTGAGGTAGATGCTCAGCAGCCGGAAGGCCTCGATGCACACGGTGCAGACCTCTTGCAGGCGCGCGTCGGCGCCCTGCTGCTTGGCCAGCTCCCAGGGCTTGTTCTGGTCGACGTATTCGTTGACGCGGTCGGCCAGCAGCATGATCTCGCGCAGCGCCTTGCCGAATTCGCGTTCCTCGTAGAGGCGCTGCACCTCGGGTGCGCCGGCGCGCAGGGTGGCCAGCAGCTGTTCGCCCTCGGGCGCCGCAACGGTGCCCAGCTTGCCGCCAAAGCGCTTGCTGATGAAGCCGGCCGCGCGGCTGGCGATGTTGATGTACTTGCCGATGAGGTCGCTGTTGACGCGGGCGACAAAGTCCTCGGGGTTGAAGTCGACGTCTTCCACCTTGGCGCTCAGCTTGGCCGCGATGTAGTAGCGCAGCCACTCGGCATTCATGCCGAGCGACAGGTACTTCAACGGATCGATGCCGGTGCCGCGGCTCTTGCTCATCTTCTCGCCGCTGACCGTGATGAAGCCGTGCACGAAGACGTTGTCCGGCACCTTGCGGCCGCTGAAGTGCAGCATCGCGGGCCAGAACAGCGTGTGGAAGTAGGTGATGTCCTTGCCGATAAAGTGGTACTGCTCGACCTCGGGCGAGGCGATGAATTCATCGAAGGAGCGGGCCTCGCCGTACTTGGCCTTCGGGCCACCGGCGCTGAAGTAGCTCTTGAGCGACGCCAGGTAGCCCACCGGCGCGTCCAGCCAGACGTAGAAGTACTTGCCCGGCGCGTCAGGGATCTCGATGCCGAAATAGGGCGCATCACGGGAGATGTCCCAGTCGCTCAGGCCGCCGTGGCCGGCCTCGTCGGTGGTGAACCATTCCTTGATCTTGTTGGCCACCTCCGGCTGCAGCTTGCCGTCCTGGGTCCAGTCCTTGAGGTAGTCGATGCAGCGCGGCGAGGAGAGCTGGAAGAAGTAGTGCTCGCTCGACTTCATCACCGGCGTGGCGCCGGTCAGGGTGGAATAGGGGTGCTTCAGCTCGGTGGGCGCGTAGACGGCGCCGCAGACCTCGCAGGAATCGCCGTACTGGTCCCGGGCGCTGCACTTGGGGCATTCGCCCTTGATGTAGCGGTCGGGCAGGAACATCTGCTTCACCGGGTCGAAGAACTGCTCGATGTGGCGCGAGAAGATCAGGCCGTTCTTGCGCAGGGCGCAATAGATGCCCTGGGCGAGCTCGGTGTTCTCGGCACTGTCGGTCGAATGCCAGTGGTCGAAGCTGATGTGGAAGCCGTCGAGGTACTGCTTGCGCCCCGCCGCGATGCCGGCGACGAAGGCCTGCGGCGTCTTGCCGGCCTTCTCCGCCGCGATCATGATCGGCGCGCCGTGCGCGTCGTCGGCGCCCACGAAGTGCACCTGGTGCCCCTGCATGCGCTGGAAGCGCACCCAGATGTCGGCCTGGATGTATTCCATGATGTGGCCGATGTGGAAGTTGCCGTTGGCATAGGGCAGCGCAGTGGTGACGAAGAGCTTGCGGGTCATCGTGGCCTCGTGGGGGCGCGCGGGCGCCGGTCAGGGAAAACCGAGATTCTAGGCGGCGCATGCCGCCCTCGGGGGCGGTCGGCCGCGGGCTGCGCTAGACTGGTTCGGCACATCCACAACGCCTACGCTTTCGCTCCTCCATGCCCGTCTCCCAAGAAGCTCTGCTTGATGCCCTGCGGCGTGTCGCCGACCCCCACACCGGCAAGGACTATGTGACGTCGAAGTCGCTGAAGAACCTGCGCATCGACGGTGCCGACGTCGCCTTCGAGGTCGAGCTGGGCTACCCGGCCCGCAGCCTGGAGCCGGCGCTGCGCGAGCAGCTGGCAGCGGCGGCACGTTCGGTCGACGGGGTTCGCCAGGTCGATGTGCAGCTGCGCACGCAAGTCATCGCCCATGCGGTTCAGCGTGGCGTGCAGCTGCTGCCCAGCGTGAAGAACATCATCGCGGTGGCTTCGGGCAAGGGCGGCGTCGGCAAGAGCACCACTGCAGTCAACCTTGCGCTGGCACTGGCTGCCGAAGGGGCCACGGTGGGCCTGCTGGACGCCGACATCTACGGCCCCAGCCAGCCAACCATGATGGGCATCGAGGATCGCCCGCAGAGCGCCGACGGCAAGACCATGGAGCCGCTCGAGAACCACGGCGTGCAGGTGATGTCGATCGGCTTCCTGGTGGAGCCCGACAACCCGATGATCTGGCGCGGCCCCATGGCCACCCAGGCGCTCGACCAATTGCTGCGGCAGACCAACTGGCGCGAGCTCGACTACCTGATCGTCGACATGCCGCCGGGCACCGGCGACATCCAGCTCACCCTCAGCCAGCGGGTGCCGCTGACCGGCGCCGTCATTGTCACGACCCCGCAGGACATTGCGCTGCTCGACGCCCGCAAGGGGCTGAAGATGTTCGAGAAGGTGGGGGTGCCCATCCTGGGCGTGGTCGAGAACATGGCCGTGCATGTCTGCACGAACTGCGGCCATGCCGAGCACATCTTCGGCGCGGAAGGCGGCCGCCGCATGGCCGAGCAGTTCGGCGTGGACTACCTGGGTGCCCTGCCGCTGAAGCTCAGCATCCGGGAGCAGGCGGATTCGGGGCGGCCCACCGTGGTCAGCGAGCCGGGCAGCGAGGTGGCCCGCATCTACCTTGACGTGGCGCGCAGGATCGCCGCCAAGGTGGCCGAGACGGCCAAGGACTACTCGGCGAAGTTTCCGACCATCTCGATCTCGAAGAACACCTGAGGCCGCCCCGCAGCCCGACGTCAGGGCCGGGCGTTGGCCAGGTCACGCAGCACCGTGGGGCCGGCGCGGCGCTCGATCTCGCGCAGCAGGGCCGGGTTCCAGCCCAGCGCGAACATCGCCTCGGCGACCACGAACATCGGGCCCACCAGCAGGCCGATCAGGTCGTCGACGAAGGCCGGCTTGCGGCCCTCGTAGTAGTGGCCCAGGAACTGGATCATCCAGCCCAGCACCAGGAAGCCAATGCCGGTGGCCAGCCAGAGCGCCGTGCTCGCGTCAGCCGCACGGTGTGCCAGCAGCATCAGCACGCCGATGGTCGCGCTGACCGCCAGGCCCAGCACCGCATGGCGGCTCAGGTACCAGGCGGCGGCCGCCGCAAAGGCCAGCCAGGCAGGGGTCAGAGTCAGGCCTCCGACCTCGAAGCCGGGGCGGGCCATCAGCACGCCGACGGCAAAGACAATCATCGGCACACCGACGAAGTGGGTCGCGATGTTGCGCTGGTCGCGGTGGTACTCGGCGTATTGGCTCAGCAGGGTCAGGACGTTGCGCATGCTTGTCTCCGGGGACGGTCGCTGAAGCGACTCGGCAATGTGTCAATGCTAGGGCTTCGAGTCCATCCCGGCCGCGAAAATCCTGGCATCTCTTGCAGCTTTGCATGAAGGTTTTCACTGACCCAGTGTTGCAAGCGCCGTGCGCACCACAGGGCTCGGGCACGCGGGACGCTGATATGGCGCAAGTAGATGAGAACGATTCTTGTTGAGAATCGGCGCATCTTCAAGACACCGTCACTGCCGCCATGCTGCAAACCCTGCTGATCTGCCTGCGCGAGGGGCTGGAAGCCTTCCTCATCATCGCGATTGCTTCCACCTGGCTGAGGCGCGAGGGCCGCGCTCGCCTGCTTGGGGCATTGCGCAGCGGCACCGCCGCGGCGGTGGCCGCATCCATCGGTCTGGGCTGGCTGCTGTCGCGCATCGGTGCCCTGTCGCCGGCCTGGGAAGGGGCGATGGCCCTGCTCGCGATGGCTGCCGTGCTCGGCTGCGTGTTGCACATGCGGAAGGCCGGCCGCGCGCTGCGGCAGCAGATGGCCAGCGAGCTCTCGGTCCGCACGGCGCCGCAGGACGGCATGCGCGCCTGGTGGGGCGTGGCGGTGTTCGCCTTCTTCATGGTCGGCCGGGAAGGGGTGGAGACGGCCACCATCCTGGCCTCGCTTGCCGCCAATGAGGAGCTGCGCCACCTCGCCTGGGGCGGCCTGCTGGGGGTCTCCATCGCCGGCCTGCTGGCCTGGGCCTGGACCCGGCAGGGCACGCGCATCGACCTGGCGCGCTTCTTCCAGGTCACTTCGATCTTCATGGTGCTCTTCAGCGTGCAACTGCTCATCTACGCCCTGCACGAGTTCACCGAGGCGGCACTGATCCCCGGCGTGGACAACGCCTGGTGGCACCTGGCAACGGAAGACATCGCCGAAGGCCGCCTGGCGCAGTTGTTGAGCCTCGCCTTGGTGGTGTTGCCGGTCCTGTGGCTGCTGGCTGGCGCCTGGCTGGGCCGCGGCGACCGGTCGATGAAGGCTGGCGCCGTTGCCGGCCGCCCGAGCCCCTAGAATGTCGGACCCTTTTTCATCGCGCACGGACGGCACAGCATGAGCATCAAGAGCGACAAATGGATCCGCCGGATGGCTGAGGAGCAGGGCATGATCGAGCCCTACGAGCCTGGCCAGGTCCGCTGCGCGGCCGACGGCCACAAGATCGTGAGCTACGGCACCAGCAGCTACGGCTACGACATCCGGTGTGCCGACGAGTTCAAGATCTTCACCAACATCCACTCCACCGTGGTGGACCCGAAGAACTTCGACGAGAAGAGCTTCGTCGACTTCAAGGGCGATGTCTGCATCATCCCGCCCAACAGCTTTGCGCTGGCGCGCACGATGGAGTACTTCCGCATTCCCCGCAGCGTGCTCACCATCTGCCTCGGCAAGAGCACCTATGCGCGCTGCGGCATCATCGTGAACGTGACGCCCTTCGAGCCGGAGTGGGAAGGCTATGTGACGCTGGAGTTCAGCAACACCACGCCACTGCCGGCCAAGATCTACGCCGGCGAAGGTTGCGCCCAGGTGTTGTTCTTCGAGAGCGACGAGGTCTGCGAGACCAGCTACAAGGACCGCGGCGGCAAGTACCAGGGCCAGCGCGGTGTGACGCTGCCCAAGACCTGAAGCCGGTCCGGCGCCTGCCGGCAGGGCCTTTCCATCCCAAAACTGGGGGGGCGCTCCCCCCTCTTGCTTGGGATGTCGGAATGCCGGCCGCCTCCTAATCTTGCTGCATGGCTCCCCGACGCAGGGGCGATGACAGTGGAGGCGCACATGGGCACGATGAGACTCAATGAAGCGGCCGCCAGCCGGCCGCCGTCCGGGCCGGTCGAGTGGCTGCAGCTGGTGGACTTCAAGTGGATGATGGCCGGGCAGGGCTGGTGGGTGGACCTGACCCGCCTGCAGCGCGACCGCGGCTATGCGGTTGATTTGATCCGTTCAGCGCTGTCGAGTGACTGCCACCCGCTGCGCCGCTGCGCCACCGACCTGCAGGCCTGCTGGTCGCTGCCGGCCCTGGCATGCTGAGGCCGACATGGCTTGCCACCGACGCCCCGGCCCCTCGCGCGCACGCAGGGCGACACCCCGGCCGGCTCCCCGTGGCGGCGGAAGTGGCCGCAGTGGGCCGTGCTTTTCCAGGGATAGGCGGGCTTGCCACCGCGCTATCGTGACGAGCATGGCTTCTGCCCTCGAAGCCGATGCAGTACAGGAAGTGCCCATGATCCCCCTGCCCGAAGTCGTCGAGTACCTCGACGAGCTGCCGCCGGAGTTCGGCAGCGCCGTCGCCGCGGTCAGCCGCCCGCCCGTGCCGCAGCGTCCGCCCGAGTCGGTGGTGCCTGCTTCGGAGCTGCTGACCCTGGCACGCTTTCGCGAATTGATGGCCGGCTACGGCTGGCCGGTGCAGATCGGCCGCATGCTGGTCGATCGTGCCTATGCGTTCGACCGCATGGCGCTGGCGCACAGCAGCGGCGACGAGACCTTGAGCGCGCTGGCTCTCGAGTTGTTCGAAAGCTGCCGCCGCCTGCCTTCGCTGAGCAACTCCCCGCAGGCCCACTGAGGCGGCCGGCCGCGCCCAGGCGCTGCGTGGGCGCCCGGCTTGCTTGTGGCGGACATCGAGTCGCTCGTGGAGCTGTCGCATGTCCGTCCCTGCTTCCCATGCCATTGATGCTGCCCCGGGGCGCCTGCCGTGGGGCGCTGCCCTGGTTGGCTTTGGCCTGGGCGGCTTCTTCGACGGCATCCTGCTGCACCAGATCCTGCAATGGCACCACCTGCTGAGCGGCTTGCAGGGCGGGGGCTTGCGCGACCTGCGGGTGCAGGTGATGGCAGACGGCCTGTTCCATGCCCTGATGTACCTGCTGGCGTCGGCCGGCCTGCTGATCCTGTTGCGTGAGCGCCAGCGCCTGGCGGCTGCCGGCAGTGCCCGGCTGTTGTTGGGCTGGGTCTTGCTTGGCTTCGGCATCTGGCATGGGGTCGATGCGGTGTTGAGCCACTGGTTGCTGGGCCTGCACCGCATCCGCATGGACACGACGCAGCCGCTGGCCTGGGACCTGGGCTGGCTGCTCGGCTTCGGCCTGCTGCCGATGTGGGCCGGCTGGCGCCTGTGCCGGCGGGGGCCGGCGGGCATCGGTGGGCAGGGGATGGCCGTCGTTCTGGCCGCGCTGGCGCTGGGCCTGGCTGCCTGGGCGGCGCAGCCGCCCCGTGGCACGACGCCGTCCATCACGCTGTTGTTGGCACCCGGGGTGCCGCCCGCCCGGGCGCTGGCGGCCGCCGAGCGGCTGCAGGGACGCATTGTGTGGACGAATGCGCCCGGCACCGTCTGGATCCTGGCACCCGAGCAGCCACGAAGCCAGGCGCCGACACTGCAGTGGCACGATGGCGTGCTGGCCGTCGGTTCCTCGCTGGCGGCCGGCGTCTGCCTGTCATGGCGGAAGGAGGGCATCCGCCCGCCGCTGGCATCCGGCACCTGATATTCGCTCGGGCTTCTTCGAGGGGGCCCGGCGGGCGATGGCGGCGCGCCTGCGCTGCTCGTGCAACGCATGCCGGCCTTGCCCGCGACCGCTTGCTGACACCGTGGCGATGCCGTTGGCCGGCGGCTTCCGACGGCCGTGGCGTGCCATCTCCTCGGCTTCACCGGCAGCATGGCCAGGGCCACATCTGTTCCGGTCGGCCGGCTACCAATGCTTGGCACAGCTGTCGGCACGATGGGTATTTATCGCAGCAACGCCTGTGGTTGTAGGTCGCGCTGTTTGCGAGGCAGGGGTTACGCCTTCGATACTGGAGCTACGATGTTTCACAAGCTTGTTGCATGTACCCCACCTTCAATGCCGTCAAGCATGAAGCGCCTTGCCAGACCTTTCCGCCCATGTGGCACCGAAAAAACGGCTGTGCCTGCCCGGGTGCCCCCGTGCCGGCGGCGCCGCGGTGACGCGGCGGCGGGCAGGGGGTAGCCCAGATGCGGATTCCTGTACGTCCCGCAGCCCTCGTGGCGGCGTATTTCGACAACCTGCTGCCGGAGGAGCGTGCCACCGCGCAGGCTCTGCAGCGCACCGTGCTGGAGGCGGCGCCGGGCCTGGAGCAGGCGGTCAAGTGGGGCAACCTGGTGTTCACCCAGGCCGGCCAGCATGTGCTGGCCATCGTCACCCACAAGACACATGCCAACCTGCAGTTCTTCCACGGCGCCGCGCTGGCGCCGCAATTTCCGCAGCTGGAGGGCTCCGGCAAGGGGGTGCGGCACCTGAAGTGCCGTTATCGCCAACCGGTGGACGAGGCGCTGGTAAAGGCCCTGGTGCGGGCGGCGCTGGACCTGCCGCCCTGAGCGGACGCCGGCCGCGCTGGGGCGCCAGCACCTCGCCAGGCGCTCAGGCGCGGGCAGTCTCGATCACATTCAGCCAGTCGCAGCGCAGGCGGCCGCGCACATGCAGGCGCCAGCGGATGGTGACGTAGAAGGCCGGCACCAGAAAAAGCAGGCCGCAGGCGAATAACGGCAGTGTCTCGCCAAGCAACAGCGCCGCCGGCGCGCCGGCCCAGCCGAGGATCCAGGCGGTGAGCACGAGATCGTAAACGTGGTATTCGATCGGGCGGTCGGCCTTGTGCGCCTGGTGCCAGCGCTTGATGAGGTGAAGTTGGTGCAGGGTCATGGGAAGCTCTCGGCCGCCATTGTAAGTTTGGCGTCAGCACCTGCAAGCCTTGCCAGCCCCCCGGAATCAATGGCCGAAGAGGCCCACGCGCAACACGTTGAGGGCCAGGTGCACCGCCACGGCGGCCCAGACGCTGCCGCCGCTGAGCTGGAACACCGCCGCATAGCCCAGGCCGGCAACGCCGGCCAGCAGCGCGAAGGTCTGACCTGCGCCCAGGTGGGCGAGGCCGAACAGCACCGCCGTCAGCACCACGGCCACGACGCTGCCCAGGCGCTGCAAAGGGGTCTGCACCCAGCGGCGGAAGAACCATTCCTCGGCGAGGGTGCCGAACAGGTTGCCCGCGGCAAAGACGGCGAGCAAGGCCGGCCCCGTCGGTGCCCACCGCACCTGCCCCACCGCCCAGGCCAGGGCCGGGACGCCGATCAGGCAGGCAGCCGCCGTCAGCGTACAGGCGCGATTCCAGCGCCATGCTGAGGGCAGCATCACCGCCGCGGCGAGTCCTCCCAGCGCCTTGGCGGTATTGACCGTGACCGGTCCCAGGTCCAGCCGGCTGAAGCCCGGCACTGCGCCGAGGGCTAGCGCCAGCATCACTGCGCCGGCGGCCGCGAACGCCCACGGCGCCACCCGGCGGGAGGCCGCCTGGGAGGCGTACAGCAGGAGGCCGAACAGGCTGGCCGCGAGCAAGGGCCATGGCCCGCGCGCCAGGCCCAGGGCATAGGCGCCAAGGCACAACAACGGCGCGACCGGCGCACGCCAGGCGGCCGACGCAATCATCGGCGGCCTCCTGGCAGCCCGGGCGGGAAGGCGGGTGGCGGCAACGGGTCAGGGGCAGGCAGCGGGACGGGCAGCATCATCGGTCGGGTCCGCAGGGGGCTGGCAAGCGGTAGGGCGGCGTGCGGCACGCGAGAACGGGCCGCGTCGAGGCTGCGCATTCTGCATCCGCTGGCGCAGGCCTCGGTCGCGCAGTCGCCCAGCCGGGGGCGGGCCGCCGTCGGGCGGTGCGCGTCGCTGGCCGGGCGGGAGGCCGCGCCGCCTGGCCCGCGAGCAGCGGTGGGTGGCGGTCGCCACTTCTGTCCGGGATGAAGCCCGTCAGCCCGCAACAACCGGTCGACGCGCCGGGCAGCTCGGCCGCGGTGGCGGCCGGGGGCCCGGCCGTTGGGCGTCTTTGCACCAGCGCGGTCGGTGTGCGGGGCGGGCGGGCAGCAGCCCCGGTGTCGCAGCAGCATCAGGAACCCCTCGATGAACCGCCTGTCCGGAACGCCGCCGATGGGGCGGCCGTCCGGCCGCAGGCATGGCGGCCAATCTAAGCAGCCTGGCCCGTGCGCCGGTTTCACTTTGTGTGATGCACGCCGGGCAGCACACCCGATGAGGTGTCGCATGGAGGGGCGAGGGCCGGCGCGGCGGAGGGGTGCCGGTTCAGGGCCGACGGCATGCGGTGCGTGCCAGGCGTGCCCGCAGCCACCGCTGGATGCGGCTGGACGGCTGCACGGCGCACGCTCGTCGCGGCTACCGGGCGGCACGGCATGGCCGGCGGACGGCGATGCGCACCGGCCTGTCACCCGGCCGTGGTGCTCGAGGCTGTGGGCGCGGCCCGTCGCAGGGCAGGAGCGGCAGCCGGGCGGCCCGCCGCGGGTTCAGGCGACGCGCCGCACCGGGCCCGCGCCGCGGGCCGTTTCGCCGGGCAGGCGCAGCAGGGCAGGCGAGGCCTCGAGGATGTCGCGCGTGCCGGTGAGCGCCATGCTGACGTCCAGCTCGTTGCGCAGGATCTCCAGCACACGGGTGACGCCGGCCTCGCCCATGGCGCCCAGGCCGTAGAGGAAGGCGCGCCCGATCATGCAGCCGCGGGCGCCGAGGGCCACCGCCTTCAGCACGTCCTGGCCCGAGCGCACGCCGCCATCGAACAACAGCTCGGTGCGGTCGCCGACCGCGTCGGCGATCTCGGGCAGCGCCCGGATGCTGGACAGGGCGCCGTCCAGCTGGCGCCCGCCGTGGTTGCTCACCACGATGGCATCGCAGCCGGCCGCGGCTGCCAACCGGGCATCCTCGGCGTCGAGGATGCCCTTGAGGATGAGCTTGCCGCCCCACAGGCCACGCACCCACTCCACATCGGCCCAGCTCAGCGTGGGGTCGAACTGCCCGGCGATCCACTGGCTCAGCGTGCTGAGCGAATCGGCGCCCCTGACGTGGCCTTCGAGGTTGCCGAAGGTCTTGCGTCGCCCGCCCAGCACCCGCAGCGCCCAGGCCGGCTTGCTGGCGATGTCGAGCAGGTTGGCCAGGGTCAGGCGGGGGGGCACCGACAGGCCGTTCTTGATGTCACGATGGCGTTGGCCCTGGATCTGCAAGTCCAGCGTCAGCACCAGGGCCGAACAGCGGGCGGCCTTGGCCCGCTCGATCAGCGAGGCGGCGAAACCGCGGTCGCGCATCACATAGAGCTGGAACCAGAAGGGCCGCTGCACGACGCTGGCGACGTCCTCGATCGAGCAGATCGACATCGTGCTGAGCGTGAAGGGCACGCCGAAGCGTTCGGCCGCCCGGGCGGCGAGCATCTCGCCGTCACCCCAGTTGAGGCCGGTGAGGCCGGTGGGCGCAATCGCCACCGGCATGCGCGCCGGCTCGCCGAGCAGCGTGGTGGCGGTGGAGCGGTGCTCCACATTGATGGCCACCCGCTGGCGCAGCGCGATGGCGTCGAGGTCGGCCTTGTTGGCGCGCAGGGTGAGCTCGTCGTAGGAGCCGCGGTCGACGTAGTCGAAGATGGCGCGCGGCACTCGCTTGCGCGCCAGCTGGCGCAGGTCTTCGATGTTGGTGATCACGGGGGGCATGCGGGTCTCCTGTGCGGCTCGATCGGCCGCGCTCGCCATGCTAGGCCTGGGTGGCGCGCCCGGTGCGGAAAGTTTCTCGGGTGTGACGCGAAAGAAGTTCCTCCCCTTCGGCGACCACCTCGGCGCACCAGCCTTGCAGCCAGGCGGCGAAGTCCGCCGCTGTGCCGCTGCCGGCATGCGGCAGCAGGTAGTAGGGATGGTCGGCCGGCGTCGACAGCCCGAACAGCGCTTGCAGCATGCCGCCGGCCAGTGCCTGGCGGGCCAGGCTGGGTCGCATGAGGGCCACGCCCTGGCCGGCGATGGCGGCCTCCAGCAGCAGGCCAAGGTCCACCAGCTTGGGGCCGTGCGCCGGTTCGGGCCAGTCCAGCGCGGCGGCACGAAACCACGGCAGCCAGGCCTGCAGCGGCGTGCGCAGCAGCGGTGCGTGAAGCAGGTCGGCGGGCTCGCGCAGCGGCGGCAAGCGCTGCAGCAGCGCGGGGGACGCCATGGGTATGACGATGTCGTGCATCAGCACCGTGCCGCCGGCCGCTGCGGCATCGCCGTTGCGGACCTCCACATGCGCATCGCCCGCGGTTTGCTCGAGGTAGGGGATGCTCAGCACCACTTCGAGCTCGACCTCGGGATGCGCCCGGGTGTAGCTGTCGAGCCCGGGCACCAGCACCTGGCGAGCAAAGGTGGGAGGTGCGCAGACGCGCAGGCGCTCGCTGTGGCGGCCCATGCGCCGGTGCAGCGGCACTGCGGCCAGCAGGCCCAGGGCGGCGCGCACCTGATCGAGGTATTCCTTGCCGGCGGCCGTCGGCGCCAGGCTCTTGCCATGGCGCAGCAGCAGCTGGGTGGCCAGCAATTCTTCCACCGTGGTCACCCGCTTGCTGACGGCGCTGGCGGTGATGCTCAGCTCCTGGGCCGCCCGCTCGAAAGTGCCGAGGCGGGCGGCCGCCTCGAAGGCGCGCAGTCCGTCGAGCGATGGCAGGCGCAGGTGGGGCGGGGCGGGCATGGCCGAATGCTAGCGGATCGATCGTCCGCGGCCCTCAGAACAGCGGCAGGGTATAGGGGGTGCGGGGCGCCGCCGCCTCGTCGGCCGGCACCTCGGCCACCTCGGCCGTGGGCAGTTCACCGGGCCGGCACAGCGAGCCCACCCGAACGCCCAGCAGGCGCAGGCGCCGCTCCAGCGGCACGCGCTTGAGGCAGAGCCCGGCCGCCTGGCGGATGGCGCGTGCATCCTGCGTGTGGCGCGGCAGCGTCAGGTCGCGGGTGACGGTCTTGAAGTTGTCGAAGCGCAGCTTCAGGCCGATGGTCTTGCCGACATAGCCCTTGCGCACCAGGTCGTCGGCCACCTGTTCGCAGAGCCGGGTGAAGATGGCGCTCAGTTGCTCGCGGTCGTGGCGCGCATGCAGGTCACGGTCGAAGGTGGTCTCTCGGCTGAGCGACTTGGGCTCGCTGTAGGTGACCACCGGCCGGGTGTCGCGCCCGTGGGCGGCTTCATGCAGCCAGGCACCGTAGCTGGCGCCGAACTGGCTGATGAGCCATTGCGGATCAGCCGCCGCCAGCTGGCCGATGGTCTGGATGCCAAGGGCCTGCAGCTTCTCGCTGGCTTTCGGGCCGATGCCGTTGATGCGCTTGGCCGGCAAGGGCCAGATGCGGGTGGGCAGGTCTTCGGTGCGCAGCAGGGTGAGGCCGTCGGGCTTGTCGAGGTCGGAGCCCAGTTTGGACAGCAGCTTGTTGGGCGTCACCGCGATCGAGCAGCTCAGCCCGGTGGCGCGGCGCACGCTGGCCTTGATGGCCGCGGCCAGGGCCCGCACCCCGCCCAGCGCGTCGTCGCCGACGGCGTCGCGCACCCCGGGCAGCTCGCTCAGGTCGATGTAGATCTCGTCGATGCCGCGGTCCTCGATGTGGGGAGCGACTTCAGCCACCGCGGCCTTGAAGAGCCGCGAATAGCGACGGTACTCGTCGAAGTCCACCGGCAGCAGGACCGCGTCGGGGGCGAGCGCGGCGGCCTTCATCAAGCCCATCCCCGAATGGACACCCAGCGCGCGCGCCTCATAGGTGGCGGTGGTAATGACGCCGCGCCCGACATAGCTGCGCAGCACCGCATACTCGCGGCTGCCGTCGTCCCGTTGCACCGGCTGGTGGCGCCGTCCGCCGCCGATGACCACCGGGCGGCCGCGCAGGTCGGGGTAGCGCAGCAGTTCCACCGACGCATAGAAGGCGTCCATGTCGAGGTGGGCGATGTAGCGGTCCATGAGGGGTACTGCCGGGGCGCGTCGCTAGTGCCGGCGCCCGGCCCGGCCCGCCACCCGGTGCCAGCCGGTGCCCGCGCGGTGGGCCCTGCGCGAAGGGTGGACGCGCAGGCGCCGCCTGCGTATGCTGCGGCCCGGCGCTCCGGCATCCAGCAGCGAAGGCTGCGCGGGCAGGGAAGGCCGGACCGAAGGGCAAGCGTCGAGCATGAGAAATCTAACCTGTATGTTCATACAGTATACGGGCGGCGCGACGATCCAGCGAGGCCTCGGCGCCCCTTGCAGCGCGGCATCCAGCCGGCAGCTTGTCTCCATGGCCTTGTTCCCACCCTCCACCACGAATGACCCGCCGTTCACCTCCCCGCCACAGTGATGCTGGCTCGCCCTTGCCACGCCTGGCCACCCCGGGCCGCCGGTGGCTGTGGCGACTGCTGGTCGCCGCGGCCAGCGCCTATGCGCTGGCCGCGGCTGCGATCGTCGTGCGGGGCCTCGACGACGAGGTCTTCCCGGCGGATCTCATCGTCGTGCCCGGCAACACGGTCGCGCCTGACGGCCATCCGGGCCCGCGACTGAAGGCGAGGCTGGATGCAGCGTTGCTGCTGTACCGTCAAGGCCGGGCGCCGCGGCTGCTGGTCAGCGGCGGCATCGGCCGGGAGGGGCATGACGAGGCCGCAGCGATGGCCCGCTACCTGGTGGCGCAGGGCGTGCCGGCAGCGGCCATCGTGCAGGACAACCAGGGCGTCAACACCGCAGCCACTGCCCGCTTCACCGCCCGCTACCTGCAGCGGCACGGGCTCACCTCCGCGCTCGTCGCCTCGCAGTACTTCCACGTGGCGCGCACCCGGCTGGCGCTGCAGAAGGCCGGCGTGCCGCGCATCGGCTCGGCCCATGCACGGTATGTCGAGTGGCGCGATGCCTACTCCCTCGCTCGCGAGGTGCCTGCCTACCTCATGTATTGGTGGATGCCCTGAGGCCCCGGACCCCTGCTGCTCCAGCATGCGACCCGGGTCGTGCCAGCCTGACACGGTGCGGCGCGGCTACAGATACAACTCTGTGAAAAATGCAATAGAAGCGCGTGATCCCATTGTCGCAAGATGCACAAGTGCATGATGAAGCTGTGAAAGGATCACATTCGCCATGACACAAGCGGTTCAAGACATCCAGTTCCGTGCCACGCGGGCCGGCGCTGCCTCTGTGCGGGGTGCCGCGCTGCCCTTGCCGTCCGACTTCGCCTTGTTCTCGGAGGCGCCGGCACCGGTGCTGCATCAGCCGCAGGAGGTGATGGCGCTGCTCGCGCAGGCCTGCCCCTCGTTCGCCCCGGAGTGGTTGGAGCACCAGCGTGCCCATGGCCACACCCTGCTGTACATCGCGGCGAGCGCCTTTGCCCACCACCTGCTGTCGCTGTGCAAGGCTGGCGACGCCTCCTGCTTCGAGGCAGTGGCGGCCTGCCTGGAGCGGGCCTTCCGCGACGGCTCGCAAGCCGTCCGCGAGTTCGCCACCATCGGCGTGCTCGAGGGCGTGCAGAACGTATGGTCCAGCGACGGAGCCGATGCCGACCACTTCCGCCGCCACCTCGGCAGCGAAGGCCAGCGTTGGTGGCAGAGCCTCACCGACTTCTGGTCCGGCAAGGTGCCCTACGTCGGCTACGCCGCCTGAGCGACCGGCGGCGGCAGCCGGCCTTGGCGGGCTCGTCGCTCGGCGCCTGCCGCTTGCGGCAGAAGGGCGCGCCATGCAAGCGAATATTGCTTATCCTTGGCACCCTTTCGCCTCGCGCTGCCCGGGAGTCCGCCCATGCTGATCACCCACGCCGGCTTGTCGCCGCGCATCCATCCCGCTGCCTACGTGGCGCCCAACGCCGTCGTCTGCGGCGACGTGCGCATCGGTGCCGGCTGCCGCATCCTCTTCGGGGCCCAGGTGGTGGCCGAGGGCGGCTCGATCGAGATCGGCGAGAACACCATCGTGATGGAGAACGCAGTGCTGCGCAGCACCGCCCGGCATTCACTGGTGGTGGGCAACCATTGCCTGGTGGGTCCGCAGGCGCATGTGGTGGGCTGCACGCTGGAAGACGAGGTGTTCGTCGCCACCGGTGCGGCGATCTTCCATGCAGCCCAGGTCGGCCGTGGCAGCGAGGTGCGCATCCATGCCGTCGTCCACCTGAAGACGCAGCTGCCCGCGGGCACCACGGTGCCCATCGGGTGGGTGGCGGTCGGCGAGCCGGCCGAGCTGCTGCCGCCCGGCGAGCATGAGCGCATCTGGGCGCTGCAGCAGCCGCTGGACTTCCCGCTCACCGTCTATGGCCTGCAGCGCAGCGAGGCGGACATGGTGAAGATCACACGCGGACTCTCGCAGTCGCTGGCCGCCCACCGCGACGACCGCGTCCACGACGCGTCCTGAGGCGGCCGCATTCCATCCCCCCCTTTCTGAGGATAGGCAAGGCGAGCCGTGCATGGGACGCTTGCAGCCCGCCAGGCCGTCCGCTCTCCGGTTCCGACACACGATGTATTCCGCCACCTTCATCTTTCGCAAGAAGCAGTTCGACGAAGAGTTCCACCAGCTCGACCAAGCCATTGCCGAGGTGGCGCGCCATTCCGACGGCTACCTGGGCGAAGAGAGCTGGGAGGACCCGGCGACGGGGCGCATTGCCAACGTGTACTACTGGTCGTCGGAGGTCGGGCTGCAGGCGCTGATGCGCCATCCCGAGCACCTGCGGGCCAAGGCGGCCCAGGGACGCTGGCTCGACGGCTACCAGGTCATCGTCTCGCAAGTGCTGCGCACCTATGGTGACGGCACCTTGCCGCACGTGGTGCACAACCGCCCGGCCTGAGCCGGTCAAGCAAGCGGCCGCGCAGGCCTTCTCCAGCCCGCCGGGCACCCGACCCTCTCACTCATGGCTTCCTTTTCCCCGATTCGCAGCCGGCAAGACCTGCTGCAGCAGCTGGCCGCCGGCCTGCATCCTGACTACCTGTTCTTCTGGGGCCACCGCAGCGCCGCCGGCGGCGGCATCGGCAAGGGCTGCCTCAGCCAGTGGTGGGAGGCGCCCTTCGAAGTCGACGGCGACCCTTACCGAAGCGCCGAGCACTTCATGATGGTGGCCAAGGCGCGCCTCTTCGGCGATGCGGAGATCGCAGGCGCCATCCTCGCGGCCGGTACGCCCGCCGAAGCGAAGAAGTTGGGCCGTCAGGTGCGCGGTTTCGACGAGGCGGTGTGGACGCGGCAGCGCTTTGCCATCGTGGTGCAGGCCAATGTCGAGAAGTTCGGGCAACACCCGGCGCTGGCCGACTACCTGCTGGGCACCGGGGAGCGGGTGCTGGTGGAAGCCAGCCCGGTGGACAGTGTCTGGGGCATCGGGCTGGCGGCCACCGATCCCGATGCGGCGGCACCGGCGAAGTGGCCCGGGCTGAACCTGCTGGGCTTTGCATTGATGGAAGCCCGCCGGCAACTGCGGGAGCGGCGCGCATGAGCCCGCGGCTGATCCGGCTGAAGGCCCTGGCGGCCGGGCTGCTGGCGCTGGCTGCCGGCATGGCGCAGGCGGCCCCGGCCATTGCGCCCGGCGAATACCTCACCGAGCACGGTTGGGGCCAGCTCACGGTGCGGCCCGGCACGCAGGGTCGCCAGCGCTTCGAGCTGCAGACCGAAGGCGGCAACGCGCACGTCTGCGAGCTGGGCGGCGAGATCCTGCCCGATGGCCGCCTGCACATCGACGGCAGTGACGCTGACGAGCCGCCCTGCCATGCCACTGCCCGGCTGCAAGGCCGGGGCGTGGCGATCGCCCATGACGATGCCGACGCCTGCCGGCAGTGGTGCGGCGCACGCGCCCGTTTCGAGGGGCTGTACCTGAAGCCCGCCGCCGGTTGCACGCTGTCCGAGGTGGGGCGCAGCCGCGCCGAGGCCACGCGCCACTACAAGGCGGGCCGCCATGCGCAGGCGCGTGCGCGGCTGGAGTCGCTGCTGGCCGATTGCAGTGCCACGCTGGGCTGGGTGGACACCCACTGGATTCGCAACGACCTGGCGTTGACGCAGTACAAGCTGGGCGACCTGGCGGCCTGCCTGAAGACCCTGGAGCCGCTGGCCGCAGACGCCGCCAAGAGCGACGCTGCACTGCGCGAGGAATGGGTGTCGCCGGTGATGGAAGACAGCTACCTGGGGCCGGTGCGCGCGGCCCGCACCAACCTGCGGCTGTGCCGCGGCGAGGGCGGGCGCACGCGGCCTTGAGCCGCGATGCGCGCTGCCCAGGGCGGCGCGCATCGCGGAGAACCAAGACAACATGGGAGGGGCGGCCATGCGGCAGCCGAAGAAGAGGGCGTGGGCACGACACCGGGCAGCGCTTGAGGACAGAGAGGCGCCCTTGGTCGCCGCGGCATCGGGCTTCACCGGTGTGCTGCTGCGTGGCGTGGCCCGGGTAGCGCGAGTCGCAACGCGGGCAGCGGCGCCAGGGGGCGTTGGCATGCGGGCGGCGATATTGTCGGCGCTGCTGGCAGGCCCGTCCTGGGCCGTCACGCAGCCGGGCGCGTTGGTGGAGGCCGCGCGCCGGCAGGTGGGCGTCACCGTGCAGTACGACGGCGCCTATCGCCGCATGCCGTATCCGGGCGGCGACGTGCCGCTGCATACAGGCGTCTGCACCGACGTGGTGGTGCGGGCCTATCGCCAGCTTGGCATCGACCTGCAGCAGCTGGTGCACGAGGACATGAAGGCGGCCTGGTCGGCCTATCCGCACAGCTGGGGGCTGAAGCGGCCCGATCCCAACATCGATCACCGCCGGGTGCCCAACCTGCAGGTCTTCTTCACGCGGCGCGGCGCCGCATTGCCGCCGAGCCGGGACGGGGCGCACTACCAGCCCGGTGACCTCGTCACCTGGCGGCTGCCGGGCAACCTGCCGCACATTGGCATCGTCTCGTCGCGCTCGGTCGACGGGCGGCCGCTCGTGCTGCACAACATCGGCCAGGGCACCCGGGAAGACGACCTGCTGTTCGCCTACCCCATCACGGGGCACTACCGCTGGCTGCCGGCAGGCGCCGCCGCGGCCGCCCGGCGCTAGGCGCCGGGTGCCGGTCGCCGGTTCTGCCGCCTAGCTGTGCTCCGGCGTGCGCCAGCGCAGCTTGCGGTAGATGGTGTTGCGGCTGATGCCCAGCCGGCGTGACGCCACCGAGATGTTGCCGCCCGCTTCCTCGATGCCACGCCGGATCGCCTGCAGCTCGAGCTCCTCCAGCGTGGTGCTGGCACTGTTGCCCGGCTCGGTCTCGGGCGGCGCGGGCGGAACCCACGGCGCCGAGGTGGCACCGCGCTGGGCGTCGTCGAGGAAGTCGTCCGGCAGGTGGGCGCGGGTGATCAGTGGCTCGCCGGCCGCCATCACCGCGGCGGTGCGCAGCACGTTCACCAGCTGGCGGATGTTGCCGGGCCAGCGGTAGCGCAGCACCAGGCGGGTGACCTCCGCATCGAGGGCCGGCACCCGGCCCTTGCACTCGGTGCGCAGCAGCTTCTGCACGATGCGCATCAGGTCGCTGCGCTCGCGCAGCGCCGGCAGGCGCACGGCCAGGCCATTGAGCCGGTAGTAGAGGTCCTCGCGGAAGCACTGCCGCTCGATCATCTCCTGCAGGCGGCAGTGGGTGGCGCTGATCACCATCACGTCGACCGCGGTGGCGCGGCAACTGCCCAGCGGCGTCACCTGGCGCTCCTGCAGCACGCGCAGCAGCCGGGCCTGCAGCGGCAGCGGCATGTCGCCGATTTCGTCGAGGAACAGCGTGCCGCCATGGGCCTGCGCGATCTTGCCGGGCGAGCCCTTGCGGCGGGCACCGGTGAAGGCGCCTTCCTCGTAGCCGAACAGCTCGGCCTCGATGAGGGTCTCGGGCAGCGAGGCGCAGTTCACCGCCACGAAGGGGCCGGCGGCACGGGCACTGTCCTGGTGGATGGCCCGCGCCAGCAATTCCTTGCCGGTGCCGGTCTCGCCAAGGATGAGGATGGGAATGTCGCGGTCCAGCACCCGCTGGATCTTGCCGACCACCGATGCCATCTGCGCGTCACCGCTGTGCAGGCCTTGCAATGCGGTGCGGGGTTCGGCATCGGGATGGGCCGGCTCCTCGATGCGCAGCGGGCTGCCGGGCGAGGCAGTGGTGGGTTCGTCGGTGAGGGCGCTGCTGGCGGCGAACAGGCGCGACCAGCCGGTCCAGGTGCAGCGCGCTTGCAGGAACACCTGCTGGCCGTCGTTGCAGCACAGCTTGAGGGGCGCCGCCACCGCGGAGCGGAAATGGTCCAGCAGCGTGTTGACCGACACGCCGAACAGGCCCACCACGCTGTTCATGCGCACCGCGGCGCCGCTCATGCCGAGCAGCTGGAGCGCACTGTGGTTGGCTGCCAGCACGCGGCCTTCGCGGTCGATGGCCAGGATGCCTTCCATCAGCGTGTCGATGTATTCGGCTCTGGCGTGGAAGTGCAGCCGCAGCGCATCGCCATGGTCGGCGCCGAGCAGGTGGTTCTCGATCATGCGCACCGACATCTTCACCAGGCTGAGCGTGTGAGGATGGTAGGAGCCGCGATCGCCACTGACGTCGAGCACACCCAGCACCTCGCCACGCGGGTCGAGGATGGGCACTGCCGAGCAGGTGAGGAAGTCGTTGGCATGCAGGAAGTGTTCAGCCCCGTGCACCACGCTGGGCGCCTCGGTGACCAGCGCCGTGCCGACCGCGTTGGTGCCCTTGGCCGGCTCCGACCAGTTGGCCCCCGGTGCCAGCGCGACCTTGCTGGCACGCTGCAGGAAATCGTCCGGGCCCACGGTGTGCAGCACGGTGCCCTGGGTGTCGCTGAGCACGACGATGCTGCGCGTGGCACGGGTCTGCTCCAGCAGGTGCTCCATCACCGGTACCGCATGCATCAGCAGGCGGTGATTGCGCTCGCGCACCACCGCCAGCTCACTTCTCGTGAGCGGCGTCAGGTCGGGGGGCTGGTTGCGCCTGAGGCCCAGGGCTTCGCAGCGCTCGTGTGAGCGCAGGATGGTTTCCTGGTGGGCCGGGTAGGGCAGGGGGTAGGGGGCTCCGGCGGGCGTGGTGCAGGCGCGCGCAAGGTCGCGCAAGCCGTGTGGGCTGCCGTCGTTGGGGGTAGGCATCGTGCGCCTCTCCTTATGTTCCGCTTTCGCGGTTGTCTCCTGATTTGCATCCCGCCGGCGTGGCGGCGGGCGCGCGGCGTCCTCATGCTAGGCACAAAAACAGGGCAAATCCAGCGATGAGCGCTTTGTTTCGCGCCCTCTGTGGCTGTGTACCGTTATGGAACAAATGGCTGCTCGAGGCCTCAGGGAGATCCCTCAGCCCTGCAGTGATTGCTTGAGGTCGAAAGGAGTCAGGAGCCGGGAGGCACAAACTGTGGCGATGTAGTACTGGGGCTTGTCACAGGTGGCCCTGTGCCTTGAGCCATTGCAGCTCATGGTCGTCATAGAGGCGCGAGCGGGTCAGGAAGCGCAGCCCCAGTGGACCTTCGAGCGAGAACATGCCGCCGCGCCCGGGCACCACGTCGATGATCAATTGGGTGTGGCACCAATACGCGTACTGCGATTCGCTGATGTAGAAGGGCGTGCCGCCGAGGTGGCCGAGCAGCCGGTCCTGCTCGCCGAGCTGCAACTCGCCAGCAGGAAAGCACATTGGCGCACTGCCGTCGCAGCAGCCGCCGGACTGGTGGAACATCAGGGGCCCGTGCTGCTGCGCCAGCCGCTCGATGAGGGCGAGCGCGGCCGGGGTGGCGCTCACCTGGGGAACCGGGGCGACGTCGTTCATCGATGACCTCCGTGCTGCGCAGCGCCTGCCATGCAAGGCGGCCCGGGCACTGCCCGGGGCCGCCCCGGCCTGCTCAAAAGAAGCCCAGGGGCTGCTCGCCATAGCTGACCAACAGGTTCTTGGTCTGCTGGTAGTGGTCGAGCATCATCTTGTGCGTCTCGCGGCCGATGCCCGACTGCTTGTAGCCACCGAAGGCCGCATGGGCCGGGTAGGCGTGGTAGCAGTTGGTCCAGACGCGGCCGGCCTGGATGGCCCGGCCCATGCGGAAGGCGGTGTTCATGTCCCGCGTCCAGACGCCGGCGCCCAGACCATAGAGCGTGTCGTTGGCGATGGCGAGCGCTTCTTCCTCGTCCTTGAAGGTCGTGACCGACACCACCGGGCCGAAGATCTCTTCCTGGAAGATGCGCATCTTGTTGTGGCCCTTGAAGACGGTCGGCTTGATGTAGTAGCCGCCTTCCAGGTCACCGGCCAGCAGGTTGCGTTCGCCGCCGATGAGGCATTGGGCGCCTTCCTGGCGGCCCAGGTCGAGGTAGCTGAGGATCTTCTCCAGCTGCTCGCTGGACGCCTGCGCCCCGATCATCGTCGCCTTGTCCAGCGGGTTGCCCTGGCGGATGGTGGCCACCCGCTGCAGCGCGCGTTCCATGAAGCGGTCGTAGATGGATTCGTGGATCAGCGCCCGCGACGGGCAGGTACAGACCTCGCCCTGGTTGAGCGCGAACATCACGAAGCCTTCGATGGCCTTGTCCAGGAAGCCGTCGTCGCGGGCGCAGACATCCTCGAAGAAGATGTTGGGTGACTTGCCGCCCAGTTCCAGCGTTACCGGAATCAGGTTCTGGCTGGCGTACTGCATGATGAGGCGGCCGGTGGTGGTCTCGCCGGTGAAGGCGATCTTGGCGATGCGCTTGCTGGAGGCGAGCGGCTTGCCGGCTTCCAGCCCGAAGCCGTTGACCACATTGAGCACGCCGGGCGGCAGCAGGTCTCCGACCAGCTCCAGCCACACCAGGATCGAGACCGGTGTCTGCTCTGCCGGCTTGAGCACCACGCAGTTGCCGGCGGCCAGCGCCGGTGCCAGCTTCCAGGCCGCCATCAGCAGCGGGAAGTTCCAGGGGATGATCTGGCCCACCACGCCCAGGGGCTCGTGGAAGTGGTAGGCGCAGGTCTGGTGGTCAACCTCGCCGATGGAGCCTTCCTGCGCTCGCACGCAGGAGGCGAAATAGCGGAAGTGGTCGATGGCCAGCGGCACGTCCGCCGCCAGCGTCTCGCGGATGGGCTTGCCGTTGTCCCAGGTTTCGGCGGTGGCCAGCAGCTCCAGGTTCTGTTCCATGCGGTCGGCGATGCGCAGCAGCACCCCGGCCCGCTCGGTGGCGCTAGCGCGGCCCCAGGCCGCACGCGCGGCATGGGCGGCGTCGAGCGCGCGCTCGATGTCCTCGGCATTGGAGCGCGGCACCTCGCAGAAGGCCTTGCCGGTGACCGGCGTGACGTTCTCGAAGTACTGGCCGGCGACCGGCTCCACCCAGCGGCCGCCGATGTAGTTGGCGTAGCGCTTCTTGAAGTCGATCGGGAAGCCGAAGCGGCCGGGTTCGAGCATGTCCATCGTTGTCTCCTCGGGGTGCGCCTGTGGGACGGGTTGGCGTGCGGCGGCGCGGAATGGCACCAGCCATCGACCCCTGCACAGCGAGGGTCGTGCCAGGAGGCTGAACCGGGGAGCGGGGCGCTTCCTGGGGGCGCGCGATGCGGGCAAACACCGACAGACGCGGCGGGCCGTGGTGCGCTATGGCACACCCGCGCGGCGGCCTGTGGCAGATCGCCACAGCGCAGGCGGGCAGCAGGACAGGACGGGGACACAGGCCGCCGGGCGGCGGCCTTCGCTTCAGCTGGCGAGCCGCGGCGGGGTGGGCTCGGCTGCGCCGGGGCTTGGCAGGTCCTCGCGCACATAGACATCGCCGGCACAGGCTTTTTGCGCATGCAGGCGCGCCCGGCCGGGATCGACGCTTTCGAGCTTCACGTCTTCCTCGTAGGCATAGAGCACCACGCTGTGGCCGTCGGAGAGGTGCAGCAGCACGTCACCGTTGACCAGCGGCTCGGCCAGCTCGATGGTGAGGCCGGCCAGCTCTTCGCACAGCCGGCGGCGCTGCAGGTTGCGCTGGCGCTGCTCGGCGATTTCCTGCTCGGCCCGGCCCGGGTCGAGCTCGGCTTCGGCCTGCTCGATGAGCAGCGCAATCTCGTCCTGCCAGTCGGCCAGCACGTCGCGACGGAAGCGGGCATGGGTCGCCGAGAAGGCAGCGTCCACCTCGATGCGGCCTTCTCCGGATTCCCAGTCGAGCGTCAGTTGAACAGGGACAACAGTCATCTTGATTCTTTCGGGCGCAGGGTGCGCTGCAGACTCCAGTCTAGGAAGCGCGCGGCGCGGTGATCCCCGGAACAGCGCTGCCGCGGGCCGCCAGTTCGTCGCTTGCCGGCGGGCCGCGCACCGTTCTTGCTCACGGGCCTGCATGAGCGGCATCTACATCGGCATTTCAGGCTGGCGCTATGAACCGTGGCGCGGCGTGTTCTATCCCGAGGGACTGCGCCAGCGGGATGAACTGGCCCATGCCTCACGGCGCCTGCAGAGCATCGAGTTGAACGGCTCCTTCTATTCCCTGCTGCGGCCGGAAGACTACCGGCACTGGCATGAGCAGACCCCGCGCGGTTTTGTCTTCGCCGTCAAGGGACCGCGCTACCTGACCCATGTGCTGCGCCTGCGCAACATCGACGTGGCGATCGCGAATTTCTTCGCCTCGGGCCTGTTCGAATTGCGCGAGAAGCTGGGGCCGCTGCTGTGGCAGCTGCCGCCGTCCATGCCCTTCGATGCCGAGCGGCTGGACGCCTTCTTTGCCGGCCTGCCGCGCGACACCGAACAGGCCATGGCCATTGCCAGCCGGCGCGAGGCCTTCATGGACGGGCGCGACTGCCTGCAGGCCCCGCCCGGCATGCGCCTGCGGCATGCGGTGGAGGTGCGCCACGAGAGCTTCGTGGATCCCGCCTTCGTTGCCCTGCTCCGGCGCCATGACATTGCATTGGTGGTGGCCGACACGGCAGGGCGCTGGCCGTTCAAGGAAGACGTGACGAGCGACTTCATCTATATCAGGCTGCATGGCGACAAGGAACTGTATGCCAGTGGCTATGGCGAAGCGGCGCTGGCGCGCTGGGCACGCCGCATCGCTGCCTGGAGCCGTGGCACGCAGCCCGACGATGCCCGCCTCATCTCGCCGGTGCCGCCGGCCGGGGCACCCGGGCGCGATGTTTACTGCTATTTCGACAACGACATCAAGGTCCGCGCTCCCTTCGACGCCATGCGCCTGCGTGAACTGCTGGGCCTGCCGGCCGCACCGGTGGAGCCGGGGCAGCCCAATTACCCAGGTTGAGCGCCAGCAAGGCTGCCGGCGGGCGGTTCAACCCGATGGGGTGCCATACGCAGAAGCCGGGCACTGCGCACCTGTAGCTGCTCCTGATGCCGCTTGCCTGAGGGCGGGCGCCGTGACCGAGGCTGGCGTCCGGCTGCCGGCAGGCCGATCATCGGGCGTGCAGGCACGGCAGCTGCTCCTTTCCGGAGACATGTAAGCCGGCGTGTCTCCAGCGGCCGCCCACGAAAAACAAACATCACAGGCTTCCTCCCCATGGACTGGCACGCGCTGTTCACCGACCCCACCCACCAGGCCATTGCCATGCGCCTGGTGGCGGCGCTTGCGGTGGGCGCGGCCATCGGCCTGGAGCGCAGCTACCACGGCCGGCCCGCCGGTTTCCGCACCCATGCGCTGGTCTGCCTCTCCACCTGCCTGCTGATGCTGGTCACGGTCTACCAGGAACGCTGGTTCCCCGAGCTGCACCACACCGCCGTGACGATGGACCCGACCCGCATGGCGCAGGGCATCATGACCGGCATCGGCTTCCTGGGGGCCGGCACCATCATGAAGGACGGCCTGTCGGTGCGCGGGCTGACCACCGCCGCCTCGATCTGGATCACTGCTGCCATCGGCGTGCTGGTGGGCGTGGGCTTCTACTTGCCGGCCTTGCTGAGCACCGTGCTGACCTTGGGCACCTTGTCGGTGTTCCGCTGGATCGAGAACCGCATACCGTCACAGTTCTATGCCAACTTCGTGGTGCGCTTCGACCGCCATGCGAAGATGGACGAAGTCGAGATGCGGCGGATGCTGGCGAACTTCGGCTTCACCATCGCCAACCTCAACTACCGCCTGGACGGCGTCGCCGGCTTCTTCGAGTACCGCATGGTCATCCGGGCGGACCGGGCCAGCCGTGCCGGCGCCCTGGCCGACATGTTGTGCACGCTGGACATGGTCAAGGAATTCCGCCTGCTGCCGCTGAGCGAGTGAGTGACTGCCGCCGGCGGGTGTGGGCGGCGGCCTCTTGCGCGGCTGGCACTTCGTCGCTACGGTGCAGGGGGACGTGTGCCGCCTCTGCGCGGCATCTTCCGGCTTCAACAAGGACTGCTTGGCATGATCTCTTCACGACTGCTCCCCGCCTTTGCCGCTGCCGCGGTGCTGGCGGGTTGCGCTTCCTGGCGCTCCGGCGAGCCGCCGATCGGCCACACCGCCCCGGATGGGGCCACGCCCGTCGCCCGCTATGTGGGCACCTTGCCGTGCACCGACTGTGCCGGCGTGCGCACCGACCTGCAGCTGTACGCCAACGCCGCCGGCCTGCCGGCCCGCTACAGCTTGAACCAGACCTTCCTGGCCGGCAAGGAAGGCAACCGCCGCACCAACACCACCGGCAACTGGCTGGCGGCCCGCGGCAGTTCCGACGATGCCCAGGCCCAGTTGCTGCACATCGACCCCGACCATCCCGAGCGCGCGCGCATCTTCCAGCAACAGAGCCCGCAGGTGCTGCGTGCCCTGGGCTCCGACGGCAACGAGATGCCGGCTTCGGTGCCGCGCAGCCTGGTGAGGGTGCCGGACGGCGTGCCGCCTTCCGCCCTGGTGCTGACCTATGCCGACCGCGGCAGCGATGCCGAGGTGAAGCCCGGCCAGCAAGTCGTGCTGCTGCTGGCCAGCCAGCCGAGCAGCGGCTACCACTGGGCGGCCAAGGCTGAAGGTCTGGCCGCCATGGCGCCGCAGGGCGAGCCGGTGCATGTGGCCGATCCGACTCCCAACGGGGCCGGGCTCGACATGTTCCGTTTCAAGGCTGCCGGCAGCGGCACTCAGGTCTTGCGGCTGGAGTACCGCAGCGCCTCCGCCGAGCCGGTGCCCAAGGTCATCGACGTCGCGACCTTCAACATCCGCGTTCGTTGACGCACGGCCGACCGCGGCCGTGCCCGTTCAGGCGCAGGCGTGGCTGCCGCAGCCGGTGATGGGCGCGGCCTCCGCCGCGGCGACCGGTTCCCGGCCCGCCGCAAAGCGCTCTTCGGTGGTGTCGTAGCCGCGCTGGACGCAGTGGAAGGCCAGCGCAGCGTCCATCGTCTGCGCATGGTGCTCGAACCACTGCGCCAGCTCCGCGGTGGCGCGCCTCAGCTCCGCCAGATCGGCCCGCTCCAGCAGCGCCTGCAGGATTTGCAGCACCTGCGCATGCTGGCCGGTATGGCAGTTCTGCGGTGCGAAGCCGGTGGCCTGCATCCAGCGGTCCTCCTGGGCGAAGTGGCCTACCGTGTGCTCCACCAGGCGGCGAAAGCGAGGCAGCACCTCGTCATCGGGCGCCGCCTCCAGGCGGTTCAGCAGGTCCACGAACTCGCGATGGGTGTCGTCCATGCGAGGGTTGTCGAGCTTGAGCGCGTCGGACCAGACGAGGGAGGGCATGGGCAACTTCTTGTCGAGAAAGATGCCCTCGAGGCTACCCGGCTGGCCCGCCGGCGGGCTTGCGCCAACGCAAGCCGCCTTCAGGCGCGGGCCAGGCGGGCGCGGTGGCGGGCCACCTGCGCCCGCACCTGGGCCGGAGCCGTGCCGCCCAGGATGTTGCGGGCGTTCAGCGAGCCGCGCAGCGACAGCACCTCGTAAACGTCCTCGCCCACCAGCGGCGAGAAGCCCTGCAGCGTGGCCAGCGGCAGCTGGGAGAGGTCGACGCCCTGCTGCAGCGCGGTCTTCACCGCATGCGCCACCACCTCGTGGGCGTCGCGGAAGGGCAGGCCCTTCTTCACCATGTAGTCCGCCAGGTCGGTGGCAGTGGCATAGCCCTTGAGCGCGGCGCGCTCCATGGCCTCGGGCTTCACGGTGATGCCGCCCACCATCTCGGCAAAGATGCGCAGGGTGTCCTTCAAGGTGTCCACCGTGTCGAACAGCGGCTCCTTGTCCTCCTGGTTGTCCTTGTTGTAGGCCAGCGGCTGGCCCTTCATCAGCGTGATCAGGCCCATCAGGTGGCCCACCACGCGGCCGGTCTTGCCGCGGGCCAGCTCCGGCACGTCCGGGTTCTTCTTCTGCGGCATGATGGACGAGCCGGTGCAGAACCGGTCGGCGATGTCGATGAAGCCGAAGCTCTGGCTCATCCACAGCACCAATTCCTCGCTCAGCCGCGAGACATGCACCATGGCCAGCGAGGCGGCGGCGCTGAACTCGATCGCGAAGTCGCGGTCGCTGACCGCGTCCAGGCTGTTCTGGCAGACGCCTTCCATGCCCAGCGTGCGGGCCACCCGCTCGCGGTCCAGCGGGTAGCTGGTGCCGGCCAGCGCGGCGGCGCCCAGCGGCAGGCGGTTGACGCGGCGCCGCACGTCCAGCAGGCGCTCGGCATCACGCGAGAACATCTCGACATAGGCCAGCATGTGGTGGCCGAAGCTCACCGGTTGCGCCACCTGCAGGTGGGTGAAGCCGGGCAGGATGACGTCCGCATTGGCGTCGGCCAGCGTCAGCAGGGCGGCCTGCAGGTCGCCCAGCAGGCCGCCGATCAGGTCGATCTCGCCGCGCAGCCACAGCCGCACGTCGGTGGCCACCTGGTCATTGCGCGAACGGCCGGTGTGCAGGCGCTTGCCGGCATCGCCCACCAGCTGGGTCAGGCGGGCCTCGATGTTGAGGTGCACGTCCTCCAGGTCGAGCTTCCACTCGAAATCACCCGCGTCGATCTCCTGTGCGATCTGCGCCATGCCGCGCTGGATCGCGGCATGGTCGTCGGCGCTGATCACGCCCTGGGCGGCCAGCATCTCGGCATGCGCCAGCGAGCCGTCGATGTCGGCGCGCCACAGCCGCTTGTCGAAGAAGACGCTGGCGGTGTAGCGCTTGACCAGCTCGCTCATCGGCTCGGAGAACAGCGCGGACCAGGCTTCGGATTTCTTGTCGAGTTGATTGGCGGACATGATGAGCGGTGGTGATGAGGCCGACGGGCGCGGTGCACGGCGCTTGCCGCCGGCCGGGGCAGTCTTGGAAAATCGTCTCCATTTGCTTGGCGCGGCACCCGGCTCGCGCAAGCGCCGTCGATTCTAGTCGGCTGCATCCGAGGAGACCCCTGCTTGCCCCCCGTCGCCACGCCGCCGCGCAGTACCACCGGCTCGAACACCAGCCAGTTCGCGACGACGACCATCTTCGACCAGCTGAGCGCCAACGCCGCCGCCCATCCCGGCGCGCCGTCGCCCTTCGATGCCTGCCATGTCGGCGTGGTGCTGCGCGCCGTGCTGTTCGTGCATGCGGTGCTGGCAGTGGGCGTGAGCTTCGTCGCGAGCGAGCCGCTGGCCTGGCTGCTGGCCTTCGGCCAAAGTGCCGCGGTGGCGATGCCGGCCACCTTGTCGTGGCTGGTGGTGGCCTGCCTGCTGAAGCGCCCGCTGGCGCGGGTGGCCGAGCCGGTGCAATGGCTGGTGGCCACCGGGCTGGGCGCCTTGTGCGGCGCCTATGGCTGGTGGCAGGTGCGGCTGGTCGGCCTGCCGCTGCATCCGCAGGCCGGGCCGCTGGCGCCCATGCTGGGCGGAGCGGCGCTGGCAGCAGCGCTGTTCTACGCCTTGCGATTGCGCTCGCGCAGCCAGTTGCCGGCGGTCACCCAGGCCCGGCTGGCCGAATTGCAGTCGCGCATCCGGCCGCATTTCCTGTTCAACACGCTGAACACCGCGATCGCGCTGGTGCGCATCGACCCGGCGCGTGCCGAATCGGTGCTGGAAGACCTGGCCGAGCTGTTCCGCGTCGCCCTGATCGAATCGGGCAGCACCGTGACGCTGGCCGAGGAGGTCGAGCTGGCACGCCGCTACCTGGCGATCGAGGAGATCCGCTTCGGCCAGCGCCTGAAGGTCAGCTGGGACGTCGATCCCGCGGCCGGGCGGGCCCGGGTGCCGCCGCTGCTGCTGCAGCCGCTGGTGGAGAATGCGGTTCGTCACGGCATCGAGCCGGCCGCACAGGGCGGCTGGGTGCGCATCCGCACCGGCACGCGGCGCGGCCAGGCCCTGATCTCGGTCAGCAATTCGCTGCCCGGGGTGGACCATCCGAGCACCGCAGGCCATGGCATCGCGCTGCGCAACGTCAAGGAGCGCCTGCGCCTGATGCACGACCTGGCGGCGCAGTTCGCTGCCGGTCCGGAGCGCAACACCTGGCGGGTGCACGTGGTGGTGCCGCTCGATTGACAATCAAGCTACAACACGAAGGAAGGAGGCCGCATGCTGTCCGTGCTGATCGTCGACGATGAGGAGCTGGCGCGCTTGCGCCTGCGCGCACTGGTGGGCGAATGCGAGGCGCCGGCCGCCGAAGTGGCCGGCGAGGCCGCCAGCGCGGTGCAGGCCCTCAGCTGGCTGACCCAGCAGAGCTGCGACGTGGTGCTGCTCGACATCCAGATGCCGGGGGCGGACGGCACCCAGCTGGCCGCGCAGTTGCGCTCGCAGGCCCAGGCGCCGGCCGTCATCTTCGTCACTGCGCATCCCGAGCATGCGGTCACCGCCTTCGACCTGGAGGCGGTGGACTACCTGACCAAGCCGGTGCGGCGCGAACGGCTGCAGGCCGCCCTGGCCCGCGCGGCCGAGCGGCTCAAGGCGCGTGCCGGCAGCCCGGGCGAGGGCAGCGAGCCGGTGTTCGTCGTGAACGACCGCGGCCGCGTCACGCGGGTGCCACTGTCGGAGGTGCTGTACCTGAAGGCCGAGCTGAAGTACGTCACGCTGCGCACTGCCCGCCACACCTATGTGCTGGACGACTCGCTGTCGGAGCTCGAAGAGCGGCTGGGCGACCGCTTCCTGCGCATTCATCGCAATGCGTTGGTGGCACGCAAGGCGGTGCGGGCGCTGGAGCGCCGGCTGGCGCCGGCGGAGGACGACGAAGGCGGCAAGGAAGGCTGGGCGGTGCGGCTGGACGGTGTCGATGAATGGCTCGGCGTGTCGCGTCGCCAGGTGGCGGGCGTGCGCGATGCCCTGACGCGCCAGGGCCTGTAGCTGCGCCGGGCGCGGCAGCGGTGCGCTGGCGGCCGCCCTTCGGCCGGGCGGGCGCAGGGGGGGCGGCACCGAGCTCGCGCGCCATCGCCGGGAAGCGCCGCGCCGCTTCATGCGCGGTGTGTTCGCGGCGCATCGCTAGCGCCATGCCGGGCACAGTGCAAGCTGTGACACTTGTCGCGGAGCTGTCATAGAGCGGTCATATACTGAATTTCCATGACCGCTGATGTCCCCGTCCGGCCCGCCGGGCTCCAGTTGCTCAATCGCGAGCGCGCCATCCTCGAGTTCAACTACCGGGTCCTGGCTCAAGCAAGGCGAGAAGACGTGCCGCTGCTGGAGCGCTTGCGCTACGTCTGCATCGTGTCCTCCAACCTCGACGAGTTCTTCGAGGTTCGCTTCGGCGACTACCTCGAGGCCTCGCGCCTGCCCGGCGGCGGCGTCTCGGCCCGCGACCTGGCCGACGTGGCGACAGCCGCGCACGCCCTGATCGACCAGCAATACGCCCTCTTCAACGAGGAACTGATGCCGGCCCTGGAGCGCGAAGGCATCGTGGTGCTCAGCCATGCCGAGCGCAACGAGGAGCAGCGCCGCTGGGTCGACCAGTTCTTCCAGCGCCAGGTGCGGCCGCTGCTGGTGCCGGTGGGGCTGGACCCGGCCCATCCCTTTCCGCAGGTCGCCAACAAGTCGCTCAACTTCATCGTCAAGCTCGGCGGCAAGGACGCCTTCGGGCGCGCCAACTCCATTGCCATCGTCAAGGTGCCGCGGGTGCTGCCGCGCGTGATCCGGCTGCCGGACGCCATCACCCACGGCCGCCAGGCCTTCGTGCTGCTGTCCAGCGTCATTCGCGCCCACCTGGAAGAACTCTTTCCCGGGCGCTCGGTGGAGGCCTTCTCGCAGTTCCGCGTCACGCGCGACTCCGACCTGGCGGTGGACGAGCAGGACGTGACCAACCTGCGGCAGGCCCTGCGCACCTCGCTGAGCACGCGGCACTTCGGCCAGGCCATCCGGCTGGAGGTGGTGAGCAGCTGCCCGCCGGAGCTGTCGGAATTCCTGCTGCACCAGTTCGGCTTGCCGGAGGCGGCGCTCTACCGGGCCAACGGGCCGGTCAACCTGGTGCGGCTGAACCAGCTGATCGACCAGGCCGATGCGCCGCATCTGCGCTTCGAGCCCTACGAGCCGAGCTGGCCGGCGGCGCTGCCGCGCACCATGCCCATCCTGGAGCGGCTCAAGCAGGGTGACGTGCTGCTGCACCATCCCTTCGAATCGTTCGAGCCGGTGGTGCAGTTCCTGCGCGAGGCGGTGCACGACCCCGATGTGCTGGCCATCAAGCAGACCATCTACCGCACCGGCACCGAATCGGTGCTGATGGACCTGCTGCTGGAAGCCGCCCGCCGTGGCAAGGAAGTGATGGCGGTGGTGGAGCTGAAGGCCCGCTTCGACGAAGAGGCCAACATCAACTGGGCGGAGCAGCTCGAGGCGGTGGGGGCCCAGGTGGTCTACGGCATCGTCGGCCTCAAGACCCATGCCAAGCTGCTGCTGGTGACGCGGCGCGAAACCGGCGCCCGCGGGCCGGTGCTGCGCCGCTATGCGCACCTGTCCACCGGCAACTACAACCCGCGTACCGCGCGGCTCTACACCGACATCGGCTACCTGACGGCCGATGCCGAGCTGACCGCCGATGCCGACACCGTCTTCCAGCAGCTGGCCAGCCTGACCCGGGTGCGCACGCCGCGCCACCTGCAGCTGGCCCCCTTCACGCTGCACAAGCAGATGGTGCGCCATGTCGATCAGGTGGCCGAGGCGGCGGCGGCGGGCCTGCCGGCGCGCATCGTGCTGCGCGTCAATGCGCTGACCGACGTGCCGATGATCGAGGCGCTCGTGCGGGCCGCCCAGCACGGCGCCGACGTCGACCTGGTGGTGCGGGGCGCCTGCATGCTGCCGCCCGGCGTGCCGGGCTGGACCGACCGCATCCGGGTGCGCTCGGTGGTCGGCCGTTTCCTCGAGCATTCGCGGGTGGCCTACTTCCGCTGGGGCGAGGGCGAGGACGACGAGGTGCTCTACCTCTCCAGCGCCGACTGGATGAGCCGCAACATGTTCCGCCGCATCGAGATCGCCTGGCCGGTGCGCGACGCGCGCCTGCGCCAGCGCATCATCGACGAATGCCTGGTGCCCTATCTGCACGATGCCAAGGACGCCTGGACCCTGATGCCCGATGGCCACTACGAGCGGCTGCAGACCGATGGACCGAGCGCCCAGCAGGCGCTGATGGAACGCTACCGGGCCGCGCTCTGAGCGGCGCAGCCCCTTGCACGGGAGGAAACGGTGGACCTGATCCTGTGGCGACACGCCGAAGCCCGGCCCCTGGCGGACGACAGCCAGGGCGCCGCCGAAGACCTGAAACGGCCGCTGACGCCCAAGGGCGAGCGGCAGGCGGCGCGCATGGCGGAATGGTTGCACCGCCACCTGCCGTCCTCCGCCCGTGTCCTGGTCAGCCCGGCCTTGCGCACCCAGCAGACCGCGCAGGCCCTGGGCCGTCCCTTCAAGACCGTGCCGTCGCTGGCGCCCGAGGCGCCGGTGCGGGCGGTGCTCGAGGCGGTGCGCTGGCCGCGCAGCAACGAGGCGGTGCTGGTGGTGGGCCACCAGCCGACCCTCGGCCGGGTGGCGGCCCAGCTGCTCGCCGGGACGGAGCAGGACTGGACGCTGAAGAAGGGCGCCGTCTGGTGGCTCAGGCGCCGCGAGCGCGACGGCACGGTGCAGGTGGTCCTGCAGGCCGTGCAGTCGGTGGACTTCCTCGGCTAGGCAGGCGCCTGGCCGATGGGCGGCGGGCAGGCCGGCCGGGTCAGCGTGTCGGCAGCACCAGCTTCAACGCACCGCTGCGCTCCCAGGCATCCTGTTCCTGCCGCAGCAGGAAGGCGGTGCGCGGGTGGGTGCTGTCCCAATCCGGTGCCCAGGCCAGGTAAGCCGTGCGGCCGGCGCGTTCCAGCGTCAGGGCGCTGAGCGTCGGCAGCCGGCGTGCGTGGCACAGCAGCAGGGCCAGCCGCAAGCACAGGGCCTGCCAGGCGAAGCCCTCGTCCTGCAGTGCCTCGTCCAGCTTGCGCAGGCCGCCGCGCTGCCCAAGCACCAGCGAGGCCAGCCGCCGCTGCTCTGACTGCGAGAAGCCCGGCGCGTCCACATGGGCCAGCAGGTAGGCGCTGTGCCGGTGGTGGTCGTGGTGGGACACCATCATGCCGACTTCGTGCAGGGCCGCCGCCCAGCGCAGCTGCCGCCGGGCATCCAGGGAGGCCCGCGGCGCCACGCTTCGGTAGAGCGCCAGTGCCACCTGCTCGACGCGCTCCGCCTGCGCGATATCGACGCCGAAGCGCTCCTGCAGCTGGCGGGCCGACTCGTCCCGCACATCGTGCACCGGGCGGTGGTCGCTGCCGGCCGAGCGGCGTTCGTCGAGGTCGAAGATCACGCCCTGGCGCAGCGCGCCGCGGGCCGGCTGCAGCGACTCGATGCCGAAATGGATTGCCAGCGTGTAGAGGATCGACAGCCCGCCACCGAGCACCGGGCGGCGGTCGTCCTTCAGGCCGGCCAGCTGCAGCTGGTCCACATGGCCGGCGCGCAGGCATTGCTCGATGCACCAGCGCAGGCTCTCGGGGGTGATGGCGCCATCGGTGATGCCGTTGGCCAGCAGCAGTTGCGACACCGCCCCCACCGTGCCGGACGAGCCGAGCGCCTCGCTCCACAGGCCGGGAGCGAAGACTTCCAGGGCCTCTTCCAGCTCGGCACCAGCGGCCACCTGGGCTGCGCGAAAGCCCTCGGCGGTGAAGCGGCCGTCCGGGAAGTAGCGCATCGACAGGCCCACGCTGCCGATCTGGAACGACTCCGCCACCACCGGCGTGCGGCCCCGGCCCAGGATCATCTCGGTGGAGCGGCCGCCGATGTCGATCACCAGGCGGTGCCCGGCGCTGGGCGGCATCAGGCGGGCCACGCCGGCATAGATGAGGCGGGCTTCCTCGCGGCCGGAGATCACCTCGATGGGGTGGCCCAGCACCGCCTGGGCACGGGCCAGGAAGGCGTCGCGGTTGCGTGCCTCGCGCAGGGTCTGGGTGGCCACCGCCCGCACCTGCTGCGGGCCGAAGCCGTGCAGCCGCTCGGCGAAGCGGGCCAGGCAGGCCAGGCCGCGCTCGGTGGCGTCTTCGGTCAGCAGCCCGTCGGCATCCAGGCCGCCGCCCAGGCGCACGGTTTCCTTCAGGTAGTCGATGCGCTTGTAGCGGCCATGGGTGAGCTGGCCGATCTCCAGGCGAAAGCTGTTGGAGCCGAGGTCGATGCCCGCCAGCAGGCCATCGACGTCGGGGGAGGAGGGGGGCGGCAGCGGCGGCGCCGCGGTCTTTTCCAGGCTCATGGCGCGCATTGTCTCTTCATTTGACATCAGCCCCGATGACGATGGTCCCGGCCGGGGGGCGGCCCACAGGAAGGAAGCGAGTCGTGTACCCTGCGTGGTTCCAGTCTCTCGCGGCGGGCCGCCGCGGTCAGGCCCCCGTGCGGCGCAGGCCGGCTTGCGCAGACCGCTTCCAGGAAAGACGTCCGATGTCCACCGAAGATCTCGACAGCCTCTTGCCCACCCGCGGCTTCTCCCGCCGCCATTTCGTCTCCACCGCGCTCGGCAGCGGCTTTGCAGCCGCCGTCATGCCGGTCACCGCGCAGACGCTCATGACCGACAGTGCCGGCCTCACCGCAGGCGAGGTCAGCATCGCGGTCGGCAGCTTCAAGATGCCGGCCTACCGGGCGCAGCCGGCCGGCAAGAGCAAGCTGCCGGTGGTGCTGGTGATCTCGGAGATCTTCGGCGTCCATGAGCACATCGCCGACGTCGCGCGGCGCTTCGCCAAGCTCGGCTACCTGGCGATCGCACCGGAGCTGTTCGTGCGCCAGGGCGATGCCAAGGCCTATACCGAGATCGCGAAGCTGCAGGCCGAGATCATCGCCAAGGTGCCCGACAGCCAGGTGATGCAGGACCTGGATGCCACCGTGGCCTGGGCCAAGGCCCAGGGCGGCGACACCGACCGGCTCGGCATCACCGGCTTCTGCTGGGGCGGCCGCATCACCTGGCTCTACGCGGCGCATGGGCCGGTGAAGGCCGGGGTGGCATGGTACGGACGCTTGGTGGGCACGGCCAGCGAGAACACGCCGCGCCATCCGCTTGACCTGGCCGGGCAATTGAAGGCGCCGGTGCTGGGCCTCTACGGCGGGCAGGACGCCGGCATCGCGCTTGACACGGTTGATAAGATGAAGGCTGCACTGGCGGCGGGGGGGCCCGCGGCCAAGCAGTCCGAGTTTGTCGTCTATCCCGACGCGCCGCATGCCTTCCATGCGGACTACCGGCCCAGCTACCGCAAGGAAGCGGCCGAGGACGGGTGGAAGCGCTGCCTGGACTGGTTCAGGAAACACGGGGTGGCCTGAACCTGGTCTCCTTACCTGCACGAGGAGCCGCGCATCGAGGCGCGGCTTTTTGTTGAGCTTTCGCAATGACCCTGACCTACATCGTCCTCGCGACGCTGATCGGCGGTGTGCTGTCGGTACTGATCGCCGCCAGCCTCACCCTCACGATCCTGAGCAAGGTGGTTCGCCACCTGGTGAGCCTGTCGGCCGGCGTGCTGCTGGGCACCGCGCTGATCCATGTGCTGCCCGAAGCGTTCGAGAGCGCGGTCGACGCGCACGAACTGTTCCTGACCCTGCTCGGCGGCCTGCTGTTCTTCTTCCTGCTGGAGAAGGCGGAGCTGTACCGCCACGGCCATCACCATGAAGGCGACGGCGACCACCACCACCATGGCTTCGATCATGCCCAGGCCGGCCGCGGCGGCTGGAGCGTGCTGGTGGGCGACAGCATCCATAACTTCTGCGACGGCATCATCATCGCCGCCGCCTTCCTCGCTGAGCCGCAGCTGGGCGTGGTGACGGCGATGGCCGTCATCGCCCACGAGATCCCGCAGGAGGTGGGCGACTACATCGTGCTGCTCAATGCGGGCTTCTCGCGCTCACGCGCCTTGCTCTACAACGCCCTGTCGGGGCTGGCCGCGGTGGTGGGCGGCGTGCTGGGCTACTTCGTGGTCGGCGCGCTGGAGAGCTGGTTCCCCTACCTGCTGGTGATCGCGTCGTCGAGCTTCATCTACGTGGCGGTGGCCGACCTGATCCCGCAACTGCAGCGCCGCCTGTCGCTGAAGGAAACCCTCTCGCAGCTGCTGTGGCTGGGCCTGGGCCTGGGCTTCATCACGCTGATCGTGGGCCGCTTCCACGGCCACTGACCGAACCGGCGCTGCCGCCTTGCCGGGCCAGCAGCCCGGGCCGGCGCCGTGGCCGGGCGGGTGGCCCGCATGGCAAGGCGCTGCAACGGCGCCCCGGCGCGCGCACCAGGCGGGTGGCGCATGCGGCCCCCCGTCGCCACAAAGGAATCAGCGCACCACCAGCACCGGGATGGTGCTGTGCGTCAGCACCCGGTTGGTTTCGCTGCCGAGCAGCAGGGCCTGCACGCCGCGGCGACCGTGGGAGGCCATCACGATCAGGTCGCAGCCCTGGCGCTTGGCATGGTCCACCACCGCTTCCCACACGCTGACCGACTCCACCGTGTGCCCGGTGCAGGGAATGCCGGCCGCCTCGCAGCTCTCCTTGACGGCCGTCACGTTGCGGGCCGCGACCCGTTCCTGCGCGTCGAGGAATTCCTGTGGCAGCGTGGGCTGCATCTCCGAGATGGCGCTGTAGGGGTAGGGGTCCTTCACGCTGATGGTGAAGATCTCGCCGCCGGTGAGCTTGGCCAGCGAGATGGCTGCGGCGATCGCCCGTTGGGTGATGTCCGAGCCGTCAGTGGGAACCAGGATGCGCTTGTACATGGAAGACCTCCGTCCGATGTCGGGGATGGTGCATCGTTGCACGCGGTGCCTCGGACCATGTTGACCGAAGTCACGCCGGCCCCGCAAGGGGGGCATCCCCTCCCGCATCAGGGAGGCCGCGGCGGCGGCCTGTTCAGCCGCGCGCCACCGGACGGGCCGGATCGGCGCACCACTCGCTCCAGGAGCCCGGATAGAGCGTGGCGCGGCCGAGTCCGGCCACCTCCATCGCCAGCAGGTTGTGGCAGGCCGTCACACCCGAGCCGCACTGGTGCACGACCGCAGCCGGGTCGCGTCCGCCCAGCAAGGATTCGAAATCCGCCCGCAGCTGGGCAGCCGGCTTGAAGCGGCCGTCGGGTTGCAGGTTGTCCTTGAAGAAGCGGTTGTTGGCGCCCGGGATATGGCCCGCCACCGGGTCCAGCGGCTCGACGTCGCCGCGGTAGCGCTCCGGTGCGCGCGCATCGAACAGGGGCAGGCCCGGATCACCGAGCCGCGCCTGGAGTTCTTCGGCGTTCACCGCGCGTGCCACCGGTGCGGCGCACGGATAGGGCGGCTGGGCTGGCGGCAGCGGCTGCTCGGTGCTCAGCGTGCCGCCGGCGGCCTGCCAGGCGGCCAGGCCGCCGTCCAGGACGGCCACCGCCTCGTGGCCCAGCCACTTGAGCATCCACCAGGCACGCACGCAGTACATGCCGCCCTGGCGGTCGTAGACCACCACCTGGCTGGCTGGTGTGATGCCCCAGCGGCCGGCGGTGGCGGCGAACTCGTCGCGCGTCGGCAGCGGGTGGCGGCCCCGCGGCGGCTGACCGGGCGCCGACTTGGGCGCCGACAGGTCGCGCTCCAGGTGCGCGTACAGCGCGCCCGGCAGGTGGCCTGCCGCATACGCGGCCTGGCCCGCGGTGGGGTCGGCCAGGTCGAAGCTGACGTCCAGCACGACCAGCGAGGGAGCGCGGGCGTCCAGCAGGCCGCGCAGGGCTTCTGCGGAAATGAGGGTGGTGTGGCTCATGTGTCGGAGGGGGTGGAGGCCGGGGTGGCGGGCGCGGCGCGCGCCCGCAGGAAGGTGGCCGCGACGCCGGCCAGCACGATCAGCGCCATGCCGAGCACCGCCTGCCAGGTGATCGGGTCGCCGAACAGCAGCACGCCGTAGATGAAGGCGAAGACGATGCCGAGGTACTGCAGGCTGGCGTTGACCAGCGGCTTGCCGGTGCTGTAGGCACGGGTCATCATCAGCTGCGCGCTGGTGGCCAGCAGTCCCACCGCCAGCAACCAGCCGGCGCCCACCAGCGTGTGCGGGCTGGCGCGGCCGGCCAGCATCGTCAGTGCACCGGCCACCATGCCGCCCAGCGAGAAGTAGAAGACGATGCGGTATTCCGGCTCGCCGCTGCGGCCCAGTGCGGTCACCTGCAGGTAGGCGGTGGCGCTCAGCATGCCGGACAGCAATCCGATCAAGCCGTGCCAGAGCTGGTTGTCGGCAATGGTCGGCCGCAGGATCAGGGCCACCCCGGCGAAGCCGCACAGCACGGCCCCCACCACCCGCCCGTCCAGCCGGGCGCCGCCAAGCACGATGGTGCCGCCGAGCAGAAAGAGCGCCATCCACACCGAGGACATGTAGTTGAGCGTCATCGCGGTGGCCAGCGGCAGGTTGCCGATGGCATAGAACCACATGCTCAACGCTGCCACCCCCGACAGCCCGCGCCAGAAGTGCATGCCCGGCACCCGTGTGCGCAGCGTGCCGCCGCGGTGGCGCACCAGCAGCGCGATGGCGATGGCGCCGACCAGGCCGCGGTAGAACACGATCTCGCCGGTGTTGTAGTAGGCCGAGGCGTACTTGACGCACAGGCCCATGGTGGCAAACAGGAAGGAAGCGGCCACCATCAGCAGCGAGGCGGGCATCACAGCACCTCCTCGACCACGCGCATGAGGTGGGCCGGTGGCGGCGGCAGCTGCGCGTCACGCGGCAAGGCGTAGGCCTGCACCGAACGATCGCGGCCCTTGAGCTGGCGCTCGCCCATCGGCTGCAGCAACTCGCGCAGGTGGGGCGGCAACAGCTCGTGGGTGGCGGCATTGGCGAAGGTGACCATCTCGGGATGCTCCTTGCAAAGGCTTTCCAGGCGCGCGGCGACGTTCACGGTGTCGCCGATGACGGTGTAGATGCATCGCTCGGGCGAGCCGATCTGCCCGGCCAGCGCGGTGCCGCTGGCGAGCCCGATGCCCATCACCAGGGCCGGCGCGCCATAGGCGGCGCGCTCGCGGTTGAACGCCTGCAGCGCCTGCTGCATGGCCTCGGCGGCATAGAGTGCACGCACCACCCGGTGCTCGTCCGGCTTCGGGGCGCCGAAGACCACCACCATCGCATCGCCCATGAAGTTGTTGACGTAGCCGCCGTAGCGTTGCGCGGCTTCGGTCATGCGGGTGAAGTACTCGTTAAGGGTCAGCACGATGTCGCGTGGCTTCATTGCCTCGCACAACTGGGTGAAGCCGCGGATGTCGCTCAGCAGCACCGTCACCTCCACCTCATAGCCACCAAGGATCAGCTCACCCTGCAGCAGCTGGTCGCGCACTTCCGGGGATACCAGGCGGCCGAACACGTCGCGCTCGCGCTCGCGCTTCTCGAGCTCCCAGCTCATGTGGTTGAAGGACTGCGACAGCAGGCCCAGTTCATCGTCGCGGTGGACCTCGACGTGGGCGTTGAGATAGTGGCCCTTGACGATAGCACGGGCCGAACGCGCCACGCCGCGGACATCGCGTGCCAGCCCGCGGGCATAGCGCCAGGCGACCCAGGCACTGATGCAGGAAACCACCAGCGCCACCGCCCCGAAGCGCAGCAGGTCCTCGCGAACCAGCGCCCGGTAGGTGGCCAGCGACTGCACCGCGCGCACCTGCCAGCCGGCATGCGCGGGCGCGTCGCTGATCAGCGCGTCGCTTTCATCGACACCCGGATGCGACACGGTCGCCAGCGGCGTGGCGGTGTGCAGGTCGCTCAGGACCGCCTGCGCCTCGCGCCGGTCGCCGTCGGGCAGGTCGATGGTGTCGAGCAGCGCCGCTGGCGTGACGCCGAGGGCCACCCAGCCCAGCACCGTGGAGGGGCCGCCGGCCACACGCACCGGCAGCAGCATGTCGGCTCCCTGGCCCGGCGCACGTGGCTGCCACCATGCGTCCTGCGACGGCGGCAGCCGGGCCGGTGCCTTCAGAAACTGCTCGTCGGGATAGCCGAGCAGCGTGCGGCCGCTGGCATCCAGCACCCGCGCGCCGTCGAGTTCAGGGTGGCTGCGCACCAGGCTGCGCAACTCGAGATAGAGGGTGCCGCCGTTCGGGTCGGCGCCGGTCACGACGTCCTCGGTGCCCGGCGTGCCTGCCAGCATCGTGCCCATGCGTTCCACCGAGAGCATCAGCTGACGCACCCGTCCGGCCATCAACACCGCCGTCTGGCGAGTGCGGCGTTCCTGCTCCAGGCGCAGGCGCTGGGCGTTCTCCGCCAGCGAGAGCGAGCCGGCGATGATCAGCGGCACGATGGTGAACAACAGCACCGCCATGGGCAGGGTGCGGCTGAGCGAGCGGCGTTGCGGCGACGCGGACGCTGCGTTCACGACGGAAGGAGGGTGGCGAGCCGGTAAGACACGGTGGCATTGTGCTTGAGCAGCCCCAAACTGCAATGCATGGCGTGCGGCCAAGAAAAAGCCCGGCCGGGGCCGGGCTTGGGGGGAAGGGCGGGATGCACCGCCGGGCGGTCAGCCCTTCAGGCGCATGGCGGCCCGGTACCACTCGTGGAAGTGCTGCATGCCGTCTTCCATCGGGCTCTGGTAGGGGCCCACCTCGTTGTCGCCTCGCTCCATCAGGGCCTTGCGGCCGGCATCCATGCGCAGGGCGATCTCGTCGTCTTCGATGCAGGTTTCCATGTAGGCCGCCTGCTGGGCTTCGACGAACTCACGCTCGAACGCCGCAATCTCCTCGGGGTAGTAGAACTCCACCACGTTGAGCGTCTTCTGCGGGCCCTTCGGGTACAGCGTGGAGACCACCAGCACATGCGGGTACCACTCGACCATGACGGTCGGGTAGTAGGTCAGCCAGATTGCGCCATGCGGCGGCTGCTGGCCGTTGCCGAAGTTCAGCACCGCATCGTGCCAGCGCCGGTAGACGTCCGAGCCCGGCTTGCCCAGGCGGTTGGCGATGCCCACCGTCTGCACCGAGTGGTGCTTGCCAAACTCCCAGCGCAGGTCGTCGCAGGTCACGAAGTTGCCCAGGCCGGGGTGGAAAGGACCGACGTGGTAGTCCTCGAGGTAGACCTCGATGAAGGTCTTCCAGTTGTAGTCGCACTCGTGCAGCTCGACCTTGTCCAGCACGAAGCCGTCGAAGTCGAGCGCCGCGCGCGGCCCCAGGCCCGCCAGGTCTGCAGCGACATCCCGGCCGTTGCCCTCGAACACCAGGCCGTTCCAGCGCTGGACCTTGTAGTTGTTGAGGTTCAGGCAGGGGTCGTCGGCGAAATGCGGCGCACCGAGCAGTTGACCGTCCAGCCCGTAGGTCCAGCGGTGCAGCGGGCAGACGATGTGGCTGCGGGTGTTGCCCCGGCCGCGCAGCATCACGGCCTGGCGATGGCGGCAGACGTTCGAAATCAGCTCCACCCCTTGCGGCGTGCGCACCAACGCCCGCCCCTCGCCTTCATGGGGCAGCGCGTAATAGTCCCCCACCTGAGGCACGGCGAGTTCGTGCCCCAGGTAGCGGGGATAGCCATGGAAGATGAGCTCCATCTCGCGGCGGAACAGTCCGCCGTCGAAATATGCCGTTACCGGCAGTTGCGTGTGGCTTTGCTCAAGGGCAATGCTTAGGTCTGACATGATCCCCAGGATCTCCAAAAACCCATGTCCAACCACCACCCACGGTGGGCCCGTCTTCCCCCAGTTCGCACGTGCTTGACCGGAACCTCCATTCGAGCTGAGGCAGCGACGATCTGTCAGGGGAACCGGGTATTTTAGACCGGGCCGGGCACGCTCTGCCCTGAGGTGTATCAAGTGCTGCATCCGCCGGCTCCGGCAGCGTGCAAAACGACCCCGGTTGGCAAGGGAAGCCCTGACTACAATCGGCGGTTTCACCTCAAGACATGGCCCACATCCCTACCCCTGCCCCGGGCGCCGAGCCCGCGAGCTACGAAGACGCGCTGGCCGAGCTGGAGCGGCTGGTGTCCGAACTCGAGTCCGGCCAGCTGCCGCTGGACCGCCTGCTGCAGAGCTACCAGCGCGGCGCGCAGCTGCTGACCTACTGCCGCGGCCGCCTGGAGGTCGTGGAGCAGCAGGTCAAGGTGCTGGAAGAGGGCCAACTGAAACCTTGGATGCAAGCATGAATGCTGCCGATTTCGACCGCTGGGCACAGGGCGAACTCGCCCGCGTCGAGTCGGCCCTGATGGCCTGGGTGCCGGCCGACGCGCCGGTGGACCTGGGCGCCGCGATGCGCTACGGCGTGCTCGACGGCGGCAAGCGGCTGCGCCCGCTGCTGGTGCTGGCCGCCGCGCAGGCGGTGGACGGCCATGCCGACGCGGCGCTGCGGGCGGCCTGCGCGGTGGAGCTGATCCACGCCTATTCGCTCGTGCACGACGACATGCCCTGCATGGACAACGATGTGCTGCGCCGCGGCAAGCCCACGGTGCACGTGAAGTTCGGCGAGGCCAACGCCATGCTGACGGGCGACGCGATGCAGGCGCTCGCTTTCGAGGTGCTGACGCCCGAACCGGAGCAGGTGCCTCCCGCTTTGCAGGCGCGCCTGTGCCGCCTGCTCGCGCGTGCGGCCGGACACGAAGGCATGGCCGGCGGCCAGGCCATCGACCTGGCCAGCGTGGGCCGCACCCTCAGCGAAGAAGAATTGCGCGACATGCACCGTCGCAAGACCGGCGCACTGCTGCGCGCCAGCGTGCAGATGGGCGCGGCCTGCGGCGCGCCCGCCGAAGCGGCGTGGGAGGCCCTGTCCGACTACGGCTGGAGCGTGGGGCTGGCCTTTCAGGTGGTGGACGATATCCTGGACGTGACCCAGGCCTCCGAGACCCTGGGCAAGACGGCCGGCAAGGATGCGCACCACCAGAAGCCGACCTATGTGTCGGTGCTCGGGCTGGACGCCGCCCGCCGCTATGCCGGCGAGCTGCGCGAGCGCGCCCAGGAAGCACTGGCCCGCAGCGGCCTGCCGCATGCGTCCTGGCTGAGCGTGCTGGCAGACAAAGTCGTGGATCGGCAAAGCTGATGAAATACTCTCTCCTCGAAACCATCAACTCCCCCGGCGACCTGCGCCGGCTGCCGCGCCAGGATCTGCACCGCCTGGCCGAGGAACTGCGCGACTTCCTGCTGCACAGCGTCTCGCAGACCGGCGGTCACCTGTCGTCCAACCTGGGCACCGTCGAGCTGACGATCGCGCTGCATTACGTCTTTGACACCCCACACGACCGCCTGGTGTGGGATGTGGGCCACCAGACCTACCCGCACAAGATCCTCACCGGCCGGCGCGAGCGCATGCCCACGCTGCGTCAGCTGGGCGGCATGAGCGGCTTTCCGCGCCGTGACGAGAGCGAGTACGACACCTTCGGCACCGCCCATTCGTCCACCTCCATCTCGGCGGCGCTCGGCATGGCGCTGGCAGCCCGGCAAAAGGGCGAGGACCGCAAGGCGGTGGCCATCATCGGCGACGGGGCGATGACGGCCGGCATGGCCTTCGAGGCCCTGAACAACGCCGGCTACCCGCATCCGGTCGGCACGGCCGACATGCTGGTGGTGCTGAACGACAACGACATGTCGATCTCGCCGCCGGTGGGCGCACTGAACAAGTACCTGGCCCGCCTGCTGTCGGGCCGCTTCTACGCGGCCGCCCGCGAAGGCGCCAAGCAGGTGCTGAAGAACGCGCCGCCCTTGTTCGAGTTGGCCCGGCGCATCGAGGAACACGCCAAGGGCCTGGTGGTGCCGGCCACCATCTTCGAGGAGTTCGGCTTCAACTACGTCGGCCCGATCGACGGCCACGACCTCGATTCGCTGGTGCCGACGCTGGAGAACCTGCGCAAGCTCAAGGGCCCGCAGTTCCTGCATGTGGTGACCAAGAAGGGTTACGGCTACAAGCTGGCCGAAGCCGATCCGGTGGCCTACCACGGCCCCAGCAAGTTCAACCCGGCCGAGGGCCTGAAGAAGGCGCCGGCTGGCAAGCCCAGCTTCACCCAGGTGTTCGGCCAGTGGTTGTGCGACATGGCCGAGCGGGACGAGCGGCTGGTGGGCGTGACGCCTGCCATGCGCGAGGGCTCGGGCATGGTGGAGTTCGAGCAGCGCTTCCCCAAGCGCTATCACGACGTGGGCATCGCCGAGCAGCATGCGGTCACTTTCGCCGCCGGCCTGGCCTGCGAAGGGCTGAAGCCGGTGGTGGCGATCTACTCCACCTTCCTGCAGCGGGCCTACGACCAGCTGATCCACGATGTAGCCATCCAGAACCTGCCGGTGGTGTTCGCCCTCGACCGCGCCGGCATTGTTGGTGCCGATGGCGCGACCCACATGGGGGCCTTCGACATCGCCTTCCTGCGCTGCATTCCCAACATGAGCCTGATGACGCCGGCCGACGAGAACGAATGCCGGCAGTTGCTCTACACCGCCTATTGCCAGGACCACCCCACCGCCGTGCGCTACCCGCGTGGCAGCGGCGCCGGTGTGGCGGTGGAGACCGCCATGACCGAACTGCCCTTCGGCAAGGGTGAGGTGCGCCGGGAAGGCCGGCGCATCGCCATCCTGGCCTTTGGCACCTTGCTGTACCCGGCGCTGGAGGCGGCCGGCCGGCTGGACGCGACGGTGGCCAACATGCGCTTTGTCAAGCCGCTGGACAACGCGCTGGTGGAGCAGTTGGCGCGCAACCACGACGCGCTGGTGACCGTGGAAGAAGGCTGCGTGGTCGGCGGGGCCGGCAGCGCGGTGGCCGAGGCCCTGCATGCGGCGGGCCTGACCACGCCGGTGCTGATGCTCGGCCTGAAGGACGAGTTCATCGAACATGGCGATCCCGCCAAGCTGCTGGCCCTGCAGGGCCTGGATGCGGCTGGCATCGAGCGGGCCATCCTGCAGCGTTTCGGCACCAAGCTGGAACTGGTGCGCCCGGCCATCAACCAGTAAGCGGCCCGGTGCTGCGCGGGTGCCTGGCCAGCCGGCCGGCGCCCTGCGGGACGCTGCGGCGCGCCCGGCAGACCGGGTGCGACAATGACCCGCACGAGGCCCGGCGGCAAGGTGCGCGGGCTGACGACCGACCAACGGGGTGGAGTGGGTGGACATCGACACGCCTGAGATGCGCCGCAGCGGGCGCGACCTGCTGTCGCTTGCGCTGATCGACAGCCGAAACTGCACCTTGCACCGTTTCAGCGCTTTCGAGCCGCCCCTGCAGTTGCCACCGGTCGCCGAATTCGATCCGCCACTGTGGACGCTTGGGCATGCCGGCTGGTTCCAGGAATACTGGGTCGGCCGCAACCTGGAGCGCCACCGCGGGCTGGCTGCCGACCCTCGGCGGCCCCGCCTGGCTTCGATCGAGCCGAATGCAGACGCCTGGTACGACCCGGCCGGCGTGCCCGCCGACCAGCGCTGGTCCCTGCCGCTGCCCTCGTCCGAGGCGACCCGCAGCTACCTGGTGGAAACACTGGAATCGACGCTCGAACTGCTGAACCACGCGCCCGAGACCGATGAGGGGCTCTATTTCTTCCGGCTTGCGCTGTTCCACGAGGACGCGCTGGCCGAGGGACTGGCGGTGGCGGCCCAGACGCTCGGCTTGCCGGTGCCCGGCCTGGAGTGGCCGCTGCCGGCCGCGCTGCGCGAGCCGATCGGCCTGCCGGGCGGCGGATGGCGCCTGGGCAGCGATCCGGCGGGCTTCGCCTTCGACAACGAAATGCCCGCGCACGAGGTGCGCCTGGCGGAGTTCGAGATCGACGCCCAGCCCGTCAGCTGGGCGCAGTACGCCGAGTTCATCGAGGACGGCGGCTATGACAACGCCGACTGGTGGACCGCCGAGGGCTGGGCCTGGCTGCAGCTGACGGGCCGGCGGGCGCCGCGCCATGTCGAGCAGGTGCGCCACCGGGTGATGGTGCGTCGCGGCAACAGCCTGGTCCAGGTGGCCGCGCAGACACCGGTCATGCATGTCAACTGGTACGAAGCGCGCGCCTGGTGCCGCTGGGCCGGCCGGCGCCTGCCGTCCGAAGCGGAGTGGGAGCGGGCTGCCTGCACGGCCATCACCCGCGGCTTCCGCTGGGGCGAGGTGTGGGAATGGACGGCGGATCGCTTCGAGCCCTATCCCGGCTTCGTCGCCCACCCGGACGCTGGCCGCTCGCTCGCGGGTTTCGGCCGTCACCGCGTGCTGCGGGGCGGCTCGGTCGCGACCCGCTGGCGCATGAAGGAGCCGCGCCAGCGGCATTCGGCGCCACCGGAGCGGGACGAGCTGTTCTGCGGGTTTCGCAGCTGCGCGCTGTGATGCGGGCCGCCGCCGCCTCGATCAGCGCGGCTTGCGCCGCCGCAGCAGCCAGCCGCCGCCCAGCAGCCCGGCCAGCATCAGGCTGGTGGTGGCTGGCTCGGGTACCGCGTTGACGCCGATCACCAGGTCGTCATAGTCGATGTCCGTGCCACCGTCGTTGAAGCCGAGCACGTACTGGAAGCTGCCAAATTCGGTCTCCACCGGCGTCTGGCCGTCTCCGAAGATCGCAAACGGGGCGCCGGGCTCGCCATTCACCACACGAGGGTAGCCGGCGGGCCAGATGGTGCTGAAGCTGAAGCCGAGCAGGCGCGTGCTGTCGACCGACTCCAGGATGCTTTGGCCGCGTGGGTCGTGCCCCGGCAGCGAGGTGCCGCCCAGGGCGGCACCGGCCGCCTCAAACACATTCGCGTAGTCGGACTCGCTGCCGAGCAAGGTGTAGGTGACCATCGCGCCGGCCTCGGCCACCAGGGCACCAAAGCCATAGTCCCGCCCGTCCAGCGAGCGGACCGGGTCGAAATCGGTCGCCTGGGCACCCGGGCGGTCCAGGATCAGCTGCAGGGGGGCGGCCTCGGCACTGCCCAGTGCTGCCAGGGCGGCGAGGCTCGCTACTGCAAAGCGTTTCAACATCACATCCTCCGCAATTGCGCAAGGCAAGCCCTGTCCTGTCCGGGCCGTGAGGACCAGGACGCGGCTTGCACGGTTGTCTGCCTTGCGGCACCAGGCACGGCAAGGCGGCAGGGGCAGGCCGAGGCCTGCCGGCGATTGGCCCCGGCGCCCAAGGCGCCAGGCAGCGCCCGCGGCGGGCGGCGTCAGGGTGTGGCGCCGGCCGGGGCTTGCAGGAAGCCCAGCCCGGGGGCACGGTTCACTGCTTGCTGGAAGCCAGCATGCGGGAACACCGCCCACGGGGGTGCAAGCGTGTGCAATGCGATGTAGAGGTTTGCAACGTCGCCAGGCAAATGGCGGCTGGCAGCAGCGACCTGTCGGGCTTGCCAGGCCAAGCGGAGCGCGGGCTGGCGGGCTGCGGGCCGCTGGCCGGTCCATGGCCGGGAAGGGCGCCGGCCACCGGCCGCGCCAATTGGCGTGCCCGGGATGTGGCAGGAGCGCTACGAGTTGCTGGTGGCACGTACTTCGGCGAGCGTGGTGACGCCTTGCAGGACTTTCTCGATGCCGTCCTGCCGCAGCGTGCGCATGCCCTCGCGCAGAGCCAGGCGCTGCAGCTCCTCGGCTCGGGCGCCGGTTTGCACCAGGCGGCGCAGTTCGCGAGAGGCCACCATCAGCTCGTGCAGGCCGGCCCGGCCACGGAAGCCGGTCTGGCCGCACTTCTCGCAGCCCACGCTGTGGTGGTGCACCAGCCGGCCGTTGCGGCCGTGGCGGGCGATCCAGCCGTCCAGCAAGGCCTGTCGCTCGGCGGGCTCGGGCGCAGGGCCCCAGGCATGCAGGTAGTCGCCGAGCAGCTCCTCGATTTCTTCCTCGGTGGCCGGGCGGCTCTGGCGGCAGGCGCTGCAGAGGCGGCGCACCAGGCGCTGGGCCAGCACGGCGAGCAGCGAGTCGGCGAAGTTGAACGGGTCCATGCCCATGTCCAGCAGCCGGGTGACGGTTTCCGGGGCGCTGTTGGTGTGCAGGGTGGAGAGCACCAGGTGGCCGGTGAGGGAGGCCTCGACGGCGATCTTGGCGGTTTCCTCGTCGCGGATCTCGCCGACCATGATGACGTCGGGATCGGCGCGCAGGAAGCTGCGCAGGGCGCGTGCGAAGGTCCAGTCGATCTTGGGGTTCATCTGGACCTGGCGCAGCCCGGGCTGGGTGATCTCCACCGGGTCCTCGGCGGTCCAGATCTTGCGCTCGGGCACGTTGATGTAGCTCATGGCCGAGTGCAGCGTGGTGGTCTTGCCCGAGCCGGTGGGGCCGACGCACAGCACCATGCCGTAGGGGCGCTGCACGGCCTCCTTGAGGTGGCGCAGGTTGTAGTCGCTGAGGCCCAGGTCGTCCAGCGGCAGCGGCTTGGCCGAGGCCAGGATGCGCATGACCACGTCCTCCAGGCCGTTGTTGGTGGGGATGGTGGCCACCCGCAGCTCGATCTTGTGGCTGGGCACGTAGCGGGCGAAGTTGATCTTGCCGTCCTGGGGCTTGCGGCGCTCGGAGATGTCGAGGTCGCACATGATCTTGATGCGCGAGATCAGGGCGTTGCGGTAGGTGTGGGGCAGCTCCAGGTAGGACTGCAGCAGGCCGTCCTTGCGGAAGCGGATCTTGAGCTTCTCGCGTCCGGGGTAGCTCTCGACGTGGATGTCGGACACGCCCTGGCCATGGGCCTCGACGATCATGTTGTTGATCAGCCGCACCAGCGAGTTGTCCGACTGCTCGATCTGCGCGTCTTCCTCGGCGGGCGTCTGGGTCGGGGTGCCTTCCTTCTCCAGCGTCTCGATCAGGCGGCCGGTGTCTCCCGCGTCGAACTCGATCACCGCCGGCGCGCCGCGCAGCGTCCAGGCGTCGCTGCCCATCTTCTCGTAGGCGAGGCGCACGGCCGTCTCGATGTCGCCGAACTGCGCCAGCGCCGGCACGATCTTGAGCTGGCTGACGAACTCCAGTTCCTCCAGCACCGCGCGGCGCGAGGGGTCTTCCAGCGCCACCACCAGCCGGCCATCGCGCACCACCAGCGGCAGGGCGTTGAGCCGCGCCGCCACCGACGAAGGCACCTTGCGCAGGGCCTCGGGGTCGGCCGGGAAGTTCATCACGTCCACCAGCGGGTAGCCCATCTTGTGGGCCAGCGCCGTCTGCAGGTCCTGGCGGGAGACCAGGTTGCTTTGCACCAGCAATTCGCCCAGCGGCAATTTGCGGTCGGTCTTCTGCTGCTCCAGCGCGCCGTCCAGGTCGGCCTGGGTCACCATGCCGAGCGAGACCAGCGCCTCGCCGATGCGCACCATGGGCATGCGCGACTGCTGCTCGAGCGCCGCGAGCAGTTTTTCGGCCGAGACGATCTTGCGGGTGACCAGGATGTCGCCCAGCTTGCGGTCGCGCAGTTCCTGCTGCTGCGCAGCCGCCTGCTCCACCTGGCGGGGCGTGGCAGCGTTGTGCGCCACCAGCAGCTCGCCGATGCGCGGGCCCACGTCGACGCCGGTGTAGCCCTGGCGCGGCACGAAGAGGCGGTGGACACCGCCGTGGTCATCGGCTGGCGGGAACAGGAAGAGCCCGTCGTCGGTCTCGACATGGCCCACCGTCTCGCCGCGCAAGGCCTCACCGCTGCTCATGTGCACGCTGTAGCTCAGGCGCGGGCGCAGGTCCAGCATGGCTGCGTGCGGGTCGTCGCTGGCCACCGCCAGCGGCCGCAGGGGCTCCAGGATGTGCAGCGCGCGGAACTGGCTGAAGCGCAGGGCCATGGTGGTGCGCGCCGGCGGCACCTGCACATGGACCACGCCCTCGCCCGGCACGAAGAAGATCAGCCGGCCGCGCATCTGGCGGCCGTTCAGGCCCTCGATCTCGCATTCCAGGGGCTGCTGCTGCTCGGTGGCCGCGGGATAGGCGCCGAAGGGGGGCGTGGGCCAGCGGAAGGGCGCGTGCTGCGTCTTCTCCCGCAGCCCCGCCGGCGGCGTGGCAGGCGCCATGGCCGGGGTCGGAGCCTGGCGCGGCAGCTCGTCCAGCGGCATGGGCAGGGTCGGCTCGTTCAGGGACAGGATCGCATCAGACATGGGGCAGCGGCTCCGAAGGGGCGGTGCGAGCGGTCGTGGCGGGGCGCGGCTTCGGCCGGTTCCCCACGCCGGCGGCCGGGCGGACGCACGCACGATAAGGGCTTGATGATGCCGCTCCCGGGCCGCTGGCAAGGCCCGGATCAAGGCCCGTGTTACCGTCCAGTTCCGGGCTTCGACCGGCTTGCTGGGCAGGGGGGTGGTTGGCATACTGCCGCCACCCCGGCCAACCTGGCCACCTCGGCCGCTGCGGCCGCTGCGGCCGCCCCCGTGGCGCCGTCTGGTAGGTTCCTCCCGTGTCGGCGTCGGGGCGCAGGGGGCACCGGCGCTGTCGCGCTTGTTGCGTAAAGGTGCTGCTTGGACTTCTCCATCGTCGCCATCACCGGTTCCGTGCTCGGCTTCCTGCTGGCCGTCCTGCTCGGGCTGGCCATCCGATGGGTGCCCGACGCCGAAGGTGCCCGCTACTGGGCCCTGGCCTTCGTGCCGCTGAGCCTGGGCAGCGCCCTGGTGGGCCGTGGCGAGGCGTTGCCGGCCCTGCTGCTGGTGCTGCGCGAGCCGCTGCTGCTGAGCGGCTACGGCCTGCTGCTGATTGGCCTGCGCCACTACCTGCGACTGTCGCGGCCCTGGGCGCTGGCGGGCAGCGTGGTGCTGGCCAGCCTGGTCGTCACCGCGCTCTTCACCGCCCTGCTGCCCAGCGTGACGGTGCGCATGGCGGTGCGTACCACCGGCATCGCGCTGTTGACCGGTGCCGCCCTCTGGACGCTGCGCAGCGTCACCGGCCCCACCCTGCGCGAGGTGCGGCTCTACCTTCAGGTGGGCTTCGGCACCATTGCGGTGCTGGCGCTGCTGCGGGCGGCCATGTTCCTGCTGCCGCTGCCGTTCACCGCGACCCAGGTGATGCAGCTGTACGGGGCGGCCAGCATGGTCACCACCATCACCATCATGGCCGTGGTGACCGGCCTGGCCCTGCTGATGACCGCACGCATGAACGAGGCGCTGGCGCAGCTGACGGTGCGCGACCCGCTGACCGGCGTCTTCAATCGGCGCGGGCTGGAGGAGGCGGTGCCGGGCACCTTGTCCTTCGCGCGGCGGGTCGGCCGCCCGGTGGCGGTGTTGAGCTGTGACCTCGACCATTTCAAGGCCGTCAACGACACCTACGGCCATGCCGAAGGCGACCGCGTGCTGCAGGCGCTGGGCCGGCTGCTCGGCGAGCACTTCGCCCAGGCCGGCCTGGTGGGCCGACTCGGCGGCGAGGAGTTCGTCGTGCTGCTGCCCGGCGCCGACGGCGAACAGGGCAGCGCCGAGGCCGAGCGGCTGCGTGCCGCCATCGAGGCGCACCGTTTCGAGCGCAGCGACGGTGGACGGCTGGAGCTGACCGCGAGCATCGGCGTGGCCGCGCAGCCGGGCGAGGAAGCGCACTGGGAGACGCTGCTGGCCCGTGCCGACCAGGCGCTCTACCAGGCCAAGGCGGGCGGGCGCAATCGCTGCGCGCTGGCGCCGGAAGAGCCGACCCACGCGGCGCCTGCCCCGCCGGCACCGGGCACGCCAGCCGGGCCCTGGCTGCCGGCGGTGGAGGGAGGCGCATGATCCCCGGCCTGGAGCTCGGGCCACCCCAGTTCTGGGGGCTGGCGGCCGCTTTCGGCCTGCTGCTGGTCATTGCCTCGGTGCTGCTGTGGGTGCTGGCGCGCATGGTGCCCAATGTGCCGGGCCCGCGGTGGTGGAGCACGGGCGCGGTGCTGGTGCTGGTGGGCATGCTGCTGGCCGGCAGCCAGGTGCATTCACAGACGCCGCTGGGGCGCGCGCTCTACGTGCTGGGCGACTGCCTGATGGTGCTGGGCATCAGTGCGGTGGGCGAGGGACTGCGGCGCTTCTGCCACCGGCCGGACCGACGCAGATGGATTGTCGGGGTGGCGGTGTTGTATGCGGCCCTTGGCCTCGGCTTCGAGGCGGTCGGACTGCCGCGCTACAACACCGTTACGGCGTCGGCAATTATCACCGGCCTGTGGATCTGGATCGCCTGGGTGGCGCTGCGCTACACCGGCCGGCGGCGGCATCCGCTGTTTGTCGGCGTGGCCTTGTGCGCGCTGCTCGAAGGTGTGGGCTGGGCCTGGCGCTGCGGGATCCTAATGGGTTCGCGCAATGCCGAGCTGCCGGAGGTGGTGACGCATGTCAATACCATCCTCGCAGGGGTCGGCCTGGTATCGACGGGGGCACTGGTGTTGCTGTACGTGCTGATGGTGAACTTCCGGCTCGCGGAGCAACTGCACGCGCTGGCGGTGCGCGATCCGCTCACCGGGGCGCTGAACCGCCGCGGCTTCGAGGAGAGCACCGGCCGGTTGACGGGCTTGTCCGCCCGGCTGGGGCAGTCGGTGGCGGTGCTGATGCTGGATGTCGACCACTTCAAGCGCGTCAACGACAGCCATGGCCACCATGTCGGCGACCTGGTGCTGAAGGCGCTGGCCCAGCTGGTGCACCGGGCCAAGCGCGAGACCGATGTCTTCGCCCGGCTGGGTGGCGAGGAGTTCTGCCTGGTGCTGCCGGGCACCGACGTGCCCGGCGCCCGTGTGTTCGCCGACCGCCTGCGGCGCAGCTTCGAGACGCTCGAAATCGACACCGGCCGCAGCTTCCTGAGCTGCACCATGAGTGTCGGCGTGGCGTATGCGTCGGCCCAGGCGCTCTACAGCAGCCGGGTGGACGTGGTGGACCTGCTGCGCCAGGCGGACGAAGCCCTCTACGAGGCCAAGCGGGCTGGCCGCAACCGGGTGCGCTTCTATGCCTCGGAGGAAGTGGTGTCCAGCCGCATCGACTCGCGCCTGTTCGCCTCCACCACCAGCTGATCCGCCTCGCCGCCGGGTGGCCGGCGAGGCAGGCGCCCGCGCGCCTCTGGTCAGCCGAACAGCTTCATGAAGAACGAGATCAGCGCCTGGATCGGGTTCACCGCGCGCGAGTAGTCCGACACCTGGTCGGTCTCGACATGGCGCAGCGGCGGCGCGTCGCGCTCCAGCGTGTTCTCGACCACCGGCAGCAGCGACTCGACGCCGCTTTCCTCGATGCCGGTGCCCGAGAAGTCGATGATGGTCAGGCAATGCGCATCGTTCAGCTCACGCCAGTGGGGCAGGTGCCAGCCCACGTTGGCATGGCGCTGCAACGAGGGCACCCAGCGCATCAGGTCCTGGCGCCAGCGCTGCTGGATCAGCGCGCGGCGGGTGGCGTCATCCGGCGCGTTGATGATCTCGGGATAGAACTTCTCATAGCTGAAGGCCGAGTAAATGCCGTCCGTCTGGAAGGCCACGTAGGAGAAGCGGTCCTGCGGATAGCTCAGCGCCAGCGCCGTGCTGACGCTGCCCAGGTCGTTGACGTCCAGCCCGGGACGGCCGGCATAGACGTCGATCATGCCGCCCGGCGCGTCCAGCCCCCAGGCTTCGCGGATGCGGTTGTGCAGCGGCAGCGATGGTGCCTGTGCCGGCGTGGTGCCGCGGGCGGCGGGGAACAGCGGCCCGGAGTCGGCCAGCATCGACGAGCGGCCGGGCTGCAGGGTATCGCGCAGCAGCGGATAGCCACCGGTGGCGCCGGCCCCACCGGCCGAGAAGCCGGTCACCAGCAACTCGTCGGGGCGACCCAGGTGCTCGCGCAGCCAGCGCGCCGCGCCCGCCACATTGGCCTGGCCGCGGTGGTATTGCACCCGCGGCTGGGCCGGCTGGCTGTCGGCATAGACCTGCACGGCGCTGCCGGTGTGCACGTCGCCCGTGCAGTAAGGCAGGTAGACGATGTTCCAGCCCTGCGTGCGGATGCGGTCGAAGGGATGCAGCCGCGCCGTGAAGGGCGTCACCAAGCCGAAGGCCGCCAGGTTGATGGAGCTCATGTAGTCCGCACCCACCCCGTCCGGGTTGGTGGCGCCCAGCTTCGACTGGCCGAGGCAGGAGGCCTGGTCCCAGCAGGCGCCGCCGCCTTCCAGGACCACCACGGTGCTCTCGCTGAAGGGGGTGCGGTTGACGAAAAAGCGGTAGGGCGTGCCATTGCCGCAGGACGCGCCGGAGGACGCCGGCAGCTCCACGACGTCCCATTGGAAGTAGCCCGCGCTGGCCCAGGCCGGCAGCAAGGCCAGCAGCGCGCCGCAGAACCAGCGCGCAAGTGCCCGCGCCGGGAGAAACCCGAAAGACATCTTCATCGCAATTTCCCGAGTGAAAGTGGCAGTGCCCGGCAAGCCAGGCGCCTCGCATGGGGAGGCGTCTAGCGGCCGTTGCCGAACACCGACTGCCGCAGCGTCTCGAGCTGCGCCTGCAGTTGCTTCAGGTCCCGCTGGGCGGGCGGCTGTGCTTGCCAGGCGGCCACCAGGGCGCTTTCCTGGGCGCGGTAGCGGGCTTCCCGGGCATCGGGCGGCGCCGGGCGCGGTGCATGTTGCTCGCGCCACTGGGCGAGGGCGGCGGCGCGCTGGGTGTCATCCGGGAGCAGGGTGTCGAGCAGCCGGGCCTTGAGCAGATGCGCTTCGGCGGCCGACATCTCACGTTGCTGCAGGCGCTGCTCCAGCCCGGCATCCAGCTGGCGGGCCAAGGCCTGCAACTCGGCCTTCGGCGCGCCCTGCGCCTGGCGCTGCCGGAACTGCTCCATCGTCTGCATGTAGGCCATGTAGTGCGAGACCCGTTGCAACTCGGCCTCACGGTCGGGGTGGTCGCGCAGGGCATCCTGCAACTGCTGGCGTTGTTGGGCGGTGAGGCCGCTGGCCCAGGCCGGGGAGGCCGCCGTGGCGGGCCCGGCCGCGACCTCGGTGGATGCAGGCGTGGCGGCGGCGGTCGCACTGCGACCCCGGCCGGGATCGGCGGCTGCACGCGGCGCAGCGGTGTCGGGGGTGGCGGCTGGCGGGCGTTCGTCCGGTGCGTACAGCAGGAAAGACGCCAATGCCGCCAGGATGGCGACGAAGACAAAGGCCACGATGCGGTTCATGGCGCGGCCTCCTCGATGCCAGGTCGGCCGGCGAGGGCTCGCTGCCCTGCATCGGCGAGGGCGGGGCCCTGGCGAAGGGCTCGGACCGAAAGCGGCCGGTGGCCGGTCGGGGGGAGGCGAAGGTCGAGCGGGTACTGCACGCAGGGCTCCCATTCAGGCCATGAAGCAGGGCAAGGATGCGCCAGGCGGGTGCGGCCGTACATGACCTGCGCGGCGGTACCGCAAGATCATGCGGGCAGTGCGATCACCAGGCGTGCCGCAAGGGGGGCGGCGGCGCGCTAGACTGCGGGCCCTGCCTGTTCGCCGATGGAATGCTTGATGTCCGATGCACCGGTTCCGCTGACAGCCCACTATGTGTGGATGGCCCGCTACAACGCCTGGTTCAACGCCCGGCTCTACGAGGCCGCCGCCGGCCTGTCCGACGATGAGCGCAAGCGTGACCGCGGTGCCTTCTTCGGCTCCATCCACGGCACCCTCAACCACCTGCTGCTGGGCGACAAGCTCTGGCTCGGGCGTTTCGCCAAGCTCGGCACCGACCTGACGATGCTGGACGACACCGTCCTTTCGCTGCCGCCCTTCACCGGGCTCAACATGCAGCTGTATGACGATTTCGCGGCGATGCAGGGGCACCGGGTGCGTGTGGATGCTGCCATCGAGGCCTTCAGCCTCTGGCTGACGCCGCAGCGCGTGTCGCAGACCCTGACCTACACCACCAGTACCGGCCTGGCTCGCAGCCATCCGGCCTGGGAGGCACTGAGTCATTTCTTCAATCACCAGACGCACCACCGAGGCCAGGTGACGACCCTGCTGATGCAGGCGGGGGTGGACCCCGGCACGACCGACCTGCTGGCCTTGCTCAACCCCTGAGCGGCAAGAGGGCGGCCGGCGGGTGCGGCAGGCGGCCCGGCAGCCGCCCGCGTCGCCGCCTGGCCGGCGGCGCCGGGCTCACATGTCGCGCGGCCTGAAGGTCAGCAGCAGCGGCGAAGGCACCCGCCCGTTTTCGTCACGCGGCAGCGTCTGCGTCTTGTCAATGGCGCGCAGCACCGCCTGGTCCCACTCGGGGTTGCCGCTGGACTTCACCAGCCGCGAGCCGAGGATGGTGCCGTTGGGCGCGGCCTTCACCTCCACCTCGGCGGCGGGATTGCCCACGGTGGTGTCGGCGTAGACGATGTTGGGCAGGATGCGGGCCTTGAGCTTGCCGGCATAGCCGGCCGACGGCCCGCCCGCGCTCAGGCCTCCGTTCGCGGCTCCCTGCTCGGCGCTGCCGGTACCGGCCTCCGCCTGCAGGCGTTTCAGCCGTTCGCTGCGCTGCGCCTGCAGGCGCTTGTCCTGCTCTTCGCGGCGCTGCTTCGCTTCCTGGGTCTTGCGGTCGGCCTCCTCGCGCTTCTTGCGTTCGGCCTCGGCCAGTTCGCGCTTGCGCTCGGCGTCCTTGCGCTCCTGCTCGGCCTTCTCCCGGCGTTCCTGCTCGCGCTGCTTGCGTTCCCGCTCCTCCTCCTGCTCGCGCTCGCGGGCCTCTTCGCGGCGCTTCTTCTCGCGCTCCTTCTCCAGCGCGATCTCGGCCTGCCGGTCGGGTTCCACCTTGGGCTCCGGCTTGGGCTCGGGTTGCGGCTGCGGTGTGGGCTCCGGGCGGGTGTCGGGCGGCGGAGGCGGGGGTTCGGGGGCTGGCGCGGCGGCCTGGGGCACGGCGGCCCACAGTTCGGCTTCTACCGCCGCTGGCTCGCTGGAGCGCCAGTTCAGGCCCAGCGCCAGCCCGCCGATCAGCAGGCCGTGCATCACCAGGGCCAGCAGCAGGCCCGAGCCGCGCCGGTCGGGCGGGCGGGGCAGCAAATCGTCGCGTTCGGCGGTGACCTGGTTCATCGCGCCTCAGCCCGTGGTCTTGACCGACAGGCCGACCCGCTGCACGCCGGCCCGGCGCAGCTTGTCCATGACCTTGACGACGGCCTCGTACTTGACGGCCTTGTCGGCCGAGATCACCACCGGCGCGCCTTCCACACCCTGCAGCGCGTCCTTGACTTCATCGGCCACCGCATTGAGCGTGGTGTCACCGCTGTCCTTGCCGTTGACTCTGAGCTTGAGCGTCTCGTCGGCACGCACGACCACTTCCACCACCCGCTCGGGTGTGTTGGCAGCCTTGCCCACCGAGGGCACGTCGATCATGCCGGTGGTCATCATCGGGGCGCTGACCATGAAGATGATCAGCAGCACCAGCATCACGTCGATGAAGGGCACCATGTTGATTTCGCTGATGGTGCGGCGGCGCGATCCGCCGCGGGGGCTGACGGCTGGCATCGGCGGTCCTCAGTGGCCGGCCGGCCCGGCAACGCCCGGGGTGTGGCCGATGTTGCGGTGCAGGATGTTGGAGAACTCCTCGATGAAGGTCTCCAGCTTGATCGCGACGCGGTCGATGTCGCGGGCGTAGCGGTTGTAGGCCACCACCGCCGGGATGGCGGCGAACAGGCCGATGGCCGTGGCCACCAGCGCTTCTGCGATGCCGGGGGCGACGGTGGCGAGCGTGACCTGCTGCATGTTCGCCAGCCCGGTGAAGGCGTGCATGATCCCCCAGACGGTGCCGAACAGGCCGACGTAGGGCGCGACCGAGCCGACGGTGGCGAGGAAGGACAGGTGCGATTCCACCGCGTCCATCTCGCGCTGGAAGCTGGCCCGCATGGCGCGTCGTGCGCCGTCGAGCAGGGCGCCGGCATCGCTGACCCGGCGGTCGCGCAGCTTCAGGAACTCGCGCATGCCCGAGGCGAAGATGCGCTCCATCGGGCCGCCCTTGACCGGGCTGTCGGAGGCCAGCGTGTAGAGGTCGTTGAGGTTGCGGCCCGACCAGAACTCGCGCTCGAAGTCGTCATTGAGCCCGCGCACGCGGCCCAGGCCGAAGTACTTGCCGAAGATCACCGTCCAGCTGGCGAGCGACATCAGCATCAGCAAGGCCATCACGATCTGCACCACCAGGCTGGCGTGCAGGATCAGTTGGAAGATGGACAGGTCCTGGTTCATGTAGTTGTTTCCTGGAGTAGTTCTGCTGGAATGCGTCGCGGCCTGAAGCTGTGCGCATCGACGCAGCCGATTTTGATATCGCCCTCGGCCACGATGGTTCCCTGGCGCAGCGCGCGCTGCACGAACTGCAGCGAGGCCTGGGCCGCGTGGCGCACTTCCACCGAGATGTCGAGCCGGTCGTCGAGCCGGGCCGGCTGCAGGTAGCGCACCGCCGTCTGCACGACGACGAACATCAGCCCCGCCTCCTGGCGCAGCCGCTGTTGCTCGAAGCCCCGTGCGCGCAGCCACTCGGTGCGTGCTCGCTCGAAGAACTTCAGGTAGTTGGCGTAGAACACCACGCCACCGGCGTCAGTGTCTTCCCAGTACACCCGCACCGGGAAAGAGAAGGGCGCGGGCGCCGCAGGGGTGGCATCAGGCATGCATCAGGGCGTCGCCGCGGCGCCGGCTGGCGGCGCCGCAGGCGCGGTTCGCGTGGCAATCGGAAAGCCGCGATTATCGCCGCAGCCGCTCCACCCGGGGCAGCGCGCCCAGGCTGCCGGCCAGCCCTCTGGTCCGGCCGGCAGCGCCGCCTCAGCGCTGGCTGCGCACGAACACCGGCCCCCACAGCGGGTGTCCGGCTTCCGACTTGCTGAGCGTGAAGCCCGGGTCGGCCCGCCGCGCCGAGCGGAAGGCGCTTTCGCACTGCGCGGTGCGCTGGCTGGTGCAGTAGATGAAGGCCAGGTACTTGTAGGCCGTGGCGCGGTCGCGCGACGAGGCCAGGCCGGCTTGCAGGGCACGGTTGAGCTGGCGCTCGGCGTCGCCGTACTGGGCGTCGTCATAGGCCCGCATGCCGCTCAGCAGCGCGCGCTCGGCCGGTCGCTCCATCAGCTCGCTCACGCTGGGCGCCGGTGCATGTGCCGGCGGCGGGCTGGCCGGTGCGGGGGTGGCGGGCGCCGGGGCGCGTGACGCAGGGGCCGGCATCAGTTCTGCGCAGCCGGCGAGCAAGGCGCAGAGGGCGCCGAGGACGTACAGCGTTCGTCTCATGATCCAAACTTGTGCCGGATGGTCAGCGGCTGGCCAGCAGTGACCGTCACGGTGGTGGTGAAGGGCGGGAACTCGTCGTTGCGGATCGTGATCGTGTGGCGGCCTTCGGCCAGCACCAGCCGGTTCAGCGGCGGTACCGTGCCGGTAGCCACGCCGTCGACCTCCACATGCCCCCAGGGGCTGACCGCCAGGTTGACCTGGCCGCTCTGGGCCGGGTTGCGGCGCGTCTCCGCCGGTACCGAGGCGGCCGCGGATGCGGCGGCCGCCGCCGTGGTGGCCGGCGCCGGGCCGAGCAAGGTTTCGAACGGGTCGAGTGTGGCAGCCGCCGGCACCTGGGCCGGTGCCGGAGCTGGCACGGGCGCCGGCGCCGACGGTGCAGCGGCCAGCACCTGTGATGCCGCCGGTGCTGCCGACGGCAGCGGCCCGCTGGCGGGCGACAGGAAATCAGTGAGGTTGATGGCCACTGCCGCCACCACCGCGCCGGTGGCCAGCCCGCCCAGCGCCCAGCGCCGGCGCAGCTTGCGGCGCTGGCTGGTGTCGAACTCGTCCTGCTGGGCCGCCTCGCTCTGTTCCTGCAGCCAATGGCGCAACTCGCGCGAAAGCACCCGGGCGGAGCGGAACCGGTCTTCCGGGTCCTTTTCCATCGCCCGGGCCGCGATGGCAGACAGCGCCGCCGGCACCTGGCGGTTCACCTCGTCCGCCGGTGGCGGCGTGCGGGTGGCCACCGCGGTGGCGATCTCGGTGAGCGTCGCGCCCTGGAAGGGCTTGGTGCCGGTGAGCAGCTCGTACAGCACCACCCCCAGCGAGAAGACGTCGCAGCGTCGGTCCACCGGGGCATGCCGCACCTGCTCGGGGGCCATGTAGTAGGGCGAGCCGGCCACGTAGTCGTCGCCGCCGGAGGTGCCGCCCTCCTGCTGGCTGGCGACGCGGGCAATGCCGAAGTCCAGCACCTTGGGCTGGGTGCGCCCCACCATGAAGATGTTGGCCGGCTTGACGTCGCGGTGCACCACGCCACGAGAGTGCGCATAGGACAGCGCGTCCGCCGCACGCCGGATGATCAGCGCCGCCTCCACCGGGGTCGGACGCCAGCCTTCCTTCAGCAGCTGCCGCAGGTCCTTGCCCTTCAGCAGCTCCATCGCGATGTAGGCGCCCTGCGGACTGGTGCCGGCATCGAAGACCGTGACGATGTGCGGATGATTGAGGCCGCCGGCCGCCCGCGCCTCGTTCAGGAACATGGCGTTGAACTGCTCGCGCGCTTCGGGCGAGAGCTCCAGGCTCAGCGTCTTGATGGCGACCAGGCGCGTCAGCAGCGGGTCGTGCGCGGCATAGACCGTGCCCAGCCCGCCCTCGCCGAGCCGGTACTTGAGCGCATAGCGGCCGATGTAGCCGATGGTCGGCAGGTCGTCATAGACCGGTGGGCGGCCGTTGGCGCGGGCCGCGGCGGCGGTGCCCAGCAGGTCCTCGGCGTCGGGGCCGAAGACCGAGGCGTCGCTGCCGTCCGGGTTCAGCGGCGTGGGTGCCGTCACGCTGGATTCGTCCTGCCCGGCCCCGCGGGCGGCACGCTCGGCCTCCAGCGCCTGTTCAGGCGTGAGGGCAATGACGGTCTTCTGGAATTCCACGACGCCAGCTTAGACGAAGCAATAGACGTGCTCAACAACCATAACCGTGACAAATGTCCCGGAAACAGGGGGCTCCAGTAACCCGCCGTGACGCAGTGCGCAAGACGCTTGCATCAAAGTGCGGCTTGCAACCGCGCCACCGCTTCTTCCAGCAGGTCCATCCGGCTGGCATAAGACAGGCGGATATAGCGCTCCGCAGCGGCGCTGCCGAAGTCACGCCCCGGCGTCAGTGCAAGCTGGGCGCGCTGCATCAGCTCGAACACGAAGTCCCAGCTGCTGGCATGGTGGGCGGAGCAGTCGGCCCAGGCGTAGAAGGCGCCGTCGGGCAGCACCGGCACGGTGAGGCCCAGCCGGTTCAGCGCCGGCACCAGGAAATCGCGGCGGCGGCGGAATTCGGCACGGCGCCGCTCGTATTCGGCCAGGCTCTCCGCCTCGAAGCAGGCCAGCGCCGCATGCTGCGCCACGGTGGAGGGGCAGATGTAGAGGTTCTGCGCCAGCTTCTCCACCACCGGCACCATGGCCTCAGGCACCACCATCCAGCCGAGCCGCCAGCCGGTCATGCTGAAGTACTTCGAGAAGCTGTTGATCGTGACGATGTCGTCGCCCAGCGCCAGCGCGCTGTGGCCATAGGTATCGTCGAAGCTCAGGCCCAGGTAGATCTCGTCGACCACCGTCACGCCCTGCTGCCGGCGCACCAGCTCGGCGATCGCCCGCATCTCGCTCGGATGGATGGAGGTGCCGGTGGGGTTGGAGGGGGAGGCCAGCAGCACCCCGCGGGTGCGCTCCTCCCAGGCCGCCTCGACGGCGGCGGCACTGAGCTGGAAGCGCTGCTCCGGCCCGCTTGGCAGCAGCACCGGGCGGCCCTGCGCGGCCGACACGAAATGGCGGTTGCAGGGATAGCTCGGGTCGGGCATCAGGATCTCGTCACCGGCGTCGACCAGGGCCAGGCAGGCCAGCTGCAGGGCGCCGGAGGCGCCGGCAGTCAACACGATGCGCCGGGCCGGCACCTGCACCCCGAAGCGGGCCAGGTACCAGGCGCTGATGCGTTCGCGCAGCTCGGGCAGGCCGAGTGCGGGGGTGTACTGCGTGCGGCCGCCGCGGATGCAACGCTCGGCGGCCTCCTGCACCAGTGGCGCGGCGGTGAAGTCCGGCTCGCCGATGTTCAGGTAGATCATCGGCCGGCCGCCCCGGGCGGGATCGCAGACGGCGCTGCGGGCCAGCTCGTCGGCCGCCTTTGCGCACTCCATCACATAGAAGGGCTCGATCTGCCCGGTGCGCGCGGCGAACTTCATCGGGCGCTGCTCAGCGGCGGGCGTTGCGGGCCGCTTCGACCTCGGCCGGCCGCAAGTCGACGGCCGCCTTGTCGAGCACGCCGTTCACATACTTGTGGCCGTCGGTGCCGCCGAAGCTCTTGGCCAGCTCCACCGCCTCGTTGATCGCCACCTTGTAGGGGATGTCGATGCAGTGCTTGAGCTCGTAGGCGCCGATCATCAGCACCGCGTGCTCCACCGGCGACAGCTCGGTGGTCTTGCGGTCGACATGGCGCGACAGCAGCGCGTCGATGTCGGCGGCCTCGCGGATGCAGCCGTACAGCAGGGCGTCGAAGTGGGCTGCGTCGGCCTTGGAGAAGCCTTCGATCTCGGCGCGCACATGCGCCTCGATCTCGGCACCTTCCGCGCCGGACACCAGCCACTGGTACAGGCCCTGCAGCGCAAACTCCCGCGAGCGCCGGCGGGCCGACTTCTGCTGCGGGCGCTTGCCCTGGGGTTTGGCCGGCGGCTTGCCGGCGGATTTGTCGTCGGGCATGCTCATCACGTCAGGTCTTCCAGCAGGTTGGCCATCTCGACCGCCACGCGCGCAGCGTCGCGGCCCTTTTCCTCGGCACGGGCCCAGGCCTGGGCCTCGTTCTCGACGGTGAGGATGGCATTGGCCACCGGCAGCTGGTGGTCGAGCGAGACACGAGTGACGCCGGCGCCGCTTTCGTTGGCCACCAGCTCGAAGTGATAAGTTTCGCCGCGGATGATGCAGCCGAGCGCGATCAAGGCATGGAAGCGCTCGCTCTCGGCCATGACCTGCAGGGCCACCGGCACCTCGAGCGCGCCGGGCACTGTCACATGCTCGATGTGCTTGGCCGATACCTTGAGCGCATGCAGCTCCGCCAGGCAGGCTTCGGCCAGCTTGGCGGTGATGGGTTCGTTGAAGCGGGCCTGCACGATGCCGATGCGCAGGTCTTCGCCATCGAGTTCAATTGCCTGGCCCTTGTCTGCGCCTTGCATGGGATGTCCTTTGAGTAGGGGGTTGGTGCGCGGCTCAGGCCTCGGGGCCGAAGAAGCCGGTCACTTCGAGGCCGTAGCCGACCATGCTCGGCATGCGGCGCGGGCTGCCGAGCAGCTTCATGCGGGTCACGCCCAGGTCGCGCAGGATCTGCGCGCCCACGCCATAAGTGCGCAGGTCGATCTGGCCGCGCTGGCGCAGGCGCTCGGTGGCCTCCGGGCGGAAGTGCTCCAGCATGTCCTCGGCGCTTTCGCCGCAGTTCATCAGCACCGCCACGGCGCGTGGCTCCTGCTGCAGCCGCGCCAGCGCCTTGCCCAGCGGCCAGGAGTGGCTGCATTCGCCAGCGTCGAGCAGGTCGAGCACCGACAGCGGCTCGTGCACGCGCACTGCCACTTCGTCTTGCTCGTTCCACTCGCCGACGGTCAAGGCCAGATGCAGGCCGTCGGAGCGGTCGCGGTACGCGATGCAGCGGAATTCACCCTGGGCGGTGCGCAGCAGGCGTTCGCCGGCGCGCTGGATGAGGGTTTCGTTGCGGCTGCGGTATTCGATCAAATCGGCAATGGTGCCGATCTTCAGGCCGTGTTCGCGGGCGAAGATCTCGAGGTCGGGCAGGCGCGCCATGCTGCCGTCGTCGTTCATGATTTCGCAGATGACGGCCGCCGGCGTCAGCCCCGCCATGCCGGCCAGGTCGCAGCCGGCCTCGGTATGGCCGGCGCGCATCAGCACACCGCCCTCCTGGGCCTGAAGCGGAAAGATGTGGCCGGGCTGGACCAGGTCACGCGCGGTGCTGTCGCGCGCCACCGCCACCTTCACGGTCTGCGCCCGGTCAGCGGCCGAAATGCCGGTGGTGACACCCTGCGCCGCCTCGATCGAGACGGTGAAGGCGGTGCCGTGCTTGGTGCCGTTGCGGGTGGCCATCGGCGGCAGCTGCAGGCGCTCGCAGCGTTCCTTCGTCAGGGTGAGGCAGATCAGGCCACGGCCGAACTTGGCCATGAAGTTGATCGCTTCGGGCGTGACATGGTCGGCGGCGAGCACGAGGTCGCCTTCGTTCTCGCGGTCTTCTTCGTCGACCAGGACGACCATGCGGCCGGCAGCCAGCTCGGCGATGATTTCAGGAACGGGGGAGATGGGCATGATGGGGCGCAATTGTAGGTGAGTGGCCTGCCCGCGCCGGCCTTCGCCGGGCCCGCGCAGCGCCGTCCTGGCAGCTTACGCGGCAGGCTTCACGCCGGCCGTGAGCATGCGCTCGACGTAGCGGGCGATGAGATCGATCTCGAGGTTCACCCGTGAGCCGGCACGCAGGCTGCCGAGGGTGGTGTGCTCGAGCGTGTGCGGGATCAGGTTGATGGTGAACTCGCTGCCCTCGGCGAGATCGGTGACGCGGTTGACGGTCAGGCTGACGCCGTTGACGGTGACCGAACCCTTGTAGGCGAGGAAGCGCGCCAGCTCGGCCGGCGCGACGATGCGCAGCTCCCAGGATTCGCCGATCGGCGCAAAGTGGCTGACCTGGCCGATGCCGTCGACATGGCCGCTCACCAGGTGGCCACCCAGGCGGTCCTGCGGGCGCATCGCCTTTTCGAGGTTGACCGGCCCGGCAGCATCGAGGCCGGCGGTCTTGTCGAGGCTTTCGGCCGAGATGTCGATCGTGAAGCGGGCGGTGGCCGGGTCCATCGACGTGACAGTCATGCAGGCGCCGTTGAGCGCGATGCTGTCGCCGAGCTGAACGTCGTCCAGGTAGCCGGGCGGGGCCTGGATGGACAAGCGCTTGCCGTGGGCGGCCGTGGCACCGATGGCCTCGGCCGTGACGATGCGGCCGAGGCCGCTGATGATGCCGGTGAACATGACCCCATTGTCGCAGGTCATCGGCCGGCGTGTGAGGCGCTGCGCGGCCGGCCGTCGTCCCGCAGGGTGCCCGGGCGCGCATGGAATGCTGGCGGCCCGCACGCGTCGTGCGCGCGACTGCCTCGCGGCATGGCCACGGCCGACCTCGCCCCGCCTGTCAGTCCGGGTGGCGCTCCCTGCGGCGGGCGCGCAGGCGGAGGTCGTCGCCCAGGCGCTCGACGTCGATGAACTCCAGCGCACGAGCCTCGCCCAGCGCGGCGAGCGGGCCGAACTGCATCATCTCGCGGCCCAGCCCGATGAGCTTGGGCGCCAGGTACACCAGGAATTCATCCACCAGGTCGGCCTCGACCAGCGCACCGTTGAGCCGGTGCCCGGCCTCGACATGCAGGTCGTTGACCTGGCGTGCGGCCAGGTCGCGCAGCATCGCCGACAGGTCAACCCGCCCCCGCGTGGCGGGCAGCACCACCACCTCGGCGCCCGCTGCCTGCAACGCGGCGCGGCGTTCGGCATGGTCCTGGGCGGCGTAGACCAGCACCGACCCCGGCACCTGCAGCAGGCGGGCGTGCGCCGGCGTGCGCAGTTGCGAGTCGAGCACCACGCGCAGCGGCTGGCGGGGGGCCTCGACCTCCCGGACGTCGAGGCGCGGGTCATCGTCGAGCACGGTGCCGATGCCAGTGAGGATGGCGCCGGCCCGGGCGCGCCAGCGGTGGCCGTCGACGCGGGCTGCGGTGCCGGTGATCCACTGGCTGGCGCCGTTCTGCAGCGCGGTGCGGCCGTCCAGTGACGCCGCCACCTTCAGTCGCACCCAGGGCAGGCCCCGCGTCATGCGCGAGAAGAAGCCGGGATTGACCTCGCGAGACGCCTCCTCGAGCAAGCCGACGCTCACCTCGATGCCGGCCGCCCGCAGTCGCTCGATGCCGCGGCCGGCCACCAGGGGATTGGGGTCCTGCGTCGCCACCACCACCCGCCGCACGCCTTCGCGCACCAGGGCGTCGGCGCAGGGCGGCGTCCGCCCGAAATGGCTACACGGCTCCAAGGTCACGTAAGCGGTCGCATCACGGCCGCTGTGCCCGCGCACCTTCATGTCGGCCAGCGCCCGCGCTTCGGCGTGGGGGCCGCCGACGCGGTCGGTGCGGCCGGTGCCGATCACTTCTCCGTCTGGCGACACGAGCACGCAACCGACGGCCGGATTGGGTGGGCTCAGGGGTGCGGAAGCGCGCGCCAGCTCAAGCGCGGCCTGCATGTGAAATATGTCTCGATCCCCGTCGCTCACGGTACTTGTCTCATTTGTTACAAATTCGGGGGCTAGGCAAAACCCAGCCTCCTGTGCCGTTGCGCACACCGTTCGTCACAGAGAATGCGCAAGTCACCCACTCCATCGCCAGAATCGCGCCATGCAAAAAAATCGCCCCCCACTGGTGCCCCGCCGGCTGTTTGCCGGACCGGCCCGCTCGGCCGGGTTCACCTTGATCGAGCTGATGGTCACGGTGACCGTCGTGGCGATTGTCATGGCGCTCGCGGCGCCGAGTATGCAGGCGTTTCTGACCAGCCGTGCGATCGCCTCGCATGTGGACGCGTTCGGTTCGGCAGTGCGGCTGACACGCTCGGAGGCGTTGAAGCGCAGCGGCACGGCCAGCATGTGCATGAGCGTGACGACGGAAGAGGCGGCCCCCACGTGTGCCGCCGACGAGGATGGCGGGTGGCATTCCGGATGGCTGGTGTTTGCCGATCCGGACGGCGACGGTGCCTACACCGCAGAAAGCGAGGAGTTGATTGCGGTGCAACAGCCGCTGACGTCCAGCGGCGGCGTGACCTGGAATGCCAACTCGACGTCCATCACCTTCCGCGCCAACGGTTTGGCCACCGCGAGCGTGATGGCAACCATCACCTTCGATCCCAAGATGCCCTCCGATGCGTCTGAGCGCGACCGTTTCGTGCGAACGCGCTGCCTCACGGCGCAGGGGCGGCTCGGCAAGTGCATCGTCCAGACGGGCGATCCGGACGGCAGCGCCGGCTCGGGCGAGGGGACGTAACCATGAGATCAGCATCCATAGTGAAGCAGTCATTGCAGGGCCCGCGGGCCGTTCTTCGCAAGCGCCAGCAGGGCGTGTCGCTGATCGAGATCCTCGTCTCGATCTTGATCATGTCTTTTGGCGTTCTCGCTTTGGCGGCGTTGATCGGCAACGCGAGCCGCTACAACAAGACCACCGAGTTCCGGTCCATTGCGACGCTGCTGGCCGCCGACATCGGGGACCGTATGCGGGCGAATCCGGCCGGCGCGATGGCGGACCAGTACAACCTGAAGAACGATTACGCCGAGCTTGACGAAGCGCCAGAGGTTCCCGATTGTGCCGACCCCGCCAACTGCACGCCGGCCGAAATCGCAGATCGGGACATGGCGGAGTGGCGCGGCAATCTGTTCCGCTTGCTGCCCGGAGGCAATGCCTATGTCGACCGCGACAGTGCGAGCAATGCAGTGAATGTCTGGATCGCCTGGAAAGACCCGGGCAGTAGTTCCGACGTAGATCGGCCCGAAGGCGAGTGCCCGGGCGGGTACGCATCGGGCGATGACGCTGGCAGCGGCGAAGAAGCGGAAGCCGAGGCTCCTCCGCGGTGTTCGTATTTCAGGATCGAGCTATGAAGAGCAGATTGCAGCTTCGCCAGCGGGGCTTGTCGCTGGTCGAGGTGATGGTGTCGCTGGTGATCGGCCTCGTGGTGATCGGTGTGGTGCTGTCCACCTACCTTGGGGCCGGGGTGGGTGGGCGCCATAGCAGCGCCATGGCACAGATCACCGAAGACGCAACGGTCGCCTTGAACATCATGCGGGCGCAGATCGAGATGGCCGGCTTCAGTCAGCCCAACGCAGTGGACACCGATGGCCGCTGGGCCAAGGCCTATGCCGGCTCGGCGATTTTCGGCTGCGACAAAGGTTTCAAGGACGCCAAGAAGAGCCTGCAGGAACTGATTGCAGGCGGCTGCAACGCCGAAGGAAGCAATGACGCCATTGCTATCGCCTATCAGGCGGATGCCAGCACGGTGGTTGTCACCAGCGACGGCACGCCGGCTGATTGCCTCGGCCAGAACCTGCCGCTCGACGGGGGCATCTACGTCGCCTACAACCGCTTCTACGTTGACACTGGTGCCGACGGCGTGACCCCAGCGCTCTATTGCCGTGGCAACGGTGGTGGCGATCCCAGTACAACGTCCCATCAGCCTCTGGTCGAGAACATTGTCGGGCTCCAACTCAACTATGGCGTGGCCAACGTCGCTACGCCGACCCAGGTGGCGCGCTACCGGAACGCGGCGGATCTTGCCCCGGACGACTGGAACCGCGTGATCGCCGTGCGCGTCTGCGTGGTCGTTCAAAGTGCGGACAACGTGATGGACGAGGCCACCGCCTACTACGGATGCGACGGCACCAAGGTCGACCCAGCCGATGGCGACCGCAAGATGTACCGCGCCTTTCATTCGACCATCGTGTTGCACAACCGCCTGGGGGCACCTGCATGACCGAGTTCTCGCAAGTGCGGCGGCTTGACCGCCCGCGAAAGAAGGTGGCTGTCCGGGCGCAGTCCGGCGTGGTGCTGCTGGTGGTGCTGGTGATGCTGGTGGTCATCGGCTTCACCTCGGTCAGCGTGATGCGAGGCGCCCTGAACGCGGACCTCGTGAGCAACAACGAACGCATGCAGACACTGGCGACCCAGGGCGCACAGATCGGATTGCGCTATTGCGAGAGTTTGCTCAGGCTGTCGGACCCGCAGCGCGCGGAGAAGGGCTTCAACCTGCAGCCGAAGGCCACCGGAGCGAAGGCCGCATGGGAGACGGCAGACAAGTGGAGCGACGCGACGGTTCGCGTCCAGGTCCCCGACGAGTGGCTCGAGCCCGAGGACAACTCGGTCGACCTGATCACGCCGGAATGCATGGCGGAGATGAGCACGATGGGCACCGCTGATGTGATCCTCGTGACCGCCCGCGGATTCAGCCCCGACTACACCGCCAACGCCGAAACCAAGGCGACCGAGAGCGGCACGGTGATCTGGCTGCAATCGATCCTGCGCCTGGCGCCTGCGCCGGCAGCGCCGTGAAGAACAAGGAGAAAACAATGAAGCCCACAGCATGCGCTCCGCAGCGCTCCGTGTTTTCCAGAACCGTGGTGTGTGTCACGGTGGTGGCCCTGCAACTTGGCGCGTTGACGCCTGCCTGGGCGGCCGATACCGCGCCTTCGCAGAAGCCGCTGCTGCGTCGCGAGGGCGGGGTGCCGAAGGCCAACGTGATGCTGACCATCGACGATTCCGGCTCGATGCGCGCCAATCACATGCCGGAGAACACCTTCAAGGTCAACGGCTACGACGTCACCTTGCCCTACACCGGCGCTGCCCGGGTCATGGACGTCCTGCCGGACGATCCGACCCCGCTCGGCAACATGACCATTCTGGGCAGCGTCACCGCGATCAGAAACAGCAACTCGGTCTTCCAGCGCCAATTCCGTTCGCCGGATGTCAACTCCATCTACTACAACCCAGAGGTCCGCTACCTGCCCTGGATGAAGCCGGGCGGTGGCCGCTTCCCGGATGCGGTTCCCACGAGCGCATACTGGAATCCGGTGGACACGACGCAAGGGACGGTCGACTTGACGGCGACCATTTCTTCGTCGAGGAAGCGGTGGTGCACGAACCCGTCGACTGACGCCTACTGCCCCACTGCCGATGCGCAGGTGTCGCGGGGCTTGTACTACCGCCTGAAGGCGGGCACCGACCCGAGGGTCGCGGCCAACTACGTCCAATACGACATCAACGACAGCGGCCCATTTCCGAAGGCGGCTGGGCGCACCGACTGCACCGGTGCGACCTCCTGCACCCGTGACGAGGAGCGCAAAAACTTTGCGAACTGGTTCACCTTCTACCGCACCCGGATGTTCCTGACGAAGGCAGCAATTTCGGAAGCGCTGCATGGCGTCGATAACACCGTGCGCATGGGCTGGGGCTCCATCAACCATTCGACGGTCGCTGACATTCAAGGCGTCAACACGTCCGTCATCCGGATGGGCGTGAACGATCTCGACGCCACTCAGCGCTCGGCCCTCCTCACGCAGATCCAGAGCAAGACCTTCATCGCGAACGGTTCGACGCCGCTGCGTACCGCGATGGACACGGTGGGCGTCTACTTCCAGCGCAATGACGCGAAGGGGCCCTGGAGCGCGAAACCCGGCACCGTGACGGGCGCTGCCGACCTGTCCTGCCGTCGCGCCTACAACATCCTGATGACCGACGGCTACTACAACGACAGCTACAACGCCGCGGGCAACGCCGATAACACCAATGGTGATTCCTATGCGAGCTCGGCGCCGACGGGAGCCGCTTACACGCGCTACACCGCCGAACGGCCCTACAAGGACGACTACTCCAACACCCTCGCCGACGTGGCGATGAAGTATTGGAAGAAGGATCTGCGCCCGGACCTGGCCAACAAGGTCAATCCCCAGCCCGCGACCGATGAGGTGCCCGGCGGCGACCCTGCGTACTGGCAGCACCTGACGCAGTTCACCGTCGGCCTGGGCGTCAAGGGCACCCTCGATCCGAAGAAGGACTTGCTCGCGCTGACCAAGGGCACCAAGTCCTGGACGGACGACGAGATTGATGACCTGTGGCACGCCGCCGTGAACTCACGTGGCCGCTTCTTCTCCGCCACGAATTCGGGCGAGCTCGCCAAGGCCATTTCCAGCGCGCTGGGTTCGGCGGCGGGTCGTGATGGGCTGAAGGAAGCGGGTGTGGCGTCGGCCGGTCCCATCCTGCAGGATGGCAACCGCAAGTACGTGCCCAGCTATACCTCGGTCAAGTGGACTGGAGAGCTGGAGGCGTTCTCTCTCGACGCGAACGGCGTGGCGGGCAGCACGCCCCTGTGGAAGGCGAGCGAAAAGCTGCCGGCCCACGGACTGCGCCAGATCTACACCTGGGACGCCGTCAACAAGAAGGTCGTGCCCTTCACCTGGGCCGGCATGCCGGACGCGACCCGCAAGCTGATCGGCACTGATGTGTCCGAATCCCTGGTCAATTACCTTCGCGGCGACACGTCGAACGAAGGTACTGAAACCACCAACTTCCGGATTCGCGCCGGGAAATTGCCGGACTTCGTCAACTCGCCTCCTTCCCTGGTGGGCGGCAACGTCGACATGTTCTACGAAACGCTGCCGATCGGCGGCAAGACGTATCGCGAGTATGTCGACGCGAAGAAGAAGCGCGACCCGGTGATCTTCCTCGGAGGCAACGGCGGCATGCTGCATGCGTTCCGCGACACGCTGGTCACGCCGGCGCCGGCCAATGCAGGAACTGAAGTGTTCGCCTATGTGCCGAACGCCGTGCTGCCGAACCTGTCGAAGCTCTCGAAGAAGGACTACGGCACCGCAGCGAACTACCACCAGTTCTTCGTCGACGGCCCGCTGACCGAGGCGGATGCCTATCTCAATGGCAGCTGGACCAATGTGCTGGTCGGCACGCTGGGGGCCGGCGGCAAGGGCCTGTTCGCGCTGCGGCTTGACAAGGACAACATCGCGGCCAACCTCAACGCCAGCTCGGTGATGTGGGAGCTGTCGAGCGCCAACGACGCCGACATCGGCTACATGAACGGCGACGCCCAGATCGGCGTGCTGGCTGACGGCAGCTGGAAGGTCTTCATTGGCAATGGCAGCTTCAGCACCAACGGCCGTGCGGTTCTGCTGGTGATCGACCTGGCGACGGGGGCCATCTCCAAGCTGATCGCCGGTACGGCCGGCGGCAACGGGTTGGGCGGCGTGCGCCTGATCAAGGATGCCAAGCAACAAGTGATCGGCGTGTATGCCGGCGATCTCCAGGGCAACCTGTGGCGTTTCGACTTCGGCACCGGCGTCAGCACCGATTGGAAGGTAGGCCTGGGTGGCAGGCCGCTGTTCACGGCAAGCAGCGGTGGCGTGGCACAGCCGATCACCTCGTCGCCGTCCTACGTGCCGCATGAACAGAACGGCAATGTCGTGCTCTTCGCGACCGGGAAGCTGTCCACGGAAGGCGATCCCGATGACAAGACCGTGCAGGCCGTCTATGGCGTCTGGGACCGCACCAAGGCCGGCGAGACGTCCGCGCTGACGGCAGCCGTCACGCGCGACCAGTTGGTCGAGCAGCGGATCCTGGGTTCCAAGATCGACCCGCTGACCAAGCGAACCTACTATGAGGTCACCTCCAACGATGTGGACTGGAAGGACAAGTCGGGCTGGTTCATGAATTTCAGCATTGAGCAACGCCAGCGTTCGATCTATCCGCCGGTGGTGATCGGTGACTTCGTCTACATCAGCACCATCGTGCCCGCTGCCGCGGCCGGCGAATGCGAGGCCACCGAAGGCAAGGGCTTCAACTTCCTGATGCCGGCCCACGAAGGCGGTCAATACACCAAGGCGCCCGTGCTCGACACGAACGGCGACGGCGTGCTGAACAGCTCCGACCTGAACGCGGCGGGTTTCATCACCCGCCCGGACGGCCGCGGCGTGGTGCTGACCAAGAAGCCGGTCCGCCCCGGCGGCACCGGCGAGCCGGCCAACGGTGCCGACAAGGAAACCGACGTCAGCCTGCAAAACTCGGGCGGCGCCGCGGGCACCGACCCCTTGGGTGAACAGGATGGCAAGGTCTATTGCATCATCAACTGCAAACCGCCGAACACCAATAAGGTGATCAGCGAACGGGTTTGGCGCCGGATCATCAATCCGCCCATCAAGTAACCCATTGGGCAGGCGCACAATATGGCCATGAAAGCAGTCCCCACCCTCCTGGCCCGCGCCCCCCGCGCGGGGCGCGGCTTCACGCTGATCGAGCTGATGATCGTCGTGGCCATCATCGGCATCCTGGCGGCCATCGCCTACCCGAGCTTCAGCGAACAGGTGAAGCGCGGGCGGCGGGCCGATGCGCAGGCCGCCTTGATGGAAGGCGCGCAATACATGCAGCGCTATTACTCGGCGAACAGCACCTATGTGAACGGGGTGCTCCCGCTCAACCAGTCTCCGCGCGAGGGCACGGCGGTGTACGAGGTCGCCGTCGACGATGCAGAAACGACGCCTCGCAGCTACGTCCTGAAAGCGAAGCCAACGGCGGGCGGTTCGATGGCCGATGACAAATGCGGCACGCTGGTTCTTGACAGCAGGGGCCGTCGCCAGATCGAAGACGGCGCCGAAGGTGTCAAAGCCTCCGACTGCTGGCGCTGAGAAGCACTGATCGCGCGGGCCGCAGGCTGACGCATCAGACCGAGCGAAGAATCCCAACAAAAAACGCCCTGCAATCGCAGGGCGCTTTTTATTGGCGGTGCCGGCAAGAGGCGCAGGGGAGGGCGCCGCCGGCAGGCTGGCGGATTCAGATCTCCTTGATCAGGCGACTGAACTCATCCACATCCTCGAAGCTGCGGTACACCGACGCGAACCGCACGTAGGCCACCTTGTCGAGCTTCTTGAGCTCGCGCATCACGAACTCGCCCAGCTTGGAGCTGGCGACTTCGCGCATGCCGCTGGAACGCAGCTTCTGCTCGATGCGCTGCAGCGCGGCATCGATCTGCTCCAGGCTCACCGGCCGCTTGCGCAAGGCGAGCGTCATCGACGCTCGAATCTTGGCCGGATCGAACTCCGCACGGCTGCCGTCCTTCTTCACCACCGCCGGCATGGTCACCTCGGCCCGCTCGTACGTGGTGAACCGGGTGTCACAGGACAGGCAGCGCCGGCGACGGCGAATGACATCCCCCTCGTCGGACTCGCGCGTCTCGACGACCTGGCTCTCTTCGTGGCCGCAGAACGGGCAGCGCATGGCGAGGGGGTGGTGTCAGTTCAACGGTAGACCGGGAAGCGCCGGGTCAGCGCATTGACCTTCTCGCGCACGGCGGCGATGTTGGCCTCGTCGCGCGGCTTGTCCAGCACGTCGGCGATCAGATGCGCCGTCTGCACCGCCTCGGCTTCGGTGAAGCCGCGGGTGGTCATGGCTGGCGAGCCCAGGCGGATGCCGCTGGTCACCATCGGCTTTTCGGGGTCGTTCGGGATGCCGTTCTTGTTGCAAGTGATGTGGGCCTGGCCGAGCAGTGCCTCGGCTTCCTTGCCCGTCATGCCCTTGGCGCGCAGGTCCACCAGCATCACGTGGCTTTCGGTGCGGCCGCTGACAATGCGCAGGCCGCGCTCGATCAGGGTGCTTGCCATTGCCTGCGCGTTCTTGACCACCTGTTGCTGGTAGGCCTTGAACTCGGGGGACAGGGCCTCCTTGAAGGCCACCGCCTTGGCCGCGATCACGTGCATCAGCGGCCCGCCCTGGATGCCGGGGAAGATGGCGCTGTTGATCTGCTTGGCCACCTGGTCCTTCATCAGGATGATGCCGCCGCGCGGGCCGCGCAGGCTCTTGTGGGTGGTGGAGGTCACCACATCCGCAAACGGCACCGGGTTGGGGTAGACGCCGCCGGCGATCAGGCCGGCATAGTGCGCCATGTCCACCATGAAGTAGGCGCCCACCGCCTTGGCGACACGCGAGAAGCGCTCGAAGTCGATGCGCAGGCTGTAGGCCGAGGCGCCCGCGATGATGAGCTTGGGCTTGTGCTCGTGGGCCAGCCGCTCCATCGCGTCGTAGTCGATCTCTTCCTTGTCGTTCAGGCCGTAGCTGACCACCTTGAACCACTTGCCGGACATGTTCAGCGGCATGCCGTGTGTCAGGTGGCCGCCTTCTGCGAGGCTCATGCCCATGATGGTGTCGCCGGGCTGCAGCAGGCCGAAGAACACACCCTGGTTGGCCTGCGAGCCGGAATTGGGCTGCACGTTGGCATGCTCGGCGCCGAACAGCTGCTTCAGCCGGTCGATGGCGATTTGCTCCACCACGTCGACATATTCACAGCCGCCGTAGTAGCGCTTGCCGGGATAGCCTTCGGCGTACTTGTTGGTCAGCTGGGTGCCCTGCGCGGCCATCACGGCCGGCGAGGCGTAGTTCTCGGAAGCGATCAGCTCGATGTGCTCTTCCTGGCGCTGGTTTTCCTTTTGGATGGCAGCCCACAGCTCGGCATCGATGTTCGGCAGGGTGGAAACGGTGCGGTCAAACATTTGGCAGTCCTCTTCGGTGCGAGAAGTCCCTCGTCGATACGGCAGCGCCGCCACGGCGGCGCCGATCGATCGGAAGGCTGCCCAGGCGAACGGCTGAACGGCAGCGGTGTGCCGGCCGCACTTCCCGGTGGTTCGCCACCTCGGACGCTCCCGCAGGCAGGGGTCCTATCGCCAGTTGTGCAGCCCGGCAAGTGTAATGGATATCCCCGCAGCCAGCCGCCGTGGCGCGTCAAGCTGGGCGGTCGCCGCACCGGCGCGGTGCGTTGTGCGCCCGCGTGTGGCTGCCGCTCGATGCCGCGCGTCAATGAAAACGGCCCGCAACGGGCCGGCTTGCTATGGCGGCAGGCAGGGCTGCCAAAGGGGTCAACGCACCAGGGCCAGTTGCTCTGGCTCGCCGGCCTCGGTGGCAGGCACCTCCGCGGTCGCAGGCGCAGAGGCTGGTGCCGGCGCGTGCACCGCCTGCAGCATCTGAGGGGCGGACACCGGCACCTGGCGACCGGCCGCGACATTGCGCAAGTGCGCCTGCTCCGACAGCACCTTGGCCGCATAGCCGCCGTCGTCCTGCAGGTTGGCGGCGCCGACGTAGTAGCGCAGCCCGCCTTCCAGGCTGCCGGCGCGCGCAATGCATTCCTTCAGCACCTGCACGCCAACCCGCAGGTTGGTGACTGGATCGAAGGCCGCGTGGTTGCCGCCGAAGCGCTCGTACTTGTCGTCATGCACGCGGGTCATCACCTGCATCAGGCCCTGCGCGCCGACCGAGCTCTGGGCAAAGGGATTGAAGCTCGATTCGACCGCCATGATGGCCAGGATCAACGTCGGCTCGATCCCGGTGCGCCCGCCGACGTGCCACGCTTCCTTCACCAGCCGTGCCACCGGCTCCGGCGCCACCCGGTAGCGGCGCGACAGCCACTGGGCCACGGCCGCCTGCTGCCGGGTCAGCTCGGAAGGATCGACCGCCGTCGCACGCTGGATGGCCTCGGGCTCCATCATGCTGGCCAGGAAGGCCTCGGGCGATGCTTCCACGCGCGCTTCCTGGCGCGCCTGCAGCCAGCCGAGTGCCTGCATCTCCAGCGCATGCCGGAGGTCGGCACGACCGGCGAAGAACAGGGCGCCGGCCAGAACCACCAGGCCCACGAATGCCAGGCCGTTGTGGCAGATCTCCAGCAAGCCATGGCCCACGTCTTGACAGAACACCGCCACTGAGGCGGCGCTTGCGGTGCAGGCGCGGCCAACCGCGGCTTGCACTGAGTCCCACGCTGTCATGTCACTCCTTTCCTTCCGCCGGACCGGCATCGCACAGGCTCCATGGAGCAGGGCGGCCGGACCCGACAGCGATAATGCGCCGCGTCTACGCTAGGCGTCTCCGCAGAAGGCGGGACGCGGACGGCGGCTGATTGCATCGGCAGCGTCGCACCGGGTGACCGGTGCGGGTAATCCCTTGGGTGGGGAACGGGCGGATTCTATGGAGGCCGCTCATAACCAGTCAAGCATTTAGAAATAGCTTTTAATTCCTCTTCGTTATGAAGTATCGGGATCTGCGTGAGTTTGTTCACGGCCTGGAGTCGCTCGGGGAGCTCAAGCGCGTGGGTGAGCCAGTCTCCACTCGGCTGGAGATGACGGCCCTCGGCGACCGCGTGCTGAAAGCCGGCGGCCCGGCACTGCTGTTCGAGCAGCCGGTGGGGCACCGCATCCCGGTGCTGGCGAATCTGTTCGGTACCCCCAAACGTGTGGCCCTGGGGATGGGCGCCGAGGACGTCTCCGAGTTGCGGCAGATCGGACAGCTGCTGGCCACCCTGAAGGAGCCAGAGCCGCCGCGCGGCCTGAAAGACGCCGGGCGGCTGCTGCAGATGGGCAAGGCCTTGTGGGACATGAAGCCGGCCGAGCGGCGCTCTGCGCCGTGCCAAGAAGAGGTGTGGCAGGGCGAGGAGGTCGACCTTGGCCGCCTGCCCGTGCAGCATTGCTGGCCCGGCGACGTGGCGCCGCTGGTCACCTGGGGTCTGGTCATCACCCGCGGACCTCAGCAGGTGCCGCAGCCGCGGCGGCGACAGAACCTGGGCATCTACCGGCAGCAGGTGATCGGGCGCCGCCAGCTCATCATGCGCTGGCTGGCTCACCGGGGCGGGGCACTCGATTTCCGCGAGTTCGCGCTTGCCAACCCCGGTCAGCCCTTCCCGATCGCGGTGGCGCTGGGCGCTGACCCGGCCACTATCCTCGGCGCGGTCACGCCAGTGCCCGACAGCCTCAGCGAGTACCAATTCGCGGGCTTGCTGCGTGGCAGCCGCACCGAGGTGGTCGCCTGTGGCGTCGGTGAAGGAGAGGCACGCCTTCAGGTGCCGGCCAGTGCCGAGATCGTGCTGGAAGGCCACATCCCGGTGGCTCCGCCGGGTTTCGAGGGCCACTCCGAGCATGGGGTGCCGGTGAAGGAAAAAGGCGGCTACCTTCATGCGCTGGAAGGCCCCTATGGAGACCACACGGGCTACTACAACGAGCAAGACTGGTTTCCGGTGTTCGAGGTCCAGCGCATCACGATGCGCCAGAACCCGATCTACCACTCCACCTACACCGGCAAGCCGCCGGACGAGCCGGCCGTGCTCGGCGTGGCCTTGAACGAGGTCTTCGTGCCGATCCTGCAGAAGCAGTTCCCGGAGATCGTCGACTTCTACCTGCCGCCTGAGGGTTGCAGCTACCGGATGGCCATCATCAGCATCAAGAAGAGCTACCCGGGGCATGCCAAGCGCCTGATGTTCGGCCTGTGGAGCTTCCTGCGGCAGTTCATGTACACCAAGTTCATCGTGGTGACCGACGAGGACGTCAACATCCGCGACTGGAAGGACGTGATCTGGGCCATCACCACCCGCGTGGACCCGGGCCGCGACACCACCCTGGTGAGCAACACGCCGATCGACTACCTGGACTTCGCCTCGCCGGTCTCCGGCCTGGGCGGCAAGATGGGACTGGACGCGACCAACAAATGGCCCGGCGAGAGCGACCGTGAATGGGGCCGGCTGATCACGATGGACGTGGAGGTCGAACGCCGGGTGGAGGATCTGTTCGGCCGCCTGATGGCGGGTTGAGCCGACATGACCGCGGGGCACGCACTGCCTGCCCCGCGGCCATCAGCAGCCCCAATGAATTTCTCGCGGTTCATTGGAAAGCCGCACTTGATCAAACCCGGGGGACTGCGTATCTTTGAGTCGTCTGCTTTGCAGGCATTTCAATTGCGCAGTCTCTGCGCGCAGGAGTCCCGGACTTCAAAACTTCGGCGCTCCGATGTGGTGTGAACCACGGCCCCTCCCGGCCTTCGAGGCCCGGAGGGGTTTCTATTTGCAGGGCCCGCGGCGCCGGTGTGTCATTGCATCGAGCGCGACGGCGGTCGCTCGAATCCGTTGCCGCGACTCGGCCGATGCGGTTCTGCCTCGGCGCTGTCGGTGCCTCTCGACGACTCCCTGACGATCACGGTACGGGTCGGGAAGGCGAATTCCACGCCCAGTTCCTGCAGGCCGCGCATCAGGTCGAGGTTGATCTTCTGCTGCAGGTCCATGTACAAGTTGTAGCCTGGATCAAGGACGATGTAGACCACCTCGTAGTCGAGCGAGCTCTCGCCGAAGCCCTGCAGGTGCGCGCGGTCGAAGCGCACCTTGTCGTTCGTTTCGACGATGCGCTTGACCAGCGCCGGAATGGCCTCTGCCTGCTCGGGCGTGGTGTCGTAGGTGACGCCGAACTTGAAGACGATGCGGCGCTCGGTCAGCCGCTTGTAGTTGCTGATGGTCTGCTTCAGCAGGTCGGTGTTGGAGACCACCACCTGCTCGCCGCTCAGGGCCCGGATGCGCGTGCTCTTCACCCCGACATGCTCGACGGTGCCCGACGTGCCGTTGACAACGATGAAGTCGCCCACCTCGAACGGCTTGTCCACCGCGATGGACAGCGAGGCGAACAGATCTCCCAGCACGTTCTGCACCGCCAGCGCCACCGCGATGCCGCCGACCCCAAGGCTGGCCACGAAGGCGGTGATGTTGACCCCCATGTTCGACAGCATGGCCAGCAGCGCCACTGCCCACAGCAGCGTTCGCAGGCCCCAGGACATCAGGGTGGCAGAGGCGCTGACCTGCGTCATGCCGGCCGACGCATGCCGCTCGACATAGCGTTGCAGGCCGATGCTCACCGCACGATTGGCCCACAGCGCGAACTGCAGCGCCAGCGCGACGAACCAGAGGTGGCCGACACGTGCGCTCCAGCGCTCCGGCAGGTCGAGCAGGCCGAGGCCGATCAGCAGGGCCGCCACGGCGATCAGGCTGCGACTGGTATGGCTGAGCAGGTCGACCAGGAAGCCGTCGATGCGGTGCCCGCCCCGGCTGGAAATGGCGCGCGCGCGCCGGGTGGCGAGGCTGAGCGCGAGGCTCATGGCCAGATAGCTGCCGAGCGTGGCGGCACACACCAGTGCCCAGTTGCCAAGGGAAATGCCGAGCAGCTCGGTATCGGCCAGCCAGCCGCGAAGGGCGTGTCCATCCATGCGTCTTACCTTTCTCAAGGAAACCCACGCGATGTTCACGCAGCTGCGCCCGTCCGGCTGTCGGCCGGAGGACGACAGGACGGGGCGGCTTCTTTTGCCCGGGCCGTCCAGCGGCCCGGAGGCTCAGCTGCCGGCTGCCAGGCCGAGCAACTCGCGCAGGGCGATGCGGTTCTGCTGCAGCCCTTCGGTGCTGGGCAGCCAGTCGGTCGCCTCCATGCGACGGCGTGCGAAGACCCCGACCGGTGCCGCCGTGACGGTGACGTCGGCGCCCAGCGCCTCCTCGAACGCGCGCACCGCGCGGCGCATGTGCCATCCATGGGTCACCAGCAACACCTTGCGCACCCCCGACTCCTTGAGCAAGGGCGCGGTGCGCCGGGCGTTTTCACGGGTGTCGCGCGACTGGTCCTCGATCCAGCGGAGGCTGCGGCCGTATTCCTGCTGCACGATGCGCTCGGCAATGCGGGCTTCGGCCGGGCTTTCATTGGCCTGGGCCCAGCCCAGGCCGCCGGAGAAACCCAGCGGCAGGTTCAAGGTGCGCGACAACCAGACGCCATAGCGCAGGCGCTCGAAGGAAGTGGGCGTCAGGTCGGAGACGCCATACTCCGGCGCCCGCGGCTTCATGCCACCGCCCAGCACGATCACGGCGATGCCGCCGTCCTTGCCACCGCTCTTGGCGTGGGTCTTCACTTCGTTCTGCAGCTGCTCCAGGTCGATCGGGCCGAGCGCCTCCGGCGCGCGCAGCACGTAGGTCTGCAGCAGCCGGGCGAAGCCGTGCGTGGAGGTCAGCCACATGGCCAGTGCGCTCAGCAGCACCAGCGTGGCACCGAGCACCCGGCGCGGCAGGATCTGCCGGACGCCGATGAGCATGAGCACGATCAGCGAAGCCGGTGGCAGCAGCAGCGCGGTCAGCACCGGTTTGTAGGGGGCGAGGACGTCCAGCATGGCAAGCGAGAGCTTAAAAGGGCAGCAGCTTACGCCAGCCGCGGGTCAACACGCTAGCGGCGATGTAGCGGGCATACGCCGGATAGCCCAGTTCGTCGGCCATCAGGTCCATGTGGCGGGCGGGCGCGTGGCGCAGCCGAGGCAATGCGTACAGGAACAAGGCCTCGCACGCTCGTGGAAACATCAGCTGGCGCAGGCCGCGTGCAATGCGGAAGTCGGCCACCAGCCGGCGGTAACGTGGCAGGTAGGCCGCCAGCGGCGAGCCCGACTTCCCCAGCGCCTCCTGCACCGAGAGCGCGGCCTCGCGGCCACTGAGCATCGCGAAGGCAATGCCTTCGCCGGTGATGGGCTCCACCAGACCGGCGGCGTCGCCGCACAGGATCACCCGGTCGCGGCCTGGCGTTCTCAGGCAGTCGCCATAAGGAATGTGATGGCCCTTGATGCGCGCCGCCGGCAGGCCCAGGAAGCGCCGCTGCACGAAAGCCTCGAAGTCCTGGCGCAGCCGCGGGTTGTGCGGCAGCAGGCCACCCAAGCCCACCGTCAGCGTCTCGCGCTTGGGAAAGATCCAGCCATAGCCCCAGCGTGCGACGCCGAGGTGGATCTCCGGCGCGCTCACTCCATCGGCACCCTCGAACTCCCGCGGGACTTCCATCTCCAGGCCCAGCGCAATCGTGTCGGGATTGAAGGAGCGGCCGAACAGGCCACGGGCGACGGCGCTGCGTACGCCGTCGGCACCGATCAGGGCGCGTGCGCTGAAGCGGCGGCCGTCGTCCAGCTGCACGGCGGCCTCGCCGGCGTTGATATGGCGCACGCGCTGGCCAAGGTGGAGCTGCACGCCCGCCGCTTCGGCCTGCTGCAGCAACAAATGGTCGAAGCGACTGCGGCAGGTGAACTGCAGCAACTGCCGGTCATGCACTTCATTGAGCAGGTGGCCTTGCCGGCCGAACAGGCGCAGTCCGTGGGCCCGGGCTTCGATCGTGTCGTCCCAGCCTCGATCGAAGACGCTGGCGTAGACCTTGGCCGCGCGCAAGGTGAGCAGCCCGCCGCACAGTTTGTCGCGCGGGAAGCGTGCCTGGTCCAGCAAGGCCACCCTCAGTCCTTGGCGCGCCGCGGTGCATGCCGCGGCCGATCCCGCCGGGCCGCCACCGACGACGATGAGGTCAAAGCTGGTCTTGCTGGTGCTGGGCACGATGGGCAGCGATTGTGGGGAAACCGCTGCATGATGCTGTTGCAGGAGGTGAATGTCGGTGATCGCAATGACGCCCGGGGCACCACGACGCCTCTTGCGTGGCCTGCTATGCTCGGCGTGCACCGCGTCAGCCGCGAGTGCAAGCTCCATCAAGGGTGCCCATGGACCACAACGACCACAGCCAAACATCTGCCGGGTCGGGCCGGCGCGAAACCATCTACCTGGCCGGCGGCTGCTTCTGGTGCCTGGAGGCCGTCTTTGACCGCGTCGACGGCGTGCTCGACGTGGAGTCGGGTTATTCGAACGGGGCGGTCGTGCAGCCGAGCTATGAACAGGTCTGCAGCGGCGAGACCGGGCATGCGGAGGTGGTGCGGCTGGAGTTCGATCCCGGCCGCATCTCGCTGCGTGAGCTGCTGGAGATCTTCTTTGTCATCCACGACCCGACCACGCTGAACCGTCAGGGCAACGATGTCGGCACCCAGTACCGCTCCGGCATCTATGTCTCGACGCCGCAGCAGCAAGAGGTGGCCCGGGCCGTGATGGACGAACTCGCCGGCAGCGGGACGCTGCCTGGCCCCCTGGTCACCGAGCTTGAACCGGTGGACAACTACTGGCCGGCCGAGGCCTACCACCAGAACTATTTCGAGAACCATCCCGGCCAGGGCTATTGCGCGTTTGTCGTTGCGCCGAAGGTCGAGAAGTTCCGCCGCACCTTCGCCAGCCGGCTGCGCCGCGCCTGAGCCGGCGGCCAGCGTCGATTGCCCATGTCCCGCCCGCCTTCCTCGCGCCCCTTGCGCCTGTCGGCACCGGCCGCCTGGCTGCTGGTGGCCGCCTTGTTGCTGGCGCAGGCGCTGGGGCTGGCGCACCGGGTGCACCACGGCAGCGGGCAGGCCGCGCGGTCGGCAGCCGCGCTGCCCTCGGTGCAGGCGAGCGTTTCGAAGAGCCTGTTTGGCCACCTGGCTGGCGACACCGCCTGTCCGCTGTATGACCATGCGGCCAGCGGCGATGCCGGCGTCTGGCAGCCGGCGGCCCTGCCGGTCCTGGAGGTCGGCGCCACGCCGCTGCTGGCGCCGGTGCAGGGATGCGCTCCGGCGGCCGGCCGTGCCTACGACGCGCGCGCTCCGCCGCGGGCCTGACGCTTCCTGATGAACCGTCCCCGCCGGCCGCCTGCAGAGGCAGCCGGCGGGCGCCTGCCTTGTTCTGGCGGCAGCCCTTGAGTCTGCCGCCCGCCTTGCCTTTCCATCATGAAACTTCGTTCTTCCGGGCGCGATGCGCGCCTGCCTGCCCTGGCCGCCTGCGCGGCCTTCGTCTCGCTGGCCGTCGAGGCACAAACCGCCAACACCGGCCCCACGCCGGCTGCCGACACCCGCCTGCCGCCGGTGGTCGTCACCGGCAATCCCTTACGTGCGAGCGAACCCGTGGCGCCTTCCAGCGTGCTGTCCGGGCCGGCCCTGCAGTTGCGGCGTGGCTCCACCCTCGGTGAAACGCTCAATGGCCTGCCGGGTGTCGCTGCCAGCTACTTCGGGCCGAATGCCAATCGCCCGGTCATCCGCGGCCTCGACGGCGACCGCATCCGCGTGCTCAACAACTCCGGTGCTGCACTGGACGCCTCCAGCCTCAGCTTCGACCATGCAGTGCCCATCGACCCGCTGGTGGTCGAGCGCGTCGAGGTGTTGCGCGGCCCGGCAGCGCTGCTGTACGGCGGCAGCGCGATGGGCGGCGTGGTGAACACCATCGACAACCGCATTCCACGGGCGCCGGTCACCGGCGTGGGCGGCAGCGGCGAGCTGCGCTATGGTGGCGCCGATCGCGAGCGCGGTGCCAGCGCCATGGTGGAGGCAGGTAACGGCCGCCTGGCAGTGCATGCCGATGCCTTCCATCGCGACACCGACGACCTGCATGTGCCGCGCTTCAGGCCGCGGGCCGATGGCGCCGAGCTGCCGGCCACCGACCGCATCGCCAATTCGGCGAGCCGCGCGCGTGGCGCCGCGGTGGGCGCGGCCCTCACCTTCGAGCAGGGCCACTTCGGGATGTCGGTGGATCGCTACGAGAACGACTACGGCGTGGTGGTGGAGCCCGAGGTGACAGTCAAGATGAAGCGGGATCGCTACGCATTCTCCGGCGAGGTGCGCGGGTTCGACGGCTGGCTGCGGGCCGTCCGGGCACAGTTCAGCCACACCGACTACGGCCATGACGAATACGAGGGCAGCGAGGTCGGCACCCGCTTCAAGACGGTCGGCAACGATGGCCGCCTGGAGCTGGAGCATGCGCCGCTTGGCCCGCTGCGTGGTGTGCTGGGGCTGCAATTCGAGCGCTCCCGCTTCTCGGCGCTGGGCGAGGAGGCGTTCGTGCCGGCCACCCATACCCGCCAGGGCGCGCTGTTCGCGGTGGAGGAATGGCCGCTGGCACAGGGCAAGCTCAATGCGGGCGTGCGATTCGAACGTGCCACTGTGACGTCGCGGGGGGATGCGGCCGGGGCGGAGGAACCTCGCTTCGGCGCGGGCGGCGAGCGCAGCTTCAGCTTGCGCAGCGGCTCGGTGGGCGGCCTGCTGGAACTCGGTGCAGGCTGGCAACTGGCCGGCAGCCTGAGCCATACCGAGCGAGCGCCGACGTTCTACGAGCTGTTTGCCGATGGCGTTCATGTGGCCACTGCCGCCTATGAGCGCGGCAACGCCGAGCAGCGCAAGGAGCGCGGCATGAACCTCGACCTGTCGCTGGCCTGGAAGCAGGGCCCGCACAGCCTGAAGGCCGGAGCCTACAGCAGCCGCTTTTCCAACTTCATCGCGCTGCAGGGCACCGGCGAGACGGTGAGCGAGGCCGGCGAGGATGGCGACGCCACCGAGGTGCCCGTCTATGCCTTCGAAGGCGTCAAGGCCCGGTTCTGGGGCCTGGAGCTGGAAGGCAAGCGCCGCCTGGTGGAGTCCGGCTACACACTGGACCTGGATGGTCGCATCGACACCGTCCGCGCCACCAACCGCGATACCGGCGAGCCGCTGCCGCGCATCGCTCCGGCCCGTGTGGCAATCGGCCTGGGCTATGCCAAGGGGGGCTGGACAGCGAGGGTGGAGGTGGAACATGCCGCCCGCCAGTCGCGCGTCAGCCACGACGACGTGGCCACTGACAGCCACACGCTGCTCAACCTGTCGGGGGGCTATCGCTTCAAGGCCGGTCGCGGCAGTGGCCTGCTGTTCGCCAAGCTGAGCAATGCGACGGACGAGCTGGCCTACAACGCCGCCTCGATCCGCACCGTGCGGGAGCTCGCGCCCTTGCCCGGCCGGGCCTTGAAGGTCGGCCTGCGCATGGACTTCTGAGCCGGCCGCAGCCGGCCGGCGGGTCAGGGAGCCAGGCGCTCCTTGACCCAGCCGCTGTCTTCCAGCCGGTAGCGCAGCCGGTCGTGCAGGCGGGATTTGCGACCCTGCCAGAACTCCCAGGTATCGGGCACCAGGCGGAAGCCGCCCCAATGCGGCGGCCGGGGCGGCTGCAGCGCAAACTGGGCGCTGTACTTCGCGGCGTTCGCCACCAGCACCGCGCGGGACGGGATCACCTGGCTCTGCGGCGAAGCCCAGGCGCCCAGGCGGGAGTCCAGCGGCCGGGAGTGGAAGTAGTCGTCCGACTCCTGCTCGCTCACCTTCTCCACCTTGCCCTCGATGCGCACCACGCGCTCCAGCTCCACCCAATGGAACTGCAGCGCCGCATGGGGGTTGACGGCCAGCTCGCGGCCCTTGCGGCTCTCGTAGTTGGTGTACCAGACGATGCCGCGGCTGTCATAGCCCTTGATCAGCACGATGCGGGTGGAGGGCCGGTGGTCGGCTCCCACGGTGGCCAGCGTCATCGCGTTCGGCTCGGGCACTTCGGCGGCGATGGCTTCCTTCAGCCAGGCGTCGAACTGCTGCAGCGGCTCGCTGCGGGCGGCCGATTCCTCGAGTTCGGCGCGTTCATAGCTCTTGCGAAGGTCGGCGATGCGGTTCATCGCGCCAGTATAGGGAGGCCGGCGTCGCCGAGGCGCAGCGGCTGGCGGCCCATGGCCACGACGCTGCAAATTCTTAATAACTGCCTTATAAGGTGCCGTGCTTCATTTGCCCCACTCCGGAGGACTGCGCATGATCCCCATCCAAGTGAACGGCCGCACGGTGCAGGTGGACGCCGACCCCGCTACCCCGGTGTTGTGGGCGCTGCGTGACCATCTCGGCCTGACCGGCACCAAGTTCGGCTGCGGAGCCGCGCTGTGCGGCGCCTGCACGGTGCACCTGGACGGGGAGGCGGTGCGATCGTGCATCACGCCCCTGTCGGCCGTCGAGCGCCAACGCATCACCACCATCGAGGCAATGGCGGACGACCGCATCGGCCGTGCGCTCCAATCGGCATGGGTGCGGCATGACGTGGTGCAGTGCGGCTATTGCCAGAGCGGGCAGATCATGAGCGCGGCGGCCCTGCTGCGTCGCACGCCGCGGCCGAGCGATGCCGACATCGACGCCGCCATGGCCGGCAACATCTGCCGCTGCGGCACCTATGCGCGCATCCGCGCGGCCATCAAGGACGCCGCCACCGCGCTGGCATGAGGAGCAAGCCATGTCTTATGAACGCCTGATGACACGCGTGGGTGCCGCCTCGACCAGCGGGCGGGCGGCGTCGTCCGACGCATTGCCGCGCCGTGCATTCTTGAAGCTGGCGGCCGGCTCGGGTTTCGCGCTGGGCTGTTTTCCGGCGCTGGCCGCCGAGCCACCGTCCAGCACCGCCAGCCTGCCGCCAGAGCGGCAGCCCTCGGCCTTCCTGAGGGTGGAGCCGGACGGCAGCGTCGTGGTGCAGGTCAACCGGCTGGACTTCGGGCAGGGCGTGCAAACCGCGTTGCCGATGCTGGTGGCCGAGGAGCTGGATGCGGACTGGAGCCAGGTGCGCGGCGAGCTGGCGCCAGCTGGCGACGCCTACAAGGACCCGAACTTCCACCTGCAGATGACGGGCGGCTCGAACTCGGTGCGCAGTTCCTGGAACCAGTACCGTGAACTGGGCGCCCGCGCGCGGGCCATGTTCGTGGCCGCCGCGGCGCAGCGCTGGTCGGTGCCGGCCTCGCAGGTGCAGGTGCGTGACGGGGTGGTCACGGCCGCCGGCCAGCAGGCCACCTTCGGCGAACTGGCGCAGGACGCCATGCGTCAGCCGGTGCCGCAGGCGGTGACGCTGAAGGCGCCGCAGGACTTTCGGCTGCTGGGGCGGCCGACGCCGCGGCTGGATGCGGCAGCCAAGTCCAGCGGTCGCCAGGTGTTCGGCATGGACTACAAGCCGCCCGGTTGCAAGGTGGTGGTGATTGCCCGGCCGCCGGTGTTCGGTGCCCGTCTTGCGCGGCTCGATGCCACCGCCGCCCGCGCGGTGCGCGGCGTGGTCGAGGTTCTCAAGGTGCCGCTGGACCGCGGTGCCAGCGGCGTGGCGGTGGTGGCCGACGGCTATTGGCCGGCCCGCCAGGGGCGGGAAGCGCTGCAGCTGGAATGGGACAGCTCGGGCGTCGAGAAGGTGGACACCGATCGCCTGCTGGCCCGTTATCGGGAGCTGGCCCGCCAACCCGGGATGAAGGCGCGCGAGGCCGACCTGAGCCGCCTGGCCGAGGCGCCCCGCCGCATCACCGCGGAGTACAGCTTTCCCTATCTGGCCCATGCGCCGATGGAGCCGCTGAACTGCGTCATCGAGTTGCAGGAGCGCGGTTGCAAGGTCTGGGCCGGCTCGCAGTTCCAGACGGTGGACCAGGCCGCGGTAGCCGCGGCACTGGGCTTGAAAGTGGGGCAGGTCGAACTGGTGACGATGATGGCCGGTGGCGGCTTCGGCCGGCGGGCGGTGCCGACCTCCGACTACCTGGTGGAGGCCGCGCATGTTGCCCGCGCCTGGCAGGCAGCCGGGCACCGCGGGCCGCTGAAGCTGATCTGGAGCCGTGAGGACGACCTGCGCGGCGGCTACTACCGCCCGATGCATGTGCACCGTGCGGACATTGGCTTCGATGCTAGCGGGCGGGTGCTCGGGTGGAAGCACACCATCGTCGGCCAGTCGCTGGTCACCGGCACGCCGTTCGAGGCCTTCATGGTCAAGAACGGCGTCGACAGCGTGGCGGTCGAGGGCGTGGTCGACACGCCTTACGACCTGCCGCTGGCGCTCGAGGTGCATCATCCCCAGGTCAATGTGCCGGTGCTCTGGTGGCGCTCGGTGGGCCACACGCACACGGCCTATGTGATGGAGACGCTGGTGGACGAGATCGCGCACGCCAGCGGCCAGGACCCGGTGGCCTACCGCCGCCGGCTGTGGGGTGGCCGGCATCCGCGCCACCTGGCCGCGCTCGAGCTGGCGGTGCAGCGCTCCGGCTATGGCAAGCGCCGGCTGCCGGCGGGCCGCGCCTGGGGCGTTGCGGTGCACGAGTCGTTCGGCTCGGTGGTGGCCTGGGTCGTCGAAGCGTCGATGCGGGAAGGCCAGCCGGTGCTGCACCGGGCGACGGCCGGCGTGCATTGCAATTTCGCGGTCAATCCGCTCACGGTGGAAGCGCAGGTCCAGGGCGCGGCGCTGATGGCGCTGGGCACCACCTTGCCGGGCGCCGCCATCACGCTGAAAGACGGCGTCGTGCAGCAGGGCAATTTCAGCGACTACACCGTGCCACGCCTGCCGCAGATGCCGGAAGTGGCGGTGCACATCGTGCCCAGCGCCGATGCACCGACCGGCATTGGCGAGCCGGGCCTGCCGCCGCTGGCCCCTGCCTTCGCGAACGCGTTGGCGACCTTGACCGGCCGGCGCTTGCGTGATTTGCCCTTCGCGACCGCGTGAATCTCCGTTGGTGCAGAAACGTCATCGCTGTGCAAGGCTTGCCGGAAATTTGAGGGGCGGGCTAGCCCTTAGGGGCAGATCCCAGTTCCAAGGCGGAATGCGGGCTTTCATCCTGTGGGCGTCCCCTCCGTCACATGGAGGGCCCCTGACCAGCCGAGAGAGGAGCCCCGGATGAATGCCGTACCGGTGGTGATCGTCCTTGCTGCCGGTGCCGGCACGCGATTCAGAGGGCATAGCCACAAGCTGACCCAGGCCTTCGCAGGCTCCACGGTGCTCGGCACCACGCTGTCGCAGGTGATTGCCAGTCGCCTGCCGCTGGTGGTCGTCACCACCGCCGCGCTGCGCGAACTGGTCAAGAGCCACGTCGCCAGCCACGACGTGGTGGTGGTGCCCGACCCGCCCGCCCGGGGCCGCGACCCGGCCGACCCGCTCGGCATGGGCTATTCGATTGCGGCCGGCGTGCGCGCGCGCGGCGACTCGCCCGGCTGGCTGGTGCTGCCAGGCGACATGCCGATGGTGCGGCCGGAGACCCTGCGCGCGGTGGTGGACGGCTTGGCCGACCACCCGGTGGCCTATGCGCAGCATGGAGGCCGGCGCGGCCACCCGGTGGCTTTCGCCGCCGAGCTGTTTTCGGAGCTGGCGACCCTGACCGGTGACGAGGGCGCCCGCCGGATCGTGGCGCGCTACCCGGCTGCGGCGGTCGAGGTGCCCGATCCCGGTGTGCTGCTCGACCTCGACACCGAAGACGACCTGCACCGGCTGCGGCAGTTCCACGCCGCGCCCTCGCTGTCCCGGCCGATGCGGCCGGGAGCCTGAAGCAAGGGCTGCGTGAGGCGGTGGCGGGCCGCCGGGCGGCGCGCTGTCACCGCCGGTGGGCCGGCTCAAGCCAGCAGGGCATGTTCGCGTGCCAGGGCCAGCACGGCAGCCACCGCACGGTCGCGGATGCCGTGCTCACGCAGGCAGGCATCGGTGCGCGTCACATACTCGAGCGTGCTGCCATAGCGGCCGCGCGCCTGCCTCAGGATCTCTACCAGGCGCTCAGGCGTCAGCTCGCCGGTGTAGTTGGGGCTGCGCCGGCTCAGCGTGAAGCCCAGCGCCTGGACCGGGCCTTGTGCCGTGCGGCAATGCAGCCACTTCGGATCGTAGACGCCGGTCGGCATCTCCCGCAGCCAGAGGCGGTCGAGCTCCGCGCGGGCGCACGCCCGGGGCACACGCAACACCATGCCCTTGCAGGCGCCGCCGGAGATGAGCGCGAACACCAGTCCTGGCAACTGCGGGGAACCGCGGTTCACCCGCGACCACATCTTCAGCGCGCGATGCCAGCCATGCACCTCGGCCAGCCGGCATTCGCTGTGCTCGACTTCGGGATTCCAGATCAGCGAGGCATACCCGAAGACCCACAGGTCTTGCCCGGGGTCCCAGCCGCGCAGTGTCTGCTGCAGCAGCAGCTGCGGGTCGCGCACCTGCAGCGTGTCGAGGCTGGCCGGCGGGTCGGGCAGGGTGTGGGGGACTGGCACAGGCAAGGCAGGGCCGGGGTGGGCGGCCAGGAGTGGCGGGCGCCACTATGATCGCTCACTTCTGAACATTGCCAAGGGAGCCGAGCCGGATGTCCTCCATGAAGCAGGGTGTGTCCACGCGCCGCCGTTGGTGGGTTGCCGGCCTGGCTGCCGCCGTGCTGGGCGTGGCGGGGCTGGCCTGGGTACAGCGGGCCGGCCCGCCTGCCGATCTCCCGGCCGCCAGCGCCGATGGCGGCCCGGAGGCCGCGGCGACGCTGCCGCCGCCACCGCTGGCACGGCTGCAGTTTCGCGCGGATGCGAGCCTGCCGTCGGAATCGCTGGACCTGTTGGCCCAGGCAGCGCAGGAGGTGCGCACCAGCGGGCGCACCGTGCTGATCGCGCCCATCCTGCGCGATGAAGGCGACCGCGAGCTGGCGCTGCGCCAGGCCGAATCGGTTCACCACACCCTGCAGGCCAACGGTGTGCAGGATCTGCAGCTCGCGATCCTGCCGCCGGCCGTCGGTGCCCCGGCCGACCAGCCGGGACCGCATATCGAGTTGCGCCTGCAATGATGCCGGCGCGCAGGAACGGCCCCGCAGGCCGCTGAAGGACGGCGCGGTGTGCCGTTCACGGGCGGGAAAATGCGCGTCTCCCACGGCCGCCCGTCCGTCCTCCTGCGCCTATGACCCAGGCAGCGGCGGGGCGGGCTCCAGTTGATTTGACGATGTAACTTGGTTACCTAATAATCGCCCAGTAAGTTACATCGCTACTCAACAATCCGACACCCCGCATGAAACCCGTCCTGCTCGAAGTGACGCAGCGCATCCGCGAGCGCAGCGCACCGACCCGCCGTGCCTACCTGGAGCGCGTCGCCCAGGCATCCAACCGGCCGCGCGGCTCCGATCGCATGGGCTGCGCCAACGTCGCGCACGCCTTTGCGGCCCTGCCTGACACGGCGAAGTTCCGCGTGGTGGCCGAGCGCGCGCCCCATCTGGGCATCGTGACGGCCTACAACGACATGCTGTCGGCCCACCACCCCTACGAGCGCTATCCCGACCTCATCCGCGACGAAGCGCAGAAGAACGGGGCCACCGCCCAGGTCGCCGGCGGCGTGCCGGCCATGTGCGACGGCGTCACGCAGGGCCTGCCCGGCATGGAGCTGAGCCTGTTCTCACGCGACACCATTGCGATGAGCACCGCGATCGCGTTGACGCACGACGTGTTCGACGCCGCGCTGCTGCTGGGCATCTGCGACAAGATCGTGCCGGGCCTGTTGATCGGCGCCTTGCACTTCGGCCACCTGCCGTGCGTGTTCGTGCCGGGCGGGCCGATGTCCACCGGCCTGTCCAACAGCGACAAGGCCAAGGTGCGCGAGCAGTATGCGCAGGGCCTGGTCGGCCGCGACAAGCTGCTGGAAGCCGAGTCGCAGGCCTACCACGGCCCCGGCACCTGCACCTTCTACGGCACGGCCAACAGCAATCAGATGCTGATGGAAGCGATGGGCCTGCATGTGCCCGGCGCCGCCTTCGTGCCGCCCTATACCGAGCTGCGCGAGGAGCTCACGCGCGAGGCGGTGCGCACCGCCCTGCGCAACATCAAGGCGCGGCGCTTCACGCCCATCGGCGAGATGGTGGATGAGCGCGTCATCGTCAATGCGATGGTCGCACTGCTGGCCACCGGCGGCTCCACCAACCACCTGATCCACTGGGTGGCAGTGGCCCGCGCGGCCGGCATCATGATCGACTGGAACGATTTCTCCGACCTGTCCGGCGTGGTGCCGCTGCTGACGCGCGTCTACCCGAACGGCTCGGCCGACGTCAATCACTTCCAGGCGGCCGGCGGTCCCAGTTTCGTGATCCGCGAACTGCTCGAGCATGGCTACCTGCACCCCGATGTCGCCACGGTCGCCGAGGGCGGCCTGGCCGCTTATGGCCAGGTTCCGGCCCTCGGCCAGGCTGGCCTGCAGTGGCAGGCGCTGCCGGCAGGCAGTGCCGATGAATCGGTGGTGCGCACCGCCGACGCCCCCTTCAGCCCCACCGGCGGCCTGAAGCTGCTGAAGGGCAACCTGGGTCGCTCGGTCATCAAGGTCTCCGCCGTGCCGGAAGACCGCCATGTGGTGGAGGCACCGGCCATCGTGTTCGACACGCAGGAGGCCTTGCAGGAGGCCTTCAAGGCCGGCGAGCTGGAGCGCGACTTCATTGCCGTGGTGCGCTTCCAGGGGCCGCGCTCCAACGGCATGCCCGAGCTGCACAAGCTGACGCCGCCGCTGGCAGTGCTGCAGGGCAAGGGCCATCGCGTCGCGCTGGTGACGGACGGCCGCATGAGCGGCGCCTCCGGCAAGGTGCCGGCAGCCATCCATGTCAGTCCCGAGGTGCTGGGGGGCGGCCCCCTCGGCAAGGTGCGCACAGGCGACGTGATCCGGCTCGACGCGGTGGCTGGCACGCTGGACGCGCTGGTCGACCCCGCTGAATGGGCCGGCCGCGAGGTCGCCGCGATCCCGCCCGAGCTGTCCGGCGTCTATGCCCACCAGCTGGGGCGCGACCTCTTTGCCGGCATGCGGCGCAACGTGCTCAGCGCCGAGGAAGGCGCCTGCACCTGGCTGTGACGCCCTGATCCATCGAAGAACGAAAGGACTGCATGAACACGCTCGAACTGGCCGCTCACGGCCCCGTCATCCCCGTCATCGTCATCGACCGCCTGGAAGATGCGGTCCCGCTCGCCGAAGCACTGGTGGCGGGCGGGGTGCGGGTGCTGGAGGTGACACTGCGCACGCCGGTGGCGCTGCAGTGCATGGAGGCCATCGCCAAGGCGGTGCCGGACGCCATCGTCGGCGCCGGCACGGTGCGTACCGCGCTGGACGCCAAGGCAGTGCGCGATGCCGGCTGCCACTTCGCGGTCAGCCCGGGCTACACGCCCGAGATCGGCCGCGTCTGCCAGGAGCTGGGCCTGCCGCTGCTGCCCGGCGTGGCCACCGGCAGCGAGGTCATGACGGCCAATGCCGATGGCTACCACTTCCTGAAGTTCTTCCCGGCGACCGCGGCCGGTGGCATCCCGATGCTCAAGGCCTTTGCCGGGCCGTTCGCCGATGTGTCCTTCTGCCCCACCGGCGGCATCACGCCCGAGACGGCGGGGCAGTTCCTGGCCCTGCCGAACGTGAAGGTGTGCGGTGGCTCGTGGCTGACTCCGGCCGAGGCGGTGAAGGCCCGCGACTGGGCGACCATCACGCGGCTGGCCCGCGAGGCAAGCGCGCTGCGCGGCTGAGCAGGACCGTGGCGTGCAGGGCCGGTCACGAGGCCGGGTGCCCTGCCGCCGCGGCGAGCCGCGCCATGCCGGTTCAGGCCGGCTTGCGTTCGATCAGTTCGATCTTGTAGCCGTCCGGGTCGGTCACGAAGGCGATCACCGTGTGGCCGCCCTTGACCGGGCCGGCTTCCCGCGTCACCTGGCCGCCGTGGGCGCGAATGCGCTCGCAGGCGGCATAGGCGTCGGGCACTTCGATGGCGATGTGGCCGTAGGCCGTCCCCATCTCGTACTGCTCCACGCCGTAGTTGTAGGTGAGTTCGAGCTCCGCATGCTCGGGATTCGAGCCGTAGCCAACGAAGGCGAGCGAGTATTGCTGTTCCGGGCGGTCGGTGGTGCGCAGCAGTTGCATGCCCATGACCTGGGTGTAGAAGTCGATCGAGCGCTGCAGGTTGCCCACGCGCAGCATGGTGTGGAGAAGTCTCATCGGGATGGCGGGTCGTTGCGGGTGCGCTCCGGTGCGGAGCCGGGAAGGTCGAGGATAAAGCAGGTCGTCGATGCATGCGCGTAGAGCGTGCCATCGGGGCCGCAGAGCCGGCCTTCGGCGGTGCCCATGCGCTGGCCGGCATGGATGACCCGGCCTTCGGCCCGCACCAGCGGCACCTTTTCGGTGAGCGCCTTGACGTAGTTGATCTTCAACTCCACCGTGGTGTAGGTCTTGCCCACGGGCAGCGTGGAATGCACCGCGCAGGCCACCGCCGAATCAAGCAGCGTTGCGATCCAGCCGCCATGCACGCTGCCCAGCGGGTTGTAGTGCTTGAACTGCGGCCGGCCCTGGAAGGCGACACGCCCATGCTCGGCCTCGACCAGCAGGAAGTCGAGCGTCTGCGCGATCGGGGCGGGCGGCAGTTCGCCATTCAGCATGGCCTGGAACACCTCCAGGCCGGTCTTGCCCTGTACCTGTTCCAGCCGGCTCAGCCCGGGTGCCAACAGCCGGCTGCGCACGTCCTCTTCGCGGGCTTGCCATGCGGCCAGCGTCTCATTGACCGTGGCGGCGACATTCATGCTTCACTCCTTCAATGAATTGTTGTAATAACAATTGTTGTGCCTACAATATATAGCATGTTGAAAAACCGCCCCGGCACCGGCGCTAGCACCAATCCGGAGCCGGCCCGCACCGCCTCGGTGCCGCGCGGCTGCACCAACCTGAAGCTGCGCCAGCTCACCCGTGCAGTGAGCCGGCACTACGACGCAGTGGTGGGTGCCACCGGTCTGAAAGGGACGCAGTATTCGCTGCTGTCCCAGTTGGTGCTGCACGGGCCGATGAAGCCATCGGCGTTGGCCGCGCATCTCAAGGTTGACCCCTCGACCCTCACGCGCAACCTGCAGCCGCTGGTGGCGCGCGGTTGGGTGGCACTCGGCCCGGGCGCCGACGCGCGCAGCCGGCTGGTGGCGGCCACCGAGGCGGGCCATGCCAAGCGGATCGAAGGGCAGCGGGCCTGGAAGCAGGCGCAACTGGCGCTCAACGAGAAGCTGGGCCCGGATCGGGTGGTGCAACTGCACGCCCTGCTCGACGAATGCCAGGCCCTGTTCGAGGCCGATCCCGACGACGCCGAAGGGGATGCCTGAACACGGGCAGCCTCCGCCGCTCATTCCTGCGATGGCCGCGGCGCCAGCCGGCGTCAGGGGCCCCGTGGCGGCTGGCCCTGCGGCACGGCTTCTGCTTTCCGCCGCTCGTTCTCTTCTTGCGCCGAGTCATCCATGCTGAGCTTGTTTGCCGCTGCCGTCGTGCTGGGCTTCCTCTTCAATGCGGCGCCCGGTGCGGTGTTTGCCGAAACCGTGCGCCAGGGGGTGCGAGGCGGTTTCCGGCCGGCCTTCGCGGTGCAGGTGGGCTCGCTGGTGGGGGATGCCTTGTGGGCGGTGTTGGGGCTGGCCGGGGTGGGCCTGCTCGTGCAAAGCCCAGCGCTGCGCCTGCCCATCGGCGTGGCGGGCGTGCTGTACCTGGCCTGGCTCGCCTGGGATGCCTGGCGGGCGGCCAATCAGGAGTTCGCCCTGCAGGCCGGGGGCATGCCGACCGAGGGGCGGCGTGCCTTGAGGGCCGGGGTGCTGCTGTCGGTCACCAATCCGCAGAATGTCGCGTACTGGGCCGCGCTCGGCAGTGCCATGGGGGCGGTTGGCGTCGCCCGGCCCACTGCGGCGCACTACGGGGTGTTCTTCGCCGGCTTCATGCTGTCCTCGATCCTGTGGTGCTTCATCTGCGCGGCACTGGTGGATCGGGTGTTCCGCAGCGTCGGCCAGCACTGGGCCCGGCTGACCTACCGGGCCTGCGCGGTGGCCTTCCTGGCGCTGGCGTTGTCGTCACTGCGGGAGCTGGTGGTGCACGAGCGGCCGGCGTCGCCGCAGCCGCCGGCCGCCTTCCACGGCCAGCCTTGAGGCGCCCCGGGCCATCGACCTCCGGCCCGTAGCCAGCCAGCCTGGCCTCCGGGCCCACTCGCGGGCCCGGTGCAGCCGGTGCCGGGTGGTGGGTATGCCGAGGCCGAACTCGCGGCGCGCGGCCCCGGCATGGCGCGCCCGATACCGGGCGCTCTCTGGCGCACCGACGGGAGCGGCTGTCTCATGCGTGACTGGCGCGCGGCGCCGGCCGAGTCACCATCGGCGACTGGCGGCCGCTGCCGCGTGGGCTTGACCTCGCACGTCATGGTGCGGGCCGGCCGGCGCCGGCATGCTGGCGATCCACCCGATCCGAAGGGAACCCGCATGTATCCAAGCAAAGTGCAAGAGAAGACGGTCCATCGCATCTGCCCGCTGTGCGAAGCTTGCTGCGGACTGGAGCTGACGGTGGCCGACGGTCGCGTGAAGGCGGTGCGTGGCCATGCGGCCGACATCTTCAGCGCCGGTTACCTGTGCCCCAAGGGCGTCGCGCTGAAAGACCTGCATGAGGACCCAGACCGCCTGCGCATGCCGCTGCTCAAGCGGCAGGGGCGCTTTGTCGAGGTGAGCTGGGACGAGGCCTTCGCCGAGATCGAGCGGCGCCTGCCGCCGCTGCTGGAGCGCCATGGCCGTGATGCGGCGGCGCTCGTGCTGGGCAACCCCTCGGTCCACAAGATGGGCTTGATGCTGTACTTCCCGCGTCTGGCGCGGGCGCTGGGCAGCCGTCAGGTCTACTCTGCCTCGACCCTGGACCAGATGCCCAAGCAGCTGGCCTGTGGGCTGATGTTCGGCCACTGGCTGTCGATTCCGGTGCCCGACATCGAGCGCTGCGACTTCCTGTTGATGCTGGGAGCCAACCCGGTGGCCTCGAACGGGAGCCTGTGGACCGTGCCCGATTTCCGTGGCAAGGCCCGGGCGATGCAGGCGCGCGGCGGGCGGCTGGTGGTGGTGGACCCGCGCCGCAGCGAGACCGCGGCGCTGGCGGACGAACACCTCTTCATTCGCCCCGGTGGCGACGTCTTCCTCCTGCTTGGCATGGTGCACACCCTGTTCGAGGAAGGCCTGGTGCGGCTGGGCCGGCTGGCTTCGCATGTGGCGGGACTGGACGAGCTGCGCGCTGCGGTGGCCGGCTTCGCGGCCGAGCAGGTCGCCCAGCGTTGCGGCCTGGCCGCCGAGTCGATACGCCGCCTGGCCAGAACGCTGGCGACGGCACCCCGAGCAGCGGTCTATGGCCGCATCGGCACCTGCACGCAGGAGTACGGCACGTTGGCGAGCTGGTTGATCGATGTGCTCAATGTGCTGACCGGCCGCCTCGACGAGCCGGGCGGCGCGTTGTTTCCGAAAGCCGCTGCCTTCGCGGCCAACACGGCCGGCGCGCCAGGCCGGGGGCGCGGGGTGGTGGTGGGCCGGCACCACAGCCGGGTCAGCGGTGCACCGGAGGTGTACGGCGAGCTGCCACTCACCTGCCTGGCCGAGGAGATCGCCACGCCGGGCGAGGGGCAGGTGCGGGCGCTTATCTCCATCGCGAGCAACCCGGTGTTGTCGGCCCCCCATGGTGCGCGCCTGGCCGCAGCCCTGGACACGCTCGAATTCATGGTGAGCATCGACATCTACCTGAACGAGACGACACGGCATGCCGACGTCATCCTGCCGGGCTTGTCGCCGTTGGAGGAAGCTCACTACGACGTGGCCTTTCCGCAGTTGTCTTGGCGCAACCATGCGCGCTACAGCCAGCCGGTGTTTGACCCGCCGGCCGGCCAGCCCCCCGAATGGCGGCTCTTGCTACGGCTGGCCGCCATCGTGCAGGGACTGGGTGCCGATGCCGACCTCGACGCACTGGACGACCGGCAGACGCTGGAGCAGTTGCACAAGCAGGCCGGCCCGCAGGCGCAGGCGGTGTTCGAGGCGGTCTCGTCCTGGCGCGGCCCGCAGCGGCAGTTGGACCTGGCCCTGCGCAGCGGGCCGTATGGCGACGGCTTCGGGACACGGCCGGGTGGATTGACGCTGGCGACGCTGCTGGCGGCACCCGGCGGCATCGACCTTGGTCCCTTGCAGTCCCGGGTGCCGGAGGTGCTGCGCACCCCGTCGGGTCGCATCGAGTTGGCCCCGCCGCTGCTGCTGGGCGACCTGAGCCGCGTCACTGGTGACCTGGAGCGGCCGGTGCCGCCCTTGCTGTTGGTCGGCCGCCGGCAGGTGCGCTCCAACAACAGCTGGATGCACAACCTGCCCGTGCTGGCCAAGGGGCCGGTGCGCTGCACGCTGCTGGTCCATCCTCAGGACGCCACCCGGCTGGGCTTGCGCGATGGCGGCCTGGCCCGCCTGATCGCCGACGACGGCCGCGCGGTGCAGGCGCCGGTGCAGGTCAGCGACGAGATGATGCCGGGTGTGGTGAGCCTGCCGCATGGCTGGGGGCACGACCTGCCTGGCACGCGGCTGCGGGTGGCAGCCGAGCGGCCTGGCGCCAACCTGAACGCGGTGCTGGACGAGGGTCGGCGGGACCCGCTGTCCGGCAACGCGGTGCTCAGTGGTGTGCCGGTGCGGGTAGAGGCAGCAGGCTGACCGGAAGCGGCCCGCAGGGCGGTGCCGTGCCGGGCGGCAGGGGGCGAAGGGGAAGGAGACAGGCCGGGGTGCATCGCGAGGTGGCTCCCCTGCTGGCGCAGGCGGGCGCATCGGCCGGGTGCCTGCCTTGCGCCCTCACTCGGGCGGCGCGTCGGCCGGCCAGTCTCACTTCGAGCCGCGCAGCTTGGCCACCTCGGCCTGCACCTCGTTCCACAGGTCCATGCCGACGCTGGAGGCGAGGCCGGCGTTCACGCGCGTGAGGCGGTCCCGCATGCGGGCGGCCTCGGCCGGGGACAGCTCGTTGATCTGCATGCCCTTGGCCTTCAGCTCTGCCAGCGCCTTGGTGGCTTCCTCGCGGGTGTCCTTGCGCTCGAAGTCGCGGCTCTTCTTGGCGGCCGCCAGCAGCACGTTGCGCTCGGCCGGCGAGAGGCCGTCCCAGTACTTCTTGCTGACCAGCACGATCCACGGGCTGTAGACGTGGTTGGTGACCGTGAGGTACTTCTGCACCTCATAGAACTTGCTCGACAGGATGGTGTTGTAGGGGTTCTCCTGGCCGTCCACCGCCTTGGTCTCCAGCGCCGTGAACAGCTCCGAGAACGGCAGCGGCACCGCGTTGGCGCCCAGGGTCTTGAAACTGTCGAGGAAGACGTTGTTCTGCATCACCCGCAGCTTGATGCCGTTCAGGTCCTCCAGCTTGGCCACCGGCTGCTTGTTGTTGGTCAGGTTGCGGAAGCCGTTTTCCCAGTAGACCAGGCCGACCAGGCCCTTTTCGTGCAGCTTGGCCATCACCTTCTGGCCCACCGGGCCGTCTAGCACCGCATCGGCCTCCCGGGTGTTGTTGAACAGGAAAGGCGTGTCCCAGATCGCCATTTCCTTGGTGATGCCCACCAGGGTGGCGGTGGAGCCCACCATCATCTCCTGCGCGCCGCCGATCAAGGCCTGCTGCATCTGCACATCGGAGCCGAGGGCGGCCGAGCCGATCGCCCGCACTTTCATCTTCCCGCCCGAGGCCCGCTCGACCTCCTGAGCGAAGAGCTTGACCGCCCGTCCCTGGTTGGACTGTTCGTTGAGGCCGTAGCCGAATCGGATCATGCGCGGCTTGAAGTCCTGCGCCTGTGCGGCGCCGGCGGCGACCAGGGCAAGGCCGAGCGCGGCGACCAGTTGTTTGAGCTTCATGGCTTGCATCTCCTTCAGGGGGCGGGAACAGCGGTGGACCTCACTGGATCCACTTCAAGGGGGTCAGGATGAGCTGCGGCAGGGCGATGAACAGCACCAGCAGCACGAAATACATCAGCAGGAAGGGCGTGGTGCCGCGGATGACGGTCTCCATGCGCAGGCGGCCGACACCGGCCACGACGTTCTGCACCGTGCCCACCGGCGGGGTGATCAGCCCCAGGCAGCCGACATAGATGAACATGAAGCCGAAGTAGACGGGGTCGATCCCGGCCTTCACCGCCAGCGGCGCGCACACCGGCGCAAAGATCAGGATGGTGGGCGTCAGGTCCATCGCGGTGCCGACCAGCAGCAGGAACAGCATCATCAGCGCCATGAACAGCATCGGGTTGCCCATCACCGGCGCGAAGCTCTGTGCCAGCTCGTTGGGCAGGTCGGCCAGCGTGATCATGTAGGCGGTCACGGTGGCCGCGCCACACAGGAACATCACGATGGCGGTGGTCTTGCTCGCCGCCACCAGCACGTGCCAGACGCCCTTGAAGTCCAGCTCGCGGTAGACGAACACCGACACCAGCAGCGCGTACACCGCGGCCACCACGGCGGCTTCGGTCGGCGTGAAGATGCCGCCCTTCAGCCCACCGAGGATGATCACCGGCATCATCAGGGCCCACAGGCTGCGCAGCAGCGCGCGGCCACGCTCGCCCCAGCCGATGCGGGGCATGGCAGCCAGTTGGTGCTTGCGGGCGATGCCCCACCAGGCGGCCACCAGGAACAGGCCCATCATCAGCCCGGGAAAGACACCGGCAAGGAACAGCTTGCTGATCGACGTGTTGGTCGTGACGCCGTAGATCACGAAGGGCATCGACGGCGGGATGATCGGCGCAATGATGCCGCCCGAGGCCAGCAGGCCGGCGCCATAGCTGTCCGGGTACTGCTGCTGGCGCATCATGGGCAGCAGGATGGTGGCCAGCGCCGCGGTGTCCGCGATGGCCGAGCCGCTCATCGACGCCAGCAGGATGGCCGCACCGATCGCCACGAAGCCCAGCCCGCCGCGGATATGGCCGACGAAGGTGCGCGCCAGCTCGATGATGCGGCGGCTCAGCCCGCCGGCATTCATCAGCTCGCCGGCAAGGATGAAGAAGGGCACTGCCAGCAAGGGGAAGCTGTCGAAGCCGGCCTGCAGGTTCTGCGCCAGCAGTTGGGCATCGAAGAAATCGAGGTGGTACATCAGCACCACGCCGGTCAGCACCAGGGCGTGGGCGATGGGCATGCCGATCAGCATCGAGGCAATCAGCACGACCAGGAAGATGACGGTCACGAGCATGGTCGGCTCACTCCACGGCGGTGTCGTTGTGCGGGGGCTCGTCGTCCTGCCCGCCGGGCAGCGACTGCACCAGCAGCACGGCCAGCATGCCGACGGCCATCACCAGGGTGGCAGCCGCGGCCAGGGCCAGCGGATAGCCGATGACGGTGCTGAAGCTGTTCATGCCGGCCTGTACCTGCTGCCAAGATCCCTGCGCCACCAGCACCAGGATGTAGGCAATGCCGAGCCGGCTGATCCACAGGCACACGCGAGCCGGCAGCCCGCGCAGGCGGGTGGTCAGCATCTCGAAGCCGAGGTGCTTGCGCTCGCCGGAGGCCAGCACCGCGCCGATGCAGACCAGCCAGACGAACAAGAGCCGCGACAGCTCCTCATAGAACACGATGCCGGTGTCGAACCCGTAGCGCAGCACCACGTTGACGAAGACCGCCAGCACCATGCCGGCCAGGCCCAGCGCCATGGCGCCCTCCGCGAGTCGCCGCAGTGGCGCCGTGGCTGCCGCGATGAAGCGGCGGATTGCAGCAAGTCTCATGTGCTTGTCTTTCCAGCAGGAACTCAGCGTGCGGTGGCAGCGCCCCGATGGCCGGGCCGCAACCAGACGACCACCTGGTCGGCCAGCTTGTCGATGGCCGCGGTGGCATCGAGCCGCAGCACCCCGGGCTCGCCCACCGGCGATTCGAGCGTGGCGAACTGGCTCGCCACCAGGCTGGGCGGGAAGAGATGATCGGGACGGGCCGCAACGCGGCGATATGCGGTGGCCTCGTCCAGATCGAGGAAGGCGAAGCAGAGGCCGGGGGCGGCTGCGCGAAGCAGGTCGCGGTAGCGCTGTCTGAGTGCCGAACACGTCAGCACCGCGCCTGCCGGGTGGGCCGCCAGCTGGGCGCCAAGGCGCGCCAGCCAGCCTTCGCGGTCGGCATCCGCGAGCGGAATGCCGGCGCGCATCTTGGCAACGCTCTCCGGGGAATGGAAGTCATCGCCTTCCAGCAGCGGCCAGCCAAGCCGGCGGGCCACCGCCTCGCCCACGCTGGACTTGCCGCAACCGGCCACCCCCATCACGACCAGCGCGCGGGCAGGGAAAGCAGATTGGGTAGCGCTATCCATCATCGTCCTAAAAAACCGCCTGAACAGGCGGGCAAAAATAAAGCCCGTCGCACCGGACGAGGTAGGCCACCGTCAGTCCGCTGCGCGATGCAGGCCGTTGCCTGGGTCAATGGGTAGCGCTATCCTAAGCCGCATTGTCGAAAAACGAATAGGGATAACCCGAGGATGAACGAACCGACGCGCCGCCGCCGCTCCAGCGGCCGGGTCACTTTGCAGGACGTGGCTCGCGAGGCGGGGGTGAGCCCCATTACCGCCTCACGGGCCCTGCGCAAGGAACGAGGGGTGGGCGCCGAGCTGACGGCCCGGGTCGAGGCGGCCGTGCAGCGGCTCGGGTATGTGCCCGACCCGGCGGCCCGGGCGCTCGCCTCGTCCCGCAGCACCCAGGTGGCGGTGCTGGTTCCGCTGCTGTCCAACGCCTTGTTCGTGGACCTGCTGGAGGCGGTGCATCGCACGCTCTTTCCGGCTGGCTATCAGGCCCTGATCGGTGTCACCCACTACGACCCGCAGGAAGAGGAGCAGTTGCTGCGCAGCTACCTGGCGCATCGGCCGGCCGGACTGCTGGTCACCGGGTTCGACCGCACCGAGGGCGCCCGCCAGCTGATCCATGCGAGCGGCCTGCCATGCGTGCACCTGATGGAGGCCACCGACGCGCCAGGGGTCTATTGCGCCGGCTTCTCCCAGCTGGAAGCCGGCATGGCGATCACCGAGCACCTGCTGGCGCGGGGCCACCGGCGCATCGCCTTCGTCGCCGCCCAGCTGGATCCGCGTACGCTGCAGCGGGCCGAGGGCTACCGCCGCGCAATGCGCCGCGCCGGCCTGTACGACGCGCGGCTGGAGTTGCTGTGCCCCGAGCATTCGTCGATCGCGCTCGGTGCTCGCCTGTTCGAGGAGCTGGTGCAGACACGCAGCGACGTGGGCGCCGTCTTCTTCTGCAATGACGACCTTGCGCAGGGGGGCCTGCTGGCGGCCCACCGCCTCGGTGTGGCAGTGCCGGGGCAGCTGGCAGTGGCGGGGTTCAACGACCTGGCCGGCAGCGACCAGATGATTCCGCCGTTGACGACCGTGCGCACGCCTCGCTACGAGGTGGGCGAGGCAGGGGCCCGCATGCTCTTGCAACTGATGCGCGGCGAGTCGCCCGCCGCCAGCTGCGTGCGGCTGGGCTACCAGGTGGTGGTGCGCGAGAGCGCCTGAGTCGCCGGGAAGTGCCTGCACGACGGCGTCAGGAATTGCCGCCGCGCTTGCATGCAGTGGGAGCCGCCGCGTATGTTGGACGGTCCGACCGCCGAGGTGGCCTCTTCCCCTTTTCAGGAGCGACGCATGAGCACCAAGTCCCACATCCAGGCGCAGCAGACGGCGACCGACGTGATTCCCCGCATGCTGCATTCCGCCGGCGAGCCGGGTCCGGTGGCGGACTGGATGCAGCTCTTCGACGCCTGCAGCCGCTCGGCGGTGGACGCTGCCGAGCGCACCAGCGCAGCCTGGGTCGAGGCCCAGGCGATGATCTGGCTGACACCCTTGCAATGGTGGTATCCCAATGCCCCCCTGGCGCCGCGCCCCGACGACTCTGTCGATGAAGACTCGAACAAGTTGATGGCCGGCACCGTGCCGCCCCAGCCCTTCCAGGAAGCTGCGCGTGAACTGTGGACCCTGGGATGGCGAGGCATGGGGGACTGGCAGCAATGGTGGGCTCCCTGGTACGCCTGGGCCGGCCAGGGCGGCGAGCAGCGCCTGCACTGAAACCCCCGTCGTTCGAGCGGGGTGGCCGGGCCTGCCAATCACTGGTCAGTGGCCGAGGCGGCATCGGCTTGTCACATTTCGGGAGGAGCATGCCCACGACGTGCCCGGGCTTTTCGTTGACTCACGCCGCTACACCTCGCCCAATCCCCCTTCCTCTGCCGGGGGCGGTGGCCGCCGCCCCGGGTGCTTGTCTTGCTCCCACTCTTCTCACTTCCTCTCTCGACTCAGGAGAATCAAGATGAAAACTCCCGCTACCTCCGATATCGCCGCAGCGGCCGCGCAAACCGCGCAGGCAGCCAGCGCTGCCACCAGCCAGGCCGCGGAACAGGCGGCCGGCCAGGCCTCGAAGGTCGAGCAGCGGCTGAGCGCTGGCACCAGCGCCGCGCTGGACCAATGGGCCGAGCTTGGCAAGGCGCAACTGGGCGCTGGCCTGGCGCTGGCGCAGTCCTTGGTGAAGGGCGCGCAGGCGCTGCGCCAGGTGCAACTGGAGGCGGGCCAGCAGGCCGAGCAGCGCTACCAGGAGGCGCAGACCCGGCTCAGCCAGGCGCGTGACGTCGGCGACCTGTTTGGGCTGCAGGCGCAGTTGCTGCGCTCCCACGCCGAAAGCGCGCTGCAGTACTGGACCAGCTGCTTCGACGCCGCCCACCGCACCCGTGCGGAGGCGGCCAGCACGGCGGCCGCGGCGCTGGGCGACCTGCAGAAGGCCGCCCTCAGCTCGGCACAACAGTGGGCCGGCCGGGGTGCCTCTGCGGCGCAGGGCGCGGTGGGCGAATCCACCCGTGCCTGGGGCGGCAACGGCGTGGCCTGGCCGGCGCCGGACGCCGCGCGCAGCGCCCTCAGCTGGGCCACGTCGGCCTGGGACCAATGGTTGTCGCAGGCCAACCAGTGGCAACGCGCCGCTGGCCAGGCAGGCGCCGAGCAGCGCTCGGTGCATTGAAGCAACGCCGGCCGATCGTGGCCGGCGTTGCCGTCTCGAAGCGGCCGGCACCGCAGCGCCCGGCGCATGCCGGTCGGGGCGGGCAACGTCACGAAGCGGAACGGCGGTGTGTGCCGCCGCCGTCTGCCGCGACCTGCCTTCCTGCAATCGGCCGGCGGGACGACTTCAGCGTTCCTGCGTGCTCGCGTTCGAGTCGCTGTCCTTGCCGGGCCACCATTGAGTGGCCTCGCCTTCGCCGACCGGGCCCTGCAGGTTCGAGGACGGGCTGATGTTGAAGTCCCCGGTGCGGCCGTCGGGTGACGTGTCGCCTGCCGGGTGCGAATGGCGGGACCGGCTCCCGCCGGCATCTTCGGTGGCTTGCGCGCCGGTCTGGGATGCGTTGCCCTGCGAGTTGCCGATGTTCTGTTGGGTTCCGCTGAGTGGCGGGCTGGCGGGGTCGGCTGGACTGCTTTGCGCGAGGGCGGCCCCGGTCGTGAGGCAGGCGAGGACGGCGGTGGCAAGCAAGGTCTTCCTGGTGTCCATGTCGGCATTCCTTTCAATTCAATGGAGGAGGAGCCCGGCGCCTTCGGCGGTGGCCGAAGGAGGCGCTACTTGCAACACCGTGTAGCGCGAGGGCGGGCAGTGGCCTTGGGCTTCCGAGGACCGGCGAGGCGCCGGCGGGATGCCCATGACACGCATCGAGCACCAGGCGTGCCCACACAGGGCGACCGTGGCCGCCCCGGCGGGCTGGCTTCAGTGGTCGGCCTGGAGATAGGCCAGGGCGGTCCGTTGTGCCACCCAGTCAGCGAAGTCGCGGGCCATTTGGGCCGAAATTTCATGCCCGCCGGGGTAGTCCCGGTACAGCAGCCTGACGCGATGTTCTGCCAGCGTGTGCATGGCATCGACCGCGAACTGGGACGGGATCACCTCGTCCGCCCCTCCATGTGCAAGGAAGGCATGCAGGCGCGACAACTGCGAGTCGGGTGCGAGCTGCCACTTCACCTGGGAGAGGATGCGCCCACAGAGGATGGCAATGCCGGCCACCTTGTCCGGGCGGGTCAGACCCAGGCTGGCGGCCAGCACCGCGCCCTGGCTGAAGCCCGCGGCATAGACCTGGCGGGCGTCGAAGGGATGGGCCAGGCGCAGCTGGCCGATGAACTGGAGCAACTGCACACGGGCGGCTTCCGCCTGGTCCGCGTCGGGCCGCAGGCCGTGCGGTGTCTCTGCCAGCATGTACCAGGCAAAGCCGCCCTGCGGCGCGATCACGGGCGCCCGGGGCAGGGCCACATGGATGTCGCGGGGCAGCACCTCCAGCAGCGGGGCCAGGCTCATCTCGTCGCCGCCGGCGCCGTGCAGCAGGATCACCAGCGGACGCCGGGTGGAGGCCGGCAGGGCCGGGCGCCAGCGATACAGCAGCGGCAGCTGCTCCGATTGCAGCGGACTGCTGATGCCCGGGCGGGCGTCGGGCGGAACGGGCAGGTGGTTCTCCATTGCCATGGCGTGGCAGCCGGCGTTCCCGGCCTCTCCGGCCGGCTTCGGCCATGCCCCGTGATCGGGTGGCGGCTCAGCGCGCCGGCAGCGGCACCCAGTGGTTGTCCAGGCGCAGCGCTTCGCCCAGTGGCCGCGCGCTGGGTTGCCCGAGCTGGGCGGTGTGCAGGTCGAGCACCGCCTCGCGTCCGCCGGTCCAGAGCCGGCCGCGGCGGCTGGCCAGCGCACAGGCCTCGTCCAGCGCGAGCCGCCCGGCGAAGCGGCCGTCATGTCGCCACAGCGCCACGCAGGCGGCACGAGGACAGCTGACGGCAAAGCCGTCGTCCCAGGCGGCGATGTCACCGCCATAGCCCTGCAGCGGGCTGCCGTCGGGCACGTCGGCCGTGCGCAGGCTGCGCCCGTCGAACAGGGCGAGCACGGGCGCCGCCTGCTTGCGTCCGGCTTCGTCGTGCTCCGCCTGCAGCGCAATGCCGAAGCGGCCGTCGTCGAGGCGGGCCAGATGGCGCAGGCTGAGGCGCTGGTCGTCCAGCCGCCATTGCGAGAGCAACTCGCCGCGCGCCGGCTCCAGACGCACCAGCGAGGAGTCCATGTGCGCCAGATCGAGCTTCTGCCGCCCGGTCTCCGGGCGGGTGGCGATGCCGCCGTTGGCCACGACCAGGCGGCCGTCACGGTCCCACAGCAGCTCATGCGGGTCGCAGCCATGGGTGGGCCACTCGGCGCGCTTTTGCAGGCTGGCGGCGTCGCGCACGCCGATCAGCCCTTGGCCACTCTGCAAGTCGCTTTCCGTCGTGTACAGGGTGCGGCCGTCAGGGCTGGCCAGCACATGGCCGTTGAAGGCGCGGTCCGGCTCGATCCAGGCCCAGGCCAGCGCACGTCCGTCGCGCCGCCAGCGCAGCAGCCAGTCGCCGGGGCGCCTGGCCACCGTCAGCAGCGTGCCGCCGGCTTCGGCCCACAGCCCATGGGCCCGGGTCGGCACATCGAGCCGCGCTTCGATCACCGCGGTGCTGCCGGCCAGCCCGACGATGCCGACCTGGTGGCCGTCGTCGGTGGCCCAGGTGGCGGCGAGCCGCGGTGCGGGCTCGGTAAGGCGGCGGGCTTCCACGCTACCGGCCGCCAGGGCGAGGGCGGCGACCATCCAGTCGCGTCGCTTCCACATCGCCTCAGTCTCCGTCGGCGTCCGAGAAGCCGATGCTCACTTCGAGCGCCGGCGCTGCGCTGCCTTCCGCCAGCCGCTTGAGCGCGCCCAGCGTCCTGGCCGCGGCCAGCACACCAGCCGGCGCCTGGGGGCCGGCCTGGCGCAGGGCCTGATCGGCCTGCCCCACGCCAGCCGCGAGGCGGTCGGCCACGTCGTTCAAGCCGCGCCCGCGCAGGTAGGTTTCGATCGGCACCAGGCCCTTGCCTGGCTGCGGCGCCGTGCTGCCAGACGGCGCGGCCGACAGCGTGGCCACGGCCTCCCAGCGGGCCTGCCAGCTCTGGCGAGTGGCACCGCTCAATGCACGCGGGAACTGCGCGGCCTGCCGGCCGCCCTGGCCGGCGCTGCGCACCGGACGCTCCAGGTCTTGCCAGCGCAGGCGCTCGATGCCGCCCACCCACTGATTGACGACTTCCGCCATCGCGGCGGACGCCTGCTCCGCTTCGTCCGGCGTGGCGACCGCCTCGCGGTAGGCGCGCGCCAGGGCGTCCGCCTCGCGCGCAATATCGGCAGCCACCTCCTCGGCATAGCGGCAAGCCGGCGTGGCGGGTGCCAGCCGCGACTGCCACAGCAGCCATTCGAGCGCCGGCAATCCCTTGGCTGGCGTGCCGATGCGCTCCATGCCAGCGGCACCTTCCGGTGCCCGCGCGATGGCCTTCTCGATCAGCTCGGGCCGCGTGGGCGTGAAGTCAATCTGGCGCGCCGAGCGGCGGGCCAGCAGGGCACCTGCCGCGACGCCCGAGAGCCGGTCCCAGGCCAGGGCACTGTCGCGCCACCGCGCTCGCGCCGTCTGCAAGGCAGCTGGGGCGGCGTTCGGTGCGGCCTCGCACAGGGCATGGACGGCAGGCTGCAGCTGCGCGCTCTGGCGGGCGAATTCCTCCGAGCGCGGCGCATACCAATGCTCGTTCAACCCCTGCATGAAGGACACCGCGGTGTAGTAGGGCACCGCAACGATGGGGCGCGCCGCCTGGGCGAGCGCAGCATTCGGCAGGGTGGTGCCAAGCACGGCCAGGGCGGCCGCCGTCAGCAGGGCTCTCATCACAGCGACTCCACGAAGTTGACCAGCGCCGCGCGGTCCTCGCGGCTGAGCTTCAGGACCCGGTCGCGGCTTGCCTGTGCTTCACCGCCGTGCCAGAGGATGGCCTCCAGCACCCCACGCGCCCGGCCGTCGTGCAGCAGGCGCTGGTGCCCGTTGACGTCCCGGATCAGTCCGATGCCCCACAGCGGCGGCGTTTTCCACTGCCGGCCGCCGGCCTCGAAGTCGGGCCGGCCGTCTGCCAGGCCGGGGCCCATGTCGTGCAGCAGCAGGTCGGTGTAGGGCCAGATCCTCTGGCCTTGCAGCGCCGTGCTGCCGAGCGACGGGAACGGGCTGCTGCCCGTCACATAGCTGGGCCGGTGGCAGCTTGCGCACTGGGCCTCATGGAACAGCTTCTGGCCACGCACCACTTGCCGGTCATCCGCCTTGCGTCGCGCGGGCGGTGCCAGCGTGGCCTGGTAGAAGACGACGTCGTGCAGCGTCTTGTCGTCGATCTCCGGGCCCTCGCCCTTGGCGCCGCGGGGGGCGTGGCGGCAGTCGGTCTGGGTTTGCGAACAGGCCTCGTCGGGGAAAAGGGACGAGGTGATGCCCATGTCGCCCAGGAAGGCCGCAGCCGTCTGGTGGGCAATGGTGGCGACATTGGCCTTCCAGCCGAAGCGGCCGATGCGCAGCTGCTGCGACGGCGCGTCCCAGACCCGGTTCGGCTGGCCCTTGATCGGGCCGCCGGCCGCCGCCTGCTCGCGGGCATTGGCGAGGATGTCCGCCTCGTCGATCGCCTCGATGAGGCCCACGCCGATGACCTGGGGCGCAATGCGCGGGCTCAACATCAGGCCCTCGGCAGTCGGGCCGTAGGCCAGGTCCCGCAGCCGGTAGTGAGGCTGCTGCAGCGTGTAGCGGGTGCCGTCGGCGAAGCGGCCCTGCACCGGCGTGTAGCGGATCGCCACCTGCGCCTCGGGCTGGACGCCCTGCACGGCGGCATTGTTCAGTTGATCGCCATAGACCGGGTCCGGCTGCGGGCCGCCATGCTCGTTGCGGCCGGGTACCGACAGCCGCATCAGCAAGGCCACCGGCTGCTCGCCCAGGCCGCGCCGCAGGTCAGGCGGCGCACCGCGTCCGTCCTGCACATGGCAGCCGCCGCAGGAGCGCGCGATGAAGTGCGGCCCCAGCCCGTCGCGAGCGGTGGTGGAGGCCGGCGCCTCGACCCAGTTGCGGCGGAAGAAGGAATTGCCGATGGCGAAGCGAGTGCGCTCTTCATCGGCCAGGTTGGCAGCGGGGAAGGAGAAGGCGTTGCGCCCGTCGGCGAACACGGTGGTGGCGCCGCCGGTGCGCTCGCCGCGAGGATCGTCGTCGCTGCCCTGCGCCTGCAGCGCCAGGGTGGCGCCGCCCAGCACCAGCAGGGCGGCAGCGGCCGCGGCGCGTCGCCGCCAGGCCGGGGGGATTCGAGGCATGTTCACTAGGGCTGGGTCAGGGTGAGGCGGGTGATGCCAACGCTGTTGGCCGCGTCGACCAGGTCCTTGCTCTGCTGCACGAGGCTGGCAATGGTCTTCTGTACGCGTTGGCGGCCGGGAGCGTCCTTGCCACCGGTGATCTCGCGGTCGAAGGGCGCCTGGATCGCCTCCGCGGCTGCCACCGAGCTGGCAATCTGCTGGGTGGTGCGCTCGGCGAGGGCCGCATCGCGGGCGGCCACCAGGTCGCGCAGCGAGGGGCCCGACAGCGTGCGGCCGTCGCTGCGCCGGTACTGGCCGAGCCAGACGTTCTGAATGCCGAGCGCATTGGCCACCACGTCGCGGTGGGTGTTGTCCGAGAAGCAGGAATGCTCGTCCTCCTGGTCCTGGCTGGCCAGGGCGACTTCGAGGCGTTCGCCGGCCAGTTCGCCGCGCGACAACGACCCCAGGCCGACGAAGATCTTGCGCAGCGATTCGTTGCCGCCTTTCTCGAAGCGGGCGCGGTAGTTCCTGGCGTCCGGCGCCCAGGCCTTGACCAGCGAGCGCAGGTCGTCCACGAGCAACTCGGTGACCACGTTCAGGTACTGGCGGCGGCGGTCGGCATTCGGCGCCTTGCCGTCCACGAAGTCCTCGAAGGAGCGAGCACCCGGGCCGGCCTCGTCCACATCCTGGCCCCACAGCAGGAACTCAATGGCATGCCAGCCGGTGGAAATGTTCTCTTCACCGCCGCGCTCGTTGTAGCCCGCCAGCGTCTTTTTCGTGAGGGCCACCTTGCGGTTGTTCACGAGGCCGGCGCGGGCCTTGTCGCGGGTACCGTCGACGAAGGACTCGTCCATGGGCCAGGCGTTGATGCGGCCTTCGGGCCCCTGCTCGTCGTCGATCGGGCCGCCATAGAAGCGGAAGGCCTCTGTCTGGCCGTAGCTCTCGCGGGCCTGCAGCCAGGCCTTGCGCGCCGCGGCCAGCGTGTCGGCCGACGGCTGGGCGGTGAAGGCCGTCACCGCTTGCTGCAGCGCGAGCGCACCTTGCAAGGTGTCTTCATAGCTGGCATGCACCAGCGTTGCATAGTGGGCCACGACCTGGGGCGCGGCGACTGGCGCCACTGCAGCAGACGCGCTGGTCGCCGCGCTGCCCTGGGCCGACGCGGGCAGCGAAGCCGGGAGGGCGGCAGCAGACAAGGCAGCTGCCAGCAGCAGGCGTTGGATCGACATCTCACTCCTTCAGGTCGCTATGGAAGAACTTCATTGTAGATGCGATTAATTATTATTACCGTCAGTGGCGGCGAATGGCGGTGGCGGGCTGCAGTGCCGGCGTCTTCTCACAGGTACCTGTCAAACAAGCCAGCTAACAGGCAGGGCGAAGCGGAGATGCGACGCCTAGAATTAATGAACGAACTAATTAACATCTGTCAGGAGAGCGCCATGCCCGCCGTCATACAGCATCGCAATCTGCCCCATGCCTTGCTGCGAGCGCGTGAGGCCGTCATGCGCTACTTCCGCCCCAACCTCAAGCTGGCCGGCGTCACCGAGCAGCAGTGGCGCGTGATCCGCACCCTCTCGCAACACGGCGAGATGGAGATCGGCCGCATCGCCGAAGCCTGCAGCATTCCCGGCCCCAGTCTCACCGGCGTCCTCGAGCGCATGGAGCGTGACGACTGGATCAAGCGCTTTCGCATCTCCACCGACCAGCGCAAGGTGGTCGTCGAGTTGACGCCGAAGAGCCGCCGCCTGGTCGACAAGATGGCCTCGCGCGTCGATGCCCGCTACCAGGAGATCGAGTCCCAACTGGGACCGCAGGTGCTGGGCCGGTTGCTCGAGTTGCTGGACCGCGTGGCTGCCTTGCCGGATCCCGGCCAGATCGAGCCGGTGAAGCTGCCGATCTCGCGCCGCCAGCGCACGCCGGTGCCTCGCAAGGCGCCGCTGGCGAGGCCACGAGTGATGGCCTCGCCGTCCCGGCCCCGCTGAGGAGCCGGCGCGAGGCCGGCTTATGCGGCGGCCGTGAAGCGGCCGGCGCGGAAGTCGTCCACCGCCTGAAAGATCTCGGCGTTGCTGTTCATCACGAAGGGGCCGTATTGGGCGATCGGTTCGTTCAGAGGGCGCCCCGCGATCAACAGTGCACGTGCGCGGCCGCGGCTGCGCAGCACCACCCCGTCGGCGTCCGGCGCATTGGCAAGGATGGCCATGCGCTGGGCCGGCACGGCCTGGCCGCCAATGTCGAGTTCCCCCTCGTACACATACACAAAGGCGTTGTGTCCGGAAGGCAGGGATTGCTCGAAGTGGCTGCCCTTGCCGAACTGCAGGTCGAGGTAAAGCGGCTCGGTGTGCGGCCGCTGCACGGCACCCGGCACACCATGGCTGCTGCCGGCGATGACCCGGGCGGTCACGCCTGCGGCGGTATCGAACTGCGGCACGTCTGCGGCCTGGATGTCGCGATACCAGGGCGAGCCCATCTTGTCCTGGGACCGCAGGTTCAGCCACAGCTGGAAGCCCTGCATCAGGCCGGCTTCCTGTTCCGGCATCTCTGAATGCACCAGGCCGCGCCCGGCGCTCATCCACTGCACACCGCCGTGGCCGAGCAGACCTTCGTTGCCGGCACTGTCGCGGTGCCGCATGCGGCCGGCGATCATGTAGGTGACGGTCTCGAAGCCCCGGTGCGGGTGATCGGGGAAGCCGGCTCCGTAGTCGTCCGGATCGTCGCTGTGGAAGGCGTCAAGCATCAGAAAGGGGTCGAGCCGCCGCTGCAGCGGCTGGGTCAGGACCCGGGTGAGCTTGACTCCGCCACCGTCTGAGGTGGCGGTGCCCTGCACCAGGCGCTCGACCCGGCGTGCATGGGTGACTGTTTCAGGCAGGTCGGGTGAGCGGTTCACGGTGTACTCCTCGGAAACGATCGCGAAGGCCGGCCGTTCAGGCCAGCACCGCCTCGATCTGGCGCTGGGCGTCGGAGAGGGCTGCACGCTGAGCGTCTTCGCCCATCGCCATGCCTTCCGCGTAGATGAACTCGATGTCCGTCATGCCGAGGAAGGCCAGCACGGTCCGCAGGTAGGGCACCTGCGTGTCGGCCGGCGTGTCGCGATAGCGGCCGCCGCGGGTCAGCACGACGTAGACCTTCTTGCCGGTGAGCAGGCCCTCCGGGCCGGTCTCGGTATAGCGGAAGGTGACGCGGGCCCGGGCAATGGCGTCGATCCAGTTCTTCAGCTGGGTGCTGATGCCGAAGTTGTACATCGGCACCCCGAGCACCACCACGTCGGCCGCCTGGATCTCGCTGATCAGCGTGTCGTCCAGCGCCACGCGGGCGGCTTGCCCGGCGGTGCGTTGCTCGGCCGGCGTGAACAGGGCCTGCAGCGCGGCCTCGTCGAGTGCCGGGTGCGGCGTGCGGGCCAGGTCGCGCAGCACGAGTTCGGCGTCGGACGCGGCGGCCTTCAGCCGGGCCACCAGCTGGTCGGCCAGTAGGGCGGATTGGGAGCCTTCGGCGCGAGCGCTGGAGTTGACTTGCAGAATCTTCATGGCAGTGAACCTTGCAAAGAGTGGGTGGCGATGTCGAGACTTTATTGATGATGTATTCGCCTAAAAAGCCAGGAAGATGGATAACATTGTTCCATGCAAGGAACAATGCAGCAGATTGATCCGGGCGACCTCCTGTTGTTTGCCCGCGTGGCCGAGGCCGGCAGCTTCACGCGCGCTGCCGAGCGGGTCGGCCTGCCGAAGAGCACTGTCTCGCGCCGCCTGGCCTTGCTGGAGCGGCAGCTGGGTGAGCGCCTCTTGATGCGGACCACGCGCAAGCTGAGCCTGACGGATTTCGGCCTGGCCTTGCTGGAGCATGCCCGCCAGGTGGCCGCCGAGGTGGACGCCGCCGCCTCCCTGGCCCTGCACCGGCAGGCCCTGCCGAGTGGGCGCTTGCGCGTCTCGCTGCCGGGGGAGTTCGGCGGCTTGGACCTGTCCGCCTTTCTGGCCGAATTTCTGCTTCGGCATCCCGCCATCACGCTGGAGGTCGATGTGTCGGCGCGCCGGGTCGACCTGGTCGGCGAGAACTACGACCTGGCCATCCGCATGGGTGCCTTGCAGGAGGATTCGAGCCTGGCGGCCCGGCGCCTGTTCACCCACACCTGGGGCTTGTATGCCGCGCCGTCCTACCTGGCGCTGCGCGGTACGCCGCAGCAACCCGCCGACTTGCTGCAGCACGACGGACTGCCGCTGCGGGCGAGCAACGGCGAATTCATGCCCTGGGTGCTGCTGCGCGGCGAGGAGCGCTGGCAAGGGCTGCCGCCGCCGCGCGGCACGGCGAATTCGCCGCCGCTGTTGATGGGGCTGGCCTTGCAGGGCATCGGCATCGTTGCGTTGCCCGACGTACTGGCGGCGGCTTGGGTCGCCGAGGGGCGGCTGGTGCGGGTGCTGGCGGCCTGGTGCCTGCCGGAGCTGCCGGCCTGGGCGGTCTTTCCGGGGCGGCGACTGATGCCGGCCAAGACCCGCGTGTTCCTGCAGATGCTGCAGGAAGCCCTGGAACAGCAGGGCGTGGCCGGCGTCACTGTCTAGGCCGGCGCCTGGGGGCGGAGGTCCAGCGGGGCGAGCCATTCCCGCCAGCCTTGCGGCGTCACCGTCAGCGCGCGGCTGTCGAATTCGCGCACCACCCAGCGGCGGCCGATCACCGCGTCCAGCAGTGCCGCGCCCAGTGCACCGCTCAAGTGCGGCTGGCGCTCGCTCCAGTCGACGCAGGCGCAGGCGAAGCGACGTCGCTGTCCGCGTGTGGCCGCGACGTCGATGCCCCAGCCGGCCAGCGCCTGCAGCCCGGGCTCCGCCACGTCGTAGTCGCGCCCCTCCTGCAGCAGCCAGCCACGCGAGAGCAGGGTCTGCAGCACGGACACCGCGACGCCGCCGGCCATGTGGTCGTAGCAGGTGCGGGCCTGCCGCAACGATGTCGGGGCGCTCGATCGGAAGGCGGGCCGCGGCGTACCGGCCACCACCAGCAGGGCTTCGAGGGCTGCGGCGACCTCCGGCGAGCCCAGCCGGTAGTAGCGATGCTTGCCCTGGGGCAGGCACTCCACCAACTGCTGGCGAGCCAATCGGCCAAGGTGGGCGCTGGCCGTCGATGCGGCCACCCCGGCCAGCGCGGCCAGCTCGGTCGCGGTGCGGGCGCGGCCGTCCAGCAGGCTGCACAACATCGCTGCGCGGGCCGGTTCCGCAATGGCCGCCGCAATGCCAGGCAGGCCGCAGTCTGCATCCATGTTTCGTTGTCGGTGGAAGCGTGGGAGTTCCGAGCCTAGCAGACTGCCAGTCACTTCACAGCAGCGACGATCCCTCACGACATGAAGCACGATCCCCACGACCCGGTGCAGGCCGCCACCGCCGTCGATCCCTATCCGTACTACGCGCGCCTGCGCACAGAGCGGCCCTGGTACTTTGACGAGCGCCTGTCGAGCTGGGTGGCCGCCAGTGCCGACCTGGTCGAGCGGGCCTTGCAGCATCCCGACCTGCTGGTCCGGCCGCCTGGGCAGCCGGTGCCGCCGGCGCTGCAAGGCACCGCCGCGGGTGCGGTGTTCGGCCGGCTGGCGCGCATGAACGAGGGCGTGCCGCATGCCGCGGCACGTCGGGCGCTGAGGACGGTACTGGCGGCATGGCAACCGGCCGAAGCCCGGCGTTTGGCGGCCGAGCAGGCGAGCGCTGTGTGGGCGGCGCGATCGGCCGACGACGCGCAAGCCTTGTACCGGGTGCCGCTGCTGGTGATGGCGCAGCTGCTCGGTGTGCCGGACGGCGACTGCCCGCGGGTGGCCCGCCAGGTCGAGGCGTTTGTCGCCTGCCTGTCTCCCCTGAGCGGTACTGCACAGCTGGAGGCGGCGCAGGCCGCCGCGGCCGAATTGTCCGGCTGTTTCGACCGCGGCCTGGGTGACTGGGCGCCGCCGCAGGATCCGGGGCTGGCGCGCGAGGTGTTCGCCGCCAATCTGGTCGGCCTGCTGAGCCAGACCTGCGATGCCACGGCCGGGCTCATCGGCAATACCGCGTTGGCACTCGGCCGCGATGCCACGCTGTGTGCGGAGGTGCAGGCCGGCCGGCAGCCGCTGGACGGCGTGGTGGCCGAGGTGGCGCGGCACGACCCGTCCATCCAGAACACGCGCCGCTACGCGGGCCGCGCCGTGCGGCTCGGCGCCGGCGTCGAGATGGCGGCTGGCGAGGCCGTGCTGGTGCTGCTGGCCGCGGCCAACCGTGATCCAGCCCTGCATGCGCAGCCCGAGCGCTTCGACGCCCGCCGCCGGCAGGTGGGCCACGACGGTTTCGGCAGCGGCAGGCACCGCTGCCCCGGCTCGGACCTGGCCGCCGCCATGACCTGCGGCGCCATGGCGGTGCTGGTGCAGCAGCCGGACCGGCTCTGCAGCGCTGCGGCTGGCTTTGGCAAGCGGCCGGTGTACCGGCCGTCGGTCAATGCCCGCATCCCGCTGCTCACCCTGTGACCAAGGAAGGAAGCACCACATGATGGCCGTCATATTCGAGGTCCGCCCGCACGAGGGCCAGACCGACCGTTACCTCGACCTGGCCGCCGAGCTGCGGCCCTTGCTGGAGCAGGTGGAGGGCTTCATCTCCATCGAGCGCTTCCAGAGCCTGAGCGAGCCGGGCAAGCTGCTGTCGCTGTCCTTCTGGCGCGACGAGGCGGCAGTGGCGCGCTGGCGCCAGGTGGAGGCGCACCGTGCCGCCCAGGCTGAGGGCCGGCGGGAGGTGTTTGCCGACTACCGCTTGCGGGTCGCGGAGGTGAAACGCGACTACGGCCTGGGCCCTCGGGCCGAGGCCCCGGTTGATAGCCGAACCGAGCATGGATGAGCGCTTCCAGTACCAGTCAAGCCATTTCCTGTTACCAGGAGAAAGTAGTACAGAGAGTGCAGGCAAGCGTCAGCCTGCAGCGTTACCCTGAGGTATCCGCCAGGAGGCGGTGCACCAGGGAGAAGTGGCATGACGAGTCGCGACGACTCCGAAGAACGGGCAAGGCGCCGCAGCCTGCGGTCCATCCTGGACGACAAGGAAATGCGGGTGGAGCTGCAGCGGCGCGCGGCCGAGAGCGAGCTGGGCGGCCTGTGGGACGTGGACACCGGCACGCTGGCGTCCTTGCTGGAAAACCCGGAGCCCGAAGAAGCCTTCAAGAGCCGCCCGTTGTCCGAGGCGATCGTGCGCGCCATCGCGCGGCCCGTGTTGATGGTCGAGAACGACCGGGTGACCCTGCCGACACGCTCCGACGTCATGTCGCGCCGGGTGCGCAAGTACCGCGAAGCCTTCGAGCCGGCCCTGCCTTCGGTGGGGCGTGTCGAGCTGGTCGGCCACCCGGCGCTGGAGTGGGTAGGTACCGGCTGGATGATCGAGGAAGGCGTGGTGGTGACCAACCGCCATGTGGCTTCGGAGTTTGCACGGCGCGATGCGACCGGCATGGGTTATGTCTTCATCCGCAACCAGGGCGGCGCCGAAGTGCTGCCTCGGATCGACTTCCGCGAGGAGTACCGCTCGGTCGTCGCGGCCGAGTTCCGCATCGAGAAGGTGCTCTATATCGCGCCGCACAGCGAATCCGCCCCTGACGTCGCCTTCCTGCGGGTGGTGGCCGAGCCGGGGCTGCGACTGCCGCCGCCGATCGAGCCGGTCGAATCGGTGGCCCGCAACCTGCGGCAGCGCCGCTTCATGGCAGTGGTGGGCTACCCCGCGCGCGACAGCCGCAGCGACTCGCGGCTGGTGGACCGCATCTTCGGCGACATCTACGACGTGAAGCGGTTCTCGCCAGGCGAGGTGATGACGGTGGACCACGATGCCTGGTTCTTCGAGCACGATGCGACCACGCTGGGCGGGAATTCAGGCAGCGTCATCCTCGACATGCAGACCGGCAAGGCGCTGGGCTTGCACTATGCCGGCGCGCATCGCAAGGCCAACTACGCGGTGCGCATCGACACGGTGCTGGAGATGCTGCGCGCCGCCAAGGGTCGCACCTGGGTCGGTGGTGCGCCGCTGCACACCCAGCTGCAGGAAAAGACGCGCCCGGCCGCCAGCTATGTGGCGCCCGGCTATGACGAGCGCTTCCTGGGCCCGCGCGTGCCGCTGCCCAAGCCGGCCAAGACGGCGCTGCGCGAGGACCTGCTCAAGGTGGGCGAGGGCGCCGACCCCTGGCGGCTGGACTACACCCACTTCAGCGTGCGCATGAGCAGCTCGCGCCGGCTGCCGATGGTGACCGCGGTCAACATCGACGGCAGCTCGAGGCGCAAGCTCTCGCGCAAGGGGCAGGTCTGGTTCTTCGACTCGCGCATCGACCGCCGGCAGCAGATCGGCAAGGAGTTCTACGGCCCGACCAGCTTCGACCGCGGCCACATGGTGCGCCGGGAAGACCCGGTGTGGGGCGAGCCGGACGAGGCGGCGCGTGCCAACGAGGACACCTTCCACTACACCAATGCCGCACCCCAGATGCCGGGCCTGAACCAGCGCGAATGGCTGGAGCTGGAGGACTACGTCCTCGACAACGCCGACGCGCTGGATCTGAAGGTGTGCGTCTTCACCGGACCGGTGTTCGCCGCCGGCGATCCGGTGATCCAGGACGTGCAGGTGCCGTTGCGGTTCTGGAAGGTGGCGGCACTGGTCACGGCCGACACCGGCGAGCTGAACTGCGCGGCCTACCTGCTGACCCAGGAAGACATGCTGGCCGAGGCCTTCCACTACGGCCGTTTCAAGACCTACCAGGTGCCGCTGGCCGATGTGGAGGCTCTGACCGGCATCGGCTTTGGCAAGGCGCTGCGCGATGCCGACAACTTCGCGCTGCGGCAGCAGGACGAGTCGGTGCCCACCTGGTCGCCGGGCATCCAGATCTACCGGCCGGAAGACGTGCGCTTCCCCCGCCGCCGCAGCGGCTGACGCCGGCCATGAAGCTGCGTTTCTGGCCCTCGCTGTTGATCTTCGCCAGCTCCTACTTCCCGCTGGCCTTGATCATCCTCGTGAAGGACCTCGATGCCACCAGCTTCCTGCCGCAGCACCCGCGGCTGGCAGCCGCGGTGGCGGGGAGTGCTGCGCTGTGCCTGCTGGCGCTGTTCTTCGCGGTGCGGTCCATCCCTGACGGGCTGCCGGTGCAGGTGACCAAGGTCAGCAACAAGTCGGGGGAGCTGTTCGCGTACACCATCCCCTACATGATTTCCTTCTACAACTTCAACCTCGGCGACTGGCGCACGCTCCTGTGCCTGGGCCTGTTCCTGGGCATGTTGTTTGCGCTGGCCTATCGCACGCGCAATGTCCTCGTCAATCCGGTGCTGGGACTGGCCGGCTACGGCCTCTATGACACGCAGTTCAAGGAAGGCGCGCGCGAGCGCCAGGGCCTGCTGCTGTCACGCACCGAGTTCCGTGTCGGAGATCGTTGCCATGTGACGCGACTCTCCAACTTCCTCTACTTCGTCAAGAAGGTTGAAACCGAAGCATGAAGATGGCCGACTCGCCGCAGTACAAGCTTGCCGCGCTGCAACACACCGACTGGAAGCACGCCACCACCACGCTGTGGGTGGTCAAGCGTCGCCTGGTCGACCGCCGGGCCCGCTACGAGGTGCTGGGCGTGGACATCGACGAGAAGCTGCAGGCGAAGCTGCATGGCGAAGTGGTACAGCTGCTGCAGCAGCCGCTGGAGAGCATCCCCTATGAATTCGTGTCCGAAGACCAGGACGAGCGGGTCTTGACGCTCGAGGCCGAGGACACCGACTTCCCTGCCATCGAGCAACAGGTCGCCCGCGGGCTCGACGCGCCTCGTGCACAGCACATCGACGACCTGCTCAACGCCTGGTGCTATGTGGTCTGCCTGCAGACCCGCGAGCGTTCGCTCTACGCGGTGAAGAAGACCGCGGTGCAGAGCAGCACCCGCCGCGTGCGCGGCCTGCGCAACCTGCTCTGGGAGGGCCACATGCTGCTCGACCTCGACGAAGGCCAGGTATTCACGCTGGCCAGTGGCTTCGACTTCCTCGCCGGTGACGGCGAAGTGTTCATCTTCAGCAAGCGACAGTTCGAGAGCGCGCTGAACTTCCGCCTTGGCATGGAGCGGGTGCGCGACACGGTGCTGCAGGAGCTGGAGCAGGCCGGCATCTTCGTGGACGTGGCACCGCTGCGGGAGGCAGTGGGTACCAGTCTGCCGCGCCTGCGCCGCATGTCGGCGCTCGACCGAAGCGGCTACTACCGCGATGCGCGCTTCATGCAGCGACTGCTCGAACTCAACGAGCAGGAACAGTGGGGACTGGAGGTGCACGAGGGCCGCATCGTCGTCGACGAGCACAACGTCGACACCGTCCTCTTGCTGCTCAACAACGGCCGGCTGCGCTCGCCGGTCAACGACGAGACCTTTGACGCGCTGGTCAAGAAGAAGATCGATTGAGCAACGCAGGCACGGCGCTTGCACGATCTTTCCGGAAAGGAGAAGCGCGATGAAAGACGAACACAACCAAAAGCGGGAAGACCATCGGCTGGAGGGCAAGGCCCAGAAGCCGGAGGACAAGGTCCCTACCTATCAGGAGTTGCTCGACGACGCGCTGGACCAGACCTTCCCCGCCAGCGACCCGATCTCGCCGTCCGCGGCTGAACATGCCGAGCGGCAAATCTCCACCGGCAAGGACGACAAGGACTGGAAGCTGCAGCCCGGCAGCTCCTGCCCGCCGGTCAAGAAAGACTGATCCGCCGCTCCCACTCCCCGCGCACGCGCTACCCTCTGATCAGGGAGGGTAGCGCGTGCTGCAGTTCCTTACGTTCGCGCCCTGGTGATCCCTGCATGATGTCGCGCAGGCGGGACAACGGGCCGTGAAAGCAGGGACGCCCCGCTGCTCCGCTGGTCGCAACGCTCCCATCTTCGGGGGGAACAGCAGAGGGCGCCGACATGAAAGTTTTACGCGACGCACGGGCCGCCAGGCTGGGTGCCTGGCTGCTGGCGGTGCTGGCCGCCGGGGCGGCCGTGGCGGCTGGCGCGGTGCTGCAAGGCCACTTGCACACCGAGGTGATGATGCTGCCCGCGGTGCTGGCGGTGCTGGTGTCGGCCGCGCTGAACGGCTTGCGGCCCGGCCTGCTGACCACGGGCTTGTGTGGCGTGGGCTTCGCCTGGCTGGCTTCGGCGCCTGGCCATGGCTTCGAGCTGGCCGAGCACGACCGGGCTGGCGCGCTGGTGCTGTTCCTCGCCGTGGGCGTGACGGCCAGCCTGCTGTGCGGGGCGCTGCATGCCACCCGGCTGCGCCTGGAGCGCAGCCAGACCTTCCACCGATCGATCGCCGACCTCACCACCGACTTCGCCTTCGAAGCCACGGTGCTCGAAGATGGCCGCACCGTGATCGACTCCATCACGGAAGGCTTCACCAAGCTGCTGGGCTACACCATGGACGAGGTGCTGGCGCGAGGCGGCTGGCGCGCCGTGGTGGCACCCGAGGAACGGGCCGCGGCACGCGAGTTCATGCGCCGGGTGCTGGCTGGCGAGGAGGTGGAGGCGGAGATGCGCCATGTCACGCGCGACGGCCGCAGCGTGTGGGTGCACTTCAAGCTGCGGCCGGTGAGCGGGGCCGACCGGCGGGTGCTGCGCTTTTACGGTGCGGCGCGCGACGTCACGCCACAGCGCGAGGCCGAGGGCCGCATCCAGGGTCTCAACCGCGAACTCGAACGCCGGGTCGAGGAACTGCAGGCGGTGTTCGATACCGCGCCGGTGGCCATCTGGCAGGCGCATGACCGCAACTGTGAGCGCATCAGCGAGAACCGCCACGCCGCCGAGTTGATGGGCCGCGGCGGCAGCGTGCCGGCGGTGCCGCCGGGCAGCTCGACCTGGCGTTGCCTGCGCCAGGGCGAGCCGCTGCCGGTGGAAGCCCTGCCGCTGCAGCAGGCGGCCCGGGAGGGCCGGGCAGTGCTGGGCGTGGAGCTCGAGGTGGCCGTGCCGGGGCGCGAGGTGGCCTCGGTGGTCGGCAATGCAGTGCCACTGCTCGATGCCGATGGCCAGGTGCGGGGCGCCATGAGCGTCTTCGTGGACATCACCCAGCGCAAGCGCATCGAGGCGGCGCTCTGGCAGGGGCGCGAGCAGTTGCGGCTGGTGGCCGACAACGCGCCGGTGCTGATCGCCCAGAGCGATGCCGAGGGCCGGTATCGCTTCGCCAACCGCGCGTATGCCGAGCGCTTCGGCTTGAGCGCCGAGGCCCTGGTCGGCCGTCATGTTGCCGAGGTGGTGGGCGAGGCGGCCTGGCGCAGCCTGCTGCCTTATGTGCAGCGGGTGCTGGCCGGTGAGACGGTGAGCTTCGAGGCCGAGATCCCGTATGCGCTGGTGGGCGTGCAGCACATGCGCTGTGCCTACGCGCCGGAGCGCGACGCGCAGGGCCGCGTGGTGGGCCTGGTGGCGGCCATGCTCGACATCAACGACCGCAAGCAGGTCGAGCGTGCACTCGAGCAGGCCCGTGCCGAGGCCGAGCGCCGCGCCGGCGAGGCCGAACAGGCCAAGGCCCTGCTGCAGACCATCTTCGACAACCTGCCGGAGGGCATCGCCTGGGTCGGCGGGCCGCCCGACTACCCGGTGCTGGCCAACAGCCGTTTCGGCCGTGAGCTGATCGGTGCGCCGGCCGGCGCCACTGGCGCTCACCCGCTGGACGGCCACCCTGTCTACACCGCCGACGGCCGGCGCCGCCTGGCCACCGAGGAGTTGCCGCTGTACCGCGCGTCGCGCCACGGTGAGACCGTGTGCAACGAGGAACTGCTGGTCGAGCGGGCCGACGGCTCGCATGTGGCGGTGCTGGTGGACGCTGCGGCGATCCGCAACGCGCAGGGTGAGATCCTGGGCGCGGTCAACTGCTGGCGCGACATCACCGAACGCAAGCGGGCCGAGGCGGCACAACGGCGCAGCGCCGAGCGGTTTCGCTCGCTGGTGGTGGCAACCGCCGCCATCGTCTGGGTCACCAATGCGCAGGGCGAGTTCGCGGAGCCCCAGCCGTCGTGGCAGGCGTGCACCGGGCAGGACTGGCCCGAGCACCGCGGCTTCGGCTGGCTACAGGCGGTGCATGCCGAAGATCGCGAGCGGCTGCGCCAGGCCTGGCTGCAGGAGGTGGAGTCGGGCGGGCACTACGACGTCGAGGCCCGGCTGTGGCATGCGGCCACCGGCAGTTTCCGCTACTTCCAGAGCCGGGCGGTGCCAGTGCGCGACGCGTCCGGGCGCATCAGTGAATGGATTGGCACCTGCATGGACATCCAGGACCGGCGCCAAGCCCTGGAGGCACTGCGGCAGAGCGAGGAGCGCTTCCGGCTGATGGTGGAAAGCGCGCGCGACTACGCCATCTTCACGCTCGATGCCAAGGGCTGCATCACCGCCTGGAACGTGGGCGCGCGCCATGTGCTGGGCTACGAGGAAGCCGACATCCTCGGCCGCCATGCCGAGCTGCTCTACACCGCCGAGGACGTCGCCAAGGGTGTGGTGGAACGTGAGCTGGACAAGGCCCGCCGCGAAGGCCAGGCCGAGGACGAGCGCTGGCATGTGCGCAAGGACGGCAGCCGTTTCTGGTCCAGCGGCCTGGTGATGCGGCTGAGCGCCGGTGGCGAGCGGCGCGGCTTCCTGAAGATCATGCGCGACGTCACCGAGGCCAAGCGCTCGCGCGAGACCCTGGAGCGCCAGGCCCTGGCACTGCGCGAGGCCGACCAGCGCAAGGACGAGTTCCTGGCCACGCTGGCGCACGAGCTGCGCAACCCACTGGCGCCGCTGCGCAACGGGCTGGAGATCATGCGGCTGGCCGGTACTGACCTGCAGGCGCAGGAGCGGGCCCGCGCCGTCATGGAGCGCCAGCTCGCGCAGATGGTGCGCCTGATCGACGACCTGCTGGACGTCAGCCGCATCAGCCGCGGCAAGATCAAGCTGCGCATCGCACGCGTGGAGCTGGCAGCGGTCGTGCGCGACGCGGTGGAGACCAGCCGTCCGCTCATCGAGGGCGCAGGCCACACCTTGACCATCGAGCTGCCGCAGGAGCCGCTGCATGTGGATGCCGACCAGACGCGGCTGGCCCAGGTGTTCTCCAACCTGCTCAACAACGCGGCCAAGTACACCGAGCCGGGCGGCGCCATCGGCCTGCAGGTACAGCGCCTGGGCGCCGAGGCGCGCGTTTGTGTCAGCGACAACGGCGTGGGCATCGGTGCACAGATGCTGCCGCGCCTGTTCGAGATGTTCTCGCAGGGCGACCGCTCCATCGAGCGTTCGCAAGGCGGCCTGGGCATCGGCCTCGCCCTGGTGAAGCGCCTGGTGGAGATGCATGGTGGCCACGTCGAGGCGGCCAGCGCCGGGCTCGGTCATGGCAGCGAGTTCTGCGTGCAACTGCCGCTGGCGCGTTCACAGCCGGCGCAGCCACCGGCGCCGGCGGAGCCGGTCAACCCCGCGGAGTGCGCCGGGCGCCGCATGCTGGTGGTGGACGACAACAAGGACGCGGCGCTGAGCCTGGCGGCCATCCTGCAGATCATGGGCAACGACGCCCGCGTGGCTCACGACGGCGTGGAGGCGCTCGGCCTGGCGGCCAGCTTCCGGCCACAGATCATCCTGCTCGACATCGGCATGCCGCGGCTGAACGGCTACGAGACCGCCCGCCTGATGCGCGAACAGCCGTGGGGCCGCGACGCGTTGCTGGTCGCACTGACCGGCTGGGGCCAGGACGAGGACCGGCGGCGCTCGCGCGAAGCCGGCTTTGACCACCACCTGGTGAAGCCGGTCGAACCCGAAGCGCTGGAGCGCCTGCTCGCCTGATCGCACCGGCGACACGACACAATAGCCGCCAGCGCGCGGCGGCGTGGGGCATGGGGTCCGGCTCGCCGGCCGCGCCAGGAGACCGGATTGAAACATCGCTTGCGCAAGCTGTTGCGGACCTTCCTCACCGGACTGGTGGCGGTGCTGCCGCTGGCCGTCACCGTCATCATGCTGGCCTGGGTGATGCAACTGCTCTACGGCCTGATCGGTCCGCAGAGCCTGGTCGGCCGCGTGCTGGTGCTGCTTGGCGTCGGCGTGGCGGGCTCGGAGGTCATCGCCTACCTGCTCGGCTTCGCGATCGTGATGCTCGGCGTGTTCGGCCTTGGCCTGCTGGTGGAGTCCGGCGTGCAGAAGGGCTTGCGGCATGCGCTGGAGTCCGCCGTACTGCGCATTCCGGTGGTGCGGACCGTCTATGACGTGATGAAGCGCCTGCTGGCCCTGCTCACTGAGCGCAACAAGGATGGCGGCCCGGCCTCGATGAGCCCGGTCTGGTGCCATTTCGGCGGCCGCGGCGGCGCCGCCGCGCTGGCCCTGCTGTCCAGCGCCCAGCCGCTGCTGCTGGGCGGGCGCGCCTACCTCGCGGTGCTGGTGCCGACCGCTCCGGTGCCGGTGGGCGGCGGCCTGCTGTTCGTGCCGGCGGAATGGGTGGAGCCGGCCGACATGGGCGTCGAAGCGGTGACGAGCATCTATGTGTCCATGGGGGTGTCCAGCCCGCAGTACATGGCCGCCGCGCCGGCCGGGATGGGAACACCCGTTGCTGGACAGTGACATCGCCCGAGACAACAAGGAGAAGCGATGTACCCCAGCGAGTACGAACGCGACCCGGGCCTCGGACACCGGCCGCACACGGACCGGCATGACGCTCCGGGCGACAGCCACTACCTGCAGTGGCGCAGCGAGCAGCTGCGCCGCTGCGATGACGACTATCGCCGCTGGTGCGACGAGCGCTACCAGCGCTTCTGCACCGAGTTCGGCGCCTGGCGGGAGCAGCGGCAGCGGTCGCAACACCTGAGCCAGGGGCCGGGCCGGCCCGACAGCGGCGCGCCGCAGACGCCGGCGCTGTCCATCGGCGGCTGACGGGCCGCGGCCAAGGACAGGCGATGTCGGCGCGGCTGGTCCTGCTCACCCTGCACCTGCCTCGTGAGCGACGGGTGAAGGTCGAGCTGCGCGGCGGCCGCTGGCTGACCGATGACCCGGCCCGCGCGCTGCGCTGGCACGACGGCCCGTTCAGCACCGGGGACGGCACGACCGCCCTGCGCATCGCGAACGACCAGGACGCAGCCCTCGTGCTCGCAGCGCTCGACCCGGCCACGGTCGAGCGCGGTGCCTGCGGTGCGGGGCGCCTGATCGAGGCCGCTGAAGCCGCCGACGGTGGCTGCGAGATCCGCTGGGAAGTGATCGAAGTGGTGGACTGAGGCCAATGCCGGCCGTGGCCCGGACCGTCGCCGGCAATGCGGGCCGCCTGCCGGCTGGCCCCTGCAGCGCCGCTGTGGCCTACCAGTCGGCCAGGCGATAGCAGCGCGCGTTGGCCGCTTCTCCCCGCTTGGCGAGCCCGGCCTGGCGGGCCAGGGGCTCGGGCGGAGGGCAGGGCGCGCCGGCCTGCACCAGGTCATCGATCACCAGGTCGCTGTGATCCAGTTCTGCCAGCAGGTCATGGCGGGCGCCGAACAGCAGGGCACGGGGGGCGTCTTGCGGTCCTACCAGAAGCAGGTATTTGCCGCTGTGGGCTCTTGTCATGGGGGTGGACGGTAGTTGTTCTGCTTGGCAGCATGCTAGGGCTGCGTGACAGGCTTGCGAAGCCCGCAGGCTCCGACGGGAATGTCGGTGTCGTCCTACATCGCGGCCGCGGTCGGCGGCTGGAACACTTCGGCCAGGAAGTCCATGAAGGCCCGCGTCCGGCTTGGCACGAACTTGCGCGACGGCATGGCGGCGTACAGCGTGAAGGTGGGCGCCTGCCACTGTGGCAGCACCTGCACCAGGGTGCCGTCGACCAGCGCATCCTCGATCATCATCGACGGCAAGCCCACCAGCGCGAGGCCGCCAACGCCGGCTGCGTACAAGGTGTCGAGCGAGCCGGCGCTCAGGCTGGCGCGGCTGTGCACCGTGTGGCTGTCGCCGGCGCTGACCAGGCGCCAGCAGGTGTCGGCACCGGCTTCACCGGCCGGGTCGGCCAGCAGGCATTCATGCCGGGCCAGTTCGGCCGGGTGCAGTGGCATGCCGTGCTGCTTCAGGTAGGCCGGGCTGGCACAGAGCACGCCGCTGCCATGCGAGAGCGCCCGCGCCACCGCCTCGCCGTCCAGCCCCGCTGGAGGACAAGCACCGCCAAGCAGCACAGCGGCATCCCAGCCGGTATCCGCGCTGCTGGCCGCATCCGCCGCCGCTACCAGGAAGTTGAGCTTCAAGCCGGGAAAGCGCAGCTGCAGACGCGGCAGATGGCAGCCCAGGTGACGAGCCACCGCGGCGGCCGGCACCTTGATCTTCAACGCGCCCTCGGGCAGGCGCATGGCGGCGTCCACCTGGGCTTCGGCTTCCTCGAGCTGATGCAGGATGGACCGTACGCGCTCCAGATAGCCCTGCCCGGTGGGGGTCAGCGCCAGCCGGCGGGTGGAGCGGTGGATCAGCCGCACCTTCAGGTGGTTCTCGAGGTCGGCCACCAGCCGTGTCACCGCCGCCGCGGAGACGTCCATGGCGCGGGCGGCGGCGGCGAAGCCGCCTTCGTCGATCACCTTGGCGAAGGCGCGCATCGAGTTCAGTCGATCCATCTGTCGGCTCCTGTGGGTGGACGCGCCGGGACCGGCGTGCCGCTGGCCGGGATTCTGGCCGGTGGTGTTTAAGGAGTTTTTGGGGCGGCCCGGGAACGCCGGTCCGCTGCTGTCAGGGCCGGCTTGTGGCCGGGCAGGAGGTGCGCTCGTAGCGTGCGGGCCCGGTCTGTCGCAGTCCAAGGCGACGGGTCGGCCAGAAGCCACCGAGGGCTTCACCAGAACCGCTGGCATATGCCATGCCCCAGGCCAGGTAGAGCCGCCCTGCCAGCAGGTGTTCCCAGAGCGTGGCATGGTGGCAGGCGCCCGCCGTGCCGGCCAGGCGTTCCACGAAGCCGTGCACCGCCGCCATTTGGGGGCCGGAACGCAGGGCATGCTCTTGGCCGCTGTAGCCATACCAATCCCAGCAGCCGTTGGGCGCCGTGGCGCCGGTTTGCGGGTACAGCACGACGATGTGGTTGGTGTCGGCCCAGCGGTTGTAGCCGGTCTCGCGCACATAGCGTTCGCCGAGGCGCGCCACGTTCTGCCCGCAACCGTGGAAAGCCAGGTGCAGCCGGCAGTGGGCACCGGCGCGTTCGCAGTCGGCGGGAACGAACAGCCGCCCGCTGGGTGCAAGGCCATGGTCGCGCGGCCACGCCGGCTGGTCGAACGACACGAAGCGGCCCCGCAAGGGCCCCTCGTTGCGCGGTTGCAGCGGGCCGTAGAGGAAGGCGAGCAGTTCGCCGGCCAGGTCGAAGGCGCAGTCATTGATGTAGGGGCTGCCCTTGTGGCCGCAGGCGCTGCCATGGCCGTCGGTGACCATGCCGTGTTCGGAGTCGATGTCCTTGCGGTAGCGCAGTGCGGTGGCGGGCAGGAAGTGCAGCAGGTAGCGCTGCAGCGCGTCGGTCACGGCCGTCGGAACGACGCTGTCGCGCCGGCCGGAGAACAGGTAGACCCGCGCCCTGGCCAGTGCCGACAGGGGGTCGATGCTGCCGGCCGCCGCCCGGGCGCGGGTGAGCGCCGCCAGGCGCTCCACCGGAATCTCCCCGCCGTGGCCCAGGCAGCGGCGGCTGGCGTGCTCGACATTGCCTTCCGCACAGTCATAGGGGCCAGCTGCAATGACGGCCGCTCCCGAGAAGGTGCCCGAATACGCCACCAGCAGCTGCACCGCCATGTAGCCGCCGGAAGACAGCCCGGAGACGGTCACGGCAGTGCGGTCGATGCCCAGCGGCGGCAGCGGCTCGGCGCCTGCCAGGGAGACCATTGCCCAGCCGGCAAGCAGACCGCCAAGGGGCCGCAGCAGGCGACCGCAGCGGGAGATGCCGGCATCGCGCCGGTGCCGGTCGGTGGAAGTGGCAATCGCCGGAAGCGGGTACATCTTCTGCTCCATCTCCCTCATGTCACCGCGTGCAATGCTCGGCATTCACGTAACGGCAGAGTCCAACGACCGGTCCCTCGTTTTCGTCAAGACGTCGATGAATCCCATCCAAACTGAAACCCTAGACATCCTCCAGCAAGTGTGGCGCCAGTCTTTGCTCGCCCTGGCGGCAGCATCGAAGGCCAACATGCCGATCTTTGCGTCCGCGCTGGAGGCTGCGTCGCACAACGAGTCGCTCAATCCGGTGGCGCGCGCCATGCTGGCCGAACTCGCCGAGAGCACCGGGGTGGTGGCACCGTTTTCCGCAACCAAGCAGTAAGAACTGCCGGTGCCGGGCCACCCGCCGTGACGGCGGGCCGGTTCAGCCCTGCGCGGCTTGCGCGGCGGTGCGCCGGGCCCGCGCTTCCAGCCGGGCATACATCACCGCGGCGATGAGCAGCGGTGCCAGGTAGTAGATGGCCCGGTAGGCGACCAGGGCCGCCACCAGCGGTCCCTGCGCCACCTGGCCGCCCAGCAGGGCGATGAACACCGCTTCCAGCACGCCCAGGCCGGCCGGGACGTGGGTCAGCACCCCGGCCACCGCGGCCACCAGCAGCACCGCCACCACCACCGGATAGGCCAGTTGCTGCTGCAGCAACACGTAGACGATGCCGGTGATGGTGAGCCAGTTGGCGCTGGAGGCGGCCAGCTGTAGCAGGGCCACCCGCAGGGAGGGCAGCGCCAGCTCATGGCCGCGCACCTGCCAGCTGCGCCGGCGTGACCAGGCACAAGCGGCCAGGTAGCCGGCCACCAGCATCACCAGCACGACACCCAGCACCTGCAGCGCCCCGGAGCTGATCTTCCAGTCGGGTGGCACTTCGATGCGACCCATGCTGAACACCGCTCCGGCCAGTGCGCAATAGCCCAGCCAGTTGGTCAGCACGCTGAGCCCCAGGATCTGCCCGATCTGCCCCTTCTCCAGCCCCAGGCGGCTATAGAGCCGCAGCCGGAAGGCCACGCCGCCCACCAGCGCCCCCAGGTTGAGGTTGAAGGCATAGCTGATGAAGCCCACGCCCATCACGGTGGGCACCGGCAGGCGGTGGCCGGTGTAGGCGCGGCCGAACAGGTCGAAGCTGCTGTACAGCAGGTAGCTCAGGAGGGCCAGTGCGCCAGCCAGCGCAAGCGTGATGGCCGGGTAGCCTCGCAGCGCCTGGCCCACCTGGCCCCACTCCACCGAGCGCGCCTGCGAGGCGACCATGCCGATCACCAGCGCGAAGAAGGCCCAGGTGAGCACCTTGCGCAGTACCGCCCACCGGCGCTGCCGGGCGGTCGTGGCTGCGCTGTCGGAAGGGCCGTTCTGCCGTCCGGCACGGGGCTGCCCGCCGGGCAGGGTCTTTGGATGGAGGAGGGTGGGCATGGTCAGCCGGCGCCTTTCGTCACGGTGGACTGGGGGGATTCGTGGACGGTCGATGCGCCGCCCTGCTGCTCCGCGGAGGTGGGCGGCGACACCAGCTGCACCTTGGGCGCATGGGCCGGCAGCCAGCCGGACCAGGACGGAAAGCGGCGCAGGAAGTGGTAGACGACAGAGCTGGCCATCAGGTGCCAGCGGCTGCAGGGCACGACGTCTTCGGCCGTGAACTGGCGGCAATGGCGGTCGATCAGCGCCTGCAGCCGCTGCGCCAGGTGGGCGGTGAAGTCGGCGTCGCGGATCACGAGGTTGGCCTCCAGGTTCAGCCACAGGCTGAGCGGATCGAGGTTGCTGGAGCCGACGGTGGACCACTCCTCGTCCACCACCGCCACCTTGCCGTGCAGCGGGCGCTGGCAGTACTCGTAGATCCTCACGCCGTCCCGCAGCAGGCGCTCGTAAAGGGTCCGCGCGGCATGCTGCGCAATCGGCATGTCCGGCTCGCCCTGCATGATGAGGTCCACCTGCACGCCGCGCTGCGCCGCCCGGCGCAACTCGCGCAGCAGCCGGTAGCCGGGGAAGAAATAGGCATTGGCGATGATGATGCGACGTTGTGCGGCCCGGATGGCAAACAGGTAGTGCTGCTCGATGTCGGTGCGATGGTCCTGGTTGTCACGCGTGACGAACAGCGCCCGCGCACCACCACTGGCCGCAGCCCGTTGGGTGCCGATGGACACGCGCCGGCGCCACCAGCGCGAGCGCGGCTCGGGCAAGGCCTCGCTGGCGAAGCGATGGATGTCGGCCACGACCGGCCCTTGCACTTCCACCGCATAGTCCTGCTTGGCGGCGGGACCGAACTCCCACAGGTGCTCGACCGAGAAGTTGATGCCGCCGACAAAGGCCACCTCGCCGTCCACCACCACCAGCTTGCGGTGCATCCGACGGAACACGTTGGTGCGCAGGCCCATCAGCTTGGGCGCCGGATCGAAGACACGGAAGCGCACGCCTGCTGCAGTCATGCCGCCGATGAATTCGGCGGAGAGGTCCGGTGAGCCATAGCCGTCCACCGTGACCTGCACCTGGACGCCGCGGCCAGCGGCGTCGATCAACACCTCCCGCAGCTCCTGCCCGACCTTGTCGTCGAACAGAATGAAGGTCTCGAGCAGCACCTCCCGCCGGGCGGCGCGGATCACCTCGAAAACCCGCGGGAAAAAGGCCTCGCCGTTCTCGAGCAGCCGCAATCGGTTGCCCTGCGCCCAGTCCTTCGCATGCACCGCGTTCATAGCGCCACCTCCGCCGCCAGCGGCGCATGGTCCGACAAATGCGTCCAGGGCCGGCGCGGCAGCTTGAAGGGCCGCGTCACCTGCGCGTTGCGCACGTAGATGCGGTCCAGGCGCAGCAGCGGCCAGCGGGCCGGGAAGGTGCGGGCGGCCTGGCCCTCGGACTCGACGAACACTTCGTGCAGCCCGGCGCAGCGCGCCAGCCGCGCATGGGCGCGCAGCCGCCAGTCGTTGAAGTCGCCGGCAATGAACAGCGGTGCATCGGGCGGCACCTCATGGTCGATGCGCTGGCACAGCAGGCGCAGCTGTTCATCGCGGTGCGACTCGCGCAGCCCCAGGTGCACGCAGATGGCATGCACCTCGCGGTGGAAGGCGGGCACGTCCAGCACGCAATGCAGCAGGCCGCGCTTCTCGGGGCCTTCCACCGACACGTCGCAGTTGTCGTATCGCACGATGGGGAATTTCGACAGCACCGCGTTGCCGTGGTGGCCCTCGGGGTAGACCGCGTTGCGGCCATAGGCGAAGTCCTTCCACATGGAGTCGGCAAGGAATTCGTAGTGCGGCGCATCCGGCCAGTCCGCCACCTGCGACGAGTGCACTTCGTGGGCCCCCATCACCTCTTGCAGGAAGACGATGTCGGCCGATACATGGCGCACGGCGTCACGCAGCTCGTGCAGGATGAAGCGGCGGTTGAGGGCCGTGAATCCCTTGTGGGTGTTGACCGTCAACAGGCGCAGCGTCAGGGCCGTGGGGTTCTGGGTCATCGATGTCGGGGCGGGCTTCAGTGATGGGGAGCACAGCCGGTCTCGGCCGTGGCAGGCTCGCACGGGGCAGCGGCGTAAGGGCGCCACTGGCCCTCGGGCTGGCTGAGCCGGTCGGCCACCACCTGCCAGACACGGGCGTTCCAGACCAGGCCGATGTGACTGGCGTCGCTCACCTCGATGCTCTCGCAGCGGGGGCCGTCGGCTTCGACGCAGGACTGCCATGCCACCACGCCGTCGGTGCGGCTGTAGATCGAGGTGGTGGGCACCGGCGGGGCCGTGCGCAGGCGTTCGCCCAGCAGTTCGGCGACGCTCCGGCTCTGGCCGCTCAGCAGGTGGGTGAGCCAGCCGGCATGTGCATGCTCGCCGCCGCCGAAAGGCGCACCGAGGGTGATGACCTGGCGGACCGCCTCAGGCACCTTCTTGGCCACCTCTCGGGCATAGATGCCCCCCAGGCTCCAGCCCACCAGGCTGGCGCGCCGGCCGACGCGGCGGGTGTGCACCTGCACGTCCTCGCACAGCTGCTCCAGCCAGTCTTCCAGGTCGCCTTGCGGGCCGGTGTTGACGCCGCGGCCCCAGTCGTGGGCCTCGTAGCCCAGCTTGCCGCAGAAGTCGCAGAGCGGCGCAAGCGCCGCCCGGTCGGCAGCCAGGCCGGGAAAGAGGATCACCGGGTGCCCGTCACCGGCGGGGAAGTCGTCGTGGCGGGTGAAGCGGCTGGCGGTGAACTCCAGCGCAGCGCGCAGCGGTTCCAGGCACAGCAGGGCGAAGGACGGTGCGGCGGCTACGGCGGTCATGCTTTTCCTTTCGGTGTCGCGCCAGTGCAAAGGGCTGGCACGGCAGGGATTCCACGGCTACCCATGCTAGGGAAGGGCGCTGTCGCTCGCGACTCCTGGGACTCCCACGGAAGTGTCGGACCCGTCCGACAGCCCCGCCATCGGCATGGCGGCCTAGAGGCCGGACGGGTAGGTCTCGGGCTCGGTGCTGTGATGCCACAGCGCCGAGGGGTCGAGGGGGCGCACGGCGCGCGTGCGGTCGATGTGCAGCAGCGCGTCGAATTGGGCCGGCACGCGTGCTTTGAAGTAGTGGCTGAGCAACTCGGTCTCGGGGCGATAGATGACGCCGATGGCCCGCTCCAGCAAGGGCTCGGCCAGCGCCTGGCCCAGCGGCTCGCGGCCGCGCAAGGGCAGCACGAAGTCGCCCAGTGCGCTGTCGTGCAGCAAACGCTCGATGCTGCCGGGCAGCGAAGGGCGCACCGCCTTGCGTTCGAGCGGGCCATCCCAGTCCGAGGCGGCCGCCACATGGCCGTCGTGGGTCGTGAAGCCGACCAGGAAGGCGCTGCTGCCATGGCGCTCGCGCATCAGCTGCCCGAGGTTCAGCTGCCCGTGCTCGCCGGTGTCGGTGGCCCGGGCATCGCCCAGATGCGAGTTGTGGGCCCAGACGACGATGCGTGGCGTGCGGCCACGCTCCAGCCGCAAGTGCTCCTGCAGGGCTTGCAGGGTGTCAGCCATGTGGGTGTCGCGCAGGTTCCAGGAATCGTTGCGATCCTGGAACATGGTGCGGTAGTACATCTCGGCATTGCGGACGACGCGCGCGTTCTGCTCGGCGTAGAAGCGCTCGTCGGCCTCGCCGCTGCCATCCCGCGACAGCCACCGCGCGCCGTCGCGGCAGAGTTCGCGCAGTTGCTGCAGCGCCTCGCGCTCACAGTCTTCGCGCAAGCCGTAGTTGGCGGCATACCCGTAGCGCTGTGGATCTTCGGCCAGGTGGTCGAAGCACGCATAGCGCTCGCGGGCACGCCGGGCCGCCTCAGGGTCGGCCCGCTCCAGGTAGCGCACCACCGCGTCCATCGAGGCCCGCAGGCTGTAGAGGTCGAGCCCCCAGAAGCCGACGCGGCGGTCCCGCGCGGCGATGGCCTGGTTGTGCACCTTCAGCCACTCGACGAACTCGACGACCTCGACGTTGCGCCACATCCAGCGAGGAAAGCGCTCGAAGCCGCCCAGGGCCTCCTCGGCGCTGGCATCGTCGCTGGGGCCCCGAAGGTAGCGGCTCACCCGCAGGGCATCGGGCCAGTCGGCCTCGACGGCCACCGCATCGAAGCCCTTCTCGGTGATCAGCCGCTGTGTCAGCTGCGCCCGCAGGCGGTAGAACTCGTGCGTGCCGTGGCTCGCTTCGCCAAGCAGCACCAGCGAGCAGTCACCCACCTCTTCCAGCAGGCGCGTCAGCGCGTCGCGACCGTCGAGCCGCCATGCCTGCTGGCGAACGGCGTCAAGGGCGGCGGCGTCACTGGCCATGGTGCTCCCGCTCAGTGCAGGGCGCGCTTCAGGGCCGCGATCTCGAGGTGGGCTTCCTGGATGGCGCTGCGCAACTGCGGGTCGACATGGCGTGCATTGCGGCAGGCCTCCATCACCCGCTCGCCCACCTGCTCCAGCGATTCGATGCATTCAAGCAGGCTGGCCGGGTCGCGCGCCTGCTGTACCAGCCGCTTCAGCTGGTCGGAGCGACGGTCCAGCTCGCCGACGTACTCCTTCAATTCCTGGGGGGCATAACCGCTCGAGCGGCAGGCCAGTGCGGCATCGTCGATGCACAGTTCGATCTGCTCAAAGCGTTCCCTGACTTGATGGAGGTGCATGGCGTCGGGCTGGGTCACAGCGGTTGGGTGAAACGGATACAGCTGGGATGTAAACCCTGCCGGCTGCCAGGGCCCGGCCCGCCTGCTTCGGCGGGGCCGGTGCCCGGCTTTGCAGGGCAGAGACGCCGAGCAAGCCCCGTTCCACGTCAAGGGCGCGGAGCAGCGTTCAATGGCGGGCGTGGGTGCCGGCGACCGTCGTGGGCCGGGCCTTGTGATCCGCCATGCGCCGGCATTCCGCGGCACACCGGCGGCATGCTTCAGCGCATTCGCGGCAATGAGACATCGCATGGTTGTCGCACTCCTCCGCGCACTGGTCACACAGCGTGGCGCAGAAGGCACAGGCGGCGTTGTCGGAAGCACTGCCGCGTGCCATGAATCCGGCAGCGAGCCGGCACGCCTGGGCGCAGTCCATGTCGAGTGCGATGCAGCGGGCCATCTGCCTGGGATCGGCCTCCTGGAGGCAGGCAATGGCGCAGCGGTCGCAGGCATCGGCGCAGGCGTAGCAGGCCTCGATGCAGGCGGCATGGGTCTGTGTGGGAGCGGCGGTTTCGGGCATGACGTTCTCCTGGTGGCTTTTGTTGGGAAGGGCCCGAGACGGTGTCGAGCCTGCACCCGAAAAGCAATCGCTGCGCCCAGCGAGCCGGCGTGTTCAAGCGGTGCTGCTGCGGGGCGGCATGCGGCGCGTGCGCTGCACCACCCGGTAAACCTCGGCCCCCAGCTTGGCGAGCATCAGCGGCTTGGTGACGAAGCCGTCCACGCCGGCGTCGAAGCAGGCCGCCCGGTCGGTGGGGGAATAGAAGGCGCTGGCGACGATGATGGGGAACCACGGCATCACTTCTTCGCCTTGCAGGCGGCGCAGCTCGCGGGTGGTTTGCAGGCCGTCCATGCGGGGCATCTGCACGTCCATGAGGATCGCGTCCGGCGGCAGCTGCCGGCAGGCCTCGATCGCCTCCGCGCCATCGCCAGCGAGGCGCACCGCATAGCCCAGCGCTTTCAGCATGCCCGCCGCCAGCATCTGGCTGGTCGGGTCATCTTCGACGACAAGAAACTCCATGCGTGCTCCAGTGCAATGACCGATCCCTGCGGAAAGGACGCCGTTGCCTGCCCGGCCGACGAGACCGGGCACGCAGGCTGCCGGGCCGTTTCTTGTCGAGCGCTCCTCGCGCCTGCCAGTGCATCTGGCGGAAATGACAGCTTGGAGCCCGAGTTTGACGCATGTTCATTCACCTGCCATTCGAAGGAGTACCCATGCAAGGCTTACATGTGACGCTCAAAGTGACCGGCATTGCCCTCGCCACCCTGCTCACGCTCACCGCCTGCGGACGCCGCGATGAAGCGACGCCCGAGCCGATGGCGCAGGCTGACACCAGTGGCACCGTCAACACGCCGGGAACGACGGGTGGCAGCCCCGCCACCGGTGCCACTCCGGGCAGCACCGACCCGGCGGCCGCCGGCACCGGCGCCACCTCGGGCACCACCGGCACGACGGGCACCACCAGCACGCCGACCCCGGGCACCGGCGCGGCCGGTACCGCGGGCACCTCGGGCACCACCGGCACCGGCGGTACCTCGGGCGCGAACAGCACCGCCACCACGCCGGACGGTACCGGCTCCACTGGCACGCTGCCCTCGGCAGGCGCGGCCTCCGCGCCGGGTGCCGCTGGCACCCAGATGCCGGCACCGGGCACCGGTACGGGTACCGGCACCCAGCAGTGATCGTGCGGGCCGGTCGCGCATGCGGCCGGCCGCCATGCGCAGGGGCGGCGCCCAGCGGGTGCCGCCGATCGCCGGGCGCCTGCCGTGCCCGGCCTGTTTCCCAGGAGACCGAATGAATCGCATCCTCCATCCTGTGGTCGCTGCAGTGGCCGCCCTCGCCCTGGCGGGTACCGCTGCCGCGCAGGGCCTGCAGAAGGCCGATGTCGCTTTCCTCAAGCAGGCCGCCCAGAACGGCCATGCCGAGATCGAGAGCAGCAAGGTGGCGCAGACGAAAACCAGCAATGCGCAGGTCAAGGCCTTCGCCGCGCAGATGATCGCGGACCACACCCAGGTGGGCGAGGAACTGAAGGCGCTGGCCGCATCCAAGGGTGTGGAAGTGCCGAACGAGCCCTCCGCCATGCAGAAGGCCAAGACCAAGGTGCTGAGCACCATGGACGGTGCGCGCTTCGACCGCCGTTATGCCGACGAAATGGGGGTCGATGCGCATGAGGAGACCCTCAAGCTCTTCAACCGCGCTGCCGCCGAGGCGAAGGATGCCGACGTGAAGGCCTTTGCCAGCAAGACGGTGCCGGCCCTGGAGCACCACCTGAAGATGGCCAAGGAACTGGACGCCCAGCTCAAGAAGCAGCCCTGACCCGCGCCGCCAGGGCGTGAACTGGGTCACGGCCCGGCCGCTCGGCCGGGCCGGCCGGTTCAAGTCGCCGCGGGGCGGGCCGATATCCACAGCGAAGAAGGCGACGCTCTTCCCGCCACTCGGGCGCGGGGGCGGCGCCCATTTCCTGTGGAGTGCGTCTTGAATTCCATCCTGCGCGGCATGACCGAGGAGCGCGACCCGCAGCGGGCGGCAGACGCCATTCATCGGCAGATCTGGCGTCCCGGGCTGGCGTTGGCGGTCATCTTCTGCTCGCCTGGCCACGACCGGCCGGCGCTTGCCACAGCCCTGCGGGAGCGCTTCGGCGACACCCCGCTGATCGGCTGCACGACGGCGGCCGAAATCGGGCCGCTGGGCTACCGCACCGGCGCCATCAGCGGCTTCAGCCTGGCCTCGAGCGAGTTCTCGGTGGCGCTGAGGACGATCGAGGACCTGCGACGCTATGCCGCTGCTGACAGCGCCGCCATCGTCGGCAGCCTGCTCGGCGAACTGGCGGCCCGGGGCACTGCCCCGAGCGGCGCCAATACCTTTGCCTTCCTGCTGGTGGATGGCTCCTCCTGCCGCGAGGAGCGGCTGGCGCACTCGCTGCACCTGGCGCTCGGTGACATCGAGCTGTTCGGCGGCTCGTCGGGCGACGGGGTCGATCCGGGGCATTTCCCCTATCTTTTCCATGACGGTGGATTCCATCGCGACACCGCGGTGCTGGCGCTGGTGACCACCGCCCGGCCCTTCGTGGTCTTCAAGACGGAGAGCTATGTGCCGACCTCGACCCGCATGGTCATCACGGAGGCCGACCCCGAGAGCCGCTCTGTCAGCGAGATCAACGGCGAGCAGGCTGCGCTCGAGTACGCCCGCCTGGTCGGCGTGCCGGTGGAGCAGCTGGACATCTCGGTCTTCACCCGGTTCCCGGTGGGCGTGCAAAGCCGCGGCGAGTACTACCCGAGATCGATTGCCTGGGTCGATGAGGCGCACCGCATGACCTTCGCCTGCGCCATCGATGTGGGCGTGGTGCTCTCGGTGGCCCAGGGGACGGACCTGATGGCCGGCCTCTCGCAGCGGCTGGAGGCCATCCGCCGGCAGGTGGGCGTGCCGGAGCTGCTGATCGCCTGCGACTGTGTCTTCCGCTACCACGAGATGCTGGCCCGCAACATGGTGGAGCCGGTCGGTGCGCTGATGGCCGCGCACGGCGCGGTCGGCTTCAGCACCTACGGCGAGCAGTACAACTCCATGCACATCAACCAGACCCTGACGGGCGTCGCGATCGGCCGCTGAGATGAACGACAAGCTGGACCCGCAGGCCCTGATCCGCGCGCTGGAAGAGCGGGTGCGCAAGCTGGAGAAGACCAATGCCGTGCTGATGCGCGCGGCGGAAGGGCGCACCGAGGCCGAGCAAGGCGCCTACGCCCTCTTCAAGACCAATGCCACGCTGGAGCAGAAAGTGGGTGAGCGCACCGCCAGCCTGCAGCAGGCGCAGGAGCAGCTGCAGCGCAGCCTGTCGCTGGTGCGCGCGACGCTGGACGCCACGGCCGACGGCATCGTGGTGGTGGACGTGCACGGGCGGGTGGTCGACTACAACGAACGCTTCCGCCGCCTGTGGGACATCCCGCAGCAACTGGCCAGCGCCGGGCAGGCGCTTGCGCTGCTGCAGCACCTGGGCCGCCAGGTGGCCGATGGCGAGGCCTTCGTAGACCGCCTGCACAAGCTGGCCTACGACCGCGCCGCGCAGATCAACGAAGAGATCGAATGCCTCGACGGCCGGGTGATGGAGCTGTACTCCACGCTGCAGCGCATGGACGGCAAGACGGTCGGGCGGGTCTGGTGCTTCCGCGACATCACCGAGCGCAAGCGGGCCCACGAGCAGCTGCGCTACCTGGCCAACTACGACGGCCTCACCGGGCTGGCCAATCGCCATCTGTTCGCCGAGCGGCTGGAGCAGATGCTGGCCCAGGCGCGTGCCGAGCAGGCCCAGGTGGCGGTGATGTTCCTGGACCTGGACCGCTTCAAGTCCGTCAACGACACGCTGGGCCATGGTGCCGGCGACCGGCTGCTGCAGCAGGTGGCACAGCGGGTGAAGTCCTGCTTCAGGGCCGAGGACCTGGTGGCCCGCCAGGGCGGTGATGAATTCGCCGTGGCCCTGTACGGGCTGACGCCGCAGGCGGCCGCCTCGGTGGCGCAGAAGATCCTGAAAGCCTTCCACCACCCTTTCCTGGTGGACCGGCAGGAGCTGTACAGCGCCACCAGCATCGGCCTGTCCTTCTTCCCGGCCGACGGCAGCGATGTCGACAGCCTGCTCAAGCAGGCCGACGCAGCCATGTACCTGGCCAAGGAGCAGGGTCGCGGCAACTATCAGTTCTTCCGCTCCCAGCTCGGCACCCAGGCCCAGGATCGTCTGGAATTCGAAGGCCGGCTGCGCGCTGCTGGCGAACGCGGCGAGCTGCGCCTGCACTACCAGGGCCAGTTCGACCTGCAGAACGGTGCGCTGATCGGCTTCGAGGCGCTGGTGCGCTGGGAACATCCGCAACTCGGCCTGCTGTCGCCCGACCGCTTCATCCCCACGGCGGAGGAGACCGGTGCCATCCTGCCCCTCGGCGAGTGGGTGCTGCGCACTGCCTGCCACCAGTGGCGGAGCTGGGTGGACAGCGGCGCGGCGCCAGTGCAGATGGCGGTCAACATCTCGGTGCGGCAGTTGCGCCAGCCCGACTTCGTGGACCTGGTGCTGCAGGTCCTGCGCGAGACCGGCATGGACCCGGCCTGGCTGGAGCTCGAGCTGACCGAGACCGGCCTGATGACCGATGCCGACCTGAGCACCGGCATCCTGGAGCGGCTCAAGGCGCAGGGCGTGCGGCTGTCGATCGACGACTTCGGCACCGGCTACTCCTCGCTGGCCTACCTGAACCGCTTTTCGATCGACACGCTGAAGATCGACCGCTCCTTCGTGCGCGAGATCGGATCGGCCCGCGACAGCACGGCCATCGTGCAGGCCATCGGTGCGCTTGGCTCGGCCATGCGCCTGAAGGTGGTGGCCGAGGGGGTCGAGACCGAGGCCCAGGCGGCCTTCCTGCGTGAGCAGGGATGCCACATCGGACAAGGCTATCTGTACAGCCGGCCGGTGCCGCCGGAGCAGGCGGCCGCGCTGCTGCCGCTGGCCGTGCCGCGCTGAGCCGCGGGCCGCTCAGCCGCGCGAGGCCTGCAAGGCCTGCAGGGCCCGCGCGGTTGCGGCGTCGGCCGGGAAGAAGGTCTCGAGCGCCAGCTCCGCCAGCGTCAGATCCACCGGGGTGCCGAAAACGGTGGTGGTGCTGATCAGCGCCAGCGGGCCGGCCTCGGTCATTAGCTGCAGCGGCACCACGATGCCGGCGAAGTCGTGGTCTTCCTCGTGCTGGGCGACTGCCCCGGACGGCGGAGGCAAGGCCTGCAACTCGTCCAGCAGGCCGGCCAGCACCGGGTCGCCGCTAGCTTCCACCTGGGCATGCAGGCGGGCGAGCAGGTGCGAGCGCCACTGCTGGAGGTTGCCGATCCGCGGCGCCAGCCCACGGGGGTGCAGGCTCAGCCGCAGCACGTTCACCGGTGGCTGCAGCAGGCTCAGGTCCACGCCGGCCAGCAGCGGCGGCACCGCCGCGTTGGCCATCACCAGGTTCCAGTGCCGGTCGATGGCCAGCGCCGGGCAGGGCTCGTGGCCGGCGAGTATGCGCTCCACCGCTGCCCGGGCCGCCTGCATCGACGGTGCGGCCAGCGGCCGCTCGGGAAACATCGGTGCATAGCCGGCGGCCACCAGCAAGGCATTGCGCTCGCGCAGTGGCACCTCGAGGTGCTCGGCCAGGCGCAAGAGCATCTCGCGGCTGGGCAAGGAGCGGCCGGTTTCCATGTAGCTGAGGTGACGCGCCGAGACCTCGGCGTCGCAGGCGAGATCGAGCTGGCTCAGGCGCCGCCGCTGTCGCCATTGGCGCAACAGGGTGCCGACGGTGGGGAGGCTGCGGGTGTCCATGGGAGCGAACGATAGCGCGGCAGCCTCCCGGTGGCCATGACCTCCGACGTCATGGACCTGGCGCCGGCGCGGGCCCAGGATGCGGCCACGGCTCCGGTGAGGGCCGCCACTTCAAGGAGTACGCCATGACCGCCTTCGTTTCCATGACCCCTCTCCTGCGCCGCGTGCTGTGGGCCGATGCGCTGGCAAGTGCCGGCACCGGTGCGCTGCTGGTGCTCGGCGCGTCGTCGCTCGCGCAATGGCTTGGATTGCCTGCCACGCTGCTGATGCTGGCCGGCGCCAGCCTGCTGCCCTTTGCCGCACTGGTGGCCTGGCTGGCCAGCCGGCAGCGCCTGCCGCGCGCCGGGCTATGGGCCCTGGTGGCCTACAACGCCATGTGGGTGCTGGACAGCGCGCTGCTGCTGGTCAGCGGCTGGGTGCAGCCGAGCCTGCTGGGCCAGGCGTTTGTCGTGCTGCAGGCGGTGGTCGTTGGGGCACTCGCCGAGCTGCAGTACCTGGGGCTGCGTCGTGCGTCGCCGGCCGTCGCATGACCCGGGCAAGGCATGGCGCCCGTGCCCGCCATGGCGGGAGCCATCGCGGCGCCCGGCACCGGGTGCACGGCGGGCGCCTTCTCCGGCCTCGAGCGGAGTGACCGTGGAAGGCCGGCGCCAGGCGCCGCCGGGCCGGACCGCGGACCCTGCAAGGGCGAGCGCCGGACCCTCGCTTCGCCCTGGCGCCCCGGCGTCGAGCGGGCTCTACCGCGGCGTCAAGCCAAGGAAGTGGTCGAGCATGTGGAAGTGGTCGTCGAGGAAGCGGTCTTCCATCGCGCGCAGCTGCTCGATCGGCACCCAGCTCGCGCCGGCCGCATCGTCTCCGGCCTGCACCTCCGGCAGCTCGCGGTCGCCCAGGTCGAAGTAGTGGGCATGCGTGATGGTGCGGCCACGCTGGCTTCGGTCGGGATGATCGAACACCACCGCCGCCTTCAGGCACTGGCGCATCGTCACGTCGAGCAGGCTGAGCCGGGTCTCCTCCTTCAGCTCGCGCAGCGCCGACTGATAGGCGGTCTCGCGCTGCTCGATGAAGCCGCCCGGCACCGCATACAGGCCCTTGCCGGGCGCCTGGCCGCGCTGCACCAGCAGCACCCGGTCGCCGCAGCGCACGACGGTGTCTACCGTGACGAACACCGGTGGATAGGGCGCGCTGGCCCAGGATTCGCGATACGCCTTCAAGGCCCGCCACTCTTCCGCCAGCACCGGCATGAAGGGCAGCGCGTGCCAGGCGCGCAGGAAATCGAGCGTCGAAGCCGGCGCCTGGCTGGTGAGCGCGGCAAGCGTCGGCTCCAGCGGGTGGCCGGCAGCGCTGAAGATCGCGTCGCGCAGGTGCTTGCCGTCGACCGCGCCGACCCGCTCGAAGGAGGCCAGCCGCCAGCCGGCGAAGGCGCGCAGGTACTCGCTGGTGGCGTCCTTGAAGTGGCCTACCAGGGTGACCGCGGCATGCGCCGGCCGGCCCTGCGCCACCAGGATGGCCTCCACCCCTTTGCGCACGGCGTCGATCCAGCGGGCTTCATCGTAGTAGTCGCGCATTGGCAAAAAGTGCAGCCGCTCGCGCTCGCTGGCGGGCAAGGCGAGGCGGATCATCTCCGCCCTTTCTTCCCAGGTGAAGGGGTTCTTCGGCGTGCGCGCCTGGTAGGCCGAACCGATCACCACCACACACAGCGGTGCGAGGGCGAGCGCCTGCTGCAGCAGGGCCAGGTGGCCGTTGTGAAAGGGCTGGAAGCGGCCGATGTAGACGGCAGCCTCGGCGTGGGGCACCGAGGCCAGGGAAGCGGGGCGGGTGGCGATGGCCATGGACGGTTCTCTCACAGGTGCTTGGCGGCGATCGGCATTTGCCGGCCGGTGCCGAAGGCGCGCGAACGCACGCGGATGATGGGGGGGGCCTGGCGGCGCTTGTACTCGTTGCGGGCAATCATGCCGCGCACGCGGTCCACCAGCGCCCGGCCGGCCTCGTCCTGCTGCAGCTGCTCGACGAAGCGACTGGCCGCCTCATGCTCGGCGGCCGGCAGGCGGTCGCCCTCGATCAGGACTTTCAGGATCTCGTCCAGCACCGGGTAGGGAGGCAGGCTGTCGGTGTCCTTCTGGCCCGGGGCCAGCTCGGCCGATGGCTCCTTGTCGATGATGGCCTGTGGAATCAGCTCCCGGCCGGCCGCCTCGTTGAGGTGGCGCGACAGCGCGAACACCTCGGTCTTGTACAGGTCGCCGAGCAGGCCCAGTCCGCCGTTGGTGTCGCCGTAGAGGGTGCAATAGCCGACCGAGATCTCCGACTTGTTGCCGGTGGTCAGCAGCAGGTGGCCCCGGCTGTTGGAGTAGGCCATCAGCACCGTGCCGCGCACCCGGGCCTGCAGGTTCTCCAGGGCCAGGCCCTGCAGCGGCTGCCCGAAGCCGGCCTCGAACTGCCGGCCGAAGGCCGACACGATGTCGGCAATCGGATGGGTGTGCAGCGTGATGCCGAGCTGGCGGCACAGGTCCACCGAATCGTCCACCGAACCGGCCGACGAGAAGCTCGACGGCATCGTCACGCCCACCACCTGGTCCGGCCCGAGCGCCTCAACCGCCAGTGCCAGCGTCAGGGCGCTGTCAATGCCGCCCGATGACCCGACGACCACGCGCGTGAAGCCGCAGCGGCGAGCGTAGTCGCGCAGGCCGAGGACGATCTGCGCGCGGTAGAAGGCCATCGTCGAGAGGCCCTCGGCCGGCACCGGCGGCAGCGGCTCGCCGCTGGCCGCGAGGAAGCGGCTGCCGTCGAAGGACAGTGTGCGGATGTCCTCGGTGAAACGGCGCGCCTCGTAGACCACTCCTTCCTCCGGCAGCACGGCGAAGGAGGCACCGTCATACACCAGCTGGTCGTGTCCGCCCACCTGGTTGACCCACAGCACCGGCAGGCGGTGGCGCCGGCTGGCGGCGCTGAAGATCTGGTGGCGCTGCTCGCGCTTGCCGATGTTGGACGGGCTGGCGTTGATGGACACCACCAGGTCGGGCGCGGCATCCCGCATGCGCTCGAAGGGGTTGATGCGGTAGTCGGTGCCGGCGTCGTTCCAGCCGTCCTCGCAGATCATGAAACCGATCTGCATGGTGCCGATGCGCAGCACCTTCGCGACGTCCGGCCCCGGCTCGAAGTGGCGGCGCTCGTCGAAGATGTTGTAGGTGGGCAGCAACTGCTTGGCATAGCGCAGCACCACCTCGCCGTCCTTGATGACGAGCAGCATGTTGAGCAGCCGCTTGCCCGGGCCCTCGGTGGGCAGCGGCGCACCGACCACCCAGTGCAGCCCGGGCAGCCCGCGCGAGGCGGCCTGCAGCGCAGCGATGCCCTGGTCCACGCGCTGCAGGAAGCTCGGTTCGTCGAGCAGGTCGCCGGGATAGTAGGCGGTCAGCGACAGCTCGGTGAACACCACCAGCTGCGAACCTTCGGCGACCGCCTGCCGCGCTGCGTCGACCATGCGGGCCACATTGCCCTCGATGTCGCCGATGGTGGGGTTGAGCTGGGCGACGGTGATCTTGATCATGTGCATCGACTCCTTCAGCCCTGAACCTTGAAGACCTGGCGCAGGTAGGCCAGGAAGGTCGCGTCCTCGCACATCGTCTTGCCGGGACTGTCCGACAGCTTGGCGACCGGCTGTCCATTGCAGTGGGTCAGCTTCATCACGATGTTGAGCGGCGTCTGTCCGACGTCGTTGCTCAGGTTGGTGCCGATGCCGAAGCCGAGCTGGGTGCGGTCCGCGAAGGCGCGGTACAGCGCAAAGGCCTTCTCGAAGTCCAGGCCGTCGGAGAACACCAGCCGCTTGGTATGGGCGTCGATGCGCAGCCGGGCATAGTGCGCCAAGGCCTTCTCGGCCCACTGTGCCGGGTCGCCCGAATCGTGCCGCAGGCCGTCGAAGAGCTTGGCGAAGTACAGGTCGAAGTCGGCCAGGAAGGCGTCCATGCCCACCACATCGGTCAGTGCCACGCCGAGGTCACCGCGGTATTCCTGCACCCAGTCTTCCAGCGCGGCCTTCTGGAAGTCGCGCAGCCGCACGCCCAGGGCCTGGTAGCTCTGCAGGTACTCGTGAGCCATCGTGCCGATGGGCACCAGGTCGAGGTCGCGTGCCAGCAGCACGTTGGAGGTGCCCTTGAAGTACTCCGGGACTTCCCGCTTCAGGGTGGCCACCACCTCGCGCTGCCAGGCGCCGGAGTAGCGGCGGCGCACGCCGAAGTCGAAGAACTCGAAGGGATGCCGCCGCGCCGGCTCGCCATGGAAGGCGCGCAGCTGCGCCAGCTTGCCCTGCAGGCGTCGGCGTCCTTCGTCGAGGGCGGCCGCAGGGTCGAAGCGGCGGAAGTACAGCTCGTTGACGATGGCCAGCACATAGATCTCGAAGGCCATCACATGGACCTGCGGGCCGCGGGCGACGATCTCCAGCCGGCCACCGTTGGCGCGCACGCTGATGAATTCGCGCTGGAAGCGGAAGATGCGCAGGAAGTCGACGAAGTCCGACTTGATGAAGCGCAGGCTGCCGAGGTACGCCAGCTCATCGGCCCGGAAGCTCAACGAGCACAGGTGGTCGAGCTGCTGGTTCACCTCGTCCAGCAGCTCGGTCAGCGGGTAGGCCGGCTGGTTGCGGCAGGCAAAGGTGTACTCGGCCTGCGTCTGGGGGTGCCGATGCAGCATGGTCTGCCACATCGTGAACTTGTAGAGGTCGGTTTCGAGCAGGCTGTTGATGACGGCGTGCATGGAGTGCTTTCGATCTAGGGAGTTCAGGCGGACTGCAGGCGCTGCAGCAGGTCCGTGCTGGTGGCCAGTTGCACGCCGCGGCTGCGCATGTCGGCCAGGAAGGCTTCATGCTGCGCCTGGAAGCCGCCGACCGGGCTCATGCAGTCGGTCAGCAGCACCACGCGCTCGAGCCGGCCGCTGAGCTGGGCCACCACATGCTCGGTGGTGGCCTTGACGCAATGGCTGCTGGCCTCGCCGGCCACCAGGATCAGGCCTGCCGCGTCAAGCCGGTCGATCAGCTCGCGGTTGAGTTGCGTGTCGGGGTCTTCGAGGTCCGGCACCTCGGCCTGCACCGCACTGTAGTGCTCGGTCCAGGGGTTGTCGCCCTTCACCACCTTCTGCACCTCGGTGAGGGTGGCCTCCTCCCAGCGGTTGTAGGCGGCGCGGACCGCAGCATGGACATTGTGGCCCCAGCTGCCGATCTCGCAGTGCACGGGCCAGACCATCAGCGTGTAGCGGCCGCGTGCTTCCAGTTCGTCGAGGTAGGCCAGGGTGCGGGGCAGGGCGGCGGCGTCGCGCGGCCGGTAGTCGCCGGCGCGCACCTGGGCGGCGGTGATCTGGGTGAAGGGCCCCACCGCCGCCCCGTCTCGCTGCTGCCAGAAGGTGGGATGGGCGATGTCGATGCGGTGGTGCGAATCGAGCGTCACGGTGATGCCGTCCAGCCGGGCGCTGGCCGCGTCGATGAACCGCGCCACCCGCTGCATGTCCGCATGCGCGCCGGCCACCGGCAGTGCCGGCGCCAGTGGCTGGCCGGTGAGGGGATCGAGCGGGCACCAGTCGGCTGGCAAGTCGCAGAAGTCGTTCTGCGGGTCGATGATCAGCAGCTGGATGTTGTGGTTCATGGCTGGGCCTTTTCGTGATGACATGAAGCGCACTGTACCTGACTTAGATTAAGTGTGCAACTAAGTCGATGAAGCGGCAGCCCGGGCGCCTGCATCGCTCGCGCCCGCGGGTGGCGGCACCCGCCCGCGGTGGACGGGCCACTCTCTTGTTAAGCTACTTCGTTGTACCGCGAAAGTAACCATCTCAATGCGCCGCACCGAAGGGGAATCCGTCATCTGCAGCGTCGACGTCGTGCTGTTGACGTTGCGCGAGGAGCGCCTCTGCGTGGTCCTGCTCAAGCGGGAGCGTGAGCCGTTCGCGGGGGCCCTGGCCTTGCCCGGCGGCTACATTCACCCGACCGAGGACCAGCATGCCGGTGACGCTGCCGCCCGGGTGCTGCATGACAAGACCGGCATCGTCAGTCCCTATCTGGAGCAACTGGCGACCTTCTCCGGCCCGGGCCGTGACCCGCGGGGATGGTCGGTGGCGATCGCTTACTACGCGCTCGTTCCAGACCACCTCTTGCCGCAGGACGATCCCGACGTGCAGGTGCTGCCGGTCGGCTCCCTGCCGGCCCTGCCGTTCGACCACCGCGACATCATCGAGGTGGCGCTGTCGCGGGTGCGCAGCAAGAGCCAGTATTCGTCGCTGCCGGTCTACCTGTGCCCGGAGCGTTTCACTTTGCCGCAGCTGCAGTCGGTGTACGAGGCGGTGCTGGGCGAGCCGATCAACAAGGTGAGCTTCCGCCGCAAGGTCGAGGAGCTCGGCATGGTGGAGGCCTTGGCGGGCGAGATGGAGCAGGGTCGGGCCAACCGGCCGGCGCAGCTCTACCGGCTGCGGCCGGAGTACCGACGGTCGCTGTCCTTGGTGGAGCGTGGCATCAACGCGCGGGGATGAGGGAAGCCGGGGCGGAGGCAGGCGCCGATGCCGGCTTGCCGCCGTGCAAGAAGAAGGGCACGAGGATGATGGGCAAGAGGCAGTGGTGGCCGTGGTGAAGCGGCGGTGCCAACCCGTTGCAGGCCATGCGCACCAGGGCGACCATGTGCCCCATGCGTCACGCCGGCACTGAAGTGCATGGCCTGCGTCCGGGCGGGCGCCGCGAGCTTACCTTGAAATGATGACGAATCAGCGTAACGCAGATGTCACGGAAGTCGCGTCCTTGCTCGCTTCGCGCGGGGCCGTGAAATAGTCACGCGCCGGCGCCCCCGGTGGCCGGGGTGCTTGAGCCGGTGCTCACATCCGGCGCCTGTCGCGACCTGGCTCAGCGCTGCTCGCCAAGGCCTTTCTCCAGCAGTTCGGCCACCACCTCGTTGAGGTTGCCGCCACGGCTGTCGGCCAAGGTGCGAATCCGTTGCGCCAGGTCCGCGTGCAATTTGACGGCAAAGGGCACGAGGCCCTGTGCCTGGTCAAGGCGGCGCTGCTCCCGGCGGTCCGGCACTGCGCCGGCCGCGGCACCGAAGCGCCCCGGCACCCCGGCCTGCTTCATCTGGCCGGCGATCTTCAGGCCCTTGTTCTTCTCGAGGTCGGTCTTCTTCATTGGCGTACTTCCGTAGGAATCAGTGCACAGCTGCACATCATGCGTCATGTCGGGCTCACGGCGCAGCCGGGCCGTCTTCGGTCGCGCGGCCGGCCCGGTGTGGCGCACGCGCCGGGGCAGGAGGGCGCCTGCAGCAGCGATATCGGCCGGCCACCCGTTTGAGGGATCGCACCCCCAAGGCGAGTGGTTCGACTCCGGATGCCGCCCCCGATAATCCGCGCGTGTCCAGACCTATTCTTCACATTGCCATCGTCGGCTGGGGCAGTGCCGGCCAGGCGGCCGCGTTGATGCTCAGCGACGACGGCCACCGCGTCGAGGTGTTCGAGCGCGCCGCCGCCCCCGGCCCTGTAGGAGCCGGCTTCCTGTTGCAGCCCACCGGCCTGGGCGTGCTGCATGAGATTGGCCTGCTGAGCCAGGCACTCGCCCACGGCGCCCCCGTGCTTCGGCTGCATGGCGACACGCCGTCCGGGCGCACCGTGATGGACATGGCCTATGCCGATCTCGACCCCGGGCTGTACGGCCTCGGCATGCAGCGCGGCGCGCTGTTCGAGATCCTGCGCGCGGCCTGGCAAGGGCGGGGCAGCTTGCACACCGGACAAGCCGTGACCGCAGTCGAGGCCGAGCAGGGCCGGCTGCGCACGGCCGACGGCGCCTGGCACGGCCCCTACGACCTCATCATCACGGCTGATGGTGCCGCTTCTGCGCTGCGCACCGCGCTCGGTGCTGCCACCGTCGACCGCCCCTACCCCTGGGGGGCGCTGTGGTGCTTGCTGCCTCTGGCCGGCTGGCAGCACGGTGGCGAGCTGCGCCAGCGCTATCGGGCCGCCCGCAAGATGATCGGCCTGCTGCCGGTGGGCACCCGGCCGGGCGACCCGGTGCCACGACTGAGCTTCTTCTGGAGTTTGCCGGTCGGCGAGTTCGAGGCGACGCAATCAGGTGCCGCGGGCAGCTTTGCTGCCGAGGTCGAGAGCTTGTGGCCCGAGGCCGCGGCGGTATTGAAAGCCTTGCCCGAGCCCGGGCGGCTGGCCCGTGCCAGCTATCGCGACGCGGTACTCGGTTGCTGGCACCGAGGCCGGCTGGTGGCCATCGGTGACGCCGCGCACGCCATGAGTCCGCAGCTGGGGCAGGGCGTGAACATGGCGCTGCTCGATGCGTGGGCGCTGCGCCAGGCGCTGCGGGCCGAGACACAGCTGCCGTCCGCACTGGCCCGCTACGAACGAGAGCGCCGTGCCCATGTCGGCATCTATCACTTCTGGAGCCGGTGGCTGACACCGCTGTTCCAGTCGGCGCACGACCGCCTCGCGGCCGTGCGCGACCTTGCCTTCGCTCCCATGGGCCGGCTGCCGTTCGGCCGCGGCCATATGCTGCGCGTGCTGACCGGCACACAGCACGGCGTGCTCGGCCGGCTGCCCCTCACGCCCGGCCTGCGCGAGGCACTGGCGGCCGGGCGGGCCCCGCAGGACGAGGCGCGCAGCGCGTGATGCGTTCGCCGCGCGTCGCGCGCGCGGCACATCGTTGTCGGAGAACGCCGACACGCGCGCTGCTTCCCCTCCGATAACGCTGCAAGCGATCCACTTCGATCATTCGTCTGCTTTATCGCAGCCGCTTGTTGCTTCAAGCGGTCCCCTATCAACATTTCTACAGGGTGTACCTACATGAATAAGCTCTCCAAGCTCCTGCTCGCAGTGGTCGCTCCCGCCTTCCTGCTGGCGGCCTGCGGTGGTGGTGGCAGCGACGACAACCTGGACGACCGCACCGACACGGCCGATCCCAAGATCCGCTTCGTGCACGCCGTGCCGGTGGCGCCCGACGTCACCCTCTACCACAACGGCAACAAGGTGCGCGAGGTGGACGGTGTCAACTACAAGTTTGCGTCCCAGTACCTGGAGTTCAACACCGGTGACACCGACCTGATGGTGAAGACGACCGGCGCCGACGTGCAGGTGGGCAGCAAGGTGCCCTTCGAGGCCGAGCGGGGCCACAAGTACACCCTGGTGGCGCTGCCGGCCCTGGCCGGCACCGATCTGCACCTGATCGACGACCCCTATGACAAGGGCCTGCTGAGCGACAAGGCGCGGGTGCGGGTGCTGCATGCAGCCTTCAACTCCGCCGCGGTGGACGTCTACCTGACCCGCGCGAACGAAGACATCGCCACCCTGGCGCCGCGGTTCTCCAATGTCGGCTTCAAGCAGACCCAGCCGCGTTCGGGTGAAGACTCGCTGGAAGTGGAGGGCCATGATGACTGGCGCCTGCGCATCACCTCGGCCGGCACCAAGGACGTGCTGTTCGACTCGCCGGTGAAGCTCGGTGACAACGCCGACTGGCTGCTGACCGTCATCCCGAGCGGCGGCATTGGCAGCGTCATCCCGAACGACTTCAAGGTGCTGGTGGTGAAGGCCGACGATGGCAGCCGCACCACGCAGGAGCTCACCTCGCAAGACTGAGCTTGAAGCGCAGCCCGGCGGCATCGCCGCCGGGCTGCCGCCATCGCGCCCGCCACGGCATTGCCTGGCGGGCGCGATGGCGTTCTGGCCACGCGGGGCCGCGTCGTGTCAGCGGTTGGCGCAGAAGCCGAACTGCACACTGCCCTTGCCCGGCACGCTCGCGTTCCAGCCGACGCCGGAAGCCGTCAGCACCTGGCCTTGCTGCGACCAGGTGGCGTTCCAGGCGGTGTAGACCTTGCCCTCGATGCCGACCTTCACCTTCCAGGTCTGTGCCGTGCTGCCGCCGTTGCGGACGTCGACATTGGCGCAGTAGCCGGCGCCCCAGTCATTCGTCTTGCTGACCTGGGTCGTCACGCCCGACGGCGGGGGCGGCGGAGGCGGAGGGGGCGGCGGCGGAGGCGGAGGCGGAGGCGGCGGAGGCGGAGGCGGAGGCGGAGGCGGAGGCGGAGGCGGAGGCGGAGGCGGCGGCGGGTTCCCGACGTCGTTCCAGAAAGTCCGCAGCAGCGCCAGCTTGTCCTCGCGCACCGAGACCCAATCATCCTTCAGGATGCCGCCGGTGTCACCGCTGTTCGGGTTCCATGACCAGTAGAAGACATTGCTGATGCCCTTGCGCTTGAGCCACGCGAAGAGCGCATCCTGGAAGGCCTTGTCCTTTGGGTTGCCGCTGCCGTACTTGCCACCGGTCTCGCCGATGGCCATGGCGTAGCCCTGGCTCGCGAAGCGGCCGAAGTGCGCTTCCCACACCGCCGGCATGTTGGCCGGGAAGTTGGGCGCGTCGAAATAGCTCTGGTGTGCCACGTCGGGCCCATAGACGTGGGGCGACAGCACCAGCTTGTTGAGCGGGATGTTGAGCGGCTTGCATGCCAGCGGTTCGAGGTTGCCGCCCCACCACCAGCCGGGGGTGGTGCTGCACTGGCTCTGCCCACCGATGCCCTCGACGATGACCAGCGCGTCGGGGGCGACCTGCAGCACCGCCTTGGCGGCACGCTCGGCCGCCAGGTTCCAGTCGGTCGCTGCGTTGCCGGTGCCCCAGGTGGCACTGCCGTGCGGCTCGTTCTTCAGGTCCAGCCCAAGGAAGTGCGTGTGGCCCTTGTAGCGCTGCGCCACCATCTTCAGGTCGGCGATCCACTGCGCCTCGGTGTAGCCGGGCACATACCAGAGCTCCGAGATCTGGCTGCAGTCGGGCCGGTGATGGTCGATCAGCACGTACATGCGGCGACGATCCAGCTCGGCCACCAGCTTGTCCAGCACCTGCAGGCTGTTCAGGCCTTGCAGGTCCGGGTTGCGGCTGGCGTCGATCGACGAGGTCGGCTCGCCACGCAGGCTGCCAGGGCAGACCGGGATGCGCACGGCGTTGAAGCCGGCGGATTGCATCTGGTCCAGCATCTCCTTCCAGTTGCGGGCCCAGAGGCCGTGGACGACGCGGGTTTCGGTCTCGAAGCCGAACCAGTTCACGCCTTTCAGCGTCACGCGGTTGCCGGCCTGATCGTGGATCTGCCCGCCAGACACGTAGAAGGCGGCTGCCGGCGTGCCTGTGAGCGACAGCGCAGCGAGCACGGCGGCGCAGGCCCAATGTTGCTTGAGTTTCATGGCTTGGAATGCAGGGGTTTCAGGGCACGGCGCAGCGACACGCCGTGGCGAGTCTGCTGGGGAGGGCAGGCCGCCATCGTCCGGCAACCCATTGGGTGCCGGGTAAGCAGGCGTGACGTGGTGAGGTGCCATTGGCAAGCCGGCTGCCGCAGCGATCGATGGCCGATCGCCAGGGAGAACCGGGGCCGCCGTGCTCGCTTGCCTGGCGCTGGCGGGTGCCTGGCGCGTTGGCCCGCCTGTTGCAGCTGCACACCAAGCGATCGGCCTGCAGCGTGCAAGACGGCGCACCCGGGCGCGGCGGCCGGCGCAGGGCAGGCGGTGGCTGCTGGGATAATCCGTCGATGAACAGCTCAGATTCCACCTCCGGGGCCGCCGGCTCCGCCTTCGCCAGCTTGCCGCTTGCGCCCGCCATGCTGGCCAACCTGGAGCGACTGGGCTACCTGGCGATGACGCCGATCCAGGCGGCCAGCCTGCCACTGGCCCTGGCAGGGCACGATCTGATCGCCCAGGCCCGCACCGGCAGCGGCAAGACGGCCGCTTTTGCGCTCGCGCTGCTGGCCCGGCTGGATGTACGGCGCTTCGCGGTGCAATCCATGGTGCTGTGCCCGACGCGGGAGCTGGCCGACCAGGTGGCGCAGGAGATTCGCCGCCTCGCCAGGGCGGAGGACAACATCAAGGTGCTGACCTTGTGTGGCGGCGCCACCTTGCGGCCGCAGGCCGCCAGCCTGGAGCACGGCGCGCATGTGGTGGTCGGCACGCCCGGCCGCATCCTCGACCACCTCGAGCGCGGCCACCTCCAACTGGAAGCGCTCAACACCCTGGTGCTCGACGAGGCAGACCGCATGCTCGACATGGGGTTCTTCGACGACATCGCGGCCGTCGCACGGCAGTGCCCCCGCGAGCGGCAGACCCTCTTGTTCTCGGCGACCTACCCGGAGGGGATTGCCAAGCTGAGCCAGCAATTCCTGCGCTCCCCCCAGGAAGTGAAGCTGCAGGGCGGCCATGCCCCCACCAAGATCCGGCAGCGCTGGTACGAGGTCGGCGAGGATGAGCGGCTGCACGCCGTGTCGCTGCTGCTGAACCATTTCCGGCCGCTCAGCACGCTGGCCTTCTGCAATACCCGGCAGCAGTGCCGCGACCTGGTCGATGTACTGCGCGCGCAGGGCTTCCAGGCGCTGGCGCTGCATGGCGAACTGGAGCAGCGCGACCGCGACCAGGTGCTGATCCAGTTCGCCAACCGCAGCTGCTCGGTGCTGGTGGCCACCGACGTGGCGGCCCGCGGGCTCGACATCGCCCAGCTGGAGGCAGTGATCAACGTCGACGTGACGCCGGAGCCGGAAGTGCATGTGCACCGCATCGGCCGCACCGGTCGCGCCGACCAGGACGGCTGGGCCCTCAACCTGGCGAGCCTGGACGAGATGGGGCGGGTCGGCCGCATCGAGCAACTGCAAGGCCGTGAGTCCGAATGGCATCCGCTGGCGGAACTCAAGCCGACCGGCAGCGGGCCGTTGCAGGCCCCCATGGTGACGCTGCAGATCCTCGGCGGTCGCAAGGAAAAGATCCGGCCGGGTGACGTGCTGGGCGCCCTGACCCAGGACGCCGGCTTCGCCGCTGCTCAGATCGGCAAGATCAACGTCACCGAGTTCTCGACCTATGTGGCAGTGGAGCGGGACATTGCGGCGGCGGCCTTGCGCAAGCTCTCCGGTGGCAAGGTGAAGGGCCGCAAGGTCAAGGCGCGCTTCCTGGACGACGGGCAGCCCTGAGCCGGTGCCACCGGCTCCCAGCGTTCAGACGGCCGGCGCCCGCAGGTCGAACTCGCGCGCCAGCAACCGGTAGGAGTTGCGGCGCACGGCCGGATCGTGGGCCCAGGTGTTGATGACCAGTTCGTCCAGCTGCAGTTCCTCGGCCAGCGCGCGCAGCTTGTCGGCCACCTGCCGCGGGTCGCCGACGAAGGCCTTGCGCCGGGAGGCTTCGACCGTCGGCGCGTCCTCGGCGCTGAAGCCGCCCGCCGCAATCAGCTCGGGTGCCTGCAGCGGCCCCAGCACGCCGCGCGCGCGGTCGGCGCGCCAGCGGTCGCGGCTCAGCGCATGGTGGCGGGCTTCTGCCTCGGAGTCGGCGGCCAGCGCCCAGACGCAGACGGTGGCCTGTGGCTTCGGATGGCGGGCGCTCGGCTGGTAGAGGGCCCGGTAGAGCCCCAGTGCCTGCTCCACGCCCAGCCCGTCCATGAAAAAGTAGGCGAACGCATAGGGCAGGCCGTATTGCGCGGCCAGCCTTGCCCCGTAGTCCGAGCTGCCGAGCACCCAGAGCTCGGGCACCCGCTGCCAGCGGTCGTGCTCCATCCGCGGCGGCCGCGGGTGAGCCACGATGCCGTGATGCGGCTGGCCGCTGACCCAGGCCTGCAGGTCCAGCACCTGTTCTGGAAAGTGGTCGGCTGCCGTCGGCGCCTGCGGGTTGAGCGCACGGGCGGTGCGCATGTCGCCACCGGGCGCGCGGCCCACACCGAGGTCGATTCGGCCCGGTGCCAGGGCCTCCAGCACCCGGAACTGCTCTGCCACCTTCAGCGCCGCGTAGTGGGGCAGCATCACCCCGGCACTGCCGATGCGGATGTGGCGGGTGCGAGCGGCGATGGCGGCCATCAGCACCTCGGGTGCCGAGCCGACGATGGTCGGCAGGCTGTGGTGCTCGCTGAGCCAGAAGCGGTGGTAGCCCAGCGCCTCGCAGTGCTGGGCGAGTTCCAGGGTGTCGCGGATGGCGGCGTCTTCGCTGCTGCCGGCAAGCGAGACCGATTGATCAAGGACGGAGAGTTTCATGCGGTGCGGTGCCTGCTGTCGTATGCCGTGAGGCGCTGCGCCAGCGTATGCGAAGGCCCGCACGCTGCCGGCGCGGACCGGATTAGCCCCCACGCCGCGGGCGTTCTTTGCACTCTGCTTGTTGCGCTGCACAATGAAGATATCCGGCGGGCGGCGCGCATCCAAGGTGCATGCGCACCGCTGTCGATGTGGCGGCCGGCCGGTATCCCTGCGGGAGGTGTTCGCGGTGCGGCATGTCGTGTTCAATCAGAAGGGCGGGGTCGGCAAGTCGACCATCACGTGCAACCTCGCTGCCATCAGCGCCCACCAGGGCTGGCGCACCCTGGTGATCGACCTTGACCCCCAGGGCAATTCCACCCGCTACCTGCTGGGCGGGCCGCCACCATCCGGGCTGCCGACGCTGGCTGACTTCTTCGAGCAGACCCTGAAGTTCAGCGTCCATCCCCGGGCAGCCCGGGAGTTTGTCATCGCCACGCCCTGGCCCGGGCTGCACCTGCTGGCTTCCTCTCCTCGGCTGGACGAACTCCAGGGCAAGCTGGAGACGCGCTACAAGATCTACAAGTTGCGCGAAGCGCTTGCCGAGCTGGCCAGCGACCATGAGCGCATCTACATCGACACCGCCCCGGCGCTCAACTTCTTCACCCGGTCGGCACTGATTGCGGCGCAGGGCTGCCTGATTCCCTTCGACTGCGACGATTTCTCCCGGCATGCGGTCGACAGCTTGCTCGACAGCGTGCAGGAGATCCGCAGCGACCACAACCATGAGCTGCAGGTGGATGGCATCGTGGTCAACCAGTTCCAGCCGCGAGCCAAGGTGCCCCAGCGACTGGTGCAGGCCTTGCTGGACGACGGCCTGCCGGTGCTACAGCCCTATCTCAGCGCCTCGGTGAAGATCCGCGAATCGCACGAGCAGCGCAAGCCCATGATCCACCTCGATCCCCGGCACAAGCTGACGCAGGAATTCCTCGCACTGCACCGGGCCTTGCCGACCCGCTAGGGCGCGTCGCTGCGCCGGTCTGTCACTCGGTGACGCGGCCGCGCAGGGCCTTCACCTGCCCGCGCTGCACCTTGGCCTCCACCCGCCGGCGTTGCGAGCCGCGGGTCGGGCGGGTCGGGCGCCGCACCTCGGGCACGTCGGCGGCGCGGGCCACCAGCTCGTGCAGGCGTGCCAGCGCGTCGTCGCGGTTTTGCTCCAGGCTGCGGTAGCTTTGCGCCTTGATGACCACCACCCCTTGGGCGCTGATGCGCTGGTCGCGCAGGGCCAGCAGCCGCTCTTTGAGGAGGGGCGGTAGCGAGGAGGCCGTGATGTCGAAACGCAGGTGCACCGCGTTCGACACCTTGTTGACGTTCTGCCCGCCGGCCCCCTGGGCCCGAATGGCGGTGAACTCGATCTCCTCGTCTTTCAGTGTGAAGCGCAACTCCGGCATGGCGCAAGCATAGCGCCGGGGCCTGCCCTCGGCGCGGCCTTGACCGCTGGTAAGGCCACGGCAGGCGCGTGCACTTTATGCCCAGGAAACTGTCATTCAGAAGCTTGTCCTTACTGTGTGAAACGCTTGTTCGTTGCGGTTCCGAGCATCGTCCCCTAGGGTTTTCCATAACCCGTCGCCACTTCGGCGGCCAGCCGTTCCGCCGGTCCGCCTCGGCCGGCGGCTGCGGAGCTCCCAGGGAGACCAGCAACGTGGACAGAGTGAGGATCTCGGCCCGCCGGCCATGGTTTGCGGCCGCCGCCTTCGTATGGGCATTGCAAGGCCAGCCGGCCAGCGCATTGGCAGTCAGCGGCGGCGCGACGCCAGCCCCGGCAACCGGCGAAGAGCGCGGCCGCTCATCGCCCCAGCCAGCCGCTGCCAGCTTCGTGGCCGGGTTGGGCGCACCGCGCCTGCCAGGCGGGGGCTGGGGCGTCGCCCTGCCACTGCGCCCGGGCGCCGCTGGTATCGGCCATGCGGCACTGTTCCCGCTGGCGGCCGACCCGGGCGCTGCGGTGCCCGGCGCGCTGCCGCCTCACACCCGGTCGGCATCGCTTGGCGGGCAGGCGAGTCGCAGCGGCTCCGGTGGCACCAGGCAGGGCGGTGGACGGCCGGCGGCGCCGGCCGCCCCCTCCACCGCGTCCGCCTCCTTCGATCCGGCCGCTGCCTCACCGTGGGAGTCGGCCCTGGCGGGCCTGGGCATCGCGGTCTATCTGGCGGCCAGGCGCCGGCGCGGCTTGACCCGCTGGCTGCCGAGCTGAGCCGGGCCCCGCGGGCCGGCGCTTCATGCGGTGGGGATGCGCGTGGCGTGCGGCACCTCCAGCACCAGGTCGGACCGGGCATGCGCCACGCAGGGGAGGATCCAGCCTTGCTGCTTCTCTTCGGCGCTCAACCCGGGCCAGGCGATGGAGTAGCTGACGCTGCCGCGCTGCAGGCGGCACATGCAGGCACGGCAGGTGCCGTTGCGACAGGAGCTGGGCAGCCGGATGCCCGCTTCACGCGCCGCGGCCAGCAGGCTCGTGCCTTCGGGTACCGGCAGGCGCCAGCCGGCGGGCTCCAGGAGGAGTTCGTGCGGAGCGGGAGATGCTGCTGGCTGGACTGGTGGCATGGAAGACGGTGGCATCCGGCCATTGTCGGGCGACCGGCGCCGACATGGTCCGGCTGGGGGCGGCGGGCCGTGCGTGGTGCCTTTGCAAATGCAGATGCAATGTGTGCTGAAACGACGACAATCCGACCCTTCCATTTTTGTTTCCCGATGAATCCCGTCATGTCCCGTTACCAGGTCCGACCCGCCACCGCCCGCGATGCCAAGGCCATCGCCGAGATCCATGTCGCTGCTTGGCAGACCGCCTATCAAGGCCTGGTGCCCGACGAGCACCTGAAGAGCCTGTCGGTCGAGAAGCGCCAGGCCTTCTGGAAGGAGGCGGTGGAGATGTTCGAACCGCAGGTGCATGTGGCCACCGAAGACGGGCGGGTGGTCGGTTTCGTCGGCTTCGATCGTTCGCGCGACAAGGGCACGCCGTCGACCACCGGCGAGATCTGGGCAATCTATGCCGCGCCCTCGCACTGGGCCACCGGCGTCGGGCTTGCCTTGTGGGACGCGGCTCGCGACGGCTTGGTGGAGGAAGGCTGCACCAAGGTCACCGTGTGGGTGCACCTGCGCAACGAACGCGCCTTGCGCTTCCATGAGCTGGCCGGCTTCAAGCGGGAGATGAACTCCGCCAAGACGGTGGCTGTCGGTGGCGTGAAGCTCGAAGAGATCCGCCTGCAACGCGACATCGCCTGACACCCGTGTGCCTGCGGCCCGCACCAGGGCCGCTCAGGCCCTGCTGTTGTGCGGCGCGGCCCCCGCAGGTGGGGGCCTTGTCAGGGATTTTTCTACAAGCCGGGCAGCGGCTGTCCGACGCATCTCACCGCGGCGCTCTGAATGAAGCCCATGAAGCCCTTGCCTACAGTTGGTCCATCGTCAACACCCCGCTCGCCCCAGGAGACTGATGCCATGGACGCCACCTTCACCACCCTTCCCGTGCTGCAAGGCTTCGAATTGCGCTTCCGCTCGCTCTTCAATCAGGGCCGTGGACTGGCGTTTCCCTGCGATGCCAAGGGCCAGGTCAATCTCGACTCGCTGAGCGACCGGGCGCGGCAGAACTACCTGTACGCCCGCGCCGTGGTGGGCCGCGAATTCGCGGTGCCGGCCGTCGTGCCGGCCGAGACGCACTGATCCCCAGCCGAGGGCAAACGCGGCGCTGGGCCGCGATCGGGTTCTGAGACAATGCCTCCCGCCCGCCCGGGCGCACCGAAGACGCCGCGGGCACCATCACCAGGAGGACTTATTCAATGGCCGGAACCAGCCTGCTCGCCCTGATCGACGACATCGCGACCATCCTCGACGATGTCGCCGTGCTCACCAAGGTGGCGACGAAAAAGACGGCCGGCGTGCTGGGGGACGATCTGGCGCTCAATGCCCAGCAGGTGTCGGGCGTCAATGCCGACCGCGAGCTGCCCGTGGTGTGGGCGGTGGCCGTGGGCTCCATGCGCAACAAGGCCATCCTGGTGCCGGCCGCGCTGGCCATCAGCATCTTCGCGCCGGTGGCGGTCACGCCGCTGCTGATGATCGGCGGCGCCTACCTCTGCTTTGAAGGCTTCGAGAAGCTCGCCCACAAGTTCCTGCACAGCCAGGCCGAGGACGACGCCCACCATGCCGAGCTGGCTCATGCGCTCGCGGATCCCTCCGTGGACCTGGTGGCCTACGAGAAGGAGAAGATCAAGGGGGCGGTGCGCACCGACTTCATCCTCTCGGCCGAGATCATCGTGATTGCGCTGGGCACGGTGGCGACCGCACCCCTGGCGACCAAGGTGGCGGTGCTGGTCGGCATCGCCCTGATCATGACGGTCGGGGTCTATGGATTGGTGGCGGGCATTGTGAAGCTGGACGACGCCGGCTTCTACCTGATGAAGCGCCAAGGGCAGGACGCCCTGACCCGCATCGGCAAAGGCTTCGGCGCGCTGCTGCTCAAGGCCGCGCCCCTGCTGATGAAGGGCCTGGCTGTGGCTGGCACGGTGGCGATGTTCCTGGTCGGCGGCGGCATCCTGACACACGGGCTGCCCGGTGCCCACGAGGTGATCGAGAGCGTCGAGCACAGCATGGCCGGCGTGCCGGCCATCGGTGGCGTGTTGCAGGCGCTGACGCCGCCCGTGCTCAACGGGCTGGCCGGCGTGCTGGCCGGCGCCGTTGTTCTGGCGGTGGTCACCGTGGCACAACGCCTGTTCGGCAAGAAGGGCGGCTGAGCCGCTGCGTCCGACTGCGCGAGCGCGGCCTGGCCGGCACCGCGGGCGCCAGCCGCCGGGCGGGGGGCCGCGGGCGCTTCATGGCCGGATCCCAACAAGCATGCACAGCTCCGATTCGCTCCCACCGCTGAAATACCTCGCCGCCTACCCCGCACCGCTGCAGCAGCAAGTGCGCGAGCTGCTGGCGCAGGGGCGCCTGGGCGAGATGCTCGCGCGCCGTTACCCGGCAGCGCACGACGTGCGCTGCGACCGTGCCCTGTATGCCTATGTGCAGGCGTTGAAGCAGCGTTTCCTGCGCAATGCGGAGCCGCTCAGCAAAGTGGCCTACGACAACAAGCTGCATGTCATCCAGCATGCCCTGGGCACCCACACCACCGTGTCGCGGGTGCAGGGGGGCAAGTTGAAGGCCAAGCGGGAGATCCGGGTGGCAGCGCTGTTCAAGGACACGCCCGCCGAGTTCCTGAAGATGATCGTCGTGCATGAGCTGGCCCACGTCAAGGAGCGGGAACATGACAAGGCCTTCTACCAGCTGTGCACCCACATGGCGCCCGACTACCACCAGCTGGAATTCGACCTGCGCCTCTATCTCACCCATCAGGACCACCTGGCGAGGCAGCCCCGGGCCGAAGGCCCGCGGCCCTGAGCGGCAGCGCGGGGCCCGCCGTCTTGAAGACCGGCGCCTCGCCCCCAGCTGCGGTATCGAAGCCGGCAGGAAGCAGCGTGGCAGCCGTACCGTGCCGGCAAGCTTGGAGGTGGCCCTTGAACATCACTGGAAAAACCGATCGTGCCCCGGCCGGCCTGGGGGTGGTGGTGACCTTGGCACGTCTGCTGGAGCGGATGGAGCGCAGCCCGCAGGCGCCGTCACCCGAGCAATATCGCGATGTGGTGGCCCGCTTGTCGCGAGCCTTGTCCCAGCTCTCGCCGCCCGCGGCGGTGCAAGCTGTGCTAGCGGCCTATCCGGCCACGGCAGAGTTGTACGAGAACCTCAACTACCAGCACGCCGGCTTGTGCCGCTCCCCGTTGGAGGCGGCACTGAATGCGGAGCTGCGGGCGCAGGAGGTCATGGCCAGGGTGTCCCGACTTGCCAGGCCAGCCGCGCCGCAATAGGCGCGGATCGACCGCAGAGCGACGGCCTCGGTCGCTTCAGACCGCCGGGTCCTTGTTCGCGGCGCCCGACTCGGGGGCGGCGTTGCCGACCCGCAGCTCGGCCACCGTGTAGCCCTCGTTCAGCAACGCCCGCTTGAGCCAGTCGGGCTGGGCGCCTTCGCCGTTCCAGGTGTCCCCGGTGGTGGGGTGGCGGTAGCGCACGCTGTCGGGGACCGGTGGCCGGGCGACCGGCTCCGGCGCATGGCGGAGATCCTTGGCGGTCAAGCCCCAGAATGCCATGAGCTTGCGCACGGTGCGCAGGGCGGCTTCCTTCTGCGGGTTGTCGATCGGGGGTGGGGACTCTGCGGGTCTTCGATTCATGGCCAACACTACCGGCACGGCATTCCGCGCCTCCAAAGGGCGCCAGCAGGCTGCGCTAAGGCGACGCTCCGGCCATACAGCCTAACAGACAGACTGCGCGGGCTGCGGCGCTGCTCGCACAACTGTCGCGCCGGCGCGTCTGCCGGGGACAGCTGCCAGGGGCGGTGCGCTGTCGTCGCCAGGGCAGGGCGGAGAGAATGCGCACCATGCTTTCGTCCACCGCGTCCGCTTCGCTGCCCGACCGGCCGTCCCCCCTGGCTGTCGCCGCCCTGGCCTTGTTGCGCAGTGGCCGCCTCAGCGGCGCCCCGCTGCGTCGGTGTATTGAAGCGGTCGCCGCGAGCAGTGTGGCCGATCCGGACCAGCACCTGCTCGTACAGGCCGGGGTGCGCCCGGGGGAGCTGAATGCCAGCCTGTCGCAAGCGCGGGCAACGCTGGAACAGGGGCTGGCGCAGGGCATCCAGGCCCTGACCTGCGCTGATGCTGCCTATCCGCCGGCACTGCGCGGGCTGGCGCAATCGCCTCCTGTGCTTTTCGTGCGCGGCTCGCTCGACAGCCTGGCACACGGACCGGCAGTGGCGGTGGTCGGCACCCGGCGCGCCACCGCCCACGGGCAGGCGATCGCTCGCCGGCTCGGGGCCACGCTGGCAGAAGCCGGGTGGCGGGTGGTGGGCGGCCTGGCGGGCGGCATCGACGCTGCAGCCCAGGAAGGGAGCCTGCACGGTGCCCGAGCGGGGCTGCTGGTGGTCGATCATGGCCTCGACAGGCTCGGGCCCAAGGGCCAGCGGGAACTGGCCGAGCGGGTGCTGGCCCAGGGCGGGGCCTGCCTGTCCGAGCACGCGCCGGGCGTGCGCGCGACACCCGACTCGCTTGCGGCGCGCCATCGGCTCGAGGCAGAACTCGCCTGTGGTTCGGTCGTCGTGGAAGGTGCGGCCAGCAGCGCTGCCTTCACGCACGCGCAGCACTGCTCGGCGCTGGGCCGAGTGCTGTTCGCCGTGCTGCCGCCGGAGGACGCCGGCGTCAGCACGCAGCGAGGCCTGCCACAGCGCCTGGTGCAGCAGCTCCAGGCCCGCGTGATCCACACCCGTGACGACTACCCGGCCCTGCTCGAGGCGCTTGCCGCAGCCGCGCAGCGACTCGGCGCAGGCCAGGCGGTAGCGGCAGTGGCGCAGCAACGCCCCGCTTAGCGCGAGCCGGGACGGCCTTCGCGTCCCGAGTGGTTCTGCGCATCCAGGCCCCGGTCTGGCGACTCGAAAACCTGGCGCTCTTCAGTGCCGGGCTCGATCAGCTCCTCGATCAGGAAGCTGCCGTATTTCTGTGCCCGCTCGGCATGGAAGGCGCGCGCAATATCGGCCACCTTGCGGGTCTCTTCGTCTTTCGGGGCATGCACCACCAGGAAGTGGTAGCCCTTGTCGGCCAGGGCTCCATGGGCCTTGACCAGATTGAGTTCCTGTCCCAACGACGCCAATGGACTGGCTTGAGCGATGTCTCGCTCGACCTGTGCCTTCATTTGTTCAGGGGTGTAGCGCACCACGTAGGCGTCGCTGAAGCCGGCGTCAGCCAGTGCCTCGGCGGCACCGTCCGCATCTGCCCCGCTCGGGAAGGAGGCCACGACGTGGCCGACCGGCTTGAACACGCCCAGAGTTTCCGGGTGATCATCTTTGTGCATTCGAGACCCCTCGATGTCTTGACCGAAATGCGCCTTCCGGGAAGAAGACGCAGCGCATGCCTGGCATGGTCGCCAATCACTGCGCGCCTGGCACTCGGACAGGCGCGCAGCCACTTGTCAGCGGCGTCTGACGCCGCCCATGAGGGGATGGGGGCGCCGGGCGGTGGCGCAGCCCCGGTTCAGCCGGCCGCGATGCCGGCAGCGACCTTACCGAGGGCGCCGGCGAACCAGCAGCAGGCCGCCCAGGCCGAGGGCGAAGAGGGCGTAGGTACCGGGCTCCGGCACCGGCACCAGGTTGCCCTCATAGAAATCGCCAAAGGCGAAATCGGCCTCGCTGGAGAGGGTCAGGCGGGTCACCGAGCCGCCCGTCCAGCCGAAGAACTTGGCGCCGCCGAAACCGTCGACCGTCTGGGTCACGGATTCACCGGTGGACAGGTCCAAGGTGATCTTGAATTCACCGAAAGGATTCGGCTCGACGAAAAAGCCGAAGGAGTCCACCCGCTCTGCCCGGTTTACGCCATTGAGCACGAGCCCCGGCGAAAAATCGATGCTCAGGGAGTTGCTGGGGCTGTAGAACACGGTGGTGCCGTCCGAGCCGGGCTGACCTGGCCAGGTCAGCCAGCTGCTGCCCACCGTGAAGCGCTGCACCGGCGTCGAGAAGTTGTCCAGCTTCGAGCCGCCGCTGAGCACGATGGAGGCCGGGGAATCGAAGTCATAGCCGGGAACGACCGTCGTGCCCTGGTAGGTGCCGACATCTACTTTCCATTGGTTGAGGTCCGTGTAGACGGTGGCGGCCTGGGCCGCGACGGTGGACAGCAGGGCGGCAGCGACGCCGAGGCTGGCCATGAGGGAGTTCAACTTCATGTAGTCCTCCTGATGTTGGGTGCGCAGGTTCGGTCGCCCGGCCGGGCGACCCAGGGTTTCCCCCGAGCGGATGTTCCGCCACGACCGGCGGCCGAGCTATGTCTGTGCTGACGTGACAGGGGGAATCGCAGGTCGCGGCGAACACAATTTGCAGAGCCGGCAGCGAGGGCGCTGCGGACCTGGCAAAAGAGCCTGTCACCCCCTTCAGGGGTGCACGAGCGCGCCGTGTAGAAAGCGCCGCTGGAGGAATCAGGAGGTCGTCGACCGCTGGATGGTGGGGCGCCAGCGGTCGAGGGCCAGCGCGAGCTTCATGGCAATGGCGGCCACACCGAAAACCAGTGCAAGCCACAAGTAGCCGGTGGACGGCCGTTGCTGCGCGTCCGGCACCTCGCGCACGGTGCCGCTCTTCAGCGTCTGCTCGTCACGCTCGTCCAGCCGGGTCGACAGCGCCAGTGCATGCTCCAGCGCCACGCCCGACTGCGGGCACAGCGTGAAGCGCGATTGAGCACGCAGCACCTCGGCGAACGCGCGGGTTTCCAGGAAAGGGGCGGCCGACTCGGCGACACGGCGTGCCGCACTGCAAAGCCGGGCCTGGGCCGGCAGGTAGTTGCGGCACTGCAGGAACTCGTCCACCTCCGGTGGGCAGCCGTCCGGTTGGGCCGGGGCGGTGGGCATCAGCGCTTGCTCCGGGCCCCCCGCCTGTCGCAGGCAGAAGCCGAACTTGGGCCGACGGAAGACGTCATCGTCTTCGGCCGGATTCGCGCATTCATGGGTCAGCAGCACGCGGGCGCTGCCACGCAGCTGCTCGGCGTCGCGGTCGGCCTCGGCCATCGCTTGCAGCCGCAGCAGGCTGCGCTGCACATCGGCGTAGCCGGCGGCAAAACCGGCAAGCGCCACTGCAAGCAGCAACTGTCCCAGCAACTCCATCCCGGCCACGCGCCGCGCATGCACAACCTCCGGAAGGTGCCGCAGCCAGCCGAGTTGCAGGCCGGCCGCCACGGCCAGGGCCAGACAGAGGGCGAGCGCAAACGACAGTGCGGGGCTACTGAAGATCACAGGCAGGTCGGAGGTGGCAGAAGGCAGTGGGCAGGGGCAAGCACCTGGCTTGCCCTTTCGAGCAGGGCGACAGGATAGCCGAAGGGCTCGCTCCCCGGCCGCCCGCGTTGGCGACTGTGGCGCCCATGTTGCAGTGGCGCGTGGCTGGACGGCAGCTTCAGCGGGAGGAGGTCGGTGGCAGGGCGGCCGGGCTCTGCCAGCGGTAGCGGTCGTAGTCGGTGGCGGCCCGCTCGAGGCAGCGCTGGCGCTCGGCCGAATCAGCCAGCTGCCGGCACTGCTGGCGTTGCCACTCCTGGCCAGCAGCGTAGAGCTGCGGTGAAGAACAGCCGGCCAGCAGGCCCAGGGCGGTCGTCAGCAGGCCGAGGTGGAGGTTCAGGGGGCGAGGCATGCGCATGCGCGCATCCTGCTGGGACCGATGCGACGCCGGCGGCGTGGGCGGAGCGGCGACCCATGAGGCCGCGCTCCGCCGAGGACAACCCGGCGGCACCCGGTTCGAGCCGCGCTCTAGAGCGCGTCCGAGGGGTCAGTCGATGAAGCCGTCGCGCTTCATCTGCTGGTCGCTGACGTACTCGCGGCACACCAGCGTGACCGCCAGGCACACCACGAAGAGGCCCGCCAGCGTCACCGAGATCTTCACGAACAGCACCGGTTCCAGCCAGGCCAGCCACAGCTGCCCCAGGGCCAGTGCGATCCACGTGACGAAGATCGCGGTGCAGATCACCGCCCCGGCTTTCACGCCTCGCGCTCCATCACGACCACATAGGCCTCGCGACGCCACAGCAGCAGCATGCGGCGAATGTCCTTCTCCATCGTGACGACACGCCAGCCCTCTTTGGCGTTCTTGTTCAGGAAGGTGGTGAAGCGGACGGGATCGACCTTCGACGCGCCCAGCAGCAAGGACCCCAGCATGCCCTCTTGATAAATGACGACTTTGTATTCTTTCATTGGAATGATCTCGACAGGATGAGCAAGCCGCTGCCCGGCCGACGGCACCGCGCCGCGGGCGGCGGGCCGGAAGCGGCGATCGCGGGCCACCCCCCTCGGGCAGCCGCGCTGCGGGACGATATACCGAAGTCCGACTGCAAAACACCGTGGCAGCGTCGTCCCCCCGAGATGGGGGTGCGCCGCGTGCGTGCGCGCGTGAGAAAAGCCCGGCGGCGGACTGGCTGCTCAGGCGCGGGCCGACAACGCCAGCTTCACGCCCAGCGAGACGAACACCGCGCCCACCAGCCGGTGGATCCAGCGGCGGGCAGCCGCGCTGATGCGGACACGGCGGCTGGCGAAGGCAGTGCCGACGGCCAGCAGGTGGCACCACAGCATGCCGTTCAGGTTGAAGATGCCACCCAGCAGCAAGAAGGCCAGTGGCTTGCTCGGCGCGTCCGGCGCGATGAACTGCGGAACGAAGGCGAGGAAGAACACCGCCATCTTCGGGTTCAGCACATTGGTCAGGAAGCCCTGCAGGAAGATCCGGCGCCAAGGCAGCGGCGGCACCGCCGCCAATGTCGAGGCATCGGCCGCCGGCGCCTGGCCTCGCTGCCGCAGCAGCGTGAGGCCGACGTAAAGCAGGTAGGCCGCGCCGGCGTACTTCACGACGGTGAATGCCGCTGCGGAGGTGGCAAGCACGGCGGACAGCCCGAGCGCCGCGGCCGCCACGTGCACGCAGGTGCCGGCACCGATGCCCAGTGCAGCCGCCGAACCGGCCCGCCAGCCCTGGCTGGCACTGCGGGTGACGACCAGCAGGGAGTCCGGCCCGGGCGCGATGTTGAGCAACAGGCCGGAAACGACAAACAGGAGCAGGTGCTGGGTACCGAGCATGGTCAGGGTTGGCCCGAGGCCGGGGATACGGACATCGCGAACCAGCCCCCGCTTCGGCGCCGCGCAGCTACCAGGCGTCGATGCGTGAGTGCATTTCGTCCGCCTCGCGGCGCAGCTTGCGCCGCCAGAGGAAAAACAGCAGGGCCAGCACGCTCCAGAGCAGGAACTGTACGGCAATTGCGCCGCCGAGGACCGGCAGGAAGGTCGCGCCGTCGCGCAGGTCGGCCGCGCGTGCGAGCAGCACCACCGAAAACACGCCGTAGGCAGTGGCCGGGTAGCCGAGCAGCACGATGATGAACCACTGCGTGTGCGACCGGCTGCCACCCCGCCGCGGAAACGCCAGCGACAACGCCCCCAGATAAAGGCCAAGGTGGACGCAGGCGAATGCCAGCCAGCCGAAGGCGCGGCCGAGCTCCCCTTGGGCATGGGCCGGGGCAGCGGCCAGCAGGGTCAGCGCAGCGGCGGCCGCCTGCGGGCCACGAGGGACGAAAAACGGACGCAAGCCACCTCCAAGCGCGCAGCCGTCAACGACTCACGGATGCGCAAGGCGGAAGTCTTGCAAGTTTTGATGGTGCTGGCCCAGCCGCCGGCTCGCGCGCCGCGGCCCGGCGTGAAAAAGTTCGCGCGAGCTGTTCCCGGCTGCTGCGGGCGCGGCGCCAAAGCAGGGCGCCGCTGTGCGGGCGGAGCCGGTCCGCCGTCTTCGAGCGCCATGCCGGCCGCCCGGCAGGCACCGCGGGCGCCGCCTTGCCTTACTTGCCCCAGCTGTCCTTCAGGCCGGTGATCTTGTTGAAGACCGGATGCGAGGGTTGATGGTCGTGACGGTCGCAGACAAAGTAGCCATGCCGCTCGAACTGGAAGCGCTGGTCACTCGCCGCGCTCGCGAGCGACGGCTCGACATAGGCCTGCACCACCTTCTTGCTGTCCGGATTCAGCGCCTGCTTGAAGTCCTTGCCGCCAGCATCGGGCTGGGCGTCGCTGAAGAGCCGGTCATAGAGGCGCACCTCGGCTGGCACGCCGTCGGCCACGCTCACCCAGGTGATGACACCCTTGACCTTGACGCTGTCCGCGCCCGGTGTGCCGCTCTTGGTGTCGGGCACCACTTCAGCCAGCACGGCGGTGATGCGGCCCGTGTCGTCCTTTTCGCAGCCGGTGCACTTGACGACGTAGCCGTACTTCAGCCGGGCCATGTTGCCAGGGTAGAGGCGGTGGTAGCCCTTGGGCGGCACCTCCATGAAATCCTCACGCTCGATCCAGAGCTCGGGCCCGAGGGAGAAGTGGCGCATCCCCAGCTCCGGCCGGGCCGGATGGGCCGGGGCGGTGCTGTGCTCGCGGTGGGCCTCGTTGCCGAAGACCTCGGTCCAGTTGGTGAGCTTCAGCTTGACCGGGTCGAGCACCGCCATCGCGCGCGGCGCCTTGCCTTCCAGGTCTTCGCGCAGGGCGCCGTCGAGGTTGCTGTAGTCGATCCAGCCCCCGGCCTTGCTGACGCCGCTGCGTTCACAGAACAGGCGGATCGCCTCGGGGGTGTAGCCGCGGCGGCGCAGGCCCACGATGGTCGGCATGCGCGGATCGTCCCAGCCGGCCACGATGCCTTCGTCTACCAGTTGCTTGAGCTTGCGCTTGCTGGTGATCACGTAGCTCAGGTTGAGGCGGGCGAATTCGTACTGGTGCGGCAGCTTGAAGGGCTCGATGCGCTGCGACTGCAGCGCATGCGCCAGCAGCGGCGTGAACTGGTGCGCCTCGGCCTTCAGCAGGCGGAAGAAGCCGTCCAGGCCCGCCGGGACGGTGGCCGGGTCTTGCTGCCAGCCCGCGAAGATCGCGCGCATCTGCTGCTCGGCCGGGCTGCCGTAAAGCTTGTGGGCGTGCTGCATGCACTGCATCGCGAACTCCCGCGCCGCGTCGCCACCCTGGCGTTCGATCGCTTCCACCAGCTGCAGCGCCTGCGTGAACTCGGGGCTCCGCAGGATGGGCACGAGGCGCTCCAGCAGCCAGTCGTAGAAGGGCCGCTGGTCTTCGAACTCCAGCGTGCAGACTGAATGCGTGATGTTCTCCAGCGCATCCTCGATCGGGTGGGCAAAGGTGTACATCGGGTAGATGCACCAGCGGTCCCCGGTGTTGTGGTGGCTTGCGTGCTTGATGCGGTAGATGGCTGGGTCGCGCATGTTGATGTTGGGCGAGGCCATGTCGATCTTCGCGCGCAGCACCATCGCGCCGTCGGCATGCCGGCCGTCTCGCATCTCGCGGAAGCGCGCCAGGCTGTCCTCGGGCGAGCGGTTGCGGAAGGGACTGTCGGTGCCGGGGGTGCCGAAATCGCCCCGGTTGGCCCGCATCTCCTCCGGCGACTGCTCGTCCACGTAGGCATGACCGTTCTCGATCAGGTACTCGGCAGCCCGGTACATGAAGTCGAAATAGTCGCTTGCGTAGTAGAGGTGGGAGCGGCCATGGGCATCCCAGCTGTAGCCCAGCCACTGGACGGCGTCGAGGATGGAGTCGACGTATTCCTGCTCTTCCTTCTCCGGGTTGGTGTCGTCGAAGCGCATGTGGCAGACGCCGCCGTAGTCCTGCGCCAGGCCGAAGTTGACCCAGATGCTTTTGGCATGGCCCACGTGCAGGTAGCCGTTGGGCTCGGGCGGGAAGCGCAGGCGCACACGGGCCTGGTCCGGCTCGCCGGCGGCGTGGTGGCTGCCATCGCCGGGTGTGCCGCCGAAGTGGCGGCCGGCGTAGCGGCCTTCTGCCAGGTCGCGCTCGATGATGCCGCGCAGGAAGTTGCTCGGCTTGTGCTCTTCTTTCGTTGGGGCCGTCATGTGCAGGAAAGGGGGGGAAAAGGTGATACAGGTTGCAGGCATTCTACGAGCCGGGTGCCGGCTGCATGCCGCTGCGCGTCTTCTTCGCGGCGCGCGCAGGTTTGCGCAGGGACGTGCGCGGCCGATTCGTTCAGTCACGCTGCGTTACACCTCGACGCGAAGGTAAAGCCTGGGTAAAGCGGACCACCAATTCGGCACATGGCGCGTTAAGTCAGCAAGGCCCGCCAAGTTGGGCCTCCAAGGAGAACTGTGATGATTCGACGTGCCCTCTTCGCAAGTGCCGCCTTCGCGCTGGCCGGACTGGCCGCTGCGCCCGCATCTGCCAAGGACGTCTATTGGTCGGTCGGTGTGCACGGGCCGGGCGTCAGCACCCATGTGTCGAATGCTCGTCCCGTGATCGTGCACCAGCCGCCGGCAGTGGTTTACCCGGCGCCGCCCGTCGTCTACGCGCCGCCGGTGGTCTATCAGCAGCCGCCGACGGTGGTCTACGGGCAGCCGGTCTATGCCCAGCCCTATCCCTACTACCACCAACGCCGCCACGGTGGCCACTGGCGGCACCATCACCACCACCACGGCCATCGCGGCTGGGACCGCGACGACCGTCGCGGTGGCCGCCACGGTGACTGGGACGACTGAGCGCCGGCCGCCTCGGGCGCAGCGCCATGAAAAAACCGCCGTCTCCGGCGGTTTGCGTCATCGGTACAGCCGCGGCGGATGCCGCGGTCAACGGACGGGGCCGTAGTCGATGGGCACCCAGCGGTAGCTGCCCTTGCCCTCGGCGCGCACATTGCCGATGCCAGGGAAGGGCAGGTGCATGCCGGTCACCAGCAGCCGGCCGCGTGCCGCTTCCTCGAACAGGCGCTTGCGGGTGGCGCTGGCCGCTTTCTGGTCGATGTCGAACTCGATCGTCGTTTCCGGCCGCGGGAACTGCACGAAGGCGTTGTGCACGATGTCGCCCCACACCAGCAGTTGCTGACCGCCCGACTCGAATCGGTAGCTGGTGTGCCCCGGCGTGTGGCCGTGGGTCGCCTGCGGGCGCACCCCGGGCATCAGTTCCTGCTCACCCTCGAAGGTCTTGAACCGCCCTGCCGCAACATAGGGGGCCACCGCGCTCTGGGCCATCTTGAAGAAGCCCTGCACTTCCTTCGGCGCCTTGGCAGCGGTCTCGGGGTTGAGCCAGTAGTCGGCCTCCTTCTTCGCCACGAAGAGGTCGGCGTTTGCAAACACCGCCTTGCCCTCGGCGTCGATGACGCCGCCGACATGGTCGCCGTGCAGGTGGGTGAGCAGCACGGCGTCTACCTGCTCGGGGGCGTAGCCGGCCGCCCGCAAGCTGCTGACGACATTGCCCAGCGTGTTGCCAAACATCCGGCCGGCGCCGCTGTCCACCAGCACGAGCCGGCTTCCGGTGTTGACCAGGTAGGTATTGACGGCGGTGGGCGTCGGGTTGTTGCGGAACATCTGCGCCAGCAGGCGTTGGATCTGCTCCGGCGGCGTGTTCTTGAGGATCTTGGTGTCGAGTTCGATCTGCCCGTCATACAGCGCGGTCACTTCGAAACTGCCCACCATGTGCCGGTAGTAGCCGGGCACCTGGGTCTTCTGCTGCGGCGCCTCGGCGTGGGCAGCAGGCAGGAAGGTCAGCGCACAGGCCAGGCCCAGTGCGCCACGACGCAGCCAGCGGGTGAAAGTCGACATAAACGGAACTCCTTGGCTTGGACTCGGATGAAGAGTGCGCAGTCTATGCAGTTCGCGATTTTTCTGCTGGCGAAGGGCCGCGGTTTTCCGGATGGCGCGGGCGTGGCGGTCAGCACATCTTGCAGGTGGGCCGGTCTGGCCGGTGGCGCAGCGGAGGGTGCAGCCGCCAGGCGTCCGGCGCCGGTGGCTGCCCGTGTGCGCGGCAGCCACCGGCCCGGCCGGGCGGCGCTTCGTATGGTCGACAAACAAAAAGGGCGCCGACAATGCGGCGCCCTCGAGCAGGGTGTGGCAGCCCGCCTGTGCGGCGGCTGCGCTTACCAGTTGTCCGAGCGCGTCACTGCGTCCCACACACCCTGGCGTGCGGTGTAGACGCTGATGACCCCGTAGAACTGCTCGCCTTTTTCATTGAAGCGCACCGCGTTGGTGATGGGCGCCAGCGCGTCGATGCTCTTCAGCTCGGCCACCAGCTTCTTGCCGTCCACCGTGCGGCCGCGCTGCATGGCGGCCGACAGGACCCACACCGCGTCATAGGCGTAGTGGGCGCCGTAGATCGGCTCGCCACCGAAAGCCTTGCGGTACTTTTCGAGGAAGGCCTTGCCCTGCAGGAATTCGCGCGGCTCGATGATCGGCGAGGTGGCATAGACGCGCAGCGGCAATGCGGTCTTGATCAGCTTGTCGGTCTTGATGGTGTCGCCGCCCAGGATCTGCACCTTGGTGAGGCCCGCCTGCGCCAGCTGCTCCACCATCGCCAGCACCTGGTAGTCGGCCAGCGTGGTCACGATGACGTCGACGCTGCCACTCTTCAGCTCGGGGATCAGGGCGGAGAAATCGGTGGTCTTGTCGTCCAGCGACTTGCGCAGCGAGACGGTCTTCTTCAGCTGCTGCAGCTGGCCGGCGGCGATGTCGCACAGGCCCTTGCCGTAGGGCGTGTTGTCGTCGATCACCGCGAACGACATGCCGTTGATGTTGCGTGCCGCATACGAGCCCATGGCCTTGCCCTGCAGCGCGTCGTTGGCGACCAGCCGCAAGGTGGTCGGCAGGTTCATCTGCGTGTATTCGGGCTTGGTGGAGATGGCCAGCTGCGGGATGTCCTTCTCGGCATAGACCGGCGCTGCCGCCATGCTGACGCCCGAGTTCAGGTGGCCGATCACCGCCACCACACCGGCGTCGGCGAGCTGCTTGGCCACCGTCTTGCCGGTGGCCGCGTCCGCCTTGTCGTCGACCGCGACCACCTCGACCTTGACGGTCTTGCCGTCGATCTTCAGCCCCTGCTTGTTCAGGTCCTCTACCGCCAGCTTCACCCCGTTCAGCATGTCGGTGCCGAGCGCACCGAGCGGGCCGCTGAGCGGCTGGGCAACGCCGATCTTCACCGTGTCAGGGACAGGCGAGCAGGCAGCAAGGACGAGGCTGGTGGCAACGACGCCCAGCACGAACACGCGACGGAACATGGGATCTTCTCCTCAAAACCGGACTGGATGCTACAGGACGTAAACATCTTCGGATCGGCCTGTTGCAGAAATCAGGCCATGCCGCGCCTCCAAACTGCGCAATTCGCCGCATGTCGCCAGGGATTGTGCGGGTAAGTCCTAGGCGGGTCAGCGCAGGACCGCGCCTGTCACATGGATTTGAACCGGGGGGCGTAGAGCCGGCTCACATTTAGCGTGCCTGGATGGCCTCCCCGGAAGGACAGGCGCAGCTTGCCTGCGTCGTCGCGGTGCACGCCGTCGATCGCAGAGGCACGCACCACCGCGCCGCGGTGGACCTGCCAGAACACCTCCGCATCAAGTTGGGGCAGCAGCTCCCGCAGTGCGGTGCGGATGAGGTACTCGCGGTCGGCCGTTACCACCCGCACGTACTTGTCGGCCGCCTCGAAGTACAGCACCTCCTCTACCGGCACGAGGCGCACGCTGTTGCCGACGCTGGCCTGGATGAAACGCAGCGGGGCACGTGACGGCGCCGCAGTGCCGGCCAGCAGGGCGCGCAACTGTTCCAGGGCCTGCTCGGCGACCTGCGGGCGCGCGGTGGCGGCCAGCAGGTGGCGCAGGCGCTCGCAGCAGCGCGCCAGACGCTGCGGCTCGACCGGCTTGAGCAGGTAGTCGGCAGCCGCGGCATCGAAGGCCTGCAAGGCGTATTGGTCATAGGCCGTCACGAACACCAGCAGGGGCAGCGGGCCGGCTTCGTCAGGCCATTCCTCGGCCAGTGCCTGGGCCACCTCCAGGCCGCTCTGTCCGGGCATGCGGATGTCGAGGAAGCACAAGCTCGGCCGCAGCGCGAGTGCCTGGGCCAGTGCCGCTGGCCCGTTGGCCGCCACGGCGGCCACCTCCAGCTGCGGCCACTGCCGGGCGAGCTCGGCTTGCAGGGCCTGGGCGAGGAGGGGTTCGTCTTCAGCAATCAGCGCGGTCGGATTCATGCGGGTGCGGGTTGTCATGCAAGGGCAGGGGCAGGCCGATGCGGGCAAGGGTGCCGCCGCCGGCAGCGTCGACCGGCGACAGCTCGAGGCTGGCGGTGTCCCCATAGAGCGCCTGCAGTCGCTGGCGCACCAGGTCGAGGCCGAAACCGCCGCCGTCCCGGGCGGCGCCGGACGGCTGCAGCCCGACGCCGGTGTCGCGCACGCTGAGCCACAGGCGCTGGCCCTCGCAGTGGGCAGAGACCAGCAGCTGGCCGCCGGCCAGGGCCGGCTCGAGGCCGTGCTTGATCGCGTTCTCCACCAGCGGCTGCAGCAGCAGCGGCGGCACCGGCAGGCGTGCCAGGGTGGCCGGGAGCTCGAAGCGCGGCTGCAGGCGCTCGCCCATGCGCACCTGCATCAGGGCCAGGTAGTCGGCCAGCCGCTCGAACTCGGCCGCCAGGGGGTGGCGTTCCACCCGCGAGGCCGACAGGGTGGCGCGCAGGAAGGCGTTCAGCCGGTCCAGCATCAGCTGCGCGCGCGTCGCGTCCAGGCCGATCAGGGCACGCAGGTTGGCCAGGGTGTTGAAAAGCATGTGGGGTTCCAGCTGCGACTCCAGCAGCCGCAGCTGGTGCTCGGTCGCCAGGCGCCGTGCCGACTCGGCCGCCGCCTCGGCGCTGGCCAGGCGACCACGCGAATAGAAGAACCAGGTGGCCACCAGGGCTGCGACCAGCGAGATGAGCAGCGCGGGTGCAACGCCGCGCAACTCGGCGCCGGGATGCAGTGAGCGGCTGCCGGTCAGCCAGTCGCCCAGCCGGTGCCCGAGCGGAAAGGCCACCGCCACGCCGACCAGAATGCAGCCGGCCATGCGCCCCCAGCCCGGCCATTCCGGATGGAGCATGCGGTGCGGATTCCGCCGGTGGAGCTGCCGTGCGAGCAGCAGCCGGGCCAGGTCGATGATCAGCCAGCATGGCAGGCCGACGCACAGCGAATAGACCACGCTGCGGCCGAGCGGCTGGCGCTCGATGGCGTAGAGGACCGCCGCGACCACCACGCACAGCACCGCCACGATGGCGCCGCGTTGCAGCAGGGATGCCAGCCGCGGGGCAGCGGGCGGCCCGGCGGGAGTCGGTCGGTACGGCGGTGGAGGGCGGTTCATGGGCGCATTCTCAGGGCAGCGGTGCTCAGCTCAGCCCCAGCGCGTGGTGCCACAGCAGCTGCCCCAGGTAGCGGTGGGGCAGCAAGGTCAGGCTGCCGGCGACCAGGCAGCCGGACACGTAGGTGGCCAGCATCAGGCGCCGGTGCCGGCGCACCTGCCCACGCACGATGGCGCGCACCGCGAAGGCGATGCTGAGCAGGGTGGCGGGCACCAGCAGGTGCACCGCGGTGTAGCCGCCCAGGTTCGGTCGCAGGTGGTTATGGATGAACAGGCTCGACAAGGCCGCCCCCAGCATCAGCGTGACCCAGGCATAGCCGGCGGCACGGTGGCCCGGGCGGCCCTTGGGTGCGAGCAGGGCCAGGGGGCCGAGCAGCAGGGCGCCCAGGGCGAAACACAAATGGACGAGGACGACGGGTGAAGGCAGTGGCATGGCGGCTCCTGGGGGTGTGGCCGCCACTGTCTCGCCGGCCGGCGCCGGCTGCCACACCCTTGCGACGAAACGCCGCAAAGCGGGTGCAGGCTGTCGCCTGAGGGCGCGAGCGGTGCCCGCTTCAGCGCCGGCGGGAGCCGCCGAACAGGCTGCCCAGCACGCCACGGATCAGCTCGCGGCCGACGCTGCTGCCGATGGTGCGCGCCGCCGAGCGGGCCAGTGCGTCCACCACCCCGTCGCGGCGGCCACCGCGCGGGCCGGTCGAGCCGAACAGGACGTCGCTCAGGCCGTCCAGCATCCCGCCGGCCGCAGGCGCCTGTTGCCGCCCGGACGGGGCCTGGCCTGGTGCCTGCCCGGCCGCCACACCGGCGGCCCGGCCCTTGAGGCGCTCATAGGCCGACTCGCGGTCAATGGCTTGCTCATAGACGCCCGCCACCAGCGAGCCCTGCAGCAGGGCCTGCCGCTGCGCCAGCGTGATGGGGCCGATCTGGCTGCCGGGGGGCAGCACGAACACCCGCTGCGTGATGCCGGGGCGGCCCATCTCGTCCAGCAGGCTGACCAGCGCCTCGCCGACCGCCAGCTCGGTAATGGCGGTGGCGATGTCGATGGCCGGGTTGGCGCGCATGGTGTCGGCGGCGGCCTTGACCGCCTTCTGGTCGCGCGGCGTGAAGGCACGCAGCGCATGCTGCACCCGGTTGCCCAACTGGCCCAGCACGGAGTCGGGCACGTCCAGCGGGTTCTGGGTGACGAAGTAAACGCCCACCCCTTTCGAGCGCACCAGCCGCACCACCAGCTCGATGCGGTCGACCAGGGCCTTGGGCGCGTCGTCGAACAGCAGGTGGGCCTCGTCGAAGAAGAACACCAGCTTCGGCTGCTCGAGGTCGCCCACCTCGGGCAGCGACTCGAACAGCTCTGACAACATCCATAGCAGGAAGGTGGCGTACAGCCGCGGCGAATGCATCAGCTTGTCGGCCGCCAGCACGTTGACGACACCGTGGCCGCGCTCGGTCTGCATGAAGTCGGCGATGTTGAGCATCGGCTCGCCGAAGAACTTGTCGCCGCCTTGCTCGCCGATCTGCAGCAGGCCGCGCTGGATGGCGCCGATGCTCGCGGCGCTGATGTTGCCGTATTCGGTGGTGAAGCTGCTGGCGTTGTCGCCGACGTGCTGCAGCATTGCCCGCAGGTCCTTCAGGTCGAGCAGCAGCAGGCCGTTGTCGTCCGCGATCTTGAAGACCAGCGACAGCACCCCTTGCTGCGTCTCGTTCAGGTCGAGCATGCGGCCGAGCAGCAGGGGCCCCATGTCCGAGACGGTGGCGCGCACCGGGTGGCCCTGCTCGCCGAACACGTCCCACAGGGTGGTGGGGCAGGCGTGCGGCGCGGGCGCCGGCAGGCCGCGCTCCTGCAGGATCTTCGCCAGCTTGGGCGACAGCGCGCCCGGCTGGGAGATGCCGGTGAGGTCGCCCTTCACATCGGCCATGAACACCGGCACGCCGATGCGCGAGAAGCCCTCGGCCAGCGCCTGCAGCGTGATCGTCTTGCCGGTGCCGGTGGCGCCGGTGACCAGGCCGTGGCGGTTCGCCAGGGCCGGCAACAGGAAGGTTTCGATCTCGTGGTGCTTGGCAAGCAGGAGGGGGTCGGCCATGGCGGGTTCCGTCAAAAAGGCAGGCCGTCGGGGGCCCGGATAAAATCGCAGTCTATCCAAGAGACACACCCGCCAACCCGCGCACCGCACAACAACAAGCTGGGCGCCCTTCAGGATTCAGGAGCTTCGCTATGGCCGGTCATTCCAAATGGGCCAACATCCAACATCGCAAAGGTCGCCAGGACGAGAAGCGCGGCAAGATCTGGACGCGGGTCATCCGCGAAATCATCGTCGCCGCCCGCCAGGGCGGCGGTGACATCGCCACCAACCCGCGACTGCGCCTGGCCATCGAGAAGGCCAAGGCGGCCAACATGCCGGCCGACACCATCAAGCGCAACGTCGACAAGGCCACCGGCAACCTCGAGGGCGTGAGCTACGAGGAAATCCGCTACGAAGGCTATGGCATTGGCGGCGCGGCCGTGATCGTCGACTGCATGACGGACAACCGCGTGCGCACCGTCGCCGAAGTCCGGCATGCCTTCAGCAAGTACGGTGGCAACCTGGGCACCGAAGGCTCGGTGGCCTTCCAGTTCAAGCACTGCGGACAGTTCGTGTTCGCGCCTGGCAGCGCCGAGGACAAGATCATGGAAGTGGCGCTGGAAGCCGGCGCCGAGGACGTGGTCACCGACGACGACGGCGCCATCGAGGTGCTCTGCGCCCCGGGCGACTTCGAGGCGGTACAGGCGGCGCTCGACGGCGCCGGCCTGAAACCCGAGGTGGCAGAAGTGACCATGCGCGCGGAGAACACCATCGAGTTGTCCGGCGAGGACGCGCAGCGGATGCAGAAGCTGCTGGACGTGCTCGAGGACCTCGACGACGCGCAAGAGGTCTACCACAACGCGATCATCAACGAATGAGGCAGCAGGCAGTACGCGCTGGTCGCGGAGCCGGGTGAAAGATCACACATGAAAGTTCTCGTCATCGGCTCGGGCGGCCGCGAACACGCCCTGGCATGGAAACTCGCGCAGTCGCCCAAGGTGCACCGCGTCTATGTGGCGCCGGGCAACGGCGGCACCTTGCTCGACCCGCGCCTGCACAACGTCGCCATCGGCGACCCGCAGGCGCTGGCCGACTTCGCGGAAGCCGAGAAGATCGGCATCACGGTGGTCGGCCCGGAAGCCCCGCTGGCGGCCGGCGTGGTGGACGTGTTCCGCGCCCGCGGGCTGCGCATCTTCGGCCCCACCCGGGCGGCGGCCCAGCTCGAGAGCTCCAAGGCCTTCGCCAAGGACTTCATGCGGCGCCACAAGATTCCGACCGCGGCCTATGAGACCTTCAGCGATGCGCAGGCCGCGCACGCCTATGTCGACCGCATGGGCGCGCCCATCGTCATCAAGGCCGACGGCCTGGCCGCCGGCAAGGGCGTGGTGGTCGCCATGACCCTTCAGGAGGCGCACGAGGCCATCGACTGGATGCTGCTCGACAACAAGCTGGGTGTCGTGCACAACGACGGCGGCGCGCGCGTGGTGGTGGAAGAGTTCCTGCAGGGCGAGGAAGCCAGCTTCATCGTGCTGTGCGACGGGAAGAACGTGCTGGCCCTGGCCACCAGCCAGGACCACAAGCGCCTGAACGACGGTGACCAGGGGCCCAACACCGGCGGCATGGGCGCCTACTCGCCCGCCCCGGTGGTGACGCCCAACGTGCATGGCCGCACGATGCAGGACATCATCCTGCCCACCATCGCCGGCATGGCGCGCGACGGCATTCCGTACACCGGCTTCCTCTATGCCGGACTGATGATCGACGCCCAGGGCCAGCCCAAGGCGCTGGAGTTCAACTGCCGCATGGGTGACCCCGAGACCCAGCCGATCATGATGCGTCTCAAGACCGATCTGCTGGACGTGATGCTGGCCTCCACCGACGGTTCGCTCGACAAGGTGGAGCTGCAGTGGGACCGCCGTGTCGCGCTCGGCGTGGTGCTGGCCGCGCATGGCTACCCGCTGAACCCGCGCAAGGGTGACCTCATCACCGGGCTGCCGGCCGAGCAGCCCGATGCGATGGTCTTCCATGCCGGCACCGTGGGCGATGCTGGCCAGACCCGCACCTCCGGTGGCCGTGTGCTGTGCGTGACGGCGCTGGGCGATTCGGTGAAGACCGCGCAGCAGCGCGCCTACCAGGTGCTGCACGGCATCCACTTCGACGGCATGCAGTTCCGCGGCGACATCGGCTACCGCGCGGTGAAGCGGTGAGCGAAGCCCAACGCCGTGGCATGAAGACCGAGGACGTCCGCACCTACCTGCTGGGCCTGCAGGACCGCATCATCGACACGATGCAGGCAGAGGACGGCACGCCTTTCGTCCGGGATGCCTGGACCCGCCCACCCGGCGGGCGCCTGCAGGGCGATGGGGTGTCGCGGCTGGTCGAGGACGGGCCGCTGCTGGAGCGCGGCGGCTGCAACTTCTCGCATGTGCGGGGGCCGCAGCTGCCGCCTTCGGCCACCCAGCACCGGCCTGAGCTGGCTGGCGCGCCTTTCGAGGCGCTGGGCGTGTCGCTGGTCTTCCATCCGCGCAACCCGTATGTGCCCACCGTGCACATGAACGTGCGCATGATCGCCGCGCATCCGGCGGGCCGCGAGACGGTCAGCTGGTTCGGCGGCGGCATGGACCTGACGCCCTATTACGGCTTTGAAGAGGACGCCCGCCATTTCCACGCCACCTGCCAGCAAGCCCTGGCACCCTTTGGCGAGGACAAGTACCCGCGCTTCAAGCAGTGGTGCGACGAGTACTTCTTCCTGAAGCACCGCAACGAGGCGCGTGGCATCGGCGGCATCTTCTATGACGACTACACCGAAGGCGGCTTCGACGGCGGCTTCGCGATGATGCGCTCGGTGGGCGATGCCTTCCTGCACGCCTACCTGCCCATCTTGCAACGCCGCCGCGTGCTGACCTACGGCGAGCGCGAGCGCGACTTCCAGGCCTACCGGCGCGGACGCTATGTCGAGTTCAACCTGGTCTGGGATCGCGGCACCCTGTTCGGCCTGCAGTCGGGCGGGCGCACCGAGTCCATCCTGATGTCGATGCCGCCGCTGGCCAAGTGGCGCTACGACTGGCATCCCGAGGAAGGCAGCGCCGAGCAGCGGCTGTACACCGATTTCCTGGTGCCGCGCGCATGGCTCTGAGCGGTGCAGCGCCCCGGCGTATCGGCATCTTCGGCGGCAGCTTCGACCCGGTCCACCATGCCCACCTGGCACTGGCGCGGGTGGCCCGCGACCACCTCGGCCTCGACCGGCTGCTGTGGGTGCCGGTCGGCATGGCGTGGCACAAGGCACGCGTGCTGGCGCCGGCCGAGCATCGGGTGGCGATGGCCAAGCTGGCGGTCGAGGGGGAGCGCGGCTTCGAGGTGTCGACCTGCGAGGTCGAGCGCAGCGGACCGAGCTACACCATCGAAACGGTGCGCGAGCTGCAAGCGCGCGAACCGGGCCCCGCACAGTGGCTCTTGGTCATCGGCCAGGACCAGTACGCCGGCTTCGACCGCTGGCATGGCTGGACCGAGTTGCTGCAGCGCGTGACGCTTGCGGTGGCCGGCCGAGCCGGTGTCGAGCCAGCCCCCGGAGCAGTGCTGGCCGGGCATCCGCATGCGATCGAACAGCTGCCGTTGCCGGCCATGTCGATCTCGTCCACCGAGGTGCGCAGCCGCGTTGCGCGGGGCGAGCCGGTGGATGCGCTGGTTCCTGGGTCGGTGGCGCGCTATATTGCGCAGCATCGCCTTTATTCAAATCTTTGATTTTTCTCATACAACGGAGACGCCCGACTCAATGGACATCCGCAAACTGCAGCGAGCCATCGTCGATGGCCTGGAAGACGTCAAGGCCCAAGACATCGCAGTGTTCAACACTGAACACCTGTCGCCCCTGTTCGAGCGGGTCATCATCGCTTCCGGCACCTCGAACCGCCAGACCAAGGCACTGGCCGCCAGCGTCCGCGACAGCGTCCGGGAGCAGGGCTTCCAGGTGATGCGCACCGAAGGCGAAGCCAATGGCGAATGGATCATCGTGGACTGCGGCGCCGCCGTGGCCCACATCATGCAACCCGCTTTCCGCCAGTACTACCACCTGGAGGAGATCTGGGGCGAGAAGCCGGTCAAGCTGAAAGCCGCCGAGACCAAGCGCCTGCCCAAGGCCGAAGGGGCCGAGGACGAAGACGAAGCTGTCGAGGCACCGGCCGCCAGGAAGGCCCCGGCCAAGAAGACAGCCGCCAAGAAGGCGGCTGCCGACAAGGCGCCGGCGAAGAAGGTGGCCGCGAAGAAGGTGGCAGCCAAGAAGGTCGCCGCCAGGAAGGCGGCCGCGCCGAAGCCGGCCGCAGGCCGCGACACCCCGGCGCGCAAGGCCGCCCTGACTGGTCCGGCCGGCAAGACCGCCGCGGCCAAGAAGGCGCCTGCTGCCAAGAAGGTGGCGGCGAAGAAGGTCGCGGCCAAGAAGGCGCCGGCCGTCAGCCGCACCGTGACCGTCACCACCGGCACGGTGCGCGCGGCCGCCAAGAAGGTGGCAGCCAAGAAGGCGCCGGCGAAGAAGGTGGCAGCCAAGAAGGCCGTGGCCAAGAAGGCGCCTGCGCGCAAGGCATGAAGCTGCTGGTCGTCGCGGTCGGTCAGCGCATGCCGGCCTGGGCCGAGACGGCCTATGACGACTATGCCAAGCGCTTCCCGCCCGAGCTGCGGCTGGAGCTCAAGGCCGTCAAGACCGAGCCGCGCGGCAACAACAAGTCGACCGACTCGCTGATGGCCGCCGAGCGCGGCCGCATCGAGGCGGCCGTGCCCAAGGGTGCCCGCGTGGTGGTGCTCGACGAGCGTGGCGACCGGCTCACGACCGTGCAGCTGGCCGGCCGCCTCAAGGCCTGGATGCATGACGGCCGCGACGTGGCCCTGCTGATCGGCGGGCCGGACGGCCTGGACCCGGCCCTGCGCGCCGCCGCCGAGGAGCGGCTGCGCCTGTCCGACCTGACCCTGCCGCATGCCTTCGTGCGGGTGTTGCTCGCCGAGCAGCTGTACCGCGCCTGGTCGGTCATGGTCGGCCATCCTTACCACCGCGAATGAGACCCTGCGGCCGATGCCCAACAACAAAGCTCCTGCCCACGATTTCCTCTACCTTGCCTCGCAGAGCCCGCGCCGCCGCCAGTTGCTGGAGCAGCTGGGCGTGCGCTACGAACTGCTGCTGCCCGATGCAGACGAAGATGCCGAGGCGCTGGAGGCCGAGCGGGCCGGCGAGGCGCCGGCCGCCTATGTCGAGCGCGTCACGCTGGCCAAGCTTGGCGCCGCGCGCCAGCGCCTGAAGCGCCGCGGCCTGCCGGCGGCGCCCATCCTCTGCTCCGATACCACCGTGGCGCTGGGCCGGCGCATCCTCGGCAAGCCGCGGGACGCCGACGACGCCACCGAGATGCTGCGCTCGCTGTCGGGCCGCGAGCACCGGGCCATCACCGCAGTGGCGCTGGGCACCGCCCGGCGTACCGAGTGCGAGGTGAACGTCTCGCGGGTGCGTTTCGCACCGCTCGGCGAGGCCGAGCTGGCCGCTTATGTGGCCAGCGGCGTGCCGATGGGCAAGGCCGGCGCCTACGCCATCCAGAGCCAGGCCGCAGCCTGGATCGAGCGCATCACCGGAAGTTACTCCGGTATCATGGGTTTGCCCCTGTACGAGACGGCCCGGCTTCTGCAACGCTTCGGTGTCCGGTACTGACTCCCCGCCACGGCACATGCAAGACATCCTCATCAACTGGTCCCCGCAGGAAACGCGGGTGGCCATCGTCGAGAACGGCGCGGTGCAGGAGCTGCACGTCGAGCGTACGCTGGAGCGTGGCCTGGTGGGCAACATCTATGTCGGCAAGGTGGCCCGCGTGCTGCCCGGCATGCAGTCCGCCTTCATCGACATCGGCCTGGAGCGGGCCGCCTTCCTGCATGTGGCTGACGTCTGGCAGCGCGGCGCCTTCGCCGAGGGCGGCCATGGCGGCGCCCCGCCCACCCCCATCGAGAAGCTCGTGTTCGAGGGCCAAAGCCTCACCGTGCAGGTCATCAAGGACCCCATCGGCACCAAGGGGGCCCGGCTCGCCACCCAGATCAGCATTGCCGGCCGGCTGCTGGTCTTCCTGCCGCAGGACGACCACATCGGCATCTCGCAGAAGATCGGCTCGCCCGAGCTGCGCGAGCAACTGCGCAGCCGCATGGGCCGGCTGGTGGGCGAGGAGGGCGGCGGCTTCATCCTGCGCACCAATGCCGAGGACGCCACCGACGAGGAACTGGCCGCCGATATTGCCTACCTGCGCAAGATGTGGGCGAGCATCCGCCAGGCCAGCTTCAAGACCCCGCCCGGCTCCCTGCTGCACCAGGACCTGAACCTGGCGCAGCGGGTGCTGCGCGACCTGGCCAGCGACGAGACCCAGGCCATCCGCATCGACTCCCGCGTGCAGTTCGAGGCGCTGGCCCGCTTCGGCCGCGAGTACACCCCGGGCTCGGTGCACAAGCTGCAGCACTACCGTGGCGAGCGGCCGATCTTCGACCTCTTCAACATCGACCAGGAAGTCGAGAAGGCGCTGGCGCGGCGGGTCGACCTGAAGTCGGGCGGCTACCTGATCGTCGACCAGACCGAGGCGCTGACCACCATCGACGTCAACACCGGCGGCTATGTCGGTGCCCGCAACTTCGACGACACCATCTTCAAGACCAACCTGGAAGCAGCCCAGGCCATCGCCCGCCAGCTGCGGCTGCGCAACCTGGGCGGCATCATCATCCTCGACTTCATCGACATGGTGCGCGAGGAGCACAAGGACGCGGTGCTGGCCGAGCTGCGCAAGCAGCTGCAGCGCGACCGGGTCAAGATGACGGTGAGCGGCTTCACCCAGCTGGGCCTGGTGGAGATGACGCGCAAGCGCACCCGCGAGTCGCTGGCCCACATGCTGTGCGAGCCTTGCCCCACCTGCAGCGGCAAGGGCTCGGTAAAGACCGCGCGCAGTGTTTGCTACGAGATCCTGCGCGAGATCCTGCGCGAGGCGCGGCAGTTCAACCCGAAGGAATTCCGGGTGGTGGCGTCGCCGGCGGTGGTCGAGATGCTGCTCGACGAAGAGAGCGCCCACTTGGCTGCGCTGTCCGACTTCATCGGCAAGCCCATCTCGCTGCAGACCGAAGCCACCGTCTCACCGGAGCAGTACGACATCGTGCTGCTGTGAGCGCGCGCGGAACTTGACGGCCGAATCCCTGCACTACAGGGCCATGCCCTTGCTGTGCGCCGACGGCCGTGGCCTTGTTACCACGGTTACGCCGCGCGCCGCGGCGGCAGGCCGGATGATCACGACTTTGCGGTGCCGCCCGGCCTCGGGCCGCGGCACATCGACCACCAGAAAGGATGCAAGAAAGACCGCCATGAGCATGTTCTCCCGCCGTAGCTTTCTGTCCGTCCCGGCCGCACTTGCCGCCGGCGGCGCGATGGCGCAGTTCCGCGTCGACATCACCGGCGTGGGGGCCACGCAGTTCCCCATCGCCATCGCGCCCTTCCGGGGCGAGGCCGGCTGGACCCAGCAGGTCTCGGCCATCGTGCGCGCCGACCTGGAGCGCAGTGGCCAGTTCCGCAGTGTCGATGCCGGCGGCGCCGCGCTCGACGAGTCGGCCCGCCCCACGCCGGCCGAATGGCGCGGCCGCGGTGCCGACGCCCTGGCGGTGGGCAGCGTCTCCAAGCTGGCCGACGGCCGGGTCGACGTGCGCTTCCGCCTGTGGGACACGGTGCGCGGGCAGGACCTGGGCGGCCAGGCCTATGCAGTGGTGGAGGCCGACATGCGCCTGGTGGCGCACCGCATCGCCGACTACATCTATGAAAAGATCACCGGCGAGAAGGGCGTCTTCGCCACCCGCATCGCCTATGTGACCAAGGCTGCACAGCGCCATACCCTCTGGGTGGCCGACTCCGACGGCGAGGCGGCGCAGGTGGCCCTCGCCAGCGCCGAGCCCATCATCTCGCCGGCCTGGTCGCCAGGTGGCGCGGAGCTGGCCTATGTGTCCTTCGAGACCCGCAAGCCGGTGGTCTACTCGCAGGAGATCGCCACCGGCAAGCGCCGCCCCATCGCCGCCTTCAAGGGCTCCAACAGCGCGCCGGCCTGGTCGCCGGACGGCAGCCAGATGGTGGTGGTGCTGACCCGCGACGGCCTGTCGCAGCTGTATGGCCTGAGCCGCAGCGGCGAAGGCCTGAAGCGGCTGACCAACAGCCCCGGCATCGACACCGAGCCGGTCTTCAGCGCCGACGGCAAGTCCATCTACTTCGTCAGCGACCGCGGCGGCTCGCCGCAGATCTACCGCATGCCGGCGGGCGGTGGTTCGGCCGAGCGCATCACCTTCAACGGCAGCTACAACGTCAGCCCGGCCGTCAGCCCCGATGGCCGTTGGCTCACTTTCATCACGCGCAACGGCGGCGGTGCCTTCCGGGTGCAGCTGATGGAGCTGGCCTCCGGCACGGTGACCACCATTTCCGACACCCGTGACGACGAGAGCCCGAGCTTCGCGCCGAACAGCCGGCTGATTCTTTATGCCACCCGGGCCCAGGGCCGGGACGTGTTGATGACCACCACGCTTGATGGCAAGATCAAAGCGACCCTGCTGTCCAACCGGGGGGACGTGCGGGAGCCGGTCTGGGGCCCGTTCTCACGTTGATCGCGGCCGCTGCACCTGGCCTGCCGATGCTTCACAATGTCGCACCTTGCCGACCGCGCCGGTCGGCAGCCGTTTCCGGCCTGCCCGTTTTTTGAGGGCAGGCCATTCACCCCGGCGTGTCGTGAATCACGCGTTTCGTTCTTGATAGGAGCATTTCCATGAAACTTCGCACTGTGTCCTCTGCGCTGGCAACCGCATGCCTGGCCGCGGTCCTGGCGGGCTGCGGATCCAGCGTGAAACTGGATGAGACGCCGGTGGAAAGCCGCGAGCCCAAGGCCGTTGGTACGGGCAGCGGTGCCGCCGAGTCCGCCGTGAAGAACGTCGACCTGTCGGCCCAGCAAGGCCAGCAAGGTGACGCGGCCAGCAAGCTCGACCGGGTGGTGTACTTCGACTTCGACAGCTATGTGGTGAAGGACGAGTACGGCCAGACGATGGCCTCCTATGCCAAGCTGCTCAACGGCGGCCAGCGTCGCGTCACGATCGAAGGCCATGCCGACGAGCGCGGTGGCCGCGAATACAACCTGGCCCTGGGCCAGAAGCGCGCCGAGGCGGTGCGCAAGTCGCTGGAACTGCTGGGCGTCAAGGAAGCCCAGATGGAAGCGGTCAGCTACGGTGAAGAGCGTCCGGCTGCCCAGGGCGGCGACGAAGAGGCGTGGGCCAAGAACCGCCGCGCCGAACTGAACCTGCGCTGAGCCGGCGACCATGAAGCTCCGCATCCATCGCGGACCGCGCAGCGCGGTGCAGGCCGCGCTGCTGGCCTGGTCCTGCATGGCGCCGCTTTCGGCCCATGCACTGTTCAGCGACGACGAGGCGCGCCGCGCCATCCTTGACCTGCGCCAGAAGGTCGAGCAGGGCCACGAGCAGCGTCGTGCCGAGCAGGCGCGCACCACCGAGCAGATCGACCAGCTGCGCCGCAGCCTGCTGGACCTGAACAACCAGCTGGAGCAGATGCGGGCGGAAACCGCTCGCCTGCGCGGCGAGAACGAGCAGCTGGCACGCCAGCTGTCGGAGGTACAGCGCGGCCAGACCGACCTGAAGCAGGGCCTGGACGACCGCATGCGCCAGTTCGAGCCGCAGAAGGTGACGGTGGACGGCAAGGAGTTCCAGGTCCGTCCCGATGAGAAGCGCGACTACGAAGCGGCCCTGGAGTTGTTCCGCAAGGGCGACTTCCCGGCCGCTGCGACCGCCTTTGCCGGCTTCCAGAAGCGCTACCCGGGCAGCGGCTACAACGAGTCGGTGCTGTACTGGATGGGCAACGCGCACTATGGCAAGCGCGACTATCGCGACGCGATGGCGGCATTCCGCGGCTTGGTCACGACCTCGCCGCAGCACATGCGGGCGCCCGAAGCGCTGCTGTCGATCGCGATGTGCCAGATCGAGCTCAAGGACCGTGCGGCCGCGCGTCGCACCCTGGACGAGCTGATCAAGGCCCATCCGCAAAGCGAAGCGGCCGCTGAAGCCAAGGAGCGGCTGGCGGCCCTGCGCTGAGCCACCGCCGGCCCTGGCCGGGACTTCTACAATCGGCCCCATGCAGGCGCCGCCCGCTCATGCCGAGCAGCCCAGGTTTCCTGGGCTGTTTTCATTTGGGCGGTCGGCTGCGCTGCGGCATCATGCAGCAGACGGCAAAGGCAGTACTCCCCATGAACGATCTTGCGCTCGACGACATCGGCATCCGCACGGGCAATGACGACGGCGACGATGGCGAGCGCCGCTTCGGTGGCCTGCGCCGCCTCTATGGCTCGGAAGGCTACCAGCGGCTGCGCGCGGCGCGCGTGGCGGTGGTCGGGCTGGGAGGCGTCGGCTCCTGGGCGGCCGAGGCCCTGGCGCGCAGCGGCGTCGCCGAGCTGCAGCTGTTCGACCTCGATCATGTGGCACTGAGCAACGTCAACCGGCAGGTGCATGCCCTGGAGACCACCCTCGGCCAGTCCAAGGTGCAAGCCCTGCGCGAGCGCATCGAGCTGATCCACCCCGGCTGTCGGGTGCTCGGCGTGGAGGAGTTCGTCGAGCCCGACAACTGGCCGCAATTGCTGCAAGGTCCCGTCGATGCGGTGATCGATTGCTGCGACCAGGTGCGCGCCAAGAACGCGCTGGCTGCCTGGTCGCTGGCGACTCGCACATCGTTGGTGACGGTGGGGGCGGCGGGTGGCAAGCAGCGGGCTCAGGCCGTCGAGCTGGCCGATCTGTCGGAGACCACGCATGATCCGCTGCTGGCGTCGCTGCGGCAGCGCCTGCGGCGCGAGCATGGCGCGCCGAGGAAGGGACGCATCGGCATCAGTTGCGTCTTCTCCCGCGAGCCGGTGACCCGTCCGCCCGAGAGCTGCGACGTCGACGGCAGCCTCAATTGCCATGGCTATGGATCGGTGGTCAGCGTGACGGCCACCTTCGGCCTGGTGGCGGCCGGCGAGGTGTTGCGCCAGCTCACCGCAGGGGAGTGCAAGCCGCGCTGACCTACTTGCGCACATCTTAGAAGACTGCCTATAATCTAAGGCTTCGCGGGTTGTTAGCTCAGTTGGTAGAGCAGCGGACTTTTAATCCGTTGGTCGCAGGTTCGAATCCTGCACAACCCACCAAAAAAAGCTGCACACAACAGCGTAATTTGTGAGACACTTCGGTCCTCGCAAATTTTGGTAGACAGATCGAAGACTGTCGGCGAGAAAAAAGTTTCGGGCTCTTAGCTCAGTTGGTAGAGCAGCGGACTCTTAATCCGTAGGTCGAGTGTTCGAGTCACTCAGGGCCCACCAAGACAAAGCCCGCAAGTTCTGGAAGCAGGACTTGCGGGTTTTTTCTTTGCATCGTGTCTTTCGCAATGTTGCTTCGCGCCCGGCTTGCACGAGCCATGAGGCGGTGGCGCCCCGATGGTCCGGGGGGCTCGGTTGGCCCGGCGCACAGAACCGTGGACCTCCTGGCAGACTCCCATCAGAGAACGCCTGGCCCGCACGATGCAAGGCGCGACAGCAAGGAGCCCACCATGCCGATGTCTTCTTTCCCCGTTTCACGCGCCGCACTGCCGGTGGCCGTGGCGGCCCTGTGCCTGGCCGGCTGCGCCACCGGCTACAGCCCGGGCGACCTGCAGCCCGGCACCCCGGCCGCCGAGGTGGTTGCCCGCATGGGCCCGCCCACCGGCGAGCACACCGGGCCACAAGGCACGCGGCGGCTCGAGTTCGCGCGCGGCCCCTTCGGCAAGCACACCTACATGGTCGACCTCGACACGCAAGGCAAGGTCAGTGGCTGGCAGCAGGTGCTGGAGGAGAAAAACTTCAATGCGCTGCCCCTTGGCATCGACCGCCAGGAGGTGCTCTACCGGCTCGGGCGGCCGTCGCACGTGATGAGCATCCCGCGGCGCAATGAGCTGATCTGGTCTTACCGCTACGATGCCGTGTTCTGCCAGTGGTTCCAGGTCAGCCTGGACCGCAGTTCCAACAAGGTCACCGCCACCGGCTACAACATCGATCCCATCTGTGATGGCGACGATCGCTACGGCTCGCTGACCATCAGGCGTCGATGATGATGATCACCCTCTACGGCATTCCCAATTGCGACACCGTCAAGAAAGCGCGCCGCTGGCTCGATGAGCAGGGCGTGGCCTACACCTTCCACGACTACAAGAAGCAGGGCGTGCCCGAAGCCGGCCTGGACCGCTGGCTGGCCGCCAAGGGCTGGCAGGCTCTGGTGAACCGCCAGGGCACCACCTGGCGCAAGCTCGATCCGGCCACCCAGGCGGGCGTGACCGACGCGGCCAGTGCCCGCGCCCTGATGCTGGCCCAGGCCAGCGTCATCAAGCGGCCGGTGGTCGAGGCCGGCGAGACCGTGCTGGTCGGCTTCGACGCCGATGCCTACCAGGCGCTGAAGCACGGCTGAGCGGCCCACCGCCACGTGGCATGAAAAAAGCCGCGGCCCCCTGGCGGGGCGCCGCGGCTCCTGGCCGTCCGAAGGGCAGCCGCTCAGGCCGCCAGCAGCTGGCGCAGCACGAAGGGCAGGATGCCGCCGTGCTTGTAGTAGTCGACCTCGATCGGCGTGTCAATGCGCAGCTTCAGCGTCACCTGCTGCTCGCTGCCATCGGCCCGGCGGATGATCAGGGTCGCGTCCTGCTGGGGCTTGATGTCCTCGCCCACCAGCACGTCGAACTCCTCGTCGCCCTTGATGCCGAGCGACTCCCAGGAATCCTCGCCGACGAACTGCAGCGGCAGCACGCCCATGCCGACCAGGTTGGAGCGGTGGATGCGCTCGAAGCTGCGCGCCACCACCGCCTTGATGCCCAGCAGCTGGGTGCCCTTGGCCGCCCAGTCGCGCGAGGAGCCGGTGCCGTACTCCTCGCCGCCGAAGATGATGGTGGGCGTGCCCTGCTCGATGTACTTCATCGCGGCGTCGTAGATGAACATCTTCTCGCCGCCGGGCTGGAACAGCGTCAAGCCGCCTTCCTCCCGCGAGCCGTCCTCGCGCGGCGGGATCATCAGGTTCTTGATGCGCACGTTGGCGAAGGTGCCGCGCATCATCACCTCGTGGTTGCCGCGCCGCGAGCCGTAGCTGTTGAAGTCGGCCTTGATCACGCCGTTTTCCTTCAGCCAGCGGCCGGCCGGGGAGTCTTCCTTGATGGAGCCGGCCGGCGAGATGTGGTCGGTGGTGATGGAGTCGCCGAACAGCGCCATCGCCCGGGCGCCCTTGACGCCTGCCTCAGCCGCCTGCGGCTCCATGCCGAAGCCCTGGAAGAAGGGCGGCTCGGCGATGTAGGTGGACTTGGGCCAGTTGTAGACCTGGCCTTCCACCCCCTCGATCTGCGACCACAGCTTGCCCGGCTGGCTGCTGACGCGGGCGTAGTTCTCCTTGAAGGCCTTGGCGTCCATCGCGTACTTCATCAACTGGTAGATCTCGGCACTGGTCGGCCAGATGTCGCCCAGGTAGATGTCGCGGCCGCCCTTGCCCTTGCCGACCGGCTCGGTCATCAGGTCGCGGCGCACATTGCCGGCGATGGCATAGGCCACCACCAACGGTGGCGAGGCCAGGAAGTTGGCCTTGATGTTGGGGTGGATGCGCGCCTCGAAGTTGCGGTTGCCCGACAGCACCGCGGCGCAGATCAGGTCGTTGCGCCAGATCACCTCGTTCAGCTCCGGCGCCAGGTCACCGGCGTTGCCGATGCAGGTGGTGCAGCCGTAGGCCGCCACCGAGAAACCCAGCTTCTCGAGGTAGGGCAGCAGGCCTGCCTTCTCCAGGTACTCGGTGACGATGCGCGAGCCGGGGGCCAGCGACGTCTTGATGTGCGGCTTGACCTTCAGCCCCGCCTCCACCGCCTTCTTGGCCAGCAGGCCTGCCGCGAGCAGCACGCCCGGGTTGGAGGTGTTGGTGCAGGACGTGATGGCGGCGATCAACACGTCGCCGTTGCGGATGTCCAGGCCTTTGCCGGCGGTGAAGGTCTGCTCGAGCTTGTCCGCCGGCTGGTTGAAGCCGTTCTCGGCCACCGGCTTGCTGAACAGGTCGGTGAAGGTGGACTTCAGGTTGCCGATCTCGATGCGGTCCTGCGGCCGCTTGGGGCCGGCCAGGCTGGGTGCCACCGTGCCGAGGTCGAGCTTCACGACCTTGGTGAAGTTGATCTGCCCCGCTGTCGGCACGCCGAACAGGCCCTGGGCGCGGAAATAGGCTTCGAAGGCCTCGATTTCCTGCTTGGTGCGGCCGGTGCCCCTGAAGTACTCGATGGTCTTCTCGTCCACCGGGAAGAAGCCCATGGTGGCGCCGTACTCGGGTGCCATGTTGGCAATGGTGGAGCGGTCGGGCACGGCCAGCGAGGCGGTTCCTTCGCCAAAGAACTCGACGAACTTGCCCACCACCTTTTCCTTGCGCAGGATCTCGGTGACGGTGAGCACCAGGTCGGTGGCGGTGACGCCTTCGCGCAGCTGGCCGCTCAGCTCGAAGCCCACCACATCGGGCGTCAGGAAGTAGACCGGCTGGCCCAGCATGCCGGCTTCCGCCTCGATGCCGCCCACGCCCCAGCCGACCACGCCAATGCCGTTGATCATCGTGGTGTGGCTGTCGGTGCCGACCAGGGTGTCGGGGTAGTAGACGCCGTCGGCGCGCTTGTGGACGCCGCGCGCCAGGTATTCGAGGTTCACCTGGTGCACGATGCCGAAGCCCGGGGGCACCACGCCGAAGGTGTCGAAGGCCTGCATGCCCCACTTCATGAACTCGTAGCGTTCCTGGTTGCGCTGGAATTCCAGCCGCATGTTCAGGTCCAGCGCCTTCTTGCTGCCGTAGTGATCGATCATCACCGAGTGGTCGACCACCAGGTCCACCGGCACCAGCGGCTCGATGGTCTTCGGGTTCTTGCCCATCTCGGCGGCCACCGAGCGCATGGCCGCCAGGTCGGCGAGCAGTGGCACGCCGGTGAAGTCCTGGAGCACCACCCGGGCAACCACGAACGGGATCTCGTCGGTGCGCTGAGCATTCGGTTGCCAGTTGGCCAGCTGCTGCACGTGCTCGGGAGTCACCTTCTTGCCGTCACAGTTGCGCAGCACGCTTTCGAGCACGAGGCGGATCGACACCGGCAGCTTCTCGACATTCGGGAACTGCCTGGCCAGCTCGGGCAGCGAGAAGAAGCTGCCTTGCTTGCCGGAAGCGGTCTGGAAGGTCTTGTAGGTCTGGGCGAAGGCATGCACGGGCGCCTGGGCGGCTTTCTTCGGGGTCTTCTCTTGGGCGGCTTTGGCCATGGGGGTCACTCCGAGGTGCGGTTCAAGGTGGGGAAAGATCGTGGGGATTGTCGCAGTTTGAGCTTGCGTCGCAAGAAGCGTGCAGGGACTTCGCCGCCCCTGCACGCCGCCCCAGCCGCCCCGATTGACGCCTCAGGGGGTGGTGGCGCGGCGCTTGCTGCGCCGGCGCCAGATCGCACGCACCACGCTGCCGAGCACCAACAGGGCCAGCGTCCAGGGCAGCAGGGCAGCGGTCAGCTCGATCAGCGCGGCCAGGCTCGCTGCCAGCACATGGCCGGTGTTGAGCACCGCGCCGCGCACCGGCGACCACATGCCGGTCTCGATCACCGAGGGCCGGGCCTGGAAGCTGAGCACCACATGCACCTTGTCCGTCAGGCTGGCCAGGGCCTTGCGGCGGGAGGCCAGGCTGTCGATCTCGCTCTGCACGCGGGTCAGCTCGCGCTCCACCTCGATGAGCTCGCCCAGCTTGGCCTTGGGCGTGGCCATCAGGCGGCGCAGGTTGTCGCGGAACTCGCTCATGTTCTTCAGGCGGGCTTCCGTGTCGATCACTTCGTCGGTCTTGTCCTCGGCCTGGGTGGTGTGCTGGCCGACGCTGCCCAGCGCCGTCACCTTGGCCAGGAAGGCGTCGAGCTGCTGCGGCGGGACACGCGCTTCGAGCGAGGCGCCGGTGGGATGCTGGTCGGCGTTGTTGACCAGGGAGGACGCCAGCACCTCGCAGCCGGCTGCGGCGCACGCCTGCCCGGCGGCCTTCCAGGCCGCCTCGACGCCGTCGGCGTCGGTGAACAGCGTCAGGTCATGGCGCAGTGCGAGGTAGCGGCGCTGCGGCGAGGCGTTGTCTGCCGGCGCGGAGCCGGCGCCGCCCTCGGCCGCCTGCACCGGTGCGGCTGCTGCCGCGGGTGCCATGCCGTACGCAGGGGCTGCCTGCTCGCTGATGGCAGGCTCGGCAGGGCCGCTCCTGCCGCAGGCGGTGAGCGTGGCCAGGGTCAGGAGCAGGACGAACGGCAGGCGGGGAGGGCGGCGCATGGAAGACTCCGGGGAGCAAAGTAAGGACAGGCGGTGAAACGCGCCCGGGGCCTCCGCGGGGTTGGCCGCCAGCGAAAAATGATGCGCAACGCGCACCGGCCCGCGCGGCGGGGCCGTGAAGGGCACCGGCCGCCCGCCGGCAGGGAGCCTGCGACGCCGCGGGAGCGACGGTGGCCAGGGGCTTGGTATGCTCCCGGGCATGATCTTCATCGGTACCGCCGGCTGGAGCATCCCCCGGGCCATGGGCTCCGCCTTTCCCGGCGAGGGCCAGCACCTCGACCGTTATGCCCGCGTGCTGGGGTGCGCGGAGATCAACACCTCGTTCTATCGCCCGCACCGCGCGGCCACCTATGAACGCTGGGCGGGCCAGGTGCCGGAGCACTTCCGCTTCTCGGTCAAGCTGCCGCGCAGCATCACCCACGAGGGGCGGCTGCAGGCGGCCGACGAGCCGCTGGAGCGCTTCCTGGCCGAAGTGGCGGGCCTGGGCCGCAAGCTGGGCGTGTTGCTGGTGCAGCTGCCGCCGTCGCTTGCCTTCGATGCCGCCGTCGCCGGCAACTTCTTCGACCTGCTGCGGGAGCGCCATGAAGGGCCAGTGGTGTGCGAACCGCGGCATGCGAGCTGGTTCGAGCCGGTCGCGGAGCGAGTGCTCAAGTCCGCCCGCGTGGGCCGCGTCGCGGCCGACCCGGCACGGCCAGCGGCGGCCGCCCGGCCCGGTGGCTGGATGGGCTCGGCGCGCAGCAGCCGGCGCGCCACTCTCTACTACCGCTGGCATGGCTCGCCGCGCCTCTACTACTCGCGCTACAGCCCCGAGGTGCTGCAGCAATGGGCCGACGCGCTGGCGCCAGGACCGGCAGGGGCGGACACCTGGTGCATCTTCGACAACACCGCTTCCGGCGCCGCGATGGAAAACGCCCTGGAGTTCCGCGAGCGGCTGCCGCAGGGCTGAGCACGGGCCGCTATTGCGGGGGCTGGTGCCCGTGCCGGGCCAGGGCGCGGCCATGCCTCAAGGCGGCTGAGGCGGACCGCCGGCGACGGCTGCCGCCGGCCTTGCCCGGTCCGAGAAAGGAAAAGGCCCGCCGAAGCGGGCCTTTCTCGCAGCGATGCCGCAGGGGAACGTTCAGACCGCCACCGCCTTGGCCACGTCGCTGAACTCCTCGATCTGGTCAAAGTTCATGTAGCGGTACACCTTGTCGCCGTCCTTGTTGATCACGCCCATGTCGGCGTGGTACTCGGCAACGGTCGGGATGCGGCCCAGCTTCGAGCAGATCGCGGCCAGCTCGGCCGAGCCGAGGTAGACGTTGGTGTTCTTGCCCAGGCGGTTGGGGAAGTTGCGGGTGCTGGTGGACATCACCGTCGCGCCCTCGCGTACCTGCGCCTGGTTGCCCATGCAGAGGCTGCAGCCCGGCATTTCCATGCGGGCGCCCGCGCCGCCCAGCACGCCGTAGTGGCCTTCCTTGGTCAACTCGGCCGCGTCCATCTTGGTCGGCGGCGCCACCCACAGCTTCACCGGGATGTCGCGCTTGCCTTCCAGCAGCTTGGAGGCTGCACGGAAGTGGCCGATGTTGGTCATGCAGGAGCCGATGAAGACCTCGTCGATCGTCGCGCCCTGCACGTCCGACAGCGTCTTGGCGTCGTCCGGATCGTTCGGGCAGCAGACGATGGGCTCGTTGATGTCGGCCAGGTCGATCTCGATGACGGCCGCGTACTCGGCGTCCGCGTCCGGCTGCAGCAGCTCCGGCTTGGCCAGCCACTGCTCCATGGACTTGATGCGGCGTTCCAGGCTGCGCTTGTCCTGGTAGCCGTTGGCGATCATCCACTTCAGCAGCGTGATGTTGCTGTTGAGGTACTCGATGATCGGTTCCTTGTTCAGGCGCACGGTGCAGCCGGCCGCGCTGCGCTCGGCCGAGGCGTCACTCAGCTCGAAGGCTTGCTCGACCTTCAGGTCCGGCAGGCCTTCGATCTCCAGGATGCGGCCCGAGAAGATGTTCTTCTTGCCCTGCTTGGCCACCGTCAGCAGGCCCTGCTTGATGGCGTACAGCGGGATCGCGTGCACCAGGTCGCGCAAGGTGATGCCGGGTTGCATCTTGCCCTTGAAACGCACCAGCACCGATTCCGGCATGTCCAGCGGCATCACGCCGGTGGCCGCGGCGAAGGCCACCAGGCCCGAGCCGGCCGGGAAGCTGATGCCGATCGGGAAGCGGGTGTGGCTGTCGCCGCCGGTGCCCACGGTGTCGGGCAGCAGCATGCGGTTGAGCCAGCTGTGGATCACGCCGTCGCCCGGGCGCAGCGCGATGCCGCCGCGGTTGCTGATGAAGGCCGGCAGCTCGCGGTGCATCTTCACGTCCACCGGCTTCGGATAGGCGGCCGTGTGGCAGAAGCTCTGCATCACCAGGTCGGCGCTGAAGCCCAGGCAGGCCAGGTCCTTCAGCTCGTCGCGGGTCATCGGGCCGGTGGTGTCCTGGCTGCCGACGGAGGTCATGCGCGGCTCGCAGTAGGTGCCCGGGCGCACGCCCTGGCCCTCGGGCAGGCCGCAGGCGCGGCCGACCATCTTCTGCGCCAGCGTGTAGCCCTTGGTCGAGGCGCTCGGCGAGGTCGGCAGGCGGAAGGCGGTGGAGGCGCCCAGGCCCAGGAACTCGCGCGCCTTGGCGGTCAGCGAGCGGCCGATGATGAGGTTGATGCGGCCGCCGGCGCGCACTTCGTCCAGCAGCACGTCGCTCTTGAGTGCGAAGCTGGCGATCTGGGTGCCGTTCTTCTCGATCTTGCCGGCATAGGGGTAGACGTCGACCACGTCGCCCATGTCCATGCCGGAGACGTCGACCTCGATCGGCAATGCGCCGGAGTCTTCCTGCGTGTTGAAGAAGATCGGTGCGATCTTGCCACCCAGGCAGATGCCGCCGAAGCGCTTGTTGGGCACGAAGGGAATGTCCTCGCCAGTGGCCCAGATCACGCTGTTGGTGGCCGACTTGCGGCTGGAGCCGGTGCCCACCACGTCGCCGACATAGGCCACCAGGTGGCCCTTTTTCTTCAGCTCTTCAATGAACTGCACCGGGCCGCGCTTGCCATCTTCCTCGGGCGTGATGCCGGGGCGGGCGTTCTTGAGCATCGCCAGGTAGTGCAGCGGGATGTCCGGGCGGCTCCAGGCGTCGGGCGCGGGCGAGAGGTCGTCGGTGTTGGTCTCGCCGGTGACCTTGAACACGGTGACCGTGATCTTCTGCGCCACTTCCGGGCGCGAGGTGAACCACTCGGCGTCCGCCCACGACTGGATGACCGCCTTCGCCTGGGCGTTGCCGGCCTTGGCCTTCTCGGCCACGTCGTGGAAGTAGTCGAACATCAGCAGGGTCTTCTTCAGGCCCTCGGCCGCGACAGCGGCCACTTCGGCGTCGTCCAGCAGCTCGATCAGCGGCTTGACGTTGTAGCCACCCACCATGGTGCCCAGCAGCTCGGTCGCCTTGGCGCGCGAGATCAGCGCCACCTTGACGCTGCCGTCCGCCACCGCGGCCAGGAAGGAAGCCTTCACCTTCGCTGCATCGTCCACGCCCGGCGGCACGCGGTGCGTCAGCAGGTCCAGCAGGAACTGTTCTTCGCCGGCCGGCGGGTTCTTCAGCAGCTCGATCAGCTCGGCGGTCTGCTGGGCAGACAGCGGCAGCGGGGGAATGCCGAGCGCGGCGCGTTCAGCGACGTGGTCGCGGTAGGTTTGCAGCATGTGGGGCTCCGGGGATGGCCGGCCCCTGGCGGGCCGGCGACTTTCGTATTTTATGTCTTATATAAGACTTGCCAAGGCGCGCGGTGTTGAAGACTGCACGGGCGGCGGCAAGCGCAGGGGGCGAGGCACAGGCGCCGAGGACGCAGGAGCCGCAGGGCGGGCTGCCCCGGGCTGCTGCGTCCCCGGTGCTCGCCCGGCCACGGATGGCCGGGCGAAAGGAGTGCGGGAGGTCAGATCACGTACAGGTCCACGTACTCGTGCACCGGCATCGCTTCCAGCGTCTTCTGCTCCAGCGAGACGGCCAGGATGGCGTCCTGCTGCTTCTTCGGGAAGCGGCGGGCCAGGTTGGTGCGGAACTTGGCTTCCAGCAGCGGAATGCCGTCGGCACGGCGGCGCTTGTGGCCAATGGGGTACTCCACCACCACTTCAGGCAGCCGGGTGCCGTCGTTCAGCTCGACGGTCATCGCATTGGCGATCGAGCGCTTCTCGGGGTCGTGGTAGTCCTTGGTGAACTGCGTGTCTTCCACGCAGACGATCTTGTCGCGCAGCGCGTCGATGCGCGGGTCGGCGGCAATGATGTCCTCGTAGTCGGCGGCGGTCAGGCGGCCGTAGATCAGCGGCACCGCCACCATGTACTGCACGCAGTGATCGCGGTCGGCCGGATTGTTCAACGGGCCCTTCTTGTCGATGATGCGGATGCAGGCCTCGTGCGTGCGGATGGTCACCTTCTTGATGTCGTCCGCCGTCTTGCCGGCCTGGGCCAGCTGCTGGTGCAGCGTCATCGCCGCTTCCACTGCCGTCTGGCTGTGGAACTCGGCCGGGTAGCTGATCTTGAACAGCACGTGCTCCATCACGTAGCTGCCGTACGGGCGCTGGAACTTGAATTCGTTGCCCTTGAACAGCACGTCATAGAAGCCCCAGCCCTTGGCGCTGAGCACGCTGGGGTAGCCCATCTCGCCGGTCTTGGCGATCAGGGCCAGACGCACCGCGCGGCTGGTGGCGTCGCCGGCCGCCCAGCTCTTGCGCGAGCCGGTATTGGGCGCATGCCGATAGGTGCGCAGCGCCTGGCCGTCGACCCAGGCCAGCGACACGGCGTTGATGATCTCCTCGCGGTTGAGGCCCAGCATTTGCGCCACCACCGCGGTGGACGCCACCTTGACGAGCACCACATGGTCGAGGCCGACCTTGTTGAAGGAGTTCTCGAGCGCGATGCAACCCTGGATCTCGTGCGCCTTGATCATCGCGGTCAGCACGTCGCGCATCAGCAGCGGCTTCTTGCCGGCGGCCACCGCGTTGCGGCTGAGCCAGTCGGCGGTGGCCAGGATGCCGCCCAGGTTGTCCGACGGGTGGCCCCATTCGGCGGCCAGCCAGGTGTCGTTGAAGTCCAGCCAGCGGATCATCGTGCCGATGTTGAAGGCGGCCTGGATGGGGTCGAGCTGGAACTGCGTGCCGGGCACCTTGGCGCCATGGGGCACCACGGTGCCGGGCACCACCGGGCCGAGGAGCTTGGTGCACGCCGGGTACTCCAGGGCCTCCAGTCCGCAGCCGAGCGTGTCGATCAGGCAGTTGCGTGCGGTGTCGTAGGCCAGCGGGGACGTGACCTCGTACTTCATCACATAGTCGACGATGTCGACCAGGACTTTGTCGGGATCGGGACGGACGTTGGAGATTGCGGCGGACATGGTTCCTCTTGGGTGTCTCGGGACGGGGTTATTGCGGGGTGGCCGCGGCCTTGAGGGCCTGGGCCGCCTCGCGCTGCTTTTCATGGACGCATTCGTCGACCATGCGCTGGCCGGTCTTGACGTTCATGAGCATCGACTTGTTGGCGATCTGCAGGTACAGGGCTTCGCCACGCACGTCCTCCAGGCGCATGGCGCCGGTGGTCGACAGCACGGGCTTCATCACATAGTTCTTCTTGCCGAACTTGAGGTCGACATAGCCGGGGGTGGTGGCGTTCATCGCCAGGTCGACCGACTGCTTGAACTCGCAATCGCTGGTGCCGTAGAGCACGTTCTCAGCCGCCTGCAGCTGTTCCGGCGTGGCCGCGGCGAGCGCGGCCGGCGCGGCCACCGCTGCTGCTGCGGCGGCGGCACGCTTCTTCTTCTTGACCGGCTTGTTCTCGGCGGCGTGCGCCAACGACAGGGCCAGCAGGGCGCTGGAGGCGATGCAGGCGGCGCGAATCAGGGGGGTCCTCACGGTGGGTCTCCTAGCTGGGAATGAGCGGAAAGCCCCGATTGTGGTCGCGTGCATCCTGTAACAGCGTTCAGCGGCGGTCCTTCAGTGCGACAAATTTCAGATCTTCAGGGCCCACGTAGTTGGCGCTCGGGCGGATGATCTTGCCGTCGATGCGTTGCTCGATGATGTGGGCGCTCCAGCCGGATGTGCGGGCAATCACGAACAGCGGGGTGAACATCGCGGTCGGCACGCCCATCATGTGGTAGCTCACCGCGCTGAACCAGTCGAGGTTGGGGAACATCTTCTTGACTTCCCACATCACCGACTCCAGCCGGGCCGCGATGTCGAACATCTTCATGTTGTTCGCCTCGGCCGACAGGCGTTGCGCGACGCCCTTGATGACCTTGTTGCGCGGGTCGCTGACGGTGTAGACCGGGTGGCCGAAGCCGATGATGACTTCCTTGTTCTCGACGCGCCGGCGGATGTCGGCCTCGGCCTCGCCGGGGGTGTCATAGCGCTTCTGGATCTCGAAGGCCACCTCGTTGGCGCCGCCGTGCTTCGGGCCGCGCAGCGCGCCGATGGCGCCGGCGATGGCCGAGTGCATGTCCGAGCCGGTGCCCGCGATGACGCGGCCGGTGAAGGTGGAGGCATTGAACTCGTGCTCGGCGTAGAGGATCAGCGAGGTGTGCATGGCCTTCACCCACGATTCGCTCGGCGCGCGGCCGTGCAGCAGGTGCAGGAAGTGCCCGCCGATGGAGTCGTCGTCGGTCTCGACCTCGATGCGGCGGCCGTTGTGGCTCCAGTGGTACCAGTAGAGCAGCATGGAGCCCAGGCTGGCCATCAGCTTGTCGGCAATGTCGCGCGCGCCGGGGTGGTTGTGGTCGTCCTTCTCGGGCGACACACAGCCGAGCGTGGAGACCGCGGTGCGCATCACGTCCATCGGATGGGCGCTGGGCGGCAGTTGCTCCAGCACCGCCTTGACGGCCGCCGGCACGCCGCGCAGCGCCTTGAGCTTGGCCTTGTAGGCCGCCAGCTCGGCCACGCTGGGCAGCTTGCCGTGCACCAGCAGGTGGGCGATTTCCTCGAACTCGCAGGTCTCGGCGACATCGAGGATGTCGTAGCCGCGGTAGTGCAGGTCGTTGCCGGTGCGGCCGACCGTGCACAGCGCGGTGTTGCCCGCGGCGGTGCCGGAGAGGGCGACCGATTTCTTCGGCTTGAAGCCCGGCGCGGTGGCGGGGGCGGCGGTGGTCGTTTCGCTCATGGTTGTCTCCTCGTCACTTTTTCGCGGCGAACAGCGCGTCCAGGCGCTGCTCGTACTCGTGGTAGCCGATGCGCTCGTACAGCTCTTCGCGGGTCTGCATCAGGTCCAGCACGTTCTTTTGGGTGCCGTCGCGGCGGATGGCGGCATAGACCGCCTCGGCCGCCTTGTTCATCGCCCGGAAGGCGCTGAGCGGGTAGAGCACCATGCCGACGCCGCTGCTGCGCAGCTCCTCGACCGTGAACAGCGGCGTCTTGCCGAACTCGGTGATGTTGGCCAGCACCGGCACCTTCACCGCATCGACGAAGCGGCGGTAGGTGGGCAGGTCATAGGCGGCCTCGGCGAAGATGCCGTCGGCGCCGGCTTCCACGCATTTCAGTGCGCGCTCGATGGCGGCATCCACCCCCTCGACCGCGATCGCATCCGTGCGGGCGATCAGGAAGAAGCCGGCGTCGGTCTTGGCATCCGCCGCAGCTTTCACCCGGTCGGCCATTTCCTGCGCGGTGACGATCTCCTTGCCCGGCCGGTGGCCGCAGCGCTTGGCGCCCACCTGGTCCTCGATGTGGCAGGCGGCGGCGCCGGCCTTGATGAGGCTCTTGACGGTGCGCGCGATGTTGAAGGCGCTCGGGCCGAAGCCGGTGTCGACGTCCACCATCAGCGGCAGGTCGCAGACGTCGGTGATGCGGCGCACGTCGACCAGCACGTCGTCCATCGTGTTGATGCCGAGGTCGGGCATGCCCAGCGAGCCGGCCGCCACGCCGCCGCCCGACAGGTAGATGGCACGATAGCCGGCCCGTTGCGCCAGCAGCGCATGGTTGGCGTTGATGGCGCCGATCACCTGCAGGGGTGATTCCTGGCGCAGCGCCTCGCGGAAGCGGGCGCCGGGGGTCGGGGAACTCATGCGGTTGTCTCCGTGAAGAAGGCCTGGACGGCGGTGTCCGGCAGCGCCCGGCCGGTGCGGTGGGCACGATCCAGCACGTGCCAGTAGTAGCGGTAGCTGGCGCGGTCGTGCAGCGTGTCGCTGCCGCGCGTGCGGTGACGCACCGGGCCCCACCCGGCGGCTTGCGCGGCCAGCAGGATCTCGGCGGCGGTGGCCACCTCTTCTTCATCGGGCGCGAAGGCCTCGATGATGGGCTCGATCTGGTTCGGGTGGATGCTCCACATCCGGGTGTAGCCCAGCTCCCGGGCCGCCTTGCCGGCGGCGGCGCGCAGCGCCTGCAGATCGTTGAACTCGGTCACGACGCAGTGCGAGGGCGTCTTGGCGGCGGCATGGCAGGCGGCGGCGATCTCGGCCTTCGCGCGCAGCACCAGCGGATGGCTGAACTGCCCGGTCGCGCTCATGCCGGCCGAGGGGATCGCGCCGCGATGGGCCGAGACGAAGTCCATCAACCCGAAGGACAGCGACTCGATCCGCGGATGCGCGGCGATCTGCCACACGTCGCGCAGCGCGCCATGGGTTTCGACCAGCACATGCACCGGCACCCGCCGCGCCAGGCCCACCTCGGCCGCCAGGGCGTCGATACGGCGACAGGCCAGCTCCACGTCGGTCAGGCTGCGCGGCTTGGGTACCATCAGGTAGGCCAGCCGCTGGCCACAGCGTGCAAGCAGGGTGCGCACCTCGGTATCGAAGGCCGCATGGCCGACGGGATGCACCCGCGCGCCGACGCGGTCGTAGCGGTTCAGCGGCGAGTCGACCAGCTCGGCGATCAGCGCCGCATGCTCCTGCTCGCCGCCCACCGGCGCACCGTCCTCGGCGTCCAGCGTCGCGTCGAAGACGGCGGTGCCATGGCGCTCTCCCAGCTCCGCCTGCAGCGCCAGGCTCTTGCGCATGCGCGGCTCCACGCCGGCATAGTGGTCGCACACCGGCAGGGCGGGCAGTGCCTCACCGGCCTCGAACAAGGCCTGCGCCGGATGGGGCGCGGCGGGAGCAGGGCGGTTGGTCAATTGACGTATACGTAAATCGGAGGTCGAAAAAAAGGCCGACAGGCGAAGAACGCTGCCGGCCTTCCTTGACGGGGCCGTGACCGGCCCCGGGGCCGATCACAGCAGGTGCTTGACGCCGTCCTGCTCTTCCTGGAGTTCCTTGAGCGTCAGGTTGATGCGCTCTTGCGAGAAGGCGTCGATCTCCAGGCCTTCGACAATCTTGTACTCGCCGTTCTCGACGGTGACCGGGAAGCCGAACATCACGTCCTTCGGGATGCCGTATTCGCCGTTCGACGGCACGCCCATCGTCACCCACTTGCCCTGGGTGCCGAGCGCCCAGTCACGCATGTGGTCGATGGCGGCATTGGCGGCCGAGGCGGCCGACGACAGCCCACGTGCCTCGATGATGGCGGCGCCGCGCTTGCCGACGGTGGGCAGGAACACGTTCTTGTTCCATTCCTCGTCGTTGATCATCGGCTTGACCGGCTGGCCGCCGATGGTGGCGAAGCGGTAGTCGGCGTACATCGTCGGCGAGTGGTTGCCCCACACGGCCAGCTTCTCGATGCTGGCGACCGGCTTGCCGGTCTTGGCGGCGATCTGGCTCAGCGCGCGGTTGTGGTCCAGGCGCAGCATCGCGGTGAAGTTCTTGCGCGGCAGGTCCGGGGCCGACTTCATGGCGATGTAGGCATTGGTGTTGGCCGGATTGCCGACCACCAGCACGCGCACATTGCGGCTGGCCACCGCGTTCAGGGCCTTGCCCTGGGCAGTGAAGATCTGCGCGTTGGCCGACAGCAGGTCCTTGCGCTCCATGCCGGGGCCGCGCGGACGGGCGCCGACCAGCAGGGCGTAGTCGACGTCCTTGAAGGCCGTCATCGGGTCGCTGTGGGCTTCCATGCCAGCCAGCAGCGGGAAGGCGCAGTCCTCGAGTTCCATCATGACGCCCTTGAGCGCCTTCTGAGCCTTCTCGTCGGGGATCTCCAGCAATTGCAGGATCACGGGCTGGTCCTTGCCCAGCATTTCGCCAGAGGCGATGCGGAACAGCAGGGCATAGCCGATCTGGCCAGCCGCGCCGGTGACGGCCACGCGTACGGGTTGCTTGCTCATGTGAAACTCCAGGGAATCGTGTTGTGAGGATCGGGGGTCGAGATGCCGCGGCGCAGCACGGCACACGCTCCAGGTCCACAGTGTAGGGGAGTCTAGAGGGTGCTCTCCACACTGTCAATGGTCTTATGTCTTATATAAGACATGATTTATCAGTTCCTGGACTTCACCGGGGCGATGTGATGCAATCGCTGCCATGGCGACCCTGCCTCCGTCGACGCTGCCCGAGTTTCCTGCCTCTCCGAGCGAGGCGGGCGGCCCCGCTTTCAGTCCGCTCTACCAGCAGATCAAGGGGCTCATCCTGCGCAGCCTGCAGGCCGGCGAATGGAAGCCGGGCGAGGCCATTCCCAGCGAGGTCGACCTGGCGGCGCGCTTTCGCGTCAGCCAAGGCACGGTGCGCAAGGCGATCGACGAGCTGGCGGCCGAGAACCTGCTGGTGCGCCGCCAGGGCAAGGGCACCTTCGTCGCCACCCATGCCGAAGAGAAAATCCAGTACCGCTTCCTGCGCCTGATGCCCGATGACGGCGAGGCTTCGCCGGTCGAGCGCAAGTTCATCGACTGCCGTCGCCTGCGCGCGCCTGCCGAGGTGGCGCGGGCGCTGGAGCTCAAGTCGGGCGACGCGGCGCTGCAGATCCGCCGCCTGCTTTACTTCCGCGGCCAGCCGGTGGTGTTCGACGACATCTGGCTGCACGGCATGCTGTTCAAGGGGCTGACCGCCGAGCGCCTGAGCGACTACCGCGGCCCGATGTACGGCCTCTTCGAGACCGAATTCGGCGTGCGCATGATCCGCGCCGAGGAGAAGCTGCGTGCCGTCTCTGCCGACGCCACCGCGGCCGGCCTGCTGAACCTGGCCGAGGGCGCTCCGCTGCTGAGCGTCGAGCGCCTCTCGCTCACCTACGGCGACAAGCCGGTCGAATTGAGGCGCGGCCTCTACAACACGGCCGCGCACTTCTACCGCAACGAGGTCAGCTAAGGTGCGGTCATCGAACGCGTGAGTGCAACCGCATCTGCTGCGTTGCAATAAAATCCGCCGAGTTTCACCGTTGTTACATAGCTAGAAGGTTGGGTATGCCTGAAATCGCAAAACAAAGGCCGGGAACGATGCGCCTGATCGACGCACTCCAGTACCGGCTCCCGCTGGCCGGGGTCGTCTCGATCCTGCACCGCGCCAGCGGGCTGATCCTGTTCCTGCTGCTGCCTTTCATTATTTGGCTGTTCGACAAGAGCGTCACCTCTGAAATGTCGTATGCCGAATTCACGTCGACCTTCGTCGCCGGCTGGGGCTTCCTGCCTGGCTGGTTCATGAAGGTGGTGGTGCTGGGACTGATCTGGGCCTACCTGCACCACTTCGCCGCCGGCATCCGCTACCTGGTGATGGATGCCTTCCACACCGTCAGCAAGGCGCAGGGCCGCCAGTCTGCCATCGCGACGCTGGTCTTCAGCCTGCTGCTGACCGCGGCGCTGGGCTACAAGCTGTTCATGTCCTGATCCAACGAGACCCCACGATGAGCAAAAACTACGGATCCAAGCGCCTGGTGGTGGGCGCGCACTACGGGCTGGGCGACTGGCTGGCCCAGCGTGTCACCGGGCTGCTGATGGCCCTGTTCACGGTGGCCATCATCGTGCAGGTGCTGGTCCCCTGGCACAAGAAATCGCCGGACGGCACCCGCGAGATCGAGATCGTCGGCTACGACAAATGGGCCGGCATCTTCTCTCAACAGTGGATGAAGGTGCTGACCTTCGTCCTCATCATCTCGCTGGCCTACCACGCCTGGGTGGGCATGCGCGACATCTGGATGGACTACGTGAAGTCGGTGGGCATGAAGCTCGCGCTGCAGGTGGCCACCATCGTCTGGCTGGTGGGCTGTGCCGGCTGGGCGGTTCAAGTTCTGTGGAGGCTGTAATGCAAGTGGGAACTTCTGTCCCGAAACGCCGGTTCGACGTGGTCATCGTGGGGGCTGGCGGCTCCGGCATGCGGGCCTCGCTGCAACTCTCGCTGGCCGGCCTGAACGTGGCCGTGCTGACCAAGGTCTTCCCGACCCGCTCGCACACCGTGGCGGCGCAGGGCGGCATCGGTGCCTCGCTGGGCAACATGTCGGAAGACAACTGGCACTATCACTTCTTCGACACCGTCAAGGGCTCCGACTGGCTCGGCGACCAGGACGCGATCGAGTTCATGTGCCGCGAGGCGCCGAAGGTGGTCTACGAGCTGGAACACTTCGGCATGCCGTTCGACCGCAATCCGGACGGCACCATCTACCAGCGCCCCTTCGGCGGCCACACCGCCAACTACGGCGAGAAGCCGGTGCAGCGCGCCTGCGCCGCGGCCGACCGTACCGGCCACGCACTGCTGCACACGCTGTACCAGCAGAACGTGCGCGCCCGCACCAACTTCTTCGTCGAATGGATGGCGCTCGACCTGATCCGCGACGCCGACGGCGACGTGGTGGGCGTGACGGCGCTGGAGATGGAGACCGGCGAGGTCTTCATCCTCGAAGCCAAGACCGTGCTGCTGGCCACCGGCGGGGCAGGGCGCATCTTCGCCGCCTCGACCAATGCCTTCATCAACACCGGTGACGGCCTCGGCATGGCGGCGCGCGCCGGCATCCCGCTCGAAGACATGGAGTTCTGGCAGTTCCACCCGACCGGCGTGGCCGGCGCGGGCGTGCTGCTGACCGAGGGCTGTCGCGGCGAGGGCGCCATCCTGCGCAATGCCAACGGCGAGCGCTTCATGGAGCGCTATGCGCCCACCCTGAAGGACCTGGCGCCGCGCGACTTCGTCTCGCGCTCGATGGACCAGGAGATCAAGGAAGGTCGCGGCTGCGGTCCCAACAAGGACTACGTGCTGCTGGACATGACCCACCTCGGCGCCGAGACCATCATGAAGCGGCTGCCGTCGGTGTTCGAGATCGGCCACAACTTCGCCAACGTCGACATCACCAAGGAGCCGATCCCGGTGGTGCCCACCATCCACTACCAGATGGGCGGCATTCCGACCAACGTCCATGGCCAGGTGGTGGTGCCGAAGAACGGCGTGCCCAACGACATCATCAACGGCTTGTACGCGGTGGGCGAGTGTTCCTGCGTGAGCGTGCACGGCGCCAACCGGCTCGGCACCAACTCGCTGCTCGACCTGGTGGTGTTCGGCCGCGCGGCGGGCAACCACATCGTCGACTTCAACCTCAAGAACAAGAGCCACAAGCCCCTGCCCAAGGACGCGGCCGACCGCACCCTGGCTCGCCTGGCGCGGCTGGACTCCGCCACCGACGGTGAGTACGCGCAGGACGTGGCCAACGACATCCGCCGCAGCATGCAGGCCCACGCCGGCGTGTTCCGCACGCAGGCGAGCATGGACGAAGGCGTGCAGAAGATCCTCGAGATCGACAAGCGCGTCGGCAGCATCGGCCTGAAGGACAAGTCCAAGGTCTTCAACACCGCGCGTGTCGAGGCGCTGGAAGTCGAGAACCTCATCGAGGCCGCCAAGGCGACGATGATCTCGGCCGCCGCCCGCAAGGAAAGCCGCGGCGCCCATGCCCACAACGACTTCCCGAACCGCGACGACGAGAACTGGATCAAGCACACGCTGTTCTACAGCGAAGGCAACCGTCTCGACTACAAGCCGGTCAACATGAAACCGCTGACCGCGGAATCGATCCCGCCCAAGGTCCGCACCTTCTGAGGGCCGCAGCCCGCAGGAACCCACGATGAGCCAGAAACGCACTTTCTCGATCTATCGCTACGATCCGGACAAGGACGCCAAGCCCTACATGCAGACGCTCGAGATCGAACTCGACGGCAATGAACGCATGTTGCTCGACGCCCTGGTCAAGCTGAAGGCGGTGGATCCCACCCTGTCGTTCCGTCGCTCCTGCCGCGAAGGCGTGTGCGGCTCGGACGCGATGAACATCAACGGCAAGAACGGCCTGGCGTGCCTGACCAACATGCGCACGCTGAAGGACCCGATCGTGCTGAAGCCGCTGCCGGGCCTGCCCGTGATCCGCGACCTGATCGTGGACATGACGCAGTTCTTCACGCAGTACCACTCCATCAAGCCCTATCTCGTGAACGACACGCCGCCGCCCGAGAAGGAGCGCCTGCAGTCGCCCGAGGAGCGCGAGGAGCTGGACGGCCTGTACGAGTGCATCCTGTGCGCGAGCTGCTCCACCAGCTGCCCCAGCTTCTGGTGGAACCCGGACAAGTTCGTCGGTCCGGCCGGCCTGCTGCAGGCCTACCGCTTCATCGCCGACAGCCGCGATCAGGCGACCAACGACCGCCTGGACAACCTCGAAGATCCCTACCGTCTGTTCCGCTGCCACACGATCATGAACTGCGTGGACGTGTGTCCCAAGGGCCTGAACCCCACGAAGGCGATAGGCAAGATCAAGGAACTGATGGTGCGTCGGGCGGTGTAAACCCCGCCCGCCTGCCCGGTACGAAGCAAGGCCTATGATGGACGCCGAACTGCTCGATGAAAGAGCCCTGAGCAAGCTGCGCTGGCGCTGCCGACGCGGGTTGCTTGAAAACGATTTGTTCGTCGAGCGGTTTTTCGCCCGCCACGAGAGCACCCTCACCGTGCGTCAGGCCGAGGGCCTGATGGCTCTCATGGATCTGTCCGACAACGACTTGCTGGATTTGCTGCTGGCGCGCAGGGAGCCGGAAGGGGAACTCGATCGGCCGGAGGTCCGTGACGTTCTCCTCCAGATGCGCCAGCCGGCGTAAACGATTCTCGAAAACCAAGGAAATGCCATGACACCGTCAGACGTGAAAGCGACCCTCGCGTTCTCCGATGGCAGCCCCAGCATGGAGCTGCCGATCTACAAGGGAACCATCGGCCCGGATGTGATCGACATCCGAAAGCTGTATGCACAGACCGGCAAATTCACGTACGACCCGGGCTTCCTGTCCACTGCGTCGTGCAACTCCGCCATCACCTACATCGATGGCGACAAGGGCGAGTTGCTGTACCGCGGCTATCCCATCGAGCAACTGGCGACCAACTGCGACTTCCTCGAGACCTGCTACCTGCTGCTGTACGGAGACCTGCCCAACGAGGCGCAGAAGCAGGACTTCACCAGCCGCGTGACCAACCACACGATGGTCAACGAGCAGATGCAGTTCTTCCTGCGCGGCTTCCGCCGCGACGCACACCCGATGGCGGTGCTGACCGGGCTGGTGGGCGGCCTGTCGGCCTTCTATCACGACAGCACCGACATCAATAATCCGCAGCACCGCGAGATCTCGGCCATCCGCCTGATCGCCAAGCTGCCGACGCTGGTGTCCATGGCGTACAAGTACTCCATCGGCCAGCCCTACATCTACCCGAAGAATTCGCTGTCCTACGCCGCGAACTTCACCCGCATGATGTTCGCGACGCCGTGCGAAGAGTACGAGCCGAACGACGTGGTGGTGCGCGCGCTGGACCGCATCTTCATCCTGCACGCCGACCACGAGCAGAACGCTTCCACCTCCACGGTCCGCCTGTGCGGCTCCTCGGGCACCAATCCGTTTGCCGCCATCGCCGCTGGCGTGGCCTGCCTGTGGGGCCCGGCGCACGGTGGCGCCAACGAGGCCTGCCTGAACATGCTGGAAGACATCCAGCAGATGGGCGGCGTCGCCAAGATCGGCGAGTTCATCGGCAAGGTCAAGGACAAGAACTCCGGCGTGCGCCTGATGGGCTTCGGCCACCGGGTCTACAAGAACTACGACCCGCGCGCCAAGCTGATGCGCGAGACCTGCCACGAAGTGCTGAACGAGCTGGGCCTGGGCAACGACCCGCTGTTCAAGCTCGCGATGGAGTTGGAGAAGATCGCGCTGGAAGACGAGTACTTCGTCTCCCGCAAGCTCTACCCGAACGTCGACTTCTACTCCGGCATCGTGCAGCGCGCCATCGGCATCCCGGTGTCGCTGTTCACCGCCATCTTCGCGCTGGCCCGCACGGTGGGCTGGATCGCCCAGCTCAACGAGATGATCGGCGACCCCGAGTACAAGATCGGCCGCCCGCGCCAGCTGTTCGTCGGCGCCACCAAGCGCGACGTCAAGCCCATCGCCCAGCGCGGCTGAGGGGACCCCGGGTCGCCCCACGGTCGACCACACGCCAAAAACCCCGGCCCCCGTGCCGGGGTTTTTGCTTGTTCGCACCTAAAATTGGGGGGCGCGCACGCCGCGCACCCCTCCCACGAGCCTGAGAACGCGAGTCAACCATGGGCCGGACGCTTTACGACAAGATCTGGGACGAGCATGTCGTCCACACCGAAGAGGACGGCACCGCCGTGCTCTACATCGACCGCCACCTGCTGCACGAGGTCACCAGCCCGCAGGCCTTCGAAGGGATCGAGGTGGCCGGCCGCAAGGTCTGGCGCCTGTCGGCCAACCTGGCAGTGAGCGACCACAACGTGCCCACCACCGACCGCTCGCAAGGCATTGCCGACCCTGTCTCGCGCCTGCAGGTCGAGACGCTGGACGCCAACTGCGACCGTTTCGGCATCACTCAGTTCAAGATGCGCGACCGCCGCCAGGGCATCGTGCACGTCATCGGCCCCGAGCAGGGCGCGACCCTGCCGGGCATGACCGTGGTCTGCGGCGATTCGCACACATCGACGCATGGCGCCTTTGGTGCGCTGGCCCATGGCATCGGCACCAGCGAGGTGGAGCACGTGCTCGCCACCCAGACGCTGCTGGCCAAGAAGGCCAAGAACATGCATGTGCGGGTCGAAGGCCAGCTGCCGCAGGGCTGCGGCGCCAAGGACATCGTGCTGGCCATCATCGGCCGCATCGGCACGGCCGGCGGCACCGGTTACACCATCGAGTTCGGTGGCAGCGCGATCCGCGCGCTCAGCATGGAAGGCCGCATGACAGTGTGCAACATGGCCATCGAGGCTGGCGCCCGGGCCGGCCTGGTAGCGGTGGACGACACCACGCTGCAGTACGTCAAGGGCCGCCCCTATTCGCCGTCCGGCGTCGAGTGGGAGCAGGCGGTCGCCTACTGGCGCACCCTGCATTCCGACGCCGACGCCCACTGGGACGCGGTGGTCGAGATCGACGCCTCCCAGATCCGCCCGCAGGTGACCTGGGGCACCTCGCCCGAGATGGTCGTCTCGATCGAGGACCGGGTGCCGGACCCCGAGAAGGAAAAGGACGCGGTCAAGCGCAGTGCGATGGAGCGCGCGCTGCAGTACATGGCGCTGGAGCCGAACAAGGCCGTCAACGACATCCGCATCGACAAGGTGTTCATCGGTTCGTGCACCAATTCACGCATCGAGGATATCCGCGAGGCCGCCGCCGTGGTGCGGCGCATCGGCGGGCGTGTGGCGTCCAACGTCAAGCTGGCGCTGGTGGTGCCGGGGTCCGGGCTGGTGAAGGAGCAGGCCGAGCGCGAGGGGTTGGACCAGGTCTTCAAGGCCGCCGGCTTCGAGTGGCGCGAGCCGGGCTGCTCGATGTGCCTGGCCATGAACGCTGATCGGCTGGAGCCGGGCGAGCGCTGTGCCTCCACCTCCAACCGCAATTTCGAAGGCCGGCAAGGCGCCGGTGGCCGCACCCACCTGGTGAGCCCCGCCATGGCCGCTGCCGCCGCGATGGAAGGCCATTTCGTCGACGTGCGCCGCCTCGGCTGAGCGGCGCAGGCACGGCGTGAGAAATGCATCGGGCCGCCGGGCGGCCCGGACCGAGGGATAAAGAGCATGCAAGCATTCCGAGTGCACAAGGGCCTGGTCGCGCCGATGGACCGGGAGAACGTCGACACCGACGCCATCATTCCGAAGCAGTTCCTGAAATCGATCAAGCGGACCGGTTTCGGCCCCAACCTGTTCGACGAGTGGCGCTACCTGGACGTTGGCGAGCCCGGGCAGGACCCGGCCAGCCGGCGGCCGAATCCCGACTTCGTGCTGAACCAGCCACGCTACCAGGGCGCCTCGGTGCTGCTGGCGCGCAAGAACTTCGGCTGCGGCTCCAGCCGCGAGCACGCGCCCTGGGCCATCGAGCAGTACGGTTTCCGGGCGCTGATCGCGCCCAGTTATGCCGACATCTTCTTCAACAACTGCTTCAAGAACGGCCTGCTGCCCATCGTGCTGCCCGAGCACGAGGTGGCCCGCCTGTTCGACGAGGTGCATGCCTTCTCCGGCTACCAGCTGACGGTGGACCTGGAGCGCCAGGTGGTGGTGAAGCCCGACGGCACCGAGCTGGCCTTTGAGGTACAGCCCTTCCGCAAGTACTGCCTGCTCAACGGCCTCGACGACATCGGCCTGACCTTGCGCCATGCCGACAAGATCCGCGCCTACGAGGCGGAGCGCCTGGCCACCAAGCCGTGGCTGAACCACCGCATCGTCTGAGCGGGTTCGCTGCTGCTGCGTGATGCAGGCGGGCGCCGCGGGGTCGCCGCGGCCCGGGCCTGCCTGCGTTGTTTCCCTGCGGGCGCTGCCGAGGCGCGCTCGCGCCTGCTGAAAGGACAGAGATGAAGATTGCCGTGTTGCCGGGCGATGGCATCGGGACCGAGATCGTTGCCGAGGCGGTCAAGGTGCTGCGTGTGCTGGACCTGCCGTTCGAGATGGAAGAGGCCAAGGTGGGCGGTGCCGCCTACGAGGCGCACGGCCATCCGCTGCCGGAAGCCACCCTCAAGCTGGCCAAGGAGGCCGACGCCGTGCTCTTCGGCGCGGTCGGCGACTGGAAATACGACACGCTGGAGCGCTCGCTGCGCCCCGAGCAGGCCATCCTGGGCCTGCGCAAGCACCTGCAGCTGTTCGCCAACTTCCGCCCGGCCATTTGCTACGAGGAGCTGACGCACGCCTCCAGCCTCAAGCCCGAGCTGGTGGCCGGCCTCGACATCCTGATCATCCGCGAACTCACCGGCGACATCTATTTCGGCCAGCCGCGCGGCCGCCGCGAGGCGCCGGATGGCGCCTTCGCCGGCCAGCCGGAAGCCTTCGACACCATGCGCTACAGCCGGCCCGAGATCGAGCGCATCGCCCATGTCGCCTTCCAGGCCGCCCGCAAGCGCAGCAAGAAGGTCACCAGCGTCGACAAGGCCAACGTGCTCGAAACCTTCCAGTTCTGGAAGGAGGTGGTCACCGAGGTGCATGCCCAGTACCCGGACGTGGCGCTGGAGCACATGTACGTCGACAACGCCGCGATGCAGCTGGTGAAGGCCCCGAAAAAGTTCGATGTGCTGTTCACCGGCAACATGTTTGGCGACATCCTCAGTGATGAAGCAGCGATGCTCACCGGCTCGATCGGCATGCTGCCGTCGGCCTCGCTGAATGCGCGCGGGCAGGGCCTGTACGAGCCGAGCCATGGTTCGGCCCCCGACATTGCCGGGCAGGGCATTGCCAACCCGCTCGCCACCATCCTGAGCGCCGCCATGATGTTGCGCTTCAGCCTGAATCAGCCGGAAGCCGCTGAGCGAATCGACAGGGCCGTGAAAAGCGTACTGGCGCAAGGCTTGCGAACCGCCGATATTTATAGCAATGGCACGACCAAGGTCGGAACGAAGGAGATGGGCGACGCTGTGGTCGCCCACTTGAAAGCGCAGGCTTGACCCCACCAAGCGCCCGGGCAGTCCCCGGGCTGCAACGCATGGCATCTGCCGCAGGTCCCTCCGGGGTGACGATTTCCTGCGGCGGCACGGTGAGACACCGAACAAATACAGGATCAATAAGATGACGACGACTTTGGTTGGACTGGTGGGTTGGCGCGGTATGGTCGGCTCCGTCCTGATGGACCGCATGCAGCAGGAGGACGACTTCGCGCTGATCGAGCCGGTTTTCTTCAGCACCAGCAACGCCGGCGGCGCCGCCCCGGCGATGGCCAAGAACGAAACCACGCTCAAGGACGCCTTCGACATCGAGGCCCTCAAGCGCTGCGACATCATCATCACCGCGCAGGGCGGCGACTACACCACCGAGGTCTTCCCCAAGCTGCGCGCTGCCGGCTGGAAGGGCCACTGGATCGACGCCGCCTCCACCCTGCGCATGAAGGACGACGCGGTCATCGTGCTCGACCCGGTGAACCTGCCGGTCATCAAGAACGCGCTGGCCCAGGGCGGCCGCAACTGGATCGGTGGCAACTGCACGGTCAGCTGCATGCTGATGGGCGTGGGTGCGCTGTACAAGGCCGGCCTGGTCGAGTGGATGAGCACCATGACCTACCAGGCTGCCTCGGGCGGCGGTGCGCAGCACATGCGCGAGCTGCTGACGCAGTTCGGCACCCTGAACGCGGAAGTTCGCTCGCTGCTGGACGACCCAAAGAGCGCCATCCTTGAGATCGACCGCAAGATCATCGGCAAGCAGCGCTCGCTCAGCGCGGAGGAAACCGCGAATTTCGGCGTACCGCTGGGCGGCAGCCTGATCCCCTGGATCGACAAGGACCTGGGTGACGGCAGCAGCCGCGAAGAGTGGAAGGGCGGTGCCGAGACCAACAAGATCCTGGGCATCGGCGACGGCTTCGACACGGCGGGCATCCCGGTGGACGGCTTCTGCGTGCGCATCGGTGCCATGCGCTGCCACAGTCAAGCGCTCACTTTCAAGCTCAAGAAAGATGTGCCGCTGGCCGATATCGAATCCATGATCGCCAACGACAACGCCTGGGTCAAAGTGGTGCCGAACACGCGTGAGGCCACCATCCGCGACCTGACACCGGTGGCGGTCACCGGCACGCTGACCATTCCTGTCGGCCGCTTGCGCAAGATGGCCATGGGCCCCGAGTACCTCGGTGCCTTCACCATCGGCGACCAGTTGCTGTGGGGGGCGGCCGAGCCGCTGCGCCGCATGCTGCGCATCCTGCTCGACGCCTGAGCAGGGCAGGCATGAGGGCGTTGTGGCCAAGAGACATGCTACTTTGCGTTACAACGCCCTTGCCGGCAAACGAATGTCAGCAATTGCATGAGCTTGTCAGCGTATCTGCTTGATGTTATTGTAATTTCTGCATTTTTGACTGGCATTCTTGCATGCCAATCTGCTCATAATGAAAGCTTCGCGCGTTCGGCCGCTTGATCCTTTGGGAGACGCCTTGAAACGAAACACACGATCCGTAGGGCGTTTCGCTCTGTCAGGGGTGGCGGCTGCCGCCATGTTCCTCGCGGCCGGCCAGGCCGCGGCGCTCGGCCTCGGCCGCCTGAACGTCCAGTCGGCGCTGGGCGAGAGCCTGCGGGCCGAGATCGACATCACCAGCATGACGCCGGAGGAAGAGGGCCAGTTCCGCGCGCGCGTAGCGGCGCCCGACGCCTACCGTGCGGCAGGGGTGGACTACAACGCCGTCCTGCCCGGCACCCAGGTGAGCCTGCAGCGGCGCCCCGACGGGCGGCCGTTCCTGCGCATCACCAGTGAACGGGTGGTGCAGGAGCCGTTTGTCGACATGATCCTCGAGCTCTCCTGGAGCTCCGGCCGCCTGGTGCGTGAGTACACGCTGCTGCTCGATCCGCCGGTGACCCGGCAGGCGTCCGGCTCCACCACGGCACCAGCGCTGTCCAGCAGCGATGGTGGCAGCGGCGCTTCCAGCAGCCGCTCGCGTGCTGCGGCCGCCGCGGCGGCTTCAGAGCCGTCCGCCGCCGCCTCGCGGGCGCCGCGCGCCAGCGAGCGCCGCGCCGAGTCGGCGCCGGCCCGCAGCAGCGAGCCGGCCCGCACCGCGGGCAGCGAAGCCGGGGAAGACGAATACACGGTGCGGCGTGGCGACACGCTCTACTCCATCGCTGGCCGCGTGCAGCGCTCCGGCGTCTCGCTCGACCAGATGCTGGTCGCGCTGTATCGCAGCAACCCGAACGCCTTCATTGGCAACAACGCCAACCGCCTGAAATCGGGTGCGGTGCTGTCGGTGCCGTCCACCGAGCAGGCCCAGTCGGTCTCGACGTCCGAGGCGCGCCAGATCATCCAGGCGCAGAGCGCCGACTTCGCTGCCTATCGCCAACGCCTGGCCGGTGCGGTGCCGTCGGCCGGCACCGACGAGCCCGGCCGCCAGGCCTCGGGCAAGGTGGACGCGGCGGTCGAGGACCGCAAGGAAGCCACCAGCCAGACGCCGGACCGCCTGACCCTGAGCAAGGGTGCGCTGGGCGCCAAGGGGGCGCCTTCGACCGAAGACCGCATCGCCAAGGAGCGCGCCAAACAGGAAGGCGACACCCGTGTTGCGGAGCTGTCCAAGAACCTTCAGGACCTGAAGAGCATCAAGGGCGGCGAGGCTGCTTCCGGCAAGGGCAAGGCGGGCGCATCCGGCTCACCGGCGCCGGCCGCTGCCGAGACCCCGGTGCCTGGCGTGCAGGTGCCGGCAGCACCTCCGGTCGCGCCGCCGCCGGCACCGGCTGCCTCGGTCGCCCCCCCGCCGCCCGTGACGGCGCCTGCGCCCGCTTCCGCGCCGGTGGAGCCGCCGGTCGCTGCTTCCGAGCCGGCGCTGACCGCCTCGGCCGAGGACACCGCATCCGCTGCAGAGGCGGCGCCTCCGGTCGCCAGCGAAGCCGCCTCCGAGCCGGCTCCGGTGCCGGCACCGCCGCCCGCGCCGGCTGTCCAGCCGGTGGAAGAGCCCGGCCTGATGGCCATGCTGCAGGACAACCTCGCCCTGGTCGGCGGTGGCCTGCTGGCGCTGCTGCTGGGCGGCTTTGCGCTGTACACCGTGCGCTCCAAGGCGAAGAAGGACAGCGGCGAGACCTCCTTCCTCGAAAGCCGCCTGCAGCCGGATTCCTTCTTCGGTGCCAGTGGCGGCCAGCGCATTGACACCAAGGACGCCTCCGGTGCACCGTCGTCGCTGAGCTACTCGCTGAGTCAGCTCGACGCCATCGGCGACGTCGATCCGGTCGCCGAGGCCGACGTGTACCTGGCCTACGGCCGCGACCTGCAGGCCGAGGAGATCCTCAAGGAAGCGATGCGTGCCACGCCGGAGCGCCTGGCCATCCGCACCAAGCTGCTGGAGGTCTATGCCAAGCGCCGCGACACCAAGGGCTTCGAACTGCTGGCCACCCAGCTGTACAGCCTGACCGGCGGCCAGGGCGAGGACTGGGCCCGGGCCCAGGAACTGGGCCGCCAGGTGGATCCGGACAACGTGCTGTACCAGCCGGGCGGCGCACCGGCCGATGCCCGTGTGGCAGCGGCCCCGGTGGAGCCGCTGGGTGCGACGACGATGCCGCATTCGGTGATGCCGCCTGCAGCGGCGCCGCGCCACGATGCGCAGGACTCCGAAGGCCCGGTCGACCTCGACCTCGACCTGCCGATGTCGCAGCCGCCGGCGGCTGCGCCGATGAGCCTGGACGACACCAAGCCTTTCAGCCCCGCACCGCAGGCCGAACTGCCCGAGTTCGACATGCCCGACCTGGAGGTTCCGGCCCCCGCGTCGGCCGGCGTGCGCGACCTGGACATGTCCTTCGACCTGCCGGACCTGCCGCCAGCGGCGGAGCCTGTGCGCCAGCCGGAGCCCGCCTCGTCCAACAATGCGATGGACTTCAGCCTGGACGATCTCTCGCTCGACCTCAACTCGGTTGACCCGAACGAGACCACCCGCATCCAGGCCGCGCCCTCGCAGCCGGCCACCTTCGATGAGCTGCCGGACTTCCAGCTGGACGACGTCGGCGACGCCGGCGACCCGTTGGCACGCAAGCTCGAACTGGCGGAAGAGTTCCGCCAGATCGGCGACCGTGAAGGCGCCCGCGAGCTGCTGCAGGAAGTCGTCACCCGCTCCAGCGGCGCGCTGAAGGCCAAGGCCCAGACCATGCTGGAAGAGCTGGCCTGAACGAGCCGACCGCCTCCACCGCCGCAGACACCACCGAGGACAGCGATTCCGGCCTGGCCAGGATCGCCCTCGGCGTCACCTACCGCGGCACCGGCTACCAGGGCTGGCAAAGCCAGCCTGGTGGCCACACCGTCCAGGACCACCTCGAATCCGCCCTGAGCCGCTTCGCCGGCCAGGGCGTTCGCACGCTGTGTGCCGGGCGCACCGATGCCGGTGTGCACGGCATCAACCAGGTGGTGCACTTCGATGCGCCGGTCCAGCGCACGCCCTTTTCCTGGGTGCGAGGCACCAACACCTTCCTGCCGCCCGACATCGCGGTGCAGTGGTGCCAGCCGGTGCCGCGCCACTTCCACGCCCGCAACAGCGCGATCGGGCGACGCTACCGCTATGTGCTGCGCGAGGCCGCGGTGCGGCCAGCGCTGGAGACCGGCTTCGCCGGCTGGGTGTTCCGGCCGCTGGATGCCAACCGCATGCGCGAAGCGGCGGCGCTGCTGATCGGCGAGCACGACTTCAGTGCCTTCCGGTCCTCCGAATGCCAGGCGAAGTCGCCTGTGAAGACGCTGCGCGAAATCAGCATCGAGCGCCGCGGTGCCTACTGGCGCTTCGAATTCGAGGCCAGCGCCTTCCTGCACCACATGGTGCGCAACCTGATGGGCTGCCTGGTCGCGGTGGGCGCCGGCAGCCAGTCGGTGGCCTGGCTGGGGGGCGTGCTGGCGTCGCGCGACCGCAAGCTGGCCGCGCCGACCTTCTCGCCCGACGGGCTGTACTTCCTGGGCCCGCGGTACGATGAGATCTTTGGCCTGCCCGACACCGCGCCTTCGGCCGACTGGCTGCCCTGAGGCGCGGCCCACCATGCACCAACGCACCCGCATCAAGATTTGTGGTCTGACCCAGGAAGCCGACATCGATGCCGCCGTCGATGCCGGCGCCGACGCGGTGGGCCTGGTCTTCTACCGGCGCAGCCCGCGCCATGTCACGCTGGAGCGTGCCGTCGCGCTGGCGCGGCGGTTGCCGCCCTTCGTGACGCCGGTGGGGCTCTTCGTCAATGCCGCCCCAGCCGAGGTGGCCGAGGCCTGCGCGGCCGTGCCGCAGCTGGTGCTGCAGTTCCACGGCGACGAGACGCCCGAAGCCTGCGAGGCGGCCGGCCGTCCCTACTTGCGGGCGGCACGGATGGCCACGGGCTTCGATTTGCTACACTTTGCCGCTCAATACACCTCCGCCCAGGCGCTGCTGCTGGATGCGCACGTCGAAGGCTACGGGGGTGGCGGAAAGGCATTCGATTGGTCACTCATACCACCAAGCGTGCCTCGTCCGGTCGTTTTGTCTGGTGGGTTAACGCCTGCAAACGTGACCGGTGGGGTGATTCAGGTACGGCCCTGGGCCGTTGACGTCAGCTCCGGCGTGGAGCGCGCCAAGGGCATCAAGGATGCCGACGCGATCCGCCGGTTCTGCGAGGCGGTACGCGAGGCGGATGCCCGCATCGCGGCCGCCGGGACCTGAAGCACCCAACCCTCACCCGAAGCCATGAACGATTACCAGCAACCCGATGCCCGCGGGCACTTTGGCCCCTATGGCGGCTCCTTCGTCGCCGAGACCCTGGTCCACGCGCTCGATGAACTGAAGGCGGCCTATGACAAGTACCGGGTCGATCCGGACTTCATCGCCGAATTCCGCCGCGAGCTGAAGCACTATGTCGGCCGGCCCAGCCCGGTCTACCATGCCGCGCGCACCAGCCGCGAGATGGGCGGCGCGCAGATCTACCTGAAGCGCGAGGACCTCAACCACACCGGCGCGCACAAGGTGAACAACACCATCGGCCAGGCGCTGCTGGCCCGGCGCATGGGCAAGCCGCGCGTGATCGCCGAGACCGGCGCCGGCCAGCATGGGGTGGCCACCGCCACCATCTGTGCCCGCTACGGCATGGAATGCGTCGTCTACATGGGCAGCGAGGACGTCAAGCGCCAGTCTCCCAATGTCTACCGCATGCACCTTCTGGGCGCCAAGGTGGTGCCGGTGGAAAGCGGCTCCAAGACGCTGAAGGACGCGCTCAACGAAGCGCTGCGCGACTGGGTGACCAATGTCGAGGACACCTTCTACATCATCGGCACCGTGGCGGGGCCGCACCCCTATCCAGCCATGGTGCGTGACTTCCAGAGCGTGATCGGCGACGAATGCCTGGAGCAGATGCCCGAGATGACCGGCCGCCAGCCCGATGCGGTGGTAGCCTGCGTGGGCGGCGGCAGCAATGCGATGGGCATCTTCTATCCTTACATCGCGCATGCCGGCACCCGGCTCATCGGAGTCGAGGCGGCGGGCGAGGGGCTGGACAGCGGCCGGCACGCGGCTTCGCTGAGCGCCGGCTCGCCCGGCGTGCTGCACGGCAACCGCACCTACCTGCTGCAGGACGACAACGGCCAGGTCATCGAGACGCATTCGGTCTCGGCCGGCCTCGACTATCCCGGCGTCGGCCCCGAGCATGCCTACCTGAAGGACATCGGCCGGGCCGAGTACGTCGGCATCACCGACGAGGAAGCGCTGCAGGCCTTCCACTACCTGTGTCGTACCGAAGGCATCATCCCGGCGCTGGAATCGAGCCATGCGGTGGCCTATGCGATGAAGCTGGCCAAGACCATGCGGCCCGACCAGTCCATTTTGGTGTGCCTGTCCGGTCGCGGCGACAAGGACATCGGCACGGTGGCCGGCCTGTCCGGCATCAACCCGATGGCCGCCGAGCAACCGGCGCGGGCGCTCGGCGCCGAAGGAGGCCGGGCATGAGCCGCATCGCCGAGACGTTCCGCCGCCTGGCCGGCGAGGGCCGCAAGGCGCTGATTCCCTACGTCACCGCGGGCGATCCGTATCCCGAGACCACCGTCGAGCTGATGCTGGCGCTGGCCGAGTCGGGTGCCGACGTGATCGAGCTGGGCGTGCCGTTTTCCGATCCGATGGCCGACGGCCCGGTGATCCAGCGCGCCTCCGAGCGGGCGCTGGCCAAGGGCATCGGCATGGCGCAGGTGCTGGACTACGTGCGCGCCTTCCGGGCGCGCAACCAGACCACGCCGCTGGTGCTGATGGGCTACGCCAACCCGGTGGAGCGCTACGACCAGCGCCACGGGGCCGATGCCTTCGCCGCCGCGGCCCAGGCCGCGGGCGTCGATGGGGTGCTGGTGGTGGACTACCCGCCCGAGGAGTGCGAGGACTTCGCGGCCCGGCTGAAGGCCCGCGGGCTGGACCCCATCTTCCTGCTGGCGCCCACCTCGACCGAGCAGCGCATGAAGGACGTCGGGCGCATCGCCAGCGGCTACGTCTACTATGTCTCGCTGAAGGGCGTGACGGGTGCCGGCCACCTCGACGTCAGCGCGGTGGCCGAGATGGTGCCGCGCATCAAGGCGCATGTCGGCGTGCCGGTGGGCGTCGGCTTTGGCATCCGCGACGCTCAGAGCGCCCGCGCGGTCGGCGAGGTCAGCGACGCCGTCGTGATCGGCTCGCGCCTGGTGCAATTGCTTGAAGAACAACCGCCCGAGAACGTGGCGGCGACGGCAGGGCGGTTCATGGCAGAAATGCGGGCCGCCCTCGACACCCTCAAGGAAGGAGTGAACGCATGAGTTGGCTTGAAAAACTGCTGCCGCCCAAGATCCAGCAGACCGACCCGGCCGAGCGCCGTTCGGTGCCGGAGGGGCTGTGGATCAAGTGCCCGTCGTGCGAAACGGTGCTCTACAAGACGGACCTGGAGCAGAACGTCTATGTCTGCCCCAAGTGCGCCCACCATCACCGCATCAGTGCGCGGGCCCGGCTCGACAAGTTCCTCGATCCCGAGGGCCGCTTCGAGATCGGCCAAGAAGTCATCCCGGTCGACGCGCTGAAGTTCAAGGACAGCAAGAAGTACCCGGACCGCCTCAAGGACGCCCTCGAGAACACCGGTGAGACCGATGCGCTGGTGGTGGTCGGTGGGGCGGTGCACAGCATCCCGGTGGTCGCGGCCTGCTTCGAATTCGACTTCATGGGCGGCTCCATGGGTTCGGTGGTGGGCGAGCGCTTCGTGCGCGGTGTCGAGACCGCCTGCGAGCAGAAGACGCCTTTCATCTGCTTCACCGCGACCGGCGGCGCCCGCATGCAGGAAGGCCTGCTGAGCCTGATGCAGATGGCCAAGACCAATGCCGCGCTGACCCGCCTGGCCAAGGCGAAGCTGCCCTACATCAGCGTGCTGACCGATCCGACCATGGGCGGCGTGTCGGCCAGCTTCGCCTTCGTCGGCGACATCGTGATGGCCGAGCCCAAGGCGCTGATCGGCTTCGCCGGCCCGCGCGTGATCGAGAACACGGTGCGCGAGAAACTGCCGGAAGGCTTCCAGCGCTCGGAGTTCCTGCTGCAGAAGGGCGCGCTCGACATGATCATCGACCGTCGCGAACTCCGCAGCACCGTCGCCCGTGCGTTGGCCATGCTGCAGCGCCAGCCGGCCGACGCCGTCGCCTGACGCCAGGCAGGCGCCTGGCACCCGAGGGGCACGCCGCGCGGCGACGCCCCGCTCCTGGGCCGGCAGATGCCGGCCCTTGTCATTCACGGCTCCAGGGTGTCGCCCGCCCTGCAACAATCGCGTCATGTCCGACACCCGCCCCACTGCCTCGCCGAACACGCTGGCCGACTGGCTGGCCCATTGCGAGCGCCTGCATCCCGCCACCATCGACCTGACGCTGGAGCGGGTACGGGCCGTCGCGCACCGCATGGGCCTGAGCTTCGACTGTCCGGTGTTCACCGTGGCCGGCACCAATGGCAAGGGCTCCACCTGCGCGATGCTGGAGGCCATCCTGCGGCAGTCGGGCTACCGCACGGGGGTCTACACCTCGCCGCACCTGGTGCATTTCGAGGAACGCTGCCGCATCGATGCCGAGGTGGTGCAGGCTGAACGGCTGCTGCCGCACTTCGAGGCGGTGGAGCAGGCCCGCGACGGCGCCGCGCTCACCTATTTCGAATTCACCACCCTGGCCCTCCTGCACCTGCTGTCCCGCTCGGGGCTGGATGCGGTGGTGCTGGAGGTCGGCCTGGGTGGCCGCCTCGACGCGGTCAATGTGGTCGACACCGACTGTGCCGTCATCACCAGCATCGATCTGGACCACATGGACTTCCTCGGCCCGGACCGCGAGTCCATCGCCCGCGAGAAGGCCGGCATCATGCGCGCCGGCCGCCCGGCGGTGGTGAGCGACCCGGTGCCGCCGCAAAGCCTGCTCGACCACGCGGCCGCCGTCGGCGCCGACCTGTGGCGCTTCGGCCACGACTTCAACTATGCCGGCCAGCAAGGCGGTGGTGGCCAGTGGCAGCAATGGTCCTGGGCCGGCCGCAGCAAGCGCTACACGGGGCTGGCCTACCCGGCGTTGCGCGGCGCCAACCAGCTGCTCAACGCTTCCGGCGTGCTGGCCGCGCTGGAGGCGCTGCGCGACCGCCTGCCGGTGACGGCCCAGGCGGTGCGCACCGGCCTGGCCCTGGTGGAGCTGCCGGGCCGCTTCCAGATCGTCCCGGGGCAGCCGACGCTGGTGCTCGACGTCGCGCACAACCCGCATGCCGTCGCGACCCTGGCGCAGAACCTCGACCAGATGGGCTACTACCCGCGCACCCTGGCTGTTTTCGGTGCCATGGCCGACAAGGACAGCACCGGTATCCTGCAGCGGCTGCTGCCCCTGGTCGATGCCTGGCACTTCACCGACTTGCCCACGCCGCGCGCCAGTTCGGCGGCCCAGTTGCACCAGCAGTGGCAGGCCCTGCCGAAGACAGGCGCCGGCGCTGCGAAAAATGCCACGGCCCACTGCCATGCCGACCCGATGTCGGCGCTGCAGGCGGCCCTGGAGGGGGCGGACCCCGCTGATAGAATCGTCGTGTTTGGCTCCTTCTACACCGTGGGCGGCGTGTTGCAGAACGGCACCCCCCGCCTCGCCGCTAAACACCTCGGCTGAGCCGCCAGCCCTGACCGAACCAAGCTCCCCCGGCCGCGCCGCCAACGACGCGGCCGCAGCCACTACCTCATAGACGCATGGGTCTGCTCTCCTTCTTCAAGCGTTCCGCCGCGGCGCCCGCCGTCGCTCCGGGCGCCACCTCGAACCAGGAGTCGATCGACCAGGCGCGCACCCGTGCACGCCATCGCCTGATCGGCGCGGCGGTGCTGGTCGGCATCGGGGTCATCGGCTTCCCGCTGGTGTTCGAGACTGAGCCGCGCACCATCCGGGTCGACATCCCGATCGAGATCCCGCGCAAGGACAACGCGCCGCCGTTGGTCGTGCCGGCGCAGCGCCCGGCCGCCACGGCGCCCAAGCCCGCCGAGGTCATCGACGAGACCGCTGCCGACGCCGGCCGGGAAGTGGCGCCGCCGCCGTCGCGGCCGGTGGCCGAGGAGCGAGTCGCTGCGGCCACGCCGGCGCCCGCCGCGAAGCCGCCGGCACCGGCACCGGCGCCCGCGCCGGTGCGGCCCGAGCCAAAACCTGAACCGAAGCCAGAACCCAAGCCCAAGCCGGAGCCCAGGGCCGAAGTGAAGCCAGAGCCCAAGCCGGCACCGCGCCCGGAGCCGCCCAAGCCGGCGGCCACCGACGCGGCCCGCGCGCAGGCCTTGCTGGAAGGTCGTGACACCCCGCGCAGCGACGCTCCCAAGCCGGCCGCTGCAGCCGAGAGCGGCCGTTTCATCCTCCAGGTGGGCGCCTATGGCGAGACCGCCAGTGCCCGCGAAGCGCGCCAGAAGGTCGAGCGCCTGGGCCTGAAGACCTACACCCAGGTGGTGCAGACGGGTGAGGGGCAGCGCATCCGCGTGCGCGTCGGCCCCTTCGCCTCGCGCAGCGAGGCGGAGCAGGCTGCGGGCAAGCTGAAGTCGGCCGGCTTGCAGGCCGCCTTGCTGGCACTGTGACCATGGGCCTGGGCTGGGTCGACCTGGCGCTGTTGGCGCTGCTGCTGGTGTCCCTGGTGGTGGGCATCGTGCGCGGCCTGGTGTTCGAGGTGCTGTCCATCGTCGGCTGGGTGGTGGCCTACATCGTGGCGCAGTGGCTGACGCCGCAGCTGGCGGCCAGCATCCCGATCGGCAGTGCCGGCTCGGTGCTTAACCATGTGAGTACCTTTGCCATCGTCTTCATCGCGACCCTGTTCGTCTGGGGTCTCGTAGCCTGGCTGCTCAAGCGGCTGGTGCATGCCAGCGTGCTGAGCGCAGCAGACCGCGCGCTTGGCGCCGGCTTCGGGCTGGTGCGGGGCTTGTTGATTGCATTGGTCATCGCCACCTTGGTGGCGTGGACGCCGCTGGCGCGCAGCGCCGCGTGGCAGGAATCTCACGGCGCAGCGATGCTGCACAGGGTGCTCAACGGCCTCAAGCCGCTGATGCCCGCCGTCTTGGCGCAGCAGCTGCCGGCCTGAGGCCGGCAGCAACAACTTCTGGGGTGTAGGTATGTGTGGCATCGTTGGCGTGATTTCCAAGACGCCGGTCAACCAGCTGATCTATGACGCGCTGTTGCTGTTGCAGCACCGTGGCCAGGATGCGGCCGGCATCGTCACCGCAATGGACACCAAGGTGTTCATGCAGAAGGCGCGCGGCTTCGTGCGCGACGTGTTCCGCACGCGCAACATGCGCGCGCTGCCCGGCAACATGGGCCTGGGCCAGGTGCGCTACCCCACGGCGGGCAACGCCTACAACGAGGAAGAGGCCCAGCCGTTCTATGTGAACGCGCCCTTCGGGCTGGTGCTGGTGCACAACGGCAACCTGACGAACGCGCATGCCCTGAAAAAGGAGCTGTTCGCGATCGACCGCCGCCACATCAACACCGAGAGCGACTCCGAGGTGCTGCTCAACGTGGTGGCCCATGAGCTGGAGATGGCCGCGCGCGACCTGCCGCTGACGCCCGAACAGATCTTCAAGGCGGTGCGCAGCGTGCACCGCCGCATCAAGGGCTCCTATGCGGTGGTCTGCCTGATCGCCGGCTACGGCCTGCTGGCGTTTCGCGATCCCTTCGGCATCCGCCCGCTGTGCTATGGCGAGGCCGAGCTGCCCGACGGCAGCAAGCAGGTCATGCTGGCCAGCGAGTCGGTGGCGCTGGAAGGCACCCTGCACAAGTTCGTGCGCGACGTGGCGCCCGGCGAAGCGCTGTTCATCGACCTCGAAGGCCGCGTGCATGCCGAGCAATGCGCCGACCACCCGACGCTGCAGCCCTGTGTGTTCGAGTTCGTCTACCTGGCGCGGCCCGACTCGGTGATCGACGGCATGTCGGTCTACCAGGCGCGCCTGAACATGGGCGAGACGCTGGCCCAGCGGGTGATCTCGACCATGCCGCCCAGCGAGATCGACGTGGTCATCCCGATTCCCGAATCGAGCCGGCCGGCCGCCATGCAGCTGGCGCAGAAGATCGGCAAGCCGTACCGCGAAGGTTTCGTGAAGAACCGCTATGTCGGCCGCACCTTCATCATGCCGGGGCAGGCGGTGCGCAAGAAGTCGGTGCGCCAGAAGCTCAACGCCATCGCGCAGGAGTTCAAGGGCCGCAACGTGCTGCTGGTGGACGACTCCATCGTGCGCGGCACCACCTCCAAGGAAATCGTGCAGATGGCCCGCGAGGCGGGCGCCCGCAAGGTGTACATGGCGTCGGCCGCGCCGCCGGTGCGCTTCCCGAATGTCTACGGCATCGACATGCCGACCAAGAGCGAACTGATCGCGCATGACCGCAGCATCGAGGACATCCGCGAGTTCATCGGCGCCGATGCGCTGATCTACCAGGACGTGGCGGCAATGAAGCGGGCGGTGGGCGCGCTGAACAAGCACATCGACGGCTTCGAGGCCTCCTGCTTCGACGGCGTCTACATCACCGGCGACGTTTCGGCGGCCGACTTCGATGCGATGGCCACCCAGCGCGCCGCCCAGGGCGACGATGAGGATTCGCAGCGGTCGCGCCTGGCGCTGCAGAGCGCCGACGAACAGTAACCGGGGGGCGGCCATGAGCGAGAAGAAGATCCCCAGAGTCAGCTTCCCGGCCGACGTGCGGCCCGACACCCTGGCCGTTCGCGAGGGCCTGCCGGCGACGCCCTGGGGCGAGAACTCGGAGGCCCTGTTCCTCACCAGCAGCTTCGTGCACCCCGATGCGGCCACGGCCGCGGCGCGCTTCGCCAACGAGGAAGAGGCCTTCGTCTACACCCGCTTCACCAATCCCACGGTGATGATGATGGAGCGACGCCTGGCGGCCCTCGAGGGCACCGAGGCCTGCATCGCCGCCTCCAGCGGCATGGCTGCCATCCTGCTCATGGTGATGGGCCTGCTGAAGGCGGGCGATCACATCGTCTGCTCGCAGAGCGTGTTCGGCTCCACCATCAAGCTGCTGGGCGGTGAGTTCGCCCGCTTCGGCATCGAGACCACCTTCGTCTCGCAGACCGACGTGGCTGAATGGCAGCGCGCGCTGCGGCCGAACACCAAGCTGCTGTTCGCCGAGACGCCCACCAACCCCCTGACCGAGGTGTGCGACATTGCCGCGCTGGCCGGCATCGCCCACGCCGCCGGCGCCTGGCTGGCGGTGGACAACTGCTTCTGCTCGCCGGCCCTGCAGCAGCCGTCCAAGCTGGGCGCCGACCTCATCATCCATTCCGGCACCAAGTACCTGGACGGCCAGGGCCGCGTGATCGCCGGCGCCCTTTGCGCGAGCGAGGCGCTGGTGGAAGGCAAGTTCGTGCCGGTGATGCGCAGCGCCGGCATGTCGCTGTCTCCCTTCAACGCCTGGGTGGTGCTCAAGGGCCTGGAGACGCTGGCCATCCGCATGGAGGCGCAGAGCGCCCGTGCCTTGCAGCTGGCCACCTGGCTGGAGCAGCACCCGCAGGTGGAGCGGGTCTACTACCCGGGCCTGGCCTCGCATCCGCAGCACGAACTGGCGATGCGCCAGCAGAAGGGCTGCGGCGGCGCGGTGCTGTCCTTCATCGTGCGCGGCGAGGCGCAGGGCGGGCCGGAGCACGTTCGCCAGAAAGCCTTCCATGTGATCGACCAGACGCAGATCTGCTCGATCACCGCCAACCTGGGCGACACCAAGACCACCATCACTCATCCCTCCAGCACCTCGCACGGCCGCCTGACCGAGCCGCAGCGCCAGGCCGCCGGCATCACGCAAGGCCTGATCCGCGTCGCGGTCGGGCTGGAGGATGTGCAAGACCTGATCGCCGACCTCGCGCGCGGCCTCGACACCCTGCCAGCATGACCCAGATCCGCACCCGCTTCGCCCCGTCACCGACCGGCTTCATCCACCTCGGCAACATCCGCTCGGCCCTCTATCCCTGGGCCTTCGCCCGCGCCAACAACGGCGTGTTCATCCTGCGCATCGAGGACACCGATGTCGAGCGCTCCTCGCAGGCCGCGGTGGACGTCATCCTCGAAGGCATGCAGTGGCTGGGCCTGGACCATGACGAGGGCCCGTACTTCCAGATGCAGCGCATGGAGCGCTACAAGGAAGTGCTTGGCCAGATGCTGGAGCAGGGCCTGGCCTACAAGTGCTACATGAGCGCCGAGGAACTGAACGCGCTGCGTGAGCGGCAGATCGCCGCCAAGGAAAAGCCGCGCTACGACGGCACCTGGCGGCCCGAGCCGGGCAAGACCCTGCCGCCGGTGCCCGAGGGCGTGCAACCGGTGCTGCGCTTTCGCAACCCGGTGGGCGGCTCGGTGGTGTGGGACGACAAGGTCAAGGGCCGCATCGAGATCAGCAACGACGAACTCGACGACCTGGTGATCGCCCGCCCCGATGGCACGCCCACCTATAACTTCTGCGTGGTGGTGGACGACCTCGACATGGCGATCACCCATGTCATCCGCGGCGACGACCATGTCAACAACACGCCGCGGCAGATCAACATCTTCCGCGCGCTCGGCAAGGAGCCGCCGGTGTACGCCCACCTGCCCACCGTGCTGAACGAGCAGGGCGAGAAGATGAGCAAGCGCCACGGCGCGAAAAAGGTGACTGACTACCGCGACGAAGGCTTCCTCCCGGAGGCGGTGGTGAACTACCTCGCGCGTCTCGGTTGGAGCCACGGCGACGACGAGATCTTCACCCGCGAGCAACTGGTCGCGTGGTTCGACCTCGACCACCTCGGCAAGTCGCCCGGCCAGTTCGACGAGACCAAGCTGCGCTGGGTCAATGCCCAGCACCTGAAGGCCTGTGACGACACCGTCCTGGCGGGCCTGGTGGCCGAGCAACTGGCCAAGCGCGGCATCGAGGTGGATCCCGCCGACGAGCGCATGGCACGCCGCTGCGCGCTCTTCAAGGACCGCTGCGCCACCACGGTGGAGCTGGCCGACTGGCTGGCCATGTACCTGCAGGACGTGACGCCGAGCGCCGAGGACCTGGCCACGCATGTGACCGACGCCGTGAAGCCGGCCCTGCAAACGCTGGCCGGCAAGCTGGCGGGCGTGGCCTGGGAGAAGGGCGCCATCCAGCAGGCCATCAAGGAGAGCATTGCGGCGCATGGACTGAAGATGCCGCAATTGGCCATCCCGGTGCGCGTGCTGGTGTGCGGCCGGGCTCAGACACCGTCCATCGATGCGGTGCTGGAACTGTTCAATCAAAAAATTGTGCTCGACCGCTTGCACATCGTTTGAGAACCGTTATATACTTTCATTCTCGCTTGAACAGCGCGACACACAAAGTAGATCAACAGCAAATGCTGAAGATCGAAACGAGTGACGGGGGTATAGCTCAGCTGGGAGAGCGCTTGCATGGCATGCAAGAGGTCAGCGGTTCGATCCCGCTTACCTCCACCATTTAAAGGTGGCGCGCAGTTCAAGAGGTGATGAAGAATTTGTCCCCTTCGTCTAGAGGCCTAGGACACGACCCTTTCACGGTTGTAACAGGGGTTCGAATCCCCTAGGGGACGCCAAGTTTGGCAAGGCTTGCGATGTGAGCTAGTTGGTTTACATCGGAACTTGCCGCCACGCGGAGTGGTAGTTCAGTTGGTTAGAATACCGGCCTGTCACGCCGGGGGTCGCGGGTTCGAGTCCCGTCCACTCCGCCAAAGCTTTGATAAAAAGCCGCCTTGCCTGGGCGGCTTTTTAATTCAGAAGTGTAGAGATAGAGAAGAAGAATCTGTCCCCTTCGTCTAGAGGCCTAGGACACGACCCTTTCACGGTTGTAACAGGGGTTCGAATCCCCTAGGGGACGCCAAGTTTGGCAAGGCTTGCGATGTGAGCCAGTTGGCTTATATCGGAACTTGCCGCCACGCGGAGTGGTAGTTCAGTTGGTTAGAATACCGGCCTGTCACGCCGGGGGTCGCGGGTTCGAGTCCCGTCCACTCCGCCAAGCTTTTGAAAAGCCGCCCACGGGGCGGCTTTTTTATTGCCGCTCCATTGGGCGGCATACCGGTGCCGTGTGGTGGCCGTCATCCGCGCCAAAGGCGCGTGGTGGCAGCGGGCGTGATCGATGCCGGCTACGGGGCGCCGTCTGTCGCTGTGGGGCGGTGGCGGGAGGACCGGCGCGCCCCCAGTGTGAACGAGAGAATGGCGGGGCGGCGACGCCCCGGCCGTCCATTGGCTTGCTGGCCTGCGGCTGCAGGCCGCCATTCTTTGCGGCGACAGCTGCTCTCGCCGCCCTTCGTGGGCTTCAGGCGCCTGCGGGAGGAGGTGGCTCGTACTGGGCGATCACTGCCGCAGCAGTGCGGAAGCCTTCGATCGCTGCCGGGAATCCGCAGTAGACCGCGCTGTGCAGCAGGATCTCCTTGAGTTCTGCCACGCTGACGCCGTTGTTCAGCGCGCCGCGCAGGTGGCCTTCGAGTTCCTTCTGCTTGCCCAGTGCCACCAGCATGGCCACCGTCAGCATGCTGCGGGTCTTCAGCGGCAGCCCCTCGCGGGTCCACACCGTGCCCCAGGCGAAGGCCGTCACCAACTCCTGCAGTTCCGCCTGAAAATCGCCCGCCTGCGCCAGCGCCCGTTGCACATGGGTGTCGCCGAGCACCTGGCGACGCACGGCGAGGCCTTGCTCGAAAGCGGCGGCGATGGGCGTGGCAGGCTCGAAGGGCAGCTCGTGGCGGGATGGGTCGCTCATGACGATGACTCCAGAATCAAGGGTTCAAGACACTGGAGCCGATTGTCAGTCAAGCGCTCTTGCGCGGCAGCAGGCCGGTCGCGAGGGCCGTGCCCAGCAGGATCACCGCACTGCCGATCAGCATCGCCAGCGTCACGCCTTCACCGAGAAAGAGCCAACCCCAGGCCACTGCGAAGGCGGGGATCAAGAAGGTCACTGCGATGGTGTTGGCCGGGCCCACCCGGGCCAGCAGGCGGAAGTAGAGGATGTAGGCGATGCCGGTGCACAGCAGCGCCAGCGCCACTGCCGCGCCCCAGCTGCGGGCGGAGGGCAACGTGTCGGGCCAGGTGAGCAGGGCCGGCAGCGCCAGGAAGGCGCTGGCACCCAGCTGGGTGCCGGCAGCCACTGCCAGCGGCGGCACGCCCTGCAGGTAGCGCCGCGTGTAGCTGGCCGAGAGGCCATAGCAGAAGGTGGCCACCAGGCAGGCTACCACCGCCCAGCCGGTCGCATCGGCCCCTGGTTTGAAGCTGGCCTTGTCCCAGGCGAGCCACAACACGCCGAGGAAACCGATGGCCAGGCCGGCGGCGCGCCAGCGGGTCGGCTTGTCCTTCAGCCACCACCAGGCGACCACCGCGCCGAACAGCGGCGTGGTGGCGTTGAAGATGGACGACAGGCCGGCTGTGATCGACAGCGCTGCAAAGCTGTAGCAGAGAAAGGGGATGCCACTGGTCAGCACGCCGGCCACCATGAGGTGCCCCGCCTTGCGGCGGAGCGCCCCGGCATGGCCCTTCATCGCGACGATGGGCAGCAGGAACAGCGCACCGCCGATGACGCGCACGAAGGCCAGCGCTGCCGGCCCGAATTCGCCGGCACTCACCCTCAGGAACAGGAAGGAAGCCCCCCAGATGGCCGCGAGCAGCAGGAGGTCGAACAGATCTGAAGTTTTCATTGGGTCCTTGCCGTCGCGTGGATCGGCACAGGCCTGTGGCCGTGCGCCGCGCCCACGCGAGCGTTGCTTGTCGTTCTTCTCTTCTACAGGGCCAGCACGCCCTCCAGCTGCAATAGTGCCGCCTTTCGCTCCAGCCCGCCGGCATAGCCGGTGAGGCCGCCGTTGCTGCCGAGCACCCGGTGGCAGGGCACGATGACGGACACCGGGTTGCGGCCGACCGCCGCGCCCACCGCCCGCGTGGCGCTGGTGCTGCCCAGGCGGGCTGCGAGGTCGCGATAGCTGCAGGTCTTCCCCAGGGGGACCTCCAGCAAGGCCTGCCACACCGCGCGCTGGAACGGGGTGCCCTGCAGGTCCAGCGGGACGCCGAAGGCCACCGGCTCCCCGCGCCAGAAGGCAGCCAGCTCCTCGGCGGCCTGTCGCATCAGGCTGTCCTGTTCATCGATCGGCGCGTGCAGCTCGCCCGGATGGTGCTTCTGCCCGTCGAACCAGAGGCCGGCGAGGCCGGCCGGTGTGCGGGCCATCACGAGCCCACCGAGCGGCGAGCTCAGCCGGCATTGCGCACTGAGGCGAGTATGAAGGTTCTTCATGACACCAGGCTTTCCTCGACGGGGCGGGGGGCGCAGGCGAGGGACGCCCACAGCCGCAGCACGGCATAGGAGCGCCACGGGCTCCAGGCCTGGGCATGGCGCTCGGCTTCGCGTTGGCCATGGGCACCACAGTGCCGCTCCAGCGCCTTGAGCACGGCGACGTCGCGCGGCGGAAAGGCGTCCGGCCAGGCCAGTGCGCGCATCGCGATGTAGTGGGCGGTCCACGGGCCGATGCCCGGCAGCGCTTCGAGCGCGGACAGCAGCACGCCTGGAGCCGTGCGCCCGGCGATCAGCGCCGACAAGGTGGGCCAATGCTCGGCCAGCGCCAGGATGGCGGCCGCGCGTTGTCGCACGATGCCAAGCTCGCCGAGCTGCTCGGGCCGAAGCCGGGCGACGGCCCGTGGCGACGGGAACAGCCGGTTCACCTCCGGCCAGGGTGTCTGCACCGGTTCGCCGAAGGCCGTCACGAGCCGGGTGGCGAAGGTCCGTGCGGCAGCCACCGTCACCTGCTGGCCAAGCACGGCCCGCACCACCAGCTCGAAGACATCGATGGCGCCGGGCAGCCGTGTCCCGGGGCCGGGGAGGGGGGCCAGCGCCGCGTCGATGAGTTCCGGCATCGCATCGAGGTCGAGCCAGCGCCGCACGCCGCCGATCACCCGCGCGCTGTGCAAGGCCAGCTCGGGAGCCAGCTCGACCCGCACCAGCGGCCGGCCGGCCACGAAACTGACTTGCAGCCAGCCCGCTTGCTCGCCTCCTTCGTGTTCGATGCGCAGGCTGCGCCGGATGCAGGGCCGCGGGCCGTCCACCTGCACCACCTCCACGCCCGGGATGGCGCGCTGGCCGAGGAAGCGGCGCAGGCCCTCGCCTTCGTAAGGCTCGCGATAGGCGAGCTGCAGGCAGATGCTGTCCCCCGAGCCCGAGCCCGAGCCCGAGCCGCCCGATGGCGCCTGGCGGCGCAGCGCACTCGGGTTCATGCGATAGCGCTCGACAAAGGCGGCATTGAAGCGCCGCACGCTGCCGAAGCCGGCCGCCAGCGCGACCTGGGTCACCGGCAGGGCCGTATCGGTCAGCAGTTGTTTCGCGAGCAGGAGGCGGCGCGTCTGCAGAAATTGCAGTGGCGTCACCCCATGCTCGGCAAGAAAGATCCGCCGCAGGTGCCGATCGGTGATGCCCAGCGCGGCAGCAAGGGCCTCGATGGTGGTCTCGTCGCCCTGGGCGGCGCGCTGTTCGAGCCAGTGCGCGGCCTGGTGCGCCAGGGTGCGGGATGCGTCCATCACCGACCAGGCGAGGCCGCGGTCGGCCGGTGCGATCTCGGGACGGCACTTCAGGCAGGGCCGGAAGCCGGCGGCTTCGGCCTGGGCTGCCGTGGCGTAGAAGCGGCAGTTGTCCTGTCGCGGCGTACGCACCCGGCAGACCGGACGGCAGTAGACGCGGGTCGAGGTGACGCCTACGAAGAGCCGTCCGTCGAAGCGCGCGTCGCGTGCCTTGAGGGCGAGGTAGGCGGCATCGGTGTCGAACATCATGCGGCCATTATCCCGGCCGCGGCGGCAACGACTGGTCGTTTCCGGACATGTGGCCCGCCGCTTGCGATGTGATCGCCGGCGCCGGCGAAGCCGTTACTTCGCCGTCACAAGCACGTGGGGCACCGTCCCTACAATCCGACGATTCACTGCTGTACGAGGGAGTACCAAATGAAAGTTGAAGCATCCATCTTCAAGGCCTACGACGTGCGCGGCATCGTCGGCAAGACCTTGGACGAATCCGTCGCCGAGCACCTCGGCCGCGCCTTCGGCAGCGAGGCACGTGCCCAGGGCGAGAAGGCGGTGGCGGTCGGCCGCGACGGGCGGCTCTCGGGGCCGTCGCTCTCGGCGGCTCTCATCCGCGGCTTGCGCAGCACCGGTGTCGACGTCATCGACCTCGGCCCGGTGACGACGCCGATGACCTACTACGCTGCGGCCACCCGCTGCTCGTCGGGCATCCAGGTGACCGGCAGCCACAACCCGAAGGACTACAACGGCTTCAAGATGGTGCTGGCCGGCCGTGCGATCTACGGTGACGAGATCCAGGCCCTGCGCCGCCGCATCGAGGCCGAAGACTATGTGCAGGGCGCAGGCGCCCTCAGCCAGGTCGACCTGCTGAAGGAGTACAGCGACCGCATCAGCGGCGACGCCAAGCTGGCCCGGCCGATGAAGATCGTGGTCGACTCCGGCAACGGCATCCCCGGCGCATCGGCGCCCGGCATCCTGCGCGCCCTCGGCTGCGAGGTGACGGAGTTGTATTCGGAAGTGAACGGTGATTTCCCGAACCACCACCCCGATCCGTCCAAGCCGGAAAACCTGGCCGACCTGATCCGCACGGTGAAGGAGACCGACGCCGAGCTGGGCCTGGCCTTCGACGGCGACGGCGACCGCCTGGGTGTCGTCACCAAGGACGGCAGCATCATCTACCCGGACCGCCAGCTGATGCTGTTCGCGCAGGACATCCTCTCGCGCAACCCGGGCGCCGCGGTGATCTACGACGTCAAGTGCACCCAGCGCCTGGCGCCGGTGATCCGCGCCGCTGGCGGCGAGCCGTTGATGTGGAAGACCGGGCATTCGCTGGTCAAGGCCAAGCTGAAGGAAACCGGTTCGCCCATCGCCGGTGAGATGAGCGGCCACATCTTCTTCAAGGAGCGCTGGTACGGCTTCGACGACGCGACCTACACCGCGGCGCGCCTGCTGGAGATCCTCTCGCGCAGCGCCGACCCGAGCGCCGTGCTCAATGACCTGCCCACCAGCTTCAACACGCCCGAGCTCAACGTGCCGTGCGCCGAAGGCGAGCATCACCAGGTGATCGAGCAGCTGCGCGCCAAGCTGCAAGGCGGCGAGGTGTTCAAGAGCGCCAAGGAGGTCATCACCATCGACGGCCTGCGCGCCGAGTACGACGACGGCTTCGGCCTGGTGCGCGCCTCCAACACCACCCCGGTGCTGGTGCTGCGCTTCGAGGGCCACACCCGCGAGGCGCTGGAGCGCATCGAGCACGAGTTCATGGCCGCGCTGCGCGCCGTGAAGCCCGACGCCCAGGTCGGCGCCGGCCACTGAGCCGGCGGGGCCCTTGCGGCCCCCGGATAGGACCGCCGGGCGATTTTGTAGACAATCGCCCGGTGCGAATTGCCCCCTTCCCCTACAGACAGTCCCGCGCCCATGGCGCGGCCCCGTGCCCTCCAGCCACGGAGGCGGCGCCGTGAGTGCGCTGCGCCGCGGCATGGCGCGGCATGCCTATTCCCTGTTGCTCGGCCTGCTCAAGCCAGCCTACCTCTTCAAGCTTTGGTGGCGTGGCCGCGAGGAGCCGCTCTACCGTCATGCGGTGCTGGAGCGCCTCGGCCTGTACCGCGGCGGGCCCTCGCGCGACTGGGTCTGGGTCCACGCGGTCTCGCTCGGCGAGACACGGGCGGCGGCGGGCCTCATCGAGGCGCTGCGGCGAGAGCTGCCCGGCATGCGCCTGCTGCTCACCAACGGCACTGCCACCGGCCGCGAAGCCGGCGAGAAGCTGTTGCAGCCGGGGGACCGCCAGGCCTGGCTGCCCTATGACACGCCGGGTGTGGTGCAGCGGTTCTTCCAGCAGTTCCGCCCCCGTGTGGGGGTGCTGATGGAGACCGAGGTGTGGCCCAACCTGCTGCATGGCGCCCGCGATGCTGGCGTGCCCATGGTGCTGGCCAATGCCCGGCTCAGCGAGAAAAGCCTGAAGCAGGCGCGCCGGCTCGAGGCGGTGATGCGTCCCGCGGTGCATGCCCTGCGCCTGGTGCTGGCGCAGACCCAAGCCGACGCCCAGCGCCTGCGCGAAGCGGGTGCCGAGCCGGTCGAGGTCTGCGGCAACGTGAAGTTCGACATGAACCCCGACGCCGAGCTGCTGGCACGCGGCCGGCGCTGGCGGAGCGTGGCCGGCGGGCGACCGGTGGTGGCAGCCGCCAGCACCCGCGAAGGCGAGGAGGCGCCCCTGCTGGTGGCCTGGCAACAGCTGCCGGCACCCCGCCCCCTGCTGCTGCTGGTGCCGCGCCACCCGCAACGCTTCGACGAAGTGGCAGCGATGGTGCAGGCCGCCGGCTTTCAGTTGCAGCGGCGCAGTGCCTGGGGCGAGCAGCCGCCGCCGCGGGCCGGCGAGGCCGATGTCTGGCTGGGTGACTCGATTGGTGAAATGCCGGTCTACTACGCGGCGGCCGACGTGGCGCTGCTGGGCGGCAGCTTCGCGCCACTCGGGGGCCAGAACCTGATCGAGGCCGCGGCTTGCGGTTGTCCGGTGGTGATGGGGCCGCACACCTTCAATTTCGCCGATGCAGCCGAGCTGTCGCTGCAGGCGGGTGCCTCGCTGCGGGTGGAGGGCCTGCCGCAGGGCGTGGAGCAGGCCTGCCGGCTCGCGCTGTCGGGTGAGCGCGAGCGCTGGGTGGCGAGTTGCCTGGCGTTTGCGGCGGCCAACCGCGGGGCGGCTGCCAGGATGGCTGCCCGCATTGCGACGCTGGCCGCGTGAGGCGGCCGGCACAGCGCCGAGGGGCGCCGGCTCAGGGGGCCAGCAGACGGCTGACCGGTGCCACGTCCTCAGGCTGCAGTTGCCCGGCGGCCTGCCGCAGCTTGAGGCTGTTGACCAACACGTCGTAGCGGGCCTGGGCCAGGTCGCGCTGGGTGGTGAAGAGCTGCGTTTGCGCATTGAGCACGTCCAGGTTGACGCGCACGCCGACCTTGTAGCCCAGCTGGGTGGCTTCCAGCGCCAGCTTGCTGGAGGCCTCCGCTGCTTCGAGCGCCTTCACCCGGGCCAGCTGCGACTGCACGCCGAAGAAGGCCTGCCGGGTGGCTTGCGCCACGCCGCGGCGGGCAGCCTCCAGGTCGTTGCGCGACTTGTCTTCGAGCAGCAGCGTTTCCTTGACCCGGTTCTGCACCGCGAAGCCGGCGAACAGCGGCAGCTTCAGCTCGACACCCACGGTGGCGCTCTTGGAGGTGCCGAGGCCCGAGGCGCCGGGCAGCATGCTTTGCGGATCGCCCTGCAGCCGGTTGCGCCCCACCTGGCCCACCAGATCCAGGGTCGGCAAGTGGCCAGCACGGGCCTTCTGCGTTTCCAGCTCGGCCACCTCAAGGCCGAGTCGGGCACGCCGCACCGCGGGAGCGGTTTCGGTCTGCGACACCCAGGCGTCGACGTTGGCCGGCTCCACCGGCGGCAGCGTGACGTTGCCGGCCAGCGGACGCGGATCGACACCACGGCCCACCAGCTGGTCGAGGGCGATCTGCTTGGTGCGCAGGTCGTTGTCGGCCGCAATCTCCTGCGCCGTCGCCAGGTCGAAGCGCGCCTGTGCTTCGCGGGTGTCGGTGATGGTGGCGGTGCCGACCTCGAAGTTGCGCTTGGCCGAGGCGAGCTGCTCGGAGATGGCCTTCTTGTTGGCCTGCGCCGCGGCCAGCGCATCGCGTGCGCCCAGCACCTGGAAGTAGGCGTCGGCCACCCGCACGATGAGGTCCTGCTCGGCCGTCTGCAGCTCGGCCCTCGCCACCTCCAGCGCCCGCTCGGCCTGCTCGATGCTGGCGCTGTTGGCACGGTTGAACAGCGGCTGGCGGGCCGCCACGCTCACTTCGGTGCTGCGGTTGGAGCGCTCGGTGCCGCCGGCCGACTCGGCGTCGGAATGCGCATAGGTGCCGTTCAGCTCCGCCTTCGGGCGACGCAGCGCATAGGCCTGCTCGGTCTGGTAGCGGGCCGATTCGGCCTGCGCCCGGGCGGCCAGGTACTGCGCGTCGTAGCCGCGTGCCGCCTGGTAGATCTCGGCCAGGCTCTGCGCCTGCACCCCGGCGCTGCCGACGGACAAGGCGGCGAAGGCCACCAGCGACAGCATCAGGCGGGCCGTCGCGGGACGCCGGGGGCGGCGGGTGGGCTGCTGGGGCACGGGCATGGTTCTTCCTTCTGTTTGGAGTTCCGCTGGAAAGGCGAGGGGGAGAGAAAGGCGGGGCGACGCGCTAGTAGCGCGGCACGGCGGGATCGACCTGTTGCGACCAGGCGTCGATGCCGCCCTGCAGGTTGATCACGTCCTCATGGCCGTGCTGCTCCAGGTAGCGCGCCACCTGAAGGCTGCGCATGCCATGGTGGCAGACGCAGATGACCGTGCGCCCGGGCTCGATCTCGGCCAGGCGTGCGGGCAACTGCTGCATCGGGATGTGCAAGGTGTCCGCCTGTGGCAGCCGCAATGCCGCCAGCGAGAACTCCCACGGTTCACGCACATCCAGCAGCAGCGGCCGCTCGGCGGGTGCTGCGTTGGCGATCAGGTGCTGGACGTCGTGAACGGTGAGCTGTTGCATGGGGGTTCAGAAGCGGAACTTGGGCTGCTCTTCGAAGCCGAGCAGGCGAGGGGCCACGGTGTCGAACAGCACGGTGGTGCGCCAGGCGTTCTGGTCGACCCGGGTGACCAGCACGGCCTGCATGATGGGATCGTTGCCGACGATGGTGGCCAGGCGGCCGCCCACCTTCAGCTGGTCCAGCAACGATTGCGGCACGGTGGCCACCGAGCCGGAGGCCAGGATGACATCGAAGGGGCCTTCGGCCAGCGCGCCCTTGGAGCCATCGGCCTGGCGCACCTCGGCATTCATCACTGCGGCGCGCTTGAGGTTGTCGGCCGCGAAGCGGGCCAGCTCGGGATCGATTTCCAGGCTGAGCACGCGCTGCGCCTTGTGGGCCAGCAGGGCGGCCATGTAGCCCGAGCCGGCACCGATCTCCAGCACTTTCTCGTGCTTGCCGACGGCCAGCTCCTGCAGCAGCCGGGCCTCCACCTTGGGCTCCAGCATCGAGCGGCCTTGCGAGCCGTTGTCGACCAGGGGCACTTCCATGTCCATGAAGGCGAGGCCACGGTGCGCCGCGGGAACGAAGTCCTCGCGTTTGACGACCGCCAGCAGCGACAGCACGGACTGATCCAGCACCTGCCAGGTGCGGATCTGTTGTTCGATCATGTTGAAGCGGGCTTGTTCGATGTTCATGGGCCGTCCAGGCGGTGAGTAGGCGTTGCGGGAAAGTGGCATTTTATTTCGCCTCTCCCGCTGCGGCCGCCTGATGCGCCCCCGTTGGAGCGGCCAGCTTGCGTTTGAGCCAGCTCGACAGGTCGTCCAGGTAGCAGTAGATGACAGGCACCACCACCAGGGTCAGCAGCGAGGACGTCACCACGCCGCCGATGACCGCCTGGCCCATGGGGGCACGCTGCTCGGCGCCCTCGGACAGCGCGAAGGCCAGCGGCACCATGCCGAAGACCATCGCCAGCGTTGTCATCAGGATGGGCCGCAGCCGCACCCGGGCGGCCATCAGCAGCGCCGCCTCGCGGTCCAGGCGGCGGCCGTCCCCGGCTTCGCCGCTGTCACCGGTGCGCGCCCGGTTCGCGAAATCCACCAGCAGGATGGCGTTTTTCGTCACCAGGCCCATCAGCATCACGATGCCGATGATGGAGAACATGTTCAAGGTCGAGCCGAACACGAGCAGGATGAGCACCACGCCGATCAGCGTCAGCGGCAGCGAGGACATGAGCGCGATCGGCTGCAGGAAGCTCTTGAACTGCGACGCCAGGATCATGTAGATGAAGATCACCGCCAGGGCCAGCGCCGACACCGCATAGCCGAACGATTCCTGCATGTCCTTGGTGGCGCCGCCGAAGCGCCAGCGGTAGCCCGGTTGCAGCGCCGTCTGCTCCAGCACCTGCCGGATGTCGGCCGACACCTCGCCGAGCGAGCGGCCCGAGACGTTGGCGGTGATCTCGACCTCGCGGTTCAGGTCACGCCGGTTGATTTGCGTCGGCCCGAAGGACGGCCTCACTTCGGCCACCTGCGACAGCCGCACGATGCGGGTGCCGCCATCGGTTGCCGGCAGGCTCAGGCCCAGGCGCTGCAGGTCGGCCGCTGCATCGCGTGCATTCGGCGCCAGGCGCACCTTGACGTCATAGCTCTCGTCGTCCTCGGCCCGCCAGTTGCCGGTGGTCTGGCCGGCCACCAGCGCGCGCAGCGTGTCGGTCAGGCTGCCGACGCCCAGCCCCAGGTCGGAGGCCGCGTCGCGCTTCAGGCTCACTTCCACGGTGGGTTTGCTGGGCTTCATGGTGGTGTCCAGGTCCACCAGGCCGGCAATGGTGCGCAGCCGCGCGGTCAGCGTGTCGGCCAGGCGCTGCAGCTCGCGCAGGTCGCCGCCCTGCAGGGACACCGACAGCGGCTTGCCGCCGCCGACCGAGTCGAGCAGGCCCACATGGGTCACCGTGATGCCCGGCACCCGCGCCAGCCGCTCGCGCAGCAGCACCGACATGCGGTCCACGCCGAGCGAGCGCTGGTCGCGGTCGACCAGCCGCACCTGCAGCGTTGCATAGTTGCGGCCCTGCGCCTGGCCGGCGTTGAGGGTGGCCATCGTGTAGCGCACCTCGGGGAACTCGCGCACGATGGCGTCCACCTGGCGGGCCTTGGCTTCCGTCACCTCGATCGATGAGCCGCTCGGCGTGTAGAAGCTGATGCTGGTCTCCGAGAAATCGGCCTTGGGCACGAATTCGGTGCCGAGCACCGGCACCAGCCCGAAACTCAGCAGCAGGCTCAGCGCCGCAATCCCGAGGGTGGCCCGCTTGTGGCGCAGCGACCAGGCCAGGATGCGCTGGTAGGCCACCGACAGCCGGTCCGAGAATCGCTCCACCGCGCCGGTGAGGCGGCCCAGCGTGCGGTCGTAGCGGCTCGGCCGCCCGCCGCGCGCGCCTGGCCGGTGGTCGATGGCGGGGTCGTGCCAGACGCTGGACAGCATGGGGTCCAGGGTGAAACTGACGAACATCGAGATCAGCACCGCCGCCACGATGGTCACACCGAACTGATGGAAGAAGCGGCCGATGATGCCGCCCATGAAGCCGATCGGCAGGAAGACCGCCACGATGGACAGCGTGGTGGCCAGCACCGCCATGCCGATCTCCTGCGTGCCGTCGAGCGAGGCGCGGCGCGGGTCCTTGCCCATCTGCACATGACGCACGATGTTCTCGCGCACCACGATGGCATCGTCGATCAGCAGGCCCACGCACAGGCTCAGCGCCATCAGCGTCAGCATGTTGATGCTGAAGCCGAACCAGTACATGAAGAGGAAGGTGCCGATCAGCGCGATGGGCAGCGTCAACCCGGTGATGACGGTGGAGCGCCAGGAGTTGAGGAACAGGAAGACGATGGCGATGGTGAGCAGCGCGCCTTCCAGCAGGGTCTGGCGCACGTTCTTCACCGCCACCCGGATCGGCCGCGAGTTGTCGCTCACCACGTCCAGCGCCAGGCCGGGCGGCAGTTCGCGGCGCAGCTCGTCGAGCACGCGGTTCAGCCCGTCCACCACGTCGATGGTGTTCTCGCCCTGCGCCTTCTGCACCGACAGGGCCAGCGTGCGGCGGCCGTTGAAGAGCGCCAGGCTCTCGACTTCCTGCGGTCCGTCTACCACGTCGGCCACCTGCCACAGCCGCACCGGCACACTGCTGCCGCCGCTGCCTTTGCGGGCCACGATGATCTGGCCGAAGTCCTGCGGCCGGCGGATCCGGCCGTTCACCTGCACCACCCGCTCGCTGGCGCTCGAGCGCAGCGCGCCAGCCGGCAGGTCCTGGTTCTCGTTGCGGACCGCCTGCAGCACCTGGTCCACCCCGACGCCGAGGGCCTCCATGGCCTCGGGGCGCAGGTAGATGTTGATCTCGCGCTCGAGGCCGCCGACCAGCGTCACCGAGCCGACGCCACGCACGTTCTCCAGCCGCTTCTTGACGACCTGGTCGGCATAGCTGCTCAGCGCCACCGGCGACTGCGTGCCGTCCGGGGAGGTCAGCGCCAGCGTGTAGACGGCTCGCGAGGCGGGGTCGAAGCGCAGCACGCGCGGCTCTTCCACTTCGTCGTGCAGCAGGGGCCGGACGGCGGCCACCTTCTCGCGCACGTCCTCCGCGGCCTTGCGACCGTCCATGTCGAGATTGAACTGCACGATGACGACCGACTGGCCGTCGTAGGAGCGTGAGGTGAGCTGGTTGATGCCCGCGATGGTATTGACCGCTTCCTCGATCTTCTTGGTGACCTCGGACTCGACGATCTCCGGCGAGGCGCCGGGGTAGGCCACCTGCACCACCACCACGGGAAACTCGACGTCCGGGAACTGGTCCACCTTCAGCCGCTGCAGCGCGAACAGGCCGAGCACCACGAAGGCCAGCATCACCATGGTGGCCAGCACCGGGTTCTTGATGGAGACGCGGGTGAACCACATGGCGGATTGGCCCGGGCTTCAGCGGCTGGCGGCCGGCGTGGCGGGCAGCGTGGCGGGCAGCGTGGCGGGCAGCGTGGCGGGCAGCGTGGCGGGCAGCGTGGCGGGCAGCGTGGTGACGCGCGCCGGCGTGCCTTCGCGCACGGCGCCCAGGCTCGCGTGCAGCACCGCGTCGCCTTCGGCCAGGCCGCCGGTGACGGCAACCCAGCCGTCGGTACCGTCGGCTCCCCGGCCGCGCTCGCCGAGCACGACCGGCCGCTGCACGACGCGGCCGCCCTGCAGCACTAGCACGTAGGGAGAGGGCCGGTCCAGCCGCACGCTGGCCTCTGGCACCGCCAGGGCGGTGTGCTCGCCCAGCGCGACCCAACCGCTCGCGAACAAGCCGTGGCGCAGCGCCGGATGGGGCTGCACGCTCAGGTAGGCCGTCACCGCGCGGGTGCCGGCGGCCGTGCCCGGGTTGATGCGCACCACCCGCGCCGGCACCGCCTGCGCCAGGCCCTCCACCTGTAGCGAGGCCACGCTGCCGATGTGCAGCTGAGCCACGTCCTCCGGCGGCAGCGCCGCCTTCATCTCGATGCGGGAGAGGTCGACGATCTCGACCACCCGCGCATCCACGCCCACCCGCTCGCCAGCCTGCGCGAAGCGCTGCGACACCTGGCCCGGAATTGGCGATCGCAGCGCCGTGTCGTCGAGCGACTTGCGCGCGAGGTCGGCGCTGGCCTGCGCCGCCAGCAAGGTGGCACGGGCCGCCGCGGCATTGGAGACCGAGGTGTCGAGCGCATTGCGCGAGATGAAGCCCTGGTCCACCAGGGCCCGGTTGTTCTGCAGCGTGCGCTCGGCAATGTCCAGCTGGGCCTCGGCGGAGGCCGCTTGTTCGCGGGCCTGCTTCAGCCGCATGTCGTACTCGCTGGTGTCGAGCTGGCCGATGAGCTGGCCTGCCTGCACGGTGTCGCCCTCGCGCACATCGAGGCTGCGCAGCTCGCCGGCCACCTTGGCCTTGACGACCGCGGTGCGCACGGCCTCCAGGCTGCCCGACAGCGGCAGCCGGCGCACCAGCGCCTGGCGGCGCGCCACCACCAGGTCGGTCGGAGCGAGCTCGAGGGCGGCGGCCGCCGCACTCGACGGCCCGGGCGCCTGTGGCGCGCGCCGTGCAATCACTGCGCGGCCGATCACCGCGCCCAGCAGCAGCACCAGCACGGCGGGCAGCAGCCATTTCAGCGCTCGTTGCATGCGGACCCTCATTGTTTTCGTCTTGCTTTTGAGCGGTGCTGGCCTAGGGCGAGGAACCGGTCGAGGTCGCCGGGTCCGCCATCAGGCCGCGCAGCATCAGGCCGATGTGGTTGGCGATGAAGCGGCGCGGGTCCTGCGCGAGCGCTTCGGACGAGGGGCAGGCGCCGATGGAGTGCTTGTGCAGCGAGAGCATCAGCATCGGGAAGATGAAGGAATGGGCCGTGTCGAGCAACTCGATGGGACGGAACTCGCCACGATCGACACCGCGCTGCAGCAAGCCGGTGATGAGTTGCAGGCCCGGGTTGATCACTTCGGCTTCGTAGAACTGTGCCAGGTCAGGGAAGTTCCGCACCTCGGTGATGATCAGCTTGAAAATGCCGGAGGCCTGGGTCTCGCCGACCCGCTCCCACCAGGTGCGGGCCACCAGGTGCATCAGCTCGGCGGTGCTGCCCTCGAAACTGGCCACCATGTCGCCCCCCTGGGCGATGGTGAGCGACAGGTTGTGGCGGATCACCGCCTTCAGCAGTTCTTCCTTGCTGGGGAAATACAGATAGACCGTGCCCTTGGAAACGCCGGCGCGCGCAGCCACGTCATCGATCTTGGTGGCGGCGAAGCCCTTCTCGACGAACAAGTCGAGCGCTGCGTCCAGCAGTTCCTGCGGACGCGCCTCCTTGCGCCGGCGGCGTGAGGGCTCGGCATCGGCGGGCGGCGGGGCGGGCGGGCGAGGGGGCATCGAGGAACACTAATGACTGACCGGTCAGTAATGTATCGTGCCAGGGCTGGCACGGTCAAGCCGGGGGCGCGCCGGCCGGGCGGCGGCAGCCGTCGGCGCCGGCACGGCCATCCGCTGCCGCCTGGCCTGCAGTGTCGCCCAAGGGCGGCGGGCCTCGGCCGCAGGCAAGGTAAAGAAGCGTGAAGCCGGCCACGGCACGGTGGCCGGCGGCTGCAGCTTTCTAGAATCCGCCCATGAAGTTCAAGCAGAGGTGGGCCGTGGGCGGGGTGCTGTTGCTGGCGGCGCTGGCCGGCATTGCAGCCTGGAGGGCCGGGCAGGACGCACCGCTCAGCTACCGCACCGCGCTGGTGGAGCAGGGCAGCCTGCAGGCCAGTGTCTCGGCGGCCGGCACGGTGACGGCCGTCGCTCAGGTGCAGGTGGGCAGCCAGGTGTCGGGCCAGATCAACGAGGTGCTGGCCGACTTCAACTCGGAGGTGCGCAAGGGCCAGCTCATCGCCAGGCTCGACCCGCAGAGCTTCGAGTACCGGGTGCAGCAAGCCCAGGCGGACGTCGAAGCGGCGCGCGCCGCGGTGTTGACGGCCCAGGCCAATGCCTTGGCTTCCGAGGCGGCCCTGTCGCGCGCCCGGCTGGAAGCGGCACAGGCCGGGCGCGACCTGCAGCGCAGCCGTGAGCTGCTGGCGCGTGAATTCATCTCGCCCGCCGAGCTGGAGCGCAGCCGAGCCCAGGCCGAGACGCTGGCCGAGGCACAGCGCGGTGCGGAGGCGCAACGCAGCGTGGCACAGGCGCAGGTGCGCAATGCCGAGGCCACCGTGCGCCAGCGCGAGGCGCAACTGGCGCAGGCGAAGGTCGACCTGCAACGCACCCAGATCCGCTCGCCGGTGGACGGCATCGTCATCAAGCGCAGTATCGAGCTGGGCCAGACGGTGGCCGCCAGCCTGCAGTCGCCGGAGCTGTTCGTCATCGCCCGCAACCTGGAGGACATGCAGCTGGAGGTGCCGGTGGACGAGGCCGACATCGGCCGCGTGCAACCGGGCCAGTCCGCCAGCTTCACGGTGGATGCCTTCCCCGGCCTGAGCCACACCGGCCGGGTGAAGCAGGTGCGCAAGGCGGCCACCAGCACGCAGAACGTCGTGACCTATACGGTGGTGGTGGGCTTCAGCCAGCCCGGCAGCCGGCTGCTGCCCGGTATGACGGCCAATGTGCGCATCGTGACGGACGTGCGCGAGCAGGTGCTCAAGGTTCCCAACGCCGCCCTGCGGGTGCGACTGCCGGCCGCTGACGAGGCGGCCCGGGCGGCGTCCGCGCCGCGGCGCGAGCGCGGGGCCCGTGCACCGGGCGCCGGCCGCCATGGCGAAGCCGGAGGCGGCTCTGCCGGCCGGGTGCTCGTGCTGCCCAGGGGGGGCGGCGAGCCGCGCGCAGTGCCGGTGCGGCTGGGCATCAGCGACGGTGCCATGACCGAGGTGCTGGGCGGTGAGCTGAAGGCCGGCGATACGGTGGTCGTCGGCGTCCATGCACCGGCTGGCGGTGACGGCGGCCCGCGGGCGCCCGGCGGCCCGCGGCTGGGCTTCTGACGGAGCATCGGGATGGCGTTGATCGAGGCCCGTGCACTGACCAAGACCTACCGCATGAACGGCGATTCCGGCAGCGAGGTGCATGCGCTGCGCGGTGTGTCGCTGGACATCGAGGCCGGTGAGTTTGTCGCGGTGATGGGCGCCTCGGGCTCGGGCAAGAGCACGCTGATGAACATCCTCGGCTGCCTTGACCGGCCCAGCTCAGGCAGCTATCGCCTGGCCGGGGAGGCGGTGGAGTCGCTGTCGGGCGATGCGCTGGCGACCATCCGCAACCGGCGCATCGGCTTCGTCTTCCAGCAGTTCAACCTGCTGCCACGCACCTCGGCGCTGGAGAACGTGGAACTGCCGCTGGTCTATGCCGGCCTGGACCGCCACGAGCGCCGGGCCCGGGCACTCGACTGCCTGCAAAGGGTGGGGCTGAGTGCCCGCGCCGGGCACACGCCGGCCGAGCTGTCTGGCGGCCAGCAACAGCGGGTGGCGATTGCGCGCGCGCTGGTGAACCGGCCCCAGATGATCCTGGCCGACGAACCCACCGGCGCACTCGACAGCACCACCTCCGACGAGGTGATGCGGCTGCTGAGCGAGCTGCATGGGCAGGGCATCACCATCGTGCTGGTGACGCACGAGCAGGACGTGGCCGCCTGGGCCGGCCGCTGCCTGCTGTTCCGCGACGGGCACATCGTCGAGGACCGGCAGCAGCCGCCGCATCGAGCAAAGGCGCCGGCATGAACCTCGCCGCGGCATGGCGCTCGGCCTGGCGGGCGCTGCTGACCAACCTGATGCGCAGCCTGCTGACCATGCTCGGCATCATCATCGGGGTGGCGGCCGTCATCACGATGGTGGCGGTGGGCGGCGGCGCCCAGGCCCGGGTGGCGGAGCAGATTCGCGCGCTTGGCTCCAACGTCATCCTGCTGATGCCCGGTTCGCGCACCGCCTCCGGCGTGCGGCTGGGCAGCGGCGCCGGCAACACGCTGACCGAGGACGATGCGGCCGCCATCGCCCGCGAGGTGCCCGAGGTGCGCGCCACCGCGCCGCAGCAGCGCACTGGCGCGCAGGTGGTGGCCATGAACGCCAACTGGCCGACCCAGGTGCTGGGCACCACCACCGACTACTTCGAGGTGCGCGACTGGCCGCTGGCGTCCGGCCGGCTGTTCGAGCCGCAGGAGGCGAGCCGCTCGGCCAAGGTGGCGGTGATCGGGCAGACGGTGGCACGCGAGCTGTTCGGCGAGGCGGATCCCATCGACCAGATGATCCGCGTCAACCGGGTGCCGCTGACGGTGGTGGGCGTGCTGGCGCGCAAGGGCCAGAACGCATTCGGCCAGGACCAGGACGATGTGGTCGTGGTGCCGCTGGCGACCTTTCGCAACCGGCTGCAGGGCCGGTCGTCTAGCCGGCTGCGCAGTGTGGGCAGCGTGACGGTGCAGGTGCACGAGGGCATGAGCATGCAGGCGGCCGAGGACGGCATGCGCCAGCTGCTGCGCCAGCGCCACCGCCTGCAGCCGGGGCAGGACGACGACTTCACCGTGCGCAACCTCACCGAAGTGCTGGCAGCGCAGGAGGCGTCCACCCAGGTGATGACCTGGCTGCTGGCGGCGGTGGCCGGCGTCAGCCTGGTGGTGGGCGGCATCGGCATCATGAACATCATGCTGGTCAGCGTGACCGAGCGCACCCGGGAGATCGGCCTTCGCATGGCCGTGGGTGCCCGCTCGCGCGACATCCTCGGGCAGTTCCTGATCGAGGCGGTCACCTTGAGCGGCTTGGGCGGCGCCATCGGCATCGCGCTGGGGGCGGCGGCCTCGGCCGCGGTGGCCCACTTCGCCGGTTGGCAGGTGGTGCTCGGCTGGCAGGCCGTGGTGCTGGCGGCCGGCTTCTCGGCCGCCGTCGGCGTGTTCTTCGGGTTCTATCCGGCGCGGCGGGCCGCTGCGCTCTTGCCAATACAGGCTTTGCGACATGAGTGACACCCTGCATCCTCTCCATGGCACCCCCTCTCATCGCGCTGCAGACGGCCCACCGTCGCGGCGGCGCCGGCTGCTGGCCGGCGGGCTGGGGCTTGGCGCCACGCTGCTCGCTGCCGGCTGTGCCGGGTTGGGCGGCCCGCGCACCATCGAAGTGTCCGAGGCCCGCCTGCTGGAGGCCTTGAATCGCCAGTTTCCCTTCAATTCGCGGGTGCTCGGGGCGCTCGATCTGGTGGTGGTGCAGCCGCGGCTGAAGCTCTTGCCGGCCGAGAACCGCCTGGCCACCGAGTTCGATGTGAATGTCGACCCCTTGCTGGGCGGGCGGCCGATCGCCGGCACGCTGGGTCTGAGCTACGGGCTGCGCTTCGATGCGGCGGAGCACAGCGTGAAGCTCGAGCAGCCGCGGGTGGAGCGGCTGGACCTGGGCAGTGCAGGCGGCTGGCTGCAAGGCCGGGCGGGCCGCGTGGCGGCTGCGCTGGCCGAGAACCTGTTGAGCGAGCTCAGCGTCTACCAGCTGCCGCCCGATGATGTACAGCGCCTGCAGTCGCACGGCCTGCGGCCGGGCGCGATCCGCGTCACGCCGCACGGCCTGGCCATCTCGCTGGAGCCGGTGCGCTGAGGGCGCCGCCCGGTTGCGAAGCCACACAGCTTTGCCGGGCGGCCTGGGTATGATGCCCGGCGTTTCTCAGTCGGGGGTCATTGGTTTGGATATCGTGTTGTTGTTGAAGGCCGCAGTGATGGGCATCGTGGAAGGGCTCACCGAGTTCCTCCCCATCTCGTCCACGGGCCACCTGATCCTGACCTCTTCGCTGCTCGGCCTGGTGGGCGACAAGGTGAAGGTGTTCGAGATCGCGATCCAGACCGGTGCCATGTTCGCCGTGATGTGGGAGTACCGCGAACGCCTGCTGCGCACGGTGGCCGGCATCACCCACGACCCGGTCGCCCAGCGCTTTGCGCTCAATGTGGTGATCGCGTTCGTTCCGGCGGTGGTGATGGGCCTGGCCCTCGGCTCGATCATCAAGGCGCGGCTGTTCAACCCGCTCTTTGTTGCCTCGGCCTTCATCATCGGCGGCCTGATCATCCTGTGGGTGGAGCGGCGGCACCGCCACAGCTTCGGCGACCGCGACCTGGAGGGCCGGCGCCGCGCCCGCGTCGAGACGGTCGACGACATGACGCCGCTGGACGCGCTGAAGGTCGGGCTGGTTCAATGTGCGGCGCTGCTGCCAGGCACCAGCCGCTCGGGGGCGACCATCATCGGCTCGATGATCTTCGGCTTCTCGCGCAAGGCGGCCACCGAGTTCAGCTTCTTCCTCGGCATCCCGACGCTGATCGGGGCTGGCGTCTACTCGCTGTACAAGCAGCGCGATCTGCTGAGCGTGGCCGACCTGCCGATGTTCGGCGTCGGCCTGGTGTTCGCCTTCTTCAGCGCGCTGCTGTGCATCCGCTGGCTGATCCGCTACGTATCCACCCACGACTTCACCGTCTTCGCCTGGTATCGCCTGGTGTTTGGCGGACTGGTGCTGCTGACCGCCTACACCGGCTGGGTGGAGTGGCACGTCTGAGCCGTGCCCCCGGGGCCTGGGCAGGGGGGGCTCCTGCCGTGCGCGCCGCCCGGGCGGGCGGCCGCCATCTCAGCGTTTGCGGAACACCAGGTCCCACACCCCGTGGCCGAGCCGCAGGCCGCGGTTCTCGAACTTGGTGAGCGGGCGGTAGGCCGGCTTCGGTGCATAGCCGTCGGCCGTGTTCTCCAGGCCTTCGGCTTCCGACAGCACCTGCAACATCTGCTGCGCATAGGGCTCCCAGTCGGTTGCGCAATGCAGGTAGCCGCCGGGCGCCAGCCGCGACACCAGCTGTGCGACGAAGGGCGCCTGGATCAGCCGCCGCTTGTGGTGGCGCAGCTTGTGCCACGGGTCGGGGAAGAAGATGTGCACGCCGGCCAGTGAATCGGGCGCGATCATGTGTTCCAGCACCTGCACCGCGTCGTGGCGGATGATGCGCAGGTTCTCCAGCTGCTGTTCGCCAATGCGCTTGAGCAGCGCGCCGACGCCCGGCTCGTGCACTTCGCAGCCGATGAAGTTCTCGTCCGGCCGCAGTGCCGCGATGTGGGCGGTCGCGTCACCCATGCCGAAGCCGATCTCGAACACGGTCGGCGCATGGCGGCCGAAGGCCGCGTCCACGTCGAGCACGGTCTCCTGGTAAGGCAGGACGTAGCGGGGGCCGAGCTCGGCCAGCGCGCGGGCCTGGCCTTCGGTGGTGCGGCCGGCCCGCATCACGTAGCTGCGGATCGAACGCGGATGGGCGACCTCGGCGGGAGGCTGGTTGGCCGGCGGCTCGTCGGCCGGCGGCAGGGACGGGGGAGCATCGTGTGACATGCCGGGATTGTGCCCCGGCCCGCGTCACTGCAGCCGGGCGAGCAGCGGGCTCGGGTGCTCCGCGTGGGCCAGCAGCGTGAGCTGCTTGCGGGCCCGGGTGATGCCGACATAGAACAGGTTGGCCTCGTCTTCGGCCGGCTCGTGCGGGTCGGGGAACACCTTGCGCTCCAGCCACGGGATGAGCACATGGTCGAACTCCAGCCCCTTGGCCGATTCGATGGTGCCGAGCACCAGGCTGTCGGAGTCCTTCAGGGCCTGCTGTCGCAACTCGGCCGCATTCAGGAAGGCGAAGAAGTCGCCGACGTCGCGGTGACCCAGGGCCAGGCGCTCCAGTGCGTCGATGTTGCCCAGCGCTTCCTCGCGCCGGCGCGTCTCGACCAGGCGGCTCGCGGCGAGCGCCCGCAGGTCGAGCGCGGCGAGGAAGCGCGGCAGCAGTTCCGGGCCGCCCTGGCTGCGAGCCACCTCCAGCGCGGCCGCCAGGCGCCGGCGCACCCGTGGCGTGACGTTGTTCATCACCTGGTTCTCGAAGAACTGCATCAGCACGCGCGGGCTTTCGATGGCGAACTGCACGGCCTCCTGCACCAGGCGCCGCTGCGGCACCTCGGGGCGCTCGGCATCGATGATCTCGACCTCGCAGAAGAAGACGAAGGCCTCGACGATGCGCTTGCGCGTGTCGGCGCTCTCCACGCTCGAGAAGTTGTCGGCCGCCACCGCCAGCAGGCCACGCACGAGCAGCACCTCGGGCCGCAGCAGGTAGCTGTCGAAGCCGCGTGTGACATAGGGCAGGCCGGCTGCCAGCAAGCGGTTCTCCAGTTCGATGGACTGGTGGTCATGCCGCAGCAGCACGGCCCATTCCGACATGCGCCGGCCGCGGTGCAGCGTCTTCCAGCGATGCGCCTCCTCGAGGAGCTGGTCCACGCAGGAGGGCGCGCCCGGGCCGTAGTGGCGCACCGCCACCGGGGTGTCATGCTCGCAGTTGGAGGCATACGGCTTGCGGGCCAGGCGGCCGGCCCTCAGTGCCAGCTGGCGGCCGAAGCGGTAGCTGGCCGTCAGCGGCAGGCGGTGGATGCGGCGGCGGGTGCGCACCGACAGCTCGTCCTGCATGAAGCGGGTTTCGGCACCGGTGATCTGGTGGATCACCTGGTCATGGTCGCCGGCGCCGCAGAAGAAGCAGCCGGGGTGGTTCAGCAGCACGGCCTCCAGCACCGTGAACATGGCGCGGTTCAGGTCGTGCATTTCGTCGACCACCAGCACCTTGAGCCCGGCCGGCCAGGCCCGCAGGCCCTGCAGGGTTTCGCCCGCCAGGATGAGGCGCGCCAGGTCATAGGTGGCGTCGAAAGGGCCCCGAAAGGCCGGCCGGTCGGGATGGCCGCCCCGGCGCACCTGGTTCTCGTACTGCCGGAAGACCTGCAGCTGCAGATAGTCGCGCCCGAGCTCGGCAGCCCGGTCGGGGCTCAGGCCGTCTTCGGAGCTGTCGAGCTCCAGCTGCAGCGTGCCCTTGAGGTGCAGCATTTCGGCCAGGAACGCCTCGATGGCGGAGTTGTCGCCGGCGGTGGGGAACTGCAGTTCGTCGCGGTGCTTCTCGTGCGGGTTGCCTTCGACGCGCAGCACCGCCTCCCAGACATGCGGTTTCAGTTCCTCGGCGGCGAGCAGCTGCGGCACCTCGCCGCCCTCGATGACCCGCAGCACGGCGGCCGAGAAGCGCTCGAAGGTCTCGATGCGCAGCCGGCTGACCACCGGGTGCGGCACGCCCACCTTGCGCAGCGCCGCCTTCAGCGCAGCCACCGCCGGTTCGGTGAAGGTGAGGGCCAGGATCTGGTCGGGTGTCACGCCACGCTGCCACGACTCGGCGATGCGCAGCGCGAGCGTGGTGGTCTTGGCCGCACCGGCGTTGGCCTCGACCACGAGGGTGTTGGCGGTGGCGGTCTGGATCGCCACCTGTTCGTCGGTCGGAACGATGGTTTTCGGGATGAAGCGGGCCGGGGTCAAGGGGGTTCCTACGATACGGGGACGCGAGCGTGCGCAGCCGGGATTGTGGGCGATGCGGCCGCGGTGCGCCGGTGCAGCGGCGGCCGTCGACGCTGCGTTGCTTGAACCGGTGCCAGTTCGCGGTACACTACGCGGCCACACGCGGGTGTAGTTCAATGGTAGAACGGCAGCTTCCCAAGCTTCATACGAGGGTTCGATTCCCTTCACCCGCTCCAGCTAAAGCGTTGATTGCCAACGCTTTTTTTGTTTCCGAGCGCTTCCTGTGGTGGTTCTGCCGGGGAGTTGGCCCCGTGACGCTTCACCGGCGTTGCTGGCCGGCTCCAGGTGTGCCGGCGATGGCGGCCTGATGGGGCGCCTGGGTCGGCAGCCATTGCCCGGCCAGGTCGGCGGCGTGCGCAAGGTGCGCCGGATGTGCGAGGGCAGGTGCTGCCCGGCCCCGGCCCTGCCGTCTCCCTGAGCCTGCGACACGGCTCACCCGCTGAAGCGTCGATCGATAATGCCTTGGCCATTGCTGGCCGCCGCCGGCAGCTGGCTCGCCAGCGGCCTTCACAGCTTCACCACCACCTCGTGCCCATGCTGCATCCCCAGGGCCGCGGTGGCCAGCGCGCACGACACATAGCCGCGCTGCGGGTCGCGCACATGCTGCAGGTAGCCCTGGGCACCCGCCATGTCGCTGTTGTCGCTGGCGAGCACGCTGCCAGGCACGAGCCGGTCTTCGAGGCCCTGGAGCACCGCCAGGTAGGACGACTTGAGGCCATCCAGCAGCACCAGGTCCACCTGCCGCGGCAGGTCGCAGGCCAAGGTCTCCCGGGCGTCGCCCACCCGCAGCTCGATGAGGTCGGCCAGGCCGGCGGCAGCGAAGTGCTCGCGGGCGCGCTCGGCCTTGAAGGGCTGCAGCTCGCCGGTGATGAGCCGGCCGCCGCCGTTGTCGCGCAAGGCGGCGGCGAGGAAGAGGGTGGAGATGCCGAAGGACGTGCCGTACTCCACCACCATGCGGGCCCGTGTGGCACGCACCAGCACATAGAGCAGCTTGCCGAACTCGGGCGTGACGGGCATGTAGGCCGCGCTCATCGCCTCGTAGAAGCCGGCCTGTTCTTCATGCGTGATGCCGCGCGCCGCGGCCGCCCGGCGCAGCACCGGGTCGGTGTTCAGGGTGTCGTCATACAGCCGGTCCAGGACCTGCCGAACTCGCGGGGAAGTGAGGGTGCCGCACGAGGCGGAGAGCTGAGGGTTCATGGGAATGCTCCTGTGAGAAACGAGGCGGCATGTTGGCGCCTCCTCCCCGACGCGGCTTGTACGCAAGCGCCACTCGCACGGCGACTGTCGCTGCGAGAATGGCGCACCCGGGCGCCTCAGCCGCTGGGAGGACACCGACACCGATGCCACAGAAGACCAGCTACCACCTGCTGGCGGCCGCATTGCAAGGGCCGCCGCCCGATCCCCTGCAGCGCTTCGCGCGCGCCGTGCAACAGGTGGTGGACGGCTTCATCAGCCACGAGGCCTACCTGCAGGTCGCCTCCCGGGCCGCCCGCCAGCGCTGGTCGCCGGCACGGCTGGAGCAACAGGCCGCCTCGGCGATCGAGGCGGATGCACATCCCCTCGCCGACCTCCTGCTTGGCGCCACCGACGCGGCCTCGTTTGCCTGCCGTTGGAACGGCTTCAACCAGATGGCGCCGCTGGGTGCCGCGCGTTCCCTGGCGCTGGCACCGGCCGTGCACCTGCAGTCGGCGCACGGCCGGGAAGAAGCCGCCAGCGAGCTGCGTGCTCAGCTGGCGGCCGCCTGCGTGGCCAGGCTGCTGCCGCCGGGTGGCGGCGGTCAGCCACGCCGCCAGGACCAGGCGCATCGCCTGGCCGAGCACATGCGCCGGCTCGGCGTCCGGTGTGCCGCGCTGCAGGACAGTGTGGACAGCCTCTATGCCCAACCCTCGGCCCGGCTGGCCGAGTGCGCCCGGGCGGTGGGGGCCAGCCCCCGCACGCTGCAGCGCAGCTTCACCCGCGCCGGCGTCAGCTTCGAGGCCTTGCGGCAGGCCGTGCGCCTGACCCTTGCCGGCCACGCGATGCGGACCGGGTGCGAATCGCTCACCGGAGTCGCCCAGCTGGCCGGCTTTTTCGACTCCGCTCACTTCGTGCGGGCCTGGAAGCGGGCCTGCGGCATCACGCCTTCGCAATACCGGCGGCTCGCGCAGTCGTGAATGGTCGCCCGGCGTCCGCGTTGACGGGGCCCTGGCCGCCGTCAACCCTCGTCCTACAGCCGGCCCGGGCAAGTTGCGCTACAACCGCATCCATGCAAATCACCCTGGCAGCGCGCTTCTCGGCTTTACGGCGGACGTGCATGCCCGCCTCGGTGTCCGGGCAGTGGGCCCGCTGGCTGGCCGGGCAGTGGGCCCGCTGGCTGGCCGGGCTGCTGGTCGTGGTGCTGTCCGGCTGCGCCGGGCTGCCGGACCGCGGCTCCCCGCCACTCACCCAGGCGCTGGGCGACACGGCCGGTACCCGGCTGGGCGACCTGGTCGCGTCGAACGCGCCGCACCCCCGGCTGTCCGGCTTTCGGCTGCTGGTGTCCGGCGAAGATGCGCTCGGCGCGCTGATCGACTTGGCCGACCATGCACAGAAGACGCTGGACCTGCAGTACTACCTGATCCACAACGACGAATCGACGCGCAACATCCTGGCGCATGTGCAGGCGGCGGCCGACCGGGGTGTGCGTGTGCGCTTCCTGCTCGACGACATCCACACCGTCGGCGAAGACCAGAACCTGCTGCGCTTCTCGCAGCACCCGAACATCGAGGTGCGCCTCTTCAATCCTTTCCCGAGCGGGCGGCTGTCGCTGCTGACGCGGGTGGCCGGCTCGCTGACCGACATCGGCCGCATCAACCACCGGATGCACAGCAAGATGTTCGTGGCGGACAACTCGATGGCGGTGACTGGCGGCCGCAACCTGGGCGACGCCTATTTCGTACGCAGCCCGACCAGCAATTTCCTCGACCTCGACGTGGTGGCGGCCGGTCCGGTGGTGCACGAGCTGTCGAAGGCGTTCGACGCCTTCTGGAACAGCGCGCTGGCCTATCCGGTGGAGACACTCGCCAGCGCCCAGGCGCCGGCCGCCTCGACGACACCGCCGCTGGTCGGCAGCGTGGCGTCCCCTTCGCCGCGCCGCACAACGGTGCTGGCGCGCGAGATCGCCGACGGCCGCCTGCGCCTGGCCTGGGTGCCGGCCACCGTGCTGGCCGACCGGCCGTCCAAGATCGTCAGTGAAGGCGACCCGGATCTCGAGCAGACCATTGCCGACGATGTGACGGCCTTGATGGCCGGTGCCCAGCGCGAGCTGCTGGTGATCTCGCCCTACTACGTGCCGGGCCCGCGCGGCCTCGCGTTGACGCAGGCGCTGCGGGAGCGCGGGGTGCGCGTGCGGGTGCTCACCAACTCGCTGGCGGCCACCGATGCGCCGGTGGTGCACATCGGCTACGCCCGCTATCGCGAGGCGCTGCTGCGCGCCGGCGTCGAGCTGCACGAACTGCAGCCCAAGCTGCGCGTGCCGCCACGGCGTCGCCTGGGGCCGTACGGCTCCTCGCGCGCCAGCCTGCACGTGAAGGCCATGGTCATCGACCGGCGCACCGTGCTGGTGGGCTCGATGAACATGGACCCCCGCTCGGCCCGGCTCAACAGCGAGATCGGTATGGTGCTGCGCAGCCCCGCGCTGGCCGAACAGCTGGTGCGGCTCTACGAGGACGTCATCCTGCACAGCAGCTTCCGCTTGTCCTTGACGCCCGAGAACCGGCTGCAGTGGACCAAGGAGGCGCCGGAGGACCCGGAAGTGCACCATGGCGAGCCGGAGGCAAGCGCCTGGCTGCGCACCCTGTTGCTGCTCCTGACCCCCTTTGCGCCGGAAGAGATGCTGTAGCGGGCCACCGCCCTCGATGGCTGGCCCGTTTCAGTAGCGCGGCCGGCGCAGTGTCGGCAAGGGCGGCAGCGGCTGGCCCTGCAGCCAGGCCTGCGCCACCGCCGTGCTGTCCGGGTGCTGTGCGGCCTGCCACACCACCTCGGGCGGCACCACCCGCGTGCCGGCGCTCGCCTGCGGCAAGGCGCGGGCCAGCTGCACGACGAAGGCGGCCACCTTGGGGCCACGCACCGGCTGCTCTTGCTGGGGCAGCATCAGGTGCAGCTGCCGCAACATCCAGTGCGCCAGGCCCTGCAGCCGCGGGCCGTGTTGCGGGGCGGCCGCCTGCGCCGAGCGCACGAACACCGCCTGCTCGAAGCCGAGCGCCGCCACGGCATGCTCGTCGAGCGAGGCCAGCCCCTGGCGCAGTGCCTGCGGCAGCCCGGCCGGCGCGTGTGGCAGCACCACCAGCAGCCGCTGCACGCCGGCCTGCCGCAGCGCCTCGGCCAGCGCCGGGAGGTCGGCCGGCTGGGGCCGCAGGAAGGCGCCGTCTCGCCCGTTCGCGTGGCGCTCGCGGTCGAACACGATGAAGGCGGTGTCCGCCGGGGCGGAGGTGGCAGCGGCCAGCTGCGCAAGCGTGAGCGATTCGAAGCCGCGCACCGCGGCAGCGACCGGCGAAGTGACCAGCACCTGCACGCGGGCGAAGGCCCCCGAGGCCAGTGCCTGCTCCAGCACCGCCGAGCCCAGGCTGCCGGCGGCACCCGCGACGAGTGCGACGCGCTGGGCCGGGTGGGCGGGGCGGCGGGCCGGGCCGTGGCCGGCGCGCAGGGCGGGAAGCAGCAGGTTCATGGCTGCAGTATGCCGGCCGGCTTGCGGTGCGGCCATGACGTCGCAGGTCATCGCTTTCGGCGCGGGAGGCGGCGACCATGCGGCCACGGCATCCCGCCGTGACGCAAGAAGGAGCACCCATCATGAACACCCCTGACCTGCTGCCGCTGGCGGTGTGCCTGTTGATCGGCATGGCCGCCCTCGGCTCTTGCATCGGCGTGGCGATGTCGGCAATGAAGCTGCTCGAGTCCTCGGCCCGCCAGCCGGAGCTGATGGACCAGCTGCAGAGCCGGTTCTTCCTGGCGGCCGGCCTCACCGACGGCGCCTTCATCATCGCCACCGGCATCGGCATGTGGTTCGCGGTGGCCAACCCTTTCAAGGGCTGAAGGCGGGCGTGGGCACCTTATCCTAGGTGTTGCCGGCAGCGCCCGGCGCGGCCACGCTGCGCAGCGCAGCGTGGCCGCATGCGGCGGCGTGGCTGCCTCACGCCCGAGAAACCAACCACATACAGGGGGGCCGCATGTTCGAATGCAGTTTTGAACTCAACAACCAGCCGATGAGCGCCTTCAAGATCGGCGCCATGTCCTTTCCGGCCTTCTCGGGCCTGGGCAGCAGCGCCAACCAGCGGGCGCTGGTGTGCAACAAGGGCACCGGCGCGATTCCGCCTGGCACCTACTACATCTTCGACCGCGAGACCGGCGGCACCCTGGGCGCCATCCGCAACCTGTTCAGCGACCGGCGCGAGTGGTTCGCCCTGTACGCCGCCGACGGCAAGATCGACGACGAGACCTTCTGCAACGAGGTCGCCCGCGGCAACTTCCGCCTGCACCCGAAGGGCCCGCTGGGACGCAGCGAGGGCTGCATCACCCTCAACGAACTGACCCACTTCCAGCAGCTGCGTGCCATCCTGCGCAGCGTGGCGCCCGAGGCGGTGCCCGGCACGCAGCTGAAGGCCTACGGGCGCGTGGTCGTCAAATGAGGCGGTCGCTCTCGCGCGCGTTGCTCGGCCTGTGGCTGCTGGCGGCCACGGTGGCGCTGGTGCGCTTCTGGTACGCACGGCCGGAGGCCTTCCCGGCACTGCTGCGCCAGGGCGGCAACGCCTTGATCGACGCGGTGGCGCCGGCCGGCGCCGAAGCGGCGGCCGACCTGGAGCTGCTGTACCTGGTGCTGCTGGCCTTCGCCGCGGTGGCTTTGGTCACCGGCCTCGGGCTGGCCGTCTGGAAGCGCTTCAAAGGCGATCGGCCCGCGCCCCGCCCGGGCCGCTGAGGCAGCCGGCCCGGCCGTGGCCGGGCACGCGCGTCAGGCGGCCGCGCCGGCCTCGGTGCGAAACACGCCGACCGCCTCGGCCAGGCGTCGCGCCTGATCCTGCATCGAGCTGGCGGCGGCGGCCGACTGCTCGACCAGCGCCGCATTCTGCTGCGTCATCTGGTCCAGCCCGGAGACCGCCACGTTGACCTGGCCGATGCCGTCCCGCTGTTCCTGAGCGGCGGCCGTGATCTCGGCCATCATGTCGGCCATCCGGCTCACCGAGGTGACGATTTCGTTCATGCTGGCGCCCGCGTCCTGCACCAGCTGGGTGCCGCTCTCGACCCGCTCCACCGAAGCGCCGATCAGGCTCTTGATCTCGCGCGAGGCCTGCGACGAACGCTGCGCCAGGTTGCGCACCTCGCCCGCCACCACCGCGAAGCCGCGACCCTGCTCACCGGCGCGGGCGGCTTCCACCGCCGCGTTGAGGGCCAGGATGTTGGTCTGGAAGGCAATGCCGTCGATGACACCGATGATGTCGGCAATCTTGCGCGAGGCTTCCTCGATGCCCTGCATGTTGCCGACCACCTGGGCCACCACCTCGCCGCCACGGCGGGCCGCCTGCGCGGCTGCACCGGCCAGCTGGTTGGCCTGGCGCGCGGCGTCGGCCGACTGCGTCACGGTGTGGGTCAGCTGCTCCATGCTGGAGGCCGTCTGCTGCAGGTTGGAGGCAGCCTGCTCCGTGCGGGCCGAGAGGTCGTGATTGCCGCTGGCGATTTCCGCCGACGCGGTGCTCACCGACTCCACCCCGGAGCGCACGTCGCCCACCAGCGTGCGCAGCTGGCCGGTCATGCGCACCAGCGTGCCGGTGAGGTGGGCGAGTTCGTCGTTGCCGCGGGCTTCCTCGGTCTGCGTCAAGTCGCCACGGGTGACCGCCTCGGCCAGCGTCACCGCGCGGTGCAGCGGCCGGGTGATGGCTCGGGTGATCTGCCAGCATTGCAGGCAGGCCATGGCGATGGCGGCGACCAGCGCCGCGATGATCATGTTGCGGCCTTCGGCATACATGGCATCGCCCTTGGCGGCGTCCAGGCGGCTGTGCTCGTCGTTGTACTTGGCCAGCGCCAGCAGGGCGTCCCGCAGCGCGTTGAAGCGTTCGCCACCGGTACTGGTGGCCAGCGCGGCGGCCTCTGCCGTCTGGCCGGCAGCGACCAGCGCGCGCACCTTGTTGCTGGTCTCGACATAGTCGCGCAAGCGGGCCTGCGCGGCGTCGTACAAGGCCCGTTCGGCGGGGTCGTTGATCGCGCCCTCATAGGCGCTGCGATAGCCCTCGTACTCCTTCAACGTCTCGTCCAGGCCGCGCAACGCGGCGGGGTGCTGGTCGGCCCCCAGCGCCAGCAGGCGGAACTCGCGCTGGCGGTAGCGGGTGGCGGATTCGGCCATCATCAGGCCGTCGCGCACGCCGGTGAGCCGAACGTCGGCCACCAGGCCGGCCTGTTCGTTGACTCTGCTGAGCTGTGAGATGGAGAAGGCCGTGATCAATACGTTGACCAGCAGCACGCAGGCAAAACCAAAGGCGATCTTGCCGGCCACCGAGAGACGTTGCAGGAAGTTCATCAGCTGACTCGTGGATAAGGGCCGCGCGGCGCCGACGGCACGGACGTCGTCGGCGCCGGGCACTTGGGGTGCAGGAAGGCGAGCACGCTCGCCGGCCTTGAGCGATATGCACCCAATATCGGAGTCGCTCCCTGCGACTTGACAGCCAGGGGGCGTGGCGGTGCAACGGCCGCCAACATTCGCACGCACGACTCGGCCGGTGGGACGGCCGGGGGCGGAATAGGCACGTTGCCTTAGGGCGGTGGCCTAAGGCAACGCCCTAAGGCCTGTGGCTCGGGACAGTGGCTCAAGGGCAGTGGCCCTCGGTGGTGAACTGACACGGTGGGCCGAGGCGGCGGCCCAGGAGGAAGGGCGGCCGGTCCGCGCGGTACGGCCTGCGCCCGCGCCGCGGCGCGGGCGCAGGCCGGAGGCGCCCGACGTTCCCCACAGGCGGCGCCACTGCGCTTCGCGCAGCAGCGGCGGCCGGGCTACTTGTTCAGGTCGCCCAGGCAGAGGTACTTCACTTCGACATAGTCCTCCATGCCGTGGCGCGAGCCCTCACGCCCAAGGCCGGACTGCTTGACGCCGCCGAACGGCACCTCCGCCACCGCGATGAGGCCGGTATTGACGCCCACCATGCCGTACTCGAGTGCCTCGCCCACGCGGAAGATGCGTCCGATGTCGCGGCTGTAGAAGTAGCTTGCCAGGCCGTACTCGGTCGCGTTGGCCAGCGCCACGGCTTCCTGCTCGGTGCGGAAGCGGAACACCGGCGCCACCGGGCCGAAGGTTTCCTCTCGTGCGCACAGCATGTCGGAGGTCACTTCGGACAACACGGTCGGCTCGAAGAATCGGCCTTCCAGCCGCTTGCCGCCGGTCAGCACCTTGGCCCCCTTGGCGACCGCGTCGGCCACATGCTGCTCGACCTTGGCGACCGCGCTGTCCTCGATCAGCGGGCCCTGCGTCACGCCCTCGTCGAAGCCGTTGCCCACCTTCAGCGAGCGCGCCCGGGCGGCCAGCTTCTCGACGAAGCGGTCGTAGATGCCGTCCTGTGCATAGATGCGGTTGGCGCACACGCAGGTCTGGCCGGCATTGCGGTACTTGCTCTGGATGGCACCCTCGACCGCGCTGTCCAGGTCGGCATCGTCAAAGACGATGAAGGGCGCGTTGCCGCCCAGCTCCAGCGAGAGCTTCTTGATGGTCGGCGCACACTGCTGCATCAGGATGCGGCCGACCTCGGTGGAGCCGGTGAAGGACAGGTGCCGCACGGTGTCGCTTGCGCACAGCACGTTGCCGATCTCGATGGAGCGCCGGCTGTCGGCGGTCAGCACGTTCAGCACGCCGGCCGGCATGCCGGCCCGCTGCGCCAGCTCCGCCGTGGCCAGTGCCGACAGCGGCGTCTGCTCGGCCGGCTTGATGACCACCGGGCAGCCCGCGGCCAGCGCCGGCGCCACCTTGCGGGTGATCATGGCGATCGGGAAATTCCACGGCGTGATGGCCGCGCAGACGCCGATGGGCTGCTTGATGACCAGGTAGCGCTTGGCCGGGTCGGTGGTGGGAATCGTCTCGCCATAGACCCGCTTGCCTTCCTCGGCGAACCACTCGATGAAGCTGGCCGCATAGGCCACCTCGCCGCGCGCCTCGGCCAGCGGCTTGCCTTGCTCGGCCGTCATGATGCGGGCCAGGTCGTCGGCATGTTGCTGCAGCAGCTGGAACCACTTCATCAGCACCGCGGCGCGCGCCTTGGCCGTCATGGCACGCCAGCCGGCCCAGGCCCGCTCGGCGGCGGCGATGGCCCGCTCGGCATCGGCGGCGCCGAGGTTCGGAACATCGGCCAGACGGCGGCCGGTGGCCGGATCATGCACATCGAAACGAGCGTCGCTGCCGACCCAGGCGCCGTCGATCAGCGCCTCCGTCTTCAGCAGGCCGGCATCCTTCAAGCTCGCGAGGGGGGAGGAAGTCATGTCCATGGTGTGCGGTTCGTCCTTGAATGGCGGGCGCGCAACGCGCGAGAGGCAGAAGGGCATCATAAGACGACGGTCGGCGTCCTGCAGGGACCGCGCCGGCCTGACCTTGGCCGGGGCAAGGGCCCGCTGGGCGCCTGCGCGGCCGCCCGGCGCCTGTGGTTTTGCCGCGGCGGCGCCGGCGGCCCCGGCCCGTCTTCGCAGGCCCCCCGCCTATAATCGAAAGCTTCGCCAGATCAAGCATCTACGCGCCATGGCAGCCCGTCGCGGGCTGCGGCGCCAGCCAGAAAGACCCGGATGAAAGCCGCCGAGATCCGCTCCAAGTTCCTGAAGTTCTTCGAGTCGAAGGGCCACCAGATCGTGGCCTCCAGCCCGGTGGTGCCGGGCGACGACCCGACGCTGCTGTTCACCAACGCCGGGATGAACCAGTTCAAGGACGTCTTCCTCGGCTTCGACAAGCGGCCCTACAGCCGCGCCACCACCGCGCAGAAGTGCATCCGCGCCGGCGGCAAGCACAACGACCTCGAGAACGTGGGCTACACCGCGCGCCACCACACCTTCTTCGAGATGCTGGGCAACTTCAGCTTCGGCGACTACTTCAAGCAGGACGCCATCCGCTATGCCTGGGAGCTGCTGACCAAGCACTTCATGCTGCCCGAGGAAAAGCTCTGGGTCACCGTCTATGCCGAGGACGACGAGGCCTACGACATCTGGCACAAGGAAGTCGGCGTGCCGGCCGAGCGCATCGTGCGCATCGGCGACAACAAGGGTGGCCGCTACCAGTCCGACAACTTCTGGATGATGGGCGACACTGGTCCCTGCGGCCCCTGCACCGAGATCTTCTACGACCACGGCCCCGAGATCCCCGGCGGCCCCCCGGGCTCGCCCGAGGAGGACGGCGACCGCTACATCGAGATCTGGAACAACGTCTTCATGCAGTTCAACCGTGACGAAGCGGGCGTCATGCACAAGCTGCCGCGCCCGAGCGTCGACACCGGCATGGGCCTGGAGCGCGTGGCCGCGGTGCTGCAGGGCGTGCACGCGAACTACGAGATCGACCTGTTCGTGAACCTGCTGGCCGCCGCCAGCCAGGCGGTGGCCGGCGCGGGCGCCAGTGGCTATGAAGCCGACTCGCCGTCGCTGAAGGTCATTGCCGACCACATCCGCGCCTGTTCCTTCATCGTGGCCGACGGCGTCATCCCCGAGAAGGACGGCCGCGGCTACGTGCTGCGCCGCATCTGCCGCCGCGCCATCCGCCACGGCTACAAGCTGGGCGCGCGCACTCCCTTCTTCCACAAGCTGGTGCCGGCGCTCGTCAAGGAGATGGGCGAGGCCTATCCCGAGCTGCGCCAGCACGAGGCCCGCATCGTCGAGGTGCTGAAGCAGGAAGAGGAACGCTTCTTCCAGACCATCGCCAACGGCATGGAGATCCTCGACGCCGCGCTGGCCGAGCTGTCGCGCCAGGGCAAGGCCGAGCTCGATGGCGAGACCGCGTTCAAGCTGCACGACACCTACGGCTTCCCGCTCGACCTGACCGCCGACGTCTGCCGCGAGCGCGGCATGACGGTGGACGGCGCCGGCTTTGACCTGGCAATGCGCCGGCAGCGGGAGGCGGGCCGCTCGGCCGGCAAGTTCAAGGCCGCCCAGGGCCTCGAGTACAGCGGCCAGGCCACCACCTTCCACGGCTACGAAGCCCTGCTGCGCGAGACTGCCACCGTCACCGCGGTGTATGTCGACGGCACCCAGGTGGAGTCGGCCGGCGCTGGCGACGACGCGGTGGTGGTGCTCGACCACACGCCGTTCTATGCCGAGTCGGGTGGCCAGGTGGGCGACGTCGGCGAGCTGCGCAACAACAGCAGCCGCTTCCTCGTCGAGGACACGCTGAAGATCCAGGCCGACGTCTACGGGCACCACGGCCGCGTGGTGGAAGGCCGCATCAAGGCCGGCGACGTGATCAGCGCGCGGGTCGATGCCGAGCAGCGCGCCCGCACCGTGCGCAACCACAGCGCCACCCACCTGATGCACAAGGCCCTGCGCGAGGTGCTGGGCAGCCATGTGCAGCAGAAGGGCTCGCTGGTGAACGCGGAGCGCACCCGCTTCGACTTCGCCCACAACGCGCCGCTGACCGACGAGCAGATCCGCCGCGTCGAGGCCATCGTCAATGCCGAAATCCTGGCCAACCACCCGACCGGCGCGCGCGTGATGCCGATCGACGAAGCCCAGAAGCTGGGCGCCATGATGCTGTTCGGCGAGAAGTACGGCGACACCGTGCGGGTGCTCGACATCGGCAGCAGCCGCGAGCTGTGCGGTGGCACCCATGTGGCGCGCACCGGTGACATCGGCCTCTTCAAGATCGTGGCCGAAAGCGGCGTGGCCGCCGGCGTGCGGCGCGTCGAGGCGGTCACCGGCGAAAACGCGCTGACCTACCTGCAGACCCTCGAGTCCACCGTGAACCAGGTGGCCGGCACGCTGAAGTCCACCCCGTCGGACGTCACGCAGCGCATCGCTCAGGTACTGGAGCAGGTGCGCAGCCTGGAGAAGGAAGTGGCGGCGCTCAAGGGCAAGCTGGCGTCGTCGCAGGGCGACGAGCTGCTGTCCCGCGCGGTCGATGTGAAGGGCCTGAAGGTGCTGGCCGCCACGCTGCAGGGGGCCGATGCGAAGACCCTGCGCGACACGATGGACAAGCTCAAGGACAAGCTGAAGTCGGCTGCCATCGTGCTGGCCGCGGTGGACGGTGGCAAGGTGCAGCTGGCTGCCGGCGTCACGAGCGACAGCACCGGCAAGGTCAAGGCCGGCGAGCTGGTGAACTTCGTGGCCCAGCAGGTCGGCGGCAAGGGCGGCGGCAAGCCGGACCTGGCCATGGCCGGCGGCACCGACCCGACGCAGCTCGACGCTGCGCTGGCCTCGGTGCAGGCCTGGGTGGCCGAGCGCCTGTAAAGCGCGCCGGCATGTCTTGCAACGCCCGCTCCGGCTGCGCCGTGGCGGGCGTTGTTCATCGGGCGGCGCAGCCAGCGCCGCGGGGGGAGGGAGCAATGCAGATGGATCGCAATTGGAGGCAGGCTGCCGCCCGGGCGGCACGGGCGCTGGGATGTGCCGCGCTGCTGGGTTCGGTGCCGGCCCACGCCCAGGCGCAGGCCCAGCCGGAGCCGCAGCCAGAGACGGCGGCCGAGACCGCACCGGTGCTGCCCGCGCGCATCGAAAGCACGCCGCTGGAGCCGACCGGCCCGGCCCCGGCAGCGGCCGCGGCACCGGGCGCGGCCCTGGTGGCGCAGGGCCGCGCGGTGGCCCGTGCCTTCGTCGATGGCTGCGTGCTCACCGAAGGCGACCTGACCGGCGCCACCGATTGGGCCCTGTCCGCCGGCTTCGAGCCGCGCGACGCGCAGGCGCCCGAGGCCAGTACCTTGCTTGACGGCCACACCGGCTCGGTGTTCGCACAGCCCGAAGGCGGCATTAAGCTCTATCTGGTGGTGCTGACTGACGGCGGCTGCACCGTCTGGGCCGAAGGGGTGAGCGGCCCGGCCGTGCACCAGGAGTTCCAGCGCGCGATGGCCGAACTGGGCGCCAAGGGCGCCCGTGTGAGCAAGGGCACCGAGCGCAACATCGATCGCGGTGGAGCCTGGCGGCGCCAGCTGCAGCTGCGCTACCGCCGCGTCGGCGGCAGCCAGGACTGGGGCCTGAACGTGGTCACCACGCTCGACGCGCCGCCCGGTGTGCAGGCACTCCACCTGGCACGTGCACCGGCCGCCACCCTTCCCGACCCGGACGGCCTGCCGGCCCGCTGAAGCCCGATGGTCGCGCGCAGGAGCTTGCGCGGTGCGCAGCCCTTTGGGTCGATGGCGGAGCCGGTGCCCCCCTGCCCACTGTGTGGCCGGCCCATCGTGCCCGGCCCGAGTGCAGACGAGCACCACCTGGTGCCCAAGAGCGAAGGGGGCCGCGACAAGACCCTGGTGCACCGGGTGTGCCATCGCAAGATCCACGCGACCTTCTCCGAAAAGGAGCTGGCACGTGGCTACGCCAGCTGGGAAGCGCTGCGCGGGCACCCCGAGATCGCCAGCTTCGTGCAGTGGGTCCGCAAGAAGCCGCCGGAGTTCAATGACGGCAGCGCGAGGCCCAGGCGCCGCCGCTGACGCTTCGGATGGCGCAACTGCCGCCCCGAGCGGGGTGCGTGGCGCATCTGCCACTTCCTCTCCCGCCTGTCTTCCCGATTGCACCTTTCAACGACGCTTAACGGATTTTCACCTCGTTCGTTCTCATAGTAAGTGACTACTTCACTGCTTCGGGGAGGAATGAATTGCTGAAAATCAGCGAGAAGGGCCATGTCGACGATGCCCGAATCCGGCTCGCCATCCGCCCGCAGATCGAACGCGGACCCTTGCACCGGGTGCGCGGCCTGATCGTGCATCAGACCGGCGGCGCCACCGCAGCCTCGACGCTCGATGCCTACCGCCATGCAGGCAACGGCGCTCACTTCCTGATCGACAAGGACGGCACGGTCTACCAGACGGCGTCGGTCCGTCGCCGCTGTGCCCACGTGGGGCGGCTGCGGGCCCGTTGCGTGGCTGAAGGCCGTTGCACGCCGGGCGAGGCGCAGGCGCTGCAGGCCATGTCGCCGGCGATCCGCCACCAGTACGAGATGCGCAAGCAGGTGCCCGACCGCTATCCCTGCAACGAGGACAGCCTGGGCATCGAACTGGTGGGACAGGCGCTGCCACTCGATGAGCCCGACCCCGACCGGCGCACCTACGAGCCGGTCAGCGCCGAGCAGAACATCGCGCTGCGGTGGCTGGTGATGGCCCTGCGGGCCCATTTCGACTTGCCGGCCAGCGAGGTGTTCCGGCATCCGCAGGTCTCGCAAAAGAACGCCACCGAGGCGGCGAGCGCGTCATGGTGAAGGCGGCACTGTGCCTGCTCGCCTCGCTCGGCGTTGCAGCCGCGCAGGCGCAGCAGCGCGTCGGCTCGCCGGCCGGGTTGCCTGCGACGCTGAGTGTGGACGTGCAGGAGAACGGCGCCTGGACGGACGAGATCAGCGGCGACGAGACGCCTGAACAATGTGCCGCCTTCGTCCTGGCGCCCGACGATGTGCGCGAGTTCTTCCGCCGGGCCCGCGGCGCCAGCCCGCGGGAGTTTGGCCATGACCTCGACATGTCGCGCTGCCATGCGCGCGGCAGCCTGCGTTTGGCCGACGGCCGGCCGGCCGGCTGGTTCATCGACCGTGAACGCCGCGGCCGCCTCACGCTGCCGGACGGGCGCACCCTCTACTTCCATTGCGGCGAGTGCCGCACGCCCGCCTTCGAGGCGCCTTGACGGGCCGCCCCTCAGGCGTAGCTCAGCTCGCCGGTCTTGCCCCAGAACACCCGGTAGGCAAAGAAGGTGTAGCCGATGATGGCGGGCACCGAGACGGCCGTGCCGGCCAGGATGACCACCAGCGAGTTGCTGGCCGCGGCGGCTTGCCAGATGGTGAGGCGGTCCATCACCACATAGGGGTAGAGGCTGTAGGCCAGGCCGAAGAAGCCCAGCACGAAGACGCTGACCACGAGCACGAAAGGCGCCCAGCACAGCTTGCCGCGCACCCGCGACGAATTCAGCAGACCGCGCAGCGCTGCCAGGGCGAGTCCGGTGCTCAGCGGAATCGGCAGCAGCGCGATGAACTCGGGCAGGCTGAACCAGCGTTCGCGCACCGTGGTGCTGACCACCGGCGTGGCCAGCGAGATCAGCGCGATGCCGATCACCACGGGCCCCCAGGCCAGCTTGGCCCAGCGCTGGGCCTTGGCCTGCAGCGCACCTTCGGTCTTCATGAGCAGCCAGCAGGCGCCGAGCAGGACGTACGCAGCCGGCAGGGCCAGCGCAATGGCGGCCGCGAAGGCCGCGGCCAGCGCGCCGTCGGCGAAGCCGGTGACATAGCGGCCGAGCATCCAGCCCTGCGCCATGGCCGCAATGCCGGAGCCGGCGAAGAAAGCCCGGTTCCACAGCGGCTTGTGGCGGGCGTGCACCTTGACGCGGAAGTCGAAGGCCACACCGCGCAGCATCAGGCCGATCAGCATCACCGCGCTCGGCAGGTAGAGGGCGGTGAGCACCACCCCATGCGCCTTCGGAAAAGCGATCAGCAGGATGCCGACGCCCAGCACCAGCCAGGTCTCGTTGGCGTCCCAGAAGGGGCCGATGGACGCGACCAGGGTGTCTTTCTCGCGGTCGTCGGCCCGGTGCATCAGCAGGCCCACGCCAAGGTCGTAGCCGTCCAGGACCACGTAGGCGAGCATCGCCAGCCCCATCAGGGCCATGAAAACGATGGGCAGCAGGGTGTCGATGTTCATGCGGGGCTCCGGTCGGTCTCGGGCAGGGGCGCGGTGAGCGCGGCGCTGGGGCTGTGGCGGCGCTCGGCCGCCTCGTGGCGCAGCACTTCCTCGGGCTTCTCGGCCATGTAGCGCAGCACGGCGATGTAGGCCACGATCAGCGCCAGGTACACCGCCAGGTAGGCTGCCAGCGTCAGCGCGATCATCGGCGGCGGCACCCGCGCCGCCACGTCTGCGGTGCGCAGCAGGCCGTGCACGATGAAGGGCTGGCGACCGATCTCGGTGACATACCAGCCGGCCACCGTCGCAACCCAGCCCGAGAACGTCATGCCGGCCACCAGCCACAGGTAGGCCCGTGGCAGCCGCTCGGCCTGCCAGCCATGGCGCCGGTAGAGCCACACGCCCATCCAGCTCACCGCCAGCATCAGCACGCCCACCCCCACCATCACGCGGAAGCCGAAGAACAGCGGCGCCACCGGCGGATGTGCACCGCGGAATTCATCCAGGCCGCGGATCTCGCCATCGGCGTCATGGGTGAGGATCAGGCTGGCGGCCCGCGGAATGCCCAGCTCGAAGTGATTGCGACGTTGCTGCTCGTCGGGCAGGGCGAACAGCAGCAGCGGCGCGCCCCGCTCGGTCTGCCAGACACCTTCCATCGCGGCGATCTTCTGCGGCTGGTGCTTGAGGGTGTTGAGCCCGTGCAGGTCGCCGACGAAGATCTGCACCGGAATCAGCACGGCCGCCACTGTCAGGCCCACCCGCAGCACGCGGGCGGTGGCCCGGTTGGCAGTGCCGCGCAGCAGCTGCCAGGCGCTCAGGCCGGCCAGCAGGAAGGCCACCGTGAGCCCGGAGGCCAGCAGCATGTGTGCCAGCCGGTAGGGGAAGGAGGGGTTGAACACCACCTCCAGCCAGGACCGCACGTGGAACTCGCCGTTGACGATTTCATGACCGGCGGGCGTCTGCAACCAGGAGTTGAGGCTCAGGATCCAGAAGGCCGACATGGTGGTGCCGAAGGCCACCAGGAAGGTGGCCAGCAGGTGCACCCGCTCCGACACCTTGCCGTGGCCAAACAGCATCACGCCGAGGAAGGTCGCCTCCAGGAAAAACGCAGTCAGCACCTCGTATCCGAGCAGCGGGCCGGCCACATTGCCCACCCGTTCCATGAAGCCAGGCCAGTTGGTGCCGAACTGGAAGCTCATCGTGATGCCCGACACGACGCCCAGGGCGAAGGTGAGGGCGAACACCTTGGTCCAGAAGCGGTAGGCCGTCAGCCAACCGGCGGCCTGGGTCCTGAGCCAGCGCCAGCGGAAGAACAGCAGCGTCCAGCCGAGCGCGATGCTGATGGTCGGAAAGAGGATGTGGAAGGTGATGTTGGCGGCGAACTGGATGCGCGAGAGCATGAGGGCGTCCATGTCATTCCTCCTTCGCCGCGGCCTTGCCGCCCGGCAGCAGCTTCACCTTGCCGGTGAACTCGAGCAGCTTCTGCACCTTGGAGCCCATCTTCATCAGCTGAGACAAGGTCTGGGCATCGAGCCGCCGCACGTCGTCGAACCAGGTCATGAGCAGCTCGATCAGGTCGTGCATGTCCTTCATGCGTTCCTGGGCGATGCGGTCTTCGTCGGTGGTCGGCTCTTCGAGCAGGGCGTTGCGCAGCATCGAGAGGGTCGGCTCGATCTCGCGCCGGCGTCGCTCCTCGGCCAGGCGGTTGAAGATCTCCCAGGCATCGGAAGGCGCCTCGAAATACTCGCGCCGGTCGCCGGCAAGGTGCTTGAGCCGCACCAGGCGCCAAGCCTGCAGTTCCTTCAGGCCCATGCTGACGTTGGAACGCGAGAACTCCAGCCGCTCGGCGATCTCGTCGGCGTTGATCGGGCGGGGCGACACGAAGATCAGTGCGTAGATCTGGCCCACGGTGCGGTTGATCCCCCAGCGGCTGCCCATTTCGCCAAAGTGCGCGACGAAGCTGCGTACCAGGGGTGACATCGAATACATGAGGCGTCCTCTTCTGCTCTTGAGTAAGCGCAAGTATCAACTGAATTTTCAGGAATTTCTGAAAATTCGGGAAAACCTCGTTCCTCAGTCGGAATAGCCGGGCCTGCCACAGGCGCTGCGGCGCCCCGATAATCGGGCCCCGTTGTGCGGCGGATCCCGGCGCGGCCAGGAGCTTCGCGTGCCGTGCGGCGGCCACGCCCGCTTCACCGGGCGGGTGGCCGCAATAGGAAAGCCGACGCCTGCGTGAACCACTGCCGCCCATCCACCGCTCGAGACCCTGAGGAAAGGCCCGTCATGACCGCCCCCCTGCAACTGAACGGCAAGCGCGTGCTGCTCGCCTTGTCCGGCGGCATCGCCTGCTACAAGAGCGCGGAGTTCGTGCGCCTGCTGACCAAGGCGGGGGCCGAGGTGCAGGTGGTGATGACCGAGGCGGCCGAGCGCTTCATCACTGCCGTGACGCTGCAGGCGCTGTCGGGCCGGCCGGTGGTCACCAGCCAGTGGGACGCGCGCGAGCCGAACAACATGGCCCACATCAACCTGACGCGCGGGGCGGATGCCATCGTCATCGCACCGGCCAGCGCCGATTGCATCGCCAGCCTGGCCCAGGGCCGGGCCGACGACCTGCTCAGCCTGCTGTGCCTCGCACGGCCATGGACGGCCGGCGAGCAACGCTGCCCGCTGCTGCTGGCGCCCGCGATGAACCGCGAGATGTGGGCCCACCCCGCCACCCAGCGCAACCTGGCCCAGGTGGTGGCCGACGGCGCCGTGCTGCTCGGCCCGGGCCACGGTGACCAGGCCTGCGGGGAAGTCGGTGACGGCCGCATGCTGGAGCCGGCCGAGTTGCTGGAAGACCTGATCGCCTACTTCCAACCCAAGGCGCTGCTCGGCCGCACGGTGCTGATCACGGCCGGGCCCACCTTCGAGGCGATCGATCCGGTGCGCGGCATCACCAACCTGTCCAGCGGCAAGATGGGCTTTGCCCTTGCGCGAGCCGCCCGCGAAGCGGGGGCTGCGGTGACCCTGGTGGCCGGCCCGGTCGACCTGGCGACGCCGCGCGGAGTCCATCGCATCGACGTGCGCAGCGCCCAGCAGATGCACGACACGGTGCTGCCGCTGGCCAGCGGCCATGACGTCTTCGTGGCGACGGCCGCGGTGGCCGACTGGCGGCCCGCGACGCTGGCCGAGCACAAGATCAAGAAGGACGGCAAGAAGCTCGCCCCGACCTTCGAGCTGACCGAGAACCCGGACATCCTGGCTGCAGTGGCGGCCCTGCCGCTGCGGCCCTACTGCGTCGGCTTTGCCGCCGAGAGCGAGCAGCTGCTCGCACACGCCCGCGCCAAGCTCGAGCGCAAGGGCATCCCGCTGATCGTCGGCAACCTCGGCCCGGCCACCTTCGGCCGAGACGAAAACGCCTTGCTGCTGGTGGACGCCCAGACCCACCGGGAGCTGCCCCCGGGCGGCGGCACCGCCGACAAGCTGACGCTGGCGCGCCAGCTGGTGCAAGAAATCGCCGCCCGCATCGCCCCTCACTCCGTATGACGACCATTGACCTGCAAGTGCTCGACCCGCGCGTGGCCGAGCAACTCCCCGCCTATGCGACACCCGGCAGCGCCGGGCTCGACCTGCGTGCCTGCCTGGACGAAGCCCTGGTGCTGGAGCCGGGGCAGACCCGGCTGATCCCGACCGGCCTGGCCATCCACATTGCGGACCCCGGCCTGGCGGCCCTGGTGTTGCCACGCTCGGGACTCGGGCACAAGCACGGCATCGTGCTCGGCAACCTGGTGGGCTTGATCGACTCCGACTACCAGGGCCAGTTGATGGTGAGCTGCTGGAATCGCGGCAGCACGACGTTCACCATCGAACCGATGGAGCGCATCGCGCAACTGGTCATCGTGCCGGTGGTGCAGGCCCGCTTCAATGTGGTGGAAGCCTTCTCGGTGTCCGAGCGAGGGGCCGGCGGCTTCGGCTCTACCGGCAAAGGCTGAGAGGAACCTGCGCGGCGCGCCCTCCAAGGACTGCCGCGCCGGGCGAGGGCCGCCCGGCGGAAGATGGTCAGTGCAGCTGCGAGCCGCCGGGCACGGTGTTGAGCACCGTCACGGCAGGCTGGCCGACCGTGCCCTGCTCGATTTCTTCTTCGGTGGCGGCACGCACCCCGGCCACTTTCAGGCTCAGGCGTAGCGCGATGCCCGCCAGCGGATGGTTGCCATCGAGCACCACGTGGGTCTCGTAGACCTCGGTGATGGTGTAGATCTGGTCGTTCGGCATGCCCTGGGTGGTGGCCCCTTCGGGGAGACCGTCGAACTGCATGCCGGGTTCGACATGCTCCGGGAAGATGCTGCGTTCCTCGAAGAACACCAGCTCGGGGTTGTAGTCGCCGAAGGCATGCTCGGGTTCGAGCTGGATCTGGGTCTCGAAGCCGGCTTGCTGGCCTTCGATGGCCTCTTCGACCTTGGGGAGCAGGTCGTCGCCGCCGTAGAGAAACTCGACCGGTTCGGCCAGTTCGTCGATCAGGTGGCCGAGGGTGTCTTGGAGCCTCCAGGTGAGGCTCACCACGCAGGGAGTGGAAATCAACATCGGGCAATCATCGCACAATGCTTCTCATGGACATTACACAAAAGCTGTCATTGCTCGGGGGTCTGACGCCCGAACAATTCATGCGTCGCCACTGGCACAAGAAACCCCTGCTGATCCGCCAGGCCGTGGCGCTGGCGCAGCCGCTCGTCTCCCGCTCGGAGCTGTTCGAGATGGCGGCCAGCGAGGATGTTGAATCCCGACTCATCGTGCAGGAGGGCAACGGTGGCTGGTCGCTCAAGCGCGGCCCGTTGCCGCGCCGGTCCTTGCCGCCGACGACCCAGCCGGGCTGGACCGTGCTGGTACAGGGCGTGGACCTGCACCGCGACGCCGCCCACGATCTGCTGCAGCAATTCCGCTTTGTGCCCGATGCCCGGGTGGACGACCTCATGGTGTCCTGGGCCAGCGACGGAGGTGGCGTCGGGCCGCACTTCGATTCGTATGACGTGTTCCTGCTGCAGGTGCAGGGCCGCAGGCGCTGGCGCATTGGCCGCCTGGAAGATCCGCAACTGCAGCCTGACGTGCCCCTGAAGATCCTGCAGAACTTCATCGCGGAAGAGGAGTTCGTGCTGGAGCCGGGCGACATGTTGTACCTGCCGCCACGTTGGGCCCATGACGGCGTGGCCGAGGGCGAATGCATGACGGCGTCGATCGGTTTTCGGGCCCCGGCCCGCACCGAACTGGCGCGCGAGATCATGGTGCGCATGCTCGAGGCGGTGGAGGCAGAGGGCGACAGCCCGCTCTACCGCGACCCGCGCCAGCCGGCCACCGAAACGCCCGGCGCGATTCCCGAGGGCCTCGCCGACTACGCTCGCGACGCCCTGCAGGCCTTGCTGCGGGACGAGGCCTCTCTGCAGTGCGCCTTGGGCGAGTACCTGAGCGAGCCCAAGCCGCAGGTCTGGTTCGAGGTGGGCGATGCGGCTGACCTGTCGGGCGGGGTCAGGCTCGACCGGCGCTCGCGCATGATGTATGACGAGCGGCATGTCTTCTTCAACGGCGAGTCCTACCGAGCCGGTGGCCGCGATGCGAAGCTGATGCGCGTTCTGGCAGACAGCCGCTGCCTCGATGCGCGCCAGGTGTCGCAATTGAGCGAAGGGGCGCGTGAGTTGCTGGAGCGCTGGGGCGACGACGGCTGGCTGCATCCTGCCTGATGCATGGCCGGCCTGCCTGGCGGTTTTTAGAACGAGGAGATGTCGATGACTGAGAGCGGCGTGTTATCCACCAGCTTCGACTCGCGCCACGCCTTCCAGCAGGCCGTGCGCACCGCCTTCGAGCTGGCAGCCGAGCGCGGTTGTGCCGAGCTGTGGCTGTGCGACGTGGATTTCGCGGACTGGCCGCTGGGTGAACGCAGCCTGGTCGACTGCCTGACCCGCTGGGGCTATGCCCATCGCAAGCTCAAGGTGATGGCTTGCCACTACGACGAGGTGGTGCGCAGCCACCCTCGCTGGGTCACCTGGCGACGTGACTGGGCCCATGTGGTGGAGTGCCGGGCCATCGGGCATCTCTCGCCGGAAACCGTGCCGCGAGCATGGCTAGCACCAGGACATTGTTCGGTGCGGCTGCTGGACCCGTTACGCTATCGCGGTGTTGTCGATACTTCCGCTGCTGACTTGATCCGAATCGAGGAAGCGCTGCAGGAAGTGTGGCAGCGAAGCGTCTCCGCCTTCCCCGCCACCACGCTGGGACTATGAATGGTGGTTTACCCTAGGCTATAATTTTTGGTTAGGCGTGGAAAAGCATCACAGAAGATGCATGCTCCAAGTCTTGGTTGGGACTCAGCACACGAGGAGGGGTTCCGACAATTACCGGTGATTGGTCGAAACTTTTTGAGGAATAAGGAATGAAAAAGTCGCTTCTGTTGGCTTCCGTGATTGCTGCTCTGGCCCTGGCTGCTTGCGGCAAGAAGGAAGAGCCGGCTCCCGCTGCGGAAACCACCACGCCGGCTGCCACCACGCCGGCTGACGTCGCTTCTGCTGCTCCGGCCGAAGCTGCTTCCGCTCCCGCTGACGCTGCTTCCCCGGCTGCTGACGCTGCGTCTCCTGCTGCTGCTGCCGACGCTGCTTCGGCCGCCGCTTCGCAGTGAGCCTCACACAGACGTGACGAAAAAGCCGCCTGATGGCGGCTTTTTTGTTGCTGGGGGTAAGGCGTGTTGCGCCTTGCTCGCCCGCCTCAGGCGGTGAGCCACTCGAAGCCGAGGTCCTGCCGAGCCACGACAATGTCCTCTGTCGTGCAGCCCAGCGCGCCCGCGAGCGCTTCCGCCGCATGCGCGGGCGTGTTGTTCTGTTCGCTCAAATGGGCGGCCACCACGTGCTTCAGTGCGGCATGCGCACTTGCTTGCAGGATGGCGGCGGCCGTCGCATTGGCCAGGTGGCCGTGCCGGCCGGCGATGCGTGCCTTGAGAAAAGCGGGATACCGGGACCGCTGCAGCATCTCCGGATCGTGATTGCACTCCAGCAGCAGCGCGCCGCAGCCCTGCAGGTGCGCCAGCAGGTGGGGGGTGATGCTGCCCGCGTCAGTGAGGATGCCGAGCTTGGCAGCCCCGTCCGTGAAGCTGAGCTGAAGCGGCTCGCGCGCGTCGTGCGGCACCGTATAGGGCATCAGCTGCAGATCGCCGACCACGATGGCGTCGCCGTCGCGTGCCCAGTGCAGCTGCCCGCCCATTTGCGGCTCACCCAGTGCCTGCCAGGTGCCGTGGCTGGTCCAGACCGGTACCTGGTGCTTCTGTGCCAGCGTGGCTGCGCAGCCGACATGGTCGCTGTGTTCGTGCGTGATGAAGACCGCGTCCAGCTCGGCGCTGGTCAGTCCCAGCCGGGCCAGCCGGCGGTCCAGTTCGCGCAGGGAGAAGCCGCAATCGACCAGCACCCGGGTGCAGGTGCTGCCGCTGGCGGCTTCGACGAGGGTGGCATTGCCGGCACTGCCGCTGCCCAGACTGCAGAAGCGGATCATGAACGGTGCGCCGGACAGGCCAGGCTTACTTCAGGTCCTCGGCCAGCAGCTTGACGATGCGCTGCGCGGCTTCGCCAGGTTCCGGCGTGCCCTGGGCATTGAGCACCGTCACCTGCGTGCGTTGCTCGTTCTCGCCTTTCACCAGTACGCGGTAGCGTGCCGGCGCATTGCTGTCGTCGGACTTGCCGCCGCCGAACCAGCGGCTGAGCAGGCCGGGCTCGCGGCGGTCCTTCTCGGCCGACGGCGCGATGAAGCGCACGAAATAGAGGCCCTGGGCGCGATCGCGGTCCTCGACCGTGAAGCCGCTGCGATCGAGCGACAGGCCCACCCGGCGCCAGGCCCGGTCGAAGCCCTCGTCCAGCTGCACGGCGGGGCCGCTGGTGCCGCTGACCACCCGGGCGCGTGCCGGCGCGGTCGGCGTGGCCAGCACTTCCTTGGCCTGCTCGGGCTTGACACCGAGCTTGACCATCAGGCGGCTGAGCATTTGCGCTTCCAGTGCTTCGTCGGCGTCACGCGGTTGCCACTTCGTGGCGTCCTGTTGCTGGCTGGTATAGACCTCCACCATGCCGCGATGGCTGATGTAGATCTCGCTGCCGGTGGCGGTGCGCTCGATCCGGGTGCGGAAACGGTCCAGTTCGCCGGTCGAGTACAGCGACTCCAGCACCCGGCCGACGGTGCGACGGATGATGTCCATCGGCAGCTTGGCGCGGTTCTCCGCCCAATCGGTTTCCAGCACGCCGGTTTGCGGCGAGTCGGTCGTCAGGCTGAAGCCCGCCTCTTGCCAGAATTCCTTCAGCTGCGGCCACAGCTGCTCGGGCGACTGGTTGACCACCAGCCAGCGCTGGCTGCCGGCGCGTTCGAGCCGCAGGTCGCCGATCGCGCTGGGCGCGACGCCGGCCGAGCCGGTGGTGGTTGTCTGGGCGGCCGTGGGCGCCGGGGTGTTGGCCTGGTAGGCCGCCGCGCTCACGCTGCCGCTGGCCGGCACCTGGTAGCGGGCATCGGTGCTCAGCTGGGTGAGGTCGGGCGGCACCTCCAGCCGGGCCGACTTGGCGCCGCTGGAGCGGTAGTCGACCTTGTCGCCCTCAAGCATGGAATTGACCGAGGAGCAGCCGGCCAGGGCGCTCAGGGCAAGTGCGGCCGCGGTGAGGCGGACAGTGGGTGCGGCGGGCCGGTTCAAGGGCGCATTCACAGAAGACATCTCCGGTTCAATGTGCTCGGCAGGGCGGGCCAGGGTCGGACGACCCTGGCGGCCACGCCCCTGCCGGGGCGGCGTCCGAGCGAAGGGCTCAGAGCAGTTCCGCTTCACGCAGCGCGGCTTCCATCGCTGCGTGGTGGGCGGCAGAGAAGGGCACCAGCGGCAGCCTCAGGGCGGCGCCGGCCTTGCCCAGGCGGGCCAGGGCCCACTTGACGGGGATCGGGTTGGCCTCGACGAACAGCAGCTTGTGCAGCGACAGCAGCTTCAGGTGGAGGGCCGCTGCGCGCTTGGCATCGCCGGCGATGGCGGCCATGCACAGCTCGTGCATCGCCTTTGGCGCGACGTTGGCGGTGACGCTGACATTGCCATGGCCGCCCAGCAGCATCAGGGCGAAGGCGGTCGGGTCGTCACCCGAATAGATCGAGAACCCCTTGGGCGCCTGCTTGATGAGCCAGGCGGCGCGGTCGATGTTGCCGGTGGCTTCCTTGATGCCCACGATGCCGGGCACCTCGGCGAGGCGCAGCACGGTCTCGTGCTGCATGTCGGCCACCGTGCGGCCGGGCACGTTGTACAGCACCACCGGGATGTCCACCGCCTCGGCGATGGCCTTGAAGTGCTGGTACATGCCTTCCTGGGTCGGCTTGTTGTAGTAGGGGACCACCTGCAGCGTGCAGTCCGCCCCCACTTTCTTGGCGTACTTGGACAGCTCGATCGCCTCGCGCGTCGAGTTGGCGCCGGCGCCGGCCATGATGGGCACGCGCCCCTTGGCATGCTCGACCGCGACGCGGATGATCTCCGCCTGCTCCTCGACCGTGACGGTCGGCGACTCGCCGGTGGTGCCGACCACGCCGATACAGTCGGTGCCTTCGGCGATGTGCCAGTCGATCAGTGTGCGCAGCGTGTCGAAGTCCACGCTGCCGTCTTCGTGCATCGGGGTCACGAGGGCGACGATGCTGCCAACAATCGGGGTCATGGGATGTTCCTCAGAATCCGGCGATTTTACCCACGGGGCGGGGGCTCAGTTTTGCAGCGCGTGGAGCACGGCGCTGCCGGCCGCTGCGGGACGCACCGCAACCAGCCGCTGCACGCAGCGCTGCGGCTCGTGCAGCAAGCCGTTCTCGTAGGCCACCACCTGCAGCCCGGCCTCGGCGGCCAGCGCCAGCAGCTCGCCGGGGCGCAACAGGAAATCGGGGTTGGATGGCCGGCCGTAGCGCTCGTTGCCCAGGCTGAACGTCTCGTAGAGGAGCACGCCGCCGTCGGCGAGGCTGCCGGCCACGGTAGGCAGCAAGGCCCGCCAGAGGTAGTTGGTGACCACCACTGCGTCGAAGCGGCGGCCGGCCAGCGGCCAGGGGCCGCACTCGATGTCGGCGACGATGATCTCTGCCAGCGGCCGCAGCGGCTCGACGGCCGCCGCATCGCGGTCCACGCCGGTCACCTGGCAACCGCGTTGCGCGAACCAGCGCAGGTGGCGGCCACTGCCGCAGGCGACGTCCAGCACGCGCGCGCCGGCGGGCACCAGGTGCGACCAGCGCTGCACCCAGGCAGAGGCAACGCCCGGCCTTGCGGGCGGCGGCAGCAGCGGCCCGCTCACGCTCCTTGCCCCGATTTGTTCAGCGCCGCCAGAGCCATGCGGTCGACCATGCGTGGCGCCAGCAGCTTGAGCCAGCGGCCCAGCTTGCCCTTGGCGCTCATCACGATGTCACGGCGACGGCGTTCGGCGCCGTCCAGAATCAGGCGGGCGCAGGTCTCGACGCTCATCGCGCCGCGCTCGTCCAGGCCGCTGACCCCGGCCGGCTGGCCGGCGGCGTTGAAGCCACGGTAGCGGATGTCGGTGGCGACCACCCCGGGGTAGGCGAGCGTGACCGACACCCCGCTGTCCTGCAGCTCGACGCGCAGGGCCTCGAAGAAGCCGGTCTGGGCGAACTTGGTGCTGCAGTAGGCGGTGCGGCCCGGCACGCCGACCAGGCCGGCCAGGCTGCTGACCGCCACGATGCGGCCACGGCTGGCCTTGAGATGCGGCAGCGCGGCGTGGGTGCACCAGACGCTGCCCCAGTGGTTGATGCGCATCAGCTGCTCGTACCAGGCCAGGTCCTGCACCTCCTGCAGCAGGGCGTGGGCGGACATGCCGGCGTTGTTGACCAGCATGTCGATGCGCCCGTGTGCCGCGACAGTGGCGTCGATCAGGGCCCGGCAGTCGGCTTGCACGCCGACGTCGCAGCGCCACACCAGCACCTGCGCGCCGCTGTCGCGGCAGCGCGCGGCCACGGCCTCGAGCTTGTCCAGGCTGCGCGCGGCCAGCACCAGCGCGAGGCCGGCGCCGTCACGCCGGGCCATCTGGCGGGCCAGCTCGGCGCCGATGCCATCGGAGGCGCCGGTGATGACGACCACCTTCATGTCAGAAGCAGCTCCATAACTGGTTGGCAAGCTCCACCACCAGCACCGGCTGCCAGTACCAGGCGAACACCACCAGCAGCACGGCCAGGCCCAGCGCCCAGGCGAGGGCGCGCAGCCAGCGGGGCGCGGGGTGGCGGTCTTGCATCAGCACATCATGCCGCCTGCGGGGCGGCGCGTGCAATGGCGCCTTCCCGCACCGGCAGGTTCACGACGGCGGCGAACAGGCCCAGCGCGACCGAGATCCACCACACCACGTCGTAGCTGCCAGTGGCGTCGTAGAGCTTGCCGCCGAGCCAGACGCCCAGGAAGGACCCCACCTGGTGCGAGAAGAACACGAAGCCGCCCAGCATCGACAGGTACTGCACGCCGAAGATCTGCGCGATCACCGCATTGGTGGGCGGCACGGTGGACAGCCACAGCAGCCCCATCACCGCCGAAAAGGCGTAGACGCTGGCAGCGGTGGGCGGTGCGGCCAGGAAGGCGAGGATCGCCACCGAACGCAGCAGGTAGATGGCCGACAGGATGTAGCGCTTCGGGAAGCGCTGGCCGAGCAGGCCGGCGCTGTAGGTGCCGAAGACGTTGAACAGGCCGATCAGCGACAGCGCACCGGTTGCCACCTCCGGCGGCAGGCCGTGGTCCTTCAGGTAGCTGGGCATGTGCACGCCGATGAACACCACCTGGAAGCCGCAGACGAAGTAGCCTGCCATCAGCAGCCGGAAGCTGGGGTAGGCGAAGGCCTCGCGCAGCGCCTGGCCGATGCTCTGGCCGGCCGCCTTCGGGCCGCTGGCCTGCGGCTCCTTCAGCCCGAAGCCCAGCGGCATGATGGCCAGCGCCAGGCAGCCGAGCAGGAACAAGGCCTCCTGCCAGCCCACTGTGCGGATCAGCCAGCTCTCCACCGGCACCATCAGGAACTGCCCGAAGGAGCCCGCCGCGGCGGCCACCCCCATCGCCCAGGAGCGCTTCTCGGGCGCCACGTTGCGGCCGATGACGCCGTAGACCACCGCATAGGTGGTGCCCGATTGCGCCATGCCCAGCAACACGCCGGCGCTGCCGGTGAAGGCCAGCCCCGAGGCGGACACTGCCATCAGCGCCAGCCCCGCGGCATACAGCAGCGCGCCGCCCACCAGCACGCGGAAGGCGCCGAAGCGGTCGGCCAGCATGCCGGCGAAGGGGCCAGCCAGGCCCCACATCAGGTTCTGCACCGCCAGCGCGAAGGCGAAGGTCTCGCGGCTCCACTGGCGGTCCATGGTCACCGGCTGCAGCCACAGGCCGAAGCCGTGGCGGATGCCCATCGAGAGGGTGACGATCATGGCGCCGCAGATCAGCACCTGCGTCATCGAGAGTTTGGGCGGGGCGGAGGCTTGCATCGTTTTGCAACTGTAGCGAAAGGCGCACGAGCCTGCTGGCGCGGCCCGCGATGTGGGCCAGCCCGCTGAAAATGGCCTTCGCGACACGCCTAGAATGCGCCGCCATGGCTACCAAACCCAGCAGTTCCAAACCCGACGGCTCGTATGGCGAGGCGTCCATCCGCGTCCTCAAGGGCCTGGAGCCCGTCAAGCAGCGCCCGGGCATGTACACCCGGACCGACAACCCGCTGCACATCGTCCAGGAAGTCATCGACAACGCGGCCGACGAGGCGCTGGCCGGCCACGGCAAGCGCATTGCGGTGACGGTGCATGCCGACGGCTCGGTCAGCGTGCACGACGAGGGTCGCGGCATTCCCTTCGGCCTGCATCCGGAAGAGAAGGTGCCGGTGGTGGAGATCGTCTTCACCCGGCTGCATGCCGGCGGCAAGTTCGACAAGGGCTCGGGCGGCGCCTACAGCTTCTCGGGCGGCCTGCACGGGGTGGGCGTGAGCGTGACCAACGCGCTGGCCCGGCGCCTGGAGGTGGCGGTCTGGCGCGACGGCCAGGCGGCCAGCCTTGCCTTCAGCGGCGGCGACGTGATCGAGCCGCTGAAGAAGCGCAAGGCCGACAGCGGCGACCGCAAGAGTGGCACCAGCGTGCGCGTCTGGCCGGATGCCAAGTACTTCGAGAGCGCGGAGCTGCCCAAGAACGAGCTGGTGCACCTGCTGCGCAGCAAGGCCGTGCTGATGCCGGGCGTCACGGTGACGCTCACCTACGAGAAGTCGGGCGAGACCCAGACCTGGCTGTACAAGGGCGGCCTGCGCGACTACCTGATGCAGACGCTCACCGCCGATCCGGTGATCCCGCTGTTCGAAGGCGAGCACCATGCCAGTTCGGGCGAGACCGAGAACTTCGCCGAGGGCGAGGGCGCGGTCTGGTGCGTCGCCTTCACCGAGGACGGCGCGCCGATGCGCGAGAGCTATGTCAACCTGATTCCCACGGTGGCCGGCGGCACCCACGAGGCCGGCCTGAAGGACGGCATGTTCAACGCCGTCAAGGGCTTCATCGAGCTGCATTCGCTGCTGCCCAAGGGCGTGAAGCTGATGCCGGACGATGTGTTCTCGCGCGCCAGCTTCGTGCTGTCGGCCAAGGTGCTGGACCCGCAGTTCCAGGGCCAGACCAAGGAGCGCCTGAACAGCCGCGATGCGCTGCGCCTGGTGTCCACCTTCGTGAAGCCGGCCATGGAGCTGTGGCTGAACCAGCATGTGGACTACGGCCGCAAGCTGGCCGAGCTGGTGATCAAGCAGGCCCAGGCCCGCCAGCGTGCGGGCCAGAAGGTGGAAAAGAAGAAGGGCTCCGGCGTGGCCGTGTTGCCCGGCAAACTCACCGATTGCGAAAGCCGCGACCTGTCGCTCAACGAGGTCTTCCTGGTCGAGGGTGATTCGGCCGGCGGCAGCGCCAAGATGGGTCGCAACAAGGAAACCCAGGCCATCCTGCCGCTGCGCGGCAAGGTGCTGAACGCCTGGGAGGTCGAGCGCGACCGCCTGTTCGCCAACAACGAGATCCACGATATCGCGGTGGCGATCGGCGTGGATCCGCACGGCGTGAACGACGAGCCGGACATGAGCGGGCTGCGCTATGGCAAGGTCTGCATCCTGAGCGACGCCGACGTCGACGGCTCGCACATCCAGGTGCTGCTGCTGACGCTGTTCTTCCGCCACTTCCCGAAGCTGATCGAGCGGGGCCACCTCTACATCGCCAAGCCGCCGCTGTTCCGGGTGGATGCACCGGCGCGCGGCAAGAAACCGGCCGCCAAGATCTACGCGCTCGACGAGGGCGAGCTGACCGCCACCCTCGACAAGCTGCGCAAGGAAGGCTGCCGCGAGAACGCCTGGAGCATCAGCCGCTTCAAGGGCCTGGGCGAGATGAGCGCCGAGCAGCTGTGGGAGACCACGCTCAACCCCGACACCCGCCGGCTGCTGCAGGTGGCCTACGGCACACTGGACTTCGCCGACACGCAGGCGTCCATCAACAAGCTGATGGGCAAGGGCGAGGCGCAGTCACGCCGCGAGCTGATGGAGCTGCACGGCGACGCGGTGGAAGTGGACGTGTGACGTGATAGGCAACGCACGCATCCGGCTGCGGCCGACCCTGATCGACGACCTGGGCTACGTCATCTCGGTCGAGACCGACCCGGACAACCTGCCGTCCATCACTCCCTGGGACCGCACCCAGCACGAGGCGGCGGTGCGTTTCCCCGACTTCCGCCACTTCATCGTCGAGGCCGGCGACGCGCTGCAGCCGGTGGGCTTCGTGATCCTGGTGGGCTGCCGCAACCGGCACCGCTCCATCGAGCTCAAGCGCATGGTGATCCAGCCCAAGGGGCAGGGCCTGGGACGGGCCTGCCTGCGGCTGCTCAAGAAGATCGCCTTCGAGGACCTGGGGGCGCACCGCTTCTGGCTCGACGTGAAGGTGCACAACACCCGCGCCAAGGCCCTGTACGACGGCGAGGGTTTCGTTGAGGAAGGCCGGCTGCGCGAGTGCGTGCGCACCGACGAAGGCTACGAGTCGCTGGTGGTGATGTCCCTGCTGCAAGCCGAATATGCCGCCCGCTGCGACGCGGGCCTGGAAGCCGCGGCCTGAGCCCGGCGTGACCGACAACTGAACGATGACGCAAGACACGATCGACCTTTTCAGCGGCACCACCGGCGGCAACGCCGGCGACGAGCTGACCCTGGCCCACTATGCCGAGCGGGCCTACCTGGAGTACGCGCTGTCGGTGGTCAAGGGCCGCGCGCTGCCGGACGTCACCGACGGGCAGAAGCCGGTGCAGCGGCGCATCCTTTATTCGATGGCGCGCATGGGGCTGGCCTTCACCGGCGCGGGCGGCGCCAAGCCGGTGAAGAGCGCGCGGGTGGTCGGCGACGTGCTGGGCCGCTTCCACCCGCACGGCGACCAGGCCGCCTATGACGCGTTGGTGCGCATGGCGCAGGACTTCTCGCAGCGCTACCCGCTGATCGACGGCCAGGGCAACTTCGGCTCGCGCGACGGCGACGGCGCGGCGGCCATGCGCTACACCGAGGCGCGGCTGGCGCCGATCGCCCGGCTGCTGCTGGACGAGATCGACGAGGGCACGGTCGAGTTCATGCCCAACTACGATGGCTCGACGCAGGAGCCCCGGCAGCTGCCGGCGCGCCTGCCTTTCGTGCTGCTCAACGGCGCCAGCGGCATCGCAGTGGGCCTGGCGACCGAGGTGCCCTCGCACAACCTGCGCGAGGTGGCCGCCGCGGCGGTGGCCCTGATCAAGAACGAGAAGCTCACCGACGACGAGCTGTTTACCCTGCTGCCCGGGCCCGACTACCCTGGCGGTGGCCAGATCATCAGCAGCGCCGCCGACATCCGGGACGCCTATGCCAGCGGCCGTGGCAGCCTGAAGGTGCGGGCGCGCTGGAAGATCGAGGACCTGGCCCGTGGCCAGTGGCAGCTGGTGGTGACCGAGTTGCCGCACGGCACCAGCACACAGAAGGTGCTGGAGGAGATCGAGGAGCTGACCAACCCGAAGGTCAAGGCCGGCAAGAAGGCCCTGTCCGCCGAGCAGCAGCAGCTCAAGGCCAACATCCTCAGCGTGCTGGACGTGGTGCGCGACGAGTCGAGCAAGGACGCCGCGGTGCGCCTGGTGTTCGAGCCCAAGACCAGCAAGATCGACCAGCAGGAGCTGATCCGCTTCCTGCTGGCGCACACCAGCCTGGAAAGCTCCGCGCCGGTCAACCTGACCATGGTGGGCGCCGATGGCCGGCCGACGCAGAAGTCGCTGCGACAGGTGCTGGTCGAATGGATCGGCTTCCGCCTGGCCACCGTGCAGCGGCGCACGCGCCACCGGCTGGACAAGGTGCTCGACCGCATCCACGTGCTCGAAGGCCGGCAGCTGGTGCTGCTGAACATCGACGAGGTGATCCGCATCATCCGTCATTCGGACGACCCGAAGGCGGCGCTGATCGAGCGCTTCAAGCTCAGCGAGCGGCAGGCGGACGACATCCTCGAGATCCGGCTGCGCCAGCTGGCGCGGCTGGAAGCGCTGAAGATCGAGCAGGAGCTCAAGGACCTGCGTGTCGAGCAGGCCAAGCTGGAGGACATCCTCGGCAACCCTGCCAGCCTGAAGCGCACGGTGGTCAAGGAGATCGAGGCCGATGCCAAGACCTTCGGCGACGAGCGCCGCACGCTGATCCAGGAGGACAAGCGCGCGGTGGCCGAGGTGAAGGTCATCGACGAGCCGGTGACGGTGGTGGTGAGCCAGAAGGGTTGGGTGCGTTCGCGCCAGGGCCATGGGCACGACGCGGCGAGCTTTGCCTTCAAGGCGGGCGACGGGCTCTACGGCACCTTCGAATGCCGCACGGTGGACACGCTGCTGGTGTTCGGCAGCAACGGCCGGGTCTACACCGTGCCGGTCAGCGGCCTGCCGGGCGCGCGCGGCGACGGCCAGCCGGTGACGACGATGATCGAGCTGGAGTCGGGCTCGCAGCCGGCGCACTACTATGCCGGCCCCGCCGACACCACCTTGCTGCTGGCCAGCACCGCGGGCTACGGCCTGATGGCCAAGCTGGGCGACATGATGTCGCGCCAGAAGGGCGGCAAGGGTTTCCTCACGCTGGACGAGGGTGCCCGGCTGTTGCCGCCGGCGCCGGTCGGCAGCAGCACACGGGTGGCCTGCCTGGCGCTGAGCGGGCGGCTGCTGGTGTTCGGCATCGACGAGTTGAAGCTGCAGCCCAAGGGCGGGCGCGGCCTCACGCTGATGGAAGTCGATGCCAAGGACCCGCTGGTGTCGGTCGCCGCCTGCGGCACCAGCCTGCGGGTGCTGGGCACCGGCCGTGGCGGCAAACCGAAGGACGAGGAGCTCAAGGGTGCGGCGCTGTCTGGCTACGCCAGCAAGCGGGCGCGCAAGGGCAAGCCGGCCGACCTGGGCATGAAACCGCAGCGCGTGCTCGCCGGCGGCTAGGCCGGCCGGAGCGGCCGGCGGCGGCTGCTGCGCGCGGCGAGCAGGGCCCCGGCAGGCGGTGCCTGTCGGGCCGTACCGCCGCGGTGGACGCGCATGATGGCCTGCCGCGAGTGGGCCGGCGCTGCCGATTTCAGCCGTTCACCGTGGCGTCGACGTCGTACTTGTCCTTCAGGATCTCGAGGATGCGGCGGCGCAGGGCAGTGCACTCCTCGTCCTCCAGCAGCGTGAACTTGGCGGACCAGCTCGCCGAATCGACATAGTCGGGAAACTTCGGCGACTCGCCCCAGCGCCAGTCCGGGTCCTGCGCTCGCGGGCTGCGCCCGAAGATGTGCAGGTGCACGCGCCGATGGTCCTGCACCGACTTCGGGCCGCGGGGCTCGGCCAGCTCGTTGAGGGCCCAGTTGCCGGCCTCCCAGTAGTTGAGGCAGCCGCCTTGCAGTTGCGGCAGCACCTCCAGCATGGCCTGGCCGGTGGCGGCCACCAGGAAGCTCCACTCCATCAGCTCGGTGCGCGTCAGCTCGCTGCGCTCCCACACCGGGCGCGGCGGATTGACGATGAGATGGCCGCCGTCTTCGCGCCCGATCAGCGGTTTGGGCGGCAGGCAGACCGTGCCGGCACGGCAGGAAATCAGCTGGGTCTCGTTCATGGAACTCCTTCCTTCAAGTTATCGGAGAAAGCGCTGCTCGATGCTGCGCATGTGCGCATCGCCTTGCAACTCCACGATCTCCGCCACCGTCGGCAGGCCGGGCTCGACGCCCAGCAGTCCGCCGTCCTGGCGGATCTGGCGGAACACGCTGCGCCAGGCAGCGACGGCCGCCCGGATGGCGTGGTTGCCATAGATCACCACCGCCACCTTGCCCAATGCGGCGATGTCCCGCTCGGTCAGCCGGGGGTAGGCGGTGGGCACCAGCACCAGCGGTGCCCGGCCCGGCCAGGCGGCGACGAAGGCGAGGATCTCGTCCGGCGTCTTCTGCTTCGAATGGACCAGGATGGCGTCGGCGCCGGCCTCCTCGTAGGCCAGGGCGCGGCGAATGGCCTCGGCCTGGCCGCGGCCGGCGATCAAGGCCTCGGTCCTCGCGATGACGCACAGGTCGCGGTTGTCGCGCGCAGCGCAGGCGGCCTCCACCTTGCCCTGGAACTCCTCGATGCGGACCAGCTCCTGCCGGCCGCCTTCGCGCAGGCTGGTGTCCTTCGGAAAGCTCTTGTCTTCCATGACCAGGGCCGAGGCCCCGGCGGCTTCGAACTGGGGGACGATGTAGGAGACGCTCACCGCATTGCCGAAGCCGGTGTCCACGTCCGCGATCAGGGGCACTGACAGCACGGCCGCCATGGCACGGCACATCTCGAGGTGGCTGCTCATCGGCAGGATGCTGGCGTCGGGCACGGCATGGCTGGCCGAGAGTTCGAAGCCGCTGGCCCACACGCCACCGAAGCCGGCTTCCTCGGCCAGCTTGGCGACCAGGGGGTTGTGGGCGGCCATGGCGGTGAACAGCTGGCCGCTGCTCAGAGCCGCGCGGAAGGCGCGGTGCTTGTCGTGATGCATGGTGGTCTCGGCTGGTAGCGGGCAGGTGGCGATCTGATGGCGGCGCCAAGGCCGGCGCCGGGATCGCAGCCCGTGGGCGCCAGTGGTCGGCGAAGCGGCTTCACTGCAGCGATGTTAGTCGCAGGCGGAAGACCCACCGGGCCAGCACCAGGGGAATGAAGATGGCCACCAGCAGCAGCACGCTGTAGGCGCTGGCCAATGCCAGGCGGCCGCTGTCCACTTGCTGGAAGATCTCGATCGGCATGGTGCTCATGCCGCCGAAATACAGCACCACGGTGGCGGACAGCTCGGACAGGCTGGTGATCCACATCAGCACCGCGGCCGCCGCCACAGAAGGGCCGATGACCGGCACCACCACCTGGAAGAAGGTGCGCAAGGGACCCACGCCGAGGCTCATGGAGGCGTCTTCGAGGTGGTCCTTGACGTTGTGCAGCGGGCCCGCGGCAGCCCGCACGCTGCTCGGCACGCGGCGCAGGAAGTAGGCCAGCGCCATGATGGGCCAAGTGCCCGCCAGTACCAGCCATCCCGAACTGAAGGCCTGCGCCAACGCGATGCCGAGTACCGTGCCGGCGACCGTCAGCGGCAGCATCACCAGCAAGTCGAGCCCGGCGGTGAAGACGGAGCGCCGCTTGACCACCAGGTAGGCCGTGACGACCGAGAACAGCACGCCGGCGGCCGTCGCCACCGCGGCCAGGAACAGCGAGTTGTAGAGCGGCTCGGGCGCGCGCATCAGCGCCGATTCGAAGTGCCGGAGCGTGAACTCGCCGTAGTGCAGGATCGGCCCGGCCGACGGCGTGAAGGCGGTCAGCAGCACGACCACCGTCGGCAGCGCGGACAGCAGCACCAAAGCGAGCACGCCGCCGGTCGCTAGCGCGGCACGCCAGCCGCTCAAGGGCACCGGCAGCGGTGGCCGCCCCGATTCCATCTGGTACTGGCGACGTTCCACGACGAGCTTCTGCAGGAGCAACAGCACACTGCCGAGCAGGACCAGCACCGACGCCGTGGCGGCCGGCATCTGCGGATCGCCGCCCATCTCGCTGACGAATTCGTTGTACGCCTTCACGGCAAGCACGGGAATGCGCGGGCCCAGGATCGCCGGTATGCCGAAACTGCCGATGACGTGCGTGAAGACCACCAGCACGGCGGCGAAGACCGAGGGCATCAGCAGCCGCACGGTGACCGTGCGCATGACGCGCCCCGGCGGGCTGCCCAGGCTCAGGGCCGCTTCTTCCAGGCCGCGGTCCATCGACTTCAGGCCCACCAGCACGGCGACGAAGGCGTAGACGTAGTGGTCCAACGTCATGACGAAAACGAGGCCCCACCAGGTATAGAGCGAGGGCAGCTGCCAGCCCCAGCGCGCCAGCCATTCGTTGACCAGGCCCTGCTTGCCCAGCACCAGCACCCAGGCGGCGGCCACCACCACGTCCGGGATGACCAGGGTCAGCAGCGGCAAGGCCGCCACCCATCCAGCCAGCGGGAAGCTGCAGCGAGCCACCGCGAAAGCCAGGCCGCCGCCCAGCAGTACGGCGCCGAGCGTCACGGCAGCGCCAAGCACCAGGGTGTTCAGCAGCACCGTGCGGTACTGGGCTTCGGAGAAGAAGCGCAGGTAGGCGCCCCAGCCGGTGCTCCCGTCGGAGGCCACGAGCGATTGCCCCAGCATCCCGAGCAAGGGCCAGACGAGGAACAACAGCATCACGCCGAGGGCCAATCCGGTGAGGGCGGTCCAGGCCGGGTCGCGGCGCCAGCCGAGCAGCATCAGTCGCGCTCCACCATGTGGGCATCGGTGGGCAGGCGCAGCAGCACCGGCTCGCCAGGCTGCCGCAGGCGCTGCTGCTGCTGCGAGAGCACGTCCACCTGCAGCGTGCCGGCCGGGGTGCCGACGGTGTAGGCCGTGATTCCCCCGCGGAACTCGGCCCGCTCGACAATGCCGGCCAGTTCCCCTTCGGCCGCCGGCCGGGCGTCGGTCAGCACGATGTCCTCGCTGCGCACTGCGAAGCTCGCTGGCGGGGAGCAGGCGCTGGCGTTGCCGCTCAACAGCACGCCGCCGGACGTCTTGAAGCGGCGCCTGCCGTTTGCGTCGGCCGGCAGCTCCTCGATGATCGGCAGCAAGTTGGCGCGGCCGACGAAATCGGCAACGAAGGGCGTGCGCGGCGTGCGGTAGACCTCGCGCGGTGTGCCGAGCTGGACAATGCGGCCCCGGTCCATCACCGCCACAATGTCGGAGAGCGCAAGCGCCTCTTCCTGGTCGTGCGTGACGAACACCGTTGTGATGCCGGCCTCGGCCTGCAGTTCACGCACCATGGAGCGCAGCTCCACCCGCAGCTTGGCGTCCAGTGCGGACAGCGGCTCATCGAGCAGCAGCAGCCGAGGCTCGATGACCAGGGCCCGGGCCATCGCCACCCGCTGCCGCTGCCCGCCGGAGAGGCTGGCCGGCGAGCGCTGCGCCACCGCTTCGAGCCCCACCCGGCGCAGCATCGCAGTGGCACGGGCGGTCGATTCGGCTCGCGGGACCTGGCGTGCCGAGAGCCCGTAGCGCACGTTCTCCAGCACCGAGCGGTCGGGGAACAGCGCGTAATCCTGGAACACCATGCCGACGCCGCGCCGATGCACCGGCACCGAGGTCACATCCTGCTCGCCGAACAGGATGCGCCCTTGGTCGGGCCGGACAAAGCCAGCCAGCATGCGCAGCAAGGTGGTCTTGCCGCAACCCGAGGGGCCCAGCAAGGTGAAGAAGGCGCCGGCCGGGATGCAGAGGTTGAGGTCGGCGAACAGCGCTTGGCCGGCGTAGCTTTGGCGGATGTTCTCGCAGGTGACGCGCACTGTGGCTTTCCGTGCAGACGCGGCGGAGCTCAACGCGACGCCAGGAGGCGGCGCCACTGCGCCAGGAACTCCGAACGCGCAGCGGCCATCTTCGCTTCGTCCAGCGGCACGATCTTGAGGCGGTCCAGCGCCGGGAGGCCGGTCAGCTGGCTGACGTCGATGTCGCTGCGCAGCGGCCGGCGGTAGTTGGACTTGGCCAGCTGCGCCTGCAGTTCGCGCGAGGCCAGGAAGTCATAGAGCTTGCGCGCTTCGGCCGGGTGCTTGCCGCCCTTGATCAGGGCCATGCCTTCCGGCGAGGCGAAGGTGCCTTCCGCCGGGTACACCACGCGGATTTCCTTCAGGCCACCGGCAACGTACTCCTGCGCGGCGTACTCCATGGTCACCGCCACGGCGAACTCGCCTTTGGCGACGCCCTCATAGGCCGCCGAGGTGGTGCTGACCACTGTCGCATTGCGCGCGATCCGGCCGAGGGTGTCTGCCCCGAGCAACTGCCGCAAGCCGTAGAGGGCCGCATAGGACGCGCTGCTGCGCTCGGGGTCGGGAATGACGATGCGGTCTTTCCACTGGGGGGCGGCCAGGTCGGCCCAGCGGGCCGGCACCGGGTCGGTCCCGGTCTGGCGCTGGTTCACCATCAACACGGCCACCTGGGTGTTGGTGCCCAGCCAGAGCCCGCTCGGCTCCCGGTAGGGCGAAGGGACGAACGCCGCATGCGCGGATTGATATGGATCGAGCAGATGCCGGAATTCGCGCACCGTGGCGAGGCCGCCCGACCAGAAAACATCACCGAGGGGATTGGCGGCCTCCGCCTTCATCCGCTGCATCAGCGCACCGGTGCCGGCGCGTACCACCGAAACCTTGATGTCCGGATGGGTCTTGTTGAATAGCTCGACCGCGCGCCCGATGGCGTCGACGTTATTCGAGGAATAAAGAACCACCTCCGCCGCGGACGCGATCATCGCAGCGCCGCCCAATAAAAGGGCCGCGCAGGCCCGGGCCGCTCTATTCAGCATGTCCCTCTCCGGTGAATGGTCCTCGGCCATCTTACAAAGCCACTGTTTTATCAACACCTGATTTTTGTGGCAGGTGAGCGGCCGCCAATTGTTGTAAATACCGATTCCGCGGGTCGTCAAGTACGCATTCTCGTAAATCTGCATGCAACCTTACTGTCAGAAGAGGCAGCTTCCCGGCAAAATTTTCAATGTGACAATTCCGTGGCAGTGCCCCAGCGAAGTAGGTTGCTGGCCATCCTGTCCGTGTATCTCGCTGCGAAGTCGGTTTCATGACGGCCCTGAATCGCAGCGCCTTGGGGAAGGACGATCATGGAAAAACCTCGTGGAGTTACCGCTGATCGGCGCAGGGCACTGCTCAGGCAGCGGCTCTCGCAGAAGAAATGCCTCAGGGTGCTGGAGGCGCACAGCCCCATATCCGCCCTGCTCGCGGAAAGCCTGGATGTGCCAGATGCCCGAACGGGTGAGTCGGTTCAATATGACGCGCTCTGGTCCAGTTCGCTGACCGATTCCACCGAGCGGGGCAAGCCCGACATCGAAGCGCTCGACATCTCCAACCGCCTTTTCAATGTCAACGACATTTTCGAGGTGGCCACGCTGCCGCTGATCATGGATGGTGACACCGGCGGCAAGCCAGAGCATTTCGCGTTGAATGTCCGCTCGCTCGAGCGGGTCGGCGTGTCGGCCGTGATCATCGAGGACAAGACCGGCCTGAAAAAGAACTCGTTGTTCGGCAACACCGTCTTGCAGCAGCAGGAAAACATCGGCGAGTTCTGCGCCAAGATCGCAGCCGGCAAGGCAGCGCAGATCAGCGACGACTTCATGATCATCGCCCGTGTCGAGAGCTTGATCCTCGAGGCCGGCATGGAAGACGCGCTGCAGCGGGCCCAGGCCTACCTGGCCGCGGGCGCCGACGGCATCATGATCCACAGCCGCCGCTCCGAGCCGGCCGAAGTGGTCGAGTTCGCCAGACGCTTCCGCAGCGAGTTCCCGCAGGTGCCCCTGGTCTGCGTGCCGACCAGCTATTGCCAGACCTATTTCGATGAGCTGGAGCAAGCCGGATTCAATATCGTGATCTATGCCAATCACATGCTGAGGGCGGCGTATCTGGCAATGCGCCGTGCTGCGACCGACATTCTGAAATATGGCAGAACGCAGGAAGCCGAGCCTTATTGCCTTGGTATCAATGAAATTCTCGACCTGATTCCCGGCACACGGTGAATCGCATCGCCCATTCTGCCCTTCACTCGACCAGAGGATGTTTGCCATGATGTTGTCCGATCGCACTCGGCTTCTCTCTCCGCCCGGCACCTCGAAAATGCGGGTCATCGCCAACGAGCTGAAGGCCGCCGGCGTCGATGTCGTGAATTTCGCGGCCGGGGAGCTCGATATCGACACCAGCCCCACGGTGAAATCGGCCGCGAAGGCAGCGATCGATGCCGGGCACAATATCTATACGCCGACGCTTGGTTTGCCGGGCTTGCGGAAGCTGGTGGCCGAACTGGTCAGCCGGCAGTGCGGCACCCCGTACCAGGATACCGAGGCGGGCGTGACCGCCGGTGCCAAGCAGGCGCTCTTCAATGCCGCCTTGGTGCTGGTCAATCCAGGCGACGAAGTGATCATCCCGCAGCCCTATTGGGTGACTTTCCCGTCCCAGGTGGAGCTGGCCGGGGGGCGGCCGGTGTTCATCGATACGCGTCGCTCCGGCTACCGCCTGCTGGCGGCAGACGTCGAGCGGGCCGTGACGGCGAAGACGAAAGCGATCGTCATCAACACGCCGAACAACCCGACCGGCACCATTTACGACGCCGACGAGTTGCGCCGAGTTGCCGATTTGGCCTTGCAACACGACTTCTGGATCATTTTCGACGAGTGTTATGCCTCCCTGGTGCGCAGCGGCCATGAGCATTCCAACATCGTTGCCTTGCGTCCGGAGGTGAAGGATCGGGTGGTTGTCGTCAACTCCTTCTCCAAGAGCCAGGCCCTGACCGGCTGGCGGGTGGGCTATGTCGCCGCGCCGGCGCCGGTGGTCAAGGCGATGGAAAACCTGCAGGGCCACACCACTTCCAATCCGAACAGCGTGGCGCAGTACGCCGTCATGGCGGCGCTGCGCGAAGGCATGGCGCCCTTCGTCGACGCGGCCAATCGCCTGCTCGACGATCGGCTGCAGCACGCGCTGCACATCGTGCACGAGATGGCGGGAATCAAGGCGGCACCAGCGGAAGGCGCCTTCTATCTCTTCCTCGACATCCAGTCCAAGCTGGGCAAGTCCTTCCGCGGCCAGCAGGTGAAGGATGTGGACGCATTGTGCGAGCTGGCGCTGGCGCATGCGAACGTGGCGGTGGTCTCCGGCGCTGCCTTCGGGGACCCGACCGGCATACGGGTGTCCTACGCCATCAAGAGCGAAGACGTCACCAAGGGCCTGCTGCGCCTGCAGCGGTTTTTCGCCGAGATCGAATGAGGGAGATTGCCATGAGCGACACACATCCGGACGCGCTGGCCCTGGCCCGCCACACCGAGGTCATCATTCTGGCCGCGGGCCTGGGCAGCCGCCTGGGGCCCAATACCGCGGCCCGTCCCAAGTGCCTGGTGCCGGTCAACGGCACGCCGATCCTGCAGCGCATGGTCGATTCGCTGCTGGCGCACGGTGTGGAGGGCATCACCGTTGCCATCGGCTACCTGGGCGACCAGATCCGGCAGTTCTTCGCCGAGCGCTATGCCGGGCTGCGGGTGAACTTCGTCGAGAACCCGAATTACGCGGCCACCGGCTCGGTGTTCTCGCTCGACTTGGCGCTTGACGCGGTGGACCCGGCGGCCCACCTGCTGCTGGTCGAAGGCGACGTGGTGTGCGAGCCGGAGCTCATCCGCCGCACCTTTGCCTCGGCCGCGCAGGCGTCGGCGCTGACGGTGCTCTCGCCCTATGAGCCCAGCCTGTCCGGCACCTTCGCCTTGACCGGGCAGGGCCGGGTGGCCGCCTGGCTGCACGAGAGCGTGCGCACGCCGGACTTTCCGCTGGCCGAATCGTTCAAGACCGTGAACATCAGCTTCCTGCGCGCCGGGCAGCCGGCGCAAGCGCTGCGGGCGGCGGTGAAGGACACCATCGTGAAGGGCGGTGTCAAGGCTCCGCTGGAGTATGCGATGCAAGACCTGGTGAGCCAGGGCCTGCCCATCGAGGCCCTCGAGACGACCGGCCTGAGGTGGTTCGAGATCGACACGCCGGAAGACCTGGCCATTGCGGAGGACCTGTTCCCGCCGCTTGACGGGTCCGGCAGCGCCGGCACCGCGGGGGCAGGCCTCCCGGCGCCCGGGCTGCCCGTGGCGGCAGCCCTCGGTTGATGGAGTGATGCGATGTTCGGGGCATTGGAGCTGATCCTCATCGAGCCGATACGGGCCGCCTTGCTGGTAGTGCTTGAGTGGGCCTTCGAGCTCACGAGGAGCCAGGGGGTGGCCATCATGGTGCTGAGCCTGGTGTTCAACCTGCTCCTGCTGCCCGCCTACCACTGGGCAGAAAAGGTGCAGGGCCGCGAACGGGAGGCGCAGGCGCGCATGGCGCCCAAGCTGCAGGAGTTCAGTTTCGCCTTCGCGGGGCAGGAGCGCTACATGATGCAGCGCGCCCTGTACCGCCAACACCGCTACCACCCGATCTTCGCAATGCGCGGGTTGGTGCCGCTGGCCCTGCAGATCCCCTTGTTCATCGCTGCCTTCGGTCTGCTGAACCGGCATGCACCGCTGTCCGGCGTGCCTTTCCTCGGCATCCCCGATCTCGGGGCGCCGGACGGCCTGCTGTTCGGAATCAACCTGCTGCCCATCGTCATGACCTTGCTCAACCTGATCGCGCTGTGGCTGTACAGCCAGGGGCAGGGCGTGAGCGAGAAGGTGCAGGGCCATGTCATCGCAGTGCTGTTCCTGGTGCTGCTGTATCGGTCGCCAGCCGGGCTGGTGCTGTACTGGACCACCAACAACCTGTTCTCGGTGTTCAAGAGCCTCTTCTATTCGAGCCGCCGATCACACGACTTCTACCGAGCGAGCAAATGCGCATGAGCCGTCCGATCCGCTTTCCCGTGTTCGCCGAGCTGCAGGGGCGCCAGGGGCGCGTCTACGCCCTGCTGGCAGCGGCGCTCTTCATGGTGGTGGCTGTCGCACTGCCGGCGTCGCTGACCGGACTGGAGGACGACGTCGACGGCCTGCGTGGTTACTTCAGCTTCTTCTTCGGGGTGGTGCTCGGCTACGGCATCCTCTATGCCGGGCTGGCCTACGTGGTGTACCGCATCTCGTCCAGCAGGGTTCGCTCGCTGTGGATCGCTGCCGGGCTGGTGCTGCTGTTCGCGGCGCTGGCTTTCGGCTTCTTCCTCCCCCCGCATGCGGGCGTGCTGGACAACTTCAGCTTCTCGGAGCCGGCCGGGCTGGCGCCGAACGCCACGTCGCTGCTGATCGACGCGGTGGTGTTGCTGGCGTGTGTCGTGGCTGCTGTGTACCTGCTGGCGCGTCGCCTCTCCTGGCTGCTGAACGGCCTGGGGGTGGCGCTGCTGGCCAGCGTGGTGGCCACCGGCTACAGCCTGTATTCGATCCATGAGCGCGTCAGCCGCAAGTCGGAAGACGAGCTGGCCGGCAACGCCAAGCTGTTCAGCTACTCCAAGACCGGCAAGAACGTGGTGATGATCTTTGTCGACGGTGCGATGAGCGGCTACCTGCCTGACATCTTCGCCGACAGCCCTCGCCTGCCGGCGCAGTTCCCCGGCTACACCTGGTACTCCAACATCGTCTCCACCGGCAACCGCACCTTCAACGGTCTGCCGGCCGTGTTCGGCGGGTTCGACTACACCGTCTCGGGCATCAACCAGCGCAGCGGGGCCTCCTTGAAGGAGAAGGTCAGCGACGCCTACCGGCTCTATGTCGACAACTTCAGTGCCCATGGCTACCAGGTGCTGTACTCCGACCCGTTCTGGTTCGGGCTGCAGCGCAAGGGGGACTGCGAGTACTTCAACCAGCGCTACGAAGGGCCGGGCATTGCACGCTGCATCCACTCCATCGGCAAGCGCATCGGCGCCAAGAAGGCCAATGTACGCAAGGGCCAGGAAGATCGCCTGCGCCTCGGCCTGGCGCACCAGTACATCGCCTTGAGCCTGCTGCGGGTGGCGCCGACCTCGCTGCGTGAATCGATCTACGGCAAGGGCAGCTGGGTCGGGCTGTCCTACATCTGGAAGAAGAAGGAGGACAAGTACCTCAACAACTTCTTCAGTCTTGCCAGCATGGGCGAGCTGTCGGATACGGCGGCGCCGCGCGACACCTTCACCTTCATCACCAACGAGCTGCCGCGCGCGCCGCTGTTCCTGAAAGGCGACTGCATTCCGGACCGCAAGTTGTCGGACGCGAACGAGACGGTGCACTCGCTGATCCAGCGCTACAACAGCAGCGACACGGCTGCCATCTACCAGACCACCCGGTGCACGGTGGAAATGCTCGGGCAGTACATGGACTGGTTCAAGGCCCAGGGCATCTATGACAACACGATGTTCGTGGTGGTGTCCGATCACGGCTGGGTGTCGCACAACCCGCTGCTCAAGCAGGTGCCGGAGCAGACCCGCTACTCGATGTTCCAGAGTTTCCTGATGATCAAGCCTTTCGGTGCGTCGGGCCCGATCGCCGAGTCGAAGCAGTTCATCGCCAACGCCAGCGTGCCCGGCATCGTCTGTGACGTGCTGGGGGGGTGCAAGGACCGGGTCAGCGGCAAGGTCATCCGCTATACGCCAGTGCAAGGCTGGGTCACCTTGCATGAAACGCCTTGGCAGCCCAGTGGCCAGGGGCCCGACAACTACCGGGTCGAGCACCTCTACCGGGTAAAGGAAGACGTCACCCAGCCCAAGAACTGGGAGATGCTGCGGTGACTCCCGGCCGTGAGCCGGCGGGCAGCGCCTCTTCTTCACCTCTCATCGACAGGAAGCCATCATGAGCGCGCTGGATGCCACGCTGCTGCCGTCGCTGCTGCTGTACCTCGACCCCGGTACCGGGAGCATGCTGTTTTCCGCGGTGGTCGGATTTGCCGCGGCGTCCTTCTTCGCGCTCAAGGGCCTGATCGTCCGGGCGCCGACACAGCTGCGTGCCTGGTTCGGCCGCCACGCGGGGGACTCCGCGCAAGACCGGCGCCTGGTGGTCTATAGCGAAGGCGGGCAGTATGAGGGCACCTTCCGGCCTTTGCTGCAAGAGCTGGCACGCCGCGGCATCGGCTGCCTGTACCTGTCGAGCGATGCGGGCGATCCCTTGCTGCAGTCCGGCATCGCCGGTGTCGTCACCCGGCACATCGGTCGCGGCCCGGCCGCCTGGGCCCAGCTGAACACCCTGCATGCCGAGGTGTGCATCATGACCACCCCTGGCCTGGACGTGCTGCAGATCAAGCGATCGCGCCATGTGCGGCACTATGCCCACCTGATCCATTCGCCAACCGACAAGGCCTTCAATCGTCCTTACTCCTTCGACTACTTCGATTCGGTCATCCTTTGCGGCCCGCACCAAGAGCGCACCCTGCGCTGCCTGGAACAGCTGCGTGGCCAGCCACCGAAGCTGCTGGTGCAGGCCGGCTGCCTCTACTACGACGAGATGCTGCCGGCCTATCGCGAGCTGCCGCCGGTGCAGCACAGCGCGAAGGCACCGTTGCATGTGCTGATTGCGCCCACCTGGGGCAAGAACGGTCTCCTCACACGCTATGGCATGCGGGTGATCCGGCCGTTGGTGGAGGCCGGCTTGCGCGTGACGGTGCGGCCGCATCCCCAGAGCTGGATCTCCGAAGCGGCCTTGCTGGCCGATCTGCGCGAGCAAACGCGGGAGTTCGCGGAGTTGCGCTGGGACGACAGCCGGGACGCCCTGCATGCGATGTCGGAATCGCATCTGATGGTGTCGGACATCTCCGGCGTGCTGTTCGACTACTGTTTCCTGACCGAGAAGCCGGTGCTCAGCCTGGCCTTCGAGCCGGAACGCCGCGGCTTCGAAGCCAACGACCTGCCCTACGATCCGTGGGAGCTGACGGTGCTCGACATCGTCGGCAAGAAGGTGGGCGAGGGCGACCTGCCGCGCCTGGCCAGCCTCGCTGCCGACATGGCTGGCGACGTTTCCCGGACCGCACAGATCCGGGCGTTGCGTGAGCAGTATGTGCTCCATTTCGGCCAGGCCGCCGTCCCGGCGGTCGACGCGCTTGAAGACATCCTGCAGCTGGCCGCTGCCGGGGGGGCTCGTGCCCTTGCTGCATCCCCGGCTTGACGGGCGGCCGGCCGCCGGCCGGGTGGCCCCGGCAGCCGCTGCCTGCGACCCGCAGGCGCGCCTGCTGCTGCGGGCGCTGCTGCACGCCCCTGTGCGGCTGGTGCTTGCGGGCGTGGCGGCCTCGCTCGTGCTGACATACGCGGTGGCCGCCGTGTTGCAGCCGTCCTTGGCCGTGAGGCCCCCGGCAGTGCCCATGCCCGGCCCGCGCTTGTTCCTGGCGGCTGGCTTGTTGTCTCCCCTGGCCGAGAATCTGCTGCTGTGGGCGGTGGTCGGCTTGCTGCATCGCTCCCGCCGCTTCGCCGCGATCCCGGGCTTGTGGTGGCGCGCCGCCGTGCCGGCAGCCGGCTTCGCTGCTGCCCATGCCGCATTGCATGGTGCCCTTGCGACATCCACCTTCCCGGCGGCGCTTCTGCTGTGCGCGCTGCTCACGCTGTCGCTGCAGGCTGGGGTGCGGGTGCGCGCACTGGCCTGTGCAGCTGGCTTGCACAGCTTGCACAACCTGGCCCTGCTCGGCTGGATGGCGTGGCGGCCGGGCGCCTGACGCAGGCTGGTCGGGCCGGGGCTCGGCATGCGGCCCGGCATGGCTCTGCCCGGTGGGTCGCCGGAAGGCCGCCGTGCGGGCCACGGCGCGGCGACCGGGAGCCAGCCCCGCTCTCAGCCGGGCTTGCGCAGCCGCTTGACGTTCGATTTCACCGTGCGGCTGTAAGGCAGCAGCGCCTGGTTGGCGGTGCGTACCAGGTGCCCGGTGTGGTGCAAGGTGGGCCGCATCAGCGTCTGCGGCGACTGCATCAAGTGCGGCCACATCGCGAACCAGGTGCTCCACCAGGCCTGGCTGGCTGCCAGTGTCTTCTCCCAGACCATGCGCTGCGATTCCAGCACGGTGGCCATCGGCCATGGCCAGGGGGCGTTCATCATCGTCAGCCGGCGGGTGATCACTTCCGGCGCGCCGGTTGCGATGTCCATCGAGCGGGTCCAGAAGGTGTACCAGGGAACCATGGGCTGAGCTCCTCATGCCGCGTTCATCGCGGCAAGCGACCCCAGCTTATTCCGTGCGCCAGCCGCCGGTCGGCCGGACCCTGGCCCAGGTAGGGGATCAGCGGCGCCACAAGGGGCGGGGGCCGGGCTCAGCCGGCCGGGCGCCGCACGATCATCACTGCCGCGACACCCAGCACGACATACAGCGCCAGGCTCCAGAACTCATACGGCAGGCCCAGCAGTGTCGCCGCCGCGTCCGCGCAGGACGCCCGGACCGCGAACACGAAAGGCAGCGCTTGCTCCAGGCCGAGTGCGCTGATGATCTTGTCGGCCAGCGTCAGGTTGCAGGAGAAGGACTTGGCTGCCACGGTGTTCTGGTGAACCGCCGCGGCGATGCCCGCCACGGCAAACACCGCCGCCAGCCCTGCCGCCACCCGGCGCACCAGCGGTACCTTCACTGCCCAGGCGATGCCCGCCAGCAGCGCGATCACCAGGAAGATCACCCGCTGCAGCACGCACCAGGGGCAAGGCTGCAGGCCGAAGGCGTACTGGGACACCAGTGCGGCGCCGACGGCGCCCAGGCTGGCCAGGCAGATGACGCCGGACAGGGTGGAGGAAGACGACAGACGCAAGACGGGCTCCGCAGCGGTACAAGTTGAAGGGATGAGCTTCGTTATTCGACTTCGGCAATAAGTTCAATCTCGACGCAGGCACCCAGCGGATTCTGCGCGACACCGAAGGCGCTCCGGGCATGCGCGCCCTGGGGGCCGAACACCTGGCCGAAGAGCTCCGAGGCGCCGTTCGTCACCAGGTGCTGCTCGGTGAAGCTCGGCGTGCTGTTGACCAGGCTCATCAGCTTGACGATGCGCTTGATCTTGTTCAGGTCGCCGACCGCGGCGTGCAGGGTGCCCAGCAGGTCGATCGCCACCGCGCGCGCGGCGGCCTGGCCCTGCTCGGTGGTGATGTCCTTGCCGAGCTGCCCGGCCCAGACCGCGCCGTCCTTCTTTGCGATATGCCCGGACAGGAACAGCAGCGAGCCGGTGCGCACGAAGGGCACATACGCGGCAGCCGGCACGGCCAGCGGTGGCAGTTCGATGTTGAGCGCTTTGAGCTTGTCGTAGACGGACATGGGGCAGGGCCTCCTGTATTGGCGAAGCGGCAATCCTACACTTGGTGCCCACACGGGGAGGGTCCGGGGTGCAGCACAAGAGCAAGGCAACGACGGGTGCCTGGCTGGGGCCGCTTGCGGTCCTGGCCGGCATGGCAATGCAGCTGCAGCAGCCGGTGCTGTGGCCGGGCCTGTCCTACGCGGCAGCCCTGGTACTGGGCAGCGTCGGCGGGTGGCTGGCCGTGCGCGGGCCGGCACGGTACTTCGTGGTGCTTTGTGCCCTGGCTTCGGCGTCGCTGGGCTGGGGGCTGGCCGGCAGCCTGGGCAGCCAGCGGTGCGCCGCTCGACTGCACGACAGCCTGCAGGGGGTCGACCTGCAGGTCAGCGGCATCGTGGCCGGGCTGCCACAGCCGACGGGTGCCGGGCAGGGCACGCGCTTTGTCTTCGAGGTACGAGAGGCGGATCAGGACGGGCGGCCGGTGGTGCTGCCGCGCCTGCTGCTCCTGTCCTGGTATTCAGGCAGCTTCCGTCCGGGCGCCAGCGGCAGTCCGGAGCCGGCACCCGATGTGCGGGCCGGGCAGGCCTGGCGCTTCACGGTGCGTTTGAAGCAGCCGCACGGCCTGTTCAACCCCCACGCGCGCGACCACGAGCTGTGGCTGTTCGAGCAGGGCATCGGTGCCACCGGCCAGGTGCGGGCCGCCGGCCCGTCGGCGCCGCGGCTGATCGGCGCCCCCGACGGCGGAGGCTGGCAGCGCTGGCGGCAGCGTGTGCGCGATGCCATCCAGGCGGAGGTGACGGACCCGCGAGCCGCGGGCGTGCTGGCGGCGCTCGTGGTGGGCGACCAGGCTGCCATCGATGACGATGCCTGGGAGGTCTACCGCCTCACCGGGGTGGCCCACCTGATGGCCATCAGCGGCTTGCACGTGACGATGTTCGCCTGGCTGGCGGCGGTGGGGGTGGGCCGCCTCTGGCGGCTCCACGGGCCGCTGATGCTGCGCTGGCCGGCGCCCTCGGCGGCCCGCGTGGGCGGGCTGGCCCTGGCGACCGCCTATGCGCTGTTCTCCGGCTGGGGCGTGCCGGCACAGCGCACCGTGTGCATGCTGGCGGTGGTCACGCTGATGGGCGGCGCCGGCCGCCGGTGGCCATGGCCGCTGGTGCTGCTGTGGGCTGCCGTGGTGGTGGCCGCTTTCGATCCCTGGGCACTGCTGCAACCCGGCTTCTGGCTGTCCTTCGGGGCCGTGGCGCTGCTGATGGCGGCTCAACCGGGGCAAGCGCCGCCCGCGCCGCCGTCGCAGGCGGGGTCCCGGCTGCGACGGCTCGGCGCCGGCTTGGGCCGTGCCGCCCGGGACGGGGTTCGCACGCAGGTGCATGCGAGCGTCGGGCTCGCGCCGCTGAGCCTGCTGTTCTTCCATCAGGTCTCGCTGGTGGGTCTGCTGGCCAACCTGGTGGCCATTCCCCTGGTGACCCTGGTGGTCACGCCGCTGGCGCTGCTCGGCGTGGCATGGCCGCGGTTGTGGCACGCGGCGGCGGCGGTGATGCAGGCGCTCGATGCCTGGCTGCTGCAACTGGCGGGCTGGCCCTTCGCCAGCTGGACCGTCGCGGCTGCACCGGCCTGGGCCCTGGCCGCCGGCTGCCTGGCCGGGCTGCTGGCGGTACTGCCGCTGCCGCTGTGCTGGCGGCTGCTGGCGCTGCCCCTTGGCCTGCCCTTGCTGATGCCGCAGGCGCCGCGCCCGGCAGCGGGGCATTTCGAAGTGCTGGCTGCCGACGTGGGGCAGGGCGGGGCGGTGATCGTCCGCACGGCGCAGCACACCCTGGTCTACGACAGCGGCCCCCCCTACGGCAGCGACACCGACGCCGGCGAGCGCGTGCTGCTGCCGCTGCTGCAAGCCTTGGGCGAGCGCCAGCCGGACCGGCTGGTCCTGTCGCATCGCGACAGCGACCATGTCGGCGGCGCCGGCTCGCTGCTGCGCGCCTTCGCGTCCATCGAAGTGTGGAGTTCGCTCGAGCCGGCCCACCCGCTGCGGGCCCAGATGGCACGCCACACCGACTGCCTTGCCGGGCAGGCCTGGTGGTGGGACGGCGTGCACTTCGAGCTGCTGCATCCGTTTGCCGGCGACCGGTCGCCGCCGCTGGCGCCGAACCGGGTGTCGTGCGTGCTGAAGGTCAGCGGCGGCGGCCACAGCGCCCTGCTGCCCGGCGACATCGAGCGCAGCGAGGAACTGCGGCTGGTGTCCGCACTGGGAGCGGGCCTGCAGGCCGAGCTGCTGCTGGCGCCCCACCATGGCAGCAAGACCTCCAGCAGCGCCCCCTTCCTCGACGCGGTGCAGCCACGCACGGTGGTGTTCCAGGCGGGCTGGCGCAACCGCTTCGGCCATCCCGCCAGCAGCGTCGTGGCTCGCTACGACAGCCGCGGCATCGAACGCATCGCCAGCCCGTCCTGTGGCGCCTATCGCTGGGCCGATGGCCATGGTGAATGCGAGCGGGAGGTGCGGCGGCGCTATTGGCACCATCGGCCGTGAGGGCGACCCGGGCTGGCTGGCGCATCGAGGCAGCGGCCGGGCGAGCTGGAAGGCATGGCGAGCCGCCCCCGCCATGCCGTGGTTCATGGCACCATGCGCAAGGCCTGCTTCTTGCATGTGGGTCGCCCCGGAGAGTGCCACGATGAGACCGAGTTTCGACGAGATGAATGCGAGCGCCGACCAGGTGCGCGAGCACTACCGCACCTATGAGCGCTGGCTGGGGCGCCAGCCGCGCGACGTGCTGAAGGCGCGCCGTGAGGAGGCCGAGATGATCTTCCGGCGCGTCGGCATCACCTTCGCCGTCTATGGCGCGAAGGATGAGGACGGCGCCGGCACCGAGCGGCTGATTCCCTTCGACATCATCCCGCGCATCATCCCGGCGCACGAATGGCGCGAGCTGGAGCGCGGCCTGGCGCAGCGGGTGACGGCGCTCAACCGCTTCATCCACGACATCTACCACGGCCAGGAGATCGTCAAGGCCGGGCTCATTCCTCCCGAGCAGGTGTTCGGCAACAGCCAGTTCCGTCCCGAGATGCTGGGCGTGGACGTGCCGGGCGGCGTCTACGCCCACATCGCCGGCATCGACATCGTGCGTGCGGCCCATATCGACGGCAGCGGCACCTACTACGTGCTGGAAGACAACCTGCGGGTGCCCAGCGGCGTCAGCTACATGCTGGAGAACCGCAAGATGACGATGCGGCTCTTCCCCGAGCTGTTCAGCGAGCACCGCATCGCCCCGGTGGACCATTACCCCGACCTGTTGCTCGAGACCTTGCGGGCGGTGGCGCCGGCCGGCGTCAACGAGCCCACCGCGGTGGTGCTGACGCCCGGCATGTACAACGCGGCCTACTTCGAGCATGCCTTCCTGGCGCAGCAGATGGGCATCGAGCTGGTCGAGGGCCAGGACCTGTTCGTCAAGGACAACTTCATCTACATGCGCACCACCCAGGGCCCGAAGCGGGTGGACGTGATCTACCGTCGCGTCGACGACGACTTCCTCGATCCGCTGGCCTTCCGCGCCGACTCCTCGCTCGGCTGTGCGGGGCTGCTGGGCGTCTACCGGGCCGGCAACGTCACGCTGGCCAACGCCATCGGCACCGGCATCGCCGACGACAAGTCCGTCTATCCCTATGTGCCGAAGATGATCGAGTTCTATCTCGGCGAGAAGCCGGTGCTGGCCAATGTGCCGACCTACCTGTGCCGCGAGCCCGACGACCTCGCCTATGTGCTCGACCACCTGCCGGAGCTGGTTGTCAAGGAGGTGCACGGGGCTGGCGGCTACGGCATGCTGGTCGGGCCCGCGGCCAGCCGCCAGGAGGTGGCCGACTTCCGCGCCCGCCTGCTGGCCGATCCGAGCGGCTATATCGCGCAGCCGACGCTGTCGCTGTCGAGCTGCCCGACCTTCGTCGACAGTGGCATCGCGCCCCGCCACATCGACCTGCGGCCCTTCGTGCTGAGCGGCAAGGCGCTGCAGATGGTGCCCGGCGGGCTGACCCGGGTGGCGCTGAAGGAGGGCTCGCTGGTGGTCAACAGCAGCCAGGGCGGTGGGACCAAGGACACCTGGGTGCTGGAGGCTTGAGATGCTGTCGAGGACTGCCGACCACTTGTTCTGGATGGCCCGCTACATGGAGCGGGCCGAAAACACCACCCGCATGCTCGACGTCAACTACCAGACCGGCCTGCTGCCGCAGTCGGCCGGCGCCGCCGAGCAGGGCTGGCGCGGCCTGCTGAGCATCTCCGAGCTGACGCACGACTTCACCGCGCGCTACGACAGCGTGAGCGCCAAGAACGTCATGGACTACATGGTGCGCGAGGAGCGCAACCCCTCCAGCATCGCGAGCTGCCTGCGCGCCGCGCGCGAGAACGCGCGGGCGGTGCGCGGCACGTTGACCACCGAAGTCTGGGAAACGCAGAACCAGACCTGGCTCGAGTTCAAGCGCCTGGTCGACGAGGGCGAGCTGGAGCGCGACCCGGCGCGGTTCTTCGAGTGGGTCAAGTTCCGCTCGCACCTCTCGCGTGGTGTGACGCTGGGCACCATGCTGCAGGACGAGGCCTTCCACTTCCTGCGCATCGGCACCTTCCTCGAGCGGGCCGACAACACCGCCCGCCTGCTGGACGTGAAGTTCCATGCCGTGCAGAGCGACTTCTTCGGCGTGGCGCGCGAGAAAGAGCTGGAGTACGACTTCTATCACTGGTCGGCCATCCTGCGCTCGGTCTCCGGCTTCGAGGTCTACCGCAAGGTCTATCGCAACGTGATCCGGCCCGAGAAGGTGGCCGAGCTGCTCATCCTGCGGCCCGACATGCCACGTTCGCTGGCGGCCTGCGTGAACGAGGTGGTGCTCAACCTGCGGGACGTGGCCAACCAGCAGTCGCACGAGACGCTGCGCCGCGCCGGGCGGCTGCAGGCCGACCTGCAGTACGCCCGCATCGACGAGATCCTGGCCACCGGCCTGCACGCCTACCTCACGCAGTTCCTCGACCGCATTGGCGACCTCGGTGTCGGCATCAGCCGGGACTTCCTGGTGCCGGTGATGCACTGAGGTGCCCCACGCGATGCTGTTCCAGATCCACCACGCCACGCACTACGAGTACAGCGCCGAGCTGCAGCATGCGGTGCAGGCGCTTTGCCTGACACCCTCGTCCGGCCCGCAGCAGACGGTGTTGCAATGGCAGGTGAGCGGGCCGGGCCGGTTGTTCGAGTCCACCGACGGCTATGGCAACCGCACCCACAGCTGCACGCTGCCGGCCCGCTTGCGCAAGGGCACGCTGCGCGCGGGCGGCACGGTGCAGACGCATGGCGTGGCGAGCTTCGCCGATCCGCCGGGCAGTGCGTCGCCCTGGCTCTACCTGCGGCCCACGCCGCTGGCCGAGCCACATGCGCGCCTGGCGGCCTGGGCGGCGCCCTATCTGGCGGCCGGCGTGTCGGCCGACGCCATGCTGGCGCTGGCGGCAGCGGTCCGCGCCCAGGTGAGCTACCGGCCCGGCCACACCGGCGTGCAGACCACCGCGCTGGAGGCCTTCGACTGGGGCAAGGGCGTGTGCCAGGACCAGGCCCACGTGTTCATCGCCGCCTGCCGCAGCCACCGGGTGCCGGCACGCTATGTGAGCGGCTATTTCCACGCCGAGGACGAGCCGGAGCTGGCCAGCCATGCCTGGGTCGACGTCTGCCTCGACATCGCGGCGCAACACTGGCTCAGCGTCGACGTCACGCATGCCTGCCCGATGGACGAACGCCATGTGCGGCTCGCGGTGGGGCCTGACTACGCCGCCTGCCCGCCGGTCAAAGGGGTGCGCCATGGCGGCGGGCGGGAGACCATGCAGGTGCATGTGGAGGTGCGCCGCCTCTGAGGCAGCGGCGGGGGGCGGCTGCGGCCAGCTGGTCGCGGCGCCGCTGTCCGGGCGGGGCGGGGCGAACGCTAGGCCCGGCCGCCCTGGAGCGCCTGCGCCACGACTAGGCGGTGCAGTGCGGCGATCAGGTCCGATTGCGCCACGATGCCCTGCAGCCGGCCCTCCTCATCCACCACCGGCAACTGGTGCAGGCCACCGTCGGACATCGCTTCCACCAGCGTCGTCAGCGGATCGCCGGGGCTGACCGTGACGGCAGGGCTGGACATCAGCTCCGCCACCGCGGGCACCCGGCCGCCGGTATCGCCGAGCCGACGCATGAAGCGCCGCCAGTTGGCTGCCAGCCCTTCCTGCTCCTGCCAGCCGGCATGGCTGAAGAAGTCGCTCTGGGAGATGATGCCGACCACCCGGCGTTCGGCGTCCACCACCGGCAGCGCCTGCACCCGGTGGCGCTGCAGCCGCCGCCAGGCCTCGGCGAGCGGCGCCTCGGCAGCCACCGAGACGACGTCGCGCGACATCAGGTGGGCGCAGTTCGGAACGCCCGCATGGCGTTGCAGCGCGCGTTGCTCGGCCTGCTCGATCAAGGCCTGCAGGTCGTCTTCCGCAATGTCCAGCAGGTCGGGGCCTTGCCGCAGCGCGGCTTGCACGTCCTGGCCCCGGATGCCCAGGCGCTCGGAGGGGGCCGGGTCGCGGGTGCCATGCGGCTGCGCGGCCGGCGGCACGCTGGCCGGGTGCGGATAGCGGTGGCCCGTGAGGCGGTGGTAGAGCACGGCCGCCAGCACCAGGAGCAGGGAGTTGAAGCCGACCGGCCACCAGGCGAAGGCGTAGCCCTGGGCCTTGATGGCGGGCGCCCCGATGACGCTCAACAGCGCCACCGCGCCGCCCGGCGGATGCAGGCAGCGCAAGGCAAACATCAGCCCGATGGCGGTGCACACCGCCAGCGCCGCTGCCAGCAGCGGATCGCCAATCCAGTGCGCACAAGTGACGCCCACCAGCGCCGACAGCATGTTGCCGCCCAGCACCGACCACGGCTGCGCCAGCGGGCTGGCAGGCACCGCGAACAGCAGCACCGCCGATGCGCCCATGGGCGCCACGAGCAGTGGCAGCGCCCCCGTGCCGCCGAGCGCGGCCCGCGTGATGAACCCGGTGATCAAGAGCCCGACGAGGGCGCCGCAGCAGGCGCGCACCCGTTCAGCGGCGCTGGCCGGGACGGGGGGCGGCAGAAGAGCGTGAAGCCAGTGCAAGGTGGGAGGCAGTCGAGCCAAACAACAGGCCGCATTATGCAAGGCGGCACCAAGACGGGGCTTTCGTGCACCTATTTGTGAAATCGCTCAGTACTGTGGCGGTGCATGCGGCCGATGGCGCCTCGCCTGCGCACGGTTTTTGCGCCTAGGCTGCTCCCGGCAGTTGCGCGCAAGGCGCGGCCATAATCGCGGGCGGCCGCCGTCCGGGGCAACACAACACATGGCACATGCCATTCCCGAGGAGGAAAGACCAAGATGAAATCGCAGAACCAGTCCATCGACGCCTGCCTGAAGACCGAGCCGGAGCGATTCCTGAGTGAATGGATTGCCGAATTTCTTGCAAACCAGTCTGCCGGTGCGGCCGTCGGGCAGACCGCCAGTGCCGACGCGTCGCGGGTGCTCGAGGCGTTCGCCATCGGCATTGCAGCAGACGGCGAGCCTGGCCGCTTCAACGCGGCGCCCTGGGCGCCGCTGCGCGAGAGGCTGGCCACGCTGTCGCGCTCCCGTGCCGCACAAGGATCCAGCGCCGGCGACACCAGCCTGCTGGTGCTGGCCATGAAAAAGCCGCTGTTCAACCGCTTGCAGCAACGCCACCAGCAGGACCCCGCCGTCTTGGCCGAGATGCTCTGGTGGGCCTCGACGCTGGTTGACAAGATGGCCCAGTTCACGGTCGACACCTACCAGACTTCCCGCGAAGACATCATCAAGCGCCAGCAGGAAGAGCTGCTCGAGCTGTCGACCCCGGTGGTCAAGCTGTGGGATGGCGTGCTGGCGGTGCCGATGATCGGCACGCTGGACAGCAGCCGCACCCAGGTGGTCATGGAGAGCCTGCTGCAACGCATTGTGGAGACCTCCTCGGAGCTGGCGATCATCGACATCACCGGCGTGCCGACGGTGGACACCCTGGTGGCCCAGCATCTGCTCAAGACGGTCACCGCGATCCGCCTGATGGGCGCGGACTGCATCGTCAGCGGCATCCGTCCGCAGATCGCGCAGACCATCGTGCACCTGGGCATCGACCTTCAGGGCATCACCACCAAGTCGACCCTGGCCGATGCGTTGGCGCTGGCGCTCAAGCGCACCGGCCACACGGTCACGCGCGACGCCGCCTGAGACGGAGGCCGACATGGAGCGCATTCCTATCCTGCGCATGGGTCGCAACCTGCTGGTCACGATCCAGATCGACATGCAGGACCAGACCGCCCTCGCGCTGCAGGACGATCTGTCCGAGCGCATCTCGCGCACCGGGGCCGAGGGGGTGTTGATCGACATCTCGGCGCTGGAGATCGTCGATTCCTTCATCGGCCGGATGCTTGCCAGCATTTCCGGCATTGCCCGCATGCTGGGGGCCGAGACGGTGGTGGTCGGCATGCAGCCGGCGGTGGCCATCACCCTGGTGGAGCTGGGCTTGTCACTGCAAGGGGTGCGCACGGCCCTCGATGTGGAGCGCGGCATGCGCCTGCTGGCTACGGCAGGAGGGCAGCGCGATGTCGCAGCAGGCTGAAGGCAGCCTGCCGCTGCGCAATGAGCAGGACATCGTGCTCAGCCGCCAAGTGGTGCGCCGACTGACCCAGGAGCTGAAGTTCTCGCTGGTGGACCAAACCAAGATGATCACCGCCGCCAGTGAGCTGTCGCGCAACACCGTCGTCTATGGCGGCGGCGGCGAAATGCGCTGGGAAATCCTGAACGACGGCCTGCGCCAGGGCCTGCGCCTGCACTTCGAGGATCAGGGGCCGGGCATCCCCGACCTCGAACTCGCCATGACGGACGGCTGGACCTCGGGCCGCGGCATGGGCATGGGACTGTCCGGCAGCAAGCGCCTGGTCGGCGAGTTCTCGGTGCGCACCGCGGTCGGCGAGGGCACTTGCGTGACCATCGCGCGCTGGAAGTGATGGTGGTCCTGCCTCCTCATCGCGCTTTCGAGGTGGTGGAGTCCAGCCAGGTGGGCCAGGTGCGCCGCTGTGCGGTTCAGGCGGCCGAGGCGCTTGGTTTCGACGAGGTCGCCGCGGGCCGGGTGGCGCTGCTCGCCACCGAGCTGGGCAACAACCTGGTGCGGCATGCCCGCGAGGGGCAGTTGCTGCTGGGGGCCGGCGAACTGGGCGGCCGCCAGACGGTGGAGCTGCTGTCGGTGGACCATGGGCCGGGCATTGCCGACCTGGGCGCCTGCATGGCCGACGGCTATTCGACGGGCGGCACGCCGGGCACCGGCCTGGGCGCGGTGCGGCGGCTGGCCGACGAGTTCGACATCTACTCGGCAGTGCCCGCCGGCACCGTCATCCTGGCACGCGTGGTGATGGCGGCGACGCCGGTCGCGGGCCAGGCGCCCGCGGCGATCGAAGCGGGCGCCGTCGTGTTGCCGGCGCCCGGCGAGACAGTGTCGGGCGATGCGTGGGCGCTGATCCTCGATGGCGGCCGCGCCAGCGTGCTGCTGGCCGACGGGCTCGGCCACGGGCCCGGCGCGGCGGAAGCGGCGCAAGCGGCGACGGCAACCTTCGGCACCGCGCCGTATTGCGGGCCGGCGCAGATCATCGAACGGGCCCACGCCCTGCTGCGGTCGACCCGAGGCGCCGCGGTGGCGGCGGCCGAGCTCAATGCGGTGGAGGGGGCGTTGCGCTTCGCCGGCGCCGGCAACGTGCAGGGGCGGCTGCTGTCGGCACTGGAAGAGCGCACCCTGCTGTCGCAGCACGGCACCGTGGGACTGCAGATTCGCCGCATGCAGGATCTGCACTATCCCTGGCCGCCGCATGCGCTGCTGGTGCTGCACAGCGATGGGCTGACCTCGCGCTGGAGCGTGAAGGAGTGGCCGGGCCTGTTGCAGCGCCATCCGTCGCTGGTGGCGGCATGGTTGATGCGCGATCACCGCAGAGGACGCGACGACACCGCCGTGGTGGTGTTGCGCAGGAGGGAGCCATGATGAACCTGGATGACTCGTCGGCCCCGCAGGCCGCGTGCAACGATCCGGCGGCGCGCCTGGCCGAGGCTGAGGCCGAGGTGCAGGCGCTGCGGGCGGAGCTCGAAGAAACCAACCGCGGCGTGCTCGCCCTGTATGCCGAGCTGGACGCGCAGGCGGCTCAGCTGCGCGAGGCCACCGAGCTGAAGAGCCGGTTCCTGGCCTACATGAGCCACGAGTTCCGCACGCCCATCGGCGCCATCCGCAGCATCGCGCGGCTGCTGATGGACCGGGTGGACGGGCCGCTCACGGCCGAGCAGGAAACCCAGGTCCGCTTCATCCAGCAGACCGCGGCCGAGTTCTCGGACATGGTGGACGACCTGCTGGACCTGGCGAAGGTGGAGGCCGGCCGGGTGGAGATCTCGCCGGCCTGGTTCGACATGGTGGCCTTGTTTTCGGCCCTGCGTGGCATGTTCAAACCGGTGCTGACCAACCTCGACGTGATGCTGGTCTTCGAGGAGCCGCACGACGTGCCGCCGCTCTACAGCGACGACCGCAAGCTCTCGCAGATCCTGCGCAACTTCATCTCCAACGCGCTGAAGTTCACCACGCAGGGCGAGGTGCGGGTGTCGGCGCGTCGCAATGAGGACGACACCGTGAGCTTCGCGGTGTCGGACACCGGCATCGGCATTGCGCCCGAGTTCCACCACGCCATCTTCGAGGACTTCACGCAGGTCGACTCGCCCGTCCAGAAGCGCTTGCGGGGCACCGGCCTCGGCCTTTCGCTGAGCCGGCGCCTGGCCGAGCTGCTGGGCGGCCGCGTCTCGCTGGCCAGCGAGCTGGGGGTGGGCTCCACCTTCACCGTCACGGTGCCCCTGCGGCTGCCGCATGCGGTCGAGCCGCCACCGTCGCAGGGGGTGGCGTGATGGTGCCGCCCATGCATGAGCTGTCCGCCCCGCTGGCCGCACAGCGGGTGCTGGTGGTCGACGACAACCCGGTGACCCGCTATGCCACCGGCCGCGTGCTGAAGGCGGCCGGCTTCCAGATCTGCGAGGCGGGCACCGGCGGCGAGGCGCTGAGCCTGGCGAGTTCCAGCCTGGCCGCAGTCATCCTCGACGTGCACCTGCCGGACATGGACGGTTTCGAGGTGTGCCGCGAGCTGCGGGCCCGCGAGGACACCGCGCGCCTGCCGGTGGTGCACCTGTCGGCTGCGCGGGTGAAGGACGACGACAAGGTGCGCGGCCTGCATTCCGGCGCCGATGCGTACATGACGCATCCGGCCGAGCCGGCACTGCTGGTGGCCACCGTGCAGGCGCTGGTGCGGGCCCGCACCGCCGAGGATGCAATGCGTCGCAGCGAGGCGCGCTTTCGTGCGATCTACCAGCAGGCACCGAGCGGCATCTGCCTGATCGATGCTGAGGGCCGTTTCATCGACGCCAATGCGGCGATGCTGGCCCTGCTGGGCCTGGATGCGCCCGCCATCGCCGGGCGCCGGCTGGCCGAGCTGGCCCCGTCCGACTGGCGGGCGCGGGTCGAGGGCTACCTGCGCGACAGCCACGACGGCGTCTGGAAAGGCGAGTTCCCGCTGCTGGATGCGGCCGGCCGGCCGGTCGACCTGGAGTGGCGCCTGTCGGCCCATGTGGAGCCGGGGGTCAATATGGCCATTGCCACCGACATCTCCGAGCGGACCCAGCTGGTGCGCCAGCGCGAGCAACTGCTCGAGCGCGAACAGGCGGCCCGTGCGGCGGCCGAGCGGCTGAGCCGCTCCAAGGACGAATTCGTGGCCGTGCTGTCGCACGAGCTGCGCACGCCCTTGAACGCCATCATGGGCTGGGTCCATGTGCTCAAGCGCAGCCAGGCGGCGGCCGACCTGTCCCGCGGGCTGGACGCGATCGAGCGCAATGCGACCACCCAGACCCGGCTGATCGCCGACATCCTGGACGTCTCGCGCATGGACCTTGGCAAGCTGCGGCTCGACCCGACGCTGGTCGACCCGGTGGAGCTGCTCGGCTCCTCGCTGTCGGCGTTGGCCGGTGCGCTGCGGGACCGGGAGCTGCAGCTGGTGCTCGAGGCGCCGCCGGCGGGTCGGCCGGTGCCGCTCGATGCGGCCCGCTTCCAGCAGATCGTCTGGAACCTGATGACGAATGCCATCAAGTTCTCCCCGCCGGGCGCGCAGGTGCGGGTCACGCTGAGCCAGGACGAGGTCGGCACCACACTCGTGGTCACCGACCAGGGGCAGGGCATCGCGGCCGACTTCCTGCCTTTCCTGTTCGACCGCTTCACGCAGAGCGATTCGGCCAGCAACCGGTACCACGGTGGGCTGGGGCTGGGCCTGTCCATCGTGCAGCACCTGGTGGAGCTGCACGGCGGCCGCGTCACGGCCGAGAGCGAGGGCCGCGGCCGCGGGGCGACCTTCCGCGTCTTCATCCCGGCGCAGTTGCCGCCGGAGGCGATGCATGGGGCGGCCGGCGCGCCGCCGGCCGAGGAGCCGGCCGACGGTGGCGAGTCGCTGGCCGGGCTGGCACAGATGAAGATCCTGGTGGTCGAGGATGATCTCGAAGCGAGCGAGATGCTCTCCGTCATCCTGCGCGACCGTGGCGCCGTGGTGCAGGCCGCGCGCGACTGCAGCGAGGGCCTGCGCCTGCTGCAGCAATTCGATGCCGACGTGATGGTGAGCGACATCGGCCTGCCGGGCCAGGACGGCTATGCGCTGATCCGGGCCGTGCGTGAGCGGGAGCGCGCGCAGGACGGCCACAAGCGGCTGCCCGCAGTGGCGCTGACCGCCTTCGCCCGCCCGCAGGACCGTGAGCTGGCGCTCACCGCCGGCTTCGACGCGCATTGCGCCAAGCCGCTGCGGGCGCATGAACTGGTGAACTGCATCCTGAAGGTGGCTGGCGCTGCCTGACGGCGCGGCCGGGGCGGCGCGCTGCCGGATGCGGCGGCAGCCGCTCGCAGCACCGCCACCGCAACGCCTGCGGGCTGGCTCAGCGGGGGCCGGCGCCGCTGCGCCGCGCCTTGCGCATGGCGGCCACCGACTCCCCGAGATCGATCACCGCCATCGCGTAATAGCTCGACCAGTTGTAGCGCGTGATGGCGTAGAAATTGGACGTGCCCGCCAGGTAGGTGGGCGCCGCCTCGCCGTTCTGCAGCTCGATCAGGGCCAGCTTGCCGGCATGGCGGCGACCGGCCTCGGGCAGGCCGGCACCGCGGGCCGCGAACTCCTCGGCGGTGAAGGTGGGCTGGATGTCGGGGGCGAGGAGTGCCGCCCGGTCGGCCACCTCCACCGGTGCGGCGACTTCGAAGTGGGTCGGCAGGCCGCGCTCCCAGCCAAACTCGGACAGGTAGTGCGCCACGCTGCCGATGACATCGGCGGCGCTGCGGTGCAGGTCGACGTGGCCGTCGCCGTCGAAGTCCACCGCGTACTTGTTCCAGCTGCTCGGCATGAATTGCGGCATGCCCATCGCACCGGCATAGGAGCCGCGCAGCGAGAGCGGGTCCAGCGCCTCGCTGTGGCACAGCACAAGGAATTGCTCCAGCTCCTGGCGGAAGAACTCGCGGCGGTCGCGGCGGCCGGGGGGGAAGTCGAAGCTCAGGGTGGCCAGCGCGTCCAGCACCCGGAAGTTGCCCATGTGCTGGCCGTAGAGCGTCTCGACGCCGATGATGCCCACCACCACGCTGGCGGGCACGCCAAAGGCGGCTTCGGCCTGACTGAGCCAGCGTTCGTTGGCCTCCCAGAAGGCAACGCCGGCGCGCAGGCGCCGCGGCTCGACGAAGCGGGCGCGGTAGGCGGCCCAGTTTTTCGCGCTGCCGGCCGGCGGCGGCATGATGTAGCGGGCCACCGAGGGGATGAAGCGGGATTGCGCGAGCGTCTCCCGCACCCAGGTGCGGTCGAGCTGCCGGCGTTCGGCAATCGCATCGGCCAGCGCCACCACGTCCTCGCGGCCGCCATAGGTGACGATGTCCGGCGCCTCGGCGGCGGGCGGGGCGGCCGCCGCCGAAGGGGCCGTGGCCTGGGCCAGGGCAGCGGCGGCGGGCAGGCACAACAAGGCGGCCAGCAGGCCGGGGCGCACTCGGCGCAGCAGGGTCGGGGTCGTTTCAGGCATGGTCCAGTGGGGCAGATTGGGCGCGCCGCAGTTCACGTGCCAGCGAGCGCGCCAGCAAGCGCGCCAGTGTAGGGCCACGCACGTGGCCGGCCTGCGCGGGAGGGGCGTAGCGCGCCGCCTCCATGCGGGTGAGCAGCGTGGCGACCCCGCGCGCCGGCTCGCCCCAGCGCTGCAGGGCCAGACGCGCCAGCTCGCGCGGCGGGGTGTGCGCGGCCGACGGCAGGCCGGCGGCAGCCAGCTGGCGCTGCATGCCATGGTAGGCACGCAGCCACGGGTCCTGCCGCTGCCGCTCCCACCAGGCCCAGGCTGCGCCGAGCGCGGACGCCAGCGCCAGCAGCAGCACCAGCAGCAGGGCCAGGTCCTGCCAGCTGGGCGAGCGGACGCCGAGTTGCTTGAGGAGGTCCAGCTGCTCGCCGCGGGAGTAGTTGAGCACCTTCTGGTTCCAGGCATTGTTGATGGCCGCCCACTGGTTGCGCAGGGCGCGCCAGAAGGTGGAGTCGGCCGTACCGAGCACACCTCCGACCAGGCCGGGGGCCGGCCGCAGCGCCAGGCTGCGGGTGACGCGTTCGGGCGCCACGGCGGCGGTTGGGTCGGCCCTCAGCCAGCCGCGCCCGGGTTGCCAGAATTCCGCCCAGGCATGAGCCTGGCTGTTGCGCACCAGGTAGTAGCCGTCCACCGGGTTGAGCTCGGCCCCCTGGTAGCCGGTGACGATGCGAGCGGGCACATCGAGGGCCCGCATGATGACCACGAAGGCCGCAGCGAAGTGCTCGCAGAAGCCTTGCTTGCGGTCCAGCCAGAACTCGTCGATGGCATGGCGGCCCTGTTCGTCGCCGTAGGGCCCGGGTGTCAGCGTATAGCTGTAGCCCTGGCTGCGGATGTGCTCCAGCACCGCCTGCGCCAGCGCCTGCGGTTCGGCGCGCGCATGGCGCGGGTCGCGCCGCAGCGCCGCGGCCCAGGCCAGCGTGCGCGGGTTGTAGCCGGCGGGCAGTTGCAGGTGGTCCTGCAGGCCCAGCACCGGTTGCAGCGGGCCGTGCCGGTGATCGGTGTAGCTGGTGGCGCGCAAGCGCTCACGGTCCATCAGCGGCCGGCCGATGGCCCATTCGAGCGAGGGCTGCAGCCGCGGGCGCAGGCCCGAGACCTCGGCCACCTCGGTGGTCGCCTCCAGCAGCGGCAGCACCGGCACGCGGGTGGGCTCCATCGTCACCTCGTAGTGCAACGGCTTGCCGCGCACCTGCAACTCGGCGTCCAGCTGCTGGCCGCGGCCCCAGTAGCGGCGCTCGGCCGGCTGCCAGGTGAGGCCGTCGAAGGCCGACAGCACCGGGCCGCGGAAGTACAAGGTGTCGGGCGGCGGCGCCGGGCCGTCGAACCGGATCGTCATGGCGATGTTGTCGTCCAGCGCCAGCTCGGCCACCGTGCCCATCGTCATGTCCGTCGACAGGCCGGTGCGCGCGCTGGCCGCATCGTTCGGCAGCCCCCACAGCGGTCCGAAGCGCGGGAACAGCACGAACAGCGCCAGCATCACCGGCGCGCCCAGCAGGCACATGCGTGCCGACAAGGCGCCGGCGCTGGCCAGGCTGGGATGGCCGACCGGCATGTGGGCCAGCACCAGGGCCGTCAGCAAGCCCCACACCGCCACCACCATCACCAGTGCCAGCGCCAGCGACTGCGAGTAGAAGAAGTGGGTGAGCACCAGGAAGAAGCCGAGGAAGAACACCACGAAGGCGTCCCGCCGCGCGCGCAGCTCCAGCGTCTTCAGCGCCATCAGCACCACCACCAGCGTGACGCCGGCTTCCTTGCCGAGCACGGTGCGGTGGGTGAGCCAGGTGGCCGCGACCGCGGCCGCGAGCAACCCGCCCACCACCCAGCGCCCCGGCAGCGCCCGTGCGCCCAGCGCCAGCCAGCCGCGCCACAGCAGCACGCCGGCGGCCAGCGCCGAACACCAGACGGGCAGGTGCGTGACATGCGGCATCACCACCCAGGCGATGACGGCAAGCAGGTAGAGCGTGTCGCGCGTTTCGCGCGGCAGGTGCTTGAGGTTGGACCAGCGGGGCGGCAGGCCGGGCGGGGGCTGTCCAGGCGCGCCGGCAGAGCGGGCGCTGCCGGCGCGCGAGGCGCTTGCGGGGTGGAGAGGGCGAGCCGGGGTGTCCATCTGGCCGGGCTCGTTCAGGCGTGCAGCGCCAGCCGCTCGAGGCAGCGGCGCCGGTGTGCTTCGCCGTGGTCCGGCGCGATTTCCTGGCCCGCCAGGCGCAAGCCGTAGGCCAGCCCGCGACGGTCGGCATCGATGATCCAGGCCGCCAGCCGCGACAGGCGCTGCTCGATGCCGGGGCCGCCGGCCAGCTGCAGATCGAGCCACAGTTCCTGGCGCGCGGCGGCGGAGGTATCGCGGCTCACCATCTCGTCGTTCTTGGCCACCTTTTTCCAGACCACCAGCTTCAGCGGGTCGCCGCGGCGGTAGGCGCGCACGCCCTCGGTCTCGCCGCCCTGGCCACCGCGGGTGCGCACCGGCCCGCCCGGCATCGGCTGCGCGGTGGGCAGCGGCGGCGCCTGTGGCTCAGGCGCCGGGTAGGCGAGCAGCTCGGCCGCCGGCCGCCAGACCGCCCAGACCCGGAAGATGCCGAGCGGAAAACGCGTCTCGGCCGTCAGCGGCGGCACCCGGTGCAGGCCCCGGCGCTGCGGCTGCACGCTGACGTGGGCGATGGCCTGGGATTGCGGCGGCACGTCGGTCCAGCTCCAGCCGGGCTCGGCCACCCCCGGCTCACTGCGCCAGGGGCGCAGCCCGATGCCGTAGCGGGCCCGCGTGTCGGCGCTGGTCAAGGTGATCTCGAGCGTCGCTGCCTCGCCGCAGAAGACCGGCGATGGCTGCTTCAGGTGCAGGGTCAGGCCGCGCAGCGCGCCGTGCGTCACATACATCCCCGCGATGCCGGCCCCGGCGAGCAGGAAGGTCAGCAGGTAGCCCAGGTTGAGCCGGTAGTTGATCGAAGCCAGCAGCAACACCAGCAAGGTGAGGGCGAACATCAGCCCCGGCCGTGTCGGCAGGATGTAGACATTGCGCTGCGTGAGCAGCAGGGTGTCGGACAGCCGCAGGCGGCCGTGCAACCAGGCGTCGAAGCGCCCACGCAGCCAGGCGCCCGGGCCGCGACGGGCGGCGGCCGGCCGGGAGGGCAGGGAAGGACTCGCCATCTTCAGGGCAGCGGCACTGCCTCGATCATGGCCCGCACCTGCTCGAGCCGGCCGCGCCCGCTGCTGGCCACCGGTACCAGGCGATGCGCGACGGCCTGCGGCAGGATGGCCTGGATATCGTCGGGTGCGACATAGCTGCGTTGCGCCAGCAGCGCCCGCGCCTTGGCCGCACGCAGCACCGCAATGCCGGCCCGCGGGCTCAGCCCCTCGACGAACCAGCGGCCTGAGCGGGTGGCGGCGATCAGGTCCTGCAGGTAGTCGAGCAGGGGGTCGGCCGCGTGCACCTGCAGCACCGCCTGCTGGGCAGCCAGCAGGTCGGCCGGCGACATCACCGCCCCCAGGTGCTCGATGGCATTGCGCCGGTTCTCGCCGGCCAGCAGCAGCCGCTCGGAGGCGCGGTCGGGATAGCCGAGCGTGATGCAGATCAGGAAGCGGTCGAGCTGCGATTCGGGCAAGGGGTAGGTGCCCAGCTGGTCGCTCGGGTTCTGCGTGGCAATGACGAAGAAGGGCGAGGGCAGCGGGCGGGTCTCGCCTTCGGTGCTGACCTGGTGTTCTTCCATCGCTTCGAGCAGCGCGCTCTGGGTCTTGGGGCCGGCGCGGTTGATCTCGTCGGCCAGCAGCACCTGGGCGAACACCGGGCCGGGGTGGAACACGAAGGCTTCCTTGCCGCGCTCGTAGATGCTGACGCCCACCAGGTCGGACGGCATCAGGTCCGCCGTGAACTGCACCCGCGAGAAGCGCAGGCCCAACGAGACCGCCAGCGCGTGTGCCAGCGTCGTCTTGCCGACGCCCGGCACATCCTCGATCAGCAGGTGGCCGCCGGCCAGCAGGCAGGCCACGCTGTCCTCCACCTGCTGGCGCTTGCCGACAATGATCGTGTTAACCTGATCCAGCAGCCGCTGAAGCTGCTCGTGCACGGTGCTGTTCATGCCCGGCACCATACCTGAAATCCAGATTCGAAGACGGGGACCTTTGCACAATGGCGACCGGCTACTACAGCCATCCCGATTGCCACCGCCACCACATGGGCCAGGGCCATCCCGAATGCCCCGAACGCCTGGATGCGATCGACGATTTCCTGCTGGCCAGCGGCCTCGACATCGCGCTCGACAAGCGCGAGGCCCCCGAGGTGGCGCTGGGTGATGTGTCGCTCGCGCATACCACCGCCTATCTGATCCATCTGAAGGACCTGGCCGAGCAGGTGGTGCAGACCGGCGAGCCGCATGCCCTCGATCCGGACACCGTGCTGGTCGCCGAGACCTGGACCGCCGCCCGGCGCGCGGCGGGCGCCGCGGTGGCCGCGACGGACGCAGTGATCGACCGCGAGCTGGAAAACGCCTTCTGCGCGGTGCGACCGCCCGGCCACCACGCCACGCGCTCGCAGGCGATGGGCTTCTGCTTCCTGAACAACGTGGCGATTGCCGCCCGCCATGCGCTCGACGTGCGTGGCCTGCGGCGGGTCGCGGTGGTGGACTTCGACGTACATCATGGCAATGGCACCGAGGACATCCTGGCAGGTGACGAGCGCGTGTTGATGGTCAGCTTCTTCCAGCATCCGCTGTACCCGTTCTCGGGCACCGAGCCGGCGGCCGACAACATGGTCAACCTGCCGGTGCCGGCCTACACCAAGGGCATGGAGATCCGCGAGCTGGTGGAGGCCATCTGGATGCCCCGGCTGGAGCGCTTCAAGCCGGAGATGATCTTCATCTCGGCCGGCTTCGACGCCCATCGGGAGGACGACCTCGGCCAGCTCGGCCTGGTCGAGGCGGACTACGAATGGCTGACCCGCCGCATCAAGGAGGTGGCCGAGCGGCATGCCAAGGGCCGTATCGTGTCCTGCCTCGAAGGCGGCTACAGTCTCAGTGCGCTGGCTCGCAGTGTCGCCGCGCACGTGCGGGTGCTGGCGGGCGTGTAGCGCCCTCTGGCGGCCTTGCGCCCCCGGGGTGCGAGGCCTGGCCTGCCCCGGCGGGCCGAGGTGAGGCCGCGCCGCCGGCCGGCACCGCTGACGAACAACCTCAGCTTCTTTTTTTCCATGGTTGCCACTCCCTTGACCGCCGATCTCGGCGAACTGCTGCATTCCCTGACCCGGCCCGGTGCCTTGCTGGAGCTGGCCGTGCTGTCGGCCTGCCTGCTGCTGTCCTACCTCACCACCCGCCTGCTGCGCCAGCGTGTCGACACCCGGCGCCTGCCGGTGTGGCTCGGCGAGCGGGGCTGGGACGGTGTGCTCTTCCCGGTGCTGGCGCTGGTGCTGGCTTTGGCGGTGCGGCCGCTGGTGGCGCAGTGGGTGCCGATCGCGGTGTTCAGGCTGGCGGTGCCCATCCTGGTGTCGCTGCTCGTCATCCGGGTCAGCGTGCGGGTGCTGACGACGGCCTTCCCCTCGTCGACCCTGCTGCGCGTGGCGGAGCAGTCGATCTCCTGGCTGGCCTGGGCCGGCATGGTGCTGTGGGTCACCGGCCTGCTGCCGTTGGTGATGCAGGAGCTCGACCAGGTGCACTGGAAGATCGGTGCCGCGCGGGTCTCGCTGCGCAACCTGATCGAGGGCACGCTGAGCGCGGTGGTGGTGCTGATGGTGGCCTTGTGGATCTCGTCGGCCATTGAATCACGCCTGCTCAAGGGCGCCACGCACAACCTGTCGCTGCGCAAGATCGCGGCCAATGCCACGCGCTCGCTGCTGCTGCTGGTGGGCCTGCTGCTGGCGCTGTCGGCCGCCGGCATCGACCTGACGGCCCTGTCGGTGTTTGGCGGTGCGATCGGGGTGGGGCTGGGTTTCGGCCTGCAGAAGCTGGCGTCGAACTATGTCAGCGGCTTCGTCATCCTGGCCGAGCGCAGCCTGCGCATCGGCGACCTGGTGAAGGTCGACAACTTCGAGGGGCGCATCATCGACATCAACACCCGCTTCACCGTGATCCGGGCGGCCAATGGGCGCGAGTCCATCGTACCGAACGAGTTGCTGATGACGCAGCGGGTCGAGAATGCCTCGCAGGCCGACCCGAGCCAGCAGCTGAGCACGGTGTTCCGCGTGGCCTACGGCACCGATTTCACCGTGCTGCGGGAGCAGGTGCTGGCCCTGGTGCGCGAGGTGCCGCGTGTGCTGGCCGAGCCCGCACCCAGCCTGCACCTGACGGCTTTCGTGGCCGATGGGCTGGAGATCACCGTGCAGTTCTGGATCGCGGATCCGGGCCAGGGCCAGGCCAACGTGCTTTCGGACGTGAACGTGGCCATCCTGCAGGCGGTGGAAGCAGCGGGCGTGGAGATTCCGTATCCGCAGCGGGTGGTGCGGCAGGTGCGGGGCGATGAGGTGGCGGGGGCCGGCGCGAAGGTGTCGCGGGTGGCGTGAGGCGGCTCAGGGCGGGCAGTGCCACCGCGCGCGGGATTGCACTGAGCCAGGCAGCGCGGTCGGCAGGTTCGGGCCCCTGCCTGCAAGCGGTCGCCTGCCCGAGCGCGAAGTTCCGGCCGCTGGGGTGGAGCATCACCTTCATCCACTGCTTCGGGCTGAAGCCGGTCGACGCAAGCGGCGGCAGGTGGCCAAGAGGATGTCGACAATGATCGGACGCCGGACCAGGAGCAGCGACCGGAAACGGTCAACCGGGGTCATGGCGCAACGCTTGCCCTACGATCGACCTGCGGTGGGTGCACGAGCGCTTGCTTCATCCAGTCCCTGCAGGAAGGCCCCGCTCATCACCCGTTCGTCGCGTCGAGTGCCTGGCGTTGTGGCTGGTGCCTCTGCTCGTTCACAGGGACGGCTTCGATGCCGCGGCAGGCGGCGGCCGCTGCGTTTCACTTCCTGCCCGCAAGTGTGGCGGCTTCAGCGGTAACCTGACCGCACCTTCGTCGCGAGGGGCGAATGAGCAGGCAACCCGCAGCTGTCCGTGGCCCTGCTGCGTGTCGCGCAGGCCGAGCGCTGCAAGCGGGTGCGGCCCGCGCTGCAGCCACTGCTCGACCAACGCAAGCCAGTACTGCGGGGGTGCGGCAGCCGGCGCTTCAGGCCTCGCCTCGGGCGCGCATTGCACCCGTGGTGCAGCGCCGCCCTGCGCGGCGAGCGCGGCCCGCAGGGCGCCTGCCTGAGCGGGCGCTCGCAGGTTGCGCTTGCCGGCCCTGCCTGGCGCCCGCTGCCCGGCCGCAGCAAGCGCGTGCGCCTCGCCCAGCGAATGAAATCAAGCTTCGCGCGCTTGGCCCTGCCCGAACATCTCGGCGGCGCGGCGCTCGATTTCCTCTGGCGACACATCCTCGACATGGGTGGCGATGTGCCACTTGTGCCCGAAGGGATCCTTCACGCTGCCGCTGCGGTCGCCGTAGAACTGGTCTGCCACCGCCATCAGCAGGGTGGCGCCGGCGTCGACCGCACCTTGCACCACGGCATCGACATCGTCGACGTAGAGCATGACGCTGCTGGCCGAGTCGCCGATGGTGCGCGGGCTGAAGGCCTTCCACTCGGGAGATTCCTCATGCAGCATCAGCACCGAGCCGCCGATCACCAGTTCCGCATGCGCCACCTTGCCGTCGGGCGCCTTCATGCACATGCGCTCGACGGCGCCGAAGACCTTCTTGTAGAACTCGATGGCCTCGCTCGCGCCGCTGATGGTGAGGTAGGGGGTGACGGCGGCATAGCCGTCCGGAATGGGTTTGACGGTTGTATTCGACATGAAGCGTCTCCACCGGGCAGCCATCGGGAACAGCCCACCCGGCCGGCCCGGGCGGCGGCTGGGGGTCCCAGGACACTGTATGGGCGTACAGCATAGTTCCCCTGGCCGGAGCGTTCAAGCCCGTCTTCATCGCGCCGCCAAGCCGCCTGTCCTGAAACGAAGCGGGGGCCCGAAGGCCCCCGTTCAGTTCGGCTGGATGCCGGCCTGCTTCAGGCCGCCGCCACCGGGATCTTGCCGATCTTGGCCTGCCACTCGCGCGGGCCGGTGATGTGGGCCGAGGTGCCGCCCGCATCGACGGCCACCGTCACCGGCATGTCCTGCACGTCGAACTCGTAGATTGCTTCCATGCCCAGGTCTTCGAAGCCCACCACCCGGGCTCCCTTGATGGCCTTGGAGACCAGGTAGGCGGCGCCGCCCACTGCCATCAGGTAGGCGCTCTTGTGCTTCTGGATCGCCTCGATCGCGACCGGGCCGCGCTCGGCCTTGCCCACCATCGCAATCAGGCCGGTGCGGGCCAGCATCATGTCGGTGAACTTGTCCATGCGGGTGGCGGTGGTCGGGCCGGCCGGCCCCATCACCTCGTCGCGCACCGGATCCACCGGGCCCACGTAGTAGATGACGCGGTTGGTGAAGTCGACCGGCAGCGGCTCGCCCTTGGCCAGCATGTCCTGGATGCGCTTGTGCGCCGCGTCGCGGCCGGTCAGCATCTTGCCGCTCAGCAGCAGGGTGTCACCCGGCTTCCAGTTGGCCACCTCTTCCTTGGTGAGGGTGTTGAGGTCGACCTTTTTCGACTTGTTGTAGTCCGGCGCCCACTGCACGTCAGGCCACAGGTCGAGGCTGGGCGGCTCCAGGTAGGCCGGGCCCGAGCCGTCCAGCACGAAGTGCGCGTGGCGCGTCGCGGCACAGTTCGGGATCATCGCCACCGGCTTGGACGCTGCATGCGTCGGGTAGGTCTTGATCTTGATGTCCAGCACCGTCGTCAGGCCGCCCAGGCCCTGGGCGCCGATGCCCAGCGCGTTGACCTTCTCGTACAGCTCCAGGCGCAGCTCTTCGAGCTTGTTCTGCGGGCCGCGCTGCAGCAGCTCGTACATGTCGATGTCTTCCATCAGCGACTCCTTGGCCAGCAGCATCGCCTTCTCGGCCGTGCCGCCGATGCCGATGCCCAGCATGCCGGGCGGGCACCAGCCGGCGCCCATCAGGGGCACCGTCTTGAGCACCCAGTCGACCAGCGAGTCGCTCGGGTTCATCATCGCGAACTTCGACTTGTTCTCGGAGCCGCCGCCTTTGGCCGCGACGATGATGTCCACCGTGTTGCCCGGCACCACTTCCATGTGGATCACGGCCGGCGTGTTGTCCTTGGTGTTCTTGCGCTCGAAGTGCGGATCGCTCAGCACCGAGGCACGCAACTTGTTCTCGGGGTTCATGTAGCCGCGGCGCACGCCCTCGTTGACCGCGTCGGCGATCGAGCCGGGGAAGCCCTCGAAGCGCACGTCCATGCCGATCTTCATGAACACGTTCACGATCCCGGTGTCCTGGCAGATGGGGCGCCGGCCTTCGGCACTCATCTTCGAATTGGTCAGGATCTGTGCAATCGCGTCCTTGGCCGCCGGCGATTCCTCGCGCTCGTAGGCGCGCGCCAGGTGCTGGATGTAGTCGGCCGGGTGGTAGTAGCTGATGTACTGGAGCGAGGCGGCGACGCTCTCGACCAGGTCGTCGTGTTTGATCGTGGTGGTCATGGTGTCAGAGGGTCTCGGGCAAGCCCTGGATTATCTCTCGCGGCCGCAGGGCCTACCGGGGCGGGTTCCACGTACTTTTGCACGCCGCCGGCCGCGGAGTCGGCACTCACTGGATGCCGTGGGCCGGTGCGCGCCGCGCCCGCCGCCCCCGCGGCCCGGACGGGCGTGAAGCGCTTGGCCATGCGCGGCCCGCCGTGCCGCACCGGCGCACCGTCCGACCCCGACCGGTGGCGCAGGGCGCGATCTCTTGCGCATGTGGTCCTGCGGGACCCTGCCCGGGACCTCGTCCGTGGAAGCGCGGCGCGTGCGCGAATGGCGACGGCGCCCCGCGAGTCGCTCGTGCCCTCGTCGCCGGCTGCCCAATCACTGTCGACCTTGCCAGCGGTGCTGTGCCGGCAGAGCAGGTACTGTGCGCGACCATGTCGCCTCGGCCCGTCCCGTCCGCTCACCTGCCATGCGCTCTGGCCCGGCCTTCGCTTGCGCGGGGGCGCGGGCCTCGGCTTGCGCCGCCGGCAGGCCGCGCGCCTGGGCCAGAATGAGGGGTAAGGGGCGACCTGGCGTCCCCCGCACGCCGCGGCCAGCGGCAGGGACCGCCGCCGCCAGAGTAAGCCGTTCGTAAGAGGCTCCCACTAAGGTGCGCCGACCAAAACAGCTGCTGCGCCACGCAGTGCAGCGCTCGCCGATCGCAAGATTGCGGCCGAGATGAGGATCATCATTGCCCCTTGAAAGGAGACCGCCATGTCGACCCCTGAGCATGAAACCCGAATCTATCCGCCGCCCGAGGCGATCGCGAGGCAAGCGCATGTCTCCGGAATGGATGCCTATCGCCAGCTGTGTGACGAAGCCGAGCGCGACTACCAGGGCTACTGGGCCCGGCTGGCCCGCGAGTTCGTCACCTGGCGGCAGCCCTTCACCCAGGTGCTCGACGAGAGCCAGGCACCCTTCTTCAAGTGGTTCGAGGACGGCACGCTGAACGTCTCCTACAACTGCCTGGACCTCAATGTCGAGCGCGGCCTGGGTGACAAGACCGCCATCGTGTTCGAGACCGACGATGGCCAGGTGAGCCGCCACACCTACCGCCAGCTGCTGGAGCGCACCTGCCAGCTGGCCAATGCACTGCGCGAGGCAGGGGTGAAGAAGGGCGACCGGGTTGTCATCTACATGCCGATGTCGGTCGAAGGCGTGCTGGCCATGCAGGCCTGTGCCCGCATCGGCGCCACCCATTCGGTGGTGTTCGGCGGCTTCTCGGCACAGAGCCTGCGCGACCGCATCGAGGACGCTGGCGCCGTGGCCGTCATCACCGCCGACGAGCAGCTGCGAGGCGGCAAGCAGCTGCCGCTGAAAGCCATCGTCGACGAGGCGCTCTCGCTCGGCGGCTGCGACAGCGTTCGCCAGGTGCTGGTCTATCGCCGCACCGGCGGCAACGTCAACTTCGACCCGGCGCGCGACCGCTGGCTGCACGACGCGATGGCGGCGCAACCGACGCAGTGCGAGCCCGAATGGGTGGGCGCTGAACATCCGCTGTTCCTGCTCTACACCTCCGGCTCCACGGGCAAGCCCAAGGGGGTGCAGCATGCCAGCGGCGGCTACCTGCTGCATGCGGCGCTCACCACCAAGTGGACCTTCGACCTGCGCCCGGATGACATCTTCTGGTGCACCGCCGACATCGGCTGGGTCACCGGCCACACCTACATCACCTACGGGCCGCTGGCCAACGGCGCCACCCAGGTGGTGTTCGAAGGCGTGCCGACCTATCCGGACGCCGGCCGCTTCTGGCGCATGATCCAGGACCACAAGGTCACCATCTTCTACACCGCGCCGACAGCCATCCGCTCGCTGATCAAGGCCGCCGAGGTCAATCCCGCGGCGGATCCCCGCAACTACGACCTCACGTCGCTGCGCGTGCTCGGCTCGGTCGGTGAGCCCATCAACCCGGCCGCCTGGGAGTGGTACCACCAGAACGTCGGTGGCGGCCGTTGCCCCATCGTCGACACTTTCTGGCAAACCGAGACGGGCGGCCACATGATCACGCCGCTGCCCGGCGCCACGCCGCTGGTGCCCGGCTCCTGCAGCCTGCCTTTCCCCGGCATCATGGCCGCGGTGGTCGACGAGACCGGCAAGGAGGTGCCCTGGGGGCAGGGCGGCATCCTGGTGGTGAAGAAGCCCTGGCCGTCGATGATCCGCACCATCTACGGCGACCCCGAGCGCTTCAAGAAGAGCTACTACCCGGCCGATTTCCAGGGCAAGTACTACCTGGCCGGCGATGGCGCGGTGCGGGATGCCAAGACCGGCTACTTCACCATCACCGGCCGCATCGACGACGTGCTGAACGTCTCCGGCCACCGGATGGGCACAATGGAGATCGAATCCGCCCTGGTCTCGCACACCGAGCTGGTGGCGGAGGCCGCGGTGGTCGGCCGCCCGGACGACACCACCGGCGAGGCGGTCTGCGCCTTCGTGGTGCTGAAGCGGCCCCGGCCCGAGGGCGAGGAAGCCAAGCGCATCGCCAAGGAATTGCGCGAGTGGGTGGGCAAGGAGATCGGCCCGATCGCCAAGCCCAAGGACATCCGCTTTGGCGACAACCTGCCCAAGACCCGTTCCGGCAAGATCATGCGCCGCCTGCTGCGCGCCATCGCCAAGGGCGAGGCGATCACGCAGGACACCTCGACCCTGGAGAACCCGGCCATCCTCGAACAGTTGTCGCAGACCAACTGACGCGAGGCGCCGGGGCGGCCGCCAGGCCGGCCCGGCGCGGGTTTAGACTTCGCCGCCAGACTCTGTACCGCGGCGATGTCGTTTCCCTCCGCATTCCCTGCTGTTTCCGCCCTTGTCGATTTCGCGTCGCCGCGCGGCGGCGAACCGCTGCGCCGCAGCTTTTCGCAGCCACGCGCGGTGCTGCAGGCGTTGCGCCTGGACGAGGTGGCCGCTGTCATCGATGCGGCCTGGCAGCAATCGCTGCAGGGCAGCTGGTGTGTCGGCTATGTGCGCTACGAGGCGGCACCGGCCTTCGAGCCGCGGGCCGAGGTGCATGCACCCGACGGCCCGCTGGCCTGGTTCGCGGTGTTCGATGCCGCCCAGGCGTGGACGGCACCGCCCGATCCCCCAGAGAGCTACGCCCCCATGCAATGGCAGGACGGGATCGACGCACAGCGCTTCGCTGCCGACATCGATTGCATCCACCAGGCCATAGCCGCTGGCGAGGTCTACCAGGTCAACCACACGACCCGGTTGCGCAGCGCCTTCGCCGGCTCACCGCGCGCCCTGTTCGACGCCTTGCGCCGCGCCCAGCCGCGCGGCCTGCTGGCCTTGATCGAGACCGGCGACGGTCAGGTGCTGTCCTTGTCGCCCGAGCTCTTCTTCGACTGGCAGCCGCCCGGCCTCCTGTCGCGGCCGATGAAGGGCACCGCGCCGCGCGGCGGCACACCGGCCGAGGACGAGGCGGCCGCGCGCCACCTGGTCAGCTCCGAGAAGGAGCGTGCCGAGAACCTGATGATCGTCGACCTCATCCGCAACGATCTCTCGCGCGTGGCCGAGCCGTTCAGCGTCCGGGTGCCGCGGCTCTTCCATACCGAGGCTTGGCCCACGCTGTGGCAGATGACCTCCGACGTGGAGGCCCGCACCCGCCCGGGCACCCGGCTGTCGGACGTGTTCCGTGCGCTGTTTCCCTGCGGCTCGGTCACCGGCGCACCGAAACTGCGGGCCATGCACTGGATCCGCCAGCTCGAAGACGGCCCGCGGGGGGTTTACTGCGGCGCGGTCGGCGTGCTGCGGCCGGGTGGCGCAGCCACCTTCAACGTGCCGATTCGCACGCTGGAGCTGCGGGCCGGCGGGCAGGCGGTGTGCGGCATCGGCAGCGGCATCACGGCCGACGCGCAAGCGGCGGCGGAGCGGCGCGAGTGGCAGGTCAAGCGCCGCTTCCTGGAGCGTGCGGCCCGGCCCTTCGAGTTGCTGGAGACGCTGCGGCTGCACGAGGGCCAGTGGCTGCGGGTCGGGCGCCACCTGCAGCGCCTCGAACGCGCCGCCGGCCATTTCGGGCACGCCTTCGAACGCGAGTCCGTCGAGCGGGCCCTGCGCGCCCTGGCTGCCACCCATGTGCGGGGCGACTGGCGCGTGCGGCTGCTGCTGCCGCCCGACGGCCGGGTGCGGCTGGAGGCCTTCGCGCTGGCGCCGACGCCGGCCGGCCAGAAGGTGCGTCTGGCCACCCGCGCCATCGATGCCGGCAGCGAATTCGTGCGCTTCAAGACCACTCGTCGCGATGCCTACGATGCTTTCGCGCCGGCCGAACCCGGCGTGTTCGACACCCTGCTGTGGAATGAGCAAGGCCAGCTCACCGAGTTCACCCGCGGCAACCTGGCGGTGCGCCTGGAGGGCCGCTGGCTGACGCCGGCGCTCGGCTGCGGGCTGCTCGACGGCGTGCTGCGCGCCGAGCTGCTCGAGCAGGGGCAGCTGGCCGAGGCCATCCTCGACATCGGCTGCCTCGAGCGTGCCGACGGCCTCGCCTTCTTCAACAGCCTCCGGGGGTGGGTGGAGGTGACACTGGAGCGCCCATGATGAAAAAACCCGCCAGGGCCGACAGCCGGGCGGGTTTTGGAAGTCGCGGCCCGGGAGCGGGCGGGAGCGTCACTTGACGGACAACACCCACTGCACCAGTTGCTTGGCTTCGGCTTCGCTGACTTGCGCGTTGGCCGGCATCGGCACCGGGCCCCACACGCCGGCGCCACCCTTGATGACCTTCTGAGCCAGCTTGTCGGCCGCGTCCTTCTGGCCGGCGTACTTGGCCGCCACGTCCTTGAAGGACGGGCCCACCAGCTTCTTGTCGGTGGCGTGGCAGGCCATGCAGTTCTTCTGCTGGGCCAATTGCTGGCTGGCGAACGCGGGAGAGGCGGCGCAGGTCGCGCTCAGTGCGGCAACGAGAGCGAGGGCGTGTTTCATTGCTTCCTTTCGGTTCACGTGGGGTTTGGGATACATTTTGTTCAACGTATTCTATTCGGCGGGCTGAAACCTTTCCTTGAGGGAAAACAGTTCGCACCGTGGAGAAAAAGTCATGTGGTTTGTCGGCTTGGGCCTGCTCTTCATCCTGATGAAGTGGGCCGAGTTCGGGCCGGTCGCGGCCTGGGAGTGGTGGTGGGTGCTGTCGCCCTTCCTGGCTGCCATCTTCTGGTGGATGTGGGCGGACGGCACCGGCTACACCAAGCGACGTGAGGTCGAGAAGATGGAGGCCCGCAAGGAGGAGCGCCGCAAGAAGAACCTGGCTGCGCTCGGCATGGAGCCGCGCAAGCGTCGCTGACATGCGGCGTGCGCCGGAGTGTGGCCGGCCGGTGCCGTGCTGTGGCGCGGGGCCGCCCGATCCAGGCGCTGGTTCCGGGCCGCGGGAGCGTGCGCAGCGGTGAGCATGGCGGCTGCTTTGCCGCCGGTCCTGCCTCTCATTGTCCCAGGCATGTCGGGTTTTCGTGTTCTCGTGATCGGCGGCTACGGCTTTTTCGGGCGCCGGCTGGTGGAGCGGCTGGGCCGTGATCCACGCTACGAAGTGGTGCTGGGTGGCCGTTCGCTGGAGCAGGCACGGTCCGCCGTCGCGGCCTTGCAGCCGGCCGCACGCGCCCGGCTGGAGGCCACCAGGCTGGACGCCACGGCACCCGCATCGCTCGCGCAGGCGCTGCAGCAGTGGCAGCCGCAGCTGGTGGTGCACACCTCGGGGCCCTTCCAGGGCCAGGACTATCGGGTGGCGCAGGCCTGCATTGACGCTCGCACGCACTATGTCGACCTTGCCGACGGCCGCGAGTTCGTCTGCGGCATTGGCGGGCTGGATGCCGCCGCATGTCGCCGTGGTGTGCTGGTGGCCAGCGGCGCCAGTTCGGTGCCGGCCCTCTCTGCCGCAGCGGCCGACCACCTGGCCGCCGGCTGGCAGCGGGTCGACCGCATCGACATCGGCATCAGTCCCGGCAACCGGACCGACCGCGGCCTGGCCACCGTGACCGCCATCCTGAGCTATTGCGGGCAGCCACTGCCCGGCCGCAGCGGGGCTGTCGGCTGGTCCGGCAGCTGGCGGCACCGCTATGCAGCGCCGGTCGGCGAGCGGCTGCTGTCGCCTTGCGATGTGCCCGACCTCGCGCTGCTGCCGGCACGCTATCCCGGGCAGCCGGCGGTGCGTTTCGGCGCCGGGCTGGAGCTGCGCTGGATGCACCGCGGCATGAACCTCATGGCGGCCCTCGCCCGGCGTGGCTGGGTGCGCGACTGGTCGGCGCATGCCCGGCTGCTGAAGGCGGTGGCCGACCGCGTGCGCCGCTTCGGTTCGGATGCGGGAGCCATGCATGTGGAGGTGCAGGGCCTGGACGCCGCAGGGCGCCCGGCTCGCCGGCAATGGGAATTGCTGGCCACCGCGGGCGACGGACCCTCGGTGCCGACACTCGCGGCGGCGGCGCTGGCCCGCCGGCTGGCCGGCGGTGACCTGGTCCACCGAGGTGCGCTGCCCTGTCTGGGCCTGCTCACGCTGGACGATGTCGCCGCGCAGGCGCAGGGACTGCAGATTGTGATGAAGGAGATCGAGCCATGAGGCCCGCAAGGCAGCACGGTGCTTCGGAAACGCCGGCAGGCGCCACGCGGCAAGCAGTGGCGGCGCCAGTGCCGTCCATGTACGAGTCGGTGATGGGGGAGGCGTATGGTCGGCTGGCGCCTGCCGTGCAAGACTTTCATCGGCTGGCCGGCCGCCTGGCGCTGCGCGGCGAGGTCGTCGTGCAGGCACCGGCCGGCTGGCTTGCCCGCCTGCTGGCCTGGGCGCTGCGGGCGCCGTTGCGGGCCAGTGCCGGGCCGATCCGCTTCGCGCTGGACGCGCGGCCGGCGCTGGAGGTGTGGACCCGCCACTTTCCACTCAGCACCATGTCCTCCTGCCTGCAGTTGCGCGGCCGCCGGCTGGTGGAGCGCCTCGGCGCCGCCGAGCTGGTGTTCGAGCTGCGCGAGCGCGAGGGCCGTCTTGAAATGGTCTTGCAAGGCCTGCGCTTCCTCGGCATTCCCTGCCCACGCTGGCTGATGCCCGAGGTGCGCGCGGTGGAGAGCGGCGCGGGGCGGCGGCTGCACTTCGATGTCGGCGCCTGGGTGCCAGGATGCGGGCAGGTCGCGCGCTACCAGGGCCACCTCGACCTGGACAGCTGCGAATGGGAGCGGCAGGGATGATCGTGGTGTTCGACGCGCAGTGCCTGTTGTGCAGCCGCTGGGTGCAGTTCCTTCTGCAACACGACCGGCAGGGCCGGATCCGCTTCGCGTCGATGCAGGGAGCCACCGGCCGCGCGCTGCTGCAGGCCGCCGGCCTGCCACTGCAGGGCCTGGAAACGCTGCTGGTGCTGGACGGCGGCCGTTCCTGGCAGCACACCGCCGCCATCCTGCGAGTGCTGCACACACTTGGTGGTGCGTGGCGCCTGGCCTGGCTGGCCTGGCTGGTGCCGGCCCCGTTGCGCGACCGGCTCTACCGCTGGGTGGCTCGCCATCGCTATCGCCTGTTCGGCCGCAGCGAGGCCTGCCTGATGCCGACGCCGGAGCAGGCGGCCCGCTTCCTCGACTGAGGGGCAGCGCCCGGAGCGCGGCCGGCGCCCCGGGGCCGCCGGGTTCACTCGAACTTGTCGAGCACCGCGCCCGAGCTGGCGCTCGACGCATTGCGCGCGAACTTCGCCAGCACGCCGCGGGTGTAGCGCGGCAGCGGCGCCTTCCAGGCGGCGCGGCGACGTGCCAGTTCCTCGTCGGACACGTTGAGCTGCAGCAGCAGCTGGTGCGCGTCGATGGTGATGGAGTCCCCCTCCTGCACCAGGGCGATGGTGCCGCCCGCCGCCGCTTCCGGCGCCACATGCCCCACCACCATGCCCCAGGTGCCGCCGGAGAAGCGACCATCGGTGATCAGGCCGACCGACTCGCCCAGCCCCTGGCCGATCAGCGCGCCGGTGGGCGCCAGCATCTCCGGCATGCCGGGGCCACCCTTGGGGCCCAGGTAGCGCAGCACCATCACGTCGCCGGCCTGGATCTGCTTGGCCATGATGGCGGCCAGGGCCGACTGCTCATCGTCGAAGACCCGTGCCGGGCCGGTGATCACCGGGTTCTTCAAGCCGGTGATCTTGGCCACCGCGCCCTCGGTGGCGAGGTTGCCGCGCAGGATGGCCAGGTGGCCTTCGGGATAGAGCGCCTGCGAGATGGGCCGAATGACATCCTGGTCCGCGCGCGGCTCGTCCGGCACGTCGGCCAGGTTCTCCGCCACCGTCTTGCCGGTGATGGTGATGCAGTCGCCATGCAGGAGCCCGGCCTTCAGCAGCACCTTCATCACCTGGGGAATGCCACCGGCCCGGTGCAGGTCGACCGCCAGGTACTTGCCGGACGGCTTCAGGTCGCACAGCACCGGCACCTTCTTGCGCATGCGCTCGAAGTCGTCGATGGTCCACTCCACCTCCGCGGCATGTGCGATGGCCAGGAAGTGCAGCACTGCGTTGGTGGAGCCGCCCGTGGCCAGGATCACCGCCACCGCGTTCTCGATGGCCTTGCGGGTGACGATGTCGCGCGGCTTGAGGTCCTGCCGCACGGCCTCCACCAGCACGCGGGCCGATTCCTTCGCCGAGTTGGCCTTTTCCTCGTGCGGGTTGGCCATGGTGGAGGAGTAGGGCAGGCTCATGCCCAGCGCCTCGAAGGCCGAGCTCATCGTGTTGGCGGTGTACATGCCGCCGCAGGAGCCGCTGCCGGGGATGGCGCGGCGCTCGATCTCGCAGAAGTCTTCCTCGCTCATCTTGCCGGCCGAGAACTGGCCGACCGCCTCGAAGACGCTGACGATGTTCAGGTCCTGGCCCTTGTAGTGGCCCGGCAGGATGGTGCCACCGTAGACGTAGATGGCCGGCACGTTGGCGCGCAGGATGCCCATCAGCCCGCCCGGCATGTTCTTGTCGCAGCCGCCGACCACCAGCACGCCGTCCATCCACTGGCCCTGCACGCAGGTCTCGATGCAGTCGGAGATCACCTCGCGCGAGACCAGCGAGTACTTCATGCCTTCCGTGCCCATCGCCATGCCGTCGCTGATGGTCGGCGTGCCGAAGATCTGCGCGTTGCCGCCGGCCTCCTCGATGCCGGCCACCGCCGCGTCGGCCAGCCGCTGCAGGCCCGAGTTGCAGGGCGTGATGGTCGAGTGGCCGTTGGCCACGCCGATCATCGGCTTGCGAAAGTCCTCGGCCTGGTAGCCGAGCGCGTAGTACATCGAGCGGTTGGGCGCGCGCGCCACGCCCTCGGTGATGTTCTTGGAGCGGCGGTTGATGCTCATGGCGTCCTCTTCGGGGATTCGTGGGGGTCTGGAGCCCCACAGTATGCGGCGACGGTTCTCTCTGCTCCAATATATCTTTCAGCTGTGATTGATTCATCGGATATATGAAAGGGCGCCCGTGGAACTGAGGCAGCTCAGGCAATTCGTTGCGGTGGCCGAGGAACTGCACTTCGGCCGCGCCGCTGCCCGCCTTCACATGACGCAGCCGCCCCTGACCATGGCCATCCGCCAGCTCGAGGCCTTGCTGGGCGTGGAGCTGTTCCGGCGCACCCGCCGCTCGGTCGCACTGAGTGCGGCCGGGGCGGTGCTGCTGCCCGAGGCGCGGCGACTGCTGGCTGACGCCGATCGGCTGGGGCCGCTGGCGCGTGCCGCCGCGCAGGGCGGGCTGGGCCGGCTGCGGCTGGCCTTTGTGTCCACCATCGGCTACGGCCCGCTGCCGCACTGGCTCAAAAGCTTCCGGGAGGCCTGGCCCGGCGTCGAGCTCGCCCTTCAGGAGGCGACGCTGGATGTGCAGCTGGCCGCCTTCGCGGCCGGCGAGATCGACGCCGGCTTCGTGCTGCATGCGCCGGGGGCCAGCGGCGTGGCCGGCTTCGAGTCGCAGGTGGTGTTGCGCGAGCCGCTCGTGCTGGCCCTGCCAAGCGACCATGTGCTGGCCGAAGGCGAGGCACCGGCGCTGTCTGCGGTGCTGGCGGAACCGCTGGTGATCTTCCCGCGCGGCATCGCGCCCTCCCTTTATGATGCGGTGCTTTCGCTGTACAGCGCCCATCAATGGGCGCCGCACATCGGCCAGGAAGCGAACCAGATGCAAACCATCGTCAACCTCGTGTCGGCCGGCATGGGGGTGGCGTGGGTGCCGGCCTCGGTGACCCGGTTGCAGCGCCCCGGAGTGGTCTATCGTCCGCTGCCGACGAGCGGCCTGGCCTGTGAAACCAGCCTGCTCTGGGCGCCGCAGCACCATCCGGTGGTGGATCGCTTCGTCGACCATGTGCAGGCGCAGATCGTCGCGCCATGAGCCCAACCACAAGGACCCGCTGATGCTGGTGCATCCCCAGTTCGACCCCATCGCCGTCAAGCTCGGCCCGCTCGCCATCCACTGGTACGGCCTGACCTACCTCGTTGCCTTCGGGCTCTTCCTGTGGCTCGGTTCGCTGCGTGTCAAGCAGCCGCAATGGGCGCAGGCCGGCTGGAGCCGCCGCGACATCGAAGACCTGCTGTTCTACGGTGTGCTCGGCGTCGTGCTGGGCGGGCGGCTGGGTTACGTGCTCTTCTACAAGCCGGTGTTCTACCTGACGCAGCCACTGGAAATCTTCAAGGTGTGGGAGGGCGGCATGGCCTTCCACGGCGGCCTGCTGGGCGTGCTGGTGGCGATGGCGGTGTTCGCCCGCACGCGCCAGCGCCGCTTCTTCGAAGTGACCGACCTGATCGCGCCTTGCGTGCCGACCGGCCTCGCCTCGGGTCGCATCGGCAACTTCATCAACGGGGAGCTGTGGGGCCGGCCGGCCGACCCGGACCTGCCGTGGGCCATGGTCTTCCCCCAGTCGGGCACCAACGATCCCCGCCATCCCTCGCCGCTGTACCAATTCGGCATGGAAGGCCTGTTGCTTTTTGTCCTGTTGTGGCTCTATGCCCGCAAGCCGCGCGCTACTGGCCAGGTCTCCGGCGCCTTCCTGTTTGGCTACGGCACCTTCCGCTTCATCGCCGAGTACTTCCGCGAGCCCGACCGTTTCCTCAACCTGCTTGCACTGGGATTGAGCATGGGCCAATGGCTGAGCGTGCCGATGATGCTTGCTGGTGCACTGATCTGGTGGTGGGCCGGCCGCCGGGCGCGCTGACGCCCCAAAAAAAACGGTCTTTGCCACGCGAAGGTGCGAAGACCGAGAAGGGCCGGAGCCCTGAGGAGATAAGGAGCAATCGCCCAACGCAGAGGGCCAGCATTCAAAGCAAGACCCGGGCCATCTGATTCGGGCGATGTTGCTCCGTGCCGGGAGCCAGCGTTCCCGTCGGTCCGGTACCGCTAGCGCGGATGCGAGAGCAAGATCAGCTCGGCATCCTGTCGATTGCCGGTGTACAGCTGCGCAACAGGAACGGTCCGGCGAGAGGTGCCAGCATTCTCCTCAGGAGTGTCGGCGCGCGCCGCCCGCAGTCGCTGCAAGCGGCTCGCGCGCATCACTTGTCGGTCTTGTGAATCGTGCCGAGCGTCAGGGTCTTGACATGGTACTTACCTTGGTAGTCCGGCAGTGCGAAGAGGTTGTTGCGCGCCATCACGATACCCATCGCGGGTTCCTGTTGCAGGAAGATGATGTCACCCGCGTTTGCGGTGACTTCCGCCTCGGCCCAGTTCTCCGCCTTCGAGTAGATGCGGTGCGTGCCCGGCTTCAGATTGAAGTAGATGAACTGGGAGCCACGGGTGTATCCCATCTCCGAGTCGGTCTCCTGATCGTCCACGAAGACGTTGAAGCGGATCAGCGTGCCGAGGCCCGAAGGGCGCACGACGTAGACGATCGCCTGGCCTTCCTGCGGCAGCTTGGGCAGCTGGTACGAAGCGACTTCCGCCTTCATCACCTCGGGTGCCGGCAGAGTGGCACACCCGGACAGAACAGCGATGGTGACTGCGGCAAGCGCCGCTTTGATGGCTCCAACTCTCATTTCGATACTCCGACTCTCGTTGACGGCCCGGCGGGCTGTCGCTACAAGGAGGTGGAGTTTTTCATTGGTAAGTATTTGTATCAATCCCTCGCCTTGGTGTGAAAGGGAGGCGACAAGACGCGGTGATGGAGGCTGCAACGCGACATGCCTCACGGGCGTTCGCGTGGATCTGTGCTAAGCGATCCAGTGTCGCTTCATGCCGGCTGGGCTGAGAGTGCCATCCGCACCGAGACCGGTATGGCGTGGTAGCCAGCGGCCCACGCCGGCGAAGGGCGAGATCGATGCTGCGACGCTGGCTCAGCTGCGGCGCGGCATTTGGCACTTGAACGTTCGCTTGAGCCAGTCCAGCGAACGGCTGGCCAGGGTGAGAAGCAGGGGGGCCATCACGCGTTCCCGCTCCATCAGCACGCCGCGGTTGCCCAACTGCAACAGGAAGGCCTTCACCGAGTCCTTGCCCAGCCCGCTGGCGCGCACCAGCTGCGCCAGCGGCACGAAGCCGTGCGACATCTGGTGCAGCATGCGCTGGTAAGCCGTGCGCTGGTAAGCGCTCGGCAACTCGGGCCAGCCGGACAGTTTGTATTCCTTCATGGTCCCTGGGCTCTCTGGTCGGGAAGGCACTGTGCACAGTGCGACGGGGGGCGAGACTAACTTGCCGGTCCGGCACCCTAAGTGACATTCCTCACATCAGACGCGGATCGCGCGTGTCCAGGCGTGACAAAAGGCTGCGAAAGGATGGTCGAGGAGCGCCGGCGAATGACTTTGTCGCTGCCGCTACACTTTGTCCCATGTTGGTGATCGGGATTGAATCGTCTTGCGACGAAACCGGCGTAGCGCTGGTACAGAACGTCGGCTCTGCCGTGCCTCGCCTGCTGTCGCATGCCCTGCACAGCCAGATCGAGATGCACCAGGCCTATGGAGGGGTGGTGCCCGAGCTCGCCTCACGCGACCACATCCGGCGGGTGCTGCCGCTGGCGCGGCAGGTCTTGCAGGACAGCGGGCGCAGCCTGGCGGAGGTCGACGTGGTGGCCTACACGCGTGGCCCGGGCCTGGCGGGCGCGCTGCTTGTCGGCGCGGGGGCAGCCTGTGCGCTGGGTGCCGCCCTGGGCAAGCCGGTGCTGGGAGTGCACCATTTGGAAGGGCATCTGTTGTCGCCCTTCCTGTCGACGGATCCGCCGGAGTTTCCCTTCGTGGCCCTGCTCGTCTCTGGAGGGCACACGCAGCTGATGCGGGTGGATGGCGTGGGGCAATACGAACTGCTCGGCGAGACGATCGACGATGCCGCCGGCGAGGCCTTCGACAAATCGGCCAAGCTGTTGGGCCTCGGCTATCCGGGCGGCCCTCAGCTGGCGCGCCTGGCCGAGTTCGGGGACCCGGCCGCCTTCGAGCTGCCGCGGCCCCTGCTGCACAGTGGCAACCTCGATTTTTCCTTCGCGGGCCTGAAGACGGCCGTCTGGACCCAGGTGCGCAAGCTCGGCAGCAACGTGTGTGAGCAGGACCGGGCTCATCTGGCTGCCTCGACCCAGGCCGCCATCGTCGAGGTGTTGCTGAAGAAGTCGCTCAAGGCGCTCAAGCAGACCGGACTCAAGCGTCTGGTGGTGGCGGGTGGTGTCGGCGCCAACCGGTCCCTGCGCAGCCAGCTCGACGAGGCCTGCCGTCGTCGTGGCGTGCGGGTGCACTATCCGGAGCTGGCCCTGTGCACCGACAACGGCGCGATGATCGCGCTGGCCGGCGCCATGCGGCTGCAGGCCGGCCGCGCCCAGGCCCGCTGCGACTACGCCTTCGACGTCAAGCCCCGCTGGGACCTCGCCTCGGTCTGACTGCGGCGTGCATCGGGACAAGGGGTGCTTTCAGGGGCGCCTCTCGCCACGCCGCCCGGCGGCTCCGGGTTCGACGCGGCCGCACCAGGGCCGCAACGCCATCAGCCTGGCGTCCCGATGCGGCTCAGTTCACGCGGGCTCAGTTCACCCGGATCTGCACGCGCTGGGCGGCGGCCTGCTTCGGCAGCGTCAACCTCAGCACGCCGTTGTCGAAGCGGGCCTGGGCCCCGGCCTGGTCCACCGCCGCCGGCAGGGTGAAGCTGCGCGCATAGCGGGCGGGTGCGCGCTCGCGGTAGAGCATGCGCGGTGCCTCGGCGTCCGGCGCAGCGGAGGCCGCCTTGGCCTCCGCCAGCAGCTGTACGCGGCGGCCTTCCACCGACAGCTGGATGTCTTCGCGCGTCACGCCAGGCAGGTCGGCGGTGACGAGATAGGCGGTGGCGGTCTCCACGATGTCGAGCGCCGGCGCGCGACTCGCTTCGGCGCGGTGCTCTTCGGTCGCCTGGCCGCGGGCTTGCAAGCCGTCGTGCAGCAGGCGGTCGACGGCACGCAGCACATCGGGGCGCAGGGCGGTGCTGCGGGCGGTACGGGCAATGGGCATCACGAACATCGGAACTCCTACAATCGTTGCGGTCGCTGCGCAGTCTGCAGCCCCATGCCGCAGGAATTGAGTGCGGCTTTTTTCTTTTCAAGATGCGCACTTCCTTCCATCCTGCTGTCCTCTCCACACGCGGCGTGCAAAGTGCACGCCGCATGGTCGCTGTGCTCGCTGCGGCCCTGCTCGGCACGGCGGCCTGCGCCCAGGCGCCGGCGCCGACCATCAAGCTGGCCCTGGTCGAAGGCCTGTCCGGCAGCTTCGCGAACGCCGGCGAGGCGGTGCACCGCAACATCGCCTGGGCGGTGGAGCGGGTCAACGCCCGCGGCGGCGTGAAGCTGCCCGGCGGCGCCCGCAAGCTGGAGCTGCTGCGGCTCGACAGCAAGGGCAACACCGAGGAAGCCTTGTCGATGTTCCGCGCGGCGGTGGACCAGGGCGCCGGCTTTGTCCTGCAGGGCAACAGCTCGGCCACTGCCGCGGCACTGCTCGACGCGGTCAACAAGCACAACCAGCGCGAGCCACAGCGCCAGGCGCTGTTCCTGAACTACTCCGCGGTGGACCCGGCGTTGACCAACGAGAAATGCAGCTTCTGGCATTTCCGCTTCGACGCCCATGCCGACATGCGACTGGCAGCGCTGATGGATGTGCTGGCGGCCGACCGTGGCGTGCATCGCGTCTACCTGATCGGCCAGGACTACAGCTTCGGCCAGCATGTGGTGCGCAAGAGCCGCGAGATGCTGGCGGCCCGCCGCCCCGACATCGAGGTGGTGGGGCAGGAGCTGCACCCGCTGGGCCGCATCAAGGACTTCCTGCCCTATGCCGCCAAGATGAAGGCGGCCGGCGCGCAAGCCGTGGTCACCGGCAACTGGGGCAACGACCTGACGCTGCTGATCCGCGCGGCGCGCGAGGCGGGCCTCGATGCGAAGTTCTATACCTTCTACGGCAATGCCCTCGGTGCGCCGGCGGCCATCGGCGATGCCGGGGTCGGCAAGGTCCTGGCGGTGGCCGAGTGGCATCCCAATGTCGGCACGCCCAGCTCCGACGCCTTCTATGCCAGCTTCCGCCAGCGTTTCCCGCAACCGGCCGACGACTATGTGCACGCGCGCATGCAGGCCATGGTGGAGCTGCTGGTGCAGTCCATGCAGAAGGCCGGCAGTGCCGAGCCGGCCAAGGTGGCCCGCGCGATGGAGGGGGCCGCCTACGACGGTCGCAGCCTGGGCGGCTTCCATGCCGGGCGCATGCGGGCGGCCGACCATCAGTTCATCCAGCCGCTCTACGTCAGCCAGATGCAGCGCGCCGGCGGCGACGGCGCGCGCTTCGACAACGAAGGCTCCGGCTACGGCTTCAAGACCATGCGCTATCTCACGCCGGAGGCCACCGAGCAGCCCACCAGCTGCCGCATGACGCGGCCGTGACGCAGCGGGCTGCGCCGCCGGTGCCACGCTGGTGGGCAAGCGGTCCACGGCTTGCCGTATAATCCCGGCTTCCTGCCCGAAGGCTGCCCGTTCAGGGGAGTGCCTGCCTGGTGCCTCAAGGCCCGGGCCGGCCAGGCAGGAAACGCACGGCGCGAGTTGGTTTCACCCGCGACCGCAAGTGAAAACGAAACCGCAGGCTCTGTTCCGGGCAGCGGTTTCCATTCAAGGAATCGAGTAAAAATGTCCGTTGCAGAAATGAACAAGGCCGACATCATCAAGGCCAACGCCCGTGGCGCTGCCGACACCGGCTCTCCCGAAGTGCAGGTCGCTCTGCTGACCGCCCGCATCAACGAGCTGACCCCCCACTTCAAGCTGCATGCCAAGGATCACCATGGCCGCCGCGGCCTGCTGAAGATGGTGAACCGTCGCAAGCGCCTGCTGGCTTACCTGAAGGGTAAGGACGCCGACCGCTACACCGCGCTGATCCAGAAGCTGGGCCTGCGCAAGTAAGCTGCCGACAATGAAAGAGAGCCTGTCTGGGATTGCCAGTACAGGCTCTTTGTTTTTGGAGCCGTGCCGACGTAAAGCGTTGCTGTGTCATTCCAGGGGGGTTGCCGCACCGGCAGTCCCGCTGGAATGGCATCCGCGCTACGGCGGGCGACTCCAGGCCAAATGCGCTGCCACAACGCGCAAGTATCACTGGAGACACTCATGAGCAGTCTGTTCAACAAAGTCACGAAGACCTTCCAATGGGGCCAGAACACGGTCCGCATGGAAACCGGCGAAATCGCTCGCCAGGCCACCGGCGCAGTGCTGGTGGACATCGACGACACCGTGGTGCTGGCCACCGTCGTCGCCGCCAAGAACCCGAAGCCGGGCCAGGACTTCTTCCCGCTGACGGTCGACTACATCGAGAAGACCTATGCCGCCGGCAAGATCCCGGGCAGCTTCTTCAAGCGTGAAGGCCGCCCCAGCGAGCTGGAAACCCTGACCTCGCGCCTGATCGACCGTCCGATCCGCCCGCTGTTTCCCGAAGGCTTCTTCAACGAAGTGCAGCTCGTCATCCACGTGCTGTCGCTGAACCCCGAGGTCGATGCCGACATCGCCGCCATGATCGCCAGCAGCGCTGCGCTGTCGATCTCCGGCATCCCGTTCAATGGCCCCATCGGCGCCGCGCGAGTGGGCTACATCAACGGCGAGTACGTGCTCAACCCGAGCAAGACGCAGCAGACCACCTCGCGCATGGACCTGGTGGTGGCCGGCACCGAAGCCGCCGTGCTGATGGTCGAGTCCGAAGCCGACCAGCTGCCGGAGGACGTCATGCTGGGCGCCGTGGTGTTCGGCCACGAGCAGGGCAAGATCGCCATCAACGCCATCCATGAGCTGGTGCGCGAAGCCGGCAAGCCCGAGTGGGACTGGCAGCCCCCGGCGAAGGACGAAGCCTTCATCGCCAAGGTGAATGGCCTGGCCGAAGAGAAGCTGCGCGCCGCCTACCAAATCCGCTCCAAGCAGGCCCGCACCCAGGCCACCCGCGACGCCTATGCCGCGGTGAAGGAAGCGCTGAAGGCCGAAGGCGCCGAGTTCGACGAAGTGAAGGTCGAGGGCCTGCTGTTCGAGATCGAGGCCCGCATCGTGCGCAGCCAGATCCTGGCGGGCGAGCCGCGCATCGACGGCCGTGACACCCGCACCGTGCGCCCGATCGAGATCCGCACCGGCGTGCTGCCTCGCACCCATGGCTCGGCCCTGTTCACCCGCGGTGAAACGCAGGCGGTGGTGGTGGCCACGCTCGGTACCGAGCGCGACGCCCAGATCATCGATGCGCTGAGCGGCGAGTTCACCGACCGCTTCATGCTGCACTACAACATGCCTCCGTTCGCCACCGGCGAGACCGGTCGCGTCGGCAGCCCCAAGCGCCGCGAGATCGGCCACGGCCGCCTGGCCAAGCGGGCGCTGATCCCGGTGCTGCCGTCCAAGGACGACTTCGCCTACGCGATCCGCGTGGTGTCGGAGATCACCGAGTCCAATGGCTCGTCGTCGATGGCCTCGGTCTGCGGCGGCTGCCTGTCGCTGCTGGACGCGGGCGTGCCGCTGAAGGCGCATGTGGCGGGCATCGCCATGGGCCTGATCAAGGAAGGCAACCGCTTCGCGGTGCTGACCGACATCCTGGGCGATGAGGATCACCTCGGCGACATGGACTTCAAGGTGGCCGGCTCCACCACCGGCGTGACGGCCCTGCAGATGGACATCAAGATCCAGGGCATCACCAAGGAGATCATGCAGGTCGCGCTGGCCCAGGCCAAGGAAGCCCGCCTGCACATCCTCGGCAAGATGGTCGAGGCGATGGGCGGTGCCAAGACCGAGGTCTCGCAGTTCGCGCCCCGCCTGTACACGCTGAAGATCAACCCCGAGAAGATCCGCGACGTCATCGGCAAGGGCGGCGCGACCATCCGCGGCCTGCAGGATGAAACCGGTGCCCAGATCAGCATCGAGGACGACGGCACCGTGACCATCGCCTCCACCGACACCGAGATGGCCGAGCTGGCCCGCAAGCGGATCGAGGAGATCACCGCCGAGGTCGAGGTGGGCAAGGTCTACGAAGGCCCGGTCACCAAGATCCTGGACGGCATCGGTGCGCTGGTGAACCTGCTGCCGGGCAAGGATGGCCTGGTGCACATCAGCCAGATCGCCCATGAGCGCGTCAACCGCGTGCAGGACTACCTCGAAGTCGGCCAGATCGTGAAGGTCAAGGTGCTGGAGACCGACGAGAAGGGCCGCGTCAAGCTGTCGCGCAAGGTGCTGATCGACCGCAACGAAGGCGGCGACCAGCAACAACAGCAACAGCAGCAATAAGGCTGCGCCCGCGGGCGTGCCCGCCGGCCCGGTCTGCGGACTGGCGGCGGGCGCGCCTTCTTCCTCTTGCCTGCGTTTCCACGCTGGGGGACTCCTGCCATGCAAGCCATCGAGATTGCCGAACACGGCGCGCCGGAGGTGCTGCGCGCCTGCCAGCGGCCGGACCCGGTCGCCGGCGCCGGCGACGTGCTGATTCGCGTGCGCGCCTCGGGCGTGAACCGGCCGGACGTGCTGCAGCGCAAGGGCCACTATCCGGTGCCGCCCGGCGCCAGTGACCTCCCGGGCCTGGAAGTGGCCGGCGAAATCGTTGGCGGCGACCCCCAGGCGATGGCCGAGGCCGGCTTCCGGCCCGGCGACCGCGTCTGTGCGCTGGTGCAGGGCGGTGGCTATGCCGAGTTGTGCGTGGCGCCGGTGGCGCAATGCCTGCCGGTGCCCGAAGGCTGGACCGATGTGGAGGCGGCCGGCCTGCCGGAGACCTTCTTCACCGTCTGGTCCAACGTGTTCCAGCGCGGCCGCCTGGCGGCCGGCGAGACGCTGCTGGTGCAGGGCGGCACCAGCGGCATCGGCGTCACCGCCATCCAGCTGGGCAAGGCCTTCGGCGCGACGGTGCTGGCAACGGCCGGCAGCGACGAGAAGGTGGCGGCCTGCCTGAAGCTGGGGGCCGACCATGCCATCAACTACCGCAGCCAGGACTTCGCGGCCGAAACCAAGCGGCTGACGCAGGGCCGCGGCGCGGACGTGATTCTCGACATGGTGGCCGGCGACTACCTGCCGCGCGAGATCGACTGCCTGGCCGACGACGGCCGCCTGGTGATCATCGCGCTGCAGGGGGGCAGCAAGGCCGAGCTCGACCTCTCGGCGCTGATGCGCCGCCGCCTCACGGTCACCGGCTCGACCCTGCGTCCCCGGCCGGTGGCGTTCAAGGCGGTCATCGCGCGCGAGTTGCGCGAGCGGGTGTGGCCGCTGCTGGCAGAGCGTCGCATCACGCCGGTGGTGTTTCGCACCTTCGCACCTGCACAGGCGGCAGAAGCGCATGCCTTGATGGAGTCGAACCAGCACATCGGCAAGCTGATGCTGGTCTGGTGAACCTTAGAATATTGGGCTTTTTGAGCGGGAACGGAGCAAAGAGATGCGTCGGAAACTGGTCGTAGGCAACTGGAAGATGCACGGCACGCTGGCGAGCAATGCCGAGCTGCTGGCGGGCCTGCGCGCGGCAGAGCCATTCGTGTGCGAGGCCGCGGTGTGCGCGCCGTTCCCCTACCTGGCGTCGTGCGTGCTGGCGCTGCAGGGCAGCCACATCGCCCTGGGCGCACAGGACTGCTCCGCGCATGAGCAGGGTGCCTACACCGGCGAAGTCTCGGTCGCCATGCTGGCCGACATCGGCTGCCGCTATGTCATCGTCGGCCATTCCGAGCGCCGCGCCTACCACGGCGAGACCGACCAGCTGGTGGCCGACAAGGCCAAGGCCGTGGTTGCCAAAGGCCTGGTGCCCATCGTCTGCGTGGGCGAGACGCTGGCCGAGCGCGAAGCGGGTCACACCGCCGAGGTCGTCAAGCGCCAGCTGTCGGCGGTGATCCACACGCTGGGCCACTGCATGCCGCAGGCCGTGGTGGCCTACGAGCCGGTCTGGGCCATTGGCACCGGCAAGACCGCTTCCCCCGAGCAGGCGCAGGAGGTGCACGCGCTGCTGCGTGCCCAGCTGCGCGCCGCGACCTCGCATGCCGACCAGATGCGCCTGCTGTATGGCGGCAGCGTCAAAGCCGACAACGCGGCCAGCCTGTTCGCCCAAGCCGACATCGATGGCGGCCTGATCGGCGGCGCGTCCTTGAAGGCCGCCGACTTCACCGCCATCTGCCGCGCCGCACTCTGATCCGCGGGCCGGCCACTTTCCTGGAGAACCTTAGATGCAGATTCTGACCACCGTCATCCTCGTCGTGCAGTTGCTGTCGGCGCTGGCCATGATCGGCCTCGTGCTGGTGCAGCACGGCAAGGGCGCGGACATGGGCGCTTCCTTCGGCAGCGGCGCCTCCGGCAGCCTGTTCGGCGCCACCGGCAGTGCCAACTTCCTGTCGCGCACGACCGCCGTCTGTGCCTCGCTGTTTTTTGTCTGCACGCTGGGCCTGGCCTACCTGTCGACCTCGCGTCCGGTGAGCAGCAACAGCGAAACGGTGCTGGACCGCGCGATCCCGACTGCGCCGGCGGCCTCCGGTCCCGCGGGCATTCCTGGTGCGGCGCAGATCCCGGGCAATGCGGCGTCCGCAGCAGCGGTGCCGGCCACGCCGGCCGCCAGTGCAGCCGCAGCGGCAAGTGCTCCGGCAGCAGCGGTGCCGGCGCCTGCCGCCACTCCGGCATCGGGTGGGGGCCAGATTCCGACGAAATAACTTCATCGAAGCAGCCCGCTCCATTGAGAACGCGCTGCTTTAGGGTTAGAATGCGAGGCTGTTCGGTGAGCTACTCCTCTTGCAAATCGAACACCTTTGCCGGCCAGGCCTCCCGCCGATTCTTGAGATGTTCATGAATCTACAATGCGGGTACTCCCTGGTTTGCAGGCCGACGTGGTGAAATTGGTAGACACGCTATCTTGAGGGGGTAGTGGCGAAAGCTGTGCGAGTTCGAGTCTCGCCGTCGGCACCAAAAATTCAATCGGTGTGGTTCTGATCCGGTGCCGCACCGGGCGCCCTGGAAGTTATCTGATAAGGGCAACTCAGGGAAAAGTGGGCGTGCTGAGCAGCGGTGTTGCCGCTGGGGACAGCGCGCCTTATTTTTGCCGAAATGTTCTACGAGCCGGATCTCTGAAGACTTTTCGCGCAGCCAATCTCTGAACCAGCGAGCCACGCGTCCAAGATCATCATGAGTCTCGACCAGTACCTCCCTGTCATCCTGTTCATCCTGGTCGGCATTGCGGTGGGCGTCGCTCCCCAAGTGCTCGGCTTCCTGCTCGGGCCGCGCAAGCCCGACGCGGCCAAGAATTCCCCCTACGAGTGCGGCTTCGAAGCCTTCGAGGATGCACGCATGAAGTTCGATGTCCGCTACTACCTGGTGGCCATCCTCTTCATCCTGTTCGACCTCGAGATCGCCTTCCTCTTCCCGTGGGCGGTGTCGCTGCGCGAGATCGGCCCGGCCGGCTTCTGGGCCATCATGATTTTCCTGGGCATCCTGGTCGTGGGCTTCGTCTACGAGTGGAAGAAGGGCGCCCTGGACTGGGAATGACGAGGTAAATCCCGATGAGTATCGAAGGCGTTCTCAAGGAAGGTTTCATCACCACGACGGCCGACAAGCTGATCAACTGGTCCAAGACCGGTTCGCTCTGGCCGATGACCTTCGGGCTGGCCTGCTGCGCGGTGGAGATGATGCATGCGGGCGCGGCCCGCTACGACATCGACCGCTTCGGCATGCTGTTCCGCCCCAGCCCGCGCCAGTCCGACCTGATGATCGTGGCCGGCACGCTGTGCAACAAGATGGCGCCGGCGCTGCGCAAGGTGTACGACCAGATGGCCGAGCCGCGCTGGGTGCTCTCGATGGGCTCCTGCGCCAACGGCGGCGGCTACTACCACTACAGCTATTCGGTCGTGCGTGGTTGCGACCGGATCGTTCCGGTCGACGTCTACGTGCCCGGCTGCCCCCCGACGGCCGAGGCGCTGCTCTACGGCATCCTGCAGCTGCAGAGCAAGATCCGCCGCGAAAACACGATTGCCCGCTAAGCCCTGCGCACCATGAGCAAGATCAACACCCTCCAGGAGCGCCTGCAGGCCGTGCTCGGCGCGCAGGTCAAGCGCATCGAGCAGGACCTGGGCGAGCTGACCCTGACGGTCGGCGCGGCCGACTACGTGGCCGTGGCCACGATGCTGCGCGACCATCCCGAGCTGCGCTTCGAGCAGCTGATCGACCTGTGCGGCCTGGACTACTCCAGCTACGGCGATGGCCGCTACGAAGGCCCGCGCTACTGCGTCGCGACCCACCTGCTGTCGATCACCCACAACTGGCGCCTGCGGCTGAAGGTCTTCTGCCCGGACGACGACCTGCCGGTGGTGGCTTCGGTCAACGAGATCTGGAATGCCGCCAACTGGTTCGAGCGCGAAGCCTTCGACCTGTTCGGCATCGTCTTCGACGGCCACCTCGACCTGCGCCGCCTGCTGACCGACTACGGCTTCATCGGCCATCCCTTCCGCAAGGACTTCCCGGTGACGGGCCATGTCGAGATGCGCTACGACGCCGAGCAAAAGCGCGTGATCTACCAGCCGGTGACCATCGAGCCGCGCGAGATCACCCCCCGCGTCATCCGCGAGGAAAACTACGGCGGCCTGCACCACTGAGCCAGAGGTAGATCCGTGGCAGAAATCAAGAACTACACCCTCAACTTCGGCCCCCAGCACCCCGCCGCGCACGGGGTGTTGCGCCTGGTGCTGGAACTCGATGGCGAAGTGATCCAGCGTGCCGACCCGCACATCGGCCTGCTGCACCGCGCCACCGAGAAGTTGGCCGAAAGCAAGACCTTCATCCAGTCGCTGCCCTACATGGACCGTCTCGACTACGTGTCCATGATGTGCAACGAGCACGCCTACTGCCTCGCCATCGAACGCATGATGGGCATCGAGGTGCCGGTGCGGGCGCAGTACATCCGCGTCATGTTCTCCGAGATCACCCGGCTGCTGAACCACCTGCTGTGGCTCGGTGCGCACGGGCTGGACTGCGGCGCGATGAACATGCTGATCTACTGCTTCCGCGAGCGCGAAGACCTGTTCGACATGTACGAGGCGGTCTCGGGTGCGCGCATGCATGCGGCCTATTTCCGTCCGGGCGGCGTCTACCGGGACCTGCCGGACACGATGCCGCAGTACAAGGTCTCGAAGATCAAGAACCAGAAGGCCATCGACAAGCTCAACGAGAACCGCCGGGGCTCGCTGCTGGACTTCATCGAGGACTTCACGCGGCGCTTCCCCAAGCATGTGGACGAGTACGAGACGCTGCTGACCGACAACCGCATCTGGAAGCAGCGCACGGTCGGCATCGGCGTGGTCTCGCCCGAGCGGGCGCTGAACCTGGGCTTCACCGGCCCGATGCTGCGCGGTTCGGGCATCGCCTGGGACCTGCGCAAGAAGCAGCCCTACGACGTCTACGACCGCCTGGATTTCGACATCCCGCTGGGCACCAACGGCGACTGCTATGACCGCTACGTGGTGCGCGTGGAAGAAATGCGCCAGTCCAACCGCATCATCCAGCAGTGCGTGGACTGGCTGCGCAAGAACCCGGGGCCGGTCATCACCGACAACCACAAGGTGGCCCCGCCTTCGCGCGTCGAGATGAAGTCGAGCATGGAGCAGCTGATCCACCACTTCAAGCTCTTCACCGAAGGCTTCCACGTGCCCGAGGGCGAGGCCTATGCCGCCGTCGAGCATCCCAAGGGCGAGTTCGGCATCTATCTGGTCAGCGACGGGGCCAACAAGCCCTACCGCCTGAAGATCCGGGCCCCCGGTTTTGCCCACCTGGCCGCGATGGACGAAATGTCGCGTGGCCACATGATCGCCGACGCCGTGGCCGTGATCGGCACCATGGACATCGTGTTCGGAGAGATTGATCGATGATCTCTGATGCCACCAAGGCGCGCTTTGCGCGCGAGGTCGCCAAGTACCCGGCGGACCAGAAGCAATCGGCCGTGATGGCCTGCCTGTCCATCGTGCAGCAGGAGCAGGGCTGGGTCTCCCCGGAGGCCGAGAAGGAAGTGGCCGACTACCTCGGCATGCCGGCCATCGCCGTGCACGAGGTGACCACCTTCTACAACATGTACAACCAGCGGCCGGTGGGCAAGTTCAAGCTCAACGTCTGCACCAACCTGCCCTGCCTGCTGCGCGACGGCAAGAACGCCGCCGAGTACCTGGCCAAGAAGCTCAATGTCGAGCTGGGCGGCACCACCGCCGACGGCCTGTTCTCGCTGCAGGAATGCGAATGCCTGGGCGCCTGCGCCGACGCGCCGGTGATGCTGGTCAACGACCGCCAGATGTGCAGCTTCATGACGCCCGAGCGCCTCGATGCGCTGGTCGATGAACTGGCTGCGGCCGCCAAGCAAGGGGTGAAGTGATGCTGGACCTCTCCAAGTTCCAGGCCACCGGCCGCGAGACCTGCTTCCACGACCGCCACATCCAGCCGCAGATCTATGCCGGGCTGGACGGCAGCAACTGGCGCCTGAAGGACTATGAGGCACGCGGCGGCTACCAGGCCCTGCGCAAGATCCTCACCGAGGGCCTGACGCCCGACCAGGTGATCGCCGAGGTCAAGGCCTCCGGCCTGCGCGGCCGCGGTGGCGCGGGCTTTCCCACCGGCCTGAAGTGGAGCTTCATGCCGCGGCAGTTCCCGGGCCAGAAGTACCTCGTCTGCAACTCCGACGAAGGCGAACCGGGCACTTGCAAGGACCGCGACATCCTGCGCTACAACCCGCACATCGTCATCGAAGGCATGGCCATCGCGGCCTACGCGATGGGCATTGCGGTGGGCTACAACTACATCCACGGCGAGATCTTCGAGGTCTACGAGCGCTTCGAGGCCGCCCTGGAAGAGGCGCGTGCCGCCGGCTTCCTCGGCAACAACATCATGGGCAGCGCCTTCAGCTTCCAGCTGCATGCGCACCATGGCTTCGGCGCCTACATCTGCGGCGAGGAAACCGCGCTGCTGGAGTCGCTCGAAGGCAAGAAGGGCCAGCCGCGCTTCAAGCCGCCGTTCCCGGCCAGCTTCGGCCTCTACGGCAAGCCGACCACGATCAACAACACCGAGACCTTCGCCGCGGTGCCCTGGATCATCCGCAACGGCGGTGACGCCTACCTGAAGATCGGCAAGCCGAACAACGGCGGCACCAAGATCTTCTCGGTGGTGGGCGACGTCGAGCGGCCCGGCAACTTCGAGATCCCGCTCGGCACCCCGTTCTCCACGCTGCTGGAGATGGCCGGCGGCGTGCGCAAGGGCCGCAAGCTGAAGGCGGTGATCCCGGGCGGGTCGTCCGCGCCGGTGCTGCCGGCCCACATCATGATGGACCTGACGATGGACTACGACGCCATCTCCAAGGCCGGCTCCATGCTGGGCTCGGGCGCGGTCATCGTGATGGACGACAGCCGCTGCATGGTCAAGTCGCTGCTGCGGCTGAGCTATTTCTACATGCACGAGTCCTGCGGCCAGTGCACGCCGTGCCGCGAGGGCACCGGCTGGCTCTGGCGCATGGTCGAGCGGGTCGAGAACGGCAAGGGCCGTCCGGAAGACCTGGACCTGCTGAACTCGGTGGCCGACAACATCCAGGGCCGCACCATCTGCGCGCTGGGTGATGCCGCCGCGATGCCGGTGCGCGCCATGCTCAAGCACTTCCGCGATGAGTTCGCCTACCACGTAGAGCACAAGACCTGCCAGGTCCCGGCCTACGTCTGAAGAACAGCCCCACCATGGTTGAAATCGAACTGGACGGCAAGAAGGTCGAGGTGCCCGAGGGCAGCATGGTCATGCATGCGGCCGAGAAGGCGGGCACCTACATTCCGCACTTCTGCTATCACAAGAAACTCTCGATCGCGGCCAACTGCCGCATGTGCCTGGTCGACGTCGAGAAGGCGCCCAAGCCGATGCCGGCCTGCGCCACCCCGGTGACGCAAGGCATGATCGTGCGCACCAAGAGCGACAAGGCGGTGAAGGCGCAGCAGGGCGTGATGGAGTTCCTGCTCATCAACCACCCGCTCGACTGCCCCATCTGCGACCAGGGCGGCGAATGCCAGCTGCAGGACCTGGCGGTGGGCTACGGCGGCTCCTCCTCGCGCTACACCGAGGAAAAGCGGGTGGTGCTGGCCAAGGAAGTCAGCCCGGTCGTCTCGCTGGCCGAGATGTCGCGCTGCATCCACTGCACCCGCTGCGTGCGCTTCGGCCAGGAAGTGGCCGGCGTGATGGAGCTGGGCATGGTGCACCGGGGCGAGCATTCCGAGATCACCACCTTCGTGGGCGCGACGATCGACTCCGAGCTGTCGGGCAACATGATCGACCTGTGCCCGGTCGGCGCCATCACCAGCAAGCCGTTCCGCTACACCGCCCGGACCTGGGAGCTGTCGCGCCGCAAGTCGGTCAGCCCGCATGACTCCACCGGTGCCAACCTGATCGTGCAGGTCAAGGGCAGCAAGGTGATGCGCGTGCTGCCGCTGGAAAACGAAGACGTCAACGAGTGCTGGATCGCCGACCGCGACCGCTTCTCGTACGAGGCCCTCAACAGCGACGAGCGCCTGACCACGCCCATGCTGAAGCAGGGCGGCCAGTGGAAGGCGGTGGACTGGCCCACCGCGCTCGAATACGTGGCCAACGGCCTGAAGGTCATCAAGGCCGAGCACGGCCCGCAGGCCATCGGCGCGCTGAGCACCGCCCACAGCACGGTGGAAGAGCTGCACCTGCTGGCCAAGCTGGTGCGCGGCCTGGGTAGTGAGAACGTCGACCATCGCCTGCGCCATGCCGATTTCCGCCATGGCGGTTCGGCCCGCTGGCTGGGCCTGCCGATCGCGGCACTGTCGAAGCTGCAGTCCGCCCTGGTGGTGGGCTCCTTCCTGCGCAAGGACCATCCGCTGTTCGCGCAACGCCTGCGCCAGGCCGTGCGCCACGGCGCGCAGGTCCACAGCCTGCACGCGGTGCAGGACGACTGGCTGATGAAGCTCGCCAGCCAGACGACGCTGGCGCCCAGCGCCTGGCCGCAGGCGCTGGCCGACATCGCGGCCGCCGTGGCGACCGAGCGAGGCGTGTCCGCGCCGGCGTCCGGCGAGGCGACCGACGCCGCCAAGGCGGTGGCCGCTTCCCTGCTGGCCGGCGAGCGCAAGGCCGTGCTGCTGGGCAATGCCGCCGCGCAGCATCCGCAGGCCGACACCCTGCTGGCGCTGGCCAGCTGGATCGGTGAGCAGACCGGTGCCTCGGTCGGCTTCCTGGGCGAAGCGGCCAACAGCGTCGGCGCCCAGCTGGCCGGCGCGCTGCCGGGACAGGGCGGCCTCGACGCCGGCCAGATGCTGGCACAGCCGTTGAAGGCCTACCTGCTGCTGAACGTCGAGCCCGAGCTGGACGCGGCCAACGCCGCCCAGGCGATGGCAACGATGCAAGGCGCCGAGATGGTGGTGGCGATGACGGCCTTCCGCACTGCCGCGGTGGAGTATGCCGACGTGCTGTTGCCGATCGCGCCGTTCTCCGAGACCTCGGGCACCTTCGTCAATGCCGAGGGCCGGGCGCAGAGCTTCTACGGCGTGGTCAAGCCTGCCGGCGAGACCCGGCCGGCCTGGAAGGTGCTGCGGGTGCTGGGCAACACGCTGGGCCTGCCGGGCTTCGAGTACGAAAGCTCCGAAGACGTCCGCACGGCGGCGCTCGGCGACATCGAGCAACTGCCTCAGCGCCTGGGCAACCGCAGCGCCGCGGCGCCGGCTGTCGTGGCTGCTTCCGCGCAGGGCCTGGAGCGCATTGCCCAGGTGCCGATCTATTCGTCTGACGCCCTGGTGCGCCGGGCCCACTCCCTGCAGCTGACGGCCGATGCCGCACCGCCGGTGGCCGGCCTGCCGGCCGCGCTGTTCGAGCAGCTGGGCCTGAAGAACGGCGATGCGGTGCGGGTCAGCCAGGGGGCTGCCTCGGTGGTGCTGCCGGCCCGCCTGGAGCTGGGGCTGCCTGCCAATTGCGTGCGCGTGCCGGCCGGCCACCCGGCCACCGCGACGCTGGGCGCGATGTTCGGCGAGATCGCCGTGGCCCGGGCCTGATGCGGGAGAGGTGAAGCATGCTTGAGACCATCAACACTTTCGGCCTTTCCACGCTGGGCGGCCTGTGGCCGGTCGTCTGGACGCTCGTCAAGATCGTCGCGGTGGTGCTGCCGCTGATGATCTGCGTGGCCTACCTGACGCTGTGGGAGCGCAAGGCCATCGGCTGGACCCAGGTCCGCCCCGGCCCCAACCGGGTCGGCCCGCTGGGCCTGTTGCAGCCGATCGCCGATGCGGTGAAGCTGATCTTCAAGGAGATCATCCGCCCGACCGCGGCCAACAAGGGCCTGTTCTTCCTGGCCCCCATCATGACCATCATGCCGGCGCTTGCCGCCTGGGCCGTGATTCCCTTCGGCCCGGACGTGGCGCTGGCCAACATCAATGCCGGCCTGCTGTTCCTGATGGCCATCACCTCGCTGGAGGTCTACGGCGTGATCATCGCCGGCTGGGCCTCCAATTCGAAGTACGCCTTCCTCGGCGCGCTGCGTGCGTCGGCCCAGATGGTGTCCTACGAGATCGCGATGGGCTTTGCCTTCGTCATCGTGCTGATGGTCTCGGGCAGCCTGAACATCAGCCACATCGTGGCCGCGCAGGAGCACGGCATGGCGGCCGACATGGGCCTGACCTTCCTGTCGTGGAACTGGCTGCCCTTGCTGCCGATCTTCGTGGTCTACGTGATCTCGGGCATCGCCGAGACCAACCGCCACCCCTTCGACGTGGTGGAAGGCGAATCGGAAATCGTGGCCGGCCACATGATCGAGTACTCGGGCATGTCGTTCGCCATGTTCTTCCTGGCCGAGTACGCCAACATGATCCTGGTGTCCATCATCGCGGTGCTCATGTTCCTCGGCGGCTGGTCGTCGCCCCTGAACTTCGCCCCCTTCACCTGGGTGCCGGGCTGGATCTGGCTGGGCATGAAGACCTTCGTGGTCGTGACGATGTTCCTGTGGGTGCGCGCCACCTTCCCGCGCTTCCGTTACGACCAGATCATGCGTCTGGGCTGGAAGATCTTCATTCCCGTCACGCTGGTCTGGCTGGTGCTGGTGGGCCTGGTGATGCAGTCGCCGACGCTGAACATCTGGAAATGGCAACCGGCCGTTGTGACGACGAGGTAAACACACCATGTCCGCAGTAGCTTCCATCAAGAACTTCCTCAACACCTTCCTGTTGACGGAGTTGCTCAAGGGCCTGGCCCTGACGGGCCGGCACTTCCTGTCGCCCCACATCACCGTGCAGTTCCCGGAGGAGAAGACCCCGGCGAGCCCGCGCTTCCGCGGCCTGCACGCGCTGCGCCGCTACGACAACGGCGAAGAGCGCTGCATCGCCTGCAAGCTGTGCGAAGCGGTGTGCCCGGCCATGGCCATCACGATCGAGTCCGACGTGCGCGCCGACGGCACCCGCCGCACCAAGCGCTACGACATCGACCTGACCAAGTGCATCTTCTGCGGTTTCTGCGAAGAGAGCTGCCCGGTCGACTCCATCGTCGAAACCCACATCCTCGAATACCACGGCGAGAAGCGCGGCGACCTCTACTTCACGAAAGAGATGCTGCTGGCCGTTGGCGACCGCTACGAAAAAGAAATCGCGGCCAACAAGGAGGCGGACGCCAAGTACCGATAAGCCCTCCGCTTGTCGTAGGGCCGCTCCCGGTGCACCTGCCCGGGAGGCGGCCCTTAACCCGAGAAAAACATGGATACCAAGACCGCGCTCTTCTATGTGTTCTCCGCGATCCTGCTGTTCTCAGCGTTTCGCGTGATCACCGCCCGCAGCACCGTGCATTCGGCGCTGTTCCTGGTGCTGGCCTTCTTCAACGCCGCCGGCGTGTGGATGCTGCTGCAGGCCGAGTTCCTCGCCATCTCGCTGGTGCTGGTGTACGTCGGTGCGGTGATGGTGCTGTTCCTCTTCGTCGTGATGATGCTGGACATCAACGTCGACCAGATGCGGCAGGACTTCTGGAAGCACTTTCCGCTGGCCGGCCTGGTCGGCGCGGTGATCGCGCTGGAGATGGCGGTGGTGCTGATGGGCGGCTTCAACGTGCCCGAGGCCGAGCCGCTGAGCGCCCGTGCGCTGCAGTTCGGCAACACCAAGCTGCTCGGCTATGAGCTGTACACCAAGTACCTCTATCCGCTGGAAGTGGCGGCGGTGATCCTGTTGGTGGCCATCATCGCGGCGATCGCGCTGACGATGCGCCAGCGCAAGGATTCGCGCTACGTCGATCCGTCCGACCAGGTCAAGGTCAAGAAGGCCGACCGCCTGAAGGTGGTGGCGATGAAGGCCGAGGTCGAGGTGGCGCCGGTGGCCGCTGCCGCGCAGAACGAGCAAGTTTCCACGGGGAGCAAGGCATGACGCTCACTCTCGGGCATTACCTGTCGCTGGGCGCGATCCTGTTCGCGATGTCGGTCATTGGCATCTTCATGAACCGGCGCAACCTGATCGTGCTGTTGATGTGCATCGAGCTGATGCTGCTGGCCGTCAACATGAACTTCGTCGCCTTCTCGCATTACCTCGGCGACATGTCGGGCCAGGTGTTCGTGTTCTTCATCCTCACCGTGGCGGCCGCCGAGTCGGCCATCGGCCTGGCCATCCTGGTCGTGCTGTTCCGCAACCGCTCGACCATCGACGTCGACGAACTGGACAGCCTCAAGGGCTAAGGCGGGAGCAACAGAAAAATGACACAGCTCTCTCAGAACCTGTTGCTGGCGGTGCCGCTGGCACCGCTGGCCGGCGCCGTGCTGGCCGGCCTGTTCGGCCGGCAGATCGGCCGCAAGGGCGCACACAGCGTCACCATCCTGGGCGTCCTGATCGCCTTCGTGCTGTCGGCGCTGACGCTCAAGGCGGTGGCCTTCGACGGCGCCGAGGTCTTCAACCAGACCGTCTACGAATGGCTGAGCGTCGGCACGCTCAAGATGGAAGTGGGCTTCCTGGTCGACGGCCTGACCGCAATGATGATGTGCGTGGTCACCTTCGTCTCGCTCATGGTGCACATCTACACCATCGGCTACATGGAGGAAGACCCGGGCTACCAGCGCTTCTTCTCCTACATCTCGCTGTTCACCTTCTCGATGTTGATGCTCGTGATGAGCAATAACTTCCTGCAGCTGTTCTTCGGCTGGGAGGCGGTGGGCCTGGTGTCGTACCTGCTGATCGGTTTCTGGTTCAAGAAGCCGTCGGCCGTGTTTGCCAACATGAAGGCCTTTCTGGTCAACCGGGTTGGCGACTTCGGCTTCATCCTGGGCATCGGCCTGGTGCTGGCCTATGCCGGCACGCTGAACTACACCGACGCCTTCGCGTATGCACAGGCCGGCAAGTTCACCGGCGTGCTGTTCCCGGGCTCGGACTGGGCGCTGATCACCGTGATCTGCATCTGCCTGTTCATCGGCGCGATGGGCAAGTCGGCCCAGGTGCCGCTGCACGTCTGGCTGCCCGACTCGATGGAAGGCCCGACCCCGATCTCGGCGCTGATCCACGCGGCGACGATGGTGACCGCCGGCATTTTCATGGTGTCGCGCATGTCGCCGTTGTTCGAGCTGTCGGACACCGCGCTGAACTTCGTGCTGGTGATCGGTGCCATCACCGCGCTATTCATGGGCTTCCTCGGCATCATCCAGAACGACATCAAGCGGGTGGTGGCGTATTCCACGCTCTCGCAGCTGGGCTACATGACGGTGGCGCTGGGCGTGTCGGCCTACTCGGTGGCGGTGTTCCACCTGATGACGCACGCCTTCTTCAAGGCGCTGCTGTTCCTCGGCGCCGGTTCGGTGATCATCGGCATGCACCATGACCAGGACATCCGCAACATGGGTGGCCTGCGCAAGTACATGAAGATCACCTGGATCACCTCGCTGATCGGCTCGCTGGCCCTGATCGGCACGCCGCTGTTCTCGGGCTTCTATTCGAAAGACAGCATCATCGAGGCGGTCCACGCCAGCCACCTGCCCGGTGCCGGCTTCGCCTACTTCGCCGTGATGGCCGGTGTGTTCATCACTGCCTTCTACTCCTTCCGGATGTACTTCCTCGTCTTCCACGGCGAGGAGCGCTTCCGCCACAAGCCTTTCCCGCCGGAAGACGACGAGCATCACGACGACCACCATGGCCATGTGCACGAGCCGCACGAGTCGCCCTGGGTGGTGACCCTGCCGCTGGTGCTGCTGGCCATCCCGTCGCTGGCGATCGGCTACCTGACCATCGAGCCGATGCTGCATGGCGAGTTCTTCAAGAACGCGATCTTCGTGGATGCCGCCCGCCACCCGGCCATGACCGAGCTGGGCGAGCACTTCCACTCGGCCCTGGGCATGGCGACCCATGGCCTGATGGCGCCGCCGTTCTGGCTGGCCCTGGCCGGCGTGGTGACGGCCTACGTGTTCTACATGCTGAAGCCGGCCATCCCCGCGATGCTGCATCGCCGGCTCGGCTTCCTGGTCCGCATCCTGGAAAACAAGTACTACATGGACTGGTTCAACGAGAAGATCCTCGCGGCCGGTGCGCGCCTGCTCGGCTTCACGCTGTGGAAGGGCGGCGACGTCGCCCTGATCGACGGCCTGGCCGTCAACGGCTCGGCCAAGCTGGTCGGCTGGACGGCTTCGCTGGTGCGGCTGTTCCAGTCGGGCTACATCTACCACTACGCGCTGGTGATGCTGGTGGGCGTGTTCGCCCTCATCACCTGGCAGCTGTGGCCCTACCTGCAGTCCTTCCTGGCGCATTGAGCGAGGGTCGAACAACATGAGTCTGCTGAACCTCGCTATCTGGGTGCCCATCGTCTTCGGTGGGGTGCTGCTGGCCCTGGGCCGCGAACAACAGGCCGGCATGGTGCGCTGGCTGGCGCTCGCCGGCGCCCTGGTGGGCCTGGCCCTCACGGTGCCGCTGGTGACCGGCTTCGACGCCGCCAGCTCGGCCATGCAGTTCGAGCTGAGCCTGCCCTGGATCGAACGCTTCAAGGTCAACTACCACCTGGGCCTGGACGGCCTGTCGGTCTGGTTCGTCGTGCTGACGGCCTTCATCACCGTCATCGTCGTGGTGGCAGGCTGGGAGGTCATCACCGAGGGCGTCAACCAGTACATGGGCGCCTTCCTGATCCTCTCGGGCCTGATGATCGGCGTCTTCGCTGCGCTCGACGGGCTGCTGTTCTACGTGTTCTTCGAGGCCACGCTGATCCCGATGTACATCATCATCGGCATCTGGGGCGGCCCGCGGCGCGTCTATGCGGCCTTCAAGTTCTTCCTGTACACGCTGCTCGGCTCGCTGTTGATGCTGGTCGCGCTGGTCTACCTGTACACCAAGACCCACAGCTTCGAGATCCTCGACTGGCACCGTGCGCTGATCGACCTGGGTCCGCAGAAGCTGCTGTTCGGCGCCTTCTTCCTGGCCTTTGCGGTCAAGGTGCCGATGTGGCCGGTGCACACCTGGCTGCCCGATGCCCACGTCGAGGCGCCCACCGGCGGCTCGGTGGTGCTGGCGGCCATCATGCTGAAGCTGGGTGCCTACGGCTTCCTGCGCTTCTCGCTGCCGATCGCGCCTGACGCGAGCCGCGAGCTGGCCGGCGTGATGGTGGCGCTGTCGCTGGTGGCGGTGGTCTACATCGGCCTGGTCGCGCTGGTGCAGCAGGACATGAAGAAGCTGGTGGCCTACTCCTCGATCGCCCACATGGGCTTCGTGACGCTGGGCTTCTTCGTCTTCAACGAGGTGGCCGTCACCGGCGCGGTGGTGCAGATGATCTCGCACGGCTTCGTCTCCGGCGCGATGTTCCTGTGCATCGGCGTGCTCTACGACCGTGTCCACTCCCGCGAGATCGCGTCCTATGGCGGGGTGGCCAACACCATGCCGACCTTCGCCGCGTTCGCGGTGCTGTTCGCGATGGCCAATGCCGGCCTGCCGGGCACCGCGGGCTTCGTCGGCGAGTGGCTGGTGATCCTCGGCACGGTGAAGGTCAACTTCTGGCTGGGCGCACTGGCGGCCACCACGCTGATCTTCGGTGCGGCCTACACGCTGTGGATGGTCAAGCGCGTCTACTTCGGCCCGGTGGCCAACGACAACGTGCGCGCGCTGCAGGACCTCAACCTGCGCGAGTTCGCCATGCTGGCGGTGCTGGCCGTGGCGGTGCTCTGGATGGGCCTGTACCCCAAGCCCGTCACCGACGTGATGCACCAATCCGTGGTCGACCTGCTGCAGCACGTGCAGCAGTCCAAGCTGCCGCAGGCGTCGAACTGACGAGGCGATCGAGATGACTTTTCAAGAACTGCAACCGATCTATCCCGAACTCCTGCTGCTCGTGATGACCTGCGTCATCGCGATGGTGGACCTGTTCGTCAAGGATCCCCGTCGCACGACGACCTATGTGCTGACCCTGCTGTCGCTGGCGGCGGTGGGCGCGCTGCAGCTGGCCGACCTGCGCTCGACCGAGACCATCGAAGGCATGCAGCAGATGATCGTCAGCGATCCGCTGGGCAACCTGCTCGAGTTCTTCGCGACGATCGCCACGCTGGTGTCGCTGGTCTATGCCCGTCCCTATGCCGCCGATCGCGGCATGCTCAAGGGCGAGCTGTTCACGCTCAGCCTGTTCTCGCTGCTGGGCATGATGCTGCTGATGTCGGCGCGCAACTTCCTGGTCATCTACCTGGGCCTGGAGCTGATGTCGCTGTCGCTGTATGCGCTGGTGGCGCTGCGGCGCGACCATGCGGCCTCCACCGAGGCAGCGATGAAGTACTTCGTGCTCGGCGCGCTGGCCAGCGGCTTCCTGCTGTACGGCCTGTCGATGATGTATGGCGCCACCGAGTCGCTCTACATCCCCGAGGTGCTGAAGCAGCTCAGCTCGGGCGCCAAGAACCAGGAGGTGCTGACCTTCGGCATCGTCTTCGTGGTGGCCGGCCTCGCCTTCAAGCTGGCCGCCGTGCCCTTCCACATGTGGGTGCCCGACGTCTACCAGGGTGCGCCGACCGCTATCACGCTGCTGATCTCCGGCGCGCCGCAGCTGGCCGGCTTCGCGATGGCGCTGCGCCTGCTGGTCGACGGCATGTTCAGCGAGGCGGTGCAATGGCAGCAGATGCTCATCGTGCTGGCCGTCGCTTCGCTGGTGGTGGGCAACCTCGCCGCCATCGCCCAGACCAACCTGAAGCGGATGCTGGCCTACTCGACCATCGGCCAGATGGGCTTCATGCTGCTGGGCCTGGCCTGCGGCGTGGTCAACGAGAACAGCACCTGGGCCGCCAACGCCTACAGCTCGGCGATGTTCTACGCGGTCACCTATGTGCTGACCACGCTGGGTACCTTCGGCATGGTGGCGCTGCTGGCCCGCGAAGGCTTCGAGGCCGAGGAACTGGCCGACCTGAAGGGCCTGAACCAGCGCAGCCCGTGGTACGCGGCGATGATGGCGATTTTCATGTTCTCGCTGGCCGGCATTCCGCCGACGGTGGGCTTCTACGCGAAGTTGGCGGTGCTGCAGGCACTGGTGGCTTCGAGCCATCCGCTCTACCTGGGGCTGGCGGTGGCGGCGGTGCTGTTGTCGCTGGTGGGCGCCTTCTACTACCTGCGTGTCATCAAGCTGATGTACTTCGACGAAGCGGTCGATCGCGCGCCGATCGGCTCCAGCGGCGAAGCGCGGGTGCTGATGTCGGTCAACGGCCTGGCGGTGCTGGTGTTCGGCCTGCTGCCGGGCGGGCTGATGACCTTGTGCGCCAACGCCATCACGAACGCGCTGAAGTAAGCTGCCTCATCCCGTGGATGCCACCGTCTCGGTCTGGCTGGTGCTGGCGGCTGCCGCACTGGCCGCCAACCTGCCGTTCCTGAACGAGCGCCTGTTCGCCGTGGGCCCCCTGCGCGCGCCGAAGGCGCTGGGCTGGCGGCTGCTCGAGCTGCTGGTGCTGTTCGGCCTGGTCGTGGTGCTGGGCTTCGGCCTGGAGTCGCGCATCGGCCAGCGTCAGCCGCAGGGATGGGAGTTCTACGCCGTTTCGCTCTGCCTGTTCCTGACCCTGGCCTTCCCCGGTTTCGTCTGGCGCTACCTGCGCCGGCACCGGCCGGCCTGAGCCCGAAAGCCCGATCCATGACCGCCCCGGCCCGCGACGCCCATCTCTCGGAACACTGCCTGGAGACCACCCAGGTCTATCGCGGCCACATGCTGGACGTGCGGCGCGACCGCATCGGCCTGCCTGATGGCGGTACCGCGTTCCGCGAGTACATCGTGCACCCCGGCGCGGTGATGATCGTGCCCATCCTGGACGACGGCCGGCTGGTGCTGGAGCGCCAATACCGCTATCCGCTGGGCCGCGTGATGGTGGAGTTCCCGGCCGGCAAGCTGGACGCGGGTGAGCCCGGCGGCCTGTGTGCCGAGCGCGAGCTGCTGGAGGAAACCGGCTACCGCGCGAGGGAATGGGCTTATGCCGGCGTGCTCAACAATGCCATCGCCTATTCCACCGAAGGCATCGAGATCTGGTTCGCACGAGGCCTGGTGGCCGGCGAGAAGCAGCTCGACGAAGGCGAGTTCCTGGAAGTCTTCAGCGCGAGCGCCGAGGAACTGGATGGCTGGATCCGCGACGGCAGCGTGACGGATGCAAAGACCATGATCGGCCTGCTGTGGCTGCAGCGCTGGCGCGCCGGTGCCTGGGAGCTGCCTTGGCGCAGCGAGCCGGTGCGGCCCGAGCCCGCAGCCCCGGCGACGGCTGCCGCCGGCGCCGCCTAGGAATGCCATGAAGGTGCTGGACCTGCAGTGCCGCCACGGGCACGGGTTCGAGGGCTGGTTCGGCTCGGAGGACGATTTCCGCTTGCAGCAGGAGCGTCAGCTGGTGGCCTGCCCGATGTGCGGCGACACCGCGCTGACCCGCCTGCCGAGCGCGCCCCGCCTGAACCTGTCGGGCGCCAAGGAGAGTCCGGCGCCGCCCGCGGCCGCCGCCGCACCGGCCGCGCCGCCCGCCGGGGCGATGGTACCGGCCGAGGTGCAGGCGCTGTGGCTGAAGGCCGTGCGCCATGTGATGCAGAACACCGAGAACGTCGGCGAGCGGTTTGCCGACGAGGCCCGCCGCATTCACTACGGCGAAGCCGAAGCCCGGGCCATCCGCGGCAACGCCAGCCCCGAGGAGGCGCAGGCGCTGGTCGAGGAGGGCATCGACGTGATGGCCCTGCCGGTGCCCGAGGCCCTGAAGGACCCGGTGCAGTGAGCCCCTGGCGTCGCCGGCCGCATCCGGCCGGCGTGCCGGCGGTTGCCGCCGCACCCGCGGTTGTGCGGCGGCCGGGCGCTCATTCCGGGTCGCCCACCATGGCCAGCAAGGCCGTGATCTGTGCGGCGCAGGCCTGTTCGGCCTGCCGCTCGATTTCGCGGTAGAGGCGAACCACCGTTTCCCCTTCGGCCGTCAACACGCTGCCGCCGCCGCGCTGCCCGCCCTGCGCGGAGGTGGTGGCTGGCCGGCGCAAGGACCGGTTCACTTCATCGAGCAGCATCCAGGCACGCCGGTAGGACATGCCAATCTGCCTGGCTGCCAGCGTGATGGAGCCGTGCTCGCGGATGGCTTCCAGCAGCGCGATCTTGCCGGGCCCGATGGCGATGTCCTCGCCCCGCGTCACGCGGATGCGCAGGCGCAGCTCGGCAGGAGGGGCAGGGGACTCAGGCTCTTGGGACATGGCAGGTAGGCCGGCTGCGCTGCGCTGCGCGGCCCGGCGGCGTCGGGAATCAACAGGCGTGGAAGGGATCGCGCCCCGGCAGGGCTGCGACGGCGCGTCCGGCGTCGATGTGCAGCACCTCGTCGGCGAAGGCGTCGACATCGGCCGGGTCGTGGGTGATCAGCACCATCGGCAGGTCCAGTTCGCGTTGCAGGGCCGACAATTCGTCGCGCAGCTTGCGGCGCAGCTGCGCATCGAGGGCGGCGAAGGGCTCGTCCAGCAGCAGCGCACGGGGCTCGGCCACCAGGGCGCGGGCCAGCGCGGCGCGTTGCCGCTGGCCGCCGGAGAGCTCATGCGGATAACGCTGCGCCAGGCCGTCCAGCTCCAGCGTTGTCAGCCAGCGCTGCACCGCCGGATGCCGGCACTGCCGGGGCGGATTGCGCCAGCCGCGATGCAGGCCGAAGGCGACGTTCTGCGCCACGCTGAGGTGCGGGAAGAGGGCATATTCCTGGAACAGGTAGGCGACCTCGCGGCGCTGCGGTGGCAGCCACAGGCCCGCCTCCAGGTCCGCCAGCGTGCGGCCGCCGATGCGCACATGGCCGCTGTCCGGCCGCATCAGCCCGGCCATCGCCTTGAGCGTCAGCGTCTTGCCGGCGCCCGAGCGGCCGAACAGCACCAGGCGCCGGGCCTCGCTGCGGAATGCCACATCGAGCGCGAAGCGCTGCGCGCCCTGCCCGAGCTGCTTGCGAACGGCCACATCCCAGCTCATCGATGTTGCCTCACCGGTCCTGCACCCGGGGCGGCGCCAGCCGGCTGGCCAGCAGCAGCACCGCCACGCAGGTCAGCGAGGTGATGGCCACCAGCAGGTGAGCCACCTCGTCCTGCCCGGCCTGCACCGCCTCGAACACCGCGATGGACAGCGTCTGGGTGCGGCCCGGAATGCTGCCGGCCACCATCAGCGTGGCACCGAATTCGCCCAGCGCCCGGGCGAAGGCCAGCAGCACGCCGGCCAGGATGCCGCGCCACGCCAACGGCAGGCTGACGCGAAAGAAGATGCCGACCTCCGAGCAGCCGAGCACGCGGGCCGCCTGCTCGTACTGCGCATCGACGTTCTCGAAGGCGGCCCGCGCCGACTTGCAGACAAAGGGGAAGGCCACCACCGTGGCGGCGATCACCGCGCCCTGCCAGGTGAAGATGAGCCGGATGCCCAGCGCCTGCTCCAGCCAGCGGCCCAGCGCGCCGTGGCGGCCGATGAGCACCAGCAGGTAGTAGCCCAGCACGGTGGGGGGCAGCACCATGGGCAGCAGCAGCACCGCATCGAGCAGCTCGCGGCCGAAGAAGCGCCAGCGCGACAGCGCATAGCCGGCGGCCACGCCCAGCACGGCGGCCAGTGCGGTAGCCCAGGTTGCGACCTTCAGCGACAGGCCGAGGGCAATCCATGCCGCGTCCATCCGGGTGACCGTGCCGTCGCTCAGGGCCGCGCGAAGCCGTACTTCACGAGGATGGCCTGGGCCGGCGGCGACAGCACGAAGGAGACGAACCGGCTGGCCTCGTCCGGTTGGGTGCTGCCCGCCAGCGGTGCAATCGGGTAGAGCACCGGCGTCTCGGTCGGCACCGCGAAGGCGACGCGCACCTTGTCCGGCATCAGTGCCGCGTCGGTTGCATAGACGAAGCCGGCATCGGCTTCGCCACGCGCCACATAGTCGAGCGCCTGGCGCACCGAGGCAGCATTGACGGCCTTGGCCCCGATCGCGCTCCACAGGCCGGCCTTGTCCAGCACCGCCTGGGTGTAGCGGCCCACTGGCACACTGGCCGGCGTGCCGACGGCCACCCGCGCGATGCCGGGCTGCCGCAAGTCCGGCAGCGACTTCGGCTGCACCGCTGCCTGCTGCGGCACGATCACCACCAAGGCGTTGCGAACGAAATTGCGGCGCAGGCCGGGCTGGAGCAGTTGCTGGCGTTCGGCCTGGTCCATGGTCTGCTGGTCGGCGCTGGCGAAGACGTCCACCGGCGCGCCCTTGGCGATCTGCTGTAGCAGCGCACCGGAGGCACCGAAGTTCAGCAGCACCCGGGTCCCGGGATGCTGCGCCTCGTAGGCCGCGGCGATGTCCTTGAAAGCCTGGGTCAGGCTCGATGCGGCGCTCACGGTGAGCTCGGCCGCCTGCGACAGGCCGGTGGCGCCGAGAACAAGGAGCGCGCCGGCAGCAATGCGGGCAAGGAAGCGGGACATGCGCAGCCTGGGGAAGTGGTAAGGCAGCGCGCAATATACCGCCAAACACATCGGTGGCCTCCCGGAGCATCCGATCGGCCGCGCGGGTGCTTGATGCCCGTCAGGCCGGGCCCATTCAGGCGTCGATCGTGCGGCCGGGGTTCAGCCGCAGCTCCGGGTCGAGCGCGCGCTTGATGGTGCGCATCAGCGACAGCGCCACTGGCGACTTGCGACGGTTCAGCTCCTCGCGCTTGAGGGCGCCGATGCCGTGTTCGGCCGAGATCGAGCCGCCATGGGCCACCACCGCGTCGTACACCGCCTCGTTGACGGCGGCTTCGTGCTCGCGCAGGAAGTCGGCCGCCGCGGCACCGGCCGGCGCCTGCACGTTGTAGTGCAGGTTGCCGTCGCCCAGGTGGCCGAAGTTGACCAGCCGGGCGCCGGGAAAGCGTTGAGTGACCAGCGCGTCGGCCTCGGCCACGAAGGCCGGGATGCGCGACACCGGCACCGAGATGTCGTGCTTGATGTTCAGGCCTTCCTCGGCCTGCGCCAGCGGGATGGACTCGCGCAGGTGCCACAGCCCGCGCGATTGCTCGATGCTTTCGGCAATGGCCGCGTCGGTGATCAGCTCCTGCTCCAGCGCCGTCTCCAGCATGCTCTCGAACAGGGCCCGGGCGTGCGCCTCGCTCTCGGTGTCCGACTGCTCCAGCAGCACCATCCATGGCGACGGGCCCAGCGGCCGGGCCAGCTGGGGGAAGTGCTTGGCCACCAGCTGCAGCGCGAACTCGCCCATCACCTCGAAGCCGGTCAGCCCGGCGCCCAGCCGGGCCTGCGCCAACTGCAGCAGCGACACCGCATGCTGCAGCGAGGGCAGGGCGGCCAGCGCGGTGACGCGGCCGGCCGGCTGCGGGTAGAGCTTCAGTGTGGCGGCGGTGATGATGCCCAGCGTGCCTTCACTGCCGATGTAGAGGTCGCGCAGGTCGTAGCCGGTGTTGTCCTTGCGCAGGCCCGACAGCCCGTCCCAGGTCTCGCCCTGGGCCGTCACCACTTCGAGGCCCAGGCACAGCTCGCGGGCATTGCCGTAGCGCAGCACCTGGGTGCCGCCGGCATTGGTGGCCAGGTTGCCGCCGATGGTGCAGCTGCCTTCGGCCGCCAGGCTGAGCGGGAACAGCAGGCCTTGCGCGGCGGCCGCCTCCTGCACCACCTGCAGCACGCAGCCGGCTTCCACCGTCATCGTGAGGTTGGCCGGATCGATCTCGCGGATGCGGTTCAGCCGCTGCAGGCTCAACAGCACCTGGGTGCCGCTCTGGTCGGGCACCGAGCCGCCCACCAGACCGGTGTTGCCGCCCTGCGGCACCAGGCTGGCGCCGTGCGCCGCGCAGGCCTGCACGACGGCGGCGACCTCGGCGGTGCTGCCGGGGCGCACCACGGCGAGCGCCTTGCCGCGATAGCGCTTGCGCCAGTCGAGCTCCCAGGCCGAGAGGTCGCCGTCGACCAGCAGGTTGTTCGGGCCGACGGCCGCGCGCAGCGCGTCGAGCAGGGCAGGCTTGGACATCATGGGGTTTCCGTGGAAGGGGAGGCGAGGCCGGAGCGCTTGGCCTGGCGCAGGCGCCAGCGCACATGCAGCGCGCAGGCGGTGAACAGCAGCAGGCACAGCAGCACCTGCACGGCGGCCAGCACGGCGCTGGTGCCGCGGTCGCTGGTGGCGCGTACCGCGCCTTCGGCGACGTAGAGCCACACGAACAGGCTGACCCAGCGATAGGTGTACATGCGGCGCTTGAGCAGGCCGGCCAGCGGCAGCGTCAGGGGCAGGACCTTGAGCGCGAGCAGCGAGCCGCCCGGACGCACCGGGGCCCACCACAGCTCCCAGCCCAGCCCGAGCACGATGAGCGCGAGCAGGCTTGCGACGGCGAGGGCACGGGTGGTGTCGGGGACGGTGCTTCGATTCATCGATGGCATGATACCGGCCATGAATTTTCCCCTGGGACTGCGCCGACCGTGGCGCGAGCAGCTCGGCAGGGCGGTGCAGACCCTGCACGACTGGCCCTGGATGGAGACGCTCAAGACGCTGCGCCAGCGCTTCAGAGAAGACCGCCTGGGCCTGACCGCCAGCAGCCTGACCTTCACCACCATCATTGCGCTGGTGCCCTTCTTCACGGTCACGCTGGCCATCTTCACGGCCTTTCCGATCTTCGCGCGCTTCCAGACCTCGCTGGAGAAGTACTTCGTCCAGAGCCTGATCCCGGACACCATTGCCAAGCCGGTGCTCAAGGCGCTGACCCAGTTCGCCAACAACAGCAACCGGCTGGGCAGCCTGGGCCTGGTCATCCTGGTGTTCACGGCGCTGGCGCTGCTGCTGACGATCGACCGCACGCTCAATGCCATCTGGCGCGTGCGCAAGGCCCGCCCGATCGCCCACCGGGTGCTGATCTACTGGGCCGCCGCCACGCTCGGCCCGCTGCTGCTGGGCGTGAGCCTGAGCATGACCTCGTATGCACTGAGCACCTCGCGCGGGCTGGTGAATGCCTTGCCGGGCGGCGTCAGCTTCCTGCTCAACGTGCTGGAGTTCAGCCTCTTCGCCGGCGCCATCGCGGCGCTGTTCCGCTTCGTGCCCAACACGCATGTGCGCTGGACGCATGCCTGGGCCGGTGGCCTGTTCGTGGCCATCGGCTTCGAGCTGGCCAAGAGCCTGCTGGCCTGGTATGTGCGGGTGGTGCCGACCTATTCAGCCGTCTACGGCACCTTTGCCACGGTGCCGATCTTCCTCGTCTGGGTCTATTTTGGCTGGGTCATCGTGCTGCTGGGCGCGGTGGTGGCGGCCTATGCGCCCAGCCTGCAGATGCAGGTGGTGCGCCGGCCGTCCACGCCGGGCCACCGCTTCCACCTGGCGGTGACGATGCTGCGCGAGCTGCACGAGGCCCGTGCACAGGACTACCACGGGGTGTCTGCCGCCACGCTGGCCGAGCGGCTGCGCACCGACCCGCTGCAGATCGAGCCGGTGCTGGAGACCTTGATCGCACTCGACTGGGTGGCGCGGCTGGAGGAGCAGTCACCGGCTGGCGCGCGCTATGTGCTGCTGGCCGAGCCGGAGCGCACCACGGCACAACCGCTGTTGGCCGAGCTGCTGCTCGACCCCTCGCCGACGCTGCGCGGCTTCTGGGAGCGGGCAGGTTTTGCGCGCATGAGCCTGGCGGATTTGTTGAGGCCGTGAGGCGCGGCACACCGGGCCTGGGCCCGTGTCGCCGCCGCACAGGGGCGGCGGTTGAACCCGGTGAGCGTCACAGGATCGTGAACGTCAGAACTTGCCGCACCTGCAGTGTCCGCCCTTGGCGGGTGATCGTGGCGACGATGCCCGTGCACGACATGTCGGCCAAGGTGGGGACACCCGAGATGACGCCGGTCTGCCCGTTCAGCGCCAGGCCCGGGGGCAGCGCAGCAGGGCAGCCCTGCACTTCGGCGAGTGCATAGCTGAAGCTCGATTCGGTGGCGAAGTCACCCCATACCGGCCAGGACGTCATTGGCCAGTTGGGTGCGCTGTCCAGCGTCGTGTAGTGGAAGGTGGGCGGCGACACGGTGATCTCCCGCAACAGGGCGGTCGCTGCCTTCGTGGTGCTGCCATTGCGCTGCACGGTGACCGCGATGCGCGGCCCGAACGTGCCGACCTCGCCTGGCACGCCCGAGATGACACCGGTCGCCGGGTGGATGGCCAGGCCGGCGGGCAGCGCGCCTTCCACGCTGTAGGTCACGATGTCGCCCGGCACGGCGGTGTAGCCCGCCAGCTCGGTGCGCGACTCATACGGCAGGCCCCAGGTCACGAAGCCGCTCGGCACCGAATGCTGCAGGCGGTAGCCGTCGACGTTGAGGTTCACCCGCGCCCAGACCTCGCCCTGGTAGTCCGACACCGTCAGCTCGACGTCGGCGGTGTAGTGGCCGGCTTCGGTCGGCGTGCCATGCACCCGGCAGTTGCCGCGGTCCAGCTGCATGCCGGGAGGCAGGCGGCCGCCGACCACCTTGCACCGCGGCGAGTGGCCTTCCAGGCCATGCAGTCGAGGCGACAGCGTCAGCGACTGCAGTACCTCGACGGAGGTCGACTCGTAGTTGAAATCCACTTCCAGGTCGGCGCCACTGCCACCGCCGCCACAGGCGGACAAGCCAACGAGAACAAGCACAGGGGCGAACGCGCGCAGGACTGCGGCCGGCGATGAACGGACATAGAAATCCCTCGCGCGATCAAGCGATCGGTGTTGCGTATTGTTTGCAAATTGTAAAGTCGCCTGCCTGCGCCGGCCCGCGGCTCAGGCAGCCCGCCCCCGGTCTGAGGGGGAAGACGCCAGCGGCGCTCTAACATGTGCACCTGTTCACACGAAACCCGACGCCCCATGGCATACCCGCATTCCCCCGGTCCCGACCATCCGCCGGTCACTGAGAACAAGGCCTTCCTGCTGCTGCTGGCCGTGGTCTCGCTGGCCTTCGCCTGGATCTTGCGACCCTTCTACGGCGCGGTGCTGTGGGGCGCCATCATCGCCATCCTGTTCGCGCCGGTGTACCGCCGGCTGCTGCCCCGCATGCGGCAGCGGCCGACGCTGGCGGCGCTCGCCACGCTGTCGCTGGTGGTGGTGATCGTGATCCTGCCGCTGTTCCTGCTGTCGGCCTCGATGGCGCAGGAAGGCGCGGCCATCTACCAGCGCATCCAGTCCGGCGAGCTGAACTTCGCCGCCTACTTCGAGCGCGTCTTCGCCTCGCTGCCAAGCTGGATCACCGACCTGCTCAACCGCTTCAACCTGGGCGACATCGGCGCGCTGCAGCGCCGCATCACCGCCGGCCTCGCTCAAGGCAGCCAGGCCATCGCCACGCGCATCTTCAGCATCGGGCAGGACACCTTCGACCTGGTGGTGAGCTTCTTCATCACGCTCTACCTGGCCTTCTTCCTGATTCGCGACGGCGGCGCACTGTCGCGGCGCATCGGCCGCGCAGTGCCGCTGGCGGCCGAGCACAAGCAGCAGCTGTTCACGAAGTTCACCACCGTCATCCGGGCCACCGTCAAGGGCAACGTGGTGGTGGCCGCCACCCAGGGGGCGCTGGGCGGCCTGGCGTTCGCCTTCCTGGGCATCAGCGGCGCGGTGTTCTGGGCGGTGCTGATGGCTTTCCTGTCGCTGCTGCCGGCGGTGGGCGCGGCGCTGGTGTGGCTGCCGGTGGCCATCTACTTTCTGGCCACGGGGTCGCTGTGGCAGGGCGCAGCCCTGGTCGCCTACGGCGTGCTGGTGATCGGCCTGGTGGACAACGTGCTGCGGCCGGTGCTGGTGGGCAAGGACACCAAGATGCCGGACTACGTGGTGATGATCGCCACGCTCGGCGGCATGGTGATCTTTGGCATCAACGGCTTTGTCATCGGGCCCGTGATCGCGGCCATGTTCATCGCGGTGTGGGACATCTATGCGAGCGATTCGGGCCGCAACGATCCGCGTGCCCCGCACACGGGCGCCCGCGACGCTTGAGCACCGGCCGCGGCCGCCTCATTGAAGCGGCTACCTCAGCGGCTGCGGCGAGGCCGCCACGCCGCCAACACCTTGAAGCCTTCGCCTGGCGGTTGGCCGCCACAATGGCCGTTCTCCCGCGGCAAACAAGAACCATGCGACCTGTGCTTCCCCCGTTTCCGACCGGATCCTGGCCTTGTTCAAGAGTCCTGGCAGATCAGAAGCATCGCCGTGCGGCGCTGGCCAGCCTGCTGTTGTTCGGCGCCACCGCCGTGGCGGCCCAGACGGCGGCCGTGCCGCCCGGGCGGCCGCTGGCCTTCGATGAGGCCTTGCAACTGGCCTGGCGCGTCTCGGGCCAGGTGCAGGGGGCCCGGCTGGATGCAGAAGCCAAGCAGCTGCAGGCCCAGGCACTGGAGCGCCTGGACGGCCCGGCGCTCAACCTGACCGGCTTTGCCGGCCGGGTCAAGACCAGCTTCGACCTGGACCTTTCGCGCGTGGCCGGTGCGGTGAATCCGGTGCTGGGGGGCGTCGGTCCGGTGCTGCCCGGGCCGGACCTGCCGCCCGTGCCGAACCGCTGGCGCACCGAGCGCGTGGTGGACATCACCTCGCTGGGCCTCGGCGCCAGCTGGCCGCTGTACACCGGTGGCCGGCTGCAGGCCGTGCAGGGCTTGGCAGGCGGGCGCGCCCAGGAGGCCGAGGCCGAGCGCCTGGATGCACAAGACAAGGAGGCGGCCCTGGTGGCGCAGCGCTACTTCGCGGTGCAGCTGGCGCAGCGAGCGGCGCGGGTGCGCAGCGAGGCCACCGCGGGCATTGCCGAGCACCACCGCATGGCCACCCGGCTCGAGCAGGGCGGCCTCATTGCCCGTGCCGAGCGGCTGCGCGCCGATGTTGCGCTCGACGGTGCCCGCCGCGACGAGGCCAAGGCCCGCAGCGACCTGGAGATTGCGCGTGTCGCGCTGGACCGGCTGCTGGCGTCGCCGCAGCCGGTGCGCCCGACCACCCCGCTGTTCGTGCACCGGCAGCCGGTGGGCGCGCTGCAGTCCTTCGTCGACGCCGGGCTGGCCCACCATCCGGCCTGGAAGAAAATCGACAGCAAGCGCGAGCAGGCGGCACAGGCGCTGCGGCTGCAGGGCAGCGAGCATGCGCCGACGGTGCTGGCCGTGGCCAACTACAACCTGAACCACGGCAAGGACAAGGCGGTCGAACCCAACTGGTTCTTCGGCGTGATGATGAGCATGCCGCTGGTCGGGCGCATCGACAAGGCCAAGACACGGGAAGCTGCCCGGCTCGAGCAGCAGCGGGTGGAAGTCACCGCCGAGCAGGCTGGCCGCGACATCCCCACGTTGATCGAGAAGCAGTGGCGGGCCATGGAGCAGGCCCGGGTGCAATTCCTGTCGATGGGATCCACGCTCGAACTGAGCCAGGAGGACCTGCGCCTGCAGACCGCCTCCTTCCAGCAGGGCCAGTCCACCTCGGTGGACGTGACCGATGCGCGGCTGCGCCTGGCCAAGGCCGAGATCGAGCGCACGCAGGCCGCGTATGAATACGTGATGGCGCTGGCCCGGCTGCTGGAGGCGAGCGGGCAGCCGCAGCGCCTGCCCGAGCTGGCCGCCACGGCCGACATCGTCCTTCCACTCGAAGCCGAATGACATGACAAGCAAGAACCGTCTCGTGCCGGCCATCCTGGGCCTGGCCGTGCTCGCCTTCCTGGGCTGGGGGCTGAGCCGGGCCTTTGCACCGCAGCGGCTGCCGTTGCAGGGGCAGATCGATGCGCAGGAAGTGAACCTGTCCGCCAAGGTGCCCGGCCGGGTCAGCAAGCTGCACGTGCAGCTGGGGCAGAAGGTGAAGGCGGGCGACCTGGTGTTCGAACTCGACAGCCCCGAGGTGCAGGCCAAGGTGGCCCAGGCACGCGCCGCCCAGGAGGCGGCCCAGGCGGTGGCGGCCAAGGCCGGCGCCGGTGCGCGGCCCGAGGAGGTGGAGATGGCCCGCTACAGCTGGGAGCGGGCCGTCACCGCCGCCAACATCGCCGAGACCACCTACAAGCGCGTGCAGGCCATGTACGACGAGGGCGTGCTGGCGCGGCAGAAGCGCGACGAGGCCGAGGCGCAGTGGCGCGCCGCCGCACAGCAGGCGCGCGCCGCCCAGGCACAGTACGAGATGGCCCGCAAGGGCGCCCGCACCGAAGACAAGCAGGCGGCGCAGGCGCAGGCCCGCCAGGTGGGTGGCGTGCTGAGCGAGGCCGAGGTCGCGCTGGCCGAGACGCGGTTGAAGGCGCCGGTGGCCGGCGAAGTCAGCAAGATCCAGATCCAGCCGGGCGAGCTGGCGCCCCAGGGGTTCCCGGTGGTGACGCTGGTGAACCTGGACGACGTGTGGGCGGTGCTGCAGGTGCGGGAGGACGAGATGTCCGCCTACACCACCGGCAGCGAGCACACCGGCACCGTGCCGGCGCTCGGGCAACCCGTGCGCTTCCGGGTCAGCTCGGTGGCCGTGCTGCCGGACTTCGCCACCTGGCGGGCGGCCCGGCCGGGCGGCACCGACCTGCGCACCTTCGAGATCCGCTTGCGCCCGCTGCAGCCGGTGGCGGCGCTGCGGCCGGGCATGAGCGTGGTCTTCCCGGCACCATGAGGCGGTGCCGATGGCCAGCGAGACCCCACGCGTGACGCTCAGCGAAACCCAGGCGCCGGTGGCCCGCGGCTTTGCCGCGGTGCTGCGGCGCGAGTGGCAGCGGCTGCGGGCCGACGCCTGGGACCTCGCCATGCTTGGCTGGATCCCGCTGCTGGTGTGCGCGCTGACATGGTGGATCTTCTCCGCCGGCATCGCGCGGGACGTGCCCGTCGTGGTCGTCGACCACGACCGCAGCGCGCTGTCGCGCTCATTGGTGCGCATGCTGGAGCAGGCGCCTGGCATTGCAGTGGTCGGCCAGCCCGCCAGCGAGGCGGAGGCGCTGCAATGGCTGCGCGAGCGCCGGGCCTATGGGGTGCTGCTGGTGCCGCGCCAGCTGCAGCAGCAGCTGCTGACCGGGCGCGCCGCGAGCGTGCAGTGGTTCTACAACGGCCAGTTCTCGGCCCATGTGGGCGGCCTGACGCGTGACGTGCGCACGGTGGTCTCTACCCTGTCGGCCGGGGCCGAGCTCACTGCGCGCGAGAAGCGCGGCGCCTCGGTGGTGCAGGCCCGCCAGCAGTTCGAGCCGATCCGGCTCCGGCTGGTGAGCCTCTACAACGAGAACGCCAACTACGAGGCCTTCCTGGCGCTGGCGGTGATTCCGTCGATGCTGCAGATCTTCATCACCCTGGCGGCAGTCACGGCCATCGGCCGCGAGCTGAAGGCCGGCAGCGTGCCGCAGTGGCTGGCCGCGGCCGGCCAGCGCTGGGGCACCGCGCTGGCCGGCAAGCTGGCCATCCCGGCGCTGGCCTTCACGCTGCACGGCCTGCTGTTCGTGCTGTTCTTCAGCCAGGTGCGCGGCTGGGCCGTCGAGGGCAGTGCGGCCGCGCTGCTGGTGGGGGTGCTGCTGTTGGTGACGGCCTACCTCGCCGTGGGCACCCTGATGATCGCCGCCACGCTGGCCTTGCGGACCGCCTTGTCGATGGCCGCCTTCGTTACCGCGCCGGCCTTCGCCTTCTCGGGCCAGGGCTTTCCGCTGATGGCCATGCCGCCGCTGGCCCGTGGCTGGGCCGAGGCCTTGCCGCTGACGCACTACCTGCAGCTGCAGAGCCGCCACTGGCTGGCCGGCGCGCCCTGGGCCTACGGCGTGGGTGACCTGCTGGTGCTGGCCGGCTTCACGCTCGCTGCCGGCCTGGCAGGGGGCTGGCTGTTGAAGCGGCGCGCGCTGTCGCCGGCGGCCTGGGGGCGCACGTGAACGCGCTGCGCGCCGGTGGCGCCGCCTTCCTCGCCACCTGGCGCGCCATGCTGGGTGATACCGGCGCACTGATGTTGCTGTTCGCCGGTGGCCTGGTGTACTCCTTCTTCTATCCCTTGCCCTATGCGCGGGAAAGCGTGCAGCGGGTGCCGGTGGCGGTGGTGGACCAGGACCACAGTGCGCTGTCCCGCCAGCTCACCCGCTTTGCCCAAGCCCATCCCTCGGTGAACGTGGTCGCCGTGACGCCCGACCTGCGTGAGGCGCAGGACCTGCTGTGGCGCAACCAGATCGCCGGCACGCTGTTCATTCCCGCCGGCCTGCAGGGCAAGGTGCTGAGCGGCCGGCAGGCGGAGGTCGAGATTGCCGGCAACGGGGTCTACATGATGCTGAACAAGGCGGTGCTCAATGGCCTGGCCGAGGCGGTCGGCACGGTCTCGGCCGGCATCGAGGTGAAACGGCTGTCGGCGGCATCGCCGTCCCCGGCCCAGGCACTGGCGCAGCGCCAGCCGCTCGGCTTCAATGCGGTGGCGCTGTTCAACGTGCGGGAGGGCTACGGCGCCTACGTGGTGCCCGGCGTGGCGGTGCTCATCGTGCAGCAGACGCTGCTGCTGGCCATCACGCTGATGTTCGGCTCCTGGGTCGAGCGGGGCGGTTTCCCGGTGCGGCGCGACCTGCCGGGCTACTTCGGCATGCTGTTCGCGTTCGCCTCGGTGGCGGTGATCAACAGCGCCTACTACTTCGGCTTCGTGATGTGGTGGCAAGACTATCCGCGCGGCGGCAATCCACTCGGCCTGGCGCTGTTCGTGCCGCTGTTCGGACTGGCGGTGGCGGCTTTCGGCATGCTGCTGGGCAGCTGGTTCCGCACCCGCGAGCGGAGCGCCCAGCTGCTGCTGTGCGCCGCCATGCCGCTGATGTTCCTGTCCGGCCTGTCGTGGCCGCTGGAGGCGCTGCCCGAGCCCTTGCTGGCCTTGCGCTGGCTGGTGCCCTCGACACCGGGCATCCAGGGCTTCATTGCGCTGAACCAGCTGGGCGCCCGGCTGCCCGAGGTGGCCGCCGAGGCGGCCGGCCTGGGCGCGCTGCTGCTGGCCTGCGTGGGCCTGGGCTTGTGGCGCTGGAAGAAGGCCGGGTAGCGCTTGCTTCCCGGGCCGGGGCGCCGCTTCCGGCGTCGCCGGCCCGCCGGGCAGGTGCGCGCGGCTCAGGCGCCCGCAGCAAGCAGGGAGCGCAGGGCCCGCAGCACGCCGTCCGGTGCCTCGGCCATCAGCGCATGGCCGGCCGGCAGCTGTACCACCTGGGGCTTCAGCCATTGCACCAGCGAGGCGGTGGCCTTCGGCGAGGTCATCTGGTCCCGGCTGCCCAGCACCAGTTGCACGGGGCAGCGCACGCGGGTGGCGGCAGCCTCGGCGCCGTCATAGCGGTCGCACACGCCGAAGTCGTGGTGGAACAGGTTGGCGCCGTCATGGGCGGCTGCGTACCTGTCCTGCAGCCGCTGCATCAGCGCCCGGCTGCTGCCCTGCAGCCAAGTGCCCGGCAGCGGCCCCGCAAGCGCGGAGTGCGAGAAGGCCACCACCTGGCCGATGGCGCGCTGCGGCGCCTGCAGGGCGGTGTCGAGCATCGCGGGCGAGACCTTCATCGGATACGCGGTGCCCACCATCGAGAGGCCGGTGGCCCGCTCGCCGAGTGCGGCCGCCGCCTCGAGCGCCACCAGCGAGCCCATGCTGTGGCCCACCACGGCGGCGCGCTGCACGCCGGCGGCCTCCAGCAGGGCGAGCACCCAGCGGGCGAGGGACGGCACGTCGGGCAGGGCAGGGCCGGCGCTGCGGCCATGGCCGGGCAGGTCCACTGCCAGCACCGCATGGCCGTGATGCGCCAGCCAGCGGCTCTGCAGGGCCCAGACACTGTGGTCATTGAGCGCGCCGTGGATCATCACGACACAGGGGCGGGCCGCATCGAAGGGCTGGCCGCCGGTGTAGGCGTAGGCCTCGCGGCCGTCGACGAGCCATTTCATCGTGCACCTCCTGCCTTCTCGGCCGCCTTCAGCGCGCGGGCCAGGTCGTCGATCAGGTCGTCCGGGCTCTCCAGCCCGATGGACAGGCGGATGGTGCCTTCGCCAATGCCGGCCTGCGCCAGCGCCTCGGCATCCATGCGCGAATGGGTGGTGGAGGCCGGATGGATCACCAGCGAGCGGCAGTCGCCCACGTTGGCCAGGTGCGAGAACACCTTCAGCGCCTCGATGAACGCGCGGCCCTGCGCGCGCCGGCCCTTGATGGAGAAGCTGAACACCGAGCCGCAGCCGTGCGGCAGCAGCCGCTGGGCCAGCGCATGCCCCGGATGGCCGGGCAGCTCGGGATAGCCGACCTGCTCCACCATGGCGTGGCCCGCCAGGAACTCGACCACCCGGCGCGTGTTGGCCACATGCCGCTCCATCCGCATCGACAGGGTCTCGATGCCCTGCAGCACCAGCCAGGCGGTGTGCGGGCTCATGCAGGCACCGAAGTCGCGCAGGCCTTCGCGGCGCGCCCGCAGCAGGAAGGCGCCCACCGTGCTTTCCTCGCTGAACACCATGTCGTGGAACCCTGCATACGGCGCGCTCAGCTCCGGGAAGCGGCCGGAGCCTTCCCAGTCGAAGCGGCCGCTGTCCACCAGCAGCCCGCCCACCACCGTGCCGTGGCCCGAGAGGAACTTGGTGGCCGAATGCATCACCAGGTCGGCGCCGTGATCGAAGGGGCGCAGCAGGCAGGGCGGCGTGAAGGTGGCGTCCACCAGCAGCGGCAGGCCGTGCTCGTGGGCCAGCGCGCTGACGGCCGGGATGTCGAGCACGTCGAGTCCCGGGTTGCCCAGGCTTTCGCCGAAGAACAGCCGCGTGTTGGGCCGCACGGCCGCGCGCCAGGCGGCCAGGTCGCCGGGCGGCACGAAGGTGGTCTCGATGCCGAAGCGCGCCAGCGTGTAGTGCAGCAGGTTGTGCGAGCCGCCATAGAGCGCGGCACTGGCGACGATGTGCGAGCCGGCGCCCATCAGCGTCGACACCGCCAGGTGCAGCGCGGCCTGGCCGCTGGCGGTGGCAATGGCGCCGATGCCGCCTTCGAGGGCCGCCATGCGCTGCTCCAGCACCGCGGTGGTGGGGTTGGACAGGCGCGAGTAGACGTGCCCCGCGCGCTCCATGTTGAACAGCGCCGCCGCATGGTCGCTGTCCTCGAAGACGAAGGAAGTGCTCAGGTAGAGCGGCACGGCGCGTGCGCCGGTGGCGGGGTCGGGGGCGCTGCCTGCGTGCAGCGCAAGGGTGTCGAAGCCGGGATCGTTGTAGCCGGGCATGGCGTCTCCTGTGGTGGGGCCGGCAGACGGTCGCATTCTTGATATGACAGTCCCCGGCGGGTGCGGATTGGTACCAGCCGTTACGGCCGGGTCCGCGGCGGACATTGTGGGCTATATTGGGACGTCGGCCCGACCGCACCACGTCGAGCGCAGGCGGCGCCGGAAGTTAGGAGAACCTCTCATGAAAGTCAGTGACATCCTTCGCGTGAAAGGCGGCACCTTGTATACCGTCTCGCCGGACCAGCCGCTGGCCGAGGCGTTGAAGGCGATGGCCGAGCGCGACATCGGCTCGCTGGTGGTGATGGAGCACGGGGACCTGGTCGGCATGCTGACCTTTCGCGAAGTCATCCAGGCCGTCGTGCGCAACGGCGGCGCGGTGGGCCAGACGATCGTGCGCACGGTGATGGACAACGCGCCGCTCACCTGCACGCTGGAAACCGAGATCGACGAAGTGCGCCGCATGATGCTCGGCCGCCATGCGCGCTACATGCCGGTGATGAACCAGCGCACGCTGATGGGCGTGATCTCGTTCTACGACGTGGCCAAGGCGGTGGTCGACAGCCAGGACTTCGAGAACCGCATGCTCAAGGCCTACATCCGCGACTGGCCGGGCGCCGACGGCGGCGAGCCGGTGCAGACACTCTGATCCTGGCGTCCCCGGCTGCGCGGCAGGCGTTGGCAGCCGCGCGGACGCGGCCGACCGAAGCGGGCCCTGCGGGGCCCGCTTTGCCAGGGGCAGGCGCCGGGCGGTGGCCTGCCGCCCGGGCCACGGACGGCGCGTAGAATCGGCGGCTTCCGCAACCTGCTCGCCTGGCGCCCCCGCACGGGTGCGACGCGGGCCCTACCGTCGTCTCCTCCCCATGTCCGGCAGCACCTTCGGCCTCCTGTTCCGCGTCACCAACTTCGGCGAATCGCACGGTCCGGCCATCGGTTGCGTGATCGACGGCTGCCCTCCCGGCATGGAGCTGTCGGAGGCCGACATCCAGCCCGAGCTGGACCGCCGCCGTCCCGGCACCTCGCGCCATGTCACGCAGCGCAACGAGCCCGATGCGGTCGAGATCCTCTCCGGCGTGCACGAAGGCCGCACCACCGGCACCCCCATCTGCCTGCTGATCCGCAACACCGACCAGCGCAGCAAGGACTACGGCAACATCCTGCAGACCTTCCGGCCCGGCCATGCCGACTACACCTACTGGCACAAGTACGGCATCCGCGACCCCCGCGGCGGCGGCCGCTCGTCCGCGCGGCTGACCGCGCCCATGGTGGGTGCCGGTGCAGTGGCGCGCAAATGGCTCAAGCAGCAGTACGGCACCGAGCTGCAGGGCTGCATGACCCAGCTCGGCGAGCTGGCCATTCCCTTCGAAGGCTGGGAGCATGTCGGCGAGAACCCCTTCTTTGCCGCCAATGCCACCATGGTGCCGCAGCTGGAGGATTACATGGACGCGCTGCGCAAGGCCGGCGATTCGGTGGGCGCGCGCATCTACGTCGAGGCGCGCCGGGTGCCGGTCGGCCTGGGCGAGCCGCTGTTCGACAAGCTCGATGCCGACATCGCCTACGCGATGATGGGCATCAACGCGGTGAAGGGCGTGGAGGTTGGCGCGGGCTTCGCCAGCGTGGCGCAGAAGGGCACCGAGCACGGCGACGCGCTGAGCCCGGACGGCTTTCGCAGCAACAACGCCGGCGGGGTGCTGGGCGGCATCAGCACCGGTCAGGACATCACCGTCTCGCTGGCCATCAAGCCGACCAGCTCCATCCGCTCGCCGCGTGAATCGATCGACCTGGCCGGCCAGAGCGCGACGGTCGAGACCTTCGGCCGCCACGACCCCTGCGTCGGCATCCGCGCCACGCCCATCGCGGAAGCGATGCTGGCCCTGGTGCTGATGGATCACGCGCTGCGCCACCGCGCCCAGTGCGGCGATGTGCGAGTGGACACGCCGCGCATTGCCGGCCGTGCGCCGCAGGGCTGAACGGCCCACCGGCGGCCGCTCCCGGCCGCCCGCCTCTTGGCATGTCCTCCCTCCCGAGATGGCTTGCCCATGGCACGGCCTGGTCCGTCGTGCACCACGGATCGGTCCCGCCAGGGCTCGGGGTTGACCCTGAGCTGCGCGGAAACTACGGCGCCGCCGCGCCGGGCGCTGCCGGGGCCGGCGCGATGCCCAGGATGCTACTTACACAACATGCATCAGGTAATCGCGCCAACAGGTGCATCAGGCAGGGGCGGTGACTAATCTGTGCCTCGGTCCCTAGGGACCCCAGCGGACAGAGGCGCCACGACCTCGCGTCCCGACCCCCCTACAGCAGGAGACACCGTCCATGTTCCATTCGCCTTGCGCCACCGCGCAGGGGCGCGCTCGCCCCCATCGCTTCTTCTCCACCCTGCGCCGCACCGCCTTTGCGCTGGCCGCGGCGGGCGCCCTCGGCGCCGCCCCCTGGGCCGCCGGCCCCGCGCAGGCCCAGTCCAGCGCCCGCACCGCCTTCGTCCAGCTCTTCGAATGGAAATGGACCGACGTGGCCAGGGAATGCGAAAGCTACCTCGGGCCCAAGGGCTTCGCCGCGGTGCAGGTCTCGCCACCGACCGAGCATGCCTGGATCACCAACGGCGACGGCGCACCCTATCCCTGGTGGATGCGCTACCAGACCGTGAGCTACAACCTGGACCGCAGCCGCAGCGGCACGCGGGCAGAGTTCGTCGACATGGTGCAGCGCTGCAAGGCCGCAGGCGTGGGCATCTATGTCGATGCGGTGATCAACCACATGGCCAGCGGCAGCGGCACCTCGAGTGCCGGGCGCGGCTGGCGCTACCACGACTTCCCCGGCCTGTATGGCCCCAACGACTTCCATTCGCCGGTCTGCGCGATCAACGACTACAACAATGCGGACAATGTGCAGAACTGCGAGCTCTCCTACCTGCAGGACCTGAACACCGGCAGCAGCTATGTACGCGGCAAGATCAGCGACTACCTGGTCGAGATGGTCACGCTCGGCGTGAAGGGCTTTCGCATCGATGCGGCCAAGCACATCAGCCCGGCCGACCTGACCGCCATCATCGACAACGTCAACGCGCGTGCCGGCGGCAACCAGCCCTACTGGTTCCTCGAAGTGATCGGCGCGGCCGGCGAGGCGGTGCAGCCCCACCACTACTACGGGCTCAGCGGCAGCCAGGTGAACATCACCGAGTTCGGCTATGGCAAGCAGCTCTATGGCAAGTTCAACGGCGGCCGGCTGGCCGACCTGCGCAGCTTCGGCGAGAGCTGGGGCCTGATGCCCAGCAGCAAGGCGGTGGCCTTTGTCGACAACCACGACAAGCAGCGCGGCCACGCCGGCGGGGGCAGCTACATCACCTACCACTACGGCGCCACCTACGACCTGGCCAACATCTTCATGCTGGCCTGGCCATACGGCTATCCGGCCCTGATGTCGAGCTATGCCTTCAACCGCAGCAGCACCTACGACACGAGCTTCGGCCCGCCCCACTATGGCGACGGCGCCACCAGGGGGCCGTGGGATGGCGGCGTGCCCAGCCCGGCGTGCTTCAACCAGAGCGTGGGCGGCTGGGTGTGCGAGCACCGCTGGCGCGGCATTGGCAACATGGTGGGTTTCCGCAACGCGACGCTGGCCAACTGGACGGTGACCGACTGGTGGGACAACGGCAACAACCAGATCGCCTTCGGTCGCGGCAATGCCGGCTTTGTCGTCATCAACAAGGAAGGCGGGGCGCTGACGCGCAGCTTCAAGACCAGCCTGCCGGCCGGCCAGTACTGCGACGTCATCTCGGGTGACTACAGCAACGGCCACTGCAGCGGCACCGTCGCCACGGTGGACGGCGGCGGCAATGTGACGCTGACTGCGCCGCCCAATGGTGCGGCGGCCATCCACATCGGCGCCCGCGTGGACGGCGGTGGCTCGGCGAGCCAGACTTTCCAGGTGAGTGCCGGCACGGCGTCGGGGCAGTCGGTCTACCTGGTGGGCAACCAGTCGAGCCTGGCCAACTGGAGCCCGGCCGCCGCGATCGCGCTGGCGCGCAGCGGCACCGACAGCTGGCGCGCCACGGTGGCAATGCCGGCGAACAGCCGCGTCGAGTACAAGTACATCAAGAAGGATGCCACCGGCAACGTCACCTGGGAGAGCGGCAGCAACCGCCTGCTGACCACCCCGTCGGCCGGCGGCTCCGCCACCACCACGGACAGCTGGAAGTGAAAGCCCGCCCTGGTGGCCAGCGAGCTGCCGGGCAAGGCAGGAGAGGACCGGGGGCGCGCGGTGCGCGCTGCCTGCCCCGGGGCCGGCCGGTGAGCCGGCCTCAGGCATCATGCGGCCCGATGCAGGGCCGCATGATGCCGCCCGTTCAGGACGACGGCAGCGCGGTCAACGCCACGTAGACCGTGCCCAGCGTGTGGTAGTCGGTCTTGCCGGTGGGGCTCTTGTCATTGCCCACCGGGCGGTTGTCGGGCCCCAGCATGTGGTGGTAGGCGCCGTGCTCGTGGTCGATCAGGTAGTCCCACATGTAGGACCACAGCTTGTCGAACCAGCGCCAGTACACCGGCAGGCCGGTGCGCTGGCCGAGCAGCGCGGCCGCAGCCATGGTCTCGGACTGCACCCAGAAGAACTTGCGGCCGTCGTGGATGCCGCCATCGGGTGCCATGCGGTTGAACATGCCGCCGCGCTCCTGGTCCCAGGCCCGTGTGATGGTGGCATCGAACAGGGCCTGGGCGCGCGGCAGCAGCCAGGGCTGCGGCCGCACCCGGTCCAGCATCAGCAGCAGCTTGGCCCACTCGGTCTGGTGGCCGAAGCGAAAGCCCCAGGGGCGGAAGGTGTCGCCGCCCTCGTCGCGGTGGTAGTCCCAGTCGGGCTGCCAGTCGACGTTGTAGCGTTCCCAGACCAGCCCCTGGGTGTGCTCGGTCAACTCCACCGTCACGCGCTTGCCGATGGCCTCGGCACGGTCCAGGAAACGGGCCTCGCCGGTGGCTTCGTGCGCGGCCAGCAGGGCTTCGAACACATGCATGGTGGTGTTCTGCCCCCGGTAGGGCAGCCATCGGCCGTCGGCGGCCGCTTCGTCGGCATAGAGGCCGCTGCGGGCATCCCAGAAGCGCTGCTCCAGCTGCTGCCACGCGTCGTCCAGCCATTCACGCGCCTCGGTGATGCCGGCCTTCAGCGCGGTGGCATAGGCCAGCATCACGAAGGCCAGGCCATAGGCGTACTGCGCATCGTCCACCACCTGCACGCGGCGGCTGCCGTCGGCCTCGTCGCGCACGTCCAGCGTCCAGGCGTAGTGGCCGGTGCCGGCATGGCGATGGTGCTCGCGCAGGAACTGCAGCCCGTGGCGCGCCGCCTGCAGGTAGCTCGGCGCCCTGAAGTGCAGGAAGGCCATCGCATAGTTGTAGATGAAGCGCGTGCTGTTGACGAGCCGCCGGCGCTCCGGGTCGTAGGGGGTCTGGTCGTCCCGGAAGTACTGGAAGTAGCCGCCGCGCTTGTCGATGCAATGCGGATGGTAGAAGGCCATCGTGTGAAAGATGTGCTCTTTCAGGAAGGCGGCTGAACGGAAGCGGGGCAGGGTCTGCATCGACGAGGATGAAAAAAGCCGGGCAGGGCCCGGCGGGTCGTGTGGGGGCCACAGCCGGTGCACACCCTCGGCGGGTGCGCGACCGTCCTAGCCTATCAGCCCACGCGCTGCTGAGTGTTACCGTCGAACAGGTGCACCTCCTCGGCCGACCAGGCCAGGTGCACGCGCTCGCCCACCTGCTGCGTGACCTTGCCCGGCACGCGCGCGGTCAGCTTGCCGATGGCGGTGTCGACCAGGGCATAGGTTTCAGGGCCGGTGGGCTCGAGCATGCTGATGGTGCCCGGCAGGCCGGCGTCGGCGAACTGCAGCGCCTCTGGCCGCAGGCCGTAGGTGACGCCGCCGGCACCGCCGCCCTGCAGGGCCTGGCGGTGGGCCGCCGCCAGCGCCAGCTCGACGCCGTTGGCGGCCAGGCCCTGGCCGTTGCGGCCGGCGTCGATCATGTTCATTGCCGGCGAGCCGATGAACTCGGCCACGAAGCGGTTGGCCGGGCGCGAGTAGATGTCGTCCGGCGTGCCGAACTGCTGCACCTGGCCGTCCTTCATCACCGCGATGCGGTCGCCCAGCGTCATGGCTTCGACCTGGTCGTGCGTCACGTAGACGGTGGTGGTGCGGGTGCGCTGGTGCAGCAGCTTGATCTCGGCGCGCATCTCCACCCGCAGCTTGGCGTCCAGGTTGGACAGCGGCTCGTCGAACAGGAACAGCTTGGGGTTGCGAGCCAGCGCGCGGCCCATCGCGACCCGCTGGCGCTGGCCGCCGGACAGCTGGCCGGGCTTGCGGTCGAGCAAGTGCTCGATCTGCAGCATCTTGGCCACCCGCTTGATGGCGGCCTCGCGCTCGGCCTTGGGCACCTTGCGCATCTCCAGCCCGAAGGAGATGTTCTGCGCCACGTTCATGTTCGGGTAGAGCGCGTAGCTCTGGAACACCATGGCAATGTCGCGGTCCTTGGGCAGGGCGTAGGTGACGTCGCGGTCACCGATGTGGATGTTGCCCGAGGTGGGGAAGTCCAGGCCGGCGATCATCGACAGCAGCGTCGACTTGCCGCAGCCCGAGGGCCCCACCAGGATCAGGAACTCGCCGGCCTCGACTTCGAGATCGATGCCCTTGAGGATCTCGATCTGGTGGTAGGCCTTGCGGACGTTGCGGATAGAGAGTGCACCCATGTTGTCGCTCTTCTCGAATTAACCTTTGACGGCGCCGGCGGTCAGGCCACGCACGAAGTACTTGCCGGCGATCACGTAGATCGCCAGCGTCGGCAGGGCGGCGATCATCGCGGCGGCCATGTCGACGTTGTATTCCTTCACCACGCTGGAGGTGTTGGCCAGGTTGTTCAGGCCCACGGTGACCGGCTTGGAGTCGCCGCCGGAGAACACCACCCCGTAGAGGAAGTCGTTCCAGATGTTGGTGAACTGCCAGATCAGCGTGACGACCAGGATGGGCGCCGACAGCGGCAGCACGATGCGCCAGAAGATGCGCCAGAAGCCGGCGCCGTCGAGCATCGCGGCCTTGATCAGTTCGTCGGGCAGGCCCACGTAGTAGTTGCGGAAGAACAGCGTGGTGGACGGGATGCCGGCCAGCACGTGCACGAAGATCAGGCCCCACAGCGAGCTGGAGATGCCCAGCCAGCCCAGCACTTGGGACATCGGCAGCAGCACCACCTGCATCGGCATGAAGACGCCGAACAGCATCAGGCCGAACATCAGCTCGCTGCCGCGGAAGCGCCACTTGCTGATGACGTAGCCGTTGACGGCGCCCAGCGCGGTCGACACCAGCACCGCCGGCACCACCATCAGCGCCGAGTTGGTGAAGAAGGGCTTGAGGCCGCCGCAGTCGGTGCCGGTGCAGGCGCTCGACCAGGCCTTGGCCCAGGCGTCCAGCGTGGGGCTGCCCGGCAGCGAGAGCAGGCCGCCGGAGCGGATCTCGTTCATGTCCTTGAGCGAGGTCACCAGCATCACGTACAGCGGGGCCAGGAAGATCGCCGCGAAGCCGAGCAGCAGCGACCAGATCACGAATCGATGGAAGTTCTGCATGGCAGGCTCAACGCTTGGTGCGCAGTTCGGAATAGAGATAGGGCACCACGATGGCCGCGATCGTGGCCAGCATGATGGTGGCCGACGCCGCGCCCAGGCCGATCTGCCCGCGCGAGAAGGCCATGGCGTACATGTAGGTGGCCGGCACGTCGCTCGCGTAGCCCGGGCCGCCGTTGGTCAGCGCGATCACGAGGTCGAAGCTCTTGATGGCGATGTGGGCCAGCACCAGCAGCGTGCTGAAGAAGACCGGGCCCAGGCTGGGGATGATGATGCGCAGGTAGATGCGCGGCAGCGAGGCGCCGTCCACCTGGGCGGCCTTGATGATGGAGTCGTCGATGCCGCGCAGCCCGGCCAGGAAGAGCGCCATCACGAAGCCCGAGGACTGCCAGACGCCCGCGATCACCACGGTGTAGATGGCGTAGTCGGGGTTGATGAGCCAGTCGAAGGTGAAGTTCTCGAAGCCCCAGCCACGCACCACGTTCTCCAGGCCGAGCCCGGGGTTCAGGATCCACTTCCAGGCGGTGCCGGTGACGATGAAGGACAGCGCCATCGGGTAGAGGTAGATGGTGCGCAGCGCGCCTTCGGCACGGATCTTCTGGTCCAGCAGGATGGCCAGGAACAGGCCCAGCGCCATGCCGCAGCCGATGAAGAGCACGCCGAAGATGCCCAGGTTCTTGGCGGCCACCCACCAGCGCTCGCTGTCGAACAGGGTCACGTACTGCTCCAGGCCGACGAACTCGTAGTTCGGCAGCAGCCGGGAGGCGGACACCGACAGGTAGCCGTTCCAGGCGATCAGGCCGTAGATGAACAGGAAGGACAGGATGAAGGAGGGCGCCAGCACCAGCTTGGGCAGCCAGGGCTGGTTCGGCCGCGGGGTCGAAGGCGATGACATCCGGGACTTTCGAGCTGCGAGGAGGGGAGGGGCGCACCGCGGCAGCGGGGCCGCGGTGCGGGTTGCGTGCACCTTAGCGCGCGAGGCGCCAAGGTACCAGCCGGCTGAACCCCGGGGGTGTCCCGGGGGCCGCGCCGCACGGGCGGCGCGTGCCGGCGATCAGGACATCACTTCTGCTTGGCGGCGGAGGCGATGCGGTCCATCGCTTCCTTGGCGGTCATCTTGTCGGTATTCCAGAACTGCGACACCGCATCCTTGATGGCGCCTTCGGCCGCCGACGGCACGGCCATGCCGTGTGCGATGGACGGCAGCAGCGAGCCCGACTTGGAGCTGGCGACGAAGTCGGCCGAGGACTGCTTGGCGCAGTCGTCGAACTTGGCCAGGTCCATGTTCAGGCGCACCGGGATGGAGCCCTTGTTCAGGTTGAACACTTCCTGGAACTCCGGCGACATGATGGCGGTGGCCAGGTCCTTCTGGGCCTTCACGTTGGCAGCGTTCTTGATCTGGAACATCGCGAAGCTGTCGACGTTGTAGGTGTAGGCCTTGCCGGTGCCCGGCGCGGGGGCGCAGACGAAGTCCTTGCCCGGCACCTTGCCGGCGGCAATGAACTCGCCCTTGGCCCAGTCGCCCATGATCTGCATGCCGGCCTGGCCGTTGATGACCATCGCGGTGGCCAGGTTCCAGTCACGGCCCGGGGCGTTGCGGTCGGTGTAGTCCTTGACCTTCTTGAAGGTGGTCAGCACCTTCTCCATGGTCGGGCTCTTCAGCGTGGCCTGGTCCAGCTGCACCAGGGCCTTCTTGTAGAAGTCGGTGCCACCGACGCCGAGGGCCACCGCCTCGAAGGTGGTGAAATCCTGCCAGTTCTGGCCACCGTGGGCGACCGGGATCACGCCGGCCTTCTTCAGCGCTTCGGCCGCGGTGAAGAACTCGTCCCAGGTGGTCGGGACCTTGACGCCGGCCTTCTGGAACACGGCGGGGTTGGCCCACAGCCAGTTGACGCGGTGCACGTTGACCGGTGCGGCCACGTAGCTGCCCTTGTACTTCAGGCCGTCGGCGATGGCCTTGGGCAGCAGGGCGTCCCAGTTGTTGGCCTTGGCGACGTCATCGATGTTGGCCAGCACGCCTTCGCGCGCCCACTCCTGGATGGAGGGGCCCTTGATCTGGGCGGCGGCCGGTGCATTGCCCGAGACGACGCGGGACTTGAGCACGGTCATGGCCGAATCGCCACCGCCGCCAGCCACCGCGAAATCGCGCCAGGTGTGGCCCAGGGCCAGCAGCTTGCCCTTCAGGGCGGTCGCGGCCTTGGCCTCGCCGCCGGACGTCCACCAGTGCAGGACCTCGACTTCACCGGCTTGCGCCGCGGTGGCAGCCATCAGGCCGGCAGCGGCCAGGGCGCCAGCCAGGCGGCGGATAGACAGATTCGATGTCGACATCGTTTGTGCTCCTCGTCTTCAATGTGATGGTTAACGGCTGGCCCAGGGCCGAAGAAGCCGTGGGCGCAATGTTAAGACTCCGTTAAAGAAGCGGCAATGGATCTTTAACCTGGGATTTTCCCTTAGGGCAGGGGCGCCCGAGGGGCGAGCGGCCATCCGCGGGGATGGAGCAATCGGCGCGCCTTCGAGTTCGGCGGCGCAGCGTGACCTGGCGTGCGGCGCGAGGGCGAGTGCTGACTTCGGAGGGTCGCGATGGCGGCGTGCGGCCGGGCTCAGTGGGCCAGCGGCAGGCGCAGCGTGATGCGCAGCCCGTGCGGCTGCACCGGCGACAGCACCACGCTGCCGGCATGCCGCTCGACGATTTCCTTCACGATGGCCAGGCCCAGGCCGCAGCCGCTGCCTTCATGCGTGGCCCGCACGAAGCGCTCGAACACCCGCTCGTGGATCTGCGGGTCCTGCGGCAGGCCGGGGCCGTCGTCCTCGATCTCCAGCACCGCCTGCTGGCGTTCGCGCCGGCTGCGCACCGTGACGGTGGCGCCGCGGCCGGCGTAGCGGATGGCGTTGTCGACCAGGTTCTGCAGCGCTTCCCGGAACAGCAGTGCGTTGCCGGCAATTTCGAGCGGCTCGGGGTTGGCCTCGTCGCAGCCCAGGTCGATGCCCGCCTGCAACGCGCGCGGCACCAGCTCGGCTGCCAGCTCGCGGGCCAGCTTCTGCACGTCGAAGCGGCTGCGCGCCTGCACCGCGGCCGACTCGGGCTCGGCGCGCGCCAGCGTCAGCAGCTGGGCCACCAGGTGGGCGGCGCGGGTGGCGCTTTCCTGCACCCGTTGCAGCCGCGCCTTCTGGGCCGGATCGGTCGCCTCGGCCAGCGCCAGCTCGGCTTGCGACTTCAGGCCGGCCAGCGGTGTGCGCAGCTGGTGGGCGGCGTTGCTGATGAAGCGCTTCTGCGAGCTGACGTTCTCGTGCACCTCGGCCAGCAGGGCGTTGAGCGCCTTGGCCAGCGCCCGCACCTCGGAGGGGGCCGACTCCAGCTCGATGGGCGCCAGGTCGTTGGGGGCGCGGTCCTTCACCAGGTCGCGCAGCCGCGTCAGCGGCGCCAGGCCGGTGCGGATGCTGCCCCAGACGATCAGCGACATCAGCACGATCAGGCCCGACAGCGGCAGCGCAGTGTCGATCAGGATCTGCCGCGCCAGCTCCTCGCGCGTGGTGCGGCTCTTGGCCAGCTGCACCAGCATGCGCTGTGGCTCGCCGTCGCCGCCCCAGGCCAGATAGAGCGCGGCCACCCGCACCGGCACCTCGCCCACCATGCCGTCGTAGAAATAGGGCAGGTCGAGCTGTGGCTTGGCGATGGCGGGCGGCGGTGGCAGCTTGTTGTTGCCCAGGATGAACTGCCCGGGCGGCGTGCTCACCATGTAGTAGACCTTGTCGTCCGGGTCGGTCTCGATGATGGCCTGGGCGGCTTTGGGGAAGTCGATGAACAGGCCGTTGCCGATGGGCTTGACCTGCTGCGCGAGCGCGCGCGAGGACTGGTAGAGGCTGCGGTCGATGGCCCGGTTGGCATAGCGCGCCGCCAGGTGGTAGGTGACATAGGCGGCCGCCAGCCACAGCACCAGCTGTGGCAGCAGCAGCCAGATCATCAGGTGCCGGCGCAGCGAGCGCTGGCCGGGCGCCAGGCGCAGGCCCACCTGCAGGCGGTGCCAGCGGCGCATGCTCACGCCGACGCTTCCAGTTCCAGCAGGTAGCCCAGGCCGCGCACGGTGCGGATGGTGATGCCCGAGGGCTCCAGCTTGCGGCGCAGGCGGTGGATGTAGACCTCGATGGAGCCGGGCGCCGCATCGCTGCGGCCGCCGGACTCGGGCCGCTCGCCGCTCCAGGCCTGCGCGATCTGGTCCTTGGTGACGACCTTGTCGCGGTGGTTCAGCAGCAGGTCGAGCAGTGACCACTCGCGCGGCGAGAAGTCGACCGCCTCGTTGCCGATGCTGGCGCGCCGTGCCTCGCGGTCGAAGGTCAGCCCGCCCAGCTGCTGCACGGCGCCGGCGGCCGGCTTGGCCCGCCGGAGCAGGGCGCGCAGGCGCGCTTCCAGCTCGGGAAAGTCGAAGGGCTTGGTGAGGTAGTCGTCGGCCCCGGCGTTGAGCCCCTCGACGCGGTGCTCCAGGTCGCACAGCGCGGTCAGCAGCAGGATGGGCTGCTCCGGCTTGGCGGCGCGGGCTCGCTTGAGCACGGTGAGCCCGTCCACCATCGGCAGGCCGATGTCGAGCACGGCGATGTCGAACTGCTGGCGCAGCAGCAGGTATTCGGCGACCGCGCCGTTGTCGGCGGTCTCGACGTCGAAGCCGGCGTGTTGGAGGTTGGCGGTGAGGGCGTCGCTCAGGATGGCGTCGTCTTCGGCTAGCAGGATGCGCATGCCCGCGACTTTAATGTTTCCTTTACAACGGCGCCTCGGGGCCTGCCCTCATTCCCGCAGGCCGGCGAGCCGCCCCGCAGGGCGGCAGCATCGCACCGCCGCTTCAGCATTCAACGATGTTCACCGCCAGCCCGCCGCGGGCGGTTTCCTTGTACTTGGTCTTCATGTCGGCGCCGGTCTCCCGCATCGTCTTGATGACCTTGTCGAGCGACACGTGATGGGTGCCGTCGCCGCGCAAGGCCATGCGTGCGGCGTTGATGGCCTTCACCGAGGCGATCGCGTTGCGCTCGATGCAGGGGATCTGCACCAGCCCGCCCACCGGGTCGCAGGTCAGCCCCAGGTGGTGCTCCATGCCGATCTCGGCCGCGTTCTCGACCTGCTCGGGCGTGCCGCCCAGCACCGCGCACAAGGCTCCGGCCGCCATCGAGCAGGCCACGCCCACCTCACCCTGGCAGCCGACCTCGGCCCCGGAGATCGAGGCGTTCTCCTTGTACAGGATGCCGATGGCCGCCGCGGTGAGCAGGAAGTCCACCACCCCTCGGTCGTTGGAGCCGGGCACGAAGCGGCTGTAGTAGTGCAGCACGGCCGGCACGATGCCGGCGGCGCCGTTGGTGGGAGCGGTCACGACGCGGCCGCCGGCGGCGTTCTCCTCGTTGACGGCCAGCGCATAGAGGTTGACCCAGTCGAGCACCTGCAGCGGGTCCTTCAGCGCAGCCTCCGGGTTGGACACCAGCTGGCGTTGCAGGTCGGCCGCCCGGCGGCGCACCTTGAAGCCGCCGGGCAGCGTGCCTTCGGTGCGGCAACCGCGTGCCACGCAGTCCTGCATCACGCGCCAGATCTTCAGCAGGCCTTCTTCCACCGCGGCTGGCTCGCGCCAATGTGCTTCGTTGCGGCGCATCACCTCGGCGATCGAGCAGCCGTGCTCGCGGGTGCGGGCCAGCAGTTCCTCGCCGGTGCGGAAGGGCAGGGGCAGCACGGTGGGGTCGGGAGCCACCACCTTCTGGCGGCTGCCGTCGGCCGCCACCTCGTCGCTGACCACGAAGCCACCGCCCACCGAGTAGTAGGTACGGGCGTGCAGCTCGGTGCCGACCTCGTCCATCGCAATGAAGCGCATGCCGTTGGCATGGAAGGGCAGGCTCTGGCGGCGGAAGAAGATCAGGTCGGTGCGCTCGTCGAAGGCGATCTGGGGGCCCTCGCCGAGCAGGCGCAGGCGCCGGCCCTCGCGGATGTCCTGCAGCAGCTGCGGGATGGCGTCGACATCCACCGTGTCCGGCTCGTGGCCGGCCAGGCCAAGCAGCACCGCCTTGTCGCTGCCGTGGCCCTTGCCGGTGGCGCCCAGTGAGCCGTACAGCTCGGACACCACGCGGGCGGTGCGGGGCAGCAGGCCTTCGTGCTGCAGCCGCAGCCCGAACAGCCGGGCGGCGCGCATCGGCCCCACGGTGTGGGAGCTGGACGGGCCGATACCGATCTTGAACAGGTCGAAGACAGAGACTGCCATGGCAAGTCCTCCTCTGGATGTGTTGGGGAACCGGGCGCTCAGGGCAGGGCGGCACCGAGCGAGGCCAGTACCTGGCGGCGCACGTCGTGCCGCGTGAGCGCGTCGATGTGGTGGCCGCCTTGCACCGGCAGCCACTGCTTGGGCCCGGGCGCTGCCTGGTACAAGGCCTGCCCGTGGTGGGGGCCGATGAGCCGGTCGGCGCTGCCGTGGATCACCAGCAGCGACTGCTGGCCGAGCCGGGTGGCCGCCTGCAGCGGGTCGTGGTCGGCGCCGGGCAAGGTGGGCAGCAGCAGCGGCGCCAGCCAGCCGATGACACCTGCCGTGCCGGCGTTCTCGCGGGCGATGCCCCGGTAGCTGCTGAAGGCGGAGTCGAGGATGAGCAGGCGCACGCCGCTGCCGTCCGCGGCCACGGCACGCACCGCGGTGGCGCCGCCCAGGCTCTGCCCCAGCACTGCCAGCCGCTGGGCATCCACCCCCGGCCGCTGGCGCAGGTAGGCGAGCGCCGCACGGGCGTCGGCCACCACGCCGTCCAGGCTGGGCGAGCCGGTGGACTGGCCAAAGCCGCGGTAGTCCATGCTCAGCACGTTGTAGCCTTCGGCCGGCAGCCAGGCCACCAGCGGCAGGTGGTTGCTGATGTTGGCGGCATTGCCGTGCAGGTGCAGCACGGTGCCGCGCGGCGTGCCGGTGGCGGGCAGCCACCAGGCATGCAGCCGGCTGCCCTCCGGGCCGTCAATGTAGAGGTCGGTCGCGGCGACGCCCATCGCCTGGGGCGTGGTGTAGACCTGGCTGTCGGGGTGGAAGAACAGCGATTCGGCACAACCGGTGAGCAGGCCCATGCTCAGCGCCACCGCCGCCGCCAACACCCGTCGGGCCGGGCGCAGGCCGGGGCGCACCGGGGTGCGGCGGAGTGCCATGTCGACCGCCGGGTTCAGCGTGCGAGCGCGGCCAGGTCGGCGGCGAAGGCGTCCACCGCCTCGGCCGTCGTGTCCCACGCGCACATCAGCCGACAGCCGCCGCCGGCGATGAACTCATAGAACTTCCAGCCCTTGCCATGCAGCGCGTCGATGACCGGCCGCTGCAGCTGCACGAACAGGCCGTTGGCCTCGGGCGGATGCAGCACCTGCACGCCGGGCAGCCCGCGCACCTTCTGGTACAGGCGCTGCGCCATCGCATTCGCATGGCGGGCGTTGCGCAGCCAGACGCCGTCTTCCAGCAGGCCCACCCAGGGGGCGGAGATGAACCGCATCTTCGAGGCCAGCTGGCCGGCCTGCTTCACGCGGTAGGCGAAGTCGTCCGACAGCGCGCGGTCGAAGAACACCACCGCCTCACCCACAGGCAGGCCGTTCTTGGTGCCGCCGAAGCACAGCACGTCGACACCGGCGCGCCAGGTCACGTCGGCCGGGTGGCAGCCGAGCGCCGCCACCGCGTTGGCGAAGCGGGCACCGTCCATGTGCACCTTGAGCTGCCGGTGGCGCGCCACCTCGGTGATGGCGCGCACCTCGTCCACCGTATAGACCGTGCCCAGCTCGGTGGCCTGGGTCAGGCTCACCACCTTGGGCTTGGGATAGTGGATGTCGTCGCGCTTGACCACCAGCTGCTCGACAGCCGCCGGCGTCAGCTTGCCGAGCTTGGCCATGGGGCTGTCGGCTTCCGCCGTCAGCAGCTTGCTGCCGTTGGAGAAGAACTCCGGCCCACCGCATTCGTCGGTCTCGACATGGGCCACCGCGGTGCAGATCACCGAGTGGTAGCTCTGGCACATGGCAGCCAGCGCCAGCGAGTTGGCCGCCGTGCCGTTGAAGACGAAGTAGACGTCGCACTCGGTCTGGAACAGCTCGCGGATCATGTCCGTCGAGCGCTGCGTCCAGATGTCTTCGCCATAGCCCGGCTGGTGGCCCGAGTTGTTGGCCTCCAGGAACCAGTGGGTCGCCTCCGGGCACATGCCGGCATAGTTGTCGCTGGCGAAGTGCTCGCGCAGCGGGGGGGTGCTCTGGTTCATCGTGTCGGCCCTTGGTCTTGCGGTGTGCCTGTTGTCACTCGTAGTCGGCCACCGGCACGCAGCTGCAGAACAGGTTGCGGTCGCCGTAGACGTTGTCGACCCGGCCCACCGGCACCCAGTACTTCTGCTTGCGCAGGCTCGCCACCGGGTAGGCGGCTTCCTCGCGGCTGTAGGCGTGCGTCCAGTCGGCGGCCAGCAGCACCTCGGCGGTGTGCGGCGCGTTCTTCAGCGGGTTGTCGTCCTGGGGCCAGCGGCCCTGCTCGATGCGGGCGATTTCCTCGCGGATGGCGATCATCGCGTCGCAGTAGCGGTCCAGCTCGGCCAGCGACTCGCTTTCGGTCGGCTCCACCATCAGCGTGCCCGGCACCGGGAAGCTCAGCGTCGGCGCGTGGAAGCCGTAGTCGATCAGGCGCTTGGCCACGTCCTCGGCGGTCACGCCGGTGCTGTCCTTCAGCGGGCGCAGGTCCAGGATGCACTCGTGCGCCACGCCGCCGCCCTTCAGGTCGGCCCCGCCGTTGTAGAGGATGGGGAAGTGCGGCGCCAGCCGCGCGGCGATGTAGTTGGCGTTGAGGATGGCCGTCTCGGTCGCGGCGCGCAGGCCGTCCGCGCCCATCATGCGGACATACATCCACGAGATCGGCAGCACCGCCGCATTGCCCAGCGGCGCGGCGCTGACGGCGCCCACCTGGGACTCGCTGCCGATGCCGGCGGTGCGGTGGGCGGGCAGGTAGGGCACCAGGTCCTGCACCACGCAGACGGGGCCCACGCCCGGGCCGCCACCGCCGTGCGGGATGCAGAAGGTCTTGTGCAGGTTCAGGTGCGACACGTCGCCACCGAACTGGCCCGGCGCGGCCACGCCGACCAGCGCGTTCATGTTGGCGCCGTCCACATAGACCCGGCCGCCGTGGCGGTGCACCAGCTCGCACAGCTCCTTCACCTGCGTCTCGAACACGCCGTGGGTGGAGGGGTAGGTGATCATCACCGCGGCCAGCCGGCTGCTGTGCTGCTCGCACTTGGCGCGCAGGTCGTCGAGGTCGACGTTGCCGTCGCGGTCGCAGCGTGTCACCACCACCTGCATGCCCACCATCTGGGCGCTGGCCGGGTTGGTGCCGTGGGCCGACTCGGGAATCAGGCAGATGTCGCGATGGCCCTCGCCGCGTGCCTCGTGGTAGGCCTTGATGACCAGCAGGCCGGCGTACTCGCCCTGCGAGCCCGCATTGGGCTGCAGCGAGATGCCGGCGTAGCCGGTGGCCTGGCACAGCCACTGCTGCAGCTGCTGGTCGAGCAGCTCGTAGCCGGCCAGCTGGTCGCGCGGCGCGAAGGGGTGCACCTGGGCGAACTCGGGCCAGGTGATGGGGATCATCTCGCTGGTCGCATTGAGCTTCATCGTGCAGGAGCCCAGCGGGATCATCGTGCGGTCGAGCGCCAGGTCCTTGTCCGACAGCGAGCGCAGGTAGCGCAGCATCTCGGTCTCGGAATGGTGGGTGTTGAAGACCGGATGGGCGAGGTAGTCGCTGCGGCGCAGCAAGGCCGGCGGCAGCAACAGGGCCACGCCAGCCTCCACGTCGTCGAAGGACGGCAGGCTCTGGCCTTGCGCGGCCACTTCGGCGAACACCTGCCACAGGGCCAGCAGGTCGTCGCGGGTGGTGGTCTCGTCCAGCGTGATGCCGATGGCGTCGGGCGCCGCACGGCGCAGGTTCATGCCGCGGCCCACCGCGTCGACCAGCAGCGGATCGGTGCGCGAACCGGTCAGCACGGTGAGGGTGTCGAAGGCGGTCTCGTGCTTGAGCTGCCAGCCCAGCGACTGCAGGCCGCGCGCCAGCACGGCGGTGTAGCTCGCCACGCGCCGGGCGATGCGCTTGAGGCCGTGCGGGCCGTGGTAGACCGCATACATGCTGGCCACCACCGCCGGCAGCACCTGCGCCGTGCAGATGTTGGAGGTGGCCTTCTCGCGGCGGATGTGCTGCTCGCGCGTCTGCAGCGCCAGCCGGTAGGCGGTGTTGCCGTGCGCGTCGACACTCACCCCCACCAGGCGGCCGGGCAGCGAGCGCTTGAATTCGTCCTTGCAGGCCAGGTAGGCGGCGTGCGGGCCACCGTTGCCCATCGGCATGCCAAAGCGCTGGGTGGTGCCCAGCGCAATGTCGGCACCCAGCTCGCCCGGCGAGGCCAGCAGCGTCAGCGCCAGCAGGTCGGCCGCCACGATCGCCAGGCCGCCACGGGCATGCACTGCGTCGATGACGGGGCGCAGGTCGGCCACCTCGCCGCCCACACCGGGGTATTGCAGCAGCGCCGCGAAGCACTCGGCCTGGCCGGCCTGCGCGGCCGGGCCGGTGAGCACCTGCAGGCCCAGCGGGCGGGCGCGGGTGCGCACCACCTCCAGCGTCTGGGGCAGCACGTCGTCGGCGACGAAGAAGGCCTGGCTCTTGGACTTGCCGACCCGCGCGGCCAGCGTCATCGCCTCGGCGGCCGCGGTGGCTTCGTCGAGCATCGAGGCATTGGCGATGGCCATGCCGGTCAGGTCGCAGACCATGGTCTGGAAGTTGACCAGGGCTTCCATGCGGCCTTGCGAAATCTCGGCCTGGTAGGGCGTGTAGGCGGTGTACCAGGCCGGGTTCTCCAGCACGTTGCGCAGGATGACGCCCGGCGTGTGCGTGCCGTGGTAGCCCTGGCCAATGAAGCTCTTGAGCACCCGGTTGCGCCCCGCCAGCGCCTTCAGCTCGCGCAGGGCCTCGGCCTCGGAGGCGGGCGCCGGCAGGCTCATGGCCTGGCCACGGCGGATCGAGGCCGGCACGATGGCATCGATCAGCGCCTGCCGCGAGGCGGCGCCGATGACGGACAGCATCTGCGCCTCGTCCTCGGAGGCGATGCCGATATGGCGTTCGACAAAGTCGTCGTGGGCTTCGAGCGCGGAGAGAGGGGCGTGGGCGGGGGTCAGCATGGGGAGGTCTTTCGAGCGCCTGCCCCCGGGCGGGGCGCGGCGCGTCAGCAAGGTCCGCGGGGGACGATGGGGATCAGCTGTTCTTGACCAGCTCGTCGTAGGCGGTGGCGTCGAGCAGGGCGTCGAACTCGGTCTGGTCGGACAGCTTCATCTTGAAGAACCAGCCGGCGCCCAGCGGGTCGCTGTTGGCGAGGGAGGGGTCGGCGCGCAACGCCTCGTTGACCTCGACCACCGTGCCGCCGACCGGCGCATACAGGTCGGCCGCCGCCTTGACCGACTCCACCACGCCGGCCACTTCCTTCTGTGCGAGCGTCGCACCGACGGCGGGCAGGTCGACGAACACCACGTCGCCCAGTGCGTCCTGCGCATGGGTGGTGATGCCGACGGTGGCGATGTCGCCGTCGCCGGGCAGGTCGATCCATTCGTGATCGGACGTGTATTTCACGGTCATGTAGAACTCCAGGAAGATCTTGGAAGGAAAACGAAGATGTGCAGGAACCGGGCCCGGTGGCCCGTCCCGGCGATCAGCTTAGCCGCGGTGGTAGCGGTGGGGCGCGAAGGGCATCGCGCTGACGCGCATCGGCAGCTTCTTCTCGCGCACCACGGCATACACCTCGCCGCCCGGTGCCGCGTGGTTCACCGGCAGGTAGGCCATCGAGATGGGCTGGTTCACGGTCGGGCCGGTGGTGCCGCTGGTCACATGGCCCACCGCATGGCCGTGGCTGTCGACCAGCTTGGTCCCTTCGCGCACCGGGGCGCGCTCCAGGCCCACCAGGCCGACGCGCTTGTTGTGCGCGCCGTGGGCGAGCTGGTTCTCGATGACCTGGGCGCCCGGATAGCCGCCGGCGCGGGCGCCACCGGGGCGGCGCACCTTCTGGATGGCCCAGGTCAGGCCGGCTTCCACCGGCGTGGTGTGGCTGTTGATGTCGTGGCCATAGAGGCACAGGCCGGCTTCCAGGCGCAGCGTGTCGCGGGCACCCAGGCCGGCTGCCTCCACCTCGGGCTGCTCCAGCAGCGCGCGGGCCAGGGTTTCGGCCTGGGCGGCGGGCACCGAGATCTCGAAGCCGTCCTCGCCGGTGTAGCCCGAGCGGGTCACGAAGCAGGAGGCGCCGGCCAGCTCGAAGCTGCCGCCGGTCATGAAGGTGAGGCCGGCCACGTCGGCATTCAGTCGGGCCAGCGCGGTGGCGGCCTTGGGGCCCTGCAGCGCGAGCAGCGCCTGCTCGGGCAGCGGCTGGATGGTGCAGCGGTGGCCGATATGCGTGCGCAGGTGGGCGATGTCGGCGTCCTTGCAGGCCGCATTGACGATCAGCAGCAGGTCGCCGCTGCGGCGGGTGATCATCAGGTCGTCAAGGATGCCGCCGTTGGCATTGGTGAAGAAGGCGTAGCGCTGCTTGCCCACCGCCAGGTCGACCACGTCGACCGGCACCAGGGTCTCGAGGGCACGGGCGGCGTCGTCGCCGATCAGCCGCACCTGGCCCATGTGCGACACATCGAACAGCGCGGCCGACTCGCGGCACTGCTTGTGCTCGGCCATGATGCCGCGGTATTGCACCGGCATGTCATAGCCGGCGAAGGGCACCATGCGGGCGCCCAGTTCGAGGTGCAGGGCGTGGAGCGGGGTCGTGAGCAGCGGCGCGGTGGCGGACATCGGGATCTCCGGGGCAAATGACGGATCCACTGCGCATGCCGCAGTGGCCTTGCCCTCGCTGTCCGCTTTACCTGAGAGATTGGCCGCCGGCGCTGTTTCAACGCCGGCAACTTGCCCCTTCGGTGGACCCACTCGCCGCTGCCGCGAAGGCAGCCGGCCGAAGGCCTCTCTCCAGTGAGGATCGACCCGGTTTTCCGGGGCGTTCGCCAGTCCTTTTGCCTGAGCGTTCGAGCTTGCGGCTCTGCGCCTTCGGCGGCTTCTCGGGGAAGCTCTCTCCTGACTGCGGGCGAGTATACCGGGCGATCTGGGGTTGACCAACCCGGGAAGACGCTGGGTCGCGCCAGCCCGGCGGTGGGCGGCGCCGGCAGTGCTGCAAACGCCTTCAACCGAAAGGCAAAGGGGAGCGCGGTGCACTCCCCTTGCGATGCCCGCAGGTGGCGGGAGGGCGGCGGGTGCCGCCGTCGGGCATGCCACAGGCTCGCGGCCTGCGGCAGCCGGCTCTCACATGCCCGAGTAGTTCGGGCCGCCGCCGCCTTCGGGCGTCACCCAGACGATGTTCTGGGTCGGGTCCTTGATGTCGCAGGTCTTGCAGTGCACGCAGTTCTGCGCGTTGATCTGCAGGCGGTCGCCGCCGCTTTCGGTCTTGACGAACTCGTAGACGCCGGCCGGGCAGTAGCGGCTTTCCGGGCCGGCGTACTTCGCCAGGTTGACGTTCACCGGCACAGAGGGGTCCTTGAGCGTCAGGTGCGCCGGCTGGTCTTCCTCATGGTTGGTGTTGCTGACGAAGACCGAGCCCAGCCGGTCGAAGGTCAGCTTGCCGTCCGGTTTCGGATAGGTGATCTGCGGGCATTCGGCCGCCGGCTTCAGGTAGGTGTGGTCGGCCGCCTTGCGGTGCACCGTCCAGGGCGGCGCCTTGAAGCCCAGCTTGGGCAGCAGCCATTGCTCGATGCCCGTCATCAGCGTGCCGACGTACAGGCCTTTCTTGAACCACTGCTTGAAGTTGCGCGCCTTGTCGAGCTCCTCGAAGAGCCAGCTCTTCTCGAAGGCGGCGGGGTAGGCGCTCAGCTCGTCGTGCTGGCGGCCGGCGGCCAGCGCGTCAAAGGCGGCCTCGGCTGCCAGCATGCCGGTCTTGATGGCGGCATGGCTGCCCTTGATGCGGCTGGCGTTGAGGTAGCCGGCGTCGCAGCCGACCAGCGCGCCGCCGGGGAACACCGCCTTGGGCAGGCTCAGCAGGCCGCCCGCCGTGATGGCCCGCGCGCCGTAGCTGATGCGCTTGCCGCCTTCCAGGAAGCTGCGGATGGCCGGGTGCGTCTTCCAGCGCTGCATCTCCTCGAAGGGGCTCAGCCAGGGGTTGCTGTAGTCCAGGCCGGTGATGAAGCCGAGCGTGACCTTGTTGTCCTCCAGGTGGTAGAGGAAGCCGCCGCCGTAGGTGGATGCGTCCATCGGCCAGCCGGCGGTGTGCAGCACCAGCCCGGGCTTGTGCTTGGCGGGATCGATCTCCCACAGCTCCTTGATGCCGATGGCGTAGCTCTGGGGGTCCTTGCCGGCGTCGAGCTGGAACTTGCCGATCAGCTGCTTGCCGAGGTGGCCGCGCGCGCCTTCCGCGAAGATGGTGTACTTGCCGTGCAGCTCCATGCCGAGCTGGAAGGAGGGCAGCGGCTCGCCTTCCTTGCCGATGCCCTGGTTGCCGGTGGCGACGCCCTTGACCGAGCCGTTGTCGTTGTAGAGCACCTCGGCGGCGGTGAAGCCGGGGAAGATCTCGACGCCCAGGCCCTCGGCCTGCTGGGCCAGCCAGCGTGTCAGGTTGCCCAGGCTGATGACGTAGTTGCCGTCGTTGTGGAAGCACTCCGGCAGGATGGGGCTCTTGTGGCTGCCCTGCTCGGTCAGGAACAGCATCGCGTCCTCGGTGACCGGCTGGTTCAGCGGTGCGCCCAGTTCCTTCCAGTTGGGGAACAGCTCGTTCAGCGCCCGCGGGTCCATGATGGCGCCCGACAGGATGTGCGCGCCGGGCTCGGAGCCCTTCTCGAGCACGCACACCGAGACTTCCTGGCCTTTTTCCGCGGCCAGCTGCTTCAGCCGGATGGCGGTCGACAGGCCGGCAGGGCCGCCGCCCACGATCACCACGTCATATTCCATCGATTCGCGGGGACCGTACTGCTCCAGGATCTGCTGTGGGGTCATCGTCTCGTTCCTTCAGTCGTCGTTGTCGGGGTCGCTTCAGCGCGAGCGTTGGCGGGGATTCTATCGGTTGGTGGCAAAAAAACGAACGACCGTTCTATTTTTTCCCGGCGGCGGCGCCGGCTGTTGCACATGTGCTGCAGCGCAAGCTGTCGAGAGAGCGACATGCCGCGGGTGCTTACTCCCGCTATCCTTGCTGCATTGCGCGGTAGACCGGGCCTGCGGGCCGGGCGGCCGTGTCCTGCACATCCAGAGGTAGATATGGCATATAGCATTGATCTTTCCGGCCGTGTGGCGTTGATCACCGGCGCTTCCAGCGGCCTCGGCACCCAGTTCGCCAAGACGCTTGCCCAGGCGGGGGCCGCGGTGGTCTTGGCCGGACGGCGGGTCGAGCGGCTGAAGACCCTGCGCGCCGAGATCGAGGCGGCCGGCGGCGACGCCCACGTGGTCGGGCTCGACGTGACCGACCCGGCCAGCATCCGCTCGGCGGTTGCGCATGCCGAGACCGAAGTGGGCGGCATCGACATCCTGATCAACAACTCCGGCGTCAGCACCACCCAGAAGCTGACCGACGTGACGCCGGACGACTACGACTACATCTTCGACACCAACACCCGGGGCGCCTTCTTCGTGGCCCAGGAAGTGGGCAAGCGCATGCTGGCGCGTGCCACCGGCGCGGCGCCGGGCACCTTCACGGGCGGGCGCATCGTGAACATCGCGTCGATGGCCGGGCTGCGCGTGCTGGGACAGATCGGCGTCTACTGCATGAGCAAGGCGGCGGTGATCCACATGACTCGCGCAATGGCGCTTGAATGGGGCCGCCACGGCATCAACGTCAACGCGATCTGCCCCGGGTACGTCGACACCGAGATCAACCATCACCACTGGGAGACCGAGCAGGGCCAGAAGCTGATCCAGATGCTGCCGCGCAAGCGCCTGGGCCATCCGAAGGACCTGGATGCGCTGGTCGTGATGCTTTGCTCCAACGAAAGCCATTTCGTCAATGGCGCGGTGATTTCCGCGGACGACGGCTTCGGCGTCTGAGCGGGGCGGGGCGCCGGCCGCATCGGTGGCGGCGACCGGCCAGCAGGCACAAGCGTGAGCTTCTGCCCGCGCGGCGGCCCGCCGCTGGACCGGGCGGCGGGCTGACCGGCTATGCTGCCGGCCCATGAACACCCGGCAACCCGACCGCGCCTGGGTGCTGGAAGCCGTGCGCCGCATCGAGGCCGACTTCCAGCGCTCCAGCGACACCCACCTGATTCCGCTGGCCTTGCCCGGCTTCGCGGGTATCGACCTCTACTTCAAGGACGAGTCCAGCCACCCCACCGGCAGCCTGAAGCACCGGCTGGCCCGCTCGCTGTTCCTGTATGCGCTGTGCAACGGCTGGCTGCACGAGGGCAGCACGGTGGTCGAGTCCTCCAGTGGCTCGACCGCGGTGTCGGAGGCCTACTTCGCGCGGCTGCTCGGCCTGCCCTTCGTGGCGGTGATGCCGGCGACGACCTCCGCCGAGAAGATCGCCGCCATCGAATTCCAGGGCGGCCGCTGCCACCTGGTGGAGGACCCCACCACCATCTACAGCGAATCGCAGCGGCTGGCCAGCGAGCTGGGCGGCCACTACATGGACCAGTTCACCTATGCCGAGCGCGCCACCGACTGGCGGGCCAACAACAACATCGCCGAAGCCATCTTCGGGCAGATGCGGCTGGAGCGCCACCCCGAGCCGGCCTGGCTGGTGTGCAGCGCCGGGACCGGCGGCACGGTGGCCACGCTGGGCCGCTATGTGCGCTACTGCCGGCATGCCACGCGGGTCTGCGCGGCCGATGCCGAGCGCTCGGTGTTCTTCGACCACTACTGCAGCCGCGATCCGCAGCTGACGCTGGCGCAGGGCTCGCGCATCGAGGGCATCGGGCGGCCCCGCGTCGAGGCTTCCTTCCTGCCCGATGTGATCGATGCCATGGTGAAGGTGCCCGACCGCTGGTCGGTCGCCGCCATGCACGAGCTGTCGCGCCGGCTCGGCCGGCCGGTGGGCGGCTCCACCGGCACCAACCTGGTGGCGGCGCTGGCCTGCATGGAACGCATGCGCGCGCAGGGCGAGACCGGCTCGGTGGTGGCCATCCTGTGCGATTCCGGCCAGCGCTACGCCAACACCTACTACGACCCGGCGTGGCTGGAGCAAGCCGGCCTGAGCTGTGCCGCCGAGCAGCGGGCGATGTCGGCCTGGCTCGACGGCGGCGCGCCGCCCGCTGCCTTGGCCGCCGGCTGGCGCCTGGCCGGGGAACTCGGCGCTTGAGTGCGGGGACGGCCGGCGCCTTCAGCCGGCCAGCAGCCGCTGCACCAGCTCTGCGCTGGTCGAGGCCTTGAACTTGCGCATCAGGCGGGCGCGATAGATGTCCACCGTGCGGTGGCTGATGTCGAGCGTCTTGCCGATCTGCTTGCTGGTGCGTCCCTCGATCAGCAGGGCCGCCACCTCACGCTCGCGCCCGGTCAGCTCGGCCTTGACCGGACGACGCGAGGACAGGTCCTCGAACGACCAGATGCCGGCGGCATGCGGGGCGCCGCGTTGCATGGCGCGCCCGGTGACGTGGCACCAGAACAGGTCGCCGTCGGCGCGCTTCATGATGCGGTCGTCCGCATACCGGCCGCTGGCATTCAGGATCGGCGTGATGCGCTCGCCGGTGCGCTCGAACTCGTCCGGGCTCGGGTAAAGCACCAGGAAGGACTGGCCGTTGAGCACTTCCCGCGAGGTGCGGAACATTTCGGCCAGCGCCTGGTTGCAGTCGACGATGACGCGGTGGCGCGACAACACCAGGCCCACGGGGGCCAGTTCGAAGGCGGTGCGGTAGTCGAGGTCGGGGGTCATGCGCGGGGCGAGTGGGGTACGGCCCTTGCCGGCCATCGAGGAAGGGCTTCCCTTTAGGCGATTCTACGTATATCCATACGTAGTACGCTCTCCGGCGTTCCACCACTCGCGTTCTCTCGCAAAAGGAGACTTTCATGAACAAGGTGTATCCCAGCGCCGCCGAGGCGCTGCAGGGCATCGTGAAGGACGGCCAGCTGATGGCCGTTGGCGGTTTCGGCCTGTGCGGCATTCCCGAAGCCCTGATTGATGCGCTGCAGGCCTCCGGCGTGCAGGGGCTGACCGTGATCTCGAACAACGCCGGCGTGGACGGCTTCGGCCTTGGCAAGCTGCTGGCGACGCGGCAGATCCGCAAGATGATCTCGAGCTACGTCGGCGAAAACAAGGAGTTCGAGCGCCAGTACCTGTCGGGCGAGCTGGAGCTGGAGTTCACGCCGCAGGGCACGCTGGCCGAGAAGCTGCGCGCCGGCGGCGCCGGCATTCCGGCCTTCTTCACCCGCACCGGCGTCGGCACCATCGTGGCCGAAGGCAAGGAAGTGCGCGAGTTCGACGGCGTGCCCTATGTCATGGAGCGCTCGCTGCTGCCCGACGTCTCGCTGGTCAAGGCGCATGTCGCCGACCGCTCCGGCAACCTGGTGTTCCGCCGCACCGCGCGCAACTTCAATCCCAACGTGGCGATGGCCGGCAAGGTGACCGTCGTCGAGGTCGAGAAGATCGTCGAGACCGGCGAGTTGGACCCCGACCAGATCCACCTGCCCGGCATCTTCGTGCACCGCATCGTGCTCAACGCGACTCCCGAGAAGCGCATCGAGCAGCGCACCGTGCGCCCGACCCCCAACACCGCCGCCTGAGGAGAACCGCAATGGCTTGGAACCGTGACCAAATGGCCGCACGTGCCGCGCAGGAGCTGCAGGACGGCTTCTACGTCAACCTGGGCATCGGCCTGCCGACGCTGGTGGCCAACCATGTGCCGGCCGGCATGGAGGTGTGGCTGCAGAGCGAGAACGGCCTGCTCGGCATCGGCCCCTTCCCGACCGAGGAGCAGGTGGACGCCGACCTCATCAACGCCGGCAAGCAGACCGTGACCACGCTGCCCGGCTCGTCGATCTTCTCGTCGGCCGACTCCTTCGCGATGATCCGTGGCGGCAAGATCAACCTCGCCATCCTGGGTGCGATGCAGGTCAGCGAGAAGGGCGACCTGGCCAACTGGATGATCCCCGGCAAGATGGTCAAGGGCATGGGCGGCGCCATGGACCTGGTGGCCGGCGTGGGCCGCGTGGTCGTGCTGATGGAGCACGCCGCGAAGAACGGCGAGCACAAGCTGCTGAAGCAATGCACGCTGCCGTTGACCGGTGTTGGTGTGGTGAACCGGGTGATCTCGGAACTGGGCGTGCTCGACGTCACGCCGGAGGGCTTCCGCTGCGTCGAGCTGGCGCCGGGGGTCACTGTCGAGGAAATCCGTCAGAAGACAGGCGCGAACGTGGAGTTCTCGGCCCAGCTCGCCTGAACCGGGGTGGCGCCGGCGTCAGTCGGCGCCGGGCACCCATTGGCCGTCCACCAGCAGCTGGTGGGGGCGGAACTGCGACTTGTAGGCCATCTTGCGGCTTTCCTCGATCCAGTAGCCCAGGTAGACGTAAGGCAGCTTCAGCTGCCGCGTCTGCTCGATCTGCCACAGCACGTTGTAGGTGCCGTAGCTGGTGTGCGGCTCGGGCTCGTAGAAGGTGTAGACGGCTGACAAACCGTCGTTCAGCACGTCCAGGATGGACACCATCTTCAGCGCGCCCAGCGTGCCGGCCGGCGCCGGCTCGCGGAACTCCACCAGGCGCGAGTTGACCCGGCTCTGCAGCAGGAACTGGGTGTATTGATCGATGCTGTCGTGGTCCATGCCGCCGCCGCTGTGGCGGCCCGACTGGTAGCGCAGGTAGAGCTGGTAGTGCTCCGGCACGAAGCACAGCCGCAGCACGCGGGCCTGCAGGTGCGCGTGCGCCTTGGCGGCGCGCCGCTGGCTGCGGGTGGGCGTGAAGCCGCCGACCGGGATGCGCAGCGGCACGCAGGCGCGGCAGCCATCGCAGTAGGGCCGGTAGGTGAACATGCCGCTGCGCCGGAAACCCTTGGCCACCAGTTCAGAGTAGATCTCCGCCTGGATCAGGTGGCTGGGCGTGGCCACCTGCGAGCGTGCCAGGCGTCCCGGCAGGTAGCTGCAGGGGTAGGGCGCCGTTGCATAGAACTGCAAGGACGCGAGGGGGAGTTCCTTCGGGTGCGTCACGTGGGCAAGGCGGAGTTGCGGGGGGAGGCGGCCAGGCCGCCGGGCCGCAGCCGGTCATCCAGTGCTGCCCACACCGATGCATCATAGTGCCAGCTCACCGGCGGTTGCGCGACGACCCGGCGCACATGCGCGAGAAAGTCGCGCCGCGGGATTTCTCGTGCGCCCAGCGAGACGAGGTGGGCGGTGCGCTGCTGGCAGTCGATCATCTCGACACCGCGCTGGCGGCACAGCCCGACGAGGGCGGCCAGCGCGATCTTCGACGCATCGGTGCGGTGCGAGAACATCGATTCACCGAAGAACATGCGGCCCAGGCTCACGCCGTAGAGGCCGCCGGCCAACTGACCGTCGATCCAGGTCTCGATGCTGTGCACCTGGCCGGCGCGGTGCCAGGCCCGATAGGCCTCCAGCATCTCGGGCACGATCCAGGTGCCGTCTTGCCCTTCCCGCGGCGTGCTGGCGCAGGCGCAGATCACCTGGTCGAAGGCGGTGTCCACGCGGATCTCGCAGCCCGGGGCGTCCAGGAAGTGTTGCAGGGTCTTGCGCAGCGATCGGTGCAGGCGGAACTCCTCCACATGCAGCACGGTGCGCGGGTCGGGACTCCACCACAGCACTGGCTGGCCTTGGCTGTACCACGGGAACACGCCTTTTGCATAAGCCCCCCGCAGGCGCTGCACATTGACCTCTCCGCTGGCCGCCACCAGCCCGACCGGCATGTCGGGCACGGGCGGCACGGTTTCCGGATCAGGCACCGGAGTGAGGGGGGAGGGCAGCCAGGGAATCAACGGTTCGGGGGGCAGTGGGGCATGGAGTGCATTGTGCCGTCCCGCTTGTTTCCCTGTCACACGCAAAGGGCAGTGCGCGGCCGTGGGCCGGCCAGAGCCACCCGCGTACTTCCACCTAGTGACTTCGTTTCACCGCCAAACTAAATTTTGCGTCGACCAAATCTGAAATCGCTTTCAAATCGCGTGAATGGCTGATGCGGCTATAGGCCGCACCGTGGCTTGCCATTCCGCTGCTTCCACGGCATCAACTGCGCGACGTTGTGAAAGCGCTTTCATATTTTGTCGTCGGGCGCCGATGGCCGCCCGGTGAGGCAGAGCTTTCGGGGAGCGCCCTGAAAACATCGGCCGGCCGACAGCCGTGCCTACCACCACAACGAGGAGTACACATGTTCAAGCACCACTTCCGGCTCAGCGCGATGGCGCTGGCGCTTCTGGGCGCCATGGGCGCGTCCGCCGCGGACCTGGAGTTTTCGGGCTACTCGCGGGCCGGCGTCGGCGTCAATGCCGAAGGCGGCAAGCAGGTCTGCTACAAGCTGGCAGGGGCGGACACCAAGTGGCGGCTCGGCAACGAGTGTGACTATGTCATCGAGCCGAGCTTCGTCACCACCGTGGCCAAGAGCGAGGAATACGGCACCTGGAAAGCCCATTTCATGCCCTCGGCCTACCGTGCCTGGGGCACGACCGAAAAAGGCACCGACAGCGACGAGTTGCTCACCCGCTTCGGCCAGGTCTACTTCTACGGCGACCTGGCGCAGCTCAACGGCGGGCGGGTGTGGGCGGGCCGGCGCTTCTATGACCGCGTCCAGCTGGGCATCAACGACCACTTCCTGGAGAGCCACGACAGCGATGGCGCCGGCATCGAGGACATCAACCTCGGCTTCGGCAAGTTCAGCTATGCCTTCCTGACCGACCCCCGTGCCGGTGCTGGCGCGCCGGAGTACGCCAACTCCGCCGACTACCAGCATGCGCTGCGCCTGACCGGGCTGAAGACACTGCCCAACAGCGAGTTGTCCATCTATGCCGGATTTGCAGGCCGCTCGCGCAGCGACGTGCAGACGAGCGGCGCCCCGGTCAAGACGGAGGACAAGAAGAACGGCCAGCGGCTGGGCCTCTACCACGTGACCAAAGGCACGCTGGGCGGTGCCACCTTTGTCGGCCTGAAGTACGACCGTCACTACTCTGCCGTGCAGTTCAACGATCAGGACTACGACATCACCGGCCAATGGCGCGCGGTGGTGCAGCAGCAGGGGCAGCTGACGTCGATGCGGACCGGCTGGGACTTCATCGCCGAGTACCGCACTCGCCGCATCAGCGAGCACGGCCGGGAGAAGTGGTACTCGATCGGGGGGCGCACCGACACGCAGATTGCCGGCCCCTTCCGCTTCCTGGCGGAGCTGGGTCACGACCAGGTTCGGCCCGACAGCGGCGACACCCAGCGGCTGACCAAGCTGACGCTGGCGCTCGCAGCGTCTGCCGGGCCCACCAACAACTCGCGACCCACGGTGCGTATGTTCGTCACCCATGCTCGCTGGAACGAGGCGGCCCGTGACCAACTGGGCGACAACGTGGCGCGCGTGTTCGGCGACAAGAAGAGCGGCACTTCCTTCGGCCTGCAAGGCGAAGCCTGGTGGTGAGCGGCTGCTGAAGCTCCATCCGGTTCACTCACTCTCACGTTCAGGCCGGCGGCAAGCCGGCTTTTTTTCGCCCCGGTGCCGTGAAATGGGCAAAAAAAGGCAGCCCGGAGGCTGCCGAGAGGAGGTGCCGTTCAGAGCAGGACGTCGAGGTTCCCCAACCGCTGGATCCGGCGCTGATGCGGCTTCCGTGGCGGGCGGATCAGTGCAGAGGCACCGCCTGCCCGTCCTTGTCGAACACGATGCTGCGCCCGGGCTCGGGCGACAGGCCGACCGGCATGCCGGCCTGCAGGCCGTGCACCGAGCCGGGCAGCTTGACCGCCAGGTCCGGGCCCAGCCCCTCGATGCGCACATAGGCGATGGTGGCGTCGCCCAGGTGCTCCACCAGTTCCAGCCGTGCAGCCAATCCCTGGCCCGCTGGCGCCAGCGTCACATGTTCCGGGCGCACGCCGAGCGTCAATTCACCTTCGAGCGCGGCCTGCGGGATCGAGCCGGCGGCGGGCAGGACCAGTTGCCCGGCTCCCGCCACCCGCAATCGCAGCTGGCCCGGCTCGGTCGCCACCAGCCGGCAGGGCAGGAAGTTCATCTTCGGCGAGCCGAGGAAGCCCGCCACGAAAAGGTTGGCTGGCCGTTCGTAAAGGTCGAGCGGGCTGCCGACCTGCTCGATGCGGCCGCCGTTGAAGACGACGATGCGCTCGCCCAGCGTCATGGCTTCCACCTGGTCGTGGGTCACGTAGATCATCGTCGAGCCGAGTTCCTGGTGCAGGCGCGACAGCTCGACCCGCATCTGCACGCGAAGGCTGGCGTCGAGGTTGGACAGCGGCTCGTCGAACAGGAACACCTTGGGCTTGCGCACGATCGCCCGGCCGATGGCCACCCGTTGGCGCTGCCCGCCAGACAGCGCCTTCGGCTTGCGGTCCAGCAGGTGGGTGATCTGCAGGATCTCGGCCGCCTTGTCGACGGCGCCCTTGATCTGCTGCCGCGACTGTCCGGCCATCTTGAGCGCAAAGCCCATGTTCTCGGCCACCGTCATGTGCGGGTAGAGGGCATAGCTCTGGAAAACCATGGCCGCACCCCGGGCGGCGGGTGGCACGTCATTGGCCAGCTCGTCGCCGAGGTAGAGCTCGCCGTCGGTGATGTCCTCCAGCCCGGCGATCATCCGCAGCAGAGTCGATTTGCCGCAACCCGACGGTCCGACGAATACGATGAATTCGCCGTCGCGGATGTCGAGGTCCACGTGCTGCATCACGATCGGTCCGTCTGCGTATTGCTTCTTGATGCCGCGTAGCTTCAGTCCGGCCATATTGGGTCTCCTCGGAAAGGTGTAGTAGATATCAGCCTTTGACGGCACCGGCGGTGAGGCCTTCGATCAGACGGCGCGAGTAGATCACGAAGATCACCAGCAGCGGAACGGTGGTGATGGCCGAGCCGACGCTGATGGCCGCCAGCGTGCCGCCGGTGGAGCCTTGCAGCGAACGCAGCACGAGCGGCGCGGTGAACATTGCCTGGTCGCGCATCACGAGCAAGGCGCCGAAGAAGTTGTTGTATGAACTGATGAAGGTGACGAGGCCCAGGGTGCCGACGGCGGGGCCGATCAACGGCATTACCACGCGCCAGTAGATGCCGAACTCGGTACAGCCATCCATGCGAGCGGCCTCGATGATGTCCTTCGGCACGCCGGAGGCGATGTACTGGCGCATCATGAACACGCCCACCGCACTGCAGGCGCCAGGAATGATCAGCGCCTTGCTGGAGTTCATCCAGCCGAGCTCGGTCATCAGCAGCACCGTCGGAACCACGCCGAGGAAGGTTGGCAGCAGCAGCGTCGCCATGACGAAGCCGAACAAGGCGTCCTTGAAGCGGAACTCGTACATGGCAAAGGCGTAGCCGGCCAGCGAGCAGAAGAACAGGTTCAGCGCGGTGGTGGCCAGCGCGATCCACAGCGACAGGCCCATGCTGTGCCAGAAATGCGGGCGCCGCTCGACCAGGTCAGCGACATTGGCCAGGAAATGGTCGCCGAACCACAGGGGCGGCGGCAGCGACAGGATGTCGCTGGTGGAGTGCGTCGCGAAGACGAACATGAAGTAGAAGGGCATGAGCATGACCAGCGCGCCGGTCAGGACCACGCCGTGGGCGGCGGCCAGGCGGAAGTTCGAAGCGTTCATCGCAGGGGTTCCTCAGTCGGTCTTGCGGGCGAAGATCTTGTTGTTCAGGTAGGTCAGTGCCGCGATGAAGACGAAGAGCAACCAGGCGAGTGCCGAGGCAGCGCCGAAATCGCCGTCGTTGAGCGCATAGCTGGTGATCAGCATGGCCGAGGTCTGCGCGACCTGCCCGGTGCCGCCGGTGCCACTGGTGAGGATGTACGGTTCTTCAAAGAGCTGCAGGCTGCCAATCAGCGTCAGCGTGATGGCGAAGAACATCATCGGCCGCAGCATTGGCACCGTGATGTGCCACAGCTGCTGCCACTTGCCGGCGCCGTCCATGGTGGCCGCCTCGTAGAGATCGCGCGGGATGGTTTGCAGGGCGGCCAGGTAGAGCACCGTGTTCCAGCCCACATAGCGCCACCACACGACAAAGGCGACCGTCCAGCGCTGGTAGTCCGGCCCGGACCACTCCACCGGTTGCGTGGGGAATAGCCAGGCCAGCGGCCGCAGCTCGCCGAGCTGCCATTGGCCCAGCGAGGTCAGCGCCTGGTTCACCACCCCGAAGTCGCGTGAGAAGAGGGCGGTGAAGACCATGGCCACCGCGACCGTGTTGGTGATGAAGGGCAGGAAGTACATCCCGATGATCGGATTGCGAAACTTCCTGAACTGCATGTGGATGAAAAACGCCAGCGGGATGGCCACCAGGTGCTGCGGCACCCCGCTCACCACACCGATCCAGAGGGTGTTGTAGAGGGCCCGCCAGAAGTCGCGCTGGTACAGCTCCTCCCAGAAGTCGGCGCTGAAGATGCGAGACCATTCGAGGCCGTCGAGCTGCAGCAGGAAGCTGTAGTTGCCCCAGCCTTCGAACTGCATGGCGCCCAGTCCCGCCGCTGCCTCCCAGCGGAAGAACGACACATACGCCGAGAACAACAGGGGGAACAGTCCGAAAGCCGCAAACAGGATGAAAAAGGGACTGATGAAGAGGTAGGGCGCCCAGTCCCAGGGCTTCAGGCGCCGGCGCCGCGGCTTCTTCTGCAGCTGGCCTGTCTGCAGTGGGGGGGACGAGACGGCGGCGGCCAGGGGGCCCAGCGGGGTGGCGGGATTCTTCGAATTCATGGCGACGTCGGTGGCGGTTGGATCCGGGCGCCGGCGGCAGGTGGCCGGGCTCCTTCAGAGACACGGTGCTGAGGCGGGCGGCAGCAGGCCGCCCACCGGCAGCGCAGGTGGGATGCGCGCTTGCAGCTTCAGTGCTGCCGACGCCGCGGGGCCTCTCGGGGCATGCGGAGACCGGCATGCAGCGCCTCCGCCCTGTCGTGATGGGGGGGCGTTACCCGTCGGGAAGACAACGGAATCCTTGCGCCCACCGCCGCCCGCTTGCCGTGCCCGACAAGGGCACAGTCTTGCGAACGCGGCTTGCACCCCAGCGCGGCGAGCGAGGCCGCCGCAGGAGTTCCATGGCGCCCTGCCACAATGGAGGGTGCGATCAAAGGCCTGCAGAACGGATGCATGGTCATCTCCTAGGCGTCGTTGGCGCCGCTCGTGAAAGCGCTTTCAATTACGCCAGCTGGGGGATGGACTGTCAATAGTTCTGCGCGCGAACGAACTGGGCGGCAGGCTAGGGACTTCCCTAGCGCTCAGCGCCGCCGTGGCAGTGTGGACTCGCGGATGACCAGTTCGACCGCAAGTGGAGGCAGGCTGAAATCCTCGCCCTCGATGAGCTTCACCACCGCCTGGCCCGCCTGCAGCCCCACTTCATAAGCGGGCTGCCGCACCGTCGTCAGCGGGGGCACGCAGTAGGAGGAATGGGGCAGGTCATCGAAGCCAACCAGGGAGATGTCTTCCGGCACGCGGATGCCTCGCCGGTACAGTGCCAGCCGCGCGCCGTAGGCGCTTTGGTCGTTCGCCGCAAAGACGGCAGTGAAGGGCTGGCGGCTTTCGATCAATTGCTGGATGGCCAGCATGCCGGTGGCTTCCTCGAAGTCAGCTCGCGCGACCAGCGCTTCCCGGTACTCGATGCCGGCTTCCCGCAAGGCGTCTTGGTAGCCGAGCAGGCGTTGCAAGGCATCGTGGTGATCCGCAGGGCCCGCAATGAAGGCGATGTCAACATGGCCCAGTTCGATCAGGTGGCGGGTCGCCTTGTACGCGCCGAGCCGGTTGTCGATCGTGATGCTCGGCAGGTCCAGCGTCGTTGTCGCACGGCCGACCATGACAATCGGCAGTCGCTTGGCGACCGGCGCGATGTCCTCATCTCTAATATGACCATGCATCATCACCACGCCGTCCACACGGCGAGCTGACAGCAGCGCCAGCCGCTCTGCTTCTTCGCTGGAGTCCCAGTGCCCGCTCACGAACAGCGGCGCATAGCGAGCTTCCGTCAAGGCGTCTTCGACACCGCGCAAGGCTTCATTGAAGAAGGGACTGGCAATGTCCTGAGTCAACACCCCCACGGTGGAGGTGCGCCCGCTGGCCAAACTTCGGGCCACCATATTAGGACGGTAGTTCAGCTGCGCGATCGCGGCTTCCACCGCCTGGCGCCGTGCATCGCTCACACGGGCTGAGCCATTCAGGTAGCGGGATACGGTGCTGGGAGAGACACCGGCAATACGAGCCACTTGCCCGAGGGTGGCGGTGTCGTCGGGGAGAGTGTCAGACATAAGGCAATGTGTCACTCAATGCAAGCGCTGTCAAACCGCTGCTTTGGCAGGATCGCGTGTGCAAGCCGAGAAGTAATGCGCGAAGCGCTGCCCATCCAAAAAAGTTCTCGGGCCCGCTTGCGTTACCTCTTCGGGCAATGCTATAGTTGCGTTCTTCGCTGATCACGGCGCTGCAGACGAAACGAACCGGGAAGCTGGTGAGTGGGGTGGAGGCGGCGGTTTCTGAAAAGAAAGAAAGTGGCAGCGAAAAATAAATGAGCCGAGTGCTTGACAGGGTTTAAAGAAAACGTCAAAATCTCGCCTCTCTGCTGATAACGACGAAAGACGAAATCAGCGCTGACGACGAAGCTGAGGTGCTGCGAATGCGGCAAGGATAGCAGAGTTGGAGCAGCAAGCTCTTTAACAAATAACAGCCGATAAGCGTGGGCGTTTGAAGGCGAGTGCCAAGATCTGTGGGTGACTGCAGATCAGGTCGAAAGACTTTAAACGCTCATGGAAGTGAAGTTCACTTCAATTCTTTGAGCGAAATTCAAGATCGAACTGAAGAGTTTGATCCTGGCTCAGATTGAACGCTGGCGGCATGCCTTACACATGCAAGTCGAACGGCAGCACGGGAGCAATCCTGGTGGCGAGTGGCGAACGGGTGAGTAATACATCGGAACGTGCCCAGTAGTGGGGGATAGCCCGGCGAAAGCCGGATTAATACCGCATACGACCTGAGGGTGAAAGCGGGGGATCGCAAGACCTCGCGCTATTGGAGCGGCCGATGTCAGATTAGCTAGTTGGTGGGGTAAAGGCCTACCAAGGCGACGATCTGTAGCTGGTCTGAGAGGACGACCAGCCACACTGGGACTGAGACACGGCCCAGACTCCTACGGGAGGCAGCAGTGGGGAATTTTGGACAATGGGCGCAAGCCTGATCCAGCCATGCCGCGTGCGGGAAGAAGGCCTTCGGGTTGTAAACCGCTTTTGTCAGGGAAGAAAAGCTCTGGGCTAATACCTCGGAGTGATGACGGTACCTGAAGAATAAGCACCGGCTAACTACGTGCCAGCAGCCGCGGTAATACGTAGGGTGCAAGCGTTAATCGGAATTACTGGGCGTAAAGCGTGCGCAGGCGGTTGTGCAAGACAGATGTGAAATCCCCGGGCTCAACCTGGGAACTGCATTTGTGACTGCACGGCTAGAGTGCGGCAGAGGGAGATGGAATTCCGCGTGTAGCAGTGAAATGCGTAGATATGCGGAGGAACACCGATGGCGAAGGCAATCTCCTGGGCCTGCACTGACGCTCATGCACGAAAGCGTGGGGAGCAAACAGGATTAGATACCCTGGTAGTCCACGCCCTAAACGATGTCAACTAGTTGTTGGACGGCTTGCTGTTCAGTAACGAAGCTAACGCGTGAAGTTGACCGCCTGGGGAGTACGGCCGCAAGGTTGAAACTCAAAGGAATTGACGGGGACCCGCACAAGCGGTGGATGATGTGGTTTAATTCGATGCAACGCGAAAAACCTTACCTACCCTTGACATGCCAGGAATCCTGCAGAGATGTGGGAGTGCTCGAAAGAGAACCTGGACACAGGTGCTGCATGGCCGTCGTCAGCTCGTGTCGTGAGATGTTGGGTTAAGTCCCGCAACGAGCGCAACCCTTGTCATTAGTTGCTACGAAAGGGCACTCTAATGAGACTGCCGGTGACAAACCGGAGGAAGGTGGGGATGACGTCAGGTCATCATGGCCCTTATGGGTAGGGCTACACACGTCATACAATGGCCGGTACAGAGGGCTGCCAACCCGCGAGGGGGAGCCAATCCCAGAAAACCGGTCGTAGTCCGGATCGCAGTCTGCAACTCGACTGCGTGAAGTCGGAATCGCTAGTAATCGCGGATCAGCATGTCGCGGTGAATACGTTCCCGGGTCTTGTACACACCGCCCGTCACACCATGGGAGCGGGTTCTGCCAGAAGTGGTTAGCCTAACCGCAAGGAGGGCGATCACCACGGCAGGGTTCGTGACTGGGGTGAAGTCGTAACAAGGTAGCCGTATCGGAAGGTGCGGCTGGATCACCTCCTTTCTGGAAAAAGCACTCAAGTTTGGGCGCCCACACTTATCGGCTGTTGTTGTGTACGACAGCAAGTGAACGTGAACCGGCAGGCGTGAACCTGGCAGGGATGAGAATCCTAGGTTGACGGTGCTGCAGACGCGGTTCGAGCGGAAGTGAAGAGCGGGTCTGTAGCTCAGTCGGTTAGAGCACCGTCTTGATAAGGCGGGGGTCGTTGGTTCGAATCCAACCAGACCCACCAATCCTTCTGCATGAAGCATGTTCGGGGGATTAGCTCAGCTGGGAGAGCACCTGCTTTGCAAGCAGGGGGTCGTCGGTTCGATCCCGTCATCCTCCACCATCACTGATCACTGAAGTCGAACGTTAACGCAAGGGTTCCCTGAGAGCAGGGATGTTTGCGTTAGCGGTTCGAAAGAATGGCTGTTGTTCTTTAACAATTCGTAGAGTCGAATCAGCGTTGTTGACGGAAAGCATCTATGGGATGCACCGTGCCGTCAACAACATTTGATTGCGTCACCAGACTTCAACTCGAAGTAAAGAGCGAGTTTGAAGACGGCATAACGCGTAAATACTCAGAAAACGATCTTCTCGAACGATGAGGAGGTCGAGTCCTTGACGACGTCGAAGAGGCGTCAAAGTTATAGGGTCAAGTGACTAAGTGCATGTGGTGGATGCCTTGGCGATTACAGGCGAAGAAGGACGTGATAGCCTGCGATAAGCTTCGGGGAGCTGGCAAATTAGCTGTGATCCGGAGATTTCCGAATGGGGAAACCCACCCTTAGGGGTATCGCATACTGAATACATAGGTATGCGAGGCGAACCGGGTGAACTGAAACATCTCAGTAGCTCGAGGAAAAGACATCAACCGAGATTCCGAAAGTAGTGGCGAGCGAAATCGGACCAGCCTGCACGTTTTAGCATCGTACTTATCAGAACGGTTTGGAAAGGCCGGCCATAGCAGGTGATAGCCCTGTATGAAAAAAGTGTGGTGTGGAACTAGGCGTGCGACAAGTAGGGCGGGACACGTGAAATCCTGTCTGAAGATGGGGGGACCATCCTCCAAGGCTAAATACTCGTAATCGACCGATAGCGAACTAGTACCGTGAGGGAAAGGCGAAAAGAACCCCGGGAGGGGAGTGAAATAGATCCTGAAACCGCATGCATACAAAAAGTCGGAGCCCGCAAGGGTGACGGCGTACCTTTTGTATAATGGGTCAGCGACTTACATTCAGTGGCAAGCTTAACCGAATAGGGAAGGCGCAGGGAAACCGAGTCCGAATAGGGCGTTCAGTCGCTGGGTGTAGACCCGAAACCAAGTGATCTATCCATGGCCAGGATGAAGGTGAGGTAACACTTACTGGAGGTCCGAACCGACTAGTGTTGCAAAACTAGCGGATGAGCTGTGGATAGGGGTGAAAGGCTAAACAAACTTGGAAATAGCTGGTTCTCTCCGAAAACTATTTAGGTAGTGCCTCAAGTATTACCATCGGGGGTAGAGCACTGTTATGGCTAGGGGGTCATGGCGACTTACCAAACCATTGCAAACTCCGAATACCGATGAGTACAGCTTGGGAGACAGTGCACCGGGTGCTAACGTCCGGACACAAGAGGGAAACAACCCAGACCGCCAGCTAAGGTCCCTAAAATTGGCTAAGTGGGAAACGAAGTGGGAAGGCTAAAACAGTCAGGATGTTGGCTTAGAAGCAGCCATCATTTAAAGAAAGCGTAATAGCTCACTGATCGAGTCGTCCTGCGCGGAAGATGTAACGGGGCTAAGCCAGTTACCGAAGCTGCGGGTGCACAGCAATGTGCGCGGTAGGAGAGCGTTCTGTAAGCCTGTGAAGGTGTCTCGAGAGGGATGCTGGAGGTATCAGAAGTGCGAATGCTGACATGAGTAGCGTTAAAGGGGGTGAAAAGCCCCCTCGCCGTAAGCGCAAGGTTTCCTACGCAACGTTCATCGGCGTAGGGTGAGTCGGCCCCTAAGGCGAGGCAGAGATGCGTAGCTGATGGGAAACAGGTCAATATTCCTGTACCGATGTGTAGTGCGATGTGGGGACGGAGAAGGTTAGCTCAGCCGGGTGTTGGATGTCCCGGTTCAAGCCTGTAGTCGTGCCTGGTAGGCAAATCCGCCGGGCTAAGATGAGAGGTGATAACGAGGCCGCTTGCGGCCGAAGTGAGTGATACCCTGCTTCCAGGAAAAGCCACTAAGCTTCAGCTACACACGACCGTACCGCAAACCGACACTGGTGCGCGTGATGAGTATTCTCAGGCGCTTGAGAGAACTCTGGAGAAGGAACTCGGCAAATTGACACCGTAACTTCGGAAGAAGGTGTGCCCTTAGTAGGTGAACCTGTACAAGGGGAGCCCAATGGGGTCGCAGAGAATCGGTGGCTGCGACTGTTTAATAAAAACACAGCACTCTGCAAAGACGAAAGTCGACGTATAGGGTGTGACGCCTGCCCGGTGCCGGAAGGTTAAGTGATGGGGTGCAAGCTCTTGATCGAAGCCCCGGTAAACGGCGGCCGTAACTATAACGGTCCTAAGGTAGCGAAATTCCTTGTCGGGTAAGTTCCGACCTGCACGAATGGCGTAACGATGGCCACACTGTCTCCTCCAGAGACTCAGCGAAGTTGAAATGTTTGTGATGATGCAATCTCCCCGCGGAAAGACGGAAAGACCCCATGAACCTTTACTGTAGCTTTACATTGGACTTTGAACAGATCTGTGTAGGATAGGTGGGAGGCTTTGAAGCGGTGCCGCTAGGTGCCGTGGAGCCGTCCTTGAAATACCACCCTGGTGTGTTTGAGGTTCTAACCTTGGCCCGTGATCCGGGTTGGGGACAGTGTATGGTGGGCAGTTTGACTGGGGCGGTCTCCTCCCAAAGCGTAACGGAGGAGTTCGAAGGTACGCTAGGCACGGTCGGAAATCGTGCTGATAGTGCATAGGCAAAAGCGTGCTTAACTGCGAGACTGACAAGTCGAGCAGATACGAAAGTAGGACTAAGTGATCCGGTGGTTCTGTATGGAAGGGCCATCGCTCAACGGATAAAAGGTACTCTGGGGATAACAGGCTGATACCGCCCAAGAGTTCATATCGACGGCGGTGTTTGGCACCTCGATGTCGGCTCATCTCATCCTGGGGCTGTAGCCGGTCCCAAGGGTATGGCTGTTCGCCATTTAAAGAGGTACGTGAGCTGGGTTTAAAACGTCGTGAGACAGTTTGGTCCCTATCTTCCGTGGGCGCTGCAAGATTGAGAGAGCCTGCTCCTAGTACGAGAGGACCGGAGTGGACGCACCTCTGGTGTATCGGTTGTCACGCCAGTGGCATTGCCGAGTAGCTAAGTGCGGAAGAGATAACCGCTGAAAGCATCTAAGCGGGAAACTCGTCTCAAGATGAGTCTTGCCGGGGCCTTGAGCCCCCTGAAGAGTCGTTCAAGACCAGGACGTTGATAGGCTGGGTGTGGAAGCGCAGTAATGCGTTAAGCTAACCAGTACTAATTGCTCGTGCGGCTTGACCCTATAACTTTGGTGATCCTCAGCGACATCGAAGTGAGTCAAATAGCTTATGCCGGGTGAGGCCACTACAGCGCCTCACCATCCGGTGCGCAATCAAATCTGCTGATTCACACAGACTCTACGAATTGGTCGTCTTGCTCCAGCAGCAAGGCGGCATCCAGTTATGCCTGATGACCATAGCGAGGTGGTCCCACTCCTTCCCATCCCGAACAGGACAGTGAAACGCCTCAGCGCCGATGATAGTGCGGATTCCCGTGTGAAAGTAGGACATCGTCAGGCTGTTATTCCCCAAAACCCCGCCCACTCTTGCAGTCGGCGGGGTTTTGCTTTTGGGCTTGAAAAGGTGCTCGGAGGCTGGTGGTCGCGACATTCGGGCGACGCTTTCAGAACGCCTTTCGTTGCTGCCGCGATGCTCAAGCGCGGAACATGGACGGCCCCGAGCGGTCAGAATGCACACATCGAAAAGGAGTCCTCATGCTTCGCCATTTGATTCTCGCGTTTTGCCTGCCCATCCTGCCCACGTTGTCGGTGGCAGCGCCGACCCGCTTGCCTGCCGGTGTGAGCCATGTCGTCAGCGTGGAGGGCATCGAGGAGTACCGGCTGGCCAACGGACTGCAGGTGCTGCTGGTGCCGGATGCCTCCAAGCCGACCACCACCGTCAACATGACATATCGGGTGGGTTCTCACCAGGAGAACTACGGCGAAACCGGCATGGCGCACTTGCTGGAGCACTTGCTGTTCAAGGGCACGCCCACGCACCCCAATGTCTGGGCCGAATTCACCAAGCGCGGGTTGCGGGCCAATGGCTCGACCTGGCTGGATCGGACCAACTATTTCGCCAGTTTCTCCAGCGACGATGCCAACCTGAAGTGGTATCTGGGCTGGCAGGCCGATGCGATGATCAACAGCAACATCGCGAAGCGGGACCTCGACACCGAGATGACGGTGGTGCGCAACGAAATGGAAATGGGCGAGAACAGCCCGGGGCGCATCTTGTTCGAGAAGGGCCTGGCCGCTATGTACCAGTGGCACAACTATGGCAAGAGCACCATTGGCGCGCGCAGCGATGTCGAGAACGTCGATATCGAGCGACTGCAGAAGTTCTACCGCACCTACTACCAACCCGATAACGCTACGCTGATCGTTGCCGGCCGCTTCGATGCCTCGCAAACGCTGGGCTGGATTGCTCAGTCCTTCGGCAAGATCGCGAAGCCCAAGCGCGAGCTGCCGCGGCTCTATACGCTCGATCCGGTGCAGGACGGTGAACGCAACGTGACGCTGCGCCGCGTGGGTGGAGTGCCGATGGCCTATGCGATGTACCACGTGCCGCCCGGTGGGCATCCGGACTTCGCTGCCATGAACGTGCTCGACGTCATCATGGCGGATTCGCCGTCGGGTCGCCTGCACAAGCAATTGGTCGATACGCAGCTCGCGGCGGCGGTGTTTGCGTTCTCGCAAGAGTTGTCCGACCCCGGCTTCTCGGTCTATGGCGTCCAGCTGGCGCCCGGGCAGGACATCGAGAAGGCGCAGCAGCAAATGCTGAAAACGCTGGAGTCGGTGTCGACCCAGCCGATCACCGAAGAGGAGCTGCGCCGCGCTCGTACCAAGTGGGAGAAGGACTGGCAGCTGGCATTCTCCGACCCGGAGCGGGTGGGGGTGGCGCTTTCCGAGGCCATTGCCGCCGGCGACTGGCGCCTGTTTTTCCTGACGCGCGACCGTGTGCGGGCGTTGAAGCTGGAGCAGGTACAGCAGGTCGCAGCGGCTTACCTCGTGCCGTCGAACCGCACCCTGGCCACCTATATGCCGACCGACAAGCCGCAACGCGCCCCCGCGCCGCAGCGGGTGGACCTGGCCGCGATGTTGAAGGACTACCGGGGTGACCCCGCGGCCACCACCGCCGAAGCCTTCGATGCGACCCCGGCCAACATCGAGGCGCGCACCCGGCGCTTCACGCTGAAGAGCGGCCTGCAAGCCGCACTGCTGCCCAAAGGCACCCGCGGTGCGGCCGTCACGGCCCAGCTGAATCTCCGGCTCGGCAGCGAGCAGAGCCTGAAAGGCCAGGCGATCGTGGCCCAGATGGTGGCCGCCATGCTGGACAAGGGCACGGCCACGCTCAGCCGCCAGCAAGTGCAAGACCGGCTGGACGAGTTGCAGGCCGAAGTCACGGTGCACGGCTCGGCCACCGGTGCCACGGTGCTGATGCGGACCCGCAAGGAGCACTTGCCCGCTGTGCTGGCCTTGGTGGGCGACATGCTGCGCACGCCTTCCTTCCCGGCCGATGCGTTCGAGGAGGTGAGGCGGCAGAGCCTGTCCGAGCTGGAGTCGGAGCGCAAGGACCCGGACGCCATCGTCAACCAGGAGCTCGACCGCCGCTTCAACCCCTACCCGGCCGATGATGTGCGCCATGTCCTGACCTTCGACGAACAGGCGAGTGCGATGCAGCAGCTAACCCCGGAGCAGCTGCGGGCCTTCCACCGTCGCTTCTACGGCGGCGGCCAGGCGCAGTTTGCCGCGGTGGGCGACATGGACGTCGCACAAGTCAGGCAGGCACTCGATGCTGCCTTCGGCAGCTGGGTGGCGGCCGAGCCGCACCAGCGGGTGCCGCGGCCCTTCATCGCCGTCCAGCCCCAGCGCCTGAGCTTCGTCACGCCGGATCGTCAGAATGCCTACCTGCGGCTGAGCCTGGCCTTGCCGGTGCAGGAGTTGCAGCCGGACCATGCCGCACTCACGCTGGCCAACTACCTGCTGGGCCAGGGCGGCAACTCGCGGCTGTGGCTGCGGGTGCGGGAGACCGAAGGCTTGTCCTATGACGTGCGGGCCAATGTGGCCTTCAATCCCTGGGAGCCCAATTCCTTGTGGACCGCCACTGCCATCTTCGCGCCGCAGAACCGGGCCAAGGTTGAAAATGCGGTGCGCGAGGAAATCTCGCGCGCCTTGAAGGACGGCTTCACCGCGGCCGAACTGGAGCAGGGTCGCCAGGGCCTGCTGAGCTTCCGCCGGCTGTCGCGCGCCCAAGACCGCAACCTGGCCGCATCGCTGGCAGAGAACCTCTACCTCGGCCGCGATTTCAAGGTCTCGCAGCAACTCGACGAAGCGCTGGGCCGCGTCAGCCTGGCGGAGGTGAATGCCGCCTTGCGCAAGTACATCAAGCCCGAGAGCCTGGTGATCGGCGTTGCTGGCGACTTCAAGGACTGAGCGCGGCAGGCGCCTCAGAACGGCAAGCCGGGGCCTTGCAGGGCCCCGGCTTTTTCCATTCAAGCGTTCGGTGCGCCACCCGTCGATTCCCCGGCCTTGAACGGGTTGCGCTCCCGCAACTCGTCGACATAGGCGTCCACGCCCGAGCGTTCGCGTTCCAGGAAGCGGGCCACCGCGTCCGCAAAGGCCGGATGGCTGAGCCAGTGGGCCGACCAGGTTTGCACCGGCAACAGACCTCGAGCCATCTTGTGCTCCCCCTGGGCGCCTCCCTCGAAGGCCAGGTAGCCCTGGTCGATGCACCACTGCAGCGGCTGGTAGTAGCAGGCCTCGAAGTGCAGGCAGGGGATGTGCTCGGTGCCGCCCCAGTAACGTCCATAGGCGCGCCGCTGCGCCGGGTCGATCGCCACCAGCGAGGCCGCCACCCGCCGTCCTTCACGGCGCGCGATGAAGAGCAGCCAGTGCTGCGGCATGCTCTGGGCCATGCGCTTGAAGAAGTCCCGGGTGAGGTAGGGCGTCGAGTGGTGCGCTCGATAGGTCGAGCAGTAGCACTGGTAGAAGAAGTCCCAGTCGTCCGGGCCGATCTCCTCGCCTTGCTTCACTTCGAAATGAACGCCGGCTTCCTTCACACGGCGCCGTTCCTGCTGGATCTTCTTGCGCTTGTCGCGCTGCAGCTCCGACAGGAAATCCTCGAAGTCGTTGAAAGGCTGCGGTTGGCGGTTCAGCCAGTGGAACTGCACGGTACTGCGCATCATCCATCCCGCGGCACTCAAGGCGGCGCTGTCGTCCGCATCGACGAACAACATATGCACCGAGGACACCCCGCTCTCACGGGCCAGCTGCCCCACTGCCTCGACGAGCACCGCGCGCGCAGGCCCGTCCTCCGCCAGCAGGCGCGGTCCGGGCACCGGCGTGAAGGGCACTGCATTCAGTAGCTTGGGGTAGTAGTCCAGCCCGTTGTCCTCGTAGGCGCGGGCCCAGGCCCAATCGAATACGTATTCGCCATAAGAATGGCTCTTGAGGTAAAGGGGGCAGGCGGCCACCAGGCGGCCCGCGCGCCACACGCTCAGGAAGCGCGGCAGCCAACCGGTGCGGCCGGTGGCACTGCCGGAGCGGTGCAATGCGTCGAGGTAGGCATGGCGAATGAATGGCCCTGCCAGCGGCGAGGCGGCGGCCAGCCGGTCCCAGTCCCCGGCCGGGAGGTCGGCCAGGCTCTCGTGCACCCGCACCTCCAGGTGCTGCATGCTGTTTTTCGGGGAATCGTGCTTGCCCATCCGCCTGTGTCCCGCTGATCGGTGATCTTGACCGCGACAGGAGGGACTCCCGGCGCAGGCACAGCCATCTTAGGGGCAGGGCCGCCGGGGCGCTGGGCTGCCGGCGACGGCCCGGCAACGGGCAAGGGCGTTGGCGTTGCCATGGGCTGGCTGCAGCTTCACCGTTCTGCCCGGCTTTTTCTGGCCAACTGGCCCTAAACTACGCTCAATTCTTGTCTCGACCCTTACGGAGCCCCCATGAAGCAGATCACCGCCATCATCAAACCCTTCAAGCTCGAAGAAGTGCGTGAAGCCCTGGCCGAGGTCGGCGTCACCGGTCTGACCGTGACGGAAGTCAAGGGCTTCGGCCGCCAGAAGGGCCACACCGAGCTGTACCGCGGGGCCGAGTACGTGGTCGACTTCCTGCCCAAGGTGAAGGTCGAAGTGGTCGTCAAGGACGCCGACGTCGAGCGCTGCATCGAGGCAGTGGTCAAGGCCGCAAAGACCGGCAAGATCGGCGACGGCAAGATCTTCGTCACCGCCGTCGAGCAGGTGGTGCGCATCCGCACCGGCGAGACCGACGAAGCAGCTGTCTGAACTGCGCTGCAGCCGATGCAAAAAGCCCGCCTTCGCGGGCTTTTTCGTTTTGCGGCTGAAGCATTTTTCCTTCGCCGCCGTGGGTCTCAGATGCGGGTGTAGTCGTCCGGTGCGGTGGCCGACTGTGCCAGCGTGGCCAGACGCTCCAGCAGCGGAGCGGGCTCGCTGTCCACCTGCAGCAGCTCGTGCTGCGAGGTCGGCACAAAACCTTGCGTCACGGTGTGCTGCATGAAGCCAAGCAGGCCGTCGTAGTAGCTCGCCGTGTTCAGCAGCCCGACCGGCTTGTCGTGGTAGCCGAGCTGGCGCCAGGTCCAGACCTCGAACAGCTCCTCGAAGGTGCCGATGCCGCCGGCCAAGGCCACGAAGGCATCGGCGCGCTCGGCCATCATCTGCTTGCGCTGGTGCATGGTCTGCACGATGTGCAGCTCGGTCAGGCCGCGATGGCCCAGCTCGCGGTCCAGCAGCGCCTGCGGGATCACGCCCACCACGGTGCCGCCGGCCGCCAGCGTGGCGTCGGCCACCACGCCCATCAGCCCGGCCCGCCCGCCGCCGTAGACCAGTTGCCATCCCCGGCGGCCGATGTGCGTGCCGACCTCGCGAGCAGCTTGTTCGTAGAGCGGCGAGGCGCCCGGGCGCGAGCCGCAGTAAACACAGAGGGAGAACGGTTTCATGGCTGCCATCTTCTCACGGCAGCGGTGTCGTCCCGGTGTCAGATCAGCCAGCGGGAGGCAATCGCCGCCAGCCAGATGCCGGCACACAGCAACACCGACAGCAGCACCGCCGCGCTGCCCATGTCCTTCGCCTTCTTCGACAGGTCGTGCAGTTCCAGCGAGATGCGGTCGATGGCCGCCTCCACCGCCGAATTGAGCAGCTCGACGATCAACACCAGCATCACGCTGCCGGCCAGCAGCGCCACTTCCATCCAAGACCGCCCGATCCAGAAGGCCAGCGGCAGCATCACGGCGGCCAGCCGGGTTTCGAGCCGGAAGGCGCTTTCGCCATGCGCAGCCAGCAATCCGTCGATCGAATAGCGGGTGGCGTGGACGATGCGGGAGAGTCCGGTGCGCCGCTTCTGCGGATGCGGGGCCAGGGCGACGGGTGAGGTGTTCAAGGGATCAGGCTTTCATCAGGGGCCGACGGGCGGCGGCAGCTGCGAGCTGCTCATGGACCAGTTGCGTCCCGCACAAGGCATCGTGCAGGAACTGCCGGCGCGGGTGCAGCAGTGCCAGTGCGGCGTACGCCAGCACCCAGCCGGCGATCACGCCGAACACCTGCGCCTTGCCGTGCCAGCCCATCCACGCGATGGCCGCGGTGGAGGGCAGGAACCAGACCCAGCTGGCCAGGAAGCGCAGCGTGGCCCGGCCCGGGCCCACTGGCGTGCCGTCGCGGCGCAGCAGGCGGATGTGCCAGGTCTTCATTGCGAGGGTCTGTCCGCCGTGCGACCAGAACCAGACGAAATAGAGCCCGAGCAAGACGAACATGAAGATCTGCAACTCGTGGCGCATCTGCAGTGCATGGCGCTGCTGCACGAGCGGCGAGAACAACAGGCCACCCAGCATCACGACGCCGAACAGCAGCACGCCTTCGTAGACGAAAGCCGCCAGGCGGCGACGCAGCCGCGGCGCCGGCCGCCCGACCGGCGCGGAGCCCATCGGCGCGGCCGTCATTTGCGCCGTGACGCGGCTGCGTCTGTCGAGGCTGCCGTGCCCTGCGGGGGCACGCGGGGCAGCAGGGTCTGGGTGTCGACCAGTTCAGGGGTGGCAACGATCTTGGGCATGCCGGCGTGCTGGTGCCCCGGCGGTGCCGGGCGTTTTGAAATGGAGGTGGTGGTGGCGCCGGGGCGGGCCTGCCGCAGCACGGGCGACAGCTGTGCTGCCGGGCCTGCCTGCGCGGGCACGGCGCCGGCCGCCGTGGCTGGCGGAGATTTTGCCTGGGCGCCGGCTGCCACGGGCGTGCCTTTTTTCGCATTGCTTCTCGCCGCCTGTGCGGCGGCGGCACGACGGGCCAGCTCGCGCCGCTCCTCGTCGCTCAGGGCTTGGTAGGCGGCCCAGCGGTCACGTCGCTCCTGCGGGGGCACGTCCTGGGCATCGTGGTAGTTCAGCCGCGCCGTGCGCCGCTCCTGGGGCGACAGGCGCACCCAGGCGTTCATGCGTTCCTGCAGGCGCTCCTTCTCGGCAGGGCTCATCGAGGCAAAGCGGGAGGCGATGCCGATCCATTTCTGCCGGCGCAGCCCATCGATGCCGGCCCACTCCCGCTGCAGCGGTCGCAATGCCGCCTGCTGCTGGGGGCTCAGTTCGTTCCAGCCGGTCCCATCCGCCGCCACGGCGGGGCTGGCGGGGGTGGGTCGGGTCTGCGCCGCGACAGGGGCAAACGCCAGCCAGCCCGCCGCCGCTGCCAGGCAGCCGAGCAGGGCAGCGCGCTGCCGGCGGCCGGCCCACCGCGTCCGGCTGGTCGGGGCGGGCAGGGTCATGGCTGGGGAGCTTTCAGGAACTCGGCGAAGCCGGGATCGGCATAGGCATCAGGTGGCAGGTCGTCGGCCAGCAGGGCCGAATCGATCTCGGCGGCTTCTTCGGCCTGGCGCTGCTCGTGCAGCCGCTCGATCAACACCAGCCCCGCCAGCAGCACCGCCACCGGCAGCAGCGAAGCGAGCGACCACCACCAGGGGCGGCCGCGCGGGTCGGAGCCGCCAGCCAGCGCCGCTGCGCCGCCATGGTGGGGCAGCACCACTGCAGCAGTGGCAGGGGCGGGCGCGGGGCGCTTGCGGCGCGCCACCGCTTGTTCGCGCGCGAAGCGCAGACGTTCGTTCAGGTCAGCAGGAAGCTGTTCACAGGATTCGGACAGCCGGGCACCGACACGGTGCCCGAAGCGGGCTTCCAGGGCCTCTTGTTCAGCGGCGTGCACAACGGTGGTGGGGGTGTTCATGGCGCAATTCCCTTTGCCTTGAGGGCGCGTGCCAAGGCAGCGACGGCTCGCGAGCAGTGGGTCTTCACACTGCCCTCCGAGCAGCCCATGACAGCGGCCGTCTCGGAGACATCGAGTTCCTCCCAGTAACGCATCACGAAGGCCTCGCGTTGACGCGCCGGCAGCTTGCCGACTTCAGCCTCGATGGCTTGCAAGGTCTGGACCCGTGAGACGGAGTCGGCCGCACTCTCGGTGCCGCTGGACTGGTCGAGTGCCTCCAGCGTTTCGAGCAGGTCGAACTCGCCTTCCGCGTCCGGCGCATTGAGCTGCGTGAAGCTCGTCATCACGCTGCGCACCTTCTGGCGGCGGAACCAGTCGGTGGTGGCATTGGACAGGATGCGCTGGAACAGCAGCGGCAGTTCGGCCGCCGCACGGTCGCCGTACTTTTCCGCCAGGCGGATCATCGCGTCCTGCACGATGTCGAGCGCGGCATCGGTGTCGCGCACCGCATAGACGGTGCGCTTGAAGGCCCGCTTGTCGACGCTCTTGAGGAATTCGGTGAGTTCTTGTTCGCTGGCCAAGGGCAGGGGCGGTCGGGGGCGCTACCGGGAATATGACCCGAAAATTATCTCATCGAGATCAAACACCGCCGAATCCGGACTCGCCGCACCGCTTTGGCGTGTCGCAATGCCATAATGCTGGCTTGCACAACAGACGGGTCTCGACTTGGACGCCCAACCCGGGCCTCCCTGTCTGATGATCACGCAGCCTCCGAATCCGCCTCACAAGGGCGAGCTGGTTTCAGCGTTGAAGAGGGGCACCGATCGTTTTTCGTTAGAGAAAATCAGAAAGGTTCTATATGGACATCTCTGCCGCTGACACCAAGCGGGCCTCTGCCATCGACGGCAAGGCCGCTGCGCAACACCCCCCTGAAGAACTGAACGGCTCCGACATCCTGGTGCGTTGCCTCCAGGCCGAAGGCGTCAAGTACATGTGGGGCTACCCCGGGGGCGCGGTCCTCTATATCTACGACGCGCTCTACAAGCAGCAGACCATCGAACACGTGCTCGTGCGCCACGAGCAGGCGGCCGTGCACGCCGCCGACGGCTACGCGCGCGCCACCGGCGAAGTCGGCGTGGCGCTGGTCACCTCCGGCCCCGGCGTCACCAATGCCATCACCGGCATCGCGACGGCCTACATGGATTCCATCCCGATGGTGATCGTCACCGGGCAGGTGCCGACACCCGCGATCGGGCTCGATGCCTTCCAGGAGTGCGACACGGTCGGCATCACGCGGCCCATCGTCAAGCACAACTTCCTGGTGAAGGACGTGCGCGAGCTGGCGCGCACGATGAAGAAGGCCTTCCACATCGCCCGCACCGGCCGGCCCGGCCCGGTGGTGGTGGACATCCCGAAGGACGTCTCGCTGAAGACCTGCGTCTTCGAATACCCCGAGACCGTCGAGATGCGCTCCTACAACCCGGTGCGCAAGGGCCATGGCGGGCAGATCCGCAAGGCGGTGCAGCTGCTGCTGTCGGCCAGGCGTCCCTACATCTACACCGGCGGCGGCGTCATCCTGGGCGAGGCCTCGGCCGAGCTGCGCGAGCTGGTGAACCTGCTGGGCTATCCCTGCACCAACACGCTGATGGGCCTGGGCGCCTTCCCGGCCAGCGACCCGAAGTTCCTCGGCATGCTGGGCATGCACGGCACCTACGAAGCCAACATGACGATGCAGAACTGCGACGTCCTGCTGGCCGTCGGTGCGCGCTTCGACGACCGCGTCATCGGCAACCCGCGGCACTTCGCGTCGGTGGAGCGCAAGATCATCCACGTCGACATCGACCCGTCGTCGATCTCCAAGCGGGTGAAGGTCGACATCCCCATCGTCGGCGACGTCAAGGACGTGCTGCAGGAGTTGATCTCGCAGATCAGGGAGCAGCAGCTGCGCCCCGACGTGCAGTCGCTGTCGAGCTGGTGGGGCCAGATCAATGAGTGGCGCAAGCGCGAGTGCCTGAGCTACAAGCGCTCCAACGAGGTCATCAAGCCGCAGCAGGTGGTCGAGACGCTCTGGGAGCTGACCAAGGACCGCGAGACCTACATCACCTCGGACGTCGGCCAGCACCAGATGTGGGCAGCGCAGTTCTACCGCTTCGACGAGCCGCGCCGCTGGATCAACTCCGGCGGCCTGGGCACGATGGGCGTGGGCCTGCCCTATGCGATGGGCATCAAGCTCGCAAAGCCGGATGCCGACGTGTTCTGCATCACCGGCGAGGGCTCCATCCAGATGTGCATCCAGGAGCTGTCCACCTGCCAGCAGTACCAGACGCCAGTGAAGGTCGTCTCGCTGAACAATGGCTACCTGGGCATGGTGCGGCAATGGCAGCAGCTGGATTACGGCGGCCGCTATTCGCACAGCTACATGGATGCGTTGCCGAACTTCGTCAAGCTGGCGGAAGCCTACGGCCATGTGGGCCTGCTGGTGGAGAAGCCCTCAGACGTCGAGCCGGCGCTGCGCGAGGCCATGAAGCTGAAGGACCGCACGGTGTTCCTCGACGTGCGGACCGACCCGACCGAAAACGTCTGGCCCATGGTGCAGGCGGGCAAGGGCATCAGCGAGATGCTGCTGGGGTCCGAGGACCTGTGAGGTGAAGAAGGCCGGCAAGGGCGTTGTCGTTACCGCGGCACGCCAGGCGCCGGTGCCTGCACCCGCAGATGACGGACAAGAACGCACGGATTCACTCTTGATCGGACAGCGTGGCCAAGGGCCGGCGGTTACCGCCGCCGGCTTGAAGAGCGCGCCGCAACGACACATGAAACACATCATCGCAGTGCTGCTGGAAAACGAAGCCGGCGCACTCTCCCGCGTGGTGGGCCTGTTCTCGGCCCGTGGCTACAACATCGAAAGCCTGACGGTGGCGCCGACCGAGGACCCCTCGCTGTCGCGCATGACCATCGTCACGACCGGCTCGGACGACGTGATCGAGCAGATCACCAAGCACCTGAACCGCCTGATCGAGGTGGTCAAGGTGGTCGACCTGACCGAGGGCAGCTTCACCGAGCGCGAGCTGATGCTCATCAAGGTGCGGGCCGTCGGCAAGGAGCGCGACGAGATGAAGCGCATGGCCGACATCTTCCGTGGTCGCATCGTCGACGTGACCGAGAAGACCTACACCATCGAGCTGACCGGCGACGCCGGCAAGCTCGACGCCTTCATCGAGGCCATCGACCGCGCCGCCATCCTGGAGACGGTTCGCACCGGCACCAGCGGCATCGGCCGGGGCGAACGCATCCTGCGCGTGTGAGCGGCCTCGCGGCACAGGCACCCTTTACCGTGAACGAGTGAACAGGTGATGGTGTGAACATGTGAGGTGGGGCATTTGACGCGGTTCGCACTCGTTCACGCGGTCGCTCGGTCACCTGTTCACGGGAATATTTTGGAGATAGAGAAATGAAGGTCTATTACGACAAGGACGCCGATCTGAGCCTCATCAAGGGCAAGAACGTGGTCATCATCGGCTACGGCTCCCAAGGCCATGCCCACGCGCAGAACCTGACCGACAGCGGCGTCAAGGTCACCGTGGCACTGCGCCGCGGCGGCGCATCCTGGGCCAAGGCCGAGAAGGCCGGCATGAAGGTGGCCGAGATCGCCGAGGCGGTGAAGTCCGCCGACGTCGTGATGATGCTGCTGCCCGACGAGCAGATCGCCGCCGTCTACCAGCAAGAAGTCGAGCCGCACATCAAGCAGGGTGCCTCGCTGGCCTTCGCGCACGGCTTCAACGTGCACTACGGTCAGGTGATCCCGCGTGCCGACCTGGACGTCTGGATGGTCGCGCCCAAGGCCCCGGGCCACACCGTGCGCTCCACCTACACCCAGGGCGGCGGCGTGCCGCACCTGATCGCGGTGCATGCCGACAAGACCGGCAAGGCGCGTGACCTGGCGCTGAGCTATGCGGCGGCCAACGGCGGCGGCAAGGCCGGCGTGATCGAGACCAACTTCCGCGAAGAGACCGAGACCGACCTGTTCGGCGAGCAGGCCGTGCTGTGCGGCGGCGCCGTCGAGCTGATCAAGGCCGGTTTCGAGACGCTGGTGGAAGCCGGCTACGCGCCCGAGATGGCCTACTTCGAATGCCTGCACGAGCTGAAGCTCATCGTGGACCTGATCTACGAAGGCGGCATCGCGAACATGAACTACTCGATCTCCAACAACGCGGAGTACGGTGAGTACGTCACCGGCCCGCGCGTGGTGACCGAAGCCACCAAGAACGCCATGCGCCAGGCGCTCAAGGACATCCAGACCGGCGAGTACGCCAAGAGCTTCATCCTGGAGAACAAGGCCGGTGCGCCGACCCTGATCTCGCGCCGTCGCCTGAATGCCGAGCACCCGATCGAGGTGGTCGGCGAGCAGCTGCGCGCGATGATGCCGTGGATCAAGAAGAACCGCCTGGTCGACCAGTCCAAGAACTGATCAAGCGTCTTCCGCGACAGGCCGCGAGCGTGCTCGCGGCTTTTTCATTGGCGGCTGATGTATTCTCGCGCCCATGCATCGCCGCCCGCGCCGCTCGCGCCGGGCGGCCCATCCGGCACGCCGCGTGCAGGGGCGGCCCATCGGGCGGCCTGAGCTGCGCTGCCATGGCCGGCGAACTGCCTGCCGGCGCCGGCCGCATCGCCCGGCTTCCACCCGCGACGCTTTCGAAAGACATGAACGACCTGCCCGACCCCGACCTGACGCCCACTCCCGAGGTGGTCCTGCGCCCGCGCCGCAAGGGGATCTACATCCTGCCCAACCTGTTCACGCTCGCAGCGCTGTTCGGCGGCTTCTACGCGGTGGTGATGGCGATGAACGGCCGCTTCGAGCAGGCCGCCATCGGCGTCTTCTGCGCCATGGTGCTCGACAGCCTGGATGGCCGCGTCGCCCGCATGACGAACACCCAGAGCGCCTTCGGCGAGCAGATGGACAGCCTGTCCGACATGGTGTCCTTCGGTGCCGCGCCGGCACTCATCGTCTATGAATGGGCGCTGCAGGGACTGAACAAGCTGGGCTGGCTGGCGGCTTTCGTCTACTGCGCCGGCGCGGCGCTGCGGCTGGCGCGCTTCAACACCAACATCGCGGTGGTCGACAAGCGCTTCTTCCAGGGCCTGCCCAGCCCGGCCGCCGCGGCACTCGTGACCGGCCTGATCTGGGTGATGGACGACCTGGGCTACCGCAATGTCGAGCAGATCGAATGGCTGCGCTGGACGGCCTTTGCGGTGACCTTGTATGCCGGCCTGACGATGGTCACCAACGTGCCGTTCTACAGCTTCAAGGACGTGAGCTTCAAGCGCTCGGTGCCCTTCATCGCCATCGTCGCGATTGCGCTTGGCTTCGCGGTGATCGCCTATCACCCGCCGCTGGTGCTGTTCGGCCTGTTCCTCGCGTACGGCGCATCGGGCTACATCGTCTATGCCATCCGCAAGGCCAAGGGCCGGCCGGTGAGCGTGATTGCCGTGTCCACCGACGAGCCGGATGAAAAAGGCTTGCATCAATGAACACGTGATATATTGGCTTCATGACGACGCACATCGCCCCCTTCGCGCTACTGCTAGCAGGAGTGTCACGGGCACGTTGATGGCACACGTCTGAGAGTTTCATCGTCCACGGCCCGCCAGCTCCCAGCTCGCGGGCCGTTTTCGTTTTCGTCACGGTCGACCACAGAGTCGACGGCAATCATCCCGCGGAGACCACCATGGCCGACAAGCTGATCATTTTCGACACGACCCTGCGTGACGGCGAGCAATCGCCCGGCGCCTCGATGACGAAGGACGAGAAGCTGCGCATCGCCCGGCAACTGGAGCGCCTGCGGGTGGACGTGATCGAGGCCGGCTTCGCTGCCTCCTCCAACGGCGACTTCGAGGCGGTGAAGGCCATCGCCGACATCATCAAGGAATCCACCGTCTGCTCGCTGGCGCGCGCCAACGACCGCGACATCTCGCGCGCGGCCGAAGCGCTGCAAGGCGCTGCCCGGGCGCGCATCCACACCTTCATCGCGACCAGCCCGCTGCACATGGAGAAGAAGCTGCGCATGACACCGGACCAGGTGTTCGAGCAGGCCAGGCAGTCGGTGCGCTTCGCGCGCAACCTGGTGGGCGACATCGAGTTTTCGCCAGAAGACGGCTACCGCTCGGAGATCGACTTCCTGTGCCGGGTGCTGGAGGCAGTGATCGACGAAGGCGCCACCACCATCAACATTCCCGACACCGTCGGCTATGCGGTGCCTGAGCTGTACGGCAACTTCATCAAGACGCTGCGCGAGCGCATTCCGAATTCGGACAAGGCGGTCTGGTCGGTGCATTGCCACAACGACCTCGGCATGGCGGTGGCCAATTCGCTGGCCGGCGTGCAGATCGGCGGCGCGCGCCAGGTGGAATGCACCATCAACGGCCTGGGCGAGCGCGCCGGCAACTGCTCGCTCGAAGAGGTGGTGATGGCGGTGCGCACGCGGCGCGACTACTTCGGGCTGCAGCTGGGCATCGACACCAGCCAGATCGTGCCCGCCTCCCGCCTGGTGTCCCAGACCACCGGCTTCGTGGTGCAGCCCAACAAGGCGGTGGTCGGCGCGAATGCGTTCGCCCATGCCTCCGGCATCCACCAGGACGGTGTGCTGAAAGCGCGCGACACCTACGAAATCATGCGGGCCGAAGATGTCGGCTGGTCCGCCAACAAGATCGTGCTGGGCAAGCTGTCGGGCCGCAACGCCTTCAAGCAGCGGCTGCAGGAGCTGGGCATCACGCTCGACTCCGAGACCGAGGTGAACGCCGCCTTCGCCCGGTTCAAGGACCTGGCCGACCGCAAGAGCGAGATCTTCGACGAGGACATCATTGCCCTGGTGGCCGACGAGAGCGTGACCAGCGAGCAGGAGCACTACCGCCTGCTGGCGCTGTCGCAGAGCTCCGAAATGGGCGAACGCCCGCATGCCAAGGTGGTCTTCGCCGCCGGCGACCAGGAGTTCCGCGCCGAGAGCGTGGGGAACGGCCCGGTGGACGCAAGCGTCAAGGCGATCGAAACCAAGGTGCAAAGTGGTGCCGAAATGTTGCTGTATTCGGTGAATGCCATCACCTCCGGCAGCACAGAATCTCAGGGTGAAGTCACGATCCGCCTGCAGCTGGGCGGCCGAGTGGTGAACGGCGTCGGGGCCGATCCGGACATCGTCGTCGCTTCGGCCAAAGCCTACCTGGCCGCGCTGAATAAGCTGCACAGCAAGTCGGAGCGCGTCGCCGCCCAGGGCTGAAGGCGAGGGCGGCCGGCACCGGCGGCCTGAGTTGTGACTTGAGGAAGGGTGCCTAAGCGTTTGATCTTGCGCGCCTTTTTCTGATCACATACACTCGTTTTGCCTGGCTGTTGGAGGTTGCCGTGTTGTCGTTACGCAAGCTGTTGGGTTCTCGTCTGGCGGTCTCCGTGATGGCCGGCTGCCTGCTTCTGGGCGGACTTCAAGGAGGCGCGCTGGCCGCCAAGAAAGCCGAAGGGAAACGGGCCGCCGCCACGTCGGCCCGCAAGGCGGTGGCCAAGCGGCCGGTACAGGAGGCGCGCACGGCGCGTGCCAAGGCACGCATCCAGAGTGCCCGCGCCTCGGTCGCCAAGAGCCGGCTGGCGGCCAAATCGGTCGCCGCGCCGCGGCGGGCCGCGGTGGTGTTGCCGGCGCCGCGCCTGTCCTACGGGCAGGTCTACGGCCTGCATGAAACCCTCGACCCGCTGGAGCTGAAGTCCAGCGTCGCATTGGTGCTGGACCAGGACACCGACGAGGTGCTGTTTAGCAAGAACTCCCAGGCGGTGCTGCCGATCGCCTCCATCACCAAGCTGATGACGGCTTTGGTGGTCGTCGAAGCGCATCAGCCGCTCGACGAGGTGCTGACCATCACCGAGGAAGACGTCGACACCGAGAAGGGCAGCAGCTCCCGCCTGTTGCCCGGCACCCAGCTGACCCGCGGCGAGATGCTGCACCTGGCGCTGATGAGCTCGGAAAACCGGGCGGCCAACGCGCTCGGCCGGCACTATCCCGGCGGCCTGCAGGCTGCCGTGGCTGCGATGAACCGCAAGGCCGCCGAAATCGGCATGGCCGACACGCGCTATGTCGAGCCGACCGGCCTGTCCAGCCGCAACCAGTCCAGCGCCCGCGACCTGGCCACGCTGGTCAAGGTGGCCCATGAATACCCGCTGATCCGCGAGCTCTCGACCTCGCCGGAATACGAAGTGGCAGTCGGCAGCCGCCACCTGCAATACCGCAACACCAATGGGTTGGTGTTCAATCCGGCCTGGCAGATCGGCCTGCAGAAGACCGGCTACATCGCCGAGGCCGGCCGCTGCCTGGTGATGCAGGCCTACATGGGCGGCCGCAAACTCATCATGGTGTTCCTGGATTCGAGCGGCCGCTATTCGCGCATTGGCGACGCGGAGCGCGTGCGCAAGTGGCTGCTGGAAGAGTTCGTCGCCCCGGTCATCGCGCCGGGCACGCCGGCGACGCCGCACACGCCGCGCGTCACGTCCTGAGGGCAAGGGCGCCTGCGGCGCCCGTCGAGATTCAGACGCAGCCCGGCTTTGCCGGGCTTTTTCATGGGCGTGGCGAGGGCGGCCGACTTCAGCCGCGGTGACCGAGCGCTGCCGAAATCTGCGCAGCGGTGGCCGTCAGCCGCTCCATCCAGCTTTCCTCCAGCCGGTCGGCCGGGGCCGAGATCGACAGGCCGGCCACCAGCTTGCCCTGGTCGTCGCGGATGCCGGCCGCCATGCAGCGCACGCCCAGCTCCAGTTCCTCGTTGTCGCGGGCGGTGCCGTACTGCTTGACGCGGGACAGCTCCCGCTCCAGCGCGCTCAACTCGGTGATGCTGTTGCGGGTGTGGCCCGACAGGCCGGTGCGGGTGGCGTAGGCACGCACCCGCTGGGGGTCGTCATTGGCCAGGAAGAGCTTGCCCACCGAGGTCAGGTGCAGCGGTGCCCGGCCGCCCACTGCCCGCACCACCTGCATGCCGGAGCGTTCGCTGTAGGTGCGTTCGATGTAGACGATCTCGTCGCCCTGGCGTACCGAGAGGTTGACCGGCTGGTGGGTCAGCTTGTGCAGCTCGCGCATCGGACCGAGCGCCGCGTCGCGCACATCGAGCCGCGCCTTCACCAGGTTGCCGAGCTCCAGCAGTCGCATGCCCAGCCGATAGCTGCCGGCCTCCGGCCGGTCAACGTAGCGGCCGACCGCCAGGTCGTTGAGGATGCGGTGGGCCGTCGACGGGTGCAGGCCGGTCTGCTCGCTGATGTCCTTGAGCGACACCGGGTCCTGGTGCGCGGCCAGCACGTCCAGCAGGGAGAACATGCGCTCCAGCACCTGGATGGTCGGGGTGCTTCCCTCGGTCTTTTTCATAGGAACGATTCTCGCCCAATCAGGCCCGTTTTTTACATGGCGAAAACGTAGGTGTCAATTGCGGCAGCGGTGAAGATAATCGCCGGCCATGACTCGAGGCGTTTTCATCCTGTGGCGCGCCGGCAGGGCGGGGCTGGGCGGCAGCCGCCGGATCCCCTCCGTGTGCGGCGCAACGGCGGCCGGCCGCCAATGCACCCTGTTGAGCGCGGGCACCATGGCGCAGGCGCGGCGGCGCGCTGGCGCCGCCGGAGGCCAGGGTCGTGGCTCGGCGGACCGGGCGGCTTTTGGCTTCAGGTGGGCCTGGCACCTGGCCCTCGTGCTGGCGCTGGTGGCCGCAGCGCAGCAGGCGCACGCGACGGGCCCGGCATCCGGGGCTGAAGAGGCTGCAGGCGCTGCTTCTGCAGCGGCCAGCCATGCCACTGGGCCGGCCGCCGCCAGCGCGTCGACGCCAGGCCCGCACACCGCACCGCCAGGCAGCACCGCCGGTACGACGGCGCCCGGCGGCGTGGCGCCGTCGGGGCCAGCTGCGGAGCCGATGTCCCCGGCGCTGGCCCGAGCTGCGCAGGCCTTGTCCGCCGCTGCGGCGCAGCCGCGGCAATGGACGCGGGTGGCGCGCAACCGGGGGCGGCTCACGGCTGCGCAGCTGGGCCTGGTGATCAATACCGCCGATCCGTACTCGGTCCAGGTCGGCGAGTTCTATGCCCGGGCGCGCGGGCTGCAGCCGCAGCAGGTGTTGCGACTGCGGCTGCCGGTCAAGGCCGTGCTGGGCGTCGACGAGTTCGAGGCGCTGGCGGCCCAGATCCACGAGCACTTCGATGCTGAAGGCGGCTTCCAGCCCGAGGCGCTGGCCTTGGCCTGGACGCAGCCCTACGCGGTGAACTGCAACTCGATCACCGGCGCGCTGGCGCTGGGCTATGACGCCGGCCTGTGCCGCAACAGCTGTGCTGCACCGGCGCGTGCCTCGCCCTACCTGAACACGCCGACGGCCCGCCCCTGGAGCGAGCTGCGGCTGCGCCCGTCCATGCTGCTGGCCTCCTCGAGTGTCGAGGCGGCCAAGGCGATGATCGAGCGCGGTGTGGCGGCCGACCGCAGCCTCGGCCTGCGCGGGGCGCCGCCGGCCCATGTTCACTTCGTCGCCACGGCGGATGCCGCGCGGTCGGTGCGGACGCGGCTGTTTCCGCCGGACGGGCCGCTGACCCCGTTCGGCGTGGTGGTGCACGCCCAGGAGGCAGAGGCGCCGCGTTCACCCCAGCGGGTGCTGCTGTACCTGACCGGCGCGGTGCGCGTGCCTCATCTTGACGAGGTGGACTTCCTGCCTGGCGCGCTGGCCGACCACCTGACCTCCTACGGTGGCAGGCTGGACGACGGGCGCACGCAGATGAGCGCGCTCAGCTGGCTGCAGGCCGGAGCCACCGCCAGCTACGGCACCGTCAGCGAACCCTGCAACCACCTGCAGAAGTTCCCGCATCCACAGCTGCTGCTGCTGCACTACCTGCAGGGCAGCAGCGCGGTGGAGGCCTACTGGAAAAGCGTGGCCTGGCCGCAGCAGGGCGTGTTTGTCGGCGAGCCGCTGGCCGCGCCCTTCGCGCGTCGCTAGCAGGAGCAGCGGGCCCGGGCCCGCCGTGGCCTTCGATGCCGGCGGTCGCCTTGCGTTTCCCTTTCCTTGCGTAGCCGCAGCGCCAGCACGGCACGGGCAGCAGCACCGAGACCGGCACGAGCGGTCGCAGTCGAAGTGGCGACGCGACGCCGGATCACCGGATCACCGGATCACCAGATCACCGGATCGCCGTGCTGCCGATCGCCGCCGGCCTGCCGGCCACTCAGTCGAACAGGCCCCGCGCTGCCTGCACGCCCGACCGCACCGCACCTTCCAGCGTGGCCGGATAAGGGCCCTCGACATAGTCGCCGGCCGCCCACAAGCGTGGCGCCAGGCGGGGCTGTGGCCGTTGCAGGCCCGGCTGGCAGACGAATGTCGCGCGTTTTTCAATCATCGTGCGCACCAGCCGCAGCGGCGGGCGGAAGAAGCGGCCCAGCGTGGCGTCGGCCTGCGCGAGCACCGCTTCGCCGGTGGCGGCGAGGCCGCGCTCGGCCCACGGACGGGCGCCACTCACCACGAAGGCCAGCAAACCCTGCGGCCCGTCGAGCTGGCCGTGGTCGAAGACGAACTGGGCCGGTGCCTGCGGGCCGGCATGCAAGGCCAGCATCGGCGCGGGCAGCCGCACCCCGCTGCCACGGGCATAGACCGTGATGATGGGCTCGAAGGGCAGGGCATCTGCACCGTTGGCCCAGCCGGCAGCGAGCGGCCGGGCCAGCCGGGCCGCCTCGATGGGCGAGCAGGCGAGGATGACCCCGTCGAAGGCCTCGTCGCCAACCTGCCAACCGGCGCCAGCCGGCGCCAGCTGCAGCACCCGGTGCCCCAGCTGGACCCGGGCGCCGGCATCCAGCAGCCATTGCCCGGCTGCATCGGGAAACAGCCGGCTGAGGTCAACGCGCGGCAGCAACAGGTCGGACGACCCCGGACCGGAAAACAGGGCGTCCTTCAGCACGCGCAGGAAGACGGCCGCGCTGGCCTGCTCGGCCGGCGTGTTGAGCGCCGCCACGCACAGCGGGTCGATCAGGTCGTCGCGCAGGCGCTGCGGCAGCTGCCGGCACAGAGCCGCCACGGTCAGCTGCGGTGCGCAGCGGAAACCGGCCAGCGCCCACCGCAAGCTGGCTGCGAGCAAGGCACACCGCTCCGACCAGCGCCAGGCCGACTGGTGCAGCACCGCGCCCGCGAAGGCGAGCAAGGGCGGGCCGGGCCGCAGCATCAGGCCGCTGCCATCGGGGTAGACCAGCCGCAGCGGCTCGCGCAGCAGCGCGAGCGTCGTCTTCACGCCGACCTGCCGCATCAGCCGCAGGCTCTCGGTGTAGGCACCGATCAGGATGTGCTGGCCGTTGTCGAGCGGAAAACCCTCCACCTCGACGCGGCGTGCGCGCCCGCCCAGTTGCCTGGCCATCTCGAACAGCGTGACGTCATGGCCCTGGTCGATGCACTGCACCGCGGCGGCGCAGCCCGCCCAGCCGCCGCCGATCACCGCCACCCGGCGCGCCACGCCTCAGCGCCCCCGCCACTGGGTGCGCCAGGCGATCCACAGCTTGCGCAAGGGCGTCAGCGAGATGCGCTGGTGCAGCACCTGGAAGTTCTCGGACTCGATCTCGCGCAGCAGGGTGCGGTAGATGTTGGCCATCATCAGCCCAGGCTTCTGCGCCCGGCGGTCTGCCTCGGGCAGCAGCGCCAGCGCTTCGTCGTAGCAGCGGTGGGCCCGCTCGGCCTGGAACTTCATCAGCGCGGTGAAGCGATCGCTGTAGCCGCGGTTGAGCACCTCGTGCGCCTTCACGTCGAACTGCTGCAGCTCGCTCACCGGCAGGTAGATGCGGCCGCGCCGCGCGTCGTCGCCGACGTCGCGGATGATGTTGGTGAGCTGCAGCGCCAGGCCGAGCTGGTGCGCGTACTGCACCGTGGCGGGTTCGGTGCGGCCGAAGATGCCCGAGGCCACCTCGCCGACCACCCCCGCCACCAGGTGGCAGTATTTCTGCAGGCCGGCGAAGTCGAGGTAGCGGGTCTGCTCCAGGTCCATCTGGCAGCCATCGACCACCGCCTGCAGGTGGGCGGCGGTGATGCCGTATTCGGCCGCCAGCGGCATCAGCGCCTGCATCACTGGATGGCTTGGCTGGCCGGCAAAGGCCTGCTGCACTTCCTTACGCCACCAGAGCAGCTTGGTCTGGGCCACATGGGGGTCGGAGACCTCGTCCACCACGTCGTCCACCTCACGGCAGAAGGCATAGAAGGCAGTGATGGCGGCCCGCCGCGGCGGCGGCAGGAAGAGGAAGGCGTAGTAGAAGCTGGACCCGCTGGCGGCCGCCTTGTTCTGTACGTATTGTTCTGGAGTCATGTCGACGGCTCGGTTTGAGGGGGACGCGGCACCCGCCCGAGGAGGGCGCGCCACAGCGTCGGCGGCGCGTCCCAGGCGCGCAGCACCGGGCGCTGGTGCAGGGTGCCGCAGTCCAGTCGCTCGATTTTCTCAAGAATCCGCAGGCCGCCCTGGACCACCAGGCGCAACTCCCAGCCGAAGCGCCCCGGCAGGCGCCGCGCCAGCGGCCCGCCCTGCCACATCAGCTCCTGCGCCCAGCGGACCATCGAGCGCACCAGCGCCCGGGTGGCCGGTGTCTCCTGCTGGGCCAGCAACGAGGCGGCCGGCACCTGGTGGTGGCGGCAGTCCTCCAGCGGGATGTAGAGCCGGTCCCGGGTGGTGTCGATGCTCAGGTCCTGCCAGAAGTTGATCAGCTGCAGCGAGGTGCAGATGGCATCGGACTGCGCCAGCGAGGTGTCGTCGCCAACGCCGTACAGGTGCAGCAGCAGGCGGCCGATCGGGTTGGCCGAACGGCGGCAGTAGTCCAGCAGTTCCTCGCGGTGCAGGTAGCGGTGCTTGACGACGTCCTGCTCGAACGCGCTCAGCAGGTCTTCGAGCAGGGCAGGCGGCAGTCCGAACTGCCGCTGCACCCGGCCGAGCGGCTCGAACACCTCGCGCCAGCGCGAGCTTGGCGCCTCCTGCGCCAGCATGCGGGCCAGCTCGACCCGGTAGGCCGCCAGGTCGGCCAGGCGTTCCGCGGTGCTGCGCTGGCCTTCGTCGGCCAGGTCATCGGCAGTGCGGGCATACCAGTAGATCGCGGTGACGGCGGGCCGCAGGTGAGGCGGACACAGGGCCGAGGCGACGGGGAAGTTTTCGTAGTGGTTGACGCTCACGGGCCGGCATTGTCCTCTTTCCAGGGGACGCTGCCCGCATGCCCCGCTTCTGCGGCGCCGACCGCCGCCCTGCCGCCACTGCACGAGGGGCGGTGCACGGTCGGCTCGTCGCGCCGGGCGCTCGACGGTGTCCCGCCTGTGCCGTTTGACACCACCTCAAAAGCTTCATACATTACTGACCGGTCAGTCAGTTAATCAGGTCCTGCATATATTAAATGGCGCACGCGGCCCGCACGCGCTGCAGCGAGAGCAGGGCCTGCACATTCGCTAGGACTTGCATGCGCACCCTTCAGCCCTCCCTTCTTGTTCCGCTCGGCCTGGCCTTGGCGCTGGCCGCCTGCTCCAAGCCAGCGCCCACGCCCGAGCCGATTCGCTCGGTGCGCACGATGACGGTCGCCCCAGCCAGCGCGGCAGCCACGCTGGAATACGCGGCGGAAGTGCGCGCCCGCACCGAGTCGCGCCTGGGCTTCCGGGTGGCCGGCAAGATGGTGCGCCGCGCGGTCGACCTGGGCGACGCGGTCAAGAGTGGCCAGGTGCTGGCCCAGCTCGACCCGCAGGACCTGCGGCTGAGCCAGGAGGCGGCGCGAGCCGGCCTGTCGGCGGCGCAGGCCACGCTGGACCAGGCCGAGGCCGACTACAAGCGCTTCAAGGAGCTGCGCGACCAGGGCTTCATCAGCTCGGCCGAGCTGGAGCGGCGCGACACCGCGCTCAAGTCGGCCCGCGCGCAGCACCAGCAGGCGCTGGCGCAGGCGAGCGCGCAGGGCAACCAGACGGCCTACACCTCGCTGGTGGCCGATGCGAGCGGCGTGGTCACCGCGGTGGAGGCGGAGCCCGGCGCCGTCGTGGCTGCCGGCACGCCGGTGCTGCGGCTGGCCCACGATGGCCCCCGCGACGTCGTGTTCTCGGTGCCTGAAGACAAGATCGCCTTGTTCAAGCAGCTGGCGCGGCAGGATGCGGTGCTGCAGGTGCGGCTGTGGAGCGACGACGCGCGTCAGCCGCTGCCCGCCAAGATCCGCGAGCTGGCGGCGGCGGCCGACCCGGTCACGCGCACCTATCTCGTCAAGGCCGACATCGGACGACCGGAGGTCAAGCTCGGTCAGACCGCCACCGTGCAGGTGCAGCTGCCGCAGGAAGCGGGTGGCACCAAGCTGCCGCTGTCGGCCTTGCGGGAGGATGCGCAGGGCAGCTCCGTCTGGGTGCTCGACCGGCAGACCATGACGGTGAAGGCGCAGCCGGTGCGCGTCGCCGGTGCCGACGGCAACGAAGTGCTGATCGGCGGCGGCTTGCAGCCCGGGCAGACGGTGGTGACCGCCGGCGTGCATGTGCTGACGGCCGGGCAGAAGGTCAAGCTCTACCAGGAGCCCGGCAGCACCAGTGCCGGCGCCACCGGTGGTGCGGCCGGCAGCGGCCCGGACGTCGCCCTGACGCGGCAGGACGCCGCACGGCAAGGCCACTGAGCGGCGGGGACGGACGTGCAAGAACCACAAGACCTGTCCAAGGCCACCGGCCGTTTCAACATCTCCCGCTGGGCACTGGAACACCCGGCACTGACGCGCTACCTGATGGTGGTGCTCGTGGTGCTCGGCGTCGCCGCCTATTTCCAGCTGGGGCAGGACGAAGACCCGCCCTTCACCTTCCGCGCCATGGTCGTGCGGGCCTACTGGCCCGGCGCCACCGCGGAGCAGATGGCCCAGCAGGTCTCCGACAAGATCGAGAAGACACTGCAGGAGGTGCCCTATGCCGACAAGATCCGCAGCTACGCCAAGCCCGGCGAGGCCCTGATCATCTTCCAGCTGAAGGACTCCTCGCCGCCCAAGGAAGTCAGCAATGTCTGGTACCAGGCGCGCAAGAAGATCGGCGACATGCGCTCCACGCTGCCACAGGGCGTGGTCGGGCCGTTCTTCAACGACGAATTCGGTGATGTGTTCGGCTCCATCTACGCACTGTCGGCCGACGGCTTCAGCTATGAGGAGCTGCGCCAGCATGCCGACCGGGTGCGCCAGCGCCTGCTGAAGGTGCCCGACGTCGCCAAGGTCGAGTTCTTTGGCGTGCAGGACGAGAAGCTCTTCGTCGAGATCTCGCAACGCCGGCTGGCCCAGCTGGGCATCGACTTCAACCAGGTGATCAGCCAGCTCGGCGCACAGAACGCGGTCGAGGGCGGTGGCGTGCTGCAGGCGGGCAGCGACAACCTGCAGGTGCGCATCGGCGGCCAGTTCGGCTCGGTGGAAGACCTGCGAGCCTTTCCGATCCGCGCATCCAACCCGGCCACCGGCGCCTCGAGCACGTTGCGGCTGGGTGACATCGCCGAGATCCGGCGCGCCTATGTCGATCCGCCGCAGGTCAAGGTGAGGCACCAGGGCAAGGAAGTCATCGCCCTCGGCATCTCCATGGCCAAGGGCGGCGACATCATCCGGCTCGGTGAGCGGCTGAACGCGGCGGTGGGCCAGATCCGCCAGGACCTGCCGGCCGGCATCGAGATGAGCCAGGTGCAGGACCAGCCGGCGGCGGTCACGCGCTCGGTGGGCGAATTCGTCAAGGTGCTGGTCGAGGCGGTGGTGGTGGTGCTGGCGGTCAGCTTCATCAGCCTGGGCCTGCACACCCGGCCGCTGCGCATCGATGTGTGGCCCGGCTTGGTGGTGGCCATCACCATCCCGCTGGTGTTGGCCATCACCTTCGTCACCATGCTGTACTGGGGCGTGGGCCTGCACAAGATCTCGCTCGGCGCGCTCATCATCGCGCTCGGCCTGCTGGTGGACGACGCGATCATCGCGGTCGAGATGATGGTGCGCAAGCTGGAGGAGGGCTACGACAAGATGCGTGCCGCCACCTTCGCCTACGATGTCACCGCCATGCCCATGCTGACCGGCACGCTGATCACCGCGGTGGGCTTCCTGCCGATCGGCATGGCCAAGTCCACGGTTGGCGAGTACACCTTCGCCATCTTCGCCGTGACCACCGCTGCGCTGCTGATCTCGTGGCTGGTGTCGGTCTACTTCGTTCCCTACATCGGCGCGCTGCTGCTGAAGACGCATGCGCGCGAGCCGGGCCAGGCGCACGAGTTGTTCGACACCCCGTTCTACAGCCGCTTCCGCAAGGTGGTGAACTGGTGCGTGAAGCGGCGCTGGCTCACCATCGGCATCACGGTGGCGACGCTCGCGCTGGGCGTGGTCGGCATGGGCCGGGTGCAGCAGCAGTTCTTCCCCGACTCAAGTCGGCCCGAGATCCTGGTGGACCTGTGGCTGCCCGAGGGCGCGAGCTTCGCCGCCTCCGAACAGGTAGCCAAGCGCTTCGAGGCGCGCGTGGTGAAGGAAGCCGGCGTGCAGAGCGTGACCACTTGGGTGGGCAGCGGCGTGCCGCGCTTCTACCTGCCGCTGGACCAGGTGTTTCCTCAGACCAACGTCAGCCAGGCCATCGTGCTGCCGGCCAGCCTGGAGGAGCGCGAGGCGCTGCGCAAGCGCCTGCCGGCCCTGCTGGCTGAGGAATTCCCGGAAGTGCGCGGCCGCGTGAAGCTGCTGCCCAACGGGCCGCCGGTGCCGTATCCGGTGCAGTTCCGCGTGATGGGCCCGGACATCAAGGAACTGCGCAAGTGGGCCGACGAGGCCAAGGCCCTGATGCGCAGCCATCCCGACGCGCGCCAGGTCAACGACAACTGGAACGAATCGGTCAAGGTGCTGCGCCTGGAGGTGGACCAGGACAAGGCCCGTGCATTGGGCGTCAGCAGCCAGAGCATCGCCCAGGCCTCGCGCACCATCCTGTCCGGCACCACCATCGGCCAGTACCGCGAAGGCGACCGGCTCATCGACATCGTGCTGCGCCAGCCCAAGGACGAGCGCGATGCCATCACCGACATCGGCAACGCCTACCTGCCCACGGCCAGCGGCCGCTCCATCCCGCTGACGCAGATCGCGCGCATCAGCCACACCTGGGAGCCGGGCGTGCTGTGGCGCGAGAACCGCGATTTCGCCGTGACCGTGCAGGCCGACGTGGCCGACGGGGTGCAGGGGCCCACCATCAGCAGCGCGCTGTGGCCTCGCATGCAGGAGCTGCAGGCCCGCATGCCGGTGGGCTACCACATCGAGCTGGCCGGCACTGCCGAGGAAAGCAGCAAGGGCCAGGGCTCGATCTTCGCCAACGTGCCGGTCATGCTGTTCCTGACCTTCACCTTGCTGATGCTGCAGCTGCAGAGCTTCTCGCGCTCGCTGCTGGTCTTCCTGACCGGGCCGATGGGCATCGCCGGTGTCGCCGGGGCCCTGTTGCTGCTGGGGCGGCCCTTCGGCTTCGTGGCGATGCTGGGCGTGATCGCGCTGATGGGCATGATCATGCGCAACTCGGTGATCCTGATCGACCAGATCGAGCAGGAGCGCGCGCGCGGCGTGCCGACCTGGGAGGCCATCGTCGAATCGGCGGTGCGGCGCTTCCGGCCGATCGTGCTGACCGCGGCGGCTGCGGTGCTGGCCATGATCCCGCTGTCGCGAAGCGTGTTCTGGGGCCCGATGGCGGTGGCCATCATGGGTGGCCTGGTGGTCGCGACGGCCCTCACGCTGCTGGCCCTGCCGGCGATGTACGCGGCCTGGTTCCGCGTCAAACCGCAAGAGGTTCGCCGGGAAGGCTCCGCTCCGGGCTAAAATAGTCGGTTCGCCGTACAACCTAAAAAAGGGAGCCTAGGCTCCCTTTTCGATGTTCAGAAAAAGCGCGCGGGTGGCGAAATTGGTAGACGCACCAGGTTTAGGTCCTGACGCCAGCAATGGTGTGGGGGTTCGAGTCCCCCCCCGCGCACCACACTCAACGAGAGAGATCACCATGGCCGTGACTGTTGAAACCCTCGACAAACTGGAACGCAAGATCACGCTGACGCTGTCGGCAGACGTCATCAACAACGAGGTGGAGTCGCGCCTGAAGCGTCTGGCGCGCACCGTCAAGGCCGATGGTTTCCGTCCCGGCAAGGTGCCGATGAGCCTGGTGGCACAGCGCCATGGCTACGCAGTGCAGTACGAGGTGATGAACGACAAGGTCGGCGAAGCTTTCGCCAAGGCCGTGTCCGAAGCGCAACTGCGCGTGGCCGGTGCTCCGCGCATCGCCGAGAAGGAAGGCGCGCCGGAAGGCCAGATGGCCTTCGACGCCACCTTCGAGGTCTACCCCGAAGTGAAGATCGGCGACCTGTCGGCCGTCGAGATCGAGCGGGTGTCCACCGAGGTGAGCGACGCCGCCATCGACAAGACCTTGGAGATCCTGCGCAAGCAGCGCCGCACCTTCGCCCAGCGCCCGGCCGCCGAGCCGGCGGCCGACGGTGACCGCGTGACGATCGACTTCGACGGCAAGATCGACGGCGAGCGCTTCGCTGGCGGCAAGGCCGAAGACTTCCAGTTCATCCTCGGCGAAGGCCGCATGCTGGAAGAGTTCGAGAAGGCCGTGCGCGGCATGAAGACGGGCGAATCGAAGACCTTCCCGCTGAAGTTCCCCGACGACTACCACGGCAAGGACGTGGCCGGCAAGGAAGCCGACTTCCTGGTGACGCTGAAGAAGATCGAGGAGCAGAAGCTGCCCGAGATCAACGAAGCGTTTGCCGAGTCGCTGGGCATTCCCGAGGGTTCGCTGGACGCGCTGCGCGCCGACATCAAGAAGAACCTGGAGCGTGAAGTCAAGTTCCGCGTGCTGGCCCGCAACAAGAACGCCGTGATGGAAGCGCTGAGCCAGGCCGCCGAGCTGGACCTGCCGAAGTCGCTGGTGCAGAACGAGGTTGACCGCATGGTGGCCGGCGCCCGCGCCGACCTGAAGAACCGCGGCATCAAGGACGCCGACAACGCGCCGATCCCGGCCGACGTGTTCCAGCCGCAGGCCGAGCGCCGCGTGCGTCTGGGCCTGGTGGTGGCCGAGCTGGTCAAGGCCAACGAGCTGCAAGCCAAGCCGGAGCAGATCAAGGCTCACATCGAAGAGCTGGCCCAGAGCTACGAGAAGCCGCAGGAAGTGGTGCGCTGGTACCTGAGCGACAACCAGCGCCTGGCCGAGGTCGAGGCGGTGGTGCTGGAGAACAACGTCACCGACTTCGTGCTCGGCAAGGCCAAGGTCACCGACAAGAGCCTGGCTTTCGACGAACTGATGGGCGCCTGAGGCCCCGTTTTCTGAGATGCTGCAAGGGGCGCCGGCGCAAGCCGGCGCCCTTTTCGTTTCCGGGGACAGCCCCTTGTCCCCTCATAATTCGCCCTCAGATTCCCAGCAAGAACCACCGGAAGGATTCCATGAGCGCATTGGATACGCAGAACCTGGGCATGGTGCCCATCGTCATCGAGCAGTCGGGCCGCGGTGAGCGGGCCTACGACATCTACAGCCGCCTGCTGCGGGAGCGGGTGGTGTTCCTGGTGGGGCCGGTCAACGACCAGACGGCCAACCTGGTGGTGGCGCAATTGCTGTTCCTGGAGAGCGAGAATCCGGACAAGGACATCTCGCTGTACATCAATTCGCCGGGTGGCTCGGTGAGCGCCGGCATGTCGATCTTCGACACCATGCAGTTCATCAAGCCCGACGTCTCCACACTGTGCATGGGCATGGCCGCCAGCATGGGCGCCTTCTTGCTGGCCGCCGGCGCAAAGGGCAAGCGCTATGCGCTGCCCAACTCGCGCATCATGATCCACCAGCCGCTGGGGGGCGCCCAGGGGCAGGCCACCGACATCGAGATCCAGGCCCGCGAGATCCTCAAGCTGCGTGAAAACCTCAACAAAATCCTCTCCGAGCGCACCGGGCAGCCGCTGGAGAAGATCCAGAACGACACGGAGCGGGATTTTTTCATGGCGCCCGACGAAGCGAAGAGCTACGGTCTGATCGACCAAGTGCTGGAGAAGCGCGGCTGAAGCGGCCGGCTCGCGGCGGTGGGCGCCTCCGGGCGAACCCTGATTCGCGAGCGGTTATTCAGCAGGGAGCGTCCGGCTCCCCAGTGCCGGCGGCGGCGCCGGGGGGGCGAAAGAAACTAGACGCACAACGGGGCCTATTTCGCCGGCAAGGCCCCGTTTTCATTTGACTTATCATCCCCCTTAACACCCAGCTCCCTCCGAGACCATGCCCGAGAAAAAAGGCTCCTCCAGCGAGAAAGTTCTCTACTGCTCCTTTTGCGGCAAGAGCCAGCACGAGGTGAAGAAACTGATCGCCGGCCCGTCGGTGTTCATTTGCGACGAATGCATCGACCTGTGCAACGACATCATCCGCGACGAAGTCCCGGCTGAAGGCGGCGACGCCAAGGCGTCGCGTGGCGACCTGCCGGTGCCCTCCGAGATCAAGGGCATCCTGGACCAGTACGTGATCGGCCAGGACGCGGCCAAGCGCACGCTGTCGGTCGCGGTCTACAACCATTACAAGCGCCTGAAGCACATGGGCGGCGCCGGCAAGAAGGAGGATGTCGAGCTCGCCAAGAGCAACATCCTGCTGATCGGCCCCACCGGCTCGGGCAAGACCCTGCTGGCGCAGACGCTGGCCCGGCTGCTCAACGTCCCCTTCGTGATCGCCGACGCGACCACGCTGACCGAGGCCGGCTATGTCGGCGAGGACGTCGAGAACATCATCCAGAAGTTGCTGCAGAACTGCAATTACGACGTCGAAAAGGCGCAGCGCGGCATCGTCTACATCGATGAGATCGACAAGATCTCCCGCAAGGCCGACAACCCCTCCATCACCCGCGACGTGTCGGGCGAGGGCGTGCAGCAGGCCCTGCTGAAGCTGGTGGAAGGCACGATGGCCTCGGTGCCCCCGCAGGGCGGGCGCAAGCACCCGAACCAGGACTTCCTGCAGATCGACACGACCAACATCCTGTTCATCTGTGGCGGTGCCTTCGACGGTCTCGAAAAGGTCATCCAGAACCGTTCCGAGAAGTCGGGCATCGGCTTCGGCGCTACTGTCAAGACCAAGGCCGAGCGCAGCATCTCCGAGGTGTTCCGCGAGGTCGAGCCGGAAGACCTGATCAAGTTCGGCCTGATCCCCGAGCTGGTCGGCCGCCTGCCGGTGGTTGCCACGCTGGGCGAGCTCACCGAGGACGCGCTGATCCAGATCCTCACCGAGCCGAAAAATGCACTGGTGAAGCAGTACCAGAAGCTGTTCGGCATGGACGGCGTGGAGCTGGAGATCCGGCCGTCGGCCCTGGCCTCGATTTCGCGCAAGGCGCTGGCCCGCAAGACGGGGGCACGCGGTTTGCGTTCCATCATGGAGCAGGCGCTGATCGACACGATGTTCGACCTGCCGGCGCTCGACGGCGTCGCCAAGGTGGTGGTGGACGAGCACACCATCGAAGAAAGCACCAAACCATTGCTCGTCTATCGCGAGCAGGCCAAGGCGAGTGCGTGAGAGCGGCCGCCCCTCGCGGGGCGGTTGTGCGAGCGAGTCTTGTAAACGAAGTCTCAGGCCTCAGATCGGGTCTGAGAAAGAGAGGTAGCGATGTCTGGACATCCCGTTTTGCCCCCTGATCCCATCGAACTGCCGCTGCTGCCGCTGCGCGACGTGGTGGTGTTCCCGCACATGGTGATCCCCTTGTTCGTGGGGCGTCCCAAATCCATCAAGGCGCTCGAATCGGCCATGGAAGCCGGCCGCCAGATCATGCTGGTGGCGCAGAAGGCCGCCGGCAAGGATGAGCCGAAGTCCGACGACATGTTCGAGGTCGGCTGCGTCTCCAGCATCCTGCAGATGCTCAAGCTGCCCGACGGCACCGTGAAGGTGCTGGTGGAAGGCCTGCAGCGGGCCAACACCCTGCGCATCGACGACAACGGCGAGCACTTCGTTGCCGAGGTCAAGCCGGTGCCGCCGGGTGCCGACACCTCGCCCGAGATCGAGGCGCTGCGCCGCGCCGTGACGCAGCAGTTCGACCAGTACGTCAAGCTCAACAAGAAGATCCCGCCCGAGATCCTTACCTCCATCGCCGGCATCGACGACGCCGGCCGGCTGGCCGACACCATCGCCGCCCACCTGCCGCTGAAGCTCGAAAGCAAGCAGGCGGTGCTGGACCTGTTCTCGGTATCCGAACGCCTGGAGCGCCTGCTGGAGCAGCTGGAGCACGAGGTCGACATCCTGCAGGTCGAGAAGCGCATCCGCGGCCGCGTCAAGCGCCAGATGGAGAAGAGCCAGCGCGAGTACTACCTGAACGAGCAGGTCAAGGCCATCCAGAAGGAACTGGGCGAAGGCGAGGAAGGTGCCGACCTCGAGGAACTCGAGAAGAAGATCGAGGCCGCCCGCATGCCCAAGGAAGCCCGCAAGAAGGCCGACAGCGAGCTGAAGAAGCTCAAGCTGATGTCGCCGATGTCGGCCGAGGCGACCGTGGTGCGCAACTACATCGACACCCTCGTCAACCTGCCCTGGGCCAAGAAGACCAAGATCAAGCACGATCTCGAGCATGCCGAGGAAGTGCTGAACGAGGACCACTACGGCCTCGAGAAGGTCAAGGACCGCATCCTCGAGTACCTCGCGGTGCAGCAGCGCGTCGACAAGGTCAAGGCACCGATCCTGTGCCTGGTGGGCCCTCCGGGGGTCGGCAAGACCTCGCTGGGCCAGTCGGTGGCGCGGGCCACCGGCCGCAAGTTCGTGCGCATGGCGCTCGGCGGCGTGCGTGACGAGGCCGAGATCCGCGGTCACCGGCGCACCTACATCGGCTCGATGCCGGGCAAGGTGCTGCAGAGCCTGACCAAGGTCGGCACGCGCAACCCGCTGTTCCTGCTGGACGAGATCGACAAGCTCGGCATGGACTTCCGGGGCGACCCCTCCAGCGCGCTGCTGGAAGTGCTCGACCCGGAGCAGAACCACACCTTCAGCGACCATTACATCGAGGTCGACTTCGACCTGTCGGACGTGATGTTCGTGGCCACCTCGAACTCGCTGAACATCCCGCCGGCGCTGCTGGACCGGATGGAAGTGATCCGCCTGTCCGGCTACACCGAGGACGAGAAGGTCAACATCGCCCAGCGCTACCTGCTGCCCAAGCAGATGAAGAACAACGGCGTGAAGGACGAGGAACTGGAAGTCACCGAGGCGGCGGTGCGCGGCATCATCCGCTACTACACCCGCGAGGCCGGCGTGCGTTCGCTGGAGCGTGAGGTCTCCAAGATCTGCCGCAAGGTGGTGAAGGGCCTGACGCTGAAGAAGTACGAAGGCCGGGTGCAGGTGACGGAAGAGAACCTGAACGACTTCCTGGGCGTGCGCCGCTACCAGTACGGCATGGCCGAGAAGGAAAACCAGGTCGGCCAGGTCGTGGGCCTGGCCTGGACGGAGGTAGGCGGCGACCTGCTGACCATCGAGTCGGCGGTGATGCCTGGCAAGGGCAACATCATCCGCACCGGCTCGCTGGGCGACGTGATGAAGGAATCGGTCGAAGCGGCCCGCTCGGTGGTGCGCAGCCGCGCCCGCCGCCTGGGCATCAAGGACGAGGCCTTCGAGAAGCGCGACATCCACATCCACGTGCCGGATGGAGCGACGCCGAAGGACGGCCCGAGCGCGGGCATTGCGATGACCACTGCCTTCGTGTCCGCACTCACCGGCATCCCGGTGCGGGCGAGCGTGGCCATGACGGGCGAGATCACCCTGCGGGGTGAGGTCACCGCCATCGGCGGCCTGAAGGAAAAGCTGCTGGCGGCCCACCGTGGCGGCATCAAGACGGTGCTGATCCCGGAGGAGAACGTCAAGGACCTGCAGGACATCCCGGAGAACGTGAAGGGCCAGCTCGAGATCGTGCCGGTGAAGTGGATCGACAAGGTGCTGGAAGTGGCCTTGGAAGCCATGCCGACGGCGCTGGTCGACGAAGAGCCGGCCAAGGTCGACCCGGCCGCCACGCCTGCGAAGGATGTGGCGACCGCCGACGCGACGACTTCGGACGTCCTGAAGCACTGAAGAAGAAATTTTCGAGGTGCTGCTTGCGCACCTCGAATCTTTCGGCATATACTGCGAGCTTCAGCGAAACGCAGAGATTGAACGACAAGTTCAAATCAAAGCAGAACGTTGAAGCTCTTGAGAGAGAGCGCTGAGGTTCTTGAAAAAGAATCACAAGCGATGCGGGAGTAGCTCAGTTGGTAGAGCGCAACCTTGCCAAGGTTGAGGTCGCGAGTTCGAGACTCGTCTCCCGCTCCAGAATCTCTAAAGGGAAGCGTCTGAGGATCCAGTGTCCTTGTTGCTTCCCTTTTCGTTGACAGGATTTCCTGTTCTGGCGAGAGTTGGCGCCGGGCCCTTGGCGGGGTAGCAAAGTGGTTATGCAGCGGCCTGCAAAGCCGTCCACGCCGGTTCGATTCCGGCCTCCGCCTCCAGGATTCCTTGGCGCTGAAAAGCGCCTGGCCAGCCTACCGATGGGAAGGCTGAAAAATGAAGACTCCACGCGGGAGTAGCTCAGTTGGTAGAGCGCAACCTTGCCAAGGTTGAGGTCGCGAGTTCGAGACTCGTCTCCCGCTCCAAATTGCAAACGGCCCCTCAGGGGCCGTTTTGCTTGAGTGCTGCCCATCTTCAGGCCTGACAGCGGCCGGATCGGGTTTCGGCAACCCTGCTGCGGGCGGGCCCGCCTGGCTGCCTCGATGTCGTGGCCGAGACGTCGCCCTGCCGCCTGCGACCGCCCTGCAAGACCGTCCGTCAAGGTGCCCCTGTTTCCTGGGGGCGTGCACCTCCTTGGCTGCTCTACGATGCACAGGCCTTCGTTCCTTCACACGCTCGAAAGGTAGGTCATGCACAACGGCACATGGAGCAGCGGCGACCAACGCGGCTTTAAGAAATTTCCAGGCGGCAACGCCGATTGTGGCCAGCATGCCGCCGGCGATATCGCCGGCGGCTACCAGGTCGGATCCATCGATCCGCACGGCGCCACGCCGGACCAGCCACCCGCCGTGCGAACGCCGGCGTCCTTCCACCACCTGCACGGGCTGATCGGCCCCCTGTTCCGCCAGCTCGCGGCGCCGCCGGCACATGCCCAGGCCGTCGCCTTCGTCGTCCCCCAGACGGGCGCCTTCCACTACGGCAGATTGCAGGCCGGCCCCCATGGCATCACGATCACCCAGACCGACGCGAACAAGCCGAACACGGGTGGCACCTTCATGAAGTTCGCTGCGAACCCCGGCGGCCAGGTGTCGCTCGACAACATGACGGGCCAGCGCGGCGTGCAGCCGATTGACACCTACCAGACACTGGCCGAATTCGTCGACTACTGCCACGCCAACTATGGGCAGGGCCTGTTCTTCTTCTGCAGGTTCGGCTGAGATCGGCTTGCGCCGCGCCGCCCGGCCATCGGGTGGCCAGGGCGCGGCGATGCAGCTGGCGTTCAAGATCGAGGCCATGCGGGCCGCAGATCTTCGCAGCGTGGCCGATCTCCTTGCGGTCCCGGCCATCGCCGCGGCCTACTACGGGCAACCGAGGACCCGGGCACACATTCTGGAGGAGCTGGAGCGGCAGGCGCACGCCTGCGGCGCACCGGCCATCCAGCTGGTGCGCCGCCCGGTCGACCAGGAGTCACTCGTCGCCGGCGCGGCGTGGGTGCGCGACGGCATCGTCAGCTATGTCGTCTCGCCGGGGTGTCAGCGGCAGGGCTGCGGCCTGCAACTGCTGCGCGCCGCGTGTCGGCTGGCGGGTGAGCAGGGCGGGCTCGGGCGGCTGCGAGCCTCGGTGTTGCGCGACAACCGGGCTTCGATCCGCTTGCTGGAGGGGGAGCGCTTCTGCTTTGTCGGGCTGTCCTACCGCAGCCACCGCGCCGGTGGCCGGCAGGTCGTGCTCGACTACCTGTGGCACGCCGCGCCGCCTTGCGTTGGATGAGGCCTCGCGGCCCTCATGCGCTCTCACGATCGCTTCCCCAACACGGGCCGCCCGGGCACCCGCAGGCGGCAAGCCGGGCCGGTGCTTCACCGCTGCCCGTCCGTGCCGTAGCAGGCCCGGCCACCCGCGCAGGCGGATGCAGGCACTGAAGGCCTGCATGAGCATCAGCAGCCGCGGCGGTGGCTACCCTGCTCAGGCCCCCACGCCGCAGGCCTGGATCATCAGTGCGGCGTTCAGGAAGGTGCTGTTCGAGGTCTTGACAACCTTGGACTTCGACAGGATCAGCAAGTCCACGATCGCGTCGATCACGCTGACGGCACTGCGGTTGACGTTGCAGGCATAGACCCGGCCGCTCTGGTCGGCGGTGGTGGTGGTCCAGTCGCCGTCCACCAGCTTCTCCACGTGGGCGCGCTTGTGGTGGATGGCCACGTTGGGCAGGGTGGCGAAGCGCTCCTCCACGCCCTTGTCGTCGGAGCAGACGAAGAAGCGGCGGTCCGGGCACTTGCCAATCAGGTCGAACAGGTTGTTGTCGTCCGCCCCGTTGGCGCCGAAGTCGGTCTTGCGGATCTGCACGCCGAAGAACTCGCCGCCGCCAGCCTGTTCACGCACGAAGTCGTCGGCCCGCGCGAGGATCTCCGGGCGGAAGCGCAGCGCACGCACCTGGCGGCGCACCGCTTGGGCGTCCATGCAGGGCGGCACCAGGGCGGTGTAATAGAACACGTCCTTGTCGCTGCCGCGCACATAGGCCAGCAGTTCGGCGAAGGCGGGGAACAGCACCGGCGACTGGTTGGGCACGCCCATGCGCAGGTGGTCTTCCACCATCAGGTGGTGCTGCTGGTCCTTCTCGGCGACGAAGGTGGTCAGCTCGCGCCGCACCACGGTGTGGGCGGTGGGCTCGAAGATGTCCTCGAAGGCGGCGCCGCACCAGTTGTTGGTCGGCCAGACGATGATGGGGTTGAGGTCGGCCGCCTCGGCCAGCACCAGCCCCGAAAGCACCGCGTTGTACCGGTTGCCGAAGCCGCCGTCGCAATAGATGTAGATCGATCGCATGATGATGTCAGTGCCTCGCGCCGGGCCTCAGAAGGGGTTCATCACGATGTCGGGCACCACCGGGCAGTTGGGACGGTCCAGCGGGCCGGGGATGGGGTCGGACGAGTAGGTCGGGAAGTGGTCCAGGTCCTTGCGCAGGTAGCTCAGCTCCAGCACCTTGGGGATGGGCACGCCCTCGACCAGCACCACGCTCTGGTAGTTGTTGGCATGCAGGTGCACCGGCATGTGGTGCATGCCCAGCTTCTCGAAGGTGCGGCGCACGCGGTCGAAGAACACCGGGTCGCCCAGGCGCTCGAAGTCGTGCACCTCGCAGGCGATCACGTCGAAGAAGGCCAGGTGCTCCGGCTTGGCTGTCTCCAGCACCTCGTACTCGCCCCCCTCGATGTCAAACTTCAGCAGCGCACGTTTCGGGTTGAGCGCGAGCAGCCGGGCGAAGATGTCGTCGAAGCTCAGCAGGTTGCCCTCGGTGACCCGGCCCCAGCCCAGCTTGGCGAAGATGAAGTTGGGGTGCTGCTGCGGCGTGCCGTCCACGGTGTGGTCGAACTGCAGGATCTTGGCGCCGCGCTCGGCCAGCGCGTAGTCCAGGCTGACGTCCGGGCCCACGCCAATGGAGACCACCGCGTCGCAGTTGAGCACCTGAGCCGGCATCACATAGCCGCCGTCATAGGCGTTGCCCAGGCGCACCTTGGTGCTGCCGCGCATGGCCCACGGCTTGATCATCTTCACCAGGTTGAGCACGTCGTTCTGGACAGGCTTGTTCGTCGGGTTCACGTTGGGGCTCCAGGAAACAGGGCGGGGGACATCGAAGAAGGGGTGGCAGCGGCGCTCAATCGACGAGCGCGCGCAGCGCCTGTGCCGCACGGGCCCAGGTCATGTCTTGCATCAGCGCGGCACGGGCCTGCGCGAAGGTGGCCGGGGCGATGGCCTCGCGCCGGGCGAAGCGGTCCATCGCGTCGACCAGCGAGGCCAGCCGCGGCTCGCGATAGCGGGCCACGCTGCCGGAGGCGCGGTCGTCGCGGCTGCCGGCATCACTCTCGACCCGCAGGGCCACGCCGGGGCGGCAGAAGTCGTCGGTCGCGCCACCGTCGGTCACCACTGCCGGCGTGCCGCAGGCAATGGCTTCCAGCACCGGCAGGTTGAAGCCTTCGGCACGGTAGGGCGACACATAGCAGTCGGCCACGCCGTACAGCAGCCGCAGCTCGGCCTGGCTGAGGTTGACGCTGACCACCTGGATGGCGCCCAGCGTCTCTGCGGTGAACAGTGCGGGATGGCTGGTGCACAGGTCCTTGAGCACCTGCTCCACCGAGATGCCATACAGGCCGCGCTGGTCCTTCAGGATCAGGCGGGCGCGGCGGCCCTGGCGGCGCAGCTCGGCAAAGGCCAGCAGCACCAGGTCGATGCCCTTGTTCCAGGTGGCCACGCCGAGGTTGAGGTAGACGGTCTCGTCCTCGCACAGGCCCAGGTTGGCCCGGTTGGTGGCACGTTCCTCGGCGCTCAGCGGGTGGAAGGTGTCCTCGTAGACGCCATGAGTCACCACGCGGATGTGCCCGGGGTCGAAGCCCCAGTCCACCAGGCGGTCGCGCGACCAGTGGGTGGGCGTCACGATGAGGTTGCCATCGCGGGTGAAGGCTTCGGCGTGCGCGCTGCCGGGCTCGAAGCTCTTGGCCGACAGGCCCAGCTCGGTGACCATGAAGGTCAGCGTCTTCACGGCGCTGGCCGGCTCGGCCCGGAAGGGCGAGCTGATGCGGTAGATGCAGTCCACCCGCTCGCCGGCGGCCGGCTCGCGCAGCGCTGCGATGGCGGCGCTGTCGGCGGCCGAGAAGCCGGCGGCATGGGTCTTGGCATTCCAGTGCGGCATGGCGAACGGCAGGTCGCGGTGGAACAGGCGCACACCGCCGAGCTTCTGCAGCTCCAGGATCTGGCATTGGTTGACCAGCGCGAACGAGTGGTTCACGCCACGCCAGCCTTCGATCAGCAGATGCTTGTGGGAGGTATCCATCGTGCGCGGTGCCGGTTCAGAACGCGTTCAGGCAGAGGTCGATGCGGCCGGGGATGTTGGGGCGATCGAAGGGGCCGGGGATGGGATCGGTCGACAGGCCGGGGAACTGGTCGAGGTCCTTGCGCAGCCAGGCCACCTCGAGCAGCAGCGGAATGGGCACGCCCTGCACCAGCACCACGCCCAGCGCGTTGTTGGCATGCAGGTGCACCGGCACATGGCTCGCGTTGAGCTTCTCGAAGGCGCGCAGGGCCTGCTGGTAGAAGCCGCGGTCGTGCAGCTTCTCGAAGCCGTGGAACTCGCAGGCCACCACGTCGAAGGCCGCCAGGTGCTCGGGGCGGATGGCGTCCAGCACCGCGTACTCGCCGCCCTCGATGTCGAACTTGAGCATGGCGCGCTTCGGGTTCAGCGCCTGCAGGTGGGCGAACATGTCGTCGAAGCCGAGGAAGTCGCCCTCGGTGCGCACGCCCCAGCCCTTCTTGTGGAAGATGAAGTTGGGGTGCTCCTGCGGCAGGCCGGGCACCGTGTGGTCGTACTGCAGCACCTTGGCGCCGCGCTCGGCCAGCACCAGGTCGAAGCTGACGTCGGGGCCCACGCCCACCGAGACGATGGCATCGCAGTTCAGCACCTGCGCCGGCAGCACGTAGCCGCCGTCGTAGTCGTTGCCGATGCGCACCTTGGTCGAACCCCGCATGGTCCAGGGACGGATCATCTTGATGAGGTTGAGCACCTCGTGCTGGGTCGGCGCGGCTGCCATGTCCATGGGGGCGGTCTCTCTTCGGTTCGCTGGGGGAGGGGCGCAGAAGCTGCGCTGCGGGATGACAGGCAGTGTCGCCCGCGCACCCGTCCTGCAGTCGAAGGAAAAGCCGCCTCCGGGGGCCGCAAATCGCGGCTTGGCCGGGCCGCCTCAGCGGGCGGCCGGCAGCAGCCAGCCGGCCAGGCCCTGGCCGGCCGAGCGCAGCTGGGCGCTGGCCAGGAAGGCGTCGTGCAGGGCGTTGACGTAGGCCACGCGCAGGCCGTAGTACTCGCTCTCGGCCGACATCACGTCGAACAGCGAGCGGCGGCCGAGCTGCGACCATTGCTCGATCGTGAAATCGCGCACGCGGTCGCTGTCCTGCAGCACCTCGGCGTACTGCCGGGCGCGGGCGAAGGCGGCGCTGGCCGCCTCGTACAGCTCGCGCACGCGGGCCAGCCGGGTGGCGCGCAGCTCGGCCTGCTGCAGGCGCGCCGCCTCGGCGCGCTTGAGCGCCGCGCTCTCGGCGGCGCCGCCGGCACCGCCGTCGAACAGCGTGTAGTTCAGCGCCACGCCGGCCTGCCAGGCGGCGTTGTCGCGGTCGCTGCCGGCGGTCTGGCTGCGGCTGACGGTCCAGCTCAGCTGCGGCCGGCGTGCCGCGGCCACCGCCTGGGCGTACTGCCGCGCGGCGTCCGCCTGCAGGCCCAGCTGGCGCAGCTCCTGGCTGGCTTCGGCCTGGCGGGTCACCTCGTCGAGCGCCGGCAGGCCGTAGAAAGCCTGCGCAATGTCCTCGCCCGCCGGCAGCCGCTCGCCCAGCAGCTTGCGCAGGCGCTCCTCGGCCTGCCGCACCTGGGTGGCGACGGCCTCCACCGAGATGGCCGCCTGCGCCTGCGTCTTGCGGGCCTGCACCAGTTCGCTGGCGCGGCCACGGTCGACCGTGACGATCTCCTGCAGTGCGCCGGACAGGCAGCTCATCTTGCCGACGTACTGCGCATAGATCTGCGCCTGCAGCAGCAGCCGGTTGCGCTCCAGCGCGCTGCCGACTGCCTCCATCAGCACCTGCTCGCGCAGGGCGCCGCTGCCCAGGGCGGCGGCGTCGGCCAGCCGCTCGCGCCAGGCTGCCAGGTAGCGCTGCCGGCCGCCGTCGTAGAGCGGGGCGCTCAGGCTCAGCGACAGGCTGGCCTGCGACTGCCCCTGCGAGGGCAGGCCGCTGCTGTGCGCGCCCACCTGCAGTGCCGCGGCACCCAGGTTGAGCTGCGGGCCGCCGGTGGCGCGGGTTTCGTCCAGATCGGCGCGTGCCGCCTGGGCCGACAGGCCAGCCGCGGCGAGCGCCTGGCTCTGCTGCTCGGCCAGGCGCGCCAGGGCCTGCAGCTGCCCCAGCGCCGGCCGGGTGTCGGGTGCGGCGGACAGTGCGGGCAGGGCCGAGTCGCGGATGCCAGTGCAGGGCGCGCTGCTCGCGGCCGCCGGCCAGAGGCCGGCCAGGGCGGCGCACAGCAGCCAGGGGCGGCCGGCGCCCGCGTGGCGGGCGAAGAAGGACTGCAGGCTCACGCTCATCGCTCCCGGAAGGCTTCCTGCGACTTCAGCACCGGCAGCAGCAGGAAGTCGAGCACGCTGCGCTCGCCGGTGCGGATCTCCACCGTGGCCGTCATGCCGGGCAGCACCGGCAGCGGTTGGCCATGGGTGCGCAGCGCCGTGACGTCTGCCCGCACCACGGCGCGGTAATAGCTGGCGTCGGCGCTGCTGGCGTGGCCATCTTCGCCCAGCACGCCGGGGCTGAGCTGCTCGATGGTGCCCTTCAGGCCGCCGTAGCTGTAGTAGTCGTAGGCACTGAGCTTGACCTCGGCCGGCAGGCCGACCCGCACGAAGCCGATGTCGGCCGGCTTGATGCGGGCCTCCACCAGCACGCCGCGCTCGACCGGCACGATCTCCAGGATGGTGGCGCCGCCCGGCACCACGCCGCCCAGCGTGCCGAGCTTGATGTTCTTGACCAGCCCGCGCACCGGCGAGGTGAGCGTGGTGCGGCGCAGCACGTCCTGCTTGACCACCATCTGCTCATCGAGCTGGGCCAGCTCGGTCTGGGCGCGCAGCAGCTCGGTGCTGGCGTCCTGCCGATAGCGGTTCTGGCGTTCCTGGATCTGCAGCTCCAGGTCGTTGCCCTGGCGGCGCAGCCGCAGGATCTCGACCTCCGACAGCAGGCCCTTGGCGGCCAGCTTCTCGCTCATCTCCAGCTCGTGGCGCGACAGCGCCAGGCTGCGGCGGCTCACGCCCACCGCCTCGTCCAGCGCCTGGCGGCGTGCCGAATAGGTGGCCATTTCGTTCTTCACCAGGCCCGGCACCGCCTGCACCTCGGCCGGGAAGGACGGCGTGCGGCCGGCGGCCTCGGCGCTCAGCCGGGCGATGCTGGCCTTGAGGGCCAGCAGCTTGGCGCGGCCTTCGTTCTGCTGCGCTTCCACCCGGGTCGGGTCCAGCCGCAGCAGCGCTTGTCCGGGCTCGACCAGCTGGCCTTCGCGCACCATCATCTCGCCGAGGATGCCGCCCTCCAGGCTGGCAATCACCTGCTCGCGGCCGACCGGCACCACCCGGCCCTCGGCCTTGGTGATGCGGTCCACGCGGGCCAGCGCGGCCCAGCCGAAGGCGCTGGCCACCGCCAGCAGCATCAGCACCAGCGCCCAGGAGGCCCGCGGGGTCGATTCGGTCACCTCGGACTGCCTGAGCCCGCTGAGGAAGGCCTCGTCGCCATGGAAGTAGCGCCCGGTGGGCGCGCTGCGCGCGTTCATGCCGCCACCTTTTCCATCGCGGCCGCCGCGGCGGCCGCCTCGTTCTGCGGCGCGGCAGCCGGGGCGGTGGCCGGCGCCTGGCCCGACAGCAGCGCCAGCACCTGCGCCTTCGGCCCGTCGGCCAGGATGCGCCCGGCCTCGACCACCACCACCCGGTCGACCAGGCTCAGCAGGGCGGGGCGGTGGGTCACCACCACCAGGGTGCGCCGGCCGATGGCGGTGCGCAGGTGGTGGATGAAGGCGGCCTCGGCCTGCGCATCCATCGAGCTGGTGGGCTCGTCGAGCAGCAGCACCTGCGGCTGCGTCACCAGGCAGCGCGCCAGGGCCACCAGCTGGCGCTGGCCGCCGGACAGCAGCCCGCCCATCTCGCCCACCGGCAGGTCGAAGCCCATCGGGTGGGCCGCGGCGATCTTGTCCAGCCCGGTCAGGCGGGTCACGGCCACGAACTGCTCGGCGTCGGCATGCGGCCGGCCCATGAGGATGTTGTCCTTCAGCGTGCCCTGGAACAGGCGCGGCTCCTGCGAGACGAAGCCCACCTGGGCACGGAAGTCGGCCGGGTCGATCTGGCGCAGGTCCAGTCCGTCGGCCTCGGCCAGGCCCTCGGTGGGCTGGTAGAGGCCGCCCAGCAGCCGCAGCAGGGTGGACTTGCCACTGCCGATCTTGCCCAGCACGGCCACCCGCTCGCCCGGCTGGATCACCAGGTTCACGCCCTTCAGCACGGTGGGCGCATGCGCGCGCGAGCCCTTGGGATAGGCGAACTGCACGCCGTGCAGGCCCAGCCGGCCGTCCAGCTGCGGGCGGGGCAGGTAGCGCTTGCCCGGCTCGCGCTCGGTGGGCCAGGCCATCAGTTCGTTGAGCGAGCGCAGCGCGGCCCGTGCGCCCTGGTAGCGGGAGGCCAGGCTGACCACGCTGCCCAGCGGTGCGATGGCGCGGGTGCCGAACATCACGGCGGCGATCAGCGCGCCGCCGGTGAGCTGCTGCTCGGCGATCAGGTGCACGCCCCACACCAGCATGGCCAGCGTGACGAGCTGCTGCGACACCATGGCCACGTTGTTGACCCAGCTGGAGAGCGCGCGCGCCTGCAGCGCGGTGTGCGAGGCAGCGGCGTTGGCCTGCTCGAAGCGCTGCATGAAGTGGCCCTGGGCACCAGCGGCGCGCAGGTCTTCCAGGCCTTCGACGGCCTCGATCAGCACGCCGTGCTGGTCGGCATGCTGCTTCAGGTTGGCACTGATGTAGCGGCGCAGCACGCTCTGCACGCCCCACGACAGGCCGAGCACGATGGGGATGGCCAGCACCAGCACCAGCGCCAGCGGGCCGGCCACCAGCCAGGTCATGCCGACGAACAGGGCGATGAAGGGCAGGTCGGTCAGCGCCGAGATGGTGGCCGAGGCGGAGAAGTCGCGCACCACCTCGATCTGCGTCACATGGTGGGCGAAGGCGCCGGCCGACTCCGGCCGGTGCTCCAGCCGCAGGCCCAGGGTCTGGCGGAACAGCGCGGTGCCGAGCGCCACGTCGGCCTTCTTGCCGGCCAGGTCGATCAGGTAGCTGCGCAGCTGCCGCGCGGCCAGGTCGAACACCACCGCCAGCAGCGCGCCGCCGGCCAGCGCCCACAGCGTGACGAAGGCCTGGTGCGGAATGACGCGGTCATACACGACCGAGGTGAACAGCCCGGTGGCCAGCATCAGCACATTGCTGAGCAGCGCCGCCAGCATGGCGGAGCGGTAGTAGGGCAGGAAGCGCCTGAGCGTGCCCCACAGCCAGTGCGCGGCAGGGCCCTGGGCCTCGTGCTCGCCAGCGACGCCGGTGGGCTTGAGCGAGGCCAGCAGCGCGTGGCCGGCGTACTCGGCCTGCAGCTCGTCCTCGGTCACCTCGCGCGGCGCTTCGCCGCTGGCGGGCAGCAGCACTTCATAGCGGGCGGCGTCGCGCCGCCGCGTGGCGGGCAGGCGGCGCAGCACCAGCACCGCCTCGCCATTGTTCATCAGCAGCACCGCCGGCATCAGCAGCGACAGCAGCTGCGGCAGCGGGCGCTCGACCAGGCCGGCGTTGAAGCCGGCGTCGCGCAGCAGCTGTACCGCCTGGTCGGGCCGCAGGCGGCCGTCCAGCGCGAGGCCGGCCAGCAGCGACTGGGGCGTGCGCTCCAGGCCATGGCGGCGGCACAGCCAGACCAGGGCCTGCAGCAACGAGTCGGCGGCGGCGGAAGCGGGGGCGTGTGACAAGGCGGGGTCCTGCGGTTCAGCCGGTGACGAGGCCGGCGAGCGTGTCTTCCAAGTCTTTCACGAGGCCCGGCACGTCAAACAGCGGAGAAGCGGCCGAATGCTCGGCCAGATAGCGCTTGTAGGAGGCGATGCGCAGCGGCTGGCGGCCCAGCTCGACGGCGCGCCGCTCGTACTCGGCCAGGCTGGTCGTCACCAGGTCGGGCAGGCCCACGTTCTCCAGCAGGCTGCCGGCCATGCGCGAGATGAAGGTGCGGCCCGACAGGGTCAGGATGGGCGTTCCCATCCACAGCACGTCGCTGGCGGTGGTGCCGGCGTTGTAGGGGAAGGTGTCGAGGAAGAGGTCGGCCAGCTTGAAGCGGGCCAGGTACTCGGCCGGCGAGACGCGCGGCGCGAAGATCAGCCGCTCGCGCGCGATGCCGCGGGCCTCGGCCCGCTGCACCAGGTTCTGCTCGGCCCAGCGGTTGTCGGCCAGCAGCCAGAGCACGCTGCGCGGCACCTGCGACAGCACGCGCAGCCAGGTGTCGAACAGCTCCTCGGTGAACTTGAAGTTGTTGTTGAAGGAGCAGTAGACGAAGGCGTCCTCCGGCAGGCCGTAGGTGGCGCGCTGTGGCGTGGGCGCCACTTCGCGCTTGCGGTCGCTGACCTGGTAGCAGCGCGGCACGTAGAGCGGCTTCTCGGTCATGTAGGGCGTGAGCGCCTCCGGCACCACGTAGCGGTCGCACAGCACATGGTCCACGCCGGGCAGTGCCGAGGTGCCGGGAAAGCCCAGGTAGGACACCTGCGCCGGTGCCGGCCGCAGCGCCAGGATGCCGGGGCGGGCACCGGAGGTCAGGCCGTGCAGGTCGACCAGGATGTCGATGTCATGGGCACGGATCAGCTCGGCCGCGGCGCGGTCGTCGAGGTGGCCGATGCGGATGTGGTGGTCCATTGCCGCGAGCAGGCGCTGGCGCAGCGCCGAGCCGTCCTCGCGGGTCCAGCAGAAGCCGTAGACCTCGAAGCGGCTGCGATCGTGCAGCTCGAACAGCTCGGCGGTGAGCAGCCCCACCGCGTGCAGGCAGAGGTCGGACGACAGGTAGCCAATGCGGATGCGGCCCGGCCGGCGCTGTGCCCGGGGCGGCAGCGGCGCGCCGGCGGCCGGCACCCGGTCGGCCACGAACTGCTTGGCGGCCAGCAGCTGCAGCGCCGGGTCGTCCGAGGCGCTCAGCATGGCCAGCGGCGAGGTGGCCATCAGCAGCTGGTGGCGGCTCACGCCCTCGGGCGTCCGGTCGACCGGCCAGGCGCACTGCTTCTGGCGGATGTGCACATAGTGCTGCAGCACCTTGGGCTGGTCGCTGCGCACGGCCAGGCTCTGCTCCATGCAGGCCTGGGCTTCGTCGTAGCGCTTGTGGGCTTCAAGCGCGCGGGCCAGGTTGTTGAGCGCGTGCAGGCGCAGTTCCTCATCGGCCGGCGGTGCGGCGTCCAGCAGGGCGAGCACGGTGCGCCATTCGGCCAGCGCTTCCTCGATGCGGCCCAGGTGCTCCAGCTGGTGGCCCAGGTTCAGGTGGGCTTGAACGAAGTCGGGCTTGAGCTGCAGGGCCTGGCGGTAGGCCTGCTCGGCGTCGGCATGGCGGTTGAGCGCGCCGAGCACGGTGCCCCAGTTGAAGCAGGCGACGAAGCGGTGCGGCGAGTCGGTGTGAGCGAGCCAGGCCTCATAGAGCGCCAGCGCGGCGTCGAGCCGGCCTTGCTGGCCGAGGGCGGTGGCGCTGTCCAGCAGCTGCGCAAGCGGCATGCGGCCCTGGGCGGCCTGTGCCAGGGCGGCGTGCAGCGTGGCGTCCACAGGGGCCGCGGCGGAGGTCTGGACTGCGGAATCTTTCACGGTCATCGCTGGAGGTCCTTGGCGGGGCAGGCCCCGCGGTCAAGCAGGCGGGCAGCGACGCGGCAGCGGCGAGCCCTCCCGGCATGCTAGGGCGGGCGCGGCCGGCGGGTGGGCCGAAAAGCGGCGGGTTTCGCGGCTATTTGCAGGGAGAGTGAAGCCGCGCTCACAACGCACGGCAGGCCCGCGGACGGTGAGATGCGCCTCCTTATGCCCTACAGAGGTGCATAAGCACATGCACATAAGTTAGTTCACTGATTCCGGGGTAAACCCTAGAGTCACGGCCTTTCCGCTTCCCAAGGCGCAGAGGCGCCCCGCCTGTGATTCGTATCGAGAACCTGAGCAAGACCTTCCAGACGCCAGCAGCCCCGGTGACGGTGCTCAAGGACGTCAACCTCTCCATTGCAGAGGGCGAGGTCTTCGGCATCATCGGGCGCTCCGGCGCCGGCAAGAGCACCCTGGTGCGCACCCTCAACCTGCTGGAGCGGCCCACCGCCGGCCACGTCCACATCGACGGCGAAGACATCACCGCGTTCGACGCGACGCGGCTGCAGGGCCTGCGCCAGCGCGTCGGCATGGTGTTCCAGCATTTCAACCTGCTCAGCGCCAAGACGGTGGCCGAGAACCTGCGCTTCCCGCTGAAGCTCGCCGGCGTGCATGACAAGGCCGCGATGGACGCACGGGTCGACGAGCTGCTGCAGCTGGTCGGCCTCGGCGAGCATCGCAACAAGTACCCGGCCCAGCTGTCGGGTGGGCAGAAACAGCGGGTCGGCATTGCCCGCGCGCTGGCCAACCACCCCAAGGTGCTGTTGTGCGACGAAGCCACCTCGGCGCTCGACCCCGAGACCACCCAGTCCATCCTGCGCCTGTTGCTGGACATCAACCGCAAGCTGGGCCTGACCATCGTGCTGATCACGCATGAGATGGACGTGATCCGCACCGTCTGCGACCGCGTCGCGGTGCTCGAGCGCGGCGAGGTGGTGGAGGTGGGCGACGTGGCCGATGTCTTCCTGTTTCCCAAGCACCCGGTGACCCGGCTGCTGGTGAGCGAGTCGGGCGCGGCGGTGGACCTCAGGGACATTGCCGATGAACTGCCCGGCCATGCGGCCGGCACCCTGTGGCGGCTGACCCTGCTGGACGACACCGCGACGCGCCCGGTGCTCAGCGACATCGCCATCGAATCGGGCCTGCGGCTGAACGTGCTGCGCGGCTCCATCGGGCACATCAAGGGCCGGCCCTACGGCCAGATCGTGGTGGGCCTGCCCGATGCGGCCACCGGCGACACGCTGCGCTCGGCGCTGCAGCGGCACGAGATCCGCCATGAGGTGCTGGCATGAACTTCGACGGCATCTTCTGGCCCGAAATCGCGGAGGCCAGCCTCGACACCCTGACGATGAGCGGCGTCTCGCTGCTGTTCACCGTGCTGCTGGGCCTGCCGCTGGGCGTGCTGCTGTTCCTGACCGCACCAGGGCAGTTGCTGGCGCGGCCGGTGCTCTACACGCTGCTGTCGCTGGTAGTGAACCTGCTGCGCTCGCTGCCCTTCGTGATCCTGCTGATCGTCATGCTGCCAGTCACGGTCTGGGTCACCGGCACCTCCATCGGCGTGCCGGGTGCCATCCCGCCGCTGGTGGCGGCTGCCACGCCCTTCTTCGCCCGGCTGGTGGAGAACGTGCTGCGCGAGGTGGACCACGGTGTCATCGAGGCCTGCCAGGCGATGGGCGCGCGCACCCGCCAGATCGTGCTGGGCGGCCTGCTGCCTGAGGCGCTGCCCGGGCTGCTGGCGGCCGTCACGGTGACCGCCATTGCGCTGATCTCGTACTCCGCCATGTCGGGGGCGATCGGCGGCGGCGGCCTGGGCGACCTGGCGATCCGCTATGGCTACCAGCGCTTCCAGACCGACGTGATGGTGGTGACGGTCGTGCTGCTGGTGCTGCTGGTGCAGCTGGTGCAGTGGGCCGGCGACCACCTGGTGCGCAGGTACACCCGCAAGTAGGCACGCCGGGCCGAGCCGTCGACCACGCCCTCACTCACTCACTCACGCACAAGCTCTCTCACTTGCACCACAAAGGAAATCCCATGTCCAAGCTGCTCTCCCTCCTGACCGCCGGTGTGCTCGCCGTCGCGGCCGCGGCCGCCCAGGCCGATACCCTCACCATCGCGGCCAGCCCGGTGCCGCATGCCGAGATCCTCGAATTCGTGAAGCCGCGCCTGGCCAAGGAAGGTGTGGACCTGCAGGTCAAGGTCTTCGACGACTACATCCAGCCCAATGTGCAGGTGAGCGAGAAGCGCCTGGATGGCAACTTCTTCCAGCACAAGCCCTACCTCGACGAATACAACAAGAGCAAGGGCACGAACCTGGTGCTGCTGACGCCGGTGCACATCGAGCCCTTCGGCGCCTATTCGCGCAAGTACAAGTCGGCCGCCGAGCTGCCGCAGGGCGCCACCATCGCAGTGCCCAACAACCCGGCCAATACCGGCCGCGCCCTGCTGCTGCTGGCCGGGCTGGGGCTGATCAAGCTGAAGGACCCGTCCAACATCCTGGCCACCGAGCGTGACATCGTCGAGAACCCCAAGAAGCTGAAGATCCGCCAGCTCGATGCCGCCGCCCTGCCGCGCGTGCTGGACCAGGTGGATGCCGCCATCATCAACACCAACTACGCCCTGCAGGCCAAGCTGGTGCCGACGCGTGACGCCATCTTCTTCGAGACCGGCAAGTCGTACTACGCCAATGCGCTGGTGACCCGTCCTGACAACCAGAGCGCGGCGGCCGTCAAGAAGCTGTCGGCGGCCTTGAACTCGCCCGAAGTGAAGAAGTTCATCGAGGACAAGTACAAGGGCGCGGTGGTACCGGCCTTCTGATCCGGCACGATCGCAGCCGACCTGACCCGACCCGACCCGGCCCCGCCGGCCTGCGCAGTGCGCAGCCGGCGGGGTTTTTCTTTTGCCCAGGCGGGGCGCGCTGCGCGAAGCCCGCCTGGCGAGGTCGGGCTTGGGCGGGTGCCGGCCGCGGGCCTGGCACGCTGTGAGAAAGTTCACGCCAGCCCGCCTTCGGGCGGCGTTGCATCCCACGAGCAGGAAAGGCACCACGATGGCGACTTTGTACGAGAGGCTGGGCGGCCCGGCCGCGGTGGACGCGGCGGTGGACCGCTTTTATGACCGGGTGCTGGCCGACGACCGCATCCGGCATTTCTTCGACGGCATCGACATGGCGCGCCAGCGCCAGCACCAGAAGGCCTTCCTGACCTATGCCTTCGGCGGCGCCGGCAGCTACAGCGGTGGCGGCATGCGCGCCTCGCACGCGCCGCTGGTGGCGCGTGGCCTCAACGACACGCACTTCGACGCGGTGGTGGAAGACCTCGCCGCCACGCTGCGCGAGATGGGCGTGGCCGAGGACCTCGTCGAAGAAGTGGCCCTCGTCACCGAGACGGTGCGCGACGACATCCTCGGCCGCTGACCGCGCGCCGGCCCGGCGGCCCGCAGCGCCTGCGACTGGCCTGCACGATCCATGCAGGCAAGAAGAAAGGCCGCCACCGCGTGAGCGGGGCGGCCTTCGGGCCGGGCCCCGGGGCGCGCGATGCGCCCCGGGCGGCGGGCTTAGAGCAGCAGGTCTTGCTGCTTGTCGTCCAGCAGCTGCTGGGTGCGGTCCAGCAGGGCCAGGTGGTGCTCCAGCGTGCCGGCGTTGCTGCCGCCGGTGGTGGCATCGCTGCCGCTCGGCGCGCTGGCCAGCAGGTCGCTGCCCCGGTCGGCCAGCACCTCATGGGTGCCGACGCCCAGGTTGGCGCTGCTGTCGCTCGCCGCGTCCGCTGCGGCCGCTTGCGCTGCCGCGTCGGCCACCGCCGTCTCGCTACCGGCGGCCACCGGGGTGTTGCCGCCGGTCGAGCCGGTGTTGTCGCGCTGGAACCAGACGTCGGCCATCTGGTGCTGGCTGCCGTCGGCGGTGGTGTAGCTCGACACCAGGGCCAGCAGGTTGCCGTTGTCCTTCGCGTCGCTGGCGCTCGCGTTGAGGTCCAGCTCGACGATGCCCAGCTCCTGCAGCGTCTTCAGCTCGCCGGCGTCCGTGAAGGCGTCGCCGTCGGCGTCGACCCAGACCCGCAGCTGGCTGAAGCTGGCGTCGGCGGCCGAGAGGGTGCCGTCGCCGTTGCTGTCTTCCAGCCGCATGGCGGCGTAGCCGTCACCCGCGCGCTGGCCGGAGGCCGTCTGCGTGGCGGTACCGAACAGTTCGCGGCCGTCGTTGATGACGCCGTCGCCGTTGCGGTCCATCACCAGCAGGCCGTCCTTCGACGAAGCCCAGCCCACCGAGGTGACGTTGCCGGTGGCGTTCAGGTCGAACATCGCGCCGCTGCCGACAGCCACCGTCTTCACGCCGTCCCCGTTCAGGTCCAGCACGATCGGCGAGGCCGAGATCAGCGCATCCAGCTGGCTGCCGCTCATCGCGCCGAGTTGCGTCGTGGTGAAGGCGGAGGCCTGGTCCATCGTCAGCGCCGCCAGGTCAGCCGTCTCGAAGGCGACGATCTGGGCGGTGGTGAAGGCCTGGATGTCGGCCGTCTGCAACCCGACCACCTGCTCGGTCGTCAGCGCCGCCACATCCGCCGTGGCCAGGGCCACGATGTGCGCCGTGGTCAGGGCCGCGATCTGGCCGGTGGTGAGCGCCGCCACGTGGGTGGTGGTCAGGGCGTCGATCGAGGCGGTGGACAGCGCCGCGATGTTCGCCGTGCTCAGGGCCTCGACGTCCGCGGTGCCGAGTGCCGCGATGTGCGCAGTCGTGAGCGCCGCCGCCTGGGCCGTGCTCAAGGCGTGGAAGTCAGCGGTTTCCAGCGCCACCACCTGGGTCGTGCTGAAGGCCGCGATGTGCGCCGTCGTCAGGGCGCCCACCTGGGCGGTCGTCAGCGCCATCACCTGGGCGGTGTCGAGCGCGGCGATGTCGCCGGTGGCCAGGGCGGTGACCTGCGCCGTCGTCAGTGCGGCGACGTCCGCGGTCTGCAGGGCCGCCACCTGGGTGGTGGTGAGGGCCACCACCTGGGCGGTCGTCAGCGCCGCGACCTGGTTGGCACCCAGCGCCACCACATGGGCGGTGCTGAGGGCCGCGATGGCCGAGGTGCTCAGGGCCTGCAGTTCCGCCGTCTCGAAGGCCGCCACCTGGCCGGTGCCGAGCGCTGCCACCTGGGCGGTGGACAGGGCCGCGGCATGCGCGGTGGTGAGGGCCCGCACGTCGGCAGTCTCCATCGCTGCCACCTGGGTGGTGGTCAGCGCCGCCACCTGCGCCGTGCTGAGGACGGCCACCTGGGCCGTGCTCAGGCCCGCCACTTGCGTGGTGGACAGGGCCGCGACGTCGGTGGTGCTCAGGGCCGGCACCTGGGCGGTGGTGAGGGCGGCCACCTGGGCGGTGGACATCGCCGCCACATGGGCCGTCGACAGTGCCGCCACCTGGCCGGTGACGAGGGCCGCCACCTGCGAGGTGCCGAGGGCCGCCACTTGCGTGGTGGTCAGGGCGGCGACGTTGGCGGTGGTCAGGGCGCGCAGGTCAGCCGTCTCGATGGCGGCGATCTGCGAGGTGCCCATCGCGACCAGCTGGGCGCTGCTCAGGGCCGCGGCATGGGCCGTGGTCAGGGCGGCGACGTCAGTGGTCTGCAGGGCCGCGACCTGGGTCGTGCCGAGGGCGGCGACCTGGGCCGTGGTCAGCGCTGCGACGTGGGCCGTGGTCAGCGCGGCCACCTGGGCGGTGGTCAGCGCGGCGACGTCCTCGGTCTGCATCACGGCCACCTGGGTGTTGGTCAGGGCCGCCACGCCGGTGGTGCCGAGGGCCACCACCTGGGCGGTGGTCAGGGCCACCACCTGCTGGGTGCCGAGCGCCGCCACCTGCTGCGTGCCGAAGGCCGCCACTTGCGTGGTGGTCAGGGCCGCGATGTTGGCCGTGCCGATGGACCGCAGCTCGGCCGCTTCGATCGCAGCGATCTGCGAGGTGCCCATCGCCACCAGCTGGGCGCTGGAGAGCGCGGCCACCTGGGCGGTGGTGAGCGACTGCACGTCGGCGGTCTGCAGGGCGGCCACTTGCGTGGTCGTCATCGCAGCCAGCTGGCTGGTGGCCAGGGCCGCCACCTGTGCGGTGCCCAGGGCCACCACTTGCGCGGTGGTCAGGGCAGCGATGTTGCCGGTGGTCAGGGACCGCAGGTCAGCCGTGTCGAGGGCCGCCACCTGGGCCGTGCTCATCGCCACCAGCTGGGCGCTGGAGAGCGCGGCAGCCTGGGCGGTGGTCAGGGCCAGGATGTCGGCCGTTTCCAGAGCCGCCACCTGGGTGGTGCTCATCGCGGCCAGCTGGTGGGTGCCGAGGGCCGCCACCTGCGTGGTGCCCAGGGCCGCCACTTGCGTGGTGGTGAGGGCGGCCACGTTGGCGGTGGTCAGGGCGCGCAGGTCGGCCGTGTCGATCGCAGCGACCTGTGCGGTGCTCATCGCCACCAGCTGGGCGCTGCTCAGTGCCGCGGCCTGGGCCGTGGTCAGGGCGGCGACGTCATGGGTCTGCAGGGCGGCCACTTGCGTGGTCGTCAGCGCAGCCAGCTGGGTGGTGCCGAGCGAGGCCACCTGGCCGGTGGTCAGCGCCACCACTTGGGTCGTGGTCAGGGCCGCGACGTCGGTGGTGTTGAGCGCGGCCACCTGGGCGGTGGTGAGCGCAGCGACCTGGTGGGTGCCGAGGGCCACCGCCTGGGCGGTGGTCAGCACATTGACCTGGCCGGTCGTCAGGGCCGCGACTTGCGCGGTGCCGAGGGCGGCCACTTGCGTGGTCGTCAGGGCGGCGACGTTGGCGGTGGTCAGGGCACGCAGGTCGGCCGTGTCGATGGCGGCGACCTGGCTGGTGCCCATCGCCACCAGCTGGGCGCTGGAGAGCGCGGCAGCCTGGGCGGTGGTCAGGGCCTGCACGTCAGCGGTCTGCAGGGCGGCCACTTGCGTGGTGCTCATCGCAGCCAGCTGGTGGGTGCCGAGGGCCGCCACCTGGGCGGTGCCCAGGGCCACCACTTGCGTGGTGGTGAGGGCCGCCACATTGGCGGTGGTCAGGGCACGCAGGTCGGCCGTCTCGATGGCGGCGACCTGTGCGGTGCTCATCGCCACCAGCTGGGCGCTGCTCAGGGCCGCGGCGTGGGCCGTGGTCAGGGCGGCGACGTCATTGGTCTGCAGGGCGGCCACTTGCGTGGTCGTCAGCGCAGCCAGCTGGGTGGTGCCGAGGGCTCCGACCTGGGCAGTGGTCAGCGCCACCACCTGGGTCGTGGTCAGGGCCGCGACGTCGGTGGTGTTGAGCGCGGCCACCTGGGCGGTGGTGAGCGCAGCGACTTGGTGGGTGCCGAGGGCCACCGCCTGGGCGGTGGACAGCACGTTGACCTGGCCGGTCGTCAGGGCCGCGACTTGCGCGGTGCCGAGGGCGGCCACTTGCGTGGTCGTCAGGGCGGCGACGTTGGCGGTGGTCAGGGCACGCAGGTCGGCCGTGTCGATGGCGGCGACCTGGTTGGTGCCCATCGCCACCAGCTGGGCGCTGGAGAGCGCGGCAGCCTGGGCGGTGGTCAGGGCCTGCACGTCAGCGGTCTGCAGGGCGGCCACTTGCGTGGTGCTCATCGCAGCCAGCTGGTGGGTGCCGAGGGCAGCCACCTGGGCGGTGTCCAGGGCCACGACTTGCGTGGTGGTCAGGGCGGCGACGTTGGCGGTGGTCAGGGCACGCAGGTCAGCCGTCTCGATGGCGGCGACCTGTGCGGTGCCCATCGCGACCAGCTGGGCGCTGCTCAGGGCCGCGGCATGGGCCGTGGTCAGGGCGGCGACGTCATTGGTCTGCAGGGCGGCCACTTGCGTGGTCGTCAGCGCGGCGACCTGGGTCGTGCCGAGGGCTCCGACCTGGGCAGTGGTCAGCGCCACCACCTGGGTCGTGGTCAGGGCCGCGACGTCGGTGGTGTTGAGCGCGGCCACCTGGGCGGTGGTGAGCGCAGCGACCTGGTGGGTGCCGAGGGCCACCGCCTGGGCGGTGGACAGCACGTTGACCTGGCCGGTCGTCAGGGCCGCGACTTGCGCGGTGCCGAGGGCAGCCACTTGCGTGGTCGTCAGGGCGGCGACGTTGGCGGTGGTCAGGGCACGCAGGTCGGCCGTGTCGATGGCGGCGACCTGGTTGGTGCCCATCGCCACCAGCTGGGCGCTGGAGAGCGCGGCAGCCTGGGCGGTGGTCAGGGCCTGCACGTCAGCGGTCTGCAGGGCGGCCACTTGCGTGGTCGTCATCGCAGCCAGCTGGCTGGTGGCCAGGGCTGCCACCTGGGCGGTGCCCAGGGCCACCACTTGCGTGGTGGTGAGGGCCGCCACATTGGCGGTGGTCAAGGCACGCAGGTCGGCCGTGTCGATGGCGGCGACCTGTGCGGTGCTCATCGCGACCAGCTGGGCGCTGCTCAGGGCCGCGGCGTGGGCCGTGGTCAGGGCGGCGACGTCATTGGTCTGCAGGGCGGCCACTTGCGTGGTCGTCAGCGCAGCCAGCTGGGTGGTGCCGAGCGAGGCCACCTGGCCGGTGGTCAGCGCCACCACTTGGGTCGTGGTCAGGGCCGCGACGTCGGTGGTGTTGAGCGCGGCCACCTGGGCGGTGGTGAGCGCAGCGACCTGGTGGGTGCCGAGGGCCACCGCCTGGGCGGTGGTCAGCACATTGACCTGGCCGGTCGTCAGGGCCGCGACTTGCGCGGTGCCGAGGGCGGCCACTTGCGTGGTCGTCAGGGCCGCGACGTTGGCGGTGGTCAGGGCGCGCAGGTCGGCCGTGTCGATCGCGGCGACCTGGGCGGTGCCCATGGCCACCAGCTGCGCGCTGCTCAGGGCGGCGGCATGGGCGGTGGTCAGGGCGCGCACGTCGGTGGTCTCGATGGCGGCCACCTGGGTGGTGCTCATCGCCGCCAGCTGGTGGGTACCGAGGGCCGCGACTTGCGCGGTGCCGAGGGCGGCCACTTGCGTGGTCGTCAGGGCGGCGACGTTGGCGGTGGTCAGGGCACGCAGGTCGGCCGTCTCGATGGCGGCGACCTGCGCCGTGCCCATCGCGACCAGCTGGGCGCTGCTCAGCGCCGCTGCCTGGGTGGTGGTCAGGGCGGCGACGTCATTGGTCTGCAGGGCGGCCACTTGCGTGGTCGTCAGCGCAGCCAGCTGGGTGGTGCCGAGGGCGGCAACCTGGGCGCTGGTCAGCGCCACCACCTGGGTGGTGGACAGGGCCGCGACGTCGGTGGTGTTGAGCGCGGTGACCTGGCTGGTGGTGAGCGCAGCGACTTGGTTGGTGCCGAGGGCGGCCACCTGGGCCGTCGTCAGCACATTCACCTGGCCGGTGCTCAGCGCCGCGACTTGCGCGGTGCCGAGGGCGGCCACCTGCGTGGTCGTCAGGGCGGCGACGTTGGCGGTGGTCAGGGCGCGAAGATCGGCCGTCTGCAGCGCCGCCACCTGGGTGGTGCCGAGGGCGACCAGCTGGGCGCTGGACAGCGCGGCAGCGTGGGCGGTGGTCAGGGCCTGCACGTCGGCGGTCTGCAGGGCAGCGATCTGGGTCGTGCTCAGTGCGGCGACCTGGCCGGTGGTGAGGGCGGCGACCTGGGCCGTCGTCAGGGCCACCACCTGCTGGGTGGACAGCACGGCGAGGTCGGTGGTCTGCAGCGCGGCGGCCTGCGCGGTGGTGAACGCAGCGATCTGCTGGGTGCCAAGGGCGCTGACCTGGGCGGTGCTCAGGCCGGCGACCTGGCCGGTGCTCAGGCTGGCGATCTGCGCGGTGCTGAAGGCAGCCACCTGCGTGGTGCTCAGGGCCGCGATGCTGGCCGAGCTCAGGGCCAGCAGGTCGGCGCTCTCAAGGGCGTTCAGCTGGGCGCTGCTCAGTGCCTGCAGCTGCGCGCTGGAGAGCGCGGCAGCCTGCACCGAGGTGAGGGCGCGGATGTCGGCCGTCTCGAGGGCAGCCACCTGCGTGGTGGTCAACGCGGCGACCTGGTGCGTGCCGAGGGCCGCCATCTGGGCGGTGCCCAGCGCAGCGATCGAGGTGGTCGACAGCGAGGCGATGTTGGCGGTCGTCAGGGCGCGCAGGTCGGCCGTCTCGATGGCGGCGATCTGGTTCGTGCCGAAGGCGGCCAGCTGGGCGCTCGACAACGAGGCGGCCTGCGTGGTCGTCAGCGCGGCGACGTCGGCCGTCTGCATCGCAGCGACCTGGGTGGTGCCGAGGGCGGCCAGCTGGGTGGTGCCAAGGGCGGCCACCTGGGCGGTGGTCAGCGCCACGATCTGGGCGGTGGAGAGCGCGGCCAGGTCGGTGGTGCCGACAGCTGCCACCTGCGAGGTGGTCAGTGCGGCCACCTGCTGGGTGCCGAGCGCGGCGGCTTGCGACGTCGTCAGCGCGGCGATCTGCTGCGTGGTGAGCGCGGCCACCTGGCTGGTGCCCAGGGCGGCGACGGCGGTGGTGGACAGCGAGGCGATGTTGGCGGTGGTCAGCGCACGCAGGTCGGCCGTCTCGATGGCGGCGACCTGGGCGGTGCTCAGCGCAGCGAGCTGGGCGCTCGACAGCGAGGCGGCTTGCGTGGTGGTCAGGGCGCGCAGGTCGGACGTCTGCAGGGCGGCGAACTGGGTCGTGCCCAGCGCGGCCAGCTGCGCCGTGCCAAGCGCGGCCACCTGGGCGGTGGTCAGCGCCACCACCTGCGTGGTGGTCAGGGCGGCCACGTCGGCGGTCTGCAGGGCCACGACCTGGGCGGTGGTCAGTGCAGCGACTTGGGTGGTGCCCAGCGCGGCCACTTGCGTGGTGCCCAGCGCCACCACTTGCTCGGTGGTGAGGGCGGCGACTTGTGCGGTACCCAGTGCGGTCAGCTGGGTCGTGCCCAGCGAAGCGATGTTGGCGGTGGTCAGCGCACGCAGGTCGGCCGTCTCGATGGCGACGACCTGGTGGGTGCCCAGGGCGGCCAGCTGGGCGCTGGACAGCGCGTTGGCTTGGGCGGTGGTCAGGGCCCGGATGTCGGCCGTTTCAATCGCGGCGACCTGGGTCGTGCCGAGCGCGGCCAGCTGCTGGGTGCCGAGCGCGGAAATCTGCGCGGTGCCCAGCGCGGCAATGGCCGTGGTGGACAGCGAGGCGATGTTGGCGGTCGTCAGCGCGCGCAGGTCAGCCGTCTCGATGGCGGCGATCTGGGCGGTGCCCAGGGCGGCCAGTTGGGCGCTGGACAGCGAGGCGGCCTGCGTCGTCGTCAGGGCCCGCACGTCGGCCGTCTGCAGGGCGGCGAACTGGGTCGTGCCAAGCGCGGCGACCTGCCCGGTGCTGAGGGCGGCCACCTGCGCCGTGGTCAGCGCGACGACCTGGGTGGTGGTCAGGGCCGCAATGTCAGCGGTCTGCAGCGAAGCGACCTGGCTGGTGGTCAGTGCCGCCACCTGGGTGGACGACAGCGAGGCCACTTGCGTGGTGCCGAGGGCAGCCAGCTGCTGGGTGCCGAGGGCGGCCACCTGGGCAGTGCCCAGCGCCGAGATCGCGGTGGTGGACAGCGAGGCGATGTTGGCGGTGGTGAGCGCGCGCAGGTCGGCGGTCTCGATCGCGGCAACCTGCGTGGTGCTCAGCGAGGCCAGCTGGGCGCTCGACAGCGCCGCGGCCTGCGCGGTCGTGAGTGCACGCACATCGGCCACCTCGAGGGCGGCCGTCTGGGTGGTGGTCAGTGCGGCGACCTGGCCGGTGGTGAGGGCGGCCACATGGGCGGTGCTGAGGGCCACCACCTGGTTGGTCGCCAGTGCGGCGAGGTCGGTCGTCTGCAGCGCGGCGACCTGGGCCGTGGTCAGCGAGGCGACCTGGCTGGCCGACAGGGTGGCGACCTGCGCGGTCGTCAGTGCCACGACCTGCTGGGTATTGAGGGCGCCCACTTGCGCCGTCGTCAGGGCCGCCACCTGGGTGGTGGACATCGCAGCGATGCCGCCGGTGGACAAGGCCCGCAGGTCGGCGGTTTCAAGCCCGGCCACCTGGGTGGTGCCGAGCGCCGCGATCTGCGCGGTGCCGAGGGCGGCCGCCTGGGCGGTGGTCAGGGCCCGCAGGTCGGCCACCTCGATGGCGGCGACCTGGGTGGTCGTCATCGCGGCCACCTGGTTGGTGCCCAGTGCGGCGACCTGCGCCGTGCCGAGCGCGACGATCTGCGTCGTGGTCAGCGCGGCGAGGTTGGCCGTCGAGAGGACGCGCAAGTCCACGGTCTCGATGGCCGCCACTTGTGCCGTCGTGAGGGCGGCGGCCTGCGCCGTCGAAAAGGCGGCCCAGTCCTCGGTGGTGAGGGACCGGATCGAGGTCGTGGACATGGCCGCGACCTGGGCCGTAGAGAGTGACGGAATCAACGAGGCCATTTAGCAATCCTCATGTTCTATTCAAAGGCGTGAGCACCCCGACCTCGCGGCAGGCGTGCGGAGCAGGATTCCTTGGCCGGCGGTCCGGCGCTTCGAAGCCCTGCTCCTACTGTTACTGACGAAAACCTTTACGGTATGAACGGCATATCGACGGGCCCTGCGAAAACTTGATCGCTGAAATCACGGCTCCATCAGCCGCTGCACTGCGCTCTTGACCGAAGCGTGCGAAACCACACGCTCGTCCAAGTGCCCTGCTGCGCCGGCCGGGAACCCCACGGTCGGGGAGCCTGCAGCACCACAGAGCGACCCCTGGCCCCCTCTGCTGAAGGCCCGCCACGCATGCCGGGCCCCGCGGTGCGCATTGCTGCACGACTTTTCCTGGTTCGAGGGCCCGGATGGCAGCGAGGCACGGCCGAACGGCGTCGGCCATGCCTTGGCGACGGCCTCCGCTGGGGGTCGCCCGCTCCAAGCCAGCCCGAGCAGCGCCGACCTGGCCAGAGGCAACGGCAACGGCACAGACACAGGCACAGGCACAGGCACAGGCACAGGCAGAGGCAGAGGCAGAGGCAGAGGCAGAGGCAGAGGCAGAGGCAGAGGCAGAGGCAGAGGCAGAGGCAGAGGAAGAAGTTGAGCCACAGCCACAGTGGCCGTCGCAGTCGAAGTTGCACCGGGTCGAAGTTGCCGGCAGCCGCATCGCCGCCACTGCCGAGCGGGCGACGCCCCTCGGGCCAGAAGGCGGAGCAGGGGGGTGGGTGCCTGCCTTTCACCGTCCAGCGACAGGCCTCCGCCTGGCGGGTGCCGCGAGGCAGCCGGACGGGTCGCGGCAGCGGGCTCCCTCATGTGGGGGTGCCGCAAAGGTCGATTTCCGGTGGCAGCGGGCAGGGCCCTTGGCTATCCTTCCGCCACTTTTTCCCCACTATCCCGGTGCTCCCTCATGCACGAGAAGCTGCTCGAACCGATCTCCGACCACGCCCCCTGCGGCGAGAACATGGCCTTCTCCTCCGAGTTCGATGCCATCCAGGAGATGCGCCGCGAGGACGATCCCAGCCTGGACCAGGGCGAGTGGGTGACCACCCTCAAGGTGGCCGACTGGCGCGGGGTGGAAGCGCTGTGCGGCCAGCTGCTCGCTTCGCGCACCAAGGACCTGCGGCTGGCGATGTGGTGGTGCGACGCTGCCGCCCGCAACCGCGGCTATGCCGGCCTGGCCGACGGCCTTGCACTGTGCGCTCGCCTGTGCCAGCGGTACTGGGCCGACATGTACCCCGAGCCGGACGACGGTGACTGGGACCAGCGCATCGGCAACCTCGGCTGGTTGCTGCAGCGGGTGGTGTACCTGGCGCCGATGCTGCCCGTCACCCAGGCGGCGGCTGGCACCTACAGCCTGCGTGACCAGGCTGCGGCCCGGGCGCTGCAGGGCCAGATCGACAAGCACCCGCAGGCGGCCGACCAACTCGCCGAAGGCAAGGTGACGCTCGAGGCCTGGCAGCGCGCGCAGCGCGACACGCCGCAGGCCTGGCTGCTGGAATGCCTGGCATCGGTGCGGGCCAGCGTCGCGGCACTGGCCGAGTTGCAGCAGGTGCTCGATGAACGCCTGGGTGACGAAGGCCCCGGTTTCGCGCCGGCTCGCGAGGCACTCGCCTCCACGCTGCACGAGGTCGAGCGCCTGGCGCGCGATTCCGGCGCACTCGCTGCGGCGCCCGGCGCACCGGCCGGCGCACCGGGCAACGCGCCCGTCGTGACGGGGCAGCCCGTCCCGACCGCCGGGTTGGGCGCGGCCGGGGGCCCCATTGCCTCGCGCGCACAGGCCTTGAACCAGCTGCGCGAGGTGGCGGAGTACTTCCGCCGCACCGAGCCGCACAGCCCGGTCGCCTATCTGGCCGACAAGGCGGCCCGCTGGGGCGAGATGCCGCTGCATGTGTGGTTGCGCGCGGTGCTGAAGGATGGCGGTTCGCTGTCGCAGATGGAAGAACTACTGGGGCTGGAAGGGCAGGACCAGGATCGCTGATGCGGCGCAATGCCGCCAAGGCGGCCACCGCCCGGCGTGTCATGCGCCACGTTCACCGACGAGGCGCCCGCGATGCCCGCCTGCATCCTCACGCCTGGCCATTCCAGGGACAACCCAGGGCTGTGAAAGGCGGCCAGCCTGCGCGGCGTGCAGCTTGAGCGCCCGCTGCAATGGCAGGTGCCGCCCTGCGGTGCGCGCCGCACATGCCGGTCGGGTATGCCGAGGCCTTGCCGGGCCCGCTGCTGGCGGGGCCACCCGGCGTGCACCTGCCGCCACTGCCCGAAGACGGTTGGGTGCGCTGCCCTGGCTTGATCAGCCGTGGCCCATGCGCCTCACCAGGTTGCGCGAGGTGCGCCGTTCGGCCTGGCCAGACGTCTTCGCGCCGCCCTAAGGCAGGAGCTCTCCGGCGGCCGGCGACCGCCGCGCCGGGCTGCTGCTTGACCGCAAGGACACGCTGCCGTCCTGGTCAGCGAGGCCGTCCGCCGGGGCAGGCGTTCTGCTGCTTCGTGCCCGACGAGCAGCTAGCTGTACAGGCGTTCCAGCCATGCGGCCCATCCTGTTCGGCAAGCCGTAGGCGGAACCCGTCATTGCCGGCAGGCCCAAGGAAGATGTAGCACTGCGCGCCTTCGTGCTGCCCGGCTGCGAGGCCGGGCAAGGACACCTCCCACGGGCCACGGTGCTGGACCTCCGCACCCGCGATGGCGGTGGACGGGCCCGAGTGAAGCAGGACGCCGGGTGGGGCGCCGGTCTCCATCACTGCGAGCGGCCGTCGGCGCCGGTGGGGCCGTGCCACAGGCCTCGTTGCAGGTCGGCTGACGCGGCACCGACCAGGCGCAGTCGCCGGGTGCAAGGCTCGCCGAGCGTACTGCTGGTGGGCATCGCCGCACGCACAAGCTTTTGTAAGTGTGCCGATGCAAGGCTTGCGCATCATCTGAAACCCTCTATGATGAAACGCAAGTCGCACACCTCAGTGCCGGCCACAGGGTCGGCACCCCGGCGCGATGAAACCCGCCCACCGTCTTTTTGATTTGGAGCCCATCTTGTTTGTCCTTCCCCACATGGTGTCCTTGCTGAACGGGTCGCGAGCGACCGGTTCGCGCCATGCCGCTTCGCTGAAGCGACGCATGGGCCGAGGTGTCGTGTGCGCAGGGGCAGGCCTGCAGGCACCGATCCACCCGCTGTCCCCGCCCGGGGCGCCCGGAGGCTGAGCCGCAGCAGCACTGCAGCTCGCTTCTCGACGGCCCGGTGTCCCCGGGCCGTTTGCTTTTCAGGAAGCTCATACGGCCCGCAGGCGTCAGCGCCCCGGGCCGTTTTTGTTGTTTCCGTCCACCACGCTCAAGGAGTCCGCCATGAAGAAGATCCAAGACACCCACACCTCCGTTGCCGCCGTTGCCGTTCAAGCCGGCGTACCGCTTTGGCGGTCATGCCGCAACGCACCGCACCGACGACCGGCGCCGCGTCATGCGGCTGTCGGCCTCCCTTCCTTGTTTGACCGCCCGGCGGTGGCGGCATCGGGGCATGCAGCCCTGATGCGCCTGCATCCGCCCAGTCCTTATTGATCTCCGGCGGTCTCCGGTCTTTCCTCGTGGCGAGCGTGACCGGAGAGCGCCTTGACGGAGCTGTCCATCATGTTGACGAGTTGCGATCCCGCGAAGCCGGCCTTGCTGCACGGCTCGCCCCTGCAGCACAACGGCTTGCTGCGCCGCGTGCTGGTGCGTTCCCTGCTGCTGGCAAGCGGGCTGCTGTCCCGCCTGGCCGAGCGGCTGCAGCCGGTGCCGGCCCTGGCTGCGGTGGCGGCACCCGATGTGGCGGCATGCGAAGCCATCGACCCGCTGGCGCACGACGCTGCCCAGGTCGAGTTCCATGCCGAGCCGGGCGATAGCCACGGCGCCTTGTATGTCGGGGGCAGGTTGGTGGCCTGGGTGCCGGGGGTGCGCCGCCTGTGAGCGGCACACCGACGCTGGCCCCCGCCATGCCCAGGGCCGTCCCGCGGGACGGCCCTTTTTTACGCCCTGCTGCCACCGGGTGGAGCAGGGGCCCTCATCCGCCCTGGGCGGGCGAGGCTCACTGGCTCACGCGAAACTCGATGCGGCGATTGCGTGCGCGGCCTTCGGCCGTCTGGTTGCTGGCCACCGGCCGGTCCGGTCCGGCGCCCGAGATGCCAATGCGCGCCGGATCGATCCCCTTGCTGCGCAGGTGCTCCCGCACCGCATCGGCCCGCGCCAGCGACAGCGCGATGTTGCCGTCACGGGCACCGAGCGCGTCGGTGTGGCCGATGATCTCGATCTTGCGGGCCGCCACCTTGGACAGGGCCGGCACCATCTCGTCGAGGATGCGCAGCCCCTCGGGCTTGAGCACCGAGCTGCCGGCCTCGAATTCGATGATGCGGTTGGCCAGCGCGTCGTCCACCAGGTTCTGCTCGCTGGCCGCCACCCGCAGGCCGTTGCGTATCGTGTAGGTCGGGTTCAGGCCGGTGGCGATGTTGCTGACGATCTGCTGCCGCTGCGATTCGTTGGCCACCTCGCCCTTCAGGTCGATGCTGTTGCCCTGGATCACCATCTGGCCCCGCGTGACCTGCTTCAGCTCGGGGCTCAGCATCTTCTGCACGACATAGTCCGACCACTTGGCCGGCGCCACCACCGGGCCGACCGAGATCTGGTCCACCACCCGCTCGCTGCCATACAGCTCGCGCAGCCGGGCCAGCACCACCGCGCGGGTGGCTTCGTCGGGAACGGTGCCGCTCACCACCACCTGGTTGGGCGCGGCCGACGTGCCGGTGATGACGGCGGGGGCCGGGGCCGGGTGGGCGGTGGCAGGCGTGGCGGCTTGCTGGGCGGCCGCGGCGAGCGGCAGCAGCGCGGCGGCCAGCAGGGCCGGCCGCAAAAGGGTCGCTAGGTGCAATGTCATGTGGTCATTCCCCGAGGAAGGCCTCGCGGTAGGTGTCGAGCGCCTGGCGCAGCGAGAGCTGGGGCTCGCGCAGGTAGCTCGACAGCTTCTTCACGCCGTAGTCGTCGTCGATGTAGTCCTCGACCCACTGGCTCTGCGTCAGCTCGACGTTGTCACTGCTGCAGGTGGCCGGGTCGAGCACCGCGCGCAAGGTGCGCGGCGAGGCGCCGTTGAAGCCCAGCACCAGCACCGGCAGGCCGGAGACCCGGGTGACGAACACCGCCACCTCGAAGTCGCCGCGCTTGAGGAAGCGCGACACCAGCTCCAGCCACAGCGTGGCCACGAAGGGCCGGTACAGCGGATCGTTCACCAGCGGCAGCACCAGGCCCTTGTCGAGCCGCACGCTGCCTTGCGCCAGCACCGGCTGCAGCAACATGCCCAGCGCCAGCAGGGTCTGGCGCATCGAGATGCGCTGGCCGGCCTGCTCCAGCATGGCTTCCACGCCGCCCAGGGTCTGCATCTCCAGGAAGTCGAGGAAGTTGGCCTGGTAGGCCCGCGGTACCACTTCCAGGTCGACCGAGGTGTGGGCCAGCTGCTGTTGCACCGCGGTCAGGTCATTGCTGTCGTGAGCCAGGCGGGTCGAGTTCTCGAAGCGCGTCCACAGCCGCGTCAGCGCGAGCGGGCTGCGGGCCATGAATTCGAGCGGCTCGTGCACTTCGAAGGTGCCGGCGGTGATGAAGGGAAAGCGGCGGCCGGAGCTGTCCTGGCTCGGCATCAGGTGGCCCGCCAGGCCCACCATGCTGCGCGAGCCGAGGAAGGCGAACTGCACCGGTGGCGCCGCGTCGTAGATGAGCTTCCAGCGCGGGTCGGTGGCCAGCAGCTCCATGGTCTGCGACAACCAGTGGTCCAGCGTCTGGACCAGCTGCGCGCTGTTGGAGCTGCGGATGAAGTCGCCGCGCGACGGCACCTTGCCGAAATACACCATGTTCACCGGGACGCTGGGCGAGTTCATTGGGCGCTCCCGAAGGTGGCGTTGGAAGAGGAGGCGGCGGCCGGCGTGCCGGCGGCGGCCGATTCGCCGGCGATCACGGCCGGCAGCGTGCCGCGCAGGGCCGGTCCCTGGGCCGTGGCACCGCCATTCGGCGCCGCCGTGGCGCCGGGCTGGCTGATGATCTTCAGGTGCACGGCCACCGGCAGGTTGTCGACCGTCCACTTCAGCTCGAAGGTGCTGGGGTCGAGCCGGCGGCGGGTGGCCGAGTTGACCATCTTCTCCAGCCCGAAGCGGCCAGGAAAGTTGATGAACTCCACCGTCTTGCCGTCAAAGGTCTGCCCGCTGATGCGCACGCCCGGCGCCCCCTGCGTGGACGGCCAGACGAAGTGGGTCCAGCTGGCCGCGGTGTTGCGGTAGCGCATGACCTGGCCATCGATCTCCACCGTGTATTCCGTCAGGCCGGGGGCGGCCTGCGGCAGCAGCTGGAAGACGGTCTGGTCGGCGCCGGCCGTGGTCGCGCCGCTGCTGCTGCTGCCACCGGCGCTCGCGCCCGACAGCGGCGCCACCCAGCCACCGAACTGCGTCGTGAACTCCGGCGCCAGGCGCACGCCCATGTCGGCCCAGGTGCGCGGGCGCAGGTGGTCGCCGGCGCGGTGGATCAGCGGGCCCAGGGTCTTCTCGGTGAACTTGGCGATCGAGCCGTCCGGGCCGAACACCTTGGCGATCTCGGCCGGCGAGGCCTCGATCGAGGTGTGGCGCGTGAAGGGGTACTTGGTGGCCAGGCCCTGCTGGAAGGGCTCGTAGACCTCCAGGCGCCAGACCCGGTTGATCTCGTTCTCCGCCGGGCGCACCACCACGCCATAGGCCTGCATCAGCGGCCTCACCAGCAGCGGCCGCAGCGACTGCTTGGCGGTGTCGCCCATGCCGACCAGCATCTGCTCGTCCACCAGGCGCAGCGCGTCGGCCAGCTCCGAGCCGTTGGCTTCCAGCGTCTGCTGCATCAGCTGGCGGCTGGCCGGCCCCGGGTCGCCCTGGTTCTTCATCTGGTTGAAGCGGGTGCGCACCTTGGACAGGGCGTCGAGGTAATGGCGGATCAGCGCCGGCTGGCCGTCCGGCGGCAGCATCACGCGGGCCAGGCCCGCGAACTCCTTGCCGATGGGGCCCATCGGGATGGTGCCGGTGCCAGTGCCGGGCTTGAGGTTGACGTTGACCTGCACCTGGGCCGGCGACTGGCGCAGGATGGTCTGCTTGAACCAGTCGACGAAGCCGCGCTGGCCCTGCTCCAGCTTCTGGTTCACCAGGGTCGGGTTGTCCCAGGAAGTCTCGTCGTAGAGCGCCTGCATCAGCCGGCCGATCGGCGAGCTGGCCGGGTCGCCAAGCCGGTTCATGCGCGCCACGGCCTGGTCGAAGTTGCCGAACTCCTGCACGCTGATGCCCTGCATGAACTTCTGCCACTCGCGCACGTACTCGGTCTTGTACATGTAGATGAGGGCTTTCTGGATCTGCTCGGGGCTGCCTTCCAGCGTGAGGTCGTCGACCACGGTGGTCTTGAGCACCCAGTCGTCGCTCTGCAGCTCCTTGTAGGCGGCGTCCTTGATGGCCTGCTCGATCTCCACGTCCCAGGCCTGCCGGGTGAAGGCGCCCGAGATGGCGTAGCTGCCGGCGATCACGTCCTTGTCCTGCTCGCCCACCAGGCGGGCCACCGTGACGGGCGGGAACCGGGTGGCGGCGCGTGCCTTGATCTCGGCATACACCCGCTCGCGGGCCGGCATGCCCTTGACCACGCGGCGCAGGTTCTCACGCGTCTGCTCGAGCAGGGCCAGGTTGTTCTGCACCACCGGGAACTCGGGGTCGCGCAGCTGGGTGACGGTGAAGGAGATCAGGCTCTCGGCGCTGCGGATCATCTGCTCGCGGGGCATCGAGCCACGGTTGGTTTCCAGCCAGCCGCGCCAGAAGCGGGTCAGCTGGTCGCTCAGGTGGCCGGCCTCGGCGCGGTTGCGGTCGCCCAGCATGATGTAGCTCTTCAGCGCGTTGTAGGCATCGGTGACATTGGACGCCGATGCGGCGCTGTAGTGCAGCGAGGTGGGCTGCGCCGTCAGGCTGGCCGGCTGCTGGAGCCGGGCTGGCTCGGCGCCCGGCGCGCTGGCCGCGGACGCCGGCTGCAGCTGCCCGGCGTTGGCGTTCACCTCGGCCAGGTAGGCCTCGATGCTGGCGGACACCGGTTGCAGCAGCACTTCCTGGATGCCGGCGAAGTACTCGCGCTTGAGCTGCTGCTCGATCGCCTTGCCCTGGTAGAGCCCCAGGCTCAAGGACCAGGGCCGCTCGTCGCGCAGCGACTGCAGCTGCACCAGGCGGTCACGCAGGACCTCGAGCGCCTCCAGGCGAGACTGCAGGTCGCTGCGGTTTTTCTGCAGGGTGACCACGTTCTCCAGGTCGGCCCGCACGTTCTCCACCAGCTGGCGGTTGCCGGCATAGGACCAGGTCCAGGCCGCCAGCGCGATGCCCAGCGCCGCCACGCCACCGAAGAAGGCGGCATAGCGCCAGCGCAGCTTGTCGCGGCTGTTGTACTGCTTGACCAGGTTGCGGTCGGCGAACACGACCTTGGAGAACAGGTCCTTGAGGAAGAAGCCGGTCTGCGAGTAGACCTCGGCGGTGGTGCCCGGCTGCAGCTGCAGCGCAAAGCGCTGCGCCACGCGCTCGCTGGAGCGGCTGGTGGAGGCACCTTGCTGCACCGCACTGGTGAAGTAGAAGCCGCGGAAGATGGGCCTGAACTGGAAGGGGTTCTCCTCGAACAGCGTCGTCAGGAACGTGCGCAGCACCGGCTTGAGCGAGGCGAACTCCAGCGGGAAGGTGAGGACCCCGGGCGGCAGCTTCTCGCCGCGGTGCAGCGACATGCGTGCCACCGACGACGCCTTCAGCCCTTCATAGAGTGCTTCGAAGTGGCGCTCGAACTGGCCCACCGCGTCGAGCTTGCCGTCGGCGTCGTAGGGCAGGGTGGCGCCCCAGGCGCGGTCGCGCTCGCCGCGGTCGCGGTCCTCGAAGAACTCGACGAAGCCGGCCACCAGGTCGGCCTTGGTGAAGACCACGTAGACCGGCGCGAACACCTCCAGCTGCTCGGTCAGCTCCTGCACCCGCTGGCGCAGCTGCTTGGCCAGCTGGATGGCGAACTCCGGCTTGTTGCCGGCCAGCTCCGGCAGGCTGGCCGCGATCATGATGCCGTTGATGGGCGCCTTGCTGCGGTGCTTCTTCAGCAGCGAGAGGAAACCGCGCCATTCCTCGCGGTCTTCCTCGTGCACCGAGTAGCGGCCGGCGGTGTCGAGCAGGATGCCTTCATTGGTGAAGAACCAGTCGCAATTGCGGGTGCCGCCGATGCCCTGGATGATGTTGCCGCTGTGGTCGGCGAAGGGAAAATGCAGGCCCGACTTGGCGATGGCCGAGCTCTTGCCGGCGGCCGGGTTGCCGATCACGATGTACCAGGGCAGCTCGTACAGCGCGGCGGTGCCCGAGGTCTGTCCCAGCCGGGAGGTCTTGATGGTGCGCACCGCCTCCTGCATGCGCTCGCGCAGCGCTTCGGTCTCGCCGCGCTCCTTGGCGGGGGCCGCCTTCACCGCGCGCTCGGCCTGCTCCTGCAGGGCCTGCTCCAGGCCCGCCGCGGCCTTCTGCGCACGGCGCCGCCGCACCCACCAGACCACCAGCCACACCAGCCCGAGGAGCAGCAGCGCCACCACGATCCAGAACAGCGCCAGCTCCAGTTCGTTGGCACCCAGCAGCAGGAAGGCCGCCAGGGCCAGGAAGCCGATCACCGAGAGGGTGCCGGGTCGCAGAAGGAAGTCCCAGAATCGTCGCATGGTCAGAACACAGGAAATCAGTGGACCGCGTTCAGGCGGCAGCCGGGCCGGCAGCGGCGGCGGGTCGATGGGCCGGGGCGAGCGCGAAGGCCGCGCGCTGGTGCGGATGCACCCCCGTCATCTCGAGGACGGGGCGGGGCTCGATCTCGTTGTGCGCGGTGGCCGGGGCCAGGCAGTCGAAACCGCCCGCCACACCGAGGTCGTCACGGGCCAGCCCGAGGAGCCGCGAGGGTGCGTCGGGCAGGTCGGCCCCGGGCAGCGGCGCCGGGCGGCTCCCCTTGCCGCCAGCGCGTGCGATGCGCTTGCCGTGCGCGTTCGTCAGGCCGGACGCATCGATCAACGTGCCGCCATGGCCAGTGATGTCCCCCATCACGATGAAGGGTCGTGCCATCTCGCTCTCCCTGTGCACCCGGCTTCTTTGAATGCGGTGCAGTCTATCCATGTTCTCGATACCCATGTCACTGGGGCCGGCCGGTCTTCGCGCCCGCCCGGCGCAGTTCCACGTGGCCATAGTCGCGCATCTTCCAGGTGCCGCCCCAGGTGAGGCCGACCCGCGCGGCCGCTTCGCCGTACAGCTGGTAGCCGCGCAGGGCCCAGGGGTCGCGCTCGCTGATCACCAGCTTGCCGTTGCGGTAGAAGGCGCAGTCGGCCGCCAGGCCGTACTGGTGGTAGCTCTGGAAGGCGCCGGCGTTGGTGACGTGCGGCCCCATCGCCGCCAGCATCGCCTGGCGCTCGGGGCTTCGATAGCCCTCCAGCAACGCCATGTCGTAGCCGTGCTCTTCCTTCATGATCCTGAAGACCAGCAGCAGGCGTTGGCGGAAGGCCGCATCCAGCGGGTCCCACTTGCGGTCTGCGGTGGCGAGCATCGGCCGCGCCTCCCGCACCTCCGCGGTGGTGAAGACCTCGGGCGGCAAGGGCGGTGGCGGCACCAGCTGCTCGCCGTCGAGCAACTGCGCGACCAGGCTGTCGCCGGCGTCGACCGCCTCCGCGAAGCCGGCCGGCTGATGGCGGTCGCGCACCAGGTACACCACGGCCGGTGGCAGCAGCACCAGGGCCAGCGCCGCAGTGCACAGGGGCCAGCGCCGCCTCAGCCAGGACCAGCCGGCCCCTGCAGCATGGCTGGCCTGCCGTGAGGTCCGCTTGCAGCGGCGGTGCCAGCGCGAGGTGGCGCCGAGCCAGGTCTGCCGCGTCAGCCCCGCCAGCGACACCAGGCGGGCTGCCACCCAGGCGCGTGGCTCCGGCAGGAACACCATGCCGAGCAGCCCGCACGCCAGCAAGAAATAAATCAGCACGGCCTGCAGCATGGCGGAGTAACCAAGGTTTTCCACACTGCGTGCCAACAGCCCGCGTCGATAGAATCGCCACCGCTCGCAGGCCCGGTCGACCGGCCGGCCAGCTTCCAGGGAGTCAGTGGCTTGAACCACAACACAACACCGCCCGAGTTCGGGCCCTCGACGCGACCGTCGCTGTTCGGCCCGGCGACGCAGGCGCCGGACCCGGCCACGGCGGGCAGCCACGAGCCGGTCAGGATCCTCTCCAGCATCGACAGCACCCACAAGCCGGCTCCCGGCGCGGGCACGCCCGCTGCACGACGCTCGCCGGTGATGCTGGCCCTCGGCGTCATGGCGCTTGCGGGTCTGCTGACGGTGGCATACCTGGCGTTCGGGAGCGGCAGGCAGGCACCCGCAGACATCGCTCGCGGGTCGCCCGCAGCGCCGGCGCTGGCCGCTGCGAGTGCGGCTTCAGCACCGGCGACAGCTGCTGCAAGCACCGGCCCTGCCGAAGCGCCGCAGGCGGCGCGCATCGAGAATGTCGTCGTCGCGGCGGCGCCGGTGCCACAGGCCGCAGGGCCGGCCGCTTCGGTGCCGGCCGCTAAGGCGTCCGGCGAGAACCATCCCTTTGACTCGCTGGCCGAGCGCAAGTCGGAGACCGTTGCCGTTGCCGCGCCGGCACGCCGCGCCACCGCGGCCCGGCACACCGAGCATTCCACCGCCGTGGCGAGCGCGCCGGCGGCAGTCTCGAAAGCTCGCACCACCCCCGCCGCCGGCTCGAAGATCGACGCCGACATCGACCTGCTGGAGGCCATGGTGTCGCACCTCTCCGGACGCCGGCCCGGGCAGCGCACCGGTGCGCCGGCTGCGGGGGCCGCGGACCAGGGCCGCGACGTGGTGACGCAGCAGGATCCGCCGCTGTCCACCGCCGAGCTGGTGCGCCGCTGCATGACGCTGGGCTGGCTCGAATCGCAGCTGTGCCGCACGCGCATCTGCGACGGGCAGTGGGGCCGCGATGCCGCCTGCCCGGCACGCCGGCAGGACGACGACCTGCTGCGCTGAGCCACCGCTGCCTGCCCACAGGCGCCGTGCCGGTGCCGGGGCGCCCTGCGGCGCGCAGGCAGCCGCGGCATGGCCGGGGAACGGCAAGGCATCATGATCGAAGCGCGTTTTCTCAGGGCAGGGTGATGGTGAGGTGGGCCGCCTTTGGGGGCAGCTTGATCAGCTCCTGGTAGGCCGACAGTTCTTGGCGCGTGCTGCGGTCCAGCGCCAGGCGCAGGCCGATGAAGGCGAACAGTCCCAGCAGGGCGAAGACCGAGCCAATGACCCACAGCGGCACCTCGTTCTTCAAGGTGTGCCGCACTTGGTCGGGCGGTGCCCAGTGAGGCGCGAAGCCGGCGCGCTGGCCCTTGAGGTGGGCGATCTCGTCGCCCAGGCGGGCTGTCAGGTAGTTGAGCTTCTCGCTGCCTTCGAGCAGGTACCTCCCCTGGAAGCCCAGCAGCAGGCACATGTGGAAGACCTCCAGCGTCTGCACCCGCGCCGCCCCCTGCCGGCGCAGCTCTTCCAGCCGCTCGAAGAAGTTCTCGCCGGCCAGTTGCTCGCCGAAGAACTGCAGCTGCAGCGGCTGGCGCTCCCAGGCATCGCGCACCTTGAACTGCGACATCAGCACCGCTTCGTCCACCAGCGCGCAGAAGGCGTACTTCGCCAGGTAGACGTCTTCGGCGGGCGCCTTCAGCCGATCGGCACCGCGCTCGAATTCCTTGAGGAAGTCCTTGACCCGTTCGCGAAAGCTGTCGGCGTCCAGCGGCGCATGCTTGTTCTTCAGCAGGAAGAGCATGTAGAAGCCGTCGTACATCAGGTCGAGCAGCGAGCGGGCCTCGATGGCTGCGCCGCCGGCGGCACGTGCCGGCGCCGTGCTGCCCTGGGCGAACAGCGAGGGCGGCAGGGTGGCGTTGTGGTTCATGAGTTGACCGCGATCAATTCAAGCTTGAGGTCCGACCAGCCCTGCGGCACGTAGATCGAAATCGCCTGGGCCTGCATCATGCGTTCGAAAAGCGCGCCTCGCGGCTCGATCACGAAGTAGTAGCTGCCGGGTCGCACCGGGATGGCGGCCGGCACCTGCGGCGCATGCGTGAGGCGCACGCCCGGCATGGCCGACAACACCAGCTTGTCGACGTCCTCCGGGGCGCCGAGCTTGAAGCGCATCGGCACCGCCTCCACCAGCTCGGCCGGGGGCATCGATGCGGTCACGCCCAGGTAGAGGCCGGTGGACGGCGTCACCTGTTCCGAATCGAGGCGGCCCAGGTGGAAGGATGGCTTGGTCTCGGTCAGTGCGATGGAGAAGTAGCGCGTCGAGATGACGGTTTCGAGCAGCTCGCGGATGATGTGGTCCAGCCGCAAGAAGGCCGGGCCCGGGTTGCCATGGTCGTAAGCCGGCAGGTCGGCCAGCGTGAAGCCCTTGGAGAAGGTCAGCAGCGCGCCGGCCAGCTCCAGCAGGCCCTGGAACAGGCGCTCGGGATGCAGCCCGGGGTGGCGCATCAGGTGCGACAGCGAGGCGAAGCTGGAGCTGGCGGTGTGCAGCAGCCAGAACGAGGCCACGTCGCCGGAGCGGAACTCGATGATGTTCTTCGACGGCTCGCGGTGGAAGCCGTAGAGGGCGTCGACCTTGGCCTGCAGCACGTCCAGCAGGCGCCGCAGCATCAGGTGCAGGGCCGGCACCGACTGGATGGACACGCAGGGCGGCACGAAGCGCCCGTCGGCCTCGAAGCCACCGGTGGAGGTGCGGCGCACACGCAGCGCCGGCAGGCTGACGAGGTGGTCGCGCGGTTCATGGTCGGCCAGCAGGCGTACCGACTTCTTCAGCAATGCCACCTCGGCGTCGACCGCTTCGGTGTACCAGTCGCCAGCGGCTTCGTTGCGCTGGTAGTAGCGCACGCTGGTGTCGGCCGCCTGCTGCGGCCCGACAAAGTTGCTGCCGACGCTGCGCAGCGGCGCCATCGCCAGGTGGAAGACCACTTCGGTGCCGGCACTGCCGAGCGATTCGAGCGACAGCGGCGGCGGCAGCTCGTCTTCCGCCGGAGCGCTGTACAGCTCGCCGTCGGGGAAGACCACCTGCAGTTCCAGCAGGCGCAGCACGCCGGCCTGCAGCGCATCGGTATCGAGCCTCAGGTGGCGCACGCCCCAGGCGTAAGGATGCAGTACACGTGCGAACTGGGCCAGGCGCCATTCGTGGTAGGCATCCTGGCGCTGGAAGTGCTGGGGCCGCAGGAACAGGCCTTCGCCCCAAAGAAGCTTTGCTGAATGGATCAAGATCTCTCTCTCGCTGGCGGGCGGCGCATCGCCTCCCGAATCAAGGGCACATGCCCGGGCTCATCGCCGCGACACTGCTTGCTGCATTGACGGGCATGCCGATCGACACGCTCAGACTGCAGGCGTGGGCACCGATCGTGATGCCGGTCTTCTGGGCCGCCTCGGCGGCGAAGGCGTACTTCCAGCGCTGCGTGGCCGGCGCGCGGAACAGCGCCACCACGCCGATGTAGTTCGCCTCGCGGGCCACCTTGTCCTGTACTTCGTAGCGTTGGCCGGGCACCAGTTGCAGGTCGCGCACCTCGACCACGTCCTCGCCCAGGTGCTCTTTCTCTCGCGCGGGATTGCCGAAGGCCTCGTAGGGCATGTTCAGGAAGGCGTCCGCGCTCTTCAGCTTGTACACGCGCGCCACCAGCGACAAGGAGTGCCCGGCGGTATCCACGTTGAGCGAATCGCTGGCATGGATGCGCAGGTCGACGCGGCGGGCGGGCAGGGCGCTCTCAGGCAGCTCCGGCACGGCCGGCTTCTTCAGGCCGGTGGCCTCGAGGGCCTTGTCCTTCAGGCTGCCGACTGCTTCGGCGGCCTTGCTGGCGGTCTCGCAACCCCCCAGCAGCAACGGGCTCGCAAGCAGGAGGGCCAGCGTGAGCAGCCGAGCGTTGTGTCCCGTGCTTGTTGACGGCATGAAGCGACCTTCCCGATCCACTTTTCGTTGTTCGCAAGAGGCGATTGGCGCGGCAGTGTAGCGGTGGCCCCTGCATCACGCACCCCCTCCATTTGAGCGATGTGCGTGACCGCCAGTAGCAACGGGCAATTGCAGGTAACACACCCAAAGAGGGGGGTGCGACTCGTTCGTGATGTGGGTTCTAATCCGCTGCGTTCGGGATGACATGGGCGATGTTTCCTGCTCCCGACAGGCCGGTCAAGCCGGCCCGCACTATTCGTAAACGGGAGGGGGGTCTCCTTTGCAAGACCGACTTAAATCTCGACGCCACACCGTGGCGGCGCTGCTTCTGGCCGGCCTTTTGGGCGCTTGCAGTACGGCGCCCAGGACGGACAAGGCGCCGGTGGTCGACCTTCAGCAAACACTGAACGAAGCAGCCGCTGCCCAGCAGCGTGGCGATATCGCGAAGTCCCTGTCGCTGCTGAGCGAAGCGGCCCGTGCCCATCCCGCCAGCAAGCAACCCTGGCTGCGCACGGCGCAGGTGCAGTTCGATGCCATGAACTATGGCGCGGCCATCGTGGCCTCTCAGGAAGTGCTGCAGCGAGACACCGCCGACCTCACTGCGCGCAGCATCATCGCCGTCAGCGGCCTGCGCGCCTCGGCTGCGGCGCTGGCCCACTTGCGGCAAATGAACTCGGTGAACGGCTCCACCCGCGTGGAGGCCGAAGGCCTGGCACGCACCATCCGCGAGGCCATCGGCGAGCCGGTGCTGCTGCCGCCGCAGTCGGCCCGCGCCACCACCGCCGGCCCGAGTGGCAGTGCCAGACGCGCGGTCACCCGCACCGCTCCGTCGGCCGCTGCCACGCCGCCCGCTGCTGCCGAAAAGGCGGCCCCGGGCCAGCCCTCCCCGAGCTCCGGAGGGCGCAACCCTTTCGGCGCCCTGCAATGAATCCGACCTGAAGGAATACCAACATGCCCAAGAAAGAAAGTGTCCAGAAGCGGCTCGAGAAGGTCCGCCCCCCGCGCGTGCAACTGACCTATGACGTCGAGATCGGCGATGCCATCGAGCAGAAGGAGCTCCCTTTCGTCGTCGGCGTGATGGGTGACTTCACCGGCCAGCCGAATCCCGACAAGCCGCAGCCGCGCTTGAAGGACCGCAAGTTCGTCAACGTCGACCTCGACAACTTCGACGAAGTGATGTCCGGCCTCTCGCCCACCGCCAGCTACCGCGTCAAGAACGAGCTGAGCCCCGAAGGCGGCGAGTTCGCGGTCAACCTCGAGTTCAAGAAGCTCGAGGACTTCCGCCCTGAATCGGTGGTGGAACAGGTCGAGCCGCTGCGCAAGCTGATGGAAGCGCGCACCAAGCTGGCCGACCTGCGCAACAAGATGGCCGGCAACGAGAAGCTCGAAGACCTGCTGGGCGAGGTGCTGAGCAACACCGAGCGCCTGCAGCAGCTGGGCGCCGAAACGCAGGCCAAGGACAAGGACAAGGAGTAAGCCATGAGTGCGCAAGTCGCAGCACAAGTCGCCGCGCCGCAGGCGCTGGACGGTGAGAGCAGCCTGCTCGACCAGATCGTCGGGCAGAGCAAGGTCGCTCGTTCGGCCACCGAGCATGAGCGTGCCAAGGACATCATCGGCGAGCTGGTGAAGGAAGTGCTGCAAGGCACGGTGGTCGTCTCCGAGAACCTGTCGGCCACCCTCGATGCGCGGGTGGCCGAGCTCGACGCCTTGATCTCCAAGCAGCTGAGCGCGGTGATGCACGCGCAGCCGTTCCAGAAGCTGGAGTCCTCGTGGCGTGGCCTGCACTACCTGTGCAAGCAGACCTCGACCAACTCCATGATGAAGATCAAGGTGCTCAACGCCACGAAGAAGGACCTGGTGAAGGACTTCAACACGGCGATCGACTTCGACCAGAGCGCCCTGTTCAAGAAGGTCTACGAGGAAGAGTTCGGCACCTTCGGTGGATCGCCCTTCGGCGCGCTGATCGGCGACTACGACATCAGCCGCCAGCCGGAAGACATCTACTTCGTCGAGCAGATGTCGCATGTCGCGGCCGCGGCGCATGCACCCTTCATCTCGGCGGCCTCGCCCGAGCTGTTCGGCCTCGACTCGTACACCGAGCTGGGCAAGCCGCGCGACCTGTCGAAGGTGTTCGACACGGTCGAGTACGCCAAGTGGAAGTCGTTCCGGGAGTCCGAGGACTCGCGCTACGTGGGCCTGACGCTGCCGCGCTTCCTTGGCCGCCTGCCGTACAACCCGAAGGACGGCACCACCGTCGAGGGCTTCAACTTCGTCGAGGACGTCGACGGCAGCGACCACAGCAGCTACCTGTGGGTGAACACCGCCTATGCGATGGGCGCGCGCCTGACCGCCGCCTTCGAGAACTACGGCTGGTGCGCGGCGATCCGTGGCGTCGAGGGCGGTGGCCTGGTGGAGGACCTGCCGACCCACACCTTCAAGACCGATGACGGCGAAGTCGCCCTCAAGTGCCCGACGGAGATCTCCATCACCGACCGGCGCGAGAAGGAGCTCAGCGACCTCGGCTTCATCCCGCTGGTGCATTGCAAGAACACCGACTACGCCGCCTTCTTCGGCGCGCAGTCGACGCAGAAGCCGAAGAAGTACGACCTGGACTCGGCCAACGCCAACGCTGCGCTGTCGGCTCAGCTGCAGTACATGTTCGCCGTCTGCCGCATCGCGCACTACATGAAGGCGATGATGCGCGACAAGATCGGCAGCTTCGCTTCCGCCGCGAACGTCGAGGAGTTCCTGAACCGCTGGATCTCGCAATACGTGACCTCGGACGATTCGGCTTCGCAGGCGACCAAGGCCCAGCATCCGCTGCGTGATGCCTCCGTTCAGGTGTCCGAAGTACCGGGCCGCCCGGGTGTCTACCGTGCGGTCTCGTTTGTTCGTCCTCATTTCCAGCTGGACGAACTGTCTGTGTCCTTGCGTCTGGTGGCTGAACTGCCGTCTGGCAGCAAGGGCTGATCACTACCATCAGCAATAGCGGAGGTTCATTAAATAATGGCAAAAGACATCTACGTCGATTTCAAGAGCAGCGACATCAAGGGTGACTCGCGCGACAAGGTCCACAAGGACACCGTCGAGGTGTACTCGTGGAGCCACCTGGTTCGCCAGCCGAAGTCTGCGACGTCTTCCACGGCTGGTGGCCACTCCTCGGAGCGCTGCGAGCACGGTGAGATGGTGTTCACGAAGGACATCGATGGCGCCACGCCCAAGCTGCTGCAAGCTTGCTCGGCCGGCACCGTCATCAATGACGTCGTGATCTCCTTCTACCGCGCCCACGGTGGCAAGAACAACGTTGGCGACCCGGGTGCGCAGAACCTGCGCCACCTGTACATGCAGGTCGAGCTGAAGAACGTGGTGGTGTCGTCCGTCGCCCCGACCGTCTCGAGCGAAGGCCTGCCCAGCGAGACCTTCACGCTGAAGTATTCGTCGGTGCAGTGGATGTACGACGAGCTCAACGTCAACGGTGACAAGGGTGCCCGCCAGAAGATCAAGGGCGCCTGGAACCTGGCGAACAACACGCCGACCTTCGGCTGATCGCCCCGCCTTTCGAGGCAAGGAAAGGCGGACTCGTCCGCCTTTTTTTTCGATGTTTTCGTGTGCTGCAGCCGCTGCCATGTCGCGCTACAACCCAAGCCTGTTCGAGAAACTGCTGGATGACGAGCCGGAGGTGCCCTCCGAGTACGCGGTCGTGCAGATGTCCATCGAGCAGATGAAAGACAGCGTGGCCCGCGATGTGGAGGCCTTGCTGAACACCCGTTGTGGCGTGTCCGACGACACCTTGCAGCCTTACGAGCATTGCAGGTCCTCCATCCTGTCGTTCGGGATGATCGACTTCGCCGGCCTGAGCCTGGCCAATCCCCGGGACCGGGATCACATCTGCCGCTCCATCGAGACAGCCATCCGGGCCCATGAGCCGCGGCTGCGCGAAGCGCGGGTGGTGCTCGAGCTCAAGGGTGAAGGCCGCCACAAGCTGCATTTCTCCATCCATGCCCTGCTGGTCGTCGACCTCGCCCGTGAGCCGGTGAGCTTCGACGCCATGCTCCAACCCACCACTCAGCAGTACTCCGTCCGCCGGGCGCGCCGCGCGCCGACGACGGCGTGAGAGGTCGCCTATGGATGAACTGCTTCCCCACTACGAACGAGAGCTGGCCTTCCTGCGCAGCCATGCGAAGGACTTCGCCGCCCGCTATCCCAAGATCGCCGGTCGTCTGATGATGGCGGGCGACGTGTCGGAGGATCCGCACGTCGAGCGCCTGATCGAGTCCTTCGCGCTGCTGGCCTCGCGGGTGCACAAGCGGCTCGATGACGACTTCCCGCTGTTCACCGAGACGCTGCTGGAAGTGCTCTACCCGCACTACCTGCGGCCCTTCCCGTCCTGCTCGATTGCGCAGTTCAACCTCGCCAGCAATGCTGGGCAGATGAGCTCGGCCGGCCGCATCGAGCGGCATTCGGTGCTCAGCAGCCGGCCGGTGCGCGGCGTGGCTTGCAAGTTCCGCACCGCCTACGACGTGGAACTGGTGCCGGTGCGGCTGGCCAGTGCCGGCTTTCGCATGGCGGTGGCAGCGCCCGAGGGCACCCGCGTGCCGGCCAAGGCCACCTCGGTGCTGTCGCTGCAGTTCGAGCTGCAGTCGCCACAGTTCAGTTTCAACGCCATGCTGGGCCAGACACTGCGCATCTACCTCGACGGCGAAGCCTCGCAGGTGAGCGTGTTGCGCGAGGCGCTGTGTGCCCGGGTGGTGGGCATGATGGCCCAGACCACGGCGCATGGCCCCTGGAGCGGCCCGTACCGGGAGCCGATCACCCTGGCCGGCTTTGACGATGACCAGGCGCTGATCGACTTCGACGCCCGCTCGCACCAGGCCTACCGCCTGCTCACCGAGTACTTTGCCTTTCCCGAGAAGTTCAACTTCGTCGACCTGCCGCTGCCGGCGGCCATCGGCACGGTGGGCAGCGCCCGCACGCTGACGCTGCACCTGATGCTGTCCGGCGTGCGCTCCGACAGTGACGAAGCTCGCCTGCTGGAGACCGTCGGCGCGCAGAACTTCCAGCTCGGCTGCACCCCGGTGGTGAACCTGTTCGAGCAGAACGCCGACCCCATTCGCGTCACGCACACCGGCGCGGCCTATCCCTTGCTGACCGACAGCCGGCGGGCGTATGCCTACGAGGTGTCCGCGGTGAAGAAAGTGTTTCGCGTGGCGCAAACGCCGCACGGCGAGACGATCGAGGAGTTCCGCCCCTTCTATTCGCTGCGTCACGACGACCTCGGCCGCGACGGCGGCGCCGCCACCGGCGGGCGCTACTGGTATACCCACCGCGACGCGGTGGTGGCCGAGCACAGTCCCGGCTACGAGCTCGAGCTGTCCATCGTGGATGTCGACTTCAACCCGGTGGCGCCGCAGACCGACACCTTGTCGATCGAGGTGGCCGCCACCAACCGCGACCTGCCCACGCTGCTGTCGATCGGCAACGCCGGGGGCGACCTGTTCCTGGAAGGCGGCAGCCTGGCGCGCGACATCCGCCTGATGCGCAAGCCCACCCAGCCGCACCGCTTCGAGCGCGGGCGGGGCGCCTTGTGGCGGCTGATCTCCCACCTGTCGCTCAACCATCTGTCGTTGACCGGAGGCGGGCTCGATGCACTGAAGGAAATGCTGCGCCTCTATGACCTGCCGCGAGGTGCGGTGAACCAACGCCAGATCGACGGCATCGTCGCGATCGACTATCGACCGGCCACCGCCTGGCTGCAGGGCAACCCCTTCGCCACCTTCGTGCGCGGCAGCGAGGTGCGGTTGACGGTGGACGAGGAAAGCTATGTCGGCACCGGACTGCGCCTGTTCGCTGCCTTGCTCGACCACTTTTTTGCCTTGTACGTGCATGCCAACAGCTTCACGCAGCTGACGCTCGTGTCCTCGCGCACGCAGGAAGAGATCTTCAAATGCCCGCCTCGCAACGGCGATCTGTTGTTGGTGTAGTCGATCGGCTGCTGGCCGATCCGCACCGCTTCCAGTTCTTCCAGGCCGTGCGGCTGCTGGAGCGCTGGTTCATCCTGCAGCAGGCGGACCCCGCCACGCGGCGCTACCCGGGCCCGCGCCTGCAATTCCGCAATTCGGTCTCGCTGTCCTTCCCGGCCAGCGAGATCGAGCAGATGCAGGTGCTGCTGCGCGAGTCCGCGGACGGCGTTCCCGGCGGCCACCCGCAGGCCGGGCCGGCCGGGCTCGACATTGACCGCATCGAGATCACGCCGGCCTTCATGGGCCTGCTGGGCAGCAACGGCACCTTGCCGCTGTACTACACCGAGACGCTGTCGCGGCGAGAGCTGTTCCACAAGGACAAGGCGGCGCGGGCCTTCTTCGACATCTTCCATCACCGGGCGGTGACGCTGTTCTACCAGGCGTGGAAGAAGCACCGCCTGGCGCTGCAGTACGAGAACGACCGCCGCAACCGCTTCCTGCCGGCCGTGCTGGCCCTGGGCGGGCTCGGGCAGCCCGCGCTGCGCGATCGCCTGGCCGGCGACGGCGACGGTGTGCAGGACGAGTCGCTGGCCTATTTCGCCGGTACCTTGCAGCAGCGGCCGGTGTCGGCCGGGCAGCTCCGGCAGGTGCTGGCCCAGTATTTCAACGTGCCGGTGCGGGTGGAGCAGTTCATCGGGCGCTGGTACACGCTGCCGCCCGGTGCCACCACGCTGCTGGGCAGCCACAACGGCGTGCTTGGCCAGAGCGCGGTGATGGGCGAGCGGGTGTGGCAGCGCGACCTGAGGCTGCGCATCGTGCTGGGCGCGCTCGACGGTCGTGCCTTCCAGCGTTTCCTGCCCGGCGCGCCGGGCGCTCGTGCGCTGGAGAAGCTGCTGACCCTGCTGACCGGCGTCAGCCTTGAATACGAAGTGCGCCTGAGCCTGCGCAAGCAAGACGTCGCCGGCATCACGCTGGCCGACCCGCCCGCCGGCGCCGCTTCCGGCGGGGCGCTGGGCCGCCTCGGCTGGGATGCCTTTCTGCAGACCGGCCCCTCGCAGCGCGATCGAGACGATGTGAGCTACCAGATCCACGCCTCGGCCTGAGCGCCGTCTGTGTCCCGTCCTTTCCTGTGCCTGCCTGCCCCGACAACTGCCCCGACAACTGCCCCGACCACCGCACCGACCTCGCATCCGCCCCCGCCAGCCGGCATCGCGCCACCGCAGCGCGCGCCCCAGCCGCCCGGGCCCACCCACGCAACGCCAAGCCTCCATGTCGACCCAACTCAAGACGCTGATCTCCAAGCTGAACACCACCACCCGGCGTGCTGCCGAACGTGCGGCCGCCCTCTGCGTGTCGCGCGGGCACTACGAAGTGGACCTGGAGCACCTGTTCCTGGCGCTGCTCGAGGATCCGCGCTCGGACGTGGCGCTGCTGTGCCGCCGCTACGACGTCTCGCCGACCGAGCTGCAGGGCGACCTCGACCGCGAACTGGCGCAGTTCAAGACCGGCAATACCCGCACGCCGGTGTTCTCCGCGCATCTGCCGGTGCTGTTCGAGCATGGCTGGCTGATTGCATCGCTGGAGTCGCACACGATGCGTGTGCGCAGTGGCCACTTGTTGCTGGCCCTGCTGACCGAGCCCGCCCTGAGCCAGATCGCCGCGCGTGCCTCACGCCTGTTCGCTCGCTTTCCGCAGGACGAACTGAAACACCGCCTGGCCGAGCTGACGCCCGGCTCCGACGAGACGGTGGACGCGGCCGCCAGTACCCGCCCCGAGGCGGACGGGGCGCCTGCGGACGACAGCTCGCCAGCGGCGACCCGCCCGGCCGGCAAGACACCGGCACTCGACCAGTTCACCACCAACCTGACACAGCGCGCCCGTGACGGCAAGGTGGACCCGGTGATTGGCCGTGACGCCGAGATCCGCCAGATGATCGACATCCTGATGCGCCGACGCCAGAACAACCCGATCATCACCGGCGAGCCGGGGGTGGGCAAGACCGCGCTGGTCGAAGGCCTGGCACTGCGCATCGCACAGGACGACGTGCCGCCGCCGCTGCGCGGTGTGGCGCTGCACGTGCTGGACATGGGCCTGCTGCAGGCCGGTGCCTCGGTGAAGGGCGAATTCGAGAGCCGGCTGAAGAACGTCATCGACGAGGTCAAGCGCAGCCCGCATCCCATCATCCTCTTCATCGACGAAGCGCACACGATGATCGGCGCCGGCGGCCAGCCCGGCCAGAACGACGCGGCCAACCTGCTCAAGCCGGCGCTCGCGCGCGGCGAGCTGCGCACCATCGCGGCCACCACCTGGGGCGAGTACAAGAAGTACTTCGAGAAGGACGCCGCGCTGGCACGGCGCTTCCAGGTGGTGAAGGTGGACGAGCCGAGCGAGCCGGTGGCCGCTGCCATGCTGCGCGCCATGGGGCCCCTGATGGAGAAGCACTTCGGCGTGCGCATCTTCGAAGAGGCCATCACCGAGGCGGTGCGCTTGTCGCATCGCTACATCACCGGCCGCCAGCTGCCGGACAAGGCCATCAGCGTGCTGGACACCGCTTGTGCCAAGGTGGCCCTGGGCCAGAGCTCGACCCCGGCGGCCATCGAGGACGGGCGGCGCCAGCTGGAGCAGATCGCGCTGGAGACGGCGGCGCTGGAGCGCGAGTCGGCGCTGGGCGCAACCCACCTGGTGCGCTTGCAGGAGCTGCGCAGCCAGCGGCAGGCCGTGCAGGACCGGTTGGGCAGCGATGAAGCCCGCTGGGAACAGGAGAAGGCGCTGGTGCAGGAGATCGTGGCACTGCGTAGCCGCCTGGAGCAGTCACCGCCGGCCCTTCCCGTGCCGGTCGAGGCCACGGCCAAGCCGAGGAGGAAGGCCAGTGCCGCCTCGCCGGTGCCGCCCGAGTTGGCCGCCAAGCTGGCGCAGCTGGCCGCCCTGCAGGGCGAGAGCCCGCTGGTGCCCATGCAGGTGGATGCCCATGTGGTGGCCGAGATCGTCGCCGCCTGGACCGGCATTCCGCTCGGCAAGATGGTGAAGGACGAGATCAAGACCGTGCTGCGCCTGCAGCCGGCGCTGCAGGCCCGCGTGATCGGGCAGGACCATGCCCTGCAGGCGGTGGCGCAGCGCGTGCGCACCGCCCGGGCCCAGCTGGAGGACCCGAACAAGCCCAAGGGCGTGTTCCTCTTCGTCGGCCCGAGCGGCGTGGGCAAGACCGAGACGGCGCTGGCGCTGGCCGACATCCTCTACGGCGGCGAGCGCAACGTCATCACCATCAACATGAGCGAGTACCAGGAGGCCCACACCGTCTCCGGCCTGAAGGGCTCGCCCCCGGGCTACGTGGGCTATGGCGAAGGCGGCGTGTTGACCGAGGCGGTGCGGCGCAAGCCCTACAGCGTGGTGCTGCTGGACGAGATCGAGAAGGCCCACCCCGATGTCCTGGAGCTGTTCTTCCAGGTCTTCGACAAGGGGGTGATGGACGATGCCGAAGGCCGCGAGATCGACTTCCGCAACACCATCATCATCTTGACGAGCAACGTCGGCTCCTCCCAGATCATGCAGGCCTGCCTCAACAAGCCGGCCGGTGAGGTGCCCGGCGCCGAGGCCCTGGCCGAGCTGCTGCGCCCGACGCTGTACAAGGCCTTCAAGCCGGCCTTCCTGGGCCGCATGAAGGTGGTGCCCTATTACCCGTTGTCGGACGACATGCTGGAGCGCATCATCCGCCTCAAGCTCGACCGGGTGGCACAGCGGGTGGCGGCCAACCACAAGGCGAAGTTCGAGTACGACGAGGCGCTGGTCGAGGCCGTGCTGGCTCGCTGCACCGAGGTCGACACCGGTGCCCGCAATGTGGACCACATCCTCAACGGCACCTTGCTGCCCGAGATCGCCGAGGCCGTGCTGGGCCGCATGGCCGAAGGCGAGCCGCTCGCCAAGATCAAGGTGGGGGCCGGCAAGGACGGCGGTTTCAAGTACAAGGTGAGCTGAACGCCGGCGGGCAGTCCTGCTGCTCCGCCCTCGCCGGGCGGGGGCAGCAGGACGGAACCCGTCGGGGGCGCACGTCCGGGCCATCGTCCTGGTTGCCGATGCTCCATGCGGTCCTGGCCGGCTTCCGGCAGCGGGAGCGCCGGCTGCGCTCGCACCCGCCGCTGGAGCGGCAGGTGATCCTGAGGCCACAGGTGCGGCTGGCTGGGCGGCTCGACAGGGCGAGTCGACCGTCCCCGGCGGACCGAGGCCGGCTTCGGTTCGCAGTTGGCCGCGCCGGGCGCAAAGGGCCATCCGGCGCCGGGCTTTTGCTGCGCCAGCCGGCGCCGCCGGAAATGCTCCCCCAGGCGAGCCGCAGCGGGTTGCGGCCCTTCCGCGGCCACCTCACCGGGCTCACGTTGCCCGTCCAGCTTGCCGGGTTCAACTGGCCGGGGCCGATGGCGAGCGGGCCCGCGACAGGGCGGCGCTGGAGCGCTGGTTTGCCTTCCTGGCACACCCGCAGGACAGCCGCCCCTTTGCCTGGCGGCGCCACGCCCCGCTCGTGCGCTACCTCGGACCGGGGGCCGCACTGAAGGCCGGCGCACCCGGCACGGCGAGCAGGGCCGGGCGGCGCCGGCGGGCAGCAGGGCAGCCTGGGTGGCGGGGCCTTCCGGTTGCGGCCGGTCCCCCAGCCAGTACGGGGTGCCGGCCCCTGCCCGACGAGAACCGCTGCCCGCATGGCAGGCCTTCGCCATGGCTGCACCGATGTTCCGCAGTGCCAAGCACACCTTCGTCTGCACCGGAATCCCTTGCGACCGCGCTCGTTTCCCCCGAAGTAGGCGGAGACGAGAAAGACGCATCTCAGCACAATAGCGCCGCAGGACAATGCGCCGGACGCCCCTGGCCGTCGGTCGATCTTCCGCCGTGCCACGCGGTGTCCCGGTCGCCCGGGCCGGGCGGTGCCGCCCGACCGCCATCACCATTCGCCGCAGTTGACATGCGGCCACACAAGCCGCCTCCGAGCGGCACTGCCTGAGGGAGTTGCCCATCATGAAACATTCGCTCGGCCCACTGCGGGCCCTGGCGCTGTGCGCCGTCGTGCTGCTCACCGGCTGCGATTCGCTGGGCGGTTGCGAATCCAGGTCCAACACCGAGGCCGTCGTCAACCTGCTCAAGCACAACCTGCGGCAGGACGCGATGTTCCAGGCCATGGGCTACAGCGGCTTCGACGCCCACCTGCGGCTGCGCAGCCAGCGCGAGCCGAGCGCCGTCAGCGACCTGATGCTGCGCGGCATGGAGGACGAGCAGCCGGCCGGCAAGTTGTTCAAGCGCACCGACATCCGCCTGGTCGACATCAAGACCGTCGAGCAGGATGGCAAGAAGGTGTGCAGCTGCAAGGTCCGCGTCGCACCCACGGACGGCCGCACCGATCCGGAGGCGAAGGCCGAGTTCGCGGTGAACTACACCTACACCGATGAAGAAGTGCGGCTGCAGGAGCCGCACGAAGTACATTCCTTCATTCGCTTCATGACGCTGATGCTGATGATGGACCGCCGCGCCGATGCCGCGGAAGCGGCAGCCTCGTCGCCGCAGGCCGCCTCGGCCCCGGCCGCCGATGCGGCCGCCAGCACCACCGACACGGCGGGCGCCGCCAGCGCGGCGGGCAGCGCCTCCGCGCCCTGAGCGGCTTCGCGATGATCCGCCTCGCCATGCCAGCCTTGGTCGTGGCGCCGGGGCCCGCAGGCGGCCGGCGGCGCCCGCTCCCCGAAACAGGGGCCCCGGTGACGCTCCACACCACCTGTCTGGGCGATGTCGCCGCGGCTGCCTGGGCGATAAGCTGCGCGCCGGGTAAGGGAAACGATCAATGAGACACAAGATCCTCTCCGTGGCGCTGGTGCTTGCGCTGCTGCTCGGCCTTGCGGGGGCGCCGCACGGCGGCCTCACCCTGGCCGGGGTGGCGCTGCTGCTGTACGGCATCGTCGCCATGGTGCGTTCCGCGGCGAAGCCGGCGGTGGCACCTCGCCGGCGCCCGGTGGCGTCCTTCGCCGGGCGCAGCCACGCCAGCGGTCGCAGCAGCCACGACGACGACAGTGAACGCGGCGCCACCGCCGCCTTCGCGGGCGCCGCCACCTTCGACGACCCGGCGGATGCGTCGGGCAGCGCCTGCCTGGCGGCTGACCAGGGCAGCTACGGCGACAGCAGCGGCAGCAGCTCCGACTCCGGCAGCGACAGCTGTTCTTCCTCGTCCTCCGACTCCGGGTCGTCCTCCAGCGACTGAACGCCGTGCGCCGTGATCGCCCGTGCCGCCGGCGCTCGGCGGCGGCACTCGAAACACCGGGTTTCTGACAGTGTTGGCTCTTGCAGGGGAGGCCTATAAGAAGGCTCCCCCCTCACGAGGAGTCAACACCATGAAACGCCTGAAGTCGGTCCCGTGGTTGCTTGGGTTCGCCTTGTCCGCCGGCGTGCTGTCGGCCGCCGCGCTCGCCGCGGTGGAAGAGGATTTCCCGACGCTGATGAAGCGCCTGATCCAGGAGAAGCCCCGGTTCGCCAAGCGCCAGCAAGACCTGCTGGCCCAGCGCTATGACCTGGCCGACCGCCCGGCACCCGGCGTCACCATGTCGCGTGGCAAGCCGGTGCAGCAGGGCGTGCGGGTGCGCTTGCCGGCCGGCACCACCTGGGATCAGCTCGCCGCGATGACGCCCGAGGACATCAAGCGCCGCAAGCTGTGGCCGGCCGGCTTCCTGCCGCTGCCGCATCCCCACCATGAGGCGGGCGGCATGGTGTTTCCGCGGCCGCAGATCGATGAAATGCGCCGCCAGACGGGCCGCGACCTGACCCGCTTCGACCTCGACTTCGACCTGCCGCAGCACCTCTTGCCCGAGTTTCCGGCGCCCATCTTCCTGACCACCCGCAAGGACCTGGGCGATGTCTCGCAGGGGCAGCTGGTCACGCTCGACAACTTCGAGTCGCTGTTCAAGGACATCCTGAATCCCAAGCAGCTCGAAGGCCTGCGGCTGCTGCTGACGCCCTTCCCGCAGCAGCAGTTCAACCTGACGCACGACCGCCGCAGCGAGCGTCCCCACACCGGCGTGGCTTGTCTCGATTGCCATGCCAACGGCCACACCAACGCGGCCACCCACACGGTCGGCGACATCCGGCCCAACGAGCACCGCCGCCGCATCGACACACCGACCCTGCGTGGCCTCAACATCCAGCGCCTGTTCGGCTCGCAGCGGGCGCTGAAGACGGTGGAAGACTTCACCGAGTTCGAACAGCGTGCGGCCTACTTCGACGGCGACCCGGTGGCCGCGCAACGCAAGGGGGTCAATGTGCTCGAGCGGGGCAGCCAGGTCCACTTCATGGCCGAGTTCCAGGCCTTGCTCGACTTTCCGCCTGCGCCCAAGCTCAACCTCTACGGCAAGCTCGACGAAGCCAAGGCGACGCAGGCGGAGGTGCGGGGCCAGAAGCTGTTCTTTGGCAAGGCCACCTGCGCCACCTGCCACACCCCGCCGTACTACACCGACAACCTGATGCACGACCTGCGGGTCGAGCGCTTCTACGACGAGACCACGATCAACGGTCGCCGCGCCTCGACCGATGGGCCGATCAAGACCTTCCCGCTGCGCGGCCTGAAGGACTCGCCGCCCTACCTGCACGACGACCGCCTGATGACGCTGGAAGACAGCGTGGAGTTCTTCAACCTGGTGCTCGGCGTGCAGCTCACGGCCGAGGAAAAGCAGGACCTGGTGGCCTTCCTGCGCACGCTCTGAGGCGGGACGCGCGGCGCGCTGCGGGGCGCCCGCGGAGGGGGCGGCGCTGGCGCAGGGCGTCGCCGCCAATGGCGCGCGGTACGCCGCGCCTTGGCGCTGAGGATAGGCCGCCCGTGCCAGCGGTGGCGCGCCGCCGCCGGCCGCTCGCAGGGCAGCCGAGAGGGTGGCAGTGCCGGGGCAGGGCGCCGAGCCCGCCGGCGGCTTCAGGCCAGCGTCAGTTCGCCGCCCAGCGCGTCCACCAGGTCGGGAATGAGCTTGCAGAGCTCGCCGGTGGCGATCGCGGCGTCGGCATCGAAGTGGTCGTCCTTGCTGTCCGACGGCTGGCCCTCGAAGACCACGTCCAGGAAGCTCAGCTTCTTCACCTGCATCGTGTCGGTGAGCACGAAGGAGACGCGGTCGCTCCAGGTCATGGCCAGCTTGGTCGGCACCTTGCCGCCGGCGATGTGCTGGCGCACCTCCTCGATGTCCAGCGGGTGGCGCGAATAGCGCACCACCGACTTCATTTCGTCGGCCGACTTCAGCTCGCATTCGCGGTCCACCGAGAATCCGGCGGGCGGCTCGCCGTCGACCAGCCATTGCGACATCGCGACGGCAGCCGACTCCTTGGTTTGCAACGGGCTCACGGCAAAGCCGTCCAGCCCCTTCACCAGGGCCGTCACCACTTCCTCGGCCCGCGCCTGGCTGCTGGAGTCGATCACCAGCAGGCGCTCGTGCGGGTCGATCCAAACATGCACCGACGCCTGCTTGGTGAAGGCCATTGGCAGCAGTTCCAGCACCGCCTGTTCCTTGATCTCCTTGGTCTGCTTCTTGCCGGGCTTGCGGCCGGTGGTCTGTTCGATCTGGGCGGCCAGTTCTTCGGTGCGCCGCTTGACCACCGAGCCAGGCAACACCTTCTGCTCGATCATCAACTTCAGCAGCAGCTGTCCACCCACCGATTCCACCAGCGGTGCATGGGGAATGCCGCGCGGCTCCACCCAGCCGAAGGACTTGGGCTGGGTGGTGCCACAGGGGACAAAACGGGCCTTGTCCAGGCTCTCTTCGATCTGCTCCAGGGGGGCCGGCCAGTCCGGCCCGATGCGGTACACGGTGAGGTTCTTGAACACGAACAGTCTTCCTTGTTGGGGTGCGTCGCGCCGCCTCGGCCGCATGGGGGGCGGGCGGGCAAAACCCTCGATTGTCCATGCTGCGGCCGGCTCGCCATGGCGACGCCCGCTGCGCGGGCCGACCGGCCGGCTGCCCAGCGTGTCGTTTTCACGCTGCAGCGGCCGCTTCGGGGGCAGCGCCGCGCGCTGCCCTCGGCTACGATGCCGGCGGGCCCTGCCTCATTGCAGGGCTCACGTCGCTCGGACGGTTCCGGGCGCTCACGTGAAAGACCACTCCATGTCCGCTTCCGCAGGCAAGCGCCGCTTCGCGCGCATCGACCGCCTCCCTCCCTACGTCTTCAACATCACCGCCGAGCTGAGGATGGCCGCGCGGCGCCGCGGCGAAGACATCATCGACATGAGCATGGGCAACCCCGACGGCGCCACGCCGCCGCACATCGTTGCCAAGCTGGCCGAGGCGGCGCAGCGCCCCGACACCCACGGCTACTCCTCGTCGAAGGGCATCCCGCGGCTGCGCCGTGCCATCTCGCACTGGTACGAGGCCCGCTACGGCGTGGCCATCGACCCCGACAGCGAGGCCATCGTCACGATCGGCTCCAAGGAAGGGCTGGCCCATCTGATGCTCGCCACGCTGGACCGCGGCGACACCGTGCTGGTGCCTGACCCGAGCTACCCCATCCACATCTACGGCGCGGTGATCGCAGGAGCCGACATCCGCTCGGTGCCCCTGACGCCCGAGGTCGACTTCTTCGCCGAGCTGGAGAAGGCGATCCGCGGCAGCTATCCCAAGCCGAAGATGATGGTCTTCGGCTTCCCGTCCAATCCCACCGCGCAGTGCGTCGAGCTGGACTTCTTCGAACGTGTCGTGGCGCTCGCCCGCAAGCACGAGATCCTGGTGGTGCACGACCTCGCCTATGCCGACATCGTCTTCGATGGCTGGAAGGCGCCGTCCATCCTTCAGGTACCCGGCGCCAAGGACGTGGCGGTGGAGTTCTTCACGCTGTCCAAGAGCTACAACATGGCCGGCTGGCGCATCGGCTTCATGGTGGGCAATGCCGACTTGTGCGCCGCGCTGGCGCGCATCAAGAGCTACCACGACTACGGCAGTTTCACGCCGCTGCAGGTCGCGGCCATTGCGGCGCTCGAAGGTGACCAGCAATGCGTCACTGACATTGCCAACCAGTACCGCAGCCGCCGTGACGTGCTCGTCAAGGGCCTGCACGAGGCCGGGTGGAAGGTCGACTGCCCCAAGGCCTCGATGTATGTCTGGGCCCGCATTCCCGAGTTCTATCGCGGCCTGGGGTCGCTCGAGTTCGCCAAGCAGATGCTGGCCAAGGCCAAGGTGTCCGTCTCGCCGGGCATTGGCTTCGGCGACCACGGCGACGATCATGTGCGCTTTGCCTTGATCGAGAACGAGGCGCGCATCCGCCAGGCGATCCGAGGCATCAAGGCCATGTTCAAGGCCGACGGCGTGTCGCCCGCGCGCGCAGCCTGATCGCTACGCCAGGGGCGGCGTAAACCCTCCCCCCTGAGCGGGTGGATGCATCCATAAAGCGGGTGACGATCGCGCCGGCCGGTTCTATCTTTGCAGGCACCTCGGCGCAGGCGGTCTGGCGATTCGGGGCCATCCCGATCGGTTGTCTTCCCCGTCCCCGTGGGGACCAGGAGAGCGCATGACCTCGTACCGCTGTCACTCCGCCGTGGCTTGCTGCTGGCTCTGGCTGCTCTTGCTATGGCCCGCGTCGGCCTGCCAGGCCGGCCTGCAGCTCATGCACGACCCACCCTACCTTGGAGCGACGCACCGCTCCACCATCACCGCCCGGGTGGACCATGAGCCGCTGGGCGTGGCTGCCATTGACATCGAGGTGGTGGTGGGCGAGCTCACCGATTGTTCCGAGTTCGGCGGCTCGCCCAGCCTGCTGCCGTGCCGGCGGTCGGCCCACCGGGTGGTGCATCGCTGCCGTTATGCCGGGCGTCCGGAGCAGGCCGCCTGCCGCTACGTGCACACGCTCGGGCCCGGGCGGCTGGTCAGCTACCGGGCGGTGTTGTGGCCGGTGGGCGGCACGCCGCTGACATCGAACGAGGTCAGTCATGCCGGCGGCGCACCGCCGTCACAGCAGCAGCCGCTGGCGCTTCCGGTGCGATGGGAGCGGGCGGCTCATCCGGCTCGCCGTATCGACCTCGGCCTGTTCCCGGACCCCGCCTACACCGGTGGCGCGGCAGATTTCGCGGCTGACCTGCGACGCCTGCTGGCCGGGGCCTTCCATGGACCCGGGCCTCTGGAGCGCGACGATCGTCGCCTGCCGCTGGACAGCTTCAATCTCTGGACCAGCCCGCCAGGCGCTGAGGCGCAGGGCTGTGTCCGCCGCTTCCAGGCAGGGGCGGCCCAGGTGGCAGCGGTGCTGGACGGCCAGGCCATCCTGCATCGTGGCCGGTTCGACGACTGCGCCGCCATGGCTCTCGGCGGCGCTGGCAGCGTCTGGACCGGGGATGACCACAGCGCCGGCCGCTTGCTGCACCAGGGCGCCCATTTCTTGTTTGCGCTGCAGGAGGTGGAAGGCTGCGACGAGGCCGCTCCCGAAACAGCCGGTGGCGGCCACGCGTCAGACAAGCACCCGAGCTGCAGCGCCGCAGCGGAGGACATGCAAGGGCCGGTGGGTGAGGGCTGCCAGCGCTGGAAGACCGATCGAGACATGGCTAGGGTGCCCGTCCCCGGCTCGGCACCAGCGAGAGCGCACGAGGGCCCGGCCACCGGGCCGCACCGCGCCTGCACGGAACAGCGGCTGACCCGCTGTGCCAGCAGCACGTGCTACTAGCGCCTGCTGCGAATGGAGCCGAAGCCAACCCGACGTTCAGTGCCGTGGCAGACGCTGGAGCCAGACGCTGCACCGGGATGTCGCCCGGCATGCTGGTGGGCAACGGTCCGGTCACCGCCTCCTGGTTCACCCGCTTTCGGCGCACCCACCACCAGGGGCAGAGCAGGCAGGGGGCCATCGCCCGGTTGTCTGCCACGAAGGGACACCACGGCCATCCACCGGCCGCGGCACCACGCACGAAGAGGGAGCCTGTGAATGAATCATCCGACCCCGGGCCGAAGGGCCTGCCTTGCCTGGCTGCTGGCAGCGTGCTGCTGGCCGGCCGCCCACGCGCAGCTGATCGAGACGACATCGGCACCGACGCCGGTCGACCCGCTCGAGGACAACCAGGCGGTACTGGCCCAGTTGGCCGATGGCCTGGTGTTCTCATTGCGCGTCGAGGGCCGGCGGGTGGAGTTGCTGAGCGCTGAGCCGCGCCGGGTGCCGCAGCACCAGCGCTGGCTGAACGAAGGCGATACCGTGCGGGTGGTGGCGATGGCCGGCGGGCGCGAGGTGGGCTGGGCACGGGTGCCGGACGCCGCCATCGACGTCGAGGAGGGCCGCGGCCTGGCGCGGCGGGCGGTGCGAGAACTGCACCATCACATGGTCGTCTCGGCGCTGCCGGATGTCTTGCAGGTCTGGCTGCCCGGCGGTGCCCGGCCGGTGCATCTGGACTTGAGGCAGCCGCTGGCGGCCGCCTGTGCGCGGGCCTCCGAAGCCTGCGGCCTGCAGCGGACCGCGCCGCCGCCCTGACCTGGCCAGCCGCTGCTGCAGGACACAGGAACATTCTTACGGAGTGTGCACAAGTTCATGCCCGTCCCTGCAAAAACGCCTAAAGATTGGCCGCGTCTGAGCGATATCAAGCCATCGAAGACTTCCAGAGGGATTCCGTCATGTTGGCCAGGACCAGCATCGGCAGGCTGTTGCTTGCCATGCTCGCAATACTGTGCGCGGTGCAGATTGGCACCAGCGCTGTGGCGTTCTCGATGATGCGCGGCACGATGGCCGACACCGAGCGGCTCAACGAAGTGGCAGTGAAGAAAGCCAACTTCGTCAACGAGACCACCCTGCGCCTGATGGACGCGCGCATCAACCTGTCGCGCTACGGCACCCGGCTGATCCGCAGCAACGAGCCGCGCCCCGACATCCTGGCCCACGCCCAGCAGCAGCTGGTGCTCGCCGATGCGGCGATCGCCGGCTACCGCGGCCTGCCCGGCGCCGATGACAAGGCTCGTGCCCTCGATGCGGCCTTCGAGCAGAAGGTCGGTGCTTTCCGGGCCGCGCTCGGCGAACTGGTGGTGTTCCTGCAGAAAGGCGACGTGCAGTCCTTCCTGGACCAGCCGACGCAGAAGCTGCAGGACGAATTCCTGCACGCCCGCGACGGCTTTGTCGCCTATGCGAGCGACACCGCGCAGGATGCCTGGGCTTCGGCGCAGGGCAACACCAATGTCTTCGAAGTGATGGCCGCCATGCTGGTCGCCGCCACCGTCGCGCTGGCGGCCCTGTTCCAGCTGGGCGTGACGCGGCTCATCGTGCGGCCGGTGCAAGCCATCCTGGCGATGCTGCAGCGTACGGCGCATGGTGACCTGACCGCCTACACGCCGGTGGAGGGCACGATCGAGATCCGTGCGCTGTCGGCCGCGGTCGGCGAGATGCAGTCGGGCTTGACCCGCATCGTCAGCGACGTGCGGGTGGGCTCCGAGTCGATCGCCTCCGCTTCGCAGCAGATCGCCGCGGGCAATGCCGACCTGTCCTCGCGCACCGAGGCCCAGGCCAGCGCCCTGCAGCAGACCGCCGCATCGATGGAACAGCTGGCGAGCACGGTGAAGGCCAATGCCGACAACGCGCAGCAGGCCAATCAGCTGGCCATGGCAGCGTCCTCGGTGGCCGAGCGGGGCGGCGAAGCCGTCAACCAGGTGGTCGAGACGATGAAGGGCATCAGCGACAGCTCGCGCAAGATCGGCGAGATCATTGGCACCATCGATGGCATTGCCTTCCAGACCAACATCCTCGCCCTCAACGCCGCCGTCGAAGCAGCGCGCGCCGGCGAGCAGGGCCGCGGCTTCGCCGTGGTGGCGGGCGAGGTGCGCACGCTGGCGCAGCGCAGTGCCGAGGCAGCGCGCGAGATCAAGGTGCTGATCGGCGCAAGCGTCGAGCGTGTCGAGACCGGCGCCGCCCAGGTGGACCAGGCCGGCGCGACGATCACCGAAGTGGTGTCCTCGATTCGGCGTGTCACCGATATCGTGGGCGAAATCAGCTCCGCCAGCGTGGAGCAGAGCGCCGGTGTGGCGCAGATCGGCCAGGCGGTCACGACCATGGACGCCGGCACGCAGCAGAACGCCGCGCTCGTCGAGGAATCGGCGGCGGCCGCCGAAAGCCTGCAGCGCCAGGCCCAGCAACTGGTCGGCGCGGTCGCCTTGTTCAAGCTGGCCAATGGCAGCAGCGCTGCACCGCTCGCCTCACCGGCGGTTCGGCCTTCGGCCTCGCCCGCCGCCGTGCCGCCCGCCGTCCGCCGCCCGTCGAAGCCGGCGCTGCGTCCGTCCAGCGCTGCTTCTGCGCCGGCCCCCGCCGCCATCAAGCGGCCGGCCGTCACGGCCACGTCGCCAGCGCCGGTGCGGCCCCCGGTGGCCGAGCCGATGGCCATTCCCAAAGCCGCCGCCGCGCCAGCCGCTGCGGGGGGCGAGGACGACTGGGAGACCTTCTGACCGCATCCATCCGCTGGCCGCGGTCGGCCGCTGCGCTGCCTCGGCCCGGCCTCGCCCGGGCGCCAGAGGCCGGCGGGTGCATCCTCCTTCCGCTGCTGCCAAACCGCTGAAGCAGCCAGCCTGCCAAGCGCCGCCATCGTGCGGCGCTTCGCCGTTTCTGGGGGGCTCCGGCCGGGTATCGACCGTCGCATGAGGCGGACGGCTCGATGCAGGGCCACCGCATTCACTGGCGCGGGCAGCGCCGGTACCTTCTGGCGTGCACACGCCGCTTGCCTCGCATGATCGTCCTGCGGGTGGTGGCCGGGCAGGCGCCGACCGCCTGCCTGCAGGGCGGGCCATTCCTCTCCCGCCCCCTCTTTCCCCTTCTCTTTCCATTTCTCTGCGCTGGTCTGCTGGAGTCGCCCGGGTGCCTCGCAGGCGGCCTCTCCCTCGCGGAGTGCGACAAACTTCACACTTTGGCGGCTTCCCCGCCGCATGTCTGGCAGGTTTGACAGTCGCGGGCCTTCTGCACGATGTCTGATGATCTCGCCTGTGATTGCAGCAGTGCCACGCTCCGCCAGCTTCGGGTTCCTGCGTGGCCCCGGATCGCCAGGCTGGCTGTGCTGACCCAGGGAGTGTCAGGCAGGTGAGCGGCTCCGGAGCAGCACCTCCCCACTCGCATGGATCGCCAGGCCGATTCCGTGGCTGACCGGCCCCCAGTGCAGGCCGCCTCGGACTCCCGGCGATCGATCACAAGAAGACCGACCGACAGAACGCGCAGCAGCGGCTCGCCGGAGCGAGTCGCCTGTGCACCAGGCAGCCGGTGCCCGGGTGCGCCGGCCCAGCCTGGACATGCAGTGCGAGGAGGCCCCCTTGACCCGAACACCCCCATTGCCCGACCCCGAGCGTTTCCATCCCTACGATCTGGACCGCCCGCTCCTGATGCACTGCCGCTGCGGCAGGCCGCATGCCGAGGGGAGTTGTGAGCCGGTGTCCGCACCGGTGGCCGATGCCGCCGGCCAGCCCACCGACTTCATCGAGGCCGCCCTGGTCAAGGCACTGCTGCCGCACGAAGGGCAGCGGCGCCGTTTTCTGGCGGCGGTAGGCAGCCAGGCGGCCCGCGCCGCCATTGCCTCCGTGCTGCCGGTATCGGCACTGCAGGCGATGGCACAGGACAAGGCGCCGCTGGAGAAGAAAGACCTGCAGATCGGCTTCATCGCCATCACCTGCGCCACGCCGCTGATCATGGCTCACCCGATGGGTTTCTATCAGCAGCAGGGCCTGAGGGTGCAGCTCAACAAGACGGCCGGTTGGGCGCTGATCCGCGACAAGATCATCTCGGGCGAGCATGACGCCTCGCATTTCCTTTCCCCGATGCCCCTCGCCATGTCGATGGGCGTGGGTTCCGCCCGGCTGCCGGTGAGCGTGGCCACCATCCAGAACGTCAACGGGCAGGCCATCACGCTGCACGTGAAGCACAAGGACAAGCGCGACCCGCGGCAATGGAAGGGCATGAAGTTCGCGGTGCCCTTTGAATATTCGATGCACAACTTCCTGCTGCGCTACTACGTGGCAGAGCATGGCCTGGATCCAGACCGCGACCTGCAGATCCGCGTCACGCCGCCGCCCGAGATGGTGGCCAATCTGCGCGCGGGCAACATCGACGGCTTCCTGGGCCCCGACCCGTTCAACCAGCGGGCCGTCTACGACGGTTCCGGCTTCATCCACCTGCTGTCCAAGGACATCTGGGACGGCCATCCCTGCTGTGCCTTCGGCCTCAGCGAGGACTTCATCCGGCAGCATCCCAACACCTTCGCCGCGCTCTACCGCGCGGTGCTCAAGTCGGCCCAGATGGCACGCGACCCGGCGCAGCGGGAGGAGATTGCACGGGCCATCGCACCGGCCGCCTACCTCAACCAGCCGGAAGTGGTGATCAAGCAGGTGCTGACCGGTCGTTTCGCCGACGGTCTGGGCAACGTCCGGCATGTCCCAGACCGCACCGACTTCGACCCGGTGCCATGGCAGGCGATGGCGGTGTGGATCCTGACGCAGATGAAGCGCTGGGGCTACCTCAAGGGCGAGGTCAATTACCGGCAGATCGCCGAGAAGGTCTTCCTGCTGACCGATGCGCGGCGGCAGATGAAGTTGCTGGAACAGGCCGATCCCGGCGAGCGTGGCCGAACGATCACCGTCATGGGCCGCGGCTTCGACCCGGCCCGCGCGCAGGAGTACGAGAAAAGTTTCGCCATCCGCAAGGCAGCGGTGTAGTCAACCTGGAAACATCATGAGCGAGCAAGAGTTATCGGGCCTGGACCCCTACGATGCGGACCGTCCGCTGTTGATGCGCTGCGCCTGCGGCCGCCAGCACGCGGCGGCCGGGGACGCCGGCGCCGACTGTGCACCGACCACGCCCGAGCAGGCGGTGAACCGCTATGTTGAAGCGGCGCTGGTGAAGGCGCTGTTCCCGCGGGAGGAAGTGCGGCGGCAGTTCCTGCGCGCGGTGGGGCGGCGCACCGCGATGGCCGCCATCGCCAGCGTGCTGCCCCTCGGTTCCTTGCAGGCCATGGCCCAGGAGCGTGGCCGCCCCGAGAAGAAGGACCTCAAGGTCGGCTTCGTCAGCATCACCTGTGCGACACCGCTGTTGATGGCAGAGCCCCTGGGCTTCTACCGCGACCAGGGCATCAACGTGCAGCTGGTCAAGACGCCGGGCTGGGCGGCCATCCGCGACCGGATCATCACCAAGGAGCACGACGCCTCCCACTTCCTCTCGCCCATGCCGCTGGCCATGACGCTGGGCCTGGGCTCGGACAAGGTGGCCACTTCCGTTGCCACCATCCAGAACATCAACGGCCAGGCGATCACGCTGCACGTCAAGCACAAGTCGCGGCGTGAGCCCAAGAGCTGGAAAGGCTTCAAGTTCGGCGTGCCGTTCCCGTTCAGCATGCACAACTTCCTGTTGCGCTATTACCTGGCTGACTACGGCCTGCACCCGGACACCGATGTCGAGATCATCACCGTGCCCCCGCCGGAGATGGTGGCGCGGCTCAAGGCCGGCGAGATCGACGGCTTCCTGGGCCCCGACCCGTACAACCAGCGCGCCGTGTATGACGAGGTCGGCTTCATCCATGTCTTGTCGAAAGACATCTGGGATGGCCATCCCTGCTGCGCCTTCGGCATGAGCAGCGAGTTCATCCGCCAGCATCCGAACAGCTTCGCGGCGCTGTTCCGCGCCATCATCGGCTCGTCCTTCATCGCCAGCGTGTCGACCGACCGCATGCGCATGGCCAAGCTGATTGCCCCGGCCGCCTACCTGAACCAGCCCGAGGAAGTGGTGGCCCAGGTGCTGACCGGCGAGTTCCCGGACGGCCTGGGCAACGTCCGCCGCGTGCCCGACCGCGCCATCTTCGACCCCGTGCCGTGGCAGAGCATGGCGGTGTGGATCCTGACGCAGATGAAGCGCTGGGGCTACATCAAGGGCGAGGTCGACTACTCGCACATCGCCGAGCAGGTCTTCATGCTGACCGATGCCAAGAAGCAGATGGGCATGGCTGGCTGGCGGCCGCCCGAGGGCGCCTACCGGCGCGCTCGCATCATGGGCAAGGTGTTCGATCCACAGCGTCCCGAGGAATACGTGAAGAGCTTCCCCATCCACAAGGTGATGGCATGAGCCGCAGGCGTTCGGCCGGGCGCCGCCGGCGGGAGGGCCGCCGATGAAGGCACAGCGACGCGCGCTGGCCTGGCGGGCAGCCGGCCTGTCGCTGCTCTTGCTGCTGGCCTTGCTGGCGCTGTGGCACTGGGCCACGCTGCCTGCGGCCGGTGCCGCTGCAGCCATGACGGCCGAGCAGCGCGAATATGCCGAGTTGCTGGGGCAATCAAGCGAGGGCCCCGCGCGCAACAGCGGCTTCCCGACGCCGGCCGAGCTGGGGCGCTCAGCCTTGCAACACCTGTCCGACCCCTGGCGCGACAATGGCCCGAACGACAAGGGCCTGGGCATCCAGCTGGGGCATTCGCTGCTGCGGGTGGCGCTGGGCTTCGGCGCGGCCGTGCTGCTGGCGGTGCCACTCGGCTTCCTGGTGGGAATGAGCCCGCTGGCCTTGCGGGCGCTTGATCCCTACATCCAGGTGCTCAAGCCCATCTCCCCGCTGGCCTGGATGCCACTGGCGCTCTACACCATCCGCGATTCCTCGGCCTCCGGCGTTTTCGTGATCTTCATCTGCTCGGTGTGGCCGCTGCTGATCAACACCAGCTTCGGCGTCGCCAGCGTGCGCCGGGAATGGCTGGACGTGGCCCGGACGCTCGAGGTGCCGCGCGGGCGGCTGGCGTTGCAAGTCATCCTGCCGGCGGCGGCGCCCACCATCCTGACCGGCATGCGCATCAGCATGGGCATCGCCTGGCTCGTGATCGTCGCGGCCGAGATGCTGGTGGGCGGCACCGGCATCGGCTACTTCGTCTGGAACGAGTGGAACAACCTCTCCCTGGCCAACGTGATGGTGGCCATCCTGCTGATCGGTGTGGTGGGGATGGTGCTCGACCGCCTGTTCGCCGCCTTGCAGCGTAAGGTGAGCTATGCCGACTGATCTTCGCGCCGGCGCGGCGCCTTTCCTGCAAGTGCAGGGCCTGGCCAAATCGTATGCCGACCGACACGGCCGGCCGGGGCCGGCGGTGTTCGAGCGCGTCAACTTCGACATCCGCCGCGGCGAGTTCGTCTGCATCGTCGGCCACTCGGGCTGCGGCAAGTCCAGCCTTCTGAAGGTCCTGGCCGGACTTGAGGCGCCCAGCGCCGGCCGCATGCTGATCGATGGCCGCCCGGTGCACGGCCCCGGCCTGGACCGCGGGGTGGTGTTCCAGGAACATGCGCTGATGCCGTGGCTGAGCGTGCGCGGCAACATCGCCTTTGCGGTGCGCAGCCGCTGGCCCGAATGGTCGGCCAGCCAGGTGGACACGCAGGTGAGGCGCTACCTCGAACTGGTGGGCCTGCAGGCTGCCATCGACAAGAAGCCCGCAGCCTTGTCGGGCGGCATGAAGCAGCGGGTCGGCATTGCGCGGGCGTTTGCGATCGAACCGAAGATGCTGCTGCTGGACGAGCCCTTCGGCGCCCTCGATGCACTGACACGCGGCACCATCCAGGACGAACTGTTGCGCATCTGCGCCGAGACGCGGCAGACGGTGTTCATGATCACCCACGATGTGGACGAAGCCATCCTGCTGGCCGACACCATTCTCTTGATGGGCAACGGCCCCCAGGCGGGTATCGCCGAGGCGGTGTGCAACACCATGCCGCGCGACCGCAACCGCGCCAGCCTGCACCACGACCCGCAGTACTACCGCATCCGCAACCACCTCGTCGACTTCCTGCTGGAGCGCTCGGCCGAGTTTTCGCATGGCCGCGCGCCCGAGCGGCCGCCGCAGCTGCGTCCGGGGCTCGCGCAGGCGGGGGCCGAACTCGCGGCGGCACCGGTGGCCATGTCGGCCTGAACGCGGATGCCGCCAGCAGCTCCACATTTGCGGCGGCCTTCCGCTTTCCCGCGCACGCACTCTCTCTCACTCTCACTCTCTCATTCACAACCCAAGGAGCTGTCCCGATGAACCGACTCGACGTCACCGAAAAAATCATCGCCACCAAGGTGGCCAAGGGCTTGAAGTGGGCCGACGTGGCGGCGCGTGTGGGCCAGAGCAAGGAATGGACGACTGCCGCGCTGCTTGGCCAGATGACGCTGAACGCCGAGCAGGCGCGTGTCGTGGCCGAGATCTTCGACCTGAGCGAGGCCGAGGCGCAATGGCTGACGGTGGTGCCCTACAAGGGCTCGTTGCCGACCAGCGTGCCGACCGATCCGCTGATCTATCGCTTCTACGAGTTGGTCAACGTGTACGGCACCACCTTCAAGGAATTGATCCATGACGAGTTCGGCGACGGCATCATGAGCGCGATCGATTTCCGCATGGACTTGCAACGGGAGCCGAACCCGGCTGGCGATCGTGTCAGCATCACGATGTCGGGCAAGTTCCTGCCTTACAAGACCTACTGAGAAGGCCGGCTCGAAGGCCGACCGAGGATCGCTTCCTCCAGCAGCAGGCGCGCGGGCGCCCGGCCTTGCTGCCCCTGTGGCGCCCTGACGGGAGTGGCCGATGAGCAAGAGCGTGAGCATCGATGCGGGTCCGCCGGCCCGCGCGGGCCATCACGAGGTGATTGTCGTCGGCGCCGGCTTTGCCGGGCTGACCGCGGCGGAGCGGCTGGTGGAGCAGGGCGTGCGCGTGCTGGTGCTGGAGGCCCGCGACCGTGTGGGCGGGCGCACCAAGCCCGGCCGCGTGGCCGGCCAGGTGGTCGACCTGGGCGGCATGTGGACGGGCCCCGGCCAGCCGCGGCTGCGGGCGCTTGGCGAGCGGTTCGGGCTCACCCTCTACCCCACCCACCTGGCTGGCCGTAACATCATCGAGCTGGGGGAGCGCGTGGGTTCCGCGGAAGGCGAGGACTACGCCGACGCGATGGGCATGCTCGAGAAGCTCGATTTCGCGCGGCTGGTGATGAAGCTCGACCGGCTGGTGGAGTCCATCTCGCCGCAGGCACCGTGGAGCGATGCGCAGGCCGAGTCCCTCGACCGCCTGACCGTGGACGGCTGGCTGCGCCAGCATTGCCACACGCAGGGCTGCCTGCGCTTCTGCCAGGCCATCTGCCGTGCAGTGATGTGCGCCGAGCCGGCCCAGTTGTCGATGCTGTTCTTTGCCTTCTATCTTGCGTCCGGCGGCGGACTCATGGCCTCGGTGACGGCCGAGGGCGGTGCCCAGCAGGACATGTTCGCTGGCGGCCTTCACCAGATCGCGGTCGGCATGGCGCGGGCGCTGGGCGACCGGGTGGTGCTCGAGTCACCGGTCACCGGCATCGACCATGGGGCATCCCCGGTGCGGGTGAGCACGCCCACCGGTCACTACACCGCCGAGCGCGTCATCGTGGCGATGTCGCCGGCGCTGTGCGGCCGCATCCCTTTCACGCCGATGCTGCCTCACCTGAGAGATGGACTGCACCAGCGGATGCCGATGGGCTCGGTGATCAAGGTCTGGATAGCCTACCCGGCGCCCTTCTGGCGCGAGCAGGGCTACAACGGGCTGGTGTCGAGCGACGGCGCCGCCTTTTCTCCCTATCTCGACGTGACGCCTCCCGGGGCGCCGGTGGGCCTGCTGGCCGGCTTCTTCGGCGCGGGCCATGCGGCGGCCTGGAGTGCTCGCGGCCCGATCGAACGGCGGGCCGAGGTGGTGCGTGAGCTGGTGCTGCGTTTCGGCCTGCAGGCGGCACAGCCGATCGACTATGTGGACAACGACTGGACCCAGGAGGCGTGGAGTTGCGGCTGCTATGGCGGGGTGGCCGGGCCGGGCGTCCTGAGCGTCTATGGGCCGGCGTTGCGGGAGCCGGTCGGGCGCCTGCACTGGGCCGGTGCGGAAACGGCGACGGTGTGTGCCGGGTATGTGGAAGGTGCGATCCAGTCCGGTGACCGCGCGGCGGCTGAAGTGCTGGCGGCCTTGCGCTCACCGGTGGCACGCGCGAGCGCGGGCGGGTAGGGGGCGGCGCTGCTGCCTTCCTGTATGCTTGCGTCCTCGTGCCCGAGTGGTGGAATCGGTAGACACAGCGGACTTAAAATCCGCCGCTCCTCACCGAGCGTACCGGTTCAAGTCCGGTCTCGGGCACCAAGGTTCGCCCGTACGGGGCAAGGCAGCCCCTTCTTCAGGCAGCCGTGCTGCCATGTGCGCTGGCTTGCGGCGCGCCTGGACCAGCAACCCACTTGGGCCTGGCCTGCGGCCAGCAGGTCCGTGCTGTAGAAGCCGAACTGGATCTGCGCCGATGCCAACCGAGCTGCGCTGACCTTCTTCATCCCTCGCTCCGTATGCCATGCGCCCGTCCTCGATGGGGCATCGGATGCAGTCCCCTGATTCCCTGTCATGTGAAGTACCGGCAGACGTCGTCCGCTGCGGCACCCAGCGACCCGCATGCCGAGAAGGCCTGAAATCTGCTTGACTCCCGGAGGACGGCCGGGCGCCAGTGTCGGCGTGCGGCCCCCGCATTTCTGGTCCGTATGAAAGGAAGTCCATGGACGATCCACGCCCCGTCCTGACCACGCGGCAAGGCCACCCCGTGCGCGACAACCAGTCGCTGCGCTCGGTGGGCGAGCGCGGTCCCGCCACTCTGGAGAACTACCAGTTCATTGAAAAGATTACGCACTTCGACCGGGAGCGCATCCCCGAGCGGGTGGTGCACGCCCGTGGCACCGGTGCGCATGGCTGGTTCGAGGCCTACGGGAAGATCGGTGACGAGCCGGCCTCCAAGTACACGCGCGCCAAGGTGCTGACCCAGACAGGCGTGCGCACGCCTGTCTTCGTGCGCTTCTCCACCGTGATCGGCGGCAAGGACTCGCCCGAGACGGCTCGCGATCCACGCGGCTTCGCCGTCAAGCTCAAGACCGTCGAGGGCAACTGGGACCTGGTCGGCAACAACCTGAAGATCTTCTTCATCCGCGATGCGATCAAGTTCCCGGACATGATCCATGCCTTCAAGCCGGACCCGGTGACCAATCGGCAGGAAGCGTGGCGCTTCTATGACTTCGTGTCCCAGTCGCCCGAGGCGTTGCACATGGTGACCTGGGTCAAGAGCCCCTGGGGCATCCCGGCGAACTACCGCGAGATGGAAGGCGCCGGCGTCAATACCTACAAGCTGGTGAACGACCAGGGCGTGGCCCACCTCGTCAAGTTCCATTGGCAGCCGAAGCAAGGGGTGCGCAATTTGACAAGCGCGCAGGCTGCCGAGATCCAGGCGCAGGACGTGGGCCATGCGACCAAGGACCTCTACGAGGCGATCGAGCGTGGCGACTTCCCCGAGTGGGAGTTCTGCGTGCAGATCATGTCCGATGGCGATCACCCCGAACTCGACTTCGACCCGCTCGATGACACCAAGCGCTGGCCCGAGGACCGGTTTCCGCTGCTGCCGGTCGGGCGCATGGTGCTCGATCGCAACCCCGACAACGTGTTCGCGGAGACCGAGCAGGCCGCCTTCGGCACCGGTGTGCTGGTGGATGGCATCGACTTCTCCGATGACAAGATGCTGCAGGGCCGCACCTTGTCCTACTCCGACACGCAGCGCTACCGGGTCGGCCCCAACTACCTGCAGCTGCCGATCAATGCGCCGCAGGCGCAGGCCCGGGCCCACACCAACCAGCGCGACGGACAGATGAGCTATCAGGTGGACCCGGCCGGCTTCAACAAGCATGTGAACTACGAGCCGAGCACCATGGGCGGCCTGCGCGAGGCGCCGCGTCCCGAGAAGGAGTACCACCAATGGGTGGAAGGGCACCTGGGCCGCTACCAGATCTCTCGCACCGCCGACGACTACCGGCAGGCCGGCGAGCGCTATCGCACCTTCGATGACTGGGAGCGCGACGAGCTGGTGGCCAATATCGGCGGCGACCTCAAGCAGTGCCCCGAGCCCATCCAGCTGCGCATGGTCTGGCATCTCTGGCATTGTGACGAGGACTATGGGCGCCGCGTCGCCGACATCGCCGGCGTCGACCTGGAAGCGGCGAAGGCACTGCCGCCCTTGCCCGGCAAGCCGGCGCCGCATACCGACCGGGCCACGACGCAGTACCAAGGTGGGGCGGCCGAGGAGGCCGCCTCAAGGCGTGACCCCGCGACTGCCAAGTGATGCCGGCGAACACGAGGCCGGGTGCACTCCCGCGCGGCTTGGAAGGGCTTGGTCATGAACGGCGGCGCTGACGGCGAGGGGACCCCGGCGCGTCCCGAACTCGACGCCGACACCCTGGCCTTTGCCCACCGAGTGCTGGACTTTGCTCGCCGCGGCGACGTGGCGGAGCTGGCGCCGCTGCTGGCGCAGGGCCTGCCGCCCAACCTGCGCAATCACAAGGGTGACAGCCTGTTGATGCTGGCCAGCTACCACGGCCATGCCGCGGCGGCGCGCCTGCTGTTGCAACATGGCGCCGATCCGGAGCTGCGCAATGACCAGGGGCAGAGTCCGCTGGACGGCGCAGCGTACAAGGGGGACACGCCGATCGTGCAACTGCTGCTCGATGGTGGCGCCAACCCGGCTGGCGCATCGATGGACGGCAGAACTCCCTTGATGTTTGCCGCCATGTTCAACCGCCTCGACGTGATGGAGCTGCTGCTGGCCCGTGGCGCCGATCCCGCGGCCCGCGACGGCCAGGGCCTGACGGCACGCGACATGGCCTTGCGGATGGGGGCCAGCGAAGCGGCAAGCCGCTTGGAGGCGCTGTAGCCACATCGGCCCTGCCCAGCGGGCGGTGGCTGGCGTGGGGGGCGATGCGCGGCTGCTAAGGAGATGGCGCCAGCGCTGGGCATCGCCGCAAAGGCGGCGGCGCGGCGCGGGCGTGCCGTCCAATGCAGCATTTGTGCAGAGCTGAGGTTGTGGCACTTCACCGTAGCCAGATAGCGCCGCAGCGCCAGGCCGCAAAAGTGGGCAAAGGTCTCGCGCGTCCGCCTCGCTTTGTCAGGGCAGGCCGGTGCACGGCCAGCTGCCGGTTGGACGGGCACCCGCCCGCGGCGAGGGCCCAACATCAGATTCCGCCGTGCGGCAGCCTCCTCGAATCCCTGAATATCACGGTGACCGTGGTGCAACGGAATCGCAATTCGGCGTTCCCTCGGCAGCGGCTGTGTCGCCCAGGTCGGAAGGCCGCTGAATGGTGAATGGAAAAACGGATGTCAAGCCGTCACGCGAGGTTCATTCAACCGGGATATCGGAATTTCAGTACGAAATGAATCGTCAGAAGCCGAAATCAGTGCCGGGCTTGTTTTTGTACGGGCCTGCTTCCCCATCGAGCTGTCGTGGACGATCTGGCGAACGGTGCCATCTTTGGGAATGCGCGTCATGCGCTCAACCCCTCGCGCCGTCTCATGACCGTGGCCTCGCAGTGCCGATGTGCTGGGTGGTTCCGGTAGAGAGGTGTGCTGCGTCCGAGGCTTTGATGCTTGACGTCTGGTAAGGCAGCGACGGCTGGGGCAACCGACAACGCCTGCACTTCCCGCGACAAGCGTTCTCTCCCCTATGGCGTCGGCCGAGCTGCGCCGAGGAACGAATTCACGCCCTGCCTTCTTATGAAACCACGTTGATGCAAATCCAACATGCGCCCTTCTTGATGTTGTATCTAAGTGTTTCAATCATTAATATCGCCTCCTTTTGAGGAGGAGCGTGATGAAGCACGCCATGACCGCTGTTTTCGCTGCCATTGCCCTGAGTGGGTGTGCGAGCATTTTTTCCGGCACCAGCCAGCCAGTCGGCGTTTTCAGTGAACCTGAAGGGGCGACTTTCACCGTGACGAACCGGGCCGGCATGCAAGTGCACACCGGCACCACGCCGGCGACCTTGACGCTGGCCAGAGGCGCCGGTTATTTCAAGTCCGAAACCTATGTGATCCGCATCCAGAAAGAAGGCTACGCCGCAAAGGAATTGACCATCACCGGCTCGGTCAACGGCTGGTACTTCGGCAACCTGTTGCTGGGCGGCCTCATCGGCATGCTGGCCGTGGATCCGGCCACCGGCGCGATGTACTCGCTGCCCGAATCGGTACGTGCGACGCTGGAGCCGCAATCTGCCAAGGCTGCGGCAGCCCCTGGCGCGATCACCATCATTTCGACCGACGCCGTTGCACCCGAAGTGCTGAAGAACGCGTCGCTGATCGCCGCGTTCTGACGACCCCACGCCGCTGTGCGAGCCGCAGCGGCCTCCTGGGGCCAGCGTCCGGTACCCGATCGAGCGCCGGCGCGGCCGGCACTCGGGCCGGGTGCTCCGGCCACGGGTGGCAGCTGCCGCTCCGCGATTCCCCCGCTTTCGGAAGAAGCCGCGCCGACATCCCCGTCTGGGCGCTGGCCGACGTATCGGCCCCTCGCCTCACGCAAACGTGAGAACCACCCCGCCCAGCGCGAGCAGGGCGGACCACTGCATCGGGAAGCCGAACGCCTGGTGAGGCGCTTGCTCGCCCTCGTCCTGCGCTTCCCGGTTCAGCTTCTTGCCGATCACCCAGACCAGCACGGCCGCCAGCAACAAGGCCACCCGCATGGCCGGGAAGTGATTGACGCCCCAGATCCTCGCGGCCAAGCCCCAGAGCGCCAGCGGGATCATGAATCCCAGAATTCCCAGCCCTCGCCAACTGATCACCATCGTGTTTCCCTCGCATTGACCTCATGCGCCAGAAGCGACGCTTCTGGTTCAGAAGGTTGATAAGTTTTGTTACCTTGTAGTGTCCCATCCCGTTCGGTGGGTACAGCGTGTGATACGTCACTGTTCGGGCGGCTCGCCGTGGCACTCCCCCGTGTAAGGGGTGGCCCTCCGCTGGCGACTTCACGGCAGGGCATCGGCCGGGCCTTGAGCGTGAGTGCTGGGCCTGACGAGCCGGCGCACCGGCTTCCTCCGCCTCCACTGCTCGGGGCCACCGTTGCCCGCATGTTTCGCCCCACCGATTTTTTCGCCTGCTTGCATCTGATGCGGTACGGTCAACTTGTTCGGCACTTTGGGTGATGGTTGGCCTCTCGGCACAGTCCTATGCTGCCGGTCGAATGCGCGAGCAGATGGAAAACGAGTCAAACACCTCGCCTCGATGCGGCAACTGCACAGGACGGATGGCGGCGTTCGGCCACATTGGCCGGCGCAACACCGTTCCGCGCTGAAGGCCGGGCGCCGCAGGGCGCCTGGCCGGCCCCTTGGCGCGGCACCTGTGCATCACGCCGGTGAAGGACCGCCGCATGGGCAGGCAGCGATCTTCTCCTTCCATCTGATGGCGCGTTCTGGACCTGCCGCTTGCGAGCCGCCTGAGCACGCCGCGGCAGTGGGCGGGACCCGCATCGCCGGCGTTCTGCTTCCCCGCGCACGCGCCCCCAGGGGCACGTGCTGCCTTTCTCTCGCACTTGAACAAACTTAGGAGGATGTGCATGTCCCGGATTGAACGGATCAAGGCCCTGACCGAGTTGCTGTCGCAGTCGTCCGCGCGCTGGTCACCGAGCCGGCGCGGCTGGATGTTGACGACCGCATCCAGCGCCTTGCTCGCCGGATGCGGCGGTGGTGGCGACAGCAGCGGCGGCGCCTCGGAAAGCGCCCTGTCCGCGGCGGCGGCAGTGCCTGCTGCCGCGGACCCGCTGGACACCATCGTCTTCAGCGACTTCAAAAGGCAATGGGCGCCCGCCCGCCGGCAGGAACTGCAGAAGCTGATCGACACGCTCGACCGGCTCGGGCCCATCGACGTCGACAGTGGGCTCGACAAGCTGAATGCGGCCATCGCCGAGGCCGAGCGCACGGGCCGGCCCATCCGCCTCGCATCGGGCAAACGGACTCGCATTGCGGGCAACGACCAGAAGTGGGAGCTCAAGGAGGTCGGCACACCTGAGCGGCCGGTGCGGATCTACTGCGGCAATGTGGATGGGCAGCACATCCTTGAAGGGGGTGGCTGGCTGTTCGCAAACAACAGCCATGTGCACATCTACAACTGCCGCTTCGTGCAAACGACCGTGCAGGGCGTCTATTCCAGGCTCGTGGTCAAGTTCAATACGTTCGAATGCAATAAGGACAGGCTGCAGACCGCGGTGCGGATGTTGCCGCTGAGCTGGGACTCGCTGCACAACGAGCTGGACATGCAGTGGAACCACATCGGCAAAGCGCAATACTGCCTCTATGCTCACGACCTGCGCAACTCCCGCTTCAGCTACAACTGGTGCGACGAAATTGTCGCCAGCACCGTGCACTTCAACGGCGGCTTCGACAACCATTTCGACCACAACTACATCTTCGGTGGCAAGACCGGCATCATCAACGCCGTGCGTGGGGTGATCAACCCGAGCGCGGCTGCGGCCGAGTCGCGGGCCCGCCACCAATCACACTTCGGCACCCGCATCCGCTACAACCGCATTCGCAATGTCGCCGAGGAGTCGATCAGCTACGACGCCTATCCCACCGATACCGAGCGGCATCCGGTGATCGACCATCTGCTGGTAGGGCGCATCGGGGCTACTAAGCGCGGGATCGTTGATGGGCCGGAACAGCCCAAGCTGTTGATCTGGAGCCGCTATGAGTTCACGGACCGGCACCCCGGCATTTCCAATCCGGTTGTGAACATCATTCCCCAGCCTACGGGTGATCCAAAGCACCCCTCCAGATCCTTGTACCGAGGCTATTGCATCATGTGGCTGGAGGGCCGCCTGCAGGGCAAGTACGCGCAGATCTATGACTGCACCTCTGTCGGCGACACACGGGTGGTGGGATTTGCGCTGAGGAGCCCGGGGTTCGAGGAGAACCGCTTGCGCAAGCGCACCGAAGCCGGCGTGCGTCCGAACGAGCTGACGCAGGAGGACCTGAACGAAGCTGTGCCGGACGGCGACTGGGTCACCGTCTGCGCGATCGCGGCGGACTTCGAGATCAGCCGCAACGTCATCGACGTGGACCGCATCACCGACCATACGGTGGCCGGGATCGTGCTGTGGGGCGCCGGCGTCGGCTTCTCGATCAACAACAACGACATTCGACCTGCAGGTCCGGTCCGCGACGGCCGCGACGGCATCGCGGTGTGCCATGTTGCCGGCTTCAACCCGAAGGACATGGTGGAGCGTCTGCAGGGAGGCGAAGAGCGCCGTACACGCACGGCGAAGGGGGCCTACGAGACGTGCTTGGCCCCGGTGACGCACGGCAGCATCGTGGGCAACCGGCTCAACGGGCTGCCGCTGTTGGTGGACTGCAGGTCCTACACAGATTGGACGGTCGAGGGGGAAGGGCGGCCACACCTGTACTACACCTTCCCGCTCAAGGTGCACGGCAATCGTGGCCTGGAGAGCGTGCCGATCACTGTCCCCATGTGGTGCAACAAGTGGCGCATTGACCTGCCGGGTGCCGTGCCGGCGTTCCATCCAGGCAGCGACTACTTCTTCGACAACACCACCACCTGACGCCACCAGCTTGGCGTGCAGCCACGGGCCGGATGGCCGGCCCGTGGCGCAGCCGGGTGCCCAACGAAGGGCGGCAGTCGCCGCCTTGCTCCTAGGCAACAGTGCAAGCGTGCACGGCGCCCGTGCAGAGGTGCTCACCGGCCGCCCCCAGGGCGGGCATCAAGCACGGGGCACGGCCGCATCCCAGCCGCCTGCGACGCCGGCCGGCCCTCACCATGGCAGCGAGCCCCAGCCCCATCAAGGCCCAGCTACCCGGCTCCGGCACCGGGCTGGCAGACGCCACGGTGAGCGTCAGCCCATCATGGCCATAGCTCACGTCGAGCCGGTACAAGGCGCTGTCGAGGTTGCTCCACACATGCTCGAAGGTGCCCAAGCCCAGGCGCCAGCCGTCCACCACCTTGTAGCTGCCCAGCACCGGCGTGCCGAGGAAATCGACCTGCAAGCTGCCCCCGAAGCTGACCGTGCCGTCGATCAGGAGGCGGTCATGGCGGCCCAGGCTGGCGATGTCGACGTCCAGCAGGCTGTGGTCGCCCAAGCTGACGTCACCGCGAAGGCGCGCCGTGCCCACCGTCTGCTCGCCGCCGGCCCCCAGCCGGCCCTGCTCGAACTCCAGCCGCCGGGCGTCCAGCGTGCCGTCCACCCAGGTGGCGCTGTCGGCGCCTTGCTGAAGGTAGCCGCGCTTCGGGTCCCGGCTGTCGCCTTTCACCTCCCAGAGCGTGTCGCCGTCTTCCAGGCGCAGCACCCCCCGGTTCGTCAACGAGCCTTGCGTGGCCAGGCTGGCACGGTGTTGCAGGCGGATCTCGCCGCTGTTGACGACCAGCGCCTGCAAGGCGTTCCTCGCCTGCCCTTGGACCAGGCTGGCCAGCTCGGCGCCGCGCCCGTCCAGCACGATGGTGCCCCCGTTGTCCCCGATGAGCGCGGGCAGCCCGCCCTGCTGGCCGAGGTTGAGCGCGATGGTGCCGTCGCGAGCGATGTAGCCGCCGGTGAGCCGTCTTGACTCGGCGTCCCACTGCTTCAGCGAGCCATCGACCTGGATGCGCGACCGCACCGCTTCGAGCTGGCCGGCGTTGTCCAGCGCCCCCGTGAAGCGCAGCCGGCCGCTGCCATTGGTGACCTGCACCTTCCCCCGGTTGTTAAAAACGCCTCCGATCTCGGTGGCGGCGACGCCGGTCTTCAGGTAGCGGCCGTTCATCTCCATGCGCGCCACCTGAATCCGGCTGACGCGCTCGCCATCGGGGCCGACCGACGTGCCGTTGTCGTTCTGGTCCGAGAACAGGGCGCCCGGCGCAATGACGATGGTGCCGCGGCCATCGACGTTCGCCAGATTGCCCTCCCAGTCGACCCGGCCCAGGAATTCCATGGTGGTGTCGATGCGCTTGCCGTAGAAGTAGTCGCGCTCGCCATCGGGGTCATGGCCCGCCCCATCGCGCAGCCGCGCGTGGCCGCGCACGCGTACCGGGCCGGTGACGTCGAGCCTGCCGTCCTGCCAGTCCAGGTCGCCGACCGTCAGCGCGCCGTCCAGCGTCAACACGCTGTAGATGGGCTCGGAGCTGGGTTGTGGCAGCGATTCCGCAATACGCAACCCGGCCACGTTCAGGTTGCCCCTGACATTCAACATGTTCCCGCCCACCACCTCCAGGCGGCCGCGCGTGCTGTCCAGGCGCGCCACGTCGAACACGGCTCCGCTCAGTTGCAGCGTACCCTGGTTGCGGATGGTGCCTGCGAAGGTGTTGCCGATGCTCATCGACGCAAGGCCGCCAGCGCCGATCTGCCAGCGTGCCGAGCCCAGCACCCGGCCGACATGCAGGGCGCCACGATGGACCGTGACCTTGCCGTCGATCAGGCTGGGCATGTCGTTCTTGTCGCGTTCGATCGTGAACGTGCCGCCGTCGACATGGATCGTGCCGTTGCTGGAGAAGCTGCCGTTGGGATACCGGTCGATCTGCAACTGGCCTTCCCTGACCGTCAGCGTGCCGTGGTTCTGAAAGGCATACCAGTCGGTCGCGATGGTGGTTCGATGCGCCCCGGTCTTCAGGTAGTGCCCATCGTTCGTCAGGCTGGAGAAGGCGGTGTCTAGGCCGCGAAAGCGGTGTGGCGAGGCTGCGTCATGAAAGGTGCCGCGGGCGCCGATACGCAGGCTGGACGAGTACAGGGGCTGCAGGGAGCTGCCGGTCCAGATGGTGGTGCCGTTGAGCTCCAGGTCCAGGCTGCTGCCTCCCCGCAGCCGCGACGTGCCGCCGAGTTCGGCTCGACCGTTCACGACCACCTTCAGCCGGGCCGGTGGCGCGGGCAGGGCGGAGCTGCCGAGCTGGCCGTCGGTCCAGCTCAGTCGGTCGAGGGTAAGCGTGCTGGCGGCACTGGCCGTCAACTCGCCGCCGCGCAGGTCCAGATGGCCGAGGCGGGAGGATCCGCCGCCCAGGCTCAACATGCCGCCGCTCATGGTGAGCCGACCGCTGCCGCTCACCGAAGCCGCCCTGAAGCTGCCCTGGCGCAGCCAGGAATCCCACCGCTGCAGCCAGGCATGGTCGCTGCTGTCCAGCGGCGGGCCATCGAGCCAGTTGGATTCAAGATCCCAGTACGGGGCGTCAGGTCCGGCGCCACCGCTCCACGTCCGGTCGGCCGCCTGGACCGGGGCGAGGGCGGCAGGGGCCGCGAGGGCAAGGGCCGCCAACCGCGATATCGATGGCAGGCACGACTTCGGGGACAACAACAACCACATAGATCCTCCGAGAGGGGATGAGAATGGCGCGGCCCGCTGGCGCCGAAGCCGGCGACGGTCAGTGCGCCTGTTGGCGAGCTTTCCAGCGCCGCGATCGCCCGTCAGTGAAGGTGTGAAACAAGCGCTTCAAGGCTGCAATGCCACCCACACCGGGGCCCGCCGCACCGGCCGCCTGCCGGGGCTTGCGATGTTGTCCCTGGCCGTCGCGACCCTCTGGCATCATCGCCGCCACCCGGCCCCGGCCGGCAAGGAGACGAGAACGATGCCCTGGTTCCCTCAATCGGCCCTCAACGATGGCGTGCGCAAGCGCGAGGTGTTCGGCTGGGCGATGTACGACTTCGCCAACTCCGGCTACACCACGGTGGTGCTCACGGCGGTGTTCAACGCCTACTTCGTCGCCGTGGTGGCCGGCAACGCGCAGTGGGCCACGCTGGCCTGGACGGCGTCGCTCGCGGCCTCCTGCCTGATCGTGATGCTCACCATGCCGACGCTCGGCGCCTGGGCGGACCTGCGCGCGGCCAAGAAGCGCCTGCTGGCCTTCACCACCGCGGGCTGCGTGGCCACTACGCTGGCGCTCGCGCTGGCAGGGCGGGGCGATGTCGGCTGGGCCGTGGTGGCCGTCATCCTGTCCAACTGCTTCTATGCCTATGGCGAGTCGCTGATCGCCTCCTTCCTGCCGGAGCTGGCGCGGGCCGATGCGCTCGGCCGCGTGTCGGGTTGGGGCTGGAGCTTCGGCTACTTCGGCGGCATGCTCGCGCTCGGCCTCAGCCTGGCCTACGTGCTCTGGGCCCAGGGGCAAGGCCAGCCGGCCACCGAGTTCGTGCCGGTGACCCTGGTCATCACCGCGGTGGTGTACGGCCTGGCTGCGCTGGCCACCTTCGCCCTGTTAAAGGAGCGGGCGGTGGCGCAGGCGGCGCCGACAGGCGCTGTCGGCATGGCCGCCTCGCTGCGGCAGCTGGCCCAGACGCTGCGCCATGCCCGCCGCTACCGCGACTTCAGCTGGCTGCTGGCCTGCACGGCCAGCTACCAGGCCGGCATTGCGGTGGTCATTGCATTGGCGGCCGTCTATGCCGAGCAGGTGCTGGGATTCCAGCAGACCGACACCATGGCGCTGGTCTTCGGCGTCAACATCGCCTCGGCCGTGGGGGCCTTCGGCTTCGGTTACCTGCAGGACCGAGCCGGGCACAAGCGCGCGCTGGCCCTGACACTGCTGGGCTGGATCGTCATGACCGCACTGGCGGTGGCCGCCACCTCGGCGCCACTGTTCTGGGTGGCCGCCGTGATCGCCGGCCTGTGCATGGGTGCCAGCCAGTCCGCCGGGCGGGCGCTGGCCGGCGTGTTCGCGCCACCCGCGCGGCTGGCGGAGTTCTATGGCCTGTGGACCTTCGCGGTGCGGCTCGCGGCGCTGATCGGCCCGGTCACCTACGGGCTGGTGTCCTGGGCCAGCGGCGGCAACCACCGATTGGCATTTGGCGCCACGGCGCTGTTCTTCCTGGCCGGCCTGGCGCTGCTCAGGCCGGTGGACGTGGCACGCGGTCGCGCCGCGGCGCTCGCCGCCTGAGCGTCAGCCGGGCAGGGCGGTCACCGCCACCGGAAAGTCGAGCCAGTGGCCGGCGATGCGCTGCAGCACGGCCGGGTCACCGCTGGTGCAGGCCTGCACCAGCCCGGGCGCGCTGGCGGCCGGCAGGTCGCCATGCGTCTTCAAGACCTGGGTGACGGTCTGCCGTGCGACGGGCTCGGCCGTGTCGATCAGCTGGACGCCCGCGCCCAGCTCGGCCGCGAACAACGGGGCCACGAAGGGATAGTGCGTGCAGCCCAGCACCACCGTGTCCACCCCGGCGGCTCGCAGCGGGGCGCAATAGCGCTGCACCAGCTCGCGCACCTGGGCCGACTCCAGCTCGCCTTGCTCGATGGCGTGCGCCAGCCCCGGACAGGGCTGCAGATGCACCTGCGACTGCTCGCGGTAGGTGGACAGCAGCGCCTGGAACTTGGCGCTCTGCAGCGTGGCGGCGGTGGCCACCACACCGACCCTGCCGTTGCGGCTCAGCGCGACCGCGGGCTTGAGCCCCGGCTCCACGCCGACGAAGGCGGTGTCGGGCCAGCGTTCCCGAAGCTGGTGGATGGCCGCCACCGTGGCGGTGTTGCAGGCCACCACCACCACCCGCGCTCCACGCCCGCGCAGGAATTCGGTGATGTAGCAGGCGCGGTGCACCACGTAGGCCGGGTCGCGCTCGCCATACGGCGCATGGCCCGAATCGGCGACGTAGAGCAGGGCGGCGCCCGGCAGGTGGCGGTGCAGGGCGCGCAGCACCGAAAGGCCGCCGACGCCGGAATCGAAAACGCCGACCAGCGGCGGGGGAACGGAAGAGGTGGACATCGTCGATGCAGGGGTCTGAGGCCGCGGCAGTCTAGCAGCGTGGCCTCGCGCCCGCCGATCCCCGCAACGAGCGGCGCGCCGCCCGGGATGCAATGGCGGCAGCCACAGGGAAGGGCCGGCCCGCCCGCCTGCCCGGCGTGCCGCACCTAGTGCGGCTGCCCGGCGTGCCGCCCGATCCCTCCGCGCTGCCCAGCAAAGCGGCCGCTTTCCGGGCCGGCTGGCCGCCCGGCGCGCTCGCGCCGCCGGCCCGCCGCGTCGGACCTGCCGGCGTCCCGCTTTCGCCGGGAAAGCTGAAAAGGGGCTGGACGAAGGCCCCCCGGCTTCGACTAGAATAGAACGACCGTTCGTTTTTTTTCGGCGCGGTTTCCCCCCACCCCGGGTTTCCGAGTCACTTGCGCGGCAGCCTGACGAGTGCACCGCAACATAGAATCCCGAGTTACGTTTACGTCAATCAAAGGAGATCGTCGCATGAAGGCACTGGTTCCGGTCAAGCGCGTCGTGGACTACAACGTGAAGGTTCGCGTGAAGTCCGACGGCACTGGGGTGGACGTCGCCAACGTCAAGATGAGCATGAACCCCTTCGACGAGATCGCCGTCGAAGAGGCGACCCGCCTGAAGGAAAAGGGCGCCCTGACCGAAGTGGTGGCTGTGTCCTGCGGTGTGGCGCAGTGCCAGGAAACGCTGCGCACGGCGATGGCCATCGGTGCCGACCGCGGCATCCTGGTCGAGACCGCCGAGGAGCTGCAGCCGCTGGCCGTGGCCAAGCTGCTGAAGGCGCTGGTCGAGAAGGAAAAGCCCGACCTGATCATCCTCGGCAAGCAGGCCATCGACGATGACTGCAACCAGACCGGCCAGATGCTGGCTGCGCTGCTGGACCTGCCCCAGGCCACCTTCGCCTCGAAGGTGGAAGTGGCCGACGGCCATGCCGTGGTCACCCGCGAGGTCGACGGCGGCCTGGAGACGATCAAGCTCAAGCTGCCCGCGGTCATCACCACCGACCTGCGCCTGAACGAGCCGCGCTACGTCACGCTGCCCAACATCATGAAGGCGAAGAAGAAGCAGCTCGACACGGTGAAGCCGGCCGACCTCGGCGTTGACGTGGCCCCGCGCATCAAGACGCTGAAGGTCTCCGAGCCGCCCAAGCGCGGTGCCGGCGTGAAGGTGCCCGACGTCGCGACCCTGGTCGCGAAGCTGAAGAACGAAGCCAAGGTGATCTGAGAAGGAGTGGATGATGACTGCACTCGTTATTGCTGAACACGACAACAACTCCCTCAAGGGCGCCACCTTCAACACCGTGACCGCAGCCGCGCAGTGCGGCGGCGAGGTGCACGTGCTGGTGGCCGGTGCCAATGCCGCTGCCGCGGCCCAGGCCGCCGCGCAGATCGCCGGCGTGTCCAAGGTGCTGCATGCCGACGGCGCGCCGCTGGCCGAAGGCCTGGCCGAGAACGTCGCCGCCCAGGTGCTGGCGGTGGCCGGCAACTACAGCCACATCCTGTTCCCCTCCACCGCGGCCGGCAAGAACGTGGCCCCGCGCGTGGCGGCCAAGCTCGATGTAGCGCAGATCTCCGACATCACCAAGGTCGACAGCCCGGACACCTTCGAGCGCCCGATCTACGCCGGCAATGCCATCGCCACGGTGCAGAGCGCCGACAAGGTGAAGGTCATCACCGTGCGCACGACCGGCTTCGACGCGGCGGCAGCCAGCGGCGGCTCGGCCGCCGTGGAGTCCATCGCGGCGGTGGGCGATGCGGGCACCTCGGCCTTCGTCGGCCGTGAAGTGACCAAGAGCGACCGCCCCGAGCTGACCGGCGCCAAGATCATCGTCTCCGGCGGCCGTGCGCTCGGCTCCAGCGACAAGTTCACCGAACTGCTGACCCCGCTGGCCGACAAGCTGGGCGCCGCCCTCGGCGCCAGCCGTGCCGCGGTCGATGCTGGCTATGCGCCGAACGACTGGCAGGTGGGCCAGACCGGCAAGATCGTCGCGCCGCAGCTGTACATCGCGGCCGGCATCTCGGGCGCCATCCAGCACCTGGCCGGCATGAAGGATTCGAAGGTGATCGTCGCGATCAACAAGGATCCCGAAGCGCCGATCTTCAGCGTGGCCGACTACGGCCTGGAGGCCGACATCTTCACGGCCGTGCCGGAACTCGTCAAAGCGCTGTAATCCACCGCGATGCAGCCGAACCCGTTCGCCCGCTCGATGGGCAACGGGTTTTTTTCCGCCCGTTTTTCCATTTCGCATCTCAGATCCAAGGAAACGCCATGACTTACCAAGCCCCCGTCAAGGACATGCTGTTCTGCATGCAGGAGCTGGCCGGCCTCGAAGATGTGGCCAAGCTGCCGGGTTTCGAGGACGCCGGCCTGGAAACGGCCCAGGCGGTGCTCGAAGAATGCGCCCGTTTCAACGAAGGGGTGGTGGCGCCGCTGAACTTCGAGGGCGACAAGAACCCGGGCGGCTGGAAGAACGGCGAGGTGAGCACGGCGCCGGGCTTCAAGGAGGCTTTCAAGCAGTTCGGCGAAGGCGGTTGGCAGGGCCTGCAGCATCCGGCGGAGTTCGACGGCCAGGGCCTGCCCAAGACCATCGGCGCCGCCTGCGTCGAGATCCTCAACAGTGCCAACCTCAGCTTCGCGCTGTGCCCGCTGCTGACCGACGGTGCCATCGAGGCGCTGCTGACCGCCGGCACCCCGGAGCAGCAGAAGCTCTACCTGCCGCGCATGATCTCCGGCGAGTGGACCGGCACGATGAACCTGACCGAGCCGCAGGCCGGCTCCGACCTGGCGCTGGTGCGCAGCAAGGCGGTGCCGCAGGGCGATGGCAGCTGGCGCATCAGCGGCCAGAAGATCTTCATCACTTTCGGCGAGCATGACATGGCGGACAACATCGTCCACCTGGTGCTGGCCCGCACGCCGAACGCGCCCGAGGGCGTGAAGGGCATCTCGCTGTTCTTGGTGCCGAAGTTCCTGGTCAACGCCGACGGCTCGCTGGGCAAGCGCAACGACGTGTACTGCGCGTCGATCGAACACAAGATGGGCATCAAGGCCAGCCCGACCGCGGTGCTGGTCTACGGCGACGACAAGGGCGAGGTCGGCCCTGGTGCCATCGGCTACCTGGTGGGCGAGGAGAACCGCGGCCTGGAGTACATGTTCATCATGATGAACGCGGCCCGCTTCGCGGTGGGCGTGCAGGGCATTGCGGTGGCCGAGCGGGCTTACCAGAAGGCGGTGCAGTACGCGCGCGAGCGGGTGCAGTCGCGGCCGGTGGACGGCTCGCTGCCCGGCTCGGCGCCCATCATCCACCACCCGGACGTCAAGCGCATGCTGATGACCATGCGCGCGAGCAACGAGGGCTGCCGCGCCATGGCCATCGTGGCTGCGTCGGCCTATGACGTGGCGCACCACCATCCGGATGCCGAGGTGCGCAAGCAGAACCAGGCCTTCTACGAGTTCCTGGTGCCGCTGGTGAAGGGCTACAGCACCGAGATGAGCCTGGAGGTGACCAGCCTCGGCGTGCAGGTGCACGGCGGCATGGGCTTCATCGAGGAAACCGGTGCGGCGCAGTACTACCGCGATGCCAAGATCCTGACCATCTACGAGGGCACCACCGCCATCCAGGCCAATGACCTGGTCGGCCGCAAGACCGCCCGCGACGGCGGACAGACCGCCAAGGCGGTGGCGCGCCTGATCGAGGCCACCGAGGCCGAGCTGGCAAAGCGCGACAGCGCCGATGCGCACGCCACGCTCAAGCGGCTGCGCGCGGCCCGCGAGGCTTTCGTGCAGGTGGTGGAATTCGTCGCCGCCAACACCAAGGCCAAGCCCAATGCGGTGTTCGCCGGCAGCGTGCCCTACCTGATGCTGGCCGGCAATCTGGTGGCTGGCTGGCAACTGGCGCGTGCCCTGCTGGTGGCCGAGGAGCGGCTTGCGGCCGGCCAGGACGCCGCCTTCATGCAGGCCAAGATCGCCACCGCGCGCTTCTATGCCGAGCACCTGCTGGCTCGCGTGCCGGGCCAGCGCGACAGCATCATTGAAGGCGCGGACAGCGTCACCGCGCTCGCGCTGGAGGCGTTCTGATCCTCCGGCGCCGGGCTGCCGCCGAGGCGGCCCGGCGCCGGCCCGCCTGTCATTCGAATCCGCCGGCTGCCTGGCAGCCGTGTCTTACCAGGGAGAACCTCGTGCCCTTGCCTACCGTCCTGCAGAACCTGCCGCTGCCCGTCATCGGCTCGCCGCTGTTCATCATCAGCAATCCCAAGCTCGTGATCGAGCAGTGCAAGGCCGGCGTGGTCGGCTCGATGCCGGCGCTCAATGCCCGGCCCGCGTCGCAGCTCGACGAGTGGCTGGCCGAGATCACCGAGACGCTGGCGGCCCACGACCGGGCGCATCCGGACCGCCCGGCCGCTCCTTTCGCGATCAACCAGATCGTGCACAAGTCCAATGACCGGCTGGAGCAGGACCTGGCGCTTTGCGTGAAGTACAAGGTGCCAGTCATCATCACCTCGCTCGGCGCACGGCCCGAGGTGAACCAGGCGGTGCACAGCTACGGCGGCGTGGTGTTGCACGACATCATCAACAATACCTTCGCGCGCAAGGCCATCGAGAAGGGCGCCGACGGCCTGATCGCGGTGGCGGCCGGTGCCGGCGGGCATGCGGGCACCACCAGCCCCTTCGCGCTGGTGCAGGAAATCCGCGAGTGGTTCGACGGCCCGCTGGCGCTGTCCGGCGCCATCGCCAGCGGCCGCTCGGTGCTGGCGGCACAGGCCATGGGGGCGGACTTCGCCTACGTGGGCTCGGCTTTCATCGCCACCGAGGAGGCGCGCGCCGCCGAGGGCTACAAGCAGATGATCACCGAGAGCAGCAGCCAGGACATCGTCTACTCCAACCTCTTCACCGGCGTGCACGGCAACTACCTGCGGGGGTCCATCGTCAACGCGGGCCTCGACCCGGACAAGCTGCCCGAGAGCGACCCGAGCGCGATGAACTTCGGCGGCGAAAACGCCAAGAAGGCCTGGAAGGACATCTGGGGCTGCGGGCAGGGCATCGGCACCATCAAGCAGGTCGTGCCGGCCCGCGAACTGGTGGAGCGCCTGCGCTCCGAATACCTGGCGGCCAAGCAGCAACTCTGCGCGGCTTGACGCCAGCCGGCGACGGCTGCCAGGCCGTCGCCCCAATGCCGGGCAGCCGGGCCCGGCGCGCTGGCCGCCCCGCGCGGGCAGCGCTCGACGGGCCGGACCGTTGTTCCGGCCTGCTGCATTCGCCGCCTCGACGGCCCCGCAGCCGGTGGCCGAGCCGTGCTTGCGGCACACCAGCCACCGGCCGCCTCACCGCTTCTTCTTCGCGGCCGGTGCGCGCGGGCGCCATCGCATCTTCATGTAGAGCGCGCCATGCTCCAGTTCCGCGAGCATTTGCTCGAGTCGCCGAAGCTGGGCGTCGTCGGTCTTGGCCCGCAGGATCCATCCGAGGTAGTCGTTTCGCTGATAGGGCGGACGCGCCTGGTAGGCGGCCATCAGGCCGCGCAACTCCAGCGCATCTTCCACGAAGCCAGGCATGGGGTGCAGGGCACGGGTGAGCGACGAGGCGGCGGGATTCATCGGGACGACTTCCTTGGCGAGTGCGGGTGGCGGCGGCCGCGAGCCAGGCGGGCCGTAGCGTTTGGGGCTCTCTTGGCAGCAGTGCATGGGAGGAATATACTGTACGTGCATACAGTGATTCAATCCCTCCTCATGGTGTCCGACCTTCATCCGCCCGCCGCCGCCCTGAAGGGGCGAGGCACGGCCTTGCGCATCGCGCACCGCTTTGAAAAGGCGGAGCGGGAGGGCTTCGACGACGGCTGGGGCACGCTGGAGCAGGCCGCGAGCGAAGAGCAACTGCCGCCCACCACGTTCGTGATCGAGGAACGGGTTCGGTCGCTGCTGTCCGCCAACGACTCACCGGACATTCCCTTCGAGCTGTCCATCAATCCCTACCGTGGCTGCGAGCATGGCTGCATCTACTGCTATGCCCGCCCCACCCACAGCTACCTCAATCTCTCGCCGGGGCTGGATTTCGAGACCCGCATCGTCGCCAAGGTCAACGCGGCGGAGCGGCTGGAGGCCGAGCTGGCGCGGCCGTCCTACCGGCCGTCAGCGATCAACATCGGCTCCGCGACCGACGCCTATCAGCCCGTCGAACGCAAGCTGCGCCTGACGCGAGCCGTGCTGGAGGTGCTGGCGGGCTGCAGTCATCCGTTCACCATCATCTCCAAATCCTCGGGCGTCGAGCGCGACCTGGACCTCATCGCCCCTGCCGCGCAGGCGGGCCGGGCCTGGGTCTCGATCAGCATCACCACGCTGGACCCGGCGCTGTGCCGGGTGTTGGAGCCGCGTGCCGCATCGCCGCTGCGCCGCTTCCAGACCGTGCGGCGGCTGGCCGAGGCCGGCGTGCCGGTGGGAGTCAACATTGCGCCGGTCATTCCCTTCATCAACGAGCCCGAGATCGAACGCCTGGTGGAAGCCGCTGCGGAGGCCGGCGCCGGCTCCATCCACTACACCGTGCTGCGCCTGCCCTGGGAGGTGAACCCGCTCTTCCAGCAGTGGCTGACGCAGCATTTCCCCGACCGGGCCGAGCGCGTGATGGCGCGCGTGCGTGAGATGCACGGCGGGCAGGACTACAAGGCCGATTTTGCGTCGCGCATGAAAGGCGCCGGATTGTGGGCCGGGCTGATTCGCCAGCGTATCGAAAAGGCGGTGGCCCGCCATGGCTTGACGCGCACGATCCGGCCGCTGGATCTCTCGGCCTTCAAACCGCCGCAGCGGGGCGGGCAAGGGGTGCTGTTCTGATGGTTGCCGTCATGCCCAACACGGTGGAGCGCTGGTTCGGCGCTCGTTTCAGCGAGCTGCATCCGTTGCTGCAGGCGCTGCACCGTCATGACGGCCGGCTTGAAGGCGAGGTCGAGCTCACCCGCGGCCGGGGCCTGGCCGGCTGGCTCGGCGCGCGCCTGCAACGCAAGTTGGGCATTCCGCTCGACCAGGATCGCTGTCGCCTGCGGGTGGACCTGCGGCATGACGAGCACGGCCTGCAATGGTCGCGCCGTTTCGGCGATGGGCCGGTGCTGTTGTCGGTGTTCGAGCCGGTCGGGCAATCGCCATCGGGGCACTGGCGCGAGAAGACCGGTGCGCTGACCTTGCTGCTCGATGTCGCCACACCCGAAGGCGGCTGGCATTGGCAGGTGCGCGGCGCCCGGCTGGGGCCACTGCCGTTGCCGCGCTGGCTGATGCCACGGGTGCATGCAGGCAAGCTGGTGGTTGACGGGCGCTACCAGTTTTTCGTGCGCTTCTCGATGCCCGGTCTCGGTCTCCTGCTGCAATACGCTGGGCAGCTGGACGCGATGCCGGCGGGCGATGCGATGGCGGCGACGCGGCCGGTGGATGAGGCCATCGATAAGCCGTGAACCGTGAGCCTGAAGACCCAGGCTTCGAGGCCAAGGGCTAGGGCTAGGACTAGGTGTGAACTGTCAAGACGTTGTTTCTTGGCGGAGGAAGGCGGGAGATGGGTGCAACGCGGCCGATGCCGTGATGTGGACGGTGCCAGTTGTAGTGGTGTTGCCAGCGGTGAAGCGCCTGGCGTCGCTGCTCGGAGTTCTGGTAGGTCCAGCCGTAGGCCCACTCACGGAGGGCCGACTGGATGAATCGCTCGGCCTTGCCGTTGGTTTGCGGGCGGTACGCTCGGGTGAACTTCTGAGTGATGCCCAGCTGTTGACAAGCGTGTCTAAAGGGCTTGGATCGGAATGCCGAGCCGTTGTCGGTCAGCAAGCGCTTGATCGTCACACCCAGGCGGTTGTAGTAAGCCACGGCGTCGCGCAAGAACTGCACAGCGCTTTGCCCGCGCTCGTCGGGATGCATGGCGGTGAAGGCGACCCGCGCGTGGTCATCCACCGCCACGAACAGGAATTCCCAGCCGGCGCCCTCAACGGAGTCCTTGCGGTTGCCCGTGACACGATGGCCGGGCCGTTCGATGCGCCCGAGCTTCTTGGTGTCGATGTGCAGCAAGTCCCCTGCCTCTGCATGCTCGTAGCGCTGCACCGGCTCTCGCGGCTCCAAGTCCGACAGCTTGGACAGTCCTGCACGAGCCAGCACGCGGCTGACCGTCGCCTCCGACACTCCCACGGTGTTGGCGATTCTTGACTGGATCATCCGGCGCCGCCGCAACTCGACGATGAGCAACGCCTTGCCGGGCTCGATCGCGCGAGGCGAGTGCTTGGGTCTGGAAGACGCATCGCCCAACGCGGCCTGTCCCTCTGCCAGGTAGCGCCCCAGCCACTTGCGCGCCGTGGGCGGTGTGACGCCGTGGCGCAACGCCGCTTCTGCTGGCTTGAGGCCCCGATCGGTCATGTCAAGAACCATTTCGAGACGACGGGCGAACGCAAGTCGGGCATTCTTATGGGTGTTCATCCGGCTGTTTCCTGGAAGTGCTGGGTGTTTGGCGACTTCCAGTCTCCCAGACTCAGTCCGGGTGAACCACAGATACAACCTATTGAAGCTTCACAACTAGGGCTAGGGCTAGGACTAGGACTGGGACTGGGACTGGGACTGGGACTGGGACTGGGACTGGGACTGGGACTGGGACTGGGACTGGGACTGGGACTGGGACTGGGACTAGGACTGGGACTAGGGCTGGGACTAGGGCTGGGGCTAGGGCTGGGGCTAGGGCTAGGGCTGGGGCTAGGGCTAGGGCTAGGGCTGGGGCTAGGGCTGGGGCTAGGGCTGGGGCTGGGGCTGTGGGCTGTGGGCTGTGGGCTGTGGCTGTGGCGCCCTGAGTCCGAATGCCCCAATGCCCCGACGCCTGAACGTAGAACGTCATCGCCTGATGCCTCAGAAGGCGTCGCTGTGCCGGCGACGGCAGCACCTCGGGTCTGCTGTGACTTTGGCACCGAACAGCGCCCGAACTCCGCCTTGCATCGCGCCTGATCGGCGCTGAAAAAATCGTCCTGACCGGTGGTGGCCGCAGCAGCGGGGCGGTGCAGGCGGCGCTGTTCAGTGACGCCAGCGGCCTGAGCATTCCTGCCGCTGGCTGCCGGGGAGCGTGGCCCCCGGGCAGCCTGGGTGTGCCATGTGCCGGACGCCCCGGGCTCGGGGCAAGAAAAAAGCCACCCGGTGGGTGGCTTCAGCGGCAGGGGCCTGGCCCGCGAGCCAGGCCCGTCCGGTTTTACTTGAACAGGTCTTTCACCCGGTCCGTCCAGGTCTTGGCGTTCGGCGAATGTCGGTCGCCCCCCTTCTTAAACGACTCGTCCAGCTCCTTCAGCAGCTTGCGCTGGTGCTCGGTGAGCTTGACCGGCGTTTCCACCGCGATGTGGCAGTACAGGTCGCCCGGGTAGGCTGAGCGCACGCCCTTGATGCCCTTGCCCCGCAGGCGGAAGGTCTTGCCGTGCTGGGTGCCTTCCGGCAGTTCGATCTCGGCCGCGCCGCCCAGGGTCGGCACCTCGATGCTGCCGCCCAGCGCCGCCGTCACCATGCCCACCGGCACGTTGCAGTGCAGGTCGTCGCCGTCCCGCTCAAAAATCTCGTGCTTCTTCAGCCGGATCTCGATGTAGAGGTCCCCCGGCGGCCCGCCGTTGGTGCCCGGCTCGCCGTTGCCCGCCGAGCGGATGCGCATGCCTTCGTCGATGCCGGCCGGGATCTTGACCTCCAGCGTCTTGGTCTTCTTGATCTTGCCCTGGCCGCTGCAGGTGGTGCAGGGCTCGGGGATGATCTTGCCGCTGCCGTGGCAGTGCGGGCAGGTCTGCTGGATGCTGAAGAAGCCCTGGCGCAGGTGCACGGTGCCCGAGCCTGCGCAGGTCGGGCAGGTCTTGGCGCTGGTGCCGGGCTTGGCGCCGCTGCCGTGGCAGGTGTCGCACTCTTCCCAGCTCGGGATGCGCAGCTGCGCTTCCTTGCCGTTGGCGGCTTCCTCCAGCGTGATTTCCATCGCGTAGGACAAGTCGCCGCCGCGGTAGACCTGCGGTCCGCCACCGCCGCGCCGGCCGCCGGCCTGGCCGCCGAAGATATCGCCGAAGATGTCGCCGAAGGCCTCGGCGAAGCCGCCGAAGCCCTCCGCGCCACCGCGCCCGCCCATGTTCGGGTCGACGCCGGCATGCCCGTACTGGTCATAGGCCGCGCGTTTCTTCGGCTCGGAGAGCATCTCGTAGGCCTCCTTGGCCTCCTTGAATTTCTCCTCCGCTTCCTTGGCCGCATCACCCTGGTTGCGATCCGGGTGGTACTTCATTGCCAGCTTGCGGTAGGCCTTCTTGATGTCGTCGTCGGAGGCGTTCTTCGCAACGCCCAGGACCTCGTAGTAGTCACGCTTTGCCATGATGTTCTCTGTCCGGAATCGATGGGGTGTTCACGCAGCCACGGGAGCCCGGCCGAGCCCGCGCAAAAACCGGAAGTGCGCAGCGACCGCGGCGCGCACGGAAGGGAAGCTCTTGTAGGGCACGCCGAACTCCTCGCAGGTCTGCCGCACGATCTTGCTGATGGCCGGGTAGTGAACGTGGCTCACATGGTGCAGAAGATGGTGCTCCACCTGGAAGTTCAAGCCCCCCATGTAGAACGCAGCCAGGCGGTTGCCGGGCGCGAAGTTGGCGGTGGTCTTGACTTGGTGGGTGGCCCAGTCGTCTTCGAGCCGGCCGGTCTCGGCAGCGGGCACCGGGAAGCTGGCGCCTTCCACCGTGTGGGCCACCTGGAACACCAGGGACAGCGTCAGGCCGAACACGCAGTGGATGGCCAGGAACACGAGCAGCACCTGCCACCAGGCATGGAAGAACATCGGCAGCACCAGGGTGTAGCCGATGTAGAACAGCTTCATGCCAACGAAGTAGGGCGCTTCCCACCACGCGCGCTGCTGCAGCGGCGTGTGGCCGATGCGGCCGGTGAACAGCTTCTGCCAGTCGCTGAACAGCAGCAGGTAGAGCGTCAGCAGGCTGTACAGCAAGGGTGCATACCAGTGCTGCAGCCGGTGCCACGGGCGCCAGGCCTGGGCCGGGCTCAGCCGCAGCAGGGCGCCAATGGCAATGTCATCGTCCTTGCCGTCGATGTTGGTGTAGGTGTGGTGCAGCTGGTTGTGCTTCTGGCGCCACAGCATGCTGCTGCTGCCCATCAGGTCCATCGTTGCGCCCATGATCCAGTTGATCCAGGGCTTGCGCGAATAGCTGCCGTGGCAGCCGTCGTGCATCACGTTGAACGCGATCAACACGAAGCCCTGCACCACGCCGAAAGCCGCCAGCGCCGCACTCCACCAGTGCTCCACCACCCACACCAGGCTCACGTAGCTGAGCGCGAACAGCGCAAAGGCAAACAGTGTCTTGGCGTGCAGGCGCCAGTCTCCCGTCTCGCCTTTCCCCTGGGACGCGAAATGAGCCCGCACGCGGGCTTTCAGGGTTTCGAAAAACGGGGCCCGAGGGGCAAACACCACCCGGGCGGACACTGCGTGACTCATGCGCTACGACCCCAACCTCTCTTGTTGTTCCTGCTGTTCCTGCCTGCTGCAAACGCAAACGCAAGAGGGGCGTCGGAACGCCGGTCTCTTGCGTTTTCAGGCCTTGCGGCCGGCGTCTGGATTACTTCTTGTCTTTCACTTCCGTGAACTCGGCGTCCACCACGTTGTCGTCAGTCGGCTTGGCCTGCTCGGCCGCGCCTGCCGCCGCACCCGGCTGCGCACCGGCGGCAGCTGCGCCCTGGGCGGCCTGCATGTCGGCATACATCTTCTCGCCGAGCTTCTGGCTGGCGGTCATCAAGGCCTCGGTCTTGGCGTCGATGGTGGACTTGTCGTCACCCTTGAGCGCCTCCTCGACGTCCTTGATCGCGGCCTCGATCTTTTCCTTCTCGCCAGCTTCGAGCTTGTCGCCGTACTCGGTCAGCGACTTGCGCACGCTGTGCACGGTGGCGTCGGCCTGGTTCTTGGCCTGCACCAGCTCAAGCTTCTTCTTGTCCTCGGCGGCGTTCAGCTCGGCGTCCTTCACCATCTTCTGGATCTCTTCCTCGGAGAGGCCGGAGTTCGCCTTGATGGTGATCTTGTTTTCCTTGCCGGTGCCCTTGTCCTTCGCGCTCACGTGCAGGATGCCGTTGGCGTCGATGTCGAAGGTCACCTCGATCTGCGGCACGCCACGCGGCGCCGGCGGGATGCCTTCAAGGTTGAACTCGCCCAGGCCCTTGTTGCCGGATGCCATCTCGCGCTCGCCCTGGAACACCTTGATCGTGACCGCCGGCTGATTGTCGTCGGCCGTCGAGAAAGTCTGTGCGAACTTTGTCGGGATGGTCGTGTTTTTCGCGATCATCTTGGTCATCACGCCGCCCAGGGTCTCGATGCCCAGCGACAGCGGCGTGACGTCCAGCAGCAGCACGTCCTTGCGCTCGCCGCCCAGCACCTGGCCCTGGATGGCCGCACCGACCGCCACCGCCTCGTCCGGGTTGACGTCCTTGCGCGGTTCCTTGCCGAAGAATTCCTTGACCTTCTCCTGCACCTTGGGCATGCGGGTCATGCCGCCGACCAGGATCACGTCGTCGATGTCGCTGACCTTGACGCCTGCGTCCTTGATGGCGATGCGGCAGGGCTCGATCGTGCGGGCGATGAGCTCTTCCACCAGCGCTTCGAGCTTGGCGCGGGTCAGCTTGATGTTCAGGTGCTTCGGACCCGAGGCATCGGCCGTGATGTAGGGCAGGTTGATGTCGGTCTGCGAGCTGTTGGACAGCTCGATCTTGGCCTTCTCGGCCGCTTCCTTCAGGCGCTGCAGCGCGAGCACGTCCTTCGACAGGTCGACGCCTTGCTCCTTCTTGAACTCGGCGATGATGTAGTCGATGATGCGCTGGTCGAAGTCCTCGCCACCCAGGAAGGTGTCGCCGTTGGTCGACAGCACTTCGAACTGCTTCTCGCCGTCGACGTCGGCGATCTCGATGATGGAGATGTCGAAGGTGCCGCCGCCGAGGTCATACACCGCGATCTTGCGGTCGCCCTTGTCGGTCTTGTCGAGGCCGAAGGCGAGCGCAGCCGCGGTCGGCTCGTTGATGATGCGCTTGACTTCCAGGCCGGCGATGCGGCCGGCGTCCTTGGTGGCCTGGCGCTGGCTGTCGTTGAAGTAGGCCGGCACCGTGATGACCGCTTCGGTCACCGGCTCGCCCAGGTAATCCTCGGCCGTCTTCTTCATCTTGCGCAGCACTTCGGCGCTGACCTGCGGGGGCGCCATCTTCTTGCCGCGCACTTCAACCCAGGCATCACCGTTGTCGGCCGCGGTGATGGTGTAGGGCATCAGGTCGATGTCCTTCTGCACTTCCTTCTCGGTGAACTTGCGGCCGATCAGGCGCTTCACCGCGTACAGCGTGTTGCGCGGGTTGGTGACCGCCTGCCGCTTGGCGGACGCACCCACGAGGATCTCGCCGTCTTCCTGGTAGGCAATGATGGAAGGCGTCGTGCGGGCGCCTTCGCTGTTCTCGATCACCTTGGGGGTGTTGCCTTCCATGATGGACACGCACGAGTTGGTCGTGCCCAGGTCGATGCCGATGATCTTTGCCATGTTGATGACTCCTTGAAACTCAAAAATTCGGTTGTCGTCTAGTTGTGGATATCCAGCGCTCTTTCAAGGCCCGGGCGGCCTGGAAAGCCCGTTTTCGGGCCCCGGACCTCGGCCGGCCTGCACTGCAGGCCGAGGCGCACGCGCTTGCCGGGTCGGCATTGGCGGAAGCCTGCAGCGTGCGGCCTCCCGAGCGGCGGCGCTTACTTGGGAGCGGACACCGTCACCAGGGCCGGGCGCAGCACGCGTTCGGCGATCACGTAGCCCTTCTGCAGCACCGCGACCACCGTGTTGGGCTCCTGGTCTGCCGGCACCACGCTGATGGCCTGGTGCTGGTGCGGGTCGAACTTCGTGCCTGCCGGCGGATTCACTTCCAGCACCTTGTTGCGCTCCAGCGCCTGCGACAGCTGCCGCAGCGTGGCGTGAACGCCTTCACGCAGCTGCTCCGGTGTGCCGTTTTGCACACTCAGGGCCGCTTCGAGGCTGTCCTTGACCGGCAGCAGGCTGTCGGCGAAGCCTTCCACTGCAAACTTGCGGGCCTTGGAGATTTCCTCCTCGGCGCGGCGGCGGGTGTTCTCGGCTTCGGCCTTGGCGCGCAGGTAGGCGTCGGCCACCTCGGCGTGCTTGGCTTCGAGTTCGGCCAGGCGCTGCTCGACCGGTACGGCGTTGGCGTCGGTAGCGGCACCGGGCTGGGCCTCGGCGTTCGGGTTCTGCGTTTGATTGGTCTGAGGATTTTGAGGTTCTGTCATGACACGTTCCCACCAAAACGCCCGAGATGAGGCCGTTGTCCGGGAGTTCAAGAGCCCTCGGAACGGCATGCGGGGCGCCGGGCTGGCAAAGGGGTTCGCATTGTGCCGGCAAAGTAGGGGCATTCCGCGAGGTTTGTCACACCGGCACTGTCGTGGGAAAACATCGCCGTTCAGGTGGTCACAACCGCCGTCCGGCGGTGACAGGTGGCTGAGGCACACTGAGCGGCCAAAATGCGGGTTTGCCCTGGTTTCGGAGGCGTGACGAACGAGAGGTATGCACAATTCCATAGGCACTGACAAGGCGGCACGTCCGCCGACCAGTTCGGTGATGACGGTCGCTCCGAGCGACCGCCACGCCGACGTTGCCCTGCGCGCCAGCATGGCGGTCATGGCGCCGGTGGCCCGTTGGCTGATCCGCAACGGCGTGCAGTATGGTGCGTTCGCCTCGGCCCTGAAGTCCGTGTTCCTGCAGGTAGCGCGTGAGGAGATCGAGCGCAGCGGCCGCAAGGCCACTGACTCGGCGCTCAGCGTGCTGTCCGGCGTGCACCGCAAGGACGTGCGGGCGCTGACCGGCGACGCACGCCGCGAACTGCGGCCGAAATCGGTCTCGCTGGTGTCGCAGGTCTTCACCCGCTGGGTCACCGACAGCCGCTACCGCAACGAGGACGGTTCGCCAAAGACCCTGCCGCGCCTGGGCGAGCAGGGGTCCTTCGAGGCCCTGGCGCGCGAGGTGTCGTCCGACGTCCATCCGCGCACGCTGCTGGACGAGTTCGTGCGGCTGCACCTGGTCAACCTGAACGGCGACACCGTGGAACTGGTGGCCGCCGCCTTCGTGCCGGCCGCCGACTACGAGGAGCTCGCCTCCCTGCTGGCCGCCAACACCGGCGACCACTTGGCGGCCGCGGTGCACAACCTCACCACCAATCAACCGCGTTTCCTGGAGCAAAGCGTGTTCGGCGCCGGCCTGAGCGGCCAGTCGGCCCGCGAGCTGGGCCAGGTGGCGCGCGACATCTGGGCGCAGGCGCTGCAACGCATGGCCGCCGAATACCAGCCGCGCAGCGAAGCCGACCAGAACGAGGAGCAGCCCCACCGGATGCGGTTCGGGGTCTATTACTACAGCGAGCCTGCGCAGGACGAACGAGCGCAGCAGGGGTGAGCGAAGTTGATGAGCACTATCCACATGCCCCGCCTGGGGGCACTGATCGCGGCTGCGCTGCTGAGCCTGTCCGTGGCCTCCTGCGGCGGCGGCGGACTGGGGTCCGGCGGCACCGGCGCGCCGATGAGCCAGACCTCTGGCACGGTGACCGGCTTTGCCAGCGTCATCGTCGACGGCACTGAATACCAGGACGACGAGGTCACGCCCAAGGCCGAGCGCGAGCCGGGCGTCGAGAGCGTGGCGGAAGCCAAGCTGGGCCAGTTCGTCGAGCTCGAGTTCGAGCAGAAGGGCGAGCACCTGCAAGCGCGTGCCATCCGGCTCGATGCCGCGGTGGTGGGGGTGCTCAGCGCGGTGTCGCCTTCGGCAGGCGGCGGCGGCACGATCGAATTGATGGGCCAGAAGGTCTTCGAGAACACCTCGGCGGACGCCGGGCCGGTGACGCTGTATGCCGGCGTCGACGGCCTGTCGGCGCTCAAGGTCGGCGACGCGGTGGAGGTGCATGGCGTGCCGCGGTGGAATACCGCCGAGTCGCGCTACGAGGTGCAGGCGACCCGCATCGAGAAGCTGTCCAGCGTGCCGGCAGTGGTGCGGGTGGCCGGTGTGGTGTCCAGCCTGGAAGCCAGCGGGCCGGGCAAGCGCTTCTCGCTGGGCGGACTCACGGTGGCGTATGACGCTGCCAAGCTGCTGCCCGACGGACGCGCCCTGAGCAACGGCAGCCGGGTGGTGGTGTGGGCCGCTCAGCCGCCGAGCAACGGGGTGCTCAGCGCCACCGGCGTGCGCACCGTGCTGCGCAACACCGGCGTCGCGGCCTTGCCCGCCCGCCTGGGCGGCCGGGTCGGCCGGCTGGACACGGTCCTCAAGCGCTTCGATCTTGCCGGCGTGACGGTGAACTACACGGGTGCGCAGTTCGTCCCGCCCGACCGTGCGGTGGCCGAGGGGGCGTATATCCGCGCCGAAGGCGTCTATGGCAACGACGGCGTGCTCAATGCCTCGAAGATCAAGGTCTTCCACCCGAAGGCGGGCGGCAGCGACAAGGAATGGACGGTGAAGGGCAGGATCAACGCCTTCACCAGCCTGGCCTCTTTCCGGGTGCGCACCGTCGAGATCGACGCCAGTGGCCTGACGGAGCTCGAGAGCTGCGGCACGCAACCGCTGGCCAAGGACCGGGTGGTCGAGGTTGAAGGGCGTGCGGTATCGCGTGGCCTGCTGGGCTCCGTGCTCTACGCCACCCGGTTGAGCTGCAAGAACTGAAGCCACCCGGCCGGTGCCGACGCGCCGGCGGCGGCTGCCAGCCGGCCAGGTGCACCACGGCCTGGGTCTCGGGCGAGCGCCTTCGCCTTCGCCCGGGATCGGAACCGCGGCTGGCAGCGGGAGCCTGGCCCTGGCCGATGCGCGGGCGGCCCCGCCGGTTCAGCTCAGGACGAGCCGTCTTCCTTGTCGTCGATGCTGGCGCTCCAGCGGTTCCAGTCGGCCAGCTCGCGCCGGTCGCGCTTGGTGGGGCGGCCGTGCTCGATGGCTTGCGAGGGATCGGCCAGGAAACGGCGGTTCTTGGCCGCTTCTTCCCGGGCCAGCAGGCTCTCCGGAGTTTCTTCATACAGTGCCTGCGCCACCGGCGCGGGGCCCCGCACATCGCTCAGCCCACGCACGATGACGGTGCGCTGGATGCCATGCCCCTGTCGCAGCGAGACGCTGTCGCCGACACGCACCTCGCGTGACGGCTTGGCCACCTGTTCATTCACCTGGACCCGGCCCTTGTCGATCTCGCCGGTGGCCAGCGAGCGGGTTTTATAGAAGCGGGCGGCCCACAGCCACTTGTCGAGTCGAACTCCATCCATGGCCGCTATTGTGCGGCCGGCGGCGCCGGGCTGCCGACGAAGACCACCACGGCGTCCAAACCCGCGACACGGCCTTGCTCGCTGCGGTTCAGCAGCTCGATCTCGGCGCCCAGCGCCTGGCAGATCTCGCGACAGATGGTGAGGCCCAGGCCGCTGCCGCTGTTCGGGTGGGTGGTGTGGAAGGGCTCGAAGAGGTGTTCGCGCTGCGCCGCGCTGATGCCCGGGCCGCTGTCGCGCACCAGCAGCCGGACCTGCTGCGGGGTGCGCGTGACACGCAGCTGCAGCAGGCCGCACGGCGGCGTTTCCCGGATGGCGTTGTGCAGCAGGTTGCGGGTCAGCTCGCGCAGCATCCAGTGATGCGCCCGCACCGGCGCCGGCTCGGCCACCAGCTCGAAGTCCAGTGCCTTGTCGACGATCAGCGGCGACAGGTCGAGGGCGACCTCGCCCACCACCTCGGAAAGGTCGAGCCACTCGCTCTGCCCCTCGCCGTGCACCTGCTCGACCTTGGCCAGCGCCAGCATCTGGTTGGCCAGCGCGATGGCCCGGTCGACGGTTTCGCCCATGGCCTGCAGGGTGTCGGCCGGGCTGACATGCCCGCTCTGGCCGTTCTGCACCTGCGTCTTCAGCACCGCCAGCGGCGTGCGCAGCTGGTGCGAGGCGTCGCGCACGAAGCGCAGCTGGTGGCCCACCAGGCGCTGCAGCCGCTGCATCAGCTGATTGAGCGCGGTGACCATGGGCCGCAACTCGCGTGGAGCGTCGTCGGCCTGGACTGGCGAGAGGTCCTCGGCGCTGCGCGACAGCAGCTGCCGCCGCAGTGATTCCACCGGCTGCAGCGCGCGTGTCACCACGATCCAGGCGACCAGCGCCACCACCGTGATGAGCAGGGCCTGCCGCAGCAGCGTGTCCAGCAGGATCTCGCGGGCCAGCTTCTCGCGCACCTCCAGTGTCTCGGCCACCTGGATCAGCGCCATGCCGCGCGCCCCGGTCGTGGCCACCGGCTGCAGCAGCGCCGCCATGCGCACGGTCTGGCCGCGGAAGTCGGCGTCGTAGAAGTCGACCAGCGCAGGATAGGCGGTCTGCTGCGGAATGCGGCCGCGGTAGCGTGGCAGGTCCTCGAAGCCGGACAGGAACTCGCCCTTGAAGCCGTCGATGCGGTAGTACATGCGGGCGTTGTTCGAGGCCTCGAAGATCTCCAGCGCCGCGTACGGCACCTCCACCTTGAGCGCACCGCCTTCCAGCCGCAGCAGCTCGCCGATGGAGCGGGCCGAGGCCAGCAGCGAACGGTCGTAGGCCAGGTGGATGGAGGCCAGCGCGCGCCGGTAGAGGCTGACGGTGTCGAACACCACGAACAGCGCGATGGGCGCGACGATCCAGGCCAGCAGGTAGCGGCGCAGCGACTGGGGCGGACGCAGCGGCATGGTGCAGCGGTGCTCAGGCAGCGGGGTCGGCGCCGGCCGGCTCGGCCTTCAGGAGGTAGCCCAGGCCGCGCAGCGTGATCAGCGCGACGCCGGAGCCAGCCAGCTTCTTGCGCAGCCGGTAGGCCACCACCTCGATGGCCTCGAACTGGATGGTCGACTCCATCGGGAACACCAGGCGAAACAGCCGTTCCTTGGGAAAGGCATGGCCGGGCTTGCTCATCAAGGCCTTCAGCAGGGCCTGCTCGCGAGGGGTGACCTCCAGGATGCGGTCACCCAGGTAGAAGGCGCCGGAGTCGCGCTCCATGCGCAGGGGGCCGCATTGCAGTGCAAGGTCGGCCTCGCCCTGGCTGCGCCGCAGCAGCGCGCGCACCCGGGCTTCCAGCTCGTCCAGGTCGAAGGGCTTGGCCAGGTAGTCGTCGGCGCCGGCATTCAGGCCCTGGATGCGGTCGCCGACCGCGCCGCGCGCCGTCAGCACCAGGATGGGCGCAGTGACGCCCTGGGCGCGGGCCTTTTGCAGCACCGCCAGGCCGTCCATGCCGGGGATGGTCAGGTCGAGCAGGGTCAGGTCGGGGGGCGCGAAGCGCAAACGGTGCAGGGCCTCGGCGCCGCCGGTGCAGTGATCGACCTCGAAGCCCCGGCGCTCCAGCGCAAGGCGCAGGGCGCGGGCCATCGAGTCGTCGTCTTCAACGAGCAGCAGTCTCATGCCGCCAGTGTGCAACGAAGCCCGCCGCTGCGCCTCGGCACTTCCGAGGGGCGACGTGACAGCGGAATGACAGCTTGGCGGAGGGTTTCGACAGCGCCGTGACAGACTTGGCCCTAGCATCCGGGCTTGCCCTCATCCGCCTGGCGATGCGGCAGGCGCAGGATGCGGGCATGCTTCGGGACCGGCCCGGCCGGCCCCCTTCAAAACACCGATCACAGAAGCGAGAAGGAGAACCTCATGCGTCGAAACTTCCTGCAGCGCATCGCCCTGACGGCCTCGGCCGCGGCGCTCGGCACCGCGCTGGCGCTGTCCGCCACCGTCGTGCAAGCGCAGGAGAACTTCAAGATCATGATCGGCGCCAATCCCGGCGGCGGCTACGACCAGACCGGCCGCGGCCTGGGGCGGGCGCTGCAGGAAGCCAAGGCGGCCGGCTCGGTCACCTACGAGAACAAGGGCGGAGCCGGTGGCACCATCGGCCTGGCGCAGTTCGCCAACTCCAGCAAGGGCGACCCGAATGCGCTGATCGTCACCGGTGCGGTGATGGTCGGCGCCATCGTGCAGAACAAGCCGCCCATCACCCTCGACAACGTGACCCCGGTGGCCCGCCTGCTGGCCGAATACAACGTCTTCGTGGTGCCGGCCAACTCGCCCTTCAAGACGATGAAGGACGTGGTCGAGCAGATGAAGAAGGACCCGGCCAGCGTCAAATGGGGCGGCGGCTCCAAAGGCTCGGTGGACCATGTCAGCGTCGGCATGATCGCGCGCGAGGTGGGCGTGGATGTCGCGAAGATCAACTACGTGCCGTTCAAGGGCGGCGGTGAGGCGACGGCCGCCATCCTGGGCGGCCATGTCTCGGTGGGCACCAGCGGCTATGCGGAGCTGGAGGAGTTCATCAAGGCCGGCAAGATGCGGGCGCTGGCCGTCACCGCACCGAACCGCCTGCGCGGCAGCGCGGTGCCGACCCTGCTGGAGCAGGGCATCAACGTCGCCATCGGCAACTGGCGCGGCGTCTACGGCGCGCCGGGCATCAGTGCGGCGCAGCGCCAGAAGCTGATCGAGGCGGTTGCCAAGGCCGTCAAGACCAGGGCCTGGGCCGAGGCGGCTGCGGCCAACAACTGGAGCCCGGCCCTGCTCACCGGCGACGAGTTCGCGAAGTTCGTCGACGAAGAGCACGCCCGCCTGCGTGCGCTGATGTCCAAGCTCGGCATGGTCTGAGCCCGATCGCGGCTCGTTGCGCTTGGCGCAGCGGGGCATCCGGAGGCGGCATGGGCCGCCTCTCGCACATCGAGATCATCACGATGAAACCACGTTCTCAACAGCTGGTCGGTGCCGGCACGGTGTTCCTGGCTGGGCTGCTGGCGCTGGGCGCCCTGCAGATCCCGTCCGAGGCCGGCTACAGCGGCGTTGGCGCCAATTTCTTTCCCTGGGTGGTGGCTGCGGCGCTGGCGGTGTGCGGCGCCTGGCTGTTCTGGGAGGCGCGCACCGGCGGCTTCCGCTTGCTGGAGGGCCATGACGAGGCGGCCCGTCCCGACTGGTTCAGCCTGGCCTGGGTGGGGCTGGGCCTGCTGCTGAACGCGCTGCTCATTTCCCGGGCCGGCTTTGTCGTCTCGTGCAGCCTATTGTTCATGTGTGCCGCGCGCGGACTGCGGCGGGCCACCGGCGAGGGGCGTGGCAGCCCGCGCCGCTTCGTGGCGGACGCGGTGATCGGCGCCCTGATCGCCGCGCCGACCTACTGGTTGTTCACCAAGGCGCTGGGCCTGAACCTGCCTGGCCTGACCACCACCGGCTGGATCTGACATGGAACTCTGGAACAACCTGCTCAACGGCTTTGCCACCGCGGCCTCGCCGGTCAACCTGATGTGGGCCTTCCTGGGCTGCTTCATCGGCACCGCGGTGGGCGTGCTGCCCGGCATCGGGCCGGCACTGACGGTGGCGATGCTGCTGCCGCTCACCAGCCAGCTCGACCCCAGCGCGTCGATGATCATGTTCGCCGGCATCTACTACGGCGCGATGTACGGCGGCTCGACGACGTCCATCCTGCTCAACACACCCGGCGAAACCGGCACCATGGTGACGGCGCTCGAAGGCAACCTGATGGCCAAGAGCGGCCGTGCCGGCGTGGCGCTGGCCACCTCGGCGATCGGCTCCTTCGTGGCCGGCACGGTGGCGACCGTGCTGGTGACGCTGTTCGCCCCCGGCATTGCCGACTATGCGCTGCAGTTCGGCCCGCCCGAGTACTTCGCGCTGATGATGCTGGCCTTCACCACCGTCTCCGCGGTGCTCGGCAAGAGCACCTTGCGCGGCCTGTGCAGCTTGTTCCTCGGGCTGGCCATCGGCCTCATCGGCATGGACCAGATCTCCGGCCAGGCCCGCTACACGATGGGCATGGCCGAATTGGCAGACGGCATCGACGTGGTGCTGGTGGCGGTGGGCCTGTTCGCGGTGGGCGAGACGCTGTACCTGGTGCTCTATGAGGGCCGCCAGCAGGAAAGCCGCAACACGATGTCCCGGGTATGGATGAACGCGAGCGACTGGCGTCGCTCGATCCCGGCCTGGGTGCGCGGCACCTTGCTGGGCTTCCCCTTCGGCACCATCCCGGCCGGCGGCACCGAGATTCCAACCTTCCTGTCATACGGCCTGGAGAAGAAGCTGTCCAAGCACAAGGAGGAGTTCGGCACGGTAGGCGCCATCGAAGGTGTGGCCGGGCCGGAGGCGGCCAACAACGCCGCGGTCACCGGCACGCTGGTGCCCTTGCTGACGCTGGGCATCCCGACCTCGACCACCGCGGCCATCATGCTGTCGGCCTTCCAGAACTACAGCATCCAGCCCGGGCCCATGCTGTTCCAGACCTCGGCCGGCCTGGTGTGGACGCTGATCGCCTCGCTCTACATCGGCAACGTGATGCTGCTGGTGCTGAACCTGCCGCTGGTCGGCTTGTGGACCAAGCTGCTGAAGATCCCGAAGCCGCCGCTCTATGCCGGCATCCTCATCTTCGCGACCGTGGGGGTCTACGGCATGCGGCAGTCGGCCTTCGACCTGGGGCTGCTGGCGCTGGTGGGCCTGCTCGGGGTGTTGATGCGCCGCTTCGACTTCCCGGCGGCACCGGTCATCGTCGGCATGATCCTCGGCCCGATGGCCGAGGCCCAGCTGCGCAACGCGATGTCGATCGGCGAGGGGCGCTGGAGTGTCTTTGTCGAGCGACCGCTGTCGGCCACCTTGCTGACCATCTGCGTGCTCGTGCTGGTGTTGCCGCGGGTGCTGCGCCGCATCGCGGCGCGGCGCCTGGCGCAGCAGCAGGCGGCGCAGGCCACCGCGCTGTCTTGATCCACGCCGGGGCGCTACGCTGCCGGCGCGGCCGCCCGGGGCCGGCGTTTTCGTCCGGCGCCCGCCGAGGGCGTGTCAGGTGGTGGCGCCCAGCGCCCGGGCCCGTTCACTGCGGCGCGCGAGTTCTGCCGGGTCGGCGGACCCGGTGGGCCAGCCCGCCAGGTGCTGCTGGGCAATCGCGGCCAGCGCTGCAATCCACTCGTGCTGGTCGTTCAGGCAGGGGATGTACTGGAACTCCTTGCCACCGGCGGTCAGGAAGGCCTGGCGGCCTTCCATCGCAATTTCTTCCAGCGTCTCGATGCAGTCGCCGACGAAGCCGGGGCACATGACGTCCACCCGGCGCACGCCGGCCTTGCCCATCTCCTGAAGGGTCGGCTCGGTATACGGCTGCAGCCACTCCGCCTTGCCGAAGCGGCTTTGGAAAGTGACCCGGTACTGCGATGCGGTGAGGCCGAGCCGCTCGGCCAGCAGCCGGGCGGTCTTGTGGCATTCGCAGTGGTAGGGGTCGCCCAGCGTCAGCGTGCGCCGCGGCACGCCGTGGAAGCTCATCACCAGCTGGTCGGGCCGGCCGTGGGCCTGCCAATGGCCCTGTACCCGCCGTGCCAGCGCCTCGATGTAGAGGGGATGGTCGTGGTAGTGCTGGACAAAGCGCAGCTCCGGCACGAAGCGCACGCGCGCAGCCCAGGCCGACACTGCGTCGACCACGCTGGCGGTGGTGGTGCCGGAGTACTGCGGGTAGAGCGGCAGCACCAGCACGCGGGTGACGCCGGCGGCCTTCAGGGCGTCGAGCTGGGCCGCGATGGATGGCTGGCCGTAGCGCATCGCATACGCCAGCTCCACCGAGGCGCCGCGCTCACCGAGGTAGCCGCGCAGCAGCTTGGCCTGCTTCTCGGTCCACACCTTCAGCGGCGATCCCTCCGCCGTCCAGATGCTGGCGTACTTGGCGGCCGACTTGGCGGGCCGGGTGCGCAGCACGATGCCGTGCAGGATGGGCTTCCACAGTACCGGCGGAATCTCCACCACCCGTCGGTCGGCGAGGAACTCGGCCAGGTAGCGGCGCAGCGCGGGCGGGGTCGGCGCGTCGGGCGTGCCGAGGTTGCACAAGAGCACGCCGGTGCGCTCGGCGCGGCCGTGATCGTGCGGGGGTTCGGGGCGAAATCTCATGAGGCGGCGTCCAGCGGGGCAGGGGGTCGATTATTCCCGACGCCTGCCCGCCGTGCCTTGCAGCCGCTCAGCCGCCTTGCAGGCGGCGCGGGCACACGCGCTCGACCTCGGCGATGACCTTGGCCACCTCGATGGGCTTGGTCCAGTAGCCGAGGAAGCCGGCGTCCAGGGCGCGCTGGATGTCTTCCGGCATCGCATCGGCCGAGCACATGAAGGCCGGCACGTCGGCCAGGCCGTGGCGTTCGCGCAGCTCCTTCAGCACCTCGAAGCCGCTCATGCCGGGCAGGTGCGCGTCCAGCACCAGCACGTCGGGATGGAAGTCCTTCACCATCTCGAAGGCCTGCGGGCCGTCCTCGGCGATCATCAGGTCGATGTAGCCGGTGAGCTTCATCGCTTCCTCGAAGAGGAGGGCGTTGATCGGGTTGTCTTCGACATAGAGCATGCGCACGTGGTCCACTCCTTCATCCGGCGCCTGGGTCTGTTGCGCGAACGTCGGCACGTCCGCCTGCGGTGTCGCCGCGGCCTGGCCGGCCAGCGGCACCATGAGGGTGACGCAGGTGCCCACGCCGGGCTCGCTGCTGACCTCGATGCTGCCGCCCATTTCCTCCAGCAGCCGTTTGGCAATGATGAGCCCGAGGCCGGTGCCCTCGATCGGCGACGTCTCCCGGCCCAGCCGTTCGAAGGGCTGGAACAGGCGGGCCAGCTGGTCGGGCCGCAGGCCTTCACCGCTGTCCTCGATGCGGATGTCGATCGCGTCGCCCTGCCGGTCGCCCAGGCTCAGCCGCACCACGCCGTCGGGCCGGTTGTACTTGACCGCATTGGAGATGATGTTGATCAGCACCTGCCGCAGGCGCTGCGAATCGGCCATGACCAGCACGTCCTCGTCGACCTGGTTGTCGAAGTTGACGGCCGCGGTCAGTGCCAGCGGCTGCAGCAGCTCCACCGTCTGGTCCAGCGTTCTGCGCAGCGAGGTGGGCTCGATCGAGATGGACAGCTGGCCGGCCTCCACGCGCTGCAGGTCCAGCACGTCGTTGATCAGCGCCAGCAGGTGCTGGCCGGCCTGCAGCATGTGGTCGGCGTAGTAGCGCACCTGGGAAGGCGGTGCGTCGGCCGGCCCGACCTTCAGCAGCTGCGAGAAGCCGATCATCGCGTTGAGCGGCGTGCGCATCTCATGGCTCATGCGGGACAGGAATTCGGTCTTGGCCCGGCTGGCGAGCTCCACCGCCTGCTTGTCGCGCAAGGCCTTCTCGGCCGACTTGAGCCGCGTGATGTCCGAATAGGTGCCGACGATGCGCAGCGCGCGGCCCTGCTCGTTGCGCTGCACCACCTTGCCGCGCTCGAAGACCCACAGCCAGCTGCCATTGCGGTGGCGGATGCGGTGCTCCGACTGGTAGACCGAGGTGTGGTCCTTCATGTGCAGCTCGAGCTTCTCCAGCACCTGGGGCAGCTCGTCCGGATGCAAGCGGCTGGACCACTCGTGCGGCGCGTCGCTCAGCTCATGCTCGGCATAGCCGAGGATTTCCTTCCAGCGGCGCGAGTAGTAGACGCGGTTGGAGACCACGTCCCAGTCCCACATGCCGTCGCCACTGCCTTCGAGCGCGAACTTCCAGCGCTGCTCGCTGAGCGACAGCGCCTGCTCGGCCTGGCGTTGCTGGGTGATGTCGCGGAAGGTCACCACCGCCGACATCGGCTTGTCCTGCGGCGCCGCCCGCAGCGGCTGTGCGCTCACGCCCAGCCAGCGCAGCTGGCCGTCGCGCCGGCGCAGGCCGAAGACCCGCTCGGCCACCGGCTCGCCAGACTGCAGCACGACCGTCACCGGATGCTGCTCGGGGGGCAGGGCCTGCAGGTCTTCGGTCAGCAGGTCGAGGCCGGGCGCCATCACCAGCTCGTCCATCGTCGCGTCCAGGATGCGGCAGGCGGCCGGGTTCGCCGCCACCACGAAGCTGGCGCTGGTGACCACCATCAGGCCGTCGCTGATCGACAAGGCCACCGAGCGGTAGAGCTCCTCGCTGAGCCGCAGCCGGTCGGCGGCGATGCTGCGCTGCGTGATGTCGGTCTGCACGCCGATGAAGTGCGTGATGCGGCCATGGCTGTCCTGCACCGGGGCCACATGCAGCTCGTTGATGAAGCGGGAGCCGTCCTTGCGGTAGTTGTTGAGCACCACCGTGCACGAGTGCCCCTTGCGCAGTGCCTGCCGCAGCGCGTTGAGCCCGGGCTGCTCGGTGTCGGCGGCCTGCAGCAGGCGGCAGTTCTGGCCCAGGATCTCGTCGCGGGTGTAGCCGGTCAGCCGCTCGAAGGCCGGATTGACGTAGATGAGCGGCTGGCCGGGCGCCAGCGCGTCGACCACCGTCATGGGCAGCGACGCCTCGGCTTCGATCGCCCGCTGCATGATCTGCAGCTCGCGCTCCATGGTGCGCAGCTCGGTGAGGTCGCGCACCAGCAGCAGCACCTGGGTGTCCGACATCGGCATGAAGCGGCCTTCGAAGGTGCGCAGCGTCTTGTCCAGCGGCGTCAGCTCGTACTCGATGCGCTGCAGCGACCGGCTTCCCAGCGCCCGCCGGAGCGCTTGCTGGTGCAGCCGGGCCACCCCGGGAGGCAATACCTCGGGCAGCAGGCGGCCCTTGAAGTCCGCGGTGGCCAGCAGGTGCTGCTGGCGCTCGGTGATGCCGCATTCCAGGTAGCGGCCCTCGGCATCGAGCACGAACCACAGGTCGGGCAGCGCCTGCAGCACGGCGGCGGTGCGCGCTTCCGAGTCGCGCAGTTGCGCTTCGCGCAGGCGCTGGGCCTCGCGGGCTCGCTGTTCGGCTTCGATCGTCTGGGTGATGACGCGGGTGGCCCCGCGGTAGCCGCGGAAGGTACCGGCCGAGTCGAACACCGGCAGGCCGCTGATCGACACCGTGACCCGGCCTTGTGGCGTCTCGCGGTCGACGATGAGGTTGGCGAAGGGTTCCTGCTTCTGGCGCGCCTGCAGGTAGGCCTCGTAAGAGGCCAGGTGTTCGGGGTCGTCGCGGCGCACCAGGATCTCGGCGGCGAGGCGGCCGATTTCCTCGTCGGCGCGCTGGCCGGTATGAGCCTCGATGCTGGCAGACGCCCAGCGGATATAGCCGGCGGCGTCGGTTTCCCACAGCCAGTCGCTGCCGGCTCGGCTGGCCGTGCGCACCCGCGCCTCCTGCAGGCGCCAGCGCTGCTCCTTCAGCCGGGATTCGAGCATGTCGCTCAGCAAGCGGCCGATCTGCTCCAGGCTGTCGAGCACGCTGCGGTCGAAGCGCCTGGAATGGGTGTCGAGCACGCAAACAGCGCCGATGCGCTGCCCTTCCACCCGCAACGGCACACCCGCGTAGGCCCGCACGCGGGGCGGGCCGCTCACGAAGGGGTTGTTGGCAAACCGCGGGTCATCGCGCAGGTCTTCCACCACCAGGGGCGCGTCGGCTTCGATGGTATGGGCGCAGAACGCGTGTTCGCGCGGCGTCTGCCGCACCGGCATCTGCTCGCCGTACACCGCCTTGAACCACTGTCGGTCGGCGTCCACCAGCACCAGCAGGGCGAGCGGGCAGTCGGCCACCTGTGCCGCCAGGCGGACGGCGGCGTCGAAGCCTGCTTCCGCGCCAGTGTCGAGGATGCGGAGTTCGCGCAGCGTCTGGAGGCGTTGCGCCTCGTCGGCGGGGGGGACGGCGTCGGTCATGCGGGCAATCGGGAGCAGGGCGTGCGGGGACCGGCCGTGGCAGGGCCCCGCCGCACTATAGGGCATGGCGACGCGGCACTGGGCCGGCCCGGGCCGAGGTTTCCGGGGCATTCGTCAAGGAATCGACTCAAAGTCGGTTACCGTAGCGGACCCGCCGTCCCGTTGCCTGTTTGATGAACGTACTTGCCCTGACCCTGGACCTCGACGACACCCTGTGGCCCATCTGGCCCGCCATCGCCCGTGCGGAAGTCGTGCTGCACGACTGGCTGGCCAGCCATGCGCCGGCCACGGCGGCCCGCTACGACACGGTGGCGCTGCGCGGCCTGCGCGATGCGGTCGCGGCCCAGCATCCGGAATGGTCCCACGACCTGACGCGCATCCGCCTTGAAAGCCTGCGCGAGGCGCTGCGCCGCTGCGGCGACGATCCGGCGCTGGCCGATGCCGGCTTTGCGCTGTTCTTCGAGGAGCGGCAGCGGGTCGACCTGTTTCCCGATGTGCTCACCGGGCTCGAGCGGCTGGCCACCCGCTTCCCGCTGTTTGCGCTGACCAACGGCAACGCCGACCTGCAGCGCGTCGGCCTGGCGCGCTTCTTCCGCGGCGGTGTCACCGCCCGGGGCTTCGGCGTCGGCAAGCCCGACCCCCGCATCTTCTCGGAAGCCTGCCGGCTGGCCGGCGTTCCGCCGGCACAGGTGCTGCATGTGGGCGACGACCTGCTGCTGGATGTGCACGGCGCGCTGGGCGCCGGCCTGCAGGCGGCCTGGATGGCCCGCCCGGAGGTGCACCCCGAGCCGGTCGAGGCACCGCAGGGCACCCACCACGTGGTGGCCGACCTGCACACGCTGGCGCAGCGCCTGGGCGCCTGAGACGTCGCGGGCCGGTTCAGCGGGCCGGGGTGGGTGTGGCGATGACGTCGAAATGCACGCACGCCGCCTTGGGGTCGGCGGGCGAGGCTCCCAGGCCGATCACGCCGCTGCCATGCAGCATGCAGACGCCGCGCCGCAGCACCACCACCTCGCTGCGGCCGGTGAAGCGCACGAAGCTGCCGTTGCTGCTCTGGTCCGCCAGGTGGAAGTTGCCGCCGTGCCACTCGATGCGCGCATGCAGGCGCGACACCCGCGCATCGTCGATGCAGAAGGTGGATTCCGGGCTGCGGCCCAGCATCACCGGGGTCTGCGCGCTGCTGAACGATTGCGGCAAGTGGTGCTCGATCGCCAGGCGGATGCAGTCGGCCGAGGAACTGTCGGTGAAGTCGGTGAAGAGGGTGGAGGTGGGCGAGTCCTCGTGGCGCGCCTCCAGCCGGTAGACGTGGCAGGGCTCGGCCCGGCCGCGCAGGTGCAGCCGCTCCAGGCTGCGAAAGCGGGTGCGGTCAGTCGCGCGCAGGCGCTCGTAGACCGCGTGGGTGATCAGCACCTCGTTGTCGCCGGCATGGTCGAGCAAACGGGCCGAGACGTTGACCGCGTCGCCAAAGCAGTCGCCGGCCACCTCGACGATCTCGCCGCGGGCCAGGGCGATGTAGAGCTTGAGGGCCGGCGCGCCGGTGTCGGCCTCGGCCAGGATGCGGTTGATCGACTCCTGCATCTCGTAGGCCGCGTCGACGCCGGGCTGCGGCTCGTCGAACACCGCCATCAGGCCGTCGCCCAGCGTCTTGACGACGCGGCCGGTGTTCTTGATGACGACGTCGGCGAGCAGGGCGATCGTCTGGGTGACGATGGTGGCCGCCTGGGCATTGCCGAGCGAACCGTAGAGCGCCGTGCTGCCTCGCAGGTCGGCGAACAGGACGGTACGGTCGCTGGAAACTGGCATGTGTTCGGTGCGTTGGATGGCGCTGGCCGGGACGCGAGCAGTGTAGCTCGCGCAGCGGTTCAACCAAAAACGGCCCGCCGTCTCGCGACCGCGGGCCGTTGTGCGGGCAGCAAAGTTGTTACAGATTGTCGAGGTAGGTGCGGAGCTTGTCCGAGCGGCTCGGATGCTTGAGCTTGCGGATGGCCTTGGCCTCGATCTGGCGGATGCGCTCGCGGGTGACGTCGAACTGCTTGCCCACTTCTTCCAGCGTGTGGTCGGTGGACATCTCGATGCCGAAGCGCATGCGCAGCACCTTGGCCTCGCGCGGGGTCAGGCTGTCGAGGATCTCCTTCACCACGTCGCGCAGGCCGGCCTGCATGGCGGCCTCCACCGGCGCGGTGTTGTTGGTGTCCTCGATGAAGTCGCCCAGGTGGGAGTCGTCGTCGTCGCCGATCGGCGTTTCCATGGAGATCGGCTCCTTGGCGATCTTCATGATCTTGCGGATCTTGTCTTCCGGCATCTCCATCTTCTCGGCCAGCGTCGGCGCGTCCGGCTCGTAGCCGAATTCCTGCAGGTGCTGGCGCGAGATGCGGTTCATCTTGTTGATCGTCTCGATCATGTGAACCGGGATGCGGATGGTGCGGGCCTGGTCGGCGATCGAGCGGGTGATGGCCTGGCGGATCCACCACGTCGCGTAGGTCGAGAACTTGTAGCCCCGGCGATATTCGAACTTGTCCACCGCCTTCATCAGGCCGATGTTGCCTTCCTGGATCAGGTCGAGGAACTGCAGGCCGCGGTTGGTGTACTTCTTCGCGATCGAGATCACCAGGCGCAGGTTGGCCTCGATCATCTCCTTCTTCGCGTCACGAGAGGCCTTCTCGCCCTCGTTCATCTTCTTGTTGATTTCCTTCAGGTCCTCGATGGGCACTACGGCCCGGGCCTGCAGATCGATCAGCTTCTGCTGCAGCTCCTGGATGGCCGGCAGGTTGCGGCTCATCACGTTGCTGTAGGGCTTGCCAGCCGCCACTTCCTTCTCGGCCCACTGCAGGTTCAGCGCATTGGACGGGAAGGTCTTGATGAAGTGCTCCTGCGGCATGCCGCACTTGTCGACCACGATCTTGCGCAGCTCGCGCTCGTAGCGACGGATGTCATCCACCTGCGAGCGCAGGATGCCGCACAGCTTCTCGATGATCTTGACCGTGAAGCGGATGCTCATGATCTCGGCGCTGACCGACATCTGGGCCCGGTTGTAGGCCGGCGACTTGTAGCCGTCCTTCTCGTAGGCCTTGCGCATGCGGTCGAAGTGCGAGGACAGCTCGTCGAACTTGTGCAGCGCCGCGTTCTTCAGCTCTTCCAGCTTCTTGGTCAGCGCCTTGGAGCCGCCATTGCCGTCGTCGTCGTCTTCCTCGTCGAAGAAGTCGACGTCTTCCTCGGCCACGTAATCGTCGGCCTCGTCTTCCGAGACGAAGCCGTCCACAACCTCGGAGATCTGCATCTCGCCGGCGCGGATCTTGTCGGCCAGCAGCAGGATCTCGGCGATCGTGGTGGGCGAAGCCGAGATGGCCAGCATCATGGCCTGCAGCCCGCCTTCGATGCGCTTGGCGATCTCGATTTCGCCTTCCCGCGTGAGCAGTTCCACCGTCCCCATCTCACGCATGTACATGCGCACCGGGTCGGTGGTGCGGCCGAATTCGGAGTCCACCGTCGACAGGGCCGCCTCGGCTTCTTCCTCGGCTTCTTCCTCGGTCGCGGTGGTGGTGTTGCCGCCGGCGATCAGCAGGGTGGCGGCGTCGGGCGCCTGCTCATAGACCGCGATGCCCATGTCGTTGAGCATGGACACGATGGCGTCCATGATCTCCGTCTCGACCAGCTTCTCGGGCATGTGGTCGTTGATTTCCGCGTGCGTCAGGAAGCCGCGGGTCTTGCCCATCTTGATGAGGGTCTTCAGCTCCGAGCGGCGCTTGGCGACTTCCTCGTCGGTCAGCATCGCCTCGTCGAGGCCGAATTCGCGCATCAGCGCGCGCTCCTTGGCGCGCGAGACCTTCATCCGCAGCGGCTTGGCCTTGGGCTTGTCCTCGCCACCGGCTGCTTCCTCGACCTCTGCCTCGACCTCGGCTTCAGCGCCTTCGCCTTCCAGGTCGGCCTCGACGTCCGAGAAATCCTCGTCGGCGTCGAAGCCTTCCTTCTTGGCGGGCGAGGCGGTGGTCTCGGACTTCGGTTTGCGACCGCGCTTGGCCTTCACCTTGCCGTCGTCGGCGCCTTCGGCCTTGGCCGCGCGCGCGGGCTTGGCCGTCGCCTTGGCTTTGTCGTCTTTCACCGCCGCCTTGCTCACCTTCTTTTTCTTGTCTTCGACTTCAGTGGCTTGCACGGCGTCGGTGGTCGGGGCAGGGGCGCTTTTCTTCGCGGTCATGAACTTCCTCGGATGGGTCAGGGGCTCAGGCGCCCGGGGCAAATGCGCGCGCCCGGCGCTGGCCGGGCAACGGTCTTTGTGACGGGCGGAATGGGCCGAACGCACTCGATCCAACAGATGGGGGCATCCGGTTGGAGGTCAAGCGTCGGCTCCTAGGGCAAGCTGGCGTGAACTTGTTTCGAGGGCAGCCCTTGCGGGAAATGGGTGGCCTTCATAGAACCCGTGTCTCGGGTGGCCGGGGCCCGGAGGTGCTGCTGTCACTCTTGCCGCGGGGGTAACAAACTCTCCATTATCGTTGCACAAGTGAACTTAGTCAAATCGACTTGTACTTTCGGTCAGCGGGCCGGCTGGCTGAGCGACTTGCGCAGCTGCTCCAGGGTCTGGCGGCGGGTGATGAGGCGGCTGCAGACATCGGCGTAGCGGGCCCGTGCTGCGGGGTCCTGGGCCAGGCGGGCCGGGTCCGACGCCAGCAGGGCCGATTCGGCGCGCTCGGCGGCCATGTGCACTTCTTCGAGGGCGATGCGCAGTTCGGTGCGCTGCGCGGTGTCCGCACTGTCGGCCGGGATCGTTTCGTCCACCAGGCGGCGTGCCGCGGTGGCGAAGGCCTGGCCTTCGAGTGCCTCGCTGACGGCCGACCAGGGCTGCGGGTCGTTTTCCATCAGCTGCTGCTCGATCCAGCAGAACAGCGGGCCGTGCGGCGCCGGCAGGCCCATCAGCAGGTCGCGGTCGGCCGGCGGCAGCTCGTTCCACCACTGCATGTGCTCCAGCAGCAGCCGGGCCGCATGGTCTGCGTGGGTCGGTGGCGGCCGCTTGGGTGCGGTCATGCTCGGGTCGTCCGCGAACGGATCGCGCGGCTCCCAGCGGCCTTTCTCCCAGCGGCCACGCGGCTGCCACTCGCGCCGCGGGCGTCCCTTGCGCGCCTGCCATTCGGACGGGCCGCGGCCTCCCGAGGGGGCGCCGTGGTCGTCGTAGGCGCTGCTCGGCTCCGGCCAGTCGATGTCCTCGCCGGACGGGTAGGGGGTGTGGTCGTCAGGGCCGGCGCCGTCGTGCCGGGGCCGCGACCGCTCGGTCGCCTGTTGCCACAGCTCGGTCACATCCTGCGCCGTCATTTCGGCCCGTGCCGCGATGGCGCCGACCAGCTGGCGCTTCAGTGCCCCGTCGGGCAGCAGGTTCCACAGCGGCCGCGCGGCGGCCAGCATCTGGGAGCGGCCCTCCAGGGTGTCGAGGCGGCAGCCCTGGCTGGCGGCTTCGATGAGCTGGCGCGACAGCGGCACGGCCTGTTCCACCTGCTGCTCGAAAGCCTGCGGGCCGAACTCCCGCACGTAGGAGTCGGGGTCGTGCTCGGGAGGCAGGAAGAGGAAACGCACGCTGCGCGTGTCGTTGGCGTGCGGCAGGGCGGCTTCCAGCGCACGGCCGGCGGCCTTGCGGCCGGCCGCGTCGCCATCGAAGCTGAAGACCACCGAGTCGGTGAAGCGGAACAGCTTCTGCACGTGCTCGGCGGTACAGGCGGTGCCGAGCGTGGCCACGGCATTGGGAAAGCCGAGCTGGGCCAGGGCCACCACGTCCATGTAGCCCTCGACGACCAGCGCATAGCCCTTTTGACGCAAAGCGGTGCGCGCCTCGTGCAGCCCGTAGAGCTCCCGGCCCTTGATGAAGACCGGGGTCTCGGGCGAGTTGAGGTACTTGGGCTCGCCCTGGTCCAGCACGCGGCCGCCGAAGCCGATGACCTCGCCCTTGACGTTGCGGATGGGGAACATCACCCGATCACGGAAACGATCGTAGCGCTTGGCCTCCTCGGCCTCGCCCTGGACGATGACCAGGCCGGCTTCCTCCAGCAGCGGATCGTCGTAGCGCGGGAACACGCTGGCCAGCCCGCGCCAGCCTTCCGGCGCATAGCCAAGGCCGAAGCGCGCGGCAACTTCGCCGGTCAGGCCGCGCCGTTTCAGGTAGTCGACTGCCTTCTTGTTCGTCTTGAGCTGCTTGCGGTAGTGCTCGCTCGCTTTGCCCAGCACGTCGGTCAGCGTGTTCTGGCGCTCCCGGGCCTGCGCTGCCTGCGCGCGTTGCTCGGGCGTGCTGCGGCTGTCGTCGTCGGGCACCTCGATGCCCTGCTGCTGGGCCAGGTCCTTGATCGCCTCGATGAAGCCGAGGCCGGCCTGCTCCATCACGAAATCAATGGCGTTGCCGTGCACGCCGCAACCGAAGCAGTGATAGGTCTGGCGTGTCGGGCTGACGATGAAGCTCGGCGTCTTCTCGCCATGAAAGGGGCACAGGCCCTTGTAGTTGATGCCGGCCTTCTTGAGTTGCACGTAGCGGCCGACGATCTCGACGATGTCGGTCCGGGCCAGGAGGTCTTGTTTGAAGGCGGGAGGGATCACTTCGGCAGTCTACCCGCGCGGCGTCGCCCGATCGCACGGAGATCGGCTGGTCGTGCCCGGTCGCGCGGCCCTGTTTGTAGTCAAAGTACGTCTACTGTTGTTTCTCTTCTGTAGCCGATCGGCAGGGCTACGGGTTGTTACCAGGCGATGGGCGATGAGATGGCAGCCACAATGCGGCGCGTTGAAAGTACTGGAGCAACAGTGAAGAATGCCAGCAGCCGATCTGTAGTGAAACTACTCGTCGCCTTCGCCTTGTGTGGCAACGCCTGGGGGTGGGAGAAGGGGGCCTTGAAAGTCTGGGTCAATGCGGACAAGGGGTACGCGGGCTTGCAGAAGGTGGGAGAGGAGTACACCCGCAGGACCGGCGTGAAGGTGCAGGTGGAGCACTTCGACAATGCCGTGGACCGTTTCGAGGCGGCGATGAAGGCCGGCCAGCCGCAGGCGCTGCCGGACATCTGGATCTGGCCACACGACCGCCTGGGCGAATGGGTGGCTCGCGGCTGGCTGGCACCGGTGAAGCCGGCAGAGGCCATGCGCGCGGACATCGTGCAGGTGGCTTGGGACGGCTTCATGCTCGCTGGACAGACATGGGGCTACCCGCTGGCCATGGAGGCTGTGGCCCTGGTCTACAACGAAGCGCTGGTGCCGACGCCGCCCAAGACGTTCGAGGAAGTGCTGGCCCTGCAGGAGCGCCTGCAAGGCCAGGGCGTGCGGGCCATCGGGTGGGAGACGGGCAGCCCCTATTTCAGCTGGCCACTGATGGCGGCCGGTGGCGGCTATGTGTTCCAGCGCAAGCTGGACGGCAGCTACAACGCGCAGGACACCGGCATCAACCACGCGGGCGCCGTGCGCGGCGCCGAGTACCTGCAGCAGTTGATCCGTGCCGGCGTCATCCCCGCGAATGGCTTGAGCTATGCCGATGCGGAAGCCGACATGCGACGCGGCAAGCAAGCCATGTGGATCACCGGGCCGTGGGCCTGGGAAGGCCTGCGGGCGGCCAACGTGAAATTCTCGGTGGCGCCGTTGCCCACCCTGGCCGGCAAGCCGGCACGCCCCTTCGTCGGCGTGCTCGGCGCGATGCTGACTCCCACCCCCAACCGAGAGGCGGCGGTCGACTTCCTGGAGAATCACCTGTTGAAACCAGAGGGGCTCAGCCAGGTGAACGCGGCGCGGCCGCTGGGGGTGCCGGCATCCAAGCAGATGTTCTGGAAGCTGTACGCTGATCCGAAGATCCGCATTTCGATGGATGCGATCTACGCCGGCCGGCCGATGCCCAGCAACACCGAGATGACGTTCTTCTGGCAGCACCTGTCGGCCGCCTTGCGCGACATCAATGCCGGCAAGCCGGCCAAGGAGGCGCTGGACGCGGCTGCTGCCGCGGTGCGCAGCCAGCAGGGCGCGCCGCGCGCTGGCAGGCCCTGAGGCGGCGGCGCCTGCCGCGTCAATCACCCATCACGATGCCCTCGCGACGCGGGTCGGCGCCGCCGAACCAGCCGGTGGGGGTTCGCTGGATGGCTTGCAGGCCGCTGGTCATGGGCAACTCGCGGATCTCGTGACCGCGGGCCTTCAGGCCATCCAGCGTGGCGGCTGGGAAGCGCTTCTCCTCCAGCTGAGTGGGCCCGTTCTGCGAGCCGAAGTTGGGCAGGGCAATGGCTTGCTGCGCATTCAAGCCCCAGCCCAGCGTGCCCAGCAGCGTCTTGGCGGTGTAGTGGATGATCTGCGAGCCGCCCGGCGAGCCGGCGCTCATCACCAGGCGCCCGCTGTCCTTCTCGAACACCAGGGTCGGGCTCATGCTGGAGCGCGGGCGCTTGCCCGGCTGCACCCGGTTGGCGACCGGCTTGCCGGCGGCGTCGGTGGGGGTGAGCGAAAAGTCGGTCAGCTGGTTGTTGAGCAGGAAGCCGCGCACCATCTGGCGTGAGCCGAACTGGTCCTCGATGGTGGTGGTCATGGCCACCGCGCGGCCCTGCGCATCGACGATGGAGATGTGCGAGGTGCCGTGCTCCACCTGCTCGGGCTGCGCTGCCCAGCTCAGCTGGGCACCGCCAGGCCGGCCCGGCTGCGCGGTCTTCATGGATTGAGGGCCCACCAGTGCGGCACGCTGGCGAAGGTAGGCCGGATCGATCAGGCTGCGCCAGTCGCCCGCGGGCGCGGGGACGAAATCAGGGTCGGCAACATATTGCGCGCGGTCGGCGAAGGCCAGGCGGGCCGCCTCGGTGTAGGCATGCAGCAGCTCGACGCTGGGGACGTCCCCGTCCAGCGGCCGGGCCACCGGCGGCAAATGCTCCATCACGCCAAGGATCTGGGCGATGGCCAGGTGGCCGGAGGACGGCGGCGGAAAGCCGCACAGCCGCCAGCGCTGCCAGTCCGAGCACAGGGCCTCGCGCTTCTTCGGTTGGTAGCCGGCCAGGTCCTGTTCGGTCAAGCGACCCGGGTTGACCGGGTGCCCCTGGACCTTGGCCGCGATGTCGCGCGCCACCGGTCCCTGGTAGAAGGCGTCGGCACCTCGCTCGGCCACCGCGCGCAGCACCTCGGCCAGGGCCGGATTGCGCACGATCATGCCAACGTCGCGGGGATCGCCGTCGGGCTTGTAGAAGTAGCGGGCGGCAGCTTCGTCCTTCTTCAGGTGCTGCTCGGCCTTCAACAGGCTGTACAGGCGGGGGCTGACCTGGAAGCCGCCTTCGGCCAGCTGGATGGCTGGCTGGAACAGCTGCGCCCAGGGCAGCTTGCCGTGCTCGCGGTGCGCCAGTTCCAGCATGCGCAGCACCCCCGGGGTGGCGACCGAGCGGCCGCCGACCACGGCCTCGTGGAAGGGCAGGGCCTTGCCGTCGGCGCCCAGGAACAGCTTTTCGTCAGCCGCTGCAGGGGCGGTTTCGCGGCCGTCGTAGGCCTCGACCTGGCGGCCGTCGTAGTGCAGCAGGAAGGCGCCGCCGCCGATGCCGCTGGATTGGGGCTCCACCAGGGTCAGCACCATCTGCACCGCAATGGCCGCGTCAATGGCGGTGCCGCCGGCCTGGAGCACCTGGCGCCCGGCATCGGTGGCCAGCGGGTTGGCTGCTGCCACCGCATAGCTGCGGGTCGACCAGCCGGGCTTGTCGACGTAGCCCGAGGCGGCCTCGGGCTGGTCGGGCGCGGTGTACTGGAAGGGGCGCGGTGCAATGGCGCAGCCGGCCGCGAGCAGGGCGGCCGCCAGGGAGGCGAGCGACAGGCGCAGCTTCATGGAGATCCTCGGTTGTGGTCTCAAGCCACGTCGCCACAGCGGCGGCGGCGACGCACGGGCCCTGGCGCCTCGATCCTGCCCACCGTGGCGGTGGGCCGGTCGCACCGGGCTCGCGGCATCATATAAGAGGCCGGCGCGCCGGGCACGCCGGCCGCTGGCGAGCGCTTGCCTACCGGCGTGGCCGGCGCGCCGGCGGCCTCAGCGCGGCGCCAGGCGGATGGCGCCGTCGAGGCGAATCACCTCGCCGTTGAGCATCTCGTTGGTGACGATGTGCTGCACCAGCTTGGCGTAGTCCTCCGGCCGGCCGAGGCGGGATGGGAAGGGCACCGAGGCGGCCAGCGCATCCTGCACTTCCTGTGGCATGCCGAACAGCATGGGCGTGCCGAAGATGCCGGGCGCAATGGTCATGTTGCGGATGCCATTGCGCGCCAGGTCACGGGCAATGGGCAGCGTCATGCCGACCACGCCGCCCTTGGACGCCGCGTAGGCGGCCTGGCCGATCTGCCCGTCGTAGGCCGCCACCGAAGCGGTGGAGATCAGCACGCCGCGCTCGCCGGTCGCCTCCGGCTCGTTGCGGCTCATGGCCTCGGCGGCCAGCCGGATCATGTTGAAGCTGCCGACCAGGTTGACGTTGATCACCTTGCTGAAGAGGGCGAGGGCATGCGCGCCGTCCTTGCCGACGGTCTTGGCTGCCGGGGCGATGCCGGCGCAGTTGACCAGGCCTGCCAGCTTGCCGAGCGAGGTGGCGCGTGCCACCACGGCCCGGCCGTCGTCCTCGCTCGACACATCGCAGCGCACGAAGGCGCCGCCCAGCTCGCGGGCGAGCGCCTCGCCCTTGTCGGCCTGCAGGTCGGCGATCACGACCTGGCCGCCCTCGCGGGCGAACATGCGTGCCGTGCCTTCGCCGAGGCCCGAGGCGCCGCCGGTGACGATGAAGACCTTGCCCTGAATGTCCATGTCGAACTCCGTTTCTATTGACGTTGACGTAAACGTCAATTGTGGCCGATCCCGGGCGGTTGCGGCATCCGCCTGGGGCAGCGGTTTCCCCGAGGGCGCGAGCCGCGGCGGGCGAACCGAGTGTCGGCCTCGGTTGCTTCGCGGTGGCCTGCAGGCTTTGCCCACTTCCGCTACGCTAGGCGTTGTTCACATGAATGATCCGCGCGCCGCCGCTGCGCTTCGGCCAGCAGTGATCGCCTTCCGGGCGTCGTATCCGGGCCATTCGCGTGAGCCGTCCAGGCCGCCTTGCCCGGCCACGCGGGCCTGCGCTCACCCTTGCGCAGACGCCCGCCCCGCCCTCGTCTCCTTACCCCCCGACGGAGCCCCGATCGTGTTCAGCGCTTTCGAGAAGATGGTGCATCCCTATCCCGATGCACCGCCACAAACGCCGCCGAAGGCCTTCTTTGCATTCATCTGGGCCTGCACCCGCGGCATGCGGCCCTTCCTGTTCGGCATGACTTTGCTGACGGCGGCGATCGGCGCGTTCGAAGCCTTGCTGTTCAGCATGATGGGCCGCATCGTCGACTGGCTGGCCGCGGTCGAGCCGGCCCGGCTGTGGGCGCAGGAGGGCGACACGCTGCTGCTGCTGGGTGGCGTGCTGACCCTGAGCACCGTGCTGGTGGCGCTGCAGTCGCTGCTGAAGCAGCAGGCGCTGGCGGGCAACTTCCCGATGCGCCTGCGCTGGGACTTCCACCGGCTGATGCTGACGCAGAGCATGTCCTTCTACCAGGACGAGTTCGCGGGCCGCGTGGCGACCAAGGTGATGCAGACGGCACTGGCGGTCCGTGACACCTGGATGGTGTTCGCCGAGCTGCTGGTCTTCGTCATCATCTACTTCGTCACGCTGCTGGCGGTGCTTGGCGGCTTCCAGGCCTGGCTGCTGCTGCCCTTCGTCGCCTGGCTGGGGCTGTATGTGGTGGCCTTGCGCTACTTCGTGCCGCGCCTCGGGCGGGTGGCCAAGGAGCAGGCGGACGCCCGCTCGCTGATGACCGGTCGTGTGACCGACGCCTACACCAACATCGCCACCGTCAAGCTGTTTTCTCATGCCGGGCGCGAAGCGGCCTATGCCCGCAGCGCGATGCAGGAATTCATGGTGACGGTGCACGGCCAGATGCGGCTTGTCACCGGGTTCGAGATCGTCAACCACCTGCTGACCGTCGGACTGGTGATGTCCACCACCGGTGTCGCGCTGTGGGCCTGGGCGAGCGGCGCTGCGGGCATCGGCGCGGTGGCGGCGGCCACCGCGATGGCGCTGCGGCTGAACGGCATCTCGCATTGGGTCATGTGGGAGATGGCCTCGCTGTTCGAGTACATCGGCACCGTGGAAGACGGCATCACCACGCTGTCGCGGCCGCACGCGGTGCTGGACCGGCCCGACGCCCAGCCGCTGCAGGTCACGCGCGGCGAGGTGCGTTTCGAGAACGTCAGTTTTGCCTATGGCGGCGAGAAGCCGGTCATCGATCACCTCAACCTGCACATCCGTCCCGGCGAGAAGATCGGCCTGGTGGGCCGCTCCGGCGCCGGCAAGAGCACGGTCATCAACCTGCTGCTGCGCTTCTACGACGTGGAGGGCGGCCGCATCCTGGTGGACGGGCAGGACATCGCGGCGGTGACCCAGGAAAGCCTGCGCACGCAGATCGGCATGGTCACGCAGGACACCTCGCTGCTGCACCGGTCGGTGCGGGACAACCTGCTCTACGGCCGGCCCGACGCGACCGACGCCCAGATGATCGCGGCTGCCAAGCGTGCCGAGGCGCATGACTTCATCCAGGCGCTGCGCGACCCGAAGGACCGCACCGGCTACGACGCGCACGTGGGTGAGCGCGGTGTCAAGCTGTCCGGCGGGCAGAGGCAGCGCATCGCCATCGCCCGGGTGATGCTGAAGGACGCGCCCATCCTGCTGCTCGACGAAGCCACCAGTGCGCTGGACTCCGAAGTCGAAGCGGCCATCCAGTCCAGCCTCTACCAGCTGATGGAGGGCAAGACGGTCGTCGCCATCGCGCACCGCCTGTCCACCATTGCCGCCATGGACCGCCTCATCGTGCTCGACCAGGGGCGCATCGTCGAGCAGGGCGACCATCGCACCCTGCTGGCGCAGGGGGGCCTCTATGCCCGCCTGTGGGCACACCAGAGCGGCGGCTTCCTGGGCGAGAACGACGAGGACGCGCCGCCGGCGGCGCCTGCCGCGAGGCACCGCGAACCGGTGCCGGCCAGCGCCGAGTGAGTCCGGCGGCCGGCGGGCATGAAGTAATTGACACCCAAATACTTCAGTCCTAAATTAATTGGCATCGCACGCCAGCCGGGCGGCGGGACGGGGCCACGGCCGCCGCCTGCTGCCCAGCCGGTGACCAGGCCGGCGCATCCACCACCAGGTGGCTGTCCGGCGCTGCCGGCACGCCACCCGCAGGCGCGCGCCGGCCGGACGGGGACGGCACGATGCACCAAAGCGCTCACCTCGACAGCTTCGCCCGGGAGCGCCTGCCCGCGCCGTCATTGCAGCCGGCCTTCCGGTTCGAGCTGCCGGAGCTGCAGTTCGGCGCGCGCCTGAACTGCGCCACCGAGTTGCTCGACCGTTGGGTGGCGCAAGGGCAGGGCAGCCGCCTCTGCCTGCAGGGCAATGGCGAGCGCTGGACCTACGCCCGCCTGCAGGAGCAGGCCAACCGCATCGCCCGCGTGCTGGTGCAGGACATGGGCCTGGTCCCCGGCAACCGGGTCTTGCTGCGTGCCTGGAACGAGCCGATGCTGGCTGCGTGCTGGTTTGCGGTGATGAAGGCCGGCGGCATCGCGGTCACGACCATGCCGCTGCTGCGCGCGAAGGAACTGGGCCAGATCATCGCCAAGGCGCAGGTGAGCCACGCCTTGTGCGATGCCGGGCTGCTCGAAGAGCTGCAGCAGGCCGGTGCCAGCCAGCCGGCGCTGCGCGAGCTGAGCTGCTTCCATGATGCAGGCCCCCGGTCGCTCGAGCACCGCATGGCCCGCCACCCTGCTGACTTCACCAATGTCGACACCGCGGCCGACGACGTGTGCCTGCTGGCCTTCACCTCGGGCACCACTGGCCTGCCCAAGGCCACCATGCACTTCCACCGGGACGTGATGGCCGTCTGCGCCTGCTGGCCGCGCCATGTGCTGCGGGCCACCGCGGAGGATGTCTTCATCGGCAGTCCGCCGCTGGCCTTCACCTTCGGCCTCGGTGGGCTGCTGCTGTTTCCGATGCACATCGGCGCCTCGTCGGTGCTCCTGCCGCGAGCCAGTCCGCCGCAGTTGCTGGATGCGGTGCAGGGCTACCAGGCCAGCGTGCTGTTCACTGCCCCGACCTGCTATCGCGCCATGGCGGCCGAGGCGGCCCGGCGCCGGCTGGGTGCTCCGCAGGGCGGGCCCTTGCGCTTGTGCGTCTCGGCCGGCGAGGCGCTGCCGCCGGCCACCCGCGGGCTGTGGAAGCAGGCCACCGGCGTGGAGCTGATCGACGGCATCGGCGCCACCGAGTTGCTGCACATCTTCATTTCCGCAGATCCGGACCGTGCCCGCCCCGGTGCGACCGGCACGGTGGTGCCCGGCTACCGTGCCTGTGTGATGGATGAACACGGGCGTCCGACGCCGCCCGGCGTGGTGGGCCGGCTGGCGGTGCAGGGGCCGACCGGCTGTCGCTATCTGGACGACGAAGCGCGTCAGCGCCAGTATGTGCAGGACGGCTGGAACTACACCGGCGATGCCTACCTCCTCGACGCGGATGGCTACTACCACCACCAGGCGCGCACCGACGACCTGATCGTCTCGGCCGGCTACAACATCGGTGCGCCGGAGGTGGAGGAGGCCTTGCTGGCGCACGAGGCGGTGGCCGAATGCGCGGTGATCGGCGTTCCGGATCCTGATCGTGGCCAGCGGGTGAAAGCCTTTGTGGTGCTGCGTGAGGGCTGGGCGCCGTCCGAGGCGCTGATTGGCCTCCTGCAGGATTTTGTCAAGGCGAGCATCGCGCCCTATAAATACCCGCGCACCATCGAGTTCCTGCCCGCGCTGCCACGCACCGAAACCGGCAAGCTGCAGCGCTACAAGCTGCGCGAGCCGCGCCCCTGAGATGCCTGATGTACCACCGTGCCGGCGATACTGTGGCCTATCGCCAGGCGGCGGTCGTATCGATCCCGCCGCGGCACAACAGCAGGGGAGCTTATGTCTGTGTTCGAGAAGAAGCCGGTCTGGCCGGCGCCGCGGCATGCCTTCGAGCGCGAGATCACCGTGCGCTTCTCGCATTGCGATCCGGCCGGCATCGTCTTCTTTCCGCAGTACTTCGTGATGCTCAACCAGCTGGTGGAAGACTGGTTCACCGAGGAACTGGGCATTCGCTACGCCGAACTGCTGGGCCCGCGCCGCATCGGCTTGCCGACCGTGAGCCTGAGCAGCGACTTCACCGCCCCCAGCCGCATGGGCGACCGGGTGGCCCTGGGCCTGTCGGTGCTGCGCATCGGTGGCGGCTCGCTGACCCTGGAGCTGGGCTGCCGGTGCGACGACGAGCCGCGCATGCGCGCGCGCCAGGTCCTGGTGACCACATCGCTCGAGACCATGCGCGCGGTGGCGCTGCCGGACGATGTGCGGGCCGCGTTCGAGCGCTTCGAGCAGGCGCAGCGCGAGCGGGCCTGAATGCAAACGGCCGCCCGAAGGCGGCCGCGAGACAGGGCTGCTGCTGGCAGCCGGGGTCAGCCGAGCGCCGCCAGCGCGCGAGCGGTGATTTCCTCGACGCTGCCGGTGCCGCTGATCTTGCGGTATTGCGGTGCGTCCGGCGCGCCGCTGGCGGCCCACTGGGAGTAGTAGTCGACCAGCGGGCGGGTCTGGCTCTCGTAGACGTCGAGACGCTTCAGCACAGTGGCTTCCTTGTCGTCCTCGCGCTGGATCAGGTCTTCGCCGGTCACGTCATCCTTGCCTTCGACCTTCGGCGGATTGAACTTGACGTGGTAGGTGCGGCCCGAAGCCACATGCACCCGGCGGCCGCTCATGCGCTCGACGATCGCGGCATGCGGCACGTCGATCTCGAGCACGTAGTCGAGCTTGACGCCGGCCGCCTTCATGGCGTCGGCCTGAGGGATGGTGCGGGGGAAGCCGTCGAACAGGAAGCCGCGGGCGCAGTCCGGCTGGGCGATGCGTTCCTTGACCAGGCCGATGATGATGTCGTCGCTCACCAGACCACCGGCATCCATCACCTTCTTCGCCTCGACACCCAGCGGAGTGCCGGCCTTCACCGCAGCCCGCAGCATGTCGCCCGTCGAGATTTGCGGAATGCCGAACTTCTGGCAGATGTAGGCGGCTTGCGTGCCTTTGCCGGCGCCGGGCGCGCCCAACAGAATCAATCGCATGGGATCCTCTTATCGATGGTGAGCGGCAGGGTCGCTGGGCGGGCTGGCCGCACGAGGACGCCCTGCGTCTGATTGGGGGCGAGGATACCATGCAGTACCCCCGCCAGCGCTTACGCCCGCAGGGATTCGTAGTGCGCTCGCACCTTTGCCAGGTCCTCCGGCGTATCGACGCCGGGGCCCGGCCGGATGTCGGTGACATGCACTGCGATGCGTTCGCCATGCCACAGCACGCGCAGCTGTTCCAGCGATTCGACGTTTTCGAGCGGGCTCTGCGACAGCGTCGGAAAACGCCGCAGGAAGCCCGCGTGGTAGCCGTAGATGCCGATGTGCCGCAGCGGCGCCGGCGTGCTCAGCGCGCTCACGCCGTCGCGATAGCCGTCGCGCCACCACGGCAGCGGGGCGCGCGAGAAGTACAGGGCGCGGCTGCTTGCGTCGCACACCACCTTGACGACATTCGTGCTGGTGAACTCGGCGATGTTGTCGATGGCGTGCGCGGCGGTGCTCATCACGCAGCCGATGCAGCGGCCCAGCACCTCGGCGCAGGCATCGATCAGCGCCGGCTCGATCAGTGGCTCGTCGCCCTGCACATTGACCACCACGTCGCCGCCGTCCAGGCCCAGCTGTTCGCAGGCCTCGGCCAGGCGGTCGCTCCCGGTTGCGTGGTCGGTGCGCGTCAGCACCACATCCACCTGGTGAGCCCGGCAGGCCTCGACAATGCTGGCATCGTCGGCGGCCACCACCACCCGCTCGGCGCGGCTCTTGCGTGCCTGCTGGGCGACACGCACCACCATCGGCAGGCCGCCGAGGTCGGCCAGCGGCTTGTTCGGCAGACGGGTCGAGGCCAGGCGGGCAGGAATCAGGACGGTAAAGCTCATCGGGCAATCTCCGCGCGGTGGAAGGTGGCCATCGGCTCGCCTGGCAAGGGACGGGGGGCGCTCATGCCGCCGCCCCGCCCACCGAGGGCATCGGCGCCACGGTGGCCGAGGGAGCCGGTTCCGGGTCGCGCGCTTCGCTCTCGAGCATCACCGGGATGCCGTCGCGCACCGGGTAGGCCAGCTGATCGGCGCGGCAGATCAGCTCGCGGGCCGGGCGGTCGTGTTCCAGCGGGCCCTTGCAGACCGGGCAGACCAGCAGTTCAAGCAAGCGGGTGTCCATGTTCATCCTCATTCGTTGGGGCGGCGCGCCAACAGCGCGTCGAGCGCCGCAAAGAAGGCCGGCTCGGGCGCGAAGTCTAGCGCGACCACATGCAGCCTCGCGTCGCTGCAGTCGCCCAGCTTGACGGCGTCCTTCTCGGTCACCAGCACGATGTCGCCCGACCAGTCGGCCCAGGGCAGCTGTGCATAGTCGTGATGGTCGGGCAGGGCGCAGCGCTCGATCGCCAGGCCCTGGGCTTCGAGCATGCTGAAAAATCGCTCCGGGTGGGCCACTGCGGCGACGGCAAGCACGCGCCGTGCCACCAGGCTGGGCAAGGGCAGGCCGTGGCTGGCTCCCTCGCGCCAAGCGGCCAGCGGCACCGCCTCGCCGAGCAGCCGGCGCGCAAGGTGGCCCGGCCGCGCCAGCGAGGCGCACGGTGCGTTGTAGAGCACCACGTCGGCGCGTCGGTGGGCGCTTTCGCGCAGTGGCCCGGCTGGCAACCACCAGCCGTTGCCGCGACCGCGTTCGTCGAACACCAGCACTTCCACGTCGCGCCGCAGGCGCAGGTGCTGCAGTCCGTCGTCGCAGACGATCAGCGTGGTTTCGGGATGGCGGGCGAGGAGCGCCCGGCCGGCCGCGACGCGGTCTGCACCGACCACCACCGGCACGCCAGTGCGCAAGGCCATCAGCAGCGGTTCGTCACCCACCTGGTGCGGCAGGCTGTCCGGGCCGACAAACGCCACTTCGCGCGAGATGCGACCATAGCCGCGCGACACGATGGCGGGGTGCTCGCCACGCTGGCGCAGGTGCTGCACCAGCGCGATGGTGGTGGGCGTCTTGCCGGCGCCGCCGGCGATGACGTTGCCGACCACCACCACCGGCACCGGCAGGCCGAGCCGGGGCAGCAGGCCCAGTGCGTACAGCAGCCGCCGTAGCAGCACGAGGCTGGCGTAGAGCGCTGCCAGCGGCAGCAGCGCCCAGGCGAGCGCACCGCGCCGCAGCCAGGCGGCCTCGAGCCGCGATTGCCAGCGCGAGGCGGGCTTCAAGGCCGCGTCACTGGGCCGGGGCACCGGCCGAGGACTGCGTGGCGAAGGTCAGCTGGCTCAGGCCGGCGCGGCGCGCAGCGTCCATCACGTTGATGACGCTCTGGTGCGCGGCGGTCGCATCAGCCGAGATGATGACGACCTGGTCCTTGCCGGCGCCGGCCGCTGCACGCAACTCGTTGGCCAGGTTGTCGACGCTGCGGCCGTCCACATGGCGTGTGTTGACGGCATAGCGGCCGTCGCCGGAGACCGAGACGATGATCTCCTTCGGGCGGTCGCGCGAGGGCTCGGCATCGGCCACCGGCAGGTTGACCTTCAACTCGGTGAACTTCGAGTAGGTGGTCGACAGCATCAGGAAGATCAGGATCACCAGCAGCACGTCGATGAAGGGGATCAGGTTGATCTCCGGTTCCTCGCTGCGCCGGTGGTGGAAGTTCATCGCCATGGGGGGCCTCTCGTTCAGCGCTGGGCGGTGAAGCGCATCAGGTGCGGCACCATGCGCTCGGCCGCCTGCTCCAGGTCCAGCACGTATTCGTCCACCTTGCCGCGGAAGTAGCGGTAGAACATCAGTGCCGGAATGGCGACCATCAGCGCGAAGGCGGTGTTGTACAGCGCCACCGAGATGCCGTGTGCCAGCTCGGTGGGGTTGCCGCCGGTGCCGCCGCCTTGCGAGGCGAAGATCTGGATCATGCCGATCACCGTGCCCAGCAGCCCCAGCAGCGGGGCGGCTGCGGCGATGGTGCCCAGCGTGTTGAGGTAGCGCTCCATCTGGTGCACCGCCGCGCGACCGGCACCTTCGAAGGCGTTGCGCAGGTTCGCCTCGCTGATGCGCGGTTCGTTGATGACCGCACGCAGCCCGGTGGCCAGCACCCGGCCCAGCACCGAGTTGTCAGCCAGCTTGTTGACGACGTCGGGCGAGGGCAGGTTGCTGCGCGTGACGGTCAGGACCTCGTCAACCAGCTTCGGGGGCGCGACACGCGCCGTGCGCAGGCTGGAAAAGCGTTCGATGACCAGCGCCAGCGCGATGATGGAGCACAGGATCAAGGGCCAAATCGGCCAGCCGGCGGCTTGTATGATCGAAAACAATCACGTCCCCTCGTGAGTGAGTGAAAAAACAGGTGGGGGCGATTATGGCGCGAAGCACCGGCTCCTCTTCAACGCAAGGCGGCCGTCGGCCTCGTCGGCTGCCCCGACGGCAGCCTGTACATCCCCAAGACATCCACTTTTGCTGTGGATAACTTTGTGGGAAACCGCCCTCCATCGGCCGCCAAGGCTTGGTTTTTCAAGGGCTGGAATAAATTGCTGCATGAGTGAGCAGAAGAAAATTGAACAAAATCAATGACTTGCACGTAGATGACAGGTCTGTGACGGCCAAACCTGCCCGCAAACCCACTGTTGGCGCGGCTGTGGAGTTCTAACCCCGCTTGTAGCCTGGCTCTCCGATGATCGACCCCCCTGCTGTTCCCCGCCCGACCACGGCGCCCACCGGCCTGCGCGCGGCGCGCCCGGTGTGGAGCGTGGCGGCTCTGCTCAATGCCGTCGCCGATGCGCTGCAGGCCCGCTTTGCCGCCGTGGTGGTGCAAGGCGAGCTGTCGGGCTTCAGCCGCGCGCCGAGCGGCCATTGCTATTTCTCGCTGAAGGACGACCGCGCGCTCGAGCCGGCGCTGGTGCGCTGTGCCATGTTCCGCCGTGCGGCGGCGATGATGGATTTCCAGCCGCGCGACGGCCAGCTGGTCGAGGTGCGGGGGCGGCTGGCGGTCTATAACGCCCGCGGCGACCTGCAACTGGTGGCCGAGGCGATGCGCCCGGCGGGCCAGGGGGCGCTCTACGAGCAGTTCCTGCGGCTGAAGGCCCGGCTGGAGGCGGAGGGCTTGTTCGACCCGGCGGTCAAGCGCCCCGTGCCGCGGCATCCGCAAGCCGTCGGCGTGGTGACCTCGCTGAAGGCCGCGGCGCTGCGCGACGTGCTGACGGCGTTGGAGCGGCGCGCGCCGCACCTGCGGGTGGTGGTGTATCCCGCCAGCGTGCAGGGGGCCGAGGCGCCCGGCGAGCTGGTGCGTGCGCTGAGGCAGGCCGACGCCCGGGCCGAAGTGGACACGCTCATCCTTTGCCGTGGCGGCGGCTCGCTGGAGGACTTGTGGGCCTTCAACGACGAGGCCGTGGTGCGCGCCATCGCCGCCTGCCGCCTGCCAGTGGTGGTGGGCGTGGGGCACGAGACCGACTTCACGATTGCCGACTTCGTGGCCGACCTGCGCGCGCCCACGCCCACCGCGGCCGCGGAGTTGGTGGCGCCACAACGGGATGACTGCCTCGATCGGCTGCAGGCGCTGCACGACGCGATGCAGCGCTGCGTGCAGAGGCGGCTCGAGCGCGAGGAGCAGCGCCTGGACCATGCCGCCCTGCGCCTGGCCCGCCCGGCCCAGGTGCTGGCCCGCATGCACCGCGAGATCGACCGGCTGCAGCAAGCCCTGGCCGCCGCCCCGGGCCAGCGCCTGCAGCTCGCCCGCCAGCGCGAGCTGCACCTGGCCGACCGCCTGGCGCGCTCAGCCGGGGTGCAGCTGCAGGGGCAGGCCGGCCGGCTGCAGGCGCTGGCCGCACGGCTGCAACGGGCATCGCAGCTCCCGCAGCGCGCGCAGGCCGCACGGCTGGACCTGCTGGCGGCACGGCTGGAAAGCGCCAATCCCGAACGGGTGCTGCAGCGCGGCTATGCCTTGCTCACCGATGCCCAGGGGCAGGCAGTCAGCCGCGTCGCGGCACTCGGCCCGGGCGACACCCTGCACGCGGTGCTGGCCGATGGCCGGGTACGCGCGCAAGTGCTCGACACCGAACGCCGCGATTGATCGGGGGCAAGGCCGGGCGCGGGCAGCAGGGTCATGGGGCTGTGCCTACAATCGCAGCTCTTCAGACCACCCACACCCCACAGAAAGGAACAGAAGAGATGGAACACACCTTGCCCCCGTTGCCGTACCCGATGGACGCCTTGCAACCGCACATGAGCAAGGAGACGCTCGAGTTCCACTACGGCAAGCATCACAACGCCTACGTGGTCAACCTGAACAACCTGATCAAGACCACGGCCACCGAGTTCGCGGACCGCAGCCTGGAAGAGATCATCAAATCCTCCAGCGGCGGCGTGTTCAACAACGCGGCCCAGGTGTGGAACCACACCTTCTTCTGGAACTGCATGAAGCCCAATGGCGGCGGCGAGCCCAAGGGCGCGCTGGCCGAGGCCATCAACAAGAAGTGGGGCAGCTATGCCGCCTTCAAGGAAGCCTTCTCCAAGAGCGCGGTCGGCAACTTCGGTTCCGGCTGGACCTGGCTGGTCAAGAAGGCCGACGGCTCGGTGGACATCGTCAACACCAGCAACGCCCAGACCCCGCTGACCACCGAGGACAAGGCCCTGCTGACGGTGGACGTGTGGGAACACGCCTACTACATCGACTTCCGCAACCTGCGTCCGAAGTTCGTCGAGACCTTCTTCGCCAGCCTGGTGAACTGGGACTTCGCCGAAGCCAACTTCGCCTGAGAAGCGCGATGCGCTGAGCAAAGGCCGGCCATGCGCCGGCCTTTGTCTTTGTCCTTGGGCGGCCGGCGTGACGGGCACCACACCGGCAGCCGGCCGGCCCGCGGCACAATAGCGGCCGGCCCGAGCAGCCCCGCAGGGGGCGAGAGACGACGATGAGAATTCTGTTGGTCGAAGACGACCCCGCGCTGAGCTTCGGCGTGGCGCGAGCGCTGCAGCGCGAAGGCTGGCAGGTGGATGTGCTGGCCGATGGCCTGGCCGCCAGTGCCGAAGGCCTGATCAACCAGTACGACCTGGCGGTGCTCGACCTCGGCCTGCCGCGGCGTGACGGCATGGAGGTGCTGCGCCACTGGCGTGGCCGCGGCGCCCGGCTGCCGGTGCTCATCCTGACCGCCCGCGACGAGCTGGGTGACCGGGTGGAGGGGCTCGACAGCGGTGCCGACGACTATCTCGTCAAGCCCTTCGACCTGCCCGAGCTGGTGGCCCGCCTGCGCGCGCTGCAGCGGCGCGCCGCCGGCCGCGCCGAGGACCGGCTGGTGCTGGGCGAGCTGGAGCTGGACGTGCGCCACCGGGAGCTGCGCCACCGCGGCGAGCGGGTGCACCTGAGCCCGCGCGAGCAGGCGCTGACGGAGCTGCTGATGGCCCGTGCCGGCCGGGTGGTGCCCAAGGACCACATCGTCTCCACCCTGTCCAGCTGGGAGACCGACTTCAGCGAGAACTCGGTGGAGGTCTACATCCACCGGCTGCGCAAGCGCTTCGCCGAACTGGGGGTGACCATCAAGACCGTGCGCGGTTTCGGCTACCTGATGGAAGCGGCCAGTGCCGGGCCGGCGGGCGCCACGCCCTCCGACGCCTGAGACGGGGCGGCCGGTGAAGGCGCGCAGCAGCCTGCGGCGCCAGCTGTTCGCGCCGCTGATCTGGGTCTGGCTGCTCGGTTCGCTGCTGGCAGCCTACGGCGCTTTCCGCCTGGCCAGCTATGCCGGCGGCATGGCCTACGACCGCACCCTGCAGGACGAGGCGGGCGCCATTGCCACCCAGATCAACTGGACTGACCGGGGCCCGCTGCTCGAGCTGAGCACCCAGACGCAGGAGATGCTGGCCTGGGACAGCGCCGACCGCAACGCCTTCACCGTGGTCAGCGACACCGACAACCGGGTGCTGGCCGGCGTGGACGGCCTGCCGGTGCCCGAAGACCGCAGCGGCAGCTTCGAGCGGCCGGCGCTCTTCGATGCGCACTACCTGGGAGAGCCGGTGCGCGGTGCGATGTACTCCATCCGCTCGCCGATGCTGGACCGTTTCGTCACCGTCGTGGTGGTGGAGACGCAGCGCAAGCGCGCCGACTTGATGGCCGAAGTGCAGCTCGCCATCCTGCTGCCCACGCTGGCGCTCGGGACCTTGACCTTCCTGCTGCTGGCCTGGGGCATCCGCCGCGGGGTGGCGCCCTTGCGCCGGATTGCCGGTGAAGCGGCGCGCCGGGCGCCGCACGACCTGCGCCCGCTGCCCCTGGACGATGTGCCGGCCGAGGCGCTGCCACTGATCGAGCGCATCAACGAACTGCTGGCGAACGTGACCCATTCGGTGGAGCTGCAGCGCCGTTTCGTCGCCGACGCCGCCCACCAGCTGCGCACGCCGGTGGCCGGCATCCGCGTGCTGTCGCAGGAACTGCAGCACGAGCTCGGCGGCGCCGGTGGCGACCAGAGCACCCAGGCCCTGCTGCAGGCGCTGGTCGGTTCCACCGAGCGCATGAGCCGGTTGATTGGCCAGCTGCTGAACCTGGCACGCTCGGATGCCGCGCTGCGCAACCTGGCCTCGGGCGAGCTGCAGCCCATCGACGTGCTGCCGGTGATCCGCGAAGCGGCCGAGCCGCTGGTGCTGCGCGCCACGCGGGAAGGCAAGCAGGTGTCCCTGGAGGCGCCCGAGACGCCGTGCCCTGCCCGGGCACACCCGGTGTGGCTGGCCGAGGTGGTGTCCAACCTGCTCGACAACGCGCTGCGCTACGGCGGCGACAACGTGGAGCTGCGGGTGGTGACCCGGCCCGGCTGGCTGGACATCGAAGTGACTGACGACGGCCCGGGCATCGAACCGGCGCATCGCCAGCTGATCTTCGAGCCCTTCTGGCGTGGCGAGCGGGCCGACACCCGGGTGGCAGAGGGCACCGGGCTCGGCCTGGCAATCGTCAAGGAGGTGGTGCAGGGCATGCGCGGCCGGCTGTCGCTGGCAAGCCGCCCGGAACTGGCGGGCACCCGCTTCACCGTCACCTTACCGGGTTGACGGCGTCGTCGGAGCTGGGCCGGGTTGGCTGGCACCGGGGCCGCGCCGCCATGCCGAGCGGGCCGGGCGGTGCCACCCGCGCAGCAGGCACCCACCGGCGCGTTCGACCGATGCCTGCACCCCCGCAGCGTGATGTGACCGGTCGCCCCGCTCCGGCTTTCGCGAGCCGCTTGCGCGGTTCGGCAGCCTCCGTGCCCTGCGGCCCTTGCCGGCGCCGAGTCCTTTCAGGAAGGCCAGGCCCCGCCGCGGTGGTGGCTCAGGACTTGTTGCCGAACGGCTTGCCCTTCAGCACGAAGCCGGCCTTGATGCCGCGCTTGGCGAACCAGCCCTGGTTGACTTCGAGCGCAAAGCGCACGGGCTGTGCGGAGCAGTGCGAATCCAGCGTCTGCGGCTGCATGTCGGCGATGTTGACGACCCGGCCCTGGTCGTCCAGGAAGGCGATGGACAGCGGGACCAGCGTGTTCTTCATCCAGAAGCACTGCGTCGCCGGCTCGTCGAACACGAACAGCATGCCTTCATGCTGCCCCAGGCTTTTGCGATACATCAGGCCGGTGGCGCGTTGCTCGTCGGTCTGGGCGACTTCTGCCTGCACCACCTGGAAGCCGGCGGTCAGCGGCACCGTGGGCAGCTTCTGGGGCTGCGGTTCGGCTGCGCCGGCCGCCGTGCCGAGCAACAGCCCAGCCAGCGCGATCCAGCGTGAAAAAGTGGGCAGCGGGGTCAGGCGGGGAGATGCGGGAGTCTTGATGTGGGTCATGTCGGGCGGAAGAGGGGGCACCTAGAGTCGGCGTGTCCTGATCGCGGGCGCCTGCGGCGCCGGCATGGAAACGCCCATGGCATCACTGCACGCAGCTCCTTCATTGTCACCCAAGGCCGCCCCGTCGGCCGCCACGTCCGTCGCCTGGGACGATCCGGGCGAGCTGGAACGCTACACCCGCTGGTCGGAAGACGACAGCGCACCGCGCCTGGCCGATTCGGTGCTGGCCATCGAGGGCATGTACTGCGCGGCATGCTCGCTGACCATCGAGCAGGCCTTGCTGGCGGTGCCGGGCGTGCGGCAGGCCGAGGTCAATCCGGCCAGCCGGCGGGCGCGCGTGCGCTGGGACCCGGCCGAAACCCGGGCGTCCGCCCTGGCCGCCGCCATCGAAGGCGCCGGCTACCGTGCCTGGCCGGCCCTGTCGCTGCAGGCCGAGCAGGACCGCCACCAGGAGCGCCGCCGCGCGCTGTGGCGGCTGTTCGTGGCCGGCTTCTGCATGATGCAGGTCATGATGTACGCCGCGCCCATCTACTGGGCCGGCCCCGGCGAGATGAGCGCCGACATCGTGCGCCTGCTGCAGTGGGCCAGCTGGCTGCTGAGCGTGCCGGTGCTGCTGTTCTCGGCCGGGCCCTTCCTGCGCGGGGCATGGCGTGACTTGCGTCACGCCCGCATCGGCATGGACGTGCCGGTGGCGCTCGGCATCCTTGTCACCTTCGTCGCCAGCACCGGGGCCACGGTGCAGCCGGGGGGCCTGTTCGGCAGCGAGGTCTACTTCGACTCGCTGACGATGTTCGTCTTCTTTCTGCTGTGCGGGCGCTCGCTGGAGCTGCGCGCCCGTGCCGCCACGGCCGGCGCGCTGGAGAGCCTGCTGCAGCGCCTGCCCGAGGTGGTGGAGCGCCTGACCGACGAGGGTGGGGTGGAGTCGGTCCCGGTGCGCCGGCTGCGGCCGGGCGACCGCGTGAGGGTGCGCGCCGGCCAGGCTTTTCCCGCCGACGCCTGCCTGGTCGATGGCGAGGCGCAGGTGGACGAAGCCTTGCTGACCGGCGAATCCCACCCCCAGTTGCGCCGGGTCGGCGAATCGGTGGTGGCCGGCAGCTTCAACCTGTCATCGCCGGTGGTGGTGGAGGTGCAGCGGGTCGGCGACGACACCCGCTATGCGCAGATCGTCTCGATGATGCAGCGTGCCGCGGTCGAGCGGCCGGAGCTGGCGCGCCTGGCCGACCGCCTGGCCGGCCCGTTCCTGTGGGCCGTGCTGTTGCTGGCCGGGGCGGCGGCGTGGGCCTGGTCCTTCATCGATCCGCAGCGCAGTGTCTGGGTGGCGGTGTCGGTGCTCATCGTCACCTGCCCGTGCGCGCTGTCGCTCGCCACGCCGTCCGCCCTGCTGGCGGCCGCCGGCGCACTGGCGCGCCGCGGCATGCTGGTGCAGCGGCTGCATGCGCTGGAAGCATTGGCCCAGGCCGAGGTGTTCGTCTTCGACAAGACCGGCACGCTGACCGAGGACCGCCTGGTGCTCGCCCACCTGGAAGTCTTCGATGTCGGCACGCGGGCCACTGCCCTGGCGCAGGCGGCTGCCCTGGCGGCGCAGTCGCTGCACCCGGTGGCCCGGGCGGTGTGCGCGGCGGCCGGCGGGGCGGCCGAAGCGGTGTTCACCGAGGTTCGCGAGGTGCCAGGGCAGGGCCTGCAGGGCCGCGACGCGCAGGGCCGCTGCTGGCGGTTGGGCTCGGCGCGCTTTGCCTGCCCGACGGTGGAGCTGTCCGCCCATGACGGGCCGGCGGCGTGGTTGTCGGTCGACGGCGCGCCGGCGGCCCTCCTGGCCTTCGAAGAGCAGCTGCGCCCGGACGCCCGCAGCGCCATCGCGCAGCTGCGCGACGAAGGGCTGGAGCTGATGCTGCTGTCTGGCGACCGGCCGCAGGCTGCCTGGCGGGTGGCGCGCGGGCTCGGCATCCTGCATTGCCAGGCCGGGGCGACGCCCGAAGACAAGCTGGCCGCCATCCGCGCCGCCCAGGCGCGGGGCCGACGGGTGGCCATGGTGGGGGACGGCATCAACGACGCGCCGGTGCTCGCCGCGGCCGATGTGTCGATCGCCATGGGGCAGGGCGCGCCGCTGGCGCGGGCGCAGGCCGACCTGACCCTGCTGGGCGGCCGGCTGGCCGACCTGGTCGAGGCTCGCCGGCTGGCCCGGCGCACCCTGCGCGTGGTGCGCCAGAACCTGCTCTGGGCGGCCCTCTACAACGCCACCTGCGTGCCGCTGGCCCTGCTCGGCCTGATGCCGGCCTGGCTGGCCGGCCTGGGCATGGCGGCCAGCTCGCTGCTGGTGGTGCTCAATGCCGCTCGCCTCAGCCGGGCCACCGCCCCGCGCGCCCAGGCGAGCGCGGCTCCCCCTCACGCACAGGTCGCCGCCACCGCGGCGTGACTTCCCATGGACATCCTCTTTTTGCTCGTGCCGCTCTCGGTGCTGCTGGTCATGGCGCTGCTTGCGCTGTTCGCCTGGGCCCTGCATGGCGGCCAATTCGACAACGTGGAGCGTGAAGGAGAGCGCATCCTGTGGGATGACGCGCTCCCCCCACGCGCCAGGGTTGACGGCGATCAAGCCTGAGGGAAAACCCTTCGAAAAGAATGGCAACAGTCATCAACGAGAGAGTCTCCATGAGTGCCACAACGTCCAAAGCGGCCCCGGCGGCGGTGAACTACAACGACAAGGTCGTGCGTCAGTTCTCCATCGCGGCGGTGGTCTGGGGGGTGGTCGGCATGCTGGTCGGCGCCTTCATCGCCGCCCAGCTCGCCTGGCCCGAACTGAACTTCGGGGTGCCCTGGCTGAGCTACGGCCGGCTGCGTCCCCTGCACACCAACGCGGTGATCTTCGCCTTCGGCGGCTGCGCGCTGTTCGCCACCAGCTACTACGTGGTGCAGCGCACCTGCCAGGTCAGCCTGATTTCCGACAAGCTGGCCGCCTTCACCTTCTGGGGCTGGCAGGCCGTCATCGTTGCGGCCGCCATTTCGCTGCCGCTCGGCTACACCAGCGGCAAGGAATACGCCGAGCTGGAATGGCCGATCGACATCCTGATCGCCCTTGTCTGGGTGTCGTACGCGGTGGTCTTCTTCGGCACCGTCGGCCTGCGCCGGGTGCGCCACATCTACGTGGCCAACTGGTTCTTCGGCGGCTTCATCCTGGCGGTGGCCCTGCTGCACATCGTCAACAGCGCGGCCATGCCGGTCAGCTTCTGGAAGAGCTATTCCGCCTACGCCGGCGTGCAGGACGCCATGGTGCAGTGGTGGTACGGCCACAACGCGGTGGGCTTCTTCCTGACCGCGGGCTTCCTGGGGATGATGTACTACTTCATCCCCAAGCAGGCCGAACGGCCGGTGTACTCCTACCGGCTGTCCATCGTGCACTTCTGGGCGCTGATCTTCACCTACATGTGGGCCGGCCCCCACCACCTGCACTACACCGCGCTGCCGGACTGGGCGCAATCGGTCGGCATGCTGTTCTCGCTGATCCTGCTCGCGCCGAGCTGGGGCGGCATGATCAACGGCATCATGACCCTGTCGGGCGCCTGGCACAAACTGCGTGACGACCCCATCCTGAAGTTCCTGATCGTCTCGCTGTCCTTCTACGGCATGTCGACCTTCGAGGGCCCGATGATGTCGATCAAGACGGTCAACGCGCTGTCGCACTACACCGACTGGACCGTGGGCCACGTGCACGCCGGCGCCCTGGGCTGGGTGGGCTTCATCACGATGGGATCGCTGTACTACCTGATCCCCCGGCTGTTCGGCCAGAAGCGCATGTTCAGCGTCAAGGCCATCGAGCTGCATTTCTGGATCGCCACCATCGGCGTGGTGCTCTACATCGCCGCCATGTGGATCGCCGGCGTGATGCAGGGCCTGATGTGGCGCGCCGTGAACCCCGACGGCACGCTGGCCTACAGCTTCGTCGAGAGCGTGAAGGCCACCTATCCCTTCTACGTGGTGCGCCTGATGGGCGGCCTGCTCTACCTGGGCGGCATGCTGATCATGGCCTGGAACACCTGGATGACCGCCCGCGGCGAGCGCGCTGCCCAGCCGGCCGGCCTGCCCGTGGCAGCCGCGGCCAACGCCTGAGCGGGCTGGACGCAATCAAGGAATCGATATGGCTCACTCCAAGCAACAAGACGGCGGCGGCTTCTCGCACGAGAAGATCGAGACCAACAACTTCCTGATGATCGTGCTGATCGTGCTGGTGGTGTCGGTCGGCGGACTGGTCGAGATCGTGCCGCTGTTCTTCCAGAAGTCCACCACCGAGGCGGTGGTGGGCGTCAAGCCCTACACCGCGCTGCAGCTGGCCGGGCGCGACGTCTACATCCGCGAGGGTTGCTACAACTGCCACTCGCAGATGATCCGGCCCTTCCGTGCCGAGACGCTGCGCTACGGCCACTACTCGGTGGCAGGCGAGTTCGTCTACGACCATCCCTTCCAGTGGGGCTCCAAGCGCACCGGCCCGGACCTGCACCGTGTCGGCGGCCGCTACAGCGACGAATGGCACCGCGTGCACCTGAACAACCCGCGCGACGTGGTGCCCGAGTCCAATATGCCGGCCTACCCGTGGCTGGCGGCCACCCCGGTCGACCCGCAGACCATGGCGCCGCGGCTCAAGGCCCTGCGCACGGTGGGCGTGCCGTATACGGACGCCGAGATCGCCTCGGCCGGCGAGGACGTCAAGGGCAAGACCGAGCTGGACGCGGTGGTCGCGTACCTGCAGGTGCTGGGCACCGCCCTCAAGTGAACCGGAGACGACCATGAATTTCGACGTCAACGATCTGCGCACCGCGGTCACCCTGCTGTCGCTCGCCGTGTTCATCGGCATCTGCGCCTGGGCCTATGCGCGGCGCAACCGCAGCAGCTTCGACGAGGCTGCGCGGCTTCCCTTCCAGTCCGAATAGCAGCCGCCTGCAGGAGAGACCATGAGTGACTTTATCAACAGCGGCTGGTCGGTGTACATCGCCGCCGCCACGGTGATCGGCGTGCTGGCCTGCCTGGCGCTGCTCGTCATCGCCAGCAAGCGCAAGGTCATGTCGGAGGACGACACCACCGGCCACGTGTGGGACGGCGACCTGCGCGAGCTGAACAACCCGCTGCCGCGCTGGTGGATGGTGCTGTTCGTGCTGACCTGCCTGTTCGCCTTCGGCTACCTGGTGCTCTATCCGGGCCTGGGCAGCTACCAGGGCACCCAGGGCTGGTCGCAGGAGGCCCAGTACCGCGCCGAGGTGGAGCAGGCCCGGCAGGAACTGGCGCCGCTGTACGCCCGCTTCGAGAACCAGGGGGCACCGCAGCTCGCCTCCGACAGCCAGGCCATGGGCATCGGCGAGCGGCTGTTCGTGAACAACTGCTCCCAGTGCCACGGCTCCGATGCGCGCGGCAGCAAGGGCTTCCCCAACCTGACCGACGGTGACTGGCTCTACGGTGGCTCGCACGAGCAGATCATGGAGACCATCGCCAAGGGCCGCCACGGCACCATGCCGCCGATGGCCGCTGCAGTGGGCAATGGCGAGGAAGTTCGCCAGCTGGCCAACTATGTGCTGAGCCTGTCGGGCAGCCCGCACAACTCGGTGGCCGCCCAGCTGGGCCGCTCCAAGTTCGGCGCCTGTGCCGCCTGCCACGGCATGGACGGGCGCGGCAACCAGGCCCTGGGCGCGCCCAACCTGACCGACCGCGTCTGGCTGCACGGCTGGGGCGAGCAGGCCATCGTCAACATGATCAACAACGGCAAGGCCAACCAGATGCCGGCGCACGGCGACAAGCTGACGCCCACGCAGATCCGCGTGCTGGCGGCTTATGTCTGGGGCCTGTCGCACCCGGCGGGCACGGTGGCCGCGGCGACTGCAGCGGCGAAGTAAGGCAAGAAGGAGGCCGGTGGTGAGCAGTTCGAACAGGCAGCGTGTCATCCCCATCCGGGCGGTGCCCGCCGCACCGGCGGAGCCGGCCGTCGGCCAAGTCGTGTCGCTGTACGAGAAGCAGCAGAAGATCTACCCGCGCTCGGTCACCGGTTGGTTCATGAACTGGCGCTGGGCGCTGGTGTGGTTCACCCAGCTGCTGTTCTACGGCCTGCCCTGGCTGCCGTGGAACGGCCGCCAGGCGGTGTTGTTCGATCTCGCGACCCGGCGCTTCTACATCTTCGACCTGGTGCTGTACCCGCAGGACTTCATCTACCTGACGGCGCTGCTCGTCATCTCGGCGCTCGGCCTGTTCTTCTTCACTGCCGTCGCCGGCCGCCTCTGGTGCGGCTATGCCTGCCCGCAGACGGTGTACACCGAGATCTTCCTGTGGGTGGAGCGCCGCATCGAAGGCGACCGCACTGCCCGCATGCGGCTGGACGCCGCTGGCTGGAGCTGGAACAAGCTGTGGCGCAAGACCGCCAAGCAGGCCGCGTGGATCGCCATCGGCCTGTGGACCGGCTTCAGCTTCGTCGGCTACTTCACCCCGATCCGCACCTTGGCGCAAGAGGCGCTGACGCTGGGCTTCGGCCCCTGGGAGTGGTTCTGGGTGCTGTTCTACGGCTTTGCCACCTACGGCAATGCCGGCTACCTGCGCGAGCAGGTCTGCAAATACATGTGTCCCTACGCGCGCTTCCAGAGCGCGATGTTCGACAAGGACACCATGGTCATCACCTATGACGCTCGCCGCGGTGAAGCGCGGGGCTCGCGTTCGCGCAAGGCCGACCCCAAGGCGCTGGGCCTTGGCGATTGCGTCGATTGCACCTTGTGCGTGCAGGTCTGCCCGACCGGCATCGACATCCGCGAAGGCCTGCAGTACGAGTGCATCGGCTGCGCGGCCTGCATCGACGTGTGCAACGGCGTGATGGACAAGATGGGCTATCCCCGCGGGCTGATCCGCTACTCCACCGAGAACGGCATCGCCGGGCAACTGAGCCGGGCGCAGATGTTCAAGCGGGTGCTGCGGCCGCGCGTGCTGGTGTACGGGGCCATCCTGCTGGCGGTGTCGATCGCCTTCGTGGTGAGCCTGGCCTGGCGCGCCCCCTTCAAGGTCGACGTGATCCGCGACCGCGGCGCGTTGGCCCGGCTGGTGGAAGACGGCAAGGTGGAGAATGTCTACCGGCTGCAGATCATGAACGGCACCGAGTTCAGCCAGCGCTACCGCGTCTCGGTCGACGGGCTGCCGGGCCTGCAGGTGGCCTCCGAGCCGGTCGTCGAGATCGGCGCGGCCGAGGCCCGCTGGCTGGCCGTGCGGGTTCAATTGCCGGCCGAGGCGGCGCTGCCGCTGCAGGGCCGCTCGAGCCCGATCCGCTTCGTCATCGAGCGGGCGGCCGAGGCGGCGCAAGCCGCCCGCACGGTCGAGGAAAAGTCAACGTTTCTGGTGCCGCGCTGAGCGTGCGCCGAGGAGGATACGCATGAGTTCGACAACAAGCACTGCCCCGCGGGCCGGCTGGTGGCGCGAGCCGATGATGTGGCTGGTGGTCGGTGGCCCGGCCGCCGTGGTGGTGGCCGGTGTGGCCACCTTCGTCATCGCGGCGCAGCGGCCGGACCCGGTGCTGGCCGAGGACTACTACCGCCGTGGCATCGAGATCAACCAGACGCTGCGGTCCTCGGCCGGCGGCCCGGCCTCGCATGAAGCGGTGCCCGAGGGCCTGCGCCCCGCACTGCAGGCCCGCAACCATGCGGCCACGCCGGTAGCGGCACCGCAACCCTGAGCCAGCCAGCAAGGAGCGGCCCGATGAAACAGCGCTGGATGTGGATCGCCTGGCCCGCCTTCCTGGTCGCCGGCGGCATTGAAATGCTGGTGTTCGCGATGGTCGACCCGCAGGACCTGCACTGGTTCGGCGACGGCCCCATCGAGCTCTCGCGCTCGGCCATCTACACCGTGGCCTTTTTCGTGTTTTGGGGCGCGGCGGCCTTGTCGAGTGCGCTCACCTGCCTGTTGTCGCGCTCACCGTTCGAGGTGAACCGCTGCCCCCTGCCGCTGGACGGCCGTCCGGCCGCCTGCCCACGCCCCCCGGGTCGTTGACCCGCGCCGCACCCCGCGCGGCCCACGCGGGCGCAGCGGCCGCGCTTTGCATGGCGCGAGGCGCGGTGGCCGCGGAAATGGATGGCCGAAGCGAGGGTAGAGAGGCGGGGAGGAGGCCGAGGAAATGGCCGAGGGAGTGGCCAAGGGAGTAGTGGCCAAGGCCGTGGCGGAGGAAATGGCAGAGCAGGGCGCCCGCGTCCTGTCGCCAGCCGGGCGTGCCGGCCCGGCCCGGGAAGCCGCCCGCCGCCTGCGGCGGGTGCTGCAGCCGCCCTCAGCAGGGCCCGCTGTGGCTCAGCAGGGCCCGCAGGCCTTCCAGCTTCAGGATGCGGATGTGGCGCTGCTTGACTTCCAGCACGCCGTCGTCCTGGAACTTCGAGAAGGTGCGGCTGACCGTCTCCAGCTTCAGGCCCAGGTAGCTGCCGATCTCCTCGCGCGTCATGCGCAGCACCAGCTGGGAAGGCGAGAAGCCGCGCGCTTCCAGCCGCTGTGTGAGGTTCAGCAGGAAGGCCGCCAGGCGCTCCTCGGCTCGCATGCTGCCCAGCAGCAGCATCACGCCGTGGTCGCGCACGATCTCCCGGCTCATGATCTTGTGGAAGGAGTGCTGCAGCTCGGTGAACTCGCGCGACAGCGTTTCCAGCTGGGAGTAGGGAATCAGGCAGACCTGCGAGTCCTCCAGCGCAATGGCGTCGCAGGTGTGGCGGTCATGGCTGATGGCTTCCAGGCCAAGCAGCTCGCCCGCCATCTGGAAGCCGGTGACTTGGTCCCGGCCGTCCTCGGACGACACGGTGGTCTTGAAAAAGCCGGTACGCACCGCGAACAGCGACTGGAAGGGGTCGCCTGCACGGAATAGCGCATCACCGCGCTTGACGCTGCGCCGGCTGGCGATCAGCGTGTCAAGCCGGTCCAGTTCCGGGCGGGTGAGGCCGACCGGCAGGCAGAGCTCGCGCAGGTTACAGCTCGAGCAGGCCACCTTCAGTTCGTGCAGCTTGGTCACGCTGCGCGACGGGGGTTGGCCACCGGCGGGCGCTGGCCGGCCGTTGCAGCTGCCGCCGGTGTCGGCGGTGCTGCGGGAAGCGGGGCCGGCGGACCGGGCGTCGGGGGTGGCAGGGGCGCCGGGGGAGACGGATTTGTCGAGCAGCATGATGGTCCTCAAGCAATGTGCCGATTGTTCCTGGGTGGCTGCCACCGCCGCTTGAGCCAGATCAAGGCCCGGGGCAACGGCTTTCGGCACAGTGGCTGGCATGGATACCGCTGCCGCCCCCCTCTCGGCCGAGATGCTGGCTCGTTTTGACGTTGCCGGTCCTCGCTACACCTCTTATCCGACCGCCGACCGCTTCGTCGAAGCCTTCACGCCGCTGCAGTACCGCCAGGCATTGGAGCAGCGCAGCGGCGGCGTGGGTGCCGCTGGCGGAGCGCACGCACCGCTGTCAATTTATGTGCATGTGCCCTTCTGCGAGTCGGTGTGCTACTACTGCGCCTGCAACAAGGTCATCACTCGCCACCACGAGCGCGCGGCCGAATACCTGGACGCCCTCGACCGGGAAATCGCCCTGCACGCCGCCGTGCTCGGCCGTGAGCAGACGGTGTCGCAGTTGCACTTCGGCGGCGGCAGCCCCACCTTCCTCAGCGACGAGGAACTGGAGCGGCTGATGAACAGCCTGCGTTCCGCCTTCCGCTTCGCGCCTGGTGGCGAATACTCGATCGAGGTCGACCCGCGAACCGTCACGCCCGCCCGCCTGGCCCACCTGGCCCGGCTCGGCTTCACCCGGCTGAGCTTTGGCGTGCAGGACTTCGATCCCGACGTGCAAAAGGCCGTGCACCGGGTGCAGCCGCATGACAGCGTGGTGGCCCTGATGGCCGCGGCGCGCGAGATCGGTTTCGAATCGATCAATGTCGACCTGATCTATGGCCTGCCGCGGCAGACCGCTGCGTCCTTCGCCCGCACCCTGCAGCAAGTGGCGCAATTGCGGCCCGACCGCATCGCGCTGTACGCCTACGCCCACTTGCCGCAACGCTTCAAGCCGCAACGCCGCATCGCCAGCGCCGATCTGCCGGCCCCGCCGGAGAAGGTAGGCATGCTGGCGGCCGCGATCTCCACCTTCCTGGCGGCCGGTTACGCCTACATCGGCATGGACCATTTCGCGCTGCACGGCGATGGCCTGGCCGCCGCCAAGCGCCAGGGGCGGCTGCACCGCAACTTCCAGGGCTACAGCACGCAGCCGGACTGCGATCTCATCGGCCTCGGCGTGTCGGCCATCGGCCGGGTCGGCGCCACCTACAGCCAGAACGCCAAGACGCTGGACGAGTACTACGACAGCCTGCGGCAGGGGCAGTTTCCGGTCGTGCGCGGGCTTGCGCTGCAGCGTGACGACCTGGTGCGGCGTGCGGTCATCATGGCGCTGATGTGCCAGGGACATGTGGTGTTCGAGTCCATCGAGCTGTCCTATCTGGTCGACTTCCGCCGCTACTTCGCTGCCGAGCTGGAGGCGCTGATGCCGCTGGTCGAGCAAGGCCTGGTGACCCTTGAGCCGGACGGCCTGCGGGTGACCGCCACCGGCTGGTATTTCGTGCGGGGCATTGCCATGGTGTTCGACCGCTACCTGCAGGCCGACCGCAGCCGCGAGCGCTTCTCTCGCATCATTTGAGTCGCCGGGCGCCGCCATGCAGACCGCTCTCATCGCCACCGGCCTCCTGATGGGCCTGGCCGGCAGCCCCCACTGCATCGCCATGTGCGGCGCCGCCAGCGGTGGCCTGGGTTGCACCGCTTCGCGCCTGACCTCCTTCCAGCTCGGCCGGCTGGCGGGCTACACGCTGTTCGGTGCGCTGACCGCATCGTCAGCGCGTGCCCTGCAATGGGGCGCGTCTGAACTCGCCGTGCTGCGCCCCTTCTGGGCCATGTTCCACGTTGCCGTCGTGCTGCTCGGGCTCAACCTGCTGTGGCTGGGCCGGCAGCCCGGCTGGCTGGACCGCCTGGCGCAGCAGGTGTGGCAGCGCCTGCGGCACGCCACCCTGGGCCTCGACACCCGTCACTGGCCGGCGCTGGCCGGCCTCTTGTGGGCGCTGCTGCCTTGCGGGCTGCTGTACTCGGCCTTGATGGTGGCGGCGCTGGCCTCCGATCCCTGGCAGGGCGGGGCGGTCATGCTGGCCTTTGCAGCCGGCTCGGGCGCGGGCCTTCACCTGGGACCCGTGCTGTGGCGTCGCTGGCGGGCCGCGTCGCCGGCTGCGCGGTCCGGTGGCTGGGCCATCCGTGCTGGCGGCGCGGCGCTGGCGGCCACCTCGGTCTGGGCCCTGGGCCACGGGCTGTTTTCGGGGCGGCCGCTCGCCGCGTTCTGCGCTTGAGCCCGCAGCGCTGGCGCCGGCCGGCCACCGCTCCATAAGCAAGGTTGTGCAAGTCCGCTGACAGCTGTGCTGCCTTAGAATCGCCGGTCACACAAGATTTCTCTAACCCGTTCGCGCGGAGCTTTCTCACATGTACCAGCACATCAAGGTGCCCGAGGGTGGGCAGAAGATCACCGTCAATCAGGACTTCTCGCTCAACGTTCCCGACCAACCGATCATTCCGTACATCGAGGGGGACGGCACCGGTTTCGACATCACGCCCGTGATGATCAAGGTGGTGGACGCCGCTGTGGCGAAGTCCTATGGCGGCAAGCGCAAGATCCACTGGATGGAGATCTACGCGGGCGAGAAGTCGACCAAGGTCTACGGCCCCGACGTCTGGCTGCCTGAAGAGACGCTGCAGGTCCTCAAGGACTACGTCGTCTCCATCAAGGGCCCCCTCACCACCCCGGTGGGCGGCGGCATCCGTTCGCTGAACGTGGCGCTGCGCCAGGAACTCGACCTGTATGTCTGCCTGCGTCCGGTGCGCTACTTCAAGGGCGTGCCGTCGCCGGTGAAGGAGCCGCACAAGACCGACATGGTGATCTTCCGCGAGAACTCGGAAGACATCTACGCCGGCATCGAATACGAAGCCGAAAGCGACAAGGCGAAGAAGCTGATCGACTTCCTGATCAAGGAATTCGGCGTCAAGAAGATCCGCTTCCCGGAAAGCTCGGGCATCGGCATCAAGCCGGTCTCGCGCGAAGGCACCGAACGCTTGGTGCGCAAGGCCATCCAGTACGCCATCGACAACGACAAGCCGTCCGTCACGCTGGTGCACAAGGGCAACATCATGAAGTTCACCGAAGGTGGCTTCCGTGACTGGGGCTACGCCCTGGCCCAGAAGGAGTTCGGCGCCGAGCTGATCGACGGCGGCCCATGGTGCAAGTTCAAGAACCCGAAGACCGGCAAGGAAATCGTGGTCAAGGACGCCATCGCCGACGCCTTCCTGCAGCAGATCCTGCTGCGTCCGGCCGAATACTCGGTGATTGCCACGCTGAACCTGAACGGCGACTACATTTCTGACGCCCTCGCTGCGCAGGTCGGCGGCATCGGCATCGCTCCGGGCGCCAACCTGTCCGACTCTGTCGCGATGTTCGAAGCCACCCATGGCACCGCGCCGAAGTACGCTGGCAAGGACTATGTCAACCCCGGTTCCGAGATCCTGTCTGCCGAAATGATGCTGCGCCACATGGGCTGGACCGAAGCCGCCGACCTCATCATCAGCTCGATGGAAAAGTCCATCCTGAGCAAGAAGGTCACCTACGACTTCGCCCGCCTGCTGGACGGTGCTACGCAAGTGAGTTGCTCCGGCTTCGGTCAGGTGATGATCGACAACATGTGATCCGCCTGCGGATCTCATGCCAAAGCCCGCACCCGCGGGCTTTTTTGTTGCCCGCCGGAAAGTGCCAACGCTCCCGTCCCGTCCCGGCACCCGGCGGCGAGCCACGCTCACCCGCTGCGACGGCCCTTGATGAAAATGCGCAGGCCGCGACGCTCTCTGGCACGCAACATCGATACTCCTTCGGGCGACGGGCGACGGGCGACGGGCGACGGGCGACGGGCGACGGGCGACGGGCCTCGCCGTGCAGCGGATGCGGCCGGCTAGGAGGGAGGGGCATGGCACCTCCCCTCTGCCGCCTGCAGCAGAGCCAGCCGTCCACCGTGGTCAGCAGCTACAGACCGCCTGGCCAACTCCTCGAGCACGACTGCCTGTCTTTGGTGCTCCACAGATGACGCGCCATATTGCACGCACCACCGGCTCCGGTGCAGACGTCGGATCGGCGTCCATTCCGCCTCCAGGCGGCCGTACCTACCCAGAAGCTCAGCAAGACCTCTGGGCAGCGATGGCGAGTGCGGCGTCCAAGAGCGCAAAAGCCCGCGCGGAGCGGGCTTTTTTCATGCCGGACCAACCTGCGTTCCGGAATGAACTGATACTTGGAACCTAGTCAGCGTAAGCTGCAGTCCCTGGCTCTGATGTGGACGGAGGACGCGCTCCCCGTTCGCCGCGAGGCGCTCGGGGTTCAAGCAACTGAATGTTTTGAGCGAGCTTGCCTTTGGGACCTTGCACCAGATCGAAAGTGACCTTCGATCCCTGTTTCAGGGTCCTGAAACCATCCATCTGAATGGCTGAGAAATGAGCGAAGACGTCTTCTCCGCCTTCTTCTGGTTCAATAAAGCCAAAGCCCTTAGCGTCATTGAACCACTTGACGATGCCAATACCCATTGATTCCTCCCCGGGCACTTCCTTTTCTCAAAGCATTCTCGGCGGCGCATGGGGGCATGTCAAGGACGAGAAATGCCAGCTGGTCAGCGTTTGTGACGAAGCGATGGCACTTGACCTTTTGTGACTCGTCACCAATTGCTGAACCTGAAATCCACCTGGTTCAACTCGATAGAATCGATTCATGCCCAGCGACAGTCCCTCCCTTCCCAACCCTCCGCAGCCGCCCAACCAGCCCTCGCTGCCTGATGAGGGAGAGGGAACTGTCATCCTGGAAAGACAGTCATCCAAGGTGGAGCCACCGAGGCTGTATCAGGTGGTCATGCTGAACGACGACTACACGCCGATGGAATTTGTGGTGATGGTGCTGCAGCAGTTCTTCCACCGCGATCTCGAGACCGCGACGCAGATCATGCTGAAGATTCATCACGAGGGCCGCGGCGTCTGTGGCGTATACACCAAGGACGTTGCCGCGACCAAGGTGGAAATGGTGCTTGCCGCCGCGCGCCGCGCGGGGCATCCTTTGCAGTGCATTATGGAGGCCGCATGATTGCCCAGGAACTTGAAGTCAGCCTGCACATGGCGTTCGTCGAGGCGCGCCAGCAGCGCCACGAGTTCATCACCGTGGAACACCTGCTGCTGGCCTTGCTCGACAACCCGTCGGCCGCCGAGGTACTGCGGGCCTGTTCGGCCAACATTGATGATTTGCGCAAGAGCTTGACGCATTTCATCAAGGAGAACACGCCGACGGTCGGCGGCAGCGATGAAGTGGACACTCAGCCGACGCTGGGTTTCCAGCGCGTGATCCAGCGCGCCATCATGCATGTGCAGTCGACCGGCAGTGGAAAGAAGGAAGTCACCGGCGCGAATGTGCTGGTGGCCATCTTCGGCGAGAAGGACTCGCATGCCGTGTACTACCTGCACCAGCAGGGCGTGACCCGGCTGGATGTCGTGAACTACATTGCGCACGGCATCAAGAAGTCCGACCCGCCGGAGCCGGCCAAGTCCAATGACGGCGCCAGCAACAATGAAGGCGAGAAGGACGAGGGCGAAGGCAAGGGCTCGCCGCTGGAGCAGTTCACCCAGAACCTCAATCAGATGGCGCGCGAAGGCAAGATCGATCCGCTGATCGGCCGCGAGCTCGAGGTCGAGCGCGTCATCCAGGTGCTCTGCCGCCGCCGCAAGAACAACCCGCTGCTGGTGGGCGAGGCCGGTGTCGGCAAGACCGCCATCGCGGAAGGCCTGGCCTGGCGCATTACCGAGGGCGATGTGCCCGAGGTGCTGGCCGACTCCACGGTCTACGCGCTGGACATGGGTGCGCTGCTCGCTGGCACCAAGTACCGGGGCGACTTCGAGCAACGCCTGAAGGGTGTGCTCAAGGCCCTCAAGGACCAGCCGAACGCGGTGCTGTTCATCGACGAGATCCATACGCTGATCGGCGCAGGTGCCGCTTCCGGTGGCACCTTGGACGCCAGCAACCTGCTGAAGCCGGCGCTGAGTTCCGGCAACCTCAAGTGCATCGGTGCAACCACCTTCACCGAGTACCGCGGCATCTTCGAGAAGGATGCGGCCCTGTCTCGCCGCTTCCAGAAGATCGACGTGGTCGAGCCGTCGGTGGAGCAGACGGTGGAAATCCTGAAGGGCCTGAAGTCGCGCTTCGAGGAGCACCACAGCGTCAAGTACGCCCTGAATGCGCTGCAGGCGGCGGCGGAGCTGTCGGCCAAGTTCATCAACGACCGGCACTTGCCCGACAAGGCGATCGACGTCATCGACGAGGCCGGTGCAGCGCAACGCATCCTGCCCAAGAGCAAGCAGAAGAAGACGATCACCCGGCTGGAGGTCGAGGAGATCGTCGCGAAGATCGCGCGTATTCCGCCGGCCAGCGTCTCCAACGACGACCGGTCCAAGTTGAAGAACCTGGACCGCGACCTCAAGAGCGTGGTGTACGGTCAGGATGTGGCGATCGACGCCCTGGCGGCCGCCATCAAGATGGCGCGTTCCGGCCTGGGCAAGCCTGACAAGCCGATCGGCTCCTTCCTGTTCAGCGGTCCCACCGGTGTCGGCAAGACCGAAGTGGCAAAGCAGCTGGCCTACATCCTCGGCATCGAGCTGATCCGCTTCGACATGTCGGAGTACATGGAGCGCCATGCGGTCAGCCGCCTGATCGGCGCGCCTCCGGGGTATGTCGGCTTCGACCAGGGTGGCCTGCTGACCGAGGCGGTGACCAAGAAGCCGCATGCGGTGCTGCTGCTGGACGAGATCGAGAAGGCCCATCCGGACGTCTTCAACGTGCTGCTGCAGGTGATGGACCACGGCACGCTGACGGACAACAACGGCCGCAAGGCCGACTTCCGCAACGTCATCATCATCATGACGACGAATGCCGGGGCCGAAACCATGCAGAAGGCGGTGATCGGTTTCACCAACCACCGGGAGCAGGGCGACGAGATGGCCGACATCAAGCGGCTCTTCACGCCCGAATTCCGCAACCGGCTGGATGCGACGGTCAGCTTCCGGGCGTTGGACGAGGAAATCATCCTGCGGGTGGTGGACAAGTTCCTGCTGCAGCTTGAAAGCCAGCTGGCCGAGAAGAAGGTGGAGGTGACCTTCGCCGACGTGCTGCGCAAGCACCTCGCGAAGAAGGGCTTCGATCCGCTGATGGGCGCCCGTCCGATGCAGCGCCTTATCCAGGACACCATCCGTCGGGCGCTGGCCGACGAACTGCTGTTCGGCCGCCTGGTCGACGGTGGTCGTCTGACGGTGGATCTCGACGAGAACGGCGAAGTGGTGCTCGATATCCAGCCGAACAAGAAGAGCGACAAGCCGAAGGCCGAGCCGGCGACGGCCTGAAAGCCGCTGGCTGCGCGCCGCAAGAAAGGCCCCCGCGAGGGGGCCTTTTTCGTTCAGTCTGCCTGCGAGGCCCGCCTCCCAGGGCGCGCCTGCTGCTCAGTACGCTGCGGGGTCCTGCAGGAACAGCCCCTGCAGCTCGGTGTACAGCCGGGGATGCTCCAACCTGAATTCATCCGGGGCGACAAAAAACGCCTCGGCGGAAACGGCGAAGAACTCGTCCACCGCCTCGGCGGCATAGGGATCGAGGAACACATCTTCGCCGCGGTCCACCCGCGCGCAGAACCGCAGGTACTCGTCGTCGATCATGGCCGCCCAGGCGTCGCGCCGTGACCGCGGCGTGAGCGGCGGTACGCCGTCTGCCTCGCCATCCAGCAGGTCGATCTTGTGCACGAACTCGTGGATCACGACGTTGTAGCCGGGTTCGCCTGCTTCGTCGGCATGGGCGACGTCGTACCAGGACAGCGTGACCGGCACGGCGCCGGCGGCCGTTTCACCGACCAGCACGTCTTCGTACTCGTGCACCACCCCGTGCTCATCCATCTCCTCGCGGCGGATCACCATCTGGTCGCTGTGAACCACGATGCCGACGAACCGGTCGTAGAGTGCCAGGCCGAGCTTCAGGATGGGCACGCAGGCTTGCGCGGCGATGGCCACTGCCACTTCGTCGGTGATGACAAAGCCGCCTGCGCCGCTAAATTCCTTGTTTGCGAGGAAAAGGGTGGTCAGCCGGCGCAACTCAGCCAAGTCGGCCTCGGAGCGGCGTGCCAGGAAGGGATGGCAAGCGAGGGTGTACTGCCAGAGCAGGTCGGGAATCGCCCGCTCGCGGAGCACGCGTTCTTCCTGGCGCCGGCGCCAGCGATGCAGCCAGTCGAACACGGTGGTCAGCCGGCCCTTGCTGCAAGGTCGATGCGGGCCACCCTGCCGTCCACCCCGAGCCTGAGCACCTCGGCACGCACCGGATGGCCCAATGCGGCATGGTCCAGATCCCAGTCGCTCAGCACGTGGCGGGTGTGGCCGGGCGACAGCGCGTGGCTGGCCGGCTTGTGGGTGTGGCCATGCACCAGCACGTGGGCCTGCGCCTCGTCGAGCCAGCGCAATGCGCAGGCGGTGTCGACATCGGCATAGGCTTCCGGGCCGCTGTCGCGCTTGCGCTGTTCACTGGCTTGCCTCAGTTGCGCTGCAATCTGACGCCGCTGGCCGAGTGGCTGGGCCAGGAACTGCCGCTGCCACTGCGGTGAACGCACCTGCAGGCGGAAGCGCTGGTAGTCGACGTCGGCGAGGCACAGGGCGTCGCCGTGGGTCAACAGGAACCGCTCGGTGCCGAATTCCAGCAGGGTGGGGTCGGGCAGGGCGTGCAGGCCGCAGCTTCGAAGGAAGGCCGGCCCGACGAGGAAATCGCGATTGCCGGCCATGAAGCCGATCCAGCGCCGCGACGCCGCCTCGCCCAGCCAGGTGGCGCATTCCTGCTCGAAGCCCTCGGCGGCGGCGTCGTCACCGACCCAGGCTTCGAACAGATCGCCAAGAATCAGCACCGCCTCGGCCGGTGTCTGCAGCAGGTGCTGCCGCAAGGCCGCTGCGGTGGCCGGCAAGTCCTGCTGCAGGTGCAGATCCGACAGGAGGTCCACACTCCGCCAGTGCGGCAGGGCCTGCAGGCGGTGCAGCCCGGGCAGGGGAGCGGAGGCGGGCCGATCGTCGGCAGTGCCCGAAGCGGTCAAGCTCAGACTTCCACGGCCTTGGTGATGACGACGTCGTCCAGCGGCACGTCGTCATGGAAGCCGCGGCGACCGGTCTTCACCGACTTGATCTTGTCCACCACCTCGGTGCCGCCGACCACCTTGCCGAACACCGCGTAACCCCAGCCGGCGACGTTCTCGGCCTTGAAGTTGAGGAAGTCGTTGTTGGCCACGTTGATGAAGAACTGGGCGGTGGCCGAGTGCGGCGCCTGGGTGCGTGCCATGGCGACGGTGTAGGTGGTGTTCTTCAGGCCGTTGTTGGCCTCGTTCTGGATCGGCTCGTCGGTGGGCTTCTGCTGCATGCCCGGCTCGAAACCGCCGCCCTGGATCATGAAGCCGTCGATGACGCGGTGGAAGACCGTGTTGTCGTAGTGGCCCTTGCGCACATACGACAGGAAATTCTCGGTGCTCTTGGGCGCCTTTTCGGCGTCCAGTTCGATGGTGATCACCCCGTGATTGGTGTGCAGTTCAACCGCCATGTTCATTTCTCCACAGTGACTTGTTTGATGATGACCGGCTCCGTGGGCACGTCCTGGTGGACCATGCCCTGGGCGTCCTTCTTGTTGCCGGTGTGGGTGTTCTTGATCTTGTCGACCACGTCCATGCCGCTGACGACCTTGCCGAACACCGCATAGCCGTCGCGTCCGCCGCTGCCGTCGAGCGAGGCATTGTCCTTGACGTTGATGAAGAACTGCGCCGTCGCTGAATTCGGGTCCATCGTGCGGGCCATCGCAATGGTGCCGCGCTCGTTGTTCAAGCCGTTCCGGCTTTCCAGGGGGATGGGCGCCCGAGTGGGCTTCTGCTTCATATCGGGGGTGAAGCCACCGCCCTGGATCATGAAGCCGTCGATGACGCGGTGGAAGACGGTGCCGTCATAGTGACCGTCGCGAGCGTACTGGACGAAGTTGGCCACGGTCTTGGGGGCTTTGGCGGCGTCGAGCTTGAGGACGATGTCACCCATCGAGGTGCTCATCTTGACCGTCTGGGCGTGCACACTGCCAAGCGCGCCAATCGTCAGTGCGAGGCCGGCCGCGGCGATCCGGAAAATTGTCATCCAATCACTCCTTCTGAGAGAAACCGACATTCTGTACCGGCCGAGCCGGTGGTCCGGTGCGCGCTGTGTTTCAGCGCCGCTCGGGGAGGGGCGACGCCAGCAACCGGCGCGTCAGCGCCAGCTTCTCACCGAGGAGCCGGTTCTGGCCGTCGAGGTCGAGGGCGCGAGTGTAGGCCTCGGCCGCCAAGGCCGCATAGGTGTCGGCCAGGTTCTCGTGGGCGGCGGCATAGCCGGGACGGTTGCGCACCGCCATTTCGAAGGCAGCGCGCGCCCGGTCGTACTGCTTCTCGGCGGCATAGAGCACGCCCAGGTTGTTGTAGGGCTCGGCCAGGTGGGGATGGTCGTGGATCAGCGCGAGGTAGTGCTCGATGGCTTCCGGGGTGCGTTGCTGCTCGCCGAGCAGGACCGCCTTCAGGAAGCGCAATTCCACGCTGGCGGGCTGCTTGGTGAGCGCCTGCTCGAGCTTGAGCATGGCCTCGGGCATCTTGCCGGCACGCAACAGCTGTTGCACTTCGGCAGCGTTCTGGCCCCAGGTCGGCCCACAGGAGAGGGCCAGTGCCATCAGCAGCACACCTCCGGCGAGCAGCGAGTGTCCCGCTGCTTGCGGGCCTCGGGGCGGCGGTCGAGAATGCATGGACGAGCCTCTGGCAGGGCAACGGCTACAATCCCGTGATTGTACCGCCCTGCTGCGGCCATCTTCCCTCAAACCCGCATGCAGACAGACCCGGCGCCGTGTTGAAATCTCTTTCGACCGCTATTGCGCTGGTGCGCCGGGTGCGCGCCTGCCGTCGTTGACGACGGCTTCCGTGTTTCCTTGGCGACTCGTTCGCAGCTTCGCTCATGACGCTTTCCATCTACAACACCCTCACCCGCCGGCAGGAGCCGTTTTCACCGATCGAGCCCAATCACGTGCGCTTGTACGTCTGCGGCATGACGATCTACGACCTCTGCCACGTCGGGCATGCACGGATGATGATGGCCTTCGACGTGGTGCAGCGCTGGCTGCGGGCGAGCGGCTATCGCGTCACCTACGTGCGCAACATCACCGACATCGACGACAAGATCATCCGCCGGGCACTGGAGCGCGGCATCCCCATTCGGCAGCTGACGGAGGAAATGACCCGTGCGATGCATGAGGACACCGCGCAGCTCGGCATCGAGCCGCCGACCCATGAGCCGCGCGCCACTGAATATGTCGGCCAGATGGTCAGCCTCATCAGCACGCTGGAAGCCAAGGGGCTGGCCTACCGCGCTGCCGATGGCGACGTGAACTACGCGGTACGCCGCTTTCCCGGCTACGGCAAGCTGTCGGGCAAGTCGCTCGACCAGCTGCGTGCGGGCGAGCGCGTGGCGGTGTCCGACGGCAAGGAAGATCCGCTCGATTTCGTGCTGTGGAAGGCCGCCAAGGAGAGCGAGCCGGAGGACGCCAAGTGGGAGGCGCCCTTCGGCAAGGGCCGGCCCGGATGGCATATCGAATGCTCTGCCATGAGCTGCGCCTTGCTGGGCGAGCATTTCGACATTCACGGCGGCGGAATGGACTTGCAGTTTCCCCACCACGAGAACGAGATCGCGCAGAGCGAGGGGGCCCTTGGGCGTCCCTTCGTCAACGTCTGGATGCACAACGGCTTCCTGAACGTCGACAACGAGAAGATGTCGAAGTCGCTCGGCAATTTCTTCACCATTCGCGACGTCCTGCAAAGCTATGACGGCGAGACGGTGCGCTTCTTCATGTTGCGCACTCACTATCGCAGCCAGTTCAACTACAGCGACACCAATCTGGAAGACGCCCGCCACGCGCTGCGTCGCCTGTACACCGCGCTCGATTCGGTGGCCCCGGCCGAGGTCGCCATCGACTGGTCGCAGCCGCAGGCTGCCCGCTTCAAGGCGGCGATGGATGACGACTTCAACACCCCCGAGGCGGTGGCTGTGCTGTTCGAACTGGCCGGTGAGGTCAATCGCAGCCGCTCCGCCGAGACGGCCGGCCTGCTGAAGGCGCTGGGCGCCACCCTCGGGCTGCTGCAGGGCGACCCGCGCGCTTACCTGCAAGGTGGGCGCAGTGGCCTGGATGAGTCCGCCATCCAGGCGCAGATCGAGGCCCGTGCCGCTGCCAAGAAGGCGAAGAATTTCGCCGAGGCGGACCGCATCCGGGAAGCGCTGGCCGAGCAGGGCATCGTGCTGAAAGACACGCCGCAGGGCACCACCTGGGTCAAGGCCTGAGACGGTCCAGATGCCCAAGGCAGTAACCCCTGAATATTGGGACGATGCGTGCAAGCACCTGTCGCGGCGCGACCGGGTGATGCGCAAGTTGATCCCGCAGTTCGGCGAAGCCCGGCTGCAGAGCCGGGGCGACGCGTTCACCACGCTGGCGCGCTCCATCGTCGGTCAACAGATCTCGGTCAAGGCGGCGCAGGCGGTGTGGGACCGCTTCGCCGGCCTGCTCAACGTTCCTTCGACCCGCATTCCTCCGGCCCAGGTGCTGGAGTTGCCCACCGAGAGCCTGCGTGGCGCCGGCCTGTCGGCACGCAAGGTCGAGTACCTGCGCGACCTTGCTTCGCATTTCGATAGCGGGGCAGTGCACGTGCGGCAGTGGAATTCGATGGACGACGAAGCGATCATCGAAGAACTGGTGGCCATTCGCGGCATCGGGCGCTGGACCGCCGAGATGTTCCTGATCTTCCACCTGATGCGCCCTAATGTGATGCCGCTCGACGACATCGGCCTGCTCAAGGGCATCAGCGTCAACTACTTCAGCGGCGAGCCGGTCTCGCGGGCTGAAGCGCGTGAGGTGGGGGACGCCTGGGCCCCTTTCCGCTCTGTTGCGACGTGGTACATTTGGCGCAGCCTCGACCCCCTGCCAGTCGAATATTGAGAACAAATGTGGGGCGAACCCTCACACATCACGTCGGGATGACTTGGGATGAGCAAGAAACACTTCCTCGAATTCGAGCAACCCATTGCTGAACTCGAAACCAAGATCGACGAACTGCGCTATGTGCAAAGCGAATCGGCGGTCGATATTTCCGAAGAGATCGACCGGCTTGGCAAGAAGAGCCAGCAGCTCACGAAGGACATCTACTCCAGCCTGACGCCCTGGCAGGTGACGCAGATCGCGCGTCACCCGCAGCGGCCCTACACGCTGGACTACATCAACGAGATCTTCACCGAGTTCCAGGAACTGCACGGTGACCGCCATTTCGCCGACGACCAGTCCATCGTCGGCGGGCTGGCCCGCTTCAATGGTCAGGCCTGCATGGTGCTGGGCCACCAGAAGGGCCGAGACACCAAGGAACGCGCTGCACGCAACTTCGGCATGTCGCGTCCCGAGGGCTACCGCAAGGCCTTGCGCCTGATGAAGCTGGCCGAGAAGTTCGGCCTGCCGGTCTTCACCTTCGTCGATACGCCGGGTGCCTATCCGGGCATCGGTGCCGAGGAACGGGGCCAGTCGGAGGCCATCGGCCGCAACATCTTCGAAATGGCGCAGCTGGAAGTGCCCATCATCACCACCATCATCGGTGAAGGCGGCTCCGGCGGCGCGCTGGCGATCAGCGTGGCGGACCAGGTGCTGATGCTGCAGTACTCGGTGTACTCGGTGATCTCGCCGGAAGGCTGTGCCTCGATCCTGTGGAAGACGGCCGACCGTGCGTCCGACGCCGCGGAGGCGCTGGGCATCACCGCGCATCGCCTGAAGGCGCTGGGCTTGGTGGACAAGATCGTCAACGAGCCGGTGGGCGGCGCCCACCGCGACCACAAGCAGATGGCGGCCTACCTCAAGCGTGGCCTGAACGACGCGCTGCGCCAGGTGGCCGACCTGCGGCCCAAGGACCTGCTGCAGCACCGCTACCAGCGGCTGCAGAGCTACGGTCGCTACATCGACACCAAAGAACGCGGATGAAGCCCCCGCCGCAGGCCGACCGTCCCATCGTGGCGGTGGCCTACAGCGGCGGGCGTGACTCGACCGCCTTGCTGCATGCGACGGCCCGTGCCGCGCAGGAGCAAGGCATCGCCGTTGCCGCGCTGCATGTTCACCATGGCCTTCAGGCCCGGGCTGACGATTGGCTCGCTCACTGTGAACGGCAGTGCGCGGCTTGGCGCCGCAAGGGCTGGCCGGTGCACCTGGTGTCGCGTCGGCTCGCCTTGCAACCGGTACGCGGCGAGAGCCTTGAAGCGCTGGCCCGCCAGGCGCGCTACCAGGCGCTGCGAGAAATGGCGCTGGAGCAGGGCGCGGGCATCGTGCTGCTGGCGCATCACCGGCGCGACCAGGCCGAGACCTTTCTGCTGCAGGCCCTGAGGGGCGCTGGTGTCGCCGGTCTGTCCGGTATGCCGCAGGCGGCGGAGCGGGACGGCGTGCGGTGGTTGCGGCCCTGGCTCGAGCATTCGCGCGAGCAGGTGGAGGCCTATGTGCAGGAGCACCGCCTCGACTATGTGGACGACGACAGCAATGACGACCCGCGCCATGCGCGCAATCGCCTGCGGCTGCAGGTGTGGCCGGCGCTCTCCCAAGCCTTCGAGCACGCTGAGGCGGCCTTGGCCGATGCCGGTCGCTGGGCGCAGGAGGCCAGCGCCTGCCTGGCCGAGTTGGCGGCTGTCGACCTGGCCGGCGCGGAGTCGGAAGACGGCCGCTTGCGGTTGGCGCCCCTGCTGCGGTTGAGCGCCGCGCGCGGCCGCAACGCCCTGCGCATCTGGTATCGGCGGCAAGCCGGTGAGCCGCTGCCCGCGAGTGCGCTGGAGCGCCTGTGGCGGGAGTTGCCCGGCACGCGTGCCGGCCAGTGGGAGACACCGGGTGCCCGACTGCGTTGCTATCGTGGCGTGCTGCAGTATGAACCCCGTCCGGCGGTGGTGGCTGTCGAGCCAGTGCCCGCCCGGCAGCCGACGCTGTCGATTCGACGGGCCGGGCGTTACCGGCTGGTGGGCTGGGGCGGTACCCTGGTGGCCCGGCGTGTGGCGGCCGGTGGCGTTCCGCTGGCCCGGTTGACGGACCTCAACCTGGTGGAGCGCAGCGGTGGCGAGCAGTTCCAGAGCGGGCCAGGGCGCCCGCCGCGCAGCCTGAAGAAGCAGTTTCAGGCGAGCGGGGTGCCGGCCTGGGCGCGTACGGGCCCCTTGCTGTATGCCGGCGAGCAGTTGCTGTGGGTGCCGGGGTTGGGCCTGGACGCGCGCGTGCTGGCCGAGGCCGGCGAGGTGCAGCTGTCACTCGACTGGATGCCGGACGTGGTCGGCTGAGCCGCAAGCACGCGCAAGGCCGCCCTGGGCCTCGTGGTGCTCCCGCTACAATTGCCCATTCGCGACCGCGGCGCGAACCCCTGCGATCCCTGCGCGACTCCAACTTCCGCGTCCCCAACTCCCATGGCACTGATCGTTCACAAATACGGCGGCACTTCGATGGGCTCGACCGAGCGCATCCGCAATGTCGCCAAGCGCGTCGCCAAATGGGCGCGGGCCGGCCACCAGATGGTGGTGGTGCCCTCGGCCATGAGCGGCGAAACCAACCGGTTGCTGGCCCTGGCCAAGGAACTGGCGCCCCAGACCCACACCGACGCCTATGCGCGCGAGCTGGACATGATCGCCTCCACCGGCGAGCAAGTGTCCGTTGGCTTGCTGGCCATTGCCCTGCAGGCCGAAGGGCTGGAGGCCATCAGCTACACCGGCTGGCAGGTGCCGATCAAGACCGATTCGGCCTATACCAAGGCGCGCATCGAAAGCATCGACGATGCCCGGGTGCGCGCTGACCTGGCGGCCGGCAAGGTGGTGATCATCACCGGTTTCCAGGGCATCGACGGGGCGGGGCACATCACGACCCTCGGGCGGGGCGGCTCAGACACTTCGGCGGTGGCGGTGGCTGCGGCGATGAAGGCGGACGAGTGCCTCATCTATACCGATGTGGACGGGGTGTACACGACCGACCCCCGCATCGTTCCGGAAGCGCGCCGGCTCCACACCATCAGCTTTGAGGAAATGCTGGAGATGGCCAGCCTCGGCTCCAAGGTGCTGCAGATCCGCTCAGTGGAATTCGCCGGCAAGTACCGTGTGCCGATGCGTGTGCTGTCGAGCTTCACGCCTTGGGACATCGCCATCGAGGAAGAGGCGAAGTCCGGAACGCTGATCACCTTTGAGGAAGACGAGAAAATGGAACAAGCAGTTGTCTCGGGCATCGCGTTCAATCGCGACGAGGCCAAGATCACCGTGATGGGGGTGCCTGACAAACCCGGCATCGCCTACCAGATCCTCGGTGCCGTGGCCGAAGCCAACATCGATGTGGACGTGATCCTGCAAAACGTCTCGCACGAAGGCAAGACCGACTTCTCGTTCACCGTCCATCGCAATGACTATGCCAAGACGGTGGAACTGCTGAACACCAAGGTACTGCCCGAGTTGGGGGCCGAGAAGGTGCAGGGCGACCAGCGCATCTGCAAGGTATCCATCGTCGGCATCGGCATGCGCTCGCATGTGGGCGTGGCGGCTGCGATGTTCCGCGCGCTGAGCGAAGAGGGCATCAACATCCAGATGATCACCACCAGCGAGATCAAGACCAGCGTGGTGATCGACGAGAAGTACATGGAGCTGGCGGTACGGGCGCTGCACCGTGCATTCGAGCTGGACCACCAAGAGGCGTGATCACAAGTTTCGCTTGTGATCCGGCATTTTCGCGATAGAATGCCAGCTTCTCCGATTTATCGGATGGAGACGTGACCGAGAGGCCGAAGGTGCTCCCCTGCTAAGGGAGTATGCGGTGATGAGCTGCATCAAGGGTTCGAATCCCTTCGTCTCCGCCAATTCAACCCGTTGATTTATCAACGGGTTTTCTTTTTTGTGCGGTTCATTGCTTGCTGCGAAGACTCGTGCAGCGGGGGGCTGCTGCGGTGAGTTCTGGATGTCGCTTGCGGCCTCGAGCGGTCAGCCTCATCTGCGCCGGCTGGTGGCGCGTGCACGGACCCTTTCAGCCCGTGTCAGCTGCACACTGAGAATGCGTCAAGTAGCCGCAGTCCCACAGTAGGCGTCCGGCCATCCCATGTCGGCCGGAGCAGGGGAGCCGCTCACTCTGTCGAGGGTTGCGTCCAGCGATGCGGCAGCAACTCCGCGATGCGGGCTGCTGGCTGCGTTGGCAGCCGCTCCATGACGTCGCGCAGGTAGTGCCAAGGGTCGATGTCGTTGAGCTTAGCCGACTGGATCAAGCTCATGACGGCCGCCGCTCGCTTGCCCGCGCGCAAGCTGCCGGCGAAGAGCCAGTTGGTGCGTCCGAGCGCGATGGGGCGTATTCGGTTTTCCGCCCAGTTGTTGTCCGCCGGCAAGGCGCCGTCGTCGAGGTAGCGCACCAGTGCCGTCCAGCGCCCGAGGCTGTAGTCGATGGCCTTGGCGGTCGCAGAGCCGTCGGGCACTTTCTGGCGGTGCAGCACTAGCCAAGTGTGCAAGGCATCGGCCACCGGCCGAGCCAACTCCTGGCGGATCCGCTGCCGTGCTACCGGGTCCAGGGGCTGCACGTCCCGCTCCATGTCGTAGAGCTTGCCGAAGTACCCGAGCGCTTCCTCGGCGATCTGGCTGCGGTTGTTGGCCCATAGGTCATAGAACTTGCGCCGTGCATGCGCCAGGCACCCGGCTTCGGTCACGCCTTGGGCCAGCAGCGCCTCGTAGCCGCTGTAGTCGTCGCAGACCAGTGCACCGCGCCAGTCGCCGAGGAACGCCACGGCGTGCTTGCCCGCCCGGCTCCCGGCGAAGTCGTAGACGACGATGCGGCTGTCCTCGAATTGGCCGGTGCAGTAGCTCCAGAGGTAAGCCCGGTGGGTCTTGCCGCCGCCGGGATCGAGCATGGGCACTGGCGTCTCGTCCGCGTGCAGCCCCCGGTGCGTCAGCATCTCGGCCTTCAGTGCGTCGACCAGCGGCTGCAGTTGCACGCCGCAGGCGCCCACCCATTGCGCCATGCTCGAGCGCGGCAGGTCCACGCCGCAGCGTGCATAGATGCCTTCCTGGCGGTACAGCGGCGTATGGTCGGCGTGCTTGGCCACCAGCACCTGCGCCAGCAGCCCGGCCGTGGGGATGCCGTTGTCGATGAGGTGCGGCGCCACCGGCGCTTGCACCAGGCGTTCGCAGCGGGCACAGGCCCACTTGCCGCGCACGTGCCGCTCGACGGTAAACACGCCGGGCTGGTGGTCCAGCTTCTCCGACACGTCCTCGCCAATGCGCTTCATCTGGCAACCGCAGGCGCACAGCATGCTCTCGGGCTCGTGCCGGAACTCCTGCCGCGGCAGGTGCGCGGGCAAGGGCTTGCGCTTGGGTATGCCCTTGTCTGTCGCCGGCGGCGCAGGATTGAGCTGCTGCAGCTCGGCCTGCACCGCCTCCAGGTCCGCGTCCAGCGTGTCTTCGAGCAAGCTGCGTTGCTCGGCATTGAAGTGCTCGCGGCCGGCGGCGAACGTCAGCCGCTTGAGCGTAGCGTTCTCGTGCGTGAGCTTGTCGATGGTGGCCTGCTTGTGGCGGACCTCCCCCATCAGCCGCGCGGCCAGTTCGCGCAGCTGTTCAGCACTGAGGTGGGCAAGCGACGCTTCTGGGTTCACGAGGCCGGATCATGGCAGAGCCTCGCCGCCCGGGCATCTGAACATCCGGCAATTGCCGGGCTCACAGCACGGTGATGACGCCGGCTTCGCCCACACGCTGCCACGGCAGGCCCAGCACCAGCGCATCGAACTGCGCGCGGCTGAGCGCCTGGTTCTGCGTCAGGGCGTGGCGGGCGAAGCCGCCTTGATGCAGCCGCCGGGCAGCCAGCCAGATGCCGATGCCGTCGTGCACCAGCACCTTCAGTCGGTCGCCGCGACGGTTGGTGAACAGGTAAGCATGGTGGGGCCGCGCCGCACCGAAGACCGCAACCACCCGCGCCAGCGCCGTGTCACATCCCATGCGCATGTCCATCGGCTGCGCCGACAGCCAGATCGCATCGACCCGCATCACCGCAGCAGCTCGCGCAACCACGCCGCGCACTCGCTCGCAGCGGTGCTCGGCCAGCTCAGCTTCACAAGCAGGGGCCCACGATGCAGTTCGATCTCGATGTCGTGATGCTCGCTCGGCTGCTCGACCTTCAGCGGCACGAAGGCCGCTACTTCGTCTGGGCAGGCAAGGCGCTCGGCAGGCTCGGTCCTCGCTCTCTCTGCTCAACCCAGCGTCGCACCAGGTTGGCGTTCAGCCCGTGCGACAGCGCCACTGCGGCGATCGACACCCCGGGGTGCCCGCAGGCCGCGACAACCTCCGCCTTGAACTCCGCGCTATGCCGGCGTCGCCGTCTGCGTCCCAAGCTTTTGTCTTCCAGCTCAGTGTTCATGTGTCCACTCCAATCTAAGCGGACACGAGACTCCTATATCCACAGCGCCCGTTCAAGATGGAATGGCCAAACGCATACCTTTCGGCGGAAAGCATGGCCAGCAGTACCTGGAACCGAGACCGTGTCGGGCGGGCGCTGCGCTGACCTATGACGCCGCCCGCTGCGTCGAGGGCATCCCGAGCAGGAAGGTTCGACGCAGACCGCTCGACGGACGTCCGCCACACCGGACTCTCAACACCGAATGGTGCGACTCGATCTACTCCGCAATTGCTGGAGCATTTGTTGTTGGCGAGTTGGCCTCGATGCTTGCTCGGCCTGGCCCGGCAAGATCGACCCCTCTGCCTTGTGAAGTGCGACGTTAGTTTTGGTGCGCTTAAGGAGGCTGCCCGCCGGATATACCGCTGGGCGCCGTTGCGCATTGGTACGAGTCGAGGAATGGTGCAGTTGGACGATCCGGTCAGCTCAGGTGAGCTGATCGGTGCTGCTAAAGGGGAGCCGGCGACGCATGCTGACGGCTGTGGGTTCCCTCCTGGCGGAGATGGCAGCCGCCAAGGCTGGCATAACGCCCTGCGGTGGACAAGCTGACTGCCATCAGAGGTCTCTCGATCTCCCTCGATGCGGATGACCATTGCTGCAAGCAAGGCAATGCCTGAGGACTGTAGCGCTGGTGCTCATCCGCAGCACGTCATGGCTAGATGCACAAGCCTCACATCGAAGACCTCGTGCGGCTTGGTGTGGACCCCGCCTTTGGGCTCCATCGCCTAGAACCCGAGAACGGTTTTTTTGCAACTGGCGACGTGCCAATAGGGCAGCTCCTGCCAAACCAAGCAGGCGAGTAGGAAGGACCGACAGCCTGCGAATTTGAAAACAGGGTGGTGATGCATCTATGTTTGCTGTCCGCATTTCCTTATGACGAAAGCAAGGAAGGATGGCTATGAGAACAGTCAAGTACCCGGTCCTCGCAGCTTCTTTTGGTGTGGTCGTGAGCGCGGGTGCGACAGTTGAGCCGGACCAGGAACAACTGAGCGCGGCCTGTGAACGTGCACTCAGACCGTACTCGCAACGTTGGTTGGGGGACAAACTGGATGAAGTGGTCGTGTACCCCTCCAATGAGCCTGGGGGCGTGCTATGCAAGGCAGCGATCGATGTCGGGTCTATCGACTACCCGATCTCCGTCATCTATCTCGTTCACCTGCGGCTCGCCGACCTTGCAGTGGTCTCCATAGACGAACTTGCTGGCGGCAAGGTCAGACGTCTCGAAGGTGCTGTCTCCTAGTTCGGAAACCGCCAAACGCTTCGAGCAAGAAGGGAGAGCAATGACGATCGCCTTTCGCGCCGGCTCAGTGCTGGCGTTGCTGTTTCACACTGTCGTCAGCGCCGACGTCGACGTTCTTGTCGCCGTTGAACCAAGTCTCAAGAAGGAGGCGTTGTCCGTTCACGGGCGTGCATTGGAAGAGAAGCTGCATCAGGCTCTCGGGTACAGGGTGTCTGTATCGCATAGCGAAGACCTTGGGGACTCTATGCGGGCCACACGTACAGCAGAATACGACGTATTTGTTGGCCCCCCTCAAGTGGCCGCTTCGGCGATGGCACACGGTTACGACCTGCTGGGTGCCAACAGTCCCGAGGAATCGTTCGTGCTTGTTGCTCGCAAGGACATGGCCTCTGTCATCAACTTGCGTGGCAGATCTGCGTACCTGCCTCCTCAGGATTCCATCTACACCTACGTCACACGGGGCATGTTGAACGCGCACGGCGTGAGTTTTGCGGAGCTCCGGCAGATCGAGTACCGACGGTATCCGCAAGCGGGGCTAATCGCGGTAGGACTGGGCTTCTCCGACGTCACCGCTGCCCGCCTGACCGAGTGGGAAGCGTGGGCCAATGAAAACCCTGACAAGGCCGCCTCGTTGAAAGTAATGGCTACGTCGAGCCCAGTCCCTGGGGGCTATTCTGTGGTCGTTCGGCAGACGCTTCCCGCCGAAACTCGTGCAGCGCTCGCGCGCTGGTTCCAGGAACAGTCTGAATCCGTTGGGTTGAAGAGAGTGGCCTTCCAGCCGGAGGCGGCGCTGTACAAGATGGTTGGAGAGCTAGGCCACTTCACACCTACGTCGCTTCCCGGCGCTGAAGTGGTGGACGCGCAGCAAGTGAGGGAACTGCTCGCCAAGGGAGCAGTGATCGTTGACACGCGCAGCGAGAAGGAGTTCACCACGAAGCGCATTCCGCAAGCCATCCTTGCCTCATACGTTGAAAAGTCGCTGAAGGACGTCGCCTTCGACCCAAATGTCGACAACTTCAAGGCCTTGCATAGGCTCGATAAGGCATTGCCTACGATCTTTGCCTGCAACGGTCCGGAGTGCTGGAAGTCATACAAGGCCAGCAAAGCCGCAATAGCGCTAGGTTTCAAGAAGGTGTACTGGTTCCGGGGAGGCTTGCCCGCATGGGAAGCAGCAGGGTATGCGATTGCCCCTGCGCCGGGCAAGATGGCTGAGGCGAACGAGGTGCCGCCACAGCAGTCCGAGACGCACGCGATCCAGTGAGGCCGCAACTGATCGGGTGCGTAGGCACGAGCGGGTGGTTGCTGGGCGACCGGCCACACAAGCCGTTGATGGTCTGCGCCAGTGCACTACCGTGGCTGTTGTTCTTCGCGCCTACTCGTGGTTGGCTGTGACCGTCGCACAGCCTCTCTGTGGAGCGGATGCTGACGTAGCGCGAGCGCCCGTCCTAGTGGCCTAGGGGCTTGTCGTCGACACTCGGCTGGCGAGCGGTACAGCGTCTGCCGCAGCGCATCTAGGGCGAAGTCGCTGTGCGCCGAGTGCCTTGAGCGCCAGCCGACGATATGCCGGGCGAAGGTTTCGACAACGAAGGGGCGTAGACAAATCCGTCAGGGGTCGGCACACGGACGGTGTCGCTTGCCGGCAGCTGGATCGGCCGATCGGACTCGCGCTTGAGATCCTTTGATGCACTGCGCCTCATCGTCGTCGTGCCCTGAGGCCTGCTTGGAGGCGACCTCCCACCGTATGCGCCGGTCCAGCAGCGTCTGTGGCATCCAGCCGGCCTCCAGCGCAACCGATTCAAGTGCGCCCCACGGCGATGTGCATCCGCGCGCTGATCTGGCAGCATGCGCGCCGCGCGCTTCCGAGCCTCCGCTGGAGGTCGCGTAGGTTCTCCATCGCTCCATCTTCTCAAGAGCCGGAGCCTCCAGCTCCGGGGCGGTTCACCCTGCCTCTGTAAGAAAGAAAAGCCACCCGAAGGTGGCTTGTCGGTTCTATCGACGGCCCTCGAGGCCTGCTCGATATGTGGCAGGTCTCAGGCCTGTGCTTGGGCTTGCCGAGCCTTGCGGGCGCGGTGCAGCATCAGCCCGACCAGGCCCAGGCCCATCAGCGCATAGCTCTCCGGCTCGGGCACCGGCACCACTTCACCAGCGATCTCTACCGAAGCCGACAGGGTTGCCCATTGGGCTTCACCGGTGGTGTTGCTGTAGGTGAGCGTGAGCTGGCGCGACAGCGTGTCGAAGGTCGTCCCGGCGCCGGCCGAGACCTCGATCGCATCGTTCAGCTGGCGGCTGCCCACGGTGAGGTTCAGTCCTGCAAAGGCGCTTGCGCCGAAGCAGGAGGAGGCACAGAGGTAATCCGTGGCCGCAGACAGGAAGGCATCGGCCGACAGCGTCACGCTGGTCTTCGGAGGAATCAGGAACAGCAGGCCGGGCGCCTTGATGTCGCGCGAAGTGAAGGCCGCGTAGGCCGCTCCGGCGGTCGTCACGTCAGCCGTGGCCTCCAGCAAGCCTTCGGCCCAGTCCGCCTCGGCGGCAATGCTGGCCCCGGGGCGTTCGAGGCCAAGGGTGTCCGGTGCGCCGCTGAGGTCGCGCCCGAGGTTGGTCGGCGACTGGCCCGGCACGATGTACGAGAGTTCGCTCCGGCCAACGTTCTGGCTCCACGCGGGGCTCGGCACATGCGTGTCGGTGGTGTCCAGATCGACCACGCTGATGGCCAGATTCGACAGGCGGGCAGTCGCCGTGTCAGCCATGGCGACGGGCAGAGTGAGCGCAAGAGCCAGTCCTGCGACGACATTTTTCATGAATGCTCCCTTGACAAGAAGACCGCCCCTGAAGGGCGGCGGGGTCGCGAGCTGCCCGGAGGACAGCGTGTCCATCCTTCCGTCAAGAAGGATGGTCGGTGCGGCCGAACCACATCGAACAGCGGCCGGCAGGATTCTGCTTGCGGTTGCCCTACTGAAGGTAAGGGAATGTTCTGGCTGGCTGGGTGGCTCCCAGCCAGCCTTCCCCGCCAGGGGATGCCGCGTGATGCGGCGACGCTGTTGCTCGCTGTTGCAGTGAGCGAGAGGGCGTCCGACGAGCGGGCGCCGGCCGGAGATGAAGGGCAGGATGCCTCACCGGCAGCCGACACGCGTCACCGGTCACCCGCCACTCGCTACTTGCTACTTGCTACTTGCTACTTGCTACTCGCACGCGCGACGCACCAAGAGCCAAGAGCCAAGAGCCAAGAGCCAAGAGCCAAGAGCCATGAGCCATGAGCCATGAGTCATGAGTCATGAGTCATGAGTCATGAGTCATGAGTCGCGAGTCGCGAGTTGTGGGCCGCGGCTCACGGCGACGCCCACCAGCGAGGAGCCGACGGCTGCCAACTGCTGGCCCAGCCGCGCCACAGAGGCTGTGTCATCGGTAACTCTGCGCTGTCGCAGTTGGCCGCTCTGGGGTACCCGTCAGTGCGAGTGCGCAGAATGGCCGGTGCGAGGTGCGTCTGCGGCAGGCGCGCCGACCTTCATCTGCACCGTCACTTCGCCAGCCTTCTCGAACCGCAGCGTCAAGGGCACGGTGTCGCCGGCCTTCAACGGGGCTTTGAGGCCGAAGAACATCACATGCAGGCCGCCCGGCTTGAGTTCCACCTTCTGTCCGGCAGGCAGGTCGATGGCCTCGACATGGCGCATGCGCATCACGGGCCCTTCCATCTTCATGCTGTGCAGCTCGGTGGAGCCGGCCACCGGCGTGGCAGCGCCGACCAGCTTGTCGGCGGTGGGGCCCTGGTTCTCCAGCGTCAGGAAACCGCCACCTGACGTCTGGCCGGCAACGGTCGGGCGGGCCCACGGAGCGTGGACCTGGATGGGCGTCGCGGCGTTGGCCCGGGTGCAGAGCGCCAGGGCACAGGAGGCGAGGAGGGCGTGAAAGCTGGTTTTCATGGAGAGGTCCCTTTTCAGGTGAGGAGAGAGGAGAGGTGGTTCAGGTCGTCGCCGCAGCGGGACGCCCGTGCCGGCGCAGGCCGGCCAGTAGTTCGAAGGTGGCAAGGGCCAGCAGGCTCCAGCCGAATACCGGCAAGGCCAGCCCCAGCAACACCGCCGCCAACGCCAGCCACCACGGTGCCGCACGCAGCTGCTGCCATTGCAGCGGCGGGGCGGCAAGCCGGCCGCGTGGGCGACGCATCCACCACATGATGAGGCCGGACACGACCGAGAACAGGGTGCCGAGGGCCACCCCTGCCAGCACCAGCTGGTTCCATAGGCCGAACTCGCCTCGATGGAACGGAATGCCGACCGCGGTGGCCTTGGGCAACAGGGCGAAGTCGGACCAGCCGGTGCGAAACAGCACGGCGCCGGAATAGCTGTCGAGCACCAGGCTGAAGCGACGGGTGGGCTGGCTGCGGTCGAAGTTCTCGATGCGCCAGACGCCGTCGGGGCGCTCGGGCGGCGTGAGCTGCATCTGCACGCCGGCCGCCACCGGCCGTGCGCGTTCGTGGATGGCTTGCAGGCTGAGGGGCGCTGCCGGCGCCGCCGGGGGGGTGGAGCGCAGACCGGGCGGGGCGCTCGGAGTGCGCTGATCCAATGCCTGCTGGGCCAGCCGGAAGTTCTCGCCAGCGTAGCGCGACCACGTCAGGCCCGTGCTGACGATCACCAGCAGCAGCAGGCTCATCAGGGCGCCGCCCAGCGCATGCAGCTCACGCCAGGCGGCACGCCGGCCGTGGCCGCGCCGCGGCAGGACGGCTTGCCAGCCGCGTCCGCCGCGTCGCCAGGGCCACCAGAGATACAGCCCGGTCACCAGCATCACCAGCAGCCAGCTGGCCGCCAGCTCCATGAGCCAGCGCCAGCCGTCACCTTGCAGTGCGGAGGAATGCAGCTTCTTGGTCCAGGTCTTGAAGCGTTGCAGCTCCGCCAGCGAGCCCACCGGCTGAGCCGTGTAGGGGTCGACATAGACAATGGTGCCGGCCGGCAGGCCGTGATCATGGCCACCTCCGCCGCCATGGTGCTCGTGCGGCGCACGCAGGTAGACCTGGGTGGTCTGGCCCGGCTCGATGGGCGGCACCACAAAGCGCAGCGCCTGGTCCGGATAGGCTTGCAGCACGGCGTTCACCTGGTCGTCGAGAGAGCGGGGCGGGCCGCTCACGCGCACGCGGTCCAGGTCGGCGTGCAGCCAGGCCTCCAGCTGGGGCGAGGCCGTGTAGAGCAGGCCAGTCACTGCCGCGAATACCAGCAGCGGGGCGACCAGCAGGCCGGCCCAGAAATGCAGGCGCCACAACAAGGGGGCGAGGGTGGCAGGCGCGGGGGCTGCGGCAGAGGGGTTGGAGGTAGACATCATGTGCTTGCTGGCCGGTTCAGGAGGATGAGGCGCTCAGCGCGTCCAGCGCAACTCGGCAAGGAGCGTGCGCCCGGGGTAGGGGTGCGACTGCCAGGCGCGCTGATCGGTCAGGTTGTCGATGCCGAGAGCCAGCTCCAGCTGCGGCTGCAGCTTCACGCTGCCGCGCAGGTCGAGCTGGGTCAGCCGCGACACGCCGCCGTAGACATCGGGCTGGATGTCGCTGTTGTCGCTGGTGTTGTAGGCGCGTCCGCTGTGGCGCAGGGCGAGGCTGGTGGTCCAGCGCTCGTTCGCACGCCAGGCGGCAACCACGCTGGCGCGCAGGCGTGGCACCCGCGGCCAGTACTTGCCCACGCTGCGCGGGTCGCGCGCATTGGCGGCCACCTTGCTGCGGGCCAGTGCGACATTGGCATCGAGCGAGAGGCCGCGCGCTGGCCAGTCCTGGGCTTGCCACGTCAGCTCGATGCCGCGGGTGCGGACGCGGTCGACGTTGCTGACCCAGTCGATCTGGGCGCTCACGTCGTTCTGTCGCAGGATGGCGTCCTGCACGTCGTCCTGGAACAGCGAGGCGCGCAGCAGGTGGCGCTGCCAGCCGTACTCGGCCGACAGCTCCAGCGCGTCCGCGCGCTCGGGGGCGAGGCGAGGATCGCTGCTGGTCTTGCGCCCGTTCGCCGCGATGCTGCCGTTGTACAGCTCCTCCACGTTGGGAAAGCGCACGCCGCGCCCGGCACTGGCTTTCAGCAGGAGGTCGGGCGTGGCCCACCAGGCGAGCGAGGCCTTGGGGGAGCTGCCGTGCAGGCGGCGCGACGGGTAACGGGGCTCCGGCTCGCTGCCCGGGAATTTCTGTTGCCCGTCCCCGGCCTCGAAGCGTTCCCAGCGCACGCCCCAGGTGAGCTTGAGATCGGGGCGCAGGCGCCAAACGTCCTGGCCATAGAGGGCCACGACCCGGGTGCGGCCGCGGTAGTACTGGTCCGGCTGCCCCGGGCCGCCACGCCAGTCGGCCGTGCGGTCCACCGTGCTGTGCAGTCGATAGGCATTGCGGTGCAGTCCGAACGTCAGCGCGTGGCGGCCGCCGGCGAGGTCGTCCGCCGCCGGCGTGTAGGTGGTCACCAGTTCGGCGGTGTTCCAGCCGGTGCCGTCGCGCCGGGTCACGGAGCCAGCGCCGCCGGCGCCCGCCTGCGGGTCGGGCTGTGTGGCCTGGCGCTGCCGGTCTTCGATGATGCGGTAGCCGGACAGCACCAGCGTGGTGTTCCAGCCGGTGTCGTGTTGCGTCTTCAGCCTCAGCCCGGCCTGCAGGTGCCGCTCATCGCGGCGTGAAGGGGCGAGCGCGGTCGCCGGCAACTCGAAGCGCTGCGCGCCGTCGCTCACCAGTCCACGCCACACCGCCTGGCCGCTGCCATCTCGCAGGAAGCTGAGGTTGCGGGTCTGGCTGCGCTGTGTCCAGTGGGCCAGCAGGAGGTCGCCAGCCAGGGCACGGTCGAGCGTCTGGCCCAGACGCAACTTGACCGTCTGCTGCACCGTGTGGTCGATGGCGCCTGCGCCGGCGCCCAGCAGGGCCCGCCGCAAGCCCCGGGGATCGGTGTCGTAGCGCACGCCGGTGACCGGCGTGGCGGGGCCGGAGCGTGGCTCGGGGAAGCGGCCGGCCGCGTCGGCCGTCACCGCCTGGTACTGCATGGGCTGCGAGGTGGCGTCCTGGCGGTTCAGGTCCACGGTGTACCAGAGGCCGCTGCCCAGGCGGTCGCCGAGGTGGGCGCTCTGCTGGTGGCCATCGTAGTGGTCGGCATGGCCATACGCGTCGAAGTGCTGGCGGAAGCGGCTCAGGCGCACCGCGGCCTCGAAGGCGCGCGGCCGGCGTTCGGTGACCGCCACCGTGGTGCCGATCGAGTTCCCCGGATAAAGCGCCGAGAACGGGCCGTAGAGCACGTCGACGCGCTCCACCGACTCGGGCGTCAACATGTTCCAGCGGGGCGCGTCGAAACGGCCGAGGAAGTTGGAGATCAGGAAGCCGTCCACGTACACCAGGGCGCGGGACGGTTGGAGTGTGCCGAAGCTGCGGCCACCGATGAGCGCGTTGCGGTCGCCGCTGTAGCGCTTGCGCAGCGTGGTGCTGGGCAGGTACTTGAGCGCGTCCTCGGGGTTCACCAGGTTCTGCTCACGCAGTTGTACGGCCGACTTGCCGGCGCTGCTGTGCGGCAGGTCGGGCGATGGGGCGGACGAACGGGCACCGGTGACAAGCACCGGCTCAAGGTGCTGCTGCTGTTGGCTGTCGTCAGCCGCGGCTGCGCGAACGGCAGGGGCGGCCGCAAGGGCCGCCGCCAGCAGGGTCTGCAGGGGGCGATGCATGGAGACAATGACGCCTGAACGGGGGCCACGCGCCGAAGAGGGGCAGGCGCGGCCCGGCATGAAAAGGAGCTGCCGCGGCAAGCAGCCGGGCAGCGGCCCATCCGCGGCGGGCGCGGATCGTCAGGCGAGAGAAGGCGGGGGGTGGTACAGCCGGGCCGACCAGGCCGCGGCCGCGTCGGGCACGGTGGTGCTGGGCGGGGCGGTGGCCGGCGGCAGCCAGTGCGGCGGAACCCGAATGGCGGCAGCTGGCGCCTGTGCCGGTGCGGCATGCGCCAGCATGCCCGACAACACGCAGTGATCGCTGCCATGCACGGCGGCCGCGCCGTGCGGGTCGGTGTCGGCGGGCAGGTCGGTGGTGCTGCCGTCGGCCTCCAGCGCGACGGTCTTGATACCGTAGACCGTGCACACCTCGACCAGCGTCTTGCCCTGTTGTTGCGCCGCCGCCGACGCCAGCAGGGGCACCGCCGCCTTCAGCAGCAGCGCGAAGGCCACAGCCCAGAAGGCAAAGCGGGGATGGCGGCGACGCACGAACATGGCCGGCATTGTGCCTCAAGCACGGTGGGCCTCCACGCGTCTTGCGCCGGCCAACGCTCTGTGACGGCAGTTACCGCAAGAGGGCTCGGCGCCCCCGCCAGGCAAGGCCTCACCGGGTTGCACAATCGCGCTTTCCTTGTTTGGGAGTGCTTGCATGACGCCTGCCGGTCCGACCCGGATTCGCCGCCTGCTGATCGCCGGCCTGTTGTCCGCAGCCGCTACCGCGGGGGCGGCCGACATCAGCCAGGCAGCCGCGCCGACCGCTGACGAGCCGCTCTTTCCGGCCTATGCCTCTGCCGCCGAGGTCGAGCGCGCCTGTGACGAGGGCCTGCAGCGCTTGCGTGACATGGAGGCCGCGCTGGCACGGCTGCGCCCGGGCGATGATTTCCTGTCCGCGCTGGACGACCTGAACGTCGCGGGCGAGGACGCCGCCGGGCCGATCTACCTGCTGGTGAACGTGCACCCAGACAAGGGCCTGCGGGACGCTGCGCAGGCGTGCTCGCTGCGCTGGCAAGACTTCTGGTCCAGCTTCAACCAGAACCCGACGGTGTACCGGCAGTTGAAGCGGGTGCGTGCCGGTGATGCGATCGACGCGGCCCTGCTGCGCGAGACGCGCGAGGGCTTCGAGGACGGTGGTGCCGCGCTCGGCGAGCGGCAGCGCCGCCGGGCCAAGGCCATCCAGGACCGCATCAATGCGCTGCGCACCGCCTTCGACCAGCGCTTGCGCGATGACGAGCGCCGCGTCCCCTTCACCGAGGAGGAACTGGCCGGCGTGCCGGAAGGGGTGTGGCGGGACGCGCCGCGTGATGAGCAGGGCCGGGTGCTGCTCGGGCTCGATTACCCCAGCTACCTGCCGGTGATGGGGCAGGCCCTGAACGCTGCTGCCCGCGAGCGCATGTGGCGCGCGAAGCTCGACGAAGGCGGCGCGGCCAACCTGGAAGCCCTGGACGAGATCGCCCGCTTGCGGCGTGAATATGCGGCCTTGTTCGGCCATGCGAGTTATGCCGATTTCGCCTTGAGGCGCCGGATGGCGAAGAACGCGGCAGCGGTGCAACGTTTCCTTGGCCGGGTGCAGCAGTCGGTGGCCGAACGCGAACGGCGCGACCTGGAGGAATTGCGACAGGCCAAGGCGCGCCACCTGCAGCAGGCGCCGCAGGCGGTGCACCTGGAGCGTTGGGACGTGTTCTTCTACACCGAGAGGGTGCGGCGGGAACGTTATGCGGTGGACCAGGAGGCGTTTCGCCGGTTCTTCCCGCCACAGCAGAGCCTGGAATTCGTCATGCGCCTGAGCGAGCGGCTGTTCGGCCTGCGTTTCGAGCGCCGTGATGCGCCCGCCTGGCATCCGGACGTGCAGACTTACGCCATGCGGGAGCAGGAAACAGGAAGGTACCTGGCCACGCTATTTGTCGACCTTTATCCGCGTGCCGGCAAATACAACCATGCGGCGGTCTGGAGTTTCCGCAGCGGTGCCGCCCGCCTGCACCGCACTCCCCAGGCGGCGCTGGTGGTGAATTTCGATCGCAAGGGTTTGACGCTCGACGAGTTGGAGACCTTGCTGCACGAGTTCGGCCATGCCCTGCACAACAACCTCTCCGACACCCGTTACGCCAGCCAGTCCGGCACCAGTGTGCTGCGTGATTTTGTCGAGGCGCCCTCTCAGATGCTCGAGGACTGGGTATATCAACCCGAAGTGCTGGCCTTGTTCAAGGAGGTTTGTACGAATTGCGAGCCCGTGCCGCAAGAGATGCTGCAGCAAGCGGTGAAGGCCAAGCATTTCGGTAAAGGGATCTTCACTGCCCGCCAGCACCTGTTTGCCAGTTATGACCTTGCCCTGCATGGCCGCCGCGAGACGGATCCAATGGCGCTATGGGCACGAATGGAAGCGGCGACGCCGCTGGGCCATGTCCCGGGCACCCGTTTCCCCGCCAGCTTCAGCCATGTGGCGGGTGGCTATGCTGCGGGCTATTACGGGTATTTGTGGAGTGAAGTCATTGCGCGTGACCTGCAGACGGCTTTTGTCGGCAGGCGCCTGGACCCGGTTGTCGGGCGTCGCTACCGGGAAACGGTGCTGGCCAATGGCGGCCAGTATCGACCGGACGTGCTGATCCGCCGGTTTCTTGGCCGGCCAAGCAACGAGCGCGCCTTCTTCGAATATCTCGCGCGCTGAGGAGGCGCGGTGCGGTAAAAGCCGCCCCGCCCCGGAACGAGGCCTGCCAGCCCGGTAACGTTGGCAGGCTGCTCCAGAGACAAAAACGCCCGCAACAGCGGGCGTTTTCAAAGCCTGCCCGTTTTTGGCGGGCAGCCAGCAAGAGCCGTGGAAGCTCAGATGGCCAGTTGTTCGAGCGTCTTGCCTGATGCGAGGGCCTGCTCCACCCATTTGGGCTGACGGCCACGGCCGGTCCAGGTCTCGCCAGTCGCGCCGTTGCGATATTTGGGGGCCACTTTGCTGCCCTTTGTCGCGCTGGTCTTGCTCGCGCCGGCCTTCGCGCCCAGGTCGGCCACCGTCAGGCCGTACTGCGACATCAGCGACTTGATCTGGGCGATGGCGTCGGACAATTCCTGCTTGCGCGCGCTCTCGATCTGCTTTTCGAGGTCGGCTTTCTGGGCGAGAAGTTCCTGGTAAGTGGCCATTTTTAATTTGCTCGCAAAAGGTTGGACGAGGGTGTGGCTGGATTCAGCGGGGCCGATAATAACTGCAGCGGGTCGGCCTGGCAATACGGTAGCTTCACCCCGAGCCGGGCATTAGCGGCTCTATTCGCGGGCCCCCGGCGCGGCGTTATTCAATTGCTGTCTTCAGCATGAGAGCCGATCGTGTCGACGGCGGAAGTAGTCGCTGCACCTCTGAAGTTTTTGTGCCGGCCTCGCCAAGCAGCTTCACCCGGTCGTCGGGCGTCGGCTGCCGCTTATGCAGGCCACAAAGCAAAACACCCGCGGGCAGCAGCCACGCGGGTGTTTCAGGGGCCAGCGTGTGAGGGCGGCCCGGGCTTACTTGAAGCCGACCCGGTCAAGCATCTGTTGCACCTTGCCTTGGTTGGCGCCCACCACCGAGATCGGAATCAGCTCTGCCTTGAAAGGCCCCATGGCGTCGAGCGCCGGGTTGCTGATCTTCACTGTCTTCACGACCGCGTATTCGTTGTTGCCGTTGGCAAAATAGTTCTGGGCTTCGGGGCTGGACAGGTACTCCAGGAAGAGCTTGGCGTTCTCCCGATTCTTGGCGTTCTTGGCGAGTGCGCCGCCCGCGATGTTCACGTGGGTGCCCGTGGTCTGCTGATTCGGGAACACCATGCCGACTTTCTCGACCACCTGCCGGTCTTCCGGCTTGCTCGAGCGCATCATGCGGGCCAGGTAGTAGGTATTGGTCAGTGCGATCGCGCATTCGCCGGTGGCCACTGCCTTGATTTGGTCGGTATCGCCGCCCTTGGGCTCGCGAGCCATGTTGGCCACCACGCCTTTGGCCCAGGCCTCGGCCTTCTCAGGGCCAAGGTGTTCCATCAGCGAGCCGATGAGGGACAGGTTGTAGGGATGCGAGCCCGAACGCGTGCAGACCTTGCCCTTGTTCTTCGGATCGGCCAGCTCTTCATAGGTGTCGACGTCGTCCTTCTTCACGCCCATCTTGTTGTAGACGATGACGCGCGCCCGGGTCGAAAAGCCGAACCACTGCGAGCCCTGGCCCTTGTCCTCGCTGCGCAGGTTGGCCGGGATGCGCTCCTCGAGCACACTGGACTTCAGGGGCTGGAACAGGCCGTCCTGTTCCGCGCGCCACAGGCGGGCGGCATCGACCAGCAGGATGACGTCGGCCGGGCTGGCGGTGCCTTCACTTTTCAGCCGGGCCAGGATGCCGGCGTCATCGGCGTCGACCCGGTTGATCTTGATGCCGGTGGCCTTCTCAAAGTTGCCGTAGAGTGCCTCGTCGGTCTGGTAGTGGCGCGCCGAGTACAGGTTCAGCACCTTCTCCTGGGCAGCAGCCGCGGCATGCAGGCCGGCGGCCAAAGCCAGGGCCGTCAGGGGAGCGGCAAAACGTCGCAACATGGGATCTCCTTCCGAAAAGTTGGCTGCATTCTAAGCGCGAACAAGAATGATTCGCAGACAGACCGCCGGGCGAGGGATTTGCGCCCAATCAGGAAAGTGTGACTTCTGTCGCTTGCCGCTGCAGCCCGCGCAGAACAAGATGCCGCCCGTGAAAATCCACACGTTCGCACCTACCAGTCAGGACAGGTTCATGAGCCCTTTGCCTGCCACTGCGCTGTTGACCTCGCGCGGTCCGCAGGCCCTGCTGGTCGCCTGCGAGAGCGACGCGGCCCTGTATCTGCGCAGCCGCCTCAGCCTGTATCGAGTGGCGGTGCATGAAGCGTGGACGGCCACCCAGGCGGTCGAGCACTGTGCAGAGCACATGGTGCACCTGGCATTCGTCGATGCGGAGGTGGTGGGGGCACCGCTGCTGGCCCTGTGCCAGCAGCTTCGCCGCAAGCACCCGTGCCGGCCGACGCCGCAGCTGGTGCTGCTGGGTGGGGCGGAGCAACGGCGTGCGCTGGGCCTTCGTGGTGTGCTGGCACGTGCGGCATGGCTGGCCAAGCCGGTGCACCCGCGGGAGCTGGACCGCCAGATCGTGCGGCGCATCGGGCTCGGCCATCTGGCTCCGGAAGAGCGGCCGCCGTCCCTCTTCACCTGAGCACCGCTCGCCTCGCCAACGGCCGGCCGCGATGGACCGCGCGCCGGCGGCAGCCGCGTGACCGGCCGCCGGCCCTCCGGGCGTGCCGCCTCAGGCTGTGGGCGGCACGTAGCCGGCTGGCTGCTCGGCCCCCTCGCCGAAGAAGAAGCGCTCCATCTGCCGCGCCAGGTATTGGCGGGCCCGCTGGTCGGCCAGGTTCAGGCGGTTTTCGTTGACCAGCATCGTCTGGTGCTTCATCCAGGCGGCCCAGGCCTCCTTGCTGACGTTCTGGTAGATGCGCAGCCCCAGTTCACCGGGATAGGTCTGGTAGTCCAGGCCTTCGGCTTCTTTCTTGAGGTAGACGCATTGCACGGTGCGAGCCATGGGGGAATTCCTTGTGTTCGTTCGATCTGTGGGAAAAGGGGAAACCGGGTTCAGCCGAGCCGCTTGACCAGCACCTTGGAGCGCCGGTCCCAGTTGTATTTGCGCTTGCGGGCCTCGGGCAGCCATTCGGGGTCGACCTGCTGGAAGCCGCGCTTGATGAACCAGTGCATCGTGCGGGTGGTGAGCACGAAGATGCTGTCCAGGCCCATGGCCTTGGCGCGTTGCTCCACCCGCTTCAGGATGCGCTCGCCGTCGCCCTGGCCCTGCACGTCGGGCGAGACGGTGAGGGCCGCCATCTCGGCCGTCTTGGCCTCGGGGTAGGGATAGAGGGCCGCGCAGCCGAAGATGACGCCATCGTGCTCGATGACGGTGTAGTGCCCGATGTCGCGCTCGATCTCGGTGCGGCTGCGCTTGACCAGCGTGCCGTCGCGCTCGAACGGCTCGATCAGCTGCAGGATGCCGCCGATGTCGTCGCTGTTGGCCTCGCGCAGGCTCTCCAGCTTCTCGTCGACGATCATGGTGCCCACGCCGTCGTGCGTGAACAGCTCCATCAGGATGGAGCCGTCGACCGAATACGGGATGATGTGCACTCGCTCGACGCCATTCTTGGCGGCCTTGACCGCATGCTGCAGGTAGAAGGCGGTGTCGGTCGGCTGCACCGGGTTGGGCAGGGCGGCCAGCAGCTTCTCGGCGTCGGCCAGGGCCAGCTCCTGGTCGATCTCGCATTCAGGGTCGTTTGCCTGGGTGGGATCCTGCGGCACGCCGCGCACCTCGGTGACGAAGATCAGCTTGTCGGCCTGCAGCGCGATGGCGGTGCTGGTGGCGACGTCCTCCATGCTGAGGTTGAAGGCCTCGCCGGTGGGCGAGAAGCCGAACGGCGACATCAGCACGATGGAGCCGAAGTCGATCGCCCGGCGCACGCTCATCGCGTCGATGCGGCGCACGAAGCCGGTGTGCTGGAAGTCGATGCCGTCCACAATGCCGACCGGCCGCGCGGTGATGAAGTTGCCTGACAGCAGGCGGATCTGGCTGTGCGCCATCGGCGTGTTGGGCAGGCCTTGCGAGAAGGCCGCCTCGATCTCGTAGCGCAGCTGGCCGGCGGCTTCCTGCGCGCAGTCGAGTGCGAAGGCGTCGGTCACCCGCATGCCATGGCTGAAGCGGGAGGTGTGGCCCTTGGCGGCCAGCTGTTCCTCGACCTGGGGTCGGAAGCCGTGGATCAGCACCAGCTTGATGCCGGTGGCGTGGATGATGGCCAGGTCCTGAGCGAAGGTGGCCAGCTTGCCGGCCGCGATCAGCTCACCCGCGATCGCCACCACGAAGGTCTTGCCGCGGTGCGCGTGGATGTAAGGAGCCACCGACCGGAACCAGGGCACGAAGGTATGCGGGAAGACGTAGCTCATCGGTTTTGTGCGGCGCTGGGAGCGAGTGTTGCTGGGGCTTTGAAATAATGTCGGATTTTGCACGAAGCCCCATGACCGACATGCCGCCGCGAAGCGCGTCCGCACGCGAGGCGCGGGGATCCGCCGCCCCGCCTGCCAACCCGGTGCCGCCGATCCAGTTCCCAGAGTCCCTGCCCGTGTCCGCGCGGCGCGACGAAATCGCGCGTGCGATCGAGCAGCACCAGGTGGTGATCGTCTGCGGCGAGACCGGCTCGGGCAAGACCACCCAGCTGCCCAAGCTCGCGCTGGCCATGGGCCGCGGACGCGGCGCCGGCGGGCGCGGCCTGATCGGCCACACCCAGCCGAGGCGCATCGCGGCGTCCAGCGTGGCCAAGCGCATCGCGCAGGAGCTGAACTCGCCGCTGGGCGAGCATGTGGGCTTCAAGGTGCGGTTCCAGGACCGGCTCTCGCCGGGCGCCTCGGTCAAGCTGATGACCGACGGCATCCTGCTCGCCGAGACCCAGACCGATCCGCTGCTCAAGGCCTACGACACGCTGATCATCGACGAGGCCCACGAGCGCTCGCTGAACATCGATTTCCTGCTGGGCTACCTGAAGCAGCTGCTGCCACGCCGGCCGGACCTGAAGATCATCGTCACCTCGGCCACCATCGACGCCGACCGTTTCGCCCAGCACTTCGCCAGCATCAAGGGGCCGGCGCCGGTCATCATGGTCTCGGGCCGGCTGTATCCGGTGGAGCAGCGCTGGCGGCCGTTCGAGGAGAACCGCGACTACGACCTGAACAACGCCATCGCCGACGCGGTGGACGAGCTCTGGCGCGAGGGCCGGGGCGACGTGCTGGTGTTCCTGCCCGGTGAGCGCGAGATCCGCGACGCGGCGGAGCACCTGCGCCGCCACCATCCGCCGGGGGTGGAGATCCTGCCGCTGTTCGCCCGCCTGAGCCAGCAGGAGCAGGACCGCGTCTTCGAGACCGGCGCGGCGCCCCGCATCGTGCTGGCCACCAACGTGGCCGAGACCTCGCTGACGGTGCCGGGCATCCGCTACGTCATCGACAGCGGCCAGGCCCGGGTCAAGCGCTACAGCTACCGCAACAAGGTCGAGCAGCTGCAGGTGGAGCCGGTCAGCCAGGCGGCCGCCAACCAGCGGGCCGGGCGCTGCGGGCGGGTGTCCAACGGCATCTGCATCCGCCTCTATGACGAGGCCGACTTCGCCGCCCGGCCCCCGTTCACCGACCCCGAGATCCTGCGCTCGTCGCTGGCCGGCGTGATCCTGCGGATGAAGTCGCTGCGCCTCGGCGCGGTCGAGGACTTTCCCTTCATCGAGCCGCCGCCGCGGCGCGCCATCGCCGACGGCTACCAGCTGCTGGCCGAGCTGAACGCGGTGGACGAGCAGAACGAGCTGACGCCCATCGGCCTGGAGCTCGCCAAGCTGCCGCTGGACCCGCGGGTCGGGCGCATGATCATCGAGGCCCGCGAGCGCCAGTCGCTCAGCGAGGTGCTGGTGATCGCCAGTGCGCTCAGCGTGCAGGATGTGCGGGACCGGCCGCTGGAGCACCAGCAGGCGGCCGATGAGAAGCACAAGAAGTTTGACGACGAGAAGTCCGAATTCATGGGCTACCTCAAGCTCTGGAAGTGGCTGGAGGAGTCGCGCGGCGGTCCCCGGCCGGCCGCCAAGGGGCAGGGGCAGGGGCAGGGCGGGGCTGCGCCGGCCAGCGATTCGCACAAGCTCTCCAGCCGCAAGTACGAGCAGCTGCTGCGTGACAATTTCGTCTCGCCGCGTCGGGTGCGGGAGTGGCGCGACATCTACTCGCAGCTGCACACCGTGGTGGCCGAGCACGGCTGGCGCATGAACACGCTGCCCGCCACCTATGACCAGGTGCACCTGGCCATGCTCAGCGGCCTGCTGGGCAACATCGGCCTCAAGAGTGACGAGGACGAGTGGTACCTGGGCGCGCGCGGCATCAAGTTCTGGCGTCACCCGGGCGCCCACCTCTCGAAGAAGCCGGGGCGCTGGATCATCGCCGCCGAACTGGTGGAGACCACCCGGCTGTTCGGCCGCGGCATCGCCGCCATCCAGCCGGAGTGGATTCCGGGCATCGCCGGCCACCTGCTGAAGAAGCAGCTGCTGGAGCCGCACTGGGAGAAGAAGCCGGCCGAGGTGGTGGCGCTCGAGCGCGCCACGCTGTATGGCTTGGTCATCTACAACAACCGGCGCGTCAACTTCGGCCAGGTCGACCCGGTGGCGGCCCGCGAGATGTTCATTCGCGAGGCCCTGGTCAATGGCGAGTGGGAGACCCGGCTGCCCTTCCTCGCGCACAACCAGAAGCTGGTGCGCCAGGTGGAGGAGCTGGAGCACAAGTCGCGCCGCCAGGACGTGCTGGTCGACGACGAGTTGATCTACGCCTTCTACGACCAGCAGCTGCCCGCCGACGTCTACAGCGGCCACAGCTTCGAGCGCTGGTGGCGCGAGCAGAGCAAGCGCGAGCCGAAGCTGCTGATGCTGACCAAGGACGAGCTGATGCGGCACGAGGCGGCCGGCATCACCACCTCCGCCTTCCCGAAGACGCTGCGCCTGGGCGGCGTGGACTGCGCGACAAGCTACCTGCACGACCCCGGCGACGCGAAGGACGGTGTCACGGTCACGGTGCCCATCTATGCGCTCAACCAGGTCAGCGAAGAGCGCTGCGAATGGCTGGTGCCCGGCATGCTGAAGGACAAGGTGCTGGCGCTGCTCAAGAGCCTGCACCAGAAGCCGCGCGCCCGCCTGGTGCCCTTGCCCGACTATGCCGAGGCCTTCATCGCTTCCGTGCCCTTTGCGCAGGGCGGCCTGCTCGAGGCGCTGCTGAAGGCGGTGCGCGAAAAGACCCAACTGGACGTCAAGCGTGGCGACTTCAAGCTCGAGACGCTGCAGCCGCACCTGTTCATGAATTTCCGGGTGGTGGATGAGCATGGGCGCCAGCTCGGCATGGGCCGCAACCTGCCGGCGCTGAAGGCCGAGCTGGGCAGCCAGGCCCGCAGCGCCTTCCAGGCGCTGGCCGCACTCAAGCTGGGCAACGCCGAGGAAGCGGCTGCCTCGCCGCCGCCGGTGGCGGCTGCGTCACGCGGCGGGCAGGGGGCGCGGCGCGAGCCGGCGGCGGCAGCGGCCCCCGCCGCCGCACCGGCGCCCAGCGCCCGCTACACCGGCTGGACCTTCGGCGAGCTGCCCGAGCTGATGGAGGTGCGGCGCGGTGCGCAGAGCCTGATCGGCTTCCCGGCCTTGATCGACAAGGGCGCCCATGTCGAGATCGAGGTGTTCGACGAACCCGAGGTGGCCGCCGCCCGCCACCGCGCCGGGCTGCGCCGACTGGTGGCCCTGCAGTTGAAGGAGCCGCTCAAGTACTTGGAGAAGAACCTGCCCGACCTGCAGAAGATGGCGGTGGCCTTCATGAGCCTTGGCACGGCCGAGGAGTTGCGCGACCAGATCATCGAGGTGGCCCTGGACCGCGCCTTCCTGCTGGAGCCGCTGCCGCATGACGAGTTCAGCTTCAAGGCCCGGCTGGAGGAGGGACGCACCCGGCTCAACCTGATTGCCCAGGAGGTCTCGCGCCTGGCGGGCGGGGTGCTGCTCGAATACCAGGCGACGCTGCGCAAGCTGAAGGACGCGCGCGCGCCGAAGGAGGTGGCGGACGACATTGGCACGCAACTGCAGCGGCTGATGCCGAAGCGTTTCATATCTCAGACACCTTATGCACAGCTGCAGCATTTCTTGCGTTACCTGAAGGGCATCCAGATGCGGCTGGACAAGCTGCGCAGCGACCCCGCGCGGGACAGCCAGCGCCTGGCCGAGCTGCGACCGCTGGAGCAGCGCTACACCCGGGCACTGGCCGACCGCAAGGGCGCCGCGGACAGCCGGCTCGACGAATTCCGCTGGTTGCTGGAGGAATTGCGCATCAGCTTGTTTGCGCAGGAGCTGCGCACGCCGCAGCCGGTTTCGGTCAAGCGGCTGGAGAAGAGCTGGAGCCAGCTGGTGTCGTGAGCCGCGCCGCCGCACGGCGGCTCGCTTGTGGCCGGGGGCGGCCGCTACTGCAGCGGGCCTTCCGGTCGCCCGCCATCGGGCGGCATCTCGTCTTCGGACGGCTCGCAGTCTGGCGGGGCACCGGCCCAGCACTTGGGGCAGCGGGTGCTGTCCTGCGCGGTGGACGCCATGGTGTGCCCACATTCCAGGATGACGATGGTGCCGAGCGGGAAAGGCTCCGAGGGCTGGAGGGTGCCGACCACTTTGCGAAGCGGAAACGGCCGGGAAGTACGGGTAGTCATGGCGGCGAGGTACAGCAGTCGCGGGCAGCAGAAGTACCGCAAACGGCGTGCCTTGGAAGTGACGGCGGTGGGGCCCGCAGGGCGTCGGTGCAGTGAGTCTGTGTGGTGGGCCGTGCAGTGCGCCTGTGCAGTGGGCCCGTGCAGTGGCCCTGCCGCTACAAGTCCAGCTCCGCCTGCAGCGCGTCGGGATCGCGCGAGGAGCGGCCCGCCTTCAGCCGGTAGCGACCCGGCAGCAGCCGCCGCTGGTGCAGCTGGGTGTCCCACGCGGCCAGTCGGTCGCGCTCCACCGTCACGGTCAGCTCGCGCGCCTCGCCTGGCGCCAGCCACACCTTGCGCCAGGCCACCAGCCGTTGTGGCGCATCGCCCGCTGCGGCGGGCAGGCTGGCGTAGACCTGAACCACTTCGGCACCTGCCCGTGAGCCGGTGTTCTGCACGCGCAGGTGCACGGCCACCGTGTCGGGCCCGGCCTTTGAAAGTTCGAGCATCGAGTACGCAAACGTCGTGTAAGACAAGCCGTGGCCGAAGGCGAACAGCGGCTCGATGCCACGGGCATCGAACCACCGGTAACCCATGGCGACGCCCTCGTGGTACACGACGTCGAGGTCTGTGGTCGAGATGGCTGGCTGGGGCAGGTCGCCCTCGCGGCGGGGGAAGCTCATGGGCAGCCGCCCCGACGGGTTCACCTCGCCAAACAGCACCTGCGCCATGGCAGGGCCGCCACGAATGCCCGGGTACCAGGCCTGCAATACGGCGGGCACCGCGTCCAGCCACGGCATCGTGACGGCGGTGCCGGTCTGCAGCACCACCACCGTGTGCGGGTTGGCCGCAGCGACCGCGGTGATCAAGGCCTCCTGGTCATGGCTGTAGTTCCACGGGTCGCTGCCAGGGCCGGGCAGGGCCAGCGAGGGCAGGTCCCGCTGCTCGGTGGTCCACTGGGTGGCGAACACCAGGGCGACATCCGCGCTCGAGGCGGCTGCCGCCGCGGCGGCAGCATCGCTGCCATCGACGTACTGCACCCCGGCCTGCGGCAGCCGCGCGCGGATCGCCTCCAGCGGGGATGAGCGGTAGTAGATCGCACACGGTCGCGTCACCGGCCGAGGGTCCACCGGCGGGTCGGGCTGCAGGCAGCTCACCGGGTTGCCGTCGTGCGCCGGCACCTTGGCCGAACCGCCACCGGAGATCACACCCACATCGGCATGGCCGCCGATCACGACCACGCTCTGCAGGGCATCGGCCTGCAGTGGCAGCACCGGCCTGGAGGCGTCCGCGGGCGGGCTGTTCTTCAGCAACACCATGCCCTGGGCGGCGATGTGCTCGGCCAGCGCCTCGCCGGCGGCCCGGTCTACGCTGCCGCCGCGCCGCGGCGGGTCGTCCATGAGGCCGATGCGGTAGAGCGTGCGCAGCTTGCGCAGCACCATGTCGTCCAGCCGGGCCAGCGGCACCTGGCCGGCCTGCACGGCGGCCTTGAGCTTCTGGTTGAAGAAGGTCGGCACGTCCAGCGTGCCGATGCTGTCGTCCTCCGAGCCGGGCTGCTCCTCATCAGTGCCCGCCAGGGCAGCGCGCACGGTGTCGGTGATGCCGTAGATCCAGTCGGCCTGCACCACGCCGCGGTAGCCCCATTCCTGCTTCAGCACACCGTTGAGGAGGCCGCCGTGCTCGCAGGCCTTGAGTCCGTTGATGCGGTTGTAGCCGCACATCACGTTGCCGGGGCGTGACCGCTTGATGGCCAGCTCGAAGGCCAGCAGCTCCAGTTCCCGCATCGTGCGCTCGTCCACCACCGAATTGGATTCGTAGCGGCGCGTCTCCTGCTGGTTCAGCGCGAAGTGCTTGACGGTGGCGATGACCTGCTCACCCTGGGTGCCTTCAGTGCGGTGGGCCGCCATCAGCCCGGCCAGCACCGGGTCTTCGCCCATGTATTCGAAGGTGCGGCCGTTGCGCGGCTCACGGGTCAGGTTGATGCCGGCGCCCAGGCCCACCGCAAAGCCGAGCGCGCGCAGCTCCTGCCCGATGAGCTGGCCGTAGCGGGTGGCGAGCAGCGGGTCCCAGCTGGCTGCCAGGGCCAGGGGCGCCGGCAGTGCGGTCGAGCCGGAGTCGGGCAGGTTGATGCCGCTGGCGCTGTCGACCATCGCGAGGTCCGGCACGCCCAGCCGTGGAATGCCGTCGATGAAGCCCGCACCCGGCTCACGAAAGCCCACGCCGTGCACCAACTGGATCTTCTCGTCCAGCGTCATGCGGGTGAGCAGGGCGCTGGCCCGCCGCTCGGCCTGCTCCTCGGCGGAAGGCGGGCCCTCGTCATCACCGCCGCCACCGCAGGTGGCCAGGGCCAGGCACAGCAGGAGCAGCGAAGCGACACAGGCACGCAGCGGCGGTCTCGGCATGGCAGCTCTCCCAGGCGATGCGGGGTGCACCGGAGCCATCAGGGGCAAAGAGCGAGCCAGCCGGGTAGATGAACCGGGGTGGCAGGGCAGGCGGCCGGCGCGCCGCTGCTCGGGCACCAGGCCGCCCCCATCGACCGGCCCAGGCAACGCCTTCGGGTAATCCCTCACAGACGGACCCGCTTTCCTTCCTAAAATTAATTCAACTTGAATTAATTAATAGGACACGGCTGTGACACCGCCCCGCCCCGGCAGGGGGACCAACTCGGTCAACCTGCGCCAGTACAACGAGCGCACGCTGCTGCAGCGCTTGCGCCGGGCGGGCGAAGCGTCGAAGGCCGACCTGGCGCGCTGGGCACAGCTCACCAACACGGCGGTCGGCAGCATCGTGCAGTCGCTGGAAGAGGCGGGCCTGATCGAGACCTTCGGCCGCCGGCAGGACGGGCAACGCGGCCAGCCGGCCAGCCTCTACCGGCTCAACCCCAAGGGCGCCTTCGGCGTTGGCGTGCGACTGGACCGCACCAGCATCGAGACCGTGCTGGTCGACCTGTCCGGCAAGATGCTGGCGCGACGGGCCCACGACCTGTTGCTGCCGCATCCGAACAAGGCGCTGGAGCTGGTGCAGCGCGACGTCGCCTCGGTGCTCGACGTGCTCGGCCCCGGCGAACGCCAGCGTCTGGCCGGCGTGGGCCTGGCCCAGCCCTACAACCTCGGCAGCTGGCTGCGCGAGCTCGACCTGGAGGCCGATTTCCGCGTCTGGGACGAGATCGACTTCGGCGCCTTGCTGGCCCAGGCGGTGCAACTGCCGGTATTCAAGGAGAACGATGGCAACGCCGCCGGCATTGCCGAACTGTTCTTCGGCGCAGGCCGCGCCAGCAGCGATTTCCTCTACCTCTTCATTGGCCCGGCCATTGGCGGCGCGGTGGTGGTGGACGGGGAAGGCATGCGGGGCCGCACCGGCAATGCGGCCGACGTCGCGATGATTCCGGTGCCGCCAAGCCGGCTGCCGTCCGCGCCCGTCACCGGCAAGCCCTGGGACATCCTGCTTACCAGGGCGTCGCTCAATGCCTTGACACGCCACCTGCGCTTCCACGGCGAGCACATTGCCGGCCGCAACGAACTGCAGGCCTGTTATGAGCGCGGCATGCCGGCCGTGCGCGAATGGCTGGACGATTGTGTCGATGCCCTGGTGCCGGCGGTGCGCGCCGCCATCGCCGTGCTCGACGTGCCGATGTGCGTGATCGACGCCGACATCGATGGCGGCCTCATCGAGGAGCTGATGGCCCGGCTCGACCACGGGCTGCGCTCCATCGCCCCCGAGTCGCGCGGCACGCCGCAGCTGCGGCGCGGCAGCTTCGGTGCCGATGCAGGCGCCCTGGGCGCGGCCAGCCTGCCGATGTTCTTCAACTTCTCGCCGCGTGCCGACGTCCTGCGCGGCCACGGGTCCCGATCCGCGGAGATGGTCCATGTCTGAACCTGTTCCCCTGCTCGAACTGCGCAACGTCTCCAAGACCTTCCCCGGCGTGAAGGCGCTGCAGCGGGTGGAGCTGCGCATCCACCGCGGTGAGGTGCATGCGCTGATGGGCGAGAACGGCGCGGGCAAGTCCACGCTGATGAAGATCCTCTCCGGCGCCTACATCGCCGATGCGGGGGCCGAGGTGCGCATCGAGGGCCAGCCGGTCGTGATCGACGGCCCGGTGGCCGCCAAGGCGCTCGGCGTGGCGGTGATCTACCAGGAGTTGAGCCTGGCCCCCAACCTCACGGTGGCCGAGAACATCTACATGGGCCGCCCTTTGCGTCGCCGCGGCCTGATCGACCGTGCTGCCATGCAGCAGGCCTGCGCCGGCGTGCTGCAGCGCCTGGGCGCCGACTTCGGCCCGGCCGCCATGGTGGCGGGCCTGTCGATCGCACAGCGCCAGCTGGTGGAGATCGCCCGGGCGGTGCACTTCGACGCCCGCATCCTGGTGATGGATGAGCCGACCACCCCGCTGTCCAGCCATGAAACCGACCGCCTCTTCGCCCTGATCCGCCAACTGCGGGCGGACGGCCTGGCCATCATCTACATCAGCCACCGCATGGCCGAGATCGACGAGCTGGCCGACCGCGTGACGGTGCTGCGTGACGGCTGCTATGCCGGCACGCTGCTGCGCGACGAGCTCTCGCAGGACCGGCTGGTGAAGATGATGGTGGGGCGCGACCTGTCGGGCTTCTATCGCAAGGAGCACCAGGCCACCACCGCCGGCGCGGTGGTACTGGCGGCTCGCGGCCTGGCCGACGGCCGGCGCGTGCGGGGCTGCAGCCTGGAGCTGCGGGCCGGTGAGGTGCTCGGCATCGCGGGCCTGGTGGGGGCCGGCCGCACCGAGCTGGCACGCCTGATCTTCGGCGCCGATGCCCGCATTGCCGGCGAGCTGACGCTGGATGGCCGCCCGCTGCACATCAGCCAGCCGCGCGACGCGATCGAAGCCGGCATCGTCTACCTGACCGAGGACCGCAAGGGCCAGGGCCTGTTTCTCGACATGAGCGTGCACGAGAACATCAACGTCATGGTGTGCCCGCGTGATGCCGGCGCCGCCGGGGTGATGGACCGGCGGCAGGCTGCCGAGCGCACC